>NZ_AKJN02000013.1 GCF_000282315.2 Pseudomonas sp. GM41(2012)
GTAGGTCGGCTGGTTGGCGACCGTACCCAGGTAAGTGTTGATGTTGCTGAGCGTGCCCGTGAGCACGATGCTGCTGGTGCCTGAGCCGCTGACCGCGACACTGCCTGCGGTCGCGGCCGTTAAGGTGCCGCTGCCGACAGTGAGCGTGACCGAGATGGTGCCAGCGCCTGCGTCGACGTCTGCCACCGACAGACCGCTGAGCTTGAATGCGGTGTCTTCATTCGTCGTGTAGCTGGCCGGCAGCGTGTTCACCGGGGCGTCGTTGAGAGCGGTGATGTTGATGTTGATCGTGTCGCTGTCGCTCAGCGCACCACCAGTGCCCGTGTTGCCGCCGTCATTGGTCAGCATGGTCAGGGTGACCGCACCGTTGGCATTGGCAACCGGGGTGTAGGTCGGCTGGTTGGCGACCGTGCCCAGATAAGTGTTGATGTTGCTGAGCGTGCCCGTGAGCACGATGCTGCTGGTGCCTGAGCCGCTGACCGTAACACTGCCTGCTGTCGCGGCCGTTAAGGTGCCGCTGCCGACCGTGAGCGTGACCGAGATGTTGCCAGCGCCTGCGTCGACGTCTGCCACCGACAGACCGCTGAGCTTGAATGCGGTGTCTTCATTCGTCGTGTAGCTGGCTGGCAGCGTGTTCACCGGGGTGTCGTTGAGCGCGGTGACGCCGATGGTGACGCTGTGCGAGATGCTGCTGTCGATGCCGTCGCTGACCACAACGTTCACCGTCCGATTAGAAGTGGTCGGCATATCGCTGGAGTTGTTGTAGAGGATGCCGTCCAAAATCGTCTGGTAGGTGGCCTTGATGGCCGAACCGGTGATCGACAGCACGCCGGTGCTGGCGGTGTAACTGACCGTCAGGCCGACCGCTGCCGTTGTAGCTGCTGCGTTAAGCGACAGCGACTCGGTGGCGTTGCCGTCGGGGCGCGCCGTCAGCGTCGCGGTCATCGAGGTCAGGTTGGCCGAATCGACGTCGGTGATGGTCGCTCCCGGGACGATCAGCACGGAGGTCTGTTCTATGAAGGCTGCGGTTGCGTCGTTGCCAGCGCCTCCGCCGTTCAGGTCCGTTATCGGCGCATCGTTAGTGCCGTTGATGGTGATGCTGACTTCGGTCGCGGTGCCATCGGCACTGCTTACGGCGAAGGTGTCGGTGTAGGTGGTGCCGGCGGCGAACTCGTTGTGCGCGGAGTCGGCGACGTAGCTCCAGGCACCGCCAGCGTTGATGGAGAACTGGCCATAGCTGCCGGCGGTGTTGGACTGGGCGACGAAAGTCGCGGTGCTGTCGACGTCGCTGATGGTCAGGGTGCCGTTGGTGGTCAGTGGGGCGTTGGTCTCGGTCAGGGTGACGCTGGCCGAGGACAACACCGCGGCGTCGTTGCTGCCGAGGATCTGCACGGTGACCGAGGTGAGGGTACCGTCGGCACTGCTCACCGCGAAGGTATCGGTGTAGGTGGTGCCGGCGGCGAACTCGTTGTGCGCGGAGTCGGCAACATAGCTCCAGGCACCGCCAGCGTTGATGGAGAACTGGCCATAACTGCCGGTGGTGCCAGACTGCGCGACGAAAGTCGCGGCGCTGTCGACGTCGCTGATGGTCAGGCTGCCGTTGGTGGTCAGTGGGGCATTGGTTTCGGTCAGGGTGACGCTGGCCGAGGACAACACCGCGGCGTCGTTGCTGCCGAGGATCTGCACGGTGACCGAGGTGAGGGTGCCATCGGCGCTGCTCACCGCGAAGGTGTCGGTGTAGGTGGTGCCGGCGGTGAACTCGTTGTGCGCGGAGTTGGCGACATAGCTCCAGGCACCGCCAGCGTTGATGGAGAACTGGCCATAACTGCCGGCGGTGCCAGACTGGGCGACGAAAGTCGCGGCGCTGTCGACGTCGCTGATGGTCAAGGTGCCGTTGGTGGTCAGTGGGGCATCGGTCTCGGTCAGGTTGGCGCTGGCCGAGGACAACACCGCGGCGTCGTTGCTGCCGAGGATCTGCACGGTGACCGAGGTGAGGGTGCCGTCAGCACTGCTCACCGCGAAGGTATCGGTGTAGGTGGTGCCGGCGGCGAACTCGTTGTGGGCTGAGTCGGCGACGTAGGACCAGGCCCCGTCGGTGCCGAGGGAGAACTGGCCATAGCTGCCGGCGGTGTTGGACTGGGCGACGAA
>NZ_AKJN02000012.1 GCF_000282315.2 Pseudomonas sp. GM41(2012)
TTTTTTATGGGCGGGGTAAACCCAGCGACCGGGATCAGTCGTTGAAGTCTTCCCAGCCGCCCATTTGTTTCCAGCGATTGACGATGCCGCAGAACAGCTCGGCCGTCTTCTCGGTGTCGTAGCGAGCCGAGTGAGCCTCACGACCGTCAAAGTCGATGTCTGCTGCCTGGCAAGCCTTGGCCAGTACCGTTTGACCGTAAGCCAGACCGGCCAGGGTCGCGGTATCGAAGCTCGAGAACGGATGAAACGGGTTGCGTTTCATGTCCAGACGCGCGACAGCGGCGTTGAGGAAACCCAGATCGAAGCTGCTGTTGTGCCCGACCAGAATCGCCCGTTTGCAGCCGTTGGCTTTCAGGGCCTTGCGGATGCCGCGGAAGATATCGGTCAGGGCCGTTTCTTCGCTCACCGCCATACGCAGCGGATGATCGAGTTTGATCCCGGTGAATTCCAGCGCGGCCGCTTCAATGTTCGCGCCTTCAAAAGGCTCGACGCGGAAGAAATAGGTGTGATCGGGATACACAAACCCTTTTTCATCCATTGCGATAGTGGTTGCGGCAATTTCCAGCAGGGCGTCAGTGGCAGAGTTGAAACCACCGGTTTCAACGTCGACAACGACTGGCAGGTATCCACGGAAGCGCTCAGCCATCGGGTGGCGCGAACCACCTCCGCCGCCTTGACCGTCCTGTTCGTCGTCGAAATGGTCTTCACTCACGCGTGTTCCTCCAGCAGGCGCCAGCGCAGTTTTTCACCGGCGCGCAGCGGGATTACGGTCAGCTCGCCAAATGGCAGGCTGGTTGGGGCGGTCCACTCTTCGCGGACCAGGGTGATGCGATCGGTGTTCACCGGCAGGCCGTAGAAACGCGGGCCGTTCAGGCTGGCGAAGGCTTCGAGCTTGTCCAGCGCGTTGCGCTGTTCGAAGGCTTCGGCATACATCTCGATCGCTGCATAAGCGGTGTAGCAACCGGCACAGCCGCAAGCGGCTTCTTTGGCGTGCTGGGCATGGGGCGCCGAGTCGGTGCCGAGGAAGAACTTGTCGCTGCCGCTGGTGGCGGCGTCGAGCAGGGCTTCCTGATGGGTGTTGCGCTTGAGGATCGGCAGGCAATAGAAGTGCGGCCGAATCCCGCCCACCAGCATGTGGTTGCGGTTGTACAGCAGGTGATGCGCGGTGATGGTCGCGCCAACATTGGCCGAAGCCTCGTTGACGAACTGCACGGCGTCGGCGGTAGTGATGTGTTCGAACACCACTTTGAGGCTCGGGAAGCGCTCGACCACACGACGCATGTGCTCATCGATAAAGATTTTTTCGCGATCGAACACGTCGACATCGCCACGGGTGACTTCACCGTGAACCAACAAGGGCATCCCGACTTCGGCCATGGCCTCAAGTGCAGGGAAAATCTTGTCGATGCTGGTGACGCCAGAGTCCGAGTTGGTGGTCGCGCCGGCCGGGTACAGCTTGGCAGCGTGAATGAAGCCGCTGGCCTTGGCCTCGCGAATTTCTTCGGGCTGGGTGCGGTCGGTCAGGTACAGCACCATCAACGGTTCGAAGCGGCTGCCAGCCGGGCGTGCAGCGAGAATCCGCTGGCGATAGCCGTCGGCTTCAGCGGTGTTACGCACCGGAGGTACCAGGTTGGGCATGATGATCGCGCGACCAAAGGTGCGCGCGACATCCGCGACTGTATTGGGCAACACAGCACCATCGCGAAGATGAATATGCCAGTCGTCGGGACGCAGCAGGGTCAGGCGGTCGGACATGAGGGGATTCCAGGCGGGTCAAACTGAGGGGAATGCTACCGGAAAAGACTCTTCCAGGCACTCGCTATCAAGTTTTGCAGGAAGCTTCCGATATCCAACAGGTATGCCGTAAACATCTGTGTGTCGGTCTTTTTGTTGTAGAAGCCAGTGGAGCCTCCCGTGCGCCAGCGTTATTTAGCCTTGCTCAGCGTGTTTGCCAGCCTTCCTGCGATGGCGCTCACTTTCCAGACCCGTCTGGAGAGCATTGAGTGGACGGTCGAAGGAGACAAGTTCGAGTGCCGCCTGACTCAACCGATCACCGATTTTGGTTCGGGTGAATTCGTGCGTCGCGCTGGCGAGCAAGCGACATTCCGTCTGAAGGCCTATAACTCGATGATCGGCGGCGGCTCGGCCACCTTGCTGGCGGCGGCTGCACCCTGGCAGCCGGGGCGTGGCGACATCAACCTCGGTTCTGTGCGAATCGGCAGCGGCAATGTGTTGTTCAACAGTTCGCAAGTTCAGGCGGGCCGTTTGATCAGTGGCCTGATGGATGGCCGCAGTCCGGTCGTTCGACATTCCTCGGGCGATGGCCGGGTGTCGGAAGTGCGTCTGTTGCCCGTCAAGTTCAGCAAGGCGTTTAACGACTATCAGGGCTGCGTGGCGAAGCTGCTGCCGAAGAATTTCGAGCAGGTCAAGCAATCGCAGATCGGCTTCCCCGGCGAAGGCATCGATCTCGACGCGCAGGCCAAGGCGCAATTACAAGTGATGCTGGAGTTCATGAAGGCTGATCCGACGGTCAACCACATCGAGCTCGATGGCCACTCCGATAACAGCGGCAACCGCCTGACCAACCGTGACCTGTCGCGGCGTCGGGCCCTGGCCGTCATGGAGTTCTTCAAGGCCAACGGCATTCAGGAATCGCAGATCACCGTGCGCTTTCACGGCGAGCGTTATCCACTGGCGCCCAATACCAATTCCGCCAACCGGGCGAAGAACCGTCGGGTCAATGTACACCTCGCGCGCGTTGCGCCCACCGAAAAGCCGGCCCCTCAGGCCACTGCATCGGCGAGCGCCGCGTCGACCTCCTGAACCCGCTGTTATCGTCGCTCACTCGACATAATCTGTCGCTTCGTCGTCATAAGCTGTCGCGCCTCTGTAAATTATCCTGCATGACCGGTAGACTTGACGGCTTTCCGTAGAACCCCGTGGAGTGATGGCATGGCGGACGTAAACAAGGTCGTTCTGGCGTATTCCGGCGGCCTGGACACTTCGGTGATCCTCAAGTGGCTGCAGGATACTTATAACTGTGAAGTCGTGACCTTCACCGCTGACCTGGGTCAGGGCGAAGAAGTCGAACCTGCACGCGCCAAGGCACAGGCCATGGGCGTGAAAGAGATCTACATCGACGACTTGCGCGAAGAATTCGTGCGCGATTTCGTTTTCCCGATGTTCCGCGCCAACACCGTTTACGAAGGCGAGTACCTGCTGGGTACTTCCATCGCTCGTCCGTTGATCGCCAAACGCCTGATCGAAATCGCCAACGAAACCGGCGCTGACGCCATTTCCCACGGCGCCACCGGCAAGGGTAACGACCAGGTTCGTTTCGAACTGGGCGCCTACGCCTTGAAGCCAGGTGTGAAAGTGATCGCTCCGTGGCGCGAATGGGACCTGCTCTCCCGTGAAAAGCTGATGGATTACGCTGAAAAGCACAACATCCCGATCGAGCGTCACGGCAAGAAGAAATCCCCGTACTCGATGGATGCCAACCTGCTGCACATCTCCTATGAAGGCGGCGTGCTGGAAGACACCTGGACCGAGCACGAAGAAGACATGTGGAAATGGACCGTCTCCCCGGAGAAGGCTCCAGATAAAGCGCAATACCTGGAACTGACCTACCGCAACGGCGACATCGTGGCACTGGACGGCGTCGAAATGACCCCGGCCACCGTGCTGGCGACGCTGAACAAGATCGGTGGCGAACACGGTATCGGCCGTCTCGACATCGTTGAGAACCGTTACGTGGGCATGAAGTCCCGTGGCTGCTACGAAACCCCAGGCGGCACCATCATGCTGCGCGCCCACCGTGCGATCGAATCGATCACCCTGGACCGCGAAGTGGCTCACCTCAAAGACGAGCTGATGCCTAAATACGCCAGCCTGATCTACACCGGTTACTGGTGGAGCCCTGAGCGTCTGATGCTGCAACAGATGATCGATGCATCCCAGGCCCACGTGAACGGCGTTGTGCGCCTGAAGCTGTACAAGGGCAATGTGATCGTCACCGGTCGCAAGTCCGACGAATCGTTGTTCGATGCCAACATCGCGACCTTCGAAGAAGATGGCGGCGCCTACAACCAGGCCGACGCAGCGGGCTTCATCAAGCTCAACGCGTTGCGCATGCGTATTGCGGCAAACAAAGGCCGGAAGCTTTTCTGAGATCTTTGAAACCGTAGAGTTGTGGCCTTGTCGGTGACAAGGCCACAATTTCTGAATAGGGGGGGAGTTTTCCTGCCGGACATCGTGTTATCAGCGCTCTTTTTGTATCTGTAATACCTTCCTTCTGTTTCCTCTCTCTGAATGCTCTTCAAGCGTTACCTGCTTCGTGTCAGGTAAAAAGAGTG
The DNA here is from genome assembly GCF_000282315.2 of Pseudomonas sp. GM41(2012). Lineage (GTDB taxonomy): Bacteria > Pseudomonadota > Gammaproteobacteria > Pseudomonadales > Pseudomonadaceae > Aquipseudomonas. The sequence goes on from NZ_AKJN02000012.1 coordinate 4,356, forward strand.
ATCAAGAATCGTCAGACCGTGTGAATTCAAATTGTAAGCAATGCAAAGCGTTGGGCCGTTGCGATTCTTTGCCTGTTTTGAATGCTTGCTTGCGCTTTCCTTCAGTAATGCCTCCGAATCGGTACAGGTGAGAAATACGATCACTTGTGCAGGGCTTCCCTGTGGGTGACGGTTTTTTTCAATCCAAGCGCCGAACTCCATTTTCTTGTTTAGCCACCGCGCATCGACGATGTGCAGGTTTTTTAGCTGCTCGGCCATGCAAACGTGCTGTAGAGCCGAGAGTCCCGTCTGAATACTGATCCCGGCGGGAGGATCCTTCAGGTTATCGGGCCGCTGACCGCGTTCAGCGTTGTCCATCACTTTTATAAATTGCTTTCCCTTGCCGTAATCGGATGGCGCGTACAGCGACCGGTAGTTGAAATTGAGAGTGGCGAAGAAAAGAAAAAGCAAATAAAAAGGGAAACTGATCAGGAACCAGACATAGAGCTCCCGCTCCTTGTTGTCGAGAAAGGGCAGTGAGACGGCGGCCGATGTTTCAGAAATAGCGGCAAATATCGCAATGACTGTCATGGGGTTGATGATTTTTTTCTTTTGTTTGTTCATGTTTTTTGCTCATAAAGTATTGTCTTTTCTCGAATTATTAGTGTTTTTGGTTTTGATTTTAATAACTAAGTGGTCGGTGTTTATATTGGTGTGGTACTCCTTTTTAAGTTTTGAATTTCGAAGGTTTGATAGTAACGGTATTGAGTGTGTGGCGGGTACCTCTGTTGTTGGGTTTTGGGAGGTGATGGGTTTGGTTTGTTGTTGAAGTGTTGCCTGGTGTGATTTTTTATTACAACCTTGATGTGCGGTGTTTGTGGTGTGGGGTTTCAAGTGGTAAATATCAGTTACTTTTAATGGTAGCTCAAGAGTCAGTATTCGTTGGATCGTCTTGCGACGAACCCTGCTATTTGGTTTTCTGGTTGTAAACAGAAACAAAAAACTGCGAATAATCGAAATGTTTTCAGGTTGATAAAGTTTTTACCCTGCCGGTATTTTTGGGAATTTTGTAAGACTATTCTCTAATGTCTGTAGGGAATGTCTCTCGGTGTGGGTGGCCGAGGGGGGCGGCATGCCATGGGTGAAACGACTAGGCTATCGTGCGGGCTCTAAAAATTCGAACAGCGAAAATTGGACTTGCCCATGAATAAAGTGCTGATCGTGGATGATCACCCCGTCATTCGTCTTGCGGTACGTATGCTAATGGAGCGTCACGGCTACGAGGTTATTGCAGAGACAGATAATGGCGTGGATGCGTTGCAACTTGCCCGTGAGCATATGCCGGATATTGTTATCCTGGATATTGGAATACCAAAACTTGATGGGCTGGAAGTCATAGCGCGTCTGACATCGACAGCAATGCCCATGAAAGTACTGATACTAACTTCTCAGGCGCCCGGGCATTTTTCTATGCGTTGCATGCAATCGGGTGCTGCAGGCTATGTCTGTAAGCAACAGGATCTCACCGAGTTGCTCAGTGCAATAAAGGCAGTATTGTCGGGCTACAGTTACTTTCCGAATCAAGCCTTGCATACCGTACGTTCCAGTTTGGGGAACGCCAGTGAAGCCGATATGGTGGATCGGCTGTCGGGACGGGAAATGATGGTCTTGCAGCAATTGGCCCGGGGCAAGACCAACAAGGAGATTGCCGATGGAATGTTCCTCAGCAACAAGACTGTCAGTACTTACAAGACGCGTCTGTTGTTGAAGCTCAATGCCCGCTCCCTGGTCGACCTGATCGAATTGGCTCAACGCAATGGTCTGGTGTGACGGTCCCGGCGTTTGACGAGACGCGATGACCGGGGGGCATCAAGCGGCACTTAGTAAAAAGCCTCCGTTTCGGGAGGCTTTTAGGTGTCATAGGTCAAAATCGTAATCGGCCAATTGCTTTTGCAGTCGGCGCTCCTCCAGCAGATTGTCGATGGTACGGCGTTTGCTCAGGTTGGTCTTCGCCACTTCAACCACTGGTTCAGCATCATCAGCCTCAACAGGGGTGAAGTCGTCTTCTACGTCCAATTGCTCTTTGCCAGTGCTCATAGTGTTACTCCAGGCTAAGGCTGCCTTTGGCGCTCCTTATATCGATAATCTCCCGGCGGGTAAAAAAGATTTTTTCAATCGATAAATTGAAAAACCTAATAGCGCCTCAATCGTCCGACGTCTTTTGCTTGTATTCGCACAAGTCTTCGATCCGACAGCTGCCGCAGCGAGGCTTGCGGGCCAGGCAAACGTAGCGTCCGTGGAGGATCAGCCAGTGATGGGAGTCGAGCAGATATTCCTTCGGCACGAACTTCATCAGTTTTTGCTCAACCTCGACCACATTTTTGCCGGGAGCAATGCCGGTACGGTTGCTGACCCGGAAAATATGCGTGTCCACGGCCATGGTCAGCTGACGGAATGCGGTATTGAGCACCACGTTGGCAGTCTTGCGGCCGACGCCGGGTAACGCCTCCAGCTCTTCACGGGTTTGCGGTACTTCGCCTCCATGACGTTCCATCAACAAGCGACAGGTCTCGATCACGTTTTTTGCTTTGCTGTTGAACAGGCCGATGGTCTTGATGTATTCCGACAGTCCCTCGACACCCAAGGCATAAATCGCCGCCGGTGTATTGGCCACCGGATAGAGTTTCGCGGTGGCCTTGTTGACGCCGACATCGGTCGACTGCGCCGAGAGAATCACGGATATCAGCAATTCGAACGGCGAGGAGTAGGCCAGTTCGGTCTTCGGTTCCGGGTTGTCTTCGTGAAATCGGCGAAAAATTTCCAGACGTTTTGCGGCATTCATGGGCAGTGCATTTCCTCGAAGGCGGTCAGTGTGAGGGCGTCGAGCGGGTCCAGGCCTGACGTGCGGCGATCAGCAGTCCCAGTAGAATGAATCCACCAGGGGCCAGGGTGGCCAGGCGCAAGCCACCGTCGGCAGTCAGCACCCAGCCTTGCCAGTCCGCTTGCGCAGTGCCAGCCAGCCATGGCAGATGGCTACCGAATGTTCCGTTGCCGATGAATTCGCGCAGCACGCCAAGGCCCGCCATCAACGCGCCGAACAGGCCACACAGGCGCAGGCGATCACGCCAGGCGCTCTGGAGAAAACCGGTGTGTTCCAGCACAACACATTGCAAGGCAATCAATCCTGCATAGAACCCTACATGGTGGTGCCATTGCAGCGACCATATTTGCACTGCGAATTCCGTGCAACTGGTCAGTGTGGCCGCTAGCAAGACGCTGGCAAGCAAACGTGTCTCTGGGACAAGTCGGGATCGCAAGGCGGCCATGCTCACTCCAAAGGCACTGATCACCACGATGAACATCAGCCACAAGCCCAGAGCGGACACCAATGAATCTGTGGCACCGATCAGCGGTGCAAGCATCAGCGAATTCTGCAGCGTCGATGACTTATTCATGAGCGCTGCTCCCGATCAACTGTTGTTGATGTTCGTCGAAATAGCGCAACGCGTCATGGATGGCGTTGATGACCGCTCGGGAAGTAATGGTCGCCCCCGCCATTTGATCGAATTGCCCCTGATCCTTTTTCAAGGCCCAGCCATTGTCGGCAGGTTCGGTTCGGGACTTTCCGGAAAAAACCTGAAGCCAGGCATTGGGCCAGTCGGCGAGTCGACCGCCCAGCCCCGGAGTTTCCGATTGCTTGAGCGTTTTGACGCCCAGCACCTTGCCGTTTGCGCCGATGGCGATCAGCAATTCGATGGAACCCTCGTAACCCAGGGTCTGGCTGCGCAGCAACACGGCGCTGGTCTGGCCTGTCTTGGTTGCCAGGTAGCCACCCAGCAGCGTGCTGTTGGCCAACCCAGTGTTGTCGAGGGCGAGTGGCTGTTCCAGTGGCTGATTGTCGTAGCTTTCAGCAGGGAGCAGGTCCAGCAGGTTACGAGTGTCGATCAGGCGCTGTTCGGCCGCAATGCGCGGCGCGCTGGTGTGCTGCACGAGGTAAGTCGCGCCAATCCCCAGGCCTGCCAGCACCACCAGAATCGCAACGCTCGACGCTCGGCTCATGGCGTCCCCCGTTCCTGTCTTGAGGTGGCAAACCGCTCCAGTGCCGGCACGCAGAGGTTCATCAACAGCACGGCAAAGGCGACGCCGTCCGGATAACCTCCCCAGGTACGAATCAAGTACGTCAGCAGCCCGACGCCCGCGCCGAACAGCAGTCGCGCGGCGGGGCTTTTTGCGCCGGACACCGGTTCCGTGACGATGAAGAATGCACCCAGCATGCTCGCGCCCGTGAGCAGATGAAACAGCGGCGAGCCATGGGAGTCGGAGCCCGAGCCGTTCCAGCACAGCAGGCTGATGACGAACAGACTGGCCAGCATGCCGACCGGCGCATGCCAGCTGAACACCCGTCGTTGCAGCAGAAACGCGCCACCTGCCAGAAAAGCCAGGTTGACCCATTCCATGCCGCGGCCGCCGAAATGACCGAACGCCGGGTTAGCGGTAAACAGTTCATCCATGGTCAGGCTTTTGTTGATCCGCAGGCTGTCCAGCGCCGTGGCCTGGACCCAGGCATCTGGAGTCTGGTTGAGGCTGAACCCAAACACCTGCTGCAAACCGCCGAGCAGGTCCAGTCCATGGGACGACGGCCAGTGGGTCATCTGTTGGGGAAAGGTCACCAGCACCAGGGCGAAACCGAGCATTGCCGGGTTGAACGGGTTCTTGCCAACGCCGCCATACAGGTGTTTGCCGAACACCATCGCGAACGCCGCGGCACAGACCGTCAGCCACCACGGGCAATAAGGCGGCAAGGCCAGCGCCAACAGCGTCGCGCTGACCAGTGCGCTGCCGTCGCTCAAGGTCGGCTTGAGCGGTTGCTTGCGCAAGCGCAACACAGCCGCTTCAACGGCCAGTGCGCTAACACCGGTCAGAACCAGGTTGATCAACACGCCCCAGCCATACAGCCAGAAAAACATCAGCATCCCCGGCACGGTGGCCAGCAATACCAGCTTCATGGCCTGCTGAAGACGCTCGTCGACCGATTCAAGGGGCGGCATAGGCATCCACCTGACGCTCGGCTTCATTCACCGCGAGTTCCAGGGCTTCAATCTGCTCAGCCGGCGCTTCGCTGGCTTGGGCTTTCTTGAGTTCGGCGCGGCGCATGGCCAACTGGATCTTTGCCCGATTCAGCTGCGCATTTTTCGCCGGAACGACGGGGGCTGCGACTGGCGGTGCAGTGCTTTCCAGTTGCGCCAACGCCTGTTCGGCAGCCTCGAATTGCTGTTGCAAGACGATCAGTTGCGACTGCTGTTCGAAGGTCGGCGGATGCCCGAACGCCTTGAGTGACTTGTTCAGTTGCGCCCGACTCATCGCCAGCTCGATCTTGGCCTTTTTCAACGCCGCATCGGCATTGGCTGCCTTCTGTGCGCGGACTCGCTCAAGAGCGGCCTGAACCGGGTCGAGTGTCGCTACCTCGCTGTGCTGGACGGCGCGCTGGGCCCGGGCCTGACGTTCGGCGATTTTCTGTTCTTCTTCGCGATGCAGGCGAGCATTGCGCTGTTCAAATCTGCGCCGTGCGTGATCGCGCTTGGCCGCCCGGGCGCGTTGTTCCTCAAGGCTGAACGCCAGGCCGCCGACAATCGGTAGCACCGTGTCCAGCGGCAACGGCCGCATCTCGATGCAATCCACCGGGCAGGGAGCCACGCACAGGTCGCAACCGGTGCATTCATCGATGATCACCGTGTGCATCAGTTTCGCCGCGCCGACAATGGCATCCACCGGGCAAGCCTGGATGCACTTGGTGCAACCAATACACTCGGCTTCACGAATATAGGCGATCTGCGCCGGGGCCGAACCGCGACTGACGTCCAGTTCCAGCACCGGCACTTTCAACAGCTCGGCCAGGGCGGCGATGGTTTCGCTGCCGCCCGGCGGGCACTTGTTGATCGGTTCGCCGCTGGCAATGCCTTCGGCGTACGGTTTGCATCCGGGGTGGCCGCACTTGCCGCATTGGGTCTGCGGCAAGAGGGCATCGATGCGTTGAATCAGACTCATGTTTTGATCAGTCCGCTGAATCCGAGAAAGGCCACTGCAATCAGTCCTGCGCCGATCAGGTCGATGGGCAGGCCGCGAAAGGGCAGGGGGATATCATTTTCGAGGGTGCGTTGGCGCAAGTCGCTGAACAGGCTCAATACCATCCAGAATCCCAGCCCGGCGCCTAGGCTCAGGGCCATGGCGTGGAAGAAGCCTTTGTCGTCCTGAACGTTGAGCAGCGTCAAGCCAAGCACGCCAGCATTGCCCAGCAGCAAGGGCCAGAGGCCATCGAACGCAAATTTTGGAAGTGACCGGGAAAGCACTTTCAGCAGCGGGCCAATCAGCAGAACGCTTAATGGCAGGAAGACGAAAAGGCGCAGCGACGTCAGCTCCAGCGGGACCAGCAACCAACGGTAGACCGAGTAGCCCAGCGTGCCGACGATCAGCATCAAACTCGTGGTCGCAAGGCCCAGCGCGTGGACTTGCCGATGCTCGTTGCCCAGCAGCGGATCGACGCCCAGCGGCCAGTGCAACACGAGGTTGTTGATCAGGGCAGTGCTGATAAGCGTAAGAAGCAGTTCGGTCATGATCTGTCTACCTGAAGCATCCGTATCCACACATCGTTGGGTTGCTGGGTAAATCTGTAGGAGCAGCCTCGTTTCACTCGACAGCTCCTACAAGGTGAGGCTGCAGTTGAGAGATAGTATGGGCCAGACATGAAAATCCCACAGTCGCGCCAGGCACGACTGTGGGATCGGTTTACTGCAGAACCTTACTTGATGCGCTGACCTGGCTTGGCGCCGCTGTCAGGGCTGAGCAGGTAGATTTCTTCACCGCCAGGGCCGGCCGCCATCACCATGCCTTCGGAGATACCGAACTTCATTTTCCGTGGCTTGAGGTTGGCGATCATCATGGTCAGGCGACCATTGAGCTTGGACGGGTCCGGATAAGCGCTCTTGATCCCGGAGAACACGTTGCGTTGCTCGTCACCGATGTCCAGGGTCAGGCGCAGCAGTTTGTCGGCGCCTTCCACGTGCTCGGCCTTGAGGATCAGTGCGACGCGCAGGTCGACAGCAGCAAAGGCATCGAACTCGATTTCCGGCGACAGCGGATCCTTGGCCAGTTCGCCATTGCCGGCAGGCGCAGCGTCGCCGGTGTCGGTAGCGCTGGCGGTCAGGTCTTCTTTCGAGGCGTCGCTCATGGCTTGCACTTTTACCGGGTCGATACGGGTCATCAACGGTTTGAACTCGTTCAACTGATGGTTGCTGAGCAAGGTCGCGTGATCGTTCCAGGTCAGCGGCGCGACGTTCAGGAACGCCTCGGCGTCGGCGGCCAGCAGCGGCAGCACCGGCTTGAGGAAGATCACCAGATGGCGGAACAGGTTGACGCCCAAGGCGCAGATGGCCTGGACTTCGTCTTGCTTGCCTTCCTGTTTGTTCAGCGACCACGGCGCCTTGTCGGCGATCCAGGCATTGGCACGGTCGGCCAGGCCCATGATCTCGCGCATGGCGCGGGCGAAGTCGCGAGCCTCGTAGGCTTCGGCGATGCTCGGCGCAGCGGCGAGGAAGGCTTCGGTCAGTTCCGGCGCGGCATTGCCCGCCACCAGTACACCGGCGTTGCCTTTGTGGATGAAACCGGCGCAACGGCTGGCAATATTGACGACTTTGCCGACCAGGTCGGAGTTGACCTTCTGCACGAAGTCTTCGAGGTTCAGGTCCAGGTCATCGACGCCACGGCTCAGCTTCGCCGCGTAGTAGTAGCGCAGGTATTCCGGCGACAGGTGGTCGAGATAGGTCCGGGCCTTGATGAAGGTACCGCGGGATTTGGACATTTTCTGACCGTTGACGGTCAGGTAGCCGTGTACGTTGATACCGGTCGGTTTACGGAAACCGGCGCCTTCGAGCATGGCTGGCCAGAACAGGGCGTGGAAGTTGACGATGTCCTTGCCGATGAAATGGTACAGCTCGGCGGTGGAATCCTTGCCCCAGAACGCATCGAAATCAAGTGTAGGCGTGCGGTCGCAGAGGTTCTTGAAGCTGGCCATGTAGCCGATCGGTGCGTCGAGCCAGACGTAGAAGTACTTGCCTGGCTCGTCGGGGATTTCGAAACCGAAGTACGGCGCATCGCGGGAGATGTCCCACTGTTGCAGGCCGGCGTCCAGCCATTCGGCGATTTTGTTCGCCACGGCTTCTTGCAGGGTGCCACTGCGGGTCCAGGCTTGCAGCATTTCCTGGAAGTCCGGCAGCTTGAAGAAGAAGTGCTGGGAATCCTTGAGCACCGGAGTGGCGCCAGAGATCGCCGACTTCGGATCCTTCAGATCAGTCGGGGCGTAGGTCGCACCACATTTTTCGCAGTTGTCGCCGTATTGGTCTTCGGTGCCGCATTTCGGGCAGGTGCCCTTGATGAAGCGGTCGGCCAGGAACATTTTCTTTTCCGGGTCGAAGTACTGAGTGATCGAGCGCGTGGCAATGTGCCCGGCGTCGCGCAGCTTCAGGTAGATCTGGCTCGACAGCTCACGGTTTTCTTCGGCGTGAGTGGAGTGGAAGTTGTCGAAGTCCACCAGGAACTCGGCAAAGTCGGCGCTGTGTTCAGCCTGGACGTTGGCGATCAGTTGTTCCGGGGTGATGCCTTCCTTTTCCGCGCGCAGCATGATGGCCGAACCGTGGGCGTCGTCGGCGCAGACATAAATGCATTGATTGCCGCGGTGCTTCTGGAAGCGCACCCACATATCGGTCTGGATGTATTCCAGCATGTGGCCAAGATGGATCGAACCATTGGCATAGGGCAGGGCGCTGGTGACGAGGATCTTGCGTGGCTCGGACATGGGGCTCGGCTACTTGATGAAACGGAGGTCGGCCACTATAAAGCGCCAGCGCATATTTTTCACCCCCGCGGCCCAAGGGCTTGTTGTTACAAACGTGCTTTTGTGGGAGGGGATTTATCTGTGGCGAGGGGATTTATCCCCGTTCGACTGCGCAGCAGTCGTAAAACCATCGAACACAATGTGCCGATATGCCGATGTAGACCATTTTTGGGGCGGCTTCGCCACCCAACGGGGATAAATCCCCTCGCCACAGATAAGTCCCCTCACCACAGGCAAGCTCTCCAGCCACAGTAATCTGTTCGCCACAAATGTGTGTCCGGCGTAGGATACCTGCCTGATTTTCCAGTCTTGCTATCGGAGTTGCCCATGAGCGCCGTCAATCGCGCAGCGGTGGAAGCCGTCCTTCGCCAATACACCGACCCTTATTTGAACCAGGACCCGGTCAGCGCCGGGTGCGTACGCGGCATCGACATTCAGGGGGATCGCGTCAGCGTCCAGTTGGAGCTGGGTTACGCCGCCGGCCTGTTCAAGAGTGGCTGGGCGCAGTTGCTGCAAATGGCCATTGAAGGGCTGGACGGCGTGACCATCGCGCACGTCGAGATCACCAGTGTCATTGCCGCGCACAAGGCTCAAGCGCAGATCCCGGGGCTGGCCAACGTCAAGAACGTGGTGGCCGTGGCGTCCGGCAAGGGCGGTGTGGGCAAATCAACCACCGCCGCCAACCTGGCGTTGGCCCTGGCCCGCGAAGGCGCCAAGGTCGGGATTCTCGACGCGGACATTTACGGACCGAGCCAGGGCATCATGTTCGGCATCCCCGAAGGCACCCGACCCCAGGTCAAGGATCAGAAGTGGTTTATTCCGATCGAGTCCCATGGTGTCGAAGTCATGTCCATGGCGTTCCTGACCGATGACAACACGCCGATGGTCTGGCGTGGACCGATGGTTTCCGGCGCCTTGTTGCAACTGGTCACTCAAACCGCCTGGGACGATCTGGACTATCTGGTCATCGACATGCCACCGGGCACCGGCGACATCCAGCTGACCCTGGCGCAGAAAGTCCCGGTGGCCGGCGCGGTGATCGTTACCACGCCGCAAGATCTGGCATTGCTGGACGCACGCAAGGGCGTGGAGATGTTCCGCAAGGTCAACATCCCGGTGCTGGGCGTGGTGGAAAACATGGCCGTGCACATTTGCTCCAACTGCGGGCATGCCGAGCATCTGTTCGGTGAGGGCGGTGGTGTGAAGCTGGCCAACCAGTACGGCGTCGAGCTGCTGGCTTCGTTGCCGCTGGCGATGGCCATCCGCGAACAGGCCGACGGCGGCAAGCCAACGGTGATCGCCGAGCCTGACAGCCCGATTGCAATGGTTTACCAGGAACTGGCCCGTCATGTCGGCGCGCGGATCGTGTTGCAGGAAGCGGCGACACCGGCGATGCCGAACATCACCATCAGCGACGATTGATCTGAGTCGACTGTTAAAAGATCGCAGCCTCGTTTCACTCGACAGCTCCTACAGGGGAATGCATAAGCCATGTAGGAGCTGTCGAGTGAAACGAGGCTGCGATCTCTTGATCTTGCTTTAGATCCGCAACCCGCCATCCAGCTCCAGAATCCGACCGCTGATGTAGTCGTTCTCGAAGATGTACGCCGCCGAATGGGCAATCTCTTCAGGCGTGCCCATGCGCTTGAGTGGAATCACGGACGTTATCTTCTCCAGCGCTTCAGGCTTCATGCTCAGCGTCATTTCGGTTTCGATAAAGCCCGGTGCAATGCCCGCCACACGAATACCGTAGCGTGCCAATTCCTTCGCCCAGGTCACGGTCATCGCGGCGACACCGGCCTTGGCGGCGGAGTAATTGGTCTGGCCGGCGTTGCCAGCACGGGAGATCGACGAGATATTAATGATCGTGCCGCTGTTGTTCAGCTCGATCATTTTGGCCGCGACTTCACGCGTGCACAGGAATACGCCGGTCAGATTGACGTCGATGACCGACTGCCACTGGGCCAGACTCATCTTGGTCATCTCGCCGTCCTTGACCTTGATGAGCAAGCCATCGCGCAGGATCCCGGCGTTGTTGATCAGGCCATGGATCGCACCGAAGTCCTCGGCCACCTGGGCGGCCATATGGGTCACTTGCTCTTCATTGGCGACATTGCACAGATAAGCGCGAGCCTCGACGCCTTTAGCCTTGCAAGCGGCGACGGTGTCGTCGAGCTTTTCCTGGTTCAGGTCCACCAGCGCCAGCTTCGCGCCTTTACCGGCGAAATACTCGGCCATGGAACGCCCTAAACCCTGGCAACCGCCGGTGATAATGATTACTTTGTCAGTGAGTTGCATTCGCATGCCCCCAATAGCAGGTCAGAGGAGTGGTTTCCTTTTAGAGAGTAGCCTCTCGATCTGCACCTGATGGCCTGGCTGCACATGAGAACTGCCCCGATGGCGTACTGGAACTTATTCCCAGGCGCCTGTCCGTTTTTATGACGGATTCTAATAAGGAGTCATAAATTGAGCGTTGAAGCGGCCAAGAATGCCCGAGAATTGCTTCTCAAGGAATACCGTGGAGTGCTCTCGACGCACTCCAAGGCGATGCCCGGTTTCCCGTTTGGCTCCGTGGTTCCGTACTGTCTGGACGAACAGGGTTGGCCGCTGATCCTTATCAGCCGCATCGCCCAGCACACACATAACCTGCAGAAGGATCCAAAATGCTCACTGTTTGTGGGTGAGCGCGGGGCCGAAGATGTGCAAGCCGTTGGTCGCCTGACCTACCTCGCCGAAGCAGAAAAGCTCGAGGACGAGTCAGCCATTGAAGCGGCGGCTGAGCGTTACTACCGCTATTTCCCGGATTCGCAGAGCTACCACAAGGCCCACGATTTCGATTTCTGGGTGCTCAAACCGGTACGTCACCGTTACATCGGCGGCTTCGGTGCGATTCACTGGGTCGATCAGTTAACGCTGGCCAACCCGTTCGCCGGCAAAGCCGAAGCGAGCATGGTCGAGCACATGAATGCCGATCACGCCAAAGCCATCGCCCATTACGTCGAACTGGCGGGCCTGCCGAAAACCGAGCCGGCGCAACTGGCGGGTATCGACACCGAAGGCATGCACCTGCGCATTGGTCAGGGGCTCTATTGGTTGCGGTTTCAAGCGCCGTGTAATACGCCGACACAAGTGCGCGAAGCCTTGGTTTTCCTGGCTCACGCCGAACATTGGCCGAAAAATGAAGTGGCCGACGCTTGAATTCACGAATCGGCGACGTCATCTAGGGAAGACTGGCAAGGCATTCTTGCGTTGAGGAACCATTTGATGCGCCCTTTTTTATTGCTCTTTGTACTGTTTCCGGTGTTGGAGCTGTTCGTATTCGTCAAGGTCAGCGGGGCGATCGGGTTTTTCCCGGCCCTGCTGCTGGTCATTCTCGGCTCGATGCTCGGCGTGTTCGTGCTGCGTATCGCTGGTCTGGCAACCGCATTGCGTGCTCGTGAAAGCCTGAACCGCGGCGAATTGCCGGCCCAGACCATGCTCGAAGGTTTGATGCTGGCGCTGGCGGGTGGTCTGTTGATCCTGCCGGGCTTCGTCACTGACGTGCTGGGTCTGATCATGTTGCTGCCGATCTCTCGTCGACTGTTGGCCAATAAAATGCGCCAGCGTGCCGAAGAGGCGGCAATCCGCCAGCGTGCATTCGCCGACGACCTTCAGCCTCGTGGCGGTCCTGCTCCACGCGAGCCGCTGGGCCGTGAGCCCAACGTGATCGAAGGCGAGTTCGAACACCGCGATACCAAGTAATCCGCACTACCGGCACGGCACCTTCGGGTGCCGTGTTCGTTTGTGGGGCAGCAACCTGAAAAAATTTGCTTCCTCACCCTTGTAATAAGCTTATGCGCCCTTATGTAACGGTCACCGCAAGGTTTCTGGCGATTGCGCCAGACAGACTTCCGCGGTTCGCTCGACGAACCGCACCCGGCACCGCCGGATTTGTTAAACCCGCCGGGAATACACCGGCCGATGAAAACCACAATTAGGAGAGATCGACAATGAAGCTTCGTCCTCTGCATGACCGCGTCGTCGTCCGTCGCAGCGAAGAAGAAAAGAAAACCGCTGGCGGTATCGTCCTGCCAGGTTCGGCTGCTGAAAAGCCAAACCAGGGTGAAGTTCTCGCCGTAGGTCCAGGCAAAGCACTGGAAAACGGTGAAGTGCGTGCACTGGCTGTGAAAGTGGGTGACAAGGTTGTGTTCGGCCCGTACTCCGGCAGCAACACCGTGAAAGTCGACGGCGAAGACCTGCTGGTAATTGGCGAGAGCGAAATCCTCGCCGTTATCGAAGGCTGATTCCCCGCTCATTTTCCCGCTACTACAAAGTATTTAAGGAATATCGATCATGGCTGCTAAAGAAGTTAAATTCGGCGATTCCGCCCGCAAGAAAATGCTCGCCGGTGTCAACGTCCTGGCTGACGCAGTAAAAGCGACCCTGGGCCCTAAAGGCCGTAACGTGATCATCGAGAAGAGCTTCGGCGCTCCGACCATCACCAAGGACGGCGTGTCCGTTGCCAAAGAAATCGAGCTGAAAGATCGCTTCGAAAACATGGGCGCGCAGCTGGTCAAAGACGTTGCCTCCCGTGCCAACGATGACGCAGGCGACGGCACCACCACCGCTACCGTTCTGGCTCAATCGATCGTCAACGAAGGCCTGAAAGCCGTCGCTGCCGGCATGAACCCGATGGACCTGAAGCGCGGCATCGACAAAGCGACCATCGCTATCGTCAAAGAGCTCAAAGCCCTGTCCAAGCCTTGCGCTGACACCAAGGCCATCGCTCAGGTCGGCACCATCTCGGCCAACTCCGACAGCTCCATCGGCGACATCATTGCCGAAGCCATGGAAAAAGTCGGTAAAGAAGGCGTGATCACCGTTGAAGAAGGCTCGGGCCTGGAAAACGAACTGTCGGTTGTTGAAGGCATGCAGTTCGACCGTGGCTACCTGTCCCCGTACTTCGTCAACAAGCCAGAGACCATGACTGCCGAGCTGGACGGTCCGCTGATCCTGCTGGTCGACAAAAAGATCTCGAACATCCGCGAAATGCTGCCAGTACTGGAAGCCGTTGCCAAAGCCGGCCGTCCACTGCTGATTGTGGCCGAAGACGTTGAAGGCGAAGCCCTGGCGACTCTGGTTGTGAACAACATGCGTGGCATCGTTAAAGTCGCAGCCGTCAAGGCTCCAGGTTTCGGCGACCGTCGCAAGGCCATGCTGCAGGACATCGCTGTTCTGACTGGCGGTACCGTTATCTCCGAAGAGATCGGTCTGAGCCTGGAAAGCACTACCCTGGAACACCTGGGTAATGCCAAGCGCGTGATCCTGTCCAAAGAAAACACCACCGTGATCGACGGTGCCGGCGTTGAGGCTGACATCCAGGCTCGCGTTCTGCAGATCCGTCAGCAAGTGGCCGACACTTCGTCCGACTACGACCGTGAAAAACTGCAAGAGCGTCTGGCCAAACTGTCCGGCGGCGTTGCAGTGATCAAGGTTGGCGCTGGTTCTGAAGTTGAAATGAAAGAGAAGAAAGCCCGCGTTGAAGACGCCCTGCACGCTACCCGTGCAGCCGTTGAAGAAGGCGTGGTACCTGGCGGCGGCGTGGCACTGGTTCGCGCTCTGCAGGCAATCTCCGAGCTGAAAGGCGACAACGATGACCAGAACGTTGGCATCCAGTTGCTGCGTCGCGCTGTTGAAGCGCCACTGCGCCAGATCGTTGCCAACTCCGGTGACGAGCCAAGCGTAGTAGTCGACAAGGTCAAGCAGGGTTCGGGTAACTACGGTTACAACGCTGCTACCGGCGAATACGGCGACATGATCGAAATGGGTATCCTGGACCCGGCTAAAGTGACTCGTTCGGCTCTGCAAGCGGCTTCGTCGATTGCCAGCCTGATGATCACCACCGAAGCCATGATCGCTGAGATCAAGGAAGACGGTCCAGCTGGCGGCGGCATGCCAGACATGGGCGGTATGGGCGGCATGGGCGGCATGATGTAAGCCAGCCTTACCCCGTACGAAAAAACCCCGCCTGCGCTAAGCAGGCGGGGTTTTTTATTGCCCGGCATTTACCCTATGCCTGTAGGAGCAAAGCTTGCTCGCGATGAACGATAACGCGGTGTAACTGATACACCGCGGTGCCTGAATCGCGAGCAAGCTTTGCTCCTACAGGTTCTTCAGGCGCTGACTGGCTCTGTCTCGGTCACGCGATCTGTCTTGGAAGCTGGGCGATACAGGATGTAGTAATACGCCCCCAGACAAATCAGCCAGCAGAAAATCGCCGTCCACACGTTGTGCGAGAAGAAGTGCGCCCCTTGCATCATCCGGCTGATGGAAAACACCGTGCCCAAGGCGAAAGCGAATACAAATGCCTTGCGCGCCAGACGCGGACGACGGTCACGCAGGACAAAGAACAGCGCAAACAGGGTGAAACCCGTCGCCGCATGACCGCCGGGCCAGCAACGGCCGGGTTTATCGGTGTGCGGGCGAGGGCTGAGCAGTTCGCTATAGGTTTCGTGACCACCGAACTGCTCAAGGCTCCACGGGCATTGAACGGCTGTCACCGCTTTGACTGGCGTGACAAAGGAGGTTGCCAGCGCCAGGGACAGCACCAGGCAGCCCAGTTCCCGTTTGATCGGTTTGAGCCTCTCCATGAAAAAGGAGGCGATGAAGCCGAAGATGGCCAACACCGAGAAGGCGATGACCACCTGCTTGGCGCGGTCATGCAGGATGTCTTCCAGGAAGTAACTGTGCCGCCCGATGAAATCCCCCGTGATCGGGTCATAGAGCAGTTTGGCAAGATCCATGTCCAGGGACGTCAGTTCGAGCAGCACCAGAACGATCGCCGCGAAGACGGGAACGCCCAGGCACACCCAGAAATTGAGTGGTCGGGAGGCGGGGCGGACAGCAATTGATGACATGGAGGATCCTGAACAAAGGAAAAAGCCCCGGGGCATCAGCCCGGGGCGATTCGATTAATGTGCGCTGACTTGGTCGGTGCCCTCCATGGGCGTCTTCCAGCCAAGTAGCTGTTGCTTGAAGCCATAACTGGCGGTTTGGTAATAGGTGATCGCACGGACAATAAATGGATCGCTGGCGGTGGCCTGGGATTCGCGGCTCTCGGTCAGTGCATCATCATGGCGCCGCAGCCCTTGGCGAGGGCTCAGGATCGCCAAATTCTTACCGTCGAACAAACCCAGATGCTGGTAATTACCAACGACCACGCGGGGCGGCAGTGGGTTGTCCTGCAGCAAGTTGCGGCCGAAGAAGGTCGATTGATAATCCAGGTTCAGCAAACCGAGCAAGGTTGGCGCCAGGTCGATCTGGCTGGCCAGTTGCGCGGTTTCCCGTGCCTCGATCAGCTTCGGTGCATAGATGAACAGCGGAATCTGATAGTTGGCGATCGGCAAGTCTTCCATGCCGGCGCTGCCGGCCGTGTGGTCGGCGACGAAGACAAAGATTGTATTGTCAAACCACGGCTTTTGGCGCGCCTGATCGAGGAACTGACCAATGGCATAGTCGGTGTACTTCACCGCACCGTCACGACCGTTGCCGGATTTGATGTCGATCCGGTTTTCCGGGTAGGTATAAGGACGATGGTTGGAGGTGGTCATCAATTGCAGCAGAAACGGCTGCTGTTTCGCGTAGTCAGCGTCGGCCAGTTTGAGGGTTTGTTTGTAGAGGTCTTCGTCAGCCATGCCCCAGGCATTTTTAAAGTGGATCTCTGATTCATCGACGCTGCTCTGGTCTACCACCCGGTAACCGTTGCCACTGAAGAACGCGTTCATATTGTCGAAGTAGCCGCGTCCGCCATAGACGAACACGCTGTCGTAACCCACAGCGCTGAGTTGCTGGCCAAGGCTGGCGAAACCGCTTTCACGCCCCACACGCTTGACGATCGAACGCCCTGGAGTTGGCGGGATCGCCAGGGTAATGGCCTCAAGGCCGCGATCGGTGCGGGTGCCGGTGGCATAGAAGTTATTGAAGTACAGGCTCTGTTTGCGCAAGGCATCGAGATTGGGTGTCAGGTTACGGGCGTCGCCGTTACTGCCCATGTACTTGGCGCTGAAGCTTTCAATCGTCACCAGCACAATGTTGGGTTTGCGCACAGTGCCCGGGTTGTCGATCATCCGGCGAATGTCCTGCGGATCCTCGCCGATGAAATGCGCGTTGGGTTCACTCAGTTCGGCACGAATTTGCTGAGCAACAATTGCCGGCGGCAGGCTGCTGTAGAACTGCGAGTAATCCAGTTCGTTGTTACGGAATGCAGCAAAGAACTGATAGGGCCCATTGCTCGCCAGTTCGTTCTGATAGGCGTTACCGCCCTGGGCGCGCGGCGAATCCTGGCTGAGCAGTTGCAAGCTCAGGCCTGCGACAATCAACAGGCCCAGCGCATTCAGCAGACGCTTGCGCAATGGCGGCAACGGTGCGTCCAGCGCGGCATTGAACGGTTTGCGCAATGCAACGCTCAGGGCGATGGCCAACACGGCGAGGATGCTCAGCAGTGTGCCGATCGGGTAGGACTCAAGGAGGTTGTTCAGCACTTCATCGGAATACACCAGGTAATCGACGGCGATGAAGTTGAATCGCACACCAAACTCATCCCAAAACAGCCATTCGGCCACGGAAGTGAACAACATGGCGAACAGGCTGACGGTCAGCAGCCCCTGAAGGAGCCAGCGGTGGCCACGGCGACGCCACAAGGCCGGTGGGCAGAGCAGCAAGTAAAGGCCCATCGGCAGCGCTGCATAGGCAATGAAGCCCAGGTCGTACAGCAGGCCGATGCCAAACACCGACAGAAATCCGCTACCGGCCTCGTCCAGATGGGTGAGCAGCAACACCGTACGGGTCAGCAAGAAAATGACCAGCCATGCGCCGGTCACGAGCAGGAGAAAGCGCATTGGCGCGGTCTTGAAGAAGTCCATTGTGTGTACATTCCTTAACAACAATTGCGCGGGATTTTCGCCCCACCCCTGTAGTCGGCGTGTGAATCGATAGTGAAAAACTTGTTAAGTCTATCATTTGGTTGAGCGGATTGATTCCAGGCACCGTAATCCTAGCCCTGAGCCACACTTGGCCTTAAGCTGCGCGGGCCAAGACGGCCGTTACTGTGTAGGCAGGAGATAACCATGCGAATTCTATTGGTTGAAGACAACCGCGATATCCTGGCCAACCTGGCCGACTACCTGGGGCTCAAGGGTTATACCGTGGATTGCGCGCAGGACGGTTTGTCAGGCTTGCACCTGGCCGCCACCGAGCATTACGACTTGATCGTGCTCGACATCATGTTGCCAGGCATCGACGGTTACACCCTGTGCAAACGCCTGCGTGAAGACGCGCGCCGCGACACACCGGTGATCATGCTCACCGCCCGCGATCAATTGGACGACCGGCTGCAAGGTTTCAAATCCGGCGCCGATGATTACCTGATCAAACCCTTTGCCCTGTCTGAATTGGCGGCGCGCATCGAGGCGGTCATGCGTCGTACCCAGGGTGGTGGTCGCCGTACGTTGCAGGTTGGCGATCTGAACTACGACCTCGACACCCTGGAAGTCACCCGCGAAGGTCGTCTGCTCAAACTCAACCCGGTAGGCCTGAAGTTGCTGGCCGTGCTGATGCAGAAAAGTCCCCATGTCCTGCGCCGCGAAATTCTCGAAGAGGCGCTGTGGGGGGATGACTGCCCGGACAGCGACAGCTTGCGCAGCCACGTCCATCAGTTGCGCCAGGTGATCGACAAGCCGTTCGCCAAACCGTTGCTGCAAACCGTGCACGGTGTGGGTTATCGCTTGGCCGAGGGCCGTGATGGAGTTTAAGCAGAGCCTTGCTCAACGGATCATCATCGCCTTTGCGTTGATGAGCGCACTGGTCGCGGGAACCTTTGCCATGGGCATTGTGGCGACTGTGCACCTGGTGGAAGAAAAACTGATTTCGGCAGGTCTGGGGGGCGATTTACAACGGCTGTTGCTCATGGACAGTGTCACGGACTGGAGCCATCGCCCTGAGCCGGACCAGCTGTTCTATTTCAGTGGCGGGCCGGGCGATTTTCAGTTGCCCAAGGATTTACGCCATCTGCAGCCGGGTTTTCACGAAGTGTTTCGCGATCACCTGTCGTATCACGCGATGGTCGAAGTCGTCGACGGCCGGCGTTATGTGCTGTTGCAGGATCAGAGCGATTTCGAAGAGCGTGAACGGGTGCTGTTTGCCGTGGTGCTGGTGGGCTTCGTCCTGAGTCTGGCGTTGGCGGTGCTTCTTGGCTGGGTACTGGCGCGCAAAGTGATGGCGCCCGTGGTGCGACTGGCCCGCCAGGTCCGTCACCGTGACCAATTGTTAGGTCTGGCGCCACCCCTGGCGCCGGATTACGCCGCTGATGAGGTGGGCGAGTTGGCCGTGGCCTTCGACGCCACTCTAGGGCGCTTGCGCCAGGCGTTGACCCGCGAACGGTTGTTCACCAGTGACGTCAGCCACGAGCTGCGCACGCCATTGATGGTGCTGGCCAGTTCCTGCGAGCTGTTGCTGGAAAACCCGGGCATTGATCAGCGTGGACGTGCTCAGGTCGAGCGTATCTCCCGCGCCTGTGAAGAGATGCGCGAGCTGGTGCAAACCTTCCTGATGTTGGCCCGCGCACAACGTGAAGACGCCAGCATGTCGCCCCAGCAGACCCTGAACCAGGTCGCCGATGGACTGCTCAATCAGTGGCGCGAGCCGATCGAGGAGAAGGGGCTGGCGCTGATCTTTGAACCGGGAAATCCGGCCAACACGAGCTACAACGCAACCCTTCTGCACGCGGTCATGGGCAACCTGTTGCGTAATGCGCTGCATTACACCGAGCGCGGGTTTATTCGCCTGACGCTGACGGCCACCGGTTTCATGGTCGAGGACAGTGGCGTGGGCATTCCCGAGGACAAACGCGAGGCAATGTTCGAGCCCTTTGTGCGGGGCAGTGAGAAACGCGGCGAAGGTCTGGGCCTGGGTCTGTCGCTGGTGCAACGGATCTGTGAAAACCAGGGTTGGAGCGTCAGCCTGACGAACATGGAACCCAACGGCTGTCGTTTTCAGGTGGAGTTGTCAACGAACAACTGATCGCCTTGTTGAAACGCATTAACCCGGTGCATTCGTTTTCGTCCTGTCAGTCCTCGAAACAATTCGGGGTTTTACATGACATATTTTTCACAACGGCATGACCTGTCGCTGACACGGCGCTACCTATCGTGGGGGCTATCAGCAGCTCAGGAAATCTTGATGATGGACGGCCCGGTCAAACTTGAATTTTCCGAAAAATACGACGATCAACACGCTCAACAATACCTGCTCAAACACAAGGATGGCCTTGGCCGCCGCCTGTCCCACTGGCGTGACGAGCAACTGGCACGCAAGGCGCTGGCACTGGCCGGTGACCCGGGGCTGATCCTCGATTTGCCCTGTGGTGCGGGACGTTTCTGGCCATTGCTGGCGGAAAAAACCAATCGTGCGATCATTGGCGCCGACAACTCCGAAGCCATGCTGAAGATTGCCATGCAGGCGCAACCTGCCGAGGTGGTGAAACGGGTACAACCCTTGCACACTTCTGCATTCGACATCGCTTTGCCTGATAACGCCGTCGACAACATTTTCTGCATGCGTTTGCTCCATCACATCGGTGAAGCCGAGCATCGACTGGCTATTTTGCGTGAATTCGAGCGCGTCACGCGTGATAGCGTGATCCTTTCCCTGTGGGTGGACGGCAATTTCAAAGCGTGGAAACGCAAGCGCCTCGAGAAAACCCGTGAGCAGGGAGGTTACCAAAATCGATTTGTGTTACCGGCTGCTACGGTTGAAAAGGAATTTGAGCAGGCGGGTTTTCTCATTCAGGAACAACTGGACTTTTTACCGCTCTATGCCATGTGGCGGGTCTACGTATTACGCAAGAGGTAACAGAATGGCAGTGCAATGTGCAGCAGAAACGGACGTCGCTCCTCAGGATCGCTTCGACTATTTCTGGAATCAGCGCGGTGAGTGGGTAGAAGAACCCAACGTCCGTCGCGGTGGAGAAAGTGGCGTACAGCGCGTCGTGAGCAGCAATGGACAGTTGCTTTACGTTAAACGTCAGACCGGGCATATCTATCGCAGCTTGCTGCACCCGTTCGGTCGGCCGACGGTGTTGCGCGAGCGCGATGCGCTCATCGGCCTGAACCTGCTCAACGTTTGCGTTCCGGAAATCGTTTTCTGCGGTGCACAGCGCGATCCGGTGCATAAATGGCGCGCATTGCTGATCACCAAGGCGCTGGACGGCTTCGAGGAAATCGAACACTGGTACGCTGGCGGCGGTCGTGAGCGTCACGGTGAGGCTGTGCATGATCGAGTGTTGAAGGAACTGGCCGAGAGCCTGGCCCGGATGCACAAGGGCCGCTGGCAGCACGGCTGCCTCTACTTCAAGCACGTATTCGTGGGCATCACCGGCGAAGGCGAGGCTTGCAAGGTTGAAGTGGCCTTGATCGATCTGGAGAAAGGCCGGCAGCGTTTGACCGCCCGGCAGGCGGCGACTCATGACATGAAGCAATTGCGTCGCCACTCGTCGTTCAGCACGACGGACTGGCAGAAACTCGTCTACTTTTATAAGACGGCGTTTGGCAGCGCTATCAAGGGTTTATAGCAATGAAACTCGAAATTGCACGAGGTGTATTTTTAATAGGAGCCTTGGCAGTTGCTTCACTAGCGGTGGCGGCTTGGGAGCAGCCCCGCACGCAAGTCCTCAGTTCAGTGAATGGCGACGCGCACTGTCCGTTGCCACGTGTTGCGAAGGCATCCGTGGCATCCCAACCCGATCATGATTTATTGCTGTTCATGTTCGGACTTTCTCAAGGATTGAGGCCACAAAGTTGAACAGATTGAAGCCAAAATAAAAGGCCTCGCTAATGCGAGGCCTTTTTGTTTTTCAACGGCAAAAGATCGTCCGAACGCGGCCCGAACCTTCGGCAGCTCCTACAGGATGTACCCCATTCAATGTAGGAGCTGCCGAAGGCTGCGATCTTTTGATCTTAGGGTTTATCGGGTTTAGCCAGCAACGTGTACACGCACGGCAGCACAAACAACGTAAACAACGTCCCGATCGACATCCCCGTGGCGATCACCATGCCGATGTCGAACCGGCTGACGGCGCCCGCCCCCGTGGCGATGATCAGCGGCACCATACCGAACACCATCGCAGCGGTGGTCATCAACACCGGACGCAGACGAATGGCCGCCGCTTCCTCCACGGCCTCGCGCGGCGTCAGGCCTTTGTCCTTGCGTAACTGGTTGGCAAATTCGACGATCAGGATTCCGTGTTTGCTGATCAGCCCGATCAACGTCACCAGGCCGACCTGGGTGTAGATGTTCATGCTCGACCAACCCAGGAACAGCGGGATCAACGCGCCACAGATTGATAGCGGCACGGTCACCAGAATCACCAGTGGATCGCGGAAGCTTTCGAACTGGGCCGCCAGCACCAGGAAAATGATCGCCAGCGCCAGGGCGAAGGTGACCCACAGCGCACTGCCTTCCTGGACGTATTGCCGTGAAGCGCCGGCATAGTCGAAGGCATAACCCACCGGCGCCTCTTCGTGAGCGATCTGGCGCACGGTGTCGATGGCTTCACCCATGCTGACCAGCGGCACCCCAGACAGAATGGCCGAGTTGAGTTGCTGGAACTGGTTCAACTGCCGTGGGCGCGCCCGGTCGGTCACGGTGATCAGGGTCGACAGGGCCAGCAGTTCGCCTTGGGTGTTCTTGACGTAATAATTGTTCAGCCAGTCGGGGTTATCCCGGAAGGGCCGTTCGACCTGCGCGATGACTTTGTAGCTGCGACCTTCAATGGTGAAACGGTTGATCTCCGACTCACCCAGCAATGTCGCGAGCGTCCCGCCCAGGACCTGCATGGAAACACCCATCTGTGCGGCCTTGGCGCGGTCGATATCGACCACCACTTCCGGTTTGTCGAAGGCCAGGTCGACGTCGACGAAGGCGAACTTGCCGGATTCCATCGCACGTTTTTTCACCCGGTCGGTCACTTGCAGCAGCGACTCGTAATCCTTGGCGGAGTTGATGACAAACTGAAACGGCAGCCCCTCGCCGGTACCGGGCAGGGAGGGCAGGTTGAAGCCGAAGATTTGCAATCCGGAAATGCTCTCCAGTTTGGCCTGTACCTCGGGCAGGATTTGCATCTGAGTGCGGCTGCGTTCGTTCCACGGCTTGAGCAGGAAGCCGCCGATCCCCGATTGCACGCCGTTGAAGCCATTGATCTGGAACGACGAGTAGTACTCGGGAAACGTCTTGAAGATCGTGACGAACTCGTCAGTGTAGGCGCTCAGGTAGTCGAGGTTGGCCGGTTGCGGGGCGTTGGCCATCATGAAAATGATGCCCTGGTCCTCGTCCGGCGCCAGTTCCGACTTGGTGAATTTGAGCAGCACTGGAATCAGGCACAGCACGATCACCGCGAACACCAGCACCACCGGCCGGGTGTTGAGGGTGCCGTGGAGTATGCTTTGGTAACGGCGCTTGAGGCCTTCGAAAATCAGGTCCAGGCGATGGGCCAGACCGCTGGGATTTTCGTCGTGACGCAGCAGGAAGGCGCACATCATTGGCGACAGGGTCAGGGCGACGATGCCCGAAATCACCACCGCGCCGGCCAAGGTCAGGGCGAACTCCTTGAACAGCGCCCCGGTGAGCCCCGTCAGGAAGCCGATCGGCGCATAGACCGCCGCCAGCGTGATGGTCATCGAGACCACCGGCATGGCGATTTCCCGGGCGCCTTCGATGGCCGCATCCAGCGGCGTCTTGCCTTCTTCGATGTGCCGGTGGATGTTTTCCACCACCACAATGGCGTCGTCCACCACCAGACCGATGGCCAATACCATCGCCAGCAACGTCAGCAGATTGATCGAGTAGCCCATCATCTGCATGAAGAACATCACGCCGATCATCGACAGCGGGATGGTGACGACCGGGATCACCACCGAACGCAGCGCGCCGAGGAACAGGAACACCACCACGATGACGATCAGCACCGCTTCGAACAATGTTTTGATCACCTCGTTGATCGAGGCCTGGATAAACAGCGTGGCGTCGTAGGCGATTTCACCTTTGAGGTTCGGCGGCAGCTGGGCTTCCAGGTCCGGCATGATCTTGCGCACTTCCTTGATCACGTCCAGCGGGTTGGCGCCGGGCGTGGCCTTGATGCCGATGTACACCGAAGGGGTGCCGCCGAAGGAGCTGATCGAATTATAGTTTTCCGCACCCATTTCAACCCGCGCCACATCGCTGAGCAGCACGCGACTGTCGCCCTCGACCTTGAGCGGAATCGCGGCAAAGGCTTCGGCGGACTTGAGCTCGGTATTGGCGTTGATGCTGGTGACGACGTACTCGCCTTTCACTTCGCCGGCGGCGGAGAGGAAGTTGTATTTGCGCACGGCATCGGTCACGTCGCTGGCACTCAGGCCGAAACCGGCCAGCTTGACCGGGTCCAGCCACAGGCGCATGGCAAATACCTGGTTGCCGAGAATCTCGGCTTCAGCCATGCCCGGCAGGGTCGCCAGTTTCGGCTGGATCACCCGCGACAGGTAGTCGGTAATTTGCGGGTTGCTCAGTTCCTTACTGAAGAAGCTGATGTACATCAGTGCCGAGGCGTCGGCGGCTTCCTTGCTCAGCACCGGGTCTTCGGCGTCCTGAGGCAGTTGGTTTTTCACCTCGTTGGCTTTGGCCAGCAGTTCGGTGAACAAGCGGTCGCTGTTGGAGCCGATGCGCGCGTAGATCGAGATCACCGAGAAGTTCTGGCGACTGACCGAGGTCATGTAGTCGATGCCCTCGGCGCTGGCCAGACTTTGCTGCATCGGTTGGGTGATGTAGCCCTGAATGGTTTCGGCGTTGGCCCCGGGATAAGCGGTGGTCACCGTGATCAGGGCGTTTTCCATTTGTGGATATTGGCGCAGCGGCAACTTGCTCCAGGCCTGGAAGCCCAGCAGCACAATCAACAGGCTGACCACGGTGGCGAGCACCGGGCGGCGGATGAACGGGTCGGTAAAAGCCATGGGGATTCCTTGATCAGTCCGCGCGCGGCGGGCTGTTCTTCTCGGCTAAGGTCTTGTCGTCGCTGATCGCAATGTGTGCGCCGTTGTCCAGTTTGATCTGGCCGGCGGTGACCACTTTTTCGCCGTTCTGCACACCTTTGGTGATCATCACTTGCCCATCGCGGCGCTCGCCGGTTTCGATGAAACGCCGTTCGGCGATCAGGATCGGTTGTCCCTTGTCGTCCTTTTCAACGCTGCCGTCTTCGGCTTTTTTCTGCGCGACGACATAGACCGAGTTGCCGTACAGCGTGTAAGTGATCGCGCTTTCCGGCACGACAATGCGCGGCTGCGGGTCGGGCAACAACACTTGCAGGCTGGCGAACATCCCCGGCAGCAGTTTGCCGTCGGGGTTGGCCAGGGTCGCGCGAACCTGGACGTTGCGCGTGCTGTTTTCGACTTTAGGGTTGATCGCACTGATGGTGCCGGGGAAGGTTTGTGTCGGGTAGGCCGCGACAATGATCTGCACCGGTTGGCCGAGGGCGATTTTCGGTACCGACTGCTCGGGCACGAAGAAGTCTACATAGAGGCTGCTGAGGTCTTGCAGGGTGGCAATCATGGTGCCGCTGGCGAGATAGTCACCGATGTCCACCTGACGAATGCCGATGGTCCCGCTGAAGGGTGCGAGCAAGCGTTTTTTGGCCAGCGCCGCCTTGAGCTGATTCACCGTGGCCCGGCTCTTTTTCAACACGGCAGAGAGCCGGTCGAATTCGCCTTTGGAAATGGCTTGGCTGCCCACCAGTTGACTGCCGCGACCGTAATCGAGCTGCGCCAGTCCCAGGTCGGCCTCAGCGGTTTCGAGCAGGGCGGTTTCTACCACGCTATCAAGCACAAGCAGCGGTTGGCCGACCTTGACCTTCTGACCTGACTCGAACTGCAAATCGATGACGGTGCCGTCGGTCTCCAGGCTCAGGTCCACGCCTTGCAGCGCCTTGAGCGTGCCGACGGTGGGCAGGCGGGCTTGCCACGGCCGTTCGGTGGCAGTGGCCACGGCGACACTGATCGCTGGTTTCGGCACGGCAAAGCCCTGAATCATCGTATAGATGGAGAAGGCTTTGTAACCGGCCAGGACCAGCACGATCAGCAAAACAACACCCAACATGATCAGCATGCGGCGACGCAGCATATTTCCACTTCCTTGGAGAAAATCAGGTGAGACAGTCGGGCACATTACTCCGAGTGTGCCGGGGATTCCAACTGGCAAGCGCAAAACCTGTAGGAGCTGAGCTTGCTCGCGATAGCGGCTGCACATTCGACATCGCGGTGACTGACACACCGCTATCGCGAGCAAGCTCGGCTCCTACAAAGGACCGTGGTTAGATGAGGTGAAGATGGTTGTCCCAGAGACCTGCCGGTAGATCGAGGGGTTTTGCAACAAGGCTTGTCTGGCGGCAGTCGTAGAACCGGCAACGCCCCTGACCCGAGGTCACGACAAAGCCATCGGCTACCGCGCCGACCCCGGCGCAATCGGGAAGCGGCGCGTCCAGGCGCACTTCACCGCTGTCCAGGTCCCAGATGAAAAAGCGGTTGCCCCGTGGCGCGGTCAACGCCACCAAACGCAGTTCGCTGTGCACCGCGACACTGGCGGTGTAATGCCCCATGGCCTGCAACTGATGCTCAGGCACCGGGAAGGCCACGAACGGCTGGCCGGGACGCTTGATCGCCAGCAGCTCCGACGACTCGTGAGACGGCCCCATGAACTGCTGGCCGGCGACGATGGTGCCGTCGCTGGCAATCCCCAAATGACGCACGCTGTTCATCTGCTGGGCCAGGGTTTCCTTGCTCAGCAGGGTGCCGTCGCGTTGCATCAGGACCAGGCTCGGTTCCATGGCGTTGAGGTTCATCTCGACGCGGCTTTCGGCCTCGGTGCGAATGCCGCCGTTGGCCACCACCAGGGTTTCGCCATCGGGCATCCACGACACCTGATGCGGGCCGACACCGTGGGTCGAAATCTCGCCGCTGTGCACCAGCCGCTCGCCTTCGAACTTATACACACCGAGCAAGCCGCGACCCGGATCGGAGGTGTCGTTCTCGGTGGCGTACAGCCAGTCGCCGCTCTGGTGAATCACCGCGTGACCGTAGAAGTGCCGGTTCGGCAGCGAGCTCACGGTTTGCAGCAGCGTGCCGTCGCGCAGGTCGATCAGGTAACTCTCGGTGCCGGGACGACGGGCGACGAACAGCGCAATCGGCAGCGTCGGGTGGTTGATGATGTCGTGGCAACGCTGGCCGACCTGGGTGGCAAACACCCGGGTGCCGTCCAGCCGGTAACCGACGGCGTAGTGCTTGCCGTCGGTATCGTCCCGCGCCGAGAGCAGCAGCGGGCTTTTGTCCTTCTGCTTGAACAGCGTCCAGCCGCCCAGTGTCACCGCACCCAGCAGCAAACTACCTAACGTCAGAGCCTGGCGTCGCAGCATGGAACTTGCCCTCATCAGTCACCGTCGTTGGCGTTGAAGCCCAGTTGGATGCCCAGCGCCTTGGCCAGTTCGCCTTCGTGCAGGCGGTGGACGGCGTTGAGGCTGTCATAGATGTCGTTGAGTTGCTGGCGACCGGCATCGTCGTTGAGCATCTCGGTCAGCGAGCGCTGGTTGCTGGCGAACAGTTTCAGGGACGCGGCATAAGCGGCGTCGATCTTGTCGGCCAACGGTTTCTGCTCGTTCGGCAACAGACCGCGCAGGCCTTTGTTGTCGACGCCTTCCCACACCGTTTTGGCGGCGGCGAGGCTGGCTTCCAGGCCAGTCAGGGACGACTGGCTGCGCCATGCATCGGCCTGGAACGGTTGCGGCACACCCTTGGTCTGACGACCCATCGGCGTACCGAGTTTTTTCTTCAGGCTGTCGAGGGCGGTGACTTGCACGCGCAACAGATCGGCGATGGCTTCGTGGGAATCGGCGTAACGCTGGTTCGGGAATTTGCTCATCTGCGCGAGCATGCCGTCGGTGTTGTTCCAGCTTTTCAGAATCTCTTCAGCCAGTTGTTTCTGACGCTCGCCAATCGCGATCAGCAGCGGGCAGTACTTGGCTTTCTGTTCGGCGTTGGCCACATCAGGCTTGCTGTCGAACAGGATGTATTCGTAGGCGGAAAGGCCTTGAACCACAACGCTGGACTTGGCCAGGGCAGCGGCATCGATCTGCGGCTGTGCGGTGACCAGTTGCTCGACCTGACGGCCGACGAGGTTTTTCTTGTCCGGCCAGAACTGCACCTGCCAGGCGCGATTGCCTTCGGCCAGCGGCCCGATCAGCAACGGTTGCAGCTCGGCCCAGGCTTTCTGCGCATGCAGGAAGTCGGCGCGGGCGGTGTCGAGGTTTTCCTTGCCTTCGCAGTAGGCCAGGGCGCTGACGGCCAGTTGGCGGTCGGCTTCAACCCAGCGCGTGTAGGTCGGCAGGATCACCGACTTGGCGATGGCTGCTGACGTAACGGCCTGCGGATCCTGCGGCGAACAGGCACCCAAGGCTAGTGCGGCAAGGCTGGTGAACAACAATTTGGGACGGAACATGTCGGGCTCCCGCTATGGAATACGTATTAAAGGGAATTCAAGAACGCCAGCAACGCAGCGCGCTGTTCGGCATTGAAAGACAAAACCTGTTGCTGCGCCGCTGCGGCTTCCCCGCCATGCCAGAGCACGGCTTCGAGCAGATTGCGGGCGCGGCCATCGTGCAAAAACTGGGTGTGGCCACTGACCGCCTGCGTCAGGCCGATGCCCCACAACGGCGGGGTGCGCCAGTCGCGGCCACTGGCCTGGAATTCGCTACGGTGGTCGGCCAGACCGTCGCCCATGTCATGCAGCAGCAGATCGCTGTAAGGGCGAATCACTTGATTGGCCAGTTCAGGTTCTGCGGCGTTGGCGGCGGTGGTGTATTTCGGGGTGTGGCAGGACTGGCAACCGGCCTGAAAAAACAGAGTCTTGCCGGCCAGCACTTCGGGGGCGCTGACATCGCGGCGGGCCGGGACGGCGAGGTTACGGCTGTAGAACAGCACCAGACGCAGGATGTTATCGCTGACTTCCGGCTCGCCATCCGGGCCATTGCCGTTGGGCGCTTGCTTGCAAGCGGTTTGCGCGTCGGTGCAGTCATCGACGGGGCGCAGACTGGTGGTGAGGCCCATGTCGCCGGAGAACGCATGGACGTTCTGTTGATTGAGGTTGGGTTGGCCGGCCTTCCAGCCGAATCGCCCGAGAACGGTTTTTTGCTGTGCATCATCCCAGACCCGGTTCGGGCGTCCAGCGATCCCGTTCTTCGCTTTTGCCTGAGCCTCGGCATTGGCCAGGATCGCCTCGTCAGGGATCGCTTCGAGCAGGCCCAGGCCAATCATCGGCGGTGCGACCCTGGCCGAGAAACGCGTGTCAGGGTGCATCGGGCCGTAGCCGAGCTGGGTGATCTGCAACGTCGGCTTGCGCAACTCGACTTCGGTGCCGTCCTTGAAGCGAATCGGAACGGGCGTGTAATCGACGCGCACTTTGCCTTCCGGCACGACACCCGGCACGGACATGTCCTGGAATTGTCCGCCGTAGACCGGTTCCGGGACGACACCGAGCTGCTCGATGACCTTGGCATAGGCCGGCGCATCGGGAATCGACAGGCGTACCAGCATCGACACGGCGTTCTGCGCATCAGGCGCGGGCGGATGACCGCGGCCGTCCTTGATGTGGCAGCCCTGGCACGCGTTGGTGTTGAACAACGGCCCGAGGCCATCCCGGGCGGTGGTGGTCGACGGGGCGATCACCCAGGGATTACGGAAAAAGCTGTTGCCGACACTGAAGTCCACGCGCCGTGACGGCGGCAGGTTGGCGGACGGCAGGGAAAATGAGTTCTGATCGGTCTTGCGCACGGTTGCGCTGCCACCGGACCGGGCTTCACCGGGTTCGGCCTGGGTAAAACGCGGGGCGTCATCGCAGGCACTCAGGCCCAGGGCCAGAAACAGTGCGGACAAGCGAAGAGGCAGCGAGGGCATCAGACATCCTGCAAGACGAGCAAAACAAGGGGCGCAAAGTCTAACAGGGCAGGGGAGATTGAATAAGAGGAATTATCGTTTGGTTGATTTGGCGCAGTCTTTCACGTGAGACCGAGTCGCGGCCATCGCGGGCAAGCCACGCTCCCACAGGTTCAGCGCAACCCAATGTGGGAGCGAGCCTGCTCGCGATGGCGTCATCACAGTCGACATTGATGTTGAATGTACGACCGCTATCGCGAGCAGGCTCGCTCCCACAGGGGACCGCATCAGGCAGGTATGAAAAAGGCGACCCGAAGGTCGCCTTTTTATTCAGCCAGCGTTGATCAGAACTCGTGATCAGCGTTGTCCGGGTTCAGGTCGCTGATGCCCAGTTTGCCAGCGGCGGCTTCGATCGAACCGGTCTGCTTGACCAGGGAAGCGATAGCGTCACGGACGATCTGGTTGCCAGCGGTGTTGCCGGCGGCGATCAGTTGGTCGTAGTGCTCACCCTTGTTGGCGTGATCGACCATGATCTGGATTTTGGCTTCGGTGGCGGCCAGGTCGGCTTTGAGCGCGGTGTCGGCAGCCGGGTCGGCTTTGGCCACCAGGGACGACAGGCTGGCGCCGGTCATTTTGGTGCCGTCGACGCGGGTGTATTCGCCCAGGTACACGTTACGAATGCCTTTGGCATCGTAGAAGTGCGAGTTGTGGGTGTTGTCGCTGAAGCAATCCTGTTCGTCTTCCGGGGAGTTCGCTTCCAGGGAAACCTTCATGCGCTCGCCCGCCAGTTCGCCCAGGGACAGGCTGCCCATGCCGAACAGCATTTTGCGCAGGCCGGATTCAGCTGGCTCGGCTTCCAGGGTGGCGCGGTAGTTGTCGGCCACGTTCGGCTTCCAGTTACCGACCATTTCTTCCAGGTCGCTGACCAGCAGTTGGGTCACGGACTTCAGATAAGCGCGACGACGATCGTTATGACCGCCGGTGGCGCCTTTGCCTTCCAGGTAGTCGGAAGCTGGACGGTTGCCGGCACCAGGGCCGGTGCCGTTCAAGTCCTGGCCCCAGAGCAGGAATTCGATAGCGTGGTAGCCGGTGGCGACGTTGGCCTCGGAACCACCCAGCTCGTTCAGGCTGGCAAGTTTTGCCGGGGTGATATCTTTCACGTCGACCTTGTCTTCGCCGACCTGAACCTGGGTGTTGGCGATGATGTTGGCCGTGGCGCCCGGGTTACCCAGTGCGTGCTCGTAGGATTTGTCGACGTAGTCGATCAGGCCTTCGTCCAGCGGCCAGGAGTTCACCTGACCTTCCCAGTCGTCGATGATGGTGTTGCCGAAGCGGAACACTTCGCTCTGCAGGTAAGGAACGCGGGCAGCGACCCAGGCAGCCTTGGCCGCTTTCAGGGTGTCGGCGTTCGGCTTGGCGAGGAAGGCGTCGACGGCGGTTTGCAGGGTCTTCGCGGTAGATTCGGCATCGCTGTAAACGGCGAAGACGATGTCGGCGTAATGCGCGACAACGGCTTTGGCGGCGGCCTCGTCGACTTTGCTGGCAGCGGCGGGTGCAGCAGCCGGGGCCGTGGTGCTGGCGGCCGGCGTCGGTGCTTGCGCAGCGACAGCTTTGTCTTTGCCTTCGCCACAACCGGCGAGGGAAATAGCGATGGCCAACAGACTGGCGGTAGCCAGAGGCATACGAATCATGGCGAACATCCTGCTTCGAGAGAGGTGGAAAGGCGCAGCAAGCGCGCAAAACTGCGACATAATGCAAATCTTTCGCATTATCTGTAAAGGGTTGTACCTGGAAATATTTCTTGTTCAGGCGGGGCATGGATCAAAAGATCGCAGCCTCGTTTCACTCGACAGCTCCTACTGTCCTACCGAGTGAAACGAGGCTGCGATCTTTTGATTTTTTACAAAATAGCCGCGTTACTGCGCTGGGCCTGTTTCAGATACGCGCTCAATTCCCGCGCCGGCAGCGGCTTGCTGTAGAGATAGCCCTGACCTTCGTGACAGCCCTCGGAGATGATGTAGGCCTCTTGCTCGGGGGTTTCCACGCCTTCGGCAATCACCTGCATGCCCAGGCTCTTGCCCAGCTGGATGATGGCCCGAACGATGGTCGCATCGTCGTCGTCATCGAGCAGGTCCTGTACGAAGCTCTTGTCGATCTTGATCTTGTCCAGCGGCAGGCTTTTCAGGTAGCTCAATGACGAGTAACCGGTGCCGAAGTCGTCAATCGCGATCAGCGCACCGGAGCGGCGCAGGCTCAGCAGATGCTGGGCAGCCGTGCTGATGTCTTCCATCAGGCCGGTTTCGGTGACTTCCAGCTCCAGGCTGCGCGGTGGCAGGCGGTACATCTGCAGCAGGTTGTTGACCACCCGTGGCAACTCGGCGTGGTGCAGCTGCACCGTGGACAGATTCACCGCCATGCGCAGATCAACGAAACCCTGGTCATGCCAGTCGCGCAATTGCTTGCACGCCTGATCCAGCACCCATTCGCCGATGGCGATGATGGTGCCGTTCTGCTCGGCCAGGGGAATGAACAAGTCCGGCGGAACCAGCCCGTGCTCGGGATGCTGCCAGCGAATCAGCGCCTCGACACCGACCACCCGGTGATCGCGATAGCTGATCTGTGGTTGGTAGACGAGGTAGAACTGACCACGGATCAGGGCGTCGCGCAGGTCTTTTTCCAGCTCGCGACGGCGGCGCATCTCGGTGTCGACGCTGGCGATATAGAACTGATAACGGTTGCGCGAGCGAGTCTTGGCCAGGGTCATGGTCTGCTCGGCTTTTTGCAGCAGCTTCTCGGTGCTGTCACCGTCCTCGGGGAACAGGGTGATGCCGATGGTGGCGCGCAGGCGAATCTCCTGATGATCGAGGGCAAATGCCGCTTCCAGGTCATCGAGAATGCTTTGGGCCAGTTCGGCCGCTTCGTAGGGTTGTTCGATATCGGCCTGAACCAGGGCGAACTGGTCGCCGCCGAGGCGGGCGAGGGCGCCAAGGCGTCCGCTGTGAGCTCGCAGGCGATCGGCCAGGGCCAGCAGCAGTTGGTCGCCGGTCTGGTAGCTGAATTGTTCGTTGATGCCCTTGAAGTCGTCCAGGCCGACCACCAATACCGCGACCCGACGTTGCAACTTGCCGGCGTCTACCAGGATTTTGTCCAGTTGCTGCTGTAATTGCTGGCGGTTCGGCAGGCCGGTGAGGAAGTCGTACTGGGCCATGCGTAGCAGGCTGTTTTCTGCTTCGTGGCGCAAATGGGTGTTGCGCTCGATGGACTCGAGCAACTGGTTGGCGGTGTTGATCCAGATTCCCAGTTCGTTCTTTTCATGCCCCTTGAGCAGCGGGATTTTGTGTGCGCTGGGGCGATCCGGATTGATTTCCGTGAGGTGTTCGATGATCCGCGACAGCGGCTTGGTCAGCAGCCAGTGATAGACCAGGTACAGCACCAGCCCCATGGCCATCGCACGCAACACGCCGGAGATGAAGATGATCACCGAACTGACGATGAAACCCTGGCCGTAGGTGGCGGTGTCGAGGGTGATGCTCAAGTCGCCGTAATATTCGCTGTAAGGGCCGCGACCCACCAGCTGGGTGGTGAAGGTGCGTTCCTTGCCGAGGATCAGGTCGGTCAGCCAGCGACTGTCGGAATGCTGCAGCTCGCGGGTCTTTTGCGCGAGCATGGCTTCGTTGGGATGGCCAATGGAGGCCTTGCGCACAGCATCGTCCTGAAACAGGCCTTCGATCACCTGCATACCCATTTCCCGGTCCAGGCTGTAGACGGCCTGGGTCGAGGGGTCGCGGAACATGTCGAGGATGCGTTGGGCATCGCTGGCCACGGCCTGGCGTGTTTTATAGGCATCGAAAACGATCTGCGCGCAGCTCAAGACCACGCCAACGATCAATGCCGACAGGAGCACGACCCGGAGCAACTTCACCGACAAGCTGTTCTTGAGTTCCAGCTTCAAAGAGTCATTCCTTGTTCCGTGCGGGTAGCGTCAAGTTGCCATGAGTATTGGCAATCCGGTGATGGCAGTCAAAGGGACAATCAATCACATGGGGTTTTGCCTGTAGCTTGGCCGAAATGCTGGCGTTTGGACTATTTGCGCTGTTTGTACTGTGTCGGTTGTTGGGGCCTTCAACTTGAGGGGGATTTGGACATATTTTCTGTTTGGTTGATGTTAGACGGCTGTGGCGTTGGGGCAAGGGTTCGCTGGGGGGATTTGGTCTGGTGTGTATATCCATTTCTGCGGTAACGGCTGCTTATGGTTTCGCCCTTACGGCGACTCCCTTTGGCAAACGCCGGAGTGCCGGCCCAGCCCAAAGGAAGCAAAGGTCTCGCCCCGAGCGTCCGGCCCCTCGCTTAGGCTCGGCGTTCCTTCGCTCCGGTATTCATCTGGGGGCATCGCCTCCGGTCGGCTTCGCTTCGACCTCCTCTCGATGTGTTCGACTGCGTCGAACGGCGCTGCGCGCCTACCCCCCAGATGAACACCTCCACTCAGCCTGCCGAAGGGGCGGGTGGATCAAGATCAAGAGCTGCAGGCGAGCTAACGCTCGGCCTGTTGAGTGGTGAGGAGCGAAAGGCGAACACCGATCCCTTGTGGGAGTGAGCCTGCTCGCGATGGCGGCCTGACAGCCGACCAATCTCTTCCTGCCAAACATCCAATCCCTGTGGGAGCGGGCTTGCCCGCGATGGCGGCCTGACAGCCGACCAATCTCTTCCTGCAAACATCCAATCCCTGTGGGAGCGCCTGCTCGCGATGGCGGCCGCACAGGCAACGGATGCGTTCGTTTAAACAGCAGTAAAAAAACCAGACCTTTCCCACGAGGTTTTCAGGTTGCCCGTAGGAAGCGGGTTCAATTACCTTTTGGCTGTCGCTGAAAATCAGCGATCGGGAGTGAGATCCCCGTCTAAGCAATTGGAAACCAGCGCTAGGCCCCCCATAATTGCCGCCAGCTCCAGGCTGTCAGCAATTGTTTTATGGCGGCTGTGTGCGGGCGGACTTCGGTCCGGCCGGGTTCCTTTTGCCGGTGATCTCACCCTGCACATAGCTGCCACCTCTTCTTCGAGTGAGATCGGGAATCGATGGCTCTAAACTCAAAAGGAAATGTAAGTGGATAAGTTAATCCCCGATCCCCCCTTCAACACCACCAAACCCTACAGTCCCAACACTATGTTCATGATCGCCCCCGACATGGATACCGAATCCCTCCTGGCCCACGCCTGTGAGTCATTGGCCTCGGCAAGTGTTCTGGCCAGTGATTTCGCCACCTACCTGACCGGCTCCCAGCGCAGTACGGCGTTGGCCATTGCGCAGATCGTCATGTTGGCGGACTTGGCCGTTAATCGGGCGTTGGATATCGTCGACCCGCAGTAGTCTGCAGGCTGACTGCGTTATCGTTCTTCGCGAGCAAGCCCGCTCCCACAAGGGGAATACATTTCAAATGTGGGAGCGGGCTTGCTCGCGAAGGCGGCCGGCCAGGCATCACATTTCCAGCGGCCATAAAAAAACCCGGCAAAAGCCGGGTTTTTTTGACTGGCGTCGATCTTAAGCGGTGAAGGTTTTGCCTTCGAACTGCTCAGCCACGAATTTCCAGTTGACCAGGTTCCAGAACGCTTCGACGTATTTTGGACGAAGGTTGCGGTAGTCGATGTAGTAAGCGTGTTCCCAGACGTCGCAGGTCAGCAGCGGGGTGTCGCCGTTGGTCAGCGGGTTGCCGGCGCCGATGGTGCTGGCCAGGGCCAGGGAACCGTCAGCCTTTTTCACCAGCCAGCCCCAACCGGAACCGAAGGTGCCGATGGAAGTCTTGCTGAATTCTTCCTTGAACTTGTCGAACGAACCGAAGGCTGCGTTGATAGCCTCAGCCAGTGCGCCGGTTGGTTGACCGCCGGCGTTTGGCGCCAGGCAGTTCCAGTAGAAAGTGTGGTTCCAGACCTGAGCGGCGTTGTTGAAGATGCCGCCCGAGGAAGATTTGACGATTTCTTCCAGAGTCTTGCCTTCGAACTCGGTGCCTGGCACCAGGTTGTTCAGGTTCACGACATAGGTGTTGTGGTGCTTGTCGTGGTGGTATTCCAGAGTTTCCTTGGAAATGTGCGGCTGCAGGGCATCGTGTGCGTAAGGCAGCGGCGGCAATTCGAAAGCCATGATGATTCTCCTAATCAGGTCAGTTGCGGTGAGCGCAAGGCCGATCACGGGCGGCCAGACAAGCGCCGGGGAGTTTGTACTCTTTGCGGCGCATCGGATCGGATCATAGCACCGGGGGTGCGGCATAACCACGCAACAACTGTGTGGAATAGAGGTTCCAGAGCCTTTTGGAATAATCAACCGGCGACGATTAATTGAAAGGCCACTGCAAACATCATGACCGCCACCAACAGATCAAGGATTCGCCAGGTACTTGGCCGCGCCAACCATGGCGCTAACCACGCCGCGCCGAGTGCCAGGGTGAAGAACCACAGCAACGACGCACTGGCCGCGCCCACGACATAAGCGCCGGGCTCGGTTTGTTGGGCGCCGAGGGAGCCAATCAGCAACACGGTATCCAGATAAACGTGCGGGTTAAGCAGCGTTACGGCCAAAGCACTGAGCATCACCGCGCGCAGCGAGCGCACGGTCTGGTTTTCACCTTGTTGCAGGCTCTGTTTCGAGCAGGCTCGGCGCAGTGCCTGGCTGCCATACCAAATCAGAAATACGGCGCCACCCCAACGGGCGACTGCCAATAAAGTCGGGTTCTGCGCCAGCACCGTCGCCAGGCCGAATACTCCGGCGGCCACGAGCAAGGCATCGCAGGTCACGCACAGTGCCGCCACGGGCAGGTGATGTTCGCGCCGAAGGCTCTGGGCCAACACGAACGCATTTTGAGTACCGATCGCCATGATCAGCCCCGCGGCCACCAACAGGCCGTTCACGTAGCTTTGCCACATAAGATGTTTACTCCGCGTTGGCCGCCAGATCCCGCAGCACGTGCAGGGCGCGTTCGGCATCGGCCTGGCCGACGAATAAATGGTCGTGGTAATAGCCGGCGATCACGTTGCAACTGATGCCAGCCTGGCCTAATGCCGTGGCGAACGCGGCGGTCAGGCCGACGGCTTCGAGGGCCGAATGCACGTTCAAGGTGATCCAGGCCGCGACGTAATCGAAACTGAAACCGGCCTTCTCGGCGTGGGAACGTTCCAGAATCACCGTCAGACCTTCCTGCTCGCGGAAACTGCCGACGATCTCCAGGCCTGCCGGCAACTTGCCGTCGCGCAGGGTGCAGAACACGTATTCGCCGGCGTTGAGTTGCGGGCTCATGCTGCGCAGCAGAGTTGCCAATGAAGTTTCGCCAGCCATGTCGGTGATCCTTGTTCAAGAGTTCTTGCTGGCCATTCTCCGGTGTCAGGCTGTATAAGAAAAACCAATCATGCTGATCGCTCATTAGGAAAACTGATGTTCGACTATAAATTGCTTTCTGCCTTGGCCGCGGTGGTCGAGCAGGCCGGGTTCGAACGTGCGGCTCAGGTGCTCGGCTTGTCGCAATCGGCGATCTCCCAGCGCATCAAATTGTTGGAGGCGCGGGTCGGCCAACCGGTGCTGGTGCGGGTGACTCCGCCGGCCCCGACCGAAATCGGCCGACGGCTGCTCAACCATGTGCAGCAGGTGCGTTTGCTTGAACGGGACCTGCAAACACTGGTGCCGGCACTCGACGAAGAAGGTCTGCCGGAACGTCTGCGCATCGCCTTGAATGCCGACAGCCTCGCCACGTGGTGGGCCGTGGCGGTCGGGGATTTTTGCGCGGAACAGCATTTGCTGCTCGATCTGGTGGTCGAAGACCAGACTGTCGGCCTCAAACGCATGCGCGCCGGTGAAGTCGCGGCGTGCGTCTGCGCCAGCGAGCGACCGGTGGCTGGCGCGCGCAGCGTTTTGCTGGGGGCCATGCGCTACCGTGCGTTGGCCAGCCCGGCATTTATCGCCCGGCATTTTCCTGAAGGTGTGCGCGCCGATCTGTTGTCGAAAACGCCCGCGTTGGTGTTTGGCCCGGACGATTTCCTACAGCATCGCTACCTCGCGTCCCTCGGCGTCGATGGCGGATTCGAACACCATCTATGCCCCTCGTCCGAAGGCTTCATCCGTCTCACGGAAGCGGGACTCGGTTGGGGCCTGGTGCCTGAACTGCAGGTGCGCGAGCAACTGGAGCGCGGTGTATTGGTAGAGCTTTTGCCCGATAAGCCGATCGATGTGCCGCTGTACTGGCATCATTGGCGCAATGGTGGTCAGTTGCTGGGGTTACTCACTGATCAGTTGGTGCGTTCGTCGAAGCAATGGCTGGTGCCGTTGGACTGACGGGCAGCGTCAAGACCTCACGCCTTACGCAATATGCAAACGCAAAACGAAATATTCGGAGCAATTCATGAAGATTCTGGTTACCG
Source organism: Pseudomonas sp. GM41(2012) (assembly GCF_000282315.2). Taxonomy (GTDB): domain Bacteria; phylum Pseudomonadota; class Gammaproteobacteria; order Pseudomonadales; family Pseudomonadaceae; genus Aquipseudomonas. The sequence goes on from NZ_AKJN02000012.1 coordinate 42,594, forward strand.
GCGCAAGCGGCTTCATCGGCGGACGCTTTGCGCGTTTTGCCCTGGAGCAGGGCCTGGACGTGCGGGTCAACGGTCGCCGGGCCGAAAGTGTGGAGCATCTGGTGCGCCGTGGCGCCGAGTTCATCCAGGGTGACTTGAGCGACCCGGAACTGGCACGCGACCTGTGCTCAGACGTTGAAGCCGTGGTGCATTGCGCCGGTGCGGTCGGTTTGTGGGGGCGTTATCAGGACTTCCATCAGGGCAACGTGCAGGTTACCGAAAACGTGGTCGAGGCCTGTCTGAAACAGCGGGTTCGGCGACTGGTGCACTTGTCGTCGCCGTCGATCTACTTTGATGGCCGCGATCACCTGGGGTTGACCGAAGAACAGGTGCCCAAGCGCTTCAAGCATCCCTACGCCGCGACCAAATACCTGGCCGAGCAAAAGGTTTTCGGCGCTCAGGAGTTCGGCCTCGAAACCCTGGCCCTGCGCCCGCGTTTCGTGACGGGGGCTGGCGATATGAGCATCTTTCCGCGGCTGCTGAAAATGCAGCGCAAAGGACGGCTCGCGATCATCGGCAACGGCCTGAACAAGGTTGATTTCACCAGCGTGCAAAACCTCAATGAAGCGTTGCTCAGCAGTTTGCTGGCCAGTGGTTCGGCGTTGGGCAAGGCCTACAACATCAGCAACGGCACGCCGGTGCCGTTGTGGGACGTGGTCAATTACGTGATGCGCAAGATGGATGTCCCACAGGTCACGCGCCACCGTTCCTACGGTTTGGCCTACACCGTGGCGGCACTCAACGAAGGGGTGTGCAAGCTGTGGCCGGGCCGCCCCGAGCCGACCCTGTCGCGCCTGGGCATGCAGGTGATGAACAAAAATTTCACTCTGGACATCAGCCGCGCCCGGCATTATCTGGACTACGATCCCAAAGTCAGTCTCTGGACCGCCCTCGATGAATTCTGCGGTTGGTGGAAGGCCCAGGACATCCGCTGACGCGCGGGTTGGCGCGGCAACACTGAACCGAGTTCGGGGTTGAGGGTCAATCGATGCGGCAGTGGGGGGTTATACTGCGCTGCATCAAGCCATCACCGCGTTCCACAAAGGTTGACTCAATGTCCATGCGTAACGATGCCAACGACGACTTCGATGTACCGAGCCTGCGTGCCGACAGCCTCGACGACGATGATTTTCCGACCACGGCTCGCACCTCCGTGCATTCGCGGACCACGCCAGTCGTCAAAGTCAAAAGCCCGAGCACCGGCCCGCTGTGGGCGCTGGTCGGCGCCTTGTTCTTTGCGTTCGCAGGCCTTGCCTGGTGGAGCTTTCAGCAGCTCTCGCTGATGGAACAGCAATTGGTGGCGACTCAGGAAAGTTTCGCGCGTATCAGTGAGGAAGCGGCGGGGCGCTTGCAGGACATTTCCGGCAAGGTTGTCGCCAGTCAGACCAACGTCAACAGCGACAGCGAAGCCTTGAAGCTGCAAATCAAGCAGCTGGAAAGCAAACTCCAGGATCAAGGCAAACAGCAGCAAGGCGTTGTCGGCCAGACCACCGATCTGGACAAACGCCTGGCGCAGATGAGTGCACAGACCACCGAGCTGGATAAGCGCCTGGCGCAGATAACCGAGCAAGGCACCGAACAACAGACCGCCACCATTCAATTGCAGGCTCAGGTCAAAGTCTTGAACAGCGATGTAGCCGTGCTGAAAAGCAACCTGACGGACACAGACAAATTCGACGCGCAACTTAAAAGCCTTGGCTCCGACATCGTTGCCCTGAAGAAACAAGGCAACCCGAGCGCCGCCATCGAGCGCCTGGAGCAGGACGTCATTATCCTCAAGAGCCAACAGGACAATCGCTCGGCCGCGACGTCAGGCGGGACCAATACCGCCGAATTCGACGCCTTCCGTAGCCAGGTCACCCGCACCATCAACTCCCTTCAGGCGCAGATCCAGAATCTGCAACAGCAGCTGCGCACCCGGGGGCAATAGTCCGGATACCCAATACCTGTGGTGAGGGGGCAAGCCCCTCACCACAAAAGCCCCTTCACATCACGACCCCGTCGCCACTGTTTCCTGAATATTCATACATATCCCCAAGCCGTCTACGCTCTTGAAACACCAACAAGAACGAGGGATGCGCAATGGGGTTTTTGCATAGGTTGGCCTTGCTGGGCGTGATGCTTTTGCTGTGCCTGGGCCAGGTTCAAGCCGCCGGCACGGAAAAGGACGACAGCCAGGCGGCCAAAGCCTTGCTGGAAAAAGCCCTGGCGTACTACCACGACCATGGCGACAAGGCCTTCGCTGCTTTTAGCCGTCAGGGCGAGTTTGTCGATAAGGATCGTTACGTGTTCGTGGTCGACACCAAAGGCGTGATGCTCGCCAGCGGCGGGCCGTCTTCGGCGTTGATTGGCCGTGATGTGTCCGATGTGCTCGGGCCGGATTTGCAGAAAGCCTTCAAAGACGCCTTGAAAGTGCCGGAGGGCAATGGCATCCAGCAGGCCGAATATCGCTGGCAGAACTGGTCCGACGGCAAGGTCGAACGCAAGCATGTGTTCTACCAGCGCGTCGGTCAGCGGATCCTGGCGGTCGGTTACTACTTGCCACGGGCCTCAGCGGAACAGGCGATGGCGTTGCTGAACAAAGCGGCGGCCGATCTGGCCAAGGACGAGAAGGGCACGCTCACGGCCATCAACTCCCTCAAGGGCGGTTACTTGCAGGATGACCTGTACGTCTTCGTCGTCGACCTGGATAACCAGCGTTATGTCGCCCATGGCACCAACCTGCGGTTGATCAATACCGATTTCAGCAAGATCAAGGATCCGGAAGGCAAGCCGGTTGGGGAGCCGATACTGGCGCTGATGGCCAAGCAGGACGACGGCGAATACGAGTACCGCTGGAAAAACCCGGTGACTGGCAAGGTCGAGGACAAGCATGCCTACCTGAAAAAGGTCGGGCATTTTCTGGTGGCTGTCGGGTATTACAGCCCTTGAATAGTGGTGCCTGACACACCGTAATCGCGAGCAGGCTCGCTCCCACATTGGATCTGCGTCGTACACAAATGCTGTGATCACTGGAGATCTACTGTGGGAGCGAGCCTGCTCGCGATTGCAGGCGACGCGGTCCTTCTACCGAACCTTATCCTCGCGCCCACGCAATATCCTATCCGGCATGGCAACCGCCGCCGCCAGCCCCAGCAGCGACACCGCCGCACTGACCATCAGCAAATGCCGGAACGTCAGCAGCAGCTCAGCGCGCAAGGCGTTCTGCGCATCCCCCGGCGCGGCGTTCAAACCATCGAGCAAGACATTCCCCGAACTGCCCTCGGCAATCATCGAAGAGCCGGCCAGGTGGGCAAAACTTGAGTCCTGCAACAACGCCAGCAGCAGTGCCGACATCAACGCCACACCCACCGCACCACCCAGTGAGCGGAACAGGTTGGTGGTGCTGGTGGCGACACCGATGTCCCGTTGTGCCACCGAGTTCTGCGTTCCGACCAGGGACGTCGGGAACTGCATGCCGCTGGCAATCCCGCTGAGCAACATGAACAGACTACTGAGTACAAATGCCTGGGGAGGACTGAACGCCATACCGAGAATCGAGATCGGCATGAGCAGGGCGCCGGTCAGGATCATGGGCTTGTAGCGCCCGGTCACCGAGGTTCGGCGGCCGGCGAAATACGCGCCAATCGGCAAACCCATCGCCAGCGGCAACAGGTGCAACGCGGCGCTGTCGGCCCCGGCGCCGGTCACGCTCTGGAAGCGCAACGGCATCAATACAATCAGCGAGATCGCCTGAAAACTGGTGAAGAAGATCGTGCACCAGCACAGGATCGCATTGCGATTGGCGAACAAATGCATCGGCAGCAGCGGCTCCCGCGTGCGGCGTTCATGCCAGACGAACAGCGCCAGTACCAACACCGCACAACCGAGCAGGCCCAGCACGTCGGCGCTTTGCCACGAATGGCCCTGGCCGACCTGGGTGATGCCCAGCAACAAGGCGGTCAAGCCGATGATCATCAGCACCGTACCGAGGTAATCGATGATTGGTTTGCGCTGTGGCACTGGCAAACCCACCAGCGTTCGATTGGCCACAAGCCAGGCACCGAGGCCCAACGGCAGGTTGATCAGAAATACCCAGCGCCATGACAGGTACTCGGTCATGTAACCGCCGAGTACCGGGCCGGCCACGCTGGCCACGGCGTACATGCTGCTGAAATAGCCTTGATAGCGGCCACGTTCCCGGGGCGGCACGATGTCGCCAATGATCGCCTGGCTGACCGAAATCATCCCGCCAGCACCGATGCCTTGAAGAATCCGCGCCAGCACCAGCTGTTCCATGCTCTGGGCCATGCCGCAGAAAAACGAAGCGACCGTGAACAACCCCATGCCAAACAGCATCAACGTGCGGCGACCGTACAGATCGCCCAATTTGCCGTAGATCGGCACGGCCACCGTCATCGCCACCATGTAGCCGGAAATCACCCAGGCCAGCAGGCTGACGTCCTTGAATTGTGCGGAAATGGCCGGCATCGACACGGCGACGATGGTCTGGTCCAGCGCGCCCAGAAAGATCGCCAGCATCAGGGCGATCAACACGCTGCGAATGGCCGGTTTTGGCGTTTCAGGCTGGTTGAGATTGGTCACGGGTTTGAACCTGCGGACAGTGATTGACCCGCAAGGAGCAAGGCGAGCGGGGATGCTCGCCAGTGTAAGTCGGTAGCAGGCTATTCGATAGCCTCGTATGGAAGGCCGACGTAATTTTCTGCAATGGTTTTTCGACCGGCCTCGGAGTCGACGAAGTACCCCAGTTCTGACTCGGCAATCCGCTGGCTGAAGGCGTCGTGATCATCGAAACGGTGCAGCATCGAGGTCATCCACCAGGAAAACCGCTCGGCTTTCCATACCCGACGCAGGCAGACCTCGGAGTATTTCTCCAGCAAATCCACACGGCCTTCTCGGTAAACCTTCAGCAGAATGTTGAACAACGTACTGACGTCGCTGGCCGCCAGGTTCAGGCCCTTGGCGCCGGTGGGCGGGACGATGTGCGCGGCGTCGCCGACCAGAAACATCTGCCCGTACTGCATCGGTTCGACGACAAAACTGCGTAACGGCGCGATGCTTTTTTCGATGGAAGGCCCCGTGACCAACGACGCTGCCAACGCGCCTGGCAGACGGGATTTGAGTTCATCCCAGAAGCGCTGATCAGACCAGTTCTCGACGTGCTCGTCGGCCGGCACCTGGAGGTAATAGCGAGTGCGGGTGGCCGAACGCATGCTGCACAGGGCAAAACCGCGCTCATGCCTGGCGTAGACCAGCTCTTCGTGCACTGGCGGCGTGTCGGCGAGGATGCCGAGCCAGCCAAACGGATAGACCCGCTCGAACACTTTCAGGCACTCGGCAGGAATCGACTGCCGGGCCACGCCATGGAAACCGTCGCACCCGGCGATGTAGTCGCAATCGAGTCGATACAGCTCGCCGTCCTTCTCAAAAGTCACGAACGGCTCTTCGGTTTTCATCCCGTGAGGAACGACGTTGCGTGCCTCGTAAATCGTCTGCGCACCGGCCTCCCGACGAGCGGCCATCAGGTCGCGGGTGACCTCGGTCTGACCGTAGATCATCACCGTTTTGCCACCGGTCAGGGCTTGCAGATCGATGTGTACGCGGCGTCCGTCGAGGGCCAGTTCGAAGCCTGTGTGGACCAGCCCTTCGGCGTCCATCCGCTGTCCCACCCCAGCCTGGCGCAACAGCTCTACCATGCCTTGTTCGAGGACACCGGCACGGATTCGACCGAGCACATAGTCCGGGGCCTGGCGTTCGAGAATGAGGGTGTCGATGCCGGCGTTGTGCAGCAATTGGCCGAGCAGTAAACCGGACGGACCGGCGCCGATGATGGCGATTTGGGTTTTCAGCATTTTCATTGTTTTTATGACTCGCAAGCTTCACACGACCGGGGCCTGTGAATAATTTTTATGGATCGAGTGCTTGCATTTTTCTCTCGCGAGTCTGTCAATTGAAGGGGAAAACTGAGCCGATACCTGTACATTCTGCCAATCGGTGCGATTATCGCCCGTCTACCTCTGAGGCCTGGATTGAAGTGATGAACAAGCCTGACCTACCTTCGATTCCAGTGTTCAAGCTCTACGGTGAAAGCCTGGATTGGCCGACCCCGGACTTGCTGCACTGTGAAACCATTTCCAAACGTAGCCGCGAACACCAGTGGGAAATCAAACCCCACCGCCACGCCGATTTGTGTCAGTTGCTCTTCGTATTCAAAGGTCAGGCAGAGCTTGAAATCGAAGGCAAACGTACGCAGCTGACCGAGCCGGCGATCCAGATCCTGCCACCGCTGTCCGTTCACGGTTTCCGCTTTTCCGAGGACGTCGAAGGGTTTGTCGTGACCCTTGCCGCACCGCTGGTTGCTCATCTTCAGGCGCAACTGGGCAACTCGGTGAACGCCCTGGCCCAGGCCGAAAGTTATCCGGCGGGCAAGGAAGGCGAATACCTCAACAGCCTGTTTTCAGCGCTGCAAGACGAGTACACCGGCCACCAGCCGGCTCGCGAAATGCTCATGCATTCGCTGGTCAGCGTGATCATGGTGTGGGTCAGCCGCCAGGTGATTTCCCGCCGCAACGCCAGCCAGCGTCCGCAACGTGCCCGGGAATACCTCAACGGTTTTATCCAGCTGGTGGAAGAGACCTATCGCCAGCACGTCAAGGTCGAGGACCTGGCCCATCGACTGGGGATTTCCGTGTCCCACCTCAACGGCACCTGCCGTGAGCTGGCGGGACAACCGGCGTTGCAGATCATGCACGAGCGTCAATTGCTGGAGGCCAAGCGCTTGCTGACCTACACCAGCATGACCATTTATGAAATGTCCGACGTGTTGGGGTTCTCTGATCCGACCAACTTCACGCGCCTGTTCCGGCGTCGAGTGGGGATCTCGCCCAAGGCATTTCGCGACCGCTTGAAGGCCGATCAGGACAACGAGGCCTGATCCCTTAGTTACTTGAGGGCGTTGAGGGTCGCGTTGTGGGGAATGCAGCGTTCGAAGTTGCAGCTTGCGTATTCACGGGGTACTTGTCGCAACTGCTCAACGCGCCAGGCCGCGGTGCCATACAGCGCGAGCGTGGCCGCGCAGGTGATGAAAATCGCGAGGTATCTTCTTGTTTTGATGTTCATGGCGTTGACCTCTGAACGAATACCCTTCGGTACTACTTTCAGCATAGGTCAGCGCCAGTGAGTTGCCAGCAACGCGGCTTGCGTATGTACCCCGGTATTCAGAGCACTGATGAACCCCTGTGGGAGTGAGCCTGCTCGCGAATGCGGTGGGTCAGTCGACATCATTGTTGGATGATCGACCGCTTTCGCGAGCAGGCTCGCTCCCACATTTTTTGATCCGGTTACAGGCCAATATCCCACTCCGGCTCCTCGGGGAATCTGAGCACCAGAAAATCCAGCATGCTGCGCAACGCCGCCGGCATGTGTTTACGTGAGGCATACACCGCGTAAACGTTCATCTGCCGGGGTTCGGCGTGGGGCAGCAGGCGGATCAGTTCGCCGCTGTGGATATGCACGCCGGCCTGATAACTGGGGAGCATCGCCACCCCTGCACCGGCCATCGCCGCACGCGCCAACGTGCTGGCTTCGTTGGCGCTGATGTTGCCCTGCACCGGCACTGACACCTGCTCACCGTCCTCCTCGAAATGCCAGAGGCTTTTGCCGAAGTAGGAGTGGGTCAGGCAATTGTGCTGGCTCAGGTCTTCGACCCGCAGCGGTGTCGGGTGTTCGAGCAGATACGCGGGGGAGGCGCAGATCACCGAGCGGCAGACCGTCAGCCGTCGCGCGATCAGGTTCGGGTCCAGGTCGTTGCTGGTGCGGATCGCCAGATCGATGCGCTCATCCACCAGGTTCACCGTGCGGTCGAGCATCTGCAGGTCGATGCTGACGCCGGGATAACGTTTGACGTAAGCGGCCATGGCATCCGCCAGTTGGGCCTGACCGAACGAAGTGCTGACGCTGATCCGCAACAGGCCGCGCGGTGCATCGTCCGGTTCGCTGACGGCGGCTTGCATGTCCGTGGACAGGTCGAGCATCTGCCGACATCGAGGCAGGATTTCACTGCCGGCGGCGGTCAGGCTTAACTTGCGCGTGGTGCGGTGCATCAGGCGTGCGCCGACCCAATCCTCCAGCTCCGCCAGATAGCGCGAAACCACTGGCCGTGACAGGTCCAGGTGATCGGCGGCGGCCGACTGGCTGCCGAGATCAACCACCGTGACGAACACCCGCATTGCTTGTAGACGATCCATGATTTGCCCGCTTTCAGAAACAAACTATGTTCCAGCATCGCATTTTTTGTACTGAGTCATGCAACTAAGCTCTGTCCCCTGTAGGAGCTGACGAGTGAAACGAGGCTGCGATCTTGTAAAGGCAAGATCAAAAGATCGCAGCCTCGTTTCACTCGACAGCTCCTACAGAACCATCGCCAAGCACGGCATTCGGACAACGGAGCAACAGATGATCGGCTTCACCTCGCTTAAACGTATTTTGCTGGCCACCGCCACCCTCGGTTTCGCCGCCCACGCAGCGGCTGCCTCGACCCTGACCCTGGACGTCTACAACCCGGGCGACAAGGCGATCTTCCCGGTAACCTCGGTGTTGGTCAGCGGCGAGAAAGACGCGATTTTGGTGGATGCGCAATTTGGCAAATCCCAGGCCGAGCAAGTGGTCGAAAAGATCCGCGCCAGCGGCAAGCAACTGACCACCATCTACATCAGCCACGGTGACCCGGATTACTACTTCGGCCTCGACACCCTGACCGCCGCATTCCCCAACGCCAAAGTGCTCGCTTCGCAGCCGACCGTGGACCACATCCAGAAAACCGTCGACGGCAAACTGGCGTTCTGGGGGCCGAAGATGGGAGCCGACGTGCCAGCCAAAACTATCGTGCCGGATGTACTCAAGGGCGACAGCCTGATGCTCGAAGGGCAGAAATTGCAGGTGGTGGGGCTGGACGGCAAGCAGCCGGATCGCAGCTTTGTCTGGATCCCGTCGATCAAGGCTGTGGTCGGTGGCGTCGTCGTCGCAGAAAACATTCACGTGTGGATGGCCGACACCCAGACGCCGCAGTCCCACGCCGATTGGCTGACTACGCTGCATTCCATTGAAACCCTGAAACCGAAAACCATCGTGCCGGGTCATTACCTCGGTGAGAGCGCCCGTTCGCTGGCCGCCGTGCAGTTCACCGCCGATTACATCAAGGCCTTCGACGAAGAAACCGCCAAGGCAAAAGACGCTGCTGCGCTGATCGCCGCGATGAAAAAACGCTACCCGACGCTGGGTGAAGAAAGCTCGCTTGAACTGAGCGCCAAAGTCGCCAAGGGCGAGATGAAGTGGTAACCCGCCGTACCTGAAGCTGAAGAGGCTTTTGTGGTGAGGGGGCAAGCCCCCTCGCCACAGCTCACTAGCTGCAAACCTCAGATACACCCAAGCCAACTGGAGAACGTCATGAGCAAAATTGCAATCATTGGTGCCACCGGTCGTGCCGGTAGCCAACTGCTGGAAGAAGCCCTGCGTCGTGGTCACAGCGTTACCGCGATCGCCCGCGACACCTCGAAGATCGGTCAGCGTGCCGGTGTGGTCGCCAAGAATGTCGATGCCCTCGATGCCGAAGCGTTGCAAGCGGCAGTCGCAGGCCATGACGTGGTGATCAGCGCTGCGCACTTCGCGACCCTGCCTGCCGGCGCTGTGATCGGACCGGTGAAACAGGCCGGCGTGAAGCGTCTGCTGGTGGTGGGCGGTGCCGGTTCGCTGTTGCTGCCGGACGGAACCCGCGTCATCGACAGCGAGGGTTTTCCGCAGGCATACAAGGCTGAGGCCAGTGCCGGTGCGCTGTTCCTGGAAAACCTGCGGCAGGAAAAAGAGCTGGACTGGACCTTTGTGTCGCCGTCGGCAGAGTTTGTCAAAGGTGAACGCACGGGGACGTTTCGGGTTGGCAAGGATGATTTGCTGGTCAGCAGTGCAGGGCGGAGTTGGGTTACTTTTGCTGATTATGCGATTGCGATGATCGATGAAGTGGAAGCGCCGAAGCATTCTCGGCAGCGGTTTACAGTCGGGTATTGAGCTGAAAACCACCCCTCACCCCAGCCCTCTCCCCAGAGGGGAGAGGGGGAAAGGGGGCAGATCCGGGGCTGTTCAAAACTGGAGTTCGACTCGATATCTCAGGTCGCAAAATTTCCACCAGACACTCGGTCAGTCCCCTCTCCCCTCTGGGGAGAGGGTTAGGGTGAGGGGGGGATCTAACTGACACACCTCGCCACACACATTCACCGCGCCTGAGCCTGCTCCACCAACCACCCCATCAATTCGCGCAACTTCGGCGAAGGCCCGGGTTTCTCGGGGAAAACCAGGTAATACGCCAACCCGGTCTTCACCTTCAATTCAAACGGCATGACCAGCCGCCCCGCACTCAAATCATCGCCGATCAACGACCAATCCCCGATCGCCACGCCTGTCCCTTGGGACGCCATCGACATCGCCAGGTCCAGCGTTTCGAAATGCTGACCCTTGCCGACATTGCTCAAGCGAATATCCGCAGTGGCCAGCCAGGCCTTCCAGTCCCGTTCATCCCGTGTCGGGTGCAGCAGCATGTGCTGTTCCAGATCCTCCGGCGTCATCAGCGGCACTGGACCTTCCAGCAGAGGTTTGGAGCAGACCGGCGTCAATTGCTCATCGAACAAATGAAAAGAGGCCAGCGCGCTGTCCGGCGGTGCGCCGTACATCACCGCTGCATCGAACTGCTCGCGATGAAAATCCACCCCGTGCTTGACCGTGGTGGTCAATTCCACCGGCACATCCGGGCGCTCCCGTTGCCACTGCAACAACCGCGGCAACAACCAGCGCATGACACACGTCGGGGCCTTGAGTTGCAGGGTTTCGCGCTTCTCGCCGATCTGCTCCACGGCTTCGTCGATCAAGCCGAAAATCTGCTGGACCCGTGGCAGCCATTCCCGTCCTTCGGCCGTCAGGTCAAGGCCGCGGGCCTGGCGAATGAACAGTTCATAACCCAGATGTTCTTCCAGCCCGGCGATCTGCCGACTCACCGCACCTTGGGTGATGTACAGCTGTTCGGCAGCGCGGGTGAAGTTGCAGCACTGCGCGGTAATCAGAAAAGTGTGCAGCGCCGGCAGGGGAGGCAATCGTTTCATTGGGATCCAAGGTATGACGTGAGGACATGGCTAGTATGACTTTTTATCCATTGTTGCGGCTACGTGTCGCCCGTTCCAATGAGGCCATCCCTGGACCTGCCCACTCATCATAAACACTGCGCAGGTCCGGCGTCTCAAACGAACAAGAAGGGCAAAGACATGGCGACGTGCGGCGAAGTATTGGTCAAGTTACTCGAAGATTACGGAGTTGAGCAGGTGTTCGGCATTCCCGGGGTTCACACCGTGGAGCTGTATCGCGGGCTGGCCCGTTCGAGCATCAACCACGTCACTCCACGTCACGAACAGGGCGCCGGTTTCATGGCCGACGGTTACGCTCGCACCAGCGGCAAACCGGGTGTGTGCTTCATCATCACCGGCCCTGGCATGACCAACATCACCACCGCCATGGGCCAGGCCTACGCCGACTCTATCCCGATGCTGGTGATCTCCAGCGTGCAATCGCGCAGCCAGTTGGGCGGCGGTCGCGGCAAGCTGCACGAGCTGCCAAACCAGAGCGCATTGGTCGGCGGCGTTGCAGCGTTCTCCCACACCTTGATGTCGGCGGCTGAATTGCCGGGCGTCCTGGCTCGCGCTTTTGCGCTGTTCCAGGCCGGCCGTCCGCGTCCAGTGCATATCGAAATTCCGTTGGACGTGCTGGTCGAAGAGGCCGATGACCTGCTCGCCAGCGTACCGGTGAACATCGACCGCGCCGGTGCCTCGCCGAGCGCAATCAGCCGCATGACCGCGTTGCTGGCCGGTGCCAAGCGCCCACTGATTCTCGCCGGTGGCGGCGCCATCGATGCGGCCGCTGAATTGACTGAACTGGCCGAACTGCTGGACGCCCCGGTGGCCCTGACCATCAACGCCAAAGGCATGCTCGAATCCAATCACCCGTTGCTGATCGGCTCGACCCAAAGCCTGGTCGCGACTCGTGCTTTGGTGGCTGAAGCTGACGTGGTGTTGGCGATTGGCACCGAACTGGCCGAGACCGATTACGACGTGACCTTCGCCGGCGGTTTCGAGATTCCAGGCGTGCTGCTGCGTGTGGACATCGACCCCGACCAGACCGTGCGCAACTACCCGCCGAAAGTCGCATTGGTAGCCGACTCGCGCAACGCCGCCCAAGCCTTGCTGAGCGAACTGTCCCACCACTCGCTGGCCGAGCGCCGTAACGATTGGGGCCAGGTCCGTGCCGCACGCTTGCGCGACGAACTGGCCGCCACCTGGGACGCGCCGACCCTGGCCCAGACCCGTTTCCTGGAAACCGTCTTGCACGAACTGCCAAACGCAGTCTTCGTTGGCGATTCGACCCAACCGGTGTACACCGGCAACCTGACCTTCAACCCGGAACGCCCGCGTCGCTGGTTCAACTCGTCCACCGGTTACGGCACCCTCGGTTACGCCTTGCCGGCTGCCATCGGCGCCTGGCTCGGCGGTAGCGTTGAAAACGGCGCACGTCCTCCGGTGGTGTGCCTGATCGGCGACGGCGGCCTGCAATTTACCCTGCCGGAACTGGCCAGCGCCGTTGAAGCGCGCACGCCGGTGATCGTTCTGCTGTGGAATAACCAGGGCTACGAAGAGATCAAGAAATACATGGTCAACCGCGCCATCGAACCGGTCGGCGTCGACATCTACACCCCGGACTTCATCGGTGTGGCCAAGGCGCTGGGCTGTGCAGCCGAAGCCATCTGCGGTGTCGAGCAACTGCGCAGCGCACTGCGCGCCGCCACCGATCGCCAGGGTCCGACCCTGATTGAAATCGATCAGACTGTTTGGATGAAGGCGGTGTCGAAATGACTTTCCCTACGACTCTGGATGGCCTGTTCATCGACGGCCAATGGTCTGCCGGCAACGAACACCTGCGCGTAATCAACCCGGCCACCGAAGCCCTGTTGACCACCGTGAACGGCGGCGATGAACGCGCAGTCGAGCAAGCCGTTACTGCCGCAACCAACGCCTTCGCCGACTGGTCGAAAACCACCGGCGCCGAGCGCGGCGCGATCCTGCGCAAAATCGCTGCGGGCGTGCAGGCCGGTCGCGAACAGTTGATGCATTTGCAATCGAGCAACAACGGCAAGCCGCTGTTTGAAGCCGCCATCGATGTCGACGACGTGATCGCCACCTTCGAGTACTACGCAGGTTTAGCCGAAGGCCTCGATGCCAAGCAAGACAGTAACGTCGAGCTGCCAACCGACGACTTCAGCGCTCGTGTGCGCCGTGAGCCGTGCGGTGTGGTCGGCCTGATCGTGCCGTGGAACTTCCCGATGGTCACCACCGCCTGGAAACTCGCCCCGGCCCTGGCCGCCGGTTGCTGCGTGGTGCTCAAGCCGTCCGAAGTCACGCCGCTGCCGGAACTGGAACTGGCGACGATCATCGCCGAGGCCGGCCTGCCCAACGGCGTGTTCAACCTGGTCTGCGGCACTGGCCTGGCGGTCGGTGCGCCGTTGTCGGCCGACCCGCGCATCGCCAAGATTTCCTTCACCGGCAGCAACGCGGTCGGTGTTCAAGTCATGCAACGTGCCGCAGAAACCGTGAAGGGCGTGAGCCTGGAACTGGGCGGTAAATCCTCGCTGCTGGTGCTCAAAGACGCAGACATCGAACTGGCCGTGGAAGTGGCCTGTGGTGGCGGCTTCTTCAACGCCGGGCAGATGTGTTCGGCCACCAGCCGCGTGCTGGTCGCCGATGAACTGGCGGACGAATTCCTCACCCGTTTGAAGGCCCGCGCCGAAGCCATTCGCGTGGCCGACCCGTTCGACCCGAACGTGGAAATGGGCGCACTGGTCAATCAGGCGCAATACCAACGCGTGCTCGGTCACATCGATCGCGGTTTGAGTGCCGGCGCCAAACTGGTTTGCGGCGGCAATCGTCCGGCAGACCTGCCACGCGGTTATTTTTTGCAGCCGACAATTTTCACGGACGTGCCCCCAGGCAGTGCGCTGTGGTGTGAAGAGATTTTCGGCCCGGTGATCTGCGTGCGCAGTTTTGCCACCGAGGCCGAGGCGATTGCCCTGGCCAATGACAGCCAGTTCGGTCTGGTGGCCAGCGTGGTCACCCGCGACGCCGAAGCGGCAGATCGGGTCGCCAACGCCTTGCAGGCGGGGCTTGTGTGGATCAACGCGCCGCAAGTGATCTTCCCGCAGACCGCTTGGGGTGGCTACAAACAGAGCAGCATCGGTCGCGAATTGGGGCCGTGGGGCTTGCAGGCTTTCCAGGAAATCAAACACGTGATTCGAGCGGTCTGACGGCACGAAAAAGGTGAGCGCATGCCTCGTGATGAGGCATGCGCTGGCGTCATGGCTTCAATGAGTTTTTATCGATAGTCAGGTGTTTTACACGACCTCAGGATGAACTCGCTGGCTCAGCCAAACCCCCGAAAATACGGGGGCTAATGCTGAATCGGTCGCGCGGATGCAACAGTTTCGACCTGCCTTATACCTACAAAAACAAAGGGAGTCCGTAATGGGCGAACATGATCTGAACAGACGTCAATTCATCAAGACCGTAGGCGTAGCCTCGGTGGCAGCGGCCGCCATGAGTTTGCCCTTCGTCAAGGCCAATGCCAGCGACACACGCTTCCAGGGTAAAACCCTGCGCTTGCTGACCTGGTCCGATGACACGGGCCTGGCCGCACTGCGTAACATCGCGGCAACCTTCGAAGACAAATACGGCTGCAAGGTCATCGCTGACCGCACTGGCAGCACCTCGGAAATGGTCGCCAAACTCAAGGCCGGCGGTGATCGTCCGCAGTACGACATCATCACCCTGGCAGGCGTCGGCGCCGAAGGTCTGGCCGCCGCCAACCTGCTGGAAAAACCCGACCTCAACCGCATTCCCAACCTGGTCGACGTACCGGAGAAATACCGCACCGGCGCCAATGGCCACGGCATCGGTTACCTGCTCTGGTGCAACAGCCTGGTCTACAGCACCCGCACCATCAAGGAAGCGCCGGACAGCTACGCGTCGCTGTGGGATCCCGAGCTGGCGCCGAACATCTTCCTGCCGCCGCCGAACTGGACCGAAGCGATGGACCTGATCATCATCGCCGCCAAACTGGCCGGTGGTGACGAACACAACATCGAACCGGGCTTCAAGAAACTCGCCGAGCTGAAAAGTCGCGTAGTGACCCTGGGTGAAAACCCGAACCAGATCGCCGAACTGTTCCGCACCGGCTCGCTGGACATGGGTGGCCTGTACGCTCCTGCGTTTTTCCCGAAACAGATCCGCGACCCGGCTTACGGTCTGGGTGCCACGTTCGGGATGAAGGAAGGTTTCTACACCGACCTGATGCTCTCGGTGATGCCGAAGAATCGTCCGGGCGATACCGACCTGGCCTACGCCTTCATCAACCACTCTCTGGACCCACTGGTGCAGGGCAAGATGGCTGAGGACATCTACAACGGTCCGGTCAACGCCAAGGCGATCATCTCCGCCGAAGCGCGCAAGAGCCCGTACATCCTCACGCCTGAGCAGATTGCCGAGAAGGCGATCATGCACGACAACGCCTTCCTGGCCTCCGTGCATGACCAATGGATTCGTCGTTACACGGAAATCTTTTCTTCCTGATCTGAATCGCCGGGAGGTTCTTCGAACCTCATCGCGGGCAAGCCATGCTCCTACAGGTAAGGCGCTGCTCTTGTAGGAGCAAGGCTTGCCCGCGATCGAGTGCGCAGCACTCGCCAAGATCTTCCATTGACGAGACCCTTGCTATGGAACACCAACCTCTGACTCATCCGGTCGTCGCCGCTCCAGTGCGCACCAATCGGGGTGTTTCGCCGACGACGCGTGCCTGGATTTTCCTCTCGCCGTCGATGCTGTTTCTGGGCGTACTGATCGCCGCCAGCCTGCTGGTACTGCGCATGAGCGTGGGCACCAAAGGCGCGGAATGGACCGGGTTCAGCCTGGCCAGTTACGCCCAACTGCTGGAACCGTATTACCTCAAATCCTTGCTGCTGACCCTGCGTCTGGCGCTGATCAGCGCGGTGATCGCGGTTGTGTTGGCGATCCCGGTGGCCTACACCATGTCGCGGCTGACCTCACCGTTTGTGCGCCGGATCTTCCTCGCTGCGGTGCTGCTGCCATTGCTGGTCAACCTGTTGCTGCAAAGCTATGGCTGGCTGGTAATTCTTGGCCCGGGCGGGATGCTCAATCAGGCGCTGATGGGCCTGGGCCTGATCAAGCGTCCGATCATGCTGCTCTACAACCAGAACGGCGTACTGATGGGCCTGGTGCAAACCGCGTTCCCATTGGCCGTGCTGCCGATTGCCAGCGCCATGCGCGGCGTCGCCCGGACTTATGAAGAAGCCGCTGCAACCCTGGGCGCCAGCCGTTTTCAGGTGTTCCGCCAAGTGGTGCTGCCGATGAGCATGCCGGGGATCATTACCGGTGCGACGTTGGTATTCGCCTACAACGCCAGCAGCTTCGTGGTGCCATTGCTGCTCGGTGGCCGACGCGTGCCGATGCTGGCCGTGATGGTCCATGACCAGATCGCCCCGCTGATGAACTGGCCTGCCGCCTCCGCTGCCGGTGTGGTGCTGATTGTCACTACGCTCGCGATCATGACCTTGTCCGAATACATCACTGGCCGTCGTCGGCGCATGCTGGAGGCTTCCCAATGAGCACCCTGATCAAGAAACGTTATGGGCTGCTGCCCGGCGAGACCGGCAAGTTTGCCGGCATCCTCTCGGGCTTCATCCTGCTGCTGGCGGTGTTGCCGATCCTGACCATGATCGTGATGTCGTTCAGCGGTGCGTCGAACCTCGACTTCCCGCCGAGCAGCTACAGCCTGCAATGGTACAAGGCCGCCTGGAACACCTTCGTGTCGCCGGATTCCAGCGATGTGCTGAGCCTCGGCAAAGCGATGACCACCAGCCTGATGGTGGCGTGCCTGACCATGGTGTTTGCGACGATTGTCGCGGTGCCGGCAGCCTATGCCCTGACCCGTTGCGAGTTCCGCGGCAAAGCCGTGGCGCTGCAACTGATGTCGCTGCCATTGGTGTTCCCGATGGTGGTGTTGGGGCTGGCGTTATTGCTGGTGTTTGACAGCCTGCCTTTTCAAATCACAACGTCGCGACTGGTGATTGCCCACGTGATCCTGGCGCTGCCGTTCGTGGTGAAAAACTGCACCGCCGCGATGCTCTCCATCGGCAGCGAAGTCGAAGAAGCCGCGCAGATGCTTGGCGCTTCGCCGACCCGGGCGATTATCGATGTGGTGGTGCCGTTGATGAAGTCGGGGATTCTGGCGGGGATGCTGCTGGCGTTCATCGTCTCGTTCAACGAATTCACCGTGACCTACTTCCTCTACACCATCGACGTCATGACCGTGCCGATCTGGATGTACAGCCGCACCGTGTCTTCGCTCGACCCAACCGTATTTTCGTTTGCCGTGCTGATCGTGCTGATCGACTTCGTCCTGATCTGGGCGTTGGAGAAGCTGGTTGGTGAAGGTGGCGTTTCGTTCTGATTCTTGAGGTGCAACATGACTGGTCTGATTCTGGAAAACGTCGAGAAACATTACGGCTCGGCCTGCGCGGTAAAGGATGTAAACCTGCATTTGCCTGAGGGCAAACTGGTGTGTTTTCTCGGCCCTTCGGGCTGCGGTAAAACCACCTTGCTGCGAATGATTGCAGGGCTCGAAACCCTGAGCGGCGGCGAGATTCGCCTGGACGGTGAAGACATTGGCCACACGCCGGCGCATCAACGTAATTTCGGTATGGTGTTTCAATCCCTGGCGCTGTTCCCACACATGACGGTGGGGGAGAACATCGCCTATCCGCTGAAACTGCGTGGTGTCAGCAAGGCTGATCAGCAGGCGCGGGTGGTGGAGTTGCTCGAACTGATTCAGCTGAGCGAGATGATTGATCGCCCGGTGGCCAAACTCTCCGGTGGTCAACGTCAGCGCGTTGCGATTGCCCGGGCGATTGCCTCGCGGCCGAAAATCCTCCTGCTCGACGAACCGCTGTCGGCACTGGACGCCAAGCTGCGTGAATCGATGCAGGTGGAGATCCGTCAGCTGCAACAACGCTTGAACATCACCACCATCATGGTGACCCACGACCAGCGTGAAGCCATGACCATGGCGGATATCGTCGTGGTATTGGGTGAGCATCGGGTGCAGCAAGTGGGCACGCCGATTGAGATTTATCGTCACCCGGCCAATGAATTTGTTGCGGACTTTATTGGCTCGGGCAATATTTTCCCGGCCACGGCGCTGGGCAACGGAAAGGTTGGGTTGCCGGGTGGCGATGCGCTGGAAGTGCCGATCTGCAGCAGCATTGTGGTCGGTGAGAAAGTGAAGATGCTAATTCGCCCTGAGGACCTGCAACTGTCGCATCCGCAGGCGACGGCGGGGAATCGGTTGCTCGGTAAGGTGACGTTCGTGCGTGATATTGGCGCGACGATTGAAACGACCGTGGAGTGTTCCGGGGTGTCGTTTACGGCGTTGAGTACGCCGTGTCAGGGGTTTGGGTTGAGCATTGGCAACCCGGTGTCGGTGACATTGCCGGCTGAGGCTTGCCGAGTACTCGGCGCCTGAAAACACCACCGTACCTGTAGGAGCAAGGCTTGCCCGCGATGAACGATGACTGGGTGTAACTGATACACCGCATCAAGCCAATCGCGGGCAAGCCTTGCTCCTACAGGGGGCTGTCAAACCGACAACCGCAACCGCGCCAAATCCCTTAACGGCGGAGCCCCAAACAATCGGCTGTACTCCCGGCTGAATTGCGAAGGACTTTCATACCCGACCCGATACCCCGCCGCCGAAGCCTCCAAGCCTTCCGCCAGCATCAACCGCCGCGCTTCTTGCAGGCGCAGTTGCTTCTGATACTGCAACGGACTCATCGCCGTCATCGCCTTGAACCGGTGATGCAACGTCGACACACTCAGGTTCACTTCCTTCGCCAGATCATCGATGCGCAACGGCTGTTCATAGTTGCCGTTGAGCCATTTGATCGCCTGGCTGATGCGATGGCTCTGGCTGTTGGCGATAGCGATTTCGTACAGCCGATGGCCCTGCTGACTGCGCAACAACCGATACAGAATCTCCCGGCGAATCAGCGGCGCGAGCATGGCGATGTCTTTTGGTGTGTCCAGCAAACGTGCCAGACGCAACACCGCATCGAGCATCGCGGTGTCGATCCGTTCGACATACAAGCCGCGTCCCGTCGGCCGGGTGGGCACACCGAGAGGACCGGCATCGGCAATCAGCGCGGAGATTTCCGCCGGGTCGATATCCAGCCGTACCGCGAGGATTGGTTCTTCAGACGTGACGTTCACCACTCGTCCGCTCAATGGCATTGAGACGGAGACCACCAGGTAATTCAGCGGATCGTAATTGAAGTATTCATCGGCCAGCCTGACCTCTTTACGGCCCTGCGCCATGATGCACAGCGCAGGTTGCGCCAGTACCGGGGCAAACTCATGGGACTGGCTATGGCGAGACATGAAGAGCGAGCCGACGGCAGTGGCATAAGTGCCATCCTCCGCCGTGTTATGGCGAATGATAGCGGCCAGTTCCGCGCGCTGTTTCTCCATGTCGGCGTCCAGCGGGGCTTGAAAATGATCGAGCGACGACATGCAAGGCATCCTCGGTGGGGCGTCAGTAATGAGGTGAGCTTAAGTTTGTGCAAGACGAAGCGGTAGACACATCCTGCCTCAACCTTGCCTGATTCTGCACAGAGTGGATTAACGGCGCCTCTATGACAGGCCAACCCAAGGAAAACTTGCTTGAAAGCCCTGTTTCATTGGCACCAAAGCTTTAACAGGTTGTTACAGGCTTTTCGAGAAGCCGCGCAGGATTGTGCAATAAGCCGGCAGGAATCGACTAACCGCGCTTCCACCGGCGCGCTTAACCTTGGATCCTGTCGCAGCCCGTCCCACGGCTGCCACTCGAGTACTTGGGAGGGTTGAACATGTCTACGCAGATCCCCGTCAGTCATATGGCCTTTGTCCGCGCCCGCGCCGGGCGTTCGACGGAACTCGGTGCGCGCCTCAGCGCCTTGATCGAGCCGTCCCGCAGCGCACCGGGTTGCCTGAGCTTTGCCTTGCAGCATTCGCAATGCGATCCGGAGTTGTGGC
This sequence comes from Pseudomonas sp. GM41(2012), assembly GCF_000282315.2. Lineage (GTDB taxonomy): Bacteria > Pseudomonadota > Gammaproteobacteria > Pseudomonadales > Pseudomonadaceae > Aquipseudomonas. The sequence continues at coordinate 62,852 of NZ_AKJN02000012.1, forward strand.
TGGTGTCCGGCTTCTGGATGAACCAGCAGGCGATGACCGCTTACTTCAGCACCCCGGCCATGCAGATTTTTGCCGGGTTGGTGCAAGACCTGGTGGTCAACAGCCTGGATTTTCATACCTTCAAGGACGTGTCGGCTGCCCAGGCGCAGGGGCAGTCCCAGTCGTGGGTACACAAAATGGCGGGTTGAGGGTTTAATGGCTCAATTCTCCATTCAGCAGGATCCGCGACATGGCACGCAAAGCCTTTGAAACCTTCGAAGCCGTATCTGCCGTAGTACCCCGTGAGGGCGGATATCACGCCGCAATTGCCACCAAGGCCATCGGTGGTTCGGGCGCACCGCGCTTTCACAAGCTGCTCGAAGAACAGACCTTTAAAACTGCCCATGAGGCCGATGAGGCCGCAGCCAAGGAACTGACCCGTCTCAGGGACGTCAGCGAAGACGGCGACCTGATCTGGTAATTACCTTTTCGCCCCCGGGCGATACATCTTGAACAACGCCTCAGGCCCCAGCTGGAAATAATCCGCTGGCCCGCCGCCGCGCAGAATCGGTTCTGCCGCGGCGGTGTCGTACACCCCATCCTTCAACAGCCACTTGGCGATATGCACGGCGACCACTTCGCCGAGAATCAGCCAGCTCGGCACCACGTTGCCATCGGCCCGCTGCAACTGAATGATCTGCGTGACCTTGCACTCGAAGGACACCGGGCTTTCGGCGACGCGCGGCACCTGAATGATTTTCGACGCTGCCGGGGTCAGCCCGGACAACTCGAACTCGTTGACCTCAGGCTCGACCATGGCAGAGCACTGGTTCATCTGTTCGGCCAGCGGACGGGTCGCCAGGTTCCAGGCGAACTCGCCGGTTCGCTCAATGTTATTCAGGCTGTCTTTGCGCCCGACACTGGAAAATCCAATGATCGGCGGAATGTAGTTGAAGGCGTTGAAGAAGCTGTAGGGTGCCAGGTTCAGGCGGCCATCGGCATCCTGGGAAGAAATCCAGCCAATGGGGCGCGGGCCGACGATGGCGTTGAACGGGTCATGCGGCAGGCCGTGGCCGTTGGCGGGTTCGTAGAAGTGGATGTCGTCGGGCATGGAAGGCTTTCCTGGGGCTTATTCGGAGATCGCGTCATAGTGCTGGGACGAATGGATAATTTCCAGCGATGAGATCCGAATAATGTGGGAGTGAGCCTGCTCGCGATAGCGGTGTGTCAGGCAACCAATTTGTTGTCTGACACACCGCTATCGCGAGCAGGCTCACTCCCACAGGGTTTGGGTTGAGGCAAATAAAAAGGGGCAGACCCGTTAAGGCCTGCCCCTGTTTTTATTGCGCGGGCGGACTTAGTCCGTCTCGATCCGCGAATGTTTGCGGGTGTCTTTCATGGTCACGTAGACCAGCAACGACACGGCAATACACGCGGTGACATACCAGTAGTAACCGGTTTCCATGCCGATGCTCTTGAACCACAGTGCGATGTATTCAGCGGTGCCGCCGAAGATCGACACGGTCAGCGCGTACGGCAGGCCGACGCCCAGCGCACGGATTTCGGTCGGGAACAGTTCGGCTTTGACCACCGCGTTGATCGAGGTGTAGCCGCTGACGATGATCAGTGCCGCCATGATCAGGAAGAACGCGCCCCACCAGGTCTGCACGGTGTGCAGGGTGGTCAGGATCGGCACGGTGAACAGCGTCCCGAGAATACCGAAGGCAATCAGGATTGGCCGACGACCGACTTTATCCGACAGCCCGCCAATGATCGGTTGCAGGCACATGAACAGGAACAGCGTGGCGGCCGAAATAGTGGTGGAGTCGGAGATGCTCATGCCGACGGTGTTCACCAGGTATTTCTGCATGTACGTGGTGTAGGTGTAGAACGCCAGGGTGCCGCCCATGGTCAGGCCGACCACGGTCATCAGTTCCTTCGGATGGCGCATCAAGGTGCGCATCGCGCTTTCCTTGGCCTTCTCTTTCTTGGTGAACGACTCGGTTTCTTCCATGCCACGACGCAGGTACAGCGCGACCACGGCACACAGCGCGCCAATGGCGAACGGGATGCGCCAGCCCCAGGCATACAGCTGCTCGGTGGTCAGGGTCTGTTGCAGCACGATCAGCACTGCCAACGCGATGAGCTGGCCGGAGATCAGGGTCACGTACTGGAAGCTGGAGTAGAAGCCGCGACGATCCTTGGTCGCCATCTCGCTGAGGTATGTTGCCGAGGTGCCGTACTCGCCACCGACCGACAAACCTTGCAGCAGGCGAGCGAAAATCAGCAGGATCGGTGCGCCAATGCCGATGGTTTCATAACCAGGGCTCAGGGCAATCAGCAGCGAGCCGAAACACATCAAATACACCGAAGCCATCAGTGCTTTCTTGCGACCGGCCTTGTCGGCGTAGAGGCCCATCAGCCAGCCACCGATCGGGCGCATCAGGAAGCCCACGGCGAAGATCGCGGCGGTGTTCAGCAGTTGTGCGGTGGTGTCGCCTTTGGGGAAAAAGGCCTTGGCGAAGTACAGGGAGAAGGCGGCGTAGACGTACCAGTCGTACCACTCGACCATGTTGCCGACAGAGCCGCTGAAGATCGATTTGATGCGACTGGCAGTGGTTCTTTCTTTGGCAGGCGCAGCTGCCGACCCAAGAGGCAGGGTTTGTGAGTTATCCATGACGGATCCTTCATTTAATTGTTTTTGTGGAGCGCGTTGAAACGCAGCCTGCTTGGGCTATAGCAGGAGATGTGCCAAGGGGAGGAGGGCCGGTTTAGAGGGGGTGACGGGAGTTTGTGAGCGGATGTTTGCTTACGGGGTGCGGGGGCGTGAGCGGAAATCCGCTTACTCAGGGAGAGCCACCCCTCACCCTAACCCTCCCGAAACGTCGGACCGCCCCAGGGGGGAGAGGGGACTGACCGAGGTGTTCTCTCGAGGTACATCGACCTGGAAAATCGAGTCGAACTCAGGTTTGAAAAGCATGGAGATCGGCTCCCTTTCCCCCTCTCCCCAGTGGGGAGAGGGCTGGGGTGAGGGGATGGATTTCAGCATCACTGAAAATCCAGAGTGAAAACTCACTCCCCCAAAAACATCTCGCGGGTCAGGCCATGCCGCTGCATCTTTTCATTGAACGTCCGGCGCGGCAGTTGCAGCTCTTCAAGCACCGCTTTCACATCGCCCTTATGCCGGGTCAACGCCGCGCGCAAACAATGCGCTTCAAACGCTTCCTGCTGCGCCGCCAGCGATTGCCCCGGGTCAATCCCCACCGGTTCCGGCTCACCTAGCCCCAACACTTGCCGCTCAGCGACGTTCGCCAATTCGCGCACATTGCCCGGCCAGTCGTGGCTCAGCAGATGGCTCAACTGCGGGCCGCTCAGCGGTGGAAAAGTGCGGCCCAAACGCTCGGCGGCATTTTGTGCAAACGACTCGAACAACAGCGGAATGTCTTCACGCCGCTCGCGCAACGGTGGCAGGCGCAACTCGGCCACGTTTAACCGATAGGCCAGATCCTCGCGAAAGCGTCCGGCCCGGGCTTCGTCCAGCAAGTCGGGTTTGGTCGCGGCGATGATTCGCAAATCCACGCGGATACTCTGATTGGAGCCCAACCGCTCCAGCTTCTGCTCCTGCAATACCCGCAGCAATTTCACCTGCTGGGCCAGCGGCATGCTTTCGATTTCATCGAGAAACAGCGTGCCGCCATCGGCGTATTCGAGCTTGCCGATGCGTTTGCCCGAGGCGCCGGTGAACGCGCCGCTCTCGTGACCGAACAGCTCGGCCTCGAACAACTGCTCGGGGATCGCCGCACAGTTCAATGCCACAAACGGTTTGTCGGCACGCGGACCAAAGTCGTGCAGGCAACGGGCAACCAGTTCCTTGCCGCTGCCGGTTTCACCGCGAATCAACACATTGACCGGCAGCGTCGCCAGGTCCAGCACTTGCCGACGCAGCGTCTGCAAACCACGGGACACGCCCAGCAACGTCGCATCGAGTTTGGCGCGGTTGTCCGCTTGCTCGTGCAGGGCGCGGTTTTCCAGCACCAGCCGGCGCTTGTCCAGCGCGCGGCGCAGACTGCCGAGCAGGGTTTCGGGGCTGAAGGGTTTTTCAAGGAAGTCGTACGCGCCATCGCGCATCGCTTCGACCGCCATCGGCACATCGCCGTGACCGGTCAGCAAAATCACCGGCAAGTCGGCATCGCGGCGCTGAACCTCGGCCAGCAGTTCCAGGCCGGTCATGCCTGGCATGCGCACGTCGCTGAGGATCACCCCGGGGAAATGCTTCGGCAGCTGCGCCAGGCACTCATCGGCGCGGCTGAACAACTGCACCTCGAAACCCGACAGGCTCAGCCATTGTTCGACGGCACTGCGAATACTGCTTTCGTCGTCGACCACCATCACTGAATTCAGCATGAGCCAGGAGCCTCCAGGTCGATGGGCAAGGTCACGGTGAACACCGCGCCGTTTGCATGATTGTCGGCGCTCAGGCGTCCGCCCGATTCGTGAACGATGGCAAAGGATACGGCCAGCCCGAGGCCCAAGCCATCACCCACCGGTTTGGTGGTGAAAAACGGATCAAACACATTGGCCAAGTGCTCTTCGGCAATGCCGCCACCGTTATCGGCGACGGTCAGGCGCCAGAGTTGTTCGTCGGCTTCGAGACGGATTTCCAGGCGTTTGCAGGGTTTGTCCTGCATGGCGTCCAGGGCATTGCGCAGCAAATTGATCAGTACCTGTTCCAGACGAATCGCATCGCCACGCACCCAGGCCGGGCGCGTCAGGTGCAGCACGGTGCTGATGTGTTCGTCACGCAGGCGCGCATCCAGCAACTGCAATGATTGGTCGACCACCGCCGCCAAATCCAGGCGTTCGCGCAGGCCGCTGGGGCTTTTGCGGGCGAAGGTTTTCAGGTGGCCGGTGAGGGCGGCCATGCGCGTCAGCATGTCATCCACCGGTTTGAGCGCCTTGTAAGCGTCGTCGACCCGACCGTGATCGAGCAGCAGCCTCAGCGTAGCAAGCTGCATGCGCTGGGCGGTCAGCGGTTGATTGATTTCATGAGCCAGCGCGGCAGACATCTGGCCGAGGGCGGCGAGTTTGGCCGACTGCACCAGGCCATCCTGAGCGGTGCGCAGGTCGCGGGTGCGTTCTTCCACCAGTTGTTCCAGCTCTTCGCGACTGCGCTGTCGCAGTTTGGCCAGACGCCAGCGCTGATTGAGGAACAGCAACAAAAACACCACGGCCAGCCACAACCCGGCGGCGGCGAGCCCGGCGTTGCGGCTGTCTTCGAACGCGATTTGCGGGCGGCGCAGCAGGTGCAACGTCCAGCCTTCAGTGCTCAGCGGCAGCGATTCCCACAGGTAATTGGCCGTCCCGTCAGGCCCCACGACCCGCGTCAGATCACTGTTGTCGTCGAAGCGCCGCACCGATTGATATTCGAGCGGTGTCAGCGGTTGTTTGTCGTATTGGCGGGTGGTCTTGAGTTCGGCGTGATCGCTGTCACTCAGCGGTTTCAACAGGCGATAGCGCCAGCCCGGCTGATTGGCGATGAAGATAATCCCGCGTGCATCGCTGACCAGCAGCGTGTCGCTGCCCTGACGCCACTCGCGCTCCAGTTCCGGAAATTCGAGCTTCACTACCATTGCGCCGAGGAACTGACCGTCGTCACCGGTGACCGCGCTGGACAGGAAGTAACCGGGAATCCCGCTGGTCACACCCACCGCGTAAAAACGCCCGGTACCCTGGGTGCGTGTTTCGCTGAAATAGGGGCGGAAGCCATAGTTGTGGCCGACGTAGCTGCTGGGCAAACGCCAATTGCTGGCGGCCACCGCCAGACCGGTGTGGTCGAGCAGTTCCAGGGTCGAGGATTGCGCCGCGCCGTTGATCTTTTCCAGTTTGCGGTTCAGTGCGTCCTGCTGTTCAGCAGATACCGAACCCTTGAGCGCGGCACGTAAATCCGGGTCCAGCGCGAGCACCGCCGGCAGGGCGCGGTAGCGATCGATCAGGGTGTGCAGGGAGTTGGCGTAGAGAGCCAATTGCTGATTGGCGCGGGCGGCGTCTTCCACCAGAGCCTGACGTTCTGCGTGACGAATGGCCAAACCGGCCGCGAGGGCCGCGCCGGTGAGGATCAACAGGGTATACAACGACAAGCGAACGGTACGGGAAGTCGGCAGCATGCTGGCGCAAACAGGTAGAAAGTCGGGCGGGCACCATAGCATGGCGTGCCCGCCGTAAGAGAAAAGGGAAACCAGAAGTTCTGGAGTCCCGAATGCTCTATTTTGTTATTCACGCGCGCTATGCATTGAACTGTTACTGGAGAGCCGCCGGGTCCGGTTTAGTTGTCTTTGGCGAAGGCTGTCATTAATGGAGGCTTGAGAGAAAGCCGAGCTTCGACGTGAGGACGCACCGCTCGCACTGTCGATTGCAGGCCTCAGTTTTTGAATTTTCTCGAGCATCTCCATGGTGTTCCACGTAATGCCGATCAAGCTTTCGACTTCCAGCACCTGCTCATGAAGCGAGTCCTGCGCCTTCTGGGTCACGTTCTCTAACAAACGTTGCTCGGCAATTAGTTTATTGATATTGGTGCTCATCTCACCGGCCTTGGCTTTTTTTTCAGCTTTTGCCTTTGTACCTCTGAGCTCGTCGACATAACCGCCGACTATCGGGCCCAGAATAGTCCCGGCCACCGCAAAGAAAGCGGTTACACCGATAGTGGTCATATTAAATATACTTTGGGTATTCTGGGTCACGTCTTTGTGAGGGATAGAGCCATCCCCGGTTGAATTCCAAGAACCAGGTGGTGACCAATTCGGGTTAAACAGAGTTGCGGACATTGAGAACTGTACGGCGGCGGTGAGAACCGTCGAAACGACCAATGCGCTAGCAGGACTCGAGGTCGCAACCGGAGACAAGGCTAACCCGACTTTCGAGTTAACAGCCCACAAAGTAGCTCGCTTCAACAGTGAACCCTCAGGCGCAGGTTCAGGCGGTAGCTTGCCGGGGGGATTTTCTCCCGGTTCGAATACCAGCGCATGGGAGCCAGAGGAACTCATCATATTGCTTTCGATTGAGGGATTACTGGACGACGACGAGGAGCCCATCGGAATGATGGTTTGTTGATGCTTTTGTAAAGCTGGGCTCATCATTCCCCCTTGGTCATCAACAAAGTTGATCGGGTTGTTCCCCACCATCCGGTACAGATTCAACCCGTCCACAGCCCCCAGCGGGTCCGGATTGATCCACCGCTGTAACCATGGCGCGTAATAGCGCAGCCCGTAGTAGTAAAGCCCGCTGTCATCCATTTCCTTGCCCGAATAGCGGATGGTTTTGTAGTCGACATCCACCTCTCTGCCCCGCGCATACCAGGCCGTGGCGCCGAACGGGTAATAACCTTCCTGGCTGATCACCTGTGCATTTTGATCGAGCTCCAGCGCGCAGGAACCCAGATGATCGTCGAGGCTGTAGCGCGCTTGATCGGCAGCGATGTTGACGGGTTTGCCAGTGACCCAGTGCAGGCAACGCACGCTGCCGTGTCCGCCGGGCAGGGTGATCACGTGCAGTTCTTCGCCGTTGTCGCGGGTGCGGATTTCCAGCCCCGGCAGGTAGACCACTTCCTGGAAATGAGTCAGCGAGGACGTGTGGGTTTCATGGCGTTTGTACACGCGAACGCCTTGGCTATAGCGGTAGAACTCTTCGTCATTGGCGGCGTTGGTGCGTTTGACCAGCGTGACCGATTCCAGTTGGTCCAGGCTGTTCCATTGCAAGGCTTTGCCCGGCTGCAAGTGCTGGAGGTTGCCATGAACGTCGAACAACTCGGGGAAAACCGGGGCAGGATCTCCGTCTTTCCAGCGCACGCCGCGATTGCTGGTGGGGTCGATGATCATCTTGTTGGTGTGAGAAGCACCCGCCCGCACGTGCCGCAGTTCGATCAGGTTACCGCCGTGATCGTAATCATAGTGTTGTTGGTAGTTGAGCCGATTGTTCGGGTCGCCGGGTGAAGGCCGGCCCGGAACATCCGACGGCAGCGCATCGTCGTAACCGCTGGCGCGGGTCAGCCGGTACAGCGAGTCATAGGTGAAATCGCGGTGGCCGTCGACGAGCTGGTTGGCGAAATAAATCGGCTGGAAGGTGTGGTCTTCGAGGCGGGTGATATTGCCGACGCGATCGTAGAAATATTGCAGGTCCTGCAGCGCCGGCTCGGCGGTTTTTTGTGCCCGTTGCATGCACAGGCGCCCATCGGCCGGGTCGTAGGTCCAGGTGCTAAGCACGTCATTGCCGGCCCGTTGTTCGGTGATCTGGCCAGCGGCGTTGTACTGCGCATCTTTGAGCACCGGCTGCCAGTTCGGGCTGCCTTTGATCCGCAACTGAACCTGCTTGAGCTGCCCGGCGATGTCGTAACGCGACTGTTGCTGGTGCTCACCGGCATCGGTCTGGCTCAACACTGTTCCGATTGGGCTATACATTCGGCTGCTGACGTAAGGCTTGCCCTCGGCCAGGGTTCGGGTTTCGCGCAGGGGTTGTCCGAGCAGGCTGTAGCTGTCGAAGCTCAAGGTGCCGGAGCGGTCGAGTTGCCTGGTCAATTGTCTGCGCAGGTTAAACGCGGGATCGGCAGCGGCATCGGCGTAGGTAAAGGTTTCGACGTTGGGTTCACCGTTTTCCTCGATGGCAATCGGGCGCAACAGAAGGTCGTAGGTGGTGCGCCAATGATTGCCGCGTTGGTCCCAGCGTTGCAGTGCTTCACCGGCTGGCCCTGGCAGGCTCAAACGCCAGCCGGCATCCACAGAGGAAACTTTAAGCGGCTCACCGGAGAGTCGGTAGACGGTGGCGAGGTTGGGGACGCCTCCGACCAGTCGCGGGTCCGATTGCTCGAACAGTCGCCCGGCGGCGTCGTAGCGCTGGCGGCCGATCAGGGGTTCCACGGGGCCGGCAGCGACCTTGCGCAAGTACCCGACCTGGCGAATCGGCAAGCCCCGACTATCGATGACTGTCAGGTTCGGGGTGCGCCAATTAACCGAAGTCGTCATGGCTTGCCTGCCTTCAACCCACTTTCAGGCGGCGCAACGTAGGTGTCATTGAAGTCCAGGCTGGAGGTGTACCAGGGATGGATGATCTCGAGCGCGACATCGCCTTTGGCGTTGATGACTTTGTTCTGGCGACCCAGCACGTCGTAAAAGTTCTGATCGTGATGGCCGAACTCACGGAAGGAATGGTCATTGATATAGCGATGACCATTGGCGAAGTAAGGGCGAAATGCCCGAACAGGCAGTCCTTTGTTGTTGTATTCCACACGTTCGCTGACACGCCAGCGCGGGTCGGCGTGCGCGACCTTGGGCTTGCCGTCTTCAATCACCAGCTCACCGTCTTCCACCACGAAAGCCTGCCCCGGCTCGACCAACTGTTTGGTCTGCAATGGCCGGCCGAAACCATCCACAAAGGCTTTGACGATCTGGATTTGTTGCAGCTCATCATCCCAATAGCGGTCGGCGGTGAGGACGACGCTGTGCACCGGTTCGCGGGGAACGGTGTTGATCAGGTCGAGCAGCGCTTGTTCAGGTGCGGTCAGGGATTTGAGCCGGGACAGGCGACGGCGGGCGCTGGCGCAAATGTGCAGGCTGGGTAGCACGTCACCCTGCGCGATCCAGGTGGCCAGCCAGTCAGGTGTCTGCCTGACGGAATCAGGGAGTTCGCCCATCCAGCTGAACAGGTCCTGGCGCAATACGCTGGCTGCATTTTTCAGGGCGCCTTTGGGATCTTCGATGGCAGTGTCGGGACGATGGTCAATGGGACGATCTTGTTCACTGAGGGGGCAAAAACCCACTTCTATGCCGTCTTCAGTGCCATAAAAACTGATGGCAAGGGGGTCTCCGGACGGCTCGTAAAGGGCTTCCTCGACATTGTCATTGGCATCGATGCTGCGCATGAGTTGCAGCGCGTGATAGTCATATTCGAAACGGGCTTCGCACAAGTCCGGCTGCGTGATGCTTTTGGGCAGCAGACAGTAGGCATCGTACTGGGCTGTCGTGATGCCATAACTGGTCGTTTCGTTGTACTCCATCACTTTGTAAAAACTATCGAGCTGGCCGTACCTGGCAAAACCATAGCGGGACGACCATAGGTTTCTCTCCTTGTCCTCTTCCTTGTCTGCCGCCTCGTCTACCCCCAGCACCAGAGGCATGGCCGAATAGCCGATTTTTTCCAGTTCTTCCCGAATATCCAGCGACTGCACCGTGTCGTAGGCTTGCAGTGCTGTCTTGTCCAGTTGTGCGAGTTCCAACGGTGCCCGCAGTGCCTCGAAATCGGCCTTGCCGTCGTCAAGCGGTGCTCGGCCGTCAGTCTTGACGTAGCGATACACCGACTGCGTGGTCAGTAGCCTCTGAGCGACCCATTCGGGCGTGGCGTACAGCTCGAGCAACCGTTCATGGGAGATATCTGCCGGGGTCAGTCCTGCGGGTGCCGTTCCCTTGGGCAAGACCATTGCGTTGCCCCGTTGCCGATAGGGCAGACCCAGTCGCCAGCCTTGCAGGTCCTCCTGCAAATGAATGTACTCGGCGCGGGTTTCGTTCAGGTAATAGGACTGTTGCGCCGGGTCATGGGCATCAAACCACCACTTTTTTTCATCAACGTCATCGAACGGTGGTTCGTCATTATCCGGGTTTCTGCGCCGGGCATAACTGATCGTGATGGCATGCACAGGCAGACCGAATTCGTCATGGCCCAAGGTGATTTCATGTCGGCACAGCGGGTCATTCTCGAAGCGTTCGTACTGGTAGCTGATCGTTTCCAGTTGCAAGGGCAGCATGATCGGGTAGGCGTCATGGTCTGCCTTTTTGCGCAGCTCGCGGACCTTGTAACGACTTTCCTCCACCGCGAACGGCACCGCCGTGGACAGGTCATCGTCGGCGGCGTAGGTCTCCACGCGCAACACCGAACCTGCAAGGGCGCGGGCGATTTCGTGGGCGGTGGCTTCGTCGGCGGGAGGGACGGGATCATCAAAATGATCGTTGCGGTGGTAGTGGCAAAACAGCGTGGGTTTCAAGGCAAGGGCTTCGGGATCGCGATTGAAATAGCCATCGCGAGGCAGGTCGATCAGCCGTCCGGTGTGAAACCAGGTGCAGACCAGCGCCGGGGCGGTAAAGCCGATGTCGTCTGCCCGTGCGGCCGTTTCGCTGTCGGTCTGGCGCAGCAGGCCAAAGCCGCGAAACTCGCGGTTCCGGCCATCGTAGTAACCCTGCGAATACTGGAAAAACTGGTTCAGGCAGTTGCCGGTGATTTCATCGAGCTGGCTTTGTTGCTTGACCACGGGTACCGGGAACGGCAGGTAGGAAATCGGCAAACGTTTGAACTTGAGTATCCGATTCTTTTCATCCAGCCATTCCTGCGCCGAACTGCGATACACCACCTGGGTGCTGCAGCCCATGTTGTTGTTACTGGCGACCAGCATGTAAGGCTTGGCGCTGACGAAATCGTAGCGCCAGTGTCGTGGCTTCATGTGCGGCACGGTCAAAATCAGGCTCGCGCACCCCAGGCCTTGCAGGTCGGCGAGGGTGACCTGGCACAGGTTGTCGTAACGAATGCCGTCGGGCCACGGGACCGTGACGGGGGGTTGCTCCAGACCATTGCCGCCGTGATTGAAATAGATCTCGAAACAATCGGACTTCAGATAAATCAGTGCCGGTGCGCCGGAGCCGTCGAGGTCGGCAATCCGCACCCGCGCCGCGTCGAATGTCGCGTAGTCGAAGGGCAGGGCACTCATGACAAAACCCTTGCCGAACCGACCGTGACCGAGGTTCGGCCAGCATTTGATTTCGTCGTGCCGGATGCGGCACAGCTCGGTCATGTCGCTGCCCAGCAAGTTGCCGAGCAACACCAGTTCGCTGCGTGAGTTGCTGAACAGTGGCAGGCGATCGCTGTCCGGTGTGTGCTCGACGTCCTGACCGGGGGCGAATCCTTCCTCACGCCGATTGGCGTACAGGCGTACGCTGCGCGGGCCGATCAGCGCCATCGAGCTGAGCCCGTCGCCCATCAAGTCGCCAGACTGTGAAAGCGTGTGGAAAAACTCTACCGGGAGTGCGGTAAAGGGAATGAACCCTGACCAGCTGCGATCGGGGTTTAGGGTGTGGAAACCACTCATGCCGGGTGAGGCGAGGATCCAGTCGAGCCGACCGTCGCCGGTCATATCGGTCAACGCCTGATAGGTCGGTTGATTGCGATCGGCCACGGGGATTCGGGACAGTTCTGTCCATGGACCGTAGTGGATGTCATCGATCCCCGTCAGTGCGCGCAAGGGTTCGCGGTAATACCAGCTCTGGTCGTAACGACAGAGAAACCCCGGCACGCCTTCACCGAACAAATCAACGCATTGATGGAGCGCGCCGTCCTCGATACCGGGCATGTTTTCGAACGGGAAAAACGGGCTCGACTGTTTGTTGAGTTCGAACTCTGAATAGTCGAACTCCACCGGCGGTATGTCTTCCACGGCGCCGCTGGCGTCATACGCCTGATAGTGCGCTTTTGCCAGTTGGGTGTACTCCAGGGGAGTCGTCTGGTATTGCAGCAACAATCGACGAACCAGCACAGGTTTCGGTCCCAACTGCTCGGGGAAATGGTGAAACATCAAGACCTGATGGCACAGGCGTCGGGTGCCCAGTTCGAATCCGTAGGTGTAACTGTGGAAGGGGTCGCTGCGCAGTTGCCACTCGCCATAACCCTCGCCGGTCGCATCGAATGGCGGGCCGTAGAGCGGTTTCTTTTCCAGATCGAGGGTGCGTTCGCCGTAGTCGAACACCAGGTGGAAATGCCACGAAGGCGGTGCCAGCTTCAGTACGTTCCAGCCATACAAGTGGCTGCTTGCCTCGAAGTTGCCATAAAGCACGCGGTGCAAGTAACGCTGAGCGCTGTAGTCATGTGCATTGCCTTGATCATGAGGGGCTTCTGGTTTGTACTCGAAGCACATGTGCTCGCCATGAGCATTCATGCTTTCCTGCAGAAGCCAAACGCCTACCCGGTCTTCGTCCTGAGGGTCTGCCCGCCGGGATGCTGCATTTTTGCCATAAAGATGCAGGCTTCCGTCGGCACCGTGCACCAGCCAGAATCCTTGAGGGTTGGCGTCTGAATTCCACAGCTCGATCAGATCGAACGAACTCTCTACACGTGGCCAGTAGCGCACAACATCGTGCTCACCAATGGGGAGGTCGCGATACCGGGTTTCTTTTCTGGACCTTGGCTTGCCCTCGTCATCCAGCTCGGGCATCAAATCCTCGCCACCGGGGCCGACCATGATGTCGGTGGCGAGGTAATCGGGCACGCCCTTGCTGGTCCGGCGAGTGATGGCACGGGTGCCCGATTGCCAGCCAATGCCGAACGGACCGTTACCGCCCTGGCTGTCATAGCCCAGCGCCATGGCGGGGTCGAAACCGCGCCCTGCTGAAAGGGGCAGCGGCAACTCGAACGAGGCACTGCCCGTCACGCCGATCGATCCCCAGCTTTTGCCAATCGTGGCAATGGAAGCACTCTTGGCGATGGAGGGTTCAGTAATGCTCAGGGAGGCTTGCTCTTCCATGGGGCTGATCCTGTGTCGGCTTTGCGCTCTCCCGTAGCAACGGTGTCGCGTGATAGAGCGACGCTAACAAAATCAGGGGAAGGTGTGACCTGTCAGATGTGACAGGTCAGGCCGGTATTTTTAGACCGAATAAGATGGACGACACGACGCTTTATAGCGAATGGGAAAAGTGGCACGCAAAAAAACGGCCGGGTCATCTGAAAGACGACCCGGCCGTGTTGGCAAGCTGAAGCGTTTACTGCACTTCTACCGCCAGGCTTTCACTGATCTTTTTCTGCCAGATGGCAGGACCGGTGATGTGTACCGACTCACCCTTGCTATCAACCGCCACGGTAACCGGCATGTCTTTCACGTCGAACTCGTAGATCGCTTCCATGCCCAATTCGGCGAAAGCCACCACGCGGGATTTCTTGATGGCTTGTGCCACCAGGTAAGCCGCGCCGCCGACTGCCATCAGATAAACGGCTTTGTGGTCCTTGATCGCTTCGATCGCGGTCGGGCCGCGCTCGGATTTGCCGATCATGCCCAGCAGGCCGGTTTGCTCGAGGATCTGACGGGTGAACTTGTCCATCCGCGTCGCGGTAGTTGGACCGGCAGGGCCAACCACTTCTTCGCGCACTGGATCAACCGGGCCGACGTAGTAGATGAAGCGACCTTTCAGGTCCACCGGCAGGGTTTCACCCTTGTTCAGCATCTCGACCATGCGCTTGTGCGCGGCGTCGCGACCGGTGAGCATCTTGCCGTTGAGCAGGACAGTTTCGCCCGGCTTCCAGCTCTGCACGTCTTCCGGGGTCAGGGTGTCGAGGTTGACGCGACGGGCCGATGGGCCGGCTTCCCAGACGATTTCCGGGTAGGCGTCCAGCGGTGGCGCTTCCAGGGAGGCCGGGCCGGAACCGTCGAGCACGAAGTGCGCGTGACGGGTGGCGGCGCAGTTCGGGATCATGCACACCGGCAACGAAGCGGCGTGGGTCGGGTAATCCATGATCTTCACGTCGAGCACGGTGGTCAGGCCACCGAGGCCCTGGGCGCCGATACCCAGTTGGTTGACCTTCTCGAACAGCTCCAGACGCATCTCTTCGATACGGTTGGACGGGCCGCGCTTTTTCAGCTCGTGAATGTCGATGGATTCCATCAACACTTCCTTGGCCATCACCGCGGCTTTCTCGGCGGTGCCGCCGATGCCGATGCCGAGCATGCCCGGTGGGCACCAGCCGGCGCCCATTTCCGGAACGGTTTTCAACACCCAGTCGACGATCGAGTCGGACGGGTTGAGCATCGCCATTTTCGACTTGTTCTCGGAACCGCCGCCCTTGGCCGCCACGTCCACTTCCACGGTGTTACCCGGAACGATGGAGTAGTGGATAACGGCCGGGGTGTTGTCCTTGGTGTTTTTACGAGCGCCCGCCGGGTCGGCGAGGATCGAGGCACGCAGGACGTTTTCCGGCAGGTTGTAAGCCCGGCGCACGCCTTCGTTGATCATGTCGTCCAGGCCCATGGTGGCGCCATCCCAACGTACGTCCATGCCCACGCGAACGAAGACGGTAACGATGCCGGTGTCCTGGCAGATCGGGCGGTGGCCGGTGGCGCACATCCGCGAGTTGATCAGGATTTGCGCCATGGAGTCACGGGCCGCTGGCGATTCTTCGCGCAGGTAGGCTTCGTGCATCGCCTGGATGAAGTCAACGGGGTGGTAATAGGAAATGAATTGCAGGGCGTCGGCAACGCTCTGAATCAGGTCGTCTTGCTTGATCACGGTCATGAGTCGCGCTCCTCTAAAAGACGGGAACATTCAATAAGGTGCTTGCAGCTTGGGTGCATCGGTCGGTTGCAAGCACCTTTACAAGGCACGCCGGGGCTGCTGGCGCGACGCTAAAAAGGCGCGGCAGTATAACGCGCCTCGGTTCCGGGCACACCCGCCGGTAGTCAATCGTTGGTCGCATAGGATTGGGGGTGGTTGGGGAGATCCACCCCTCACCCCAACCCTCTCCCCACGGGGGAGAGGGGGAAAGGGAGCAGATCGTGGGCTATTCAGATCCTGAGATCGACTCGGTAATTCAGGTCGATGTAGAGCTTTAATCACCTCGGTCAGTCCCCTCGCCCCTGGGGGGAAGGGAGCAGATCGTGGGCTTTTCAGATCCTGAGATCGACTCGGTAATTCAGGTCGATGTAGAGCTTTTAATCACCTCGGTCAGTCCCCTCGCCCCTTGGGGAAGGGAGCAGATCGTGGGCTTTTCAGATCCTGAGATCGACTCGGTAATTCAGGTCGATGTAGAGCTTTTAATCACCTCGGTCAGTCCCCTCGCCCCTTGGGGAGAGGGCTAGGGTGAGGGGAAATGGTTTGCACGCGGAGTCACGGCATTGACGCCAGTTTTCCGCGCTTAAAATTGAATGGTCATTTATCAGGCGCGCTACTAAAGTGGCATTCGGTCTGTAGAGTAGGACACTCAAGCAGCCTCCCTTCGCACGGTGAGTCAACGATTGACCCATAACGCCATCCAGCGCTTGTTGCTCAA
This sequence comes from Pseudomonas sp. GM41(2012), assembly GCF_000282315.2. Lineage (GTDB taxonomy): Bacteria > Pseudomonadota > Gammaproteobacteria > Pseudomonadales > Pseudomonadaceae > Aquipseudomonas. The sequence continues at coordinate 78,890 of NZ_AKJN02000012.1, forward strand.
ACGCTTCGCCCTCGCAGCCGGCACCTACGCTCTGGCTTTGTTACTGTTGTGGCTGGCGTTTTTCACCGGTCATTACGATGAATCCCTGTCCAACGTGGCCATCGGCAGTGCGTTGGTGGTCATCAGCCAGGCCGCGTTGTTCGCGGTGTTTTACAGCGGCTGCAACCTGCGTTTTTCCGACCCCAGCCTGACTGAAGTACAAGTGTTGCTGGGGTTGGGTTGGCAAACCTGGCTGATCGCCCATCTGGACGAAGCACGCGGCGCGTTCCTGGTGTTCTACGTGCTGATTCTGCTGTTCGGCTTGTTTCACCTTTCGCGCTTTGCCTTCTTGCGGTGCGCGCTGTTGGTGTTCGTCAGTTTCAGCGCTATCACGCTGTGGGAGGGTTACCACTTCCAGTTACCCGACCCGGCACTGGCCGCGTTGCAGGTGTGTGTGCTGCTCATCGTGTTGGTCTGGCTGGAACTTTATGCCCGTCACGTCCAGGCCTCCCGTCAACGCATGCGTCAGCGCCGATTTGCCTTGCAGGCGCATCAGGACACCCTGCGCGGGATGATGCGTCAGCTCGAAGACCTGGTGGCCACCGACGAACTGACCGGGCTGTTCAATCGCCGGCATTTCCTGCGTCTGGCCTCCCGTGAGCTGAAGGCCATGGACGTCGATGTCATGCATGGCCTGGCGCTGATCGACCTCGACCATTTCAAACGCATCAACGATGTACACGGCCATGCCGCCGGTGATCAGGTGCTGCAAGCCTTTGCCGCCGTGGCCACCGCCTGCTTGCGCGATGGCGATGTTCTGGCCCGTTACGGTGGCGAAGAATTCGTCGTGCTGTTGCCCGATTGCAACCCCGAGCGCTTGACCTCCTGCTGCGAGCGGCTGCGCATTGCGTTCACCGATGTACAACTGATCGGACTCGACGTCGCCCATCTCAGCTTGTCGGCGGGCATGACGTTGCTCGAACTGGGCGACGATCTCGATGAAGCCTTGCAGCGCGCCGATCAGGCGCTTTATCGCGCCAAGCGTGACGGCCGCAATCGTTGCGCGGCCGCGTGGGAGAACGTCGATGCCTGAGTTACGGGTCGGCGAACGCCAATGGTCGGTGGCGGCGGGCAGCAACCTGCTCGATGCGTTGAATCAGAACGGCGTGTCTGTGCCCTACAGCTGTCGCGCCGGCAGTTGCCATGCCTGTCTGGTGCAATGTGTCCAAGGGCTGCCGAGCGACAGCCGCCCCGATGCCCTGAGCGCAGATCAACGACAGCAAGGCTGGCGCTTGGCGTGTCAGTGTCAGGTGGTCGAAGACTTGCAGGTGCACACCTTCGATCCTCAGCAGGATGGCCGCCCGGCCGAGGTGGCGGCTGTCGATTGGCTGAGTGCCAGCGTGTTGCGTTTGCGCCTGATCCCCGAGCGTCCGTTGCGCTACAGCGCCGGGCAGCATCTGGTGTTGTGGGCGGGCAACGTGGCGCGGCCGTATTCATTGGCCAGCCTGCCAGAAGAAGACCGCTTTCTGGAGTTCCACCTCGATTGTCGCCAGCCGGGTGAATTCAGCGACGCAGCCCGTCAGCTGAAAATCGGTGATTCGATCCGCCTCGGCGAACTGCGCGGCGGAGCGTTGCATTACGACCCGGACTGGAACACCCGACCGCTTTGGCTGATGGCCGCCGGCACGGGTTTGGGTCCGTTGTTCGGGATCTTGCGTGAAGCGCTACGGCAAGATCACCAAGGTGCCATTCGCGTCATTCACCTGGCCCATGATGCCGAGGCGCATTACCTGGCCAAACCCCTGCAGGCCATGGCCGCCAGCCGCCCTAACCTGAGTATTGAGCTGTGGACAACGGCCGAGTTGCCAGAGGCTTTGGCGCAACTGCGGCTTGTTTCACGGCAAACCCTGGCCTTACTCTGCGGGGCCCCTGACAGCGTCGACGCCTTTGCCCGGCGCTTGTACCTGGCGGGATTGCCGCGCAATCAACTGCTGGCGGACGTCTTTGTTCTGCGCGGTTGAGCGCTGATTTTCGATGCGAGACCGACCATGAGCGATGCCATCCAGTTTGAACGTGAGTGCGGCCTGCTGACCCTGCGCCTCAACCGCCCCGACAAGAAAAACGCCCTGACCCGCGCCATGTACAGCCACTTGGCCGAAGCGCTGAAACTGGCGGATTCCGACCCTGAAATCAACGCCGTGCTGATCACCGGTTCTACCGAGTGCTTCACCGCTGGCAACGACATCGCCGACTTCATCCAGCAACCGCCGAGCAACCTCGACAGCCCGGTGTTTCAGTTCATGCTCACCCTGCTCGAATGCCGCAAACCGGTGATCGCCGCTGTGGCCGGTGCAGCCGTGGGCATTGGCACGACGATGCTGCTGCATTGCGATCTGGTGTATGTCAGCCGCGATGCGCGCCTTCGCATGCCGTTCGTTAATCTCGGATTATGCCCGGAGTTTGGTTCCAGCCTGATCCTGCCACGACTGCTCGGGCAGGCCAAAGCGGCGCAATTGTTACTGCTGGGCGAAGGCTTCAGCGGTGAACAAGCCGCGCAGTGGGGCATTGCCACCGAAGCCTTGGACAGTGGCGAAGCGGCGTTGGCCAAGGCGCGGGAGATGGCGTTGCGTTTCGAGTCGCTGCCACCGGAAGCGGTGCGCATCAGCAAGCAATTGATGAAAGCTGCGGACCGCGAACAACTGCGCATGGCCATAGAAGAAGAGAGCGCACAGTTCACCCAACGGCTGCGCTCGCCGGAAGCGATTGCGGCGTTGACCGGGTTCATTAAACGGCATTGATTCTGCCGTGCCTGGGCGGGCCTCATCGCGAGCAGGCTCGCTCCCACATTGGATCTGTGGCGTGCACAAAACCAATGTGGGAGCGAGCCTGCTCGCGATGGGGCCCGGCCAGACAACACATCTTCCGGATCAGAAAGCAAAAAGCCCCGCCATTCACAGGGCGGGGCTTTTGTTTTTCAGCAACCGGTCATTCAGACCATCTTGTCGCCAACGTGCAGGATTTTCATCCCGTTGGTGCCGCCGATGGTGTGGTAGCTGTCGCCCTTGGTCAAGATGACCCAGTCGCCTTTCTCCACAACACCGAGTTTTAGCAACTCATCGATCGCGGCCTGGCTGACTTGCTCAGGTGGCAGTGATGCCGGGTCGAACGGTACGGTGTAGACGCCACGGAACATGGCCGCGCGGGCCTGGGTTTCGCGGTGCGGGGAGAACGCATAGATCGGAATCGAGGAACGGATGCGCGACATGATCAACGGCGTGTAGCCACTTTCGGTCAGGGCGATGATCGCCTTCACGCCCGGGAAGTGGTTGGCGGTGTACATGGCCGCCAAGGCGATGCTCTGGTCGCAGCTTTCGAAGACCTTGCCGATGCGGTGGCTGGAGGTCTTGCTGGTCGGGTGCTTTTCAGCGCCGATGCAGATGCGCGCCATGGCTTGCACCGCTTCCAGCGGGTACAGGCCGGCAGCACTTTCAGCCGAGAGCATCACGGCGTCGGTGTAGTCGAGTACGGCGTTGGCTACGTCGGACACTTCGGCGCGGGTCGGCATCGGGTTCTGGATCATCGACTCCATCATCTGGGTCGCCACGATCACAGCCTTGTTGTGGCGGCGTGCGTGCAGAATGATTTTCTTCTGAATGCCCACCAGCTCGGCGTCGCCGATTTCCACACCCAGGTCACCACGAGCCACCATGACGGCGTCGGAAGCCTTGATCAGCGCGTCGAGGGTTTCGTCGTCAGCCACGGCTTCGGCGCGTTCGATCTTCGCCACCAGCCAGGCAGTACCGCCGGCTTCGTCGCGCAGTTGACGGGCGTATTCCATGTCGGCGGCGTCACGCGGGAAGGACACGGCGAGGTAATCGACTTGCATCTCGGCAGCGAGCTTGATGTCGGCCTTGTCTTTTTCAGTCAGGGCCGGAGCGGTCAGGCCGCCACCGCGACGGTTGATGCCTTTATGGTCGGACAGCGGACCGCCGATCAGCACGGTGCAATTCAGTTCGGTGGCATTGGCGGTATCAACGCGCATCACCACGCGGCCGTCGTCGAGCAGCAGCTCGTCGCCTACGCCGCAGTCTTTAACCAGGTCCGGGTAGTCGATGCCGACGACGGTCTGGGTGCCTTCGGTCAGAGGATGGCTGGTGGAGAAGGTGAAGTGATCACCGATCTTCAGCTCGATCTTCTTGTTGGCGAATTTGGCGATACGGATTTTCGGGCCTTGCAGGTCACCCAGCAGGGCGACGAAGCGGCCGTGCTTGGCCGCGAGGTCACGCACCAGCTTCGCGCGAGCCTTGTGCTCGTCGGGGGTGCCGTGGGAGAAGTTCAGGCGGGCGACGTCCAGGCCAGCCAGAATCAGCTGTTCGAGAACTTCCGGCGAGTTACTGGCCGGGCCAAGGGTAGCGACGATTTTGGTGCGACGGACGGACATGCATAGACTCCTGAGTTCAAGCGCTGAGTGAGGCTACTATGGTCTCCGGTTGTAGTCATTGTTCATGTGCACTACTTATTCGTTTGTTTCTTGAAACGAACAATCCCGAAAGTTTTCAGCCGCGCGGATTTCAATAGACCTACCGTTTGTCGGCACTGTTAGTTCTATCAGGTAGGCAGGCGCTTGAGGGCGGGATTGAATGCGCTGGAGCTTCGTCAAATGGTGACGAGTCAGGGAGATGACAACATGACTATAAACACTCAGGAACTGGCGGCGCCGGTAATCGTTGAACCGAAAGAGCGCGACAGAGTAGATAACCAATTCAGATTCAGGGGGACCGGCGTTCCAGGTGCCATCGTTCATGTTGTATCGGTATTCGACAACAGTCCGGTATTGCGTGTCCCCGTAGCGTCGGACGGTACTTGGGCAAGTGGTCCTTCTGATCCCCTGCCTAATGGTCCGAATAAGGTTCGGTCATTCCAGATGCTTAACCAGGAGCGTTCGCATGATTCGCCGGAACTAACCTTCACAGTCCAATGACCGGAACGTCTTCGCTCATTTGCAAGCCCACTGAGCCTTGGTGGCTCAGTGGTTTTTTTCGCTCGGTCATGACGTTGAGTGCCACCTTGCGCCAATACTCAGAAGCGGGTGATTCGTTACCTCTTGTCTTATGCTGCTACACGCTCATTCCTGCACCCGATCATTGAAGATTTTCGTCAACGGGTCGATACAGAGCTCAAGACAGGAGAACCCCCATGCGATTCGTGCTCATTGCCGCCCTTGCCATCAGTGCCCTCAGCGTCACGGGCTGCACCCGTTGGTCGATGAACCATCATTTGAATAACGCCTACAGCGCCTATGACCGCGGCAACTGCGAGCAGGTCATGCTCGAATTGTCCAAAGTCGAACGCGCCAGCCGAGCTCGGCCTTACGTGTGGCCGGAAGCATCGATGATGCGCGGGTTGTGCCTGGAACGGCAGAAACTGTTTGTCGATGCGGCGCAAACCTACCAGTTCATCATCGCCGCGTACCCGCAAAGTGAATACGCCTACCGCGCCCGCGCCCGCCTGGAAACCTTGCAGTCGCTGGGCCACTATCCGCTGCGCAGTGCGGCTGCGGTCGTGCGCCCGACCCGGTTCTGATTGTCCTGGTCGTGCAAAGGCTGGCTCACCGGCGGTGGTGAGCTATAGTCGAATAGATCGGTTGAGAGCCTTGCCTCCAATCGACGCAACACCTGTGATCGGCAGGCGTAAGCGACAGCGGCTTTATGGACTGTCGCACCGGGATCGGGGAGAGCGCGCCTCCAGCCTTTATTAAAGGCAGGCCCGTTCCGAAGCATTAGTGCGACCCTGCTTAAGGGCCTTGCTGGGCCAATTGCGTATGTTCACTGACCGCCGGATCGAGCGGCATCAACTGCCGTATTTTCTAAGAGTGTTCAACAGCGTCACCGACAAACCCATCGGCTTTCTGGGCAACGTGTCCGAAGACGGGCTGATGCTGATCAGCCAGTTGCCGATGATGATCGGCGCCGATTTCGATTTGCGCCTGAAAATCCCCGCCAGCGATGGCTGCCTGCAGGTCATTGATCTTCAGGGGTGTTGTTTGTGGTGCCATGAAGACACGACCCCTCACCATTACGACGCCGGGTTCAGCCTGCAACGGGCACCGCCGGAGTATGGGCAACTGGTCAGCGCCTTGAAGCAATACTTCAGTTTTCAGCCGTTGCCTGCCTCTGCCTGAAGTGTAGGAGCACAGCTTGCTGGCGATGGCGATCTTGAGTCCGCCATCGCCGGCAAGCCGTGCTCCTACAGTCGCTATTAACATCAGTTTTCAGCCGTTGCCTGAAGTGTAGGAGCACAGCTTGCTGGCGATGGCGATCCTGAGTGCACCATCGCCGGCAAGCCGTGCTCCTACAGTCGCTATTAACATCAGTTTTCAGCCGTTGCCTGACGTGTAGGAACACAGCTTGCTGGCGATGGCGATCCTGAGTGCGCCATCACCGGCAAGCCGTGCTCCTACAGTCGCTATTACGTCGTCTTGATCGCCATCTCGTTCGCCAGCGACCGCTCCACCAGCATCAACCCCAACTCACTCAACTGATAAATCGCCATCGCCAGATGTCGCGGCTTGTCGTCCAGGCTTTCGGCCAGGTCTAGCAGCAGAATGCTGACCGACGAAAAGGTCTCGAAGGTTTCGATGGTCAAGGCTTCAGGATTGGCATCGGGGACAACGGTGAACATTTTCATGGCACGGTCCTGGGAAGAGCGGAGGTGGTTGGTGTCGGGTTTGAGGTAATGGTCCAGCGCCTTGTCGGCGGCGGCGTGGAGCTTTCTTGAATCGAGGGTGGCGTAGGGGGAAACCGGGTCGGTTTCGGGGGGATTGGGTGTTGCCTTGAACATGATCATTGTTCCTTTTAGTGGAGCTGCCACCGTCTCGCGACTAAACGAGGGGTGGCGGCTGTACGCAGGTTAGTCGACCGGGAGGAACATGAAAAAACCGGCGCGCCCGAGGGCGCCCTGCGCACAGCCACCATTGAGTGCGGGGATAGGGAATACCCGACTGAATGACGCTTATGCACCTTCATGTTACCTACCGGGCGACTAAACCCGATCGCTGATTGGCAGCGATGTGGATCAAGTTACGGGGCAATACCAAGGCGCACAAGCCGGCGGATTCTGGCGGATGTGTAGGCAAAGGCGCAAGGTGCTGTAGCCGCGGACTGAAGTCTTGAGGACACAGGGGGAAGTGATGGGGGGGGGGGGGGTTACCGTTTGTCGGGACTGTCAGTTTTTACAGGTGTCAGGCTTCGGAATAAGCAGTGATATTAGCTCATCAAAAAAAGGAGGCGGGAGTCATGAGCGACGATCTTGAGGCATCAACCGAACCCAAAATGCCGACACCCTATATGATTAGTCCCCTTCAGGGAAAAGGATATGTTCTTCCTTTGAAAGTTGAGGGTCTCGCGGATTTTGCATCGGTGGGCAGCGTCACCGCTACGTTCGAGGCCGCTTTCTACCCTGATTATCAGCCCTTCAGGGGTGGAGTCGGTCCCAGCCGTGTATTTGGCTTCTCTGTCGCAAGTTTGCCGCTGGGACGGAATTACTTACATTTGCGTTATAGCTGGATGGACACGTCGGTATGGCCTCCTGGAACCGGCCAGTCTAATTGGTATAACACGGGAAACTTCTATGTAATGACCAAACCGGTTATCCAGTCTCCAAGTACTGGACAAAATATCTTTACTAAACGTCCGGTAGTTAGTGGGAGTGGGCATGGAGGTACTTCGCTCAGGGTGGTAAAGGCAGACAGTCCTGGCACGGTATTGAGCACTACAATTACGATACCCAGCACAAAAAATTGGAGCGTTACGATCAATCAGGATTTACCTGGCGGCAGTAACTCGATTGTGGTTGAACAATCTGTTGCCGGTTATTCAGCCGTTCACTCTGATCCTGTGACATTTACGGTGGTCTATCCAGCCACTATCACTCAGCCGAGAACGAACGACGTAGTACGCGAGCGCAGACCGGAAGTCTCAGGAACGGGCTCTAACGGTACAACCGTCACGGTATATCGGCAGGGCGGCGTCGGCGGGGCCTATGGCAGCACTACGGTCGCCAGTGGTATTTGGAAAGTAAGGCTGACCAAAGACCTGCCTGAGGGTCCGTTTGTTTTTCATGCTGAAACAAAGATCGGCACGCAGCTTGTTGGCTGGTCAGACCCGGTACCCGTCACCGTGCGGCATCCGGCCCCCAATGCCCCGGTTATTACCGCACCAGGGGAAAACTCGGTACAGGATCAAACGTTTACGATTTCAGGAACGGGCGGTGCGGCAGGTGCCACGGTCGCGATTCTTAAGGATTTCGAGAACATCGTTCTTGACACCGGTTTAGTGAAACCTGGTGGAAGCTGGGACGTCACTCTCACTAAGCCCGTACCACCGGGACCTGCTCTCCTGGCGGCGAAGCAGTACATTGGCAGCGGTGACCATTCCGGGCGCACGCGGCGCGACTTCAATATCCGCCCACCCAGGGCCGTACTGCAGGAAGTCAAGGCTGACGACCTTGGCACCGTCACCATCAAAGGCGCAGGTTATGTCGGTGCGGAACTGGAAATTTTTTATGTAAATGATTCGAACTATTTGCACACGTTCAGGGTCACCGAAACGCCCTGGACCAAAACCTACCCTGACTGGTTACCGGGTAGCTACAGCATTAAGGCCCGTCAGTGGGTCTCGGGGATCGCGAACCAGAAAATCTATTCCGAGTGGACGCAGAGGGCTGTCGACTTTGTTGTAAAGGTCCCACCTCCCACGCTCACACCTCAAGTCGGTACCGACCAGAAACCGAAGTTTTCCGGCTCCGGTACCCGTTGGGCTGGCCACGCGCCGGCCAAAGTCGAACTGCGGATCACCAGTTTCTCGAACCCCATACTTCCTTCGATGCCGATCGTCGAAGTGAAAAGCAATGGTAGTTGGAGCAACGATGCGATTGAGCGGTGGGACCCGGGCACCTATTTTGTTGAGGCGCGGCAGCTGTTCACGCCCACCGGAAAACCACAACTCTCGTCGGAATGGACGGCGTCTGCGCAAGTGGTCATCAAGGCCCCGTTGCCCTCGATCGACACCATCGTCGAAAACGGCCTATCGCCGGACATCACCGGCACTTGCTGGAAGGGCGCAGTGGTCACGCTCATCTTCAGTGATGCCAACACAATGCCCCATTCCGTATCCGACAGCGACAAAGACGGTAAATGGATCTTCCGCCGCCCGGCGCTTTTCAAACCAGGTTCCTACACCGTCAAGGCGACCCAAACCTTCGGGGGACAGACCTCCAACGAGGTGACCAAACCCTTCACCGTGGCTGTTCCAAAGCCTGTCGTCACTCCACTGACACCGCCGGTAGGCTATGAGCCGAGCATTGCAGGCAGTGGCGGATATGTCGGTGCCGAGATGACGATTTACAATTACAGGACCGACCGGGTACTGGGCAAGGCGATGGTGATTGGAGAGGCTTGGTCGGTGCAGCTTCCGGAACTCGAGTTTCGCGACTATCAGATTTACGCCGTACAGTCGTTCGGCGCACTGCTTTCTGCCAACAGTGAGCGAATCAGCTTTGAAGTGGTGTTGTTGCCGCCCACGGTCGACACGCCGAAACCGGTAGATACGGTTGCCCGCACGTTCCGAATCGAAGGTCATGGCAGCCGCGCGTCGGGTTCGGACGTGGCGCAGGTGTGGGTGTGGCGGGAGGAGGATACGGAGCCTTGGGCCCGGATTTCAGTGAAGTACGACGGCACTTGGTACTACGACGCGACCTTGCCGTTGGGGACCGAAACTTTGCGGTTCAAACAGTTCTTCAAGGAGCAGGCGTCTGAATTCACGCTGGATCATGTTCTCGGCGTCGTGCCTGCTCAGCCGGTGATCGAAACACCGGCCAGCGGTGAAGCCATCGAGTCACGTGTGGCGATTTCCGGTTTTGGCTACTGGGGCGATAAGGTCAGCGTTGCCTTCGCTGACGCCCTCGAAGTGAACCTCGGTACCACGGAGGTCCTGGAAAACGGCACCTGGTCGCTCTGGCTGTTGCTTGACCGGCCGGCCGGTCATCCCTCGCTCGTGGTTCAACAACGCTTCGGGGACTATCTCTCTGGATGGACCGCGCCGCGACCGGTTGAACTACGGACCCGGCCACCGCAGTTTACCGCGCCGCTTCGCGGCCGATGGGTCAAATCCCAGCCGACGTTTGCCGGCACGGCAAGGCCGGGGGCAGAGATTCGGCTGCAGGCCTGGTCCAACCCGGACATAAACCTGATCACATCCCCTGCTGTCGGCCAAGACTGGGAAGCGATACCGCCGAACGAGTTACCCCAGAGCGAGCACTGGGTATGTGCGGTGCAAAGCGTGGAACAGGGTGGGGGACGGGTATCCGCCACAGCTGACAGCTCTCGATTTGAAATCATGCCCGCTCAGGACGGCGACGCCGATCTGAACCTCTAATTCCCCGACAAACGGTAGCGTCTACTGTCATTTGTGACAGTAGACGCTACGCCAGTCATGCCACCTAATAAAGCCATAGGGAATGACAGGCCCGTCATTCGTTTCATGTCGATGATGCCCAGGACACAGGAGTAACAGCATGACCCACTCCCCCATTCAAATCGCTCGACAGATGTACGAACAACTCTTCGACGGGCCTTTGCGCCAACAATTTTCAGTACTCGGTGAGTATCTGGAGAAAGAGGGTTCGGTGTGCGTTCTGGCGCAAAAGGGCGTGGGTGGACTGGTGTCCGAGTACGGGATGAGCGTTCAGCAGGCTCGCGCTTTTCAAGAGCGAATCAACGGTCTGGCGACGCAGGTTGTACGCCGGTTTATCGAGTACCGGCTGGCCGATGAAGAAGCACCGGTGCAACCGTCTGCAGGGCTCAACAGTGGTCCGAATTATTCGCTGTTGTTCAATCCCAAATTCCACGAAATGTGCCCACCCAGTGCTATTGAAGCGATTCATTCGCCCGCGGCTTATCTGGTTTGTCTGATGCATTGGGCGCTGCATCGGCTGGGGGCCGTGGATGGTACGGCGTTACCCCTGACAGAGCGGCGCCCTGACCTGGAGGCGCTGTGGGTTGACACCATAGCGGTCAATGGCACGGTGTCTTCGGTGGAGGTCATTACTCGCGTAATGGAAGCTTTCATCGAGAGCAAGAGCGGTGCGACGCAAAACATCGACAAGGACTTGAGCGAACGCTTTTTCCCCAATACCTTGCCGTTTCACACCCCTTGGGAAACGCTCGATTATGTAACGCGGCGATGTGCCGAGTCGGTCGGCAGTGTCGTGCGCCTGTGTGATCCGTCGTTTCCGTATTTCATTCGCCCGATACCTTGGGGTACCGGGTACGACAAGGCATTCACCCAGGCCGCGAGGCTTAGCCCTGCGCAGCAGGTAATACTGACCGAGGCGATACACGAGGGCGAGGACGGGATCGAGAGATTTTATCCGCGCTACTTTGGGCTATCGCAGTTGTTGGCAGGCAACCTCAGGCACGTGAGTGTGTTCAACGAGCGAACGAAGCTGGACTATGAGCGCCTGGAAGCGTTGTTGTCGATTGAGGGATTTTCTACCGGTTTGTCTGAGAACGTGTCAGGCCCCGGTTTCATGGACACATTCATACTGCCTGTATCGGGGGTGCATGCCGGATCGGTCTTCATTCATAAGGGAATCAATCCCCCTATATCCATTAAGTATGGAGAACAGGGTCAGCCGGATATTTTCAATTTCTTCGAGAACGTAACTCTCGACCGTTTTGACCGCATGAACCGAAAACTGCGTCTGGATACCTGGCTGGAATTACCCAGCCACGAAGTCGATGCCGTGATCGTCGCAGCCATGAACGCTGAAGAGAGATCCGTTGCTGCCCCAACGTACGAGATGACGGCCAACACCATTCGGGCACTGGGTCTGTTCCAGGAGTTGCGCGAGCAGTTTGCCTGTACAGCCGAGGATTTTGCGGCGTTCTTCGGGGTCATCTCGATTTTCGGTCGGGGCACTGAAAAGGCTCAGTTCGATCGCATTTTCAACGAGCACGCGGGTTTCCCGAAGCCTTTCAAAATCGACGATGTCGAGTTTCCGATCATCCCGGTATCTGATGCAGACTGGCTCACGGTCAAGCAGTTAAGGAGGGGGCTGGGCATCGACCTGGAGACCTATTTCTACCTCGCGTATTTTGTGGCCGGTGCCCATGAAGTCTCAAAGCTTGCGCGCAGTTTGCCGATAGTTTCCAGTTTCTATCGAATGGCCCGGTTACCGCGCCTGCTGGGGATTACGCCCATTCAGGGCGTCCTGCTGCTTGGCATTCTCGGCGGCGAAACCTGGGTCGCTTCGCTGGCCGGCGCCCCCCGGACTAACACTAATCGAAGTGTAGCAACACCGGATGCACTCACCGTGATTCACGGCCTCATGGACTGTGTTCGTTGGTGTCGCGACGCCGAGTTGCCGGTGCACTGGGTCATCGAGCAGGTGACGCCGATCATGGCGTCAGCACTACCGACAGACGCGCAACTCAACCTGTTTACCCAATTGCAAGTCCAGCTCCTGCCCGTGTTGTTTACCGAGCAAGCACTGATCATGGTGGGTGTACCGACCCTGTCGAATAATCGCCAATGGCTGGACGTGTTGCGGGCGCTGGTGGATAAGCACGGGCTGATCGTTCACTTCGCCGAAACGCCGGAACAATCGTATGAGTCCTATGCCCGGGAAATGATCGATCGAGCCGTGTCAGCCGCTATTGGCGGTATCGACGACGACGCGCGACTGATCATCGTCGAGAAAATCCTCGCGGTGATCCTGCGCAGCGAGGCCGGCCAGCGCAATGTCGTGCAAGGAAGCCTGGGCGCGCATGCCGAGCTTGCCTCGGAACGGGTCCTGCCGGTGCTGACATGGTCCGGGTCAACGGTGTACGGCGTATTGACCGAGGTGCTTACACGTTTGCCGGTCGCCGCAGACAGCACCACCCGCCGGCAGGCCGCCGAGGTACCGGGCGATCCGTTCCTGAGTATGCTGGCCGAGTTTGCGCGACGCAGTAACGTGGCCACGACGCTGGAGCTGAGTGCGGGTTTCCTCATGCATTTCACACAGGTGGGTTACCAGCGATGGTTCGGGTTGCAGGCTGTGCAGGAATTCTCCCTCTCGACCCTTTATTACCTCACGGTCTACAAGCGTGCGGTCAAGGCGGTCACGTTGACCGGCCAGTCGGAGGAAAAACTGCTCGATTACCTGACGCGCGTCAACGCTTTGCCCGACAACCTTGATGGCGACGGGAAAGTGCTGGTTCAGGAACGGGCGGCGAAAATGCTGGCGGAGCTTTTGGCCTGGAGTGTCCAGGAAGTGCGCGCCTGCGCGAACCACGTGAATCCAACCGAAGGTTTTATCCGCACATTGGCGCAGCTTGACGTGCTGACCCGTATTCGAGCGTTCGCGCGGCGAAGTGGTCTGGACGCCGAAACCATCCTGGACGTGGCCGGGCTGAACCCGGATAGCGCTTTCGAAGTTTACGAAAGCGTTGCGGATCGAGTCAGTGCCAGTTTGTCCGAAAGCGCCGACCCGACCCTGGCCGATGACGTCGAAGCGATAGACCTGGATGTGCAAGTCGAGTGCGTCGTTTCCAAACCACAGTTGGTGGCGAACCATCCTACAGATTTCGCCACGTACACCGTGACGGTACAGAACCGTGCGGGCGCGAAGCAGAAATCCGTCAATGTGCATTGGCGCTCCGGGCTGGGTCGATTTGAGTCGCCGATGGTTACCACCGACAACCTGGGAGTCGCGACGGTGAAATTTTACCCCGGCCCGCAGATGGGCACGGCTGTTCCATCGTTGGAGCTGGAACTGGAACTGGGTCTGGGCCAGGCCAAAAAACGCGTTGCGCCGAACGTCGTGATCGGTCCGGAACGGAGTTCGCTGGATCTTGATACGGACAACCCTTTTCCGGAGCCTCCCGGCCCTGTGCTGCTCGGAACACGGGTTACCTATAGAGCAACGGTGATGGACCAGTATAAGAACCGTTTTGTGGGTGAGCGGGTGGGCTGGAAAGTTGATCCCATTGCTCAAGTACCCATCGAAATTTTGACCAACAGCCAGGGTGTCGCTGAACTGACATTCACCAGTGACGAAGAAGCTGAAGTGAAGGTCGAGGCCAAGGTGGGAAACGCTTCCCTCTATTTCTGGCCCATTAAATTTGTTCAAGAGCTTCCTTAACCCGAATGAGTTCACTGGCTTGCTGCTAGCCATGGCGAACCGTGAAAACTTAACACTGAAAGGAGATGGTGATGGCCAAGCAATCGTTCGGTGAACTGGCGGCTCTGCGGCGCAATGCATTGATTGACCTCAGTTTGAATGCGAAACATACCGAGGAATACTTTCCCTATCCGATGGGGCTGCAAACGGCTGATGACTTGTTCGCATGGTTACGCTCAGACCCTCTGGATAGCGAGCAGGTCAACACTTCTTGGGTGGCGGAAGCCGTGAGCTGCCTGCAACAGTACATCCATGCGGTTTATCAAAAGCTCGAACCGGGCTACAGCGGCCGCCAATTTGACCCCGATGATCTGCAAGAGTGGGACATCGCCAGCAGCTACGGCCCCTGGTCGGCGAGCCAATTGCTCAAGTGCACACCGGAAGATTACATCACGCCTTTTGTGCGCATTGGCAAAAGCGAGTTGTTCAGGAAACTTGAGGGTCATCTGAATCAGGCACGCCTGACCGCAGACTCAGTGCAGCAAGGGGTGCAAGAGTACCTGCGCACCTTTGAGGAAACCTGCAATTTGAATGTGCTCACCTGTTATATGGACGGCTCCAACCCGCTGACGAGTGATTATTACTTTGTTGGCAGGGAACGTATCGCGCCCCATCGTTATTTTTGGCGCAAGGCCGCCATAAAGCTTGACGTCAACTCGCCCGCGGTGAACCCCACGGCGTGGGGAGAGTGGCAACAGGCGGACATCCCCACCGACGAGAGCGTACTGGACAGCCGACTGGTGTTCTGGGAAGGGCGTTTGTGCATGGTCTGGGCCGAATGGCGCACTGCGCTGATTGACAGGTCTGCGGACGGGGCTATGCACAAGCCTCATGAACTGGAAATCAAAGTGGCGTTTATTGCGTTGAATGGACGCTGGTCACCCCCCATCCGGTTACACCTGTCTCAGTTGGACAAGGACGTATCAAAGGACTGTCGGTTGGTGGCGGTGGTTTTGCGAGATGCACAGGACACCCGATACCCCGAAGGCCGGCTGGCCGTGCATGTCACCAATGGTACGGCAGTCGCGACGACGAAGCAGGACGGTTCCGTTGCGATCTACGAAACCCGTGATCTGCTGCTGCGCAAACTGCCGGACGAAGGGCCTGTCATGGATTATCTGGTCAATGTGTTGTTTGCCGAGCCTCTCAGCGTTCAGCGAAAGATAGTGCCAGGTGATTTTCCTTCTCTTTCCAGTGCCACCGCCACAGGTAAATTAGCCGATTATCTTGGTATCAAGGCTTACATCGTTGCTTTCGGTAACGAGTACAAATTGCGCGTTCAGGGGCATTGTGCACTTGTGGAACCTGGCAAAACGGGGAGCAAGGTGCCTTTCACGCTGACGGTGAAATACGCGACAGAAAACGAACTTCCAATCACCGAAACGCACTCCAGCAACGGAGGTTGGTCGACGAATTGGCTAGAATTGAAGAGGCCTTCGTTTACCAATGCCACGATTACTTGCACACTAACGAGTGCCACTCTTGGGGGGAAAACCGTTGTTTTGAAGCTCCCTGACACACTGCCTGCGCAGGGGCCCCTGCCAAGCATTCATAAACCCCAGGCAGGTGCGGAGGATAAAGGCGCGCAGTTTCTGGCCTTCAACCAACCGGAGTCTGTACTCAGGCTCAAGTACGTTCGGCTGAACACGCTGATCGGCGCCGACCTGGTGTTCCGTTCCAATATATCAATGGGGGCGGTGCTCGACTGGTCGACCCAGTTCCCGAACGAGCCAACGATTCCAGGTTTGACTGAACCGAACGGCCCGTTCGACAGCAGCAACGGTCGGTATTTTTGGGAGCTGTTCTTCCATTTGGCGCACTTGGTGGCGTGTCGCTTGCGTGATGAGAATCGTTTTCTCGAGGCCCAGCAGTGGTTGCATTACCTGTTCGACCCTCAGGCGCCCGCCAAGGCGGCTGAGGGGCAGCCTGCTTACTGGCGATGCCGGCCGTTGGCGGTGGGGCAGAGCACGATCGAGTACGAAGCCTTTGCGCCGACCGA
Source organism: Pseudomonas sp. GM41(2012) (assembly GCF_000282315.2). Taxonomy (GTDB): domain Bacteria; phylum Pseudomonadota; class Gammaproteobacteria; order Pseudomonadales; family Pseudomonadaceae; genus Aquipseudomonas. The sequence goes on from NZ_AKJN02000012.1 coordinate 95,091, forward strand.
CCCTGACGCGATTGCCTACTCATCGCCCCGGCATTATCAAATCGTGATCTTTCTCGACTATGTGAACACCATCATTGCCTGGGGCGACTGGCTGTACCGCCAGCTGACGCGCGACAGCCTTGTGGCGGCCAAGTTGCAATACGTGCGGGCCCTGAACTTGATGGGCCGAGTGTCTGACAGCCGAACCCGCTACGAATGGTCACCCCAGTCACTGAAGGATCTGGTGTCTGAGCTCGAAACTCGATCGGCACTGGCTGACTTTGAAAAAACACTGTCACTGGAACCCGACCAGTTGCCCGTCACGACTGCCCGATTCGTGCATCCCGGCGTGTACGGCACGACATCCTTCAAATTGCCGGTGAGCTCGCGTTTGCTCGAGTCCTACGACCTGCCAGCCAAACGCATCTATAACCTGCGACATAACCTGACTATTGACGGCAAGGCTTTGTCGATTCCGTTGTTCACTGCTATGGACCCTAGAGCATTGTTGAACCATCTGGCGGCTGGCGGTACGGGAACCGTACGACCGATGGGCGGCCAATTGCGGGTGCCGGCGTTCCGCTGGCGAGTGTTATTTGAAGTGGCAATGCGTTCGGTGCAATTGCTACAGGAGTTTGGCAACGAGGTGCTGCGCTTGATCGAGCAACAGGATCGTGTCGAGCAGGAGGAAATACAGCAGCGGCATCTGACCGAACTGGGCGATTTTGCCCGCCAGGTGCAAGAAGAATCCCTTGCCCAACTGGAGGCCAGTCTGACCGCATTGCAGAGCAGTCGGACAATGGTCGAGGAGCGTCACTTACATTTCAAAGAGCTGTGTGAGGGAGGGGTCTCCGAAGACGAGTATGAAGTAATGACGTTAGTCGATGTGGCCATCGGTCTGGCGAGCGGCTCTACCGGATTCAGGAGCGTAGCGAGCATCTTTGACGCACTTCCCAACGTTTTTGGGCTTGCAAACGGCGGCCAAAGGCTGGGAGGTGTACCCGAGGCTGTCGCTTTGGGCCTCCAGATTGCAGCAGATGGCGTACGCCATGCCGCCGATAAAATGGCGACGTCCGAAAGCTATCGTCGTCGCCAGCAGGAATGGGGGTTGGCACGGGACCAGGCCAGCGCCGAAATAAATGCGATCAATGCTCAAATCACTGCTCAGGAGCGAGCCATCGATTCGGCCCAGGCCAGTCTGGATCAAACCCTCAAGGCCAATGCTCAGGCGCTGAGCCTCTTCAATTTCCTGAAAACACGGGCCACCAACCTGGAGTTGTATCGCTGGTTGATCGGCCAAATGAAGACCTTGCACTTTCAGGCCTACGACGCTGCTGTGTCGTTGTGCCTGAGCGCACAGGGGGCGCTCCAGGCAGAAACGTGTGAATTCACGTCAAGCACCATCCGGCCAGATGTCTGGCTCGATCAGCGTCACGGTTTGACGGCCGGCGCCTCATTGCGGGCGGACCTGTTGCGGATGGAGTCTGATTATCTGCAGCGTTATGAGCGACGCCAGGAAGTGGTCAAGACAATCTCCCTGAAACAGTTGTTCGATGACCCCACCAGCGGCCAAACGGGTCCCCGATCCTGGCTTGAAGCGTTCGATGAGTTGAAAGCAGAAGGCGTCCTGAACTTTGAGCTGCGTCAGTTACTGTTCGATCGTGACTACCCGGACCACTACTGTCGGCAGATCAGTTCCGTCGAAGTCACGCTGCCGGTGCTCAAATCCGCTTACGAGGATGCCAGGGCCACGCTGTTGCAGGTGGGCAGCTTCACGGCCACACAACCGTCGTACGAATCGCTGGATTACTTGCACGGTCATCGCGACGGGGTGGCGCCTGCGGATGTGCTGATCAACTTGAGCAGCGGTCAGCAAGTCGCCTTGTCTGTCGGGCTGGACGACAACGGCATGGCCGTCTTCAAGCCCGATGAAGGCTTGCTCAACCCGTTCGAGAACACTGGCGCGGTGTCGCGATGGAAACTGACTTTCCCCTGGCACAAGCGACCCCAACAAGCCGCCATGCTGGCCTCGATGACAGACATCGTAATCAAGATCAGTTACGCAGCCAAATTAGGCGACGCTGCGTTTGCCAACAGAGTCCGGGAGTTGGTGATCGCGGCCGATCCGAAGCTCGAACCGGGGGTGGAGCCATCATGAATACGCGACCAATCAACACGAACAGCAATCTGGTGCTCAATGGAGATTTTAAAGAGCCCTACACTATCTGGGAGGTAAATGGGCGAGATTACAGGGTGAAAGGAGGTGAGTGGGAGGGGAATCTCATCAACTATGCTCAACTCTGGAACGAGACTTCGAGTTTTCAAACGCTGAAAGTTGAGGTCGAACCCGCAGAGGGCGCGCGTTACCACCTCGGTTTTCTATACGCAAACACGCACACGGCAGCGCTGGGCAGAGTACTGATCGGCAAAAAAGGTGCTGAGGATAAAGATAAGCTGAGCATCGACTTGCCTCCCACGGGAGGGGCCAGCGACGCGGAGCTCAAATTACGCGAAGGGGGAGCCTATTTGCCGCTCGACCTCGACCTTCATAAGGGCGACGACCTTGACGTTACCCTGATCAGTCCGAGGAGAACGTCGAACGACCCCAATGCGGACATACGAATTACCCGCATTGAACTTCATGTAGAACTGCTGCCGTTGCAATTGCTGAAGTTGGTCAATGACACTCAGCGGATTGATCCTGGCCAAGTGCTGTATCTGTGTCTGGGGGCTACACGGGAACAACGTCATAAATTGAGTTTTGAAGTCCATTCCGACAGCCATTGGGTGGACACCGACGCTGCACTATGGGCCGATGACAACCCGCAGGAGGCAATGATTGCATCGCCCGAATTGGGGATTAACCAGCGGGTCGAACTTCCATGGTTGCTCGATTGTCCTGAGCTGGAAGGTGGGGGGCCTTACCCGTTCGAATTGAATATCTACAGTAAGTACACCGCCGATCCTTATCCGATTGCGGTATCGCTGGGGCACCATCGGTTGAAGCTGAACGTACTCAAAGGTGCCACCTTTTGGCCGGTTCTGGAACATGGCCAGACGGTGCCGCTGGAGGTCCAGGTGTTGTCGCACTACACCGGCAAGCCGGTTTCGGGTGTGGATGTTACCTGGCGCCTGGGTGAGAACGTTCTGCATATCGCCCCCTCCGATGGCGAAGGGAAAGCGGATTTCGACTACACACCCGACGGTGACGGGCTGCAGACAATTGAAGTATCGGTATCGAGTCCTTACTACGAAGACCTTACAGTGCAGGAGTTGCTTGAGGTCCGTGTGCTGAAGGACGATCCATTGAAGGCGGTGCAGGTCCGGTTTGAGGGGGGCGAAGCCGTTGTCTGGGGCGAAAAAACCGGCTATCCCGACCGTGGCAGTATCTACTCGGTTACCTTGATCATTCCAGCGGGTAGCCCGTTATTGGACACTCAAATTGCCGTGGGGTGGCGCGAGGGTGGGTACGGACCTGAAGACCTGGAGATTACTTCGGTGCCTGACTTTGGCGAGCTGAGGGATGTCCCGGGCACCGAGCTTGAATGGACGCTTGATTGCGGCGATGTGCTGGACGCGCCGTTCGGTCTGTTTCTCTCAAGTCCAATGCTTTTGCGCGACTCGCGTGATAATGCAATGTCGCTGGCACACAACAACCTCAAGATTGGCGAAGTGCGGGAGGCCAACAAGTCACCGGCGGTGGATGAGGGCGATAGTGTGTATTGCATGGTGCAGGTACTGACGCTCAAAAATAAACCGGTACTCAATATTCAGGTGGACTGGGTCTGGCCCCAAGGCAGCGTCACCACTTACACCGGCATCGACGGCTGGTCCAGTGCCTTCGATAAACCGACTAAGGCTGACTCGTACGAGATGGTGGCACATATCAAAGTACGGGAAGATGCCCCCCCCTGACACGTTCATTCCCGATCGTTGCGTTGGCTACCAGCGAGTGGAAGGATGACATTGATTTCTTTTTGGATACCAAGCCAATCGAGAACCAAAGGGCGGGCATTTTGTGCTGGCGCGGCAAACTCCATACCTTTGGCATTACCCCGAAACAGCTGGGCAGCCCGTTCATTGGCAAAATGATTACCCTGAATTGGCGGAACGGCGTCGACCCGGATCTGGGCCTGGTTTTCGATCCACCCCTGGGGAGTCCTGTTTTGCTGACCAACGAGGGTTTGCAATGGGCAATCACCTCCGGCAGCGAACGTAGCGGCATTTTTGAGCTGGAGGTTGAAAGCGCCTATCTGCCGCGCAAACGGGAACTGACAGGCCGTTTGATGGCTGAGAATTTCGATGATGAAGTGACGCTGGTGTTTGATCAAATGCCTTCGCCAATCGGTCGCAGCCCTCTATATCCTTGCATTGGTGCGATTCACCAGTTGACTCTGTTACCCAATGCATTCAGTCCGTTGCAGGGGATTGAAATGTTGTGGAGCAAGTCAATCACTGAGCCATTGCCGCAAAAGATAGAGATTACTCCAAACACTCAAACGTCCGCACTTGTCACGGCAGGCGGCGTGCGATACGCGTTTGACTGTTCAAAAAGTTCGGGAAAGGCACATTTCAAGCTTGTGTTCCATTCGCTCTGGATTTCTTCCTATGAGTCTTCTGAGCAGCTTTACCAACTGGATCACAACAAACTCAAGGTGGGTGCTGTGCGTCAGGCGGCGATTGATCCCGTGTTGAGTAAAGGTGAGCGCGCCTGGCTGGAGGTTCAGTACCTGTCATGGTTCAGTGGCTTGCCGGCCTCGGGAATGCCTGTGCAGTGGAGCGATTCGAAATCCCTACGGATGCAGTCCGAGACTGATGCGGATGGATGGGCTGGTCATGACTATGAACCGCTGGAACCTGAACTGATCCCTGTTGAGGCGCGGGTAGTGAACCTCTATGACGGTGGTTCTGCCAGTCAGGACTTCGAGGTCTTTGCTTTGGATCACGATCCCTGGCAGGACCTTGACGTTCAGACCGCGGACAACCCTGGCGCTCGTACATGGGCAGAGACGACGTTCTTCCCTCGACGCAACAGCCAGTTCGATTTTGTTCTATCGGCGAACGAGAACAGCTACCTGCGGAGTCAGCAACTGGCGCTTGGACTCGTGGGAACAGGGCCCGCTGAACTGGCGTTAACAATGGGCCCGGTTACGTTCGGCCAATGGCGGCCGTTGCAGGATAAATTGCCTTTCACGCTGACCGCCGGTGACGAGAAGGACGGAGGTTTTTCCTTCCGGCTCGCGGCCTCGCGACTGCTGGCGCTTTCGCCACTTAATGCAGTGTCACTGGGGGCGGGGTCGAGAGTTATCAAAATGTCCGCCATCAACAGCAGCTTCCAGGTGATTGACTGGGGTTCCGTGTTTGAGGCTGAGGTAACGGTTGTGTCTGCCTTGTCAGGCAAGCCGATCGTGGGGATGGCCGTTGTCTGGGAAGGTTCCGATCTGGAGCCTGTTTCTACCACCACTAATTTCTATGGTGTGGCCAAAGTCCGTCTTACACCGACAATCGTCGGGTTGGGGCAAGTGACTGCCACAGCCGGTGATGACTCTGCGTTGCAATCAAAGTCCCTTTCATACACCTTGAATGGACCACGGGAAATCCTCGAGATGGTCAGTCCTGATCTGGACGGTTACCCGGGCGATGAAGTCAGTGCATCTGTCATTGTGGTGAATAGTCAAACCGGTCAACTGCTGGAAGGTGTGGAAGTCGACTGGCGATTCAAGGGTTTAGAGCTGTTGCCTACCCTGACCGATAGTCAAGGGTTAGCAAGTATCAGCTTCAAGTTGCCACTGCTGGTGGGCGATTATGCTTTAACAGCTTCGGTACGTGGCGGTGAGTGGGGGCACAGTGCACAGCGGTTGATATTTACCGTGCTGGCCGACGAGAGCACCTGGTTACGGGAGTTCACGCTTTGGCTGGATGGCAAGCAAGTGGATCTGGCCGAGGGGAAGTTGAGCCTGCTGCACGAGAAATCCTATGATCTGGAGTTGAGGGCCAATTTAAATAACTCGTTGATTGGCCGGACCAGTATTGCTCTGGAAGACGTGTCAGGAGCTGAGGCGTTAGGCCTGGGATTTGTTCCTCCCCTGAAAGAGCAGCAGCCGTTGATGGAAGGGCCATTGCACTGGTCAATTTCTACCAATGCAGAAGAAAGCGGTGTTTTCGAATTGAAGTTCAGCAGCCCGGATCTGCCGGACCGGTCGTTGCCGGGACAGATCATTTCCGTTGCTAAGGAGTTGGTGCTTCACTTCGACAGTTTCCCGATGAGCTTGGGAAGCGATATGGCATATCCCTGTCATGGTACGACGCACACCCTCACATTGCGGCCAACACCCACCAGCTTGTTTTTGGGTATGGACGTAAGACTGTTATGGAGTGGTGAGGCAGCCGGAGATCTGGGTGTAGTGATAACGCCTGATCTGAATGAATGGAAGCCCTTGGGCCTGGAAGGATTGACGTGGTCGCTGAATTGCCTCAAGAGTCTCAAAGACGGGGACTTTTCATTGAAGCTGATGTTACGGGATTGGGAAGTGAATTTGTCGCCATTGCCTATGTCTTTGGGGCATAACCTGGTAACGGCTGAACATTGGAAAACGGGGCCACATTGGGCATTTCCAGATTTGGAGTATTTTATTATGTATGTTCGTGCCACCTCCGTATTTTTGAAGACCCCTGCACCTGGCGTTAAAGTAACATTCTACGATGGCAATCCGTCTGATACAGTTACTGGTAAGGACGGTGAGGCCCGTGCACGTGATAGATCTATGAAGATTGTCAATCGATACGACGGAAGTGTTGTCTGATATCCGCTTCTTGTTTCACTAAACAAAACGCCTTTTTTCAATGAGAAAAGGCGTGTTCCCCGCAACTTATAAATCTCCCGCTCTCTTCCATGCCAGATACCGCGTCACCAATTTAGCCCCCAACTCCCCGGGCCGAGCATCCACCACCGGCACTCCATGAGCACTCAACCGCTCATGGAGTTCGGCCCGTTCATTCAAGTAATCCACCGTCCCGCAATAGGCCAGCGCCTCCGGCAAGGTTTGCACCGGCGCATGCCGCAGATTGTCGAGCAAGTCTTCGCGCAGGCTCGCCACCAGCACCCGATGCTGTTTGCCCAGGCGTTTGACCGCGGTGAGCAGTTCTTCATCGTCTTCATCGCGCAAGTTAGTCACCAGCACCACCAGCGCCCGGCGTTTTTGTCGGGCCAGTAACTGGTTGGCGGCGGCCTGGTAATCAGCGGGGCGTTGGGTGCTGTCGAGGTCGTAGACGGTGTTGAGCAGGACCTTGAGTTGTTCAGTGCCTTTGACCGGGGCGAGGTAATGCGGCCGATCGCTGGCGAAGGTGCTCAGGCCTACCGCGTCGCCTTGGCGTAGCGCCACGTAGCTGAGCAGCAGGCAGGCATTGAGCGCATGGTCGAAGTGCGACAGTTCATCATCCTGGCTGCGCATCCGTCGCCCGCAATCGAGCATGAAGATGATTTGCTGGTCGCGCTCGTCCTGGTACTCCCGGGCAATGGGAGTGCGTTGGCGGGCGGTGGCTTTCCAGTCGATCTGGCGCAGGCTGTCGCCTTCGCGGAATTCCCTTAATTGATGGAATTCAAGGCCCAACCCGCGACGCTGGCGTTGGCGCACGCCGAGCTGGCTGAGCCAGTTGTCCACCGCCAGTAATTGGCCGCCGTAGAGGCGGGCGAAGTCCGGGTAGACGCGGGTGTTGTCGGCCACGTTGAGCAAGCGTTTGTCAGACCACAGGCCTAATGGGCTGGGCAGGTTGATTTCGCAGTGTTCGAAGGTGAAGTGGCCGCGCTTGAGCGGGCGCAATCGATAACCGATCTGGCTGTGCTGGCCGGGTTGCAGTTCGACCGACAGGGGCAGGTTTTCGAAGCTCAGGCCGTCCGGCACGTGGTCGAAGAGCTGAATGTGCAGGGGGTGGGCAAAGTCATGCTCGACCTCCAGTCGCACTTCACCCCATCGACCGAGTGCAAGGCTGCCGGGCATTTGTCGGTGGAGTCGGGGCGAGGGCAGTCGTTTGAGACGGACGGCGTCGAGTATCGCCAGGGCCAGCAGCGCCAGCAGCAACCCCCAGTTGATCGCGTGCAGGCTGGATGGAACCTCGATGTCCAATGCCCGCAACGCGCCCAGCACGATGCCGATGGCTAGCAGGATCGCGAGCCAGATCAGCAGAAGCCGGGATGGTTTCATGGCGTGACACCGTGTGGTCTGTTGAAAAGATCGCAGCCTTCGGCAGCTCCTACGCCGAGCGCGGGCCCCCGTAGGAGCTGCCGAAGGCTGCGATCTTTTCTGCTGTCGACGTGAATTTTGACCACGGCGTTCACACTCTTGGCGCCGGCACTTGATCGAGCAGTTGCTTGAGCACTTGATCGACGTCCAGCCCTTCGATGTCCAGCTCCGGGGCAATTCGCACCCGGTGGCGCAGTACCGACAGTGCGCAGCCTTTGATGTCATCGGGAATCACAAAATCGCCGCCACGCAACAAGGCGCGGGCTCGGGCGCAACGTACCAGGGCGATTGACGCCCGTGGCCCGGCGCCGAGGGTCAAGCCCGGCCACGTCCGGGTGGTGCGGGCCAGGCGTACGGCGTAATCGAGCACCTGATCGTCCAGCGGCAGATCGCTGGCAATGCGCTGCAAGGCCAGCACGTCCTTGGCTTGCAGGACGGTGCGCAGCGGTTGCACGTCGAGCATGTCGGCGCGGGTCGAGCGGCTGACCTGGCGCACCATGTTCAGCTCCTGATCGGCATCGGGGTAGTCCATGCGCACCTTGAGCATGAAGCGATCGAGCTCGGCTTCCGGCAGCGGGTAAGTGCCTTCCTGTTCGATGGGGTTTTGCGTGGCGAGCACCATGAACGGTTGCGCGATCGGCAGGGCGCGGCCTTCGAGGGTGACCTGGCGTTCCTGCATGGCTTCGAGCAGTGCGGCCTGGGTTTTCGCCGGAGCGCGGTTGATCTCGTCGGCCAGCAGCAGGTTGGTGAACAACGGCCCTTTGCGCAGTTTGAATTGCTCGGTTTGCAAGTCGTACACCGCATGCCCGGTGACATCGCTGGGCATCAGGTCCGGGGTGAACTGGATGCGCGCGAATTCACCGCCGAAGCAGCGAGCGAGGGCGCGCACCAACAACGTCTTGCCCAACCCCGGCACACCTTCGAGCAATACGTGGCCGCCAGCAATCAACGCGGTCAGGACGTCGTCGATCACGCTGTTCTGGCCGATCACGGCTTTCTGTAATTCGGTCCGTACCGCTTGGGCCAGCTGACTGGCGCGTTGGCGCTGCTGGGCGGCGTGGGTCTGTGTGCCGGGCTCGATCTCACTCATAAGGCGTTCCTCAAGGTTTGCAGGTGGGCGACCTGACGGCTGAATTCAGCGCTGGACAGCCGCTGCTTCGGTCGCGGGCTCATGGCCTGGCTGATAGCGCGTGTGGGTTGGCCGGTCAGGCGTGCGAGCACCAGCCATTGTTCGGCAACGCCGAGTTGTTCGAAACCGGGATGACTGCGCCGCACACGCCGCAAGATGTCGTGCTGCAAGGCGTGCACCAGGTGCTGCTGACCGTTGCGGCGCAGCATGAAATCGGCGCTGGCGCGCAGGTGTTCCTGAAGTTGACGGCGGGCTCTCGGGGCCGGTTCCAGCAGCGGACCCTGACGCACGCCGACGTGCCAGAAGCCAAGGCCGATCAGGGCAAGAAGGGCGACCAATGCTTGGGGGAAATAGCGCAGGAGCAAGGTCAGCAGACTGTCGTGATCGGTGTTGAACAGCAGGGTCACGTTCGTGTCCGCGGTCAGGTACCAGAGCAGCCAGGCGTTGTCGTACTGGTCGATGGCCGGGGTTTTCCACAGGTCGGCGTCGGTGACCACGGTGATCGAACCGAGCCCGTGATTGAGCTGCATCATGTGCGTGGCCTTGCCGCTGTTGGCCCAGGCCTGGGCGAGATTTTTCGGGTCTTCGAGGTGGAATGCGGTATCAAAACCGGCGTAGGCCGGCGCGTTTTCGTCTTCCAGATACAGCTTGGTCAGCTTGGGGTAAGGATCGTCATCGATAGCGGGCGGCGGGTCCTTGAGATCCTTGCTCAGCGACTGGTGCAGCTGCACCCGGTCAAGCAACAGGTCATTGCTTTGGCCGGTTTTTTCATCCCACAGCGACTGGGCAATAAACAAAAGTCGCCCGCCGGCCCGGGTCCAGTTCAACAGCTGATCGACCTGACGTGGGGTCATGTTGTAGCGGTCCCCGAGCAACAACAGACTGTGCTGACGCGGCTCCAGGGTGGGCAGGATGTCGAGGCTGTTGGCGTGGTTCACCGACAGGCTCTGTTTGCGCAGAAAATGCTCGGCAGCGAGGTAAGGATTGGCCTGGGCTTCGGGCGAGGGACCGTGATCGATGTCTGCCTGATAGGGCGTCGCCTTGACGTACAGATAAACACTCAGCGCGATCAACAGCACGGCGATGAACACGCCGATCGCCCGCCAGCGTTGCCGGTTCAATGCAACGCTCCCGGGCCGAACAGGGCTCGCCAGCCGTCACAGAGTTCCTGTTGCAAATGCGCGGGAGGCAGGCGATGCCCGTAGGCCATGTTCTGCCAGTGCCCGGTCAGGCTTTTACTGAAGGCCAGCAAGGCAGGTTGTTGCAGGTGTTCGATGCGCTCCAGGACCTGGCCTTCGGTGTCGGCGGGTTTGAGCAACAGGTTGAAGTCGTGCAGCAAATGGCTGAGCAGGCCGCGATAGAGCAATCCGAGGGCCTCGCGAGGGTGGGTTTGCCAGAGGCGTTCGGCGCTGGCGGCGATGTCGGCGGGCAGGGTTTCGCGGTTGAGGTCCAGGCCGAAAGCCTGTTGCGGTAACGGCCGCGCGACTTTGCTGTTCAAGGCCGGTCGACGCCTGACGAAGGCTTGCAACCAATCACGGTAATGCCAGATCAATAAACCAATGGCACTGATCACGACACTCCACAACAGCACTTCAATCAGCGTGGCCGCTGCGCCGAAGCGTTGGTTGTCCAGAAGCTTGAGCAGCGCCTCCAGCCATTCGGTTGTTCGGTCATCGTCCGCCGTGTCGGCGACGGGTTGGTCCTCGCCAAACCGATAGCGCGTGACCGATTCCTTGTTCTTGAACGGAGGCTGGTCGAGGATCGCCTTGATGCTGTCCCGGGACGCCTGACTGGTCAGTGGCTGGTCCAGCAGGCGTGGGCTGTCGGGTGAAATGACTGGCTCGGCGGCCCACACGGTTTGCGCTGTCGGCATCAACAGGAAGGCTGCCAGCAGCAGGGGGACGGCGGCGCTGCTCAAGCGTTGGCGCATGCGGCGGAACACCAGCTCGATATCCCAGGCCTCCAGCACCGTGCGCCGATTCAGATAAAGGCTGAAGCCGCAGGCGACATAAACCGGTTCCCAGGCAATCAGCACCAGTGCGTAAAAGGCGTTGGTCAGGTGTTCCAGCCATCGCCAGTCCTGTGTGGCGGCGGTGATCAAGGTCTGCCAGCTCCAGTCGAGTTCGACCTGTTGCGGCAAGAACATATAGAACAGCACCATCAGGCCGATCCATAACGCGCTTTCCAGGTGTACGCCGATGATGGTCAGCCACCGCGCGGCACCGGCGTTGCGCTGCAACAGCACCTGCAAGCGCTGTTGTCGTGGCTCACCACTCAGCCCTTCGAGTTGCACCACCGGCATCAGGAAACTGCGACTCAGGCTAAGGCGCCGCCAGGTCAGGCTCACCAGCAGTTGCGGTTGGAGCAGCCGCGGAAATTGGCGCAACGCCTGATTCAGGGTGGGCGTTTCGCCGAACATGGCTTTGGACAGGATGTACAGCGGCAGGCGGTCGAACGCCGGTTTCAGCCACCAGAAAATAAACACGGCGAGGGAGGGCGAATCCCACAGCACCCAGCTGAGCAGGACGAAAACCGGCAAGGTCACGATGGCCCAACTGGTCATCAGCAGACGCCGGTGTCGCTGGCTCAGCAGGACGCCCAGGTCCATGGCTTCCCAGGTTGTGCGCGGGCGGATGACAGCCGTGGCATCACTCAGGCGCATGGCGGGTCCGTCCGGCAAACAGCAGATAAGTCGCCACCAACAACCAGAGCGCTGTACCGACCAGGTATTTGGTCATGGGCGCGACCCCGATCGTGGACGACCAGTAAGCTTCGATAAACGCCGCAATCAGCAGAAACAGCATGACCCCGCAAATCAGCAATACGCTCTTGCGTGCCGCCAATCGCAGGGCTTCGGAGCGTGGCAGGCGTCCCGGCGCGATCAATGCCCAACCCAGTTGCAGGCCGGCGGCACCGGCCAGTGCGATGGCACTCAGTTCGAAGGCGCCGTGGCCAACCACGAATGACCAGAAGGTTTGCCCGTAGCCGATGTGCGTCAGGTGCCCGGCCACCGCACCAATCATCAAACCGTTGAAGAACAGGAAAAACGCGCTGCCCAGGCCAAACAGCAAACCGCTGGCGAAGGTCTGAAAGGCGATGCCGATGTTGTGCATGATGTAGTAACCGAACATCACCCAGTCTTCACTGGCCGCCCGTTCTGCCGAACGCCCCAGGTGACCGGCCTCGGGGTCGTACATGCCTTGCATCTCACTGACCTGCTCGGCCGGGATCAGGTTGTAGACCAGGTCCGGAAACAGATACACCAGCAACGCGAAGCCAATCAGGCTGCCAAAAAACATCAGGCTGGCGGCGAGCACGAAGCGCCACTGTTCGCGCACCAAGCGCGGGAAGTCAGCCAGGATGAAGCTCAGCACGTTGGCCCCCAGTCGACTGCGGTGGCGATAAAGCTGTTGATGCCCGCGCAGGACCTGTTGCTGTAATGAATCGATCAGAAAGCTGCTGTAACCCCGTTCCTGGGCCAGCGCCAGATGCTGGCAGAGACGACGATAATCGCTGGGGAAACCGGCAACTCGCTGTGCTTCCTTGCCTTGCTCCAGCTGTTCAAGCACGAGGGTAAATTGCTCCCATTCGGCCTTGTGGCGAGTTTCGAAAAGGCTTTGCTTCATGTGGGGCCCAACAAGCCGCGGGCGATGCCATTGAGTTCGTCCACGGCCCCTGGCGCTGACACCTGCAGCGGGTGCGAGAGTATCGCCGCCAGCTCTTTGACCCGTGCAGCAGAGAGTTCACCCTGACGCTCGGCAAACCCGAGGATGGCGCGTTGTTCGGTCAGCGTCAGCGCAAAGGCCGGGCGCCGGGGCTGGATGTCAGGCAGTGGTGGTCGGGCGAGCGGCTGTTCGCGGTAGATCACCAGCGTGCCGGCGGCCAGATCGCCGAGGCGCTTGAAGGTGGGATGTTGAAGGCAACTGATGGCCCCGAGGAAATAGCCGAACGGCAGCATGTCGACAAATCGCAGCAGGTTGCGCAGCAGCGAAGCAGACCAGCCGATCGGCGTGCCATCGTCCTGCACCACTCGCAGGCCCATCCATTGCTTGCCTGGCGAACGACCCTGGTTGAGCACTTCGAACAGCACCATGTACCACCAGCTCACCACGAACAACAGAATCGAGCCGAGCCCTGCACCGAGTTTCCCGAGGAACGCCAGGACAATAAACAGCAGGCCGACGATCAACCCGCGCAACCCGAGGTCGATGGCGAACGCCAGCGCACGAACCATCAACCCGGCCGGGCGCAGTGGCAGGTCGATGCCTTCCGGCGTTTCGACTTGATACCGCGTATCCAGTGGCGGGGCCAGCGTCGCTTTCCTTGGCAGTGCTGTGGTCTCGAGCATGGGCAACCTTGATGTGGCCTGTTCGGGATTCGATGTCCGTCCGATGCTAGCAGCCTCTCGGGGGAAAACGACATAACTATGTATTGCACGGCACGTGGCCAGAGGTGATTGAATGACAAGATTGCTGGCCGGGGCGGGATGTGAACGCCTAGACTTCGCCAATCTTCAGTTCAGGAATAGCCCGTGACCTCTATCTTCTGGTACGACTATGAAACCACTGGCATCAACCCCCGTTGCGACCGCCCGCTCCAGATGGCGGGGATTCGCACTGACTTCGATCTCAATGAAATAGACGAGCCGGTCAACCTTTACTGCCAGCCCAGTGAAGACATCCTGCCCCATCCGGCGGCTTGTGCGATCACGGGTATTACGCCCGGCCGACTGGCCGAGCAAGGCTTGAGCGAAGCCGATTTCATGACCCGGGTGCATGCCCAACTCGCTGCGCCCGGCACGTGTGGGGCGGGGTACAACACGTTGCGTTTCGATGACGAGATGACCCGTTACAGTCTTTACCGAAATTTTTTCGACCCTTATGCGCGCGAGTGGCAGGGCGGTAATAGCCGCTGGGACCTGATCGATGTGGTGCGTGCAGCCTATGCCTTGCGTCCTGACGGGCTCGTTTGGCCGACGGACGACGAGGGGCGGATAACGCTCAAACTCGAACGCCTGACCGCCGTCAATGGCATTGATCACGGAAATGCTCACGAAGCGCTGTCGGACGTTCGCGCCACCATCGCCCTGGCGCGTCTGATCCGGGAAAAGCAGCCGAAGTTGTATGACTGGTTGTTTCAGTTGCGCGGTAAACAAAAGGTGATGGATCAGATTCGTCTGTTGCAGCCGATGGTGCACATTTCCGGGCGCTTTTCGGCGGCGCGCAATTATGTCGGTGTGGTGCTGCCTTTGGCCTGGCACCCGCGCAACAAGAACGCCTTGATTGTCTGTGACCTGCACCTGGATCCTCAGGGCTTGCTCGATCTTGATGCCGATACCTTGCGTCAACGGCTGTATACCCGCCGCGATGACTTGGCGGAGGGCGAGTTGCCGGTGCCGCTCAAACTTATCCACATCAATAAATGCCCGGTGGTGGCGCCGTTGTCGGTACTTCGCTCTGAAGATCAGCAACGTTTGGAGCTGGATATGTCGCTCTACCAAGAGCGCGCGCTGCGGCTAAGTGACGCACAAACAGTTTGGCGAGATAAAGTTCAGGCGATGTATGCCAGCGAAGCTTTCACCTCGAGCCAAGACCCTGAACAACAGTTATACGATGGTTTTATCGGTGATCGGGATCGGCGTCTTTGTGAGCAAGTCAGGTCTGCCGACCCGGCTCAATTAGCGCAACAACAATGGCCTTTCGATGATGAACGACTGCCTGAATTGTTGTTTCGATATCGCGCACGCAACTTCCCCGATACGTTGAATTTCGAAGAGCAAGAACGCTGGAGAATATTCTGTCAGCAACGTTTGTCAGCACCCGAGTGGGGGGCGCCAAATACGCTGGAAACTTTTGCAGAGGCCGCAGCCCAATGGAGTATTACGGCTACATCGTTTCAGCGAGAGGTGCTGAATGAATGGCAGAATTATGTCGAAGGATTACGCAAACGTTTGAATCTTTGAAATCGAAAATGTTCGGGGCTGAATACCGGGCATAAAAAAACGCCAGCAGATGCTGGCGTTCTTTTTTGTCGCGGATGAGTCTGCGACAAGCGCTACGGCTTAGCCCAGCAGGGTAGCCCAGCCTTCAACCACGTCACCGCCCCACTTGGCTTTCCACTCTTTCAGCGTTTTGTGGTTGCCACCTTTGGTTTCGATGACTTCGCCGTTGTGCGGGTTTTTGTATTGTTTAACTTTGCGAGCACGCTTGGTGCCAGTAGTTTTTACTGCGCCGCCGCGTGGTGCTTTGGTTTTGGACTCTGGATCCAATAGCGCAATGATGTCACGCAGCGACTTGGAGTATTCGCCCATCAGGGTGCGCAGTTTGCCTTCGAATTCCAGCTCGGTTTGCAGTTTGTCGTCTTGGGACAGGTTCTTCAAACGGGCTTGCAGCTCTTTGATGGCTTCTTCGGTGGCGCGATATTCGTTGATCAAGGACATGAGGACTACCTTATGTTGGGGCGCTGGATGGCAGGTGACAGTGCGGCAATAATAGTCAGGGTGTTTCACCAAGTAAACATATAACCGGAGTTTTATTTAAATTAGTTACGGTGAATAGGCATAAATTACCGGTGTAGTTAAATAGTGTGATGCAGTCATCACGAATATTCACAATTGGGCACTTGAAGATTGGCAACAGGAACACCATCGCGCGGGTTGCAGGTGCTGCCAGAACCTGTGCCGCTTACCTTTGTGTCGGGCCAACCGTCATCAATACTGCAGTTTTGCTGCGCAATCGCTAGAATGGCCGCCTTTGCGAAGTTCTGGAGTTTGACCCTCATGCGCACTTTTCGGCTGGTGATTGCTTGCCCGGACCGCGTCGGTATCGTTGCTAAAGTCAGTAACTTTCTGGCGTCACATAACGGCTGGATCACTGAAGCGAGCCATCACTCGGACAACCTCAGTGGCTGGTTCTTCATGCGTCACGAAATTCGTGCCGATTCGCTGCCCTTCGGTATCGATGCCTTTCGCGAAGCGTTTGCACCGATTGCCGAAGAGTTCTCGATGAACTGGCGCATCACCGATACCGAGCAGAAAAAGCGCGTGGTACTGATGGCCAGTCGCGAGTCTCACTGCCTCGCCGACTTGTTGCACCGCTGGCACAGTGATGAGCTGGATTGCGAAATTTCCTGCGTGATTTCCAACCATGACGACTTGCGCAGCATGGTCGAGTGGCACGGGATTCCGTATTACCACGTACCGGTCAATCCGCAGGATAAAGAGCCGGCCTTCGCCGAAGTCTCGCGCCTGGTCAAACAGCACGATGCTGAAGTGGTCGTACTGGCCCGCTACATGCAAATCCTGCCGCCCGAGTTGTGCCGCGAATATGCGCACAAGGTCATCAACATTCACCACAGCTTCCTGCCGTCGTTCGTCGGTGCCAAGCCGTATCACCAGGCATCGATGCGTGGCGTGAAGTTGATTGGCGCTACTTGCCACTACGTGACCGAAGAGCTGGATGCCGGTCCGATCATCGAACAGGACGTCGTTCGCGTCAGCCACAGTGACAGCATCGACGACATGGTGCGTTTCGGTCGGGACGTCGAGAAGATGGTGCTGGCCCGTGGTCTGCGTTATCACCTGGAAGACCGGGTGTTGGTGCACGGCAACAAAACCGTGGTGTTCTGATAGCCATACAACACAGTTGAAACTCGAAGGGCCTGGGCGTTCAATCGCTTCAGGCCCTTCGCCGTTTCTGCACTGAGGAGATGACCATGGCCGACCCACTGGACAAAGCGACATCCAAGGCTCCCGCCACATTGGGTGAGGGGTGTCTGAGTCGTTACGACCCGGATGACATGAACCCCGAAGACGGCACGGAGTTTCCCGGTGCCGCCGAGTTGTGGGAACAGTTGAATCCGGAGTCCGACGATGAAATCGGGGAGGCCTAAAAGATCGCAGCCTGCGGCAGCTCCTACATGGATCGCGTACCCCTGTAGGAGCTGCCGCAGGCTGCGATCTTTCAGGCTTGTTTGAATTTCATCAGTTTTTTGAGCAGCGGCCGCCCGAGCATCAGTAAAAACACCGGGCCACCCACCAGCAAATAGAAGTAATAAGTCACCGCCCGCCAGATCAGAATCGCCGCCGCCGCAGTGGATTTTCCCACCATCGGCGCCAGCAGCGCCGCCGACGTCAACTCCGCCGCCCCGGCACCGCCCGGCAACAGGCTGAACTGCCCCGCGCTCAGTGAAAGCATCTGGATCAGAAAGCTCCAGGCCCACTGCAAATCCGCCCCAAGCCCACGCAATGCCAGATACAGCACGCTATAGCGCAAGATCCAATGCAGACAAGTCAGGGCAAACACCGTGATGAGCGTCTGAAAGGGCAGCTTCAGTGTGTCCGTGAACGCCGCCAGAAAGTGCAGGAGTTTTCGTGCCCAGCGCAGGCGCGTGGTGGTTTTGACATTCAGGCGAGCGAGCAACCGACCGCTCAGACGAATCAGCATTCGATGGTAGCGGGCGACCACCACGCAACTGAATAACCCGCCGAACATCGAAATGGCGCTGACGGTCAGCAGCCATTCCATGCGTTGGCTGAGGTGCTGGAACAACGCATAGATCAGGATCCCGCTCAGCGCGCAGAGAAAAAACAGCAAATCGCTCAGCTGATCCATGGCAAACACGGCGCTGCCCCTGGCCGGACGCACGCCATGGCGCGCCAACAACGCCATGATCGTCAGTGGCCCGCCGCTGCCACCTGGTGTGGCGCAATAAGCGAACTCGGCGGCCATCACCACCCCAAGACTTCTGAACGGGCTCACCTTGTCGCGCTGATCCCCGAGCAACAGACGCAGGCGCATTGTGTTCAGCACCCAGCACAGCAGGATCATGCCGAACATGATCAGTAACCATGTCAGCGGAAAGCTTTGCAGTCGAGACCAGGTTTCGGTACCGCCCAGCAGCGACGGAATCAGCACCGCAGCAAGCAGCGCGACGAGCAGGAGAATCCCGCGACTCATGCGGCGCGACCCAAACGGTCGCTTTGCAGCGCCAGCCAGCGTGCCTTGGTCATCGGCACACGTCCCTCGTCGAGCAAGCGCTTGAGGGTTTGCAGCCAATAAGTGCGCGAGAACTCGTGGCGCATATCCACTGGGTGCAGGCCGAGACGAATCACCGGTGCTTGCTGCCAGCGTTGTTCGCGTTGATCGCTGACGAGCTTCGACAGCCCTCGGCGCCAGGCACTGCGCGCACTCCAGACCAGTCCCGGCGCGTCGACCGCGGTGAAGTCCGGCAGGCGATACAGATGCTGAGAATCGCTGGTGTAACTCAGGGGCAACTGGCGCAAGGCCTGGCGCGTCCCTTCGCTCATCAACCAGGCCGGGGCGACGAAGCCCTCCAGCGGCCAGTGATAACGGTGGAACACTTCGATGCCGGCGCGCAGGCGGGTGAGGGCGGTTTCTTGAGACAGGCTGTAAAACTCGCCTTCGTGGGTGTAGATCCGGCGCATGAACCAGTCTCGTGGCGTAGTGGGAGTGGGCGCTTCATCGCAATGAAAGTAACCGTGCAATGCCAGTTCGTCACCTCGGACGATACGACGGGTGAGCAAACGTCGAAATCCTGGATGCTCCTCCAGATCGTTGTGTTTGTGGAAGTTGGGCACCACCAGCCAGGTCATCGGCACCTCGCCCAAGGCGTCGACGGCTTCGACAAAGGGTTGATAATCGGCCCAGGTTTGCGGTGCGACGTCGTGCAGCACGAGTAACAGGCTGGGCGGGTTCATGGGCTCAACCATTGGCCGTCAGCGGCCAGTGGCTGCGGAGCACGGCGTGATAGTGGCCCAGCAGGCTGTTGACCACCGTGTCCCAAGAGTAATGCCGTTCGACATGGCAACGGGCCTGTTTGCCCAAAACCACGCTACCCGAACTGAACAGCTCGCGGACCGCGTTGGCCATCGCCAATGGATTATTCGGCGGGCAGAGCAGGCCGCATTGATCGGTGATGATTTCCTGAAAGGACCCGGCCGCCACGGCCACCACCGGAATGCCACTGGCCATGGCTTCAAGAACCACCAGGCCGAATGTTTCCTGATCACCGGCGTGCAGCAGCGCATCGGCACTGGCCATTAATCGCGCCACCTGTGCCGCCGGACAGAACTCACCGATCACGGTGACGTTGTCTGGCACCACGGCGGGCATCGACGAACCTACCAGCAGCAAGTGATAGCGTCGGCCCAGACATTTCATGCAGTCGAGCAGTACCGGCAGGTTTTTTTCCTTGGAGCCGCGCCCGGCGAAGATCAGTAAATGAGTGTTTTCATCAATGCCCAATTCGGCCCGCAGGCCCGTGTCTCGTGCGGTGGGATTGAAGGTTTGCAAGTCGACGCCCAACGGTTGCACGAAAACGTTCTTCACCCCCAGCCCGATCAGTTTGTCGGCCATGACCTGGCTAGGTGCCAGAACCCGATCGAAGTTGCCATAGAGCTTGCTGACATAAGCTTCGACGTTGGTGGTGACCCAGTTGCCCATTCGATTGCTGACCAGCAGCGGCAAGTCCGAATGATAAAAGCCGATCACCGGAACATCGAGTTGCCGCCGGGCGTCGAGGGCCGCCCATGCGGTGAGGTAGGGGTCGCCGACCTCGATCAGGTCGGGCTGTAGATCCTGCAGAACATTGCGCCATGGCGCGAGACGGAGAGGGAATCGATAACCCTTGCCGAAGGGCAGGGCGGGGGCCGGAACCGTGTAAACGCCATCCTGTTCACTCAAGTAAGCCCCGGGGATCAACAGGCTGTGGCGAATGCCTGGCTTGATGCTCAGGCGACGGTGTTTTGCATCCAGATAAGTGCGCACGCCACCGCTGGCAGGGGCGTAGAACATGGTTATGTCAGCGATATGCACGATGAACATCCCTCCGGTCCGTTGTTCTCCCTTGGTTGACCTTTATGAAGGATAGATGTTCGGTTGGGGTTTTGTGGCGGGGTGTCAGTGAGGTTTATCGATGTTTGATAGACCGCCATCGCGGGCAAGCCTGTAGTGGTTCATTTTTTTTGAACCGCTCTGTAGGAGCATTAAGCTGCCTGTTGCTCATACAGCGCAGGCGGCAAGTTGTTCGAGGCAGAGTGGCAACGGCGATGGTTGTAATGGGAGATGAAGCCCATCACATCCTTCTCTGCTTCGAAATGATTGTGGTAGCCATCTTCCGGCATCCAATCGTGCTTCAACGTCCTGAAATAGCGCTCGACCACCGCGTTATCCCAGCAGTTACCCCGACGACTCATGCTCTGGACGATCCTGCTTTCTGCCAAGCATTCAACAAATCGCTCGGCGGTGTACTGGCAACCCTGGTCTGAGTGAAATAGCAATTGAGGCATCGGGCGGCGTAACGCTACCGCCAGTCTCAGCGCTTTGACAGACAACTCGGCATCAGCGGTTCGTGAGCAAGCCCATCCCACGATCCGGCGCGAAAACAGATCCATCACCACGGCCAGATACAGCCAGCCACTCCCCACCCGGATATAGGTGATATCGCCTGCCCACAGCGTGTCTGGCCGAGACGGGTTGAAGCGCCGATCAAGTATGTTCGGTGCAACCACCGCAGGCTTGGTAGCGCGCCGATAATGGGCGTAACGCGGTCTACGCCGGTGCAAGCCAAAGGATTTGATCAGCGTGCGCATTCGATAGCGTCCGATGAAAATGCCTTCTTTTCTTAACTCTTTGGATAGCCCGCGAGTACCTAGCGCTTCGCGATGTTCTTTATGTAACGCGCGCAGTTTGCGCTCCAGGCATCGCTGCTCAGATCGCCTGGGCTTGGGTTTGCGCTTGGCGTAATAACTGCTGCGGGCCACGCCCAGCACCGAGCACATACGCCGAATCGACATCTTCCCTTTGATGCCATCAATCATTTGGCTCGACCGAACAGAGCCTTCAGATGAGAGGGCAATTGCTTTTTTAGCACTTGGTTCTCGGCTTCCAGCAGCGCCAACTTCGCCTGCAATGACTCGATCAGCTCCTGATCCTGCAATCGGGTTGGCTGCAACATTCCCGTCTGCTCCCGACGCCAGCGCAGAACCCAGCGGCGCAGAGCCGTAGGGCCCACCCCGGTGGCCTCACAGGCTTTAGGTATGGAGTAATTCATCTCCACTACCAAGCGGATGGCTTCCGCTTTTTCCTCAGATGTAACAACCCGATATCCCATGATGCGTCCTTAAATCGATGCTCCTACATCATGGTCCAAAAATGTTCGACCACTACAGCCATGCTCCTACAGGGTTTAACGTGAACCCGTAGGAGCATGGCTTGCCCGCGATGGGGCCTTATCAGACGCTAAATACGGAAACTGCCCACCAACTGTTTAAGCCGCGCCGCCTGCTGCTCAAGATCCGAGCACGCCCGCAACGTCGACTGCAGATTCTCCACCCCTTCCTGATTCAGTGTGTTGATCTCGGTAATGTCCACATTGATCGACTCAACCACCGCCGTCTGTTCCTCGGTCGCCGTGGCCACCGACTGGTTCATCCCGTCAATCTCGCCGATACGCAACGTCACGCTGTTCAAACGCTCGCCGGCCAGGTTGGCGATTTCGACGCTGTCCTGACTGTGGCGCTGACTGTCGCTCATGGTGCTGACGGATTCGCGGGCGCCGACTTGCAGCTCCTCGATCATGGTCTGTACCTGTTGCGCCGATTCCTGAGTGCGGTGCGCCAGGTTGCGCACTTCATCGGCCACCACGGCAAAACCACGTCCGGCTTCACCGGCGCGCGCCGCTTCGATGGCCGCGTTCAGCGCCAGCAGGTTGGTTTGTTGGGAAATGCTGGTGATCACTTCGAGAATCTGCCCGATGTTCACGGTTTTGCTGTTCAGCGATTCGATGTTGGTGCTTGAGGCGCTGAGCATGCTCGACAGCTGATTCATCGCGACAATGCTGCGATCCACCACTTGCTGGCCATCTTCAGCCAGGCTGCGGGCATCGCTGGCCTGACTCGATGCTTGCGCAGCATTGCGGGCGATTTCCTGAGCGGCGGCACCGAGCTGGTTGATCGCTGCGGCCACGCTGCTGGTGCGCGAAGCCTGTTGGTCGGAGTTGAACATCGACGAGTTCGAGGCGGCCACTACACGCAGCGCCACTTCGTTGACTTGCCCGGTGGCCGACGACACTTCGCGGATCGAACCGTGAATGCGTTCCACGAAGCGATTGAACGCGGTACCGAGGACACCGAATTCGTCGTTGTTCACGATGGTCAGGCGTTTGGTCAGGTCGCCTTCGCCGTCGGCGATGTCTGCCATGGCGCGGGTCATCACGTGCAGCGGCTGGATCAGGATGCGGATCAGCATGCCCAGCAGCGCGATGATGATGGCCACGGCAATGACCGTCGCAACGAGCGCCGAGGCGCGGAATTCGCTGAGCTTGGAGAAGGCTTTGTCCTTGTCCACCGACAGACCGATGTACCAGTTGACTGAGGACAGCCCTTTGATCGGGGTAAAGGTCACGATGCGAGTCTTGCCGTCGACGTCTACTTCACTGAAGTCGCTGCTGATGCGCGGGGTGTTTTTCGGGTACGCCTCGCTCAGGGACTTCATCACCAGCGCTTTGTCCGGGTGAACCAGGATTTTTCCGTCGGCGCCGACCAGAAAGGCATAGCCCATGCCGTCGAAGTCCAGTGCGTTGAGGCTGTCGGTGATCACTTGCAAGCTCAAGTCACCACCCACCACGCCGATGTTTTGACCGTCCTTGAGTACGCTGTTAACGATGGAAATCACCAACTGGCCAGAAGCCAGGTCGATGTAGGGCTCGGTCAGGGCAGAACCGCTGGTACTTTGCGCGCTCTTGTACCAAGGGCGGGCACGAGGGTCATAACCGTCGGGCATCTTGCTGTCCGGGCGAATGATGAAGGTGCCATCTTTGTTACCCAGGTAGGCGCCCATAAAGGTCGACGACACGGCTTTCTGTTCCAGCAGGTTGGAGACATTGGCTGTATCTGCGTTCAAGGCAACGGTTTGCGACAGGTTTTCGATCAGCAGGCTGCGACCGGCCAGCCAGGTTTGAATGTTTTTCGCGGTGACGCTGCCCATTTCCTGCAAGTAGTTGTCCAGGTCGCGGCGTATCGCATTGCGCTGCAAATAGTCGTTGTACAGCGTGAACGAGGCGAAGGCGGCAATGACGATGAGGGCGGCGGCCAGCAGGATTTTATGGCTGAATCGCAGATTTTTGTTCATGGCTCGGGGTGTCCGCTAAGGTCTTATTGTTCGGGGCGCGTTGCTGCTAATGCGCGCAAAATGAGTGCGCAATGGAGCGAGTCGGTAATTCCTGCTCTCCATAGGGGAATGTCGGACCTTGCTTTCAATTGGGTCTCTCGCTTATTTCTATCGGCCGTGAAGGATCAAAGATTAACCATGGGTGACAAAATGCCTGACTCATTACAACTCGTTATCGGTGCCGACCTCGCCGGGCAGCCCATTGCCCAGGCCATGCGTCTGGCGAACCGTCATGGTTTGGTCGCGGGCGCTACCGGGACGGGCAAAACGGTCACCTTGCAACGGATGGCCGAAGCCTTCAGCGATGCCGGCGTGGCGGTGTTCGCCGCCGATATCAAGGGAGACCTGTGTGGTCTGGGCGCCGCCGGCAACCCTCAAGGCAAAATCGCCGAGCGGATCGCCGGGATGCCCTGGCTGAACCACACGCCTCAAGCGTATCCGGTGACCCTGTGGGACATTCACGGTCAGTCCGGTCATCCGTTGCGCACAACCTTGAGTGAAATGGGGCCGTTGTTGATTGGCAGCCTGCTGGAGCTGACTGACAGTCAACAGTCGGCGCTGTACGCCGCGTTCAAGGTGGCGGACCGTGAAGGGCTGTTATTGCTGGACCTCAAGGACCTGAAGGCACTGCTCAATCACCTGCGTGACAACCCCGAATTGCTGGGTGACGACGCCGCGCTGATGACCACCGGTTCCAGTCAGGCACTGTTGCGGCGTCTGGCGACCCTGGAGCAGCAGGGCGCCGAAGCGCTGTTCGGTGAGCCGGCGCTGCAACTCGAAGACATTCTGCAGCCGACTGCCGAGGGTCGCGGGCGCATTCACCTGCTCGATGCCAGCCGTCTGGTGCATGAAGCGCCGAAGGTCTACGCGACGTTCCTGTTGTGGCTGCTGGCCGAACTGTTCGAGCAAT
This sequence comes from Pseudomonas sp. GM41(2012), assembly GCF_000282315.2. Taxonomy (GTDB): domain Bacteria; phylum Pseudomonadota; class Gammaproteobacteria; order Pseudomonadales; family Pseudomonadaceae; genus Aquipseudomonas. Next base: position 119,538 of record NZ_AKJN02000012.1, read on the forward strand.
TGCCTGAGCGCGGGGATTCGGACAAACCGCTGCTGGCGTTGTTTTTCGACGAAGCGCATCTATTGTTCGCCGGCACGCCAAAGGCTTTACAGGATCGTCTTGAGCAAGTGGTGCGGCTGATACGCTCGAAAGGCGTTGGCGTGTATTTCGTCACCCAATCGCCGGGCGACTTGCCGGATGACGTGCTGGCTCAGCTCGGTCTGCGCGTTCAGCATGGCCTGCGCGCGTTTACCGCCAAGGAACAGAAATCCTTGCGAGCGGTGGCCGAAGGCTTCCGGCCGAACCCGGCGTTCGATGCCTTGTCGGTGCTGACCGAGCTTGGGATCGGCGAGGCGTTGGTCGGCACGTTGCAGGACAAGGGCACGCCGGAGATGGTCCAGCGAGTATTGGTTGCGCCGCCGCAATCGCGGATCGGGCCGCTGAGCGAGGCTGAACGCACAGCGCTGATCTCGGGTTCGCCGTTCAAGGGGCGGTATGACAAACCCATCGATCGTGAGTCGGCTTATGAAGTGTTGATGGGGCGCAAAGGGTTGGCGCCAGAGCCTGACGCTGTTCCGGACAAAGCTGCACCTGAAGAGCCAAGCTTCACCGACAAGGCCGGGGAATTCCTCGGCACCGCGGCGGGGCAGGCACTGAAATCAGCGATGCGCCAGGCGGCCAATCAATTGGGCCGACAGTTGGTACGCGGTCTGATGGGCTCATTGCTCGGCGGCAGCAAACGCCGCTGAACCCTGTAGGAGCATGGCTTGCCCGCGATGAACGATAACGCGGTGTATCTGTTGCACTGCGGAGCTTCCATCGCGGGCAAGCCATGCTCCTACAGAAATCGGTGATTTCAGGTCTTGGGTTTGGCGTGCGCCGCCAGCCGTTCCAGCGCTGCCCGAAGATTCGGATCGCTGATCCCGTCGGCCGTGGCCTGAATGGTCGCGCCTGCATCGGTCGACAAGCTGATGGTATGGCCAGCCGCCCCTTGCTGAACCGTAGGGGGTTGAACCTTGAACAGAATCCGCGTCAGGCTGGCGAACTCGTCGAACATCTGTAATTGCCGTTGCAGACGCTTTTGCTGATAACGCAGGCGGGTGGCCCAATGACCGTCGGTCACTATCAGCAACAAACTGCCTTCGCGCCACGACGCCACATGGCAATGCTCGCGGGCGGCGGGCTGCAATTGGCTTTCCAGCAGACGTTGTAAATGACCCAGGCGTTGAGCGTGGCCGAAGATGGCTTTCAGCGGTTTGGCTTCGCGAAGCAGGACGGCGGGTGCTCTGGCCGTAAGAGGGCGAAATGCCATGATCAGACACCTGAAGTAACAGAGCCGCCATGGTAGCAGAAAGCACCGGATGCACCCGAGCCATTGCTTTGCGAGCGCTTTACCCATTAAATCAACAAGTAACTTGTGCCGTGAATGGCTTGAAGTTCAGCAAAAAGCCCTTATTTTAAGTGAGCCCCGTTACAACGCTGTGCCAGCATCGTGGAATAACGCCACTTTCCTCACCATCGTTTCCGGGTAGAATGCTCGTTCGCATGCGGCCATGAGGGCTGCTCGGGCGACTCACGGGGCCGCCCTCCATCCCTTTAGTGTGGAAGATCCTGCCGATATGTTTGCGCCTTTGTTAAAGAAACTTTTTGGAAGCAAGAACGAGCGTGAAGTCAAACGCATGCTCAAGACGGTGCAACTCGTCAATGCCTTCGAAGAGCAAATGGTGGCCCTTTCGGACGATCAATTGCGTGCCAAGACAGATGAGTTCAAGGCCCGCATCGCCAAAGGGGAAACCCTCGACAAGCTGCTGCCAGAAGCCTTTGCGGTCGCCCGCGAAGCCGGTAAGCGCGTCATGGGTATGCGCCACTTCGACGTCCAGCTGATCGGCGGCATGACCTTGCATGAAGGCCAGATCGCGGAAATGCGTACCGGTGAAGGCAAGACCCTGGTGGCAACACTGGGTGTTTACCTCAACGCGCTGTCCGGCAAGGGCGTGCACGTTGTGACGGTGAACGACTACCTGGCCCGTCGTGACGCCAACTGGATGCGTCCGCTCTACGAATTCCTCGGCATGTCGGTCGGTGTTGTCACGCCGTTCCAGCCGCCGGAAGAGAAACGTCTGGCTTACGCTGCCGACATTACCTACGGCACCAACAACGAATTCGGTTTCGACTACCTGCGCGACAACATGGCGTTCAGCATGGAAGAAAAATTCCAGCGCGAACTCAATTTTGCCGTGATCGACGAAGTCGACTCCATCCTCATCGACGAAGCCCGTACCCCGCTGATCATTTCCGGTCAGGCCGAGGACAGCTCCAAGCTGTACATCGAGATCAACAAACTGATCCCGCAGCTTGAGTTGCACATCGAAGAAGTTGAAGGCGAAGTCACCAAGGCCGGCCACTACACCGTCGACGAGAAGACCCGTCAGGTCGAGCTCAACGAAGCCGGTCACCAGTTCATCGAAGACATGCTGACCCGCGTTGGCCTGCTGGCTGAAGGCGAGAGCCTGTACTCGGCGCACAACCTCGGTCTGCTGACTCACGTTTATGCCGGTCTGCGCGCTCATAAACTGTTCAATCGCAACATCGAATACATCGTGCAGGATGGCCAGGTTGTCCTGGTCGACGAACACACCGGTCGTACCATGCCGGGTCGCCGTCTGTCCGAAGGCCTGCACCAGGCCATCGAAGCCAAGGAAAACCTGAACATTCAGGCCGAAAGCCAGACCCTGGCCTCGACCACGTTCCAGAACTACTTCCGTCTGTACAACAAGCTGTCCGGCATGACCGGTACCGCTGACACCGAAGCGTTCGAATTCCACCAGATCTACGGTCTGTCGGTGATGGTTATCCCGCCGAACAAACCGCTGGCGCGTAAAGACTACAACGACCTGGTGTTCCTGACCGCCGAAGAGAAATACGCGGCGATCATCAACGACATCAAGGAATGCATGACCCAGGGCCGTCCGGTGCTGGTGGGTACTGCAACCATTGAAACGTCGGAACACATGTCCGGCCTGCTCGTGAAAGAAGGCATCGAACACAAGGTTCTGAACGCCAAGTTCCACGAAAAAGAAGCCGAGATCATTGCCCAGGCCGGTCGCCCAGGCGCATTGACCATCGCCACCAACATGGCCGGTCGTGGTACCGACATCCTGTTGGGCGGCAACTGGGAAGTGGAAGTGGCCTCGCTGGAAGAGCCAACCCCTGAGCAAATTGCCCAGATCAAGGCCGACTGGCAGAAACGTCACCAGCAAGTGCTCGAGTCGGGCGGTTTGCAGGTGATTGCTTCCGAGCGTCACGAATCGCGCCGTATCGACAACCAGCTGCGTGGTCGTGCCGGTCGTCAGGGTGACGCCGGTTCCAGCCGTTTCTACCTGTCGCTGGAAGACAGCCTGATGCGCATCTTCGCCTCTGATCGGGTGAAGAACTTCATGAAGGCCCTGGGCATGCAGCCTGGTGAAGCGATCGAGCACCGCATGGTGACCAACGCCATCGAGAAGGCTCAGCGCAAGGTTGAAGGCCGCAACTTCGACATTCGTAAGCAACTGCTCGAGTTCGACGACGTCAACAACGAACAACGTAAAGTGATCTATCACATGCGTAACAGTTTGTTGGCCGCCGACAACATCGGTGAAACCATCGCCGACTTCCGTCAGGACGTGCTCAACGCAACTGTCAGCGCACACATTCCACCACAATCGCTGCCTGAGCAGTGGGACGTGGCCGGTCTGGAAGCGGCGTTGCAGAGCGACTTCGGTGTGGCGCTGCCGATCCAGAAATGGCTCGACGAAGACGATCACCTGTACGAAGAAACCCTGCGCGAGAAGCTCATGGCCGAGCTGCTGGCCGCGTACAACGAGAAAGAAGAGCAGGCGAGCGCCGAAGCGCTGCGCACCTTCGAGAAGCAAATCGTTCTGCGTGTGCTCGACGACCTGTGGAAAGACCACCTGTCGACCATGGATCACCTGCGTCACGGCATCCACTTGCGTGGTTATGCACAGAAGAACCCGAAGCAAGAGTACAAGCGCGAGTCCTTCACGCTGTTCTCCGAGCTGCTGGATTCGATCAAGCGCGACTCGATCCGTGTGCTGTCCCACGTTCAGGTTCGCCGCGAAGATCCGATCGAAGAAGAACAACGCCTGCGTCAGGAAGCCGAAGCGCTGGCTGCACGCATGCAGTTCCAGCACGACGAAGCACCGGGGCTTGAGCAACCGGAACTGCTGGGTGAAGAGGTCGATGTCGCCCTTGCCACCGCGCCGGTACGCAATGAACAGAAGCTGGGCCGTAACGAACTTTGCTACTGCGGTTCGGGCAAGAAGTTCAAGCATTGCCACGGGCAGATCCAGTAAAACCCGTTTCATACGCTGAAATACCCGCGCCGCGACCGGCTTATGCCGTCGCGGCGTTTTGCCATTTAAACCACCGTTCTTCCTGAAAGCGGTGCTGACATCATTTATTAAGGAGCGCATTCATGGCTGTTGGTCTTGGTCCTTTGCCAACGTTGCACCCGGTTGCCGGTTTTGAACTCGGTATCGCCTCGGCTGGCATCAAGCGCCCGGGGCGCAAGGATGTTGTGGTCATGCGCTGTGCCGAAGGCTCCACGGTCGCTGGCGTGTTCACTCTGAACGCCTTTTGTGCGGCTCCCGTGATCCTGGCCAAGCAGCGTGTGCAAGGTCCGGTGCGTTACCTGTTGACCAATACCGGCAATGCCAACGCCGGCACTGGCGAACCCGGCCTTGCCGCTGCCGAGCGCACCTGCGCCAAACTGGCTGAGCTGACCGGCGTCGACGCCAGCCTGGTGCTGCCGTACTCCACCGGTGTGATCGGCGAGCCGCTGCCGGTCGAGAAAATCGAAGGGGCCCTGCAAGCCGCCCTCGACGACCTGTCGGTCAACAACTGGGAAGCTGCCGCCACCGGCATCATGACCACCGACACCCTGCCAAAAGGTGCCAGCCGCCAGTTCCAGCATGACGGCGTGACCATCACCGTCACCGGTATCAGCAAAGGCGCGGGCATGATCCGCCCGAACATGGCAACCATGCTCGGCTACATCGCCACCGACGCCAAAGTCTCCCGCGACGTGCTGCAAAACCTGCTGCTGGACGGTGCCAACAAGTCGTTCAATCGCATCACCATCGACGGCGACACTTCGACCAACGACTGCTGCATGCTGATCGCCACCGGTCAGGCAGCACTGCCGGAAATCACTGAAGCCAGCGGTGATTTGTTCGCCAAGCTGAAACAGGCCGTGTTCGAAGTGTGCATGGACGTGGCCCAGGCCATCGTTCGTGACGGCGAAGGCGCGACCAAGTTTGTGACCGTTGAAGTCAACGGCGGCGGCAATCACCAGGAATGCCTGGACGTCGGTTACACCGTGGCTCACTCGCCGCTGATCAAGACCGCACTGTTCGCCTCCGACCCGAACTGGGGCCGCATTCTGGCCGCCGTCGGCCGTGCCGGCGTACCGAACCTGGACGTGAGCAAAATCGACGTGTTCCTCGGTGAAGTGTGTATCGCCAGCCGTGGCGCTCGTGCATCGACCTACACCGAAGCCCAGGGCGCGGCCGTGATGCAGCAGGAAGAAATCACGATCCGTATCGAGCTGGGTCGCGGTGATTGCAGCGAAACCATCTGGACCACCGACCTGTCCCACGAATACGTGAAAATCAACGCCGAGTACCGCACGTAAGACCGAGTCGCCCCCATCGCGGGCAAGCCCGCTCCCACAGGATTTACGCTGACCCTGTAGGAGCATGGCTTGCCCGCGATGACGGACTGCCAGACGCTAGAGATTCTGGCCTGTACCCCTCTCCAAAAGGTCCCGAACATGAGCCTTCACCTGATCATCGGCGACAAACTGCATTCCTCCTGGTCCCTGCGTGCCGCGTTGGCCCTCGACCTGGCCGGCGCCCCTTACACCGAAGAACTGATCAAGCTGAACCAGCCGGATACGCGTGAGCGTCTGCTCAAGCACTCGCCGACCGCAAAAGTCCCGTTGCTGAAAACCGAACACGGCACCATCGCCGATTCCCTGGCGATTGCCGAGTATCTGGCAGAGCAGTTTCCCGACGCCGGCCTCTGGCCAGAAGACACCGCCGCCCGCGCCCAGGCGCGTTCGGCCTGCGCGCAGATGCACAGCGGTTTCTTCGCCATGCGCGGCAACATGCCGTTCGACTTGAGCCACGACGCTGCGCTGTCGCCGACACCGGCTGACGTCCAGGCCGACATCGAGCGTATGTTGGCGTTGTGGGCCGAGTGCCGCGCCGTCGCCATCGAAACCGGTCCGTACCTGTTTGGCGGCGCGACCCTGGCGGATGCCTTCTTCGCACCGATCGCCGTGCGCCTGCGCACCTATCAGGTGAGGCTGCCTGCAGCGGACGCGGCCTACGTCGAAACCATCTACCAATGGCCAGCCTTCAAGGCTTGGCAGAAGGCAGGCCTGGAGGAAGTAGAACGGTGAAACGAGTCCACGTAGCTGCCGCTGTTATCCGTGATGCCAGTGGCAAGATCCTCATTGCCCGCCGTGCCGACACCCAGCACCAGGGTGGCCTGTGGGAATTCCCCGGCGGCAAGGTCGAGGCCGACGAATCCGTCGAAACCGCCCTGGCTCGCGAGCTCCTTGAAGAGTTGGGCATCGTGGTCAACGCGGCTCGCCCGCTGATCAAGGTCCGGCACGATTACCCGGACAAGCAAGTGTTGCTGGACGTTTGGGAAGTGGCGGCCTTTACCGGCGAACCGCACGGCGCCGAAGGCCAGCCGTTGGAATGGGTCGCGCCCCGCGATCTGCTGAACTACGAGTTCCCGGCGGCCAACCAGCCGATTGTCGCGGCTGCACGGTTACCCGCGCAGTATTTGATTACCCCGGAAGACCTGGAAACGCCGGCCTTGCTGCGCGGTATTCAAAAAGCCATTGCCGGCGGCATCAAGCTGATCCAGTTGCGAGCACCCAACGGCTACGATCCGAAGTACCGTGATCTGGCGGTGGACGCGGCGGGGCTGTGTGCGGGCAAGGCGCAGTTGATGATCAAGGGGCCGTTCGAGTGGCTGGGAGATTTCCCGTCTGCCGGTTGGCACATCACCTCCGCGCAGCTGCGCAAACACGCGGCGGCGGGCCGCCCGTTACCGGCGTCGCGCTGGCTGGCGGCGTCCTGCCATAACGCTGAAGAGCTGGCGTTGGCCGAGCAGATGGGGGTGGATTTTGTGACCCTGTCACCGGTGCAACCGACCCTGACTCATCCGGGGGCTCAGCCGCTGGGTTGGGAACAGGCTCGCGCGTTGATCGAAGGTTTCAGCAAACCGGTGTTCTTGTTGGGTGGTGTTGGCCCGGCGGATCTTCAGAAAGCCTGGGAAGCAGGGGCTCAAGGTGTGGCAGGGATTCGGGCGTTCTGGCCTGATTCTTTGGTGTAGCGGGTGGCCTCTTCGCGAGCAGGCTCACTCCCACATTGGATTTGTGTACACCTCGATCCACTGTGGGAGTGAGCCTGCTCGCGATGGCGACCTGTCAGGCGCCGATTAAACCTCAGGCTTCGGCGCCGGCTGCCACAAAATCTCGGCAATCCCCTGCCGCTTGGCAATCAACCGCGCCACCACAAACAACAAGTCCGACAACCGATTGATATACGCCAACCCAACCCCGGCCAACGGTTCGACTGCATTCAAATGCTGACACCGCCGCTCGGCACTGCGCGCCAGGCATCTGCACACATGAGCCTGGGCAATCAACGCCGAGCCACCTGGCAGAATGAAATTTTCCAGCGGCCCCAGTTCTTCATTCCACACATCGATCGCCGCTTCCAGCCGTTCGACTTCTGCCGTGTTCAGTGCCTGATACACCGGCATCGCCAACTCGCCGCCCAGATCAAACAACCGATGCTGGCAAGGCGCCAAAACCTGGATGACTTCGTTCAAGCCCGGATACTCGCCACTTTCCGCCGCCAGCCCGGTCAATAGCACACCCACCTGACTGTTCAGCGTATCGACTTCGCCAATCGCTTCGATCCGTGGATGGTCCTTGGGCACGCGGCGGCCGTCGCCCAGCCCGGTTTCGCCTTTGTCGCCGGTGCGGGTGTAAATCTTCGACAAGCGAAAGCCCATGGTTACCTCGATAGCTGATTGAGTTCTTGAGAGACGAGCGGGGTGCCCGCCAAGGGCAGGCGCAAGGTGAAACACGTGCCTTGGCCCAGGGTCGATTGCACTTCCATCTGACCCTTGTGGTTATTGGTAATGATGAAATACGAGACCGACAGGCCAAGGCCGGTGCCCTGACCGATTTCCTTGGTGGTGAAGAACGGCTCGAAGGTGCGTTTGCGCACACTCTCGCTCATGCCGACGCCGTTGTCCTCCACCTGGATTTCCGCCCACGGCGGGTTCAGCTTGGTGCGCAGAATGATCCGTCCCGGCTCGCGGTCGTCTTCACGTTGGTGAATCGCCTGAGCGGCGTTTTTCAGCAGATTGAGCAGCACTTGTTCCAACTCGTTGGCGGTCCCGGGCACCGGGCCCAACGCTGGGTCGAACTGGCGAATAATCGCCTGGCCCTTGAAGTCGAAACCGATCGCCAGGTCGAAGTCGTTGCTGGCGATTTCCACTGCTTGATCGATCAGCGCCGGCAGGTCGCACGGGGCCATTTGCCGGGTACTGCGGCGACTGAAACTGAGCATGTGCGTGACAATCTTGGCCGCCCGGGCGCCAGCCTGTTGAATGCCGTCGAGCAACTGCGGCACTTCGCGCGCTTGCAGGTATTTGTTGACCGTTTCCAGCGCGATCCCGGATTGCTCGGCTTGTTCGAGATTCTTCGGCAGATCAGGCGAAAGGCGTCGGCGAATGTTTTGCACGTTGTGCAGGATCGCGCCTAACGGGTTGTTGATCTCGTGAGCCATGCCTGCGGCGAGGCCACCGACCGAGAGCATTTTTTCCGACTGCACCATCATTTCTTCCAGCGACAGGCGCTGAGTGATGTCGTCGATCCGGATCACCACACCGCGCCCGGCACCACCCATCAGCGGGTAAAAGGTCAGGGCGTAGTGCTTGGGTTCTTCGTCCTTGAACCACGTCACCCGTTCAATCTTGGCCACGGTGTGCTGCTCGACGGTTTGCTTGAGTTGCGGCAGAAACGGCTTGAGTGGTTCGAAAGCGAGAAAAATCGGCTGATTCAGTGCTTCGTCGAGGCGCGTGCCGGAGAGGGCGCTGGCCTCCTGATTCCACTGCGTCACGTAGAGCTGTTCATCAAGGGCGATCAGCGCCGAGGGCATGGAATCGATGATGCTGTTGAGGTAGTTCTGGAAACCGGTGAGCTTCTTCTCGATCTTGCTGCGGACCTGAACTTCGAGTTCAAGTTTGCGATTGGTATGGCGGGTTTCTTCGGCCAGGCCCTGAGCCTGGTCATACGCCGCCTGGGAGTCGTCCCGGGCCCGCTTGAGTTGCTGCTCCCGGGCTTCGATCCGCGAGAGCATGGTGTTGAACGCCTCGGCGAGGCTGCCGATTTCGTCATGGTTACCGCGAGAGGCGCGCAATGCGTAGTTCTCTTCCCGGGTCACTTGCCGGGACAGCTCTTCGAGCTGATGAATTGGCCGGGTGATCAGGCGTTTGATTTGTCGGGCAATCACCAGCCACAACAGCACACTGAAAATCAGAATCCCGAGACTGGCGGTCAGGGTCCCGGTGTAGAACGCCATCGGCAGCTCGCTGCTGGCGACCAGTAACAGGTGGCCAGGCGCGGTGCCGGGGCGGGGCAGGGTGATGATTTGATTGCTGCGAAACTCGGTGACTTGCCAGGATTCAATGTGCCGGTAATGCGTTGGCAGGCTCAGCTGCTCGCCATGCTGCAACTGCGCCAGACGCTCGCCCTTGCCGTCATAAAGGGCCGCCGCGCGCAGCGGTGAATAGCTGTTGAGTTCATTGAGCAGGCGTTCGGCGCTTTGCGGTGACTGCAAGGCTTCGGACACCAGGCTGGGGTTGGACACCAGGCGGCCGATGGTCTGCAAGGCCTGAGGTGCCATGCTTTCCTGGGAGATGTAGTACGCGGCGCTGATAAAGGTCAGGTTGGCGACCAGCAGGACGGTGGTCAACAGCACCAGCAGGGCGGCCAGCAATTTCTGGCCGACCGGAAGGTTTTCAAGGCGCTGGCGCAATGGCATCAGGTTCATCGCTGAAAAGGAACAAGTGGCCAGCGTAGCCGCTGCTCAGTCGCTGGGCAATCCAAGGCTGTGCAGATGGGTGATCAACCTTTGTTCAAGTTGATTAAGGTGCGGCAGGTTCAACTGATGCCTCGCGGCGACTTTGCAGGCATGACCCAATAGATAGCTGATCTCGGTTCGGCGCTGGTTCGCGACGTCCTGGTACATCGAAGAGTAGTTGGCGGCGGTCGCGTGAATCACCCGTTCGACTTCCTGTTGAAGGTCCTCGGCTGCTGCTGGCTGACCGCACCGTTCAAGCAATTCGGTCAATTCGACGCAGAGGGTGGCGACTTCACAGCGGTGTTCCTGTAAACCACCATTACGGCAATCGTGCAGCACGGTCAGCGGATTGATCGCACAGTTGAGCGCCAGTTTTCGCCACAGCCGGGTCAGAATATCGGTGCTCCACTCGTGGGGAATACCGGCGGCGCTCACGTCATCCAGCCAGATCGGCGCCACGGGATGCCCGGCATCTCCCAGCCAGGTGTAACCGTGGCCAGCGAATACCACGCGCCAGTCGCCATCGCGAAAGGCACCTTCGGTGCTCGACGCAAAAATGCAGCGCGCCTGCGGCACCTGTGTGGCGACGGCGTCCTGGCTGCCAAGGCCGTTCTGCAACAGGATCAGCTCGGCGTCGGGGGCCAGGCGCGGTGCCAATTGGGCCACCGCTTTCTCGGCATCGTAGGCTTTACAGGCCACCAGCAAGCGGTTGATCGGTTCATTGTTGTCGGGTGTCTCGGCGGGCACCGGATAGCATTTCGCTTCACCGTGTTCGACCAGCGTCAGCCCACCCGCCGCCTCATACGCCTCCAGGCGTGCAGCGTCCCGCACGATCAGCTTGACCGGCACGCCGGCCCGCGCCAGTCGAGTGGCCCATAAGGTGCCAAGGCTGCCGGCGCCCAGAACATGCCAGGTGGTGGACATCAGCTTTTTGCTCTGTTTATCGCGCGCATGGGAGGCTCGCAGTGAATGATGGGAAAGACCCGTTATAATCAGCGCGGATTTTAACCGCAAGCCAGGCGTGCTCCATCGTGATCGAGCATGCCCTTTTATTGGAGAGATTACATGCCGTCGTTCGACGTGGTATCCGAACTGGACAAACACGAAGTCACCAACGCGGTCGAGAACGCCGTCAAGGAACTCGATCGTCGTTATGACCTGAAAGGCAAAGGCACCTTCGAGTTCAAGGAAAAGGACCTGACCGTCAACCTGACCGCTGAAGCCGATTTCCAGCTCGAAGCGATGATTGAGATCCTCAAGCTGGCCCTGGTCAAGCGCAAAATCGACGTGCAGTGCCTTGAAGTCAAGGACGCCTATGCGTCGGGCAAGCTGATGAAGCAGGAAGCGGTCCTCAAGGAAGGCATCGACAAAGAGCTGGCGAAGAAAATCGTCGCTCATGTCAAAGACGCCAAGCTCAAGGTTCAGGCTGCCATTCAGGGTGAGCAAGTGCGCATTACCGGCAAGAAGCGTGATGACTTGCAGGAAGCCATCGCGGCCCTGCGCGCCAAGACGTTCGATATGCCGCTGCAGTTCAACAACTTCCGCGACTGACTTTCAAGCGGGAACCTCTCGATGTTTTCGACGTCCGAGGCCCAAGCAACGGCAGAAACGATTGAATCCCCCACGGGTTCGGTCTTTCTGCCGCTCATTTTTTGCGTGCCGGGTAGCCGGAAATCAGGAGAAAAAAGATGGATTTGAATGCTGAAGTGGACAACCTGGTCAAGGCATCCCAAGCCTGGATTCCGATGATCATGGAATACGGCAGCCGCGTGCTGTTGGCGGTGATCACCCTGGCAATCGGCTGGTGGCTGATCAACAAGGTGGCGCAAAAGCTCGGTGGCCTGTTGGCGCTGCGTAACGCCGACCTGGCGCTGCAAGGTTTCATCAGCAGCCTGGCGAACATTATTCTCAAGGTTCTGCTGATCGTCAGCGTCGCCTCGATGATCGGCGTGGAAACCACTTCGTTCGTCGCAGCCATCGGTGCGGCCGGCCTGGCGATCGGTCTGGCCTTGCAGGGCAGCCTGGCGAACTTCGCCGGTGGTGTGCTGATTCTGTTGTTCCGCCCGTTCCGCATTGGTGACTGGATCGAAGCCCAAGGTGTTGCCGGCACGGTCGACAGCATTCAGATCTTCCACACCGTCCTGCGCACCGGCGATAACAAAACCATCATCGTGCCGAACGGCAACCTGTCGAACGGCATCATCACCAATACCAACCGTCAACCGACGCGCAAAGTTGTGTTTGATGTGGGTGTTGATTACGAAGCGGACCTGCAGAAGGCCCGTCATGTATTGTTGGAACTGGCCAAAGATGAGCGTGTTTTAATTGAGCCGGCACCACAGGCAGTGATTTCGACACTGGGTGATAGTTCGATCACTGTTTCCCTTCGAGTGTGGGTCAAGACGGCGGATTACTGGGACGTGATGTTCATGTTCAACGAACAGTCCCGTGATCGTTTGAAAACGGCCGGTATCGATATTCCGTTTCCACAGCGGGTGATTCGAGTGGTTCAGGAATCTGCGGTGCAGTAAGCAACAAAAAAGGCCCATCCGAAGATGGGCCTTTTTTTGATTACCGCGAACTAACTTTCTGCAATTACAGAATGTTGAGCGGGTAGTCGGTGATCAGGCGGAACTCAGAGATATCGCCTTCGCCTTCGTCTGCGTTGGCGGTGTGCCATGCTTGACGGATGCGGAACGACAGATCTTTAGCTGGGCCGGACTGAATGACGTATTTAACTTCCACGTTGGTTTCGTGGTGTTTGCCGTCTGCACCGTACAGGCCAGCGTAAGGGCTGCCTGCTGGAGTGTTGGTGCCGTCGATGTCCCAACCTTTCACGTAACGGGTCATGAAGCTCAGACCAGGTACGCCGTATTCGGCCATTTTCAGGTCGTAACGGGCTTGTACCGATTTCTCGCCAGGGGCGTTGAAGTCAGAGTACTGGATGGAGTTGGCGAGGAAAATCGAGTCGCCACCGCGGTTGTTTTTACCCACACCGATGTAGTCGAACGGGGTGTCGCCGTTCACTTTCTGGAAGCCCAGGGTGAAGGTGTGCGCTTTCAGGAACGAGAAAGCAGCGGCCAGGGAGTAGGCGGTGTTACTGATTTCGCCTGCTTTAGCGTTACCAGTGTCCTTGGTGTTGTAGATGTTACCGTCGAAGTTGATCGAGTTGTCGCCACCCAATGCGAGGGTGTAGTTCGCGTTGGCGTAGTACTGGTTCCAGACGTCTTCGAGCTTGGCACCGTAGAGCGAAACGCTCAGGTCTGGGGTAATGCCATACTTGCCGCCGAAGTAGTCGATGGAGTTGGCTTTCACGCCAGCGTAGGTAGCCCACAGGTCACCGTCACGGGCATTGCTGTCCTGGCTGGTCGCCGAAGTGAAGTGACCGCCTTCGAGGTCAAGGTCTTTGACTTCGCTGCTCTGCAGTTGGATACCGGTGGCAGTTTGGTGAAGGATGCGGGAGCCGCCAACAGCGAACACTGGGGCAGTGCTTGGCTGCATGTCGCCGATTTTCAGCTCGGTCTTGGAGATGCGGAACTTGGCGGCAGCGCCGGCTTTGCCCTGGCTGTTGTTGACTTCGCCATCAGAGTCCACGGACATGTTGCCGGTACCGGCATATTTGTCGGAACCGTCCAGCTTAATGGCCAGTTGGCCCCAAGCTTCAACGCCGACACCGATCAGACCTTGGGTGTAGCCAGAGCTGAACATACCCTGGATGCCCTGGGTCCAGTCTTTGTCGTCGGTTGCGCCGTCTTTCTTGTTACGGTTGTAGTAGTAGTTGCGAACTAGCAAGTCGAGCTTGCTGTCTTCAACAAAACCTTTGGCTTCTGCCTGGTCGCTTACGAAAGGTGCGGCTACTGCCAACTGAGTACTGGCTGCTGCTGCAACTGCCAGTGCGATCATGCTCCACTTCATCACGCGCATCGTGATTTGCTCCTTTGGTTTTAGAAGAGTACTGCCGTCCCACCTGATTTATTATCTGGGCGGCTCTTTCTTTTTGTGTCGGCGCAAACTTATATCACGCCGACCATGTTGGCGATACTTGCGCATCTAACCTTTCAGCTTCTTTACGACCCTGTCGCAAACGGCTTGGTAGATGTCGCAAATTTACAGCCCCGACGCAAGCGGACTGACAACTTTTAACGTTGTTTTCCAGGGCCTGAGCATCGGTAAAAAGAGTCCCTGGTGAAACGCTTGAATCTCCATCGGGCAACCCTGCCACTGTTTTTATTTGCCTTAAGGCTTCCACTTCCAGCGGACGCTTTAGAGGCGATATGTGTGTGAATGCAACAAGCGTGCACAAATCAGAATCCTGCTGGTTTTTTTTCTGAATGCCTGCCCGCTGCTGTAAAAACCTCATAAAACCGGGGTGTTCAAGCACGTTTTGTTCGGGCTTGACGCCATGGTTTGCATCGTGTTGTACCCTTGTGGCCGACTGCGTGACAACCCAAAACGTTACCGGTTCACCCCACCAGTGAGTAAATGGCGGATGCCTGACCGACTCAGCGTAGACGCACTGTGCGGTTTTGGTGCAAAAAATTTTAATCGCTGTACGGAATTCATACAGTGCGGCCGTCTGCCAAATTCGAACGCGTCGTTGTTTATCAGTCAGTTCGGCGTTTTTTGTGTGGCTGCTGGTTCTGTAATGGTGCGGCCTGAACGAAAATGACTCATGTCGGGGCGCGTGACCGGTCGTTTGTAGTTTCTCGGTTTGGTTCGACCATGGATCATCGTGAAGCCAGCGGCGTTCGCAGGTATGCTGCCGTCCTGTCGCTTGGTGCGCCGTCTCTCGGGATGGACGCTAAGCTGAAATTGATGACCAGGCGGGAGTGCGCGCAGTGTTCGCTTTAGATCCACGACTTCAACAAGACACGTTACCGATTGGGGATTTCCCACTGTGCCGGTTGCTGCTGTCCAACGATTCGAACTACCCCTGGTTCATTCTGGTGCCACGTCGCGACGATATCAGTGAGATATTTCAGTTGGATGTCGCAGATCAGCAGCAGCTGTGGCGGGAAACAACCGCACTGGCGGAAATGCTCAAGGATTCGTTCGACGCGGACAAATTGAATGTCGCGGCCCTGGGTAACGTCGTCAGTCAGTTGCACATGCATGTGATTGTGCGCAAGCGTGAGGACGCCGCCTGGCCAGCACCCGTCTGGGGGAAACACCCAGCCAAGCCCTATGGCTCAGAGCAGATCGCGCTGATTCGCGAACGGTTGCGCCTGGTATTGACCGATGATTTTACGTTTCTGGAGGGTTGAGTCATGAGCCTGGAAGCACGCGTTACCGATCTGGAGAGCCAGCTGGCGTTTCAGGATGACACCATCCAGGCATTGAGTGATGTGCTGGCGACGCAGCAGCGCGCGGTTGAGCGCCTGCAACTGCAAATGGCCGCATTGCTCAAGCGGCAAGAGGAAATGGCCGGTCAGTTCGAGACGTTTGAAGAAGAAGCGCCACCGCCGCATTACTGAGTGCGACCAACTGACGGGCAATAAAAAACCGCGAACAGCCAGGCTGTTCGCGGTTTTTTTTAGCCTTGAATCAGCGACGCGGCAATGCGGCGATCACATCTTCGGCTTGCAGGCCTTTGTCACGGTTCATGACAGAGAACTCCACACGCTGGCCTTCGACCAGGACACGGTGACCCTCGCCACGAATGGCCCGGAAATGCACGAAAATATCATCGCCGGAATCACGGGAAATAAAGCCGAAGCCTTTGGATGTGTTGAACCACTTTACGGTACCGGTATCGCGGTTGCTCATGTCATAGCTTGGCGAGGCGGCGGCGGGTGAAGATTTGTAGAAGCTGATAGCCAGGTGCAGAAGAACGGCAATCAGGGCAGCGACCAGGCTGAACAGAACAGCAGGTTGACCGGCAATGACAGGCATTGGCGCGATCAGCGTCAGGGTTTGCAGGACGACGGTCAGAACCAGCAGGGCGCTGACCAGGTTTTGCAGTTGATGACGCGGGCCTTTGTTCCAGTAAGGGATGACAGGAGCGAGGGTAAGGTTGAGCAGGCCGAAGAAGGCCAGGTACAGCGCATCAGGTTGTTGCAGGTAAGGTACGGCTTCGGATCGCAGGCTAGGGATGAAGGACAACAGCAAGGCTGCTGCGCCCATTAGCAGGTGGACAATTTTCAACATTTTGAGTAACTCACGTTAAGACGGATCACAAGGAAGAGCTGATTGAGCGCGGTTCGCTTCAGAACAATAAGAGGCGTTGGACACGTACCCGGTATCAGCCTATGCGCAGCCCCCGGAAAATAGGCGGTAGCGACACACTGCCTATTTAACAGCAAAGCCTGCAGCTACTCAAATCAGGCAGTCCAGCGGTGCCTTGAGGGTCGATTTGTCGCAGATAACGTTCGTTGGCGTTATTCGCGTTCGACCTCTTGTCTCTTTAAACCCCTTTCACGCTAGTCAAATGGCGTCTGACTATGTAGGAAAATGGCCGGCCTAGGACGGTCTCCATGATCGCCCTTCAATTGTTGGCTTCTCCTACGTTGATGGTCATAAAGTCATCTGGATATACCTTTGCGCCTGCGCTTTTATAAGGCAACGGATATAGCTCTTAAAGAAGGCAAGGATGGCAAAGGAGTGTCAACGATATGGATGACGAAGACAGGAGAAGCGAGGGGAGGGTCGGTCCGGTCAAGGAGATAAGGATCGATCCATTTGTCAGCGAATTTGATATGGGGCTGGCCCAGCCTTTATCCCGGTCAGTGCGGTTGAATGGCTTTGCAACCTGTTTGCGGCTTGAACAGGTGTACTGGGATATTTTGGGCGACATGGCCAAGGTCAACTGCTGTACGGTCAGTGCGCTGTTGTCCCATGTGGACCGCGAGGTGCATTTGCGTCACGGTGGGGTCAAGAACTTCACCGGGCTGGTGCGGGTTGTGTGCGTCGTGCACAGCCTGAAGGAAGGCGGCTGCGTCGCCATGCCTTAGCCACGGGGGTGGAATGGGTCGAGTGTCGGTCTGTGCAGTCTTACGGCTGCACAGGCTGCATTTAATGGATATAATCCCGCTCTTTGCCGCAAAACCCAGCGTGTGCGGTAGCAATCTGATCGCCGAGACAACCCCCATGCCGATGTACGACTATCAATGTGCTTCCTGTGGTCATCAGTTGGAAGCCATTCAAAAGATCAGCGCAGCACCGCTGGTCGACTGCCCTGCCTGCCAGGCGCCAGAGCTTAAGAAGATGCTGTCCATGCCGGGCTTCCGCCTTAGCGGTACCGGCTGGTACGAAACCGATTTCAAGACCGGTTCCAAGAAGAATCTGGCCGGCGGCGACAAAGCTGACTAGGGTCTTGAACCTGAGTTGAACGACACGTGCGAGCTCTTGCATCATCTGGCGCCTTTCATTGGGACAGGATATGAGCAAGGTCTCCAACCGAATTTCGAATTACGAGAAGTGAAACTACGACCATGATGCGCAGCCATTATTGCGGCCAACTGAACGAAAGCCTGGAAGGCCAGGAAATTACCCTTTGCGGATGGGTTCACCGTCGCCGTGACCACGGTGGGGTGATTTTCCTCGATATCCGTGATCGTGACGGTCTGGCCCAGGTGGTGTTCGACCCGGACCGCGCTGAAACCTTCGCCGCCGCCGATCGCGTGCGCAGCGAGTACGTGGTCAAGGTCACCGGCAAGGTTCGCCTGCGTCCGGCCGGTGCCGGCAACGCCAACATGGCGTCGGGCATGATCGAAGTGCTGGGCTACGAGCTGGAAGTATTGAACGAAGCGGAAACCCCGCCGTTCCCGCTCAACGAGTTCTCCGACGTCGGCGAAGAAACCCGCTTGCGTTATCGCTTCATCGACCTGCGTCGTCCGGAAATGCTCGAGAAGCTGCGTCTGCGTTCGCGCATGACCACCAGCATCCGTCGTTACCTGGACGAGAACGGCTTCCTCGACGTCGAGACGCCGATCCTGACTCGCGCTACTCCGGAAGGTGCCCGCGATTACCTGGTGCCGAGCCGTACTCACGCCGGTTCCTTCTTTGCCTTGCCGCAATCGCCGCAGCTGTTCAAGCAACTGCTGATGGTGGCCGGCTTCGATCGCTACTATCAGATCGCCAAATGCTTCCGCGATGAAGACCTGCGTGCCGACCGTCAGCCTGAATTCACTCAGATCGACATCGAAACCAGCTTCCTCGATGAAAAAGACATCATTGGCATCACCGAAGGCATGATCCGCAACCTGTTCAAGGAAGTGCTGGATGTGGAATTCGGCGAATTCCCGCACATGACCTGGGAAGAGGCCATGCGTCGTTACGGTTCCGACAAGCCGGACCTGCGTAACCCGCTGGAACTGGTTGACGTTGCCGATCAGCTGAAAGAAGTCGACTTCAAAGTCTTCAGCGGCCCGGCCAACGACCCGAAATGCCGCGTTGCCGCCTTGCGCGTTCCTGGCGCAGCGAGCATGCCGCGCAAGCAGATCGACGACTACACCAAGTTCGTCGGCATCTACGGTGCCAAGGGCCTGGCGTACATCAAGGTCAACGAACGCGCCAAGGGCGTCGAAGGCCTGCAATCGCCGATCGTCAAGAACATTCCTGAAGCCAACCTCAATGTGATCCTTGATCGCGTGGGTGCGGTTGACGGCGACATCGTGTTCTTCGGTGCCGACAAAGCCAAGATCGTCAGCGAAGCCCTGGGCGCGCTGCGGATCAAGGTCGGTAACGATCTGAACCTGCTGACTTGTCAGTGGGCGCCGATGTGGGTGGTCGACTTCCCGATGTTCGAAGAGAACGACGACGGCAGCTTCGCAGCCTTGCATCACCCGTTCACCGCGCCGAAGTGCACCCCGGAAGAACTGGAAGCCAACCCGGCAACCGCTCTGTCCCGTGCCTACGACATGGTACTGAACGGCACCGAGCTGGGTGGCGGTTCGATCCGTATCCACCGCAAGGAAATGCAACAGTCGGTGTTCCGTCTGCTGGGTATCAGTGAAGCGGAACAGGAAGAGAAATTCGGCTTCCTGCTCGACGCCCTGAAATACGGCGCGCCGCCGCACGGTGGCCTGGCCTTCGGTCTGGATCGTCTGGTGATGCTGATGACCGGCGCCCAGTCGATCCGTGAAGTGATCGCCTTCCCGAAAACCCAGAGCGCCGCTTGCGTCATGACTCAGGCTCCGGGTGTAGTAGATGCCAAGGCACTGCGCGAACTGCACATTCGTTTGCGCGAAACGCCTAAAGCTGAGTAAGGCTGACCAGAAGGGCGCATCTTCGGATGCGCCCTTTCTTTATAGAATGGTCGAGATTTTTATTTGCCGGCTGGCGCGTCATGGCGTGGCGGGCAATGTTTCAAAGAGAATTCGGAGCGAGATATGGCGGGTCATTCCAAGTGGGCGAACATCAAGCACCGCAAAGAACGTCAGGATGCCAAGAAGGGCAAGATTTTCACCAAGTGGATTCGTGAGCTGACCGTTGCGGCCCGTCAGGGCGGTGGTGATCCGGGTTCCAATCCGCGTTTGCGTCTGGCGCTGGACAAGGCCCTCGGCGCGAACATGAGCCGGGACATTATCGACCGTGCGGTCGCCCGCGGCGCCGGTGCTGCCGATACCGACGACATGGTCGAGCTGACCTACGAAGGCTACGGCCCGGGCGGCGTGGCGGTGATGGTCGAGTGCATGACTGACAACCGCAATCGCACCGCCGCCGCTGTTCGCCATGCGTTCAGCAAATGCGGCGGCAACCTCGGTACGGACGGTTCGGTGGCCTATCTGTTCGAGCGCAAGGGGCAGATTTCCTTCGCGCCAGGCGTTGATGAAGATGCGTTGATGGAAGCGGCGATGGAAGCCGACGCGGATGACGTGGTCACCCACGAAGACGGCTCCATCGACGTGTTCACCTCGTTCTCCGGTTTCTACTCCGTGCGTAACGCGCTGGAAGCGGCCGGTTTCAAAGGTGATGACGCGGAAATCGTGATGCTGCCGACCACCAGTGCCGAACTCGACCTGGAAGGCGCCGAGAAGGTGCTCAAGCTGATCGACATGCTTGAAGACCTGGATGACGTGCAGAACGTCTACTCCAACGCCGACATTCCAGAGTCGGTGGCCGCTCAGCTCGGTTGATGCATTGATAAAGATCGCAGCCTTCCCCTGGCCCCTGTAGGAGCTGGCGAAGCCTGCGATCTTTTGATTTTTGGCTTTTTATTTAAAAGATCGTCCGAACGCGGCCCGAGCCTTCGGCAGCTCCTACACAGTTATCCTCAAGCCACCGCGATCTCTTTCTGCAGGCGTTATGACTTTAATTCTTGGTATCGACCCCGGTTCGCGCATTACCGGTTATGGCGTAGTGCGTGATACCGGGCGTGGATGCGTCTACGTGGCGTCGGGCTGCATTCGCACAGGTTCCGGCGAGCTGCATGAACGCCTGCAAATAGTCTATCGCGGCGTGCGCGAAGTCATCCAGACCTACGGCCCGGTGACCATGGGCATCGAAAAGGTCTTCATGGCGCGCAATGCCGACTCTGCGCTGAAACTTGGCCAGGCCCGCGGCGCAGCCATCGTTGCCGGGGCGGAAGAAAGCCTGGAAATCGCTGAGTACACGGCGACCCAGGTCAAACAGGCGGTGACCGGGACCGGCGCGGCGAATAAAGAGCAGGTGCAAATGATGGTCATGCACATGCTGAAACTGACCAGCAAGCCGCAAATCGATGCCTCGGACGCCCTGGCCATTGCCATTTGCCATGCTCACACCCGCTCCAGCCTGTTGCCTCATGGTCTGGGCACGGCACGCAGTCGTGGCGGACGCCTGCGTCTCTGATAGCATCAGCAATCAATTTTTTATGGAATGAGGGTTTTGCGCCTGTGTCGTCGGCGCAAAACCCTTGTTCTGTCAGTCGCCAGCACTGATCTGGCTAACGCTCAAGGATCTGAAACGTGATTGGACGCTTGCGCGGCACACTGGCTGAGAAACAGCCGCCGCACCTGATTCTGGATGTAAACGGTCTGGGGTATGAGCTGGAAGTGCCCATGACCACGCTTTATCGCTTGCCGTCGGTCGGTGAACCGCTGACCTTGCACACCCATTTGGTCGTACGCGAAGACGCGCAGTTACTCTATGGCTTCTTCGGCAAGCGTGAGCGAGACTTTTTTCGCGAGTTGATCCGTCTCAATGGTGTGGGGCCGAAATTGGCCCTGGCCTTGATGTCGAGCCTGGAAGTCGATGAACTGGTTCGCTGCGTGCAGTCCCAGGACACCTCGGCGTTGACCAAGGTGCCGGGCGTGGGCAAGAAGACCGCCGAGCGTTTGCTGGTGGAACTCAAGGATCGCTTCAAGGCCTGGGAAACCGTGCCGGCGATGTTCGCTTTGGTACCAAACCAGCCGGGTGGGTCAGATACGACGCCGGTCGCCACCGCCGAAAATGACGCGGTCAGCGCGCTGATCTCCCTGGGCTACAAGCCGCAGGAAGCCAGCAAGGCGATTTCTGCGATCAAGGAGAAAGGTTTGAGCAGTGAAGACATGATTCGTCGTGCCCTGAAGGGAATGATCTAAGTGATTGAAGCTGATCGTCTGATTGCCGCCACGCCCGGCCCTCGTGATCGCGAGGAAGTCCAGGACCGGGCGATTCGCCCTGTCAGCCTGGCCGAATACATTGGCCAGCCGACTGTTCGCGAGCAAATGGAGTTGTTCATCCAGGCGGCTCGCGGGCGCAATGAATCCCTGGACCACACGCTGATTTTCGGCCCGCCGGGTCTGGGTAAAACCACCTTGGCCAACATCATCGCCCAGGAAATGGGCGTGTCGATCAAGAGCACCTCGGGCCCCGTGCTTGAGCGTCCGGGTGATCTGGCTGCGCTGCTGACCAATCTTGAGCCACACGACGTGCTGTTCATCGACGAAATCCATCGGCTCTCTCCGATCGTCGAAGAAGTGCTGTACCCGGCCATGGAAGATTTCCAGCTCGACATCATGATCGGCGAAGGGCCGGCCGCGCGCTCGATCAAGCTTGATCTGCCGCCGTTCACCCTGGTCGGTGCGACGACGCGGGCGGGGATGCTGACCAATCCGCTGCGCGACCGTTTCGGCATCGTCCAGCGCCTGGAGTTCTACAACACCGCCGACCTGGCAACGATTGTCAGTCGTTCGGCGAATATCCTCGGCTTGCCGCTGGACCCGGAAGGCGCCTTTGAAATCGCCCGTCGTGCTCGCGGTACACCGCGGATCGCCAACCGCTTGCTGCGCCGGGTTCGGGATTTCGCCGAAGTTCGCGCCAAGGGCCACATCACCAAACCGATCGCGGACCTGGCCTTGAACCTGCTGGATGTCGACGAGCGTGGCTTCGATCACCAGGATCGACGGCTGCTGTTAACGATGATCGAGAAGTTCGACGGTGGGCCGGTCGGGGTCGATAGCCTCGCCGCCGCCATCAGTGAAGAGCGCCACACCATTGAAGACGTGCTGGAGCCGTACCTGATCCAGCAGGGCTACATCATGCGTACGCCGCGGGGGCGAGTGGTGACCCGGCATGCGTACCTGCACTTCGGTTTAAACATCCCGTCACGATTGGGTGAGATGCCCGTGGTAGACGAGTTCCTCGATGCCGTGGACGATTAATAACCTTTGCGCGCTGATTTATTCGGGGTTTGTGCGGTCTCAGGACCGTACTTTCGCCAGAAAGCCGTGAATCAATGAAAAACAGTTGCCTGGCCGGATTGGCAACCTGAGGAGTAAGCACTAGAGTATGCGCGCGCAAAACGGGCTTGAGCCTTTCGCACTTCGTTGTCGCGTTTATTACGAGGACACCGATGCGGGCGGCATCGTGTATTACGTTAATTACCTCAAGTTTATGGAACGGGCTCGAACCGAGCGGCTCCGGGAGCTGGGCTTTGCCCAATCCCAGCTCGCAGGTGAGGACCTGTTGTTCGTCGTGCATTCCAGCGAAGCGCGTTACCACGCGCCGGCGCGACTGGACGACGAGCTGTTGGTAAGCGCTGAAGTAATCGAATTGAACCGTGTCAGCCTGCGCTTCAAACAGCAGGTCAGGCGGGCTACGGATAATGCGCTGCTCTGCGAAGGGCAGTTTTTGGTGGCCTGTGTGCGCACTAACAGTTTGAAACCCCGGGCCATTCCCGAAGCTCTACGTGCGGCCTTTGCCGACGTGAGCGGCGCGGGTACACACTCAAAGCAGGAGATAAAGCGTGGAAGCTAACGTCGTCGACCATTCCTCCATGTGGAGCCTGGTCAGCAATGCCAGTATCGTGGTGCAACTGGTAATGCTGATCCTGGTAGCCGCATCGGTGACCTCATGGATCATGATCTTTCAGCGCAGCAATCTGCTGCGCGCCGGTCGACGTGCCCTGGAGAGCTTTGAAGAGCGCTTCTGGTCGGGTATCGACCTGTCCAAACTCTACCGTCAGGCCGGCAGCAATCCTGATCCGGATTCGGGCGTAGAGCAGATCTTCCGTGCCGGTTTCAAGGAATTCTCCCGTCTGCGCCAGCAGCCAGGCGTTGACCCGGAAGCGGTCATGGAAGGCGTGGCCCGTGCCATGCGCGTCGCCATTTCCCGCGAAGAAGAAAAGCTCGAGCAGAGCCTGCCGTTCCTCGCCACTGTAGGTTCCGTCAGCCCGTACATCGGTCTGTTCGGTACCGTCTGGGGGATCATGAACTCCTTCCGTGGCCTGGCCACTGCCCAGCAAGCGACCCTGGCCACCGTGGCTCCGGGTATCGCCGAAGCACTGATTGCTACCGCGATCGGCTTGTTCGCCGCCATCCCGGCTGTTATCGCTTACAACCGTTTTGCTGCGCGCAGTGAAACCCTGCTGGGCCGTTACTACACCTTCGCCGATGAATTCCAGGCGATCCTGCACCGCAAAGTGCACACCAGCGAAGAATAAGCAGGTAATTTCCAATGGCTTTAATCGCTCGAGCTCGCAAAAAGCGCAAGCCGGTTGCCGAGATGAACGTGGTGCCTTACATCGACGTGATGTTGGTGCTGCTGGTCATCTTCATGGTGACCGCTCCGATGCTCAATCAGGGCGTGAAAGTTGATCTGCCGAAGGTTTCCAGCGAAGCCTTGCCGCAGGACAACAACACCCAGGTCCTGACCATTTCGATCAAGGCTGACAAGACCTACTACTGGAACCTTGGCAGCGAAGTCGACACTGAAAAGCAACAGGACAAGGCCATGACCTTGCCGCAGATGACTGACGCCGTGACCAAAATCATTCGCGCCGGCACTGAAGGTGGCAAGCGTACCCAGGTGTTCATCCGCGGCGACAAGACCGTCGACTACGGTTCCGTCATGGGCGCCATGGGCGGGTTGCAGAAAGCCGGGGTCGGTAATGTTGGCTTGATTACCGAGGCACCCTGATGCAGCAAATGCGAGAGCCGTCCGCCTCGGAAAGCTACTTCTGGCCTAGTGTCTGGGCGCTTGTCTTGCACGTGCTGGTTTTCGGCATGCTGTTCGTCAGCTTCGCCTTTACGCCCGAACTGCCGCCGGCCAAGCCGATTGTCCAGGCGACCCTGTACCAGCTGAAATCGAAAAGTCGGGCGACCACCCAGACCAATCAGAAGATTGCGGGTGAGGCGCAGAAATCTGCTGCACGCCAGACCGAAGTCGAACAGATGGAACAGAAGAAGATCGAGCAGGAAGCGATCAAGGCCGCGGAACAAAAGAAGGAAGACGCGGCTCAAAAAGCCGAAGAATCCAAAAAGGCCGACGAGACAAAGAAAGCGGAAGAGGCAAAAAAGGCTGATGAAGCCAAGAAAGCCGATGAAGCGAAGAAGACCGCCGAAGCTAAAAAGGCCGAAGAGAAACAATTGGCTGATATAGCCAAGAAGAAGTCTGAAGAAGAAGCCAAGAAAGCAGCTGAAGAAGAGGCCAAGAAAGCGGCCGCTGAAGAAGCGAAGAAAAAGATCGTCGAAGACGCGAAGAAGAAAGCCGCGGAAGACGCCAAGAAGAAATCTGAAGCTGAAGAGGCGAAGAAGAAAGTCGCCGAAGATGCGAAGAAGAAAGCTGCTGCCGATGCTGCGAAGAAAAAATCGCAGGAAGCGGCACGTAAATCCGCCGAAGACAAAAAGGCTCAGGCCCTGGCAGATTTGCTTTCCGACACGCCGCAGCGTCAGCAGGCCTTGGCGGATGAGCAGGGTGACGAAGTCGCCGGTAGTTTCGATGATCTGATCCGTGCTCGTGCAGCGGAAGGCTGGGCTCGTCCACCTTCGGCACGCAAAGGCATGACGGTCGTGTTGCAAATCGGCATGTTGCCGGATGGTACGGTGACTTCGGTTGGCGTGGCCAAGTCCAGCGGCGATGGTCCGTTTGACGCTTCCGCTGTAGCGGCGGTCAAGAACATTGGACGTTTGACAGAAATGCAGGGAATGAAGCCGAGCGATTTCGCTCCGTATCGTTCATTCAAGATGACATTCACACCTGAGGATCTAGCCTTGTGAGAAACCTTCTTCGAGGAATGCTTGTCGTTATCTGCTGCATGGCAGGGATAGCGGCAGCAGATGAAAAAAACATTCTGGTCACCAGCGGCAGTGATCGGGCCACCCCGATCGCAGTCGTTCCGTTTGGCAACCAGGGCGGCAGCGTTCTGCCGGACGACATGGCCGAAATCATCGGTAACGACCTGCGCAACTCGGGTTACTACTCGCCGATTCCTAAACAGAACATGATCAGCCAGCCAAGCCAGGCCAGCGAAATCATCTTCCGTGACTTCAAGGCGCTCGGCGCCCAGTACGTCATGGTCGGCAGCATTGCTCCTGCGGGCGGTCGCCTGCAGGTCCAATACGCACTGTTCAACGTCGCCACCGAGCAGCAAGTGCTGACCGGCAGCGTGTCGGGCAGCGTCGATCAACTGCGCGACATGTCGCACTACATCGCGGACCAGTCGTTCGAAAAACTCACCGGTATCAAAGGTGCGTTCTCGACTCGTCTGTTGTACGTGACAGCAGAGCGTTTCTCCGAGAAGAACACTCGCTACACACTGCAACGTTCAGACTATGACGGTGCCCGTGCCGTGACCCTGCTGCAATCGCGCGAGCCGATCCTGTCGCCGCGTTTCGCACCGGACGGCAAGCGCATCGCTTATGTGTCGTTCGAGCAGAAGCGTCCGCGTATCTTCATGCAGAACATCGACACTGGTCGCCGTGAGCAGATCACCAACTTCGAAGGCCTGAATGGCGCGCCAGCATGGTCGCCTGATGGCAATCGCCTGGCATTCGTACTCTCGAAAGACGGCAACCCGGACATCTATGTGATGAACCTGGGTTCGCGTCAGATCACGCGTGTCACTAACGGTCCTGGCATCAACACCGAACCGTTCTGGGGTAAAGATGGTTCGACCATCTACTTCACCTCGGACCGTGGCGGCAAGCCACAGATCTACAAAACCAGCGCAGGCGGTGGTGGTGCGGAACGTGTGACCTTTATCGGTAACTACAACGCCAACCCTAAGCTTTCGGCTGATGAAAAGACCCTGGTGATGATCCATCGTCAGGAAGGTTTCACTAATTTCAAGGTGGCGGCCCAGGATTTGCAGCGCGGAAGCGTAAAAATCCTCACTGATAGCACTCTGGACGAGTCGCCTACTGTTGCGCCCAACGGCACCATGGTAATCTACGCCACCCGCCAGCAGGGCCGGGGAGTCTTGATGCTCGTGTCCATTAATGGACGCGTAAGGCTCCCGCTTCCTACCGCACAAGGCGAAGTCAGAGAACCTTCCTGGTCCCCTTACCTGAACTGACGCGGCGCTACACGTTGTACTTAACACATTGGGGTTCATTAGGAGTTTCACGATGGAAATGCTGAAGTTTGGTAAATTTGCTGCGCTGGCTCTGGCCATGGCTGTAGCTGTAGGTTGCTCGTCCAAAGGCGGCGACAATGCCGGTGAAGGCGCTGTAGATCCAAACGCTGGTTACGGCGCAAACACTGGTGCAGTTGACGGCTCCCTGAGCGAAGAAGCTGCTCTGCGCGCAATCACCACTTTCTACTTCGAATACGACAGTTCGGACCTGAAGCCAGAAGCCATGCGCGCTCTGGACGTTCACGCCAAGGACCTGAAAGCAAACGGCGCTCGCGTTGTTCTGGAAGGCAACACCGACGAACGTGGTACTCGTGAGTACAACATGGCACTGGGCGAGCGTCGTGCGAAAGCCGTTCAGCGTTACCTGGTACTGCAAGGTGTTTCCCCAGCTCAGCTGGAACTGGTTTCCTACGGCGAAGAGCGTCCAGTTGCTACCGGCAACGACGAGCAGTCCTGGGCTCAAAACCGTCGCGTCGAACTGCGTAAGTAATTCGTCATGCGAACGTGCCGTCGTGCTGTAACTGTTCTGGCTCTCAGCCTCGCACCGCTTGCGGTGTGGGCTGCGGTTCCTGTGGTCGATAATGACTCCGGCTATACCAATAGCGGGACTAATAATCCGCCTGCAGGTTACGGTACGAACGGCGCCTATGCCGGGGGAGGGGTTTCGGCCCCTGTCTCGGCACAGGGCGAGCTGTTCAACCAACTGCAATCGATGCAGGAGCAGATCTCGCGCCAACAAGGCATCATCGAAGTTCTGCAAAATGATGTAGCGCGCATGAAGCAAGAGAACCTGGAGCGATATCAGGATCTTGATCGGCGCATAGGAACCGGCGTTGCACCAGCCGCGACTCCTGATAATTCTTCCACCGGTGGCAGTTTGAATGCCCCCGGTGCAGCAGCGGGCGCAGCCGCAGGAGCGGCAGCCGCTCAGGCACCTGCCGCGGGTAGCGAGCCGGCTGATCCGGCGAAGGAAAAACTGTATTACGATGCAGCCTTCGACCTGATCAAAGCCAAGGATTTCGACAAGGCCAGCCAGGCTTTTGCCGCATTCCTGCGCAAGTACCCGAACAGTCAGTACGCGGGCAATGCTCAGTACTGGTTGGGCGAAGTGAACCTGGCCAAAGGCGATCTGCAAGGTGCAGGTCAGGCTTTTGCCAAGGTTTCGCAGCTGTACCCCAAGCATCCAAAAGTGCCTGATTCGCTGTACAAGCTGGCTGATGTAGAACGCCGCCTCGGTCATCCCGACAAGGTCAAAGGCATTCTGCAACAGGTTGTGTCCCAATATCCGGGCACTTCCGCCGCTCAACTGGCCCAGCGTGATCTGCAAAAAATGTAAGGGCGGCTTGACCCGTTTTGAAGAAACCCGCGCTTGTCGCGGGTTTTTTCGTTAGAATTCACGCCCTTTTTATGAAACACGCTTTTTGGGATCTGCGCGATGGCGGGGTTCCTTGAAGTGCCTGACGGAGGCGGACAGCCTGTTTAGCTGTTATGCCCGTGGCGACTATGCAAGACACATTGAGAATCACCGAAGTTTTCTACTCGTTGCAGGGTGAAACGCGGACTGCCGGGCTGCCCACTGTTTTTGTGCGCCTGACCGGTTGCCCATTGCGTTGCCAATACTGCGACAGCGCTTATGCATTCACTGGCGGCACCATTCGCGCGCTCGACGACATCCTCGAGCAAGTGGCCGGTTTTCGTCCGC
The DNA here is from genome assembly GCF_000282315.2 of Pseudomonas sp. GM41(2012). Taxonomy (GTDB): domain Bacteria; phylum Pseudomonadota; class Gammaproteobacteria; order Pseudomonadales; family Pseudomonadaceae; genus Aquipseudomonas. Next base: position 148,153 of record NZ_AKJN02000012.1, read on the forward strand.
GTTACGTCTGTGTCACCGGCGGCGAGCCGCTGGCACAACCCAATGCCATCCCATTGCTCAAGCAGTTGTGTGACGCCGGTTACGAGGTTTCGCTGGAAACCAGCGGTGCCCTGGATATCTCGGCGGTCGATCCACGGGTCAGTCGCGTCGTCGACCTGAAAACCCCGGGTTCGAAAGAAGCTCATCGCAACCGCTACGAGAACATCGAACTGCTCACGCGCAACGATCAGGTGAAGTTCGTCATCTGCTCGCGGGAAGACTATGACTGGGCCGTGTCCAAGCTGATCCAGTACGGTCTGGATCAGCGTGCCGGCGAAGTCCTGTTCTCGCCAAGTCACCATGATCTCAATGCTCGGGACCTGGCTGACTGGGTGGTGGCGGACAACCTGCCAGTGCGTCTGCAATTGCAGCTGCATAAATATCTTTGGAATGACGAGCCGGGGCGCTGAAATGACTGAACAACTGAACACTGCTGAAAAACGTGCAGTCATCCTGCTGTCCGGCGGCCTCGACTCCGCGACCGTTGTGGCCATGGCTCGTGCTGAAGGCTACAGCTGTTACACCATGAGCTTCGACTACGGTCAGCGGTCCCATGCCGAACTGCACGCCGCCGAACGTGTTGCACGAGACTTGGGTGTTATCGAACACAAGGTGATCGGCCTGAACCTGAACGGTATCGGCGGTTCAGCATTGACCGACACCAGCATCGATGTGCCGGAAGAAGCGGGCGAAGGTATTCCGGTGACTTACGTGCCAGCGCGCAACACCGTTTTCTTGTCCCTGGCGTTGGGCTGGGCTGAAGTACTCGGCGCTCGCGACATCTTTATTGGTGTGAACGCCGTGGATTACTCCGGTTACCCGGACTGCCGTCCCGAGTTCATCGAGTCTTTCGAGCGCATGGCCAATCTGGCGACCAAGGCCGGTGTAGAGGGGAATGGTTTCCGCATTCAGGCGCCCCTGCAGAACCTCAGCAAGGCGCAGATCGTCCAGGCGGGTGTGAAGCTCGGCGTTGATTACGGCCTGACTGTTTCCTGCTATCAGGCGGACGATAATGGCCGTGCATGCGGCAAATGCGACAGCTGCCGCCTGCGTGCAGAAGGCTTCGCGGCAGCCGGAATCAGCGATCCAACACCTTATTTTTGATTTATTTCAAATTAGGTGTTGAATAGTCCTTAAAAATCAGTATTATACGCGCCACCACACAGCGGGTCGTTAGCTCAGTTGGTAGAGCAGTTGGCTTTTAACCAATTGGTCGTAGGTTCGAATCCCACACGACCCACCATTTTTGTAGCAGTTTTAAAAGTCTGGAAGGCCCACGCAAGTGAGGATTTCCGGATTTTTTTTTGCCCGCGATTTAAGGTCGCCCAGGTTCTGGGCTGCACCGCGTGACGCAGGTCAGAATCATCTTTTGCATCCACGGGATATTCTGTAGCCTTGCGCAGCTTCAACGTTGTCCGTGCCTGATGATACTCACTCTCCCGGCGGTACCCTGAAGGGTCCGGAGCCGGGTGTATACTCGACTTTCGCGCGAAAGCGCCTGCAGGTCTTGCGAACATGACGCAGATTTCCGAACGCCTTCTGGTTCAAGCCCACCTCGACGCCAAGCAGCCCAAGCCGCTGACTGCCGAGGAGGAGGCCTATTACCGTGCCGCCATCGCTGCCGAGCTCAAGGCTCAGGACGCGGTGCTGGTTGCTCACTTCTATTGCGATCCGGTCATTCAGGCCCTGGCCGAAGAAACCGGAGGCTGTGTCTCCGACTCGCTGGAGATGGCTCGCTTCGGCAATGCTCACCCGGCCAAGACCGTGGTGGTCGCCGGTGTGAAGTTCATGGGCGAGACCGCCAAAATCCTCAACCCTGAAAAACGCATCCTGATGCCAACCCTGGAGGCGACCTGCTCGCTGGACCTGGGTTGCCCGGTGGACGAGTTCTCGGCATTCTGCGATCAGCACCCGGAACGTACCGTGGTGGTGTATGCCAACACGTCGGCGGCGGTCAAAGCCCGGGCGGATTGGGTGGTGACTTCAAGCTGCGCGCTGGAGATCGTCGAAAGCCTGATGGATAACGGCGAAACCATTATCTGGGGCCCGGATAAGCATTTGGGCACCTACATCCAGCGCCAGACCGGCGCGGACATGCTGCTGTGGGACGGTGCCTGCATCGTTCACGAAGAGTTCAAGTCCAAGCAGCTCGAAGACATGAAGGCGCTGTACCCGGATGCAGCGATTCTGGTGCACCCGGAGTCGCCGACGTCGGTGATAGAGTTGGCGGATGCCGTCGGCTCCACCAGTCAATTGATTGCGGCAGCGCAGAGCCTGCCAAACAAGACCTTTATCGTCGCCACTGATCGCGGCATCTTCTACAAGATGCAGCAGCTGTGCCCGGACAAGGTCTTCATCGAAGCGCCAACGGCTGGTAACGGCGCAGCCTGCCGTAGTTGCGCACATTGCCCGTGGATGGCGATGAACACCCTTGAGCGCACGCTCAAGAGCTTGAAGGAAGGGACTAACGAGATCTTTGTCGATCCAGCGTTGATTCCGCAAGCGATCCGGCCGCTCAAGCGCATGCTCGACTTCACACAGGCCGCGCGGATGAAATTGGCCGGCAACGCCTGAGGTCTTTCAGTTAAGTCACAAATCCTGTGGGAGCGAGCCTGCTCGCGATAGCGATCTGTCAGCCATATCAATATTGACTGATACATCGCCATCGCGAGCAGGCTCGCTCCCACAGTGGTTTGTGTATGGCTGGATTACTTGGTTTTCTTTGGAATCCGCACGAGCTGGGTGTTGGAGTAGATGTCATGCCAGCTGCGTTTCTGTTTGTCGAACAGCGACCAGAAGAAGCCCAGCCCGACGCACAGCAAGGACGCGATCGACACCACAAAGCGCAGCAACGCCTGCCACAGGCTGATGGATGAGCCGTCGGCGTTTTGTACGCGGATGCACCAGACCTGCATCCCCAGGGTCTGACCGGACCAGGTCCAGAACTTGGCGAAGAAGCCGAACAGCACAAACAGCAGCACCGTTGACAGCAATGGATCGCCGTCCAGCGCGCCGGCTTCGGTCAGGGTGCGCATTTTGTCTTCGCCGAGGATCGCCATCTGGATCATCTTGTAAATCCCGCTGGTGACGATCAGCAGGGCGGTACACAACAAGAAGTCGTAGAACATCGCTGCCAGGCGACGACCCAGGGTGGCGGCAGGAAAGTCGCCCTGGGGTTTGAGAAGATGTTTCGACATGGCAGCCTCTGGACGGAAAAAAGAAGCCATTTTACGGATTTACGCGCACAAAAAAGCCCCTGATGTCAGCATCAGGGGCTTTTTCGTTACAGAAGATCAGGCTTCTGCTTGTACTTCGTCAGCCTGCATGCCTTTCTGGCCTTGCACAGCAACGAAAGTCACTTTCTGGCCTTCTTTCAGGCTCTTGAAGCCGTTGCCCTGAATAGCGCGGAAATGCACGAACAGATCCGGACCGCTTTCTGGAGTGATAAAACCAAAACCTTTCTCGTCGTTAAACCACTTGACGGTACCGCTCTGACGTTGGGACATTTCTTATTTCCTTTGACGCAAAAATTAATGACAGCCTCCTTCTTGTGAAAGAGTACTGGGGCTGGTTGCAGGAGAGTAAGAAGACGTCGAACGGGATGTAGCTAACTTGTAGGCTACTGCCCAGGTCACGATTCCAAGCGACCCATGCAAACACAGTGAACAAACTCTACGCCAACTACGGGAGAAAAAACAAGCCCTGTGGAGGGCCCGGATTTGCTCGCGTTGACGTGTTGCACGTCAACTAGTGCGGGCTTATGCGATCACGGTGTTCAATTGTTTTCGATCGTTATAAGCAAAGTTCATAACCGAAGCTTACAGGTAAAGTGATGCACTGTTTTATGGCGGTTGCGTTACACATTAGTGCGCTGTTAACGCAACCGCGTTACTTATAGAAACAGTCAATCAGCCGCGGTAGTAGCGTTGTGGAACAAATGGCATTTTGCTTACAAGCAAAGGCACCTTTTTCCCACGAACAATCGCCCATACCGGCGTATCGAGAGCAATGTAAGCACTGTCGACGTAACCCATCGCCAAAGGGCCGCCCAGGGTCGGACCGAAGCCACCGCTGCAAACCGCGCCAATGATGTCGCCTGCTTCATTGACGATCTCTGCACCTTCGCGCACCGGCGTACGTTCCTGAGGCAACAGGCCAACGCGCTTGCGGCTGACACCGGCTTGTTGCTGTCCGAACACGGTTTCTGCGCCAGGGAAGCCGCCGGCACGTGCGCCATCAGCGCGACGAGGCTTGGAGATCGCCCACAGCAGGCTTGCTTCGATCGGGGTGGTCTCGGTGTTCATGTCGTGGCCATAGAGGCACAGGCCGGCTTCCAGGCGCAGGGAGTCGCGAGCGCCAAGGCCGATGGCCGCCACTTCAGGTTCGGCCAGCAGGGCGCGAGCCAGGGCTTCGGCGTTGGCGGCCGGGACGGAGATTTCGTAACCGTCTTCACCGGTGTAGCCCGAGCGGCTGACAAAGCAGTCCACGCCCAGCAGTTTCACGCGGGCGAACTGCATGAAGGTCATCTTCGCCACTTCTGGCGCCAGGCGTGCGAGCACGGTGACGGCGGCCGGACCTTGCAGCGCCAGCAGGGCGCGTTCTTCAAACAGCGGCTCGATGGTGCACTGGTCGCCGATGTGCTTGCGCAGATGCGCCAGGTCCTGGTCCTTGCAGGCGGCGTTGACCACCAGGAACAGTTCGTCGTTACCCAGGTTGGCGACCATCAGGTCGTCGAGGATGCCGCCGGTCTCGTTGGTGAACATCGCGTAACGCTGCATGCCCACCGGCAGGTCGATGATGTCGACCGGCACCAGGCTTTCCAGCGCCTTGGCGGCATTGGCGCCGGTCAGGCGGATCTGGCCCATGTGCGAGACATCGAACAGCCCGGCCTGATCACGGGTGTGCTGGTGTTCTTTCATCACACCGAGCGGGTATTGCACCGGCATGTCGTAGCCGGCAAACGGCACCATGCGGGCGCCGAGTTCGATGTGCAGTGCGTGCAGCGGGGTTTTTGACAGTTGTTCGGTGGACATATTCAGCTCCTGAAAAAGTGTGCAAATGCGCGTGAGCATCAGCACTCGATAATGTTGACCGCCAAACCGCCACGGGCGGTTTCCTTGTATTTGCTTTTCATGTCGGCGCCGGTCTGGCGCATGGTGCGGATGACCTTGTCGAGGGAGACGAAGTGCTGGCCGTCGCCGCGCAGGGCCATGCGCACCGCATTGATCGCCTTGACCGAGCCCATGGCGTTGCGCTCGATGCAAGGCACTTGCACCAGCCCGCCGATCGGGTCGCAGGTCAGGCCGAGGTTGTGTTCCATGCCGATTTCGGCGGCGTTTTCCACTTGCTGCACGGTGCCGCCGAGGACTTCGCACAGGGCGCCGGCGGCCATGGAGCAGGCCACACCAACTTCACCCTGACAGCCGACTTCGGCGCCGGAGATCGAGGCGTTTTCTTTATAGAGAATGCCGATCGCGGCCGCGGTCAGCAGAAAACGCACGACGCCGTCTTCGTTGGCGCCGGGGATGAAGCGCATGTAGTAATGCAAAACAGCCGGGACGATCCCTGCCGCGCCGTTAGTCGGCGCAGTCACCACGCGCCCGCCGTTGGCGTTTTCTTCGTTGACCGCCAGTGCGTAGAGGTTGACCCAGTCCAGCACCGACAGCGGATCGCGCAGAGACGATTCCGGGTTCTTGCACAGTTGCCGATGCAGGGCGGCCGCCCGACGTTTGACCTTCAAGCCACCCGGCAGGATGCCTTCGTTACGACAACCGGCGTCGACGCAGTCCTGCATCACTTGCCAGATTTTCAGCAGGCCGGCGCGGGTTTCCGCTTCCGGGCGCCAGGCACTTTCGTTGGTCAACATCACCTGGCTGATCGACAGACCATAGGTGGTGCAGTGACCAAGCAAGTCCTTGGCGCTTTTGAACGGAAAGGTCAATGGCGTGGCGTCTTCGACGATACGGTCGGCGCCGGCGGCGTCTTCATCGACCACAAAACCACCGCCGACCGAGTAGTACTCGCGGCTGCGGATTTGTATGCCCGCCGCATCGAACGCACGAAAGATCATGCCGTTGGGGTGATAGGCCAACGGTTTGCGGATCATCGCCAGGTGTTCTTTCTCATTGAACGCAATGCTGTGTTCGCCGAGCAGGTTCAAGCGACCATTGCCGCGAATCTCTTGCAGACGGGCGGCGACGGTTTCGGTGTTCACGGTGTCCGGGTGTTCGCCTTCCAGGCCCAGCAACACAGCCTTGTCGCTGCCGTGGCCTTTACCGGTGGCGCCGAGCGATCCGTAGAGCTCGACTTTGACGCAGGTGGTCGCGGCCAGCAGCCCTTCACGGCGCAAACCTTCGGCGAAGCGCGCAGCTGCACGCATCGGGCCGACGGTGTGAGAGCTGGAGGGGCCGATGCCAATCTTGAACAGGTCGAACACGCTTAAAGACATGGTTGTTCTCCGGTTTCTTGTTATAGGTGCAACGCGAACCCGTAGGAGCAAAGCTTGCTCGCGATGAACGATGACGCGGTTCATCAGATAGACCGTGTAACGGCTATCGCGAGCAAGCTTTGCTCCTACAGGGACTTGCAGTGTTCTTGAGTGGGGCGGATTAACCGCCCCACACAGTTTTAAGCGTAGCTTTCGATCGACGGGCAGGCGCAGATCAGGTTGCGGTCGCCGAACACGTTGTCGACGCGACCGACCGGTGGCCAGTACTTGCCTTCGATCAGCGACGCAACCGGATACACTGCTTGCTCACGGCTGTACGGATGCGTCCACTCGCCGACGATTTCCGCCGCGGTGTGCGGGGCGTTTTTCAGCGGGTTGTCGTCCTTGTCCAGGGTGCCGTTTTCCACCGCGCGGATTTCTTCGCGGATGCGGATCATGGCGTCGCAGAAGCGGTCCAGTTCTTCTTTGGATTCGCTTTCGGTCGGCTCGATCATCAGCGTGCCGGCGACCGGGAACGACATGGTCGGGGCGTGGAAACCGAAGTCGATCAGGCGCTTGGCGACGTCATCGACGCTGATGCCGCTGCTGTCTTTCAGCGGACGCAAATCGAGGATGCATTCGTGCGCCACCAGGCCGTTGCTGCCGGTGTACAGCACCGGGTAATGCTCTTCGAGGCGACGGGAAATGTAGTTGGCATTGAGGATCGCCAGTTGCGACGCGCGCTTCAGACCGGCGCCGCCCATCATCCGAATGTACATCCAGGTGATTGGCAAAATGCTCGCGCTGCCGAACGGTGCGGCGCAGACCGCGCCTTCTTTACGCTCCATGGTGCCGTGACCCGGCAGGAACGGCGTCAGGTGCGACTTGACGCCAATCGGACCGACGCCCGGACCGCCACCGCCGTGCGGGATGCAGAAGGTTTTGTGCAGGTTCAGGTGCGACACGTCGCCGCCGAACTTGCCCGGCGCGCAGAGGCCGACCATGGCGTTCATGTTGGCGCCGTCGATGTACACCTGGCCGCCGTGGTCGTGAATGATGCCGCAGATTTCGCGGATGCCTTCTTCGAACACGCCGTGGGTCGACGGGTAGGTGATCATCAGCGCGGCGAGGTGTTCGCGGTGCTCGATGGCCTTGGCCCGCAGGTCTTCGATGTCGACGTTGCCGCGGGCATCGCAAGCGGTGACCACCACGCGCATGCCGGCCATGTTGGCGGTGGCCGGGTTGGTGCCGTGGGCCGAGGACGGGATCAGGCAGATGTCGCGACGGTCTTCGCCACGGCTCTGGTGATAGGCACGAATCGCCAGCAGGCCGGCGTATTCACCTTGCGAACCGGCGTTCGGTTGCAGGCTGATCGCGTCGTAACCGGTGGCGGCGCAGAGCATCGCTTCCAGCTCGTCGGTCAGTTGCTGGTAGCCGGCACTTTGCTCGGCCGGGGCGAACGGGTGCAGGGCGCCGAATTCGGCCCAGGTCACCGGGATCATTTCGCTGGCGGCGTTGAGTTTCATGGTGCACGAGCCCAGCGGGATCATGGTGCGGTCCAGGGCCAGGTCCTTGTCCGCCAGTTTGCGCAGGTAGCGCATCAGCTCGGTTTCCGAGTGGTAGCGGTTGAACACCGGGTGGCTGAGGATCGGCGACTGGCGCAGCAGCGCGGCCGGGATCGTGCTTTGCACGGAGGCGGCGAGGGCGGCGAAGTCCGGCAGAGTTTGGCCGTCGGCCAGCAGGGCCCACAGGGTTTCTACGTCAGCTGGCGACGTGGTTTCGTCGAGGGACAGGCCCAGACGCTCGCCATCGACCACGCGCAGGTTGATCTGCTGGGCACGGGCCTTCTCGTGCAACGCGGCGGTGTGGGCGCCGGTCTTGATCGTCAACGTGTCGAAGAAGTTTTCCTGCTCGACCTTCAGGCCCAATGCGCTCAAGCCTTTAGCCAGAATCGCGGTCAGGTGATGCACGCGATTGGCGATCTGCGTCAGGCCTTTCGGACCGTGGTACACGGCGTACATGCTGGCGATGTTGGCCAGCAAGACTTGCGCGGTGCAGATGTTGCTGGTGGCCTTCTCGCGGCGGATGTGTTGCTCGCGGGTCTGCATCGCCAGGCGCAGGGCCGGCTTGCCGAAACGGTCGACGGAGACGCCGACCAGACGGCCCGGCATGTCGCGCTTGAACGCATCCTTGGTGGAGAAATACGCCGCGTGCGGGCCACCGAAGCCCAGCGGCACGCCGAAGCGTTGCGCGCTGCCGATGGCCACGTCGGCGCCGAATTCGCCCGGTGGGGTCAGTACGGTCAGGGCCAGCAGGTCGGCGGCCACGGCCACCAGCGCGTTGGCGGCGTGGAAGCGTTCGGTCAGTTCGCGGTAATCAAACACGTCACCGTTGCTCGCCGGGTATTGCAGCAGGGCGCCGAAGAATGGCGTCACGTCGCTCAGTTCACGCTCGTCGCCCACGACCACGTCGATGCCCAGCGGCTCGGCGCGGGTGCGCAATACGTCGAGGGTTTGCGGGTGGCAATGCACGGAGGCGAAGAACGCGTGGCTGCCCTTGTTCTTGCTCAGGCGTTTGCAGAAGGTCATCGCTTCGGCGGCGGCGGTGGCTTCGTCGAGCAAGGACGCGTTGGCGATCGGCAGGCCGGTGAGGTCGCTGATCAGGGTCTGGAAGTTCAGCAGCGCTTCGAGACGGCCCTGGGAAATTTCCGGTTGGTACGGGGTGTAGGCGGTGTACCAGGCCGGGTTTTCCAGCAGGTTGCGCAGGATCGGCGACGGCGTGTGGGTGCCGTAGTAGCCCTGGCCGATGAAGGTCTTGAACAGCTGGTTTTTGCCGGCGATGGACTTGATCAAGGCCAGGGCGTCGGCTTCACTGAGGCCGTCTTCGAGGCCGAGGACGCTGGTGCCCTTGATGCTGTCGGGAATGACGCTGGCGCTCAGGGCTTCCAGCGAGTCGAAACCGAGGCTGTTGAGCATGGCTTGCTCGTCGCCGGTACGCGGGCCGATGTGGCGGGCGATGAATTCGTTGGCAGTGGTCAGGCTTACTTGAGTCATGTCAGCGCTCCTCAGGCTTCGGCGTTGGCTTTGATCAGACGGTCGTAAGCGTCTTGATCCAGCAGTTTGGCGACAGCCGATGCATCGGTTGGCTGGAAGCGGAAGAACCAGCCTTCGCCCAGCGGATCTTCGTTGACCAGTTCAGGGCTGCTGTCCAGCGCCGGGTTCACTTCCAGCACTTCACCGTCCAGTGGCATGTACACGCCGCTGGCAGCTTTTACCGATTCCACGGTGGCGGCTTCAGCGCCTTTGTCGTAGGACTGCAGCTCAGGCAGTTGTACGAAAACCACGTCGCCCAGGGCATTCTGTGCGAAAGCGGTGATGCCGACTGTGACGCTGCCGTCAGCTTCGGTACGCAGCCATTCGTGATCTTCAGTAAAACGCAACTCGCTCATGGAAACTCCTAAGGGGGCCAGACTCGTCTGGTGGACGCGATTGAATACTCGGCAATGCCGTACTTTATGGATGGTTACTAAGCAAAAACGCGGCCAATGTTTTTTTATTGTTAAAAATCAATAAGTTATGTGTTTGTTCGAGGCGCGGCGATTTGCTGGCTGTAGCGAAATCGCTACAGGCCGAGGCGAAGAAAAAAGCCTAAGTGGATCAAAGCCTTGCACAGCGGTGTTCGGGAGAGGGTGTAGCGATATCATTCCACTGTAGCGCTTTCAGTACAGATGGAGGTCGCTTTTAAACATTGTTTAACGTTCAACACAGAACCCTGTAGGAGCTGAGCTTGCTCGCGATGGCGGTATGTCAGTCACTATTGATTTCGACTGATACACCGCCATCGTCGGAACGCCGCCCGGAGCAAGCTCGGCTCCTACAAGGGTTCTATGGTGTTAGGTGGATTGTGTTTTAGCCGCGAGATTTACGGCTTATTGGGAATGCCGTACTTGCGCAACCGATGGGCAATCGCGGTGTGGGAGGTTTGCAAGCGGCTGGCCAGTTGGCGGGTCGAGGGGTAGCTGACGTAGAGTTTTTCCAGCAGGGTCTTCTCGAACTCTTCCATCGCCTGTTCGAGGCTGTCGACGTCGCTGTCGCTCTGACGGGCCACGGAGGTGCCGGCGATATCGAGGTCGCCAATGTCGACCAGGCTGCTTTCGCAAATCGCAGCGGCGCGGAAGATCACGTTCTGCAATTGCCGCACGTTGCCCGGCCAGCGATTGCCCAGCAATGCCGGATAGGTGCCGGGCGCCAGGCGACAGACCGGGCGCTGGATCTGCGCGCAGGCCTGCTGCATGAAGTAGCGGGCCAGCAGCAGGATGTCCTGGCCGCGTTCGCGCAGGGGCGGGACTTCGACGTTGAGGACGTTGAGGCGATAGAACAGGTCTTCACGGAACGAACCTTCGCTGACCATTTTTTCCAGATCGCGGTGCGTCGCGCTGAGGATCCGCACATTGACCTTTACCTCACGATCCCCGCCCACCCGGCGGAAACTGCCGTCGTTCAAGAAGCGCAGCAATTTTGCCTGCAAGTACGGCGACATCTCGCCGATCTCATCGAGAAACACCGTGCCTTGGTTGGCCAGTTCCATCAGCCCGGGTTTGCCACCCCGTTGCGCGCCGGTGAAAGCGCCGGGGGCGTAGCCGAACAGTTCGCTTTCGGCGAGGTTCTCCGGCAATGCCGCGCAGTTCAGCGCCAAAAATGGCGAACTGTACCGGGCGCTGATGGCGTGGCAGGCACGCGCCACCAGTTCTTTGCCGGTGCCGGTTTCGCCCTGGATCAGCAACGGCGCATCGAGGGCCGCAACGCGCTGGGCACGAGCCTTGAGGGTGCGAATCGCCGGGGATTCACCGAGCAGCGCATCGAAACCTTCGGCATGGTCGTGGTGCAGCGCCGACAGGCGTTCGCCGATACGGTTGGGTTGATACAGGGTCAGCAGCGCGCCGGCGTCGGTAATCGGTGTGGCGTCCAGCAGCAACGTCTGGCCGTTGACGGTGACTTCCCGCAGTGGCAGGCGGAAGCCGTTTTCCAGCAGGGCTTCGAGCAGTGCCGGGTCGGCGAACAGGTCGGCGATGCTTTCGCCGTCAGGCTCGCGACCGTACAACGCAATCAGTGCCGGGTTGGCCAGCAACACCTTGCCGGCACTGTCCAGCGCCAAGACCGGGTCGGTCATGGCCGCGAGCAATGCATCAAGCTGCAGGTGCCGGCGCTGACCGGGAAGAATGTCGACCACCGTCACCGCTTGCACGCCGCGCACACTGAACAGCGCATCGCGCAGTTCTTCGAGGACTTCCGGGCTCAGGGTCGGGGCGTCGATGTAGACGTTGGGCGGAACCATTTCCACCGCATCCAGGTTGAGATTGCGCCCACCGAGCAGGGCCAGGACTTCCTGGGTAATGCCGACGCGGTCGATGAAGCTGACGTGGATACGCATGGGGCGTTTTTGGGTTCTGGAGTGCGGAGGGTGGCAAGTATGCCTTGGAGGAGGGCTGGGGTGAAATCTTGAGATTTATGGTGGATTCAAAAGTCACCCCTCACCCCAGCCCTCTCCCCAGTGGGGAGAGGGGGAAAGGGGGCAGATATTTGTCGCTTTCAAAGCCTGAGTTCAAGTTGGACTTTCAGGTCGATGTAACTCGAAAGAGCAACTCGGTCAGTCCCCTCGCCCCTCGGGGCGGTCCGACGTTTCGGGAGGGTTAGGGTGAGGGGGAGTCTTCAGATTCGATCCAGATGCTCAGGTTTTATCGGGTCGCCGGATTTGACGTGGAGCTGCGCCCGCACATCTTCAAACATGGCGTCGTACTCCTTGTGTATCGAGCCGATACTGGCCTCTTTGGGCATCCCGTACTTCTGCGCGATGCGCGTGGCATGTCGGGCGAAGTCGAAGGCCTGGTCCTTGGGCAGGAAGAATTCTTCCTGCAATGCCTTTTCCCCAACCGAACCATGCATCTTGAAGAGCATGCCTTCGCCTTCCTTGGGATCCTGGCGGATGGCATATTCGATGTGCAGGTTGTAACTGTAATCATCCTTGTTCAGCGCGTAGCGCTCGATGTGCAGGTGACCGGGCTCGAACGTTGCCATTTAGCGTCTCTCCTTCAAAAAGCCATTGAATCAAGGCAGGCCTCAGGCCTGCCCTCGGAGTTTCTTTTATTGATAGCTTATCCGGGTGTCGCCGTGTCCGAGAGTGGACCTATCGACGCGGCTTTTCCAGTCTGTCGGGCGAACCGGGTTCATCCTGGTCAGCGTGAATCGGAGGCGTTATGAAGGTGCTGCTGGAGTACGCACCGCCCTATGACTGGTCGGCGATGCTGGGTTTTTTGTCGGCGCGGGCGATCGTCGGGATCGAGGTCGTGGTCGATGGCGTTTACTCGCGCAGCATCGGGTTGAACGGTGTTCATGGCACGTTTTCGATCACGCCTGCGGTGGCGAATGCACTTGAGTTGACGCTGGATTTTCCTGATTCAGCGGCGGTGCCAGAGATCATCGCTCGGCTGCGGCGGATGTTTGATCTGGATGCGGAGCTGGCAACGATTCATCGGCAGCTGGCGGTTGATCCCTTGATGGCGCGGCTGATTGCCGAGCGTCCGGGGTTGCGGGTGCCGGGGGCGTGGGATGGCCTGGAGTTGGCGATTCGTGCGGTGTTGGGGCAGCAGATTAGCGTGGGCGCGGCGATCAAACTGGCGGGGAAACTGGTGGCGCAGTATGGCGAGCCGTTGGCTTCGTCGTTGCCCGGCGTGACCCATGTGTTTCCTCAGGCCGCCACTTTGGCGTTAGTGGATTTGGCGACGTTGGGGATGCCGAAAAGCCGTGGTCGAACGCTGTCGGGTGTGGCTCAGGCGTTGCTCGATGATCCATTACTATTTGAGCCGGATCGGGAGGGCGGCGTTACGCGACTGCTGGCGTTGCACGGGATTGGTGACTGGACGGCGCAATACATCGCCTTGCGGCAGTTGCGCGATCCGGATGCGTTCCCAATTGGGGATGTGGGGTTGATCAATGCGCTGGCGGCGCTTGAAGGTGAGGCGGTGACGGCTCGGCAATTGTTGCAACGAGCTGAAGCCTGGCGACCTTATCGAGGCTATGCGGCGCAGGTGCTTTGGACTTCTTTAAGTCGAGGTGATTGATGGGGATGTGATCAGCTTGAAATCGACCCCTCACCCCAGCCCTCTCCCCACGGGGGAGAGGGGAAAGGGAGCCGATCTTCATGCTTTTCAAACCTGAGTTCGACTTGATTTCTCAGGTCGATGTACCTCCAAGAAAACGTCGGTCAGTCCCCTCTACCCCCTGGGGCGGTCCGACGTTTCGGGAGGGTTAGGGGGAGGGGTGGATCCACTGCGCGCGATGGGAGCCCAATTCCGAAGCCGCACGTGCCCACTGCAACGGCGTCCCCGTAATCTTCAGCGGCACATGAAGTCGATGCGCCGGTCCCCAAGGCGTCTGCTCCACCAACAGTCCTTGATCGTTGTGATCCTCCGCCCGCAACGGCTCATCGGTTCCCGGGCCGTTTTCAATCAACAACTTCGCCGTACGCGCCAACGACAACCGTGCCGAGCCACCGCGCCCCAACAATCGAATCGCACTGGCCGCCATCAAATACCCGGTGGCGTGATCGAGCGCTTGCAAGGGCAATGGTGTTGGCTTGTCCGCGCGTTTCCACTGCATGCCGGCATCGGCGATCCCGCTGCTCATTTGTACCAGGCTGTCGAAGCCCCGGCGGTTCTGCCACGGGCCGCTCCAGCCGTAGGCATTGAGGCTGACGTCGATCAGGCCGGGCGCCAGCTTCTGGCGTTCGGCGGCGCCGTAACCCAGGCGTTCCAGTGCATCGGCACGGTAGCCGTGGAGCAGAATGTCGGCGTCCTTGAGCAGGCTTTCGAACACTGCGCGATCAGTCTTGTCGTGCAGGTCCAGGTGCGCGCAGCGTTTACCCAGGGTGACTTCCGGCACCACGCCCGGTTCGTTCCAGGTCGGTGGGTCGATCCGCAAAACGTCGGCGCCGAGGCCTGCCAGGAAACGGCTGGCGATGGGGCCGGCGAGCACTCGAGTCAAATCCAGCACCTTGATCCCGGCCAGCGGTTGCGCCACCGAGCCTTGCCACGGTTTCGCGCTCTGGCGGCTGTTGTCAGCCAACTGAATCAGCGGCTCGGCGTTCACCGCCTGACCTTGGGGGTGCGCCTGCCATTGCGCCCAGCTACGCATCTCGGCGGCGCAGCCACCGGCATCGACCACGGCTTGCTCCAGATCGCCTTTGGTCCATTGAGCAACCTTGCTCGCCATCGCTGCACGGTCGGCACAGTCGCCGAGCACTTTTTCGGCAGCGGCGCGGTGATGGGGGGCGTTGGTGTGCAGGCGGATCCAGCCATCCTGTGTGGCGTAGTCACCGGCGACCGGATCCCACAGCGGCGGGATGCTCCAGCCTACCGGGCGGATCGACGTGGCGAACCAGAAAGAGGCCAAGCGGCGGTCGACCTCAAGGGTGGGTAGGCGACCGGTTTGTTGCTGCAGCCATTGGCTGACAGCCTGGCCGGCAGCGGCAATGCTGGCGCACGCCAGGTCGGTGACGGCAAACGCCGAGGGCAAGGCGCCGCTCGAGGTGAGCTTGACCTGGGTGTGAGGCAAGCCGAGTTCGGCTTGAATGGACGTGAGTAAATCAGTCATCGAAGGCCCTCCGGAACGAGAGCCCGAGCATAGATCAAAAAACGGCTCTGTCAGATGAAAACGATGAGGCCAGCTGAACACAATCCCTGTGGGAGCGAGCCTGCTCGCGATAGCGGAGTGTCAGTCAACTTCAATGTTACCTGTCATACCGCTATCGCGAGCAGGCTCACTCCCACAGGGGACTTGCTGCGGTCATGGACGTTGGGTTACACCCGAAACTGATCCATCAATTTCATCTGGTGCGAGGTCAACGAGTTGAGGTGGCTGCTGATTTGCGCCGATTCGGTGGCCTGGCCGGTCAGGGTTTCGGTGACGGTGCGGATCGCCGAGACGTTGCGGTTGACCTCTTCGGCCACGGCGCTTTGCTGTTCGGCGGCGCTGGCGATTTGCAGGTTCATGTCGCTGATGACCGTCACCGCGTCGCTGATTTTGCTCAAGGCCTGCACCGCTTGCTGGATCTGCCCGGCGTTGCTGTGAGCCTGGGTCTGACTCGAATGCATCGTGGCCACCACGCCGCGAGTGCCGGTCTGGATGCGCTCGATGACAATTCGGATTTCCTCCACCGAATCCTGGGTGCGTTTGGCCAGGTTGCGCACTTCATCGGCGACCACTGCAAACCCGCGACCGCTCTCACCGGCACGCGCCGCTTCAATCGCCGCGTTGAGCGCCAGCAGGTTGGTTTGTTCGGCGATGCTGCGGATCACCTCCAGCACCGAGCCGATCTGCTCGCTGTTGACCGCCAACGCTTCGACTTCGGTCACGGCCTTGCTGACTTCGTTGGCCAGTTGATTGATGTCGCGGGTGCTGCGTTCGATGATCTGCATGCCGTCGCGGGCCGACTGGTCGGCACCCTTCGCCGCGTTAGCCGCGTTCGAGGCACTGTTGGCGACGTCGTGGGCGGTGGCGCTCATTTCGTTGGACGCGGTGGCGACCTGGTCGATTTCGCGGAACTGCACTTGCATGCCCTCGCTGGTCTGACGGGCAATTTCCGAAGACTGGTCGGCGGTGCCGCGCGCATCGGTGATGCTTTGTTTGATCTGCGCGATGGTCGGTTGCAGTTTGTCGAGGAAGCGGTTGAACCAGCTCACCAGTTCGCCCAGTTCGTCTTTCTTGCTGTAGTGCAGACGCTGCGTCAGGTCGCCGTCGCCGCTGGCAATCGCCTTGAGCATCTCGGCCACGCTGTTGATCGGCCGGGTCACGCCGGACGCCGTGAGCCAGATCAGCAACAGTCCGACCAGGCCGGCAATCACCGCCACCAAAACGGCTTTGATCGTGCCGCTTTGCTGGGCGTCATCGAGTACGGCTTGCAACTTGACCGAGTCGGCCAGCAATACTTGTTTCGGCAAGTCGATCACCACGCCCCAGGCTTTGGACTCGGCAATCGGACTGACCGGGTACACCGCTCGGATCAGGTCGCCCTGTTCGAGAATCTTCGGCGTGCCAGCGCTGAGCAATTGCAAAACGTCCTTGCCGTCTGCGCCCAGGGTGTCGCCGATGCTTTTACCGACCTTGCTGGCGTCCACGCTGTAACCGGCGAGTACGCCGCTGCCGGAGACGATCAGCATGTGCCCGGCGCTGTTGAACAGATCGCGTTGGGAGTCGACAGCCGCCGCTTGCAGCGCGTCGAGGGCGATGTCCACACCGACCACGCCGATGGGCTTGCCATCCACCAGCAGCGGTACGGAAATGGTGGTCATCAGCATTTCCTTGCCAGCGACGGTGTCGGCATACGGGTCGAGCAGGCAGGTGCGCTTGCTGTCGCGAGGGCAGGTGTACCAGCTGTTATAGGGCGTGCCGCTGAGGCTCAAGGTGGTTTTGGTCATGTCGTCTTCGACCATGATCGTGTTGATGCCGACACCGCCGGCACGGCTCCAGTAGCTGGCGAAACGACCGGCTTCGTTGGATTGGCGAGCGGCATCGTTGGCGAACTCGCTGTCCTTGCCGTCGAGGCCATTGGGTTCGAATGCCAGCCAGATGCCGAGCACTTTGCTGTTGCGTTCGAAGGCGGTTTTCAGGCTCTGGTTCAACTCTTCGCGCAGGGCGCCAGCGTCAAGGGAGCGCGTGCTCGCCATGTTGCGCATGTCCTTGATCTGATCGGCCAGGGCGGTCACCACCAGCAGGCTTTCACCGAAGGTCTTCTGCACCCGCACCGCTTGTTCGGCGGCCTTGGCCTGGAGCAGGTTCTGCACGCTGGCGGTGAGCATCTTGCTGCTGGAGGCGCTGACCAGTTCATCGTTCTGATCGGTCTGGTAGATGTTCATGCCGACGATCAGGACGACCACGCCCAGCAGGCACAGGCCGGACAGCAGGACGATTTTCAGGCGGATGGAGAGAGAGTCGAACATAGGACGAGCTCGCGAATGGATGAGGTGTTGGCTGTGAGTCGGGATCGACCCAATTCGCCAAGTCCATTCAGCGCCATTTAATGCTCATCGGCGTGGGCAGGGGTTGCATGAACGCGAAGCCGACGAACGGTAACAGGTGAACGTTTGCGCAGGAAAATGCCCTGAAAAGGACAGAAATTCAGGAAATTGTCGGCAACGATTCCGGCCGCGCGGCAGGGTGGGGCAGGAGGCTTGATCGGCAAGTCCTCCTGCAGGAACAAGCGCCCACAGGAGGGCGTATTGAGTCAGGCAAGTTACGGGGTGCTGGCGTAAGCCGGTTCCGGCAGCAGGGTGAAGCGTTAGGCGCGGCCCAGCAGATAGGTCGCGTAATCGGGGATCCGATGTTCGTGCGCCTGCTCCATCATCGGGCTGCTGAGCAGGTAGTCGGCGCTGCATTCGTTGCAGGCGACGGGAATGTTCCAGACCGCCGCGACGCGCAATAACGCCTTGATGTCCGGGTCGTGCGGCTGTGGTTCGAACGGGTCCCAGAAGAACACCAGCATGTCGACCCGCTGCTCGGCGATTCGCGCACCGAGTTGCTGGTCGCCGCCCAATGGACCGCTGATCATGCTCTCCACAGGCAAATCCAGGCGTTGTTGCAACAACAACCCGGTGGTGCCGGTGGCGACCAGTTCATGCTGTGCGAGCCTGTCTTTCTGCCGCTCGGCCCAGTCCAGCAAAAACACTTTGCAGTGGTCATGGGCGACCAAGGCAATACGCTTGCGCGCTGCCATGGTCTTTTGCGTAAAGCTGATACCAATCATCGGTGCTGCTCCAAGGCGTAATGCGTTGGCATAGGGCGCCACGCGAATACCTGTAGGAGCTGCCGCAGGCTGCGATCTTTTGATCTTGATCTTTTCGGGATCGCTGAAAATCGAGATCAAAAGATCGCAGCCTGCGGCAGCTCCTACTCGTAAGCTTCGCTTACTCTGCGTTGCACAGCGCCAGGCAGTTATCGAGCATGCGGTTGGAGAAGCCCCATTCGTTGTCGTACCAGGCCAGCACCTTGAGCAGCTTGCCGCTGGACTTGGTGTGGTTGGCGTCAAAGATCGACGACAGCGGGTTGTGGTTGAAGTCGCTGGAGACCAGCGGCAGGGTGTTGTAACCGAGAATCTTCGAATGCTGGCTGGCTTCTTTCAGCAGCGCGTTCACTTCATCAGCCGACGCTTCGCGCTTGAGTTGCACTGTCAGGTCCACCAGCGACACGTTGATTACCGGCACGCGTACTGACATGCCGGTCAGTTTGCCCGCCAGTTCCGGCAGCACCAGACCGACCGCTTCAGCCGCGCCGGTTTTGCTCGGGATCATGTTCTGGGTGGCCGAACGCGCACGATACGGATCGACATGATAGACGTCGGTCAGGTGCTGATCGTTGGTGTAGGCGTGAATAGTGGTCATCAGGCCGCTTTCGATTCCCAGCTCGCGGTGCAACACCTGGGCCACCGGGGCCAGGCAGTTGGTGGTGCACGAAGCATTGGAAATGATCTGGTGCGATTGGCGCAGAATGTCGTGGTTAACGCCATAAACCACCGTGGCGTCGGCACCTTTGGCCGGGGCGGAG
Organism: Pseudomonas sp. GM41(2012); assembly: GCF_000282315.2. GTDB lineage: Bacteria > Pseudomonadota > Gammaproteobacteria > Pseudomonadales > Pseudomonadaceae > Aquipseudomonas. Next base: position 167,212 of record NZ_AKJN02000012.1, read on the forward strand.
ATGATCACTTTGCGTGCGCCGGCCGTAATATGCGCGGCGGCTTTGGCGCGGTCGGTGAACAAACCGGTGCATTCGAATACGACGTCGATCTGCTCGGCAGCCCACGGCAGCTCGGCCGGGTTGCGAATGGCGCTGACAGAAATACGGTCACCGTTGACGGTCAGGCTTTCCATATCATGCTGGACATCGGCATCGAACGTGCCGTGAACAGTGTCGTACTTGAGCAGATGAGCGTTCATCGCGCTGTCGCCCAGGTCATTGATGGCAACGATCTGCAGATCCTGGCGATAACCTTGGGTATACAGTGCGCGCAGAACGTTACGGCCAATTCGGCCAAAACCATTGATTGCGATTCGAAGAGTCATTTAACTGGGCCGCCGTCGTTTTGTTGTTGGAATTACAAGATTATTCGCATAAAAATAGAAAACAAGCCTTTTTAATGGCAATATTTTGTTCAATCTACAACGAGTGACCTGAATCAACTGGTCCGACCGAACAAGAAAACCGTCTGTCATCCCATCGACAACGGCTCTTGTTCAGCATAGACAATCAGGTCGCCACATCCGTTAGCCTGGAGTTCTAAACATGCATCCCCGCGTCCTTGAGGTCACCGAACGGCTTATCGCCCGCAGCCGCGCCACGCGTGAGGCTTACCTTGCACTGATTCGAGGTGCTGCCAGCGACGGTCCCATGCGCGGCAAACTGCAATGCGCCAACTTCGCCCACGGCGTGGCCGGTTGCGGCACCGACGACAAGAACAGTCTGCGGATGATGAACTCCGCCAACATTGCGATTGTTTCGTCCTACAACGACATGCTCTCGGCGCACCAGCCGTACGAAGTCTTTCCAGAACAGATCAAAAAGGCCCTGCGCGAAATCGGCTCAGTCGGCCAGTTCGCCGGCGGCACCCCCGCCATGTGCGATGGTGTGACCCAGGGCGAGCCGGGCATGGAACTGAGCCTGCCGAGCCGCGAAGTGATTGCGCTGTCCACTGCCGTTGCGCTGTCTCACAACATGTTCGACGGCGCGCTGATGCTCGGCATCTGCGACAAGATCGTGCCGGGCCTGATGATGGGCGCGTTGCGTTTCGGTCATCTGCCAACGATCTTCGTGCCGGGCGGGCCGATGGTCTCGGGCATTTCCAACAAGCAGAAAGCCGATGTGCGCCAGCGCTACGCCGAAGGCAAGGCCAGCCGCGAAGAGCTGCTGGAATCGGAGATGAAGTCCTATCACAGCCCGGGTACCTGCACCTTTTACGGCACCGCCAACACCAACCAGTTGCTGATGGAAGTCATGGGCCTGCACTTGCCGGGCGCCTCTTTCGTCAACCCGAACACCCCGTTGCGTGATGCCCTGACCCGCGAAGCCGCGCATCAAGTCACGCGCCTGACCAAGCAGAGCGGCGACTTCATGCCGATCGGCGAAATCGTCGACGAGCGTTCGCTGGTCAACTCCATCGTGGCCCTGCACGCCACCGGCGGCTCGACCAACCACACCTTGCATATGCCGGCGATCGCCATGGCGGCGGGCATTCAATTGACCTGGCAGGACATGGCCGACCTCTCCGAGGTGGTGCCGACCCTGAGCCACGTCTACCCGAACGGCAAAGCCGACATCAACCACTTCCAGGCCGCGGGCGGCATGTCGTTCCTGATCCGCGAACTGCTGGAAGCCGGGCTGCTGCACGAAAACGTCAACACGGTGCTGGGCCACGGCCTGAGCCGCTACACCATGGAACCGTTCCTCGAAAACGGCGAGCTGGTCTGGCGCGAAGGCCCGATCGAAAGCCTCGACGAAACCATCCTGCGTCCGGTCGCTCGCGCATTCTCGCCAGAGGGCGGCTTGCGGGTGATGGAAGGCAACCTCGGCCGCGGCGTGATGAAAGTGTCCGCTGTCGCGTTGGAAAACCAGGTTGTCGAAGCACCGGCCATGGTGTTCCAGGATCAGCAGGATCTGGCCGATGCATTCAAGGCCGGTTTGCTGGAGAAGGATTTTGTCGCGGTGATGCGCTTCCAGGGCCCGCGCTCCAACGGCATGCCGGAACTGCACAAGATGACGCCGTTCCTCGGCGTGCTGCAGGATCGCGGCTTCAAAGTGGCGCTGGTCACCGACGGGCGCATGTCCGGTGCGTCGGGGAAAATCCCGGCGGCGATTCACGTCAGCCCCGAAGCGTATGTGGGCGGCGCTTTGGCGCGCGTCCAAGAGGGCGATATCATCCGCGTCGATGGCGTCAAAGGCACCCTGGAGCTTAAGGTGGACGCCGAAGAATTCGCAGCGCGCGAACCTGCCAAAGGCCTGTTGGGCAATAACATCGGCAGCGGTCGCGAACTGTTTGGTTTCATGCGCATGGCCTTCAGCTCCGCAGAGCAGGGCGCCAGCGCCTTTACTTCTGCCCTGGAGACGCTTAATTGAAACTGGCTTTGGTCGGTGACATCGGTGGGACCAACGCACGTTTCGCGTTGTGGAAAAACCAGCAGCTGGAATCGGTCCAGGTGCTGGCAACGGCCGACCACGCCAGCCCGGAAGAGGCGATTGCCCTCTACCTGAGCGGGCTTGGCCTGGCGCCGGGTTCGATCGGTTCGGTGTGCCTGTCGGTGGCCGGCCCCGTCAGCGGTGATGAATTCAAGTTCACCAACAATCACTGGCGACTCAGCCGCAAGGGTTTCTGCAAGACCTTGCAGGTGGATCAACTGTTGCTGGTCAACGACTTCTCGGCCATGGCGCTGGGCATGACCCGTTTGCAGCCGGACGAGTTTCGGGTGGTCTGCGAAGGCACGCCGGAACCGTTGCGGCCGGCGGTGGTGATCGGTCCTGGGACTGGCCTCGGTGTCGGCACATTGCTCGATCTCGGTGAAGGTCGTTTCGCCGCGTTGCCGGGGGAGGGCGGTCACGTCGATTTGCCGCTGAGCAGCCCGCGGGAAACTCAACTGTGGCAGCACATCTTCAATGAGATCGGTCATGTCAGCGCTGAAACGGCGTTGAGCGGCAGCGGTTTGCCGCGGGTTTACCGGGCGATTTGTGCGGTGGACGGTCATGAACCGGTGCTGGATTCCCCTGAGTCGATTACTGCGGCTGGCCTTGCCGGTGATCCGATTGCCCTGGAAGTGCTTGAACAGTTTTGCTGCTGGCTGGGTCGTGTGGCCGGCAATAACGTGCTGACCACGGGCGCGCGCGGCGGTGTGTACATCGTCGGCGGGGTGATTCCACGGTTCGCCGATTTCTTCGTTGAAAGCGGCTTTGCCCGGTGCTTTGCCGACAAGGGCTGCATGAGCGATTACTTCAAAGGCATCCCGGTGTGGCTGGTGACGGCGCCGTATTCCGGCCTTGTTGGCGCGGGTGTGGCGCTCGACCAGGCCTGAGACCGGGTCGCCTTCATCGCGGGCAAGCCTTGCTCCTACAGGATGGGTGTCGTTCACAAAAATGGCGACCACCCCAAAACCTGTAGGAGCCGAGCTTGCTCGCGATGCGGCCATGACAGACAACATAGATTTACGCACGATCAGGCATAATCCGCCCAATTCAAACAACAAGGATGCCGCCCCTGTGAGCTCAGTCAACAAGTCGATTTTGTTGGTCGATGACGATCAAGAGATACGCGAGTTGCTGGACACCTACCTGACCCGCGCGGGTTTTCAGGTGCGAACCACGCCCGACGGTGCGGGCTTTCGTCAGGCGATGAATGAGGCGCCGAGCGATCTGGTGATCCTCGATGTGATGCTGCCGGACGAAGACGGTTTCAGCCTCTGCCGCTGGATCCGTCAGCACCCGCGCCAGGCGCAGGTGCCGATCATCATGCTCACGGCCAGCTCCGACGAGGCCGACCGCGTCATCGGTCTGGAATTGGGCGCCGACGATTACCTCGGCAAACCCTTCAGCCCGCGTGAATTGCAGGCGCGCATCAAAGCCCTGTTGCGTCGCGCGCAGTTCGGTCAGGAACGTTCCGGCAGTGAAGTGCTGGCCTTCGATGACTGGCGGCTGGACATGGTCAGCCATCGCCTGTTCCACATCGACGGCGAAGAAGTGATTCTCTCCGGCGCCGATTTCGCGCTACTGAAACTGTTCCTCGATCACCCCCAGGAAATCCTCGATCGCGACACCATCGGCAACGCCACCCGTGGCCGTGATTTGATGCCGCTGGATCGCATCGTCGACATGGCCGTCAGCCGTTTGCGCCAGCGCCTGCGCGACACCGAAAAACCGCCGCGACTGATCCGTACCGTGCGCGGCAGCGGCTACCAACTGGCCGCCAATGTGGTTGCCAGCAATGGCCACTGAGTTTTTCCGCAAGCTCGCCGCACGGATTCCCGTGCCGCGCTCGCTGCTCGGGCGGATGCTGCTGCTGACGTTGCTGGCAGTGTTGTTCGCCCAGACGCTGTCGAGCGTGATTTGGGTCTCGCAACTGCGCGCCACCCAACTTGAAGGCCTGGTGACCAGTGCTCGTAGCCTCGCTCATTCGATGACGGCCAGCGTCAGTTACTTCCGCTCTCTGCCAGTAGCGTTTCGGCCATTGGTACTCGACCAGTTGCGCAGCATGGGCGGCACCCGTTTTGTGGTGACGCTCAACGACAAACCCTTGGGCATGGAAGTGCTGCCGATCACCCCGCGCAAGGAAGCCGTGCTCAAAGCGGTGGACGAAGTGTTGCGCCAGTCCCTGGGCCAGGACATTGATATCTCGGTGACCTTCGTCAGCCCCGAAGACCTGCGGATCTTCAACGGTGGCCTGAAGCTCGATGAATTGCCGCGCTCCTGGGCGCATTACGCGCTGACCCTGGAGCCGGTAAACCCGCCGGTATTGGTTACGCAAATCCAGATGGCGCCGGGCGAGTGGTTGTACATCGCCTCACTGTTGCCCGAGCCCTACACCAGTCTTGAAGAACAAGGCCTGCCGGCGCAGCAAGTCTGGTTCATCGTGCTCACCAGCGGCTTCTTGCTGTTGTTCATTGGCCTGCTGGTGCACTGGCAGAGCCGGCCGCTCAAGCGTTTGGCACGGGCAGCACGGGACATGTCCCTCGGCGCGGAAGTCGAACCCGTGGCCGAGGGTGGCGGTAGTGAAGTGATCGAGGTCGGCCGCGCCTTCAATGCGATGCGCGAACGCATCAGCCGTTACCTGACCGAGCGTAGCCAGTTGTTCAGCGCGATTTCCCATGACCTGCGCACGCCGATTACCCGCTTGCGGTTACGCGTTGAATTGCTCGAAGACGAAACGCTGCAAGCCAAGTTCGGCCGTGATCTGGATGAGCTGGAGCTGCTGGTCAAAGGCGCGCTGCAATGCGTGAAAGACACCGACATCCACGAAAACATCGAACCGGTGGACCTCAACCATGTACTAGATTGTCTGGTGGAGCCGTACCTGGCGCCCAACGGCAATGGTCGCGTTACTCAGCAAGGGCGTGCGCTGGCGGCGTATCCGGGGAAGCCGCTGGCGCTCAAGCGTTGCATCGGCAACCTGATCGACAATGCCTTGAAGTATGGGCAGAAAGCGCATTTGCACATTGATGACGACCAGAGTGCGTTCATCCTGCATGTGGACGATGAAGGGCCGGGCGTACCGGAGCAGCGGATGGAGCAGGTGTTCGAGCCGCACTTCCGTCTGGCCGGGCAGCAGCAGGGTTATGGGTTGGGGTTGGGGATTGCGCGAAATATTGCGCATAGCCATGGCGGTGAGGTCAGCCTGCAGAATTTGCGTGAGGGTGGGTTGAGGGTGACGTTGCATTTGCCTCGGTCGATTGATTAAGGTTTCGATATTTGCGTCTGGCTTGAAATCGACTCCCTCACCCTAACCCTCTCCCCAGAGGGGCGAGGGGACTGACCGAGTTGTTTAAAAGAAATTCGGCGACCTGAAATTCCGAGTCGAACTCAGGTTCTGAAAAGCGTGAAGATCTGCTCCCTTTCCCCCTCTCCCCCGTGGGGAGAGGGCTGGGGTGAGGGGTGGCTCTTTGTCACAATCCAGTGACAAAACCTGCCCCCTTCGTTACAAGCCCACCACCGCCCGTTGTTTAGACTGCCCTCAGTCATAACAACAAAAAAAGGCACCCCATGGACACCTTCCAACCCGCTTTCAGCAGTTGGCTGAACGCCCCCGCCCATCAGCAATGGCTTGCCGCCGAAGGCCTGCGCCTGCTGGCGTTTGCCAAGGCTTCAAAGCTTCCTGAAGGTTTCGGCAATCTTGATGAAAAGGGCTGCCTGCCAGCCAACACCCACGCCGAAACCATGAACACCGCGCGGATGACTCACAGCTTCGCCATGGCCCACATTCAGGGCTTGCCGGGTTTCGCCGAGCTGGTGGATCACGGCGTCAAAGCCCTCAGCGGCCCATTGCGTGACGCCGAACATGGCGGCTGGTTCGCTGCCCCCGAGCATCGCGACGGCAGCACCGACAAGGCGGCTTACCTGCACGCCTTCGTTGCCTTGGCCGCCAGTTCTGCAGTTGTCGCTCAGCGTCCCGGCGCGCAGGCCTTGCTCGACGATGCCATCCACATCATCGACGTGCATTTCTGGAGCGAGGAGGAGGGCGCGATGCGCGAATCCTTCAACCGCGACTGGAGTGAAGAGGAAAGCTATCGCGGCGCCAACAGCAACATGCACGCCACCGAAGCCTTTCTCGCGTTGGCCGATGTCACTGACGACAACCGCTGGCTGGTCCGCGCCCAGCGCATCGTCGAGCGCGTCATCCACGGTCACGCCGCTGCCAACGACTACATGGTGGTCGAACATTTCGACCGCGACTGGCAACCCTTGCGCGAATACAACCACGACAACCCGGCCGATGGTTTTCGCCCCTACGGCACCACGCCGGGTCACGGTTTCGAATGGGCCCGGCTGATGCTGCATCTCGAAGCGGCGCGGGTTAAGGCCGGGATGCTGACGCCGGGCTGGCTCGCCAGCGACGCGCAAAAACTCTTCGACCACAACTGCCGTCACGGCTGGGATGTCGACGGGGCGCCGGGGATTGTCTACACCCTCGACTGGGACAATCGCGCCGTGGTTCGCCATCGCCTGCACTGGACCCATTGCGAAGCCAGCGCCGCCGCCAGCGCGCTGCTTAAACGTACAGGCGATGCGCAATACGAACACTGGTACCGACTATTCTGGGAATTCTGCGACAGCCATTTCATCGATCGCGAAAGCGGTAGCTGGCGCCACGAGCTCGATCCGCAGAACCGCCCGAGCGCCGATATCTGGGCTGGTAAACCTGATCTTTATCACGCCTGGCAAGCCGTGTTGATCCCGCGATTGCCTCTGGCGCCAAGCATGGCGACTGCCCTGGCACAGTTATCCCAGAGCGCTCCTGTGTAACCATGTGGTGACATTCGAACGTCCCTTCGTTACCTGCGAAGGGATCACTCCTGTTTAAAATCCTATGCAGCGCAAGCACCAGACTTGCATGCATAACAACAAGAAAGGTACTACTAGATGAATGCGATTTCTCGCCTCGCTACTGTCATTTCTCTCGCTTCACTGCTTCCCCTGTCTGCATTCCCGCTGAGTACGCTTGCTGCCGATTCCAAAGGTTCGGTGGAAGTCGTTCACTGGTGGACCTCTGGTGGTGAAAAAGCCGCGGTCGATGTCCTGAAGGCTCAAGTCGAAAAAGACGGCTTTACCTGGAAGGACGGCGCAGTCGCCGGTGGCGGCGGCTCCACTGCCATGACCGTACTCAAAAGCCGCGCCGTCGCCGGTAACCCGCCGGGCGTTGCACAGATCAAAGGTCCGGACATCCAGGAGTGGGGCAGCACTGGCCTGCTCAGCACCGATACCCTCAAAGACGTTTCCAAGGCCGAAGGCTGGGATGGCCTGCTGTCGAAGAAAGTCTCCGACACCGTCAAGTACGAAGGTGACTACGTCGCCGTGCCGGTGAACATTCACCGCGTCAACTGGCTGTGGATCAACCCGGAAGTCTTCAAGAAAGCCGGGATCGAAAAAGCCCCGACTACCCTCGAAGAATTCTATGCCGCCGGCGACAAGCTCAAAGCCGCAGGCTTCATCGCGCTTGCCCACGGTGGCCAGCCTTGGCAGGACAGCACCGTGTTTGAAGACGTGGTGCTCTCGGTCATGGGCGCTGACGGTTACAAGAAAGCCCTGGTAGACCTGGATCAGAAAACCCTCTCGGGCGCCGAGATGACCAAGTCGTTCGCCGAGCTGAAAAAACTCACGGGCTACATGGACCCGAACCGTGCCGGTCGTGACTGGAACATTGCTGCCGCCGACGTCATCAACGGCAAGGCCGGTATGCAGATGATGGGCGACTGGGCCAAGAGCGAATGGACCGCTGCCAAGAAAGTAGCGGGCAAGGACTACCAGTGCGTGCCATTCCCGGGCACCGAAAAAGCCTTCACCTACAACATCGATTCCCTGGCGGTGTTCAAGCTCAAGGCTGATCGCAAAGGCGACATCGCCGCTCAGCAAGACCTGGCCAAAGTCGCTCTGGGCAAAGACTTCCAGAAAGTCTTCAGCATCAACAAAGGCTCGATCCCGGTGCGTACCGACATGCTTAACGACATGAGCGGTCTGGGCTTCGATTCCTGCGCTCAAGCGGCTGCCAAGGATTTCCTTGCCGACGAGAAGACTGGCGGCCTGCAACCGAGCATGGCGCACAACATGGCCACTTCCCTGGCCGTGCAGGGCGCGATCTTCGATGTGGTGACCAACTTCATGAACGACAAGAATGCTGATCCGGCGACGGCCAGCAAGCAACTGGCATCGGCCGTCAAAGCCGCCCAGTAATCCCTGACACCGCGTGTCCCTGTAGGAGCAAGGCTTGCCCGCGATAGCTGACTGACATTTAACACGGATGTCGTCTGTTACACCGCTATCGCGAGCAAGCTCGGCTCCTACAAGGGATCGCCGTGCGGATTTCATTTCTCTTCACCTGGATTATCCCGATGAGCTCTGTGGCGGTTTTCAGCAAAGCCTCACCGTTCGACGCACTGCAGCGCTGGCTCCCCAAACTGGTTTTGGCGCCAAGCATGCTGATCGTCCTGGTTGGTTTTTACGGTTACATCATCTGGACATTCGTTCTGTCCTTCACCAATTCGAGCTTCATGCCGAGCTACAAATGGGTCGGCCTGCAGCAATACATCCGCCTGATGGACAACGATCGCTGGTGGGTCGCGAGCAAAAACCTCGCGGTCTTCGGTGGCATGTTCATCGGCATCAGCCTGGTGCTGGGGGTGTTCCTCGCGGTGCTGCTGGATCAACGCATTCGCAAGGAAGGTTTCATCCGCACCGTTTACCTGTACCCGATGGCGCTCTCGATGATCGTCACCGGTACCGCGTGGAAATGGCTGCTCAACCCAGGGCTGGGCCTGGACAAGATGCTGCGTGACTGGGGCTGGGAAGGTTTCCGTCTCGACTGGCTGGTGGATCAGGATCGCGTGGTGTATTGCCTGGTGATCGCCGCCGTGTGGCAAGCCTCCGGGTTTGTGATGGCGATGTTCCTGGCCGGCCTGCGGGGTGTCGATCAATCGATCATCCGCGCGGCGCAAGTCGACGGTGCGAGCCTGCCGACCATCTATCTGAGAATCGTGTTGCCGAGCCTGCGCCCGGTGTTCTTCAGCGCCTTCATGATCCTCGCGCACATCGCGATCAAGAGCTTCGACCTGGTGGCGGCAATGACCGCTGGCGGCCCGGGCTACTCGTCCGACCTGCCCGCGATGTTCATGTATTCCTTCACCTTCAGCCGTGGCCAGATGGGCATTGGTTCGGCCAGCGCCATGATGATGCTCGGCGCGATCCTGGCGATCCTGGTGCCGTACCTGTACTCCGAATTGCGAGGCAAACGCCATGAGTAATCAACTCGGAAAACCGGCGATCAGCTTCAGCCGCATCGCCATCTACGCCACGCTGTTGCTGGCCGCCGCGATCTACCTGATCCCGCTGGTGGTGATGCTGCTGACCAGTTTCAAATCCCCGGAAGACATCCGCACCGGCAACCTGCTGAGCTGGCCGCAAGTGATTGACGGCATCGGCTGGATCAAGGCCTGGGACGTTGTCGGCGGCTACTTCTGGAACTCGGTGAAAATCACCGTACCGGCGGTTCTGATCTCCACCTTCATCGGCGCCATGAACGGTTACGTGCTGTCGATGTGGCGCTTCCGGGGTTCGCAACTGTTCTTCGGTCTGCTGCTGTTCGGCTGCTTCCTGCCGTTCCAGACTGTGCTGTTGCCAGCCTCGTTCACCCTCGGCAAGTTCGGTCTGGCCAACACCACCACCGGCCTGGTGCTGGTGCACGTGGTCTACGGCCTGGCGTTCACCACGCTGTTCTTCCGCAACTACTACGTGAGCATTCCGGATGCGCTGGTCAAGGCTGCACGCCTTGATGGCGCGGGCTTCTTCACGATTTTCTGGAAGATCCTGCTGCCGATGTCGATCCCGATCGTGATGGTCTGCCTGATCTGGCAGTTCACTCAAATCTGGAATGACTTCCTGTTCGGCGTGGTCTTCGCCAGTGGCGATGCCCAGCCAATTACCGTGGCCCTGAACAACCTGGTCAACACCAGCACCGGGGCCAAGGAATACAACGTTGATATGGCCGCCGCGATGATCGCCGGGCTGCCGACACTGCTGGTCTACATTTTCGCTGGCAAGTATTTCCTGCGTGGGCTGACGTCCGGCGCGGTCAAGGGGTAGAACAATGGCAACTCTCGAATTACGCAACGTCAACAAGACCTACGGCGCCGGTTTGCCGGACACCCTGAAAAACATCGAACTGAAGATCGATGACGGTGAGTTCCTGATCCTGGTTGGCCCGTCGGGCTGCGGTAAATCCACGCTGATGAACTGCATCGCCGGTCTGGAAAACATCAGCGGCGGCGCGATCCTGGTGGATGACGCCGATATCAGCGGCATGAGCCCGAAAGATCGCGACATCGCCATGGTGTTCCAGTCCTACGCGCTGTACCCGACGATGAGCGTGCGCGACAACATCGCGTTCGGCCTGAAGATTCGCAAAATGCCGGCCGCCGAAATCGACGAAGAAGTTGCTCGCGTGGCCAAGCTGTTGCAGATCGAACATTTGCTCGCCCGTAAACCCGGCCAGCTCTCCGGTGGCCAGCAACAGCGCGTGGCGATGGGTCGTGCCCTGGCGCGGCGGCCGAAGATTTACCTGTTCGACGAACCGCTGTCCAACCTCGACGCCAAGCTGCGCGTCGAGATGCGCACCGAAATGAAACTGATGCACCAGCGCCTGAAAACCACCACGGTCTACGTGACCCACGACCAGATCGAAGCGATGACCCTGGGCGACAAAGTGGCGGTGATGAAGGACGGGATCATCCAGCAGTTCGGCACGCCGAAAGACATCTACAACAACCCGGCCAACCTGTTCGTGGCGAGCTTCATCGGTTCGCCGCCGATGAACTTCATCCCCCTGCGTTTGCAGCGCAAGGACGGTCGTCTGCTGGCGCTGCTCGACAGCGGTCAGGCGCGCTGCGAATTGCCATTGGGCATGCAGGATGCCGGTCTTGAAGACCGCGAAGTGATCCTCGGCATGCGCCCGGAGCAGATCGTCTTGGCGGGTAGCGAGCCGAATGGTTTGCCGATCATTCGCGCCGAAGTCCAGGTCACCGAGCCAACCGGTCCCGACACCCTGGTGTTCGTCAATCTCAACGAAACCAAAGTCTGCTGCCGCCTGGCACCGGACGTTGCGCCGGCGGTGGGCGAGACCCTGACCCTGCAATTCGATCCATCGAAAGTGCTGTTGTTCGATGCCAAGACCGGGGAGCGCCTGGGGGTGGCCGGCCTGCCAAAAACTGAAGTTCACAGCGCCAACGTAGCCCAGTTCAAAGGCAGATAAAGATCAAAAAATGTGGGAGTGAGCCTGCTCGCGATGACGGACTGACATTCAACATCGATGTCGACTGATACACCGCTATCGCGAGCAGGCTCGCTCCCACAGGGGGGAATCCATGGCGGGCGGTCTGTTGCCCGTCGCAACCGATGTCACCGCGTTAAATAAAAACAGTTAATAACAATAAAACGAGGATGTAGGGATGAAGAAGAACAACAACGCTCAGCTTATCTGCCAGTTGTCAGCCATTGCGGCAATGATGTTGGCCGGTAGCGTACACGCGGCTGACGCGTTCAGTGCCGATTCCGAATGGATGACCGGTGATTGGGGTGGCGAGCGGACCAAGCTGATCGAGCAGGGTATCGACATCAAGATGGACTACGTCGGTGAAGTGGGCGGCAACCTCCACGGCGGGTTTAATGATGACAAGACCGCGCGCTACGCCGACCAGTTTGGCCTCGGCGTGGCACTGGACCTGCAAAAACTGTGGGGCTGGGATAACACCCAGGCCAAGATCCAGCTCACTAACCGTAATGGTCAGAACATCTCCAATGACCGTGTCGGCGACCCGCGTGCCGGCACCTTGAGTTCGTCCCAGGAAGTCTACGGCCGTGGCCATATGGTCCGTCTGACCCAATTGTGGATCAAGCACCAGTTCCTCGACGGTAAACTCGACGTCAAAGCCGGTTACTTCGGCGAAGGCGAAGACTTCAACACCTTCCCGTGCGAGTTCCAGAACCTGGCGTTCTGCGGTTCCCAAGCGGGTAACTGGGCGACCAACATCTGGTACAACTGGCCGGTCATGCAGGCTGCGGTTCGCGTGAAGTACAACATCTCGCCTGAGTTCTATGCGCAGATCGGCGCGTACAACCAGAACCCGTCGCAACTGGAGCACGGTAACGGCTTCAAGCTCAGCGGCAGTGGTACCGCAGGTACCGTGCTGCCAGTCGAACTGGTCTGGTCGCCGAACCCTGGCAACTTGCCGGGTGAATACCGTGTCGGTTACTACAAAAGCACGGCCAATGCCGATGATGTTCGTAAGGATGCCGACGGCAATGATGCAGCCACCAGCGGTAACGCCTATCGCAGCCACGATAGCAAGCACGGTTACTGGTTCGTGGCGCAGCAACAGCTGACCGACCACAACGGTGACAAGAGCCGCGGTCTGAACATTGCAGCCAACGCCACGTTCCACGACAAGGACACCAACTTCGTCGACAACTACCAGTCGCTGATGTTTGTGTACAAGGGCCCGTTCGATGCACGTCCAAAAGATGACGTCGGTATCGGTTTCGCCCGTATCCATGTCAACGATGACGTGAAGAAAAACGCCGAGCTGGTCAACGCCTCCAATGGTGTTACCGAGTACGAGGATCCACTGTTCTCGCCGCTGCGTACCACCGAGTACAACTACGAGATCAACTACGGCTTCCACGTTACCAACTGGCTGACCGTGCGCCCTAACCTGCAATACATCACTCACCCGGGTGGTGTTGATGAAGTTGACAACGCGCTGGTCGCCGGCCTGAAAATTCAGTCGGTGTTCTAACGTTGTTGCGATAAGCTCCTCTCTATGTGCGCATTTTTGCGGACAGCCCAGGCTGTCCGTTTTTTTTTGGGGCGGCGCACCCCGGGTGATTTTCAGGACCGTGGCACATGCATGAGCATCCGCTACAACGCTTCTTCAAATCCTTGCGCGAACGTCCGGTGTTTGCGTGGGAGCGCTATCAGAAGCGCGACGTGCTGGTGATCGACCATCCGCTGTGTCAGGCGGTGTTCAGTCGGCAGGGGGCGCAGTTGCTGCACTTCCAGCCAAAGGGTCAGAAACCCTGGCTCTGGTGTGCGGCGAAGTGGCCGCAGGTCGGTGCGATTCGTGGTGGCGTTCCGGTGTGCTGGCCGTGGTATGGCCGTCATCCGAGCGAAAACGCCTGGCCGTCCCATGGCTGGGCACGGTTGATCGACTGGAAGCTTCTGGACAGCAGCACTGATGACGATGGCGTGCGCTTGCACTGGCAACTTCAGTTGTGCGACTGGCAAGTGGACCTGCACGCGCACTTGGGCGAACGCATGGATTTACGCCTGAGCACCGAGCATCAGGACAGCCTGCCGTGCCAATTGAGTCAGGCGTTGCATGCGTATTGGCGTATTGGCGACGTCGGTGAGGTAGCGCTGTCTGGCCTCGACGGAGCGCAGGGTTACGACCAGTTGAACCGGCAGATTTGTCATCAGGAAGGCGAGTTGCGGGTAGAGGGTGGCTGTCAGCGGGTGTTCCAGCATGACGGCGAATTACAGCTCAAGGACCATGCCTGGCAGCGTGAGTTGTGCATCGATACCGGTGACCATGCAGACACGGTGGTCTGGCATCCGGGCTCGCGGCCGTTGCTGGGGGTGAGCTGGAATGAGATTTCGGAGTTTGTGTGCGTTGAAGCGGCGAGTGGCGGGACCGATAGCCTGAGCCTGGCGCCGGGGGAGAGGGCGCATTTGAGTTTGCAGGCGCGGGTTGGGGCTTAAGATCAAAAGATCGCAGCCTCGCTTCGCTCGACAGCTCCTACAAGGGATCGTGTAAACCTGTAGGAGCTGTCGAGCGAAGCGAGGCTGCGATCTTTTTAATTAAACTCATCCCCAATCGGATACCGACTGGCATTCAAGCTTTCCTTGATCTTGCGCAAATGCGGCTGGAAGTCCACGCCTCGGCGCAAGGTCATGCCGGTGGCGAGCACATCCAGCACGGTCAGCTGAATGATCCGCGACGTCATCGGCATATAGATGTCGGTGTCTTCCGGCAGCGGAATGTTCAGGCTCAAGGTGCTGGCCTTGGCCAGTGGCGAACCCTCGGCTGTCAGGCCCAATACCGAAGCACCGTTTTCCCGGGCAATACGCGCCACTTCCACCAGTTCGCGGGTACGGCCGGTGTAGGAAATGATCACGAACAACTCGCCGGTGTGCGCCACCGACGCAATCATGCGTTGCATCAGCACGTCCGCGTGGGCGGTGACCGCCAGGTTGAAGCGGAAGAACTTGTGTTGCGCATCCAGCGCCACCGGGGCCGAGGCGCCGAGGCCGAAGAAGTGGATCTGCCGGGCCTGGATCAACAGGTCGACGGCGCGGCTGATCAAGTTCGGGTCCAAGGCCTGCAAGGCACTGTCCAAGGAGGCGATGGCGCTACCGAAAATCTTTTTGGTGTACGCCTCGGGATTGTCATCGGCCTCGACCGCACGGCTGACATACGCCGCGCCACTGGCCAGGCTCTGGGCCAATTGAAGCTTGAGTTCCGGGTAGCCGCTGACGCCGAACGAACGGCAGAAACGGTTGACCGTCGGCTCGCTGACCTTTGAGGCCTGGGCGAGGGCGGCGATGCTGAACCGGGTGGCCTGCTGTGGGTTGAGCAGGATCACTTCGGCGACTTTGCGTTCTGCCTTGTTCAGGTCTTCAAGGCGATTCTGGATCTGTTCCAGTAAATTTCGCACGCGGTCCATATGGTTTCCTTGGTTCGCCTACAAGAGTGCTCTGCGATGCTAACAAGCGTGTTGCTATGCAAATTGGGCCTTTGATGCGGCCCCAAGCGGTGGCCTATCCTACTGATGGCTCCGACCGTCCACCACTCGGAATCTGTATTTTGCGAAAATGTTGTGGTTATTACTACATTTTCCCTTGAGTGATGCCTTGAAAAAAGGTATTTGTAGCTTAACTTGATAAAAGAACAAACATCATGCCTTCGATTACGGTTGAACCGTGCACCTTTGCCTTGTTTGGCGCCCTCGGCGATCTGGCCCTGCGCAAGCTGTTTCCTGCCCTTTATCAGCTCGATGGCGCAGGCCTCTTGCACGAGGACACGCGAATTATCGCGCTAGCCCGTGAACCTGGCAGCGAGCAGCAGCATTTGGCGTTCATCGCCTCCGAGCTTCGCCGCTACGTCGTCGCCAAAGAGCTGGACGAGGCCGTGGTCGAACGCTTCCTGGCCCGCCTGAGTTACCTGCACGTGGACTTCCTCAAGGCTGACGATTACGTCGCCCTGGCCGAGATGGCCGGTAGCGCCCAGCGAGTGATTGCCTACTTCGCGACACCGGCCGCCGTTTACGGCGCGATCTGCGAGAACCTGTCGAAGGTCGGCCTGACCGAAAACACCCGCGTGGTGCTGGAAAAACCCATCGGTTCGGACCTGGAATCCTCGCGCAAGGTTAACGACGCCGTGGCGCAGTTCTTCCCGGAGAACCGCACCTACCGCATCGACCACTACCTGGGCAAAGAAACCGTCCAGAACCTGATCGCCCTGCGTTTCGCCAACAGCCTGTTCGAAACCCAGTGGAACCAGAATTATATCTCCCACGTGGAAATCACCGTGGCCGAGAAGGTAGGGATCGAAGGTCGCTGGGGTTACTTCGACAAGGCCGGCCAGCTGCGGGACATGATTCAGAATCACCTGCTGCAACTGCTCTGCCTGATCGCCATGGACCCGCCGGCCGACCTGTCCGCCGACAGCATCCGTGACGAGAAAGTCAAAGTGCTCAAGGCGCTGGCGCCGATCAGCCCGGAAGGCCTGACCACTCAGGTCGTGCGCGGTCAGTACATCGCCGGTTACAGCGAAGGCAAATCGGTTCCCGGTTACCTGGAAGAGCCGAATTCCAACACCCAGAGCGACACCGAAACCTTCGTTGCGCTGCGTGCCGATATCCGCAACTGGCGTTGGGCCGGTGTGCCTTTTTACCTGCGTACCGGCAAGCGCATGCCGCAGAAGTTGTCGCAGATCGTCATCCACTTCAAGGAACCGTCCCACTACATCTTCGCTCCCGAACAGCGCCTGCAAATCAGCAACAAGCTGATTATCCGCCTGCAACCGGACGAAGGCATTTCCTTGCGCGTGATGACCAAAGAACAAGGCCTGGACAAGGGCATGCAGTTGCGCAGCGGTCCGTTGCAGCTGAATTTTTCCGATACCTATCGCAGCGCACGGATTCCCGATGCCTACGAGCGGTTGTTGCTGGAAGTGATGCGCGGCAATCAGAACCTGTTTGTCCGTAAAGATGAAATCGAAGCCGCGTGGAAGTGGTGTGACCAGTTGATCGCCGGGTGGAAAAAATCCGGTGATGCGCCCAAGCCGTACGCGGCCGGGTCCTGGGGGCCGATGAGCTCCATTGCATTGATCACGCGGGATGGGAGGTCGTGGTATGGCGATATCTGAATTGAAACTGCCTCAGGGCGTCAGCGCCCATGAGTTCAAAAGCCCGGTGTTGCTGGCCGAAGGCCTGGCGCTGAATGTGGCCAAGCAACTGAGTGACGCGATCGACGCGCGCGGCACCGCGACCTTGGTGGTTTCCGGTGGACGCAGCCCGGTGGCGTTTTTCCAGCACCTGGCCAAGCAGACGCTGGACTGGTCCAAGGTTGTCGTCACCCTGGCCGACGAGCGCTGGGTGCCGGTTGAACACGCCGACAGCAATGCCGGTCTGCTCAAGCGCTACCTGTTGCAAGGACCGGCGGCCAAGGCTCAGTTCCTGAGTCTGTACAGCGCCACGGCCAACCTTGAACTGGCCGCCGAGCAGGCGGATCGCTTGCTCGCCGAGTTGCCGCCAATCGACGTGCTGATACTCGGCATGGGCGACGACGGTCACACCGCCTCGCTGTTCCCGAACAGCCCGAACCTGGCCGACGCCTTGAAAGTCGACGGCACACGTCGTTGCTACCCGATGCTGGCGCCGACCGTGCCGCATCAGCGCTTGACCATGAGCCGTGCGCTGCTGGCGTCGGCCAAGACCACCGTTCTATCGATTTCCGGTCAGTCCAAGCTGACCACCCTGAGTGCCGCATTGGCCGGTGACGATGTCGCCGCCATGCCGATTCGCGCGTTTCTGCAACCTACGTTAGAGATTTACTGGTGCCCATGAGCCAAGGAACAGCCGCTATGACAACCCCATCCCCGACCGTTTCCATGGCGGACAAAGTTGCCCTGATCGACAGCCTCTGTGCCAAGGCGCGGATCCTGCCGGTGATTACCATCGCTCGCGAACAGGACATCCTGCCGCTGGCCGACGCCCTCGCGGCCGGTGGCCTGACAGCCCTGGAAGTGACCTTGCGTTCACAGTTCGGCCTCAAGGCTATCCAGATTCTGCGCGAGCAGCGTCCAGAGCTGGTGACCGGTGCCGGCACTGTGCTGGATCGCAACATGCTGGCGGCTGCCGAAGCGGCCGGTTCGCAGTTCATCGTCACGCCGGGCATCACCCGTGACCTGCTGGAAGCCAGCGTCAACAGCCCGATTCCGCTGTTGCCAGGCATCAGCAATGCCTCCGGCATCATGGAAGGCTACGGCCTGGGCTATCGCCGCTTCAAGCTGTTCCCGGCGGAAGTCAGCGGCGGCGTCGCGGCTATCAAAGCCCTCGGCGGCCCGTTTGGCGAAGTGAAATTCTGCCCGACTGGCGGCGTCAGCCCGGCCAACATCAAAAGCTACATGGCGTTGAAAAACGTGATGTGCGTGGGCGGTAGCTGGATGCTTGATCCCGAGTGGATCAAGAACGGCGACTGGGCCCGCATTCAGGAATGCACTGCCGAGGCACTGGCGCTGCTGGACTGATCGGCTTTACCAAACACTTCGTTGTGTGTTCTACGGCTTTACGGTGCGCTTGGTCGGTGCACCGTTTTTTTTTGCCCAAAAAAACCTGTAGGAGCATGGCTTGCCCGCGATGGCGACGCTGCGGTTTAACAAATACTGCGCGTTATCGTTCATCGCGGGCAAGCCATGCTCCTACAGAAACGATGCGATACATAGTTACCGCATCTCGCTTCTCGGCCAGCGTTAACCTGCGTTCATCTTATGGAAGAGAGAACGTCATGGAAGACAACACCCCGGTTTCACCCGCACCAGCGGTTTACCTGCTTTCACCCGAACAGATCGCCGGTCCTTATTTCCGAAATCCGAAATTGATCAGACGAAACATCAGCGAAGGGATGGATGGCATTCCCTTGGTGCTGAGGCTGACGATTGTCGATGCCATGACCGGTCAACCAGTGACTGACGCGTTAGTGGATATCTGGCACTGCAACGCGCGCGGTGCGTATTCGGGCTGGAGCAAGGTCAATCCAGACACGGAAGTCGATGCCGGCGACATAGGCTCGATCCCGCGAACCGACGACGACACTTACCTGCGAGGCGGACAATTTACCGACAAGAACGGCATCGTGCGGTTTACCACGATCTATCCGGGGTTCTACGCCGGCCGTGCCCTGCACATTCACGTCGTGGTACGCATTATGGAAGGCAACAACTACCTGGAAGAGCGGCATGTTGCCTGGGTCGGTCAGCTCTACTTTCCCGAGGTGGCCTCGCGCTCGGTACTCAACGCCAGGGAGTACCGCGGTCGAGCCGTTTCGCCGCTGACCAACGATCAAGACTTTTTCTATGAAAACATGGGCGGTGAAGCATCGACCTTGAACGTTCACACCCTGAGTCGAGACTCGAATAAAGACGGCTACTTCGGGCACACGACCATCGGCATCGACACCTTTGCGGTATCGACGCAGATCAAGCCCGAGGACTTCGACAAACACACGGTGTGACGTCAGCGCAGTTCGGTGAGCGCCCGGGTCAGCAAATCCATGTCTGCAGCGGTGTTAGTGAGCCCCGGGGTTATGCGAATGCACGGACCACTCGCGGCACCACTGCGCGCCACGGTAAACAGGTTGTAGTCCTTGAGCAGCCGCTCGACCATCGCCTGTTGATCGGCATGCCGGGTAAAGCGCATCGACGTGATGCCGCAATACAGTCGCGGGTCGTCCGGGGTCATGACTTCGATCCCCGGCAACTCGCGTACCGCGCTCACCCAGCGGTTGCGCAGGTAATTGAGCCGAGCGCCCTTGGCCGCGGAACCGCCCATCGCGCGATGCTCCTCGAACACCAGCGGCAGTGTCAGCAGCGCCGGGATGTTGGGCGTGCTGTACGGCGTGCGGGCGCGAATGTCGGTGACCGGGAAATGCATCTCGCCCATGTCCGGGTCGATGTCGGCCAGGCGCTCGGGGGCGATGTAAATGAAGCCCAGGGTCAGCGGTGCACCGATCCATTTGTGCAGGTTGTAGCCAGCAAAGGCGATGCCCAGTTCATTGAGATTGAACTCGAGCTGGCCGAGCGCATGCGCGCCGTCGAGGATCACGTCGATGCCATGTTCCCTGGCAGCTGCGGCAATCGCCCGCACCGGCATCACCAACCCGGAGCGATGGGTGACGTGGGTCAGGGCCATCAGTTTGAGTCGTGGATAACGCACGAAAGCTTCGCGGTAAGTGGCCAGCAAACTGTCGAAACTGGCGGGGTGCGAGTGTTCGATTTCGATCACTTCGACACCGCGATGACGTGCCAGCCAGCGCATGGCCCCTTTGACCGTGTCGTACTCCAGATCGCCTATCAGCACCTGATCGCCCGGCGTCAGACGGTTGTAGTTGCGGATCAGCGATTGCAGACCGTCGGAAGCGTTGCGGGTGAGGGCGACAGTGTCGGCGGGTACGCTCACCAGCTCGGCGAGCTGTTTGCGAATCTCCAGGCTTTCGCCCTGTTCGAAGCGTTGCCGCACATGCACCGAGTTGCTGCGATTGATCAGTTCGATGTTGCGCTGATACTCCTCGACCACCGTGCGCGACATGCGCCCGAAGTACCCGTTTTCGAGGTTGACCGGACCAGGTTCAACCGCGTATCGGTCGGCAAAGGTTCGCCAGAAGGCTTCATCACGGGCACGGCGAGTGTTATCGGGCATGGGCTACTCAATCTGGGGCCAGGTCTGGGTGTCGGGTCAATGGCGAGGGGCGGGTTTGCCATGTTTGGCGCGTAGCGGTTCGAGCAATTCCGACAGGCCGTTGTGATCGATTTCCTGCATCAAGGCCAGCAATCCGCCGAGTTCGCCATGGGGGAAACCTTCGCGGGCGAACCAGTTCAGGTATTGGCCGGGGAGGTCGGCAATGATCCGGCCCTTGTATTTGCCGAAGGGCATTTCACGGGTAATCAACAGTTCGAGCTTTTCAGGGTTCATCAATCAGTCGTCTTGATTCAAACAGTCTGGAAAATACAGGCATTCTGCATGCAGGCCAAATGACAGATCATGCAAAAAAAACGGATACAGATTTCGCGTTAAACGATAAGTAATTGAAATATAAGTAGTAAGTAGTCGGTTCATTGCTGGCATGCAGGATGCAACACCTATTGCATCTTTCATCAACCCGCGAGGAATTGAAAATGACTGACATGAATAAAGAAGCCATCTCTGTACTCAACGACCTGATTGAAACCAGCAAGGACGGTCAGGAAGGGTTCAAGACTTGCGCTGAAGACATCAAGCACCCAGAACTCAAAACCCTGTTCGTGCAGCGCTCGGCTGACTGCGCAACGGCTGCTTCTGAATTGCAGGCCGCCGTACGTTCGCTAGGCGGCGATCCGGAAACGTCCACCAGCGTCAGCGGTGACCTGCACCGTCGCTGGGTCGACGTGAAAGCGATGTTCACCGGCAAGGATGAAGAGGCCGTGCTGAACGAAGCCGAACGGGGTGAAGACCATGCACTGAAGGCTTACAAAGAAGCCATCGAAAAAATCAACAAATACAACCTGGTGGGCATTCGTGACCTGGTTGAGCGTCAGTACCACGGCGTGCAACGCAATCACGATCAGGTAAAAGCCCTGCGTAACCAGGCGCGCGCACGCTCGTAAGCGTTCGTCGCCTGTCAAAAACGCCAGCCAGTCTGGCGTTTTTTTGTGTCCGGCGTTCAACGATGAAATTAGCCTTGTAGGAGCTGCCGAAGGCTGCGATCTTTTGACGGTATAGAGGTCACCGGACAACAAGATCAAAAGATCAAAAGATCAAAAGATCAAAAGATCAAAAGATCGCAGCCTTCGGCAGCTCCTACCGTTAAATCGCCTTTCCAAGAGTCCTTTACGTGCCTATCACCTTGCAGGCTTTGTTTGCGCCTGACCGCCGCGCCTTACAGTTCGCGATCAAAACCTTGATCGGCGGCGGCCTGGCGCTGTGGCTGGCATTACGCTGGGGTCTGGAGCAACCGTCATGGGCGTTGATGACGGCGTTCATCGTCGCCCAGCCCTTGTCGGGGATGGTGGTGCAGAAGGGCCTGGCGCGGTTGCTGGGGACTCTGGTCGGGACGATCATGTCCGTGGTGTTCATGGGGTTGTTTGCCCAAACACCTTGGCTGTTTTTGTTGGCCTTGGCGTTATGGCTGGGGTTGTGTACGGCAAGTTCGACCTTGCTGCGCAGCGCCTGGTCCTATTCGTTCGTGCTGGCCGGTTACACGGTGGCGATCATCGCGCTGCCGGCCATTACTCATCCGCTGACGGTGTTCGATCAAGCCGTGGCTCGCTGCACGGAAATCTGCCTGGGCATTCTTTGCGCCACTGCCGCCAGCGCGCTGCTCTGGCCGATGCGGGTAGAACGGCAATTGGCGGATCAGGCGCGGGCAGCGTGGCAAAGCGGTATGAACGCCGCGCGTGCAACCCTGGCCGGTGATGGTCAGGCGCGTAAAGGCTTGCTGGAAATCCTCGGGAAAATCGTCGCCGTCGATGCCCAGCGCGAGCATGCCTGGTTTGAAGGAAGCCAGGGTCGCCAACGAGCGCGGGGGATCAGCGGCTTGAGCCAGAAGCTGTTGATGTTGCTGCGCATCGCCCGTTCGGTGCGCCGCCAGTGGAAGCAATTGGAACCCCAGGAAGCCGAGCAACTGTTGCCCTGGATGACCGAGGTTCAAGAGGCGCTCAACAGCCCGGATTCCGCGACCCTGCAAGCGCTGCGTCCGAGGTTGCTCGACGCTTCCCACGACCCGCACATCAGCTCCGCGCAAAGTTATTGCCTGGCCCGTTTTACCTTGTTACTCGATACCGCCATGGCGGCCAGCGCCGCGTTGAACGCCGTTGAGGAGGGCAAGGAAACGGTCGATCCACCGAGAACCCTGACACCGCACCGCGACCTGTCATTGGCGCTGATGTTCGGTGCCCGCAGTGCGTTGGCGTTTCTGGTGGTCTCGTGCTTCTGGTTGGCGACCGCCTGGCCTGCTGCCTCCGGCGCGCTGCTGTTGACGTGCGTGGTGTGTAGTCTGTTTGCCAGCCGCGAGAATGGCGCTCAAATCGGCATGAGTTTCATGCGCGGGATCTTCCTGGCGATTCCGTCCGCGTTTATCGTCGGACAGATTCTGCTGCCGCAATGGAGTGGTTTTGCCTTGCTGTGCATGGGCATGGGCGTGCCGTTGTTCCTCGGCGCGCTGGGCATGGCCAAACCGCAGATCGGTGCGACGGCTACTTCATTTTGTCTGCACTTCATCGTGCTGGTCTCGCCGCTCAATGCGATGAAATTCGATGTCGCGACGTTCTTCAACAGCGCTCTATCCATCGTGGTGGGTGTCGGCGCCGCCGTGCTGGCGTTCCATCTGTTGATCCTGCGCAACCCGACGTGGCATGGCCGGCGTTTGCTGGCGGCGACCCTCGACGATCTGGTGCGCCTGACCCGGCGCAATCTGCGCGGTGCCGAAAGCTGGTTTGGCGGGCGCATGGCCGACCGCTTGCTGCAATTGGCGCGGCACTATCCCGAGTTGCCGGAGCCGGCGCGCAGTCGCTGGGACGACGGCTTGCTCGGCCTGGACATCGGCGACGAACTGCTGCATTTGCGTTTGAGTCTGGCGGTGGCACAGGCACCGATCAGTGCGCCTCAGCGGCGTTATCTCGAACAGCTGGAAAAAATCCTCGAGCAAGGCCCGGCCGGCAGTCGTGCCGAGGCGTTGGCGCAGCCGA
Source organism: Pseudomonas sp. GM41(2012) (assembly GCF_000282315.2). Classification (GTDB taxonomy): domain Bacteria; phylum Pseudomonadota; class Gammaproteobacteria; order Pseudomonadales; family Pseudomonadaceae; genus Aquipseudomonas. Next base: position 190,749 of record NZ_AKJN02000012.1, read on the forward strand.
GCGAAGAATTCTTGAAGACCTTGTACGCGTTGCCCCCCAGCGATGCGGTGAAACTGGCCCAAGGCGCGGTGCTGCAATTGCAAAGCAGCTGGCGCGCCTGGTGCCGTCAACAGGAGCAAAGCCATGGGCTTGCGTGAGTGGTCGGTGGGTGGCGTGCTGCTCAGTCCGTTTCTGATTTATGTGCTGCTGGCGCTGCTCGTCACTGGCGCCTTGCGCATGCTCTTGCGCCTGACGCCGGTGGGCCGCTGGATCTGGCACGAAGCATTGTTTGATTGCGCCTTGTACGTCTGTGTATTGACCTTGATCACCGTCGTCCTCGGACCTTTATAAGGAGTTGAAAATGCGAACACCGATACGTGTCGCGGTGACCTTGTGCCTGGTGGCGGCGGCGATATTTGCCGGCTTCCATTTGTGGCAGTACTACATGCTCACGCCTTGGACTCGGGATGCGCGGATCCGCGCCGACGTGGTGGTGATCGCCCCGGACGTCTCGGGTTGGGTGCGTGAGCTCAAGGCTTTTGATAACCAGCAGGTCAAGGCCGGCGATTTATTGCTGAGCATTGATCGTGAACGTTTCGAAGCGGCGCTGGAGAAAGCCCAGGCGGTGGTGCAGACCCGCCAGCAGCAACTCAATCTGCGCGAGAAAGAAGCCAGTCGCCGCGCGGCCCTCGGTCCGCAGGCCATCAGCGCCGAACTGCGCGAGAACGCGCAAATCAACGCCGGCATCGCCCGTGGCGAACTGCGTGAAGCCCAGGCCGAAGCCAAGGTTGCGGAACTCAACCTCGCCCGTAGTCAGGTCCATGCGCCGCGCAATGGTCACATCACCAACCTGCGTCTGGCCGAAGGCAACTACGTGAATGCCGGGCAATCGGTGATGGCATTGATCGACGATTCGACTTTCTATGTGCAGGCGTATTTCGAGGAAACCAAGCTGCCACGGATTCGTGTTGGCGATCCGGTGAAGGTCTGGTTGATGAGTGCAGGGGAGGGGTTGCAGGGGCACGTGGAAAGCATCAGTCGCGGGATTACCGATCGCAATACCACGCCGGACGGGCAGTTGCTGGCAGAGGTCGAGCCGACGTTTAACTGGGTGAGGCTGGCGCAGCGGATTCCGGTACGGATCAAGATTGATAAGTTACCGGAAGGGATGAATTTGAGTTCGGGGATGACGGCGAGTGTGCAGGTGCAGGAAGGGCCGTAAGATCAAAAGATCGCAGCCTCGTTTCACTCGACAGCTCCTACAGGTATATGGCAAACCCTGTAGGAGCTGTCGAGTGAAACGAGGCTGCGATCTTTTGAGGCAATCAGCCGATACTGATCGCCGGCAACGTCGGCAACGTCACGGTCTGTTGCTTGCGCGGCGCCAGAATCTCCGCCTCGCCGTCCACTACCAATTCATCGCGCTGGTTAAACACGCGAGTGGCAATCCGCACACGAAACTTCGGCAGCTTCTCGAGGATCTCCAGACGCACGGTCAGCGTGTCGCCAATTTTCACCGGCTTCTGAAAGCTCATTTGCTGACCGATATAAATAGTCCCCGGCCCAGGCAACTCGCAGGCAACGGCAGCGCTGATCAGCGCACCGCTGAACATGCCGTGAGCAATACGCTCCTTGAACATGGTGCCGGCGGCGAATTCAGCGTCCAGGTGCACCGGGTTGTGATCGCCGGACATCGCGGCGAACAACTGAATGTCGCGCTCTTCGACCGTCTTGCTGTAGCTGGCGGTCTGGCCGACTTCAAGGGCCTCGTAAGGGGTGTTGGTAACCTGGGTCATCTGTTTCAATTCCTGTCACGAATAAATAAATTCAAAAAAACTATTCCGATCTGGGTGGCCGACGGTGGCTCAGCGCCTGGGCGATCCAGTTCAACACGTCATTGATCACTTCATCGCGATTGCTCTCGTTGAACAGTTCATGCCGTGCCTGCGGGTAAATAGTCAGTTGCAGGCTCTGGCTGCCGGCAGCGCGCAGCGCATGGGCCAGATCTTTCAGACGCTTGCCATCGCTCACCGGATCACATTCACCACCGATGACCAGCAACGGCAGGCCCGGATCAATCTGAGCGAGATTGGACGCTTTGCTGATTTGCTGCAACCCACCGAGCAAATCGATCCACAGCTGATTGGTGCAGCGAAAGCCGCAGAGCGGGTCGTTGTCGTACAGGTCGACCTCTGCCGGGTCGCGGCTGAGCCAGTCGAATCGCGTGCGCGCCGGTTTGAATTTCTTGTTGAACGAACCGAACGACAGCCATTCGATCAGCGCGCTGCGACCTTTCGGGCCCTGGCGCAAGCGTTCCAGCCGCGCAATCTGCCGCGCCGCGCGATAGAGCGCCACCGGTTGGAAGTTCGACCCGCTGAGAACGGCCCCGTGCAGGCTGGCGCTGTGGTGCAGCAGATAGGCCTGGGCGATGTAGCTGCCCATGCTGTGACCGAGCAGCACAATCGGCACTCCCGGATGTTGTTGGCCGATGTGCTGGTTGAGGCTCGCCAGGTCGCCGACTACCTTGCACCAACCGTCATTGTCGGCGAAATGGCCGAGCGTCCCGTTTTCGGCAGTTTTGCCATGTCCACGCAGGTCCGGCGCATACACGCCGTAGCCCTGATCACAGAGTTTTTCCGCCAGACGGGCGTAGCGGCCACTGTGTTCCGCCATGCCGTGGGCCAGCAGGATCACTGCTTTTAAAGGCGCGGCGGGCAGCCACTGGTTGACGAAGAGGCGGCTGCGGTCGCTCGCGGTCAACCAGAAAGTGTCGTGGATCATGGCGATTCCTTTGCATTGGGCTGCATATGGCATGGGCGTCGTTGCATTGTATAGCGCATCCAAAGCGTGCCGTCTGATCAGGCCACGCCACGGCAGCAAGATTCACACGATCAATGTCGACCGTGCGCATATTTGCCTGATTCGCCATAGCTGCTAGTGTCCGTGGAGCCCCGCTTTTTCGCTCTCTATTGTGAAGAAGGACAGAAAAGCGGCCCCGGATAGGTTCAGGTAAAGAGGACAAGAACAATGCAACCTGATTTCTGGAATGACAAACGCCCGGCCGGCGTGCCCCTGGACATCGATCAAGGGGCCTACAAGTCGGTGATCGAGGTGTTCGAGCGTTCCTGCAAGAAATTTGCTGACCGCCCGGCATTCAGCAACATGGGTGTAACCCTGACCTACGCCGAACTGGAACGCTACAGCGCAGCGTTCGCCGGCTACCTGCAAGCCCACACCGACCTGGTGCCGGGGGATCGCATTGCGGTGCAGATGCCCAACGTCCTGCATTACCCGATTGCCGTGTTCGGTGCCTTGCGCGCCGGGCTCATCGTGGTCAACACCAACCCGCTGTACACCGCGCGGGAGATGCGTCATCAGTTCAAGGATTCCGGTGCCCGGGCGTTGGTGTACCTGAACATGTTCGGGCAGAAAGTCCAGGAAGTGCTGCCCGACACCGACATCCAGTACCTGATCGAAGCGAAGATGGGCGACCTGATGCCCACCGCCAAGGGCTGGCTGGTCAATACGATGGTGAGCAAGGTCAAGAAGATGGTCCCGGCGTACGCCTTGCCGCAGGCCATTTCCTTCAAGAGCGCGCTGCGCCTGGGCCGGGGCCTGGGCATCAAGCCGCTGAAAGTCAGGCTCGACGACATCGCCGTGCTGCAATACACCGGCGGCACCACCGGCCTGGCCAAGGGCGCGATGCTGACCCACGGCAACCTGGTGGCTAACATGCAGCAAGTGCGGGCGTGCCTGGAGCAGTTCGGCAATGACGGCCAGCCGCTGTTGCGCGAAGGGCAAGAGGTGATGGTCGCACCGCTGCCGCTGTACCACATCTATGCCTTCACCGCGAATTGCATGTGCATGATGGTTTCGGGCAACCACAACGTGCTGATCACCAATCCGCGAGACATCAAGGGCTTCATCAAGGAGCTGAAGAACTGGCGATTCTCAGCGTTGCTGGGGCTCAACACCCTGTTCGTCGCGCTGATGGATCACCCGGATTTCAAGACCCTGGATTTCTCCAGCCTCAAACTCACCAACTCCGGCGGCACCGCGCTGGTCAAGGCCACGGCCGAGCGCTGGGAACAGCTCACCGGTTGCCGCATCACCGAAGGTTACGGCCTGACGGAAACCTCGCCGGTGGCCTGCACCAACCCGTACGGCGACAAGTCGCGCCTCGGCACGGTCGGCCTGCCGGTGCCGGGCACCACGCTGAAAGTCATCAACGATGAAGGTGTCGAGCAACCGCTGGGTGAGCGCGGCGAACTGTGCATCAAGGGCCCGCAGATCATGAAGGGCTACTGGCAGAAACCCGAAGCCACCGCCGAAGTGCTGGATGCCGAAGGCTGGTTCAAGTCGGGCGACATCGCAGTGATCGACCCGGACGGTTTTGTGCGCATCGTCGATCGCAAGAAAGACATGATCATCGTCTCGGGTTTCAACGTGTACCCGAACGAGATCGAAGACGTGGTCATGGCTCACCCGAAAGTCGCCAACTGTGCGGTGATCGGGGTGCCGGACGAGCGTTCGGGGGAGGCGGTGAAGCTGTTTGTGGTGGCCCGTGAAACGGGTGTCAGCCTTGAAGAACTGAAGGCTTACTGCAAGGAAAATTTCACGGCGTACAAAGTGCCCAAGCACATCGTCTTGCGTGAGTCGTTGCCGATGACGCCGGTGGGCAAGATCTTGCGGCGGGAGTTGCGTGATATTGCGTAAACGGTCGTAGATCGAGGCGGGCCCAAAAGATCGCAGCCTTCGGCAGCTCCTACAGTGGATCGCATTCCTTTGTAGGAGCTGCCGAAGGCTGCGATCTTTTGCTTTTAAACCCGTATTTATGGGGGTTTCAAGGTTGTATAGAATTTTTGCTCTAAAATGACCGCTTGCTATTCTTGAGTCATTAAAGTGACTGTAGAGGCGACTTTTGGCTCTAGTCGGCCCTTGGCAAAGCTGCTACTCTCGGCGCGCTTTTGTGACTTCTCGGCCTATATAAAAGCCAGATTCACCAATAAAAAACATACACCAATAATAATCGCATCAAATGCGGTGATGAATTCGCGTTGCTGAGGAGTGGGCTTCCATGATCGAAGACTTTTGGAAGGATAAGTACCCTGCCGGGATTGCTGCCGACATCAATCCAGACGAGTATCCGAATATTCAGGCAGTGTTGAAGCAGTCCTGCCAACGCTTCGCCAACAAACCGGCATTCAGCAACCTGGGCAAGACAATCACCTACGGTGAACTGTACGAATTGTCCGGTGCCTTTGCCGCTTACCTGCAACAGCATACCGACTTGCAGCCGGGCGATCGAATCGCCGTGCAGCTGCCCAACGTGTTGCAGTACCCGGTCGCCGTCTTCGGTGCCATCCGCGCCGGGCTGATCGTGGTCAACACCAACCCGCTGTACACCGCGCGGGAAATGGAACACCAATTCAACGACTCCGGTGCCAAAGCCCTGGTCTGCCTGGCCAACATGGCGCACCTGGCGCAGCTCGTCGTGCCGAAAACCGGCGTCAAACACGTGATCGTCACCGAAGTGGCCGACCTGCTGCCGCCGCTCAAGCGCCTGCTGGTCAACAGCGTCATCAAGTACGTGAAGAAGATGGTCCCGGCGTATCACTTGCCCAAGGCCATCAAATTCAACGACGTATTGAGCAAGGGCCACGGCCAGCCAGTCGCTGAAGCCAACCCGGCCAGCAGCGACGTTGCCGTGCTGCAATACACCGGCGGCACTACCGGCGTGGCCAAGGGCGCAATGCTGACCCATCGCAACCTGGTGGCGAACATGCTGCAGTGCAAGGCGCTGATGGGCTCCAACCTCAATGAAGGTTGCGAGGTCCTGATCACGCCGCTGCCGCTGTACCACATCTATGCCTTCACCTTTCATTGCATGGCGATGATGCTGATCGGCAACCACAACATCCTGATCAGCAACCCGCGCGATTTGACGGCGATGGTCAAGGAACTGTCGAAGTGGAAGTTCAGCGGTTTCGTCGGGCTCAATACGTTGTTTGTCGCCCTGTGCAACAACGAAGGTTTCCGCAAGCTGGATTTCTCTGCACTGAAAGTCACCCTGTCCGGTGGCATGGCCCTGCAACTGGCCGCCGCCGAGCGCTGGAAAGCGGTCACCGGTTGCGCCATCTGCGAAGGTTACGGCATGACCGAAACCAGCCCGGTGGCCACCGTCAATCCGATCCAGAACATCCAGATCGGCACCATCGGTATTCCGGTGCCGTCGACCCTGTGCAAAGTCATCGACGATGCCGGCGTTGAACAGCCGTTAGGCGACATCGGCGAGCTGTGTGTGAAAGGTCCGCAAGTGATGAAAGGCTACTGGCAGCGTCAGGACGCCACTGATGAAATCCTCGACAGCGAAGGCTGGTTGAAGACCGGTGACATTGCGCTGATCCAGCCTGACGGTTACATGCGCATCGTCGATCGCAAGAAAGACATGATCCTGGTCTCCGGTTTCAACGTGTACCCGAACGAACTGGAAGACGTGCTGGCGACCCTGCCGGGCGTGCTGCAATGCGCAGCCATCGGCGTGCCGGACGAGAAGTCGGGCGAGGCGATCAAGATCTTCATCGTCGCCAAACCGGGCGTGACGCTGACCAAGGAACAGGTGATGGAGCACATGCGCGCCAACGTCACTGGCTACAAAGTGCCGAAAGCCGTGGAATTCCGCGATGCGCTGCCGACCACCAACGTCGGCAAGATCCTGCGCCGCGAGTTGCGCGACGAAGAGCTGAAGAAGCTCGGCGTCAAGAAGGTAAGCGCGTAACCAACAAAAAGCCCCGCAGATGCGGGGCTTTTTGTTGTGGTTTGAAAGCAGATCAAAAGATCGCAGCCTTCGGCAGCTCCTACATGGATCGCGCATACCTGTGGATTACCGGGTGTACTCGGTCAATGTAGGAGCTGCCGAAGGCTGCGATCTTTTGCTCTTATTGCCGGAACTGCGCGAAATTGACGTTGGTACCCGCCGGGCGCATGTCCTGGAGGTACGAGTCCTTGTCGGCGCTCAGTTCCAGGCTCAGGGCCGCTTTGCGTTTACCTTCGTTGCGCACCACCAGACCTTCAAGCTTCTCGCGCAGGAACACCGTCGGCACTTTCAGGTGCAGCAGTTCGTCGGTTTCCGGAGTGTGCATCAGCAGGTGAACCCACTCGTACTGACCAACGGCCAGGCGCGCGACCGGAATATCGAACCACCAGATGTTGCGGTTGCGGTTCAATTCGGTGAAATGGCAGTTGTTGACGCCAAGCACAGCTCCGCCAAGTTCCTGGTTTCTGCGGGCAATGGCCTGCTTTTTATCGAGTTTCATAACATTCCTACGGGATTGGATCTTCAGCGCCATGGCCTGAATACGTTGCGCATTCTCGGGGGTTGGTCGGCAAACATAAAGCCCAACCTGCACTGAACGATGAAATGTCGCCGTGAAAATAAATGAAACTCCGCGCAAACGCCTCCGGTCAACCTTGTGTAACGACTTTCCCGTTGAATTGTTCACAGGAGAAACACCATGAGCAGCACTGGCGATAAAGTAAAAGGCATGGCCAACGAAGCCGCCGGCAACGTCAAGCAAGGTGTCGGCAAGGCCACCGGTAACGAAAAAATGCGCTCTGAAGGCGTCGCTCAGGAAAGGAAAGGCGAAGCCCAGCAAGCGATCGGCAAAGCCAAGGATGCTCTTAAAAAAGGCATCGACAAGGCCTGATCAGGCCTTTGATGAGCAACAGAAACGGCCATCCGCGGATGGCCGTTTTTGTGTCAGCCTGAACTTGCACAAGGAAATTGTTTCAAACTCGCCAAGTACGCTACTTTGATGTAGAAAACGGCCCCTGAGTCGCCACGACTTCAACCAAATTTGCGGCGAAAGGAGACGCTAATGTTTTTCCCACACATGAAGGGTCAGCGCCTGCACCGTGTCATGGTGCGCACGATCACCGAGTTCGTCGACGACGAGATGTCGACCTATGCCTCGGCGTTGGCCTATCAAATGCTGTTCTCGCTGTTTCCCTTCATTCTGTTCCTGATCGCCCTGATCGGTTTCCTGCACCTGCCGGACTTCTTCTCCTGGCTGCGCCTGCAATCGGAACTGGTCCTGCCGCCCCAGGCGCTGGAGCAGGTGAACCCGGTCATCGACCAGCTCCAGCAATCCAAGGGTGGCTTGCTGTCGGTCGGTATCGTGATTGCCCTGTGGACCGCGTCCGCCGGTGTGCGGCTGATGATGAGCGCGATGAACGCCGCCTACGACGTGGTCGAAGGCCGGCCGGCGTGGAAGCGTTTCCCACTGTCAATTTTCTACACCATCGGCATCGCCGGCATGCTACTGATCGCCGCCGCGCTGATGGTGCTTGGGCCGCAAGTGATGGAATGGATCGCCTCGCAAGTCGGCCTCGAAGACTTCATCGTGACCCTCTGGACCATCGTGCGCTGGCCGGTGGTCGTGATTCTGTTGATGATGGCGGTGGCGCTGATTTACTACGTCATGCCCGACGTCAAACAAGAGTTTCGCTTCATTACCCCTGGCTCGGTGCTGGCGGTGGTGGTGTGGATCATTGCGTCGCTGGGCTTCGGTCTGTACGTCAAGATGTTCGCCAACTACAACGCCATGTATGGCAGTATCGGCGCGATCATCGTGCTGTTGCTGTACTTCTACATTTCCGCCGCCGTGCTGTTGCTCGGCGCAGAGATGAATGCCGTGATCGAGCACATGTCGACCGAGGGCAAGGATGATGGCGAAAAATTCCCCGGCGAGCACAGCCACGAACCCAAACAACACGTGTCGGGACTGGGTCGGGACCACTCGATCAAGCCGACCACTGACGAAGTCATCAAATGATCCGTGAAATCCTCAAAATGGGCGACGAGCGCCTGCTGCGTATTGCCCCGCCAGTGCCTGCCGAAATGTTCGACAGCCCGGAACTGTGGCAACTGATTGACGACATGTTCCAGACCATGGAAAGCGTCGGTGGGGTCGGCCTGGCTGCGCCCCAGATCGGCGTCGACCTGCAACTGGTGATCTTCGGTTTCGAGCACAGCGAACGCTATCCTGACGCCGAAGCGGTGCCGCAGACGATTCTGATCAACCCGTTGATCACGCCGTTGAGCCCGACGCTGGAAGAGGGTTTCGAAGGTTGCCTGTCGGTGCCCGGCCTGCGCGGCGCGGTGGATCGCTATCAGCACATTCGCTACGAAGGTTTCGACCCCAAAGGGCAGCCGATTGTGCGCATTGCTTCAGGCTTCCACGCGCGGGTAGTGCAGCATGAATGCGATCACCTGATCGGCCGGTTGTACCCCTCGCGCATCAGTGACTTCAGCAAGTTCGGGTATACCGAAGTGATGTTCCCGGATCTCGATCCGAACGCAGATGATTGATTCGAAAACACCTCAAACCCCTGTGGGAGTGAGCCTGCTCGCGAAGGCGGTGGGTCATTCAACGATGATGTCGAATGACACACCGCCTTCGCGAGCAGGCTCGCTCCCACAAGTCGAACTCTCCAACGGTTTCAGGCCCATGGCGATCATCGGTTTGCTCCGCGCATAACGGTTCAAGCGTTCCGCCATGGAGTAGGGCAGTGGCGGGTCGAAGGTAAAACCGCGACGTTCATAAAACCCGCGCAAGTCCGGATGACAAAACAGCCACACCGGGCCTTCAAGGTCCTTGAGCGCCTCGGCGATCAACGCCGCCGCGATGCCCTGTTCACGGCAGGCCGGATCGACAAACAAACCCGTCAGCCAATGCCCGTCCGCCACCGGTCGCAAACACAGTGCGCCAATGATCTCCTCGCGCCTGGCCACCCAGAGTTGAGCGTCGCGGACGGCTTTCATCGACGATTGATGAGCGCGATAAAACTTGTTCATCAAGGGCCACAAAGGCTCGGGGAGCAAGGTGTATTGGGTGTTGGGCATGGTCTTCGACTGTCGGTGCGCAAAGCGGGCGATTATAAAAGAACGCGCGCGCAGCGATAGGTGTATACCTGATCTCACATCCCGTATGAGTGGAGTAAGTATCATGGCCAAAGGCATGGATTCAAAAAAAGCGGCAAAGAAGAAACCGGCAAAAACCGCCGATGAAAAGCGCGCGGACAAGAAGGCCAAGAAGGTGGATGTGTTCGGTCACTGATCCCGTGACAAGGGAGCCCGGCCTCGGGCTCCCGCTGCTTCTGACGAAATAACCAAATAATCTGCAAGAAAACCCTGCGCCATTGCACAGAAGGGGATTGGTCCCCGATCTGAGCAACGCCATGCCCCATTACTTCGATACCGCCCACCGTGAAGAAATCGACACCCTGCGCCAACGCCTGACCGCTCGCACCGAGTGGCCGACCTGGTTGCTGCTGATCGGCGTGTACGCTGGTTGGTTCAGCATTGTTTTGGGGAGCCATCGGCTGGGGCTCGGGTGGAGCACTGTGCTGTTGATTCCATTGGTGGTGCTCTGGTTATCGGTGCAACACGAATTGCTTCACGGTCACCCCACCCGCTGGACATCGCTGAACAAGATCCTCGGCTACGCGCCGTTCGCCGTCTGGTATCCCTACACCCTGTATCGCGACAGCCATTTGCTGCATCACCGCGATGAAGACCTGACCCTGCCGGGTCGCGATCCGGAAAGTCGTTACCTGAGCGCCGAGCAGTGGCAGGGCAGTTCACTGTTCGAACAGAGTCTGCACTGGCTAAACAAAACCGTACTCGGACGCTTCGCCCTCGGTGCACCGCTGGCCCTGCTGGCGCTGGCCGGAGAGGAGTGCCAGCGTCTGAAAGCAGGTGAGCGGCAGGCCTGGTTGATGTGGCTGACCCACGGCACGTTGACCCTGCTGATGTTGCTGTTTATCGCCCGCTACAGTGTGCTGCCGGTGTGGCATTACCTGTTGCTGATCAGCGTGCCGGCGCTATCGATTGCGATGATTCGCTCCTACTATGAACACCGTCCCCACGCCGAGCCCGAGCAAAGGACAGTCATCAATGAAGCCGCCTGGCCGTGGCGCTGGCTGTTCCTCAACCTCAATCTGCATTTGGTGCATCACGACTTGCCCGGGCTGTCCTGGTACGACTTGCCCCGCGCCTACCACGCGCGTCGCGAGCAATGGCTGGCGCGTAGCGGCGGGTTTCTGGTGCAGGGTTATGGGCAGTTGTGGCGTCAGCATGGGGTGAAGGCTATCGACAGCCCTCGGCATCCGTTCAGTTGAGAAATCCAATGACTTCAGCCTACGCAGAACTTTTGATGTACGTCGCCCCCGAACCAATCCGCGAGGCCAACGAGCGCTGGCTGACGGGAATGCTCGAGCGACTGGGGGCCACCCGCCGCAACGCCGAGGGCCTTTCGCTGATGGACCTCTGGCTGTCTCCGCACCTTCTGCTGAGCCAAACCTGCGGCTACCCGCTGATGACCGCGTTGCGCGGTCGGGTCCGGGTCGTCGGTCGTCCTCGCTATGAGCTGTCGGACGCTAACGGCGGCAACCATTGCAGCCTGTTGCTGAGTCGCGCCGATGACCCACGGCGCAGCCTGCCGGCCTTTCGCGACAGTCGTGGGGTGATCAATGGCGAAGACTCCAACAGCGGCATGAACCTGCTGCGTCATCGACTGGCGCTGCTGCATCAAGAGGGGCAGTTCTTCGCCAGTGTCGCTATCAGCGGCAGCCACCGCGAAAGCCTGCGCGGGTTGCGTGAAGGGACAGCGGACCTGGCGGCCATCGACAGCGTCACCTTCGCCTATCTGGCGCGGCACGCCGAAGAAGAAGTGGCCGGCCTGCGGGTCATTGCGCGAAGTGCGTTCAGTCCGACCTTGCCGTATATCACCGCCGCGACCGTCACCGATGAACAGGCCGAGGCGCTGCTGCAGGTGATGAATATGACGTTGCAGGAATTGCCCGAAGTCAGGGAAATCCTCGGTCTGCGAGAAGTATTGCGGGCCAGCGAAAGCGACTATCAGATTGTGCTCGACTATCAGCAAGAGGCTGAGGCGTTGGGGTATGGGCGATTGCGGTAGGCAAATCAAAAGATCGCAGCCTCGTTCCACTCGACAGCTCCTACAGGAGTATCCCGACATCCTTGTAGGAGCTGTCGAGTGAAACGAGGCTGCGATCTTTAGATGTTTAATTCCATAACGGAATATAAAAATGCTTTTTAAGTATTATTAATGAATAAGGCTCCTTGCTAGGATCGCGTCACCGGATCACCGGACATTCAGCGACCCCTAACCCTTGGAGCCTCTATGTCCGGCACCGACCTTTCCCATCGCAACGACGTGGGCGGATTGTTCCGCGCGCATTACCCCTGGCTGTGCGCACGGTTGCGCCGGCATCTGGGCGCCAGTTCCAGCGTCGAAGACATCGCTGCCGACACCTTTCTACAGCTGCTCGAATCGCCGGGGCTGACCCCGATCCGTGAGCCTCGTGCCTTGCTAACCACCATTGCCCAGCGGTTGATCTATCAGCTCTGGCGCCGCCGTGAGCTGGAACGCCAACAGCTCGATCAGTTGCAACACCTCGATCAGCCTCAAGCGATCTCGCCCGAAGAACGGCTGCAACTGACCCAGGCCTTGCATGGCCTCGACCGTACGCTGGAGTGCTTGCCGGGCAAGGTTCGCGCAACGTTCCTGTTGTCGCGAATCGACGGTCTGACCTACCCGCAAATCGCTGCCGAACTGGGCATTTCCCAGCGCTCGGTCAGCGTTTACATGACGCGCACTCAAGCCCTGTGCGCCCGGCACAGCGCCAACCAATCCTTGAATCCCCTGACCCGGAGGTCCGCATGAGATCGATCAAAACCCTGCTCGGCAGTTCGCTGCTGGCCCTGAGCCTTGTGGCAACCCACGTTCCCGCGGCAGAAAAAACCGCGCCGATCCACTTCGGCGACATCACCTGGGAAAGCGGCAGCCTGATCACCGAAATCCTGCGATTGATTGTCGAGAAAGGTTACGGCTACCCGACCGATACCTTGCCCGGTAGCACCGTCAGTCTCGAAGCAGCGTTGGCGAAGAACGATATTCAAGTGATCGGCGAAGAGTGGGCCGGGCGCAGTCCGGCGTGGGTCAAAGCCGCCTCGGAAGGCAAAGTGTTTGGCCTGGGCGACACGGTCAAAGGCGCCACCGAAGGCTGGTGGGTGCCGGAATACGTGATCAAGGGCGACCCCGAACGCGGCATCAAACCCCTGGCCCCGGAGCTGAAATCCGTCGCCGACCTGGTGCGCTACAAGGACGTGTTCCGCGATCCGGAAGACCCGAGCCGAGGACGCTTCCTCAACAGCCCGACCGGCTGGACCTCGGAGATCGTCAACAGTCAGAAACTCAAGGCCTATGACCTGACCGGCAGCTTCGTCAACTTCCGCACCGGCTCCGGGGCGGCACTGGATGCCGAGGTGGCTTCGTCGATCCGTCGAGGCAAACCGGTGCTGTTCTACTATTGGTCGCCGACGCCGCTGTTGGGGCGTTTCAAACTGGTGAAACTCGACGAGCCGGCCTTCGACGCCGACGCCTGGAAGACCCTGGCCGACGCCAACAACCCGAATCCGAAAGGCACGCGGTCGATGCCGGCGAATCTGGCGATTGGCGTGTCCGCGCCGTTCAAGGTCCAGTACCCGGACCTGGTGGCGTTCTTCGAAAAGGTCGACCTGCCAATCGATCTGTTGAACCACACGCTCGGCCAGATGAGCGAAAAGCGCCTGCAACCGCGTCAGGTGGCCGAAGCGTTTTTGCGTGATCAGCCGCAGATCTGGAAGGGCTGGGTTCCCGGTGAAGTGGCGACCAAAGTGAGTGGGAGTTTGTAGTTTTTTCTGATGCTTCAGCGGTGTTTGTCAGATAGCTTTCGCGAGCAAGCCCGCTCCCACAGGGGATCTCTGGTGTTCACAAAATCTGTGTTCACTGGATATCCCCTGTGGGAGCGGGCTTGCTCGCGAAGGGTCTTGCGCCTTACTCCGACTCCGCGGCCAATGCAGCCTTCACGGCTGGCCGCTGATCAACCCTCGCCTGAAACCGCACCAACGCCGGCCACTGATTCAAATCAATCCCAAACAGCGACGTCCAGCGCAACACCGTAAACAAATACGCATCGGCAACGCTGAACCCGTTAGCCATTAAATAATCCTGGCGCTCCAGCGTCTGGCTCAACACAACAAAACGCTTGAACAGTTTCTCCTTGATCAGCGCTTTCACCTCATCCGGGAACTGCGAACTGAACAGCCAGCCCAGCCCGCCATGAATCTCTGTCGAAACGAAATTCAGCCATTCCTGCAACCGTACCCGCTCGAACGTTCCGCTCACGGGTACCAGGTTCGCTTCGGGTCGCAGTTCTGCCAGGTATTGGAGGATTGCCGGGCCTTCGGTCAACACGTGTTCGTTGTCCAGTTGCAATGCCGCGACGTAACCCTTGGGGTTGATGGCGAGGAAGTCCTCGCCGTTGGCGGTTCGCTTGGTGGTGTTGTCGACGCGGATCAATTCGAACGGCAGATCGAGTTCGCGCAGCACGATATGCGGCGCCAGCGAGCAGGCGTGGGGGGCGTAATACAACTTCATCGGCAGGGCTCTGGCTGGGGATTTGCGCCAGTGTCATAGTGCGCGGCACCCTCGGTAAAATTAATCTTTCAGAAAAGCGCCATAAGGAAAGCTACTGCCATGATGAATCTGATGCATTGGCGAATGGTGGTGGCAGTGGCTGACACGGGCAACATTACCCGGGCTGCCGAGCGGATCGGCATGACCCAGTCCGGTGCCAGCCAGGCCTTGGCGTTGATTGAAGAAACCCTGGGCGTTCAGTTGTTCAGTCGGGAGAATCGCCAGACTTTGCCGACGGCAATCGGCTTGTCTGTGATCGAGCACGCGAGAACCATGCTCGGTGCCCTGGAGAACATCCGCAGCAGCGTCGATGCCACCAAAGACATTCAGCGCGGGACGATTCGCCTGGCCAGTTTCCCCATGGTGTTGGCGACTTTCCTGCCGCCGCTGTTGCGTCAGTTCAATCGGCTTTATCCCGGCATTCAGGTGGTCGCGCTGGAGGTCAGCGACGATGAAGTGGAAGCGCTGCTTGGTGCCGGGCTGGTGGATGTTGGCGTGGTGTTGAACCCGGCGCCTGAGCGCAATGCCGGTCGCCTGGGACGTGATGCCTGGATGGCGGTGGTGCCTGGCGGCCATCCCTTGGCTCGCCGTTCGAATGAAGAAGGCGTCTCCCTGGCGGAGTTGGCGGAGCAACCTTTTGTACTGGCCACGGGCGGTTGTTCGACCAACGCTCGCAGCCTGGCGGAGGATGCCGGACTGCAGCTGCGCGACGTTCGGGTCGAGGTTCGTGAGTGGAGCAGTGCGTTCACCCTGGTGCGGGAAAACATCGGCGTGACGCTGGTGCCGGAGATGACACTGCCGAGCCAACTTCAGGGGCTGCGTGTGGTGCCGGTCAAACCGCGTATCGATCGCGAATTTGCCTTGGTGGCCGCTGCGAACAAGCCACCCTCCGCGGCGGTGCAGGCGTTGATGGGCATGCTCGCTGAGAAATGACACATACCGATGCTGAACCGATTTTGTCCTCAATAGTGGCCGACTAGTGGCCTTGCTTACCTGCCTCGCCTGTCTATGCTGACTCGTAACTAACTATGTCGACCGCGATGTGAAGGCCGTCATACACGTGAAAAGTGTGCGCAACCCAAGGCACCGACGCTGAACAACACGGAGCTGTCCGGTCAATGGAATGTCTTTTCAGAACGTTAGGGCTGGCCCGATTCCGGGCTATCAAGAGAAGGATGTCTTGATAAGAGCGTTGCTGCATGGACTCTCCGATTAAACATCATTGATCACCTGACCAAGTCCTTCCTGTGGAGGGATGCGTGTGCCTGTTCCTTGGAACGTAGTGGTGGAGCTGTTGAAAGACCAAAGAACTTTCATCAAACAAAAGACCGCGCTGAAGGTGATATGACTATGTTTAACCGACGTCACAAGACCGATCTGCAGGAAATCGAACGATACAGTTGCGCGCTGGACGAGGCTAACGCGAAGTTGGCCGCAGTCAGTCGCTCGATGGCAATGATTGAGTTCACCCCCGAAGGCATCGTGCTCGATGCCAACGACAACTTTTGCAGTGTCATGGGTTACAGCGCCGAAGAAGTGCGCGGCAAGCATCACCGGATCTTTTGCGAAGAAGCGTTTTATCGCAGCGAAGCCTACGCCGGGTTGTGGCGTGACCTGGCCCGTGGCGAACCGGTGAGCGGGACCTTTTTACGCTTGGACAGGAACGGCAAGGATATCTGGCTTGAAGCCAGCTATATGCCGGTGTTCGGCGCTGATCGGCAGGTTCGGAGTGTGATTAAAGTCGCCACTGATATCACAGCCAGGACATACAAGGAGCACGAAAACGAGAGCATGCTCGCGGCGATCGGTCGCTCCATGGCGGTGATCGAATTCACCCCGGATGGCAAGGTCATCACCGCCAACGACAACTTCTTGAAGACGATGCATTACTCGCTCAACGAAGTGGTTGGCCAGCACCACAGCCTGTTTTGTCATCGTGCCGAAGCCGAATCCCAGGCCTACAAAGCGTTCTGGGCCTCGCTCAATCGCGGCGAATATCACTCGCACCGTTTCGAGCGCAAAGACAAGCACGGTCATACGGTTTTCCTGGAGGCCTCCTACAATCCGCTGTTCGACACCAAGGGTCGGTTGTACAAAGTGGTCAAGTTTGCCAGCGACATCACCGCTCAGGTGACCACCCTGCAAACCGCCGCGGAGTCGGCCCACAGCACCTCGGTTCAAAACGACGCCTGTGCGCAGAAAGGTTCTCAGGTGGTGCAGCAAACGGTGCAGACCATCCAGGACATTTCCAAAGACTTGAACGAAGCGGCGCTGAGCATTGATGCCGTCAGCAAACAGTCCGACATCATCGGCACCATCGTTCAGACCATTCGCGGCATTGCCGATCAGACCAACCTGCTGGCGCTCAACGCCGCGATCGAAGCGGCCCGGGCCGGGGAACACGGGCGCGGGTTCGCGGTAGTCGCCGATGAAGTTCGCAGCCTTGCGGCCCGAACGAGCCAGGCGACGGTGGAGATCGTTGAAGTGGTACGCAAGAACCACGATTTGTCATTGAGTGCAGTGTCGAGCATGCAGTCCAGTTTGAGTCGAACCGGGCTTGGGGTGGAACTGGCGAATGAGGCGGGTGCGGTGATTCTGGAGATTCAACAAGGGTCGCGGCATGTGGTGGATGCGATCAGTCAGTTCAACTCGACGTTGCAGATAAGTTGATAGCGGCACATTGAAAAGGGTCCCTCGAAAGGACCCTTTTTTATTGATTCCGGCACTGTTAAAGCGAAGCGAGGAACTTGTCGACCACCTGGCTGCTACCTTTTTCGTTGCTGCTGTTTTCTTTCTCGGCCTGCGCCAGTTTGATCTTGTCTTGCATGCGCTCGGCAATCTCTTTAGCGATCGCCAGTTGTTTTTCCGGCGGCATGGTTTTCAAGTCATCTTCCGTCAGCCCCATCTCTTCCAGGATGCTGTCGCGCAACCGCTGCTCCGGTGTTTTGCTCATGTACTCCTTGAAGGCGTCCGTGGCTGTTTCAACATCGGCGGGTAGTTGGGCGGACGAGGCTTGCAGTCCCACACGGGTTTTGGCGAACGCTTCATCGACGTTATCGCTGATCCGGGTCGCTTCGCTGACCTGTTGCGTGGCGATTTGGGTGGCGGAGTCCTGGACCTGCTTAGTGGTCTGCGCGGTTTGCGCCTGCACATTGTTTTGCAGGGCTTGCGTCATGGCGGCTTGCAGGCCGCCCTGAAGTCCGGCGGCGGCGTCCGTGATCGGTTCGTCGCCGGGGCGCTTGGGGAGGGGCGCCACCAGGTTTTGTTTTGCACTGACCAACATGATGAATAGACCTTGTAGGTATTTGCGGTGCAGTGCTTTCAGCAAATACTGTGCCTGATAAAAAACACTAATAAAATCAATTGGTTGTGGTTCTGCGGCTCAAGGGTGATCGAGGAGTTGAGGTCAACCTTTGCCGTCGGGCGGCAGAGGTCGACCGCTTGCCACTACGAATGTTTACCTTTTAGCGATTTGTAGCGCGGAACCGCTCAAGGCAGGCCGTTGCAGCCATGCTTCAGGAATCCCGGGCGTTGTGCCAACCGTTGGAAATACTCGTCGATGGCCGGGTAGTCGGGGCGCTCCATCGGTGTCATCAGCCAGCGGTTGATCGACAGCCCGATGACGATGTCCGCCAGCGTGAAGTGCGGCCCGGCGACATACGCTTTGGTGGCCGCGAGTTGATGCTCGATGATGCCCATTTTCTGATTCCAGCCGTGTACACCGGCGGCAATGTGATGCGGGTCCTGGAACTCCGGATCTTTGCGTACCAACGCCGTGAACGCATAGCTCCAGGAAGCATTGAGTTCAGTCGCTTGCCAATCCATCCACTGTTCCACCCGAGCGCGGGCCGCCGGATCGTGGGGTAGCAGATCGGTGTTGTGGTGTTTGCCGGCCAGATAGCGGCAGATGGTGTTGGACTCCCACAGCACGCCGGCCTCATCGATGATCACGGGCACCAGTGCGTTGGGGTTGAGCCTGAGAAACTCCGGCGTGTGGGTCGACGCATAACCGCCGCCCCAGTCTTCACGTTCGTAGGCAACACCCAGTTCCTCACAGGTCCACAGGACTTTTCTGACGTTGATGGACGAGGCTTTACCCAGAATCTTCAGTGCATGTTCCATTGAGCTACTCCGTTAGCGATTCGACGCTTCAGGAATCTAACAGACATTCAGCGTTTTCAAACCGGATCCGGCCGCGCCGAAGTTGGCGAAGTTGGAACACTATCAAGGTTAGTTGAAAACCTATGGCATGGGCGATGCGCCGTTTAACGGTGCGGGTTCGCGAAGGCTGACGACTTTCGTGGAGTTGATGGGGCGTTGAGCGGTGATCCTCTGTGGGAGCGAGCCTGCTCGCGAAAGCGGAGGGTCATTCACCTATGATGTCGAATGACACACCGCTTTCGCGAGCAGGCTCGCTCCCACATGGGTCAGGTACTCTCGCGCACCTTCAACTCAAACCCCATGTCCTGCACGGGTTTGGCCACCGTATTACCAGCCATCAGCGTCAACATCTGCTCCGCTGCGCGGCGGCCGATGGCTTCTCGCGGGGTGCTGATGCTGCTCAGGCGCGGGACCATGTGGGCCGAGGCCGGCAGGTCGTTGAAGCCGAGGATCGCCACTTGTTCGGGGATCTTGATCCCGCAGCGCATGGCTTCGAGCAGTGCGCCCTGGGCCAGGTCGTCGTTGCCGAAGAAGATCGCGTCGACATCGGGATGAGTGGCGAGCAGTTGCAGGAACAGTTCGCCACCCAGGCCGACGGAGGAAGAACGAGGTGTCAGCACTTCCAGGTCCGGGTCATACAAACCAGCCTTTTGCAGGGCTTTGCGGAAACCTTCGCCGCGCAGCAACGTTCGTTGATCCAGTTGCGCGCCGATGTAGGCCAGACGCTTGCGACCGCGTGACAGCAAATGCCCGGCCGCAGTCTCGCCAGCCGCGAGTTGCGAAAAGCCCACGCAATTGAGCCCGGCGGCGCTGTCCAGTTCCATCATGTACACGCACGGAATGTTGCTGGCCTCGATCATCCGGCGCGAACTTTCGGTGCGGTCGAAACCGGTCAGTAGCAAACCGCGAGGCTGATACGCCATGTAGTTGCGCAGCAGGTTTTCTTCTTCATCACGTGAGTAATGGAAGTTGCCGATCAACACTTCGAAGCCCTTTGGTCGCAAAACCTGATGAATGGCTTCCAGCGTGTCGATGAACAGCAGGTTGGACAATGAAGGCACCAAAACCACGACGGAATGGCTCTGGGCCGAGGCCAGGGCACGGGCGGCGGGGTTGACCACGTAGTTCAGGTCGAGGGCGGCTTTCTGCACTTTTTCCACCAGTTCGGTGGCCACCGTGCTGACCCCGCGCAGGGCGCGAGAGGCGGTGATCGGGCTGACACCGGCCAGGCGTGCGACTTCGTTCAAAGTGGGGCGGCCAGTGGTGCGCGTATTTTTATCGTTTTTAGGGGAGATCATCGGACGGCTTGCCAAACAAAATTCGAGGCACTAAGGTAGCGCTGTCTCGACGCAGCTGCAAATGCGTAAGCGGGGTTTGCCTGATCCCCGTTTTTTGGCGTTGGGAACGAACATGCTGCAACCCACAAAAATGACAAGAAGGCGTCGGCAACTTCTGCTTTTTCTGGTGTCATAACTGGCAAAGGTAGCGCTGTCTGCGCGCTGAGGTGTTACATGAATCATCCCATCACCGCCCTGGTCATCATGGGCGTTGCCGGTTGCGGCAAGACTTGCGTCAGCGAGGCCTTGTGCCAACTCAGCGGCGCGACCGCCATTGAAGGCGACACTTTCCACCCTGCCGCCAATATCGAAAAGATGAGCGCGGGTATCCCCCTGAACGACGAAGACCGTGCTGGCTGGCTCGACAGCCTGTGCGATGAATTGCGCCGCATCGACGCCAAGGGCGAACGCCCGGTGCTGACCTGCTCGGCCCTCAAACACATTTACCGCGAACGTCTGCGCAGTGCCTTGCCAGGCCTGGGCTTTGTGTTCCTTGAACTGACCCCTGAAGTTGCCGCCGATCGTGTCTCCCATCGGCCGGGCCACTTTATGCCGTCAACGTTGATCGACAGCCAGTTCGCCACCCTTGAATCGCCTGTTGGCGAGCCCCTGACCCTGGCTCTGGACGCGTCGAACCACAGCGTCGACCAATTGGCGAAGCAAGCTCATGACTGGTGGCAGGCTCATGGCCTGAAACACGCCGTATGAGTTTTGCCCGAAGAGATAGCGCTGTCCTGTTGGCCTGCGAATTACCCGCTTTAATAACAACAACAACCAGGAGACACCCCTAATGTTTGGCATGTCCCACGAGACGTTCCTGCTGCTTGATGCAGTGGTCACGGTGATCGGGCTTATCGTCCTGATCACCAAGTTCAAGTTTCACCCGTTCATTGCCCTGATCATCGCCGCAGCCTTTCTCGGGCTGACCTCCGGCATGCCGATCGGCACCATCATCAAGGCGTTCCAGGACGGCTTCGGTGGGGTGCTCGGCTTCGTCGGGATCATCCTCGCGCTGGGCACGATGCTCGGCAAAATGATGGCCGAGTCGGGCGGGGCGGATCAGATTGCCCAGACCCTGATTCGCGCGTTCGGCAAGGACAAGGTGCAGTGGGCGATGATGTTCGCGGCCTTCCTGGTCGGCATTCCGCTGTTCTTCGAAATCGGCTTCGTGCTGCTGATCCCGCTGGTGTTCATCGTGGCCCGGCGTACCGGCGTGTCGATCATCAAGATCGGTATCCCGCTGCTGGCCGGTCTGTCCGCCGTGCACGGTCTGGTTCCGCCGCACCCGGGTCCGTTGCTGGCCATCGGCGTGTTCGGTGCCGACATTGGTAAAACCATTCTCTACGGCCTGATCGTTGCGTTGCCGACGGCTATCATCGCCGGCCCGATCTACGGCACGTTCATTGCCAAGTACATTCCGGGTCATCCTAATCAGGAACTGGTCGATCAACTGGCGCGTGATAACGAGTCTGCCGATCTCCCGAGCTTCGCCATTACCTTGATCACCGTGCTGTCGCCGGTGTTCCTGATGCTGCTCAAGACCTTTGCCGATGTGGTGCTGCCGGACGGCAACTTCTTCCGCACGTTCATGGACCTGATCGGTCACCCGATTTCGGCGCTGCTGTTGGCGTTGCTGCTGTCGCTGTACACCTTCGGTTACAAGCAGGGCATTGGCTCTAACCAGATGCTCAAATGGCTGGATGCCAGCCTTGCGCCAACCGCCGCAATCATCCTGATCATCGGTGCCGGCGGTGGCTTCAAGCAGATGCTGGTGACCAGCGGCGTGGGTAATGTCATCGGCAACATGGCGGTGGCCGCGCAGATCTCGCCGATCCTGCTGGCCTGGCTGGTAGCAGCGGTGATTCGTATCGCGACCGGTTCGGCAACCGTGGCGACCATTACCGGCGCGGGCATTGTGGTGCCGGTGGTAGGGATGATTCCAGGTGTGAACCGTGAGCTGCTGGTACTGGCGACCGGTGCCGGCTCGTTGATCCTGTCTCACGTGAATGACGCGGGTTTCTGGCTGGTGAAGCAGTACTTTAACATGACCGTGGCGGAAACCTTCAAAACCTGGACCGCGATGGAAACCATTCTGTCCGTGGTGGGTCTGGGCTTCATCCTGCTGTTGTCGCTGTTCGTTTAACCACACCGCAAAACAAATGTGGGAGCGAGCCTGCTCGCGATGACTGACTAACATTCAACCTCTTCGTTGAATGTTAAGCCCTCATCGCGAGCAGGCTCGCTCCCACAGTGTTATGTGCAGGCCGTCAAGATTTGCTAATTAACCCATCCGCCCGGAACATCCCGCGAATTCCGCGAATGGCCTGACGAATCCGGTCCTGGTTTTCGATCAGCGCGAAGCGCACGTGATCATCCCCATACTCACCAAACCCGACACCCGGCGAGACGCAAACCTTGGCCTCGGCCAGCAGTTTTTTAGCGAACTCCAGCGAGCCCAAGTGCGCATAAGCCTCGGGAATCTTCGCCCAGACGTACATCGACGCTTTCGGATTCTCGACCATCCAGCCTAGCTCATGCAGGCCTTTGACCAGCACGTTGCGACGCTGCCGATACTGCTCGGCGATGTCTTTGACGCACTGCTGATCACCTTCCAGCGCCGCAATCGCCGCGACTTGCAGCGGGGTAAACGTGCCGTAGTCGTGATAACTCTTGATCCGCGCCAGGGCGTTGACCAGTTCGGCGTTGCCGACCATGAAACCGATGCGCCAGCCCGCCATGTTGTAGCTCTTGGACAGGGTGAAAAACTCCACTGCGATGTCCTTGGCGCCCGGCACTTGCATGATCGACGGGGCTTTCCAGCCGTCGTAGACGATGTCGGCGTAAGCCAGGTCGTGCACCACCAAAACGTCGTACTGCTTGGCGAGGGCGATCACTCGCTCGAAGAAATCCAGTTCCACGCACTGGGCGGTGGGATTCGAAGGGAAACCGAGGATCATCATTTTCGGTTTCGGGATCGAGCCGCGAATGGCGCTTTCCAGTTCGGCGAAGAAGTCCACGCCCGGAATCAGCGGCACCGAACGCACCTGAGCGCCGGCAATCACCGCGCCGTAGATGTGAATCGGGTAGCTCGGGTTCGGCACCAGAACGGTATCGCCCTGGTCGAGGGTGGCCAGCATCAAATGCGCCAGGCCTTCCTTGGAACCGATGGTGACGATGGCTTCGCTTTCCGGGTCGATATCGACCTCGTAGCGATCCTTGTACCAATTGGAAATCGCCCGGCGCAGACGCGGAATGCCCTTGGACGTCGAATAACCGTGGGTGTCTTCGCGCTGGGCGACAGTCACCAGTTTTTCGACGATGTGCGGCGGAGTAGGGCCATCAGGGTTGCCCATGCTGAAGTCGATGATGTCTTCGCCACGACGACGGGCGGCCATCTTCAGCTCGGCAGTGATGTTGAATACGTAAGGGGGGAGTCGATCTATGCGCGCAAAGCGGCGCGGCGAACCTGGGTTAGCCATTGTTGCCTCGGATAACGTGAGCGCCCGGAACCGTCCGAGCGACGCTGGTCACTGCGGTGACCTGTGGCGGAATGTAAGGGTTGATGTGGCAAACTGTCCAGCGACTATGTAAACAAATTTGTCCGAAGGAAATCGGTTGATGGAATTTACCAGTGGCTTCTTGCTGAGCCTTTCGCTGTGCCTGGACATCGGCGTGGCCAACATCGCGATGATCACGTTGGCGATGCAGCGTGGCTATTTTCAAGGCTTTGCGCTGGGTTTGGGGACCTGTGTCGGCGACCTGATCTACGCCGTGCTGGCCTTGGCCGGGATGACCGTTTTGCTGCAATACGAAAGCGTGCGCTGGGTGCTGTGGATCGGAGGTTCGGCGCTGTTGGTGTACTTCGCGGCGAAAATGATCTATTCGGCGATTCACCATGAGGCGGTACTCGCGCAGGCCGAAGACGTGGGGCAGAACTCACATCGGCGCGAGTTTTTCCGCGGGATCTTCCTCGCCATGTCGTCTCCCAGCGCCATTCTCTGGTTCGCAGCGGTGGGCGGCACATTGATCGCTCGTTCCGGCGGCGGTGGCGCACTCAGCTCGGCGCTGTTTCTCGGCGGGTTTCTCTGCGCCGGGGTGCTCTGGTGCGTCGCTTTGTGTTTCGCGGCGAGTCACGGCGGCAAGTTGCTGGGCGACAAGTTGCTGCGTTACTCCTACATGGCATCGGCGGCGATCTTCTGCTATTTCGCGGTCTACGTGATCCTATCGGGGTATAACGAGTTCGTTGGTGCGGGTGCTGTCGAACCGTTGAATGCACTGTAATTGGGCGAATTCGGTTTGGGTTCTATACTCCCAGCCGAACCCACTTTTTTGTTCCAGGAGTTGAGCCATGGATGAGCAAACAGGCGTCGAAACCGCCAAGCCACGCTTCGAGCACGGGCACTTCCTGCTCATTGCAGGGCTTGGCGGTCGATTTACCCAGGAAACCTCCAAGAAAATCCCCGATCTCTGGCAGAAATTCATCCCCGAGATTGGCAAAATTCCCGGTCAAAAAAACGAAGTGACCTACGGCATCTGCTGCAATCCGGATGGTAAGGGCGGCTTCGAATACATCGCCGGCGTTGAAATCAGCAAACTCGACGACCTGCCGGATAAATACCGTTGGGTCGAGGTCCAGCCTCAGCACTATGCGGTGTTCGAGCACAAAGGCTCTCTCGATCAGTTGCCCCAGACCTTCCAGTACATCTGGAAAACCTGGCTGCCGCAGTCCGGTTATCAGGCGGCGGACGCGCCGGAATTCGAACGCTACAGCGAAGACTTCAACCCGAAGCTCAACACCGGCGTGCTGGAAATCTGGCTGCCGCTCAAGCCTTGATTTTCGCGGGAGGCGGACTCTGCGTCCGCCTCCATCTCGTTACTTGCCTTGCTTCATCCGTCGCGCCCGCAACAGGTCAATCGTCAGCGTGATAAAGCCGAACGAGCTGATGCCCAACAACATAAGAAGTCCGATCTGAACGCTGCTCATGGTGTATTCCCCTTATTGATGGCCAGAGACAGGACACATCAATAATCCGCACCGACAAGCAATGACAGCACCTATACGCAGGCTTTACGGCGCCTGCGGTGATCGATATGAACACCTTATTAATCTATGATCCCCAGCCTTCCTCTCGCTGATTTCGAGCTGCCATGAACACCGTCATCCGCCACGTCACACCTGCTGATCTGGACCGCTGCTACGCCATCGAAACCGTTGCCTACGAAGGCGACGAAGCCGCCACCCGCGAAAAAATCGCCACGCGCATTGCCACTTGGCCCGAAGGTTTTATCGTGGCCGAAGTCGATGGCGTCGTAGCCGGTTTCATCAATTCCGGTGCGGCGTTTCAGGTGGAAATGTCGGACGAGGCGTTCAAGGAACTGATCGGCCACGACCCGGCCGGCCCGCACGTGGTCATCATGTCGGTGGTGGTGCACCCGGATTTTCAGGGGCAGGGCCTGGCGAAACGGTTGATGGGCGAATTCATCGAGCGGATGCGCGCGCTGGGCAAGACCAACATTCATCTGATGTGCAAGGAGCGGCACATTCCGCTGTATGCCGGGTTTGGCTTTGCTTACATCAAGCCTTCAGCGTCTGACCATGGCGGGATGGCGTGGCATGAGATGATTCTGAGCCTGTAAATACGACCCCTGTAGGAGCTGTCGAGTGCAACGAGGCTGCTATCTTTTGATCTTGATCTTCAGCCGCTTCAAAACCGCCAAAGTCAAAAAATCGCAGCCTCGTTGCACTCGACAGCTCCTACGGGGGTTGTCGTTGTGTCAGTAGAGGCTGTCACGCACCCGAGTCGGCGCTTCCCGGTCATACGTCTCGGCATCGAACTGCCCATCGTTCAACCGCTTGTGAAACGCACCTGCTGTCGGCAGGGCAGAGCGGTCCAGGTGTTTCTCAGGGTTCCATAAATCCGAACGAACGATGGCCTTGGAGCAGTGGAAGTACGCCGCTTCCACCGTCACCAGCATCACCGTGCGCGCCGGTTTTCCGTTCACCGCAAAGCTCTCCAGCAACCCCGGTTCGGCGCTGATCTGTGCTGTGCCGTTAACCCGCAACGTTTCGCCAATCCCGGGAATGATGAACAGCAGCGACACCCGCGAGTCGAGCACGACGTTACGCAGGGTGTCGATGCGGTTGTTGCCCGGCCGATCCGGGATCGCCAGCGTGCGTTCATCAATGATCCGCACGAAACCCGGCGTGTCGCCGCGCGGTGAACCGTCCATCCCGTCAGGCCCCACCGAGCTGACGATCACCAGCGGCGAGGCGCGGACCATCGCCTGATAATCCTCGTTCAGAAAGGGGATCTGCTTGCGCACGGCGCGGTCGTGGGGCTGGCCGTAGAGGGCTTCCAGTTCTTCGATGCTGTTGAGCATAACCACCTCAGAAAATCAGGCCCATGCGCCGTTCGTAACCGATCCGGCCCCTGTAGGCTTCGCCGCTGTCGACCCAGCCGAATTTTGCGTAAAGCGCGATGGCCGATGCGTTATCCGCATCCACCGACAACTCCAGCCCCTTTATTTCCGGAAACGCCTGACGCGCCACGTCGGGCAGGGCTTGCAGACAGGCTTTGCCATAGCCTTTGCCCTGAGCCCGATGATCGACTTGCAATGCGTGAAGGGTGGCGCTGTGTTCATCGGCCCACGCCGGCAATACGGGCGGGCGCTTGAGCAGCAGAAAGGCCACGGGAACATCCTCGACCAGTAGCGCAAATCCTTTGACGCCGGGGCCGGGTTTGGACAGCAAGGTGTGCAACGCACCGTGAATGTCGCCGGAGAATCTGATTTGTTCTTTGTGAACTTCAATGGCCTCGACCTGCTGGCGCTGGAGTGCGTTCAGGCTGTCGTAAGGCACGAGTCGGGCTGTCACTGGAGTGTCCTTTTTCCAACATAAATGTGTTTCGGATTCTAACGAGTTTGCGTCCATGGATTATTTTTATTTGGACTGTCGATTTGGCTTTTCGCCAGACGACTAAGGGTGTCTTCACAACAAAAAACACGGAGAACCACCATGAACGCTACCCACGAAATCCAGACCCTGATCGACACCTATCGTCAGGCGGTCATCGCCAAGGATGTCGAGAAACTCATGCCCCTGTATGCCGAGGACATCGTCTCCTACGACGCGGTCAAGGCCCTGCAGTTTCGGGGCAAGGCCGCCTACCGCGCGCATTGGCAGGAATGCATGGAAATGTGCCAGGGCGCGCACAAGTTCGACTTCGACCATATGAACATCGTGGCGGACGAGCACATCGCCTTCGCCCATTGGCTGGCCCATTGCGGCGGCACCAACGAGAAGGGCGAAACCCAGGCCTGCTGGATGCGCGTGACCGCCTGCTATCGGCGCGACGATGGGCAATGGCGCATCGTCCACGAACACTGGTCGGCCCCGTTCGACATGATGAGCGGCACGGTGCTGTTCAACCTGGAACCCTGAGCGTCGTGCTGATTCGTCGGGAATGTCGCGAAAGCGTCAATCTGCAGCCATAGTTGATCCGTTCGATTCAGGAGAGCCCCATGAAGTATTTATGCCTGGTCTACAGCAACGAGCACGAGTTGCACTCGCTGCCCGAAAGCCCGAATGACGCTGAATGCATGGCTTACGCCGAGGCGATCCAGGGCAGCGGCCGAATGGTCGCCGCCGAGGCGCTGGAATCGGTGCAGACCGCGACCACGGTGCGGATGCGCAACGGGAAAATGTCGATCACCGACGGCCCGTTCGCCGAAACCAAGGAGCAATTGGCCGGCTTCTACCTGATCGATGCCAAAGACCTCAATGAAGCCATCCAGGTCGCCGGCAACATCCCGGCGGCCCGGGTCGGCTGTGTCGAGGTGCGTCCCGTTCGTCAGTTGAATCCCGGCGCCTGATGTCGGCCGAGTCGGTACGAGCGCAGGTCGAGCAGGTTTACCGCGAAGACTCGCGGCGGATTCTGGCGACCCTGATCCGTTTGCTCGGCGATTTCGATCTTGCCGAAGAGGCCTTGCACGAGGCGTTTTTCGTCGCGGTCGAGCGCTGGCAGCGTGACGGTGTGCCGGACAATCCGCGTACCTGGCTCGTGTCCACCGGGCGTTTCAAGGCCATTGATGTGTTGCGGCGGCGCGCACGCTTCATCGCGTCGCAACCGATGTTGATCGCTCAACTGGAGGCGCTGGAGCAGGCCGACTGGAGTGACGAAGACGTGGAAGACGATCGCTTGCGCCTGATCTTCACTTGTTGTCACCCGGCACTCGCGGCGGACGCCCAGGTGCCGTTGACGCTGCGCGAAGTCTGCGACCTGACCACGGAAGAAATCGCCCGGGCTTTTCTGTCGGCGCCAGCGACCATCGCCCAGCGCATCGTGCGTGCCAAGGCGAAAATCCGTGACGCAAAAATTCCTTATCAAGTGCCGACCCTGGCGGAATTGCCCGAGCGTCTGGACAGCGTGCTGCGGGTGATTTACCTGGTGTTCAACGAAGGCTATTCCGCGTCCATGGGCGCGGAACTGACCCGTGAGGATTTGACCCGCGAGGCGATTCGGCTCGGTCGTTTGTTGATGGAACTGCTACCCGAGCCCGAAGTGATGGGGCTGCTGGCGCTGATGCTGCTGCACGAGTCCCGACGCCCGGCCCGGACATCGGCGAGCGGGGAGTTGATCGTGCTGGATGAGCAGGACCGTTCGTTGTGGGACGCCGAGATGATCGCTGAAGGTTGCGCACTGGTAGAGCGTGCACTGACAACTCGGCAATTCGGTCCTTATTGCCTGCAAGCGGCGATTGCGGCGTCGCATGCCGAAGCGCCCACGGCGGCGGAAACGGACTGGCTGGAGATTGTGGGTCTGTATGACGTGCTGTTGCGGGCGGCGCCTTCGCCAGTGATCGAATTGAACCGTGCGGCGGCGATCTCCAAACGGGATGGGCCGTTGGCGGGGCTGACATTGATCGAAGGGATTCTGGCGCGCGGTGATTTGCTGGATTACCACCTGGCGCACGCGGCGCGGGCGGAGTTTTGTCGGCAGTTGGGAAGGATTGAGGAGGCGAGGGCGGCTTATGAACGGGCGTTGGAGTTGACGCAGCAAGTGCCGGAAAGACGGTTTATTGAGACCCGGTTGCGGGAGCTGAAGTGATGATCAGGGCTTGCGAGGTTGGTTGTCTGTGCTGACGCCATCGCGAGCAAGCTTTGCTCCTACAGGTTTAGCGAATACCTGTAGGAGCAAGGCTTGCCCGCGATAAGGGCCGAAGGACCTTCACTCCAACATCTTGCCCAACAACCAACTCCCCGCCGGCCCTGGCGGATGCAGCCGCGACCACAGCGCATCAACGAACACCGGTTTCGGCCAGCCGCGCACGTCCAGCTCCTGCAACGTCCCTGGCCCAAACCGCTCCACCAGCCACCGGGGCAACGGCGCCCAGCCAAATCCGCCCTGAGCCATTTCCAGCAGCATCAGATAACTCGGCGCCGACCAGACGCGCCCCTTCGCACGGCTTTCATACGGATTGACGATCGTCGCCAGACGCAGCTCCCGGTGTTGTTGCAACACGTCTTGATCGATGTGGCTCAGCGCCGCCAGCGGATGCTCGCGGGACACGAACAGGGCAATCTCGGTCCGTTCTTCCATGGTCGAACTGACCAGGTCCGGCGGGTAACTGTCTTGTTTTTCAGCGAAGGCCACCTGCGCCCGACCCCGTTGCACCAAGGCCACCAGGTCATCGCACTCGGCGATCAGGCATTCAAGTTCCAGGTCCGGATAACGCTGCTCAAAGGCGCTGAGCGCCGCTTCGAATCGGTCGGACTGATACGTATCGGAAATCGCCACGGTCAGCTTCGGCTCGACGCCTTGGGACAGTTGGCTGGCGGTCATTTCCAGTCGGCTGGTGGCGGCCAGAATGTCCTCGGCCCGTTGCAGCATCACGTGCCCGGCCGGGGTCAGGCTCGGTTTGCGGCTGCTGCGGTCGAACAGCGTCAGGTTCAAGTCGATTTCAAGGCTGGCCACGGCGGCGCTGATGGTCGACTGACTGCGACCCAGTTTGCGCGCCGCGGCGGAAAACGAGCCTTGAGTCGCGGCCTGAACGAAGGCCTGCAACACTTCTTGAGAGGCCATGAACTATCGCCTTGATCGATGGTTATTGGTTATGAAGTATCGGTGTGAAGAAGGGATCATGGCAACCACAGTCACTCAGAGGAGTCTGGCCATGAGCGCCAACAAATCCATCACTGAACGTATTTTCCAGGCCATTGGTTTCGAATTGTTGGCCATCCTGATCTGTACCCCGTTGCTGGCATGGATCATGGACAAACCCATATTGGAAATGGGCGCCGTCACCATGGTTATCGCGGCATTGGCGCTGGCCTGGAACGTGGTGTTCAATGGCCTGTTCGACCGGGTGCTCAAGCGTTTCGCCATTGCGCACAACGCCTGGGTTCGCGTAGTGCACGCGCTGTTGTTCGAAGGCGGACTGGTCGCCCTTGGCGTGCCGTTGATTGCCTGGTGGCTGAACGTCAGCCTGTGGCAAGCGTTCCTGCTGGATATCGGCGTGCTGCTGTTTTTCCTGCCGTACACCTACGTTTATCACTGGGTGTACGACGTGGTGCGCGAGCGAGTGCTGATGCGTCAGGCTATCTCGGGATAAAGCACAGAGACTGGCTCGTGCAAGTGATCCAATCAGCCCTGCAGGAGCAAGGCTTGCCCGCGATGAACGATAACGCGGTTTCAACTTATAAACCGCGGCGTCTGCATCGCGGGCAAGCCTTGCTCCTACAGGTCATGCGTTAATCAGAAGAGTTGGGTGAACAGCCAATACAAACTGCCCGACAACAGAATCGCCGCCGGCAAGGTCAGCACCCAGGCCATCAACAGGTTGCGAATAGTCTTCATCTGCAAGCCGCCGCCGTTGGCGACCATGGTCCCGGCCACCCCCGAAGACAGCACGTGAGTGGTCGACACCGGCAGGCCGAACATGTCCGCCGCGCCGATGGTCAACATCGCGACGGTTTCCGCCGAGGCGCCTTGCGCATACGTCAGGTGGGTCTTGCCGATCTTCTCACCAACCGTCACCACGATACGTTTCCAGCCGACCATGGTGCCCAGCCCCAGAGCGATGGCCACCGCGATTTTCACCCACAGCGGAATGAACCGCGTGGCGTTGTCGATCTGCTGCTTGAACAGTTGCAGCTTGCCGTTGGTATCGGCGTCGAAGTTGCCGACCTTGTTTTTGTCCATCAGGCGAATGGTTTCGCTGGTCAGGTACATGTCGTTACGCACGTTGCCCATGGCCTCGGCCGGGACCTTGGCGAGCGAGCCGTAGCCCTTCACTTCGTTCCCGATATTGCCGGTCAAGGCGGCGAGGGCGGGGATCAGTTGCGGCGTGGCTTCCTTGCTGCGCACGTATTCGGACAGCACCGGACGCGGGTCGACCGGTGCCGGCAGCGGCGCACTTTTGACCAGCGCTTGCTGGGTGACTTCGGCCACGGCGGCAAACTGCAGCGCCTGGTCCGCCGGCATGGTGCGGTTCAGTGCGTAAGCCATCGGCAGCGTGCCGACCAGAATCAACATGATCAGGCCCATGCCTTTTTGACCGTCGTTGGAACCGTGGGCGAAGGACACGCCGGTGCACGTCAGGATCAACATGCCGCGAATCCACCACGGTGGCGGAGTATCGCCCTTCGGTGCTTTATACAGCGCACGATTCTTGACGAAAGCCCGCAAGGCCAACAGCAACAGCGCGGCAAACGCGAAGCCGATCAGCGGCGACAGCAACAGCGCGTAACCGACTTTGGTTGCCTGCGCCCAGTCCACACCGCTGGTGCCGTCGCGGCCGTGCATCAGGGCATTGGCCACGCCGACCCCGATGATCGAGCCGATCAGGGTGTGCGACGAAGACGCCGGCAAGCCCAGCCACCAGGTGCCGAGGTTCCACAGGATCGCGGCGATCAACAGGGCGAAGATCATCGCGAAACCGGCAGAGGAACCGACTTGCAGAATCAGCTCCACCGGCAGCAGGGCGATGATGCCGAACGCCACCGCGCCGCTGGACAGCAGCACCCCAAGGAAGTTGAAGAACCCGGACCAGGCTACCGCGAAATTCGGCGGCAAGGAGTTGGTGTAAATCACCGTGGCCACGGCGTTGGCGGTGTCGTGGAAACCGTTGACGAATTCAAAGCCGAGGGCAATCAGCAGCGCCACGCCCAACAGCAGAAACGGCGTCCAGGTAGTCACCACGGTGCCGAGTTCGTTCATGTCGTGCATCAGGCTGTAGGCGGTGAACAACAGCCCGCTACCCAGCACCGCGAAGAAAATCACGATGGTCAGCAGGCCGGGCTTTTTATCGAATTGCGGTTTGGCGCTACTGGCGGGCGCCTGGGCGGCGGAGAAGGAAGGAGTAGCCATGACGGACAATCCTGAGGAGGAAGGAGTGTCGCTCATGATCGTTGCTGAATGTTACAGAGAGGCTGCTTTGGATCAGTGTTTGGGGTTTTTAAAGGCAGAATCAAAAGATCGCAGCCTCGTTTCACTCGACAGCTCCTACAGGGTTGCGCATTCCAAATGTAGGAGCTGTCGAGTGAAACGAGGCTGCGATCTTTTGATCTTAGTAATCCTGGCGCTTACGAAACGCCCAACGCCCGGCGATCACGGTAAACGTCGCGACCAACGCCACCAGAATCCAGAACCCTTCCGGGTCGCCGGAAAGCGGTACGCCACCGACGTTCATGCCAAAGAACCCGGCGATGATGTTGATCGGCAACGCCAGCACCGTGACCACGGTCAGGGTGAACAGCGTGCGGTTGCTCTGTTCGTTGAGGTTGGCGGCGATTTCTTCCTGCAACAGCTTGATCCGTTCGCCCAGCGCCGTGAGGTCGTTGATGATCAGCGCGAACTCCTCGGTGGACTTGCGCAGCTCCTTCACGTCTTCCTTCTGCAACCACTGCGGCGGGCGATTGAGCAGGCGCAGCAACGAGCCCGGTTCCAGCGCCAACAAGCGTTGCAGGCGCACCAGCACCCGTCGGTTGGCACCCAGTTCAGCCCGGTTGGTCGACAGCCGCGAGGACAGCAACTCATCTTCGATCTGATCGACACTGAGGCTGGTCTTGCGCACGATCTGGGTCAGCACTTCGCCCTGATCACGCAGCAAATGCACCAGCAATTCCAGCGGCGAGCGAAAGCACTCACCGGCCTTCACCGACGAGCGCAGCTTGTCCACCGAGTGCAGCGGTTGCAGGCGTGCGCTGACGATCAGCCGACTGCGGGCGCAGACCCACAGCGTCGAAACATCTGAAGAAACCATGCTGCTGAGGTTGAACACCACGTCGTTGACCACCGCCAGCAACGCTGAATCCACATGCTCGATGCGCGTCGAACGCGAACCTTCATGCAGCGCTTCGAAAAACTCGTCGGGCAATTCCAGATGGCTTTTCATCCAGCGCTCGCATGCGGCGTGGGCCAGGTTGAGGTGCAGCCAGAGAAATTCGTCGTTGTCACCAGGTTGTTGCAAGCACTGCAAGGCCTTGGCCGAATCGAGCTCCCGGCCGCGCTCGCCGGGGCGAAAACTGAAACCGTACAGCAGACCGAACAGGTCCGTGTCGCGATGACTTTGGTCGATGCTGTGGTTCATGAGGTCTCACTGAAGGAAGCGCCGACGGTCACTTTGTGTAGCAGCTGGCGAAGCCTGCGTTCGACTCGGGCCGCGTTACGGCGGGTTTCACAGGTTCACTTGAGCCGCATCATCGCAAGGAGTTTTGACGGTTTTGTGACAGAGCAGTAGAGGCGAAATAGTGGCACTACCGACGGTCGGAATTGATTAAAGAACCGCTCTGTCACGCCGATCTTGCCTACGTTAACTTGCACGGCTTTGGCCACTGGCCGAGGTCGCAGACAGGGATGTCCAGACACCTTTCACGCCTGTTCGCGGCGTGTCTCATCCTTGTCATGAGTATCACTCGATGTTGCAAAAATCCCTGAGAGCACAAATCCTCGCGTTGTTGAGCGGCAGTCTGTTCGCGATGCTGTTGATCGCCCTGGCCTGCTTTCACTTTCTGTCCAGCGGTGTTCAGAGCTACACGAATCTGATCGAAGGCCCGCTGCACACTTCGCAATTGATCGATGAAGCCAACCTGCAATTCAAGGTGCAGGTACAGGAGTGGAAAAACGTCCTGCTGCGCGGCAAGCAGCCTGCGGATCTGGACAAATACTGGAAGCAATTCGAAGACCGTCAGCGCGACGTGCAGGGCATCCTCGGTGAACTGGCCGGGCAGAAGGGTATCGAGCCGTCACTCAAGACGCGCATCGAACGCCTGCGGGACGAACATCGTCTGTTGGGCGCGGCTTATCAGAAGGGCCGTGACGCCTACGTGGCGGCAGGCGCCGACCCCACGGCTGGCGACACGGCGGTCAAAGGTGTGGACCGCGCAACCAGCGATCAGATGAGCGAGTTGGTCAGCGAACTGCGCAAGGGGGGGGCCGAGCAATCGAAGCTGATCAGCGCCGACGCCGACCGCACTGTGTTGCTGGGGATCATAGTGATGCTTGCCTCGGGTCTGTTGATCGGGTTGTTGAGCCTGTGGCTGGTTAACCGCAACCTGGTGGAACCGATTCGCAAACTGATCGAGTACGTGGCGCAACTCAGCCAGGGTCGTTTTGCCGAACGCGTGGCCAGCACCCGTCAGGACGAATTGGGCAAACTGGCGATGGCCGCCAATACCCTGCGCGATTTTCTTGCCGAAACCTTCAACCGTTTGCAGCGCAGCGCCTCGGATCTGGACAGTGCCAGCGGTGAGCTGAACTCCATCGCCACCCTGATGGCCAGCGGCACTAACGAGCAGTTCAACCGCACCGATCAGGTGGCCACGGCGATGAACGAAATGTCCGCTACCGCGCAAGAAGTCGCACGTCACGCTGCCGATGCGGCACGAGCCGCCGATGATGCCGACCAGTCCGCCCAGCAGGGCGAAAAGGTCATGCAGGGCACCATTCACACCATCACCCAAATGCGCAGCGAAATTGCCAATACCGCCACGGTCATTCGTCGTCTGGAAACCGACAGCGGGCGCATCGGCAAGGTGCTGGAAGTGATTCGCGGCATCGCCGAGCAGACCAATCTGCTGGCGCTCAACGCCGCCATCGAAGCAGCCCGTGCCGGTGAAGCCGGCCGTGGTTTTGCGGTGGTGGCCGATGAAGTTCGCAGCCTGGCCCAGCGCACGGCGGCGTCGATCATCGAGATCAACCAGATCATTCAAACGGTGCAAACCGGTGCGGTGGACGCCGCTCAGGCGATTGAAAGCGGTCAGTCGCGCAGTGAGGAAAGTGTCGAGCAAGTGACTCAGGCCGGCGCCATGCTGGAGCGCATCACCCTTGCCGTGGAAGCCATTCGCGACATGAACCGTCAGATCGCCACCGCCGCGGAAGAGCAGACGTCCGTGGCGGAAGACATCTCGCGCAACCTCACCGAAATCACCAGCATCGCCAGCACCAATCTGGACAACGTGCAGCGCACCGAAGCGGCCAGTCACAACCTGCACGGGTTGTCGGGGCAATTGAATGAAGTGACGGCGCGTTTAAGCGCGTAACGGGAATGACTGTGTACCGGTTTGCTTACCGAGTCGGTACACAGCGGCGGACGTCGCGGCGGCTCATTCGCAGATGGTGACTGGAAGGCTGAAAGTAAACGTCGTGCCCTGTTGCTCGGTCGAGACCACGTCCAGTTTTCCGCCATGGGACTGCGCAATCTGACTGGCAATGTACAACCCCAACCCGAGGCCGGTCCGCGGTGTTCCGCTGGTCGGTCGCGAGTAGGGCCGGAACAGATGGGGCAGCGCATCCTCGGCAATCAGCCCCTGATTTTTCACGCTCAGCACGAACTGTCCTTTATTGATTTGCGCGCTGATTTCAATCGGGCCGTCGGGATCGCCATGAGCAACCGCGTTCGCCACCAGATTGGAGAGTAACTGCGCGACCCGCTCGCGATCGCAATGAACGCTGTGCAGGTCGCCGATGGACGATTGAATGGAGCGGCCGGGATGGATGCTCTGAACCTCTGAAATCACATGCCGCAAGGCATCCGCAAGATCGGGGCACGGCTCGATGTTCACTGGAATGCCACGGCCCAAAGAGCCGCGAGCGAAATCCAGAACGTCATCGACCAGTTTGGTCGCACGACGGGCGCTGGTGAGGATGTGCCGGGCCCGCTGCAGATTCGCCTCATCGGGTAGTTTGCGCAGGAGCATTTCGGCGCCGGCGCTGATGGCGAACAAGGGGTTGCGCAGATCATGCCCGAGCACGGCGATGAACTGTTCGCGCAGTTCGGCGGTTTCCCGTTCCTGCTTCAGCGCGGCTTCGGTCTTTTGCAGGTTTTCTTCGGCCTCGATCTGCAGCGCCAGCATCCGGGCGAAGGATTCCATGGTGCTCTGGATCGTGCTGGATTTGAGGGGCGCAGGGGTGGGGTCAAGGGCGCAGATGGTGCCGAAAAAGCGTCCGTCGGTGCGGAAAATCGGCACGGCGATGTAGCTTTCGAACTGATAGAGGCGAGGGGTGTGGTGATCGCGGTAACGCGGGTCTTCACTGGCCTTGTCGATGACTACCGAATGATGCGCCTGACGAATTTCGTGGCACAGGGTTGTGACAAGATCCAGTTCACCGCCGACCTGTAAACCGAAATTCAGTTGGTCGAGCACCGCACACGCCGTCCACGAATCTTCGGTGACCCGGGCCACGGCGACGAAGCGCAGCCCCGTCAGTTCACGGACCACTTGAAGAATCGCCGGCACCGCCCTGATCCGACCGATCGTGGCGATGTCTGCTGCCGCTGCTTGCCCCATTTCAAACTATCCCTGCATGAAAAGTGTGGTGGAATTCTAGCGGGCTGACGCGGCGTTGGCGCGACTTGATTTGCCTGAATTTGATGTGCAAAAAAGCCGCACGATCCGAAGATCGTGCGGCTTGGTGTTTGTGCATCAGGTGTCTTGTTTGTTGCTCAGAACTTTGCCGGTGGTGGCATCGAAGTCCACGTCAAATTCTTTGCCATCGGCGGTGCGCAGTTCGACTTCGTACTCGTAGCCATTGAAATGGTTGTCCAGATCCGTGTCGGTGATGGTCGCGCCTGGATGCAATTTCAGAGCAGCCTGGTTCATTTCTTCCAGTGGCTTGATCTTGCCGCTTTTGACCAGCTCAGGGATCTGGTCGACGCGGACATCAGCCTGGGCCAGGCCAGCGGTGAAGGTCAGGGCAGCGGCAGTGAACAGGGCAGTCAGGGTTTTCATGAAGTTCTTTCCTTGGGTGATCCGTTTAAGTGGGATCAGGTTATCCGGCGCAACTTAATCCACCCTTAATTCCCCGAACGCGACTGGGTATAGATCATTCACATGTTCATCAGTAACCGTTGTTCTGCAGCAATTGAGCAACACTGGCCGCCGCCGGGCGTTTGTAGAAGTTGAGCAGTTCGCTGGCGCGGTTGGTGAAGATGCCGTCGACACCGGCGTCCATGACTTTCTGGTAATCCACGTCATCGTCGATGGTGTAAACGTGCACCAACAAGCCCTGATCGTGGGTGTACTGGTTCATCCACGGTTGCACCAAGTCTGAGTAACTCTGATCACCACCCTTGGTCAGCGCAGCAGAAGGGCCGGTGCCGATCGCGCCCTGGGCTTTGGCGTACTCGACCCATTGCTGGAATTCGGCTTTGTCTTTCGGTTGTTGTTTGGCGTAATAAGTGGCTTTGTCCTTGTCGCCGGACTCGGCAAACGTCACCTTGGATTTCGGCTCGATACTGCCTTCACCGACCCACAGCAGGAGGATTTTCGGCACTTTCGGCATTTCCTTCTCGAGCAGTTCGAGGCTGCTCTTCTCGAAGGTTTGCAGCACGACTTTACCTTTGCCCTGGCCAACCGCCAGATCGCTCTTCGCCAGTTTCGACCCCGCCGGGCTCAACCAGCCGCGATCCTGGAGTTTTTCCTTGAGGTCGTGCTCGATCCCGGGAAACTGCTTCGGCTCTTTGGTTTCGATGTACAGACCGGGCTTGTGCAGCGGATTGCCTTGGGCAATGTCGATGATTTCGTCGAGGGTCAGGATCTTCAGACCGACGTACGAAGGACGCGCGCGATCCGGGTAGGCAGTGTTGAACCAACTGCCGGCATCGAGGGTTTTTAGCTCGGCGATGGTGAACTCGTTGGCCGGGCGGTCCTTGCGCTCAGGGAATTTACTGGCGACATCGGTGGTGCGTTGCAGGTTGTTGTCGTGCAGGGCGAACAGCACGCCATCCTTGCTGCGTTGCACGTCCAGTTCCAGGTAGTCGGCGCCCAGATCGCGGGACAGTTTGTAGGCGGCGGCGGTGGATTCCGGGGCATCGAAGGACGCGCCACGATGAGCGATCACGGCCGGATGCGGGATGCCCGTACGGGTTGCCAATGCGGTGGGGCTTGGCTCGCTGGCGGCCTGTGCCTGGCCGAGGCCCAGCATCAGACTCAGCAACAGGGCGCTCTTGGGGAAGGTAACAGGCATGGTCGAGGTCCTTTCGCAGATTTTCAAAGACCTATCTTTTAACAACTGAGCGCCGCTTGCGCTATCGCCAGACCGACATAAACGTGTTTAAAGCAGATTTTTTCAGCGCTTTTGTGCGCTTCTTTGCAGTACTCTTGGCCCCGGCAGTTACCCCGGCAGAGGGAACGCCCATTCGCTTGCCCTGCGTGTAAACCATCGATCACCGGTCCTTTGCGACCTTCTGTGAGGTTTATCATGCGCATCACTTCCGAGCTCATCTGCCAGGCCGCCGACCAACTCAAAGGCTTCGTCGGCCTCAATCGCAAGACCGGCCAGTACATTGTTCGATTCAGCGAAGACTCTTTCGGCATGGACGTGGCTGACGACGGCATTATTCCCACCAGCGAATTCGTCTGGGCCCCAGGTTCCGCGCAGGCCATGACGCTCAAGCGTGAGTTGATTCAGTTGTTGCTGGATCAGAACATCGATGACCGGATCAACATCACCGAGCCGTTGCGGGTGTACATGAATCGGCGGGAGGTGCCGGAGATTTCGGCGGTTCGCCGTTTGGTGCAGGGCTGAGTTTTGCGGTGATTGTGCTGGCCTCATCGCGAGCAGGCTCACTCCCACATTGGTCTTGTGATCGACACATAACCCATGTGGGAGTGAGCCTGCTCGCGATGGCGGTCTTAAGAGCACCACAACCACTCACTGGCTGAATGCATAAGCCCGCTCAACCATGCACACCCGCGTATGACAAGACGAATACCAGGTCGACCGCCCGCGCTCGCGAATCTCACAGTGCTCGGGATGATGTTTCCACGCCAGAATCGCCGCTTCGCTGGCCCAGTAGGACACCGTAATCCCGAGCCCGTCTTCACCCCGAGCCGATTCCACCCCCAGGAAACCGGGTTGCTCACGGGCCAGTTCTACCATGCGCTTGGCTGCCTGCTCGTAACCGTGATCACCGTCGGTGCGCAGGGAGGTAAAAATCACCGCGTAGTAAGGCGTTGGCGGAGTCTTGGCGATCATGACTTCTGCCCCTTGCAGGCTGCGATCAATGCACGGACCAGCGGCGGCAGCGTGCCCTTGAGCGCTGCGCGTTCAGGTTGGAACAGCGTTGCGACGAAGAACGGATGCCCTTTGAGTTCCACCGCCCGTAAGTCATCTGAAGCATCATGGCCAACAGCGCACAGCTGCTGGCTCAACAACTCACGTTCGAACGCGGGATTAACGCCGTAGCGGCAGCGATATCCTTCGACAATCTCAGCGCTTTCGTACGCCTCGGCGATCAACGAGCCTTCAACCAGATGAATGCTGTCGACGGCTTCCACCAGCGAACAGGTCAATGGCGTGAGCAGCGCTCGCGCCGCATCCGGCGATGTTTCACCGTGTTCGGCATCGTCCCAGCCCAGAACATTTCGGGCGTATTCGAGTACGGCGTGTTGAAAACCGCCGCAGGTACCCAGGAACGGCCGTTGCTGTTCACGGGCAAACCGAATCGCCCGCAACGCACCGTCCATATCGCGGTAAGGGCTGGCAGGCACGCACCAGAAACCGTCGAAATCAGCCAATGGCGCATCGGCGCTGATGCAGTCAGTGGCCAACCATTGGAACTGCACATCCGTGTTCGCCTGTTCAGCGGCCATGCCGAGGGCGACGGGAATGGCTTGGTGAGCGGTGACGTGCGGGTCGTAATCGCCGATCAGGGCGATGCGAATTGGGCGGGTTTCCATGAGTGCGCTCCACGCTTGTTGATTCCTGGCGCCCACTATAGATTGGCGTTCACGCACTCGATATTGGCGTTATCCCAATTGATCAATGCACCGATGCACTATCGACTGGATTACCCCGACCTGTCCCTGATCCTCGCGCTGGTGCGTGGCGGCTCTCTGGCCCGGGCATCGACGTTGTTGAAGGTCGACGTCTCGACCGTATTTCGCGCCGTGCGCCGACTGGAAGCCGCGCTGGGCCAGCAACTGTTCGAAAAAAGCCGCGCCGGCTACTTGCCCACCACCTTGGCGCAAACCCTTGCCGAGCAGGCTGAGCGGGCCGAACAGGCGCTGGAGGCGGCGCGCATTGGCGTGGAGCAGGGTGGTGAAGTCATCAGCGGCACGGTGCGCCTGACCTGTACCGATTCGGTCTTGCAAGGCTTGCTGCTGCCGGCGTTGGCGAAGTTCATGCCCGGCTACCCGGCGCTGACCATCGAGTTGAGTACCTCCAACGACTTCGCCAACCTCAGCCGCCGGGATGCGGATATCGCCTTGCGCCTGACCCGCACACCGCCCGAACACTTGGTGGGTCGGCGATTGGCCCAGGTTTCCTATCGAGTCTGTGCCAGTGAGGCGTATCTGAAGTCGGTCGATTCCGAAGACCTGGCGTCGCTGACCTGGATCGCCCCGGACGATTTCCTCCCCGATCACCCCACCGTTGTGTGGCGCCGTCAGCAGTTGCCCGGCGTCACACCGGGTTATCGCTGCAACAGCATGTTGTCGGTGACTGAGCTGGTGCGGGCCGGGCTCGGTGTCGCGGCATTGCCGGACTTCCTCATCGGTGACGGGCTGCAGCCGTTGAGCGAGCCACTACACGGTTACGACACGGCACTCTGGTTGCTGACCCGCCCGGACTGCCGCGCCTTGCGCTCGGTGGTGACGTTGTTCGATGAGTTGGGACAAAACATTCGTTTGCTTGCATAGGTGCCAACCCAGGAAACAGCCTTCGATATCTGGTGCATTTAACCTATGACGGCTGTCGACTTTTCTGATTGTTAAGGTAACTGCCGCCCTCTAGTTTTGACGTTACGTCATTCGACTGAACTGATACGAAAGAGGGATAACGATGAAGAAAGTAACTCAATGGCTGGCGTCTTTTTGTATTTGCACGGTGGCGTGGCCGGTAATGGCGCAGCCATTTTCCTGTGGCGGGAAATTTCTGGGCAGCGATACGCAGGCGGAGCTTGCTCAGGCCATTGTCGAGGACGGTGGTCGTGCGGTAGGTGTTCAACGAGTGTTCGCTATTTGCCAAAAGGGTGTCATCCAGATCGTGCTGGATGGCAACAACGAGACATCGACACCCAGCTACAAAAAACGCTGGCAGCAGCGTGCAGTCACACTGCTTCAGGTCCCCGCGGACAAGGTGGTGGTTCGCTGATTAACGATTTGGCTGATCCTTGCGCACGAAGTGCTGATGCATTTCCGAGGTCAGGCTTTCGATGCGTTCGGTGAGGGACTTGGTCATTTCGGTGAGCCGGGTGTTTTGCTCGAGCAACTCCAGCAGTTGCGCAGTGTTCTGCGCCGCT
This sequence comes from Pseudomonas sp. GM41(2012), assembly GCF_000282315.2. Lineage (GTDB taxonomy): Bacteria > Pseudomonadota > Gammaproteobacteria > Pseudomonadales > Pseudomonadaceae > Aquipseudomonas. The sequence continues at coordinate 232,513 of NZ_AKJN02000012.1, forward strand.
TGCGCCTGACGTTCACTGTTGGCGACGGCCAGGGTTTCGCGGTGCAGGGCGTCGGCGTCGGACTGGGCTTTATCCCGCGCCGCTTGACGGGTCTGGGCCAGCAGAATCAACGGCGCGGCATACGCTGATTGCAGGCTGAACGCCAGGTTCAGCAGGATGAACGGGTAGAGATCGAAGTGGGCCACGCCGAACAGATTGAGGCAAACCCATAACACCACGATCAGCGTCTGCGCGCCGAGAAAGGTCGGCGTGCCGAAGAACCGCGCGAAGGCCTCGGCGCGCAGCGCAAACTTGTCGTTGCCAAAGGTAGGCACCAAGTGTGCGTGGGGGCGATGAAAACGCAGATGGTCGACGGGGAGGGCGGGTTGAGTGTCGGAAGTCGTGGTGGTCATGGTGCTCTCTGCATGGCGCTGGGACTGAGGCTCACTATAGCCCCAGCGCCAGTTTCATTCTGAAACACATTGCGGTGTTTTATCCAGAGTGACCAGTGATTGGAAAAAACGGCAGACATTGTCATTTATTGCAGCTCGGTTCAGAGCTGATAGCAGGCCAGAAACATGTCCAGTGCCGACTCCACCACCGTGGTCTGCATCTCGGCTGACAAGCCGGGCAGGCCCATGGAAATCTGTGGCCAGAACGCAAAGGATTTGAGCATTCCCTGAATCTGTTGTGCGGCGAATTCGGGAGCGACCGGTTTCAAACGACCGTCGGCCTGGGCCGCGCGGATCCACACGGTCAGGCCTTCTTCGCGCTCACCCATTCGGGCGACCATATTCTGGGCGCGCTCGGGGGAATGGATGGTGGCGGCGATGGCCACTCGCGCCAGGTCGAGAAAATTGTCATCGCCCAGCATCTGCAATTTCGCCATCAGCATCCGGCGCATCTGGTCGCGCAGCGGCAGGTCGGGGTGGTAGGGCGTTTCTTGTTCTGACGTCACCCGCGCCCATAATTGATTGAGGATTTCGGCGAACAACTCTTCCTTGCTGGGGAAATGGTTGTACACCGTGCGCTTCGACACGCCGGCGGTGGCGGCGATCTTGTCCATGCTGGTGATGTCGAAACCGTTGGCACGGAATTCGGCAATCGCCGCCTGAATGATGGCTTCGCGTTTTCGGTCGGTGAGGCGCTGTGGAGCTGTCATAAGTACGCTTTTGGCAGGAAGAAGTGAGAACTACACTTGGCAGTTTACTTGTGATCAGCTTTGATGCAACCTAGAAACTACACTGTGCAGTGTAATGTTTTGTTAATCCTGCGCAGTGAAAAATAGAATCTCCGGCTGATGCGTGCGTGCCTTGGCCATTTATCGTCCCAAGCGGAAAACTGCGAATCAGTTGGTTTTCCTGGAGTCATTCAGTCATGGCCACTTCAACTTCCCCTGCGGACAACGTCTCCACACCTGAAGCATCCCGTCAGGCAGAAGGGCACTTCCGAAACCATGCGCCCGTGCAACGCGAAGGCTTTCGCAAAATGGTGCGCATCATGTGGAACATGATCTTCCACAAACCGCGTAACACCCGCCCTACGGCGCCTGTCCCGGTGCAAACCCTGACTCAGGCAGCGTTGATCGCCGCACCTAACCACAGCGTCTACCGCCTCGGCCATTCCACCGTACTGCTTAAACTGCGGGACAAATTCTGGATCACCGACCCGGTCTTCGCCGAGCGTGCCTCACCGGTGCAATGGGCCGGCCCGAAGCGCTTTCACCAGCCGCCGATCAGCCTCGAAGAACTGCCGCCTATTGAAGCGGTGATCCTGTCCCACGATCACTACGACCACCTCGATTATCAAGCGGTGCTCAAACTGGCGGACAAGGCCAAGTACTTTCTGACACCGCTGGGCGTGGGCGACACCCTGATCAAATGGGGCATCGACGCCAGCAAGGTCCGACAACTGGACTGGTGGCAAGGCACTGAGATCGACGGTATTCAGTTCATCGCCACACCTTCGCAGCACTTTTCCGGTCGCGGTCTGTTCGATGGCAACAGCACGCTGTGGGCCTCGTGGGTGATGATCGACGGCGACGCGCGAATTTTCTTCAGCGGCGACAGCGGTTATTTCGATGGCTTCAAACGCATCGGCGAGCAGTACGGCCCCTTCGACCTGACACTCATGGAAACCGGTGCCTACAACGTTGAGTGGCCGCATGTGCACATGCAGCCGGAGCAAACCCTACAGGCGCACATCGACCTCAAAGGCCGCTGGTTATTGCCGATTCACAACGGCACATTCGATTTGTCGATGCATGCTTGGTTCGAACCTTTCGACCGCATTCTGGCATTGGCCTGGGAGCGGAATGTTTCGATTACCACGCCGCAGATGGGGCAGGCGTTTAATGTGATGTATCCGCAGCGGGGCAGCGCTTGGTGGTCGGAGATGGAAAACGTTGGTGATCAGGTGGAGCCTCAGAACGCTTGATGATGTGTCGCCGGGCCGACTCACGGAGCGGCCCGAGTTTCACAACCAAACTAGCTGCGTTCGTCCTGTAGCAGATTTAGATATTCCGAGATCTTTGCCACAGTCAAATCGCGAAATTTTCCGCGGAGCATTTCATTCAGCTCCTCTTGCGACAGCCCGAGTTGTTGTGCCGCCTCAGTCTTACTCAGACGCCCGGTTTCGAGAAGTATGCCAATCTTCATAACGTACTCAGATTTGGCCCGCATCTCATCCGCGTCGGGATAGCCCAGTGCCTTGTAAACACAGCTATCGCTTCCATCGACTTCATTCATTCGCCGACACCTCACTCAACCATCGCATAATCCGCCCGCCCCACCGGATCGGGCGTCGACCCTTTCACATTCATCCCTCGACCCGGCGCGAACCCCGGGAAGAACACCAACCCCTCCGATTCAAACCGATAAGCCAACGCCAGCCGCGTAACATCCAGCACACCGCGTTCATCCTCAAATCGCTGAATAGCGTCCACCGAAACCCCGGATTCCCGAGACAGCTCCTCCACACTCCAACCCAGCATCGCTCGGGCCTGAACGCTATGTGCGGGGGTGAACTGGAAAAGGGCGATACGTTCCAGGGTGATTTTCATCGCAAGAGAGGCCATGGTGTTCTCCGGGCTCAAGAGTGCTGATTCAAAATGTACTGTGTTTTTGTACAGTTGTTTTGAGCCCGAATCAAACTCATTTTTTGATTGGTTCTATCTCGTCCCGTCCAGCCAGGTCGTTGGTGCCTGTCCCAGTACGCGACGGAACATCGTGGAGAACGCCGCCGGGCTGTCATAGCCAAAATCCAGGGCAATGCGCGTCACCGGTTCGCCCACCACCAGCCGCGCCAGCGCCAGTACCACACAAGCCCGCTGCCGCCATTGGCTGAAACTCAGGCCCGTCTGTTGGCGGAACAGGCGATTGAAAGTTCGCAGGCTGATATGCAACTGATCGGCCCATTGCTGTGGCGACTGGTGAGCGTCGGGCCGCTGCACAAAGCCCTGGCACAACGTGAGTAGCCGCGCATCGACGGGCAGGGGAATGTGCAACGGCAGGTGAGTGCTGCGCGCCAGTTCATGCAGCAGCAAGCCGATCAGCGTACCGTCGCGCCCACGCTCGTCATACGCCAGCGGAATCTCCACCGCCTCCATCAGCAAATGCCGCATCAACGGCGAAACGCTGATCACCTGACAACGATCTCCCAGATCCACCGCCCCCGGCTCGATATACAAACTGCGCGTGCTCACCCCCAGCATCAGCACCTCATGCGCCACTCCCGCCGGAATCCACACCGCCCGCTGTGGCGGCACCACCCAATTGCCATCGTGCGTGCTGACCTGCATCACCCCGGTGGCGCCGTACAACAATTGCGCCCGTCGATGTGTATGACGAGGCAACAAATGGCCGTGGGAATAATCCGTACCGATGGCCACCACCGGCCGTGGCGTGTGGTCCAGCAGATCAATCGAAACATTGCGCATCGAGCAGTCCCAGTGGTTGGCGTAAACACGAACATTATTGGCTGACTTGCTGAAGCAGGCCAAGGCGCATCGCTCTATCGTCGACCGCTCTCAACCAACGGACGACCTCCATGTTCTATCTTCTGCTGGCACTCTTCGGCTGCATGACCGGCATCACCGCGGTGCTGTTCGGCTTCGGTGGCGGTTTCGTCGTCGTGCCATTGTTGTACCGCATGCTCATGACCAGCCACGGCACAGACGACCCCGTCAGCCAATCGGCGATGCACATTGCTGTGGCAACTTCGACCTGTGTGATGATCGTCAACGCAACGATCGCCACCGGAAAACACCGCCGTGCCGGTAATCTCATTCGTCATTACTTGTGGCCGTTGGGCGGGTTTATCGGCATGGGCGCGGTCGTCGGCGCCGTAGCGGCGATGTGGGTAAGTGGCGAAGTGATTCGCTATGCCTTCATCGCGTACCTGGGCGTGACCATCGCGGATTGCCTGTTGCGACGTGGTTTTCTTACAGCACCCGACACCGCCATCCCACGGCGATTGGGAAGGGCAGAAGTGTCTGGCGGCGGTGTAGGAATCGGCACCATCGCCACGTTTCTCGGCGTAGGCGGCAGTGTCATGACCGTGCCGTTATTGCGGCGTTGTGGGTTGAGCATGTCCCAGGCGACGTCCATGGCCAATCCGCTGAGTTTGCCCGTGGCGCTGGCCGGGACGCTGACTTACATGGCGATGGCTGGGTTTACCGAGTTTGATCTTGGGCCGTGGTTTGTCGGTTATGTGGATGTGATGGCGTTTGCGGTTTTGACGGTGGGGGCGCTGGTGGGGATTCGGTTGGCTACGCCGTGGATTGGGCGGATACCGGATCGAATGCATGCGCGGGTGTATGTTGGTTTGCTGGTGGTGGTGATGCTTGGTATGTGGGTCAAGTAGGGTTGGAATCAGGAGGTTTTTTCGCAAGAATAAGTCTTTGCATTGATCAAGATTTCACGCAGGAGAACGTCATGTCGATCCTCGAAAGTGACTGGAAGAAGTTCAAGGAACTGCGCAAGATTGCGCTCGATCGGTTTTGCCAGGGCGTTCTTGCCGATGCAAAAGCCATTACCCTGCACGGTGCGCTGTCTGCTCACGCTCGATATGGAATGCTCTACGGCCTGATCCATGATCGAAACAAGGACATGGCCCGAGCCTTTGACCATCACAGCCAATCCCGCTCCAGTGCTCTCACCGCTTTAAGGTTGTTTGTCATGCATGACTTGCTGACCGACGCAGAGTTATCAGTGCTCAGTGAAGATGCGCTGGACTACATCTCGGATGTCATTCGCCGGCCCTATGAGCTTGAATGGGTCGAAGAGATCGTGCGGCAGGACTGAAAACGGTTATCACCAGCCCTTTATAAGAGAAAGATGGATGTGGATCTTCAATTGCACCGAAGCGGCAAGTAACTTCTTCAGCCGCGTGCACAAGGGTAAAAAAATCAGCCCGGTGGACAAACCGCCATCGTCCGTCATTGAAGATGATGTGCCTGATGAGTCAGCCGAACAGTGGCTGGTTCACGCCGTCACTGTTCAACGCAAGCATGTGTTGTACGTCATTCACGTAAAAACTCGTTATTGCATGATTTTTGCGGACGCGAAAAAAGCGGACATCGTAGGTTTCGTTCAACGTTTTTCCGAGCGTTGGATAAACGGCGTGATTCAGCATGCGGGGCAACACGACATACTTCGTTGGTTCAACGACGAACTGATAGCGGAGCGATTCCAGGAGAGTTGTCGCGAGTACGTGTTTTACAAGCGCGGACATCGCGGTGCGCAGAAACATATCAATGACATCGCCTGGGTGTTTGAGGGATGTGCTGCCGAACGAGGTTCTTTACCCCCCGACGAGTTCTCGGCAGGCCGCTTCGATGCCGACATGAACAACTACCCGAGAGGTGGTAAAGAGCATAAGGATTACTTCTACCCGGATGAGGAAATGATCGTTCACTGGTTAAGCCGTTACGGCGGCCTTGATGAGGTTGGCATACAAGCAGCCCGTGAGCGGCACAAGGAAGCGAAACGGGAGATTCGGGAGGTCGTAAGGCAGCTTAATCTCGAAGCGCAATGAGCCGTCGCAATGACGCCGTGCCCCGATCCTTTAACCTTTGAGCCCCGGCGCCTCACGAATAATGAAGTGATCCAGGTTCTCAATATTCGCGCTGAACACCCCGAACGTCTGCTCGGGGTTTTTCTTGCTCGGTACCTGCTTCAACTCCGGCGTCACGCCATAAAAGAAGCAATACAACTCTTTCCCGCTCTCACTGGCGTGCTTGATCTCTTCCAGAAACGCTTTGCGCTTGCGGTAGTTGTCGATCAGCTTTTTGCTCAAGTAAACGTTGACTGAATAAGGCTTCTTCTTCGCCTCGTCCGCTTGCTTGAACCAGACCTTCTGTTCGAAATCGATGCGAAAGCTCTGCGTGTAATCCTTGATCTCCTTGATCTTGCCCCAGTAAATCAGCCCCTTGTTGTCCTGCAGATACTCGATCTTCTTGAAGAACGACCCATAAGGCGCCGTGTGCTCGCCAATCTTCAGTGGCATGCGCTTGAGCAGCTCCTTGTCCTCGAAGTTCGAAACAAAACACTCCACCGGGTGAGCGAAGACACTGGTCTTGTCTGGTGCCGATTCGCGGCTCGGGTGTTCGACATCACTGGCCGCTGAAGAGGGTTTTGGATCATCCCGCATCACATCAGCCGCCACCGCCGGGTTCGACGGCTTACGCACATACTCGCGTCGCGTCAGCAACAACTCCGACGGGAAATGCTCCTCGCGACTGTCATCCGTTTCCGCACCGTCCGCGTCCACACCTGACGCCGACGCCTTGAGACTGACATAAGGACAATCCGCCACATGCCGGGTGCTGGGCGTGTTCTTGAAGTGCGGGGTGCGCACGTAGTTCACGTTCTTGGCGTTGAACGTCGTCAACATATTCGCCGCATCGAAGGCCAAACGGCAGGAATCGTTGGGGCATTGGAAGTGTTCTTTGGCGGAGTCGAACTCCATGGTCTCGTCGAAATTGAGATCGCGCACGTCATAGATCGACAGCTTGTCGTCGAGGCTGAGGCAGTAGGCGAGGTCGAATTTCATGGTGGGCTCGGGTCCTTGAGTGGGGAAGGGTATTAATAGCGGGAGGTGGGGTGGGTTGCACGGAGTGTTTTCAACACACCGTAAAACCCATGGCAATCCACCGAATCTGTAGGAGCGAGCTTGCTCGCGAAAAACTCAAGAACGCCACTGAATATCTGTTCTACGCACCATCAATCACAACCTTCAACGGCACACCACCAAGAGCAGGTTCGCCACGACTATCGAAATCTCAGCCTTCAGCTAGCGTGGGCAACTCTAGAAATAGTGGCTATTCGCCCTGTTACGTATTGAAACCCTTTGGTACTTTGGCGACGGTAGGAATTTTCCTACGGCAATTGTCGATAAAGGGCAGCGCTCGTGGTGATCAAAGCGGTTTCGAAGGAACGAATAGACAAAGCGTTGTTGGAGTTTGATCGTAAATTTCGGAGTAAGAGCGAGTGGCAGGGTTGGGAAAAGAACTTAGCTCACCGTTACGCCGTTCACGCAGGCGGTGAACTGTACCCGGCGAAGAAAATCGTCTCTCTGGCTACCGGAATTGCCGTAGGCGAATTCTCGGGTGGGCGCCCGACCAACAGCTACCTAGAAAAGCGAGGCTTCACTATTGTGGAGTTACCGCATGGGGAAGGCGAGCCTGTATTGCAGTTCACGCCGGGAGCTGTTTACGACCGAAAAACTGAGATCAACGGACCGTTCGGTGGAAGCCTGCAAAGCGGTATTGCAGCGTCCGCTACCCACCCTGTGATTTTTTTGTTCACGGGCGATAGCGGTGAGCAATACGGGTATGCCGACGATTGGGACAACGGCGCCTATCTTTATACCGGTGAAGGACAGCGGGGGCCGATGACTTTGATCCGAGGCAACCGCGCTATTGCTGAGCATGCCGAGGATGGCCGAGCGCTGCATTTGTTTAAGTCCCTCGGCAAAGGTAAAGGCAACGCTTACGTGGGCGAGTTTTCTTGCGCCGACATGTTTGAGCGGACCCAGCCGGATGTGAGCGGCCAGGATCGGACGGCGATTGTTTTTCGGTTAGTCCCTGTGGGTATTTCTGGTGAAATAGCAGATGAAGAACAGTATGAAGATGAGGCTGACCTCTCCGAATCTCTGGCTGCTGCGCGGTTGGCTGCGTTGGCTGCATGTAAGCCTAGCAGCGATGATTTAGGACAATCCGCTCCGCGTAAGATCTATCAACGCAGCCGTAAGGTTGCGCACTATGTGTTGATGCGCGCCGAGGGTGAATGTGAGAGCTGTGAGAAGCCGGCTCCTTTTATGAAAAAGGATGGCACACCCTACTTAGAGCCGCATCACGTAAATCGGCTCTCAGATGGTGGGTTAGATCACCCACGCTATGTGGGGGCTGTGTGCCCAAGTTGCCATCGGGAAATTCATTCTGGCGTGCACGGAGCGTTGGTGAATCAGAGGCTGAAGCAACGGTTGGAAGCAATTGAAGGCTGATTGAGCTGTGTGCCAAGACAATTGGGCCGTTGCCGGCAATACGCCCGAGGCTGCTAATACAGAATTAAATGGAATTTTGTGTAGCGTAAAATCGTGAGGCCAGGTGGCTAGAACTGCGCCAGACGCTTAGGAATGAGCTGAATCCGCGTTTGACGATCGCCGAGGGTTGAACCCCCTCGGTCGATCTTACAAAAGACACAGCTGCACTAACTCACCGAAGGCCTCGAAGACTGGACCACCTCCAATACCTTCCGCCACCAAGGCTTACCCGCTGGCACTCGCCGCCGTGTGCGGCTGAGCAGTAGCAACGGCATGTCCCGCAGCCGAATCCAGCCTTCATCCTGCCAATGCAACAGACTCAATGACATCTCCGGCCAGTCCAACAAACTCAACATCGGTCGATCGGCATTGTCAGACGGCAACGCATCACGCAAGGCGGGGACAACCTGATGCGTTAGCCACTCACGTAACAATCGATTTACCGGCGCGTAGTGATACACCAACAAGGCATATACACCTGACTCGCTAAGCATCAACCGTTGCTCCGGTTGACCGTGGTAGCGAATCAACAGTGTGAGCCTTTGATCCTCGTCGAGTTTGCTGACCACGCGATCATTCAAGTGAACGCCCAATAAGCGACCTAGATCGCGGGCGCAGAACCATGGTTGGTTTTCCAGCAGGAGTGCGTGGAGGGAGAGGTTATGGCGAGTGAAGATTGTCGGGTTGAAAGGATCAGTCATGACCGAACGATGTGGGATTTGTGTAGGCATATCCATTACCTCTACGTGTGAAGTTGAAGAGGGCCGGAACCCAACGTAGAGGATCTAAGAAATCCCAACGAGCCGTTTCTCTCACTCACAGGATTGCGCATACATCGCTGAAATCAGCACGCGTACTGTGTGAGGGAATTAGCTTCTACGTTGGGCGTTTCTTAGGCACCTGCAATAGAGCTTAGAGGCGCTTTTAAGAGTCATCAATGCAGAAAAATCTGGAGTTGCTGTAGGAGGATTGGCGGTGAGCGTCGAAAGAAGTAAGACTTTTCCCACCCAATAAAAAGCCCCGATCAGATCGGGGCTTTTAGTATTTTGATTTGTCGATTTACATCGTCAAATCGCGGCAAGCTCAGGAATCAATCCCAGCTCAACGCCCCACCAGTCTGATACTCAATAACCCGAGTCTCAAAGAAGTTCTTCTCTTTCTTCAAGTCCATAATCTCGCTCATCCAAGGGAACGGGTTAGTCGTCCCTGGATACTCTTCCTTCAAACCAATCTGCGACAACCGACGGTTAGCAATAAACTTCAGGTAGTCCTCCATCATCGCCGCGTTCATGCCCAACACGCCGCGAGGCATGGTGTCACGCGCGTATTCGATTTCCAGCTGAGTGCCTTGCAGAATCATCTGCGAAGCTTCTTCCTTCATTTCAGCGTCCCACAAGTGTGGGTTTTCGATTTTGATCTGGTTGATCACGTCGATGCCGAAGTTCAGGTGCATGGATTCGTCGCGCAGGATGTATTGGAACTGCTCGGCGACGCCGGTCATTTTGTTGCGACGGCCCATGGAGAGGATTTGGGTGAAGCCGCAGTAGAAGAAGATGCCTTCCAGAACGCAGTAGTAGGCGATCAGGTTGCGCAGCAGCTCTTTGTCGGTTTCGACGGTGCCGGTTTCGAACTTCGGATCGGAGATCGAGCGGGTGTATTTGAGGCCCCAGGTGGCTTTTTTCGCGACCGATGGGATCTCGTGGTACATGTTGAAGATCTCGCCTTCATCCATGGCCAACGATTCGATGCAGTACTGGTAGGCGTGGGTGTGGATCGCCTCTTCGAAGGCCTGGCGTAGGATGTACTGGCGGCATTCCGGGTTGGTGATCAGGCGGTACACGGCCAGCACCAGGTTGTTGGCAACCAGGGAGTCGGCGGTGGAGAAGAAGCCGAGGTTGCGCATGACGATGCGGCGCTCGTCGTCGGTCAGGCCTTCCGGGTCTTTCCAGAGGGCGATGTCGGCGGTCATGTTGACTTCTTGCGGCATCCAGTGGTTTGCGCAGCCGTCCAGGTACTTCTGCCAGGCCCAGTCGTACTTGAAGGGTACGAGTTGGTTAAGGTCGGCGCGGCAGTTGATCATGCGCTTTTCGTCGACGGCCACACGGGCGGAGGCGCCTTCGAGTTCGGCGAGGCCTTCGGCGATGTCGAGGTTGTCCAGGGCAGCTTTTGCACGGGCGATTGCGGCGGAGTCGGACGCGGTTACAGCGCGGGCTTCTTGAGCCGCGACGCCACCAGCGGTGTCGAGGCGGTCCATGTTGGCTTCAGTTGCGTGCCCGGCGTTGGCGCCTTTTACAACGGTTTCGCCGCTGTCTTCTTTGTCGAATTCGTCCCAGCTCAGCATGACGTGTCGTCTCCTGCGTGAGGGCCAGATGCCCGTGTGAAAACTGATAGGTTGGTTTTTCACACGGCCGTACTGGCCGCGTTGGATAGCGTTCTTTGCAGCGGTACACGCAGGCAAATAAACATAAATTTGTACGGGGTTCCGAGAGCCTCTGACGGGCGCAGAAATCGGTGAAGACTTCAGCGTGGGCTTCAGACTGGCTGTTATCCCTGTAAGGGAATATTGCAGGCCCGTTTAAGGCGGCATTATAGGGAAATTTTTGCTGCCGTGGTGGGGCGAATCCGCGCATGCAGCGGTCGAGAAGGAGGGTTTTTCGGTCGGAGCGAGGGTTTATAGGGCTTTGGCTGGATGTCGGGAGTGAAGATTTTTTTTCATAAATTTCGGCTAGCCATTTTTTTGTTCAAAAAACAGCCAAAAAACTGCGTTTTTCACTACATGTTGTGTTTTGAGTCACTTTTCGATGCCCCCAGACACAACTAAGCCCGACCGAAGTCGGGCTGTGAAGTCGCACTCAATGATCAGCTGAGGCGGGCTGCACCCACGTGGTCGGAACCATCAGCTGCGACCTTGGCTGCACCGGTGTGATCGAAGCCGTCAGCAGCGACTTTGGCGGCGCCAGTGTGATCAAAACCGTCGGCAGCGAGTTTGGCAGCGCCCGTGTGATCGGAGCCATCGGAGGCGAAAGACGCCGAGCCGGTATGGTCGTAACCATCAGAAGCGACAGCCGCTTGTGTGTTGTAAGCAGCCGAGCCAGTGCGGTCGTAGCCGTCAGCGGCGAAGGTGTTAGCGGCCAGGACGGAAAGGGTCAGGGCGAGGATCAATTTGGTTTTCATGGTAGTGGCTCCAGGTTCGTTGGCGTTTTGTGCCTTGGGTATGGAATTCATGCTACGCCAGTTAATTTGATTAAAAAGCGCAAATAAACGCTTAAATCAATCGTATAAATCGATATATAAGGTTCGGCGCTTCATCTGCCTTAATAGCGGGCGGGTGGGTCGAACCTTGGGAAGGTGAGAGCGGGTGATTAGCCGTTAGAGCAGCCGTTACCCATGACGCTGTAGCGCAGAATGTGGCGTTGGCCTTTGGAGTCGTCGTATTCCATTTTCGCCGGAACAACTTCGCAGACGTTCGGGATTTCGCTCATGGAGATAACTTTGGCGATGTCCAGGTGAGTGGAGTAAGTGTATTCCTCAACGGCGGGTTGCTGCTGTGCGACATCAGTCGGGACCTCGTCTGCCATGGCGGTTGCGCACAGGCTGCTGAGGGCCAGAACTAATAAAGCTTTCATTTCAGGTTTACCTTTTAGAGGTCGAGTGGGGTCACGCAACCTTTTTGGGGTTGCGTGTAGAACTTAAGTACTAGGTTTTTGATTAACTGCCTTCGTGGGGGCTGCAACTTGGTTAATCACGTTGCCTTGTTGGCGAGGCTGATTTTAGGCGTGGGGTTTACATTCATATAGGCGTGCTTTTGATAAACACTATTGGCAGATCCTGTAACAATCTTCGAAAAGCGACCTTTGGCTCACAGATGAAGCCAATGTCATAAATGCCCAAAGCCCCTGAAATCACCGCTCTTGAGCGCGTCGGCGAGGTATAGCCACATTTTGTAGGGGCTTGTTACTACCATCGTCGAATGGTTCTATAGGCCCGGCCCGGCTACAACTGGGTCATACAAAAACAACTATTCCACCGAGGTAACAAAGATGAGTGCGGCTTCTCTGTATCCCGTTCGTCCCGAGGTTTTGGCCAACACGCTGACCGACGAGGCGACCTACAAGGCCATGTACCAGCAGTCCGTCGTCAACCCGGACGGCTTCTGGCGCGAGCAAGCCAAGCGCCTCGACTGGATCAAGCCTTTCACCACGGTGAAACAGACTTCCTTCGACGATCACCATGTCGACATCAAATGGTTCGCCGACGGCACCCTGAACGTTTCCTACAACTGCCTCGACCGTCATCTGGCCGAGCGCGGCGATCAAGTCGCGATCATTTGGGAAGGGGATGACCCTGCCGAAAGCCGCAACATCACCTACCGCGAGCTGCACGAACAAGTCTGCAAGTTCGCCAACGCCCTGCGTGGCCAGGATGTGCACCGCGGCGACGTGGTGACTATCTATATGCCGATGATCCCCGAAGCCGTGGTCGCCATGTTGGCCTGTACCCGGATCGGCGCGATTCACTCGGTGGTGTTCGGTGGTTTCTCGCCGGAAGCCCTGGCGGGTCGGATCATCGACTGCAAATCCAAAGTGGTGATCACCGCCGACGAAGGCATTCGTGCCGGCAAGAAGATCCCGCTCAAGACCAACGTCGACGACGCGCTGACCAACCCGGAAACCAGCAGCATCCAGAAAGTCATCGTGTGCCAGCGCACCGGTGGCAACATCAAGTGGAACCAGCATCGCGACATCTGGTACGAAGACCTGATGAAAGTGGCGGGCAGTGTCTGCGCACCGAAAGAGATGGGCGCGGAAGAAGCGCTGTTCATCCTGTATACCTCCGGCTCCACTGGCAAGCCGAAGGGCGTGCAGCACACCACCGCCGGCTACCTGTTGTACGCGGCGATGACTCACGAGCGCGTGTTCGACTACCGTCCGGGCGAAGTCTACTGGTGCACCGCCGACGTCGGTTGGGTCACCGGCCACAGTTACATCGTCTACGGCCCGCTGGCCAATGGCGCGACCACGCTGCTGTTCGAAGGTGTGCCGAACTATCCGGACATCACCCGGGTGGCGAAAATCGTCGACAAACACAAGGTCAATATCCTCTACACCGCGCCGACGGCGATCCGCGCGATGATGGCGTCGGGCAAGGCCGCCGTGGAAGGTGCCGATGGCAGCAGCCTGCGCCTGCTCGGTTCGGTCGGTGAGCCGATCAACCCGGAAGCGTGGGACTGGTACTACAAGAACGTCGGCCAGTCCCGTTGCCCGATCGTCGACACCTGGTGGCAGACCGAAACGGGCGGCAACATGATGAGCCCGCTGCCGGGTGCGCACGCGCTCAAGCCGGGTTCGGCGGCACGTCCGTTCTTCGGTGTGGTGCCGGCGTTGGTGGACAACCTGGGCAACATCATCGAAGGCGTGGCCGAGGGCAACCTGGTGATTCTCGATTCGTGGCCAGGCCAGGCGCGCACGCTGTACGGCGACCATGACCGCTTCGTCGATACCTACTTCAAGACGTTCCGCGGCATGTACTTCACCGGTGACGGCGCGCGTCGTGATGAAGACGGTTATTACTGGATCACCGGTCGCGTGGATGACGTGCTCAACGTCTCCGGTCACCGCATGGGCACCGCCGAGATCGAAAGCGCGATGGTCGCCCACCCGAAAGTCGCCGAAGCAGCGGTGGTCGGTGTGCCGCACGACATCAAGGGACAGGGCATCTATGTCTACGTCACGTTGATCGGTGGCGAAGAGCCGAGCGAGCAGCTGCGCCTGGAGCTGAAAAACTGGGTGCGCAAGGAGATCGGTCCGATTGCTTCGCCGGATGTCATCCAGTGGGCGCCGGGCCTGCCGAAGACCCGTTCGGGCAAGATCATGCGCCGGATTCTGCGCAAGATTGCCACGGCCGAATACGATGGGTTGGGGGATATCTCCACCCTGGCGGATCCGGGTGTGGTGCAGCATTTGATTGATACGCACAAGACCATGAACGTCGCGTAAGCCGCCGTTCCTGAGTCATCGAAGCCCCGCCCGGCATTGCGCCTGGCGGGGCTTTTTACTGTCTGGGGTTTTTGTATTGGCCGTGCGGGCCTCATCGCGAGCAGGCTCGCTCCCACAGTTGATCTCCAGTGAGCATAAGATCTGCGTCTGGCGCAGATCCCCTGTGGGAGTGAGCCTGCTCGCGATGGCGATCTGTCAGACACCACATCAACAACGGCCAATAATTATCGGTTTTACCTGTAGGTGGATTCCCACTGTTACCCGCCACCGTTCAAGTAACTGAATGTGTAACCGCTCGCTCCCATGCGGGGCATTGGGAAACGCAAAGCCCCGTCATCGGGCTGCTCCAACCCCAATAGAAAATAAGACACAACGCTGCGCTTGCCGGATTAGAAGGGTTTGCCAATAATAGGCCCGCAATTTGCAGCATAGATCGGTTCACTGTCTTTTGCTCTTGCATGAATTTGCAAGGCTGTCAACGCGCCCAAGCGGCTTTCTCGGTGCTTCTGTAATTAGTTGTCGCATTGAAGAAATATCGGCTTCGGGCCTGTCGTTAGAATGCCGATCACTCGCTCGTTGTTGCTCGCGTTGAAAAAAGCGCGCGATTCGTACGACGCAGCACCGCATTGCGGTTCCACTCATTCGCATATTGGGCTATCGCTCACTCTGCCGTTTTAGCCCTTTACCGATGGAGTCCCAAGATGAAGAAACTCGTGCTGCTTGGCGCCCTGGCACTGTCCGTGCTGTCCCTGCCGACTTTCGCCGATGAAAAGCCTCTGAAAATTGGTATCGAAGCGGCTTACCCTCCGTTCGCTTCCAAAGCGCCGGACGGCAGCATCGTTGGTTTCGACTACGACATCGGCAACGCGCTGTGCGAAGAGATGAAGGTCAAGTGTGTTTGGGTCGAGCAAGAGTTCGACGGTCTGATCCCGGCACTCAAAGTGCGCAAGATCGACGCGATCCTGTCGTCCATGTCGATCACTGAAGACCGCAAGAAGTCCGTGGACTTCACCAACAAGTACTACAACACCCCGGCGCGCCTGGTCATGAAGGCCGGCACTCCAGTCAGCGACAGCCTGGCTGAGCTCAAGGGCAAGAACATCGGCGTGCAACGTGGTTCGATCCACGAGCGTTTCGCCCGCGAAGTGCTGGCTCCGCTGGGTGCCGAGATCAAGCCTTACGGCTCGCAAAACGAAATCTACCTCGACGTGGCTGCTGGCCGCCTCGACGGCACCGTGGCAGACGCTACGCTGCTGGATGACGGTTTCCTGAAAACCGACGCTGGCAAAGGTTTCGCCTTCGTAGGCCCTGCGTTCACCGACGTCAAATACTTCGGCGACGGCGTAGGTATCGCCGTTCGCAAGGGTGACGCGCTGAAAGACAAGATCAACACCGCGATCACCGCCATTCGTGAGAACGGCAAGTACAAGCAAATCCAGGACAAATACTTCGCCTTCGATATCTACGGCAAGTAATACGTCCCGGCGACAAGTCCGAAATGGCGCAAGCAACAGGATCTCTGAGGTTTGCGCCATTTTTTCATCCCCCTTTTCGAGGACCTGAATCATGTTGAAAGGCTACGGGGCTGTCATCCTCGATGGCGCATGGCTGACGCTTCAGCTCGCCTTGTCGTCCATGGTCTTGGCCATTGTTCTGGGTCTGATCGGCGTTGCGCTGCGTCTGTCCCCGATTCGCTGGCTGGCCTGGCTGGGCGACCTGTATTCCACGGTGATCCGCGGGATTCCCGACCTGGTACTGATCCTGCTGATTTTCTACGGTGGTCAGGACCTGCTCAACCGTGTCGCGCCGATGCTCGGCTTTGACGACTACATCGACCTGAACCCGTTGGCCGCCGGTATCGGCACCCTGGGCTTCATCTTCGGTGCGTACCTGTCGGAAACCTTCCGTGGTGCCTTCATGGCGATCCCGAAAGGTCAGGCAGAAGCCGGCATGGCGTACGGCATGAGCAGTTTTCAGGTGTTCTTCCGGGTGTTGGTGCCACAGATGATTCGCCTGGCGATTCCGGGTTTTACCAACAACTGGCTGGTACTGACCAAGGCCACCGCGCTGATTTCGGTGGTGGGGCTGCAAGACATGATGTTCAAGGCCAAGCAGGCGGCAGATGCCACCCGCGAGCCTTTCACCTTCTTCCTCGCAGTGGCGGCAATGTACCTGGTGATCACCAGCGTCTCGTTGCTCGCATTGCGTCACCTTGAGAAGCGCTACTCGGTAGGCGTAAGGGCGGCTGATCTATGATCTTCGACTACAACGTCATTTGGGAGGCCCTGCCGCTGTACTTCGGCGGCCTGGTGACCACCCTCAAATTGCTCGCGCTGTCGCTATTTTTCGGCCTGCTGTGCGCGTTGCCGCTGGGCTTGATGCGCGTCTCGAAAAATGCGGCCGTCAACATGAGCGCCTGGCTCTACACCTACGTGATCCGCGGCACGCCGATGCTGGTGCAGCTGTTTTTGATCTACTACGGTCTGGCGCAGTTCGAAGCGGTTCGTGAAAGCTTCCTCTGGCCGTGGCTGTCCAGCGCGACGTTCTGTGCGTGCCTGGCCTTCGCGATCAACACCAGCGCCTACACCGCTGAAATCATCGCCGGCAGCCTGCGTGCCACGCCGAACGGTGAGATCGAAGCCGCCAAGGCGATGGGCATGTCGCGCTACAAGATGTACAAGCGCATCTTGCTGCCGTCGGCCCTGCGCCGGGCGCTGCCGCAGTACAGCAACGAAGTGATCATGATGCTGCAGACCACCAGTCTAGCGTCCATCGTGACCCTGATCGACATCACCGGTGCTGCGCGCACGGTCAACGCTCAGTTCTACCTGCCGTTCGAAGCCTACATCACCGCCGGCGTGTTCTACCTGTGCCTGACGTTCATTCTGGTGCGGATGTTCAAACTGGCCGAGCGCCGCTGGCTGGGCTATCTGGCCCCGCGGAAGCACTGATATGGAACGCATCGATCATTCATTGCCGTGGAGCCACTTGGGCAGCGAACGCCAGATTTCGGTGTTCCGCTTCGGGAGTGGCGAGCGCAAGGCCTACATCCAGGCCAGCCTGCACGCCGATGAATTGCCGGGGATGCGCACGGCCTGGGAGCTGAAAAAGCGCCTGACCGAACTCGAAGCCCAAGGCTTGCTCAACGGTGTGATCGAACTGGTGCCGGTGGCCAATCCACTGGGCCTCGGTCAACTGCTGCAAGGCAATCATCAAGGGCGTTTTGAGGCGGGCAGTGGCAAGAACTTCAACCGGGATTTCGTCGAGCTGAGCGCGCCAGTGGCCGCCGAGCTGAAAGGGCACCTGGGTGATGATCCGCACGCCAATATTCAGCTGATCCGTCAGACCATGAGTGACGTGCTCGCAGCATTGCCGCCGGCCGCCAGTCAGTTGCAAGGCATGCAGCGCATTTTGCTGAGCCATGCCTGCACCGCTGACGTGGTGCTGGATCTGCATTGCGATGCCGAAGCGGCGCTGCACATGTACGCCTTGCCGCAACACTGGCCGCAATGGCGTTCGCTCGCCGCGCACCTCGACGTCAAGGTGGGCCTGCTGGCGGAAGATTCCGGTGGCAGCTCCTTCGACGAAGCCTGTTCGCTGCCGTGGTTGCGTCTGTCGCGTCTGTTTCCTGATGCGCAGATTCCACTGGCCTGCCTGGCGACTACCATTGAACTGGGTGGTCAGGCCGATACCGGTCGTCCAGAGGCGATGGCTTACGCTGAAGGCATTCTGGCGTTCCTCGCCGAGCAAGGCTTGATCAGCGGCGAATGGCCAAAACCTGCGCAAGACGCTTGCGAAGGCATGCCGTTCGAAGGCACCGAATTACTGTTTGCGCCACACCCTGGCGTGATCAGTTTCTTGCGTAAACCCGGTGAATGGATTGAAGCCGGCGATGAGATTTTCGAAGTGATCGATCCGTTATCGGATCGGGTCAGCACGGTGTGTGCTGGTACGTCCGGGGTGCTGTTTGCCATTGAACGGCTGCGTTATGCCCAACCCGGTTTCTGGCTGGCCAAGGTGGCGGGGCGCGAAGCGCTGCGTCACGGGCGCTTGCTCAACGACTGACTGTTTTTGTGAGAACCGACCGCATGTACAAACTTGAAGTCCAAGACCTGCATAAACGCTATGGCAGTCACGAAGTGCTCAAGGGCGTGTCCCTGAAAGCGGCGGCTGGCGATGTGATCAGCATCATCGGCTCCAGTGGCTCCGGCAAAAGTACTTTCCTGCGCTGCATCAACCTGCTGGAGCAGCCGCACGCGGGCAAAATTCTGCTCAACAACGAAGAGCTGAAACTGGTCGCCAACAAGGACGGCGCGCTGAAAGCGGCCGACCCGAAACAGCTGCAACGCATGCGTTCGCGCCTGTCGATGGTGTTCCAGCATTTCAACCTGTGGTCGCACATGACCGCGCTGGAAAACATCATGGAAGCGCCGGTCCACGTGCTCGGCATGTCCAAGGCCGAAGCCCGTGAGAAGGCTGAGCACTACCTGAACAAGGTCGGTGTGGCGCATCGCAAAGACGCTTACCCGGGCCATATGTCCGGCGGCGAGCAGCAGCGTGTGGCGATTGCTCGTGCGTTGGCGATGGAACCTGAGGTGATGCTGTTCGACGAACCGACGTCGGCGCTCGACCCGGAACTGGTGGGCGACGTGCTGAAAGTCATGCAGGCCCTGGCACTGGAAGGCAGGACCATGGTGGTGGTGACGCACGAAATGGGCTTCGCCCGTGAAGTGTCGAACCAGCTGGTGTTCCTGCACAAAGGTGTCGTCGAAGAAAGCGGCAACCCGCGTGAGGTGCTGGTCAATCCACAGTCCGAACGTCTGCAACAATTCCTCTCGGGTAGCCTGAAGTAAACCGAACTCCCGTTGCGCACCGGGATAGTGCATGCTTCGCAACCTAGAGGCTGGCCCCGATCCCTTGTGTGAGCGGGCTTGCCAACCCCCTGTAGGAGCTGTCGAGTGAAACGAGGCTGCGATCTTTTGATCTTTTAAAAAACCAGGATCAAAAGATCGCAGCCTCGTTTCACTCGACAGCTCCTACAGGAGGGGAGCGGCAAGCCAGCTCCCACATTTGATCTTTGCCGGCTTCGAGATTTGCGTTCATTTACGGGCTAGCATTGGCCCATGCCTTCATCACTGTTTTCGTTTCGGATTGCCCGCCATGACTGCCCATCGAATTGGTTTCCTGATTTGGCCCAGCACTAAAGCACTGACGCTTGCGCTGGCTGAGGAGGCCTTGCGTGTTGCCCAGCGTGTGCATCCGGACGTTGTCTACGAACTGTCGTTTTTGCAGGCCGAACCGCCGACCGAAGGCGCCTGGCAATTGCCGGGTGAGCCGTGGGCCGGCAAGCTCGAGAACTTTCAGAAATTGTTCCTGCTCGCCGATGAGCCGCCGACCACACTCGCGCCGGCGCTCAGCAGTGCGCTGAAACAGCTAGTGCGTGCTGGCTGCGTGATCGGTGGTTTGTCGGCCGGTGTTTACCCGTTGGCCCAACTGGGTTTGCTCGACGGTTATCGCGCTGCCGTGCATTGGCGCTGGCAGGACGATTTCACCGAACGTTTCCCGAAAGTCATTGCTACCAGCCATCTGTTCGACTGGGATCGCGATCGCCTGACCGCGTGCGGCGGCATGTCGGTACTCGACTTGCTGCTGGCCGTGCTGGCCCGCGACCACGGCGCCGAACTGGCCGGTGCCGTCTCGGAAGAACTGGTGGTCGAGCGCATCCGCGAGGGTGGCGAGCGCCAGCGCATCCCCCTACAGAACCGTCTCGGCTCCAGCCATCCGAAGCTCACCCAAGCCGTATTGCTGATGGAGGCCAACATCGAAGAGCCGTTGACCACTGACGAAATCGCCCAGCATGTGTGCGTGTCCCGTCGGCAGCTGGAGCGGATCTTCAAGCAATACCTCAACCGCGTGCCGAGCCAGTACTACCTGGAACTGCGCCTGAACAAGGCCCGGCAGATGTTGATGCAAACCAGCAAGTCGATCATCCAGATCGGCCTGTCGTGTGGCTTCTCCTCGGGGCCGCATTTCTCCAGCGCCTACCGCAACTTCTTCGGTGCCACGCCGCGGGAAGATCGCAACCAGCGGCGCAGCAGCAGCCCGTTCGAATTGTCGTCGGTGCCCTCGGAGCGTGGGTGACAGAGCAATCACGTCGCCTGCCGAGGCTGATTCACTCCTCTATTTCGGAGCCTTCAGACGTCGAGATATCCATCTCTCCTCGATTGATCACCTCTTCCACGCCAAAGTCCATGCCCGTCCGTTCGAAGTAACCGATCAGCCGTAGCAGGCTCTCTTCGGAAAACCGATTACCTCGAAAACTGATGTTTTCAGCGATTTCCACCGGCAGTTCCAACACGTCACTGGGGACTTCGGTGATGGCGTTGCCACTGAGGTCGGCCCAGTCAAGCTCTGTCATTTGCAGCAGGCCGTGCGGGATTTCGGTGATACCGGTGTCGTTCAGCAGAACGGTATTGAGCTCCATCATCTGACTCAGGTCAGGCGTTTGCGCCAAGGGGTTGTGGGCCAGATCGAGATAATCGAGCTGTTCCATTCCCGCCAGCGCACTTGCCGATTCCGCTGTCAGTCTGACGCGGCAACCAGGGAGCGACAGCGACCGCAGTTGAGCCATCTTGAACACCGCATCGGGAATGTTGCCCAGATTACAGTCGCGCAGTCTGAGGCTTTTGAGTTTGGGGAAAGACTCCAGAAAATGCCCGGCGCGGGTCACTCCGCCGGCGCTGCGTAACTCCAGCGATGTCACATGGCTGAAGTCGGCGTTCAGGGTAGGCAGGTCGCCGTTGATGAGGGGTTTGAAAACGAGTTCATAGGTGGGCTCCAGCGCCTCATTGAAATCATCCAGTTCGCTTTCATGCCGCCAGCACTGCTCCAGTGTCTGTTTGAACTGGTCACGGTTCATGTGCTCGACAAGTTGTTGTTGGGCGGTGAACGGTTCGCCCGTCAACGGGTGTTGGGCCGGAAGGTCGGCGGTCCATGCCGCCAAGTCGTTGCTCAACTGTGCCAGATCCGCTTCAAGGTTTGTCAGCTCGATCCGGCCGTCAGCCAGTGTGCCGGACAGTTCATAGACAAACTCGCTCGCCTGTTCGACCTCCAGGTTCGGGTACAGCGCTCTGACTCGGTCGATGTCCGCTTCGGGGGCATGGATACCCAAATCGTATGAGCTGTCGAAGTAGTGATGCTTGATCATTTGTCGCGCATTGTCCGAGAGCGGGTTATGCGTCAGGTGTATGCCGTGCTTACCGTACACCTCACTTTGGAAGAGCTCCGCAGGCAACTCGCTGATCTTGTTGCCCAGGAGTTTGGCGGTTTCGAGTTTTGAGTGGCTGATTACGCTGGCTGGGATTTCCGTCAGGTCGGTACGGCTCAGGTCCAGGTAAACAAGCTCAGGCATGGATTCGACACTGGGCACCGTAGTGAACGGGTTTTGGTACAGATCCAGCATGGCCAGTTTGTTCAATGAAGACAGTTTCGCCCAATTGGCTGCATCGAACCTGATTGCGCAATCGCTTAACACCAGTGCATCAAGTTCCGTCATTCGAGGAATGGCCTCGGGGAGGGCGGGCAGGGAAAAGCGTTTTAAATCGAGGCGGCGCAAACCATTGAAGCGCTGCAGGAACTCAGTAACACCCTGCACCGCATGATTCCCTTCAAGGGACAGCCATGACACATGGGGGAAATCGGCCGTCAGTGTGGGTAGATCGCCAAGAATCGGCTCGGCAAATCTGAGTGTGTAGCGCGGCGTGTCATTCGGGCCATCAAGGTCTCGCTCTGTTTGTCGACGCCAGCTGCGCTGGATTTCCTGGGCCAGCAGCCTGCGATTGTGTTGAGCAGCCTGCCGTTCCAATGCACTCAAGGAGGCTCGGGTTTGCGGGTGAATAGTGGGCGAGTCATTTATCCAGGTATTCAGGTCCTGATGCAGTCGCGAGAGCTCGCGGGACAGGCGTGAGAGCTCAATGCGCGCGCCATCGGGATGCGTTTGTAACTGCTGAACAACAGACTGGAGCTCGTCCTCGGAAAGGCTGGGGTAAACCTCGCGAACACGTTCGTTGAGGGATGGCGTCGGGGAGGGCATGCGCCGGTATCCATCCGAGCCGCCAGGCAAGCGCATGGTCGTCGGATCATAGAACGGTTTTCGATTGGGATTTTTTGCGAACAGCTTGCGCAGTGCCGGTTGGTTCAATGCATGTTCGGCGATGCGTAGTTTGAGTGCCTGAGCATTTGCGATCGATGGGCTCAGCGCATTGCGTTGTGCTTGTGGCAGCGCCTGAAAAAGTCCCTGATAAAAATCACCGGGCTCCGATTCGCTGTCTTGATATACCTGGTAAGTGCCAACTTCAGCGCGCACCAGTGTTTTCACAATCGGTGCATCGAGCTGGCCAATGCTGTCGCGCACACGTCCGTCATGGGTGTAATCCCTCACCTCAATACGCAGTTCGGCGGGAAAACCGGGCAGCGAATTCAGGCTTTGCAAGGCCAGTCGGTGGGTGTCGGTGTTGTCCAGAATGTCGGAATAAAGGCCTTCACAGGCTCGGGTTGCGCGTACGGCCTCCATGGCTTTCAGTGCTGTTTCCTTGAGTCGTGGGGGCGTGCGACCGTTGTGCAGCTGGCGTAACTCGGTCCCGGTTGCATTGCTCACCAGCTCTTGCGCGACATCGGTCGGCAATCCTGTCACGTCGTCGAGCAATCGCTGAAGGTGCTGATCAACGTTTTTTTCCTCTGCGCGGTAGCGTGTCTCGAACAGCGATTGGTGGTGCTTTCGGGCGAGTTCAGCCGTTAGCTTTCTGAAGGCTCGCGTTTGGATTTGCGGCGCCGGCATTGGCTTGTCGGCGGGCCACGAGTCGTAGTTGCTCAGCAGTTGGTGTTGCAGGGTCACATCGGCCTTGCGATAGCGCTCGGGTTGGTCGCTGCCGATTTGCTCGATAAAGGTTTCGATGTCCCGGTTGATCTTGAAGCGCTTGATCGTGTCTGTCAGCAGCGAAGGCGGGCGATAATGTTCGACATGCATTTCGCGCATAACGTTGTCGTGGTAACCGCTGACCCGCAGGATCTGTTCGCGCTCGGCGCTGGTGAACGACTCGACGCTATGGCCGAGGCGACGCATGACTTTTTCCCGGTCCCAGTTCAGCGGTTGCTCCAGTTCTGTGTGCCAGGCGCCGTGGTTGTTATGCAGCAGAGGCGGTTGATAGGCATCAGTTCGGTTCGGATGCTCAATCTGAAGCGTGCCTGACATGCGGTCGGGCTTCACGGCATACAGTTTTCCCTCCAGTGGCAGCAGCGTTTTGCCCTTGTTTTGATAGAGACCCAGATGATCGGGTTTTGCTCCTTCGGGCAAATCGAGTACTTGTTCATAAGGCTTGAGATCCGGCTTCCAGTAGCGGGTTTTTCCTTCGGGCGTTGTAACGGGTTTGAGTGGGTCGACAAGCGCAATAGCTTCACGAGAGAGCAGGCGGCTGAGGGTGCCGGCAGCGATGGCGCCGCCCACCGCAAATGTCCCCACCTGAACCACCGTTTCGACGAACGTCATCAGATGCCCGAACGCTTCTGTTTTCAGCCCTTCAGCCAGGTCCACGATGCCTTCGAAGGTTTCGTCGAGTAACTGGTAGGCCATGTAGCCCAGCATCAATTCACCGAGAAACGGGACGAAAGGCAACGCAACGAACGTCGCGATTTCAAGGATTGTCGAGGCCACTTTGCTGAAGGCATCCCACAATGCCCATCGCGCGTTGCTGTCGGCGGTGGCGGTGGAGACGGCGAGGGTGCTTGCATCGTTGAGGATCTTGTTTAGCTGTCGCTGATAGAGATGGTTCCACAGGTCCGCTCTGAACGGGATCGCCGAAAACTGCAAATCAGGCTTGTCGATGGGCGTTTCGCGCCAGCTCGGCAGTGGGTCGCCCTGTTGGTGTTGATGCCAGGTCACGCTCTGGAGGCGACGGTTGAGGTCCGCGAAAAAATGTCCTCTTTCCTTGTGGTCGACGAAGCGACTGAAGAACGTTTGATAAGCGGGCGCGCGCAGTTTGCGGGTCAGCTCGGTCATGAACGCCAACGTGTTCGGGTATTCCTTGAGAGGATGCTCTGGATCATCGGGGATGTAGGCAATGATCCGTGTTGCCGTGCGTGCGTGTTCCAGGCTCGCCGCGAAAATGACAATGCCGGTCAGCGAGGAAGACATCATTGTCAGGTCGTGACCATGCAGCGGCTGTCCATCCAGTCGAGCACCCGAACGCCTTTCCAGAATGCGCAGGATCGAGAGATAGGCATCCGCTGGAATATCCTTTCGGATTTGCGCCATCTGCAGCGCAGATTTGAGTGCTGTTTTGTGCGAGCCGATCACCTTCGATTTCAACACCGCACCGGCTACCGGGTTCGACAGCCCCAGATTGTCTTTGAGGTAAGCGTTGTACCGGGCGCCGATATCCAGTTCCCGGCATAACCGTGCGAAGGCCGGGATAGTGAGCTTTTGCTTGACCGCCGGCAGCGTATCGAACTGCCCTGTGGGCGAAGGTTCGGTGATGAACGTGGAGGCTGGCTCGTAAGCCCCTGTCGCTGTTTCCGATTCCTGAAAGTTGTGCAGGGCCGCGTCGAGCATCGACACGGTCCAGGTGCGCGCGGCGCCGGTCTTGATTCCGAAAAGCGGCACGGTTTGAGGGATGTACAGGCGCAGGAAGGTGGTTTTGACGTCCAGATCCAGGTCAAACCGGGTTTTCAGGGCGTCGCTCAGCATCGGTTCGGCAAAGGCTTGTGCGCTTTGCAGGTTCGACAGCATTGAGTCCAGACGATTTCGATGGGTCCAGTGTTCCTGACTGAGCTTTTTCAGCGACTGGTGCTGCCCCGGTGTTGCGGTGCCATGCCAGTCCGGCGTCATAAACGTGGCGTTCTTGAGGGCGCTGTGTGTACTGGACGATGCTTCTAATACCCAGGCTGGCAGATTGTTGAACAGGTGATGGTAGTGATCGTCCGGTTGCGTAGCGGATTCGCTGTCTCCAGTAGTGGAAGGACGACCGTTCTCGTATCGGCTCATGCGCTATTCCCTTAGCGTTTTGAATGAGCCGCCAGCAAAACAGACGATGATCGGTCCCGTGCGGTACATATTTACCGCACCGCTCGACAACCCTGCCTATAACCTGTGCCGGCAGTTTAAACTGCGCCTTTGCGACGCTATTTGTCGCATTGCCGTAAACCCGGCTGAAACCGGGGTTTGCGCTATAAGAAGTTGTCGCTTGGCGGCAAGGCCGGGCTGAAAACTGTCCTTACAATCCCCTCATCGCTCGCCAGTTTCAGGCGAGTGTTCCTCATCAGGAGACTCCGATGTCCGTTGAGCACGCTGCGGTACAACGCGCCGATTTCGACCAGGTAATGGTTCCCAACTACGCGCCTGCCGCTTTCATCCCTGTGCGTGGCGCCGGTTCCCACGTCTGGGACCAGTCTGGCCGCGAGCTGATCGACTTCGCCGGCGGGATTGCCGTTAACGTATTGGGCCATGCGCACCCGGCGCTGGTCGGTGCCTTGACCGAGCAGGCGAACAAGCTGTGGCACGTGTCCAACGTGTTCACCAATGAGCCGGCCTTGCGCCTGGCCCATAAGCTGATCAACGCCACGTTTGCCGAGCGCGCGTTCTTCTGCAACTCCGGCGCCGAAGCCAACGAGGCCGCCTTCAAGCTGGCCCGTCGCGTCGGTTTCGATCGTTTCGGCAGCGAGAAGTACGAAATCATCGCCGCGCTCAACAGCTTCCACGGTCGTACCCTGTTCACCGTGAACGTCGGTGGTCAGTCGAAGTATTCCGATGGCTTCGGTCCGAAGATCACCGGTATCACCCACGTGCCGTACAACGATCTGGCCGCGCTGAAAGCTGCCATTTCCGACAAGACTTGCGCTGTGGTTCTGGAACCGATCCAGGGCGAGAGCGGCGTGATTCCGGCCGAACTCAAGTACCTGCAAGGTGCCCGTGATCTGTGCGACGCGCACAAAGCGCTGCTGGTGTTCGATGAAGTGCAGACCGGTATGGGCCGCACGGGCAAGCTGTTCGCCTACCAGCAATACGGCGTGATTCCGGACATCCTGACCACCGCCAAGAGCCTGGGCGGCGGTTTCCCGATCGCCGCAATGCTGACCACCGAAGACCTGGCCAAACACCTGGTCGTCGGCACTCACGGCACCACCTACGGCGGTAACCCGTTGGCGTGCGCTGTCGCGGAAGCTGTGATCGACGTGGTTAACACCCCTGAAGTGCTGGCCGGCGTCAACGCCAAGCACGACAAGTTCAAGGCCCGCCTGGAGCAGATCGGCGAGAAGTACGGCCTGTTCACCCAAGTCCGGGGTATGGGCTTGTTGATCGGTTGCGTGCTGAACGATGCCTGGAAAGGCAAGGCCAAGGACATCTTCAACGCCGCTGAAAAAGAAGGCCTGATGATTCTGCAAGCCGGCCCGGATGTGGTTCGTTTCGCGCCAAGCCTGGTGGTTGAAGACGCCGATATCGATGCCGGTCTGGATCGATTCGAGCGCGCCGCGGCGAAACTGACGCAAGCCTGATAGACCCTTCGACGCCTGACATTTTCAGGCGTCGAAACAATTTTTTTGTTCCAGACCGGACCAAATGTGGGAGCGAGCCTGCTCGCGAAGAGGGCCTGACAGGCAACATCTTTGTTGACTGACAGGACGCAATCGCGAGCAGGCTCGCTCCCACAGTGTCTCAGTGATCTGTCTGGAACTATTTCCCTCAAGAGTTTTTCGAGAAAGGAGTGACACCATGCTGGTGATGCGCCCCGCGCAAATGGCTGATCTGGGCGAGGTACAGCGTCTGGCTGCGGACAGCCCGATTGGTGTCACTTCCTTGCCGGATGACGTTGAACGCCTGAGCGACAAGATCGCGGCAAGCGAAGCCTCGTTCGCCGCCGAAGTCAGCTTCAACGGTGAAGAGAGCTATTTCTTCGTCCTCGAAGACACCGCCACCGGCAAACTGGTGGGCTGCTCGGCCATCGTTGCGTCGGCCGGTTATTCCGAGCCGTTCTATAGCTTCCGTAATGAAACCTTTGTGCACGCTTCCCGCGAGCTGAAGATTCATAACAAGATCCACGTGCTCTCCCAGTGCCACGACCTGACCGGCAACAGCTTGCTGACCAGTTTCTACGTGCTGCCTGAACTGGTGGGTTCGGCGTGGTCGGAACTCAACTCCCGTGGTCGCTTGCTGTTCGTCGCCAGCCATCCGGAGCGTTTTGCCGATTCCGTGGTGACCGAGATCGTCGGTTACAGCGATGAAAATGGTGATTCACCGTTCTGGGATGCCATCGGTCGTAATTTCTTCGACCTCAACTACGCCGCTGCCGAGCGTCTGTGCGGTCTGAAGAGCCGGACGTTCCTGGCCGAGCTGATGCCGCATTACCCGATCTATGTGCCGCTGCTGCCGGACTCCGCTCAAGAGGCGATGGGCCAGGTGCACCCACGGGCGCAGATCACCTTCGACATACTGATGCGCGAAGGCTTCGAGACCGATCACTACATCGACATTTTCGACGGCGGGCCGACCCTGCACGCCCGTGTCTCGGGGATCCGTTCGATTGCCCAGAGCCGGGTCGTCCCGGTGAAAATCGGCGAGCCGGTCAAAGGCGCCGGTCGTCAGTACCTGGTGGCTAACGCCCAGTTGCAGGATTACCGCGCCGTTTTGCTTGAGCTCGATTACGCGCCGGGCAAACCCGTGACCCTGGATCTTGAAGCGGCCGAAGCCTTGGGCGTCGGTGAAGGTGCCAGCGTGCGCCTGGTGGCGGTTTAACGCCTGCTGCTATGCCTATAAAGAGTGAATGCTTAGTAAAGCAGCGAGTTTCACGGGTGGCGTAAGCGGCCCGTTTGAGGAGATAGCATGATCGTTCGTCCCGTACGCAGCAGCGATTTACCCGCTCTGATCGACCTGGCCCGCAGCACCGGCACCGGCCTGACCACCTTGCCGGCCAATGAAGAGCGTCTGGCCCATCGGGTCGGCTGGGCCGAGAAGACCTTCCGCGGCGAAGCCGGGCGGGGCGATGCGGACTACCTGTTCGTGCTCGAAGACGATGACGGCCGCGTGGTGGGTATTTCCGCCATCGCTGGCGCCGTCGGTCTGCGTGAGCCTTGGTACAACTTCCGGGTTGGCCTGACCGTCAGCGCTTCGCAAGAGTTGAACATCTACCGCGAAATCCCGACGCTGTTCCTGGCCAACGACCTGACCGGTAACTCCGAGCTGTGCTCGCTGTTCCTGCACGCCGACTACCGCACGGGCCTCAACGGTCGCATGCTGGCCAAGGCGCGGATGCTGTTCATCGCCGAGTTCCCGCAGCTGTTCGGCAACAAGATCATCGCCGAGATGCGCGGTATGTCCGACGAAGCGGGGCGTTCGCCGTTCTGGGAAAGCCTGGGTCGTCACTTCTTCAAGATGGAATTCAGCCAGGCTGACTACCTGACTGGCGTGGGCAACAAGGCGTTCATCGCCGAACTGATGCCGAAATTCCCGTTGTACACCTGCTTCCTGTCGGAAGATGCGCGCAACGTGATCGGCCAGGTTCATCCGGACACCGAGCCGGCGCTGGCCATGCTCAAAAGCGAAGGCTTTAGCTATCAGGGCTACGTCGACATCTTCGACGCCGGTCCTGCGGTGGAGTGCGAAACTGGCAAGATCCGCGCAGTACGCGACAGCCAAGCGCTGGTGCTGGCCATCGGCACACCGGGTGACGACGCCACACCGTTCCTGATTCATAACCGCAAGCGCGAAGACTGCCGGATCACTGCTGCTCCTGCACGTTTCGCCGCCGGTACGCTGGTGGTCGATCCACTGACCGCCAAACGCCTTCAACTCAACGCCGGCGATCAAGTACGCGCCGTTCCGTTGTCCGCTGCCAGGGAGTCGAAATAATGAATTCGCTATACATCGCAGGTGAATGGCTGGCCGGCCAGGGTGAAGCCTTTCAGTCGCTGAACCCGGTAACCCAACAAGTGCTGTGGGCCGGCGAAGGCGCTACCACTGCCCAGGTTGAATCGGCCGTACAAGCCGCGCGCCAGGCATTCCCGAGCTGGGCCCGACGTACCCTGGAAGAGCGCATCACCGTGCTGGAGGCCTTTGCCGCCGCGCTGAAGAACAATGCTGACGAACTGGCTCGCACCATCGGTGAGGAAACCGGCAAACCTTTGTGGGAAGCGGCTACCGAAGTCACCAGCATGGTCAACAAGATTGCGATCTCGGTGCAGAGCTACCGCGAACGCACCGGCGAGAAGAGCGGCCCGTTGGGCGACGCCACTGCCGTGTTGCGCCACAAGCCACACGGTGTGGTTGCGGTGTTCGGGCCTTACAACTTCCCGGGTCACTTGCCGAACGGTCACATCGTGCCGGCGCTGCTGGCCGGTAACAGTGTGCTGTTCAAACCCAGCGAGCTGACGCCGAAAGTCGCCGAACTGACGGTCAAGTGCTGGATCGAAGCCGGTCTGCCGGCAGGCGTGTTGAACCTGCTGCAAGGCGCTCGCGAGACCGGTATCGCCCTGGCGGCGAACCCGGGCATCGATGGCTTGTTCTTCACCGGCTCCAGCCGCACCGGCAATCACCTGCACCAACAGTTTGCCGGCCGTCCGGACAAGATCCTCGCGCTGGAAATGGGCGGTAACAACCCGCTGGTCGTTGATCAGGTCGCAGACCTTGATGCTGCCGTTTACACCATCATCCAGTCGGCATTCATTTCCGCCGGTCAGCGTTGCACCTGTGCACGCCGCTTGCTGGTGCCGCAGGGCGCCTGGGGCGACACACTGCTGGCGCGTCTGGTGGCGGTCAGCTCGACGATTGAAGTCGGCGCGTTTGATCAGCAACCGGCACCGTTCATGGGCTCGGTGATTTCCCTCGGCGCTGCGAAAGCACTGATGGATGCGCAGGAGCATCTGCTGGGTAACGGCGCAGTCGCGCTGCTGGAAATGACTCAGCCACAAGCTCAAGCTGCCTTGCTGACCCCTGGTATTCTGGACGTCACGGCAGTGGCTGATCGCCCTGACGAAGAGCTGTTCGGCCCGCTGCTGCAAGTGATCCGCTACGCTGATTTTGAGGCGGCGATCGCTGAAGCCAACGACACCGACTATGGCCTGGCGGCCGGTCTGCTGTCGGATTCCGAAGCGCGTTATCAGCAGTTCTGGCTGGAAAGCCGTGCGGGCATCGTCAACTGGAACAAACAGTTGACCGGTGCTGCGAGCAGCGCGCCATTCGGCGGTGTCGGCGCCTCGGGCAACCACCGCGCCAGCGCCTACTACGCGGCAGATTACTGCGCGTACCCGGTCGCTTCGCTGGAAACCCCGAGTCTGGTGATGCCTGCGACCCTTACGCCCGGCGTGAAAATGGCGTGATGCCCATCGCCAGCAGGCTGGCTCCCACAGGATTTGCGTCGGACACAAAGTGTGTGAACACCTCCGAACCTGTAGGAGCCGAGCTTGCTCGCGATGGCCGCGACTCGGTCGCACTGAACAGTTAGTTACTGAAGCCTATAACAACAGATTCTCGTGGAGCCTCGCTGATGAAATCCTATGAAGTCAATTTTGACGGTCTAGTGGGGCCGACCCATAACTACGGCGGTTTGTCCTACGGCAACGTCGCGTCCCAGAGCAACAGCCAGCAGTCTTCGAACCCGAAGGAAGCCGCGCTGCAAGGCCTGGCGAAAATGAAATCGCTGATGGAAATGGGCTTTCAACAGGGCGTGCTGGCACCACAGGAACGCCCGGACGTGGCAGCCCTGCGTCGTTTGGGTTTCAGCGGCACCGACGCTCAGGTGATCGAGCAGGCGGCTAAAGATGCAATGCCGTTGCTGGTGGCCAGTTGCTCGGCGTCGAGCATGTGGGTGGCCAACGCCGCCACCGTCAGCCCGAGTGCCGACACCGCGGATGGCCGTGTGCATTTCACCGCGGCCAACCTGAACTGCAAATATCACCGCAGCATCGAACACCCGACCACCAGTCGCGTGCTGGGGGCGATGTTCGCTGACCAGAAACACTTCGCTCACCACGCAGCATTGCCGGCCGTGGCGCAGTTCGGGGACGAGGGTGCAGCCAACCACACCCGTTTCTGCCGTGAATACGGCGACGCAGGCGTCGAGTTCTTCGTGTTCGGTCGCAGCGCGTTCGACACCCGTTATCCGGCACCGCAAAAATACCCGGCCCGCCAGACCCTCGAAGCCTCCCAAGCGGTTGCCCGCCTGCACGGCTTGAGCGATGACGGCGTGGTCTACGCTCAGCAGAACCCTTCGGTGATCGATCAGGGCGTTTTTCACAACGATGTGATCGCGGTGGGTAACGGCGAAGTGTTGTTCTATCACGAGGACGCGTTCCTCGACACCGAGCAGATGCTGGCCGAATTGCAGAGCAAACTCGCCAAAGTCGGTGGGAAATTTCAGTCGGTCTGCGTACCGCGTTCCGCGGTCACCGTGGAAGACGCCGTTCGTTCCTACCTGTTCAATAGCCAACTGCTGTCGCGTCCTGACGGCTCGATGCTGTTGATCGTGCCGGAAGAATGCCGTGGCAACGAGCGCGTCTGGCAGTACCTGCAAGGTTTGACCAGCTCCGGCGGCCTGATCCGCGAAGTGAAAGTGTTCGATTTGAAGCAGAGCATGCAGAACGGCGGCGGCCCGGCTTGCCTGCGACTGCGCGTCGCGCTCAACGAAACCGAACTGGCGGCCGTCAACCCAGGGGTTATCATGACGGCACCGTTGTACGGCACCCTGACCGAATGGGTCGACAAGCACTACCGCGACCGCATGACCGAAAACGATCTTGCGGACCCGCAATTGCTGCTTGAGTGCCGGACGGCACTGGATGAACTGACGCAAATCCTTAAACTGGGCGCGGTTTATCCATTCCAGATCAATTGAACGTCGAGAGCGTAAAAACATGAGCGATACCCTGCAGCTGATCCTTGAAGACACCGACGGCACGCAACTGGAAACTTCCTGCACCCGCGTCGCGGTCATGTGGCAAGGCAAAGAGCTGTGGATTCAGCAAGACGGCCTCGGCCAATTGCTGATCGGCGTGGACGTCGAAGAAGGTGACGCTGAATACGCAAACCTGCTGCTGCGCCCATTGGCGACTAATCTGGTAAGTCTGCAACTGGAAATGGAACCGGCTGAAGTCGGTGACGAAGACCACGTGCACGGCCCGGATTGCCAGCACGACCACTAAGGAAACCGCTCTATGCTCGCCCTCGGCAAACTGCTTGAACTGACCCTCGCCGGCCGCGAACCGGCGGAGAAGACTCAACTGACTGTCGAAGGCGTGCGCATGCGCTGGTTGAGCGAAGGTGCGCTGGAAGTCCGGCCACCTGAAGCTCGCGACAATGGCCTGGACCTGCTGCTATCGGCCGGCATCCATGGCAACGAAACAGCGCCGATCGAGTTGCTCGATCGCCTGTTGCATGACATCGCCCGCGGCGACTTGAAACCGCGTACACGTATTCTGTTCCTGTTCGGTAACCCGGAAGCGATTCGCAAAGGCGAGCGCTTCGTCGAGCAGGACGTCAATCGGCTGTTCAACGGCCGTCACGAACAAAGCAGCGGCTCCGAAGCCCTGCGCGCGTGTGAGCTGGAGCGACTGGCGGCGAGTTTCTTCAGCCTGCCGGATCGAAACCGTCTGCACTATGACCTGCACACCGCGATTCGTGGCTCGAAAATCGAACAGTTCGCGCTGTATCCCTGGAAGGAAGGCCGTCAGCATTCACGTCTGGAACTGGCGCGCCTGCGCGCTGCCGGGATGGAAGCGGTGCTGCTGCAAAACAAGCCGTCCATCGTTTTCAGCTCCTACACTTACGACAAACTCGGTGCCGAGTCTTTCACCCTTGAACTGGGCAAGGCGCGGCCATTCGGGCAGAACGATGGGGTCAACGTCGATCTGCTGGAAACGCGCCTCAAACAGATTATCGAAGGCAACGAGCCAGCCCAGACCGAAGAAGCGCTGGATGGTTTGCAGCTGTTTAGCGTGGCGCGAGAAATCATCAAGCACAGCGATAGCTTCCGCTTGAACCTGCCAGCGGACATCGAGAACTTTTCGGAGTTGGAAGTGGGTTACCTGCTGGCCGAAGACATCGCCCAGACCCGGTGGATCATTGAGGAGGAGGGTGCCCGGATCATCTTCCCGAACCCCAAGGTCAAGAATGGCCTGCGCGCCGGCATCCTGATTGTGCCGACTACCGACGAAAACCTCGCCTGACCGCGATATCAGGTTCGACATAAAGCCCATGTGGGAGCGAGCCTGCTCGCGATAGCGGTGTATCAGTCAACAGGGGCGTTGGCTGACAGTCCGTTATCGCGAGCAGGCTCGCTCCCACAGGTTTATCGGGTTTACACCGCTACCGCACGTGGCTCGCTACGACGCAAAGCACGCATCTTGTGCAACGTATCCGCGCACGTTTTCGCCGCTTCCTGGCCTTTATGCACAAAGTGCTCGAAGAAGAACTTCTGATGTTCTTCGCCAGCATGGAAGTGGTGCGGGGTCAAAACCACGGAGAACACCGGCACTTCGGTTTCCAGCTGAACTTGCATCAAGCCGCTGATCACCGACTGGGCGACGAATTCGTGGCGATAGATGCCGCCGTCGACTACCAGGCCTGCCGCAACGATGCCGGCATAACGACCGGATTTGGCCAGCAGCTTGGCGTGCAGAGGAATTTCAAAGGCGCCGCCGACTTCGAAGAAATCGATCTCCGATTCCTGATAACCCTGAGCAATCATTTCGGCCACAAAGCCCTTACGGCTCTGATCGACGATTTCTTTGTGCCAGCAGGCCTGGATGAACGCAACGCGCTCGCCCTGATGGTTTTTGCTTTTGCTATCGATTGCGGTGGGTTGCATGTTCTGACTCCTGTTTATGTAAAAAACAGGGCATATGAATCGAATGGGATTTAAGGGTACGCAGGCACAAATGCCTGCGGACGGCGCTTTGGTATAGAGCCTAGGCGGCGCCAATCCCGTTCTCTCTTCATCCGGACTATGACCGTCGGCCCCGGGATCACACCGGGTCTGCTGACCTTGTCGCCATCACAGCCATTGCCGTGCCTGTCGCCAAGCGCTCGCGGGCTATGCGCATTGCGCGCAATTACCGCCGGTGGGGAGTTGCACCCCGCCCTGAGAACGTTTTGCCGCCAGATTGTTTGGCGGCGAAGCGTTTTTAACACATATTTCTCACCTGTGCATTGCTGCTATCTGATGATTGCTATCGACTTTTTCGTCGGTTCAAGAAGCCTTTTCGTACCCAAGGGTTGATTATTCGTCGGCATGACCGCAGTAATTCCTACTTGAAAGGGATTTTCCCCTGCTTACCGAGGCCAGATTCATGAGCGTTATCGATCTTCGCAGCGACACCGTCACCCAACCGTCCGCCGGGATGCTCGACGCCATGGCCGGCGCGGCCACCGGTGACGACGTTTACGGCGAAGATCCGACGGTCAATCGTCTGGAAGCCGAGTTGGCCAAGCGGCTGGGTTTTGCTGCGGCGCTGTTTGTTCCGACGGGCACCATGAGCAATCTGCTGGGCTTGATGGCCCACTGCGAACGCGGTGACGAGTACATCGTCGGCCAGCAGGCACACACCTATAAGTACGAAGGTGGCGGCGCAGCCGTACTTGGTTCGATTCAGCCGCAACCGCTGGAAGTGCAGGCCGATGGTTCGCTGGACCTGACTCACGTGGCAGCCGCGATCAAACCGGACGACTTCCACTTCGCCCGGACTCGCTTGCTGGCGCTGGAAAACACCATGCAGGGCAAGGTTTTGCCACTGGAGTATCTGGCGCGGGCTCGTAGCTTTACTCGCGAACATGGGTTGCAACTGCACCTGGACGGCGCGCGGCTGTACAACGCGGCGGTCAAATTGGGTGTCGATGCCCGGGAAATCACGCAGTATTTCGATTCGGTCTCGGTCTGCCTGTCCAAAGGCCTGGGCGCGCCGATCGGTTCGGTGCTGTGCGGTTCGGTCGAATTGATCGCCAAGGCGAGACGCCTGCGCAAGATGGTCGGCGGCGGCATGCGCCAGGCCGGTATTCTGGCGGCAGCAGGTTTGTACGCACTTGATAACAATGTTCAGCGTCTGGCTGATGACCACGCCAACGCGCAGTTACTGGCTGAAGGCTTGCGAGCGGCGGGTTACGAGGTCGAGCCGGTGCAGACCAACATGGTTTACGTGCAGATGGGCGACAAGGCCGAGGCCATCAAGGCGTTTGCCGCCGAACGCGGGATCAAGCTGAGCGCTGCCGGACGTCTGCGCATGGTCACGCACATGGACGTCAGCCGCGCTCAAATCGAGCAGGTCGTCGCGACATTCGTCGAGTTTTCGCGCAACTGATAGCGTTAGCGGTCCAATTGACCGTTTCTATCGTATAAACACGCTGTACCCCGCGCGCAGGGCCGATATAATGCGGCCCTTTGCCGTCGCTTCGTCTGTTGACGTTTCGCACAGGCCTTTGGCCGCAGCCTCCGTGGAAGAACCTAATGAAAAGCGCAGAAATCCGTGAAGCCTTCCTTCGCTTCTTCGAAGAGCAAGGCCACACCCGTGTAGCCTCCAGCTCTTTGATTCCGGGCAACGACCCAACCCTGCTGTTCACTAACGCGGGGATGAACCAGTTCAAGGACTGTTTCCTGGGCCAGGAAAAGCGCGCGTACACCCGCGCGGTCAGCAGCCAGAAATGCGTGCGCGCCGGCGGCAAGCACAACGACCTGGAAAACGTCGGTTATACCGCCCGTCACCACACATTCTTCGAAATGCTGGGTAACTTCAGCTTCGGTGATTACTTCAAGCGCGATGCGATCACCTACGCCTGGAACTTCCTGACGTCCGACCAGTGGCTGAACCTGCCAAAAGAAAAGCTCTGGGTCACCGTCTACGCCAGCGATGACGAGGCCTACGACATCTGGACCAAGGAAATCGGGGTTCCGGCCGAGCGCATGGTTCGTATCGGCGACAACAAAGGCGCGCCATACGCGTCCGACAACTTCTGGACCATGGGCGATACTGGCCCGTGTGGTCCTTGCACCGAGATTTTCTACGATCACGGTGCCGACATCTGGGGTGGCCCACCGGGCTCGCCGGAAGAAGACGGCGACCGTTACATCGAGATCTGGAACAACGTTTTCATGCAGTTCAACCGCACCGCCGATGGCGTGTTGCACCCGCTGCCAGCGCCGTCGGTCGATACCGGCATGGGCCTGGAGCGGATCAGTGCCGTGCTGCAGCACGTTCACTCGAACTATGAAATCGACCTGTTCCAGAGCCTGCTGAGCGCATCGGCCAAGGCCATCGGTTGCACCAACGACAATCAGGCGTCCCTGAAAGTCGTCGCCGACCACATTCGCTCGTGCGGTTTCCTGATTGCCGACGGCGTGCTGCCGTCCAACGAAGGTCGCGGCTACGTGCTGCGCCGGATCATTCGTCGCGCCTGCCGTCACGGCAACAAGCTGGGCGCCAAGGGCAGCTTCTTCTACCAGATCGTTGCAGCCCTGGTCGCCGAGATGGGCGAAGCCTTCCCAGAGCTGAAATCCCAGCAGGCGCACATCGAGCGCGTACTGAAAGCTGAAGAAGAGCAGTTCGCCAAGACCCTGGAGCAGGGCCTGAAAATCCTTGAGCAGGATCTGGCCGATCTTAAAGGTGACGTGGTGCCGGGCGACGTAGTGTTCAAACTCTACGACACCTACGGTTTCCCGATGGACCTGACTGGCGACATCGCTCGCGAACGCAGCCTGACCATCGACGAAGAAGGCTTCGAGCGGGAAATGGAAGCCCAGCGCGTCCGTGCCCGTTCCGCCAGCTCCTTCGGTATGGACTACAACAGTCTGGTCAAGGTTGATGTGGCCACCGAATTCACCGGTTACACCGCTCACAGCGGTTCCGCCAAAATCGTTGCTCTCTATAAAGACGGGCAATCAGTTGACGCACTGAGCGAAGGCGAAGAAGGCGTGGTCGTTCTCAATCAGACCCCGTTCTATGCGGAATCTGGTGGTCAGATTGGTGATTGCGGCTTCCTCCAGGCTGGCGCTGCGCGTTTCGATGTGCGCGACACCACCAAGACCGGCGGTGCGTTCCTGCACCACGGTGTGCTGGATTCGGGCAGCCTGATCGTGGGCGCACCGGTAGAAACTCATGTTGATGCCGAAGTGCGTCACGCGACTTCGCTGAACCACTCGGCGACTCACTTGCTGCACGCCGCATTGCGCCAGGTGCTGGGCGACCACGTTCAGCAGAAAGGCTCGTTGGTCGACAGTCAGCGCCTGCGCTTTGACTTCAGCCACTTTGAAGCCATCAAGCCTGAGCAGTTGAAGGCGCTGGAAGACATCGTCAACGCCGAGATTCGCAAGAACTCCGAAGTTGAAACCGAAGAAACCGATATCGAAGCCGCCAAGCAGAAGGGCGCCATGGCGCTGTTCGGCGAGAAATACGGCGACAACGTGCGCGTATTGAGCATGGGCGGTGATTTCTCCGTCGAGCTGTGCGGTGGTATCCACGCCAGCCGGACTGGCGACATCGGCCTGCTGAAGATTATCAGCGAAGGCGGTGTGGCTTCTGGCGTGCGTCGTATCGAAGCGGTCACTGGCGCCGCGGCGCTGGCATACTTGAACGCTGCTGAAGAACAACTCAAGGAAGCGGCCAACCTGGTCAAGGGTAGCCGCGACAACCTGATCGACAAGCTGTCGGCTGTGCTGGAGCGCAACCGTCTGCTGGAGAAGCAACTCGAGCAGTTGCAGGCCAAGGCTGCCAGCGCGGCGGGCGACGATCTGTCGGCTTCCGCCCTGGATGTCAAAGGCGTGAAAGTGCTGGCCGTGCGTCTGGACGGTCAGGACGGCAAGGCGCTGCTGGCGCTGGTCGATCAACTGAAAAACAAACTCGGCCGCGCAGTGATCCTGCTCGGCAGTGTCCATGAGGAAAAGGTCGTTCTGGTTGCAGGCGTAACCAAAGACCTGACTGGCCAACTCAAAGCCGGTGATTTGATGAAGCAAGCCGCTGCGGCAGTGGGCGGGAAGGGCGGTGGTCGTCCAGACATGGCGCAAGGCGGTGGTACTGACGCTGGCGCACTGGATGCGGCATTGGCCCTGACTGTTCCATTTGTAGAGCAGGGTTTATAAGGCAGTGTCTCCGGCCCGCAGTCTAGTGGCGGGCCAGAACGCTGTTTGAGTGATTATTTGGGCGCCCTTCATGGGCAGAGGCGGCTTTGAAATGGCTTTGATCGTACAGAAATTTGGAGGCACCTCGGTCGGCACTGTCGAGAGAATCGAGCAGGTCGCCGACAAGGTTAAGAAATTCCGCGAAGCCGGCGATGACCTGGTGGTCGTGCTGTCTGCAATGAGCGGCGAAACCAACCGTCTGATCGATCTGGCCAAGAAAATCAGTGGCGACGGCCAACCGGTTCCTCGTGAGCTGGACGTGATCGTCTCCACCGGTGAGCAGGTGACGATTGCACTGTTGGCCATGGCGCTGATCAAGCGCGGCGTGCCAGCGGTGTCCTACACCGGCAACCAGGTGCGGATTCTGACGGACAGTGCGCACAATAAAGCGCGTATCTTGCAGATTGATGACCAGAAGATTCGTGGCGATCTGAAGGCTGGTCGTGTGGTCGTTGTCGCCGGTTTCCAGGGCGTCGACGAGCACGGCAACATCACCACCCTCGGTCGTGGCGGTTCCGACACCACCGGCGTGGCGCTGGCGGCAGCCTTGAAGGCTGACGAATGCCAGATCTACACCGATGTCGACGGCGTCTACACCACCGACCCGCGTGTGGTGTCCGTGGCTCAGCGCCTGGACAAGATTACCTTCGAAG
This sequence comes from Pseudomonas sp. GM41(2012), assembly GCF_000282315.2. GTDB lineage: Bacteria > Pseudomonadota > Gammaproteobacteria > Pseudomonadales > Pseudomonadaceae > Aquipseudomonas. The sequence goes on from NZ_AKJN02000012.1 coordinate 271,828, forward strand.
AGATGCTGGAAATGGCCAGCCTCGGTTCCAAGGTGTTGCAGATCCGTGCGGTGGAGTTCGCCGGCAAGTACAACGTTCCGCTGCGCGTACTGCACAGCTTCAAGGAGGGTCCGGGCACCCTCATTACTATTGATGAAGAGGAAACCATGGAACAGCCGATCATTTCCGGCATCGCTTTCAACCGCGATGAAGCCAAGCTGACCATCCGTGGCGTGCCAGACACCCCGGGCGTTGCATTCAAGATTCTCGGCCCGATCAGTGCCGCGAACATCGAAGTCGACATGATCGTGCAGAACGTTGCGCACGATAACACCACCGACTTCACCTTCACCGTGCATCGCAATGACTTCCAGGCCGCGCAAACCGTGCTGGAAAACACCGCTCGCGAGATCGGTGCCCGTGAAGTCGTTGGCGACATCAAGATTGCCAAGGTGTCGATCGTCGGTGTCGGCATGCGCTCCCACGCAGGCGTGGCCAGCCGCATGTTCGAATCCCTGGCCAAGGAAAGCATCAACATCCAGATGATCTCGACCTCGGAGATCAAAGTCTCCGTAGTGATCGAAGAGAAGTACCTGGAACTGGCTGTGCGCGCTCTGCACACGGCTTTCGAACTGGACGCACCGGCCCGACAGGGCGAGTGATGCGTTAACCGAAGGGCGCGGTCTGACCGCGCCCTTTTGTTTTTTTGAATGGTGCGACCCGAAGCTGTTCTTTTGCTCGCGCTAGTCAATACTCAGGCATGTAGGGCTGCGATCGCTCAGGTTGTAGGTCGAGTGCCTTTTTTTTGCAGACTGTTGTCCCTGAAATGAAATGCGTGAGGAGAAAGGTATGCTGATTCTGACTCGTCGGTGCGCAGAAAGCCTGATTATTGGTGATGGCGAAATCACCGTGACCGTGCTCGGCGTCAAAGGAAATCAAGTGCGTATCGGTGTCAACGCCCCGAAAGAGGTTGCGGTCCACCGTGAGGAAATTTACCTGCGTATAAAGAAAGAGAAGGACGAAGAACCAAGCCATTAATTTTTATCGTTTTTTATGTTTGCAAACGGGGAAGAAGCTGGTTAATATACGCCCCGTGTTGCGGAGAGCTGGCCGAGTGGCCGAAGGCGCTCCCCTGCTAAGGGAGTACACCTCAAAAGGGTGTCGGGGGTTCGAATCCCCCGTTCTCCGCCATTATTTGCGTAGTACGTTGTAATCTGGCTTCTTCGGTAAGTGTTTGAAATTACTAGAAAAAGTGTTTGACATAGAGATTAGACGGCCTATAATGCGCGGCAACAAATGCACTCGTAGCTCAGCTGGATAGAGTACTCGGCTACGAACCGAGCGGTCACAGGTTCGAATCCTGTCGAGTGCACCATTTAAGAGTCATCTGCAGTAATGTGAATGACTTGGCTTCAACCAGTTGTGATCTGGTATAAAAACACAAATGCACTCGTAGCTCAGCTGGATAGAGTACTCGGCTACGAACCGAGCGGTCACAGGTTCGAATCCTGTCGAGTGCACCAAACACCAAAAAGCCCGCGTTTAACGCGGGCTTTTTGCCGTCTGGGATTTGGCTTTTCCTTTGGTGCATCCTCTCTCGTCGAACTCAACGTGCGCGCTACGACCTCGCTGGGTGTCGTAACGGTAGCTCGTGGCTGAATTGCGAATATTGATCTTGTCTGGCTTGCCAAGGGCGCTCTCGACATCCTGCTGACTCATGCCGGCAACAACCCGCTGATTGATGATCGCTTCGCGGCGTTCTTTAGCGCTGATGAGGTTTCCACATTTGTCCTCGGTCTTGCCGACGACGGTCGGATCTCTCCTTTTGATTTTCATACCTGATGTTTCGCGATTCTCGGCTTCTGGCATGAGAGCGGTCGTGCTGCCGGGTGTGAAAGTGCGGACATCCTGAAGCGAAAGGCTGTCTCCGGCCTTACAGCTCAACGAAGTGAAGGTAATGCGCCCGTTGGCCGCCTCGCAGCGGTGAACGGTCGTGGCAAGCGCCCAGGGCGACGGGCAGAGCAGGGTGATCAACAAAAAACAATGTGCATTCGATGGCATCAAACGTCCTCCATGACGGTCCATCTGAAGGGTAGTCGTTACATTTTTCGGCCGTGGTGTGTTTTCTTTTCAGGATGAGTCGTCGCAGTTCCATGGATCAGGGCGGTGCTCAGGTTTGTCTTGCAAGCGCTTGTTTCAGCCACGATTTTTTAACGTTTAAAACCGTCGGGCGGTGTATCATTGCGCCCGTCAGCCCCGCCGGGGCTTGTGGAATACCTCCATGGACTTACCCAGTAGTTACTCAGTACCCCGTTTTTCCAATCATGAATTGACTGATTGATCCTTCCGGCGTGCCCCGCTGCTGGGAGTGGAGTTCGCCTATGTCTGAAGTTGAAGTAAAGAAAACGCAGGAAAGCTTGCAGGACCGCCTCGCTCAAGTTGTTGAGCTGCTGCAGCGTCAGCGGGTGGTCGAAGACCTGACTCACCGCCAGGAAGGTCCGCATCACGACCGGGTCGAGAACCTGGTTCACCGGCAAAACCTCGTCGAGTTGCAACGCAAGCTCGATGATCTGCACTCCGCCGACGTCGCCTACATCCTTGAAGCCTTGCCGCTGGACGATCGTCTGACGCTCTGGCAATTGGTCAAGGCCGATCGCGACGGCGACATTCTGCTCGAAGTATCCGATTCGGTTCGTGAAACGCTGATCGCCGACATGGACGATCACGAGCTCCTGGCTGCGGCCAAGGACATGGACGCCGACGAACTTGCAGACCTGGCCTCCGAGCTGCCGCGAGACGTCGTCCACGAGCTGATGGAAACCCTCGATGGTCAGCAGCGTGAGCGCGTCCGCTCTGCGTTGTCCTACGACGAGGAGCAGGTCGGTGCGTTGATGGACTTCGAGATGGTGACGATCCGTGAGGATGTCAGTCTCGAAGTGGTTTTGCGTTACCTGCGGCGCCTCAAGGAGTTGCCAAGCCACACGGACAAGCTGTTCGTGGTCGATTACGACGGCGTGCTCAAGGGCGTGTTGCCAATCAAGCGTTTGCTGGTGAACGACCCGGAAAAACAGGTTTCTGAAGTCATGGCCAGCGACCCGGTGAGTTTTCACCCGGACGAAGACGCCTATGACGCTGCTCAGGCGTTCGAACGTTACGACTTGATCTCGGCGCCTGTAGTCGACAAGAACGGCAAGCTGATCGGCCGTCTGACCATCGATGAAATGGTCGACCTGATTCGTGAAGAGAGCGAAAACGAAGTTCTCAACATGGCGGGTCTGCGTGAAGAGGAAGATATTTTTGCGTCAGTCTGGAAATCCCTGCGTAACCGTTGGGCCTGGCTGGCAATTAACCTGATCACCGCATTCATCGCATCCAGGGTGATTGGTCTTTTCGAAGGCTCCATCGAGAAATTGGTGGCGTTGGCGGCACTGATGCCGATCGTGGCGGGTATCGGTGGCAACTCGGGTAACCAGACGATCACCATGATCGTTCGGGCCATGGCGCTGGATCAGGTCAGCACCGGCAACACTTCGCGCCTGATGCGCAAGGAGTTGGCGGTAGGTCTGATCAATGGCCTGGTCTGGGGCGGTGTGATCGGTGTCGTCGCCTATCTGTTGTATGGCAGTTGGTCTCTGGGGGTAGTGATGACCGCTGCCATGACGCTCAACCTATTGCTGGCGGCATTGGCGGGGGTGTTGATTCCCATGACCCTGGCGCGGCTTGGGCGCGATCCTGCGATGGGCGCCAGTGTGATGATCACCGCTATGACGGACAGTGGCGGGTTCTTCATCTTTCTCGGGTTGGCGACGATCTTCCTGCTCTGACTTATCGACATTAAAAACCCGCCAATCAATCGGCGGGTTTTTTTATGCCCGAATTTCAGGCAAAAAAAAGCCAGCGATTAAGCTGGCTTGAACTTTCGGATGAAATCAGGAAGCGTCTGTGGCCATTTCGGCATCATGCGCAATCAGCGAAACAAGGGCATTCTGCTGACGGTGGGAGAGTTGGCGGAAGCGTTGCAGCAGTTCACGTTCGTGCAATGACAGCTCCGGGCTGTCCAGGCGCATGCTCAATTCTTCGCCCAGCGCGCCTTCTTGAATAAGGCTCTGTTCAAGGCGCGCGATGATTTCGGAGTTCATGCTGCGATGATGATTGCGAGCCACCTCGGCAATGCGTTCACGCATTCCGTCTGGCAGACGTACGACGAACTTGTCAGCCGTACGGCTGGAATAAATTGCCTGTTTCAATGGGCGCATATATTTAACCGGTTAGTTCAGGGGAGCGGTTCTCGGGATTGGCCGCAGGATGTCTGATAGGACAAGCGGTCTGGCCAAATGTTCAACCTGAATTGATAGAGGCTCGCATCATGCCTCAAAGTAGCCAGTTCATTGGCGTCAATTCTGTGACAAATATTGAACTGGATAAAGGCGTTATGCCAGCACCAATTATCAGAAATGCGGACTGGTTTGAAAAGTTTGCCCTGGTCCGTATTGCTGGCCGTTTCCTCTTGCCCGACAGGTGATGTCCTGAGACGCCTGAAGGCGCATGCTGTGCAGATTCGATCAGCGTTCCTTACTGGTACAGGATAGTGGCAATTGGCCGATTTACTAGGGGAAGACATGCAGTGCGAGGTGATTTCAAGATGGATGGCAGGCTGATTTACTTGATGGGGCCTTCTGGGTCCGGCAAGGACAGCCTCATCGAAGCCGCTCGAGAGCCGTTGCAGACGCTCAATTGTGAAGTGGTGCGTCGGGTCATCACGCGGTCGGCCGAATCAGTGGGCGAGGAGGCGATTGGCGTTTCCCGGGAAGAGTTCGAGCAGCGCAGAGTCGAGGGCGATTTCGCGCTGTGCTGGAACGCCAATGGCCTGGATTACGGTATTCCGATCGAAATAGATCAATGGCTCAATGACGGTCGGCACGTCTTGGTCAACGGCTCTCGCGGCCATCTGGCTCAGGCGCTGCACCGGTATCCAACGCTATTGCCGGTTCTTTTGACGGTCAAGGATGAAGTGCTGCGAGAGCGTCTGCTGCGCCGTGGTCGCGAAAGTGTTGCTGAGATTGAAGCGAGGCTGCACCGTAATGGGTTATTCACGGCAGAGGGTTCAATCGGTGACGCGCAGATCCATCGACTCGACAATTCAGGCGAACTGTCCACCACAGTTGCCCATCTGCTGGACCTGTTGAGGATTAACGCAGTACCGGATCGAACTTGATCTTGCGCCCGGCAATCAGCGCCAGCACAAACAGAGCACCGAACACGCCGCTGGCGATCAAAGGCAGGGTGACGACCGTATCCTGGACCACTGACAGATGAAGAATGCCGCTCAGTAAGGCGAGGATGAAAAACCCTGCGGCTGATTTGGACATGCGGTGCTCCTGATGGGGGTGATTCAAAATACCAAACGTTCTGAAGACTGAGCCGGCAGCAGAATGCCCTCCTGGCTCACCTCTTGGCTGACAAAGCTGCGCTGATCGCCCATTACCGCCAGTTGAGGTGCTCTTTGCACCTGAAGGTAATGAGGCATGCGTTGAGCAACCGGCTCAACACCGCTCTCGGGGGCAAAATGAAAGCCCAGCAGAATCGCCAGTGCGGTCGCGATCGAGAGTAAAAGGGCGCTGTTCATGAGGCTTGCCTCCGTTGTTCTTCGAGAACAGCTAAAGCAGCTCGCATGCCAAGAGTCTAACGGTAATTAAATCCTTTAAAAACAATGAATTAAGATATTTGCCCGAAGTGCCTGCATTGCATTTTGCAATGATGGCATTTTGCGGTGATGCAATTTGCACGGTAAACAAAGCCACGCTCCTGCGAGGCGTCTGCCTACACTTAAAAAGCCCAACGGACGACATGACAAAAGCAGGCCTGCCCGTTAACATGCTTGCCGTCCATCGCACCGCGTTTCTTCGTGGTCGATCTGTGTCTCAGTAGCTCAATTGGATAGAGCATCCCCCTCCTAAGGGGAAGGTTGGCAGTTCGAACCTGCCCTGGGACACCATAAATTTGAAAGCCCCACGCAGAGTGATCTGGTGGGGCTTTTTTGTGGCTGTCTGCAGCGGTGGATTCAACTCCAGCCCAATATCAAGCCGTCAGCGTATGGTCAGCCTCCCCAAACCAGGTGCGCACCAGATCGGTACCGCTCGTGCCCGTGTTGGCAAGAACCGCCACATCGGCGAAGTTCGTACCATTGGCTGCGCCATCGACATCCACCTTCACGGTGATGTCGCTGCCGGACTGTGCCAGTTGGACAAAGTCGGACACCTGGCTGGTGCCGTTAACGAAGTTGGCGTTGAGCAGTGCGGAGAGGTCGACTGTGTCACCTTCGGCGAAGTTGTAGTCGAGAATATGGTCGCCGCCTTCATTCACGTTGAAGTAGGCGAACACATCGGCTCCCGCGCCACCGCTGAGCGTGTCCTCCCCGCCACGACCCACAATGATGTCGTTGCCGTCGCCGCCACTGATTACGTCCGCCGCCATAGTCCCCACCAGTGTGCCGCTGGATTCGCCGTGGTAACTGACCTGGGTGCCGGCCTCGCCGCCGTCGGTGGCCTGGAAGTCATTCACCGAATAGTGCCCCAGCAGATTCACTTCAGCCCGGTGCACACCGTCATCCACCGTCAGCAGGCCGCCGGCGCCAGAGGCGTTGGCGTTGTAGCTGAGTTGGGTGTTGGCGCCGAAGGCGAGATCGCCGAAGGTCAGCATGTCATCGCTTTCCAGACCGAGGATGCCGACCAGCGAGCCCGCCGCTTCGGCCTGTGCGATCACCAGCGTGCCCGCACCTTCGCCGTGGAAGGCGACTGAGGTATGGGCAGTGCCATCGAAGCTCAGGGTTGCGTCGCCGTCGATAGTGGCGCTGCCATTGCCGGTCACGTCGGCCAGCAGGTGCAGGTCGCCACCATTGGCCCACAGGTGGCCGGAGTTGTCGACCACACTGGCCACCGTCATGCCGCCTGTACCCGTAGATTCCAGCACTCCGCTGTTGGTGATGGTGTGGGTGCCGGTGTCGAGCACCAGGCTGTTCACTCCGCTGGCCAGGATCAGCCCCGCATTGACCAATATCATCTGCCCTGCGCCCAACTGGCCGGCGCCGGAAATGCGGTTGTCGACGTTGGTCAGCACGGTGTCGGCGCTGCCGCCGAAAATCACGTTCTGCGCGCTGTCGGATAGCTGCACTTGACCGCCACCGGTCAAGGTTGCGCCACGAAACAGAATCTCAAGGTGGGTCGCACTGCCGGTGGAGCCGAGCTCGATCGTGCCGCTGTTATGGATGCTGCCACCGAACGGCATGATCGCGCCGTCGGCAATGCTGAGGGTACCGGCGTTGTTGGTGAGCGGGTCCACATCGAACTGGAAGTTCGCTTCGCTCAAGTCCGCCGCATCGACACCTTTGAGGGTGACCGTCTGGCCGGAGCCGATGTTGACCAGCGCATCGCCGTTTGCGTCGTTAGTGATACTCAAGTCAGCATAACCAGTGACACCGGTGAAGCCGATCAAGTCGATCTTGTCTGCTGCGACATCGAAATTGTAGATCTGGTTGTTGCCGATCGGCTGGGCGAAGACGAACGTGTCGGCGCCAGTCGAGCCGGTCAGGTTGTCGTCGATGGACAAGGCGAAGATCGGTGAGCCAGGGGCGTAGGCTTCGACGTTGTCAGCCACAAACGCATTGCCCGTGCTTCCGTCAGCGTTGGTCCAACTCATGCTGACGCTAAGTACCACCGCGCCTGCGAAATCCGTTGGCGTGGTAACGGTCAGCGCGGTCGGATCGTTCGTCTGCACAGTCCATGTGCCGTCGCCGTTGTTAATCCCCTCGTTCAAGCTCCAGCCTGAACGAACACCGCCGACCGTGACCGTGGTGGCCCCGAAGTGATCCGCCAACGGGTCAGTCAGCGCCAAGTTAATGGGTTCGCCAGCGACGCCTGCGGGATGCGTTGCTGAGAGCGTATTCGTTCCCGTGCCGAACGCACTGCTACCTCCCCCGGCGCCAGGATCGGCTTTGTTCCCAAACGTGCCTGAGGTTTGATCCCAGGCCTTGTAACTAAGACTACCGCTATTCCCAGACCCTGCAATACGCACTCGGTCAACGTCACGTAGCAGCAGTGCGGAACTAGTGGTCACTGTGCCAATGCTGTTCCACGTCGAGCCCCCGTCGGTTGAAAACTGCCAATTGCCTCCGCCGTTCGCACTTAGGTTCGTGATGGCAATACCACCGACCGCCCCCGTGTCGACATCGGTGGAGCTCCGGAATGAACTCACTAACTGGCCGCTATTGGCGTTTATAGTTGTCGGGCTCTGCGTCGTCACAACCGGCGCGTCGTTAACGGCGGTGATGTTGATGTTGATCGTGTCGCTGTCGCTCAACGCACCACCCGTGCCCGTGTTGCCGCCGTCATTGGTCACCATGGTCAGGGTGACCGCACCATTGGCATTGGCAACCGGGGTGTAGTTCGGCTGGTTGGCGACCGTGCCCAGATAAGTGTTGATGTTGCTGAGCGTGCCCGTGAGCACGATGCTGCTGGTGCCTGAGCCGCTGACCG
>NZ_AKJN02000011.1 GCF_000282315.2 Pseudomonas sp. GM41(2012)
CCCCAGCCCTCTCCCCAAAGGGGAGAGGGAGCCGACCGAGGTGTCTTGCGCTGTACATCGACCTGAATGTCCGAGTCGATTATGGATTCAACGCAGCTGTTTCAGGTCGCAGATTTTCTACAGAAACCCACGGTCAATCCCCTCTCCCTCTGGGAGAGGGTTAGGGTGAGGGGGGATTTAAGATCAGAATCACGACGTTCGATTCACAGCAAACCTCAGGATCTGCTCAAGCACATCACTCATCCGCTCAATTACCTCTAGATTGCTAAACCGCACAACCTCAATACCATGCTGCTTAAGGTAAAGCGTTCGACGCTGGTCATGTATTTTTGCCGTCGTCTCGTAATGCTGACCACCATCCAGTTCGATGGCCAACTTCAGTTCCACGCAATAAAAATCGAGGAAGTACGGCGGGCATGGAAACTGCCGACGAAATTTCAGATTGGCGATTTGCCGAGAACGAAGTTTTTGCCAGAGCAGCAGTTCGCAGTCGGTTTGGTGGGTACGCAGGTGGCGGGCGAATTGGCGTTGGTTGGGAGTGGGGCGGGTGGGCATGCTTCACGTCCGTGTGAAGGGGGGATGGAGGTTTTACTGTAGCTGAGGTATTGCGATTCATCTTGAAATCGACCCCTCATCGGAACGCCGCCCGCCCATCCCTCTCCCCAAGGGGGAGAGGGGGAAAGGGAGCCGATTCTCATCGTTTTCAAAGCCTGAGTTCGACTCTATTTTTCAGGTCGATGTAACTCTAAGAACAACTCGGTCAGTCCCCTCTCCCTCTGGGAGAGGGCTAGGGTGAGGGGGACTTTTAGTAGACGTCGCGGCGATAGCGGCCTTGCTCAATCAACCGGTCGACCTCTGCAATTCCGAGTATTTCGTTGAGCACGTGATCCACGCCTGAAGCCATCCCTTGCAAGCTGCCGCAGATGTAAATGACCGCACCCTCCGCCAGCCATTTTTTCAATTCGTCCGCCGACTCGCGCAGTCGATCCTGCACGTAGATCTTCTCGGCCTGATCCCGCGAGAACGCCAGGTCCAGCCGCTCCAGATCCCCCGAAATCAACCACTCCTCAAGCTCATCACGACACAAGTAGTCATGCTCGCGATTGCGTTCGCCGAACAACAGCCAATGACGTTGCTGGCCATCGGCGATCCGCGCCTTGAGCAAACTGCGCAGCCCGGCCAGGCCGGTGCCGTTGCCCAGCAGGATCATCGGCACCGGTTCGACCGGCAGGTGGAAACCGCTGTTGCGCCGCACGCGCAAACTGATGGTGCCGCCCACCGGGGCGTGTTCAGTCAGCCAGCCGGAGCCGACACCCAGGCTGCCGTCAGGATGCAGTTCCTGGCGCACGATCAGTTCGAGAACGCCATCGGCGGCGATCGAGGCGATGGAGTATTCGCGCATGGCCAGGGGCACCAGCGCATCCACCAGCGCCTGGGCATGCAGGCCGACCAGGTGAGCTCTGTTTTCCGGCAGTTGTCGACTGGCGAGGGCTTGCTCCAGTGGTTGCGACAGGCCATCGAGCGCAACCGTGGCGCGACCGTCAATGCCCAGGCCATCGAGGAAATGTTCGATCGCCCACGGACAATTGCGCGGCAACACTTCCACCAGGTCACCGGCCAGCCAGCTGCTGGTGGTGGGGGCGGTGAGGCCGAGCAGGTAAACGCCCGAACCGCTGCTGTCAGGATTGAGCAGCTCACGGCGGATCAGGTTCCAGTTGTCATAGCTTGGCGCTTGCCAGGTGTCCACGGGCGCCTGTCCGGTCAGCAGACCCAGTTGCTGCTGCCAGTGACGCAAGGCGTAAGGGTCGCCGCTGTCGACCTCCACCGGCGCGAACAGGGTCTTGCCGCCGTGCTCGCCGAGCCAGGTGTGCAAGCGTCGAGCGAATCCGCAGAAGTGTTGATACTGCCGATCACCGAGGCCGAGCACGGCGTAGTTCAGGCTTTCCAGGCTCAACGTACGGCCCAGCACTTTGCGCTCAAACCCCCGGGCGCTATCCGGCGCTTCACCGTCGCCGAAGGTGCTGACGACGAACAACGCATTGCTGGAATCTCGCAAGTCTTGCTCGCTGACGTCCGCCAGCGGCTGAACCTTCACCGGCAGGCCCGCAGCCTGTAATTGCCCGGCGGTCTGCCACGCCAGTTGCTCGGCAAAGCCGCTCTGGCTGGCAAAGCCGATCAGCCACGCCGGTGCGTCATTGTCCGGTTGTGCGAGGTCTTTGCGGGCATCCTTGATCTGTTTTTTCTTGCGTCGACGATCGAGGTACAACAACCAGCCTGTGACGAAAAACAGCGGCATCGTCAGCGCACTGATCGTCAGGATGATCCGCCCGATGATTCCGAAATAGCTGCCGACGTGCAGCGCGTAAATGCTGGTCAGCAGTTGCGCCTTGAGGCTCTTGTCGCTGTAGCGATCATGCCGGGCGACGATACCGGTCGCCGGGTCCAGCGTGATCTGGTTCAGTGCACGGTCGTGGGGTGAGGTGTTCAACAGGTAGAACACGGTGGCCGGTTTTCCGGCCACGGGCGGCATGCGTATGTTGTAGGCACTCAGTGCCGGGCCGGCAGCGCTGTAGATGCTGCTCCACATCGCGGCGTAATCGGCAGTGGGCACCGGACCGCTTGGCGCAGGACCGCGACCGCTGCGGGCGCGCTCGTTCTGCGGCGAGTCGGAAAGCAATCGGGTCAGGCCCTTGTTGTACCACTCGTAGGACCAGGACAACCCGGTGAGCGCTGCCAGGAGGTAAAACACCAGGCACCAGGTACCGGCCACCGAGTGCAAATCCCAGTTGAAGCTGCGGCCTTTTTTCTTCCAGTCGAGGGTCAGCCAGGCACGCCAGCTTTTCCACTGACGCGGCCAGCGCAGGTACAGACCGGACAGGCAGAAGAACACGAGAATCAGCGTGCACGCGCCGGTGATTTGCCGACCGGTATCGCCCATGGCGAGGAACCGGTGCAGTTGCAGCATCAGGCCGAAGAAATCCTGGCCAGTGGCGTCGCCCATGAACTCGGCGGTGTACGGGTCGAAGTAGCGCATCTGCCCACGTCGTTCGCCCGGTGGCGGGGTAAAGATCACCCGCGCGGCGTTGCCGCTGTCGGTCTCGACCCAGAGCATCGAGACTTTCTTGCCGGAGGCGCCTTCGATTTTTTCCACCAGTTCGGCGGGCGGCAGGACGCCGGCGACCTGCTTCTCGACCTGCAACACGGAAGGGTTCAGCGCGCGCAGGATTTCATCCTGAAACGACACCGTCGCCCCGGTGATGCCCATCAGGGCCAGGACCAGTCCGGCGCTGATGCCGAAAAACCAGTGCAACTGGAACAGGGTTTTCTTCAACACGTCACTCGCCTTGTTCGTTCGAAAATAATGATCACGGCGCGCATTATGCCGTGGGTTGTCGAGAAACATTCTTTATTACGCACAAAAGCCCCGTTCACCTGGATGAACGGGGCCTGTCCCTGATTTCAGCTTCCATTCTCGCCTGTAGGAGCACAGCTTGCTGGCGATGACGGCGGCACTTCAGCATTGATGTCGGCTGACACACCGCTATCGCCAGCAAGCTGTGCTCCTACAGGGGATTGCGGTGTGACTGGCAATCAGAAGTGGAAGTTGGTGCTCAGCAATGCTGTACGACCCGCCGCCTGGTTGGCGAAGTGGGTCGAGAAAGCTTTGTCGTAGTAGGTTTCATCGGTCAGGTTCTGCACGTTCAGTTGCAGGTCGACGTTTTTGCTCAGCTTGTACGCGGCCATTGCGTCGTAACGAACGTAGGAATCAACCATGGTGGTGTTGGCCACGCTGCCGAACACATCATCGACATAAAACGCACCGCCACCGATGGTCAGCTTCGGCGTGACCTGATAAGTCGTCCACAGGCTGGCACTGTTTTTCGGTGTGTTAGGCAGCTCGTTGCCATCGTTGGCTTTACCCAGCGGACCGCCGTCGACTTGCTCGCTGTCCATAAAAGCGTAACCGGCGAACACTTGCCATTTGTCGGTGATCTTGCCGGCGGCCGACAGTTCGAAACCTTGAACGCGGGTTTTACCGGCGTTTTCATACGACGTGGTATTGACTTGAACGCGAGCGTTTTCTTTCTCGGTGCGGAAGATGTCAGCGGTCAGCGACAGACGGTCGTTCAACAGATTCCACTTGGTACCGATTTCGTAGTTCTTGGTGGTTTCCGGTTCCATGTCGCTTTTCAGCAGGTTGCCGTTGCGATCCGGCGTACCACCCAGCGGGTTGCCTTCCTGACCTTCGCCCAAGGTGTTGCCAGGTGGCGTGGCGGACGTTGCGTAGGACGCATAGATGCTGCCATTTTCTGCGGGCTTGTAGACCACGCCGAACTGCCCGGTAACGAACTCGCTCGTGTCGTCGCCTTTGGAGGTGGTCGTGCCGGCAGCGTTAAAGGTTTTGTATTCGGTATCAAAATGGTCGTAACGCAGGCCCATGTTCACCAGCCATTGCTCGGACAACTCCAGCGTGTCGAACACATACAGCGCATAGGTGTTGGCTTTGGTGTCGGTGCCAGCGTAGTTACGCGAGATTGCCCCGTTCCATGGGTCGTTCGGGTTCGGGTTGGACAAGGAGGTGCAGTTATAACCGCTCGGCGCACCAATCAATGTCGGCGAGCAGTTGGTGGTCACTGCAGCTGTTCTCGGGGTGGTGTCGGTGTTGACGTTATACGAGGACTTTTCGCTTTCCTCACGGCTCAACTCGATACCGGTAGAGAAGCTGTTTTTGAATCCGGCGATGTAGACGTCGCCAAACAGATCAGTCTGGTTAGTGGTGGTTTCGGTGTTGCTGACCCGGGTGTTGGCCCGACGCCAGACGCTGCCGTTATTGACGTTGCCCTTGCTGTCGTCCGGCTGGGTCAGGATGTAGTCCTGCATGCTGGTGCCGTGGCGCAGGGTGTTCTTGACGGTCAGCGCGTCGCTCAGATCGTGCTCGATGGCGATGGTTGCGGTGTCGGTGCGACCCTTGCGGAAGTCGCGGCCGTCGAGACCGTAGAAGTTGCTGCTGTCGCCGCCATCGTCAGGCTTGTCCGGGTTGGACTTGGTGCGAGCCGTCGAACCCGCGACCGGAATGCTGTATGGAATGCCGGAATCTGGCGTGTCGTTGCTTTCCAGGTGGTAGTAGTCGAGGTTGACGCGAGTGTCGGTGCCCAGGCCAAAGGCCAGCGACGGCGCGACGCCCCAGCGATCGTAATCGACGCTGTCACGACCGGCGACATTGCTTTCGTGGCTCATCAGGTTCAGACGGCCAGCGGCGGTGTCGGTGAACTGATAGTTGCCATCCATGGTGTAACGCTGGGTCTGGTCGGAACCCCAGGTGAAACCGCCATCGAGCGAGTTGCCCAGGTGAGCTTTTTTACTCACCAGGTTGATGCTGCCGCCCGCAGCGCCGCGGCCACCGATGGCCGAGTTCGGGCCTTTGCTGACTTCGATCGACTCAACGGCGAAGATTTCGCGGCTCTGCGAACCGGTATCGCGCACACCATCCAGATACGTATCGCCCTGGGCATCGAAGCCGCGAATGAATGGGCGGTCGCCTTGCGGGTTGCCGCCTTCACCGGCCCCGAAGGTAATGCCTGGAACAGTGCGCAGCGCGTCCTGCATGTTCAGGGCGCCAGTGTCCTTGAGCACTTGTTGCGGGATGACGGTGATCGAACGCGGCGTGTCCACAAGCGGTGCGGTGTACTTGGGCGAGGAGGCTTTTTCGACGTTGTAGGAAGTCTCGTCCTGGGCTTCGCCGGTGATAGCGGTTGCGCCCAGAGAAATCACATTACTCGGTGCTTTTTCGTCAGCTTTTTCCGCCGCGAAAACCATGTGGCCCGCAGAGCCGGCAGTAATCGCCATACCGATGGCCGATGCGAGCAAACGTGGTGAACTGACCGGTACTTGTGGTTGTTGACGTGACATTTGAATTCCCCTCCCCAAGGATTTGAGGCCGCGGAATATAGGGTAAACAGGTATTTGTATCAATTGCGAAACGTTACTATTCGCGACGAATTTACATTCTTTACAATTTAACCTTACGGTTTTTGCTGTCTCGTTCGTCACGGGGGTTTTACAGAGTCAATAAGAATCAATACCATTGGCGCCCCTTTGCCTTCAGGTGTCATCCCATGCTGCTGCACATTCCCGGCGTGTTCGCGAAAGAAGAAGTGCAGCGCATCCGCGAGGCTCTGGAGCAGGCGGATTGGGCTGACGGCAAGATCACCGCCGGCTACCAGTCGGCCAAGGCCAAGCACAATCTGCAACTGCCGGAAGGTCACCCGCTGGCCAAGGAAGTCGGCGCGGCGATGCTGGAGCGGTTGTGGAAAAATCCGCTGTTCATGTCAGCTGCCTTGCCGCACAAAGTCTTCCCTCCGTTACTGAACTGTTACACGGCCGGTGGCAGTTTCGACTTTCACATCGACAACGCCGTGCGCCAGCCCAAGGGCAGCATCGAGCGGGTGCGCACCGATTTGTCGGCCACGCTGTTCTTCAGCGAACCGGACGACTATGACGGCGGCGAACTGGAAATCCAGGACACCTTCGGCACTCAACGGGTGAAGCTGCCGGCCGGCGACATGGTTCTGTACCCCGGCACCAGCTTGCACAAGGTCAACGCCGTGACGCGCGGCACTCGCTACGCTTCGTTCTTCTGGACCCAAAGCCTGGTCCGCGAAGACAGCCAGCGTGCCTTGCTGTTCGAGATGGACGGGGCGATCCAGCAACTGACCCAGGACATGCCCGATCACCCTTCGCTGATTCGCCTCACCGGCACTTATCACAACTTGTTGCGTCGTTGGGTCGAGGTATGAGTTATCAACTGCGCCGTGAGGAAGTGCTCGACGGTGATCGTCTCAAAGCCATGCTCGAGGAAAGCCCGGCGCGCGCGGCACAGGCGATTCTGATCGCCGCCCGCGAAGGTGTACTCGATGCTCAGGCGTTGCTCGGGCAGATTCTGCTGGACGGGCAGGGCATCGAGCAGGATCAGCCGCTGGCCTTGCGTTGGTTCGAGATCGCCGCCCATGGCGGGCACTTGATGGCGCGTAACATGCTCGGTCGTTGTCATGAGCATGGTTGGGGTTGCGTTGCCGATGCCGCCGTTGCTGCGAGGCATTACCGGCAAGCCGCCGAAGCCGGGCTGGATTGGGCGATGTACAACTACGCTAACCTGCTGGCGACCGGGCGGGGTGTTATCGAAGATCAGGAGCAAGCGCTGAGTCTTTATCGCCGGGCAGCGGAACAGGGCCATGCGAAATCAATGAATTTGCTGGGGCGGTATCTTGAGGAAGGGCGGTACTGTCGGGCGGATCCTGTGACGGCGTTTGAGTGGTATCGACGTTCGGCGCTGGGCGGTGATTTTCGTGGGCAGTTCAGTTATGCCAGCGTTCTGGTGGAACTCTCGCACATCGAGGAAGCGCTGGTCTGGTATCGCCGGGCAATGCACGCGGGGCATTCGGTTTTTTTAAGTATCGCGGCGCAGACACTGTCGAGCGTGCCCCACGCGCAAGTGCAAGCAATGGCCGTGGAATATCGCGCACGGGCAGCCAACCAAGTAAACAGTTGAAGTTTGCCGTCGGCTTATCAAACGAGTGGCTGACTGATTAGTTGCTTGCTCGCCAGACGTTGGTATTTTTTATAAACATATTCTCGTGAGTCCGTACTTTGCGGCGGTGCGGTGTTGTGTTTTATTGTCAGTGCGAAGTTTGAATGGATTTAATATTTCGGCTTTGCATATCGCGTTATTAAATATCCAGTTGTATGTTGACTAATTAAAGGAATAATTATGTTTGGTAATAAGTTGTGGGATGACGCTCTGAAAAACGCCTCTCCCGAGCAAATCATGCAGTACGCCGCTGAAGCACCGGCACGGTTAATCAGTGCATCCGCTTCGGACTCTAATAGCGATGTACGTGCCACGGGACTGTTGCTGACTAAAAAACAAATCATCGATCTGCACAAGTATCAGGCTGCCGCTTTCAGGCTTCCGCGCACATTGAAAGACGTTACTGACTATCTGCGCTTCGGTGCCGGTCAGAATGGTGGCCCAGGCCTTTCCCCCGCGGAGTTTCTGACCACTTTCCTCAATACTCACAACCATGCCTCGCGTTGGACGGACTTGCGCGAACGCATCATGATGACGGGCCGCGGCCTCAGTAACTTCGCAACGAGCATGCTCACTTATAGCGCATCGATGGAAGAAGTTTATACCGATGTCAGGGCAGGCAATCTGTTGGACCTGCACGATATTAGAACGCTTGAGCAACTCAGAGCATTGGAGGTCGCGTTGGGCGACAAGTTTCCAGGTCTACAATTGGAAAGCGATACGCTCAATGATTTAGGTTATTTTCTCGACAAGATATTTGAAGAGGTCGATAAAAACTTAAAGGCTACCAGCGATATCAAGAAAGACCTCGATGCGTTTGGTACGGATCTTCAGGAATATATTCTGCCTGGCATCCAATTAAAGGTTGATCTGATAAAAAATAATACCTTGTCGGCAGAAATCAAAGCGCTTCAAGGGAAGATCGAGGAGCGCTCCAAAGAGATTGAACTGAAAAATACCGAGTACAAAGCCGCCGTCCAGGAAGCATTGAAAGCGGCCGCCGGGATGAACATTGTCGGGTTGGCGATGGCTATTTATATGGGCGTCGAGGCCGAAAACATCCGTGTAGCGCGTAACGAACTGTATGCCCAACAGGATCGCGACATTCTGAAACTGAACAACATGAATCAGACCTTGGGTTCTCTGGCGCGTGTAAAGCACGACTTGCAGAGTCTTGAGATCGTGGCAATCGATGCTGAAATCGCGACAAAAAACCTTATCTATACCTGGAACCTCTTGCACGATGCTGTCGCAAACTCTTCCAGGGCTATCGCTACCATCCACGATGCATTGTCGCTGCGACAGTTCATGGCGCAATTCAGGCTGGTCGTTAATCCATGGAGAAAAATCGAGACCGATGCCGACGCTCTTATTCTGGTGTTCAAGGAAGCTCAGGAGGAATTTTCGCGCAATAACCCGTTGGGAGCACGTTCGATGAATGTTGTAAGAATGTTCAATTCGGCCTATCCGCCGCTGGACTTGGTGGCATTAAGTACCCATCACCAACACATGCGTACTGCGCGCACTCAGGCCAATACCTGGCAGGTCAAGCTTGGTTACTTGCCGGACTTGTTCAGCCGCTTCGACAGCGTTGTCAAAGAGGTAGGTCGGGGAAGCAACGAGTTACAAGAAGCCGCTCAGACCAGCAAGTACGAACTCGAAACCATTCAGAGCGGTCTTGAAGACCTCGAAAAAGAACGACTGAGCGAGGCTGATCCGCTAGATATCGAAGAAATCGATGGCGATCGTAAGCGACTCTTGAAACAGGCAGCCGATGTAATCAAGGAGAAATCGGCCAGAATTGACAAATGCCTGGCGAATATCAGCGATTCGTTCGATCGACGCCTGGTCCAGACTTACCTGGTTGATTTTGCGCACGACGAGCAAATGGCCAAAGATGAAATCAATGATCTGCAGTCGAAGTTGCAGGCGCTGAGGGATGAGCGCAAAGCCCTCTCTGACGCAATCGCTACCTTGGAAAAGGCAGGCGTTGAAGCACTCGGCAAGGACATTGAACTGACCCTCAGCAAGGTCACCCAGTTGGGCTTGGCGCCTCCGCAAATTCAACTGGTAATGATGGCGATCGACCAACTTAAAAAAACATTAATCGACGCCGGAAAGACAATTGGTTTTATCGACATGCTTCGCGAGAGTGACAAGTTGAAGCTGAAGATTGACGCCCAGGCCGAGAAGATTGATGTCCAGAATTCAATTATTCAAGCATCACTCGGCAGGATGAAATACTTGCAGGCGATTCTTTTGATAGAGGATGCGCGACATGAATATGCCGCTGTCTATGGCAGTGCTGCGGCAGCTTATCGGCAGTTCCTGGCGGCGACCGCCGCAGCGCAATTTGCCGACCTCGAAGCACTGAGCAACGCATTCAAAGTGCAGGCACCGCTGTTTATCAAGTTCCTCGCTCCCGTGTCGGTGCCAATGCGCTGATAAACGGATGACCACGGGCTGCCAGCGGCAACTTTGACGCTGGCAGTCGAGGATTTGTCAGGTCAGGGAGAGACTGATGCTGGATTATTTATTGGCAGAAAAGAATTTTGCCTCGTTGAAGCAATACATTGTTTTTTTGAACGACTTGCCTGGCGCACTTGGGGAAATCAACCGGTTCTCAGATTCTATCGCTCGATCCGGATATACCTTGTTGCCTCGGCCCGATTCTCAGGCATTGATTCAAGTTGCGCGTGACAACGCAGTCTGCTGGCGAACGATCGGTATTACTGTACCTCGCCTCGGTGAAGTGTCGAGTCGGGTACTGCAGGATGTGAGCGGTTTTATCCGCGAGTTTCAGGCGATTGTCAGCGTTACCGAGAATCGGCGTTTGGCGATTTCGGTGATTGATCCGCAGCAGTTCGCCGTTGTCAGGTCTGCCGGTTGGGGCAATGCACCCCGTGCCAATGTGATTGATGTGATACACGAACTCTATGCGCGGCTCGAACGTTGCAGATATGCAGTGACGGACTTCAAGTTGCAGGTAACTAAACTTGCGGTGTCGATCCACAGCATTTTTATTCGCTTCATCGAATCGCTGAGATTGCCGTTAAGTACCGAAGGCCCGATGTCCAAGATTGAAGCCTATTACACCTTGGGTCGAATTGGGTTGCCGGGCATGGATTACGATCCTGGCGAGCCGTACTCGCAAGCGCAACGGCAAGCCATGTCCCTAGCGCATATGGGACGCCTTGACGATCTTTACCGGCAAGCCAGTGTTGCCGCGTGCAACCTCGGTGATTTCTGCTACCGCTGGACCTACATGCTCGATGAAACCAAACGGTCGCTGGCAACTCATCATCCTCACCAAACGATGAGGCGTGCCAAGGCCTCTTTGCCGATGATTACCGGCTCACTGGAGGATGTTAAATCCATGTCTGACCAACTGTTGAAAATGGCCAGGGTCTTCTAATAAAAAAAACCCATGACACTGTCATGGGTTTTTTATTGGGCGCTTGAAACTCGAAGCGTCAGTTACACGTAAAACGACTTCAACGGCGGGAATCCATTGAACTCAACGGCGCTGTAGCTGGTGGTGTAGGCACCGGTCGACAACCAGTACAAACGATCACCAATCGCCAGGTTCAGCGGCAAGCCGTACTTGTAGTTCTCGTACATGATGTCGGCGCTGTCGCAGGTCGGGCCGGCGATGACGACTTCTTCCACTTCACCTTTTTTCTCGGTCCAGATCGGGAACTTGATGGCTTCGTCCATGGTTTCGATCAGGCCGGAGAACTTGCCCACATCCGTGTACACCCATCGCTCAACGGCGGTACGGGATTTACGGGCGACCAGCACTACTTCGCTGACCAGGATGCCGGCGTTGGCGATCAACGAACGGCCCGGTTCCAGGATGATTTCCGGCAGGTCGTCACCGAAGTCTTCCTTGAGGAAACGGATGATTTCTTCAGCGTAGGTTTCCAGGCTGTTGGTGCGGGTGATGTAGTTGGCCGGGAAGCCGCCGCCCATGTTGATCAGCTTCAGGTGAATGCCGTCTTCTTCTTTCAGGCGTTCGAAGATCACTTTGACCTTGGCGATCGCCGCGTCCCAGACGCTGATGTCGCGCTGTTGCGAGCCGACGTGGAACGAGATGCCGTAAGGCACCAGGCCCAGGTCACGAGCGAGGATCAGCAGGTCCATGGCCATGTCGGTCTGGCAGCCGAATTTGCGCGACAAAGGCCAGTCAGCGGTGGTCGAGCCTTCGGTGAGGATGCGCACGTAGACTTTCGAACCCGGTGCAGCCTTGGCGATGTTGCGCAGGTCGGCTTCGGAGTCGGTGGCATACAGACGCACGCCCTTCTCGTAGAAGTAGCGAATGTCTTTGGATTTCTTGATGGTGTTGCCGTAGCTGATGCGATCCGGGCCGACGCCCTGGTTCATCACTTTGTCGAGCTCGTAGATCGAAGCGATGTCGAAGTTCGAGCCTTTCTCTTTGAGCAGGTCAATGATTTCGACGGCCGGGTTGGCCTTGACTGCGTAGTAGACCTTGGCGAATTCGAAACCGGCGCGCAGGTCGTCATAGGCCTGGCTGATCATCGCGGTGTCGATCACCACGAACGGGGTTTCTTGTTTGTCGGCGAAGGCCTTCATTTTGTTGAAGGTATCGCGCGCGAAATAGTCTTCGACGTTGATCGACATGCTGGGAACTCCTACTGGCAAACTAGATTAATCAATGGGTGCAAATGAACGTCCTCCGTATCCCCACTTTGGTTCGCCTACTTCCCAAGGCATGTCGCCGAAAGCAAAAAGGCCATGGGAAGCGGTGCTTTCCCTTGGCCTTGCTGTCTCGTCGTCAGTACTTGAGCCGGATGGATCGTTTCCAGCATGGACGTTCGGCGCGAACTTTAGGGCGTGAGGGGCTTGAGATCAACAAAAAATGTCGCGTTTTTACACGCATCCGTCGTGCGGTCCCGGACAGCTACTGATGTAACCGACCTGCATGACAGTGTGATGTTCCCGTAGGAGGGATATTTGAGGTGTTTCAGAAGAGATTTGTGTTGCCCCATTCGCGAGCAGGCTCGCTCCCACAGTAGATTTTTGTTGATGCATAGATTGCATGCACACCACAGATCCAAAGTGGGAGCGAGCCTGCTCGCGATGGCGCCAGATCAGGCGACGGCAGTCTCTGCCGGCGACACAATGCTGGTCTTGCCCCCACGGGACTTACCGGAGCTCAGATACTCGGCAATCGATTCCTGTGTCACTTCACCCAGGAACACCCGCTCCGCATCCATCACCGGCAACCACGAGCGGTTGAACTCGTACATCCGCGACAGCAGGATGCGCAAATGCTCGTCGAACGCGGCGGTAGCGTTGAATTCGCGCAAATACTGCGCGCAAGTACCGGTCTGACGGTGCAGGTCGCGACGTCGTACATAACCCAGTGCTTTATTGTCGGCGCAAGTGACCACCACATAACGACGGTCAAGTTCGTCCATCAACTCCAGGGCTTCAGCCACCGGCGTTTCGGGGCTCACCGACGGCGCGTTGTCCGCCGCGTCTTCGGCTTTCACCAGCAACAGACGCTTGAGGGTGCTGTCCTGGCCGACGAAGTTGCTGACAAAATCGTCCGCCGGGTGCGCCAGCAGCGTGTCCGGGTGATCGATTTGTAGCAGCTTGCCAGCGCGGAAGATTGCAATCTTGTCGCCCAGCTTGATGGCTTCGTCGATGTCGTGGCTGACCATGATCACGGTCTTGTTCAACGCCCGTTGCATCTCGAAGAACTCGTTCTGGATCATCTCGCGGTTGATCGGGTCGACCGCGCCGAACGGTTCGTCCATCAACAACAGCGGCGCATCGGCTGCCAAGGCACGAATCACGCCGATCCGCTGCTGTTGGCCACCGGACAATTCACGCGGGTAGCGGTTCAGGTACTGCTTGGGTTCCAGCTTGATCATGCTCATCAACTCGCGGGCGCGGTCGTGGCATTTCTGTTTGTCCCAGCCCAGCAGACGCGGAACGATGGTGATGTTTTCCTCGATGGTCATGTTCGGGAACAGACCGATCTGCTGGATCACATAACCGATGTTGCGGCGCAGGGTGACGGCGTCGAGGTCGGTGGTGTCTTCGCCGTTGATCAGGATCTTGCCGGAGGTCGGCTTGATCAGGCGATTGATCATTTTCAGCGTGGTGCTTTTGCCGCAGCCCGATGGCCCGAGGAACACACAGATCTCGCCTTCATTGACGGTCAGGCTTACCGAGTCCACGGCTTTCACATCTTTGCCGTTGCTTTGGAAGGTCTTGCTGAGGTTTTGAAGTTCGATCATTTGAGCAGTCCTTTTGGAGTCAGCGTGCGTTGCAGCCATTGCAGAAGCAGGTCGGCGAAGATGGCCAGGAGACTGACCAGCACGGCGCCGACGATCAGCATCGACATGTCGCTGCGGCTGATTGAAGCGAGAATAAGTACACCAAGGCCACCGGCGCCGATGGTGGCGGCGATGGTCATCACACCAATGTTCATGACCACGGCGGTGCGCACACCGGCGAGGATCACTGGCACCGCAATCGGCAGTTCGACCATGCGCAGGCGCTGGCCGAAGGTCATGCCGATGCCGCGGGCGGCTTCGCGAATGCCGGGGTCGACGCCGGTCAGGGCGAGGTAGGTGTTACGCATGATCGGCAGCAGCGAGTACAAAAACACCGCGGTGATCGCCGGCATCGGGCCCAGGCCCTGGCCGAATTTGGAGTAGAACGGCAGCAGCAGGCCGAACAGCGCAATCGACGGCACCGTCAGCAGCACCGTGGCGCTGGCCTGCAACGGGCCGGCGAGGGTCGGGAAGCGCGTCATCAGGATGCCGAGCGGCACGCCGACCAGAATCGCCAGGGTCACGGCGATACCGACGAGGGTGATGTGCTGCCCGGTCAGTTGCAGGACCAACGGCCAGTCGAGATGGGAAAAGGCGTTCAGAAATTCCATGTCTCTTCCTCCTTATTTGATCGGATGCTGGCGCAGGAAATCTGCAGCAACGGATGAAGGACTTTCGTGATCGACATCGACCCGCGCATTGAGTTGACGCATGGTGGCGTCGTCGAACAGTTCGGCCAGCGGCTTGAGCTCTTCCGCGAGTTTTGGGTGAGCGTCGAGGTAGACCTGACGCACCACCGGCGCAGCGGTGTAGTCCGGGAAGTAGTGCTTGTCGTCTTCCAGCAGTTTCAGCTTGAAGGCGTTCAAACGACCGTCCGTGGTGTAGACCAGTCCAGCAAACACCTGACCATTGCGCAGGGCGGTGTAGACCAAACCAGCATCCATCTGCCGGATGTTTTTGCGGGTCAGGTTCATGCCGTAGAGGTCGACCATGCCGTCCAGACCGTCGGAGCGGTTGGCGAACTCGGTGTCCAGGGCGACGAGGTGATTGGTCTTCGCCTCAGCCTGCATCACCGTGTTCAGCTCGCTGATGGTGTTGATCTGCGGGTAAGCCTTGGCGGTGTTTTCTGGCAGGGCCAGGGCGTAGGTGTTGCTGAATTTCGACGGGGTGAGCCAGATCAGGCCTTTTTTCGCGTCGAGTTCTTTCACCTTGGCGTAGGACTGAGCGCTGTCGAGCTTGTCGGTGATGTGGTTGTAAGCCACCAGCGACACGCCGGTGTATTCCCACATCAGGTCGAGCTGACCACTTTCATGAGCGCTGCGGGCCAGGTTACTGCCCAGACCGCCGGTCACCTGAGTGTCGTAACCCTTGGTGCGCAGGTATTGGGAGGTGATTTCCGCCAGCAGGGTTTGTTCAGTGAACACCCGGGCGCCGATGCGGATCACCGGTTTTTCAGCGGCTTGGGCAAATCCTGCGAACAGCAGGACGCAGCCTAGTATTAAGCTTACTTTTTTCATGTTGATTCCTTTGCCGAGGCTTAAGACGGGCGCAAGCCGCGTTCGAGCCAGAGGCGGCTGGCGAGTGTCACCAGACCGTCGAGCAGCAAGGCCAGCAGGGCGGTGCAGGCCGCGCCGAGCAGCAGTTGCGGCTGATTGTTCAGGGCGATGCCAGGGAAAATCAGGCTGCCCAGGCTGTTGGCGCCAATCAGGAACGCCAGCGGTGCGGTACCGACGTTGATCGCCAGCGCCACGCGCACGCCACCGATGATGATCGGCACGGCGTTCGGCAGTTCGACCCGCCACAGCACCTGAGTCGGTGTCATGCCGATGCCGACGGCCGCTTCCTTGAGCGAACCCTGGACGTTTTTCAGGCCTTCATAGGTGTTGCGCACGATCGGCAACAGCGAGGCGAGGAACAGGGCGAAAATCGCGGGGCCGCTGCCAATGCCGAGGATACCCAGGGCGATGGCCAGTACGGCAAGAGGCGGCACTGTGTTGCCGATGTTGAAGATCTGCATGAAGCGTTCAGCGCGGCCCACCATGGTCGGGCGGCTGAGAAAGATACCGGCGGGTATGCCCACAACAAGGGCGGCCAGCATGGAAGCGAGGACAAGAATCAAATGGGCTTGCAGGTAAAACAACAAATCGTCGCGGTAATGTTCGATCGTGTTGATGCCAATCCAGTGGACCAGCAGGGCCAGAAGGGCGACGACAACCGCACCTCCTATCAGCCCCTTGCCATAGCGAATAGCCACAGGCGGACTCCTTTTTTTCAGTCGGCGGACGCAGTCCCGTGTGGTGGGTGGCCGGGGTAGTCAGTTTTGTGGGTTCAACTTCGGCACCAGAAGTCCATATCCTGCGTTGCTGTTCCTCGCCATAGCTAGCTATGACTCGTCACAGCGCCTTGGCTATGAACTTCTGGCATCCGAATTTGAACCCACAAAACTGACCACCCCGGCCACTAGCCATTCCTGGCTGCCGGGATGATCAACGTTCGCGAGAAGCAGCTCTTCATGCTGATAAAACCGCATGAGATCGAGCCATAAGCGCAGCCTCGTCAGGCCAACTTGCTGATTTTTCAGCCCCTGGTACGAGTGCCGTAACAGGGGAGTGGACGTCTGCACCTTTTAAAAGGTTCCATATTTAGCAGCAATTAGCCACCGTAGGAGCTGCCGAAGGCTGCGATCTTTTGATCTTGATCTTCGGTGGTCTTGAAAAAACAAGATCAAAAGATCGCAGCCTTCGGCAGCTCCTACAGGGGATGCGGTGTTCGGGAAGACCTACGGACGGTGGTCCGTAGAGGTCGGTTTGCGCTATACTCGCCGCCCTTTTTTGAATCACCTGCCAGGCGATTTCCCATGACCAAACAGGCCGCCGAAGTCGCGAAACGCCGCACTTTCGCCATTATTTCCCACCCCGATGCCGGTAAAACCACCATCACCGAGAAGCTCTTGCTGATGGGCAAGGCGATTGCGATTGCTGGCACGGTGAAATCTCGCAAGTCTGACCGCCATGCCACCTCCGACTGGATGGAAATGGAAAAACAACGGGGTATTTCCATTACCACGTCGGTCATGCAGTTCCCGTATCGCGACCACATGATCAACCTGCTCGACACCCCGGGCCACGAAGACTTCTCCGAAGACACCTACCGCACCCTGACGGCGGTTGACTCGGCATTGATGGTTCTCGACGGCGGTAAGGGTGTTGAGCCACGCACCATCGCGCTGATGGACGTCTGCCGTCTGCGTGACACGCCGATTGTCAGCTTCATCAACAAACTCGACCGTGACATCCGCGACCCGATCGAACTGCTCGACGAAATCGAAGCGGTCCTGAAGATCAAGGCAGCGCCGATCACCTGGCCGATCGGCTGCTACCGCGACTTCAAGGGCGTTTATCATCTCGCCGACGACTACATCATCGTGTACACCGCGGGCCACGGCCACGAGCGCACCGATGTGAAAATCATCGAGAAGCTCGACTCCGATGAAGCCCGCGCGCACCTCGGTGACGAATACGATCGCTTCGTCGATCAGCTGGAACTGGTGCAGGGCGCCTGTCACGAATTCAATCAACAGGAATTCC
The DNA here is from genome assembly GCF_000282315.2 of Pseudomonas sp. GM41(2012). Classification (GTDB taxonomy): domain Bacteria; phylum Pseudomonadota; class Gammaproteobacteria; order Pseudomonadales; family Pseudomonadaceae; genus Aquipseudomonas. Next base: position 17,484 of record NZ_AKJN02000011.1, read on the forward strand.
TCGACGGCCAACTGACCCCGGTGTTCTTCGGTACTGCACTGGGCAACTTCGGTGTCGATCACGTGCTCGACGCCGTGGTCAACTGGGCGCCGAAACCGCTGGCCCGTGTCGCCAACGAGCGCACCGTGGAACCGGTTGAAGAGAAATTCGCCGGCTTCGTGTTCAAGATCCAGGCGAACATGGACCCGAAACACCGCGACCGTATCGCCTTCATGCGTATCTGCTCCGGCAAGTACGAAAAAGGCATGAAGATGCGCCACGTGCGCACCGGCAAGGATGTGCGGATCGGCGATGCGCTGACCTTCTTCTCCTCCGAGCGTGAGCAACTGGAAGAAGCCTTCGCCGGCGACATCATCGGTTTGCACAACCACGGCACGATCCAGATCGGCGACACCTTCACCGAAGGCGAAGTCCTGGGCTTCACCGGTATCCCGCACTTCGCCCCGGAACTGTTCCGTCGCGTACGCCTGCGTGATCCGCTGAAATCCAAGCAACTGCGTCAGGGCCTGCAGCAACTGGCGGAAGAGGGCGCCACTCAGGTGTTCTTCCCGACGCGCAGCAACGACATCATCCTCGGCGCCGTTGGTGTGCTGCAGTTCGATGTGGTCGCCAGCCGTTTGAAAGAGGAATACAAGGTTGAGTGCTCTTACGAGCCGATCACTGTTTATTCCGCGCGCTGGATCGATTGCAGCGATAAGAAGAAGCTCGAAGAGTTCAGCATCAAGGCTGTGGAAAACCTTGCCATCGACGGCGGCGGTCACCTGACCTACCTGGCCCCGACGCGGGTCAACCTGGCGCTGATGGAAGAGCGTTGGCCGGACGTGAAATTCCGTGCGACGCGTGAGCATCATTAAGCGTTGAGCTGAAACACCCAAAAGCCCCGCCGCGAAAGCTGCGGGGCTTTTTATTGCCTGTGACATCGCCACCCCTCACCCTAGCTCTCTCCCAAAGGGAGAGGGGACTGACCGAGGTGTTCTTGGCGCTACATCGACCTGAGAGTACGAGCTGAACTCAGGTTTTTAAAAAACATGGAGATCGGCTCCCTTTCCCCCTCTCCCCCTTGGGGAGAGGGCTGGGGTGAGGGGGGGCTTTTGAGCTCGCCGCAAATTTCAGAAATAACCATTCGACCTTGCAATTATTCAAAACCAATCTCCCCGCAAACGGCATTCCGTCCATTCGTTAGCGCCCTATCTGGAGAACCGAATCAATCGGAACTAGATTCTATTCAACGCCAGAGAAGGCATCGCTGTTTCACCTACAAATGGATGGAATCGGCTATGAACAGGTTGCTACGCGTTTTATTGATGTTGAAAGTATTGGTAATGCTGACCCTCGGCAGTTCGGCGGTCTGGGCCGAGTGCGAGAATCACGATACCCAGGCTTCGAGCGGGCAGGTCGGGCATGGTGAGTTGATGCTCGCCAAGTCCGAATCGGAGCCGGGCGATCAGGGGCAGGGCGGCAGCGCAGACGATGACGACTCGACCACTGACGAACCGGACAGCGACGAGGATGAAGGCGCTTAAGTGACAGACAAAAGAAAACCCCTCCTGCCCGACTGATGCGCAGCCGAGAAGAAGGGGTTAGTGAACAGGACGTCTATCCCTGGGGGAGCGAGCGGGCTCACTCCCACATTTTTATGCCGCGCCGTCGAGGAATTGCTCGGCGTAGTGGCAAGCCACCTGGCGGCCATCGAGCAGGCGCAGGGCCGGCTCTTCAGTGCTGCAACGCTCGGTCGCGTACGGGCAGCGCTTGTGGAAAGCGCAACCCGATGGCGGGTTCAACGGGTTGGGCAACTCGCCGACGATCTTGATTTTCGGCTTGTTCGGGTCCGGGTGAATGGTCGGGGTGGCCGACAGCAGCGCCTGGGTGTACGGGTGCAGAGGACGCTCGTAGATGTCGTTCTTCGGGCCCATTTCTACCGGGCGACCGAGGTACATCACCATTACGTCATCGGCGACGTGTTGCACCACCGCCAGGTTGTGGGAGATGAACACGTAAGCGGTGTTGAACTCTTGCTGCAAGTCCATGAACAGGTTCAGCACCTGCGCCTGAATGGACACGTCCAGCGCGGAGGTCGGTTCATCCGCTACCAGCACTTTAGGCTGCAACATCATCGCGCGGGCCAGGGCGATCCGCTGGCGCTGTCCGCCGGAGAACATGTGCGGATAACGCTGGTAGTGCTCAGGACGCAAGCCCACCTGCTTCATCATCGCCTGCACTTTCTCACGACGTTCGGCGGCGCTCAGGTTGGTGTTGATCAGCAGCGGTTCGCCGAGCTGGTCACCGACTTTTTGCCGTGGGTTCAACGACGCATAAGGGCTCTGGAACACCATCTGCACGTCTTTGCGCAGTTGCTTGCGTTCAGCCTTGTTCGCACCGGCGACTTCCTGCCCGGCGATTTTCAAGGAACCGGAGGACGGCTCTTCGATCAGCGTCAGGGCACGGGCCAGGGTGGATTTGCCGCAGCCCGATTCGCCGACGACAGCGAGGGTCTTGCCGGCTTCCAGTTCGAACGACACACCGTTCAAGGCGCGTACGGTCGCATGGCCCTTGAACAGGCCTCGGGACACTTCGTAGTGACGGGTCAGGTCGCGGGCGGTAAGTACGACGGCCATTACGCCACCTCCTGATTCAGCGGGTAGAAGCAGCGGGCGAGGCTGTTGCTTTTCGGGTCAAGGGTTGGACGTTGCTGACGGCAGTTATCCTGCACGTACGGGCAACGCGGCGACAGCAGGCAACCCTGCGGACGGTCATAACGACCGGGAACGATGCCCGGCAGCGTGGCCAGGCGCGTGGCGCCCAGGCTGTGTTCCGGAATCGCCTTGAGCAGCGCTTCGCTGTACGGGTGCGCCGGGATGTCGAACAACTGAGGCACCTGACCCACTTCGACCGCTTGGCCGGCGTACATCACGCACACGCGCTGAGCGGTTTCGGCCACGACCGCGAGGTCGTGAGTGATCAGCACCAGGCCCATGTTCTGCTCTTTCTGCAGCGCCAGCAGCAGGTCCATGATCTGCGCCTGAATCGTTACGTCCAGTGCCGTAGTCGGTTCGTCGGCGATCAGCAGTTTCGGTTCGCCGGCAATCGCCATGGCGATCGCAACACGCTGGCTCATACCACCGGACAGTTGATGCGGGTAAGCATCCATGCGGCTGGCGGCGCCTGGGATTTCAACTTTTTCCAGCAGTTCGATGGCGCGCTTGCGGGCGTCTTTGCGGGACATTTTCAGGTGCAGGCGCAGCACTTCTTCGATCTGGAAACCGACGGTGTAGCTCGGGTTCAGGGCGGTCATCGGGTCCTGGAAAACCATCGCCAGGTCTTTGCCGACAATCTGCCGACGCTGACGGTTGCTCAGTTTGAGCATGTTTTTGCCGTCGAAATTCAGGGCGTCGGCGGTGACGATCCCCGGGTGTTCTATCAGGCCCATCAGCGCCATCATGGTCACGGACTTGCCGGAACCCGATTCGCCAACGATGGCCAGAACTTCGCCCTTGTCCACGGTAATGTCGAGACCGTCGACCACCGGAACGGCGTTCTTGTCGCCGAAGCGAACGTTGAGATTCTTGATTTCTAACAGTGACATTTGAATCTCCTCAGGCGGCGTTCTTGAGTTTCGGGTCCAGCGCATCGCGCAGGCCGTCGCCCATCAAGTTGATTGCCAGCACGCTGAGCAAAATGGTCAAACCAGGCAGACTGACGACCCACCAGGCGCGTTCGATGTAGTCGCGAGCCGAAGCCAGCATGGTGCCCCACTCAGGGGTTGGCGGTTGAACGCCAAGGCCGAGGAAGCCCAGTGCGGCGGCATCGAGGATCGCCGAGGAGAAACTCAAGGTCGCCTGAACGATCAGTGGCGCCATGCAGTTAGGCAGCACGGTGACGAACATCAGGCGTGGCAGACCGGCACCGGCCAGGCGCGCGGCGGTCACGTAGTCGCGGTTCAGTTCGCCCATCACCGCGGCGCGGGTCAGACGAACATAGGACGGCAACGAAACCACGGCGATGGCAATAATGGTGTTGATCAGGCCAGGGCCGAGGATGGCGACAATCGCCACCGCCAGCAGCAGGGACGGCAGGGCCAGCATGATGTCCATCAGACGCATGATGGTCGGGCCGAGCAAGCGCGGGAAGAACCCGGCGAACAGCCCCAAAAGGATGCCCGGAATCAGCGACATCACCACCGACGACAAGCCGATCAGCAGGGACAGGCGCGAACCGTGGATCAGCCGCGACAGCAGGTCGCGACCCAGTTCATCGGTGCCGAGCAGGAACTGGAGTTGCCCACCTTCCAGCCAGGACGGCGGGGTCAGCAGGAAGTCGCGGTACTGCTCGCTCGGGTTATGCGGTGCCACCCAAGGGGCGAACAGGGCGCAGAAAATAACCAGCAGCATGAACAGCAGGCCGGCGACGGCGCCTTTGTTCTTGGAGAACGCTTGCCAGAATTCTTTGTAAGGGGACGGATACAGCAGGCTTTGATCGACTGCTACCGGTGTAGTGAGAGTGGTCATGGTCTTGATCTCAGCGCTGATGACGGATGCGTGGGTTGGCAAAGCCGTAGAGGATGTCCACCACGAAGTTGACCAGAATCACCAGGCAGGCGATTAACAGGATGCCGTTTTGCACCACGGGATAGTCCCGTGCGCCAATGGCTTCGATCAGCCATTTGCCGATGCCGGGCCAGGAGAAGATGGTTTCGGTCAGGACGGCACCGGCCAGCAATGTGCCGACTTGCAGGCCGACCACGGTCAGCACCGGAATCAGCGCGTTACGCAGGCCGTGGACGAACACCACGCGCGATGGCGACAGGCCTTTGGCGCGGGCGGTACGGATGTAGTCTTCACGCAGCACTTCGAGCATCGAAGAACGGGTCATCCGCGCGATAACTGCCAGCGGGATGGTGCCGAGCACAATGGCCGGCAGGATCAGGTGATGCAGAGCATCGAAGAACGCACCGACGTCATCGGCCAGCAGCGTGTCGATGAGCATGAAACCGGTCCGCGGTTCGATGTCGTAGAGCAGGTCGATCCGCCCGGACACCGGGGTCCAGCCCAGGGACACCGAGAAGAACATGATCAGGATCAGGCCCCACCAGAAGATCGGCATCGAGTATCCCGCCAGGGAGACGCCCATCACCCCGTGGTCGAACAGGGATCCTCGCTTGAGTGCCGCGATCACCCCGGCCAGAAGGCCCAGGATGCCGGCGAACAACAGGGCGGCCATGGACAGTTCCAGGGTCGCGGGGAATAGAGACGTGAATTCGCTCCAGACACTTTCACGGGTACGCAGGGATTCGCCGAGATCGCCGTGGGCCAGTTTGCCAACGTAATCCAGGTATTGGGCATACAGGGGTTTGTTCAGACCTAGGCGTTCCATTGCCTGAGCGTGCATTTCGGGGTCGACTCGACGTTCGCCCATCATTACTTCCACGGGGTCGCCTGGAATCATGCGAATCAACGCGAAAGTCAGCAAGGTGATGCCGAAGAACGTGGGGATCAATAACCCCAATCGGCGGGCAATAAAACTAAACATCTTGTGGTGTACCTCATCAGCCGGTTAGGCGTGCCTGGCGTCCCTGGGGTCAGGGACGCCGGGAGTTTTCTTATCTACTTCACCTGGGTGGTGGCGAAGTTATTAGTGGTGAGCGGGCTAATGTGATAGCCCTCTACGTTGTTGCGCATTGCGGTGAACATACGGGTGTGCGCCATGCTGATCCATGGCTGGTCCTGATTGAAAACCTCCTGGGCTTGCTCATAGAGCGCTGCGCGTTCCGCCGGGTTTACTTTAGCCCTGGCTTCATCGATCAGCGTCTGGAACTTCTCATTGCACCAACGTGCGTAGTTTTCGCCGTTTTTGGCGGCCTCGCAACTGAGCATAGGCGTCAGGAAGTTATCCGGGTCGCCGTTATCGCCCGCCCATCCGGCAGAAACCATGTCGTGCTCGCCGTTTTTCGCGCGCTTGAGCATTTCGCCCCACTCCATGACGCGAATATCGACCGTGATCCCGACCTTGGCCAGGTCGGCCTGCATCATCTGCGCGCCGAGCATCGGGTTCGGGTTGGTTGGACCGCCGCCGTTACGGGTGAACAGGGTAAACGTAGTGCCATCCGGCACGCCGGCTTCCTTGAGCAAGGCGCGAGCCTTGTCCAGATCACGCGGCGGGTTGGTCAGTGTGTGGTTGTAGCCCAGCAGGGTGTCCGGGTACGGGTTGACCGCCACGGTCGCATTGCCTTTGCCAAACAACGCGTTGACGTATGCAGCCTTGTCGAAGGCGATATCGATGGCTTTACGCACGCGCACATCGCTCATGTACTTGTGCGAGGTGTTCATGGCGATGTACGAGACGGTCATCGCGTTCATTTCATCGACGCTCAGTTTGGCGTCTTTCTTGATGCTCGGAATGTCATCTGGCTTGGGATACAGCGCAATCTGGCATTCGTTGGCTTTCAGTTTTTGCAGGCGTACGTTGTTGTCGGTGGCGATGGCCAGGATCAGCGAATCAGCCGGTGGCTTGCCACGGAAGTAATCCGGGTTGGCCTTGAAGCGGACTTGAGCGTCCTTGTTGTAACGCTGGAAAACGAACGGGCCGGTGCCGACAGGCTTGTTGTTCAGGTCGCCGGTCTTGTTGGCCTTGAGCAGCTGGTCGGCATACTCGGCAGAGTAGATCGAGGAGAAGGCCATGGCGATGTCGGCCAGGAACGGCGCTTCACGGCGGGTCAGGGTGAAGGTGACCGTGTTGTCATCGATCTTCTCGACACTTTTGAGCAGTTCCTTGAAGCCCATGCTTTCAAAGTACGGGAAGCCCACGCTCGACAGTTTGTGCCACGGGTGATTCGGGTCCAGCTGGCGCTGGAAGCTCCAGACCACGTCGTCGGCGTTCATGTCGCGGGTCGGCTTGAAGTATTCGGTGGTGTGGAACTTGACGCCTTTGCGCAGGTGGAACGTGTAGGTCAGACCGTCCTCGCTGATGTCCCAGGAATCGGCCAGTGCCGGAATCACTTCAGTGGTGCCGGGCTTGAAGTCCGCCAGACGATTGAAGATGGTTTCGGCCACCGCATCGGCGGTGACTGCAGTCGTGTACTGGACCATGTCGAAGCCTTCCGGACTGGCTTCGGTGCAGACCACCAGGGGTTTGGCCGAGACGCCAACAGCGACACTCAGCAACGCGGCTGCGATGGCCGCACGTAGGGGAAGCATTTTCATCAAGAACCCTCTGCAATCAGTTTAAGGATTAATGCCCCACGGCTGATTCGTCACTGAATCAGCCGTGGGGCAAGTGCATTACAGGATGTTGAATGGAATCGTGGTCACGAGACGGAACTCGTTGATGCTGCCATCACCCTGGTTTTCGCTGGCACGGTGAGCGGTGTAGGTCGCGCGAACAGTGGTGGCCTTGAGTGGGCCGCTCTGAATGGCGTACGTAGAACCGATGCCGTATTCGTAGTGGGTTTCGCCGTCCATGTTTTTCACGTCATAGGCGGTACCTGTGTAGTGAGTACCGTCGATGCCCCAGCCACGCGCCTGGTAGATGTTGAACTTCAGGCCTGGCACGCCGTATTCAGCCATGTTCAGGCCGTAGGCGATCTGGAAGGATTTCTCGTTCGGGCCGTTGAAGTCCGACAGCAGGGAGTTGGCCAGGTAGATGCCGTTGGTTTCGTGCAGGTAGTCGAAGTACTCGTTACCGTTAATTTCCTGGTACGAGAAGCTCAGGGTGTGAGCCTGGTGAGTCAGGCCGAACGACAGGGAGCCAGCTTGGTTGTCGATTTCGCCCAGCAGTTTTTTGCCTTCGTCGACGGTTTTGTAGTAGTTCAGGCCAGTGGTCAGGCTCAGAACCGAGCTGTCACCCAACACGTGGCTGGCGCCGAAGTAGTACTGGTTCCACAGATCTTCAGCCTGGGTGCCCCAGAGGCTGGTGGTCAGGCTGGCGAACGGCTGGTAGGTGATACCGCCGGTGTTGACGTGATCGGTTTCAGCGTTGGAGTCGCCGTATTCGGAGCGGAATTTGCTCAGGCTTTCTTCGGTACGCGGCGAAACGCGGTCAAAGGTCCCCAGATCGAAAGCCAGGTTATTCAGCTCTTCGCTGTGGATCGCAACACCTTCGAAGCTCGAAGGCAGTGGGCGGTTGCCGATCACATCGACTTGCGGGCTGCTGAAGTTCATGCGGCCAGCGGTCAGGGTGGTGTTGGAGACACGGGCCTTGACGTTGGCCAGGCCGATTTTGCTCCACTGACCTTGAGCGTCGCCGCCTTCTTTGGTCAGGGTACGGTTGTTGCCCGCGCCTGGGCGTGTGCCCGGTGCGCCGCCGTTGTTGGACGCCAGGTTCTCGCGGTCACGTTCCAGAGCAATGGCGTTGTAGGCCGCTACTTCTGTGCTGAAACCCACGGTGCCTTCAGTGAAGCCCGAGTTGTACTTGACGATGGTGCCCTGGAGCCAGTTGATACGACGATCAGTCGGGGTCGCTACACCGTCTTTACGGTAAGTGAACTTGCCACCACGTTTCAGTTGTTCGTTGGCGTACCAGTTACGCGTGCTGCCGGTGACCGTACTGCCTTCGATAAAGCCGGTTGCATCGGCTTGAGCGCTTTTGGTGTTGACCGTAACCGGGGTGAATTCCTGGCTCTGGGTTTCTGCGTACGCCGAGGCGGTTACGCTGCTGATGGCCAAGGCCAATAACGCGGTGCTACTCAGTTTCATGGGGTGACGCTCCTTTCTTTCTTTTTTTAATGCCGGTCTTATTGGGTGATCCGGCTATTTGGTTTTGAACTGATTCAAGGCATCGCAAACGTTTGCTGTAGGCCTGATTGACGAATTACGGCAATACGCTTGCGTGAGGGCGGAATCCGCCCCCAGCGTTTCTGGCTAATCGGTTATTTTTCTATGCTGACGCCCGAGAACACGTTACGACCGAAAGGACTCACCTTGAATCCTTCGATTTTGGCGCTCAACGGCTGGTTAACCGTCGAGTGAGCGACTGGCGTAATTGGCACCTGCTGCTTGAGGTACTGTTGCGCCTGTTTGTAGAGCACGGTGCGCTGGTCGCGGTCGGTGACGACCTTGGCCTGCTTGATCAGCTTGTCGTAAGCCGGATCACACCACATGGAGTAGTTGTTGCCGCCAATGGCGTCGCAGCTGTAAAGCGTGCCGAGCCAGTTGTCCGGGTCCCCGTTGTCACCGGTCCAGCCGATCAGGCTGACATCGTGCTCGCCATTCTTGGTGCGCTTGATGTACTCGCCCCACTCATAGCTGACGATCTTCACTTTGAGGCCGATTTTCGCCCAGTCAGCCTGGAGCATTTCGGCCATCAATTTGGCGTTCGGGTTGTAAGGGCGCTGAACGGGCATCGCCCACAAAGTAATTTCTGTGCCTTCCTTCACGCCGGCAGCCTTGAGCAGTTCCTTGGCTTTTTCCGGGTTGTAGGCGGCGTCTTTAATGGCCTCGTCGTAGGACCATTGGGTCGGTGGCATGGCGTTGACCGCCAGCTGACCGGCACCTTGATAGACGGCGTTGAGAATCCCTTGCTTGTTCACCGCCATGTCCAGCGCCTGGCGCACTTCGAGCTGGTCGAAAGGCTTGTGGCGCACGTTGTAGGCGATGTAACCGAGGTTGAAACCAGGCTTCTCGATGAGCTTGAGCGTCGGGTCGTTCTTCAGCGCGGTCACGTCGGCAGGGCGCGGGTGCAGGGTGATCTGGCACTCGTTGGCCTTGAGCTTCTGCACCCGCACCGAGGCGTCGGTGTTGATGGCGAAAATCAGGTTCTCGAGCTTGACCCGGCTCGGGTCCCAGTACTGCTTGTTGCCGGTGTAACGGATGTTGGAATCTTTCTGGTAACTCTTGAACACGAACGGCCCGGTGCCGATCGGCTTCTGATTAATGTCGCTTGGTTTGCCTTCGGCCAGCAGTTTGTCGGCGTATTCGGCGGACAGAATGGCGGCGAAGCTCATGGCGATGTTCTGGATGAACGCGGCGTCCACGCTGTTGAGCGTCATGACCACGGTCAGCGGCCCGGTCTTCTCGACCTTGGCGATGTTCTTGTTCAGGCTCATCCCGTTGAAATACGGGAATTCGGTCGGATAAGCCTTACGGAAAGGTTGCTGTGGATCGAGCATGCGATTGAACGTGAACAGCACGTCATCGGCGTTGAAATCACGGGTCGGCGTGAAGTATTTGGTTGTGTGAAATTTCACCCCTTCGCGCAGGTGAAACGTGTACTTGAGACCGTCCTCGGAAATATCCCAGCGAGTGGCCAGGCCTGGTACGACGTTGGTGGCGCCTTTTTCGAACTCTGCCAGTCGGTTGTACAACGGCTCGGCGGCGTCGTTATCGGTCGCGGTCGTGTACTGCGCGGTGTCGAAGCCAGCCGGGCTGCCTTCGGAGCAGAACACCAGGCTGTTATTGGCGGCCTGGCTGATGGAAGTGGCGGCCAGCAGGCCGGTGCCCAGCAATGCGGATAAAACCAAGGTATGGCGCATGACGCTCCCTTTTCTCATTCTCTAAGTGTTTTCAATGAATCGCCGTCCCGTCCGGGGACGTGGAGGCATCACTGATCTCAAGCCATGACAGGCAGCAATAACCGAAAGCCCGCGCACAAACTGGTCAGATCCCGACGGTATGAGCCGCGGGTCTGGCAGTAAATGCGTAGAGTCCTAAAGACTCGTAGGAAATGGCAACGCGTCCGACGCCGCTGCTGTAATGCTTGGCGGAATTGGATGTAGGTGGTTTCCTACTTTCTCGGCAGATAAAGCAACGGCGACGTCAAAAACGTCGCCGCTGCCAAATCTTATTTGCTGACGCTGACGCCGTAGAAGGAGTTCAAGCCAAACGGGCTGATCTTGAAGTCCTGCACGCTGTCGCGCATGGGTTGGAACACCGTCGAGTGAGCGATAGGTGTCATTGGAACGGCATCTTTGAGGACGTGTTGCGCCTGTTTATACAGTTCGGTGCGCTTGGACTGATCGGTCGTGCGCTTGGCTTCTTTCACGATGCCGTCAAACTTCTTGTCGCACCACTTGGAGAAGTTGTTGCCTTGCAGCGAATCACAGCCGAACAGCACGTTCAGCCAGTTGTCCGGGTCACCGTTGTCGCCGCTCCAGCCAATCAGCATCGCGCCGTTTTCGCCGCCTTTGGAGCGCTTGATGTACTCGCCCCACTCGTAGGTCACGATCTTGGCTTTGATACCGATCTTGGCCCAGTCGGACTGCAGCATTTCAGCCATCAGTTTGGCGTTCGGGTTGTACGGACGTTGTACCGGCATCGCCCACAGATTGATCTCGGTGCCTTCCTTGATGCCGGCTTCCTTGAGCAGCTCTTTGGCTTTCTCAGGGTTGTACGGCGCATCCTTGATGGTGGTGTCGTAAGACCACTGGGTCGGTGGCATGGCGTTGACGGCCAGTTGACCTGCACCCTGGTAAACCGAGTCGATGATCTGCTGCTTGTTGACGGCCATGTCCAGCGCTTGACGCACTTTCAGTTGGGCCATCGGGTTCGGCTGATCGCTGCCCTTGATCTTGTCCATCACGTTGTAGGCGATGTAACCCAGGTTGAAACCAGCCTGGTTAGGCACTTTCAGAGTCTTGTCTTCTTGCAGCGCCTTCAGGTCGGCCGGACGTGGGAACAGAGTGATCTGGCACTCGTTCTTCTTCAGCTTCTGGATACGTACCGACGGGTCGGTGGTGATGGCGAAGATCAGGTTGTCGATCTTGACGTCGTCAGGCTTCCAGTAGTCCTTGTTCCCGGTGTAGCGGATGTTGGAATCTTTCTGGTAGCTCTTGAACACGAACGGACCAGTGCCGACCGGCTTCTGGTTGATGTCGGCGGCTTTGCCTTCTTTCAGCAGCTGCGCGGCGTATTCGGCGGACTGGACGGAAGCGAAGCTCATGGCCATGTTCTGGATGAACGCGGCGTCGACTTCTTTCAGGGTGAACTTGACAGTTTTGTCGTCAACTTTATCGATCTTGGTGATGTTGGTGTCCATCCCCATGTCGGTGAAGTACGGGAATTCGGTTGGGTACGCCTTACGGAACGGATCATCCTTGTTAATCATGCGATTAAAGGTGAACAGCACGTCGTCGGCGTTGAACTCACGAGTCGGCTTGAAGTACGGGGTGGTGTGGAACTTGACGCCTTCACGCAGGTGGAAGGTGTAAGTCAGGCCATCATCGGAGATGTCCCATTTGGTCGCCAAACCAGGAATAACGGCGGTGCCGCCGCGCTCGAACTGAGTCAGGCGGTTGAACATGGTTTCTGCAGAGGCGTCGAAGTCGGTTCCGGTGGTGTACTGACCAGGATCAAAACCGGCCGGGCTCCCTTCGGAGCAAAACACCAGGTTAGTCGCCGCTTGGGCGAAAGGTGCGCTGGCTAACAAGCTTGCGCCGACTAAAAACGGAATGACCGCGTGTTTAAGCATGGTGGCCTCATGATTTGTTGTCATTTTTGGAATTAGAGGACGACCTCGTGAGTCGACCTGCGGATACTTATGCAGGGGCCATACCCAATGCAAGATCCGGAGCGACCACAGGCGTTAAACAGTGGCACGAACGTACCTTAATGTCGCATTTGTATAAATTCACGCACATTTGACCGTTTGCGCAGGTTTTTTTCAGTGCAAATCGCGCACCGACAGAGTGCGTCCGGGGCGCCAGGCGCACCCGGTTAGAGCGCGGTGTTACTTATTTATACCCACACCATAGAAGGGTGTGAGGCCGAACGGGCTGATCTTGAAGTCGGTGACTTCCTTGCGCAGCGGCTGGAACACCGTCGAGTTGGCAATCGGTGTGATAGGTACTTGTTGCTTAAGGATTTGTTGTGCCTGTTGGTACAAATTGACCCGTTGCTGTTTGTCAGTGGACACTTTGGCCTGCTGAATTAATTTGTCGTACGCCGGGTCGCACCATTTGGCGTAGTTGCTACCTTTCACCGCGGCGCAGCTGTAGAGCACGCCGAGCCAGTTATCCGGGTCGCCGTTGTCGCCAGTCCAGCCGTAAATCATCGCGTCGTGTTCGCCGTTCTTGGCGCGCTTGATGTACTCGCCCCATTCATAGCTGACGATGTTGGCCTTGATCCCGATTTTCTCCCAATCCTGCTGGATCATCTGTGCCGACATCCGGGCGTTGGGGTTGGATGCGCGCTGCACGGTCATGGCCCACAAATTAATAGTGGTACCGGGTGCAACTCCTGCTTCTTTCAGTAGCGCCTTCGCTTTCGTCGGGTCGTGAGGCGCGTCCTTGATGCTTGGGTCATAAGACCATTGAGCGGGAGGCAGGGCGTTCTGCGCCAGTTGGCCGGCACTTTGGTAAACGGCTTTGATGATCGCGGGTTTGTCGATGGCCATGTCCAGCGCCTGGCGAACCTTGAGCTGATCCAGCGGTGGATGAGTCACGTTGTAGGCCAGGAAACCGAGGTTGAAACCGGCTTGTTTGAGCACGGTGAGATTCGGGTCTTTCTCCATGACTTCGATGTCTGCCGGGCGTGGGTAACCGCTGACCTGGCATTCGCCGGCCTTGAGTTTCTGCAAGCGAACGGCAGCGTCCGGGGTGATCGAGAAGATCAGGTTGTCGAGTTTCACGTCCTCGGGTTTCCAGTAAGCCTTGTTGGCGGCGTAGCGGATCTGCGAGTCCTTTTGATAGCGCTTGAACACGAACGGGCCGGTGCCGACGGGTTTCTGGTTGATGTCCGCGGGTTTGCCTTCTTTTAGTAACTGGGCGCCGTACTCGGCGGATTGCACCGAGGCGAAGCTCATGGCCAGGTTTTGGATGAAGGCGGCGTCGATGTTGTTCAGGCTGAAACGCACGGTGTGGTCGTCGATTTTGTCGACGCTCTTGATCGTTTTGTTCAGGTCCATGTCGGTGAAGTACGGCGACTCGGCGGGGTAGGCCTTGCGGAACGCGTTCTCCGGGTCGAGCAGGCGCTGGAAGGTGAACAGCACGTCGTCGGCGTTGAAGTTGCGGGTCGGGGTGAAGTAGTCGGTGGTGTGGAACTTCACGCCGTCGCGCAGGTGGAAGGTGTAGGTGAGGCCGTCCGTGGATACCTCCCATTTTGTTGCCAGACCAGGTTCGACTTCGGTGCCGCCGCGTTTGAATTGGGTGAGACGGTTAAAGACGGTTTCGGCCGAGGCGTCGAAGTCGGTGCCGCTGGTGTATTGGCTGGGATCGAAACCGGCGGGGCTGGCTTCGGAGCAGTAGACCAGGGTGGTGGCGGCTTGGGCGAGTGGGGCGGTCGTTGCTAGGGCTAGGGCGAGCAGAAGTGGTTTGACGGTGGTTCTTTCCATGGAGTCCCCGAGGGTTTGGGCGGTGGTGTTTTCCTGAGGGTAGCGGTGTTGGTGAGATTGGTGGAAATATCCGTTTGTGAGGGGGACCCCTCTATCTCGGCATATTCAGGCTGCTTTTCGAGCTTGGCGGCCTGACAGCCGACCAGCTTTTTACTGATGTACACAGTTCAACTGTGGGAGCGAGCCTGCTCGCGATGGCGGCCGATCAATCACCACAAGGCCTGACGGAAAAACTCCATTTCTGCAGGGCAAAAAAAACGGCGATCACTTCGGTGATCGCCGTTTTTGTGTTTGGGATTGTCGAATCAAGGCATCAACACTTCAATCGAACCATCCGCCGTCATGCTGACCTGACTTGTACCGGCTTCGACTTCCGGCGTAACCGGCGCACTGTCCATGCTCGCCGCTTTCATCATCATCGGCGCGCGCATGTACGGTTGTGGATAACCGTTGCTGTTTAGGTTCAGGTTTACGATTTTGTAGCCCTTGCCGCCCAACGCATCGGTCGCCAATTGAGCACGGGCCTTGAAGGCTGTCACGGCGTCTTTAAGCAGCGCATCTTCGCTGGCCTTGCGGGTTGGGGTGGCGATGGCGAAGTCCATGCCGCCCATTTTCAGGTCGGTGAGCAGTTCGCCGGTCAGTTTCGACAGCGCCGCGAAGTCGGAGCTTTCCAGGCGCAGTTCGGCGCGTTCGCGCCAGCCGGTGATTTTCTGGCCCTTGGTGTCGTAGATCGGGTAGCTGTTGCGGCTGCCTTGGCGCAGGGTGATGTCTTTGACCTGCTTGGCCTGAGCCAGTGCTTTGTTCATGGTGGTGCTGACGTCGGCGGCGAGTTTGGCCGGGTCGGTGTTTTGTTCTTCGGTGTAGAGGGTCACGATCATCAAGTCGCGGGCCACTTCCTGACTGACTTCGGCGCGCAGGGCGATCTGGTTGTAGTGCAGTTCGTCGGCGGCCAGGGCCGGGAGGCTGGCGATAGTGCCAGCGCTAAGGGCGAGGAGGGCGGCGCTGCGGCGGAATGTGTGCATGAAAGCTCCTTGGGCAATGCGCAGGGGTAATGTCCGAGCCTGCGTGAAACCATCAGACTCTAGCTTTAATGATCCGGTTCGCACAGTTACAACTTCTATACAGATCGATCACAGGTGACCGCTGCGCAGTCAATCGCGGGCAAGCCTTGCTCCTACAGATGACGGGTGTGCAGAAGATATGTGTACGACGCAAACCTGTAGGAGCAAGGCTTGCCCGCGATGACTATCTGATAGTCGCTGAATACCTTCCCCGCCTGTGGCGGTTTGCCGCACTTTTGCCTGCCAGCCCCCGTGCTTGGTTATACTCCGTGCGATCCGCCTGGAGCGCTCATCAGGAGAGCTCATGCTCGCCCCCGTTCAAATCACTTCCGCAACTCGCCAGAATCTCTGGCGGCTGACGTTCATCCGCACATTGGTGTTGGCCGCTCAGGCCGGTTCCGTGGGCCTGGCCTACTGGCTCGACTTGCTGCCGCTGCCCTGGTTTCAACTGGCCGCGACCCTCGGTTGCTCGATGTTGCTGTGCGCGTTCACGGCCATTCGCTTGCGCACCTCATGGCCGGTTACCGAACTCGAATACGCCGTGCAACTGGCCTGCGACCTGTTTATCCACAGTGCCTTGCTGTATTTCTCCGGCGGCTCGACCAACCCCTTCGTCTCTTATTACCTGGTGCCGCTGACCATCGCCGCCGTGACTTTGCCGTGGCGTTATTCGGTGATTCTGTCCGGTATCGCGTTGACGATGTACACCCTGCTGCTGGCCCGCTTCTATCCGCTGCAGACCTTCCCGATCGCTCGGGAAAACCTGCAGGTTTACGGGATGTGGCTGAGTTTCGCCCTGGCTGCGGCGGTCATCACTTTCTTCGCTGCACGCATGGCCGAAGAGCTGCGCCGTCAGGAAGAACTGCGTGCCATCCGTCGCGAAGAGGGCCTGCGCGATCAGCAACTGCTGGCCGTCGCCACCCAGGCCGCCGGTGCTGCCCATGAACTGGGCACGCCGTTGGCGACCATGAGCGTGTTGCTCAAGGAAATGCGTCAGGACCATCACGACCCGATGTTGCAGGACGACCTGAGCGTGCTGCAGGATCAGGTCAAACTCTGCAAAGAAACCTTGCAGCAACTGGTGCGCGCCGCCGAGGCCAATCGTCGATTGGCCGTGGAGATGCAGGACGTCACCGATTGGCTCGACGAAGCCCTGAACCGCTGGCACCTGATGCGCCCGGAAGCCAGTTACCGCTTCCAGCGCTTGGGCCAAGGCGCCGTGCCGCGCATGGCGCCGCCGCCGGACCTGACCCAGGCGCTGCTGAATTTGCTCAACAATGCCGCCGACGCTTGCCCCGAAGGGCTGCAAGTGACGCTGGACTGGAATGCCGAGGACTTGACCATCAGCATCCGCGACCACGGTGCCGGTGTGCCGCTGGCCATCGCCGAGCAGATCGGCAAGCCATTTTTTACCACCAAGGGCAAAGGTTTCGGCCTGGGCCTGTTTTTGAGCAAGGCCAGCGTGACACGCGCCGGCGGCTCAGTGAAACTCTACAGTCATGAGGAAGGCGGTACGCTCACCGAGCTGCGCCTGCCCCGTGTCGCCCGAGGAGACGAACATGAGTGACGAGATCCAAGTCGAAGGCGAAGGCGAAGAACTGCCGCATTTGCTGCTGGTAGACGACGACGCAACTTTTACCCGAGTGATGGCCCGTGCCATGGCCCGCCGCGGCTTTCGCGTCAGCACCGCCGGTTCCGCCGAAGAAGGCCTGACCATCGCTCAGGCGGACCTGCCAGACTACGCCGCGCTGGACCTGAAAATGGACGGCGATTCCGGCCTGGTACTGTTGCCCAAGCTCCTTGAGCTGGACCCGGAAATGCGCGTGGTGATCCTCACCGGTTACTCGAGCATCGCCACCGCCGTCGAAGCGATCAAACGCGGCGCCTGCAATTACCTGTGCAAACCGGCGGACGCCGATGACGTGCTGGCCGCGCTGCTCTCCGAGCATGCCGACCTTGACACGTTGGTGCCGGAAAACCCGATGTCGGTCGATCGCCTGCAGTGGGAGCACATCCAGCGCGTGCTGACCGAGCACGAAGGCAACATCTCCGCCACTGCCCGCGCCCTGGGCATGCACCGCCGCACGCTGCAGCGCAAACTGCAGAAGCGTCCCGTTCGTCGCTGAACCTGCGCTGAACGAATGCAGGCCGCTCCTCGCGGGGAACCGAACCGATCATCTATGATCGGTTCGTGTGTGTTCTTTTCTTTATCGAGCCTTATCCATGAATCAGAACGCTGAATATTCCGCGGTCAACGATGCTGTGCGCGGGCAGTTTTTTCGCAAAGTCTGGGCGATGACCACGCCTTACTGGCGTAGCGAAGAGAAGGGCAAGGCCTGGACGTTGCTGATCGCCGTGATCGCGCTGTCGTTGTTCAGTGTGGCGATTTCGGTGTGGATCAACAGTTGGTACAAGGATTTCTACAACGCCCTGCAGAAAAAGGACGAAGCGGCCTTCTGGCAGTTGATCCTGTATTTCTGCGGCATTGCGGCGGTGGCCATTCTTGGCGCGGTGTATCGGCTCTACCTGACCCAGATGCTGACCATCCGCTGGCGGGCCTGGCTCACCGAGAAGCACTTCGCCCGTTGGCTCGGCAACAAGAATTACTACCAGCTGGAGCAGGGCGGTTACACCGATAACCCGGACCAACGGATTTCCGAAGACCTTAACAGCTTCACTTCCAATACCTTGAGCCTGGGCTTGGGCCTGATCCGCAACGTGGTCAGCCTGGTGTCCTTTTCGATCATCTTGTGGGGCGTATCGGGCAGTATTGAAGTGTTCGGCTTCACCATTCCCGGCTACATGTTCTGGTGCGCGCTGGTTTACGCCGCGGTCGGCAGCTGGCTGACGCATTTGATTGGTCGTCGCTTGATTGGCCTCAACAACAATCAACAACGCTTCGAAGCCGACCTGCGTTTTTCCATGGTCCGGGTTCGCGAGAATGCCGAAAGCATTGCGCTGTACAACGGCGAACCCAATGAGAACCGTCGCTTGAGCAGCCGCTTCGGGCTGGTCTGGCATAATTTCTGGGACATCATGCGCGTGTCCAAGCGCTTGACGTTTTTCACTTCAGGGTATGGCCAGATCGCAATCATCTTCCCGTTCATGGTCGCCGCGCCGCGTTACTTCGCCGGCAAGATCGAGCTCGGTGAGCTGATGCAAATCAACTCCGCCTTTGGCAACGTCCAGGAGAACTTCAGCTGGTTCATCAGCGCGTACCAGGACCTCGCCGCGTGGCGCGCCACCTGTGATCGTCTGCTGAGTTTCCGCCAGGCCATGACCGACAACGAAGAGCGTGCACCGGCCATCGATGTACAGAATTCAGGTTCTGCATTGAAGGTGCACAACCTCGGCCTCGACCTCGCTGACGGTCGTCACCTTCTGACCAATGCCGACATGACCGTGGAGGAGGGCGAGCGCGTCATGCTCAGCGGTCGTTCCGGCAGCGGCAAGTCGACCTTGCTGCGGGCGATGGGGCATTTATGGCCGGCTGGCCACGGCAGTATTCGTCTGCCGGCGGCGCGTTATTTGTTCCTGCCGCAAAAACCCTATCTGCCGATTGGCACGTTGCGTGAAGCGCTGAGTTATCCACAGCCGGGCGATACGTATTTGCACGAGCGCTACGCTCACGTGCTGGAAGCCTGCCGTTTGCCGCATCTGGTTGCCCGTCTGGACGAAGCCAATCACTGGCAGCGCATGTTGTCGCCGGGTGAACAGCAACGTCTGGCCTTTGCCCGTGCGCTGCTTTACGCACCGCAATGGCTGTACATGGACGAAGCGACCTCGGCGATGGACGAGGAGGACGAAGCGTCGCTGTATCAGGCCTTGATCGATGAGATTCCGGGCTTGAGCATCGTCAGCGTCGGGCATCGCAGCAGCCTGAAGCGCTTCCATCCACGGCATGTTCGGATCGAGAATGGCCATCTGGTGGACCAAACCGTGACCGCATAAACCCCACAACCCCGTAGGAGCAAAGCTTGCTCGCGATCGCCTTGACGCAGTTTATTTGAAGTACCGCGTCATCGTTCATCGCGGGCAAGCCATGCTCCTACAGGGGTTAGGTGATCGTACAACCGCGTTGAGCTATGATGCGGTTTCAGCCGTAACTTTTGAGAAAGACGTTCACCATGGAAAACCCGATCGACGCACCACGCCTCCCTCGCAAGCGCCGCAGCCTCGCTCAGGAACTGGTGACGGTGCTGTCCGAGCAGATCCGCGACGGTCACCTCAAGCGTGGCGACAAGTTGCCCACCGAGTCGGCGATCATGGATGCCCATGGCGTCAGCCGCACCGTGGTGCGCGAAGCGATTTCCCGTTTGCAGGCGGCCGGCCAGGTTGAAACCCGCCACGGCATCGGCACCTTCGTGCTCGACACCCCAAGCCCGAGCGGTTTCCGTATCGACCCGGCGACCGTGGTGACGCTGCGGGATGTACTGGCGATTCTGGAACTGCGCATCAGCCTTGAAGTGGAATCCGCCGGCCTCGCCGCGCAACGCCGCAGCCCCGAGCAACTGGCATTGATGCGAGCGGCGCTGGATGCATTGAATGAAAGTGTTTCCCATGCCAGCGATGCGGTGGCGTCCGACTTCCAGTTCCACCTGCAAATCGCCCTGGCGACCGGCAACCGCTATTTCACCGACATCATGACCCACCTGGGTACCAGCATCATTCCGCGCACGCGCCTCAACTCCGCGCGCCTGGCCCATGACGACCAACAGCACTACATGAATCGCCTGAGTCGTGAGCACGAAGAGATTTACGACGCGATTGCGCGTCAGGATTCGGATGCGGCGCGGGCAGCGATGCGGTTGCACCTGACGAATAGCCGGGAGCGGCTGCGCCATGCGCATGAAGAGGCTGAGGCGCAGCGCTGAAGGTCTGCAGGTTGTCGACGGTCAGCGGATTAGGTGCTGACCGTCGCTCATTAACTACAGTTCGAGTTGTACCTTTAGCGCAGCGGATTGCTCAGGCGTTTGGCCAATGCGTGTTACCACGTAGTGCAAGTCGGCGGTGGCACCTGGTTTCAGGTTCTTTTCGAAGACGTGCTTCGGAATCTTGAACACGATGGGTTGACCCGTGTCACCTGCTGTCAGCACGAGTTGCCCCTGCCAAGTATTGTCGGTAGAGGTCTTTACCTTAAATTCGACTTTATCTCCTGTAGCTGCATTCTGGTTTGGGGGAACCTCACCAGGTGTCGGGTCTGGCAGGTTGTGAACGTAAAGAACGTCGCCAACGGCGTCTGGAAGCATCGGTGCAGGCAAGGTTTTCATTTGTGCAGTCATGACCAAAATCCTTTTAACCATCAATCAAACCGTTTGACAGGCGCGAACTGGAACGCTGCGCTGGCGGGGCCGGTCTGTTAACCCCGAAACCATTTAGGCCGTAGCGACAGTCGTTCGGCTACTGTCACAAATGACAGTGCCGACGAGTGGTGGGTGAAATGGGCTGAGTAATTTGTTGGCTGATAGATTGCCATCGCGAGCAGGCTCGCTCCCACAGGGACTGATGTTTGCCGACGGTGATCGTGCAACTGTGTTGAGCCTTTTGTGGTTTGAGCCGCAACTTTCGAAAAAGCCGTTCATCATGGAAAACCCCATCGACGCACCACGCCTTCCTCGCAAGCGCCGCAGCAGCGCTCAGGAACTGCGGGGTAGGTGTTTTCAGATATCACGCCGGGGCCGTTGCGTAGTCGACGTACTCGACTGTGTTATCAATCAATACTTTGAATTTTTTGCGGGTGATCACCCAATCCTTTCCGGGAATCATTTCAAATTCGACGATGTCTCCGACGTTCACATGGAGGTCAAACTCCATGGGCATCTCCAGAGCGACACCATTAGTTTCGGCCGGAAATGTAAATCGGTGTTTTGTTCTCATAGACGTTCTCCCAAGCATTAATTGGAGTAACCGATTTAGCGTCTTTCAGCGATTACTCAAAACTGTAAGAAATACCAGTTTCGATGAACGGTCAGTGTCTGTTCTGCACCTTCCGCTGCGCCCGAAAAAACGCCATCGTCGGAACGCCGCCCGGAGCAGACTCGCTCCCACAGGGGATCTACTCTGAACACACGATCAAATGTGGGAGCTAGCCTGCTCGCGATAGGGCCGTCAGCCGTGATGCTAAATTAACAGGCTGAGCGCAGGATCGAACGATCCACCCTCACCGCCAATCCAGCCACCCCAGCCTTGGCATCGAACGCCACATGCCCATGCTCATCCACCACCGCTTTGGCAATTGGCTTGCCATCAGCCAACAACTCCAGTGGCGCACCCTTCAGCGATTGGCCCGAGGCCAGTTCCAGTTTCAATTTGAAAGTCATCATCGATCTCCTTATCAGGCAACGTTGCCAGTGGGTTTGTAATCCTTGAGCAGCAAATAAGTGCTCCAGCCCCACCAGTCATCCACGGTGGTGGTGTCGTTCAGGTTGTTGACGTCCTTGCGCCGCAGCACCTTGTTGCCCTCGACCCTGAACAGCGGCGAGAAGTTGGCCGCCAGGTTCAGTACGGCTTGCAGATCAGGCGTCTTTTTCAAGGCGCCGAATTGGCCGGCCGACGGGGCGATTCCACTGAGATACGCCGCGAACACTTCATCCGCCGACACCTGAACCGCCTGATTCACCTGGACGCGATTGGCGCTGGAGAGGTCGTCGAAGTAGCGTTTGTCCCCATACGCGCGCCATTTATCGCGGTTGCCATTGCGCACATTGAGGCCGAATTTGCTGTCTTCGTCGTGCATGAAGCGCGTGATCAAAGAACCCAGATCGCTCGGCGTGACCACCGCTGCCAATTGTTTGCGCGGCACTCGCAGGTGGCCGGTGGAAAACAGGTCGGTCAGGTAGTGATCGGCAAAAGCGTTCATCGCATAGGCCAGCTCCAGCTGCTTTTCATCGCCGCTGGCGTGGGCCCGCACCGCTTGTTGCACCGCCGCAGTGTGCCCGGCGATATAGGCCAGCAGCGCCCATTCGGCGAAGTGATCGGCATTGTTGGCGGCCAGTTTCAGGTAGCGGCCAAATGGGAACAACGCCGAGGCGAAACTGCCTCCGCCGGTGATCTTGTTCCACTCTTCTGACAACGTATCACCGAGGGCGTCATAAGCCTCGTGAGGTTGTTTACCGTCCTTGATCGCCTGCTTGATCGCGGCGATTTCCTTTTGCATGACACCGAGGATCAGCTTGGCCTCAGCGTTAGCAGCAGGCAGCACGGCCAGCGAGTTGAAGGCATTGGTAAAACGCTGGATTCGGTCGGCGACCGTCGCGCCTTCGCTGATCGGTTGATCGGGAATTCCATAGAAATCACCCCCCAACGCAATGACCTGGCCATAGGTCAGCGCCAGCCCATTGGGTAGATGCAGTTCCACCTGCGAAGCGGGGATAGCCGGTGCGTCTTTGATGAAGCGCAGCAGTGTGCTGTCGCCGATGGCGGTGTGTTCGCCACCCTCGAACCTCAGCTGTGGCTTGCCTTTCAGGGCATTGCCAGAGGCTGTGGGCAGAGGCGCGGGAAGGGGAGTCGTAGAGCTGTGATGATCAGCAATCTGCAAGATCACATGTGGGTTATCCCCAATGAGAGGGATGCCATGCTCGGTAAAAAGATCATCCAGTTCGGCAATGACCTGTTTCGGTTTTTCCTTCGGTTGTGCGTGTAGACCTGACATTTCTATCTCCTTGATATGTCGTCGGTACGATCAAAAAATAACTGTATGTATATACAGTCGTTTGGATCATAGACGAGAAATTTCCTACGTCAAGAAAATACCTTTCCGACTCAAATTCTGCGGTTGGCGATGAAATGCAGTTGACGGTTATTATTTAAGTTGTACGATAACCTACAACTTCGGCGAAGGCTGAACGGTTTTCTCACACACATACGTCGCTATCCAGGGTGTTCGAATAATGAATCCACAAGAACTGAAGTCCATCCTCTCTTCCGGTCTGCTGTCTTTCCCGGTTACCGATTTCAATGCTCAGGGCGATTTCCATCGCGCGGGCTACATCAAGCGTCTCGAATGGCTGGCCCCATACGGCGCCTCGGCATTGTTCGCCGCGGGCGGCACCGGTGAGTTCTTCTCTCTGGCGGCCAGTGAATATTCGGAAATCATCAAGACTGCCGTCGACACCTGCGAAACCAGCGTGCCGATTCTGGCCGGCGTTGGCGGTTCGACTCGTCAGGCCATCGAATACGCACAGGAAGCTGAGCGTCTGGGCGCCAAAGGCCTGTTGCTGCTGCCGCACTACCTGACCGAAGCCAGCCAGGACGGCGTTGCCGCCCACGTTGAAGCCGTGTGCAAATCGGTGAAAATCGGCGTGGTGGTTTACAACCGCAACGTCTGCCGCCTGACCGCGCCGCTGCTGGAACGTCTGGCCGAGCGCTGCCCGAACCTGATCGGCTACAAGGATGGCCTGGGCGATATCGAGTTGATGGTGTCGATCCGTCGCCGCCTCGGTGATCGCTTCAGCTACCTGGGCGGTTTGCCGACCGCTGAAGTCTACGCCGCAGCCTACAAGGCACTGGGCGTACCGGTTTACTCCTCGGCGGTGTTCAACTTCATCCCGAAAACCGCGATGGATTTCTACCACGCCATTGCCCGCGAAGATCACGCCACCGTCGGCAAGATCATCGACGACTTCTTCCTGCCATACCTGGACATCCGTAACCGTAAAGCCGGCTACGCGGTGAGCATCGTCAAGGCAGGGGCAAAAATTGTCGGCTATGACGCAGGTCCTGTGCGTGCGCCGCTGACCGATCTGCTGCCAGAAGAGTACGAAGCTCTGGCTGCGCTGATCGACAAGCAAGGTGCGCAATAACAAACCCGATTAAACAAGGCCGCTGAGTATTCAGCGGCCTTTTGCGTGAGGAGATTCTCTGTGGCTGATTCAAAGCGTTTTGATAACTACATCGGTGGCCAATGGGTTGCCGGCGCCGACTACTCCACCAATATCAACCCGTCCGAGCTGACCGACACCATTGGCGAGTACGCCAAGGCTGATCTGGCTCAGGTTCACGCCGCCATCGACGCCGCTCGCGCCGCGTTCCCGGCCTGGTCCACGTCGGGCATTCAGGCACGTCACGATTCGCTGGATAAAGTCGGCAGCGAAATCCTCGCCCGTCGCGAAGAGCTCGGCACCTTGCTGGCCCGGGAAGAGGGCAAGACCCTGCCCGAAGCCATCGGTGAAGTGACGCGCGCCGGCAACATCTTCAAGTTCTTCGCCGGTGAATGCCTGCGTCTGTCCGGCGACTATCTGCCGTCGGTGCGTCCGGGTGTGAACGTCGAAGTGACTCGCGAAGCGCTGGGTGTGGTCGGTCTGATCACGCCATGGAACTTCCCGATCGCGATCCCCGCGTGGAAAATCGCCCCGGCCCTGGCCTACGGCAACTGCGTCGTGCTGAAACCGGCCGATCTGGTGCCGGGTTGTGCTTGGGCGCTGGCCGAAATCATCTCCCGCGCAGGCTTCCCGGCCGGCGTGTTCAACCTGGTGATGGGCAGCGGTCGAGTGGTTGGCGATGCACTGGTGCAGAGCCCGAAAGTCGACGGCATCAGCTTCACCGGTTCCGTGGGCGTCGGTCGTCAGATCGCGGTCAACTGCGTGTCGCGCCAGGCCAAGGTTCAGCTGGAAATGGGCGGCAAGAACCCGCAGATCATTCTCGACGACGCCGACCTCAAGCAAGCGGTCGAGCTGTCGGTACAGAGCGCGTTCTACTCAACCGGCCAGCGTTGCACCGCCTCGAGCCGCTTCATCGTCACCGCTGGGATTCACGACAAGTTCGTTGAAGCCGTGGCTGAGCGCATGAAGTCGATCAAGGTCGGTCACGCACTGAAAACCGGTACCGATATCGGTCCGGTGGTTTCCCAGGCTCAGCTTGAACAGGACATGAAGTACATCGACATCGGCCAGTCCGAAGGTGCGCGTCTGGTCAGCGGCGGTGGTCTGGTGACCTGCGACACCGAAGGCTACTACCTTGCGCCAACCCTGTTTGCCGACAGCGAAGCCGCGATGCGCATCAGCCGCGAAGAGATCTTCGGCCCGGTGGCCAACGTGGTTCGCGTAGCGGATTACGAGGCTGCGCTGGCCATGGCCAACGACACCGAGTTCGGTCTGTCGGCGGGCATCGCCACCACGTCGTTGAAGTACGCCAACCACTTCAAGCGCCACTCCCAGGCCGGGATGGTGATGGTCAACCTGCCGACGGCGGGCGTGGATTACCACGTTCCATTCGGTGGGCGGAAAGGTTCATCCTATGGCTCCCGCGAGCAAGGTCGCTACGCGCAAGAGTTCTACACCGTGGTGAAGACCTCTTACATCGGTTCGTAACGCAACACCCTTGTAGGAGCTGCCGCAGGCTGCGATCTTTTGATCTTGATTTTCGGTGTCATTGATGGCGCTAAAGATCAAAAGATCGCAGCCTCGTTTCACTCGACAGCTCCTACAGGGAACACAACAGTTTCACCCGCGCATAAAAATAATCAGTGGGAGTACATCTACATGCAAGCGACCAAGCCGACCCACGTCCGCTATTTGATTTTGCTCATGCTTTTTCTGGTGACCACGATCAACTACGCCGACCGGGCTACCATCGCCATCGCGGGCTCCAGCCTGCAAAAAGACCTCGGCATCGACGCGGTCACTCTCGGTTATATCTTCTCCGCATTCGGTTGGGCCTACGTGGCCGGGCAAATTCCCGGTGGCTGGTTGCTGGACCGTTTCGGCTCGAAAAAAATCTACGCGCTCAGCATCTTCACTTGGTCGCTGTTCACCGTGCTGCAGGGCTATGTCGGTGAGTTCGGCATGTCCACGGCGGTGGTTGCGCTGTTCATGCTGCGTTTCCTGGTGGGCCTGGCCGAAGCGCCATCCTTCCCCGGTAACGCACGCATCGTTGCGGCCTGGTTTCCGACCGCTGAACGCGGTACGGCGTCTGCGATTTTCAACTCGGCGCAATACTTCGCCACGGTACTGTTTGCGCCGCTGATGGGCTGGATCGTTTACAGCTTCGGCTGGCAGCACGTGTTTATCGTCATGGGCGTGATCGGCATCATCTTCTCGGGGATCTGGCTGAAGGTTATCCACAGCCCGCGTCAGCATCCGATGATCAACGACGCCGAGTTCAAACACATCGCCGACAACGGCGGCATGGTCGACATGGACCAGGACAAAGGCAAAGGCAAAAAAGGCGACGGTCCGAAGTGGGACTACATCCGTCAGTTGCTGACCAACCGCATGATGCTCGGCGTGTACCTGGGCCAGTACTGCATCAACGGCATCACCTACTTCTTCCTGACCTGGTTCCCGGTGTACCTGGTGCAGGAACGCGGCATGACCATCCTCAAGGCCGGTTTCATCGCCTCGTTGCCGGCGATCTGCGGCTTCATCGGTGGTGTACTCGGCGGGGTGATTTCCGACTACCTGCTGCGCAAAGGCCATTCCCTGACCTTCGCCCGCAAGGCACCAATCATTGCTGGCTTGCTGGTCTCCAGCAGCATCGTGGCCTGTAACTACGTTGATGTTGAATGGATGGTTGTCGGCTTCATGGCCCTGGCGTTCTTCGGCAAAGGCGTGGGCGCGCTGGGTTGGGCCGTGGTCTCTGACACCTCGCCAAAACAGATCGCCGGTCTCAGCGGTGGCTTGTTCAACACTTTCGGTAACATCGCCTCGATCACCACCCCGATCGTCATCGGCTACATCATCAGCTCCACCGGTTCGTTCAAATGGGCGCTGGTGTTTGTCGGTTGCAACGCCCTGGTCGCGGTGTTCAGCTACCTGGTAATCGTCGGTCCGATCAAACGTGTGGTACTCAAGGAGCCGCCCGTCAGCGGTCCTGAAACCAATAACAAATTATCTGAAGCGCATTCCTGAGGAGCGGCGTCATGCAGTTGATTGAACATTCCGACTCGCCGCGCTACATCCGCCTGCACGAGCGGGACAACGTAGTGATCGTGGTCAATGACCAAGGCGTACCGGCCGGTACCGAATTTCCGGACGGGTTGGTCACCGTGGACTTCGTGCCACAGAGCCACAAAGTCACGCTGGAAGACATTCCCGAAGGTGGCCAGGTGATTCGTTACGGGCAGACCATCGGCTACGCGTTGCAGCCGATTCCGCGCGGCAGCTGGGTCAAGGAAGATCAACTGCGCATGCCCACCGCGCCACCGCTGGACAGCTTGCCGCTGTCCACCGAAGTGCCGGCGGCGCAGGCACCGCTGGAAGGCTTCACGTTCGAGGGTTATCGCAACGCCGACGGCACCGTCGGCACGCGCAACATTCTCGGGATCACCACGACGGTTCAGTGCGTCACTGGCGTGCTGGATCATGCGGTCAAGCGCATCAAGGACGAGTTGCTGCCGCTCTATCCGCACGTCGATGACGTGGTGGCGCTGACTCACAGTTACGGTTGTGGCGTGGCGATCACCGCCACCGACGCGTACATCCCGATCCGCACCGTGCGCAATCTGGCGCGCAACCCGAACCTGGGTGGCGAAGCCTTGGTCATCAGCCTGGGCTGCGAGAAATTGCAGGCCGGGCAGGTGATGCACGAGAACGACAGCTCGGTGGATTTGAGCGATCCGTGGTTGTACCGCTTGCAGGATTCCAGTCACGGTTTCACCGAGATGATCGAGCAGATCATGGCGCTGGCCGAGACCCGTTTGAAGAAGCTCGATCAACGTCGCCGGGAAACCGTGCCGGCGTCCGAGCTGATTCTGGGCATGCAATGCGGCGGCAGCGATGCGTTTTCCGGGATCACCGCCAACCCGGCGCTGGGTTATGCCTCGGACCTGTTATTGCGGGCCGGTGCGACGGTGATGTTTTCCGAAGTCACCGAAGTGCGCGATGCGATTTACCTGCTGACTTCACGGGCGGAAACCGAGGAAGTCGCTCAGGAACTGGTGCGCGAGATGGACTGGTACGACCGTTACCTGGCCAAGGGCGAAGCGGATCGCAGCGCCAACACCACGCCGGGCAACAAGAAGGGCGGGTTGTCGAACATTGTCGAGAAGTCCCTGGGCTCGATCGTCAAATCCGGCAGCAGCGCGATCAACGGGGTGCTGGGGCCTGGCGAGCGCTTCAAGCGTAAAGGCCTGATTTTCTGTGCGACCCCGGCCAGTGACTTTGTCTGCGGGACGTTGCAATTGGCGGCGGGGATGAACCTGCACGTGTTCACCACCGGGCGTGGCACGCCATATGGTTTGGCGATGGCGCCGGTGGTGAAGGTGTCGACCCGGACCGAGCTGGCGCAGCGTTGGCCAGACCTGATCGACATCGATGCCGGGCGGATTGCAACCGGGCGGGCCTCGATTGAGGACCTTGGCTGGGAGTTGTTCCACTACTACCTGGATGTGGCCAGCGGCAAGAAGCAAACCTGGGCTGAGAAGCACAAGCTGCATAACGACATCACCTTGTTTAACCCTGCACCCATCACCTGAGACCGAGTCGCCTGCATCGCGGGCAAGCCTTGCTCCTACGGTTTTATGTCGTTCACGCCATTGCGTACGACGCAGACCTGTAGGAGCAAGGCTTGCCCGCGATAGCGTTCTCCCAGACGCCAACGTCCCCAGTGGCTTATCATTAGCCCCCTAACGACGCTCACCCAAGGTTATCCCCGGCATGCTGGCTATCTTCCTCGAAACCCTGAACATCACCGCGCCGGTGTTTGCCATGCTGTTTCTGGGGGTGCTGCTCAAGCGCATCGACTGGATCAACGACAACTTCATCCACACTGCGTCGGCCCTGGTGTTTAACGTCACCATGCCGGCGTTGCTGTTTCTGGGCATCCTCCATGCCGACCTGCACGCCGCGTTGCAACCGGCGCTGCTGATCTACTTCTCGCTCGCCACTCTGGTGTGTTTTGCCATCGCCTGGGGCTGGGCGATCTGGAAGTGTCCGCGGGAGGACCGGGGGATTTACACCCAAGGCGCCTTTCGCGGCAACAACGGGGTGATCGGCCTCGCACTGGCGGCGAACATGTACGGCGACTACGGGATTTCCCTCGGGGCGATTCTCGCGGCGTTGGTGATCCTGTTTTACAACACGCTCTCGACCATTGTGCTGGCGGTGTACAGCCCGGTGATCAAGTCCGACCCTTGGAGCATCTGCAAAAGCGTGATGGTCAATCCGCTGATCATCAGCGTGTTTGCCGCGGCGCCGTTTGCCTACTTCAAGATCAGCTTGCCGGGATGGCTGGAGACGTCCGGCCAATACCTGGCGCAAACCACCCTGCCGTTGGCGCTGATCTGTATCGGCGGCACGCTGTCGCTGGCAGCACTGCGCAAAAGCGGCAACATGGCGCTCAGCTCAAGCCTGGTGAAGATGATTGGCCTGCCGGTTCTGGCGACGCTGGGGGCGTGGCTTTGGGGCTTTCGTGGTGCGGAGTTGGGGATTCTGTTTCTGTATTTCGGCAGCCCGACCGCCGCGGCCAGTTTTGTCATGGCCCGTCAGGCCAATGGCAATCATGAACTGGCGGCAGCGATCATCGTGATCACCACGTTGATGGCGGCGGTCACCACCAACATCGGGATCTTCTTGTTGCAGTGGGGCGGGTGGATTTAGCTGGAGGTTTTGCGCTGTTCTTCAGGGCCTCATCGCGAGCAGGCTCACTCCCACAGGGGGAATGCATTCCAAATGTGGGAGCGAGCCTGCTCGCGATAGCAATCTTTCTAACACCACAAACGCCCGCCGGTTACTCCGGCTTCTGATAGGTGTCGATCACTTCCTGCGCCGCCCGAAACGCATCAATCGCCGCCGGCACACCGGCATACACCGCGCAATGCAGCAGCGCTTCACGAATCTCTTCCACGGTGCAGCCATTGTTCAATGCACCACGCACGTGGCCTTTCAATTCCTGCGGGCACTTCAACGCGGTCAGCGCGGCGAGGGTGATCAGGCTGCGGGTTTTCAATGGCAAACCTTCGCGGTTCCAGACGCCGCCCCAGGCGTGCTCGTTGACGAAATCCTGCAGCGGTTGAGTGAACTCGGTGGCATTGCCCAGCGCGCGGTCGACGAAGGCGTCGCCCATTACTTGGCGGCGGACTTCAACCCCAGGCTTTTTATCATCGGTCATGGCAATTCCTTGTTGTGGTGTTGGCGACGCCAGGCGCGCAGCGACGTGAACAGCAAAAACGCCATCAGCGCCGGCAGGACAAAAAACAGCATCAGGTGTTCAAGCTTGCCAGCCAGCGGCATGCCGGTGGTGAACGACACCACGTGCAGACCGTAAGCCAGATACAAACCCAAAAACAGCAGACCTTCGGCGCGGGTCACCCGGTAACCGGAATAGAACACCGGCAGGCACAACACCGCGACGCCGAGCATCACCGGCAAGTCGAAATCCAGGGCGTTGGGCGACACCGACAGCGGCGACGGCGCGACCAACGCGGTGAAGCCCAGTACGCCCAAGAGGTTGAACAGGTTGCTGCCGATCACGTTGCCCACGGCGATGTCGCGCTGACCGCGCAACGCGGCGATCAACGAGGTCGCCAGTTCAGGCAGGGACGTGCCGACGGCGACGATGGTCAAGCCGATGATCCGCTCCGACAACCCCAGATCAGTCGCGACCGAAACCGCCGCGCCTAACAGCAAGTGCCCGGCGTAGACCAGCATCGCCAAACCCACGACGATCATCAGCAGACTGCTGATCCATGGCGCTTGCGGGGCTTCGTGGGTCGTCGATTGCGGGCGGGTCGAGTGCCGCGACTGGCGCAGCAGCAGGCCCAGATACAGTGCCATCGCCGCCAGCAGCATCACGCCATCGGCACGGGTCAGTTCTTCGTTCCAAGCCAAGACGAACACCAAAAGACTGGCGCCGATCATCAGCGGGATATCCAGGCGCACCAGTTGCCGTGAAACCCGCAGCGGGATGATCAGCGCCGAAAGCCCGAGGGTGACGAGGATGTTGAAGATGCTACTGCCGATCACGCTGCCGACGGCGATGTCGGCGTTCTGCGTCAGGGTCGCTTGCAGGCTGACCGCCATCTGCGGTGCGCTGCTGCCGAGGGCGACGATGGTCAGGCCGATAATCAGCGGTCGTACATGTAAGCGTGCGGCGAGGCGCACGGCGGCGCGCACCATCAGCTCGGCGCCGGCGATCAGCAACAGCAGGCCGCTGAGCAATTCAATCACGCTGATCAGGGGTAAATCGGCAAGTCCGAAAATGGTCGGCGCTCCATCGGTCAGTCGTCGAGGGCTTGCACACGAACCCGTGCAGTGCCGCTTCTGAGCATACCCAGTTGTTCGGCGGCCTCGTGTGAAACATCGATCAGACGCCCACGGGTATGTGGCCCACGATCGTTGATGCGAACCACACAGGACTTGTCGTTGTTCAGATTGGTGACCTTCACCCGCGTGCCAAAGGGCAACTGGCGATGGGCGGCGGTCAGGGAATTCTTGTTGAAACGCTCGCCACTGGCGGTGCGTTTACCTTGGTGTTTGGCGCCGTAATACGAGGCAATGCCGGTTTTGTCATAGCCGTGCGGATCGATGACATCGTTGCTGGCGCAACCGGCCAGCAGGGAGAGCAGGGCGCAGGCACTGAGCAGACGCTTCATTTAGAAAGCTCCCAAAAACAAATGTGGGAGCGAGCTTGTTGTTGGCGGGCGGGCTTGTTGTGGCGAGGGGGCTTGCCCCCGTTGGACTGCGCAGCAGTCCCAAAACCTGAAAACGCGGTGTTCAGAAATTGGGGCCGCTTCGCGACCCAACGGGGGCAAGCCCCCTCGCCACAAAAGCCCTCTAGCCACAAAAGCTCGCTCCCACAAGGGGTAGAGCCAGGCTTAAGATCTGGCTCCATTGCGATCAGCCTTCGAGCTTGCTTTTCAGCAGTTCGTTAACCTGTTGCGGGTTGGCCTTGCCTTTGGAGGCTTTCATGGCCTGGCCGACGAAGAAGCCGAACATCTTGCCGCGTTTGGCTTCGTCTGCCGCGCGGTACTGTTCAACCTGTTCGGCGTTGGCCGCGAGCATTTCGTCCAACACTGCCGAGATCGCGCCCGTGTCGGTCACTTGCTTCAGGCCGCGCTTGTCGATGATCTCGTCCGCGCTGCCTTCGCCGTTGGCCATGGCCTCAAACACCACTTTGGCGATTTTGCCGGAGATGGTGTTGTCGGTGATGCGCAGCAGCATGCCGCCCAGTTGTTCGGCCGAGACCGGCGACTGATCGATGTCCAGGCCCTGTTTGTTCAACAGGCTGCCCAATTCAACCATCACCCAGTTGGCTGCCAGCTTGGCGTCGCCGCCGATGCTCACGACTTTCTCGAAGTAATCGGCTTGCTCGCGGCTGGTGGCCAGGACGCTGGCGTCGTAGACCGACAGACCGAACTGCGCCTGGAAGCGCTCGCGTTTCTGCGGTGGCAATTCCGGCAGGGTGGCGCGTACGTCGTCGAGGAACGAGTTCTCGATGACCACCGGCAGCAAGTCCGGATCGGGGAAGTAACGGTAGTCGTTGGCTTCCTCTTTGCTGCGCATCGGACGGGTTTCGTCCTTGTTCGGATCGTACAGACGGGTCTGCTGGATCACCCGGCCGCCGTCTTCGATCAGCTCGATCTGACGTTGCACTTCGGTGTTGATTGCCTTCTCGATGAAACGGAACGAGTTGACGTTCTTGATCTCGCAACGCGTGCCGAATTCAACCTGGCCTTTCGGACGGATCGACACGTTGCAGTCGCAACGCAGCGAGCCTTCGGCCATGTTGCCGTCGCAGATGCCCAGGTAGCGGACCAACGCGTGGATAGCCTTGACGTAAGCCACGGCTTCCTTGGCACTGCGCATGTCCGGCTCGGACACGATTTCCAGCAACGGCGTGCCGGCACGGTTCAGGTCGATGCCGGTGGCGCCGCTGAATTCTTCGTGCAGGCTTTTACCGGCGTCTTCTTCCAGGTGCGCGCGGGTGATGCCGACGCGTTTGACCGTGCCGTCTTCCAGCGCGATGTCCAGGTGGCCTTTGCCAACGATCGGCAATTCCATCTGGCTGATCTGGTAGCCCTTGGGCAGGTCCGGGTAGAAATAGTTTTTACGGGCGAACACATTGTGCTGGCCGATCTCGGCATCAATCGCCAGACCGAACATTACCGCCATGCGCACCGCTTCCTGGTTCAGCACCGGCAATACGCCAGGCATGCCGAGGTCAACCAGGCTGGCCTGGGTGTTCGGCTCGGAACCAAAGGTGGTGGAACTACCGGAAAAGATTTTCGACCGGGTAGTGAGCTGGGTATGAATCTCCAGCCCGATCACGACTTCCCATTGCATGTGTTTCTCCTCAGAAGCCGGTTGGGGTGCGGGTGTGCCAGTCAGTGTTGAGCTGATACTGGTGGGCAACGTTCAACAGGCGACCTTCCTGGAAATACGGGGCGAGCAATTGCACGCCGACCGGCAGACCATCGACAAAACCGGCGGGCATGGACAAGCCCGGCAGACCAGCGAGGTTGGCGGTAATGGTGTAGACGTCTTCCAGGTACGCAGCGACCGGGTCGCTGTTCTTGGCGCCGAGCTTCCAGGCCGGGTTCGGCGTGGTTGGGCCGAGGATGATGTCGACCTCATTAAAGGCTGCCATGAAGTCGTTCTTGATCAGGCGACGAATTTTCTGCGCCTTCAGGTAGTAGGCGTCGTAGTAACCGGCCGACAGCGCGTAGGCACCGACCATGATCCGGCGCTGCACTTCCGGGCCGAAGCCTTCACCACGGGAACGCTTGTACAGGTCGATCAGGTTTTTCGGGTCTTCGCAGCGGTAGCCGAAACGTACACCGTCGAAACGCGACAGGTTGGAAGACGCTTCTGCCGGGGCGATCACGTAGTACGCAGGGATCGCGTGCTGCATGTTCGGCAGGCTGATTTCCTTGACCACGGCACCGAGCTTTTCCAGCTCCTTGACGCTGTTGTGGATCAGCTCGGCAATGCGCGGGTCGAGACCGGCGCTGAAATACTCTTTAGGAACGCCGATGCGCAGGCCTTGCAGCGAACCGTTGAGGCCGGCGCTGTAATCCGGCACGGGCTCGTCGATGCTGGTGGAGTCTTGCGGGTCGAAACCGGCCATGCCTTGCAGCAGGATCGCGCAGTCTTCGGCAGTGCGCGCCAATGGGCCGCCCTGATCGAGGCTGGACGCGTAAGCGATCATGCCCCAGCGCGAAACGCGACCGTACGTCGGTTTCAGGCCGGTAAGGTTGGTCAGCGCGGCGGGCTGACGAATCGAACCGCCGGTGTCGGTGCCCGTCGCCGCCGGCAACAGACGAGCGGCAACCGCAGCCGCCGAACCGCCAGACGAGCCGCCCGGAACGTGTTCCAGGTTCCACGGGTTTTTCACTGCGCCGTAGTAGCTCGACTCGTTGGCCGAACCCATGGCGAATTCGTCCATGTTGGTCTTGCCCAGGGTCACGGCCCCGGCGGCAGCCAGTTTGGCAACGACAGTGGCGTCGTACGGTGCTTTAAAGTTGTCGAGCATCTTCGAGCCGCAGCTGGTGCGGATGCCCTGGGTGCAGAACAGGTCTTTGTGGGCAATCGGCGCACCAAGCAGGGCGCCGCTCTCACCATTGGCCCGGCGTGCGTCAGCGGCTTTCGCCTGCTGGAGCGCCAGGTCTTCGGTGAGGCTGATGAAACTGTTGAGCTGCGGATCGAGCTGGGCGATACGCGCCAGCAGGGTTTTGGTCAGCTCTTCGGAAGAAAACTTTTTATCGGCGAGACCGCGGGCGATCTCGGCCAGAGTCAATTGATGCATTGCAGGCTCTTTCCCTTTAGTCGATGACTTTCGGAACCAGGTACAGGCCGTTTTCGACCGCTGGTGCGATGGACTGATAGGCCTCGCGATGATTGGTCTCGGTCACGACGTCTGCGCGCAGGCGCTGGCTGGCTTCCAGTGGATGGGCGAGCGGCTCGATACCGTCGGTATTGACCGCCTGCATTTCGTC
The DNA here is from genome assembly GCF_000282315.2 of Pseudomonas sp. GM41(2012). Taxonomy (GTDB): domain Bacteria; phylum Pseudomonadota; class Gammaproteobacteria; order Pseudomonadales; family Pseudomonadaceae; genus Aquipseudomonas. The sequence goes on from NZ_AKJN02000011.1 coordinate 52,671, forward strand.
GACCAGCCCCAGAATGCTGTTCAGGGCCGAAGTGATGTGTGGAAGATCGGCATCATTAAGGCCCAGACAGGCCAGATGAGCGATTTTTTCCACGTCGGAGCGTTCAAGCGTCATGGGATTCTCCAGTGGAAGGAAAACAGAACGGATGCTATCCGTGTGTTAGATTGTCGGAACACTACCGCATTTCTACGGTCATAAGGCCGCGATTGTGGGGGTTGGTGCACAGAAAAGCGGCCAATTTAACATATTGGCGCCTTGCCCAAAATCCCTGTCGTTGTTAGAGTTTGCCGCACTTTTTTACCCACGCGTTGCCTAGGGTCCCTTTCCCATGTTCAAGAAACTGCGTGGCATGTTTTCCAGCGATCTTTCCATTGACCTGGGCACTGCCAACACCCTTATTTACGTGCGCGAGCGCGGTATCGTCCTGAATGAGCCCTCGGTTGTGGCTATTCGGACACACGGTAACCAGAAAAGTGTCGTTGCTGTCGGCACCGAGGCCAAGCGCATGCTCGGCCGTACGCCGGGCAACATTGCTGCCATTCGTCCGATGAAGGATGGCGTGATCGCCGACTTCAGCGTTTGCGAAAAGATGCTGCAGTACTTTATCAACAAGGTTCACGAAAACAGCTTCCTGCAGCCTAGCCCTCGTGTGTTGATCTGCGTTCCGTGCAAATCCACCCAGGTTGAGCGTCGTGCCATCCGTGAGTCGGCCCTCGGTGCCGGTGCCCGTGAAGTGTTCCTGATCGAAGAGCCAATGGCGGCTGCGATCGGTGCCGGCCTGCCGGTTGAAGAAGCTCGCGGCTCGATGGTTGTCGATATCGGTGGTGGTACCACTGAAATCGCGCTGATCTCCCTGAACGGTGTGGTTTACGCTGAATCCGTACGGGTTGGCGGCGACCGCTTCGACGAAGCGATCATCACTTACGTGCGTCGCAACTACGGCAGCCTGATCGGCGAATCCACTGCCGAGCGCATCAAGCAGGAAATCGGTACTGCCTACCCGGGCGGCGAAGTTCGTGAAGTCGACGTTCGTGGCCGTAACCTGGCCGAAGGCGTTCCACGCGCATTCACCCTGAACTCCAATGAAGTGCTGGAAGCTCTGCAAGAGTCCCTGGCCACCATCGTTCAGGCTGTGAAAAGTGCACTGGAGCAATCGCCTCCGGAACTGGCTTCCGATATCGCCGAGCGTGGTCTGGTACTGACCGGTGGTGGCGCCTTGCTGCGTGACCTCGACAAGTTGCTGGCCCAGGAAACCGGTCTGCCAGTCATCGTTGCCGAAGACCCGCTGACCTGCGTTGCTCGCGGCGGTGGCCGTGCGTTGGAAATGATGGATAAACACACCATGGATCTGCTGTCGAGCGAGTGATCTCGCCGGTTGCATCTATGCTGTTGGCGCGCAGGCAGCACTTTGCAGTGCTGCCTGTTGGCGTTTATCTTCTGTCAGTCTGCATCCAGGCCGGTTTGATGCCGTATGAATAAAGAAAACATTTGCCTGGGAGGAGCGGCTTATTAAACCGCTTTTCACCAAAGGGCCTTCACTGGGCGTGCGCTTGTTGGTGCTGGTCGTGCTATCGGTCGCGCTGATGGTGGTCGATGCCCGCTTCACACTGCTCAAGCCAGTGCGTAGCCAAATGTCGCTGGTGCTGATGCAGTCCTACTGGATCACCGACCTGCCACAGCGGCTATGGCAGGGTGTGGCCAGCCAATTTGGCAGCCGTACCGAGCTCGTCGCCGAAAACGAAAAACTCAAAACCGAAAACCTGCTGTTGCAGGGCCGCATGCAAAAGCTTGCCGCCCTTACCGAGCAGAACGTTCGGCTGCGCGAGTTGCTTAACTCCTCCGCGCTGGTCAACGAGAAGGTCGAAGTGGCCGAGCTGATCGGCATGGACCCCAATCCCTTCACCCACCGCATCATCATCAATAAAGGTGAGCGCGACGGTGTGGTCCTCGGTCAGCCGGTGCTCGATGCTCGCGGCCTGATGGGCCAGGTGGTCGAGTTGATGCCGTATACCTCTCGTGTGCTGTTGTTGACCGACACCACTCACAGCATTCCGGTGCAGGTGAACCGCAACGGTCTGCGCGCGATTGCCAGCGGCACCGGTAACCCGGAACGCCTGGAGCTGCGTCACGTAGCTGATACCGCCGATATCAAGGAAGGCGATCTGCTGGTCAGCTCAGGTCTCGGCCAGCGGTTCCCGGCGGGTTACCCGGTAGCGACGGTCAAGGAAGTGATTCACGATTCCGGTCAGCCGTTCGCTATTGTGCGCGCCGTGCCGACCGCCGCCTTGAACCGCAGCCGTTACCTGTTGCTGGTGTTCACCGACGGCCGCACAGCCGAAGAGCGCGCCAACGAAGCTGCCCAGGCTCAAGAAGCCTTGGACCAGCACGGTGGTGGCCCCATCATTCCAGCGACAGTGCCGAAACCGGCCATCGTCCCGGCTGCTGTTGCTGCGCCCGCGATTCCGGTAGCGCCGACGGCTGCCCCTGCTGCCACAACCCCGCCCAAACCTGCGGCAACTCATCCTGCTGCTGCGAAACCTGCCGCCAGCAAGCCGCCCGCGGCGCAACCCGCGGCCGCTAAACCGCCGGCCACGCAACCTGCTGCCGTGAAGCCTGCTGCCAAGCCGCCTGTCTCTGCGCCGGCTACCACTGGGGGACGAGAATAATGGTTGGTGCTACTGCCTCCCGAAATGGCTGGATGGTCTGGCTGACATTCGCCATAGGCATGCTGCTCAGCGTTTCGCCGCTGCCACAATTCATGGAAATCCTCCGTCCACTGTGGCTGGCCTTGCTGCTGGCATTCTGGGCGTTGGCCATGCCGCAGAAAGTCGGGATGGTCACCGCATGGTGCCTGGGCCTGGCCGAAGACGTGCTCTACGGCACGCTGCTGGGGCAGAACGCGTTGATCCTGACGCTGATCACGTACTTGGTGCTGGCGCTGCAACAGCGCCTGCGCATGTTCCCGATGTGGCAACAGAGCCTGGTGATCCTGGTGATCTTTGGCCTCGCGCAGCTTGTTCAACTATGGCTCAGCGCCCTGACCGGCAATCGTCAGCCGACGCTGGCGCTGGTCTTGCCGGCACTGGTCAGCGCATTGCTCTGGCCATGGATCAGCTACGGTTTGCGCGGTTTGCGTCGACGCTACAAAATCAACTAATTCGGTCAGGCATTTGCCCGCACCTCGACAGGGAGATGTCTTGATGAAACAGCTGTACCTCGCCTCAGGCTCGCCGCGTCGGCGTGAACTGCTCACGCAGATCGGCGTGCCGTTCACCGCCATCAGCGCGGACATCGATGAAACCCCTTTAAACAATGAATCCCCGTCGGCCTATGTCGAGCGCCTGGCGCGCGGCAAAGCCGAGGCTGGACGCGGGGGCGTCGTGTCCGACGCAGATTTTTGCGTACTGGGCGCCGATACCGCCGTGGTGCTGGACGGGAAAATTCTCGGCAAGCCGGTTGATGAAGCCGAGGCGTGCGCCATGCTTATGATGTTGTCCGGGTGTGAACATGAAGTCCTGACGGCGATTGCGGTGCGCGACGGTGAGCGTTGCGAGTCTCGGGTGGTGAGCAGTCTGGTGCGCTTTCGCAACATCAGTCGCGCCGAAGCGGTGGCCTACTGGGCCAGCGGCGAGCCGCAGGACAAGGCCGGCGGCTACGGTATTCAAGGGCTCGGCGCGGTGTTTGTCGCCGGACTCAACGGCAGTTACTCGGCGGTGGTCGGGTTACCGCTGTGCGAAACCGCTGAGCTGCTCGGCCATTTCGGCATACCCTGTTGGCAAACCCTTAACGCGCGTTGAGCGTCGTACTGACAAGATGCGGCCATTATCGTGAACATGCCTGAACGAGACCCTGCCATGAGTGAAGAGATCCTGATCAACATCACGCCGATGGAATCGCGCGTGGCGGTGGTTGAAAACGGTGTGCTGCAAGAGGTCCACGTCGAGCGCACGCAAAAGCGCGGGATCGTCGGCAACATCTACAAAGGCAAGGTCGTGCGAGTATTGCCTGGCATGCAGGCGGCCTTCGTCGACATCGGACTGGACCGCGCCGCGTTCATTCATGCCTCGGAAATCTCCCTGCGCGAAGGCCCGGCGGTCGAGAGCATCAGCTCTCTGGTTCACGAAGGCCAGAGCCTGGTGGTGCAAGTCACCAAAGACCCGATCGGCTCAAAAGGCGCACGCCTGACGACTCAGTTGTCGATTCCCTCGCGTTATCTGGTGTACATGCCGCGCACCGCACACGTTGGCATTTCGTTGAAGATCGAAGACGAAGCCGAGCGCGAACGTCTCAAACAAGTGGTCACTGATTGCGTGGCCAAAGAAGGCATCCAAGAGGCGGGTGGCTTCATCCTGCGTACCGCAGCCGAAGGTGCCGGTGCCGATGAAATCCTCATGGACATTCGCTACCTGCGTCGTCTCTGGGATCAGATCAACGAGCAGATCAAAACCATCAGCGCGCCGAGTGTGATCTACGAAGACCTCGGCCTGGCGCTACGCACCTTGCGTGACCTGGTGAGCCCGAAAATCGAGAAGATCCGGATCGACTCCCGGGAAACCTTCCAGAAAACCACACAGTTCGTCGCCGAGCTGATGCCGGAAATCGCCGATCGTCTTGAGCATTACCCGGGTGAGCGGCCGATCTTCGACCTGTACGGTGTCGAAGACGAAATCCAGAAGGCCCTGGAACGCAAAGTCCCGCTGAAATCCGGCGGTTACCTGGTGGTCGATCCGGCGGAAGCCATGAGCACCATCGACGTCAACACCGGGGCGTTCGTCGGTCATCGCAACCTCGAAGAAACCATTTTCAAGACCAACCTCGAAGCCGCGACCGCCATTGCTCGCCAGCTGCGCCTGCGCAACCTGGGCGGGATCATCATCATCGACTTCATCGACATGGAAGATGAAGAGCACCAGCGTCAGGTGCTGCGCACACTCGAGAAGCAACTGGAACGCGATCACGCCAAGACCAATATCATCGGCATCACCGAGTTGGGCCTGGTGCAGATGACCCGCAAGCGCACCCGCGAAAGTCTTGAACAAGTACTGTGCGAACCGTGCAGCAGCTGTCAGGGTCGCGGCAAGCTCAAGACACCGGAAACCGTTTGCTACGAGATTTTCCGCGAAATCCTCCGAGAGGCTCGCGCCTATCAGGCCGAAGGCTATCGTGTATTGGCAAACCAGAAAGTGGTCGACCGTTTGCTCGATGAAGAGTCGGGCAATGTCGCCGAGCTCGAAGGTTTTATCGGACGCACCATCCGATTCCAGGTGGAAACCATGTATTCCCAGGAACAATACGACGTGGTGCTGCTCTGAATCGGTGTATTTCAACCCTGTTAGAACGGCTGGCCTCAGCTTTTTGCAGTATTTTTGCCATGGGAGCCAACTGACATGGAACGTCTGATACGCATTTTGGCCGCACTGACCCGCTGGGGGCTGGGGCTGTGTGCGTTGGTGTTGGTGTTGTTGGCGTTATACGTCAGCCTCGGCCGAGAGATGACGCCGCTGGTGGCCGAGTACCGTGCCGAAGTCGAAGCCAAAGCCAGCGCTGCCTTGGGCATGCCGCTGAAAATCGGTGAACTGGAAGGTAACTGGAGCGGCTTTGCTCCGATCATGCTGGCTCACGACGTGATGGTCGGCGAGGGCGCCAATGCCTTGCGTCTGGACCAGGTGCGCGCGGTGCCGGATCTTTGGGCCAGTCTGATGGCGCGTGAAGTGCGCATCGCTCACCTGGAACTCAGCGGCCTGAAGATCAGCCTCAAAGAAAGCGAGGACGGCCATTGGGCGCTGGAAGGTTTGCCGGTGCAGCAGGATCAGCCGCTGGATCCTGAGCAATTGCTCAATCACATGCAGATGGTTCAGCAACTGTCGGTACTCGATAGCCAGGTCACTTTGCAGCCGCTGCAAGAGCAACCGCTGACCCTGACTTACGTCGGCTTGAATCTGAAAACCGGGGTCTCCCGTCAGCGACTCGACGCCCGTTTCACCCTGCCCGATGGACAACCGGTGGCCGTCAGTCTGCGTACCCGCCTGCGCGCCAGCGAATGGAAAGACGGCGAGGTTGAAGCTTATTTGAGCCTGCCGCAAAGCGACTGGTCGAAATGGTTGCCTGAGCGCCTGACCCAACAATGGAATTTTTCCGAGTTCAAGGCCGGCGGCGAGCTTTGGGTGAACTGGAACAAGGGCGCCCTGCAGAGTGCTGCGATTCGCTTGAACGCGCCGCAACTCAAGGGTGCGTACGCCGAGCGCAAGCCGATCCAGATCAACAATCTGGCGCTCAATGGCTATTTCCAGCGCAGTTCCGAAGGCGCCCTGATCACCCTGGATTCGCTGGCCATGAGCCTTGGCGAGACCCGCTGGGAATCGCATCTGCAACTCAAACAAAACGCGGCGACCGACACGACTGAAGAGCTTTGGCATCTGCAAGCCGACCGTCTCGACCTCACCCCGATCACCCCGATACTCAATGCCTTGGGGCCGCTGCCCGAAGGCGTTGCTACGGCCGTTGAGCGACTCAAAGTGACCGGTGGCCTGCGCAACGTGCTGATCGACTTCCGGCCCAATGCCACCGACGACAGCAAATTCAGCTTTGCCGCCAACCTGGATCGGGTCGGCTTCGATGCCTATCACGGCGCTCCGGCGGCGCGAAATGTCAGTGGCAGCATCAGCGGTGATCTGGGCGGTGGTGAGCTGCGCATGGACAGCAAGGATTTTTCCCTGCACCTGGACCCGATTTTCGCCAAGCCATGGCAGTACATTCAGGCCAATGCCCGGCTGACCTGGAAACTCGATAAAGAAGCCTTCACCTTGATCGCGCCGTACCTGAAGGTGCTGGGCGAGGAGGGCAAAATTGCTGGCGACTTCCTGATCCGCCTGCATTTCGACCACACCCAGGAAGACTACATGGACCTGCGGGTCGGTCTGGTGGACGGCGACGGTCGTTACACCGCCAAGTACTTGCCGACAATGCTCAGCCCGGGGCTGGACGAGTGGCTGCGTACGGCGATTCTCAAAGGTGCGGTGGACGAAGGCTTCTTCCAGTACCAGGGTTCGCTGAACCATGGGGCCGCCGAGACAGCCCGCAGCATCAGCCTGTTCTTCAAGGTTCACGATGCCGAACTGGCCTTCCAGCCAGGCTGGCCACATGTCAGTAATGTCACGGGTGACGTGTTTGTTGAAGACAGCGGTGTGCGGATCCTGGCCAGCAAGGGGCAGTTGCTCAATACCCAGGTCAGCGACATTTACGTCAATATTCCCCGTGCGCCAGCGGGGCAAAACGTCCATCTGTTCCTCGACGGCGGATTCGCCGGCGGGTTGGGCGATGGCCTGAAGATTCTCCAGGAAGCGCCGATCGGCACCGCAGCCACCTTTGCCGATTGGGAAGGCGAGGGCGATCTGCGGGGCAAACTGAAACTGGACATTCCATTGGTCAAAGGCGAGCAGCCCAAGATCCTCGTCGACTTCAATACCGCCAAGGCTCGTCTGAAACTGGCCGAGCCAACGCTGGAGCTGACTCAGCTCAAGGGCGATTTCCGTTTCGACAGCACCAAGGGCTTGAGCGGGCAAAACATCACCGCGCGCGCCTTTGATAAACCGGTTACTGCACAGATTTTCGCCGATGGCGGCCCCGGCAACCTCAAGACTCGCGTCGTCGGCTCCGGCCTGGTCGAGGTCCAGAAACTGACTGACTGGCTGAATGTTACTCAGCCATTGCCAGTGTCCGGTGTGATCCCTTATCAGCTGCAACTGAACCTTTATGGGGCCGACAGTCAATTTATGGTCAGCTCCAACCTCAAGGGTGTAGCAATCGATTTGCCGGCGCCGTTCGGCATGGCGGCCGACGTCGGCCGCGACACCACGTTCCGCATGACCCTGCAGGGACCCGAGCGGCGCTACTGGGTCAACTACGGTGAGTTGGCGAACTTCACGTTTGCGGCGCCGGCCGGTAACTTTGCCGACGGTCGTGGCGAGTTGTTCCTGGGGGGCGGCAATGCCGTGCTACCCGGCGCCAAAGGCCTGCGGGTGCGCGGTGTGCTGTCGGAACTGGATGTCGGCCCCTGGAAGGACCTGGTAGACAAGTACGCCGGTCAGGATCCGGGCGGCAACGCCAAACAGTTGCTCAGCAGCGCGGACCTCCAGATCGGCAAACTCAGCGGTGTCGGCACCACGCTCGATCAGGCGTCGGTGCAGTTGAACCGCAAGCCTGCCGCATGGGCCTTGCAACTCGACAGTCAGCAGGTCAAGGGCAGTGCGAGCATCCCCGATGCGAAAGCCGCTCCGATTGCGATCAATCTGCAATACGTGCGTTTGCCGGCGCCAGACCCGACGGTCCTGGCCGACGAAAACTCGCCGGATCCGCTGGCCTCGGTGGATCCGACGAAGATCCCGGCACTGGATATCACCATCAATCAGCTGTTCCAGGGCAAGGACCTCGTCGGGGCCTGGTATATGAAAGTCCGTCCGACCGCCAAGGGCATTGCGCTTAATACGCTGGATCTGGGCCTCAAGGGCATTCTCCTGCAGGGCAGCGGCGGTTGGGAAGGTGTGCCCGGTTCCAGCAGCAGTTGGTACAAGGGCCGGATCAGCGGCAAGAATCTCGCCGATGTACTGAAGGGCTGGGGCTTTGCGCCGAGTGTCACCAGTGAAGATTTTCATATGGATGTCGACGGTCGCTGGCCGGGTTCTCCGGCCTGGCTGGCCAGCAAGCGGTTCTCCGGCACCCTTGATGCGTCGCTCAAAAAAGGCCAGTTCGTTGAAGTCGAGGGCAGCGCCCAGGCACTGCGGGTATTTGGCCTGCTCAACTTCAACTCCATCGGTCGCCGTCTGCGTCTGGACTTCTCTGACTTGTTTGGCAAAGGTCTGAGTTATGACCGGGTCAAGGGGTTGTTGGTCGCGACCAACGGCGTTTACGTGACGAAGGAGCCGATCCAGATGACCGGCCCGTCGAGCAATGTTGAGCTCAACGGTACGCTGAACCTGGTGGGTGACCAGATCGATGCCAAGTTGCTGGTGACGTTGCCTGTGACCAACAACCTGCCGATTGCCGCGCTGATCGTCGGTGCACCGGCTATTGGCGGCGCGCTGTTCCTGATCGATAAGCTGATCGGTGACCGTGTGGCGCGTTACGCCAGCGTCCAATACACCGTCAAGGGCCCGTGGAAAGAGCCGAAAATCACCTTCGACAAGCCTTTTTGACTCTCTTTTTGAAAAGCCATGCGTGGGGCCGATGGAGTAGCATGACCGTAAGTCCCCTGTAGGAGCTGACGAGTGAAACGAGGCTGCGATCTTTTGGTTTTGCCTTTTAAAATCAGATCAAAAGATCGCAGCCTCGTTTCACTCGTCAGCTCCTACAGGTATGTGTTGATTCCATCAGGGAAAGGCCATGTCTTTTGCGGTGATTCAAATGGTCAGCCAGAGCGATGTGCTGGCCAATCTGGCCCAGGCCCGTCGGCTGCTTGAGCAAGCGGCAGCCGGTGGCGCGCAGCTGGCTGTGCTTCCGGAAAACTTCGCCGCCATGGGCCGTCGCGACATCGCCGACATCGGCCGCGCCGAGGCGTTGGGCGAAGGCCCGATCCTGCCATGGTTGAAACAGACCGCCCGCGACCTCAAGTTATGGATAGTGGCCGGCACGTTGCCGTTGCCACCGGTGGATCAGCCGACGGCCAAAGTGCATGCCTGCTCGCTGCTGGTGAATGACCACGGCGAAACCGTTGCACGGTATGACAAGTTGCACCTCTTCGACGTCGATGTGGCGGACAATCGCGGGCGTTATCGCGAATCCGATGACTATGCTTATGGCAGTGGGGTCGTTGTGGCGGACACGCCCGTCGGTCGAGTCGGATTGTCGGTGTGTTACGACCTGCGCTTCCCGGAGCTGTACAGCGAATTACGCGCTGGCGGTGCAGAGTTGATTACCGCGCCGTCGGCCTTTACCGCGGTGACCGGCGCGGCGCATTGGGAGGTGTTGATTCGCGCGCGGGCCATCGAAACCCAATGTTATGTGCTCGCGGCTGCCCAGGGTGGGACGCATCCGGGGCCGCGAGAAACCTTTGGCCATGCCGCGATTATCGACCCGTGGGGACGTGTGCTGGCGCAACAGGATCAAGGCGAGGCCGTGCTGCTGGCCGAACGCGATAGCAGCGAACAGGCGTCCATCAGGGCGCGGATGCCGGTGTCCAGTCACCGGCGCCTTTTCTCGCAGGGCGCACAGCGACCTGCCTCAGAATGATGAATTTAAGGCGTAAAGCATATGAGCGAGTTGTTGTCCTCAGTCAGTGAACACCTCCTGGCGCCCGGCGGCGTAACAATCGAGAGCCTGCAAGGTGTGCTCGGCGATCTGGCCGGCCCGGGCATCGATGCCGCCGACCTGTATTTCCAGGGGCAGATTTCCGAGTCCTGGGCGCTGGAAGACGGGATCGTCAAGGAAGGCAGCTTCAATCTCGACCAAGGTGTCGGCGTGCGAGCGCAATCGGGTGAGAAAACCGGTTTTGCCTATAGCAATGCCATTACTCTCGAAGCCCTCGGCGCCGCGGCCCGTGCTGCACGTTCGATCTCCCGCGCCGGTCAGAACGGCACGGTGCAAGCCTTCACGACTCAGGATGTCGCCCAGTTGTATGGGCCGGACAATCCACTGGAAGTGATGACCCGTGCCGAGAAGGTCGAACTGCTCAAACGTATCGACGTCGCGACTCGCGCCCTCGACCCGCGTATCCAGCAAGTTACCGTGAGCATGGCCGGCGTCTGGGAACGAATCCTCGTGGCCTCCACCGACGGTGGCCTGGCCGCCGATGTACGACCGTTGGTGCGCTTTAACGTCAGCGTGATCGTCGAGCAGAACGGTCGCCGTGAACGCGGCGGTCATGGCGGTGGCGGTCGTACCGATTACCGTTATTTCCTCAGCGATGACCGCGCCATGAGCTACGCCCGTGAAGCGCTGCGTCAGGCGTTGGTGAATCTGGAAGCCATTCCTGCGCCGGCCGGTACGTTGCCGGTGGTATTGGGTTCCGGCTGGTCCGGCGTGCTGCTGCACGAAGCGGTCGGCCACGGTCTGGAAGGCGACTTCAACCGCAAGGGCAGTTCGGCCTACAGCGGACGCATGGGCGAGATGGTTGCGTCCAAGCTTTGCACCATCGTCGATGACGGCACGCTGGCCGGTCGTCGCGGTTCCCTGAGCGTCGATGATGAAGGTACCCCGACCGAGTGCACGACACTGATCGAAAACGGCGTACTCAAAGGCTATATGCAGGACAAACTCAACGCCCGTCTGATGGGCGTGGCCCGTACCGGTAACGGGCGTCGCGAATCCTACGCGCACCTGCCCATGCCGCGCATGACCAACACCTACATGCTGGCGGGCGAAAGCGACCCGGCAGAAATCATCGCCTCGGTGAAACGCGGCATCTACTGCGCCAACCTCGGCGGCGGTCAGGTGGACATCACCAGTGGCAAGTTCGTGTTCTCCACCAGCGAGGCTTACCTGATCGAAGACGGCAAGATTACGGCCCCGGTCAAAGGCGCGACATTGATCGGCAACGGCCCGGAAGCGATGAGCAAGGTGTCGATGGTCGGTAACGATCTGGCGCTGGACAGCGGCGTGGGGACGTGTGGCAAGGATGGGCAGTCGGTGCCGGTGGGTGTCGGCCAGCCAACGCTGAAAATCGATGCGATCACTGTGGGTGGCACAGGATCTTGAGGGATGGAGCTTCGGGTGAACCGCGTAGCGACTCACCCGATTCGAGATTTAACGCAGACCGCGTTGAGTCTCGTCCAGCTCACGGATGTACTTGAAGATTTTACGGCTCGATGCCGGTGGCTTGTTGGTCGCCAGTTCGTGCTGGGCCTGACGGATCAGGGAGCGCAATTGCTGACGATCAGCCTCCGGGTAGTCGACCACGAACTTCTCCAGGACCGCATCGTCGCCCGCGATCAAGCGATCGCGCCAGCGTTCCAGGCCATGGAAACGTTCGTTGTACTGCCGGGTGGAGGCATCGAGTTGATCGAGCAGAGCCAGAATGGCGTCAGTGTCCTGATCGCGCATCAGTTTGCCGATGAACATAAGGTGCCGTTTACGCGCGATATTCGCGGTGTGCTTGGGCGCATCAGCCAGTGCCCGGCGCATAGCGTCGGTCAACGGCAGTTTTGCCAGCAAGTCAGGCTTGAGCGTTGTAAGGCGCTCGCCAAGGTCAACCAGAGCATGAAGCTCGCGTTTAACCTGGGATTTGCTTTTTTCTCCCGTATCGAGGGAGTCGTCGTAAGAATCAACCATGGTGGCCGTCCGCAAAGAAACGCCGCCATGATAACCAGTCGGGGGCCGCTTGTCCGGCCCGGTCGCTCGAAGGCCCTAGCCGAAAGCAGAATTTGAGTGGAGAACAGCATGAGTGCAGTTGAAAGCGTCGGCCCACAAGCGTTGCCGGCACTGCAAGAACAAGTCGAGCAGATCATCGCTGAAGCCAAGCGCCAGGGCGCCAGTGCCTGTGAAGTGGCGGTGTCCCTGGAGCAGGGCCTTTCCACCTCCGTGCGTCAGCGTGAAGTCGAAACCGTCGAATTCAACCGCGATCAGGGTTTCGGCATCACCTTGTACGTTGGTCAGCGCAAGGGCTCGGCCAGCACGTCCGCCAGCGGTCCGGAAGCGATTCGCGAAACCGTCGCCGCCGCATTGGCCATCGCCAAGCACACGTCGGAAGACGAAGCTTCGGGCTTGGCAGACGCCGCCCTGATGGCCAAGGATCTGCAGGATTTCGACCTGTTCCACGAATGGGACATCACCCCGGAGCAAGCCATCGAGCAGGCCCTGGCCTGTGAAGCGGCGGCGTTTGCCACCGACAGCCGAATCAAGAACGCCGATGGCACCACCCTCAGCACCCATCAGGGCTGCCGTGTCTACGGCAACAGCCACGGTTTTATCGGCGGTTACGCGTCGACCCGGCACAGCCTGAGCTGCGTGATGATCGCCGAGGCCGATGGCCAGATGCAGCGCGATTACTGGTACGACGTGAACCGTCAGGGCAATTTGCTGGCCTCTCCGGAGAGCATCGGCCAGCGTGCCGCGCAACGGGCGGCGAGCCGTCTGGGTGCGCGTCCGGTGCCGACCTGCGAAGTGCCGGTGCTATTTTCCGCGGAACTGGCCGGTGGTTTGTTCGGCAGTTTCCTCTCGGCGATTTCCGGCGGCAGTCTGTATCGCAAATCCTCGTTCCTTGAAGGCACGCTGGGGCAGAAACTGTTCCCTGAATGGCTGACCATCGATGAGCGTCCGCACCTGATGCGCGCGCTGGGCAGTTCGGCGTTCGATGGCGATGGTCTGGCCACTTACGCCAAACCATTCGTCGAAAAAGGCGAGTTGGTCTCATACATTCTCGGCACGTACTCCGGCCGTAAGCTCGGAATGCCGAGCACCGCCAACGCTGGCGGCGTGCACAACCTGTTCGTCACCCATGGCGACGAAGACCAGGCAGCCTTGCTACGCCGCATGGGTCGCGGCCTGCTGGTTACGGAACTGATGGGCCAGGGCCTGAACATGGTCACTGGCGATTACTCCCGCGGCGCGGCGGGGTACTGGGTCGAGAATGGCGAAATCCAGTTTGCAGTCCAGGAAGTGACCATCGCCGGCAACATGCGTGACATGTTCAAACAGATCGTTGCGGTCGGTAATGACCTGGAGCTGCGCAGCAACATTCGTACAGGTTCGGTGCTGATCGAGCGGATGACGGTGGCGGGTAGCTAACTCAAACCGCTACAAAAAAGGCGCGCCACCCATCAGGTGGCGCGCCTTTTTTTATGCGCCATGCACCGTCCCTGTAGGAGCACGGCTTGCCGGCGATGGCGTCCCTGAGATCGCCATCGCGAGCAAGCTTTGCTCCTGCGTGGGGTTGTGTTGGTTCTCATTATCATCTAATAATAAATCTCATTACCGAATGAGCCCGGATCATGAGTTCTGCCTTGCACGAGCAGCCTTACCTCGAAAGCTGGCGCTGGATGAGTCGCCAGATCCGTTGCGCGATGGACCCTGACGAGCCTCGCCTGATCGAGCATTACCTGGCCGAAGGTCGGTATCTCGCCTGCTGCACGGCAACCTCTCCCTGGACCATCGCCGAAACTTCTTTCCGTCTATTGCTCGACACCGCCGCCGATGTCGCGCTGCCCTGGCACTGGCGCACCTACTGCCTGGACCAGGCCTGGCGCCCATTGCGCGATCTGGAACGCCTCTCATTGTGCAAGTGCCGCCTCAAGCGCTGGCAGAGCTACACCTGGCAACTGGCGATCTGCGAGTTGCAGCCCTCGATTCCTCTCATAGAACTGGTGCAAGGATTTTCTGATGACCAAGACACGCATTGAACGCGACAGCATGGGCGAACTTCAGGTCCCAGTGGATGCGCTCTATGGCGCACAGACCCAGCGTGCGGTGGATAACTTTCCCATCAGCGGCAAACCGATGCCCGTGCAGTTCATTCGCGCGTTGATTCTGGCCAAGGCCGCCGCTGCCCGAGCCAACGTCGAGCTCAAGCAAATCAGCGAATCCCAGGGCAAAGCCATCGTCGATGCGGCGCTGGGTCTGCTCCAAAGTGACTTCATGCAGCATTTCCCGGTGGATATCTACCAGACCGGTTCCGGCACCAGTTCGAACATGAACGCCAACGAAGTGATCGCCACCCTGGCCAGCCGCTTGCTCGGCGAGCCGGTGAACCCCAACGATCACGTGAATTGCGGCCAAAGCAGCAACGACATCATCCCGACCACTATCCACGTCAGTGCTGCGTTGGCGTTGCACGAGCAATTGTTGCCGGCGCTGGTGTGTCTGGTTCAGGTGATCGAGCGCAAGGCCGAAGAGGTTCATCACCACGTCAAAACCGGTCGCACTCACTTGATGGACGCGATGCCAGTGCGCATGAGCCAGGTGCTCAACGGTTGGGCGCAGCAGCTCAAGGCCAACATCGGTCATCTGCAGGATCTGCTGCCGAGTCTGCAATCCCTGGCTCAGGGCGGCACGGCGGTGGGCACTGGCATCAATGCTCATCCGCAATTCGCGGCGCGTTTCAGTGAGCAACTGAGCAAGCTGACCCAGGTGCAATTCAAACCGGGCGAGGATCTGTTTGCGCTGATCGGCTCACAGGACACGGCGGTCAGTGTTTCCGGTCAGCTCAAGGCCACGGCCGTTTCGCTGATGAAAATCGCCAACGACCTGCGCTGGATGAACTCCGGCCCACTGGCCGGTCTGGGTGAAATCGAACTCGAAGCCTTGCAGCCGGGTTCTTCGATCATGCCTGGCAAGGTCAACCCGGTGATCCCGGAAGCGACCGCCATGGTCGCCGCTCAGGTCATCGGCAATGACACGGTCATCACCATTGCCGGTCAGTCGGGCAATTTCGAGCTGAACGTGATGCTGCCGATCATCGCCCAGAACCTGCTGAGCAGCATCGAGTTGCTGGCCAACTCCAGCCACCTGCTGGGTGAAAAGGCCATCGCCAGCTTCAAGGTCAACGAAGCCAGGCTCAAGGAAGCGCTGTCGCGTAACCCGATCCTGGTCACCGCACTCAACCCGATCATTGGTTACCAAAAAGCCGCGGAGATCGCCAAGAAGGCCTATCAACAAGGCCGTCCGGTGATCGATGTTGCTCTGGAACACACCGACCTGACGCGCAGCCAACTGGAAGAGCTACTCAATCCAGAGAAGCTCACCGCAGGCGGCGTGTAATCATCGCAACCGCTTTGGAGGCTCACCATGGAGCACTGGAAACGCACGATCGAAAGGGCTAATCGCTGTTTCATGCTGGGCGAACTGGTCGATGCCCGCGAGGCTTACTTGCAGGCATTGGCCCTGGCCCAGGTGTTGTTCGAGCGCTGGGCGGATGCCGACGAAGCGGTGGCGGCCTGCGTGATTTCCCACCACAACCTGGCGGACCTGCATTTGCGTCTGAACCAGCCGGAGGAGAGCGCCGAGTACCTGTGCGCCATCCATCAGCGATTGTTGCAGACCATGCAGGACCCACGACTGGCGCCGGCCCTGCGTGAAGCAGCGTTGCGCCAGAGCAGCAAGACCTACGTCGAGCTGCTGAATTTCATCAGCGAGCACGGCGAATACCCGCGTACGCATCGATTGCTGCACATCGATGCCGCCTCGCCTGCGCCCCTACATCATGGAGTTCATTGAAATGGCTTTTACCTTACCTGCCTTGCCCTACGCCTATGACGCCCTGGAACCGCACATCGATGCGCAGACCATGGAAATCCACTACACCAAGCACCACCAAACCTACATCAACAACCTCAACGCTGCGGTCGAAGGCACCGAGTTTGCCGAGTGGCCGGTGGAGAAACTGGTGTCTGCTGTCCAGCAACTGCCGGAGAAGCTGCGCGCGGCGGTGATCAATCAGGGCGGCGGGCATGCCAACCATTCGCTGTTCTGGGAAGTGATGGCGCCCAACGGCGGCGGCCATCCTGAAGGCTCCCTGGCTGAGGCTATCGATGAGCAACTGGGCGGCCTGAGCAGTTTCAAGGAAGCCTTCACCAAAGCCGCGCTGACTCGTTTCGGCAGCGGCTGGGCGTGGCTCAGTGTGACGCCGCAAAAGACGCTGGTCGTTGAAAGCAGCGGCAATCAGGACAGTCCATTGATGAACGGCAATACGCCAATCCTCGGACTGGATGTCTGGGAGCACGCTTATTACCTGCAATACCAGAACCGTCGCCCGGAATACATCAACGCGTTCTACAACGTGATCAATTGGCCTGCAGTCGCTACGCGCTATCAGGCTGCACTGGTTTAAGACTTCTGCAAAAAAACAATCCAGGGCTGGCTATGGGCACTGAAACACTGGCGATCGGAAATGGACGAATGTTTCGTTACGCATTCGGATCGCTGTTACTGCTGGCAGGCATGACGTTAATGGTTGCCCAAGGCCTGGCGTGGCTGGACCTTGAGCCGAAACTGCTGCGCGCGCTACAAGGCGGGACGATCTGCGCCTTAGGCACTGCCTTGGGTGCGGTGCCCGTGCTGGTCATTCGACGGATGCCCCAGACAATCAGCGATACGCTGCTCGGCTTCGGGGCCGGGGTGATGCTCGCGGCGACAGCGTTTTCGTTGATCGTTCCGGGGATCTCTGCCGCTGAAAACCTGGGGCTGACGCCTTGGGCGGCCAGTGGACTGATCAGTTTCGGCATCATGCTGGGTGCGTTTGGATTGTTCCTGGTTGATCGCAAGGTGTCGGGTGCATCGCCGGAAATGCTCGTAGGCACGCTGGAGCGACCGGTCATCCCGCCGCGAATCTGGTTGTTTGTGTTTGCGATCATTGCCCACAACATCCCCGAAGGCATGGCGGTCGGTGTGTCGGCGGGGGGTGGCATGCCCGACGCCGATAGCCTTGCAATGGGCATCGCCTTGCAGGATGTGCCAGAAGGACTGGTGATCGCGTTGGTACTGGCCGGGGCGGGGATGTCGCGGGTCAAGGCGTTTCTGATCGGTGCTGCATCAGGTCTGGTCGAGCCGGTCTTCGCGTTGTTGTGCGCCTGGCTGGTGAGCCTGGCCGAATTGTTGTTGCCCTTGGGGTTGGCACTGGCGGCCGGGGCAATGTTGCTGGTGGTCACCCATGAAGTCATTCCCGAGTCGCGCCGCAATGGTCACGACAAGCTTGCAAGTCTTGGGTTGCTGATCGGGTTTTGCTTGATGATGGTGATGGATACAGCGCTCGCTTGAAACAGGATCAAAGGATCGCAGCCTCGTTTCACTCGACAGCTCCTACAGGCCTACGCTGATCTCTGTAGGAGCTGTCGAGTGAAACGAGGCTGCGATCTTTTGACCTTACTCGCCTTCGCCGAAGTAGTCATTGATCAAATTCACCAATGCCTGCATCGCCTCATCAGCCTGTTCGCCTTCGGTGCTCAGGTGGATTTTGGTGCCCTTGCCCGCAGCGAGCATCATCATTGCCATGATGCTTTTTCCGTCGACCGTGGATTCCGGCGTGCGTCCTACTCTGATCGTGCAATCCTTGAACTCACCGGCGACGCCAACGAATTTTGCAGAAGCGCGGGCATGCAGGCCCAGCTTGTTGATGATTTCAATTTCCAGAGCAGGCATCGCGGTGTGAATCCTTTAGCTGAGGTCGCGGTGGCGAACCTGGACGTTCTTCAGGGATTTTTGCAGGGCCTGGCCCAGACGTTCGGTCAGGTAGACGGAGCGGTGATGGCCGCCGGTGCAGCCAATGGCAATGGTGACATAAGCGCGGTTGCTGGCAGCAAAGCGGGGTAGCCACTTTAACAAGTAGGTGGAGATGTCCTGGAACATCTCTTCGACGTCAGGCTGCGCCGCCAGGTAATCGGCAACCGGTTGGTCGAGCCCGGATTGATCGCGCAACTCTGGCTTCCAGTAAGGGTTAGGCAGGCAGCGCACGTCGAACACCAGATCAGCGTCTACCGGCATTCCACGCTTGAAGCCGAAAGACTCCACCAGGAACGCCGTACCGGGTTCCGGCTGGTTCAGCAGGCGCAGCTTGATGGTATCTCGCAGCTGATACAGGTTCAGATTGGTGGTGTTTACTTTGAGATCGGCGAGGTCGGCAATCGGCCCGAGCAGGGCGGTCTCATCGTTGATGGCCTCGGCCAGCGAACGATTGGCATTGCTCAGCGGGTGACGACGGCGGGTTTCCGAGAAACGTTTGAGCAAGGTTTCTTCGTCGGCGTCCAGATAAAGCACATCACACTGGATATGCCGGCTGCGCACTTCTTCCAGCAGTTCGGGAAACCGCGACAAGTGACTCGGCAAGTTACGCGCATCGATCGATACGGCAACCAGCGGTTGCGCCAGCTCGGTATGGATCAACGCACGTTCGGCCAGTTCCGGCAGCAGACCGGCGGGCAGGTTGTCGATGCAGTAGTAGCCGTTGTCCTCGAGAACATCGAGTGCGGTACTTTTACCTGAGCCGGAGCGGCCACTGACGATGATCAAGCGCATGATTAATGACCGTTTTGCTCGTCCAGGACAACCTGATACAAGGCTTCATTGCTCGGGGCGCTGCGCAGTTTTTCGCGCACTTCCTTGCGGTCGAGCATGCTGGCGATCTGGCGCAGTAACTCCAGGTGCGCATCGGTAGCGGCTTGCGGGACCAGCAGAACGAACAGCAGGTCAACCGGGGCGCCGTCGATGGCGTCGAAATCGATGGGTGCATCAAGGTGCATCAGGGCACTGATGGGCGAGGTGCAGCCCTTCAGGCGGCAGTGGGGAATGGCGATGCCGTTGCCAAAACCGGTTGAGCCGAGTTTTTCACGGGCAATCAAAGCCTCGAAGACATCTTGCATCTCCAGATCCGGCACTTCTTTGTGGATAAGGTTGGCAATTTGCTCAAGGGCTTTCTTTTTACTGCCGCCCGGCACGTTCACGAGGGAACGGCCGGGGGTCAGGATGCTTTCAAGTCGGATCATGGGTTGGGAGTGTTAACGACCGGTCGCGCCCTGGAGGAGGCTTTGGGTCTTTTCCTTATGCTTTTTGAGTTGTTTATCCAGCTTGTCGGTCAGTGCGTCGATCGCCGCGTACATATCGGTATGCTCCGCGTTTGCGACCACTTCATTGCCGGGAATATGCAGCGTGGCTTCGATTTTCTGCTTGAGCTTTTCGACCGTCATCGTGACCTGCACGTTGGTGATCTTGTCGAAATGCCTCTCTAATCGTTCGAGTTTTTCGCCGATGTAGGTGCGAAGAGGTTCGGTCACTTCCAGTTGGTGTCCACTGATGTTGACTTGCATACAGCTTCTCCTTCGTTGCCAGTGCATAAAGCGGCAGGCAGAAATGCCTGCCACTGGAACGCTGTGGCGTGGCTCTACATCAACCGCTTGCGTTCGCTCGAAGGCGCGATCCCGAGGGATTCGCGGTACTTGGCGACGGTGCGGCGAGCCACCTGAATGCCTTGTGCCTCCAGTAAACCAGCGATCTTGCTGTCACTCAACGGCTTTTTCTGATTTTCAGCGGCAACCAGTTTTTTGATGATCGCGCGGATCGCCGTGGACGAGCATTCACCGCCCTCGGAGGTGCTGACGTGGCTGGAAAAAAAGTATTTCAGTTCATATATGCCCCGTGGGGTATGCATGAATTTCTGCGTGGTCACCCGTGAAATCGTCGACTCGTGCATGCCCACCGCTTCAGCGATGTCATGCAGGACCAGCGGTTTCATGGCTTCGTCGCCGTATTCCAGAAAACCGCGCTGATGCTCGACGATCTGGGTGGCTACTTTCATCAGGGTTTCGTTGCGGCTTTGCAGGCTCTTGATGAACCAGCGGGCCTCTTGCAACTGATTGCGCATGAAGGTGTTATCGGCACTGGTGTCAGCGCGGCGCACGAAACCGGCGTACTGAGCGTTGACCCGCAGTCGTGGCACGGATTCCTGGTTCAGCTCCACCAGCCAGCGCTCGTTGTCCTTGCGTACGATCACGTCGGGAACGACGTACTCGGCTTCGCTGGACTCGATTTGCGAGCCTGGGCGCGGGTTGAGGCTCTGCACCAGTTCAATCACCTGGCGCAGTTCGTCTTCCTTGAGCTTCATGCGACGCATCAGCTGGCTGTAATCGCGGCTGCCGAGCAGGTCGATGTAATCGGTGACCAGGCGTTTGGCCTCGACCAGCCAAGGCGTCTTGGCGGGCAACTGGCGCAATTGCAGCAGCAGGCATTCGCCCAGGTTGCGGGCGCCGATGCCAGCGGGTTCGAATTGCTGGATGCGGTGCAGGACGGCTTCGATCTCGTCCAGTTCGATGTCCAGTTCCGGGTCGAAGGCTTCGAGAATCTCCTCGAGGGTTTCGTCCAGGTAGCCCTGATTGTTAATGCAGTCGATCAGGGTCACGGCGATCAGGCGATCGGTGTCGGACATCGGGGCCAGGTTCAGTTGCCACAGCAGGTGGCTTTGCAGGCTTTCGCCGGCCGATGTCCGGGTGGTGAAGTCCCACTCGTCGTCATCGTTGCTCGGCAGGCTGCTGGCGCTGGTCTGGTAGACATCTTCCCACGCGGTATCGACGGGCAGTTCGTTGGGGATGCGCTCGTTCCAGTCGCCTTCCTCGAGGTTATCAACCGTCGGGGCGGTTTCCTGGTAGGAGGGTTCCTGAATGTCAGCGTTGGGTTGCTGTTCGGCTTTGTCGGCCAAGGGGTCGGCGTTATCGAAGTCGTCGCCTTCTTCCTGGCGTTCGAGCATCGGATTGGACTCCAGGGCCTCCTGGATTTCCTGTTGCAGGTCCAGGGTCGACAATTGGAGCAGGCGGATGGCCTGTTGCAGCTGCGGTGTCATCGTCAGCTGCTGGCCCATTCTCAAGACTAGCGATGGTTTCATGGCAGGGGCTTAACACCTTATTCGCCGGCGCACATGCGCCATCCACTACAGGGCGCCGGAGCGCCAAACATAAGCAAATTATATGCCCGAAACTGCAGCGTTTGCCTAGAGCGCTGTAACAATAAAAAAATGTTGATTTTTTATCGAGACGAGCGCCCGGGCAACCAGCCAGACACCTCAGTGCTTACAGGCGGAACTCATGGCCCAGATACACTTCCTTGACCAGGTCGTTGGCCAGGATGGTGGCAGAGTCACCTTCGGCGATCAGCTGGCCGTCGTTGACGATGTAGGCGGTTTCGCAGATATCCAGGGTTTCACGGACGTTGTGGTCAGTGATCAGCACACCAATGCCCTTGGCCTTGAGGTGATAGATGATCTGCTTGATGTCGCCCACCGAAATCGGGTCCACGCCGGCGAACGGTTCGTCGAGCAGGATGAATTTCGGGTTGGTAGCCAGTGCCCGGGCGATTTCCACACGGCGGCGTTCACCACCGGACAGGCTCATCCCGAGGTTGTCGCGGATGTGGCTGATGTGGAATTCCTGCAGCAGGCTTTCCAGCTCTTGGCGACGACCGGCCTTGTCGAGTTCCTTGCGGGTCTCGAGGATCGCCATGATGTTGTCGGCTACCGAGAGTTTGCGGAAGATCGATGCTTCTTGCGGAAGATAGCCGATGCCGGCCTTCGCACGACCGTGCATAGGCTGGTGGCTGACATCCAGATCGTCAATCAGTACGCGGCCCTGATCGGCCTGTACCAGGCCGACAATCATGTAAAAGCAGGTGGTCTTGCCGGCGCCGTTGGGACCTAACAGGCCGACGATCTGACCGCTATCGATCGACAGGCTGACGTCACGCACGACCTGGCGGCTCTTGTAGCTCTTTGCCAGATGCTGAGCTTTCAGAGTTGCCATTACTGGGCCTTTTGCTCGTCGGTTTTCTTCTTCGGCTGGATCACCATGTCGATGCGCGGACGCGACTCGGTGACCTTATTGCCCGTCGCGCGACCGGCGCTCGCCAGCTTTTTGACCGTGTCGTAGACGATTTTCTCGCCTTGGGTGACGTTGTTGTCCTTGTCGACAACTTTTGCCTTGTCGATCAGCACGACGCGGTTTTGCGCTGCGTGGTACTGGATGGTCACGCCCCAGCCCTGAACGGGTTTGGTGTCGCCTGCAGTTTGCAGTTGCTCGAAATAGGCGAGGTTGCCCACCGAAGTCACCACGTCAATGTCGCCGGTCGGCGTGCGGGTGATGGTCACGGTGTTGCCTTTAACGATCATCGAGCCCTGAGTGATGATCACATCACCTTTATAGGTGGCAACGCCATTCTTGTCGTCCAGCTGGGCATCGTCGGCCTGAATGCGGATAGGCTGCGCTTGATCGGTCGGCAGTGCCCAGGCGCTCACGCTTCCCAGTGCTGCGCTCAGACCGAGCAAAATAGGGAGGGTTTTAACGAGCCTCATACTGTCCTCTTACGTTCGATAGCAGGTGTATCCTGCTTTCTTTCAAATACGCTTTCATTCCCTTGCCAGTCGACACACCACCAGCGCCGTCGATTCTAACGGGTTGCTCGGTCTGCGCATATTGCTGCTGCGGGAACACTGTCATGCGGGTGGTGGTAATCAGGGTCTTGCGGTTTTTCTCGTCGAAGCGCGTGATGCGCACCGAGTCAATCAGTTCGACCTGAGTGCCGTCGGGATTCACTTCGCCGTGCTCGCTCTGGACATGCCACGGGAACTCGGTGCCGCGGAACATGTTCAGGTCGGGATTGGTCAACAGCGTCACTTCCGTGGCTTTCAGGTGTTCAACCTTGTCGGACGTCATTTCGTATTGCAGTTTGCCGTCCGGCAGATATTGCACGCTGTGGGCGTTGGTCGCGTAATAGTCGATCGCGGTTTCATCGGTCTTTGCCACCGGCTTGTCGAGGAAGCGTTCCGGGCTGATGTTCCAGTAGCCGACCGCCGCGAATATCGCTGCGATGCAACCGAACACCAGGAATTTGCGAATCTTTTTGCTCAGCATAGTTGGCTCACAGGTACGCGGCGTTTGCCGCATCAAGGCGGCCCTGCGCGCGCAGGATCAATTCGCAGAATTCGCGAGCGGCACCTTCGCCACCACGGGCCTGGGTGATGCCGTGGGCGTGTTCACGGACGAAGCTGGCGGCGTTTGCCACCGCCATGCCCAGGCCGGCGCGGCGAATCACCGGCAGGTCCGGCAGGTCGTCACCGAGATAGGCGACTTGCTCATAGCTTAGGTTGAGTTGGGAAAGAAGCTCGTCGAGCACCACCAGTTTGTCCTCGCGCCCCTGGTACACGTGTGGAATACCGAGGTTCTTCGCGCGTCGCTCGACCACCGGGGTCTTGCGGCCGCTGATGATAGCGGTCTGCACGCCGGCTGCCATCAACATCTTGATGCCTTGGCCGTCGAGGGTGTTGAACGTCTTGAATTCGCTGCCGTCTTCGAGGAAGTACAGGCGTCCGTCGGTCAGTACGCCATCGACGTCAAAAACTGCCAGTTTGATGTTCTTGCCGCGTTGCAGCAGGTCGGTGCTCATCACATTACTCCTGCGCGCAGCAGATCGGACAGGTTGAAGGCGCCGATCGGTCGGTCCTCCTTGTCCACCACTACCAGCGCGTTGATTCGATGGTCTTCCATGATTTTCAGGGCTTCGGCTGCCAGCATATCGGCCCGGGCGGTCTTGCCGTGGACGGTCATGACCTCGTCGATGGTCGTATGGTGGATGTCGATGGTCCGGTCAAGGGTGCGGCGCAAGTCGCCGTCGGTGAAGATCCCGGCCAGTTTGCCATCGGCCTCCACAATCGCGGTCATGCCCAGGCCCTTGCGGGTCATTTCCATCAAGGCGTCCTTGAGTAGTGTGCCACGTTGCACCTGGGGCAGTTCTGCGCCGGCGTGCATGACGGTTTCCACTTTCAGCAGCAGGCGTCGGCCAAGTGCGCCGCCGGGGTGGGAAAAGGCGAAATCTTCAGCGGTGAAACCGCGGGCTTCCAGCAGCGCAACGGCCAGGGCGTCGCCCATGACCAAGGCGGCAGTGGTCGACGAGGTCGGTGCCAGGTTGAGCGGACAGGCTTCGTGCTCGACGTGCACGTTGAGGTTGACCTCGGCAGCCTTCGCCAGCGGTGAATCAGGGTTGCCGGTCATGCTGATCAATTGAATGCCCAGACGCTTGATCAGCGGCAGCAGGGTGACGATTTCATTGGTGGAGCCGGAGTTCGACAATGCCAGGATGATGTCGTCGCGGGTGATCATGCCCATGTCGCCGTGGCTGGCTTCGGCCGGGTGCACGAAAAAGGCCGTGGTGCCGGTGCTGGCCAGGGTGGCGGCGATCTTGTTGCCGATGTGCCCCGATTTGCCCATGCCGACCACGACCACGCGCCCTTTGCTGGCCAGAATCATCTCGCAAGCGCGTACGAAATCTGCGTCGATACGGGGCAACAAGCCTTGTACGGCTTCCAGTTCGAGGCGGATGGTGCGTTGTGCTGATTGAATCAGGTCGCTGGATTGGCTCATGTCAGAAATCGTATAGCCTGATGAAAAGGCGGCGATTATAACGGTAATGATCGAAACCCTCACGCAAGTTCGTCGCGCTTTGTCATTCCCCGTTACCGAATCCCCCTGAATGGAAGCTTTTACCCCGTCATGTTACTCAACATGGCCCGGCTTGGGCCTTGGGCGCTTGGCCTTTGCAGTGATATAGTTCGCCGCCAGTTCGGCCTGCCCGGGATGTATGTGCTTTCGCCAGAAAGTCAGGCGTCCGAGTGAGAGGCTGCATCGCAAGGAGTTTAGATGAGTGCCGATAAAGCCTACGCGGTCGAGCTGAAGGGACTGACCTTCAAGCGCGGAACGCGCAGCATTTTCAATAACGTCGATATACGTATCCCGCGCGGCAAGGTCACCGGCATCATGGGGCCTTCCGGGTGTGGCAAGACTACGCTGTTGCGGCTGATGGGCGCACAGCTGCGGCCCACCAAAGGCGAAGTCTGGGTCAATGGACAGAACCTGCCGAAACTGTCACGCAGTGATCTGTTCGATGCGCGAAAGCACATGGGCGTGCTGTTTCAGAGTGGTGCACTGTTCACCGATCTCGATGTGTTCGAGAACGTGGCCTTTCCGCTACGCGTTCATACCGAACTTCCGGAAGAAATGATCCGGGATATCGTCCTGCTCAAATTGCAGGCCGTGGGTTTGCGTGGCGCCATCGACCTGATGCCTGACGAGTTGTCCGGCGGCATGAAACGTCGCGTCGCTTTGGCGCGGGCGATTGCCCTCGATCCGCAGATCCTCATGTATGACGAGCCCTTTGTCGGCCAGGACCCCATTGCCATGGGTGTGCTGGTGCGTCTGATCCGCCTGCTCAACGATGCGCTGGGCATCACCAGTATCGTGGTCTCCCACGACCTGGCCGAGACCGCGAGCATCGCCGATTACATCTATGTCGTCGGCGAAGGCCAGGTGTTGGGGCAGGGCACTCCCGAGGAGCTGATGAACTCGCAGGAGCCACGCATCCGTCAATTCATGACAGGCGAGCCTGACGGTCCGGTCGCCTATCACTTTCCAGCGACGGATTACCGCGCAGATCTTCTGGGGCAGCGTTGATGCGCAAGATTTCACTAATAGAACGGGTTCGCCGGTTCGGCCACTCTGGCATTGACGTGCTGGGGGTGTTTGGCCGTTCGGCGATATTCCTGTTTCATGCGTTGCTTGGCCGTGGCGGCATTGGCGGCGGTTTTGGCTTGCTGATCAAGCAGCTGCATTCGGTGGGCGTAATGTCCCTGGTGATCATCGTGGTCTCCGGGGTATTCATCGGCATGGTGCTGGCGCTGCAAGGCTTCAATATCCTGTCCAGCTATGGTTCGGAGCAGGCGGTTGGCCAGATGGTTGCGCTGACGCTGTTGCGCGAACTGGGGCCCGTGGTCACGGCATTGCTGTTCGCCGGGCGCGCCGGTTCGGCACTGACTGCCGAAATCGGCAACATGAAGTCCACCGAGCAGTTGTCCAGTCTGGAAATGATTGGTGTCGACCCGCTCAAGTACATCATTGCCCCGCGCCTGTGGGCCGGCTTCATTTCCCTGCCGGTGCTGGCGATGATCTTCAGCGTGGTGGGCATCTGGGGTGGTTCGTGGGTGGCCGTCGACTGGCTGGGTGTCTATGAAGGTTCCTACTGGTCCAACATGCAGAACAGCGTGACCTTTGCAGACGATGTGCTCAACGGCATCATCAAAAGCATCGTTTTCGCCTTTGTCGTGACCTGGATCGCCGTATTCCAAGGCTATGACTGCGAGCCCACTTCCGAGGGGATCAGTCGTGCCACTACCAAGACCGTGGTGTATGCCTCTTTGGCTGTACTCGGCCTGGACTTTATTCTGACCGCCTTGATGTTTGGAGATTTCTGATGCAAAACCGCACCCTGGAAATCGGTGTCGGCCTTTTCTTGCTGGCTGGCATCCTGGCTTTGCTGTTGCTGGCGTTGCGGGTGAGTGGCCTGTCCCCGAGCGCAACCACCGACACTTATAAACTTTATGCGTATTTCGACAATATCGCCGGTTTGACTGTCAGAGCTAAAGTGACCATGGCCGGTGTGACCATCGGCAAGGTCACGGCAATCGATCTGGATCGCGACAGTTTCACCGGTCGAGTGACCATGCAGCTGGAAAAACGCGTAGATAACCTGCCGACTGACTCCACTGCATCTATCCTGACCGCTGGCCTGTTGGGCGAGAAGTACATCGGTCTCAGCGTGGGCGGCGAAGAAGGCTTGCTCAAGGATGGCTCAACCATCCACGACACGCAGTCGTCGCTGGTACTCGAAGACCTGATCGGTAAATTTCTGCTCAATACCGTTAGTAAAGACGCCAAATGAGGAGCTTTTGAATGATCTCTACCTTGCGACGTGGCCTGTTGGTATTACTCGCGGCCCTGCCGTTGATGGCTAACGCCGGGGCGGCGCCCTCAGCGCACGATATCGTGCAGGACACCACCAATCGGCTACTTGCCGATCTGTCGGCCAATAAAGAGAAGTACAAGCAAGATCCGCAAGACTTCTATACGGCACTGAACACCATCGTCGGACCTGTTGTGGATGCCGAGGGCATTTCCAAGAGCATCATGACGGTCAAATATTCACGCAAAGCCACGCCTGCGCAAATGAAGACCTTTGAAGAAAACTTCAAAAAGGGTCTGTTCCAGTTCTATGGCAACGCTTTGCTCGAGTACAACAATCAGGGGATCGTCGTAGATCCTGCCAAGGATGAGTCGGGAGACCGTACAAGCGTTGCCATGACGGTCAAAGGCACCAACGGCGCGATCTATCCTGTGTCCTACACACTCGAAAAGATCAATGGCGAGTGGAAACTGCGCAACGTGATCATCAACGGCATTAACATCGGCAAGCTGTTCCGTGATCAGTTCGCTGATGCGATGCAGCGCAATGGCAACGACCTGGACAAGACCATCAATGGTTGGGCCGGGGAAGTGGCCAAAGCCAAGGAAGCCAGCCAGAAGCAAACACCCGAGAAGCAAGCTCAATGAGTGTGTCGGCCATTCGCATGAGCGAATCCGGCGAGCTGACGCTCAGCGGCATGCTGGATTACCGCACCGGCCCCGGTTTGCGCAAACAGGGGCAGGCGCTGATCAAATCCAGCAAGGCCGCTGCACTGGTGGTCGATTGCTCGGCAGTGTTGAAGTCCAGCAGTGTCGGCTTGTCGCTGCTGCTGTGCTTCATGCGTGATGCAGAGGCGGCCGGCAAGGCGCTGAGCATCCGCGGGATGCCAGAAGACATGCGCGAAATCGCTCAGGTCAGCGAATTGACCGAGCTGTTGGCGCATCCCTAACCGCATCTATTAAGAAGCCCCCCGTCAGAGTCCTGCTTCGCGGGGTTCGCAGGCGCGGGGCTTTTTTGTATGATGTCCGACCCGCGCGCACAGGGCGCCGATTGAGGTTGAGCATGCAGGCCGTAGAAGTGAAGAGCTTCCTTGAAGGAAAGCTGCCAGGAACCCTAGTAGAAGTCGAGGGCGAAGGCTGCAACTTTCAGCTGAACGTGATTAGCGATGAACTGGCGGCGTTGAGCCCGGTGAAGCGTCAGCAGCAGATCTATGCCCATTTGAACCCATGGATCACCGATGGCAGCATCCATGCGGTCACTATGAAATTTTTCAGCAGCGCGGCCTGGGCCGAGCGCACCTGAGCCCAAGGGCGTCGAGATTCTTATGGATAAATTGATAATTACCGGTGGCGTTCGTCTTGATGGCGAAATCCGCATCTCCGGGGCAAAGAACTCTGCCCTGCCGATCCTGGCTGCAACCTTGCTGTGCGATGGCCCGGTGACTGTTGCCAACCTGCCGCATCTGCACGACATCACCACCATGATCGAGCTGTTCGGTCGTATGGGCATCGAGCCGGTGATCGACGAGAAACTCAGCGTCGAAATCGACCCGCGCACCATCAAGACCCTGATCGCTCCGTACGAACTGGTGAAGACCATGCGTGCGTCGATCCTGGTGCTGGGCCCGATGGTTGCACGTTTCGGTGAAGCCGAAGTCGCACTGCCTGGCGGTTGCGCCATTGGTTCTCGTCCGGTTGACCTGCACATTCGTGGCCTTGAAGCCATGGGCGCGGTCATCGACGTCGAAGGCGGCTACATCAAGGCCAAGGCACCTGAAGGTGGCCTGCGCGGTGCGCACTTCTTCTTCGACACCGTCAGTGTGACCGGTACCGAAAACATCATGATGGCGGCCGCTCTGGCCAAGGGCCGCAGCGTTCTGGCAAACGCCGCTCGCGAACCTGAAGTCATCGACCTGGCGAACTTCCTGAACGCCATGGGCGCCAAGATCACTGGCGCCGGCACTGACACCATCACCATCGATGGCGTTGAGCGTCTGCACCCGACCACTTACAAAGTGATGCCTGACCGTATCGAGACCGGCACCTACCTGGTCGCAGCTGCTGTGACCGGCGGTCGTGTGAAGGTCAAGGACACCGATCCGACCATACTCGAAGCCGTGCTTGAGAAACTCAAGGAATCGGGTGCCGAAATCACCTGCGGCGAAGACTGGATCGAGCTGAACATGCACGGCAAGCGGCCAAAAGCCGTTAACGTGCGCACCGCTCCGTACCCGGCGTTCCCGACCGACATGCAAGCGCAGTTCATCTCCCTCAACGCCATTGCCGAAGGCACGGGCGCTGTGATCGAGACGATCTTCGAAAACCGCTTCATGCACGTTTACGAACTGCACCGCATGGGCGCCAAGATCCAGGTCGAAGGCAACACTGCCATCGTCACCGGTACCGAAAAGCTCAAGGGCGCGCCAGTCATGGCCACCGACCTGCGTGCTTCGGCCAGCCTGGTAATCTCGGCGTTGATCGCTGAAGGTGACACCTTGATCGACCGCATCTACCACATCGACCGTGGTTACGAGTGCATCGAAGAGAAACTGCAGATGCTCGGCGCCAAGATCCGCCGCGTACCGGGCTAGTTTCTGCTGCATGGGCGCAGGGACGCGCTCGTTGATTTGTTGAAGTCGAGCCGGTTTCCGGCTCGATGTGTGTCCGGCGCCATTTGCGACCGGGCATGAGTACCTTGATAAGGACTGACGTTTCCCATGTTGACCATCGCACTGTCCAAGGGCCGCATCCTTGACGACACCCTGCCGCTTCTGGCTGAAGCGGGCATCGTGCCGACCGAGAATCCGGACAAGAGCCGCAAGCTGATCATCCCCACGACTCAGGCCGATGTACGTCTGCTGATCGTGCGCGCCACCGATGTGCCGACTTACGTCGAACATGGTGCCGCTGACCTGGGCGTCGCCGGTAAAGATGTGCTGATGGAATATGGCGGCCAGGGTTTGTACGAGCCGTTGGACCTGCGAATTGCCCTCTGCAAGCTGATGACCGCCGGCCGTGTCGGTGATGTCGAGCCCAAGGGCCGCCTGCGTGTGGCGACCAAGTTCGTCAACGTTGCCAAGCGCTACTACGCCGAACAGGGCCGTCAGGTCGACATCATCAAGCTCTATGGCTCGATGGAACTGGCGCCGCTGATCGGTCTGGCAGACAAGATCATCGACGTGGTCGACACCGGCAACACCCTGCGCGCCAATGGTCTGGAACCCCAGGATTTCATTGCCGACATCAGCTCCCGGCTGATCGTGAACAAAGCTTCGATGAAAATGCAACACGCCCGTATCCAGGCGTTGATCGACACCCTGCGCAAGGCAGTGGAGTCTCGACACCGCGGCTGATTTACCTGCGCGACCTTGAGTCGCGCCGTCTATCCGCCTCATAGCCAGAATTCTCAGGTGCCCAAGCGGATCGAATGTTAGCTTCGGGCGCCTGAGTTTTTGCCAATCCTATGAGGCTCTCGCTATGACCGCACCGACTGCAATTCGCCGACTCAACGCTGCTGACCCGGATTTCGCACATCATCTGGATCATCTGCTGAGCTGGGAAAGTGTGTCTGACGACTCGGTCAATCAGCGGGTGCTGGACATCATCAAGGCCGTGCGCGAGCGTGGCGATGCGGCGCTGGTGGAATTCACCCAGAAGTTCGACGGCCTGCAGGTCGCGTCCATGGCGGACCTGATCCTGCCTCGTGAGCGTCTGGAACTGGCCCTGACCCGGATCACCGTGCCGCAGCGTGAAGCGCTGGAAAAAGCCGCGTCCCGAGTACGCAGCTACCACGAGAAACAGAAGCAGGATTCCTGGAGCTACACCGAAGCCGACGGCACCGTGCTGGGCCAGAAGGTCACGCCGCTGGATCGCGCCGGCCTGTATGTACCGGGCGGCAAGGCGTCTTATCCGTCCTCGGTACTGATGAACGCGATTCCGGCCAAGGTAGCCGGTGTGACCGAAGTGGTCATGGTAGTGCCAACGCCTCGTGGCGAAATCAACGAGCTGGTGCTGGCCGCAGCCTGCATCGCCGGCGTCGACCGCGTGTTCACCATCGGCGGCGCTCAAGCAGTTGCTGCGCTGGCTTATGGCACCGAAAGCGTGCCGAAGGTCGACAAAGTGGTTGGTCCGGGCAACATCTATGTCGCCACGGCCAAGCGTCACGTGTTCGGCCAAGTCGGCATCGACATGATCGCCGGCCCATCCGAAATCCTCGTGGTCTGCGACGGCCAGACTGATCCGGACTGGATCGCCATGGACCTGTTCTCCCAGGCCGAGCATGACGAAGACGCCCAGGCGATTCTGGTCAGCCCGGACGCCGAGTTCCTCGACAAGGTCGCCGCCAGCATCGCCAAACTGCTGCCGACCATGGAACGTGCCGAGATCATCGAAACGTCGATCAATGGCCGTGGTGCGCTGATCAAGGTCCGCGACATGGACCAAGCCATGGAAGTGGCCAACCGCATCGCACCGGAACACCTTGAGTTGTCCGTTGCTGATCCGCAGGCCTGGCTGCCGAAGATTCGCCACGCTGGCGCGATCTTCATGGGCCGTCACACCTCAGAAGCCTTGGGCGACTACTGCGCCGGCCCGAACCACGTGTTGCCAACCTCTGGCACCGCGCGTTTCTCCTCGCCGCTGGGTGTGTACGACTTCCAGAAGCGTTCGTCGATCATCTTCTGCTCCGAGCAGGGGGCGTCGGAACTGGGCAAAACCGCTTCTGTGCTGGCCCGTGGCGAGTCGTTGACCGCTCACGCGCGTAGTGCCGAATACCGCATCGTTGACGAAGACTCTCTACAAGGGCAGGGCAACTGAACATGAGTAAATTCTGGAGTCCCTTCGTCAAGAGCCTGGTGCCTTACGTGCCGGGCGAGCAGCCGAAACTGGCGAAACTGGTGAAGCTCAACACCAACGAAAACCCGTACGGTCCATCGCCAAAAGCCTTGGCGGCGATGCAGACCGAACTGAATGACAATTTGCGTCTGTACCCGGACCCGAACAGCGATCTGCTGAAGAACGCGGTGGCCAGCTACTACGGCGTGCAGAGCAATCAGGTGTTCCTCGGCAACGGTTCCGACGAAGTCCTGGCGCACATTTTTCACGGCTTGCTGCAACACGATAATCCAGTGCTGTTCCCGGACATCAGCTACAGCTTCTATCCGGTTTACTGCGGGTTGTACGGCATCGCCTTCGACGCGGTGCCGCTGGACGAGCAGTTCCAGATCAACCCGGCGGACTACGCCAAGCCGAACGGCGGGATCATCTTCCCGAATCCGAACGCACCGACTGGCTGCCTGTTGGCGCTGGATGCCGTGGAGCAAATCCTCAAGGCCAGCCCGGATTCAGTGGTCGTGGTGGATGAGGCTTACATCGATTTCGGCGGCGAGACGGCGATTAGCCTCGTGGATCGTTATCCGAACCTGCTGGTGACCCAGACCCTGTCCAAGTCCCGTTCACTGGCCGGTCTGCGGGTTGGTCTGGCGGTGGGGCATCCGGACCTGATCGAGGCGCTGGAGCGGATCAAGAACAGCTTCAATTCCTACCCGCTGGATCGTCTGGCGAATGTCGGTGCAGCCGCAGCATTCGAAGATCGTGAGTACTTCGACAAGACCTGCCGGTTGGTCATCGAGAATCGTGAAAAGGTCGTTGCGCAACTGCAAGCGAAAGGCTTTGAAGTGTTGCCGTCGGCGGCGAACTTCATCTTCGCCCGTCATCCGAAGCACGATGCGGCAGGGCTGGCGGCGAAGTTGCGTGAGCAAGGCGTGATCGTCCGGCACTTCAAGCAGGAGCGGATTGCCCAGTTCCTGCGGATTTCCATCGGTACGCCAGAACAGAATCAGGCGCTGATCGACGGCCTGGGCGACCTGTAAGACTTCCCCGACCCTGTGGGAGCGAGCCTGCTCGCGATGAGGCCATAACATTCAGCATCTATGTTGAATGCAAAACCGCTATCGCGAGCAGGCTCGCTCCCACAAGGGTTGATGGGTTACTCGTGATGCGGTTCGCCAAGGAAGGTCAGCGACGTGAACAGCCCGCGCGTCGCCACATCCGGGTTGTCCTTCAGCGAAATCTCCATCTGCGCCGCAATCACGTTCAATCCTTCATTACGCACCAATACTTGCGCCCGGCCCTCTGCGTCGGTCTCGGTGCTCAAGGTATTCGGCGCGCTGCGATAATCGCCTACCAACTTCACACCTGCCGCCGGCTTACCGTCCAATAGCACTCGAACCGGTAACGATTTACCCGGCCCGACAGTCAGCGGATCAACCTCCGGCAAAATCAGCAACTTCATCTGATCAAGCTTCGGCAGTTTCGCCCCCGGCTGGTATATCGCCAGGCTGTACTTGAAGGTCTGGGTCGACTCAATGGCCCCCGGTACTTTGCTGCGTCCTTCGTTGATCCATTTCTTATCCGGCGTCTGCGACCACATGCCATTGTTCAGCGCCACGGCCATCACCGCCGGCGGTTTCAACGGCTGCAGGCGGGCGTGGTCGGCCAGCCGTTGCACGTTCACCGGGATCATTTTGCCGCCGACGTCATAAGCCCACGCGCCACTGATTTTCTGCGCCTTGAAGGCGTTATCTTCGGCGCCGTGGCCGTAGATGACTTCGATGTTGCCACGCCGCTGTTCGGTCCAGAGACCATGGGCTGAGACTTCAGTGGCGAACAGCAGTCCAAGCAGCGCCAGGGGTTTGAGGTATTGCATGGTGACTTCCTTTTACAGATTGAGTGTCAGGCTGACGGTGAAATTGCGCGGCTCGCCGGGGTTGACCCAGTAGTTGCTGTAGGAGCGCTCAAAGTATTTTTCGTCGAAGAGGTTGTTCAGGTTCAGGCCCACAGTGACGTTTTCGCTGGCCTTGTAATGGGCTAGCAGGTCGACGGTGTGGTAGGCCGGTAGTTCGAAATCGCTTCCGGCTTCACCCGAGCGATCGCCGACATAGGTGAAGGCTGCACCAAGGTCCGAACCGCGCAAATGGCCATTCTGAAATTCATAAACGCCCAGCACACTGCCGCTGCGTTTGGCCACACCGAGAATTCGGCTGCCGGTGGGTATCACCTTGTCGCCTTGGGTGACTTCGGCGTCGATGTAAGCGAAAGCCCCGATCACTCGCACGGCATCGGTGATTTGCCCGGTGACTTGCAGGTCGACACCCTGGCTGCGAGCCTTACCCATGGCGCGGCTGGAGTCAGTCGCCGGATCGAGCGCCAGGACGTTTTCCTTTTCGATATGAAAGGCGGCGAGGGTGCTGCTCAAGCGGTCGTCGAACAGTTCGCTCTTGATCCCGACTTCATAGCCGACGCCTTCTTCCGGAGCGAAGGATTTGCCGGCGGCATCCAGGCCGTTGTTCGGTTTGAAGGAGGTGGAGGCGTTGGCGAACACGCCCACTTCGGGTGTCAGTTGGTAGAGCAGCCCGACCCGCTGGGTCAGGGCATCGTGGCGCTGGCGGCTGGTCGCGTTGCGGCTGTGATCGTCGATGCTTTGTTCGAAATGTTCGAAACGCGCACCGAGTATGCCGCGCAGTTTGTCGGTGAAGACGATCTGGTCTTGAAGGTTCAGCGCCTGGCTTTCGACGTGCTCGAAGAAGTCGGTCCCGGAGCGTGCGCCATTGGGTTTCGACTGGCCGTAGATCGGCCGATAGATATCGATGGCGTAGGGACTGCCGGCAATGGTCGTGACCCGTTCGTTCTTGCGGAAATTCTCGTATTCGCTGCCGATCAGCAGTTCGTGTTGCCAGCTGCCGATGTCGAAAAATCCGCGCAGTTCGAGTTGGGTGATGCTGTCGTGCCAGTTGGTGTCGCGCTCGCGGTAGCGGCGGTTGACGGTGTGGCCGTCGGCGTTCAAGGGACGATTTTCGGAGGCGAAGCCCCAGAGCTTGCCTTCCTTGTAATGGCTGGCGAGGCGTAGTTTCCAGCGGTCGTTGAGTTGATGTTCGAGGGCCGCTTGCAGCAGATTGTTGTGGTTGTCGATGTTGCCGTCGTTGGGTTCACCAAGGAAGGTCGAACGGGAAACACCGCTCCATTTATTGTTCGGCGCGACGATTCCGCGATCGAAGGTCGAACTGTGGCGCACGAACTCGCTCTCCACCAATAGGCTGGTGTCCGGGTTCAGTTGCCAGCTGAACGAAGGCGCAACGAACACACGCTGACTGTCGACGTGATCGCGAAAGCTGTGGTTGTCCTCGACGGCCAGGTTCACCCGGGACAGCACGTTGCCGTCATCATCCAGCGGTGTGTTGACGTCCATGGCGGTGCGATAACGATCCCAACTGCCGGCGCTGGTTTGCAGTGTGGTGAAGGCTTCGGGCTGGGGTTTCTTGGTGACGATGTTCACCGTACCGCCCGGATCGCCACGACCGTAAAGGCTGGCGGCCGGGCCTTTGAGCACTTCGATGCGTTCGACGTTGGCCACGTCCGGCGTGCTTGGATAGCCTCGGTTGGCGCTGAAACCATCCTTGTAGAACTCCGACGTGGTGAAGCCGCGCACGCTGTATTCATAGAGCGTCAGGCCGCCGAAGTTGTTCTGTTTCGACACGCCGCCGGCAAATTCCAATGCGCGTTCGACGCTGGTGCTGCCCAAGTCCTTGAGCACACTGACGGGAATCACACTGATCGATTGCGGGATATCGCGAAGGGCGGTGTCGGTTTTGGTTGCGCTGGAGGAGCGCGTGGCGCGGTAACCCTTGACCGGGCCAGTGGGGGATTCGTAGTCGGAGGTGACGCTGATGGCGTCCAGCTCAACGGTTTGCGATTCTTCGGCGAAGACCGGATCCCCCAGCAAACCGAGGGCCAGGCCTGCGAGGGAAACCATTGTTCGAGACGACATGTTATGTTGTTCCAATAGTGATATTGAAACAATATAACATGTCTAATGAGAATGTCTGCTGTTAACGGCTTCGGAGTTATGGAGCTGCTGAGGGTGCAAAAAGATCGCAGCCTTCGGCAGCTCCTACCGCTTACTCTTCTTCTTTTTCCTTGATTGGAGCGGGTGGCGGACGCAGGCCGATCTCGGCGGTGAGCTTGAGCTCTTTACCGTTGCGCATCACCTGGATCGTGACCTTGTCGGTCGGTTTGATCCGCGCGACCTGGTTCATCGAACGACGACCGTCGCCGGCCGGCTCACCGTCGATGCTGAGGATCACGTCACCCAGTTGCAGTCCGGCCTTCTGTGCCGGGCCGTCACGGAAAATCCCCGCGACCACAATGCCCGGCCGCCCCGACAGGCCAAACGATTCCGCCAGTTCCTGGCTCAACGGCTGCACTTCGATACCGAGCCAGCCGCGAATCACCTGGCCGTGCTCGATAATCGACTTCATCACTTCCATGGCCAGTTTCACCGGGATGGCGAAACCGATGCCCTGCGAACCGCCGGACTTGGAGAAGATCGCCGTGTTGATGCCGGTCAGGTTGCCGTTGGCATCCACCAGCGCACCGCCGGAGTTGCCGGGGTTGATCGCAGCGTCGGTCTGGATGAAGTCTTCGTAGTTGTTCAAACCCAGCTGATTGCGCCCGGTGGCGCTGATGATGCCCATGGTCACCGTCTGGCCGACACCGAACGGGTTGCCGATGGCCAGGGCCACGTCGCCGATGCGGATGTTGTCGGAGCGCCCGACGGTGATCGATGGAAGATTCTTCAAGTCGATCTTCAGGACTGCGAGGTCGGTTTCCGGGTCGCTGCCGATCACTCGGGCCAGGGTTTCACGACCGTCCTTGAGGGCCACCACGATCTGGTCGGCACCGCTAGTCACGTGGTTGTTGGTCAGCAGGTAACCTTCCGGGCTCATGATCACGCCCGAGCCAAGGCTCGATTCCATGCGCTTCTGTTTGGGCGAGTTGTCGCCGAAGAAACGCCGGAACTGCGGATCCTCGAACAGCGGATGGTTCGGTTTGTTGATGACTTTGGTGGTGTACAGGTTGACCACCGACGGCGCGGCCGTGGTCACCGCGTCGGCATAGGACACCGGACCCTGTTGCATCGTGGTGGTTTGCGGGGCTTGCTGCATATTGACGTCGAGGCTCGGGAGTCCGACCCACTGCGGGTAACGCTGGATGATTAACAGAGCAATAAGCACGCCGGCCAACAGCGGCCAGGCGGAAAAACGCAGCGCCTTGAGCATTAAGCACGTCCTGAGAGGTTGCAGGCGGTATGAGACCGCCCATAATGTCGCGCATTATACGAGGCGAAGCGTGCCTCTGAACGGGATATTTAGGAGTCTTTTATGGCCGTCGCCCTGAGCACCCTGGTCGAAGAAGCCGACCGTTACCTTAACAGTGCAAAGATTGCCGATTACTGCCCCAACGGGTTGCAAGTCGAAGGCCGGCCGCAGGTCATGCGCATCGTCAGTGGCGTCACCGCCAGCCAGGCGTTGCTCGACGCCGCTGTGGAAGCCAGCGCCGATCTGATACTGGTGCATCACGGCTATTTCTGGAAAGGCGAGAATCCGTGCATCACCGGCATGAAGCAGCGTCGGTTGAAAACCCTGCTCAAGCACGATATCAGCCTGTTGTCCTACCATCTGCCGCTGGATCTGCACCCGGAAGTCGGCAATAACGTTCAGCTGGCACGTCAGCTCGATATCACAGTGGAAGGCCCATTGGATCCGGACAATCTCAAAATTGTCGGTCTGGTCGGCTCATTGAACGAGCCGGTGACGGCCCGCGATTTTGCCCGTCGCGTACAAGAAGTCATGGGCCGCGAGCCGTTGCTGATCGAAGGCAGCGAGATGATTCGCCGCGTTGGCTGGTGCACCGGTGGCGGTCAGGGGTACATCGATCAGGCCGTGCTGGCTGGCGTCGACTTGTACCTCAGCGGTGAGGCGTCCGAACAGACCTTCCACAGCGCCCGGGAAAACGACATCAGCTTCATCGCCGCCGGCCATCACGCCACCGAGCGCTATGGCGTGCAGGCGTTGGGCGATTATCTGGCCCGCCGATTTGCCCTCGAGCACATCTTCATCGATTGCCCGAATCCTATCTGAATCACCCATACCCACTGTGGGAGCGAGCCTGCTCGCGATGGCTGCGTCACATCCGACATTGATGTGACTGACACACCGCTATCGCGAGCAGGCTCGCTCCCACAGGACCCGGTACACCCGAACAGGCAGGTATATTCATATACCCTTTCGATCTAGCTTGCGTCCTGATTAGAAGAGGTCGCTGTGCTAGGATTCCTCGCTCGAACACGGCCCGCTGGCCGTCCATAAGATCGTTTTCGTGAGTAGCCATGGTCGACAAACTGACGCATCTGAAACAGCTGGAGGCCGAAAGCATCCACATCATCCGCGAGGTCGCCGCCGAGTTCGATAACCCGGTGATGCTGTACTCCGTCGGTAAAGACTCCGCCGTGATGCTGCACCTTGCGCGCAAGGCATTCTTCCCGGGCAAACTGCCGTTCCCGGTGATGCACGTCGACACCCAGTGGAAGTTCAAGGAAATGTACGCGTTCCGCGACCGCATGGTCGAAGAACTCGGCCTTGACCTGCTGGTACACGTGAATCCCGAGGGTGTTGCGCAGGGCATCAACCCGCTCACCCACGGCAGCGCCAAGCACACCGATATCATGAAAACCGAAGGCCTCAAGCAGGCCCTCGACAAGTACGGTTTCGATGCCGCTTTCGGTGGTGCCCGTCGTGACGAAGAGAAATCCCGTGCCAAAGAGCGCGTGTATTCCTTCCGCGATACCAAGCACCGCTGGGACCCGAAAAACCAGCGTCCCGAGTTGTGGAACGTCTACAACGGCAAGGTCAACAAGGGCGAATCGATCCGTGTTTTCCCGTTGTCGAACTGGACCGAACTGGACATCTGGCAGTACATCTACCTCGAAGGCATCCCGATTGTGCCGCTGTATTTCGCCGCCGAGCGCGACGTTATCGAGATGAATGGCACCTGGATCATGATCGACGACGAACGCCTGCTCAATCACCTGAGCGATGAAGACAAGGCGCGCATCGTCAAGAAGAAGGTCCGCTTCCGTACACTCGGCGACTACCCGTTGACCGGTGCGGTCGAGTCCGAGGCCACCAGCCTGACCGACATCATTCAGGAAATGCTCCTGACGCGAACTTCCGAACGCCAGGGCCGGGTCATCGATCACGATGGCGCAGGCTCGATGGAAGAAAAGAAACGTCAGGGTTATTTCTAAGGGGTTGTCATGTCGCACGCATCTGATTTGATCAGCGAGGACATCCTCGCCTACCTGGGCCAGCACGAACGCAAGGAAATGCTGCGCTTTCTGACCTGTGGCAACGTCGATGACGGCAAGAGCACCCTGATCGGGCGCCTGCTGCACGACTCCAAAATGATCTACGAAGATCACCTGGAAGCCATTACCCGCGACTCGAAAAAAGTCGGCACCACTGGCGATGACATCGACCTGGCATTGCTGGTCGACGGCCTGCAGGCCGAGCGTGAGCAGGGCATCACCATCGATGTCGCTTACCGTTATTTCTCTACCGCCAAACGTAAATTCATCATCGCCGACACCCCTGGCCATGAGCAGTACACCCGCAACATGGCCACCGGTGCGTCCACCTGTGACCTGGCGATCATCCTGGTCGACGCCCGTTACGGCGTGCAGACCCAGACCCGTCGCCACAGCTTCATCGCCTCGTTGCTCGGCATCAAACACATCGTTGTCGCCATCAACAAGATGGACCTCAACGGTTTCGACGAAACAGTCTTCGAGTCGATCAAGGCCGATTACCTGAAGTTCGCCGAAGGCATCGCGTTCAAGCCGACCACCATGGCCTTCGTGCCGATGTCGGCGCTGAAGGGCGACAACGTGGTGAACAAGTCCGAGCGCTCGCCGTGGTACACCGGCCAGTCGCTGATGGAAATCCTTGAAACCGTCGAGATCGCCAACGACCGCAACTACACCGACCTGCGTTTCCCGGTGCAGTACGTCAACCGTCCGAACCTGAACTTCCGTGGTTTCGCCGGTACGCTGGCCAGCGGCGTCGTGCACAAGGGCGACGAAGTCGTGGTGCTGCCGTCGGGCAAGAGCAGCCGCGTGAAATCCATCGTCACCTTCGAAGGTGAGCTGGAACACGCCGGTCCTGGTCAAGCGGTGACGCTGACCATGGAAGACGAGATCGACATCTCCCGCGGCGACTTGCTGGTGCACGCCGACAACCAACCGCAAGTGACTGACGCCTTCGACGCCATGCTGGTGTGGATGGCCGAAGAGCCGATGCTGCCGGGCAAGAAATACGACATCAAGCGCGCCACCACTTACGTGCCGGGTTCGATCACCAGCATCGTCAACCGCGTTGACGTGAACACCCTGGAAGAAGGTCCGGCCAGTTCGTTGAATCTGAACGAGATCGGCCGGGTCAAGATCAGCCTCGACGCGGCCATCGCGCTGGACGGTTATGCGAGCAACCGCACCACCGGTTCGTTCATCGTCATCGATCGTTTGACCAATGGCACCGTTGCGGCCGGCATGATCATCGCTCAGCCGTTGAGCCATGGCACCAGCACGCATCACGGCAAACTGGCGCACGTTGCCACCGAAGAACGCGCCCAGCGCTTCGGCCAGCAACCGGCCACCGTGTTGTTCAGCGGCTTGTCGGGCGCCGGCAAAAGCACTTTGGCTTACGCCGTTGAACGCAAGCTGTTCGACATGGGCCGCGCGGTGTTTGTACTCGATGGCCAGAACCTGCGTCACGACCTGAACAAAGGTCTGCCACAGGATCGCGCCGGGCGTACCGAGAACTGGCGTCGTGCGGCGCACGTTGCGCGTCAGTTCAACGAAGCCGGTCTGCTGACGCTGGCGGCCTTCGTTGCGCCGAGTGCCGAAGGTCGTGAGCAGGCCCGGGAGCTGATCGGCAAGGAACGTCTGCTGACGGTCTACGTCCAGGCCTCGCCGACAGTCTGTGCCGAGCGTGACCCACAAGGCCTGTACGCGGCGGCCGGGGATAACATTCCGGGCGATTCCTTCCCGTACGACGTGCCGCTGGACGCCGACCTCGTGGTCGACACCCAGTCGCTGTCGCTGGAAGAAAGCGTCAAGCAAGTGCTGGATCTGCTGCGCAAGCGTGGCGCGATCTAAGCGTTAGCCGCTAATAAAAAACCCGCCGATGAGTGATCATCGGCGGGTTTTTTTGTGCCCTTGAGATCGCCATCGCGGGCAAGCCTTGCTCCTACGGATTTGGGGTGGCCGCACCCTATGGCACGACGAAAAACCGTAGGAGCATGGCTTGCCCGCGATGAGGCCCTTCCAGCCACTTAATTTAACTGGCTGGATACTCGCGATGCATTTGCGCAAGCAACGCATCCTTGTCCTGCCACAACTGGTTGATCCAGCCCTGAAACTGCAATCGATACTCGCCGTCCTGGTCGTAGTTCTTGCCAATGAACTGCGGCGGAATCTTCAGCTCCTGAAAATGCACCACCACATCCTTCACGTTCCCACAGAGCAAATCCCAGTAACCGGGACGCCCAGCCGGATAGTGAATCGTCACGTTGACGATGGCTTCCAGCTGCTCACCCATGGCATCCAGCACAAACGCAATGCCGCCAGCCTTGGGCTTGAGTAAATGCTTGAACGGCGATTTCTGCTGGGCATGCTTGCCGTCGGTGAAGCGCGTGCCTTCGACGAAGTTGAAAATCCCCACCGGGTTATTGCGGAATTTGTCGCAGGTCTCGCGGGTGGTTTCCAGGTCTTTGCCTTTCTTTTCCGGGTGCTTTTCCAGATACGCCTTGGAGTAACGCTTCATGAACGGAAAGCCCAAGGTCCACCAGGCCAGACCGATCACCGGCACCCAGATCAGCTCTTGCTTGAGAAAGAACTTCAGCGGCTGGATACGCCGGTTAAGCACATATTGCAGCACCATGATGTCGACCCAGCTCTGATGGTTGCTGGTGATCAGGTACGAGTGCTGATAGTCCAGCCCTTCAAGGCCGCTGAGGTGCCAGCGGGTGCGGCAGACAAGGTTCATCCAGGCCTTGTTGTTGCTGATCCAGGCTTCATGGGTATGGCTCATCAACCAGCGCGTGAAGCGCTGGGTGAGGGCGAAGGGCAACACTTTGAAGATCGCCACGCAGAACAGAAACGAGCAAAGCAAAATCGTGTTCAGCGCCAACAGCAGCGAGGCAATGACGCCTCGCAGCGGTGCAGGTAGGGAATCCAGCATTTAAAGATCCAAAGGTCGGTTGGCAGCTTGAATCGCGGTCAACGCGATGGTGTAGACGATGTCGTCGACTTGCGCGCCGCGCGGCAGGTCGTTCACCGGTTTGCGCAGGCCTTGCAGCATTGGCCCGAGGCTGACGCAGTCGGCGCTGCGCTGCACCGCTTTGTGGGTGGTGTTGCCGGTGTTCAGGTCGGGGAACACGAACACTGTGGCGCGACCGGCGACCTGGCTGTTTGGCGCCAGTTGCCGGGCAACGGTTTCGTTGGCGGCGGCGTCGTATTGCAATGGGCCGTCGATCAACAGCGAGTTCTGCTGTTCATGGGCGAGCAACGTCGCTTCGCGCACCTTCTCGACTTCTTCGCCGCTGGCCGATTCACCGCTGGAGTAGCTGATCATCGCCACGCGCGGGGTGATGCCGAAGGCGGCTGCCGAGTCGGCGCTTTGCAGTGCGATCTCTGCCAGTTCGCTGGCGCTCGGGTGCGGGTTCATTACGCAGTCGCCGTAGACCAGCACTTCCTCGGGGAAGAGCATGAAGAACACAGACGACACCAGCGTGCAGCCCGGCGCGGTCTTGATCAGTTGCAGGGCTGGGCGGATGGTGTTGGCGGTGGAATGAATGACGCCGGACACGAGGCCGTCCACTTCATCCAGCGCCAGCATCATGGTGCCGATCACCACGGTGTCTTCCAGTTGCTGTTCAGCCATCGGCGCGTTGAGGCTTTTGGTTTTGCGCAGAGCGACCATCGGCTCGACGTAGCGCTCGCGAATCAGGTCCGGGTCGAGGATTTCCAGCCCCGGCGGCAGCTCGATGCCCTGGGCGCGAGCCACGGCTTCGACGTCCGCCGGTTTCGCCAGCAACACGCAGCGGGCAATGCCGCGCGCCTGACAGATCGCTGCGGCTTGCACGGTCAGCGGCTCGCTGCCTTCGGGCAGGACGATGCGTTTGTTGGCAGCCTGAGCGCGCTGGATCAGTTGATAACGGAACACCGCTGGCGACAGGCGCATTTCCCGTGGCGTGCCGCAGCGTTGGTGCAGCCACTTGGCGTCGAGGTGGCTGGCAACGAAATCGGTGATGATCTCCGCGCGTTCGCGGTCGTCGATCGGGATTTCCTTGTTCAAACCGTTCAACTGGTTAGCGGTGTCGTAGGAACCGGTGCTCACCGACAACACCGGCAGGCCCGCCTGCAACGCACCACGACAGAGGTCCATGATGCGCGGGTCGGGCAGGGTGTCGCTGGTCAGCAACAGGCCCGCCAGCGGCACGCCGTTCATGGCGGCGAGGCTGACGGCGAGGATGATGTCGTCGCGATCACCGGGCGTCACCACCAACACGCCGGGCTTGAGCAGCTCCACGGTGTTACGCACGGTGCGGGCGCAGATGATGATGTTGGTCATGCGCCGGGTCTCGTAATCACCGGCATTGAGAATCTGCGCGCCCATCAGATCGGCGACGTCGCGGGTGCGCGGGGCGTTCAATTCCGGCTGGAACGGGATGCAACCCAGCAGGCGGAAATCGCCACTGCGCAGCAAGGGCGAATGCTCTTTCAAGCGCGAGGCGAAGGCCTCCATGCTCTCGTCGGTTTTGACCTTGTTGAGGATCACGCCGAGGACTTTCGGGTCTTTGGGGCCGCCGAACAATTGCGCCTGCAATTCCACTCG
This sequence comes from Pseudomonas sp. GM41(2012), assembly GCF_000282315.2. Lineage (GTDB taxonomy): Bacteria > Pseudomonadota > Gammaproteobacteria > Pseudomonadales > Pseudomonadaceae > Aquipseudomonas. Next base: position 96,643 of record NZ_AKJN02000011.1, read on the forward strand.
GCCGGACAGTTCGGTCAGCACTTCGTTTTCCGGTGCCGAGACCAGGATCACTTCGGCGTCGAGGCTTTTCGCCAAATGCAGATTGACCCGCGCGGCGTAACTGGCGCTGCGGGTCGGGACCATGCCTTCTACGATCAGCACATCCTTGCCGACTGCCGCCTGCTGATAGAGGGTGATGATTTCTTCGAGCAACTCGTCCAGCTGACCGTCGCCGAGCATGCGCTCGACGTGCGCCAGACCGAGCGGTTGAGGCGGTTTCAAACCGTGAGTGCGCGCCACCAGTTCAGTGGACCGTTCAGGCCCGGTGTCACCCGGATGCGGCTGGGCAATCGGTTTGAAAAAGCCGACCTTGAGGCCGGCCCGCTCAAGGGTACGTACCAGCCCGAGGCTGATGGAGGTCAGACCCACACCAAAATCGGTGGGCGCGATAAAAAAAGTTTGCATGCGGATTCTCTGGAGGTGCATGGCAATGGTGACGACCTATGTCTGGCCGTTTACCGAATTTCAGTCGCCAAGGTTATCGCTAACCGAGCCTTGTGCGCACCAACCGCAATCAAAGGGCTGGCCTATTTTTTCATTACGCAGCAAAGGGTCCAGCACCCAGGCCCGGGATTGCCAGGGTGGCTGGTGCCGCAGGTGCTGGGTGTGACCGCAGGAAAGCTCGGCCACCCAGTGCCCGTCCTCATCTTGATGGAAGCCTGTGACCGTCGAGCCTTTCGTCGTCACCCGTCTGTCCGGGTTGTGTTCGCTTTCGGGCGATTGCTTCGCTAAACTTGGCCATTCTTCATTCTTATGCAAAAGGTCTCGCCCCATGCTGATCGCCGCCAATAAGGCTGTCTCCATCGACTATACCCTGACCAACGACGCTGGTGAGGTCATCGACAGCTCCGCCGGCGGCGCGCCGCTGGTCTACCTGCAAGGCGCAGGTAACATCATTCCGGGCCTGGAAAAGGCTCTGGAAGGCAAAACAGTCGGTGACGAACTGACTGTCGCCGTAGAACCTGAAGATGCCTACGGCGAATACGCTGCTGAACTGGTCAGCACCTTGAGCCGCAGCATGTTCGAAGGCGTCGACGAGCTGGAAGTGGGCATGCAGTTCCACGCATCCGCTCCGGACGGCCAGATGCAGATCGTCACCATTCGCGATCTGGACGGCGACGATGTCACCGTCGACGGCAACCACCCGTTGGCCGGTCAGCGCCTGAACTTCCAGGTCAAGATCATCGACATCCGTGATGCCAGCCAGGAAGAAATCGCTCATGGTCACGTCCATGGCGAAGGTGGCCATCACCACTGATTTTCTGCGCTAAGCTTTCGAGAACTGGAGAGGCGCCCGAGGGGCGCCTTTTTTAGTCCGCGGCTGTCCCTGGTGACACCGCCAAGTGGCTGTTTCGAGAAGAACACGGGAATCTGGAGTTCGTCATGAGTGCTTTTCACGACCTTAAATTGACAGGCCTGGATGGTCAGGAGCTACCTCTGGCACCCTTCAAGGGGCACGTCGTGCTGGTGGTCAACGTCGCCTCCAAATGTGGCTTGACCCCACAGTACGCGGCGCTGGAAAACCTCTACCAGCAATACAAGGACAAAGGCTTCAGCGTACTGGGCCTGCCGTGCAACCAGTTTGCCGGGCAGGAACCGGGTACCGAGCAAGAGATCCAGGCGTTTTGCAGCCTCAACTACGGCGTGAGTTTTCCGTTGTCCAGCAAGCTGGAAGTCAACGGTCACGATCGTCATCAGCTGTACCGTCTGCTGGCGGGCGAGGGTGCTGAATTTCCCGGTGACATTACCTGGAACTTCGAAAAATTCCTGCTGGGCAAGGATGGTCGCGTGCTGGCGCGGTTCTCGCCGCGCACGGCGCCGGATGATCCGACTGTCGTTCATGCGATCGAAAAAGCGCTGAGCTGAACCCCCCTCTGTAGGAGCGAAGCTTGCTCGCGAAGGCGTCATGTCATTCAACATTGATATCGACTGACCTGACGCCTTCGCGAGCAAGCTTCGCTCCTACAATGTTCCCTATCTTTTAGACCTTAATCACCGCAATCAATAGTGCTGTGCATCGCTTGCCGCTCCGCATATTATCGCCGTCATAAAATCTCTGTCCCGTCGATACCGTTTTCGTGGAGCGTCCCATGCCCGTCAAAGCCCTGTTCAAACCGTTCCACCTCGGCACCCTCGAACTGCCGACCCGCGTCGTCATGGCGCCGATGACCCGTTCGTTTTCGCCGGGTGGCGTTCCCAATTCCAAAGTGATTGAGTACTACCGTCGTCGCGCCGCTGCGGGTGTGGGTCTGATCATCACCGAAGGCACTACCGTCGGCCACAAGGCTTCCAACGGTTACCCGAACGTGCCGCATTTCTACGGCGAAGCGGCATTGGCCGGCTGGAAGAAAGTGGTCGACGCGGTGCACGCCGAGGGCGGCAAGATCGTTCCTCAGCTGTGGCATGTCGGCAGCGTGCGCCGCATCGGCACCGAACCGGACGCCAGCGTGCCGGGTTACGGTCCGTCGGAGAAATTGAAGGACGGTCAGGTCGTGGTTCACGGCATGACCCGGCAAGATATCCAGGACGTGATCGCCGCATTTGCCCTGGCCGCCAAAGACGCCCAGAGCATCGGCATGGACGGCGTGGAAATTCACGGTGCCCACGGCTACCTCGTGGACCAGTTCTTCTGGGAAGGCAGCAACCAGCGCACCGACGAATACGGCGGCAGCCTGGCCAACCGTTCGCGTTTTGCCATTGAACTGATCCAGGCTGTGCGTGCCGCGGTCGGCGAAGGCTTCCCGATCATCTTCCGCTTCTCGCAGTGGAAGCAGCAGGATTACACCGCGCGTCTGGTGCAAACACCCGAGGCGTTGGGCGAATTCCTCAAGCCGTTGTCCGACGCCGGCGTGGATATTTTCCACTGCTCGACGCGTCGTTTCTGGGAGCCGGAGTTCGACGGTTCCGAGCTGAACCTGGCCGGCTGGACCCGTAAGCTCACCGGTAAACCGACCATCACCGTGGGCAGTGTCGGCCTGGATGGCGAATTCCTGCAGTTCATGGTCAACACCGACAAGATCGCGCAGCCGGCCAGCCTGGAAAAACTGCTGGAGCGTTTGAACAATGATGAGTTCGACCTGGTGGCGGTCGGTCGTGCGCTGCTGGTGGACCCGGACTGGGCGCAGAAAGTGCGTGACGGCCGTGAAGAAGACATCCTGCCGTTCAGCCGTGAGGCGTTGATGACCCTGGTTTAAGCGGCGCCTGCACTGACGCTATCGCGGGCAAGCCTTGCTCCTACGGTTTTGTGTCGATTCACACATTTGTATTCGACAAAGAACCGTAGGAGCAAGGCTTGCCCGCGATGCTTTTAAGGCAAAAACGCTGCATCGGGTAGGGTTTGCCCCTGCATACAAGCCCCGCGCAACTGCCCCTCAAACTGCTCGATAATCGCTGCCCACCCTTGGCGACTCGCATGCTGACGCGCATTAAGCCGCACGCAGCGCAAGGTTTCGCGCTCCTCCAACAGCCAACACACCGCATCGCAAAACGCCTCTTCGTCCCCCGGCATCGCCAGTACGCCGTTGTAGCCATGGCGAATGTGCTGAGCCGCTGCTGCCTGATCGTAGGCCACCACACCCAAACCCGAAGCCAGTGCCTCAAGCACCACGTTGCCGAACGTCTCGGTCAGGCTTGGAAACAGAAACACATCTCCCGACGCATAGTGACTGGCCAAGGCTTCTCCGCGTTGAGAGCCACAGAAAATCGCCTCGGGCAGTTCTTTCTCCAGGATCACTCGTTGCGGGCCGTCGCCGATCACGATCAACTTCAGGTTTTTCTGTGGATAAGTCGTGCGCAGCCTGTCGAAACTGCGCTTGAGCAAGCCGAGATTTTTCTCCTGGGCCAGGCGACCTACATGGATGACGGCAATGTCACTGTCGGCCAGACCCCACTGTTCGCGTAGCGACGTCAGCCGCTTGCTCGGGTGAAACAACTGGCTGTCGACCCCACGCGACAGCAACGCCAGGCGCTCGAAATGCCGGCGCTCCAGTTCCATTCGTTGACTCACGCTCGGCACCAGGGTCAGCGTCGAACGATTGTGAAACCAGCGCAGGTAGTGGGTCAGCAATCGCGTCAGCAGTCCAAGCCCATACTGACTGGAGTACTGCTGGAAATTAGTGTGAAAGCCGCTGACCACCGAAATCCCCAAGCGCCGCGCCGCGCGCAACGCGGACAATCCCAGCGGTCCTTCCGTGGCGATGTACAGCACGTCCGGCCGATGACGTTTCCAGCGCCGCAGCAGCTTGTGCATCGACGACTGACCCCATTGCAAGCCGGGATAACCCGGCAGCGGCCAGCCCCGACATAGCAACAACGCATCGTCGCTGCCCTGCTGCTGATCGCAACCCTGTCGTGGCCGCACCAATTCCACCTGATGCCCGCGCGCGCGCAAACCGTCACACAAGCGGCCGAGGGTATTGGCCACTCCGTTGATTTCGGGAGGGAAGGTTTCTGTGATCAGAGTGATATGCAGAACTGTCGTCATGACCTCAGTGTCGGCTGAGGCCATGTCGTCAATGTGACGGTGGGATGATGAATTTGTGACCGAATCAGCGCTGGACTACCAGGTTTTCCGCGCCGCGTTCACGCACCCAGAACAAGGTCGCACCCGCCACGGCGGCCGGCATCATCAGGATGTTGACCACCGGAATCAACAGCACCAGATAAACAATCCCGCCAAAACTCATGCTCTGCCAGCGCTTCTCGCGCAGCCAGGCGAGCATCTCGTTCCAGCCCAGTTTGTGGTTATCCGCCGGGTAGTCGATGTACTGGATCGCCATCATCCATACCCCGAACAACAGCCACAATGGTGCGGCAATGATGTTAACCACAGGGATGAACGAGAGGATGAACAACCCGATCGCACGTGGCAGGAAGTAGCCGAGTTTGCGCATCTCACGGGACAGGGTGCGGGGGATCATGGCGATCAGTTCGCCCCAGCTGAAGGACGGGAAGTCGTCAGTGCCGCGCACCACGACTTCGACTTTTTCCGCGAGGAAACCGTTGAATGGCGCGGCGATGACGTTGGCGAGCATGGTGAAGGTAAAAAACACCATCAAAACGACAAGCACGACAAAAATCGGCCACAGGATGTAACTGAGGAAACTCAGCCAGTCGGGCAGGGACGGCATCAACGTATCGACCCACAGGCTGAATTGATGGCTGGCCAGGTAGATCAATCCGACGAACAGCACCAGGTTGATCACCAGCGGCAACAGCACGAACAAACGCAGGCTTGGGCTCAGGACCAACTTGAGGCCTTCGCGCAGGTATTGCGGGCCGGACAGAACGGGGGCGGGCATAACGTGCTCCGAGCAAAGGGGAAACGCGCCGACCTTACCGGCTTTGCCTGACGGACGAAAGCGCGGTAGCAGCATCGACATTAACTGTAACAAAGGCGCCTATGCATCCATCGTGATCGGATAGAGACCGCCTATGAGCTGGATTGTTAAACCGTATTTCCTTAATCTTCGCCCCCTCGATACGCTGCACCCCATACTTTTTACAGGACTGTCGAGCTCAAGCCTTCCCCAAGTGCTTTCAACGGTCCTTTTTTATTCCCGCCGGCAACCCGGCGTTCCGCGCCAGATGTTTCGGGCCGGTCAACAGGAGCAGGTCATGTCTGAAGTCCGTCATTCGCGAGTGATTATTCTCGGTTCCGGCCCTGCCGGTTACAGCGCCGCAGTCTATGCCGCCCGTGCCAACCTCAAGCCACTGCTGATCACCGGCATGCAAGCCGGCGGTCAACTGACCACCACCACCGAAGTCGACAACTGGCCTGGCGACGTCCACGGCCTGACCGGCCCGGCGCTGATGGACCGCATGAAAGAGCACGCCGAGCGCTTTGAAACCGAAATCGTCTTCGATCACATCAATGCCGTGGACTTCGCTGCCAAGCCGTACACCCTGACCGGCGACAGCGCGACTTACACCTGCGACGCCCTGATCATCGCCACCGGCGCCAGCGCTCGTTACCTGGGCCTGCCGTCGGAAGAAGCGTTCATGGGCAAAGGCGTTTCGGCCTGCGCGACTTGCGATGGTTTCTTCTACCGCAACAAGCCAGTGGCCGTGGTCGGTGGCGGCAACACCGCTGTCGAAGAGGCGCTGTACCTGGCCAACATCGCCAGCAAGGTCACCCTGATCCACCGTCGCGAAACCTTCCGCGCCGAGAAGATCCTGATCGACAAGCTGAATGCACGGGTTGCCGAAGGCAAAATCGTCTTGAAGCTGAACTCGACGCTGGACGAAGTCCTGGGCGACAACATGGGCGTGACCGGTGCCCGCCTGAAGAACAACGACGGCAGCTTCGACGAGCTGACAGTCGACGGCGTGTTCATCGCCATCGGCCACACCCCGAACACTTCGCTGTTCGAAGGCCAGCTGACGTTGAAAGATGGCTACCTGGTGGTGCAGGGCGGCCGTGACGGCAACGCCACTGCCACCAGCCTCGAAGGTATCTTTGCTGCCGGTGACGTGGCTGACCACGTTTACCGTCAGGCCATCACCTCGGCCGGCGCTGGCTGCATGGCGGCACTGGACGCCGAGCGCTACCTCGACGACCTGCAGAACGCTTGATTCTGATTCTGTAGAAAGCAAAAAACCGGCTTCGGCCGGTTTTTTTGTGCCCGCGATTTAGCTGCCTATCAAAGAACCTGTGGGAGCGAGCTTGCTTGCGATAGCGGTGTGTCAGTCGATATCAGTGTTGAATGATAGATGGCTATCGCGAGCAAGCCCGCTCCCACAGAGGTTTTGTGTTCAGGACAATTTCTTAAGACACGCCTCGAAAATATCCAGCCCTTCTTCCAGCACCGCTGCCTCAGTGGTCAACGGCGCCAAAAGCCGAATGATGTGGCGCGACTTGCCACTGGGCATCAGCAGCAAACCGGCATCTCGTGCCAATGCCAATAGCTGCGTCAATTGCGCCGATGCCGGTGTGCCGTCGGCATTGATCAATTCAATACCGCGCATAGCGCCAACGCCGGTCAGGCGGCCCAGAAACGGGGAAAGCTTGTTGGCGCGCCAGGCTTCGTAGCGGCTGACGATGGCTTCTTCCTGTTGCGAACCCCAGGCGAGCAGGTTCGCATCGGTCATCTCGTCCAGGGTTGCCAGTGCCGCGGCGCAGGCAATCGGGTTGCCCGAATAGGTGCCGCCCAGTCCGCCCTTGGGCAAGGTGTCGAGCAGCGACTTGCGCCCGACCACCGCACCCAGTGGTATGCCGCCAGCAATGCTTTTAGCGAGCAGAATCAGATCGGGCTCAATGCCCAGTCGCGAAAATGCAAAGCGCTGGCCGGTGCGACCGAAGCCGGACTGGATTTCATCAGCGATCAGCAGGATGTTTTTTTCATCACAGAAGCGACGTAGCGCCTGGGCGAACTCCACGTCCAGCGTCAAGAAACCCGATTCGCCTTGCACCGGTTCGACGATAAAACAGGCGACGTCATCGACGTCGATCTCGACGCTGAACAGCCGGTCCATGGCTTTTAGAGCCTCGGCGCAGGTCACGCCGTTGTCCTTGCTCGGGAAGGGCAGGTGAAAAACCGGGCCCGGCAGCACGCCGACTTTCTGTTTGTAGGGCGCGACTTTGCCGTTGAGGTTGAGCGTGGCAAGGGTGCGGCCATGGAAGGCGCCGTCGAAGGCGATGACGGCCGTGCGACCGGTGGCGCCACGCACGATCTTCAGGGCGTTTTCAGCCGCTTCAGCGCCGCTGTTGGTGAGCATGCCGCTGACCGGGTAGTCCACCGGAATAAACGCGGTGAGACGATCCATCAGTTCGAGGTAGGGCACATGCGGGGCGGCGTTGAATGCGTAGTGGGTCAGCCGGGTGGCTTGTTCGCGAATGGCCTCGACGATGCGCGGATGGCAATGGCCGAGGTTCAATACACCGATGCCGCCGACGAAGTCGATGTAGCGTTTGCCATCGGTGTCCCAGACCTCGGCATTTTTGCCGTGGCTGAGCGTGACGGGATGAACGATGTTGATCGATTGGCTGATGGTTTCGCTGCTCATGGATGACCGACTCTGAAGAAGGGATGCTTCTTTTTATCTAAGCCGTGAGCAGCGGTGCCCGGCAAACGAAATAAAGTTGCCGGGTCAATCTTAAAAGTCGGGATGTGCCCTGGAAGATCAAAAGATCGCAGCCTCGTTTCACTCGACAGCTCCTACAGGGATCGTGTTTCTCTGTAGGAGCTGTCGAGTGAAACGAGGCTGCGATCTTTTAAGTTTGAATTAGCGGCGGTTCAGCGGTTGCTGCGAGAACTTCACACCGGCCAACCCATGCGCAATCAACGCACGAATATTGCCGTGATCGCTGCCCTCAGGCGTCGCCACCACCGAACGGTAATGCTCGCCGAACGCCAACAGCGCTTCTTCATCGCTCAAGCCTTCCAGCAGCGCCAGACCCAATGTCTTGCACGAACCTTCGTTCTGCCCGGCTGCGTTTTCCACGCCGCCGTTGTTGAAAGCCTGGGGCTGATAGTCGTAGCCGGCGGCGATGAAGGCCAGGGTGTCGGCAAAAACATGTTCGCCGCTCTTGAGGCTGGCGCGCAGGGTGTTCAAATCACTCATTGGGTTTTCCTTTGGCGAACGCCGCTTGTTGTTCGGCGTTGGCTTCTTGCTGGTATTGGGCTTTCCACTCGGCGTACGGCATGCCGTAAACCACTTCGCGGGCGTCATCGAGGCTGACCTCGATCTGGCGTTCATCGGCAGCAGCCTTGTACCACTTGGACAGGCAGTTACGGCAGAAACCGGAGAGGTTCATCAGGTCGATGTTCTGCACATCCTTGCGGCTGTCCAGGTGGGCGACCAGCCGGCGAAAGGCGGCGGCTTCGAGTTCCAGGCGTTGTTGATCGGTCATGGCGGGCTCTGTGCAATCAAATCGTGGCGCGGATGATAAAAGTCTGACGAACAATGTGCCAGACGCGGTCAGCGGCTCGCGGCGAGGGTAATCGATACCGACTCGGCGAAACGCAGGGCGTGGGGCTTGTCGACTTCGACCTCGGCGTACAACACCGACTCGTTGGCCATGACCAGATCGAGAATTTCCTGAGTCAGGCGTTCGAGCAGGGCGAAGCGATTGCCTTCCACGTGGGCGATGATCGCCTTGGTGATGGTGCGGTAATTCAGCGCGTGATCGATGTCGTTGTCACGCACCGCTTCCTGAGCGGCATACAGAATGGTCAGGTTGATCTGCACATCCTGCTTGTTGAGGATTTCATCCTCGTTGATCCCGATGAAGGTCCGCAGGCACAGGTTCTTGACCCGGATGCGTGCCGTTCCTGGTTGAAGTTGTGGCATTGCTACTTGCTCCGTCCAATCAATTGCAGGAACTCCTGGCGGGTATTGCTCGACTCGCGGAAGGCGCCGAGCATCACCGAGGTGTTCATGGTCGAATTCTGTTTCTCGACGCCACGCATCATCATGCACATGTGCTTGGCTTCGATGACCACCGCGACGCCCGCCGCGCCGGTCACTTGCTGTACAGCTTCGGCGATTTGCCGAGTGAGGTTTTCCTGGATTTGCAGGCGACGGGCGAACATGTCCACCAGTCGCGCAATCTTCGACAGGCCCAGCACTTTGCCCGTTGGAATATAAGCCACATGCGCCTTGCCGATGAAGGGCAGCATGTGATGTTCGCAGAGCGAGTACAGCTCGATGTTGTCGACGATGATCATTTCATCGTTGTCGGACGCGAACAGCGCGCCGTTGACGATCTCTTCGACACTTTGTTCATAACCACGGCAGAGGTACTGCATGGCTTTTGCCGCGCGAACCGGGGTGTCTTGCAGACCTTCGCGGTCGGGGTTCTCACCGAGGCCGATGAGGATCTCGCGGTAGCTCTGGGACAGGGCGTTCTGGTGCAGGGATAACGTCATGGAACATCCTCGCGGGGGCCGCTTATTTGATGTGCCGTCCGCCGTTGACGGTCAGGGTCGTGCCGGTGACATAAGGGTTGTCGAGCAAATAACGCAGGCTCTGGTAGATCACTTCGCTGCCGGGTTCAATGCCCAGCGCGGATTTGGCGAGTGCCTTGGCGCGGTACGCCGCGTCGTCGTCGGGCTTGAACATTAGCAGGGCTGGCGCGATACCGTTGACCTTGATTGTCGGCGCGTATTTCGCGGCGAAGGACAGGGTGAGGCTGTCGAGCCCGGCTTTGCTGGCGCAGTAGCCAATATGCTTGCTGCTGCCCTTGCGGGTCACGTCGTCGCTGATGTGCACGATGTCGGCGGGGCTTGAGCGTTGCAGCAAGTCGGCACAATGCAGATTGATCAGGTAGGGCGCCAGCATGTGGACGTTGAACATGCGGATGAAGGCTGCGGCGTCGGTGTCCGGGCTTTCGGTCAGCCATTCGGAGGCGTTATGGACAATCGCCCGCAGGCTGTCGGTGTGGTTTTTCAGTTCGCTGATAAACGCGAAGATCCCGGCTTCAGTAGAAAAATCTGCAAACACCGCGGTTGCCCCCAGGTCACGCAGGACTTGCACGCCGGGGCGGTCACTGCGGTAGCTGAAGATCACCGGCTGGCCATCCTCGAGCAAACGCTGCGCACAGTGCAGGCCGACACGCTGGCCGGCACCGGTGATGAGGATTGGGGCTACGAAAGAGGTCATGAACGGCACGCGTCGCGGTAAGAGCAAAACTATACCAGCGCGCGGAGCCGTTCACCTCTATCCCGTAGGAGCAAAGCTTGCTCGCGATGAACGATGACGCGGTTTCACAGAAAGACCGCGTTGCCCCTATCGCGGGCAAGCCTTGCTCCTACAACGGCTAGCTGTTCTGAGTGGAGGGCTCGGCGGGCAGCGGTCGTTGCGGCGTGGTGTTCAGCCAGTTGGCCAGCAGGCGGGTCGACAGCGGAATGAAGAAGTAGACCATCAGTGGGGTCAGGCACAAGGTGCTGATGAACACCCGGCTCAGTAAACCCATGTCGCTCAGCAACGGCCCGAGGACAAAGTTGAACAGCAGGGAAACCGGGAAGAATGCCAACCAGATCGCCACGGCCTGTTTCCAGCGTGGTGGCCGCTGGCCGGCCGCGCCGAACCAGCCTTCAATTCCACTGACACGATGTTCCGTTGGATGGGCAAACAAGTCACTGCCGCGTGCCAGCCATGCGGTGCGCGAGGCGGAATGCTCCCAGGCGTGCAAAGTCTGCTCGTCGGCGAAGCGGAAAATAATCTGGAATTCGTCATCGTCGGGCGGCGGAGCGAGCACGCCAGAACCGAGATAGCCGGAAAAATCAGTGGCCAGTTGTTCGCCTTCGTGCAACCAGGCGATCAGGTCTTGATAGCGCCCATCGGCGACGCGGCGCGCAACCATCAGCGTGACGGGTGAGGTAGACATTGTGTATCTCCGTATGACAATCGCGTCACTCCGGATAGGAGTTTCGCCAGGCGCAGCGCCGGGGTGGTGGGCTGCGTCTTGGAACAAGCAAGGATTATTCCTGATTCTGCCGGGTACGTCAGTGAACTTCGTCGCCATCAACGTCTTGAATGGTGTGGGGGCAGGAGAGGTAGAATGGGATCCAATTTCATACATGGATGTAGAACTATAAAATGCCTGTCCTGACTGACGTTGTCCCTGGATTGCAGCCCGGTCTTCCACTCGAGCAGGAAGAACTGTTTCCGATTCGCGAAGTGGCGCGCCTGACTGGGGTCAACCCGGTCACGCTACGTGCATGGGAGCGTCGCTATGGTCTGATACAACCCGCGCGCACCGAAAGTGGGCACAGACTGTATTCGATGATCGATATCGATCGTGTCCGCAGCATCCTTGGCTGGATCGAACGCGGTGTTGCTGTCAGTAAAATCGGCAAAATCCTGGCCAGGATTGCACCGCTTCAGGCCCTGTCGCACATCATCCCGAGTGAACTCGTACACGCTGACCACACGCAATGGCAGCAGCAAGTTCAGTCGGCGGTGAGTGCCTTTGATGAGGTTCAACTGGAGCAGGTCTATGGACAGATCTTTTCCAGTTATCCCCTGACTATCGTGTTTCAGGACATTCTGCTTCCACTCTGGAAGCAACTGCGGCAGCGCCATGAAGCATTCGGCCAGGCCAGCGAGTGGCTTTTTCTGGATGGTTTTCTGCGCTCCAGAGTGTTGCAACGCCTGCTGCTGGTGCGTGTCCTGCAGCCGCGACGGGTGATTGTCTGCGCCCTGAGCGATCAGTGTCGTGAACTCGAAGTGCTGGTAACGGCGCTGTTTCTGAGCAGCGTCGATTCGGCTATTCAAGTGTTGGCTATCGGTCAACCATTCGATGAATTGGCCCTGGTCTGCGAAAGAGTCAAGCCCCAGGCGCTGGTGCTGATTTCCAATTACGCGCCTGCGCTCGAGTTGCCACGGCGATTGAAGCGCCTGGCCTTGAGCCTGGATTGTCAGTTGATGCTGGCGGGGGATGCGTCCGATCTGGTGCAGGAAAGCCTGGCTGGATCGTCGATTGGATGTCTGGGTAACGAAGGATTGGTCATGCGTCAGCGTTTGAAACAGTTCCTGACGGGCAACCTGGACACTTGAATCAGAGATGCATTGCCGGATGCGTCAGCCGATGCTGTTGAAGGATGTACTGGCGCAGACGCTCGGTTTCGTCCTTGTCATCCTGATTCAACTGATAGGCATAGAAGCCGTTCCCGGTTTCTTTCTCGAAGGTGCCGCGCAACGCGATGCGCTCGTAGCCTGAAGGACTGAACCACAAGGCGAAATGTTTTGGCGGCTTGGTCTTGTTGCGAACTTCCAGCAAAACCCCTTTGAACGACACTTCGTGCACCCACATCGTACCGGGCTGGCCACTGGCATTCTCCAGTGCAACCGGTTCTTCGAGTACCAGGCGCCATGGCCGGACCATCGGTCCGTCTTCATAAATGCTGGGAACGCCAAGGCGTAAATGCATTGCGTGAAATTCGTCTTCCACCAGGTGCAGCGGGAAAGTCATTTGCTGATTTTCGAAGTTGGCCTGGATGGTGACTTGCTCATGAGCGGCAAGGCGCGTGAGCAGGTCACGGATCTGTGAACCACCGTTGACGAGCAGGCTCGACGTCGCATCCCGCACATTGAGTTGCGGGTTGTGTTGCATTTTCTGGATAAAATCCAGCTCATCCTGGGTCAGGAGTGCGTCGCGTTGCATGATCTGCTCGACAGAAAAAATTACAAAGTCACCGGTGATTGTAGTTAATGACAATCAATTCTTCGTTTTGTTTTTGCCGTTCGTCGCTTTTAGTGCGGCAAGCTCGGTCTGGACCTCGGCCAATTGCGCTTCCAACTGCGCGACTCGCTGCTGCGCCTTGACCTGAAGGGTGACGTCTTTCTGCACACCGATGAAATAAGTCTGTCCGTCATCAGGGTTCTTCATCGTCGAGAGAGACAGTTCGTTCCAGAACGGCGTGCCGTCCTTGCGATAATTTCTGAGGATTTCCCGGCAGGAACCACCACTGCTCAACGCCTCGCGAATCAACGGGAGCGCTTCCTGGTCGCGGTCCCCTGACTGAAGAAAACGGCAATCCTGGTAGAGGATTTCTTCGCTGGTGTAACCCGTCAGGCGTTCGAATGCCGGGTTGACGTAAATCAGGATGTTGTCCTGCTCGCCTTCTTTTTCGGCAATCACGATGCCGTCGTTGGAAGCGTTGATCACCATTTGCAGCAGTTGGGCGTTAATCATCGGAGAATCCTTTCCAATTTGATTGTGGGATGCATTCTAAAAGAACATTGAGAACTTTCTACTGGTCACCAGTGTTAATTGAGAGTCAATCGCAGCTTTTTTGCCACGGCTGTTAATATCCCCCGTCTTTTTACTCAGCTTCAGGATCAGATTGATGAAAGTCGCCATCCTTTCCGGCTCGGTGTACGGCACGGCTGAAGAAGTCGCCCGCCACGCCGCAAATATTTTAAAAGCAGCGGGTTTCGAAACCTGGCACAACCCGCGTGCGAGCCTCGCCGATGTTCAGGCCTTTGGCCCCGAAGCCTTCCTGGCGGTGACCTCGACCACCGGCATGGGCGAGTTACCGGACAACCTGCAACCGTTGTATTTCGCCATTCGCGACCAGTTGCCGGCGGCCTGGCGTGGCTTGCCGGGCGCCGTGATTGGTCTGGGCGATGCGAGTTACGGTGATACGTTTTGCGGCGGCGGCGAGCAAATGCGTGAATTGTTCGGCGAGCTGGGCCTACGCGAAGTCCTGCCCATGCTGCGCCTGGACGCCAGCGAAAGCGTGACGCCGGAAACCGACGCCGAGCCTTGGCTGGCGGAGTTGGTCAGCGCTCTGCGGGGCTGACCGGCCGCTCGCGCAGCAAGGCGAGCCAGGCTTGCGCGGCTTTTGACAAGTACGCGCCCTGACGCCAGATGAAGGCGATATCCCAACGCAGATAGCTCGGCGCGTTCAAGGTCAGGCGCACTACGCCTGGCCGCTCCAGCCCGCGTGCCACCACGCGCGGCAACAGCACCACCCCTTGACCGGCCGCCACCAGCGCCGCAAGAAAGTCAGCCTGGCCGCTGCGACCACCTTCCTTGGGCGTAAAACCCATCTGCTGGCAGGCTTGCAGCAAGCGGTCGTTGAGCACGAAGCTGCGCTGATACAGCAAGAATGGCGTGTCGGCCAATTCCTCCAGCCCAATCACGGTCTTCGACGCCAGCGGATGATCGGCCGGCAGCAGGGCGTCCAACGGTTCATCGCAGAAAGGCTGGAAGGCGAACTGCGGGTCCTTCGTTAACAGGCCGCCACCCAATTCCAGCTCACCACTCAAAACGGCCTGTTCGATGTTCAGGCTACCGCCCTCAAGCAATTGAATGCTGATGTTGGGGTAGCGGCGCCGGTACTCGGCGAACAGTCCGGCGAACAGCGCATCGCTGCCCAGTAGCGGCAAACCCAGGCGCAATTCCCCACGGGCCAGTTGGCTCAAGTCATCCAGCTCACTGAGTAGTTCCTTGCGCAGCCGCAACATGCCTTCGGCCCGTAGAAGGACCACGCTGCCGGCGGCAGTCAGGCGCAGCTGCGAACCCTGCCGTTCGAGCAGCGCAGTGCCCAGGCTCTGTTCCAGATGAGCGACCTGTTTGCTCACTGCCGATTGACTGATGTGCAGGGTCTTGGCGGCTTGAGTAAAACCACCCTGATGCATGACTTCGACGAAGCTGCGTAGCTGTTTGAATTCCATCTGCATGATTCCATTTTGGAATGGCTTCGAGTCTAACAATTCGCTTCGGGTATAGCAGCCCGCTCCTTAAAATGAGCACCTGTGAGGACCGAAGACATGAACGCATCGACCTTAAAAAAATTGGCTCGACTGGCGACCGAATTGGCCGTGCTGCTGGCCATCTACCTGCTCGGCTGCCAGATGGCCGTGTGGTTTGCCTGGCCGATTCCCGGTGGTGTCATCGGCATGGTGCTGTTGCTGCTGGCGTTCGCTTTAGGTGTGGTCAAACCGGCAACGCTGCAAATGGGCGCCGGCCTGTTGATGGCCGAGATGCTGTTGTTCTTCATTCCGGCGCTCATGAGCCTGCTCGATTACGGTGGTCTGCTGCGCAGCGACGGTTGGCGAATTTTGCTGGTGATCGGCGTCAGCACGCTAATGGTGATGCTGGTGACTGCATTTACCGTGGAACTGGTGGTGCGGTTGAGGAGTTCTCGTGAAGCTTGAGCTGATGCCGATGTTCTGGCTGGCCTTCACGCTGCTGGCCTATCTGTTCAGTCGCTGGATCTATCGGCGCACCGGGCGCTATGTGTTGTCGCCACTGATTCTGGTTCCAGCCTTGCTGTTGGCACTCGCTGTGCCGCTGCACACCGCGTATGCCGAATATTCGAGCAACACCCATTGGCTGATGTTGGTGCTGGGGCCGGTTACCGTCGCTTTTGCAGTACCTATCTGGCAGCAGCGGCAGATGCTCATGCGGCATTGGTCGGCGTTGTTGCTGGGGATGCTGGCGGGCAGCGCGGCGTCCATCGGCAGTTCGTTCGGGTTGGCCAAGGCGCTGGCACTGGACAGTTCGGTGACGATGTCGCTGGTGCCGCGCTCGATCACCACACCTTTTGCCATGCCGCTGGCCCATGACCTGGGTGGCGTACCGGAACTGACCGCGGTGTTTGTGATGTTCACCGGGGTGTTCGGGGCGATGCTCGGCGGCATTTTGCTCAAGTGGTTGCCCCTGCGCAGTGCCTTGGCTCGAGGGGCGCTGTTTGGTGTCGGTGCCCACGGTGCCGGAGTCAGTCGGGCGAATGAAGTGGGGGGTGAAGAGGGCTCGGTAGCGGGGTTAGTCATGGTTCTGACGGGGCTGCTGAATCTGTTCGCCGCCCCCTTGTTGGCGGCAGTACTTTGACATGGATCCACGTTCATCGGCGTACTGACTCGCTAGGCCATCAAGCTGGCTGCCAATGCAACTACACGATCCCCGGGGCGTGACTAGACTGGTGTAACGTCGGTAAACAATAGAAACCCCAAGAATAAAAATTAGAGGTTCCTTGCCGTGAACGTAGCTCCAGTCCAATCGCTACACAGTGTCAAAGACCAGGTCAGCGCCGCCGAATGGCAGACCCGAGTTGATCTTGCCGCCTGCTATCGTCTGGTCGCCCTGCATGGCTGGGATGACCTGATTTTTACCCACATCTCGGCCAAGGTCCCCGGTACCGAAGACTTTCTGATCAACCCGTTCGGGCTGATGTTCCACGAGATTACTGCGTCCAGCCTGGTCAAGGTCGATCAGGCCGGCAACAAGCTGATGGACAGTCCTTACGAGATCAACCCGGCCGGTTACACCATCCACAGCGCGGTGCACGAGGTTCGTCACGATGTCGTCTGCGTGCTGCACACCCACACCGCTGCCGGTGTCGCCGTGTCGGCGCAGAAACAAGGCATTTTGCCGATCAGCCAACAATCGTTGTTTGTCCTGTCCAGCCTGGCTTATCACGCCTACGAAGGTGTTGCGCTTAACCATGAAGAGAAAGCGCGGCTGCAAGCCGATCTCGGCGAAAACAATTTCCTGATGCTGCACAACCACGGTCTGCTGACCTGCGGCGGCACCATCGCCGATACGTTCCTGATGATGTTCACCTTCCAGCGCGCCTGCGATATCCAGGTGCTGGCGCAGAACGGTGGCGCCGAGTTGATCGCCATCGAACCGCAGATTCTGGCGGGCGCCAAGGCGATGATCGCCGGCGTCACCAAAAGTGCTCAAGGGATGGGCGGCGCACTGGCCTGGCCAGCGCTGCTGCGCAAACTCGATAAACAAGACCCGGGTTATAAACTCTAATGCCTCTCGCCGAGATTCCCCTGTGTGTCTGGCGCAAACGCGGCCAGACGTTCGTATTCCGTGGCCAGACCATCCGTTACTGGACGGCGGGGCAGGGTGAGCCACTGTTGCTCATTCATGGCTTCCCGACCGCCAGTTGGGACTGGCATTTCCTCTGGCAGCCTCTGACCCAGCGCTATCGGGTGATTGCCTGCGACATGCTCGGCTTTGGTGATTCGGCCAAACCGGTGGACCACGAATACAGCCTGCTGGAGCAGGCCGATCTGCAACAGGCCTTGCTGGCACACCTGAAGGTCGAGCAGTCGGTGCACCTGTTGGCCCACGATTATGGCGACAGCGTGGCTCAGGAACTGTTGGCCCGGCATTACGAAGCGTGCATTCATATCGCCAGTTGTGTGTTCCTCAATGGCGGCCTGTTTCCCGAAACCCATCGTCCGATACTGATGCAAAAGCTCCTGCTCAGCCCCTTGGGCTGGATGATCGGGCGAGCCTTTTCCCGTGACGGTCTGGTGAGGAGTTTCCGGCAGATCTTCGGTCCGCATAGCCGCCCTACCGAGAGCGAGATGGATGATTTCTGGAGCCTGATCGAGAGCAATCACGGGCCACGGATCATGCACAAATTGATCGCCTACATCCCTGAGCGGCGTGCCCAGCGCGAGCGTTGGGTCAGCGCAATGCAGCGTGGTGAAGTGCCGTTGCGGGTGATCGATGGTGAGGTCGATCCGATCTCTGGCGTGCACATGGTCAAGCGTTATCGGGAACTGATCCCGAACCCGGACACGGTCTTGTTGCCCGGTATTGGTCACTACCCGCAAACCGAGGCGCCGGGGCTGGTGCTCAAGCATTATCTGGAGTTTCGCGATCAGCTGGTTTCAACGCCGCGCAAGGTCGCCTGTTCCTGATTATCCCCCAGCCTTATCGCGCACCATTCAGCCTCACCCCAGTTCGTTGTGACTCGCATTGCCGTGCCTGACACTGGAACTTATTGTCCCCTGGCCTGCTGGAGTCCCCCAATGAATGAGTCTGTGCGCTTCGAAGATAAAGTCGTGATCATCACGGGTGCAGGCGGCGGCCTGGGCCGGGCCCACGCGCTGTTGTTCGCCAAACAGGGCGCCAAAGTGCTGGTCAACGATCTCGGCGGTTCGGCTCAGGGCGAAGGCGCAAACGCTTCGGCGGCCGACCGGGTGGTGGCCGAAATTCGTGAGGCCGGTGGCATCGCCGAGGCCAACCATGATTCCGTCACCGACGGCGACAAAATCGTTCAGAACGCCTTGGACACCTTCGGTCGCGTCGATGTAGTGGTCAACAACGCCGGGATCCTGCGGGACAAAACCTTCCACAAAATGGAAGACGCCGATTGGGACCTGGTTTACCGCGTCCACGTCGAAGGCGCCTATAAAGTCACCCGCGCCGCCTGGCCGCACCTGCGCGAGCAAAATTATGGCCGCGTGATTTTCACCGCTTCGACTTCGGGCATCTACGGCAACTTCGGTCAGTCCAACTACGGCATGGCCAAACTTGGTCTCTACGGCCTGACCCGTACCCTGGCCATTGAAGGTCGCAAGAACAACATCCTGGTCAACGCAATCGCGCCTACTGGCGGCACGCGCATGACTGAAGGCCTGATCCCGCCGCAAGTCTTCGAACAACTCAAGCCGGAACTGGTCAGCCCGCTGGTGGTGTACCTCGCCAGTGAGAACTGCCAGGAAACCTCCGGGCTGTTTGAAGTCGGTGGCGGCTGGATGGGCAAGGTGCGCTGGGAACGAAGCCTCGGCGCGGGGTTTGATCCGCGGATTGGGTTCTCGCCGGAAGATGTGGCGGCGCATTGGCAGCAGATCTGCGATTTCGAAGGCGCGGCGCATCCGCAGGACAATCTTGAAGCGCTGAAGGAAATGATGGCGAATTTGCAGAAGTATTCGATTTAATGGAAACCAGCAAGGTCACCATTTTTTGACCTTGCTGGTTCTTGATAGTCGGTTCCGACATCTGGTTTGCAGTGGTTTTCAAGGAAAATACTTGTGAACCAATGCCGCCAGATTCGCTGCCGTTTGCGCATCTATGATCCCGTCGTACATTTCCGGGCGAAAGTGCAGCTGAAAGGCCCGAACAAGGTGTGTGAAGCCTTGTTCGGTTGATGCGCCGGAAACGTCGTACCCGTAAGTCTTGAACAGTTTGAGCAAGTCGCTTCGGGCTGGAATGCCGGTCTCGCAATATTGCTGCAGATAGATATCTCGGGTGGCTTCGTCGAACCAGGCACCGACGCCTTTCAAGTAAAGGGCATGCCAGGGGAATTTCGGCCCTGGGTCACTCTTGCGGCCGACCGCAATATCCGAATGCCCCAGAACCTGGGTCGGGCTGATATCCGGGTAACGTTCAAGGATGTTTAACGCCAATTCTTCAATGGCGGCAATTTGTTCTGGCTGATACGGCGGAAAGTTGAAAACCCCTTGGCTAAACGTTGCAAGGTTGACGATTTCAACGCCGATAGACGTGTCGTTCAGATTACTTCGATTGCCCCAGGTGCTGACGCCTGCATGCCACGCGCGCTTGGTTTCGTCGACGAGATTGAAAACTTCCTGCCCGGTATAACCTGCTTTCAAGTAGCTCGGATCGGTGATGTCGGGAACCAGGTAGTGGGCGCTGACATTCGGACCGATGAGTGCATTGACCGAACTGGAGAAGTTGCCGGCTGTGTAGTGGAAGATCAGAAAGCGTACGCGGGTGTTGAAGCTTTTGGTGGAGCGGTACTTGTTGTAGTCGATAGGTTTCATGAACAGATTGCTCGCAATTAATTGGGTTAGAGTCAGCGTGCAAAAGAATGGCTGACTTGTTTTTAACCTTAATCGCGAGGGTGCTTCGCGTGATTACAGATCTATGTAGTCGCTTTCCGAGAGGTGTGTAGGTAATAGAAAGTTAGAGTGGATTAAGTAATGGGCGCCACTTTTACTTCTGCAAATCTTTGCCATCGCTATAAAACCATCCCCCATAAAAAAGGCCGCTGCAAACGCAGCGGCCAAAGTAAGACGATTGATCAAGGAGCAATAAATCAACGTCAGTGAACACGGGGCGATGAGTCGAACATCTTCAACTCCTCTGAAATCTGTTACCCATGGCGTGGACTGGCCACCGCCATTGTTTCGTGCTTTCCGGCCGTTTGCCGTGAAAGCCCGGCAAGAATAAGGCCTTGAGCCAAAAGGAAAAATAGCGATTCATGACATGAACTGTTGCAGCATGAGTAACAGTGCTGACAGACCCCTCCCACACGCCATGCGTCGCGTTGATAACCCCCCATCCAGCCCATCCATAACCGGCGCAAAACGCCGCCCCATGCGGGCATTCATCCTTTGGAGGTACACCGCGAATACCTCCTTGGTGCGCTTATCGCTCCCAACGTGCGGCAGTAGGGTGGGGCCTTCTGTCACTCACCGGGGAAGACGCATGACAAAAACAACAATGCGCGCCATCTTCACACCGCAAGCGCTCGCCGCTGCGGTTGCCTTGGGTTGCTGCGCCCAGGCGCAGGCTGTTTCATTCAACATCGGGGAAATCGAGGGGACCTTCGACTCTTCGCTGTCCGTCGGCGCGAGCTGGGGCATGCGTGATGCCGACAAGTCTCTAGTGGGCACGGTCAACGGTGGTACGGGCCAGTCTTCGACCGGGGATGACGGGCGGCTGAACTTCAAGAAGGGCGAAACCTTCTCCAAGATATTCAAGGGTATTCATGACCTCGAATTGAAGTACGGCGACACCGGGGTGTTCGTGCGGGGCAAGTACTGGTACGACTTCGAACTCAAGGACGAGGATCGCGAGTTCAAACCGATCAGTGACAGCGGCCGTAAAGAAGGCGCCAAGTCTTCCGGGGCGCAGTTGCTCGACGCCTTCGTCTATCACAACTATTCCATCGCCGATCTGCCGGGCACTGTGCGCGCCGGTAAGCAGGTGGTCAGTTGGGGTGAAAGTACCTTCATCGGCAACTCGATCAACAGCATCAACCCGATCGACGTTTCAGCGTTCCGCCGTCCTGGCGCCGAAATCAAGGAAGGCCTGATTCCGGTGAACATGCTGTTCGCCTCCCAAAGCCTGACCGACCAACTCTCGGTGGAAGGTTTCTATCAACTGGAGTGGGACCAGACTGTCGTCGACAACTGCGGCACCTTCTTCGGCAACGACGTGGTGGCAGACGGCTGCAACAAGAATTACACGGTTGCCAGCCCGGCGATCGCACCGTTGCAACCGATCGCTGCAGCGTTTGGCCAAGGCTTCGAAGTCAGTAGGGAAGGTGTGATCGTCCCGCGCGGAGGGGACCGCGATGCTCGCGATTCCGGGCAGTGGGGGACGGCGCTGCGCTGGCTCGGCGACGATACCGAGTACGGCCTGTACTTCATGAACTATCACAGCCGTAGCCCGACGGTCGGCACTACCACTGCCGGCCTGACAACGCTGGCACGGATCCCGGCCATCGTCGGTGCCGCCAACAGAATCGCGCCCGGTACCGGGTCGGCACTGGCTCAGAGTGTGATGCTCGGACGCGGCCAGTATTACCTTGAGTACCCGGAAGACATTCGTCTCTATGGCGCGAGCTTTTCCACCACCTTGTCTACCGGTACGGCGTGGACCGGCGAGATCAGCTATCGCCCCAACGCTCCGGTGCAAGTCAACACCAACGACCTGACCCTGGCCTTGCTCAACCCGATCGCAGGCGGCGCGGCATCGCCTATCGCCACCACGCCAGGTGCCGACAACAAAGGCTACCGCCGCAAGGAAGTGACCCAGGTCCAGAGCACCCTGACGCACTTTTTCGACCAAGTGCTGGGTGCCCAGCGGCTGACCCTGGTCGGTGAGGCGGCGGTGGTGCACGTCGGTGGCCTGGAGTCGCGAACCAAGCTGCGTTACGGCCGTGACTCGGTCTATGGCCAATACGGTTTTGGCGGCGATACCGACGGTTTCGTCACCTCGACTTCCTGGGGCTACCGCGCCCGGGCAATTCTCGATTACGCCAACGTGATCGGCGGGATCAACCTCAAGCCCAACCTGTCCTGGTCCCACGACGTCGCCGGCTACGGCCCCAACGGTCTGTTTAACGAAGGCGCCAAGGCCGTCAGCGTCGGCGTCGATGCCGACTACCGCAACACCTATACCGCGAGCCTCAGTTACACCGATTTCTTCGGCGGTGACTACAACACCCTGGAAGACCGCGACTTCCTGGCGCTGAGCTTCGGCGTGAACTTCTGATCTGGCTGAGAAGGATGAATTTGATGCGCAAGATGATTCTGCAATGCGGCGCCCTGGCCTTGAGTCTGCTGGCTGCCAACGTGATGGCGGCGGTCTCGCCGGAAGAAGCCAACAAGCTGGGCACCAGCCTCACGCCGGTGGGCGCCGAGAAGGCCGGCAATGCCGATGGCTCGATCCCGGCATGGACCGGTGGCATCCCGAAAAACGCTGGCGCAGTCGACAGCAAAGGTTTCCTGGCCGACCCGTTCGCCAGTGAAAAACCGCTGTTCACCATCACCGCCGCGACGGTCGACAAGTACAAGGACAAGCTCTCGGATGGCCAGGTAGCGATGTTCAAGCGCTACCCGGAAACCTACAAGATCCCAGTCTATCCGACCCACCGCACCGTGGCCCTACCCCCGGAGATTTACGAGTCGGCCAAGCGCAGCGCACTGAACGTGAACAGCATCAACGACGGTAACGGCCTGGCCAACTTCACCGGCAACCGCTACTACGCCTTCCCGATTCCGAAGACCGGCGTCGAAGTGCTGTGGAACCACATCACCCGCTATCACGGCGGCAACCTGCGCCGGATCATCACTCAGGTGACCCCGCAAACGAACGGCAGCTACACGCCGATCCGCTTCGAAGAAGAGATCGCCGTACCGCAACTGATGAAGGACCTGGACCCGGAAAAAGCCGCCAACGTGCTGACCTTCTTCAAGCAATCGGTGACGGCACCTGCGCGTCTGGCGGGTAACGTGTTGCTGGTGCACGAAACCCTCGATCAGGTGAAAGAGCCGCGTCTGGCGTGGATCTACAACGCCGGCCAGCGTCGTGTGCGTCGCGCACCGCAAGTGGCTTATGACGGGCCGGGTACTGCGGCGGACGGCCTGCGCACGTCCGACAACTTCGACATGTTCTCCGGCGCACCGGATCGCTACGACTGGAAACTGGTCGGCAAGAAGGAAATGTACATCCCTTACAACAGCTACAAACTCGACTCGCCGAGCCTCAAGTACGACGACATCGTCAAGGCTGGGCACATCAATCAGGACCTGACCCGTTATGAGTTACACCGGGTCTGGGAAGTGATCGGTACGGTCAAGCCGAGCGAACGGCATATCTACGCCAAACGCCACATGTACCTCGACGAAGACAGCTGGCAAGTGGCACTGGCGGACCACTACGACGGTCGCGGTCAGCTGTGGCGAGTAGCTGAGGGGCACGCTCAGTACTACTACGATCACCAGACTCCGGCCTACACCCTCGAAGCGCTCTACGACATCATTGCCGGCCGATACATTGCCCTGGGAATGAAGAACGAAGAGAAGCACAGTTTCGAATTCGGCTTCGAAGCCAAGGCTGCCGACTACACGCCATCGGCCTTGCGCGCCGAGGGCGTTCGGTAAGGGTTTTGATACATCGGCAGTACAAAAGGCGACCGGGTGGTCGCCTTTTTTATGGCTGCCAATCAGCGTGCTGAATACTTCTCAACAAGCGGGTTAGAGAGGGCTAGGGTTGCCGGACAATTATAAAAAGGCACGCCGCAATGACCGCCATGATCCCGTGTCTGGACCGTCCTGGATTCCTGCCCCGTCTGTCCACTCATCACCTGTCACGGGCTCGCTTGACCGAGCCGTTGTTGGCCTCCACGGCACGGGTGAAATTGCTCTGCGCGCCGGCCGGCAGTGGCAAGACAGCGCTGCTCGCCGAATGCCTGTTACAGGCCCCGCTGCAGTGCCGTGTGTTCTGGTTGCCATTGTCTGGCATGGCGGCGAGTGCGGCGGATTTTCGTCATCGTCTGGCAGAGACGCTGGGGCTGGCTTCGTCGAGTGAAACAGAGTTGCTGGGCTATCTGGCGCGATTGCAGACGCCGACCTGGCTGTTTCTCGATGACTATTGCCGCCTGCCAAACCCGGAGCTGGACCTGCTACTGGATCGCATGCTGGCGATCAGCAGTCCGATGCTGACCTGGTGGCTGGGTGCTCGCCGCCGGCCGCCCTGCAACTGGCCAAGGTTGCTGCTCGCCGATGAGTTGTACGAGTGCGAAAGCACTTCGCTGGCTTTCACGCCAGGTGAAGTCGAGCAGATAGTGCAGCCATGGGTACCGGAACAGACCAGCAAGGTGGCCAGGCGGATCATCCAGCGCACCGGCGGCTGGTGTGCCGGTGTGCGGATTGCATTGCTGCAGAAATGCGACTGGTCGCGTCAGGACAAACCCCAGGGACGGGCGGACACCTTGCTCGATTACCTGGAGCATGAGTTGTTCAGCTCGCTGACGCCTGAGTTGAGCGAGGCCTGGCGCGTGCTGGCCCACTTGCCCCGCTTCAATGCCCGGCTGTGCGATCACCTGTTCGGGGCCGGAGAGGGCGCTCAGTACTTGCGGACCTTGCAAACGCTGGGCTGTTTTATCGAACCGTGGGGGGACTCCACCGATTGGCTGCAGATATTCACCCCGTTCACACAGTTGTTGCGCGATGAGCAATGGCCGGCGGGACGCTCCTGGCATCGGCGTGCCTGCCAATGGTTCTGTACCGAACAGGACTGGAAATCGGCCTTCGAACAGGCCTTGCTCGCCGAGGAATACGAAGTGGCGGTCAGCCTGTTGCAGCACTTCAGTTTCGAGCATTTGTTCGAGGAGCAAACGGTGGTGCTGTTGTTGCGTTTGCATGAGCAGCAAGGCGAAGAACTGACGCTGGGCAGCCCGCAATTGGTCGGATTGATTACAGCTGCGCTGTTGTTCGCCGGACGTTTCGAACAGGCGACCGCCTGTATCGCGCATTTGGCGCATTTCACGCCTCAACCCTCGGCGGTGCTTCAGCGTCAACTGATTGCACGTTGGCAGGCCCTGCAGGGTTGGTTGCTGCATTTACAGGGACGAATGGAGGCTTCGCGCGCGCACTTTCTTGACGCGTTGAGCGCGCTCGATCCTGACTGTTGGACGGCGCGCCTGATGTGTTTGTCCGGTTTGACGCAACAGGCTTTGCTAAGGGGCGAACTCGACGTGGCGCAAGCCCACAACCGCGACGCGCTGTGCCTGGCGCGGGCGCAAGGTTCGCTGGTGTTCGAGGGCCTGATGGAGCTCGATCATGCGCAATGGCTGGAGCAGCGTGGCGCCCCGGCTCGCGCCGAGAGTTTGTTGTTCAACATACATGAACTGCTCTGCCAGCAGGCCGACCGGCCCGCGCCGTTGCTTGGACGTATCGCTTTGCGACGTGGGCGACTGGCGTTGACCATGGGCCAGGATGAACACGCACGCGAGTGCTTTCAGCGCGGTCTCGAGTTGTGTCTGCACAGTCACGACAAGCGTGTGTTATATGGATTTCTTGGTCTCGCGCAGCTGGCGGCCAATCAGGGTGATTACACCCAGGCGTTTATCCAATTGCGCGATGCTGAACGGCTGATGCAGCAGCGGCAAATTCCGGATACCGTCTATCGCGGCGTCCTGTTGCAAGTCAGCAGCCAGTTCTGGTTACAGCAGGGGCGACCGCAACTGGCCCATGAGGCACTGACGCGGGTACTGCGTCATTATTGTGGGCCGCAGGCTCGCCAGGCTCCCCCGGCAACACTGGAGCTTGTTCCGCGGATTGAGTGTCTGTTGATTCTGGCCGAGGTTTATCTGCAACAGCTCAGCAACGCCGCAGCGTTGCTTCAAACTCTGATCGACAATGCGCACGCTAACGGTATGTACGCCCTCGAAGCGGAGTTGCATCTGGCGCGGGCCGAAGTGATCTGGCTTCAGGGTGAATCGCATCTGGCCACTGCCGCTTTGCAAGAAGGGGAGCAAATGATCAGCCGTTGCCAAGGGCGGCAAGCGTGGCGCGAGTTGCAATTACGACAACCCCAGTGGCTACTTACATCTGCAGCGCAGGTGTCGATCACTGAACTGTCTGTTGAGGCTCACAGTTCCAGTCCCCTCAGTAAACGGGAACTTGAAGTTTTACAGTTGATCGCGCAGGGCAACTCCAATCAACAGATTGCCGATGTATTGTTCATCTCGTTACATACAGTAAAAACTCACGCCCGTAGAATTAATGGAAAGTTGGGGGTTGAGCGCAGAACGCAAGCTGTTGCGAAGGCTAAGTTATTGGGTGTGTGCGCGTAAAAGGTGTCTGTGTTTGATTTGCTTATATGTGTCTGCTCTTGTGTGTTTTTGTTTCCGGTAATAAGTTGTTCGCGTCTATAATATGTTGTGTTTTTTGAGTCGTGTTGCTTTGCATTGTTCTGGCGTAAGTTTTCGCTAAGTGCTTTGACACCCTGTCAGGCATAAACGTGTTAACAAAGGACGATGAATATGAACAGTTTGTTTAATGCAAAGGCGTTGATTGCCAACGCAACACCCTCGTGGCTGAACGGAATAGCTCAGGAAGATCGCGAACTCTATTTAGAGCATGAAGCATCGCTGGTGGCGAGGGAGAGTGAGTTGAAAAAACAGTTGGGGCACTTCAGCTCGCTCAAAGACTATGCCCGTAGTATCGTCAATCAGAACATTAAACTGGAGTTTGACCAGGACCGGGATGCCGATGAAATTGTGTGTAATGCCCGTTATACATTCCAGGTGGGAGGTCGGAAGATCGAGCAGGAAGATACTCGTACCCTGACCGAGCAGTTCATCTACGGCCTTTACGAGGAGGGGCAAAGGGCCGAACTCGTATTCAAGGGTGACGGACTTCCCGCCGAGCTGAATCAGCAATGGTTTGAAGAGATGATGAGCGCCGATGCCCGGGCTGCCTACGGTGCCCAGTTTCGTTCTCAGTATCAGCGTCAAGAAGTCATGCAAGCCTTGAAGAACGTCATGAGCCAGCGCCTGTTGCTGAGTGCGTTGGCTGCTAGCCATCAGAAGCACATTAACGAAGAAAGCTCCGCACGGATTGTCTCTGCCTTGTTCGGCGACCAGGCATTCACTATTGATGGCGTGCGCCTCATCGACAACACGCGTGCGCTTCAGCAGTTGATTCTGGTCGCAAGACGCGATGGTCAGGACGGTTTCTTGCTGTATGCGCCAGGCTCGCCAGGTGGACAGGACTGGTACGAATGCCAGAATTTGCAACATGTAGGCATACGGGTTGGCGAATGGACAATAGACGACAAAGGTCGGGACTACCTGACCTGGCAATCCCACAGTGTGGATCGAGAAGCCATTGCCACCTATCTGAAACAAGTCGAACGTCTGCCGAGTACCTGGAAAGGAGTGAGTCTGGTTGCATCGCCTTACAAAGGCGCTGAAGTACTGACCGCCACCATTGAAAACATTCGCGCCTGGCGAGTGGCCGAGGAAGAGTCCCGGACACCTTACGCTTATCGCGCGGCTTCCGACGCTCAACGCCAGGACTTTGCTCGCGCTCGGTGCGAACTCAAGGCTTTGCATGTCATTGCCACACGTGAGGGCGGTTTCATTCCCTACGGCAAGTTCTGCTTCGATCTGATTAAACAGCGAATCGAACAAGTTCTGGCTGAAAGGGGGGAGCGGGCAACGGTCAATCCTGATCGCATCTTTGTATCCGTCAGTCCGCAATTGGGCATGACGCTGACCGAACTGATCAGCACCGAAACGCACTTTTACGCCGATGAAAAACAGACGCCGTGGAGCTATCCGCGATTTACTCTGGAACATGATCATCCGCCGATCAGCGAACTTGATATCCGGGATATTGCCGGCTGGTCGCGTACGCTGCGCCCAGGCGAAAAGTACATCGAAATGCTGCGCTCGAAGCATTTGGATAGAAACCATCCCGAGGGTGCGTTTAAACGAGCGGTTCACCTTGAGCTCCAGCGCCGCCAAATGAAAGTAGGGGTAATGCAGGAGCGTTTTAACGGTCGTTTGACTGCCGAGCAGTATCGGCAACTGATGACTGTTATTGAAGACCTGGAAAAAATTGACACACGAACGATGAATCCCATGGGTGAACATCCGGGTGATGTTCGCTTCAGCGCCATGTTCAAGTTGTATTTGAAAGGAAAACTGGTGGTCGGTGTATTCGTTTTCCGATTGGTGATGGCTGATCGGATTGAGGAGTTCCTGTATACGCCTGACGCACCTGACGGCCGACTGATTCGTCCTCATTCGGAGTTTGTATCCGCCGTGAAGAAACTCAAGTTCGGCAACTATTTCTATAATCGGGTTCGTTTTAAGGATCAGCGGGTGGTGCATACGTACATCACAGATATGGAGGAAGCTGGCAACTTCAATGATGCCCCGGTTCTGGCACTCAACAGTCGCGTCAGAGACCTGGGCAGCAGTTATGACGATCTGATTTATCGCACGATTTTCGATGTCGATGAAAAGACCAAAAGCCTCGACGAAATCATCTTCAAGTTGGTGTTCGACGCGGTGCAGGCTGCAGCCACCGTTGTCAGCGTGGTGATTCCGCCGGTGGGCATTGCACTGAGTGTGGTGTTGTTCACCAAAAGTGTGCTGGAAGGTGCCGAAGCCTATAACGACGGGGATCGCGCCACTGCGGCAATGCATTTTCTGGATGCACTGATCGAACTGGGGTCGCTGGGTAAAGCCGCTTACAACAAGACCCAGCCAACCAAGTTGGTGAAGGACTTTATCGGATTGGCGGGTGATATGTATTCGGTTCAGAAGTTTTACAGCCAGGCGACCGGGCATCAGAGTTTGCCTTCACGGGCGCTCGAGGCCATTCAAGCTATTCTCGATGATCCACAAGCCCTCGACAGCAAAACTCGTCTGCTGTAACGGCTGAGACAAGATATCCCTCCCGTATATCGTCTGATGCATTACGTTGTTTAACTTTAAAAGTGTGCTGCACTAATCATTATGTCGATGAATCCGGGATCGGCTGATAGCCCATCCGCCAACTCACGGCCCGCGTCGCAGCCAACAACCGCTGCGCCGCCGGGCCGTTTTCATCGGCGTGAAACAATGATGCCGGGCCGACAATGGTCATCACCGCCGCAACATGCCCGACAGCATTGAATACCGGTGCCGACAACGCATCGACCCCCGGCATCAGCAAACCATGCACATGATGCAGACCGCGTTCGCGGATCTGTTCGCACAACGCCTTAAAGGCTTGATCGTCCGCCAGCGCATGTGAAGCGCTGCTTTGCAGTTCCTGCTCGCGCAAGTCCACGGTTTCACGCTTTGGCAGATAGGCGCCAAACACCAGCCCTGTGGACGAACTGAGCAACGGCAACACCGAACCCAACTGAGTCACCACCGTCACCGCGCGCACCGCCGGTTCGATGTGCACCACGGTCGCGCCTTGATTGCCCCACACCGCTATAAAGCAGGTTTCATTCAGATCGTCACGCAACTCGGCCAAGGGCAGGGCGCCGACTTTCAGCACGTCCATACTGTTGAGTGCTGCCAGCCCTACACGCAAGGCTTCGCGGCCCAGACCGTAATGGTTGGTGGCAGCATTCTGTTCAGCAAAACCGCTGGCGATCAGCGCCTGTAGATAGCGGTGAACCTTGCTCGCCGGCATCTGTACGTGTTCGGCCAGGCGCGACAGTGAAGTCGATGGCGACAACTCGGCCAGGGCCTTGAGGATGTCAGTGCCGACCTCGGCCGAGCGGACTTTCTGTTTATCGTTGCTGCGCGGCGTTTCCATGGAGGCGGTCTGATCCCGGGACGAATGGGCGTCTTTATAGCTTGACGGTCAATACCAATCAAATTACGTTAAGCGTAATCGAATTACGATAAAAATAACCCGGGCGTGCCCAGACCTCTTGAATGGAGCGACAGGCCATGCCTACTCCCTGTTCAGGAGGCTCCATGAACCTCGATTCAACGGCGCCCGAGCTGGCTTATCAGTCCGGCTTCGGTAACGAATTCAGCAGCGAAGCGTTGCCTGGCGCACTGCCCGTCGGCCAGAACTCCCCGCAAAAAGCCCCGTACGGTCTCTACACCGAACTGTTCTCCGGTACGGCGTTCACCATGGCCCGCAGCGAAGCGCGGCGCACCTGGATGTACCGTATTCAGCCGTCGGCCAATCACCCGGCGTTCGTCAAACTGGATCGGCAACTGGCCGGCGGGCCGTTGGGTGAAGTGACCCCCAATCGCCTGCGCTGGAATCCGCTGGATATACCGACCGAGCCAACCGATTTCATCGATGGGCTGGTGAGCATGGCTGCCAACTCCGGCGCGGAAAAACCGGCCGGGATCAGCATTTATACCTACCGCGCCAACCGTTCCATGGAGCGCGTGTTTTTCAACGCCGATGGTGAACTGCTGCTGGTACCGGAGCTGGGACGTCTGCGCATCGCAACGGAACTGGGCGTGCTGGAACTGGAGCCGCTGGAAATCGCCGTGCTGCCACGCGGCCTGAAATTTCGCGTTGAACTGCTCGATCCGCAAGCCCGCGGCTACATTGCCGAGAACCACGGCGCGCCACTGCGCCTGCCGGACCTGGGGCCGATCGGCAGCAACGGCCTGGCCAACGCGCGGGACTTCTTGGCCCCAGTCGCGCATTACGAAAACCTCAAGCAGCCGACCACGCTGGTGCAGAAATTCCTCGGCCAGTTGTGGGGCTGTGAGCTTGATCATTCGCCGCTAAACGTGGTCGCCTGGCACGGCAACAACGTGCCGTACAAATATGACCTGCGTCGTTTCAACACCATCGGCACGGTCAGTTTCGACCACCCGGATCCGTCGATCTTTACCGTCCTGACCTCGCCGACCAGCGTTCACGGTCAGGCCAATCTTGACTTCGTGATCTTCCCGCCACGCTGGATGGTCGCCGAGAAAACCTTCCGGCCACCGTGGTTCCACCGCAACCTGATGAACGAATTCATGGGCCTGATCAAGGGCGAGTACGACGCCAAAGCCGAAGGCTTCGTGCCCGGCGGCGCTTCCTTGCACAGCTGCATGAGCGCCCACGGCCCGGATGGTGAAACCTGCACCAAGGCGATCAACGCCGAACTCGCACCAGCGAAAATCGACAACACCATGGCCTTCATGTTCGAGACCAGCCAGGTGCTGCGCCCGAGCCGATTCGCCCTCGACTGCCCACAACTGCAAAACAACTACGATGCCTGCTGGGCCACGCTGCCCGCCACTTTCGACCCGACCCGGAGATAACCCATGACTCAGACTTCCATCACTCGTAGCTGGGTTGCCTCCGCCAACGGCCATGCTGATTTCCCTCTGCAGAACCTGCCGCTGGGCGTGTTCAGCGTGAAGGGGTCGGCACCGCGCAGTGGCGTGGCCATTGGCGAACATATCTTTGACCTGGAAGCTGCACTGGACGCCGGCCTATTCGATGGCGTCGCAAAAACTGCAGTCGAAGCCACCCGTGGCGGTCAGCTGAACGCGTTCTTCGAACTGGGCCGTGACGCTCGTGTTGCCCTGCGCGAACGCCTGCTGGAACTGTTCAAAGAAGGCAGCACCCTGCACGGCAAGATCGAAGCCCAAGGCGCAAAACTGCTGCCACTGGCGGCGAATTGCGAGATGCACCTGCCAGCGAAAATCAACGATTACACCGACTTCTACGTCGGCATCGAGCACGCGCAAAATGTCGGCAAACTGTTCCGTCCCGACAACCCGCTGCTGCCGAACTACAAGTACGTGCCGATCGGTTATCACGGCCGCGCTTCGACCATTCGCCCGTCGGGCACCGATGTTCGCCGTCCGAAAGGCCAGACGCTGCCAGCCGGCCAGACCGAGCCAACCTTTGGCCCGTGTGCACGTCTGGATTATGAGCTGGAACTGGGCATCTGGATCGGTCAGGGCAACGAGATGGGCGACTCGATCGCCATCGGTGATGCTGCCGATCACATCGCCGGTTTCTGCCTGCTCAACGACTGGTCGGCGCGAGATATTCAGGCTTGGGAATACCAGCCGCTGGGGCCGTTCCTGTCGAAGAGTTTCATCACCAGCATCTCGCCTTGGGTGGTGACGGCCGAAGCGCTGGAGCCGTTCCGTCGCGCTCAGCCGGCACGTCCGGAAGGCGATCCACAGCCACTGCCGTACCTGTTCGATAAACGCGATCAAGCGGCGGGTGCTTTCGACATCGAACTGGAAGTGCTGCTGCTCACCGAAGGCCTGCGCGAACAAAACCTGCCGGCCCATCGCCTGACCCTCAGCAATACCCAACACATGTACTGGACCGTGGCGCAATTGGTCGCGCACCACAGCGTCAACGGCTGCCAGTTGCAGGCCGGTGACCTGTTCGGTTCGGGCACGTTGTCGGGGCCGGAGAACGGTCAGTTCGGCAGCCTGCTGGAAATCACCGAGGGCGGTAAAAAGCCGATCGAACTCGCGTCTGGCGAGGTGCGTAAATTTCTTGAGGACGGCGACGAAATCATCCTGCGTGCCCGTTGCAACCGCGAGGGTTTTGCCTCCATCGGTTTCGGCGAGTGCCGCGGCAAAGTGCTGCCGGCACGCTAAGAGGATCGGGTCATGGAACTCTATACCTACTACCGTTCGACATCGTCCTATCGGGTGCGCATTGCGTTGGCGCTCAAGGGGCTGGATTACCAGGCGCTGCCGATCAACCTGATCGCGCCGCCAGGTGGTGAACATCGACAGCCGCCGTATCTGAGCATTAATCCACAAGGCCGGGTGCCGGCCTTGCGCACCGACGAAGGCGAACTGCTGATCCAGTCGCCGGCGATCATCGAATACCTGGAGGAACGTTATCCACAGGTGCCGCTGCTCTCCAAAGACCTCGCCGCGCGCGCCCATGAGCGTGGCGTGGCGGCAGTGATTGGTTGCGACGTGCATCCGCTGCACAACGTCAGCGTACTCAACAAGCTGCGGCAGTTGGGGCACGATGAACCGCAAGTGGTGGAGTGGATCGGGCACTGGATCAGCCAGGGATTGGCGACGGTGGAGCAGTTGATCGGCGATGAGGGTTATTGCTTTGGTCCGCAACCGGGACTGGCGGATGTTTACCTGATTCCACAGCTGTACGCGGCTGAGCGCTTCAGCATTTCACTTGAGGCGTATCCGCGGATTCGTCGAGTGGCGGCGTTGGCGGCGACGCATCCTGCGTTCATCAAGGCGCATCCGGCGAACCAGCCGGACACCCCATAAAGCCTCACACCGCCCCTTGTAGGAGCAAGGCTTGCCCGCGAAGAACGATAACGCGGTGATCCTGATGGACCGAGTCGCCTGCATCGCGAGCAAGGGCTAGGCGCCCCCCTGGCTCCTACAGGGGGCGGTGGTTAGTGGACGATGGAGTTAGGCGGCAAATGCCCCAATCGTTCAGTCAGGCGAATCCGCTGAATCGGGTCGTCACTGAGCAGCAGGGCATGCTCCAGGTCAAATCGCTCGGCGTTCGGGCAATCCAGCCGTTGATAGAGGCTGGCCCGGGCCAGGTAGTCGGAGGCACTGGCGTTGCCCAGTTCCAGCACTCGTTCGGCGTCGATCAGAGCGCCGATGTAGTCATCGTTAGAAAGGTGTAACTGACGCAGGTTGCGCGACAACCGCTGCAGCATTTGCACCGGTTCGGCGGTGAGCAAATGCTCGGCGCTGAGCTGCATGTTCGGGCCGTACTGGCGTTGCAGCAGTTCCCGGCAATCGTTGGGGTACAACCGACGCCCGCCGCAGGGGTCGAGCAGGTGATCGGCGCCCGGTACCCGCAGCAGGAAATGCCCGGGGAAGTTGACCCCAACCATGGGGATTTCCAGACCTCTGGCCAGTTCCAGGGCAATCAATCCCAGACTCAGCGGCTGCCCGCGTCTGCGTTCCAGCACTTTATTGACCAGCGCGACTTGCGGACGCAATGGCGTGGAGTCGTCCTGAGCGAATCCCAGGTCATTCATACGCCGTAACAACGGCTGGGCCAGTTCGCTCACCGGCAACATCGGCAAGCCACAACTGACCCGTTGTTGCAGGTCTTTGAAATCTTGCAGCACTGCCTCGGGATTGACCTCACTGTCGTGCTCGGCGGCAATCCACAGCGCCGCCTCGAACAGCGCGGGCGGTGAACGTTGCAGGCAGTCGAAAAAACGTTGGCGGGGGGTCATCAAAATCTCCGGGCAATGCCTCGTTTTAGCCCCGTCTCCGGCATTCGTCCAGTGCCGAACATAGGCGGTTACAGGTTATGCCCGAAAGTCTGCATGGCGGCCTCGCTTATTCCGGTGCGCTTCTGCAATTTTCGGGCGCAAGCCTATACTGGCGACTACAAGAAGTGATTCGGGAGCCCTACGATGTTCGCTCTCATGCAAAGCACTCGCCTTGAATCCCTGCATCTGAGCGTCGACTCGGTCACCGGGTTGAAGGCGGTCATTGCCATTCATAACAGCCGTCTGGGGCCTGCCCTGGGCGGGTGTCGTTACCTTGCCTATCCCAGCGACGAGTCCGCCGTCGAGGATGCGGTGCGCCTCGCCCAAGGCATGAGTTACAAGGCGGCGCTGGCCGGCCTGGCTCAGGGCGGCGGCGTGGCGGTGATTGTTCGCCCGGTCCATGTGGAAAACCGCGCCGCGCTATTCGAAGCCTTCGGGCGTTGCATCAATCTGCTCGACGGCCGCTACATCACCGCCATCGACAGTGGTACCTCGGTGGCGGACATGGATTGCATCGCCCAACAGACCCAGCACGTCACCAGCACCACCGCCGCGGGCGACCCTGCACCGCACGCGGCGATGGGCGTGTTCACCGGCATTCGTGCCACCGCCATGGCCCGGCTGGGCAGCGATAACCTCGAAGGCCTGCGAGTGGCGATTCAAGGGCTCGGCAATGTTGGCTATGCCCTCGCCGAACAACTGCACGCCGCCGGTGCCGAACTGCTGGTCAGCGACATCGATCACGGCAAAGTGCAATTGGCCATGGAGCAACTCGGCGCTCACCCGATCGCCAACGAGGCGCTGCTCAGCACCCCTTGCGACATTCTCGCGCCCTGCGGCCTCGGTGGCGTGCTCAACAGCCACAGCGTGACGCAACTGCGCTGCGCGGCGGTGGCGGGGTCGGCGAACAACCAACTGACCCATCTGGAAGTCGCCGATCAACTGGAGCGGCGGGGCATTCTGTATGCGCCGGATTACGTGATCAACTCCGGCGGGCTGATCTATGTTTCGCTCAAGCACCGCGGTGAAGAGCTATCGACCATCACCGCACACCTGTCGAAAATCAGCTCCCGGCTGACCGAAGTCTTCGCCCATGCCCAAGCGGAAAAACGCTCGCCGGCCCGAGTGGCTGACGAGTTGGCGGAGAAAGTGCTGTATCGATGAGCTTGAACCGATGAAGGAGTGAGGGCCTAT
Source organism: Pseudomonas sp. GM41(2012) (assembly GCF_000282315.2). GTDB lineage: Bacteria > Pseudomonadota > Gammaproteobacteria > Pseudomonadales > Pseudomonadaceae > Aquipseudomonas. The sequence continues at coordinate 132,281 of NZ_AKJN02000011.1, forward strand.
CCGGCAGACTTGCTCCCAAGGCTTGGCGCCACAAGCGTCAGGCTTGACTGATGCACGCTGACGCGGCGTGCCAGGAGCCCCTGTGATGCCTCACAAGGTTGAGCTGCCTTACACCCGATTTTTATCCCCTGACGGCCAATTGCTCGGCGAACTTCCTGCCTGGGCCGACGATTTCAATTTGCTGACGCGCCTTTATCGGCAGATGGTCCTGACCCGCCTTTTCGATCAGAAAGCCGTCGCCCTGCAACGCACCGGGCGCATCGGCACTTATGCGCCGACGTTGGGCCAGGAAGCCATTGGCGTCGCCATCGGCAGCGTGATGCACGCTGAAGACGTGCTGATTCCGTATTACCGTGACACCGCCGTGCAGTTGATGCGCGGGGTGCGCATGGAAGAAATCCTCCTGTACTGGGGCGGTGACGAACGTGGCAGCGATTTTGCCGAACCGGCGGCGGCCCAGGACTTTCCGATCTGTGTGCCGATTGCCACCCAGGCCCTGCATGCCTGCGGCGTTGCCAGTGCATTCAAAATCCGCGGCGAACATCGGGTCGCCGTCACCACCTGCGGCGACGGCGCCACCAGCAAGGGCGATTTCCTCGAAGCCCTCAACGTCGCCGGTGCCTGGCAGTTGCCGGTGGTGTTCGTGGTCAATAACAACCAATGGGCGATCTCGGTGCCACGACGGATTCAGTGCGGCGCCCCGACCCTGGCACAGAAAGCGATCGGTGCCGGGTTCCACGGTGAGCAGGTCGACGGCAATGACATGCTCGCGGTTTACGACCGAGTACAAGCGGCCCTCGAAAGGGCGCGTCACGGTAAAGGCCCGGTGTTGCTGGAATGCCTGAGCTACCGCCTCGGCGACCACACCACCGCTGACGATGCCACACGCTACCGGTCGGCGGACGAGGTCAAGCAGGCCTGGCTCGAAGAGCCGGTCAAACGCCTGCAACGTTTCATGGTCGACCAGGGCGTGTGGGACGAAGGCCGCGAACAGGCGCTGATCAGCGAATGCCAGGGCTTGGTGCAGCGCGCTGTGGATAACTTCGAGGCAGCGGGTACTCAGGCGCCCGAATCGATCATGGATCACGTCTACGCCCAATGGCCGGCGTCCCTCGCCGGGCAGCGTGAAGAGTTGCTCGAACGGGCGGCGCGTCGCGCGGGAGATTCGAGCCATGAGTAACGGCAAAGTCACGTTGCTGGAAGCGGTGAACCTCGCGCTGCATAGGGCGATGAGCGAAGACGAGAACGTCATCGTCCTCGGTGAAGACGTCGGGGTGAACGGCGGCGTGTTTCGCGCCACCCAAGGGTTGCGCGACAGCTTTGGCTTCAAGCGAGTCATCGACTCGCCGCTGGCCGAAACCATGCTCGGCGGACTGGTGGTCGGCATGGCCGCTCAGGGTCTGAAACCGGTGGTGGAAATCCAGTTCATGGGTTTCATCTACGCCGCCATGGAACACCTGGTGTCCCACGCCAGCCGCATGCGTAATCGCACGCGCGGGCGGATCACGTGCCCGATGGTGATGCGCACACCGATGGGCGCAGGGATTCGTGCGCCGGAACATCACAGCGAAAGCACTGAAGCATTGTTCGCGCACATTCCAGGGCTGCGGGTGGTGATTCCGTCATCGCCGGCCCGGGCCTATGGCTTGTTGCTGGCGGCCATCGATGACCCGGACCCGGTGGTGTTCCTCGAACCGACCCGGCTCTATCGCATGAACCCGCAAGCTCTGTTGGACGATGGCAAGCGCCTGCCACTGGACATCTGTTTCACCCTGCGCGAAGGCAGCGACATCACGCTGATCAGTTGGGGTGCCAGTGTGATGGAAACCCTGCAAGCCGCCACCGCATTGGCCGAGCGGGGCGTCTCGGCGGAAGTGATCGATGTCGCGAGTATCAAGCCGCTGGACCTCGACACGATGGAAGCTTCGGTGCGCAAGACCGGTCGTTGCGTGATCGTTCATGAAGCGCCGCGCTCCTGTGGCGTCGGTGCGGAAATCGCCGCGAGCCTCTATGAGCGGGTGTTGCTGGAATTGCAGGCACCGATCCAGCGAGTCACGGCGCCGGACATTCCGCCGCCGCTGTATCGACTGGAGTCGCTGTACATGCCCAACGTCGAGGACATTCTTCAGGCCTGCGACAACGTTCTTCACTTCACCTGAACCCAAGGAGGCTGCGATGAAATACTTCAAACTGCCGGATCTGGGCGAAGGTTTGCAGGAGGCGGAAATCGTCCGCTGGCACGTTGCGGTCGGCGATACCGTCAAGGCCGATCAACTGCTGGTGTCGGTAGAAACCGCGAAAGCCTTGGTGGATATCCCCGCCCCCTACGACGGCGTGGTGGCAAAACTTTACGGCGGCGAGGGCGACATTGTTCACGTCGGTGAACCCTTGCTCGGCTACGAAGGCGAAGCCGATGCGGGCACCGTAGTGGGGCGACTCGAAGGTGGCGGCAGCAGTCAGGAGGACTCGTTTTTCATCGGGGCGGCCCCCTCGACCCGAGAGCATCTGGCGACTCGCGCCACGCCGGCCGTGCGACAACTGGCCCGGCAACTCGGCGTGGAGTTGAGCGGGTTGACGGGCTCAGGCCACGAAGGGCTGATCACCCGCACGGATGTGGAAAACGCGGCTCAAACTGAACTGGATCGCTTCGGCGGTGAACGGTTGCGCGGTGTACGGCGCAGCATGGCGCTGAACATGGCGCGGTCCCATGCGGAAGTCGTACCCGTGACAATTTTCGGTGACGCCGACCTGCATCGCTGGGGTCAGGCCCGCGAACCGCTGATTCGTCTCGCCAAAGCGATGGCGGCCGCGTGCGCCGTGGAACCGGTGCTCAACAGCGCCTTCGACGGCAAAAGCCTGTCGCTCAAGCAACACGAACGGCTCGACCTGGGCATCGCCGTGGACACCCCGGACGGCCTGTTTGTACCAGTGCTGCGCGATGTCGGTCACCGCACTCCGGCTGACTTGAAGGAAGGCGTCATGCGATTAAGGGCCGACGTGCAGGCTCGATCGATTCCGCCCAAGGAAATGATGGGTGCAACCCTGACGCTGTCGAATTTCGGCACTTTGTTCGGTCGCTACGCCAACCCGGTGGTGGTGCCGCCGCAAGTGGCGATCCTCGCCGCTGGCGCGATCCGTGACGAACCGGTCGCGGTCGATGGCGCGGTGGTGGTGCATCCGGTTTTGCCGCTGTCCCTGACTTTCGATCATCGTGTGGTCACGGGGGGCGAGGCGGCGCGCTTCTTCAAGGCGCTGGTCGAGGCGCTGGAACGTTAGCATCCGGCCAAATCACCCTCCGAACTCCAGCTTTAAGGACGATGGTGTCCGCGTATTTTAAGCGGGCGCGATCACCCTTATCGCCAGGGTTTTCATGCGCCTACGAAGCTCTTATCCCAAATCGTTCAAGGCCCAGGTTGTTCAGGATTGCCTGCAACCCGCAGCAACCATCTCCAGCGTTGCCATCAGCCACGGCATCAATGCCAACGTCATTCGCAAGTGGATGCCGCTCCACCGGGGTCAGCCAGCAGCATTCGGCATGCCCCGGAAGTCATAGTGGCTAGCGAGCAGCTTCAGGCTTTGTGCTGGGGCTGTCCAAGGCAGCGAGGCGGTGCGCTCGGCTCGATCACAGTGCTTTGACACCTTCCGGTAGCCCATCGGTTTATCGCCGCTGATCGCCCGTCTGGCACAATCAGAGGCATGACGTCCTCACGACCAGATGACTCCGGAACAGCTGAGTCCGACCGTGGGCACTTGCGCGCTCGAACTGATTGTTTGCCGGGTCGTTATGCAGCGGAAAATGGGCGGCGGCGATCATGAGCCTGATCCAGTCGGCGCGCATGAATGGGTATGGCCCGAATGCCTATCTTAAAAATGTGCTGATGCGGCTGCCGACACAGCGAGCAAGTGAGATCATGGCGCAATTAACGGAGTAGTCATAACGATGATATTGGTTGTTGAGGGTATCAGCGCCAGTGGGAAAACCACTTGGTGCGATAAGCATGGAGGGCAACATGTCATTCCTGAAAACGGCCGTTTTGAAAACGAGCCAGATCGGATAAAGGATCCGGTCGGAGCGGCAACTTTTTGGGCAGAGCGAAACGTGGATCGCTGGCAAACGGCGCTGGCCATGGAAGACATTTCTTCGTGGGCTTTGTGTGACAGTGACCCTCTCAAGCTCCACTACATTTGGAGTCTTTGGCAGATCGGCGAGGCGAGCGAACACGACTGGCGAACAGAGTTGGACGCTACAAGAGAAACGATCGCACAAGGACGTATTGGCTTTGCTGACTGTTACATTGTTGGCCGCATAGATCCTCAGCTCGCGCGCGAACGAGCCAAAGCAGACACCGCCCGCCGACGGAGTAGATTCGAGCTACACGTGCGCCTCCAGCAAGCTCTGCTGACCTGGTACTCAGCTATGAATGAAACGCTTCCCGGCAGAGTGCGATTCGGGTTCCCTTCAAAAATGCCCACCGTAGAAAACCTTGATGAAAGATACTCGGTAACGGCCTTTGATCAAATGATCGCATCTCTCCCCAAAAAATAATCCGCCCTCTTGCCGACAGGGATTTGAGAGGCTAATGCAGAGAACGTGAATTGACGTGAAAGCAATGTATAGGCGTATTAGCCAGCCGCTTTCGCTGGAACAACCCGAAGCCTGACTTTTCGCAGGCATGAAAAAGGCCCTGAGTCATTTGACTCAGGGCCTATTCAATTCGGGCGTTGCTTACTTGGCAGCCTTGGGCGCTTTAGCTGGCTTGGTCGGCTCAGCGACTTCAACAGGTGCAGGCGCCTCAACGGGGGCAGCCTTTTCAACGACTTCAGCAGGCGCGTTCAGCAGTTCGGACAGAGCATCCGGCTGACTCTTGAACGCCTTGGCGAACACATCGCGGTTCTTCGCCATGTAGATCCCGGCTTCTTCCACTTGCTGTTCGGTCAGGGACGGAACGGCTTTTTGCAACACTTCGGCCAGCAACTCGGCCAGTTCGAGCATTTTGTCATGACGGTCAGCTTCGGCTTTATCCATGAACAAGCGCTCCAGATCTCGGCTGCTGCGGTATACCACTTCGACGGCCATTCACCACCTCACATGCCTTCACATTAAATTGTCTGTTCGACCACTGTATTTATATACAGCGAAAAGGATAAGCGAATCCCTGCGCTTTGGGTAGTGGCTTTTTAATGTAGACCGAATTCAGGTGGTCTGCGCAAAACCTGTGGGAGCCGAGCTTGCTCGCGATGAGGCCCTCGAATCCAGCACAAAAGTGTCCAGTAGCAGCCCATCGCCATCTCACCCAACAGCCCCTGGCCTTTTTTCTGCATGCAGAACAAACGTCACGTCAAACCCGCATCATCCGCTCGAACCGAGCTAAGGAAGAATCATCGTGAAAATCAACTGGGCCGAGAACCTGCGGCAGAACGTGCATCAACTGGCCGAGTCCCTGGGCAACCTGTTCGTCGAGACCTTCCACTACCTGGCGCTGTTCGCCATCGGTGCAGTCACCGCGTGGGCGGCGGTGATGGAGTTTTTGCAGATGATCGAGGCGGGGCACATCAAGATCGATGACATCTTGCTGCTGTTCATCTACCTGGAACTGGGGGCGATGGTCGGGATTTACTTCAAGACCAACCACATGCCGGTGCGTTTCCTGATCTACGTGGCGATCACCGCGCTGACGCGACTGCTGATCTCCAACGTCTCGCACCACAACCCGCCGGATATCGGCATCATCTACCTGTGCGGCGGGATTCTGCTGCTGGCGTTCTCGATTCTGGTGGTGCGTTACGCTTCGTCGCAATTCCCTTCGGTGAAGATCGAACACCCGCAACGCAAGATCGGTGCGGGTTCCGGTGAGCATCCCGAAGTCGAGAAGGGCGAGCTTTAAAGCCGCATGGCTGGCCGGCTGTGGCCCTTGACGCGTGGCGGCGGCAGGTTGTGATTGTCGCCGTCGGTCATGGCTTCGAGGATGGCCACGGCGCTATGGCCCTGTTCGATAGCAATGCCGAACTGAATGCTTTGCACCAGGCGTTTGAGGCGCTGGGGGTCATTGCGTTGTTCGGCGCTGATCATCCGTTTGGCGACCACATGACCGCTGTTCGACAGGGTCAGCATGATGCTGCCATCCAGACCCTGAATGCTCAGGTTGATCTGATAATCCGCTGCAAAAGCATCGGTAATGAGCTGAAAAGGGTTGTCCATGATGCGTTACCGCCTGATTGAACGTGCAGTTGTTGACCCGCCGTGATCGGGATTAGTTCGCAACACCAGACCACCGGCACGTCGCTCGCTGAGGTTTTCAAAAGTCCTTTTGCCTCTGGAGGGTCAAAGCAAGGGGCATGCCGGAAAAATTGTCGAACAATAGACACGGCAAAAAAGAGGCGGGCACTACAGCCCGCCTTCTTTTTGCCTGCCCGTTTCAGGGCATGAATGAGTAGATGATCGCAGACAGTGCAATCAAACCGATCAGCACCACGAACACGTTCGAGGCCTGCCCCGAATACTGGCGCAAGGCTGGCACTCGACGGATGGCGTACATCGGCATCAGGAACAACAGGCACGCGATGATCGGCCCGCCGAGGGTTTCGATCATGCCGAGGATGCTCGGGTTGAAGGTCGCCACGGCCCAGCAACTGAGGATCATGAACAACGCGGTCACGCGGTTCAGCCAGCTCGTTGACATCACCCGGCCACGGCCGCGCAGGCTTTTCACGATCAGGCCCTGAAAGCCTTCACTGGCGCCGATGTAATGGCCGAGGAAGGACTTGGTGATCGCCACCAGCGCAATCAGCGGCGCGGCGTAAGCGATGACCGGCGTCTGGAAGTGGTTGGCCAGGTACGACAGGATCGAGATGTTCTGCGCCTTGGCAGCTGCCAAATCCGCCGGTGACAAGGCCAGCACGCAGCTGAAGCAGAAGAACATCACCGTCACCACCATCATCGCGTGGGCGATGGCGAGGATGCCGCTGCTTTTGCGTTCGGCCTGGTCGCCGTAACGCTGTTTCTGATCGACGGAGAAGGCGGAGATGATCGGCGAATGGTTGAACGAAAACACCATCACCGGAATCGCCAGCCACAAGGTCTTGAAGAACAGCGGCATCGGCATGCCTTCACTGGCGGTGGCGAAGAACGCGCCGTTCCAGTTCGGGATCAGGCTCAAACCGAGCAGCAGCAACGCCGCAACGAACGGATAAACCAGCACGCTCATGCATTTGACGATGACGCCCTGACCGCAACGGACGATGGCCATCAGGCCGAGGATCAGCGCCAGCGACAGAATCGCCCGTGGTGGCGGGGCGATGTGCAACTGATGCTCCATGAAGCTGCTCAAGGTATTGGTCAGCGCCACGCTGTACACCAGCAGAATCGGGAAGATCGCAAAGAAATACAGCAGCGTGATCAGCTTGCCGGCACCGATGCCGAAGTGTTCTTCCACCACTTCGGTGATGTCCCCGGAACGCCCGGACAGCACGAAGCGGGTCAGGCCGCGGTGGGCGAAAAAGGTCATCGGAAAAGCCAGCACTGCCAGGATCAGCAACGGCCAGAAACCGCCTACGCCGGCGTTGATCGGCAGGAACAGCGTGCCGGCGCCGATGGCGGTGCCATAAAGGCCAAGCATCCAGGTGGTGTCGTGTTTACTCCAGCCCTTGTGGGTTGTTTCGCTAATGCGTGTCAGGTCTACAGCAGGATTATCGGCAGCAGGTGTACGTACATCGGTCATCGTTTGGCCTCGTTATTGTTCTTGCTCGGGCTCACGTGTTACAGGCGTCGGGAATGCTCCTCAGCACTCCACCCAGCTAACAGCCAGGCCGCCCCGTGAAGTCTCTTTGTATTTGTCGTGCATGTCGGCGCCGGTGTCGCGCATGGTGCGGATGACCCGGTCCAGGGAAATGAAGTGTTTGCCGTCGCCGCGCAGGGCCATTTGCGTAGCGTTGATCGCCTTCACGGCGGCGATGGCGTTGCGCTCGATGCACGGCACTTGCACCAGGCCGCCGACCGGGTCGCAGGTCAGGCCGAGGTTGTGTTCCAGGCCGATTTCGGCGGCGTTTTCCAGTTGCTCGGGCGTGGCGCCAAGCACGTCCGCCAGCCCGGCGGCGGCCATGGCGCAGGCGGAGCCGACTTCGCCCTGGCAGCCAACTTCGGCGCCGGAGATAGACGCGTTTTTCTTGCAGAGGATTCCTACGGCCGCAGCGCCCAAGAAGAACGCCACCACGTCATCGTCCGACGCGTCCGGGTTGAATTTCATGTAGTAATGCAGCACCGCCGGAATGATCCCCGCCGCGCCGTTGGTCGGCGCCGTGACCATGCGCCCACCCGCTGCGTTTTCCTCGTTCACGGCGAGGGCAAACAGGTTCACCCACTCCATGGCCGATAGCGTGGAGGTGATGACATTCGGCTTGCCGATTTCCAACAGGCTGCGGTGCAATTTCGCCGCGCGACGGGGAACATTCAGACCGCCGGGCAGGATGCCTTCATGGCGCAGCCCTTGCTCGACGCATTCGCGCATCACCGACCAAATGTGCAGCAGGCCCTGACGGATTTCGGTTTCGCTGCGCCAGGCCAATTCGTTGGCCATCATCAATTCGGAAACGCGCAGACCGTGCAGGTTGCAGAGCTTGAGCAGTTCGGCGGCGCTGGAAAAATCGTACGGCAGCACCACGTCGCTGGTGGGCGCGATGCCGGACTCGGCTTCGGCCGCTTCGATGATGAAACCGCCACCGATCGAGTAGTACGTTTGCTCCGATAGCTCACCAGTTTCGCCGAAGGCTGTCAGCGACATTGCATTGGGGTGGTAGGGCAGGCTCTCGTCGAGCAGCAGGAGGTCGCGTTGCCAGTTGAAGGCGATGGTGGTTTTGCCTGCCAGAGACAGTTCGCCGGTTTCGCGCAGGGTCTGGATACGGCTGTCGATAGACGTGGGATCGATGCTGTCCGGCCACTCGCCCATCAGGCCCATGACGCAGGCACGGTCGGTGGCGTGACCGACGCCGGTCGCCGACAGCGAGCCATAAAGCCGGATTTCTACGCGCCGTACGTCGGCCAGCAAATGTTGGTCAATCAGGGCTTGGGCGAAGGTCGCGGCGGCGCGCATCGGGCCGACGGTATGGGAACTGGACGGACCGATGCCGACTTTGAAGAGATCGAAAACACTGATAGCCATGCTAAAGCCTATACAAGCAATGGAAGAGAAATCGCTGCCATTTTTGTAGGACAAGCGCAATGTCGGCGATACTGCCTACCTCGGTCCTACGTGACCAACGAAACTTTCTAAGACAGCCTTTAGCAGGACTAAACAATGAGTCGCCAATTGCACGCCCAGACTTACGTCTGGCTGCACGTGTTTTCCTGTGCCGCGCGGCACTTGTCGTTCACCCGTTGCGCCGAAGAACTGCACATCACGCCGGGTGCGGTCAGTCAGCAAATCCGACAGCTGGAAGAGCGGCTGGGTTTTCGCCTGTTTCATCGTCGCGCTCGGGGCGTGGAACTGAGCGCCGAGGGCCAGCGACTGGCCATCACGGTCAACGAGGCTTACGGCAGCATCGATGCGGAATTGCGACGACTGGACGCCGGGATGATCAGTGGGATTTTGCGGGTGCGTTCGATTCCATCGTTCCTGAGCAAGTGGTTGACCCCCCGTCTGCCTCGTTTGCAGCAGCGCTTTCCGGACATTCAATTACGCCTGGTGGCCGAGGACAGCAGCGTGCCATTGCACGAAGGCGACTTCGATTTGGCCATCGACCTGAATGACGGCAGCTATCCCGGGTTGTTATCCACAACCTTGCTCGACGAACAGATCTTCCCGGTCTGTGCCCCAAGCCTGCTGCGCGGCCGGCCGCCGCTGCATGGCCCGGCGGACCTGATGCATTTCCCGTTGCTGCACGACATTACCGCCTGGCGCGGCAGTTACGAGTACGCGGAATGGGAGTTTTACCTGAACGCCATCGGCTTCGAAGGTGCGGACGTGCGGCGCGGGCACACCTTCAATCGCAATCACCTGACCATCGAAGCGGCGATTGCCGGGATGGGCGTGGCGATTGCTCGGCGAACCTTGCTCAATGACGAGTTGGAGCGGGGGACGTTGATCGTGCCGTTTGGCCTGGCGGTACCCAATCACAAGCGTTACGTGCTGCTCTATGCGCCTGGGGCGCTGAGCCATCCGGGCGTGCGTGCGGTGCATGACTGGCTGGTGGAAGAGGCGGGGATATTTCGAAGCCTGCATCCGCTGGCGGAGCGGCAGATGTGAGTAATTGTGACAAAAGAGTCCGGCGATCCAACTCCCGACCTTAACAGCGCTTTTGCTCCTTGTCCGGCTTTTTTTGCGAATCAAAATTTATCTTTTTTTAGGGGTTGAATTGTTCTGCGAGCAGACCGATTGTGTAAGCAAGAGGTCGCGGTGATGACGCCCAAGGGCCAGCCGAAGGGCCTCTCGCGAGCTAGCTGAAATAAGGGATGAACTATGCAAATCCAAGTCAACAGCGATAACCATATTCAAAGCAGCATCCGACTGGAGGAGTGGGTACGTACTACCATTGAGAGCACGCTCGAACGTTATGAAGAGGACCTGACACGCGTCGAGGTTCATCTGCGGGACGAGAACGGCGACAAGCCCGGTCCCCATGACATGCGCTGTCAGCTGGAAGCGCGGCCAAAAGGCCACCAACCGATTTCTGTCACCCATAAAGCCGCAAACCTGGAACTGGCGATCGACGGCGCGGCCGAAAAACTTGAACATGCACTTGAGCACCTGTTCGGCAAACTGCGGGGCAAACCACGTGCCGCTGTGGTGCCGTTCGAGAGAGTCGCAGCCGATGCGCTGCTGGAAGACGAGTTTCTCGAGAACGAACAGGCTGCGCAAAACGGCTGATATCTGATTAGGTTTTTACCTTCCACCACTGACAAACGGGTCTGCTTATGCAGGCCCGTTTTTGTTTGTGGATTCACCCAATCCCTGGCTCCATGATTACCTGTGGCGAGGGGATTTATCCCCGTTGGGCTGCGAAGCGGCCCTCTGCATTCTTCCTGACATACTATCTAGGCAGGATTGGCGACTGCTTCGCAGCCGAACGGGGGCAAGCCCCCTCACCACAATGGTGTCTAGCTCTGGAACTCATTGAGTCAGAACGCTACCGACGTCTGCACATAAACCGTCCTTGGCTCCCCCACATACTTGCCCTTGTTGTTGTCATCAAACGAGCGGGTAAAGTACTGATGGTTGAAGATGTTCTTCACCCCCACCGCCACATTCAAGTCCGATAACTTCGGCCCGAAGTCATACGCCGCGCGGCTGCTGAACAGCATGTACCCAGGAATCTTGCCGGTGCTGCCATCCGCACTTTCAGCCGAGGTGTTGGCGTTGTCGGCAAATTGGTCGCTCTGATAGCTGCTGTCCAGGTTCAGCTTCCATGCGCCTTCGGTATAACCCACGCCAATCGTGCCTTTGTGTTTCGAGGAGAACGGCACGCGATTGCCCTTGTTCGGTCCATCTTCGCGGATGGTCGCGTCCACATAGGCGTAAGTGGCGTAGACATCGAAACCAGCCAGCGAAGGGCTCAAATCATCGAGGGCATAGTTGACGCTGGTTTCGATACCTTGATGGCGAGTTTCGCCACGGGCGATCACCGAGTCGTTGGTCTGGTTGCTTTCGTACTGGTTGTCGAAGTTGATCAGGAACGCACCGATCTCTGCCCGCAGCGCACCGTTGTCATAACGGGTGCCCAGTTCCCAGGTACGCGCCTTCTCCGGTTTGACTTCGCCACTGGTCACCCGATTAGGCATCTGGCTGTATTGCACGCTACCGAACGAGCCTTCGGTATTGGCGTAGAGGTTCCAGGTGTCAGTCACGTGATAAAGCACGTTCAACGCCGGCAGCGCCGTGTTGTAGTCGCCCTTGTACTTCACGTTCGTCAGGTTGTTGGTTTGCTGCGATTCAATCATCTCGTAGCGGATGCCCGGGGTGAACGTCCACTTGCCGATGTCGATCCGGTCGTCGACGAAGAACGCATTGGCCTCGGTGCCGCCACGGGTGTCGCGGTCGTTGCGGCTGTTGGTGGTCGGGTATTCGTTGCTGGCGGTCGGCGTGCGATAGCGCAATTCATGGCCGGCTTCGTTGATGTAGCGATAGCCGACGCCGACTTCATGGCTGGTCGGGCCGACATCGAAGCCCTGGGCGAAACGGGTTTCCAGACCGCGCACCCAATACTCGCGTGGCGACAGCGAGAGGAACGAGCCCTGATCCAGATAGCCGCTGCGCAACGTCTTGGTGAAGAAAGTGTTGGCGGTGAATTCCCGGCGATCTTCCTGATAGCGATAGCCAACGTTGAACATCGTCCGACGACCCCAGAACTGGTCTTTCGGACGCGTCGACTGGTACGGATTGGCATCATAATCGGCGACGTTCAGGCCGCCGGGCATGTCGGCCTTGCCTTCGTAATACTGGGCCATCGCGTTGAAGCTGTTGGCGTCGTCGAGCTGGTATTTACCCTTGAGGATCAGGTCGTCGATTTCGGTATCGCTGTGTTCTCGCCAGTCGCCACCGCGCGTGCCGGAATACAGCAGCGCACCGCCCAGACCGTTCTCGGCAGTGCCGCCGGCCAGCAGGTTGCCAGTGGTCTTGAACCCGTCGTGGCTGGAGGAAGGGCTGGTTTCGGTCTGAAAACCACCCTTGACCGTCGGCTCATCGGGAATCGCCCGGGTCACGAAGTTGACCACGCCGCCGACGTTCTGCGGCCCGTAACGCACGGCACCGCCGCCGCGAACCACGTCGACCGCGTCCATGTTGCCCATGCTGATCGGTGCAAACGACAACTGCGGCTGACCATAAGGTGCGAAGGGCACCGGAATGCCATCCATCAATACCGTCGAGCGCGAGGCCAGCCGCGGATTGAGCCCGCGAATGCCAAAGTTCAGCGCCATGTCATGACTGCCGGTGCCGTTGTTGTCCGGCGCATTCACCCCGGGGATGCGGTTGAGCACGTCCTTGGCCTGAGTCGCGCCCTGGCGTTCGAACTCTTCGCGGCGGATCACGTCCCGCGCCCCCGGATGCTCGAATACGTTGATTTGCGCCGCATCGCCGAGCCAGTCGCCGACGACTTTGGAGGTGTCCAGTTCCAAGGCCGTATCGCCCACCGGTTGCAGGCTGAAGGCATTGTCACCTTCGGCGCGGGCTTGCAGGCCGGTGCCTTCGAGCAAGGCGTTCAAACCTTGCTCGGGGGTGTAGTTGCCTTCCAGACCGCGACTCTGCACGCCGCTGGTAACTTGCGAGCCAAAGGAAATCAGCACACCGGCTTCACGGCCGAACTGGTTGAGGGCGTTTTCCAGTGAGGACGGCGCGATGTGATACGGCTTGGCGTCAGCGGCGTGTGCCAGCGTTACAGCGCCGAAACTCAGGCTGGCGCCCAGCAAGAGTTGGCGCAAAGTGCGGGCCAGCGGGGTGAGGCGGGTGGAGTGCATGGACGACGATCCTGAGAAGGTGGAATCAAGGTGGCTTTCCTTCTCTGTCACGCCAGATCTGAAAAACGGCTCATTTATTTTTTTAGGCGTTTAAACCTTCGCCTCAACCGTCACCCAATACCGGGTAAAGCGCTTCACTTTCACCGGCAAACTGATTTCCAGCAGGTCAAGAATCCGTTCGCTGTCATCCACTGGGTACGTCCCGGAGATCAGCAAATCCGCGACCTTCGCATCGCAATGGAGTTGCCCGCGGCGATAGCGACCGAGTTCGTCAAGGAAATCTCCGAGGCGCATGTGCGCGGCCACCAGCATGCCGTCGACCCAGGCGCCGCTGTTGGCGTCCAGGGGCAGAGCACTTCCGATGCCTTTTGCGCCAAAGCTCAACTGTCGGGCGCTTTGCAACATCAGCGGTGAACCACCGTCGGGCATCAGTTCAACGCTGCCTTCGAACACCGCAACCTGGGTGTGATCGGCAAACTGCCGCACGTTCATACGCGCGCCTTGCGTCTTCAACAGGCCTTGGGCGGTACGAACCTGAAACGCTTGGGCGGCAATGAGTAACATCTCGCCTTCGAGCAAACGGATCAGCCGTTGCTGACCTTCAACGTGCACATCCACGGAGCTGGCGGTATTGAGCTGTAACTGATTGCCATCACCGAGCGGCACCTTGCGTCGCTGGCCGACTGGGCTGCGGTAATCGGCCAGTAACGGGGTCAGTGGGTTGTGCTCGCGCATTCCCCACGTGACTGCGCAACCGGCACCGAGAATCAGCAGCAGTTTCAGCGCCTGACGACGGCTGGCGGATTTCGGCGAGTTGAGGGCGGCGTGAGCCAGCGGCGAGGTCAAACCGCGCAAGCGTTGGTTGACCCTCTGGATATGTTCCCAGGCCCGTTGATGTTCACTGTGCGCATCGTGCCATCGCTGCCAGGCGAGTTGCTGGCGTGGGGTCAATGGCCCTTGCTGCATTTCCATCAACCAATGCACCGCCTGTTCGGCGACTTGGGATGAAAAGTCCGGTGGGGTGTTCATTGAGTTGTTCATAGGGCGAAGTAGCAGCGCATGGCCGCTTTGTTCAGGTGACGTTTGACCGTGGCGATGGAAATTCCCAACTCGGCGGCGATCTGTGGATAAGTCAGGCCATCGACCTGCGCCAGCAGAAACGCGCGCTTGACCAGGCGCGGCAGGCCATCGAGCAACTGGTCCAACTCCATCAGGGTTTGCAGGATGATTGCTCGTTCTTCCTCTGATGGCGCCACGACTTCTGGCATCTGCGCCAGCGCATCGAGGTAGGCACGCTCCAGATCCTGGCGGCGGTAATGGTTGAACAGCACGCGCTTGGCGATCGTCGTCAGGAACGCTCGCGGTTCGATGATCTGCGGTGTTTCCCGTGCAGTCAGCACCCGCATGAAGGTGTCCTGGGCCAGGTCCGCGGCGCTGTCCGGGCAGCCGAGCTTGCGCCGCAACCAACCGGTGAGCCAGTTGTGATGGGCGTGATAGAGGACTTCGACGGTATTGGCTGGCTGCAACGGGACCACTCCGAGCGCATTCGGATACGTTAGAGAACAAGAATTGTTCGCATTGTAGTGGTGGGTACCCTTATCCGGCAATCGACTGTATCGACGATCTCATCGGACTCTTTTGCATATGAGAATATTTATCATTAATATTGCGGCCTTGTTGGCTCCGTGACATTCACGAGGCCTCACCCGTTTCAAGGTCGAAACATGAAAGGCAAAATCACCGCGCTCCCCGTTTCCTACCGACTGGCCGTCACTTCCCGAGTGCTGGCCGCCGTGCTGGGGGGGTACCTCGTTGCGGCATTGGCCAGTGTCAGCCTGACGATGTGGCTGCCTTTGGCTCGTGGCGAAGCGGTGGTCACCGGGATGATGACCTCGTTTCTGGTCTATCTGGTCGCCGTACTCTGGTGCTTTGCCTGTCGCAGTGCGTGGCAAGCCTGGTTCGGATTGATCGTGCCGAGCGTGGTTTTGGCGGCGGTGGCGGGGCTGGCGTACTGGATGGGCCACTGATGAAAGAGGGCTTTCGGCAGGCCATGGCCTGGCTGCACACTTGGGCCGGGTTGATCTTCGGCTGGCTGCTGTTCGCGATTTTCCTGACCGGCACGCTCGCCTACTTCAAGGATGAGATCAGCCACTGGATGCAGCCGGAAATTCCCGCCCGTTCACTGTCCTCCGAAGCCAGTCTGACCCTGGCCCAGCACTATCTCGAGCAACACGCCGCGGGTGCCTCGCGATGGCTCATCGATTTGCCGGATGCTCGCGAACCGGGGCTGTCGGTGAGGTGGCAGCAAGCACCGGCCAAGCCCGGCACGCGCGGTCAATTCACCGAAAAACTCCTCGACCCGCAAACCGGCGCAGAAGTGCAGGGCCGGGACACACGCGGTGGCGAGTTCTTTTACCGCTTCCACTTTCAGCTGCAGATGCCCTATCCGTGGGGACGCTGGCTGTCGACGATCGCAGCGATGGTGATGTTCGTCGCGCTGATCAGCGGGATCATCACCCACAAGAAAATCTTCAAGGACTTCTTCACCTTCCGCCCGCGCAAGGGCCAGCGCTCCTGGCTGGACGGGCACAACGCGGTGGGCGTTCTGGTGTTGCCGTTTCATCTGATGATCACGTACAGCAGCCTGGTGATTTTCATGACGATGGTGATGCCGGCGAGCATCCTTGCCGCGTACAAAGGTGATGCCGAGGCGTTTTACGATGAGGTGTTTCCGGCGTCCAATACGCCCGACATGGCAGGCAAGCCGGGTCAGTTGGCACCGTTGGCACCGCTGCTGGAACGGGCCAGTGAGCAATGGGCGGGCGGTCGGGCCGGGCGGCTGACGGTCAACAATCCGGGCGATGAGAATGCCTCGGTCATTCTTGCGCGTGACGGTGCTGACCGGGTGGTCCACGACTTTGGCAGCGCGTTGACATTCAACGGCGTGACCGGCCAGCTACTCAGCGCAACGCCGAAGCAAGCATTGCCCATGGCGGTTGCCGGCAGTTTCTACGGCTTGCACATGGGCCATTTCGCCGGTCCGGTGTTGCGCTGGCTGTACTTCATGTGTGGTTTGGCCGGCGCCGCAATGATCGGTACAGGGCTGGTGATCTGGCTCGGCAAGCGTCAGCTCAAACATGCGAAGAGCGGTGTGATGCCGTTTGAGTTGCGGCTGGTGGAAGTGCTGAACATCGCCAGCATGTCGGGGTTGATGGTCGCGGTGGCGGCGTTCTTCTGGGCCAATCGATTGTTGCCGGTCGCAATGGCCGGGCGGGCGGATTGGGAGGTGAACAGCTTCTTCATCGTCTGGGGCTTGAGTGTGTTGCACGCCATGGTCCGCCGTGGTCGCGCCGCGTGGGTCGAACAGTTGGCGCTGGCGGCGTTGCTGTTCTGTGCTGTGCCGGTGCTGAACGTGCAGACCACGCCTTATCACTTGGGCGTCACCCTGATGCAGGGCGATTGGGCCATGGCCGGTTTCGATCTGACGTGCCTGGGCGGTGGTCTGTTTTTCGCGTGGGCTGCGCGGAAAATGCAGCGCGCGGGGCAGGCTGGAATCGTCACCCGACCACGGGCGAAATCGGTAGCGCTTGCGCAAGAGGCGCACTGAATGTTCCTGGCCTTGTTGCTGTGCTACGGCGGTTTCACCGCGCTCTGTTTATCCATGGATCGGCATCACGCCGAACTGCTGGGGCGCAAGCCCTCGGCCCGTCGCCGCCAAGGGATGAAACTCAGTGGCTGGCTGTTGCTGGCGTTATCGCTGTGGGCCGCAGTGTCGTCGACGGGTTGGGGGCTTGGATTGGTGGAGTGGTTTGCGGTGTTGATGCTCAGCGCTTTGCTGCTGGTGTTGTTGATGCCGTATCGCCCGCGCCTGGCCCTGGCGTTGGCCGGTTTGAGTCTGCTCGCCAGCCCCGTCGCCGTGTTTGCAAAGGGCTGACCTGATGATCACCAGCCCCCCGGAGTCCCATGACGATGAACATCGCGGTGCGCGTGCGCATTTCCTGCAGGTGTTCCTTTCCCAGCGTTCGCAAATGGAAGCGCTGGTGAGCCGTCGTGTCGGGTGTCGGGCAACGGCCGCGGATCTGGTGCAGGACTTGTTCCTGCGCTTCTGGCGTAGGCCGCTGGTGCAGGTCGAAGAGCTCAGCACCTACCTGTTGCGCTGCGCCGGCAACATCGCCATCGACCATTTGCGCAGCGAAGGCACGCGGGTGCGGGTCAACGAGGGCTGGATGCCGGATCAACCGGACAGTCACGGCAGCGAACCGCAAGCGGCGCTGGAGGCAGGCAACGACTTGCGTCACGTCGAAGCGGCGTTGCGTGCGCTGCCCGAGCGCACGCGGCAGATCTTTTTGCTCAACCGTATTCACGGGCGCAAATACGCCGAGATCGCCAAGGCCATGGGTTTGTCCCAAAGCGCGGTGGAAAAACATATGATGCGCGCCCTCGAGGCTTGCAAGGCCAGCCTGCGGGAACCCGAACCGCGCACGCCAGGGAAAGCACTGTGAACAACACCGAACGCGTCATCCCGACGCCTGCTCAGGAACAGGCGGCCTTCGCCTGGCTGAGTCTGTTGCATGACCAGCCCAGCAGCGGCGATCAGGCCACCTTCAGCCATTGGCTACAGGCCGACCCCGCCCATGCCGAGGCTTACGCCCAGGCGCAAGTGGTGTGGGAGTTGACCGAAACACCGGCCCGAACATTGGCCGATGAAGACGCGTTGGCCTTGCAGGGTTACCTCAACGCGATGAATCGCTCGCGCCGTACCAGCGTTCGGCGTTGGTCCGGTGCGTTGGCGATGGCGATGGCGGCGTGCATGGTGCTGATGATCGGCGTCGGTGCTGGCTGGCAACCGTCGCGCTGGGTCGATGATCTGGGCGCGGACTATGTGTCGGCGCCGGGGGAAATTCGCACCGTCACGCTGGCGGATCAGTCACAAGTCACGCTTGATGCCGACAGCGCGATTGCGGTGGATTTCAGTCGTGGCGAGCGGCACGTTCAGCTGCGGCGCGGCGCCGGATTTTTCAGCGTGACCCACACCGGCGAGCCGTTTGTGGTGGACGCTGAAAAAGGTCAGGCGCGGGTGCTGGGGACTCAGTTCGAAGTGCGTCTCCAACCGCACGGCGCGCAGGTCACGGTGTTGTCCGGGCGAGTGGGTGTGACGGCGGACAAGCACGCCGAGCAACAAATTCTCATCGCTGGCCAGCAAGTGGCCTATGGCGAGGGGGCGGCGCAAAAACTCCATGCGGTCGACAGCGAAGCGCAATTGGCGTGGCGTCAGGGATGGCTCAATTACTACAAGGCGACACTCGCCGACGTGGTGCAAGACCTTGGGCGTTATTACCCGGGACGGATTGTGCTGCTCAACGATGAACTCGCGGCGCGGCGGGTCAGTGGCAGCTTTCCGAGCAAGGACCCGCAAGCGGTGTTGAGTTCGTTACAAGGGGTGTTGGGGTTTGAGCAGCACAAGGTGTTGGGGCATCTGATTATTTTGCGTTGAAGCATATGGCCTCATCGCGGGCAAGCCCGGCTCCCACAGGGATAGGTGTTGATCACAAAAATGTGGGTCAACTTCAATCCCTGTGGGAGCCGAGCTTGCTCGCGATGGCGGCAGATCAAACACCACATCTCCCAAGGCAAAAAAATAATTTCAACATTCTGGTGAGGTAAACCCCGACGCCATCCGTGTAGTGACTGAAACTGCGAGTCATTCGCATTCCGTGGGTTCTACACAGGTCATGAGCAATGAAGTCCAGGGCAAAATCGGGATCGGTCAAACAGTGGTTGGGTACGTGTGCCTTGAGCTTTACGGCGTTGGCATTGCTGCCGTTGAGTATGGCGGTGGCGGCTGAGGCCGGCAGTGCCCGACAGAGTGCGCCGTTCAGCTTCGCAATGGCTGCCAAACCGCTGCCCCAGGCCTTGAGCGACTTCAGCCGGATCACCGGCATCAGCGTGGTCTACACCGATGAGGCGCCGTACGGCATCAACGCTCCAGCGCTCAGCGGGCAGATGAGTGCCGAGCAGGCGATGCAGCGTTTGCTCAGCGGTTCGGGGTTCACCTTCCGTCGCACCGACGGCCACACGTTGGTGCTGGAGCCGTTGCCTACCGATGGCGCCTTGAACCTGGGCGCGACCACCATCACCTCGGTGGCCGATCAATCCATGAGCTATCAGCCGCCGCCCACCAGTTCGGTGATGCGCTCTTCGGCCTTGATCCAGGAAATCCCCCAGACCGTCAACGTGGTTCCGGCGCAGGTCATTCGCGATCAGGCGCCGCGCAATCTGGATGACGCGCTGGCCAACGTCAGCGGCATTACTCAAGGCAACACACTGGCGAGCACTCAGGATTCGGTGATGACTCGCGGTTTCGGCGACAACCGCAACGGCTCGATCATGCGCGACGGCATGCCGATCGTGCAGGGCCGTGGCATGAATGCGACCGTGGACCGGGTCGAAGTGCTCAAGGGCCCGGCCTCGCTTCTTTATGGCATTCAAGACCCGGGCGGCGTGGTCAACATGGTCAGCAAGAAACCCGAGCTTGAGCAGTACAACGCGTTGACCCTGCGTGGCTCGACCTATGGCGACGGCAAAAACGGCAGCGGTGGCGGCCTCGACAGCACCGGCGCACTGGGTGATTCCGGGTTGGCCTATCGCATGGTCCTGGACCACGAAGACGAAGATTACTGGCGCAACTTCGGTACTCACCGCGAGACATTGGTCGCACCGTCACTGGCCTGGTTCGGCGAAAGCACCAAGCTGCTGTTCTCCTACGAACACCGCGAGTTTCTGACCCCGTTCGACCGGGGCACGATCATCGACCCGCGTGACAACCATCCGCTGGACATCTCCCGCGAGCGTCGCCTCGACGAACCCTTCAACAACATGGAAGGCCGTTCGGACCTGTATCACTTCGAGGCCGATCACGAGCTCAACGACAACTGGAAAGCCCATTTCGGCTACAGCTGGAACCGCGAAACCTACGACGCCAGCCAGGTGCGCATCACCGCCATCGACACCAAGAAGGGCACGTTGACCCGCAGCATGGACGGCACTCAGAACGCTATCAGCACCGACCGCTTCACCACCGCCAGCCTTGAAGGCAATGTCCAGCTCGCGGGGATGAAACATGATCTGGTGTTCGGCGTCGATGATGAATACCGCAAGATCTACCGCGAAGACCTGATCCGTCAGAAAAGCCTGAGCACCTTCAGTTACGTCAACCCGGTTTACGGCCGTGAAGTCGCCGGCACCACGGTCAGCCCGGCTGACAGTGCGCAGACCGATGAACTGCGCAGCGATTCGGTGTTTTTGCAGGACTCGATTCACCTGACCGATCAATGGATTTTCGTCGCTGGCGCGCGCTTCCAGGAATACGACCAGTACGCCGGCAAAGGCGTGCCGTTCCAGGCCAACACCGATAGTAACGGTCAGAAATGGGTGCCTCGCGCCGGTCTGGTGTATCGCTACACCGATGAACTGTCGTTCTACGGCAGCTACACCGAGTCGTTCAAACCCAACTCGACCATCGCACCGTTGAGCGGCAGCAGCACCGTGCTGGACGGCAGCATCGCGCCGGAAGAAGCCAAGTCCTGGGAAATCGGTGCCAAGCTCGACATGCCGGGCCGCGTCACCGGTAACGTCGCGCTGTTCGACATCAAGAAACGCAACGTGCTGGTGGCCAATTCCGAAGGTCCGGTGACGATCTACAGCGCCGCCGGTGAAGTGCGTTCCCGTGGGCTGGAAGTGGACTTGAGCGGTCAGTTGAGTGATCGCTGGAGCATGATCGGCAGCTATGCCTATACCGATGCCGAAGTCACGGAAGACCCAATCTACAAAGGCAAGAAATTGCAAAACGTCGCCAAGAACAGCGGTTCGCTGTCGGCGGTTTATGACTTTGGCACTATCGTCGGTGGCGATCAGCTGCGGGTCGGCGCGGGGGCGCGGTATGTCGGTGAGCGAGCGGGTAACGCGGTAAACGATTTCGACTTGCCGAGCTACACCGTGGCTGATGCGTTCGCCACCTACGACACCAAAGTCGAAGGGCAGAAGGTCAAGTTCCAGCTCAACGTGAAGAACCTGTTTGACCGCACCTACTACACCTCGGCGGCGAGCCGCTTCTTTGTGTCGATGGGGGATTCGCGGCAGATCTCCTTGTCCAGCACGTTGGAGTTCTGATCGGAAACCGCGTCATCGTTCATCGCGAGCAAGCTCAGCTCCTACAGGGGTAGATGTGATCCCTGTAGGAGCCGAGCTTGCTCGCGATGGCGGTATCCCAGGCACCGATAACCTTCGGGCCTACCGCAAGAACGCCTGCCGATACTCACCAGGCGTTCCCCCCAATGCCTGTCGAAACCGATTGGTGAAATGACTCGCACTGGCAAACCCACACGCCAACGCAATATCCCCCAACGGCTGCGACGTTGTACGCAACAACTCCCGCGCCCGGCTCAGTCGCCGCGCCAACACATACTGATGCGGCGGCAAGCCAAAGCTCTCGCGAAACATCCGCGCAAAATGGTATTCGGATAACGCACACAACGCCGCCAACTGCCCCAGGCTAATCGCCTCGGCCAATTGGTTGTCGATGAACTCCACCAACTGCCGCCGCTGATGCGCTGCCAATCCGCCTTTCAGCCGCAAGCCTTCACGCATTCCAACCTGGCCCAGCAGCACGTGGCTGAGCATTTCATGGGCCAGGCTGCTGGTGAGCACGCGTTCGCCGGGCTCGTCCCAGTTGAGTGTGAGCATTTGCCGAAAGCGCCGGGCTTGCACCGGGTCGTCGAGAAAGGTGGCTTCGCGCAGCTGCAGCTCGCGAGGTTCGCGGTCCAGCAACGTAACGCAGCCGAGGGCGAATTGTTCGGGGCTGAAATACACGTGGGCCAGGCGTATGTCGCCGTTGATCACCCAACCCGATTGATGCTCGGCCGGCAGGATGCACAGCTTGTCCGGGCCGCCCTTGGTGCCGGGCTGGTCGCGACGAAAGGTGCCGGTGCCGCCGGCGATGTAACAGGACAGGGTGTGATGACTCGGCGCTTCGTAATCCTGGGCGTCGTGATGGTTGCTCCACAAGGCTGCAGCCATGCCGTCACCGAGCTCGGCGCTGTGCTCGAGACGAGCATTGGGCGAGCGGTTGAGGGCTTGAAAGACTTGCAGGGTTTCCAGTGCAGGCATGATGGCTTCTCTCCGACGCCTTGCATCCTACTCCGTAGCCGTTCGGCTGCCAGCCTGTGGCCCGACAAAAGCGCAAGTTTATGCAAGTGCGAAAGGCCTTGGCGCAGGACACTGAAGGCCTATTCAGGAGTCTTTGCCATGAACCTTTCGTTGTATTTGCTGACCGTGCTGATCTGGGGCACCACCTGGATTGCCTTGAAATGGCAATTGGGCGTGGTAGCGATTCCGGTGTCGATCGTCTATCGCTTCGGCCTCGCAGCGTTGGTGTTGTTCGTGATGCTGCTGCTGAGTCGCCGTCTGCAAGTGATGAACCGTCGCGGGCATCTGATCTGTCTGGCGCAGGGGTTGTGTCTGTTCTGCATCAATTTCATGTGTTTTCTGACGGCCAGCCAGTGGATACCCAGCGGTCTGGTCGCGGTGGTGTTTTCCACCGCCACGTTGTGGAACGCACTCAATGCACGCGTGTTCTTCGGCCAGAAAGTCGCGCGCAATGTGCTGATGGGCGGTGCGCTGGGGCTGCTTGGGCTTGGCCTGTTGTTCTGGCCTGAGGTGGCGGGCCACACCGCGAGCCCGCAAACCTTGCTCGGGTTGGGCCTGGCATTGCTCGGGACCCTTTGCTTCTCGGCGGGCAACATGCTGTCGAGCCTGCAACAGAAAGCCGGGCTCAAACCGCTGACCACCAATGCCTGGGGCATGGCCTATGGCGCGGCCATGCTGTCGGTGTGGTGCCTGGTCAAAGGCATTCCGTTCGACATGGAATGGAATGCGCGCTACATCGGCTCGCTGCTGTACCTGGTGATTCCGGGTTCGGTGATCGGTTTCACGGCCTACCTGACGTTGGTCGGGCGGATGGGGCCGGAACGCGCAGCCTATTGCACCGTACTGTTCCCCGTCGTGGCGCTGAACGTGTCGGCGTTTGCCGAAGGCTATCAATGGACCGCGCCCGCCTTGGTGGGTTTGGTACTGGTGATGCTGGGCAATGTGCTGGTGTTTCGTAAGCCCAGGGCGCCGAGTATGCAAGGGAACGGCAAACTGGCGTGAAGGTTTGGTTAATCGAGCGCTGAAACTTCAGCGTTCGATGTTGAGTGCGATGTAAATCAGCAGTGGAAACATGAAGTCCACGATGTGCCGAGCCCAATCCTTGGCATTCCAGGTTGCAGATTCATCCATGTTGAACCATTCGGTACCGATCACTTGCAGGCAAATGTAGTAGACAAAAAGGCCAATCAATAATCCGACGATCGCAAACTTCTTCGCTTCGTGAAAAACGTCTGCAGGCGTATTGATGTTTCGATAAAGATGGTAAGTGCCCAGCAAGCAGAACGCTGTGTAAACAACTTCTAGAGTGATGATGAACCAATAAATACGGTGATGGAGCATCGGCGAAGTGATTGCTCTGTAGCTCAGGTTCAGGTTTTCTCGGGTGGTGTCCATGCTGAGAATGTGGCCGACGTATTCGTAATTGGACGGGTAGTCGGTAACGTTGCTGAATATCACCATCAAGCCAAAGAAGCTTATATAGGCCATCAGTATTACTTTGCTGTATCTAATCAGTTTGTCGGTCGTAAGGTGGTTCAATGTAGTTACTCTCCATAACTGAGGTCCGTAAGTTGGACTCAGTAATGGGGAGTCTATAGTGAGTATCTTTTTTTTAGCCGTTAACTGAATTGCAAGGTGTGTAGGTCACGGGCAGGCGCTTAAACACCTGCCCGTTTTAGTTAGCCTTTCCAGACGTGTGGGTTCACCAGATCTTGTGGTCGCTCACCCAGCAAAGCGCTGCGCAGGTTGGCCAGGGCACGGTTGGCCATGGCTTCGCGGGTTTCATGAGTCGCCGAGCCGATGTGCGGCAATGTCACCGCGTTTTTCAGTTGGAACAGGGGGGACTCGGCCAGCGGTTCTTTCTCGTAAACGTCCAGCCCTGCACCTCGAATCCGGTTGTTTTGCAGGGCTTCGATCAAGGCGGGTTCGTCCACCACCGGGCCGCGGGAAATGTTCACCAGAATCGCGCTCGGTTTCATCAATGCCAGTTCACGATGGCTGATCAGGTGTCTGGTTTTTTCGCTGAGCGGCACCACCAGGCAGACGAAATCGGCTTCGGCCAGCAGTTGATCAAGGCTGCGCAACTGCGCGCCGAGTTCTTGCTCCAGCTCGGTCTTGCGGCTGTTGCCGCTGTAGAGGATCGGCATGTTGAAGCCCAGCCGTCCGCGACGGGCGATGGCCGCACCGATGTTGCCCATGCCGACGATGCCCAGGGTTTTGCCGTGTACGTCGCAGCCGAACAACGGCGCACCCACGGTGGCTTGCCATTGGCCAGCCTTGGTCCAGGCGTCCAGTTCGGCGACGCGGCGGGCACTGCTCATCAGCAGGGCGAAGGCCAGGTCGGCGGTGCTTTCGGTGAGGACGTCGGGGGTGTTGGTGAGCATGATCCCGCGTTCGTTGAAGTAGGCGAGATCGTAGTTGTCGTAGCCGACCGAGACGCTGGAGACGACTTCCAGTTTGGCGGCGTTTTCCAACTGTGCGCGACCGAGTTTGCGACCGACGCCGATCAGGCCGTGGGCGTGGGGCAGGGCTTCGTTGAATTGGGCGTTGATGTCGCCGTTTTTCGGGTTTGGCACTATGACGTCGAAGTCTTGCTGCAGGCGTTCGACCATTTCGGGGGTGACGCGGCTGAAGGCGAGGACGGTCTTTTTCATGGGAGGAGGGCTCTCGGCGCAGGTGAATGCCAAGCACGCTAACATTCTTCTTTGGATTTGGGGGAGGCTGTTGGGCTCTTTTGTCCGTGGCGGCCTTTGGGCCGACCATGTTGCTGTTGGTGGTGTACATATCCGTTTCTGCGGTAACGGCGGCTTGGGGTTTCGCCCTTACGGCGACTCACTTTTTTTACAAGCGCCTAAAAAAAGTAAGCAAAAAAACGCTCGCCCCAAGCGTCCGGCCCCTCGCTTAGGCTCGGCGTTCCTTCGTTCCGGCGTCCATCTGGGGGCATCGCCTCCGGTCGGCTTCGCTTCGACCTCCTCTCGATGTGTTCGACTGCGTCGAACGGCGCTACGCGCCTGCCCCCCAGATGAACACCTCCACTCAGCCTCCCGACGGGGCGGGTGGATCAAGATCAAGAGCTGCAGGCGAGCTAACGCTCGGCCTGTTGAGTGGTGAGGGGCGGAAGGTGTATGCCGATCCATTGTGGGAGCGAGCCTGCTCGCGATGGCGGCCTGACAGCCGACCGATCACCCGCAGGTGTACACCATTCCCCTGTGGGAGCGGCGGTGCGACGATTCGACTTGCTCGCGAAGGCGGTCTATCAGCCGACCGATCAATTCGCCACCCGAACCCCACCCATGCTCCCACTCAATTCATACGCCACCAATTCTGCCTGATGCGCCGCCAATATCTCCGGCAACGATCCACGCAAGTACTCGACCCACGTTTTAATCTTCGCATCCAGATACTGCCGTGACGGGTAGATCGCATACAGATTCAATTCCTGCGACCGGTAGTTCGGCATCACCCGCACCAGCGTCCCGTTGCGCAATCCTTCAATCGCCGCATACACCGGCAAAACCCCAACCCCCATGCCGCTGGTGATCGCAGTCTTCATCGCATCGGCGGAGTTCACCAGAAACGGTGAGCTATTAATCGTCACCATTTCCTGGCCTTCGGGGCCGTCGAAGGTCCATTTCTCCAGCGGAATCACCGGGCTTACCAGACGCAGGCATGCGTGGTTCAGCAAATCGCTGGGCTTCTGCGCGCAGCCGTTGGCTTTCACATAGGCCGGCGAGGCGCAAACGATGCTGTAGGTGATGCCCAAACGCTGGGAGACGAAGCCCGAGTCCGGCAGTTCGCTGGCGAGCACGATGGACACGTCGTAGCCCTCGTCCAGCAAGTCCGGCACGCGGTTGGCCATGGTCAGGTCGAAGGTGACGTCGGGGTGGGTTTTGCGATAGCGGGCGATGGCGTCGATCACGAAGTGCTGACCGATGCCGGTCATGGTGTGCACCTTGAGCTGCCCGGCCGGGCGGGCGTGGGCGTCGCTGGCTTCGGCTTCGGCTTCTTCGACGTAGGCCAGGATCTGTTCGCAGCGCAATAGATAGCGCTTGCCGGCCTCGGTCAGGGCGATGCGTCGGGTGGTGCGGTTGAGCAGGCGGGTTTGCAGGTGGGCTTCCAGGTTGGAGACCGCGCGCGAAACGTTAGCCGTGGTGGTGTCGAGTTGCACGGCGGCGGCGGTGAAGCTGCCGGCCTCGGCCACGTAACTGAAGGCGCGCATGTTTTGCAAAGTGTCCATGGGGTGCTCTCGGAGGCGATGGCAAATTGTGACACGAAGTTACGGTGGCTGAGACCCCGACCAAGGGATTATCGCGTTAACGGTAACAAAGATTCACAGGATTCCCAGCTTATCGCCAACAGAACCCACCCCTAGAATTGCGCCACCGCTGGAACATCGAACCCTGTGGGTGTGGGCTTTTTGTGGCGAGGGGGTTTACCCCCGTTGGGTCGCGAAGCGGCCCCAAAACCTGCCACCGTGGTGTGTCTGGTGGACCGCATGCTCAGGTTTTACGACTGCTTCGCCGCCGAACGGGGGTGAACCCCCTCGCCACAAAAGCTCGCTCACACATGGGTTGCGGTGTCGTTCCCACAAAATTTTGTACCTCCCCCCTACTTCAGGAATTTTCAGCAGTGCCGCGTCGCATCAACAGAGCGCTTCAGACGCTCAGTGTTTTGGCTTTAACCCTGGCAATCAGCGGCTGCATCGGTACCGGAGGTATTGCCCCACAGGGCAAGGCACTCGAGGCCAATTCATTGGCCACCGACGAAGCCATCCAGAACGCCGCACAGGACGCTCACTGGCCCACCGCGCAATGGTGGCAGGCCTATGGCGACCCGCAATTGAACCGCTGGATCGACCTCGCCCTGCAAGGCAGCCCGACCATGGCCATGGCGGCGGCGCGAGTGCGTCAGGCCAAATCCATGGCCGGGATCGCCGAGTCCGCCGAGTCGCTGCAGATCAATGGCGAATCCACCCTCAAACGCCATAACTGGCCCACCGATCAGTTCTACGGGCCGGGCGAGTTGGCCAACACCACCACCTGGGACAACAACGCCGCATTGGGCTTCAGCTACGCCCTCGACCTTTGGGGGCGCGAAAGCAACGCCACCGAGCGCGCCGTCGACATGGCTCACATGAGCGCCGCGGAAGCGCGTCTGGCCCAGCTCGAATTGCAGAACAACATCGTGCGCGCCTACATCGAGCTGTCGTTGCATTACGCGCAACGGGACATCGTCGAGGCGACCTTGAAACAGCAGCAGCAAATTCTCGACCTCGCGCAGAAGCGTCTGAACGGTGGCATCGGCACCCATTTTGAAGTCAGTCAGGCTGAAACGCCGCTGCCGGAAACTCACCGCCAGATCGATGCACTGGACGAAGAAATCGCCCTCAGCCGCAACCAGCTCGCGGCCCTTGCGGGCAAAGGTCCGGGGGAGGGCGCGCAGTTGCAGCGGCCAACGTTGTCGTTGGGTGCAGCGCTGAAACTGCCGTCGTCGTTGCCCGCGCAGTTGCTCGGTCAACGCCCGGACGTGGTCGCCAGTCGTTGGCAAGTTGCGGCCCAGGCACGGGGTATTGATGTTGCTCACGCTGGTTTCTACCCCAACGTCGACCTGGTCGGCAGCCTCGGCTACATGGCCACCGGCGGTGGAGCGCTGGAGTTTTTGACCGGCAAGAAGCTCAACTACAGCGTCGGCCCGGCGATCTCGTTGCCGATCTTCGATGGTGGCCGGTTGCGCTCGGAGCTGGGCGAAGCCTCGGCGGGTTACGACATCGCCGTGGCCAAGTACAACCAGACGCTGGTCAACGCGCTGAAAAACATCTCCGACCAGTTGATTCGCCGCGAATCCATGGACAAGCAGCAGACCTTCGCCGCCGAGTCGGTGGCCACGGCCCGGAAGACTTACGACATCGCGATGATCGCCTACCAGCGCGGGCTCACCGACTACCTCAACGTGCTCAACGCCCAGACGCTGTTGTTCAAACAGCAGCAGGTTCAGCAGCAGGTGCAGGCGGCGCGACTGAGTGCTCATGCTGAACTGGTGACGGCACTCGGCGGTGGGCTAGGCGCAGGTAACGATGCGCCGAAAGACAGCCAGACCCAGGCACCGAAAACCCCGGCCACTCTCCACAGTGCAGTTCAGAGAATCTTGAATTGAACAGTAAACCTGTGGCGAGGGGGTTTATCGGAACGCCGCATCGCCCCGTTGGGTTGCGAAGCGACCCCAAAACCTGCCAGCGCATTTTTTCAGACACACCGCATTCACCGATTCTACGACGGCTTCGCCGCCGAACGGGGCGGTGCGACGTTTCGCTAAACCCCCTCGCCACAGGTTTCGCATGACTGAAGTTTCTTCTAAATGAGCAGGATTTCATGACTCCCTTGCCCGCACCTTTGCGCTGGCTGTATTCCCTTGAATGGCGCCGGGGTTTCTTCGACTGGGCGCGCAGCGATGGCGTGACCTGGGTCTACATTTTCAAGGTGTTGTTCGCCGCGTTTCTGACGCTGTGGCTGGCCATGCGCCTGGAGTTGCCGCAGCCGCGCACGGCGATGATCACCGTGTTCATTGTCATGCAGCCGCAAAGCGGTCACGTGTTGGCCAAGAGTTTCTATCGCTTCCTTGGGACATTGGCCGGCTCGGCGGTGATGGTCGCGTTGATTGCCTTGTTTGCGCAGAACACCGAGTTGTTCCTCGGATCGCTGGCGATCTGGGTCGGCATCTGTTCGGCCGGCGCGGCGCGCTATCGCAACTTCCGCGCCTATGGATTCGTGCTCGCCGGGTACACCGCCGCGATGGTTGGTTTGCCCGCACTGGCGCACCCGGACGGCGCGTTCATGGCCGCCGTGTGGCGGGTGCTGGAAATCTCCCTGGGGATTATTTGCTCCACGCTGGTCAGCGCCGCGATCCTGCCGCAATCCGCCGGCGCCGCGATGCGCAACGCCTTGTATCAGCGCTTCGGCGTGTTCGCGCTATTCGTCACGGATGGCTTGCGCGGTCGCAGCAAACGGGACGCTTTCGAGGCAAGCAACGTGCGCTTCATCGCCGAGGCTGTCGGATTGGAAGGACTGCGTAGCGTCACTGTGTTCGAAGACCCGCACATGCGTCGACGCAACGGTCGGCTCAGCCGTTTGAACAGCGAGTTCATGGGCATTACCACCCGTTTCAACGCCTTGCACCAGTTGCTCGAACGCTTGCGCAGCAGCGGCACCGATCACGTGGTTGCGGCGATCAAGCCGGGTTTGCAGGACCTCGCCGAACTGCTCGACGGCTTCAGCGGCCGTGCGCTGACCAATGCCGATGCGGGCCGTCTGGTCATCGCGCTGACCGCCTATAAAGAAGGTCTGCCGGCGCGGGTTCGCAGCTTGCGAGCGGTTTTTCAGGAGAGCAATCCGAGCGACGCCGAGCAGCTGGATTTTCATACCGCGTACGAATTGCTCTATCGCTTTGTCGATGACCTGCACAGTTATGCACAGACCCACGCGTCCCTGGCCGATCACAGCCATGCGCGTGAGCAATGGGATGAGCCGTTCACCCCGCAAACCAACTGGATGGCGTCGGCCGCCTCGGGGATTCGCGCGGCGTTCATTCTGGTGGTTCTGGGCAGCTATTGGGTCGCCACCGCGTGGCCGAGCGGGGCGACGATGACCCTGATTGCCGCCGCGACCGTGGGCCTCTCGGCGGCGACACCGAATCCAAAACGCATGGCCTTTCAGATGGCTTGCGGGACGCTCCTCGGAGCGCTGATCGGCTTCGTCGAGATGTTTTTCATCTTCCCGTGGATCGACGGCTTTCCGTTGCTCTGCGTGATGCTCGCGCCAGTGATCGTGCTTGGTTCGTTCCTGACTTCGCGGCCGCAATACGCCGGTGTCGGTCTTGGTTTGCTGATCTTCTTCAGCTCCGGTTCGGTGCCGGACAACCTCACCGTTTACAACCCTTACGCCTTTATCAACGACTACATCGCCATGGTGCTCGGCATGCTGGTGTGCGCGGCGGCCGGGGCGATCATTCTGCCGCCCAACAGCCGCTGGTTGTGGCGTCGGCTGGAGCAGGATTTGCGCGGGCAAGTGGTGTACGCCATCAGCGGCAAGCTCAAGGGTTTGGCGTCGAGTTTCGAAAGCCGTACGCGGGACTTGCTGCATCAGGCCTACGGTCTCGCGGCAGGGCAGCCGCAGGTGCAACGGGACTTGTTGCGCTGGATGTTCGTGGTGCTGGAAGTCGGCCACGCGATCATCGAGTTGCGCAAGGAACAGGCGATCCTGCCGGTGCATCCGGCCTATGCCGAATCGCAGCCGTGGCGTCAGGCGATCCGGGTGATGGGGCGCTCGCTGGTGCGGCTGTTTCTGCAACCGAGCCAGAGCAATCTGGAGCGTGGATTGATCGCCGTCGATCACGCGATCAGCCGCGTGCAAGCCACCGACGAACCTTTCGCGCCGCACTTCGACACCTCGGCCCTGCGACGGGTGAAGAGCTATTTGCACTTCATCCGCACGTCATTACTGGACCCGCAATCACCGCTCGCCGCTTATGCCAAAGGACTCGAACATGCCTCGTGAAATCGCCTTCCACGGCGTGTACATGCCGACCATGACCCTGATGTTTTTCATCGCGGCGGCGCTGGCCTGGGCACTCGACCGGTTCCTGTCCGGATTCGATCTGTACCGCTTCTTCTGGCACCCGGCGCTTCTGCGCCTGAGCCTGTTTACCTGTCTGTTCGGCGCCCTGGCGCTGACTGTTTACCACTGACTCTCTATCACTGAAGAAGGCCCTGATGAAAAAGCTTTTCAGCCTGCTCGCCACGCTATTGGTGCTGGCCCTTGCGATGTGGATCGGCCGGACCTTGTGGGTGCATTACATGGACACGCCATGGACCCGCGACGGCCGGGTGCGCGCCGACATCATCAACGTCGCCGCCGACGTCACTGGGGAAGTGGTGGACGTGCCGGTGCGCGACAATCAACAGGTGAAGAAGGGTGATTTGCTGATGCGGATCGACCCTGAGCACTACCGCATTGCGGTCAAACAGGCGCAGGCGCTGGTGGCCTCGCGCAAGTCGACGTGGGAGATGCGCAAGGTCAACGCCCACCGCCGCGCCGACATGGACAACCTGGTGATTTCCAGGGAAAACCGCGATGACGCCAGCAACATCGCCGACTCGGCCCTGGCCGATTACCAGCATGCTCAAGCGCAACTGGAAGCCGCCGAACTGAACCTGAAACGCACCGAGGTCCGCGCAGCGGTGGACGGTTATGTGACCAACCTCAATGTGCATCGCGGCGACTACGCGCGCATCGGCGAAGCGAAAATGGCCGTGGTCGACATGAACTCGTTCTGGGTCTACGGCTTCTTCGAAGAAACCAAATTGCCCCACGTGCGGGTCGGCGATAAAGCCGACATGCAACTCATGAGCGGGGAAGTGTTGAAGGGGCATGTGGAAAGCATTTCTCGCGGTATCTACGACCGTGATAACCCGGAAAGTCGCGAGCTGATTGCCGATGTGAACCCGACCTTTAACTGGGTGCGTCTGGCGCAGCGGGTGCCGGTGCGGATTCACATTGATGAAGTGCCGGAGGGTGTGCTGTTGGCGGCGGGGATTACTTGCACCGTGGTTGTTAACTGACCGTAAGACCGAGTCGCCTTCATCGCGAGCAGGCTCACTCCCACAGGGGTTGGCGTCGTTCACAAAATCTGCATTCGAACTCGGTCAATGTGGGAGCGAGCCTGCTCGCGATGAAGGCGACACGGTCCCACTGACAGATAGCGGCAGTTCACTCCTTGCAAAACGTCTCATGCAAATGCCGCCAAACCACCTTGCCATCCGCCCGCTTCTCAAACACCACCGTCGAACGCCGGTCAGAGTGCAGACCGGTTGCATCGGTCTGCTGCTCGCGATAACTCACCGTTGCACCATCGTCGTACAAAGCAATGCCACGCAACTCGCTGAGCTCAATCCTGAACCCGAGCTTCTTCCCGCCCGCCATCAAAAACAATTCGCTCAACGCGTCAAAAGCCAGCACCCGGCCCAACGGCGAGACCATGGAAAACTGCGGCGAAAAACGCGTCAGCAACTGTTCAAGCGCCGGCTCGTCCTGTTCCTCGGCCAACCATTGCTCGATGGCGATGTGGGCCTGGATCACTTCGTCAAAGTATTCGGTGTAGTCGGTCATGTTTGATTCCTGAAATTCTGCAGCGTCTGGTCTGACGTCTTCGCGGGCAAGCCTTGCTCCTACAGGGTTTGCGTTGATGTTGAGATCGCGACAAACCTGTAGGAGCGAGGCTTGCCCGCGAAGAACGATAACGCGGTCTCAGAGTTGCCCGCGCAACCCAAACCGCTTCATCAACCCCGACTCCAGCAAGCCTTTAGGCAACAACCCCGCCAGTAACGGTAACGCCCGACTGCCATTACCCAGACGAATCAGGCGCGGTGGTTTGCTCTGCTGCACGGCCTTGAGCAAACCGGCGGCAAATTCACTGGCCGGGGTCGGGTTGTCCTGGGAGGCCTTGGCCCGTGCGCGAATGCCTTCACGCAGCGGAAACCACGGCGATTGTTCGGTAATCAGTTGCTCCGCCTCATGGCCGGCATTCTTGGCAAAACTCGAGGCGATTGCGCCCGGCTGGACTTCCATGACCCGCACGCCAAACGGCGCCAGTTCCATGCGCAAGGCATCGGTCAAGGCATGCACCGCCGCTTTCGAGGCGCAGTAGGCGCCGGCGAATGGCGTGACCAAAACCCCGGACACGCTGCCGATGTTCACCACCAGGCCCTTGGCGCGACGCAGCACCGGGAACAGGGCGCGGGTGACGCCGACGATGGCGAATACATTGGTTTCGAATTGCCGCTGCATGGCCGGCACCCCGCCGTCGAGCAACGGCCCCATGGCGCCGTAACCTGCGTTATTGATCAGCACGTCGAGGCCGCCATGTTGCTGGTTAATACGCTCGCTCAAGTGTTCGAGTGCCGCGCCGTCGTTGACGTCCAGTTGCACGGCAGTGAAACCGGCAGCGGCCAGCGCCGCTACGTCTTCAGCCTTGCGAGCGCTGGCCCAGACATCGTATCCGGCATTTTTGAAAACATCGGCGAGGGCGCGGCCAATGCCGCTGGAACAACCGGTAATCAACGCAACGGGCATGGCGCGGTCCTTGTGCAAAAAGAGGAAGGGGATTAATCGGAGAAACTACCCTGCAAATGCTCGGCGCGAAACTCCAGTGTTTGCGGGCGATAACCGGGGCGCAACGGCGGCAACGGCAAACAGTCTTCCCAGTTGGCACCGGCCTGCAATTCGCCGGGGCCGCGATAGCGCGGTGCGGCGTATTGATTGTCGGCCAGATTAACCGTATCGCCCGGCGCATATGCGGCGACGCGCCAGCGTAGCTCGGTCAGCGGCACGTCGTTGCCGTTGTTCATTGTCAGATGCAACGGCCGGTCC
The DNA here is from genome assembly GCF_000282315.2 of Pseudomonas sp. GM41(2012). Taxonomy (GTDB): domain Bacteria; phylum Pseudomonadota; class Gammaproteobacteria; order Pseudomonadales; family Pseudomonadaceae; genus Aquipseudomonas. The sequence goes on from NZ_AKJN02000011.1 coordinate 166,349, forward strand.
ACCGGGCACTGTTCGGGTCCGTAAGTGATGCGCAACTCAAGGCGCGCCAGTTGCTTGACCTCGCGGTTGTCCATCCAGATCACCCACGTTGCCACCAGACCCAATCCGATAGCGGCTGCCACCGAGACCGGCAATGCCTTGGCCGGGTAGCGTAGCAACAAAATCAGCCAGGTGATGACCAGCAGGACGCCGATGAACATGTTTGAACGCTCCTTGAACTCATGACCACCATCCTACCGAAGGGCCGAAGGAATGGACATTCGTCGATCAAGGTCTGTTGCCGTTGGTCGGTACTGTGATTTCTGACAGTAGCCTTGGCTGTCCACGAACGATTAGATGACTGCTGGCAAACAGGGACGCGACCGGCATGCAAGCCTTGACGATGGGAATGCACCACAAAACACCCGGATTGTCCGTTGTCGACCCGCGTGGTCTGCCGATCCGTTCGGTTGATTATTGGCGTGAGGTCGAAGGTGACCCCACTCAGGCACGCATCAGCCGCACCTTTTATGATGCCGCAGGACGTGCCGTTGAACAGTGGGATCCACGGCTTTGGGCGCTGCAAGAAGAAGAGCTGTTGAGGCGCGCCAACCTCACGACGGTGTTTTCGCTGTCGGGTAACGCGCTGTTCATTGACAGCGTCGATGCCGGTTGGCAGCTCAGCCTGCCAGGTCTGGGCAATGAGTTGTTGCTGGGGTGGGACAGTCGAGATACGCGCCGTGAGATTGAGTACGACGACCTGCTTCGTCCGTTGGTGGTGTTCGAGCAAGGCGCGACCGAGCCGCGAAGGGCGGTTGAACGCATGGCCTATGGCGGTCCCGATGATGGCGTCCGGAATCAATGCGGACAGTTGATCCGTCATGACGACCCCGCAGGGACGGTGCTGTTCGAGGCGTTTTCAATTACCGGCCAATGCGTGAAGCAAGTCCGTCACTTCACCCTGGACCCTGTTGCATCTGACTGGCCGGCGTTGGAAGCCGATCGCCAGCGACTGCTTGAGCCGGGTGAGGGCGCCGCTTCGACGTGGAGCTTCGGCCCGCTGAATGATGTGCTGGAACAGGTCGATGCCAAGGACAACCGCCAGGTCTTCAGCCTGACCCTTGACGGTCGCTTGCGTGAGACGCGTCTGCAACTTCACGGACTGAGCACCTGGCAATTGCTGGTCAGCGATATCCAGTACAACGCCGAGGGGCAGGTGACGCACGAAACCGCCGGCAACCATGTACAAACAACTCTCCTTTACCGCGCTGAAGACGGTCTTTTGATGGAGCGCCGGGCACAGGACGCGAGTGCCCGGTGGTTGCAGCACTTGATCTACGACTATGACCGGACGGGCAATGTCCTCAGCATTGAGGACAAGGCACTGCCGGTGCGTTACTTCAACAACCAGCGTATCGATCCGGTTAGTCGCTTTATCTACGACAGCCTTTACCAATTGATCGATGCGTTTGGCTGGGAGGCGGGCAGCGCCAATCAGGGACCGGAATCCGTGGGACGGGCTGACTCGGCGGCGGTCAGCAACTATCACCAGACCTACAGTTACGACGAAAGCGGCAACCTGCTGAAGCTGACGCATGTCGGGGCGCAGAGTCCGGGGCGTGAACTGAAGGCGGCGCGATACAGCAACCGCTGCCTGCCCTGGCGCAACGGCGTACCGCCCACCGAAGAAGCAATCGCCGCTGCGTTCGATGCCAAGGGCAATTTGCTGGAGCTGGATCAGGGACGGTTTTTGACGTGGGACCTGCGTAACCAGTTGGAATCGGTCAGTCCGGTGGAGCGCGCTTCCGGGCGCAATGACCGGGAGTCCTATGTCTATGATGGCGGTGGCCAGCGCGTGCGCAAAATCCGCTCACTGAACACCAATGCCCGAACCGTGGTGGCCGAAGTACGTTATTTACCGGGGGTGGAAATTCGCACCGACAGCGGCACCGGAAAGGTGCTGGAGGTCATCACCGCGCAGGCCGGGCTCAACAGTGTTCGGGTGCTGCATTGGGAAACCGATCCGCCGCCCGGCGTGACCAACGATCAGTACCGTTACAACCTGGTTGATCTTCTGAACTCCTGCACCCTGGAGCTCACCGATGATGCGCGAGTCATCAGTCAGGAAACTTATTACCCCTTTGGTGCAACCGCCTGGTCTGCCAGCCCGAACGACACCGATGGGGATTACAAAACCGTTCGCTATTCGGGTAAAGAGCGGGATGCGACGGGGCTCTATTACTATGGGTTTCGGTACTACATACCGTGGTTGCAGCGCTGGCTGAATCCCGATCCTGCGGTGGATATTGATGGATTGAATCTGTTCTCGATGGTGCTGAACAACCCAATGACGTTTATTGATTCATTCGGCCTGCAAGGTGATGAAGTCGGGAGCTACGAAATCAACCTCGGCACGCTTCAGCGGATGGGATTGAAGGCCAAGGCAATGGTCGCAAAAGTCGCGGTATTTGACGATAAAACCAAGGCGTTTAAAACCAGCTCCAAATTCAAAGCGGTGGAAGCGGGCGTGGACACCAAGTACGCCTTTGGCAAAGATGAGTTGAAACGCAGCTTGCTGGATTACAAAAGTGTGTACAGGCAAGCCTTAGGGATGTTTCCGGCCAGATCGGAAGAGGCCCAGAAGAATCTTGAATTAGGAGAAACACTCTCATCTTGGATGGCGGAGTTGGTGGAGGAGAGGTTTCAGAATCCCTGGATTGACGAGCCGGATCCAGGAAGTGCCGAGCCAAAAATAATATACGAGGACAGGTTCTTTGCGATTCTGAAAAAAGAGGACAAGCTGAAAGCTGCCGGAACCAGGCAAATTTACGCAATCGCCGCGATTTCCACCACTACGATTAAGGGGGGGGCCAGTAATGATAATTATGTTGAGGCGGAAGTGGATATTTTGGTGGCCAACCCCGCCTCCCAGCTGAAGCCAGACGAACTGAAAGAGGCCGTGAACGCCGAGCTGATATCGAAAAACATCTCTAATGTACGAGGCGTGGGCAACTTTCTGACACTCAAGTCTTTGAACAGGATAAACAAGACCAGTAAGTTGGTACAAATCACTACTACAGCGATCAACCCACGATCAGCGGCCATTGCCTCGAGATCTGGCGCCAAATTGACGTGATAAAAAAGCCCCCACCCAACCCGCTGCGGATAGGGAAACGCAGCGGGTCGGGCGGGGGCTTCTTGTGTTACAGATCAATCACTGCGCGATGGTTTTCACCGACACGCCGCGTTCGATCGGGTTGGAGCGACCGTAGATATCTTCAAACCGCTCGATATCGTCTTCGCCCAGGTAGCTGCCCGATTGCACTTCGATGATTTCCAGCGAGATCTTGCCCGGATTGCGCAAGCGGTGGACCGAGGCGATCGGGATGTAGGTCGACTGGTTTTCAGTGAGCAGGAACACGTTTTCGTCGCAGGTCACTTCAGCAGTGCCGCTGACTACGATCCAGTGTTCGGCGCGGTGGTGGTGCATTTGCAGCGACAGGCACGCGCCCGGTTTGACCGAGATGCGCTTGACCTGGAAGCGGCCGCCCATGTCCACCGAGTCGTAGGAACCCCAAGGACGATAGACTTCGCAGTGCGTCTGGGTTTCGCTGCGGCCCAGCTCGTTGAGGGTGTTGACCATCTGTTTCACGCCTTGGACCTTGTCCTTGTGGGCGATCATCATGGCGTCCTTGGTTTCGACGACCACGATGTTTTCCAGGCCGATCACCGACACCAGTTTGCCGTTGCCGTGGATCATGCAGTTTTTGCTGTCCTGGATGACCACATCGCCTTTGGTGACGTTGCCGTTGGCGTCTTTTTCATTCACTTCCCACAACGACGACCAGCAGCCGACATCGCTCCAGCCCGCGGTGAGCGGTACAACGCAGGCGCGCTGGGTTTTTTCCATCACCGAGTAATCGATGGAATTGTCCGGGCAGCAAGCGAAGGTGGCGGAGTCGATGTCGACGGTGTCGGCATCCTGCTCGCTACGTTCCAGGGTCAGCACGCAGGTGTCGTAGATGTCCGGATCGTGTTTTTTCAGCTCTTCGAGGAAACGGCTGGCACGGAACAGGAACATGCCGCTGTTCCAGAAGTAACCGCCGGATTCGACGAACTCGGTGGCGCGCTTCACGTCCGGTTTTTCGACGAAATGCGAGACGCGGCTGACACCTTCGGGCAGCAGCGAATCATTGGCCGACTTGATGTAGCCGTAGCCGGTTTCCGGTTTGGTGGCCGGTACGCCGAACAGCACCATTTCGCCGTTTTCTGCAGCGACCGTGGCCAGGGCCAGCGCGCGTTGCAGGGCTTTCTGATCTTCCAGCACGTGGTCGGCTGGCAGCACCAACATCAATTCGTCGCGACCTTCGTTGACCAGCATCAGTGCGGTCAAGGCCACGGCTGGCGCGGTGTTGCGGCCGAACGGTTCCATCAGGATGCGCTGCACGTCCAGTTTACGGGCGGCCAGTTGCTCGTTGACGATGAAACGGTGTTCCTTGTTGCAGACCACGATGGGGGTGTCCATGCCTTCGAACACCAGGCGTTCCAGGGTTTGCTGGAACAACGTTTGTTCGCCGGTCAGGGCGAGGAATTGCTTAGGGAATTGCTTACGCGAAAGCGGCCAAAGACGTGAGCCACTACCACCTGACAAGATCACCGGAATCATGTTGTTACTCCTTGAAAATCGTATGGGTCAGAGCTACTGCGTTCTGTCGTTTCACTCTTGTTCTTATTCCGTGTCCGGGTAGCCCGTGGGCTACCCGACAAAATGATTAGCGCGTCGAAACCGGGCGTTTTACCCAGACTGGCGCCAGGCTGCTGCCGCTGCCGGTCACATACAGCACGGCGGCTTCACCGCGTTCCAGGGCAACCGGTTTCACGTCGCCGACTTTCTTGTCGCCATCGTATAGCGCCAGGCTGACTTTGACGGGGTTGATTTCACGTTCGCCACGGCCCTTGGCGGCCACGGTCGGGACCACTTCGGTCTTGCCGTCAGCGGTTTTCAGAGTCAGGGCCTTGTCGCTGAGGTTCTGCATGCGAACCAGGGATTTTTGCTTGTTTTTGAACGGCGGCTCTTCGATCAGTTGCGGTGCGCCGCTGGCGTTGTTGACCAGGGTGTAATAGTGATCACCGGCCAGTTTCACCGGCAGGGACTGGCTACCGATCTTGGCGCTGTAGTCGCCGCCCGGCATGAAGCTGAAGTCAGTGCTGGACAGCGGCGCGACTTCGGCCAGGTTGGTGGTGCCGACGGTGGCGCTGACTTCAGCGTTACTGGCGTTGTAGACACGTACGAAGCTCGAACCTTTCGGTGCAGTCGGGCCGTAGAGTGCGGCGTCGCCAGCGAAGGCGGACATCGACAGAACGCTCATGCCTGCAACGAGTGCGAAGGTCTTGGCGAGACGGCGAGGAGTAGTAGTGAAAGTCATGGTGTACCTCTCTTTCAGTTTTGCGCCCGGTCGGGCGTCTCGGATTTAGTGTTTGCTGCTACGTTTTGTTGGTTTACGCCGGCTTCTTTGAGCTCTGCGACCCACTGCGGGTCGGCGTCACCGATTTCGTTGTTCACAGGCAGATAACGTTCAGGAAACTCCCAGATCAGCACCTGTGGCGGGCTGTTCTTGAAAGCATCACTTTTCAGATAGCTGAGCATCGGCAGAATCGGGCCGTGGCCGTCTTCGGCGTAATTGACCACGTCGCTGTTCAGCGCTTGTTTCAGCGCACCGACGAAGTTCCAGTTGGGGTTGGCGCTGTAGCTGGTGCCGATCAGGGCCACCGGCACTTCAGTGTTGGCGAACAGGGCGTCATCGCCGCCAGCCTGGTCTTGCGCCGCAACGGTGTTGCGCTTCTGCAACGGCTCAGTCTTGGGCATCAGGTTTTCGAACAGCGGGTCCAGCGGCAGGAACAACCGCAGGTCGCCCTTGTGAGTCACCTTCTCCGCAGGTTCAGTGACGAAGTGTTGTGGCTCGCCGCTCAGCGGGGCTTTTTCGGCGATGGTTTTGGCCAGGGTCTCGGCAGCGATTTGCGCGCCTTCCGGGGTCCAGTGAGTGTCGGTGCGCAGGAACACTTGCTGACCGTCCAGCTTGGCCTTCAGCATCGGGCCGAACAGGTCGGGAGCGAGGATCTTGTTGGCCGCCACATGAGCGTGGAAGTCCTCATAGAGGTTGGCGTGGATGCTCGAAGGCTTCACTTCACCCAGGTGTTCCGGGTACAGGCGAGTCTTGGCCGGCACGATCGCCATGACCAGTTTCACGCCTTTGGCCTTCAGTTCCTGGCGTACGCCTTCAACCAGCGCGTAGTTGCCTTGCAGGTTCAGCTCTTCGTTGACGATCGGGTTGAATTCCTCATCGCTGTACAACCACTGATCGCGGCCGAGCACGACGCCCGGACGACCTTCGTTGAACAGTTTGAAATCCAGCGCAGCCCAAAGGTTGGTACCCAGGCGCTTGATCGGGAACTCGTCGTCGTAGTGCGTCTCCACGGCTTTGGTCCAGCGGCCGTTGAGCACCGTCGTTTCAGCCGAGGTGCTGAAGCCGAGGAAGCTGCGCGTGGACCACAGGCCCAGGACTAACAGCGTCACCATGAACAGGCCGATGTAGAGGATGCGTAATGAGCGGGTCATAGTCAGATCCCTCAGAACTGGAAGTAAAGGAACGGCGAGAAGCTTTGCGCCGAGAGTTTGAAAATCGAGGCGATGAACAGCACCAGTACCAGCGTGCGCATCACGTAACGAGACCAGTCCGCCGTCCAGTAGGCCGGTTGCACAGTCGCTTCAACGCCGACGGTGTAGCCAGGCTGGTGGATGCTGCCCGGGTTGTCGCCCGGTACGGCCTTGATCATTCCAGGAGTCGCGGCAGCCGGGCCATCGGCCTCGACGTTCACAACAGGCTTGGTTTTCTCAGGCGGCAGGTTGCTGTAGAAGTCACGAATGCCGAAGAACGCCAGGGTCATGTAAGCCACCACCAGGGTCGCCACTTGCAGGCCGGTGAGGCTGGCCGCGTTGAGTTCCGACAGTGACCATTCGCCGAAGCTGAACATCGCGCCGTACATACGACCGGCGACGTGAAGGTTTTCCGAGCGGAAGATCACCCAGCCCATGACCACGAGCAGGAAAGTCAGCGCCCAGCGGATCGGGTTGATGCTGCGCGGCGAGGTGTTCAGGCCCAGCGCTTTTTCGATCGCCAGCCACATGCCGTGCCACGCACCCCAGACGATGTAGGTGATGTTCGCGCCGTGCCACAGACCACCAAGCAGCATGGTCAGGAACAGGTTGCGATAGGTCATCAGCGTACCTTTACGGTTACCGCCCAGCGTGATGTACAGGTAGTCACGCAACCAGGTGGACAGGCTGATGTGCCAGCGACGCCAGAACTCGGTGATCGACTGGCTGATGTACGGCTGTTTGAAGTTTTCCATGAAGCGGAAACCCATCATCAAGCCCAGGCCGATGGCCATGTCGCTGTAACCGGAGAAGTCGAAATACAGCTGCGCGGTGTAGGCCAGCGCGCCGAGCCAGGCATCGCCCGTGGTCGGGTTCTGCAAGGCGAAGCAATGGTCGGCCACGACCGCCAGGGTGTCGGCGATGAAGACCTTCTTGATGAAGCCCTGCATGAATCGCGTCGCACCTTCGGAGAACTTGTCGAGGGTGTGGGTACGATTGTTGAACTGGTCGGCGAGATCGCGGAAGCGCAACACCGGACCGGCGATCAGGTGCGGGAAGATCGCCACGAACGCGGCAAAGTCGATCAGGTTGCGAGTCGCCGGCGTGTCACCACGGTAGACGTCGATGATGTAGCTGATGGACTCGAAGATGTAGAACGAGATCCCGATCGGCAACAGCACGTGGGTCAGGATGAACGGCGACAGACCGACGGAGGTCATCATCGCGTTGATGCTGTCGACGCCGAAGTTGGCGTACTTGAAGTAGCCGAGAACGCACAGGTCGACGGCCACGCCCAGGAGCAACCAGCGTTGTGCCGGTTTGGTCCGAACGCCTGCGGCACCGACTTTGAGGCCGATCCAGTAGTTCCACAGCGTGACGGCTGCGAACAGCGCAAGGAAGTCCACACGCCACCAGGCATAGAACACGTAGCTGGCGATCAGCAGCAGCAGGTTGCGATAGCGAATTCCGCTTAAGTAGTACATGCCGAGAAAGATCGGCAAGAACAAAAACAGGAACACGTTGGATGAAAATACCATCCCGGTCTCTCCATGTTTAACCAACAGTCAAGGGCCGCAGCCCCCCCAAACCCCCCATCGAAAAACCGGGGGAATATCACTCAATTCAAATCTTGCACTGACCCTGTAGGAGCCGAGCTTGCTCGCGATTGCGGTCTGACATTCAACATCGATGTCGACTGACACTCAGTCATCGCGAGCAAGCTCGGCTCCTACAGGTTTTGCGTTTGGCTCTAGGAGCCTTTTTTGCCTTTTTCGTTGGCCGGGTCGTAGACCTTGGTCAGGTCACCCCCGAGACGGAAGGTCTTGAACGGCTGCATCTCGTGCTTTTTCTCGAGCACATCCGGCGAGCAGGTGTAGAGCGAGCAGAACGGTTCGAGCCAGGCGAATTTCGAGTCGACCTTCAGGTCGGTCATGTCCTGTTCCTTACCGTTCTTCTCCTCGAATTCTTCCGGGTCTTTGACACCCGCGAGCACTCGATCACCCAGGCGTTTCAATGCGCCGTTGTTTTCCTGACGCAAGTCCACACCGTTGACCTGAGCGAAACTGGCGATCATCGCCAGTGGCGGCAGGGCGTAGTTGTGGTAGGCGAGGGCGCGTTGCTGGCGCTTGAGTTCGTTGGGCAGGTAACCCTGGGCGTCGATTTGATTGGCGCCGACCTTGAATTCCTTCACCGACCAGTCGAACAGGTCGCGACGGTTGGTGGCGATGGACGTTGCCATCACCGACCAGGCGGCCCAGTACGAATGGTTGTTGGTTTGTTCCAGCGGCAAGTTGTCCCAGTCGCTGACTACCTGATCGGCCAACTTGTTGAACCAGGCTTCAATCAACTGCGATTCTTGCGGATGATTCGCCAGCGGATGGGAGTCGGAAAACTTCAGGCGAATGTACGAAGACGCCATGCTGCCCAAGGCCCATTTGCGCATCGACTTGCCGGTGTGGTTGAAGTCCTTGGACATCAACGCATCGGCCTTGGCCCAGGCGGTCAACCAGTTCAGCGTGCATTCAAGTTGTTCCGGACGACCGTCACGCATGAACTGCATCACGCGCTTGCTGGTGCCGCGTTCCAGTTTGGTGATGTCGGCGGTGCTGTCACGAAAGGCTTTTTCCGATGCCTCGTTCAGGGTCGAACGGGCCTTGTCGGAACCTTCGTATTTGCTGCGAAATTGCAGCGAGCCGGTGTACGGCGTCGGCATCGCATCACAGCCTTCGCTCTTGTCGCCGGTTTTGACTTTTTCAATCGGCGCGAAATAACCCTGGGGTGGACGCAGGGGCGCGGCGGCCTGGGTGGCTCCGGCGAACATCGCCAGAGTCAGCAGGGACGGTGCGATCAATCTTTTCAAAGTTCGGGTTTGCATAGTTGCCTCATTGCCCGGCCTGAGCGGTACGCTGCCCAGCGCCAGGGAACACGTTGCGTTTGCAGATTTTCGCTTCGACTTTCTGTCCCGCGGCACCTGCTTCAGGTCCCTGGATTTCGACGGCCAGCAGATTCTGCGAGGCCCAGTCTTCGTCCGTGCGCAACTCAAAGGCGAAACGCCCGTCAGTGTCGGAGGTTTCCGGCTTTTCGATCTTGATGTCCTCGTGGCGGCCGTTCATGTACCAGAGGGTGGCTTGCAGAGTTTTCACCGACGGATCGGCGAAGCGGATATCAACCTGGTGGCTGCTGTTTTGCAGGTTCAGGTTCTTGCTGTTGACCATCAATTCGTTCTTGCCCGGTTTCAACGTGGTGCTGCCGGTCATCTGTGCATCCTTTCCTTCGCAACCGTTGTCCAGCAGCGCCATCATCTGGCGGTAGATGGTTTCCTGGTCGAGGCGATAGAGCGGCGAGAATTCCCAGATCAGAATCTTCGGCGGCTTGGTCTGGAACTCTTCGCTGCCCAGGTACTGCAGCATCGAACCTTCCAGGCCACCGCCAGGGAACGCTACGTTGAGGATGTCGGCGCCGATGGCCTCTTCGAGGAAACCGGCGAAGTTGTAGTTCTTGCCACTGTGGCTGGTGCCGACCAGGGTGATCTCCGGATTGCCGGAATCACTGAACAGATCGCCATCAGCTGCTTCGCCTTTCGGCTCGGTGGTGAACTGATCCATGTACTGGATCGCGTAGCTGGTGCCACAGAGTTGACCAGCCATATTGTGTAACGTTCCGGTCTTGCCCATGCGACCCGACTTATGGCTCTCGAATTCGCGTTTCGGCACGTCGGCAAAGGCCGGCATTTTCTTGATTTGCTCACCGACGATTTTCGCCGTGCGCTGGGCGCCATACGGCGTCCAGTGTTGGTCGCCCTGGAAGTAGAAGTCGTGGGCCGGCAGAGTGTCAGGCAGCGACTCGTTGGTCAGCGGCGACAGGTCCGGCACGGTGTAGCCCATGGCGGCGAAACGCCCGAGCATGGCCTTGTAGTTTCTCAAGGCCTTGTCGAAATCGTACTTGGCCTTCTCTTCCGGGTTGAGCTTGTTGCGGTTCACCAGACCACGGGTCGGCTGGTAAACGATGACCAGTTCAATGCCTTTGCTCTTGAACGCATCGTGCAGTTCTTTCATGCGCTTGTAGCCGGCGGGTGTGGTGTCGAATTCGGTGCGCAAGTCTTCTTGCGTACGGAACAGCCAATCGCCCTGAGCCTGCACCAGCGTGGTGAAGTTCTGCTGGTAACGCGTGGTGTAGTTCTTCGCGTCGTGGGCTTCCGGGCACAGGTTGCAGCACGGTTCGGCGTTGAAGGTTGGTGCTTTGGCTTCATCGGCACGAGCGCCGGTGCTGGCCGCGAGAATGCCGGCGGTCAGGGCCGACAGGCTGAGTAATTTGATCAAGTGTGGGTGCATAAAATTATCCTCAGTCCCGTACTTTGGTCTGGCGTTCGACAGGGTCGATCAGCACGGCTTTCTGCTGGCGCACCAGCAGGTCGAGAATTTCATCCTGGCGTTCGCCGAGAATCCCCGAGAAGCTGATGCCGCTGGATTTGGTCGGCGCGAGCATGGACACGCGATACAACTCCACGCTCAACGGCGAGTCGATGGACAGCGGGCCGCTGCCGTTGCCGGCCAGTTCGCCGCCGACCACGATCAGGGACACCTGGGCATCGAACGGGTCGAGCTTGATGTCCCGGTCGGTGTCGCTCAGGTCCTTGATGTGCCCGTAGACGCCGGTCAGGCCGTTGGCCATGGACAGGTTTTCGTAGAGGCGGATGTTCACGCTGTTACGAATCCGGATGCCGTGGCGTCGGTTGCTGATCACCTTGTTGCCCCACAGCAGATTGTCGGCACTCTCGTAGAGGGTGATGCCGTCAGTGTGGTTCTTGTAGATCTCGTTGTAGGCGATCAGGTTGTTGACGCTGTTACGGTCGATCACCAGGCCCGACAACTTGTTGTCGTAGCTGCGGTTGTTGAAGATGAAACTGTCGTTCACTTCACGGGAAATAATGATCCCGTGCTTCTTCTTGGTACCAAACACCGTGTTGTCGGCAATGATCAGACCGTGGGAACGGTCATGCGGGTCAATGCCGTAGACGATGTTGTCTTTGTAGGTGTTGCCCTTGACCACGAAGTCGCGGGCTTCGTAGCAGTAGAAGCCGTACCACATGTCCGAGAACTCGGAACCGACGATCCAGCCGCTCGGTTCAGGGCGCTTGAGCACCTTGGCCATGTTCGGCGTGTACTGGGAAATACTCACGCCGTAGGACTTACTGTTGGCGTAGCCGAAACTGGCGATCTTACTGTTGGCGATGTAGGTCTGGGTGCCGCCCCAGGACAGCAGGAACGGACGGAATTCCTTCGGCGACTTGAAGGCCGCCGGGCCGTTTGCCTTCTCGCTCCAGCCAGTGATTTTGGTATCGCGCACGAATAGCTGGCCGTCGTTGACCAGGAACGAACCGCCCTCTTGGGACAGGCGCAGTTCCTGGGTCTGCTTGTCGATTTCCAGGATGCCTTTCTCACCGACCACGATCGGCAACTTCGCCAGGAATACACCCGGCGAGGTTTCGCTGAAGTACTGCTGGGGTACTTTCTTGGCCAGATCCTTGAGGTTCATGTAGCCGTCGTCGATGAAAATCGCCTGCGGGATACCGTGCTGACGCACGACCCATTCGGCCATCTTGTTATCGCCGCCAATGAAGTCCTTCAGGGCGTTTTCCTGCATCATCCGGCGCACGCTGATTTTGCCGGGCTTGGTGCGCACGACTTTCGCGGCGATGGCTTCGGCGGTGTAGCCGGAGGTGTCCGGCAGTTTCGGCTTGGCCAGCTCCAGCGGCGCGGTCGGGGCGCTGCTGACGGTGTAGGTCTTGGCCTGTTGCAACCCTTTTGCAATGGTCGCCGGTTGCCCTTTTTGAACGGGCGAGGCCGGCTCCACTGAGGCGAAGGCTGCCGTGCTGGCCAGCAACATCGCGCCGGCCAGCAAGGTTATCGAGCCTCTCTTCGGACTGTTCATGTCAGGAACTCCCTTAGCGGTTCGCATCAGAAGCGCCAAATCACGTCGACAAACGCGCGGTGCATGTACGAGTCGACGCCTTTGCCATACGCATCGCCGGGCTTGAACACACCGCCACGCAACCGCACCAGGGCCGAAGGCTCATCGATCGACTGGCTCAAGGAGGCGGGCAGCAGGCCTTGCTTGAAGTACTTGGTGACGACCACGTCCATTTCCTGACCGAGGTCTTTGTTGCCATCTTCCAGCGGCAGGGATGTGCTGGACAGAATTGCGCCGGTCGCGTCGTCGGTGTTGTTCTCGACGGCGTTGATGCCGTTGCTGCCGACAGGCTTGTTGCCGTCTACGCGCCAGAATTTGTGGTAGATCACGCTGGCGTCGTATTCGTCGTTGAGCATCCACGAACCGAACAAAGTGGCGGACTGCATGTTTTGCATTTCGCCACGGAAGGCTTCGCCGAAACGGTGAACCCGCGAGCGAGTACCGGTGTAGTTCGAGCGGTTGCTTTCCAGGCCGTTCTGTTCGTATTCGGCGCTGGCACGGGCATAGGCTGCACCGACTTGCCATTGCGGATCAAGGCGCAGACGCACGCCCAGGTCAGTGGCCCAGCCATCTACATCGCCGCTGGTTTTGGCTTGTGCCGGAGCGGTGCCATCGGCGTTGAGCGGGTTGACCTTGTCGCGGTCGCCGCTCATACCGGTCACGCTGCCCCAGTAATTGACGGTGTTGGTGTTGCGCCAGTTATAGGCATCGCTGTCGGCGGTAAGGCCCATCCAGCTGATGTCGCCATTCTCTTTCTTGTCCAGGGAATCGGCGGGAACACCTGGCTGCGCGGTATCGAGCTTGCCGTCATCGTGGGTGTGATGACCGCGAATGCCGACCCAGTTGCCCGGGGTCCACTGGTACGACGCATCGGCGAAAGCGTGCAGGCGATCCTTGTCTTTTGGGGCCAGCTCGGTGAGGTCGGTGCGGTACTCGCTGAAGCGTTCGGCAACACCGGCGTTGGCGCGCAACAGGGTGGTGTCGAAGGTCCAGTTCAGGGCTTCGATGTTGGTGTCGCGCCATTGGCCATCGTCGTTGTGCAGACGCTGGCGACCGAGCTTGAGCATCTCGCCGGGGTAGGGCGTAAGGCCGCTGTAGCCGACCCAGAACTCACGCATCGCCAGGTAGTTTTTCTTGCTCTTGCGACCACCGCTGTCGGTGCTCTGGGTGCCGTCGCTGTCGGACTGTTGCAGGGTGTCCGTCTCGATGATGTCGGTGGACGTCACGGCCTGACCCATGGCGTAGCCGCTCCACGCGCCGCTCTCGCCATAAATCCATGGACGCAAGTCAAGGCCGACGCCGTTGACGTCGCCGCCGCTCTGCGTACCCAGGTCAGTGTCGTCTTCGGACTGAGCGGTGACTTTCACGTCAAGGCCGTAGTTCTTGCTTTCAGTCAGGGCCGCCAGGGTCGGGCACGACCACAGCAGGGCGAATGACAGGCCAATACCGGCCTTAACGAATGGATTCAACTTCATAGGGATTCCTCGCCGTCTTCTTCTTCCAGGGCATGCAGTTCCAGCGTGTTCTGACTCAAGGCACCACGAACGGCCTGTTCTTGTTTCAACAGGCGTTGGGCCTCGGCGAGCTGGGCAGGCGGCAGTTGGGTTTCGAGTGTTTGCGCAAGCTCGGTGGCTTGCGGGGTGTTCTGGGCCTTGGCCAATTGGCTGAAGACATAAGCGTTAAGTGGGTCGGGCCGGGTGCCCTTGCCTTGGGAGAACAGTTGGGCAATGGCGAAGTCGGCGCTGTTCTGGCCGTTACGCGCAGCCTTGAGCAGGTGATCCAGCGCTTTCTGCGGATAGACCTTGCCCAGGTAACCGCGACGGTAGATCTGGCCGAGGTAGTAATCGGCAGCCACTTCTCTGTCGACGGCTTTCTTGAAGTGTTCTTCGGCGACCTTCGCGTCGGCCGGCACCATTTTGCCTTCGTAGTAGAGCTTGCCCAGCAACAGTTCGGCGCGCGGCTGGTCGGCGGCGCGGCCGTTGTCCAGGTACTTCATCATCGTGTCGACGTCACCCAGTTCCGGGAAGTCGTAGAGCAGTTGTGCCAGGCTGACCCAGGAAGCGGGGTAGCCGGGTGCGATACCTTCGAGCAGCGACTGGGCGGTTTTCTCGTCGGTCGTGCCCAGGGATGCATCGCCCAGCACGCGAGCCACGCTGTCCACCCGCTGGGCGGAAACCACGCCGCGAGCCTGAGCGGCTTGCATTTGCTTGATCAGCTCGGCCTGTTTCTCTGGCTGGGCTTTTTTCTGATAGACCGTGGCCAGTTCGACGTAGCAGATGTCGGTGGTGTTCAACGCGGCTTTGCAGATCGTTTCCACTTCGTCCAGATGCTGGTCGTAAGTGCCTTGGGTGCGATAAAGCAGCACTTGGGCCAGGCCCGCTTCCGGCTTGCCTTCGGCGCGCCATTGGCTGATCTGCTGTTGCGCATTGACGTTCGGGAAACTGTGCGGGTATTGCAGGTACAGCATCGCCAGCGGGATCAGGGTGTTGCCTTCACCATTGGCCGAGGCTTTTTTCAACAGGCCTTCGGCTTCGTGCTGTTCGGCTTCGGTGGAGCCGGGTTTGGCCACCAGCAGACGACCCAGGCGAGCCTGGGCTCGCGGCGAGACGCTGGCCGCAGCGCGATAAGTCGCCTCGGCTTTCTTGATTTGCGCCGGGTCACGGCTGTCGACCTGGATATCGGCGAGGCCAACCTGTGCTTCGCTGTAGCCCAGGTCTGCCAGTTGCTGGTAATTCTGCGCCGCCAGCGTGGTATCACCGCGCTTGAGGGCTTCGTTGGCCAGACGCTGGTCGGGCAGGCCGGCGCATCCGGCCAGGGCGATTGCCATGGCCAGAGTCAGCGGGACTGGCAGGATTCTGAGTGGGCTAGTCACGGGCATGTCCTCTTGTTTTTAACGACCGGCGGCCATGGCTTTGTCGATCAGCCAGTTCAGGTTCGGACCACGGGTGGCGTTGACTTCAACCGGGCGACCGGCGAATTTGCTGTCCAGCGGCTCGTCAGGCTTGATCATCACGCGGATGTCGGACGACAGGTCGGCGCTTTTCAGGCTGGTGCTGCTGACGATCGTGCCGGAGCGGGTTTTGTCTTCGCCGGCGATCTGGAAGCTGACCGAGCTGCCTGGCAGCACGTCGCCGAACTGGCGATAGGAGAAGCGCGCTTCAACGTTGGCTTCGCTGTTACGCGGCACCAGTTGGAAGATCACGTCACCCTTGCTGGCGTACTGACCGTTGGCGACCATTTGCTGCGCTACGGTGCAATCGCACGGCGACGTCAGGGTGCCGGTCATTTGCTTGCCGAACAGTTCTTCAACCTTGGCCGGTTGCAATTGATTGTCGTCAAGATGGCCCTTGAGCACATCGAGCATGCTGGTGCTGAAGGTCGCGAGCGGCGCGCCCTTGGCGGCAATGCCGTCGGGCTTGATCAGGCTCTGCACGGTGCCGTCGCGCGGCATGGTGATGTTCATGCCCGCCACGCTGACCAGACCGGCCTGGGCGTGGCTGACGAAGTACATGCCGTACACCGACTTGAAGATGAAGCCGAATGCCGTCAGACCGACGAGGAAGATCGCGAGGCTGAAGGTCACTGCACGCAGACGACCGAACGGGGTCATGCCGTGGCCGCCATCCTTGGCCTTGCGCGCCTTGGTGAAGTTGTCGCGTTGCAGGGTGGCCAGCACTTCACCCATGGTGACGATGTCGCCGGCCAGGTGAGAAGTGATCAGGTGGCGCAGGGTGGAAATGTCCTGGGATTCGAGGTTCTGGAACTGGCAACCGGTACGGCCGGTTTCGCGGTCGTGGGAGCGCACCAGTAACTCGACGTCCATGGCCAGGCCGAGGTTATCGATGACGAACTGCAGGCGAGCCTTGTACACGTCGCCGATCTTCAGTGGCAGCTGACCGGCGTTGAAAGCCAGGCCGCCAGCGGAGAGGTCGATGACCCGAGCTTCGACCGGGGTCCGGTCAGGACCGAAGAAACGCAGCTTGGCCGGAATTTTTACTCGGGCGTGTTGGCGCTGGGCTTCTGATTCATGCACTACGTTGGCGTTGACGGCGGTATTCATATGGGCGATTTCCTAGTTAATTCAGGCGAGTTCGGTCAGACCATCATCAACAGCACAGCAACAAAAATGCTGCCGGCGGAGAAGGTCATGGTCCGAGACGACCAAGTGTTGAACCAACCTTGAAAGCTGGCGAGATCACGGGTCAGGGAAGTGGGCTGGCGACTCCAGGACTGTCGGTCGAGGCGGAAGAACACGTAGATCTTCACCAGCGCGCCGACGATCTGGTTGTAATAGAGAATCACCGGGTAGGCCGGGCCGATCGTGTGACCGGACAAAGACAGCAGCACGGTCAGGATCAGGCGGGTAATGCCGATCCACAGCAGGTAAACCAGGATGAACGCGATGCCGTACTTGAAGCTGGCGATGAGCGCGACGGTCAGGCCCAGCAGCGACGTCCACATCGACACACGCTGGTCGAACAGCACCACCGAAGTGAACAGGCCGAGACGTTTCATCCCCAGGCCCAAGGCGCGGGAGTTCTGCCGCAGGTTGTTGCCGTACCAGCGGAACATCAGTTTGCGACTGGCCTTGATGAAGCTTTTTTCCGGCGGGTGTTCCACGGTATGAATGGCGGCGTCCGGCACATAAAACGTGTCGTAGCCCATGCGCATCAAGCTGAACCAGCTCGACTTGTCATCACCGGTGAGGAACTTGAAGCGACCCAGGCGCCAGTGTTGCAGCGAGTCGCTTTCCACGTCGGCGATGAATTCCGGGTTGGTCACCACAGTGGCGCGGAATACCGACATCCGCCCGGTCATGGTCAGCACGCGCTTGGACAGGGCCATCGAGCACATGTTGATGTGGCGCTGGGCGAATCGCAGTTTGTGCCATTCGCTCATGATGTAGCCGCCGCGCACTTCGCAGAACTCGTTGGTGGTCAGGCCGCCGACATTGCCGAACAGCTGGAACCACGGCACGGTCTTGAGCACGACGCCTTCGGCAAGCACGGTGTCGCCATCGATCACTGCAACCACTGCGCGGTCGTCCGGCAGGTGGCGGGAGATGGCGCGGAAACCGTAGGCCAGGCCATCACGCTTGCCGGTGCCGGGAATGCGCACGAAGTCGAGCTTGACGCGAGCCGGTGGGTTCATTTTGACCCAAAGGCTTTTCACCAGCTTCTCATCGGACATTTCCACGATGGAGCAGACCATGGTGGTCGGCAGGCCGCAGTCGATCGCTTCGCGAATTACCGAGGCGTAGACCTGGGCTGTGGTCAGCGCGTCGATACGAAAACTGGTGACCATCAGATACACATGGGACGGGTCTGCCGCTTTACCCAGCTTGCGCACTTTGCGCCGCAGGTGCGGGTAGACCACGTACAGAAACAGCATGCCGCGCAAAAAGTGCGTGGCACCCATCGAGTAGCGCCAGATACCGACGATACCGATCAGGAAGATGAAGTCCTTCGACTCGGAGTCGAACGTGGACGCAGGCAACGCCATGGCGATGCCCATCAAAATACTTAAGTAAAACAGCCAACCGGCGGCCTGAAGTAGGCCGTGCTTTAGCCTGTGCATAATCTGCATCCGTCTCTATCTCGGGCGAGCCTGTGGGGTGGCCCGATGGGGTTAAGGCAGGCTTACGAAAACTGGCGACATCCAGTCTGGATGACGCCAGAAATCCTGTAGGAGCTGGCGAAGCCTGCGATCTCTTGATCTTTCGTTTGAAACTCAAGTGGATCTGGAAAGATCGCAGCCTCGTTTCACTCGACAGCTCCTACGCAGCTCCTACGACCGCATTACCAGCAGATGCCTTCGGTGCGACCGCTAACACTGGTGGCTTGAGACATGAAGCCGACCAGGTCGATCACTTGCTTGCCGTGTGGGGCGTTCTGCGCCAGGGCGCGGAATTTCTCGTCACGGTTGCCAAGGATGATCACGTCGGAGTTGTTGATCACGTCGTCGAAATCGGAGTTGAGCAAGGACGAGACGTGAGGGATCTTCGACTCGATGTAATCCTTGTTCGCACCGTGGACACGGGCGTATTCGACGTTGGTGTCGTAGATGCTCAGGTCGTAACCCTTGCCGATCAGCATTTCCGCCAGATCAACCAGCGGGCTTTCGCGCAGGTCGTCAGTACCGGCCTTGAAGCTCAGACCCAGCAGGGCGACTTTGCGTTTGCCGTGGCTGGAGACGATGTCGAAAGCGTTCTGCACCTGGGACTCGTTACTGCGCATCAGCGAGTTGAGCAGTGGTGCTTCCACGTCCAGGGAGCCGGCGCGGTAGGTCAGGGCGCGAACGTCCTTCGGCAGGCACGAGCCGCCGAACGCGAAACCAGGGCGCATGTAGTACTGGGACAGGTTCAGCGTCTTGTCCTGGCAAACCACTTCCATCACTTCGCGACCATCGACGCCGACAGCCTTGGCGATGTTGCCGATCTCGTTGGCGAAGGTCACCTTGGTGGCGTGCCACACGTTGCAGGTGTACTTGATCATCTCGGCCACTGCGATGTCCTTGCGGATGATCGGAGCGTCGAGTTCTTCGTACAACGATTGCAGAACGTCACCCGAAGCCTTGTCGAACTCGCCGATAACAGTCATTGGCGGCAGGTCGTAGTCGGCGATCGCGGTG
Source organism: Pseudomonas sp. GM41(2012) (assembly GCF_000282315.2). Lineage (GTDB taxonomy): Bacteria > Pseudomonadota > Gammaproteobacteria > Pseudomonadales > Pseudomonadaceae > Aquipseudomonas. The sequence continues at coordinate 185,583 of NZ_AKJN02000011.1, forward strand.
CTTTCACGCAGGAACTCAGGGTTCACTGCAACGCCGAAGTCGACACCGGCTTTCTTGCCGGAGCAGTCTTCGAGGATCGGGATCACTACGTTTGCCACAGTGCCTGGCAGTACGGTGCTGCGAACCACGATGGTGTGACGGGTGGTCTTGTCACGCAGGACAAAACCGATCTCGCGGCACACAGCTTCGATGTAGTTCAATTCCAGGTCGCCGTTCTTCTTGCTCGGCGTGCCGACGCAGATCATCGACAGGTCGGTGTCGCGAATCGCCTCGGCGAAGTTGGTCGTGCCGCGCAATTTGCCCGTCTCGATACCCTTCTGCAGAAGCTCGCCCAGACCCGGTTCAACGATCGGCGATTTGCCGGCGTTGATCATATCGATTTTGTCTTTGGCAACATCGACGCCAACGACGTCATGGCCCCGTGCAGACAGGCAACCGGCACATACTGCGCCGACGTAACCCAAACCAAATATGCTGATGCGCATCGCAATTACCTCTGTGTTTATCAAGCCATTACATGGCCGGAGTTAATGGTGTTCAGCGGTCGAAGTGCACTCGGAAGTGCGCCTTAAAGGCGTCACAATGCCGCGTGCAGGCATATAAGTTCCGAGTGTCTAAATAAGTGCACTCAAGATGTGCGCAACTAGGCTTTTATTGTTATGGCGTGCCCTGTTATGCAGCAGGTCTTCTAATCAGAAGACATTCGTGCAAAGGTCTTGCGCGCTCAATGCCAGGCCAGAAGCCCGTAAATCAAGCGGTTGGGTGCTCAGGTGAGCACGTTTATAGGGGCGCAGCCTTGGCCTTGTAGGGGATATTTCTGATGTTTATCTCCTGTCCTTCATGTGTTGCCCAAATCAGGGATCAGTCAGCAGAAGTTAATGTGACAACTTTGCTACGTGGATCTCTTCTCTGCGTAAGTTATCTCGTACAAGCTCAGAGAGAATGGTTACCGGTGGTATGAGCGACGCATTTGGACATAGTTCCAGTCCACCCATCGCGAATTCTGAAATTTCTTGAAATATTGAAAAAGATGGCACTGCTTTCATATTGATAGCAGCACCTGTTTGGCCCTTGATACATAGGGTTATTGTCGGATTAGATGGTTATGTGCCACTACCGATAAAAAATTTCAGTGCCACTACTGAAAAAATTCAACAATGTCGAGTGAAACTAAAGTTAGAAAATCGAGTGATGTATTTTTGACGTCAGTAAGATGACGAATGAGGCGGGGAATTGTTGGACGATTGGACGTGGCGCACGACCTGTTAATGAGGCGTGCGCCAACCGGATATTTACTCGGGGGTGTGATCGCGCAGGAACACCAGATTGTCCGGTTTAGACTGCTCGGCGCTGTAGCGATAACCTTGTACATCGAACTGCTTGAGGGCTTGCGGGTCGTTGATGCGCTCTTCAATGACGAAGCGACTCATCATGCCGCGGGCCTTTTTCGCGTAGAAGCTGATGATCTTGTACTGGCCGTTCTTCAGGTCCTTGAATTCGGTATTGATGATGCGCGCGTTCAGGGCGTTGCGTTTGACCGCCGAGAAGTACTCGTTGGAGGCCAGGTTCAGCAGCACGTCATCGCCTTGATCGGCCAGGGCTTCGTTCAGCCATTCGCTGATCCGTGTGCCCCAGAAGGCATACAAGTCCTTGCCACGGGCATTCGCCAGTTTGGTGCCCATCTCCAGCCGATACGGCTGCATCAGGTCCAGTGGGCGCAGCAGGCCGTACAGGCCGGACAACATGCGCAAGTGCTGCTGGGCGTAATCGAAATCGGCCTCGCTGAAGGTTTGAGCATTCAACCCGGTGTAGACGTCGCCCTTGAAGGCGAGCAATGCCTGCTTGGCGTTTTCTGGTGTGAACGCAGGCGTCCAGCTGCCGAAACGCGCGGCGTTGAGCCCGCCGATCTTGTCGGAGACGTGCATCAACTCGCTGATCTGCGCAGGGGCCAGTTCGCGCAATTGCAGGATCAGCTCCTGGGAATGGTCGAGGTATTGTGGCTGGGTGAAGCGCTGGGTCGCCGGCGGTGTTTCGTAATCGAGGGTCTTGGCGGGGGAAATCACCATCAGCATGAAGTCGTCTCCTTTAATCGTGGGGGCGATTCTAGGGGGTTGTCTGGGCTGACTCCAGCTATGGGTGTCATAGGTGATCGGTGGTGCATCAGTTTTTCATGGCGAGGGGAAGATCCCTGTGGCGAGGGGGCTTGCCCCCGTTGGGTTGCGAAGCAGCCCTAAATCGATTTCCTTCAGGTAATACGCATGCATCGGGTTTGCGACCGCTTCGCGATCGAACGGGGGCAAGCCCCCTCGCCACAGGAGTTCGGTGGGGCGGGATCAGCTATAGTGCCGCGCGGGTTTTGTTATGGAGACATCCCATTGCGTATCGTTTTTCTATTCTCGGCCTGGCTGTTGAGCTTCGGTGCCATGGCGGCACCGGGCGATGTAGCGACGCTTGATCGCAGCACCTGGCCTGAACAGCTCAACAGCCCGACCCTGTTTGATGTCGCGTCACGGGCCGAGATCCTCATGTTTTCTCGCGTCCTGTTGGCCAGCGAATCCCTGGATGAAGTGAGCCTGGCCCAGCGCCTGGGGTTGCGCACGGTCAATCTGGAATCGATCAACAACCTGCGTCAGCGCATGTGGCAGCGACTGCTGACCAACTACAACTTCGCCCAGCAGAGCTGCGATCAGGATGCTTCCTTCTGTTTCCTGGTCGAGGACATGGACACCCTGCGCCAGCAAGCCGCCAAGTTTCAGGTCAGCGATGAGAGCTACTACATAAAGTGGGCCGAGCCGAGCCGACTGTTCCACGCCCAGTACCTGGACGAGCAATTGCGCAAGGCCGCGCTGTTTCCGCAAACCAGCAGCGAAGTCGATCGTTTTGGCGACTATGAGCGCAACGGCGATCAGATGCATGACCGGCTGTTTTTGCTGACCTTCGACAGTGCCGCCAATACCGTGCCGGATAACACCGCCTGGGCCACGGAATACCTGCGCAAGTCGAACATGAATGGCACGTTCTTCGTCCTCGGCAAGGACATCCAGGCCCGTCTGGCCGATCGTTCGGTTGCCAGCCTGCAAGCGACGTACTCGAAGCAGTGCATTGGCGTGCAAGGTTGGGAGTTCCGCTCCCACAGCCACTGGCAGGACTGGCAGGATTCGGTGCGACGCAGCGCCGAACTGGTCAAAAGCAAACTGCCCGAGAACTACGTGCCATTGTTTCGGCCGCCCGATGGTCAGCGTCGGTCTGACGCTGAAGGATTCTTCAAGTCCCAGGGCTTGCAGGTGGCGCTGTGGGATATCGATGCCCAGGACGGCGCCGGCAAGCTGAAAGCCAATCAGAGCGCTCAACGGGTATTGAGCCTGATGTTGTTGTGGCGCCACGGGGTGATCAACTTCAACGTGAAGCAGGATGCGCTGAAAACGGCGATGCCCTGGCTCATCACGCAAACGGCGCAAAGCGGAATCGGCTGGGAAGACTGTCAGGACGCGTTTCGCTGAAAACGACGAAAGGCCGTAAACATTGGGGGAGGGGTGGTTTTGGACGAGAATTCGGTGCAGGCGGACTTCCGACTTTAACGGGGTGATGGCAATCCGCCTAGTGCTATTGGTCACTCTGAAAAATAAACTTCAAAAAAACGTCAAAGTACTTTTTTCTGTCACAGGTTTTGGAGTATTACGAAGACAGACCGCCGAAACCTGCAGACAGGTGGCGTCTTCCAAGACCCCCATTTGTGTGCAGTTCACTTGACTCCTCGCAGGTGAATTCGGTGGCCACTTCGAGGCGCAGCACTGTAACGGTATTGCGTCGACTGGCTCCCACAAAGGTGACCGAGTATGGATGATCACGGACGTAGTTCTTCCTCCAACCAGCCAATCCTTTATGTACTCGATACCAACGTATTGATTCACGATCCAAACGCCCTGCTTAACTTCGAAGAACACCACGTCGCTATCCCGATGACCGTGCTTGAAGAGCTCGACAAGCTCAAGAGCGGGCATCACAGCGTGGCTGCGGAATGCCGTCAGGCGATTCGCCTGATCGACAAAACCCTGGGCGATGCCAGTCCTGAAGACGTCGAGCTCGGCGTCCCGATCCAGCGTGGCAAAAGCGGACCGAAGGGTTTGCTGTCAATTCTGATGAGCAAGCGTGCAGAACCGAACCTCATTCTGCCCGAGCACCTGAACGACAACATCATCATCAACCAGTTGATCGACCTGCACGCACGCGAACCAAAGCTGCCCGTGGTGCTGGTCACCAAAGACATCAACATGCGCCTCAAGGCCCGGGCTTGCGGGATCGCGGCCGAGGACTACAGCACCGACCAACTGGTCGACGACGTGTCGCTGCTGCCCAACGGTTATCACAACATGACCGGCTCCTTCTGGGACCGCGTAAGGAATGTCGATACCCGTCAGGATCATGGCCGCACCTGGCACCAGGTGCAGCTGATCGACAACCTGCCGGCAGTGCACGTCAACGAGTTCATCATCGATGAACAGGGCTTTGTCGGCTGGATCAAGGAGATCGAGGAAGACAAGCTGCTGATTCTCGACCTGCATCAGGAACCCCTGTTGCACCAGGAAGCCTGGGGCCTGAAACCGCGTGACATCTATCAAAGCCTGGCGCTGTACGCCTTGCTCGACCCGGATATCCACCTGGTCAACCTGACCGGGGCAGCAGGTTCCGGTAAAACCATCCTCGCACTGGCGGCGGCGATCGAGCAGACCATGGTCAGCAAACGCTATCGCCGGATCATCGCGACCCGTAGCGTGCAGGGCCTGGACCAGGAGATCGGCTTCCTGCCCGGCACTGAAGCGGAAAAAATGGAGCCTTGGCTGGGCGCCATCACCGACAACCTCGAAGCCTTGCACATGGATGACGAAAACACCCATGGCAGTGTCGATTACATCCTCAGCAAAGTGCCGTTGCAGTTCAAATCCCTCAACTACATTCGAGGCCGCAGCTTCCAGCAGAGTCTGATCCTGATCGATGAATGCCAGAACCTCACGCCGCACCAGATGAAAACCATCATCACCCGTGCCGGCGCCGGTTCCAAAGTGGTGTGCCTGGGTAACCTGGCGCAGATCGACACCCCTTACCTGTCCGCGACCAGTTCCGGGCTGACGTACCTGACAGAACGCTTCAAGGATTTCCCCAACGGTGTGCACATCACCCTGCAAGGGGTGCCGCGTTCGATTCTGGCCGAATACGCCGAATCGCATTTGTAACCCTTCACACAAGAACCGGGCGACCTCAAAGTCGCCCGGTTTTTTTATGCCCCACACAAAACCTGTAGGAGCATGCGGGCGGCGATCCGACTTGCCCTCGATGGCTGCGTGTCAGTCGGCATCATTATTGACTGGCACGCCGCCATCGCGGGCAAGCCATGCTCCTACAGGGGTTGTGGTGATCCCATAATCAAAGGTGCGGAATTTTGACCCACAGGTTTACAATCGGGGCTCCTGATCAGGAGTATCCCTGTGCTGACTCATCTCGATTCCCAAGGTCGCGCCCATATGGTCGACGTCACTGAAAAAGCCGTGACGTTCCGTGAAGCAACGGCCCAAGCGCTTGTGCGCATGCTGCCCGAAACCCTGCAGATGATCGTCAGCGGCGGTCACCCCAAGGGTGATGTGTTCGCCGTGGCGCGTATCGCCGGCATTCAAGCAGCGAAGAAAACCAGCGATCTGATCCCTCTGTGCCATCCGCTGCTGCTCACCGGCGTCAAGGTCGAGCTCAGTGCCGAAGGCGACGACACCGTGCGCATTGTCGCGCGCTGCAAGTTGTCCGGGCAGACCGGCGTAGAGATGGAAGCCCTGACCGCCGCCAGCGTCGCGGCGCTGACTGTCTACGACATGTGCAAAGCCGTGGATCGCGGCATGACCATTGAAAGCGTGCGGCTGCTTGAGAAACTCGGCGGCAAGAGCGGCCATTTCCAGGCGGATCAACCATGAACGTCACCGTGAAGTTTTTTGCCCGTTACCGTGAGGCGCTCGGCGTGGACTCGGTGAAAGTTGAAGGTGATTTCGCCACGGTCGACGATGTGCGTGCGCTGCTGGCCCAGCGTGACGGTGCCGAAGTGTTGAGCGAACAGAACCTGATGTGCGCCCGCAACGAAGACCTGTGCCAGCTCGATGAGCCGGTGAGCGATGGCGATGAAGTGGCATTTTTCCCGACTGTGACCGGAGGCTGAGCCATGGCGATTCGCGTGCAATCCACGGCGTTCGATCCGGGGGCTGAAGTCAATGCCATGCACGCCGCCAATGTGGGCGTTGGTGCGGTGGTGAGTTTTGTCGGCTATGTTCGCGACTTCAATGACGGGCTCGACGTCGCCGGGATGTTCCTTGAGCACTACCCGGGCATGACCGAAAAAGCCCTCGCCAAGATCGCCACAGAGGCCGAGCAGCGCTGGCCGCTGCTCAAGCTTGAAGTGCTGCATCGCATTGGCGCCCTGGAACCGGGGGAGCCGATCGTCTTCGTCGGCGCCGCCAGCGCCCACCGCCAGGCCGCGTTCGATGCCTGCGCCTTTGTCATGGACTACCTGAAAACCCGTGCTCCGTTCTGGAAGAAAGAAAACACCCCTGACGGGGCGCGTTGGGTTGAAGGGCGTGACAGTGATCATGCGGCGGCGGATCGCTGGAAGCAGTAAGCAGACAGTTGGTTCTTCATTGACTGTCAGTCAGCCTTCGCGAGCAGGCTCGCTCCCACATTTGATCTCCATGTACACAAATGCTGTGTACGACATAGATTCCCTGTGGGAGATTCTATGGTTGAGGGGAAGCCCTCAACTGACTTTCGGTTGGTATTCGTCCTGCCCCTTTAGCAGAGCGAATACCACCCGAGCGAGCTTTCGAGCCAGCATCACCAATGCTTGAGTGGTGCTGAAACCCCGAGCTCTTTGTTCTTGATAAAAATCTTTCCAGGCCTCGGTGCGACTCGCCGACATTGCCGCATTGTGCAGCAGCCGCCGAGCCTCCGGGTCACCGCGCTTGGTCAAACTGCGGCGGCCGTCTTTTTGCCCTGATTTTGATACCCGCAAATCCATTCCCAGAAAGGCGATAAAGGCATCCGCGTTTCTGAAGTCACCCCGCTGAAACGCCGTGATCAAACGCGCACCTGTCAAAAAACCAATGCCTTCCACTTTCAGACAGCGTTTTAACTGGCCCAGCAAACCGGCTTCTTTGAGCTGATCGTTGATCGTCTTCTCGATCAGCATCTCAAGCTGTTGCATGGACTTCACTTGTTCGGCAAAAGCGGTCTTGAGCAGCGGCTCATTGGCCCAGCTTTGCACCAGGCCGACCCTTGCCTGGACCAACGCCGCCCGGCGGCGGAAAAGACTCAGCAGCTGGCGGTATAGTGGGGATGGCGGGGTCCATGGGTGAAGCTCTTCATGTTCATTTTTCAGATACCGAGCAAGCAACTTGGCATCCAGTGCATCAGTTTTGGCACGGACCTTCACACCTTCGCGGTAATGCTTGAGTTCATAGCCGCCCACCATGTAAATCACGCATCCGGCCTCGTAGGCCAGATCGGCGAACTCCAAGTGGTAGATATTGGTGGCTTCGACGGCAATGGCCACCGTGCTCGGCAAGGCCTTCAACCACTTCTTGATGGCTGTTTTATTGTTGGGAATCTCTTCAAGCAGGCCCAGTTCGGCGTGATAAATCACCAACTCATTCTTGGCGACATCCACGCCCACGATCGGCTTTGAAGCAGAAACCGGCATTGCCATAGGATTTCCTCCGGGATATGGTTTTAAGCACTTGAAGGGCTCACCCAGGGGCGCAGGCTTGTTCCTATCGTCGGTCTAGGCCCGATGCATTCTTTATCGGCGCTTGGGTGAAAGGAGGAGGGGCGAACTCTCCCACGGTCTGTACTGCGTCAACAGTCAGAATCGAGCCTTGTCCCTTCTCCTCCCTTCAAGTCCTACCATACAAGCGAGCCTGCTCGCGAAGAGGCCATCAGCAACACCAAAAATCCCAATAAGCCACCGCCCGACCACCGGCCCGCACATCCTCGATCGCCCTGATTGACGGTTTGTACATAAAAGTCCAGTATGGAATTATAAGTACAAAAAAGCGCTTCCCCCGTTTCTGCTCTTTCTTCTGTCTTGCCAAACCAACAACAACCCGCGAGAGAACGAATATGAAGAAATTCCCCCTCATCACCGGTCTGGCTCTGAGCCTGTTGGCGTGCAGTTCCCTGTTCGCCGCCGATAAAACCCTGCGCATCGGCATCGAAGCGGCTTATCCACCGTTCGCGTCCAAAACCGATAAAGGTGAGATTGTCGGGTTCGACTACGACATCGGCAATGCCCTGTGCGCGCAGATGAAGGTCAAGTGTGTCTGGGTCGAAGGTGAGTTCGACGGTCTGATTCCTTCCCTTAAAGTGAAGAAAATCGACATGGCGCTGTCGTCCATGACCATCAACGAAGACCGCAAGAAGTCGGTGGATTTCACCCACAAGTACTACTTCACCTCATCGCGTCTGGTGATGAAGGACGGAGCGGTCGTGGATGACCAGTACGCCAGCCTTAAGGGCAAGACGATCGGCGTGCAGCGCGCAACCACCACTGACCGCTATGCCACTGAGGTTTTTGAACCGAAAGGTATCAACGTCAAGCGTTACGGCAACAACGAAGAGATCTACATGGATCTGGCGGCCGGTCGCCTCGATGCCATTTTTGCCGACACCATCCCGCTGAATGACTTCCTGATGATGCCGCGTGGCAAGGGTTATGCCTTTGTCGGGCCGGAGCTCAAGGATCCGAAGTACGTGGGCGAGGGCGCCGGGATTGCGGTGCGCAAGGGCAACACCGAGTTGGTCTCCGAGCTGAACACGGCCATTGACGGTATTCGCGCCAACGGCGAATACCAGAAGATTTCAGATAAGTACTTCAAGTCTGATATCTACGGCGATTGATCAACCGCATCGCCAGCAGGCTGGCTCCCACAGTTGAATGCATTCCAAAGTGGGCCAGCCTGTGAATGCATTCCAAAGTGGGAGCCAGCCTGCTGGCGATACGGTCGCGGGATCATGCAAATCTCTGGAAATAGCCCGAATTTAATCCCTTCTTAACCGGCTCGTCGTCTATTCCCCGATACCCCGCTGCGCGCGCCGGACTCTCAAAGGTCAGGGCCAGCGTGTAGACTTCTGGGCAATCGATATTTAGAAGGGAAACGCAATGAGCGAGGAAACGATGCGGTTGGGCCGTGAACGGCGCTATCTGGTGTTACTGGGCATCATCTGCCTGGCGCTGATCGGTGGCGCGCTGTACATGCAAATTGTTTTGGGTGAGGCGCCATGCCCGCTGTGCATCCTGCAACGTTATGCGTTGCTGCTGATCGCGCTCTTCGCGTTCATCGGTGCGGCCACGCGCACCCGCCGCAGCATCACGGTTTTTGAAACCCTGGTGGTGATCTGCGCCCTGGCAGGCGTCGGGGTGGCCGGGCATCACGTCTATACCCAGTTCTATCCGGCGGTCAGCTGCGGCATTGATGTACTGCAACCGATTGTCGACGGTTTGCCACTGGCGAAGATCTTCCCGCTGGGCTTCCAGGTCGACGGCTTCTGCTCCACGCCGTACCCGCCGATCCTCGGTTTGTCGCTTGCGCAGTGGGCGCTGCTAGCCTTTGTGCTGGTCGTGGTGCTGGTGCCGCTGCTCACGTTGCGTAATCGCAAAGCCCTGCGCTGACGTCATCCGGCGCATCGCTGCCATACAAAAAAACGCCCCGGCCCTCGTTGAGGGGGCCGGGGCGTTTTGCATTTCAGGGCACGGGTGAAATGACCTTGATGCGCGACAAGTATGGGTGCGGCACGTGTGCGACATGTTGTCACAGCAGTAGTGTCGCAAGGCATTTCAGGGCGCCGAATTGGTACATGGCTACGTAACAAAATTGGCCTGGTTCAGCGTTCGGCAACTTCAGTCTCAAAAATCCGCAACAGGCAGTTTTAACAGGCTCTGGCGAATTGGCGAAGCCCTTGTCACATGGGGCTTTGGCAGGGTCGAAGGAGGGCGCAGAGCCTTCGATACTGTCTGAATTGCCTAAGGTAGACCTACAATTTTTGGTGTTTTTGTTGAGAATGAATTTCGATACCATGGCGCACTTTTGCAAATGCCGTTAATGATTGTTGCTGGAATGGATAAAAATTATTTCGGGATGAGACATGGTTTATAAAACGTTACATATCTACAATCGCCCGCACTGAATTCCCGGCACTGCTCATCCCTGAGCAGGAATAGGGCGTCGAGAGGCTCTTTGGCTTCATGCGACTCCCAGGTGTCGGTGCCTTCCAACTATCCGCACCAAATGGAATTGGTCTGTAACAAGGCCTTTGACCACGAATTCGAATAAGAACTCAACGCTGGCCCAGGATTTGTCGAACAGCGTCTGACGCGCGACGGGCAGCCACTTATTCAATCCAAGAAAAATGCCAACCCTTGGCAGGGTGAAGTGTTGGCGATCAAAACCCAACTGCATTGCGCAAGCTGCTTTAGAGGTCGTGAGATGAGTAAAAACAGGTACCCCAGACTACTAGGCTTATTGCCGCTGATCGGCACATTGTTGCTGTCAGGCTGCAACATGACCTTGCTCGATCCCAAGGGCCAGGTCGGCCTGGACGAGCGAAACCTGATCATCACCGCAACGCTGCTGATGCTGTTGGTCGTGGTTCCGGTCATCGTCATGACCTTCCTGTTCGCCTGGAAATACCGCGCGTCCAACACCGACGCCGTCTACACGCCGAAATGGTCGCACTCCACCAAGATCGAAATCGCGGTGTGGGCTGTTCCAGTGCTGATCATCATTGCCCTGGGTTATGTCACCTACAAGTCGACACACGCGCTGGATCCTTACAAGCCGCTGGAATCCGACGTCAAGCCGATCACCATTGAAGTGGTCGCGCTGGACTGGAAGTGGATGTTCATCTATCCAGAGCAAGGCATCGCCACCGTCAACAAGATCGTGTTCCCGGCGCACACGCCGATCAACTTCAAGGTGACGTCGGACTCCGTGATGAACTCGTTCTTCATCCCGGCCCTGGGCGGCCAGATCTACGCGATGGCCGGCATGCAGACCAAACTGCACCTGATCGCCAACCAGAACGCTGAAATGGACGGTATCTCCGCCAACTACAGCGGCGCTGGTTTCACCGGCATGAAATTCAAAGCTATCGCCACCTCTCAGGAAGATTTCGACGCCTGGGTCAGCGAAGTCAAAAAGGCACCTAAACAGCTTGAAAAAGCTGAATACGAAGCCCTTTCCAAGCCAAGCCAGAACAACCCAGTCGAGCTCTACTCCTCGGTCACGCCGAACCTGTTCCAGATCATCGTCGACAAGTACGAAGGTATGAATCCGGGCAAGCCGATGCACCACGAGAAGAAAGAGCACGAAATGGCCGCCATGGAAGGGATGGACATGAGTTCGCATTCAGCTGCCGGGGCAGAGGAGTAAACGATGTTTGGTAAATTAAGTTGGGAAGCGGTCCCGTTCCACGAACCGATCGTGATGATTACCATCGCCATGATCGCGCTCGGTGGTCTGGCGCTGTTCGCTGCAATCACCTATTTCAAGAAGTGGACCTACCTGTGGTCCGAGTGGCTGACCTCGGTCGACCACAAGAAAATCGGCGTGATGTACATCATCGTCGCCATGGTCATGCTGCTGCGCGGTTTTGCCGACGCCATCATGATGCGTACCCAGTTGGCCATGGCCACCGAGGGTTCGCCTGGCTACCTGCCACCTGAACACTATGACCAGATCTTCACCGCTCACGGTGTGATCATGATCATCTTCATGGCGATGCCATTCTTCACCGGCCTGATGAACCTTGCAGTGCCGCTGCAGATCGGCGCACGTGACGTTGCCTTCCCGTTCCTGAACTCCCTGAGCTTCTGGCTGCTGGTGTCGGGCGTGGTACTGATCAACCTGTCCCTGGGCGTCGGCGAATTCGCCAAGACCGGTTGGGTTGCCTATCCGCCGCTGTCGGGCCTGCAATACAGCCCGGGCGTGGGGATGGATTACTACATCTGGGCGCTACAGCTATCCGGTCTGGGTACGACGCTGACGGGGGTCAACTTCCTGGCCACCGTGCTGAAAATGCGTACCCCGGGCATGAAGCTGATGGACATGCCGATCTTCACCTGGACCTGCACTTGGGCCAACGTCCTGATCGTGGCTTCGTTCCCGATCCTGACCGCTACCCTGGCACTGCTGACGCTTGACCGTTACATGGATTTCCACATTTTCACCAATGAACTTGGTGGCAATCCGATGATGTACGTCAACCTGTTCTGGGCCTGGGGTCACCCCGAGGTTTACATCCTGATTCTGCCGGCGTTCGGGATCTTCTCCGAAGTCATCTCGACCTTCACCGGCAAGCGTCTGTTCGGCCACCACTCGATGGTCTACGCATCGGGCGCGATCTCGATCCTGGGCTTCATGGTCTGGCTGCACCACTTCTTCACCATGGGTTCGGGTGCCAGCGTCAACGCCTTCTTCGGTCTGGCGACGATGCTGATTTCGATCCCGACGGGGGTGAAGCTATTCAACTGGCTGTTCACCATTTACCAAGGGCGTCTGCGTTTCACCAGTCAGGTTCTGTGGACCCTGGGCTTCATGGTGACTTTCGCCATCGGCGGCATGACCGGCGTTCTGCTGGCCATCCCGGGTGCGGACTTCGTCCTGCACAACAGCCTGTTCGTGATCGCTCACTTCCACAACGTGATCATCGGCGGCGCGGTATTCGGCTACATCGCAGGCTTCGGCTTCTACTTCCCTAAAGCGTTCGGCTTCAAGCTGCACGAAGGTTGGGGCAAGGCAGCGTTCTGGTTCTGGATCTCGGGCTTCTTCGTCGCGTTCATGCCGCTCTATGCACTGGGCTTCATGGGCATGACCCGTCGTCTGAACGCCACCACCAACCCTGAGTGGGTGCCGTACCTGTACGTCGCCATGTTCGGTGCGGTGATGATCGCGGCCGGTATCGCCTGCCAGCTGATTCAGCTGTACGTCAGCGTGCGTGATCGCAACAAGCCGGAAAACATGTGCGAACACGGTGACCCGTGGAATGCACACACGCTGGAATGGTCGACCTCGTCGCCACCACCGTTCTACAACTTTGCCGTGCTGCCAAAAGCGGACACCATCGATCCGTTCACCGAAGCCAAGGAAAACGGTACCGCGTACAAGGCTCCGGCCAGGTACGAACCGATCCACATGCCAAACAATACCGCGACCGGTGTGGTCATGGGTGCTCTGTTGACCGTGTTCGGTTTCGCGATGATCTGGCACATCTGGTGGTTGGCCATCGTTGGCCTGGTTGGCACCGTGGGCTACTTCGTGATCCATGCTGCCCGCGATGATCAGGGCTATATGGTGCCGGTCGACGTGATCGAGCGCATCGAAGCCGAGCAGCACAAGCGTCTGGTAGCGGCCGGGAAAGTTCCAGCCACCGCCACCCGTGTTGAAACCTCGTTGGAACAGGCTTAAACCATGTCGAACTTAGTGACCACTGCTGGACACGCCCATGGCACGGACCATGGGCACGACGACCATCACCACGACTCGGGCGAGATGACCGTATTCGGTTTCTGGCTCTACCTGATGACCGACTGCATTCTGTTTGCGTCGATCTTCGCAGCGTACGCGGTACTGGTTAACAACGTAGCGGGTGGCCCGTCGGGCCACGACATCTTCGAACTGCCGTACGTACTGGGCGAAACCGCTCTGCTGCTGTTCAGTTCGATCACCTACGGCTTCGCCATGCTGGCGTTGTTCAAGGGCAAGAAGAACCAGGTACTGGGCTGGCTGGGCATGACCTTCCTGTTCGGCGCCGGCTTCATCGGCATGGAGATCAACGAGTTCCACATGCTGATCTCCGAGGGCTTCGGTCCTAGCCGCAGCGGCTTCCTGTCCGGGTTCTTCACCCTGGTCGGCACCCACGGTCTGCACGTGACCAGCGGTCTGATCTGGATGGCGATCATGATGTACCAGGTGCAGAAAAACGGCCTGACGGCGACCAACAAGACCCGTCTGAGCTGCCTGAGCCTGTTCTGGCACTTCCTGGACGTGGTGTGGATCTGCGTATTCACCGTTGTTTATCTGATGGGGACTATGTAAATGGCTAACGCTCATTCCCACGATAGCCACGACGCCAGCCACGGCAGCGTCAAGTCTTACGCTATCGGTTTCATCCTGTCGGTGATCCTGACCGTCATTCCTTTCGGCCTGGTGATGTACCCATCGCTGCCGAAAGCCTTGACCCTGTGGATCGTACTGGCCTTCGCAGTCATCCAGGTGCTGGTGCACCTGGTGTACTTCCTCCACCTGGACCGCTCCGCTGCCCAGCGTAACAACGTGATCGCGTTTGTCTTCGCTGCACTGGTCATTGTCCTGTTGGTAGGCCTGTCGCTGTGGATCATGTTCAGCATCCACTCCAACATGATGGCGCACTGAGGAAAGTCCGGATGTCCTTTAAGCACTTTATCCAAATCACCAAACCGGGGATCATTTTCGGTAACGTGCTTTCTGTGGCGGGCGGATTTTTCCTGGCCTCGAAAGGGCATGTCGATCTGGCCATTTTCCTGGCCGCCATGATCGGCACGTCGCTGGTGGTGGCTTCCGGTTGCGTGTTCAACAACTGCATCGACCGCGACATCGACCTGAAGATGGAACGCACCAAAAACCGGGCGCTGGTCCAGGGCTTGATCTCCCTGAAACTGGCCCTGGCGTTTGCGACCGTCCTGGGTGTTTTCGGCGTTGCACTGTTGTACAAAGTGGCCAACCCGTTGGCCGCGTTGTTCGCGGTGATCGGTTTCGTCATCTACGTCGGCTTCTACAGCCTGTACCTCAAGCGCAAGTCGGTTCACGGCACGCTGGTGGGCAGTCTGTCGGGCGCCATGCCGCCGGTGATTGGCTACGTCGCTGTGACGAACAGCTTCGACATGGCCGCACTGACGTTGCTGGTGATGTTCAGCCTGTGGCAGATGCCGCATTCCTACGCCATCGCGATCTTCCGCTTCAACGATTACCTGGCTGCATCGATTCCGGTGTTGCCGGTGAAGCGCGGGATTGAAGTGGCGAAGAAGCACATCCTGCTCTACATCCTGGCGTTCCTCGTGGCGACCTTGATGCTGACCTTCAGCGGCTATGCCGGCATGAGCTACCTCGCCGTCGCCGCGGCCATGGGCATGTACTGGTTGTACATGGCCTGGACCGGTTACAAGGCAGTGGATGACACGGTCTGGGCACGCAAGCTGTTCGTGTTCTCGATCTTCACCATTACCGCGTTGAGCGTGATGATGTCGCTGGACTTCAAAGTGCCGAGTGAGCTGTTGCTGACTTACGCGCCTTAAGCGTCGGATGCTGTAAAGAAAAACCCCGCCTTCGAGAGAAGCGCGGGGTTTTTTATTGGGTGTGCTCTGGTGGACCGAGAGAAAACTCAGCTATCGAGCAACCGGAAAAACCGCTCCCGCACCTGGCTGTTATCGCTATGCGCCACGTTGAAACGCAGGAAGCGGCTAGCGTCCGGCGCTTTGCTGAGCAGGGTGCCGGGCGCCAGTACAAGGTCGATTTCCAGGCCTTTGCGGGCCAGCGTTTCGGCATGCAGCCCTTCGGGCAGACGCGTCCAGATAAACAACCCTTCCCCCGGCAGCGAAGACACCGAGCAACCTGCCTCCTCCAGCCAACTCGTCACCCGACTGCTTGACTCGTAAAGCCGATCCACCGTGCGCCGGGTATGTTTGGCATAGCTGCCATCACTGAGCATCGTGCAGATAATCTGCTCCGCCAGTTCCGAGGTCATGCCACCTGCAGCCATTTTGAGCGTAACCAGCCGTGCGGCCAGTTGCGGTGAAAGCACCGCGTAGCTGACGCGGCTGTTAGCCGTCAGCGTCTTGGAGAAGCCGGACACGTAACTGACGTTGTTCAGCCCGCCCGCTGCCAGACGTGGCGTGCTTCGCTGCTGCAAGTCGCAATACAAGTCGTCTTCGACGATGTGGAAACCATAGCGGTGGCTCAATTCCAGCAAGCGATAAACCTGGGCCGGGGAGAACGAGTGCCCGGTCGGGTTGTGCAGGGTGCTGTTGGTCATGTAGAGAACGGGACGATGGGCAATCAGCAATTGCTCGAGGGCCTCCAGGTCCATACCGTCGCTGCCCCGGTGGATGGTGATGACCTTGGCACCATGCAAGGCCAGATTGGTGTGCATGGTGAAGTAACACGGATCGTCGAGCAGCACCGTGTCGCCGGGTTTGACCAGCAGGCGCATCAGCATGTCGATGGCCTGCACGGTGTTGGCCGTGGTGATGATCTGGTCCACCGGCACTTCGATGCCCAAGGCCGACAGCTTGACCCGCAACGCCTCGCGCAGTGGCAGGTAACCGCTGGCGACGCCGTATTCGCCCATGCGCAGGGAGGTTGCGCGCAATGTGCCGCGCACGGCTTTCAGCAACTCGTCAGCCGGTAGCCACGAGGACGGCAGGAAACCCGCACCAGGGCGCAGCGCGCCGTTGTCCAGCAGCACCGCGCGGCGGACCACGCTGAGGGTGTCTTGAGGCTGCAGGTCCGGGCCGGCATCGGTCTTGATCGGGGTGCTGGAACGGTGCACGTAATGCCCCGAGCCCTGGCGTGAAACCACCAGACCCTTGGCCCGCAAGCGGTCCAGAGCATCCACCACGGTGGATTTGCCCACGTTCATCATCTCGGAGAGCTCGCGAATCGGCGGCAGCCGGGAGCCGTGAGGCAGGCCTCCGTGGCTGATTGCCTCCGATAACTGATCGACGATCTGCTGAACCAGCGGTACACCCTGCTGGAACTCGATAGCGGCGATCACTGCGCGCTGAACCTGCATTTTACTGGTCTCTCCGGCAGTAAAGTTCGTTGGATTCTATACGAACTTGCTCTGATGAAAACAAGCGACTCTCTCTACCATCACCTTACAGACTTTCTTGATTGTCGGCGCCTGTGGCCTCGGCATTCGCTTGGTTCCAGAGGTATTGCATGAGTGTAGAAACAACGGTCGCCATCGCCAAACCGGTGATTAACATTCGCCTGTTCACAATCCGGATCATCACGGCCGTGTCGCTGTTTGCCGTGCTGGGCAAGGCCAACGTCTGGCTCGACACCGCCACCAACAGCATCCTCGCCCTCGGTTATCGGGCCTTGTTGTTGCTGTTGCCGTTGACCTTGTTGGTGTTGGGCCGGCGTTCGCTGAGCGTCACGTTGCTGTGCGCCGCCCTTGGATTGGTGTTGCTCGCGGTCACCAGCAACCAGGGCATGGTGATGTTTGCCGCTGCATTGTTTGCCTACGGCATTGCCATCGCCGGTTACCTGATCAAGAGCGAAGCCGCCCAGACCAAAGAGGGCGCGGCCTACAACCGGGTCGCCATGAACATGGGCAGCCTGCTGGCGGGGTTGATCCTGCTCTCGCCCTTGTTGACCCCAACCATGTTTTTTCTCGGCGCCGCCGCTTTCGTGCTGCTGTGTTTGCCCATCGCCATGGGCGCAACGTTCACCACTCAACCGGTCGTTGCCCACCCGGTGACCCAGGACGGCAGCGGCTGGCGCAACAAACTGCCGTGGGTGATCGCCGGCATCATCATGGGGATCAAACTGTTTGGCGTGTTCTCGATCCTGCCGCAAGCCATCCTGCTCGAAACCGGTGAGTTACCGGCCTGGTATGGCCTGATGCTGATCCTCAACAGCGCGGTAGTGGTGTTCGCTCAGGTGCCGATGATGAAACTGATCGAGCGCACCGGGCGCTTCAAGGTGGTCGCGGTGATCGGGATCATCGTCGGCGGTTTTGCGGTGCTTTCGTCTCCGGCCGCTTTTCACGTCGAAACCCTTGTGGGCGCGTTGATCTGGGTGGCGCTGCTGTCCCTCGCCGAATGTGCGTTCAGCTACCTCGATTACTTCTCCGTCAAACAAAACAACATGTTCGTCAAGGAAGTCTCCCTCGGTGTCGGCGCCGGTCTGACGGTGCTGATCATGCGGGTCGTGCCGCCGCCGTACAACGCACTGGTGCTGGCCGCCATTGGCGCGGGCGGGATCCTGGCCTGGTACTACCTCAACCGTAAATCCAATGCGTCGTTGCACGACTGACTCATCGCAGTTGCGTTATTCACTTCACAGGTCGGAGGCTTCATGAATACGACATCATGCGTAGTCGTGGTCGGGTACAACGGCAATCGGGTTCACGACATCCAGAAACTGCGCGAGCTCTGCAAGACGCTCTATAACGCCCGACTCATCCTGCTGGTCGATCAGATTCAGCCCGATGACGAGCAAGTGGCCGATCACGTCTGCAGCACTTCACTGGCGCCCGAAGCGGTAGCGGCCTCCCTCGAACTGGTGGTGGGATGTTTGAACGCCGATCGATGGAAGCTGATTGGCGTGCTGCCCTTTTCCGACCGTGGCGTGTTGCTCGGCGCCGCGCTGGCTTCCCATTTCGGCCTGCCCGGCATCACCCCGGACGAGGCGAGGGCCGGGCTGGACAAGCAGGTTTTTCGCAAGCTGGAAGCGGCTGCCAGCACTTCACCGCAGGATTACCGTCCGGTGTTTTCCGCACGCATCGAGAGCTTGCCCGAACTGCGCCAGAGGGTCATCGAACTGGGCGGCAAAGCCTTTATCAAACCGGCTTGTGAAGGGGCGAGCAGAGGTTGTCGGGTCATCCATCATCCGTCCGAATGCGACGAGGCCTGGCACGCACTCAAGCCGTATCGCGAAGGCGGCATCGTGCTCGAAGAGCTGATCCTGAACGCCCGGGAATACAGCTGGGATTACGTGGCTGGCAGCACCTGGGTTACCGAAAAAACCACCACCGAAGGCGCCTATCGCGCAGAAATCCAGCAGGTGGTGCCCGCGCCGTTGACGGCCGACGTGCAGGCTCGATTGTCGGCCGCGGGTCGGCACATGTCGGCGTTGGTCACGGTGGATAACGGTGCCTACCACAACGAAGTGTTCCTGCGCTCCGGCGGGCTGACCTCCGCAGTGGAAACCAACATGCGCCCCGGCGGCATGCACATCTGGGACCTGGCCCGTCTGGCGTTCGTGGATTTCGATCCGTGGGAGAGGTGGGTCAGATGGGCGGTGGAAGGCAAGACCGAACACCAGGATCCCGTCGCCCGGGGTTATTGCGGCATCCGTCTGCTCCGGGCGCCGGCTGACGGTCTTTTGCGCGCCACGCCAGACATCGAATCGCTGGCCCGCAAACTCAACATCGAACTGGTGGAAGCGGTGTATGCCAAGCGCCTCGGTGATTCGGTCGCGGCATTGGTGAAGGACAACACCTCATTCATCGGCCACATCGTGTTGTTCAGCAAGGACTACGGACAACTCAGCGACAACCTGTTGCGGCTGGCAGAAGCGATCGAGTCACGCGTCGAGGTCACCTGCCTGGCCCCGGCGACGAGGGCCTGTTGCTGAACCGTGGGGACCTGCGTTTTTTTGCATGATTGATTCAGAGGGTTTGGTAAATGATTGAGCAAAAGAGCTGTGATGAGCGTTTCATCGACCTGGCAAAAGAGCTCGGCTATGACATCTACGGCGAGAACACCGCTGGCGGGCATTATGCCCCGCTGGTTCGGCATCATGATGAGCTGTACATCAGTGGTCTGGTGCCGCGCATGAACGGCAAAATCCAGTACCCCGGCAGAGTCGGCCTGGAATTGAACATGACGGATGCTCAAACGGCAGCCAGCATCAGTGCGATGCGCGGGCTGGCGCTGATCGTTGATGCCATCGGTTCGCTGGATAAAATAAAGTCGCTGATACGGGTCACGGTCTATGTGAAATCCACGGCAGACTTTGTTGATCTCAGTGAAGTGGCCAACGGCGCATCGGATGTCTTCAGCCATGTGTTGGGGGACGCCGGTAAACATACCCGAACGACTGTGGGTGTTTATCAATTACCGAAAAATGCCGCGATAGAAGTTGACATGATTGTTGCGCTGAAGCCGGCAGCGTTATAAGTGTTAGTTGTTCGGCTTTACAGCGATGAATGGTTGGCCTAAGGTTCGGCCATTCAAGTCGACAACATAAGTTGGAACTCGCAATGAATAACGTTCAAGGTGCGTTTTTTTCATATAAGGACTTTCGCCAGAGTTTGCACCAGCCGCCGGTCAGTGCACAGGTGTGGAAGAGCGGTGAACTGACAGACATGCGGCAGAGCCTCGAGGCCAGCGATGTCGATATTGTCGCGCTGGCTCACGACAACAGCATCGAAGGTTGCAAGTTGACGCCAGGGATGGCGGTGTCCATGCAATGGTTGAAACCGGGTGCGGTGTTGAACGGGCACGCTCATTCGTGGTGGCACCTGTTCATCATTCAGTCCGGCCGTGGCGCGTTGACCTTGGGCGATGCCGATGAAGTGAGCGTCAGCACTGGCGATGTGCTGCTGGTGCCGGCGTGGACCCGGCACGGCTTCGTCAACACCAGCGCCGACGAGCCGCTGGCGATGCTCAACATGAGCAACATGCCGCAAATGGCGTCGCTCTCCAATCTGGGCGATCGCCAGGCCTGATCACTCTCCAACCGTCATTTTCCCTTCGTTGCACACCAGGGAGTCAGCGTTCGCTGACTCCCTTTTTCTTTTCTGCGGCCCTGAAAAATCCTCCCGGCGATCTGCGTTTTTGAACTTTCTGTATCGATAGAAACGGATAATTTCTGTATCTGTTCAGCGCTTGATCAACTAACTACGATCACTTCCAAGGCAACGGATTAATGTGGTTAATGCAAGGGAGTGTTCTATGGAAAGTACAAAGCTTAAACTCTATGTTGGCGCAGATTTTGTCAGTGCTTTTGCGATGTCGGCTTTTGTGGCGCTCAAGGAAAAGCAACTTTCATTTGAACTTGTCACGCTGGATTTGAAGGCTCGGGAGAACTATCAAGCGAGTTATCGTGATCTGTCTCTCACCTGCAAGATTCCCACGCTAGTTCACCAGGATTTCGCATTGTCGGAATCTTCGGCCATTGCCGAATACCTGGAAGAAATAGCGCCGGGGCATAACCGACTATTGCCGCTGGACATCAAGCAGCGAGCGCGCGCCCGTCAACTCCAGGCCTGGTTGCGCAGCGATTTGCTGGTCATTCGCAAAGAACGCCCAGCGGATCTTATTTATTTCGGCAAAAAACATACCCGGCTGTCCGACGATACCCTGGCCGCCGTCGACCGGTTGTTTTTTGTCGCCGATCGGTTGCTGGAGGGGGGCGCCGAGCATCTGTTCGGTGACTGGAGCATTGCCGACACCGACCTGGCAATCATGCTCAACCGACTGGTCGCCAATGGTGATGAGGTTCCCTCCCGACTCGCCGCGTATGTCCGCCGCCAGTGGGATCGCGACAGTGTTCGGGCATGGATGGACATAGAGCGCGCAGCGCCGGCCATCCAGTAAGAACTGTCAGCCAATCACCAGGAGCGCTGCCATGCAGGGAATGTCGGAACAGGAAAGATACAAGCCCTATAACTCACGCACCATTCGAGACACGCCGTACTGGCAGAAACTGACGCCAGCGTTGCAGGAAGCCATGACCGTCGTGGCCCGGGTCATGCCGTTTCGCACCAATGAATACGTACTGGGCACGTTGATCGACTGGAACAACATCCCGGACGATCCGATTTTTCGCATGACCTTTCCCCACAAGGACATGCTGCTGCCGGACGAGTACGCATCACTCAAGCAACTGATCGAACGGGATGACGCCGTGGCCATCAAGCGTCGGATCGAGGCGATCTGGTTGCGCATGAACCCGCATCCGGCGGGGCAACTGACCCACAACGGCGCGACCCTCGACGGAAAAGTCCTACCGGGCATTCAGCACAAGTACCGCGAAACCGTGCTGTTTTTCCCCGGTGCCGGTCAGACCTGTCACGCCTACTGCACGTTCTGTTTCCGCTGGGCGCAGTTCATCGGGGAAGAAGAACTCAAGTTCAATGCGCGCGAATCCCAGGAGTTGGTGAGTTACCTGCGGGTGCACACCGAAGTCACCGATGTGCTGATCACCGGGGGCGACCCGATGATCATGAACACCCGTTCGCTGGCCGGTTACATCGAGCCGTTGCTGGACTTGCCCCACCTGAAAAGCATCCGCATCGGCACCAAATCCGTGGCGTATTGGCCGCAGCGGTTTGTCAGCGACAAGGACGCGCCCGAGCTGCTGGAGCTGTTTAAGCGGATCGTCGCGGCGGGGAAAAATCTGTCGATCATGGGGCACTACAACCACCCGGTGGAGATCCGTCAGGACATCGCCCGCCAAGCCATCGAACGCATTCGCTCCAGCGGCGCGACGTTGCGTATGCAGGCGCCGGTGATTCGGCACATCAACGAGAACCCCGCTGATTGGGCGGCGCTCTGGACCGAAGGCGTGCGGCTCGGCGCGGTGCCTTATTACATGTTTGTCGAGCGCGATACCGGCCCCAGCCATTACTTCGCGATGCCGCTGGCTCGGGCATTCGAGATCTTTCAGGCGGCGTATCGCACGGTGTCCGGATTGGCGCGCACGGTTCGCGGCCCGTCCATGAGCACCTTCTACGGCAAGGTATTGATCAACGGCATCGAAACCGTGGCCGGGGAAAAAGTCTTCGTGCTGCAGTTTCTCCAGGCTCGCGATCCGCAATGGGTGTTGCGCACGTTCTACGCGCGCTTCGATCCGCAAGCGACCTGGTTCGATGAGTTGCGGCCGGCATTTGGCGAGCGCTCATTCTTCTTTCAGCCAGAGCCTGTGGCAGCACCCGAATTAATACCGGTTCTGCTCGAAACGGCGTAGGACGATTCATCAGGAGATATGGACATGAGCGGTATCCCGTTTGATCAGCGAGAAGGTTTCATCTGGCTCGACGGCGAGTTCGTCGAGTGGTCCCAGGCCCGGCTGCATGTGCTGACCCATGGTCTGCACTACGGGAGCACGGTGTATGAAGGGGAGCGTGTCTACAACGGTAAGATCTTCAAATTGCGCGAACACAGCGAGCGTTTGTATCGCTCGGCCCAGTTGATGGATTTCGTCATTCCCTATGAGCTGGCCGAACTGGAAGCGGCCAGCCATGAACTGCTGCAACGCAACAACGTGGTCGACGGTTATCTGCGGCCGGTGGCCTGGCGCGGCAGTGAAATGATTTCCACCTCGGCCCGCTTCAACAGCGTCCACGTGGCGATCGCCTGCTGGCAATGGCCGAGCTATTTCGACCCGGCGGGGCACATGGCCGGCATTCGCTTGAAGACCGCCGAGTGGCGTCGTCCGCCACCGAGCTGCAGCCCGTTTGAAGCCAAGGCATCCGGGCATTATCAGATCGCCACGCTGAGCAAGCACGATGCTGAAAACAACGGCTATCACGACGCCTTGATGCTCGACTGGCGCGGCAACGTTGCCGAAGCCACCAGCGCCAACGTGTTCTTCGTCAAAGGTCGGACGTTGCACACCCCGGTGCCGGATTGTTTCCTCAACGGCATTACCCGTCAGACCGTCATCGAACTGGCCAGGGCGCTGGATTACCAAGTGGTCGAGCGAACCATTATTCCTACGGAGCTTGGCGACTTCGACGAGTGTTTTCTTACCGGTACCGCTGCCGAAATCACACCCGTGCAGCTCATCGATGAACATCGCTACCGACCGGGCAACGCCTGCCGCGAATTCATTGCCGCCTACACCTCAACCGTCAACGCCTGATAAACAACCAGGAATCTCACCATGTCAGATCAAGGGATTGTCGCGTCTAAACCTTACGTTTCACTGGGCCACCGCCATGAAGAATTGTCGGCGCGAGGCTGGACGGTGCTGACGCCGGACGAGTTCGCCGATGATGTACTCGGCACGCTGCATGAGTTCGGTCCGGTCATTCCGCAATTCAACGGGCAGACCGCGTTCGCCATCACCCGCAAGCCAGGGTACGAAGACTTGCCGTATTCCCAGAGCATGAACGGCATCGGCCCACACACCGAAGCGCCGGTGTACGGACCGCCGCCGCGCTACCTGGCGTTGCATTGTCATCAACAGGCTACGTGTGGTGGCGGGCATACAGGGTTGGTGGATGGTTATGAATTGCTGGCGTTCCTCGAGCGCACCGATCCCGAGCTGCGTGAATGGATCGACGACACGCCTGTGGAGTTCGTTGCCACCGCCAAACCCGGTGAAGCCGCGCAACGCCGGGTCAAGGAATACATCCTGACGCCTACAGAGGACGGGGACATTTTCCGCTTCAGCTACAACCAGTTTCACTACGGCGATGTGAA
This sequence comes from Pseudomonas sp. GM41(2012), assembly GCF_000282315.2. Taxonomy (GTDB): domain Bacteria; phylum Pseudomonadota; class Gammaproteobacteria; order Pseudomonadales; family Pseudomonadaceae; genus Aquipseudomonas. Next base: position 209,806 of record NZ_AKJN02000011.1, read on the forward strand.
CCCTTCCAAGGAAGCGCTGCTGCACTCGCAAGTCGCCAACAGCTCGTCGCCACTGGCCAGGTTTGCAGTCCTGGGCGAAGCATATTTCATTGAGCACAACACCCCTGTGCTGATTCCCGACGGATGCCTGCTGATTTGGGACAACTGGCGAATGATCCACGCCCGCAGCCGATACACTGACCCGGCGCGAAACCTGACCCGCTATTGGCTGGCCTGATTCATCCGTCGCCCTTAATTCTATTGGCGTACCCGTCATCGGGTACGCGTCCTACAGGTATCGCGTCATGCAAACAGCAATCGAGATCGCCAAGGTCGATCATCAACTGGTCGTGCGGCTTAATCAGGCCTGGACCAAAAGAGCCACGGTGTGCGCACCGGACAAGGCCGAGGCGAGCGAAGCGTTCGATCCCGCGCGCCCGGATTACCCGGAGTGCATGGTGCCGTTTTTCCATCATCCGAAGTTCCAGGCCCTGAGCGATGAACTCAAGAGCACCGTGGTGACCTGGGGCTGGATCGGCTACAACCTGCGTACGGTGACCGCCGAAGAGCACGTAGTGAACCCGGCGTTGAGCGTCATAGCCAATCAATACCTGGGCAAGGATGACTGGCATTTTCGCGAGGCCATGCAGCAGACGTTGATCGACGAGCACTACCACACGCTCATGCACCTGCGGGCCATCGAACGGACCAAGCTGGAGAGGGCGCTCGATCAGGATCTGGATTTGCCGCCGTCAGTCACCTATCTGCGGCTGATCGCCCTGCGTGAGGAACTGCCGGAGCAGTGGAAGCGCGACCTGGCGGCGATCACTTTTGCGGTGGTGGCTGAGATCAGCGTCAATGCCTACCTGGATTTGCTGGCCGACGACCAGAGCATTCAACCGCAAAACCGCCGCGTGGCCGAACTGCATAACCGCGACGAATATGCCCACAGCAAGATTCTCGCTGAAGTGGCGAAGGTCATGTACACGAACATGCAGCCTACCCAGCGGGCGTTTTTCGCTCGCACATTGTCGGTGGCGCTGAGTGCCTTTATTGCCCAGGACTACTCGATGTGGGAAGCGATTCTGACGCAGCTTGGGGTCGAGGACGCGGCGCTGATCATCGCCGACACCCGGGAGAGCAACAAGAACGCCACGATCATGCGTGACTACAGTGGCCTGCATCGTCTGGCCCAGGATCTGGGCATCAGCGACGAGATCGATTTCGACTTCCGCCCGACCCTCAAAGCCACCGTAGCGGCCTGAACCAGGAGGTGAATATGTCCGTTCCTGTGTACGAAGTATTCGCGATCCGTGTCGGCGCCAATGCCCAGCGCACCGCCCGGGAGAACTTTCTCTACGACGCTTGCTGCGGTGATCCGAATGCGTCGATGCCATTGGATTATTACTTCTGGGTCATTCGTAACGAGCAGCAAGTGATCGTGGTCGACACCTGTTTCCAACCGGCCACGGCGGATCGGCGCAATCGTCAGATGTATCGCCTGCCGGAAGAATCACTACGCCAACTGGATATTGATCCGGCGCAGGTCGACAACCTGATCCTCACCCATTTGCACTGGGACCACGCCGGCAACCTGGGGCTTTTCCCCAAGGCCACAGTGCATTTGCAAGAAGCGGAACTGCGCTTCTGCACCGGGCCGAAAATGGCCCATCGCACGGTGAACAAAACCTACGAGGTCGACGACGTGATGTCGGCGCTTCCACCGCTGTTTGAAGGCCGAATGCGTTTGCACACCGGCACGGTCGAGGTGATTCCCGGTGTGACGTTGCACCCGGTAGGCGGGCATACACCGGGTAGCCAAGTGGTGCGGGTGAACACTGAGCGTGGGTGGATTGTTCTGGCCTCGGATGCGGCGCACTTGTGGGCGAACATCCGTCAGCGCAGTCCGTTTCCGATTCTGGATGATCTGGCGCAGACGCTTGAGGCGTTCAGCTTGATCGACAGCCTTGCCGACGGCGAAGATCACGTCATCCCCGGTCATGATCCGCTGATTGCTGAACGTTTCCCGCATTGGAATAACGATCCGCACATCATCTGCCTGCACCAACCCCCGATCTGAAGAACACCTTCAACCCTGTAGGAGCAAGGCTTGCCCGCGATGGCGGCGGCACATCCAGCATTTATGTGTCTGACACACCGCCATCGCGGGCAAGCCTTGCTCCTACACCTGGTTTTTGAGGAGTTGCCCGAGGGTCGCCAGCGCTTCATCTATCCGCGATGAATACGGCGCACCGCAACCAATGCGCACAAAGTGATTGAAACGCTGGGCGTTGGAAAAGATATCCCCAGGCGCAATCTGGATGCCGGCCTTCAATGCCTCATGGAAAAACGCCATGGACGAATGCTGACGCGGCAGTTCAATCCATAACAACGTACCGCCCCGAGGGGTGGTCACGCAGGTGCCGGTGGGAAAGTAGCGAATGATCGCTGCGCTCATTTGCTGGCGTTGTTGAGTCAGGATTTTCCTCAAACGGCGCAGGTAACGTTCGTAGGACGGTGTCTTCATGAACGCACTGACCGCCAGTTGCGACAACGCCTCACATCCCCGGGACTGAGTGTGTTTGAGCATTTCCACGCGGTCGTGCCATTTCCCCGCGCTGATCCAGCCCAGGCGTATGCCCGGTGCCAGGGTTTTGTTCAGGGAGGCGCAATAGATCACGTTGTCGGTGCGGTCCCAGTGCTTGAGTGTGGACAGCGGCTGCTCGGTATCCACCAGATCGCCATAGGTGTCGTCTTCGATCAGCACCGTGGCGTGCTCGGCACACAGCTGCACCAGCCGCGCCTTGTTGGCGTCGGGCATGATGCTGCCTAGTGGATTTTGCAGATTGGGAATGACGATCAGCGCCTGAATCCGTTCGGGGCCTTGTAGCAATTGTTCGAGGGCGAACAGATTGATGCCGGCGTGCGCAGTCGCCGGAACTTCCAGTACCCGTAGATTCAAGCTTTCAAGAATTTGCAGCAAGCCGTAAAAGGTCGGCGACTCCACAGCCACGGTGTCGCCGGGTTGGGTGACCGCGCGCAAGGCCAGGTTGATCGCTTCGGTCGCGCCGTTGGTGATCACAATCTTTTCCGCTGGCAGGTTGGCCTTTGCGGTCAGTGCCCGTCGCGCAAGAATACTGCGCAATGTGCTGTTGCCGCAGGTGGAACCCGCCGCGCCGAGCAAGTGCGGATCGTGACGCAGCGCCTTGATCATATGATCTTGCAGGATCTTCAGCGGATAGAGTTCCGGCGCGCAGAAGGCACTGGCGAAATTGACCTTGATCGTCGCGCGCTGACTGGCCATGAGGACCGATGATACCTGCTCGTGAATGCCGACGTAGACGCCGGTGTCCAGAGGCGGGGGAGGCGCGATCGGGACGGGTTTGCGCAACGTATCGGGCTGGCGAATGTAATTGCCGGAGCGCGGCCGGGCTTCCAGCACGCCACAGTCCTCGAGTTCCCGGCAAACCTGCACGGCGGTCGACAGACTGACAGCGTGTTTTTCCATCATCAGCCGAATGGAGGGGAATCGTTCACCGGTTTTCAAGGTGCCGCAGCGGATCGCGTCAAGGTAGTGGTTGGCCAACTGACGGTAAAGGGGAGTTGTGTTCATGATGACCTCAGCAATCGCACCACTGAAGTCTTGGGCTGGAAAGTGAGTTGGCGCTCCCTGCAGGCGGACCCGTGGTGCTGAAGGGTTAAGGAAAAGTATTTTTCTGGCGCCGAATCACCGTGGCATGAGTGCCTTTTGGGCATTGATTGCCGAACGGGGTGGCACTTTGCAACTGTCGCGGTGCGGGCGACGACGACAGGAAGGGAAATTGTGGGTTGTATAAAATCACGGGCAATAAAAAGCCCCGCTCTAGGGCGGGGCTCTTGGGTCAGTGGCGCCCGAAGCGCCGCTGATGGATCGTGTTACTGCGCGGCGATGCTGTAGCCATCGAACGCGGTTTGCTGCTGAAGCGCGGTGATGATGTTCTTGCGGTTAACCGCTTGTTCGGCCCCGGCATTGTCCAGGAACGTCTCGCTTTCCAGCTCCGCTTCTTCGCCTTCGCCGACGAAGGTGAAGCCCAGGAACTCCAGTGCTTCACGGTCAACGTTCAGTCGCGAACGCGGGGTGCGCAGCGGCAACGTCACGCTGATGCCGTCTTTGCTGATGGTGAACACTTCGACATCTTTCTTGGCGCGAGCCGCCTTGCTTTTGCCACTGCTTGGGTTGCTGATGGCCTGGTGGGTCTGGTTCAGCACTTTCAGTGCGAGGCCATAGACCAATTCCTGAAATGCCGGGTCGTCCTTGAAGCTGGAGAGAATCCGGCTGATCGGGAATTTGCTGCTCAAGTCTTCCAGAGCCGCAATGTCGGCAGCCTCGGCGTCCTTGAGCTGCTTGAGTTCGCCCATCAATTCGTAGGCTTTATCGTCGTCGAAGCTGTCGTGAGCCTGGCGAATCGCGGCGCGCAGCTCGCGGATCTGGTCGCTTTCCCGGGTGGACTGGAAAGCGTCCAGGACCATCTCGCTGATGGTCTTGGCCTGGGACACGTGCTGTGAAAGATTGATGGAGTTTTCGTATTCCGCTTTGGACGACAAGGTGACTACGGATTCAGCGGTATTGGAATCGGACATTGAAATTTCACTACTTCTTTTAACTTGGATTGAGGCGAGAAAGCACAGGGCCTTTTCAGGCCGCCTAATCTATTGGACCGAGGCGGCGTTGTCACGGATGAACAGGCGGCTGGTCATCATTTTTGGTACAGCGACTTTTAACCGGTGGCTATATGGGGGCGTTTTGCCTGAAGTGTCAGCAGCAGCCGATAAAGTTTCAATGCCCGACCGCTGATCAGTCCACAGACAAACCCGGAAGCCGACGCCTTGAGCAGCAACATCTCAAGGGTGGCGGCCATTTCCGGGTGAACGTCATCCTGGTAGCCGAAGTAATAGTTCACCGCAAAAAACAGCAGATACAGCACCAGGGTTTTTGCTGTGCCCGGCACGATCAGTCCGGTTTGCGGATCATCCAGCTCAATGCCCTTGCGTGGGAAAATCAGCAACGCCGCAAGGCTGCCCAGGATGACGGCGGCCAACCAGCAACTGACTGATAGCTGCGGATTCAGCGTCAGATTCAGCGAATACAGGGACCAGCCCAGCAAGATCGGCGCTGTGACGAGCAATGAAGTTTTGCTTTCACGGGTCGGGGACAGGGCTTTGATGCCGTAGTAGCACAGCAGCAGAAATATCGCGTAAACCCACAATGGGGTGTTTTGCAGGGTGTTGAGCATCGCGCAGCGTCCTTGCCGAAATGGGTGCCAGGATATTAGCCGTTACTGTGGCCCAGGCAGTCGACTATTTCCCCAGCGAATTCAGATTCATCGACCGAACCGCCAATTGCTCAGCCGTTTGCTGATCCACCGGCAACGAAAAGCGGAAGGTCGCGCCGCGACCGGGAACATCAATCAGCTGGATCTCGCGGCCGTGCAATTGCAGGATCCGGTGCACGATCCGCAACCCCAGTCCGCCATCACGCCGTGCGCCGCCAATGTTGAATGGGCGCAGGAACAGACCTTCGCGCAGTTCGGCGGCAATGCCGGGGCCGGTGTCGCTGACGGTGACTTCGATAAACGGTCCTTGAGGGCGCAGGCTGAGCTCGATTTCTCCTCCTTGCGGGGTGTGGCGCAGGGCGTTGTCGAACAGGTTGGTGAGCACCCGCTCGATCAATCCAAGGTCGGCGCAGGCCGCCGAAACATTGGGTGCGAAAGTGGCCTTCAGTTCGACCTGGCGCGCCTCGGCTGTCAGTTCGAACTTTTGGAAAATGTCCTGCACCAGATCGGTCAGCGAGAAACGCTCCAGCACCGGTTGCACGAAACCATGTTCCAGGCGCACCAGTTCCAGCAGCGATTGCGCCAGACCACCGACCTTGCGGCTTTGATCCAGCGCGATGCCCAGGTAACGGCGGCGGTCGGCGGGTGACAACGTGGCGTCCTTGAGCGACAAGGTTTCCAGGTAACCGTGCAGCGAGGCCAGAGGCGTGCGCAGGTCGTGGGAGATGTTGGCCACCAGTTCGCGGCGTTCCTGATCCTGGCGGGTCAATGAACGCCATTGCTCACCGAGGCGCGCCTGCATCTGCCGGAAGGTCGCGTCGAGTATGGCAATTTCATCGTGGCTGGCGGCTTTTTCCACCGGGACGGATGCAGGCGGCGTTACCGGAGCACCATCAATGTCGAACCGGCTGACGGTTTCGGTCAAACGGCGCAAAGGTCGGGTGATGAGGGCGAATGCGGTGAGACCGGCAATCAGGCATAGCAACGCCACCAGCCCGATGGACAACAGCGCGGTATTCAGGGCGGCGCTGGTGGCGCCGCGTTCGGCGAAGCGGTCGTGCTCTTCGCTCAACAGCACCACATAGAGATAGCCCACCTGTTTGCCATTGACCTGCAATGGCGCGGCGCTGAACACTTTGCGGCCATCGACGCTGCGCGGATCGTCGCCAAGAACCGGCAGGGCATCGCCCTTGAGCAGACGCTGGATCGGCGCCAGATCGACCCGCTCCCGGCGTATCCGACCCTCGGGTGCAGCACTGCCGACAATCCGGCCCTCGGGGTCGAGCAGATAGACCTCGACACTGGGGTTGACCAGCATCAGTTGGCTAAACAGGTCGCGCACGGCGTCGGGCATCAGCCCTTTGGCGTCCATCAGCACGGTGTCATGGGCGATGTGCCGGGCCAGATCCCGCGACAACCCTTGCACCACTTCCAGCTCATGCATCTTGTTGGACCGCACCTGCATCCAGGCCGACGTGCCGCAGCACACCAGCAGCAACACGGCGAACACCAGCGACAGGCGCTGAGTCAGGGTCAGTCTCACGGTTGCTCCTCCCTGGCCGCGAACTTGTAGCCGCGTCCCCACACCGTGAGGATGCGCGCCGGTTGCGCCGGATCGGCTTCGATCTTTGCCCGCAGGCGGTTGATGTGAGTGTTGACCGTGTGCTCGTAGCCTTCATGGCTGTAGCCCCAGACGGCGTTGAGCAGGTCCATGCGCGAGAACACTTTGCCGGGCTGACGGGCGAAGAAATACAACAGGTCGAACTCCCGTGGGGTGAGGTCGAGGCGGCGACCGTCAAGGGATACATCGCGCGTGATCGGGTCGATGGCGAGGCCGTCCGTGATCAGGCTGCCGGCGTCCATTTTCAGGTTGCGGGCCATGGCGTCGACCCGTCGCAACAGCGCTTTGACCCGGGCCACCAGTTCGAGCATCGAAAAGGGTTTGGCCAGGTAATCGTCGGCGCCGAGTTCTAGCCCGAGAATCCGGTGCACTTCGCTGGAGCGCGCACTGGTAATGATGATCGGTGTGTAGCGGGCCATGGCGCGGGCGCGGCGGCAGATTTCCAGGCCGTCGACGCCGGGCAGCATCAGGTCGAGGATCAGTGCGTCCCAGCTTCCTTGCTGCAGCAGTCGCATGCCTTCATCGCCGTCGGCGCAGTGCACCACCTCGAACTGCTCATCGCGAAGATGCAGGCAGATAAGGTCGGCGATATGCAGGTCGTCCTCGACCACGAGGACGCGTTTGGTCTGTTCCATCAAGCTCAATCCTTCGGCGCAATGAGCGCATTGTGCGGGTTTTCCGGGGCCTGAGTTATCACGAATTGTTTAACTTCTCGTGAGGATTTGGCGATCAACCCAAGCCTAGGCTGTGTTCCATGACAGGCACCTGGAATTTTCGGAGACGACCATGTTTTCACGGCGACAGTTTCTCGTAGCAAGCGGCGGGCTAGGCGCTGCAGCCCTGGTCATCGGTGTATTGCCAAAATTTGCCGCCAGTTCTGCACTGGTCAGTGACGCCAGCGCGGCGGAGGTGTTCGAGGTGACTCACAGCGACAGCGAATGGCGCGCCATGCTCAGCGCCGAGCAGTACGAAATCCTGCGCGAAGAAGGCACCGAACGGGCCTACAGCAGCCCGCTGAACAACGAGCATCGTGAAGGTACGTTTGCCTGTGCCGGTTGCGACCTGCCGCTGTTTTCTTCCGCGACCAAGTTCGACAGCCGCACCGGTTGGCCGAGCTTCTGGGCACCGCTGGACAAGGCCGTGGCCACTCGTCAGGACCGCTCCTTCGGGGTGCTGCGTGAGGAAGTCCACTGCCGGCGTTGTGGCGGTCATCTTGGCCATGTCTTTGACGATGGGCCCAAACCCACCGGCTTGCGCTACTGCATGAACGGCCTGGCGATGACCTTTGTGCCGCAGGCGACTTGATCCGCGGGTACTCCCTTTCACTCACTTTTGCAGGTCGATGTTATGTGGCTTCTGGTCCTCGCTTATCTCGGTGGTGTACTGACGATTGTCAGCCCGTGCATCCTGCCGGTGCTGCCCTTTGTCTTCGCTCGCACCGGGCAGCCGTTCATGAAGAGCGGGTTGCCGCTATTGGCGGGCATGGCGCTGACCTTTGCGCTCGTCGCCTCGCTGGCAGCGGTGGGCGGCGGTTGGGTGGTGCAAGTCAATCAATATGGTCGCTGGCTCGCATTGCTGTTCGTTGCACTGTTCGGGCTGACGCTGTTGCTGCCTCAATTGGCCGAGCGTCTGACCCGGCCACTGGTGGCGGCTGGCAGCCGGTTGTCGGAAGTCGCGGGCGCCGATGCACGGCCGCGTCCCGGCGCTTCGTTCCTGATCGGCGTCGCCACGGGCCTGCTCTGGGCTCCGTGCGCCGGGCCGATTCTGGGGCTGTTGCTGACTGGCGCCGCGTTGCAAGGGGCAAGCATCGCAACCACCTTGTTGTTGCTGGCCTACGCCGCGGGTGCCGCAACCTCCCTCGCGGTGGCGTTGCTGCTGGGCGGTAAAGTCTTCGCGGCGATGAAGCGTTCCATCGGCGCTGGCGAGTGGCTGCGTCGAGGCCTGGGCGCCGCGATGCTGGCCGGTGTCGCGGCGATCGCCCTGGGGCTCGACACCGGGATTCTGGCGCGGATTTCGACGGCGTCCACCGGCGGTATCGAGCAGGCTTTGGTGGGACGGCTGGCCGGCAAATCACCGAACGTTAGCGGGGCGATGATGGCGCAGGTTCCAGCCTCGGGAAGTGCAATGAAAGCGGCTGACAAAGCGCCGGGCGCACTGCCGATTGAAGGCAACCTTCCACCGCTGGACGGCGCGGTGCAATGGCTCAACTCGCCACCCCTCACAGCGCAGGCCTTGAAAGGCAAAGTCGTGCTGGTGGATTTCTGGACTTACTCCTGCATCAACTGCCTGCGTTCGCTGCCTTATGTGAAGGCTTGGGCCGAGAAGTACCGCGACCAGGGATTGGTGGTGATTGGCGTCCATGCGCCCGAGTTTGCTTTCGAACGAGACGTAGGCAATGTCACCAAAGCGATGAAGGACCTGGGCATCAACTACCCGGTGGCCATCGATAATGACTTCAAGGTCTGGCGAGCTTTCAACAACCAATACTGGCCGGCGCACTATTTTGCCGATGCTCAAGGTCGCATCCGTTATCACCATTTTGGTGAGGGCGAGTACGCCGAATCGGAACGGGTGATCCAGCAACTGCTGCGCGAAGCAGGTGCCGCGAAGGTCGCGGACGGCCTGATCAATGCCAGTGCCGAGGGTGTTCAACTGGCCCCGGACATGAACGAAGTGCAATCACCGGAAACCTATGTCGGCTACCAGCGTGCCGAGCATTTCGTGCCTGAAACCAGCCTGGTGCCGGACAAGGTGTCGGCCTATAGCGCTCCATCGCAATTAGCGCTCAACGACTGGAGCCTGGACGGTCAATGGAATGTCGGCCCGGAACGGGCGACTTCAAGCGCGCCGGCCAGTCGCATCGTTTACCGCTTCCATGCCCGCGATCTGCACCTGGTGCTGGGGCCTGGCGCTGACGGTAAACCGGTGCGCTTCAAAGTGTTGGTTGACGGAAAAGCCCCCGGCGATGCCCACGGTACCGACGTGGCGCCCGACGGCAGCGGCAGTGTGACTGAACAACGCTTGTACCAATTGGTGCGCCAAACCGGCGGCGTAACGGATCGGACCTTCAGCATCGAGTTTCTCGATCCCGGAGTGTCAGCGTATGCGTTTACGTTCGGTTGATCGTCATTCCATTCACTCAGGAATCAGTCTCATGAAAACCCTATTCACCTGGCGTCGCACCCTGTTGGGCCTGGCCGCTGCCGGCATCATCGGCCAATGCCTGGCGTTCTCCTTCGGTGCGGCGCAAGACGCGGTCATCATTCCTCCCCCCACCCTCGACGAAACCACCCAGGCCGACAGCGAAAAGGCAGTCTTTGCCGGTGGTTGCTTCTGGGGCGTCCAAGGCGTGTTCCAACATGTGAAAGGGGTGAAGAAAGCGGTCTCCGGCTACGCCGGCGGTGCAGCCAACACTGCTCAGTACGAGCGGGTCAGCAGTGGCGATACCGGTCATGCGGAATCCGTCGAAGTCACCTTCGACCCCCGTCAGGTCAGCTACGGCACCTTGCTGCAAATCTACTTCTCGGTGGCTCACAACCCGACCGAACTCAACCGTCAGGGACCTGACAGCGGCACTCAGTATCGCTCGGCGCTTTTCCCGGAAAACAGCGAACAGCAACGTGTTGCTCAGGCCTACATCGCCCAGCTCGGCGCCGCCCATTCGTTCAACAAACCCATTGTCACCAAGCTGGAAACCTACAACGGTTTCTACCCGGCCGAGGAGGAACATCAGGACTTTCTGACCGAGCACCCGACCTACCCCTACATCGTGATCAACGATCTGCCGAAGGTCGCGCAGCTGAAAAAGCTTTATCCGGATCGGTATCAGGAGAAACCGGTGTTGGTGAAGGCGGGTATGTGAATGGCGGGTTGGCTATTTACGACGTGGGCGCTCCATCGCAATGGTCGACGTTTCAAAACCCAGGCTTGAAAAGAAATCCGAAGCGCCTTCCCGGCCTGCTCGCAGAGCCCAGGTAATGTCGGTGTTCTCGCCCATGACATGTTCAACCAACGCGCGCCCGATACCTTCGCGTCGATGTTTTCCACAGACAACGACCATCGACAGATAACCGTTTGATAGGCCGTCAGTGATGCCTCGGGCAAAACCGATAATCCGGGAGTCCTTCATGGCAAGGGCTGTGCGTTGGGAGTTAGCGATCAACTGCGCAAAATGCTCAGCGGAACCTGTGCGGTGAGCCCATCCGTTCTGTCCCAGAAAAAGGCGTACGGACTCTACTTCCGAGGGCAGTACATCGCGAACATGCAAGGCATTGTTCATCCGGAAATCACATTCTTGCCGGCGATCTTCGACCGATACAGCGCCTGATCGGCCCTGGCCAGCAACCCGGTCTTTTGTTCTTCGTCAAAGCGCTGAACCACGCCAAAACTCATGGTCACTTGAAAGTCCCCCACTGGCAGCAGGCTTGCGAGGCCATGGCGGATACGTTCGGCGAGGGTCCGGGCGTCGGCGAGTGGTGTATTGGGGAGGATCAGGATGAACTCGTCGCCACCCCAACGCGCGAGCAGATCGCCCTCGCGTACGCAGTGCTTCACGCTATCGATCACCTGCACCAATGCTGCATCGCCCAGCGCGTGGCCATAGTGATCGTTGATGTTCTTGAAGTCGTCGATGTCCATGGCGATCAACGACAGCGGTTGTCGAAAGCGTTGGGCGCGGTCGCATTCCTGAGGCAGGGCTTTTTCCAGAAGATAGCGATTGGCGATTGAGGTCAGTGTGTCGGTTTCCGCCAGCTTGCGATTTTCTTCGAGTTGGATTTGCAGTTGCTGATTAACGCGAGACAACTCTCGAGTGCGTTCTTCAACGATCGCTTCAAGGGATTGGTTGCGTCGTTCAAGCGCTTCGTACAGGCGCTTCTTGTCGTCGATGCTACGGTGCGCGCCGACCATCCGCGCCACCGAGCCGTCGGCATTGCGTGCCAATACGTAGCCACGGTCTTCGATCCAGGTATAGCTGCCATCCTGCATGCGACAGCGATACTCGGCCTGATAGCCGGGGGCTCGTTGATTCAGGTAGTTGTCGAACAGCGCCATGACCTGCAGGTAATCGTCGGGGTGGATTATGTTTTCCCAGGTCAACACGTTGTTATTCAGGGAATGAGGCGGGTAGCCGAGCATCTCGTACCACCGGGGGTTGCGATAGACGAACCCTGTGTTGGCGTTCCAGTCCCAGATGCCGTCGCTGACCAGTTCCAGAATGGTGTGCAGCATGTCTTCGTTCAAATCCGACAGATTGAACTTCAACGGCTCGATTTTCGACGCTTCACCCATCTCCGCACTCCTTGCCGCCCTGAAATCTAAGTGACCCGCCTGTCGAGGAGATTAGTCGATGGCATATTGAGCCGGCTAGTGCTTGCCCCATCTCTGCAAGGCAAAGTCGACGAAACTGCGCAGTTTTGGCAAACGGTAGCGATCCTGGGCATACATCAGGTTCATCGGTCGGCTCGGCGGCAAGTAATTCTGCATCAATGCCACCAGTTTTCCGTCCTTGAGATCTTGCTCCATCAACGCATCAGGCAACACCACGATGCCCATACCGGTTCGCGCCGCTTGATGCAGTCCTGCCGAACTGTTGATCAACATCGGTCCATTGACCGCTACCGCCACTTCGCCCTCGGGACCGGTCAGGCGCCAGTGTTTTTCCACCGACTGCCAGTCATCCCCGGCCGGATAGGCAAAGGATAGACAGTCGTGGTGTTGCAGATCATCGGGTTTCTGCGGTGTGCCTTTGCGCGCCAAATACTCCGGTGATGCACACATGGTCAGGCTGTAGTCGAGGAGTGGACGGGCGATCAGGTGTGTCTCCTCGGTATTGCCCAGGCGAAACGCCACGTCGAAACCGTTTTCGAGCAGGTCCGGACGGCGATTGGTGAGGACCACATCCAATTTGACGCGTGGACACAGCAGGGTGAATTCACTCAGGGCCGGTGCCAGTTTTTCGCTGCCGAACGTCAGCGGCGCGGTGATGCGCAAGGTGCCACTCGGCTCGTCGAGGGCCTGCTCGGCCAACCGTTCGGAATCGGCCACCAGCCCCAGCACTTCGAGGCAACGCTGGTAATAAGCGGTGCCGAATTCCGTTAACCGCTGGCGTCGCGTCGTACGGTTGAGCAGACGTACACCCAGGCGTTGCTCCAGGGCCCGCAGGTGATTGCCGACCATGGTGGTGGACATTTCGCACTGCAAAGCGGCAGCGGTCATGCTGCCGCTTTCCACCACCCGGACGTAAACGGTCATTGCCTGGAATAAATCCATTATCAAGCCCAGCTTTAAAATGATTGAAGTGTTGCAGCGTTTATCCAGTTCAGGTGGCTAACCATACTGCAAAAACACCGACTATTGATGGAGCTTGATGTCATGACCGCCGCCTGCCTGATGACCACTTACCAACCCTTGGCCTTGAGTTTCACCAAGGGCCTGGGCACGCGCCTGTGGGATCAGGCCGGTCGTGAATACCTGGACGCGGTGGCGGGCGTGGCAGTGACCAACGTCGGTCACTCCCATCCGAAAATTGTCTCGGCCATCAGTGAACAGGCCGGGCTGCTGTTGCACACTTCCAACCTCTACAGTATCGATTGGCAACAGCGACTGGCGCAGAAACTGACGCAATTGGCGGGCATGGAGCGTGCCTTCTTCAACAACTCCGGCGCCGAAGCCAACGAGACCGCGCTGAAACTCGCTCGGTTATATGGCTGGCAAAAAGGCATCGAACAACCGCTGGTGGTGGTCATGGAGAACGCCTTTCACGGCCGCACTCTGGGCACCTTGTCCGCCAGTGATGGCCCGGCCGTACGCCTGGGCTTCAACGAGTTGCCGGGGGACTTTGTCAAAGTGCCATTCGGCGACCTCAAGGCGCTGGACAAGGTGCAGCAAGCCCACGGCCCGCGCATCGTGGCGATCCTGATGGAGCCGATTCAGGGTGAAAGCGGTGTCCAAATGGCCCCGCCCGGTTACCTGAAAGCCATTCGCGAACGCTGCACTCGGCACGCGTGGCTGCTGATGCTCGACGAAATCCAGACCGGCATCGGCCGCACCGGCCAGTGGTTTGCCTTTCAGCACGAAGGCATCGTTCCAGACGTCATGACCTTGGCCAAAGGCCTGGGCAACGGCATTCCCATTGGCGCCTGCCTGGCCCGGGGCAAAGCCGCCGACCTCTTTACACCCGGCAGTCACGGCAGCACCTTCGGCGGCAATCCACTTGCCTGCCGCGTGGGTTGCACCGTGCTGGAGATCATCGAAGAACAAGGGCTGCTGGAAAACGCCAAACTTCAGGGCGAACGTTTGCTCGCCAGATTGCGCATCGAATTGGCGGACGACCCGAACATCCTGGAGATTCGCGGCCAGGGTTTAATGATTGGTATCGAACTCAAACAGCCGATTCGCGACCTGACCCTGATCGCCGCGCGGGATCACGGCTTACTGATCAACGTGACACGGGGCAAGACCATTCGCTTGCTGCCGCCGCTGACGATTGATGAGCGGGAATTGGAGATGATTGTCAGAGGGGTTTGCCGGGCAGTGAGCGCGGCCTGATACTTATCTCAGTAGTGGTATCTACACATCACGATGCGTATTTCACCGTCCTCGACCGCATAGACCAAGCGATGCTCGGCTGTAATTCGGCGCGACCAGCAACCGCTCAAGTTGTATTTGAGCGGTTCAGGTTTTCCAAGTCCATCGAACGGCTCGCGCTGGATTGATTTGATCAGCAGGTTGATTCGCTTGAGTCCTGCCTTATCGTTTTGTTGGAACCACAGATAGTCTTCCCAACCTTCAGGAGTGAACTCAATATTCATTCTTCGATGAGTTGCCTGGTTTTAGTTTTCCCTGTCCGCAGGTTGCCGATCGATTTGATCAGGCGTTCAGCATTAGCAGGGGAGCGAAGTAGATAGGCTGTCTCTTCGAGGGCGTTGTATTCCGCCAGAGACATCATCACCACGGGTTCGCCTTTCTGGCGAGTGACCAACAGTGGAGCGCGATCTTCATTGACCCGATCCATGGTTTCGGCCAGATGTGCACGTGCAGTGGTGTAGTTGATGGTTTGCATGTTGTAGTCCTCGCTCGATGCAAAGAACGTACAGAAATGAGTACAGGATGACAAGGTGGTACCTACGAGTGGTCGTTGCGCAGACGATGCATCCGCGCTTGTCCTGAGTATCGCCGAAGATTCTTCAAGACGTTTCCGTGATCGATGTAATCCCGATCCGATTTACTCGACATCCCCCGGCACCCAAGTTTTTTGATCGTTCCCATGCTCCGAGTGGGAATGCTCGATGGTGAAATGCACACGGCCTAGGCATCGGCTCAGTGTCTTACGGACGCAAACGGCCGCTCCCCCAAACTCTCCACCAAACGAACCAGATAACCGTCCGGATCCTGCACCAGAAATTCACGCTGGCCGACTTCTACCGCACCGGCGCGATACCAGACATCGGCGCAAGGACGAAACAGCGGCCATTCAACGTCGGTCAGGCGCTGGAGTATCGGCTCGACGACATCAACCGTGATCTGAAAGTTGATGCCTCGGCCAAACGGCGCTTGCAGTACGCCGGTCATCCACTGGCCTTCGGCCGGGTTGTATTGCTCCAGCATGATCTGAACGCCGTTTTGATCGAGGTAGGCAAAGCCGACTTCGGGACGTTCATAGGCGATTTGAAAACCGATCAGGGATGTCCAGAAGTGAAGGCTTTTCTTGATGTCCGTGACCATTAATTCGGGGACTAATTTGCTCCGTGCAAACATACGTATCCTTGGTAAACAGTGTGAGTTAGTTGGCTTGTAACACGGTGTTTGCGAATGTTGTGACTTCGGTTCGATTCCTGAGCTTGAGTTTCGAACCGTCAAACCCGTCGAACAATTGCTCATGCGCGGAAAATCCACTGGAGTCTTCGCGCGTACGATAGCTGCCGGCCCAGTCGAGCAATGCAATCAACAACTCGTCAGTCTTGTCCCGCTGCGCCTCTCGCTGACGAACATTGGCAACACATTCGTCATCGTCAACGCACAGCCAGATCAGTGCTGTCGCCCGGGGCAAGAGTTCGCTGATGATCCAGCCGTAAACGCCTTCGATCACCCAGCGCTCTTCACTGGCCACCACCCGTGCCATGCCCAACACCTCGGCACGGGGGCGGGCGATGCTGTGTTCGTCGGACAACCAGTGAATCGAATCGAGATCAACCCACGGCACTTGCAGGTGCTTGGCCAGTCGTTCGGCCAGCCAGCTTTTGCCGGAACCGGAGTTGCCGATGATCAGGGTTCGGGTGAGGTTCATGAGCGGCACCGATCAAATGTCGGAACGATCAGCCTTCAGTCGTCATTCTCAGGCGCAACCATCCGGGTCTTCGGCGAGCCGTTTGAGTTGTGCTGATAGATCTCCTGCGGCTGTCCTTTTTCATTAAAGAACACTTGCCCGATCCCCGCCGAATTCCACAGCCGTTCACCCGCTTCAGCATGTTCCGGGACATGCGGAACAATGCGCATACGTCGACGTTTAGTCAGCCAGTTCAGTGGTGAGCGTGGCGAGTAGAGCCAGCGGTTGAGGCGGTCGAACCACTCGAGCAGTGCGGGCGGGAATTCGTTTTTGATGCCGCTGCTGGTGATCTGCCAGATGCGCGGGCCGGCCTTGCGGTGTCGGATCAGTACTTCGTAGACGAAGGAATAATGCACATCGCCTGACAGCACCACGTAATTACCGGGTGTACGCGAGTGTCGGAAAATGTTCAGGATCACCTGGGCCGCACCGCGATGGGCCATCCAGTTTTCGGCGTCCACCAGCAGGGGATAACCGCACCAGCTGAAGACGCGCTGCACGGTTTCGATCAGTTTGACGCCGAAGATTGGCGCCGGCGAAACGATGATGGCCGAGGGGTGATCGAGGAGTTCCTGTTGCAGTTCGCTGAGTGCTTCCCAGTCCAGCAAACCCGACGGTTGCTTGAGGTTCATCTCGCTGCGCCAGCGCCGGGTGCGGGTGTCGAGCACCACGATGGCTGGGCTGGTGGGCAGCACGTAGTGCCAGTTCTGAAATCTCAGCAGATCGTCAATCAACTCGTCCTGAATGTCACTGTCGAGGTTGCGGTCATGCCCGCTGGCGCTCAATCTGCCGGCCTTCTTCAGCACCGCGCCGAACGCATCCGGGTTGTTGCCCCAGCCTTGGCACAGCATATAAGCAAGCAGTGCGTTGCCGATGATGCGCCTGGAGAACGAATGGCCGTAGGCCGTTTCCTCCCATTGCGCGGAAAGATTCCAGTCATCGGTAATATCGTGATCGTCGAAAATCATCAGGCACGGCAGGTGCGCGAGTGCTCGGGCGACACCGCCCAGACCGGCCTTGAAACCATCGATGCGTGTCTGCTCAAGCGCATAACGCTCGCGTCTTGCAGGCGTCAGCGCCGGCGGTTGCGGGGCGATCAATGTCCAGGGTGTCGGCGACCAGACCAGCAGGTACATGGCCATGACTTCGGCGAACGTCACCAGGTGGTTGTCGGCACTGCTGCTGGTGAAAATCGGCTTACGCGCCCCACCGAAAAATCGCTCGCGCAGGGTTTCGTTGCTCTCCAGCGCCGGTAACAAATCCGCACGATGGTAATAACTGGCGGGGTGCTCGTAGAGCTTGGCGCTGTCGCTGACCACTGCGCCTTCGAGGTGCTCTTCGAACAGCCCAAGCCGCTTGATCAAGGCATGGATGGCTCGCAGCATCGGCCCCGCGACATCGTCGGCATACACCTGATCGCCGCTCATCATCAACAGCGCCGGGCGTTTGTGTGCGTCCGGCTCGGCTTCCAGCAAACGATCGACGCACAGCAAACCGTCCGGGGCTGGATGATGAGGTTTGCGGCAAGAGCCGTGCAGCAGATGATCGGCCCGTGTACGCAGGACGAAGTTGGGGCAACGGGCGTCGCCGTACAGCAAGTGCGGGGCCCAATCGGCGATGCCTGTGCCAGCGTCGTCAATCAGCAAGTCGTATTCGATTAACGTGTCGCAGGGCAGGGCGGTGTCCAGCGACACATCGATCAAATGAACAAAGGCCTGGGTGCCCACCGCAATGACCGTGCACTGACTCGCGTCGAGGTGGATAGCGTCGCGATCCTGCAGACGCAACGTCAGCGACAACGCCCGCGACCCCACCAGCCACATCACCAGCCGCGTGGGCTCCAGACGCCGCAACAGCGGCCCGACCAGGACAGGGGGCAGGGATTGGTGATCGTCAGGCAGCGGCAAAGACATGGACATCCGGGTTTCTGGAACGGAGAAGCGCGCGATGATAACGCAGCTGACGTCAATGAATGGCAACGGGCGCGAATCTGACAGTCAAGGCAACTGCTCGCTACCCGCCGTCATTACATCGGTCTCGCCATTGGCCACGAGCCAGCGAAACAAGTCTGTCACGGACACCGTGTGGCTACGCTCGATCCAGCGCACCAGCGCCGGGCCATAGTGTTCGGTGTAGCGGCTGAGCACCAGATGGCGACAGTCCTCTGACAGGCGCAGGGTAATTTCCCGGCAGTGCAGAGTGTCCGGGTCGTCCTTGATGACCCGTTGTTGCAGCGTCAGGCTATTGCCTTCAGAAACCATCGGCCGGTGCTCCTGTGCATTGATGTTTGGTTGTCTGCGCCGAGCCTTGTTTGCCATCGGCGACGTAAGCGGCACGATGCTCGGCGACCACGTTGCGTAACGCGCTGTAGTAGTCCGGCAGTTTTTGCAGGCTGTCGGTCAGCGGTAAGGCTTCTGCGCGGCCATCGACGAAGCCGCCGACCGTGCTGATAGTGGATAACGTGTCCACGGTGTCGCTGTTGCTGCCAAACGGATCGATCACAAAACCGAGCACGCGGCCGACGGCGTCGCGGCTGTTGGAAGTGCCGAGCAAAGGCAGTTCGACGATCGGACCGTTGCCGATGCCCCACACGCCGAACGTCTGGCCAAAGTCCGCGTCGTGACGCGGGATGCCGGCCATGCCGGAGACGTCGATCAAGCCCACTACACCGACTGTGGTGTTGAGCACGAAACGCCCCAGCGTATTGGCCGAGCGCATCGGGTTGCCTTGCAGCAGGTCATTGATGAACACCTTGGGCTCGCCAAAGTTCGCCACAAAGTTATGCACACCGGTCTGGAAAAAGTCCGGCGAGTAGCGATAGCCGCGAGCGACCGGCGCCAGGGCATAGTCATCGACCACCCGATTGAACGCGAAGACCCCGCGATTGAACGGTTCCGCCGGGTCGTACACCGAATAGGCGATGTCGGCGCAACTCACATCGGTGGACGGCGGCTGACTGCTGCAACCCGCCAACCCGGCGGCCAGCACGGCAACCGAGGTGTTGCGGGTCAGCCAGGGAGCACATTTGAAAGGCAACATGGACGCGATTCTCGGGAGGAATTCGCCGAGATGCTGAGCCCCAAGCCTTGCGCAAAGATGTCTGGTTTATTGCGCCGCTGTCGTTTTATTGCAGGATTGAAATATATGACGCGCTGCCGTGAATGGTTTTAGATGGCGGTTCCATTCGCCCCTTAAGTGACCTTCGGTGAACAGCCTTTTAATTGTGGACGACGACCTTGAGGTTCTCGATCTACTGAAAAAATTCTTTGTGCAGCACGGCTACAGCGTCGAAGTCGCCACCGACGGCGCATCGCTGTGGGCGGCCATCGAGCGACAACCGCCAGACCTGATCATTCTTGACGTGATGTTGCCCGGGGACAGCGGACTGATCCTGTGCCAGCAACTGCGGATTCGACACGCCATTCCGGTGATCATGCTCACCGCCATGGGCGAACTCAGCGACCGCGTGGTCGGCCTCGAACTGGGCGCCGACGATTACCTGACCAAACCCTTCGACGCCCGAGAGTTGCTGGCCAGGGTGCGCGCCGTGCTGCGTCGCGTGGACGAGCGCCGCCCGGTATTGCAGGAACGGCCACGGCCGCTGATCGACTTCGCCGACTGGCACCTGGACGTGACTCGTCGCGAACTGCGCTCGCCGGACAACGTGATGATTCCGCTGTCGGCCGGTGAGTTTGACTTGCTGCTGGTCTTCGTCGAACACCCGCAGCGCATCCTCACCCGCGAGCAATTGCTGGACCTGGCGCGTGGGCATTGCCATGAAGCGTTCGATCGCAGCATCGACGTTCAAGTCAGCCGCCTGCGACGCAAACTCGAGTCCGACACCAAACGGCCGGCGATGATTCGCACCGTGCGCAATGGCGGTTACCTGTTCACGCCCAGCGTGACGCGGCGATGAGCTGGTTGAAGCGGATTCGCGCCCGAGACTGGCCGCAAGATACGGTTGCGCGCTGGATCGCGTTGACGATCATCCTGGCCATGCTCATTTCACTGGCGCTCAATGGGCTGTTTATCCAACTGGCCGGCGTGTGGGCGCGTCCGCCGCTGACCGAAACCGGCTTGCTGGAAAAAGCCGCTGCCATCACCCGTGTCGTCGAGGCCGCCCCGGCGCCCCTGCGCAACTCATTGGCGCAAGCCGCCAGCGAGAACGGCTTCACCGTCAGTTGGCACCCGGACCGACACGATCTCAATCTGCCGACCGTAGAAGATCCGAAGTCCGGCATCGGCTCGACCATTCTGCAGCCCATGCTCAAAACCCCTGACCGGCGCATCGAAGCCTATGAACCGGCCGACTGGACGGAGCACTCGGCGGACGCACATTACGCGCTGCTGATCGAGCTATCGGATTCGACCTGGCTGATGTTCTCCGCGCCCTCGCGCAGTTGGGGGCTCGACGAAACGCCACGCTACCTGATCGTGATCCTGCTGGTGCTGATCTCCACCGCACTGGTCGCGCTGATCGCCACCCGGCGCCTCGCCACACCGTTGCAGCACTTCGCCGAAGGCGCCCGGCGCTTCGGCGTGGACTTCCGCGCACCGCCGATCGAACCGCTTGGCCCTCACGAAATCCGCCAGGCGATTCTCGCGTTCAATGCCATGCAGGCCCAGCTGCAGCACTTCATCCGCGACCGCACGCAAATGCTCGCCGCCATCTCCCACGACCTGCGCGCGCCCCTGACGCGGATGCGCTTGCGTGGGGAATTCATCGAAGACAGCGAGCAACAGCAGCGTTTGTTTCGTGACGTGGATGAAATGCAGGCGATGATCAACTCGGCGCTGGAGTTCTTTCGCGATGATGCGCGGCTTGAGCCGGCGACCCAGTTTGATCTGGCGGAACTGCTGCAAACGTTGCTGGATGATTATCGGGATCAGGGAGTCGAGATTGCTTTCAGTGGGCCGCTGCGGTGGGTGTATTTCGGGCGACCGTTGGGGCTTAAGCGGGTGATGACCAATCTGCTGGATAACGCGATCAAGTACGGGAGTGAGCCGGCGATTGAACTGATCCCGGGTGCTGGCGAGGTGCGGATCAACGTGCTGGATCGTGGGCCGGGTATTCCGGATGCCAGTCTTGAACAAGTGTTCGTGCCGTTCTTTCGCATGGAAGGCTCGCGGAACAAAAGCACGGGGGGCGTTGGTTTGGGGTTGTCGGCGGCGCGGGCGATTGTGCTGGAACACGGAGGCGAGCTGACGCTGCGCAATCGATCGAAGGGCGGGTTGGAGGCATTGGTGGTGTTGCCGGTGCATCCAGGTTGAGGATTTGACCGATTCTGATGAGTAGCCCCTGTGGGAGTGAGCCTGCTCGCGATGAGGGAGTGTCAGGCGCCATATCGGTCGACTGACACTCCCTCATCGCGAGCAGGCTCACTCCCACAGGGTTTTTCGGTCAGGCTTAGGATCGTGCGGACCTAAGCCTCCCAGCCCGCCCCACTGACCGCCGCTTGCGCCAGTGGATGCAAGTCTGCCCCTTGATGCTCCGTCTGCCAGGCCAGCAACTCCTTGCGCATGCCGGGCGTCCAGTACATCTGCAGGTGATTACGCACGCCGAGCACGGCCTGTTGCTGGTCCGGTTCGTTGGCGAAGTACTGGGCGATCTGGTTGACCATTTTGATCAGGTTTTCAGTGCTCATCGGCGTACCTCGGCTTTAGTGCCACGCGCCTGACGGCGTTCGTTGAGCAGACGGTGCTGGTTGTCGCTGAACTCCTGATAGCGTTTTTGCCACTCGGAAGGGTGGTAGACGCGGCTGACTTCCACGGCGGTGACCTTGTACTCCGGACAGTTGGTGGCCCAGTCGGAGTTGTCGGTGGTGATCACGTTGGCGCCCGATTCAGGGAAGTGGAACGTGGTGTACACCACGCCCGGGGCGACCCGTTCGGTGACCCGCGCACGCAGTACGGTCTGGCCGGCGCGGCTGCCGATACCGACCCAGTCACCTTCGTTGATGCCACGGCTCTCGGCGTCGGTCGGGTGGATTTCCAGACGGTCTTCGTCATGCCAGGCGACGTTATCGGTACGCCGTGTCTGAGCGCCGACGTTGTACTGGCTGAGGATGCGCCCGGTGGTCAGCAGCAGCGGATAGCGATTGTTGACCTTCTCCTCGGTGGGCACGTAGCCGGTGAGCATGAAGCGCCCCTTGCCGCGCACGAATTCCTCGATGTGCATGGTCGGCGTGCCGTCCGGTGCCGCGGCGTTGCACGGCCATTGCAGGCTGCCGTGGCGATCCAGTTCGGCGTAGCTGACGTTGGTGAAGGTCGGCGTCAGGCTGGCGATTTCATCCATGATTTCTGACGGGTGCGCGTAGTTCATCGGGTAGCCCAGCGCGTTGGCCAGGGCCACCGTGCCTTCCCAGTCGGCCTTGCCGCCCAGAGGCTCCATGACTTTGCGCACTCGGGAAATGCGCCGCTCGGCGTTGGTGAAGGTGCCGTCTTTTTCCAGGAACGAGCTGCCCGGCAGGAACACGTGGGCGAACTTGGCGGTTTCGTTGAGGAAAATGTCCTGCACCACGATGCATTCCATGGCGGACAGGGCTGCGGTGACGTGTTGGGTATTCGGGTCGCTCTGGGCGATGTCTTCACCTTGGCAATACAAGCCCTTGAAGCTACCGCTCAACGCTGCCTCGAACATGTTGGGAATGCGCAGGCCCGGGTCGGGTTGCAGGGTGACATTCCAGGCCTGTTCGAATTGTGCGCGAACGACCTCGTTGGAGATGTGCCGGTAGCCGGGCAACTCGTGGGGGAAGGAGCCCATGTCGCAGGAGCCCTGAACGTTGTTCTGCCCCCGCAGCGGGTTCACGCCCACGCCTTCGCGGCCGATGTTGCCGGTGGCCATGGCCAGGTTGGCGATGCCCATGACGGCGGTGCTGCCCTGGCTGTGCTCGGTGACGCCCAGGCCGTAGTAGATCGCTGCGTTGCCGCCGGTGGCATATAGACGAGCGGCGGCACGGATGTCGGCAGGTTCTACGCCGCAGATGGGACCGAGGGCTTCCGGCGAGTTGTCCGCGCGGCTGACGAATTCGCGCCAGTGGGCGAATTCGTTGTCCTCGCAACGGGCGTCGATAAAGGCTTGGTTCAACAGGCCTTCGGTGACGATGACGTGGGCCAGAGCGTTGAGCATGGCGACGTTGGTGCCCGGACGCAGGGCCAGGTGCAGTTCGGCGCGGGCATGCACCGTGTCCACCAGATCAATGCGTCGTGGGTCGATGACGATCAGTCGCGCGCCTTCACGCAGGCGGCGTTTGAGCTGGGAGGCGAACACCGGGTGAGCGTCGCTGGGGTTGGCGCCCATCACCAGGATCACGTCGGCCTGCATCACCGAATCAAAACTCTGGGTGCCGGCGGACTCGCCCAGGGTTTGCTTCAGGCCATAGCCGGTCGGCGAGTGGCAGACCCGCGCACAGGTGTCGACGTTGTTGTTGCCGAAGGCGGCGCGCACCAGTTTCTGCACCAGGTAGGTTTCTTCGTTGGTGCAACGGCTGGAAGTGATGCCACCAATGGAATCGCGGCCGTATTTTTGCTGCAGTCGGCGGAATTCGCTGGCGGCGTAGGTTACCGCTTCATCCCAGCTGACTTCCTGCCAAGGGTCGTTGATGTTTTTGCGGATCATCGGTTTGGTGATGCGATCCGGGTGGGTGGCGTAGCCCCAGGCAAAGCGTCCTTTGACGCAGGAGTGACCATGGTTGGCTTGGCCATTCTTGTCTGGAACCATGCGCACCAACTGGTCGCCTTTCATCTCGGCGCGGAACGAGCAGCCCACGCCGCAATAGGCACAGGTGGTGATCACGCTGCGTTCGGGCTGGCCCAGTTCGACCACGCTTTTTTCCATCAGCGTCGCAGTCGGGCAGGCTTGCACACAGGCGCCGCAAGACACGCATTCCGAGTCGAGGAAGTTCTCGCCACCGGCGGCCTCGACCCGGGATTCGAAACCGCGCCCGGTAATGGTCAGGGCAAAGGTGCCCTGGGTTTCTTCGCAGGCACGCACGCAACGGTTGCAGACAATGCACTTGCTCGGGTCGTAGTCGAAGTAGGGGTTGGAAGTGTCCTTCACGTCGGCGAGATGGTTGTCGCCTTCATAGCCGTAACGCACTTCTCGCAGGCCAACCTGGCC
Source organism: Pseudomonas sp. GM41(2012) (assembly GCF_000282315.2). GTDB lineage: Bacteria > Pseudomonadota > Gammaproteobacteria > Pseudomonadales > Pseudomonadaceae > Aquipseudomonas. The sequence goes on from NZ_AKJN02000011.1 coordinate 234,162, forward strand.
GGCGACGGTTTGCAGCTCGCAGTTGCCGTTGGCCGAGCAGGTCAGGCAATCCAGCGGGTGATCGGAGATGTACAGCTCCATGACGTTGCGGCGCAGGGTCGCGAGCTTCGGCGTCTGCGTGTGTACGCTCATGCCTTCAGTGACCGGCGTGGTGCAGGACGCCGGGTAGCCGCGCATGCCGTCGATCTCCACCAGGCACATGCGGCAAGAGCCGAAGGCTTCCAGGCTGTCGGTGGCACACAGTTTCGGAATGGTGGTGCCCAGCAGCGCCGCGGCGCGCATCACCGAGGTGCCTTCAGGCACGCTGATGCTGCGGCCGTCGATGTTCAGGGTCACCTGTACGTCGCTGTCGCGGGCCGGGGTGCCCAGATCGATATCGGTGTTCGGGTCGAAGAGAGTGATCATTGGTCGGCCTCCGAAGATTGCAGACCGAAGTCGGCGGGGAAGTACTTGAGGGCGCTGGCCACCGGAAACGGGGCCATGCCGCCCAACGCACACAGCGAACCGTATTGCATCGTGTCGCATAGGTCCTTGAGGATGATCACCTGCTCTTCGCGACCGCTCTGGTCTGGCGCGGCGAGCAGGCGGTCGATCACCTCCACGCCCCGGGTCGAGCCGATGCGGCACGGCGTGCATTTTCCGCAGGATTCCTCGGCGCAAAACTGCATGGCGAAACGCGCCATTTGGGCCATGTCCACCGTGTCATCCGCCACCACCACACCACCGTGGCCGAGCATCGCGCCAATGGCGGAGAACGCTTCGTAATCCAGCGGCGTATCGAATTGCGACGGCGGCACCCACGTGCCGAGCGGGCCGCCAACCTGCGCGGCCTTCAGCGGCCGGCCACTGGCGGTCCCGCCGCCGTAGTCTTCCACTAGTTCCCGCAGCGTCAGGCCAAAGGCCCGTTCCACCAGACCTCCGTGACGAATATTGCCTGCCAGCTGGAAGGGCATCGTGCCGAGGGAACGGCCCATGCCGTAATCGCGATAGAACTGCGCGCCCTTGGCCAGAATCAGCGGCACCGAGGCCAGGGTCAGCACGTTGTGCACCAGTGTCGGCAGGCCGAACAGGCCCTTCAAAGCCGGGATCGGCGGCTTGGCGCGGACGATCCCGCGCTTACCTTCGAGCGAGTCCAGCAGCGCGGTTTCTTCACCGCAGATGTACGCGCCGGCCCCGACGCGCACTTCCATATCGAAGGCCTGGCCGCTGCCGCCGACATTGGCGCCGAGGTAACCGGCGGACCGGGCGATGTCCAGCGCTGCACGCAATGTGGCCACGGCGTCTGGATATTCCGAGCGCACATAGATGTAGCCGTAAGTGGCGCCGACCGTGATGCCGGCAATGGCCATGCCTTCGATCAGCAGGAAGGGGTCGCCTTCCATCAACATGCGATCGGCGAAGGTGCCGGAGTCGCCTTCGTCGGCGTTGCACACAATGTACTTCTGCGCCGCCTGGGTGGCGCGCACAGTGCGCCATTTGATCCCGGCCGGGAAGGCCGCGCCGCCGCGGCCACGCAGGCCTGAATCGAACACTTCCGTCGCGGTCTGCTCGCCGCCCACTGCGATGGCGCGGGTCAAGCCCTCGAAGCCACCGTGGGCCCGGTAATCATCCAGGGACAACGGCCGGGTAATGCCGGCGCGGGCGAATAGCAGGCGTTGTTGAGTCTTCAGATAAGGCAGTTCTTCCACCAGGCCCAAAGCCAGTGGATGCGCGGACGGCTCGCCTTGCAGCGCATCGAGCACGGACGGCACGTCGGCAGCGGTCATCGGGCCAAAGCCGATACGGCCTTGCGGTGTGTCCACTTCCAGCAGTGGTTCCAGCCAGTACAGGCCACGCGAGCTAGTGCGTTGCACCTCCAGGGGCACAACGCGTCCCCGGGCATGGGTGATAAGGGCTACCACAACCTCTTCGGCACCCACGGCACGGGCTAGCGAATCACTGGATAGATAGAAAGCCGGCATCATGCGTCCTCCCGGCAAGCGTCGAGCAAGGCATCCAGACGCTCAGCGCTGAGCCGCGCATGCACCCGGCCATCCAGTTCCAGAGCGGGCGAGCAGGCGCAAGCGCCGAGGCAATACACCGGGCGCAAACTGATGCTGCCGTCGGCACTGCTGCCGTGATCGTCCAGTTGCAGGCGTTCGCGCAACTGCGCAGCAAGCTGCTCGGCGCCGCGACTCTTGCACGACTCGGCGCGACACAGCCGCAGGATATGCCGGGCCGGCGGCGCGGTACGGAAGTCATGGTAAAAGCTGATCACCCCGCGAACCTCGGCCTGACTCAGGTTCAGCGCGTGGGCAATCTCGGGGATGGCGGCATCGGGGATGTAACCGATGCCCTCCTGAATCTCATGAAGAATCGGCAACAGTGCGCCCGCAGAGCCCTTGTGGCGCTCCAGCACGCTGTTGACCATAGGCAATTGCAACATCTCATCAGGCATTCAGCATTCCTCACGGTCACGGACAAACCAGAGGGTTGTCGGTCGTCCGAAAGTGTCGGCTGCGGCACTCACACCACGTCACGGAATCGTGGCAATTTCAGGCCGTCGGCCAGGGCACCCTGAGCGGGCATCTTGTTGTGCCCGGCACGGTCTTCGCCGCACCTTTTATAGGGCATTGAGGCAGCTTGCCACGCTGCTTTTGATTCGACTGCACCAAAGCGACGTGTTCAGTTCTGCCTACGACTATCCATTAAGTCTAGATGAGTGTGCGGCCAGAGGCGGCGTCCCGGAATAGTCGGGGAGTATGGGCAGCGCTGTCGCGAATCATGCTTGAACCACCCCCAACCCGCTGCTGATGCACCGCGCCGTTTGGATGACGTGGAAATAAAAGAGGTGATCAAGTCGGGAGGGGGAGTGGCTCAGTTGGCCATCAGTTTCCAGCGCTTGTGCCAAGCTGATGGGGTGTTAATACGCCATCAGCTCAGGCAAACCTCAGGAAGCCCATGACATGAAGCCCACTCATGCATCGCACGTCCGTCGAGAATTCTTCAAAGCAATCGGGTTCTACCTGCGCGTTGTCTGGCCGATCTTTTCCGTACTGTTTTTTCTGATCGTGCTGTTCGGCCTCATCATCAGCTACCTGGAGGGCTGGGATCTTCTTGACGGCATCTATTTCGGCTTCGTGACCGGTTTGACCATCGGCTATGGAGAGCTCGTGCCGAAACTTGGCGTCTCGCGGATTTTGGCGATTTTGCTGGGGTTCAACGGAGTGTTGATGACGGCGATATTTGCGGCGATCAGCGTTCGGGCGATTGAGGTTGCAGTGCGGGCGGCGGGGCAGGAAGAGTCGGGTAAGCCGACGGCGTGAAGTTATGCTTGGTTGCTACTGGAAGGGGAGCAACTCATCGACTCCTGCAAATCCATGCGCGACGGCGTGGTGTTTACCAACAAACGCATCATCGCGGTCACGTGCGGGGCATCACCAGCAGGTTGAAAGCCCCGAAAGAACTCGGGGCTAACAATGCCAGTCAATTCACCGCAAACCCTGTAGGAGCAAAGCTTGCTCGCGAAAGCGCCAGACCAGCCAACATCAATGCTGAAAGCCCTGGCATCACCCTAAGCAGTCCGTTCCCCCAGACTTCAGACCTCGCCGACCGACATCAGAACCATCCCGCCATTTTCAGCCACTACCCCTCAGACTTCGCCCCCGCCCGCTTAGACGCCAGCTCATTATCCCGATCCCGATTCAGCACCTTCACCGCATCATCAACCACCGCCTTGCTCATCGCCGTCAAATAATGCGCGGCCCAGGCGTGGCGGTCGGTATCTGTGGCGTAGGCAGCATCTTCGGTGAGCTTCTTGGCGAGGAATAGGAAATCAGAAGCCATGGCCAACGCATCGCCGAGGGGGACGTTGCAGGAGACGTGGAATAAAGGTTGATCCCCGCAGTAGATCGCGGGTGTAAGGCCGATGGTTTTGAGTTCTGATTGTTCGGTCATTGGCCACCTCCGATGATGGAGAGGCAGTGGGCGAGGGTGGACGGAGGGGCGTTACGCAACCGGGAATCGCGTTGAGGGAAAAGCCAAATTTTGTAGGTATCCATACAGCGCATTGTGAAGCTCCTTAATTTTTAAGAGCTGCCACAATTCGTTACCAAGCGAATGGGTGGCAGCTGTGCGCAGGTTGGTAAACCGGGAAATCAAGGAAACCGGCACGTCCGAAGACGTCCCACGCACAGCCGCCATAGCGCAGATTGCAGGCGAAAAAAAAGCGCCTGCGAACGCATGGCACTGTTGCGCAGTGATTTACCTCGGGTTACCAAGCCCGGTCGCTGAATTGGCAGCGACGGTGGGAGGGTATCGTGCGGACTACCATGCTGCAACCTTCTACAGAATCCAGTGCCAGCTTTTTTGCGTCTGAAAATGACTGGCCTAATTGGCAGAAAAACCTCTTGGCTGAAATTTCTGAGTCGCTTGGAGCTCCTGCAGCGGTTTCGTGGAAGGAGGTCTTTTGATCTCGGTTTAACCGGGAAGCGGAGTGAGTAGCTAACCTCCTCGCTAGAACAAAAAAGGTCCAGCTTAGCAGGACCTTTTTTAAGTGCTAATGCCGAGGGAAGAAACACCCTTATAGTGCGGGCTTGCAGTCGAATTGTATGGGTTAGGGATACATGTCAAGATCTGCTGTAGCTGAGCATCTTACAAAAAATCAAGTCGCTCCCCTAGATTGAATCGAACATTCGGGCCTGTGGGAGCTCTCCGGGCATAGCAGCGCGATTCAAAAAATATTCTTTGTCAGCCATTCGGCGCCCTGTATCAACTCCTCGGCTTGTTCCTTCGTGGGTTCGACGTCTTTCTTATGCGAGCACAGATTTCTTAAATCGGCCAAGAACGAAATCTTCCGCCATACGGCAATGTCAATCACTCCGGCAGCTTTCAGTGGTTCGTTCAAGTCTGCGATTGTGGGGTGTTTCTTGGCAATTTTGATAGCGTGAGCATTCGCGACTTTCTGAAGGTGTCCTTCAATCATTACTCCCATCAGCGCACCTGCCGCTCGTGGGCTGATCTTTGCGAGCTGCGCGGCGATTACTAGCTCGCCATCTTGCAACTCAGCATAAAGTTCGCTTTCGATGTTGGAAATTACAGAGTCAATGCGTGCTTCTAAGGAGCTGAGAATCGTAAGCTGATTGATGAAACAAGTGAGCACCTGGCTTTTGGTATCGCTCGCGTCCCAAGATGCAGGGGAAACACCCTTCATAAAATCTTGTATTACGTATGTGCCATATCCGAGGCTTTTTCTTTTCGGATCAATTTCATAGTAGCTCTTAAACTCTATATATCGGTCGGGAGCAAGCGCTCCGGCAGCCTTTACTGCTTTCGAATACCACGTTTGATAGCCACCACGAAAATCTTTCGCCTCCTCTTTACTGAATTTACCTGCAAGCGCGTAACCTTCTGCGCACAGCTCTTCAAGCTCCTTGCGAATCCGTTCACGTTTAGTCATAGGTGCCCTCATCGTTCGCTGGTTGGTGAGGCAGACTGGATACATCATTTCTTGGGGCTAGCGCTAGGAGCAAAACCATCAACAATCCTGCAGGTCGCCACACGAGTAGCATTGATTGCCTAGTCGAACGTAGCTGGGGACTCTGGAGTATCCTGAGTCGGTGGGATCGGAAACCCTCGATCTCGTTAGCCTTAGGAGCTCCAGCTTACTGAAATTTAAGCGTTGAAATTGCAAAAATAAATCCGTCCCCGTTTCCAGCTTCGACTATTTAGGGAAGCTCTAAGTGTTCGTGGATTATGGCAATAATAAACTTCCCGTTGGACTCCTCAACTGGAGGGTGAACGTGAATTCTATTTTGATGTGCCTGTATTTTTGCATGCCATTCGCAATATAGCTCCCTGGTTCCGATGGTTATCTCGCGAGCTCGGCGACAGTTTGCGTTACGGTAGACGTTCGGATTTTCCGGTGCTATGTCTACATTAAAACCAACGAAGCGACGTTCAATTGTTTGATTGGGTGGAGCTTTTGACTGGTCCAGTGCCATGGCCTCATTTGGGGCTAAGGCTGGAGGCGGACACACAAATGCCCAAGTGCCGTAGTCATCGAAAACTGCAAAATGCCTCTTAACTTCACTCCGGTGCTCGAGGTACCCGCCAGACAGCCGATGCAGACCGGCCCAAACATCAGGATGAATATATAGGGAAGGAAACGCATGTGGTGCCAATCGACGCAATGATTCATAACTGTCGCCTTCGACATCAATCGCAGAGCGCCAAAACTCTAAGGTGCTTGTTTCATCAGTTACCCAATGAACGTTTGCAGTACCCACTCGGGAGGTAGTTGAATAGGCCCCTTTACGATTAAAACTTAGGCATGCAACAGCTCGTCCAGCTCGAACATTGTGGTGAGCCCACGCGACGTCTGAATTCTCCGTGACAGTTGCCCCATCAATTTCAGTAACTGGTTCATGCATGTCGATTGGCCAGTCTTCGTCCAAGTAGCAACACCCACGGCCTAGCCACGCAGCGAGCTCCTCCCATATTTCGGGCTCAAGGGTTACAGGCGATTCGGTCGATTTGAGTCCCCAAAGATCAAACTCTCCAAAAACATTCTGAATCTGGAGATCTTCCCCAACCCAGACCGATTCATTACGCTCTAGGGCAATATGAACACGATTGAGTAGCTTCTCCATTGCAGAGGATATTTGCTGCGAACTCCATCCATCAAATATCCATTCCGATCCATCGACCACCATTGCCATTGGTTATCCTCGCCTCCGCACTCGCCCGAGCGAGGCAATGTCTATCTGATACTGATCGAAGAATCCTTTTGGCCAATGAGAAATTCCCCCAATCGCCGTAAATTCGAGTTTTTGCACTTGAGGAGAGTCATCTTCTAATGCATCGAAAAAATGTACCACCGCATTATCGTGAGGAAGATATCGGTGTTCTCCGATTGCACGTCGTATTCCGTTGAGAACGTGATCGGAGTGAGTCTCGACAATTACTTGAACTCCGCAATTGGCAAGCCAAGCAAGAAAAACTCCCATTCGTGACTGTCCGGCCGGATGCAAGTGAGCTTCTGGGTTTTCTACGATAAACAAGCCGCCTCGTTCAATAATCAAACCAGCTAATATAATGGGAAGGGAATAAGATATGCCGAAGCCCATATTAGGTGCTCTTACCCAGTCTTGACCAGCAAAGCGGAATTGCATGGCATTATATGCAGTCCCAGGGTATTGAATTGTGTCCAGTTCGACAGGTCTGGCAACTTCTGCAAGCCAACGTTCCACCTCGTATTTTAATAGTGAAGTTGGCTCGCCTGAACTCAAGGGGTGAATTCGATCAGAAAACTCAATTGGTCGACTTCCAAGAGTTCCAAAAATTTGAGCGCAATACTCCCCCCTCACTCCAATTTCAAGTTTGTTGCTCGGTAGTGGCGAGGCGGAAGATACGTTTCTAGGGCCTAAGCGCTCTGCACATAAATATGAAAATGATCGCGGTTTTTTGCTGAAGGCAGTAAGCGAAGTGTTGGGTGTTTCTTCGATTGTTAGGTACAAGGAGTTGCTGGCTGGAACACCTAGTTTCCAGATTTCTGTTTCGTTTTTATCGGATGTTATATGAAATTCTATAAGTTCATTAGAGCTCCAGTTCCGAACCTCTTCGGCTGCTCCTAGTTCCATTCCAAATGGTCCGCTCAATCGGATTGCGTCACCTAGGTTTACTGTGGATGCTTCAGCAGCTAACAGTAGAGAGTGAATTACAGATGTTTTGCCAGAACCATTAAGCCCTGTCAGAACAGTTAATGGTCGTAAGGAAAATGTTTGATCGTTGAATCGCTTGAAAGATCGGATTCTCAAGTCCGTAATCATGGCAAAATCCCTTCGAGAATCGCTTTAGTATATTCAAGCCGCAAGATGACTTTTCTTGGGTCGCCCGTGCCTACGGTGACGGCGCGTGAATAATCAGGATCATCGAATGCTTTTCTAAATTCGAGAGCAATTTTGTCCTTAAAAGGCTTAAGCTCGGTGAGCTTGTAATCGGCCAGTGCAATTGCTTGGGACTCGAAAACTGCACGGTTTAGCGGGCCTCTGCGCTTCTGGCCTGGTGGCCAGCGCCTAAATGCCGCTGCGCCGAGAATCTCAGTTGCGTTCTTCATTGCTCGTTTGAAATCGGAGACTAATTTCCTTAGCTGAACATCAGTAATAGGAGATAGATCATCTGCTTCCGAGTCGACTCTTTTTGTAAATGCGACAAGAAATGCATCTAAACTTGGATGAGTTCTATAGTGTTCATCTGAGTAGTTTCGGAAAGCGCAAAACCTTAGCGCGAGCTCTCTATTTGTCATTCGACCACTGTCACGGACAAGGTTTTCGGATACCCATTTCCAATACTGCCATTCAGTGGCCTCGTCAAACTCTTCCATCTCAGAAAGTTTCTTCAGTAGCGACCTTGACCTTGATTTGCTCATGGCGTGTCGAATTTCTTGCGCTGAGAGTGGGCTTCCTAAAGTATTGACCCTGCTGAAAATGTCATATTTTACTTCGTCAGGGGTTTGAGGTTCTATTACGTGGACTACTATTTGCGTACTTCTAAAGCGGCGTAACTCTGCTGGGGTTAGTGTTGAGTAGATCATTCCGTCAAGGTTTATTAAGTATTCGAGATCTTGCGCTGAAAGCGTGTGCTCATCTTTCATGAACATGGCTACAGTTGAAAGTCGTTGAACGCCATCTACAACCTGATATGTGCCATCTAAAGCTTGGTTGAAGTAGAATGCGGGTAGGGGAATACCTAAGAGAACTGATTCAATAAGCCGCGTACGTTGTCTTTCTTTCCAGATATAGTCGCGCTGAAAGTCAGGCGAGAGATATATTTCTTCATCATTTATCTGGTCGACGACATCTCGTAGAGAGAAGTGCTTAGTAGTGATTCGAATTTTAGTAGGATCCCACGGCTTCGCAGTGGAATCTCCACGACTAGAATCCTCTACTTCAATATGATCGATACTATCTTCCCCGTCTAACTCGTCATCTGGTCGCTTGATGGAAGGAGGCTTCGTTGCCATTGTGGGTCTCTCGAAAAAAACGGTTATAAGCGGCTGGGAAAGCCAATTTAACAGCTAGCACGTCTGGAAGTACGCCTAAGCCAGGATAGGTTCAATCTACAGGGGCATATTAGGCACTTCAAGACTTGCGGGCGAATCACTTGTAGTTACCACACCCTTTCAAATTGTAAAGACGGAAATCTCTGCACGAAATTTCAGCTAGAGGAATCAGCGGGTCTGAACCCCGTGTAGGGTCCCCCTTTGGGATGCACCGTAAAATCCGCTGGGGTGGGTGCCTAGGCTGCGATGAGTCAGAGAAGACCTTCGAAAATTCGGAGTTAATCTGCACCGTCCGTTCTCACTGAAGGTTTACGCTGTGAAAAGGGGTGAGGGGAGTGCTAATACGCTGGTGTGTAGAAAGAGGTATTCCATGTGTTCCAGATTTGCTAGAGGCCATGTCTTGCTTTGCACACTTATTCTGCAGCTTTTGGAGATCCGTCTGCGCTTGGCTGATTTCTTTCTGGGAGAAAGAGAACAGAATTGCTATCTGTCCATACGTGGCGGCCAGCGTCGGTACGCCCATAGGGCGTACGCTTTTTAGTCAGACCCCTTCATTTATTGAATATCTTTCAAGTATTCCTTGAGCGAGTTAAGTGGGGCATCAAGCTGCTCCATTGTCCTTGCATCGCTGAATTCAGCTGACAACCTATGCATCTCACGCCCTAGCGGTTTATCAGCGCCGCCTAGAGATTCCATAGCCAAATTCAGGCATTCACGCACCTTCGACTGAATCGCCCCAACATCCCCCCTCCTTACCAACAACCCAAAAACCTCCCGCTCATAATCACTCATCAGCAAATCATCCCGAAGAATCGGACTCGAATCCTCCGTCTCATAAGCAAGCTTAAGGCAGAACAGGGCGACGGTTTCCAGCAGCAGTTCCATGGGGTGAATCCTTGAGATGGGTCGTACCGGTCGAGGATGCGAGAAATCAAAAGCATCGCCAGCAAGCCGGCTCCTACAGGTCGGCGTTGTGTCAGGCACTTTTTGGCAGACGAAAAAAAAGGCCTTGCAAAGCAAGACCTTTCTTAATTTTGGTGCCCCGAGGGAGACTCGAACTCCCACTTCTTGCGAAAACGGATTTTGAATCCGCCGCGTCTACCAATTCCGCCATCAGGGCTCAATGGCGGCGAAGTATAGAGATGAGATAACCGTCGGTCAATCAGGTACATGGAGAATTTTTGATATTTCCGCTAGACTTCCCGGCCCTGCTAGACGAACCCCATCATGCGCGTTGCTGACTTTACCTTCGAGCTCCCTGATTCGCTGATCGCCCGCCATCCTTTGGCTGAGCGTCGCAACAGTCGCCTGTTGACCCTTGATGGGGTCAGCGGCGCCCTGGCACACCGTCAATTCACTGATTTGCTTGAGCATTTGCGCCCGGGCGATTTGATGGTGTTCAACAATACCCGGGTGATTCCGGCGCGGCTGTTTGGCCAGAAGGCTTCCGGCGGCAAGCTGGAAATCCTGGTGGAGCGGGTGCTCGACAGTCATCGCGTGCTGGCGCATGTGCGTTCCAGCAAGTCGCCGAAGCCGGGGTCGAAGATCCTGATTGATGGCGGTGGCGAAGCCGAGATGCTGGCGCGCCATGACGCGTTGTTCGAGTTGGGGTTCGCCGAAGAGGTGTTGCCGCTGCTCGACCGCGTCGGGCACATGCCGTTGCCTCCTTATATAGACCGCCCGGATGAAGGCTCGGACCGCGAGCGTTATCAGACGGTCTACGCCGAGCGTTTGGGCGCGGTGGCGGCGCCGACGGCGGGGCTGCATTTCGATCAGCCGCTGATGGAGGCGATTGCCGCCAAGGGCGTCGAGACGGCGTTCGTGACCTTGCACGTCGGTGCGGGCACGTTCCAGCCGGTGCGCGTCGAGAAGATCGAAGATCACCACATGCACAGTGAATGGCTGGAAGTCGGTCAGGACGTGGTCGATGCAGTCGAAGCCTGTCGCGCTCGCGGTGGTCGTGTGGTGGCGGTGGGGACCACCAGCGTGCGTTCCCTGGAAAGTGCCGCGCGCGATGGCGTGCTCAAGCCGTTCAGTGGCGACACCGACATCTTTATTTATCCGGGCCGGCCGTTTCATGTGGTCGATGCCCTGGTCACCAATTTCCATTTGCCCGAATCCACGCTGTTGATGCTGGTTTCGGCGTTCGCCGGTTATCCCGAAGCCATGGCCGCTTATAAAGCCGCCGTGGAGCATGAATACCGCTTTTTCAGCTACGGTGATGCGATGTTTATCACCCGTAACCCTGCACCACGTGGCCCTGAGGAAACAGAATGAGTCGCCAAAGTCGTATGTCGTTTGAGTTGCTTGCTACCGACGGCAAGGCTCGTCTCGGTCGTTTGACCTTCCCACGCGGTACCGTAGAAACCCCGGCCTTCATGCCGGTGGGCACCTACGGCACCGTCAAGGGCATGTTGCCGCGGGATATCACCGCCACGGGCGCGGAAATCATTCTGGGTAACACCTTCCACTTGTGGCTGCGCCCTGGCACCGAAGTGATCAAGAAGCACGGCGACCTGCACGATTTCATGCAGTGGAAAGGCCCGATTCTGACTGACTCCGGCGGTTTCCAGGTGTTCAGCCTCGGCGCCATGCGCAAGATCAAGGAGGAGGGCGTGACCTTCGCTTCTCCTGTCGACGGCGCCAAAGTGTTCATGGGCCCGGAAGAGTCGATGCAGGTCCAGCGCGATCTGGGCTCGGACATCGTGATGATCTTTGACGAATGCACCCCGTACCCGGCTGACGAAGACGTCGCACGGGTATCGATGGAGCTGTCGTTGCGTTGGGCCAAGCGTTCGAAAGAGGCCCATGGCGACAACACGGCGGCACTCTTCGGCATCGTTCAGGGCGGCATGCACCAGGATTTGCGCATGCGCTCCCTGGAAGGTCTCGACAATATCGGCTTCGATGGTCTGGCCATTGGCGGTCTGTCGGTGGGCGAGCCGAAACACGAGATGATCAAGGTCCTGGATTACCTGCCGGGTCAGATGCCGGCTGACAAACCTCGTTACCTTATGGGCGTTGGCAAACCGGAAGATCTGGTTGAGGGTGTGCGCCGCGGTGTGGACATGTTCGATTGCGTGATGCCAACCCGTAATGCCCGCAATGGGCATCTGTTCATTGATACAGGCGTGCTGAAGATCCGTAACGCGTTCCATCGCCATGATGATTCGCCGCTGGATCCGACCTGCGATTGCTACACCTGCCAGAACTTCTCCCGTGCTTATCTGCACCATCTGGACAAGTGCGGCGAAATGCTGGGTAGCATGTTGAATACCATCCACAATTTGCGCCATTACCAGGTGCTTATGGCTGGTTTGCGCGAGGCTATTCAACAGGGTACATTGGCCGCCTTTGTCGATGCCTTCTACGCCAAACGCGGGTTACCTGTTCCGCCTTTGGACTGAGTTTTCTGACCCCAAGATTCAACATTTGCAACTGGAGTGCTAAATGAGCTTTTTTATCTCTAATGCCATGGCTGACGCTGCTGCACCTGCTGCAGGCCCAATGGGCGGCGGCTTTGAGTGGATTTTCCTGGTCGGTTTCCTGGTCATCTTCTACCTGATGATCTGGCGTCCACAGGCCAAGCGCGCCAAAGAGCAGAAAAACCTGCTGAGCAGCCTGCAGAAAGGCGACGAAGTTGTGACCACCGGTGGTATCGCCGGCAAGATCACTAAAGTGGCAGATGACTTCGTTGTTCTGGAAGTTTCCGACACCATCGAAATGAAGTTCCAGAAAGGCGCCATCGCCGCCACGTTGCCAAAAGGCACGCTAAAAGCGATCTAAGTTTCAACTTCTACTCAATCGACGGGGCGCGCAAGGCGCCCCGCGTCATAAGCGGGCGGCGTGATGCTGAACAAATACCCTCTGTGGAAATACATTCTGATCCTGGCGGTGCTGGCGGTCGGTCTGATTTATTCCGCTCCCAATCTATATCCTGATGACCCGGCCATTCAGGTCAGCGGTGCAAGCACTGCGCTGCAGGTCAATCAGGCTGATCTGGATCGCGTGAGCGCAGCGCTCAAGGAATCCGGGATCAACGTCAAGGCTGCCACCCTGGCAGCAAACGGCAAGGGCGGTCTGATTCGTCTGACCAAGGCTGAAGATCAGCTGCCTGCCAAGGACGTCGTGCGCAAGGCATTGGGTGATGACTACGTCGTTGCACTGAACCTGGCACAAACCACCCCGCAATGGCTGCGCAGCCTGGCCGCGCACCCGATGAAGCTGGGTCTGGACTTGTCCGGTGGTGTGCACTTCCTGCTGGAAGTGGACATGGACAAAGCCCTCGACGCTCGCTTGAAAGTGTACGAAGGCGATGTGAAGAGCCTGTTGCGTAAAGAGAAACTGCGCTATCGCAGCCTGCCGCAACTCAACGGTGCCATTCAGCTGGGCTTCACTGATGAAGCAGCCCGCGAACAAGCCCGTGCGCTGATCCGCAAGAGCTTCAACGATTTCGACATTGTTCCGGCCGACCTCAATGGCCAACCGGTACTGCGTCTGGCGATGACCCCGGCCAAGCTGGCGGAAATCCGTGAATACTCCATCAAGCAGAACTTGACCACGGTACGTAACCGCGTCAACGAACTGGGTGTTGCCGAGCCAATCGTTCAGCGTCAGGGCGCCAACCGCATCGTGGTTGAGCTGCCGGGCGTGCAGGACACCGCCGAAGCCAAGCGTATCCTCGGCAAGACGGCCAACCTTGAGTTCCGTCTGGCGGCTGAGCCAGGCGCTTCGAAAGCCACTTCCGAATCGTTTGAGTTCCGTGAAGGCAAGCGTCCGCCGGCACTGATCGAGCGTGGCTTGATCATCACTGGCGACCAGGTGACTGACGCCAAGGCTGGCTTCGGCGAGCACGGCACGCCAGAAGTGAACATCCGTCTGGATGGCCACGGTGGCGAGCTGATGAGTCGTGCGACTCGCAGCAACGTTGGTCGCAGCATGGCAGTGATCTTTATCGAGCAGCGTCCGGTTACCACTTACGTCAAGCAAGTGGTTAATGGCGTCGAGAAAGACGTGCCGGTCCAGACGTTCAAGGAAGAGAAGAAGATCATCAGCCTGGCGACCATTCAGTCGCCGCTGGGTGCTCAGTTCCGCATCACCGGCCTGAACGGGCAGGGCGAGTCGTCCGAACTGGCGCTGCTGCTGCGTGCCGGTGGTCTGGCTGCACCGATGTACTTCGCTGAAGAGCGCACCATTGGCCCAAGCCTGGGTGCCGACAACATCATCAAAGGTATCGATGCATCGCTGTGGGGCATGCTGTTTGTCTCGCTGTTTATCATCGCCATCTACCGCTTCTTCGGCATCATCGCCACCGTCGCGCTGGCGGTGAACATGGTGCTGCTGCTGGCCCTGATGTCGCTGCTGGGTGCAACACTGACCCTGCCGGGTATCGCCGGTATCGTGTTGACCATGGGTATGGCCGTCGACGCCAACGTTCTGATCTTCTCGCGGATACGTGAAGAGATCGCGGCGGGCATGACCGTACAACGGGCAATCAACGAAGGCTTCGGCCGGGCATTCACCGCGATTCTCGACGCCAACCTGACAACCTTGTTGGTCGGCGGGATTCTCTTTGCCATGGGCACCGGCCCGGTCAAAGGCTTCGCAGTGACCATGTCCCTCGGGATCTTTACCTCGATGTTCACGGCCATCATGGTGACCCGCGCGATGGTCAACCTGATCTTCGGCGGTCGTGACTTCAAGAAGTTGTGGATTTAAGGGGCTGCCATGTTACGTACAATCAACTTCATGGGCGTTCGCAACTTTGCGTTCGGCGTCACATTGTTCCTTACGGCGCTGGCCATTTTCAGCGTCTTCCACAAGGGCATGAACTGGGGCCTGGACTTCACCGGCGGTACGCTCATTGAGCTGACCTACGAGCGTCCGGCCGACGTCACCAAGGTGCGTGAGCAGCTGGTTACATCGGGTTATCACGAGGCGATCGTTCAGAGCTTCGGTGCGACTACCGATTTGCTGGTGCGTATGCCAGGTGAAGACCCGCAGCTGGGTCATCAAGTGGCAGAAGCGCTGCTGAAAGTCGGCGGCGACAACCCGGCGACGGTCAAGCGTGTCGAATTCGTCGGCCCTCAGGTCGGTGAAGAGCTGCGCGACCAGGGCGGCCTCGGCATGCTAATGGCATTGGGCGGCATCCTGATCTACCTGGCTTTCCGCTTTCAGTGGAAGTTCGCGGTCGGTGCCATCGTTTCGCTGATCCACGACGTGATCGTGACCGTCGGTATCCTGTCGTTCTTCCAGATCACCTTCGACCTGACGGTGCTGGCGGCGGTACTGGCGATTATCGGTTACTCGCTCAACGACACCATCGTGGTATTCGACCGGGTGCGTGAGAACTTCCGCGTACTGCGCAAGGCCACCCTGATCGACAACATCAACATCTCGACCACGCAAACCCTGCTGCGGACCATGGCGACGTCGATCTCCACCTTGCTGGCGATCGCGGCCCTGTTGTTCTTTGGTGGCGACAACCTGTTCGGCTTCTCCATCGCGCTGTTTGTCGGTGTGTTGGCGGGTACCTACTCGTCGATCTACATCGCCAACGTCGTGCTGATCTGGCTGAACCTGAGCACCGAGGATCTGATTCCTACGGTGGCTACCGATAAGGAAGTCGACGACCGCCCATAACGGCTATCGTTTTCCAGCTGTTGGCCGAAAAGGCGCGAGTGTTGAACTCGCGCCTTTTTTAATGCTCCAAGGCTAGGAGAAGCGCGGGCATGTCCCGCATGTGATGGTCAGGAGGTTCATGTGAACAAGTCGATGCTGGTTGGTGCAGTATTGGGTGCTGTTGGTGTGACGGCCGGGGGTGCTGTTGCCACCTACAGCCTTGTTAAAAAAAGCAGCCCTGAGTATGCGCAAGTCCTGGCCGTTGAACCGGTCAAGACACAAATCAAGACGCCACGTGAAGTATGCAAGGACGTTGCAGTAACCCGGCAAGCGCCGGTGAAAGATCAACATCAGATCGCCGGTACCGTGGTCGGTGCGCTGGCTGGTGGTCTGTTGGGTAATCAAATCGGCGGCGGTACTGGCAAGAAGATCGCCACTGTGGCCGGTGCGGTCGGCGGCGGTTATGCGGGTAACAAGGTGCAAGAAGGCATGCAGGAGCGTGACACTTACACCACGACCCAAACTCGCTGCAATACGGTGAATGACATCAGTGACAAGGTTGTAGGTTACGACGTGCGTTATTCACTGGATGGCAAGGAAGGCAAAGTGCGGATGGATCGCGATCCGGGTAATCAGATTCCGGTCGACAAGGAAGGCAAGCTGGTCCTGGGGCAGAACGAAGAGAACCGCTAAATATTCAGGTTTGAGAGTCAAAAAAGAAGCACCCTGCGGGGTGCTTTTTTTGTGCCCGGGATTTGCGCGCACGCACCCCTGTAGGAGCAAGGCTTGCCCGCGATGCAGGCGGCGCGGTTTTTCAGCCAGGTTGCGGTGATGCAATCGCGAGCAAGCTTTGCTCCTACAGGGGTAGGTTCGGGAATTGAGCATAAAAAAAGCACCCCGAAGGGTGCTTTTTTGTGGCTGCTCGCTTAGCGCTTCAGCGAGGCCGGCAGGTGCGGCTGGATGGCCGTCAGTACTGCTTTGAAGCATTTGGTGTTACCGGCAACAACGTGGCCTTTCTCAAGGAAATCGTGACCGCCGGTGAAGTCGCTCACCAAACCGCCGGCTTCCTGGATCAGCAGGGCGCCTGCAGCCATATCCCACTCGGACAGGCCCGACTCCCAGAAGGCGTCGAAACGGCCGGCCGCTACGTAAGCCAGGTCCAGGCTCGCCGAGCCAGCGCGGCGGATGCCGGCAGTCTGGCCAACCAGGGCGCGGAACATGCCCAGGTAGTTGTCGAGGTTGTCCATTTGGTCATCGCGGAACGGGAAGCCGGTACCCAGCAGGGCGCCGTCCAGGCTGGTACGGCCGCTGACGCGCAGACGACGACCGTTCAGTTGGGCGCCGCGACCACGGCTGGCGGTGAATTCTTCCTGGCGAACCGGGTCCAGAACAACAGCGTGTTCCAGGCGACCGCGGTATTTGCAGGCGATGCTGACAGCGAAGTGAGGAATGCCGCGCAGGAAGTTGGTGGTGCCGTCCAGCGGATCGATGATCCACAGGTATTCTTCGCCTTCGCCGCTGCCCGGGTGCATGCCGGTTTCTTCACCGAGAATGCCGTGGGTAGGGTAGGCCTTGCGCAGCGCGTCGATGATTTTTTGCTCAGCGGCGCGATCCACCTCGGATACGTAATCCTTGGCGTCTTTTTCGTCGACCTTGATGGTATCCAGGCGCTCGATGGAGCGGAAGATCAATTCACTGGCGCTGCGGGCGGCGCGCAGCGCGATATTCAGCATGGGCTGCATGGATGTGTCACCTAAGGTTGTTAAAGAAAGCCGGGCATTCTATCAGAAAGTTTCTACAGGAGAAGGTCGGTGTTCGCTTTCATAGCTTAACGGTAGGTTGAGCTGTAAGATTCTGCTCCCCATTAAAGTGTTCGAGAGCGCCTCCCTTGCTGCAAAACATTCGTGTCGTCCTGGTCAATACCAGCCACCCCGGGAATATCGGCGGTGCTGCGCGTGCCATGAAGAACATGGGCCTGTCGCGGCTGGTGCTGGTCGAACCGCGGCTGTTCCCGCATCACGAAGCCGATGCTCGTGCTTCCGGTGCCGGTGACATCCTTGAAAACGCGCAAGTCGTCGCCACCTTGGAAGATGCCTTGGTCGGCTGCAATCTGGTGCTTGGCACCAGCGCCCGTGACCGTCGCATTCCCTGGCCATTGCTCGATCCCCGCGAATGCGGCGTGAAAGTGGTCGAGGAGGCAGGGCAGGGTGCCGAGATCGCCTTGGTCTTTGGTCGTGAAGATTCTGGCCTGACCAATGAAGAGCTGCAGCGATGTCATTATCACGTGCACATCCCCTCAGACCCTGAGTTCAGCTCGCTGAACCTTGGGGCAGCGGTGCAGGTGTTGAGTTATGAAGTGCGCATGTCCTGGTTGGCGGCCCAAGGCCAGCCGAGCAAGGTCGAGAAGGAAGAAGTGGCCTCGGTCAAAAGCGCTGAGCTGGCGACCATGGATGAGTTGGAGCGATTCTATGAGCACCTGGAGCAAACCCTGGTGGCCATAGAATTCCTCGATCCGGAAAAGCCACGGCACTTGATGGCGCGCCTGCGCCGGTTGTACGGACGCAGCTCGGTCAGCCGGGCGGAAATGAATATATTGCGTGGCATCCTCACGGAAACCCAGAAAGCGGCCCGTGGTGAGCTTCTTAAGCGGAAGGATTAAAAATGTTCGAGCGTTTGCGTGAAGATATCCAGAGTGTTTTCCATCGTGATCCGGCAGCGCGCAACGCCTTTGAAGTTCTGACGTGCTACCCGGGCATGCACGCCATCTGGATCCACCGCTTGTCGTCGGCCCTGTGGGGCATGGGCTGGAAGTGGCTGGCGCGACTGGTGTCGAACTTCGGTCGCTGGTTGACCGGGATCGAGATCCATCCGGGCGCCAAGGTCGGTCGTCGCTTCTTTATTGACCATGGCATGGGTATCGTCATCGGTGAAACCGCTGAGATCGGCAATGACGTCACCCTTTATCAGGGCGTGACTCTGGGTGGCACCAGCTGGAACAAGGGCAAACGTCACCCGACGCTTGAGGATGGTGTTGTGGTCGGGGCGGGGGCCAAGGTGCTGGGGCCGTTTACGGTCGGAGCGGGGGCCAAGGTCGGCTCCAATGCTGTGGTCACCAAGGCGGTTCCGCCCGGGGCGACCGTGGTGGGGATTCCGGGGCGGATCATCGTCAAGTCCGACGAAGAGACAGACGCCAAGCGCAAGGCGATGGCCGAGAAGATCGGCTTCGATGCCTACGGTGTTGGCGAAGACATGCCCGATCCGGTGGCGCGAGCGATCAATCAGTTGCTCGATCATTTGCAAGCGGTCGATGGTCGGCTGGAAGGTATGTGCGGGGCGCTGAAGGATCTGGGTAGCAATTACTGTGCGAAAGATCTGCCTGAACTGCGCGAAGAAGACTTCGCCTGTGTGAAGGACAAGGATCAGAGCCAGGCCAGCTAAACCGAGTCAGCTTCATCGCGAGCAGGCTCGCTCCCACATTGGACTTTTGGTGTGTATGGGTTCCTTGTGGGAGCGAGCCTGCTCGCGATGAACGATAACGCGCAATTGCTGGCTGTACGCCGCCAGCCTTTGCTATGATGCGGCCGCTCTTTTGCGGGTAATCCTGACTAAAGTACTAGGTCTTATAGTTGACTTAAATACTCGGGAATTGCATACTCGCCCCATTCCGAACTCCGTGGTAATTGTCCATGCGACTGACTACAAAAGGCCGATACGCCGTAACCGCCATGCTTGACCTGGCGTTGCACGCGCAGCACGGGCCGGTGTCCCTGGCCGATATCTCCGAGCGCCAAGGCATCTCCCTGTCCTACCTCGAACAGCTCTTCGCCAAATTGCGCCGCAGCAATCTGGTGTCCAGCGTCCGTGGTCCGGGCGGCGGCTATCAGCTGTCGCGCGACATGCAGGGCATCCAGGTCGCCCAGGTGATCGATGCGGTGAACGAATCGGTCGATGCAACCAAATGCCAGGGCCAGGGTGATTGCCATCAAGGTGACACCTGTCTGACCCACCACTTGTGGTGCGATCTGAGCCTGCAGATTCACGAATTTCTCAGCGGTATCAGCTTGGCTGACCTTGTCACTCGCCGTGAGGTACAAGAAGTAGCCCAGCGTCAGGATCAGCGCCGTTGCAACAGCAAGGCGCCACGCCTGGATAAGATTGAAGCGTCCGCCGTCGAATGACAGCCAAAGAGCTAGCGGCACGCCAGCCAGCCTGATTTAGGAGATAGTCCATGAAATTGCCGATTTACCTTGATTACTCTGCGACCACCCCGGTTGATCCGCGTGTAGCGCAAAAAATGAGTGAATGCCTGCTGGTTGACGGAAACTTCGGTAACCCGGCGTCCCGTTCCCACGTGTTCGGCTGGAAAGCTGAAGAGTCCGTTGAAAACGCTCGTCGTCAGGTCGCTGACCTGGTCAACGCCGACCCGCGTGAAATCGTCTGGACCTCCGGTGCCACCGAGTCCGACAACCTGGCAATCAAGGGTGCGGCGCATTTCTATGCCACTAAAGGCAAGCACCTGATCACCACCAAGATTGAGCACAAGGCTGTCCTCGACACCATGCGCCAACTGGAGCGTGAAGGCTTCGAAGTCACCTATATCGAGCCTCGCACTGATGGTCTGGTCACCCCAGAGATGATCGAAGCTGCCCTGCGCGACGACACCATCCTGGTTTCGGTCATGCACGTGAACAACGAAATCGGCACCATCAACGACATCGCAGCCATCGGCGAACTGACCCGCTCCAAGGGCATCCTGTTCCACGTCGACGCTGCTCAGTCCACCGGCAAGGTCGAAATCGACCTGTCGAAGCTGAAAGTCGACATGATGTCGTTCTCTGCCCACAAAACCTACGGCCCTAAAGGCATCGGCGCACTGTACGTGAGCCGCAAGCCGCGTGTTCGCATCGAAGCGACCATGCACGGCGGCGGTCACGAACGTGGCATGCGTTCCGGCACCCTGGCGACCCACCAGATCGTCGGCATGGGCGAAGCCTTCCGCGTAGCCAAGGAAGACATGGTTGCCGAGAACATCCGCATCAAGGCCCTGAGCGACCGCTTCTTCAAACAGGTCGAAGGCCTGGAAGAGCTGTATATCAACGGCAGCATGACCGCTCGTGTTCCGCACAACCTGAACCTGAGCTTCAACTACGTTGAAGGCGAGTCGCTGATCATGGCGCTCAAGGATCTGGCGGTTTCGTCCGGTTCGGCCTGCACCTCGGCTTCCCTTGAGCCTTCGTACGTACTGCGCGCCCTGGGCCGCAACGACGAACTGGCACACAGCTCGATTCGCTTCACCTTCGGCCGTTTCACCACCGAAGAAGAAATCGACTACGCCGCGCAGAAAGTCTGCGAGGCCGTTACCAAGCTGCGCACTCTGTCGCCGCTGTGGGACATGTACAAAGACGGTGTCGACATTTCGAAAATCGAGTGGGCGGCACACTGATTTCAAGTCGCCGCAAACCGGCCCTGTGAACCTTCGGGCGCAGGGCTTCAAGAGCGACTCTCTGATGAGTGAGGATTAAGAATCATGGCTTACAGCGAAAAGGTCATCGACCACTACGAGAACCCGCGCAACGTCGGCAAGATGGACGCGGAAGACCCTGATGTCGGCACCGGCATGGTCGGCGCTCCGGCGTGCGGCGACGTGATGCGTCTGCAGATCAAGGTCAACGAGCAAGGCATCATCGAAGACGCCAAGTTCAAGACCTACGGTTGCGGTTCGGCTATCGCCTCCAGCTCCCTGGCGACCGAGTGGATGAAAGGCAAGACTCTGGATGAAGCAGAGACCATCAAAAACACTCAGCTGGCTGAAGAACTGGCTCTGCCGCCAGTAAAAATTCACTGCTCCGTACTTGCTGAAGACGCTATCAAAGCGGCCGTTCGCGACTACAAGCAGAAGAAAGGCTTGATCTGACTTTCAAGTTTTGGCGACGAGTAAGGAGTCACCGATGGCTATCAGCATGACAGAAGCGGCTGCTCAACACGTGCGACGCTCCCTCAACGGGCGCGGCAAAGGTGAAGGGATTCGTCTGGGTGTTCGCACTACAGGCTGTTCCGGCCTTGCCTACGTGCTGGAGTTTGTCGACGAGGTGGTTGCAGAGGATCAGGTGTTCGAAAGTCACGGCGAGAAAGTGATCATCGACCCGAAAAGCCTGGCCTACCTGGACGGCACCGAACTCGATTTCGTCAAGGAAGGGTTGAACGAAGGCTTCAAGTTCAACAATCCCAACGTGCGCGGTGAATGTGGCTGCGGCGAAAGCTTCAACATCTGAGGCTGCGCGTGGGTACTCCTTGTCATTTCGCTTTATTTGAGCTGAAACCGAGCTTCCGTCTGGATCTCGATCAGTTGGCCACGCGCTACCGTGAGTTGGCGCGCGGTGTTCATCCGGACCGCTTTGCAGACGCTTCCGAGCGCGAGCAGCGGCTGGCGCTAGAGCAATCCGCGAGCCTCAACGAGGCCTACCAGACGCTCAAAAGTCCCCCGAAGCGCGCGCGTTACTTGCTCGCCATGGGCGGTCGCGAGCTGCCGCTGGAGGTCACGGTGCATGATCCGGAGTTTCTTCTGCAGCAGATGGAGCTGCGTGAAGAGCTCGAAGACCTGCAAGACAGCGCCGACCTGGCGGGTGTTGCAGTGTTCAAGCGTCGCCTGAAGACTGCGCAGGATGAACTGAACGAAAGCTTCGCAGCCTGTTGGGATAATGCAGCGCAACGTGAACAGGCCGAACGCCTGATGCGGCGCATGCAGTTCCTCGACAAGCTCACCTACGAAGTGCGCCAGTTAGAAGAGCGCCTCGACGATTAACCCAGTGCCGCTCCGGTCGCACGCCTGATATACAGATAAGTCCTGATAACGATGGCCCTACTGCAGATCGCCGAACCCGGCCAAAGTCCTCAACCGCACCAGCGTCGTCTGGCTGTGGGGATCGACTTGGGCACTACCAATTCGCTGGTCGCTGCGTTGCGCAGTGGTCTTTCCGAACCTCTGGCTGACGCAGACGGGCAGGTCATTCTGCCGTCTGCCGTGCGCTATCACGCTGATCGCGTTGAGGTCGGCGAGTCGGCCAAACTGGCTGCCGCCACCGACCCTTTGAACACTGTGCTGTCGGTCAAGCGCTTGATGGGTCGTGGTCTGTCCGACGTCAAGCAATTGGGCGACCAACTGCCGTACCGCTTTGTCGGCGGCGAGTCGCACATGCCGTTCATCGACACGATCCAGGGCCCGAAAAGCCCGGTCGAAGTTTCCGCCGATATCCTGAAAGTGCTGCGTCAGCGCGCCGAAGCGACGTTGGGTGGCGAGCTTGTGGGCGCGGTGATCACCGTTCCGGCCTATTTCGACGATGCTCAGCGTCAAGCCACCAAGGATGCGGCCAAACTGGCCGGTTTGAACGTGCTGCGTCTGCTCAATGAGCCGACCGCCGCCGCTGTGGCTTACGGTTTGGATCAACACGCTGAAGGCCTGGTCGCGATTTATGACCTGGGTGGCGGCACCTTCGATATTTCGATTCTGCGCCTGACCGGCGGTGTGTTTGAGGTTTTGGCCACCGGCGGCGACAGCGCGCTGGGCGGTGATGACTTCGACCATGCAATCGCCGGCTGGATCATCGAGAGCGCCGGTCTGTCCGCCGACCTCGATCCGGGTGCGCAACGCAATCTGCTGCAAACCGCTTGTGCGGCCAAAGAAGCCCTGACCAATGCCTCGTCCGTTGAAGTCGCTTATGGCGACTGGAAAGCCGAGCTGACCCGTGAAGCCTTCAATGCGCTGATCGAGCCAATGGTTGCCCGCAGCCTGAAAGCTTGTCGCCGCGCTGTGCGTGATTCCGGCATCGAGCTGGATGAAGTGCACGCAGTGGTCATGGTCGGCGGCTCGACTCGCGTGCCTCGCGTCCGCGAAGCCGTTGCTGAAGCCTTCGGTCGCGAGCCGCTGACCGAGATCGATCCGGATCAAGTGGTGGCCATTGGTGCTGCGATCCAGGCCGATACCCTGGCTGGCAACAAGCGCGATGGCGATGAGTTGCTGTTGCTTGACGTGATTCCGTTGTCCCTGGGGCTGGAAACCATGGGCGGCCTGATGGAGAAGGTGATTCCACGCAACACCACCATCCCTGTCGCGCGCGCTCAGGACTTCACGACTTATAAAGATGGCCAGTCGGCCATGGCGATCCACGTATTGCAGGGCGAGCGCGAGCTGATCAGCGACTGCCGCTCCCTGGCACGCTTCGAATTGCGCGGCATTCCGGCGATGGTGGCCGGTGCGGCGAAGATTCGCGTGACCTTCCAGGTCGATGCCGACGGTCTGCTCAGCGTTTCTGCCCGCGAGCTGGGCTCGGGCATTGAGGCCAGCATCCAGGTCAAGCCGTCCTACGGTCTGACGGATGGCGAAATTGCCAAGATGCTCAAGGATTCGTTCCAGCATGCCAACGACGACAAGGTCGCTCGTGTCTTGCGTGAACAGCAGGTCGATGCCCAGCGCCTGATCGAAGCGGTGCAGGGTGCTCTCGATGTCGATGGCGAGCGCTTGCTCGACGCCGAAGAGCGCATGGTCATCGAAGTGCAGATGCAGGAACTGACCGAACTGATGAAAGGTACTGATGGTTACGCCATCGAGCAGCAGACCAAGCGTCTGTCGCAAGTGACCGACGCCTTTGCTGCCCGCCGCCTGGACTCGACGGTGAAAGCCGCGCTGGCGGGGCGCAACCTGAATGAGATTGAGGAATAACGATGCCGCAGGTCATTTTTCTGCCACACGAGAAGTTCTGCCCGGAAGGTATGGTTGTGGAGGCTGAGCCTGGCACATCCATTCTCGAGTTGGCCCACGAACACCATATCGAGATGGAAAGCGCCTGTGGCGGCGTCTGCGCCTGCACCACCTGTCATTGCATCATTCGTGAAGGCTTTGACTCGCTGGAAGAGGCGGACGAGCTGGAAGAAGACTTTCTGGATCGTGCCTGGGGTCTGGAGGCGCAATCGCGTCTAGGCTGTCAGGCGATCATCGGGAATGAAAACCTGACTGTCGAAATTCCAAAATACTCGGTCAACCATGCGGCTGAAGCGCCGCACTGATTCAAGGAACTGAAATGAGTCTGAAATGGGTTGATGTGCTGGAAATCGCGATCCAGCTGGCTGAATCCAAGCCGGATGTGGATCCGCGTTACGTGAACTTCGTCGATCTGCACAAATGGGTGCTGGCATTGCCGGAGTTCAGTGATGATCCGACCCGCGGTGGCGAGAAGGTGCTTGAAGCCATTCAGGCCGCCTGGATCGAAGAAGCAGACTGAGTCTGCGCCGTATGCAGTTAGGCAATACCCAAGAACCCGCGTATAATTCGCGGGTTTAATTTTTCGCAAATTACCGTTTCTGGAGTTACACCATGGCTGTTCAACGTACTTTCTCCATCATCAAGCCTGACGCTGTTGCAAAAAACGTTATCGGCGAGATCACCACTCGTTTCGAAAAAGCTGGCCTGCGCGTTGTAGCTTCGAAACTGAAGCAACTGTCCAAAGCTGAAGCTGAAGGCTTCTACGCTGAGCACAGCGCTCGTGGTTTCTTCAACGACCTGGTTGCTTTCATGATCTCCGGTCCGGTTGTCGTTCAGGTTCTGGAAGGCGAAAACGCTATCGCTCTGAACCGTGAGCTGATGGGCGCCACCAACCCTAAAGAAGCTGCTGCCGGTACCATCCGCGCTGACTTCGCTGATTCCATCGACGCCAACGCTGTACACGGTTCGGACTCCGAAGCCGCTGCTGCTCGCGAAATCTCGTACTTCTTCGCAGCTACTGAAGTAACCACTCGCTAAGCATTGGCTTAAGAGTGAAGGTGAATCCATGACTACATCGACTGTAAAAACCAACCTGCTGGGTCTGACTCAGCTGGAAATGGAAAAATTCTTCGACTCAATCGGGGAGAAGCGTTTCCGTGCCGGTCAGGTAATGAAATGGATTCACCACCTTGGCGTCGATGATTTCGACGCCATGACGAACGTCAGCAAGGCCTTGCGCGACAAGCTCAAGGTTATTGCCGAGGTTCGCGGTCCTGAAGTGGTCAGCGAGGACATTTCCACCGACGGCACCCGTAAGTGGGTGGTGCGCGTGGCGTCCGGCAGCTGCGTCGAGACCGTGTACATTCCCCAGGGCAAACGCGGCACTTTGTGCGTTTCGTCCCAGGCAGGCTGTGCCCTGGATTGCAGTTTCTGCTCCACCGGCAAGCAAGGTTTCAATAGCAACCTCACCGCAGCCGAAGTCATCGGCCAGGTGTGGATTGCCAATAAATCATTCGGCAGCATCCCGGCGACCGCCGACCGTGCGATCACCAACGTGGTGATGATGGGCATGGGTGAGCCGCTGCTGAACTTCGACAACGTCGTGGCCGCCATGCATCTGATGATGGATGACCTGGGCTACGGGATCTCCAAGCGCCGCGTAACCCTGTCTACATCGGGTGTGGTGCCGATGATCGATGAGCTGTCCAAGCACATCGACGTCTCCCTGGCGTTGTCCCTGCACGCACCGAACGACGCATTGCGTAACCAATTGGTGCCGATCAACAAGAAGTATCCGCTTAAGATGCTGCTCGAGTCGTGCCAGCGCTACATGTCGTCCCTGGGCGAGAAGCGCGTGCTGACCATTGAGTACACGTTGCTCAAGGACATCAACGACAAGGTCGAACACGCGGTCGAAATGATCGAGTTGCTCAAGAACATCCCGTGCAAGATCAACCTGATTCCGTTCAACCCGTTCCCGCATTCCGGTTACGAGCGCCCGAGCAACAACGCGATTCGTCGTTTCCAGGATCAGCTTCACCATGCCGGCTTCAATGTCACCGTACGCACCACCCGCGGTGAAGACATCGATGCCGCGTGTGGCCAATTGGTAGGACAGGTGCTGGATCGCACCCGTCGCAGCGAACGTTATATCGCCGTGCGCGAGTTAAGCGCCGAAAACGATATCGCAACAAACGCTGCGAACAATAATTAAGAGAGGATCTCTATGTCCCTGCGCTTCGCGCTGCTTTTGCTGTTGGCCAGCCTGTGTGCTGGCTGTGTCCTGTCGGGCGATTTCAACCCGATGAAGACCAGCAAGGGCCGCGATGAAGCGCGCGTTGCCTATGTGCAGCTGGGCTTGGGGTACTTGCAGCAGGGCATGACCGAACGGGCGAAAGTACCGTTGAAGAAAGCGCTGGATCTGGATGACTCGGATCCGGATGCCAACGCCGCGCTGGGTCTGGTCTTCCAGGCCGAGATGGAGCCGGAGCTGGCGGATCAGCATTTTCGCAAGGCACTGTCTTCCCGCCCCAACGATGCGCGAATCCTGAACAACTACGGCAGTTTTCTTTACGAAGAGAAACGCTACAAAGAAGCTTACGAACGCTTTGAACAGGCCGCCGCCGATACCTTGTACCCTGAGCGTTCGCGGGTATTCGAGAACCTCGGAATGACCGCTTCGAAGCTGGGGCAGCGCGATCTGGCGCAGCAGCAGCTGGAAAAAGCCCTGCGCTTGAATCGTCAACAGCCACGTGCATTGCTGGAAATGGCTGAGTTGTCCTTCGAAGACAGGCATTATGTGCCCGCGCGTGACTATTACGATCGTTTTAGCCTGCTCACCGAGCAAAATGCACGTAGTCTATTGCTCGGCGTTCGGCTGGCAAAAGTGTTTGAAGATCGCGACAAGGCCGCCAGTTTTGGCCTGCAACTAAAACGACTCTATCCCGGTACGCCGGAATATCAGCAATACCTGTCGGAGCAATGATGAAAGCGGCGCATCCCGAAGTTGTAGCAGCGAATCGCGTTAATCCCGGTGAGACTTTACGCCAGGCCCGCGAAAGCAATGGCTGGTCGCTGGCCGAAGTGGCCCTCAAGCTCAACCTCACCGTCAATTCCCTGAGCAATCTGGAAGCCGGCGCTTTCGACAAGCTGCCTGGGCATACCTTTGCTCGTGGTTATATTCGCGCCTACGCGAAATTGCTCGGCATGGATCAAACCGTACTGGTCCAACAGTTCGACCAATCCACCGGCACCGACTCCCAGGGCAGCAACGTTCATAGCCTGGGACGTATCGAAGAGCCGGTTCGGGTTTCCCACACCATTTTGCGAATTGTCAGCCTGCTGTTGCTGATCGCAGTGATTGGTGGTGGTTTTGTCTGGTGGCAGGATCAAACCTCACTGCGCACCAAAGACCTGATCAGCCTGAGCCCGGAACACGTTGAAGTCGAAGGCGCTGACGGCACCACCCAGATCCATCCGCTGGACGAGCCGGAAGACCAGGCCGTCGCGGAAGGTCAGGCTGAAGGCGCAACCGCTCTTGCGTTGCCGCAAGCCGAGACGTCGGCTGAAGCGCCGACCGAAGCTGAAGCGCCTGCGCCTGCTGCACCAGCGCCAACGCCTGTTGCACCGACTCACAGCACCGCTCCGGTTGTCGCGACTCCAGTCGCGCCAGCCCCGACTGCTCCTGTTGTATCAACTCCGCCTGCGAGCGCTTCGGTTACCCCGACCATTCCCGCTCCAGCAGCGGCTGCTCCGGTTGCCGGCCAAGGTCAGGTTCAACTGCAGTTCACTTCTGATTGCTGGACGCAAGTGACCGATGGCACCGGCAAGGTGTTGTTGAGCGGTCTCAAGCGTAAAGGCGAAAACGTCTCCGTAAGCGGCAAGCCACCGTTTTCCGTGCGTCTGGGCTTCGCCCGTGGCGCGCAGGTCAGTTACAACGGGCAGGTGGTTGATGTCGCTCCGTTCACCAGTGGCGAGACTGCTCGCCTGAAGTTGGGTCAATAAGTCATGCACGGCGAATCTCCAATCAAACGTCGCGAATCCCGCAAGATCTGGGTCGGTAACGTGCCCGTTGGCGGCGATGCGCCTATCGCTGTGCAGAGCATGACCAACAGCGACACCAACGACGTCGCTGCCACCGTGGCCCAGATCAATCGTCTGGAAGCGGCTGGCGTCGATATCGTGCGCATTTCCGTGCCCGACATGGATGCCGCTGAGGCCTTCGGCAAGATCAAGAAGCTGGTCAAAGTACCTTTGGTTGCCGACATCCACTTCGACTACAAGATCGCTCTGCGCGTAGCCGAACTGGGTGTTGACTGCCTGCGCATCAACCCGGGCAACATCGGTCGCGAAGACCGCGTGCGTGCGGTAGTCGATGCCGCCCGTGATCGCGGGATTCCGATCCGCATCGGCGTGAACGCCGGTTCCCTGGAAAAAGACCTGCAAAAGAAATACGGCGAGCCGACTCCGGCTGCGCTGGTTGAATCTGCCCTGCGTCACGTCGAGCACCTTGAGCGTCTGAACTTCCAGGACTTCAAGGTCAGTGTGAAAGCCTCCGACGTGTTCATGGCCGTCGCCGCTTACCGCTTGCTGGCCAAGGAAATCGTTCAGCCGCTGCACCTGGGCATCACCGAAGCCGGTGGTTTGCGTTCAGGCACGGTGAAATCCGCCGTGGGCCTCGGTATGCTGCTCGCCGAAGGGATTGGCGATACTATTCGCATCTCGTTGGCTGCTGACCCGGTCGAGGAAGTGAAAGTCGGCTACGACATTCTCAAATCCCTGCATCTGCGTTCCCGTGGCATCAACTTCATCGCCTGCCCGAGCTGCTCGCGGCAGAACTTCGATGTGGTCAAAACCATGAACGAGCTGGAAGGGCGCCTCGAAGACCTGCTGGTGCCGCTGGATGTTGCGGTCATCGGTTGCGTGGTCAACGGACCGGGTGAAGCCAAGGAAGCCCATATCGGCTTGACCGGCGGCACGCCAAACCTGATTTACATCGACGGCAAGCCGTCGCAGAAACTGACGAATGACAATCTGGTGGATGAGCTTGAACGCTTGATCCGCCAGAAAGCGGCCGAAAAGGTCGAAGCTGACGCAGCAGTCATTGCACGCGGCTAAGTCGAACGAATTTAAGGATTTATAGTGAGCAAGTCTCTGCAAGCCATACGTGGCATGAACGACATCCTGCCCGAGCAGACTCCCCTGTGGCGTCATTTCGAGGGCACCGTCTCGCGTTTGCTGGATAACTACGGTTACAAGCAGATCCGCATGCCGATCGTCGAGTTCACCGAGCTGTTCAAGCGCTCCATCGGTGAAGTGACCGACATCGTCGAAAAAGAGATGTACACCTTCGACGACCGCAACGGCGACTCCCTGACCCTGCGCCCCGAAGGCACAGCGGCCTGCGTGCGTGCGGTGCTCGAGCACGGCATCACCGGCGGTGGCCAGGTGCAGAAACTCTGGTACATCGGCCCGATGTTCCGCCACGAACGTCCGCAGAAAGGCCGTTATCGCCAGTTCCACCAGATCGGTTGCGAAGTCTTCAACCTTGATGGTCCGGACATCGATGCCGAGCTGATCGTGCTGACCTGGCGTCTATGGGGCGAACTGGGCATCCGTGATGCGGTCAAGCTCGAGCTCAACAGCCTGGGGACCAGCGAGTCCCGTGGCCGTTATCGTGAAGCACTGGTCGAATACCTGTCCGCTCGCCTGGATCAACTGGACGAAGACAGCCAGCGCCGTCTGAAGACCAACCCGCTGCGGGTTCTGGATACCAAGAATCCCGAGACTCAAGCGGCGTTGGCCGACGCGCCGAAGATGGCCGATTACCTCGACGAGGAATCCCGCGTGCACTTCGAGGGCCTCAAGGCTCGCCTGGACGCCGCCGGCGTTCCTTACGTGATCAACCCGAAGCTGGTTCGCGGGCTGGATTACTACAGCAAGACTGTTTTCGAATGGGTCACCGACAAGCTGGGCGCCCAAGGCACCGTGTGTGCCGGTGGCCGCTACGACGGTCTGGTGGAGCAAATGGGCGGCAAGCCGACCCCTGGCGTTGGTTTCGCCATGGGCATCGAGCGCCTGGTGCTGTTGCTTGAAACCCTGGAACAGATCCCGGAAGAGATTTCCCGTCAGGTCGACGTCTACCTCTGCGCCTTCGGTGAAGCCGCCGAGCTGGCCGGTCTGGCCCTGAGTGAACGTGTTCGTGATCAATTGCCCAACCTGCGCCTGCAAGTGAATGCCGGCGCCGGCAGCTTCAAAAGCCAGTTCAAGAAAGCCGACAAGAGCGGTGCGTTGTACGCGCTGATCCTCGGTGACGACGAAATGGCCCAGCAAGTGGTAGGTTTCAAACCCCTGCGTGGCCAGGGCGAACAACAAAGCATTGCCTGGGATGCGCTTGCTGCACACCTGGCCACCTGCGTCGTGCAGGGTTGAAGCTGTCAAACAGCCGATTTAGCGATTAAGGAGTATTGGGGTGTCGAGTACCGAAGACGAACATCTGGCGGAGTTTAAGGACTGGTGGACACGCAACGGCAAGCCCCTGGTCACTGGCGGCCTGTTGGCGCTGGTCATCGTGTTCGGCTGGCAGGCTTTTCAGAAGTATCAGAGCAATCAGTCGCAAGGCGCCTCGATGCTCTATCAGCAACTGCTGGAAACCACGCTGACGCCAGACGGCAAGCCTGATGCCGCCCGTGTTGCGGACCTGGCCGGCAAGCTCAACAGCGAGTTCGGCGGTAGCGCTTACGCGCAGTACGGCAGCCTGTTCGTGGCAAAAGTTGCGGTCGACAGCGGCAAGCTGGATGACGCAGCCAGCGAGCTGAAAGCCATTGTTGCCAAACCGGCCAACCCGGCGCTGGGCGAAATTGCTCGTCAGCGCCTGGCGCAGGTGCTGGCCGCGCAGAACAAGGCCGATGAAGCCCTGAAACTGCTCGAAGGCGATGCCGATAAAGCATTCCTGGCCACTCGCGAAGAACTCAAAGGCGACCTGCTGGTGCAGTTGGGTCGTACCGACGAAGCGAACACGGCGTATCAAAAAGCCAAGGCGGCACTGTCGGATGAAGCGGCAGTGGGTGGCCTACAAATCAAGCTGGACGACCTGGCCAAAGGGGATGCGTGACGTGATTCGTTGGAAACATGCAGCATTGCTGGCTCTGGCCATATTGGCCGCGGGTTGCAGCAGCAACAGCAAAAAGGAACTGCCACCGGCCGAGTTGACCGACTTCAAAGAAGAAGTGGTTCTGCAAAAGCAGTGGAGTCGTTCGATCGGTGACGGTCAGGGCGAGTCGTACAACATGCTGGTTCCGGCGATCGATGGCGATACCATCTATGCCGCCGACGTCACCGGTGTGGTGATGGCGATGGATCGCAGCAATGGCGACGTCAAATGGAAGAAAGATCTCGAATTGCCTGTTTCCGGCGCGGTCGGCGTCAGTTACGGTCTGCTCCTGATCGGTACGATCAAGGGTGAAATCGTTGCCCTGGACGCCATCAACGGTGAAGAGAAATGGCGCGCTCGCGTGTCCAGTGAAGTCCTCGCACCGCCGGCCAACAACGGTGATGTCGTTGTGGTTCAGACTCAGGATGACCGTCTGATCGGTCTGGATGCCGCTACCGGCACCCAGCGCTGGTTGTATGACAGTACTCCGGCGGTATTGACCCTGCGCGGCACCAGTGCGCCGATCGTCACCAACCGCCTCGCGGTGGCTGGCCTGTCGACCGGTAAAGTGGTCGCTCTCGATATTTCCAACGGCGTGCCGGTGTGGGAACAACGTGTAGCAATTCCACAGGGTCGTTCGGAACTGGAGCGCGTTGTCGATATCGACGGCGGCCTGCTGCTTTCCGGCGAAACGCTGTACGTCGCCAGCTACCAGGGTCGCGTTGCGGCACTGGACCTGCAAAGCGGTCGTCAGCTTTGGCAGCGTGATGCTTCCAGCTATGCCGGTGTCGCCCAGGGTTTTGGCAACGTTTACGTGAGCCTGTCTTCGGGCACCGTTGAAGGCGTCGACGAACGTTCCACCACAGCCTTGTGGAGCAACGATTCGCTGGCTCGCCGTCAACTGTCGGCTCCGGAAGTGTTCTCCAGCTACGTTGCAGTCGGCGACATGGAAGGCTACCTGCACCTGCTGAGCCAGGTGGACGGTCGTTTCGTCGGCCGCGAACGCATCGACAGCGCTGGCCTGCGTGCCCGTCCGCTGGTGGTGGGTGACACGATTTATCTGTATGGCAACAGCGGCAAACTGGAAGCCCTGACCATTAAGTAAAGGTTTGACTATGCTTGGGGTTAAACCCCAGGCAGCCCCGTTTGACGGGGTTCGCAGCGCCCTCAAGCGCTGCCCCGAGCACCAGCCGCTGCCTCGCAGCGGCTTTTGTATTTTCTGAAATAACGAAGTGGAGAGCCGCATGGTTCCCGTAATCGCCCTGGTGGGCCGACCGAACGTCGGCAAGTCCACCTTGTTCAACCGCCTGACCAGGACTCGCGACGCCATCGTTGGCGACTTGTCCGGTCTGACCCGTGATCGCCAATACGGTGAGGCCAAGTGGCAAGGGCGTTCCTACATTCTGGTCGACACCGGCGGTATCTCCGGTGACGAGCACGGTATGGACGAAAAAATGGCCGAGCAGTCGCTGCTGGCCATTGAAGAAGCGGATGTCGTTCTGTTCCTGGTAGATGCCAAGGCCGGTTTCACCGCCGCCGACCAGATGATCGCCGAGCATTTGCGCAAACGTAACAAGCGTTCTTACGTGGTTGCCAACAAGGTCGACAACATCGACCCTGAAATGGCCCGCGCCGAATTCGCCCCGTTGGGCATGGGCCACGCGATCCCGATCGCCGGTGCTCATGGTCGTGGCATCACCCAGATGCTGGAAATCGCCCTGAGCGACTTCCCGAAAGACGATGACGAGCTGGAAGAAGGCGAGGAAGAGATCGTTGCCGAAGGCGAGGAAGCCAAGCGCATTCCTGGCCCTAGCGAAAAAGACGGTATCAAGATCGCGATCATCGGCCGTCCGAACGTCGGTAAGTCGACCCTGGTCAACCGTATGCTCGGTGAAGACCGGGTAATCGTCTATGACGAGCCCGGCACCACCCGCGACAGTATCTACATCCCGTTCGAGCGTAACGACGAGAAGTACACGCTGATCGACACCGCTGGTGTGCGCAAGCGCGGCAAGATCCACGAAGAAGTTGAAAAGTTCTCCGTGGTCAAAACCCTGCAAGCGATCAAAGATGCCAACGTGGTGATCTTTGTGATGGACGCCCGCGAAGGCGTGGTCGACCACGACCTCAACCTGCTGGGCTTCGCCATTGAGTCGGGTCGTGCGCTGGTAATCGCGATCAACAAGTGGGACGGCATGACGCCGAGCGAGCGCGACTTCGTGAAAGTCGAGCTGCAACGTCGACTGTTCTTCGTTGACTACGCCGACATTCACTTCATATCGGCCCTGCACGGCACGGGCGTGGGCAACCTCTACGCCTCCGTACAGAACTCGTTCAAGTCTGCGGTCACCCGCTGGCCAACCAACCGTCTGACCACGATTCTGGAAGATGCGGTTGGTGAGCACGCGCCGCCGATGGTCAACAACCGCCGGATCAAGCTGCGTTATGCCCACTTGGGTGGCGCGAACCCGCCGATCATCGTGATTCACGGTAACCAGATCGAGAAGGTGCCGAAGTCTTACGTGCGTTACCTGGAAAACACTTATCGCCGTGTCTTGAAGCTGGTCGGTACGCCGATCCGCATCGAGTTCAAGGGCGGCGAGAACCCGTACGAAGGTAACAAGACCTCGCTCACCGACCGTCAGGTCAACAAGAAGCGTCGCATGATGTCGCACCACAAAAAAGCCGACAAGAAGCGCCGCGACAAGCGCTGATCCACGGCTTGCCTGACTGATGTAGGAGCAAGGCTTGCCCGCGATGAATGATAACGCGGTGTACCTGTTACACCGCGGTGCGGCAATCGCGGGCAAGCCATGCTCCTACAGGATCGGGTTCTAGAAAGGGCGCTTAAGGCGCCCTTTTTTTATGGACGTCGTTTGGGCTATTCTCGGGCTCTCCCGCGCCGCCGTAGAGCCGGGTGTAGAGCAGGGAATCACCGATGATCACCAGTAAGCTGCCGAATGTCGGCATCACTATCTTCACTCAGATGTCTCAGCTCGCGGCGCAAACCGGGGCGCTGAACCTGTCCCAGGGTTTTCCCGACTTCGATGCCCCGCAGGCCCTGTGCGATGCGGTCGGTCGGCATATCGCCAATGGCCATAACCAGTATTCGCCGATGACCGGGCTTCCGGTATTGCGTCAGCAGATTGCGGCGAAGATCGCCCGCAGCTACGGCGTCAATGTGGATGTCGACCATGAAGTGACCGTCACGCCCGGCGCAACCCAGGCGATCTTCTGCGCTATTCAGGCGGTTATCCACAGCGGCGACGAAGTGATCGTGTTCGATCCGGCCTACGACAGTTATGAGCCCTCGGTTGAGCTGGCCGGTGGTCGTTGCGTCCACGTGCAGTTGGGCCTGAATGACTTCGCCATCGACTTTCAGAAGCTGGGTGAAGCGATTACACCGCGCACGCGGATGATCATCCTCAACTCTCCACATAACCCAAGTGGCGCACTGATCAGTCGTGCCGAGCTGGACCAGCTGGCGGCGTTGATTCGAGATCGCGACATCTACATCGTCAGCGACGAAGTCTACGAACACCTGGTCTTCGATGGCGTGCCCCACGCCAGCGTGCTGAATCACGAAGAGCTGTATCAGCGTGCTTTCGTGGTCAGCTCCTTTGGCAAGACCTATCACGTCACTGGCTGGAAAACCGGCTACGTGGTCGCACCGCCGGCCCTCACAGCGGAGCTGCGCAAGGTTCACCAATACGTCAGTTTCTGCGGTGTAACGCCGCTGCAATATGCCTTGGCCGACTTCATGGCCGAGCACCCGGAACACGTTGAAGAACTGCCGGCTTTCTATCAGGCCAAGCGCGATCTGTTCTGCGATCTGCTAACGCCGTCGCGCTTCAGTTTCACCCGAGTGGCCGGCACGTATTTCCAATTGGTCGATTACTCGCAGATCCGCCCGGACCTCAATGATGTCGAGATGGCGTTGTGGATGACCCGCGAACATGGCGTGGTGAGCATCCCGATCTCGGTGTTCTACCAGACCCCACCCGAAGGCCAGCGCCTGGTGCGGCTGTGCTTCGCCAAACGCGAGGAGACCCTGCGTGAAGCAGCGGCAAAACTATGCGTGATCTGAGTGCGCTACCCAATCTGAACATCGCGCTGATCCAGACCACCCTGGCCTGGCACGATCGCCAGGCCAATCTGGAGCATTTCGAGTCGTTGCTGGAACAGGCTCGCGGGGCGGATCTGATCATTTTGCCGGAGATGTTCACCACCGGTTTCTCGATGGAGTCCGAGACTCTCGCCGAGTTGGAAAACGGTCCCACCAGCAAATGGCTGCGGGTTCAGGCCGCGAAACTGGATGCGGTGATCACTGGCAGCATCATCGTCCAGGTGGCTGACGGCAGTCATCGCAATCGCCTGTTGTGGGCGCGGCCGGACGGCGAGGTGTGGCACTACGACAAACGCCATCTGTTCCGCATGGCCGGCGAGCACAACCACTTCACTCCCGGTGAGCGTCAGGTGCAGTTCGAACTAAAGGGCTGGCGAGTGCGACCGCTGATTTGCTACGACCTGCGTTTCCCGGTCTGGAGCCGTGATGCTCAAGACACCGATTTGCTGCTGTACACCGCCAACTGGCCGGGTGCACGGCGTCAGCACTGGAACCGTTTGCTGCCAGCGCGGGCGATCGAGAATCTCTGCTACGTGGCGGCGGTGAATCGCGTTGGTACTGATGGAAAGGGCTTTGCCTACACCGGTGATAGCCAGGTGCTGGATTTCCAGGGTGAGACATTGCTCAGTGCAGGCGAGGCGGATGGGGTGTTCCAAGTCGTTTTGAACGCTGCTGACCTTCAAGCTTATCGCACGCGGTTTCCGGCGAATCTGGATGCCGATACCTTCGAGTTCACTTGAGATTCGGGTGCTCCCGAAAAGATCGCAGCCTTCGGCAGCTCCTACAGGGGAACGCATTCCAACGTAGGAGCTGCCGGAGGCTGCGATCTTTTGATCTTTCAGCAGCATGTCAAACAAAAAGGCCCCGAGGTTCGCACCCCGGGGCCTTTTGCATTGCAGCGAAGGCTTACGCCGCTTTCGCTTCCGGCTGGCTCAGCGAGCGGTTCAGTGCACTGAACAGGGCCTTGAAGCTGGCAGTGGTGATGTTTTCATCGATGCCGACGCCGTGCACCGCACGTTCGCCGTTCACACGCAGTTCAATGTAGGCCGCAGCCTTGGCATTGGTGCCCGAACCGATGGCGTGTTCGTTGTAGTCCATGATCTCAACCGGAATCGGCAGACCGGCCACCAGCGCTTCCAGGGCACCGTTGCCCTTGCCACGCCAGTGCAGGTTGGTTTCACCCTGACCTTTGCCCGAGACTTCCACTTCGACGGCGCTATGACCGTTTTCTTCCTGCAGGCGATGGCTGACCAGCGCGTACGGGGTGTTGGCCTGCAAGTACTCGCTGTGCAACAGGGCATGGATCTGCTGGGCCGTCATCTCAAGGCCCAGGCGATCGGTTTCACGCTGCACAACCTGGCTGAACTCGATCTGCATACGACGCGGCAAGCTGATGCCGTATTCCTGTTCCAGCAGGTAAGCGATACCGCCCTTGCCCGACTGGCTGTTGACGCGGATCACCGCCTCGTAGCTGCGGCCGATGTCGGCCGGGTCGATCGGCAAGTACGGTACTTCCCACAGGGCGTCCGGTTTCTGCTGGGCGAAGCCCTTGCGGATGGCGTCCTGGTGGGAGCCGGAGAACGCGGTGTGAACCAGGTCGCCGACGTACGGGTGACGTGGGTGCACCTGGATCTGGTTGCATTCTTCGACGACTTTGCGCACGCCGTCGATGTCGGAGAAGTCCAGCTCAGGGTGAATACCCTGGGTGTAGAGGTTCAATGCAACGGTCACGAGGTCGACGTTACCGGTACGTTCGCCGTTGCCGAACAGGCAGCCTTCGACACGGTCGGCGCCGGCCATCAGGCCCAGTTCCGTAGCCGCAACGCCGGTGCCACGGTCGTTGTGGGTGTGCAGGCTGATGATCACGCTGTCACGACGGTTGATGTGACGGCCGAACCATTCGATCTGGTCGGCATAGATGTTCGGGGTCGCGCATTCGACGGTGGCTGGCAGGTTGAGAATCACCTTGTGCTCAGGCGTCGGGTTCCAGACTTCGATGACGGCGTCGCAGACTTCCTTGGCGAACTCGAGTTCGGTGGCGCTGAAGGTTTCTGGCGAGTATTCGAAGGTCCACTCGGTGTTTGGCTGCTGGGCGGCATATTTGACGAACAGCTTGGCCGCATTCACGGCGATGGCCTTGACCCCTTCCTTGTCCTGGTTGAAGACAATGCGACGGAAGGAAGGGGAGGTGGCGTTGTACAGGTGAACGATGGCTTTCTTCGCCCCGCGCAGGGATTCGAAGGTGCGCTCGATCAAATCTTCACGACCCTGGGTCAGCACCTGAATGGTGGTGTCGTCCGGGATGTGGTTGCCTTCGATCAGGGTGCGCACGAAGTCGAAGTCGGTTTGCGAAGCCGCCGGGAACGACGCTTCGATTTCTTTCACGCCGACCGACACCAGGGTTTTCCAGAAACGCAGCTTCTTGACCGCGTCCATTGGCTCGATCAGCGACTGGTTACCATCACGAAGGTCGGAGCTGCACCAGATCGGCGCGGCGGTAATGGTCTTCGACGGCCAGGTGCGGTCCGGGATGTCGATGGTCGGGAACGCGCGGTATTTCGAAGACGGGTCTTTGAGCATGCTCATCGGGAAATCCTTATTGTGTGGGCCGAAAAAAGGCGGCCTGCCGGTGGATCAAATGTTCTGGGGATAAAGCGTAGGACGAGGCACCGCGATTCAGCCTGGCAGTCGTGCACTGACAAGGCACAGGCTGCGGTGCTGGCGAAGCTGAATGAGGGTGTGAGAGGTTTTCATGCCTTCAACCCTAACCGCGAGGGTGAAGGATGGCAAGCGGTCGAAAAAAATTGAGAGGAATCCTCGAAAAGTCGTGGTTATCGAGATTTTATTGCGGTGAACGGCGGTGATTGTTTTTATGTTTGCGCGAGGTTTGAGCGATGCGCAATTGAAGGCTTTCGGTGATGGGGCGTGTCAGCGGGGCTATTCTTAAAGCCTCACAAGGACTACTGGCAGGCAGGAGTCGGCAATGAACGAGTCGGATTGGAAGTTTTATAGTGCGCTGCGTCCGTTGGCCCATGAGCGGCTGTGCATCCGGATCATGGAAGAGGTCGAGCGCATCGTGCTGGATAAAAGCACTGCGCCTTACGAGCGTATTGAAGCCAGTGAGGAAAGGCTGAAGGCGGGTCAACAGGAGCTATATTGGGCGTTTGGCGTGTTCAGCCATTCACGCAATGAGGCGCCTGCTCATTTGCTGGGGCTGTGTACTCATGAGTTGATCAGCGCTGAAGAGTTGGCGGGCTTCTCGGAGGAAACTCAGGCGTGGATCAAAGAGTGCCTGGCGCACAGGGAAATCCATGGGATTGAGGACCTTGAGGCTGAGTAAGCGGCGCCTGTGATATCGCCATCGCGGGCAAGCCTTGCTCCTACAGGGTTTGGTGTCGTTCGCAAAACTCGTGATCGACACCAACCCCTGTAGGAGCATGGCTTGCCCGCGATGAGGCCATCAACCTCAACAACTATCTATGGTTGAAACGCCCCAATGAAAATCGCCGGATCAACCCGCGCATCATTCAGGCTGACGTTCCAGTGCATATGCGGCCCGGTCGCCCGCCCGGTGGCCCCCACTTTCCCGACCACCCCACCACGGGCCAATTGCTGGCCAACCTTCACGTCGATTTTCGACATGTGGCAAAACATGCTGATAAACCCCAGCCCATGGTCGACGAACACCGTGTTGCCGTTGAAAAAGTAGTTGCCGATCAGGATCACCTTGCCGGCAGCCGGGGTCTTGATCGGCGTACCGGCAGGCACGGCGAAGTCCAGGCCGGCGTGAGGATTACGCTCTTCACCATTGAAGAAGCGGCGCACGCCGAACTTGCTCGACAGCGGGCCGTTGACCGGTTTGTCCAGTAACAGGTTGCTCGGGGTGTTTGGGCTGAAGCTGCGGTAAGCCTGGATTTGTTCGGCCAACTCACCTTCGATGCGCTTGAGATTCTCCGGGTTCGGATTGACCTGCTGCGTGTTCTTCAACGTGATGTGCTGTTCCGGGTATTTCTTGTTGCCGACCGTGAAACTCAGATTCCGCCCGTCACTGCTGACCTGCTGCGTGCCCGGTTTAACCGTCAGCGGCACACCGACAATCGCCAGCCAGTTGTTCTGTTCCTTGACCACCAGCACAGGCTTGCCTTGATAACTGGCCTTCGGCGCCTGCGCAGAGGCGCCCAGATCCACCACGGCCACGCCGCCCGGCACCGGTTTGTTCAACAGGCGGGTGATGTAACTGTCGGCGTGGGCATTGAAGGTCAGGCACAGCAACAGCAGCGGAGCTAAAAAACGCGGCATGGATCAATCCAGTAAAGAAAGGGTGACAGGCGTCAGGTGATTGTCTTCGACCCGCACTTGCAGTTCGCCTTCGCCAAGTCTGGCTTTCAGGCGCTGACCGTTGTGGGTTTGCGCGGCATTGCGGATCGCGTTGCCGCGTTCGTCCAGCAAAATGCTGTAGCCACGGCCAAGGGTCGCCAAAGGGCTGACCACATGCAGCGTCTGCATCTGGCTTTGCAGTTGCAGACGACGGGATTTGAGCCCTTCGCGCATGGCACGGGGCAGGCGTTCGGCAAGGCTGTCGAGGCGCTGACGGAGCATCGCCAGTTGCCGTCCCGGATGTTGCCCGGCGAGGCGGGTTTCCAGGCGGATCAACCGTTCGCGACGGGTATTGAGGCTGCGTTCGAAGGCGCGGCGCATGCGCATGTCCAGATCGTCCAGGCGCTGCGCTTGCTGGCGCAGACGTTCACCGGGATGACGCAAGCGGCGAGACATGCCTTCCAGGCGCAGCCGATCACGGATCAAGCGGTCGCGGATACGCATCACCAGCCGTCGATGCAGGCTTTCGAGCCGACGGACCAGGTCACTGGAATCCGGCGCGAGCAGTTCGGCGGCGGCGGAAGGCGTCGGGGCGCGGACGTCGGCCACGAAGTCGCTGATCGACACGTCGGTTTCATGGCCGACGGCGCTGACAATCGGTGTCACGCAGGCATCCACGGCGCGGGCTACGGCTTCTTCGTTGAAGCACCAAAGGTCTTCCAGCGAACCGCCGCCACGGGCCAGGATCAACGCATCGAAGCCGCGAGCGTCCGCCAGTTTCAATGCGCGGACAATCTGTGCAGTGGCTTCGCGGCCCTGCACGGCAGTGGGGATCAACGTCAGTTGGATCTGCGGCGCACGACGGCGGAATACGCTGATGATGTCGCGAATCACCGCGCCGGTCGGCGAGCTGATGATGCCGATGCGTTGCGGATGCGCGGGCAGCGGCACTTTGCGCTCGGCGCTGAACAGGCCTTCGGCACTGAGTTTTTCCTTCAACGCATCGAAGGCCAGACGCAGGGCGCCATCACCGGCCGGTTCCACGGTATCGAGAATCAACTGATAGTCGCCACGGCCCTCGAACAGCGAAACCTTGCCGCGGACCTTCACTGCCAGGCCATCCTTCAATGCCTGACGCACCCGCGCGGCGTTCTGCCGGAACAGTGCGCAACGTACCTGGGCGCCGCTGTCCTTGAGCGTGAAATACACGTGGCCGGACGCCGGACGGGCGAGGTTGGAGATTTCGCCTTCGACCCAGATGTTGCTGAACACGTCTTCGAGCAACACCCGCGCGCGGCCGTTGAGCTGGCTGACAGTCAGGACTTCACGGTCCAGGCCGAGTCTTGCAAAGGGATCTTTAATCATGGGGCGCAGTTTAAAGGCATTCGACAAACAATCTCCATGACCCAACGAAAATCCCCCCTGTGGGAGTGAGCCTGCTCGCGATAGCGGTATATCAGTCGACAACAGTATTGAATGTTAAACCGCTATCGCGAGCAGGCTCACTCCCACAGGGGTAAAGTCAGCTCCGGGATTCAGGGATGACGGGGGAATGAACGTGCTCGAGTTGTTGAACCAATGGCCATTCGGGGCTACGGATTGGCTGGTAATCGGGTTGGGCATTGCCCTAGCCTACATCGTGTTCGGCATAGCCGGCTTTGGCACTGCGTTGGTGGCGGGGCCGATTCTTATCCTGTTCATGCCGCTGTCGAAGATCGTGCCGCTGTTGGTGCTGCTGGATTTCGTCGCGGCGTTCGGCAATCTGCTGCCTTCGCGACGGGATGTGGCGAAGCCCGAGTTGTTGCGGCTGCTGCCGTGCATGGCGGTGGGCTGCACGCTGGGGGTGATTTTTCTACTGAATCTGAAATCCGATGTGTTGTTGCTGTTGATGGGGCTGTTTATCAGCACCTACGCGATTTACAGCCTGTGGGTCAAAACCCGCCCGACCCAATTGTCCGCCGCTTGGGCCGTGCCAATGGGCACGGTGGGCGGGATGTTCGGGGCCTTGTTTGGCAGTGGCGGCTTTTTATATGCGATCTATTTGAACAGCCGCCTGCCCAAAGAGGCAGCCCGGGCGACCCAGAGTGCGCTGATCAGTTGCAGCACGGTGGTGCGCTTGAGCCTGTTTGTCGTCGCAGGTGTGTACGCCGAGCTACCCTTATTGGTATTGGCGCTGTGTTTGTTGCCGGCCATGGCAGTGGGGCTGTGGATCGGCCGGCGGTTGACCATGAAATTGTCCCGCGAGGCGTTTGTGCGGCTGGTGACCTGGTTGGTGTTGGCCAGCGGAATCGCCTTGATCGGGCGGTACTTGAGCACTTGACCTGAGAGTGTCAGGGATTAAGCTGCCGCCCGAAAATCCTGTAGGAGTGAGCCTGCTCGCGATAGCGGTTTACCAGTCGACAACATTATTGAATGTTAAACCGCTATCGTCGGAACGCCGCCCGGAGCCGGCTCGCTCCCACAAGGGTGAATGTTCAGTATTTGCAGAGTCTGCACCCATGAATTCGCAAAGCATCATCGTCCCGAAAATCTCCACACTGCCGGTGCACGAACCCCGGGCCCGGGCGGTCGTGCGTTGGCTGGTGCGCAAGAACATTATTAAAGAAGAACTCACCACCTGTGGTCGCACTGGCAACCGCATGGCTCATGCCATCGGCGACGGTGCCCGCGCTGTCGTGCTGCATCCTGAAGCGCTGCCGTTCGGCGAACCGATCAATGGCCTGGAAATCATCACCAAGCGCTGCATCTACACGCCAGCCAAGGGTTTCCTTGAAGAGGCGGGCTGCGCCGAGTGCCGCAAGGAAGTCGGCGAAGCGCTGTTTGAAAGCCTGGAAGACTGGATGCCGGGGCGCACCGATAACTTCACGTGTCCGGAATGCGGGCATGAAGACGACATCAACGGCTTTCTTTTCCTGCAGGAATGCGGCTTTTCCAACCTGGGCTTTATCTTCAACAACTGGGCCGAGGCCGGATTCAAACAGAGCTTTATCGACGAATTTGCCGATTGGCTTGATCAACCCGTGAGCTGGGTGAAAGTCGAACTGTGAACACCTGTAGGAGCTGCCGAAGGCTGCGATCTTTTGACTTTGATTTTCAAAAACAAGATCAAAAGATCGCAGCCTTCGGCAGCTCCTACAAGAGTGAAAATTCCCGTATATCAGTAATGCTAATAATAGACAGAGTTTTACATTGAACCCGAGGGGGTGTCTGACTATAATGGCGCGCTTCCATTTTCCCGCTCGGGAGCCCCCGCGATGCTGCGTATCAGCCAAGAAGCTCTGACATTCGACGACATTCTCCTAGTGCCTGGTTATTCCGAGGTGCTTCCTAACGAAGTCAGTCTCAAGACCCGCCTAACCCGTGGCATCGAGCTGAATATTCCTCTCGTTTCTGCCGCCATGGACACCGTTACTGAAGCCCGTCTGGCAATTGCCATGGCTCAGGAAGGTGGCATCGGCATTATCCACAAGAACATGACCATCGAGCAGCAAGCTGCCGAAGTGCGCAAGGTCAAGCGTTATGAGGCCGGCGTGGTCAAGGACCCGATCACCATCGAGGCTGACGCCACGGTTCGTGAACTGTTCGAACTGACCCGCATGCACAACATCTCCGGCGTTCCGGTACTGCACGATGGCGACCTGGTCGGCATCGTCACTTCCCGTGACGTACGTTTCGAAAACCGTCTGGACGCCAGTGTCCGTGAAGTGATGACGCCGAAAGAGCGTCTGGTCACGGTCAAGGAAGGCGCCGACAAGAATGACGTCCGCGAGTTGTTGCACAAACACCGCATCGAACGCGTGCTGATCGTCGACGACAAATTTGCCCTCAAAGGCATGATGACCGTCAACGACATCGAAAAAGCCAAGGCATACCCGCTGGCCAGCAAGGACGACCAAGGTCGTCTGCGTGTTGGCGCTGCAGTCGGTACCGGTAAAGACACCGGTGATCGCGTAGCGGCCCTGGTCAATGCCGGCGTTGAC
The DNA here is from genome assembly GCF_000282315.2 of Pseudomonas sp. GM41(2012). Classification (GTDB taxonomy): domain Bacteria; phylum Pseudomonadota; class Gammaproteobacteria; order Pseudomonadales; family Pseudomonadaceae; genus Aquipseudomonas. The sequence continues at coordinate 278,154 of NZ_AKJN02000011.1, forward strand.
GTGGTGGTGGTCGACACCGCTCACGGTCACTCCAAAGGTGTGATCGACCGCGTTCGCTGGGTCAAACAGAATTTCCCTGAAGTGCAGGTCATCGGCGGCAACATCGCCACCGGCGCTGCCGCCAAGGCTCTGGCCGAAGCAGGCGCCGATGCAGTCAAGGTCGGTATCGGCCCAGGCTCGATCTGCACCACCCGTATCGTCGCCGGTGTCGGCGTCCCGCAAATCAGTGCCATTGCCAACGTCGCCGCTGCCCTCGAAGGCACTGGCGTTCCGTTGATTGCCGACGGCGGCATCCGTTTCTCCGGTGACCTGTCCAAGGCCATCGTTGCCGGTGCTTCCTGCGTGATGATGGGCTCGATGTTCGCCGGTACTGAAGAAGCGCCGGGTGAGATCGAACTGTTCCAGGGTCGTTCGTACAAGGCTTACCGCGGCATGGGTTCGCTGGGCGCCATGTCCCAGGCTCAAGGCTCCTCCGACCGTTACTTCCAGGACTCCTCGGCAGGCGCCGAGAAACTGGTTCCGGAAGGTATCGAAGGGCGTGTTCCTTACAAGGGCACCCTGAGCGCCATCATCCATCAACTGATGGGCGGCCTGCGTTCCTCGATGGGTTACACCGGCAGTGCCGACATCGAAGAAATGCGCACCAAGCCTGAGTTCGTGCGGATCACCGGCGCTGGCATGGCCGAATCCCACGTTCACGACGTGCAAATCACCAAAGAAGCGCCAAACTACCGCGTAGGTTGAGGCTTCAAGCAAAACGTTAAGTAACCGGGGCTGTTTTATTCAGCCCCGAGTTGTTTCTGATTCTCTTCACCCGAATTGCATAGACGAGACTGACCCCATGGCCCTCGACATTCACGCCCACCGCATCCTGATCCTCGACTTCGGTTCCCAGTACACCCAGCTGATCGCCCGCCGCGTGCGTGAAATCGGCGTGTACTGCGAGCTGCATCCGTTCGACATGGACGACGAAGCGATTCGCGAATTCGCTCCAAAAGGCGTCATTCTCGCCGGTGGTCCCGAGTCCGTGCACGTCGCCGACAGCCCGCGCTGCCCGCAAGCGGTGTTTGACCTGGGCGTACCGGTCTTCGGCATCTGCTACGGCATGCAGACCATGGCTGAACAGCTGGGTGGCAAGGTTGAAGGCTCCGAGCTGCGTGAGTTCGGTTATGCCCGCGTTGACGTGGTCGGCAAGAGCCGCCTGCTCGACGGCATCGAAGACCACATCGACGCCGACGGCCTGTTCGGCCTCGACGTGTGGATGAGTCACGGTGACAAGGTCACCAGGATGCCTCAGGAATTCCACATCCTGGCCAGCACCCCAAGCTGCCCGATCGCCGGCATGTTCGACGACGCGCGTGGCTACTACGGCGTACAGTTCCACCCGGAAGTGACCCACACCAAGCAGGGCGGTCGCATCCTCTCGCGCTTTATCCTCGACATCTGCGGCTGCGAAGCCCTGTGGACGCCTTCGAAGATTGCTGAAGACGCCATCGCCAACATTCGTGCCCAGGTCGGCACTGACAACGTACTGCTCGGCCTGTCCGGCGGTGTGGACTCTTCGGTGGTTGCCGCGCTGCTGCACAAAGCCATTGGCGACCAACTGACCTGCGTCTTCGTCGACAACGGCCTGCTGCGTCTGCACGAAGGTGAGCAAGTGATGGCCATGTTCGCCGAGAACATGGGCGTCAAGGTGATCCGCGCCAATGCCGAAGATCAGTTCCTCGACAACCTGGCCGGCGAGTCCGACCCGGAGAAGAAGCGCAAGATCATCGGCCGTACCTTCATCGACGTCTTCGATGCCCAGTCCAACAAACTGGACAACATCAAGTACCTCGCCCAAGGCACCATCTACCCGGACGTGATCGAGTCGGCTGGCGCGAAAAGCGGCAAGGCCCATGTGATCAAGTCGCACCACAACGTGGGTGGCTTGCCGGAAGAAATGAACCTCAAGCTGGTTGAACCCCTGCGCGAACTGTTCAAGGACGAAGTCCGTCGTCTGGGCCTGGAACTCGGCCTGCCGTACGACATGGTCTACCGTCACCCGTTCCCGGGCCCGGGCCTGGGCGTTCGCATTCTGGGTGAAGTGAAGAAGGAATACGCCGACCTGCTGCGTCGCGCCGACCACATCTTCATCGAAGAACTGCGCAAAGCCGACTGGTACCACAAGGTCAGCCAGGCCTTCGTGGTGTTCCAGCCAGTGAAATCGGTTGGCGTGGTCGGCGATGGCCGTCGTTACGCCTGGGTTGTTGCCCTGCGTGCCGTGGAAACCATCGACTTCATGACCGCTCGTTGGGCACACCTGCCTTACGAACTGCTGGAAACCGTCAGCGGCCGGATCATCAACGAAATCGAAGGCATCTCCCGCGTCACTTACGACGTGTCGAGCAAGCCGCCAGCGACGATTGAGTGGGAGTGATCCCGCGCAGGCCTTGATGGCTTGATTGCAGGTAACAAAAAAGGCCGTGTGAACACTGTTCACACGGCCTTTTTGTGTTTTACACGCCTGGTAGTGAGACGGGGGTCATCCTCATTATTTGTAGCGCCGAACTCAAACCCTCGATAGTTGGAAAACGTTGTCCGTTGATCTGCCAGGAATCCCGTTCGACGTAGTAGCCGCCTGCATCTTGTTTTATGGGCGTACGAACGAGTTTCCCCCAGGTCACGATGCCGTTACGGGTGACGGTTCTGCTGCGATGAACCAGCAATAGTTCACCGGTACTGGTGCTGAGGGTGTACATGCCAGGCTTGGGCAGGCCATCTTCCAGTCTTTGCGCAAGGACCACGCTTTTCGGCGTCGGGATCTGCAGCAACAAGTCATTTTTGGCAAAACCGGCCGCTTGCCCCGGGCGCGTCACATCGGAAACCCCGGGGTCGACCTTGATACCGCCGAGCTCATCCGGCCCCACACTCTCGATACGCAGGCCGATGCTGCCTTCAAACTCACTGATACCCGTCACGCCAGCATAGGTATTGGCGTGGCTGTTCCCGACCAACGCCACCCAGCGATGGGCGCCTCTGGCTGTCTGGTCGGCGCCGATGACTTGTCGGGCGAAGAAATTCATCATTTTTTGCCGAAAATTGATATTTGCTCCCTGAATACCGGCGCTGCGGTAACTGGCCATGCAGTCGATGGCCTGCACGCGGATATTGTTTTTTTGCGCCGTCCTGACCACCTGTTCAAACGTGAATTGTTTGCTGGGGTCGGTCGAAAAATCTGCATCAAGATCCTTGAGGTAGCTTTCCAGATCCTCGGACATCACCCCGGTGCGATTGAACACATCCAGGTCCGCTTGATGGAAATCGGTCAGCAGATGCTCCATGTACAGGGTCTTGACCTTTTGTTTGCGCAGCACGCTCATGTTCTCGATCAAAAACTGTTTGCTGCCCACGCTGGAGTGACTTTCACCGACGACCAGGCTTTGTGAGCGCTTGAACAGGGTCTTGATGATGTCCTTGAACTTCGCATTCGCGATGAACGATGGAATGGCAGGCCTGGGTGGCAACTGTGGTTGCGGCTGCGAATAAAACGACACGGCGTCGTCGTATAGTCTTCGGCGTAGTCTTTTGAAGGCTTCCCGCTCATTGTCCGGATTGGTGAGACTGATAAAGCCGTCCTTCAAATCTCCCTTCATGGCCATACCCCTGGCTGCCTGTTTAAGGGCTGGCTTGAGGTCCTGCGGAACATCATATGCAGTCGCCGGGGCATCGAAGTCCGGGAGTGGCGGCTCGGCCCTGGCGAACAGATCGGAAAACCTGCCGCCTCCCGCCAGACCGGGACGCGTGAGGGGCACCCACTCACCCAGTTCATCCAGGCGCACCGGTATGTTGCGGTAAAAGGAGTGGGGATTGACCGGATCAATGATTGTCCAGGTCTTCAGTTCGTTGCTGTAGCTCACCTGGTAGAAACTGTCCCCCATGGCGATGTAATTACCGCCTGTTTCGGGCTGATAGATACCTTGAAACTTGCCTTCGGCGTTGATGGGGGAATAGCCATCGAGAATTTCATTGGTTTCAAAAGGAGCCAATATGACGGAATCGCTTGGGTGGGGTGCAATGGCTTCGACGGGGGGATGCACAGTTGTGCCGGACTCTTCTGGATTTCCCTCTGTCGTGAGTACCTCCTCGGCTTCTGTTTCTGCTTGCGCTGCTTCTGCGAATTCAGCCGCCCCTCGTAAAAATGGCAAGTTGAACAGCACATCCACGCTACCGAGAATGGCGCCTGTGATTGCGGCCTTGCGTTCAGTCGGGGTAGTGGCGTTGATGGCTTGATCGATGTGCAGGCCGACATTGGCAATGCCCGCGCCTATGACGACCAGCGCTGCTGGCCATGCCGCGGCGGCCATTGGGCCAAAGATGCGGTTGAAGGCATTGAGGTAGCCGATCCACAGTTTTTTGCGTAGCTCGCCATTGGAGTGCAGCAGGAAGTTGGCGTCGCTCAACATGCGCTCATGGGTGGACTGGCTTAAATGAGTGAACGCGTCGCCGCTGATTATCTCGCCACGGTAATGCAGCAAGTGACGGTCGGCGGCAGGGTTTTCGTCAGTTAATGCGTCGTACGCATGGGTGAGGCCGACGTTTTCATGTTCCGTGTTTTCCAGGAAATGAACGATCAGGCCAATGCCGGTGTAGTTGGCCAGTTTGTGCCCTAGCGAAGTGGGCTTCTCCTGAACGATGTCGCGCTCTTCCTGCTTGAAGTGCATGAGCATGCGTTCGCGGCCTTCAGCATCCTTGACCTCATTGACCAGCCATTCGTGCAGCTCTTCGACCTTGTTGAAACAGTGAAAACCCCTGGGTTCGCCCGGAATGTAGAGAATGTTCAGGTCACTGTCGTCAGTGATGCTGAAAATGTCCGTCGACACGAACTCATCAATACAAAACTTGCGAATCGATAAACCGCTGCCTGTGGCCGCCTCGTCCAGCAGCATTTGCCGGGTGAGCGGCCTGCTGACATTACCGGCGCAGGCGCTGAGCACCGTGCTGAAGTGTTCTTGGGTCAAGTGACCCTTCTCGTAGTCTTCAATGGCTTTGGCAATGAACGTGCACTTGGCCAGCGCACGGAAGTTGTCGCTGTGCTTTTCCCAGAATGTCGCGATGGCCGTTTTGTAGCGGTCAGCGAAATTGATATCCCAGAAGGCTTTCAGCACGTCGTTGCCGTGCAGGCGCACTTCATTGGTTTCATCGTAGGATTCGGCGTCCGCCCCCACACGGTAAAAGCCGCCGTAGAGGTCCAGCAGGTCGGCATTGTCCTGGTCGTGGACGCTGAAACGTTGCATGACCAGTTGCGGGAAGGTCATGGATTCCTTGGGCTTTTCAAGGATGTGCTGCCAACCGGTAAAGGCCGTGGAACTGCTTTGGGCGCCATGGAACCGGTGCCAGTAGACCTTGTCCGGTGTGATGTCGGTGATGTGATGTCGGGTGAGGATGTCCTGGGCGATCTCGTACGCCATGGCGTACAGGTCGGGGCAGTCGTCGACCAGGTCAGGGATCAGGGCCTGAAGCGCCTGGGTATCGGCGGCGTTGGCCAGGGTTGTGTCTTGGGTATCGTCCATGATGCTTTCCTTGGAATGCAGTAAATTCGCGAGCAAAACTGCTGTTACATACGACTGATCAAGTGGGAATGCGCGTCTGCAGCCTCAAGCCTGAGTTGTTCAGCGAGCGCGACAGCGCTTCGATGCTGGGGAAAGGACGCCTGTTTTGCGGCCAGGAGGGTCGGTCGATAACAAAACTGCCATTGGCGAGTCGCTCGACCGGCGTGCGATTGATCAGTTCGTTGCTGCCGCGGTGAATCAGGGTGTAGCTGTCACCGGTTTTCTCGAACAGGTATTTGCCGGGTACATCGAGTAGCTTCTCCGTTTGCTGCTCGGTTCGGATCGCCGGTGTCGCTTCCATTTGTATGCGAAGGTCTGCATAGAATGGGTCGAAAGTTCCGCGCATGGTCTCGTTCTGCATGATCGGTCCGCGATCGATTTCGATACCGGGATCCAAGGTGATGCCCAGGCTTTCACCTGGATTTACCTCTTCGATCCGCAGGCCGATACCACCCTGCAGTTCACTGATGCCGGCCATCCCGCGGAAGGTATTGATATTTTCCTGTCCGGTTAACACCACCCATTTGGTCGGCTGATTCAAGGCCTTATCGGCAAGCATGATTTCGTTCGTCAGGCTGTTAGTCATCATTTGCTCTTCAACCGGCCTGAAAAAACGCGGTTTTTTAAAGCTTGCTGCGCAGTCGGTGGCCTGGATCCGGATGTTGTTTTGTCTTGCGCTCTTGACCAGTTCCAGTTCGTTGAAACGCCCGGCGGGATCCTGGCCGAGCTCGGTCAGGTATTCGCGCAGATCCTCGGGCATGCGTCCCGAGTTGAAAAAGGCATTCAGATCTTGCTGGGCAAAATCACTGAGCAAGCCGCGCATGTAAATCGTGTTGACACCCCGCAGAGCGAATTCAGGCATGTTTTTAATCATGAAGCGCATGCTGGTGATGCGATCCAGGGTTTCACCCACGACCAGCCCCGGTGCTACTTCGAGCACTCTCTCAATCAATTCGGCACTGGTCATGGACTCACTGACGGCAGGAATCATCGGTCGAGGCGGCAGGTTGCGCCACTGCAACTCGTTGAAGAAGCGTCCGGCCGTGGATTTCAGCAGGTCTAGCTTGTCGGCGAAGTGACTTGCATAGCGGTCTTCCACCTTGAGCGCGGGCAAGTGACGCATTGGAAGGCGGACATGGGTTTCGAATAGTTTCAATGCCCATTTTTTTAGTGATGCCTGGAGTTGTGGATGAACATCGTATGGCGTTCTCAGAGTACGAAGGAGCTGCATTGTGGGGTGAGAAGCTACTGGTAGAGGTTCAAGGGGGGCTGGTGGCGCGGAGTTGCTGATGCTCTGGCCGGGCTTCGGTTTCGCCGGTTTAGAGAGGTTTTTGCCACCGCCCTTCAAACCGTGTCGCGAGAACATTTCCCACTCCTCTGCTTCATTCAGACGTACCGGAATGTTGCGGAAAAATGAGTAAGGATTGGTAGGGTCGACGATCGCCCAGGACTGCAGTTCATTGCTGTAACGCACCTGATAAAAACGGTCGTCGATAGCAATGTAGTGACCCCCGGTTGCGGGTTGATAGATGCCTTGAAATTTACCTTCAACACTCACCGGGAAGTCGCCGTCGAGAACCTCATTGGTTTCAAAGGGCGCCAGTATGTCCATGTCTGAGGGGCCAACAGCCTCGGCGCCGACGGAAAGGGAGGGTATCGCAGGCGATTCTATGTCTGTCTTCGGCGCTTCCCCGGAGGCAAGCGCCTCTTCTGTCTCGGCGGCCTCTGCGATCTCGGCGGCATCTGCCAGTTCAGCTGCGCCGCGCAGAAATGGCAAATTAAACAGTACATCCACACTGCCAAAAATCGCAGCATTGACCGCGGCCTTGCGTTCCATCGCCGTGGTGCCGTTGATGGCCTGATCGATGTGCAGGCCGACATTGGCGATGCCAGCACCGATGACGACCAGCGCTGCCGGCCATGCAAGGGCGGCCATCGGTCCGAACGTGTGGTTGAAGGCATTGAGATAGCCGATCCACAGTTTTTTGCGTAGCTCGCCATTGGAGTGCAGCAGGAAATTGGCGTCGCTGAGCATGCGCTCATGGGTGGACTGATTCAGATAGGTGAACGCATCACCGGCAATTTTCTCACCACGATAGTGGAGCAAATGAACGTTCCCGGCTTCATTGTCACTGGGTAGAACGTCATAGGCGTGGGTGAGGCCGACATTTTCATGTTCCGTGTTTTCCAGGAAATGAACGATCAGGCCAATGCCGGTGAGGTTGGCCAGTTTGTGCCCTAGCGAAGTGGGCTTCTCCTGAACGATGTCGCGCTCTTCCTGCTTGAAGTGCATGAGCATGCGTTCGCGGCCTTCAGCATCCTTGACCTCATTGATCAGCCATTCGTGCAGCTCTTCGACCTTGTTGAAACAGTGAAATCCTCTGAGCTCGCCCGGAATGTAGAGAATGTTCAGGTCACTGTCGTCAGTGATGCTGAGGATGTCCGTCGACACGAAGTGGTCAATGCAAAACTTGCGAATCGATAAACCGCTGCCCGCTGAGGCCTCGTCCAGCAGCATTTGCCGGGTGAGCGGTCTGCTGACATTACCGGCGCAGGCGCTGAGCACCGTGCTGAAGTGTTCTTGGGTCAAGTGACCCTTCTCGTAGTCTTCAATGGCTTTGGCAATGAACGTGCACTTGGCCAGCGCACGGAAGTTGTCGCTGTGCTTTTCCCAGAACGTCGCGATGGCCGTTTTGTAGCGGTCAGCGAAATTGATGTCCCAGAAGGCTTTCAGCACGTCGTTGCCGTGCAGGCGCACTTCATTGGTTTCATCGTAGGATTCGGCGTCCGCCCCCACACGATAAAAGCCGCCGTAGAGGTCCAGCAGGTCGGCATTGTCCTGGTCGTGGACGCTGAAACGTTGCATGACCAGTTGCGGGAAGGTCATGGATTCCTTGGGCTTTTCAAGGATGTGCTGCCAGCCGGTAAAGGCCGTGGAACTGCTTTGGGCGCCATGGAACCGGTGCCAATAGACTTTGTCGGGTTCGATATCCGTGATGTCGTGCTGGACGAGAATGTCCTTGGCGACCTGATATGCCAAGGCGTGCAGGTCGGGGCAATCGGCAACGAGATCAGTGATCAGGGGCTGGAGGGCCAACACATCGGCAGCGTCGGGCAGGGTAATTTCTTGAGTATCGTCCATGATGTCTTCCTTGAGAGGTGGTTGGGGCGCTCACTATCTCAAGGGGTATCGGTTCCAGCTGTAAGGCACTGGGTCGCTGGCGGTGGTCAGTTGCTGACGCAAGACGTAGGAAACGGCGAGTACCAGAGTCAGGCTCAGCGCCGTGCAATATCAGAAAAGTAAAACTTGTCCAGCGTATGCCGCGACTCGGTGTACTCGAACTGCCGACCATCCTGCAAAAACGTCTGGTTACTCACCACGATCACATGGCTCTGACCGTCGAGGTCCAGGTGTTGCTGGTCGTCCTTGCTGCGGGGCACCGCTTCAATGGTGCGCTGGGCATAGGCGATTTGCAGTTGCAGGGTCTGCTCGATGAAGGCGTAGATTGAGTGCTCGGCAATGTCCCGGGACAGGCCGGGGATCACGTCGCTGACGAAATGGTTGATGTCCAGGATCACGCGTTTGCCGTCGATCCGCCGCACCCGTTTGATTCGCGTGATCAGGCTGCCCGCTTCGGCCTGGATGTGTTCCAGCAGCGCACCTTCGAGGGGGATTTGATCGAACTCGACCACCTCGGTGCTGACGTCATTACCCAGGCGCGGATACGTTTCCTGAAAGCTGACGATGCCGCCGAGCTGGAATTCGATCGGGTTGGTCGACAGCACGAACGTGCCTTTGCCGTGGACCTTCTGAGCGAAACCGCGCTCCTGCAATTGCTCGATCGCCTTGCGCACGGTGCCGCGACTGGCCTGGTAGCTGTCCATCAGTTCGGTTTCGGAAGGCAACCGGGCGCCGCGTTCCAAACGTTCGGTCGTGATACTGGAAAGCAGATCGCTGTAGATCTGGTTGTATTTACTCATGGGGATGGCTCTATGCCGCGCTGTACTCAAGGTTTCGAACCTTAAGGGCAGGGTAGGGGTTTGTCCATGCGGCGTTAGATTTCTTTGACTTTGGAGGTAGGAAAGATCGCCGCCTGTCGGGTTCAGGATAAACAAAATCAAACTCGTCTGTACGAGTTGTTGCTTTAACTCGTACAGACGAGTACTTTTCGTTTCGGCGTGCTGCCAATAACAAAAAACTACAGCGGAAGATCAAGCATGAGCCACGACTATCCGAATATCGCCAGCGAGCTGCTGCAAAGCCTCGGTGGCAGCGACAACCTCGAGCAGGCCGCGCACTGTGTCACACGGCTGCGCCTGGCCCTCAAAGACCCGAGCCTGGTCAACAGCGCCACGCTGAACCAGATCGATCTGGTCAAAGGCTCGTTCTTCACTGGCGGCCTGTTCCAAGTGGTTATCGGCCCCGGTGAAGTGGAGAAGGTTTACGCAGAACTGCGTCGTCAAACCGGTCTCGCGGCTTCAACTATCGCCGACGTCAAACAGAAAAGCGCCGAGAAGATCAATCCCATGCAGCGTCTGGTGCGGGTGTTTTCCGACGTCTTCATGCCCATCCTCCCGGCGCTGATCATTGCCGGCCTGCTGATGGGCATCAACAACCTGATCGGCGCCAAGGGCATGTTCATCGAGGGCAAGACCCTGCTGGATGCCTATCCGAAGCTTGACGGGCTCTGGAGCCTGATCAACCTGATGGCCAATACCTCGTTTGTGTTCCTGCCGGCGCTGGTGGGCTGGTCGGCGGCCAAGCGTTTTGGTGGTAGCGAAATCCTCGGCATCGTGCTCGGTTTGATGCTCGTTCACCCCGATCTGCTCAATGCCTGGAACTACGGTAAAGCGGTGGCCGGGCTGGAGGGGCAGAGCCTGCCGTACTTCGACATCCTCGGTTTGTTCCAGATTGAGAAGGTCGGTTATCAAGGGCAGATCCTGCCGATCCTGATGGCGGCCTACGTGATGAGCGTCATCGAAAAATGGCTGCGGGCGCGGGTGCCAAACGCGATTCAATTGCTGGTGGTGCCGATCACTACCATCGTTGTGACCGGCGTGCTGGCGCTGGCAGTGATCGGCCCGGTGACCCGGCATCTGGGGATTCTCATCACCGAAGGCGTGGTCATGCTGTTTGACCTGGCGCCAATGGTTGGCGGGGCGATTTTCGGTTTGCTCTACGCGCCGCTGGTGATCACCGGCATGCACCACATGTTCCTCGCGGTCGACTTGCAGTTGATCTCCACCCAGGGCGGCACCTTCATCTGGCCGATGATCGTCATGTCCAACCTGGCCCAGGGCAGTGCGGCATTGGCGGTGTTCTACATGACCCGCAACGTGCGGGATAAAAGCATGGCCTCGACCTCGGCGATTTCCGCTTACTTCGGCATCACCGAACCGGCCATGTTCGGGGTCAACCTGCGCTACAAATTTCCGTTTTATGCGGCCCTGATCGGTTCGGCCATGGGCTGCATTTTCCTGTCGCTGAACAAGGTCCAGGCCTCGGCAATCGGCGTCGGTGGCTTGCCCGGTTTTATCTCGATCATTCCGCAGTTCATTCCGATGTTTGTGATCGGAATGGTGATTGCCATGGTCGTGCCGTTTGTTCTGACCTGCGGGTTGAGCATGAAGATTGTTCGGCCTGGGTATCGGGTTGCCTGACAGATCGCTGTGGCGAGGGGGCTTGTCGGAACGCCGCATCGCCCCGTTCGGTCGCGCAGCGGCCCTGAAATCTGCTACGTCATTGCTTCAGGCACACCGCATTTGCAGGTTCTACGACTGCTGCGCAGCCGAACGGGGGCAAGCCCCCTCGCCACAAAAGAAATAGCCAGTACGAAACTTACTGAAGGAATCCGCCATGCAAGACTGGCAACGTTCGGTGATCTACCAGATCTACCCGAAGAGTTTTCACAGCCACGCCGGCAACCCCACGGGTGATTTGCTTGGCGTTGTGGCCAAGCTCGATTACCTGCACTGGCTGGGTGTCGACTGCCTGTGGATCACGCCGTTCCTGCGCTCGCCCCAACGCGACAACGGCTACGACATCAGTGACTACTACGCCATCGACCCGAGTTACGGGACCATGGCCGATTGCGAATTACTGATCGCCGAGGCCGGCAAACGCGGGATCAAGCTGATGCTCGATATCGTGGTCAACCACACCTCCATCGAGCACACCTGGTTTCAGCAGGCCCGCAGCAGCCTCGACAACCCGTACCGGGATTTCTACATCTGGCGCGACCAGCCAAACAACTGGGAATCCAAGTTCGGCGGTTCGGCCTGGGAGTATGAAGCCCAGACCGGTCAGTATTTCCTGCACCTGTTCGACCACACTCAGGCCGACCTGAACTGGGACAACCCAAAGGTGCGCGCCGAAGTCTTCAAGATGATGCGTTTCTGGCGCGACAAGGGCGTAGGCGGGTTCCGTCTGGACGTGATCAACCTGATCTCCAAACCGGCGGACTTCCCCGAGGACAACACCGACGGTCGACGTTTCTACACCGATGGGCCGAACGTCCACGAGTACTTGCAGCAAATGCACCGCGAAGTCTTCGAAGGTCATGACCTGATCAACGTCGGCGAGATGTCTTCCACCAGCCTGGAGCACTGCATCCGCTACTCGCGACCAGAGTCGAAAGAACTGTCGATGACCTTCAACTTCCATCACCTGAAGGTCGATTACCCGAACCTGCAGAAGTGGATTCGTGCCGATTTCGACTTCCTCGAACTCAAGCGCATTCTCTCCGATTGGCAAACCGGCATGCAGGCCGGCGGTGGCTGGAATGCACTGTTCTGGTGTAACCACGACCAGCCACGGGTGGTCTCGCGATTTGGTCATGACGGCGAATATCGGGTGCTCTCGGCGAAGATGCTCGGCACGGCGCTGCATTTCCTCCAGGGCACGCCGTTCGTGTACCAGGGCGAGGAACTGGGCATGACCAATCCGGGCTTCGATCACATCGATCAGTACCGTGATGTCGAGACGCTGAACATCTTCCGGCTCAAGCGCGAGGCGGGTGCGAGCGATGCCGACAACATGGCGGCGATCATGCAGAAGTCCCGGGATAACGGCCGTACGCCGATGCACTGGAATGCCGAACCCAACGCGGGTTTCAGCGCTGTCGAGCCGTGGATCGGGGTGCCGGCGAACGCCGGGCAGATCAACGTTGCCGCTCAGCTCGATGACCCGGATTCGGTGCTGCATCACTACCGTCAGTTGATCGCCTTGCGTCGCACTGAGGCGCTGATGTCCGACGGCGTTTACCGGCAATTGTTGCCCGAACACACGCAAATCTGGGCGTACGTGCGTGAAGGCAATGGCGAACGGTTGCTGGTGCTGAACAACTTCTACGGCACGCCATGCGAAGTCGAACTGCCGGATGAAGTGATCAGCGAAACCATGGCCAAGCGTCTGGTTATCAGCAACTACCCGGACTGTCCGACGCGAAATCGGCAGCTCCTCTTACGGCCTTATGAGTCGTTCGTGCTGCATATGACCGACTGACCGACCGCAAAAAAACACCGACTCAGAAAAACACGCAGAACGCTGCGCGGGGGAGTTTTGCGCGCCGATTTTGCCGCTGCACACAATAAAAATATTGGGGTAACTCTTGAAAACAACAATAAATCGCAGCCTTGTAGTGGCGGGCATGTGCCTGGCTTTGCCTCTTTCGGCCCAGGCGCTGGAGTTCGCCGGTTACTTGCGTAGCGGCGTCGGCACCTCGGTCAACAGCGATAAACAGCAGTGCTTCCAGCTGCCGGGTGCGCAGACCAAATACCGCTTGGGCAACGAATGTGAGCAGTACGCCGAACTGGAGTTACGCCAGGATCTTTACACCCTGGACGACGGTTCGGTGCTGAGCGTCGACGGTATGGCTTCGTTGTACAACCAGTACGACAAGGACCTGACCTTCAACGGTGACAACGGCTCGGTGCGCCTGCCGCAGGCGTACGCGCAGTGGTCGAATATGCCAAGCCTCAACGGCGGTTCGCTGTGGGCCGGCCGGCGTTACTACAAACGGAACGATATTCACATTTCCGACTTCTACTATTGGAACCAGAGCGCCACCGGCGGCGGTATCGAGGACGTGCTGATCGGCGATCTGAAATACAGCTACGCCTTCTCGCGCAAGGACAACCTGTACCAGAAGGACTACATCAACCGTCATGACTTCAACGTTGCCGGCTTCAACACCAACCCCGGCGGTGCGTTGGAGTTTGGGCTGAGCTACATCGACAAACCCGACAGCCGCGACGCTCACCGTGGCTGGGCGATCACCACCCAGCATGTGCAGAAAGGCTTTCTGGGCGGCAAGAATAAACTGGCCTTCCAGTACGGCGAAGGGCCCGGCACCGGGTTGGGTTATACCGGTAACGTGAAGCTGGACGACAGCAACAAAAGTTACCGGGTGGTGGAGTTCTTCGACTGGCAAGTGACGCCGCGATTTGGCGGGCAGATCGAGGCGGTTTATCAGAAAGACATTCGCTCCGACGGCAGTGGTCAGAACTGGATTTCCCTGGGTGTTCGCCCGACCTATGCGCTCACCGAGCAGTTCAAACTGGTGACCGAACTGGGTCACGATCAGGTCGACGCCACGGGCGGCACGCGCAAGCTGAGCAAGTTCACCTTCGCCCCGACCTGGTCGCCCAAGGGGCCGGAGTTCTGGGCTCGCCCTGAGGTGCGTTTGTATTACACCTATGCGAGCTGGAACGAGGCGGCCAAACGGGCGGCCAATGAACAGGCGCAGGGGTCGGCGTTGTCCGACACCGGGGCGTTCGGCACCGCGCGGCACGGTTCGAACGTCGGATTGCAGGTCGAGTACTGGTGGAAATAGCGCCACACACTGTAGGAGCTGCCGCAGGCTGCGATCTTTTGATCGTCGACAGTCTTGAGGACGCCAAAAGATCGTCCGAACGCGGCCCGAGCCTGCGGCAGCTCCTACGGGTATCGCAACATCCCAGCGTCTTTTATAAAGAACAAAACAGCAGGTGACGTCATGGCCACACCCCAACAATTGCAACTGCACGCGCCCCTGTCCGGCGTATTGATGCCACTGGACCTCGTGCCCGATCCGGTGTTTTCCAGCCGCGTGATCGGCGATGGCCTGTGCATCGATCCGACTTCAACGACGTTGTGCGCGCCGCTGGCAGGGGTTGTCAGCAATGTGCAGGCCAGCGGGCATGCGGTCAGCATCACCGACGAAAATGGCGTGCAGGTGTTGATGCACATTGGCCTCGACACGGTGAACCTGGCGGGAAAGGGGTTCACGCGGTTGGTGGAGGAGGGCCAGCAGGTTGACGTTGGGCAGTCGCTGATCGAGTTCGATGCCGATTTTGTCGCATTGAATGCCCGCAGCCTGTTGACGTTGATGCTGGTGGTCAGCGGTGAGCCGTTCACTTGGCTGACGCCGGAAACGGGTGTGGTAGACAGTGGCCAGCCGTTACTGAGCTTGAAGCCCATCGAGCAGACAACGGATGAGCCAGTGCCGGAAGCGGGCGAAGCCGTGTTTTCCAAACCGGTGACACTCGCCAATCCGAACGGTTTGCACGCCCGTCCGGCCGCGGTGTTCGCTCAGGCGGCGAAAGGTTTTTCGGCGAGCATTTACCTGCATAAACAGCAGGCGAGTGCGAACGCGAAATCCCTGGTGGCGATCATGGCGTTGCAGACGGGGCACGGTGACGTTGTGCAAGTCAGCGCGGCCGGCCCGGATGCTGAAGCCGCGATCAAGGCACTGGCCGAATTGCTGGTGACTGGATGCGGTGAAGCGGTGGCGGCCTCGGCGCAGGTTGAGGCGAAGGCGACTGAGGCTTCATCGCTGACGGTGTTGCGTGGGGTGTGCGCATCGGCCGGGTCGGCGTTTGGCCAAGTGGTGCAGATAGCCGAACAACACCTGGAAGTGAATGAACTCGGTGCCACACCGCAGGTTGAACGCGATTATCTGTCCCGCGGCTTGGCCGAGGCGCTGCTGGCCCTGCAACAATTGCGTGACACCGCCGTGGGCAGCGCGCAGGCAGACATCTTCAAGGCTCACCAGGAACTGCTCGAAGACCCGGGTTTGCTGGAGGCGGCTGACGTGTTGATCAACGAAGGCAAAAGTGCCGGGTTCGCCTGGCGCGCGGCCACCGAGTCGGCGGCAACCTTGTTCAAAAGCCTGGGCAATGCCTTGCTGGCGGAGCGGGCGGCGGACCTGGCCGATGTCGGCCAGCGAGTGCTCAAGCTGATCCTCGGCGTACAGGATCAGGCGATGGAGCTGCCTGAAGGGGCGATCCTGATCGCCGAACAACTGACGCCGTCACAGACCGCCGGGCTCGATGCCCGCAAGGTACTGGGTTTCGCCACGGTCGGTGGCGGCGCTACCAGCCACGTCGCGATCCTCGCTCGGGCGTCCGGTTTGCCGGCGATCTGCGGGTTGCCCGTTCAGGTGCTGGGGCTGGCCAACGGCACTCAAGTGTTGCTCGACGCCGACAAGGGCGAGCTGCACCTGGACCCGGATCTGGCGGCCATCGAGCAGCTGCAAGCCAATCGTCAGCGCCAGCAGAAGCGCCATCAACATGAGTTGGCGCACGCTGCGCTGGCGGCTTGTACCCGCGATGGACACCACTTTGAAGTGACGGCCAACATCGCCTCACTGGCTGAAGCGGAGCAGGCCATGACGCTGGGCGGAGAAGGCGTCGGTTTGCTGCGTTCGGAGTTTCTTTATCTGGATCGCAATCATGCGCCGAGCCATGACGAACAGGCATCCACCTACAGCGCCATCGCCCGCGCCCTGGGGCCGGCGCGCAATCTGGTGGTGCGGACTCTGGATGTCGGCGGCGACAAACCGTTGGCCTACGTGCCGATGGACAGCGAAACCAACCCGTTCCTCGGCATGCGCGGAATTCGATTGTGTCTGGAGCGCCCGCAACTGCTGCGCGATCAGTTCAAGGCGATCCTGAGCAGCGCCGGACTGGCCCGTCTGCACATCATGTTGCCCATGGTCACGCAGCTGTCGGAGTTGCGCCTGGCCCGGCAGCTGCTTGAGGAAGAGGCGCTGACATTGGGCCTCACTGAACGGCCGAAACTGGGGATCATGATCGAAGTGCCGGCAGCGGCGCTGATGGCCGATCTGTTTGCGCCTGAAGTGGATTTCTTCTCGATCGGCACTAACGACCTGACCCAATACACCCTGGCCATGGACCGCGATCATCCGCGCCTGGCCAGTCAGGCCGACAGTTTTCATCCGTCGGTGCTGCGTTTGATTGCCAGCACCGTGAAGGCCGCCCATGCCCACGGCAAATGGGTCGGTGTGTGTGGCGCCATGGCGTCGGAAACGCTGGCGGTGCCGTTGTTGCTGGGACTTGGGGTGGATGAACTGTCGGTGAGCGTGCCGTTGATTCCGGCGATCAAAGCAGCGGTTCGCGAAGTGGATCTGCTGGACTGCCAGGCCATCGCCCAGCAAGTGCTGGGTCTGGAAAGCGCCGAGCAAGTGCGCGAGGCGTTGCGGCTGTATCACGAGGCGCCGGTCGATACTTCACTGGTACTGGAGAACTGAGCATGTTCGAGAAAATGCAGCAGGCGTTCTGGAAAGCGTTGACGCCGGATCTGGTGGTGGATGAGCCGAAAGTGGTGGCTCAGCCTGTTTCTGGACTGGCTCCGGAAATCGTCGCCGCTCTGGGCGGTGTGGATAACCTCAAGTCGCAGCAGCCGGTGGCGCTGACTCGGGTTCGGGTGGAATTGCGGGATGTGGGGCGGATGGATCGGCAGGCATTGAATGTGGCAGGTGTGCCGGGGGTGATGATGCTGGGCGAAGGTGTTGTGCATTTGTTGATGGGGTTGGCGTTACCCGGACGCTGATTGATCAGCTTCAAGAGCCACCCCTCACCCCAGCCCTCTCCCCACGGGGGAGAGGGGGAAAGGGAGCCGATCGGGGGATTTTCAGAACCTGAGTTCGACTCGGAATTTTCAGGTCGCAGTATTTCGCAAGACACTTAGGTCAGTCCCCTCGCCCCTTGGGGAGAGGGTTAGGGTGAGGGGCGGCCTCTGCGGCCATCCGCCGCGTCACCCTTACTGTTTCTCAACCGCAGGTGTATCGTATTCGCCTTTTACAGGCCCCATGCCTGTCGCTGATACGTGAGGTAGTTGAGTTCATGTCCTTTACCCGTCGCCAAATTCTCGGTGGCCTGGCCGGTCTTGTTGTCGTTGGTGTCGGAGCGGGGGGCGCGTCGCGGTACTGGTTGGGCAAGATGGCCGACGC
The DNA here is from genome assembly GCF_000282315.2 of Pseudomonas sp. GM41(2012). Lineage (GTDB taxonomy): Bacteria > Pseudomonadota > Gammaproteobacteria > Pseudomonadales > Pseudomonadaceae > Aquipseudomonas. The sequence continues at coordinate 295,978 of NZ_AKJN02000011.1, forward strand.
CGATGCGGGCCACGACTACGAGCTGATCGCCGCACCGCTGGACGTTGAACTGGTGCCCGGGCACAAGACCGAAGCCTGGGCGTTCGGCCCGTCGGCGCCGGGCACCGAGTTGCGAGTGCGTCAGGGCGAATGGCTGCGGGTGCGTTTCATCAACCACCTGCCGGTGGCCACCACCATTCACTGGCACGGCATCCGCCTGCCGCTGGAAATGGACGGCGTGCCATACGTCTCGCAGCTTCCAGTGTTGCCGGGCGAATACTTCGACTACAAATTCCGCGTGCCCGACGCCGGCAGCTACTGGTATCACCCGCATGTGAACAGCAGCGAAGAACTCGGTCGCGGGCTGGTCGGGCCGTTGATCATCGAAGAGCGCGAGCCCACCGGTTTCAAGTACGAAAGGACGTTGAGCCTCAAGAGCTGGCACGTCGATGAAGAGGGCGCTTTTGTCGCGTTCAGCATTCCTCGCGAAGCGGCCCGTGGTGGCACGGCCGGGCGCCTGTCGACCATTAACGGAGTCTCGCAAGCGGTGATCGAATTGCCTGCCGGGCAGATCACCCGGGTGCGCCTGCTCAATCTCGATAACACCCTGACCTACCGACTCAATATCCCTGGCGTCGAAGCGCAGATCTACGCGCTGGACGGCAACCCCATCGAACCGCGCCCATTGGGCAAGGAATACTGGCTCGGCCCGGGCATGCGCATTTGTCTGGCGATCAAGGCACCGCCGGCCGGTGAAGAACTGTCCCTGCGCAATGGCCCGGTACGCCTGGGCACGTTCCGTTCGGTGGCGAACGCCGATGCACCGACCCAGTGGCCACCCGCACTGCCCGCCAACCCGGTGGCCGAGCCGGACCTGGCCAATGCCGAGAAACTCAACTTCAATTTCGAATGGGTAGGCTCAGTGTCGGTGAACGTCGACAATGGCAAGCCGCCAAGCCTGTGGCAGATCAACGGCAAGGCCTGGGACATTACCGACAAGACTTGCGCCGACCGCCCGATTGCCAAGCTCGAGAAGGGCAAGAGCTACATTTTCGAATTGAAGAACATGACTCAGTATCAACACCCGATTCACCTGCACGGCATGAGCTTCAAGGTGATTTCGTCGAACCGGCACAAGGTTATTCCGTACTTCACGGACACCTATTTGCTGGGCAAGAACGAGCGAGCTCAAGTGGCGCTGGTGGCGGATAACCCAGGGATCTGGATGTTCCACTGCCATGTGATCGACCACATGGAAACCGGCCTGATGGCCGCTATCGAGGTGGCCTGATGCGTCAGATACGCCCGACAGCAATCATCGACCGCAGCCGTGATCGTGACTTCATGCGCGAAGCCCTGGCCCTGGCCGCCCAAGGCGCGGCGCTCGGTGAAGTGCCGGTGGGCGCGGTGCTGGTGCAGGACGGTGAAATCATCGGCCGGGGTTTCAACTGTCCGATCAGCGGCAACGACCCGAGTGCCCACGCCGAGATGGTCGCGATCCGCGCTGCCGCGTTGGCAGCCAGCAACTATCGTCTGCCCGGCAGCACGCTGTACGTGACGCTTGAACCGTGCAGCATGTGCGCCGGGCTGATCGTGCATTCGCGGATTGCTCGAGTGGTGTATGGAGCGCTGGAGCCGAAGGCCGGGATTGTGCAGAGTCAGGGGCAGTTTTTTACCCAGGGATTCTTGAATCACCGGGTGCTGTATGAAGGCGGGGTGTTGGCTGAGGAGTGCGGGGCGGTGCTGAGCGAGTTCTTCAAGGCCCGAAGAGCCAAACCAGCAGAATAAACACCGAATTACTGTGGGAGTGAGCCTGCTCGCGATAGCGGACTAACATCCAACATTTTCGTTGGCTGAAAGGTCCTCATCGCGAGCAGGCTCGCTCCCACAGGTTTATGTGGTGTTTGGGCGATTGGGTTTATTTGCGGGCCACGATGACGGCGCGCATCGGTGCCGGCAGCCCTTCAATCGTCTTGCTGTGATCTTGCGGGTCAAGGAAATCGCTCAGCGACTGATACTTCATCCACTCCGTCCCGCGCTGTTCCTCGACCGTCGTCACGCTCACGTCCACACAGCGAACATCGGTGAACCCGGCCCGGCGCAGCCACAGCTCCAGCGCCGGCACCGACGGCAGGAACCACACGTTACGCATCTGCGCATAACGGTCTTCCGGTACCAGCACCTGCTGCTGATCGCCTTCAATCACCAGCGTCTCCAGCACCAATTCGCCGCCCTTGACCAGGCAATCCTTCAGCGCCAGCAAATGCTCGATCGGCGAGCGGCGGTGATAGAACACCCCCATGGAAAACACCGTGTCGAAGCCTTCCATGTTCGGCGGCAGGTCTTCGAACGGGAACGGCAGGTGCCAGGCATTGGGTTCGGACAGGTAGCGCTGTACCGCCTGGAACTGGCAGAAGAACAGCCAGTTCGGGTCAACACCAATCACGCTATCGGCCCCGGCACCGAGCATGCGCCACATGTAATAGCCGTTGCCGCAGCCGACATCGAGGATGCGTTTTCCCTTCAGATCCAGATGCGGTGCAACCCGCGACCACTTCCAGTCCGAACGCCATTCAGTATCGACGTGCACACCAAACAAATCGAATGGCCCTTTGCGCCACGGCGACAAGCCCATCAGCGCGGTGCGCATTTGCGCACGGGTTTCGTCGTCGCAATCGGTGTCCAGCGTCAGACCATTCAGTAAATCGACGACCCTCGGCTGAATCTTCGGCAAGGCGTCCAGTGCACTCTGCCAGCGCTCCAGGTCGCCATGACCCTTTTCCATTTTCTTGTCGAGTTGCGCCTGCAGGGTGTTCGCCCAGTCGGCCAGCGGAGTACCGGCCAGACGGCGGGCGAGGGGAGAGAGATCAATCATGGCAAGGCAATCAACGAGGCAAAGTTAAGACACTGGAACCACGGCACGACTTTCGAGAACCCGGCGGCCAATAGGCGCTCGCGGTGTTCTTCGAGGCTGTCGGGCTTCATGACGTTTTCGATGGCGCTGCGTTTCTGGGCGATTTCCAGTTCGCTGTAGCCGTTGGCGCGTTTGAACGCGACATGCAAGTCAGTGAGCAGCGCATGTTCTTCGGGGTCGTTGAAGCGCAGCTTCTCCGACAGAATCAGCGCGCCCCCGGGCAACAGCGATTGGTGGATACGCGAGAGTAATGCGGTGCGCTGCTCCGGGGCGATGAATTGCAGGGTGAAGTTCAGCGCCACCACCGAGGCTGGCTGGAATTCGAGGGCAAGGATGTCGCCTTCGATCACTTCCACCGGCAGCAACTCCTGGAACATCGAGTCTTGACCGTTGAGGTATTCGCGGCAGCGTTCGACCATCGCCGCCGAGTTATCCACAGCGATGACGCGGCAGCCGTCAGTGCGTACGTGTCGGCGCAGCGCCTGAGTCACGGCGCCCAAGGACGAGCCGAGGTCGTAGAGCACGCTGTTGGGCTGGGCGAACTGCGCGGCGAGCACGCCAAGGTTCTCAACGATGGTCGGATAACCCGGCACCGAGCGCTTGATCATGTCCGGGAACACCCGCACCACGTCCTCGTTAAAGGCGAAGTCAGGCACCTGGGCCAAAGGCTGGGCGAAAAGGCGATCGGATTCTTTGCTCACGGTGGTTCCAGCGGCATAGGTGGAAAAGGCCGGCATTTTAGCCAAATTGACGGGGGGATGCGCGGGTTGTCTGATAAACGCCGGGCAGGATCCGAGGTTTGCGTGTTCAGTGAGACTGCTTTCGCGAGCAGGCTCGCTCCCACAGTAGTTCTGCGTCGGACACAAGAAGTGCGTTTAACACTAATCAAATGTGGGAGCGAGCCTGCTCGCGAAGGGTTCAGTGCGGTTTTGCGCCGAACGCCGACGCCGCAATCCCCCATTGCCCCAACCAATAGCTGAGGATGATCACGTAAGGCGCGGCATGAAACGGCGCGACGAATCGATTGATGCCAATCACGCTGTCCGAAAACACAAACGCCACCGCACCTGCGGCCGCCAGCAGCGCCGAGCGTTTGGGCACGTCAGTGCCGAGCCGGGCCAGCGCCCGCCAAAGCATGGCGCTGATGGCCAGACCGTAGACGATCACCGGGATCAGCAGCGGACCCAGCCCATTGGAAATCAAGATCCCCAACAACACCGCGCCGACGCCCAACGCGATGATCAGCGGTAACAGCGCCAACCGCCGGCAATCACTCAAGTAGGCCTTTAGATACGCCAAGTGGGCGACCAAAAACGCCCCAAGACCAAACACAAACAAATCCCCCGGCCATGCCAGCAGCACATCGCCGACCAGAGAGAAAATCAATCCAAGGCTGATCCAGCGCCGATATTCGCTGGGCGGTGCGTCATGCAACCAACCGAGCAGTGCCAATACCGGCAGCGGTTTGACCAGCAGGCAGAGCAACGCCGCATGCACACTGACGCCGTAGAGGAACGTCACCGCGCCCATCAGCGCCAGAATCAGCCAGCCCACGATCAGTTAACCGAGATTGCGCAGTCGAACGTTTCCACTGCCGGTACTTCCGGTGCCCATGGCTGTGAGTACGTCAGGCGCAAACGGCCAGTGCCCGCGGCGAAGGACTGGAAGCGCCAGGTCGAGAGGCCGGCGCTGCCGACGATCCCCCCATCTTGCGGATTGCTGTAGACCTCGGGGCTGAGCGCGCGCAATACGCCACCGGCCGAATCCTGGATCGCCCAGCGGTAACCCGTGGTCGGGTTGCTTGGCAGGGTCAGGATCAGGTTTTGCCCGCTGTGCAGTTGCACTGGGCATTCGCTTTGTTTTTCCACGGTCACGTTCTGTTTCGGTTGCGTGGCGCACGCGGCCAGCAAGGAGAGGGCGAGGGGGACAAACAGGCGAGTGGGGGACATAAGGTCAGTGGCTCCGGCATTCACGACGAACGGCGAGCATAACTGAAGATGAGACAAAGTGTGACGGCACAGAAGGAGATGTGTTGTAAGTGCCGACGCCATCGCAGGCAAGCCTTGCTCCTACGGATTGTGCCGTCCGTAGGAGCAAGGCTTGCCCGCGATGGCGGTGGTGCAGGCGCTAGATGATTATCAGAACAATATCTTCGCCACATCCGCAAAGCGCTTGGCAAAGTGCACGGTAATCCCTTCCTTCAGATAGTCCGGCAATTCTTCAAAGCTGCCGCGATTAGGCTCCGGCAGGATCAATTCAAAGATCTTCTGCCGCCGCGCCGCAATCACCTTCTCGCGCACGCCGCCAATCGGCAGGACATGCCCGGTCAGTGTCAGTTCGCCGGTCATGGCGATGCCTTTTTTCGGCGCCTGGTTTCGGGCGAGCGAAAGCAGGGCGCTGGCCATGGTCACGCCGGCGCTTGGGCCGTCTTTCGGGGTGGCGCCTTCCGGGACGTGCAGGTGAACGAAGGCTTCGTCGAAGAACTTCGGATCACCGCCGAACGACTTCAGATTGGAGCTGACGTAGCTGTAGGCGATTTCCGCCGACTCCTTCATCACATCGCCCAGTTGCCCGGTAAGTTTGAAGCCACGGTTCAAGGTGTGAATGCGCGTGGCTTCGATCGGCAAGGTCGCGCCGCCCATGCTGGTCCAGGCCAGGCCCGTGATCACGCCAGTCCCCGACAGCACTTGTTCATTACGGAACACCGGATGGCCGAGTGAGGCTTCCAGGTCTTTCGGCCCGAGTTTGATCACCGCTTTCGGCTCGTCGATCAGTTTCACCACGGCTTTGCGCACCAGTTTGCCCAGTTGTTTTTCCAACTGTCGCACCCCGGCTTCGCGAGCGTAGCCATCGATCAACGACTTCAATGCGCTGTCGCTGATCGACAGGCTGCCTTTGGACACACCGGCCTTCTCAAGCTGTTTCGGCCACAGGTGACGTTTGGCGATGGCGATTTTTTCTTCGGTGATGTAACCCGACAGGCGAATCACTTCCATCCGGTCCAGCAACGGGCCGGGGATCGAGTCCAGGGTGTTGGCGGTGCAGATGAACAGCACTTTCGACAGGTCCAGACGCAAATCCAGATAGTGATCGAGGAATTCGACGTTCTGTTCCGGGTCGAGGGTTTCCAGCAGCGCCGAGGCCGGGTCGCCCTGGTAGCTCTGGCCCATCTTGTCGATCTCGTCGAGCATGATCACCGGGTTCATCACTTCGACGTCTTTCAACGCATGGACGAGTTTGCCCGGCTGCGCGCCGATGTAGGTGCGGCGATGGCCCTTGATCTCGGCTTCGTCGCGCATGCCGCCGAGGCTGAAGCGGTAGAACGGCCGGCCGAGGGATTCGGCGATGGATTTGCCGACACTGGTTTTACCTACGCCCGGCGGGCCGACCAGCAGCACAATGGAGCCGCTGATCTCGCCTTTGTAGGCGCCGACCGCGAGGAACTCGAGGATGCGGTCCTTGATGTCGTCGAGGCCGGCATGGTGTTTGTCCAACACCTTTCGTGCATGCTTGAGGTCGAGTTTGTCCTCGCCGTACACGCCCCACGGCACCGAGGTCGCCCAGTCGAGGTAGTTGCGGGTGACCGCATACTCCGGCGAACCGGTCTCGAGGATCGAGAGTTTGTTCATTTCCTCTTCGACGCGTTTTTGCGCCTGAGCTGGCAACACCTTGCCTTCCAGGCGCTGTTCGAACTGCTCGATGTCAGCGCTGCGGTCGTCCTTGGTCAGGCCCAGCTCTTGCTGGATGACCTTGAGTTGTTCCTTGAGGAAGAACTCGCGCTGATGCTCGCCGATCTTGCGGTTAACTTCGGCGGAAATCTCTTTTTGCAGGCGTGCGACTTCGACTTCCTTGCGCAGCATCGGCAGGACTTTTTCCATGCGTTTGAGCATGGGCACGCAGTCGAGCACTTCTTGCAGCTCGCTGCCGGTGGCCGAGGTCAGGGCGGCGGCGAAGTCGGTCAGCGGCGACGGATCGTTGGGGCTGAAGCGGTTGAGGTAGTTCTTCAGCTCTTCGCTGTACAGCGGGTTGAGCGGCAGCAGTTCCTTGATCGCGTTGATCAGCGCCATACCGTAGGCCTTGACCTCGTCGGTCGGCTCGGTGGGCTGGTGCGGGTATTCGACTTCCACCAGGTACGGCGGGCGATGGTGTTTGAGCCAGGTGCGGATGCGCACGCGAGTCAGGCCTTGGGCGACGAATTGCAGTTTGCCGTTTTCGCGACTGGCGTGATGCACCTTGACCAGGGTGCCGTAGAGCGGCAGGGCGGAGGTGTCGAAATGGCGCGGGTCTTCCTGGGGCGTGTCCATGTAGAACAGGGCCAGGGAGTGGTGATCGGATTTGCTTACCAGGTCCAGCGTTTCAGCCCACGGTTCTTCATTGACGATGACCGGCAGCACTTGGGCCGGGAAGAACGGGCGGTTGTGGATCGGGATGATGTAGACCTTGTCCGGCAGGTTCTGGCCTGGCAGGGCGAGGCCTTTGCCGGTGGAGTGGTGTTCGGCGCTCTCTGGGTCGGCGTAGTCGCTCGGGTCTTCGGGGAATTCTTGCTGGTCGGTCATGGGGCACCTGCGCAATAGGGTATGGGTCTTAGATGGGGCAGGTGGGGGGTGGTTTCAATGGCTCGGGATATTTCTGGGTGTGTGTTCAGGGTTTTGACAGGTGTGTTTGACTTGGCGGCCTTTGGGCCGACCATGTTGCTGTTGGTTGTGTACATATCCGTTTCTGCGGTAACGGCGGCTTAGGGTTTCGCCCTTACGGCGAGTCCCTTTGGCAAACGCCGGAGTGCCGGCCCAGCCCAAAGGAACCAAAGGTCTCGCCCCGAGCGTCCGGCCCCTCGCTTAGGCTCGGCGTTCCTTCGTTCCGGTATCCATCTGGGGGCATCGCCTCCGGTCGGCTTCGCTTCGACCTCCTCTCGATGTGTTCGACTGCGTCGAACGGCGCTGCGCGCCTGTCCCCCAGATGAACACCTCCACTCAGCCTCCCGAGGGGGCGGGTGGATCAAGATCAAGAGCTGCAGGCGAGCTAACGCTCGGCCTGTTGAGTGGTGAGAAGCGAAAGGCGTACGCAGGTTTGCTTTTGCTTGCTTTTGCTTTGTAGGAGCAAAGCTTGCTCGCGATGGCGGCCTGACAGCCGACCATTACTCGCAGGTGTACACCATTCCCCTGTGGGACGGGCTTGCTCGCGAATGCGGTGTGTCAGGCAAATCAAATGGTGGATGATAAATAGCCTTCGCGAGCAGGCTCGCTTGTATGTTTTGACTTGAAGGGGTGGGCGGAGATGGTATTCCAATCGCCCACAAAAAAAGGCGACCCCCTCACAGGAGTCGCCTTTCCTTTAACCGCCGCTAAAACCTACTCGGACAGTTTGTACGCAATCACATAGTCACCCTGCTTGGTGCCCAGCGATCCGTGACCGCCAGCAACGACAAGCACGTATTGCTTGCCGTCCTTGCCGGTGTAGGTCATCGGTGTGGTTTGCGCGCCTGCTGGCAGGCGGCCTTCCCACAGCTGTTTGCCGTTTTTCACGTCGTAGGCGCGCAGGTACTGGTCGAGGGTGCCGCTCAGGAAGGCCACGCCACCGGCAGTGGTGAAGGTGCCGCCCAGGCTAGGCACGCCCATGCTCAGTGGGATCGGAACCGGTGAGCTGTCGCGCACGGTGCCGTTTTTGTGTTTCCAGATGATTTTGCTGGTGGTCAGGTCGACCGCTGTCACGTAACCCCAGGCCGGTGCCTGGCACGGCAGGCCCAGTGGCGAGAGCAGAGGTTCGAGGATGACGCCGTATGGCGCGCCTTTGTTCGGCTGTACGCCTTCGGTTTCGCTTTTACGCGGGCCTTGGGCAGCGATTTCGGCGGCCGGGATCATTTTCGATTTGAACGCCATGTAGTCCGGGTTCATGAAAGCAATCTGACGCACCGGGTCAACCGAGATACCGCCCCAGTCGAACACGCCGAAGTTGCCTGGATACACGATCGAACCTTGCAGCGATGGCGGCGTGAACGGGCCGTCGTAGCGCATGGATTTGAAGTCGATCCGGCAGATCAGTTGGTCGAACGGCGTCACGCCCCACATGTCGCGTTCTTTCAGCGGCGGCGGCATCAGGTTCAGGTCGGATTTCGGTTGGGTTGGCGAAGTGTGATCACCTTCGACAGCGCCTTGTGGCACCGGCACTTCGTTGATCGGCACGATCGCTTTACCGGTGCTGCGGTCCAGCACGTAGATGCTGCCTTGCTTGGTGGACGCGAGTACCGCTGGCTTCACGCCGTCAGCGGTTTTCAGGTCCATCAGGGTTGGCTGGCCGCCGACGTCCATGTCCCACAGGTCATGGTGGGTGAACTGGAAGTGCCAGCGCACTTTACCGGTGGCGATGTCGAGGGCGGTCAGGCCGGCGGCGTGCAATTCCGATTCAGGGGTGCGCGCACCACCGAACTGGTCCGGGGTCTGGTTGCCCATCGGCAGGTAAAGCATGCCGAGTTTTTCGTCGACCGAGAACATGGACCACATGTTCGGCGAGTTGCGGGTGTAGATCTTGCCTTCGGCAATCGGCGTGGTGTCGTCCGGGTTGCCGCTGTCCCAGTTCCACACCAGTTTGCCGGTGTGCACGTCGAACGCGCGGATCACGCCGCTAGGCTCGTCGGTGGAGACGTTGTCGGTGACGTGGCCGCCAATCACCACCAGGTCTTTAGTGACCGCTGGAGGTGAGGTGGAGTAGTAACCGCCCGCGGTGAAGCCGCCGATGTTGGCGCGCAGATCAACCTGGCCCTTGTCGCCGAAGTCTTCGCACATCTTGCCGGTGTCGGCGTCGAGGGCGATCAGACGGGTGTCGGCAGTCGGCAGGAAGATCCGGCGAGGGCAGACGCTGCTGACCGGCGCAGGGTTGGCGGTGCCGGTCGGGCTTTGTTCGGACGCATAAACGGCGTCATCGTGATAGGTCACGCCACGGCAGGTCATGTGTGCCCAACCCTTGAAGTTCGCCGCGTTTTGCGTGGAGAGCTTCGGATCGAAACGCCAGATTTCCTTGCCGGTGTCCGGGTCCAGCGCGATCACCTGGCTGTGCGGCGTGCAGACGTAGAGCATGCCGTTGACTTTCAGCGGGGTGTTTTCGGCCGTGGTTTCACCCGGGTCGTTCGGCCCTGGCAGGTCTCCGGTGCGGAAGGTCCAGGCCGGAACGAGTTTGTTCGCGTTCTGCGGGGTGATCTGGGTCAGTGGCGAGTAACGATCGCCATGGGCGCTGCGGCCGTAGGAGTTCCAGTCACCGTCGGGCATGGCCGGGGCGGTGTTGGTCATGCCCGGCACGCTGTCGCGGTCCAGTTGGCCTTTGATTTCACCCGGATTGGTGAACAGGCTGGCCAGCGCGGCGATACCCGCGATGACCACGGCAGCGCTCAGTACACCGGTGCCGACCGGATTGAACTCACCGCTGCGCAACGGGCGACGAAACCACGGCAGCAGCATGACGATACCGAGGGTAAAGAGCAGCGCCAGACGTGGCACCAGTTGCCACCAGTCCAGGCCGACTTCCCCCAGTGCCCAGACCGTACTGGCGAACAACACCACGGCGTACATACTCAGCGCGGCATAACGGTCGGCAAGCAACAGCACGCCGGTCAGCGCCAGGCCGATACCGGCCAGCAGGTAATACAGCGAGCCGCCGAGCATGCTCAGCTTGATCCCCCCGGCCAGCATGGCCAGGCCCATTAGCAGAAGCAGGATACCGAGCAGGCTCGGCAGTAGACGGCTTCGACTCAAAGCACCATCAGTGCTCATAGTGTGGTTCTCCGTGACGTTTTAAGTAGTCCCGCGCAAGTTCACTGTAGATGATGATCCGGTGCGGGCTGGGTTCAGATAAAAACTGTGTGGTTGATGCAACCCTTGTAGGAGCAAAGCTTGGTCCGGGCGGCGTTCCGACGATGACGGAGTGTCAGTTGACATTGATGCTGCATGACACACCGCCATCGCGAGCAAGCTCTGCTCCTACAGGGTTTGTGGTGTTGGTTAAAAGGACGACTGGATCTTGATCCCGCCAATCAGCGCGTCATCGACCTGGTCCACGCCACCGGGGTGGCGGATGTATTGCAGGTTCGGGCGCACGGTCAGCCAGTTCGTGACGTGCACGCCGTAATAGAGTTCGGCGCTGTATTCGGTGTCCTGCGGTGGCAGGAAGGACGGGTCGTTGTAGTCGAACACGGCGCGGGCCTGATTGGTCGCCTCGGCGTTCTTGCGATAGGCCGGGTTGACGTGGACGCGAGCCAGGGCGAAACCGATGTCGTCCCTGGCGCGTGCATCGAACAAGCCTTTGTAGACGACGCCTGCCTGGACATAGTTGTCGATGGCGTTGGTCTTCTTGTCGTGCATCGTGCCGTTGGCGAACACGCTCAGGCCGCGGGAGTTGTCGCTGGCGCGGCTGGTCAATTGCTGCTGCACACCGAGCCACACGCCGTGTTTGCTCGACGCGCTGCGGTAAGCCTCGCCACTCAGGGCGGCCGGCTGACCGTTGCTGTCCTTGTAAGCGTCGGTGGCGTTAGCGCTGCTGTAGTAATAACCGGCGCGGTATTCACCCGGCAGGCCATTGAGCTTCGGCGACCAGACCAGTTCCACCGGCAGGATCGCCCCCTGGGTGCCACTGCCGCTGAGCTTGAAACCATTGTCGCGATCAAGGTTCGACGGGTTCTGCTCATAGGCACCAATCTGTGCATAGAGCTCAGGCGTCAGGTGATATTTGACCCGCATCGCCCATTGGCTGACCGGCCAGTTGTACCAGATGCCACCGACCCAGTTGCCGACCTGCGAGCCGCAGAACGCGAGGTTCTGGAAGTCGCAGGGGAAGCTGTTGAAGTCTTCGCCTTCGCCGAAGCGGCCGACCTTGATGTCGAGCTTCTGATCGAAGAACTTCTGCTGATACCACATCTGCGTCAGGCGCCAGGTCTGGCCACGGCCCCAGACTTCCTGAGCCGAGGTGAACCCGCCCACGCGCGGATCATTGATGCGGTCGTTGCTGATGTTGTTGCCGTTGCGCTCGGTGATGGTCAGCTGAAACTCGGCGTCATCCCAGCCCAGAATCTTCTGCAGGTCCAGGTGCGTGCCGAGGCCAAACTGGTCGCTGTAGCGAGCGGTGCGGTCATGGTCGTAGCCGCCGTGCAGATTGCTGCCCATTTCGCCGGTGTAATCGACTTTGAAGTCGTAGCCTTTTTCCGAAAGTTCGGTGCGCGTGCCGTTCCAGTCGCCGAGCATCCACGGCGACTCACTATCGAAAGCCGGAGTGGCCTGGGTGCAAGTGGCGAGGCCCAACGCGGTGAATCCACCGATCAGGTTCAGGGCTTTTCGACGAGCAATAGGGGTGCAGACAGCGCTGTCTCGCGGAGTTGGAAAGTCGGGCATAAAGTAGAAATTCTTGATCTTTTTCTGGGGGAGGAACTGAACGCAACGAGATGGATCGGGCAGTGAAGCGTTTCAGCTTAAGGGCGGCAGGATAATGATCTGTTACAAAGAGAGAAAGCGCTTTTCTTGACATGCAGCGTTTCGGATTTGGTAACAGTGCATTAACCGGCAAAAAAAATGCACAACCTGTAGGAGCAAAGCTTGCTCGCGATGGCGCCAGCTCAATCCAACATCTATGTTGACTGGCAAGACGCCATCGCGAGCAAGCTTTGCTCCTACAGGGTTCTTCTTGCTCCTACAAATCGCTGTCGTTGGCCTACAGTTAACTGAGTCCTTCCCCCCATCGAAGCCCTCGGCTAAGGTGCGCGGCTTCTTTATTCTTTCTTCGCGCAAAGGCCCGGCATGACCGAACAGAACAACAACCCGCTGCACGGCGTGACGCTGGAGCAAATCCTCAACGCCCTGGTTGAACACTACGAATGGTCGGGGCTGGCCGAGCGCATCGATATCCGCTGTTTCAAGAGTGATCCGAGCATCAAGTCGAGCCTGACTTTTCTGCGCAAAACCCCGTGGGCGCGGGAGAAGGTCGAGCGCTTGTACGTGAAGTTGATGCGCACCAAGCGTCCGCTCTGAGCATGGTCAACCCACCGACGCCAGGTTCTGCCGCGAGGCGTCGTGTTGTCGCCGTGGCTGCAGTGCTTGGCTGGGCGGGACTGAGCATTCAGCTGTACCTGATTTTCTACTCACGCTGGACGCTGGCGGCCAGCCTGCTCGGTGGGCTGGTCAGCTTCTTCAGCTATTTCACCGTGCTGAGCAATACGCTGGTGGCGACCGTGCTGACGTGTGAGCTGACGTCCCGCGAGTCGGCCGCGCGACGCTGGTTTTTGCAACCGTGGGTGAGTAGCGGCATTGCCGTGAGCATCGCCGTGGTCGGCCTGGGGTACAACGTGTTGTTACGCCATTTATGGCACCCGCAAGGCTGGCAATGGCTGGCCGATGAGCTGATGCATGACGTCATGCCGCTGCTGTTTCTGGCGTATTGGTGGTGCTGTGTGCCGAAAGGCACGTTAAGACTGCGGCATATCGCTGCGTGGGTGATCTATCCCGTGGTGTACTTCGCGTATTCGTTGTGGCGCGGACATCTGCTGGCGGTTTATCCCTATCCGTTCATTGATGTCGAGAAGCTGGGTTATCCACAGGTGTTCATGAATGCCGGGGGGCTGCTATTGGGTTTTGTGGCGATAGCGTTGTTGGTGGTTGGGCTGGATAGACATCGTCGCCAGTAAGATCGCCAGGATCGCAGCCTGCGGCAGCTCCTACAATGGATCGTCGTACACCCTGTAGGAGCTGCCGCAGGCTGCGATCTTTTAAGGTTTCACTCGTCGTCGCTGTCATCCGCCCGCCAGTAGCCGACCGCTTTGACGAACTGCTCGTTCAGCCCATGCTCATCCAGCAACACTCGGCGTATCTGCCGCGACATTTTGGTTTCAGTCGCAACCCACGCATACAAATTGCCACTCGGCACTTGCAGCTGCTTCACCGTCTTCAGCAAGTTGTTCTTTCCGCCCTCGCGCAAGACCCAGATCACATTCACCTGCGCGGCGCTTTCCAGCCTCTGTTGCTCAGCACCGTTCTCCACTTCGATGACCACCAGCGCCCGACGATTGGCCGCCAAACCTTCCAGCCGCCGAGCGATCGCGGGCAGGGCGGTCTCGTCACCGATCAGCAAATAGCTGTCGAAGATGTCCGGCACGACCATCGAGCCTCGTGGCCCGCCGATGTGCAGGAATTGGCCGGGCTTGGCTTGCTCGGCCCAGGTCGAGGCAGGGCCGTCGCCGTGCAGCACGAAATCGATGTCCAATTCCAGCGTGTCGAGGTCGTAACGACGCGGCGTGTAGTCGCGCATCGCCGGCATCGGCTGGTCGGTTTTACCGGCACCCAGCACCAGGGTTTCCAGGGCGGCTTGCTCCGCCGCGTTTTGTGGAAACAGCAGTTTGACGTGGTCGTCCGTGCCGAGGCTGACGAAGCCCGCCAATTCCGGTCCACCCAGCGTGATGCGGCGCATGCGCGGCGTCAGGTCGACCACCCGCAACACTTCCAGACGACGGCGTTTGATCTCGTGGCTGACACGGTGGATGGTTTGCACGATCACTTCAGTCATTCGGCTTGCTCCTGAACGGGTTGAACGACAGGGCCATCAACGATGGCTTTGGCGGTGTTGTTAAGCAGGTCGCGCACCCGCAGGATTTCTTCAGGGCTCCAGCGGCCGTGATGCATCTGCAAGGCATGACGCAAGTTGTGCACGGCCTCGTGAATCTCGGCGGGGCGGTCATGGCCACGCAATGAGCGCTTGCTGACGTCGATGCGCATCCGCACGCCGTCCAGTGCAATCGCCTGATCGCTTAACGACAGACGTCCGGCATCAGTGATGGTGTAGCGTTTTTTCCCGCCCTCGGCGTCGCCCAGGATCATCTCGCTTTCTTCAAGGAAGGTCAGGGTCGGGTAGATCACACCGGGGCTGGGGCTGTAGGCGCCGTCGAACATGCTTTCGATCTGGCGGATCAGGTCATAGCCGTGGCACGGCTGCTCGGCGATCAGCGCCAGCAGCAGCAGTTTCAAATCGCCGGGGGCAAAGACCCGCGGGCCGCGTCCACCGCGTTCGCGGCCGGGGCCTGGGCGTTTTTCGAAGCCGTCGCGGGCGTCACCGTGTTCGCGGTGGGGGGAATGATGGTCTCTCATTTTGCTTTTCTCTCGTCGTGTTTAGATACAACTTAAGATATATCTTAGGTGTCGAGCAAGGCTGACTGACCAGCGGCAGACATAACCGCCACTGAAAATGGCGCTTTCACCCCCTCGCGAATGGCTATAAAGATAGGTGGAAAATCTGAAATTAGTGTTAACTCTCTAAACAGTCGACTTACGCCTTTATTTATTGATGGTGTAATAACGCTCCTACAGAAGTTGCTGTGTCATTGTCGGCCTGAAACAGTTGAGGCATGGCTTTATGTAGTCTGCTTCTTACAGTCGGGCATTTGTTTTATCGATATTCCCGTATTTTTCCTTCTGGGGTCGTGGCTGTTTGGCTACGAGCTTTAGGGAACTTGCCTGCTTACTTTGCAGAAGAATTGCTTGATCATTCTTCGGCGTTGAAAGTTCGGATGAACACAAATTGCTCGTGACGGTTTGTTGTTCTTTATGAACTTTCAATGGGTCGATAATTTTATAAAGACAGGTACTGAATGATGTTCAAGAAATTCGCAATTGCCGCTCCACTGGCTGTTCTGGCTCTGAGTTCTTCCGCCGTATTCGCCGCGGGTGAAGCTCGTCATTCCATCAGCCTGATTGCCCACGTACCGACAAACGGGTTCTATGTTGTCCCGGTCGATCCGGATCTGGTCAACAAGGACCAGGACATGAGCTTCAGGCCTTCTACCGGCACCATGGGTGAGGTCAATGGCTTCTTCGATGTGCGCAACAACAACGGTTCGGTGCACGCCAGCCTTGAAAGCGTGCCAAGGCTGATTGCGGGTGCGAGCACGATCAACCTGCAAGTGGCGCTCAACAATGTAGTCCTCACCACGACTCCGCAAATTGTGGTTGGCGAGACTGAATCGAACGTCAACTATCGGGCGCCACTCAACATCAAGGCGGTGGGTTCCACCTTTGCGCCGGGTGATTACACCGGGGCCGTCACCATGATGTTCGACGCTGTGCCTCCCGTTGCTCGTTGAACTTGACCCAGCGTTAAGCGCTTACTTGCTTAAGTAACGTGACCGGCCGGCAAGCCTTCAAGTTGTCGGTCGGGATTCAATTTCTTTGTAATGAGAGTATCCGTTCATGTTCCCGATGACGCCCATCGCGGCGGCGCTTGCGCTGCTGTTATGTAGCAGTGCATTTGCGGCGCCTACTTCTATTGATAATACGCCCAGAAGTTTGCTGGCCCAGGCCAAAGGCTTGCCGGCGGATTTCGAGGAGCATTTTTTCGATGTCCCCTTGGCGGTTCGGATTGAACTGGATCAACAGCCATTGGGCGAAGCGATGATTGTGTTGTCTCGTGATGACCGAGTCACCTTGCTCGACTTCACCGACACCAGCGACAGCCGCTTCGGCGCCAGTGAACGTGAGGTTTGGGCCGACATCCTGAAACCCGGCGTGACACTTGGCTCCTGCACGGGCCAATGCCCGGAGCAAATGCTGGCCGTTCATTACAACCTCGAAAGCTCACTGCTCTCGATCGTCACGCAAAACGCCGAACGCGACCGTGAAGCCAAACGTTTCTACGAACAACCCGAAGGCGGCAGCAGCGGCCTGATGGTGCGCAATCAGCTCAACCTCAACGGTGGCCAGGATCAGGATCTGGGAGGGCGTTTCGGCCTCGAAGCCAGTGGCAGCCTGGGCAACTGGAGCCAGACCTTCAACATGCAACTGGCACGTCTGGGCGGGCCGGATGACAAGACCTACCACGCGGTGCATGAGCTCTACACCCAGCGCGAACTGCAAGGCAGTTTTTTTCGACTGGGTTACTTCACCCCCAATTCCGAAGGGCTGACACGTCAGCCCCGTTCGTTCGGCACCAGCCCAGACACCGCCGTCGGCGTGATGTACGGCAGTTCCGACAGCCTGGCGATCGACAGTCCGAAACCCAGTGTCTACCCGATCTACATCACCGCCAATCGCCAGGCCTCGGTAGAGATTTTTCGCGATGGCCTGCTGATCAACACCCAGTCGGTGCCTGCCGGGTTGCAGACCCTCGACACCCGGCCGTTACCCGGCGGTATTTACGAGGTGGAAGTGCGTCTGATCGAGGACGGCCAGACCACTTCGACCACCCAGGAGTTGGTGTACAAGCCCAACAACTGGCGCAATCTCGATGAGCGCTGGCGCTACAACCTGTTTGCCGGGCAAGAAAGCAAGTTGCTCAGCAATTGGGATCAGCAAGCCAGCGGTGACGCCACGGCGGGAGCCTCGATCAACTATCTGCTGCACCCGCGGGTGATCCTTGGGCTGTCGGCACGTCAAGTGCGTGAAAAGTTGCAATATGGCAGCTCTATAGATTGGAGCCTGGCCGATAGCACCAGCCTTTACGCCAACCTGTACCAGACCGAAGACCATGGCACCGGCGCCGATCTGCAAGGCCTCTACAACTATGGTTCCGGCAGCCTGGTGATCAGCCACAACCGCAGCTGGCTCGACACCCGCAACACCTATGACACGTTGCCCGACGGCACTCGTGTGCGCCAACGCAACGTGTTCACCGGCCAGACCAGCAACTCGTCGCTGGCGCTCAACCATCGGGTCAGCCGCAAGGATTCGCTGAATGCGCGGGTGTTCCACAGCGAGGGCAACGTCGAAGGTGTGGGCGTGGATCTGGGGTGGACGCAACGTACTATGGTGCTTGGCAGTGATGCCAACTGGCGACTGTCGCTGTTCGATCGTCCGGGCAGCTTCAGCAGCGGCGATGCGCGTAATCGCGGGGTCGATCTAAGCATCAACATGGCGCTGGGCGGACCAGGTCAGCAAGTCTCCGGCAGCATCGGCTCACGTACGGCCCGTGACGGCAGCCGTGACACCAACGCGTCACTCGGTTACCGCAAAGACCTGCAAGACCATGTGCTGCAGAGCGTCTCGGTAACCGCGCTCACCGACACCTACGGCGTCGGCTTGTCGAGCCTGACGAACTTTCGCACCGATGCGATCAATGGCGACGGTTTTCTTCAGCGTTCCTCGTTCAACGGCAATTTCACTGGCGGTCTAAACCTCGACAGCACGGTGGTCGTTGGTGGCCAGCATATAGCCCTGACCAGCCAGCATCAGGGGCGCGGCGCCGGGATGATTGTCGACATCGAGTCCGATATCGATGGCATCGCCCTGCGCGCCGACGACCTGAGTGGCGGCAGCGTGGCGTTGCGCCCGGGGCGCAATTTCATCCCGTTGACGGCGTACAAGAACAGCTCGGTGAGCTTCGATTTCGAAGGCAACCATGTGCCGGCTGCGAGCATCGAACCGTCCCGTACCCGCTATCACCTGAACAAGGGCGGCGTGGAATATCGCCAGGTGCGGGTGATGAAAACCCTGACCGTGCTCGGGCGCTTGCTCGACGCACAAGGACAGCCGCTCAAGGGGCATCACGTGATCAACCATGCCAGCCGTGGGGTGACTGAAGTCGACGGGTTTTTCTCGATGGAAATGAACGCCGGTTCACCGACCCTGGAGGTGCGTCACGCCACTCAATTGCTGTGCCAGTTCCGCCTCGATGCCGATCGGCATCGCAGTGAAAACAACGTGTTGATGATCGGTGACCTGCAGTGCACGCCGGATACGTTGGCCGATGCCAGCGCCTCTGACCAGAAGGCAGGTTGAAACCATGAAAATCTCTACTATCGGCCTGGCGCTGGCGATGACGCTGGTGGTTCCATCGGTGGGGGCGGTGAATCAGGAGATCCGGGCGGTGTTCATCCCCGACTCATCGCAGCCGCAAAAAAACGTATTCATCAACAGGACCCCGAACAGCGGCTATTGCGCGACTTACCCTGACCAGTGCCGGGAAAACAATATGTTCAGCATTCGTTTGCCGTTTCGCTTTGGGCCCAGGGCAAACATCGGGCGTCTGGATCTCATCCCTCTGAAAGTACCGGCCAATTGGCGACAACTGACGGTGACGAACAGGCAAACGATGGAAACCGAAACGGTCGAGGTGCGCATTACCGGTGTAGGTTCCGAATACGTGCTGAGTCATTCAGCCGCCAGCCTGGTCGGCGTGACAGACATACTCGATGGACATCAGAAGCTGTGGTTCGGCAGTAGCTGGGTCTACGCGCCGTCTCCTTGCGAGTACAGCGGTGTAGGGGCGTACGGACCCAATACCTATCGATTCTTCTGGAAAACCCCGGTAGAGGCGGCCTGCAACAAAAGAACCAACTTTGCTATCCCGCACATGTCTTTCGAAACTCTGGATATTGCCTATGAATTGCGCACGCCTAACCCGTTGGGAATGTCGAGCGGGCTCTATACCGGCTCGATGAACTATCGGATCGGCCAGGGCGCCGATTTCGACATCGGCGGCATGCCTGCGGACGACAGCAACCTGACCCTGGACTTCGTGCTGGACGTACTGCACACCCTGAAGGTCGATCTTCCTCCTGGCGGGGAAAAAATCCGATTGACCCCGGCAGGTGGCTGGCAAAGCTGGTTGCAGGAAGGGCGCAAGCCTGTGCGGTTGTTCTGGGACCAGAGTTTTCATATCTCGGCGTCGACGCGTTTCAAAATGCACCTGGAATGCGAAATTGCCATGAACCCTTATGAGTGCATGATCCTGGACCGCAAGACCGGACGTGCGGTTGAGGTGCAGGTCAGCACCACGCTGCCAAATGGCCTGGCCGACCTCGCCGGTCAACCGGTCAAGCATCGTCGGCTACGTGCCGGTGCATCGAATGCCCAGCAGTTTCAACCGGGTTTCTATGTGGACAGACGTCCAGGCGTCCTGCACTTCGAAATTCCGCCCAGCCAGATGGGTTTCATGCTCAGCCCCGGTCAGGCGGGCTACTACGCCGGCAACGTCACGGTGATCTGGGATTCGGATCTTTGATGGATTGCGTAGCGCCAGGTGCCATCCGTGTTGTGTTCAATGTCATGAGGTTCAAGGGTATGAAACGTTTGTGGTTACTGTTGGGTTTGAGCGGTTTTTCCTTGGGTCTTCAGGCCGGGCCGCAGATCAACGTCGGAACGGTTTACGACTATCTGGATGGTGACAAGAGCACGTACCTCAAGCGTGTGTTCAACAGCGGTGACAGCACCGCGTTCGTCAAAGTCAACATTCTGGAAATCCTCTACGACGCCGATGGAGCGCCCCGTGAAGTGCCAGTCAAGACACAGGCGGATGAGAGTGGCCGCGATGGCTTGATGGCCAGTCCCGCGCGGTTGATCGTGCCGGCCAATGGCATGCAGGGCACACGCTTGCTGCTGATGGGCAATCGGGACACCGAACGATATTTTCGTGTGCGTTTTGTGCCGGTGGTGCCGGAAAAGGAAGACGAGTTTGCGGTGTCCAGCGACGAACGCGATGAGTACAAAAAGAACTTGTCGGCGGGGGTCAACGTCATGACCGGGTTTGGCACGGTGTTCTTCGTGCGGCCAAAGGACAGTCGTTTCGACAGCGTGATCGATGACGCAGCCGAGCGTTACACGCTGCGCAATAACGGCAATACGGTGGTGGTGGTCGATGAGTTTCGCAACTGCTCGCTGAAGGATGAGACCGAGTGCGAGCCGACCACCAAACACCACGTCCTCGCGGGCAAGTCCTTCGAATTCGAGAAGAAGCCCGGTCGCGAGTACCGCTTCAATCTGATCGAGGGCGACGCGAAAAAGACGTTGCGCATCGCCAGCAAGCAATGATGAGGTCATCGGTGATGCACCAGATAACTGACAGGATCAAGCAAGCGACCATCGCCGGGTGCATGAGTGTCTTGACGCTGATAAGTGCTTGCGCCTTCGCGGCGCGAGAGGAACACACGTTCGAAGTGTCGGCGGATATTCCGACCTTGGGGTTTTATATCATTCCGACCGAGACGGACTGGATTCACCGGCCGCAGCAGTTGATCTGGAACCCTTCGACATCGACCCTGAACAGCGTGCGCAAGTATTTCGATGTGCGGCATGACACCAGCGCCATTGAAGCGCGCCTGGAGGTCGTCCCCTTCCTGTCGAATGGCAGGCCGGTTGACGACATTTTGTTGCGGGTCAGTTTCAACGGGGTGTGGTTGGGCCTTTCTCCACAGCGGGTGGTGTCGGCGGCTGAAGCAGCGACAGGCGCGCGGGTGTTGCTTGAAATTGCTCCGGTGATACCGTTCGGGGGATACCGCCCGGGGGATTACAACGGCAACGTACTGTTGTTGTTCAACGCCAGAGCGCCGGGGGAGTGAGCGCGGGCCGACATCATCTCTACCGAATAGAAGACGGGTTAAATCCATGAAAATGTCTGCGTGTGGTCTGGCGTTATTGATGGTAATGGCGGCGCCTTCGGCAGAGGCGGCGAATCGGGAGATCACGGCGTTGTTCCAGCCCGATCCGTCGCAGCCGAGTAAAAACGTGTTCATCAACAAAACACCGAACAGTGGATACTGTGCCAGCTACCCGGTTCAATGCTCCCGATACAATATGTTCAGTATTGAGTTGCCGATTCGTTTCGACTCCACTCGCGCTATAGAGCCGGGTGAAGGCGTTCCGTTAAAGGTACCGGCCAACTGGCGGCAGCTGACGATTACCAACGCCCAGACCCGGGAAACGGAGTTGGTTGAAGTGCGCATAATCGGCATCGGCTCCAGATTCTTCCTGAGTGATTCAGCTGCCAATCTGGTCGGGGTGACGGACATTCTCGAAGGCCATCGCAAGCTTTGGGAAGGGCTGGGCTGGGTCAATGCGCCACTCCCTTGTCAAGTCAGCGGCGTAGGGGCGTATGGCCCCGAATGGTATCGTTTTTTCTGGAGAGCGCCAGTGGAAGCGTCCTGTGTCAAAGTGCCCCTTTTCAAAATCCCGTCCATGTATTTCGATACGCTCGATTTTGCCTATGAATTGCGCACGCCCAATCCATTGAGCATGTCGAGCGGGCTCTATACCGGTGCCATTACCTACACCATGGGCTCCGGAGCCGATTTTGATTTTGGACCGTACATGGTTCCAGACGACGGCAGCCTGACCCTGGACTTCGTCCTCGACGTACAACACACCTTGAAGGTGGATATTCCGCCCAGTGGCAATCGAGTCTTGCTGGAACCGCAAGGCGGTTGGCAATCCTGGCTGGAGCAGGGTCGTAAACCGACACGATTATCGCGCGATCAGACATTTAATATCTCTGCGTCGAGCCGCTTCAAGATGAGCCTGCAATGCCAATACTACAGCGATATCAACTGTGCACTGTGGGAGCCCGCCTCCGGTCACGCGGTGCCGCTTGAAGTCAGCGTCACTTTGCCGAACGGGATCGTGGATGCGGCGGGGCAGCCGGTGAATCGTCGCCGCCTGCGACGTGATGGCGTTGGCACCGAGTTGTTTCAACCTGGCATTTACCTGGATCGCAAACCCGGTACCCTGCATTTCGAAGTGCCCCGCGAGGCCGTTCAGGAAATGATCCATCCGGGCACCTCCCGAAGCTATTCGGGCAATGTCACGGTTATTTGGGACTCGGAAGTGGGCTGATTGACGTAGAGATAAAAAAACAGCGCCGAGTGATAAGCCTCGGCGCTATCCAGTATTCAAATCTGAAAAATAGTTAAATACCACCTGCTGCGCAAAAGCTCACAGTCGCGATGTCGGAACCGGCGCACACGCGACACTGCTACCCGGTTGCAGGTACGGCATCAGAATCGGCGCCATCCCCTTGAGCACTTGCACCGGCAGGGCCGAGGTGAACTTGAACGCTTCGGCCGATTGCCCGGGCACGAACGCCGTCATCGTGCCGAAGTGACTGTCGCCGATGTAGAACACGAAGGTCGCGGTGCGGTTAATGGATTTCGAACTCAGAATTCGCCCACCTGAGCCGAAGGCTTCGATGCGGTTATCGCCCGTACCGGTTTTACCGCCCATGGCCAATGGTTTGCCATCAGGCGTTACGAAACTGCCGGAGATACGTTTGGCTGTACCGGCATCCACCACTTGCGACAACGCTTCGCGCATGGCGGCGGCCACCTCGGAAGGCATCACCCGTTTACCGACATCCGGGTCATTGATCAGTTTGGTTTCATACGGCGTGTTCGCCGCGAAGTGCAGGCTGTCGATGCGCAGTGTCGGCATGCGCACGCCGTCGTTGAGGATGGTACCGATCAGCTCCGCCAAGGCTGCCGGACGGTCGCCGGAACTGCCGATGGCGGTGGCCAGCGACGGTACCAGGTGATCGAACGGATAGCCGACTTTCTGCCAGCGCTGGTGAATGTCGAGGAACGCCTCGATCTCCAGCATGGTGCGAATGCGGCTGTCGCGGGCACCCTTGTGGCGGCTTTTGAACAGCCAGCTGTAGACTTCCTGGCGTTCGAACTGGCTGGCTTTGACGATCTGGCTGAACTTGGCATCCGGGTTGTTCAGCAGGTAACCCATCAACCACAAATCGAGCGGGTGGACCTTGGCGATGAAGCCCTGGTCCGGCAAATCGTAGGCGCCAGGGCCGTAGCTTTCGTAAAGCCGCTGGAGTCGTTCGTCAGTCAGTTTTTCGGTGAGCTTGGCGCCTTTCAGGTGCGAGCGCACGAACATGTTGAAGCTTTCCTGGCTGGCCTGTGGCAACAGATAACGATGCACTGCGGCCATGCGAATCGGGGTCGGGCGCATGCTGTCGAGGAATGTCTCGAGCCGCGCCTGGGTGTCCTTGTTCTTGTACTTCTTCCAGAATTTCAGCAGGAACGACGTGCCTTCGCGGTCGGCAAACGAAGCCAGGTATTCCTGGCGCCGAGGGTCGCGGTCGTCCTTGAGCAATTCGGCGCTGCTGTTGGCGCCTGAATACGTGGTGTAGCGCACCAGGTCACGCATCAGCCGAATGAACGGCAGGTTGATCGACTCGCGCAGGGCATCGCGCAGGGTAGGGAGACGGCCGTTGTCTTCTTTGCGAAAGTTAACGAAGGTGTGCAGCCCGCCACCGGTGAAAAAAGCTTCACCGGGGCTGGCCGAGTATTTGCGATCCAGTGCAGCGCCGAGCATGGCTGGCAAGTTGCGGTCTTTGTTCTGGATCAGGTAATCGACGGCCCAGCGACTCAGGCGGTCCTGATCAGGGACGTCGACCTTCTTCAGTTCCGGGATGGTCATCGTTGCGTATTTATCGTGCAGCTCGGCCATGATCTGCAAATAGGTGGTCAGCACACGCATCTTGGCGGTGGAGCCCAGCTCCAGCTTGCTGCCTTCATTGATATCGAACGGCTGGTCGGTGCTGTCGGTCTGCACCCGCACCCGCGAGCCGTCCGGGGTCAGTTCGAACAGCGTGAAGCTGTAGCGCACCTGGGTGGTGCTGGTGGGAGTCAGCAGGCGTTCGCCCATCAAGCCGATCTGCGCCGCAAACACAGGGTCGGCCAGATGCTTCAGGTACTCGGTAGCCTGGGTTTGCAATTCGCCTTGCAGGGTGCTGGTGGCGGAAAGATCAAGGCGATCGAGGTCGTACAGCGGACGGTTGAGCAACCCGCCCAGACGACTGCGAGCCACGCTGATGCCTTTGTTGGTTTCGATCGGCTGAATGGTTGGCTGCGTTTGCCAGTCGCGATAGGTCACTTTGCTGGCCAATGCCGCTGCCGCGAGTGGCGCATCGATCACGTCATTCTGTGCCAGCAGGCGAATGTGGCTGTCGGTGAGGTCGGCCAGTTCCTCGCGCCCCTTGGTCAGGTAGTGGGAAGGGCGACGCTGGGCAATCATCAAAGACAGCATCTCACGCAGGGCCAGACCTTTTTCCGACATGCTTTTCGGATCTGTCTCCTTGCTGGCCAGCCGCTCGTTGGCCTGGTTGAAATCAGCGCCGTACCAGACGCGCAAACCTTCGGCCATGCCATGCACTTCACCGTGGCCCGGTACTGCCGACAGGGGCACGCTGTTGAGGTAGTCGCGAATCACGTTCTGCCGGGCTTCGAGGGTCTCCGGTCCGGCCTGATAGGCGCGCACACTGGCAGAAATCATCTGACGGATTTTTTCCCCGCCCGACACGGTCAGGCCATCGGGCGAATGCCGGTACTTCTCAAGTTGCGTTGCCAGGGTACTGCCGCCCGCCGACTGGCCCGGCAGGTGCATCAACTTGGCGACCTGGGACCACGCCGCCATGCCGAACCGAGGCCAGTCCACGGCAGGGTTGGCCCGGGGCTGACGGGGATCGAGCAGAAAGCGGTTTTCGATGAACAGCAAACTGTTGACCACCACGGGGGGGATCGCCGCAAAGCTTGAATACAGTTGTTGTGGGTACTTGTACTGGTAAAGCGGTGCCGCACGGCAATCGGTGATCACCAATCCAGCCTGGATTTTCTCCGCGTAGGGCACGAAAAAGCCCTTGTCGGTGTAGTCCATCAACTTTTGCGAAAACCGGGTCTGTGACGCCACAACATAGTCACGCTTGATCAGACGCGGCAGGAACTCATCCAGAGAGCTGTAGCCCAGACGCAGGTCGAAAGGACCGGCACCGGGATAGCGAATGGCATCGCTGGGGCCGGGTTTCAGCTCGTAGCTGAGGGTGGCGGCGTATTGGCTGAGTTCCCGGGATTGGAACTTCGACGTGCGCATTTCCTTGGCGGCGGCCAGCCCCAGGACAACCAGGATAATCAGCAACAACAACCAGAACGCACCCCAGCCGTGCTTTGTGCGACTGCTTCGGGGTTTTTCAGGTAAAGGCGCTTCGTCCATACGTTCAGTCGGAACCACATTTTTACTCGAATCGGTTTGCCACAAAGCGCCCATAGTCGACTGATCCATTCACGCAGATTGAGAGGACTTGTCTGAAGCTTAGACGGTGGTTGGCGTTGGTGAAAAAATTGTGAATACACAAATATCGATTTCCCATCATTCCCTGTGCCGAAGGCGCTTTTGTGGTGAGGGGGCTTTATGTGGTGAGGGGAATTTATGTGGTGAGGGGGTTTCTGTGGCGAGGGGGCTTGCCCCCGTTGGACTGCGAAGCAGTCCCATCAGGAACATCGCGTGTACCGGTTTTACGACTGCTGCGCAGCCGAACGGGGCGATGCGGCGTTCCGACAAGCCCCCTCGCCACAAAAGCCCCCTAGCCACAGCAAGCTCACTCGTCATGCGCGGTGGGGAGTCTGAAATGCCTGAACCAGAGCCATCGGGCTGTAAATTCTGCGCAGGAAGGGGCATGACGATGCACCATTACCGTGCAATACTCCGTGCCGTTTCATTGGCGAATAATCCTACTTAATGCAGGTAATGCCCCTCCGTAAACCGGACTTTTACCGAGAGTTCTCGCTGAATGTTGTGGTTTATAGAGTGAAAAACCCTGTAGGAAGCTTTTTATACTGCACGCCCCGCTGATCTTGCAGGTTTTGTCCTGCAAGACGGGTTTGCCCACGAAGCAGGCCCGGTTTCAAAAAAGCATTGGCTTACCGGTCAGCGCTTCGACACTCGGTGGTCATATCCAATAACAAGATGAGGTTGTACCCCATGCCAGGCAATCACCTGCCCAATGGCGAGACCGCTCAAGGCGGCCCGCTCAAACGCGAACTCGGCGAACGGCATATTCGCTTGATGGCGCTCGGTGCCTGTATCGGCGTCGGTCTGTTCCTCGGTTCGGCCAAAGCCATCGAGATGGCTGGTCCGGCAATCATGCTTTCTTACATCATCGGCGGTCTGGCGATCCTTGTGATCATGCGCGCCCTCGGCGAGATGGCGGTGCACAACCCGGTCGCCGGCTCCTTCAGCCGGTATGCTCAAGACTACCTCGGCCCATTGGCGGGCTTCCTGACCGGTTGGAATTACTGGTTCCTGTGGCTGGTGACCTGCGTTGCGGAAATCACCGCGGTGGCGGTGTACATGGGCGTCTGGTTCCCCGATGTGCCGCGCTGGATCTGGGCGCTCGCCGCGCTGATCAGCATGGGCTCGATCAACCTGATCGCGGTGAAAGCCTTCGGTGAGTTCGAATTCTGGTTCGCCCTGATCAAGATCGTCACCATCATTGCGATGGTGGTTGGCGGCATCGGCGTGATCGCGTTCGGCTTCGGCAACGACGGTGTGGCGCTGGGGATTTCCAATCTCTGGGCACACGGCGGCTTCATGCCCAACGGCGTGCAGGGCGTGTTGATGTCCCTGCAAATGGTGATGTTCGCCTACCTCGGCGTCGAGATGATCGGCCTGACCGCGGGTGAAGCGAAGAACCCGCAGAAGACCATTCCCAATGCGATCGGCTCGGTGTTCTGGCGGATTCTGCTGTTCTACGTCGGCGCGTTGTTCGTGATCCTGTCGATCTACCCGTGGAACGAAATCGGCACCCAGGGCAGCCCGTTCGTGATGACCTTCGAGCGTCTGGGCATCAAGACCGCCGCCGGCATCATCAACTTCGTGGTGATTACCGCGGCACTGTCGTCCTGCAACGGTGGCATCTTCAGCACCGGGCGCATGCTGTACAGCCTGGCGCAGAACGGTCAGGCCCCGGCCGGCTTCGCCAAGACCTCGAACAACGGTGTGCCGCGTCGCGCGTTGCTGTTGTCGATCTTCGTGCTGTTATTGGGTGTGCTGCTCAACTACATGGTCCCGGAGAAAGTGTTCGTCTGGGTGACGGCGATTGCCACCTTCGGCGCGATTTGGACCTGGGTGATGATCCTGCTGGCCCAGCTCAAGTTCCGCCAAGGCCTGAGCGCCAGCGAACGTGCCGGTCTGAAATACAAGATGTGGCTGTACCCGGTCAGCTCGTACCTGGCGCTGGCGTTTTTGGTGCTGGTGGTTGGCCTGATGGCGTACTTCCCGGACACTCGCGTGGCGCTCTATGTGGGCCCGGCGTTCCTGGTGCTGCTGACGGTGTTGTTCTACGTGTTCAAGCTGCAACCGACCAATGTGTCGCAGGGTGCGGTGCGTTCGGCTTCGTAAGTCGTAACGCCTGAAATGAAAAAGCCCCGGTCGTGATGATCGGGGCTTTTGCGTTTGGAGGGTCAAAAGATCGCAGCCTCGTTTCACTCGACAGCTCCTACAGGAATCGCGAGGACGATCGGCAAACACATTTCCCTGTAGGAGCTGTCGAGTGAAACGAGGCTGCGATCTCTTGATCTTAAGCGGCCGCCACCGACATTTGCCGATTCAACCGCTTGTTGAAATCCAGCCACGCCCCCAGCAACGCCATCACCCCGGCACCCACCAACGCGGTGAAAACCTGCATGGCAAATGCGTCGTCGGTCAGGGCGTTGAGCATGTCCGCCAACGGCGCCAACAGCACGCCGAGGCAGAAAACTTCCAGTGAGTAGCGCCCCATGCGGCAGCATTGCTGCGCCAGCCAGTTTTGCGTCCAGCCGTTGCCGGGCAAGAGCCTGGCGGTGACATAGGCCAGCGCCAGGAAGTGCAGCAGACGGACTGGCGACAGATCGGTCTTGCTGATCGGGTACAGCAGGTTGCTCAGGCTGGCAGGCATCAGGGCATCGTGTATTTCCGGCCAGCGCCAGGAGACAGTAATCACCCCGGTCACCACCACGTACACCGCCGCGCTGACAAACAAGGGCTGGCGCAACAGCGGGCGAGTGTCGGGCAACCGTGGCCGCAGCCCGTGAATCGCCATAAAGCCGCCGAGGATAAACAGCAGTTGCCAGGTGACGGGGTTGAAGTACCACACACCGTCCTTGATGGCCGCCAGGTTCCAGCCAAACCGCGGTGCCAGCACGTACACCGCCAATGACACCGCTACCACCGCCCACGGCTTGCGCACCAGCAACGGCAGGACCAGTGGCAATCCCGCCAGCAGCACGATGTACAGCGGCAGCGGGTCCATCAGGTTCGGCTTGAAGCGCAGCAGTAACTCATCCGTCAACGCTTGCTGGGGGTTGGTGATGAAGTGATGCAAGCCCATTTCCTCCACCAGATCGCGGGTTTCCACATGGCTGTTGGCGAAGAACACGATGCCCATCAGCATGGCCAGCAGGAAAATATGGACCACGTAGAGCACCCAGGCGCGCCGCAGAATCTTCACGCAGGCGATCAGGTAACCATCGCGCGCAAGGATTTTGCCGTAGGCCAGGACGGCCGCGTAGCCGGCGAGAAACACGAATATTTCTGCGGCATCGCTGAAACCGAGATTGCGCAGGGTGATTTGGCCAAGGGGGTTGTGAGGCACGTGATCCCAAAAAATGAAGATCAGTGCCAGGCCGCGAAAAAAGTCGATTCGGTGATCGCGCTCAAACGTCATGACGGCAGGCTCGTGAACGGATGTGGGAATAAGGAGTATCAGAAGGCGTTGCGTGCAGCACATCGGCGGCGGCGCGCAGGGTGGCGTGATTCGCTGGCAATTGCAAAACCGGGATATTACGGGATGTCTCCAGGCATTCAGGCAAGCCCTGACCGCTGGTCTGAAAGGTCCGCCCACCTGTGATTTCTGACAGTAGACAAGTTCAAAGTTTTATGACGTGAAACGGGAGAATCGCCATGAGATTCTTGTGGAAAGGATTTTCCAGCTACACGGTAGTCGGGGTCGCCAACACGCTGATTCACTGGCAAATTTTTTTCCTGCTGAGCGTGGGGGCCGGCCTCAGTCAGGCTGTCAGCAACCTGGCTGCCTTCTGCGTTGCCGCCTCGTTTTCCTTCTACATGAACGCGCTGTATACCTTCGAAGCCAAGGCGTCGGTCGGCGGTTATCTTCTATTCTTGGGAACCATGGGGGCGCTGAGTCTGGGCGTTGGCCATGCAGGCGACGTGTGGAGACTTCATGGCCTGCTGACGGTGGCTATTTTTTCGGTATTGAGCCTGGTGCTTGGCTTTCTGTTTTCAAAGTACGTGGTCTTTCGCGAGCGTAACGCATGAAAGTCTCGTTGATCGTTCCGGTATTCAATGAAGAACAGGCGATCAGCCTGTTTTATCAGGCAGTGCGTCGCGAGTTGAGGCTTGACCAGGCCGAGGTCGAAATCGTGTTCATCAACGATGGCAGTTCCGACCGGACGGCGGAGGAGGTCAAGGCCTTGGCGCAGGCCGATGAACAGGTCTTACTGATCAACTTCTCGCGCAACTTCGGCAAGGAACCGGCGTTGTTCGCCGGCCTGGAATATGCCACCGGCGATGCGGTGATTCCCATGGATGTCGATTTGCAGGACCCGATCAGCGTTATCCCGCGGTTGATTGGCGAATGGCAAAAAGGCGCGGATGTGGTGCTTGCCAAGCGCCGGAATCGCACCGCCGACAGTTACCTGAAACGCCACAGCGCTTCGCTGTTCTACCGTGTGCTGAACCGCATCGCTTACACCCGCATCGAAGAAAACGTCGGGGATTTTCGACTGATGGATCGCAAGGTGGTCGACGTGATTCGCGCGCTGCCCGAGCACCAGTTGTTCATGAAAGGCGTGCTGTCGTGGGCCGGGTTCAACACCGTGGTGGTGGAATACGAACGCGCCGAGCGAGCGGCGGGCACCAGCAAGTTCAATGGCTGGAAACTCTGGAACCTGGCGCTGGAAGGCGTGACCTCGTTCAGTACGGTGCCGTTGCGCTTATGGACTTACATCGGTGGCGGAATTTCGATCTTCGCGGTGCTCTACGCGGTGTACATGGTGCTGGACAAGATTTTCTTCGGCAACAGCGTCCCCGGTTACCCGTCGTTGATGACGGCTATTCTGTTTCTCGGCGGCGTGCAGCTGATCGGTATCGGCATCCTCGGTGAGTACGTCGGCCGCATCTACATCGAAGCCAAGCATCGGCCGCGTTATGTGGTGAAAGACATCGTCGGCGGCAAAGACCGGCTCGGGATTTAGCATGGGCAGGTTCAGCGACTTTTTCAGCAAAGAACTCGGGCGCCGGCAGGTCTGGCTGTTTTTTCTGTTGGCGACCTTTGTGTATGTGGTGCCGCTGCTCCTCGCGGACTATCCGTATATCGATGACAACTGGCGATCGTTGTCGGCCGGTATGGCCTGGACGGAGCAGGGGCGGTTGTTCAGCGAGCTGTTCTACAACGTGCTGACTTTCAGCAATGCCGCGCCGAACATCTTTCCGCTGCCACTGTTGATCGCCACACTGGCCATGGCCGCGGCGCTGACCAGCCTGACGTTTCATTATTACCCGCAACCGACGATTGCCTGCTGCCTGGTGACGCTACCACTCTGGTACAACCCGTTCTTTCTGCAAAACCTGTCTTATCAATACGACGGGCCCGCCATGGCGTTGAGCGTGGTGGCGGTCATCTATGCGATCACCTTTCGTCCCCCCTCGCGCATTCAGCAGTGGCTGGTGCCGTCCTTCCTGGTGGCCTTGGCGATAGGGCTGTATCAGGTGAGCTTCAATGTGTTTCTCGGGTTGTGTTGCGTGGAGGTACTCAGGGGCGCCAATGACAAACTGGCCTGGCCGCAATGGTGCGGGTTGATCGGCTGGAAAATTGCTCAGGCCTTCCTGGGCTGCCTGATTTACGCCGTCAGTGCTTATCCGTTCACTCAACACAATCGCACCCTGCTGCTGAACTGGAGCGCGGAGCCGTTGCTGCAATTGCACGTCAACATCGCCCGGGTGCTGGAAAAAGTCGTGCTGCTGTTTCACGGCGGATTTGCCTGGGTGTTCGCCGGGTTGTTGCTGTGCGCCATGGCTGGCGCGGTTCGCCTGGCTCTCAACGTCGTGGCGCGTCAGGACAGCACCGCGAACAAAATGCTGATCGGCCTGATCTGCGTGCTGGTATTACCGGTAGTGACTTTACTGGTGTCGGGTATGGCGCTGTTTTTCCGGGACTTCAATGAAGGCGCCAGGACCCTGATGGGCTTCGCGGTCCTGTTGGTGCTGTTGTTCTATTTGAGCCATCTGGCGCTGTCACGAATCCACCAGCGGATGCCGCTGTTGTTGATGGTTCCATTGCTGGCGATGCTTTCGATTTCGTATGCCTATGGGCGCGTGCTAACGGTGCAGAAAGCCTTCGCGACCAGTGCGTTGCTAAGTCTTGAACACGACATCGCGTCGAATCGACAGCTGCTTGAAGCCAAGCGCATATACATGTCAGTGACCTATTCCGATCACTGGCTGCGGGGAGCGGCGGGTTCGTTCAAGCAGATGCCAGTGCTGCACTATCTGCTGAACATCGACTTCTACATGCTGGCCGAGAACCTGCCGAAAGTGGGGATCACCAACGTCGTTGCGGAGAAGGAGCGACGTAACGCGACCCGGGTGGGTTATCAGCACTATCCGCCGCTGGTGGAGAGCCAGTACTACCGGATTTATCTGATTGGCGATTACGGTTTTATTGTTATGAAAGAGCCAGCGCCGATTAAGGCGCTGCACTGGTAAAGCGCGATGACTGGGGCCGTCGGGTTCAGGCCGCTACGACTTCATTAGGCTCAAAACTGTCCGCCCGCGCCATCTGCCACATCCGCGAGTAAAACTCGCCATTCACTTCACCGGTCAGCAACTCCCCCGGTTTCAAGAACACATGCAACTGCGAGAACAGTTTGATCTCGGTCGCCGACATGCGCCGTACCAAATGCTTGGCCGACAATTGCGAAGGGTGTTCCAACCCGGCAGCGGCGAGCATTTCGGCCAGGGCCTTGAGTGTGTTGCGGTGGAAGTTGAAGACGCGTTGGGCCTTGTCCGGGACGACGAGTGCGCGTTGGCGCAGGGTGTCCTGGGTGGCGACACCGGTCGGGCATTTGTTGGTGTGGCAGCTTTGCGACTGGATGCAGCCGATGGCGAACATGAAGCCGCGCGCCGAGTTAGCCCAGTCGGCGCCGATGGCCAGGACGCTGGCGATGTCGAAGGCGCTGACGATCTTGCCGCTGGCGCCGAGTTTGATTTTGTCCCGCAGGTTCAGGCCGACCAGCGTGTTGTGCACGAACAGCAGGCCTTCGCGCATCGGCACACCAATGTGGTCGGTGAATTCCACGGGCGCGGCGCCGGTGCCGCCTTCCTTGCCATCGACCACGATGAAGTCGGGGAGGATGCCGGTTTCCAGCATGGCCTTGGCGATGCCCATGAATTCCCACGGGTGGCCCAGGCAGAACTTGAAGCCCACCGGTTTGCCGCCGGACAGTTCACGCAGTTGCTGGATGAAGTGCATCAGTTCAATCGGCGTGGAAAACGCACTGTGGCGTGACGGCGAGATGCAATCTTCGCCCATCAGGATGCCGCGGGTTTCGGCGATTTCCTTGGTGACTTTGTGCTTGGGCAGGATCCCGCCATGACCAGGCTTGGCGCCCTGGCTCATCTTGATTTCGATCATCCGCACTTGCGGCGTCTGCGCTTGTACGGCGAAGCGTTCAGGGTCGAAGCGCCCGTCAGCGGTGCGACAGCCGAAGTAGCCGCTGCCGAGTTCCCAGGTCAAGTCGCCGCCGTTCTCCCGGTGATAGGCGCTGATGCTGCCTTCGCCGGTGTCGTGGGCGAAGTTGCCGAGTTTCGCCCCTTGGTTCAACGCGCGAATGGCGTTGGCGCTGAGGGAGCCGAAGCTCATGGCCGAGATGTTGAACACCGACGCCGAGTACGGCTGCATGCACTGCGGGCCGCCGACCGTTACCCGGAAACTGCTCGGGTCGCTCAACGGCGCCGGGCGCATGGAGTGGCCGATGAATTCGAAACCCGACTGATACACATCGATCAAGGTGCCGAAGGGTTTGTCGGCGCTTTCGTTCTTGGCCCGTGAATAGACCAGCGAACGCTGAGCCCGGGAGAAGGGCAGGGCGTCGCTGTCGGACTCGAGAAGGTACTGGCGGATTTCCGGGCGAATACCCTCTACCAGATAGCGGATGTTGCCGAGAATCGGGTAATTACGGCGCACGGCGTGAGGGCTTTGCAGCAGATCGAACAGGCCCACGAGGCTGAGAATGCCGGTGACGACGGTGATCGGCCAGAGCCAGTCGTGCTCCAGGAAGGGCAGGCTGGCGAGGGTGAACATCACACAGACGGCAAAGAAGGCGTAGCGGCTCAGGAGTGACAGGCTCATACGGTTTCCTTGGGTTCGGACTCAATAATTTCAACGCAGCAGGGGCATGGATACACACAGATCCCTGTGGGAGTGAGCCTGCTCGCGATTGCGGTGGTTCAGTCGACATCAATGCTGAATGAAAGACCGCAATCGCGAGCAGGCTCGCTCCCACAGTAAAAAGCACTCCGCGTTGTAATCAGGCATTTTGTGCCTGGAGAAAAATCGAAAACAGCTCTGACTGGGATTTGATCCCCAGTTTGCTGTACATGTGTTTCTTATGGACTTTCACGGTTTCGACAGAGATTTCCAGCTTACGGGCGATTTCTTTACTGGAGCAACCGCTGAGCATCAAACGCCCGACATCCAGCTCCCGGGCGGTCAATTGCGCGCCTTTGAGTTGCTGCACTGACGCCTCCAGCTGCACGCGCCAGTCGACTTGCGGTGGTGCCGGTGCGAGGGCCACGACTTCGTTGATTTCGTAGGGCAGGCGCTGGCGCAACAGGCCAAGTACCCAAGGCTGGATCAGCGACAGCAAGGCAATCTGCTGGCCGCTGAAACGCTGCTTGCTGCCCAGTGACAGGCACAGCGTGCGGTCGCCTTCGAGTTGGCAATTGAACTGGATTTCATCGGCCACCACATTCAGACGAAAGTAGCGCTGGTAATACTCGGTCAGCTCGAAATGCTCCGGCGCCACTTCCGACAGGCGATAGAGCCCGGTGCGCGATTGCTCGCGACAGGCGATGTAGAACGGATCGAGCAGGTACAAACCGCGCAGATAGTCCTGGAACAACTGATCGGGACTGCCGTCCGCGCCCGGGCATTCGGCGAACACTTGCGGGTGCTGATCGGCGCTGAAAAGCAGCGCCACCCAGCTGTCGAAGGTCACGTACTGATCCAGCAACCGTACCAGCTGCGTCCAGAAATTGGGCTTGTCCAGGGCATCGATCAGTTGCCCGACCGAGCGGTGCCACGCGATGTCGTCTAACGAGAGTGTCATGCCTCTACCCCTATCGGGTTACCCCAGCGGCGTGATTCCCGGCCGCTGGCTTGCTGCGCATACTGGCGCACAGACACCGACCGGGCAATCTTTCTGCCAGCCTGGCGAAGAACAAGGAATACCCATGAAAGTCGAACTCGCCCAGTTGGCGGGCCGTGACAACGACACGGCTTACAACCTCGAACGCGCTCTGAAGGCGATGGCGGCCTGTGCTGCCGATACGCAGCTGATCGTGTTTCCCGAAACCCACCTGATGGGCTTCCCGACCCTCGAGGCGTTGGCCGAAACCGCCGAACCGCTGGACGGTCCGACCGTCAGCGCGATTCAAGCGGCCGCCCGTGAACGCAACATCGCCGTAGTGATCGGCATGGCCGAGAACGACAACGGCCGCTTCTACAACACCACGCTGCTGATCACCCCCGAAGGTATCGCGCTGAAATATCGCAAGACGCACCTGTGGGCGTCGGATCGCGGGGTGTTCGAGGCCGGCGACCGTTACGCCACCTGTGAGTGGAACGGTGTGCGGGTTGGCCTGCTGATTTGCTACGACATCGAATTCCCGGAAACCGCCCGGGCCCTGGCGCAATTGGGGGCCGAACTGTTGATCGTCACCAACGGCAACATGGACCCTTACGGCCCGACTCACCGCACCGCGATCATGGCCCGCGCCCAGGAAAACCAGGCGTTTGCGCTGATGGTCAACCGGGTGGAAGAGGGCGATGGCGGGTTGGTGTTTGCGGGCGGCAGTGCGCTGGTGGATCCGCTGGGGACTTTGTTGTTCGAGGCCGGACGGGAGGAGGGGCAGTTTGCAGTGGAGCTGGACCTGAATCAGCTGACGGCGGCGCGGCAGGATTATCGGTATCTGGATGATCAGCGGCTGCGGTTGCCGGGGGAGATTGTTGAGCATGCTTGTGGATTGCGGGAGCTGATGATTCCTTCGCGCTAGGAAATATGCGGGGTGTCAGTTCTAACCACCCCTCACCCTAACCCTCTCCCCAAGGGGTAGAGGGGACTGACCGAGGTGATGCAAAGCTCTACATCGACCTGAATAACCGAGTCGAACTCAGGATTTGAAAAGCATGGAGATCTGCCCCCTTTCCCCTCTCTCCCGGAGGGAGAGGGGACTGACCGAGGTGATGCAAAGCTCTACATCGACCTGAATAACCGAGTCGAACTCAGGATTTGAAAAGCATGGATATCTACCCCCTTTCCCCCTCTCCCCCGTGGGGAGAGGGCTGGGGTGAGGGGTGGCTTTTGAAGTAGACGTAAATTTTTGCCGAACTCGGCTCTGCCATAAATCTAATAAATTCGGAGTAGTCGCTCATGGCTCATTTGCAACGCACCCTGTCATTGGGGTCGGTGGTGCTGTTCGGCATCGCCTACATGACGCCGATCATCGTGCTCGGCACCTTTGGCATCCTCGCTCAATCCACCGCCGGTATGGTCCCGGCCGCTTACCTGGCGGCGCTGGTGGCGATGTTTTTCACCGCCATGAGTTACGGCCGAATGGCCTCGGCGTTTCCTGTCGCTGGCTCGGCCTATAGCTATGTCCGCAAGGCGATCAGCCCGAAACTCGGTTTCATCGCCGGTTGGGCCGTGCTGCTCGACTACCTGTTCCTGCCGATGGCGATCTGGCTGATCGGCGCGGCCTACCTCAACTCCGCGTTCCCGGCCGTGCCGCAGTGGATCTGGGTGCTGGCGTTCATCGGCATCACCAGCGCGATCAACATCGTCGGTCTGAAACTGGCCAACGGCATCAACGCGTTACTGATGCTGGTGCAGTTCCTGGTGCTGATCGCCTTCGTTGCGCTGTGCGTTCATTACGTCGGTGGTGATGCGAGCACGCCGTTGTGGTCGGTCAAACCGTTCTTCAACGGTGACATGCAGATGCCGCTGATCATGAGCGGTGCAGCCATCGCCTGTTATTCATTCCTCGGGTTTGACGCGGTCAGCACCCTGACCGAAGAAACCCGCGACCCGCGCCGCACCATCCCGCGAGCGATCATGCTGATCACCCTGATCGGCGGGTTGATCTTCGTCGGTGTGTCGTACTTCGTGCAGATCGCGCATCCGTCGTTCCAGTTCGACAGCGTCGACTCGGCGGCCTATGAAATTGCCCGCAACATTGGTGGTGACCTGTTCGTGTCGATCTTCCTGATCGGCCTGATCGTCGGCCAGTTTGCGTCGGGCCTGTCGGCTCAGGCCAGCGGCTCGCGGTTGTTGTTCGCCATGGGCCGTGATGGCGTGCTGCCAAAATCGTTCTTCGGCACCTTGCATGAACGCTTTGGCACGCCGGTCAACAGCATCCTGCTGTGCGCCGTGGTCGCTTTGCTGGCGCTGAAACTGGACGTCACCACCTCAACCTCGTTCATCAACTTCGGCGCGTTCCTGGCGTTCAGTCTGGTGAACCTGTCGGTGATCTTTCACTACTGGATCGGCGGTGAGCACAAAGGGATGCGTGAATTCGTGTTGTTCCTGCTGTTCCCGTTTATCGGTCTGGCGGCGGATTTGTGGCTGATGGTCAGCCTCGATCACCTGGCGATCTATCTGGGATTGAGCTGGCTGGCGATTGGCGTGGTGTACCTGGCGGTGTTGACCGGCGGCTTCCGTCGCCAGCCACCGGAGATGGATTTCCAGGAAGCCACCTGACCCCCACCCCTGTAGGAGCAAAGCTTGCTCGCGATCGCAGTGTGTCAGTCGACATTAATAGTGACTGACACACCGCGATCGCGAGCAAGCTTTGCTCCTACAGGGGGTTCAGAGTTTGGATTGGTGAATCGGCAACTGGACCCGAAACGTGGTTCCCACGCCCACTTCACTGCGCACCGTAATATCCCCCCGGTGTTTTTTCACGATGCCATAGGACAGGGACAACCCCAGCCCCGTCCCCTGGCCCACCGGTTTGGTGGTGAAGAACGGGTCGAAGATTTTTTGCAGGCAGTCCGGCGCAATACCGGCGCCGGTGTCTTCGACCTCGATCCACACCGTTTCCGCTTCAAGCCCGGTGCGCAAGGTGATGGTGCCGCGCTCCGGACCGATGGCCTGAGAGGCGTTGACGATCAGGTTCATGATCACCTGATTGATTTGCGAAGGCAGGCATTCGATGTCGGGCAACGCCTGATATTCCTTGAGCACATCGGCCTTGTACTTGAGTTCGTTGGCGACAATGTTCAAGGTCGATTCGATGCCCTGTTGCAGATTGGCCCACTGCCATTCCTGATTGGAGTCCACCCGGGAAAAGTCCTTCAGGTCCTTGACGATCTGCCCCACCCGGTTGATGCCGTCCTTGGATTCCTTGATCAGCAGCGGAATGTCCTCGCGCAGGAACTCCAGCTCGACCCGTTCGCGCAGTTGGTTCAAACGCTCGATGAGCTCGCTGGAGCCGATCGCCTCTTCCGCATCCCGATAGGCGTCGAGCATTTCCTGCAGTTGTTTGAAGTAGCCATCCAGGGTGCCGAGGTTGGAGGAAATGAAGCCGATGGGGTTGTTGATTTCATGGGCGACGCCGGCCGCGAGTTGCCCCAATGAAGCGAGTTTTTCCGATTGCACCAATTGGGTTTCCAGCTGTTTGCGCTCGTCGATTTCCCGCTGCAATTCGACGCTGGTTTCTGTGAGCTGCCGGGTTCGGCGTTCGACCATTTGCCCTAAATGGTCCATCTGCACGCTGGCCCGTTCGGTCATGTCCCATTTGGTCAACAGGGTGTTGGCCATCTGCTGGACTTCAATGTTGTCGAACGGTTTTTTCAGGATCAGCAGCCGGTCATGTGCGTTCAATCGATCGAGCAGTTCATCCCAGGAATAGTCGGAATAGGCGGTGCACACCACCACTTGCAGGCGCGGGTCGGCCTGCCACAAATGTTCGATGGTCTGCGCACCGTCCCAGCCCTCGGGCATGCGCATGTCGACGAAGGCCACAGCGTAGGGGTGGTTTTCCTGCAAGGCCCATTTGAGTTTGCCCAGGCCTTCCTGGCCGCCATAGGCCGAGTCGAGCTCGAACAGTGCACGAGTTGATTTCACTTCGCTGCCAAACAGCTCGGCCTCCATCTCGTCCAGTTCGACGGTCTGCTCCGGCATGGGCGTGAGAATCTTGCGGAAGTCCACGTGAATGGACGGGGTGTCATCGATCAGCAGAATGCGTCGGTTCGAAAGCTCGCTCATGCTTCCTCCTTGACGGTTTTCAGCGGGATCTGCAACGTGAACAGCGCGCCCTTGCCCGGTCCGTCGCTGTGGGCGGTGAGGTGGCCGTTCATTTCGATGGCGGCCAGGGCGCAGCTGTGCAGGCCGAAGCCGTGACCTTCCTTGCGGGTAGTAAACCCGTGGGAAAAGATGCGCGTCATGTTTTCCTCGGCGATGCCTTCGCCGTCGTCCTTGACGCTCACTTGCAGGATCTTGTCTTCGACGATTTTGACCCCCAGGGTCATTTGTCGTGGGCGATTGGTGAGGTCGGACATGGCGTATTTGGCGTTGCTGATCAGGTTGATCAGGATCAGCAACAATCGATGCTTGTCACCCATCACCTGCGGCACATCGCCGTACTCCTTGACCACCGTGACATGGTGTCGGGTCAGGGCGCCGGAGTTCATGCGCAGAGCGTCTTCCAGCAATTCGCTGATGTGCAGCGGTTCCATCAGGCTGTTGGCGCCCGCGTAGGACTGCTGGGTGGCGACGATGTCCTTGATGTGGTCCACGCTTTTGGTCAACTGGGCCAGTTCGTCGGTCATGCCTTGTTGTTCCAGGGCTATCGCGTCCACCAGTTGATTCAGGTAACCGGGTAGCAACTTGCCTTTCGGGTCCTCGGTCAGAAAGGTGCCGAGGTCACCTTGATGGTCGTTGATCAGCTGCATGGCCTTGCCCAGGCCCAGTGCCTTGCTGCCGCGCAGTTTGCGGGTCACCAGGTCGGCCGAAATGTTCACGCTGTTGAGCACGTTGCCGACGTTGTGCAGCACATTGGTGGCGATCTCGGCCATGCCGGCCTGGCGCGCGGTGTCGAGCAGTTCGCTCTGGGTATCCTTGAGTTCGCGGGTGCGCTCTTCAACCCGCAGTTCGAGGTCTTCATTGGCGGTTTGCAGGGCTATGTTGACGCGATTGATCACGTTGAAACTGCGCATCAGGTGAATCGCCAGGTACACCAGTAACAGCACCAACAGTACGGAAAACACCAGCATGTAGAAGTGATAACGCTGATCGACCGCGTCGGTCCGCTGCTGGTCGGTGTTCAGCAGGTTGGTAATGTCGTCCAGGCGTTCGGCCACGGGAACGGCTTCGATGTTTTCCAGTAACCGATTGACCACGGGTTGTTCGCGCAGAATCAGCGCGATGTGGTTGCTCATAATGTCGATCGGATTGTGGAACTGTTCAGGCAGACGCTGTTTGTTCACCCCCAGTTTGTTCAGCCCGAGCAGAATGTCGGCGGCCCTGTCATCGGAGGTGACCTGAGCGAACTCCAGGCTGCTGAGCAGCAAGTCATAGGTGTCGGTGGCGGCGTTCTGAAGTTGCAGTTGGTCCTCACCCACCAACCCGGACAGCTGTTCCTGAATGTCGTCCTCGGCGGTGGGCAGGAACGCCAGTGAGTTGCGCAGCACGGCGTTGTGAGACTTGAACTGCTCCACCAAACGGGTCTTTTCCTGAATGGCGCTCAGGTACGCATCATGGCTGGCGCGCCAGATGGGCGAGTCGTTGCGGCCGTGGTTCGACTCCATGGTGTCGAACCGCTCCCAAAGGTTCGTTATCTCGGTCAGTGGCGAGACCAACGGATCGTAGTTATGACTGATGGCGACCCTGGCCTTGAGGATCTCGGTTTCCCATTGTGCGTTCAGTTGCTTGATCCGGCCGATCAAGTCCCGGGATTCGGTGTAGGTCGTCGTCTGGTTCGAGCTGGATTTGAGGTACAGGAACAGCAGCACTGAAGCCAGCATCAGGGCCACGACGCCGAGCAACGCGAGGTTGCGGCGGTTAGATGTTTTCATAAGGGCTTGCCTCCCCATTCACCGGTCAGGGTCTTGAGGAATTTGATGATCAGCGTCTTGTCGTCGGCAGAGGGAATACGACCGAGCTGGAACTTGAACATCACATCCACCGCCTCTTCGAGGGTTTTGGCCGAACCATCGTGAAAGTACGGCGCGGTCACAGCGACGTTGCGCAGGCTCGGGACCTTGAATACGTTGCGGTCCTCTTCGTCTTTGGTGACCAGATAGCGGCCCAGGTCGGCTTCGGTGGGGTTGCCCCGAGTCTTGAAGTAGTCGCCCATGACCCCGAACTTCTGGAACATGTTGCCGCCGATGTTGACGCCCTGGTGGCAGGCGATGCAGCCGTAGTCCTTGAAGCGTTGGTAACCGTACTTCTCGTCAAGGCTGAGAATGTCGGTGTCGCCTTGCAGGTATTGGTCGAAACGCGAGTTGGCGCTGATCAGCGTGCGTTCATAGGTGGCCAGGGCATTCTGCACATTGTTCATGGTCACGCCGTCCGGGTAGGCGTTGGCGAACGAGGTCTGATAAGCCGGATCGGCGGTCAGCATCTGCACCACATGCTCCCAGTTACTGCCCATTTCACTGGGGCTTTGCACCACGCCGTGGATCTGGGTTTCCAGTGTGTCGGCGCGGCCGTTCCAGAATTGCCGGAAATTCAGGCTGGAGTTGAACACGCTGGGGGTGTTGATCGTTACTGGAACACCGTTGAACCCGAGGGAAAACGCCTTGTTGTCGGCACCGCCATTTTCCAGTCGATGGCAACCGGCGCAGGACAGTGAATTGTTGACCGACAAGCGTGTCTCGTTGAACAACTGGCGACCGAGCTCGATCCGCAGCGGATTTTGCTGGGGCACCGCCGGCAGTGGTTTGAGCGGTTCATCCAGCGGTGCGGCGCCAGCGTTCAGACAGAGCCCGAACAACGGCACCAATAGCAGGCGGTGAAAGGAAGGCGACATCTGATGATTCCTTGGCTTGGGGCCTGTGTGTCGTTGCGCATCGTTCACGTGGCTGCGGATGAAGAGGGCTTCACCGACCCCAGATACCGTACGAAGGCGTCCGGCGCCACGGCTTTGCTGAAGTAGTAACCTTGACCCTCTTCACATTGATGTGACTTGAGGAAGTCCAGTTGTTCGAGAGTTTCCACCCCTTCGGCAATGATGGTCAGCTTGAGGCTCCGGCCCAGGCTGATGATGGCGCTGACCAGCGCGGCGTCGTTGCTGTCGCGGCTTAAGCCGCGAATGAACGACTGGTCGATTTTCAGCACGTCGATGGGAAAACGCCGCAAGTAGCTCAGGCTGGAATAACCGGTACCGAAGTCATCGATGGCCAGTCGTACGCCCATCACCTTGAGCCGGGCCAGAGCGTTTACCGTGGTTTCGACGTTCTGCATCAACACGCCTTCGGTGATTTCCAGCTCCAGCAAGGCCGGTTCCAGACCTGTTTGTTTGAGGATCTGTTCGATGCCGTCGACAAAGTCTCGCTGACGGAAATCGATGGCCGACATGTTCACCGACATACAGATCTTCGGCAGCCCCGCGGCCTGCCAGGCGCAGGCTTGTCGGCACGCCTCGGCCAGCACCCATTTGCTCAACGGCACGATCAAGCCGCTGTCTTCGGCAATACTGATGAAGTCCGATGGGTAGACCAGACCATGCCCCGGTTTTTGCCAGCGAATCAACGCCTCGGCACCGACCACCTGG
Source organism: Pseudomonas sp. GM41(2012) (assembly GCF_000282315.2). Lineage (GTDB taxonomy): Bacteria > Pseudomonadota > Gammaproteobacteria > Pseudomonadales > Pseudomonadaceae > Aquipseudomonas. The sequence continues at coordinate 338,431 of NZ_AKJN02000011.1, forward strand.
CCACTGACCAGGTCCAGTTTTGGCTGGTAATGCAGGACAAATTCGTTGCGCTCCAGCGCCAGGCGAATGCCGCTCTCGATGCTTTGCTGATCCCGGGCGCGCTGGTTCATCTCGTCGATGAAAAAACTGAAATCGTTCGGGCCGCTTTCCTTGACGTTGCGCATCGCGGTTTCGGCTTTCTTGATCAGCGCGATGGCATCGAAGCCGTCGTCCGGGTAAATGCTGATGCCCAGGCTCGCGGTCACGCTCAAGTCGTGGCCGGCAATGTGCTGGGGCGCGCGGATGGCGTTCAAGAGTTTTTCAGCGATGCCCTTGGTCTGCTGGGGATGGCGGACGTCGGCGAGGATCACCACGAATTCATCGGAACCGTAGCGAAACACCGAGTCGGACTCGCGCACCGTCGCCACCAGATTGCGCCCGACCTGTTTAAGCATTTCGTCACCGGCCGGATGGCCCAGGGCATTGTTGATGCGCTTGAAGCGATCGAGGCCCAGAAACATCACGGCCAGTTGTTTGTCATGGCGCCGGGACAGGGCCAGGGACTGGTTCAACCGGTCACCGAGCAACGTGCTGTTGGGCAGCTCGGTCAGTACGTCGTACTGCAACAGGTGCGACACCTTGAGCAGTTCGTGGACCCGCGCCTCGATGGTTTGCTCCAGGTTCAGGACCTTCATCGCCGCGTCCTGCGCCATCTGCCATTTCCAGGTCAGGGCACTGGCCATCTGGCGGATTTCCAGACTGTCGAAGGGTTTTTTCAGCACCAGCAACTGGTCGCCAAACTCCAGCCGTTCGGCCATGTCTTCCCAGGTGTAATCGGTAAAGGCCGTGCACAACGCGATTTGCAGGTGAGGATCGGCCTTCCACAGTTGTTCGATGGTTTCCAGGCCGTCCCAGCCCGGTGGCATGCGCATGTCGGTGAACGCCATGGCATAGGGGCGACCTTCGGCCAGTGCGTGCGTGACCAGTTCGAGGGCTTCCTGGCCCTGATAGGCCGAGTCGAGCTGGAACGTCAGCCGATCAAGCTGCACGGTGCCGAACAGGGCTTCTTCAGCACCGGCGAGGGTCTGTTCGCCGCCGGGCTCTTCACCTTCGATCTCGGCGCCAAGAATCTTGCGGAAATCCTCATGAATCGAGGGCGTGTCGTCGATGATCAGGATGCGCCGGTTAGTCCGCACGAAAGGCGTTTTCATCCTTTGTCCTCCGTGGAGCGTGGCGGGTTATCCCGGATCGGCCCGATGTCATGGTTCGGGGGCACGATGCTGCCGGCCTTCAGCAACTCGGCGGCCTGCTGGCTGCTGACCGCTTTGCTGAAGAAGTAACCCTGGGCATTCATCGGCGACCCGGTGGCCATCAGCGAGCTGCGCTGCTCATGGGTTTCGACACCCTCGGCAATGATGCCGATCCCGACGTCACGGGCGAAGTTGATGATGGCGCGCAAGGTGTTGGCGCTGGCCGGATCGCGGGCGGCGGTGTCGATGAAGGCCTGAGCGAGTTTCAGGTGATTGACCTGGTAGGTCTTGAGGTAGTCGAACGAAGAGTACTCGGTGCCGAAGTCGTCGATGGCGATCTTCACCCCCAGCTCGCGCAGGCGCGGCAGCACATCGTTGTGGGTCCATTTGGTCTGGGCCAGCGTCGCTTCGGTGACGTCGAAGCGCAGGTCCCAAGGGCAGAGTTCCCAGCGCGCGGTGGTGCGCAGCACGTCATAGATCAGTTCGGGACCACTTTTAAGTTGCGCCAGGGACAGCTTGATCGCAATCACCGGCGGCGCCATGCCTTCGTCGCGCCATTGACGCATTTGCTGGCAGGCGCGATCCAGCACCCAGTGACCGAGCGCAACGATGGTGCCGGTCTTTTCCGCCGCGGGCAGGAACGCCGGGGCTTCCAGTAAACCGCGCTCAGGGTGGTTCCAGCTGACCTGAGCTTCCATGCCGAGGATTTTGCCGCTGCTCAGGTCCACTTCCGGCCAGTAATGCAGTTCGAGTTCCTGGTGTTCGATGGCCGTTCTCAGGTCGCTGGCGATGGTCATGCGTTCGACCACCTCCTGATTGATCTCCTCGGAATGGAAGTGGTACTGGTTGCGGCCCTGTTCCTTGGAGCGATACAGCGCCATGTCGGCCTGGGTGAGCAGACCGTCGGCGCTGGTGCTTTCCGAGGTGCAGCTGCTGATGCCGATACTCACCGAGACCCGCACATCATTGCCGGCCAGGGAATAGGGCAGTACCAACGTATCGCGGATCTTGGCAGCCAGGGCTGCGGATTGGGTCGGGTCGCCGACGTCCAGTTGCAAGATTGCGAACTCGTCACCGCCGAGGCGGGCCACCACATCGTTTTCGCGCACACAGTCCTTGATCCGGCGGGCAACCTCTTGCAGCAACAGGTCGCCCACGGGATGGCCAAGGGTATCGTTGATGCGTTTGAAGTGATCCAGGTCCAGGTAAAACATGGCGAACTGTGCCGCCCCCCGACGCGCAGAGGCGAATGCCTGGTGCAACCGCTCAATCAGCGTCGCCCGGTTGGCCAGCCCGGTCAGCCCGTCGGTGCGGGCCAGCAGGGCGATTTTCTCTTCGGCCAGTTTACGTTCGGTGATGTCGATGATGATGCCTTCGACTTCCAGCAAACGGCCTTCATCGTCGCGCACCGGGATGTAGCGGTTTTCGACCCAGCGCCAGGCTCCTTCGCCAGTGCGCATCCGGAACTCGATGGAAGCGCCTGCCGCATGACGGTCCAGCACCCGGGCCATGGCGGTGTCGACCTTGGTTTGATCATCGGGATGGATCAGTTCCTGAGCCCAGTTGGCCGAGGCGACCAGTTTCGCCGCGACATGACCGTATTTGGTGATGTTGTGCGAGATGTACATCAACGGAAACGACGGTTCGCCGCGCAACCGATACAGAATGGTCGGGCTGTTCTGCACGATGATATTGGCGTCGGACAGCTCTCGGGTGCGTTCTTCGACCGCCTGTTCGAGCAGCGACATCTTCAGCTCTGCGTCTTCGGTCATTTGCCACTTGGCCGTCAATGCGCTGGCCATCTGGCGGATTTCGATGGCATCGAAGGGTTTTTTCAGAATCAGCAGGCGATCACCCAGCTCCAGGCGTTCGTCGATGTCTTCCCAGGAATAGTCGGAATAAGCGGTGCAAAGCGCCACTTGCAGCTTGGGATCGACCTGCCACAGCCGTTCGATGGTTTCCAGCCCGTCCCAGCCCGGCGGCATGCGCATGTCGATGAAGGCCATCGCGTAGGGCATGTCGTTGGCCAGCGCCGTCTCGACCTTGTCCAGAGCTTCGAGGCCCTGAAACGCCGAGTCGAGCACGAAGCTCTGCAGCGATAGCGCCGCAGGGGTGCCGAACAGGGCATTTTCGGCGCTGATCAGGCTGTCGTCATCGATCGATGGCGGACTGAGGATCTTGGCGAAGTCCGCATGAATCGAGGCCGTGTCGTCGACGACAAGAATCCGTCGGTTGGTCCGCGCCAGCAGCGTATTTATCGACATACGCCAGTACCGGCGGCAGCTTGATGCGGTTTTCGCATAGGGGGCTTCCTTTCCCTGATCACCTGGCCGAACGTACAGATTTGGATCCGAGTCAGCTCAGCATAGTCGCCTGTCCAGCACTTCGCGCAACTCAATGAGCGGAATCATTTCCGTTGGCGGGCTGAAAATCATCTAGCCTGTAGGTCAGGCTCCGGCAATAGGGGATGTTTGCCTCGGGGCCTGCCACAACGATATGCCCGTTTCACTTGAGGTGACGCCATGGAAGAGCAACTCCCCACGACTTTGAACGATAAATCCAAGGTGCTGCTGGTCGATGACGAGGAGTCAATCCTCAACAGCCTGCGTCGCCTGTTACGCGGCCAGCCCTACGAGTTGCTGCTGGCCACCAGCGGTGCCCAGGCGCTGGAGATCATGGAGCAACACTCCATTGACCTGGTGATGACCGACGCACGCATGCCCAATATGGACGGCGCCACGCTGCTGGCGCGCATCCATCAGCTTTACCCGACGACCACGCGGATTCTGCTCACCGGCTACGCGGACATGCCGACGATCATCAAAGCGATCAACGACGGGAAGATTCACCGCTACATCAGCAAACCCTGGAACGATGAGGAAATGCTCCTGACCTTGCGCCAGGCCTTGGCTCATCAACACTCCGAGCGCGAACGCCAGCGCCTGGAGCAGTTGACCCGGCTGCAGAACGACCAGTTGAAGTCGCTCAACATCACCTTGGAAAAACATGTCGCCGCCCGCACTGCCGAACTCCAGCAGACCGCCGACATGCTCGACCTGGCCTACGAAGAACTCAAGCACAGCTATGTCACCGGCACCGAGGTGTTCTCGCTGCTGGCCAACCTGCGCCTGCCGCCGGCCAAACAAACCAACCGCCAGATCATCGAACTGGTGCGGGTGTACTGCAAACTCCATGGCCTGGACGAGGGCACCAGTCGCGACCTGACCATGGCCGCGGCGCTCTACAACATTGGCAAACTGAGCTGGACCGACAGCATGATGACCGCGCCCGCGGACCTGCTGCACCACAGCGATCGGGAGCGCTATCGCGGTTATCCCAAGCAGAGCGAATCGCTGTTGATGACGCTCGATCCGATGAAGGACGCCGCCCGTCTGATTCTTCATCACCAGGAGCGCTGGGATGGCAGCGGCTTCCCCGACCGGCTCAAGGGCGAGGCGATTCCGTTCGGTTCGCGGCTGTTGAAACTGGCGGTGGATTTCATCGAATTGCAGCGTGGGCTGATCCTCGAGCGGCAGATGAACAGCGATGAAGCACTGGTCTACATCCGCAGCTATGCCGGGCGACTCTACGATCCCGAGTTGGTAGAGGATTTCATTCAGGTTTGTGCCGCGTACCTGAGCGATGTCTCGTTGGCGGATCCGTCGGTCAAGGTGCTGACCACACGGGAAGTGACGGCGGGCATGATCCTGGCGCGCAACCTCAATGCCGACAACGGCATGCTGCTGCTCAATGCCGGCAAGGTGTTGAATGGGCCATTGGTGGAGAAGTTGATCGCCTTCGAAGCCATGGAAGGCGCGAAATACAGCATTTTCGTGAAGGTGCCGGAAGACGTTGCGGTTCTCGAGGCCAGTTAGTTTTCCCAGACTCTACACAATCCCCCTGTGGGAGCGAGCCTGCTCGCGATAGCGGTGTGTCAGTCAATACCGCCATCGCGAGCAGGCTCACTCCCACAGTGGGCAGTGGTGCTTTGAAGATGTTTTTCGGGGTGACGAAGCGGCAGCGGCCATGTGATCCTTGCGCCTTTTTCCAAGGACGATCCTGATCCATGACGCTGTCATCCGCTGCTTCAGCCCGCCTCATCCGCATCGCCGCTGCCCTGTTGATCGGCCCGGACGGCCGCACGCTGTTGGTCCGCAAGCGCGGCACCGAAGCGTTCATGCAGCCGGGGGGCAAGATCGAAGCCCATGAGCAACCGGTCCAGGCGCTGGCCCGTGAACTGGAAGAAGAGTTGGGGCTGGTCATCGATCCGGCACACGCCACGTATCTCGGGCAATTCTCGGCCCCGGCCGCCAATGAGCCGGGTTTTACCGTCCAGGCCGAACTCTTTCAGCTGACCATCGATTCAGACGTATCGCCTGCGGCGGAGATCGAAGAGGTGCGCTGGATCGACCCGACCACTGACGGCAATGTCACGCTGGCGCCATTGACACGGGACCTGATCCTGCCGTTTTATCGTGCCTCGTTAACCGCGATCGCTTGATCATTTCTGGACTAAAGGACTTGCCCATGATCCCGCTTCAAGACTTGCTGATTTTCGCCGCTGCCGCGTTGCTGATGGTGCTGACGCCGGGGCCGAACATGATTTACCTGATCTCCCGTTCGATCTGCCAGGGCCGCAAGGCCGGTGTGACCTCGTTGCTCGGTGTGGTCGCCGGGTTTTTCGTGCACCTGTTCGCGGCCGCTGCCGGTTTGACCGCGGTGTTTCTGGCGGTGCCGATGGCCTACGAAGTGCTGAAGTGGGCTGGTGCGCTGTACCTGATGTGGTTGGCCTGGCAAGCCGTCAAACCGGGGGCGCGTTCACCGTTCGAGGCGCAGCAGTTGCCGCCGGACTCGTCGCGCAAACTGATCACCATGGGCTTTCTGACCAGCGCCCTGAACCCGAAGATCGCCGTGTTTTATTTGTCGGTGTTCCCGCAGTTCATTACGCCTGAGCATGGCTCGGTGTTCACTCAAAGCATCACGCTGGGGCTGACTCAGATCGGCGTCAGTTTCAGCGTCAATCTGCTGATCGCACTGTTCGCCGCGGGCATCGCCTCCTGGTTCGTCAACAACCCGTCCTGGCTGGCAATGCAGCGCTATTTCATGGGGTTCGTGCTGTCGGCGCTGGCGGTGCGACTGATGCTGGAACAACGACGGATGGCTTGAACATGTGGATTGAACGGCTTGATGCCAGTCATGCCCTGGATTATCGGGCGCTGATGCTCGAAGCCTATGACCTGCATCCCCAGGCGTTTACCTCCAGCGTGCGCGAACGCGCCGTGATGCCGCTGAGTTGGTGGGAATCACGCCTGAGCAACAAGCTGGACGTGGTGTTCGGCGCGTTCGAAGGCGGTGAGTTGGCGGGCATCGTCGGCCTGGCCTTCGAGCCTCGGGAAAAGGCCCGGCACAAGGCGACATTGTTTGGCATGTACGTGTCCGGCAAGGTCCGGCAACGCGGGGTCGGTTATCACCTGGTGCAGGCTGCCCTGGCTGAAGCGCAGGACCATAAAGGTCTGAGGCTGATTCAGCTGACCGTCACTGCTGGTAATGAGGCCGCGTTCAAGTTGTACCAGCGTTGCGGCTTCATCCAGTTTGGCCTGGAACCGCTGGCGGTACGGGTGGGCGAGGACTACTTCGACAAAATCCACATGTGGCGTGAACTCTGAGTCCACCGCAATCCCCTGTAGGAGCATGGCTTGCCCGCGATGAACGATAACGCGGTCTGTCTGAATGACCCCGCCGCGCCCATCGCGGGCAAGTCGGATCGCCGCACCGCTTGCTCCTACAGGTTTGTGGTGTACTAGCGAACGGCGCTGACGCCATCGAGTGTCGAGAACGATGTGTCCTTGGCCGTCAGCAGGAAGTCGCGCATGTACGGCGCGTCCAGCATGTCGGCGCGAATCCCGGCGTACAGCGTCGCAAACAAACCTTTCTCGCCCAGCCGCTTGGCCTTCACATAACCCCGTGAGCTGTATTCATGCAGCGCCCAATGGGGCATGCCGCACACGCCGCGACCGCTGGCCACCAATTGCATCATCATCACCGTCAGTTCCGACGTGCGCACCTGAGCCGGTTCGATATCGGCCGGTTCGAGGAAACGGGTGAAGATGTCCAGACGATCACGCTCCACCGGGTAGGTGATCAGCGTTTCGGTGAGCAAATCCTCAGGGACGATGTAGGCCTTGCTCGCCAAACGGTGCTGATTGGCGACCGCGAGCATCGCTTCATAGGTGAACAACGGCACGTAAGTGATCCCGGCCAGTTCCAGCGGGTCGGAGGTCACCACCAAATCCAGATCGCCACGGGCCAGCGCAGGCAGCGGGGCGAATGAGAACCCTGAGGCCAGGTCCAGTTCGACTTCCGGCCAGGCATCGCGGAACTGGTCGATGGTCGGCATCAGCCACTGAAAGCAACTGTGACACTCGATCGCCATGTGCAAACGCCCGGCAGTGCCACCGGCCAGCCGCGCGATATCGCGCTCGGCGCCGCGCAGCAACGGCAGAGTGGCGTCGGCCAGTTGCAGCAGTCGCAAACCGGCGCTGGTGAAGCGCACCGGTTTGGTCTTGCGCACGAACAACGGCATGCCCATGCGCTCTTCCAGTTCCTTGAACTGGTGGGACAGGGCCGACTGCGTCAGGTGCAAGCGGTCGGCCGCATCCACCAGGCTATCGGCTTCGCGCAAGGCATGCAGGGTCTTCAGGTGACGGATTTCAAGCACCGGTGGCTCCATGAGGAAAACTTGTGATCAACACGAAAAGGTTGAGTTTGTCTCATGTTGGGTTAGCTGTCGACAATAGCGCCATGTTTTACAGCATCTTTTATGGGAGCAATTTCACATGGCCTTGGCCCACACACTTGGTTTCCCGCGCATCGGCGCTGACCGCGAACTGAAAAAAGCCCTCGAATCCTACTGGAAGGGCGATCTGGATCAGGACGCGCTGAAAAGCGTCGGCCGCCAATTGCGCGCCACCCATTGGCAATTGCAGAAAGACGCCGGAATCGACCTGCTGCCCGTGGGCGACTTCGCCTGGTACGACCAGGTCCTGACCCATTCCTTGACCTTCGGGGTGATCCCCGAGCGTTTCGACAGCGCCAAGGACTCGCGCGGCCTGCCGACCCTCGACACCCTGTTCGCCATGGCCCGTGGCGCCACGACTGCCTGCTGCGGCGGCGAACACAGCAAAGCGCAATACGCCCAGGAACTGACCAAGTGGTTCGACACCAACTACCACTACCTGGTCCCGGAGTTCACCGCTGACCAGCAGTTCAAGCTGAGCTGGGAACAGCTGTTCGACGAAGTCGACGAGGCGAAGGCCCTCGGCCACAACGTCAAACCGGTGATCATCGGCCCACTGACTTACCTGTGGCTGGGCAAAGCCAAAGGCAATGATTTCGACAAACTCGACCTATTGGAACGCCTGCTGCCGATCTACGGCGAAATCCTCGGCCGACTCGCCGCTCAAGGCGTGGAGTGGGTGCAGATCGACGAACCGATCCTGACCCTTGACCTGCCTCAGGCGTGGAAAAACGCTTTCGAACGCGCCTATCACATCCTTCAATACTCGCCGCTGAAAAAACTGGTGGCGACCTACTTCAGCGGTCTGGAAGACAACCTCGGCCTGGCGGTCAGCCTGCCAGTGCAAGGCTTGCACATCGATGCGGTGCGCGCCCCGGATCAACTCGGCCAGGTGCTGGATCGTCTGCCGACCTACAAGATTCTCTCGGTAGGCCTGGTCAACGGTCGCAACGTCTGGCGCTGCGAACTGGAGCAAGTGCTGGCGCAACTGCAGCCGGCCCAGGAACGCTTTGGCGACAACCTGTGGGTCAGCAGTTCCTGCTCGCTGCTGCACAGCCCGGTGGATCTGGATCGCGAAGACAAACTCGACCCGGAACTGAAAAGCTGGCTGGCCTTTGCCGTGCAGAAGTGCGGCGAAATTGCCGTGCTGCGCGATGCCCTGAACGACCCGCAATCACCCAAGGTGCAAGCTGCACTCGCCGAAAGCCGTGCGATTCAGGCCAGTCGCGCCGAGTCGCCGCGTATTCACAAAGATGAAGTGCAGGCACGGATAAACGCCATCAGTGACAAGGACAGCCAACGCCACTCGCCGTTTGCCAAACGCATCGAGCAGCAGCGTGCGCGGTTGAAACTGCCGGCCTTCCCGACCACCACCATCGGCTCGTTCCCGCAGACCGGTTCGATTCGTCTGGCACGCCAGGCGTTCAAGCAAGGCAAGCTGTCGGCCAACGATTACACCGACGCCATGCACAGCGAAATCCGCCATGCCGTGCAAGTCCAAGAACGCCTGGGCCTGGACGTGTTGGTACACGGTGAAGCCGAACGCAACGACATGGTCGAGTACTTCGCCGAGCAACTGGACGGCTACCTGTTCACCCGTTTCGGCTGGGTGCAAAGCTACGGTTCGCGCTGCGTGAAACCGGCGATCATCTACGGCGACCTGAGTCGTCCGAACGCCATGACCGTCGACTGGATCACCTATGCGCAAAGCCTGACCGACAAGGTCATGAAGGGCATGCTCACCGGCCCCGTGACCATGCTGATGTGGTCGTTCCCGCGGGAAGACGTCTCGCGCAAAATCCAGGCGCAGCAACTGGCGCTGGCTTTGCGTGACGAAGTGGTGGATCTGGAAAGCGCCGGTATCAAAATCGTGCAAATCGACGAAGCCGCCTTCCGTGAAGGCTTGCCGCTACGTCGGGCGCAATGGCAGGAATACCTCGACTGGGCGGTGGAAGCGTTCCGCTTGAGCGCCTCCGGTGTACGTGACGAAACCCAGATCCACACGCATATGTGCTACAGCGAATTCAACGACGTGATCGATTCCATTGCGGCGATGGATGCCGACGTGATCACCATCGAAACCTCGCGCTCGGACATGGAATTGCTGGAGGCTTTTGAGGCCTTCGACTACCCGAACGACATTGGCCCGGGCGTGTATGACATCCACTCGCCTCGGGTGCCGGACACGGCCGAAATGGTCAAGTTGATGAGCAAAGCCGTGAAGCGCATTCCGGCCGAGCGGTTGTGGGTGAATCCGGATTGCGGGTTGAAGACTCGTGCGTGGCCGGAGACGGAAGCCGCGCTGGTGAACATGGTGGCGGCGGCGCGGCAGTTGCGCGGTCAGTTGGCTTAAGGCAGGCAAAACTGAGGAAACGGCAGTTCCGTAAAGGCAGCGCGCGCGAGCCTTTCATCACTGCAATGGATAGACCCGCCGACTGCGAGATCGGCGGGTTTTTACGATTAAGCTCTACTCACCTGAATCCAGGCCATGTCCCAATCGTTACCCACGCCACTGGCCTCAAGGCTATCGATGTATAACGTCAACTGTGGAGTGGTTGAGCTGAAAGCGATCGTAAAGTTGTACATGGTTGCAGTCGTAATGCTCCAGGCCTGCCCATTTGACTGGTCGGTGCGTAGCCTGATGAGTGGTGGCGCGTAATGAGGATAGAAACGTGCAATCCGAATAGTGAAGTAGTAGGTCACATTGGGTTGCAGGTTGTAGAACCTCTTGTATAGCAAGTTTCCGCTGGACCAATTGGTATAGGTGTAGTTGTTGAGTACGTATTGCCCATGATTGACATGAAAGGTCAGGTCCCGGGGCTGAATGGCAGAGCCTGTTGCCCAGCCGTTGAAGTGACGATTGTTGAAGTTGGTGATTTCGTACGATAGCCCCTGTTGCACCGTGAAGGCGTAGGTGAGCGAGGTTTTATTACTGCCGTCGGTGGTCCGTGCGGTAATGGAGTGACCGCCGAACGAAAAATTGCGCGCCGGCAGGGTCCAGCTTCCGGTTTCAGTGGCTGTGACCGGTCCCAGCAGGGTGCCGCCATCGTAGATATCGATCCGATGTCCTGGTGAGGCCGAGCCGTTGATGCTGATATTGCTCTGGTAGTAAGTGGCACCGTTGTTCGGGATCGTCGAGCCGCCAGCCTGTACCGAGTCGATGATGGGCGTCTGCGATTCCTGCACAATGAAGGCCCAGATGGCGGAGGGCCGGTTGGTGCCGGGGTTCTGCACGGTGAAACTGTACGAGCCCGGCGCCAGGGTGGTGAGGGTGTGTGACCAGGTTTTCCCGGCGGTGGAGGTCAGTGTGGTGACAATCACGCCGTGGTTGCGCAGTTCTACGGGGACACTCACCCCGGCAGTGCCGGTCAGCGTTGCACGGGTGGCAAACGTCTGGCTGTTGCGTGGGATGTCGTTGCCATTGCCGTCTTTGACGGTCGTGATGTCCGGGTTAGGAATCGGCGAGCCGATGTTCAATCGCAGCCGTTCCGAAACCCGTTGGGTTTTGGTAAAGGGGTTGGTGACGGTATAGACCAGCTCGACGGTGTTGTTCCGATTGGCCAGCAGTTTCTCGTTGGGCACGATTTGCGTGAAGTCTATGCCCACCATTTCAGGCTGCACTTCTATAGGCGGTGACGACCAGGAGTCCTGCTGGGTGGCCCCGATGAAACTGAACCTGAGGACGTAAAAGGCGCGTATGGAGGGATTGGGTTTGATGGTGACCACGGCACCGTTGGGTACATCTTCGGGGATCAACACACCGTCTTTCGCGTCCTTGACTTCCGGTGGCGGTAATTCAGCCGTGATGTCGCCGATTTCCAGCACCAGGGTTTCGGAACCCACGTCTTCAGTGTCTTTGCGGCGGACGGTGTATTCGACGTGTACCTTGGCCCCTTCCCATTTTTCAATATGGGCTTTGGGTACGGTGAACTCGATGTCCTTGTCCACCATGTCCTTATCAACGGGGCTGGACGCCGCGTAGAAATCCTCTATACCCACCACCGTTATGACGTACCAGTAAATGTAAATGACATCATGGAGAATGATGGCGCCTGGCTGGCTTTTCACGATCACGTGGGCCGGGTCGGTGTCTACCGCGACAGACCCCCCTTTGGCTTCAGGCACCACCGGTGCAGCCAGCTTCAGGGGCATGCCGATCATCTTGGCGTAGGCCGTGCGTGAATAGCGCGGGATATCAGGCGTGGCGGCTTGGGTCAGGCGGTAGTCGACTTTGGCGTAACCCCGAGCAATCAGGTGGACCCGGTCATAGGGAATCATGAACGAGTGAGAGCGGCCTGGCGCTTCGGGTTTCCATTGCATATCCACGGGGACCTGGCGGCCACCAGCGCTGACGCCACGCCAGCTCAGGTCCACCACGTCTCCTGACACAAAACGGACCGACGAAGTTATGCTCGTTTCGACGTCCTCACCCCGCAGTGCATCAAGGTCGAGCTGGTCATCGTCATCCGCCTTCTCGATAACCGGGGCGTCGAGCAGCACCAGAGTAGGGTCGAACCGGAAGAAGATCGGAGGCGCAAAGGCGGCACTCTGATTCCCTACCACATCCTGAAGGCGATAAGTGAGCAGCAAAGGATTTACGGGGGGCAGGTCTTTCAGGTCGTCTTTATGGAGGGTGAACGTCACGGGCTTGCCAACCTGGTCGGCGGTGATCAGGGGCAGCCTGAATTCTTTACTGCCCCACAAGACAAAAATGGTGGAGTTCTTGCGCATGTTCACGTAGGGCGCGATGGTGATGGGCAACCCGTCGTTTTTATCCAGATAATCCTTGGTGACGCCGTTCCTCAGGACTGTCGGATCCACCTCGATAGGTGCCAGTCCTTGATGGTAGGGCTCCTTCTCATCCGGGTCCGGTCCGCCGGGCAGGTTGGTTTTGATCAGTACCGTCAAGGGCGGTGAGCGTTCGTAGTCGCCCCCGGGATTGCTGATTCTGCGTACGCCTACAACCATATCGCACACGCCGTCGGGCAACTGATCCTTTTTTATGGTCGGGAACATCCGATTATCCACTTGAGAGACATCGACAGTGCCGCTCACAAGCGTGATCGGGTTCCCCGGCGAGTAGATCGCTTCAATTTTCCATTCATCGCCTTTAAACATGTTGAGCCACGGGTCGATTACCACATTCAACTCTGTTGGCTGGTCTTTTCCGTCCAGGAACGCGAGTCGATTGATACCACCGTGGACGCCCTCATCCGCTGGCAGCTCGGGGACAAACCCGGATATCAAGAGCGGATCAATGCTATTGACTCTGATATCGCCGGGTTTCGGCAGAGGGGGAAGCAGGTCAATTTGCCGTGCTTTGACAGGGGGCTCGGGTGTGTTGAAAACGCTCATGGCGTATTACCTCTCAAAAAGTGGGTAATGGGAGTCAATCGATTCTGCGGGTGTTGCCGACAATGAAGACCTGGACGTACTTCGAGAGTCGGCGTTCGCCGCTGGCGGTGACTTGCGTATACGCCACGTTGGCAAACCCACCGGCCAGGCGCTGAACCACAGCGTTAGGCACTTCGAAGGTCAGTTCTGTTTCGGGGGCGCCTGTCGTAGACGTGACTGTCTGAGAGCTGGTGAACGGCTGGGGCAGGCCCGTGCGGGGTTCACCTCGCCAGTCGAGTTCCACCACATCCGTTGGGGCAAATACCGACGCTGGGGTTAAAACCGTCACTTTGACGGACTTGGCCCCTAGTGCAGTCATGTAGATGGCGTTGTCCTGATCGGTTTCGGACACCTTCGGGGCGGGCAGGCGTTGTGCGTGGTTGGCGTCCTGGATGTCGACCATCAACCCGATGGAGTGGTCAGAGGCCATGTTGCCCACCTCGTCTGTTACCCAGTACTGAAGCAAGGCCTGGCCACTGCCATCGGCCGCGATCATTTCCTGGGAAATCGTGAGCTCCACCGATTGACCGATCTCGGACTTCAGAACCTTGTGTGCGATGCGCCAGCCGACATACTGAAACGCTACGGTGTCGTTGTGGCGCATGCCTTGCCAGGGCTGCACGGTGACAATGACGTCCTGTGTGCCGTCGATGACCGACGGAGTAATGACGGGGGCCCGCAATAACCGGTGACCCGGGTATTCCGGTTGTGGATCGATTCCGCCGGGCAGTTCGGTTTTGGCGAACACCTCAAGATGCCCCGACTCCACGCCATTGACTCGGTAGAACCAGGTACTGAACCCCTCGGGAATGTCTTTGACCTGGATTCTTTTCGAGAGCGCATCGCCGTTATAGCCACTTGGCACGTCGAACCAGATGATCGGCAGGGCGGGCGAGGTCGGGTGGCGAATGAACACTTCCACCCGGTCACCGACGAAGATTTGTGTGGGGGGAATAACGATCTCCATACCGTTGATGTTGCCTCGGGCCAGCGTTCGGTTGATGCCGACATCCGCGCCTTCGATCCCCTCGCGGGCGCCGGGTATATAAATCCAGCTTTCGCTCACGGTCGAACTGGCAAAGCGGGCCGGGCTGTTTTCCACCAGTAATTCGTCAGTACTCATGATGTGTACTCAAGTCAGAACAGACTGAAGCCGCCAGATCGCAGCGGATGGGCTTTTATTTAAGGTTCTGGCGTTGAAAGCGGCTACTGTCAAATGTGACAGGTCAATGCACTTTTCGGACGAGTGGCAAACTTCGGCCGCCCGCCGCCGGGGCATTACACCCCGGCGCCGGTGGTGTCAGAGGTTCTCGAAGTGCAGCAAGGCTAACGGCCTGCCGATGTCACCACGCCAGATAGGGTCGACCGGTGCACCGGTTTGCGCCTGCGTTTGTTGCCATTGCAGGCCGAGATGGCGTTGCTGCGCGGTTTTGAGGTGAGCTTTGACAAACTCGTCGAAGCGCGGTTGGGGCTTGTTGTAGTGAAAATGGGCATACCACCGGGGCTGTGCCGGGGTTTGCATCAGGTCGAGTACTTCATATTCCTGCAGGAAGTCCCTGCGCCCGTCCGTCAGGCGTGCGAGCTCGGTCAATTCACCGTTCTTGCGAATCTGCACCGCACCCTGTTCGAGTAGATAGTCCAGATACCCTTCTGTAGGGGTTGGGCTGATGAGGGAGTGCTGGATGCGCAAGTCTCGTCCTTTGCGCGTCAGTTCGGCAGCCTTGTCGCGCAGTTGCCCGATGAGGGGGGGCTGGGGGTCGAGGCGTTCGATCTGGCTGGCGCGCAGGCGAAGCTCGGCGGCCTCAGTGAGCATCATGTGTTCGAGGTCGACGGGCAGCATTTTTTGCCTGGCGTAGGCTTCGACCTTGTTCTGGTACGCCGCCTGGGTGTTCAGTCGTTTCCTTGCCTCCGTCAACAAAGGCCTGACATCCGTGTGGGAGTGCTGTTGGCTGACCCGCAGGGGATTGTTCTGCAGACGGTATTTGCCGTGTGACCCTGGCAACCAGTTTTCGGTATAGCCATCGATGCCCTTGAGCGTGAATCGATCCTGGCCGCTGATCACATCACCGATCAACAATTGACCTTGCTCTGTTTCAAAGATCTTCTTCACGACAGGCCCGGCCGGTCGTGGCACAGATGTTTGCCTGATGGCCTGGCGAGCGCGTTCGGCGGTTTTTTCTATGCCGTCCAGCAGCAGCGGGACATAGGTGAGATCGAAATGTTGGGGGTAGCTGGCCGTCCATGCGGTCAGTTCCTTGCGAAATTGATCGTAAGCCGCGAGACAGTCTTCCAGAAGCCTGTTGCGTTCGGCGTGGCGGGCGTTGACTTGGGGAAGACTTTGCTGGGTAGCCAGGACCCGGTCGATCCTGACCCGTGCTTCAGCCATCTGGGGTTGCAGATAAAACCAGGAGACATCATCAATCGCATCAAACCGACTGACGACTTGCAAGTATTGGCCTGTTTTCAAGTACTGCCGGTTCTCCGGCAGCAATGTCTTTACCAGGCTGTTTTTTTCTACCATTACGGTTTTTCGTTGAGCGTCATTGGTGATGCGTCTGCTCCATTCATCAATCTGTGCGCTGGTCGCGTCGATTGATTCCAACTCCCCGATTACCTCTAGTCGCACATTTTTGCGCTGTTGCAGCAGACTCAATATGGGTTTGACGTCTGCATTGGGCAGAGCATCCGCCTGGTTCGCAATATCTTCGAGTTCGTCCAGGTGTTGAATGATGCGCTTGGCGCCAAACCTTACCCGGTGCAGTGAGCGGTCCACTATCATCCAGGCCGCTCGACTTTTTTCTGTATTAATTTCTGCCCGCTTGTTGCCATGGCTCAGCGGCAACAGTTCTTCGAGTTCCAGATAATGGGTTTTGGCCTGTTCTATTTCTTGCAGGCAAGCGGCGTCCAGACGCTTGATTTGGGCCAGTTGGGTCTGAGGGGGGCTGCTGTAGAAGCGCTTCAGCGCCTCATTTGAGTGTTTGGTCAGGGTGATGAGTTGCTCGATCCTGGCATCGACGCTGGTTGTCAGTGCTTGTTGGCGCCGAAAAGCCCGATCGACCCACCAACGCGGCAGTCGCTCGCGGATGGCCGTCGGCCAGATCGGATCAAGCCTGTTGGCCAGGTAACTTTGTACCCCACCCCCTCCCGCCAGGCCGCCATTCAAGGCTGTCCCGTAAACGGCGAAGTGAGTGTTCCATTGCCCACTGGCATCGAGGGCTACCGGTTGTTTATAGCTTTTGATCCGAGTCCCGCTCAGCCGCCAGGCCCCGTCATGCAATTCCACCTTGTAGATGATTCCGTACCTGACAATGAAGTCACCGTCGGCGTGACGATAGACATTGCGGTAGACGCCGTGCGCATCGGGTTGAAGGCCCGCCAGGGAAATGTGTTTTTCGTAGTGGTAGCCAGCGAAACGGGCCGCTATATGCCGGGCCTCTCGTGCCGATATCAGAGGTGTGGACGAGGCGGCAATGCCTCTGGATATTCTGCCCCACTGGCGATGAAGCGTTCGTGTGCGGGTCGCGCCGAGCCGCAAGCTGAAACCCGAAAGAAGGTCCATGCCTGCATCGATCAATGCCTGCAAAACCATGGTTATTTCAGCCATGCCACGCACGTGATCACCTGTGCGAAAGGCCGCGACGGCTTGATTGGTGCTGTTCCAGGCGTCATAGAGGCCGACGCCGGTGCCGATGATGGGCAAGACGCCAATGGCCATTTTCAAATAGGTGAACACCTTCTCGCCGTTGACCGCGTATTGCTCCAGAAACAGTTCGCTGTTGGAGCGTGAGGTGTTGCGGTGAGCCTGGATCAGGCGGCCCATCTCGGCATGCAATAGATGGGCTGGCAATGAAGTGCTTTTGGGCCACGGGCGCCCGACACTGATGATCCCATCGAAGTTTTTCAGCAAGGCCTGCGTGATGCGGCTCAGGTGATTCGCCTTTAGGCCTTCAAGGGCGCGCTCTGCCAGATAGTTGGCTATTTCACTGCGAAGGCACAGATCGAACAACGCCTTACGGGCTTGCTCCAGACTGTCGTATCGGCGCAGGAACACGCCGTCCGGGGTGTCGGGCAGGTACAGCAGCGTAAGACCGCTGATTTGCTCCTCAATGAAGGTAATGCCCGACAGGGTGCTTGGCTTGTTGTCCGTGTCTTTGCCTCCTGCGCTCAAGCACGCGGGCAGCAGTACGATCTGCTGGCCATTGGCGGACCAGGCTTGCGGCGTCGCAGCCTCAATGGCGACGCTCAGGATTTGCCACTCGGTGGCGTTGATTGCACCTCGCAGGAGGGCAAAGCGTCCCTGAATGGCGAGTTGCAAGCGGTAGGGTTCGAGCAGGCATTCGTGGTGGTATTCACGTTCGAAGGCCGATGCTGTCGCCGGTCCGCTGTAGGTGCTGCGGATCAGATCTTCGTAGTGCTGCGCCAGATCGAGTTCCGGCACGAGGGCGTACAGGTACGACTGCGTGATGCCTTTGACCAGCGCATCGCGCTCGACATCGGAGCTGGCGGTGACTTCGACACGCATGAAGCTCAAGCGCTGCTTGATACCGTCGTCGATGTTCAGCAGCGCCAGTTCTTGGATCGACAGTTTGCTGCGGCTTTGGCTGGCGACCCACACGGTTTTGGTCGGCGTTCCCGGTGCGCCAGGGGCCTCTGTGAAGTGTTGTTCGGATGTCACCGCATCAGGCAGGTCCAATTGCACGGCGAAACTGTGCTTGAGTGAGAAATCCTTGCGCAGTCGGGCATCAATGCGTTTGGCGGCGAAGTCACTGACCAGCGGCAAAGTGAGCTCGTGTAACGCGTGGGCGCGTTGCAAGGCCGGTACATAGCGTTCAATCAATGCATTGAGCTGCAAGCGTTCACCCTGCGACGCCTGGGTGAGCCATTGGGGGAACTGACGGCTCAATCGTGCGATCAGGTTTTGCTCGACGAGTTGTGCGTAAGCAAGGTCCCGGTTCGGGTGGCTGGGTACCAGCAGGGCGGCAAGCGTATGCTCGCGTAACTGTCCCAGTGCGTTCGCTTGTTGTGCGGGGTGGGAACTGATGGGGAATTGCAGGCGGATCTCGGCTGCGCGGCGTTCGAAGGTCGAGACTTGTCGATGCAAGCTGTACTCGAAAGGGTCGGTGTCGATCGGGGTCAGCTGTAACGCCGCGTGCCCGTCGGCGGCATGCAGCTTAAACAGGGAACTCTGCATTTCCCGGCGATTGGCGAACCGTTGCAAGCCTCCGCCAGCACCGGTGCAGTAGAGCAACAGGCTTTGCGTTGAGGACGGGTCTTGCAGCGTCGCGGTGTCGGCGAAAACCAGCAGTCCCTCCAGCTCCTGGCGCTGGGAAACGGTTTCAATGTCGCGGGTTTCGCTGACCGATAATGTGACGAAGGCAGCGCCGCTGTGATCAGAACGATCGGTGCTGGCAGGCGTTTTCAACACCGCTTCAAGCAGGCTGTATTCGGCGGTATCGATCTGCTCCAGTTTGAGTTGGATGTCGGCCTCGGTTTGCAGGGCCTTGAGTCTCGCCCGGTAGAGTGCGGTGTATTGAATGTTGATCGTCGACATATCGAAAACGCGCTCGCGCTCCAGCAAGGCGGATGCCGCTGTCATGGCGGCTTGCTCGGCCTCGTCCAGGGATGCAAACAGGGTCTTGAGCTCTGTCACCCGTGGATTGTCAGGCGTTCCCGGATCGTTATTGTTCAGCAGGTTTTCGATGGCGCTGTATTGCTGTTCGAGGGCGGCCTTGCGCACGAACAAAGAGAATTCGTGCCCCGGATTGCCGAACGGGAAGGGCGGAGCGAGCGCCTGATCATCCTGCTCGTGTACCGGTGCGGGGAGGTCCGGCGCTTGGGCAAAGCCCCCCGTTGCGCGGCGTTGCGCGTCGACTTGATCGACAGCGAGCAGTGCGTAGGCCGCCTGTTCGGCCATGTCATCGCCAAGGCCGGTGCTTGCGCTTTCCAGTTGAATGGCGTGCAGACGGTCCAGTAATTGGGCCGCTCCTGCCTCCAGCGGGGCGCTCGGGTTGTTGTAGTCGACAACGCTGTGACCGTCAGTCGTGACACTCCAGGGGATTTCGTGTTGATGCCTGATCAGCCAATTGTCCAGTTCGCTGCGCTGACTGAAGTGCAACAGTGCAGGCCGGTGGGTGGGCAGATACAGCAACTGCTCGGTGGATTGTCCCCCGTAGAGACTGATGCCCAGCACACCGGGAAGTTTGGCGAAACGATTGTCACGGCGCTGCAGGGCCAACTGTTCGGCGATGACCCGCTGGCCTGCCACTTCGGATTTTCCATCGACGGGATCGAGGATCGCCAGCAGCGGCTTTAACTGCTCGGCACTTAATGCACCCTCGGCGAGGGCCAACTGGCCTGCGGCGTCAACGTGTGTGCGGTACAACCGGGCGGCCAGGTGCCGTCTTGATAATGGCGAGCCATTTGCCCGGCCGTTCCAGTACGTGTTCCAGCCGTCCGTCAGGCACTGCTTCAGGCCCAGGGCCTTGAGTCGTTTGAGCAGTTCTCCGGCAGAGGTGGCGGCGTGTCGATGGGGGCGATCGATCCCCGTCACCTGACAGGGCGGGATACGCAGCAGGTCCAGTTTCGGTTGTTGCAGCAGGAAGGCGCAGGCTTGCGTCAGGCTGCAACGGCGCGAAGAGCGCTCGGCAGTGGCCGGAAAAAACAGGCCGACACGCTCGCCATCCAGATCCAGTTGCTGCTTGAGCGTTTGCGTCAACAGGCTGTGAACGCTGGGGGAGGTCGCCATGAGCTGGAGCATTTGCTGCTGGCTGTCTCGCCAGCGCTGCGAGGCCTGGAGGAACAAATGTTCATTCTGGATCGCCGGGACGGTGGCGGGTGCGAGGCCAAAGTCGCTGAGGGTGATACGGTCGGGGTTGTGAGGTTGTTCGAGCATGGTTGCCTGGCTTCAAAGTGGACGATTGGCAGGCATTGAATGCGATGGGGATCGGGAGGTGGTGGTACATAGTTATCGCATTGACCGTTCAGCGAACTTCATCAAACTGTCACGTAACTGTGGCAGCGCGCTTGAACAAACTTCATCAGACTCGCGCTCTACTGGAGTTCTGCGTTTCGGTGTTTTTCATGCGTGCACGATTTTTTTCCACAGCGGTTTTCCTGGCCGCGCTGTTGTTCGGCCTGCCGTCCTTGGCGGCGTCTCGTTGCGATATCAATGTTCCGACCGAACGGGTCGATCTGGCACAGGTGAGCCTGGCGTACCAGAGCATCGGCCGTGCCTCGGACCCTGCGTTGTTGCTGGTGATGGGCCTGGGCGGGCAGTTGATTCACTGGCCGGACGAGGTGGTGGTCGCGCTGTGTCAGCAGGGTTTTCGGGTCATTCGTTATGACAATCGCGATGTCGGTCTCTCGACCTGGCGGCAAGCACCTGTCGACGCCAACCTGACGTTTGAAGTGCTGCGCTACAAACTCGGTTTGCCGGTGTCGGCGCCGTACACCCTGACCGATATGGCTGACGATGCTTTCGGCTTGATGGATGCGTTGCACGTCGAGCAATTCCACGTGCTGGGCGCGAGCATGGGCGGGATGATCGCCCAGCACATGGCGGCGATGGCGCCGCAACGGGTCGAGAGCCTGACCCTGATCATGACCAGTTCCGGGGCCGAAGGCTTGCCGGCGCCGAGTGCGGCGTTGGTGCAACTGTTGTCGCGTCGTGGGGCGCCCAATCGCGAAGTGGCGCTGGAGCAGCAAGCCGATTTGCTGGCGGCGCTGGGCAGCCCGACGGTCAGCGATGATCGGCAGGCATTGCTGCATCAGGCGGCGCAGTCCTATGACCGGGCGTTCAACCCTGAGGGTGTGAAGCGCCAGATCATGGCGATCCTCGCCGAGCGCAGTCGTGTGGCACTGCTCAATCAACTGCGCGTACCGACGCTGGTGGTTCACGGCACTGCTGATCCGTTGTTGCCGGTCATGCACGGCGTGCACCTGGCGGCGCATATCCGCGGCAGTCAGCTGAAACTGATTCCGGGGTTGGCGCATCGATTCCAGGAAGCGTTCAAGGCGCCGTTGCTGGCGGCGGTGCTGCCGTATTTGCAGGCCCACCGCGAAGACTCCTCGCATTGGGCGCAGATTGATCCGGTGGCTGAACACAACCTCCTGTAATCCCCAAATCCAACTGTGGGAGCAGATTTGCTCAGGCACCCGGACATACTTCATGTAGGAGCTGCCGCAGGCTGCGATCTTTTGATTTTGATCTTCAGCGGTCAGGGAAAGATCAAAATCAAGGTCAAAAGATCGCAGCCTGCGGCAGCTCCTACGGGTGTATCGTTCGAACTTTCCGGCGCGTTCCAGTCTGCGAGGTGTGTGATGAGTCCCCCCCTGAAAATCGATTTCGTCAGCGACGTGTCCTGCCCCTGGTGCGTCGTTGGTCTGTATAGCCTGACCCGGGCCCTGGATTTGCTGGGTGACGAGGTGCAGGCCGAGATCCGTTTTCAGCCGTTCGAACTGAACCCGAAGATGGGGCCTGAAGGGCAGAACATCACCGAACACATCACCGAGAAGTACGGCTCGACGCCTGAGCAATCCCGGAAGAATCGCGAGATGATCCGCGCGCGCGGCGCCGAGGTCGGGTTTGCGTTTCGCACGGATGGCAACAGTCGCATCTACAACACCTTCGACGCCCACCGCTTGCTGTTCTGGGCGGGACTGGAAGGGTTGCAGTTCAATCTGAAAGAGGCGCTGTTCAAGGCGTATTTCACCGAGGGCGGCAATCCGTCCGACCATGGCCAGTTGGCGCAGATCGCCGAAAGCGTGGGGCTGGACCGGTCGCGAGCCGAGGCAATTCTGGCGTCGGACGAGTTCACCAAAGAGGTTCTCGAAGAAGAGCAGTTGTGGCTGTCGCGAGGCGTCAGTTCGGTGCCGACAGTGGTGTTCAACGGACAATACGCCGTCAGTGGCGGTCAGCCGGTGGAGACGTTTGTCGGGGCGATTCGGCAGATCATGAGTGAAGCGAAGGGCGGGACGGTTAACGGGTGAGGTTATGTGGCGACTCTCTAGATCGCCCCCTCACCCTAACCCTCTCCCCAGGGGGCGAGGGGACTGACCGATGCGCCTAGTTGAAATTTTGCGACGTGAAAGATCTGAGTCGAACTCAGGCTTAGAAGCACATGAAGGTCTGCTCCCTTTCCCCCTCTCCCCTGTGGGGCGGTCCGACGTTTCGGGAGGGCTGGGGTGAGGGGTGGTTCTAAAACCGATCACATCAGTCAGCCGTGAAGACGAACCCAAACCGAAACCAGCACCGTAGCCGCCATCAACCAAGCCACCGCCGCCACAGCGAGCGAAGCCTCCAGCCGCATCCGGTCCACCATCACATACAACGTCGCCAAATAGATGAAGTAAGGAATGATCGACCACATCCCAAACACGATGGTGGTCTTCAAATCCTCCAGCGAGCGACCCTTGCCGACGATGTAATGCGCAATCAGCGCAAAGGTCGGAAACAGCGGCACCAATCCAGCGATGTAATAGTTTTTGGTCTTGGCCAGTGCGGCGAGGATCACCACCACGGCTGCGCCCAGGGTTGCTTTGAGGATCAGGTCCATCAGTGGCTCAGCCCGTACTTCTTCACTTTGTCGAACAGCGTGGTCTTGGCCATCCCGAGTTCCAGACTGGCCTGGGTCAGGTTGCCGCCGCTGCGCTGCAAAGCGTCGCTCAGCAGGTTGCGTTCAAACGCTTCTACCGCTTCGGCGAAGGCCAGGCCCTGATTGCTGCCGCTGGCGCCGGATTTCTTGAAGGCCGGCAGACCGAGGGCAAAGCGCTCGGCGACGTTGCGCAGTTCGCGTACGTTGCCCGGCCAGTCGTGGCTCATCAGGTTCGACAGGGTCTGGTTGTCCAGGTCCGGCACGGCACGGTCGAAGCGCAGGGACGACTGCTGCAGAAAGTGTTCGAACAATTGCAGGATGTCTTCGCGGCGTTCGCGCAGCGGTGGCAATTCGAGGGTCACCACGTTCAAGCGGTAATACAGGTCACTGCGAAACTCGCCCGCCTTGCTCGACTCGTCCAGATCGGACTTGGTCGCCGCGATCACCCGACAATCCACCGCCACGCTCTGGTTCGAGCCGAGGCGTTCCAGGGTGCGTTCCTGCAACACCCGCAGCAGTTTGATTTGCAGCGGTAGCGGCATGCTTTCCACTTCGTCGAGGAACAGCGTGCCGCCGTCGGCGTGTTCGATCTTGCCGATTCGCCGCTTGCCGGCGCCGGTAAAGGCGTTGGCTTCATGGCCGAAGATTTCGCTTTCGAACAGGTTTTCCGGCAGGCCACCGCAGTTCAGCGCGACGAACTGCTTGGTGTGCCGCCGACTGAAGTCGTGCAGGCAGCGCGCAACCAACTCTTTACCGGTGCCGGTTTCGCCTTCGATCAACACGTTGGCCGAGGTATCGGCAACGTTGGCGATCAATTCCCGCAGGTTCTGCATGGCGGGCGAGCGGCCGATGATCCGGCCTTCCAGAGAGTCCCGTTCCGCCAGTTGCCGACGCAACGAAGAGACTTCCCGCGCGAGGCTGCGTTGCTCCAGCGCACGGCGCGCCACATCGACCAGACGTTCGGGGGAGAAAGGTTTCTCCATGAAGTCATAGGCGCCTTTCTGCATCGCACCGACAGCCATGGAAATGTCGCCGTGACCGGTAATCAGCACCACCGGCAGGCTGCGGTCGCGGGCCTTGAGACGGGTCAGCAATTCCAGACCGTCGATACCCGGCAGGCGGATGTCGCTGATGACGATGCCGGCGAAGTTGTCGCCGACCCGCTCCAGCGCTTCTTCGGCGCTGCCGACGCCCACGCAGGGAATGTCTTCCAGGGTCAGCGCCTGTTGGCAGCCGAGCAGCACATGGGGGTCGTCTTCGACGATCAGCACACTAAGGTCGTTGTTCATATTGGCTCGGCGTGAGTGGGGCTTACCAACGGTAAACTGAGGACGAAAGTGGTACCACCGCTGGCCGGGTGCTCGACACCCAGGTGCCCGCCGGTGGCTGCGGCGAGGCTGGCGGAAAGGGTCAGGCCAAGGCCCAGGCCCTGTTCGCCGGGTTTGGTGGTGAAGAACGGTTCGAACAAATGCTTGCGCGCTTCGGCGTCGATGCCGTGGCCGTTATCGCGTACACGAAGGCGATATTTGCCATCGTACTCTTCGCCTTCGAGCCACAGTTCTGGCAGAGGCTGCGCCTGCATGGCGTCGAGGGCGTTGCCGATCAGGTTGACCAGAATCTGCTCCAGACGGGTCTGGTCAATCTGCACCTGCACATCGGCGAAGTCGCGGTGCAGTTGCAGATGCGCGCTTTCCACGCGCCCACCGAGCAGCTGCAAGGCTGCATCCACCGCTTTGCCGAGGCTGGCCTGACCTTTGTCGTCACCGCGGCGAGCGAACGAACGCAGGCTGGCGGTGATCCGGCCCATGCGGTCGATCAGTTCGTTGATGGTCTTGAGGTTGGTGCTGGCAACGTCCAGTTGACCGCGTTCCAGAAACCGCACGGTGTTGCCGGACAAGGTCCGCAGCGCCGCCAGTGGCTGGTTCAATTCGTGGGCGATGCTGGTGGACATCTGGCCGATGGCCGCGAGTTTACCGGCCTGCACCAATTCATCCTGGGCACGGCGTAGCGTCTCTTCAGCCACACGTCGTTCGCGGATCTGGCCCTTGAGCCGTTCGTTGCTGGCGCGCAGGTCGGTGGTGCGTTCGGTAATCCGACGCTCCAGTTGATTGTTGGCTTCCTGCAAGGCTTCCCGGGCAGCGAGGCGCGTGGCAATGACCTTGCGCCGCTCGTTCCAGGCGATCAGCAGGAACGCCACGAGGGCAAACGCCACCGCCACCAGAATCCCCTGATTGATCGCTTCGCGACGCAAATCCTGCAGGGGGGTGAGCAGGGTGAAATTCCACGGGGTATCGCTCAATGGCCGGGTTTGCGAGAGGTAGCTGATGTCCTCTTCATCTGATTCCACTTCGCTGTTGGCGGGGAAGGTCAGTTTTTCCTCGCCTTCGGCCAGTTGTTCACGGGCCAGCGGTTGCAGTTCGTTCAGTGGGAACCAGTAGTACTGAAGGCTGCGGGCCAGTTTTTCCTTGGTCTCGTCGCTCAGCGGCACAACCGATTTCAGGCGCCGTGCCGGATCGCTGGAAAGAATGATGATGCCGTTTTCATCGCTGACGAACGCTTCCAGCCGCGCGCGCTGCCAGCGTTCTTCCATGGCTTCGAGGCGGACCTTGACCACCGCGACACCAATGATCTTGCCGTGTTCTTCCAGGCCATGAGCCAGGTAATAACCGGGCTCGCCGTTGGTGCTGCCGATGCCATAGAAGCGCCCCGGCTGACCGCGCACGGCATTCTGGAAATAGGCGCGGAAGGACAGGTCTTCGCCCAGGTAACTGTCGACATCGCGCCAGTTGCTGGTGGCCATGACACGGCCAGTGGTGTCCATCACGTAGATAGCCCGACTGCGGCTGCGCCGGTTCAGGCCTTCGAGGTATTCATTGACCGTCTGTCGGTGTTCCGGCGACGGATCGGCCAACAGCTTCGAAACGCTGGATTCGAGTTCCAGCAGGCTGGGCAGGTAGGTGTACTTGCTGATCTCGCTCTCGACGGCACGGGCGTGCAGTTCCAGCTGACGCTGGCCGTTCTCGCTTAGGCTGCGAATCCCGTAGTGTTCACTGACCCAGAAGCCGAGGTAACCCAATCCGATCATCAGGGCGATGACCAGCGGCGGCAGGAACAGATGGCGAATCAGACGGGGTTTCACGGCGAGTGATGGCGGCGCGGCGCGATAGAGATTGGTGTCGCATTTCATCACAGATGCCTTGGGTCAACCACTACAAGCCCTGAGGAACTCCCGTAGGAGCTGCCGAAGGCTGCGATCTTTTGCTCTTGATCTCCTGGGGTTCTGCAAGAATCAAGATCAAAAGATCGCAGCCTGCGGCAGCTCCTACAGGGGCGGCCGTGTAGCTTTTAGTGCTGCAGAATCTTGGCGAGGAAGTGCTGCGTACGCTCGGCGCGGGCGTTGATGTCGCCAAAGAACTCCTCTTTCTTGCAGTCTTCGATGATCCTGCCCTGGTCCATGAAGATCACCCGGTCCGCCACTTTACGGGCGAAGCCCATTTCGTGGGTCACGCACATCATGGTCATGCCTTCGTGGGCCAGTTGCACCATCACGTCGAGTACTTCGTTGACCATTTCCGGGTCCAGCGCCGAAGTCGGTTCGTCGAACAGCATGACGATCGGGTCCATCGCAAGCGCACGGGCAATCGCCACACGCTGTTGCTGACCACCGGAGAGTTGGCCCGGATGCTTATGCGCATGGGCAGCCAGCCCGACGCGCTCAAGCAGTTGCAGGCCTTTCTTGGTGGCTTCTTCCTTGCTGCGGCCCAATACCTTGATCTGCGCGATGGTCAGGTTTTCGGTGATGGTCAGGTGCGGGAACAGTTCGAAATGCTGGAACACCATGCCAACGCGCGAACGCAGTTTCGGCAGGTCGGTCTTCGGGTTGGCGATGGACGTGCCATCGACCACCACGTCGCCTTTCTGGAACGGTTCCAGGGCATTGACGCATTTGATCAGGGTGGATTTGCCGGAACCGGACGGCCCGCACACCACAATCACTTCGCCTTTTTTGACCTCGGTGCTGCAGTCAGTCAGTACCTGGAAGTCGCCATACCACTTGTTGACATTCTTGATAGAGATCATACGGCAAACCTTTTTTGCAGACGCTTGACCAGCAGCGAGGCGGCAAAGCTGATTGTGAAGTACGTGAGACCTGCAAAGATCAGGAACTCGTTGGAGCGACCGATGATGTCGCCACTGGCACGCGAGGCATTGAGGAAGTCCACCAGACCGACCGCGTAGACCAGCGAGGTGTCCTGAAACAGGATGATGCTCTGTTGCAGCAGCAGCGGGGTCATCTTGCGGAACGCTTGCGGCAGGATAATCAGCCGCATCATCTGGCCATACGTCATGCCCAGGGCTTGGGCCGCGCCCATCTGCCCCTTGGAAATCGACTGGACGCCGGCCCGGACGATTTCGCAGAAGTACGCCGCTTCGAACATCATGAACGCCACGATGCACGAGGCGAACGCGCCGATCGGGGTGTCTTCGCCGGTGATCCAGCGCAGCACGAACGGCACCGCCAGGTAGAACCAGGTGATCACCAGCAGCAGTGGAATCGAGCGGAAGTAGTTAACGTAGGCGCCGGCGATGTTCGACAGCAATTTGCTGTGGGACAGGCGCATCAGGGCCAGGATCGTGCCGAGGATGATCCCGCCGACGACGCCCAGCGCCATCAGTTGCAGGGTCATGACCATGCCGTTCCACAAACCCGGCAGGGACGGGATGATGCCCGAGAAGTCGAATTCCATCATTTACCCCCTACGGAGATCAGGCCCGGTACGGCGACTTTCTTCTCGACCATGCGCATCAGCAGCATCAGGCCCATGTTCAGCGTGAAGTAGATCAACGTTGCCAGGGTGAAGGCTTCGAACAGGTTGGCGGAGAACTCGGCGGTCTGTTTGGTTTGCGCGAGCAACTCCATCAGGCCGATCAGCGACGCCACGGAAGAGTTCTTGAACACGTTCAGGAATTCCGAGGTGAGCGGCGGAATGATGATCCGGTAAGCCTGGGGCAGCAGCACGTTCCAGTAGATCTGCGGCAGTTTGAAGCCCATGGCGCGAGCGGCGGATTCCTGGCCGCGAGGCAGCGCCTGGATACCGGTACGCACTTGTTCGCAAACACGAGCGGCGGTGAACAGGCCCAGGCAGACGACGACGCTGAGGTAAGCCGAGGTAGTCGGGTTCAGGTCCTGCTTGTACCACTCTTGCAGGTCCGGAGGCAGCAGATCGGGCACCAGGAAGTACCAGATGAACAGCTGAACCAGCAGCGGCACGTTACGGAAGAGTTCGACGTAACAGGTCGCGATGCCCGATACGATGCGGTTCGGCACGGTGCGCATGACACCCAGAATCGAGCCCAGCAGCAGGGCAATGATCCAGGCCACGACGGCGATGGCGATGGTCCAGCCCAAACCGGCGACGTACCAGTCGAGATAGGTCTCGCTGCCCACGCCGGTGGACTTGAAGAACACGCCCCAGTCCCAGTTGTAATTCATTAGGGTCTCCCCTCAGATCGATCGATGTACAAGTGCCCGCCTGGGGAAGCTCCGTTCCCGCCCGATCTGAAGACCGGGCACACACGAGCGGCTCGACAGCCACCGGTTCGAGTGTTTCCAAAAATGCCAGCAGGGAGTGACTATCCCCCGAAAGGGCAGTGGCCCTTTCAGGAGATAAGGTTAGTCAGATATCAGGATTTCTTTTCGTCAGCCGCTTTATCGGTCGGATTGGCGATCAGGGCCTTGAGCTCGTCGCTCATCGGGAACATCAGGTTCAGGTTTTTTGGCGGGATTGGCTGCATGAACCATTTTTCGTAGATCTTGTTGATCTCGCCGGACTTGTAGGTCGCGATGATTGCGTCATCCACAGCCTTCTTGAACGGCTCGTCGCCCTTGCGGACCATGCAGCCGTAGATTTCGAAGGATTGTGGTGTGCCGGTCACGGCCCAGTCATCCGGCTTCTTGGCCTTGGCCATTTCGCCGGCCAGCAAGGCGTCGTCCATCATGAAAGCCACGGCGCGGCCGCTTTCCAGCATGTTGAACGACTCGCCGTGGTCTTTGGCGGAGATGACGTTCATGCCCATTTGCTTGTCGGCGTTCATCGACTTGAGGATGCGCTCGGACGTGGTGCCGGCGGTGGTCACGACGTTCTTGCCTTTCAGGTCCGGGAAGTCTTTGTAAGGCGAATCTTTCTTGGCCAGCAGCTTGGTGCCGATTTCGAAGATGCCGACGGAGAAGTCAACTTGCTGCTGACGTTCGACGTTGTTGGTGGTGGAACCGCACTCGACGTCCACGGTGCCGTTCTGCACCAGCGGGATACGTGTTTGCGAAGTCACGAGGTTGTATTTGACCTGGAGGTTCGGCATGTCCAGGTCTTTTTTGATGGCTTCAACGATTTTCAGCTGGATATCGTGGGAGTAGCCAACCGGTTTGCCGGAAGCGTCCGCGATGTAGGAAAACGGAATGGAAGCGTCACGATGCCCGAGGGTGATAACGCCGGACTCTTTGATCTTCTTCAGGGTGCCGGTGAGTTCGGCGGCGAAAACTGGAGTGCTGATCAGAGCGGCAGCAATGGCTGCGCCCAGGAGATGGGGAACGATGCGCATCAAATTTTCCTCGACATTGTTTTTATATGGAGCCAGTTCATCGGCCTTTTTTGTGCTTCGAACGCTTGCCGGCTCGTGAAGGGTTGGCGCAGCAGGTATTCGTCCAAGAGTGTAGAGCATGACTCGTGCCAGGCCAGGCTGAATAGATCAAGCTATTGATTTATAAAGGGATTAAATATTTATGGCGAGGGTTTTGGTGGTGGGGAAATCCGGTTAACCGAATCGACCGACAGGTCGCGTTCGGAAAACCGAATGTTCAATGTCAGGAGTGCTCGGCGACAAATTGATTGAACCAGGGGCGCAGTCCACCCAAGGTGAATCCACCATCGACCAACAAACTTTGTCCGGTCACGAAGCGCGCGTCCTCGCTCAATAGCCAGGCGACGACATCGGCCACGTCTTCGGGTTGGCCGACTCGTTGCAGGGGCGTGTGCTTGACGTAGGGTAGTGCCAACCGATCATTGGCCAGGACATCACTCGCCATCGGCGTCGCAATCAACCCTGGGCACACATTATTCACCCGGATCCGTTGCGGCCCCACTTCCTGCGCGACCGTGCGCATCATTGCGTCCAGCGCGGCTTTGCTGGCGGCGTAGGCAGCCAGTCCCGGCATCGAGCCATGCGCGGTCCAGGACGACGTATTGACGATCGAACCGGTAATATTGTGTTTGAGCATCGCCGCGATTTCATATTTCAGGCAGGCAAACACGCCGCGAAAGTTGGTGGCGATCAACGCATCGAAGTCCTCGAAACCCAGGTCCTGGAGCGGCTTGAACGGCCCCAGTACACCGGCGTTGTTCCAGGCCATGTGCAGACCACCGAATGTCTGCAGCGTCGTGTCGATCAGTGCTTCGACCTGTTCCGGGTCGGACACGTCGGTGACCACTGCCAATGCCCTGCCTCCGCTTTCGCTGATCTGCCGGGCAACGGCCTCCAGTTCGGCGCTGCGGCGCCCGGCGATCACCACATTGGCGCCCTCAAGCCCAAGGCGCAGGGCTGCGGCCTTGCCCATGCCGGTTCCGCCGCCGGTGATCAGGACAGTGCGGTCGATAAAACGCTGTTCAGTGATATTGGATGCGTGGGTGGTGGTCATATTGGCGCTCTCGGCGAACATCTAAAAAGGTTTCAATGCGTAATAGCGATCTTGCCGAAATGCCGGCCACCGCTGGCGAGGTGCGCATAGGCCCGGCTGACCTCATCAATGGAGTGGATGCTGTCGATCACTGGCAGGAGGCGATTAGCCTCGATCGCTCGAACGGCTTCGCCAAGATCAGCGACAGAGCCGGTGTTGTTACCGACCACTTTCAGCGCTTTGATAATGATCGGCAGCAAGTCCAGTGCGGGCTTCGTGCCGCTCAAAAAACCGACCGTGAAAACCGTTCCCCCGTAAGCAGCGGCATTCAGCGCACGGCCGATAGTGGCTTCTCCGACCGTATCGACCACCAGGTCTGCGCCTCGGCCATTGGTGAGCTCCAACACCTGCTGGTCCCACTCGGGGAAAGTCCGGTAATTGATCAGGTAGTCCGCGCCCAACTGACGGGCCCGCTCCAGTTTCTCGTCATCGGAAGACGTCAGGATCACGGTGGCTCCCGCGGCCTTGGCAAACTGCAAGGCAAAAATACTCACACCGCCGGTTCCCAATATCACCACGGTAGAACCGGGACGAATCTGTGCCGCGCGCTGTGCGTTCCATGCCGTGGTTGCGGCAATCGGCAAGGCCGCGCCTTGGGCAAAACTCAGGTGCTCCGGTAAGCGCACCAGGCTGTTGGCGGGGACCACGACGTACTCGGCGAGCGAGCCAGGCAGCGTCACCCCGCGCATGGCCGCCACGTTAGCGGCGCTGATAGGGCCCGCCTGCCAGCGCGGCATGAAATGCGGAATGACCCGCTCACCCGAGGTAAAGCCTGGCGTGTCGGGGCCTGACTGGACAACTTCACCGGCACCGTCGGCGACCGGGATCAATGGAAACGCGGGGCCTTGAAACTGCCCCGTGGCGATCGCCACATCGACATAGTTCAAGGTGGCTGCGCGTAACCTCACTAACACCTCACCCGGGCCGGGGACGGGATCGGGCAGAACGGTGGCGCGAAAAGACTCAAGCGTGGGTGCAAACAGTTCGATGGCTTTCATGGTTGACCTCCTGTGTCGAAGGTTTTGAGTCTATTCAGAAATAAATGGAGATAAACTGGCCAAAAATTTATGCGGTAACAACCAAGGCTGTGTAATGGATACGCTGGAAAGCATGCAGGCCTTCGTCGCCATCGTCGAAAAAGGCAGCCTGGTTGCGGCGGCGAAAGTCTGCAACATCTCCGCAACCATGGTCGGCAATCACTTGAGGGCCCTGGAAAAACGCTTGGGCGCGCGGTTGATCAACCGGACCACCCGTAGCGTGCACTTGACCGGATTCGGCGAGGAGTATTTCCCAAAATGTCAGCAGATACTGAGGTTGATCGCCGAAAGCGATGTCCTCGCTCAGGATCAGTTGTTGGTACCGGCCGGGAAATTGCGCATCAGTGCTCCCGTTTCGTTCGGGACCCAGGCGCTGGTGCCGGCATTGTCTGAATACATGGCCCTTTATCCCGAGGTGCGGGTGCAGCTCACCCTGGCCGATCGCGTCGTCGATCTGGTGGAGGAGGGCTTTGAGGCGGCGATACGCATCGGCACATTGCCCGATTCGGGCCTGATCGCGCGCCCTCTGGCGCCTTACCGAATGATCATTTGTGCATCGCCCGACTACCTGCTGCGTCGCGGGACGCCACGGGAGCCGGAGGAGCTTGGGCAACATGAGTGCCTATCCTTTAGCCAGTCGGCGTTGACCGATTGGTGTCTGAAAAGTCGCGAGCGGACTGTCCGGGTGGCAATCGACGGGCATTTGCAGATCAATAACGGTCAGGCCCTGCGGATTGCCGCACTGCATGGGGTCGGGATTGTCATGCAGCCTGCCGTCCTGCTCGAAGCCGATCTTAGGGAAGGACGACTGGTGCAGCTGTTCGCCGACTATGAGTTGACCAGCCGCCCCATGCACCTGGTTTACCTACCGGACCGATACCGCTCCTCCACGCTGAGCAGCTTCGTCAATTTCATGCTGGAGCGGTTTGCCTGACCTTCGCGCAGCCTTGATCTTCCCTTAAACAGAAAAGCCCCTGAATCTGACGATTCAGGGGCTTTTGTTTAACCGGATTGCCGATCAGGCCGCTTCGATCTTGCTGCGGTTCTGCTCGACCTTGCTCAGGTAATCCTTGAGCTTTTCCTGTTCTGCCGGAGTAGTGAACAGTCCCAGCTTGCTGCGGCGCCACAGAATGTCGTGCGCGGTGGTTGCCCATTCTTCGCTGCACAGGTAATCGACTTCACGGGTGTAGAGCCCGCCGCCGATGTGTTCGCCCATATCGCCGAGATTCTGCACGCCTTCGAGCATGCGCCAGGTGCGGCTGCCGTAGGTGGTGGCCCAGCGGCGGGCGATTTCGGTCGGCACCCAGTCGAACTTGTCACGGATCAAGGCGCACAAGGCTTGCGGGGTGGTCATGTCTTCGCCGCCCGGCAGGGGAGCGCTGGCGGTCCAGCTCGGCTTGATGTCTTTGAAGTACGGAGCCAGTTGCGCCAGCGCCGACTCGGCCAGTTTGCGGTAGGTGGTCAGCTTGCCGCCGAACACCGACAGCAGCGGCGCTTCTTCGCCGGTGCCCGACAGCGCCAGGGTGTAGTCGCGAGTGACAGCCGACGGGTTGTCGGATTCGTCGTTACACAGCGGGCGAACGCCGGAATAGCTGTGCAGGATATCGTCGCGGCTGATGCGTTTCTTGAAATGGGAGTTGACCACTTTCAACAGGTAATCGGTTTCGCCTTCAGTGATCGCCACTGCAGCCGGATCGCCGGTGTACTCGCGGTCGGTGGTGCCGATCAGGGTGAAGTGGTTCAGGTACGGAATGGTGAACACGATGCGCTGATCTTCGTTTTGCAGAATGTGCGCGTGTTCGCCTTCGTACAGTTTCGGCACGATCAGGTGGCTGCCCTGAATCAGGCGGATGCCGTACGGCGATTCCATCTTCAGGTCGTCACGAATGAACTTGGCGACCCAAGGGCCGGCGGCGTTTACCAGTGCCTTGGCGCGGATCGAAAACAGGCTGCCATCGGCGCGTTCCAGATGCAGGTGCCACATGCCCTTGGTGCGACGGGCGCTGACGCAGCGAGTCTGGGTGTGAACGTGGGCGCCTTTTTCGCGGGCGGCCATGGCGTTCAGCACCACCAGCCGGGCGTCGTCGACCCAGCAATCGGAGTATTCGAAGCCTTTGGTGATTTCGCTTTTCAGCGGGCTGTCCGGGCCGAACTTCAGGCTTTTCGAGCCTTCGAGTTTTTCCCGCTTGCCGAGGTTGTCATAAAGGAACAGGCCGGCGCGGATCATCCAGGCCGGACGCAGGTGCGGACGGTGCGGCAGCACGAAGCGCATCTGCTTGACGATGTGCGGGGCCTTGGCCAGCAGCACTTCGCGTTCGGCCAGGGCTTCGCGCACCAGACGGAATTCGTAATGTTCAAGGTAGCGCAAGCCACCGTGGATCAGCTTGCTGCTGGCTGACGAGGTGTGGCTGGCCAGGTCGTCTTTTTCGCATAGAAACACCGAAAGACCGCGACCGGCGGCATCCGCTGCGATCCCCACGCCATTGATCCCGCCACCGATGACGGCGATATCGTAGATCTCAGCGAGAGGGGGCGTAGGCAAGGTAGAAGTGGGCATTGGCTAGCCTCGGGCTTTTATGATTTTCGGTATTGGAATTCGAACATTAATGTTCATTTGCGAAAATGGTAGCCCATAAAGTCGCCCACAGCCAGTTAACTTCGATTGAAAATACTGATCGAAGGGCTGTGAAAGGAAAATTTTCGAACATTAAAAGAATGAAGAGGAGGGATTTGCTGCGACTTCTGTAGGAGCATGGCTTGCCCGCGATGGCGTACTCGAGGACGCCATCGCGGGCAAGCCGTGCTCCTACAGGTTGTTTAACTGCTTTCGCGGTTAAACAACCTCCAACCGAATCTTGTGCTGACTCAACAACTGCGCCAACGCCGGCACCGGCTGCTGATCGGTCACCAGGCAATCAATCAAACTGATCGGCCCCAGGCGAATCATGGCGTTGCGCCCGAATTTGCTGGAGTCCGCCGCGAGGATGACCTGTCGGGCATTGGCGATGATCGCCTGGGACACCCGAACAGCGACTTCTGTAGGAGCATGGCTTGCCCGCGATGGCGTACTCGAGGACGCCATCGCCGGCGAGCCGTGCTCCTACAGGTTGTTTAACCGCTTTCGCGGTTAAACAACCTCCAACCGAATCTTGTGCTGACTCAACAACTGCGCCAACGCCGGCACCGGCTGCTGATCGGTCACCAGGCAATCAATCAAACTGATCGGCCCCAGGCGAATCATGGCGTTGCGCCCGAATTTGCTGGAGTCAGCCGCGAGGATGACCTGTCGGGCATTGGCGATGATCGCCTGGGACACCCGAACTTCCTGATAGTCGAAGTCCAGCAGACTGCCGTCTTCATCGATACCGCTGATGCCGACCAAGGCGAAATCAACCTTGAACTGGTTAATGAAGTCGACACTGGCCTGACCGACCACGCCACCGTCACGCCGCACATTGCCACCCGTCAGCAGGACATCGAAGTCGTCCTTGGCGCTGAGCATCGAAGCCACATGCAGGTTGTTGGTGATGATCTTCAGGTGATTGTGATTGAGCAACGCCCGGGCGATGGATTCGGTGGTGGTACCGATATTGATGAACAGCGAGGCGTGATCCGGGATTTGAGCCGCAATGGCTTCACCGATACGCTGCTTTTCATCGCGCATCTGATCTGCACGCATGGCGTAGGCGGTGTTTTCGACGCTGGAATCGTAGGCTGCGCCGCCGTGGTAGCGACGCAACAAATTAGCTTCCGCGAGTTGATTGATATCGCGGCGGATGGTTTGCGGTGTAACGACGAACAGCGTAGCCATTTCCTCGATGCTGACATAGCCGCGTTCGCGGACCAGTTCGAGGATTTGCTGCTGACGGGGAGGCAGATTCATGGGGCTTCCTTTGGGCTGCCGTGCAAAAATTTGCCCATGATGCCGCAGGAATCTGCTCCCTGCCAGTTACATACAGATACGAGTACTCAGCTCAGCTTATTCAGCGCCTTCATGCGGTTCCCAATCGCGGGTGCGGCTGACGGCTTTTTTCCAGCCGGCGTAGAGTTTTTCCTTCGCGGTTTCGTCCAGGGTCGGTTCGAATTCGCGCTCGATCACAGCCTTGCCGCGCAACTCGTCCAGGCTGCCCCAGAAGCCACACGCCAGACCGGCCAGGTAAGCCGCACCGAGTGCGGTGGTTTCGCGCATTTGCGGACGCTCGACCTGAGTGCCGAGGATGTCGGCCTGGAACTGCATCAGGAAGTTGTTCGCCACTGCACCGCCGTCGACACGCAGGGATTTCAAGCGTTCGCCGGAGTCCTGTTGCATGGCGTCGAGAACGTCGCGGGTCTGGTAGGCAATCGACTCCAGGGCTGCACGAATAATGTGATCCACGCGTACGCCGCGAGTCAGGCCGAACAATGCCCCACGGGCATACGGGTCCCAGTACGGAGCGCCCAGACCGGTGAAGGCAGGTACCAGGTACACGCCGTTGCTGTCCTTGACCTTGTTGGCGAAGTATTCGGTGTCGTGGGCGTCGTTGATGATTTTCAGTTCATCACGCAGCCATTGAACGGTGGAACCGCCGTTGAACACGGCGCCTTCCAGCGCGTAAGCCACTTCACCGCGCGGGCCGCAAGCGATGGTGGTCAACATGCCGTGCTTGGATTTCACCGCTTTGTCGCCGGTGTTCATCAGCAGGAAGCAGCCGGTGCCGTAGGTGTTTTTCGCCTGGCCTGGTTCGACGCACATCTGGCCGAACAGGGCCGCTTGCTGGTCACCCGCGATACCGCCGATGGCGATGCCGCTTTTGGTGTGGCCGTAGATTTCGGACGAGGATTTAACTTCCGGCAGCATCTCGCGCGGAATATCCAGCACCTCCAGCATCTTCGCGTCCCACTCCAGCGTGTGGATGTTGAAGAGCATGGTGCGCGAGGCGTTGGTGTAGTCGGTGACGTGCACCTTGCCGCCGGTAAATTTCCAGATCAGCCAGCTGTCGATGGTGCCGAACAACAGTTCGCCTTTGCGCGCACGTTCGCGGCTGCCTTCGACGTTGTCGAGGATCCACTTGAGCTTGGTGCCGGAGAAGTACGGGTCGGTGACCAGGCCGGTGGTGTCGCTGATGTATTGCTCGTGACCGTCGCGCTTGAGCTGCTGGCAGATCTCGGTGCTGCGGCGGCACTGCCAGACGATCGCGTTGTAGATCGGGCGGCCGCTGGTCTTGTCCCAGACCACGGTGGTTTCGCGCTGGTTGGTGATGCCGATGGCGGCGACCTGATCGTGATGCAGGCCGGCTTGAGCCAGGGCCTCGACCATCACGGCGCTTTGGGTGGCGAAGATTTCCATCGGGTCATGTTCAACCCAGCCGGCTTGCGGGTAATGCTGTGCGAATTCGCGCTGGGCGGTGCAGACCACGTTCGCGTCGCGGTCGAAAATGATCGCGCGGGAGCTGGTCGTACCCTGATCGAGGGCAATGATGTAGTTCTTATTCTGAGTGTCGGTCATGTCGATTGCCTTGGACGAAAAAAGGGGAGTGAGGTCCGGCGCGTGATCTGATGGGCAGGATCACGCGCCAACGGTATCAAGAAGTTCTTGGTTTGCCGTCAATGGCCGGTACTGCTTCCTTTGTAGCAGGTAGGGCGCTGGGCAGATGACGGGCAATCAGCCCGCGATACGCTGCAGCACCGAGGCAGGCACCGACAATCGGTGCAAAAACCGGAATCAGGAAATACGGGATATCGCGCCCGCCGGTGAAGGAAATTTCACCCCAGCCAGCGAAGAAAGTCATCAGTTTAGGGCCGAAGTCGCGCGCCGGGTTCATCGCAAAACCGGTCAGCGGCCCCATCGAGCTGCCAATCACGGCAATCAGCAGGCCGATCAGCAGCGGAGCGAGCGGACCCTTTGGCAAGCCATTGTTGTCGTCGGTCAGGGACATGATCACGCCCATCAGGATGGCGGTGATGATCACTTCAACCAGGAAGGCTTGTGCCGTGGTCAAGGCCGGGTTGGGGAAGGTGGAGAACACCGACGCCAATTCGAGGCTGGCTTGAGTGCCACGAACCATATGGTGAGTTTGTTCGTAATCGAAGAATAAATTGCTGTACAGCGTGTAAACCAACAACGCTCCACAGAAGGCCCCAGCGATCTGGGCGAGAATATAGAAAGGCAGTTTGCGCTTTTCGAAGTCAGCGAAAATGCTCAGGGCAATGCTGACGGCGGGATTGAGATGAGCCCCGGAAACGCCGGCGGTCAGGTAGATCGCCATGCTCACGCCGACCCCCCAGATGATGCTGATTTCCCAAAGGCCGAAGCTGGCACCCGCGACCTTGAGCGCGGCAACGCAACCTGTACCAAAAAAGATCAGCAGCGCAGTGCCCAGAAATTCGGCCATGCATTGGCTTGAGAGCGACGGTTGTTGTAAAGCAGTTGTCATTGAAAACCTCATTTTTGTTGTTGTCTGGCGCTTTTGCATCATGGTCAAAGCGCGATTTTCACCGAGACAGGATCCCCATCCTGTTCTCGGCCTGCTGCTGGGTGCTGCAATAGGAACATTCGTACAGTATTCAGATTCGAAAAAATATAGACAAGAAACGCTGCTGTCAAAGGTCGAAAGTGAACCGTCAGTCACAATCGAACTATTAGTCACGTGAATGACCGCATCGTTCACGGGGCAGACCGAAGGTGGACGAACGGCATAAGTCGCCGCCAAGCCTTTGAAATAGCGCCGCAATAGAGCCTTTTATGGAGCAATGACCTAGAATCCAGCGCAGTATTTTTCTACTGCCGCCCAGTCTGGAGCTGTCATGACCCCCGCATTGGATTTGTTGAAAAAAGTTCGTGCCGAACATCGCGTGCACAGTTACGAACATGATCCGAAGGCAGCCTCCTACGGGCTGGAGGCCGCGGAAAAGTTGGGACTGGACCCGGCGCAGGTGTTCAAGACCTTGCTGGCGGCCAGCGAGAAAGGTGAATTGCTGGTGGCCGTGGTGCCGGTCGTCGGAAGTCTGGACTTGAAAGGCCTGGCTCATGCAGCGGGCGTGAAAAAAGTCGAAATGGCCGATCCTGCCGCTGCGCAACGATCCACCGGTTACCTGTTGGGTGGGATCAGCCCGCTGGGACAGAAAAAGCGCTTGCGCACCTTTATCGATAATTCGGCTCAGCCCTTCGCCAGCATTTTTGTCAGTGCGGGGCGACGAGGGCTGGAAGTCGAATTGGCACCCGCGGTGCTGGCTGAACATACCCAGGCGAAGTTCGCTGATATCGGCCGCGCCTGACGCGGACTATCAGCCCGGCGCTGTATGGTGAAAATGTATGGGCTCTGTCACTGGTGCCGGGTTGTCGGCAGCTTCATGCTCGGTGGCCTGACAAAGGGAGAAGGTTATGCAGCTTGAGTTTCATCAGGTCGATGCGTTCAGTGATCGGCCGTTCAGTGGCAACCCGGCGATGGTCTATCGCCTCGATGCCTGGCTTGCCGATGAGTTGATGCAGAAGATCGCCGCCGAGCACAACCTCGCCGAAACCGCTTTTGTGGTGCGCGAAGGGCAGGGCTGGCACATCCGCTGGTTTACCCCGACCACCGAAGTGCCGCTGTGCGGTCATGCGACCCTGGCCAGCGCTTACGTGCTGTTTGATATCTATAAAGAACCGGTCGAGCGACTGGACTTCATCTGTAAGTCCGGCCTGCTAAGCGTGAGTCGTGAGGGTGAGCGCTTGTGGCTGGATTTTCCGGCGCTCATCCCGTCGGAAGTGGGCGTGACCCTGGATGTCGAGCGCGCGCTGGGTGTGGAAGCGGTTGATGTGCTGGGGTCGAACGAGTTGTTCGTGGTGCTGGAATCCGAGCAGGCGGTGCTCGAATGTCAGCCGGACATGGCGGCACTGGCGAAACTGCCGTGGCCCGGGGCAATCGTCACGGCCAAGGGCAGCCAGCATGATTTCGTTTCCCGCTACTTCGCGCCGGCGATCGGCATCAACGAAGACCCGGTGACGGGTTCGACCCATTGCAGCCTGATCCCGTACTGGTCGAAACGTTTGGGCAAGTCGAGCCTGACGGCTTGTCAGCGTTCGGCTCGAGGCGGGGAGTTGTTCTGTCGGCTGGAAGGGGATCGGGTGAAAATCGGCGGGAATGCGACGCTCGTTGCGAGCGGAACGCTGATGCTCGGTTGATGCTGATCTTTGTAGGAGCAAAGCTCGCTCGCGATGAACGATGACGCGGTGCATCAGCTAAACCGCGGCGATGCTATCGCGAGCAAGCTTTGCTCCTACAGAGGCGGGGTGTCAGTGGGCAGTTGCAAGTGGAACGCTAATGCTCGGTTGATGCTGATCGTTGTAGGAGCAAAGCTCGCTCGCGATGAACGATGACGCGGTGCATCAGTTAAACCGCGGCGATGCTATCGCGAGCAAGCTTTGCTCCTACAGAAGCGGGGTGTCAGTGGGCAGTTGCAAGTGGAACGCTAATGCTCGGTTGATGCTGATCGTTGTAGGAGCAAAGCTCGCTCGCGATGAACGATGACGCGGTGCATCAGTTAAACTGCGGCGATGCTATCGCGAGCAAGCTTTGCTCCTACAGAAACGGGGTGTCAGTGGGCGCTGCTGTAGCGGCGCACACCGGATTCGACGGGCGGAATCTGCGCCGCCGTACTGCCCGACGCCTGAAACAGCACCAGGTGTTCAGCCGCGACACGAATGCCGACCTCTGACCCCACCTGATGATCGGCATGGCTCGGGAAAATCGATTCCAGCTGCGCGCCGGTCGGCAACTGCAAGCGATACAAGGTGGACGCACCCTGGAAAGACTTGCCGACAATCCGCGCCTTCAACGTGCTGTCCGGTGCATAAACGATATCGTCCGGACGCAGCAATACATCCACCGCACCGCCAACCGGCCAGGTGTAGGCACGATTACCGCGTAGCTCACCCAGCTCGGTCTGCACCGACTCGGGGCTGCTCAGCTGGCCGCGAATGAAGTAACCCTGACCGATGAAACTGGCAACATACGGCGTCAGTGGTTCGTGATACAGGTTGTAAGGCGTGTCCCACTGCTCCAGGCGACCCTCCTTGAAAACCCCCACGTGATCACTCACCGCGAACGCTTCTTCCTGATCGTGGGTCACCAGAATCGCGCTGGTACCACGGGCCTTGAGGATATCGCGCACCTCATGGCTGAGCTTGCGTCGCAGCTCGCCATCAAGGTTGGAAAAGGGTTCGTCGAGCAGTAGCAATTGCGGTTCCGGCGCCAGGGCACGGGCCAATGCGACGCGCTG
Organism: Pseudomonas sp. GM41(2012); assembly: GCF_000282315.2. Taxonomy (GTDB): domain Bacteria; phylum Pseudomonadota; class Gammaproteobacteria; order Pseudomonadales; family Pseudomonadaceae; genus Aquipseudomonas. Next base: position 379,452 of record NZ_AKJN02000011.1, read on the forward strand.
CTGTTGACCGCCGGACAGTTCATGCGGGAAGCGCTTGCCGAGGTTTTTCAGGTTGACCAGTTCCAGCAACTCTTCGGTGACGCGATCCTTTTGCGGGTGCTTGCGGATCCCGAAGGCGATGTTCTCGGCCACGCTCAAGTGCGGAAACAGTGCGTAATCCTGGAACACCATGCCGATCCGGCGTTTCTCTGGAGCAAGGGTGAAACCGGCGCGGGAGATCGTCTCGCCCGCCAACTGGATTTCACCTTCGTGTACCGGTTCGAAACCGGCAATCGCCCGTAGCGTGGTGGTTTTGCCGCAACCCGAAGAGCCCAGCAGGCACCCGATGTCGCCGGCATTCAAATGCAGGTTGAGGTTCTGCACGACGCGCTGGTCTTGATAGCCGCAGGCGAGGTTACGCAGGTTCAACAGTAATGGATGGCTCATGCGTGGTGGTACGCCGGTTCGACGAGAAACTCGAGCAGGGCCTTTTGTGCGTGAAGACGGTTTTCGGCTTGATCCCACGCGACGGAGCGCTGGTCATCGAGCAGGTCGACGCTGATTTCCTCGCCACGGTGGGCCGGCAGGCAGTGCATGAACAGCACGTCCGGTGCGGCCAGGTCGAGCAGGGCGCGGTTGACCTGAAACGGCGCGAACAGTTTCAGGCGCTTGGCGGTTTCCTCTTCCTGGCCCATGGAGGTCCAGACGTCGGTGCTGACCAGGTGGGCGCCGCGTACGGCATCCTTCGGATCGCGGACGATGGTGACCCGATCGCCGGCCTTCGCCACGAATTCAGGGTTGGGTTCAAAGCCTTCCGGGCAAGCGACGCGCAACTGGAAGTCGAACTGGATCGCCGCTTCTATATAGCTGTTGCACATGTTGTTGCCGTCGCCGATCCAGGCCACGGTTTTGCCCTGGATCGAACCGCGGTGTTCGAGGAACGTCTGCATGTCGGCCAGCAACTGGCACGGGTGCAGGTCATCGGACAGGCCGTTGATCACGGGCACGCGGGAGTTGGCGGCGAATTCGGTCAGGGTGCTGTGGGCAAAGGTACGGATCATCACGGCGTCGAGCATGCTCGACATGACGATCGCGCAGTCGCCGATCGGCTCGCCACGGCCCAGTTGGGTGTCGCGCGGCGACAGGAAGATCGCCTGGCCACCGAGCTGGATCATGCCGGCTTCGAACGAAATACGGGTGCGGGTCGAGGACTTCTCGAAAATCATCCCGAGCACGCGGTTTTTCAGAGGCTCGAACAGTACGCCGCGGTTACGCAGGTCTTTGAGCTCAACGCCTCGACGGATCACGCTGACCAGCTCTTCGGGCGTGCAATCCATCAGGGAGAGAAAGTGCCTTGCGCTCATCATTGACTACCTTTTTGCAACAGACCGCAGATACTCAAAGCCTTGTTTAACTGAAAAACGGGCGAGACCTGCGGCGTAAGCCGCACGGGGCGACGAAATAGGGGAAGGCGCGATCTTATAATTAAATGTCGCGTCTTACCAATAGGGCTACGGTTTTTAGGGGATTTCAGAGGGGCTACGGGATGACCGCAGTAGCGCTTTTGAAGCCTGTTTCCTGACAGCAGCCCGTCATTTGTACACTGGGGTCACGGGGCTTTGCAATCAAACGGGGCGGAGACGGCATAGCAGCGGTCGGTTTCTGACCTGTCATTCGAAGCATTTGTGCTCGGGATCGATCGATGTGTCTGGTCTGAAACATTTGCTAAAGCAAAGTGGCGGGTTATAACTAACGCACGAACGACGCAGGAAGCCTTCGGAATGGAATCGAAAGAACGACAGTTAATGGAATTACTCGGCCTCACGGCTCGCTCGCTGACCCACCTCACCGCGTCCATGACCTCGATGTCCTTCGAGTTGATGCGCAGTGAAGACGAAGTGACCAAGGCTGCCGGCCGGCGGATGATCGACCGCATGGCAACCATCAGCACCGGCCTCGACGAGCACTGGCGGCTGATCGGCGAACTCACCGGTGTTCATGTCGCTCAAGAGCAGATCGAAACCATCCAGGAGATCCAGTTGCAGGCGCCGCCAAGGCTGCCGCCGAACTGATCCCCAGTGGTCATCGGCTGGCCTGATAGCCGCCGATTCACAAGACGAACGTCGCTGGCGCAGCAGTGGATCAGGCGCCATAGTTTTGTTCCCGCGGCCGATATTGCCCGCCCAGAACAAGACAGAGACTGGCCATGACCAAGACTCTCCATCACCGTGCGTGCCACTTGTGCGAAGCCATCTGCGGCCTGACCATCGAAACCACTGAGGTCGAAGGTGCGTTGCAGATCACGTCGATCAAGGGTGACGCTCAGGATACATTCAGCCGCGGGCACATTTGCCCCAAGGCCGTCGCCCTGCAAGATATTCAGAACGATCCGGATCGTCTGCGTCAGCCGATGCTGCGGGTCGGCAGTGAATGGCAGCCCATCGAGTGGGAAGACGCCTTCAGCCTTGTAGCCGAACGTCTGGCGGCGATTCAGGAGCGTCACGGACAGAACGCGGTGGCGGTCTATCAAGGCAACCCCAGCGTGCACAACTACGGGCTGATGACCCACAGCAATTACTTTCTCGGCCTGTTGAAAACCCGCAACCGGTTTTCCGCGACCTCGGTCGACCAGTTGCCCCATCACCTGACCAGCCATTTGATGTACGGCCACGGTTTGCTGTTGCCAATCCCGGACATCGATCACACCGATTTCATGCTGATCCTCGGCGGCAATCCGCTGGCCTCCAACGGCAGCATCATGACCGTGCCGGATGTGGAGAAGCGCTTGAAGGCTATTCAGGCCCGCGGCGGCAAAGTGGTGGTGGTCGATCCGCGCCGCAGCGAAACCGCAGCGATTGCCGACCAGCATCTGTTCGTGCGCCCCGGTGGCGATGCGGCGTTGTTGTTCGGACTGCTCAATACCTTGTTCGCTGAAGGTCTGACCCGCGACAGTCATTTGCCGGTGGACGGTCTGAATGAGGTGCGTGAGGCGGTCGCGAATTTCACTGCCGAGGCCATGAGCCCACTGTGTGCGGTGCCCGCCGAACAGATCCGCCAACTGGCGCGGGACTTTGCGGCGGCGCCGACTGCAGTCTGTTATGGCCGCATGGGTGTTTCGACCCAGGCGTTCGGCACCTTGTGTCATTGGGTTGTGCAACTGATCAATCTGGTCACCGGTAATCTCGATCGCGTGGGAGGGGCGTTGTGCACCGAACCTGCGGTGGACCTGGTGGCGTCCACCTCGGGCGGGCATTTCAATCTGTGGCAGAGCCGGGTCTCCGGGCGTCCTGAATACGGTGGAGAACTGCCGGTCTCGGCGCTGGCCGAAGAGATGCTTACCGAAGGGGAAGGGCAGGTCCGCGCGCTGATTACCGTGGCGGGTAATCCGGTGCTGTCGACGCCCAATGGCCGACAACTGGAACAGGCGCTGGACGGTTTGGAGTTCATGGTCAGCATCGACCTGTACATCAATGAAACCACGCGTTATGCCGACCTGATCCTGCCGTCCACATCGGCCCTGGAAAACGATCATTACGACACGACGTTCAATATGTTTGCGGTACGTAACGTCAGTCGGTTCAATCGCGCGATCCTGGCCAAGCCCGAAGGTGCGTTGCATGACTGGGAGATCTTCGTAGAGCTGGCCAAGGCCTTTGCTGCCAAGACCGGCAAGGAGCTGAAACCGACGATCCCGCCAGCGCAGATGATCGATCGTGGCTTGCGGATGGGGTTGTATGGCGATGCTTCGGAACAGAAGTTGTCGCTGGCGACCTTGTTCGATCACCCGCATGGGGTCGACCTCGGGGCGCTGAAATCCAACCTGACGCCTCGCCTGAAAACCGCCAACCAGCGCGTCCAGGCTGCGCCGCCAGCAATCCTTGCCGACCTGGCGCGCTTTGCAGCCTTGCAAGCACCCGCGGCCGATGAGTTGCTGATGATTGGTCGCCGTCATGTGCGCAGCAACAATTCGTGGATGCACAACTATCACCGCCTGGTGAAGGGCAAGCCGCGCCATCAATTGCTGATGCACCCGGATGACCTGGCCAGCCGTGGGCTCAACGACGGGCAACGCGTGCGGGTCAGTTCGCGGGTCGGTGTGATTGAAGTTGAAGTGCTCGGCAGTCTGGATATGATGAAAGGCGTGGTCAGCCTTCCGCACGGTTGGGGCCATGCGCGGCCAGGCGTGCAGATGACCATTGCCAGTGGTCAGCCGGGCTCCAGCGCCAATGACCTGACCGACGAATGTCAGCTCGATGAGTTGTCGGGCAACGCGGCGTTGAACGGTGTGCCAGTGACCGTGGCGGCGGCTTGATCAAGTCTGTCGGGGAGACCGAGCAGGGCGCTCGGGTTTCCGTTACAATGCGCCACCGTGCCGACCCCTGAGTCGGAAAGTTCAGCCGAGGTGCTCCATGGATATCATCGAAACGATTAAAGAGCAGATTGCTAACAACACCATTCTGCTTTACATGAAAGGTTCGCCGAATGCCCCGCAGTGTGGCTTCTCCGCGAAAGCCGCGCAGGCCGTGATGGCATGTGGTGAAAAGTTTGCGTACGTGGACATCCTGCAGAACCCGGAAATCCGCGCCAACCTGCCAAAATACGCCAACTGGCCAACCTTCCCGCAACTGTGGGTGGGCGGTGAGCTGGTCGGCGGTAGCGACATCATGACCGAGATGGCTGCAGACGGTTCGCTGCAAACCACCATCAAGGCTGCTGTCGAAGCTGCTGCTGCCAACAAGACCGAAGCCTGATCCGCTCTTTGTAGGAGTCGAGCTTGCTCGCGATGCAGACGCCGCGGTTTAGCAAGAACACCGCGTCATCGTTCATCGCTGGCAAGCCATGCTCCTACAAGAGCAGACATTAAAAAGCCCCGCCTCTTAAAAGAGAGCGGGGCTTTTTATTGTCTCGAGTTTAGCGGGCGCTAACTTACTCTTCGCCCATCTGCGATTGCAGATAGTTCTCAAGACCGACTTTATCGATCAGGCCCAGTTGGGTTTCCAGCCAGTCGATATGTTCTTCTTCGGACTCAAGAATATCTTCGAGCAGTTCACGGCTGCCAAAGTCGCCAACGGTTTCGCAATGAGCGATAGCCACTTTGAGATCCGCATGACCGGTGCGTTCGATACGCAGGTCGCACTCAAGCATTTCCTGGGTGTGTTCGCCGATCTGCAGCTTGCCCAGGTCCTGGACGTTCGGCAGGCCTTCAAGGAACAGGATGCGCTTGATCAGCTTGTCCGCGTGCTTCATCTCGTCGATGGATTCGTGGTATTCGTGCTTGCCGAGCTTGTTCAGGCCCCAATCTTCGTACATGCGTGCATGCAGGAAGTATTGATTGATCGCGACCAGTTCATTGGCAAGGATTTTGTTGAGATGCTGGATGACTGTAACGTCGCCTTTCATGATGGGGTCCTGCCCTAAGTAGCTGTCTATAAGGCAGAGTTTGAGCCGCGTAATTAAGAGTGTCAAACCTAAGTTATTGAAACTTAAGTGAAAATTAATCGGAATAAGAATGTTTGTGTTCCGCGTCTAGCGCGTAAGCGATTGATATTCAGGCATAAAAAAACCGGACATCAAGTCCGGTTCTTTGAAATACGTTATTTACGCGGCAGTAAATTCTACAGGGTAGGGAATCGCAGCCTGGGCCGATTGCAGTTTGGTCAGGGTTTCGCGGACCACTTCCTTGGCAAGGCAGGCACATTTACCGCATTGGCTGGCTACGCCGGTGGCCTGACGGACTTCCTTATAGCTGCAGCAACCTTCATAGATCGCTTCGCGGATTTGACCGTCGGTGACGCCAGTGCAGAGGCAAACATACATAAGTGAAAACCGTCGCTGGTTGTGACTCAATTGCGATGGATCTTAATGTTAACGAGAATGATTGTCAAAGTGGTTTCTGAAAGGTTTGATCAGGGCTGACGAACGGTTTCCTCTCAGCATCGATCACGAGGAAAACCTGTCGTCTGCATTTCCCCTGTCAAAAAAACCGTTAAGGACAGGGCAAAAACGCAGTGTATGATGGCCGGTCCTTATGAAGCGGGTTCGTGTCACAGGGCTGTCGCCTGAAGGTGGCAGGCTGGCGCAAACCCGGAACTTCACGTTTTTACACCAGGAGATATCCAATGAGCGTACTCGTAGGCAAACAAGCCCCTGACTTCACCGTACCGGCTGTACTCGGCAATGGCGAAATCGTAGACAGCTTCACCCTGTCGTCGGCCATCAAAGGCAAATACGGCCTGGTGTTCTTCTACCCACTGGACTTCACCTTCGTTTGCCCGTCCGAGCTGATCGCTCTGGACAACCGCATGTCTGACTTCAAGGCACGCAACGTTGAAGTGATCGCCGTTTCGATCGACTCGCACTTCACCCACAACGCCTGGCGCAACACCCCGGTCAACAATGGTGGTATCGGCCAGGTCCGTTACACCATGGCTGCCGATATCAAGCAGGAAATCATGAAGGCTTACGACGTTCAGTCCGCTGACGGCGTAGCTTTCCGTGGTGCGTTCCTGATCGACGACAAAGGCGTTGTCCGCTCGCAGATCATCAACGACCTGCCGCTGGGCCGTAACATCGAAGAGCTGGTTCGTCTGGTCGACGCTCTGCAATTCCACGAAGAGCACGGTGAAGTTTGCCCTGCCAACTGGAAAAAAGGCGACAAAGGCATGACCGCTTCCACCGAAGGTGTTGCGGCTTACCTGACCGAGCACGCTGCTGCGCTGTAAGGCACGTTTGAAGCATAAAAAAACCGGCCGTTGAGGCCGGTTTTTTTATGGGCGGGGTAAACCCAGCGACCGGGATCAGTCGTTGAAGTCTTCCCAGCCGCCCATTTGTTTCCAGCGATTGACGATGCCGCAGAAC
>NZ_AKJN02000010.1 GCF_000282315.2 Pseudomonas sp. GM41(2012)
CGAAGGTGCGCTCAGACCGGTCGGAAATCGGTCGTAGAGTATAAAGGCAAAAGCGCGCTTGACTGCGAGACAGACACGTCGAGCAGGTACGAAAGTAGGTCTTAGTGATCCGGTGGTTCTGTATGGAAGGGCCATCGCTCAACGGATAAAAGGTACTCCGGGGATAACAGGCTGATACCGCCCAAGAGTTCATATCGACGGCGGTGTTTGGCACCTCGATGTCGGCTCATCACATCCTGGGGCTGAAGCCGGTCCCAAGGGTATGGCTGTTCGCCATTTAAAGTGGTACGCGAGCTGGGTTTAGAACGTCGTGAGACAGTTCGGTCCCTATCTGCCGTGGACGTTTGAGATTTGAGAGGGGCTGCTCCTAGTACGAGAGGACCGGAGTGGACGAACCTCTGGTGTTCCGGTTGTCACGCCAGTGGCATTGCCGGGTAGCTATGTTCGGAATAGATAACCGCTGAAAGCATCTAAGCGGGAAACTAGCCTCAAGATGAGATCTCACTGGGACCTTGAGTCCCCTGAAGGGCCGTCGAAGACTACGACGTTGATAGGTTGGGTGTGTAAGCGCTGTGAGGCGTTGAGCTAACCAATACTAATTGCCCGTGAGGCTTGACCATATAACACCCAAGCAATTTGCGTCGAAAGACCAGATTGCGGTGTGTGAAGACGAAATGAACCGAAAGTTCGAATCTCACAAAACACCGAAAGCTGTCACATACCCAATTTGCTGAAGCGAAGCCAGTTGGCTACGACTCAGTACCCGAATTTCTTGACGACCATAGAGCATTGGAACCACCTGATCCCATCCCGAACTCAGCAGTGAAACGATGCATCGCCGATGGTAGTGTGGGGTTTCCCCATGTGAGAGTAGGTCATCGTCAAGATTAAATTCCGAAACCCCTATCTGCGTATGCAGGTAGGGGTTTTGTTTTGCCCGCAGGAAAGTTCGTACAGCAATACCGGACGGCTCCCGGCTGTCACAGTCTCCCGACAATGCTAAGGTTCGGCCCTAGCTTTTGTATTTTTCCAAGGAAGCCTTTATGCCGGACGCGACGTCCCTCAGTGCTGGTTTTATGGTGGTTCACGGCAACCGCCTGGACGAGTTGCGCAGCCTGGTGGTCAGCTGGATGCGGCGTTACCCGCTGGCCCCCTTGGAAAATGAAATTGCCCTGGTACAGAGCAACGGCATCGCCCAATGGCTGAAGCTGGCACTGGCGGAAGACCCTGAAGACGAGGACATGGGTGGCTGCGGAATCGCAGCAGCCATCGACGTGCAGTTACCGGGTAGCTTCATGTGGCAGCTCTATCGCATGGTGCTTGGGCGTGACGAAATCCCGGTCAAATCCCTGCTCGATAAAGCGCCCTTGACCTGGCGCCTGATGCGTCTGCTTCCGCAGTTGATCAATCAACCGCACTTCGAACCGCTGCAACGCTTCCTTACCCATGACACCGATTTACGCAAACGCTATCAGTTGGCTGAGCGGCTGGCGGATTTGTTTGACCAATACCAGGTGTATCGTGCCGACTGGCTTGAAGACTGGGCCGAAGGTCGCCATCAATTACGAAATGGCAGAGGCGAAACCAAACCTCTGACCCCGGCTAACTGCTGGCAGGCAGAGTTGTGGCGTGCGCTGTTGCTGGATGTGGGTGAACAAGGCATGGCGCAAAGCCGAGCCGGCGTCCATCAACGGTTTATCGAGCGCATCAACAGCCTCGACGTAGCCCCCAGCGGATTGCCTTCACGGGTAATCGTTTTCGGGATTTCTTCACTGCCCGCTCAAGCCCTGGAAGCCCTGGCGGGGCTGGCCCGGTTCAGCCAGGTTCTGCTCTGCGTACACAACCCGTGTCGTCACCATTGGGCAGACATCGTCGCCGATAAAGACCTGTTGCGGCATCAATACAAGCGTCAGGCTCGCAAGAGCGGAATGCCGGTTGTGCTCGACCCGCAAACTCTTCACCAGCATGCCCATCCGCTACTGGCGGCGTGGGGCAAGCAGGGGCGGGACTATATCAATCTGCTCGACAGCTACGACGATCCCAACAGCTATCGCTCGGCATTCCGCGATGGCCGTATCGACCTGTTCAGCGATAGCCAGCCACAGAACATGCTCAATCAATTGCAGGACGACATTCTTGAGTTGCGTCCCTTGAACGAGACTCGCGAGCGCTGGCCAGCTGTCGATCCGGCGAAGGACGAGTCGATCCGTTTTCACATTGCCCATAGCGCCCAGCGCGAAGTGGAGATCCTCCACGACCAGTTGCTCGCACGCTTCAGTGCTGATCCGGACTTAAGGCCTCGCGATGTGATCGTGATGGTCCCCGACATCGACAGCTATGCACCGCACATTCGTGCGGTATTTGCTCAGCTTGAACGCCACGACCCGCGTTTCATTCCCTTCACGCTCGCAGATCAAGGCCAGCGTGGTCGTGACCCGTTACTGATTGCTATCGAGCATCTGCTCAAATTGCCCGACAGCCGTTTCCCCGTGAGCGAGATCCTCGATCTGTTGGATGTTCCTGCACTGCGCGCTCGCTTCGGTGTAGAGGAACGCGATCTGCCGACCCTGCACCGTTGGATCGAAGGTGCAGGCATCCGCTGGGGCATGAATGCCGAGCAGCGCGCGGGTCTCGGTTTGCCGCAGGAGCTGGAACAAAACAGTTGGCGTTTCGGCCTGCGACGGATGCTGCTCGGTTATGCCGTGGGCAGTGCCAGTGCCTGCGAGGGTATCGAACCCTACGACGAGATCGGTGGTCTGGATGCCGCGCTCATTGGGCCTTTGGTCGCGCTGCTGGACGCATTGGAGATTGCCCACCAGGAGCTCTCTCTACCCGCAGCTCCCAAACAATGGGGCTTTCGATTGCACGCACTGGTTCAGTTGTTTTTCCTGGCCAGTAACGAGCATGACGACTACGTGTTGGCCCAACTCGAAGAGCTGCGTGAAACCTGGCTTGAGACCTGCGAGTCAGTTGGTTTGCATGATGAACTGCCGTTGACCGTGGTCCGTGAAGCCTGGCTCGCCGGTCTCGACCAAGGCCGTCTGTCCCAGCGTTTTCTGGCCGGTGCGGTTAACTTCTGCACCTTGATGCCCATGCGCGCGATCCCGTTCAAACTGGTCTGCCTGCTGGGCATGAATGACGGAGACTACCCGCGTGCACAACCGCCACTGGACTTCGACCTCATGGGCAGTGACTACCGCCCTGGCGATCGCTCCCGACGCGAAGATGACCGCTATCTGCTGTTGGAAGCCCTGTTGTCGGCACGTGACCAACTCTATATCAGCTGGGTCGGTCGCAGCATTCGCGATAACAGTGAACGCCCCGCGTCAGTACTGATTGGCCAATTGCGCGATCATCTGGCCAGCGGTTGGCGACTGCATGATGTCGACGAAGATCTGCTTGAGGCCCTCACTCAGGAACATCCACTGCAACCGTTCAGTGCCCGCTACTTCCATGAAGGCGATGACTTGTTCAGCTACGCGAATGAATGGCAGGTGCTGCATCAAACCAGTGAGCCGTCGACTGATATCGAAGTCCTTGATCCCTATGTTCAGGAGGAGCCGCTAAGTCTCGGTCAACTACAGGATTTCCTGCGTAACCCTGTGCGGCATTTCTTCAGTCAACGACTGAAGGTGTACTTCGAAGCGGCTGAAGTGCCCTTGGCTGATGAAGAGCCATTTGTACTCGATGCGTTGCAACGTTACAGCCTCAGCGACAGCTTGCTCGAAGCGGCGCTGAGGCATCTGGATAGCACCGACCAGGTACTGGAAGCCCAGGCAAAACGTCTGCAAAACAGTGGGCTTCTGCCCATGGCCGGATTTGGCGAATGCCTTCAGCGAGAGTTGATCGAACCGTTGCCGGACCTGTTGCAGCGTTACCAACAGCTTTTGGCGTTATGGCCAACGCCGCTCACCAACGCTCTGCCAGTAAGTCTGGAGTTGCTGGGTCTGCGCCTGGAAGGCTGGCTCAGCGGCCTGCATCAGCGTGCGGACGGTGGTTTGCTATCAGTCACGACAATCCCCAACAGTATCGGCTCAATCAAGTCTCGCAAATGGCATCGGCTGACACGGCCATGGGTCAATCATCTGGTTGCCTGCGCCAGTGGTATGGCGATGACCACCGCGTTGGTGGCCAGCGACGACAGTCTGCTGCTCGGTCCGATGCCGGAGGATGCAGCGTTGCGGATTCTGGGCGACCTGTTAATGGCTTGGCAAACGGGCATGCGTCAACCACTGCCGATTGCGGTGAAGACCGGCTTCGCATGGCTGGGTCAAACTGATCCGGTCAAAGCCCAGGCCGCAGCCCGCAAGGCCTATGAAGGCGATGGACTGAACACCGACGGCGAGCGACGCGAAAGCCCGGCACTCGCCCGGCAGTTTGCCGACTTCGACTCGCTTACCGCAGACGAAACGTTCCCGGATTGGTGCAACGCGTTGTACCGGCCGTTGCTTGAAGCGCCTTGGCGTTCATTGAACAGCGAGGAGGCGCGCGCATGACCACAAAACCTCTGGCCTTGGCATTTCCCCTGCGCGGCAGCCAACTGATCGAAGCGAGCGCCGGGACCGGCAAGACTTTCACTATTTCCGCGCTTTATCTGCGCTTGGTCCTTGGCCACGGTGCAGAGTCGAGCGGCTTCGGACGTGAACTGTTGCCGCCGCAAATCCTCGTTGTGACGTTCACCGATGCCGCGACCAAAGAATTGCGCGAACGTATTCGCACGCGTCTTGCTGAAGCTGCACGGTTTTTCCGTGATGAAACACCGGCGCCCGACAGCCTTATCGCGGAACTTCGTGAGGAGTACCTTCCCGAGCAGTGGTCCGGGTGCGCGAACCGCCTGGACATCGCCGCGCAGTGGATGGACGAGGCGGCAGTTTCGACTATCCACAGTTGGTGCCAGCGCATGTTGCGCGAGCACGCGTTCGACAGTGGCAGTCTGTTTACACAGACCCTGGAAACCGATCACAGCGATTTGCTGGGCGAAGTCCTGCGCGATTACTGGCGCCTGTTTTGTTACCCGATGCAAGGTGATGCGCTGAACTGGGTGCGCGGTAATTGGGGCGGCCCAGCAGCATTGCTGCCGCGAGTACGTGGTTTGTTCGCCAGTGAGCGTGACAGTGTTGAAGGTAAAGAGCCTGCCGAGTTGATCACGGCGTGTCTGCAAGAGCGACGGGCAGCCTTGCTCGAACTCAAGATGCCTTGGCGCCAGTGGGCAGACGAACTGCTTGCTATCTGTCACCAGGGTGTTGCGAGCAAGAGCGTCGACGGTCGCAAGATGCAGGCGCGCTATTTCGAACCCTGGTTCGAAAAAATCAGGGCCTGGGCTGAAGACGAATCCCTTGAGCAACTGGATATCGGCACCGGCTTCTCGCGCCTGACTCCCGAGGGTATGGCCGAAGCCTGGAAGGGTGAAGTACCCAGTCATCCCGGGCTGGACGCCATGCCCGGCCTTAAGGCCAGTCTCGATGGATTGCCGACTCCTGATGCCGCCGTGCTGCAACACGCCGCCCAGTGGGTCGGTACTCGGTTCGAGGAAGAAAAGCGTCGCCGTGCGGAGATGGGCTTCGATGACATGCTGCTGCGCCTCGATGCAGCGTTGCAATCCGATGGCGGTGAGCGGCTGGCGACCCTGATTCGCGAGCAGTTTCCTGTGGCGTTGATCGACGAGTTCCAGGACACCGACCCGGTGCAGTACCGGATCTTCGAGAGCATCTATCGCATCGAAGACAACAATCCCGAATGCGGTCTGTTCCTGATCGGCGACCCCAAGCAAGCGATCTACGCATTCCGCGGGGCCGACATCTACACCTACCTGCGCGCCCGCCAGGCCACCGCTGGACGACTGCATACCCTGGGTACGAATTTCCGTTCCAGCCATGGCATGGTCCGTGCGGTGAACCATGTGTTCGAGCGCGCCGAGTCTCGTGAACTGGGACGCGGCGCGTTCCTGTTTCGTGAAAAGAATGGTGAGAACCCGGTACCGTTCCTGCCCGTCGAATCCCAAGGGCGCAAAGAAGTTCTGCACATTGATGGCCAGGTCGTGCCCGCCCTGAACATCTGGCACCTGTCCGCCGATCAGCCGCTGTCCGGCGCGGTGTACCGACAACAACTCGCCGCCGCCTGCGCCAGTGAAATCACCACTTTGCTTAACGGTGGGCAGCACGGTCGCGCGGGTTTCATACAGGACGGCAAGGACTTCAGAGGTCTGTTGCCAGCGGATATCGCGATCCTGGTCCGCGACGGTAAAGAGGCCCAGGCTGTGCGCGGCGAACTCTCCGCCCGTGGCGTGCGCAGCGTCTATCTGTCGGATAAGGATTCAGTGTTCGCCGCCCAAGAGGCCCACGATGTACTGACCTGGCTCAAGGCCTGTGCCGAGCCGGATGTCGAGCGTCCACTGCGGGCCGCGTTGGCCTGCATCACGCTGAACCTGTCGCTGGCTGAACTGGAGCGGCTGAATCAGGACGAACTGGCCTGGGAAGCTCGGGTCATGCAGTTCCGCCATTATCGCGAGCTCTGGCGCAAGCAGGGCGTGTTGCCCATGCTGCGGCGATTGCTGCATGACTTTCAACTGCCTCAGACATTGATCATGCGCAGTGACGGCGAGCGGGTGCTGACCAATTTGCTGCACCTGTCCGAATTGCTGCAACAGGCGGCCGCTGAACTCGATGGTGAGCAAGCGCTGATCCGTCATTTGTCCGAGCATCTGGCGTTGTCCGGTCAGGCCGGCGAAGAGCAGATCCTGCGTCTGGAGAGCGACGAACAACTGGTCAAAGTCGTGACCATTCACAAGTCCAAGGGGCTTGAGTATCCCTTGGTGTTCCTGCCGTTCATTTGCTCGGCGAAGCCGGTGGATGGCAGCCGTCTGCCGCTGCATTACCACGACGCCACGGGCAAGGCCCAAGTGACCTTGAAGCCGACGGCCGAGTTGATTGTTCAGGCGGATGATGAGCGTCTTGCCGAGGATCTGCGCTTGCTTTACGTGGCCCTGACCCGGGCGCAACACGCCTGCTGGCTCGGAGTGACGGATCTCAAACGCGGCAATAACAACAGCTCGGTGCTGCACCTGTCAGCATTGGGCTATCTGTTGGGCGGCGGAGCGCCATTGGCCGAGCCGGCAGGCTTGAAGCGTTGGCTGGAAGACCTGCAACAGGACTGTCCTGCGCTGAGCTACGGTGAAATGCCTGAAGCGACCGTCGAGCACTACCATCCGCCGCACAACGATGCGACGTTGCTTGCTCCGCTGATACCCAAGCGCAAGGCCAGCGAAAACTGGTGGATTGCCTCCTACAGTGCCCTGCGCATTGGTGACAGCATGAGTGTGGGCACTGATGAAGCGCCGGAGAGCCCGCAAGCGCAAAAGCTCTTCGACGATGAACGCCTCGATCCCCAGGCACCACGCGAAGTGGTGGCCGGCGGCGCGGATATCCATCGATTCCCTCGTGGCCCGAACCCCGGCACCTTTCTCCATGGTTTGCTCGAGTGGGCCGGTGACGAAGGTTTTGCCGCCACGCCGCAAGCGGTGGAGGACGCCATTGCCCGTCGTTGCAATCGACGTGGTTGGGAAGGCTGGATATCCGCCCTGAGCGACTGGCTGCAGCACCTGCTCGCGTCCCCGCTGCATATCGGCGGCGGGCAGGCTCCCGTGGTATTCGAGCAATTGACCCAGTACCGGGTCGAGATGGAGTTCTGGTTCGCCAGTCATAAAGTCGATGTGCTCAAACTCGATGAACTGGTGCGCCAATACACCCACAACGGTGTGGCCCGGGTGGCTGCCGAGCCGGTGTTGCTCAATGGCATGTTCAAGGGCTTCATCGACCTGACGTTCGAGCACGACGGCCGCTACTACGTCGCCGACTACAAATCCAACTGGCTGGGCGTCGATGACGCGGCCTATACCGAGCAGGCCATGGAGCAGTCGATTCTCGACAACCGTTACGACCTGCAATATGTGCTGTACCTGTTGGCCCTGCATCGCCAGCTCAAGGCGCGACTGGTCGATTACGATTACGACCGGCATGTCGGCGGTGCGCTGTATCTGTTCCTGCGTGGTACGCGCGCGCCCAGCCAAGGCGTGTATTTTGCCCGCCCTCCAAGAGAGCTGATCGAACGTCTGGACCGGCTGTTCCAGGGCAAGCCAGAACCCAAGGCCGAACCCGCCTGGGAACAGGGAGTTTTGCTATGAGTCGCACCTTCGCTGATTTACTGCCCACTTCGTTGACAGCCGAAAGCCTGGCGGATCTGGCGCCGTTGAGTCGCGCCGATGACTTGCTGCTATTGCTGACACGCTGGGTTGAGCGCGGCTGGCTGCGAGCGTTGGATAAAGCCTTCGTCGCTTTTCTTCACGAGCTTGCTCCCGGCGATGATCCACTGGTGCTGCTGGCCGCTGCGTTGGCCAGTCATCAACTGGGCCACGGTCATGTGTGCCTGGATGTGTTCGAGACGCTTAAGGAACCGGACTTCGCCCTGTCGCTGCCACCGGAAGGTGATGTGCAAAGTGGCGCGATGTTGTTGCCGTCGCAATTGCTTGAGGCGCTGGACGGTGCTCATTGGTGCAAGGTCCTGGCCTCCAGCAGTCTGGTCGCATTGGCGGTCGACGGCCGCGAGGCGGCGCAGCATCGGCCATTGGTGTTGTCGGGCAAACGCCTGTACTTGCGTCGCTACTGGGCTTACGAACGGCGTATCGACACCTCGCTGCGTCAACGCCTGGTGGAACACGAAACCACACCGGATGATTTGTCCCAACGCCTCACCCGTTTGTTCGGCCCAGCCCAGCCTGGCGAAGTGATTGACTGGCAGAAACTCGCCTGCGCCCTCGCAACCCGCAGCGCATTCAGCATCGTTACCGGTGGCCCGGGGACCGGCAAGACGACGACGGTCGTGCGTTTGCTGGCGTTGCTCCAGGCGCCGGCGGTGGAGGCCGGCAAGCCTCTGCGCATCCGTCTCGCGGCACCCACCGGCAAGGCTGCTGCCCGACTGACGGAGTCGATCAGTCAGCAGGTCAGAACCCTGGAAGTCGATGAAGCCGTACGAGTGAAGATCCCGTCAGACGTCACCACCGTGCACCGTCTGCTCGGCAGTCGTCCCGGTACTCGGCACTTCCGTCACCACGCCGGTAATCGCTTGCCGCTGGATGTCTTGGTGGTGGACGAAGCCTCGATGATCGATCTGGAGATGATGGCTAACCTGCTCGATGCGTTACCGGCCCATGCCCGTCTGGTGCTGCTCGGTGACAAGGATCAACTGGCATCGGTGGAGGCCGGCGCCGTGCTGGGCGACCTGTGCCGCGACGCCGAGGCCGGTTGGTACAGCCCACAGACTCGCCAGTGGCTGCAAGCGGTCAGTGGTGAAAGCCTGGATGCCAGCGGTTTGCAGGAAGATACCCAAGGGACTCATCCACTGGCCCAGCAAGTTGTGATGCTGCGTCATTCACGTCGGTTCGGCGAGGGCAGCGGCATCGGCCAACTGGCTCGTTGGGTCAACCAGCAGCAACCCGAGGAAGCCCGCAAGTTGTTGGCAGCGCGAAGCCATGACGACGTCTTTTCCCTGCCCCTCAAGGGGGAGCAGGACCGGGCGCTGGAACGCTTGCTGCTTGAGGGGCATGGCGATGGACCGCAGGGTTATCGACATTACCTGAGCCTGTTGCGCAGCCTGCGGCCACCGCTCGACAGCACGCTTGATGATCCCTGCTGGACCGATTGGGCTCGCCAGGTCCTGCAAGCCTTCGACACCTTCCAGTTGTTGTGCGCCGTACGTAAAGGGCCATGGGGCGTTGAAGGTTTGAATCAACGCGTGACCGCCGCGCTGCTCAAGGCTCGGCTGATCGACAGCGACCAGCAGTGGTACGAAGGTCGGCCGGTGCTGATGACCCGCAACGACTATGGTCTGGGTTTGATGAACGGCGACATCGGCATTGCCCTCAAGCTGCCGGAACGCGAGGGACCAGAGGTTGGGAAGCAGGTGTTGCGTGTGGCGTTCCCGCGAAATGATGGTCAGGGCGGCGTACGTTTTGTACTGCCAAGCCGGCTCAATGATGTCGAAACGGTGTACGCCATGACGGTACACAAATCCCAAGGCTCGGAATTTGCCCATACGGCGTTGATTTTGCCGGATGCCCTGAACCCTGTGCTCACCAAGGAATTGATCTATACCGGGATTACCCGCGCCAAAAACTGGTTCACCCTGATCGAGCCGCGTACAGGCGTATTCGAAGAGGCGGTGAGGCGCAAGGTCAAACGCTTGAGCGGGTTGATGCTGGAATTGGATGAGGGTGTTGAATCAAGTGATTGAAAGGGACGGCGCCAGGCGACGGAAACTGTCCGAAGTGCCGTAGGGCGCGGTCTCGCTGGCGTTTGAACGCTGTGCTATCGTTGCGGCATCATTTCGCTACGATCGAAGAGAATCCCTGCATGAAGGTCGCTGTCTGGACGACACAGCGCGTTATCGGGTGCAAACACGTGCTGCTCGCCGGGCTTCTCTGTTTGTTCACCGGCGTCGTTTTCGCTCAGTCGGAAACGCCTGTGAGCATGGCCGACCAACGTGCCAAATCGGTCACGCAGGTGGTACTCGGAATTCTCAGTTATGCCCGTTGGCCTGTTGAGCCAGCACAACTGCGCTTGTGCATCGTGGGCCCCACCGAATACACCGACGATCTGGTCAAAGGCACGACCCAGGCCACCGGTCGACCCGTCACGGTGCGACGTCTTTTGGCCGGCAACCCATCGATTGCCGGTGAGTGCGACGCGGTGTACATCGGCAAACTGACCAGTGATGAACGCAGCCAGCTCTTCGCCTCGCTGACGGGGCGTCCGGTGCTGAGCATCAGCGAAGGCGACGACCCATGCACCGTCGGCAGTCTGTTTTGCCTGCGGGTCAGCGATGAGCAAGTGTCCTTTGAGGTCAACCTCGATTCCGTCGCCCGAAGCGGCGTGCGTATTCACCCCAGCGTGCTGCAACTGTCCCGCCGCAAGCCGGCGGCGCCATGAGTCTATTCAAGCCGGGTAGCCGCCCAACCTTGCGCTCGGTCATCGGGCGCGGACATTTGATCGTCGCACTCGTGGCCGTGGCCATGGCCAGCATCTCGCTGACGTTGCTCGGCGTACTGGCCTTGCGGGTCTATGCCGACCACAACTTGCACTTGATTGCGCGCTCGATCAATTACACCGTCGAAGCGGCGGTGGTGTTCAACGACAAGTCTGCCGCTAGCGAAGCGTTGGCATTGATTGCGTCCACCGAAGAAGTGGCCGATGCCCAAGTGCTGGACGAGGAAGGCACGTTGCTGGCTCACTGGGAGCAGCCGGAAACGGGCTTGTTCTCTGATCTCGAAATGCAGATTGCCAAGGCCTTTCTGGAAAAACCGATCAGCATGCCAATCGTCCATCAAGGTCAGGAAGTCGGCAGCATCCAGCTCACCGGTCATGGGGGCAGCCTGTTGCGATTTTTGCTCAGCGGTCTGGTCGGCATCGTCTTGTGTACCGCCGTCAGTGCCTGGGTGGCGCTCTATCTGGCACGCCGACAACTTCGCGCAATCACCGGCCCATTGCGCAGCCTGGCGTTCGTGGCTCACGCCGCCCGCAGCGAGCGAGCCTTCGATCAGCGTGTGCCGCCCGCCGCCATCGCCGAACTCGACAACCTGGGCAATGACTTCAATGCCTTGCTCGATGAGCTCGAATCCTGGCAAACCCACCTGCAAAGCGAAAACGAAACCCTGGCCCACCAGGCCAGCCATGACAGCCTCACCGGGTTGCCGAATCGGGCGTTCTTCGAAGGTCGGCTGATTCGAGCGCTGCGTAACGCCAACAAACTCAACGAGCAAGTGGCGGTGCTGTTTCTCGACAGTGACCGGTTCAAGGAAATCAATGATGGCTTCGGTCATGCCGCTGGCGATGCGGTATTGGTGGCCGTGGCCAATCGGGTTCGTGCGCAGTTGCGTGAAGATGATCTTGTGGCGCGTTTGGGAGGGGACGAATTTGCCGTCCTGTTGACGCCGCTGCATAAGATCGAGGACGCCGAGTGGATTGCCGACAAAATCATCACCAGCATGGAAGTACCGATACCGTTGCCGGGCAATGCCCAGGTGTTGACTTCACTCAGCATCGGCATCGCCGTGTACCCCGACCATGGGGCCACACCGGGTGCTTTGCTTAACGCCGCCGACGCGGCCATGTACCAAGCCAAGCGCCTTTCCCGAGGCGCACAGCACACGGCAGGGTCGGAGCACCCTGTCGCCGATGTTCAAACCAGGAGCTAATTTTTGTGTTCTCACTGACCCGGCGTTCCCTGCGATTTTTCACGTTCACCTTATTGATGGCCTTGCTGGCATTGACCGGTTGCCAGACGGCGCCGCAAAAAGGCCTGACCCCGGCGCAGGTCGCTGTGCTCAAGCAGCAAGGTTTCGAGTTGACCGATGAGGGCTGGGCCTTTGGCCTGTCCGGCAAAGTGCTGTTTGGCAGTGACGACGACAGCCTCAACCCTGCCAGTACCGACATCGTCGAGCGTATCGGCAAGGCGTTGCTGGGTGTTGGAATAGAGCGAGTGCGGGTCGACGGCCACACCGATACGTCAGGCAAAGAGTCTTACAACGAACAGCTCTCACTGCGCCGCGCAAAAAGCGTCGGCAAGGTGCTGACCGTTGTCGGGATGAAAGAGCAAAACATCCAGCTGCGCGGCCTCGGCAGCAGTGAACCGGTTACTTCCAACAACACGCCGGCTGGACGTACCGAGAACCGCCGGGTGTCGATCGTGGTGAGCGCCGACTAATCGGCGAACAGGGTCTCCCGACTTTCACCCATCAACAGACCCTGATTCTTCTCGGTGACCGCGCGGATGTAATCCCACAACAGGGTGATCCGCTTGAGCTTGCGCAGGTCTTCGCGGCAGTACATCCAGAACTGTCGAGTGATGTTGATCTCCTCCGGCAACACCGGCAGCAATCGCGGATCCTGGGCCGCCAGGAAGCACGGCAGAATCGCCAGCGACCGCCCTTGCTGTGCGGCCACGAATTGCGCAATCACACTGGTGCTGCGCAGGTTGGCACTGGCGCCGGGCAACACATTCGCCAGGTACAACAGCTCCGAACTGAACGCCAAATCGTCGACGTAACTAATGAATGAATGCTTACCCAAGTCTGCCGGGCGGCGTATCGGTGGGTGCTTGTCGAGATAATCCTGAGTCGCGTAGAGCTGTAATTTGTAGTCGCAGAGTTTGCAGCAGACGTACGGACCATGCTCCGGGCGCTCCAGGGCGATGACGATGTCCGCTTCGCGCTTGGACAGGCTGATGAAGTGCGGCAGCGGCAGGATGTCCACCGAGATTGCCGGGTAGGCGTCGACGAAATGGCTCAGCTGCGGGGTGATGAAAAAGCTGCCGAAGCCTTCGGTGCAGCCCATGCGCACATGCCCGGACAAGGCAACGCCAGAGCCCGAAACCTGCTCGCAGGCCATGTGCAGCGTGCTTTCAATCGACTCGGCGTAACCCAGCAAGCGCTGGCCTTCGGCGGTCAGGACAAAACCGCTGGTCCGGGATTTCTCGAACAGCAAAGTGCCCAATGCAGCTTCCAGCGAGCTGATGCGCCGCGACACGGTGGTGTAGTCGACCGCCAGGCGCTTGGCCGCGGTGCTAGCCTTGCGGGTGCGGGCGACTTCAAGGAAAAACTTGAGGTCATCCCAGTTCAACGAGCCTAAAGACGTGATGTTTTTTTGCATGATGGACCGGCTTTTATGTGCGTTCTTATTAGAAGTTTGCACATCTATACTCCAAAAACAGTCCGACAACCAATTCGCGACGCACGCTTTATCTCAAGGCGACTTTCTCGCCTTGGCTCCACAGATAGCTCTCTAAATAAGAACAACGTCCCGGAGACCCAACATGAACGCATCGCTCACGCCAAACGAAACCACTGTCCAAACGGTAAAGCTGTTGATCGACGGCGAGTGGGTCGAGTCCCAGACCACCGAATGGCACGACATCGTAAACCCGGCGACCCAGCAAGTGCTGGCGAAAGTGCCGTTCGCGACCGCGCAGGAAGTAGACGCCGCGATCAGTGCCGCCCATCGCGCCTTCCAGACCTGGAAGCTGACGCCGATCGGCGCGCGGATGCGCATCATGCTCAAGCTCCAGGCGTTGATTCGCGAACACTCCAAGCGCATCGCCGTGGTGCTCAGCAACGAACAAGGCAAAACCATCGCCGACGCTGAAGGCGATATCTTCCGCGGCCTGGAAGTGGTCGAGCACGCTTGCTCCATCGGCAGCCTGCAAATGGGCGAGTTCGCCGAGAACGTTGCTGGCGGCGTCGATACCTACACCCTGCGTCAACCAATCGGCGTTTGCGCCGGCATCACGCCGTTCAACTTCCCGGCCATGATTCCGCTGTGGATGTTCCCGATGGCCATCGCCTGCGGCAACACCTTCGTGCTCAAACCGTCCGAACAGGACCCGATGTCGACCATGCTGCTGGTGGAACTGGCGATCGAGGCCGGTGTTCCCGCCGGTGTGCTCAACGTCGTTCATGGCGGTAAAGACGTGGTGGATGCGCTCTGCACCCACAAGGACATCAAGGCTGTTTCCTTCGTCGGTTCGACCGCTGTCGGCACTCACGTCTACGACCTGGCCGGTAAGCACGGCAAACGCGTGCAATCGATGATGGGCGCGAAGAACCACGCCGTTGTGCTGCCGGATGCCAACCGCGAACAAGCGCTCAATGCGCTGGTCGGTGCCGGTTTCGGTGCGGCCGGGCAACGTTGCATGGCCACATCCGTGGTGGTGCTGGTGGGCGCGGCCAAGCAATGGCTGCCTGACCTGAAGGCGCTGGCGCAGAAACTCAAAGTGAATGCCGGCAGTGAGGCGGGCACTGATGTTGGTCCAGTGATTTCCAAAAAGGCCAAGGCGCGAATTCTGGATCTGATCGAGAGCGGCATCAAGGAAGGCGCCAAGCTGGAACTGGACGGTCGCGATATCACGGTTCCAGGCTTCGAGAAGGGCAACTTTGTCGGCCCGACCCTGTTCTCCGGCGTCACCCCAGAGATGCAGATCTACACCCAGGAAATCTTCGGTCCGGTGCTGGTCGTGCTGGAAGTCGATACCCTCGATGAGGCCATCGCACTGGTCAACGCCAACCCGTTCGGCAACGGCACTGGCCTGTTCACCCAAAGCGGTGCAGCGGCGCGTAAATTCCAGACTGAAATCGACGTCGGCCAGGTCGGCATCAACATCCCGATTCCGGTGCCGGTCCCATTCTTCAGCTTCACCGGTTCGCGCGGGTCCAAACTCGGCGACCTCGGTCCGTATGGCAAGCAAGTGGTGCAGTTCTACACTCAGACCAAGACTGTCACCAGTCGCTGGTTCGATGACAACAGCGTCAACGACGGTGTGAACACCACCATTAACTTGCGTTAAGGAGCCGGACATGAAAATCGCTTTTATCGGTCTCGGCAACATGGGCGCGCCGATGGCGCGCAACCTGATCAAGGCTGGCCATTCGCTGAACCTGGTCGACCTGAACAAAACTGTTTTGGCGGAGCTTGAGCAACTGGGCGGCAGCATCAGCGCTTCGGCGCGTGAGGCGGCTCAAGGCGCAGAACTGGTGATCACCATGCTGCCCGCCGCTGTGCATGTGCGCAGCGTATGGCTAGGTGAAGACGGCGTGCTGGCGGGTATCGCCAAGGGCGTGCCGGCAGTCGATTGCAGCACCATTGATCCGCAGACGGCGCGTGATGTTGCTGCGGCGGCGGCCAAGCAAGGCGTGGCCATGGCGGATGCGCCGGTGTCGGGCGGTACGGGTGGTGCGGCAGCCGGGACTCTGACGTTTATGGTCGGCGCTACCCCTGATCTGTTCGCCACACTGCAACCCGTGCTGGCGCAGATGGGCCGCAACATCGTCCATTGCGGCGAAGTCGGCACCGGGCAAATCGCCAAGATCTGCAACAACCTGCTGCTGGCGATCTCGATGGTCGGTGTCAGTGAAGCGATGGCGCTCGGTGATGCACTCGGCATCGACACAACGGTGCTGGCCGGGATCATCAACAGTTCCACCGGTCGTTGCTGGAGTTCGGAGATGTACAACCCGTGGCCGGGTATCGTCGAAACGGCGCCGGCCTCGCGCGGTTATACCGGCGGGTTCGGTGCCGAACTGATGCTCAAGGATCTGGGGCTGGCCACGGAAGCGGCACGTCAGGCGCACCAACCGGTGGTGCTCGGCGCGGTGGCCCAGCAGTTGTATCAGGCGATGAGCCAGCGTGGGGAAGGTGGCAAGGACTTCTCGGCGATCATCAACAGCTATCGCAAACCCCAATAAGGGGTTTTCCGGGATTGTGGCGAGGGGGCTTGCCCCCGTTCGGCGGCGAAGCCGTCGTAAAACCTGCCTACACGGTGTGGCTGAAGGAATGTAGGGAGCGCTACGCACTCCAACGGGGGTAAACCCCCTCACCACAAAAGCTCGCTCCCACAGGGGCAGCATGTTCCTATCGACATTTACCGGGAAATCACGTCGGGTGATCTCCCGGTTTTTTTGCATCAGGCAAACACGAAATACTTGCGCACGGTTTCAACCACTTCCCACGTGCCTTTCATGCCCGGCTCAATGACGAAAATATCACCGGCGCGCAGATGGATCGGCTCCTTTCCTTCTGGGGTGATGATGCAGTACCCCTCGCGGAAATCGCAGTATTCCCACTTCACGTATTCCACATACCATTTGCCCGGCGTGCAGATCCACGTGCCCATGATTTTGCTGCCGTCTTCGCTGGTGTAGGCGTTGAGGTTGACGGTGTGCGGGTCGCCTTCGAGTTTTTCCCATTTGCAGGCGTCGAGCACCGGCAGTGGGTGAGTATCGCGAAGAACGGTAATAGGTGCGGTCATGTGGACTCCGGGGCAGTGGACTAGAGAACTGAAGTCGCACCCTATAGCGCCCGTTCACCGGTCAGTTGTCTGTGCTCGACATTGAGCTGTCCAGAAACGCGCATTGCCCTCAAAGATTGTTCAGCGGGCAATCGAACCGGCTCTGTTCGAGGCTGGCTTCGAACTCGACCAATTGCGAATGCTGCTGTGACAGCGCAGCGATCCGTTCGCTGATTTCCTGCTTCTTGGCAGCGATGACCTGATGGGCCAGTTCCCACGGCATTTGCGGCCCTTGGTGTCCGGCGAAGATCGACTGTAATTCCTTGAGCTTGAAACCCAGCTGTTGCGCGCACTTGATGAAGATCAGCAGGTCAACGCTTTGCTGGTCATAGACGCGGTATTTTCCCAGCCGCTGAGCGGTAGGCAGCAGGCCGATCGACTCGTAATGGCGGATGCTCTTGATCGTGGTTCCGGAGCGTTGCGCGGCTTGGCCGATGTACATGGAAAGTCCCTTTTCGCCGTGGTAGCCCGGTGCATTATCGGCAGACTCAGCGGCTGGCGATAGCCTGGGCCTGCAGCAACCAGGTTTCACGCTGGTCAGCGCTGGAACCGAGAATCGGGCCGAACGTGAGCGTGCGTTGTGGCTCGATGCCGCAGAACGCGAGCGTGGTTTTGCGTACCTGATGCAATCCAGGCATGCGATAGACCCAGCGGTAATACCAGGGTGGCGTGTCCATGGTCACCAGCAAATGGGCGCTGCGACCGTGCAGGAGTTTGTCGGGAAAGGCTTTGCCTTCGCGGTATTTGAACGCGAAACCCGGCAGGAACACCCGATCGAAAAAGCCCTTGAGCAACGCCGGAATGCCGCCCCACCAGATCGGATAAACCAGCGTCAGGTGCTCGGCCCATAGGATGTCGGTCTGCGCCTGACGCAAGTCGGCTTCCAGTGGCTGGACCTGTTGATAACCTTCACGCAGCACCGGGTCAAAGTCCATTGCGCCCAGAATCAACTGGCGCACCTCATGCCCGGCACGCATCGCCGACTGGGCGTAACGCTCGGCGAGTGCGCCGCAGAAACTGTTGCTCGCCGGATGACCCAGAATCACCAGAATTCGCTTGCCCATCGTCTCTGTCCTTGAAGATGAAAAACTCAAGGGTAAAGTCTGCCCCTCAGGGGAGAGTCAAGGCGTGCAGCAACGCCTTGGCGTAACCGGGCAGCGTCTCAAAGTCCCGCGCACAGAGCAGGAGTTTGCGCATGGCCCACGATTCTTGCAGGGCGAAGCTCTTGAAGGATTGTTCGTCGCGCCAGCGCTCAACCGCTGCGAGGGGCACGATCGCCAGCCCGGCCCCCCGAGCGACCATGCGCATCACACCCTCGAAACCGTCGGCACGAATGCGGATTTGCATGCGCGACCCGGTGTGCAGCGCCTGTTCTTCCAGGTACACCGCCAACGCGCTGTTGGCGTTCAGACCGACATAATCGTGGTGCAAGGTGTCGCTGAAGCTCACGATATCTGAGTGTGCCAAGGGATGATCGCGGGGCATGATCAGCACCAGCGGATCGTCGCGAAACGGGCGGGTTTGCAGGTCATCGGTGTCCACGGCGTCAGAGACGATCCCCAGGTCTGCCGCACCTTGGCGCAAGGCGTGGGTGATGCGTGCGCTGGGCAGTTCTTGCAGATCGATGTCGAGGTTGGGGTGGTCGCGAAGAAAGTCCGCAAGCAACTCCGGCAGGTACTCGGTGATTGCTGTGGTGTTGCACAACAACCGCACCTGACCTTTGACGCCGTTGGCGTATTCCGCCAGATCCTGCTGCATGCGTTCGGCTTGTTGCAGCAGGACGCGGGCGTGTTGCGCCAGGGCCTTGCCGGCCGGGGTCGGGCTGACACCGCGGCGACCTCGCTGCAGGAACTCGATCCCCAACGAAGCCTCCATGGCGCGGATGCGCGCACTTGCCGCTGCCAGGGACAGATGACTGCGAGCCGCGCCGGCGGTGATGTTGCCGCTGTCGAGGATGTTCAGGTAAAGGCGCAGGTCGGTCAGGTCGAAGTGCATCGTCAGCCTTTGGATGTGTGTTGTCTGTGCTGGCGCCTTCGCGGGCAAGCCTCGCTCCTACATTGGATTTGCGGCGGACTCCGATCCCTTGTAGGAGCAAGGCTTACCCGCGAAGGCGGCCAGTGGCCGCAGCAAAAATTCCAGCCTCTGCCAAAGCAAGAGGCACCCTCAGTATATGGAAGATTTTCAACCGGCCCTTCCAGGCTCACCATAACCCCATGAATACACTCGCCGCGTTCTATCAAAACCTCGGTCTGGCCCTTTCCTTGATGGTCATCGCAACCTTTCTGCTGGCCGGCATGATCAAGGGGGTGATCGGCCTCGGTCTGCCGACCATCGCGATGGGATTGCTCGGTCTGGCTATGGCGCCGTCGCAGGCTGCCGCGCTGCTGATCATCCCCGCAACGCTCACCAATGTCTGGCAACTTGCATTCGGCGGGCATCTGCGGGGGTTGATCAAACGGTTGTGGCCAATGCTGCTGGCGATCTTCATCGGCACCGGGGCTGGCACGATGTGGATCGGCATGGCCGATGGTCATTGGGTTGTACGGGGATTGGGCGCTGCGCTGTTGCTCTATGCGTTGAGCGGATTGTTCCTGCCGACCTTGCGTGTCGGCCGTCACACCGAGCGTTGGCTCGGTCCGCTTTGTGGCCTGTTGACGGGCGTCATCACCTCGGCCACCGGCGTCTTCGTGATTCCGGCCGTGCCTTATCTGCAAGCGTTGGGCTTGAGCAAGGATGAACTGGTGCAGGCGCTGGGTCTGTCGTTCACCGTCTCGACTCTGGCCCTGGCCGCCGGCCTGTTATGGCGCGGCGCGCTGGGCGGTGGCGAGTTAAGTGCGTCGTTGCTGGCGCTGATCCCGGCGGTGCTCGGCATGTTGCTGGGGCAATGGTTGCGCCAGCGGATCAGCGCCGTGCTGTTCAAACGTGTGTTCTTCATCGGCCTGGGCGCGCTCGGCGGCCACTTGCTGATCAGCGGGTAGCGGACGACGGGCTGAGCATGTCGATGGCGCGGATATCGAAATCCCGTTCCAGGTACTCATCGCGCTGCTCGAGGAATTGTTTCATGTGCGGCAGGTTCGAGTGCACGTCCAAGTGAGCCTGGGACTGCCAGATCTCGTAGAAGATAAACAGCGTCGGGTCCTGTTTGTCGCGCAACATGTGGTACTCGATGCAACCGGGTTCGGCGCGGCTCGCTTCTACATAACCACTGAAAAACGCTTCGAAGGCGTCGGATTTTTCAGGGCGGGTCTTGGCGTGCAGAATGAAGCCTTGCATTTCACTCATCAGAAATCTCCTCAAGTTCAGAATCGGCGCAAGTCTATGGCAACAATCGGCTGTCGATTCGTGCGTATAGGTCAAATGAATTTTGTGAATTCAGCGCTTATTCCGCGTGAGGCAGATCGCTACTCTGCCGCCATCGAATTCCAGCCTTCCGAGACTTCCCATGAAAAAAGTCCTGTTGCTCAATGGCGGCAAAAAATTTGCCCACTCCGATGGCCGCTACAACGCCACCCTGCATGAAGCCGCGCTGAGCGTGCTGGATCGCGGCGGCGTCGACGTGAAAGCCACCTTCATCGACGAGGGTTACGACGTCGCCGAAGAAGTCGCCAAATTCCTCTGGGCCGACGTGATCATTTATCAGATGCCCGGCTGGTGGATGGGCGCGCCCTGGATCGTCAAGAAGTACATCGACGAAGTCTTCACCGAAGGCCATGGCAGCCTGTACGCCAGTGACGGTCGCACCCGTTCCGACTCGTCGCAAAAGTACGGCAGCGGTGGTCTGTTGCAGGGCAAGCAATACATGTTGTCCCTGACCTGGAACGCGCCGCAGCAAGCCTTCGACGACCCGACCGATTTCTTCGAAGCCAAGGGCGTTGACGCGGTGTACTTCCCGTTCCACAAGGCCAACACCTTCCTAGGCATGACCGGTTTGCCGACGTTCCTCTGCGTTGACGTGATGAAGCGCCCGAATATCGAGGCTGATGTGGCGCGCTATGAGCAGCATTTGACCGAGGTGTTCGGCCTCAAGGCTTGAGGCAGGTCTACTATCGATGTCTTGAGTGGGCGCTGATTTGTGGCGAGGGGGCTTGCCCCCGTTGGTGCGCGAAGCGGACCTAAAATCAGGTAGCTTGCGTTGACTGATTTTACGACGGCTTCGCCGCCGAACGGGGGCAAGCCCCCTCGCCACAATGGATTTCCTCTGTACAGTAGAACGGTGCTGAATATCGATAAGGGGTATCCGTGAAAGCCAGATCCGATGAGTTGCAGATTTTCGT
Source organism: Pseudomonas sp. GM41(2012) (assembly GCF_000282315.2). Lineage (GTDB taxonomy): Bacteria > Pseudomonadota > Gammaproteobacteria > Pseudomonadales > Pseudomonadaceae > Aquipseudomonas. Next base: position 21,162 of record NZ_AKJN02000010.1, read on the forward strand.
CTGCGTGATTGAATGCGGGTCGATTTCCGCTGCGGCCGAACAGGTCGGGCAAACGCCTTCAGCGGTCAGCCGTACGCTGTCGCGGCTGGAGGCGAAACTCGATACCACGCTGATCAACCGCACCACGCGGCGCATGGACCTGACTGAAGAGGGCAAGTATTTCTTCGAGCACGCCAAGCTGATTCTCGATCAGATGGACGAGCTTGAAGAGCGCCTGACCTCGCGTCAGCAAACCCCGTCCGGGCGTCTGCGGATCAATGCCGCATCGCCGTTCATGCTGCACGCCATCGTGCCGTACATCGACGAGTTCCGCCGGCTCTATCCGGACATCCAGCTGGAACTCAACAGCAACGATCTGATCATCGATTTGCTCGAGCAAAGCACCGACATCGCTATCCGCATCGGCACGCTCGCCGACTCGACCTTGCACGCTCGATCCCTGGGTTGCAGTCCGCTGCACATCGTCGCCAGCCCGGCCTATCTTGAAAAACATGGAGTACCGGCTGAAGTGGCGGATTTGTCCGGGCACACGCTGCTGGGCTTTACCCACAACGAAGGCCTCAACCAATGGCCGCTGCGTTATGTTCACGGTGATCGTTGGCCAATTCAGGCGTCGATCAGCGCCTCCAGCGGCGAGACGATCAGGCACCTGGTGCTGGAAGGCCAAGGCATTGCCTGCCTGTCGCACTTCATGACGATTGATGACATCCGCGCCGGACGTTTGCAGGTGCTGCTGGCGGATTTCAACAGCGGCTATCGTCAGCCGATCAATGCGGTGTACTACCGCAACTCGCAACTTGCCCTACGGATTCAATGCTTCCTGGACTTCATCCAGGGCAAATTGGCGGCTTATGCGAACGCGGATTTCAAGGGCTGATTCGTGACCCCTGCGCAAGAGTGAATTGGGCAACGCTGTCTGTTTCCGAAGGCATCGGTTCTCGATACTGGCCGCATCACTTATTAACGCAGGGAGTCTCTCCATGAACGTATTCGTAACCGGCGCAGCAGGTTTTATCGGCGGCTCCATCGCCACCGGCCTGGTCCAGGCTGGCCACAAGGTGACTGGCCTGGTTCGCAACGCCGAACAAGCCAATGAACTGAGCGCTCTGGGCATCATCCCGGTGCTCGGCACGCTTGACGACAGCGCCCTACTGGCCGAACAGGCCCGCGCTGCCGATGCCGTGATCAACGCCGCCAGCAGCGACCACCGCGGCGCGGTAGAAGCGTTGCTCAATGCACTTCGCGGTTCCAACAAAGTGTTCCTGCACACCAGCGGCTCGAGCATCGTCGGCGATGCATCGGGCGGCAAATCCAGCGACGTTATCTATTACGAAGACCACCTGCCGGAGCCGACCGTCGACAAGGCGGCGCGCGTGGCCATCGACAACCTGATCCTCGCCGCAGCAAAGGACGGGGTGAACTCGGCAGTCATCTGCAACACCCTGATCTACGGCCATAGCCTGGGCGTGAATCGCGACAGCGTGCAGTTGCCGCGTTTGCTGAAACAGGCGCGTAAAAGTGGCGTGGTCCGGCATGTCGGTACCGGCCAGAACATCTGGTCCAACGTGCACATCGAAGACGTGGTTTCCCTGTACCTGCTGGCGCTGACCAAAAACGTACCGGGCACTTTCTACTTCGTCGAAAGCGGTGAAGCGTCGTTCATCGACATGACCACTGCGATTGCCCAAGCGCTGAATCTGGATGAGCCACAAGACTGGCCGCTGAAAGAGGCCGAAGCCGAGTGGGGTTATGAAATGGCCAACTATGGCCTGGGCTCCAACAGTCGGGTTCGCGGTAAAAAGGCGCGGGAATTGCTGGGCTGGGTGCCGAAGCGGACTTCGGTGATTGAATGGATTCGTGACGAGATGGTTTGAGTTCACTCTAGACCGCGTCATCGTTCATCGTCGGAACGCCGCCCGGAGCCGGCTCACTCCCACAGTGGATCTTCTTCGTACACAAAATCTGTGTCGAGTGGAGATCAAATGTGGGAGCGAGCCTGCTCGCGATTGCACTTCCGGCGACCCAACAACTGGCCGGGCCGTCCTCAATTCCGTAACATCCGCCCCCTCTTTTCCCGCCTGTATTTAGATCAGCCATGAAACCCAAACATCTGCGCGCCGATACCCTGGCCGGGCTCACCACGTCTTTCGCTCTTCTACCCGAATGCATCGCCTTCGCGCTGGTTGCCCACCTCAATCCATTGATGGGGCTCTACGGCGCTTTCATCATTTGCACCCTGACCGCGCTTTTCGGTGGGCGACCGGGCATGGTGTCCGGCGCCGCCGGATCAATGGCCGTGGTGATCGTCGCGTTGGTGGTGCAGCACGGTGTGCAGTATTTGCTCGCCACCGTTCTGTTGGGTGGGCTGATCATGCTGGCGTTCGGACTGCTGAAGCTTGGCAAGCTGGTGCGCATGGTGCCGCACCCGGTGATGCTCGGCTTCGTCAACGGCTTGGCGATCATCATTGCCCTGGCGCAGCTGGAACATTTCAAGAGCGGTGACGTCTGGCTCAGCGGTACGCCGCTGTACATGATGGCGGGGCTGGTTGCCGTGACGATGGCCATCGTCTACGTGCTGCCGCGCCTGACGCGCGCCGTACCGCCGGCGCTGGTGGCGATTCTGGGCGTTGGGCTGGCGGTTTATCTGCTTGGTCTGCCAACCCGCACTTTGGGTGACATGGCGCACATCGCTGGTGGCTTGCCGACGTTTGCGCTGCCAGACATCCCATGGAACCTGGACACCCTGCGCATCATCGCCCCTTACGCGATATTGATGGCGTTGGTCGGCCTGCTGGAAACCCTGTTGACCCTGAACCTCACCGATGAGATCACCGAGAGCCGTGGCTACCCGGATCGCGAATGTGTGGCGCTGGGGGCAGCCAACATGGTTTCCGGTGTGTTTGGCGGCATGGGCGGTTGCGCCATGATCGGGCAGACCGTGATCAACCTCAGCTCCGGTGGTCGCGGTCGGCTGTCCGGTGTGGTGGCCGGGGTGATGATTCTGCTTTTCATATTGTTTTTGTCACCGTTGATCGAGCGCATCCCACTGGCCGCATTGGTCGGGGTGATGTTTGTGGTGGCGCAGCAGACCTTCGCCTGGGCCTCGCTTCGGGTGGTGAACAAAGTGCCGCTGAATGACGTGTTGGTGATCATCGCGGTGACGGTCATTACGGTGTTCACCGATCTGGCCACTGCCGTGCTCTGCGGGATCATTATTGCGGCGCTCAACTTCGCCTGGCAGCAGGCCCGCGAGCTCTATGCCGACAGTCATCTTGAAGTCGACGGCAGTAAGCTCTACCACCTGCATGGCACGCTGTTCTTCGCCTCGACTACGCCTTTTCTCAACCAGTTCGACCCCGCCAACGACCCACCCGTAGTGACGATCGATTGTCGCCACCTGAGCTTCGTCGACTACTCGGCGATAGCCGCTCTAAAAACGCTGCGTGAACGCTACGCCAAAGCCGGCAAGCACCTGCGCGTGCTGCACTTGTCCGAACGCTGCAAGAAATTGCTCAAGCGCGCCCGCGTCAGTCACGACTAAGGTCTCCAGCAAAATCCCTGTGGGAGCGAGCCTGCTCGCGATGGCGGTGTATCAGTCACATCACTGTTGACTGACTCTCCCTCATCGCGAGCAGGCTCGCTCCCACAGGGAAATCGGGATGTAAATTCACCTATCTGATTTGCATATTTAGCGACCTCGCATACCTCTACGCGACAACCCTTATCCCTCCACGAAAATTACTTTCACCTCGTTTGAAAATCACCCATCGAAATGTTTTATGAGTTTCACAACCCATTCGACGTGACCCTTTCGAGGAGTACCGCATGACACCGTCCTTCGGCTATTGGCTGCTGGTTTACGCCGCCATCGCCATCATCGCGCTGATCGTTCTGATCGCCCGTTACCGACTCAATCCGTTCATTGTCATCACCCTGGTGTCCATCGGCCTGGCGCTGCTGGCCGGGATGCCGCCGTCGGGCGTGGTGGGGGCGTACGAAGCGGGCGTCGGCAAGACGCTGGGCCATATCGCACTGGTGGTCGCACTGGGCACGATGCTCGGCAAAATGATGGCCGAGTCCGGCGGTGCCGAGCAGATGGCGCGAACGTTGATCGACCGCTTCGGTGAGAAAAATGCCCACTGGGCGATGGTCTGCATCGCTTTCCTTGTAGGACTGCCGCTGTTCTTCGAAGTCGGTTTTGTACTGCTGGTGCCGATCGCATTTACCGTGGCGCGGCGCGTGGGCGTGTCGATTCTGATGGTCGGTTTGCCGATGGTCGCCGGGCTCTCGGTGGTCCACGCGCTGGTGCCTCCACACCCGGCGGCGATGCTGGCAGTGCAGGCCTATCAGGCCTCGGTGGGACAGACCTTGCTCTACGCGATCCTGATCGGGATTCCGACCGCGATCATCGCCGGCCCCCTGTACGCCAAGTTCATCGTGCCGCGCATTCAATTGCCGGAAGATAACCCGCTGGAACGTCAGTTCCTCGAGCGTGAACCGCGCGACAGCCTGCCGGGTTTCGGCATTACCATGGCGACTATTCTGCTGCCGGTGGTGCTGATGCTGGTCGGTGGCTGGGCCAATCTGATTTCCACGCCGGGCAGCGGTTTCAATCAGTTTCTGTTGTTCATCGGCAATTCGGTGATCGCCTTGTTGCTGGCGACCTTGCTGAGCTTCTGGACCCTCGGTCTGGCCCAGGGCTTCAACCGCGAATCGATCCTGAAATTCACCAATGAATGCCTGGCACCGACCGCCAGCATCACCTTGCTGGTGGGCGCGGGCGGTGGCTTGAACCGGATTCTGGTGGACGCTGGCGTCACCGACCAGATCGTCAGCCTGGCCCAGGTATTCCACCTGTCGCCGCTGTTGATGGGTTGGCTGTTTGCTGCGTTGATGCGCATCGCCACCGGTTCTGCCACGGTGGCCATGACCACCGCATCGGGGATCGTCGCGCCGGTGGCCATTGGTCTGGGTTATCCCCATCCAGAGCTGTTGGTGCTGGCGACAGGCGCGGGGTCGGTTATCTTTTCCCACGTCAATGACGGCGGTTTCTGGTTGATCAAGGAATACTTCAACATGACTGTCGCCCAGACCTTCAAGACCTGGACGGTGCTCGAGACCATTATCTCGGTCGTCGCCTTCGGTCTGACCGTTGGCCTTTCTTACCTGCTTTAGCCGGAGCCGCCCGCCATGGACATCCTCTACCAGATCCGCGCCCGTCAGGATTCCTTCAGCGCGGGCGAAGGACGCATCGCTCGGCTGATGCTCGACGACGTAGGATTTGCCTCCGCCGCCAGTCTCGATGAACTGGCGCTGAGGGCGGAAGTCAGCACCGCCACGCTCTCGCGTTTCGCTCGCACCGTCGGCTGCCGCGACTTGCGCGATCTGCGCCTGCAACTGGCCCAGGCCAGCGGTGTCGGCAGTCGGTTCCTCGACCCTGCGGGCACGCCCGAGCAGTCGGCGTTTTACGGGCAGATAGTCGGCGATATCGAATCGACCCTGCGCCAGCATCTGTCGGCCTTCGACGAATCACGTTTCGCCGATGCGGTGAAACTGCTGGGCAAGGCGCGGATGATTCACGCGTTCGGCATGGGCGGTTGCTCGACCTTGTGCAGTGATGAATTGCAAGTGCGGCTGGTGCGATTCGGCTACCCGATTGCGGTGTGCCACGACCCGGTGATGATGCGCGTCACCGCTGCCAGCCTCGATGCCGAACGCGCCGTCATTGCCTGTTCGCTGACCGGCATCACCCCCGAATTGCTCGAGGCCGTCGAGCTGGCGCGCAGCTACGGCGCACGAATACTCGCCATCACCCGGGCCGACTCACCGCTGGCGCAATTGGCGGATGTGCTGCTGCCGCTGCAAGGTGTCGAGACCTCATTCATCTACAAACCCACGGCGGCGCGCTACGGCATGTTGCTGGCCATCGACGTGCTCGCCACCGAGCTGGCGCTGGCCAATCCTGAAGACAATCAAGAGCGCCTGCGGCGGATCAAACTCGCCCTCGACGATTACCGCGGCGGCGACGATCATTTGCCGCTGGGAGACTGACATGATGTACGACACGCTGATTCGCAACGCCCTGATTATCGACGGCAGCAACACGCCGGGTTATCCCGCCGACGTGGCGATTCTGAACGGCCGCATCGAGCGTATCGGCGACTTGCACAATGCCAGCGCCACTGAAGAAATTGACGCTGCCGGCCGCGTGTTGGCGCCAGGTTTCATCGACGTGCACACCCACGACGACACCGTGGTGATCCGCCAGCCGCAGATGCTGCCCAAGCTCAGCCAGGGCGTGACTACCGTGATTGTCGGCAACTGCGGGATCAGCGCGTCACCGGTGAGTTTACGCGGCGATCCGCCCGACCCTATGAACCTGCTCGGCACCGCCGCGGCGTTTGTTTATCCGAGGTTCAGCGACTACCGCGCAGCCGTCGAAGCGGCGAACACCACGCTGAACGTGGCTGCACTGGTCGGTCACACGGCGCTGCGCAGCAACCACCTCGACGACCTGTTTCGCACCGCTACACCGGACGAAATCAGTGCGATGCGCGAGCAACTGCGCGAGAGTCTTGAGGCCGGTGCGTTGGGCCTGTCCACGGGGCTTGCCTATGCCAACGCGTTCTCGGCTTCCACCGATGAAGTCATGCAACTGACCGAAGAGCTGACCGCCTTCGGCGCGGTCTACACCACCCATTTGCGTAGCGAATTCGAGCCGGTGCTGGAGGCCATGGATGAGGCGTTCCAGATCGGCCGTCATGCCAAAACACCGGTGATCATTTCCCACCTCAAATGCGCCGGCGCCGGTAACTGGGGGCGCAGTCCGCAACTGCTGGCGTCCCTTGAACACGCGGCCAAAACCCACCCGGTAGGCTGCGACTGTTACCCCTACGCGGCGAGTTCGTCGACGCTGGACCTCAAGCAAGTCACCGACGCTCATCGCATCACCATCACCTGGTCAACGCCGCACCCTGAAGTGGGTGGCCGTGACCTGATGGACATCGCCGACGAGTGGGGCGTGCCGCTGCTGGATGCTGCTCGACGCCTGCAACCGGCCGGCGCGGTGTATTACGGAATGGACGAGGCGGACGTACGAAGAATCCTCGCGCATCCACTGTCGATGGTCGGCTCTGACGGATTGCCGGAAGACCCGTTTCCGCATCCCCGCTTGTGGGGCGCATTCCCACGCGTGCTCGGACATTTCAGTCGCGACGTGGGGCTGTTTCCGCTGCACACCGCCGTGCACAAAATGACCGGGTTGTCGGCTGCGCGATTTGGCTTGAAGGAACGTGGCGAAATCCGTGAAGGACATTGGGCGGATCTGGTGTTGTTCAATCCTGTGACGATTCGCGATGTGGCGGATTTCAATGATCCGCAACGGGCGGCGGAAGGTATCGATGGGGTTTGGATCAACGGTGTCTTGAGTTACAGCGAAGGCCAGGCAAACGGAAGAAGGGAAGGGCGGTTTCTGGCACGACAAGGGGACTTGCGTGATGGTTTCCAGTAAACATTCCGAGTGCTGCGTCACAGTGATGGCACATTGAGACTAAAGAAAGCCATTGCCAAGCCGAAGCGCTGACATCTCGCCCAGCTACACTCTGGGCCTTATCAGTCTGGGAGCAACTCCATGAGCTTCGGCAAAACCACCCCGATCCTGCGGATTTTCGATGAAATCAAGGCCGTGGAGTTCTACGTCGACTTCCTGGGGTTCAAGATCGACTGGCAGCATCGTTTCGAGCCCAACTTTCCGTTGTACCTGCAAGTCTCCCGTGGTGAGTGCGTGCTGCACCTGTCCGAACACCATGGCGACGCCACGCCGGGCTCGGCATTGCGCATCGAGACCGATGAACTGGAGGCCTTTCAGCAACAATTGCTGGCCAAGGAATATAAATTCGCATACCCGCAGATCCAGGCGATGCCGTGGGGCAGCCAGGACATGACGATCAGCGATCCGTTCGGCAATCGGTTGGTGTTTACCAATGCGATTTGTGTGTAAGGCCGTTCGGCATCTCTGCGAGTTTTAATGGAACAAGGTGTGTTAGCCTCAATCAATGATTTCATTGATTGCAGGAGGCATCATGGCCAGCATTACGATTCGAAACCTGGACGATCAGATTAAGGAACAGCTGCGCATCGCAGCGGCCCACAATGGGCACTCAATGGAAGAGGAGGCTCGCCTTATTCTCGGCAGAGCCCTGGCTACCGTTGATCGTGCAGGAGGACTTGGAAGCCGTATCCGCAACAGGTTCAGCGCTAGTGGTGGGGTTGAGCTTGATCTTCCTTCGCGTCACGAGAAAGCGACAGCGGTGGATTTCTCCGAATGATAGTGCTCGATACCAATGTTCTTTCAGAGTTCATGCGGGTCGAGCCTGACACTCAAGTACTTGCCTGGGTTGATGCGCAACCGGCGATGGAATTGGCAATTAGTGCTATCACCGTGGCAGAGATTCTCCATGGCATTGCCCGACTCCCGTTTGGTAAGCGCAAACAGAAACTTGAAGCTCATGCGATGGCGATGTTCGAAGAGGACTTTGCCGGAAGGATTTTGCCTTTTGATGCTCACGCCGCCGTGGAGTACGCGACGCTGGTAGCTGGCTGTGAAGCTAATGGTCGGACCGCGTCGATGGCCGATGCGCAGATTGCTGCAATCTGCCGAAGCCATGGAGCTCCTATTGCGACCCGTAATGTCCGGGACTTTGAGTTTTCCGGTGTTGAGGTGATCAATCCGTGGCAGGCCTGAGCGCTTGATGATCGTTCCCACGCGGGAGTGGGAACGATCAGAAGTGAATGTCAGACCCGGAAGTGGCTCACCATCATCTGCAACTGATTACCCAACCGCGCCAGTTCAACACTGGACGCTGCCGTTTCATCGCTGGCGGCGGCGGTCTGTTCGGACACGTCGCGCACGTTGATGATGCTGCGGCTGATCTCTTCGGCCACGGCGCTTTGCTGCTCGGCGGCGGCAGCAATCTGCTGGTTCATCGACTGGATGTTGGACACCGTGCGGGTGATGTTTTCCAGTGACACGCCAGCCTTGCGAGTCAGCGCGACGCTGCTGTCGGTCAGGGCGCGGCTGTTGTTCATCACCGCCGACACTTGTTGCGTGCCGTTCTGCAGACCGGCCACCAGGCCTTCGATTTCTTCAGTGGATTTCTGCGTGCGCTGAGCCAGGCCACGGACTTCGTCGGCCACCACGGCAAAGCCACGACCGGCTTCACCGGCACGGGCCGCTTCGATGGCGGCGTTGAGCGCCAGCAGGTTGGTCTGTTCGGCCACGGCCTTGATCACGTCCATGACGCTGCCGATCTTGTCGCTTTCCTGTTGGAGCACGCTCATGGCTTCGGTGGAACGCGCCACTTCAGTGGCCAAGCGTTCGATCTGGGCGATGGCTTCGTTCACCACCTTATCGCCTTCACGGGCTTCGCCGTCAGCAGCGGCGGCCGCTTGGGAGGCTTCTTCGGCGTTGCGCGCGACTTCCTGCACGGTGGCAGTCATCTCGTGCATGGCGGTGGCCACTTGATCGGTTTCGATCTTCTGGCTGTTAACCCCGGCGCTGGTTTGCTCGGTCACAGCCGATAGTTCTTCGGCCGCGCTGGCGATCTGGGTGACGCCGTCGCGGATGCCGCTGATCAAGTCGCGCAGGGTCACGCCCATGCGAGCGATGCCTTGTTGCAACACGCCGAGTTCGTCGCGGCGAGTCACTTTGACGTCCTGGGACAGGTCGCCGCTGGCGATGCGTTCAACCACGGCCAAGGTGTCGCGCAGGGGGCCGGTAATCTGACGGGTGATGATCACGGCAGCAATGATGCCCACCAGCAATGCCAGCAAGGTGCTGATCAGTTGCAGGGTGCGAGCCTGGGCGCTTTCGATGTCACGGCGGTCGAGCTGGATCTGATACAGCTGATCACTCAGGGTCACGATGGCAGCGCCCTGGTCGGTCATTTCCTTGCGCGCCTGCACCGCATCGGTGTTGGCCGCTTTATAGGCCTGCAAGGCGCTGCGGTAGTTGATCAGTGCGGTTTCCAGCTGACGCAGGGCGTCTTGCTGAGTGTCGGCGAAATGCACATTGAGGGGTTTCAGGCTGGCGATGGCCACGTCCAGTTGGCCGACGGCTTTTTGCTCGGTCTCGGCGTTGGTGGTCGCGGTGTAGCCACGCACTTCGTAGCGGGCCAGCAAGAAGGCTTCCTTGGCCGCCGTGATGGCCTGGAATTGTTCGAAGCGTTGGTCGCTCAGAGGCATTTGCTGCACGCGGGTGTTGATGGCGTTGATCAGCGTGTTCGCAGTCTCGGCATTGGCGCCCATGGTGTCGCGCGCGCTGTTACCGGTGCGGTACGCGCTGCGCATTTTGTTCAGGGACGTCTTGTAGGCGTCGATGACGGCGCCTTGCTCTTTGAGCAGCTTGAGGTTTTCCGGGCTCTTGAATTTCACCAGCAGCGCTTGTTGCTGAGCGGAGAACGCCTCGAGCGTGGTCTGGACGTTCTGTGCGGCGGTTTCGTCGCCGTTGGTCAGCATGTATTGCAGGCGAACCACACGCAGCTTGGTCAGGCCGGCATTGAGCTGGGTGATGTCGCTCATCCAGTTGCTGCGGTCAATCAATCCGCCCAGGCTTGTCCAGCCGGTCAGGGCGAGGACGCAGGTCAGGGCCAGGACCAGGCCGAACCCCAGGCCCAGCTTCATGTTCACGCTGATATTGCCGAACCAGCTATTCATCAAAAGTCCTCCAGGAACGTTGTGCTTCTAGATCGTCGGTTGGCTGGAAGATTGTTGTTTTTGGTCGCCAGCAAGGTGTGTAGCAGGACTGTATCGGCAGCAATTACGAGAGCTGAATGGTTTTTGCGGGACCGATGTGTAACAAGGCTTTTGCAGCTCTTAAGCTTTTTTTCACATGCGTTTCACCGACTGCCGACGCCAGCCTCTTTACTCTCGCCGCACCGAATGAACGTGATGCGTGCCGGCGAGGCGGTTTGATGTGGGATTGAGACTGAGTCTGTTCGGGATAAAACGCTCGATTCATCTGAGCCGTTTTGCCCGCTATCGCAAGGCGGCTATCATGCTCACCGTGGCGCTGCTGGTGATACCGCTGACGGTTTGGCTGTTGCTGCCGGCCGCTGTACCGGACCTGGCCCACGGCAATGTGGCCGGCGCCCGGGCGTTGGCGGCCGATTGGGCCAAGGGCAACGTGATCGTGCTGGTGCGTCACGTTGAACGCTGCGATCATTCCAGCGCAGCCTGCCTGAACGGTAACGATGGCATTACCGATCGCTCTCGCAGTGTCGCGGTGGATGTTGGTGCGCAGTTCGAACAACTGGGGCTGAACAAGGCCGACATCTACAACAGCCCCATGAAGCGTACAGTGCAGACCGCTGGTTACATGTTCAACAAGGTCGGGGTTGGTGAAGAATGGTTGATCAATTGCAAGGGCACCATGCTGCGTAACGCTCTGGCGCACAAGGTGGCCGGGCGAAACCTGATTCTGGTGACCCACAGCGAATGCATGTCGCAACTTGAGAAAGACCTCAAGTTGCCCGCCTCTACGCTGGGCTATGGCGCTTCTTTGTTTATCTCGGCCGAAACGCCTCAGGCACCCCGTATGCTCGGTTTCATCGAAGCCTCGGACTGGCGCTCGGTGACCACCGAATGAATTCACTTTCTGGATCAGGACACACGATGTTGACTTCTTCCCGTTACCGCTTTTATTGGGTGAACTTTGGCATTCCGCTGGCCTGTGCGGTCGTGGTTTTCCTGATGTTCGACCTGACCAAAATCGACATCGCTTTCAATGATCTTTTTTATGACCCGGTCACGCAGACGTTTCCGCTGGATAATGTCCACCTGTTCGAAAAGATCACCCATAAATGGGCACGGATCATCCCGAACTGGACTGGAGAGATAGCGATCGTCGGCGCCTTGCTGTCGTTTCTCTGGCCTCGTCTGAAGGCCGAAAAGCATTCGAAAATCATCGCATTCCTGGAAAAAATCAAAGTCGCGCCGGTGCTTCGGTTCGCCACCAAGCACCGCCGGGACTTCCTCTATGTGGTGTTCGCGTTCTCCATCAGCACTGGGGTGATCCACTACCTCAAGGGCCACACCAGCGTGTACTGCCCGATCGAAACGACCCAGTACGGCGGGAAAATCGAGCACAAGGAGTGGTATGAGAATTTTGATCTGCTGAAAGTCGCTGGGGCAGGTCGCTGCTGGCCGGGCGGACATGCCTCGGGCGGCTTCACCATGCTGGCGTTGTACTTCGTGGCGCGTCGTTACCGCTGGCGCTATTCCAAAGCGGTGATGTACGGCTCGCTGCTGCTCGGTTTCGTCTACGGCACGACACGGGTTCTGCAAGGCTGGCACTACATGTCCCACACCTTCTGGGCCGGGATCTTCGTATGGCTGGCGTGTTTGCTGACAGCGTTGGCGTTCTATGGGCGAGCCCGGCTGGAGCAACCGGTGCTGCAAGCGCATGAGCGACCTGAAAAAGTTGCACAGCCGCAGACGGCTAGCTGACTCAAAAGACTTCAACGACAAAACCCGCCAACCTTGAAGAGGGTGGCGGGTTTTTTGTTGTTCGTCTTGTGGGGCGGTGTTCGGGAGATTGCCTTCGCAGCAGGCTCGCTCTTGCAGAAAAACAACGGGCTAAAAAAGGTATACGGGGCGAATTCTTAACAAAGTGTGAACAACTGGTGTGATCTATTAATAGCAACCCTTGCTATCCCTTAACGCCTGTCTGGCCATGCCAAGTGAGCCCTTGATTGAAACGCCCCCCAATTCCATCGCCGGCTGCAAAACGTTTTGTGCCCGGAAAAGCTGTTCGCAGGTTAAGCATCGTCGCAGTCATCCTACTGATTGGCGCCGCGATGGTCGGGTACTGGATGTTTACACCGCCGGCGCCATTTGTTCCGTTGAGTGGCCTGGATTCTTCCGCCGTGTCGATGATTGCCTTGGGTGACCAGGGCAGTGGTGATCTGCAACAGTGGCGGGTGGGGCAGGCCATGGAGCGAGTCGCCGCCAGAGACGGGCGACTGGACATGGTCGTGTTGTTGGGCGACAACTTCTATGGCAAACCGCTGACCAGTACCCACGACCTTGGCTGGCAAATGAAATTCGAGCGCGTCTATTGGGGCCAGTGGCTGAGTCATGTGCCGTTCTACGCCGTGCTGGGCAATCACGATTACCCCGTGTCGCAGAAGTTCGAACTCGAATATGGCCTGCAGCGCAAGGGCTCGGGTCGCTGGCAGATGCCGAGCAATTTCTACGTCAAGGATTTCGGTAACGTCGATGGGCGCCCGTTGGTGCGAATGGTGTTCCTCGACACTTCGGCCCCACGGGAATCCTTTCAGCGTCAGATCGACTTGCTTGACCAAGCCTTCCAGCAACCGGGACCGGCACCTGTATGGCGCATCGCGGCGGCCCATCACCCGGTCCGCAATCATGGCCAGCATGGTGAGGACGGTGAACTGGTCAACCTGTTGTTGCCCGCGCTGGAACGCAACAAGGTCGACGTGTTCCTGGCCGGGCACGACCACAATCAGCAACTGCTGCTTCGCGCCGCCGAGCCAGCTTGGGTGGTTTCCGGGGCCGGGGGCCAGAAACTCTACGCCCTTGGCGCCGCAGGGCTGGACACCTCGTTTGCCACCGCACACGCCGGTTTTGCCAAACTTGATTTGAATCCCAGCCAATTGCGGCTGAACTACTATGACGATCGAGGCAACCTGGAAACCGGTTATCGTTGGGACCGGGATTGTCAGTGGATGGCCAAAGGCTGCCTGTTGCCCTACGTTGCGCAACAGGTGGTCGCGCAATAACACGATGAGCGCTTAGCGGAACCCGGCACTCGGCGCCGGGTTGATCAACGCCGTCAACACATGATCCTGCCAGCGCCCGGCGATACTCAGGTAGGCCTTGGCATAGCCCTCACGTTCAAATCCCAGTCGCTCCAGCAGCCGCGCACTGCGATCATTGCCAGGGATGTAATTGGCCATGATCCGGTGCAGCTTCTGCTCATCGAACATATAGCCGATTCCCGCTTCCAGTGCTTCCTGCATCAAGCCCTGGCCCTGATGAGATTCGTCGATGTGGTAACCGAGATAGCAGGCCTGAAACGCCCCGCGAATGATGCCGCTGAAATTGCAGGCGCCGATCATCTGGCCGTTGTCCGGATCCAGCAACGCGAAATGCACCGCCAGACCGGCCTGGAAAGCGCTGGCTTGCACCTCAAGGCGCGGGCGGATGCGTTCAGGGCTGTGGTAATCGACGGGGCGAATCGGCGACCACCGGGCTAGATGCCTCAGGTTGCGCCGGTAGAAGTCGCTTTCCAGCGCCGCCTGTTCAGGGTCGAGCACCGCCAGCGTCAAGCGTTTGCAGGGCAGGGATAGCAGCGGCATAGGGCGCTCCGGTTCACGGGGATCGTCGTGCAAGCATTGCGTGGTCAGCGGGGAAACACAACAAAACAGCAGACAAAAAAAAAGCCCGCGGGAGGGCGGGCAAACCGTAGTTTCTTGAATGAGCGAGCGCAATGTACCCGTTGGTGGAAGGTCGTGGGGTGAAGAAAAATTCATGTCGATGAGTGCCCGCCGCTTCACACCCGTGAGACACGCCTACGGCAAATGATCCGCCGCAAAGTCCGCTTCCGAGCGTGCCCGCAAACGTCCCTTGCGGCAGGCCTGCTGGAATCGTTCGAAGTCGCGCTCATTCTGCGCGGTGTAGCTATGCGCATACTTGAACAACGCGTCGGCCAGCGCATCGCTTTTGCCGATGTAGCCGCTGATGTGTGCGGCGTTCCCGGACGATTTGGCGTGGGCGCGGGCCAAGGCGCGACCACAAATGCGACCGTAGGCGGCGAAGGTTTCAGCGTCGAACGTCTCGAGTTCCGCCGAGACTTTCATATCGCGCAATTGGCGCACATAGAAGTGTCGACCGCTGGGACCGGTGGTCCAGCCGAGGAACAGGTCACTGGCCGATTGCATCAACCGTTGGCCATCGACCACGCGCTGACCGTTATGCCGAACCCGCGATTTAGTCTTCACATAATCGGCAAGCACCGAACGACGTGCCTCCTTGAACTGCAGGAACAGCGGGAACTCCTGATCATCGGTCAGCAGCGCCACCAGGCAACGAGTCCCGACGCTGCCCACACCGACCACTTTGAACGCCATGTCTTGAACGTGAAAACGCGCCAACAGCTCACGACGGTCGGCTTGCAGTGTGCCGGGATAGTCGCGCATGAATGCGTCGTAAAGTGGGCGCCAGTCCGACAGGCGCAGCCAGTCGTCGTCGGCATCCAGCAGCGTGGTGTTTTCGTGTAGATGGAAAATTTCCGGCAGGTCATCGCGAATGATCAGACGGCCCTGTGCGTCACGGTCACTGATTTTCGGTAGCAGTTCAGCATGGGTGCGACGTTCAGCTTTTTCGATGGCGCGCTCTACATGCTCCAGTGTCGCTTTGCTCGCCTGCTGCCGCAGATCGCGGTAACTGATGGACTCGTACCAGGTTTCCATGGCGCTTTGTTCGGCGCATTCGAGCATGGTCTGCTGGTAGGCGCCGACCACCTGGCGGCAGACCGTTTCTTCGACCGTGTCGCCATGGCGCAGGTCGCGCGCTGCCACCACGAAACTTGCCACCAGCCGTTTCAAGTCCCACTCCCAAGGGCCGGGATGGGCTTCGTCGAAATCGTTGACGCTGAACAGCAGATTGCGTTCCGGCGTTGCAAAACCGCCGAAGTTCATTAGATGACTGTCGCCGCAGATGGGCGATAGCAGACCCATGTTGGAAGTTGCGGCCAAGTCGTGGGCTTGCAACAGCGCATTGCCGCGATAGAAGGTGAACGGCGAGACCAGCATGCGGCCGTAGCGCAACTCGACCAGCGACTTGATGCGGCCTTCACTGGACGTTTTGATCAGCGGCAGCGGGTCGCGACTTATTTTCCCCATGGCCGCCTGCGAACTGCGGGAGCAGTTCTTGCGAGCATCCTTGCCTTGCTTCAAGCGGTCGTTGAGGGTGGTCATGGGGGCTCGTTTGGTGAGTGTTTAAGACGTGTGAGAGATGAGTGTAGAAGGGCTTGGGGTCTTCATCCGAAGTGTTTTGGCTTTGATCGTGGGAACCAATGGGAGCAACTCGCCAACGAGCGTCCTTCAATATTCCGTCACCCCAAAAGCCCTCAAAATCCACCCAGCCTCACCAGGCACCAAAGTGTACTGAACCTGCCGGATTTTCCCCGTCCCGCCCGCATCGGCATCCGTGCTGTCATAAACCGGGAACCGCTGCACCAACGTATTTTCCACCACGGCAAACTCATCCTCACCCTGGTAGCCCACCGCTGTTTTCGGGTTCTCGCTGACAGGTGGTAGATAAATCTCGCTAAGCGACTTCTTGCGGTTGGCAGCGTAAGCAATGAGCTCGCCCGGCATCCCGCGCCCCGGTGACCTGATGAATACGTAAATCTCTGGGGAGCCATTGCGATCAAGGTCGGCGACCTCGGCTCGGACGATGGTGCAGGTGAGGGGGCGTACGATCTCTGAGTTATCGATTTCCAGACCTTGGGGGGCGATGCGTAGAGTACGATTTCCATCGACCGACACGCTCGTCACGTGAAAGCCAATGCCCTGCAATTCAAGTGTCTGGTCGAACGGCTGGTTGCTGTCCGTCGCATCACCCGAGCTCAGGCTTAATGAAAGGCTGTAGTTGGCCACTTCATTGCGCCGTGCGGCGTTGCGCATCAGGTATACCTGAACCGTGTATTCGCCATCGGCGGGCAATGGTCCCAGAAAGTGATTGCCCATGATCGATCCGTTAAACAACGCATAGTCCGCACCTTTCGCGGTGATGTTGAAGTAGGCAGAGGCGTTGGAAGACTTGAAGTCCACGGTCATCATTTGGCCGGCCTTCGCGTTCAGACGGTACTGCGCGGTGAGCGGGCCTTTGATAGAACGGGCGAACTTGACGGTGTCGGCGCCTTTTTTAAAGGTGATCTGATCGACATGAGGGGCGATTTCGGTGGCAGCGTGTACTGGCATAGAAACCATGACGGCCAGGACGGCTGCGATCCATATGTTCATGTTGATCTTCCTGAGTGCGTTGGTTGCTCAAGCGGTTGCAGGTGTTTTTTTGTGGTGGTCTTGCGAGCTTTTTCGCAGGCAGGCCTGCTTTTGTCGGGGATGGTGATGCTGCCTACGGAAATGACCAAACCCCAGATGCAACAAAACCCGCACTTGGCGGGTTTTGTTTTGCTTCGTATTTGGTGGAGCCGGGGGGATTTGAACCCCCGTCCGCCAGTACTCCGCTGTCGGTACTACATGCGTAGCCGTGTCTATTAAGTTAACCCTCAGCGACCCGACGGGCAGGGTGCTTTGGGCGAGTTGTGTAAGTTTTAGCCGCTTCGTCCACAACGTACTGCACGGCGATTCTGTTCTATATGACAATCACTTTGGGTTTACAGACATCCCCTGATGATTGCTGGACCCGAAGGTACCAGGAGGGAAGGGCTAAGGCTGCTTACGCAGCGAGAGCGTATTCCCCGTAGGTTTCGTCATTGGCAACTATAGAAAGTTGCAACAGTGGATTTACGAGTTCTGTTACCAACTCGGCATGCACCTAAAGTTTCGCAACCGGCGTCGAATCCTAAACGGCCCCGAGCCTGTTGCTCTGTGAATCATGTGAGCAACAAGCCTGCGCAGTGTACGCCAACACACGTCAGAAGGCCAACCCGAAGGTCGAGTGATCATGGGTTGGGTTCGTTGCTCAGTTTGTCAGCGCCAATGCCTGGATGGCCTCGGTGGCGCATTTCTTGTCGTCCCCGGCGGCTTTTGAAGTTTTGGCGCTGGCCAGCAGTCTTTTGATCTCCGGTGCGTTGGTGGAGGTCGCTGGTAGCGCATTCACTTTGGCTTCGAGCTCCTGCAGTTTGCTCGTACAAAGGTCGTTGTCCGCTGCAAATACGGGGGAGGCCAACATTGCAGCAGACATGACCAAACCAGCGAGTGCGGTACGTTTCATGGATATCTCCTTGTACTGATGGTCTCGGTGCTGCCGTATGAGCGGGCGGCTCGGCCGAGGTCGGAAAATAAGCCACGATTGATGGGGCCTACTTAAAAGACCACGAAGCTGCGCAGGAATTCGGTTTTTTCAATCCGAAACAGCCGCAAGCCTGCTGCTCATTGAATCCTGATGAGCAACAAGCTTGCGCGGTATACGCCAACAAGGCCCAGAAGGCCAACCCGGAGGTTGGCATTGTGCTGGGTTACTTCCCGCCTTTGTTTGCGTTCTTGATTTGCTGGATAGTTTGTTCGGTCTCGGCGATGCAATCATCTGTCCCTTCCTTGGTGCCTTTTGCCTGATCGGCTTTGGCTTTCGTGACGCTTTCCATGACCTGATCAGCCATCTCCGTAGGAGTCTGTGCCTTGGCATTTTCGATGGTTTTCAGGTTGACCGAACAGAGGTCGTCAGCGGCAAACGAGGTGGACGCCATCAGCGAGACAGTAACGAACAGACCTAACAGTACAGAACGTTTCATGTGTATCTCCTTGAACTGAGGGTCCAGGCATCGCTGGCCATCAGGACGGGCTGCCGAGTTTGGGTAAAGCCCGGTAACGTCCGGGCTTATTCTGTGGACTATGGCCGCGCATCAGGGTTCTGTTTTTCTTGCATGACCCTCGCCTGCGTTACCCGATCCACCAAATAGACTAGCCCGTGGTAATCAATTCCGCCGTGCTGCGTCAGACCGATTTCACACGTGCGGCTGGTCGAAATCCCCTCGCTACACTGCTGCACCGCATCCTTGAGCGTGCGCAACGAATGTGCGTTCAGTTCCGGCGTAGTAAAACCTTTATCCCCTGCAAAACCGCAGCAGTGAATGCCTTCGGGAATGACCACGTTTTTGCTGCATTTACGCGCCAGATCAATCAGCGCCTGACTTTCGCCAAGGTGCTGCGTGCTGCAAGTGACGTGCACCGCAATCGGCGCTTCCTGCGGCGTGAAATCGAGGCGATCCATCAAATGCGTACGGATGAAACGCACCGGGTCGTACAGGTCCAGGCGCACATCGCCCAAGTCCTGAACCAGCCGTAACGTACACGGACTGGTGTCGCAGTAGATCGGGTCGAGCCCGCCGCGGCTGGCGTGCAGCAAGGCGCCGATCAGCTCCTGGCGTTTGTGTTCGGCCTGTTCGGCGTAGCCTTTGGAGGCGAACGGTTGCCCGCAGCAGAGGTTGTCCAGATTGTCCGGGAAGACCACTTGATAACCGGCCTTTTCCAGCAGCCCACGGGTTTTGTCGTACAGCGACATTTGCTCTTTATCACCCGCCGCCGGGCCCATTGCCCGCGACACACACGCCGCCAGATACACCACTCGAGGGCGTTCGTCCGACACGGTCGGGCTGAAACGAATGGCTTTTTCCGGTTGCGGCATGGCGTTGGTCCATTGCGGAACCTGACCTTTGGATAAGCGCGTCAACGTTGCCGAAAGCTTTGCCAATCGTGGAGCCCCCAACAGCATCCGCGCGCCATTGGCCACGTGCAGGGTGAAACGCGCGCCTTGCAGCGCAGTGGCGAAATTACCTTCCAGCCAATTGGCAGTTTTCGTATGAGTTGCCTTACGACTGCGGAGCTTTTTCACCAGCTCGCCGGTGTTTATTCCTACAGGGCAACGTTGCGCGCAGAGGCCGGTGGCGGCGCAGGTGTCGATGCCTTGGTATTCGTAAGCGGCTTCGAGTTCGGTGGTGTCCACGCCCGCGCGTTTCTTTGCCTGAATGTCACGCCAGATCACGATGCGCTGGCGCGGGCTCAGGGTCAGGCCTTTCGACGGGCAGACAGGCTCACAGAAACCGCACTCGATGCACTTATCCACAATTTCATCGGCGGCCGGCAACGGCTTCAGGTGCTTGAGGTGGATCTGCGGATCCTCGCTGAGCACCACGTCCGGGTTGAGAATGCCGTTGGGGTCGAGCAGACGTTTAAGCTGCCACATCAACTGGTAGGCATCGCTGCCCCATTCCAGTTCGACAAAGGGCGCCATGTTGCGTCCGGTGCCGTGTTCGGCTTTCAGCGATCCGCCGAACTCCACCGCTACCAGTTGCGCCACGTCGTCCATGAACGCCTGATAGCGTGCGACTTCTTCCGGGTTGTTGAAGCCTTGGGTGAAGACGAAGTGCAGATTGCCTTCCAGCGCGTGTCCGAAAAGGATCGCTTCGTCGTAGTGATGTTTGTCGAACAGCTCGATCAGGCGGTTTACGCCGATAGCCAGTTGTTCAACCGGGAAGGTCACGTCTTCGATGATCACCGTGGTGCCGGTTTTGCGCACGGCGCCGACGGCGGGGAAGGTGTCCTTGCGGATTGCCCAGAGCCGGGCGTTTTCCACCGGGTCTTCGGTGAAGTCGACTTGTTTTTCCACAGGAAAAGAAGTCAACGACGCCATGATGTGCGCCAGTTGTTCCTGCAGCAGTGTGGACGATGCGGCGCGGGATTCGATCAGCAGCGCGCAGGCATTGTTCGACAAATGTTGTACGAAAGCCGGCATGCCGGGTTTGTCCTGTACCGAGCGCAAGCTACGGCGGTCCAGCAGTTCCACGGCCGACACCGGTTGGCTTTTCAGCACGGTGACGGCGTTGCAGCAGGTTTCCACATCCGGAAACACGATCAGCGCCGAGGCCTTGTTCGGGTGGTCGATCACCGTGTCGTAAGTCACCGCGCTGATGAAACCGAGGGTGCCTTCGGAGCCCACCAGCAAGTGGCTCAAGATATCCACAGGCTCGTCGAAATCCACCAGCGCATTGAGTGACAGCCCGGTGGTATTTTTCAGACGATATTTGTGGCGAATTCTCGCCGCCAGTTCGGCATTGGCGCGGGTTTCGCGGCCCAACGTTGCCAGGCGTTCAAGCAGTGATGCGTGGCTCTCACGAAACGCTGCAACACTCGTTGCATCTTCGGTGTCGAGACGGCTGCCGTCGGCCAGCACCAGACGAATGCCAGCCAACGTGTGATAGGTGTTTTGCGCCGTGCCGCAACACATGCCGCTGGCATTGTTGGCGACGATGCCACCGATTTTACAGGCATTGATCGACGCCGGGTCCGGACCGATTTTGCGCCCGAATGGTGCTAGCCATGCGTTGGCCTGTGCGCCGATCACGCCCGGTTGCAGGCGGATTTGCGTACCTTGTCCGCGAATCTCTCGACCGTTCCAGTTATCCCCCAGCACGATCAACACCGAGTCGCTGATGGCCTGGCCGGACAGACTGGTGCCGGCGGCGCGGAAGGTCACCGGAACTTGATCCCGTTGCGCGAGTTTGAGCAGCGCCACGACCTCATCTTCCGACTCGACACGAATCACCAGTTTCGGAATCAGCCGGTAGAAACTGGCGTCAGTGCCAAAGGCCAACGTCGACAGCGGATCGTCGAAACGTCGCTCCTGGGGAATCAGTTGCTGCGCATCTCGCAGGAAAGCCGCGGGTAGATTCATTGGTCCTCCAGGATCATGACCACGAGGTCTTTCGGACCGTGAGCGCCGTAGGCCAGAACTTGCTCGATGTCAGCAGTTTTTGACGGACCGGACACCAGTAGGGCGTTGGTCGGCATGCCTTGGGCCCACTCGAATTCCTGCTGCACTTGATAGAAGTTGTCGCGGATTTCACTGGCCTTGAGCAGGGCGAAATGCACGGGCGGCACCAGGCTCATCAGGCGCGGTTCTTCCCGCGTCGGCCAGAGAATCAGGCTACCTGTGGCGGCGATTGCGCCGAGGGTGCCGGTCAGGCTGGCCGGCGTGTCGTTGAACAATTCGGTTTTCCACTCTTCAACCGGACGGTCGTAGGATTTCAGCGTTGGCAGATCAGGATTTTTCGCCCAGTGCTGAGTGATGCGCTGCCCGTGAAGCGTAGTCGGTGCAATCAACAAACTTGGCAACTGACGGTCCCGCAACAACTGAGCAAGCAACGAAGGCCAGCCTTCGCCGGACGTCAGGTGGATTTCGGTGTGTACCGCTTCCATCAGTTTGCGCAACTGCGGGATGCGTTGCTCGGCGGTGTAGGTGTAGGGCGCTGTCACCAGTTCGACGTCGAACTCGTCAGGCACCGGTGTGGTGCCTGTCAGACTGCTCCGCAATTTGGCGAGGATATTTTGCTTGGCGCTCATCAACGATCTCCCTGTTTGGCCAGATGCTCGCGGGCCATGTCATGCAGTGAGCGGGCAGCGGGTTTCGGTGCGCTGTGGTTTTGCGTCCAGGGACCGACGTTACTGGGTGCCAGTGCTCGCAGGCGAGTGGCGAAGAAGCCGAACAGTCGATGTAGCGTGGGTGAACTGTTGAGTGTCGCCCAGGCATTCCAGATAAACCGTTCTTTGCGCGAGTACTTGCTGCCCTGGCCGCGCATCACTTGATGAGGGCTGTCCGGGGCTTTGACGTTCTCTTCCCGTAGGCGACGCAGCAGTGCCGGAATCGGAATTTTTACCGGACAGACTTCACCGCAGGCGCCACACAGCGATGAGGCACTCGGGTGGTCCGGGACTTTTGCCAGACCGACCATGTGCGGGGTGATGATTTTTCCGATAGGCCCAGGGTAAACCTCCCCATAGGCGTGGCCGCCAATTCGGGTGTAGACCGGGCAATGATTCATACAGGCGCCGCAACGGATGCAGTTCAGGGTCTGGCGCAATTCACTGTCGGCGAAGGCCTGGCTGCGACCGTTGTCGAGCAATACCAGGTGCACTTCCTGAGGGCCGTCGAGTTCATGTTCCTTGCGCGGGCCGGAGATCATGTTGACGTAGGTGGTGATCGGCTGGCCGAGGGCTGAGCGGGTCAACAGTGACAGCAGCGGCACCACGTCGCGCAGGTTTTCCACGACTTTTTCGATGCCGGTGACGGCGATGTGCACCGGCGGCACGGTGGTAGTCATGCGCCCGTTGCCTTCGTTTTCTACCAGCAGCAAGGTGCCGGTTTCGGCCACGGCGAAGTTGACGCCGGAGACGCCGATGTCCGCTTCGAAGAATTTCTGCCGCAAGACCTTGCGACCGATCTGAATGAGTTGGTCAACGTCCTTGGTGTATTCCACGCCAAGTTTGTCGTGGAACAAGGACGCGACCTGACCGGCATTCTTGTGGATCGCCGGCATAATAATGTGTGAAGGCTTCTCGTGGTCGAGCTGGACGATGTACTCGCCCATGTCCGATTCCAGGCATTCAATGCCCTGTTCAGCGAGGAAGTGATTCATTTCCATCTCTTCGCTGACCATCGATTTGCCCTTGATCACTTGCCGCCCCTCGTGAGCGCGGATGATCGAGAGGACGATGCCATTGGCTTCGTCCACCGTTTCCGCCCAGTGCACTGTCACACCGTTGCGGGTCAGGTTCTGTTCAAGCTGCTCGAGCAGGTCGGGCAACTTGGATAAAGCACGGGCACGGACAGCATTGCCCAGCGCTCGCAAATGTTCTCTTTCGTGGGCATCGCTGAAGGACGCTGCCCGTTTTGTCATCAGCGAATCCATCGCCGTGCGAAAGTTATTTCGCAGCTGCTTGTCATCCAACGCCTTGTGAGCCCGGATGCGAAAATCTTCTTCCACGGCAACCGTAGGAATAATCGCGGAAGCGTTCATAGAACACCTCCGGTTCGCTGCCAAAGGAAGCTGGCCAGGTGTTGCCCGCGCAATGCTTCCTTCTGTTTCTCCAGCGAGCCGTTGATGTTCATCAGACAACCGCAGTCGGCACTCAGTACCTTGTGCGCGCCGGATTCCTTCAACGAGCGGGTCTTGTCAGCCACCATCGCGCCGGAAATGTCTGGCATACGGACGCTGAAAGTCCCACCGAAGCCACAGCATTCACTTTCATGGCTGTGGTCGACTCGCTCCACGTTACGCAGCTGCGCCAACAACTCGCGGCCATGCAAGTGGGTGTTCATCTCACGGCGTGCCGAGCACGACGTGTGCAACGCTACTTTGACTGGCTCGCCACTGTCCTTGAGCTGCACCTTGCAGACAAACAACAGAAACTCGGCCAGTTCATAAGTCCGGGCAGCCAGCGCCTGAACCTGTTTCAGCGTGTTCGGCTCGTCCTTGAACAAGTCGGCGTAGTGTTCGCGCAACATCCCGGCACACGATCCCGACGGCACCACCACCGGATAATCCCCGGCAAACAGCGCCAGTTGCGAGCGTGCCACGGTCCTCGCCTGCTCGGTGTAACCCGAGGTGTAGGCCGGTTGCCCGCAGCAGCTTTGCCCCTGCGGATACTCGACACGAATGCCTTCGCGTTCCAGCAAGTGAATCGCGTCCATCCCGGCTTCGGGGTAGAACAAATCCACCACGCAGGTTCCGAACAGGTAGACCCGTGACGGTTTCTCGCTGGGGTATTGCCGAGGCTCGGGCAGTGGCGGGGCGACACGGGTCGCATTCGGCACAGCGTTGTAAAAAAGCTCGCTCATCAGGCGTGTCTCCGGGTAGTCCCGGTTATCCGTCTGTTGAGGCTGCTGAATATAGAGAGGCAAGCTTTCAGCAGCCTTACAGACCGGGTTGTGAATAGCTGACGCCGGAATCGTGGTCCGGCGTCGGTTTTTGCTTTTTATCGTGTAGTACTTAGTGCACCAGCATGCCGGTGAACCAGTAGGCCTGAGCCAGGGTGATCAAGCCGACAATCGTTGCAAAGAACAGGCTGTGCTTGAGGGTGAAGCGGAACAGATCCGACTCCTTGCCCACCAGACCGGTCGCGGCGCAGGCGACGGCGATCGATTGTGGCGAGATCATCTTGCCGGTCACGCCACCGCTGGTGTTCGCCGCAACCAGCAACACATCGTTGACACCGATCTGGTGCGCAGTGGTCGCTTGCAACGAACTGAACAGTGCGTTGGACGAGGTATCGGACCCGGTCAGGAACACACCCAACCAGCCAAGGAACGGCGAGAAGAACGGGAATGCTGCACCGGTGCCTGCCAGAACCAGCGCCATGGTCGAGGACATGCCCGAGTAGTTAGTGACGAAGGCAAAGGCGAGCACCATGCCGATGGACAGGATCGGCCAGCGCAGCTCGTAGAAGGTCTCTTTCAAAGTGGTAAGACCAATTTTGACATTGATCTTCAGTATCAGCATCGAGATCAGCGCGGAGAAGAAAATCGCCGTGCCGGTCGCGGAAATCGGGTCGAGTTTGAACACCGCCGGGATTGCGGTCGGGGCGGCGACGATCGGTGCGACCTTGATCACCATTTGGTCCAGGTGCGGGATCGCGAAGTTGAACACCCAGTTGTACATCGACCCGCCAGCGGCAAACATCGCCTTGAAGGGTTTCAAGGTCCAGATGGTCACCAGCACGGTGAGGATCAGGAAGGGTGACCAGGCTTTGAGAATTTCACCGAAGCTGTAGGGCGAGGCCACGGTGCTGCGCGGCAGGCCGAAACCGCCAGCGCTGGCGCTCACCACGGAGGCCGAGACGGCACCGACGATGTGTTGGCCTGCGGCGCGTTTCGGTTGCCAGATTTTCAGGAACAGCGTCAGGGAAATCAGGCTGGCCAGGGCCGAGGTGATGTCCGGCAGTTCCGGGCCGATGAAGTTCGACGTGAAATATTGGGTGATGGCAAAGCTCAAGCCGGCCACCAGTGCTGCGGGCCAGGTTTCGCGAACGCCGCGCAGGCCATCCATCATGAACACCAGCCAGAACGGCACGAACAGCGACAGCAGCGGCAGTTGGCGGCCCGTCATGGCGCCGATCTTGAACGCGTCGATACCGGTAACCTGCCCGGCGACAATGATCGGAATCCCCAAGGCGCCGAAAGCGACCGGTGCGGTGTTGGCGATCAGGCACAGGCCCGCAGCGTACAGCGGGTTGAAGCCCAGTCCTACCAACAGTGCGGCGGTAATTGCGACCGGCGCACCGAAACCGGCGGCACCTTCCAGGAAGGCGCCGAAGCAGAAGCCGATCAGCAGCACTTGCAGGCGCTGGTCGTCGGTGATCGACAGCACCGAGCTGCGGATCACTTCGAACTGACCACTCTTGACCGTCAGTTTGTAGAGGAATACCGCCGCCACGATGATCCAGGCAATCGGCCACAGGCCGTACGCGAAACCATAGCCAGCGGCGGCGAAGGCCATGTCGACCGGCATCTGGAAGGCGAAGATCGCCACGGCAATGGACAAGGCCAGCGTGATGCTCCCGGCCACGTGTCCTTTGAGTCGGAACACGGCCAATGCCAGAAAGAAAAACACGATGGGGATAACGGCCGCGAGCGCGGACACGCCGAGACTGCCGAGCGGAGAATAGAGCTGTTGCCAGGTTTGCATATGGGGTGGCCCCTAATTGTTGTTGGTCAGGCACTGGTCAGCGTTCTTGGATAATTGGTAATACCAATTTACAATCGCTGTTGGCTAGGGTAAAAGCGTTGTAGGCGGCGTGTCAATTTGCCGCCCTAAAACTTTTGTCGAATGCGCGGTGCGGAAGTCATTTGGTCCGCTCGACCAAATGCCGTCTGGCAGGTGCTGACACAGCCCTGATAGGCCAGAATAGAGACCCCGGCGAGCCGTCGGGATCGTGGAGAAATGAGTTATGGGGTTTGATCAGATTCGTCAGCGCCGTTTGTCTGACGATATTGTCGAGCAGCTCGAGGGGATGATTCTCGAGGGCACGTTGAAGGCGGGTGAGCGCTTGCCGGCCGAACGTGCCTTGGCCGAGCAGTTCGGTGTGTCACGCCCTTCGTTGCGCGAAGCAATTCAGAAACTGGCGGCCAAGGGGTTGCTGGTCAGTCGCCAGGGCGGTGGCAATTATGTGGTGGAGTCGCTGGGGTCAACCTTCAGCGATCCGCTGCTGCATCTGCTGGAAAGCAACCCTGAAGCGCAGCGCGATCTGCTGGAATTTCGTCACACCCTGGAAGCCTCCTGCGCCTATTACGCAGCCATGCGTGCTACGGACGTTGATCGCGAGCGATTAACCGCGGCCTTCAACGAATTGCAAGACTGCTATACGCGACACGACGAGGTAAGTCGGGCGGAAGAGGGCGCGGCGGATGCGAAATTCCACTTGGCCATTGCTGAAGCCAGTCACAACGCGGTGTTGCTGCACACCATTCGCGGGTTGTTCGATCTGCTCAAGCGTAACGTGGTGACCAACATCGGTGGGATGTACAAGCAACGTACGGAAACCCGCGACATGCTTATCACGCAGCACCGGGAGTTGTACCTGGCGATTATTGAAGGAAGGGCCGAGCAGGCGCGGGAAGTCTCCAGCCGACATATCTTGTATGTGCAGGAAGTGCTGGAAGAAGTGCGTCAGGAAGTACAGCGCATGGCTCGGGCGGAGCGGCGCAAAGGAATGTGATTATTTAAAGCAAAAGATCGCTGCCTGCGGCAGCTCCTACATGGATGCGCGATCAATGTAGGAGCTGCCGCAGACTGCGATCTTTTCGCTGGCGCCAAACACTCAGGCAGAAAGATTAATCTTCCTTGCCCTTGTTGCGCACCGCACGCTGCAACTCGCGACCGGCGTCGCGTTCGCGTTCGGTATCACGCTTGTCGTATTCCTTCTTGCCCTTGCCCAGAGCGATCTCGCACTTGACCATGTGCTTGCTCCAGTACCAGGACAGGCACACGCAGGCGTAACCTTTTTGCTGCACGGCCGTGGCCAGCTTTTCCAGCTCGCGCCGGTTGAGCAGCAACTTTCGGGTGCGGGTCGGATCAGCGATGACGTGGGTGCTGGCGGTCATCAGCGGCGTAATGTGGCTGCCGAGCAGCCAGGCTTCGCCATCCTTGAGCAGTACGTAACTGTCAACCAGTTGCAGCTTGCTTGCCCGCAGACTTTTTACTTCCCAGCCGGCCAGGACCAGACCAGCCTCGAACTTATGCTCGATGAAGTAATCGTGTCGCGCCTTTTTGTTCTGCGCGATGGTCCCTGTTGGGTGTTTCTTCTGTTTAGCCATAGGGGCGGCATTATAGGGAGTTGCAAGCGAGTCGGCTACGGTATCGCTACGTGCTTGAGCAGGTTGATTGAATCCCGGACAATGCGGCCTCTTTTTTGAACGCTTGGGCGTGATAACGATGTCGACAGACAAGGTTTCTGTCCACGGCAGTTGGGCTAGCCGCTGGGTCTTCATACTCGCCGCGACCGGTTCGGCCGTGGGCCTGGGTAGTATCTGGAAATTCCCGTACATGGTCGGTGTGTACGGCGGCGGCGCCTTCGTGCTGATGTTCCTGGCCTGTATCGCGCTGATCGGTGTGCCGGTCATGCTGGCCGAAACCCTGATCGGCCGTCGTGCACGTCAAAGCCCGGCCAACGCCTTGAAGGTATTGGCGCTGGAAGCCGGGCACTCGGGTAAATGGTCCTGGGGCGCGTTCGCCGGGATGATCACGGCGTTGCTGATCCTGTCTTTCTATAGTGTGGTGGGCGGTTGGTCGCTGGATTACATCATCGACATGGGCCGTGGCGACTTCCAGGGTGCAACGCCCGACCAGGTTGGCGCTTACTTCGGCAATGTGATCGCTGATCCGTGGCGCCTGACACTTTGGCACACGATTTTTATGCTGCTGTCTGCCGTAGTGATCGCCAAAGGCGTGGTTGCGGGGCTGGAACGCAGCTTGCGAATCATGATGCCGCTGCTGTTTGTGATGGTGATTGTTCTGCTGGGTTACAGCATGACTACCGGGCATTTCATGGAAGGCGTGCATTTCATGTTCGACTTCCACCCGGAAAAAGTACTCGACGGCTTGCTGCCAGCCATGGGGCACGCGTTCTTTTCACTGAGCGTGGGTGTCGGCTCGATCATGATCTACGGCGCTTATATGCCAAAGAACTCGTCGATTTCCGGCACCATCGTCGGCGTGGCACTGCTCGATACCTTCGTTTCCCTGGTGGCCGGGCTGGCATTGTTTCCGATTGTGTTCGCGGGCGGCCTGAATCCAAGCGAAGGTCCTGGCTTGATGTTCGTCAGCCTGCCCTTTGCGTTTGGTAACGTAGCGTTCGGCCAGTTGATGGGCGTAGTGTTCTTCGTGCTTGTAGCGATTGCAGCCTGGAGTTCGGCGATTTCCCTGCTTGAGCCGATGGTGGCTTACCTGGTTGAACGCACCAAAGTCAGCCGCGCATGGGTGACCTTTTGGCTGGCATTTATCTGCTGGTTTGTCGGTCTGGGCACGGTGTTTTCCTTCAATATCTGGAAGGAAGCCAAATTTTTCGTGAACGAAGGCGGGATGTTCCACCTCTATCAATGGGGTGCGGCCGGTGGCCTGGACTTCTTTGGTGTGATCGATTTCTTCACCTCGCGGATCATGTTGCCACTCGGTGGTTTGTGTTTCGTGGTGTTTGCAGGCTGGGTGATGGGCCGTGAGGCGGTACGCGACGAATTGTCGATCCGCAACCCTGCGCTGTTCGCCCTGTCCTTGTTCTTGATGCGCTATGTGGCGCCCATCGGCATTCTCGTAGTATTTGCCGCCCAGCTGTGGAAGTGACGCTGACATGACGACACACATTCAACGTTCGGCCCTGCTGCCGTATCCGGCGCAAGCGCTGTATGACCTGGTCAACGACGTGGCGCGCTACCCGGAATTTCTGCCGTGGTGCTCGACGGCCGAAGTCCTGGAGAGTTCTCCTGAGCATATGCGCGCCAGCGTCGGCGTGGCCAAAGGTGGCCTCAGCCAGCATTTCGTGACGCGCAACACACTGGTGCCCGGGCATTCGATTGAGATGAACCTCGAGGAAGGCCCGTTCAATCAATTGCATGGTGTCTGGGTGTTCAAGCCGTTGGGCGAGAAAGCCTGCAAGATCAGCCTGGACCTGTCGTTCGATTACGCCGGGCCGATTGTCCGCGCGACCCTGGGGCCGTTGTTCAATCAGGCGGCCAATACGCTGGTGGATGCCTTCTGCCAGCGCGCCAAGCAGATGCATGGTTGAGGCCATGATCGACGTTGAGGTGGTGTATGCCGCCATAGATCGTCAGGTACTTCTCTCGGTGACGGTTCCAGCAGGCGCAACCGTGCGGGCGGCTTTGCTGAAGTCAGGCATCGGCGAGGCGTTTTCGGAGCTGGATCTGGCCAGTTGCCCGGTGGGGATCTTCGGTAAAGTGATCGCTGATCCGGACAAGCATCCTGTCCAGGCTGGAGATCGCATCGAGATATACCGACCATTGCTGGCTGATCCGAAAGAAGTTCGTCGGTTGCGCGCAGCCAAGGCTGCTGAGGCCAAAAACCGGAATCAGTGATTCGCTCAAATGCTGGACAATAAAAAACCCGGACATGCCGGGTTTTTTATTGCGTCGCAAATTATTGCGGCGAGGTTTCCAGAGGTTCTGGAGTCGGGACTGGAACGGTTTCTACACCGTCGACATCCTTCTGGATCTGATCCAGCAACGAACCTGGCTTGACCGGTTTCTCCGGTTTCGGCTTCTCGGCGTTTTCTGCTGGCGCAGCAACTGTAGTGCCGCTGTCCTTGCCGAGAATGGCTTCGTCACGGCTCACGCCTGGCATGAAATCACCAGAGAGGCTGACAAGCTGGTCATTTGGGTTGAAGATAACGCTAATGCGTTCCTGTTGGCGTTCACCGCCACCGGGTTGCAGGCTGTACAGATAATCCCAGCGATCGGCATGGAACGTGTCGGTCAACAGAGGGTTGCCCATGATAAACCGTACTTGCTTGCGGGTCATTCCCGGGCGTAACTGGTCTATCATGTCCTGCGTGACGACATTGCCCTGCTGGATGTCGATTTTGTAAACCCCGGGGAATGAACAACCGGCGAGTGCGAGCAGTCCCACAAAGGTGAAACTGGTTAGCAAGAGCTTGGTGTTTTGCATCGGTGGGCGACTTCCACTATCTTGGCTGGGACAACGTAAACGCCGATCATACCCGCATTAAGAGAAGCTGCGAAGCAGCATCGCGAGAAAGCTGACCATGGTTGAAAATAGCGAACTACGCAAAGCCGGCCTCAAAGTGACCCTTCCACGGGTCAAAATTCTGCAAATGCTCGATTCCGCCGAGCAACGCCACATGAGTGCCGAGGACGTCTACAAGGCGCTGATGGAGGCTGGTGAGGACGTCGGTCTGGCCACGGTTTACCGTGTCCTGACCCAGTTCGAGGCAGCTGGCCTTGTGGTGCGGCACAACTTCGATGGAGGCCATGCGGTCTTCGAGCTGGACGACGGCAAGCATCACGACCATATGGTCAACGTCGAGACCAGTGAAGTGATCGAATTCTTCGACGAAGAAATCGAGCGACTGCAGAAGGCAATCGTCGACAAGTATGGCTTCGAGATGGTTGACCACAATCTTGTACTGTACGTACGCAAGAAAAAGTAAGCATGTCGCGCGAACTTAAGGTTCGCGAAACGAACGAAGGCGACCCTAGGGTCGCCTTCGTGCTTTCTGTCGGTCTTAAATTTTCGCGGTGACGACCATTTTCCTGGCATGAGCCAGGGATTCCTTTGTAAGGTCGATGCCTCCCAGCATCCGCGCCACTTCTTCGACGCGATCGTTCTTGCTCAACTTGGCGACGGCTGTGTGAGTGGCATCTTCGCCGCGCACTTTGTGTACGAATAGATGTTGATGCCCCTGCGCTGCTACTTGTGGCAAGTGAGTTACCGTCAATACCTGCCCGCGCTCCCCAAGTCGACGCAGCAATTGGCCCACGATTTCGGCGGTCGGACCACCGATGCCCACGTCCACTTCGTCGAACACCAGGGTCGGTACGCGGGACGTCTGCGCGGTGATCACTTGAATCGCCAGGCTGATTCGTGACAATTCGCCGCCGGATGCCACTTTTGCCAGCGCTTTCAAAGGTTGGCCCGGGTTAGCACTCACCAGCAGCTCTACCTGCTCAAGGCCATTGGGTAGCAGTTCATCGCTACTGTTGGGGCGCAGCTCGATAGTGAAGCGCCCACCCGGCATGCCCAGTCGCTGGATTTCATGCTCCACGGCGCTGGCCAGGCTGTTCGAGGCCTGATGGCGCAAATCGCTGAGCTCGCGAGCCTTTTCCTGATAGTGACGGGCATAGGAGGCCAGTTCATCGCTCAGTCGCTCGATGGATTCGTCGTTGGCATTCAGGGTTTCGATTTCATCCAGCAAGCGCTGCTGCATCTCGGCCACTTCGGTCGGCTGGATGCGGTGTTTGCGCGCCATGGTATAGATCGCATCAAGGCGTTCTTCCAGGTACTGAAGACGCGCCGGATCGGCATCGAAGTTATCAAGGAAGCGGTTCAGTTCTCCCACGGCTTCTTCAACCTGGATCTGTGCACTGGTCAGCAGGCTGCTGGCTTCACCCAGGGCCCCAATCGAATTGTTGACGCTCGAAAGGCGATTGAGGCTGGCGGTGAGGGCGTTCAGGACATTCCCGGAATCACTTTCGCTGCATTGTTCGACCACTTGCCGGCAAATGCCCAGCAGGGTTTCGGCGTTGGTCAGGTTCTTGTGTTCCTGTTCCAGCTGCTCCAGCTCGTTTTCGCCGAGGCCGAGGTTTTCCAGCTCTTCGAGTTGATAACTGAGCAATTGATGGCGAGCGCGCTGCTCATCGCCGGAATTGGAAAGGCGTTCCAGCTCCTGGCGGGTCTGACGCCAGCGTTGGGCGGCCAGGTGTACCTGGCGGGCAAGGTCCGTTGCGCCCGCGTACTCGTCGAGCAGGCGGCGGTGCGTGTCGGTCTTGAGCAGGGATTGATGTTCATGCTGGCTGTGGATATCGATCAGCAGTTCACCCAGGGCCTTCAGGTCACCGAGGGGGCAGGGCGTGCCGTTGATGTAGCCACGCGAGCGCCCTTCGGCGGTGATCACCCGGCGCAGAATGCACGGGCCGTCGCTCTCCAGGTCACGCTCTGCCAGCCAGGCGCTGGCTTCCGGAATATCGACCAGATCGAAGGTTGCCAGGATATCGGCCTTGTCGGCGCCGGGACGGACCACGCCGCTGTCGGCGCGATCGCCCAGGGTCAGGCCGAGGGCGTCGAGCATGATCGACTTGCCGGCGCCGGTTTCCCCAGTGATCACGCTCATCCCGCGATCGAGTTCGAGATCGAGATGTTCAACGATGGCGTAGTTATGTACGGACAGGTGCACCAGCATAAAGGCCGCTCCCAGGCTTTAGGTCTGGTTATTTATACAGTGTTTTGTTTCTGGCTGACAATGCCCTCCCTTAGCTCGATTTGCTTGATCCGACGAAATCCTTAGTGCGCGAGGGAATGACAATGCAGCTGTTTTTTGTAGGGTTAATAAATAAGCGCCCCTTGAAGCTGAATTTTGCGGCCCCATATAGCTGGGCAGAAGCGCGAGTTGAGCTCGCGGACGATATTGAAAGGAGAAATCTATGGCTGACGAACAGACAGTGGATACGCAAAATCTAGACGCCGATCAGGCTGCCCAGGTCTCGGGTGATGAACTGGCGGCTCGTGTTCAAGTGCTCGAAGAGCAATTGGCTGGCGCTCATGATCAGGCTTTGCGTGTAGCGGCTGATCTGCAGAACGTCCGCCGTCGCGCCGAGCAGGATGTAGAAAAGGCTCACAAGTTCGCACTGGAGAAATTCGCCGGTGACTTGTTGCCGATCATCGACAGCCTGGAGCGTGGTCTGGAGTTGTCCAGCCCGGACGACGAAAGCATTCGTCCAATGCGCGAAGGCATCGAGCTGACCCTGAAAATGTTCCAGGACACCCTGAAGCGTTATCAGCTGGAAGCGATCGATCCGCATGGCGAACCGTTCAACGCCGTTCAGCATCAGGCAATGGCCATGCAGGAAAGCGCCGACGTCGAGCCGAACAGCGTGCTCAAGGTGTTCCAGAAGGGCTATCAGCTCAACGGTCGCCTGCTGCGCCCGGCCATGGTCGTGGTCAGCAAGGCGCCGGCACCGGTTTCGCCTTCGATTGACGAGCAGGCTTGAAATTAGCCGCAAGGCCCCCATTTAGAAGTCAAGCGTTTAAGTGCTACCGCAGTTAGCCACCACTGCTGCGGCAACCAAATCCAAAGTTTCGGGAGAGTGAACATGGGCAAAATTATCGGTATCGACCTGGGGACTACTAACTCCTGCGTCTCCGTGCTTGAAAACGGCGTAGCCAAAGTTATTGAAAACGCTGAAGGCACGCGTACCACGCCGTCGATCATCGCTTACGCCAACGATGGTGAAATCCTCGTTGGTCAATCGGCCAAGCGTCAGGCTGTGACCAATCCGCACAACACCCTGTATGCGGTGAAGCGTCTGATCGGTCGTAAGTTCGACGAAGAAGTCGTGCAGAAAGACATCAAGATGGTCCCGTACAAAATCGCCAAGGCTGATAACGGCGATGCGTGGGTTGAAGTGAACGGCCAGAAAATGTCGCCGCCACAAATCTCGGCTGAAATTCTGAAGAAAATGAAGAAGACCGCCGAAGACTACCTCGGCGAGCCAGTGACCGAAGCAGTAATCACCGTTCCGGCCTACTTCAACGACAGCCAGCGTCAAGCCACCAAAGACGCCGGCCGCATCGCGGGCCTGGACGTAAAACGTATCATCAACGAACCAACCGCAGCTGCTCTGGCTTACGGTATGGACAAGGCGAAGGGCGATCACACCGTGATCGTTTACGACTTGGGCGGCGGTACTTTCGACGTTTCCGTGATCGAAATCGCTGAAGTCGATGGCGAGCACCAGTTCGAAGTATTGGCCACCAACGGTGACACGTTCCTGGGCGGTGAAGACTTTGACATTCGTCTGATCGACTACCTCGTTGACGAATTCAAGAAAGAAAGCGGCATGAACCTTAAGGGTGACCCGCTGGCCATGCAGCGCCTGAAAGAAGCCGCTGAAAAAGCCAAGATCGAACTGTCTTCGAGCAATTCGACCGACGTGAACCTGCCGTACATCACTGCAGACGCCACCGGTCCTAAGCACTTGAACGTGAAAATCTCCCGCGCCAAGCTCGAAGCGCTGGTAGAAGACCTGGTTCAGCGCACCATCGAACCTTGCCGCATCGCCCTGAAAGACTCTGGCATCGACATTGGCGCCATCAACGACGTGATCCTGGTCGGCGGCCAGACCCGTATGCCACTGGTTCAGAAGCTGGTGACCGAGTTCTTCGGTAAAGAAGCGCGTAAAGATGTGAACCCGGACGAAGCCGTTGCCATGGGTGCTGCTATCCAGGGCGCAGTATTGGCCGGTGACGTGAAAGACGTTCTGCTGCTGGACGTTAGCCCGCTGACCCTGGGTATCGAAACCATGGGTGGCGTGATGACCGCGCTGATCGAGAAAAACACCACGATTCCTACCAAGAAATCGCAAGTGTTCTCGACTGCTGACGACAACCAGGGCGCTGTGACCATTCACGTGCTGCAAGGTGAGCGTAAGCAAGCCGCACAGAACAAGTCTTTGGGCAAGTTCGACCTGGCCGAGATTCCACCAGCACCACGTGGCGTGCCACAAATTGAAGTGACCTTCGACATCGACGCCAACGGCATTCTGCACGTAGGCGCCAAAGACAAGGCTACCGGCAAGACTCAGTCGATCGTGATCAAGGCCAACTCCGGTCTGTCCGAGGAAGAGATTCAGCAGATGATTCGCGATGCTGAAGCCAACGTCGACGCAGATCGCCAGTTCGAAGAGCTGGCAACCGCTCGCAACCAGGGCGATGCGCTGGTTCACTCGACTCGCAAAATGGTCGCAGACGCTGGCGATAAAGTGACTGCTGAAGAGAAGACTGCAATCGAAGCTGCTGTTGTTGCGCTGGAAGCCGCTGTCAAAGGCGACGACAAGGCCGCGATCGAAGCCAAGGTTGAAGAGCTGTCGAAAGTCTCCGCTCCAGTAGCGCAGAAGATGTACGCCGAGCAGGCTCAGCCTGCTGAAGGTGCTGCACCGCAAGGCGAATCGGCTGAGAAGGCTGACGACGTCGTCGACGCTGAGTTCGAAGAAGTCAAAGACCACAAGTAAGTTGTTGGTCGGCCGGTTGACTGCCTTTAGGCAGTGACTGGTAGGATGTCGCCGCGCGGGGGCTTGCTCCCGCGTTGGCGTGTCTGGAGTTAGCGAATTTTTACAGCATGCGACAACGTTCGGGTGCTGGCGGTATGGCCGAAGATGCTCCTGCTTTTCGAGCTGAAAGTACCGCAATGAATTAAAGACCAGGATCGTTGAATTGACGTGAGTTGGGTCCGGGCCTGTATTGGGGCTCAACGAGTTTGGCAAGGCTCAGGAGAGGTTTGCCGAACGTCCTTAAGAGTGCAAAGACTTATGGCAAAGCGTGACTATTACGAAGTGTTGGGTGTTGAGCGTGGCTCAAGCGAAGCAGACCTGAAAAAGGCCTACCGTCGCCTGGCGATGAAGCACCACCCGGACCGTAATCCCGATGACAAAGCGTCGGAAGATATGTTCAAGGAGGCCAACGAGGCCTACGAAGTCCTGTCCGATTCCAGTAAGCGCGCGGCGTACGACCAGTACGGTCATGCCGGTGTCGACCCAAGCATGGGCGGCGGCGGTGCCGGGTTTGGCGGTCAGAACTTCTCCGACATCTTTGGTGATGTCTTCAGTGACTTCTTCGGCGGCGGTCGCGGCGGTTCTCGTGGCGGTGCTCAGCGCGGCAGTGACCTGCGTTACACCCTGGAACTGAATCTGGAAGAAGCGGTGCGCGGTACAACCGTGAATATCCGTGTTCCGACATTGGTCAACTGCAAGCCGTGCGACGGTTCGGGTGCCAAGAAAGGCTCCTCGCCGATCACTTGCCCGACGTGTGGCGGTATCGGTCAAGTTCGTATGCAGCAGGGCTTTTTCTCGGTGCAGCAGACATGCCCGCGCTGCCATGGCCAGGGCAAGATCATTTCCGATCCGTGCGACTCGTGCGACGGCCAGGGTCGTGTCGAAGAGTACAAAACCCTCTCGGTGAAAGTGCCGGCCGGCGTTGATACCGGTGATCGAATTCGTCTGTCCGGCGAAGGCGAGGCGGGGGCTCAGGGTGGTCCGACTGGCGACCTGTACGTGGTGATCAACGTGCGTGAGCACGCGATCTTCCAGCGCGACGGCAAGCACCTGTTCTGCGAAGTGCCAATCAGCTTTGTCGATGCTGCGCTGGGTGGCGAGCTGGAGATTCCGACCCTTGATGGTCGAGTCAAACTGAAAATCCCTGAAGGAACTCAGACCGGCAAGCAGTTCCGTGTTCGCGGCAAGGGCGTTGCGCCAGTACGTGGCGGCGGTGCCGGTGACTTGATGTGTCGTGTGGCGGTCGAAACCCCGGTCAATCTGGGTCGTCGTCAGCGCGAACTGCTGGAAGAGTTCCGTAGCTCGCTGGCGGACGACAACAGCCATTCGCCTAAAACCACGGGTTGGTTCGAAGGCGTGAAGCGCTTCTTCGGCGATTTGTAAGGAGTCGGCATGCGACGTATAGCTGTGATGGGCGCTGCCGGGCGCATGGGCAAGATTCTGGTCGAGGCGGTGCAGCAGCGCGCACCGCTGACCGGTCTGACGGCAGCCATCGTACGCCCCGGCAGTACGCTGATTGGCGTGGACGCTGGTGAGCTGGCCTCGCTGGGACGTATCGGCGTTCCACTGTCCGGCAATCTGGACGCGGTGGCTGATGAGTTCGACGTGCTGATCGACTTCACGCTCCCGGAAGTCATGCTGAAAAACCTGGCGTTCTGCCGTAAAGCGGGCAAGGCCATGGTGATCGGCACGACAGGGCTGGACGTCGCGCAGAAGCAGTTGCTGGCCGAGGCTGGCAAGGATATTCCGATCGTGTTCGCAGCCAATTTCAGTGTCGGTGTAAACCTGTCGCTGAAGCTGCTCGACATGGCTGCTCGTGTGCTGGGTGATGACGCGGATATCGAGATCATCGAGGCTCATCATCGGCACAAGATCGATGCGCCTTCAGGTACGGCTCTGCGCATGGGTGAAGTCATCGCAAGCGCCCTTGATCGTGATCTGCAGAAGGTTGCGGTGTATGGTCGTGAAGGCCATACCGGTGCTCGCGAGCGTGAAACGATCGGCTTTGCCACTGTTCGCGGTGGTGATGTGGTTGGCGATCATACGGTGCTGTTCGCCTGTGAGGGTGAGCGACTGGAGATCACGCATAAAGCGTCCAGTCGCATGACCTTCGCCAAGGGCGCGGTACGTGCCGCGTTGTGGCTGGACGGTCGAGAGCCGGGTCTTTACGACATGCAAGACGTACTCGATCTGCGTTAAGATGCGCCCGAAATCGGGTTCAAACAGTGTGTTTGAGCCCGGTTTTACTCCGCCAAGCGACGTCCTGTCGCATTCCCCGGCCTTTAAGGCTCATTGGCGGTAGACCAAAAATGCCTTTTTCTGTAAGCTACAGCTTTAGTGTGTCCACTAAAAGCGCGCAGAATTATTCGGTGAAGAAGCGGGGTGACGTGTCCATACGTCACTCCGCTTTTTTACAACCTGCGATCGCCCTTTCAGGCTTTATTTACGGGAGGTCTTCTTGACTAAGCCAGCCATACTCGCCCTTGCTGATGGCAGCATTTTTCGTGGCGAAGCCATTGGAGCCGACGGTCAAACCGTTGGTGAGGTGGTGTTCAACACCGCAATGACCGGCTATCAGGAAATCCTTACCGATCCTTCCTACGCCCAACAGATTGTTACCCTGACTTACCCGCACATCGGCAACACCGGCACCACGCCGGAAGACGCCGAGTCCAGCCAAGTCTGGTCCGCTGGCCTGGTCATTCGTGACCTGCCACTGGTTGCGAGCAACTGGCGTAACACGATGTCTCTGTCCGACTACCTGAAAGCCAACAACGTTGTGGCAATCGCCGGTATCGACACTCGCCGCCTGACACGCATCCTGCGTGAAAAAGGCGCGCAGAACGGCTGCATCATGGCCGGTGACAACATTTCCGAAGAAGCCGCCATCGCCGCCGCCCAGGGTTTCCCTGGCCTCAAAGGCATGGACCTGGCGAAAGTCGTCAGCACCAAAGAGAAGTACGAGTGGCGCTCGACTGTCTGGGATTTGAAAACCGACAGCCACGCGACTATCGAAGCCTCCGAGCTGCCGTACCACGTGGTTGCCTACGACTACGGCGTCAAGCTGAACATCCTGCGCATGCTGGTCGAGCGCGGTTGCCGCGTGACGGTAGTGCCGGCGCAGACGCCAGCGGCTGAAGCGCTGGCATTGAAGCCGGACGGCGTGTTCCTGTCCAACGGCCCTGGTGACCCGGAGCCTTGCGACTACGCAATCCAGGCGATCAAAGATGTGCTGGAAACCGACATTCCGGTCTTCGGTATCTGCCTTGGTCACCAACTGCTGGCCC
Organism: Pseudomonas sp. GM41(2012); assembly: GCF_000282315.2. Taxonomy (GTDB): domain Bacteria; phylum Pseudomonadota; class Gammaproteobacteria; order Pseudomonadales; family Pseudomonadaceae; genus Aquipseudomonas. The sequence continues at coordinate 60,284 of NZ_AKJN02000010.1, forward strand.
TGGCCTCCGGCGCCAAGACCCTGAAAATGGGTCACGGTCACCACGGTGCCAACCACCCGGTCCAGGATCTGGACACCGGTGTGGTGATGATCACCAGCCAGAACCACGGTTTTGCGGTAGACGAAGCAACCTTGCCAGCCAACGTCCGGGCGATTCACAAATCGCTGTTCGACGGCACCCTGCAAGGTATCGAGCTTACCGACAAGAGTGCCTTCAGCTTCCAGGGTCACCCTGAAGCCAGCCCTGGCCCGAACGACGTAGCACCACTGTTTGATCGCTTCATCAATGAAATGGCCAAGCGACGCTAATCGCTCGCCGTGATGTAGCAAAGCTTGAGGGCGGTCCCGACACCGGTGGCCCCCTCAAGACTTCAAAGATTGAACAAGACGGCTTGCCGACTGACCTGCGGATTTGAGTGACAAACCCATGCCAAAACGTACAGACATTAAAAGCATCCTGATTCTCGGCGCTGGCCCGATCGTGATCGGCCAGGCCTGCGAATTCGACTACTCCGGCGCCCAGGCCTGTAAAGCCCTGCGCGAGGAGGGTTACCGCGTCATCCTGGTGAACTCCAACCCAGCGACCATCATGACCGACCCGGACATGGCCGACGCCACGTACATCGAACCGATCAAGTGGCAGACCGTTGCCAAGATCATCGAGAAAGAACGTCCGGACGCGCTGCTGCCAACCATGGGTGGCCAGACCGCTCTGAACTGCGCACTGGACCTGGAGCGCGAAGGCGTTCTGGAGAAGTTCGGCGTAGAGATGATCGGCGCCAACGCTGACACCATCGACAAGGCTGAAGACCGTTCGCGCTTCGACAAGGCGATGAAATCCATCGGCCTGGACTGCCCGCGTTCGGGTATCGCCCACAGCATGGAAGAGGCCAACGCGGTCCTCGAAAAGCTCGGCTTCCCGTGCATCATCCGTCCGTCCTTCACCATGGGCGGCACCGGTGGCGGTATCGCTTACAACCGTGAAGAGTTCGAAGAAATCTGCGCCCGCGGTCTCGACCTGTCGCCGACAAAAGAGCTGCTGATCGACGAATCCCTGATCGGCTGGAAAGAATATGAGATGGAGGTTGTCCGCGATAAGAAGGACAACTGCATCATCGTCTGCTCGATCGAAAACTTTGACCCGATGGGCGTGCACACCGGTGACTCGATCACCGTTGCTCCGGCACAAACCCTGACGGACAAGGAATACCAGATCATGCGTAACGCCTCGTTGGCGGTACTGCGTGAGATCGGCGTGGAAACCGGCGGCTCCAACGTTCAGTTCGGCATCTGTCCGGACACCGGCCGTATGGTCGTGATCGAGATGAACCCGCGTGTATCCCGCTCTTCGGCACTGGCCTCGAAAGCCACAGGTTTCCCGATTGCGCGTATCGCCGCCAAGCTGGCGATCGGCTACACCCTGGACGAGCTGCAGAACGAAATCACCGGCGGCGCTACTCCGGCATCCTTCGAGCCGTCCATCGACTACGTCGTGACCAAGCTGCCACGTTTCGCCTTCGAAAAATTCCCGAAAGCCGACGCACGCCTGACCACTCAAATGAAGTCGGTCGGTGAAGTCATGGCCATCGGCCGGACCTTCCAGGAATCCCTGCAGAAAGCCCTGCGCGGTCTGGAAGTGGGCGTTTGCGGTCTTGACGAGAAGCTCGACCTGAGCAACCCGGAAAGCATGAGCGTGCTCAAGCGCGAACTGACCGTGCCGGGTGCCGAGCGTATCTGGTACGTGGCTGACGCCTTCCGCGCCGGCCTGTCGGTCGAAGACATCTTCGGCATGAACATGATCGATCCGTGGTTCCTGGTGCAGATCGAAGATCTGATCAAGGAAGAAGAGAAGGTCAAGACCCTGGGTCTGGCCAGCATCGACCGCGACTTGATGTTCCGCCTCAAGCGCAAAGGCTTCTCCGACATGCGTCTGGCCAAGCTGCTGGGCGTGACCGAGAAGGCTCTGCGTCGCCACCGTCACAAGCTTGAGATCTTCCCGGTCTACAAGCGCGTTGATACCTGCGCGGCCGAGTTCGCCACCGACACCGCTTACCTCTACTCGACGTACGAGGAAGAGTGTGAAGCCGCACCGACGGGCCGCGACAAGATCATGATCCTCGGCGGCGGTCCTAACCGCATCGGCCAAGGCATCGAGTTCGACTACTGCTGCGTACACGCGGCACTGGCCCTGCGCGCCGACGGTTACGAGACCATCATGGTCAACTGCAACCCGGAAACCGTTTCCACCGATTACGACACCTCTGATCGCCTGTACTTCGAACCAGTGACCCTGGAAGACGTGCTGGAAATCTGCCGCGTCGAGAAGCCAAAAGGCGTGATCGTCCAGTACGGCGGCCAAACCCCGCTGAAACTGGCTCGTGCCCTGGAAGAAGCCGGCGTGCCGATCATCGGCACCAGCCCTGACGCAATCGACCGTGCCGAAGACCGTGAGCGCTTCCAGCAAATGGTTGAGCGCCTGAATCTGCGTCAGCCGCCAAACGCCACCGTGCGCAGCGAAGACGAAGCGATTCGTGCCGCCGCCAAGATCGGTTACCCGCTGGTGGTGCGTCCGTCCTACGTACTGGGCGGTCGTGCGATGGAAATCGTCTACGAAGAAGAAGAGCTCAAGCGCTACCTGCGCGATGCGGTGAAAGTGTCCAACGACAGCCCGGTGCTGCTCGACCACTTCCTCAACTGCGCCATCGAAATGGACGTGGATGCGGTCTGCGACGGCACCGACGTGGTGATCGGTGCGATCATGCAGCACATCGAGCAGGCTGGCGTTCACTCCGGTGACTCCGCGTGCTCCCTGCCGCCGTACTCGCTGCCTGCACACATCCAGGACGAGATGCGCGAACAGGTCAAGAAAATGGCCCTGGAACTGGGCGTTGTCGGCCTGATGAACGTTCAGTTGGCGCTGCAAGGCGAAGACATCTACGTCATCGAAGTCAACCCGCGCGCTTCCCGTACCGTACCGTTCGTGTCCAAGTGCATCGGTGTTTCCCTGGCGATGATCGCGGCTCGCGTGATGGCCGGTAAAACCCTGAAGGAAATCGGCTTCACCAAGGAAATCATTCCGAACTTCTACAGCGTGAAAGAGGCGGTGTTCCCATTCGCCAAATTCCCTGGCGTGGACCCGATCCTGGGCCCAGAGATGAAGTCCACCGGTGAAGTGATGGGCGTGGGCGACACCTTCGGCGAAGCATTTGCCAAGGCTCAGATGGGCGCCAGCGAAGTGCTGCCGACCGGTGGTACTGCGTTCATCAGCGTGCGTGACGACGACAAGCCACTGGTTGCAGGCGTGGCCCGTGATCTGATCAACTTGGGTTTCGAAGTGGTCGCCACTGCCGGTACTGCCAAGCTGATCGAGGCCGCAGGCCTGAAAGTGCGTCGTGTGAACAAGGTGACCGAAGGTCGTCCGCACGTGGTCGACATGATCAAGAACGACGAAGTCACTCTGATCATCAACACCACCGAAGGCCGTCAGTCGATCGCTGACTCCTATTCCATTCGTCGTAATGCCTTGCAGCACAAGATTTACTGCACCACAACTATTGCTGCTGGCGAAGCTATCTGCGAAGCGCTGAAGTTCGGTCCCGAGAAGACCGTGCGCCGCTTGCAGGATCTACACGCAGGATTGAAGGCATGATCAAGTACCCAATGACCGTCAAGGGCGCGAAGGCCCTGGAAGAAGAACACACTCACCTGACCAAGGTCGTCCGCCCGAAGCTCAGCCAGGACATCGGCACGGCTCGCGAGTTGGGTGACCTGAAGGAAAACGCCGAATACCACGCTGCTCGTGAGCAGCAAGGTATGGTTGAGGCGCGGATTCGTGACATTGAAGGCCGGATTCAGAATCAGGTCATCATTGATGTCACGACCATTCCTCACACCGGTAAAGTGATTTTCGGTACCACCGTTGAAATCGCCAATGTCGAGACTGACGAGCGCGTCACTTACCACATCGTGGGTGAGGATGAGGCTGACTTCAAACTCGGCAAGATTTCGGTCGGCTCGCCACTGGCTCGCGCCTTGATAGCCAAGGAAGAGGGCGATGTGGTTGCCGTGAAAACGCCTGGCGGCGTTATCGAGTACGAGATTGTCGAAGTACGCCACATCTAAACGCAGGCGCCCGCTACATGCGGGCGCCATGCTTTGGCAGCTGACTCAGATGTTGTGGGTCGGCGGCCTGTGGCTGTTGCACATTGGTCTGCTGCCGGTGCTGGGCAAAATTGGCCTGGCACCGCTGCTGATCGACGAAATTGCGGGCATGCTTGATGCGCTGATGGTGGGGTTCGCCGCAGCGTGTGTGATTTTTCAGGCTTTGGTGCTGGTTCAGGCCGAGGGCCTTGCCAGTCTATGGCGCGATATTCGCGGGCAACTGCTGATGATGGCGCTGTATGCGTGTGCGATGTATGTCGCGGTGCGTATCGGCTGGCCGGATGCCGTGCGTTGGCAGGTGTTCAGCTATCTTGTTCTGGGGTTTTCCGGGCTGGTGCTGGTGTTGCAACCGGTGCCTGGGTGGAGTGGCAGGGTGCGCGAAGCACACCCTTGACCCTTGTCATCACTTGAAGCGATGAACGTTCGACAGCTGCTTGTTGACGCTGAAGTTCTTGCGGTAAATCAGTGCCATCTTGCCGATGACCTGAACCAGGTCCGCTTTGCCGACCTTGCACAGTTCTGCAATGTTCGCCAGGCGCGACTCGCGATCGAGGATGTTGAGCTTGATTTTAATCAGCTCGTGATCCGCCAAAGCGCGTTCAAGTTCGGCTAACACACCTTCAGTCAAACCGTTGTCAGCCACAGTCAAAACTGGTTTCAGATGGTGGCCAATGGATTTGTACTGTTTCTTCTGCTCTTGAGTGAGCGGCATAATCTGACCCCTGCGTCTGATCTTGTAAAAAGCGGCGGCCAGTTTACCCGAGCGAGTACGGGACCGCCCAGTTAATCACGACCCGTTTTATTTTCGAGGTGGCCCGTGGCCCGTTCCAAGACAAGCCTTAAGTGGCTGCAAAGACATGTTAATGATCCCTATGTGAAGCAGGCGCAGAAGGATGGTTACCGCTCGCGTGCGAGTTACAAGCTTCTGGAGGTCCAGGAGAAATACAAACTGATCCGTCCAGGTATGAGCGTTGTCGACCTGGGAGCGGCGCCCGGCGGCTGGTCGCAGGTCACCAGTCGGCTGATCGGTGGTCAGGGGCGCCTGATCGCCTCGGACATCCTGGAAATGGACAGCATTCCGGACGTGACTTTCATCCAGGGTGACTTCACCCAGGACGAAGTGCTCGCTCAGATCCTTGAAGCCGTGGGTAATTCGCAGGTGGACCTTGTGATTTCCGATATGGCCCCCAATATGAGTGGTACGCCTGAGGTGGACATGCCAAAAGCCATGTTTCTATGTGAGCTGGCTCTTGATCTGGCGGCTCGGATACTCAAGCCGGGTGGTAATTTCGTGATCAAGGTGTTTCAGGGCGAAGGGTTTGATGCTTACGTGAAGGACGCTCGTCAGAAATTCGACAAGGTCCAGATGATCAAGCCGGACTCTTCCCGTGGCAGTTCCCGCGAGCAATACATGCTGGCTTGGGGCTGCCGCGGTCGTAGTGAGTAAATCGAGGTTTTTTTTGCGGGTCGATAGGATTTTCGTATTTCGTCCCGTGAGCATTAGCGAATATTGTGTAGAAAGTGTTTCACAAAGGGTTACAGACGGCGCCTGCCAGAGTCGTAGGTAATGTAGTAAGTTAGGCCGGTGAATATCATGCGAAGCGCGCGCCATTAGCGGAGCTTGCTTCAGAGGGTAGTTAATTGAACGATATGGCAAAGAATCTGATCCTGTGGTTGATCATCGCGGCTGTCCTGGTGACAGTGATGAACAACTTCTCCAGTCCTAATGAGCCGCAGACCCTCAACTATTCCGACTTCATCCAGCAGGTCAAGGATGGCAAGGTCGAGCGCGTAGCAGTTGACGGCTACGTGATTACCGGCAAACGCAACGATGGCGACAGCTTCAAGACCATTCGTCCGGCAATCCAGGACAACGGTCTGATCGGCGACCTCGTGGACAACCATGTCGTAGTCGAAGGCAAACAGCCTGAACAGCAAAGCATCTGGACTCAGCTCCTGGTCGCAAGCTTCCCGATCCTGGTGATCATCGCCGTATTCATGTTCTTCATGCGGCAGATGCAGGGCGGCGCCGGTGGAAAGGGCGGGCCAATGAGCTTCGGCAAGAGCAAGGCGCGCCTGCTCTCCGAAGATCAGGTGAAAACCACCTTGGGTGACGTTGCCGGTTGCGACGAAGCCAAGGAAGAGGTTGGTGAGCTGGTCGAGTTCCTGCGTGATCCGGGCAAATTCCAGCGTCTGGGCGGTCGCATTCCTCGCGGCGTGCTGATGGTGGGGCCTCCTGGTACCGGTAAAACCTTGCTGGCCAAGGCGATTGCTGGCGAAGCCAAAGTACCGTTCTTCACCATTTCCGGTTCCGACTTCGTCGAAATGTTCGTCGGTGTCGGTGCCAGCCGTGTTCGCGACATGTTTGAACAGGCCAAGAAACACGCTCCATGCATCATCTTCATCGATGAAATCGACGCCGTCGGTCGCCACCGTGGCGCCGGCATGGGTGGCGGTCACGACGAGCGCGAGCAGACTCTCAACCAGTTGCTGGTAGAGATGGACGGCTTTGAAATGAATGACGGCATTATCGTCATCGCTGCAACCAACCGTCCGGACGTACTGGACCCTGCGTTGCTGCGTCCGGGCCGTTTCGACCGTCAGGTTGTCGTCGGTCTGCCGGATATCCGTGGTCGCGAGCAGATTCTCAAGGTTCACATGCGCAAAGTGCCAATGGGTGATGATGTCGCTCCGGCCGTGATCGCTCGTGGTACCCCTGGTTTCTCCGGTGCTGACCTGGCTAACCTGGTGAACGAAGCGTCGTTGTTCGCCGCTCGTGCCGGCAAGCGCATCGTCGAAATGAAAGAGTTCGAATTGGCCAAAGACAAGATCATGATGGGTGCCGAGCGCAAATCCATGGTCATGTCCGAGAAAGAGAAGCAGAACACCGCTTATCACGAAGCAGGTCACGCAATTGTTGGTCGTGTCGTGCCTGAACATGATCCGGTCTACAAGGTGTCTATCATTCCGCGCGGCCGTGCGCTGGGTGTGACCATGTTCCTGCCGGAAGAAGATCGCTACAGCCTGTCCAAGCGTGCGTTGATCAGCCAGATTTGCTCGTTGTACGGCGGCCGTATTGCTGAAGAAATGACCTTGGGCTTCGACGGCGTCACCACCGGTGCGTCAAACGACATCATGCGTGCCAGCCAGATTGCACGGAACATGGTAACCAAGTGGGGCTTGTCGGAAAAACTCGGCCCGTTGATGTACGCAGAAGAAGAGGGTGAAGTGTTCCTCGGTCGCGGCGGTGGTGGTCAGGGTGCAAGCTTCTCCGGTGAGACAGCCAAGTTGATCGACTCCGAAGTGCGCAGCATCATTGATCAGTGCTACGGCACGGCCAAGCAGATCCTCACCGATAACCGTGACAAGCTCGACGCCATGGCTGATGCCTTGATGAAGTACGAAACGATCGACGCTGATCAGATCGACGACATCATGGCGGGTCGTACGCCTCGTGAACCTCGCGACTGGTCAGGCGGCACCGGTACCTCCGGAACGCCTCCGGTGGCACAGGATCCGCGTCCGGAAACACCGATCGGCGGTCCGGCTGCTGACGTTTAAGGTTTGAAATGACTTCTGTTCAGTCCTCGACCCGGTTGCCTTGCGGCAATCGGGTTCTTGATTTAGCCCTGACGCACGTCATGGGTATTCTCAATGTCACTCCCGATTCCTTCTCTGATGGCGGCCAATATAGCCAGCTTGATGCGGCCTTGCGCCACGCCGAAGCTATGGTGGCGGCCGGCGCGACGTTGATTGATGTCGGTGGCGAGTCGACCCGGCCGGGTGCCAGGGTGGTCTCACCGCTGGAAGAGCTTGAGCGCGTAGCTCCGGTCGTCGAGCGAATACACCGCGAGCTGGATGTCATTATCTCGGTCGACACTTCCACCCCAGCTGTCATGCGCGAAGCCGCACGACTTGGCGCGGGGTTGATCAATGACGTGCGCTCGCTGCGGCGCGATGGCGCTCTGGATGCCGCCGCAGCCACTGGTCTGCCGGTCTGTCTGATGCATATGCTCGGTGAGCCGGGCGACATGCAGGATAATCCGCAGTATCAGGACGTCACGAAAGAGGTGGGCGAGTTCCTCGCCGAGCGCATGGCTCAGTGTGCGTCGGTAGGCATTACAGCGGACCGGATCATCCTTGATCCGGGCTTTGGCTTCGCAAAAACCTTGCAGCACAATCTAAGCTTGTTCAAACATATGGAAGCCTTGCATGCCTTGGGGCGGCCCCTGTTGGTCGGGGTTTCGCGAAAGAGCATGATCGGTCAGGCTTTGAATCGCCCGGTTGGCGAGCGTCTGTATGGCGGTCTGGCGCTTGCAGCGCTGGCTTCGGTCAAGGGGGCGCGTATATTGCGCGTCCATGATGTGGCCGAAACCGTCGATGTGGTGCGGATGATCGCTGCAGTGGAATCAGCCGAATAAGAATGATGGAGTACTTATGACTAAGAAATACTTTGGTACCGACGGCATTCGTGGTCGGGTTGGCGAATACCCGATTACTCCTGACTTCATGCTCAAGCTTGGTTGGGCTGCTGGTATGGCGTTCCGCAAAATGGGTGCCTGCAAGGTATTGGTGGGCAAGGACACGCGGATCTCCGGATATATGTTCGAATCTGCGCTCGAGGCCGGACTTACTTCGGCAGGTGCCGATGTCATGCTCCTGGGCCCGATGCCGACACCGGCCATCGCCTACCTGACGCGTACCTTCCAGGCTGAAGCGGGCATCGTGATCAGTGCCTCGCACAACCCTCACGATGACAATGGCATCAAGTTTTTCTCCGGGAAGGGCACCAAGCTTCCTGATGAAGTCGAGCATATGATCGAAGAGTTGCTCGACACCCCGATGACCGTGGTTGAGTCGAGCAAGATCGGCAAGGTATCGCGCATCAACGATGCTTCAGGCCGTTATATCGAATTCTGCAAAAGCAGCGTCCCGACCGGTACCAGCTTCGCGGGCCTGAAGATCGTGATCGACTGCGCCCACGGAGCGACCTACAAGGTGGCGCCTAGTGTATTCCGTGAGCTGGGGGCCGATGTCGTTGTACTTTCTGCTCATCCTAACGGCCTGAACATCAATGAAAATTGCGGTTCGACCCATATGGAGCCACTGCAAGCTGCTGTATTGGCTGAGCATGCTGATTTGGGTATCGCCTTTGACGGTGATGGTGACCGGGTTCAGATGGTTGACCATACCGGTGCTGTCGTCGACGGTGATGAGTTGCTGTTCATCATTGCTCGCGACCTGCATGTGCAGGGCAAGTTGCAGGGCGGCGTGGTCGGTACGCTGATGAGTAACCTGGGGTTGGAATTGGCCCTGGCGGATCTGGCAATTCCTTTTGTGCGGGCCAATGTTGGCGACCGGTATGTAATCTCCGAGTTGCTGGAGCGCAATTGGCAGGTGGGTGGTGAAAATTCGGGGCACATTGTCTGCTTCGACCACACCACCACCGGTGACGCGATCATTGCTGCATTGCAGGTGTTGATGGCGTTGAAGACCCGCTCCGAGGGGCTGGCGCAATCGCGTCAGGCACTGCGCAAGTGCCCTCAGGTGCTGATCAATGTGCGTTTCGGCGGCGGTGTGAGCCCCCTCGATCATCCTGCGGTCAAAGAGGCCAGCGAGCGCGTTACCCAGGCCATGGCTGGTCGTGGGCGTGTGCTGTTGCGCAAGTCCGGGACGGAGCCGCTGGTGCGGGTCATGGTCGAAGGCGAGGACGAAACACAGGTTCGCGGCTACGCGGAAGAGCTGGCAAAACTGGTTACTGAAGTTTCTGCCTGATTTCGGCTTGCCAGCCATGATTGTGTTGGGTAACATCTGCGCCCACTTTGACCGACGAGGTACAGCATGCGTCGCCCTATGGTAGCTGGTAACTGGAAGATGCACGGTACCCGCGCCAGCGTCGCTGAGCTGATCAATGGCCTTCGTCATCTGGCCTTGCCGAGCGATGTTGATGTAGCGGTATTCCCGCCTTGCTTGCATATCAATCAAGTGATTGATGGCCTGGAAGGAAAGTCGATTTCGGTCGGCGCGCAGAATTCTGCGGTGGAATCCATGCAAGGTGCATTGACCGGTGAGATTTCGCCGAGTCAGTTGGTGGATGCAGGTTGTTCCCTGGTGCTTGTCGGGCACTCCGAGCGCCGCCAGATAATGGGCGAGCAGGACGGAGTGCTGATTCGCAAGTTCGCAGCGGCACAGGCATGCGGCTTGATTCCGGTGTTGTGCGTAGGGGAAACCCTTGAAGAGCGCGAAGCTGGAAAAACTCTTGAGGTTGTCGGGCGTCAGCTAGGCAGTATCATAGAGGAGCTCGGTGTTGGTGCTTTTGCAAAGGCAGTAATCGCTTACGAGCCGGTCTGGGCCATTGGTACCGGGCTGACTGCTTCGCCGCAACAGGCGCAGGATGTGCATGCAGCCATTCGCGCTCAGTTGGCGGCAGAGAATTCTGAGGTCGCACAAGGTGTGCGGCTTCTATACGGCGGCAGCGTGAAGGCGGCCAATGCGGTCGAACTGTTCGGCATGCCGGATATCGATGGGGGGCTCATTGGTGGGGCTTCCCTGAATGCAGATGAGTTCGGTGCGATTTGTCGCGCCGCGGGAAACTGAAAAAATGCTGGAAACAGTCGTAGTCGTTTTTCATCTGCTGGGTGCGTTGGGCGTAGTTGCTCTGGTATTGCTGCAGCAGGGTAAAGGTGCGGATGCTGGCGCGTCTTTCGGAGCAGGTGCTTCAAATACTGTGTTCGGAAGCCAAGGTTCCTCTACCTTTCTTAGTAAGTTTACTGCTATACTTGCCGCCGGTTTCTTCATAACCAGCTTAGGGTTAGGTTACTTTGCTAAAGAGAAGGCTCATCAGCTGACTCAAGTAGGTTTGCCAAACCCGGCAGTGTTGGAAGTTCCAAAGCAACAACCGGCTTCTGATGATGTACCGGTGCTTCAAGAGCAAAAGTCGGCTACTCCAGCGACTGACGTGCCTCCAGCTCAAGAGCAAAAGTAAGAAGGGTTTCAAACGTAGTATTGCCGAGGTGGTGGAATTGGTAGACACGCAACCTTGAGGTGGTTGTGCCCATAGGGTGTAGGGGTTCGAGTCCCCTTCTCGGTACCAATTATCAGGAGAGCCCGCTGTTGCGGGCTTTCTTGTAGGTGGAAGGTTACATTGACCCTGTCAGGGATCGGTCGTATACTTCCGCCCCAGCTTTGTCGCGGGGTGGAGCAGTCTGGTAGCTCGTCGGGCTCATAACCCGAAGGTCGTCGGTTCAAATCCGGCCCCCGCAACCAGTTTAAGGAGCCCCTTTTAAGGGGCTTTTTGTTAGCTGGACACTTTCAACGCCGCTGTTCGACGGCGTTTCAAGGATGGGCGTTTCGCCCATTTTTTTATTTTGCACAGCATGCACATACATGCACGAGGGGGTTCAGGTGTCGAGCAAGCTAGAAGAGTTGCAGGCCTTGCTGGCCCCGGTGGTCGTGGCCCTAGGCTATGAATGCTGGGGTATTGAGTTTTCGGCTCAAGGTCGCCACTCAATGTTGCGCGTTTATATCGATAAAGAGGGCGGCGTGCTGGTGGACGATTGTGCCATTGTCAGCCGTCAGATCAGTGGTGTTCTGGATGTTGAAGATCCAATCGCCGTTGAATACACCCTTGAAGTTTCCTCGCCTGGCATGGAACGCCCGCTGTTCACTATTGAGCAGTTTGCAAAATTTGCCGGTGAACAAGTGAAGATCAAGCTGCGCTCGCCTTTTGAAGGCCGACGCAACTTTCAGGGCCTTCTGCGCGGTGTAGAAGAGCAGGACGTCGTGGTGCAGGTAGAAGACCATGAGTTCCTGTTGCCGATCGATATGATCGACAAGGCCAACATTATTCCCAGTTTTGACTGAGACGCGGATCCCGCGGATCCAATGGCTTGCGAAAGGCGAGGCGTACGATGAGCAAAGAAGTACTGCTGGTTGTTGAGTCGGTATCCAATGAAAAGGGCGTACCGGCAAACGTAATTTTTGAAGCGCTGGAGCTGGCTCTGGCCACTGCTACCAAAAAACGTTTCGAGGACGAAGTCGATCTGCGTGTGGAAATCAATCGCCACACCGGTGCTTACGAGACATTCCGTCGCTGGACGGTCGTCGAAGAAGCAGACCTGGACGATCCGGCCATCGAAACCTGGCCGAGCAAGGTTGCAGAAACGCATCCTGGTGCCCAGGTTGGTGATGTAGTCGAAGAAAAGATCGAGTCCATTGAGTTCGGCCGCATCGCTGCACAGACTGCCAAGCAAGTCATCGTGCAGAAAGTTCGCGAAGCCGAGCGCGCTCAAGTCGTTGATGCCTATCGCGAGCGCCTGGGGGAAATCATCTCCGGCACCGTGAAGAAAGTAACCCGCGACAACGTGATCGTCGACCTGGGCAACAACGCCGAAGCGTTGCTGGCTCGTGAAGACATCATTTCTCGCGAAACCTTCCGGGTTGGCGTGCGTTTGCGTGCGCTGCTCAAGGAAATCCGCACCGAGAACCGCGGCCCGCAGCTGATCCTGTCGCGTACTGCGCCGGAAATGCTGATCGAGTTGTTCCGCATCGAAGTGCCGGAAATCGCTGAAGGCCTGATCGAAGTAATGGCTGCGTCCCGTGATCCGGGTTCGCGCGCCAAGATCGCGGTCCGCTCCAAGGACAAACGCATCGACCCGCAAGGCGCTTGCATCGGTATGCGCGGTTCGCGCGTCCAGGCAGTGTCGGGTGAGTTGGGCGGTGAGCGTGTGGACATCGTCCTGTGGGACGACAACCCGGCTCAGTTTGTGATCAATGCAATGTCGCCGGCTGAAGTGGCGGCAATTATCGTTGACGAAGATGCCCATGCAATGGACATCGCCGTTGGCGCAGACAATCTGGCTCAGGCCATTGGTCGGGGTGGTCAGAACGTGCGTCTGGCTAGCCAGTTGACTGGCTGGACCCTGAACGTGATGACCGAATCGGACATCCAGGCTAAGCAGCAAGCAGAAACCGGCGACATCCTGCGCAACTTCATCGACGAGCTGGAAGTCGACGAAGACCTGGCACAGGTGCTGGTAGATGAAGGCTTTACCAGCCTGGAAGAGATTGCCTACGTACCGTTGGAAGAAATGCTCAACATCGACGGCTTTGACGAAGAAACCGTCAACGAGCTTCGCGCTCGCGCCAAGGATCGTTTGTTGACCAAAGCCATCGCTACTGAGGAAAAGCTGGCAGACGCCCATCCGGCCGAAGACCTGCTCTCGCTTGAGGGTATGGACAAGGATTTGGCGATGGAACTGGCGGTGCGCGGCGTAATTACCCGCGAAGACCTGGCCGAGCAGTCTATTGACGACCTGCTCGACATCGACGGCATTGACGATGATCGTGCCGGCAAGTTGATCATGGCCGCCCGAGCCCACTGGTTCGAGTAATTAGGCGCGGCCTGAGGAGAGAAGTGCATGACGCAAGTCACGGTGAAACAACTGGCCGATGAGGTCAAAACACCGGTAGAGCGCCTGTTGCAGCAGATGCGTGAGGCAGGTCTGCCGCACACCGCCGCCGAAGAACATGTGACTGACAGTGAGAAGCAATCTTTGCTGACTCACTTGAAAAGCAGCCACAAGGCGAAAGTGGAAGAACCACGCAAGATCACACTGCAGCGTAAAACCACCAGCACCCTGCGTGTTGCTGGCAGCAAAAGCATCAGTGTTGAAGTACGTAAAAAGAAAGTTTTCGTACAGCGCAGCCCGGAAGAAATCGAAGCCGAGCGCAAACGCGAACTGGAAGAACGTCGCGCAGTAGAAAATGCTGCACGTCAGAAGGCTGAAGAAGAAGCCAAGCGTCGCGCCGAAGAAGAAGCGCGTCGCCAGCCTGCTGCTGCACAATCCGCTACTAACGACGCCGTTGCAGCACCTGCTGCAGTTGCCGAGCCAGTACGTGAAAGCGCGCCAGTTGTGGCTGCTGCACCAGCGCCGTCTGCCGATGTTCGCAACAAGCAGAACGAACAGCGTCGTCCGGACAAACCACGTGCCGACGATAACAGTCGTCGTGGCAGTGGCGATGGTGAGCGCAAAAACGCTCCGCATCGTGCTTCGGTCAAAGAGAAAGCGCCTGCTCCACGCGTTGCCCCACGTACTACCGACGAAGAAAGCGATGGCTTCCGTCGTGGTGGTCGCGGCAAGGCCAAGCTGAAGAAACGCAACGCTCACGGTTTCCAGAGCCCAACCGGCCCTGTAGTGCGCGAAGTGAAGATCGGCGAGACCATCACTGTTGGCGATCTCGCCCAGCAGATGTCGGTCAAGGCTGCTGAAATCATCAAGTTCATGTTCAAACTGGGTACTCCAGCGACCATCAACCAGGTACTGGATCAGGAAACTGCCCAACTGGTTGCTGAAGAGTTGGGCCACAAAGTGACCCTGGTCAGCGACACCGCCCTGGAAGATTCCCTGGCCGAGTCCCTGAAGTTTGAAGGTGAAGCGTTCTCCCGTGCACCAGTTGTGACCGTAATGGGCCACGTTGACCACGGTAAGACCTCGCTGCTCGACTATATCCGTCGTGCCAAGGTAGCTGCTGGCGAAGCCGGCGGTATCACCCAGCACATCGGTGCGTACCACGTTGAAACTGATCGCGGCATGGTCACTTTCCTCGATACCCCGGGTCACGCTGCGTTTACCGCAATGCGTGCTCGTGGTGCCAAGGCGACTGACATCGTGATCCTGGTAGTTGCAGCGGACGACGGCGTGATGCCGCAGACCATTGAAGCTGTCCAGCATGCCAAGGCTGCCGGTGTTCCTCTGGTAGTTGCAGTGAACAAAATCGACAAGCCGGGCGCTGATCTCGATCGCATCCGTAGCGAACTGTCGGTTCACGGCGTGACTTCGGAAGAGTGGGGCGGCGACACCCCGTTCGTATCGGTTTCGGCGAAAGTCGGTACTGGCGTGGACGAGTTGCTCGAAGCTGTTCTGCTGCAAGCTGAAGTTCTGGAACTGAAAGCGACTCCTTCGGCTCCTGGCCGCGGCGTCGTGGTTGAATCGCGTCTCGACAAAGGTCGTGGCCCGGTTGCTACCGTTCTGGTTCAAGACGGTACCCTGCGCCAAGGCGACATGGTGCTGGTCGGTTCGAACTATGGCCGCGTTCGCGCCATGCTCGACGAGAACGGCAAGCCAATCAAAGAAGCCGGTCCTTCCATCCCTGTCGAGATTCTCGGCCTGGACGGTACCCCGGACGCTGGCGACGAGATGAGCGTAGTTGCTGACGAGAAGAAAGCCCGTGAAGTGGCTCTGTTCCGTCAAGGCAAGTTCCGCGAAGTCAAACTGGCCCGTGCTCACGCTGGCAAGCTTGAAAACATCTTCGAGAACATGGGTCAGGAAGAGAAGAAGACGCTCAACATCGTCCTCAAATCCGACGTCCGTGGTTCGCTGGAAGCGTTGAACGGTGCCTTGAACGGCCTGGGTAACGACGAAGTGCAAGTGCGTGTTGTCGGTGGCGGTGTCGGTGGTATCACCGAGTCCGACGCCAACCTTGCACTGGCCTCCAACGCTGTACTGTTCGGCTTCAACGTGCGTGCCGATGCTGGCGCTCGCAAGATCGTCGAGCAGGAAGGTCTGGATATGCGTTACTACAACGTGATCTACGACATCATCGAAGACGTCAAGAAAGCCCTCACCGGTATGCTGGGCAGCGATGTTCGCGAGAACATCCTGGGTACCGCTGAAGTGCGTGATGTGTTCCGTTCGCCGAAGTTTGGCGCGATCGCCGGTTGCATGGTTATCGAAGGTGTTGTTCACCGTAACCGTCCAATCCGTGTACTGCGTGAAGACATCGTTATCTTCGAAGGCGAGCTGGAATCCCTGCGCCGCTTCAAGGATGACGCTTCCGAAGTACGTGCCGGCATGGAATGCGGTATCGGCGTGAAGAGCTACAACGACGTTAAAGTCGGTGACAAGATCGAAGTCTTCGAGAAGGTTCAGGTTGCTCGCAGCCTCTAACTCGCGCACTTCAAGGGCCACGATGAGCCGCCGCATGCAGATGCGCAGCGCAGCGTCAGGACTCTAAACGCAACGCCCGGTCTGGCTTTTGTCAGGCCGGGCGTTTGCCGCTTTCAGACCCCATGGGTTTCACCGTGTGGCAGTAACAGGTAACAAGACATGGCAAAAGAATACAGCCGTACCCAACGTATCGGCGATCAGATGCAGCGTGAGCTGGCACAGCTGATCCGTCGTGAAGTCAAAGACCCGCGCGTCGGCCTGGTCACCATTACCGCTGTTGAAGTCAGCCGTGACGTCGGTCACGCCAAGATCTTCATCACCGTGATGGGGCAAGACAACGCTGAAGACATCGCGCAAAGCATCAAGGTGCTCAACTCCGCTGCCGGTTTCCTGCGCATGCAGTTGGCTCGCGAAATGAAGTTGCGCAGCGTTCCACAGTTGCACTTCCACTACGACGAAAGCGTCGTGCGTGGTGCTCATCTGTCGGCATTGATCGAACGTGCGGTAGCTGAAGACAATCAGCATCCGGTTGCGGCAGAAGCCGAAGACACCAAGGAGTAATCGGTGGCTCAGGTCAAACGTATCCGTCGTAACGTCAGCGGTATCATCCTGCTCGACAAGCCACTGGGGTTCACCTCCAATGCGGCGTTGCAGAAGGTTCGCTGGTTGCTGAACGCCGAGAAGGCCGGGCACACCGGCAGTCTCGATCCGCTGGCCACTGGCGTGTTGCCGTTGTGCTTCGGTGAGGCCACCAAGTTTTCGCAATACCTGCTCGATTCCGACAAGGGTTACGAAACCCTGGCGCAACTGGGCAAGACCACCACCACGGCCGATGCCGAGGGTGATGTGTTGCTGGAGCGCCCGGTGACCGTTGGTCGCGCCGATGTCGAAGCAGTACTGCCGAAATTTCGTGGGCAAATCAGTCAGATACCGCCCATGTACTCGGCGCTCAAACGTGATGGCCAGCCGTTGTACAAGCTGGCGCGGGCAGGTGAAGTAGTGGAGCGCGAACCGCGTTCTGTTACTATTACGCGCTTGGAATTACTGGCCTTTGAAGGTGATACTGCGCGGCTTGCAGTGGATTGCACCAAAGGTACCTATATCCGCACCCTGGTGGAGGATATCGGTGAGCAACTCGGTTGTGGCGCATACGTTGCTGAACTGCGACGTACCCAGGCCGGGCCTTTCACGCTGGCACAGACAGTCACGCTGGAAGAGTTGGAAGCGGTACATGCCGAAGGCGGCAACGAAGCGGTCGACCGCTTTTTGATGCCCTCGGACAGCGGCCTGCTGGATTGGCCGCTGTTGCAGTTCTCGGAGCACAGCTCGTTCTACTGGCTTAACGGCCAACCGGTACGAGCCCCGGATGCACCGAAGTTCGGCATGGTACGGGTACAGGATCACAATGGTCGCTTCATCGGTATCGGTGAAGTGAGCGAAGACGGGCGCATCGCGCCACGTCGACTGATTCGGTCAGAATGACCGGACGAGGGTGGCTGTTAACAGGCACGGTCACTACTCATTTTTAGATACAGGGATTTGTCCCTGGCCTGTTGAAACTGTTTTTTTGAAACAGTTTCCTGATAAAAGGATTGCCTCATGGCTCTCGACGTTCAAGAAAAAGCTCAAATCGTAGCTGACTACCAGCAAGCTGTTGGTGACACTGGTTCGCCAGAAGTGCAAGTTGCACTGCTGACCCACAACATCAACAAGCTGCAAGGTCACTTCAAGGCCAACGGTAAAGATCACCACTCCCGTCGTGGTCTGATCCGCATGGTAAACCAGCGTCGTAAGCTGCTGGACTACCTGAAAGGCAAGGATCTGGGTCGTTACCAGACTCTGATCGGTCGCCTGGGTCTGCGTCGCTAATAAGCGATTGCGCTAGAGGTTGGTTGTCTGTCGTACGTCAGTGGGTTTCCCGCTGGCGCATGGCAGGCTCCCAGCCTCAAGTTTTATCTGGATACCTGCTTTACCTGGACAATGACAGTCGGGCCGATTCCCGGCGTTGCCCAAGAATTTCGCAAGAAGACAAGTTCCCCAAGAGCCACAAAAGAAGGTAGGACACCGTGAACCCGGTAATCAAAAAATTCCAGTTCGGTCAGTCGACCGTTACCCTCGAGACTGGCCGTATCGCCCGTCAGGCCTCCGGCGCAGTATTGGTCACCGTTGACGACGACGTCAGCGTATTGGTGACTGTGGTCGGCGCCAAGCAAGCCGATCCAGGCAAGGGCTTCTTCCCTCTGTCTGTTCACTACCAGGAAAAAACTTACGCTGCCGGTAAGATCCCTGGCGGTTTCTTCAAGCGTGAAGGCCGTCCTTCCGAGAAAGAAACCCTGACTTCCCGACTGATCGACCGTCCGATCCGTCCGCTGTTCCCAGAAGGCTTCATGAACGAAGTGCAGGTTGTCTGCACCGTCGTTTCCACCAGCAAGAAGACCGATCCGGACATCGCTGCGATGATCGGTACCTCGGCTGCGCTGGCCATTTCCGGCATTCCTTTTGATGGCCCGATCGGCGCTGCCCGCGTTGCGTTCCACGAAAGCACCGGCTACCTGCTGAACCCGACTTACGAACAACAGAAAGCTTCGAGCCTGGACATGGTCGTTGCCGGTACTTCGGAAGCCGTGTTGATGGTTGAATCGGAAGCCAAAGAGCTGACCGAAGACCAGATGCTGGGCGCGGTACTGTTTGCTCACGACGAGTTCCAGGTGGTGATCAACGCCGTTAAAGAACTGGCCGCCGAAGCTGCCAAGCCGACCTGGACCTGGGCTCCTGCGCCTGAAGCCACTGCTCTGCTGGGCGCTATCCGTGCCGAGTTCGGCGACGCGATCTCCCAGGCTTACACCATCACCATCAAGGCCGACCGTTACGCTCGTCTGGGCGAACTGAAAGACCAGGTGGTTGCCAAGTTGTCCGGCGAAGAAGGCCAACCGACTTCCGCTGAAGTCAAAGCTGCTTTCGGCGAAATCGAATACCGCACCGTTCGCGAAAACATCGTTAACGGCAAGCCACGTATCGACGGCCGCGACACCAAGACCGTACGTCCGCTGAACATCGAAGTTGGCGTTCTGCCGAAGACTCACGGTTCGGCTCTGTTCACCCGTGGCGAAACCCAGGCCCTGGTTGTTGCAACACTGGGCACCGCCCGTGACGCACAGCTGCTGGACACCCTGGAAGGCGAGAAAAAAGACCCGTTCATGCTGCACTACAACTTCCCTCCGTTCTCGGTAGGTGAGTGTGGTCGCATGGGTGGCGCTGGTCGTCGCGAAATCGGTCACGGCCGTCTGGCCCGTCGTTCGATTGCAGCCATGCTGCCTGCTGCCGACGTGTTCCCGTACACCATCCGTGTTGTGTCGGAAATCACCGAGTCCAACGGTTCGAGCTCCATGGCTTCGGTCTGCGGCGCTTCCCTGGCTCTGATGGATGCCGGCGTTCCGATGAAGGCACCGGTTGCCGGTATCGCCATGGGTCTGGTTAAAGAAGGCGAGAAATTCGCCGTCCTGACCGACATCCTGGGTGACGAAGACCACTTGGGCGACATGGACTTCAAAGTAGCGGGTACCGCCAAAGGTGTGACCGCGCTGCAGATGGACATCAAGATCAAAGGCATCACCGAAGAAATCATGGAGATCGCTCTGGGCCAAGCCCTGGAAGCGCGCCTGAACATCCTCGGTCAGATGAACCAGATCATTGGCCAGTCGCGTACCGAGCTGTCGGAAAACGCTCCGACCATGATCGCGATGAAAATCGACACCGACAAAATCCGTGATGTCATCGGTAAAGGCGGCGCGACCATTCGTGCGATCTGTGAAGAGACCAAGGCTTCGATCGACATCGAAGACGACGGTTCGATCAAGATCTTCGGCGAAACCAAAGAAGCTGCTGAAGCTGCACGTCAGCGCGTTCTGGGCATCACCGCAGAAGCTGAAATCGGCAAGATCTACGTCGGTAAGGTTGAGCGCATCGTCGACTTCGGCGCATTCGTCAACATCCTGCCTGGCAAGGACGGTCTGGTTCACATCTCGATGCTGAGCGACGCTCGCGTAGAGAAAGTGACCGACATCCTGAAAGAAGGCCAGGAAGTGGAAGTACTGGTACTGGACGTGGACAACCGCGGCCGTATCAAGCTGTCCATCAAAGACGTAGCAGCAGCCAAGGCTTCGGGCGTTTAATCACTCCCCACGCCTGACCGCTTCAACGTTATAAAAAATGCCCCGCAGTGAAAGCTGCGGGGCATTTTTTTGTCTGCGAAACAGGGTGTGAAGTTGCTGGTCTTCGAACCCGGTGCTAGGTTTAGCCCACCGCCCGTGTAGCTCAGTTGGTAGAGCAGCGCACTCGTAACGCGAAGGTCGCAGGTTCGACTCCTGTCTCGGGCACCATCCCTCTGTTATTTCACCTTTCTGCTCAGGTCATCCACTGCACGTTTGAGTTGATCCAGCTGATTGTCCTGATTGCTGACTTCACGCTTCAGGCTGGACAGGTCGCTAGAGCTTGAGCTGGAACTCGATCCGGCACTGCGCTTGAGGTCTTCAACCTGGCTGGCGAGCCTTTTCAGGTCACTGTCCTGTGCGCTGACAATACGCTTGAGGTCGCTCACTTCGCTGGAGCTGGAACTTGAACCGGAGTTCGAACTGCTGCTGCGCTTGAGATCGTCCATTTGACTGGCGAGCTTCTTCAGGGCGTTGTCCTGCTCGCTGACGGTGTGCTTGAGGTTGGTGACTTCGCTGGAATTGGCACTGGAACTCGAGCCGGTGTTGCGTTTGAGTTCGTCCACGGCCCTGGCGAGGTTCTTCATCCCGTTTTCCAGATCGCTCACGGTGCGCTTGAGGTTAGCCGTTTCGCTGGCGCTCGAGCTTGAACTGGACCCCGCATTCTTTTTGAGTTCTTCGATGAGTCTGGTTTGTTCCTTGACCGTTTTCTCAAGGGTCGCGATGTCAGTCGAGTTGGTTTTAGCGGTGCTCTGTAGCTGGGTAACCATTTCTATACTGATATCGCTCCTCGTCATCACATCTTTGCCGTACAAATTGTGAAAAGTGAGGAATTTGTCGGTGGAACTGGAACTGTTGGAGCTGAACTCCAAACCGGCCTGGGCGGTACTGGACAGTGCCAGGCTGCCGAGAAGAAGGGCCGCCGTGCTGGTTGCGAGAAGGGCAGATGAACGCTTTGCAAGACTGGACATCACTAGGGTTCCTTGTGAAGTGCCTATATGGCACATCGCTATGACTTTACCGTTTTAGCGTTGTTCCTGCGACGCGAGACAATATTTTCAAAAAAGGCCCCTCCAGATTTTTTTGTAGATTTGATGTAAAAGTCCATATAAATCGCCAACCAAACGTCCTATATTCGACGCTTGCACACGCTCCACCTTGCAGTTTTCAGATGATCCCCGAATGGTTCTGAAGGCCAGACAAACCGGGCTTCACACGGTTTTTTGCGTCAGAGAGATCCTTGATGATCCAGATCCATCTTCCATTCCCCAGATCAGCGAGAACGACATGACCGTTAAAGAATTGACCCAAGAAGCCAGACACGAAGAAGCGCTGAAGAAGTACTTGCTGGATTCGCCCCAGCTCGTCGAAGAGATCAAGGACCTGCCGGCCGACGATCAGAAGGACCAGATTCAATGGGCATTCGAGGATGAGGCAGAGTCCCAGGGCTTGCAGCCGTGGGAACTGACGCTCAAGTACACCTCAACTCCTGAAGAGTTCGAGGCTGCGCGCCTTGTTCTGCACAAGGAGGCTGCCGAGGTGTTGGGCGTCGAGTGGGAAGAGTACTGCGAGATGAATAATCTGGTGGTCTGATAAAAACGCCAGCCTCACGAGGCTGGCGTTTTTCATTCACACAGGCGTTATCAAAGGCTCAGGCGCATCGACAGGTCGACAGCCTTCACATCCTTGGTCATCGCACCAATCGAGATGTAGTCCACCCCGGTTTCTGCGATCGGTAGCAGCGTGCTTTCGTTGATGCCGCCGCTGGCCTCCAGTTTCGCCTGGCCTGCGTTCAGACGCACGGCTTCGCGCATGTCATCCAGACTCAATTCATCGAGCATGATGATGTCGGCACCGGCCGCCAGGGCTTCCTTCAGCTCATCCAGGCTTTCCACTTCGATCTCCACCGGTTTGCCCGGGGCAATCTTGTGCGCGGCGTTGATGGCCTCCGGGATGCCACCGCAGGCGGCAATATGGTTTTCCTTGATCAGGAAGGCGTCGTACAGGCCGATGCGGTGGTTATGGCACCCGCCGCAGGTCACGGCGTACTTCTGCGCCAGACGCAGCCCCGGCAAGGTTTTACGGGTGTCGAGCAACTTCACCTGAGTCTGCGCCACGTAATCCGACAGGTACTGCGCGCGCGTGGCCACGCCAGACAGCAACTGCAGGAAGTTCAGTGCACTGCGTTCGCCCGTCAGTAGCGAGCGCGCCGGGCCTTCGAGGTGGAACAGCACCTGATTGGGTTTCACCTGCTCGCCATCGCGCACCTCCCAGTGCACCGCAACACGTGGGTCCAGCTGCCGAAACACTGCATCAACCCAGGCTGTGCCGCAGATGACGGCAGCGTCGCGGGTGATGATCGTGGCTTTGGCCAGGCGTTCGGCCGGGATCAGCTGTGCGGTGATGTCGCCGCTGCCGATGTCTTCGAGCAACGCACGGCGCACGTTGGCTTCGATTTCGGCGGTCAAATCGGCGAGACGTAGATTCGGCATAACGGACTCCACAAACAAAGTGGCCCGATTATAGGGCCATGGCGCTGGGCAACCCAAGGCATCAGAGGCGTTCCCGTTGCTCTGGAACCTGCATTTGGTCGATTCGCCTGAGCAATCGGCACTCAGTCAGCGTTTGTCATAAGCGTCTATTTCAATGGGAAACGCAGAGTCTGCTGGTAGAGGGGACATCTTTTGCAAGATAATCCGCCTTGCTTTTGACGTCATGGCTTTGACGTGGATTTGGATTGACGACTTCGAAGACTCACCGTTTCAGGAGGCCTGAATGCACAACGACGGGAATGTAGTGCCTTTGCACAAGGTCGCTACCGACCAGGCGACTCACTCGCCGCTCGCCCGCCTGCCTGTGATTCTGCTTCAGGTTCGCGACAAGGCCGCTCAACAGCTCAGGCATGGTTTGCAGGAACTGTTCGATAACGCCGACGACACGCTGTTCGAAATGGCCGACCGGGCCCGCAATGACGTCGAACAGAACCTCTTCTTCGAAGCCATGCGCGACTTGCGCCTCAAGCGTAAAAACATCGAACGCGGCTTTCTCGAACAATTCTTCGAGGCATTTGTCGGCCTCACCCAGTACGACATCACTCAATCTGCCTTGCCCCTGGCGTTGGCCTTCGACGCCTCGGTGGCGCTGCCCGATGACGACATGGAGCGCAGCGTGGCAGTGGAGGCGATGGTCAGCAAAGTGCTGAACCGCGACGGATTCGCCCTGGACCAACTGACTGCCCGACTCAGTGCACTGTTGGGCAGGGAACTGCTCGATCAGCACAATCCCATGGGGCCGGCGATGCTCTGCGAGTACTTTTTGCAGGCCGGGCGCAACCTGGGGGTGGAGATCAAGGTCAAGCTGATCATCCTCAAACTGTTCGAACGCTATGTGCTCAAGGATGCCAATCAGCTCTACGCCGAAGCCAATCAGTTGCTGAGCGCCACCGGTGTTCTGCCCGACCTGAAGCCCGCCCCTTCGCGTCGGGCCACGGATCGTGCAGCGGCCAGCATCGGAGCTGAACCCGCGCCGGCCAACACTCGCGCCGCTGGCCCGCCGACCGACGACAGCGTGCAGGAAGTCTTCGCGGCGTTGCAGGAGTTGCTGCTTCACGTGCGTGGCAGTGTCGCGCCGACCCTTGAAGCCAGTGCCCAGACACAGCCGATTTCCACCCGTGACCTGATGCGCCTGCTCTCGCACTTGCAGCAATATGTGCCGGCGCCGGAAGCCCAGGACGACTTCGATCTGCGAAACCAGCTCGAACAACTGCTGACCCGGGTCAGCGTCAAAAGTGGCAAGTCACGCGTGGTCGGGGTGGCTGACGAAGACGTGATCAACCTGATCGCCATGCTCTTCGAATGCATCCTCGATGACCGTAACCTGCCGGATTCGCTCAAGGCGTTGATCGGCCGTTTGCAGATCCCGATGCTGAAAGTCGCGGTGATCGACAAGAGCTTCTTTAGCCGCAGCAGTCACCCGGCCCGACGCCTGCTCAATGAAATCGCCACCGCCGCCATGGGTTGGGGCGAATGCGATGACCATGAGCGCGACAGCCTGTATCTGCGCATCGAGCAAGTGGTGCAACGGTTGCTGAACGATTTTGTCGATGACCCGGCGGTGTTTTCCGAATTGCTCGCAGATTTTCTCGCCTTCACCAGCGATGAGCGCCGTCGCAGTGAGCTGCTGGAACAACGTACCCGTGACGCCGAAGAAGGCCGCGCCAGGACTGAACTGGCCCGTCAGCGCGTCGAACAGGCGCTGAATCAGGCCTTGTTGGGCAAAGTATTGCCGCAGCGGGTGGTGGTGTTTGTCCAGGAGGCGTGGAGCCAGGTGCTGCTGCTGACCTGTCTCAAGCACGGCGATCAGTCGGCCGAGTGGCATGCCGATGTGCAGTCCATGGAGCAATTGATCTGGAGCGTGCAGCGTCATGATGAATCCGATGCGAGCCTGCGCTTGTTGGCGCTGGTGCCTGGGTTGCTCAAGTCGTTGCGCGACGGGCTGAGCAGTTCGGCCTTCGATCCGTTCGCCACCAGCGAATTTTTCAGTGAGCTGGAAGCCTTGCACGTTCAGCTGTTCGAACGTCCTGGGCAAAAGTTTGAACAGCCTGTCGATACGCCGGTAATGGTCGAAGTGCGGCAGGAAGTCGTCCTGCGAACCGCCGACGAAGGTCCGGTTGATACGGCGTCAGCGCGCTTGCCGGAGGACGATGCCGGTCTGCTTCAGGTCGATCAATTGCGGTTGGGGTGCTGGGTCGAGTTTCAGGAAGACGAGGAAAACACCCTTCGCTGCAAGCTGGCGGCGATCATTGAAGCCACCGGCAAGTACATTTTCGTCAATCGCACCGGGATGAAAGTGCTGGAACGCAGCCGCACCGGTCTGGCGCTGGAATTCCGTCGTGGCGCGGTGCGCGCGCTGGACGACACTTTGCTGTTCGACCGGGCGCTGGAGTCGGTGATCGGCAACCTGCGGCGCCTCAATCACGGCAAGTGATCGCGCCCCGAGGGTCTATCGCGGCATACTGGGCGCCTACACAGTCGTCGTTGAAGGAACCTGTATGCAGTTGGACCCCGCGAGCGGTTGGTGTCAGGGCGTAGATATTTGCCCCTCGCCCAACTTCAATGCGCGCCCCTCGGACGAAATTTCCCTGCTGGTGATCCACAACATCAGTTTGCCGCCTGCGCAATTCGCCACCGGCAAGGTGCAGGAATTTTTCCAGAATCGTCTGGATGTCACGGAGCACCCCTACTTTGAAGGGATCGCCGACCTGCGTGTGTCTGCGCACTTTCTGATCGAACGTGACGGCACCGTCACTCAGTTTGTCTCTTGTCTTGAGCGTGCCTGGCATGCCGGCGTCTCGAGTTTCGAAGGGCGGGAAACCTGTAACGATTTTTCCGTGGGCATTGAACTTGAAGGCACGGATGATCTGCCGTTCACTGACGCTCAATATCAAGCATTGACGACCCTGACCCGGCAGCTGCAAAGCGCGTTCACGGCCATCACCGCACAGCGCATTTGTGGGCATAGCGACATCGCTCCCGGGCGTAAAACCGATCCTGGGCCTGCGTTCGACTGGGCACGCTATCGCGCCGCCCTGGCAAAAGAGGAACAACAATGAGTTTTCTGGTGTTGCTGTTGGCGGTCTGGATCGAGAAGTTCTCGGCCCTGCGTCATCGGATTCAGCGCGATGGTGGATGGGTTCGCGAGCTGAACAAGCTTGAAGTCAGTCCGCGTCTGGCGAAAAGTCCGTGGCTGATCCTGGTGATACTGGTGTTGTTGCCAGTGGCACTCCTGGGTTTGCTGCTATTGGTACTGGACCCGGTGGCTTACGGTCTGCTGGCGTTGCCGGTGCATCTGCTGGTGGTGATTTACAGTCTGGGCCGCGGTGATCTGCTGGCCGGTCTCGGGCCGTTTCGTGATGCCTGGCGCCGGGAAGACCTGCAAGCGGCCGCTCATGTGGCGAACCGCGACCTGGGTATTTGCGCCGATAGCGGCGAACAATTGCTGGAACGGGTCGAAGGGCATCTGCTGTGGGAGGCTTATCAGAGCTTTTTCGCGGTAATTTTCTGGTACTTCCTGCTGGGTCCGGTCGCAGCCCTGAGCTATCGACTGCTGGCCCTGGCCGAAGAACACGGGCAGAACCCGGCCGTGGTCGAGCGCGCCGCAAAACTGCGTCATGCGTTCGACTGGGTTCCGGTGCGTCTGCTGGCGGCGAGTTTTGCGTTGGTCGGCAACTTTGTAGCGGTCAGCCGAGTGATGCTGCACGAGCTGCTGAACTGGAACATCAGCGCCGCCCAGTTGATCGAGAAGGTCGGGCTGGTTGCGGGTGAAATCCCGGCGCCGGTGGTCGGGCCTGACGGCATCAACAGCCTCGACCGGATCTGGGAACTGCTGCTGCGCGCGGCAGTGCTCTGGTACGCCGGTTTCGCGCTGTGGACCGTTCTTCCTTAGCTCTGAAGTGGACTCCATTGTGGTGAGGGGGCTTGCCCCCGTTCGGCTGCGAAGCAGTCGTAAATCCAGAGAACTCGGTCTGTATGAACGAACGCTGGGGGCCGCTTCGCGACCCAACGGGGGCAAGCCCCCTCACCACAGGGATATCAATCGCCCCAAGTGGGCATCTCGCCGTTAACCTTAAGTTACAAAACCTCCCGTCGATTTAGGCTATACAGAGACAGCGCCGAATAGTGGCTATCTGCTCTCGACCTGCGCCTGCCAATAAAAATAAGAAATCGAAGGGAGACTTCCAGTGAAGAGCTTGCTCTATCCCGCCGTCGCGCTGATGAACCGCCTGAGCTTTGGCATGAAGTTCAGCCTGATCAGCGTGCTTTTCCTTGTGCCGATGTTGGTGACCAACTTCTATCTGGTGCGCGATTCTTATCGAGAATTCCAGGGCACCCGGATCGAGCTGCAGAGCCTTGACCTACTGGGCAGCAGCCTGACGTTACGGCGCGATCTGGAAACCCTGAACAACCTGGTGCAGATCAACGTCACCCTCGGTCAGTCCGGCAAGGCCGGCAATGTCGAGTCGCAGATCAGTACCCTGGGGCAAAATGTGCTGACCCGTATGCAAGGGCTGACGGCGATGACCGCAGACCCCGAGCAAATCATGGTTTTCGATGGCAAGCGCGATGAAATGATCGCCGCGTTCAAGGCCCAGCAAGCGGAAAACTCCCTGCAAAGCAAAAGCGCGATGATCGGCAAGTTGCTCGGCAACGCACAAATTTTCAGCCAGATCATCGCCAGTCAGGCCGGCCTCAGCCGCGACACCCAGAGTGACATGCGCCAGCTGAGCGAACTCATTACCAATGTCACCCCGCCCGTGACCCAGCTTCTGGGAGAAGGCCGGGCGATGGGCTCTTTTTCGCTGGGGCAGGGCTTTCTCAACTCGGCATCGAGTACCCGTTTTGATGAGTTGCTGGCGCAGATCGAAAAACTGCAGGCCGAATATGCCCTGAAGTTGCAGGACGCGCTGGGCTCCAGCAAAGCGGCACGGGAAACCCTGGCGGCTCAGGCCGATATCAGCAAGGCATCGTTGAAAAAGGCCAGTGAACTGTTCGAAGAGCAGGTAGTGATGGCCGACACGCTGGATGCGCCGTGGCAGGGCTTTTACGATCAGGTCACGGGCCTGATGGACCAGACCTACCAACTCAATGAAGCCACCCTGAAGTTTCTCGGCACCCAGTTGCAACAGCGACTGGAGCAGAACCGCACCCACATGGTCTTGCAGGCCGTGGCGTTGTCGGTGGTGTTTGTTCTGATTTTTTACCTTTACGGCGGCTTCTACGCCTCGACCCGCACCACCCTCAAGCGTCTCGGCGCGGTGATGGACAAGGTCGCGGCCGGCGACATGACGGTGACCTTCAGCGCCAACAGCCGCGATGAACTGGGCGAGTTGGGCGAGGTGTTCAACGGCACCGTGAAGAAAATCCACGACCTGATCGAGCGGGTCGGCCAGACCGTCAGTGAGGTCGAGCGCCAGGCCGGGCAGGTGGAGAGCGTTTCCGCCCAGAGCAACCAGGCGGTGGCGGGGCAGCGCACGCAGATCGAGCAGGTCGCCACGGCCATGAACCAGATGTCCGCCACGTCCCTTGAGGTTGCACGCAGTGCCGCGGCAGCGGTCAGCAGCGCTCATAGCGTCAACGATGAGACCATCAGCGGTCGCGGGCTGGTGGAGTCCCAGCAGGGCAGCATCGCTGCACTGGCCAGTGAGATCGACCAGTCGGTGCTGGTGATCAATCAACTGGCCAGCGATAGCCAGTCCATCAGCCGTGTGCTGGAGGTGATCAAGAGCATCGCTGAACAGACCAACCTCTTGGCGCTCAACGCGGCCATCGAAGCCGCTCGGGCCGGTGAGCAGGGTCGTGGGTTTGCGGTGGTGGCGGACGAGGTCCGGACCCTGGCCAAGCGCACCCAGCAATCGACCGAGGAAATCGAACAGATGATCGCCAAGCTACACAGCGGTGTCGGCGCTGCGGTGAAGGCGATGGGGACCAGTCATCAGATGGCCAACGGCACGGTGGGGCAGTCGGAAAAGGTTCAGCAAGCGCTGGAAAACATCCTCGGTGCGGTCGGCATGATCGTCGATCAGAACCAGCAAATCGCCGCCGCGGTAGAGCAGCAGACCGCCGTGGCCCACGATATCGACCAGAACATTGTCGAAATCAACCGCGCCGGTGAGCGTACCGCCGAAGGTGCACACCAGACCGAGGATGCCAGTCGCGCATTGTCGGCTCAGGTGGTGGAACTCAAGCAGCTGATCAGCGCGTTCCGGGTCTGAAAAACACCGCAGATCAACTGTAGGAGCTGAGCTTGCTCCGGGCGGCGTTCCGACGATGGCGGTCTAACATTCGACACCTTTGTTGGATGACAGGCCGTCATCGTCGGAACGCCGCCCGGAGCAAGCTCAGCTCCTACAATGTGAACAGTCTGTAGTATTTGTTCCCTTTGTTTGTGGCGTTTTTCCTGTTTTCCTCCATCGTCTGGTTTTTGGTCTTTAATGAAGGAAGATCAATCACTTGGACCTGCCCTGAGGAGGCTCGGTTATGTCTGCTGTAACGATTGGAATCCAGGGGCATTGCGCTCATTGTGCGAGCACACTCCTGCTCAAGCCCTGGCAACTCAACGCCATTGCAATCAACGAAGCGTTCGCGTGTTCCCACTGCCAGAAAGCGTTGCAACTAAACGATCCGAAACAGATCAAGCGCTTCAAGTCCCTCGACTCACTGGCCTTGCTGCGGGCGAGCACGATGGTCATGGTTTGCACCGCGTTGCTGGTGGCGTTGGTGTTGGAGTGGATCGGGATGTTCAGCGTCGTGGAGCAGCTGAATTTTTCGCTGTTGGCGATTTTCGTCTACTTCGCCGTCATGCGGTTTGCCCGGCACCGACAACACATGACGCTGACGCTGGAAGCCGCCAAGGCCCACGCCGACTGATTACCAGTTGAACAGCTCACAAGCGTTGGCCGTGCTGGCGGCGGCCAATTGCTCGGGGCTGATCGCCATGATCCCGGCCAGTGCCGAGCAGATGGCCGGCAGATGCGCCGGGCTGTTGCGTTGGCCGGGGAACATGGCGGGCGCCATGTCCGGGGAATCGGTTTCCAGTACCACCGATTCAAGCGGCAATTCGGCCAGCACACGATGCATGCGTAACGCCTGAGGCCAGGTCGCGGCTCCGCCCAGGCCCAGTTTGAAACCGAGCTTGATGTATTCGCGGGCTTCTTCTTTGCTACCGGCGAAGGCATGAATGATCCCCGCGCGTTTCAAGCGAAACCGTTTAAGCGTGGCAATCACCGCCGCATGGCTGCGTCGGACATGAATCAGCGCCGGAAGATTGAAGTCCGCCGCCAGTTGCAGCTGCGCATCGAACAGTGCCTGTTGGCGTTCACGGTCCAGGGTTTCGATAAAGTAATCCAGACCGATCTCGCCCACCGCGCACAACTGCCGATGACCCGCCAACCGGGTCAGCCAATCACCCAGTTCGTGTAAATCTTCAAGGCGATGATCATCCAGATACACCGGGTGCAAACCGAACGCCGCATACAGGTCGGGATCGCTTTGCACCAGATCCCAGACCCGCTGCCAATTGCCCTGATAAACCCCCAGCACCACCATCCGCCGCACCCCGAGGGCGCGGCTTTCGGCCAACAACGCCGTGCGATCCTCGTCGAAGTCCGGAAAATCCAGA
Organism: Pseudomonas sp. GM41(2012); assembly: GCF_000282315.2. GTDB lineage: Bacteria > Pseudomonadota > Gammaproteobacteria > Pseudomonadales > Pseudomonadaceae > Aquipseudomonas. The sequence goes on from NZ_AKJN02000010.1 coordinate 90,776, forward strand.
TGAGTGTGGCTGTCGATCAGCTCCACGGTTCAGTCCTGGCGAATACGCTGCTTGAAGGTCCGCGCGATGGCCTGCACGCCGGGTCGGTAATCCGATTGCTCGATGGCGGCCAGGGCCAGTTCCAGCGCTTTGTCGGCGATGAGCTGATGCTGTTGGGCCATGGCGTTGACCGGCAGCGGCAGGAAATCCAGCAGCTGCGTGTCGCCGAAGGTGCCGAGGCGCAGCGGGCGGGTTTTGAGCGGGAAGTCGTGCAAGGCATCGAATACGCCCTGAAGCAGCACGTAGGACGTGGTCACCAGCGCATCCGGCAAATGGCCCAGACGCTGTAGCAGTTCTTCCATCAACTGTTTGCCGCACTCACGGCTGAACGACTCGCCGTGCTCGATCAGCACCTCGCCTTTGAACCCGTTCAACGCTTCTTTGAAACCGCCCGCCCGCTCCTGGCTGATGCTCAATTCAGGGCGTGCGCCGATCAGTGCAATCTGTTTGGGCAGCGGGTCCAGTAGACTGCGGGTCAGTTGCAGGCTGGCCTCGCGGTCATCACTGATCACCGAACAGAAATGCTCAGGCTCCATGACCCGGTCGATCGCGATGATCGGAATGCCCTTGGCCTGCAATTGGCGGTAGCTGTCATCGCCGGCCGGCAGGCAACTGGCAACGATCAATGCATCGCAGCGCCGGGCCCGGAACAGTTTCAGCAATTGCCGTTCGCTGTCCGGCGCATCATCGGAACTGGCGATCAGCAGCTGATAGCCGCGAGCGCGGGCACCTTGTTCCAGCAGTTTGGCGATGCGCGCGTAACTGGGGTTTTCCAGGTCCGGCAGAATGAAACCCAAGGTGCGGGTGTGCCGACTGCGCAGCCCGGCAGCTTGGGGATTGGGCGTAAAGCCATGTTGTTCGACGACCGCGCGCACGCGCTCGACGGTGGCACTGCTGATACGTTGTTGTTCTGCCTTGCCATTGATGACGTAGCTGGCGGTGGTAACGGACACACCGGCCAACTGGGCGATATCACTGAGTTTCAACCCGGGTTTTCCTTGTTTTTTCGAGCTTGCCTCGACATTTTCGCCAATCCTACCCGATTAAGGCAGACGACCATCGTCGCGACGCATCCGACAATTGGACTTCAAGGATGAGACATTATCGAGTAACGTGCCAATCATTCTAGATTAAACGTTTCAGCAAGCGTATTTTCTACGTTCTGGGCTCCTTTGCCGGTTCTGCCGCGAAACCGCCAAAAGTGATGACTAAGGGCCTAAGCTGAATCATTCAAAACAATACCTGGCGTCACAAGACGCCAAAAAGGAGAAAGCATGCTCGAGCTCACCATAGAGCAGATATCCATGGGCCAATCGGCTGTGGATAAATCCGCAGCGTTGCACTTGCTGGCGCAGCATCTGGTCACCGATGGCCTGGTGGCCGAGGGTTATCTCGCCGGGTTGCAGGCGCGCGAAGCCCAGGGCTCGACCTTTCTCGGTCAAGGTATTGCCATCCCCCACGGTACCCCGGAAACCCGCGATCTGGTGTTTTCCACCGGCGTGCGGCTGATGCAGTTTCCTGAAGGCGTGGACTGGGGCGACGGTCAGATCGTCTACCTGGCGATCGGTATTGCGGCCAAGTCCGACGAACACCTGCGCCTGTTGCAACTGCTGACCCGTGCCCTCGGCGAAACCGACCTGGGCCAGGCACTGCGCCGCGCCAGTTCCGCCGAAGCCTTGTTGAAACTGCTGCAAGGCGCGCCGCAAGAACTGGCGCTGGATGCACAAATGATTGGCCTCGGTGTGTCCGCCGATGACTTCGAAGAGCTGGTCTGGCGCGGTGCGCGTTTGCTGCGTCAGGCCGATTGTGTGAGCAACGGTTTCTCGGCGGTGTTGCAGCAGGTCGATGCGCTGCCACTGGGCGATGGCTTGTGGTGGTTGCACAGCGAGCAAACGGTCAAGCGTCCGGGCCTGGCCTTCGTCACGCCGGACAAACCCATGCGTTACCTCGGCCAGCCGCTCAGCGGTCTGTTCTGCCTGGCCAGCCTCGGTGAAGCCCATCAGGCCTTGCTCGAACGCCTTTGTGCGTTGCTGATCGAAGGTCGCGGCCACGAATTGGGTCGCGCCACCAGCAGCCGTAAAGTTCTCGAGGTCCTTGGCGGTGAGCTGCCGGCCGATTGGCCCAGCGCTCGTATCGCGCTGGCCAACGCCCACGGCTTGCACGCGCGTCCGGCGAAGATCCTCGCGCAACTGGCGAAAAGTTTTGAAGGTGAAATCCGCGTACGCATCGTCGATGGCCAGGACAGCGCGGTGTCGGTGAAGAGCTTGAGCAAACTGCTCAGCCTCGGCGCCCGTCGTGGTCAGGTGCTGGAATTTGTCGCCGAACCGAGCATCGCCGCCGATGCCTTGCCTGCCTTGCTGGCCGCCATCGAAGAAGGCCTCGGTGAAGAAGTCGAGCCGCTGCCAGCCGTGAGCCAGCAGCGCGAAGTGATCGCCGATGTGGCCGAAGTGGTCCTCGCGCCAGCGTCCGGCAGTCTGGTTCAGGCCATCGCCGCCGCACCGGGTATCGCCATCGGCCCGGCGCACATTCAAGTGCTGCAAACCATCGATTACCCGCTGCGCGGCGAGTCTGCCGCGATTGAGCGCGAGCGTCTCCAACAGGCGCTGGCGGACGTGCGTCGCGACATCGAAGGCCTGATTGAACGCAGCAAGTCCAAGGCCATTCGCGAGATTTTCATCACCCACCAGGAAATGCTCGACGACCCGGAATTGACCGATGAAGTCGACACCCGTCTCAAGCAGGGCGAAAGCGCCGAAGCCGCGTGGATGGCGGTGATTGAAGCGGCGGCCAAACAACAGGAATCGCTGCAGGACGCCTTGCTCGCCGAGCGCGCTGCCGACTTGCGTGATATCGGCCGTCGCGTGCTGGCGCAACTGAGTGGCGTCGAAACCCCGAGCGAGCCGGAGCAACCGTACATTCTGGTGATGGATGAAGTCGGTCCGTCCGATGTCGCCCGTCTTGATCCGGCCCGTGTCGCCGGCATCCTTACCGCCCGCGGTGGCGCCACCGCTCACAGTGCGATTGTCGCCCGAGCCCTCGGTATTCCGGCGCTGGTCGGCGCCGGTCCGGCCGTGTTGCTGCTGGCGCCGGGTACGCCGTTGCTGATTGATGGCCAACGCGGTCGCCTGCACGTGGATGCCGACGCGGCGACCTTGCAGCGCGCCACCGAAGAGCGCGATACCCGCGAGCAGCGTCTGAAAGCAGCCGCCGAACAACGCCATCAACCGGCACTGACCACTGACGGTCATGCAGTCGAAGTATTCGCCAACATCGGCGAAAGCGCGGGCGTGACCAGCGCGGTGGAGCAGGGCGCCGAAGGCATTGGCCTGCTGCGCACCGAACTGATTTTCATGGCCCACTCGCAAGCGCCGGACGAGGCAACCCAGGAAGTCGAATACCGTCGCGTCCTCGATGGTCTGGCCGGTCGGCCGCTGGTGGTGCGCACCCTCGACGTTGGCGGTGACAAACCGCTGCCATATTGGCCGATCGCCAAAGAAGAAAACCCGTTCCTCGGCGTGCGCGGTATTCGCCTGACCCTGCAACGTCCACACATCATGGAAGCGCAATTGCGCGCGTTGCTCCGAGCGGCGGACAACCGTCCGTTGCGGATCATGTTCCCCATGGTCGGCAGCGTCGATGAATGGCGCCAGGCCCGGGACATGACCGAACGTCTGCGTCTGGAAATTCCGGTTGCCGACCTGCAACTGGGGATCATGATTGAAGTGCCGTCGGCTGCATTGCTGGCGCCGGTACTGGCCAAAGAGGTCGACTTCTTCAGCGTCGGCACCAATGACCTGACCCAATACACCCTGGCCATCGACCGTGGTCATCCAACCTTGTCGGCCCAGGCGGATGGTTTACACCCGGCGGTGCTGCAACTGATCGACATCACCGTGCGCGCGGCGCATGCCCACGGCAAGTGGGTCGGCGTGTGCGGCGAGTTGGCGGCCGATCCGCTGGCGGTGCCGGTGCTGGTCGGTCTGGGTGTGGACGAGCTCAGCGTGTCGGGTCGCAGCATTGCCGAGGTCAAGGCGCGTATTCGCGAACTCAGCCTGGCGCAGACCCAAATCCTTGCCCAACAGGCCCTGGCCGTGGGCAGCGCCAATGAAGTGCGCGCACTAGTGGAGGCCCTGTAATGGCCAAGATCCTGACCCTGACCCTCAATCCGGCGCTGGACCTCACGGTCCAGTTGCCGCTGCTTACCCCCGGCCAAGTCAACCGTAGCGACGAGATGCACACGCATGCCGCCGGTAAAGGCGTGAACGTGGCACAAGTGCTGGCGGACCTTGGGCATCAGCTCACGGTCAGCGGTTTCCTCGGGGAGGACAATCTTCAAGCGTTCGAAACCCTGTTCGCCAAACGCGGGTTTGTCGACGCGTTCATCCGTGTTCCGGGGGAGACTCGCAGCAATATCAAACTGGCGGAAAGCGATGGGCGCATCACCGACATCAACGGTCCCGGCCCCTTGGTGAGTGAAGCCGCGCAACAGGCGTTGCTTAATCGACTTGATCAAATAGCGCCCGGTCATGACGCGGTCGTCGTTGCCGGCAGCCTGCCTCAAGGCATCAGTGCGCAGTGGTTGCAGGCGTTGATTGTGCGCTTGAAAAATCTCGGTTTGAACGTGGCGCTGGACACGAGTGGCGAAGCCTTGCGGGCGGCGCTCAAGGCTGGCCCGTGGCTGATCAAGCCCAATACCGAAGAGCTGGCCGACGCGCTGGGCTGTGAGGTGGTTTCGGTGGCTGCGCAAGCGCAAGCCGCGAGCCGCTTGCATGCTCAAGGCATCGAGCACGTGGTGATCTCCGACGGCGCCGATGGCGTGAACTGGTTCAGTGTCGGCTCGGCGATGCATGCCACGCCGCCCAAGGTCAGTGTCGTCAGCACCGTGGGCGCAGGCGATTCGTTACTGGCCGGCATGCTCCACGGTTTGCTCAGCGCCGACACGCCTGAACAGACCTTGCGCACCGCCACGGCGATTGCCGCGATGGCGGTCACCCAGATCGATTTCGGTATTGGCGACGCCACGCAGTTGGCGCGGCTCGAACAGGGTGTGCGCGTGCGCCCCCTGACAGAACAATAAGAGGGTTTGTCATGAAGTTAGCCATTGTTACGGCCTGCCCGAACGGCATGGTCACCAGTGTGCTGTGCGCCCGTTTGCTCGACGCGGCGGCCCAGCGTCAGGGCTGGAGCACCAGTGTCGAAGTCAACGATGCCGCGCACCCTGAACGCCAATTGTCGGCGACCACGATCGAGGCGGCCGAGTGGGTGTTGCTGGTGACCAGCACGCCTGTGGATATGTCGCGATTCGTCGGCAAGCGGGTGTTCCAGAGTACCCCGGCGCAAGCCCTGCAAGATGTTGAAGCGGTGCTGCGTCGCGGTGCTGAAGAGGCTCAGGTTTACGTCGCCCCCGAAGCCGTGGCCGAGCCTGCCGCCCTCGTGAAAAACGCTCCGCGTCTGGTCGCGATTACCGCGTGCCCGACCGGCGTCGCTCACACCTTCATGGCCGCTGAAGCCTTGCAGCAAGCGGCCAAGCGTCTGGGCTACGACCTGCAAGTGGAAACCCAGGGCTCGGTCGGTGCGCGCAATCCGTTGAGTACAACGGCGATCGCCGATGCGGACGTGGTGTTGCTGGCCTGCGATATCGAAGTCGCCACCGATCGTTTCGCCGGCAAGAAGATATACCGTTGCGGCACCGGCATCGCCCTCAAACAAGCCGAAGCGACGCTGAACAAAGCGTTGGCCGAGGGCACGCAGGAAACCGCTTCGAGCGGTGCCAAAGGCCCGGCCAAGCAAGAGAAAACCGGCGTCTACAAACACCTGCTGACCGGCGTGTCGTTCATGCTGCCGATGGTGGTGGCGGGCGGTCTGATGATCGCCTTGTCGTTCGTGTTCGGCATCACTGCGTTCAAGGAACCGGGCACGCTCGCGGCGGCCTTGATGCAGATCGGTGGCGAGACCGCGTTCAAGCTGATGGTGCCGCTGTTGGCGGGTTACATCGCCTACTCGATCGCCGACCGTCCGGGCCTGGCGCCGGGGATGATTGGTGGTCTGCTGGCAAGCACCTTGGGCGCCGGTTTTATCGGCGGGATCATTGCCGGTTTCATCGCCGGGTACGCGGCGCAGGCGATCAACCGTTATGCGCGCTTGCCGCAAAGTCTTGAGGCGCTGAAACCGATCCTGATCATCCCGTTGCTGGCGAGTCTGTTCACCGGTCTGGTGATGATCTACGTGGTCGGCAAACCGGTGGCCGGGATGCTCGAAGCCCTCACGCACTTCCTCGACAGCATGGGCACCACCAACGCGATTCTGCTCGGTGTATTGCTGGGCGGAATGATGTGCGTCGACCTTGGCGGTCCGATCAACAAAGCCGCGTATGCGTTCTCGGTGGGGCTGCTGGCGTCGCAAAGTTATGCACCGATGGCCGCGACCATGGCGGCCGGCATGGTGCCGCCGATTGGCCTGGGCATCGCCACGTTTATTGCGCGCCGCAAGTTTGCTCAGACCGAACGCGAAGCCGGTAAAGCGGCGTTGGTGTTGGGGCTGTGCTTCATCTCCGAAGGCGCGATTCCGTTTGCCGCGAAAGACCCGCTGCGGGTAATCCCGGCGAGCATCGCCGGTGGTGCACTGACCGGTGCGTTGTCGATGTATTTCGGCTGCAAACTGATGGCGCCGCACGGCGGGTTGTTTGTGCTGGCGATCCCGAATGCGATCAACCATGCATTGCTGTATTTGCTGGCGATTGTGGCCGGGAGTTTGCTGACGGCGGTGGTTTATGCGGTGGTCAAGCGACCGGAAGTCGTTGAGCTGGCAATAGAGCCAGTCAGCGCCTGACACCTCTCCTTGTAGGAGCCGAGCTTGCTCGCGATGGCGGTGTATCAGCCACCATTTTCGGTGAATGGTAAACCGCCTTCGCGAGCAAGCCCGCTCCCACAAGGGATTTGCGGTGTTGGCAGATTTTTGTGTCATACCGGCTTCATGCGCACGTGTTTTAGTTTTCCTTTTTCAGGGAGAGCACCATGAGCGAATTCGACCTCGGCCGCCGTCGTGTCATTCAAGCCGTGGGTGTCGGGCTGTTGTTGCCTGGCCTGGCACCGGCGGTGATTGCCTCGGTCAAGGATCGGCCGCAACTCACCGATGGCGTGCAGTCCGGCGACGTGCTGGGCGATCGGGCGATGATCTGGAGCCGATGTGATCGTCCGGCGCGCATGGTGGTGGAATGGGACACCCGCAGCCTGTTCAGCAACCCCCGTCGTTTTGTCTCGCCATTGGCCGTGTCCGATACCGACTTCACTGCCCGGGTCGAACTCACTGGCCTGCCCGCCGACCAGGCGATTTTCTACCGCGTGCACTTCGAAGACGCCCAGAGCGGCGTCGCCAGCGAACCCTGGTTCGGCCACCTGCGCAGCGTGCCGCAAACCCGTCGCGACATCCGTTTCGTCTGGAGCGGCGACACCGCCGGTCAGGGCTTCGGGATCAATCCGGACATCGGCGGCATGCGCATCTACGAAGCCATGCGTTTGCGCCTGCCAGACTTCTTTATCCACAGCGGCGACACCATCTACGCCGACGGTCTCATACCTGCGCAGCTCACCACAGAGAGCGGCCGCGTGTGGCGCAACATCACCACTGAAACCAAGAGCAAAGTCGCCGAAACCCTCGACGACTATCGCGGCAATTACCGCTACAACCTGATGGACGAAAACATCCGCCGCTTCAACGCCGAGGTTCCGCAGATCTGGCAGTGGGACGACCATGAAGTGGTCAACAACTGGTCGTCGGGCAAGCAGTTGGATGATCGCTATAAGAGCAAAGATATCCACAGCCTGGTCGGTCGCGCGCGTCAGGCCTGGCTCGAATACGCACCGATGCGGTTGCAGAGCGCCGATGGCGGCGGGCGGATATATCGCAAGCTCGGTTATGGGCCATTGCTCGATGTGTTCGTGCTCGACATGCGCAGTTATCGCGGGGCCAATGACGGCAACCTCGGCGACGTAAAACCCTTCCTCGGTCGTGAGCAACTGGACTGGTTAAAACGTGAGTTGAAGGCTTCCAATGCCCAGTGGAAAGTCATCGCCGCCGACATGCCCATCGGCCTCGGCGTACCCGACGGTGAAGTCAGCCCCGGCGTGATGCGTTGGGAAGCGGTGGCTAACGGCGACCCGGGACCGGCTCAGGGACGTGAACTGGAAATCGCCGAACTGCTGGGTTTCTTGCGGGCGCAGCAGGTGCGCAATTTTGTCTGGCTGACGGCGGATGTGCATTACTGCGCCGCGCACCATTACCACCCGGACCGTGCGGCATTTCAGGATTTCGAACCGTTCTGGGAGTTTGTCGCCGGGCCTTTGAATGCGGGGAGTTTCGGGCCTGACTCGCTGGATAAGACCTTTGGTCCCGAGGTGGTGTTCGAGAAAGCACCACCGGCACAGAACACCTCGCCGTTTGCCGGGTTTCAGTTTTTTGGTGAGGTGAATATTGATGGGCAGACGGGGGAGATGAGTGTGGTGTTGCGGGATCTGGATGGGGTTGGGGTGTTTGAGCAACGATTGCAACCAGTCTGACAGATCCACCCCTC
>NZ_AKJN02000009.1 GCF_000282315.2 Pseudomonas sp. GM41(2012)
GGCATGTTGTCGCTGATGTCTCCGGGCAACGACATGGACAAGTTCAAATTGCTGCAGGCGTTTTTCGCCAATGGTCCCGCCGGGATCAGCGAAGAGATGCTGCGCCAGCAGGACATCTATAAACAAAGCCGCTTGAGCGGCCCGGTGATTGCCTATGTGCCGGACGACCCGCTGCACCCGCTGAAAGAGTACGCCTCGCTGGCGGACTTCATGAAAGCGCTGATCAGCCAACTGCGCGAGCCGGACTACCAGGCGTTCTTCAGCCGTTTCGTGGCACAGAAGGACCAGGGCCGGTTCTTTGCCCGGGTCCGCGAGCGTCTGAGCCAGATCACCTGGCAGCAGCGTGAACCGCTGGACATGGGGCCCTGGTGGCGGGAAACCGCGGTCGAGAACCCGAATGCCGAGCCGATCACCAACCGACTGTCGGGCGAACTGTGGCCGCAGCTGTATCGCCTCAAGCGCGACAAGGCGATCAGCGACGCGCGGGCGATCGCCGTGCCCACCGACGATGAAGACGCCGCCACGCGCTGGAAGCGCCTGAGCAGCTACCTGGACATCGGCTGGAACGTGTTCAACTTTGCCGCAATGCTGGTGCCGGGGCTGGGCGAAGCCGTGCTGGCGCTGATGGTGGCGCAGATGGCCGAAGAGTTGCTGGAAGGCATCGAAGACTGGAGCAAGGGCGATCGCGACGAGGCGTCGGCGCACATCAACGGGGTCATCATCAACTTTGCGCAACTGGCCTTGATGGCTGCCGGGCACGTATTGCCCCAAGGCAGTCGGGTGCCGGTCACCCCCAGTCCGCTGATCGACCGTCTCAAACCGGTGAAGCTGCCCACGGGCAAGAGCCGCCTGTGGAAACCGGACCTGACACCTTACGAGCACTCGGTGGCGCTGCCAGCCGAGGCCAAACCCGATGATCTGGGGCTGTATCAGCACGGCGAGCAGCAGTGGCTGCGGATGGAACAAAAGCATTACCAGGTGAGCCAGGACCCGGTGACGGGCGAGCATCGTCTGCAACATCCAGACCGGCCAGGCGCCTACCAACCGGTGGTGGAGCATAACGACGTCGGCGCCTGGAAAGCTGAAACCGAGCAACCGCTGACCTGGGACGCGACTCGCCTGATGCGCAGGCTGGACAACTCTCTGGAGCATTACTCGGCAGCCACCCTGGCCAAAATCCAGCAAGTGAGCGGCGTTGAAGAGGGGCTGTTGCGCCGACTGCATGTCGAGCATGAAACTCCGCCGGCGTTGTTACGCGACACGATCACGCGTTTCAATACTTACGCCGACGCGCAACGCTATCCCGAGCAAATCCTGTCGAACCAGGTCCCGGAGGAGATGGCCGGTTTTCTGCCGACGACTCTTGTCGAACTACCGCGCTGGCCGGAGTCCCGGGCCCTGGAGGTATTTGAAGGCGATGATCGCACCGGGACGTCCTTCAAACATGGCAACACCATGGCCACCGAGCCACAAACGATCAAAATCAGCCGCTCGGAGTTGGTGGCCGGGAAATTGCCCGAGCGGGTGATTGAATCCCTGAACACGACCGAACTTCGCGAGATGCTGGGTACACAGGTCGCCAATGACACACCCTCACGGGTCGACGCGCTACGCAGCCGATTGGCCATGCAGGCGAAGAAACAACACAAGCGTCTGTTCGATGCGCTGTACAAAAGCCGCGATGTATCCGGCAGCCCGCAGGTGCGCTTGCTGGTGGACAATTCCCCGCAACTGCCCGGCAGCGTTGCGCAAGAATTACTGGACAGTGCCGAGCCTGCCGACCTGCAACACCTGGCCGAGAAACAGCGCCTGCCGCTGCGTTTGCGCCAGCAGGCACGCCGGGCGCAGGAGCAGGTGCGGGTGAATCGGGCATACGAGGGGCTTTACCTCGAAGAGCTGGAAAACGCCGACACCCGTCGCCTCGAGTTGGCCTCGCTGGCCAACTTGCCGGGATGGTCGGCGGATGTTCGGATCGAAATTCATCACCTGGGATTTTCCGGGGACCTGCTCGCCAGTGTGGGGCCGGCGGAAGCGCCGATCCGCAAAGTACTGGTGCTGGATGAGAACGGTCGTTATCAAGCGCGAGACGCGCAGGATCAGCATCTGCACGGTACCGACGATCTCTACGCCTCGGTGTTGCATGCCCTGCCGGATACCGAACGCAACGCACTGGGTTATGACATTCACGAAGGTGCCCGGTTGAAGGATGCCGTGCAGAGCTCACCGCTGAGCCATGCGCAACTGGAACCGATCCTGCTTGAGCACCCGATCCGCAAACCGGGGTACGACCCACAAACGATGCGTTTGCCAGGGGGCGGGATGCTGGGATATTTTCGCGAACTCGCTGACAGGCGTTGGGGGCAGAGCCCGGAAGCGCGGATCAGGCGGCTCTACCCCTCATTGACGTCAGACGAGACGGTCGCAATGCTGGACGGTTTTAACCGGGAAGGGATACCGGTTGACATGCAGATCGAGGCACTTGAACTCGAATTCGAACGGTTGAGCTTGAGCTTGAAGCGGTGGGTGAATTCGCCGACCCGGGATTTACGTTTCAGTGCCAGTGGCGTCGGGGAATGGAAAGCCAGGAATCAATTCGCCCGAAAAATCAGGCAGTGCTGGCAGCGTACCGGGCCAAAACAGCGTGACGCATTCGGCGATGTGATTGGGGAGCATCTGGACCTGAGCAATTTTCCGCTGGACCTGCATTTCGAAAAAATGCCGGCGCTGGAAGCCAATTTCGACCATGTCACGTATTTGAAAATGCGTAACACCGGTATTTCCAATGCGGAACAGTCTTTTCTTAAGCCGTTTCGCAAGTTGCGTGCCTTGGACCTTGGGAGCAATAAGCTGACAACGTTGCCGCGACATATCGACGGGATGCCGCACCTCAATTTCCTCGAACTCACGGGAAACCGGATTGTGCTGACACCCGCCGACGTCGAAAGGCTTGCCGGCTGCACCAAGTTGCAAACGCTGGGGCTGTCTCGCAATCCGTTGGGTCGGCTACCCAACATCGGTCGCATGCCCGACCTGCACACACTGCTTCTGTACGATACCGGAGCGACCACCTGGCCAGCCGGGCTGTTCGACCTTCCGCGCCCCCGGCATATCTGGTTGGACCTGCAGAATAATCTGCTCACGCGCATACCCGAAGTGTCGCCAGGTTCGGTAGATGGGGAGTTGCTGGCGCGCACGTTGCTCAGCCGCCAACCGCCCTTTATGTCACCTGAAAACCTGGAGTTGCTTAAGGAATACATCAGGACAGCAGGGCTGGACCCTGACCGCCCTTATCCCCCTAGAGGTGTGCGCGACAGCCTGGATTGGAAGCAAGGCATGACCCAGAGGGAGTGGATACAGAAGCAAGAGATCTGGGATGCACTTGAGGATGAACTCAACTCGTTCAGTTTCTTCAATGAGATCCGGCGCCTGACCCAATCGGCGGACTTCACCGCGGGTGGCGCCTATCGAACCGACTTGACAGCCAAGGTGTGGCGAATGATCGAGCTGATGGCCAGGGACCCTGAGCTGCGCACGAAATTTTTTACCGAGGCCGCGATGCGCACCCAATGCGTGGATGCCGCGACCCAGCTATTCAACGTTCTGGGGGTTGAAGTGCTGGTCCAGGAAGCCCTTGAACTGGGCAACGCCAGTTTGATCGAAGCGCAGTTGGTCGAGTTGGCCAGGGGGAAGAGTCGCCTGGATGAAATCGAGCGAATCGCCCGTCGCCATATCATCGAGCGCGAGGCCGCGGGCGAACGCTTTCGACGCATCGACGCCGGAGGCACTGTCACCGGAACCATTGACGAGGTCGAGGTTCACCTGGCGTTCATGACGGACCTGGCAGAACGGCTTGAGCTGCCATGGCAGGCGCGCGGCATGATGTTTCGGCGAATCGCAGGCGTTACCAGCGAAATGATCGAGGGCGCCTACCAACGAGTTTTGGGGCTGGAGGAAGGCGATCTGCTGCGTGATTCGATTGCCGAACAACCATTCTGGCGGAGCTATGTGCAGCGTTCGAATCGGGCACGTTTCAGGGCGTTCGATAGCAAGACGGTAGCGACCACCGAGTTCAAGGTTGCTCTGGATGAACGCGCCTCCCGCACGGACCTGACACTGAAGGAAAGAGAGGAATTGAAGGAAGAAATCAGGGTACTTGCCGCCGAACTCGGTAAACCTGAAAGCGCCTTTGCGCCGGGTCAAGTCGTGACCGATGAAGCGTTTGTCGCAGAGCTTGACCTGATCAGGGAGGAGCGTGAAACCCTTATCAAGCAACTGACGCAGCAAGCCATGGACCGGGCAAAACTGCGCCGGGTTGAACCTCCTCTTTTTACGGTGGACACCTCTAGCTGACCCCGGTTGTTTTTGCCTCGATGTGAAGGCGCAATCCTGCGCATCGAGGGTGCTGAAAAAATGGTATCGATAGATGCCTTTAAAACCCTGAGTGTGGGCGCACTCAGGGTTTTTCTTGCTTTGAATCTTCAGAACAGAAAATAGCGCTGCGCCATCGGCAGCACATCCGCCGGTTCACACCAAAGCAACACGCCGTCGGCCTTGACCTGATAAGTCTGTGGGTCGACATCGATGTTCGGCAGGTAATCGTTGTGGATCAGGTCGGTTTTCTGCACGTCGCGGCAGCCTTTGACCACGGCGATTTTCTTTTTCAAACCCAGCGCTTCGGGCAATCCGGCGTCTTGTGCCGCCTGGCTGATGAAGGTCAGGCTGGTGGCGTGCAATGAGCCGCCGTAGCTGGCGAACATCGGGCGGTAGTGCACCGGTTGCGGTGTTGGAATCGACGCGTTGGCATCCCCCATCAGGCTGGCCGCAATGGCACCGCCTTTTAGAATCAACGTCGGTTTCACCCCGAAAAACGCCGGACGCCAGAGCACCAGGTCGGCCCATTTGCCCACTTCGACCGAGCCCACTTCATGGCTGATGCCGTGGGTGATTGCGGGGTTGATGGTGTACTTGGCAATGTAGCGTTTGGCGCGGAAGTTGTCGTTGCCTTCGCCATCACCGGGCAACGGGCCGCGCTGTTTTTTCATCTTGTCGGCGGTCTGCCAGGTGCGGGTGATCACTTCGCCAACGCGGCCCATGGCCTGGCTGTCGGAGCTGATCATCGAGAACGCGCCGAGGTCGTGGAGGATGTCTTCGGCGGCGATGGTTTCGCGGCGAATGCGGCTTTCGGCGAAGGCCACGTCTTCGGCAATGCTTGGGTCGAGGTGATGGCAGACCATCAGCATGTCGAGGTGTTCGTCGATGGTGTTGCGGGTGAACGGCCGGGTCGGGTTGGTGGAACTCGGCAGCACGTTGGCAAAGCCGCAGGCCTTGATGATGTCCGGGGCATGACCGCCGCCCGCACCTTCGGTGTGATAGGTGTGGATGGTCCGGCCTTTGAAAGCGGCGAGGGTGGTCTCGACGAAACCGGATTCGTTGAGGGTGTCGGTGTGGATCGCCACTTGTACGTCGTACTGGTCGGCGACGTTCAGGCAGTTGTCGATGCTCGCCGGGGTGGTGCCCCAGTCTTCGTGCAACTTCAGGCCGATGGCGCCGGCCTTGACCTGCTCGATCAACGGTTCCGGCAGGCTGGCGTTGCCCTTGCCGGTGAAGCCGATGTTCATCGGGAACGCATCGGCGGCCTGGAGCATGCGCGCCAGGTGCCACGGGCCGGACGTGCAGGTGGTTGCATTGGTGCCCGTGGCCGGGCCGGTGCCGCCGCCGATCATGGTGGTGACGCCGCTCATCAATGCTTCTTCGATCTGCTGCGGGCAGATGAAATGGATGTGCGTGTCGATGCCGCCCGCGGTGAGGATCATGCCTTCACCGGCGATGACTTCGGTGCTGGCGCCGACTGCGATGCTCACGTTCGGCTGGATGTCCGGGTTGCCGGCCTTGCCGATAGCGGCGATGCGCCCGTCCTTGAGGCCGACATCGGCCTTGACGATGCCCCAGTGGTCGATGATCAGCGCGTTGGTGATCAACGTGTCGACGACCTCAGCGGCGAGCAATTGGCTTTGACCCTGGCCGTCGCGGATGACTTTGCCGCCGCCGAATTTCACTTCTTCACCGTAGGTGGTGAAGTCTTTCTCGACTTCGATCCACAGCTCGGTGTCGGCCAGACGGACCTTGTCACCGACGGTGGGGCCGAACATGTCGGCGTAGGCCTGACGGGAAATCTTCATTCGTTCGCCTTGAGATTCAATTGAATTTTAGACCGCTCGCGTAGCTCGCTATCGCGAGCAAGCTTTGCTCCTACGGGGGCGTGGTCACCTGTAGGAGCAAGGCTTGCCCGCGATGGGGCCGGTGCAGACACCGCATTATTTACAGGTCACCCATGATCCGCCCGGCAAACCCGAACACCCGGCGATGCCCGGCCAGGTCTACCAACTCGACCTCGCGGCTCTGCCCAGGTTCGAAGCGCACGGCGGTGCCGGCGGGGATGTTCAGGCGCATGCCGCGGCTGGCGGCGCGGTCGAACGTCAGCGCATCGTTGGTTTCGAAGAAGTGGTAATGCGAGCCGACCTGGATCGGCCGGTCGCCGCTGTTGGCCACCTTCAGGCTGACGGTGCGGCGGCCAACGTTGAGTTCGATGTCACCGGGCTGGATCTGGTATTCACCGGGAATCATCAATGGGCTCCTTGGAGAATCTTGTAGTAGAGGGCAGTCGGTTTGTAGCGGCCGCTCGGGTCGCAGGCATAGTCAGGGATTTCACCGGCGCGGGTGTAACCCAAGGCTTTGTAGAAGTCTTCGGCAGGGGAGCCGGCCTCGGTGTCGAGGTAGAGCATGCCGCGCTTGTGCTGGAGGGCGGCCGTTTCCAGCGCACTCATCAACTGTTGGCCCAGACCCCGGCGACGCGCATGTTCACGTACCAGCAGTTTTTGCACTTCGGCGCGGTTCAGGCCATTGGCTTTCTGGCACAGAGTCAGTTGCACACTGGCCTGCACTTGCTCGTCCTTGACCACCACCCACAGCAACACGTTGCCCTTGTTCAGGTTCTCCTGGACATCATCGAAATAGGCTCGGGCCTGGGTGGCGTCCAGATCGGCCATGAACCCGACGCTGGCGCCATAGCCGACGGCGTCGAGCAGCAGATCAATCAAACCCTGACGATAGTGCGCAAAGCTTTCAACATTGACGCGGCGCAGTTGGGCGGCGTTCATGGCAAATTACTCCTTGTTGGCGGTCGGCGGCTCCGCGCCAGGATTGAGGGTCAGTTGCATAAAAGTCAGGTCCAGCCAGCGACCGAACTTGGTGCCCACCTGGGGCATTTGGCCGGTCGTCACGAAACCGGCTCGTTCATGCAGGTGAATAGACGCGGCGTTACCGCTTTCGATGGCGGCGACCATTACATGTTTGTCGCAGCCTTTGGCGCGCTCGATCAACGCGGTCATCAATTTCGGGCCGAGGCCATTGCCACGCTGATCGCTGCGCACGTAAACCGAATGCTCCACGGTGTGGCGGAACCCGTCGAACGGCCGCCAGTCACCGAATGAAGCGTAGCCCAGCACCGTGTTGTCGCCGTCGACAATCACCAGAATCGGGTAGCCCTGGGATTGGCGGGCGCTGAACCAGGTCTGGCGGTTACCCAAATCCACGGCCTGTTCGTTCCAGATGGCCGTGGTGTTGAGCACGGCGTCGTTGTAGATGTCGCGGATCGCCGGCAAGTCGGCGTGCGCTGCATCGCGGATGTGGTAAGTCATGGCGCGGCCTCAGGCGATCGGTTGGTGAACGGTGACCAGTTTGGTGCCGTCGGGAAAGGTCGCTTCGACCTGGATCTCCGGGATCATTTCCGGGATGCCTTCCATCACTTGTTCGCGGCTGAGCAGGGTGGTGCCGAAGTGCATCAACTCGGCCACGGTCTGGCCGTCGCGCGCGCCTTCGAGCAGCGCGGCGGAAATGTAGGCCATGGCTTCCGGGTAGTTGAGTTTCACGCCGCGCGCCAAACGCCGCTCGGCCACGAGGCCGGCGGTGAAGATCAACAGCTTGTCTTTTTCGCGTGGGGTCAGGTCCATCGTTTGGAATCCATCTGGGCAGTTTTGTGAGGTTCTTGCGGTTTGGGGGTGTCAATGAAAACCACCCCTCACCCTAACCCTCTCCCCAGAGGGGAGAGGGGACTGATCTCGGTTGGATGTTGGGGCCGGATCAGTCAGTAGCATTCTTGTGTCTGGAATATTTCTGCAAATCACATCGGTCAGGCTCCCTCTCCCCCTTGGGGAGAGGGCGGGGGGTGAGGGGTGGCCCTCAAGTACTCCAAATCCTCGGCGGCAAAGCTTCCCGGCCAAGCAACGCAGGCCTGAGCAATCGCCACAAATCAATCAGCCAACCCCTCGCCAGCAGCGCTTCACTGGCCAGGCAACGTGCAACCAAAAGCCCCGGCAACTGGGTCAGGTCTCCGCGCACGTCATGGGGCAGCGAACGGCATTTCTCCAACAAGTCGCTATCGATGTCGCCAGTCACCAACAGGGTCGCAAACACCGGTTGCCCATCCAGCCCAATCGGCGAATCAAGTAAACCATCGCCTCCGACAATGCGCTGGCGTTCATGCCAGAGCAACTGACCGTCGCGGCGGATGTCCAGTTGCGCCTGAAAATGCCCGCGATCAAATCGCTCGCCGCTGGCCGGCCGTCCCAGCGCCACCACGTCCCAGTAGAACACCCGGGCATCGCCTTCAAGGTCGATGCACGTGCTGAGTTCAGCCTGGGCGGCACTGAAAATGATCGTCTCTTGTGGCAACCATTCAAGTGTCGCACCGGTCGCCACTTTCAAATCCAGCTGCTGATAAGCGGGGCCCGCCGCGCGATACCATTTGGCCGCGCCGGGGCTGGTGATTTGCGCCCAGGCATCGCGGCCGACACTGGCCGAGATGTCCAGCCGATCGCCGCCGGCAATCCCGCCCGGCGGGTGCACGATGATGTGCTGGCAAACCTCCGGCCCTTCGGCATACAGATGCTTCTGCACCCGCAGCGGGCCTTTGTGCCGGCGCTGAACCGGGCGGGTGCTGTCGCCGAATCGGGCGTAGCCGAGTTCCAGCTCGGCATGCCAGCTCGGGGTAAACAGGGCAGTGAGGACGGGTAAATTCATGATGTCTAATTATCGTTAGGACGCTGCAGATTAGATCGTAACCAGACCGCGAACACCCTCGGCCTCCATATTTTCTCCGCGACCCTGTTGCACGATTTCGCCCCGGGACATCACCAGGTACTGATCGGCCAACTCGGCGGCGAAATCGTAGAACTGCTCCACCAGCAAAATCGCCATATCACCACGGGCCGCAAGCTTCTTGATCACCGCGCCGATTTCCTTGATCACCGAGGGCTGGATGCCTTCGGTGGGCTCGTCGAGAATCAGCAGGCGTGGACGGCTGGCCAACGCACGGCCAATCGCCAATTGCTGCTGCTGGCCACCGGACAAGTCACCGCCGCGGCGTTGCTTCATCTGCAGCAGCACCGGAAACAGCTCGTAGATGAACGCCGGGACTTCCTTGGCTTCAGCGCCGGGAAATCGCGACAGGCCCATCAACAGGTTTTCTTCCACGGTCAGCCGACCGAAAATTTCCCGCCCCTGAGGCACGTAAGCGATTCCGGCGTGAACCCGCTGGTGTGGCTTGAACGCGGTGATCGTTTTGCCTTCCCAGTTCACCGCGCCTTCTTTGGCCGGCAACAAACCCATCAGGCACTTGAGCAGGGTAGTTTTGCCCACACCGTTACGCCCGAGCAGGCAGGTGACTTCACCGACTTTCACGTCAAACGTCAGGCCCCGCAGGATGTGGCTACCGCCGTAATACTGGTGCAGCTTCTGAACTTGCAGCATTTTCAAATTCTCCCCAATCCCCTGTGGGAGCGAACTGTGGCGAGGGGATTTAGCGAAACGTCGCACCGCCCCGTTGGGTGGCGTAGCCGCCCCAAAATCTTGGGCCTGCTTCGCAGTCCAGCGGGGATAAATCCCCTCACCACAGTTAGCTCCCACATTGGTATGTGTTCGCAGTTCTAGCGGCCGAGGTACACCTCGATCACGCGCTCGTTGTCCTGCACCTGCTCCAGCGACCCTTCGGCCAGCACGCTGCCCTGGTGCAACACGGTGACGTGGTCGGCGATGGAGCCGACGAAGCCCATGTCGTGTTCCACCACCATCAGCGAATGCTTGCCCGCGAGGCTCTTGAACAGTTCGGCGGTGAATTCGGTTTCGGCGTCGGTCATGCCCGCCACCGGCTCGTCGAGCAGCAGCAGTTGCGGGTCCTGCATCAGCAACATACCGATTTCCAGAAACTGCTTCTGACCGTGGGACAACAAGCCCGCCGGGCGATTGACTGACGTGGTCAGGCGGATGGTATCCAGCACTTCGCTGATGCGATCCTTCTGTTCGCCACTCAGGCGCGCCCGCAGGCTGGCCCACACCGATTTGTCGGTTTTCTGCGCCAGTTCCAGGTTTTCAAAAACGCTCAAGGCTTCGAACACTGTCGGCTTCTGGAACTTGCGACCAATGCCGGCCTGGGCGATTTGCACTTCGCTCATCTGCGTCAGGTCGAGGGTTTCACCGAACCAGGCTTTGCCGTGACTCGGACGAGTCTTGCCGGTGATCACGTCCATCAGCGTGGTCTTACCTGCGCCGTTGGGGCCGATGATGCAGCGCAATTCGCCGACGCCGATGTACAGGTTCAGATCGTTCAGCGCCTTGAAACCATCGAAGCTGACGCTGATGTCTTCCAGGGTCAGGATCGTGCCATGGCGAGTGTTCAGGCCGGGGCCGACGCGCTGGCCGAGGCCGATGGCGTCACGGCTGCTGCCGGCGTCCCTGTTCGGTTCCAATGGTGGAAAAAACGCCGGTTCGAGCATGAATTCAGCCGTCGCTGTGACTCTCATTGTTCACCCCTTTTTTTCAGCAAACCGATCACGCCTTTGGGCAGGTACAGGGTCACGACGATGAACAACGCGCCGAGGAAGAACAGCCAGTATTCCGGGAAAGCCACGGTGAACCAGCTCTTCATGCCGTTGACCACACCGGCACCCAGCAGCGGGCCGATCAGCGTGCCGCGACCGCCCAGCGCCACCCAAACGGCGGCCTCGATGGAGTTGGTCGGCGACATTTCACTCGGGTTAATGATCCCGACTTGCGGCACATACAACGCGCCCGCCAGGCCGCACAAAACCGCGCTCAACACCCAGACAAACAACTTGAAACCGCGCGGATCGTAACCGCAGAACATCAGGCGGTTTTCCGCATCGCGAAGGGCGGTCAACACCCGGCCAAACTTGCTCTGCGCCAGACGCCAGCCGATGAACAGGCTCGCCACCAGCAACACCACGGTGGCGAAAAACAGCACCGCGCGAGTCCCCGGTTCAGTGATGCCAAACCCGAGAATGGTGCGGAAATTGGTGAAGCCGTTATTACCGCCAAACCCGGTTTCGTTGCGGAAGAACAGCAGCATCCCGGCGAAGGTCAGGGCCTGGGTCATGATCGAGAAATACACGCCCTTGATCCGCGAGCGGAAGGCGAAGAACCCGAACACCAGCGCCAGCAACCCCGGCGCCAGCACCACCAGACACATCGACCAGAGGAAGCTGCTGGTGCCGGTCCAGTACCACGGCAACTCAGTCCACGACAGGAAGGTCATGAATGCCGGTAAACCATCACCGGAAGCCTGGCGCATCAGGTACATGCCCATCGCATAGCCGCCGAGGGCAAAGAACAAACCGTGACCAAGGGACAACAGACCGGCGTAACCCCAGACCAGATCGAGGGCCAGCGCGACAATCGCATAGCAGAGAATCTTGCCCACCAGCGTCAGCGTGTAAGCCGAGACGTGAAACGAGCTGTCCGGCGACAACAACGACAGCAGCGGCAACGCCAGCAACAGAACGAGGATCACCGCGCCAACGGCGATCGTGACTTTGGGACCGGCTTTTTGTGTTGCGGTAACGAGCAGGGGCTGATTCATCAGTCGATCACCCGTCCTTTCAGTGCGAAGAGGCCTTGCGGACGTTTCTGGATGAACAGAATGATCAGCGCGAGGATCAGGATCTTGCCGAGCACGGCACCGATCTGCGGTTCGAGAATCTTGTTGGCGATGCCGAGGCCGAACGCTGCCAGCACACTACCGGCCAATTGGCCAACGCCACCGAGCACCACCACCAGGAACGAGTCGATGATGTAGCTCTGGCCGAGGTCCGGGCCGACGTTGCCGATCTGGCTGAGGGCTACGCCACCGAGTCCGGCAATGCCCGAACCGAGGCCGAAGGCGAGCATGTCCACGCGCCCGGTGGGTACGCCGCAGCAAGCGGCCATGTTGCGGTTCTGGGTGACGGCACGCACGTTCAAACCGAGGCGTGTCTTGTTCAGCAGCAACCAGGTCAGCACCACCACAAACAGCGCGAACGCGATGATCACGATGCGGTTGTACGGCAGCACCAGATTCGGCAGCACTTGAATCCCGCCCGACAGCCACGCCGGGTTGGCCACTTCGACGTTCTGCGCGCCGAACACCAACCGAACAAGCTGAATCAGCATCAGGCTGATGCCCCACGTGGCGAGCAGGGTTTCCAGCGGGCGGCCGTAGAGATGGCGAATCACCGTACGCTCCAGCGCCATGCCAATGGCGGCGGTGACGAAAAACGCCACCGGCAACGCGATCAGCGGGTAGAACTCGATGGCTTGCGGAGCGAAGCGCTGGAACATCAGCTGCACCACGTACGTCGAGTACGCGCCGAGCATCAGCATCTCGCCGTGGGCCATGTTGATCACGCCGAGCAAGCCGAAAGTAATCGCCAGACCGAGTGCGGCAAGCAACAGGATCGAACCCAGCGACATGCCACTGAAGGCCTGGCCGAGGATCTCGCCGATCAGCAATTTGCGTTTGACCTGGGCGAGGCTGGTTTCGGCAGCGGTGCGTACGCCGGCGTCGGCTTCGACACCGGGTTGCAGCAGACTTTCGAGGCGGGTGCGAGCCAGCGGATCACCGGTTTCACCGAGCAGACGCACAGCGGCGAGGCGTACGGCCGGGTCAGCATCGACCAGTTGCAGATTGGCCAGCGCCAGGCTCAAAGCGGCGTGAACGCTTTCATCTTTTTCGCCAGCCAACTGCTGGTCGAGGAATTTCAACTGCGCCGGTTTGGCGCTTTTCTGCAATTGCTGCGCGGCGGCCAGACGGGTTTTGGCGTCGGTCGCGAGCAATTGGTGGCTGGCCAGCGCGGTGTCGATAAGACCGCGCAGGCGGTTGTTCAGGCGCAGGGTTTTCGGTTGGCCGTCGACGGTCAACTCGCCTTGTTGCAGGGCGTTGATCAGCTCGATACGGGCCGGATCGGGCTGCGCGGCCCAGGCTTCCAGAAGCCTGGCTTGCTGCACGGGATTGGCCGCGACGAAGTCTTCGGCGTCGCCAGAATGCGCGGCCATCGGCAATAGCAGCGCGAGGGCGAGGATGAAGCGGTAAAGGGCAGTGGGCATTGGTGGTGTTCCCTGTCTAGCTACGGCCGATGGAGCGGTGTTCGGCTTTGGATCGACCCCTCACCCTAACCCTCTCCCCAGAGGGTAGAGGGGACTGACCGAGGTGTTTGGTCGACTTGCTGCGACTTGCAAATTCGAGCCGAACTCAGGCTTTGAAAAGCATGAAGATCAGCTCCCTTTCCCCCTCTCCCCAGAGGGTAGAGGGGACTGACCGAGGTGTTTGGTTGACTTGCTGCGACTTGCAAATTCGAGCTGAACTCAGACTTTGAAAAGCATGAAGCTCGGCTCCCTTTCCCCCTCTCCCCCGTGGGGAGAGGGCTGGGGTGAGGGGTGGATCTCAGACCCACCCCAAACTTCAGCTCCGCCTCAGTTGCTCTTCACCGCATAATCCGGCTTCTTGTCGTTACCCGAGATGAACGGGCTCCACGGCTCGGCACGGATCGGCCCTTCGGTCTGCCACACCACGTTGAACTGACCGTCCGCCTGAATCTCGCCGATCATCACCGGTTTGTGCAGGTGGTGGTTGGTCTTGTCCATGGTCAGGGTGTAACCCGACGGCGCGGCAAAAGTCTGGCCGGCGAGTGCTACGCGGACTTTGTCGACGTCGGTGGATTTGGCTTTCTCAGCCGCTTGCGCCCACATGTGGATGCCCACGTACGTGGCTTCCATCGGGTCGTTGGTCACCGCTTTGTCGGCGCCCGGCAGGTTGTGTTTCTTGGCGTAGGCTTTCCAGTCGGCGACGAACTTCTTGTTCGCCGGGTTTTCGACCGACTCGAAGTAGTTCCAGGCCGCGAGGTTGCCCACCAGCGGTTTGGTGTCGATGCCGCGCAGTTCTTCTTCGCCGACCGAGAATGCCACGACCGGAACGTCGGTGGCTTTCAAACCCTGGTTGGCCAGTTCTTTATAGAACGGCACATTGGAGTCGCCGTTGACAGTGGAGATGACCGCAGTCTTGCCGCCCGCCGAGAATTTTTTGATGTTGGCCACGATGGTTTGGTAATCGCTATGACCGAACGGGGTGTAGACCTCTTCGATGTCCTTGTCCGCCACACCTTTGGAGTGCAGGAACGAGCGCAGGATTTTGTTGGTGGTGCGCGGGTAGACGTAGTCGGTGCCCAACAGGAAGTAACGCTTGGCGCTGCCGCCTTCTTCGCTCATCAGGTATTCCACCGCCGGGATCGCTTGCTGGTTCGGCGCGGCGCCGGTGTAGAACACGTTCGGCGACATCTCTTCACCTTCGTACTGCACCGGGTAGAACAGCAGGCCGTTGAGCTCTTCGAACACCGGCAACACCGATTTACGCGACACCGACGTCCAGCAACCGAACACCACCGCCACCTTGTCCTGGGTCAGCAGTTGACGGCCCTTTTCAGCGAACAGCGGCCAGTTCGACGCCGGGTCGACCACCACCGGCTCCAGCATCTTGCCGTTCACGCCGCCCTTGGCGTTGATCTCGTCGATGGTCATCAACGCCATGTCTTTCAAGGACGTTTCAGAGATCGCCATGGTGCCGGACAACGAATGCAGAATACCGACCTTGATGGTCTCGGCGGCCTGGAGGCTCCAGGTCATGCCCATCGCGGCAATGCTTGCCGAGAGTGTGAAAGCCTTGATCAAACTGCGACGCTTCATTGTGCGATCTCCATGAACTTATGAGTTTTCTTGGTTGGCAGATGCGGACTACTGAAGGGTCGTTAGCAAGGGCTGTGCCTAAGACCGAAAGTGCTTTGCCGGAGGGGCGAGAACGTTCGGCGCAGGTACTTGTTGCACCGTGAACGGGCATAAAAACGCTCGCGGGCATGGCGATGCGTCCAAGTGGTGCCGAGCGCGTGAGGTAGTAACTATGTACCGCCTTCGCAATGCTTTGCGGTGCGAGAGTGGGGGTCCACCCTTGAATGACTCAATGGAGTTCCACTGCATGGACGAACAACTACAACAACTCGCCCCGACCCAGTCGGGCTCAGCACTGAACCTATTGGAAAGGGCGTTTCTTTCGGCGGACGATGCCGCCCGCTTTGCCCATGAGCAAATCGGGCGGCATCGTAACCGCGGGTATTACGGCTATATCCTTCAGCGAAACGATCAACGGTTTGTGATCACCGACCTGACCGGGCATCCGGTCAGCATGACCTCCCATCACGAGGTGATCCCCGATAACCATGTCTTGCACAGTCGTTTCTATTCGCACCCTGCGCTTTCGACGCTCGATGTAGCCAAGGTTACGCAGCTGAAATGGACTGTCGAAGATGCCGCGACCAGCTTGTTGATGTTCAGCGTTGACGAACTGCGCAACAGCCTGCAGAGCGGTCTGCCGGCTTATCTTTCGGGGGCCGAAAACAGCCTGATCGGTTTCACTCCCGACAGGCCTCGTGCGTTGAGCCTGCTGGCGCAACTGGGCACCGAGGCAGCACCTGGCGTGTTTGCCCTGGGACTGAAGAAGGGGACCATCAAACCGGAACAATTCGTCGAGGAAGCGGCGGCGGCCGGCGATTTGCAAGTCCTCGTCAGCAACGGTCGCTGGCGGCCCCGAGGAAGAATAACCGGCCCTGTCGTCGCCGGTCCGTGGGCGCGTAGCGTGCCGGAGCGGGTGTCGTTCGGTGCGGTTTTCCAGTCAGCCGATGAGGCGGCACTCGATCGCTACGCCAAAGACACCGAGCTGTATGACGAAGAACGGACCTGGTTCGGATTCATCCTCAAACAACAAGGCAAGGAAGAGTACATTGCCACTGAACGGGTCCCGGTCAGCGATGGGAGAGACAAACTTTACTCGTTGCGCAGCCTGTTTGGCATTTCCCGAAAGACCGGGGACTATCACTATCCCGAGTCATTCAAGCTCCACGCTTTTTACTATTCGCGCCAACGGGTCAAGCATGCCCGTGACCCGGCCAGACGCTGGCTGGCGCACCACTTCATTGTGCCCAGAGATCTGTTTGTGGTGGTTTATGACTCGAACAAACGTCCGGTGCTGGATCCGGACAGGGTCATTCCTCTCTACATTTCGACTCAGGACGGAGCCCTGCTCAAATACGTCCCGCGCAAGGGCACCAAGCTGTTCGACAACGACACTCCCGGCATGGGGCTGGAGGATATCCAGAAAAACCTGGCCAGTGGTGTGCTGACCCCGACGGGTTTTGTCAGAGTGGTCGCCAACAGCGGTGTGTTGCAGGTGATGCGCACCAATGTCTGCTGGGACAGTAGAGGGGGGGTCGACAAGTACTGGCAGTCGAGCATGAACCTGCAACGACGAACCCTCGGCCCGGTATTTCTGACGGCTGATGATGCGGCTCTGCATGTGCGTTCGCAACTACCGAGCGGTAGCGCCAAGGCGTTTGGCGGTGTGATTCTGAAACGCGCCGATGGTTTTTTTGTGGCCACCGATCCGATCGCTATCCTGCGAGAAGACTTTGATATCCCGTGGGTCTTCCCGGACGAAGCCGTGACGCTTGGCCAGTTTCCGGCGGGGTGTTTGATCATTGCGCGCTATCGCTCCCGAGTACCTCGCGAGTTGCCGGTGCTGCTGTCGACAGTCGACAAGGAGGTGTATCTCAACATGCTCTCCGTCGATGTCGTATGCACAGCATTCATCCGTGAAGGGCTAATGCTCGATGAATATTTTCTGGCGCCGGACGGTGCGACCATTCGCTATCGGGCCGGGTTATGGGCACGATTCAAAGCCGACCTGGCCATTGCCCTGGGCACTTCGGGCAAGCCGGGGCGAGAGCTGGATGCCGCGTCAATCAAGGAACAAATCTATCTGGGGCTGCTGTCACCGACAGACTGGGTAAAAAGCCTGGCAAAGTCCGGTTACCTGCAAGTGGTTTCAGGGAGCCCGCTATGGGGCTCGGCTCGTACAGTGACAGAATTCGCAGCCTATCCCCCGGCCGTCGCGGTAACTTCCGGCTATGCACGAGCGGTTGCCGAGCCGGCCTGCAGCCCTATGTACATTCGAGAACAGGATGCGGCCTGTTTCGCTCATGAACGGGCACGCAATCGTTCAGCGACGGGGTTTGGATTCATTCTGAAAAATGCGCGTACCGGAGCCTTCATTGCGACCCTGCCCATTGACATGCAAGGCGCATGGTTGGCGTATGACCGAATCTTTCCCGGTGTACTCCCTTCCTCCCACGTCACCAGCGCGATTCTCCTGTGCGCGGGGCAAGCGCCGCAAAATCTGTCGGACGATGATTACCGGCATTTCCTTTCCCCCATGGACGTGAGTCTGGCCCGTGACGCTGCGCGAACGCCCCAGGGCTACAAACCGATTTACGTCTCCTGCGCCGATGGTGCCTTGTTGCGATTGTCGCTCAGTCCCTTCGACCCGGACCTCTCGCTGGACAAATTCGGCCAGTACGAATTCAAGGACAATCCGTTTGCCACGCTTGAGCGCGCACAGCGTGACTGGAGGGACATCGGCGAGGGCAGGTTCAGGCTGAGCAGTTACATCCAGCGAATGGCCAAGTCCGGAGAGCTGGAGGTCCTGGTGACCAGCGCCTATTGGTCACGAAAAGGCAAAGTGGGCCAGAGCTGGCAGCCCCGCATGCCTTCTGTTTCCGTCGATGAACAGTGGGCAAACAACCCTGCTCCAGCCTTGGGGCCGATATTCCATCATCCTGACGACGCTGCCCTTTATGCGCAGTCGCGGCTGCGCAGTCACGAGAGTCAGACGACGGTGCACGCCAGCGCGATTTTGAGCAGTCCCGGCAGTTACTCCTTTGTTGCATTGGAGCCCATTGCAGATCCTGGGTCTCCCAATGAAGCCATCAAGCGAATTTTCCGTATTGCGAGCGATGCCTCGACCTCACCCCGAAACAGACTGCCACGATTTCCTGACGGCTATACATTGGTGGCCAGCCATCAGCTCTTGCTGGCGGCAGGCACGACACCGGCCGAACGGTCCGATGCAACTGACGCAAACTTCGCCTCTGCAGCCCAGGTGCATGCGCACACCCATGCCTTGAAAGCCAAAGGGTTTGATATCAACGCCTACTACTATTCGACGCGTTATGGGGCATTGCTTAAATACACACCCACCTATTCGGCCTCGGAGCGAACATTGCTGCTGACCCAGCCCGTTCAGCTCGTCGAAGGAAAGTGGGCCACCGTGCTGTCGACCGATCTGTTTATTACCCGTCTGGCGGATATCGGCAAATTGCAGGTGCTCAAGCCTGCTTATTTCTGGAATCAGGCCAGGCGCCTCGGCTCAGACTGGAGCCTCAGACGCCAACAGATTCCGGATGTCTCCCCCCACCCCACGCGGGATGAGTTGTAAGGGGGGCGGGGTACCGGTCACAACCGTTGGCATCAGCGCCTGCGCATCAGGCCGATGAAAAACAACCCGCCAATCGCCGCCGTGGCTATGCCGATCGGCAAATCCTCGGGGGCGATCAGGGTGCGGGCGGCGACATCGACCCAGACCAGAAAGAGGCTGCCGAGCAGGACGCACGCCGGCAGCAACCGCCGATGCTCAGCCCCCACCAACCGCCGCGCAATGTGCGGCACCATCAACCCGACAAATCCGATAGACCCGCTGATCGACACCAGCACCCCGGTCATCAGCGACGCAATCAAAAACACCCGCAACCGCACGGTGCGAGCATTGAGCCCGAGGGTCACGGCCGTCTGTTCCCCCGCCATCAACGCATTCAATGGTCGAGCCATGCCCAGCAACAAAACCAACCCGAGCAACACGCTGGCCGCTGGCACCGCCAGCAACTCCCACCGTGCCAACCCGAGCCCGCCGAGCATCCAGAACATCACCGCCGAACTCGCGCGATGATCGCCAAGAAACAGCAGCAGATTGGCGATCGCCATCATCACAAAGGACACCGCCACGCCGCATAACAGCAGCCGATCACTGTCGAGTCGGCCATTGCGGTTGGCGATCATCAGCACGATCAGCATGCTCAGCAACGCGCCGATAAACGCGGCGATGGGCAAGGTCAGCAGGCCGACGATTTCCCCGACATGCAGCACCACGATCACGGCACCGAGGGTCGCGCCGGAGGTGACTCCAAGCAGGTGCGGGTCGGCCAGCGGATTGCGCGTCACCGCTTGCAGCACCGCACCGATCAGTGCGAGCCCGGCGCCCACCAACGCACCCAATAGCATGCGCGGCACGCGAATCAGCCAGACGATGTGTTCCTGCCCGGCGGCCCAGTCCGGCACGCCGACACCGAACATCTTGTGCAACAGAATCCGCCACACGACCTCCACCGGCACCCGCGCCGGGCCGAAGCCCAGCGACACCACGCACGACACCAGCAACAACGCGCCGAGAGCAATCAGCAACAAGGCGTAGCGACGATTGATCATTCGCCGTGGAAACCCTTGGCCAGGGTTTCGACTGCCAGCACATTGTCGATACCCGGCGTGGCCTGCACATACGGAATCACGATGAAGCGCTGGTTCTTGATCGCGTCCACCGATTGCAGGGCCTGGTTGTTGAGCAGGAACTGTTCCTTCTGCTCGGCGGTGACTTCGCCGTAGTCGACGATGACGATCACCTGCGGATTGCGCTCGACCACGTTCTCCCAATTGACCCGGGTCCAGCTCGCCTCGACGTCATCGAGAATGTTGCGCCCGCCGGCAGCGTCGATCAGCGCCTGTGGCATGCCGAGTCGCCCGGACGTCATGGCCCGATCCTCACCGCTGTCGTAGAGAAACACCCGAGGTTTGTCCGTCGGCAGATCCTTGCGCACCTCGGCGACTTGCGTCTGCATCTCGGTGATCAAGGCATTGGCGCGATCCTGCACGTCGAAGATTTTTCCGAGGTTGCGCAGGTCGTTGTAGGTGTCTTCCAGACTGGCCGGCGGACGCTTCATCACGAACGCGCAGGACTCGGTCAGCTCGTAGACATCGATGCCCAGCGGCTGCAACGTTTGCGGCGTGAGGTCACCGCCGACGCGCATGCCGTAATCCCAACCGGCGAAGAAGAAGTCGACGTTGGCGTTGAGCAGGGTTTCCACCGACGGGTACTTGGCCGCCAGTTCCGGCAAGCCGTCGAGGATGGTTTGCATCTCGGGCGTGACCGACTTCCAGCCGGTCACACCGCTATACCCGGCCATGCTGGGTTTCAGGCCGAGGGCGAGCATCATCTGGGTCATGTTGATGTCGTGGCTGACCGCATGTTTCGGCGCTGCCTTGAAGGTGACTTCGCGGTTGCAGCTCTGGATGGTCAACGGGTATTTCGTGGCCTCGGCCATTGCTTGGGCACTGCCCAGTAACAGAGCGAGGCAAAACAGGGAACGCAAAGTCATGGTTGGGTGATCCAGGTAATTCGTGGGTAGCCGTGCAAGGGGTGTTCATCGATCAGCGCTTCGACGCCGAACACGTCGCGCAGCAGTGTGGCGGTCAGGACTTCTTTCGGTGTGCCGCTGGCGACGATGCGGCCGTGATTGATCACGTACAGCCGATCACAGAAAGCGGCTGCGAGGTTGAGGTCGTGAATGCTCGCCAGGGTGCCGATCTTCAGGCGTTTGACCAGTTGCAGCAGTTCGAGCTGATAACGCGGGTCGAGGTGATTGGTTGGCTCGTCGAGGATCAGCATTTGCGGTTGCTGAGCCAGGGCGCGAGCGAGGATCACGCGCTGTTTTTCACCACCGGAAAGGGTGGCGAAGGCATGATCCTCGAAGCCTTTCAGACCGACTGACTCGAGGGCCTGGGATGCTAGTTTTCGGTCCTCCAGGGTGTCGCCGTCGAACAGACCTTTGTGCGGTGTGCGGCCCATGGCGACGACTTCGTCGACGGTGAGGCCGAAGGCGTCGGGGAATTCCTGCAGGACCACGGCGATGCGTTGTGCGCACCAGCGTGAGGATTGCGTCCAGACGTTGTGGTGGTCGAGCTTGACCTCACCGCGCTCGGGTTTGCTGAAGCGCCAGGCACAACGCAGCAGGCTGGTTTTGCCGCTGCCGTTGGGGCCGATCAGACCGACGAACTCACCGGGGAGCACGTGCAAGGTTGCATCACGCAGCTGGAACTGATGATGGCAATGGCCGTGGCCCAAGGGTGTCCAGGCGAGGTTTGTGAGGTTCAGCGAGGTCATGCGTTAACTCTGAGATTTTCGGCGGTGCTGATGACGCCTTCGCGAGCAAGCTCGGCTCCTACAGTAAATTGTGTGATCGACACAATTCCTGTAGGAGCCGAGCTTGCTCCGGGCGGCGTTCCGACGATGAGGCCTTCGGATCAGAACGAGGTGTTTGAGTTATACAGTAACGCTAAAAAACAAGCAGCTCGCCTGTTTCATTATGAAGGTGAGGCCGATTCAGTTTGCCGATTGAATCGCGACAGCAGCACCCGATCCAGCAGCCAAACAACTACCAGCGAAGCCCCCACCAACGGAAACACCACCGCCAATGCAAACATGATGACCATCGCGGTTTTCCATTTCGGCAAATCGTGGCGCAGCGGCGGAACACCGAATTTTCCCTGTGGACGGCGCTTCCACCAGATCACCACACCGCTGACGGCGCTGAGCAGAATCATCAGGCAGATCAGCAGGATGATGATCTGATTTAGCGGGCCGAACATTTTGCCTTCGTGCAACATCACGCCGATTTCCGTCGCGCGGGCGACGGCGCCGTACTGCTCGAAACGCACGTCGGCGAGGACGTCGCCGGTGTACTGATCGACGTGGAGCGTGGCGTCGTTGCGCGGGTCGTCGGCGAACACTGCGATGGTGAACACGCCAGTTGCCGTGGTCGGCAAGGTGATGCTGTAACCCGGTTCGACCTTGCGTTGCACTGCGATGTTCTGCACGTCCTGCAGGCTGATGGTCGGCGCCGCAGGGCCGGCTTGCGTGCCGCTGTGGGCCATGTGTTCGGCGTGGTCGCCGGACATTGGCATCGGTGTGTTTTCCATGGCCCAAGGCACGGTCTGGCGGGTGGCGGTGTTGAGGCTGCGAGCCTCGACATCGGACTTGGGCACGTTGTCCCACATCGCGGCCGGAAAGACGTTCCACACTTGCGCGTATTGCTTGCCCCAGAACCCGGTCCAGGTCATGCCGCTGAGCAGCATCACCAGCAACAACGACGCGCCCCAGAATCCGGTCACCGCGTGCAGGTCACGCCAGAGCACTCGACCGCGACTGCTCAAGCGTGGCCACAGGATGCCGGCCGCCTGGCCGCGTGGCCACCACAGAAAGACGCCGGAGACCACCAACACCACGCCCCAACCGGCGGCCAGTTCGATCAGTCGATCACCGACGGTGCCGATCATCAATTCGCCATGAATCGCTCGCGCAACGGCTTGCAGATTCTTTTTCGCGTCTTGCTCGCCGAGGACATCGCCGTGGTAGGGATCGACGAAAACGTTGAGCTCGTTACCGCCATCGAGCACGACAAATTGCGCGCTGCGCTCGGCGTTGACCGGTGGCAAATACTGCTTGATCGTGGCTTGTGGATAAGCCTCTTTCACCCGCTTGAGCAGGTCATCGGCCGGGACGCTGTGATGCCCGGCCGGGACGTTCAGCAGGCTGCCATACATCAACGGGTCGAGCTGCGGCTTGAACAGGTAAATGATGCCGGTCAGGGCCAGCATCACCATGAAAGGCGCGACGAACAGACCGGCATAGAAATGCCAACGCCAGGCCAGGTTGTAGAAATTCGGTTTGGGCTGTTTCATCACGTGTGCTCCGCTTTGGCATGGATCTTTTAGTTGTTTGTTTGCGGTTGCTGCGCAACCGATCGCGAGCAGGCTCGCTCCCACAGGTTCAACACTGTCCATGTGGGAGCGAGCCTGCTCGCGATGCTTTTAGAAGCTCATGTCCACCTTGGTCCAGAGCGTGCGCCCCGGTTCTTTAATGGCTTGCGGGTCATTGGCCGGGTAGCCGAAACCGGCGTTGCCGGCCAGGTTCAAGTGCTCGGCGTACGCCTTGCCGAACAGGTTGTCGACGCCGGTGCTGACCTTCCAGTTTTTGTTGATCCGGTACGCGCCATTGAGTGAGAACACGCCAAACCCCGGGGTCTTGCCGAAGTCCTTGCCGACCACGTTTCCCTTGTTCTGGTCGATGCGGTTTTGCGCCGCGACCACTCGCCACAAGGCCCCTGCGCTCCAGTTGTCTTCGCTGTAGGTCAGGCCGAAACGTGCGTCCAGCGGCGGCATCTGCGGCAGTGCGTTGCCGTCGCTGCTGTTTTTGCCCCAGGCGTAGGCCAGGGTCGCATCGGCTTTCCAGTGACTGGTCAGCTTGTAGGCCGCACCCAATTCGCCGCCCATGATCCGCGCGTCGATGTTCTGTGCTTGCGAGGTCATGCCCATCATTGTTGGGGTGTAGTTGAACAGGATGTAGTCGCGCACCTGTCCGACGTAACCCGAGGCCCAGGCTTCGAGGTCTTCGGTCTTGTATTGCAGGCCGAAGTCGAGCTGGGTGGTTTTTTCAGGCTTGATCGAGTCGAAGGCATTCACCGAGCCGGCGGGGCCGGACTTGGGTGAAAACAGCTCCCAGTAATCCGGGAAACGCTGGGTGTGACCGAGGCCGGCATACAGCGTGGTCGGGCTGTCGGCCAGGTCATGCTCGTAACGGACGAAGCCGCTTGGCAGTGTGTCGGCGCGGGTGTCGTCGGCGGTCGGGTTAGGGCGCGCCATCATCCCGGACCCAGTGGTCTGCCGCAAATCCTTGGCCGAAGCACGGTCCAGGCGCGCGCCGGTAATCAGCCGGTCGCGGTCGGCGGCGTACCAGGTCAATTCGCTGAACACACCGTAGTTGTGGAAGTCGGCGTCCTTGTTGCGCGGCAAGTCCTTGTAGACGTCGATGCCCATGGCGCTGCGCTGGCGATGTTCGCTGGTCTGCGCATCGATGCCGCTGATCAACTGCACATCGGCCCAGCGCCAGGTGGCTTTGATCCGTGCGCCGAGGGTTCGACGGTCGACGTTGGAGGCCATCGGGCCTGCCATCATGCCGGTGCCTGACGGCGTGCGCAGGGTGTAGTTGTCCATCACGTGGTCGGCGTAGTTGTAGTAGATCTGCGCCTCGACCTTGTCCAGCACATCGCCGATGTTCGACTTCTCGAAACGCAGGCCCAGGCTTTCGCGCTTGAACTGCGAACCGTCCATGCCGCGACCGGCATAACGCGCTTCGCCATCGCCCTTGCCGGCGGTGAGTTCCAGCAGGGTGTCGGCGTCCGGGGTCCAGCCCACTGCGACGTCGCCATTCCACTTGTCGTAGCGCGACGGCACGGTGTCGTTGTTGCCGTCCCGGTAGTCGTCGGCCTGCGCGGTGTTGCCGATCACTCGCACGTAACCCAATGGCCCGCCGGCAGCAGCGTCCACCACTTTGTCGAAACGGCCGTTGGAGCCCGCCAGCACGCTGGCGTTTACCCGAGTGCCGAGTTCGCCGAAGCTTTCCGGCTCACGGTCGAAGAGGATGGTCCCGGCCGATGCGCCTGGTCCCCAGAGCACGGTTTGCGGGCCTTTGATCACGGTGAGTTTGTCGTAGGTTTCCGGCGAGATGTAGGAGGTCGGTGCGTCCATTCGGCCGGGGCAGGCGCCGAGCAACTGGCCGCCGTTGGTGAGGATGTTCAACCGCGAGCCGAACATGCCGCGCAGCACCGGGTCACCGTTGGTGCCGCCATTGCGCACCAGGGCGAAGCCGGGGATGGTCTTCAGGTAATCGGCACCGTCGCTGGCCGGCACCGGTTGGCGCGGGTCCTTGGGATTGGTGACGATGGTCAGGGGCGAACTCGGCGCGATGGCGGTGATCACCGTCGGGCTCAGTTCTTCACTGTGACCGGCGTGTTCATCGGCAAGCACCATTGGTGTCAGCAGTGCACCGCAAAGGAAGGCGGTGGCGTGCCTGAAACGAATGCTGGATTCGTTCGGGGCAAAAGAAGCTTGGGCAGCGCACAAGCGTGTGTCAGCAGAAAACCTGGACATGACAATTTCCATCGAACAGTCGTAAACGACACGGCCGGCAGTTTGCGCATTCCTTGTGGGAGCGAGCCTGCTCGCGAAAGCGGTGTGTCAGACGACATGAATGTTGACTGACACTCCCTCTTCGCGAGCAGGCTCGCTCCCACAGGTTGCTGTGGCTGTCTTCGAACCGTGTGAGATCGGGGTGTGTTTACGCGGCGATGGGCGGGGCGCGGGTGCGGGCGCCGGGGAAGAAGGTTTGCCGGGCGTGGCCCAAGCGAGGGGAAGGGGTGGTGAAGGTGGTGGCTGTTGGCGTGTCGAACGCGACGAAGGACTGGCCGCCGGTCAGCGCCGGGCAATTGAACAGCAGGCTGCAATAGCCGCATTTTTCCCAGAGCGCGTGATGTTCGGCCTTGGGCGGGCAGTGCTCGGCAGCGGGTTGCGCGCCGTGGTCGGCGTGCTCCATCGCCGACATGTCCATGCTCATGTCCATCGACATGTTCATGGACATGTTCATGGACATGTTCATGGACATCGAGGCGCGTTGATCCATCGGCATCGACTGAGAAATCAGCGGGCCGATAAAGATCATCAACATGGCGAACAGGCTGATCCAGCTGCCGCGCGTCAGGCTTAATGGCTGACGACGGTGTGCGGATGACCTGGCGCTAAGCGGGCGCATGGGCGTTTTTGCTCAGTCGCTTACTGGGCGTGGGCGTGCGTCTGCATGCCTTCCGGCGGCTTCTTCTGCACCGAGACTTCGACCGTCACGTCGCCGGACTTCTCGAAATGCATCGTCAGCGGGAAGCGTTTGCCATCGCTCAGCAGGCTGCGATCTTTCAGGTTTACCAGCATCACGTGGTAGGCCATCGGCGCAAAGGTGACGTTGCCACCGGCAGGAATGTCGACGCTCGGCACCTGCTGCATTTTCATCAGATCGTTCTGCATGACGTGCTCGTGCAGCTGGGCTTCGCCTGCAATGGGCGAGTCGACGCTGAGCAAGCGGTCAGCGGTTTTGCCACCGTTGTGAATCACGAAATATGCCGCGACCGTTGGCGCGTTGGGCGGCAACTCCTGCGACCACGGATGAGCAATTTCCAGCTCCCCGGCCTTGTATTCGTGAGCATTGGCAAAACAGGCAGGCAGCAGCAACACAGCCAGGACGATGAGTTTGTTCAACATGGCAGTTCTCCAGAACGATTCAAAACGCAGGTCAATTGCGAGAAGGAATCACACCAGAGGGGAAGCGCGGGGGTTGAGGCTCGGCCATTGCTGGCGCGGTGTCGGTGTATCGAGAGAGGCATCAGGCAGGCTTCGATTGGCCTCGAAACGCGCGAAATACAGTTGCGGCACATGCCCGGGCAACGCCACCAGTGGCGCGGAACCTGAACAGCACCAGCAATGTTGCATGTTGGAGTGATCGTCGTTCTGCGGGGTTTTCTGTTCGATATCGCCCAGGGAAATCGCCACCATCCTGGTGCCGCTGGACGAACAGAAACTGCCCCACAACACTTGCTCGGCAGGCGATTTCGCCGTCTGCGCCATCGCTCCCGTCATCGGCATGGCGAGCATGTTGAACAGCACTGCGAAGCAGGCGATCCAGGCAAATGCGAGCCGTTGTCGGGACATGGGACAAATCCGGTTGGGTGGGGGATCAGGCGCGGCTATTTAGCCTGATCAGGGCCGATAAGTAAAAAAGCGGCGTGCGGTGTGGTGTCGCAGTTAAAACCGTTAGTTTCTACGCCATCAGTGCGCACGTACCACATGTACTTCCATATCGACTCCAAGCGTAGCGCGAATGACGGCGAATATCGCAGCCAGGTTGTCCATGCTTGGGTTGCCCTTGGCAGACAGCATTCGATGGAGACTTTTGCTCGGTTTTGCTGTTTCTTTCGCCAATTCTTCAAAACCTACGGTAGCGTTGACCAGGTCACGCAAAATGATCCTGGCCATTTCAGGTTCACCATTAAGAAACAGAGTAGCAGCCTCATCCAACAACGCCTGGGCGAACTCGGGGTCACGTTGGGCACGCTCGGCAATGGTGTGTTTGTAGCTTCGGGTGAGCGCCATGACTTTATCTCCGGGGTCGTTCGGCTTTTTTGCGGGTTCGAAATTCAGCTATCAGTGTTTTTGCCTTTTTAATGTCGGCTTTCTGAGTGGACTTATCGCCTCCAGCAAAAAGGATGATCAGGCGTTTCCCTTCTTGCACAAGATAGATTCTGTAGCCCGGCCCCCAATTTATTCGGTATTCGCCGAGACCTTCGAACCACTTGATGTTGGAGCTATGGCCTAGCTCTAGTCGGACCAATGCGTTGGATACCTTAAGCGCTGCCTGAGCATTTAAGGTGGAAAACCAGCGCCCAAAGGGGCTTGTATCGTTTTCCTGCAAGTATTCTTCGAGTGTGATCACAGGCGGCCCTGAAGGTAACAAATAGGTTACTGTTCATGCAAGCCGATGATCCTGCCTTACTGAGCAAAGGTCGCCAACGCATCAAGTGTTTCTTCAAGCGTCACAAACTCCCGATCAACCCCCGGCAACACCGGCCGCTGCAAAACAATCACCGGCACCCCACGCTCCCGTGCCACTTCCAGCTTCGGCTCGGTCGCGGTGCTGCCGCTGTTCTTGCTGATCAGCACATCAATCTGCCGACGTTCAAACAGCGCACGTTCATCTTCAATCAGAAACGGCCCACGCGCGCCGATGACTTCGCAGCGTTCGTTGCCCGGATAAACGTCCAGTGCACGCAAGGTCCAGAATTGCTCTGGCGGGATTTCATGCAGGTGCTGCAATGGTTCGCGGCCGAGGGTGAACAACGGTCTGCGGAAAGGTTTGAGGGCCTCGATCAATTCGGCCCAGTCGCTGACATCTCGCCAGTCATCCCCGGCCTGTGGTTGCCAGGCCGGGCGCCTTAACGCCCAGCAGGCAATACCGCTCAACCGCGCAGCGGTGGCGGCGTTCTGGCTGATTTGTGCGGCGTAGGGATGGGTGGCGTCCAGCAGCAGGTCGATCCCTTCATCCCGAATGAACTGCGCCAGCCCTTCGGCACCGCCGTAACCGCCAACGCGAACCTGACAGGTCAGATCTGTCGGCACACGCCCCACGCCGGCCAGGCTATAGATGTGTTCTGGCCCGAGGGTGCGGGCGATGACCAAGGCTTCCGTCACGCCACCCAGCAGCAACACGCGCTTCATTGAAAGGCTCCCGCATGGCCAACAATCCCGCCCTGGCGATCGATGGCGAACACTTCGACCTGAACCTGCGCTGGCACCACGCTGCGGGCAAAGTCCAGCGCGTGCTGACACACCGCATCACCCAGCGCGATCCCGGCAGCGCTGGCCATTGCCAAGGCTTGCTGGCTGGTGTTGGCCTCGCGAATCCCTTGCTGCAACGCCTCATCGGCGCCAATCGCCGCCGCCCACTCGGCCAATTGCGGCAGGTCGATGCTTGAATGTCGACTGTGTAAATCCATGTGCCCGGCCGCCAGTTTACTGATCTTGCCGAAGCCGCCGCAGAGGCTGAGTTTATCCACAGGCACTTTGCGCAGATGTTTGAGCACTGCGCCGACGAAGTCGCCCATTTCGATCAGGGCTATTTCCGGCAAGTCGTAGACCCGGCGCATGGTGTCTTCGCTGGCGTTGCCGGTGCACGCGGCGATGTGCAGGTAGCCGTTGGTTTTGGCGACGTCGATGCCTTGGTGGATCGAGGCGATGTACGCCGCGCAGGAAAACGGCCGGACGATGCCGCTGGTGCCGAGGATCGACAAACCGCCGAGAATCCCCAGGCGCGGGTTCATGGTTTTCAGCGCCAGGGCTTCGCCGTCCTCGACGTTCACCGTGACCTCGAAACCACCCATGTAATCAAGCTCCTCGGCCAGCAGCGTCAGGTGCTCGCTGATCATCTTGCGCGGCACCGGGTTGATCGCCGGTTCGCCGACGCCCAGCACCAGCCCCGGCCGGGTCACGGTGCCCACGCCACGGCCGGCACTGAAGCGGATGCCTGGCTCGCAGTGCAGGCGCACCTGGGAAAAGAGCAGGGCGCCGTGAGTCACGTCAGGGTCGTCGCCGGCGTCCTTGATCGTTCCGGCTTCGGCGCCGTTGTCGATCAGACGACAGAACTCCAGACGCATCTGCACCTGTTTGCCCTTGGGCAGAATGATCTCGACGGCGTCTGCTTCCACGCCACTGAGCAGCAGGCGTGCCGCCGCAAGGCTGGTGGCCGTGGCGCAGCTGCCGGTGGTCAGGCCGCTGCGCAGTGGGGCGGGTTGTTCCGCGGTTTCGTCACGCATCAAGGGGTTTCGTCACGTCTAGCAAGGTAATCGGCAGCGCCTGGCGCCAGGTGTCGAACTCGCCCAGCGGTTGCGCCTGAGCGACGTGGATGCGGGTCAGTTCACCGCCATGCCGTTCGCGCCAGGCCATCAGGGTCACTTCGCTTTGCAGGGTGACTGCGTTGGCGATCAACCGGCCGCCGGGTTTGAGCTCGGCCCAGCAGGTGTCGAGAACGCCTTCGCGGGTGACGCCACCGCCGATGAAAATCGCGTCCGGGCGTTCGAGTCCGTCCAGGGCTTGCGGTGCACTGCCGCGAATCAATTGCAGGCCGGGGACGCCCAAGGCATCGCGGTTGTGTTCGATCAACAACTGTCGACCTTCATCCGCTTCGACGGCCAGCGCCCGGCAGCTCGGATGAGCGCGCATCCACTCGATACCGATCGAACCGCTGCCAGCGCCGACGTCCCACAGCAGTTCCCCGGGGACCGGGGCGAGGCGCGCAAGGGTGATGGCGCGCACATCGCGCTTGGTCAGTTGGCCGTCGTGCTGG
Organism: Pseudomonas sp. GM41(2012); assembly: GCF_000282315.2. Classification (GTDB taxonomy): domain Bacteria; phylum Pseudomonadota; class Gammaproteobacteria; order Pseudomonadales; family Pseudomonadaceae; genus Aquipseudomonas. The sequence continues at coordinate 30,092 of NZ_AKJN02000009.1, forward strand.
AAGGCGGAGTCTGGCAGGCCGGCCAGTCGCGACAGGCGCGGCGTGTTCGGTTCGGCGATGCATTCGATGGCGATCAGGTTCAAATCGGCGATCACAGGATTATTCCAGTCATTGGCGACACCCTCGATGCGTCGTTCGGCTTCGCCGCCCAGATGTTCCAGCACGGTGAGGCGACTCGCACCGAAACCGCGCTCACGCAATAACGTCGCGATGGCGGCCGGGCTCTTGCCGTCGTTGCTCAACACCAGCAAGCGAACACCGCTGAACAACTGCGCATTGAGTGCGGCGATGGGACGGGCAACCACCGAAAGCGTGACCACATCCTGCAACGGCCAGCCCATTCGCGCCGCCGCCAGCGAGCAGGAGGAGGGCGCCGGCAGTATCAGCATTTCATCGTTGGGCAGTTTTCGGGCAAGGCTTGCGCCCACGCCAAAGAACATCGGATCGCCGCTGGCCAGCACGCAGACCGGCTCGCCGCGTAGCGCCAAAACCGGTTCAAGGGAGAAAGGGCTGGGCCACAACTGCCGCTCGCCACGGATGCACACCGGCAGCAAATCCAGTTGCCGCTGACCGCCAATGATCCGCGAAGCGCGCAGCAGAGCGTGCCGGGCGTTTTTGCCCAGGCCCTTGAAGCCGTCTTCGCCGATTCCCACTACTGTCAGCCACGGTGACATCTACAGCCCTCAAATATAGTCCTCAAACGGACTGTTCCGACGGGCAGGCTTTTCATGCCGTCGAACAAAGCAGGCATAATACCGCGCCTTCGCCCGCGAAGCGCCTTTCCCACACAGCCGGTCGCCTCCTTGAACAAACGCCCGATGTCCTTAGCCTTACGCCCCTCGGCCTGCCCGGGGTTGCTGCGTATCGTCCAGGCACTGGATGGCGGTATCTGCCGGATCAAGTTGAATGGCGGTTCGATCAGTGCGGCTCAGGCCGACGCGGTGGCCAGTGCTGCCGAAAGGTTCGCTGGCGGTGTGATCGAGGCGACCAACCGCGCCAATCTGCAAATTCGCGGGATTGGCAGTGAACATGGCGCCATGATCGATGGCCTGATGGCTGCCGGGTTGGGCCCAAGCACGGCCGCTGGCGACGATGTGCGCAATCTGATGCTCAGCCCGAGCGCCGGGATTGATCAGCAAATGCTGTTCGATACGCGCCCGTTGGCCGAACAGATCCTCGCCACGCTGCAAAGCCATGAACGCTTTCACGACCTCAGCGCCAAGTTTGCCGTGCAACTGGATGGCGGCGAAGGTTTGGCGATGCTCGAGCATCCTCATGATCTTTGGTTGTGCGCCACTGAGCGAGACGGCGAGCTGGTTTTTGCATTCGGTCTGGCGGGTTGCCCTGTGGACCCGCCTGTGGGCGCGGTGTCATTGGAGCAGGGTCATGCGCTGGTGGTCGCGGTGCTGGAGTTGTTTCTTGAGCTGGCGCGTCCCGAGCAGACACGCATGCGGCATTTGCTCGCTGAATGCTCGCTCGACGAATTTCTCGCTCGTCTGGCCGAACGTGTGCCGTTGATGCCCATCACGGGTTGGCAGCGCAAGGTAAGTCCGGGTGTCTTGCACATCGGCGTTCATCCACAGCGTGAGGCCGAACGTGTGTATATCGGCGCGGTGCCGCCGCTGGGTCGCCTCAATCCCGCGATGCTCAGAGGCGTCGCACAACTGGCACGTGATCAGGGTGACGGCAGCTTGCGTTTCACACCCTGGCAAAGCCTGTTATTGCCCGGTGTTCATGTCGACACTGCGGCTCAAGTTATCCACAGTCTCGAACAGTTCGGCCTGCGTTGCTCGGCCGACGATGCCTTGGCGCATCTGATCGCCTGCACGGGTTCCGCTGGCTGCGGCAAAGGCCTGGCCGATACCAAGAGCGACGCCTTGCAATTGGCGGCGCTGCTGCAACGTCACGGCCAAACCCTGAACGTGCACCTGTCCGGTTGCCAGCGTTCCTGCGCGGCCGCGCACAGTGCGCCGGTCACGTTGCTGGCGATTTCTCCCGGTCATTACGACCTCTATTTTCGCGATGCAGCGCAGCCGGGTTTCGGCGCGCTGCACGCACGCAACCTTACTATTGAAGCGGTCGCAGCCTTGCTCGACGCCCGCTCACGGAGCCCCCTTGATGCTTGATTACATCCGCGACGGTCAGGAGATCTATCGCAACTCCTTCGCGATCATTCGTGCCGAGGCCAACCTTGCGCGTATTCCGCCCGATCTGGAGAAACTCGCGGTCCGTGTGATCCACGCCTGCGGCATGGTCGACGCCATCGACGGCCTGCAATTTTCCGAAGGCGCGGGCAAGGCCGGGCGTGATGCGCTGGCCGCCGGTGCACCGATCCTGTGTGATGCGCGGATGGTCAGCGAAGGCGTGACCCGTACGCGTTTGCCTGCGAACAACGAAGTCATCTGCACCCTGCGCGATGACAGCGTTCCGGAGCTTGCTCGTGAGTTGGGCAACACTCGCTCCGCCGCTGCGCTGGAGCTATGGCGCCCGCACCTTGAAGGCAGTGTGGTGGTGATCGGCAACGCGCCGACCGCGCTGTTTTATCTGTTGGAAATGCTCGACGCCGGCGCGCCAAAACCGGCACTGATCCTCGGCTTCCCTGTAGGCTTCGTCGGCGCCGCCGAATCCAAGGCAGCGCTTGCGGCAGACAGCCGTGGCGTGCCTTTCGTCATCATGCAAGGTCGGCTGGGCGGTAGCGCCATGGCCGCCGCCGCCGTCAATGCCCTCGCCACGGAGATCGAATGATGCAGCAACCTGGACGTTTGATTGGCCTGGGCGTCGGCCCCGGTGATCCGGAGCTGATTACTGTCAAAGCCCTGCGCCTGCTGCGCGAATCGCCGGTGGTGGCGTACTTCGTCGCCAAGGGCAAAAAGGGCAACGCGTTCGGCATCATCGAGGCGCATTTGCAGGACGCGCAAACGCTGCTGCCGCTGGTGTATCCGGTGACTACCGAGGCGCTTCCGGCGCCGCTGTCGTACGAACAAGTGATCAGCGATTTCTACGATGCGGCCGGCGAAGAACTGGCCGCACACCTGGACGCTGGCCGTGACGTGGCGGTGATCTGCGAAGGCGATCCGTTCTTCTACGGCTCCTACATGTACCTGCACGATCGACTGGCCGAGCGTTACGAAGCTGAAGTTGTGCCAGGTGTTTGCTCGATGCTCGGCGGTGCCTCGGTACTGGGCGCGCCGCTGGTGTATCGCAATCAAAGTTTGTCGGTGCTGTCGGGCGTACTGCCTGCCGACGATCTCAAACGTCGTCTGGCCGATGCCGATGCCGCCGTGATCATGAAGCTGGGGCGCAACTTTCCCAAGGTCCGTCAGGTGCTCGAAGAACTCGGGCTGGCGGAGCGTGCGCTGTACGTCGAGCGCGCAACCATGGCCAACCAGAAAATCGTCCCGCTGGACCAGGTCGAGCCGATGTCCTCGCCGTACTTCTCGCTGATCATTGTGCCCGGCGAACGGTGGCAAGGCTGATGGCCCGTCCAGTTCCGGCGATTGTCATTCTGGGCAATGGCAGCCTCGCGACCGCGCGTAAGATTGCGCAGTTATACCCTGGCGCATTGATCCATGGTCTGGCCGAACGGGTGGAAGGCGCGGACCGCGTCTATCACGAATTCGGCGCCACCTTGCGTGAGTTCTATCAGCAGGACACGCCGATTATCGCCTTGTGTGCGGCCGGCATCGTGATCCGGACCCTGGCGCCGTTGCTGCTGGAAAAAGGCGCCGAGCCGCCGGTGCTGGCCGTGGCTGAAGACGGCAGCGCCGTGGTGCCGCTGCTCGGCGGCCTCGGTGGCGTGAACGTCATGGCGCGCGAGATTGCTGCCGGTCTCGAGGTCGCTGCGGCGATCACCACCAGTGGTGAATTGCGCTTCGGCACCTGCCTGCTCAATCCACCTAGCGGTTACGCCCTCGGCGATCTGGAACTGGGCAAGCGCTTCGTCTCGGATTTGCTCGCCGGCCAAAGTGTACGCGTCGAAGGGGCTGCGCCGTGGCTGGCGCAGGCGCAGTTGCCGCAAGATCCTCACGCGCAGCTGTCGATCCATGTCGGCCATGCTGAGCGTGCGCCAGCAGCCAATGAATTGATGATCTACCCGCGCAATGTGTTGGTGGCGGTGAGCGCTGAGGTCGCGGATCTGTCAGGCGCCATTCGTTCAGCCTTGCATCAGGCGAACATCGCCGTGCAATCGGTGGCGTGCCTGTTGGCCAGCGATCTGAACATGGCCAGCACGGCATTGCGCGAAGCGGCACTAGAACTGGGCGTGCCGCTGCGGTTTGCGTCGGTCAGCGGCGGCGTTAGCGAGTTGTCCCGCCACACCGTGCCGAGCGCTACCATCGTGTCAGCGGATACCAGCATTGCCATCGCGGTAGCCACTCAGCCGCTGGACGCTGCGCAGATCGGCCGTGCACGCGGTCGTTTGGCGGTCATCGGTCTGGGCCCTGGCGCCGCCGAACTGATGGTGCCAGCGGTCAAGGCCGAACTGGCCAGGGCCACCGACGTACTCGGTTACGAAACCTACGTGCGCATGGCCGGGCCGTTCCGCGAAGACCAAGTGCTGCATTGCACTGACAACCGCGAAGAGATGCAGCGTGCCCGCCACGCCTTCGAGCTGGCGGCGCAAGGCCGTTCGGTGATTGTGGTTTCATCCGGTGACCCCGGTGTGTTCGCCATGGCGGCGGCGGTGCTTGAAGCGTTGCATGAGTCGAGTGAGCCAAGCTGGCACAGCGTCGATCTGGAGATTCTCCCGGGTGTCTCCGCTTCGCTGGCGACCGCCGCGCAGGCCGGTGCGCCGTTGGGCCACGACTTCTGCGTGATGTCGCTGTCGGACAACCTCAAGCCTTGGGCGATCATCGAGAAGCGCCTGGACCTGGCCGCCGAAGCCGATCTGGCGCTGGCGTTCTACAACCCGATCTCCCGTGCACGGCCGTGGCAACTGGGCCAGGCGCTGGAAATCGTCGGCCGGCATCGCACACCGGAAACAGTGGTGGTACTGGGTCGCGACATTGGCCGCCCTGGCCAGACGTTGCGGGTCACCACGCTCGGCGAACTGACCCCCGATCAGGTCGACATGCGCACCATGGTGCTGATCGGTTCTTCCACCACCTGCGTGTTCCCTCGTGCCGAGGGTGGCGAGTGGGTGTATACGCCTCGTTGGTATGGCATCAAGCCTGCTTCCTGAACCACAGCGGCCCCGCGTGGGCCGCTTTTCACTTATTACATCCTGTCTGCTGGTCGGCACTTTCACTTGGCGTTGATGCGTCATTTATTTCACCAGTCGTTGTGGGATTTATGATCCTCGTCACGAAGAATTAATACTGTTTTCTGTCGCCGCTTTCTTTCTTTATTCAGTGCATTTTTTGTAGTCGAAAACTTCGGCGTTACGCATGAGTCACAGCGCCGCCTGTTTGCTGTTGGTTTCAGAGATTTTGTTTGTCTAAGTGCGGTTATTTAAGTCGGCAATATAAGGTTTTATATTTTTAAAATTTGATTGTATTGAAATTAATTGAATTTCTTCTGGTTTGAAGTGCCCGCTTTTACGATTTAGCTTTATCTCGTGTGAAGTAGTTGCTTCGCGTATTTATCTGGTCTCGTTCAAAAATACGAAAGAGCTGACGTTGTCGTCGAGCGGTATTTGCGCGTCTGACTTTTAGAATTTAATTGCATGTATTGAAGTTGGAGAGTGTCTTGTCTAAAAGTCATCAGGATGTTCCGTATGTCGGTGAATATGTAAAATTCGCAAAACTTTTTAATCTTAAAGATCTTGAGCAAGCGTTAATTTCGTACAAGGGTAACCCTGAATACGACGCCATCTTCAGGTATTACTCAGGTTGCATCGACTTGCTCGATTCGCCCAGGATGCTGGAGCCACTGAACCTGTTGAAGCAAGCTTTGGCCTCTTTAGTAGGGCCTGTGGGTCGACCACGACGAACGACTGAGTCGCTTCCGACCCCGCGCCCTACCCCCGATGTGGCAGACATCTACGAACGGCTCGAAGGTTTCGAGGCTCGTTTGTCGAACGGTGCGCAGCAGTTGCAAGCGCCCAAAACCAACGTTCCTGACAATTTGCACTTCGTCTGGCTCGGCGGTGGTATCGGCGATATCCAGCGCGACTACATCAATATCTGGAAACAGACACTGGCTGGGCAGGGTTACACCCTCAAACTCTGGTACGACAGCGACGCATTGCTGGCCTACGAAACCAATCGGATTATTGTCGAGGCGGCCAAGGCTGACGCCATGATTAATGGCGGGCAGGCCAGTAGCACCGCTATTGAATTGGGCGACAAGTATGAAGAGCGGGTCATCGCTCTCAAGCAGCAGATGTTTGCGCACATTAATAAAGAGGTAAAGAACGGTGGGAGCGCCGACAACGCCAGAATCGATCTGTTGGTCAGAGCCTACAGTCAAGATGAAGGACGGTTGCAAGTACTCAGGGGAAAAAACCGCCAGAGTTTGTTGTCGTTGGGTGAGGGCGCTATTGTTCTTCGCGATCTCGCCAACAAGGCGATACCGTTGTATTTGCAGGACATCTACGAGCGAGAAATCAGCTTGCGTGGCAACTTTGCTGCCGCCTCCGATATTGTCCGCGTCGAGGCACTGTTCGCTGACGGTGGCAGTTATGCAGATGTGGATAACCTGCCGCCACTGTTAGAAAACCTGGGCGGGGTGGATATCAGTCGGTTTGGCTCGGATGCACGCCAGGGTGTTTTGCAGTTGATACTTGACCACAGTCCTGAATGGATGCCGGGGCGGCAGTTTACACGCAGCAAGTACACAAACTATTTCGAGGCAATTCCCCTGGAGTACCGTAAGGCGCTGGAGAATTTTGCCAAGAGCAGCCCTGATATCAGCAGTGTTTTCCGGCGCCCGGTAGAGCGTCAGGTGCGCCCGGGTGGGCTGCGTGCCGTCGCCGAACGAAGCTCGTTGAATAACGCCTTCATGATGGCTCATCCCGGGGCGGCAATGCTCAAGGCTGTTCTTGACCGTTTCAGGTTTAACTATGAGGTGGTTGATGCCACCGGCCGGTTAGCCATTGAAGGAAAGATTGCGCTTATCGACGCTCAGGCAGTCATTCAGGTTGCCAAGAAAGTGGTTGAGAAAAAGTTCGGACGCTTGAATGAACTGCCGAGTGAGGAAGAATTAGCGATTAATTTATTGATGGAAGCTGCCGCTACTTACTACAGCGACGGTATCCGTCCACAGAGTGAAGTGACCATTTATCTGACCGGGCCTGCTGCGATTCGCGATGGGCTGAGGGATTACGAGAAGATGCATTTCACCCCACAGGGCGCTGAAGCTTCGAGAGCTGAAGTCGCCATACCCGCCATCGACACTGTCAACCGGGCGACCGAGGAGGAACAGGACCATTCCTGGAAGGAGAGCGAGAGCAACACGGCTCAATGGCTGAATAGAGAAAAGCAGCATTGGGAGGCCGGGCAGTTCAAAACCCGCTATGCCGGCGATGTCACACAACTGCTCAAGTACCAGAGCATTGATTTCGAAGAAGGCTGGCCGGTGATCGAAGGTCGTCATGTGTTGATCACCGATCTGTTGCAGCAACTGGCCGATGATCTCGGTGAGCCATTTCGCCAGGCGATGAGTCAGCGCCACAACGGCAGCGTGACGTTTGAAAAACCATTGTCCCTGAGCTTCGATGACCGGCAAGCGATCATCGCTCAGGATGCCAGCATCCGCCCCCCGGCTCCACTCACGGACGCGACGACACAAGACCTGTCAATGGATGAACTGCTGATCCAGGTCGCCAAAGACCCAGTTCTCACCGTAAAGCTGAACCCGTTGCAACGTCTAGTGCTGGGTGGGCTATTGGGGGTCAATACTCTGGATCACCAGCATTTTGGTGCCGCCAGTGCAACGCTTGAAAACCTTGCCAACACGATGTCGGAGTTGGGGGTCATCCACCGTTACGGAGCCATTGAGCGGGAACTGTTCAAGCAAAGTCATCCGGCTTTCCTTGCCGGGTTGAAGGGGGCTGCCAATCCGTCCGTGGCCTCGTCTGACACCAGTGTCGATCTCAAGAAACAGGCACTCGAACGTCCGCTGACCCTGCGGGAGTGGGGACGGTTGGTCGCCAGAATTCAGCAGATAGCGGAACACGAGTACCGCGACCGGGTCCTCGAACGAATCGGTGAAGTGCTGGAGAGCTTCAAGGACAACAGTTTCAAAGTGGCGCCACAGGACTTGTTGCTCAAAGGCGCGGGCGACCGGGTTGCCGGACGCTGTTACCCACTGGCGCTGGCTATGGCGGCGGCGCTCCACAAAGGCAACACGGCGGCAAACATCTTGAGGGAACGCTTTTATCTGGCCGTCGCCGACTCTGAGCACGCGGACTCAAAGGGGTTTGTCAGCATGATCGAGGAGCTGCGTGACGCGCCTGTCAATGACATAGGCAAGCCACTGAGTCGCTCTGATCTGGCGCAGGTCGTAGCGATACTGGAAAAAAGAACGGCCAGTACGACCGTAATGCTCAATTCGGAAAACCACTCGATGCTAGTGGCGAAAATTTTTGAAGGCGAGCACAGCAATTACCTGTTCTACGACCCGAATTTAGGGACCTGCGAGATTGTTACGTCGTTGGCGTTCAGTGAAGCATTGGCGGACTTTTTCCTGCGCAAAAAAATGGCCATGCATTACGCAGCCTTTGGCGATGCGCAACGGCCGACCTTTGATCTGATCGAGCTCGATGGTGCAAAACTGAACAAGGTAGTACTTGCCTCCGGTACTGAGGTTTCAAGCCTTTCGGAGCCAGGCGCGTTGCCGGAGCAAACGGTGCCGCAGGTAAGACAACGGCTGGCCAGTGCTCGGGGACAGTCGCTGGTCAACAATGCGGCGTTGGGCAGTTCATTGCTGGAACTGGATGCGCATTGGTGGGGTGGGCAGATCGCGCAAGCGACACGGCAGTTGCAGGAGCAACACGGGCTGGCGTCGGATTCTGTTGCGTTGTTCGAGACCCTGGAGATAACCCCGACAGGGGAATACGCAATCAGTCTGGTCAACGCCGATGCCGGGCAGACCATTGTGCGTGTCACCACCAGCGATCACCGGTTCCTGAGAATTAAAAACTTCCTCTCCGAAACCTTCCATTCATTGGCCGCTCGCCCGCGTGCACCGGTCAATTCGATTGATCCGACGGACGCCGGCAGCGTTCATACGCTCAATGCCGGGTTCACCGTACAAGCCTTGATGAACGCACTGCGTCATCACGAAGGGGCGGCCAGCGGTGGTGACAAAGCCCTGACCACCGCCATTCGCCTGCATGCCTACGTGAACTATGCCCAGCTGGCCCATGGCAACATAGTGGATGTGTTCGGCGTAGTGAACCTGGTGCGTCAGGCACTGGACGATGAAAAACTGATCGCCCGCACCAGCGCACCGTTGGTGCAAAAGGCCTTGGGGCATATCGCCAATGAAGGCGTCGGTACTGTGCTGGGGCTGGTGAATGTCGGGTTTGATATTTATCAGCTAAGCCACGCCACCAATGAGATTGAAAAGGCGCAGTTCGGGACGCAGTTGGCCTTCGACTCCGCGAGTGCGGTGTTGGGCGCCGCGGGACTGGGGGCCGCCCTGGCTGGCGCGGGTACGGTGGCCGCGGTGCTGGGGGGCGCCGGGGTGATTCTTGGCGGGTTGGCAGTGGGCGTTACGGCACTGGCCGAAGGCTTTGCGACCATTGCGGAGGAAGCCAAGGAGGTCGCGTTGTTTTTTGACGGGCTGGAAAAGGCGTATTTACAAGGCGGCTATCACCTGGACAGGGCGTCGAATGCCTGGATTACGCATCCCTTGCTGGTGTTTGCCGATCTGGATTTGCGCGCATCCACCGTCCATTTCGACAGCCCGAAACTGTTCCCGCTTCGGAACCATTTCGGGGTGCCGGATTTCGATGTGGATTACAACCGCGCCACCGATATTCGCCAGGGCCTTGGGTTGCCGGACTCGGCGCGTTTCTCACCGCAGGCCGGGCAGACGATCGTGCTGCCTTGCACACCCAAGACCTGGTACGGCTACGGCTACAAGTTGCTGCCGTTTGTCACGTATCGTCATGCCAATGGGTTCGACACGGCACGTCGACTGGAGAAAAAGAACGAACAGGGGGAATGGCAGTTTCTGTTTTCGTTCTATTCGTTTCCCGGCGAGTACGTGGTCAACCGGCTGAACCCGGTCTACCAGCCAACGGTATTCAATGTTCGTCTCGATAACGTCGAACGTTCACTGGCAGTACCTGCGCTACCGAAGATGTGGCACGGGCTGGTGTCCTACCGGTTAGAAGGCGCAGGAGCTCAATGTTTCGTGCTGCTCAATCCCGGGGTTAGCCTCGAACTCGCCGCCCCCGGTCACATTGCTATGCAATGGGTGCTGCTGACGCCATGGCTGGCGGAGACGGACATCCGGATAGAAGCCGGAGGGCGCCTTGTCTCGGGGACATTGGATGTGACATTCAGTGGCACTGGCGTTCACCATGTGTTGCTCAAGCTGTCGAATAACAAAATCGTGCTCGTTGATCTTGTTGCCCGCCAGTTTGAAGTGGTCGAAGAAGAGGCCAGTCCTGCCCTCGGGGAACAAGCGTTGCTGGATCACTTCAAGACACTGACCCATGAACATCGCCTGGCCACGTCTTACACCCCTGTTCGCAATTTCGTGGTGCCGTTCGAAAAACCGGACGAGCCCAGGACGGTCACCGCGTATTACGACTCGGCTCAGGATCGTTTTCTATACATCCGCGACCCACAGGTGCTGTTGGCCGATGAGGCCGTACTGGGGGCGGTGGTGGAGGGTTCGGCTTACTTCTATCACCCCGATGATTTCTATGTCTGGCAGGTCGATGCGATCACCGGAACCCTGATTCAGCGCTATCGTTTGCTGATGAGAGATGGCGTGGCGATTGTCCACTTTGAGGTTGTGACCAATGGTGGCATTCAGATCGTGCAGCAGCTCCCTGGAAAGGATGGCCAGCGCGATGAGCTGACCTATGTGATCCATGACCGGGCCGTGATGCTCAGTTCGATCACCTGCGGTCAGGATCCTGCGCTGCGGACGCTTTTGAAGGCTGACACGCTGACGGACTGGAAGCAGGTCCTGGGCTACTATCACTTGCCGGCAGAGTCCTCCAATACTGTGAGCTGGCGTCCCGGTGCACTGGTTTCGATTTGTTGGCAGATCGATGCCGAGTTGCGGGATCTGGTCTGGGTGCGCAGCAGTGACGGGTTGATTATTCGAGCGCCAACCAGGCGTCACCGTTCGCGGGGATGGGCAGACTCGATCAAGGCCTTGAATGATCTTGTGCTCATTGCTCCCGCCGGTGTCGAGGGCGAAGTGTTCATTACCTACGACAAACTTCACCAACGCCTCATGTGTCAGCAAAGGTCGATGGTGGGGGGGCGCGCACAATGGTCGTCCAGCGACATCTCTCCCCCTGGGCTGAAAAATGTTATCGCCGTTGAGCAGGACTATCTCGTCCTGACCGATTCCGGTCTGTTCTTTGACATTAAGCCGGACGGGCATCTGAGACTCGGCGGGCTGACCGAGCACTGGCTCAAGGAAAAAACCCAATGGTGGTTGGTGCTGGAAACGGTTGCATTGCAATACCCGGTGCCGAGTTTTGCCATCCTGGGTTTGACCGGTTTCAAAGGAGATGCCTTGTGCGCCTGGTACTTGGGGAGACGGCTGCTGCTCGCTGAAATGGGGCACGGCAAGGAAGTACGGTTGCTGAGTATTACTCCAGACAATCAGGCCACCTGGCTGTTCGATCTTTCAACCGGCAAGATTGTCCGTCAAGGTTTTATCAATCCAGACCATTTGAGCACGGCATTGGCCGACGGAACGAAACTGCTACTGGCTGAGGCATTGCCAGCCCCGACGCAGGAATGGGCGAGCTGGACCTTCAGCGACGTAACAGTGGAAGGCTCTGGCCTGAGGGCCACGACGCTTGACGGTGTGGAGCTGGATTTACAGTACAAAGAACCGGTGCGGATTACGGGCGTTAACCGCCATTGGGTCGCGGCACTGGAAGGTGAGTTGAGTGAGGGGCTGGCGGCGCTGGCGGCGCTGGCGAACGAACATCGATGCGCCGATTTTCTGTCCGTCGAAGACCCTGACTACCAACAATGGTACGTGGTCCGGACCGGACGGTTGCTGCGCATTCCGAAGATCGCCATTGCTGCGCCATTCACGCTCGTCGGCACCCAGCACCAAACCAATGTGATGATGCATGACAGCAGGGATGGTTTTTTGCACACCTACCCGCAAAACAACAGGGTCGGGCCGCTCGACTATGTCCAGCGAAACGCCGAAGTACTGGTGATCGAGGGGGCGAAAACGCATACGGACCTGCTCCCGTTGATTGCCGATGATGTCAGCATCCTGGTGCTCAAACTGGGTCAAGGCTCAACGACCTGTCGGCTTACCAGAGCCGCGTGGTTGAAACTTGAATCGGTCATTGTCGATTGCCGGCATTCGCTCGACCGCGCGCCCTCGGTTCCGGGAAAACTGATCTGGGATATCGTGGTTGCGGATCAGTTGTGGGCGAGCCGGGTCGATGAGCACTTGGTGATTGTGGATACGGACAGCGGACACAGTTTGATCTTTCGCGACGTGTTCTCGGCCGATGTCGTTTTGCAACGGAACGTATTTCTGACGATGAGCGGCTATCAGTCCTTCGCGGTGTCAACACTGGTGAGTGCCCTGGCCCGGAAGGGCAGCACGAGCAGTGTGTTACTCAAAGGCATTTTGCCCAGCGCAATAGTTGAAAAAACAGAAGGTTGAGTTCTGACAGCCACTGACACATTGAACCTGTTTGATGTGTCAGTGGGTGCGCCTGGTATCTCGAAGGTCGACTGCTATTGGCTAATCCCAGCGTTCGGCGTCGCCCCTTCACATGTTGAAACGTGTGAAGGGGTTTTTTATGTGTGCGAGGCGGTTTATGGCCTTGCCTTCCTCAAGGTAAATCGCTTCATGACTTGTTCACGGAGCTTGGTCTCCATAAGCGGTCTTTTTGTGTCGAGTATGGCTCTGTTCAATTTGAGAAAGGCACTGCGTTGAATGAGGTTTGCCGATTGATTTTCCCAGGACCAAAACAAGAAGCCGCTCTTCGTTGTACTGGCGACCAACTCGAGGTTGAAAACGGCTATATGGAGATTTCTACTTGAGTCATAACAGGCAGGAAGCACTTGGAATCGACGTCCTTTAAGGCTCTCGTCGTCCAATGAACGCACGGCGTCAGCGTCGTGTTGCAAGGCGTCGAGGGTGTCAATCATGGCGTTTGCTTGCCGGGAGTCGCTCAGGGCTTGCGCTTTGCGCACCAGAAAATCGGCAACGTTGCCAGGAACATCAAAACGTGTTCGTGTCGTAATGGCTCCTTCATGGAGCGACCAGCCGAGAAACATGAGTGTGCGAACATATTCCTCCAGCCAGTATTGTGAGTTGGCAAAACGATTATGGGCGAGGTCGGCAGACCGTGTGGCAATGTGCGTACAGTTGGTTAAGTCGTCAAAGTCTTGCAGAGTAAGCTCGCCGACACTTGAAATTAGATTGGGGCCCGTCACCACACCGGACGGTAGCGTATTGCTCATAAGTAACTCCTGATAAAAGAAATAATGATACATAGCGAGGGTATTGCACGTTGTGCAATGTCCGCAGCTTACAGTGGTGGGCGTCAGTGCCGGCTTTGTTATATGTGTGAAGCTTTTTCTTGAGCTTGGTATCGCTCTTGTACACATATGGAATTTGATTGTGGTTTGTCTGTCCGGGTAGGGTGCGTTAGATTCGCCTTGCCCTCTTCAGGGCACTATTAACTTATTAAATGGAATGTTGAATATGGATATTATTGAAAGTGCTATCGGTGTCGAAAAATGTACAGCTTTAGTGAAGGCGCGTATTAGTCGGCGGCTGTCTGCGCAGCCTGTCATTCGTATGCGATCATTTGTGGCAGCAGACGCTTCGAGCCCGACCAAAGAGCTGGATGCGGTCGTGCTGGCCAATACACTGGTGGGTTATGGCGAAAAGATTACGCTTGAAAATATGGCGATCATTGAAAACCTGATCAAGTTTTCGAAGCTGGAGGCAAGTTACGAAGTTCCAGGCGACGACCCTCAAGCGTGGTATCTCGCGTTCCTGAAGTGCATGGATGAAGCAGGGTGTTTCGTGGCAGATTCCGGTTACACCGTTTATCAGAAGAGTTCCCGCCAATTGACCATGGATAACATCGTTACCGACATCGTCAAGGCCGGTATGGATGCAGCGAAAGCCGCGATTCCGGGGGCTTCTATACTCAGCGCAGTTGCTGATTCGACATTGGATGCCCTGAAGAAGGAACCGCAAGCGATCAACTTGTTCAATCGCGAAGTTACAGGTGATAAAGGTGTCAGGCTGGCGGTGATGCCATGTGATCAATTGGCCAATGGCATTATCGTAACTTCGTTGGTGTCGATCGACAGCGTGGGCGGCAGTAACGAAACTGCACCTATTTTCTTTAACTGGAGAACTTCGGGGCGCGATATCTTTCGTGGTAGCGCTTTTATTACATTTAATCCAATTCGTTATGCCGCGCTCAAGAATGAGCTGGAAGAGTACTTGGGGCAGTATTACAAGCCGCTGCTGCAAAACCGGTTCAATCGCCGCAGGAATGCTGCCAAGTAAATAATCAACGCCATACAAAAATCAGGGTCGAGGGATTTGGATCCTTCGGCCTTGCGCGTTCACGGAACCAGATAGCCCTTCACCCCGGTAAAGATGATCTGCGCCGCCAATGCGCAGACGAACAACCCCATCAACCGGCTGACGATCTGCAAGCCCTGGTCACCGAGAATGCGCTCGATGCGGTTGGACAGATAAAGCACCACGCCGACCGTAAAACTGGCCAGGGCAATACTGAGAATGGCCGTGAGTTTGTCGTCCCAATGGGGCTGACTCACGCCCATCACCAGCAATGCGCCGATGGTACCGGGGCCGACCGTCAGGGGAATGGTCAGCGGGACGATGGTCACGTCCTGCTGCACGTTGTCAGTCTGCACCGCCGACTTGCCCTGAGCCATGCCCAGCGCCGAGATGAACAACACACTGCCGGCACCGATGCGGAACGCGTCTACGGTGATGCCGAAGACACTGAAAATCACTCGCCCGAACAGGTACAGCAAGATGCTGGAGACCAGGGTGGCAGTCGCCACTTTCCAGGCCAGACGACGTTGCTCCTTGCGCGAATAACCGCGAGTCAGACTGATGAAGCAGGACAAAACGAAGAACGGGCTGTAGAGGACCAGCATCTTCAGGTAAACGCTGAACAACACGTGGAGCATGGTGCAAGCTCACTGGCGAGGGAAGTCGAGGGGGAGTCTATCAGGCGCTGCGGGGTCTGTCGGCTCAGGACGTTTGAGTCGCTGCCCGGATCTGCTGATCGCGCTGGGCCACCCAATGCTCGATCAGGTCACGCAGTTGCGACAGTTCGACCGGTTTGGCCATGTGCCCGTCCATGCCGGCCTGGCGCGCGCGCTCTTTGTGCTCTGCAAGGATGTGTGCGGTCAACGCCACCACCGGCGTGCGAGTCCGCTGATTGCCGACTTCCCAGGCTCGCAATTGCTGGGTGGCGGAGAAACCGTCGAGGATCGGCATTTCACAGTCCATCAGCACCAGGTCGTAGCGCTGGGCTTTCATCGCAGTCAGAGCTTCTTCGCCATTGCTGGCGGTGTCCGGTTGCAGGTTGAGCTTGCCCAGCATGCCGCGAATCACCTT
This sequence comes from Pseudomonas sp. GM41(2012), assembly GCF_000282315.2. Classification (GTDB taxonomy): domain Bacteria; phylum Pseudomonadota; class Gammaproteobacteria; order Pseudomonadales; family Pseudomonadaceae; genus Aquipseudomonas. The sequence continues at coordinate 45,827 of NZ_AKJN02000009.1, forward strand.
GGTCGAGATGCTGTTGTCTTCGGCCACCAGGATGCGGAAATCGCTGGGTACCTTCACCGGTAAGGTCGGGCCGGTGGGCAGGTGCTGCGAGATGGAAAGGCCCTTGTTTCGCTGGTTCAGCTCGTCGGCCAACGTCGTCTTTAGGGTGTAGCCGGCCACCGGTTTGGCGAGGATGCGTTTGATCCCCGAGTTGCGCGCGATGATCTTGCTCGGCGCATTGCTGATGCCGGTGAGCATGATCAGCAGGATGTCGTGGTTCAGGCTCGGGTCTTCCTTGATCTTGGCCGCCAGTTGCATGCCGGTCATACCGGGCATGTTCTGGTCCAGCAGGACCACGTCGAAGTAATCGCGCAAGTGAGCCTTGGTGCGCAACAGCGCGAGCGCTTCCTTGCCGGACGCTACGGCACTGACATTCAGGCCCCAGGCGCTGCACTGTTGCACCAGCACTTTGCGACACGTGTCGTTATCGTCCACCACCAATACCCGTGCACCCTGCAGGGGGCCATCAAGGTCAGACGTCGGGTGTTCGAGGCGGTCAGGGTCCAGCGGCAAGGTCAGCCACAAGGTACTGCCCTGATTGGCGCCGCTCTTGACCCCGAACTCGCCGTGCATCAAGCGAATCAGCTGACGGGCGATCACCAGCCCCAGGTTGCCTCCCAGACGGGTGGCCGAGAGGAAGTGCTTGCTGTGCAGTTCGGCGTGCATCAATGCATCGCGCTCTTCGGCGTCCATCGGCTCACCGCTGTCCTGCACGGCAATGCGCAAGCGCGGTTTGACACTGCGCTCATCGAGCGCGACGACGATCAGGATTTCGCCTTCGTCGGTTTTCTTCAGGGCGTTTTCCAGCAGGCTCAGCAGGGTCTGGCGCAGGCGCGTCGGGTCACCGCTGATGACGCGTGGCACTTGCGGCTGGATAAAGCTGATCAGCTCGACGTTCTGCTGTTCGGCCTTGGCGCGGAAGATGCTCAGGCAATCATCGATCAGTGCGTTGAGGTCGAACTGCACATCGTCCAGTTCGATCTGCCCGGATTCGAGCTTGGAGATGTCGAGAATCTCGTTGATCAGTGTCAGCAGTTCGTTGCCGGCGCTGTGGATGGTCTGTACATAGTCGCGCTGCTTGACCGAGAGCGGCGTGCCCAGCAGCAGCTCGGTCATGCCCAGCACGCCATTCATCGGGGTGCGGATTTCGTGGCTGATTTTTGCCAGGAATTCGGCCTTGGCGTTGATCTCGGCGTTGCTGGCGGCCAGGTCGCGGCTGACGCTGAAACGGTCTTCGGTGATGCTGCGCTGACGTTCACTCAAGGCAATGCTCATCAACACGCCGCTGATGCAGATCAACCCCAGCAGCGTCATGATCAAGCCCTGCGGTGCGACCAGGGTCAATCCCAGCAGTGCCGGCAACATGATCAGCGTGCCAATGTTGAACACCACCATCGCCGCGACGAACAGGCGCGCCGGGCGATAACCTTTTTGCCAGTGATAGGCGCTGACGAACAACATGCTCAGGCCTGCCAGCGCGACCAGGGCATAGGTCATGATGTTCAGCGGCAGCGTGTTGACGAATAACAGCAGCAAGCTACAGACCACGATGAACAGAATGTCCCCCATCAGCAGCTTGTTCAGTGGGTGCGGGCCGAGCGGGGCGAAGAAACGATAGGCGAACATCAGGCCGCACGGCGCCGTCAGCAGCAAGGCGAAGTAGGCGCCGGGTGTCTGCACCGCGTGCCAGTTCGGCAGCCAGGGCCCTGCCAGATTCAGCAACAGCAACAGGCTGAGCATCAACAATGCTTCGCATCCGGCTAGCCAGAGACTGCTGCGTGAGCGGCTATAGGCGTAGCGGACGAGGCTGTACAGGATCAACATCCCGAGGCAACCGAACAACAGTCCGTAGATCAGCGTCTGATTCTGATGGGCCGCGGTCATCACCGCTGACTGCAGGGTGATGTAAGGCCTCAACTGATGGTCGGAGACCAGTCGCAGGTAAACATCGAGGGGCTTTTCGTTTTGCGGCAGCGGCAACATGAAGTCGCTACTGGGCAGCGGTCGTTCAGCCTGGGGCTGGCCGGTGCCGGTGTTCTGTTGCTCGATCAGCGTGTCGCCGTCCAGCACATACAGATTGAGGGCCGACAGGTCGGGCGCGAATACCCGCAGCAACTGTTCATGCTTGCCGGGAGCGAGTCTGAAACGCAGCCATAACGCTCCATCGGGTTCGGCGGCGGTGAGGCGGTCGAGTTCAATGGGGCTGAATTGATTGGTGTAGCGAGCGGAACGGATGTCGCTGAGTTGCAGGTCGCCCTGTTCGTCGAGCAATACCGCCCAGCCACTGCCTTGCGCGGCCTGGGCCGGGAGCATGCAGAGCAAGGTCAGCAGAGTGACGGTGAATCCTATGGCAATCCTGAGCCAGCGCACGGCGAAATCCCTTCGTAGGTTAATGCCAGAATATAACTATGCGCGGCGCCGGAATAGTCCGGCAAGGGCCCGAAGCCCTTGCCTGGCCGAATGGCGTTCTTATTCCTGATTTTCGCCACGCTCGCGGGCAATGGCGCGGTAGCCAATGTCCTTGCGATAGAAACAGCCTTCCCAGTCAATTTTGGCCGCCAGCTTGTAAGCCTGCTGCTGAGCGGCATCGACGCTGGCACCCATTGCCGTGGCGCAGAGTACCCGACCACCGGCCGTCACCACTTGACCGTCCTTGAGTGCAGTACCTGCGTGGAAGACTTTGCCTTCCAGTGCGGCAGCGGCATCGAGGCCGTTGATGGCAACGCCTTTAGCGTAGTCACCAGGATAGCCGCCAGCCGCCAGCACGATGCCGACGCTTGGACGCGGATCCCATTGTGCTTCGACCTTGTCCAGGGCTTGCGCCAGCGCCGCTTCGACCAGCAACACCAGGCTCGACTGCAAACGCAGCATCACCGGTTGGGTCTCAGGGTCGCCGAAACGGCAGTTGAATTCGATGACTTTTGGGTTACCAGCCTTGTCGATCATCAGACCGGCGTACAGGAAGCCCGTGTAAACATTGCCTTCCTCGGCCATGCCGCGCACGGTCGGCCAGATCACCAGGTCCATAACGCGCTTGTGCACTTCGGCGGTCACGACCGGGGCAGGGGAGTAGGCACCCATGCCGCCAGTGTTCGGACCGGTGTCGCCGTCGCCGACACGTTTGTGGTCCTGGCTGGTGGCCATCGGCAATACGTTCTTGCCGTCGACCATGACAATGAAGCTGGCTTCTTCGCCGTCCAGGAACTCTTCGATCACGACGCGCGAGCCGGCGTCGCCGAATGCGTTGCCAGCCAGCATGTCGCGCACGGCGTCTTCGGCTTCGGTCAACGTCATGGCAACGATCACGCCTTTACCGGCGGCCAGGCCATCGGCCTTGATCACGATCGGTGCGCCTTTTTCACGCAGATAAGCCAGGGCAGGCTCGATCTCGGTGAAGTTCTGGTAGTCGGCCGTCGGGATCTTGTGGCGCGCCAGGAAATCCTTGGTGAAGGCTTTCGAACCTTCCAGCTGAGCAGCGCCAGCGGTTGGACCGAAGCAATCCAGGCCACGGGCGCGGAACAGATCGACGACGCCCGCGACCAGCGGCACTTCCGGGCCGACGATGGTCAGGGAAACATTCTTCTCGGCGAAGTCTGCAAGCTGTTCAAGGGCCAGCACGTCGATAGCGACGTTCTCGCACTTGGCTTCAATGGCGGTACCGGCGTTGCCCGGAGCCACGAAAACTTTCTGCACACGCGGATCCTGGGCCACTTTCCAAGCCAGGGCGTGTTCACGGCCGCCGCTGCCAATGATCAAAACATTCATTTCAAAAACCTCGGTTGTGGGAGCAAGGCTTGCCCGCGATGACGGTCTCGGGGACGCCATCGCGGGCAAGCCTTGCTCCTACAGGTCTGCGCATCGCAGGCCTGATGATATTAGTGACGGAAGTGGCGCATGCCGGTGAAGACCATGGCGATGCCGGCTTCATCAGCAGCGGCAATCACTTCCGCATCACGCATCGAGCCACCCGGCTGGATCACCGCGGTGATGCCGACCTTGGCCGCGTTGTCCAAGCCGTCGCGGAATGGGAAGAACGCGTCGGAGGCCATCACCGAACCTGCCACTTGCAAACCGGCGTGCTCAGCCTTGATCGCAGCAATGCGCGCGGAGTTCACGCGGCTCATCTGGCCAGCGCCGACACCGATGGTCTGACGGTTCTTGGCGTAGACGATGGCGTTGGACTTAACGTATTTGGCGACTTTCCAGGCGAAGATCAGGTCGTGGATCTCTTGTTCGGTCGGGGCGCGCTTGGTCACGACTTTCAAGTCGTCGGCACTGATCATGCCGATGTCGCGGCTCTGCACCAGCAGACCACCGTTGACGCGTTTGTAGTCCCACGCAGCGGCGCGATCAGCCGACCACTCGCCGCAGGCCAGCAGGCGCACGTTGGCTTTGGCAGCCACGATGGCGCGAGCTTCTTCGCTGACGGACGGGGCGATGATCACTTCGACGAACTGACGCTCGACGATGGCTTTGGCGGTTTCAGCATCCAGCTCGCGGTTGAACGCGATGATGCCGCCGAACGCCGACTCGGTGTCGGTGGCGTAGGCCAGTTCGTAAGCCTGGCGGATACCGCCTTCGGCGTCCGGGCTCACGGCCACGCCGCACGGGTTGGCGTGCTTGACGATCACGCAGGCCGGTTTGACGAAGCTCTTCACGCATTCCAGCGCGGCGTCGGTGTCGGCCACGTTGTTGTACGAAAGCTCTTTGCCTTGCAGCTGGGTTGCGGTGGCGATACCGACTTCCGCAGGTTTGGCTTCAACGTAGAACGCCGCGCTCTGGTGCGGGTTCTCGCCGTAGCGCATTTCCTGAGCCTTGACGAACTGGCTGTTGAAGGTGCGCGGGAACTCGCTGCGACCTTCAGTGCTGAGGGTGTCAGCCGCCTGGTTCACGGTGCCCATGTAGTTGGCGATCATGCCGTCATAGGCTGCGGTGTGTTCGAAGGCCTTGAGCATCAGGTCGAAACGCTGAGCGTAGGTCAGGCCGCCGGCCTTGAGGCTTTCGAGGACGCTGGCGTAGTCGCTGGCATTCACCACGATGGCCACGTCTTTGTGGTTTTTGGCAGCCGAGCGGACCATGGTCGGGCCGCCGATGTCGATGTTCTCGATCGCGGTCGGCAGGTCGCAGCCTGGTTTGTTGATGGTGGCTTCGAACGGGTACAGGTTGACCGCTACCAGGTCGATCGGCTTGATGCCGTGCTCGTTCATGATGGCGTCGTCGATACCGCGACGACCGAGGATCCCGCCGTGGATTTTCGGGTGCAGGGTTTTTACCCGGCCGTCCATCATTTCTGCGAAACCGGTGTAATCCGCGACTTCCACTGCGGCAACACCGTTGTCGCGCAGCAGCTTGAACGTTCCGCCGGTGGAGAGGATCTCGACGCCCAGGGCTTCAAGCTCTTTGGCGAATTCAAGGATCCCGGTCTTGTCGGAAACGCTGATCAAGGCGCGGCGGATCGGCAGGCGGGTAGTCTGGTCGGTCATTTCAATTTCCATCAAAAGCAAAGGAGTCAGCAAAAAAGGCGACCGTTTTTACGCGGGCGCCTTTCTGGTTTGATTGAATGCTTACAGCAAATCGTACTGCTTGAGTTTCTTGCGCAGCGTGCCTCGGTTCAGTCCGAGCAGCTCGCTGGCCTTGGTCTGGTTGCCCTTGACGTAGTTCATCACGCACTCGAGCAGGGGAGCCTCGACTTCGGAGAGCACCAGGTTGTACACATCCGTGACGGCAGCGCCCTCAAGGTGGGCGAAATAATTGTGCAGCGCCTTCTCGACACTCCCGCGAAGGGTCTGACCTTCTTCGCTCGGCGTATTGAGGTGCTGTTTCAAATTCACGTTGTCGCTCACGGGTGTTGTTCCACTCACTAAAGTCTCGGTCATCATCGTCATGCGGCCACCTCGTCTCCGTCCCCTGTCAGGCTCTTGTAACGTTCGGCGAAGAAGCCCTGAACGTTGGCGCATTGTGCTTCCGTATCTTCCAAACGATTGAAGTGGGCGCGAAATTCCCTGGCGCCCGGCAAGGTTGCGAGATACCAGCCCACATGCTTTCGAGCAATGCGTACGCCCATGACGTCTCCATAGAAGACGTGCAGCGCAGCCAGATGCTCTAGCAGAATGCGTTCCACCTCGATCAGTTCCAGTGCCGGGAGTTTCTCGCCGGTACGCAGAAAATGATCGATCTCACGAAAAATCCATGGCCGCCCCTGGGCGGCCCGGCCTACCAGCAGGCCATCGGCACCGGTCGCATCGAGCACGTACCGGGCCTTCTCTGGCGAATCGATATCGCCATTGGCAAACACCGGAATCGACACGGCCTGCTTGATCGCGGCGATGGTGTCGTACTCGGCTTCGCCGGTGTAGAGATCGGCACGGGTGCGGCCATGAACCGCCAACGCCGTAATGCCTGCCTGCTCGGCGATCTTCGCCACGGTCAGGCCGTTCTTGTTGTCCCGGTCCCAGCCGGTGCGGATCTTCAGGGTGACCGGCACATCAACCGCAGCCACTACGGCCTGCAGGATCTCGGTCACCAGTGCTTCATCCTTCAACAGCGCGGACCCGGCGGCCTTGTTGCAGACCTTTTTCGCCGGACAGCCCATGTTGATATCAATAATCTGTGCGCCCAGTTCAACGTTGGCCCGGGCTGCATCCGCCAGCATCTGTGCATCACCACCGGCGATCTGTACCGAGCGGGGCTCGGGATCACCTTCGTGGATCATGCGCATCCGCGATTTGCGGGTGTTCCACAAGCTCATGTCGCTGGTGACCATTTCCGAGACTACAAGTCCTGCGCCCAGTCGCTTGCACAGCTGACGAAAGGGTTGGTCTGTGACCCCCGCCATCGGGGCGAGAATCAAGCCGTTGTGCAATGTGTAAGGACCGATGCGTACCGCCGACATAGGACTTCCCTGTTGTGGGGTCGGATCATGAGAGTTCGAAAAAGGGTTGGCATGATACCCGCTCTCGATGACTGGATAAAGGCTGAATTGAACAAAATCTGAACAGTTATTCTGTTATCGCCAGCGGTTTGGTGTGAGCGGTCAAAGTCAGAAATATGCCGTCAAAGCCGTAACACTGAGCCGTTTCACTCGGGCGAATGGAAGCTCAGGCTGTAATTCACCGCCTTGGAGCCTGGATCGAGGATATCCAGTGCGATGTGGATCGGCGTTTGCGGAGGCATTTCCGCCATCCCTTCGAGATCGCCGTTGAGGTACTCACCGGGCTTGAAGCGCCGGCTGGCGATCAGGTGGCCGTTGAGGTCGGCAAAACGCAACTCCAGCAGCGGGAAAGGCTGGGAGAAGGGCGCGCGGTTGTAGATGATCGCGTCGACCACCAGTGCACCGTTGAAGTCCGGGTGACTGCGGACCACCAGGTTGCTGCTCTTGATTTTGGCGATGTCGACTTTGGATGGCACGGTGCAGCCGATTTGCGGACACAGTTGCTGGAACCACGGACGGTATTGGTCCTGGCGCGCCAGTTCTTCGAAATGGTAGGCGATGTACTGACCGGCGAGCGCAGCAGCGCCGAGCAGGATCAGCAACAGCCAGAAAAATCGGCGGCCCCAGGGTGAGCGGCGTTTTTGCCAATCCAGTTGCAGCGGGTCATCGGTCAGGTCTTGCAGGGCATCAGCGCGGACAGCCGGCTCACGCTTTTTGCGCACAGGTTCGATCGAGGGCAGATCGTCGTCGATGTCATCGGTCGCCGACAGGCGTTCGTGATGCATCGGTGCGTCGAGTGGGTCGTGCAGGCGCAGCTGTGGCGGCAGATGTTCGTCGTCCAGCTCCACCGGCTCGAGGGACAGCGAAGGTTCGGTGCGCGAGTATTTGCCCGGATCGAGTTCCAGCTCTGGCAAGTCGGCTTCAGTGGTCAGCGCACGATCGGCGGCCGATTCGCTGAACAGGCTGTCGGGCCACGGCGCTTCTTCGTGCTCGACGGTATCTCGGCTGGCACTCAGGTTGTCTTCGCGCTGTCGGCCGAATTCCGTGGTCGGCTGGATTTCCCGCTGTTCGAGGCGGGCGAGCTCTTCGTCCAGGTCCAGACTGTCCAGATCCAGCTCGGCCGCGGACCATTGCTTTTGGCTGATGGCTCGCGGCTCCGGCGGTTCGACGATGGCCGGTGTAACCGGTGTGATCGCGTCTTTGCCGGCCTGTTGTTCAAGCAGCTGCTTGGCAGCGTTGAACACCTGCAAGCACGAGCCGCAACGAACCACTCCGCGGGCAACGCTCAATTGAGCATGGCTGACGCGGAAGCTGGTTTGGCAATGCGGGCACTGGGTGACGAAGCTGTCGGTCATGCGGCAATCCGGTTTATGCAGACGTTCATTCTAGCGCCGACGGCCAGTGATGCGCACCCAGCCATCGCGATTGGCAATCGGGTCCAGATCGAAGTCCTGGGCGTAAGCCTTGGCGACTTCTTCACCTTGCTCGGCGAGGATGCCCGACAGCGCCAGACGACCACCGGGCTTGACCAGGCTGGACAATTGCGGCGCCAGGGAAACCAGCGGGCCGGCAAGAATGTTGGCGACCAATACGTCGGCCTGAACCTGCGGCAAATCTTGCGGCAGATACAGCGGGAAGAGCTCTTCGGCGATGTTGTTGCGCCCGGCGTTGTCGCGGGACGCTTCCAGGGCTTGCACGTCGATATCGGTACCGACGGCTTCCTTGGCGCCCAGCAGCAGGGCAGCAATCGCCAGAATCCCCGAGCCGCAGCCGAAGTCCAGGACGTTGCAGTCTTTCAGGTCCTGGCCGTCGAGCCATTCCAGGCACAGCGCAGTAGTCGGGTGAGTACCGGTGCCGAACGCCAGGCCCGGATCCAGCAGCAAATTCACCGCGTCTGGTTCAGGAGCAGCGTGCCAGCTCGGAACGATCCACAGGCGCTGGCCGAAACGCATCGGCTGGAAACCGTCCATCCAGCTACGTTCCCAGTCCTGGTCTTCGATGACTTCGCTGTGATGCTCGGGCAGCGGGCTGCCGGTCAGCAACTCTAGGTGGGCCAGTACGGTGGCGGCTTCGGTGCCACCTTCGAACAGGGCCAGCAGGTGCGTGTGCGACCACAGCGGCGTGGTGTTGAGTTCAGGTTCGAAGATCGGCTGATCTTCGGCGTCCATGAACGTCACCGATACGGCGCCCACTTCAAGGAAAGCGTCTTCGTAGGTTTCGGCTTGTTCTGGGCTGATGGCGAGACGGACTTGCAGCCAAGGCATGGCGGGCACCTTTGAAAAATATTGATTGCAGCCTAGCGGGCTGCGAGAAGCGCGCAAGTTTACGCGAGCGCGAGGCAGAAGACGACAAGACCGATACATGCGTGCTCTTCGTAGGAGCGAGGCTTGCCCGCGAAGAACGATGACGCGGTAAGTCTGAAGCACCGCGGCGTCTGGTTCGCGGGCAAGCCTCGCTCCTACAAAGAGCACAGAAACAACAAAGCCGCCCGAGGGCGGCTTTGTTGATCGGGCTAAAGCTTAATGCTTTTCGCCAGCCAGCTTGTGTTCCAGGTAGTGGATGTTGATTCCACCTTTGCAGAAGCCTTCATCGCGGACCAGGTCGCGGTGCAGCGGGATGTTGGTCTTGATCCCGTCGACAACGATTTCGTCCAGCGCATTGCGCATGCGCGCCAGGGCTTCGTCACGGGTTGCGCCGTAGGTGATCAGCTTGCCGATCAACGAATCGTAGTTCGGCGGAACGGCATAGCCACTGTACAGGTGCGAATCGACGCGAACGCCGTTGCCGCCTGGTGCGTGGAAATGCTTGACCGTGCCTGGGCTAGGCATGAAGGTTTTCGGGTCTTCGGCGTTGATTCGGCATTCCAGTGCATGACCGCGGATAACCACGTCTTCCTGGGTGTACGACAGCTTGTTGCCAGCGGCGATGCTGAGCATCTCCTTGACGATGTCGATGCCGGTGACCATTTCCGAAACCGGGTGCTCAACCTGAACGCGGGTGTTCATTTCGATGAAATAGAACGCGCCGTTCTCGTACAGGAACTCGAAAGTGCCCGCGCCACGGTAGTTGATGTCGATGCAAGCCTTGACGCAGCGTGCGAGGACTTCAGCCCGTGCCTTCTCGTCGATGCCCGGTGCCGGCGCTTCTTCAAGAACCTTCTGGTGACGACGTTGCAGCGAGCAATCGCGGTCGCCGAGATGGATGGCGTGGCCCTGGCCGTCGGAAAGTACCTGAACTTCCACGTGACGTGGGTTGGTCAGGAATTTTTCCAGATAGACCATCGGGTTGCCGAACGCCGCGCCTGCTTCGGTGCGGGTCAGTTTGGCGAAGGAGATCAGGTCTTCTTCTTTATGCACAACGCGCATGCCGCGACCACCACCGCCGCCAGCGGCTTTGATGATCACCGGGTAACCGACTTCGCGACCGATGCGCAGAGCGGTTTCTTCGTCTTCAGGCAGCGGGCCGTCGGAACCCGGAACGGTTGGAACGCCAGCCGCGATCATGGCGTGCTTGGCCGATACCTTGTCGCCCATCAGGCGAATGGTGTCGGCTTTCGGGCCAATGAAGGCGAAGCCGGAGTTCTCGACCTGTTCAGCGAAATCAGCGTTTTCCGCAAGGAAACCGTAGCCTGGGTGAATGGCGGTAGCGCCAGTCACTTCAGCCGCGGCGATGATTGCCGGGATGTGCAGGTAAGAGTGCGCGGCCGAGGCCGGGCCGATGCAGACGGATTCGTCTGCCAGACCCAGGTGCATCAGCTCTTTGTCGGCCTTGGAGTAAACGGCGACAGTCTTGATGCCCATCTCTTTGCAGGCACGCAGGATCCGCAGGGCGATCTCACCGCGGTTGGCGATCAGAACTTTTTCCAACTTCGCAGTCATCAAAGTCTCTCCGCGGTTCAAACGATGGTGAACAGCGGTTGGTCGTACTCAACCGGCTGGCCGTCTTCGACGAGGATAGATTCGATCACACCGCTGGATTCAGCTTCGATGTGGTTCATCATCTTCATGGCTTCGACGATGCACAGGGTGTCGCCTTTCTTCACGGTCTGGCCAACTTCAACGAAGGACGGCGAGGATGGCGAAGACTTGCGATAGAAGGTACCGACCATAGGCGAACGGGCAACGTTGCCGTTCAGAACTGGCGCGGCCGGAGCAGCAGGTGCGGCGGCAGCAACCGGGGCAGCAGCAACAGGCGCAGGCGCCGGAGCATGCATTGGAGCCGGTGCGTAGTACTGCTGAGCCGGGGTCTTGCTGTGACGGCTGATGCGTACGGACTCTTCGCCTTCCTTGATCTCGAGCTCGTCGATGCCGGACTCTTCCAGCAGTTCGATCAGTTTCTTAACTTTACGGATATCCATGAATCATCAACTCCCAAGGGTCGGTCAGGGGCGTATAGCTTGTTGTTCAAGCTGTTCCAGGGCGGCCTCCAGGGCCAGTCGATAACCGCTGGCGCCAAGGCCGCAGATCACTCCCACCGCTACGTCGGAGAAGTAAGAGTGATGGCGGAAAGGTTCGCGTTTGTGCACGTTAGACAAATGCACTTCGATGAATGGGATGCTCACCGCCAGCAGCGCGTCACGTAATGCGACACTTGTGTGCGTAAAAGCTGCTGGGTTGATCAGAATGAAGTCCACACCTTCGCTGCGGGCAGCGTGGATGCGGTCGATCAATTCGTACTCGGCGTTGCTTTGCAGGTGCAGCAAATGGTGGCCGGCTTCACGGGCACGGCGTTCCAGGTCCTGGTTGATCTGCGCCAGTGTCGTAGCGCCATAGGTGCCCGGTTCACGGGTGCCGAGCATGTTCAGGTTGGGTCCGTGCAGAACCAGTAGCGTCGCCATCTGCTGTTCCTTGTTATCTGTGTGCAATTGTCAGAACCCGGCGACTATGCCGCAAAGCCTTTGTGACTGTCCAGTTCTATGCAATAGCCAGCACAATGGCCGATGTTTGCGCGAAATATGTGACCGGGTTATTAAATCCGGTCATTTGCTTTCGCAACACGTTCGGCGAAGTCGGTGGCGTTGATCTCGCCGATCACTCGCACATCGGCGTGTTCGACGCCGTCCTTGCCGAAAAACATCAGCGCTGGCGGGCCAAACAGTTTGTAGCGGTCAAGCAGGGCGCGTTGCTCGGCGTTGCTGGCGGTGATGTCGAAGCGGATCAGTCGATAGCCTTTGAGAAGTTCGACGACCCTGGCGTCGTTGAGCACCTTATGTTCGATGACTTTGCAACTGATGCACCAGTCGGCGTACCAGTCGAGCAGCAGCGGGGTGCCTGACGATTTGGCTTCGGCGAGGGCGAGATCCAGGTCGGCCGGAGTGCTGACGGTTTGCCAGGTGCTGGTGTTTTGCGGCCGCTCATTGCCGGCAACTGTGCGCGGCTGGCCAATCGGATTGAACGGGTCGGTCTGGCCGCTGAACGCTCCATACCAACACGCCAGCGCATAAAACAGCAGGAACATCCCCAGCAACTGGCCCAGGCGTTTTCTCGGCGGTTTGTAGACGAACTCCAGCGCACCCATGAACAACCCGACGCCACCGGCCAGCAAGCCGATCAGCAGTAACGTGATCTGGCCTGGCAGTACTCGACTGAGCAGACCGATCGCCAGCCCCAGCAACAAAACGCCAATCGCGTTTTTCACATAGATCAGCCAGGGGCCGCTTTTCGGCAGCCAGGCGGCGCCACCGGTGGCGACCAGCAACAGCGGGGCGCCCATGCCCAGGCCGAGCATGAACAATTTCAGACCACCGCCCACTGCATCGCCGCTGGCGCTGATGTACAGCAGCGCGCCGGCCAGCGGTGCCGAGACGCAGGGCGACACCAACAGGCTGGAAACCACGCCCAGTACGGCAGCGCCCCACAACGAACCCCCTTCGGTGCGACCGGCGATCCGATCCAGCCGACTGCTGATCGCGTAAGGCAGCTTGAGTTCGAAGACGCCAAACATCGCCAAGGCAAACAACGCAAAAAACGTCGCGAACGGCACCAGCACCCACGCCGATTGCAGCCGCGCCTGAAGATTGAGCTGTGCGCCGAACATCCCCATCAATGCCCCGAGCAGGGCGAAGCAGACGGCCATTGGCAGCACGTAGGCCAGAGATAGATTGAAGCCGCGCCAACCACCCACCTGACCGCGCAACACCACGCCGGACAGGATCGGCAGCATCGGCAGCACGCACGGTGTGAACGTCAGGCCTATGCCGGCGAGGAAGAACAGCGCCAGTTCGCGCCAGCTCCAGGCCGGAGTCGTGCCTGCGCTGCCATCAATACTCAGGCGCTCGGTTTCGGGTGGATAGCACAAGCCTTTATCGGCGCAACCCTGATACGTAACCACCAAGGTGAAGGCGCGTTGATCGGTGCGCGGCAACTCTACATCGAGAACCCCGTGGTAGACCTCGACATCGCCGAAATACTCATCGTGCTTCTGTTCGCCCTTGGGCAGTTGCGCGGCCCCGAGGCCTGCATCGGGCGGGTCGGCGCGAAACTGAAAGCGGTGCCGGTAGAGGTAGTAGCCCTCGGTGGCGACGAAACGCAGTTTGATCGATTGCGGTGTGCTTTCTACCAGGCTCAGCTGAAAGGCTTCACGCACCGGCAGAAAGTCGGCGCTGTTGTTGATCGAGCCCAACGTCGAACTGGGCCGACTGTCCAGCAAACCGGCGGCGGTGGCCGGCAGGGCGAACACTAAAAACAACAGGCAGAGCAAACGGCGCATGACAATCTCGCGTATCGAAAGTGAGGGCATGATAGCGGACGGCGGTCGGGTGTGCAGGGCCGGGAGTTTTGCGGTGAGTGTTCTGGCGCCATCGTCGGATCGCCGCCCGGAGCAGGCTCGCTCCCACAATGGAATGCGTACCCCTGTGGGAGCGAGCCTGCTCGCGATGGCGGTCTATCAGACGCGGAAAGCCTGGACGGCGGTATGCAACCGTCCACCCAGCACCAGCAAATTCTCCCCCTGCACGCGCCCTTCGCCGATGCGCAGCAAGTTATCCCCACCCAGTTGGTGAATCCGCTCACTGTGATCGCGGATTTCGCTGACGGCGCCGCTCTGCTGGGCGGTGACATCGGCAATGCGTACGGCAGTGTCGGAAATGGTCTGGATCGCGCCGACGATTTTATCCAGCGCACCGTCGGCGGCCTGGGCCTGATTGGCAGTGGCTTCGGCGTGTTCGACCTGGGCGCGCATGCCTTCCACTGATTGTCGCGCAGCGGTTTGCAACCCGGCGATTAACGTCTGGATCTCTGCCGTGGCGCCAGCTGTGCGTTGCGCCAGAGAGCGAACTTCTTCGGCCACCACCGCAAACCCTCGACCCATTTCCCCGGCTCGGGCCGCTTCGATGGCGGCGTTCAGGGCCAACAGGTTGGTCTGGTCGGCAATCGCGCGGATGACCGTCAGCACGCCGCCAATGGTTGCCGACTCTTCGGCCAGGTGTTCGATCATTTGCGCGTTGCCTTGCACTTCGTCGACCAGCGCGTGCAGCCCGGTGAGGCTCAAGCCGATGACTTTCTGGCCGTGCTCCACCGCCAGCCCGGCATGGCGGCTGGCGTCGGCGGCCTGGCTGGCATCGCCGGCAACCTGTTGAATGGTCGCTTCCAGCTCGCCGAGGGAATCACGTATCAACGCCGTGTCACCGGCCTGATGTTCGGCGCCGCTGTGCAGGTCATTGCTCAGCTCGGCCAGCGTTCGGCTACTGCCGGCGACTTGTTCGGCGTTGAGGCGAATGGTTCCGACCAGGTCGACCAGATAGGCGCGCAAGCGATTGAGTGACGCTTGAATGTCATGCAGTTCGCGATTGGTTTTACCCAGTTGAATGTCCCGGCTGAAGTCGCCCTCGGCCCAGGTCGAGAGGGCCGGGGCGAGGTTGGTCAGCGTCCGGGCCAGTTTCCGTTGCAAGGTGTCGATCAGCAAAGCAATCAGCAGGATCAGGCCGATCATCACGCCTTGCATCAGCCGCACTTCGCCCTGGATCTGTCCATGCTGGGCGCGAACCACCGGCTCCAGTCCGGCAATGGCCTGCTGCACGGCGGCGATTTTCAGGTGAGTGGCGGCGCTGAGGTCGGCGCGTTTCTGGATCTGGTCGCGAGTGCGCGCCAGCTCGGCGGGGTAGCGCGTCAGCAGGCTGTTGAGTTCGCGTTTGAGGCCGACGCCAGCATCCTCGGCAACAGCTTTTTCGGTGTTCTCCAGACCCATCATCGCCGCGAAATCATCCGTGCCCGATTCACTTTTGCTCGTCACACCCAGCAGCGGCAAGGCGTCCAGAAGCTCAGCCTGGGTGCGGATGTTGGCGACTTCACGCTCGACATCGGCGGCCAATTCGCTTCGGCCGCTGCTGACCAGTTTGTCCCGGGCCAGAGACAACTTGCCCAAGTGCTGGGAGGCGGCGAGCAACGGTGTCAGATACGCCGCGTTAGCGCTGGCATATTGGCTGAGCTGATCGAGGCTGGCGCCGAGTTCGCGTTCGGCCTGTAACAGCAGTGCTTGTGGATCGCCCGCGAGTTTGCCCGCGGCCAGCAGGTCGGTTTTGCTGAATTCCTCGAGGTTCGACAGGCTCGGGCGCAAGGTGTCGGCCAAGGCCGGCGGCAACTCGCCGAGCTCCTTTTGCAGGCTGTCGATGGCCTGGCCGGCACTGCTCAGGCGCAGGGCATCGCCGCTGGCGAGGTAGTCGTCGACATTGCGCTCGACTTCATTTTGAAATTGCTGGGACAAACCCAGGTAACGCTCCATCAAAAGATAGGGGCGCTCCAGGGCTTTTTGCGACCACCACAGTGTGGCGCCAAGGGCCACGCACACGGCGACTAAAAGGAGGGTGTTGAGATTGGTCAGCAGCTTCAGGCGCATTGCGGGTCTACCAGCGGCAGAATGGTAAGCGCCTGAATTTATTGCGTTTGTGTTACAGGGTTATGACCGAATGGATCGATTCCGATGAAAAAGTGGCACTTTGCTTTGACGTCCGCGCAGCCTGCACGCGGTTGCGTCCGGCGTCCTTCGCGCGGTACAGCGCTTCGTCGGCCTGGCTGGCCATCATCAGGCTGTCGGAGTGTTCACACAGTTCCACCACGCCGGCGCTGAACGTGCACCAGAGGTCCTGCGGTTGAGCCGGGTAGTGAATCTCGGCAAAACGTCGACGGATTTCGTCGAGCACTTTGTGGGCCGATTCGAGATCGGTGTCCGGCATCACGATCGCGAACTCTTCACCGCCGTAACGGCCGATGAAATCGGTCTTGCGCAAGCGTTGCTTGAGAAACAGCGCCAGGCTCTTGATCACCCGATCGCCCATGGGGTGACCGTGGCTGTCGTTGACTCGTTTGAAATGGTCGATATCGAGCATCGCAAAGCTCAGCGGCTTGTTTTCGCGGCGGGCGCGGAAGCTGCAGTCTTCGAGCAATTGCAGAATATGCGTGTGGTTGTAAAGCCCGGTGAGGCTGTCGCGGACCATCCGCGCTTTCAGATTGCGTGCCCGCGCCGCGCGGTTGCGCACGGTGGTGATCAGGTGCCGGGGCTTGATCGGTTTGGTCAGGAAGTCGTCGCCGCCCTCGCTCATGGCGTCGAGCTGTTTGTCCAGATCGTCTTCGGCCGACAGGTAAATGATCGGCACGCTGACGTAACGGTCGTTGTGGCGGATCACTTTGGCCAATTCAGTACCGGTGCAGGCCGGCATGTACATGTCGAGGATGATCAGGTCTGGCTGGAAGTCCGCGAGCTCGGCCATGGCCTGGATCGGCTCGATCAAGGTCCGCGTGACGATCCCGGCGCTGTTGAGCAGGCGCTCGGTATGCAAGGCCTGGGCGCGGGAATCGTCGATGATCAGCACTTTATAAGGTTCGTACTGGGCGACGCAGGTCAGGACTTCGATTTTCTCCAGCAGGCTCGAGGCTTCGAGGGTGCCGGTCAGGAATTCCTGGCCACCGGCACGCACGGCGGCGAGGCGCGTCGGGGTATCGGTTTCGTGCAGGCTGAAGAACAACAGCGGCAATTGATGATCGAGGCCTTCCTGGGCTTCGGCAGCCAGTTTCAGGCCGATGCCGGCGCCACTGAAGTCCACGTCCATGACGATCGCCGCAGGCAAGCGCTCGATCATCGAAGAGCGGAACGCTGCAACGCTGTCGAGGGCTTGCGCGCTGAGCCCGAAGAATTCCAGTTGTTTGGCCAGGCGCTCGCCACGGTCATGATCCTGCAGCATCACGTAAATCGGCTTGCGCAGCGGCGGCAGAAAGGTTTGGTCCAACTGATCGCCATGGCGCAGGCCGGTGCGTGACAGGCGCTGCATCAAACGATTGAGGTCAGTGATCAGTCCGCTGCTCAGGCGTCCGCGATTGGCGTCGACAGCCTCCAGCGACTGACCGATGTGGCGTGCCAGTTGGGTGTGTTCAGGTTGTTCAAAGCGCTCGGCGAAACGCAGCAGGCGCAGGTTGGCCTCGCTCAGTTCCGATAAGTCGGTGGTGGACCACTCGCTGCGTTGCAGGCGTTGCCATATCTCAAGAATTTGACGTGCCTGATGAATTACCCGCTGGGCAAAGTGGTGCTTGAGGCGCTCACGGCTGGGGTCTTCTGGCTCGGTCATATCCTGACTACTAGTTAGGGTGCATGCTGAGATCGACTGGTGGCTCTATGCTAGCACCTCTTTTCCATCGCATGAGTGTCGTACGTCAATTAACTGCAAAGCGACCTTATTCAGTTTCTGACCGATGAGTCTCGGGCGGGGCATGACTGGCCGATAGAGCCGATGAATCAGGTGTTTCAGGACGACTCCTGGTCATTTCAAGGCAACTTCCCATGTCTTGGCGAGCCTCGTCTGTCAGGTGTTTCTGATTTTCCGGCCAAACGATCCGGTCGGGAATTGCGGCTGATAGGGTTCAGGGATTCCCCTAGAAGCCGTCCGCAAACCATGACCCAGTGTTTCGACGAACACCCCAGCGATGAGCAGCGCCTGAACCACAACAGCACACCCGTTGCTGACTGTGAGTGTAAAGAGGAGCGGCTTTATGGCAGCAAGACGCTTGTTACCGATGTGCCGATTCTGACTTGCGCAGGCCTATGGCGCATCTACCAGCGCGAGGCCGAAGACATCATCGCTCCTGATGGAGTTTTGATCGTTGATCCAGTGGAGCGGAATCGCGCGATCAACGCTGCGTATGCCCGACTGTGGTTACACGACTCGCGGTTTCAGTGGGCTGGGCTGGCTGCGTTTGCCTCTAAGCAGGTCGGCTGCGGACTTTTGCATGCGGCGCACAGTGTGGAGCGAATCCGTGATGAGCGGGAAACCAGGCAGCGATTGCGAGATAGCCGCCGAGAGTTCGGATTGTTGAGGCCCGACCGAATGGCGGAACAGGCAGACGCCTTGCGTGACTATAAAGAAGCAGACTCGCGCAATCCTGTTCCCTTTGTTGACCTGCATTTAACGGGGGAGGACTTGTCTCTGGTGCAGCAGCAATTTCGATATGTGCACGAGATGATGGCATTGGGTAACACCACGCTGTTTCTGGATATTTTTCCTCTACATGCGTTTTACGCGAAGCGAGGCCTCAAGGAATTGAAAACGTGCCTGAAAGCGCGGGTTGGGATTTTTGGGCATCCGGAATTTCCAGTGATTTGGCCGGTAGGGCAGGAAAAGCTCCAATTCGGGTTGCAATACGACGAAATCTTGAAAGCTTTCGACGCTATTGAAATAGGCGATATGGCATTGAGCGTGGAGCATTTGGCAGAGCATGAACAGCGAAATATCCTGCAGCCGACTATTTATGAGGACTCGCATCTCACCGCTTTGCTGCAGGGCAATCATGCGTCTTTTGTTACGGGTTTCCCTTCAGGCGTAGCCCAAGCAATCGAGCTGACGCTTACCAGTCAATGTCAGCGACTTGATGATGGGCGCACTATTGGTTTTGGCAACAATCCTCTGGCCAACCTCTCCGATGTTGAACAGCGCATGGTATTTGTACTCAGGGCTGCCGAACGTTTCGATGATCTGTTGCGCGACGACAACCGTTCTGCTCTAGAACAGTCGATCCGGGAAATCGCAGCCGGTGGTGCACCGCCATGAATTTCCGACGATGGATCGATGGTTGGCGCTTCATACTGCTGATAGTGCTGGCGGTGACGTTACTGCGCTGGTGTATTGACTCTACGCTGGACGACTTCGAAATCTCACTGAATATCAATGAGCCTTGGGAGGATATGCTTCAGCGTTCAAACGCTGCCATCGGCCCCATACCATCGGGAAAGGTATGGTCCAACAAATCCAGATCCGGTGTATGCCTGCGTTTCAATGACCCTGATTATGGTTTTGTCACGCCACTGGCCCGCTATTTCACAATCACGTCCAAGAACGGACGGGTTGGAGCGGTGCGTTTATCCCCACAAATCGAGCCACTACCGCTTGATGACGCTCTTAAAGTCGTACTGGGCTTGCATGATCAATGGCGCAAAAAAGGCTGGGTTGCGGCGAAAGTTCTTGATGATCCTGTGATAGCCGATACGCCTGAATGGCGAGCTTGGCTTCGGGACGGGACAGGGTACGCAATGTCTTTCTGGTTGGCTGGTGACAGGTATCAGCTAATGCTGGACCTCGAGCCGTTCAATCGTTCTCGTCATCGAACTGACCAGCGCTATTTGATCTTCGTCACTCTTGCTGAACCCTGGTTACCTTTCGAATACGCCGAGCATGCGCGGATTAAAGACCATTCGATCACTCCCGTATTCCCATCCAAATCTGACGGAGCCCCACCATGCCAACTCCCGCCTTCATGACCCTCCACGGTGAACGACAAGGCTTGATCAGCGCCGGCGCCTTCACCGAGGCGTCAGTCGGCAACGTCTACCAACTGGGTCGTGAGGACCAGATCATGATTCAAGCCCTGAGCCATGGCATCTTCGTACCGAAAGGGTCGGGAGCCGGGCGTCGGATGCACAAACCCTTGGTCATCACCAAGGCAATCGACAAGGCATCACCGCTGATCAACATCGCTCTGTGTTCCGGGGAGTTGCTCAGCCAGTGCCGCGTCGAGTGGTATCGCACCTCGGCTCACGGAACGCAGGAACATTTCTACACGATGGAGCTGGAAGACGCGGTGATCATCGGCGCTGAAGTACTCATGCCGCATTGTCAGGACCCCGGCACTGCTCACCTGACTCAGTTGGAAAAGGTCCATTTCAGTTACCGACGGATCTATTGGCGGCATGAGATCAGCCGGACCATGGGCTCAGATGAATGGTGTGCCGAGGAGCAGGTATGAGGCTGGTCAATGAACTTCATCTGTCTGCGTGGGAGCGCGAACATGCTTATTCCAGTGAGCAAGCGCTGGATCGCGTGCGCCAGGCGTTGCTTGATCGGCAACCCATCGACGGCCTTGACGAGTTGCGTGGGGGCCTGCTGATCGATATCGACAGCGAGGTGCTGGAACAGCTTGAACGTGGATCGTGGTGGTTGATCCGGGCTGAGGCCGACTACGGCGACTGGCCGATACCGGTTCGGACCTTCGATCAGAAGGTCATCGAATTGATGAGAAATCCGCCAGCCCAGGCCTCACGATCGCCAAGGATTTTCCGCCTCGTTGACAGCATGACGGCTGAGCCACTGGTGCAGCAGCGTTACATCGCAACCGTAGACGGGCAGGCTGACCAGAGAAGAACCGACGGCGAAGGCATCGCCCATCTTTTTACGCCGGCCGAGGTGCGGCAGATTTCAATGGAGGTTATCGGCGTATAGCGCACGTATGGACGCTTGAGTATCAGCAACGATTACCGCAGGTTCGGCCGTGTTTTTTTTGGATTAACCCAACGGCGGGTGCCGGCCAAAGGCACGTTGTTGTATGGTTGTGGTCGAACCGATGAACTCAAGTGATTGAAAGGATATCGCCATGCTGGACTGGAAGAACCGCGCGGGCAGCGCGCCTGAACGTGCCGCTGAACCGAAATCGGCCACCCGCAGTTACTTGGGTGGCCTGTTGTTCAGTCGGGCGCTGGCCACTCTGATTGCCATTTACTTGCTGGTGACGATTGCACTGGGCTGGTACTGGAGCCAGGAACCTGCGCTGTTCCCGGTTCAGCAGAATGCCCAGATGGCCGCCGAGAAAGAAGGCAAGCAAATGGTCATCGGCTACACCACGGTCGAAACCCTCAAGACCGTCGCCGGTACTTTGCTGAGCAAACCGGGTGGCTATATTTCCAACGACCGTTTCCCGCCGGGCCTGTGGATGGATAACACGCCGAGCTGGGAATATGGCGTGCTGGTCCAGGTCCGCGACCTGAGTCGTGCACTGCGTAAAGACTTCGCTCGTTCCCAGTCGCAGTCCACCGAAGACGCTGATCTGGCCAAGGCCGAGCCGCGCTTCAACTTCGACAACAAGAGCTGGGTGCTGCCCTCCAGTGAGTCCGAGTACCAGGAAGGCATCAACTCCCTGAGCCGTTATCAGGCGCGCCTGTCCGACCCGAGTCAGAAAAGCGCACTGTTCTATGCCCGTGCCGACAACCTGAACAACTGGCTGGGCGATGTCGGTACCCGTTTGGGTTCGCTGTCGCAACGGCTGTCGGCCAGCGTTGGCCGGGTCAAGCTCAACACGGCGCTGAAAACCGAAGTCGTCGCCCCGGGTCAGGTGCCGCAGGTTGACGAAGAAATCGTTGAAACCCCGTGGATGCAGATCGACAACGTGTTCTACGAAGCTCGTGGTCAGGCCTGGGCCTTGTCCCATCTGCTGCGCGCCATCGAAGTCGACTTCGCCGATGTGCTGGCCAAGAAGAACGCCACGGTCAGCGTGCGTCAGATCATTCGTGAACTGGAAGCCTCGCAGGAACCGGTCTGGAGTCCTATGATCCTTAATGGCAGCGGCTTCGGGGTGCTGGCCAACCACTCGCTGGTCATGGCCAACTACATCTCCCGGGCCAACGCCGCAGTGATCGATTTGCGTCAATTGCTCAATCAGGGCTGAGTCATGGTCGATAGCGCCAGAGAGGTCGCGCACCGCGCGGCCTCGGATGCCGAACAGATCGCCTGGGTTGACGAGCAGGACAACCTGCTCGGCGCCCTGGTCCGCTCCGACCTGCGTGAACGCGGGCTGATCGGGCGCGGCACTTACATCATGCTGTTCAATTCCGCCGGTGAACTCTGCGTGCATCGACGCACGCTGAGCAAAGCCATTTATCCAGGTTTCTGGGACGTGGCGGCGGGGGGCATGGTGCTAGCGACCGAAACCTACGCCGAATCGGCTGCCCGCGAGCTGGAAGAAGAGCTGGGCGTGAGCGGCGTGGAACTGACCGCCCATGATCACTTTTTCTTCGAAGACACCGGCAATCGGCTCTGGTGTTCGGCGTTTTCGGCGGTGTGGGACGGTCCATTGATCCTGCAACCCGAAGAAGTCCTTGAAGCGCGCTTTATTCCCGTTGATCAGGTCCTGCTGGAAATCCAGCAAAAGCCTTATTGCCCGGACTCTCTGGCCGCATTGAAGCGCTATCTTCGAGCCCGTGGGTCGGACGTCGCAAAAGAGGCATAAATTGGCGCCGATTGGCTCTTAGCAAGTCGGCTTTTTGCCGTTACACTGCGCGACCTTTTTAAGCTGAACCGGCATTGCTTGTTGTAGGAGCAGAGCTTGCTCGCGAAGAGCGCAAGGACGACGCGTACATTCAGAACGCTCGCGTTATCGTTGACGTCCATCGCGAGCAAGCTCGGCTCCTACAAGGTTGTACCGTTTCAGTAGCGCTGCCCCTGCCTGAGTGGGGCTTCGCGGTCGATGGCAACTGTCCAGGTTGCCGCGACCAGTCTTTGTCCTCCCAAGAGGATTGCCGGTGGCCAAAAAAGCCGCATCCTTCGCCGCCCTTGGTGGCCTGGTATTTTCCACCGACGCAGGTCGTCATTGCCCGGATTGCAGTCAACCGGTGGATGCCTGCATCTGCAAACAGACCGTTATCCCGGCCGGCGACGGCATCGCTCGCGTGCGTCGCGAAAGCAAGGGCCGTGGCGGCAAGACGGTGACCACCATCACCGGCGTGCCGTTGGCCGAAGACGCACTCAAGGACCTGGCGACCACGTTGAAGAAACGTTGCGGGACCGGTGGTGCGTTGAAAGACGGAATCATTGAAATCCAGGGCGATCATGTCGAGCTACTCTTGGCCGAGCTGATCAAACACGGTTTCAAAGCGAAGAAGTCCGGCGGCTAGCAGCCTCTGTGAAAACCACCCTCGGCTTGATCCAGTCCTGATCCGATTCAGGTTTGGCGTCGTCTACATGGTTTTCACAGAGCCTGTTCTGACCGGTTTCTAAACTCACTGCGGTCAGCGAGGTCTATCCCCTCGTTGACGAACCGTCATTTTCATTCTTTAGACTGCGCCGGCCTGAACCCAGGCGACGCTCTATGACTTCTTTATAGGGGACTTCAATGTCCGTACGACGCACACGCAAAGACGATGGCAGCCAATGGACAGTTGCGGACAGCCGCAGTGTTTACGGGATTCGCCATTGGGGGGCCGGGTACTTCGCGATCAATGACGCCGGTCGCGTCGAAGTTCGTCCGAACGGTCCGACCAGTTCGCCTATCGACCTGTTCGAGCAAGTCGACCAGCTGCGTAAAAGCGGCCTGTCCTTGCCGTTGCTGGTGCGTTTCCCTGACATTCTGCAAGACCGCGTGCGTCAGCTGACCGGCGCGTTCGACGCCAACATCGAGCGTCTGGAGTACCAGAGCAAGTACACCGCGCTGTACCCGATCAAGGTTAACCAGCAAGAAGCGGTGATCGAGAACATCATTGCGACCCAAGACGTGTCCATTGGTCTTGAAGCCGGCTCCAAGCCTGAGCTGCTGGCCGTGCTGGCCCTGGCGCCGAAGGGCGGCACCATCGTCTGCAACGGCTACAAGGATCGCGAATTCATTCGTCTGGCGCTGATGGGCCAGAAGCTCGGCCACAACGTGTTCATCGTGATCGAGAAAGAATCCGAAGTCGGGCTGGTGATCGAAGAAGCCGCCTCGCTCAAGGTCAAGCCTCAGGTTGGCCTGCGCGTGCGTCTGTCGTCCCTGGCGTCCAGCAAGTGGGCCGACACCGGTGGCGAGAAATCCAAGTTCGGTCTGTCGGCGGCGCAACTGCTGTCGGTGGTCGAGCGTTTCCGCGCGGCGGGCCTGGATCAGGGCATTCGCCTGTTGCACTTCCACATGGGCTCGCAGATCGCCAACCTGGCGGACTACCAGCACGGCTTCAAGGAAGCGATTCGTTACTACGGCGAACTGCGCAACCTTGGCCTGCCGGTAGATCACATCGACGTCGGTGGCGGTCTGGGCGTGGACTACGACGGTACGCACTCGCGTAACGCCAGCTCGATCAACTACGACATGGACGATTACGCCGGTGTCGTGGTCGGGATGCTCAAGGAGTTCTGCGACGCGCAGAACCTGCCGCACCCGAACATTTTCTCCGAAAGCGGCCGTTCCCTGACCGCTCACCACGCCATGCTGGTGGTGCAAGTGACCGACGTCGAGAAGCACAACGACGACGTGCCGCAGATCGACAACAAGGAAGAACTGCCGGAAACCGTGCAGTGGCTGGTTGACCTGCTGGGCCCGACCGACATCGAGATGGTCACCGAAACCTACTGGCGCGCGACTCACTACATGAGCGACATCGCGACCCAGTACGCCGATGGCAAACTGACCCTGGCCGAGAAAGCCCTGGCCGAGCAATGCTACTTCGCGGTGTGCCGTCGCCTGCACAACTCGTTGAAGGCTCGTCAGCGTTCGCACCGTCAGGTGCTCGACGAACTCAACGACAAGCTGGCCGACAAGTACATCTGCAACTTCTCGGTATTCCAGAGCCTGCCGGACACCTGGGCCATCGGCCAGGTACTGCCGATCCTGCCGCTGCACCGTCTCGACGAAGAGCCGCTGCGCCGTGCGGTGCTGCAAGATCTGACCTGCGACTCCGACGGCAAGATCAAGCAATACGTCGACGAGCAGAGCATCGAAACCAGCTTGCCGGTTCACGGTTTGAACGACGGTGAAGACTACCTGCTGGGTATCTTCCTGGTCGGCGCCTACCAGGAAATTCTCGGCGACATGCACAACCTGTTCGGTGACACCGACTCGGTGAACATCTATCAGAACGCTGACGGTAGCGTGTACCACGCGGGTATCGAAACCCACGACACAATCGAAGACATGCTGCGTTACGTGCACTTGTCGCCGGAAGAGTTGATGACCCACTACCGCGACAAATGCGCCAGTGCCCGCATCACCGCCGCCGAGCGTACCCAGTTCCTCGACGCTTTGCGTCTGGGTCTGACCCGTTCCTCTTACCTGTCTTCTTGAGGTAAGGCACCGCTCTCATCAAGTTGTCTGAAAATGTTCCGCACGTAGCGGAAGTTTCAGATGACTTGGTGAGATGCCTCTCTGATTTCAAGCGAAATGACTTACATTCCTGGCCATCCAAGCGATGTGGTCTTCTTTTCGCGTAGGTCATTTCCTAAGTTGTACTTCGGCACTCTACTCGGCCAACTCTCTCGGAGAGAATCCCCGACCGCCCCTCCTGTAGAGAATCGCCGATGTTCGATCCAGTCAACGAGCCGTCATTTCGTCTGGATGTAGAGGGTCTGCCCGACCCCTTTGAGGTCTTGGCCTTTACCGGTAGAGAAGCCATCAGCGAGCCTTTTGTGTTCGACGTGGATCTGCTGATCGATGACCCGACACTCGACCTTGCAAGCCTGCTGTACCGTCCGGCCTTTTTGCATGTCGGGCCTGCGGGAAACGGCTTCCACGGACAATTGCATGAACTTGTCCAGCGTGACCATGACTTGGCTGTCAGGCTCTGTCGCGTACGTCTGGAGCCGAAGCTGGCGTGCCTTTCCCTGCGCTTCAGTCAGCGTATTTTCAGCGCGCGCTCGGTGCCGCAAATCCTCAGTCAGGTGCTCAAGGAGCACGGCATTGCCGGCAAGAGTCGGCGCTTTGAGCTGAGTGGCGATTACCCGGTCCGTGAATTCTGTACGCAGTACCGGGAATCAGACCTGCAATTTATCCAGCGTCTGTGTGCCCAGGAACGGCTTCACTACCATTTCGAACACGACGAGCGCGGGCATTGCGTGGTTTTCGGTGATGGTCAGGAGCCCTTTCGTTTCGGCGAGAGCGCGGTCTTCCAGGTCGAGAGCGAGCAATCGGCCGTGCGTCAGTTCAAGCTTCTGGGATGCGCTGGGCAACGAACCGCGCCGATTGCCGAAGGGCGGACGGACCTGACGGCGCTGCGCAGCGGTCAGCTGATGCCGCTGTCCGGTCATCCGATCGCCGACTGCAATCATCCCTGGCTGCTGACCCATGTGGAGCATCAGGGCAGCCAGGATTCAACGGCGTCCTACAGCAATCAGATCCGCGCGATTCACTGGCAGTCGCCTTTTGTAGCGCCTCATTGCGCAGTGAAACCCAGGATGCACAGCCTGCAACGGGCCTGGGTGGTCAACATTGATGAGGCATGCCCCGATCCGTCCAGACCGGTTGCCGTGCAATTTGACTGGCTCTATCAGGGCGAGGGCGCGGTGCCCAGCCACAGTTGGCTGCCGGTGGCCGCTGAACTGGGCGACGCGGCAGTCACGCAGTTGAGTGAGGGGGCCGAGGTGGTGGTGAGCTTTATCGAGGGGGATCCGGATCAGCCGCTGATTACCGGATTTCTTCACCTCCCTTCGTCCGTTGAAGAGGCTGAGGAGGTTGGCCCGCCGCGCACATCCGCGACAGATGATGTCGAGGGCTTGCTGGCGCTTCTGCAATCGAGCGAACCATTGATGTTGCTATGTCTGCTGCCCGGTGGCGGCAGTTTCAACCATTGCACGCAGGCCCTCTGCACGTGCCGGGCGGTGCAGCGGTTTGGCCAGAGCGGTTCGGCATGATCGTCGCGACCCCGCAATGGCTATTGCTGGATGTGCCGGGTGCGCCACAGGCGGGGGCGATGCTGCAGCAGCAATTTGCGCATGCCCGGTGGTTCTGGTTGTTCGAAGGCACTGAGTGGCATGCGTTGCGTGAACACGGCCCGGCTCTGATCGACCTTCGGACATGCCCAGCGCTGGCCGGGTTGTGCCACAGCGAAGTGGGCCTCTGGCGCGGCTTGCTGATAGCCAGCGAGGTGTCGTCGACGCAGTTGCTGGAGCATTTGCGCCGCATGCTCACGGTCACGTTCGGTCTGCATCACCGAGCCTTGTTGAGTTACTACAACCCGCAAACGGCCAGTTATTTGTTCGATGCCTGCGATGCGCAGGAGCTGAGTCGCTGGCTGGGTCCGATCAGCCATTTGCGCTGGTTCGGCGGGACGTGGGCCGACCGCGCGATCGGCAGTCAGGGCTGGCAGCAGTTGGTCAATCCGGGGCTTGCCGTCAGCCCTTTGGCGGTTGAAGAAAACCTCACTCCTCGTCAGCAGGAAAAACTGCAAACCTGCCTGCTGGAGCAGCATGCCTGGCACTGGAGTCGATCCACCGGGACTGACTACAACACGCTGTGGTCCCACGTGCAGGAGGGGTTGGCGCTGGATTTTACCGAGCGCCCGGTACTCGATGACTGGTTATGGCTACGCTTGCAGTACCCCGGCGCTTTGCCTGGGCACGCATTGCCGGGACTCACCCAGCAGGAGCGCCTCGATAGCTTGCGCAACTGGTGGCAGAGCGATCAACCCTGAACACACCGGTGGTCTGGCGTGCCGGTGCAGGACCTGTTCTCGCGCACCCGCCACGCCGACTCAGTGAGCTTTGCCGGCGAACCAGCCGTCGTTTTTGTGCAGATACCAGGCAAACGCGCCGAGGGTCAGGCTGCGCAGCAACATGAACAATAGAAAGGTTATCCACAGTCCATGGTTGCCAAAACCTTGCAGCGCCCAAGCGAACGGCAGCAACAACATCACCGTCAGCAGCATGCCGTTGCGCATTTCCCGGGCGCGGGTGGCGCCGATAAACAACCCGTCGAGCAGGTAGCTCCCGACTGCAATCAGCGGCAGCGCGGCGAGGTAGGGCAGGTAAATGAACGCCGTGTCGCGCACGCTCTGAATGTTGGTCTGCATCTCGATAAACAGATGCCCGGCGAACAGGAACAGCACGGCAAAGCCCAGGCTCGCCAGCAACGACCAACCGCAGGCCACCACCAATGAGCGGCGCAGGGCCTCTCGATCACGAGCACCAATGGCGTGGCCACAAAGGGCTTCCACCGCGTGGGCCAGGCCGTCCAGCGCATGGGCGGTCAGCAGCAAGCCGTTGAGCAGCAGCGCGTTGGCGGCGACGGTGGCATCACCCAGTCGCGCGCCTTGCACGGTGATCAGGAAAAACACCGATTGCAGCGCCAGGCTGCGGATGAAAATGTCGCGGTTGACCGCCAATAGCGGCCGCCAGCTCTGCCACAGCGCCAGCGCGGCCCAGGCGATGTGGCCGGGATAGGCGCGCAGGGCGTTGCGGGTCATCAGCAGGCCGATCAGCGCACCGGTCCATTCGGCGATCACCGACGCGCGGGCCGCACCGACCACGCCCCATTCCAGCCCGAGAACGAACCACAGGTTCAGCGCGATGTTCACCAGGTTGGTGCTCAGCAGAATGGCCAGCGGTGCCCGGGCGTTCTGAGTGCCGAGGAACCAGCCGACCAGCGCATAACTGGCCAGTGCTGCCGGCAGACCGAACAGGCGCGTGTGGAAAAACTCGCGGGTCAACTGATCCAGCTCCGCCGACGGCTGCATGAAGTGCAGCGCGACGCCACTCAACGGCACGCCCAATGCTCCCAGGACAATGGCCAGGCCCATCGCCAACAACAAACCCTGCAGCAAGATCTGCCGCAAGGCCGCGCCGTCCCCACGCCCGGCGGCCTGTGCGGCGAACCCGGTGGTGCCCATGCGCAGAAATCCCATGGCCCAGGCGAGAAAGGTATACAGGCTGGCCCCGACCGCGACGGCGCCCAACTGATGGGCGTGGGGCAAGTGGCCGATGACAGTACTGTCGACCAGCGCCACCAGCGGTACGGAAATGTTCGAGAGAATCATCGGCGCGGCGAGCGCCCAGACTCGACGATGGGTAGGGCGGTCGCGCCAGTCGGCGATCAGGTTGGACATGCAGGCTCCTTGGGGGAGCGGGCATTGTAGCGGTTGATTCGGGATTTGCTGTGAATCAGAAATCGACCCCTCACCCGAGCCCTCTCCCCACGGGGAGAGGGGGAAAGGGAGCCGATCTTCATGCTGTTCAAGACCTGAGTTCGACTCAGTCTTTCAGGTCGATGTAGCTCGAGAGTACAACTCGGTCAGTCCCCTCTCCCGAAAGGGAGCCGATCTTCATGCTGTTCAAGACCTGAGTTCGTCTCAGTCTTTCAGGTCGATGTAGCTCGAGAGTACAACTCGGTCAGTCCCCTCTCCCTCGGGGAGAGGGTTAGGGTGAGGGGGATTTACGGATCAATGGATTATCCAGCTCAACAACCACAACCCCAGCAGCAACCAGATAATCCCCATGATGATCGACGCATTCATGAACGCCCGAATCGCCGACCACAACAGCATCAACCCCAGAATCAGCGCAATGATGCTGATGATCGACGCGTCCATGCCCAGCGCACGGGACAGCCCTTCGACAAAGTTGCTGCCCGCGTGGCTCAGCAGATTGAACAAGCCGCTGAGGCTGTCAACGATGAAACGGATAACCGAACCGAGTGCCTGGCCGAGCCATTCGAAAAAACTTTCTACCTGCATGTCGTGAGCGTCCTTGATGAAAGTGGTGGCGTGGTTGCCGGACTTGAGCCTTGGGCTATCGAGCAGGGTGCCGAGTTCCCGTAGGAGCTGCCGCAGGCTGCGATCTTTTGATTATGGTGTAAAGATCCGCGCCGCACCGAGACACTTGCCTTCCCCCGTCATCCCCCCGAAGCTATACGCCTTCAGGAGAGCCCGATGAACCTTGTTGAACTGACCGAACGCCTGCACGCCATCCGTGACCGCAATGACTGGCGGCAATTTCACAGCCCGAAAAACCTGGCCATGGCCGCGAGCGTGGAAATGTCCGAGCTGGTGGAAATTTTCCAGTGGCTGACCGAAGACCAGTCGCGCCAGTTGCCGGCGGACAAGCTCGCCCATGCCGGGCAGGAAATCGGCGACATCGTGCTCTATCTACTACTGCTGTGCAGCGAGTTGGGGTTGGACATGAATGAAGTGGTGCGCAGCAAACTCGCGGACAGCGAACGGAGGTTCAGCTGATGAGCGACCGTCATTTCGATCAACTGGCGACCCGCTTCGCCGAAAAAATCTACGGCGGTGCCAAAGGCGCGATCCGTCTGGCGGTGCTTCAGGCCGACCTGGCCGAAACCCTGCCGGACCGACCTTTGCGCGTACTGGACATCGGTGCCGGCCTGGGTCATATGTCGTTGTGGCTGGCCCAGCGTGGTCATGAGGTCACGCTGGCCGAGCCCGCCGAGCCGATGCTCGAAGGCGCCCGTCAGCGCTTTGCCGACGCCGGGCAAACAGCGACGTTCATTCAGGCGCCGTGGCAGGATCTGCTCGGCCAACTCACCGAGCCCTACGACCTGGTGCTGTGCCACGCCGTGCTGGAATGGCTGGCCGAGCCCCACGCGATCCTGCCGGTGCTGCATCAATTGACCAAGCCAGATGGCTGGTTATCCCTGGCCTTCTACAACCGCGATGCGTTGATCTATCGCAACCTGCTCAAAGGCCACTTCCGCAAGATGCGCAAGAACGACATGGCCGGCGAAAAGCAAAGCCTGACCCCGCAGCAGCCGCTTGATCCACGGGAACTGGCGGCGCAACTTGAGGGAATGTGGCAGGTCGAAACCCAGAGCGGGGTGCGGGTTTTTCACGACTACATGCCAGTGGAATTCCAGGCCCGCGCCGAACTGGTGGACTTGCTGGAAATGGAACTGGCCCACCGTCGTCACCCAAGCTTTGCCGGGCTTGGTCGCTACTTGCACTGGATCTGTCGGCCGGTCTGATCGGAGCACGAAATGAACAGTCGTTCGGGGTTACTGGTGATCTGTCTCGGGTTGGCGGCCTGTCAGGGCAGCAACCCTTATGTGGCGTCATCCAACCCCTTGCCACCCGCGCCGCCTCAGGCGGCCAACACCTTCGACCGCAGCGCCTACCCGGCAGCGCCGCGCGACTACGGGCGTTACCGCAGTTGGGCCTGGCTCAACGGGCAACTGCCGCCGGGCACCGCCTGGGCGGATTCGGCGCAGGTCGCCGAAGCCGTCAGCAGTGCGCTCGATCAACGTGGCTTGCGCCCGCTGCACGATAACCGCCCGGCCGACCTGTTTGTCAGCGCCGAACTGCACCTGGAAACCCGCCTGCGCCAGGTTCGGGATGACTATGGTTATTACGGTGGCGGCTATGGCGGTTACAACCGCTACGGCAGCGGTTACGGCATGTACAACACCGTGCCGATCGTGCGGACTTATCAGGAACAGGTTGTGGTGGTGCGGGTTGATTTGTTTGACGCTCAGAGCGGTCAACCGGTATGGAGTGCCAGCGCCGAAACCAGCAATCGCGTCAGCGAGCGCGAGCGTGCCGATGCGATACGGGAAGCTGTAGAAAAGGCGATGTCGGCGTATCCTCCTAGTTAGCTTCTGTAGTCAAGAAGCAGTACGCAGGTTCATGTCTTCAACCGGAGAACTATCATGTTCCGCCGTCTCGCTTTACTGGCTGTGGCCGTGCTGCTCAGTGCCTGCGCCGGCAACCAGGTCAATCATGACTTCGATGCCAGCCGCGACTTCGCCGCCTATCGCAGCTGGAGCTGGAAAGAACCCGCTCTGCAATATCGGCCCGATGACCCACGGATCAAGAGCGACCTGACTGAACAACGCATCCGCCAATCGGTGAGCGATCAGCTGGATCAACGAGGCCTGCGTCCGGCTGCCGGTGGCCAAAAGGGCGATTTGAGCGTGCAGACCTATCTGATCGTCGAACAGCGCCAGCAACAAGTAACCACCAACTACGGCGGCGCTTGGGGTAATCCATGGAACGGCTACTGGGGCGGGCCGATGTACAACGAAACTCGTAACGTCAGCTACAAAGTGGCGATCATCCAGATCGACCTGCTCGACGGCAAGGACGGCAAACTGGTGTGGCGCGGCAGTGACGAGCAGATACTCAGCCGCACACCGAACCCGTCGGATCGCAGCACGGCAATACGCGAAACGGTCGGGCGAATTCTCGCCAACTACCCACCCAAATAAACACCACCAAACCCTGTAGGAGCACGGCTTGCCGGCGATGGCGATCTCAAGGACGCCATCGCCGGCAAGCCGTGCTCCTACAGGGTTTTTGTTGTCTCGCCGGCAGTCCTGTAGGAGCTGAGCTTGCTCCGGGCGGCGCTCCGACGATAGCGGTCTGTCAGTCACATCTGCATTGGATGTACCGCCGCCATCGCCGGCAAGCCGTGCTCCTACAGGGTTTTTGTTGCTCGCCGGCAGTCCTGTAGGAGCTGAGCTTGCTCCGGGCGGCGCTCCGACGATAGCGGTCTGTCAGTCACATCTCCATTGAATGTACCGCCGCCATCGCCGGCAAACCGGGCTTCTACAGGGTTTTTGTTGTCTGCGCTGGCAGTCCCGTAGGAGCTGAGCTTGCTCGCGATAGCGGTCTGTCAGTCACATCTGCATTGGATGTACCGCCGCCATCGCCGGCAAGCCGTGCTCCTACAGGGTTTTTGTTGTCTCGCCGGCAGTCCTGTAGGAGCTGAGCTTGCTCCGGGCGGCGCTCCGACGATAGCGGTCCGTCAGTCACATCTACATTGGATGTACCGCCGCCAACGTCGGAGCGCCGCCCCTACAGGGTTTTTGGTGTCTGCACTGGCATGTTGCCAGCAGTCCAGCCAAGTCTTGTCTACACTGCTGTTCACCCAAGGAGGTAGCCCTCGGTTGTGCACCGGCAAAGGAGTGTGCGATGTCTCCCCGTTTGCAGTTTCGCAGCCCGTCCCGGCAACGGGGGGCGATCGGTTTGATGGCGGCGCTGACATTGGGCATGGCCCTGGTGTTCTTGCTGGTCGTGGTCGACAGCGGTCGTTTGTACCTGGAAAAACGTGACCTGCAGCGCGTGGCGGACATGGCCGCACTTGAAGCCTCCACCCGAAGTGGTGATTGCGCCGCTGGCAACACCGCCACCGTCTATGCCACCGCCAGCGCAAACCGTAACGGCTTTACCCTTCCTGACCCCAATCGCAATCTGTTGGTCGCTTGCGGTGCCTTGACCCTGGATGCCAATAACCTTCGAGTATTTGGCGCCGACCCGAGCCAGAGCGAAGCCATTCGGGTGATCGCCAGCCATTGGGTCCCGCAGAGTTTCGCCGGCGGTCTCGGCGCCCTGTTCGGTGGCGCTCCACGCGCGGCAACCATCAACCTGACGGCCAGCGCTGTCGCCGCATTACCGCCACCGCTGGCTTCGCTGACCCTGCGCAGCACGACATTGAGCGTCGACACCAGCAAATCGGCCACGCTCAACGCGCTGTTCGGTGGTTTGCTCGGGGGCAATCTGAACATCAACGTGGCGGGCTGGAATGGACTGGTGAACACCGACATCAGCCTGCTCGGCTACCTCGATCGATTGAAGGTTGACCTTAACCTCAGCGCTGCCGGGTATGACCAGGTATTGGGCAATACGATTGCCGTCAGCCAGCTGATTCAGACCGCCGTCAATGTACTGGACCCCGGCGGCACACTCGGCGCGACCGCAACCATTGCGAGTCTTCAAGCGCTGAAGGTCGCGGCAGGCGCAACCACCGTCGTACTCGGCAACGTGTTGCACGTCGAGACTGGCAGCACCGTGACCGCGCTGGGGACCAACCTGAAAGTGTTCGACCTGATCGAAGCCATCGTGCAACTGGCCAACAAGAAAAACGGCCTGGTGGCGACCGTGCCGATCAACCTCGCAGGGCTCGCGCAAATCACCGCTCGGATACAGATATTGGAGCCGCCACAACTCTCGGCCATCGGCAATCCGAAAAACGCCGCGCTCGCGCCTTTGGGGCCCAATCGGATCTTTGTGAAAACCGCTCAGGTGCGTACATTGCTGTCGATCGACTTGCCCATTCTGAGTGCGATTCAACCTTTGGTCGATGCGGCGGCTGATCTTGCCGGACCGTTGACCAATACCTTGAACGCCTTGCTGCATCTCAATCTGGTCGGTGTCATTAACTCACTGACCTGCGCGCTGGGGGCGGCCTGTGAAACACCCTCGATCGTGCCGCTTTCCAGTACCGTGAGCCTCGATGTCGCACTGGACGTTGCGAGCGCCTCCAGTTACGTCACCGCCTACAGTTGCGTCAGCACTACCAACAAATCCCTGACCACCAATACCAGCACTTCACTGGTGACGCTGAAAATCGGCAAGATCGATTCGAGCACGGCGTTCGGCAACAACACCACGCCGCCCGCCGTGGTAGTGCAGCCGTTGAAGGTGATCGATATCGGGGTGAAAACCTGTCGCCGGTTCCTGATCCTTCCTGTCAGTTGCGACCCGCGGATTCCAGGCGTCGGCGGCGGCATCGATATCATGGCCGACACCACCGTGGCACCCAGCGCCAACATGCCGCATGTCTATTCCGCACCGCCGGCCACCAGCCTGCCGGAGATCAACCAGCCACCGTTCTACTATTCCTATTCCACCAGCAATATCGTCAGCAGCCTTACCGACACGCTGACCAATATCCAGGTCAACATGTACGGCCCGACGGGCAGTCTGGTCGGTGGTCTGGGAGCGATCCTCAGCACTGTCACGACATTGCTGGTCAACGCGATCAACAGCGTGCTCAGCCCGTTACTCGACACCTTGATCAACACACTGCTGCTCAGCCTGGGAATCGATCTGAACAAAGTCGATGTCGGCGCCAACCTCAGTTGTCACTCAGGACGAGCGACGCTGGTGATCTGATCGTCGGCAACAATCGGCAGTTCGATACAAAACCGTGCGCCCTCGACCGAGTTTCTAACGCTCAGTTTTCCGCCCATGTTTTCGACGATGCCGTAACTCACCGACAACCCGAGCCCGGTGCCGACGCCCACGGGTTTGGTGGTGAAGAACGGCTCGAAGATCCGCTCCAGCAACCGCGGATCGATACCGCCGCCGTTGTCCTCGACCCACAGCCGCACCGAATACGCATCACGTTCGGCGTACACCGAAATCCACGGTTTGAACTCACGATCGGCCTCGCGTTTGCCGAGCAACGCATCCCGGGCGTTGACCATCAAATTGATCAACACCTGTTCGAGCTGATCGACGTAACCGCGCACTTGCACTTCAAACCCGGTCTCGTTGACCCGCAGATCGACCCCTTTACCGCGCATCCCTTCGGCCAGCAGCGACAGCGTGCCTTCGATGGCTTGCGCCGGATTAAACGGATGCTGCTCGATCTCCGAGCGGCGGCCAAACACCCGCATGTGATCCACCACCCGCGCGGCGCGCTGGACCTGGGCATCGATGCGGTTGAGCTTGTCGGTCAGGTAGTCGATTTGCGCATCGCCGTTGCTCAGACGCTTGAGCACGTTGACGATGGCCATGCGCATCACATTCAACGGCTGATTGATTTCATGGGCCAGCCCTGTGGCCATTTCACCAAGGGTGGCCATTTTTGCACTTTGGGTGAGCTGCTGCTGGGCGCGGCGGACCTCGGTGTTGTCGCGCCCCACGGCCTGAATCTCCAGCAATTGGCCGTGCTCATCGAACACCCCGCGATCCGACCACACCCACCAGGCATGTTCCCGTCCCGGCAGTTGCAGGTTGATTTCCGCGGTGCTGACCGGGAACTCCGGGCTGAGTCGGCTGAGCCGCTGGAGAAACGCTTCGCGCTGTTCCTGCGACATCCAGCTGCCCAGATTCACCCCGGGCAGTTGCTCGGGCTGGCACTCCAGGTAAGTCGCGAGCGGGCGGTTGCCGAAGGTCAGGGTCAGGTCCGGGCGGTAGCGGCAGATCATCGCCGGAGAGTCTTCCACCAGGATCCGGTAGCGTTCTTCACTCTGTTTCACTTGTTCGGCTGCCAGGGTTGCTTCGGTGACGTCCAGCCACAGGCCGACAGCTTCCACCGGCAAACCAAGGTCGTCGCGCAGGAGCTTGGCTTCATCGAGTAGCCAGTGGTATTCGCCGCGACTGTCGCGCAAACGATAGCGGGCGCGTACCGAACCTTCACGCAGCAAATGTCGGGTACGTTCGAAATACCCATCGCGGTCATCCGGGTGGACCTTTTCAACCAAGGCCCCCGTTGCGCAATCAGCCAGTGTCCAGCCGAGCAGCGGCATCAGGCTGTCACTGAAAAAAGTCGGTTGCAGCGCACCTTCGACATAGCGCTGCACGTAGATCACCGCCGGCGAGCTGGCGATCAGATTGTCCAGCCGGGCATGTGCCGCCGCGGCGTTTTGCTCCTGGTTTTTGATGTCGCTGATGTCGAGCATGAAGCCCACCAACCGCCGGTTTTTACCGATGCCCAGGACCTGGCCTTGCAGGCGATACCAGTTCGGCGTTTGTGCCAAACGCACGCACAGCAGCAGCGGGGTGCCGTCGTCTTGCAAGTCTTGCAGACGACTGCTTAGCTCTTCACGGTCGGCGGGGTGCACCCGATCCAGCCAGTCGTGCAGCGGCAAACGATCGATCGTAAGGTTCAGGTTGCTGGCCAATGACGGCGCCAATTGCACCTCGCGACTGTCGCTGAACACCTCCCACCATCCGGTGCCGAGCAAGGCTTGCAGCGACTCCAGCCGTTCCAGTTGCAGATGGTGCCGGTGCTCGCGCAAGCGCTCAAGCAACGGACCTGCCAGCGCGGCGGTCAGTTGTAACCAGTCACGATCATTCAGGTCGGGCGCCTGTTGCTGCACCGGATAAAGGCCGCACAGCAACCAGGCGACCACACCCTGAGCATCGTGATATGGCACCGCGAACCCTTCGGCATTGCCGAAGATGCCTTGCAAACGGGGATGTTCAGCGGGCGTCAGGCATTGCGGCGCAGAGCCGTTCAGGCTGTCGAGCCCGGTGCCCAGGCGCTGAGCGTTTTGCCACAGGTGGGGCGCATCGGAGGCCGTGTAATGCTGGTGAATCTGCCAGCCTTCTTCCTGTTCATCGAGTAACGCCACCGCAATGCAGGGCATGTGGAAACGCTGGGCCAGGCCTTGCAGTTGTTCCTCCAACACCTCGGGCAGGCGCGTCAGGTTGCACCGGCGCAACTGTTCGCCGATCTGCGCGGCGAGTAACTGGCATTGCTCGCGACTGCGTGATTGCCGGCGATCGAGCAACAAGTCGCCGATGTCCAGCAACTGCAACAACCAGGCTTCGGCCAATGGCTGGACCCAGCCACGCAAGTGCAGGGGTTGTCCGTTGAGGCTGTAAAAGTCCAGATCCAGATTCTGTCCCTGCCAGTCGACGGGCGAGCCTTCAACGGCGAGGCCGCTGTGGGGCATGATGAAATCGAGCAGGTGCGGTGCTTGCGCCGCGGGCGTCTGCTGGGCCAGCACATGCCGCAGCGGGCCGGTCAGGTGAGTCACTCGACCTTCGGCATCCAGGTGCATCTGCAAACCGACACTTTGCACGCTCAGGGTGTCTGGCATGTCCACTGGCGGAGGCGGATGGCGATTGAGCAGGCGCCCGAAGAGTTTGTCTGCGGAACTCAAAATTGCAGGCTCGAACTGGCGGAGAGGTTTGCCGGCAGATTGGGCACTTGGCCAATTCCCGGCACGTTCAGAAACGGGATGACCTGCTGCAGCTTGCTGGTGGGGTAGTTGATGCTGACCTTCAACACCCCGCCCACGTAGGTGGCGCTGGCGTCAGTGGCGATATTGAAATTCAGTGCGGCAGGAATCCAGGCCAACTGTCGGCTCAGTTCTGTCGTGGCAACGGTTTTTACCGCGGTGGCGTATCCGGGGGTGCTCGGGTCCAGCGCCACGCTTCGGCGCACCGCTTCGGCGGTCGACTGGGTGAACGATTGCATCAGCAACAGCGGCAAGCTGTACGTGACTATTCCATAGAACACGGCGAAAAAGATGAGAAACACCAACGCGAATTCAATCGCTACAGCGCCTTTTTGCTTACGGGGGAGGCCTATTTTCATGACTGCGTCTACCCTGATATTCACCAAGTGATATCAGCATAGAATCATTCAGCCAAAACGGACGTTTTTTACCGGATGCAGAGCTTTGTATTACTGATCTGGCTGACGCTATGCGCAGCGCAGGATGCTCGAGAACGACACATCGCCAATGGCTTGACCCTTGGCGCAGCGGTGTTGGCGCTGGCGTATCTCCTGTGGACGGGCACTACCTGGCTGGGGGCCGAGGCGGTGCAGGGCGGCTGGGCTTTTTTGCTGGCGCTGGCCTTTACCTTGCCCGGTTATGCGCTGAGACGCTTGGGCGCAGGCGATGTGAAATTGATGACCGGCCTGGGGCTGGCGACGGACGGCATGCACCTGCTCGGCGTGTTCATCGGTGCCGGATTGGCCAGTGTGCTGTGGCTGCTGCTGGCGCCAAGAGTCTGGCTTCATATGGGCCAAGGGCTTAGAAATCATCTTCGATATCTGGGACCTGGAATGTCAAAGAAACAGCCCTTTGCACCCTTCGTATTGGTGGGACTGTTGCTCACACTCGCCTGGTTTCACTAGTCGCCCGTTCTATGTACAGAGTCGGAAAGTACGTCTACTTTCAACTCAGCAATTGTACTGTCTGTGGCTGTTTGTAGAGGAACGGTCAACTTTGACCTTGCAGGGAGTCGCACGTGAACAAGCTTTCATCGGCAGTAAAAATCCTTGTGGTCGATGACCAGCCGTTGATTGCCGCAGAGCTCTGCGAGCTTCTTGACGGCCGCGGTTACCGTTGCGTTTCTTGCGAGACTGGCCATCAAGCCGTCGAGCGTTTCAATGAAGACGAAGCGATCAGCCTGGTGCTTTGCGATTTGCACATGACCGGTCTGGACGGGATTCAACTGGTTCAGGAGCTGCAACGGTTATCCGGCAAGCACCGTGTGTTTGAAGCAATCATGCTCACTGGGCGTGCGGACAAGCAGGATGTGATCAAGGCTTTGCGGGCCGGGTTTGCCGATTACTACCAGAAGCCGATTAATCCGGGTGAGTTGCTCGAAGGGATTGCGCGTCAGGCAGTGGTTTTGCAGGAACGGCAGAAGAGTCTGCAACTGGGACATCTGGATCAGAAGCTGCAGTACCTTGCCGAGTCGATCGATGATCTGTATCAGGATCTGGATAAGGTTCGGCGTGGGCCGCGGTTATCGGTTTCCACTGATGAGGCTGTCATCGCTGTGGATCGGGTTGAGATTCCGGCGATTTTCAGTCACCTGTCGCCAAGGCAGTTGGAAGTGGCGCGGTTGGTGGGGAAGGGGCAGACGAATTATCAGATTGCCTGTGAGTTGGGGATTACCGAGAACACGGTGAAGCTTTATGTGTCGCAGGTTTTGCGGTTGACGCATATGCATAACCGGACGCAGTTGGCGTTGGCGTTGTTACCCGGTCATGGATTGCGTCAGGGGGTGACGGCGCATTAGGTTTTTGTCTTTTTTACTAAGTGCCCACACCGTTGCTCGCGCAACCGCCTGACAACAGCCGACTCAAACCGGCAATTGTTGCTTTCATCACGATCCCTCTAAGAACCAAAGGCACGGGACAGGGCGGTGAAGCCCGGGCCGGCCAGTACGATCAATAACGCCGGGAAGAGAAACAGCATCATCACGACAGACATTTTGGCGGACAGCTTGGAGATGTATTCCTGCAGGTGCGTCAGGCGCCGGTCATCGAGCAATTGCTTGAGGTTCAGCAGGGATTTCATCGCACCGCCCCCCTGATGGATCAACTGCTCAAGAATGACGCAGGTGTCGGTGAACTCGTCGACGGCCAGCAATTGGGTGGTTTTGTGCAGTTCTTCGCCCAGTTCCAGGCCGGAATCGACCCGGGCCAATACCAGACGCAATTCATGGGTCAGGGCCGGCAATAATTGTTTGCCTTCATTGCTCAACACTCGCAGCGACTGCTCCACCGCCATGCCCGATTCGAACAGGATGCGCAGCAGCGGAATGAAGGTGGAAATCTCGATCGCCAGTTGTTTTTGCCGACGCTGCGCGGCAAAGGCCAGCAACCGTTTAGGCAATAGATAGCCGAGGCAGGTGGCGAACACCGGGGCCATCCAGTGATTGTTTGTGTGAGGGAAGAACACGCCCTGGATCAGCAAGGTCAGGGCCAGCGCCAGCACCGGAGCGCCTACCTGGAACGCCGCGAACAGTGAACGTCGCCGGGCACTGCGCCAGCCGAGACGGTTAAGCAACGCCTGGGTTTCGTTATCCAGGTTGACCGAGCGCTGACCGATCCGGCTACTGCCCAGCAGCTCAAGCCACTGATTTACCCGGTTGTCGCTCGCCAGCTTGCCGTCGAGTCGTTGCGCCACCTGGCGAACCCGCCGACGGTGTTCCAGCAAACCGCTGAGCAGCAACAACGTTGCCCCCAGAAACAGCAATGCGCAGATCAGCAAAGGCACTTTCATACGCTGCGCAACATATGCCAGAGCGCCAGGCTGCCGACCACCTGCAAGCCGAACGCGGACGCGAGCATGATTTGCCCCGAAGGGTCGTGCCACATGGCGAGCAAGTAATGAGGGTTGGTCGCGAGGAAATAGCCGGCCAGGCCAATCGGCAAACAGCCCAGGACCCACGCGGTCACCCGGGTTTCACCGGTCATGGCCCTGAGCTGGCGCGCAGCCTGCTCGCGTTCGCGGATCATCTTGATCAGGTTTTCCAGCAATTCGCTGGCATTGCCGCCATAGCGATGATTGACCTTCAACCCGAGCGCTAACAGGCGAAGTTCGTCTTTCTCATACAGCTCGGCAAGGTCAGCCGTGGCATCCGGCAGGCTGACCCCCAGATGCACGTTGCGCTGAATCCGCCCCATGGCGTTTTTCAGCGGGTCTTCAGCAGAGTCGATGGCGCCCAGCACCGCATCGGCCAGGGTGCGGCCGGACTTCAGACTGCGCACGGTGTGATCGAGCATTTGTGGCAGTTGTTCAATCATGCGCTGGAGTCGGCGCTGATAACGCCAATTGACATACAGACGCAAAATCAGCGGCGGCAGCAGTAACAGAACCAGCAAGCCGAACCAGCCACCGGTAGCAAATCCGAGCAAGATGCCAAAGGCCCAGAGCAGCAGCCACCCACCCAGACGCTTGGAGGGACGCCCAAGGCCGGCCCGCAGAAAGGCCCGATCCAGACCGACCCAGGAGGTTTTCGTCGGCACCGGCTGCAGTTGCCCCTGGGTCAGGCGTCCCAGTACCCGCTCGGTGCCGGTCTGGCGCAAGCCGCGATAAAACAGGCGGATCGACAGTCCGAGCAAGACCAGGCAAACGAGGATGAGCAGCACCGGTTTGAGCATGCTGTGGCCTTCAGTATGCAGAGGGAGAGAGCGCCAACTCACGGCGCAGTTTTTCGCCGGCGGGGTTGACCGCCTCACGCATGAATCCGAAGCCGCTGCGCCGATCGAAGCGGAACAACGTGTTGGTGACATACACGTCATCACGCAAGCCAATCACCTCCACTACTTCGCTGATGCAGCGGCGACCGTCGGGCAGGCGCGTCAGCTGGATCACGACGTCCAGTGCAGCGCAGATCATTTGCCGCAAGGTCCGTTCGGCGATGGTGCGGCCCGTCAGGCCCACCAATGTCTCCAGGCGCAACAGCGCATCCTGGGCGTTGTTGGCGTGCACGGTACTCATGGAGCCGTCGTGGCCAGTGTTCATTGCGGTGAGTACGTCCAGCACTTCGACGCCACGAATCTCGCCGAGGATGATTCGGTCCGGGCGCATCCGCAGGGCGTTGCGAATCAGGTCACTGGGCTTCACTTCGCCGTGGCCTTCGGCATTTGGCGGTCGGGTCTCCAGGCGCACAACGTGAGGGTGGCCCAGTTGCAGTTCGGCGACGTCTTCGATGGTGACGATTCGCTCGTGAGGGTTGATCAACTGGCTGAGAATGTTCAGCAGCGTGGTTTTGCCGGTGCCGGTGCCGCCGCTGATCAAGATGTTGCAGCGCTTGCCCACGGCCTCCTGAATAAAGTCGAAGATCGCCTGATCGATGGTTTGCATCGCCATCAAGTCCGAGCTTTTGAGCATGTCCTTGCGAAATTTACGTATCGACAGGCAAGGGCCATCGAGCGCAATCGGTGGAATGATCGCGTTGACCCGGCTACCGTCGGGCAGTCGTGCGTCGACCATTGGCGACGACTCGTCGAGCCGTCGGCCGAGGGGCGCGAGGATCCGTTGCATAACCCGTTCGACGTGATGCGCATCGATGAAGCGCAGGTCGCTTAGATGCAGTATGCCGTCGCGTTCAATGAACACCCGGTGCGGGCCATTGACCAGAATCTCCGTCACCGCCGGGTCCCGCAGCAGCACTTCCAAGGGGCCGAAACCGGTGAGTTCGTCGACGATTTCTTCGGCCAGACGCTCCATTTCATAGCGGGAAATCGCCAGGTGCAGCCGGGCGATGTACTCGGCAACCTTGTCGATGACGAACTGTGAGAGCACCTGCCGTGAACCCTCCAGCAGGTTTTTGCCGGACTCCTCGATGGCGTCGATGATGTAGCGGTGCAGCACCAGTTTCAGACCTTCGTGGTCGGTGTTGCCAGTGGTGGTGCGTACAGGGGCACCGAAGAGTTTTTCACCGCTCATTGCGCACCCCTCAACCGGTTGAACCAGCCAGACTTGGGCTTGGCCAGGCCCTCGGAACGCTTGGCCAATTGATCGCCGAGGGCGCGCAGGCTTTGAGTCAGGCCTTCGCGGGGGGCCAGTTCAAACAGCGTCACACCTTGGTTCTTGGCGTTGAGCCGCACTTCCGGGCTGTAGACGAGGGTCGCGATGATCTCCATGCCGAAGCTTTTGCTCAGGGTCTCGGAGTCCGGTGCGACGTTGCGCAGGTAGCGATCCACCAGCAGTCTGGCGTGATCGAGCTTCATGCCTTTTTCACGCCACAGGTTGAGTACCGCCAGGTTACGGCGGCAGTCGAGTACGTTCTGATCGGTGTACCACAGCAACTTGTCGCAATGGGTGACGAAGGTGCGTAGCGCTTCGCTGTCCGGCTGACCAGTCAGGTTCACCACGATGTGCTGGAAGTGTTGGCGCAGGGCGCTGAGCAACATGTACAACTCGGCGGTGCTGGTGTGTTCCAGCGGCTCATCGTGGTTGGCGTAGGCGAGGATCCGCAACCCGGCGGCGCAGTTGGTGAACGCGCTGTCGATCAGCGTCGCGTCGAGGCGCCGCAAGTGCCTGAGTGCATCGCCGAAGTGGAACGAACTCTCCAGCCCGAGCAAGGCCAGGCTGTCACCGCGTGGCAGGCCCAGGTCCAGCAACAGCGTTTGCTGCCCGCTCTTTTGCACCACTTGCGCCAGGTGCGTGGCGAGCAGCGCACCGTCGGCGTTGATCTGCACACCATAGAGCACCGTCAGGCTACCCAGTTGGGTGTTCGGGGCCACGGGCGGCAGACGTTTGCCCAGCCGTCGCACCAACCCCGCGACTTCACTTGAACGCGAACCATAGGCAACGAAATCCCGTGCCCCTGCGCGCATGGCATTGAGCACGAGTTGGTTGTCCATGCCATCGCCCAGCGCGACGATCGCCAGCATCGGTTTGGCTTCCAGGGCACCTTCGATCAGTGCGCTTTGGGCCACCACGTGTTCGCGGTCCAGGCCGATGAACACCAGGCTGGCGAAGGTCACGTCCACCAGCGCCAGCAATTCGTCGAGGCTGCCACTGCCGGCGCTGACCACTTGGCCCAACGGGGCGAGGGCACCTTGCAGCCACTCAAGGTCGGTGCTGTTGCGCGTGATCGCGAGGAAGGTCTGGCTCAGGTTCTGGCTCATTGCGATAATCCGCTGCGTTTATCGAAGTTGCAGTTTTCGAGGAAGTACAGGTGATACCAGTTCGGGTCATCGTTGCGCTTGAAACAGGGGCATGGAGCGACTGCGCATTGAGAGGCGTCCTTGCTCGATTCAGGGGGTTTGTTGGGTGATTTCGATGCCGCGGATGACTTCCACGCTCGGCTTGCGCGGTGCTGTGCCGCCGTGGGTGACGACAGGTTTGGGTGGGGGCGTCATGGCCAGTTGGCTGAACTGGATCAAGTCGCGGTTGGTACTGGCAAGGTTGGCCGATGAATAGCTTTCGCCGGCCCAGTAACGAGCCAGACGTTTTTCATCGGCGCTGCGTACGGCCAGGCGCAACACGCCGGCCTGGGCTGCGAGCATCAACCGACTCAGCAGTTGTTCGGGGACGGCAAGCAAAACGCTGTGGGCGCTGGTGCGCGTTTGCTCCTGCCTGAGTTTTTCTTCGTTACTGCGGGCCGGGCTTGCGGGTTGGCCGTCGTTGGTCAACCCCATCTGTTCGCCCACCCCGAGCACCCGCAAGGCCGGCACTACCAGTTGAGCCGACGGCTGAAGGTTGTTGCTGTCCATGCGCAGAAACAGCAGCACATCGACGTAGTCCCCCGGTGTCAGTTGCCCGCCGGCATTGATCACTTCATCCACCGCGACGGCGAGGGCGCGTTCATCGGGACGAATCATCCGCGCCAGTCTGCCGCCGGCTTCGAAACTTTCTTCATTGAGCCAGGTGCCGGCACTGAGGGCGCGCCAGGGTGTTCGGCCAATGGCTTGATCGAGGCGGCTCAGGCTGCCGGCCGGGGCGGTACGGAGTTTTTCCAGGGTCACGTCGG
The DNA here is from genome assembly GCF_000282315.2 of Pseudomonas sp. GM41(2012). GTDB lineage: Bacteria > Pseudomonadota > Gammaproteobacteria > Pseudomonadales > Pseudomonadaceae > Aquipseudomonas. The sequence goes on from NZ_AKJN02000009.1 coordinate 90,414, forward strand.
CGGCGCTGATCGGTACGAACGGTGGCACATCATGCAGCAGCACCACCACCGGTTGGCGGGTGGGGTCGTCCACGGGGGCAGGTGTCTGGGCGCTGGGGGCAGGCGTAACAATCCCGGCTTGCACGACAGGCTCGGGAACGGGTTGGCGGCTCAGCGTGAGGCCCCAGTAACCGGCAATAATGGCGCCCACCAGAAACAAGCAGGCCAAGCCCAGAGTGACACGACTGTTCATGACGGCTCTCCCTTTCCTGCTGCTTGAGACCTCGTCGCACCCAACGAGAAAACTTCGCAATCAGGCAGCTATGAACATGGAACTATTTCGCTATTTGACCGTAGCTCAGCTAGAGCAAAAAGCCATGAAGGGACTGAAAATAACTAACAAAAGTAAGTAGCTAGGGCGAAAACGTGACTTTTTTGGCGTCAACGAAGCAACTAATACTTTAGTGATAATTCGTTCTTACAGTTGTGGGTATGGGGAATGCCGACAATGCTGATGCTGGCAAAGGGGAATCATGTTGCGACCGTGCAACACCCGTCGTCTTTCAGGAGAACTGCCATGTCCTTCACCAAGATTGCTCAGAAGATCAAATCCGAAATCGCTTTTTACAAGGGCCTGGCCAAAGATACCGAGGGGGCTTCGGGTATCGAATACGCCATTATTGCGGGCATGGTGGCAGTCGCTCTAGCGGCGTTTGTGACGCCGATCTCCGCCGCTGTCACCACCATGTTTACCACTATCCAAAACGCGCTTTGACCTGCCTGCTGTCAATGGTCAGCTACTTGCCAATCCCGCAAAGGGCTTCTAACTTCAGCGCTTAGTCCATTGCAGGTGTTGCCCATGAACGCTCCCTCTCTTCCACGCCAACAGCTTCTTCTGGTCGATGATGAGGAGGATGCCTTACTGGAATTGGCGGAGTTGCTGGAGGGCGAGGGCTTCAATTGCTTTACCGCCACCTCGGTCAAACTCGCGTTGCAACATCTGACGCGCCACCCTGATATTGCGTTGGTGATCACTGATCTGCGGATGCCGGAGGAGAGCGGCATGTCGTTGATCAAGCGATTGCGCGAGCACACGTCTCGCCAGCATTTGCCGGTGATTGTGACGTCGGGGCATGCGGACATGGAGGATGTCAGCGACATGTTGCGGTTGCAGGTACTCGACCTGTTTCGCAAGCCGATATATCACGTGCGGTTGTTGGAGACGTTGAATAATCTGTTTCCGCAGCCTCGCATGGATTTAGTGAGTCCGTGATTGATCGCTCCCACGCTCTGCGTCCCAAGAGCCGGACGCAGAGCGTGGGACGGTTCAGGTCAGGCAACCGGCCGCCAATGCCCCGCCATATGCTCAAGATCCCCCGCACCCACCAATAGCAAATCCCCGCTCGACCCCGCCGCGCTGGCCAGCAATGTCACCTCACTGGGCAACCGCACCGGTTTGCGGAATTGCACGGCAATCTCGACATTCGCCGCTGGCAGATGATCGGCAAGCGCCGCCAGGGTTCGCGCCTTGTTCCACAAGCCATGGGCGATGGCCCTCGGGAAACCGAAGAGTTTGGCGCTGACGGCACTCAGGTGAATCGGGTTGTAGTCGCCGGACACTTTGGCGTACTGCCGCCCAATGTCCGACGGCGCTTTCCAGCGGGCCACTTCCGACATTTCCAGTGTCGATGCCAACACTTCTTCGACGGGTTCGCCTGCGAGTTTGACCCCGCGGCACAACATCTGGCTTTCAGCTTCCCACAACACCCCCAACTGATCGTCGAGTGTCGTCACCAGGTCGAACGTCGCGCCTTTTTCATGGGGCTGGAGGTTTTGCACCTGAACGCTGACCCGCACACGATTCACGCCGCCCATTGGGCGAAAGATGCGAATGCGGTTGCTCAGGTGAATCAACCCCAGCAGCGGGAACGGAAACTCCTTGGCCGTCAGCAATTGCATCTGCAAGGCGAACGCGAGGATGTGTGGGTAGGTGGGCGGCAACAAACCGTTCTCGGCAAAACCGCAGACTTTGCGATAGTCCGCCAGGTGCTCCGGGTCGACATTGATCCAGCAGCGCAAACCCGAATCGGGCAGGGTGGTGCCGGTGATTTTGCGCCGCGTCGCAGCCCGCACGTACAGTCCCGACAGGCTTGGTTCGCGGTTGAGTGTGTGCCAATCGATGATCATGCCTAAGCCCCCAAAACACTTTGTCCGCACACTCGCAGCGCTTGCCCGGTGAACGCGCCGGTGCCCGGTTGAGCCAGCCACGCCACCGCTTCGGCGACGTCTTGCGGCAGGCCGCCCTGGCCCAGCGAACTCATGCGCCGCCCGGCCTCACGCACACCGAACGGAAGATGCGCGGTCATCTGGGTTTCGATGAAACCGGGTGCTACCGCATTGATGCTGATGCCGCGTTCATTGAGCGTCGGCGCCCAGGCCTGGGCCAGACCGATCAGCCCGGCCTTGCTCGTGGCGTAATTGGTTTGCCCGCGATTGCCGGCGATGCCGCTGATGGACGCCAGCAGGATCACCCGGCCGTTGTCGTGCAGGGTGCCGCTGTCGAGCAGTGCCTTGGTCAGCACTTGCGGGGCATTGAGGTTGACCGCCAGCACCGCGTCCCAGAACTCCGGGGTCATGTTGGCCAGGGTTTTATCCCGGGTGATGCCGGCGTTGTGGACCACGATGTCGATGCCGTCGGGCAGTTGCTCGATCAACTGCGCGGCGGCGTCTTCGGCGCAAATATCCAGGGTAATGCTGCGCCCGCCGAGGCGTGCGGCGAGGGCTTCGAGGTCAGTCTTGGCCAGTGCCACGTCGAGCAGGATCACGTCGGCCCCGTCGCGGGCCAGGGTTTCGGCGATGGAGGCGCCGATGCCGCGTGCCGCGCCAGTGACCAGCGCCTTACGGCCAGACAATGGGCGAGTCCAGTCCGTCACCTGCGCGTCGCAGGCATTCAAGCGAATCACTTGCCCGGAAACGAATGCACTTTTGGGCGAGAGAAAAAACCTCAGGGGGCCTTCCAGTTGATCCTCTGCACCTTCGCCGACATAAATCAGCTGCAAGGTGCCGCCGCTGCGCAGCTCCTTGGCCAGCGAACGGCTGAAGCCTTCCAGCGCTCGCTGGGCGCTGGCGGCGAACGGATCGCTCAAGGTCTCCGGCGCGCGCCCTAAAATCACCAGGTGCGCGCTGTGATCGAGGTTTTTTATCAGTGGCTGGAAGAACTCGCGCAGCTGTTTGAGTTGATCGGTCTGCACCAGGTCACTGGCGTCGAACACCACGGCTTTGAGTTTGGGGCCGTGGCCGGGAATCCATGCGGTGGCCAGCGAAGGCTCGGTGCCGTAGCTGTAAATCGCATCGGTGAGGCGGTTGGAAAAGGTGCTGATCTTCTCCGTCAACGGGCCACCGCCTAACAACAGCGCCCCCTCGACAGGCCGCAGCCGGCCGGCTTGCCAGCGCTCCAGCCGAACCGGCGACGGCAGACCCAGGGCACCGACCACACGATGGCCGATGGACGAATTGGCGAAGTCGATATAACGGTCAGACATGGAACGCGCTCCAGCAGCTGGGGTTCGAAGTGTGGACCATGAATGGCAATCAGTCGTTCGATCCACGAGATAAGGCCTACGCTAGATCATTGTAGGAGCTGAGCTTGCTCCGGGCGGCGTTCCGACGATGGCGGTGTGTCAGTCGACATCAATGTAGCTGACCCACCGCCATCGTCGGAACGCCGCCCGGAGCCAGCTCAGCTCCTACAGGGGGTGGTTCTCAATTTGGATATTTAATCAGGAGTTTTTCATGACTCAACTGCGCCGCGTTGCAATTATTGGTGGTAACCGTATCCCCTTTGCCCGGTCCAACGGGCCGTACGCCACTGCCAGTAACCAGGCGATGTTCACCGCAGCGCTGGAAGGCCTGATCGAGCGCTATAACCTTCACGGTGTGCGCATGGGCGAAGTGGCAGCGGGTGCGCTGGTCAAGTATTTGCGCGATTCCGGCCTGATCCGCGAATGCGTGCTGGGCTCGCGGTTGTCGCCGATGACGCCGGCCTTCGACGTCCAGCAAGCCTGCGGCACGGGGCTGGAGGCAACATTGTTGGTGGCGAATAAAATCGCCCTGGGTCAGATCGAATGTGGCATTGCCGGTGGCGTCGACACCGCCTCGGACGTGCCGATCGGTGTTAACGAAGGCCTGCGCAAGATCCTCCTGCAAGCCAACCGCGCCCGAAGCACCGCCGATAAACTGAAAACCTTCCTGCAACTGCGTCCCCGTCATTTGGTGCCCTACTTTCCAAGCATCGGCGAGCCGCGCACCGGCCGGTCGATGGGCGAACACTGTGAACTGATGGCCCAGACCTGGAGCATCCCGCGTGACGAACAGGATCAACTGACCCAGGAGAGTCATCAGAAACTGGCCGCGTCCTACGCCGAAGGCTGGCACAACGATTTGATGACACCGTTCCTCGGCCTGACCCGGGACAACAACCTGCGCCCGGATCTGACCCTGGAAAAACTGGCCTCACTGAAACCGGCCTTCGAGAAAAGCGCCAAAGGCACCCTGACCGCAGGTAACTCCACGCCACTCACCGATGGTGCGTCGGTGGTGCTGATGGGCAGTGAGGAATGGGCGAAAGAGCGCGGCCTGCCGATCCTCGCCTATTGGCGTGACGGCGAGACGGCGGCGGTGGATTTCGTCAACGGCGCGGAAGGATTGTTGATGGCGCCGGTGTATGCGGTGCCGCGTTTGCTGGCGCGCAACGGCCTGACCTTGCAGGACTTCGATTACTACGAAATCCACGAAGCCTTCGCCGCGCAGGTGCTCTGCACGCTGAAGGCCTGGGAGGATCCGGAATACTGCAAAACCCGCCTCGGTCTCGATGCGCCACTGGGCTCGATCGACCGCAGCCGCCTCAACGTCAAAGGCAGTTCACTGGCGGTGGGGCATCCGTTTGCCGCAACTGGCGCACGCATCGTCGCGAGCCTGGCGAAGTTGCTGGATGCGGCGGGCAAGGGCCGAGGGTTGATCTCGATCTGCGCCGCCGGTGGCCAGGGTGTGACAGCGATTATCGAGCGCTGAGGGCTGGGGCGCTTTGCTGTTGGGCCAACTGCCGATTGCGGTTGGCGTAACTCTCGGCCATCACTGAGCAGACGATCAGTTGCAACGGGTGGTAGATCATGATCGGCAGCAGGATCAGCCCTAGCCCCGGGTTGGCGCCAAAGATCAGCGCTGCCATCGGCGCACCGGCGGCCAGGGATTTCTTGCTGGCGCAAAAGACCGCGGCGATTTCATCGGCCGGGCTGAATTTCAACGCGCGAGCGGTGCGGGTGGTCATCCACAGGATGATCGCCAGCAGAATCGCACTGCCGATCAGCGCCGTGAGGATCACGCTGTTGCCCTGCTTTTGCCACATCCCCGAGACCATCGAATTGCAGAACGCCGCGTAGACCAGTAACAGAATCACCAGTTTGTCGGCGATATTGGTGTAGCGCTTGTGGCGGGCGAAGAACTTGCCCAGAAATGGCCGCACCAATTGGCCGAGTACCAGTGGCAATAGCAACATGGCGCAGAGGTCGAGCAGGGTTGAGCCCAGATCGATGCCGCCAGCACCGCTGCCGACCACGAAACTCACCAGCAGCGGCGTCAGGAAAATCCCCAGCACGCTGGACAGGCTCGCGTTGAGAATCGCCGCCGGTACGTTGCCGCCCGCGCTGCCGGTCAGGGCCACGGACGAGGAGATGGTCGAGGGCAGGGCACAGAGGTACAGGAAGCCCAGCATCAGCAGCGAAGGGAAGTGCGAACCCAACAGCTTGTCGCTCAGCAGCCAGATCAGCGGAAACACCGCGAAGGTGAATCCCTGAACCATCACGTGCAGCTTCCAGTTTTTCAGACCGTGAGTGATCTGCTCGCTGGACAGGTTGACCCCGTGCAGGAAGAACACCAGGAACACGCCGATGTTGATCACGTATTCAGCATGCATTCCGCCGCCGGTGGCGCCGAAGGTCGGGAAGAAATACGCCAGCAGCGTGGCGATCAACATGCCACACAAGAACCAGTCGGTGACCACGCGTTTGAGGTGTTTGAAGGCATGCATAACAGGCACCGAATACATTTGTAAGAATTGGTGACTTAGCCTAACGTCGGCTCCATCAGCCGTCTTGCGACATAAGGCCAATCAATGCCGACTAACGGACAACTTTCTCTCGAGCGGACGATTCCGACACTGACGGCGCTGCCGCGTCCGCTGTATGCCCGTGCGGAAAGTCTTAACGCCGGTTCATGGACGCCGCCGCATCGGCACGATTGGGTGCAGTTTTCCTATGCGATCAGCGGCGTTCTCGGCGTGCACACCGCCGAAGGCAGTTTCTTTGCGCCGCCGCAGTGGGGCATCTGGATTCCGGCGGATCTCGAACACCAGGTGGTGACTTCGATGCGCGCGGAGATGCGCAGCCTCTATGTGCGCCGCGAGGATTGTGAATGGGCGGACGGGCGTTGCCGGGTGCTGGAAGTGACGCCATTGGCCCGGGAACTGATCAAGAGCTTTTGTTTGCTGCCGGTTGAATATCCACAGGGCAACAGCCAGGAAGCAAGGCTGGTGAGTGTGCTGCTGGATCAGTTGGCGCATCTGCCGGAGGTCGGCTTCTCGCTACCGTTACCGCGCCATGAGCGGTTGTTGGGGTTGTGCAATGAGCTGATCGAAAGTCCTGAGTGCAATGTGACGTTGCAGGCGTGGGCCGAGCGGTTGGGCACCTCGGAGAAGACCTTGATGCGGTTGTTCCAGCGGGAAACCGGGTTGAGCTTTCGAGGTTGGCGCCAGCGGATGCGGTTGCTGTCGTCGTTGAGTTTGCTGGAGGAGGGGGACAGCGTGACGAATGCCGCGCTGTCTTGCGGGTATGACTCGACTTCGGCGTTTATTGCGGCGTTCAAGGGGTTGTTTGGGTTTACACCGGGAGAATTGTTTCGGCAGTGAAATCCAGCCCCTCACCCCAGCCCTCTCCCCACGGGGGAGAGGGGGAAAGGGGGCCGATCTCTATGCTCTTCAACACCTGAGTTCGACTCGGAAATTTCAGGTCGCAGAATGTCGACCAAACAACTCGGTCAGTCCCCTCTACCCCTTGGGGAGAGGGTTAGGGTGAGGGGTGGATCTCAAGACCACCCCATTCTCAAGTCCTAAAGCGCCGAACCAACCCATCCAGCTCATTCGACAACCCAGCCAGACTCTGCGAATCCAGCCGCGCCGAATTCGCCAGTTCCGCCACCAATTGCGCATCACCATGAATCTGGCTGATGTGCCGATTGATGTCTTCAGCCACCTGATGCTGTTCTTCTGCCGCAGTAGCGATCTGGGTGTTCATGTCGCGGATCACGTCGACCGACTCCCGAATCAGCCCGAAGCTGCTGCGTGCTTCACCGATTCGCGTCACCGATTGCTGGGACACTTCCAGGCTCGCATGCATTTGCTGAGTCACCTGGCTCGTCCGTTTGGCAAGGTTGCCCAGCAAACCGTCGATTTCCGCCGTGGAATCCGCCGTGCGTTTGGCCAGCGCCCGAACTTCATCGGCCACCACCGCAAACCCACGACCCTGTTCACCGGCCCGCGCCGCTTCAATGGCCGCGTTCAGCGCCAGCAGGTTGGTCTGTTCGGCAATCGAGCGAATGGTCCCGAGGATTGACTGAATGTCGTTGCTGTCGCGCTCAAGCTGTTGCATCGACTGGGCCGACTGTTCGATTTCCTGGCTCAAGCGATCAACGCTGGTCACGGCCGCATCAATCTGCTGCTGACCTTCACGCGCCTGACGCTGGCCGCTGTCGGCTGATTCCGCCGCCTGGCTGCAAGAACGCGCGACTTCGTTGGCGGTGGCGACCATTTCGTGGAACGCCGTGGACACCATGTCCACCGCTTCACGCTGACGCCCGGCCGCTTCGGCCATGTCGCTGGAGACCTGGGTCGAACTCTTGGAGGTGGCGAGGATCTTGGTCGCAGCGCCGCCAATGCTCTGGATCAGGTTGCGAATCGCCGCCAAAAACTGGTTGAACCAGTTGGCCAGTTGCGCGGTTTCGTCGCTGCCACGGATTTGCAGGTTCTTGGTCAGGTCGCCTTCACCTTGGGCGATGCCTTCCAGACCGCTGGCCACGCTGCGGATCGGCCGCACGATAAGGCTGGCGAAACTGGCGCCGACGATGGCGAAGAACACAGCCAGCACGGCGGCGATGATCGCGATCAGCCAGGTCAGTTGGGTAGCCGAACTCATCACGTCGGTCTGCTTGATCAGGCCGATAAAGGTCCAGCCCAGCTGCTCCGACGGCCAGACGTTGGCCATGTAGCGTTCGCCGTTCAGCTCAACTTCCACCAGCCCTTTGCCGGCCTTGGCCAGTTGCGCGTAGCCGTCGCCGAGGCTGCTCAGCGCTTTGAAGTTGTGTTCCGGTTGCTTCGGATCGACCAGCACGGTGCCGGTGTTTTCCAGCAGCATCAGGTAGCCGGTTTCACCGAGCTTGATCTGTTTGACGATTTCGGTGAGCTGTTTGAGCGTCACGTCGATGCTGACCACGCCGCCATTGGTGCCCAACTTGTTATCGATGGTGCGCACGGTACTGACGTACGTCGCGTCGTCCTGGGCCCAGTAATAGGCCTCAGTGCGGAACGGTTTGCCCGGTTTGGCCTGGGCAGCCTTGTACCAGGGGCGCTGGCGCGGGTCGTAATTGCTCAGCTTGGCATCGTCCGGCCAGGACACATAACCGCCCGCCGCGGTGCCGAGAATGGCGTAGGCGTAGGACGGGTGACTGTTACCCAGGTCCTGAAGGAGGCCGAAGACCTTCTTGTCCATCTCACCTTGAGGAATGCTCTCGGCGTTGGCGCTCATGTACGTCTTGAGGCTGTCGTCGGAGTTCTTGATCAGCGGTTGGGTCGCCAGGTAATCCACGTTCTGGCTGATGCCGTCAAAGAACAGTTGCATGGCGTTGCTGACCTGACGAATCTCGCGGCCACTGCCGTCAACGAAACTGTCCTTGGCATCACTGCGCAAGTTCAGCACAACCAGGGTAGCGACCAGCACCACCGGCAAGCAGGCGATGATTGCAAACGCCCAGGTCAACTTCTGTTTGATGTTCATCCGCGCTCCAGATTTTTCTTGTAGGCCCACGCAGTGCAGATGACTCGCGGATTATTGGCAGCCGTAAACGTTCTTGATCGACCCGGTTCCGTGAGTGCGCCATCGTTGTTGTAGTCGAAACGATTGTCGGACAAATCACTTTGTCTATGATGACTTCGGCTGATAGAGGCGGAAATTGAGGCCTGTTAAGAAAAATCCTACGAAGGGTATGAATCGAGATGTCAGCTTCTGTCGCAAATACCCGCTCAGCCCTTCAGCAACAAGTGACGCAGGGTCAGCTATGATCTGTGGCGGCCGATGACGACCGGCGGTTGTTGACCGATTAATCCGGCACATTGTGTGCTTGTTGACGGTTACTGGAAGGTTCATAGGTCGGCAACCCCTCCCCCGAATGAGTGGATTGCCGTATAACGAATGACTTTCGCGTGTTTGGTAATAAAGGACCCCCAATAAAAGCTGATGAAGACTCCAAAACGCATTGAACCCCTGATCGAGGACGGTCTGGTCGACGAGGTGCTGCGCCCACTCATGAGTGGTAAAGAAGCAGCTGTTTATGTGGTGCGCTGCGGCAACGAGTTACGTTGCGCGAAGGTCTACAAGGAGGCGAATAAACGCAGTTTCCGTCAGGCGGCCGAGTATCAGGAAGGCCGCAAGGTGCGCAACAGCCGTCAGGCTCGAGCGATGGCCAAGGGCTCCAAGTTCGGCAAGAAAGAAACCGAAGATGCCTGGCAGAATGCCGAAGTGGCGGCGTTGTTCCGTCTGGCCGGTGCTGGCGTCCGGGTTCCTCAGCCGTACGACTTCCTTGAAGGCGTGCTGTTGATGGAACTGGTGGCCGACGAGTACGGTGATGCCGCGCCGCGTCTGAACGACGTGGTGCTGGAACCGGATCAGGCGCGCGAGTATCACGCGTTCCTGATTTCGCAGATCGTGCTGATGTTGTGTACCGGTCTGGTGCACGGTGACCTGTCGGAGTTCAACGTACTGTTGACCCCAACCGGCCCGGTGATCATCGACCTGCCGCAAGCGGTCGACGCGGCGGGCAACAACCACGCGTTCAGCATGCTGGAGCGGGATGTGGGCAACATGGCGTCCTACTTCGGGCGGTTTGCGCCGGAGTTGAAAAAGACCAAGTACGCCAAGGAAATGTGGGCCCTGTTCGAAGCCGGCACCTTGCACCCGGCCAGCATCTTGACCGGCGAGTTCGATGAGCCGGAAGAGTTGGCCGATGTTGGCGGGATCATGCGCGAGATCGAGGCTGCACGCCTTGATGAAGAGCGCAAGCAAGCGATCCGCGCTGCTGACGACGCGCCACCGAGCAAAGCCGAAGAACCGCCTCCGCCCTGGATGCAGTGATCGGCTAACGAAAAACCCGGCTGTTGGCCGGGTTTTTTATGGGTTAAAGGTTCTGACGTTGTGGTGCCAGATGGATCCACCCCTCACCCCAGCCCTCTCCCCAGGGGGGAGAGGGGGAAAGGGAGCAGATCTCAGTGCTTTTCAAGTCCTGAGTTCGACTCGATATTTCAGGTCGCAGATTTTCTCCAGATATCCCCAATTAGTCCCCTCGCCCCTGTGGGGAGAGGGTTAGGGTGAGGGGTAGCTTTCAGATTCACCCCAAAATCACGTCTACTATCCACCGCCCAAACCCACACTCAAGGACTGAATGTGAACTCCCCCCGCAACGCCCAACTGATCATCACCGCCCGCCTGATCTCTGACTTCGGCGCCTTCCTCAACATGGTCGCCCTGGCCACCTACGTCTACCTGCTCAGCAACAGCGCCATGAGCGTCGGCATCTTCCTCGCCAGCCGCGTGGCCGGCGGGATATTCGCCAGTCTCATCGGCACGACGTTTTATCGCCGCTGGGTCGGGCGCCTGCCGCTGATTGCCTTTGACCTGTTGCGCGCCGGACTGCTGGGCCTGCTGCTGGTGCTACCTGTCGCCCAGCAGGTGCTGTTGTTACCGGTGATCGCTTTCGGTCTGGGATTCGGCAACTCGATGTTCGCCATCGGCCTCAACAGTCAGTTGCCGCACTTGATCAAGGCTGAGCATTTGCTCAAGACTAACGCCTGGATCACCTCGGCGTCGTCGGCAGCCATGGTCGGCGGAAGTCTGGTGTCAGGGCTGTTGGTGGCGGCATTCGGCTTTGAAACAGTGTTTGCATTGAACGTGGTCACTTATCTGTTGGCCGCGCTGTTCATCTTGCCGCTGCGCTTTTCACACCCTGCGCCCAGTGACGAACCGATTCACGAACGTGGTGAATGGGCGACCCTGCTTCAGGGGCTGCGCAGTACGCCGGTGGTGGCGGCGATGCTCGCGGTGGCCATGGCTGACACCCTTGGCAGTGCCGCGCACAACGTGGGGTTTCCGATCATTTCCAAACTGCTGACGCCCGAGTCGGCCAGCACCACGCTGGGCCTGATGCTGGCGGTCTGGGCCAGCGGAAAACTCATCGGTGCACGCATCGCCAGCCGGTTGAAAGGCTCGGATAACGTGAACCTGGAGCGGCGATTCTTCTTGGGTGTGTTGCTGATGTCCTGCGGCTTCATCCTGATGTTTCAGCAGCAAACGCTCTACGGTTTGCTGTTGTTCTCGTTGCCGGCGGGCCTCGGCGACGGTTTCTCGGAAGTCGGCCTGATGTCACGTCTGCAACGTGAACCGGACAGCCTGCGCCTGCCGATTTTCAGCTTCCTGACGCTGTTGCAAATGACCGGGTTCGGCGTTGGCATGCTGATCGCCGCGCCGTTCTATTCGTGGTGGACGCCGGGTGCCGTGGTGCTGTTGTTCCACGGGATTCCCCTCACCACCTTGTTAGTGGTGAAGGGGCTGGCGATCAGGGGCGAGCGGGTTGTGCGCAACAGCCCGACTCCAGGTTCTTGAGGATCGGGCAGTCGGGACGGTGATCGCCGTGGCAGTGTTCGACCAGGTCCTGCAGGGTGTCGCGCAGTTGGCCGAGTTCGCGGATTTTCTGGTTCAGCTCGTCGATGTGCTGACGGGCCAGGGCCTTCACATCGGCGCTGGCTCTTTGGCGGTCCTGCCAGAGGGTCAGCAGTTTGCCGACCTCTTCCAGTGAGAACCCCAGGTCCCGGGAGCGCTTGATGAACGCCAGGGTATGCAGGTCGTCGTCGCCGTACACCCGATAGCCACTGTCGGTACGATGGGCGGCCTTGAGCAAACCGATGGATTCGTAATACCGGATCATCTTCGCGCTCAGGCCGCTTTGGCGGGCCGCTTGGCCGATGTTCATCGGTTGTCCTCCAGATCCTTGGGTTTCCAGGTTTTCAACAGTAACGCATTGCTCACCACACTGACGCTCGACAACGCCATGGCCGCACCGGCCAGCACCGGGTTGAGGAAGCCGAACGCTGCCAGCGGAATGCCGATCAGGTTGTAGACGAAGGCCCAGAACAGGTTCTGACGGATCTTCGCGTAGGTCTTGCGGCTGATCTCCAGCGCCGCCGGCACCAGCCGTGGGTCGCCGTGCATCAGGGTGATCCCGGCCGCGTGCATCGCAACGTCGGTGCCGCCGCCCATGGCGATACCGATGTCGGCGGCGGCCAGGGCGGGTGCGTCGTTGATGCCGTCGCCGACCATCGCTACCACGCCGGTTTTTTTCAGTTCGGCGACGGTGGCAGCTTTGTCGGCGGGCAGTACTTCGGCGTAGACATCCGTGATGCCCAGCGCCTCGGCAACCACTTTGGCACTGCCGCGATTGTCGCCGGTCAGCAGGTGGCTGCTGATGTTGCGTGCGTTGAGTTGTTGCACGGCTTGCAGCGCGCCGGGTTTGAGGGTGTCGCCGAATGCGAAGAGGCCCAATACTCGCGGCTCGGGGCTTTGCTCGATCAGCCAGGACAGGGTCCGGCCTTCGGTCTCCCAAGCGGCAGCAGAGCTCGCCCATTCACCGGCGCTCAAGCCGCTCTCTTCGAGGAGACGACGATTGCCCAGCGCCAATCGACGACCGTCCAGAGTGCCCGCGATGCCACGGCCGGTCAGGGATTGGCTGTCGCTGACATCGGCCACGGTCAAGCCGCGTTCGGCGCAAGCGTCCAGAACCGCCTTGGCCAATGGGTGTTCGCTGCCGCGTTGCAGGGCGCCGGCCATTTGCAGCAGGGCCGCTTCGTCATGGTTGATTGCGCTCAAATGAGCGATGCGCGGAGTACCCGACGTCAGCGTGCCAGTTTTGTCGAAGACCACCGCACTGACTTCATGGGCACGCTCCAGCGCTTCGGCGTCCTTGATCAGAATTCCGTGGCGCGCCGCCACCCCAGTCCCGGCCATGATTGCCGTTGGTGTGGCTAACCCCAAGGCGCACGGGCAAGCGATCACCAATACCGCCACGGCATTGATCAGCGCCGTTTCCATCGGCGCGCCGGACAACCACCAACCGATCAAGGTTGCCAGCGCAATCAGCAGGACCGTTGGCACGAACACCTGACTGACTTTATCCACCAGTTTCTGGATCGGTGCCTTCGCCGCTTGAGCGTCTTCGACCAGGCGGATGATGCGGGCGAGCACGGTTTCCGCGCCCAAGGCCAGGGTACGAACGAGCAACCGGCCTTCGCCATTGATCGCGCCGCCAGTGACCTTGTCGCCGAGTTGTTTGGGCACCGGCAGGCTTTCGCCGCTGATCAGCGCTTCGTCGGCGTGGCTCTGGCCTTCGACCACTTCACCGTCCACCGGGAAGCGTTCGCCGGGCTTGACCATGACCAGATCATTGAGGCGCAAGGCGCTGATGGCGACGTCCTGCTCGCGGCCATCGATCACCTGAATCGCCCGCTCCGGGCGCAAGGCTTCGAGGGCGCGAATGGCGCTGGCGGTCTGGCGCTTGGCGCGGCTTTCCAGGTATTTGCCCAGCAGCACCAGGGCAATTACCACCGCCGAGGCTTCGAAATACAGGTGCGGCATGCGCCCGGCGGCGGTGGCCCATTCATAAAGACTCAAGCCATAACCGGCGCTGGTGCCCAACGCGACCAGCAAATCCATGTTGCCGGCACCGGCGCGCACGGCTTTCCAGGCTGCGACGTAAAAGCGTGCACCGAAGATGAATTGCACTGGCGTGGCCAACGCGAATTGCACCCAGGCCGGGAGCATCCAGTGCACGCCGAACGGTTGCAGCAACATCGGTAGCACCAACGGCGAAGCGAGGACGATCGCCATGATCAACGCCCAACGCTCGCGGCGCAGGCGTTGTTGTTGATTATCGGTTTGCGGGTGTTCGACTTCCCAGACACTGGCGCTGTAGCCAGCCTTGGTCACGGCAGCGATCAAGGTTTGCGGATCGATCTGGCCGAGCAGCTCAAGGTGGGCGCGTTCATTGGCCAGGTTGACGCTGACACTTTTGACCCCCGGCACCTTGGCCAGCGCACGTTCGACCCGGCCGACGCAGGAGGCGCAGGTCATGCCGTCGATGCTCAATTCCAGACTCTGCTGCGGCACTCTGTAACCCGCCTGCTGCACCGCGTCCATCAAGGCCGGCAGGCTGTCGCTGGGCGCTTGAACCCGGGCCTGTTCGGTGGCCAGGTTGACGCTGACGGCAGAGGCGCCGATGACTTTGCTCAAGGCACGCTCGACACGCCCGGCGCAACTGGCGCAGGTCATGCCGGCAATCGGCAGATCGAAAGTGGTGGATTCGGACATCGGTCACGCTCCCTGTAGAAGATACCTACAGGATCAACCTTGCCATGCTGGCAAGGTCAAGCGCCATGTCTCAGATCAAAAGATCGCAGCCTCGTTGCACTCGACAGCTCCTACAAGGTTTCGTATCCCCTGTAGGAGCTGTCGAGTGCAACGAGGCTGCGATCTTTTGATCTTTTTTTTTACCGGCGAATCAATAGTCGAGGGCAGTGGGTTTCAGGTACATCCCTTCCTGCGTCATCGCAATCCGGAACTTCAACACGTCACCGGCCTTGAGCGTGATGTTCTGCGAACCCGGTGCGAGCATGCCCGGGTTGCAACCCGACGCCTGGCCCGGCAGCAACTTCAGGCGCAAGGACACATTGCCCGGCGGCAGGTTGAACGAGGTGCTTTGCTCCTGGAACAACCGCGCCGACAGCTGATCGTGGATGTACACGCCAATCTCGCAGGAGGTCGCAACTTCCAGGCGCTCGCGGGAAATGATCAGTACGCCATAGTCCTCCCCGGCGGCTTGAACCGAAGGTGTCGCGGCAAATAGGCTGAGAAAGCCAAACAGGCTGAGAGCTGACCAGCGCATGGCTGAATCTCCTGATGTCGAGTCATTGATGGACGCAGCTTGGCCGAGCGCGGCGCTGATTGCCAGCCCGGCAGCGCACTTCAGAACTTGACCTTGCCATGGTGGCAAGCTCAAGACTGCACGCAACTTCACGAAAGGAGTCATCCCATGCAAGTGTTCAACGTTCAAGGCATGTCCTGCGGTCACTGCGTCAAAGCCATCACCCAGGCGCTGCAAGCCAAGGATCCTGCAGCCAGCGTGCGTATCGATCTGGCCGCGAAAGAAGTCGGCGTCGAGAGCGCTTTGTCGGCGGATCAGGTGATCGCGGTGATCACCGAAGAAGGCTACCCCGCCAAAGTCGCCTGAGCCCCATCTTTGTAGGAGCCGAGCTTGCTCGCGATAGCGTAGTGTCAGACGACATCAATGTTGAAGGTTCAACCGCTATCGCGAGCAAGCTCAGCTCCTACAGAGTTTTTAATAGTTAGCGACCTAACGGAATGTTCAAGGCGTCCATGCGCGGCTAGACTGTCGGCCTGCCGACTCATGCCCAACTGGATGCCTGATGAACCTCCGTACCATTTTGATTCTTGGCGCCTTGAGCGCCTTCGGTCCGCTGGCGATCGATTTCTATCTGCCGGCCTTCCCGGCGATGGCGCTCGCTTTCGGCACCGATGAAAAACACGTTCAGCTGACCTTGGCCGCATATTTCCTCGGTTTGTCCATCGGTCAACTGGCTTACGGCCCGGTGGCGGATCGATTTGGGCGCCGCATTCCGTTGCTGACCGGCGTCGGCTTATTCACCGCCGCCTCCCTGGCCTGCGCCTATGCGCCGAACCTCGAATGGTTGATGGGCGCACGTTTCGTTCAGGCGTTGGGCGGGTGTGCGGGGATGGTGATCTCCCGCGCGATTGTCAGCGATAAATGCGATGCAGTGGGTTCGGCGAAGGTGTTTTCGCAGCTGATGCTGGTGATGGGCCTGGCGCCGATCCTTGCGCCGATGCTGGGCGGGCTGTTGGTCAACACCACGGGCTGGCAGTCGATCTTTCTCGTGTTGACCGGTTTCAGTGCCCTGGCAGGGTTGGCCGTGGCGCTCGGGTTGCCGGAAAGTCTGCCGGCCCATGTGCCGCGTCAACCATTGTCCGGGGCGTTGCGTCAGTACGGTCGACTGTTGTCGGACCGGGTGTTCCTCGGCCACGCCCTGACCGGTGGTATCGCCATCGCCGGGATGTTTGCCTACATCGCCGGTTCACCGTTCGTCTTCATCAAACTGTATGGCGTGCCAGCCGAGCATTTCGGCTGGCTGTTCGGTACCAACGCGGCGGGTTTCATTCTGGTCGCGCAGCTCAACGCGCGATTGCTGGCCAAGCGTGGCCCGGCATTTCTGCTGGCGCGCACCGTGTGGATCTACGTTGGCGCCGGTCTGGCGCTGCTGGCCGTCAGTTTATTGCACACCGCGCAGCTATGGCCGTTGCTGATTCCGTTGTTTATCTGCATCGCCAGCCTCGGTTGCATCCTCCCCAACGCCTCGGCCTGCGCCATGAACGGGCAGGGCGCGCGGGCCGGCAGTGCATCGGCGATGCTCGGTTGCCTGCAATTCAGCGTCGCCGCCGGGGCCGCAGCATTGGTGGGTGTTTTACACGACGGCAGCGCCATGCCGATGGCCATGGTCATCAGCCTGTGCGGAATTCTGGTGGTGAGCGTGGCGATGCTCACCCTGCGTTTGCAAAATGCCCGGGCGCTGGCGCAAGCCCAGGTCTGAGGACGGACTCAGCCAGCGGCTCGCTGCTGGCGGTCAATAATTTGATGAGGTGCTTGTAGTCGCGCTTCAAGGGTGCGGGTGAAGGCGCGGGCTTCGGCTTCGCTGCGGAATGTCACGGTGTGTTGGTCGAGACGGACTTGCCACTGGGATTTTGACAATTCTTTTATCAGGATCTTCATTGCTGACCTCCTCACTTAAAAGATTGTGCCGCAGAGGTTTCGATTGTAGACCCGAATACGATCGCAATTGTGACAACGGCCAACTCTCTGACTGACGGTGTCGCCCATCTGGGCGACAACCGTGTCAGTTTGTTTCAGAACCCTTCGAGCACAATCTTGCCCTTGGACTTGCCGCTTTCCAGCAGCTCATGGGCGCGACGCAGGTTCGCCGCGTTAATGGTCCCGAAATGCTCGCCGACCGTGGTCTTCAGCGTCCCGGCGTCGATCAGCTCAGCCACGCGGTTGAGCAATTTGTGCTGCTCGATCATGTCCGCGGTTTCGAACAGCGAGCGGGTGTACATGAACTCCCAGTGCAGCGACAGGCTCTTGCGCTTGAGTTTGGTCACGTCCAGCGCCTTCGGATCATCGATCAGGGCCAGTTTGCCTTGCGGCGCCAGTGCCTCAACCAATTGATCCAAGTGATGATCGGTCTGCGTCAGGCTGGCGACGTGGGTCACCTGATCGACGCCCGCGCGTTTGAGTTCTTCACTCAACGGCTGGCTGTGATCGATCACCAGGTCGGCACCCAGCTCACGAACCCAGCTCTGGGTTTGCGGGCGGGAAGCGGTGCCGATGACTTTCAACCCGGTGAGTTGGCTGGCCAGCTGCGTGAGGATCGACCCCACACCGCCAGCGGCACCGACGATCAATAGGCTCTGGCCTTCATCTGTTTTGCCTTCACGCACTTGCAGGCGTTCGAAGAGCAATTCCCACGCGGTGATAGCGGTCAGCGGTAGCGCGGCGGCTTCGGCGAAACCAAGGGTTTTCGGCATATGGCCGACGATCCGCTCATCGACCACGTGCAGTTCGCTGTTGCCGCCAGCGCGGGCGATGGAGCCGGCGTAGAAGACTTTGTCGCCGGCCTTGAACAGCGTGACTTCACTGCCGACGGCCTTGACCACACCGGCCACGTCCCAGCCCAGCACTTTCGGCGTGCCCGCTTCAGGCTGGACGTTTTGGCGGACCTTGGTGTCCACCGGGTTGACCGAGATAGCTTTGACTTCCACCAACAGGTCACGCGGGCCGGCAACCGGTTCTGGCAGTTCGATGTCTTGCAGAGCGTTTGAGTCGCTGATTGGCAACGAGGCGTAGTAAGCAATGGCTTTCATAGGGGCTCCTGAAAAGTAATAAAGAAGGACGCAATCAGACGATTGAGCGCAGGCGCTTGAGGTCGAAGTGTTCGAGAAAGTCGCCAGCCTTGGCGCGGAAGTTCTGGATATGCGCGCTGTCGTCATGGGCCTGCAGGGCTTCGTCACTGCTCCATTTTTCGATCATGTAGAAGGCGTGAGGATTGGCGAGGTCCTGGTGCAAGTCGTATTGACCGCAACCGGCCTCGGCGCGGGTCGGTTCCAGCAGCGCACGCAGATGCTGTTCGAGGGCGTCCTGCTGACCGGCTTTGGCGATGAGAGTGGCGATGGCGGTAAAAGGCTGGGACATGTTCGGCTCCGGGAACGGGATGAATTCGATGGGACGGATGATTGGCTATTTCTCTGCAAGATAAAACCCGCTAAAAGAGCAGTCTCTTTCAATATTTTTTTGATAATCGAGGCTGAACGATGCTGCGTTTCGATGACTTGCAGTTGTTTGTCCGGGCGGCGGACCTGGGCAGTCTGTCAGCGGCGGCGCGTGGGATGGACATGTCGGCCGCGGTAGCCAGTGCGGCGTTGAAACGCATCGAACAGCAGCTCGGCGCCCGGTTGCTCGCACGTTCTACCCGCAGCCTGCGCCTGACCGCTGAAGGCGAGGGGTTTCTCGAATACGCTCGGGCCGCCTTGAGCAATCTCGATGAGGGCCGTCGTTTGTTGGCCAGCGGTCAGGATCAGGTCAGCGGGATTTTGCAGCTGTCGGCGCCTTCGGACTTTGGCCGCAACCTGCTGCTGCCCTGGCTGGACGAGTTTCAGCGAGAGCATCCGAAGCTTACGGTGCGTTTGCTGTTGGGCGACCGCATCGCCGACCTGTTCCGCCAACCGGTGGACATCGCCCTGCGGTACGGCGAGCCGGAAGACTCAAGCCTGGTGGCGCTGCCCATCGCCCCGCAGAACCGCCGCGTGCTCTGTGCCGCCCCGAGTTACCTGGCCCGGCATGGCGAGCCGCGGCAACTGGAGCAACTGGCTCAGCACAACTGCCTGCTGTTCATGCTCGGCAGCCGGGTCCACGACCATTGGAGTTTCCACGACGGCAAACGCGAGGTCAGCCTGACCGTCAGCGGCGATCGTTTCAGCGATGATGCCGATGTCGTGCGGCTGTGGGCCGTGGCAGGTGCCGGGATTGCCTACAAATCCTGGCTCGATGTCGCGGCGGATGTGCTGGCCGGTCGGTTGAAAGTGCTCATGCCAGAACTGCTCTGTGAGCGCGCACCGCTGAATTTGCTGTGCGCCCATCGCGCACAATTGAGTAAGCCTGTGAACCTTTTGCGGGAAATGCTTGCCAGCCGATGCGCCCGCTTGAGTAGCCAATTTCCGACGTTATCGGGCGCCGATCATTAGTCGCAGGCAAATAGCGAAATTTCACTCAGGAACTATCACCAGCAACGGTTTCCCAAGGGCAGGAACCGGCGGTTAACCCGCATATACTAGCGCTCGCCTCATGTACGCACCGTCGATCTCGCAATGGCGAGTCCACATCCGAGTCAGCCAGGCCCTATGGTCAATCGCGCGGCTTTGCGAAACCTGCAAGCAATGGCCTGTGCGATTGGCCGGCTTTGCCCGGTTTATGGCGGTTTCCACGCCTTGGCCGACGACACATTACTGGTCAAGATGTCTCTGAGCAGTAGACGAAACGATTCAACAGGGAGTGAATACATGGAACATGCACCTTGCATCAGCCAGATCGCCACGTTGCTGGCTGACCCAAAGCGCAGCGCAATGATGTGGGCCTTGATGGACGGCTCGGCGCGGCAAACCGAAGAGCTGGCCTTGTTGGCCGGTCTGTCACCGTCTTCGGCCAGTGCGCATCTGGGGCGTTTGTCCGGCGGAGGTCTGTTGAAAGTCGAAATCCGCGGCCGCAAGCGGTTCTTCCGCCTTGCCGCACCCGAAGTGGGGGCCGCGATAGAGGCACTGGCCAGCGCCACCCTGGCCAGCACTCCTCGGGAAATCCCGGATGTTTTCAAGCGCACGACACCCATCGCCAAACCTCAGGCGGCGCCTTCGTCACTCTTGCGCGCCAGGCTTTGCGACGACCATTTGGGCGGCACCCTTGCCGCCGATCTTTACCAGCGCCTGCTGGATGCTGGCTGGATCGAACAGTTCGATCAGCGGGTCATGATCACTCACAAGGGCGCCACGCAATTGGCGACGCGGGGTGTGTTCATCCAGGCGCTGGCTCATCGCAACAGCCGAGTCGCCTGTGCTTGCCCGGACTGGAGCGAAAGACGCCCGCACATGGGCGGATCACTGGGTGCGGCGTTGCTGCAATTGTTCATGCAGTCAGGTTGGCTGAGCCTGCCCAACGATTCGCGAGCCTTGCAGATCACCGCCGCGGGGCAGCGTGAAATCCATCGGTTCGCCAAAGAGACCGAGCTGGAAATGGCGTTGTAGACGCATCGAGATCGACGTCCGAAGCTTCGGGCGTCGCTCAGAGCTGCGAACAGGTCGCATCCAGCAGTAACCCCCAGCAGCTATGGCGCACACTCGTCCGGGGACTTTCGGATTGGGGGAATGTGGCATGGAAACACGAGGCTTCAGCGCGGCAGAACGACTGGAACGGCTGCCCATCAGCGGTTATCACCGGATCATTTTCATCATCATTGCCCTGGCGTTTTTCTTCGACTCCATGGACCTGGCGATGATGACCTTCCTGCTCGGCTCGATCAAAACCGAGTTTGGCCTGAGCACGGCGCAGGCCGGGTTGCTGGCCAGTTCGAGCTTTTTCGGCATGGTCGTGGGGGCGTCACTGTCCGGCATGCTGGCCGACCGTTTCGGGCGCAAACCGGTGTTTCAGTGGAGCATCGTGCTGTGGGGGATCGCCAGTTATCTGTGCTCCACGGCGCAGAACGTCGAAACGCTGACGTTGTTTAGAATCCTGTTGGGGATCGGCATGGGCATGGAGTTTCCCATCGCTCAGTCGATGCTCTCAGAGCTGATTCCTGCCAAACGGCGTGGGCGCTACATTGCGTTGATGGACGGTTTCTGGCCGCTGGGTTTCGTCGCCGCCGGCGTACTGTCGTACTTCCTGCTGCCGGTGATTGGCTGGCGGGACATCTTCCTGGTGTTGGCGGTGCCGGCGGTGTTTGTCCTGGCGATTCGCTTTTTCATTCCCGAATCACCGCGCTGGCTGGAACAGGCCGGACATCATGAGGTGGCAGACAAGGTCTTGCTGCGCATCGAAGATCGGGTCCGGACATCTCTGGGACGTTCGGAGCTGCCTGAGCCGATCCGCCTGCCGAGAGTGGCGAGTACGCCGGGCCATTTCTTTTCCGCGTTGCGGCAGATCTGGTCGCCGCTGTACCGCCAGCGCACGATGATGATCTGGAGCGTCTGGTTCTTTGCGTTGCTGGGTTTCTATGGCCTGACGTCCTGGCTCAGTGCCTTGCTGCAGCAGTCGGGTTTTGCCGTGACTCAGTCGGTGTATTACACGGTTTTGATTTCCCTCGGCGGGATTCCCGGTTTCCTGATGGCCGCCTGGCTGGTGGAGCGTTGGGGACGTAAACCGGTGTGCGTGGTGACGTTGCTCGGCGGCGGGGTGATGGCGTTTCTGTATGGTCAGAGCGCGGTGTTTGGCGGCAACGTCAGCCTGTTGATTACGTCGGGGCTGCTGATGCAGTTTTTCCTGTTCGGCATGTGGGCGGTGCTTTACACCTACACGCCGGAGTTGTACCCGACATCGGCGCGGGCCACGGGCTCGGGGTTTGCGTCGGCGATTGGTCGCGTGGGTTCGTTGCTCGGGCCAATGGTGACCGGGCTGGTGTTCCCGATGACCGGTCAGGGCGGGGTGTTTGCGCTGGGGGCGATGTGCTTTGCGATTGCGGCAGGGGTGGTTTGGGTGTTCGGGATGGAGACCCGGGGCAAGACGCTGGAAGAATTAAGCGAGGCGGTGATCGTCAATTAATCACCGAATCTGTGGGAGTGAGCCTGCTCGCGATGAGGCCATCACATTCAACATCGATGTTGAATGTGATGGCCTCATCGTCGGAACGCCGCCCGGAGCCGGCTCGCTCCCACATTGGTCATGCGGTGTTGCTTATGGCTTGATCAGCCGTGCATCCAGGCTGTTCTGCGCCAGACGCTTGGCCTGATCCTGGGTCATGCCCAAATGGGTATACAGCGCATGGAAGTTCTCGGTGACATAACCGCCGAAGTACGCCGGGTCATCCGAGTTCACGGTCACTTTCACGCCACGTTCGAGCATGTCGAGAATGTTGTGCTGAGACATGTGATCGAACACGCAGAGCTTGGTGTTAGACAACGGGCACACGGTCAACGGGATTTGCTCGTCGATGATCCGCTGCATCAAACGCTCGTCTTCGATGGCGCGCACGCCATGGTCGATGCGCTGGACTTTCAGCAGATCAAGGGCTTCCCAGATGTACTCGGGCGGGCCTTCTTCACCGGCGTGGGCGACGGTCAGGAAGCCTTCGTGGCGGGCACGATCAAACACGCGCTGGAACTTGCTCGGCGGGTGACCCATTTCCGAACTGTCCAGACCGACCGCCACAAACGCATCACGGAACGGCAGCGCCTGGTCGAGGGTTTTCTCGGCTTCTTCTTCGCTCAAATGGCGCAGGAAACTCAGGATCAAACCGCTGGTGATGCCCAGTTGCTGCTCGCCATCCTTCAACGCGGCGGCGATGCCATTGAGCACCACTTCGAACGGCACGCCACGGTCGGTGTGGGTCTGCGGGTCGAAGAACGGTTCGGTGTGAATCACGTTCTGCGCCTTGCAGCGCAACAGGTAAGCCCAGGTCAGGTCGTAGAAATCCTGAGAGGTGCGCAACACGTCGGCGCCCTGGTAATACAGGTCGAGAAACTCTTGCAGGTTGTTGAAGGCGTAGGCCTTGCGCAGGGTTTCGACGTCGCTCCACGGCAGGGCGATCTTGTTGCGTTCGGCCAGGGCAAACAGCAACTCAGGCTCCAGCGAACCCTCAAGGTGCAGGTGCAGTTCTGCCTTGGGCAGGGCGTTCAGCCAGTCGTACATAGTCTTTTCTCATCAGGTGCAGATGGCGAGCATTCTACAGATGCCCGTGGAAACAATTAGCAAAACCTGACCAGCCGGTTCATCACAGCGCTTCCTGTTCCCGTCGATAGGCGTAGGTATCGGCGAAGCGCGAGAGCAGGAATTCGGCGCAGGTGGTGGCCGGATACTTTGTCGGGTGCCGCTCATCCTGACAGCCGGGCAGGCATTCGATGACCGTGTCGGGGTGCGGCTCGGCGAAGAACGGCATCGAGTAACGGTCCACGCCCAGCGGGCTGATCACCCGGTGCGGCGTCGACAGGTAACGGTCGTTGCTCCAGCGCGCCATCATGTCGCCGAGGTTGACCACGAACGTGCCGTCGATCGGTGGCGCGTCGATCCACTCGCCTTTAACGTTTCGCACTTGCAAGCCGCCGGCGGCATCCTGATACAGCAGGGTGATGCAGCCGTAATCGGTGTGGGCTCCGGCGCCTTGTTGCTCTTCGGAACTGGCGGTGTGGCGCGGTGGGTAATGAATCATCCGCAGCACGCTGACCGGTTCAACGAAACGGGTGTCGAAAAAGTCGCGCTCGATGCCCAACGTCACGGTTATGGCCCGTAACAGGGTTAGGGCCAAGGCCTGCATGTCGACGTAGTGCTGCTCCATCAGCGACTCCCAGCCGGATATCGACGGATGACGGTTGGGGCCGCGCAGCGGTTTTTCCGCCAGCACGTCAGGGTGATCGGCTGGCAGGTGCAGGCCCATGTCGAAGGTTTCTTTCAGGTCGCTGGGTTTGCTCGGGTCGAGTTGTTCGGTGGCGATGGCGCCGTAACCGCGGTGGTGGCGGGTTTGGGTGATGTCTATCTTGAGTTTTTCGGCGGCGGGCAGGGCGAAGAAACGTTGGGCGCTGTCGAGCACGGCGTTAATGCGCCAGGCGCTGATCGGGTGCCCCTTGATGTAGAAGAAGCCCCACTCGCGGCAGGCGTGGTCGATTTGTGTGGCGATTGATTGCCATGCGGATGGGTCATCGGTGTAGAGCGGGGCGATGTCGATGATCGGGAGCTGGTTCATGCGCAGTCCTTAAGAACGCTGAAAATCCATTGTGGGAGCGAGCCTGCTCGCGATGGGGCCATTACATTCAGCATCAATGTTGAATGTCAGTTCGCTATCGTCGGAACGCCGCCCGGAGCCGGCTCGCTCCCACAAGGGGTTTTGTGTTTGGCTCGGGAGTTACTTCGGAATGTCAGCCTTCATGCCTTCAACGTAGTAGTTCATCGATGCCAGCTCCGCATTGCTCGCCGTCGCGCCCGCCGCAATCTTTTCGACGCCTGCCTGATCCTTGATCGGTCCGGTGAACGGGTGGAAAGCACCGCTTTTGATGTCGGCAATGATCTGCTCTGCCTCGGCTTTCACCGGCGCTGGCACCAGATCGCTGATCGGCAACTCAACCGTACCTTCCTTCAAGCCACCCCAGTAATCCTGCGATTTCCACAGGTGGTCGAGCACGCTTTGGGTCGCCTGAATGTAGTGCGGCCCCCAGTCGTTGACGATGGACGTCAGCACCGCTTTCGGCCCGAAGTGCGCCATGTCCGAAGCGTAGCCCACGGCATACACGCCGCGACGTTCAGCCGCCTGGATCGGCGCCGGGCTGTCGGTGTGCTGGAACACCACGTCCACGCCCTGATCGATCAACGCGTTGGCGGCATCCGCCTCTTTGCCCGGATCGAACCAGGAGTTGACCCACACCACCTTGATCTCGGTGCCCGGGTTGTATTTGTTCAGGGCCAGTTGAATGGCGTTGATGTCGCGGATCACTTCCGGGATCGGGAAGGACGCGACGTAACCGATCTTCTTGGTCTTGGTCATCTTCGCCGCAAGGAAACCGCCGACGTAGCGACCTTCATACGTGCGCGCCAGGTAGGTGCCGAGGTTCTTGTCCTGTTTGTAGCCAGTGGCGTGTTCGAAGGTCACCATGGGAAATTGCTTGGCGACTTTCAGGGTCGGGTTCATGTAGCCGAAGGACGTGGTGAAGATCAGGTCGTACTTGTCCTTGGCCATGTTGCGGATCACCCGCTCGGCGTCGGCGCCTTCAGCGACGTTTTCCACATAGTTGGTGGTGATCTGGTTACCGAATTTTTCGGCCAGCGCCTTGCGCCCTTGTTCATGCTGATACGTCCAGCCGTGATCGCCAATCGGACCGATGTAGACGAAGCCGACTTTCAGCGGATCGGCGGCACTGGCAGTCAGGCTTGCGCTCAGACCGATGGCTGCGGCGACGGCGCAAAGCAGCTTCTTCAACGGACGTTTGTGCATGAATTCGAACTCCATGTTGTTGTGAGGTTGGCAAGGCCAATGCAAGTTGCTGACCAACAGGACAACAAATGCCTCGAGATCGCGTAACGGCCATCGCGGGCAAGCCTTGCTCCTACAGGTACAGCGTCGCTCTCAAGAACGATGTAAATCCTGTAGGAGCAAGGCTTGCCCGCGATGAGGCCCGCAAGGCCAATAAAAGTGCACCGCCCGAACCTGTTGCCATCCACTGGTGCGCTAAGGTGTAACGAAACGTTAGCGCCGCCCCGCAGTCAGTAGCTCATCACCCCGGTTTCGCTTCACACGGCAAAAAGGCCCGCAATGCTCACACTCCTCAAGCAAGAAAAGTTTCTGTTGCTGGCCCTGCTCGCCGCCGTCGTCGCCTACCCGCTGGAGCACTGGATGCTGCACAGCGGCCAACCCATTGCGCTGACCGCCGGCCTCGTACTGATCGCCTTCATCGTCGTTGCCTCCATGCGCGTTGCCCATCACGCCGAACTGCTGGCAGAAAAAGTCGGCGACCCCTACGGCACGATGATCCTGACCCTGGCCGCCGTGCTGGTGGAAGTGGTGATCCTGGCGATCATGATGAGCAACGAAGCCTCGCCGACCCTGGTACGTGACACGATTTATTCGGCGGTCATGCTCGACATCAACGGCATCCTCGGCCTCGCTGCGTTGATGGGCGGGCTCAAGCATGGCGAACAGTCCTACAACGACGACTCGGCCCGCAGTTACAGCGTGATGATCCTCACCGCCATGGGCGTTTCGATGGTGGTGCCGGAGTTCATCCCCGAGGTCAGTTGGAAACTCTATTCAGGCTTCACCATCGGCGCGATGGTCGTGCTCTACGCCCTGTTCCTGCGCATGCAGGTCGGCCCACACAGTTATTTTTTCAGTTACAGCTACCCGGAAAAACGCCGCAAGAAAGTCCCGGAGGAAGAACCTGAACCGGTCAATCTGGTGCTGAGTATCGGGACATTGGTGTTTGGCGTGGTGGTGATCGGCGCATTGGCCGAAGTGATGTCCAAGACCCTCGACCTGGGCCTCGAAGGGACGGGCGCACCGCCGGTGATCACCGCGATCCTTGTGGCGGCAATCTCGGCGGCGCCGGAAATTCTGACCGCGTTGCGGGCGGCGCTGGCCAACCGCATGCAGTCGGTGGTCAACATCGCCATGGGCGCGTCGCTGTCGACGGTCATCCTGACGGTGCCGGTAATGGAAGCGATGGCGCTCTACACCGGCCAGCCGTTCCAGATGGCGATGACCCCGGTGCAGACCGTGATGGTCTTCCTTACCCTGATCGTCAGCGCAATCAACCTCAACGATGGCGAAACCAATGCCATCGAAGGCATGACCCACTTCGTGCTGTTTGCGACATTCATCATGTTGTCGCTGCTGGGCCTCTAAACACACCGCAAAACCAATTGTGGGAGCGAGCCTGCTCGCGATAGCTGTGTGTCAAACACCATTGATGTCGACTGACACTCCGTCATCGCGAGCAGGCTCGCTCCCACAGTTTTGATTTGTGTTGTGTCAGGTACCGGCAATCAACTGCCGAGCCGCCTGGCTGTGATCCGCAATCAATCCCTTCAAGTCCAGCCCTTCAACCTGCCCATCAATCACCCGCCACTTGCCACCAACCATCACCCGATCCGCCCGATCAGCGCCGCACAGCAGCAACGCCGACACCGGATCATGACTGCCGGAGAACCGCAGCTCATCGAGCTTGAACAGCGCCAGATCCGCCTGCTTGCCCACCGCCAGTTCGCCGATATCGGTGCGGCCCAGCAACTGCGCCGAACCCTTGGTCGCCCAACCCAAAACCAATTCCGGCGTGATCTTCTCGGCGCCATAACGCAGCCGCTGAATGTAAAGCGCCTGACGGGTTTCCAGCATCATGTTCGACGCATCGTTGGACGCCGAACCATCCACGCCCAAGCCCAGCAACGCACCCGCAGCCGTCAGGTCCAGCGTCGGGCAGATGCCGGAAGCCAGACGCATGTTCGAACTCGGGCAATGGCAAATGCCGGTGCCGGCGGCGCCGAGGCGAGCGATTTCGTCCGGGTTGAAGTGGATGCCGTGAGCCAGCCAGGTGCGCGGGCCGAGCCAGCCGACGCTGTCGAGGTAATCCACAGTGCGCAGGCCGAAGCGCTGCAGGCAGAAGTCTTCTTCGTCGAGGGTTTCGGCCAGATGGGTGTGCAGGCGCACGTCGAGTTTGTTCGCCAGTTCGGCGCTGGCGGACATGATTTCCGGGGTCACCGAGAACGGTGAGCAGGGCGCCAGGGCGATCTGGATTTGCGCGCCATCGCCACGTTCGTGGTACTCAGCGATCAAGCGTTGGCTGTCGGCCAGGATGACTTCGCCTTCCTGCACGGTTTGCTGCGGCGGCAGGCCGCCGTCCTTTTCGCCGAGGCTCATGGAACCGCGCGTCAGCATGGCGCGCATGCCCAGTTCGCGAACGCTTT
Organism: Pseudomonas sp. GM41(2012); assembly: GCF_000282315.2. Lineage (GTDB taxonomy): Bacteria > Pseudomonadota > Gammaproteobacteria > Pseudomonadales > Pseudomonadaceae > Aquipseudomonas. The sequence continues at coordinate 118,545 of NZ_AKJN02000009.1, forward strand.
CGACTTGCACGTCGATAGCATTTTCCAGGCCTTGCGGAAACAGGTAATGGTGATCGGCCGCGGTGGTGCAGCCGGACAGCAGCAACTCGGCCAACGCGACTTTGCTGGCTAGGGCGAGTTTTTCAGGGGTGAGGCGGGCCCAGACCGGGTAGAGGGTTTTCAGCCACGGGAACAACGGCTGATTGACCACCGGCGCCCAGGCGCGGGTCAGGGTTTGATAGAAGTGGTGATGGGTGTTGATCAGTCCCGGCAGGATCACATGTTCGCGGGCATCGAACACTTGTCCACAGGGCGCGGAAGGTTGCTGGCCGGCGGCGAGCACTTCGACGATCAAACCGTCTTGCAGCACCAGGCCACCACGGGCATCGAGGCCATTGGCAGTGAAGATCGCGAGGGGATTTTTTAACCAGGTACGGGTCGCAGGCATGTTGGCCGGCTCCTCTGAAAGTGGGGTTCAGGTTAGCCAGCTCAGTGATTACCCTGTCTGCTGATCCAGGGTCGCCGCGGGGGACGAGGTGCGGAGTTTCGAACAAAACCGCGCTATGGGCAAGCCCGGCCCGACAGAACAACCCAAACCCCTGTAGGAGCCGAGCTTGCTCGCGATAGCGGACTGACATTCAACATCAATGCTGAATGTTATGGCCCCATCGTCGGATCGCCGCCCGGAGCAAGCTCAGCTCCTACAAGGGCAGGACGGTGGTGTTACCAGGGAATGGTTTCACCCCGGTAATTCACAAAATGGTGCCCGCCCTTGCCGGTATACGCATTCACCTGGTCGACCAACCCACGCGTGCTGGTGTCCACATCGATGTCGGCACCCTCACCGCCCATGTCGGTCTTCACCCAACCCGGATGCAGCGACAGCACGGTGAGTTTCTGCTCGCCCAACTGAGTGACGAAGCTGCTGGTCATCGAGTTCAGCGCCGCTTTGCTCGCCTTGTACAACGCCAGCTCCGGCGCATCCGGCATGGTCACGCTGCCCAGCACCGAACTCATGAATGCCAGCACACCGCTGTCCGGACGAATCTGCCCGACAAAACGCTGGGCCAGATTGATCGGCGCCACCGCATTGGTGAAGAACAGTTGCCCGACCTCGGCCAGCGTCGCGCCGCCCGGCGTTTGAACTTCCGGACCTTTGACCCCGGCATTCACGAACAATAGGTCGAACACTTCGCCCTTAAGCTGCTGGCTCAGAGCGATGACCGCTTGCTGATCATCCATGTCGAGTTTTTCAATCCGCACCTTGCCCACGGCCTGCAAGGCTTCGGCGTTCTGCGGATTGCGCACGGTGGCGGTGACCTGCCAACCGTCGGCCAGCAGGGTTTTTACCAGGCCGAGGCCCAGGCCTCGGGAGGCGCCGATGATGAGTGCGGTTTTTGCCGTAGACATAAGTGGCTTCCTTGATAAATGAGGATCACGGATTTAATGGACAGCGCTGACCGAGCCGTTGCTGCAACTCCTGACGCAGTGCGCCGAGTTCGTCGATTCGGGTTTCGATCAGTTTGAGTTTGTCTTGCAGCAATTGCGTGACGGCGCTGTCCGGATCGGGCGACTGCCATATCGCGGCGACGCTGTTGCCGATCTCGCCGAGGGTAAAGCCCAATCGCTGAGCGGTCTTGATGTACAGCACCAGTTGCACCATGTCCGCCGGATAATCGCGATAACCGTTGGCGCTACGTTGCGCCGCAATCAATCCGCGTTGCTCGTAGAAACGCAGCGTGTCGCGGCTGACGGCGCTGGCCTGGGCTAATTCACCGATGCGCATCATGACATCTCGAGAGGGCTTGACCCTGGAGCATACTCCAGGCTTTAGTCTTGTTGCTCCCTGATTTTCTGGAGCAAAACGGATGTGGACTTCGACGCAATTTCGCCGGTTGGTGAAGGGTAGCGCCTGGTATGACTTGATCGTGACGGCAGCGTTTGTCACTCCGTGGAGTTTTGTGGCGTTGCATGGCGTTTTGTTGAGCGTGAGTCAGGCGTTCAATTTGTCCGGCGAGCTGCCGCCGTTTGAGCCGATGCACATGCTGATGGCCAATCTGTTGGGGTCGATTGTCTGCGTGTGGACGGTGCTGCGGATTCGTGATCCGCAGCAGGTGTATGGGCGGTATGACGCGGTGGGGCGGTTTTTGTTTTCGGCTTGGCAGCTCTATGCCTTGCTCCATGGCGCCAGCTCTTTGTTGGCGATTTTCCTGTTCTTTGAATTGGCGTGGGGCGTGGCTCAGGTGTTGCCAGTTCGGGCGTCATCGCGAGCAGGCTCACTCCCACAGTAGATTTGCGTTAAACACAAAAATCCGGCTCGACTCGGTCAAATGTGGGAGCGAGCCTGCTCGCGATGGGGCCGGTGCAGACAACCACTAATGCCCGGCCTGCCACGGTTTTCCCAACGACACCGGCGCATACAACCGCGTACGCAGCGCATCCCGCGACAGCAGCACCAACACCACAATGGTCGCGACATACGGCAGCATCGCCAGCAGACTCGACGGAATCGCCAGCCCCAATCCCTGTGCCACCAAATGCAGGATGCTGGCGAGCCCGAACAGATACGCCCCCAGCAGCAATCGCCACACCCGCCAACTGGCAAACACCACCAGTGCCAAGGCAATCCAGCCACGTCCGGCGCTCATGTTCTCCGCCCACATCGGCGTATAAGCCAACGACAAATAAGCCCCGGCCAATCCAGCCATCGCCCCACCAAACAGCACCGCCAGCGTGCGCACGCCCAACACCGGCAAACCCATGGCACTGGCCGCATCCGGATTTTCCCCGACCGCCTGAATGATCAGCCCGACGCGACTTTTCACAATCACCCAGGCCACCAGCGCAAACAGCGCGAACGACACATACACCAGCAGATCCTGCGCAAACAGCATCCGTCCGATCAGCGGGATTTCACTCAAATAAGGAATCGCCACCGGCTCAAAACCTGCCAGCGGTTTACCGACCCACGCCGCGCCAACAAACGTCGACAGACCCACGCCGAAGATTGTCAGCGCCAACCCGGTGGCCACCTGATTGGCGTTGAACACCAGCGCCACCAGCGCAAACAACGAGGACAACAGCATCCCGGCAAGCATCGCCAGTAACACGCCGAGCCACAGGTTGCCGCTGTTCAAGGCGACGATAAAACCGATCACCGCACCAAACAGCATCATCCCTTCCTGGCCGAGGTTCAGAACGCCGCTCTTCTCGCAGATCAACTCACCGAGTGCCACCAACAGCAGCGGCGTGCCGCAACGGACCATGGCGTAGAAAATATTGCTGAGCAGATCGATATCCATCACAGCGCTCCTGCGTGTACGGCGGTGGCTTGTGCACGACGGGACCAGCGCAGGTTCAAGCGCGGTCGGTAGAGAATCAGCACGTCACTGGCCAGCAGGAAAAACAGCATCATTCCCTGGAATAATTGCGTGATCGCTTGCGGCAGATTCATGCTCATCTGCGCGCTCTCGCCACCGATGTACAGCAGCGCCATCAGCAGGCTGGAAAACAGAATGCCGATGGGATTGAGTCGCCCGAGAAACGCCACGGTGATCGCGGCATAGCCGTAACCGGGCGAGACCTGTGGCACCAATTGGCCGATCGGCCCGGTGACTTCACACACCCCGGCCAGCCCCGCCAATCCTCCGCTGATCAACAGTGCCAGCCAGATCAGCCGCTTCTCGCGGAAGCCGACGAACCCCGCTGCGCGTTTGTCCAGCCCGAGGACTTTGATCTGGAACCCGATAAAGCTTTTCTGCAGCAACACCCACACCGCGACCAACGCGAGCAAGGCGAAATACACGCCGACGTGGACCCGACCATCCTCCATCAGCAGCGGCAAACGGCTGGCATCACCGAACATCGCCGACTCCGGAAAGTTGAATCCAGCCGGATCCTTCAGCGGCCCATGCACACAGAACAGCAACAGGTTCAGGGCGATGTAATTGAGCATGATGCTGGTGAGGATTTCATTGGCATTGAAACGCGTACGCAACCACGCCGTCAGCCCGGCCCATGCGGCACCGGCCAGGGTGCCGACGAGCAGAATCATCACCAGCGCCCAGCGACTTTGCAGGTCGATGATGTTCACCGCCAATGCACTGCCGGCCAGCGCGCCAAGCAGCAACTGACCTTCGGCGCCGATGTTCCAGATTCGTGCTTGGTACGCCACGGCCAGCCCCAACGCGCAGAGCAAAATCGGCAGCGCTTTGACCAGCAGTTCGGAGACGCCATATAGGTCGCTGATCGGTGCGATGAGCAAGGTGTGCAGCGTCAGTAATGGATCATGCCCCAGCGCGATAAACAGCAGCGAGCCACAGCCTAACGTCAGGACAGCCGCCAGCAATGGCGAGCACCACAGCATCAGGCGCGATTGCTGGCCACGGGGTTCGAGAGAAAGCAGCATGTGAAACTCCGTTAAACCGTTGCGGGTGCGAGTGATTGAGGGGCGTCGAACTGGCCGGCCATCCAGCCGCCGACATCGATCAGGCGCGTGTCGACCGTGGCCTTGAGCGGCGACAATCGACCGCTGCACAAAGCGCCGAGGCGATCGCTGATCTGGAACAGTTCGTCGAGGTCTTCGGAGATCACCAGGATCGCCGCGCCGGCGTCGCGCAAGGCAATCAGCGCCCGGTGAATGGTCGCGGCAGCGCCGACGTCCACGCCCCAGGTCGGGTGCGCGGCCACCAGCAGTTTCGGTTGTTGGAGGATTTCGCGGCCGAGGATGAATTTCTGCAAGTTGCCGCCAGACAGGCTGCGGGCCGGTGTCTGGCTATCGGGTGTCTTGACCCCGAAGCGGCGGATGATTTCTTCGGCCAGCGCTTCGACCTTGCCACGCTGGATCAGGCCGTTGCTGACCAGCCCTCGTTGAAAGGCAGTGAGCAGGGCATTGTCCGCCAGACTCAAGTCCGGCACCGCGCCATGGCCCAGACGTTCAGCGGGGACGAAGGCCAGGCCCAGTTTGCGCCGTGCATCCGGCCGCAAGTGCGCCACCGGTTGCCCGCCGAAACTGATCGTTGCGCCGTCGTTGCGGCTGAGCGGTTCTTCGCCACTGAGCAGGGCCAGCAACTCATCCTGACCATTGCCCGCGACCCCGGCGATGCCGACGATTTCGCCGCTGCGTACTTCAAGCTCGATGTCCTTCAGCGAACAGCCGAACGGATCGGGGTTGTGCCAGGACAATCCCGTCACATTCAGGAACGCATTAGCGCCAGTGACTTTCGGATAGTCCGTAATCAGCGCAGCGGCTTCACCGACCATCAACTGCGCCAGTTGCCGATCCGAACACTCGGCCGGCACGCAATGCCCGGCCACCCGACCGCCGCGCAACACCGTGGCGCTGTGGCACAACGCGCGAACTTCACCGAGTTTGTGGCTGATAAACAGAATGCTGCAGCCCTCGGCGGAGAGTCGGCGCAAGGTGATGAACAAATCGTCGGCCTCCTGCGGAGTCAGCACCGAGGTCGGCTCATCGAGAATCAGCAGGCGGATGTCCTGCATCAGGCAACGAATGATTTCCACCCGCTGGCGTTCGCCGATCGACAGGCTGTGGACAAGTCGCTCCGGCTCCAGCGCCATGCCATAGCGCCGGGAGACTTCACGAATCTTTGGCTCAAGCTGTTTCGGTGTACCCGCCGCCGCGCCCACCGCCAAGGCAATGTTCTGCGCCACGCTCAACGTCTCGAACAGCGAGAAATGCTGGAACACCATGCCGATTCCCAGCCCCCGAGCCTGAGCCGGGTTGCGCAGGGTCACGCGTTGCCCTTGCCAGATCATCTCTCCCGAGTCCGCGTGGGTGACGCCGTAGATGATCTTCATCAGCGTACTTTTACCCGCGCCGTTTTCGCCGAGCAGGGCGTGTATTTCGCCGGGTGCGATGCTCAGATCGATGGCATCGTTGGCCAGGCAACCGGGGTAGCGCTTGCTGATGTTGCGCAGTTGCAGGCGAGGTGTTGGATCGAGGATCGGCACGGGGTTGGGCATGACAGGCTCGGGTCGATTGAAGTGATGCCTGTGGACAAAGCAATTTCCTGGCCATTGAGTCAGGAAAAATCAAATACGTTGCAGATAAGGCTTTGAGGACGGCGCCTCGCCCTATGTCGATCCCGAACCAGGCACCACTTGAGGGCAACGCCGTTGATCAGGCTCCGGTTTTGCTCAAGGTGTTTGGTCAAAAAACGAGCAACCGGCGGCAAGCCATGCCGGACATGGGGCGGCGACAGCCATGAACGGGTTATCCACAGATTGCTCCACAGTATTTGTGTGCAAGCCCGAAGGTCGGGCATAAGCACTGTGTGGCTTTCTTCTAATGGTGATAAACCGCGTTAACTGATTGTTTTTACGTGGATTTATCTTTTTTGATGACGGATTGGACGAAAAGTGAGCAATGCCCGCAAAGCCGCGTGACAGAAGGGTTACAGCCGGGTGTGCTCAGGTTATCCACAGCCGGGTGCACAGTAGATGTGGGCAAATGCGCCGGTTCGACGAAAGGGCTATGAACGTTGTTGGTGCGATTAGTGCTGCAATAAAATGCGTCCGCGGCTCAAGCCCGCCAGCTGCGTTTGCAGGGTGTCGATCTGGCTTTCGCCGATCGCCAATCGCAGGTCTACGCCGTTGGCTGTAAACGTTTCTTCTACAACCAATCCACCCAGTTCTGCCACCCGAAGCTTCACCAGCGGCAACTCTGCAAAAGCACAGGCACAACTCACCGGCACCCGACTGATCAGTTCAACCTTTGCCGCCGCTTGCAGGCACTTGTTGGCGCCGCCGCCATACGCCCGGGCGAGGCCCCCGGTGCCGAGTTGAATGCCGCCATACCAACGAATCACCAGCACCGCGACCTGATCGCAATCCTGCGCGTCGATTGCCGCCAGAATCGGCCGGCCAGCGGTGCCGCCGGGCTCGCCGTCGTCAGTGCTGCGGTAGTGGTCGCCAAGCTTCCAGGCCCAGCAATTGTGCGAGGCATTCAAATCGCTGTGTTGTTCGATGAACGCCTGGGCTTCAGCAGGGCTGCTGATCGGCGCGGCGAAAGTGATGAAGCGGCTTTTGCGAATCTCTTCGCGGTACTCGCAAAAACCGCTGAGGGTAAAAGGCATAAGTGTCTTAGATCGTTGGCGTCAGGCCGCAGCCCTTGAGAATGATGCGGATCAGGTTGTTGCCGGCGTCTTCCATGTCTTGCTTGGTCAGCTTCGTGCGACCGGTGACACGGCAGATCTGTGTGGCGAAATCGGCGTAATGCTGAGTGCTGCCCCACAACAGGAAGATCAGGTTCACCGGGTCTATCGGGTCCATTTTTCCGGCATCTATCCAGGCCTGGAACACGCCCGCCCGACCCTGGAACCAGGCGCGATAATCCTGGTTGAAGTATTCGGTCAGGCATTCGCCACCGCTGATCACTTCCATCGCGAAGATCCGCGAGGCTTGCGGCTGACGACGGGAGAATTCCATCTTGGCGCGGATGTAACGCGTCAGCGCTTCGGCCGGGTCATCTTCGGCAGTCAGGGTGTTGAAGGTGCTGTCCCACAGCTGGAGGATGTTGCTCAACACCGCCACGTACAAACCGAGTTTGTTGGTGAAGTAGTAATGCAGATTCGCCTTGGGCAATCCGGCATTCAGGGCGATGGTGTTCATGCTGGTGCCTTTGAACCCGTGACGGGCGAACTCGTCTTCGGCGGCTTTGATGATGGTCTCTTCGTTCTTCTGACGAATGCGGCTGGCAGGTTTGCCGCCGTGAGCGGGGACTTCAAAGGTCATAGGCACTTCCGAACAAGTGAGTGGGTGCAACCAGTGCGTTGATAGCGCACCCACCGGCATCAGACAAGTCCTGACGCAATAAAACCTACCCCCCATCCCTGTAGGAGCCGAGCTTGCTCGCGATGGCGCCGGGTCAGTCACCATTAATGTTGAATGTTACGCCGCCATCGCGAGCAAGCTCAGCTCCTACAGGGATTGCGGTGTTTCAGCGCGTCGCAGCCAGGCTTTCGAGAAAGCTTTCCAGTACCAAATGCGGACGACGGCCCTTGCGCGTGACCGATGCAAGGCTCAGGTCATAAAAACGCGCCTTTGGTTTCAGCGCACGCAACCGGCCTTGCTGTACCCAGAGACTGGCGTAGTGGTCCGGCAGGTAGCCGATGAAGCGTCCGGTCAGGATCAGGAACGCCATGCCTTCACGGTCCGAGGCACTGGCGGTGCAATTGAGCGCCTGGTAATGGGCCTGGATTTCCGCGGGCAAACGGAAAGTCGGCGCGATGGCATCCTGGCTATTGAGGCGCTCGTCATCCAGTTGCTTATCGTCGACATAAAACAACGGATGACCGACCGCGCAGTACAGCAGCGAGCGTTCGCTATAGAGCGGCTGATATTCCAGCCCCGACAGCGCGCTGGCCTGCGGCACCACGCCGACATGCAATCGACCATCGAGTACGCCTTGTTCGACTTCATTGGGCGCGATCATGCGGATCTGAATCTGCACGTCGGGGCCGCGTTCCTTCAATTGCGCCAAGGCATGGGTGATGCGCATGTGGGGCAGGGTGACCAGGTTGTCGGTCAGGCCGATGGTCAATTCGCCGCGCAGATGTTGGTGCAGGCCGTTGACCTCGGTGCGGAAACTTTCCAGCGCACTTAATAGCTGCAACGCCGAGTGATAAACCTCGCGACCTTCTTCGGTCAGGGAAAACCCGGCGCGACCGCGTTGGCACAAGCGCAAACCGAGGCGCTGTTCCAGATCGCTCATTTGCTGGCTGATGGCCGAGCGGCCGATGCCGAGAACCGACTCCGCCGCTGAGAAGCCGCCGCACTCCACGACGCTGCGGAAGATCCTCAATAAGCGGATATCAAAGTCACTGACTTGCGCCAGCGGATCGGGGCGACGGCTGCTCATAGTTTAGTGGTGACCTGACTGAACGTTAGAAGAGTTGGATTTCACCGACTTTATCCCCGTGGCAATTTAGCTGCAAGAACGCTTTTGATCTCTATGCCGCTTATTGCCCTGCGAGGTTTTGCCCATGAACTTGCCTGAAAACAACCCGACGTCCCTGGCCAGCCAGCTCAAGCTCGATGCTCACTGGATGCCCTACACCGCCAACCGTAATTTCCAGCGCGATCCGCGACTGATCGTGGCGGCTGAAGGCAGTTGGCTGATCGATGACAAGGGCCGCAAGGTTTACGACTCGCTCTCCGGTTTGTGGACCTGCGGCGCCGGGCATACCCGCAAGGAAATTCAGGAAGCGGTCGCCAAGCAATTGGGCACCCTCGATTACTCGCCAGGCTTCCAGTACGGCCATCCGCTGTCGTTTCAGCTGGCTGAGAAAATCACCGACCTGACCCCGGGCAATCTGAATCACGTGTTCTTCACTGACTCGGGCTCCGAGTGCGCTGACACTGCAGTGAAGATGGTCCGTGCTTACTGGCGTCTGAAAGGCCAGGCGACCAAGACCAAGATGATCGGTCGTGCACGTGGTTACCACGGAGTGAACATTGCCGGCACCAGCCTCGGTGGCGTGAACGGCAACCGCAAAATGTTCGGCCAGGCGATGATGGACGTCGATCACCTGCCTCACACCTTGCTGGCGAGCAATGCCTATTCCCGTGGCATGCCGGAGCAGGGCGGTATCGCCCTGGCTGATGAACTGCTGAAGTTGATCGAGCTGCATGACGCCTCCAACATCGCCGCCGTGTTCGTCGAGCCATTGGCCGGTTCCGCTGGCGTACTGGTTCCGCCACAGGGTTACCTCAAGCGTCTGCGTGAGATCTGCGATCAGCACAATATTCTGCTGGTGTTCGACGAAGTGATCACTGGTTTCGGCCGTACCGGCAAAATGTTCGGTGCCGATACCTTTGGCGTAACCCCGGACCTGATGTGCATCGCCAAGCAAGTCACCAACGGCGCGATCCCGATGGGCGCGGTGATTGCCAGCTCCGAGATCTACCAGACCTTCATGAACCAGGCGACGCCGGAGTACGCGGTGGAATTCCCGCACGGCTACACCTATTCCGCGCACCCGGTGGCTTGCGCCGCGGGCCTGGCAGCACTCGATCTGCTGCAAAAGGAAAACCTGGTGCAGAGCGTGGCCGAAGTCGCACCGCATTTCGAAAATGCCCTGCACGGTCTGAAGGGTTCGAAAAACATCATCGATATTCGTAACTACGGCCTGGCCGGTGCGATCCAGATCGCACCGCGTGACGGCGACGCCATCGTGCGTCCGTTCGAAGCCGGTATGGCGCTTTGGAAGGCCGGGTTCTACGTGCGCTTCGGCGGCGACACCCTGCAGTTCGGCCCAACCTTCAACAGCAAGCCGCAAGACCTTGATCGTCTATTCGACGCGGTCGGCGAAGTGCTGAACAAAATCGACTGATCCCTGTAGGAGCACGGCTTGCCTGCGATGGCGTCCTTGAGGCAGCCATCGCGAGCAAGCTCGGCTCCTACAAAAAGCCATTCATATTTTAGCCGGCGTCCCTCGATGGGCGTCGGTGGACAAAATTTCAGGAGCCCCACATGAGTCTTATCCCGCATTTGATCAATGGCGAACTGGTGACCGAAGACGGTCGTACGGCCGACGTGTTCAACCCGTCCACCGGCCAGGCGATTCACAAGCTGCCATTGGCCAGCCGCGAAACCATTCAGAAAGCCATCGACTCGGCCAAGGCTGCATTCCCGGCCTGGCGCAACACTCCGCCGGCCAAGCGTGCGCAGGTGATGTTCCGCTTCAAGCAATTGCTGGAGCAGAACGAAGCGCGTATCGCTCAACTGATCAGCGAAGAGCACGGCAAGACCCTGGAAGATGCTGCCGGTGAACTGAAACGCGGAATCGAGAACGTCGAGTTCGCTTGCGCAGCGCCGGAAATCCTCAAGGGCGAGTACAGCCGTAACGTTGGCCCGAACATTGATGCCTGGTCGGACTTCCAGCCGTTGGGCGTGGTCGCTGGTATTACGCCGTTCAACTTCCCGGCCATGGTGCCGCTGTGGATGTATCCGCTGGCAATCGTCTGCGGTAACTGCTTCATTCTCAAGCCGTCCGAGCGTGACCCAAGTTCGACGTTGTTGATTGCTCAACTGTTGATCGAGGCCGGTCTGCCTAAAGGTGTGCTGAGTGTGGTACACGGCGACAAGGCTGCGGTGGATGCGCTGATCGAAGCGCCGGAAGTCAAAGCGTTGAGCTTCGTTGGTTCGACGCCGATTGCCGAATACATCTACGCCGAAGGCACCAAACGCGGCAAACGCGTTCAGGCACTGGGTGGCGCGAAGAACCATGCGGTGCTGATGCCGGATGCGGATCTGGATAACGCGGTCAGCGCATTGATGGGCGCGGCTTATGGTTCTTGCGGTGAACGTTGCATGGCGATCTCGGTGGCTGTGTGCGTCGGTGACCAGGTGGCGGATGCGCTGGTGGCCAAGTTGGTACCGCAAATCAAGGCGCTGAAAATCGGTGCCGGTACTTCATGCGGTCTTGACATGGGGCCGCTGGTTTCCGGTCAGGCTCGCGACAAAGTCAGTGGCTATATAGAAGACGGTGTTTCGGCGGGTGCTTCTTTGGTGGTCGATGGTCGTGGTCTGAGCGTGGCGGGTCATGAGGACGGTTTCTTCCTGGGTGGCTGCCTGTTTGATAACGTCACGCCAGAAATGCGCATCTATAAAGAAGAGATCTTCGGGCCGGTGCTGTGTGTTGTCCGGGTTAATAGCCTGGAAGAAGCGATGCAGCTGATCAACGATCACGAGTATGGCAACGGCACTTGCATCTTTACCCGTGATGGGGAAGCGGCACGGTTGTTCTGCGACGAGATCGAAGTCGGTATGGTCGGCGTCAACGTACCGCTGCCGGTACCGGTGGCTTATCACAGCTTTGGCGGCTGGAAGCGCTCGCTGTTCGGCGACTTGCATGCGTATGGTCCGGATGGCGTGCGTTTCTACACCCGTCGCAAGGCCATTACCCAGCGCTGGCCACAACGAGCGAGCCATGAAGCTTCGCAGTTCGCGTTCCCTAGCTTGTAAGTAGAAGGGAAGAAGGCCGGCCCCTTGGGGCCGGCCTTTGCGTTTCAGGGGCTTTTTTCACCTATATGACAGAATTGTGAAGATAGGTGTTGACGGCAGATTCTGGAAGTCTATAATTCGCCCCACTTCCGGCGCAGTCGAAACGGAAAACTCCTTGTTAAACAACGAGTTACGCAGTTTTCGGCAGCGAGTTGCTTCAGGTCATCGAAGCCCAGAAGGAGTTGAAAGAGCGAGGTGGTTTGGCTCTTTTGACGATTCGATCTTCTCGGTCGAAAGCGGAACAAAAGAGGTGTTGACAGCAGCGATTAACGCTGTAGAATTCGCCTCCCGCTAACGAGAGATCGAAAGCGCAAGTGGTTGAAGTTGCAAAGGAAACTTTGAAAACTTC
>NZ_AKJN02000008.1 GCF_000282315.2 Pseudomonas sp. GM41(2012)
TTTCAGAACCTGAGTTCGACTCGGAATTTTCAGGTCGCAGTATTTCGCAAGACACTTAGGTCAGTCCCCTCGCCCCTTGGGGAGAGGGTTAGGGTGAGGGGGAGCGATCTCAAGCCCGATAAAGAACCCCCTAAAGCCGCCAGGCGGGCTGCCGTGACAGCCTGATTACGTTATACTCGCCGGCTTTAAAAAGTTCGCCAACGAGTGCTGCCCGCCATGGAAATCAACCCGATCCTTAACAGTATCAAGGACCTGTCCGAGCGCTCCGAAACTATTCGGGGGTATCTTTGACTACGATCAAAAGCATGAGCGTCTGACTGAAGTCAATCGCGAGCTTGAAGATCCGTCTGTCTGGAACAACCCGTCGTACGCTCAGGAACTGGGCCGCGAGCGGTCCCTGCTGGCGCAGATCGTCGAAACCCTCGACGAAATGCACACAGGCCTGGCCGACGCCAAAGACCTGCTGCTGATGTCCGCCGAAGAAGAAGACCAGGCCGCCGTCGATGACGTCGCTGCCGAAGTCGAGCGCCTGCGCGAATCCCTGGAAAAACTCGAATTCCGTCGCATGTTCAGCGGTGAAATGGATGCCAACAACGCCTACCTGGACATCCAGGCCGGCTCCGGTGGCACCGAGGCCCAGGACTGGGCCAACATCCTGCTGCGCATGTACCTGCGCTGGGCTGACAAACGCGGTTTCGATGCGACCATCATGGAACTGTCGGCCGGTGAAGTCGCCGGGATCAAGGGCGCGACCGTGCACATCAAGGGCGAATATGCCTTTGGCTGGTTGCGTACCGAAATCGGCGTGCACCGTCTGGTGCGCAAGAGCCCGTTCGACTCCGGCAACCGTCGCCACACCTCGTTCTCGGCCGTGTTCGTGTCACCGGAAATCGATGACAACATCGAAATCGACATCAACCCGTCGGACCTGCGCATCGATACCTACCGCTCCTCCGGTGCCGGTGGTCAGCACGTAAACACCACCGACTCGGCCGTCCGTATTACGCACGTACCGAGCAACACCGTGGTCAGTTGCCAGAACGAACGCTCCCAGCACGCCAACAAAGACACCGCGATGAAAATGTTGCGGGCGCGCTTGTACGAGCAGGAAGTGCAGAAACGTAACGCCGCTTCCCAGGCGCTGGAAGACACCAAGTCCGACATCGGCTGGGGTCACCAGATCCGCTCGTATGTACTCGATGCGTCGCGAATCAAGGATTTGCGCACTAACATCGAACGCAGCGACTGCGACAAGGTGCTCGACGGCGACATCGACGAATACCTGGTGGCCAGCCTGAAGCAAGGCCTGTAAACCGCCAGTCAAGACCTTAAGTCCCCTGCCACCCGCGGGGGCAACGAACCTGTGATGGAATTTTTAAAGACATGAGCGACCTAGAACTCGACCCGCAAGCCCTGCAACAGGAAGAAAACTCCCTGATCGCCCTGCGCAAGGAAAAGCTGGCTGCCGAGCGCGCCAAGGGCAATGCCTTCCCGAACGACTTCCGCCGCGACAACTACTGCGAAGACTTGCAGAAACAGTACGCGGACAAGACCAAGGAAGAGCTGGCAGAGGCTGCGATCCCGGTCAAGGTTGCCGGTCGCATCATGCTCAACCGTGGCTCGTTCATGGTGATCCAGGACATGACCGGTCGCATTCAGGTCTACGTCAACCGTAAAACCCTGTCCGAAGAAACCCTGGCCTCGGTGAAAACCTGGGACATGGGCGACATCATCGCAGCCGTTGGCACCCTGGCGCGTTCCGGCAAGGGCGACCTGTACGTCGAAATGACTGAAGTGCGCCTGCTGACCAAGTCCCTGCGTCCGCTGCCAGACAAACACCACGGCCTGACCGACACCGAACAGCGCTATCGCCAGCGTTACGTTGACCTGATCGTCAACGAAGAAGTGCGTCAGACCTTCCGCGTACGTTCGCAAGTGATTGCGCACATCCGCAGCTTCCTGATGCAGCGTGACTTCCTGGAAGTGGAAACGCCGATGCTGCAAACCATTCCGGGTGGCGCGGCAGCCAAGCCGTTCGAGACTCACCACAACGCGCTGGACATGGAAATGTTCCTGCGTATCGCGCCTGAGCTGTACCTCAAGCGTCTGGTGGTCGGTGGTTTTGAAAAGGTCTTCGAGATCAACCGCAACTTCCGTAACGAAGGCGTTTCGACTCGTCACAACCCTGAATTCACCATGTTGGAGTTCTACCAGGCTTACGCCGACTACGAAGACAACATGGACCTGACCGAAGAGCTGTTCCGCGAGCTGGCGCAGCTGGTTCTGGGCAGCACCGACGTGCCTTACGGCGACAAAGTGTTCCACTTCGGCGAACCGTTCGTGCGTCTGTCGGTGTTCGACTCGATCCTCAAGTACAACCCTGAGCTGACCGCTGACGACCTGACTGATATCGAGAAGGCCCGCGCCATCGCCAAGAAGGCCGGCGCCAAGGTGCTGGGCTTCGAAGGTCTGGGCAAACTGCAGGTGATGATTTTCGAAGAGTTGGTCGAGCATAAGCTGGAGCAGCCGCACTTCATCACTCAATACCCGTTCGAAGTGTCGCCGCTGGCCCGTCGTAACGACGACAACCCGAACGTCACTGACCGTTTCGAACTGTTCATCGGTGGCCGCGAAATCGCCAACGCCTACTCCGAGTTGAACGACGCGGAAGACCAGGCTGAGCGCTTCATGGCGCAGGTGGCTGACAAGGACGCCGGCGACGACGAGGCCATGCACTACGACGCCGACTTCGTTCGCGCGCTGGAGTACGGCATGCCGCCAACGGCCGGTGAAGGTATCGGCATCGACCGTCTGGTGATGCTGCTGACCAACTCCCCGTCGATCCGCGACGTGATCCTGTTCCCGCACATGCGGCCGCAAGCGTAAGTGTTTCGATAAAAAAGCCGCCTAAAACAGGCGGCTTTTTATTGCCTGTCTGGTACAAACGTATCAATTGGTTACTTTTGAAGTAAGAGAGGAATACCTGTCGTGAACCGTGCAATTGCTCAAGAAGGTGCAGCGGACGTCGCCACTGCGGTCGCTGAAAGTGTTCAGTACCAGGGTCGCAAGGCCAGCCGACAGGGCAGTGAACAGCGTCGACAGGACATTCTCGATGCGGCGATGCGCATTGTCGTGCGCGATGGCGTGCGGGCCGTGCGTCACCGCGCGGTGGCCGCCGAGGCCGGTGTACCGCTGTCGGCCACCACTTACTATTTCAAGGACATCGATGACCTGCTCACCGATACCTTTGCCCAATACGTGGAGCGCAGCGCGGCGTTCATGGCCAAGTTGTGGGCCAGCAACGAAGGTCTGCTGCGCGAGATGGTTGCTTATGGCGATGGCAGCCCCGAGTCCCGTTCACAGCTGGCCGACGATATCGCGCGGCTGACCGCCGATTATGTGCAGCGTCAATTGCACAACCGTCGCGAACACTTGATGGCCGAGCAGGCGTTCCGTCAGGAGGCCCTGTTGAACCCGCGCCTGGCGGTGTTGGTGCGCTCGCATCAGCAAATTCTTCTGCAAGGCACCTGCCATTTTTTCGAGGTGTTGGGTTCCCGCGAGCCACAACAGGATGCCAAAGTGTTGACGGCGATTATCGGACGGATGGAATATCAGGGCCTGCTCAACGACGCCGAGCCTGTCGCCGAAGCCGAAATGCTCGGCATCCTGACCCGCTACATGCACCTGGTATTGGCGTCGGTGTGATCCTCAGGGTTGTACGCTCAACCCTGTGGGAGCGGGCTTGCTCGCGAAGACGGTGTGTCAGTCGCCATTAATGTCGAATGTTGTCCCGCTTTCGCGAGCAAGCCCGCTCCCACATTAGATCGGCGTGTGTTCATAGGGAGTGTTGAATGAAAGCCTGGCGTGTCGTTGTGATCGCCTTGTCGTTCCTGCTGCTCAGCGGCTGTCTGGTGACCTTCAAGGAGCCGCTGCCCTCGAGCGAGCCCGCGCCTAAAGGGTTGCTCGGCAAATGGACCAGCACCAACGCCTGGGGCGAGCCGCTCAATCTGGAGCTGACGCGCCTGGGCGACAATCACTATCAGGCCGTCAGCTACTTCAAGGCTAAACCCAAGGAGCGTGAAGCCTATCCCTTCACGGTGACTCGCCATGGCAGTCGCTGGTACTTGTCGGCCAAGGTGCCGGCGCAATTCGGTGGGCATTTCACGCTCTTGGGTTTTGAACTCACCGATAAGCATGAGCTGGTGGTCTATAACCTCGACCTCGAGCAGATCAACCAGGCCCTGAGGCAAAAAGTCCTCAGCGGCGAAGGCTTCCAGACCGACGACGGCGACGGCGTGTTGATCAACAACAATCTGGACCAGGTCTTCACCTACCTTGACGACCCGGCCAATTCCGATGTGTTCGTCGAGGCCGTGCGCTATCAGCGCCTGGCCAAAGCCAAATAAACCCAGCACGTAAACGGTTTTTCTACAGGAGTTTCGGGTGGACGATTACCAGCAGTCGATACGCATTTTGTCCGATCGCATTGTGCTGGCGCAGACGCCGATTCGCGTCCTGGATGCGGTGAAGTGGGACGACAACATCCGCAAGGCTTTCCTCAAGGCCAAGGGCAAGGAAATGCCGGCGGTGGACCGCGATTACTACCTGAACCGGCCGCTGGCGTTCGACTCCAGCAAGGTGAAGCTGGAATTCCAGAACATCGAGCGCGACATCACCCGTCAGCTTGGTCAGTTCAACCCGGTCGGCCAGATCATGCGCCGCATGTGCAAGGAATACCGGATGGTGGTGCGCATGCTCGAAGCGCGCGGCACCGAGGATTTCGGGCTGATTTCACAGGAGCTTTACGGTGCCGCTTCCGACGCGTTCCACGCCGGCGATCCGACCCTTTCCGACCTGGGCCTGATGCTCTCGGATTACCTGAACAACATCGATGGCCGTGGCGACCTGAAGGACGAACCGAAACTCCTCACCGCCAAGGAAGCCGTCCACCTGCTGCAAACCCGCTTGAACAAGGTGTTCGGCGAGGCCGAGGAAACCATTCGCGTATTCGAGTCCGACGGGATCGTCGCCGATGCGGCGGCCGGCGCCGACTACATCAAGATCCGCGCCGACGCGATGTTCAACGACCGTGACGTGCGCGCTCTGGAAGTCCACGAAGGGCTGGTGCATGTGGGGACCACGCTCAATGGTCTGAACCAGCCGATCTGCACCTTCCTCTCCAAAGGCCCGCCGTCGTCGACAGTGACTCAGGAAGGCCTGGCGATCCTGATGGAAATCATCACCTTCGCCTCGTACCCGAGTCGCCTGCGCAAACTGACCAACCGCACCCGCGCCATTCACATGGTGGAGGAGGGCGCGGACTTCCTGCAGATCTTCGAGTTCTTCCGCGAGCAAGGCTTTGAAATGGCCGAAAGCTACGGCAACGCCAGTCGGGTTTTCCGTGGCTCGGTGCCGACAGGTCTGCCATTTACCAAAGACTTGTCCTACCTCAAGGGCTTTATCATGGTTTACAACTACATTCAGTTGGCCGTGCGTAAAGGCAAGCTTGAGCAGATTCCGCTGCTGTTTTGCGGCAAGACCACGCTGGAAGACATGCGGACCTTGCGCCAATTGGTGGACGAAGGGCTGGTGGTGCCGCCGAAGTATTTGCCGGATCAGTTCCGTGACCTGAACGCACTGTCGGCGTGGATGTGCTTCTCCAACTTCCTCAATCACCTGAGCCTGGACCGGATCGAAGCGGATTACTCCAACATTCTGTGAACAACGCCTTTCCTGTAGGAGCAAGGCTTGCCCGCGATGGCGGACTAACATTCGACATTGATGTTGTCTGACACACCGCCATCGCGGGCAAGCCTTGCTCCTACAGGTTGGCGGTGTGTTTCAACCCCTATTTTTGCGAGGTTTCATCGGATGAGAATCCTCGGCTTCTTCTGCCTTCTCCTGACGTTGAGCGGCTGCAGCTCGCTGCTGTTCTACCCTGAGCCCGGCCAGCTGTTTACCCCGGAAAAAGCCAAACTCGAATACCGCGACGTCACCTTGACCACCGCCGACGGCCTCAAGCTGCACGGCTGGTGGTTGCCGGCCAAACAAGGTGTCGAGGTCAAAGGCACGGTGCTGCATTTGCACGGTAACGGCGGCAACCTGCCCATGCACCTTGGGGGGAGCTGGTGGTTACCGAAAGAAGGGTATCAAGTGCTGCTGGTGGATTATCGCGGTTACGGGCTGTCTGAAGGCAAACCGAGTTTGCCGGCGATCTATCAGGACATCGACGCCGCGTTCAAATGGCTCGACCAGGCGCCGGAGGTCAAAGGCAAGCCGTTGATCCTTCTGGGTCAGAGCCTCGGCGGTTCGATGGCCGTTCACTATCTCGTTCAACACCCCGAACGGCAGAAGCAACTCAAGGCCTTCGTGCTTGACGGCGTGCCTGCCAGTTATCGCAGTGTCGGCCGCTTTGCGTTGAGCAACTCATGGGTTTTCTGGACATTCCAGGTGCCGCTGTCCTGGCTGGTGCCGGATGGCGACAGCGCGATCAACTCCATGGCGCAGCTCAATGGCGTGCCGAAACTGATCTACCACAGCATCGACGATCCGATCGTGCCCCTTTCCAACGGCATCCGTCTGTATCAAGCTGCGCCGCCGCCGCGGGTGCTGCAACTGACCCGTGGCGGTCATGTGCAGACGTTCGCCGACCCGGTCTGGCGCAAAGTCATGCTGCGTTTTCTCGACGACCCGCAGCATTTCAATGGTCTGCGCCGCCTGGGTGAAGTCCCGAATTACCCGGCGCCGAAAAATTCTGAAGATGAACCACCAGAGAGTCCGCAATGAGTGAAGAACGTAACGCCATCCCGCTGATCATCACCGGTATCTGCAGCATCCTCGGTACTGTCGGAGCCCTGTGGTTCTACGGCTACCTGCACTTCGCCAAACCCGAAGATGCGCTGCTGCTCAGCGACTTCACCATGCTCAAGACTGTGCCGGGCGAAGACTACAAAGTCTCCCTGGAGCCGGCCTCGCAAGTCGCGCAGTGCATCGATGGCGTGCTGGTGATGTTCGACACCGAACAGAAAGGCCTGAGCGGCGTGTTGGTTAACAACAAGAAAAAAGCGGTGCGCTGCATGGGCGAGGAAACCCCGCAGAAGCTGCAACCGTAGCGCGCCCGAAAAGATCGCAGCCTCGTTTCACTCGACAGCTCCTACATAGACCGCGCGCTTCTGTAGGAGCTGTCGAGTGAAACGAGGCTGCGATCTTTTGATCTTAAAAACAAAAGCCCCGCCTGATCGACTCAGGCGGGGCTTTTGTGTTTCAGCAGGCGAAGCTTAGTTCGAGCTAATAGCCGAACGCGGGATCACCGGCTGGTTGTCGTTGGAAATGGTCACTTCCACCCGACGGTTCATCGCACGGCCCGAGACGCTGCTGTTCTCGGCCACCGGGTATTCCTTGCCGTAACCCTGGGCCACGATACGCGCGGGATCAACGCCCATTTTCACCAGCGCCGTGCGTACGGAACCGGCACGACGCTCGGACAGCGACTGGTTGTGGTTTGCAGTGCCCGTGCTGTCGGTGTAGCCCTCGACGATCACTTTGCGATCAGGGTTTTCCGAAAGGAACTGCGCCAGTTTGTTGATGTTCACCAGACCGCTGGACTTCAGGTCAGCCCTGTCAGTGGCAAACAACACATCACCGAACGTCACCAAGGTACCGCGATCGGTCTGCTTGGCGTTCAGGCTGTCCTGCAATTGCTTGATCTGCGCATCGCGGGCATCCAGACGAGCCTGGGCACGCTGCGCGGAAGCATTCTTCAAATTGGCTTCGGCGTTGCGCAGGGCGATGGTCTGCTTCGCCACTTCAACACGTTGATTGGTCAGGTAAGCCAGTTGATCGACCTTGGCCTGGTCTTCTTTGTCCTGATAAGCCTTTTCGGCCTTGTCCAGGTAATCGCTGGCTTCCTTGGTTTCCAACGCCGCGACTTTGCTGGCTTGCGGGTTGGTTTGCAGGCCGGTGTAGTTGCTGCGGGCCTGTTCCAGGTTCGCGTTCGGCGGCGTGGAGCAGGCAGCCAGTGCAACGCTTGCGGCCAGCAGGGCAGGGATCATCAATTGTTTACGCATGGTGGTTTCGTCCTTTTAGTCGAGTAAGAAGTACGTCGTGCCGCGCCGCTTATTGCACAGTGCGCTGGCTTTCCTGACGCAGTTCTTGAACACCTTTCTGAGAGTCCTTCACAGCCTGTTCAGCTTTGATCGCCTGGGCTTTGCGCTCAGCCACGCGAGCGTCCCACTCGGCCTGTTCGGCCAGGACTTTGGCTTCGTCATACTTTTTGTCGTGCATGGCGATTTCGGCTTGTTTGAGCTTGTCCTGGGCGGATTTCATTTCCACTGCCGCGAATTCGGTACCGCCTGCACTGACGGCGCTGTTGACCGCCGATTCCGTCACGGCGAATTGCTCGCTTGGCGGATTACCGGCACAACCGGCCAGAACGAGGCTGCTGCCGATGGCCAGTGCAGCCAGTTTCAGGCTACGCAGAGGGGGGAACGAGGATTTGGCAGTTCGGGTCTTCATGGTCTTCAACTCCATTGGAAAAACTCCTGAAAAACTTAAAAATCCATCCTGGGTATGGAGCCGCAACCTTCAATTTCCGGGGGTGTTTTGAAACGGCCGTCCCAGGCGTGGTTAATGGGTGTGACCCGTGGTGTTTTTCGAAAGTTCAGAGAATATGGCCCATTGCTCGAAAAACTTTGACCGAACGGACAAGGCTCTAACTCTGGAACTTTGGCGATGTGCAGCACTATCCCCAACCTTTTTTCGGTGGGTAATACGCAATTTTTGAAGGGGACAGCAACTCATGTGGGAGCGAGCCTGCTCGCGAAAGCGGTCGTTCAGTCAACCTGATGTTGAATGCGCTGACGCCTTCGCGAGCAGGCTCGCTCCCACAGGTTCAATCGGTAGGATCAGTGTTTCTGTTTGTCGTCGACGGCCGACAAATCGTGCAAATGACGACGGGACAATGCGAGAAAACGCGGAGTCGGACCGATGTCTTCGTACAGCGGATCACCTTCTTCGTCGGTGGCCACAACGGTCGAGCCCTTCACATACGGGAAGCTTTTTTCGAGCTCTTCCAGGGCGGCGCCAATCAGCTCGCCGAGCAGTTCTTCGGGCTGCCGTTTGGGGTACATCTCGATAATGGCTGCCAGCCGTGCGGCGGCCTCCACATCCAGATGAATCGAGTATCCGGTGTCGGTCAGGCGACCTTTGGCGTTTTCTTCCCAGTGATGGGCAAGCTCGCGGATTTTCATAGTGACCTCAATGCGCAGCTGCTCGTGGCAGGCAGTGTCAGTGTCCGGCAATCGCCGGTGGCAGCCGTTGTAAGGCTTACTCTTCAGACTAGCTTTAACGCTCAAGGTTTAAAGTCCCTTCGTCGTCCTATTACGTTGGGGTTCATTGGGGGATTGGGTGTATATCCGTTTTTGCGGTGATGGCTGCTGGCGGTTTCGCTCTTACAGCGAGTCACTTGGAAAAGCCCCAAGTAACCAAGGGCTCTTGCCCCTGTCGTTCGGTGCCTCGCTGTGGCTCGGCATGCCCTCGCTCCGGTCCTGCTCCGTGGGCCCGCCGCCATCGGCCATCCATGGCCGGGGGCGGCTAACCCGGCATCCATGCCGGGTTGCCCACTGCGCAGAACCTCCACTCGGCCTCTCGAGGCGGCGGTGCATCAAGATCAAAAGCTGCAGGCGAGCTAACGCTCGGCCTGTTGAGTGGTGAGAAGCGTGCGTACACCCCCTCCCCCCTGTAGGAGCTGTCGAGCGAAGCGAGGCTGCGATCTTTTGATCTTGCCGTTGCTGTGGCTGTGGTTTTTGATTTTGATCTGTTGCCCCTTTCCCAGAGGCCGAACGCAGGCATTGCGCAGGGGGCACCGCGGCAAGGATGCCGCGGTAGCCGCCCCCGGCCATGGATGGCCGATGGCGGCGGGCCCCCGGAGCAATGCCGGAGTGAGGGCATGCCGAGCCACAGCGAGGCACCGAATGGAGGGGCAAAGCGTTTTGCTTCCTTTTCGGCGTTTGGAAAAGGGAGTCGCTGTAAGAGCGAAACCGCCAGCAGCCATCACCGCAGAAACGGATATGCCCCCAGCAACCTCAATCCCAACCCCAATCCCAAAACTTTCTCGGCCGAACAGCATTCCCATCGCCGTCCGCTTGTAAGAACCGCTTTACAGCGGCACTCTCTAACTCAAGAGCATGGACACCAAGTCACCCGGATTTTCGCTGGAGAACTGCTGATGACCGATATTGATGCACGCTTGCGCGAGGATGTTCACCTGTTGGGTGAGCTATTGGGCAACACCATTCGTGAACAGTACGGGGACGGTTTTCTCGACAAGATCGAGCAGATCCGCAAAGGCGCCAAAGCCGACCGTCGCGGTTCAATGGACGCTGAACTGAGCGCCAGCCTCAACCAATTGAGCGAAGAGGAGTTGCTGCCGGTGGCGCGGGCGTTCAACCAGTTTCTCAACCTGGCCAATATCGCCGAGCAATATCAGCTGATTCACCGTCGTGAAGAGTCACAACCTGCACCGTTCGAAGCGCGAGTACTGCCGGAACTGCTCGCCCGGCTGAGTGCTGAAGGCCATAGCGCCGAATCCCTGGCCCGGCAACTGGGTCGGCTGGAGATTGAGTTGGTGCTGACGGCGCACCCGACCGAAGTCGCGCGCCGCACGCTGATCCAGAAGTACGACGCGATTGCCGCGCAACTGGCCGCCCAGGACCATCGCGACCTGACCACTGCCGAACGCGAGCAGATCCACACGAAGTTGCAGCGCCTGATCGCCGAAGCCTGGCACACCGAAGAAATCCGCCGCACCCGCCCAACCCCCGTAGATGAAGCCAAGTGGGGCTTCGCGGTGATCGAGCATTCGCTGTGGCAGGCGATCCCCAACTATTTGCGCAAGGCTGATAAAGCCCTGCATGACGCCACTGGCCTGCACCTCCCACTGGAGGCAGCGCCGATTCGCTTTGCCTCGTGGATGGGCGGTGACCGGGACGGCAACCCCAACGTGACCGCCGCCGTGACCCGTGAAGTCTTGCTGCTGGCGCGGTGGATGGCCGCGGACTTGTACTTGCGCGATGTCGATCACCTGGCGGCCGAGTTGTCGATGCAGCAGGCCAGCGATGACTTGAAGGCCAAGGCCGGGGACAGCGCCGAACCTTACCGTGCGGTGCTTAAACAGCTGCGTGAACGCCTGCGCGCGACGCGTAACTGGGCTCACGCCTCCTTGACGCAGACCACGCCGGCACCCGCCGATGTGTTGCAAAACAACCGCGAGCTGCTTGATCCGCTGGAGCTGTGCTTCCACTCGCTGCATGAGTGCGGCATGGGCGTGATCGCTGATGGTCCGCTGCTCGATTGCCTACGCCGGGCGGTGACGTTCGGGCTGTTCCTGGTACGGCTCGATGTGCGTCAGGACTCGACGCGACATACCGCGGCGATGACCGAGATCACCGATTACCTGGGCCTGGGGCGCTACGAGGACTGGAGCGAGGAAGAGCGCATCGCTTTCCTGATGCGCGAACTGAACAACCGCCGGCCGTTGTTGCCGGCGTACTTCAAGCCATCGGCCGACACCGCTGAGGTGCTGGCAACCTGCCGGGAAATCGCTGCTGCACCGGGCGCATCGCTCGGTTCTTATGTGATCTCCATGGCCGGCGCCGCTTCCGACGTGTTGGCCGTGCAACTGCTGCTCAAAGAGTCCGGCGTGTTGCGGCCGATGCGTGTGGTGCCGCTGTTTGAAACCCTGGCCGACCTCGACAACGCCGGCCCGGTGATCGAAAAACTGTTGCTGCTGCCCGGTTATCGCTCGCGCCTGCAAGGGCCGCAGGAAGTGATGATTGGCTACTCGGATTCGGCCAAGGACGCCGGCACGACGGCAGCGGCCTGGGCGCAGTATCGGGCGCAGGAGCGCTTGGTCGACATCTGCCGCGAGCAGCAAGTGGAACTGCTGTTGTTCCACGGTCGCGGTGGCACCGTGGGGCGCGGCGGCGGCCCGGCACACGCGGCGATTCTGTCGCAGCCGCCGGGTTCGGTGGCGGGGCGTTTCCGCACCACCGAGCAGGGGGAAATGATTCGTTTCAAATTTGGCCTGCCGGACATCGCCGAGCAGAACCTCAACCTGTACCTGGCGGCGGTACTGGAAGCGACCTTGCTGCCTCCGCCGCCACCAGAGCCAGCCTGGCGCAATCTGATGGACGAATTGGCCGCTGACGGTGTCAGCGCTTATCGCGCCGTGGTGCGGGAAAATCCGCAGTTCGTTGAGTATTTCCGCCAGTCCACCCCGGAGCAGGAACTGGGACGCTTGCCGCTGGGCAGTCGCCCGGCCAAGCGCCGCGCCGGCGGGATTGAAAGCCTGCGGGCGATCCCGTGGATCTTCGGTTGGACCCAGACGCGTCTGATGTTGCCGGCGTGGCTCGGCTGGGAAGCTGCGCTGAGCAAGGCGCTGGAGCGCGGCGAAGGTGAGCTGCTGGGGCAGATGCGTGAGCAGTGGCCGTTCTTCCGCACGCGCATCGATATGCTGGAAATGGTGTTGGCCAAGGCCGATGCCGATATCGCCCGGTCCTACGATGAGCGTTTGGTCGAGCCGGATCTGCTTCCTTTGGGTGCGCATTTACGCGACCTATTGTCGCAGGCCTGCTCGGTGGTCCTGGGGCTGACCGGTCAGTCGCAGCTACTGGCACATAGCCCAGCCACGCTTGAATTCATCCGCTTGCGCAACACTTACCTCGACCCTCTTCATCTATTGCAGGCTGAGTTGTTGGCGCGTTCGCGACAACAGGAAGTGGCGCAGGGCAGCCCGGTAGAACAAGCGCTGCTGGTGTCTGTGGCGGGGATTGCCGCCGGTTTGCGTAATACCGGCTAAGGTTTTCGTCGTGGTTCAAGGCACTCGGCGCGAGCGTCGAGTTGCCTGTGGGCGAGGGGTTGAAAAGTGCTGCCAGGCGACAGTTAGTGATGGGGTTGCGACTAGGGTTACCCCGACGAAAGGTCACATCAGGCGCGGGTTTCTCCGACTTTCGGCGGCTTGTGTGGTCCGGGCCTGCTGTGTATCTTGATCAGCCTTTGACCGTTTGGGCGGTCACGACCCTTTTTTTGAGATTGGCCCCACGAGGCGAATCTGACGTTATCTATATAAAAAATTGAGGAGCACATCGATGCGCGTCATTCTGCTGGGAGCTCCCGGGGCCGGTAAAGGTACTCAGGCTAAGTTCATCACCGAAAAATTCGGCATTCCGCAAATCTCCACTGGCGACATGCTGCGTGCTGCGGTCAAGGCCGGCACCGAGCTGGGCCTGATCGCCAAGAGCGTCATGGACAGCGGTGGTCTGGTTTCCGATGACCTGATCATCAACCTGGTCAAGGAACGCATCAGCCAGGCTGATTGCGCCAACGGTTTCCTGTTCGACGGTTTCCCGCGCACCATTCCTCAGGCTGAAGCCCTGGTGAAGGCCGGCGTCGAGCTGGACCACGTGTTGGAAATCGACGTTAAAGACGAAGACATCGTTCAGCGTATCGCTGGCCGTCGTGTTCACGAGGCCAGCGGCCGCGTGTACCACATCGTCTACAACCCGCCAAAAATTGCCGGTAAAGACGACATCACCGGCGACGAGCTGGTGCAGCGCAAAGATGACACTGAAGAAACCGTGCGTCATCGCCTGTCGGTCTACCACGCCCAGACCGAGCCTCTGGTGAAGTTTTACCAGGAGCTGTCCGCCGCTCAAGGCAAACCGAAGTACAGCCACGTCGAAGGTGTTGGCTCGGTTGAAGTGATCACCGGTAAAGTGCTTGAAGCACTGAGCTAAAAAAACGCTTCATCTTCTACGGCCCGCTTGCGGGCCGTAGTTGTTTATACTGGCGCACTTTTTCTGACCTCTCTTACGGAAACATCGATGAGCACCTTGCTGGCCCTGGACACCGCGACTGAAGCTTGCTCCGTTGCCTTGCTGCATGACGGCAAAGTCACGAGCCATTACGAGGTGATCCCGCGCCTGCATGCGCAGAAGTTGCTGCCGATGATTCAGCAGTTGCTGGCGGATGCCGGGACCACCCTGCAAGCGGTCGATGCAATCGCGTTCGGCCGTGGTCCGGGGGCGTTCACCGGCGTGCGGATCGCCATCGGCGTGGTGCAGGGGCTGGCGTTTGCGCTGGATCGTCCGGTGTTGCCAGTATCGAACCTGGCCGTGCTGGCGCAGCGGGCCTATCGCGAACATGGCGTGAGCCAGGTTGCGTCCGCCATCGATGCGCGCATGGATGAAGTGTATTGGGGTTGCTACCGCGAAACGGCGGGGGAGATGCGCCTGGTCGGCAATGAAGCGGTGCTGCCGCCAGAAGTGGCCGCGTTGCCGGCTGACGCCAGCGGTGAGTGGTTTGGCGCCGGCACTGGCTGGGGTTATGCCGAGCGAATCGCCGTCAGCCTGATCGGGCAGGATGCGGGTATGTTGCCTCACGCTGAAGACCTGCTGACCCTGGCACGTTTTGCCTGGGCGCGGGGTGAGGCGATCGTGGCTGATGAGGCTCAGCCGGTGTACTTGCGCGATAAAGTCGCGACACCCAAAGCGCGTTAAATTCCGAGACTGAGTCGGTCCTATCGCGAGCAGGCTCGCTCCCACAGGGTTAGCGCAAAACCTGTGGGAGCGAGCCTGCTCGCGATAGCGATCTAACGAATGTAGCCAATCGTCGTTTTATGCTCCCAGCTTTTAAACCTTTTCCATTTTCTGTGTTCTAGTTATCACTCGGCGGTTTGCGAAGTGGGCTATGCGCCACTAAACTGCCATCACTGATACCGGACATGTACTCATGCGTATAGACGGCGTTCCCTCTCAGTCCTACCCCATCAAGCGCAAGCCTCGCAAAGGCCCTGTGGCGGATGACGACTATGTCGATATCGACGGCGAGCTGGAAATTCCATCCGAAGAGCAAATGGCCGCCCGCGCTGCCAAAGCCTCTGCGCAACGCTTGAGTAATCTCCCCGCCCGTCAACAAGACATGCTTTATCACCGTGCCATGAGCAGCAGTGTCGCGAAGGCCCTGGCCAGCTACCTGAGCACCGCCGGTTTTGTCGATTGGGATTCGGATGTGCTGGGCCTCGACCTGTACATCTGATGCAGTTGCCTTACTACCTGGGCTGTCCGTCCTGGAGTGAAAACGCCTGGCGCGACTACTTGTATCCGCAAGACGCAAAACCCGCCGAATTTCTGAATCTCTATTCCCAAGTATTTAACGCTGTGGAAGGCAATACGACCTTCTACGCGAGCCCGGCTGCGACCACCGTGCAGCGTTGGGCCGAGACCATGCCCGAACACTTTCGCTTCACAGCCAAGTTCCCCGGCGACATCAGCCACAGCGGTGACCTGCGCGAACAATTGACCGCTGCCGACACCTTCCTGCAATTGCTCAGCCCCCTCGGTGAACGGGTTTCACCGCTGTGGCTGCAACTGTCCAAAAGCTTTACGCCGCAACGACTGTCGGAGCTTGCCGGTTTTATTGATGCTGTGGACCGGCCTCTGGCGGTTGAAGTGCGGCATGACGACTTCTTCGCCAAGGGCGATGCCGAGAGAATGCTCAATCGCCTGTTACTGGATCGCGGTGTCGAGCGTATTTGCCTTGATCCCCGCGCGCTGTTCAGCTGCACATCGACCGATCCCTCTGTCCTTCACGCCCAATCGAAAAAACCCAGGGTGCCGCCCCGTCCGACCGCCTTCACGCCATGTCCGCAGGTGCGCTTCATCGGCCATCCGCAGCTGGAGGCCAACGACCCGTTCCTGGTGCCGTGGATCGAGAAAATCGCCGTGTGGATCGAAGAGGGCCGTACGCCCTATATCTTCCTGCACACCGCCGACAACCTGCTGGCCGCCAAACTGGCGCAACGTTTTCACGCAAAGCTGATGCTACGTTTGCCTGGCCTGCCGCCGCTGCCTGAGCTATACAGAGAGCCCGCTGCCGAGCAACTTGACCTGCTCTGAAGCGGATTCCCTGCCCTTTTCAGGAGCCTGCCAAATGGATGCGCAAACCCTTCGAGCCCAAGCGTTCAAAGCACTGCACGAACGCGCAGGGGCTTTTGTCATTCCCAACCCGTGGGATGCCGGCTCGGCGAAGATGCTCGCCAGCCTTGGTTTCGAAGCGCTGGCGACCACCAGCGCCGGATACGCCTTTTCCAACGCCCGCCCCGATGGCGCGCTGACGCTGGACGATACCCTGGCAAACGTTCGGGCGATTGTTGCGGCAACTGATCTGCCCGTCGCCGTCGATCTGGAAAACGGTTTCGCTGACGATCCAGCCGAATGCGCACAGAGTATTTTGCGTGCGGCAGAGGCCGGTGCGGTCGGCGGCTCTATCGAAGATGCCACCGGCCGTGAAGAAGCGCCGATCTACTGCTTCGAACATGCTGTGGCGCGGATCGAGGCTGCCGTGGCAGCCGCTCGCAGCTTGCCGTTTCCCTTTATGTTGACCGCTCGCGCGGAGAACTTTCTGCACGGCAATCCTGATCTCGCCGATACCATTCGCCGCTTGCAGGCGTTTGCCGAAGCGGGTGCCGACGTGCTTTATGCGCCAGGGCTGCGCAGCGCTGAAGACGTGTTGGCGGTGGTCCGTGCCGTGGCGCCGAAACCGGTCAATGTGTTGATGTCTGGCGGACTGAAATTGACGGTCGAGCAGTTGAGCGAAATGGGCGTCAAACGCATCAGCGTCGGTTCGGCGCTGGCCTTGGCAGCCTATGGCGAGTTTTTCCGCGCTGCCGAAGAGATCAAGACGTCGGGCACGTTCGGGTTCACGTCGCGTTCCATGCCGTACGCCCAGGCCAATCAAATGTTCAAAGGCTGACGATCGCTGAGGTTCAAGCGGCGATGCGAAGGTTCTGCAGTACGATCGGGCGAGCCCAGCCGTTATCGAAGTCGAGTTGTTTCTGTTGCTCCACCAGTTCTTCGGGCGAGAACGGCGGGAATGGCTTGTCCAGCAGATCGAGTTCGAATTCGGCGATTGGCAGGTGCAGCGGACGCGGTTGTGGCGCTGGACCTGCTTGCGGTACAGGCTGACCTGCGGTGAGCACAATCGGGCGGACCCAGCGGCTTTCGAAGTCCTGTTGCTTCTGCTGAGCAACGATTTCCTGTGCCGGGAACGGTGGGAAAGGTTTGTCGGCCAGCTCCATTTCGAACTCGGCAATCGGCAGGAACAGTGGCTCGGGCGGGCGCACCTCGGTTTCTTTCACATCGCATTCGCGCTGGGAAATGATGTGCGCCAGCAGTTCGCTGCCAACGGTGGGTTCGACCGGGCTGTCGAGATCGACCGGTCGAAAGTTGAGAGAAGCCGGTACGACATCGCCCGACTGATCGGCCAGGGCCTGGGCAAAGAAATCCTGCCACAGGTGACTGACGCCGCTCAGTGCTTGGGAGTTTCGTAGGCCAAAATCGCCGTGGGGCGAGATGTAGCCTATCGATGTGCGTTGAATGTCTGACATTTCTCTCGGTCGACGCTCAGCTCTGGCAAAATGCTCGATAGTTTTGTTATCGGCCGTTTTTGCCGATCATTAATTTTTTGAGCGTGTTTTCTCATGATTGAGCAACCTGCGGCCTGCCGCATCCACGTCGAGGCCCTGGCCGCGACTTTTCAGCCACAGGCCGAACAATGGGCCGAGCGCCTGGGTTTGCCGATGCAGGTGGATGACGGTGAGTTCGCCTTGCAGGTCGGCGACCAGGGTTTGCAGCTGCAGCAACTGGGCCCGGACGCGCCGGGGCCGGTGCGGGTGGACTTTGTCGAGGGCGGTGCGGCCCATCGCCGCTTGTACGGCGGCGGCAGCGGTCAGATGATCGCCAAGGCTGTCGGGGTTGCCCAAGGCGTGCGTCCGCGCGTGCTGGATGCCACGGCGGGGCTGGGCAAAGATGCGTTCGTGCTGGCGAGCCTGGGCTGCGAGATGAGCCTTATCGAGCGTCAGCCGCTGATTGGCGCGTTGCTTGAAGATGGCCTGGCACGCGGCGCGGAAGACTTTGAGGTGGCGCCGATCGTGGCGCGGATGCGCTTGCTCAAGGGCAATTCGATCGAGGTGATGCGCAATTGGGAAGGCGAGCCGCCGCAGGTGATCTACCTCGACCCGATGTTTCCCCATCGTGAGAAAACGGCTTTGGTGAAGAAGGAAATGCGTCTGTTCCGGCCGCTAGTAGGCGATGACCCGGATGCGCCTGCACTGCTCGAAGCGGCGTTGGCGTTGGCCAGCCACCGGGTGGTGGTCAAGCGCCCGCGCAAGGCGCCATGCATCGAAGGGCCGAAGCCGAGTCATGCGCTGGACGGTAAATCCAGCCGGTATGATATTTATCCGAAGAAAGCGCTGAAGCCTTAAGACCGCGTCGCCTGCTTCGCGAGCAAGCTTTGCTCCTACGGATTGATGTCGTTTACACATTTTGTGATCGCTTCAAACCTGTAGGAGCAAGGCTTGCCCGCGATGGCGTCGGTCCTGGCGCTACAAATCCATCAGGCTGTCTCTGGCCGATACGCCCGCATAAACAACTCCACCACTTCCTGCACATGGCTCTCGGCCGCATCCCCGGTCAGCGGCTCGCCGCAGCCATAAAGCAGCCTGAAATTCCCCGCCCCCTTGAGCAGGCAGAAGAAATGCTCGGCCGCATTGCGCGGTTTGTCGATGCTCAACGCGCCGCAGTGATCAACCTTGGTCAGCAACCGCTCCATGCCCTGCAGCATGCGCTCAGGCCCGGCCTCGAAGAAGATCAGCGAGAGTTTCGGGTCCTGGCTGCCCAGCGTCATCATCAGCCGGTGCAGGTTGACCGATTCGTCGCTGTTGATCAGCTGATGAAAGCCGCGCGCGATGTTCAACAGCACCGTTTCTACGGCAATGCCATCCGGCAATTCGAAAAACAGTGTCGGCAATTGCTCTTCGCACTTGGCCATCACGGCGGCGGAGAACAGCGTCTCCTTGTCGTTGAAATGGCTGTAGACCGTCAGCTTAGACACACCGGCCTCGGCCGCGACGGCGTCCATGCTGGTATTCGCATAACCCTTGCTCAGAAACAGAATTTTTGCCGCGTCGAGGATCGCCTGGCGCTTGGCCAGATCCTTGGGACGGCCAGGGCCGTTGGGTACTGAAAGATTGTTAGGCATATGCGCTTTTAATACTGGACTGGTGAGTTTGCTATTAATAACATACTGCTCAGTATAATTATTCCAAGCACCATTAGCGAAAGGTCCTTCACCATGTTCCGCTATGCCTTGCCCCTCGCGTTGTCAGTCAGTCTGGCGTTTTTATTGTCTGCGTGTGGTCACGAAGAGGCGCCCCAAGTCACCGTTCGCCCGGCCATGGTCGTGCAGCCAGAGCCTTCGGCCCAGGCGATGGAAAGTTTTCCCGGGGAAGTCCGCGCACGGTATGAGCCGGACCTGGCGTTTCGCATTGGCGGTAAAGTCAGTCGACGACTGGTCGAAGAGGGGCAGCGGGTCAAGGCCGACCAACCTCTGGCGGAACTCGATCCTCAGGACGTGCGCCTGCAACTGGAAGCCACCCGTGCCCAGGTCGCTGCTGCCGAGGCCAACCTGAGCCTGGTGCGCGCCGAACGTGATCGCTACAAGACCCTGATGGACCGTCAGATGGTCAGCCGTTCGCAGTACGACAATTCCGAAAACCTTTACCGATCCGGTGAAGCACGCCTCAAGCAAATCAAAGCCGAATTCAACGTCTCGACCAATCAGGCCAGTTACGCCGTGCTGCGTGCGCCGCAGGATGGCGTGGTGGCTAAACGCGCGGTTGAAGTCGGGCAAGTGGTGGCGGCGGGGCAAACCGTATTTACCCTCGCCACCGATGGCGAACGCGAAGTGTTGATCAGCTTGCCGGAGCAGAGCTTTGGCCGCTTCAAGGTTGGTCAGCCAGTGTCGGTGGAACTCTGGACCCAACCCGACCAACGTTTCGCCGGGCGCATCCGTGAACTGTCGCCCGCTGCCGATCCAAAATCGCGCACCTTTGCCGCCCGCATCGCCTTCACCGCCGGCAAGGTTCCTGCTGAACTCGGCCAGAGTGCCCGGGTGTTCGTTCAGACCTCCGATGTGGTGCCGCTGTCGGTGCCGCTTTCCGCGCTGACAGCGGAAAACGGCGCGACCTACGTCTGGGTCGTCAATGCCAACAACACCCTGAAGAAAACCCCGGTACGGGTCGGTGCCTTCGGCGAGAAAACCGTACCGGTACTCGAAGGACTGAACGCCAGCGATTGGGTGGTGGCCGCTGGCGTCCATGTGCTGCTTGAAGGGCAGCAGGTGCGTCCGGTGGATCGCTCCAACCGCGTGGTCAATCTGGCGGACAAGGAGTAATCCCCGATGGGTTTCAATCTTTCCGAATGGGCGCTGCGTAATCGCCAGATCGTACTGTTCCTGATGCTCTTGCTGGCCATTGTTGGCGCACTGTCCTACACCAAGCTCGGCCAAAGTGAAGACCCGCCGTTCACCTTCAAGGCCATGGTGATTCGGACCAACTGGCCGGGGGCCACGGCGCAGGAAGTGTCGCGCCAGGTCACCGAGCGTATTGAAAAGAAACTGATGGAAACCGGCGAGTACGAACGCATCGTTTCGTTCTCCCGTCCGGGCGAATCCCAAGTGACGTTCGTTGCCCGTGATTCCATGCACTCGGTGGAAATCCCGGACCTCTGGTACCAGGTGCGCAAGAAGATCAACGACATTCGTCAAACCCTGCCACCGGGCATCCAGGGGCCATTCTTCAATGATGAGTTCGGCACGACGTTTGGCAATATCTACGCCCTGACCGGCGAAGGTTTTGATTACGCGGTGCTCAAGGACTACGCCGACCGCGTGCAGATTCAGCTGCAACGGGTCAAGGATGTGGGCAAGGTCGATCTGCTCGGGCTACAGGACGAGAAGATCTGGATCGAACTCTCCAACGTCAAACTCGCCACCCTCGGCCTGCCTTTGTCGGCGGTGCAGCAGGCCCTTGAAGAGCAGAACGCGGTGTCTACCGCCGGGTTCTTCGAGACCTCCAGCGAGCGATTGCAGCTACGCGTCTCGGGGAATTTTCAGACGGTCGAAGAGATCAAGAACTTCCCGATCCGCGTCGGAGATCGTACGTTCCGTATCGCCGATGTGGCGGATGTGCGTCGCGGTTTCAACGATCCGCCAGCGCCGAGCATGCGCTTCATGGCGGAAAACGCCATCGGTCTGGCCGTTGCCATGAAGGACGGTGGTGACATTCTGGTGCTGGGCAAGGCACTGGAAATCGAGTTCGATCGGATCCAGAAAAACCTTCCTGCCGGTATGCAGTTGCGCAAGGTCTCCGATCAGCCCGCCGCCGTGAAAAGCAGTGTCGGTGAATTTGTTCAGGTGCTGGTGGAAGCGCTGGCAATCGTCCTGCTGGTGAGTTTCTTCTCCCTCGGCGTGCGCACCGGCATGGTGGTCGCGCTGGCGATTCCTTTGGTATTGGCGATGACATTCGCCTGCATGTATTACCTGGGAATCGGCCTGCACAAGATTTCCCTCGGGGCGTTGGTACTGGCGCTGGGTTTGTTGGTGGACGACGCGATCATCGCCGTGGAAATGATGGCGATCAAAATGGAGCAAGGCTTCGACCGCATCAAGGCAGCCAGTTACGCCTGGACCAGCACTGCATTCCCGATGCTCACCGGTACGCTGATCACCGCTGCCGGCTTCCTGCCGATTGCCACTGCGCAATCGGGTACGGGTGAATACACGCGCTCGATCTTCCAGGTGGTGACCATCGCGTTGTTGGCCTCGTGGGTGGCCGCGGTTGTGTTTGTGCCGTATCTGGGGGAAAAACTCCTGCCGGATCTGGCGAAGATTCATGCCGCCAAACATGGCACCGGCGACGGCCAGCCCGACCCTTACGGCACGCCGTTCTATCAGCGCGTCAGACGCCTGGTGGAGTGGTGCGTACGGCGGCGCAAGACGGTCATTGTCCTGACGGTCGTGTTGTTTATCGGTTCTGTCATCCTGTTTCGTTTCGTGCCGCAACAGTTCTTCCCGGCATCGGGTCGTCTGGAGTTGATGGTCGATCTGAAACTGGCGGAAGGCGCCTCGTTGAGCAACACCCGCGATGAGGTCAAACGCCTCGAAGCACTGCTCAAGGATCACGCCGGTATCGACAACTATGTCGCGTACGTTGGCACCGGTTCGCCACGTTTTTACCTGCCGCTGGATCAACAACTTCCTGCCGCGAGCTTCGCGCAGTTTGTCGTCCTGGCCAAAACCATCGAAGAGCGCGAAACCCTGCGCACCTGGCTGATCGAAGCCCTCAAGGAACAATTCCCGGCCCTGCGTGCGCGGGTGACACGTCTGGAGAACGGGCCACCGGTGGGTTATCCGATGCAGTTCCGGGTCACCGGTGAGCACATCGAGGAAGTCCGCGCGCTGGCCCGTAAAGTCGCGGCCAAGGTTCGCGAGAACCCGCACGTGGTCAACGTCCACCTGGATTGGGAAGAACCGAGCAAAGTCGTGTATCTGAACGTCGATCAGGACCGCGCCCGGGCGCTTGGCGTGAGCACTGCGAACCTGTCGAAGTTCCTGCAAAGCTCGCTGACCGGTTCCAGCGTCAGCCAGTACCGTGAAGACAACGAGTTGATCGAGATTCTGTTGCGCGGCACGTTGCACGAACGCACTGAACTGTCATTGCTGCCAAGCCTGGCGGTGCCAACTGACAATGGCCGCAGTGTTGCACTGTCGCAGATTGCGACCCTGGAATACGGCTTCGAAGAAGGCATCATCTGGCACCGCAACCGCTTGCCGAACGTGACGGTCCGCGCTGACATCTACGGCAAGGAACAACCGGCGACGCTGGTGCAGCAGATCATGCCGACCCTCGATCCGATTCGCGCCGAACTGCCGGACGGGTATTTGCTGGAGGTCGGTGGCACGGTGGAAGACTCGGCTCGCGGGCAGAATTCGGTGAAGGCCGGTGTGCCGCTTTTCATCGTGGTGGTGCTGACGTTACTGATGCTGCAACTGCGCAGTTTCTCACGCACGGTGATGGTGTTTCTGACGGCGCCTTTGGGTTTGATCGGTGTGACCTTGTTCCTGATGGTGTTCCGTCAGCCGTTCGGTTTCGTCGCCATGCTCGGCACCATCGCGCTGTCCGGGATGATCATGCGTAACTCGGTGATTCTGGTGGACCAGATCGAGCAGGACATCGCCTCCGGGCTCAAGCCTTGGCAGGCGATTATTGAAGCCACGGTGCGGCGCTTCCGGCCGATAGTGTTGACTGCACTCGCGGCGGTGCTGGCGATGATTCCGCTATCACGCAGTGTGTTTTTCGGGCCGATGGCGGTGGCGATCATGGGCGGGTTGATTGTGGCAACGGCGCTGACGTTGCTGTTTTTGCCGGCGCTGTATGCGGCGTGGTTCCGAATCAAAAAGGACCCAGCCTAACCTCTGTAGGAGCAAAGCTTGCTCGCGAAGGCCTCAACGCGGTCCATCATTCAGACCGTGTTATGGCCTTCGCGAGCAAGCTTTGCTCCTACGGAAGAATGTCAGAGGGTACCAAACACCTTCTTCGCCAAACTGGTGGCTGCCGCCGCAGGATTCTGGCGAATGGTTTCTTCCTGTTTACCAATCATTTCGAACAGACCGTTCAAGGCCTGTTCGGTCACATAGCTTTCGATGTTGGCGCTCTTCGCATCCACCACACCCATCGTCGCGGCTTGCCCGGCGAACGAGTTGTACTGCTTGGCCAGGCCTACCTGGTCGGTGGCTTGCTTGACGATTGGCAGGAACTTGACGCGGATCTGTTCGCGGCTGGTTTTGCTCAGGTACTGAGTGGCCGAGTCCTTGCCGCCGCTGAGAATGCCCTTGGCGTCCTCCACGCTCATCTTCTTCACCGCGTCCACCAGGATCGGCTGGGCTTGCGTCACGGCGGTTTCCGCCGCCTTGTTCATGCTGGTTTCCAGCTGGTCGACCTGATCGCCCATGCCGAACTGCTTCATCTTGCTGGCGACTTTGCCCAGTTTGCCCGGCAATTCGATTTTCAGGTCCGGGTTGTTGCTGAAGCCGCCCGGCGTGCCCAGTTGTTTCACGGCCAGTTGCGCCGCTTGAGTCAGGGCATCCTTGAGGCCGCCGGTGGCGTCTTGTTGTGACAGGTCGTTGAGCGACAGCGCCAGGGCGCTGGCGGAGATCATCAAGCCTGCGCACAGGCCGGCGAAGCGAAGAGTAGGGCGGAACATGGCGGCTTCCTTGTGCGAAATGATTTGACCTGGGTTGGATCGTAACTCAGATGAAAGGGTAGCGGCACCAGGCCTTTGACCGGGCCTTTCTGATGGGATTTCATCAGGCCTCGGGTTGTGCCGCGACCTGATCCGCTGCATCTTCACTGCGATGCAATGCGACCTGACGGATCGACAAGCGAATCTCCGCCGGCAACACTCGCTTGGCCGCACCTTCGGCCAGTTCGCCGAGCAGTTCGTGATAGCTCAGCTTGCCGGCCTCGTCGCGCTTGAGCACGTCGAGGTCGAGCAGAGTCTGGATGAAGTGGCGGAACAGGCTCTTGTCGAAAAACTCCGGGGCGTTGAGGCCATGGAGGATCGACAGGCGCTGGGCCATGACCGTGCACAAGTCTTCCAGCTCTTCGGCGCTGATGCTGTTCTGACCGCTGTTGAGCAGCAGCGAGACCGTCATGTAGAAGCGCTGCAAGGTCTGCGCGATGCTTTTCGACAGCAGGGTCAGCAGCACGAAATGCCGCGAGCTCGGCGCTGGGCGCAGGTAGACATCATTCTCAAAACGCAGCAGACCTTGCTCGACGAAGGCTTCGAGCCATTGATCGATCACCGCATCCAGTTCGTCCAACGACCAGCGAATGAACAGTTCCGATTGCAGATACGGATACAGCGCGCGGGTGTAGCGCAGGATCTGTTCGCGGCTCATGCGCGAGGCGCTCTGGAAGAAACTCGCCAGCAGCGCGGGCAGGGCGAAGATGTGCAGCACATTGTTGCGGTAGTAGGTCATCAGGACGGCGTTCTGCTCGTCCAGGTACAGAATCTTGCCCAGCGCGTCGCTCTGCTCGGACAGCAGGTCCATGTCCTTCACATGCTCGATCAACGCGCGACCGTCACCTTCCGGCAGGGTGGTGTGCGGCGAGTACGGGACCTTGCGCAACAGCGCCAGGTACAGATCAAGTACGCGTGCCATGGCGCGATCATCCAGCGCAAGACGGCTGGTGGACAGCAGCGCCAGCGCCACGAGGTTGACCGGATTGATCGCCGCCGCTTCGTTCAGGTGCTGCGCGACTTTCTTGCCGAGGCGGTTGGTGGTTTCGTTGAGCCAGGCCGGTTTGAACTGTGGACCGAGTTCCTGTTTACGCCAGTCCGGCTGCTCGCTGTCGAGGAATTCCGCCAGTTTGATCGGCTCGCCGAAGTTCACCGCCACCTGGCCGAAACGCTGCTTGAGCGCGCCGATGACTTTGAAGATGTCGAAGATCGATTCTTTCTTCTTGGTCGCCCCACGCAGTTCGCCAAGGTAGGTCCGGCCTTCCAGCACACGCTCATAGCCGATGTAGACCGGGATGAAAACGATCGGCATCCGGGACGAACGCAGGAAGCTGCGCAGGGTGATCGCCAGCATCCCGGTTTTCGGCTGCAGCATGCGCCCGGTGCGCGAACGGCCACCCTCGACGAAGTATTCGACCGGGAAGCCTTTGGTAAACAGGGTATGCAGGTATTCGTTGAACACCGACGTGTAGAGCGGGTTGCCCTTGAAGGTGCGGCGCATGAAGAACGCACCTCCGCGTCGCAGCAGGCCGCCGATTCCCGGCATGTTGAGGTTGATCCCGGCGGCGATGTGCGGCGGGGTCAGGCCATTGCGGAACAGCAGATAGGACAGCAGCAGGTAGTCGATGTGGCTGCGGTGGCAGGGTACGTAGATCACTTCGTAACCCGGGGCGACGTTTTGCACGCCTTCGATGTTGTTGACCTTGATGCCGTCGTAGATCTTGTTCCAGAACCAGCTCAGCACCACTTCCATGAAGCGGATCGCGGTGTAGGTGTAGTCCGAGGCGATCTCGTTGCCATAGCGCAGGGCCTGGGCCTTGGCTTTCTCCGGGGAGATGTTCTCGCGCTCGGCTTCGTCGAGGATCGCTTGCTTGACCAGCGGCTGATTGAGCAGGCCTTTGACCAGATTGCGGCGGTGGGAAATGTCCGGGCCGATCACCGCCGCTTTCAGGTTGCGGAAGTGCACCCGCAGAATTCGCTGGGCCATGCGCACGGTGCGCTCGTGGCCCTTGTTGTGGTCGATCAGTTCGCGCAAATGGATCGGCGCGGAGAACTGAACGCGGGTTTTGCGCCCCAGCACAACGATGCTCAGCAACCGACGCAGGCGTCCTGTGACCGCCCAGCTGTCAGCGAAGAGCAGTTTCCACGGACTCGACTCGCTGTCCGGCGACTGACCCCAGAACACACTGACCGGAATGATCTGCGCGTCTTCGGCGGCGTTCTGGCTCAAGGCGCTGACCAGGCGGGTCAGGGTCGGCGGTGCACCGCGTTTGTCCTGACGGCCGAGCCAATCGGGCTCTGGCGTCAGGTAAAAGAACGCGGCGGGTTCCTCCAGCGTCCCTACCGAGACCGGCAACACCGGGCGCGGCAAACCCGCCTTGCTGCACTCGGTATCGACCACGGCCAGGTCGGTCAGCGAAGGGTTTTGCAGGACGTAGAACACCGGGCGGCTGCGGTCGAGGTTGAGGGTGAACGACGACTGATTGATCGTCTCCGAGCGAACCCAGAGGTACAACAGTCGGCGCAGGGTGCCAAACACAAGACGGCGGAACGGGGAGCGGGTCATACGGCATCTGCATGAGTGAATAAAACCGAGCGTTTGCTCGGGCGGCTGATAGTGTGCCGTATTCGCCGAAAATCGGCAAAAAAGCAGCTAAGTAAAGTGAGTTGAGAGTTTTGGCGGCTGTCATATACTCGGCCGTTCAAAATAAAAACAAGGGGGGTACTGACATGGCTACGCGCGAAACCGGCAATGTGAAGTGGTTCAACGATGCCAAGGGCTACGGCTTCATTCAGCGCGAGGACGGGGTGGACGTGTTCGTGCACTACCGCGCGATTCGCGGCGAGGGGCACCGCTCGTTGGCGGAAGGTCAGCAGGTGGAATACGGCGTGGTGACTGGCGAGAAGGGTTTACAGGCTGAGGATGTGGTGGGCCTCTAAACCCGATCTTCGGATCACCAAAAACTACTGTGGGAGCGAGCCTGCTCGCGATAGCTGACTGACATTCAACATCAATGTTGACTGAAAGGGCCTCATCGCGAGCAGGCTCGCTCCCACAGGGTTTGTGTTCTGCTGTTAAACAGTTTTCCAGGTGATTTCTTCTTCACCGTCAGCGCTGATTCGCATCCAGCGATCCGCTGTCTCTTCACCTTCTTCCTCGACCCAGCTACCCGGTGCGCAACGCACTTCGACGTTCAGTGCGGCAAACGCTGCGCGGGCGCAGGCGATGTCGTCTTCCCAAGGGGTCTGGTCGCTGTCCAGGAACAGGCTGTTCCATTTGCCCACGGCTTTCGGCAGCCAGGTGACCGACACGTTGCCAGCCTTGCACTTGTAGGTCTGGCCTTTCTGGACCCAGTCGGTGCATGGGCCCAAAGCAGTGCCGAGCCAGGCCGCGACGGCCTTGTAGTCGACGTCGGCGTCTTTCAGGTAAATCTCGATATCGGGTTGGCGCATGGATGTCCTCACTGCGGGTCTGAAAAATCCATTCGCGGATTTAGCCGGCCTACGGCAAATGCCGAAGACCAAAAAATTAAAGATTATTGAAGTACGAAGTAATCGTAGCGCATCGATACAGTGACCTCGAACGGCTCGACCTGTTCGATGACCGCCGCCCGGCGTTCAGCACTGGCGCGCCAGCCGTGGGGCGTCATGGCCAACAGGTTCGCACGGTCCTGACCCTTTTCCAGCGTCAGTTTGAATTCCAGGGTTTCACTGTGCTGCAGCGCCATGCCTTCCGGCACCAAAGCCAGATGCTTGTCGTCGGTGTATTCACGCACTTCGTCGTACAGACGCTCGCGCAATTCCATTAGATGGCCGCTGGTCGGCCCGACTTTCATCAAGCCGCCGCCGGGGCTGAGCAGGCGCTTGGCTTCCTCCCAGTCCAGCGGGCTGAAGACGCTGGCGAGAAACTGGCAGCTGCCGGAAGCCAACGGCACCCGCGCCATGCTGGCGATCAACCAGGTCAGCTGCGGGTTGCGTTTGCAGGCGCGTTTAACGGCTTCCCGGGAGATGTCCAGCGCGTAACCGTCGGCGCTCGGCAAAGCCTCGGCGATTTGCGCGGTGTAGTAACCCTCGCCAC
The DNA here is from genome assembly GCF_000282315.2 of Pseudomonas sp. GM41(2012). GTDB lineage: Bacteria > Pseudomonadota > Gammaproteobacteria > Pseudomonadales > Pseudomonadaceae > Aquipseudomonas. The sequence goes on from NZ_AKJN02000008.1 coordinate 28,276, forward strand.
AACCGATGTCCAGCCAGCGCTGCGGTGCGTACTGAGCGGCCAGTTCTGCCAGACGCTTGGCCACCGGTGCGTAATGGCCGGCGTTCAAAAAGTCGCGTCGGGCTTCGACCATCGCCAGGTTATCCCCAGGGTCGCGGCTGTTCTTGTGCTGCACCGGCAACAGGTTCAGGTAACCCTGACGCGCACGGTCGAAACGATGCCCGGCGGGGCAGGCCACGCCGTTGTCCACCGCGTTCAGCGGTTCACTGCAGATCGGGCAGGCCAGCATCAGGCGAGCAACTTGATCAGGGTCTGGTAGTAGATTTCGGTCAGCACATCGAGGTCGGCAGCCAGTACACGCTCGTTTACCTGGTGGATCGTCGCGTTGACCGGGCCCAGTTCAACCACCTGAGTCCCCATGGTCGCGATGAAGCGCCCGTCGGAGGTGCCGCCGCTGGTGGAGGCTTTGGTTTCGCGACCGGTAATGTCCTTGATGCTCGACGCAACGGCATCCAGCAATGCACCCGGTTCGGTGAGGAACGGCAGGCCGGAGAGCGCCCAGTCGATGTGCCAGTCCAGGCCATGCTTGTCGAGAATATCGGCGACGCGCTTTTGCAGGCCTTCAACGGTGGACTCGGTGGAGAAGCGGAAGTTGAATACCGCCACCAGATCGCCCGGAATCACGTTGGTCGCGCCAGTGCCGGAATTCACGTTGGAGATCTGGAAGCTGGTCGGCGGGAAGAAATCGTTGCCGTGGTCCCAGTGCTCGGCGGCCAGTTCGGCCAGTGCCGGGGCGGCGAGGTGGATCGGGTTCTTCGCCAGGTGCGGATACGCCACGTGGCCTTGCACGCCGCGTACGGTCAGCTTGGCACCGAGGGAGCCGCGACGGCCGTTCTTGACCACGTCGCCCACCAGGGTGGTGCTCGACGGTTCGCCGACGATGCACCAGTCCAGACGCTCCTTACGGGCGGCAAGGCGTTCGATCACCGCTTTGGTGCCGTGGTGCGCCGGGCCTTCTTCGTCGCTGGTGATCAGGAAAGCGACCTTGCCCTTGTGATCCGGGTAGTCGGTGACGAAACGCTCGGCCGCCACGGTCATGGAGGCGAGGCTGCCTTTCATGTCCGCCGCGCCACGGCCGCAGAGCATGCCGTGTTCGTCGATCACCGCGTTGAACGGATCGATCTGCCAGGCGGTCACCGGGCCGGTCGGCACCACGTCGGTGTGACCGGCGAAGCACAGTACCGGGCCGTCGTGTTTACCGTGGGTCGCCCAGAAGTTATCCACATCTTCGATGCGCATTGGCTCGAGCGCAAAACCGGCATCGCCCAGGCGCTGCATCATCTGCTTCTGGCAATCGGCGTCGACCGGCGTCACGGACGGACGGCGGATCAGGTCAATGGCGAGTTGAAGGGTCGGCGAAAGGTCGGCGTGGGCCGTCATGGGAAAACTCCGGAAAACTTGAATATGGGCGCGGACTAACTAAATGTGGGAGCCAGCCTGCTGGCGATGGCGGTGTGGCAGTCAACATAAACTGTGATTGTTACATTGCCATCGCGAGCAGGCTCGCTCCCACAGGGATGGATTCACGCCAAGCCCTGCAAAATGGCGGTTATCTTAAAGCAAAACGGCGGCCATTGGCCGCCGTTTAGTGCATCTGGAACGATTTAGACCGCCGGAGCCGTCTCGCCCTCGACCGCCGGTTTCGGCAGCGAAGACAAGAACGCCATGATCAGCGCCGCCAGGTACGGCAGCGACTGTACGAGCAACATGGTCACCCAGAAGCGCATGTCGTTGCTCGGCATGCCGTTCACCACGAAAATCCCCAGCGCCGCGCTCCACAACAGCAGCATGATGAACATTTCTTCGCGAGCTTCCGAAATCGCCACCCAGAAGCCGTGGTTATCGGCGTTTTTCGGGGTGCGGAAGAACGGAATACTGCTGGTGAAGAAACCGTACAGCACCGCTTTGGCGATGGTGTGCGACAACGCCAACCCTGCCAGTGCCGCGCAGAATGCATCCTTCAGGTTGACCCCGACCGCACGGCGGTACAGGAAGATGATCTTGCCGACCTTGAACACGAACAGCGCCAATGGCGGGATCGCGAAAATCAACAACGGTGGATCGACCCGCTGCGGCACGATGATCATCGCCGCCGACCACAACAGGGCGCCCACGGTGAAGAAGATGTTCATGCCATCCGCCACCCACGGCAACCAGCCCGCGAGGAAGTGGTAACGCTGGCCACGGGTCAGCTCGGTGTCCTTGCCGCGCAACAGGCTGGCGGTGTGACGCTTGATGATCTGAATCGCACCGTAAGCCCAGCGGAAACGCTGTTTCTTGAAGTCGATAAAGGTATCGGGCATCAGGCCTTTGCCGTAGCTGGTGTGGTAATACGCCGCTGACAAGCCTTTCTCGAACACGCGCAGACCCAACTCGGCGTCTTCACAGATGCACCAGTCAGCCCAGCCCAGTTCCTCGAGCACCGAGCGCCGGGTCATGGTCATGGTGCCGTGCTGAATGATCGCGTCACGGTCGTTACGGGTGACCATGCCGATGTGGAAGAAGCCTTTGTATTCCGCGTAGCAGAGCTTCTTGAAGGTGCTTTCGTTCTGATCGCGGTAATCCTGTGGCGACTGCACCACGGCGATTTTCGGGTCGGCGAAGTGCGGCACCATGTGCTTGAGCCAGTTCGGGTCGACGCAGTAGTCCGAGTCGATCACCGCAATGACTTCGGCATCCTTGGCGGTGTGCGGAATCAGGTAATTCAGCGCGCCACCCTTGAAGCCGGCCAATGGCGCGACGTGGAAGAACTTGAAGCGCGGGCCGAGGGTTTCGCAATAATCGCGCACCGGTTCCCAGACCGCCGGGTCCTTGGTGTTGTTGTCGATGATCAGGACTTCGAAGTCCGGATAGTCGAGGTTGGCCAGGGCGTTGAGGGTCTGTTTGACCATCTCCGGCGGCTCGTTGTAGCAAGGTACGTGAATCGAGACTTTCGGTCGGTAGTCCGAATCACCCACCACCGGCAGGAATTCACGCCGGCGTTTGTGGGTCCAGACCGCTTCGGCCAGTTCATGGGCCTCGGTCAGCAGCACGATAAACACCCCGAGTGCGCCGAGGGCAAGCAAGAAGCCCACCGTCAGGCTGAACCAGGTGCTGTATTGCTGGCTGTAGTCGTAACCGATCCACACCAGCACCGAACCACAGAGGAACGCGATGAAGGTCAGGAAGGTGCGGCCGCGTTGACGCAAGGCCGAGCCGTCGATCATCAGCAGGGTAAGGGACAGCAGAGCCAACACCACCGAACCGATGGCCAGCACGCGCCATTGCGGGATCGCGACGACCGGGCCTTCAAAGTTGAACTTCTGCTGGCGCGCGGCGTTGAAAACGCCCCAGTAAGCGCCCACGGAACCTTCGTCACTGGCCTTCCACGGTTGGTCAAAGGCTTCGATCACGAAGTAGTTGAAGCCCTGGCGATTGAGCTTGTTGACCAAGGTCCGCAGATAAATTGCCTGGTCTGCCGGCGATGCATCGGCACCACCGCGCATGCGACCGTTGCTCGGCCAGCCGACTTCCGACAGCAGCAGCGGTTTTTTCGGGAACATCTTTTTCAGGTCACGGGCGCGGTCGAGTACGAACTGCCCGGACTGCTCCATCGGAACATGTTCCCAGTACGGCAGGACGTGGGCGGCGATCAGGTCGACGTGCTTGGCCAGGCTCGGGTTTTCTTCCCAAACGTGCCATTGCTCGGAGGTCGTCACCGGTACTTTCACTGCCGCGCGGACGCGATCAAGGATCACGCTCAGTTCGGCGGCGGTAATTTCCTTACGGAAGATCGCCTCGTTACCGACCACGACGCGAACCACGCTGCGGGAAGTATTGGCCAGTTCGATGGCGCGCAGGATTTCACGCTCGTTGCGCTCAAGGTCCGGGCTGATCCAGATACCCAGCGTCACGCGCAAACCGAATTCTTCGGCGAGCCTGGGAATATCACCCAGGCTGCCATCGACCGAGTAAGTACGGATGTTGTCCGTCAGCTTGCTCATGATCTCCAGATCGCGACGCATTTCATCGTCGGTCGGGTACTGCTCTTTTTGTGGGTACTGCCCTTGCTGGAACGGCGAGTACGAAAAGCCGGAGATCTGTTCAGGCCAGTTGGGGGCGGTGACCGGGCGATTGATCAGCGCCCAGAAGCCGGTAAACAAGGCTGCGATGGCGAGCACCACGACCAGGTTGAGTCCAAATTTACGCGATGACATAGCTTATTCAGGTTCCAAAGGCTGTGGAACGAAGGAACGGGTCGGCGGTTGCCAAGGGGCGCGCATCCTACACCGGGCGTTCACTGACCGTACAGCGGACAGGGAAATGCCGGACGTTGGGCAATCCAACTCGGTTTAAGTTCTTTCGTTGGACCTTGTAGGTTAAATCTTGGTTCTGTGTAGGCTGATTAAAGAGGTAAAGACGCCCGTTCATAGCCCAAAGATGCTCTTGGCCGCTGACGGCCCTATAATGCGCGCCGGTTTTTGGGGTAATGGTCATGAGTACAGAAGATCCGCGGTTTGCAGGCATCGCCCGTTTGTATGGCATCGACGGCCTGGAGCGTTTGCGCGCGGCCCACGTGGCGATCGTCGGCGTCGGTGGCGTCGGTTCCTGGGCGGCGGAAGCCGTCGCCCGTTGCGGCGTGGGGGAGATTTCGCTGTTTGACCTGGACGACGTCTGCGTCAGCAACGCCAACCGTCAGTTGCACGCGCTGGACAGCACCGTCGGCAAACCCAAGGTTGACGTGATGGCCGAGCGCCTGCGCGGGATCAACCCGGACTGCACGGTGCACGCGGTGGCGGATTTTGTCACCCGCGAGACCATGGCCGAATACATCACGCCGAACATCGACTGCGTCATTGATTGCATCGACAGCGTGAATGCCAAGGCGGCGCTGATTGCCTGGTGCAAGCGCCGCAAGATTCAGATCATCACCACTGGCGGTGCGGGCGGGCAGATTGATCCGACGCTGATTCAGGTGTGCGATTTGAACCGGACCTTCAATGATCCGTTGGCTTCGAAAGTGCGCTCGACCTTGCGCCGGGACTACAACTTCTCACGCACCGTGACCCGCCATTACAGCGTGCCGTGTGTGTTTTCCACCGAACAACTGCGCTACCCGAAACCGGATGGCAGCATTTGCTTGCAGAAGAGTTTTGTCGGTGACGGTGTGAAGCTCGACTGCGCCGGAGGATTTGGTGCGGTGATGATGGTGACGGCGACGTTTGGCATGGTCGCGGCGACCAAGGCTGTGGATAAGATTGTGGCGGGTGTGCGTCGCCCCGCGGATCGGGTCAAGCCTGAGGTTTAGGGGGCGGCGGATGCCCTCTTCGCGAGCAGGCTCGCTCCCACAGGGGAACGCATTCCAATGTGGGAGCGAGCCTGCTCGCGAAGGCGATTAACCAGCCAACTCATTCATGCGCTGTAACACGGCATTGAGGCCATTGCTGCGTGAAGGGGAGAGCTGACGACTCAATCCAAGCTGATTAAACCAATCCGGCAAATCCACCTGCTGCAACTCAACCGCCGACAACCCGTTCACCCGCGCCAGCAACAAGGCCACCAACCCGCGAATCAACCGTGCATCGCTGCTCGCGGCAAATTGCCAGTGACCGTCATCCAGCGCACCCACCAACCACACCTGGCTTTCACAGCCATGCACGCGGTTGGCGTCGACTTTTTCCACATCGCTCAAAGCGGGCAGACGGTCGCCCCATTGCATCAACAGCCGCGCCCGCTGTTCCCAGCCGGCAGCATTCTGAAAAACCTCCAGCGCCGCAACCGCATCGGCAGGCAAGTTCATCGCAACAACTCCAGCGCCTGATCCAGCGCTTCAAAGAACCGTTCCAAATCTTCGGAATCGTTGTACAGCGCCAACGACACCCGAATCGCCCCGGCCAATTCAAAGCTTTTCAACAATGGCATGGCGCAGTGGTGACCCGCGCGCACCGCGATCCCCTGTTCGGTCAGCAAATGCGCCAGATCAGAGTTATGCACACCCTCGACGACAAAACTGGCCAGCGCCAGTTGCGGCTTGCCCAGCAACCGAATGCCGTTGCGCGCCTCAAGGCCTTTGAGCAAATAGTCATGCAGCGCTGCTTCATGGGCGCAAACCGCGTCCTGATCGAGCCCCGCAAGATAATCCAGCGTCGCCCCCAAACCAATCACACCGGCAATCGGCGGCGTACCCGCCTCAAATCCCAGTGGCGCCGGGCGGAACCGTGCGCTGTGGTAATCCGCATCCAGCACCATTTCGCCGCCGAATTGCCAGTGGCGCAGTTGCTCAAGCGCTTCATTGCGACCGAACAGCACGCCCAGTCCGTCGGGGCCGTAGAGCTTGTGGCTGGAAAACACATAGAAGTCGCAACCCAGCGCTTGCACGTCGTGCCGGCCATGAACCACGCCTTGGGCGCCATCGACCACGGTCAGCGCGTTATGCGCCTTGGCCATCGTCAAGAGGGCGGGCAACGGCTGCCAGGCGCCGAGCACGTTGGACAACTGACTGACCGCCAGCAAGCGGGTTCGCGGACCGATTAACTGTGCGGCGGCATCAAGGTCGATCAAACCGTCGGCGTCCAGTGGCAGGATCACCAGCTTCAGGTCGCGACGGTGGGCCAGTTGCTGCCATGGCAACAGGTTGGCGTGATGCTCCAGGGCGCTGATGACAACTTCATCGCCCGGATTGAAAAGATGTTCCAGGCCATAAGCCAGGAGATTCAGCGCAGATGTTGCGCCGTGGGTAAAGATGATCTGCCCGCAATCGCCGGCATTGAGCCAATGGGCGACTTTGCTGCGGCTGGCCTCGAACGCCTGGGTGGCGTGGGCGCCGGGCAGGTGTTGCGCCCGATGCACGTTGGCCGCGCCGTTGGCGTAGTAATGCGTCAGGGCATCCAGCAGGGCTTGAGGTTTTTGCGTGGTGGCGGCGTTGTCCAGATACGTCTGGTCTTGCCGTTGCAATGCGGCGATGGCCGGAAAATCGGCGCGCCAGGGAGAGGCAATCATCATGCTATCGAGCCCTGTTAAACATGGGCGGGTGTACGCCTGAACCCGTAGGAGCAAAGCTTGCTCGCGATGCTTTTGACGGCCTCAAGGGCCCCATCGCGAGCAAGCTTTGCTCCTACAGGTCAGGTGATCGTTTGACGCTCTGCTTAGTTGTGAGCGTGCAGCGCTTCGTTCAGTTCGATGGCCGATTTGTGGGTTTTGCATTCCACGGCACCGGTTTCCGAATTGCGACGGAACAGCAGGTCAGGTTGACCAGCCAGTTCACGCGCCTTCACGACTTTGACCAGTTTGTTGTTTTCGTCCAGCAGCGCCACTTTGGTACCAGCGGTCACGTACAGGCCCGACTCAACGGTGTTGCGATCGCCCAACGGAATGCCGATACCGGCGTTCGCGCCGATCAGGCAGCCTTCGCCGACCTTGATCACAATGTTGCCGCCGCCCGACAGGGTGCCCATGGTCGAGCAACCGCCGCCCAGGTCCGAACCCTTGCCGACGAATACGCCAGCGGAAACGCGGCCTTCGATCATGCCCGGGCCTTCGGTGCCAGCGTTGAAGTTGACGAAACCTTCGTGCATCACGGTGGTGCCTTCGCCCACGTAGGCGCCCAGACGAATACGTGCCGCGTCAGCGATGCGCACGCCGGCCGGAACCACGTAGTCGGTCATTTTCGGGAACTTGTCCACCGAGAACACTTCCAGCAGCTCGCCACGCAGACGGGCTTCCAGTTGATGCTCGGCCAGTTCGGCCAGGTCGATTGCGCCCTGGCTGGTCCATGCCACGTTCGGCAGCAACGGGAAAACACCGGCCAGGTTCAGGCCGTGCGGCTTGACCAGGCGATGGGACAGCAGGTGCAGCTTGAGGTAGGCCTCAGGGGTGGAGGTCAATTGAGCGTCTTCGGCCAGAATGGTCGCGACCAGCGGCTTGTGACTCTCGGCCAGACGGGTCAGCAAGGCAGCCTGGGCAGCGTCGACGCTTTTCAGGGCTTCAGCCAGTTGCGACGCCTGAGCGGTACTGAACGCGATGGCCTGATTACCTTCGGTGTAGCCCAGAACTGGCGCGATGGCAGCGACGAGTTCGGCCGAAGGGTTGAGCAGTGGCTGCGCGTAAAACACTTCCAGCCATGCGCCTTGACGGTTTTGAGTGCCGACACCAAAGGCCAGGCTGAACAGGGTAGTGGACATGTTGATACCTCTAACAAAATGGAACGGGCTGCCTTACTTGAGCGCTGCCGCGTAGATATCTGGCTTGAAGCCAATCAGGGTTCGGTCACCGAGATCAAGCACCGGGCGCTTGATCATCGAGGGTTGTGCGAGCATCAGTTCGATGGCTTTCGGCTGGTCGAGATCGGTTTTGCGTTCGTCGTCGAGCTTGCGAAAGGTCGTGCCTGCACGGTTCAACACCACTTGCCAGCCGTGCTCGTTGCACCATTGGGTCAGGTGTTCACGGTCGATTCCGGCCGCTTTGTAATCATGAAAGTCATAGCTGACAGCGTGTTCATCGAGCCAGGTGCGCGCCTTTTTCATGGTGTCGCAGGCTTTGATGCCGAAAAGGTGCAACGTTTTGCTTGAAACGGTCAAGGAATTGCCCCCTTTGCAGGTGCTGAAAATAAAAGGTGACGGATTATGCCATGACCGGACGGTTTCGCGTCGGTCGTGGTCGGGTTTGTCTGTGGGTGATGGCGATCAGCTATTGCGTGCGACATTGGAGCAACGGCCCGCCCGCAGTCTAAGCGGCTAATGTGGCATTCAATGCTGTCGATTGTCTGGGAACCGCACTTTATGCAAATCGCCTGCATGGCCTTGCCGCAGTTGCTGCGCGGCATCGTCGGGGCCGTCTATAGACGCGGTCTTGAGGTGCGTCCGTTTGCCCACAGCCAATATAAAAGTGCCCGCACTGCGTTGCACAGTGCGGGCTGGGATATTTACTTGTTGCGGGTAATAAACTCGCGAATTCTCTTGGCCGCTTCTACACATTCGGCCAGCGGCGCGACCAGTGCCAAGCGCACGCGTCCGGCACCCGGATTGAAGCCATCAACTTCACGAGACAGATAAGAACCCGGCACCACGGTCACGTGTTCTTCAACGAACAGGTCACGGCAGAACGCCTCATCATCGCCGTCAACATTCGGCCACAAATAGAAACCGCCGTCCGGACGCTGCACATCCATCACCGGGCTGAGGATTTCCAGCACAGCATCGTACTTCTCGCGATACAGCGCACGGTTGGCGCGCACGTGCACTTCGTCATTCCATGCGGCAACGCTGGCCAGTTGGGTCTGAACCGGCATCGCGCAGCCGTGGTAGGTGCGATAGAGCAGGAAGCCCTTGAGGACGTCGGCATCACCGGCAACAAAACCGGAGCGCAGACCTGGCAGGTTGGAACGCTTGGACAGGCTGTGGAACACCACGCAACGCTTGAAGTCCTTGCGGCCCAGTTCCACACAGGCGCTGAGCAGACCGGCCGGCGGGGTTTGTTCGTCGAAGTACAGTTCGCTGTAGCACTCGTCGGCGGCGATCACGAAGTCGTATTCGTCGGCCAGGGCGATCAGCTTCTTCAGGGTTTCAACCGGGATCAATGCGCCGGTCGGGTTGCCCGGCGAGCACAGGAACAGGATCTGGCAGCGTTTCCAGATGTCTGGGGAAACGGCGTCGAAATCCGGGTTGAAGCCGTTTTCGTCCAGGCACGGCAGGTAATGCGGCTTGGCTCCGGCGAGGAACGCGGCGCCTTCGTAGATTTGATAGAACGGGTTAGGGCTGACCACCAGGGCATCGTCGCCGCGATTGACCACGGTCTGGGTGAACGCGAACAGCGCTTCACGAGTGCCGTTGACCGGCAGCACATTGCGCGCCGGGTCGAGCCAGCCATTCGGAACGCTGAAACGACGTTCGCACCAGGCGGCGATGGCTTCACGCAGGGCTGGAATGCCGAGGGTGGTCGGGTACACGGCCATCTTATCCAGATTGCTTGCCAGGGCTTCGGCGACAAAGCTTGGCGAACGGTGTTTCGGCTCGCCAATGGACAGCGCAATGGCGCGCTTGTCCGGGTTTGGCGTGACGCTGCCGAGCAGGGCGCGGAGCTTCTCGAACGGGTAGGGCTGCAACTGGTTCAGAGCGTTGTTCATCGGTGCGGGGTCTCGTTCAAAGCGGCTGAATCCTGACGCGCAATCAGATGCTGATGCGCGACAGTTTGATTTCTGATTCCTGGTTGACGGTCAGCTGTTCGACGATTGCATCCTGCAAGCGGCTGCACAGCAATGGGTCGGACAACGGCTGGTTGTTCGCGTCGGTGATGAAGAACACGTCTTCCACGCGCTCGCCCAAGGTGGCGATCTTGGCGTTCTGCAGCGACAAGTCGAACTCCAGGAAGATCGTGCCGATGCGTGCGAGCAGGCCCGGGCGGTCGGGCGCGCTAAGCTCCAGCACGGTCACCGGACGCTGGGCGTCGTTGTGGATCGTCACCTGTGGCGCAAACGCGAAATGCTTGAGCTGGCGCGGCACCCGACGCTGAATGATGGTCGGGTAGTCGTCCGGGTTGCGCAGGGCTTCGGTCAGGCCTTCGCGAATCTGTTTGACCCGCGTCGGGTTATCGCCGATCGAGTCGCCGTCGGTGTCGAGCACGATGTAGGTGTCGAGGGTGAACTGGCTGCTGGAGGTGATGACCCGGGCGTCGTGAATGTTCAGGTTGAGCTGGTCCATCGCGGCCACGGTCACTGCGAAGAAGTCGTGTTGATCCGGCGCATAGATAAAGATCTGCGTGCCGCCTTCGAACTCGCGCTGGGTGGTTTCCTTGATCAGCACCAACGGCCCGCCATCGGCCGGCTGCTGGAGGATCGCGTCGCTGTGCCAGGCCACGTCGCCGGCGGTGTGGCGCAGGAAGTAGTCATCGCCCAATTGCGACCACAGCTGCTCGACGTCGTCCGGATCGGTGCCGCCGCGTACCAGAATGTCCAGCGCTGCGCTCTGGGTCTGGCGAATCTGCTCTTCGCGGTCCACCGGGTTTTCCAGGCCGCGACGCAAGGCCCGCTTGGTCTCGGTGTAGAGCTGGCGCAACAGGCTGGCGCGCCAGGAATTCCACAGCGTCGGGTTGGTGGCGTTGATGTCGGCGACGGTCAGCACGTACAGATAATCGAGGTGGGTTTCGTCGCCGACGATCTGCGCGAAATCGTGGATGACCTGCGGGTCGGACAAGTCCTTGCGCTGGGCAGTGGTCGACATCACCAAATGATTTTGCACCAGCCAGACGATCAGGCGGCTGTCCCACACCGGCAATTGGTGGCGCTGGCAAAAAGCTTCGGCATCCACGGCGCCAATTTCCGAGTGGTCACCATGCCGGCCCTTGCCGATGTCGTGGTACAGACCGGCCAGGTAGATCAGCTCGGGTTTGGGCAGTTTGCCCATGAGCTTGCTGGCCAGCGGGAATTTCTCCGACACCTGGGTGTACTGCAACTTACGCAAATGTTTGATCAGGTTCAGGGTGTGAGCATCGACCGTATAGATGTGAAACAGGTCGTGCTGCATCTGCCCGACGATGAAGCCGAACTCCGGCAAGTAGCGCCCGAGGATGCCGTAACGGTTCATCCGTCGCAGGTTGCGGTGGATGCCGATCTTGCACTTGAACAGTTCGATAAACAGGCTGGTGTTGCGAATATCGTTGCGGAAATCGTCGTCGATCAGGTGACGGTTTTCTCGCAGCAGACGAATGGTGTCGGCGCGCACGCCTTTGATTTCCGGCTGCTGGGCCATCAGTACGAAGATTTCCAGCATGGCGAACGGTGTGCGGCGGAACACGTTGTCGTTGCGCGCCTCGATGTAACCGTCGTGCAGCTGGAATCGCGAGTTGATCGGCTGCGGCGGTGCTTCGTCTTCCGGTGCGAGGATGACTTCTTCGAAGTGCTGGATGATCAGGTCGCTGAGCTGGGCAATGCTCATGACCACCCGGTAATACTGCTGCATGAAGTTTTCGATGGCTTGCTTGGCGTCATCGCCTTTGAAACCCAGCAGCCCGGCGATGGTGCGCTGGTGATCAAACAGCAAGCGGTCTTCGGAGCGGCCAGCGAGCATGTGCAGGGCGTAACGAACCTTCCAGAGGAATTCCTGGGAGGAGGCCAGCAGGGCGTTTTCGCTCTCGACCAGGAAACCTTCGCCGGCCAGGGCCCGCAGGTTCAGGGTGCCGTACTCGCGACGGGCCACCCACAGAATCGTCTGAATATCCCGTAGGCCGCCGGGCGAACCTTTGACGTTGGGTTCCAGGTTGTATTCGGTGTCGTTGTACTTGTGGTGACGGGCCTTCTGCTCGGCGCGTTTGGCCAGGAAGAAGTCCTTGCTCGGCCACATGTGCGCGGTGCTGGTGACGTCCAGCATGCGCTGGCGCAAGCGCTCGGGGCCGCAGATGGTACGGCTTTCCATCAGGTTGGTGACGACCGTCAGGTCGGCGCGGGCCTCCTGGACGCATTCGTCCACGGAGCGAACGCTCTGGCCCACTTCAAGGCCGATGTCCCACAACAGCGTCAGAAAACGCTCGATGGAGTCTCGGAAAACTTCGTGATCGGCGCTGTCCAGCAGGATCAGCAAATCGATGTCGGAATAAGGGTGCAACTCACCGCGACCGTAGCCGCCGACCGCCACCAGAGCTATGTCGGCGTCTTCGCTCCAGTTGAACTGCTCCCAGGCCTTTTGCAGGATGTTATCGACGAACCAGGCGCGATCCTCGATCAACCGGCGAATGTCGCGGCCGCTGCGAAAGCGCTCGTCGAGCACCTCGCGGGCCTGGCGAATCGCCTTCTTGAAGGCCGCGATCGGGCTTGCCTTCAGGGCCAGTTCAGCCTGGAACTGGCCACGGTCGAAGAGTTCGGGATCCACCTGCGGCATTGATTGGCTTTCCTGTCTATAAGGCTGAGGAACTGCGCGCCCGGATCAGGCCGAAACGCGCGGGATGGTGTCGTCGGCGCGCAGGGTGAAGATCTCGTAACCGGTTTCGGTTACCAGCAGGGTGTGTTCCCACTGTGCCGACAGCTTGCGGTCCTTGGTGATTGCGGTCCAGCCGTCACCCAATACCTTAGTGTCGGCCTTACCCTGGTTGATCATCGGCTCGATGGTGAACGTCATGCCGGCTTTCAGCTCCATGCCGGTGCCGGCGCGGCCGTAGTGCAGGATCTGCGGCTCTTCGTGGAATACCTTGCCGATGCCGTGACCGCAGAATTCGCGAACCACGGAAAAACCGTTCTTTTCAGCGTGCTTCTGGATCACTTCACCGATGTCGCCCAGGCGGCAGCCGGGTTTGACGATTTCGATGGCCTTGTACATGCATTCCTGGGTCACTTGCGACAGGCGCTCGGCCCAGACCGGCACGGTGCCGACGTGGAACATGCGACTGGTGTCGCCGTGGTAGCCGTCCTTGATCACGGTGACGTCGATGTTCAGCGTGTCGCCATCTTTCAGCGGCTTCTCGTTCGGGATGCCGTGGCAGACCACGTGGTTGATCGAGGTGCAGATCGACTTCGGGAAGCCCTTGTAATTGAGCGGGGCAGGGATGGCTTTCTGCTCATTGACGATATAGTCGTGGCAGATGCGGTCCAGTTCTTCAGTGGTAATACCCGGCTTGACATGTTCGGCAATCATTTCCAGCACATCGGCGGCCAGTTTGCCGGCGATGCGCATTTTTGCGATGTCCTCTGGGGTTTTGAGGGTGACGGTCATACAGGCTCTCTCTGCGCTCGATGGCGCCTTCTAAAACGAAATGGGCGTTGCGCGATCGATCTTCGCGGCCCTTAAAAACGCGATTCTAACAGACGAGCAGCGCAAATCTGAGCCTCTGTGCATCGCTTCTCCTTATAGAATGGCGCATTCTTGGAGGATTCCAAGGGCTGGAACCAAAGCATGCACCTGGATTTAACAATCCGGGTTCCGTTTTTTTCTGCCTTGTGATATAAAATGCGCCGCTTTCCGGGGATCCCCTGAAAAGCCTAAATCCACACACGTGTCGACACGATGACCTGGGTGCCTTCAGCTGATGCTGCTGGTTGGTCATTGGGATACGTGGAGGCCAAACCCGACTTATTAAGGAACTATCATGTCCCAAGTCAACATGCGCGATATGCTGAAGGCCGGTGTGCACTTCGGTCACCAGACCCGTTACTGGAACCCGAAAATGGGTAAGTACATTTTCGGCGCGCGTAACAAGATCCACATCATCAACCTTGAAAAAACCCTGCCAATGTTCAACGAAGCTCTGACTTTCGTAGAGCGTCTGGCCCAGGGCAAAAACAAGATTCTGTTCGTCGGCACCAAGCGTTCCGCTGGCAAGATCGTTGCTGAAGAAGCAGCACGTTGCGGTTCGCCGTACGTCGATCACCGCTGGTTGGGCGGCATGCTGACCAACTTCAAAACCATCCGTGCTTCCATCAAGCGTCTGCGTGACCTTGAAGTGCAAGCCGAAGACGGTACTTTCGCCAAGCTGACCAAGAAAGAAGCGCTGATGCGCACTCGCGATCTTGAGAAGCTCGATCGTTCCCTGGGTGGTATCAAGGACATGGGCGGTCTGCCAGACGCACTGTTCGTTATCGACGTTGATCACGAGCGCATCGCGATCACCGAAGCCAACAAGCTGGGCATCCCGGTTATCGGCGTAGTCGATACCAACAGCAGCCCGGAAGGCGTTGACTACATCATCCCAGGCAACGATGACGCAATCCGCGCTATCCAGTTGTACATGGGTTCGATGGCTGACGCTGTTATCCGCGGTCGCAACCACGTTGCTGGCGGCACCGAGCAGTTCGTTGAAGAAGCTCCGGTAGCAGCAGCTGAGTAATTGACGCCCAGGCGTTGACTCAGTAAGCAAAAAGGGGGCTTGGCCCCCTTTTTGCCACCTCGAAAACCGTTTGTCGGCAGCGCAGTTACAGCCTTTGTAACCTGCAGCAGCCAGCAAGGGTGGTTCGGGAAGAATTGATCGCCCGTTCGATCGGGTGGAATGGTTGAAAACCTATCCAAGAGGAATTTTGAAATGGCAGAGATTACTGCAGCGTTGGTCAAAGAACTGCGCGAGCGTACTGGCGAAGGCATGATGGACTGCAAAAAGGCCTTGACCAAGGCTGGCGGCGACATCGAAAAAGCCATTGATGACATGCGTGCTTCGGGCGCCATCAAGGCTGCCAAGAAAGCTGGCAACGTTGCCGCTGAAGGCGCGATCGCTCTGAAGGAAGACGGTAAAACCGCCGTTCTGCTGGAAGTGAACTCGCAGACCGACTTCCTGGCTCTGCAGGACGACTTCAAGGCATTTGTTGCTAACAGCGTTGAAAAAGCGTTCGCTGACAAACTGACTGACGTCGCTCCGCTGATCGAAGCTCAAGAAGCTGATCGCCTGGTTCTGGTCGGCAAGGTTGGCGAAAACGTCAACATCCGTCGCCTGGCTCGCGTTGAAGGTGATGTTGTTGGTGGTTACCTGCACGGCAACAAGATCGGTGTTGCGGTTGTTCTCAAAGGCGGCACCGTTGAGCTGGCCAAAGACATCGCTATGCACGTAGCGGCCACCAACCCTGAATTCCTGCTGCCATCGGAAGTTTCCGCTGAAGCGGTCGAGCGCGAGAAAGGCGTGTTCCTGACCCTCAACGCTGACAAGATCGCTGGCAAGCCAGAAAACATCGTTGAAAACATGGTCAAAGGTCGTATCAGCAAG
Organism: Pseudomonas sp. GM41(2012); assembly: GCF_000282315.2. Taxonomy (GTDB): domain Bacteria; phylum Pseudomonadota; class Gammaproteobacteria; order Pseudomonadales; family Pseudomonadaceae; genus Aquipseudomonas. The sequence continues at coordinate 43,963 of NZ_AKJN02000008.1, forward strand.
TTCCTGGCTGAAGCGAGCCTGGTTGAGCAGGCGTTCGTCAAGAACCCTGAAATCAAGGTTGGCGAACTGGCCAAGAAAGCCGGTGCTGAAATCGTTTCTTTCACCTACTTCAAAGTAGGCGAAGGCATCGAGAAGCCGGTCGACAACTTCGCTGAAGAAGTTGCTGCCCAGCTGGCTGCCGCCAAGCAATAAGACGGTTTTTTAACTGTCGCCCTGAAGAGGCTGCCCGCTCACGCGCGCAGCCTCTTTTCAGATGGGGCACCAATTTTTAATTGGTTTCCTTTTGGAACTGGCTTACAAAGCCATGTTCCGATGGCGCTGAAGCAGTGCCAAGTTAGAGTGAACGCCAGCTGTAAACAGCTCGCAAAGAATTTTTAAAATACGCCGCAGGAGAGATTCGCAATGGCTCAGCAGGGCAGTGGTTATCAGGCTCGCTATAAACGCATTCTACTCAAGCTTAGCGGCGAGGCCCTGATGGGCTCGGAAGAGTTCGGGATCGATCCGAAAGTTCTGGATCGCATGGCGCTGGAAGTCGGCCAACTGGTCGGCATCGGTGTTCAGGTCGGTCTGGTGATCGGCGGTGGCAACCTGTTCCGCGGTGCAGCGTTGAGCGCGGCCGGCATGGATCGGGTTACCGGCGACCACATGGGCATGCTGGCCACTGTGATGAACGCCCTGGCCATGCGCGATGCGCTGGAACGTGCCAATATCTCGGCCATCGTGATGTCGGCCATTTCCATGGTTGGCGTAACCGATCACTATGATCGCCGCAAAGCCATGCGCCACTTGAATGCCAAGGAAGTCGTGATTTTCGCGGCCGGTACCGGTAATCCGTTCTTCACCACGGATTCGGCAGCGTGCTTGCGTGCAATCGAAATCGATGCCGATGTCGTGCTCAAGGCGACCAAGGTCGATGGCGTTTATACCGCTGACCCATTCAAAGACCCGCATGCTGAGAAGTTCGATCATCTGACTTACGATGAAGTGCTGGATCGCAAGCTGGGCGTGATGGATCTGACCGCTATTTGCCTGTGCCGCGACCACAAGATGCCGTTGCGCGTATTTAACATGAACAAGCCCGGCGCCCTGCTGAATATCGTGCACGGCGGCGCTGAAGGGACCCTGATCGAGGAAGGCCAACAATGATCAACGAAATCAAGAAAGACGCTAAAGAGCGTATGCAGAAATCCGTCGAGTCGCTGATGCATAACTTTGGCCGTATTCGTACTGGCCAGGCGCATCCAAGCATTCTGGAAGGCGTGATGGTGCCGTATTACGGTTCCGACACTCCGATCAAGCAAGTGGCGAACATCACCGTCAAAGACGCCCGTACCCTGCAAGTCGTTGCCTTTGAGCGCAACATGCTCGGTGCTGTCGACAAGGCCATCGGTAGCGCGGGTCTGAACCTCAACCCGACCAACCTGGGTGAGTTGCTGCTGATCTCCATGCCGGCCCTGACCGAAGAAACCCGTAAGGGCTTCACCAAGCAGGCTCGCGATGTCGCTGAAGATGCCCGTGTTGCAGTGCGCAACATCCGTCGTGATGCGAACAGCCAGCTGAAGGATCTGGTCAAGGAAAAAGAAATCAGTGAAGACGAAGAACGTCGCGCCACTGGCGAGATCGATGATCTGACCAAAAAGTACGTGGCTGAAATCGACGCGAATTTGGCGCAGAAAGAAAAAGACCTGATGGCCGTATAAGGGTCACGTTTTAATGGATAAGACCAAGCAGACTGCACCGTCCGCGGTGCCGCGCCATGTCGCGATCATCATGGATGGTAATAATCGCTGGGCGAAAAAACGCTTTATGCCGGGTGTCGCCGGGCATAAAGCGGGCGTGGATGCAGTGCGTGCGGTGATTGAGGTGTGTGCCGAGGCCAAGGTCGAAGTACTGACCCTGTTCGCGTTCTCCAGCGAGAACTGGCAGCGCCCGGCCGATGAAGTCAGTGCCTTGATGGATCTGTTCTTCAAGGCGTTGCGTCGCGAGGCCAAGCGCCTAAACGACAACAACATCAGTTTGCGCATCATTGGTGACCGTTCACGTTTTCATCCGGAGCTTCAGGCTGCCATGCGTGAAGCTGAGGCAATGACGGCGGGCACCAATCGCTTCATTCTGCAGATCGCTGCCAACTATGGCGGGCAGTGGGATATCGCGCAGGCCGCACAGCGTCTGGCTCGGGAAGTCCAGGCCGGGCACCTGCGTCCGGAAGACATTACCCCGGAACTGTTGCAAACCTGTCTGGCGACCGGCGATTTGCCGTTGCCGGACTTGTGCATCCGTACCGGTGGCGAGCACCGCATCAGTAACTTCCTGCTGTGGCAACTGGCTTACGCCGAGTTGTACTTCTCCGACCTGTTCTGGCCGGACTTCAAACACGATGCCATGCGTACCGCGCTGGCCGATTTTGCTTCTCGGCAGCGCCGTTTCGGTAAAACGAGCGAGCAGGTCGAGGCTGGAGCCCGGGTTTAATGCTTAAACAACGAATCATCACTGCGCTGATCCTGCTGCCGATTGCCTTGTGCGGATTTTTCCTGCTCGAGGGCACCGGTTTTGCGCTGTTCATCGGGCTGGTCGTGACCCTCGGTGCATGGGAGTGGGCTCGCCTGGCGGGCTTCACTGAGCAGCCGATCCGCCTTGCCTATGCGGCTGTGGTCGCGCTGATGCTGTTTGTCATGCATATCGTGCCTGGGCTCGCGCCTTGGGTGTTGGGCGCTTCGGTGCTTTGGTGGGGTGTTGCAACCTACCTGGTGCTGACATATCCGCGCTCCAGCGAACTTTGGTCCAGCGCTGCCTGCAAGCTGGTGATCGGTCTGCTGATCCTGCTGCCCGCCTGGCAAGGTCTGGTTCAGATCAAGCAGGAGCCTTTGGGTAACTGGCTGATCATGGTGGTGATGGTGCTGGTCTGGGGCGCTGATATCGGTGCTTATTTCTCTGGTCGGGCTTTTGGCAAGCGCAAGCTGGCGCCACAGGTCAGTCCCGGCAAAAGCTGGGAGGGCGTCTACGGCGGCCTTGTAGCGAGTCTGGTCATTACTGTCATTGTCGGTCTGGTTCGAGACTGGACGGTGGCGCAGCTGTTCAAAGGTCTGATGGGTGCAGCCATCATCGTGTTTATCTCGGTGGTAGGTGATCTCACCGAAAGCATGTTCAAGCGTCAGTCCGGGATCAAGGACAGCAGTAATCTGCTTCCGGGGCACGGCGGCGTGCTGGACCGTATCGACAGCCTGACGGCAGCGATTCCGGTGTTTGCCGTGCTGCTGTGGATGGCGGCACCGTGAGCCGCCCGCAGCAGATTACCGTCCTGGGGGCGACCGGTTCGATTGGTCTGAGCACGCTTGACGTCATCGCTCGCCATCCTGAGCGTTATCAGGCTTTCGCCTTGAGCGGTTTCACCCGTCTGAGCGAGCTGTTGGCCCTGTGCGTTCGTCATACGCCGCGGTTCGCCGTGGTACCTGAGGCGGGTGCTGCCCGAGGCTTGCAGGACGACTTGCGCGCCGCAGGTCTGTCGACTCGCGTGCTGGTGGGAGAGGAAGGCCTGTGTCAGGTTGCTTCCGATCCTGAGGTCGATGCGGTCATGGCGGCCATCGTTGGCGCTGCGGGCTTGCGACCGACTCTGGCAGCGGTCGAAGCCGGCAAGAAAATCCTCCTGGCCAACAAAGAAGCACTGGTGATGTCCGGTGCGCTGTTCATGCAGGCTGTGCGCAAGAGTGGTTCGGTGCTGCTGCCGATCGACAGCGAGCACAACGCGATTTTCCAGTGCATGCCGCAGGATTTCGCTCGTGGACTGGGTGCCGTCGGGGTGCGTCGGATTTTACTCACAGCCTCTGGTGGTCCGTTCCGACAGACACCTATGGCTGAACTGGTGCATGTTTCCCCTGAGCAAGCGTGTGCCCATCCGAACTGGTCCATGGGGCGCAAGATTTCGGTGGATTCGGCCAGCATGATGAACAAGGGGCTGGAGCTGATCGAAGCCTGCTGGCTGTTTGATGCCAAGCCGTCCCAGGTCGAAGTGGTGATTCATCCTCAAAGCGTGATTCATTCGCTGGTCGATTACATCGATGGTTCGGTATTGGCCCAGTTAGGTAACCCTGACATGCGCACGCCGATCGCCAACGCGCTGGCCTGGCCGGAGCGAATCGACTCGGGTGTTGCGCCGCTGGACCTGTTTGCAATTGCGCGGCTGGACTTCCAGGCGCCTGATGAAGAGCGATTCCCGTGTCTGCGCCTTGCGCGTCAGGCGGCCGAATCCGGCAATAGCGCGCCGGCCATGCTGAATGCGGCGAATGAAGTGGCGGTCGCGGCCTTTCTCGACGGGCGGGTTCGCTACCCGGAAATCGCGAGTATCATCGAAGAAGTGTTGAATCTCGAGCCCGTGGTTGCGGTTGACGATCTCGAGGCAGTGTTCACGGCCGACACGAAAGCGCGAGTACTGGCCGAACAATGGTTGAGTCGTCTCGGGCGGTAAGTGCTGCAATACGTTGACCCATGCGGCACTGGACAGGATTGCGGAGAAAGTAGATGAGCGCGCTCTATATGATTGTCGGCACCCTGGTGGCTTTGGGTGTGCTGGTTACCTTCCACGAATTCGGCCATTTCTGGGTCGCACGTCGCTGTGGGGTCAAAGTGCTGCGTTTCTCCGTGGGCTTCGGTATGCCGTTGCTGCGCTGGCACGACAAGAAAGGCACTGAGTTCGTCGTTGCCGCGATCCCGCTGGGCGGTTACGTGAAAATGCTCGACGAGCGCGAAGGCGAAGTGCCGGCCGATCAGCTCGATCAAACCTTCAATCGCAAATCCGTCCGCCAGCGTATCGCTATCGTATCGGCGGGTCCGATTGCCAACTTTTTACTGGCGATGATTTTTTTCTGGGTGCTCGCCATGCTCGGCAGCGAGCAGGTGCGCCCGGTCATTGGTGCGGTCGAATCCGGCAGTATCGCTGCCAGGGCTGGTTTGAGCGCGGGCCAGGAAATCATTGCCATCGATGGCGAGCCAACTTCCGGCTGGGCCGCGGTGAACCTGCAGTTGGTCCGTCGTCTTGGGGAGAGCGGTTCCCTGCAGTTGCTGGTCCGTGATCAGGGTTCCACAGTGGATTCGCCCCGTGAGCTGATGCTGGATAAATGGCTCAAGGGTGCCGATGAGCCTGATCCGATTCGTTCGTTGGGCTTGCGCCCTTGGCGTCCGGCGCTGCCACCGGTCCTGGCTGAACTAGACCCGAAAGGCCCGGCACAGGCTGCAGGCCTGAAGACCGGTGACCGACTGTTGGCTCTGGACGGCAAGTCGCTTGATGACTGGCAGCAGGTGGTGGACACGGTCCGTATGCACCCTGATACCAAAATCATGCTGCGCGTCGAGCGTGATGGTGCTCAAATCGACGTCCCTGTGACGCTGGCTGCTCGCGGCGAGAAGAAGGCACCCAGTGGTTATCTGGGGGCTGGGGTGAAGGCAATTGATTGGCCGCCAGAGATGATTCGCGAAGTTAGTTATGGTCCTGTGGCCGCGATTGGGGAGGGTGCTCGACGCACCTGGACCATGAGCGTACTAACCCTCGATTCGCTCAAGAAAATGTTGTTCGGTGAGCTCTCGGTAAAAAACTTGAGTGGACCGATAACCATTGCTAAAGTGGCGGGCGCTTCTGCCCAGTCGGGTGTCGCTGATTTCCTGAATTTCCTTGCTTATCTGAGTATTAGCTTGGGGGTTCTGAATTTGTTGCCCATTCCTGTACTGGATGGGGGGCATTTGTTGTTTTATCTGATCGAGTGGGCGCGTGGTCGCCCCTTGTCGGATCGGGTGCAGGGTTGGGGGATACAGATCGGTATCAGTTTGGTGATCGGGGTGATGTTGCTTGCTCTTGTCAATGATCTGGGTCGACTGTAACGCTTCGCTGAATTGCGAATCTGCCGCATTTTGCGGCAGTTTGTTTATTGCCAGTTGGAATAAGAAAGGACTTCATGAAACGTCTGCTGCTAACTGCGGTTCTCACCGTATTGATGATCGCCGAAGTTCACGCCGAGTCCTTCACTATCTCTGATATTCGCGTCAATGGCCTCCAGCGGGTCTCCGCGGGTAGCGTCTTTGGTGCTTTGCCGTTGAACGTCGGTGAACAGGCGGATGATCGTCGCCTGGTGGAATCCACTCGTGCGTTGTTCAAAACCGGTTTCTTTCAAGATATCCAGCTGGGCCGCGATGGCAACGTCCTGGTCATCACGGTAGTCGAACGCCCGTCGGTCGCCAGTATCGAGATCGAGGGTAACAAGGCGATCTCCACTGAAGACCTGATGAAAGGCCTCAAACAATCCGGTCTGGCCGAAGGCGAGATCTTCCAGCGCGCCACCCTCGAAGGTGTGCGTAACGAGCTGCAACGTCAATACGTCGCTCAGGGTCGCTACTCGGCCACCGTCGACACCGAAGTGGTGCCGCAGCCGCGTAACCGCGTTGCGTTGAAGGTCAATATCAACGAAGGCACCGTTGCTGCTATCCAGCACATCAACGTGGTGGGTAACACCGTCTTCCCTGAAGAAGACCTGATCGACCTGTTTGAACTCAAGACCACCAACTGGCTGTCGTTCTTCAAGAACGATGACAAGTACGCTCGTGAAAAACTGTCCGGTGACCTGGAGCGTCTGCGCTCCTACTACCTGGACCGTGGCTATATCAACATGGATATCGCTTCGACCCAGGTGTCCATCACCCCGGACAAGAAGCACGTCTATATCACCGTCAACGTCAATGAAGGCGAGAAGTACACCGTCCGTGACGTCAAGCTGAGCGGCGACCTGAAAGTCCCTGAAGACCAGGTCAAGTCCCTGCTGCTGGTCCAGAAAGGCCAGGTGTTCTCGCGCAAGCTGATGACCACCACGTCCGAACTGATCACCCGTCGTCTGGGTAACGAGGGTTATACCTTCGCCAACGTCAATGGCGTGCCTCAGCCTCACGATGAAGACCATACCGTCGACATCACATTCGCCGTCGATCCGGGCAAGCGTGCTTACGTGAACCGCATCAACTTCCGTGGCAACACCAAGTCCGAAGACGAAGTGCTGCGCCGTGAAATGCGTCAGATGGAAGGTGGCTGGGCTTCGACTTACCTGATCGATCAGTCCAAGACTCGTCTTGAGCGTCTGGGCTTCTTCAAGGAAGTCAACGTCGAAACACCGGCCGTGCCGGGCGTCGACGACCAGGTAGACGTGAACTACAGCGTTGAAGAACAGGCCTCCGGTTCGATTACCGCCAGCGTCGGTTTTGCCCAGAGCGCCGGTCTGATCCTCGGTGGTTCGATCACTCAGAACAACTTCCTGGGTACGGGTAACAAGGTCAGCATCGGCTTGACTCGCAGTGAATACCAGAGCCGTTATAACTTCGGTTATGTCGACCCGTACTGGACTGCTGACGGTGTGAGCCTGGGTTACAACGCGTTCTATCGCACCACTGACTACAAAGACCTCGACGTCGATGTAGCCAGCTATGCCGTAGACAGCCTGGGTGCAGGCGTGAGCGTCGGTTACCCGATCAGCGAGACTTCGCGTCTGACCTTCGGCCTGACTGCGCAACAAGACAAGATCAAGACCGGTCAATACACCGTTGACGAGATCTTCGACTTCGTTAACAAGGAAGGCGACAACTACCTGAACTTCAAGGCTTCGGCCGGCTGGTCCGAATCCACACTGAACAAAGGCGTATTGGCGACCCGTGGTCATTCCCAAAGCCTGACACTGGAAACCACCACGCCTGGTAGTGACCTGTCGTTCTTCAAGCTTGATTACCGTGGCCAGTTGTTCCAGCCATTGTCTGAAAACTACACCATGCGCCTGCACACCGAACTGGGCTATGGCGATGGTTATGGTTCTACCGATGGCTTGCCGTTCTATGAAAACTACTATGCTGGTGGTTTCAACTCGGTTCGTGGCTTCAAGGACAGCACTCTCGGTCCTCGCAGTACCCCAAGTCGCGGTGCGGCTGTGACGGGTAACACCGGCACGCTCGCCGACCCGGACCAGGATCCGCTGCCGTTCGGTGGTAACGTTTTGATCCAGGGTGGTGTCGAGGTTCTGTTCCCGCTGCCATTCGTCAAGGATCAGCGTTCCCTGCGTACTTCGGTATTCTGGGATGTGGGTAACGTATTCGACTCCAAGTGCGATAAAACGACGAACGCCAATGTCGGTTCAACCGCTCAAACAGCGTGTAACGATATCAGCCTGAGCAACATGGCCAGCTCCGTCGGTGTAGGCGTGACCTGGGTTACCGCACTGGGTCCTCTGAGCTTCGCGTTGGCCATGCCGGTCAAGAAACCGGATGACGCTGAGACTCAAGTGTTCCAATTCTCCCTCGGCCAGACGTTCTAAGCGTCTGACCCAAGATAACGACAATGGATTTTGTAGGAGTGCATCGTGCGTAAGTTGACTCAATTGGTTCTCCTGGCGACCGTACTGGTAGCAGGCCCGGCTTTTGCCGACATGAAAATCGCCGTTCTGAACTATCAGATGGCTCTGCTGGAATCCGATGCGGCCAAGAAGTACGCCGTTGATGCCGAGAAGAAGTTCGGCCCACAGCTGACCAAGCTCAAGACTCTGGAAAGCAGTGCCAAAGGTATCCAGGACCGTCTGATGGCCGGCGGCGACAAGATGCAGCAAGGTGAGCGTGAACGCCTGGAGCTCGAGTTCAAGCAAAAGGCCCGCGACTTCCAGTTCCAGTCCAAGGAACTGAACGAAGCCAAAGCCGTTGCCGACCGTGAAATGCTGAAACAGCTCAAGCCGAAACTGGACAGCGCTGTGGAAGAAGTCATCAAGAAAGGTGCTTATGACCTGGTCTTCGAGCGTGGCGCAGTGATCGATGTCAAGCCTCAGTACGACATCACTCGCCAGGTTATCGAGCGCATGAATCAGCTGAAGTAACCATGACAGCGACTATAAAGCTCGGCCAATTGGCCGAGTTCCTCGGCGCCACACTGCGTGGCGACCCGGAGAAAGAAATTACTGGGCTAGCCACTTTGCAAGAGGCTGGCCCAGCTCAGTTGAGCTTTCTCGCAAACCCCCAATACCGTAAATACCTGGCGGACAGCCGGGCCGCAGCGTTGTTGCTGAAGGCCGCTGATGCTGAAGGTTTTGCAGGTAATGCGCTGGTCGTGCCTGATCCGTATCTGGCCTACGCGCGGATTTCCCATCTGTTCGATCCCAAGCCAAAGGCCGCTGTCGGTATTCATCCGACCGCCGTTGTGGCGGCGGATGCGGTGGTCGATCCGGCGGCGAGCATTGGCGCCTTTGCGGTGATCGAAAGCTGCGCGCGTATTGCTGCGGGTGTGACCGTTGGCGCGCACTGCTTCATCGGTGCCCGCTGCGAGATTGGCGAGGGCGGTTGGTTGGCCCCGCGAGTCACGCTGTATCACGACGTGCGCATCGGTAAGCGGGTGGTGATTCAATCCGGCGCTGTCCTCGGTGGCGAAGGCTTCGGTTTTGCCAATGAGAAAGGTGTCTGGCAGAAAATCGCCCAGATCGGTGGTGTGCTGGTCGGTGACGACGTGGAGATTGGCGTGAATACCGCTATCGATCGCGGTGCACTGGCCGATACCGTTCTGGGTAACGGTGTGAAGCTCGACAACCAGATTCAGATCGCCCACAACGTGCAGGTCGGTGATCACACCGCCATGGCCGCGTGTGTGGGCATCTCCGGCAGCACTAAAATCGGCAAGCATTGCATGCTCGCCGGTGGCGTAGGGCTGGTGGGACATATCGAAATTTGCGACAACGTTTTCATCACCGGGATGACCATGGTGACCCATTCGATTACGGAAAAGGGTTCCTATTCTTCCGGTACAGCCATGCAACCGGCAGCCGAGTGGCGCAAAAGCGCGGCACGCATCCGTCAGCTCGATGACATCGCGCGGCGGTTACGACAGCTGGAAAAGCGAGTAGGGGAAGTGACCCCTGACGGTAATGCTTCATCAGATGGCTGATACCATTTCCATATCAAGTGTGCACAGCCGCTAGACTGCCTCCTTGATTTGCTAGAGGGGTGCGCGTCAGTCGCGCCTCCCAATCTTTACATAGGCTTCCCCCCGAAATGATGGACATCAACGAGATTCGCGAATACCTGCCTCACCGTTACCCGTTCCTGCTGGTGGACCGGGTCGTGGATCTGGATGTGGAAGGCAAGCGCATTCGCGCCTACAAGAATGTCAGCATCAACGAACCGTTCTTCAATGGTCACTTCCCTGCGCATCCAATCATGCCGGGTGTGTTGATCATCGAAGCGATGGCTCAGGCTGCCGGTATCCTTGGCTTCAAAATGCTTGACGTGAAGCCAGCCGACGGCACGCTCTACTACTTCGTCGGCTCCGACAAACTGCGTTTTCGCCAGCCCGTCACCCCAGGCGATCAGTTGATCCTCGAAGCCCGCTTCATCAGCTGCAAGCGTCAGATCTGGAAGTTCGAGTGCCAGGCTTCGGTCGATGGCAAGCCAGTCTGCTCTGCTGAAATCATCTGCGCGGAACGCAAACTATGAGTTTGATTGACCCTCGCGCAATCATCGATCCGACGGCTATCCTGGCCGACGGCGTCGAGGTCGGCCCTTGGTCGATCATCGGTGCAGGTGTGGAAATCGGCGAGGGGACAGTGATCGGGCCGCATGTGATTCTTAAAGGCCCGACCCGAATCGGAAAGCACAACCGCATCTACCAGTTTTCTTCGGTAGGTGAGGACACGCCCGATCTGAAATACAAAGGTGAAGAAACTCGCCTGGTCATCGGTGACCACAATGTCATCCGTGAAGGCGTGACGATTCACCGTGGGACCGTTCAGGACCGTTCTGAAACGACCCTGGGCGATCACAATCTGATCATGGCTTATGCCCACATCGGCCACGATAGCGTCATCGGCAACCACTGCATCCTGGTCAATAACACCGCATTGGCGGGCCATGTGCACGTTGAAGACTGGGCGATCCTGTCCGGTTTTACCCTGGTTCACCAGTATTGCCATATCGGCGCCCACAGCTTTTCCGGTATGGGCACGGCCATCGGCAAGGACGTCCCGGCGTACGTTACGGTATTCGGCAACCCGGCCGAAGCACGCAGCATGAACTTCGAAGGCATGCGTCGTCGCGGTTTCAGCGAAGATGCGATTCACGCGCTGCGTCGTGCCTACAAGGTGGTTTATCGCCAGGGCCTGACGGTCGAACAGGCACTCGCCGAGCTGGCCGAGACTTCGGATCAGTTCCCGGAAGTCGCGGTATTCCGTGATTCCATCCAGTCTTCGACCCGCGGCATCACTCGTTAATCATGGCTAATCTGCGTATTGCGCTGGTGGCGGGTGAGGCTTCCGGCGACATTCTTGGCGCGGGTCTCATGCGCGCACTCAAGGCACAGCATCCGGCAGTCGAGTTCATCGGTGTCGGTGGTCCGCTGATGCAGGCCGAAGGCCTGACTTCGTATTTTCCGATGGAACGTCTTTCGGTCATGGGCCTGGTGGAAGTGCTGGGTCGCTTGCGCGAGTTGCTGGCACGCCGCAAGAAGCTGGTTGCCGACCTGATCGCCGAGAAGCCGGACGTGTTCATCGGTATCGATGCCCCGGACTTCAACCTCAATATCGAACTCAAGCTGCGTCAGGCCGGGATCAAGACCGTGCATTACGTGAGCCCGTCGGTTTGGGCGTGGCGGCAGAAACGGGTGCTGAAGATTCGTGAAGGCTGCGATCTGATGCTGACGCTGTTCCCGTTCGAAGCGAAATTCTATGAAGAGAAGGGCGTGCCGGTGCGGTTTGTCGGGCATTCCCTGGCTGACGCCATCCCGCTGGAGGCCGACCGTGCCGCCGCGCGGGCTGAACTCGGTTTGCCCGACGGGCCGCTGGTTGCTCTGATGCCCGGCAGCCGCGGTGGCGAAGTTGGCCGACTCGGTGCGTTGTTTCTCGATACGGCCCAGCGTCTGCGAGCCCTGCGCCCTGGTGTGCGGTTCGTCATGCCTTGCGCTGGCCCCGAGCGCCGCAAGCAACTTGAAGAGCTGCTGGCGGGCCGAGATCTGCCGCTGACATTGCTCGATGGCAAATCCCACCTGGCCCTGGCGGCCTGCGACGCGGTACTGATTGCCTCCGGAACGGCGACGCTTGAAGCGTTGTTGTACAAACGGCCGATGGTGGTCGCCTACCGCTTGGCACCGCTGACGTTCTGGATTCTCAAGCGCATGGTGAAAAGTCCCTACATCTCCTTGCCGAACCTGCTGGCCCAGCGTCTGTTGGTGCCCGAGTTGTTGCAGGACGATGCGACGGTTGAAGCCTTGGCCCAAACGCTGTCGCCACTGATCGAAGGCGGTGAAGAACAGACCCGCGGCTTCGATGAAATCCACCGGACCCTTCGTCTGGATGCCTCCAACCAGGCTGCAGATGCAGTGTTGAACCTGATCGGCCAAGTACAATGAGTAAAACAAGCATGCAAATGGGGCTGGATTTCACCTTGGTCGCTGAAGTCGAAGAGTTGGTAGCCGGTGTTGACGAAGTCGGTCGCGGCCCGCTTTGTGGTGCCGTGGTAACGGCTGCCGTGATCCTTGATCCGAGCCGTCCGATCCTGGGCCTGAACGATTCGAAGAAGCTCACCGAAGCACGCCGCGAAAAGCTCTACGACGAAATCTGCGAAAAGGCCCTGAGCTGGTGCATTGCCCGGGCTGAAGTCGAAGAAATCGACGAGCTGAACATCTTGCACGCCACCATGCTGGCCATGCAGCGCGCCATCGAAGGTCTGCACATTCAGCCGAAACTGGCGATGATCGACGGCAACCGCTGCCCGAAACTGTCCATGCGCGCCGAAGCGGTGGTGCAGGGCGACGGCAAGGTACCGGCCATCGCTGCCGCGTCGATTCTGGCCAAGGTCAGCCGCGACCGCGAGATGGCAGCGTTCGAATTGATTTACCCGGGTTACGGCATCGGCGGCCACAAAGGCTACCCGACGCCCGTTCACCTGGAGGCGCTGGCCCGCTTGGGTCCAACGCCGATTCACCGCCGCTCGTTCGCCCCGGTACGCCTGGCGTACGAGGCGCGGGAAAACCTGATCGAGAGTTAGTCGCAAGGCTGATGTTTTTGCCAAGGCCCGGTACAATCCGGGCCTTGTTGTCTTCACGTTTCTAGTTTCTAGACAGGATCACTATGCCGGCTTCATTCGTTCATCTACGCCTGCACACTGAGTACTCCCTGGTCGACGGTCTGGTGCGGATCAAACCGCTGGTCAAGACCCTGGTCGGCATGAACATGCCTGCCGTAGCGGTCACCGACCAGAACAACATGTGTTCCCTGGTCAAATTCTATAAAGCCGCCATGGGTGCCGGGATCAAGCCGATCTGCGGCGCCGACCTGTGGTTGTCGAACAAGGATCCGGATAACGCTCTGAGCCGGATCAGCCTGCTGGCGATGAACGCCGTGGGTTATCGCAACCTCACCGAACTGATCTCTCGCGGCTTCATCGACGGCCAGCGCAACGGCTCGGTCATCATCGAACGCGAATGGGTGGCCGAAGCCAGCGAAGGCTTGATCATGCTGTCGGCGGCGAAAGAAGGCGAGATCGGCCTGGCGATGCTCAGTGGCAACCCGGCCGAAGCGGAAAACCTGGCACGTGAATGGATGGCCGTGTTCCCGGATCGCTTTTACCTGGAAATCCAGCGCACCAACCGCCCCAACGACGAAGAACAGTTGCACGGTGCCGTGGCCCTGGCTGAAAAAATTGGTGCGCCGCTGGTCGCAACCAACGACGTGCGTTTCATCAAGCAGGAAGACTTCGCCGCCCACGAAACCCGCGTTTGCATCGGTGAGGGTCGTGCCCTCGACGATCCGCGGCGTTCGAAAAATTACAGCGATCAGCAATACCTCAAAAGCGCCGAGGAAATGGCCGAGCTGTTCAGCGACATTCCCGAAGCGCTGGAAAACACCGTCGAGATTGCCAAGCGCTGCAACATCGAAGTGAAGCTGGGCACTCACTTCCTGCCCAACTTCCCGATCCCCGATGGCATGACCATCGACGAGTATTTCCGCAAGGTTTCCTTCGATGGTCTGGAAGATCGCCTGAGCGTTCTGCTGCCCAGGGACACCACCGAAGACTACGAAACCAAACGTCAGGTTTACGTCGACCGGTTGAATTTCGAGCTGGATATCATCATCCAGATGGGTTTTCCCGGTTACTTCCTGATCGTTATGGACTTTATCCAGTGGGCCAAGAGCAACGGCGTGCCGGTGGGGCCGGGCCGTGGATCGGGTGCCGGGTCGCTGGTGGCCTACGTGCAGAAGATCACCGACCTTGACCCGCTGGAATATGACCTGCTGTTCGAACGTTTCCTTAACCCGGAACGGGTATCCATGCCCGACTTCGACGTCGACTTCTGCATGGACGGTCGTGACCGCGTGATCGATTATGTGGCCGAGAAATACGGCCGCAACGCGGTAAGCCAGATCATCACCTTCGGTTCCATGGCGGCCAAGGCTGTGGTCCGTGACGTGGCGCGGGTGCAGGGCAAGTCTTACGGTCTGGCGGATCGTCTGTCGAAGATGATTCCGTTTGAAGTCGGCATGACCCTGGAGAAGGCCTACGAGCAGGAAGAAATCCTGCGTGACTTCATCAAGGTTGATGAAGAGGCCGCAGAAATCTGGGAAATGGCCCGCAAGCTTGAAGGCGTTGTGCGTAACGTCGGTAAGCACGCCGGTGGTGTTGTTATTGCCCCGACCAAACTGACTGACTTCTCGCCGATTTATTGCGATGAGGCCGGTGATGGCCTGGTCACCCAGTTCGACAAGGACGACGTTGAGGCTGCTGGCCTGGTGAAGTTCGACTTCCTTGGTCTGCGGACCCTGACGGTCATCGACTGGGCGCTGAAAACCATCAACCGTGATCGCGCCAAGGTTGATGAGCCGCCGCTGGATATCGCGTTTATCCCGCTGGATGACAAGCCGACTTACCAGTTGCTGCAAAAAGCCGAAACCACCGCGGTGTTCCAGCTTGAGTCGCGCGGCATGAAAGAGCTGATCAAAAAGCTCAAGCCCGACTGCCTGGAAGACTTGATCGCACTGGTGGCCCTGTTCCGTCCGGGCCCGTTGCAATCGGGCATGGTGGACGACTTTATCAACCGTAAGCACGGTCGCGCCGAACTCGCGTACCCGCACTCGGACTACCAGTACGAAGGCCTCAAGCCGGTTCTGGCACCGACTTACGGCATCATCCTGTATCAGGAACAGGTGATGCAGATTGCCCAGGTCATGGCCGGTTACACCCTCGGCGGCGCGGACATGCTGCGTCGAGCCATGGGTAAGAAAAAACCCGAAGAAATGGCCAAGCAGCGCGGCGGTTTCATTGAAGGTTGCAAGACCAACAATATTGAGGCCGACCTGGCCGGTAACATTTTTGACCTGGTAGAGAAATTCGCCGGTTACGGCTTCAACAAATCCCACTCCGCCGCTTATGGCCTGGTGTCATACCAGACCGCTTGGCTGAAAACGCACTACCCGGCGCCATTCATGGCCGCGGTACTGTCGGCGGATATGCACAACACCGACAAGGTCGTGACCTTGATCGAAGAAATTCGCACCATGAAGCTGCGTCTCGACGCGCCGGATGTGAATACTTCGGAGTTCAAGTTCACGGTGAATGACGAAGGCCGGATTATCTACGGCCTCGGCGCGATCAAAGGTGTGGGCGAAGGTCCGGTGGAAGCCATCACCGAGGCGCGTCAGGAAGGTCCGTTCAAGGATCTGTTCGATTTCTGCGCCCGTGTCGATCTCAAACGTATCAACAAGCGCACCCTGGACGGTTTGATCCGCAGCGGTGCGTTGGATCGTCTGGGCCCTTACTTCCATGACGAGCAGAAAGCCTATCAGGCCAATATCGACCGCAACCGGGCGGTCTTGCTCAATGCCATGGAAGGGGCGATCAAGGCGGCCGAACAAACCGCGCGTACCCACGACAGCGGTCATGTCGACCTGTTTGGTGGTCTGTTCGTTGAAGAAGACGCCGATGTCTACGCCAATCACCGAAAAGCCAAGGAGCTGACCCTCAAGGAACGCCTGAAAGGGGAGAAAGACACCCTGGGCCTGTACCTGACCGGTCACCCGATCGACGAATACGAAGGTGAGATCCGCCGTTTCGCCCGTCAGCGCATCATCGACCTGAAACCGGCCCGTGATACCCAGACCGTCGCGGGCATGATCATCGCCCTGCGAGTCATGAAGAACAAAAAGGGCGACAAGATGGGTTTTATCACCCTCGACGACCGCTCGGGCCGGATCGAGGCGTCGTTGTTCGCCGAAGCATTCCATTCGGCGCAGTCGCTGTTGCAGACCGACGCAATGGTGGTGGTCGAAGGCGAAGTCAGTAACGACGATTTCTCCGGCGGGCTGCGGCTGCGGGTCAAGCGGGTGATGAGCATGGAAGATGCACGCACCAACCTGGCCGAAAGCCTGCGCTTGAAGCTGCAGACCCAGGATTTGAAAGGCGATCAGCTACGCTGGCTCGGTGAGTTGTTCAAGCGTCACCGTGGCGCGTGCCCGATCACTATGGAATACACCAGTCCCGATGCGAAGGCCTTGTTGCAGTTCGGCGAGACCTGGCGGATCGACCCGGCGGATGCCTTGATTCAAGCCCTGCGTGACCAGTTCGGGCGAGACAACGTCTTCCTCCAATACCGTTGACGGTCAGGTGCTATAGAAGCGCCTGATCTCGACCTGAATTTTTAATCTCGACCTGAACGCGCCTCTCCCTTAAGGTAGGGCGCGAATAGACAACCGGCCGGCCCAAGCTCTCTTGGATGTCGACCCAAGACGGACGCCTATGAACCCGAATTTTCTAGATTTCGAACAGCCGATCGCCGACCTGCAAGCCAAGATCGAAGAGTTGCGCTTGGTCGGTAATGACAATTCGCTGAATATCGGCGATGAGATCTCCCGCCTGCAGGACAAAAGCAGCACGCTGACCGAAGACATCTTCGGCAAGCTGACCAGCTGGCAGATCGCGCGTCTGGCGCGTCACCCGAAACGTCCGTACACCCTGGACTACATCGAACACATCTTCACCGAGTTCGATGAACTGCACGGCGACCGTCACTTCTCCGACGACGCTGCCATTGTCGGCGGCATTGCCCGTCTGGACGACCAGCCAGTAATGATCATCGGTCACCAGAAAGGCCGTGAAGTGCGCGAGAAAGTTCGCCGCAACTTCGGCATGCCGCGTCCGGAAGGCTACCGCAAGGCGTGCCGCCTGATGGAAATGGCCGAACGTTTCAAGATGCCGATCCTGACCTTCATCGACACCCCGGGTGCTTACCCTGGTATCGACGCTGAAGAGCGCAACCAGAGCGAAGCGATTGCCTGGAACCTGCGCGTCATGGCACGCCTGAAAACCCCAATCATCGCCACCGTGATCGGTGAAGGTGGTTCCGGTGGTGCTCTGGCGATCGGCGTTTGCGATCAACTGAACATGCTGCAGTACTCGACTTACGCGGTGATTTCACCGGAAGGTTGCGCCTCGATTCTGTGGAAGACCGCCGAAAAAGCGCCGGACGCTGCTGAGGCCATGGGTATCACTGCCGAGCGCCTGAAAGGCCTGGGTATTGTGGATAAAGTGATCAGCGAGCCTTTGGGCGGCGCACACCGTAATCCGGCTGCTGCGGCTGCATCGATCCGTGCCGAGCTGAGCTCGCAGCTGGCGATGTTGAAGAAGTTCGATAACGAAGCGCTGCTGGCCCGTCGTTACGAGCGTCTGATGAGCTACGGTCTCTGATCGATCGCTCCTCCATCATGTAGGAGCAAGGCTTGCCCGCGATAAGGACGCCTCGGTTTAACAGACCGACCGCGTTATCGTTCATCGCGAGCAAGCTCGGCTCCTACAGGTTTTGGTGCGTTCATGACTCTTTACGCAACGCTTCTCAAGCAACTTGCTCCGTGGCGCAACGCTACGGCCTGGCGCATCGCCTTCTCCGGTGGTCTCGACTCCACCGTTCTGTTGCACCTTCTCGTACACCTCGCAAAAACCGAATCCCTGCCGGCGCTAAGCGCCATCCATGTTCATCACGGCCTTCAGGCTGTGGCTGATGCGTGGCCGGCTCATTGTCAGTCGGTCTGTGATGCGCTGCGTGTGCCGCTGCAGGTTGTTCGTGTGCAGGTTCAACCCGGCGCCAGCCTTGAGCGTGCAGCCCGGGATGCGCGATATGCCGCGTTCATCGAGGCGACTCAGGCCAATGAAGTGTTGATGACTGCCCAGCACCGTGACGATCAAGCGGAAACGTTGTTGTTTCGGCTGTTGCGTGGGGCAGGGGTGAGAGGGTTGTCGGGGATGCCACGCCAGCGCCCGCTCGGTAAAGGGCTGCTGCTGCGGCCATTGCTCGATGTCACTCGGGCTGACCTTGAAGCTTATGCGGCGGAGCATCGGCTGAGCTGGATCGAAGACCCTTCGAACCAGGATCGGCAATTCTCGCGAAATTACCTGCGCCATCAGGTCTTCCCGGGATTGACCAAGCGCTGGCCGCAAGCGGTAACGACCATGGCCCGCAGCGCTGCGCACCTGGGCGAAGCGCAGGGATTGCTCGATGAACTTGCGCAAATCGACCTGGCCGGCGCCAGCACTGCCACTGATTTTGATTGGCTGGGATTGCCGTCCCTGGAACTGGGGGCATTGGCAACGCTGTCCGCAGCTCGTCAGCGTAATGCCTTAAGTCATTGGCTCGAACCGCTGACGCGACTGCCGGACAGTGACCATTGGTCGGGTTGGGAGAATTTACGTGATGCCACCGGCGATGCCTGCCCGATCTGGCGGCTGGCGGATGGCGAACTGCATCGGGCGGGTGGGCGTATCTGGTGGTTGTCCGGCAGCTGGTTGCGCACGTCGCCCGCCGTCGGAAACTGGCTTGATCCCTCGCTATCGCTGGTGTTGCCGGACAACGGCGTGCTCACACTTACCGGCCAAATCCCCGATGGCTTGCTGCATATCCGCTATCGTGAGGGAGGTGAGGTGATGAATTTGCCCGGTCGCGGCCATCGCGATCTGAAGCGATTGCTCAATGAAAGCGGCGTGCCGGGTTTCGTCCGTGGCAGATTGCCGCTGCTCTACCGAGACGAGCAATTGCTGGCGGTGGCCAACCTGCGGGGCTTGGATGGCAGTGCAAAGGACCATTGGAATTTGCATTGGCAGCCACCGCACGAAGATCTAGGTTTGAGCTGAAAGGGGCTTTCCGGTAGACTACGCTCCCTTCTTGATACAACTTCTGTGGATTCGCCTGAATTGCAGGAGTTGCCGATTACCAAGCAGTCTTTGCTGGGCGATTCCAAAAAATGTGTAGCGAGCAACGTACCGGTGTTTCATCTTCCGGTCTGTCCCAACGCGGCGGTTTTTTTGAAAGGTGCACTGTGATTAATGCAGGTGATCGGGGGCTTCGGCCTTCCTTCGCTTTCCCCGGCGGCTCGGACCGCTTTAACGCAGACTTCTAGGGTTTTTCATGACGCGCTACATATTCGTCACGGGCGGTGTTGTTTCTTCATTGGGGAAAGGCATCGCATCGGCTTCATTGGCGGCCATCCTGGAGGCGCGGGGACTTAAGGTCACCATGCTGAAGCTGGACCCGTACATCAACGTTGACCCGGGCACCATGAGCCCGTTCCAGCACGGTGAAGTGTTCGTCACCCACGACGGCGCCGAGACCGACCTGGACCTGGGCCACTACGAGCGGTTCATCCGCACGACCATGACCCAGAACAACAACTTCACCACCGGCCGTGTCTACGAACACGTCCTGCGCAAAGAGCGCCGTGGTGATTACCTGGGCGCCACCATTCAGGTGATCCCGCACATCACCGACGAAATCAAGCGCCGGATCATCAAGGGCGCCGGCGATGCCGACGTGGCCATGGTCGAGATCGGTGGCACCGTGGGTGACATCGAGTCCCAGCCGTTCCTCGAAGCGATCCGTCAATTGCGTTTCGAAGTCGGCGCCAAGCGCGCGATGCTGATGCACCTGACACTGGTGCCGTATATCGCCACTGCCGGCGAAACCAAAACCAAGCCTACTCAGCACTCGGTCAAGGAACTGCGTTCCATCGGCCTGCAGCCTGACGTGCTGGTCTGCCGTTCCGATCACCCGATCGACATCTCCTCGCGTCGCAAGATCGCTCAGTTCACCAACGTTGAAGAACGTGCGGTGATTGCGCTGGAAGACGCCGATACCATCTACAAGATCCCGGGCATCCTGCACTCCCAGGGCCTGGATGATTTCGTTGTCGAGCGTTTCGGCCTGCAATGTGGCAGCGCCGATCTGTCCGAGTGGGAAGCCGTGGTCGACGCCAAGCTCAACCCTGAGCATGAAGTCACCATCGCGATGGTCGGCAAGTACATGGAACTGCTGGACGCCTACAAGTCGCTGATCGAAGCGATGAGTCACGCCGGCATCAGCAACCGCACCAAGGTCAACCTGCGCTACATCGACTCCGAAGACATCGAAAACCAGGGCACTGCGCTGCTGGAAGGTGTCGACGCGATTCTGGTACCTGGTGGCTTCGGTCTGCGAGGCGTGGAAGGCAAGATCACTGCCGTTCAATTCGCTCGCGAAAACAAGGTTCCGTACCTGGGCATCTGCCTGGGCATGCAAGTGGCCGTGATCGAGTTCGCTCGTAACGTGCTGGGCTGGAAAGACGCCAACTCCACCGAGTTCGATCGCGCCAGCGGTCATCCGGTCGTGGGTCTGATCACCGAGTGGGAAGATGCCACCGGCGCCGTCGAAACCCGTACCGAAACGTCCGATCTGGGCGGCACCATGCGCCTTGGCGCTCAGGATTGCCTGCTGGAATCGGGTTCCCTGGTGCACGATTGCTACGCCAAGGACGTGATCGTCGAGCGTCACCGTCACCGCTACGAAGTGAACAACAACCTGCTGCCACAAATCATGGAAGCCGGTCTGAAAATCACTGGTCGTTCCGGTGATGGCGCCCTGGTAGAAGTGGTTGAAGCTCCGGATCATCCATGGTTCGTCGCTTGCCAGTTCCACCCTGAGTTCACCTCGACACCACGCGACGGTCACCCGTTGTTCAGCGGTTTCGTTAAAGCAGCTTTGGTTCAACACCAGAAGAAGGCGTAAATCCGATGGCCCAGAAGATCATCCGCGTAGGCGATATCGAGATTGCCAACGACAAGCCAATGGTGCTTTTCGGTGGCATGAACGTGCTGGAAAGCCGCGACATGGCGATGCAGGTCTGCGAAGAATACGTAAAGGTCACCCAGAAACTCGGTATCCCTTACGTGTTCAAGGCCAGCTTCGACAAGGCCAACCGTTCCTCCGTGACCTCTTACCGTGGCCCCGGCCTGGAAGAGGGCATGCGGATTTTCCAGGACATCAAGCAGGCGTTCGGCGTGCCGATCATCACCGACGTCCACGAGCCTGATCAGGCCGCGGTCGTCGCTGAAGTCTGCGATATCATCCAGCTGCCGGCCTTCTTGTCGCGCCAGACCGACCTGGTGGTTGCGATGGCCAAGACCGGTGCGGTGATCAACATCAAGAAAGCCCAGTTCCTCGCACCTCAGGAGATGAAACACATCCTGAACAAGTGCGTGGAAGCGGGTAACGATCAGTTGATCCTCTGCGAACGCGGTTCGAGCTTCGGTTACAACAACCTGGTCGTCGACATGCTTGGCTTCGGCATCATGAAGCAGTTCGAATACCCGGTGTTCTTCGACGTGACCCATGCGTTGCAAATGCCTGGCGGTCGTTCCGACTCCGCCGGTGGCCGTCGCGCTCAGGTCCTCGATCTGGCCAAGGCTGGCATGAGCCAGTCGCTGGCCGGTCTGTTTCTCGAAGCGCATCCGGACCCGGACAACGCCAAATGCGACGGCCCTTGCGCCTTGCGTCTGGACAAACTGGAGCCATTCCTGGCCCAGCTCAAAGCTTTGGACGAACTGGTGAAGAGTTTTCCGACGGTAGAAACCGCGTAATCCTCATTCTCCGTGTAGGAGCCGAGCTTGCTCGCGATGGCGCCCGAGAGAGCGCCATCAGCAAGCCGGTCTTATGCAACAATGTGACCCACAAGTTATAAATCGATCAGTACGAGCGTTTTCGTCAACTTTGGAGTGTTTACAACAATGGCAAAAATCGTCGACATCAAAGGTCGTGAAGTTCTCGACTCCCGTGGCAACCCCACCGTGGAAGCGGACGTGCTTCTCGATAACGGCATCATCGGCAGTGCTTGCGCGCCGTCCGGTGCTTCCACTGGCTCGCGTGAAGCGCTCGAGCTGCGTGATGGCGACAAGAGCCGTTACCTGGGCAAGGGCGTACTCAAAGCTGTCGCCAACATCAACGGTCCGATCCGCGACCTGTTGAAAGGTGCAGACCCAAGCGACCAGAAAGCGCTGGATCACGCAATGATCAAGCTCGACGGTACTGAAAACAAAGGCTCCCTGGGCGCCAACGCGATCCTCGCCGTTTCCCTGGCAGCCGCCAAGGCAGCCGCGCAGGACCAGGACCTGCCGCTGTACGCGCACATCGCCAACCTGAACGGCACCCCGGGTGTTTACTCGATGCCGGTTCCGATGATGAACATCATCAACGGTGGCGAGCACGCCGATAACAACGTCGACATCCAGGAATTCATGGTTCAGCCAGTAGGCGCCAAGTCTTTCTCGGAAGGTCTGCGCATGGGCACCGAGATTTTCCATCACCTGAAAGCTGTTCTGAAGGCCCGTGGCCTGAGCACTGCTGTGGGTGACGAAGGTGGTTTCGCACCGAACCTGGCCTCCAACGAAGACGCTTTGAAAGTGATCTCCGAAGCCGTGGCCAACGCCGGTTACAAGCTGGGCACCGACGTGACCCTGGCACTGGACTGCGCTGCCAGCGAATTCTACGAAGACGGTAAATACAACCTGTCCGGCGAAGGCCAGGTGTTCACCGCTGAAGGTTTCGCCGACTACCTGAAAGGCTTGACCGAGCGTTATCCGATCATCTCGATCGAAGACGGTCTGGACGAGTCCGACTGGGCTGGCTGGAAAATCCTCACCGACAAGATCGGCGAGAAGACTCAGCTGGTGGGCGACGACCTGTTCGTGACCAACACCAAGATCCTGAAAGAAGGCATCGATAAAAAGATCGCCAACTCGATCCTGATCAAGTTCAACCAGATCGGCACCCTGACCGAAACCCTGGAAGCCATCCAGATGGCCAAGGCCGCTGGTTACACCGCTGTGATCTCGCACCGCTCCGGCGAAACCGAAGATTCGACTATTGCCGACCTGGCTGTGGGCACCGCGGCTGGCCAGATCAAGACCGGTTCCCTGTGCCGTTCGGACCGTGTTTCCAAGTACAACCAACTGCTGCGTATCGAAGAGCAGTTGAATGGCAAAGCCAAGTACAACGGTCGCAGCGAATTCCGCGGCTGAGTAGCAAAGGGTAAAAAGACACCGGATTGTGTCGGAAAAATCGCTACAGCGATGGATTTGCCACTAATCTGATGCCTTATAAGCACAAGCCTGGGTCTTCCAGGCTTCGTGCTATCAGAAGCTTCAAAGTTTTGGCATGGCTGTCTTTTTTCACTGGATACCTGATATTCGATGCGCAGTCCCAATTGGTTGTTCCTCGTCTTGCTCCTGCTGCTGGCTGGCCTGCAATACCGCCTGTGGGTGGGTAATGGCAGTCTGGCGCAAGTGGCTGAACTGACTCAGCAGATCGCAGATCAACACGCTGAGAACGAGGGGCTGCTTGAGCGCAATCGGGTGATGGACGCTGAAGTCAGTGAATTGAAAAAGGGCATGGAGACCGTTGAAGAGCGGGCTCGTCATGAGTTGGGCATGGTCAAGGACGGTGAAACCCTTTACCAGTTGGCTCAATGAATCCCTCGTTACCAGCCTTCTGGGCTGTAATTCCTGCCGCGGGCGTCGGTGCCCGTATGGCCGCGGACCGTCCCAAGCAATACTTGCAACTGGGCGGGCGCACTATTCTCGAACACAGCCTCGGCTGTTTCCTTGATCATCCTTCCCTGAAAGGGTTGGTGGTCAGTCTTGCTGTTGATGATCCTTATTGGCCTAACCTGGCGTGTGCTGGCGATCCGCGAATTCAGCGGGTTGAAGGTGGCTCCGAGCGTTCCGGGTCGGTACTCAATGCGTTGCTGCATTTGCATGCGCAAGGCGCTGACGATGAGGATTGGGTGTTGGTTCACGATGCCGCGCGGCCGAATCTGAGCCGTGATGATCTGGACAAGTTGCTGGGTGAACTCGCAGATGATCCGGTTGGCGGACTGCTGGCGGTTCCGGCACGCGATACCCTCAAGCGGGTCGACAAGCACGGTCGCGTGGTCGAAACCGTGGATCGCAGTGTTATCTGGCAAGCCTATACGCCGCAGATGTTTCGCCTTGGTGCATTGCATCGGGCGTTGGCCGACAGCCTGGTGGCCGATGCGGTCATCACTGACGAAGCTTCAGCAATGGAGTGGGCAGGCCTGGCGCCGCGACTGATTGAAGGCCGGTCCGACAACCTCAAGGTCACGCGCCCCGAAGACCTGGAATGGTTGCGCCAGCGCTGGGCTAATCGCTGCTAAAAGATCGCAGCCTGCGGCAGCTCCTACAGGAAACCGCATTCCAATGTAGGAGCTGCCGCAGGCTGCGATCTTTTGATCTTAAACCCGATACTCCGGCCGCTCGGCCAACCCTTCTTTCAGATAATCCACCAGCTTGCGCACCTTCGGCGACAAATGCCGTTGCTGCGGATAAAGCGCCCACACGGCGGTGTTCGGCGGTTGGTGGGCTTCCAGCAGCGAAATCAACTCACCGCTTTTAAGGTGCTCCAGCACGTAATAGTCCGGCAACTGACACAAACCCACTCCCTGTAACGCCGCATCCAGCACCGCTTGCCCACTGTTGCAGCGCCAGTTTCCCTGCACCCGCTGGGAAAATTCCCGCCCGTTCTGTTCCAGTTGCCAGATGTCCGAGCTACCGATGAGGCAGTTGTGGCGGCTCAGTTCCGACAAGCTATGCGGGCGGCCGTAGCGTTCCAGATAGGATGGCGATGCGCACAGGTACATGCGTCGTGGCGCCAGGCGTGTCGCTACCAGCCGCGAGTCTTGCAGGCGACCGAGACGGATCGCCAGGTCCAGCCCTTCGTGCACGAGGTCGAGTTGACGATTGCTCAGTTCGATGTCGATTCGCAGTTGCGGATAGAGCCCCATGAAACGCGTCACCAGCGGCACGATAAATCGTTCGCCGTACGCCACGGCGCAGGTCATGCGCAGCATGCCTTTGGGTTCGCTGGTCAGGTCACCCACCGCTCGCAGTGCTTCTTCGCGACCATCCTGCAGGCGTTGGCAATGTTGCAGAAAGGTTTGCCCGGCTTCGGTCAGAGTGACCCGGCGGGTGCTGCGATAAAGCAGTCGCGTCTGAAGGCGCTCTTCGAGGCGTACTATTTGTCGACTGATGTGGGAGGAAGAAACCCCGAGGCGTTCCGCGGCAGCCGTGAACTGACTGCACTCGGCCACGGCGACGAACTCGTCGATCCCTTCCCAGCGGTTTTCGGACATCAAGGATTATCCCTGTATGGCAATAATGTTTTGCTTTTGTCCAGATTATTCACCGTCAGGCGCTGTATTACACTCACTGTCTCGTTTTAATTCACTGGAGAATCCACATGATCAAGTCGCGCGCTGCCGTTGCCTTCGAGGCCAAGAAACCCCTCGAGATCGTTGAAGTCGATGTCGCCATGCCCAAGGCCGGTGAAGTCCTGCTGCGTGTGGTTGCCTCCGGTGTCTGCCATACCGACGCCTACACGCTGTCGGGCGCGGACCCGGAAGGTATCTTCCCGTCGATCCTCGGTCACGAAGGTGGTGCGGTAGTCGAGGCGATCGGTGAAGGCGTAACCTCCGTCGCAGTCGGCGATCATGTGATCCCGCTGTACACCCCGGAATGTCGCCAGTGCAAATTCTGTCTGTCGGGTAAAACCAACCTGTGCCAGGCGATTCGCGCGACTCAGGGTAAAGGCCTGATGCCGGATGGCACTTCGCGCTTTTCCTACAAAGGCCAACCCATTTTCCACTACATGGGGACGTCGACGTTCTCCGAGTACACCGTGCTGCCGGAAATCTCTGTCGCCAAAATTCAAAAAGAAGCGCCACTGGAAAAAGTCTGCCTGCTGGGCTGCGGTGTCACCACCGGCATCGGTGCAGTGCTTAATACCGCCAAAGTAAAACCAGGTGATACCGTCGCCATTTTCGGCCTCGGCGGCATCGGTCTGTCGGCGGTGATCGGCGCCGTCAAAGCCAAGGCTGCGCGGATCATCGCCATCGACATCAACCCGGCCAAATTCGAGATCGCCAAGCAGTTGGGTGCAACCGATTGTGTGAACCCGAAAGATTTCGATCGTCCGATCCAGGAAGTCATCGTCGACATGACCGACGGCGGCGTCGACTTTTCCTTCGAATGCATCGGAAATGTCCAATTGATGCGTGCCGCACTTGAGTGCTGCCACAAGGGGTGGGGCGAGTCGGTAATCATCGGTGTCGCCGGTGCTGGCCAGGAAATCTCCACGCGTCCATTCCAGCTGGTGACCGGTCGCGTCTGGCGCGGTTCGGCGTTCGGCGGCGTGCGTGGCCGTACCGAGTTGCCAAGCTATGTCGAGATGGCTGAAACCGGCGAAATCCCGCTGGATACGTTCATCACCCACACCATGGGCCTGGAAGATATCAACAAGGCGTTCGACCTGATGCATGAAGGCAAGAGCATCCGTTCCGTCATCCATTTCTGAGGTCGGTCATGAGCCTGGAAAATATCTCCTGCCAGAAAAGCTTCGGCGGCTGGCACAAACGCTATCGGCACCGCTCCGATGTGCTCGGCTGCGACATGGTGTTTGCCGTGTACCTGCCGCCGCAAGCGGAGCAGGGCGGCAAACTGCCGGTGCTGTACTGGTTGTCCGGCCTGACCTGCACCGACGAAAACTTCATGCAAAAGGCCGGCGCGATGCGCATGGCCGCAGAGCTGGGGCTGATCATCGTTGCTCCGGACACCAGCCCTCGCGGTCCTGATGTGCCGGGTGATCCGGATGGCGCCTGGGACTTCGGTCTCGGCGCCGGGTTTTATCTGAATGCCACGCAGGAACCCTGGTCGCGGCACTATCGGATGCATGACTATGTCGTGCAGGAACTGCCCGCATTGGTCGAAGCCCATTTCCCGGCCTCGGACAAGCGCGGCATCAGCGGTCATTCCATGGGCGGCCACGGCGCGCTGGTCTGCGCGTTACGTAATCCGGGACGCTATCAGTCGGTCTCGGCGTTCTCGCCGATCAACAATCCGATGGACTGTCCTTGGGGGCAGAAAGCCTTTTCCCGCTACCTGGGGGAAGACCGATCGAAATGGCGCGAATGGGATGCCTGCGTCCTGATTGCCGAAGCGAACGAGAAGCTGCCGCTGCTGGTCGACCAAGGTGATCGCGACGATTTCCTGGCCACCCAGCTCAAGCCTGAAGCCTTGCAACAGGCCGCCAAACTGGCCGGTCATCCGCTGACGTTGCGCCTGCAACCCGGCTATGACCACAGCTATTTCTTCATCGCCAGCTTCATAGACGATCACTTACAGCATCACGCGCGCGCCCTAGGCGTGTAATGCAGGTAGAATCACGCCCTGACAAAAATCGGGGCGTTTTTTTATGCGTATTGGCCACGGCTATGATGTGCACCGTTTCGCTGAAGGCGATTTCATTACTCTGGGCGGCGTGCGCATTGCACACGGCTTCGGGCTGCTCGCTCATTCCGACGGTGACGTCCTGCTGCACGCCTTGAGCGATGCCTTGCTCGGCGCCGCTGCGCTGGGTGATATCGGCAAACATTTTCCGGACACCGACCCGACATACAAGGGCGCCGACAGCCGAGTGCTGTTGCGTCACGTCGTCGCACTGATCCACGCCAAGGGCTGGAAAGTCGGCAACGTCGATAACACCATCGTCGCCCAGGCGCCGAAAATGGCCCCGCATATCGAATCGATGCGCGCGCTGATTGCCGCGGATCTTCAAGTTGAGTTGGATCAAGTGAACGTGAAAGCTACCACCACCGAAAAGCTCGGCTTTGTCGGTCGCGAAGAAGGCATTGCCGTGCACTCCGTTGCCTTGTTGCTGCGCGCATGAACGAACTGCAATTGCTCGGCCCACGGGCCTATGGCGAAGCCCTCGGCACCGCAGTACTGAAAGCCACGGCGGAAGATTTTCAGGTCGATGAAGTCCTCAATATCCCCCTCAGTGGCGACGGCGAACACTTGTGGATCTGGGTGGAAAAACGCGGTCTGAATACCGAAGAAGCAGCACGGCGGATCGCCAAGGCGGCGGGCGTGCCGTTGCGCACTGTCAGCTACGCGGGCCTCAAGGATCGTCAGGCGCTGACTCGCCAGTGGTTCAGCGTGCAGCTGCCGGGCAAGGCTGATCCTGATCTGTCGGCGGCGGAAAACGATACGCTGAAGATCCTCAAGACCGGCCGGCACAAACGCAAGCTGCAACGCGGTGCTCACTCGGCCAATGGCTTCACGTTGCGACTGACGCAATTCGCTGGCGACAAAGCGGCGATCGACGAGCGTCTGCAACTGATCGCCAAGCAAGGTATTCCCAATTATTTCGGCGCCCAGCGTTTTGGGTTTGACGGCGGTAACGTGGTCGATGCCCGTGCCTGGGCGGCCCGTAAAGCGTTGCCGGAGCAGCGCAACGTGCGTTCGCGTCTGCTCTCCACAGCGCGCAGTTTTCTGTTTAATCAGGTGTTGGCGGCGCGTGTCGCCGATGGCAGCTGGCAGCGGGCCCAGGTTGGCGATCTGCTGGCCTTCACCGACAGTCGCAGCTTCTTTCCGGCAGGTGTTGCCGAGTGCAGCGACCCGCGTCTGGCGATTCTCGATCTGCACCCGACCGGTCCGCAGTGGGGCGAAGGTGACTCGCCGGCCACTGGCGCTGTCCATGAACTGGAGCAGGCAATCGCCACTCGCGAAGCGGACTTGCGTGATTGGTTGATTAACGCCGGTATGAGCCACGAACGTCGCATCCTGCGGCTGCCCATTAGTGGGTTGACGTGGCATTATCTCGAGCCTGACATTCTGCAACTGGAATTCGTCCTCCCGGCCGGATGCTTCGCCACCGTATTGGTGCGCGAGCTTGTTGATCTGGTGCCGGTGGGGCAGACGGACAGCCCATGCGTATTCTGATTTCTAACGACGATGGGGTAACCGCACCCGGTCTCGCCGCGCTTTATGCTGCGCTGGCGGATTACACCGAGTGCGTGGTTATCGCCCCGGACCAAGACAAAAGCGGCGCCAGCAGCTCGCTGACGCTCGACCGTCCGTTACACCCGCAAACCCTGGCCAACGGCTTTATCAGCCTCAATGGCACACCGACCGATTGTGTGCACCTGGGCCTCAATGGCTTGCTGGAACGCGAGGCGGACATGGTGGTTTCGGGCATCAACCTGGGCGCCAACCTGGGTGATGACGTGTTGTATTCCGGCACCGTGGCGGCGGCCCTTGAGGGACGTTTCCTGGCACGTCCTTCGTTTGCCTTTTCGTTGGTCTCACGGCAAGTGGAGAACCTTCCCACAGCCGCGTACTTTGCGCGCAAACTGGTAGAGGCTCACGCGGACCTTGAACTGCCACCGCGTACGGTACTGAACGTGAACATTCCCAATTTGCCGCTGGACCACATCCGCGGTATTCAGCTGACCCGCCTCGGACATCGCGCACGTGCTGCAGCGCCGATGAAAGTGGTCGATCCGCGCGGTAAATCCGGTTACTGGATTGCGGCGGCGGGGGATGCCGAAGACGGCGGCCCGGGCACCGATTTTCATGCGGTAATGCAAGGCTATGTTTCAATCACCCCACTGCAACTGGATCGCACCTTTAATGATGCCTTCAGAAGTCTCGATGGCTGGCTGGAGGGGCTGAACTAATGGCTCGTGAACAAGACGATATTCTGCGTCGTGGCATCGGGATGACCTCACAACGGACCCGTGAGCGCCTTATTCAGCGCCTGTATGAAGAGGGGATTTGCAACGCCAAGGTGCTGGAAGTCATTCGCCGTACACCGCGTCACCTGTTCGTCGATGAGGCGCTGGCTCACCGCGCCTACGAAGACACGGCATTGCCGATCGGCAATAACCAGACCATCTCGCAGCCTTATATGGTGGCTCGCATGAGCGAGCTGCTGCTGGAGGCAGGTCCTCTCGACAAGGTGATGGAAATCGGCACCGGATCGGGCTACCAGACGGCGGTGCTGTCGCAACTGGTCGAGCGGGTATTTTCCGTCGAACGCATCAAGGTTCTGCAAGACCGGGCCAAGGAACGCCTGGTTGAACTGAACCTGCGCAACGTGGTGTTCCGCTGGGGCGATGGTTGGGAAGGCTGGCCGGCGCTGGCACCTTACAACGGCATTATCGTGACTGCGGTGGCGACCGATGTACCTCAGGCGCTGCTTGATCAATTGGCACCGGGAGGGCGGCTGGTGATCCCGGTCGGATCGGGTGAGGTTCAACAATTGATGCTGATCATCCGGGAAGAGCAGGGCTTTTCCAGGCGTGTTCTGGGGGCTGTACGCTTCGTCCCGTTACTCAATGGGCCACTTGCCTGAGCATTTGTTTCAGGGCGCTGAATTCTCTTCGATTGCTTCTGTCTTACAGCGGCGTCGATCAGTTAAACGGGATTCATCGTCAGGCAGCAAACGTGTGCGCGAAGGCATTTCGCTTCATTAAAGGTAAAGCCTGCACGGCCCGTTATACTTGCGACATTTCATGCCGGAACACGGCAATCCACATTTTCAGCCACCACAAAGGGAGCGGCGGGTGAGTCTCACAGTCATTGCGCAGCGAATGGGTAAAAAGAGCTTTCAGCGCCTGGTGACTGGCCTTGTCTTGAGCACCTTGCTGGTCGGTTGCTCCAGCAACAAGTCGAGTGATGTACGCGTCGTCGAACGCAACAATGCCGTCGCCCAGCGTCCGGCAGTGACCACGGGTCAATACGTCGTCCGACCTAAAGACACCTTGTTCTCCATTGCCTTTCGCTACGGCTGGGACTACAAAGCCCTAGCGGCACGCAACAACATTCCTACGCCTTATACGATCCATCCGGGTCAGACGATTCGCTTTGACGGTCGCACCGGTTCAACGCCGACGCCGGTGGCCAGCTCCACCGATTCAACGCCTTCTTCGTCGCTGAAAACCACGGTTATCCGGCGCCAGGCGAATGGCGCAACCACGAGCACAACGGTGGTTGCACCGTCCGTCGGCAGCAAGCCGACCCCTGCTCCAATGCCTCCTGCCGGCCCGGCCCCGACCGGCTGGGGGTGGCCATCTAATGGCATTCTTATTGGAAAATTCTCTTCAAACGGGAGTTTGAATAAAGGAATTGATATCGCCGGGGATTTGGGACAGCCTGTTTTAGCTGCGTCTGATGGGACGGTGGTATACGCCGGGAGTGGCTTAAGGGGCTACGGCGAATTAGTCATCATCAAACACAGCGATACCTACGTTAGCGCCTACGGACATAACCGCAGGCTGTTGGTTCGGGAGGGGCAGCAGGTCAAGGTCGGACAGACAATTGCCGAAATGGGGTCAACGGGTACAGACCGGGTGAAGCTGCATTTTGAGATTCGCCGACAAGGTAAACCAGTAGATCCGCTGCAATTCCTGCCGCGTCGTTGATCGCTTTCCAGCCTGTTCCGTCGCGTAGAGGGAACAGGTTCCAGCGTTGCCAAGGATAAAGGCGCCGCTTGAGCCTGAGGTCGAACTCACCAAAGGACTATAACAATGGCTCTCAGTAAAGAAGTGCCGGAGTTTGACATCGACGATGAGGTTCTCCTGATGGAGACCGGCATCGGTACGGATTCGATGTCGAATGATGAAGGGGCTGCTCCACCTTCCGTTCGTGCCAAATCCAAACACTCCGCCTCGTTAAAGCAACACAAGTACATTGACTACACGCGTGCGCTCGATGCCACGCAGCTGTACCTCAATGAGATTGGTTTTTCCCCTTTGCTATCCCCCGAAGAAGAAGTTCATTTTGCGCGCTTGTCGCAAAGTGGAGATCCGGCCGGGCGCAAACGCATGATTGAAAGTAACCTGCGGCTGGTGGTGAAAATCGCCCGGCGTTACGTCAATCGTGGTCTGTCGCTACTTGACCTGATCGAAGAGGGCAACCTCGGTCTTATCCGGGCGGTAGAGAAGTTCGACCCCGAACGCGGCTTCCGCTTTTCGACCTACGCGACCTGGTGGATTCGTCAGACCATCGAGCGCGCGATCATGAATCAGACCCGGACCATCCGGTTGCCGATTCATGTGGTCAAGGAGCTCAACGTGTACCTGCGGGCTGCACGGGAGCTGACGCAAAAACTCGATCACGAACCCTCACCCGAAGAAATTGCCAACCTGCTGGAAAAACCAGTGGGCGAGGTCAAGCGCATGCTCGGCCTGAACGAGCGGGTTTCTTCGGTCGACGTCTCGCTGGGTCCGGATTCGGATAAAACCCTGCTGGACACCCTTACCGATGACCGTCCAACCGATCCATGTGAACTGTTGCAGGATGACGACCTGTCTCAGAGCATCGATCAATGGCTCTCGGAGCTGACCGACAAGCAACGTGAAGTGGTGATACGCCGCTTCGGCCTGCGCGGCCACGAGAGCAGCACGCTTGAAGATGTAGGCCTGGAGATTGGCCTGACCCGGGAGCGGGTCAGACAGATTCAGGTTGAAGGCCTGAAGCGTCTTCGGGAGATTCTCGAGAAGAATGGCCTGTCGAGCGAGTCGCTGTTTCAATAAGTAATTTGCTGGCTGGTATTAAGAAGCCCCGACTGGTTCGGGGTTTTTTATTACCTGGGAAACGGACTAGGAGTTCCCTCCGTCATCTCTCTGGTTTGTAGTCTCTCGCTGTAAGTGTTTGCTTACTCTTTCGTAAGTGTTCGCTAATTCAATGGGTAGCAGTCGTACATATTCCTACGTGAGAAAAGATTAACTAATTGATTTATAGGCTAATTTTTTTAGATGAATAGCTTGTGACAGGCAGTTTCAGCTATCGGGGGCGATTGCTCTTGGTAGGGAATTCTCTAGTATCTGAACTGTGTCGACGGACAGACACACCCTTCAAGGATGAGGGGGAAGGACATCGCAGGAAGCGATTCATCAGGACGATGAAAAGGAACACAGGGAATAGGGAAAAAACGTGGGCGGGTCAAACCGCCCCTTTTTTTGCCTGCAGAAAAGCAAAAAGGCCCGCAAGGGGCCTTTTCGAGAACGCGGGGGTAATCAGCGTTCGAGGTCTTTGATCTTGCCTTTGACGCCATCCCACTCTTCGGCATCGGGCAACGATTCTTTCTTCTCGGTGATGTTGGGCCAGATTTCCGCCAGCTCAACGTTCAGCTGAATAAATTGCTGCATGTCTTCCGGGACTTCATCTTCGGAGAAGATGGCCACGGCAGGGCATTCTGGTTCGCACAGTGCGCAGTCGATGCACTCATCCGGGTGAATCACCAGGAAATTCGGGCCTTCGTAAAAGCAGTCCACCGGACAGACTTCTACGCAGTCGGTGTACTTGCACTTGATGCAGTTGTCGGTGACGACGAAGGTCATTTCTAATTTTCTCCTCAGGCGGCGGCAGCGGAGCCCCTTCACGTTGGGGTCGCCAGGTTTGGGAGCGATAGTCTGCTGGTCAGGCTATAAGCCAGCAGCATCCCAAACCGCGCGAGATTCTAACAGCTTGCAGGCAAGTGCGTTAGATCCGTGTCTTTAGTGTATAGAGCATTTCGAGCGCACGACGCGGTGTCATGTCGTCCAGATCAAGTTTGGCCAGATCATCCAGCACCGGATGCGGCAGGCTGGCGAACATGTCGCTCTGCTGCGGAGCGGCCGGTTTGCCTTTGGCGGTCTTGGGAACTTCATGAGGCAGGGCGGTCGCTTCCAGCCGGCCCAGGTGTTCGCGAGCGCGCACGATCACTTCGCTCGGCACACCGGCCAACTGCGCAACCGCAAGGCCGTAGCTCTGGCTGGCAGGCCCTGGCAGCACGTGGTGCAGGAACACGATGCGTTCGTTGTGCTCGGTGGCATTAAGGTGCACGTTGGCCACCAGCGGCTGGGCTTCCGGCAACACGGTCAGCTCAAAGTAGTGGGTGGCGAACAGCGTATAAGCCCGCAGATGCGCCAGGCGTTCGGCCGCAGCCCACGCCAGGGACAGACCGTCGAAGGTGCTGGTGCCGCGACCAACTTCGTCCATCAGTACCAGGCTGCGCTCGGTGGCGTTGTGCAGAATGTTCGCTGTTTCGCTCATTTCGACCATGAAGGTCGAACGCCCGCCGGCCAGGTCATCGCTGGAGCCGATCCGGGTAAAGATCCGGTCCACCAGAGACAACTCGCAACTGGCTGCCGGCACGAAGCTGCCGATGTGTGCCAACAGCACGATCAGAGCGGTCTGGCGCATGTAGGTGGATTTACCACCCATGTTCGGACCGGTGATCACCAGCATGCGGGTGTTGTCGTCGAGGCTCAGGTCGTTGGCCACGAACGGCGTGGTCAGTACTTGCTCCACCACCGGGTGACGACCCTGGCTGATGCGCATGCACGGCTCACTGACGAAACGCGGGCAGTTCAGATCGAGGTTCAGCGCGCGTTCGGCAAGGTTACTCAGCACGTCCAGCTCGGCCAGTGCCGCGGCGGTGTCTTGCAGCGGTGGCAACTGGGAAATCAAATCTTCGAGCAGTGCTTCGTAGAGCATCTTCTCGCGCGCCAGGGCGCGGCTCTTCGCCGACAGGGCCTTGTCTTCGAACGCCTTCAGTTCCGGCGTAATGAAGCGCTCGGCACCTTTCAACGTCTGGCGACGGATATAGTCTGCCGGCGCCGATTCGGCCTGCTTGCTTGGCAACTCGATGAAGTAGCCATGAATGCGGTTGTAACCGACTTTCAGGTGCGACAGACCGGTACGGGCCTTCTCGCGTGCTTCAAGGTCGATCAGGAACTGCCCGGCGTTTTCGCTGAGCGATTGCAAGTCGTCCAGCTCGGCGTCGTAACCGGTTTTCAACACGCCGCCGTCACGGATGACCGCTGGTGGGTTGTCGATGATGGCTTTTTCCAGCAGGGCCGCCAGTTCCGGGTAGGTGCTGGTGGTCTTCGCCAGTTGAATGATGTGCGGAGCTTCCAGCTCGGTCATCGCCACTTGCAACTCAGGCAATGCACCGAGCGCATCGCGCAGGCGAGCCAGGTCACGAGGGCGGGCATTGCGCAGGCCGATCCGCGCCAGGATCCGCTCGATGTCGCCGATTTCCTTGAGCTGCGGTTGCAGTTTCTCGAAGCGGTAACCGTCGAGCAGGCAGGTGATCGAGGTCTGGCGCGCCAGCAATACGGTCAGATCCCGCAGCGGACGGTTCAGCCAACGGGTCAGCAGGCGGCTGCCCATGGCGGTCTGGCAGCGATCGACCACTGATTGCAACGTGTTGTCGCGACCGCCGGCCAGGTTGGTGTCCAGTTCCAGGTTGCGACGGCTCGCGCCGTCCAGCACCACGGTGTCGTCCAGGCGTTCATGACGCAGACTGCGCAAATGGGGCAGGGCGGTGCGCTGGGTTTCCTTGGCGTAACTGAGCAGGCAACCGGCGGCACCGATGGCCAGGGTCAGGTTCTCGCAGCCGAAACCTTTCAGGTCCTGGGTGGAAAACTGTTGGCAAAGACTTTTTAGTGCCGAATCGCGTTCGAAATCCCACGGCGCACGGCGACGAACCCCACGACGTTTCTCCGCCGGCAGGTCTTTCGGCCAATCATCCGGGATCATCAGCTCCACCGGATTGACGCGCTCCAGTTCTGCCAGCAGGTTTTCCCAGCCCTTGATCTCCAGCACGGTGAAGTTGCCGCTGGTGATATCCAGCACCGCCAGGCCGAACAGACGCTCGTCACCCAGCACCGCTGCAATCAGGTTATCCCGACGCTCATCCAGCAGCGCTTCATCGCTGACCGTACCCGGCGTGATGATCCGCACCACCTGACGATCCACCGGCCCCTTGCTGGTCGCCGGGTCGCCGACCTGCTCACAGATCACCACCGACTCGCCGAGCTTGACCAGTTTCGCCAGGTAACCTTCCGCGGCGTGGTAAGGAATCCCACACATCGGAATCGCCTGACCCGCCGACTGCCCACGGGCGGTCAGGGTGATGTCCAGCAATTTGGCAGCCTTCTTCGCATCTTCATAGAAGATCTCGTAAAAGTCGCCCATGCGGTAGAACATCAGCTGGTCAGGGTGCTGGTTTTTCAGGCGCCAGTACTGCTGCATCATTGGCGTGTGGGAGGACAGATCAGAGAGCGCTTTATTCATCGGATAATCAGGCAAATTCGTTGAAAGGTGTAGGGCAAAGGAGGGGCATCGGCCCGGCTTTTCCGCGATGGGCGCAAGGTTAACATGGGCGGTCCACCCGACGCAGGCATGAAAGCCCCGCGATACATTTCTTCTGTCTATGCACGACATATGCGCCATTTATGCAATTTGGCATTTGTCTTCCGCGAAAAGAACAAGCACTATGCGCTTTATGCAAAAACGCAATGTTTCTACCGTCTTAAGAGCGCTGCTCGATCAGCACGGGATCTCCCCCACGGAGCTTCACCGTCGCACCGGCGTGCCTCAATCCACTCTCTCGCGGATCCTCAGCGGGAAGATCGTCGATCCCTCGGATAAACATATCTCGAAGATTGCCGAGTACTTCGCCGTCAGCACCGACCAGTTGCGGGGCCGTGCGGATGTTGCGCCGGCAGCCAGCACCGGGCGCGATCAATTGCATTCGGAACTCAAGGACATAAGTCTGTGGGACGACGATACGCCCGTCGATGATGACGAGGTATCGGTCCCCTTTCTTCGCGAGGTTGAATTGGCTGCAGGATCAGGAAGGTTCGTCATCGAAGAGAGCGAGCGCTCTAGCCTGCGCTTCGGCAAGCGGAGTCTGCGCCACAACGGCGTGCAGTTCGACCAGGCAAAATGCGTGACGGTGCGCGGCAACAGTATGTTGCCGGTACTGCGCGACGGCGCCACCGTCGGCGTTAATGCCGGCAAGTGCGGGATCGGCGATATCGTGGATGGCGACCTTTATGCCATCAACCATAACGGCCAGCTGCGGGTGAAACAGCTTTATCGCCTGCCTACCGGGATACGCCTGCGCAGCTTCAATCGCGACGAACATCCGGACGAGGACTACACCTTCCAGGAAATCCAGGAAGAGCAGATTGTCATCCTCGGTCACGTCTTCTGGTGGGGCATGTACGCCCGTTAACCTCACCGCTGTCAGATAAAACCCGCCACCGTGTGGGTTTTTTTTCGCCTGCCAAAAACCAGTAGCGCCTTTGTCTGCGGGGCTTTTATGCGTCTGTGCATTTTTAGCGCATAAATAAATGCATCAATGCATTGACTGTATATGCATCCATGCATATTCTTTGTCTCAAGCCGCTCAACAAAGCAGCTCGAAGCAAAGCTCTTTAGTTCCACCACAAAGGCAGCGATGAACCGGCCTCAACGGTTCAGAGGGTTGGCAACTGACCCGGGTGTGCAGCGTAAAGCACCAGAAGCAGTTATCCGGCGGGCAGGGACCGCGGTCGGAAAAACAATATGAATGGACCCGTACCGCGCCAGTAGCGCCGAAAGGTCAATGCGAAGGATCGCATTCTGAAAAGCCCGGTTAGCGCCGGGCTTTTTGGAATGCCTACCTCGTCCGAGGTTTATCAACCTCAACTACAGAAAGGATTCGGCAGAAGCCAGGAGGCATCTCGATGTTGAAAGATTGCAGATGTGGGCAGTGCAAAAGACTTCTCGCCCGAGTGGGTGAGTACACCGAGCTCCAGATCAAATGTTCCCGATGCGGGACGCTGAATCATGTGAAGGCAACGAGCCTCGAGCGATCGCCTGTGAGCGATATGAGCGCTGCCTCAGCAGCGCAAATAACTCAATTAACTCAATAGGTGAACCATGAACGGTTTCAAGAAATATATTGCCCCGCTGTTGCTGTCCGCTGCTCTGCTCGGCGCTGGGGGCAACGCTGTTGCCGCCAACCTTTTGGTCAATGGCAGCTTTGAACTGCCAGGCTGCAGCGTTAGTTGCGTACTGGATACCACGCAGAAAGCCAACTTCATCACGGGTTGGACGACGTTTCTGTCCGGTGCCGAGTACTTCAATATGCCTGCCTCGATCGGCGGCTCTGTCGCCGCGGATGGCGTTGTAATTGTCGACTTGGCCAACAACGTTTATGGCAACGGCGGCGGCATTCAGCAGAACTTTGCCACCACGGTCGGCGCCAAATACCGATTGACCTTCAGTGCGGGTAATTCGCGCTATGCCAGTCGCTCCGGCGACGGTGTCATCCAGGTGAAAGTGGCGGGGCAAACCGCCACGTTCAACACCCCGTCCGCTAACGGTGGAACAGTCGAGTGGAACACCATCACGTACGACTTCACCGCCACCACGGCTCAAACGACGCTGGCCTTCTCCAACGAGCAGAACCCGTACGCCAATTTTGCCTTCATCGACAACGTAATCGTTGAGCCTATTTAAAACCTGGTCGCCTGCCATCCACAGGACTGGCAGTCGTTTCTCTGCACTTGAGCGACGACTGCTGATCACCAAGGCTGCATTCGAAACACACCATCCAATTACTCATTAATCACCCCCAGGAGGCGTGACATGACAAACGAGCAACAAGCGTTGCTGGACATGCCGATCTGGCTGGTCATCGTTCTCGCCCTGGTGGGTGGGGTTTCCGGCGAAATGTGGCGCGCCGACAAGGAGGGCGCCCGCGGCTGGTCATTGCTGCGGCGCCTGGCCTTGCGATCCGGGGCCTGCATGGTCTGCGGGGTCTCGGCCATCATGCTGCTGTATGCCGCCGGCGTGTCGATCTGGACGGCTTGCGCGTTCGGTTGCCTGACGGCGATGGCCGGGGCAGACGTTGCCATTGGCCTTTATGAGCGCTGGGCAGCCAAGCGGAT
The DNA here is from genome assembly GCF_000282315.2 of Pseudomonas sp. GM41(2012). GTDB lineage: Bacteria > Pseudomonadota > Gammaproteobacteria > Pseudomonadales > Pseudomonadaceae > Aquipseudomonas. The sequence continues at coordinate 82,866 of NZ_AKJN02000008.1, forward strand.
TGGCGTTTGCGAAGTGCCGCCGCGAGATTCTCGCCAGGATCACTGAACACAAAGCCCAATGGAATGGCGAGCAGCGGTGCCGACCGGCATCCGACCCGCAAGGACGCGGGTTTTCCAAGGCCAGTACCTTTCACTCAATCCCGCCAACAAGGGGGGGTATTGCTTGGTGAAAAACCATGAAGATCACCCCCCTAATTTCCCAACTGTGTGATCACTGCCCAACCCTCGCCGGTCGCGTGGCTGCCGGCATCGACCTCGAAACGCTGCAAGTCAGTACCCCGAGGGTTGTTGACGAAGGTCGCAGTGTTGACCCAGGTCGAATGGCTGGTAATTGGCAAGTTGATATATTGAAGTCACACACACATGAACTAAAAAGCGACATGTTGGGTGTTCCCTCAGGTGCAGGGTCAGTCGCTCCCGATGCTCTATTCAATCAAGGTCCGAGCAGTCTTGGTTTTACCGAAGTAACCGAAGTAACCGAAGTAACCGAGGATACCGAGGATACCGAAGTTACCGAAGTAGCCGAAGTTGCAGGAGTTACAGGAGTTACAGGAGTTACAGGAGGTATAGAAACGCGTCCACGAAATGTTGCCTACCCAGGCAGAATAAAACTCATCTGAAATTAACGCTGGTCTGCGTTTTTAATGGATGCTCAAGATTTTTCAATAGAGGTGTTTATGGTTTATTACTATTTTTCTGAAACAACGCAGGAATTGTTCGGTCCGGTGGAGTTGCCGGTGATCCCCGGTATGGGCGTTGTCCTGCCAGGCAATGCGATAGAGTTGCCGGAAGCATTGCCGGTCGCCGAAACGGGCTATGTCTGGGTCTGGCGTAACGGTGCCGCTTCGCAACTGATCGATTTGCGCAACCGCGAGGCGTATCGCAAAGACACAGGTGGCGTTGAAATCTGGTTCGAGTTGGGCCCGTTGCCTGACTATCTGACCTTCAAGCCTCGTCCCGGCGAATATTATGTTTGGCTGAATGATGACTGGGTGCTGGACTTGGCTGCCGAACTAACAGGCAAAACCGCTCAAGCCAATGCCCAGCGAGACAGTCGTCTGTTTCAGATTGTTATTCGCGTCGCGCCGCTGCAATACGCTTATGAACTAGGTGAGGCCACCAGTGTTCAACTGGCCACTCTGCAAGAGTGGAAACGCTATACGCTCAAGTTGATGGACATTGAACAGCAACCGGACTTCCCGATGATCATTGACTGGCCGGCTTCACCTGTCAGTGGCGTAACCGTATAAACCCTGGAGCTTATTGATAACTGGAAGTGCAGTCGTGTGTTACCAGCACACGGCTGCCTGCAAAATACCAACGGAAGGATATACCGTGGACTATCCCAATAGTGTCCCCAGCGCCGGTTTGGTGGACGTCAAGTTTGTCGATGAAAACCCGATCACGGGGACTCCAGGTTCTTCGCTCGTGGCCACCATGTGGGCGGCGACGGGGCGATGGTCATCCTGGTCGGGGGACCGGTACCAAACAGGGCTGCCGCCTGAAAGCCCGGAATTTTTCCGATCAGGTACAGGCGGGATTGGCCGCAAGAGTCGTTCTTTCCTTTCAGCGAGCATCGACCCAGTGCGCCACTTTGGCTGGCTGGATATCTTTGGCACGAACCAGACACTCGTCAGGGCCTGGGGGCTATATGACAGTTACGCAGCAACAACTACAGATCGTTATGCCCAACGCCCGCTCCCAAGCGGGCGTTTTCATTTCCGCCCTGAACACAGCCATGTCTCACCGCAACATCAACACCCCAAAACGTATCGCCGCCTTCCTCGCGCAAGTCGGTCACGAATCGGGGCAGTTGCAATACGTGCTTGAGTTAGGGGGCGCTCAATACTTGAGCAAGTACGACACTGGCGCACTGGCTGTCCGCCTTGGCAATACGCCAGAGCCAGACGGCGACGGTCAAAAGTACCGCGGCCGAGGCCTGATTCAGATCACAGGACGCGACAATTATCGTCAGTGCAGTCTCGGACTCTTCGGTGATGATCGTTTACTGTTTTTGCCTGAACTACTGGAAAAACCCCAATGGGCCGCCGAATCAGCCGCCTGGTTCTGGGAGCAAAATGGCTTCAATGAACTGGCCGACCGCGACCAGTTCAACAGCATCACCCGTCGCATCAACGGCGGCCTGAACGGTTTGCAGGATCGCTTGCAACTCTGGGCGCGGGCGAGGGCGGTGTTATGCCAGCCTTCGGTTTGATCCCGATGTCTTACCGCGTCATTGGCATTGTTGTGTTTCTAACTGTGTTGGCCGGCGGATCGGCGGCGCTGGCCTGGCACTTTCAGGATTGGCGTTATGGCCGGCAACTGGCGGAACAGGCCACGCTGCACGCCGAGGCGCTGAATCAGCAGACTCTGGCAGCCGCAATGCAGCAACAGACCGAGCAGGGCAAGCGTCTAGCACTGGAGCGGCATCTTTCGACCAGCGAACAAACCCATTACCGAGCGCTTAGCGATGCCCAACGTGATCAAGGTCGCCTGCGCGATCGTCTTGCCACTGCTGATGTGCGCTTGTCAGTCCTCCTTGATGCCCATGACGCGGCCTCTGTCTGTGCAATGCCAACCGCCTCCGGAGCCTGCCGCGTGGATCATGGAACCGCGTGCGCCCGACTTGACCCTGCGCATGCTCAGCGAATTATCGCCATCACCGACGGCGGGGACCGCGGACTGATTGCCTTGCAGGCCTGTCAGGCTTATATCAGAGCCCTTGCTCGCTAACATTTTGATCAATCCTGCGCCTTGCAAGCGCGTTACGCTCGTGTACGGTAGTTCTCATTCCGCTTGCTCAGGAGATGACCGTGAAAGAAATCACCCAACTGGCCGCTGAACTTGGCAGGCGCATGCAGGTTCTCAATGCCCACGTCACCGCCGCAGAGTCTTGCACCGGCGGCGGGATCAGCGAGGCGATCACCCGGGTTCCGGGGAGTTCGGCATGGTTCGAGGCTGGTTACGTGACGTACTCCAACCGTCAAAAAATCTTGCAACTGAATGTGCCCGAGGCGTTGTTCGAGACGGTGGGAGCGGTGAGTCGCGAGGTGGTCGAGGCCATGGTCCGCGGCGCGCAGGAGAAAAGTCATGCGCATTTTGCCGTCGCGGTCAGCGGTGTGGCGGGGCCGGACGGCGGTTCCGCGAGCAAGCCGGTTGGCACCGTCTGGCTAGCCTGGGGCGTCGGGGAGGCGGTGTTCAGCGAGGTCCAGCACTTCCCCGGAAACCGCGACGAGGTCCGCCGACAAACGGTCAAGGCCGCGCTAGAGGGGCTGCTGCGCCATGCCACTGGAGAAATCTCAAATCAGGGGTAGGCGATCCTGAAACGCTGTGGAATAATACTGGCTACTTATACAGGTGTTGGCCGTCAGGCCTTATTGATTACGTGAGGACTTTAATGGACGACAACAAGAAGAAAGCCTTGGCTGCGGCCCTGGGTCAGATCGAACGTCAATTCGGCAAGGGTGCCGTAATGCGTATGGGCGATCAGGACCGTCAGGCGATCCCGGCTATCTCCACTGGCTCTCTGGGTCTGGACATCGCGCTCGGCATTGGCGGTCTGCCAAAAGGTCGTATCGTTGAAATCTACGGTCCTGAATCCTCCGGTAAAACCACGCTGACACTGTCGGTGATCGCCCAGGCTCAAAAAGCCGGCGCGACCTGCGCATTCGTCGATGCTGAACACGCCCTTGACCCTGAATACGCCGGCAAACTGGGCGTCAACGTCGACGACCTGCTGGTTTCGCAGCCGGACACCGGCGAGCAAGCCCTGGAAATCACCGACATGCTGGTGCGTTCCAACGCCGTTGACGTGATCATCGTCGACTCCGTGGCGGCTCTGGTTCCAAAGGCTGAAATCGAAGGCGAAATGGGTGACATGCACGTGGGCCTGCAAGCCCGCCTGATGTCCCAGGCGCTGCGTAAAATCACCGGTAACATCAAGAACGCCAACTGCCTGGTTATCTTCATCAACCAGATCCGTATGAAAATCGGTGTGATGTTCGGCAGCCCGGAAACCACCACCGGTGGTAACGCGCTGAAGTTCTACGCTTCGGTTCGTCTGGACATCCGCCGTACTGGCGCGGTGAAAGAAGGTGACGAAGTCGTCGGTAGCGAAACCCGCGTCAAAGTCGTTAAGAACAAGGTGGCTTCGCCGTTCCGTCAGGCTGAATTCCAGATTCTTTACGGCAAGGGCATCTACCTCAACGGTGAGATGATCGACCTGGGCGTGCTGCACGGTTTCGTTGAGAAGTCCGGCGCCTGGTATGCCTATGAAGGCACCAAGATCGGTCAGGGCAAGGCTAACTCGGCCAAGTTCCTGGCAGACAATCCGGAAATCGCCGCCAAGCTCGAGAAGCAACTGCGCGACAAGTTGCTGACTCCAGCGCCGGACGTTAAAGCATCGCCAGTCAAAGAGACTGCTGATGACCTGGCTGACGCTGATATCTGATTGATCCGATGACCGCCGTACTCGATACACTCGTCGCGGTGCGGCGAACCGCAATGGACCTGCTCGCGCGACGCGAGCACGGTCGAGTCGAGTTGACGCGTAAACTGCGTCAACGCGGCGCCCTCCCTGAAATGATCGACACGGCACTCGACCGCTTGACGGAAGAAGGCCTGCTGTCCGAGTCCCGCTACCTCGAAAGCTTTGTTTCCTACCGTTCCCGTTCCGGTTACGGCCCTTTGCGTATTCGCGAAGAGTTGAGCCAGCGCGGCCTGCAACGTAGCGACATCGAACTCGCTTTACGCGAGAGCGGTATCAACTGGCAGGAACAACTGGAAGACACCTGGCGGCGAAAGTTTTCCGGGCATTTACCGATAGACGCCCGGGAACGTGCCAAACAAGGCAGGTTCCTGAGTTATCGGGGATATTCCATGGAAATGATCAGCCGCTTGTTCAGCGGCCGAGGGATGGACGATTGACTGAAACGGCTCGCTATTTCGATAGCGGGCCGTTTTTTTTGCTTACGTAACCTTGGACGGCTCCCGCGAGCGCTGTTGCGCCTGGGGTTGGGATTGCGTCCAATTTTCCGGCAGGTTGATGTAGTCCACCAGTTCCCGCAGGCGTCCATGATCACGGGCGTTGAAGGTGAAAGCGAGTCGCGCCAGGTGGCTGAACTGCGGTTCGTCGTGTTCCTCTCCGCTGTAGGCGTGTTGATGGAAGTGATCGCTCAGACACAGGTCGGCAAATGCCTCCTGCATGTGTTCGAGCGCCTCGTCGCTGAGCTTGTGATTCATGCGGATCACGAATTGATGCTTGAGCCAGCGGCTGGAGTGGAAGTTGCTGTAGAACTGGTTGATCTGCTCCACAGCTTCTTCCGCGCTGTAGACCAGACTGACGAGTTTCATATCGGTCGGCAGGATGTAGCGATTTTCCTCCAGTTGATGGTGGATGAAGTCCAGCGCGCCTTGCCAGAATTTGCCGCCGGGAGCGTCCAGTAATATCACGGGCACCAGCGGGCTTTTGCCAGTCTGGATCAATGTCAGCACTTCCAGCGCTTCATCCAGGGTACCGAAACCGCCAGGGCACAGGACCAGCGCATCGGCTTCCTTGACGAAGAACAGCTTGCGGGTGAAGAAGAAGTGGAAAGGCAGCAGGTTGGTGGTGCCATTCACGGTGGGATTGGCATGCTGCTCGAAGGGCAGGGTGATATTGAATCCCAAACTGTGTGCCAGGCCAGCACCTTCGTGGGCCGCCGCCATGATGCCGCCACCGGCACCAGTGATGACCATCAGGTCTGAGCGCGCCAGCGCGGCGCCAAGTTCCCGGGCCAGACCGTACAAAGGATGTTCTATAGGTGTTCGGGCCGAGCCAAAAACGGTGACCTTTCGGCGCCCCCTGAATTGCTCCAGAACACGGAAAGCGTGTTCCAGTTCACGCAGGGCTTGAAGGGTGATCTTGGCATTCCAGCGGTTGTGATCTTCCTGGGCCATGCGTAGCACGGTCAGGATCATGTCGCGGTAGATCGGGATGTTCGGGCTGTTGGGTGAAACAAGGTTGAGTTGCTCTTCGACCTTGCTGATGAGGTCGTGGCCGCTTTCTTCAAAATGACGGCTCAGGAGGTCATTCGGTTGGTAAGGCATCAACTTCTCCTTCCATACAGGCTCTGTTTTTCCCTTGGATGAAGGAAACATTCGCACAACAAGACGCGCAATGGGCAGCCCTTTTCCTGCCCTGAAAAGTAAACGTGAACACTATGAATCTAGACCCTCATGGCGTTTTTCGCTGACTTGATCATTGCGCCGCAAAATCTTTCCTGGCAACCGCTTATTGGCGATTTTCAAGGTGCTTTCACCGCTCGTCTGAACGCAAGGCGAGTGTCCGACAGTCTGATTTACTAAATTACAGGCACGACACGACAACTTTGCGTCAAAGGCAGGACGCACGTTACAAGCGGTTCAAGGAATTTATCGCTCAAGCAAGGGCGAGGTGCAGGGAGGCGGGAAGGTATGACCAGAGTTATTCTGGAGATCGATACACAACTGTATCGATTACTGAAGTCATCGGCCGAGACCAATCATTTGAGTCTCGAAGAAGAGTGCTGCCGGCGTCTGGAGGGCGCCGACCGACGCTCGCGTTACTTGCAAGCGCTGTTGGCAGAACTGCGCGCCGAGGATGAACAGCGGCGCGCCAATTCCCGTTGATTACTTCTTCTTGGCCGGAGCCGCTTTCGGGCAGTCCGATTCCTGATAGCTGGCGGAGCCGACGGAGCGGTTGGTCTTCACTTCAGTGAAGTCGTAACGCATGACCGCGCCCTTGGCCATCAGTTTGCGGAACGATGGGTTGTTGCATACAGAGGCGCCAAGCTGGAAATACACAGCTTTCGGGTCGGCACGCATCTTGTTGGCGTGGCTGCTTTGTACGCTTAGATGGTTGATCAGCGTGTTGCCTTCGACGGTGTAGCCCTGATCAAGAATGTCTTCGTTGATCGCCCGTGGAGTACCAACACTGCTTTGTGTGGCGACGTTTCGCAGCTCTCTGTTGAGATTCTGCTCACTCAAGGAAGCAGCCTGAGCGCTGAAGGACGACGCCAGCAAAATGGCAGCGGTGGGAACGATAAGGCGCAGCATGAAACTCTCCTGGTTCAGTGACTGGTGGTTCGACCCGTCACATGACTGTGCGTTCAGTGGCGGCGAATTATAGGGGACGAGGCCTGGACGGTACAGGCTTGCGCCGGCTGCTCTGATAAACTGCCGCCACTTTCTGCCCTGCCGAGTGTTTTTCGTGTCGATTTTCTTCCCCTGCCGGCGTTGCCTGCGATGAACCCTGCAACCCCACGCTTTGCTGCGAACGCAGTCGCCCGCTTGCGCGATGAGCGAGAGGAAGAGGGCATCAAACCGATTCAGGCCCGAGGCTGGAGGGCACCGCGTTGCCGAGCCTGCCGCGTGATCGAGAGCCACTGCCTGTGCGCCTGGCGCCCGCAGGTGGAGGCCCGCTCTGGCGTGTGCCTGATCATGACCAACAAGGAAGTGTTCAAACCGAGCAACACCGGGTGGCTGATCGCGGATGTGGTGCGCGACAACCATGCGTTCATCTGGTCGCGTACGGAAGTTGATGAGCAACTGCTGGCGCTGCTGGCCGATCCGCAATGGCAGCCCTATCTGGTGTTTCCGGGTGAGTACGTCGAGCCCGAGCGTGTCACAAACAGCGTCGATGCCGATAGTTCGAAGCGTCCGCTGTTCATTCTGCTGGATGCCACCTGGACAGAAGCCCGGAAGATTTTCCGCAAAAGCCCCTACTTTGATCGGCTGCCGATCCTGAGCCTGTTGCCCGAGAAGTTGTCGCGGTACCGGTTGCGCCGATCAACCCGCAGCGAGCATTTATGCACAGCCGAAGTGGCGGCGTTGTGTCTCGATCTGGCGGGTGATACCGAGGCGGCGTCGGCACTGGACGCTTATTTCGACGTGTTCAGCCAACATTACCTTGATGCCAAACATCAGCTTGAAATGGATGTTTCAACACCGGCACACGCCGAACTGATGCCTTTTGTGTAAAACGGCGCCCCTGTCACGCGCTGATTGTCGCCCATACTGCAAAGAACTGTCCTGGCCATGCACCTTGACCACCCCGGCTTCGCTGGGCATGCTTGGCGCCGATTAGGGCGCGGCCAAAGTTTGATACGCCGTATTCTTTACGTGGATAGCCACGTGATTGGCGTTGAACGTGCCCTGTTGGTACAGCTCCGTGGCTGTACCTCGAGTTGTTAGAAAAACAGGATCATTTGAAAAATGGCCACATACGAAATCCTGATTGCCGATGACCACCCTCTTTTTCGTAGCGCCCTGCATCAAGCGTTGACCCTGGGCCTGGGCCCGGAAGTCCGTCTGGTGGAAGTGGCAAGCATTGCCGAGCTGGAAACCCGTCTGGACGAGAAGTCCGACTGGGATCTGGTGCTGCTGGACCTGAACATGCCGGGGGCCTACGGTTTTTCAGGGCTGGTGCTGTTGCGCGGTCAGTATCCGCAGATTCCGGTGGTCATGGTGTCGGCCCAGGAAGAAGCCTCGATCATGGTCAAGTCCCGTGAATTCGGCGCCAGCGGCTTCATCCCCAAGTCCAGTGATCTGAGCGTCATCCAGAAAGCCGTACGTACGGTGCTCGATGGTGATGTGTTCTGGCCACCCCAGGCGTTTGAGGCGGTCAGCGTTTCCGCTGAAGCCAAGGCCGCCAGCGAAGGCCTTGCGAGCCTGACGCCGCAGCAATTTCGTGTTCTGACCATGGTCTGTGAAGGTTTGTTGAACAAGCAGATTGCCTACGAGCTGAGCGTTTCCGAAGCGACGATCAAGGCCCACGTGACGGCGATTTTTCGCAAGCTGAATGTGCGGACCCGGACCCAGGCGGCGTTGCTTCTGCAACAACTTGAGTCAATTTCTAGCTAACCGGGCGCGGCGCGTTCACGCTTTTTTGACTGTGCTTAATCTAGCCTTCCCACTTCATTTTTTGGTCAGCTGCCTACTTTATGTCACCTTTCAAAGGCCAAACCGGCCTCAAACGCATCCTCAACGCCTCCGGTTATTCGCTGGACGGTCTGCGCGCAGCCTTCACCGGCGAAGCGGCCTTTCGGCAACTGGTGCTGCTCAACGTCATATTGATCCCGCTGTCGTTCTTCCTGAACGTCAGTCGCGTCGAGCAAGCGTTGCTGATTGCAGTCTGCCTGTTGGCGTTGATTGTCGAATTGCTCAATTCGGCAGTGGAAGCGGCCATCGACCGTATTTCCCTTGAATTGCACCCATTGTCCAAGAACGCCAAAGACATGGGCAGCGCCGCTCAGCTCGTAGCCTTGAGCATGATCGCGCTGGTCTGGGCGGTCATCCTGCTCTAAGCGATGGTGGGCAGAACGATCTCGTCGCTGCGCTGAACCCCAGCGGTGAACGCGCGGCACAGGTCGAGGAATTCACGCATCGCCGACGTCTGATATTTCTGTTTGTGCCAGATGAAATAGAACTGCCGCGCCAGATCCAGATCCGGTGTTTCTACGGGCACCAGGCTGCCGCGGCGGAATGCGTCGCGCAGTGCCAGGCGAGAAATGCAGCCAATCCCCAACCCGGACTCCACCGCACGCTTGATCGCTTCGGTGTGTTCCAGTTCCAGCCGGATATTCAGCGAGCTGCGATGGTGACGCATAGCCTGGTCAAAGGTCAGTCGCGTGCCGGAGCCCTGTTCCCGCAGAATCCAGGCCTCGTGGGTCAGCTCTTCCATGGTCGCCGTGCCGCGCTTGGCCAGTGGATGCTGGGGCGCACAGAACACCACCAATTCATCCTCGACCCAGCTCTGCACTTCGATGTCCGGATGACTGCAGTCGCCTTCGATTAGACCCAGATCAATTTCATAGTGGGCGACTTGCTGCACAATGTTGGCAGTGTTCTGCACGTGCAGCTTCACCTGGCTTTCCGGATGGCGCTGCATGAAGCTGCCGATCAGCAAGGTGGCCAGGTAATTGCCGATGGTCAGGGTCGCGCCGACCGCCAGAGAGCCGAATCCCGACTTGCCATTGAGCAAGTCTTCGATTTCTTTGGACTGGTCGAGCAGCGCCACCGCTTGCGGCAACAGCTGTTTACCGAGGGCGTTGAGGCTCAGCCGTTTGCCGGCGCGATCGAACAGCTGACAGCTGGACTGACGCTCTAGCTCGGTGATCGAGGTGCTCGCCGCCGATTGCGAGAGGTTGAGCAGACCCGCAGCACGGGATACGCTTTCCTGCTGGGCGACGGCGACGAATACTTGAAGTTGACGGAGAGTAAATCGCATATCGATATAACCGATAACCCTTATCTTAATAATCCAGTTAACAGATATTGTCGCTGCCATTAGAATGCGATGCAATTGCGCACAGCAGCTCATTTTTTGCAGAGCAGGCGCAGAGCACGCGCAGACCAAATCTCCAGGAGTCCCACGTACATGAGCAACATGAACCACGAGCGTGTCCTCAGTGTTCATCACTGGAACGACACTCTGTTCAGCTTCAAGTGCACCCGCGATCCGGGCCTGCGCTTCGAGAACGGTCAGTTCGTGATGATCGGCCTGCAACAGCCCAACGGCCGGCCGCTCATGCGCGCTTACTCGATTGCCAGCCCGAACTGGGAAGAGCATCTCGAGTTCTTCAGCATCAAGGTGCCTGATGGCCCGCTGACTTCCCAGCTGCAGCATCTGAAGGAAGGCGACGAGATCATCATCAGCAAGAAGCCTACCGGCACGCTGGTGCTGGATGACTTGAAGCCTGGCAAACATTTGTACCTGCTCAGCACCGGTACCGGGCTGGCGCCGTTCATGAGCGTCATCCAGGACCCGGAAACCTACGAGCGTTTCGAAAAAGTGATCCTGTGCCACGGCGTACGTTACGTCAACGAAGTCGCTTACCGCGAGTTCATCACCGAGCACTTGCCGCAGAACGAGTTCTTCGGCGAGGCCCTGCGTGACAAGTTGATCTACTACCCGACCGTGACCCGCGAGCCGTTCGAGAACGAAGGTCGCCTGACCGACCTGATGCGCAGCGGCAAGCTGTTCAGCGACATCGGTCTGCCACCGATCAACCCGCAAGACGACCGCGCCATGCTGTGCGGCAGCCCGAGCATGCTCGACGAGACCAGCGAAGTGTTGAACAGCTTCGGCCTGAAAGTGTCGCCGCGGATGCGCGAGCCGGGTGATTACCTGATCGAGCGAGCATTCGTCGAGAAGTAAGAAACCTGCATGACTGAAAAGCCCCCATTGCCTGTGCAGGCAATGGGGGCTTTTTTATGCCGGACACAAACCTTGTAGGAGCACGGCTTGCCCGCGATGGCGTCCCTGAGAGCGCCATCGCGAGCAAGCTTTGCTCCTACAAGTGGGGTACGGGGATAACCTCGAGAACGCGGATAACTCCGGCTTCGGGATAGTGCCAGCGCACATCCAGGTCCCAGAACTGCGCGCCGTACTCCCGTTCGGGTGTAGGAATCTGGTACGCCGGACGTGGGTCTTGTGCCAGGCATTGCTCGATCAACTCCACCAACGGTTCTTCAAGGCGCTGAGCATGGTCGTGAGCCTGTTGCAGCGCTGAATCCGTCCACTGCACGGGAATCAGCTGCGGCGCAGCGCTGGCGATGCTGTTGGAGGCCGTATCGATGATGTCGGCGTAAGGCACGTAGGGTTTGATGTCGAGAATCGGCGTGCCGTCCAGCAGGTCGATGCCGGATATCCACAGGCGATTGGCTTCAACCTTGTCCAGCTTCACCACGGATTGGCCGATGCCATTGGGCCGATGCGTCGCGCGGGTGGCGAACACACCCATGGATTTGTTACCGCCGAGACGAGGAGGGCGGACTTTCAGTCGTGGCTTTTCTTCCAGGGCCTGGTGAAACAGGAACAGCAGCCACACGTGGCTGACCTGTTCCAGACCTTGCACCGCATCGCCCTGATCGAACGGCGCCACCAGTTCCAGCACGCCGCGAGCGGCCGGGGCCAGTTGTGGCTGGCGCGGGATGGCGAACTTCTCCTTGAAACAGGAGCGCACGAAGCCGATGGGGGAAACGCTGTAGGTCATGGTCTGGGGTCGAGGCGGGGGTGTGGGCGGGCATGATAACCCGAGCGACCGTCAGATCGGTGGCGCCTGTCAGTCCGCCATCGCGAGCAGGCTCGCTCCCACATTTAATTTGCGGCGGGCACAAATGTTGTGGTCACAGCAAGCCCCTGTGGGAGCGAGCCTGCTCGCGATGGCCGCACCACCGATCTTAGAGGCTGAACCCACCATCCAAAGGAATAATATTCCCAGTCATATACGCCCCAGCCGTACTCGCCAGACTGATCGCCAGCGCCGCCATCTCTTCCTCCCGGCCCCAGCGTTTCATTGGAATCAACGCCGTATCGTCGGCCAGCGCCTGCTCATCATTGCCGATGTGCTGAGTCATCTTGCTCGGAAAACGCCCCGGCGCGATGACGTTGACGTTGATGTGCTGGCTCACCAACTCCCGCGCCAGAATCCGTGACAGTTGATGCAGGGCAGCTTTACTCGGCCCATAGGCATAAGCCTGCTCGCCGAAGGACGAAATGCCCGCCACTGAACCGATATTGATAATTCGCGCCGGATTCGCTGCCGAACCGGCCTTTCGCAGCAGCGGTAAAAACTGCTGAATGCAGTTGAACACCGAGGTCACGTTCAGCTGCATGACCTTTTCCCAGCCCTTGACCGGGTAGCTTTCCAGCGGCGCGCCCCACGTGGTGCCGGCGTTGTTCACCAGAATATCCAGATGAGTGATCTGCTCGCCCAGTCGCGTAGCCAGTTGAAGCACGCCTTCTTCGGTGGCGAGGTTGGCCGCCACTCCGTGGCAACGACCGAATGCGCTCAATTCATCAGCCGTTTGCTGACAGGCTTCGGCATCCCGGGCGCAGACGTACACGGTGGCGCCGGCCTCGACATAGGCCTTGGCGATCATTTTGCCGATACCACGGGTGCCGCCGGTCACCAGAGCGGTGCGGCCGTGCAGGGAAAAATACGGGTGCATGGCGAATCCTGAGAGCTGAGGGTCAATACACCCTAGTCGTCAGCCGCCGGAAGCGGAGCCACTATTTTTGCGAGGAATGAAGCTCTATGTGTAGGAGCAAAGCTTGCTCGCGATGGCGTCTTTGAAATCGCCATCGCCAGCAAGCTGTGCTCCTACAGGGCAGGGCGCCGATTACTGCGGGCGAACGCGCAGGGTCAGGCCCTTGAGGAAGTTGCGCAGCAACTGGTCGCCGCACGGGCGGTAGTTGGTGTGGCCGAACTTGCGGAACAGCGCGCTCAACTCAGGCTTGGACACCGGGAACTCGGAGGCCTTGAGGATGGCGTGCATGTCGTCTTCTTTCAGTTCGAAAGCCACACGCAGTTTCTTCAGGATGATGTTGTTGGTCACTGGTACTTCGATTGGCTGTGGCGGACGGCTTTCGTCCTTGCCGCGCTTGAAGATCACCAGGCCATCGAGGAAATGTGCAATGACTTCATCCGGGCAGCGTACGAAGCCTTCCTCGTCTTCCTCTTTCTTGTCGAGGTATGTCACCAGGTCTTCCAGGGCCACGTCCATGCCGCCGAGCTTGATGATCTCGATGACTTTCTTGTCGCTGATGTCGAGCATGTAGCGCACGCTGCGCAGTACGTCGTTATGAATCATGGTGTGCAGTCCTGATATTCAGCAGTGGGCGCCGCATAAACAGCGGCGCCAAAATGTGTGGCGGCGTGAAAAGTCTTAGAACTTCTCTTTGCCGGACAGGTAGCGCCATTGCCCCAACGGCACTTTGCCGATGGACACGCCGCCAATGCGGATGCGGCGGATGGCGACAACCTTCAGGCCTACGGCCTGGCAGAACAGGGCGATGACGCCCGGTTGTGGGTTCTTCATCGCAAAACGCAGGCGGTTTTCGTTCTGCCAGCTGGCTTTGACCGGCGGCAGTTCCTTGCCCTTGTAGGTCAGGCCGTGGTTCAGGCGGTTGAGGCCGTGAGCCACCATGTCGCCTTCAACTTCGACCACATACTCTTGCTCGATCTTGGCGGAGTCGGCAGTGAGTTTGCGCAGGATCTTCCAGTCCTGGGTGAACACCAAAAGACCGCTGGCGTTGGCCTGCAGGTCGGTGCTGGCGGTCAGGCGCAGGAAGTGGCCCTTGAGCGGACGTTTGCTGAAGCGGTGTTCTTCGCTCAAGGTCTCGGCGCTGATCGTTGCCATGGCCGTTTCCGCATCCATGCCCACGGGCACGTTCAGCAGGATGGTCACCGGTTCCGGCGCAGTGGCCTTGGCTTCCGGATCAAGCTCGACTTTCTGGTTCTCGACCTTGAACTGCGGCTCGTCGATGACTTCACCGTCCACGGTGACCCAGCCGCCCTCGATGAACAGCTCAGCCTCCCGACGGGAACAGCCGACGAGTTCGATGAGGCGTTTGGAGAGACGAATCGGGTCAGTCATGACAGGGCCGTAACAAAAAAGGGGTGGGCATTGTACCTGCCTGGCGCCGGTTAATCCCGGCTCCATTTGCGCCGTGTGGCTTTTTGTGGGAGTGAGCCTGCTCGCGATAGCGGTAGTCCAGTCAATTTATCTGTTGAATGACACACCGCTATCGCGAGCAGGCTCACTCCCACACTTAATCCGTGTTGTGTCAGCCATGCCGCGAATGTTGCTGGTTTTGGCGCAAACGCATGTGCAGCAGCGGATAAGGCTGGCCCATGCCATCGACTTCCGAACGGCCAATCACCTCGAAGCCCTGTTTGAAGTAGAACCCCAGCGCTTGCGGGTTCTGTTCGTTGACGTCCAGTTCATCGGCATTCAGGTGTTCCATCGCATAGCGTAGCAACTGCTTGCCCAGGCCCTGGCCACGGTGAGCCGGATCGATGAAGAGCATTTCGATCTTGCCTGCCGCAACCCCGGCGAACCCGGTGATGCGCTGGCGCGGGTCTTTGGTGCAGATCAGCATCACCGCATCGAGGTAGCGGGTCAGCACCAGGTTCTTCAACAATTCGATGTAGCTGTCCGGCAGAAAGTCATGGGTGGCACGCACCGAGGCTTCCCAGACCTGAGTGAGCTCTTCGTAGTCGCTCTGTTTCGGCGTGTGGATGACCGAATGTTGGCGCATGGCCGGCTGCCCCTTTTGCAGTTGATGGTGCGAATCCTTTCTCCCACAAAACGATAGACGTAAAAAAGCCCCGCATCTCGTCAAGAGAGCGGGGCTTTTCGTATTTTTTGCGTTTAGATCTGTTCAGCCCACAGGTCGTATTCGTCGGCGTCGGTCACTTTGCACCAGACTTTATCGCCTGGTTTCAGGTTGCTGCCGTTGTCGATGAACACATTGCCGTCGATTTCCGGGGCATCGAAGAAGCAGCGGCCAACCGCGCCTTGTTCGTCGACTTCATCGACCAGCACTTCGATTTCACGGCCGACGCGCATTTGCAGGCGTGCCGAACTGATGGCTTGCTGGTGCGCCATGAAGCGATCCCAGCGGTCTTGCTTGACGTCGTCCGGCACGATGGCCGCGTCCAGCAGGTTGGCCGGTGCGCCTTCGACCGGCGAGTACTGGAAGCAGCCGACGCGATCGAGTTGCGCTTCGGTCAGCCAGTTCAGCAGGTACTGGAAGTCTTCTTCGGTTTCGCCGGGGAAGCCGACGATGAAGGTCGAACGGATGATCAGGTCCGGGCAGATCTCGCGCCAGTTCTTGATGCGGGCCAGGGTCTTGTCTTCGAAGGCCGGGCGTTTCATCGCTTTGAGGATTTTCGGGCTGGCGTGCTGGAACGGGATGTCCAGGTACGGCAGGATCTTGCCGGCGGCCATCAGCGGAATCAGCTCGTCGACGTGCGGGTACGGGTAAACGTAGTGCAGACGAACCCAGACGCCGAGGGTGCTCAAGGCTTCGCAGAGTTCGGTCATGCGGGTTTTCACCGGCGCGCCGTTCCAGAAACCGGTGCGGTATTTCACGTCGACGCCGTAGGCGCTGGTGTCTTGCGAGATCACCAACAGCTCTTTGACGCCGGCCTTGACCAGGCGCTGAGCCTCGTCCAGTACGTCACCGACCGGGCGGCTGACCAGTTTGCCGCGCATCGACGGGATGATGCAGAAGCTGCAGCTGTGGTTGCAGCCTTCGGAAATCTTCAGGTAGGCATAGTGGCGCGGGGTCAGCTTGATGCCTTGCGGCGGCACCAGGTCGATCAGCGGGTTGTGATCCTGGCGCGGCGGCACGGCGTCGTGCACGGCGTTGACCACCTGCTCGTACTGCTGCGGACCGGTCACGGCCAATACGCTTGGGTGCACCTTGCGAATATTGCCTTCTTCGACGCCCATGCAGCCGGTCACGATGACCTTGCCGTTTTCCTTGATGGCTTCGCCGATCACTTCCAAAGACTCAGCCTTGGCCGAGTCGATGAAGCCGCAGGTGTTGACCACCACGACATCGGCGTCCTCGTAAGTGGACACAACGTCATAGCCTTCCATGCGCAGCTGGGTAAGGATGCGCTCGGAGTCGACCAGTGCTTTGGGGCAACCCAGGGATACGAAGCCAACCTTTGGATTGGCCGGCGCAGGAGTGGTGGACATGTCTAACCTCGGTATTTGTGACGCCTCCAGCCGAGGACGGCAAGGCGACAGACGGGCGCTTGGCGTCCTGCCTCGTGAATACGCTGCTTTTTGACGAGTGACTGTTGTAGCCAGGCAAGGCGCCGCGCCGAGTCATAGCTTGCTATGGCGAGAAGCGGCAACGCAGTATGGCAACAACAGGCGCCGTCAAAAAACAGCGGTATTCGCGAGGCAGGACGCTTAGCCTCTGATCAAAAAGTGCGCAATTCTAGCGATGAGAGGCGCACTTGACCAGCTTTATGCAGGGAAATACGACGAGTGCTGCGCTATGCTTCGCGCCTTTACGCTTTACCGATTTTTTACAGTCAACAAAACGTCTGTAACAGTAAGTAAAACGGTGCATGCTGCACGGCAAAGCATAGTGCTTCTTATAAGAAGTCCGGATCTGGGTAGTAGGAGTTTTGGATGGGGCAGGCAAGTAGTCAGGCGGCGGGCGCTGAGCATTCGGCGGCAAAACCGATCGGCATGCTGGTCGCGGCGGTCGGGGTGGTTTATGGCGATATCGGCACGAGCCCGCTGTACACCCTTAAAGAAGTGTTTTCCGGTGCCTATGGCGTGCCGGTCAACCATGACGGCGTGTTGGGCATCCTGGCGCTGATCTTCTGGTCGCTGATCTGGGTCGTTTCGATCAAGTACATGATGTTCGTACTGCGCGCCGACAACCAGGGCGAAGGCGGGATCATGGCCTTGACCGCCCTCGCTCGGCGGGCGGCGGCGGGGCATCCGAAGTTGCGTAGTTTGCTGGTGGTCTGCGGGCTGATCGGCGCGGCGTTGTTCTACGGCGACAGCATGATCACGCCGGCGATTTCCGTACTCTCGGCGATTGAAGGCCTGGGACTGGCTTTCGAGGGTATCGACCATTGGGTGGTGCCACTGTCGCTGATCGTGCTGGTGGCGCTGTTCCTGATTCAGAGTCACGGTACCGCGCGGATCGGCATTCTGTTCGGGCCGATCATGGTGACCTGGTTTGTGGTGCTGGGGGCGCTGGGTGTCTACGGCATCCTGCAGCACCCGGAAGTGCTGCAAGCGATGAACCCGGTCTGGGGCGTGCGCTTCTTCGTCGTGCACCCGGGCATGGGCGTGGCGATTCTCGGCGCGGTGGTGCTGGCGTTGACCGGTGCCGAAGCGCTGTACGCCGACATGGGCCACTTCGGTCGCAAGCCGATCGCTCGCGCATGGTTCATCCTTGTGCTGCCGGCACTGGTGCTGAACTACTTCGGCCAAGGCGCGTTGCTGCTCGGTGACCCGGAAGCCGCTCGTAACCCGTTCTACTTGTTGGCACCGAGCTGGGCGCTGATTCCGTTGGTGGGGTTGTCGACCCTTGCCACCGTGATTGCCTCCCAGGCGGTGATTTCCGGTGCGTTCTCACTGACCCGTCAGGCGATCCAGCTCGGCTACATTCCACGCATGCACATCCGGCACACCTCCAGTGCCGAACAAGGCCAGATCTACATTGGCGCGGTGAACTGGGCGCTGATGGTCGGCGTCATCCTGTTGGTGCTGGGCTTCGAGTCCTCCGGCGCGCTGGCTTCGGCTTACGGCGTGGCCGTGACGGGCACGATGCTGATGACCACCATCCTGGTGTCGGCGGTGATATTGCTGCTGTGGAAATGGCCGCCGGTCCTCGCGGTTCCGCTGTTGATCGGATTCCTCTTGGTGGACGGTCTGTACTTCGCTGCCAACGTGCCGAAAATCATTCAGGGCGGGGCGTTCCCGGTGATCGCCGGTATCGTGCTGTTTGTGCTGATGACCACCTGGAAGCGCGGCAAGCAACTGCTGGTCGATCGTCTCGACGAAGGTGGATTGCCGCTGCCGATCTTCATCAGCAGCATCGCCGTGCAACCACCGCATCGCGTTCAGGGCACCGCGGTGTTTCTGACCGCGCGCCCGGACGCCGTACCCCACGCGCTGTTGCACAACCTGCTGCATAACCAGGTGCTGCACGAGCAAGTGGTGCTGCTGACGGTGGTGTACGAAGACATCCCGCGGGTGCCTGCATCCCGGCGTTTCGAGGTTGACTCCTACGGCGAAGGTTTCTTCCGCGTAATCCTGCACTTTGGCTTCGTCGACGAGCCGGATGTGCCGCAAGCGCTGAAGCTGTGTCATCTCGATGACCTGGACTTCAGTCCGATGCGCACCACCTACTTCCTCAGCCGCGAGACGGTCATCGCTTCCAAACTCGAAGGTATGGCCCGCTGGCGTGAGGGGTTGTTCGCCTTCATGTTGCAGAACGCCAACGGCAATTTGCGCTTCTTCAATCTGCCGCTGAACCGGGTGATTGAACTGGGGACGCAGGTGGAGATGTAAGCCACAACAAAAAGCCCTCGTTGCCATTTCGGTAGCGGGGGCTTTTTTGTGTCTGATGACTTGAATCCACTTGCTATCCCCTTGTGGGAGCGAGCCTGCTCGCGATGAGGACCTGACATTCAACATGGATGTTGACTGGCAGAGCTCTATCGCGAGCAGGCTCGCTCCCACAAGGGCTGCGGTGTGATTTGCTTTCGGGCAGCTATTTTTTAGATTCGGCTTTTGTCCGGGCAGGTGGCGGTAGCGGCGTCAGTACCTTCACCGCATCATCAATCACGGCCTTACTCATTGCCGTCAGGTAATGCGCGGCCCAGGAGTGTCGGTCGGTGTCGCGGGCGTAGGCAGCATCTTTAGTCAGCTCCTTGGCAAGGAACAGAAAATCAGAGGCCATGGCTAGCGCGTCACCGAGGGGGACGTCTCGACTGACACGGAACAGTGCCTGGTTTGAGCAGTAGATGAAGGGGGTGAGGCCGATGGTTTTTAGTTCTGAGGGTGTGGACGGATTTGTTTTGCTCATTGTTTCGCTCCTTAAAACGAGGAGCTGCCGCATTCGTTACCACACGAATGGGTGGCAGCTGTACGCAGGGTGGTAAACCGGAGGAGCAAAGAAACCGGCAGACCCGAAGGTCTCTCACGCACAGCCGCCATAACACGGGATTACAGACGTAAAAACGCACGAAATCGTGATGGGAGCGGAGTTGCACTTTGCCTAACCGGGTTACCACACCCGATCGCTGAATGGTCAGCGACAGCCGGAGAGTATCCCGTCGAAGAAAAGCGCAACAAGGCATCAAAGTGCCCAAACGCGAGATTCGGAGTTTGCCTACAAGGTCTGCGGGTGTCATCCGATATTGCGACACCTTGAAGTAAACAAAACTAAACGCGGCGGGGCAGGTTTCCCGGTGAAACCTGATAAATATCGGAAGGTCTTGACGGCTCGATATTTTCAATGAGACAAGTGTCCACGTTTTATGGAATGTGGACACTTGGAGTTTCTAGCTTCATGAAGAGTCAAGATGTTTTGCTTTTGTTCAAGATGGCCAGCCTGCATGCCCAGGAAGAAAACCTCTTTGGGAAGATGGAATCTGAGTCGAATTCGAACAGGGTTGAGGAATTGTTGAAGCCCCGGCAGATAAATCGAATGACGGCAGGGGGGCGAGTGGGGGAGTCGCTAGCCACCTACCTTACTGGTGGTGAAGACGTGGTATTCCACCGCCGGGAGTTCGACTCATCCTTGGGCGAGGAGGATGGATGGGAGGGGTGGTCGGAATCCGTACCTTCTGCGCCGCTGACGAGCTGGAGTGAAGCTTACTCGTTGCGTGCGTTGTCAGCGTCTCTTGGGCTAAGCAAAAGTGAGATTTCCAACTCCATGGCAAGATGTCGCGAGTCTGGATTGCTGACCAATGACTACGACACCGGGCTTGCGAAAGTTAATCGGCGAGAGCTGCTGAAAATCACCGAGCACGCGCTGAAATACTTTTTTCCCGTGAAGCCGGGCGCAATGGTTCGCGGTATTCCAACAGGCTTCGCAGCACCAGCGCTGTCCAAAAGTATCAAGAGCGCGGGCGGGCTGATTCCGGTTTGGCCTGATGCACTCGGAACTGAGCGTGGTCAGGCGATAGAGCCGCTCTACAAAACTGTGCCGGAAGCGGTGAAGAAGGACAGAATCCTTTATCACTATCTTGCGCTTGTTGATGCGATCCGTCTTGGCGGCCCGCGAGAGTGTGGTGTGGCGGTTGGCATTCTAAAAGCAGGGATGGGGCTGAAATAACATGTCATCAAATGCTGATCACAACTATGAGCTCATAGAGTTTGTTGCAGACGGCTTGGGGGAGGAGTTTCTCGCTGAGGTTGCCTTCGTCGGCGGTTGCACCACGGCCATGCTGGTTACTGACGCTTCAGTGCTGGACGACATTCGTTTCACCGATGATGTTGACTTGGTGATCGAACTGGCAGGTATTAGCGCCTGGCAACGCCTCACAGAAAGGCTGGCGGCCAAGAACTTCAAGATCACCGGTGAGGATGAAGTTAACTGTCGTTTCCGCTTCAACGACGTTGTCGTTGATGTGATGCCTTCTGATCCTGCAGTTCTCGGATATGCCAATCGTTGGTTCGTGGAGGGGCTGTCGAGGGCTGATAAATTTACGTTGCCCAGTGGTACGGTCATCCAGATATTTAAACCGACCTACTTTCTTGCGACGAAGCTAGAGGCATTTAGCGGTCGCGGTGAGGGCGATCCGTACCACAAAGACGTCGAAGACATCATTATTTTGATTGATGGTCGTACAGAACTTTTGGAAGAAGTTCGCCAGGCTGAGCCTGAGCTCAAGGGCTTCATTACGACTGGAATTCGAAAGCTCACGGCGCTCAGTGGTATCGACTACGTGATTGAAAGCTCGGGCTCGGTGCAGGCGAATCCAGGTAGAGGGCGAATCATCCACATGCGCATGAAGGATCTGGGCAGCGCATGAGATACACGAGCAGGTCAGTAATCGGACGGACCAGGAAAGCCAATCATGACTGTGCTGGAGCGCTGTGCGACGGCGACAGAGGGCTGTTCGTCATCACGGACGGTACGTCGAAGCCCGGCAGTGGCCAACTGGCTGAATGTTTCGTAAGAGGTGTTTTAGCGGCCTACCCGAAACACATGGATCGGGAGGGTGATATCACTGAGCATGGAGCAGTTGAGCAAGTACTTGGTTCAGTGCTGGCCGAGCTTCACCCCACTTTGTATGCGGAGCAGACAGGAACTACGTGTTACCTGATCGGTTTTGCTGCTCATGGGAAGCTCACGCTTGCGTATGAGGGGGACTGTTCGTGCGGTGTAGTGACACCGGCAGGCACGATCGAGTGGATTACGCCGCCTCACTGCAAGGCCAATTGGAGGCGCGACCGTTCGCACTGTGAGCTGGCGCAAGATCCGGCTCGAAACTGGGTAACCCGATGCCTGAAGGTTAATCGTGCGCCGGCCCCTGACTTTGTTTTTCACCAATTGGCCGTCGGTGAGCGACTGTTGTTCGTAACCGATGGCTTCTGGGCGGAGTTAACGGAGTCGCAGCAACGCAGTTTGCTGGCAGCACCGGATAGCGACTTTATCGCTGTTGAAGATGACGTAACGTGGATAGATGTTCAGCTTTAGCTTTTGAAGCACAGAGCATCGACATGAAGTCCGGCTAGCGGGTAGCGCTTCAAGTTTGTACATGTAAAAAAGCCCCCGCAACCTTAAGGCTGCGGGGGCTTTTTCGTAGGCGGGACTCAGCTCACTCCTGAGCCGCCGTCTCCTTCGCTTGACGCTTCTCGATCACATCCACCAACCGCTGCGCCAATTTCGGGTAGTTCTCGTCGAAGTGATGACCGCCAGGCAGTTTCATCGCCTCTCCAACCGCGGTCTTGTCGGTACAGCCGCTCTCGTCGACTTCCTCTTCACCGTAGATGCACACCACTTTCTCCGGCGGCAGCTTGGCCATTTCCGGGCCGGTGGCGGCTTCTTTGCCGGCGTTGCCGAGCCAGCCTTCGACTTCAATTTCGAAGCTGCCGGTGCGGGCGAAGGCCAGCAGGATAATTGCGTCGACGCGTTGCTGCTCCGATGGCTCCAGGCGGTTGTAGATCGCCGGCAGGACGTCGGCGCCGAACGAGTAACCGGTCAGGATGAAGCGCTTGGTGCCCCATTTCTGCCGGTAATGCTGCATCAGCTCGGCGAGGTCCAGGGCGCTTTGCTCCGGGCTCTTGTGTTGCCAGTAGTAGCGCAGGGTGTCGATGCCGACGACGGGGTAGCCGATCTTCGCCATCTCGCCCGCGACGTCACGGTCAAGGTCGCGCCAGCCGCCGTCACCGGACAGGAACAGGGTCACGGTGTCCTTGGCTTGGCCGGCGGGCACTTCGACTACCGGGATCTGCAGGCCGCCAGCGGCTTTGTCACCGCCAACGAGGATCTTGCGCAGTTCGTTGTTCAGCACTTGCGGCAGGTTAATGTCGTAGTCGCTGATGCTGGTTTCGGCGTTGGGTTGGTCGCGCACGAAACCGGCGCTGGTGTCGTCCGGGTTGTCGTTCCAGGCCACCAGCCAGTGCCCGTGAGCGGCGCTTTTCGGTAGCAGGTGGGTGCAGCCTGGTTTTTCCAGGGCTAGGTCCACCGAGACGGCTTGAGCCTTGTCGTCCTTCTGCTCGGACAACCAGCGCCACGCCAGCACGGCGCCAGGGCCGATGCCGCTGACCAGGGTCGCCGGGCCTTTGAGTTCTCTCAGGGCCGATTGCAGGGCGCGACTTTGCAGCAGGCAGTCTTTGGGCAGGATCACCTGAACAATCTGCGCCGAGCCGCTGCGGCTCAGGGTCATCAACTGTTTGTTGCTGAGCTTCTGGTCTTCATTGACCGCCACCAGCACCTGGGCGCGTGGCGTGTTGCCGGGGATGACACGGGTCATCGCGGCGCCATCGGCCGGCGTCAGCTGTTCGAGGGTCGGTTCGGGTGCCGGGCGTTTCAGGTACCAGTAACCGCCACCGAGAATCAGGGCCAGCACTACCAGTGTGGCCAGTACGTACCGCAAGGAGCGTTGAATCATCAGCGTTTCACCAATCCAGTCAAGCCGCCCGCAATCAGGGCAGCAGTGTCGGCCAGGGCAACCAGCGGATCGAGTCCGGCGGGCACGGCCATATAACGGGGTTCCCAGTCAGGCTGGAATTTGTCTTTGAAACGGCGCAAACCTTGAAAGTTGTAGAGCTGCTCGCCACGGCGGAAAACCATCGAGCCCAGACGCTGGGTCAGGGGGGCGCCACGACGGGGTTGCAACCCCGACAACGGCACCATGCCCAGGCTAAAGCGCGCGTATCCATGATTTTTATAATGTTGAATCAGGCCGACCATCATGAACTCCATGGTCAGCTTGGGGGCATCCGGGTGCGCGCGCATCAGGTCGAGGCTGGCCAGGTCATGACCATAAGTCTCGAGCAGGTTGGCGAACGCCACTGGGCGCCCTTCGAAACGAATCACCGCAACGCGGAAATGTTTGAGGTAATCATCGCTGAAACGACCGAGGGAGAAGCCTTTCTCGCGCACGTTCTTGCCGGTCAGCCAGGCATCGGAAATTACCTTGAGTTCTTCCATCGGTGCTTGCCCTGGATCAAAGATCTCCAGCGACAGGCCATCGCGAGTGCCGCGGTTCCAGGTGTAGCGCAGGTCTTTCATCTCTTTGCCTTTGGCCTCGAGATCAAAGCGAAGCAGATCGACCCGGGCTTCTTCGCCGAGCTTGATCGCGGTCAGGCCGATGTCCATGTAGTACGGCAGGTTCTCGGCGCGCACTTGATAGAACACAGGGCGGGCGTGGTGGATGTCGCAGAGGTCGCGGAACTGCCAGATCATTTCCGCCCGCTGCTGGGTCGGGCCGATCGGGTCATACAAGGCCACCAGGCTGCGACCACGGCGGGCGTACATCAGGAACGCCTCGTCGTTGGGGTGAAACAGCAACGCCTTGTCACCGGTCAGGGCGAGGCCGCCATCCGGTTGTGCGGAGGCCATCAGGATCTTTACCGCGCGGTCCAGCTCATCGGCCGTTGGCAGATGAATCACCGGGCGCGCGGTGCGCAGCAGCCAGGTCAGGGACACCACCACCAGCAGCACGGCGGCGCCGAGCAGCGAGCGCAAGCCTCGCGGGGCATCGGCGTCGAGGGTGAACTGCCACCAGAGCTGATGGCTGTACGGGACGTCCTGATAGGCGAACAGCAACAGCCAGATCGACGCACCGAGTACGCACAGGCTCGCCACCAGATACAGCGGCGAGAACGGTACCTCGGTCAGACGGCTGGGGCGATAGAACGAGCTGCGGAAAACCCCCAGCAAGCTCGCAGTCAGGGTCAGCAGGCAGGCTTCTTCCCAATCGAAACCCTTGAGCAGAGAGAGCAGGGCAGCGACCAGCAACAAGATGGTGGTCAGCATCCAGGCGGCCGACAGTCGGCGGCGCAGCCCTTGAGCCAGCAGCAAGCAAAGCACGCCGATCAGGCTGGCACCGAAGTGCGAGGCGTCGACCAGTCGATGCGGGATCAGAAAACCGATGTGCTCCAGGCGTGTGTCGATTTCCGGGGTGGCGCCGGAGAACAGCAGCACCACGCCGGACAGAAAGACCAGTACCGCCAGAATCGGTGCGGCCAGGCCGGACGCAACCCTTAAGGACTGACGCGATTGAAACAGGCGCTGACCTTCGTTGATCAGCAGGAACACGCAGGCCACCAGCAATGGCAGCACCACGTAGATCAGGCGATAGAGCAGCAGGGCGGCAGCGAGTGGCGCAGCGCCGAGTGTGTTGGAGAAGGCGGCCAGCAGAATCGCTTCAAACACCCCGACCCCGCCGGGAACATGGCTGAGTACACCGGCGGCCAGGGCCAGCAGGTACACCAGCAGGAATGCGCCGAAGGGCGGCGCTTCAGGCAGCAACAGATAGAGCACGGTTGCCGCGGCGGCAACGTCCAGGGCCGTGATGATCAGTTGCAGGAACGTCAGGCGTCGGCCAGGCAGGCGCAAGGTGCGGCGTCCGACCTTGACCAGCAGGTTGTCCGGGTAAGGTTGCTCTGGCAGGCGGCGGCGGTAAATCCCGATGGCCAGTACGCTGAAGAGCAGCAAAACGGCCAGGGCGATGACACCCAGCAACATCTCGGACAGACCCAGGGCGGCAGAAGCGCCAGGCAGGTTGCTGAGGGTGGCGAGGGCGGCCAGTGGGGGCAGGGCGCAGCCGAGCGAGAGGCTGGCGAACAGCGTCATGTGAGCGACTTCAGAAGCGCCCAGGCCATGGCGTGCATATAAACGGTAACGAACCGAGCCTCCCGAGAGCATCGAAAGGCCGATGGCATTGCCGATGGCGAAGGCGGTGAACCCGCCCAGGGCCAGGATTCGCGGCGCCAGTGCCACGCCCGCGTAGCGGCTGGCCGACCATTCGTAGCCCAGCAGGATAATGAAGCCGACCACGGTCGCGCCCAGCGCACCCAATAATGCCGGTTTCGGAACGTCGAGAATCGAGTCGTGCAGAGCGTACAGATCGAGTTCGCTCAGCAGGTGGCGACAGGCAATCAGCGCGATAGCGAACAACAGCAAAGTGACGGCCAGGCCGATGGGCTGGCGGTATTTGCTGATTCGATCAAGCAAGCGCAGACGCTCGGCCTTGATCGGTTGTGTCGCTGTGACGGTGTCTTGTGGATCAGACGAGTTGGCGCGCATCAATCACCTCTTGGATTGTGCGCGACAGGATGGGGGTATCCAGCCAAGTTACCAATCCCTGTAGAAAAAAATAATCACAAATATTAACGCCTCTCACCGGGTATCGGCGATGGTACGTCATCAGTCGTAGAGGGTTCTGTCTGTGGCTCAGCATAGTCTGGGCTCAGAGCATGGGTGAACCCGAACGGCTCGCTACACAGTGGCAGATCATTGTTGCGAAAGGACTTTTTCAACAGATACAAAAAAGGCCACTCTTTCGAGTAGCCTTTTTTGATGTTTGGTTGCGGGAGCCGGATTTGAACCGACGACCTTCGGGTTATGAGCCCGACGAGCTACCAGACTGCTCCATCCCGCGTCTGTGTGGCGGCATTCTACAGGCGAACGCTGGAGTGTCAACCGTTAATCCCAGTATGGCTCAAATAAGTGTAAAACGACGGCGAACGGTTACAAGGGGGGCCTAAGTTTCGGAATCAGAACGATTTCTTGTTTCTGTGCCGTAAGGCATAGAGCGCTGATTTTTTATAAAACAGGCACGCACAAAAAAGGCCACTCTTTCGAGTAGCCTTTTTTGATGTTTGGTTGCGGGAGCCGGATTTGAACCGACGACCTTCGGGTTATGAGCCCGACGAGCTACCAGACTGCTCCATCCCGCGTCTGTGTGGCGGCATTCTACAGACGAACGCCTGAGTGTCTACCGTTAATCCTGAATAGGGTCAAATAAGCGTAAATGAGCGGCGAACGGTCATGGGGGGAGACTTAAGTTTCGGAATCAGAACGATTTCTCAATTCTGCGCCGTCAGCCGTTTCCCGCTCTTTCTATCTTGTGTTTACAAAAGAGACGCGCACAAAAAAGGCCACTCTTTCGAGTAGCCTTTTTTGATATTTGGTTGCGGGAGCCGGATTTGAACCGACGACCTTCGGGTTATGAGCCCGACGAGCTACCAGACTGCTCCATCCCGCGTCTGTGTGTCGGCATTCTACAGAGGATCGACAGGCTGTCAACCTTCAGTCCAGAGAAAACCTCTTCCCGTTCAATCGCTTAGCTAGAAACCAGGGCTGAGTGATTGGCTGTAAGGCCGGTGTGGCAAGGCTTTCGGTTCTATCAGGTGCAGCTTTTCGATTAAGAAAATAAATTTATCGGCGCTTTTCCTACAAGTAGAAAAGAACATTCAGAGTACTGGTGCTATATACAGGTGTCAGTGAGATACTGCCGATCTGACTCGCCAGTACGCCATTTCTTCACCATGAACACTGCTTTTATATGACGCAGCGAAAAATCATCCACGTCGATTGTGATTGCTTCTACGCCGCCATCGAGATGCGTGACGACCCGCGCCTGGCCGGGAAGCCTCTGGCAGTGGGCGGTTCCGCGGATCGACGTGGAGTGATCGCCACCTGCAATTATGAGGCGCGGGCTTATGGGGTGCGCTCGGCCATGTCTTCCGGACATGCCTTGAAGCTGTGCCCGGACCTGACCATTGTCAAGCCGCGCATGGATGCCTATAGAGAAGCCTCTAAGGAAATTCACACGATCTTTCGCGATTACACCGACTTGATCGAGCCGCTTTCCCTGGATGAGGCCTACCTCGACGTGTCTGACAGCGCGCATTTCGGTGGCAGCGCCACGCGGATCGCCCAGGACATTCGCCGTCGTGTCTCTAATCAACTGCACATCACTGTTTCAGCGGGCGTTGCGCCAAACAAGTTTCTGGCCAAGATCGCCAGCGACTGGAAGAAGCCCAACGGCTTGTTCGTCATTACGCCGGATCAGGTCGAGGATTTTGTCAGTGGTTTGCCGGTGAGCAAGTTGCACGGCGTTGGCAAAGTGACCGCAGACAAATTAGGCAGGCTTGGCATCGTCGATTGTTCGCATCTGCGCGAATGGGACAAGTTGGCGCTTGTGCGCGAATTCGGCAGCTTCGGCGAGCGACTCTGGAGCCTGGCTCGTGGGATCGATGACCGATTGGTGCACAACGACAGTCGTCGGCAGTCAATCAGTGTCGAAAACACCTACGACGTGGACTTGCCGGATCTGGTGAGCTGCCTCGATAAATTACCCGAGTTACTGGAAACCCTGGCCGGCCGCATGGCGCGAATCGACAGCAGCTATCGACCGGGCAAGCCGTTCGTCAAAGTGAAATTCCATGACTTCACCCAGACCACTCTGGAGCAGGCCGGGGCAGGGCGGGATTTGGGGAGCTATCAGTTGTTGCTGACCCAGGCGTTCAATCGTGGCGGGAAGCCGGTGCGGTTACTGGGAATTGGGGTACGGCTGGAGGATTTGCGGGGCGGGTTTGAGCAGATGGAGTTGTTTGAGCGTTAGTTCGGTGGTGAATGTCAGGACCTCTTCGCGGGCAAGCCTCGCTCCTACAAATTTATGCTTTCTGTAGGAGCGGGGCTTGCCCGCGAAGCTTTTGCTTTTAATTCGGTCCCGGATCCGCGACCAGTCGCCCAGCATCCTTGGTCAATGACTTGAGGAATTCGGTCTGCAGCTCGGGGTCGTTGCGCGTCAGTTCGATCAAACTCTGTTCCAGTTCGGTCGCTTCTTCTTCCAGCCCCAGTTCCGACAAACGTTTGACCCGGTGTACCCACTGGCTCACTTCGTCGTCTTCGAGGTCGTCGTAAATCAGCCCGTGAGCTTCGAGCAGCTTGCTGCGCAAGGAGCTACTGACCGCCAGAGACGAATTGGTGTGCACCTCGTCCTGAGCATCCTGGACACTGATCAGCAGCCGGCTCAGATGATTGATGTCGTGTTCGGCGAACGGGCTGTCCAGCAGGTTCACGCGCAATACACCGTTTTTGTCGGTGCTCATCTCGAACGTTTCCTTGCCGGCCTTGACCTCAACCGGACGCTCGCTCCATGGCAGGCTTGAGTATTCGGTGCGCTTGTCGAGCTGGACCTCGTCGATTCCCGCCAGGTTCTGTTGCGCGCGACCATGAGACTGCACGTTCATGAACGGGTTGAGCCCGGCGAAACCGTAGCTCAACCAGTCTTTCGTCACGCTGTCCGGCAGGTTGCCGAGGGCGAACACGTTGACCACGTTCGCACCGACACCGGCCACCACGGCCACCGCACCCAGCGGGATCTCGTAAGCCTCCCGCCAGGGTTGGTAGGGCGTGTAGCGGTCGTAGTGGCGTGTGACTTCGAATTCGGTGACTTCGAAAGTCTTCTGCTCGTGGATCTTCACCCGACGTTGCGGCAGCTCAAGCACCTTTGGCTCGCCGACATCAATCTGCAGGCTGTGATCGAGCAATTTACGCTCGACACGTTCCTCGTGCTCGCTACGTTGTGACATGTGATTGGCACAGCCGCTGACCAGCAGGGTGCCGCACAGGGCGGCACCACCGAGGCCTAAGGTGTTTCGCTTGAACATGACTTCTCTATCTGGTGTCAGCGGCGGATACGGGACTGAAGGAAGGCCAGCACGTCTGCGACCGGCAGCGCTTGCGCTTCAGGCTCGGTGCGGCTCTTGTATTCAAGATTGCCTTCGGCGAGGCCGCGGTCACTGACCACGATCCGGTGAGGAATGCCGATCAGCTCCATGTCCGCGAACTTGATGCCCGGGCTGGTTTTCTTGTCGCGGTCGTCCAGCAGTACTTCGAAGCCGGCGGCAGTCAATTCTGCATACAGCTTGTCGGTGGCTTCGCGAACCTGTTCGGTTTCGTAGCGCAGCGGTACCAGAGCGATCTGGAACGGGGCCAGCGTGTCGCTCCAGATGATCCCGTTGGCGTCGTTGTTCTGCTCGATGGCTGCAGCCACCACGCGGGACACGCCAATACCGTAGCAACCCATTTCCAGGGTGACAGGCTTGCCATTCTCGCCCAGCACTTCGCACTTCATCGCTTTGCTGTACTTGTTGCCCAGCTGGAAGATGTGCCCGACTTCGATGCCGCGCTTGATTTCCAGGGTGCCCTTGCCATCCGGGCTCGGGTCGCCGGCGACCACATTGCGCAGGTCGGCAACGGTCGGAACCGGCAGATCACGCTCCCAGTTCACGCCGAAGTAGTGTTTGTCATCGATGTTGGCACCGATGCCGAAGTCGCTCATCAATTCGACGGAACGGTCGATGATGATTGGCAGCGGCAGGTTCAGCGGGCCCAGGGAACCGGCGCCGGCGCCAATGGCGTCGCGCAGTTCGGCTTCGGAGGCCATGACCAGCGGGCTGGCAACGCCTGGCTGGTTGCCGGCCTTGATTTCGTTCAGCTCGTGGTCGCCACGGATGATCAGGGCAATCAGCTTGCCTTTCTCTTCAGCGTGAACCACCAGGGTCTTGATGGTCTTTTCAATCGGCAGGTTGAAGCCTTCGACCAGTTGCGCGATGGTCTTGGCGTTCGGTGTGTCGACCAGGCGCAGCTCTTCGGCAGGTGCAGCGCGGGAGGTCTCGCGTGGCACGGCTTCGGCTTTCTCGATGTTCGCCGCGTAGTCGGAGCCGTTGCTGAAGACGATATCGTCTTCGCCGGATTCGGCCAGCACGTGGAACTCGTGGGAGCCAGCACCACCGATCGAGCCGTTATCGGCTTCAACCGGGCGGAATTTCAGGCCCAGACGGGTGAACACGTTGCAATACGCCTGGTGCATACGGTCGTAGGTGACCTGCAGCGATGGCTGGTCAGCGTGGAAGGAATAGGCGTCCTTCATGATGAATTCGCGGCCGCGCATCAAACCGAAGCGTGGACGGATTTCGTCACGGAATTTGGTCTGGATCTGGTACAGGTTGATCGGCAGCTGTTTGTAGCTGCTCAACTCGTTGCGCATCAGGTCGGTGATGACTTCTTCGTGAGTCGGGCCGGCGCAGAAATCGCGACCGTGGCGATCCTTGAAACGCAACAATTCAGGGCCGTATTCTTCCCAGCGACCGGATTCCTGCCACAGCTCAGCCGGTTGGGTGCTCGGCATCAACACTTCGAGAGAGCCCGCGTCGTTCATTTCTTCACGAACGACGGCTTCGACCTTGCGCATCACTCGCAAGCCCATCGGCAGCCAGGTGTACAGGCCCGAGGCGAGTTTGCGGATCATGCCGGCGCGCAGCATCAGCTGATGGCTGATCACGACCGCGTCGGAAGGCGTTTCTTTCTGTGTGGCGAGCAAAAATTGACTGGTGCGCATGGTTGGCCGTTGTCGGTTGCTGATGACGAGAAATGACGGAGCATTGTACGGGCGAGATCTGCTGGCGTACAGGCGTGCGGTCGGCGGGGTGTGGCGGGAGGGCGGGAATCCCCGCGCCCTCTGCGCTGCTTCCTGCTAAAGAACCTACGATTCTTCCGCGACCTGGGTCGGAACCGGTTCTGGTGTCGGCGTTGGCGTCGGGCCTTCGCGGCGGCTTTCCTGGAACCAGTGCAACGCGATCAACAGCAGCGTCGGAACGCCCAGCAGGGCAGTGATCAGGAAGAAATTGTGATAACCGAATTTCTCCACCATGACCCCCGAGTAGCCGCCGATCAGGCGTGGCAGCAAGAGCATGATCGAGCTGAGCAGGGCGTACTGGGTCGCGGAGAACTTCAAGTTGGTCAGGCTCGACAGGTAGGCGACAAACGCCGAGGTCGCCAGGCCCGAACTGAAGTTATCCAGGGAAATGGTGAGGATCAGCATGTTCAGGTTGGCGCCCATGTCGGCGAGCATCAGGAACAGCAGGTTGGTGCCGGCTGATGCAATGCCGCCGATGAGCAGAATCGGCAAGATGCCGAAGCGCACAATCAGCAGGCCGCCCATGCCGGCGCCGACCAGGGTCATGATCAGGCCAAAGATCTTGCTGACGCTGGCAATCTGATCCTTGGTGAAGCCCTGGTCGATGTAGAACACGTTAGCCATCACGCCCATGACCGTATCGGACATCCGATAGGTGGCGATCAGCCCAAGCAGCAGGAACGCTTGCCAACGGTAGCGCAGGATAAAGTCGTTGATCGGCGTCAGTACCGGCGCCAGGCCACGGCGGCCAATGGCCGACAGGCATATAGCGGTGAGGGTGGTGTAGAGGATCGCCCGCAGGAACGCGCGGTCTTCGAGCAGCAGGTCGAGCACGCTCACGCCTTCGAACAGCACGCTGGCGAAATCGGTGTTGTACAGCTGGGTGAACATGGCCGGCACGGAAACCAGCAGCACGATCAGCACAAACACCGATGCCAGTTGATGCACAAAGCTGTAACGCCCGGCCTGAAGCTGCGTGCGTAGCGGCACCGGCGGTTCGCGCATGAAAAAGGAGGTCAGCAGCGCTGGAACCATCAAGGCGCCGAACAGGATGTAGGTGCCGGCCCATGCCGAATGCTTATAGTTGAAACCGGTGGAGCCGAAGCCTTCAGCGAAGAACAGGGCGCCGGCGGTGGCCAGCAGCGCGGCGATCCGATAACCAGACATGTAACTGGCGGCGAGCGCGGCCTGGCGGGTGTCGTCGGCGATTTCCAGGCGATAGGCGTCGACTGCGATGTCTTGCGTCGCCGAAGCGAAGGCGACAACCACAGCAATAGCGATCAGCCAGGACAAATGCTTTTGCGGGTCGCAGAAACCCATCCCGATCAGGCCGAGAATGACGAGCGCCTGGGAGAGCACCAGCCAGGAACGTCGGCGACCGAGCTTGCCGAGCAATGGCAGGCGCCATTGGTCGAGCAGCGGTGACCAGACCCATTTAAAGGCGTAGGCCAGGCCGATCAGGCTTGCATAGCCAATGGTTTCGCGCGCTACGCCAGCTTCGCGCAGCCAGACCGAAAGTGTCGAAAACACCAGCATGTAGGGCAGGCCGGCGGCGAAACCAAGCAGCAACAGTACAAGCGTCGAGGGGCTGGCATAGGCGGCGAGCGCAGCGCGCCAGGTTTTACGGGGCATGGGCTGGAGTCTGCCTCAAGAAATACGGAAACAAAGCGCGCACTCTAACCGCTGTGCTCTACCGGGCGCCAGCCATGGCGCTGAATATCAACACGATTGTTCAGGATACTGATGCCCTCCATGCGCAAACGCGCGCGTTGTTCATCCCCTGAAGGGCTGCCTGCAGGCAGGCTGATACGCCCGCCGGCGCCGAGCACGCGGTGCCAGGGTAATTTGCTGTCGCCCGGCAGTTGGCTCAGTGTCCGCCCGACGAAGCGGGCGGCGCGACCCAGTCCCGCCAGCTCGGCGAGCTGACCGTAACTCACGACTTTGCCTTCTGGGACTTGCGCCAGAGTCAGGTACAGCGCCGTGCGTCGGATTTGCGCCGGACTATCGGTTTCAGTGGTTGAGTCGGTCACGTCGGCAGTTCCTGAAAAAGTTCGCCTTACCGTCTGTAGAGTAAATCCTGGATCGCCTATTGAGAAATGAACTCAATAGAAATAGTCGGGTCAGTCCTTGTTAGGGCCTTATTCGTATGGATAATGCCGACTTTTTTTCGCAAATTTGAGCCTGTATTTGCTTATGTTGTCCAGAACCCTGCTGTGCCTTGCTGTCGCCAGTGCCTCCACGCCCTTGCTCGCCGATACCGTCTGGTTGAAGAACGGTGACAAGCTGAGCGGCAAGATCACCGTTTTTGATGGCGGCAAGCTGTTGATCCAGACCGAATACGCCGGTGCCGTCCCGATCGACTGGAAGCAGGTCAAAACCCTGGAAAGCGATCAGCAGTTGCTGGTCAAGCAGGACGCTTACACCGGTGAAAAGGCCAAGGCGCTGCATGCGGCAGAAGACGGCAAGGTCACCCTGGCCAATGGCGACGCTCCCAAGACTGTGGAGCTGGCAAGCATTCAGCAGATTCTCAAGCCCAAGCCTGTCATCGAGGATTTGGTGTGGAAGGGTAATGTCGATGCAGCGCTGGATTATCAGCGGGCCGAGAAAGACACCGACGATTACGATATCGACTTCAAGACCACTGCGCGTCATGGCAAATGGCGACACACCGCAGAAGGCGAGTACAACCGCGAATTTCAGGATGACGTGGTCACTACCGACAACTGGCGGGGCGAATACTCGCTCGACCGCTTCCTGACCGAGAAGTGGTTCTGGCAGGGCCGCGCAGTCTATAAACGCGACAAGGTCGAAGAACTCTCTCGTCAGCGCACCGTCGGTACCGGCCCCGGTTACCAATTCTGGGACGACGAGCTGGGCGCATTCTCGCTGGGGTCGCTGGTCAACCGCACGGACTATGAGTTCGCTGACGGCAGCAAGGAAAACTTCTACTCCCTGGCGATGAAGTGGGACTACAACCGCTACCTGATCGGCAAGAAGGTGGAATTCTTCACCAATGGCGAAGTAGGCAGGCCTTTGTCGGGCGTGGCGGATTACGCGCTCGATGCTGAAATGGGCTTGCGCTACAAAGTGACCGAATGGGCGTCGCTTAACCTGAAGGCCGAGAGAGACATCATCAGCGGCACCGACGAGGCTGATTTGGACAAGACCCGGTACACCGCCGGGTTTGGCGTGGCCTGGTAAGCGCCGCTTAAAGATCAAAAGATCGCAGCCTTCGGCAGCTCCTACATTGGATTGACATACATCCTGTAGGAGCTGCCGAAGGCTGCGATCTTTTTTTGCGTAGCAAAAACATACGCCCACAAAAAAGCCCCGCTTTTGAGGGCGGGGCTTTTTACTAAAGCAAGTACAAGTTAGATAACTTGAACTTCTTCAGCTTGCATGCCTTTCTGACCGCGGGTAGCGATGAAAGAAACCTGTTGGCCTTCTTTCAGGCTTTTGAAGCCGTCGGATTGGATAGCTTTGAAGTGAACGAACAGGTCGTCACCGGATTGTGGAGTGATGAAGCCGAAGCCTTTTTCATCGTTGAACCACTTAACGGTACCAGTTTGGCGATTAGACATGGTGTAACTCCTTGAACAAAGATAACTGCGACTCAGGAAGAACCCTGGCCGAGACTGAGTGCAAAGAGCAGGAAAAATTCTTGTAGATGGTTGGATCGAAATTCAACATATCGTGTAGAGATTCTCAGTGACACAAGCAGCACAGTGGCGCCACCTTAACCCTTTTTCCGGAACGTGCCAATGCTTGCGGCGAAGGTTTCTCTGTTTTCATGACTGACGGTCCGCTGGTTTTCCCCCAAGGGCCGGAAATTACGGGGGATTGCCAAGATTTGTGACCCGGACTTTGAACCCGAAGCGCGCGCCCGGTAAGATGCCGGACAGATTTTTTCCACCTCGCTATTCAGGACACCCGCCATGAGCATCAAATCGGACAAGTGGATTCGCCGCATGGCGCAAGAGCACGGCATGATCGAGCCCTTCGTAGAGCGCCAGGTGCGCGGCAGCGACGATAGCCGTGTGATCTCCTACGGCGTGTCAAGCTACGGCTACGATGTGCGTTGCACAAATCATTTCAAGGTGTTCACCAACATCAATTCGGCAATCGTCGACCCGAAAAACTTCGATGCCGGCAGCTTCGTCGACATCCACAGCGACGTGTGCATCATTCCGCCGAACTCCTTCGCCCTGGCCAGCACCGTCGAGTATTTCCGCATTCCGCGTAATGTATTGACCATTTGCCTGGGTAAAAGCACTTATGCGCGCTGCGGTATTATCGTCAACGTCACGCCGCTTGAGCCTGAGTGGGAGGGTCATGTGACCCTGGAGTTCTCCAACACCACCAATCTGCCGGCGAAAATCTACGCGAACGAAGGCGTGGCACAGATGCTGTTCCTTGAATCCGACGAAGAGTGCGAAGTGTCCTACAAAGACCGTGGCGGCAAATATCAGGGCCAGCGCGGCGTCACCCTGCCACGCACCTGATCCGTTCGTCTGGCAAGTCGTGGGAATTCTTGAGCGGGGAGACACTCTATTGGGTGTACTGCCCGGTTCGCGCAATGCGGACGGGGCCATCGCTCAGGAGTGCCCTATGAAGATCGATCCGCGAATAAGTGCCGAACTGGCAAGGCTTGAGCCCAATCAGGTTGGCGTTTTGGCCTGGTCCTTGTTGGCACATCCACCTATCAACATGGCAGGGGGCATCCCCGGTCAGCCTGATCCCGATACCCCCAACGAACAACCCACCGAGCCCGGTG
Source organism: Pseudomonas sp. GM41(2012) (assembly GCF_000282315.2). GTDB lineage: Bacteria > Pseudomonadota > Gammaproteobacteria > Pseudomonadales > Pseudomonadaceae > Aquipseudomonas. The sequence goes on from NZ_AKJN02000008.1 coordinate 118,884, forward strand.
AGCCTACGCTGCCGGATGAGCCGCCTCCCGCGCCTGTAGCCTGATACCAAAACGTGTGTAGGAGCAAAGCTTACTCGCGATGAACGATAACCCGGTCGTTAATGGACCGCGTCGCCTTCATCGCGAGCAAGCTTTGCTCCTACAGGGTTTTAGGGTTACTTGAGGTTGCCGCTCAGGAACTGCTTCAACCGCTCACTCTTCGGATTGCCCAACACGTCTTCCGGTGCACCTTCTTCCTCCACCAATCCCTGGTGCAGGAACAACACCTGATTCGAGACCTTACGGGCGAAGCTCATTTCGTGGGTCACCATGATCATGGTTCGGCCTTCCTCGGCCAGCCCCTGGATCACCCTGAGCACCTCACCCACCAGTTCAGGATCGAGGGCCGAAGTGGGTTCGTCGAACAGCATCACTTCTGGCTCCATGGCGAGTGCCCGGGCAATCGCCACGCGTTGCTGTTGACCACCGGAAAGAAACGCCGGGTATTGATCCGCCACGCGCGAGGCCAGGCCCACCTTGTCGAGATAGCGTCGGGCACGGTCTTCGGCTTCCTGCTTGCTGCATCCCAGCACCCGACGCGGGGCCATGGTGATGTTTTCCAGCACCGTCATGTGGCTCCACAGGTTGAAGTGCTGGAACACCATGGCCAGGCGGGTGCGGATCCGTTGCAGTTCATCGGCATCGGCCACGTGCATGCCGTGGCGATCCTTGATCATGCGGATGTTCTTGCCGTCCAGGCTCATGGCGCCGTCGTTGGGTTGTTCGAGAAAGTTGATGCAACGCAGGAAGGTGCTTTTGCCCGAGCCGCTGGCGCCGATCAGGCTGATGACGTCGCCGGTGTTGGCCTTGAGCGAAACGCCTTTGAGTACTTGATGTTCGCCATAGCTTTTATGCAGGCCTTCAATGGTCAGTTTGTACATGGGGCATGCATCCTCAAGGCGAAAGTAGGTAGCCGCTGCGATAGGCTTCGGTGCCCGCAATGTGGGCGATCACCATGCCGGCAGTGGCCATGCGCCGTAGCGAGCGGGCGTACATCAACCCGGCGACGGTGCAATGAACGGGGGTGACGCGGTCAAGGATCGGGTCGATGATTTCAGCAATCAGTTGCCCGGCTTCGAGGTATTCCCCTGGAAGCGCGGTGAACACCAGCAGCCCGCCGACCGGTGTCGCTACCGGTTCAACGCCGGCCAGCGGCGTAGCCGGGTAGGGCAGTTCAGGCAGCGACGCGGGTTCGCCGGCAATGGCGCCGAAGTGAGTCAGGTAATCGATCAGCGCCTGGCAATCAAGGCTGGCCAGCGGGTGATTGACGTCACCCTGGCCGCGCAATTCGACGGTGACCGAAAAACTGCCCAGCGGAATATCAAAGTGTTCGCCGAAGCGTTCCTTCAACTGCCACCAGAGCAGGGTGAAGCATTCGTCGAACGACTGACCGCCGGAGTCGGTAGCCAGCAGGCTGGCTTCGGCACCGATGTACCGCGCCAATGGCTCGACCTGCGGCCAGGCCTCGGGCGTGGTGTAAAGGTGCGCGACCGCTTCGAAATCGCAATGCAGGTCCAGCACCATGTCGGCATCGCAGGCCAGCCGTTGCAGAACCAGGCGCTGGGATTGCAGTTGCGTGCTGGCCGTCTGTTGGGCGAGGGCATTGCGCAGGCTGCTGCGAATCAGTTCGAGGTTGTGCTGCGGATCGTCGCCGAGCAGGCCTTCGATCTCGTTGCCAACGGCTTCGCTCAGATCGACGAACCAGCGATTGAAGTTCTGCCCGCTTTCGAGGTCGTAACGGCCCAGCGGCACATCCATCAGCACTTGTTCGAGGCCGACCGGGTTGGCCACCGGCACCAGCACGATTTCGCTGCGCAGACGGCCGGCGGCTTCGAGTTCCGCCAGACGCTGCTTGAGGTGCCAGGCAACCAGCATGCCGGGCATTTCGTCGGCATGCAGGGATGACTGGATGTAAATCTTGCCTTTGGCCGATGAGGGGCCGAAGTGAAAGCTGTGAATCTGTCGAGCGGTCCCCGGCAGCGGGGCCAGCAGGTCATGAATCTGGTGGCGCATGTCTCTTTATCCCTAAAGCGGGTCCTAGTGGGTCGGCCCGAGGAAGGCCAGCCATCGGCGTTCGGCGAGGCGGAACAGGCCGACCAGCGCAAAGGTAACGGTCAGGTAGATCAGCGCGGCGATGCCGAACGACTGGAAGGTCAGGAAGGTCGCCGAGTTGGCGTCCCGCGCGACTTTCAAGATGTCCGGGATGGTCGCGGTGAAGGCCACGGTGGTCGAGTGCAGCATCAGAATCACTTCGTTGCTGTAATAAGGCAACGAACGACGCAGGGCCGAAGGCATGATCACGTAGGCATAAAGCTTCCAGCCTGTCAGACCGTAAGCCTTGGCCGCTTCAACTTCACCATGCGCCATGCTGCGAATCGCCCCGGCGAAAATCTCCGTGGTGTAGGCGCAGGTGTTCAGGGCGAAGGCCAGGATCGTGCAGTTCATCGCATCGCGAAAGAACGCATCCAGCACCGGTTGGGCGCGCACGGCGGCCAGGCTGTAGATGCCGGTGTAGCAAATCAGCAGCTGGATATACAACGGCGTACCGCGGAACAGGTAGGTGTAGAACTGCACCGGCCAGCGGATATAGAAGTGCGGCGAAACCCGGGCGATGGACAGCGGAATCGACACCAGGAAGCCGATGAAGATCGACGCACTGAGCAGCCACATGGTCATGGCCAGGCCGGTGATGTTGTAGCCGTCGGTATAAAGGAAAGCTTTCCAGTATTCCTGCAAGAGTTCGATCATCGTACGGCCTCCCGGGAACCGGCGGCGTAGCGGCGTTCGAGCCAGCGCAGGACGAAGTTGGAGGCGCTGGTGATCAGCAGGTAAATCAACGCTGCAAGCACCAGGAAGTAGAACAGTTGATAAGTGCTTTTGCCTGCATCCTGCGCAGCCTTGACCAGGTCGGCGAGGCCGATGATCGAGACCAGTGCGGTGGCCTTGAGCATCACCATCCAGTTGTTACCGATACCCGGCAGGGCAAAACGCATCATCTGCGGGAACACCACGATCCAGAAACGCTGGCCGCGCTTGAGGCCATACGCGGTTGCCGCTTCGACCTGGCCCCGTGGAACCGCGAGAATCGCGCCACGGAAGGTTTCGGTGAAATACGCGCCATAAATGAAGCCCAGGGTGATGACCCCGGCGCTGAACGGGTTGATCTCGATGTATTCCCATTCCATGAAATCGGTAAACGACGTCAGCCAGGTCTGCAGGCTGTAGAAAATCAACAGCATCAGCACCAGGTCCGGCACACCGCGAATCAGTGTGGTGTAGAGCTGGGCCGGTACGCGCACCAGTTTGACTTTTGACAGCTTGGCACTGGCGCCGAGCAGCCCGAGCAAAACGGCCACCAACAGCGACAACACCGACAATTTGATGGTCATCCAGGTGCCTTCCATCAGCAACGGACCGAAGCCCTGAAGGCTGAAGGCTGAGAGCCCCAGGTTTTGTAGTAGGTTTTCGAACATAAATCAGCAACCTGATCGGGTGAAAAAAGCGCCCATCGCAAGATGGGCGCCGGGCATTATTTGCCGCTGTACAGATTCAGATCGCCAAAGTGTTTCTTCTGAATGGTGGCGTAGGTGCCATCGTCGTGTAACGCTTTGATACCTTTATCCAAAAGTGCCTTGAGGTCTTTGTTACCTTTCGAGATACCGACAGCCGTTTTGGCTGGCAGCAATTCGCTGTCCACTGGCTTGCTGATTTCGTAACCGGCGCCATTTGGCGACTTCAAAAAGCCCAGTTCGGCTTGCAGCATGTCCTGGATCGCCGCGTCGAGGCGACCGGAAGTCAGGTCCGAATACACCTGATCCTGGTTCTGATAGGCCTGGGTTTTCACGCCAGCCTTGTCCAGAACGGCTTTGGCATAGGCTTCCTGAATGGTGCCTTGCTCGTAGCCGACGGTCTTGCCCTTCAGCGAAGCGACGTCTTCGGTCAGGCCGGAACCTTTCTTGAACACGTAGGCGGTTGGACCGGAGAACAGCTCGCTGGAGAAGTCGATGACTTTTTCGCGGGCCGGGGTGACGGTCATCGAAGAGATCACACCGTCGAATTTATTGGCCTTCAGGCCCGGAATCATGCCGTCGAAATCGCTTTCGACCCATTTGCACTTGACCTTCAGCTCGGCGCAGATCGCGTTGCCCAGATCGATGTCGAAGCCTACCAGGCTACCGTCAGCCGCTTTTGACTCAAACGGCGCGTAGGAAGGATCAACGCCAAAACGCAATTCCTTGTATTCCTTGGCCAGCGCGGAACCGGCTGCCATGCACAACGCCAGTGCAGAAAGGGTCAGCAATGCTTTTTTCATTATTCAATCCCTAAAAACCAATATGAGCGCTTGTGGCGCAGAATTATTGTTACTGGAAAGCGTAAGACCCTATGAAAGTAGCAATTTCCGAACCAGAGTCCCGAACAAGTGTTTTAAAAGGTGATTCAAGAAATGGCAAGGAGGGATTTGTGCACGAAAACGGGCGTTGAAAATTTGCTGCACCAATATAGATCGGGTCACCACAAAACCCTGTGGGAGCGAGCCTGCTCGCGATAGCGGTGTGTCAGTTAACAATTTTCGACTGACACTCCCTCATCGCGAGCAGGCTCACTCCCACAGGGAGTTGGTTTAGCTCAACAGGTTCTGCAAAGTCCCCAGATTGTCCGCTTCCTCAACCGACTTATCCTGCCGCCAGCGCAACATCCTCGGGAACCGCACCGCAATCCCGCTCTTGTGGCGTCTGGACAAGGCGATGCCCTCAAATCCCAGTTCAAACACCAGGCTCGGCGTCACGCTACTCACCGGCCCGAATTTCTCTACGGTGGTCTTGCGCACGATGCTATCGACCTGGCGCATTTCTTCGTCGGTCAGCCCTGAATAGGCTTTGGCGAACGGCACCAGTGCGCGTTCGCTCGCGTCAGGCGGGCCGTCCCACACGGCGAAGGTGTAATCGCTGTAGAGACTGGCGCGGCGACCATGGCCGCGTTGCGCATAAATCAGTACCGCGTCGACGCTGAACGGGTCGACTTTCCATTTCCACCAGACCCCCATGTCCTTGGTCCGCCCGACGCCATACAACGCATCCCGGGCCTTGAGCATCATGCCTTCGACACCGAGCTTGCGGGAGGCTTGCCGTTGTCGGGCGAGGTCGAACCAGTCTTCGCCAGTGAGTACCGGTGAGGCGAGTAACACCGGGTTGTTGCCGCTGGCGACGACATGCTCCAGTTGAGTGCGACGCTTGGCCTGAGGCTGGTTGCGCCAGTCTTCACCCTGCCATTCCAGCAGGTCGTAGGCGAGGATCACCACCGGCACTTCTTCGAGGATTTTTTTGTCCAGGGTTTTACGACCGATCCGCTGTTGCAGCAGCGCGAATGGCTTTACCGCGGGGGCAGCCGGGGAATGAGGGTTGAAGGCGTCCTCGGTGGTGGGTTGTCCGGTTTTCCAGGCGACGATTTCACCGTCGATCACCGTACCGTCGGGCAAGCAGTGAACCAGGCTATCGAGTTCGGGGAAGCGCTCGGTGACCAGTTCTTCACCTCGCGACCAGATCCACAGTCGCCCGTCGCGTTTAACCACTTGAGCGCGGATGCCATCCCACTTCCATTCCACTTGCCAATGGCTGGCCGGGCCGAGCAGGGCTTCGAATTGTTCAACGGGTTGCGATAGCGCGTGAGCGAGGAAAAACGGGTAGGGCTGACCGCCCCGTTGGGCATGTTCGGCAGTCGATTCGGCGGCGATCAACTTCAAATAACCCGTCGCGTTCGGGCGGTTGGACAGGTCGGTGTAACCCACCAGCCGCTGGGCGACGCGTTTGCTGTCGAGCCCGGCCATGGCGGCCAAGGCGCGGGTCACCAGTAACTTGGAGACGCCGACGCGGAAACTGCCGGTGATCAATTTGATGCAGAGCATCAGGCTCTGGCGGTCCAGTTGCGACCACAATGCAGGCAGTCGCTCGGCGAGGATTTGCGGGGTTTCTCCGCGCAGCGGCAGCAGTTTGTGTTCAATCCAGACCGCCAATCCATCGTTGGAGCTGTGAAGCGCTTCGGGCAGCACCAGCGAAATGGTTTCCGCCAGATCGCCGACCGCCTGATAACTCTCTTCGAACAGCCACGGCGCGAGGCCGGAGATCTCAACCGCCAACTCTCGAAGGATGCGCACGGGCACCAGTTGCCGAGGCCGCCCACCGGACAAAAAGTAAACAGCCCATGCGGCATCTTCCGGCGCGGCCTCGGCGAAGTAGTTTTGCATCGCCACCAGTTTGGCGTTGCTCGACGTGGTGGCATCGAGTTCGGCGTACAAATCGGCGAACGCCTTCATGAGAGCACCTCGGCGCTCTCGGGTTCGACGGCTGCGTTTTCTTCCTCATCGTTGCCGTACTCGGTGCTGAAACTCATGGCATCGAGACCCTGTTCGCGCAGATGGCGCACCAGTACCCCGACCGAACCGTGGGTCACTATCACCCGCTCAGCACCGGTCTGTTCGATGGCCCAGAGCAGGCCCGGCCAGTCGGCGTGGTCAGACAATACAAAGCCACGATCCACGCCACGTCGCCGCCGTGTGCCACGCAAACGCATCCAGCCGCTGGCGAAACCATCACTGTAGTCGCCGAAGCGCCGCATCCAGGAGCTGCCGCCAGCCGAAGGCGGGGCCAGGACCAACGCCTTGCGCATCATGGGGTCGCTCTTTTTTACTTCGCCGGTATAGATCGTTGGCGGTAAATAAATACCCCCTTCGCGATAAACCTGATTGAGCGGTTCCACGGCGCCATGCACCAGAATGGGGCCGAGGTTGGCATCGATGCCGTGGAGAATTCGCTGCGCCTTGCCGAAGGCGTAGCAGAACAACACGCTGGTTTTGTCCGCGGCGGCGTTGGCTTGCCACCACTGATTGATCTCGGCAAAGACGTGCGTCTGGGGTTGCCAGCGATAAATCGGCAGGCCGAAGGTCGATTCGGTGATGAAGGTATCGCAGCGCACGGGTTCGAACGGCGCACAGGTGCCGTCGGGTTCGATTTTGTAGTCGCCCGAGGCGACCCAGACTTCGCCGCCATATTCCAGACGCACCTGTGCCGAGCCGAGGACGTGGCCGGCGGGGTGAAAACTCAGGGTGACGCCATTGTGGGTCAGGGGTTGACCGTAAGGCAGGGTTTGCAGGTTGATGTCCTGGCCCAGTCGCGCACGCAAAATCCCGTCGCCGGGAGCGGCCGCCAGATAGTGCCGGTTGCCGATGCGGGCATGGTCGCCGTGAGCGTGGGTAATGACTGAGCGTTCGACCGGCCGCCACGGGTCGATGTAGAAATCCCCGACCGGGCAGTACAAACCTTCAGGACGCGCGATAACAAGATCCATGTTGTTACCAAAATCGAGGGACTTGTTAGCTATGAGGTTTGCGCGAGGCTAGAAGTTCTATTATTTTTCGCCGTGGGGGAAGAATTGCGGCGAGTTGAAAATCCACCCCTCACCCCAGCCCTCCCGAAACGTCGGACCGCCCCAGAGGGGAGAGGGGGAAAGGGGGCCGATCTTCATGCTTTTCAAAACCTGAGTTCAACTCGGTAATTCAGGTCGATGTAGCTCCAAGAGCACCTCGGTCAGTCCCCTCTACCCTCTGGGGAGAGGGTTAGGGTGAGGGGTGGATCTAAATGACACTAAATTATTTGCCCGGTGTCAGCGTCAACCGCGTCTTCCCATACACCTTGTCAAAGTTCTGCGGTTGCATCGGCAAACTCATGTATTGCCCCTTCAGCCAAGGATCAATGCTGTCGAGGTAATTCGGACTCGCCGGATTACCGGATTGCCCCGTACCGTTCTGCCCCATCAGCGGTTCCGCCTGGCCGAAGTCGACGATAAAGCGCATGGCTGGCGCCAGCGTGGTGTTGAAATCCTGACCCCAGGCGAATGCTGCAGTATTCAGCGTGGTGTGGTCGCCACCGGCCGCCAGTGGACCGCGCACCGTCTGGCCACTGGCGTTTTTCCACTCGTAACGGTGCAGTTTGCCCCATTGCCAGGCTTTGTGATCGCCGCCCAACTGACTGTCGCCCGCGCTGATCGCTGCCGCCAGACTACGCGCGAGGATCGCCGGTTTATCTTCTTTCTGCGGCGTGCGAGCGTCATCCCAGAACGGACTGTCCTCACGCCCCAACAGGTGATCGGCCTGGGCTGCGTAGGACAACTTGCCGTTGGCGATAAAGGCTTTCCACGCAGGGCTGGTTTCCGGGCCCAGTTCGTCGAGGAAGATTTGCTGGGTGCTTTGCTGCAGGAACAACTCGTAAATAGCTGCATCGGCGGAGGTCGGGCTGAGTTTGCCGTCGAAGGCCATCAGGCGGGTATACGCCTCGCGAGCCTTGCCACGATCCGCCTCAGGCAACGCTTCAATGGCCTGCTTGAGTGGCTTGGCCATGCCCGGCGCTTCAAACATCTTCTTCAGCTTGGCAGCGAAAGTGGTGGTCTGGTCGTATTGCATGGCGATCAGGCTGCGCGTGTCGTGTTTGCCCACGCTCGCCAGTTCGGCCAGGCGTTCGCCACGCTCCGGCGCCGACCAGGAGTTGGACAACTGCATGCCGTAGCCATGCGGAATGACTCGCTGGTTGGCGGTGCCGAGCCAGCCTTGGGCCGGATCCTGGTCATAGGGGTGGAGCATCGGGTCGGCGTAACCATCCCAATCGTAACGACCTTCCCAGCCCGGTGACGGCAGCAGGCCTTCGCCTTCGCGACGGTTCGGGAAGCGACCGGTGACTTGCCAGCCGATGTTGCTGGCGTCGGCAAATACCAGGTTCAGCGCGATGGCGCGGATTTCGCGGCTGGCGTCCGAGGCTTTCTCGACGGTCTGGGCGCGGGACAGGTCGAAAAACGCGTCCAGGGTCTTGTCATCGGTGAAGTTCGGCGTCTGCAAGGCCAGGCCGAAACCGTTAGCCAGCGTCGTGCCTTGGGCACTGTTGAGCAGCGGGCCATGGCGGGTTTCGTACACCACTTCGCGAATCGGCCGCTGGCCTTTGACGAAGTAGGTTTCGTTGCGCACGATCGCCGGCTGCCATTTGCCACCCACCTCGTAGGAAAGACCATTGCCCTGGCGTTTGATTTTTTCCAGGAACAGGTCCTGGTTGTCGCCCATGACAGTGGTCATGCTCCACGCCACTTTGCCGTTGAAACCGCCGAGCACCATCGGCAAACCGGCAATCGTCACACCAGAAGCCTGGTACTTCGGCGTGCGAATCTGCACGTAACTGAACAACGATGGCACGCCCAGTGGGCCATGGCTGTCGCTGGCCAACAGGCTTTTGCCGCTGCGGCTGCGTTGCGGGCCGATCGCCCAGTTGTTCGACGAGGTGGCGCCCAGCAGATTCAGATCGGACAGTTGGTTCGTGGCTTTGCTGATCTCGGCCAGGCCCGGGACTTGCCCGTTGAGCTTGATGCCCTGAAGTTTTTCAGCTTCGGCCAGCGGCAGTTTTTCATCGGGGGCGGACGGGGTCAGCCACGGGAGTTTGTCGGTGCTGACGGTCTGGGCCAGCATCAGCGAGGCAATCTCTTCCGGCAGGTTGGCCGACTGGCTGAAGTTCAGCAGGCAAAAAATCAGCGCCGAGTCTTCCGGCTTCCAGTATTCAGGCTTGTAGCCGGTGGCTGCGAGGTCTGCCGGCAGTTTGTCGCGATAGCGGAACAGGTAGGCGTTAACGCCGCGGGCATAGACTTCGAAGAAGCGTTTGAGGCGCGGCGAAGACGCCTTGTACAGCTCGCCGGCGCTTTTCTTCAAATTGACGGCGCGCATGTAGCGGTCAGCGTCGAGCAGGTCCGAACCGGACATCTCCGACAAACGGCCCTGAGCCAACAGGCGCAGGGTGACCATTTGCGTGATGCGGTCGGTGGCGTGGACGTAACCCAGGGTGAACAGTGCGTCGTGGAAGGTGTTGCTTTCGATCAACGGCATGCCCATGGCATTGCGGCGTACCGAAACGTTCTGCGCCAAGCCCTTGAGCGGCTGCACGCCGGTGGTCGGCGGGAGGGTGTCCTGGGTGTTCCAGGTCTGACAACCGGTCAGGCTCAAAACACCGGCCACTGCTGCGGCAACGCCGAACCGGGGAAGAAAATGTGTAAGGGCTGGCGAGGCCATGGCAAAGCTCCTGCGGGGGGTAGCGTCATTAAAGGCGCTACGTTAGTGAGCAGGAGGTGGCCGCGCAAGCGGGCTATAGGGTTATTTCAAGATTTGTCCGATAAACACAATCTCTTGGGCAATGCATCCCTGTGGCGAGGGGACTTGTCCCCGTTCGGCTGCGAAGCAGTCGTAAAACCTGACAATGTGGTTTGACTGTAAGAATGCCGGGGCCGCTTCGCGACCCAACGGGGACAAGTCCCCTCGCCACATTGAAAGCATCACAACAGGGAATTGCGTCGTTTTTCAGGATTTAGGCGGATTGACCTTGGCCACCAGCGCATACGCCTTCACGGTCGCCGGACGGCTCTGGATGTGGTTGAACCAGCGCAGCACGTTGGGGAAGTCTTCCAGGTTCTGACTCTGCCACTTGTGGGAAACGATCCACGGGTAGATCGCCATGTCGGCAATGCTGTATTCGCTGCCGGCGACGAAGTCTTTATCGGCCAGCTGCTTGTCGAGTACCCCGTAGAGGCGGGCAGTCTCGTCGATGTAGCGCTTGATTGCGTAGGGGATTTTCTCCGGCGCGAATTGGCTGAAGTGATGATTCTGCCCGGCCATCGGCCCCAGGCCGCCCATCTGCCAGAACAACCATTGCAGCGCTTGTTGGCGACCGCGCAGGTCTTTGGGCAGGAACTTGCCGGTTTTCTCTGCCAGGTACAACAGAATCGCCCCGGACTCGAACAGTGCCAACGGCTCACCGCCATCAGCCGGTTCGGGATCGACGATGGCCGGAATTTTGTTGTTCGGGGAGATTTTCAGGAAATCGGGTTTGAACTGGTCGTTCTGGCTGATGTTGATCGGGTGCACGTTGTAGGGCAGGCCGGCTTCTTCCAGGAATATCGAGATTTTGTGGCCGTTGGGGGTGGTCCAGTAATACAGGTCGATCATGGAGTACTCCAAATCAAAAGATGTCGTTACTTGCGGACAGCAAACGCCGGCATCAGGTCGTCCTGTTTGCGTTCGATAGCTTGCCTGTAGGAACAGGTGATGCTGAAGTGCGGGAAATTCAATGACCCCGCATGAGAAAAACCGGCATGGAGCTCAAAACAAACGCGGCGCTGATCATCATCGATCAACAAAAAGGCATCCTGCATCCCAAACTTGGTCGCCGAAATAATCTTCAGGCCGAGCAGAGAATCCTCGATTTGCTAGGGCATTGGCGTCGAACCGGGCGACCGGTCATTCATGTGCAGCACTTGTCCCGGTCACCGGAATCGGTGTTCTGGCCGGAGCAGTCGGGGGTGGAATTTCAGGAGCGGTTCCAGCCACAGACCGGTGAGCAGCTTGTTCAAAAGCAGGTGCCGGATGCGTTTTGTGCGACGGGGCTTGAGAAAAGTTTGCGAGAGGCGGGGATCGATCAGTTGGTCATTGTCGGCGTAGCGACCAACAACTCGGTGGAATCCACGGTGCGAACGGCCGGGAATCTGGGGTTTGATACGTGGGTGGCGGAGGATGCGTGTTTTACCTTCGACAAGGCTGACTACTTTGGTAAAGCCCATACAGCCGAGGAAGTGCATGCGATGTCGCTAGGAAATTTGCACGGGGAATATGCGACGGTCGTGAGCACCGCACAGATTTTGTAGGAGCAAGGCTTGCCCGCGATGAACGATGATACGGTCCATCTGATACACCGCGGCGACCCAATCGCGGGCAAGCCTTGCTCCTACAGGGATCTGCTGCGCAACAAAATGCGAAGGTGATTCAACAGGCGAAAAAGAAATTCGCCCGAAGCATCAAGCGCCGTGGCACTTCTTGAATTTCTTGCCGTTGCCGCAGGGGCAAGGGTCGTTGCGGCCGACGTCTTTCAGGGCGTTGCGCACCGGTTCCTGATGAGCGTGGCCGCAGTTCGGGCCGTGGACATGGCCATGGTCGTGATCATGGTGGTCGTGATGGTCATGATCGTGGTTGCAGTCAGGGCCATGGACATGAGGTTGCTGGGTCATCGGTTTTGCTCCGGAATTAAATCGGCGGGGATTATCACGCCATTGCGCGCCAGGTGCACGTAGTGCGCGATGAATAAACCGGTTTCCAGTTCACCTTCCAGACGATAGGGGATGGGCTGATCGGGTTTTTTCAGCAGTTTCACCAGATCCCGTACCTTGGGCCACAGGTTGGTGCGGATCGGCACTTTAAAGTAGGCACTGTGTTTGGGGCCGACCGTAAACCAATGTTCGTGCTCGCCTTCGGTCAGCAGCATGTCGCCCAAGTGAATGCGGTACTCGATGCCTCGTACCGTCAGGTCACTGTCGTTGGGGTTGTCGACGCGAAAGTGCAGCAAGAATTTTTGCTGCATCAATTTGGCCTGGACCACTTCAACCTTGACCAGATGCACCTGCGGTTCCGGTTCATCATCGCTGAACCAGGACGCACAACCGCCAAGCCCCAGAAACAGGAACAAGGTGAGCATCTGTAAGACGCGCCGCTGACTGAGCATGGAGTAACTCCCTTTGATGCCCAGTCTAGCCTCTTGCGATTACCTCAACTGCTGAAATAACCCGCACAACATTTCTTGAATTTCTGTCCGCTGGCGCAAGGGCACGCATCGTTGCGCCCGGCCTTGAGTTGTACGGTGGGGTCGATGAAGTACCAGTGGCCGGCGTTCTGCACGAACGACGAGCGCTCGCGGTGGCTGTGTTCACCGCTACCGTCGTGCCAGCGCGCGGTAAAGGTCACGAAGGCATGTTCCGGCTGACCGCCCAAGACCTCGGAGCTTTCTACTTCAAGGCCCAGCCAGGTGCTTTGGGCGCTCCAGTCGCTGATGGACTGCCGATCCAGGCCTGCCTGTTGTGCGGGCAGGGTGGTCGCCACCAGATAATCGATCAGCCCCAGTACGTAGGCGCTGTAGCGCGAACGCATCAAGGCTTCGGCACATGGCGCCGGATGGCCGGCATGGTAATGGCCGCAGCAGGCATCAAGCGGGATGCCGCTACCGCAGGGGCAAATGGATGTACTCATTGCGTTACCACCAATATTTCCCGAAGTTTTCCGGATTGGCCCAGAACCGTGAGTTGAGCCAGTCGGGGACTTGTTTGTAGTCAAGCAGATCATAGGTGAACAGGGTCAGCACTTGATCGTCGCGCTGGAAGCGTTCGCTGGCTTGCAGGGCCAGGGAGAAAAAATCGGTCTCCTGCCAGCCGGCGGCCGGCAAGTCCGCCAGCACCGCGATGCGACTGGCGTTGAGATTACGGATCCCGCCCAGCAGGTTCAGGCCCTCGCGTTTGGGCAAGTGTTCGAGGCAATCGACCACCAGCGCCAGGTCAAACCGGCGCGCCGCCAGGTCGGCCGGCAACACCCCGGGTGCCGCATGGGCCACACACGTGTCCGGGTGCGCCAGCTTGAAAGCCTCCAGCGCGGGGAACTCGCTGGCGCCAATCAGCAACAGGCGCGCGGGGGCGTAACGATCAAGCAAAGCGGCCAACGCCTGCTGGGGCGTGCGCGAAGAAATACCTGCAATCATCGAAGATCCTCAATCAGAGCTGCCAAGACTAGCCTGCTCAAAGGGCCGGGCCTAGAGGTGGTTTGTCGCAAAAGCGTCGATCTACCGTGAACACAGGACAAAACTGCAATGGCCTATTGCTGGCGGAGATTAAAACTCGGGTCTTTACTACCTGAATCGGTTCTAAGCCGATCCCTCAGGAGAAAACTAGATGAGCATAGTTCGCACAGCATTACCCTTGGTTCTGCTAACCAGTGTGTTGACTGGTTGCGCAGGTTTGCAGAAAACCGACTGGCCGACCTGTGCGGCGGTCGGTGGCGTCGTGGGTGCCGGTCTCGGCGCGACCGAGAGCTCGGCATGGGCGGGGTATGGCGCGCTGCTTGTCGGCGGCACGGCTGCGGCCTATTGCTGGGTTCACGGTGATGGCGACGAAGACGGCGACGGCGTGCCGGATAGCCGCGACAAGTGCCCGGGAACACCTAGAGGCGTGCGCGTCGATGCCGACGGTTGCCCTCCACCGGTGCCTGCGCCAGTGGTCGAAGAAAAGGCCGTGGTTAAAGAAGAAGTCATCGTCATTCGCGATGTTCACTTCCAGTTCGACAAAGCCACACTGACCCCTTCCGATAAAGAGGTACTCAACACAATCGCCACTCGCCTGAAGCAGGAATCGAGCACCGCCCAACTGACTGTAACCGGTCACACCGACAGTGTTGGCAGCGATACCTATAACCAGAAACTGTCGGATCGTCGTGCGCACTCGGTGGTTGAATACCTGATTTCCCAAGGCGTCCCCCGCAGCGAATTCGTGTCTGTTACCGGTGCCGGTGAAAGCCAGCCGGTTGCCGATAACAAAACCGCTGACGGCCGCGCGTTGAACCGTCGCACGGAAATCAAAATCAACCGCTAACCTCTCGTACTCCGCGGCTTGTGCAGTCGCGGATGCGCGTCTTTACTCCTGTGTGACCGGCATTGGCCGGTAACACAGGAGCTTTCACCATGAGTGTTCTCACACGGACCGTCTTGCCGGTTGTGCTGCTGGGCAGCCTGTTGACCGGTTGCGCTACTCACAGCGATGGCACCGCCTCCCTCAATCAACGAACCTGGCCAATCTGCAGCGTTATCGGCGGCCTGGTCGGTGGCGGTCTGGGCGCTCTCGAAAGTAGCGGTTGGGCGGCCGGTGGCGCGGCGCTTGGTATCTTGACCGGTGGCTTGATCTGTTACGCCCAGGATGGCGACGAAGACGATGATGGAGTCTTCGATCGACGTGATCGCTGCCCTGATACGCCTGCCAATACCCCCGTCGAACATCATGGTTGCCCATTGCCGCAGTACCCGGCCAGCGTGAAACCTGAACCTGCGCAATCGGAGGTCATCACCCTGAACGACGCGGGCGACGTGCTGTTTGCCTTCAACCAATCCGAACTGACCCCTGCCGCGCAGAGCAAGCTGGATTCGCTGATGCCCAAACTGCAAAGCGCCGATGTGGTGAGCGTCAAGGTGATCGGTCATACCGACAACGTCGGCTCGGACACCTATAACCAGGCACTCTCGGAACGTCGCGCCAGTAGCGTGGCTGCCTACCTGTTGAGCCAGGGCCTGGCGCCGAACAAGCTCACCAGCGAGGGCAAGGGCCAAAGTCAGCCGGTGGCCGATAACGAAACGGAAGAAGGACGGGCGAAAAACCGTCGGGTGGAGTTGCACATCAATCGCTGACCCCTGTGATAGAGCCGTCGTTCCACAATTGAAGTCGGTCCGGCGGCCATTCGGCGGCCTTCATGAAGAATTTTCCGTTGCCCTCTGGCTTATCCCGCGTGTAAGCCGGTACTGTGCGCGCAAAGAATAATTCTCAGCGGGGGAGCGTATGAACGTGTTTTGGGGGCTGGGGAAGTTGTTGACCCTGCTGTTCTGGCTGGTGGTGCTGGTCAATCAGCTCATGCCGTTCGTCAATCCTCTGCATCTGCTGGTCGATCTGGCCGGCGGCCTGCTGGCCTGCCTTCATCTTCTTGAGGCGGTGTTCTGTTTCCGCAGCCTCAGAGGTCGCGCTCACCCTTGGCTTGATCGCCTGAAGATCCTCTTTTTCGGCGTTTTCCACTTGCAAACCATCCCGGCTCCGACCGCGTCTAAGGCTTCCCATGCGTAAACTCTGTCTGCTCGCTGCACTCATCAGCCCATTGGCCTGCGCCCAGGTGGTGAGCGTCGAAACCAACTCGCTGATGCGTTTGCCCAACACCGCCAGCACCTTGCAGCTGGAACGCCTGGAAGTGGCCGACTACGGCACGTTGTTGATTCCCTCGAACGTGATCGAAGTATCCGTCGGTGAATTGCGTCTGGGTCGTGAAGCGCGGATCGCCATCGTACCCGGCGAACAGCCGCTTGAGCTGAAGGTCAGTCGTGCGCAATTGTCGGAAGGCAGCCAGATCACGGCTCGCGGTGCGCCGGGGACTTACCTCAAGGCAGCCCGCTCCGGGCGTAACCTGAACGTGCAGATCAAGGCACTGAATGCGCCGCAATTGTTGGTGGACGCTCGCGGCGGTGCGGGCGCACCGGGTTTCGTCGGTCTCGATGGGGCCAACGGTCAGGCACCGGGTTGTACCTGGGGCCAGGCCGGTCGTGGTGCCGATGGCAGTGATGGTAGCGACGGTCAGCCTGGCGCGCCGGGTGCACTGGTTCGTCTGGAAGTGCCGCGCGATTACCCGGCGGAACTGATCAAGGTTCAGGTGGCCGGCGGTGACGGCGGTGTGGCCGGACCTGGCGGTAAACCGGGCGCGGGTGGCAAGGCCAAGGGCTGTTTCGTTTATAAGGCCGATGGCGGCAAGAACGGCCGCCCTGGTGCTGACGGACAGCCGGGGCCTGCCGGTGCGGCGGGTTCGGTGACCGTGCAGCGTCTGTAAGAGGTTTCTGGAATGTGTGTCGTCTGATCGATCGCTATCGCGGGCAAGCCTTGCTCCTACAGGTTTAATGTCGTTCATAAAAGTTGTGAACAACGCAAAATCTGTAGGAGCAAGGCTTGCCCGCGATAGCGTCAGCCCAGTCGCCTCAAAACATCGGTCGTGCCGCTGCAATCGCCACCAGCACCAACCCGACAATCAGATTAATCCCCACCAACTTGCGAATTTTCCCAAGCGTCGCCGCCCCGGTCGGCCAGTCCTGCGCCGCCACTGCCGTGCGCAACTCGGGCAACAACAACGCCTGAATCCGGATAAACAGCGCCGTCATTACCACGTACAACCCCATCATCACCTGCACATACCGCGGCGCTGCTTCAAAACCGCTGAACTGCAAATGAATCATGCCCACACCGCTGATCGGCAACAGCACCACCGCGATCCAGACCCAGCGGAAAAAACCTTGAAACACTTCTACCCACAGCTTCAATCGGGCAGGGCCTTCAAGTGCCTTCATCGCCGCGGGGCGCAAGACCATCCACGCGAAAAACATGCCGCCGACCCAGACCAGGGCTGACAGTACATGCAGGGTATAAACAAGGCCAAAAGGTGTCATTGGGGTACTCCGTTCTGCGCGGGATTAATTAGCGCGGTATGATAGCCGCCGAACCGAACCACTGAAAATTTATCCAGCGTTTTTTGCGCCCGACAATCCATGATTAGCACTGAACTCAAAACCACGATCCAGGGCGCCTACTCGCGTTTTCTTGAAGCCAAGAGCCTCAAGCCGCGCTACGGCCAACGCCTGATGATCGCCGAAATTGCCAAGGTCCTCGGTGACATCGACACCGACGACGAAGGCCGGCGCAGTGGCGACCCCGCGATTGTCGCGGTGGAAGCCGGCACCGGTACCGGCAAAACCGTGGCCTACAGCCTGGCCGCCATCCCCACGGCCAAGGCCGCCGGCAAACGCCTGGTGATTGCCACGGCCACCGTGGCCCTGCAAGAGCAGATCGTCTACAAGGATCTGCCCGACCTGATGCGCAACAGCGGGCTGAACTTCAGTTTCGCCCTGGCCAAGGGGCGCGGGCGCTACATGTGCCTGTCCAAGCTCGACATGTTGCTCCAGGAAGGTCACGCACAAACCGCCACGGCGCAGCTGTTTGAAGAAGAAGGTTTCAAGATCGAGGTCGACGAGGCCAGTCAGAAGCTGTTCACCAGCATGATCGAGAAACTCGCCGGCAATAAGTGGGACGGCGACCGTGACAGCTGGTCCACCGCATTGGAAGATGCCGACTGGGCGCGCCTGACCACCGATCACAGCCAGTGCACCAACCGCCATTGCCCGAACTTCGGCCAGTGCGCCTTCTACAAGGCCCGCGAAGGCATGGGCAAGGTCGATGTCATCGTCACCAACCACGACATGGTCCTGGCCGACCTGGCACTGGGCGGCGGCGCCGTGCTGCCGGACCCGCGCGACACCATCTACGTGTTCGACGAAGGCCACCACCTGCCGGACAAGGCCATCGGCCACTTCGCCCATTACACGCGTCTGCGTTCCACTGCCGACTGGCTGGAAACCACCGCCAAGAACCTCACCAAGTTGCTGGCACAACATCCGCTGCCGGGCGACCTGGGCAAGTTGATCGAGCAGGTGCCGGAACTCGCGCGGGAGATCAAGACCCAGCAGCAATTCATGTTCAGCGCCTGCGAGCAGGTCGCCGATTTCAAACCCGGCGAAGACGTCGAAGGCCGTGAGCGGCCGCGTCACCGTTTCGTCGGTGGGGTGATTCCCGAGCACATGCGCGAAATGGGCGTCGAGCTGAAGAAGGGTTTCGCCCGTCTGACCGATCTGTTTACCCGTCTCACCGAACTGCTCAAGGAAGGCATGGACGGCGAGGTCAACATCGGCATCGCCAGCAACCAGGCCGAAGAGTGGTACCCGCTGTTTGGCAGCCTGTTGTCCCGTTCTTCGGGCAATTGGGAGTTGTGGGTCGCGTTCACCGCTGAAGACCCGGAAGACAACCCGCCGATGGCCCGCTGGCTGACCCTGGCCGAAAGCGGGTCGCTGTTCGACATCGAGGTCAACGCCAGCCCGATCCTCGCGGCGGAAATGCTCCGTCGCAATTTGTGGAACGTGGCTTACGGCGCTCTGGTGACCTCCGCGACCCTGACCGCGCTCGGCACTTTCGATCGCTTCCGCATGCGCGCCGGCCTGCCGAAAAAAGCCGTGACCGCGGTGGTTCCGAGCCCGTTTCATCACGCCGACGCTGGCGTGCTGCGGGTGCCGGACCTGAAGGCCGATCCGCGTGATGCGCCGGCCCACACCGCAGCGATCATCCGCGACTTGCCAGCCTTGGTGGAAGGTTCGCGCGGCACCCTGGTGCTGTTCTCCTCGCGCAAACAGATGCAGGACGTGTTCGACGGCCTCGACCGCGACTGGCGCAAGCAAGTGTTCATTCAAGGCAACCTGTCGAAACAGGAAACCCTGAACAAGCACAAGGCGCGGGTCGATGGCGGCGATTCCAGTGTGTTGTTCGGCCTGGCGAGTTTTGCCGAAGGGGTCGACTTGCCGGGTGCGTACTGCGAGCACGTGGTGATCGCGAAGATTCCGTTCTCGGTGCCCGATGATCCGGTCGAAGCGGCCCTGGCCGAGTGGATCGAGGCTCGAGGTGGCAATCCGTTCATGGAAATCTCCGTGCCGGATGCTTCGCTGAAGCTGGTCCAGGCCTGCGGTCGCTTGCTGCGCACCGAAGAAGACCGCGGCACCATCACCTTGCTTGATCGACGCCTGGTCACCCAGCGTTATGGCAAGGCAATCCTCAATGCGTTGCCACCCTTCCGTCGTGAAATTTCCTGATACACCGGTGGGCAAATTTGCCCACCGCGTTGTCTATCTCTCTGCCATCGCTTTTCCACTGGCCCATTTGGGTCGTTAGGGAGAATTTCGTTCTCATGATTCGCCGTTCGCTGCGCCGTTCGATACCTGCCGTTTTCGCTCTGATGTTCGCAGCCCCTTTGCTGGCGGCTCCTGCCGGCCAACAGACGCTGTTCAACTTTGTGCGCCCCGCCGATGTGGTCCAGGTGGCGACTCAGGACGCCAGCCTGCCGCAATCCAACGCCGAGCAAACGGCCGAAGGCGAAGTGCTGCGTCGGGTGACGTTCAACCCGGCGGCACAACCGACCTTGCGTCTGACCCCGCAGACGGGCGCCTGGGACTGGTCGCAGTCGGGCTTCATGAGTTTGCGGATTCAGAGCGCAATGAACTGGGCTGTGACCCTGTACGTGAAAATCCAGAGCAACGATGGCAAGACGTTGGTCAGCCGCGTCGACTTGCCGGCCGGCCCTGCGCAAACCTTATTGGTGCCGTTGCAGCCCTTTACGCCATTGAGCCTGGGCCTGAAAGCCGGCCCGCCAATGCCGATGACGTTCGATGGCCAACGCGTATTGCTGGCCAGCAGCGCCGGTGAGCTGGAGCGCAGCCAGGTGGTGTCGGTGACCCTGTCGATGGATCAGCCGAAAGTCGCCCAGAGCATCCTGTTGGAACGCTTTGGTGTGCAGGACGGCGATGCGGTTACCCAAGCGGCTTTTGGCGGCCTTGTAGACGCTTACGGCCAGTCGACCCGGGCCAAATGGCCAGAGAAAATCGGCAGTGACGAGCAACTGAAAAGCGCGGCCGCCAAGGAACATCAGCAACTGAAAACCTGGCTGGCCGAGCGCGAGAAGTCGTCCCTGGACAAATTCGGTGGATGGAACAAAGGCCCGGCATTCAAGGCCAGCGGCTTTTTCCGCACCGAGAAACGCGACGGTCGCTGGTACCTGGTGACCCCGGAAGGCCATCCGTTCTATTCGCTCGGGGTCAACACCGTCACCCCGGACGTCGACCAGACCTACGTCGCCGGCCGCGAGTGGATGTTCGAGTCCCTGCCCAAACCCGACGAGCCGCTGGCCAGCCATTATGGCGAAGGCGATAACCGTGGTGGCAACGGCGTCGATCAGGGCCGAGGCTACAATGCCGGTCGCTGGTACGACTTCTATGGTGCCAACTTGCAGCGTCTGTATGGCCCGCCGTGTGTGGTGACCAGCGACACCAAAGCCGGTGTCGCCGAAGCGGCCAAGGCTGACGCGGTTGCGGCAACGGTGGAGAAGGCTGCTGAGCAACCGGTCGTTCCTTCGACGGCCGAATCCGGTGTCGCCGAAGCCGCCAAGATCGGCGCTGTTGAAGCGACCGCCGCGAAAGCAGCTGAGCAAACGCCTGCCGAGCCCTGCAAAGCGGTGGTTGATGAACAGCGCTGGGCCAGCCACACCCTTGATCGCCTGCAAGCCTGGGGCTTCAACACTATCGGCAACTGGAGCGCCCCGGCGCTGGCCAACGCTGATCGCGTGCCGTACACCTTGCCGCTGTCGATCGTCGGCGACTACGCCAGCATCAGCACCGGCACCGACTGGTGGGGCGGCATGCCCGATCCGTTCGACCCACGATTCGCCATGGCCACCGAACGTGCCGTGGCCATCGCCGCGCGCGACCATCGCGACGATCCATGGCTGATCGGCTACTTCGCCGACAACGAACTGGCCTGGGCCGGTCCCGGCGACGACCCGAAAGCCCGTTACGCCTTGGCCTACGGCACCTTGAAAATGACCACCGATGTGCCGGCCAAACGCGCATTCCTCAAGCAATTGCGGGATAAATACCGCAATCAGGCGGGCCTTTCCAAAGCCTGGGGCATTGATTTGCCGGCCTGGGAATTGATGGAAGACCCGGGCTTCGTGCCGCCGCTGCCAAGCGCCGAATACCCGGAAATCGAGGCTGACTTCAAATACTTCCAGAAGGTCTTCGCCGACACATACTTCAAGACCCTCTCCGATTCGCTCAAGTGGCACGCGCCGAATCAGCTGTTGCTGGGCGGCCGGTTTGCCATCAGCACCCCGGAAGCGGTTGAGTCCTGCGCCCAGTATTGCGACGTCCTGAGCTTCAACATGTACACCCTGCAACCGCAGGACGGTTACGACTTTGCCAAGCTGCGCAGCCTGGACAAACCGGTGCTGATCACCGAGTTCAACTTCGGCTCGGCCGATCGTGGCCCGTTCTGGGGCGGCGTGACGCAATTGGCCAAGGAAGAAGACCGTGGGCCGGCTTACGCCAATTTCCTCAAACAGGCGATGAGCGAACCGTCGATCGTCGGCGTGCACTGGTTCCAATACCTTGACCAACCGGTTACCGGTCGTCTACTGGATGGCGAGAACGGTCACTTCGGGCTGGTGGGCATTACCGATCTGCCGTTCCAGGGGTTCGTTGATAGCGTGCGCAAGAGCAATTTGCAGACCGTCGATCAGCTCGGCAAAGAGGCCGAGAAGGCCAAGACTGAGGCGGATAAAGCCGGTCAAGCAGCTGAGGGCGGCAGAAAAGGCGAGGCTGGCAAAGGCGCAGGGCAGGGCGCTGGCCATGCGGGTGGGCATTCCGGTAATGGGCATTAAGCATTGAGACCGAGTTATCGTTCATCGCGGGCAAGCCATGCTCCCACAGGATCTCCACACCTCTGTAGGAGCAAGGCTTGCCCGCGATAGCGCCCTCGGATTCACCACACATTTTCTGAACAAATCTATCGGCGGCTACGCCGCCCAGCCCGCAACAGTTCCCAAAAACCTCTAGGGCTGGAACAATGCGGGCCACTTTGTAGAGCTTTATATCCGGGGAGTTGCGGGTGCAGATTCAGGGTTTTTACGAGCTGAAGTTCGAAGCGGTGCGTGAAGCTTTCGCGGCGCTGTTCGACGATCCTCAGGAACGCGGTGCAGCGTTGTGCATCAAGATCGGCGGTGAAACCGTGGTCGACCTTTGGGCCGGCAGCGCTGACAAGGACGGCACCGAAGCCTGGCACAGCGACACCATCGCCAATCTGTTCTCCTGCACCAAGACCTTTACCGCGGTGACCGCCCTGCAACTGGTGGCCGAAGGCAAGCTGCAGCTGGATGCCCCGGTTGCCCGCTACTGGCCCGAGTTCGCCGCCGCCGGCAAAGAGTCCGTGACCCTGCGTCAATTGCTCTGCCATCAGGCCGGTCTGCCGGCGCTGCGTGAGCTATTGGCCCCGGAAGCCCTTTACGACTGGCAAACCATGGTTGACGCCCTGGCCGCCGAAGAACCGTGGTGGACGCCGGGAAATGGTCACGGTTATGCGGCTATCACCTACGGCTGGCTGGTCGGTGAGTTGCTGCGTCGTGCCGACGGTCGTGGGCCGGGTGAGTCCATCGTGGCGCGGGTCGCGAAGCCTTTGGGCCTGGATTTCCACGTCGGCCTGGCGGACCAGGAGTTCCATCGCGTGGCGCACATCGCCCGTGGCAAGGGCAATGTCGGCGATGCCGCCGCCCAGCGCTTGCTGCAAGTGACCATGCGCGAGCCGACGGCCATGACCACGAGGGCGTTCACTAACCCGCCGTCGATCATGACCAGCACCAACAAACCCGAGTGGCGACGCATGCAGCAGCCGGCCGCCAATGGCCACGGCAATGCCCGCAGCCTGGCCGGGTTCTACGCCGGTCTGCTCGATGGCAGCTTGCTGGAAAGCGAAATGCTCGAGGAACTGACGCGCGAGCACAGCCTCGGCGAGGACAAGACTTTACTGACCCGGACCCGTTTCGGCCTGGGTTGCATGCTCGATCAACCGGACGTCCCCAACGCCACCTACGGCCTCGGCCCTCGTGCGTTCGGTCATCCGGGTGCGGGCGGTTCCACCGGCTTTGCTGACCCGGAACACGATGTGGCCTTCGGCTTTGTGACAAATACCTTGGGACCGTACGTCTTGATGGATCCGCGTGCACAAAAGCTTGTGCGAGCACTGGCCACTTGTCTGTAAAACGCGCTCAGGGGTTCCAGGGCCGGAACCCCAAGGCCTTTATGGTTTCCAAGCGTCTGTTTATCCGGGTCATTCCGGCCTGATTTTTCATTACTTCATTTTGTGGATATCCAATGTCATCCAATAAAACTCTCGCTTTGGCCCTGTGCTTCGCTATCACCGGTTGCGCACAAACTCCACAAAATGACTCGGATGGCAGCAGCTGGTGGCCGTTCGGTTCTTCCGACAAAGTCGCCGCTAAAGGCCCGGCTCCAACCCCAGCCCCGGCACCTTTGAAGCCTGCCGCGACCGCTCCGGTGGCCAAGGCTGAAAGCTCCAACCCTTGGTACTGGCCATTCGGTTCCGAGGAAGTGCTCGACAAGAAGCCAGAGGTGAAAGCTGAAGCCAAGCCTGAAGCCAAACCGGTCGAGGTGGCCAAGGCCAAGGCTGAGGCCGATGCAGGTGGCAATTGGTGGTGGCCGTTCGGCGGCAAAGAGCAAAGCACTGCCAAAGCCGTGCCGATGCCTGATCCTAAAGTTACCCAGGCCTGGCTCGACGACTACGAACCGCGCCTGCGCGAAGCGATCAAGGGCAGTAACCTGACATTCGAACGCCGTGAAAACGTGCTGGTGGTGACCGCGCCGGTAGAAGGCTCGTTCAACCCTGACCGTCCGGCCATGCTGCTGCCGGTGACCCTCGGCCCGTTCACTCGCGTCGCGAAAATCCTTGAAGTCGATCCGAAAACTGCCGTGCTGGTTCTGGGCCACAGTGATACGTCGGGTGCTGCACCGGCCAACGTGAAACTGAGCCAGGAGCGTGCCCAGGCCGTGGCAGCGATTTTCCGCCTCAGCGGTCTGCAGCGTGATCGCCTGATGCTGCGCGGTATGGGTGGCGAAGCCCCGCGTGCTGCCAACGACAGCAATGAAGGCCGTGCCTTGAACCGTCGCGTCGAACTGCTGGTGACCCCGCAAAACACCATGGTCGCCTTGCTGAGCAAGTACAACATGCCGGCCCCGGCGCCAGTGAAGTTGGTCGCTGCCCAGGACGTCAAGCCAGTGGTCAAACCGGTCACTCCAGCGCCAGCCGCGAAGAAAGCCGATGTGCCTGCGGCGAAAAAAGCCCCGGCCAAGAAAGCCGCCGCCAAGAAGGCACCGGCTAAAACTGCAACGCCGGCGAAAAAGACTGCCCCGGCCAAAGCCGCTGCCGACACGAAAAAAGTCGCCGACGCCGCCGATACTGTAAAAAAGTAATTCGTTAACCAAAAGGAATGCGCCATGACCCAGGGCCTGGCTGATATGCGTCGCGACTACACCCGTGATGGCCTGACCGAGGCGCAAGCCCCGGCCGAGCCATTCGCGCTGTTCCATCAGTGGTTCGCCGACGCGGTGAAAACCGAGCAGGCGCCGGTGGAAGCCAACGCCATGACCCTGGCCACCGTCGATCAGGACGGTCGGCCGCATTGCCGCATTCTGCTGCTCAAGGGGCTGGACGAGCAGGGTTTCACCTTCTTCACCAACTACGACAGCGCCAAGGGCCAGCATCTGGCCGCGAACCCGTTCGCGGCCATGACCTTTTTCTGGCCGGCCCTTGAACGTCAGGTGCGCATCGAAGGCCGGGTGGTGAAGGTTACGCCCGAGGAGTCCGACGCCTACTTCCAGGTTCGGCCACTGGGCAGTCGTCTCGGTGCCTGGGCATCGCCCCAGAGTCGGGTGATCGCCGATCGTGCCGAGCTGGAAGCGCTGCTCAAGAACACCGAGCAACGTTTCAGCGACACGCAACCTCATTGCCCTGAGCATTGGGGTGGTTACCGTTTGTTACCGGAGCGCATCGAGTTCTGGCAAGGCCGTCCGAGCCGCCTGCACGATCGCCTCAACTACCGCTTTCAGGGCGCCGACTGGATTCTTGAACGTCTGGCACCTTAAGCCGTCTACCGATCGGAATAGCCTGCCGCAGCGGCTTCAAGCCACTGCGGCAGGTCTCGGCGCTTGATCTTCTGCGCTTGAGCGTTCGCCAGTTGTTGGAGCATGAACGCCTTTTTCTGCTCGTCTTTACCCGCCAGTGCCAACGCCAGATCGCGGTCCATCCAGCGTTTGATCCGCACGTATAGCCACCAGTGGAAATACAATCCGGCAACGGTAGTGACGACAATGATGAAGTAATCCATGACAATCCTTGGGGCAGCGGCGCAGATTCCGGAATTTGCCGCTACTGTGTGGTGAGTTCGTGGAGGTGCCTGTACCGGGCCTGAATCAAACCAATTTTATCCGGGCGAGGCCGTGACAGGCGTCAAGCTGCGGAGTTTAATGAATACCTGTCCTTTGGAGTTGATGCTATGCGTAAGTCTGTTCTGCTGGTTGCTTCCTTTTCCACGATGGCGATGTTGCTCACTGGCTGCCAATCGAGCCTGACCGGTGACTCCTATTCCCGTGACGAAGCGCGTCGCGTGCAGACCGTTCGCATGGGCACCATCGAATCCCTGCGGCCGGTCAAAATCGAAGGCACCAAAACCCCAATCGGCGGCCTTGCCGGTGCGGCGGTTGGCGGTGTTGGCGGTAGCGCTATCGGTGGCGGTCGCGGCAGCATCGTTGCTGCCGTTATCGGTGCAGTCGCCGGTGGCCTGGCAGGTTCTGCAGCTGAAGAAGGCCTGACCCGCACTCAGGGCGTGGAAATCACCGTGCGTGAAGACGACGGCAGCATGCGCGCCTACGTGCAACAGGTTCAGGAAAATGAAGTGTTCCGTGTTGGCGAGCGGGTGCGGATTGCTACTGTTGATGGGACGAGCCGCGTTTCGCACTAAGCGGGAATACGGGTAAAAGAAAACCCCGATCAGGTGACTGGTCGGGGTTTTCTTTTTGGAATGAAAGTCGAACGTTGCTATCTCTAGACGTTGCATGTCAGTTGAAATTGATATGTTGGATCATAAATTTTCTTTCCCAGTATTTCTTCCAGAGCATCCAGCTGCTCGGTCGAGAGGTTGTATCCCTCCCAGCCTTGTTGGTCCTTCGTCCATCCCATAATTGCTCTGAGTTCTTTATCGTAGCCCTTCGGTAATTCTTCTTCGAATGCGAGGCGCTCGGTTTTTTTATCAAATGCCTCTATGACGTAAATCATGGTTCTACTTTCCTAGTGTTATCCGCTGGTTTGGTCTGCTCGCCAGTACTCGGATCATATTCACCGAGATGACGGCCACGTTTGTCGTACATCTCGACAGCCCCATGCTGTGAGTCCCATTCAAAAATTTTCCCGTTTGGGTTTTTCCAGCGTTTTCTAAGGCCGCCGCCTCCTTTAACCGGGGTCTTACGAGTTGCTCTCGTAGCGTCGGGAAAAGCGGTCAGTCCCTTTGGCGCTGGATAATATTTGTGGTTAGAAACACTGACCACAATATAAACCGGCAATACTCCTGAGTTCGCGGGGAATACAAGAATGAAATCCTTGTAATCAGGCGGGTAAACCGGAT
Source organism: Pseudomonas sp. GM41(2012) (assembly GCF_000282315.2). GTDB lineage: Bacteria > Pseudomonadota > Gammaproteobacteria > Pseudomonadales > Pseudomonadaceae > Aquipseudomonas. The sequence goes on from NZ_AKJN02000008.1 coordinate 145,666, forward strand.
TCACGATGATGCTATCCGCCGCTTTCGTCGGCGGATAAACCCAAATGTGCGGCGCTTGCGGCGCAGCCTCCAGCGCGGGAATACCGAGGATGTCGGAACCATCCACAGCCGGTGTCCAGATCAGCTCAACACCATCCCCCAGATCCGCCACCTGCTGACTGCCGCGCAAGCTGAACTGCACGACATCAACCATTTCCCAATCGCGGTTCTTGCCGGTGTAGAAACCGTATCCCTTGAGACTACCGTCAGCCTGTTGCTCGACCTGTAGACGAACACGGGTTCTGGCCTGTTTCAGGGCGCGCAACTGATCTTCGGTATAGAGCGCGCTGTCGCCCAGGTTTGGCGTCCAGAACAGCGCGACCACGCCGGCCAATACGGCGGATCCAGCAGTGCCAAGTGCAGCGGCCGGGGCGGCGAGCGCCGGGGCGTGAAGTGCCAGACGGCCAATGCCAAGCGAAACGGTGCTGCCGCTGATGGTTTCAAGATTCAGCAGCCCGGCATTGTCTGCCTCGCGAGCGCCGAGCCAGGCGACTTCTCCGTAGTCCTTGAGGCTGTCGGTAGGCACCATCCCCGAAGGATTCGAGTAATCGATGATGGCGTCCGGCAGCTTGCAGGACTTGGCAAAGACGCAGCCCGCGCGAACGGCTTCGTGCTTTTTCGCGACGACCTCACGACTCCGTTCGAAGGCGTCTTGCCTCGCGAGCATGGCGTCGTAAGCGTTTTGTCGGGCATCCCGCTCGGCCAGTTCGGTGGCCGTCATAAAGCGGTGAGTGACGTGATGACCGTCGCCTGACGGAGGGTTCTTGACCCGGGGAATGTCCTTATTGCCAGCCACTGATCTTCCTTGCGTTCGAACATCGACAGCCCCCAACAAAGGGGCAGTGCGACGTTAACGAACGAGGCTGATCGTGGCTGTAGGACGAGTCTTGAATGACTCTAAGAGTTGTCTCTGTTTATCAGGATTGCAGCGCGGCGCTCTTGCGACTCGCCGCCGCCGTGACCGCATAACCAATCAATGCTGCCAGTATCGAACCGGTCAAAATCCCCATCCGGTCCATCCCTGCGTATTCACTGACACCCGGCTCAAACGCCAGGGAGCCGACAAACAGGCTCATGGTGAAGCCGATGCCGCAGAGGATTGCCACGCCCATTACCTGGCCCCAGTTGGCGCCTTGGGGCAGGGCGGCAATGCCGATTTTCACGGCCAGCCAGGTCAGGCCGAAGACGCCGAGGGTTTTGCCCAGCAGCAGGCCGACCGCAATGCCCATCGGTACGTGGTGGGTGAAGCTTTCGACGGTCACGCCGCTCAGGGACAGGCCGGCGTTGGCGAAGGCGAACAGCGGCAGGATGCCGTAGGCCACCCATGGATGCAGGGCGTGTTCGAGGGTCAGCAGCGGCGAAGGTTCGGCGTTTTTCGTGCGCAGGGGGATGCAGAAGGCCAGGGTCACACCGGCCAGTGTCGCGTGGACGCCGCTCTTGAGCACGCAAACCCAAAGGATCAGGCCGATGATCATGTACGGCCCGAGCTTGACCACCCCGAGCCGGTTCATCGCGATCAGTGCCACGATGCACGTCGCGGCCAGAGACAGCGAAAGGGTCGAGAGCGTACCCGAGTAGAAGATCGCAATGACGATGATTGCGCCGAGGTCGTCAATAATCGCCAACGTCATCAGGAAAAGCTTCAGCGACACCGGTACCCGCTTACCCAGCAGGGCCAGTACGCCGAGGGCGAAGGCGATGTCGGTGGCCATCGGGATGGCCCAGCCACCCAAGGCTGCCGGGTCTTCACGGTTCAGAAACCAGTAGAGCAGCGCCGGAACCACCATGCCGCCAATCGCCGCCGCACCGGGCAGGACGATTTGCGACGGTTTCGACAGTTGACCGTCAAGGACTTCGCGCTTCACTTCCAGACCGATCAACAGGAAGAACAGGGCCATCAGGCCGTCGTTGATCCACAGCAGCGCCGGTTTGGCGATTTGCAACGCGCCGACCTGCGCCACGACCGGAGTGTCCAGAAAACTGCTGTAAAGCCACGACAGCGGCGAATTGTTGATGATCAACGCCAGGGCAGCAGCGGCGATCAATAACAGTCCGCTGGCAGCTTCCAACTGGAAGAAACGCGTGAAAGTGCTACGCAGAGGCAAGGTCGCTCTCCATCGATGAATTCAAAAGGTGGCACACCCTAACCCGTACCGTTAGTTGTTAAAACAAAAGTTATATTCTTTTTTGTTATATGCCGTTACAACGTGAACGATCAGCAGGGACCTGAGCCTAGCAGTTGTCGGGTGTATTGAACCTCAGCTGTACCTGTGCGGGATGTAGGTTTTTTCCTAAGCTTGTTAGCTGAGCCTTGCAACAAGGCCGACTCAACGAGAAAACCACCATGAGCGACAACCGACAGTGGGCCCGCGAAGCCATCCGGATCATCGAAGCCGACTTCCAGCGCAGCGCCGACACCCACCTGATTCCCTTGTCGCTGCCGGGTTTTCCGGGCATCGAGTTGTATTTCAAGGATGAGTCCAGTCATCCCACCGGCAGCCTGAAGCACCGCTTGGCGCGCTCGCTGTTTCTGTATGCACTGTGTAATGGCTGGCTCAAGCCCGGGGCGCCGGTGATTGAAGCGTCCAGCGGTTCGACGGCGATTTCCGAGGCGTACTTCGCCAGTTTGCTGGGCTTGCCGTTTATTGCGGTGATGCCGGCGAGCACCTCCAAAGAGAAGATCGCGCAGATCGCTTTCTACGGCGGCAAGAGTCATTTGGTCGACGATCCGACGCAGATCTACGCTGAATCCGAGCGCCTGGCCCGTGAACACGATGGGCATTTCATCGACCAGTTCACCTATGCCGAGCGCGCTACCGACTGGCGGGCGAACAACAACATCGCCGAGTCGATCTTCCAGCAAATGCGCTTCGAACTGCACCCCGAGCCGAGCTGGCTGATCTCCAGCCCCGGCACCGGCGGTACCACCGCGACGCTGGGCCGTTACGTGCGTTACCGCCAACATTGCACACGCGTGCTCTGCGCCGATGCCGAGCGCTCGGTGTTCTTCGATTACTACCAGACCGGCGACGCCAGTCTGCGCCTGGATTGCGGTTCGCGGATTGAAGGCATTGGCCGGCCTCGGGTAGAAGCGTCGTTCCTGCCCAAAGTGATCGATGCGATGGTCAAAGTGCCGGACGCGTTGTCTCTGGCGGCCATGCATTACCTGGCGCAGCGTTTGGGACGTCGGGTCGGCGGGTCGAGCGGGACCAACCTGATCGGCGCGTTGATGGCGGCCCAGCAGATGGCGGCGGCGGGGGAGTCGGGGTCAATCGTGGCGATTCTGTGTGATGGCGGCGAGCGCTATGCCACCACCTATTACGATCAGGATTGGCTCAAGGGCCAGGGGTATGAGTTGAGCGGTTTGATGGATGCCGTGGCGGCAAGTGTCGAGCGCGGCGAGCCGCTGCCGGCCACCGTGCTGCGCGCCAATATCTGAGATCTTTCAAGCACTGAAGATCCAAATGTGGGAGCGAGCCTGCTCGCGATAGCGGTAGATCAGTCAACATCTCTATTGAATGTTATGCCGCCATCGCGAGCAGGCTCGCTCCCACAGGGGATTTGTGTCAGGCCTCGAGGCCGAGGATGTCGCGGGCCACCGCTTCTGCAATCCGAATCCCGTCAACACCCGCCGACAGAATCCCGCCCGCATAACCCGCGCCTTCACCCGCCGGGAACAAGCCTTTCACGTTCAGGCTCTGCATCGACTCGTCACGGGTAATCCGCAGCGGCGACGATGTACGGGTCTCGATCCCGGTCAACACCGCGTCGTGCAGCGAGTAACCGCGAATCTGCTTCTCGAACGCCGGCAAGGCTTCGCGAATGGCTTCGATGGCGAACGCCGGCAAGGCCAACGCCAGATCACCCAAGGCAACGCCCGGTTTGTAGGACGGTTCTACGCTGCCCAACTCGGTGGACGGCTTGCCGGCAATGAAGTCGCCGACCAGTTGCGCCGGCGCTTCGTAGTTGCTGCCGCCCAGCACAAAGGCGTGGGATTCCAGGCGTTCCTGCAACTCGATACCCGCCAGCGGGCCGCCCGGATAATCGACTTCCGGGGTGATCCCTACGACGATCCCTGAGTTGGCGTTGCGCTCGTTACGCGAGTACTGGCTCATGCCGTTGGTGACCACGCGGCCCGGCTCGGACGTCGCCGCCACTACGGTGCCGCCAGGGCACATGCAGAAGCTGTAGACCGAACGTCCGTTGCTGGCGTGGTGCACCAGTTTGTAGTCGGCGGCCCCGAGTTTCGGGTGGCCGGCGTACTTGCCCAGACGCGCGCGGTCGATCAGCGATTGCGGGTGTTCGATGCGGAAACCCACTGAAAACGGCTTGGCTTCCATGAACACGCCACGGCCATGCAGCATGCGGAAGGTGTCCCGAGCGCTGTGGCCGAGGGCCAGAATCACGTGTTTCGAATGGATCTGCTCGCCGCCATTGAGCTCGACGCCGACCAGTTGGCCGTCCTCGATCAACACATCGGTCACCCGCTGCTGGAAGCGCACTTCGCCACCCAGCGCACGAATCTGCTCACGCATGTTTTCCACAACACCGGTCAGACGGAACGTACCGATGTGCGGTTTGCTGACGTAGAGAATTTCTTCCGGCGCACCTGCTTTGACGAACTCGTGCAGGACTTTGCGACCGATGAATTTCGGGTCCTTGATCTGGCTGTAAAGCTTGCCGTCAGAGAACGTCCCCGCGCCACCTTCGCCGAATTGCACGTTGGATTCCGGGTTAAGCACGCTTTTACGCCACAGACCCCAAGTGTCCTTGGTGCGCTGACGCACTTCGGTGCCGCGCTCGAGGATGATCGGCTTGAAGCCCATTTGCGCCAGCAGCAGCCCGGCGAAAATCCCGCACGGACCGAAGCCCACGACGACGGGACGTTGCTCAAGATCAGCCGGCGCCTGGCCGACCGCTTTGTAGCTGACATCCGGCGCCACGTTGACGTTACGGTCATCGGCGAACGTGTGCAGCACCGTCGCCTCATCGCGAACGTTGAGGTCGATGGTGTAGATGAAGCACAGTTCGGAGGACTTTTTGCGCGCATCGTAGCTGCGCTTGAACAAGGTGAAATCGAGCAGGTCATCACTGGTGATGCCCAGGCGCTGCACGATGGCAGGGCGCAGGTCTTCTTCGGGATGGTCGATCGGCAGCTTGAGTTCGGTGATTCGTAACATGACAGGATCCGGTTCGCGGGGCGCACAACTGCGCCAAGGCGTTTGAAGCCCGCGATTATAAGCCTCAAAGAATGATTCCCGTGAGGCTAAAACGATCAGTCGTTACGCGATCCGCCGAAATACCCGCAGCCACGCTGAACCTGGCCGTCGATGCGCAGTTCGGCGCTCATGTGCTGGACGCTGCCGGTGCTGCTGTCGACGCAACGTTGCGGCGCGACCCACAGTTCGATGTGCTGGTTATTGGCTTCGGTGCTGAGGTTGAAGCGACCATCGCCCAGTTGCTCTTCAACGTAAGGCACGGCCAATGGCGGCTGACCGGCGCGCTCGATGACCATGCCTTTGCCGCTGACTTTCACGTTCCACTCAGGCCCATGGCCGGCGGCGCGCAGTATCAGCACTTTGAAATTCGGATCGTTGCACGCGATGCCCGAGCGCTCGACGCGGTACAGCTGCGCAAGATCGAGGCGGCTGTCGACGACCCGCCCGCGTACGTCAGCAAAAAGCTTGCCTTGGTCATCGGCCAGGGTCGCAGCCTCTTGCAGGAGGCTAGTGCCGCCGGTGTCGTTGACCACATAACTGCGCTGTTCATTGCACGGCTGGAACAACAGCTTGCCGTCGGCCGCCGTCAACTGGCCCTGCATGCGGGTCTGGCCCACGTGGGAGGCACTTTCACGCGGGCCATCGAGCAACTGGCAGGCGGCAAACAGCGGAAGCAGGGCAACAAGGACTAAGGAACGGGCAACACGCATCTTTGAGTCTCCAGACAAGTGCCGCCACGTTACTCAGCCTGACCGTTCATCACAACCCCACTACTTTTGAATTCGATTCGCCCATCACTTGTAGGAGCACGGCTTGCCGGCGATGGCGTCTTCGATATCGCCATCGCCGGCAAGCCGTACTCCTACAGGTTGCGGCGGTTTAGCCCACGTGAAAGGTCTGACCTGTTTGCAGGCCCTCGACGCTTTTGGCGTAGGCCAATGCTACATCCGCTGCCGGAACCGGTTTGTAGCCGCGGAAGTACGGCGCGTACTTGCCCATGGCTTCGACCAGTACGTTCGGGCTCACCGAATTGACGCGCAGGCCGCGAGGCAGTTCGATCGCTGCGGCGCGAACGAAGCTGTCCAGAGCGCCATTGACCAGCGCTGCCGAGGCGCCGCTGCGGATCGGGTCGTGGCTGAGCACGCCTGTGGTGAAGGTGAACGAGGCGCCGTCGTTGGCGTACTCGCGGCCGATCAGCAGCAGATTGACCTGGCCCATCAACTTGTCTTTCAGGCCCAGCGCGAAGCTTTCTTCGGTCATTTCTCCGAGGGGGGCGAAGGTCACGTTGCCGGCGGCGCAGACCAGTGCATCGAACTTGCCGGTTTGCTCGAACAGCTTGCGAATCGATGCGCTGTCGCTGATATCCACATGGAAATCACCGCTGTTGCGACCGATGCGGATGATCTCGTGACGCTCGGACAGCTCCTTGTCGACCGCTGAACCGATGGTGCCGCCTGCGCCTATCAAAAGAATTTTCATGCTGCTGTTCCTTGAGTGGTTGAAAGTGGCTTCAGTCTAGAGTGGTTTTTTTCATCGATAAGCGTGCTAATAGGCAACCTTTGGTTTTCAAATGGAAACAATCCATGAGCGAAATGGATGATCTGGCGGCGTTCGCGATATTGATTGAAGCAGGCAGTTTCACACTGGCGGCGCAGCAGCTGGGGTGCAGCAAGGGGCAGTTATCCAAGCGCATCAGCCAACTGGAATCGCGGTTTTCAGTGGTGCTGCTGCAACGCACCACCCGCCGTTTGAGCCTGACCGCTGCGGGTGCGGCGCTGTTGCCGCAAGCCCAGGCGCTTGTAGTCCAAGTCGAGAGGGCGCGTCAGGCATTGGCGCGGCTGAAGGACGACATGGCCGGGCCGGTGCGTATGACGGTTCCGGTATCGCTGGGGGAAACCTTCTTCGATGGCTTGTTGCTGGAGTTCTCTGGCAAATATCCCGAGGTGCAGATCGAGCTGGACCTGAGCAACAACTACCGTGATTTGTCCCGCGACGGGTTTGATCTCGCGGTTCGCTCCGAGGTGGGCAATGACGAGCGCCTGGTGGCCCGACCGCTATTAGCCTGGCACGAAATGACCTGCGCCAGCCCGGCTTACCTTGAACAGTACGGCGAACCATTGACCCCGCAGGCCCTCGCTGAACATCGCTGTCTGCTCAACAGTCACTACAGCGGTCGCGAAGAGTGGCTCTATCACCAGCAACACGAATTGTTGCGGGTGCGCGTGTCGGGACCGTTCGCCAGCAACCATTACAGCCTGCTGAAAAAAGCGGCACTGGCCGGCGCCGGCATTGCGCGGTTGCCGTCCTACCTGCTGCAAGCGGAATTGGCTGACGGCCGTTTGCGCTGGCTCCTGCGGGACTATCAGACCCGCCGCATGCCGATGTACCTGGTGCACCCCTATCAGGGTGGATTGCCGAAGCGCACACAGGTGTTGGCGGACTATTTGATTGGCTGGTTCAAGCGCAGCGGTGAAGCGCTGGATCGGCTCCAGCACACCACAGGGTGATCTTTGTGGTCAGGAATCCTGTGGGTCGATTTGATCCAGCGCTCGATTCACAGCCAGTTCGCCACACCGATGGGCAGTGGCAGGGAAACGATAGAGGCCAGGCCCAAGGCGCACAAGCCGGCGGATTGGCGTAGTTGTAGGCAAAGACGCAAGGTGATGTAGCTTGCAGGAAGTAACACGGACACTGATTAAACACACTCTCCAAAACACCAAAAATCCTCTGTAGGAGCTGCCGCAGGCTGCGATCTTTTGATCTTGATCTTCGGTGGTTCTGGTGAAAATCAAGATCAAAAGATCGCAGCCTGCGGCAGCTCCTACAGAGGGTTTTTTTAGCGTTGATGAGTTTGTGGCGGGCACAAAAAAACGGCCCGAAGGCCGTTTTTTGTTTACCGCAAAGACTCAACCACCCAGGTACGCTTCACGCACTTTCGGGTCAGTCAGCAGCGCTTCCCCGGTGCCTGTCATCACCACCCGGCCGTTCTCCAGAACGTACGCACGGTCGGCAATTTTCAGCGCCTGGTTGGCGTTCTGCTCCACCAAAAACACCGTCACGCCATCCTTGCGCAGCTGTTCGATGATGTCGAAGATCTGCTGGATGATGATCGGTGCCAGGCCCAACGATGGTTCGTCGAGCAGCAACAACTTGGGTTTGCTCATCAGCGCACGGCCGATGGCGAGCATTTGTTGTTCGCCGCCGGACATGGTGCCGCCGCGTTGGGCGAAGCGTTCTTTCAGGCGTGGGAAAAGTCCGAGGACCTTGTCCATCTGTTCCTGATAATCGCCCTTGTCGGTGAAGAACCCACCCATGGCGAGGTTTTCTTCCACGGTCAGACGGGCAAACACCCGACGACCTTCCGGCACGACGGCGATGCTCTTGCGCATGATCTGCGAGGAACTCTGACCGACCAACTCCTCACCCATGTAGCGGATGCTGCCGCTGTGGGCTTGCGGTGAACCGCAGAGCGTCATCAGCAGGGTCGACTTGCCGGCACCGTTGGCGCCGATCAGGGTCACGATCTCGCCCTGGCGGACTTCGACGTTGACGCTGTGCAGGGCCTGGATCTTGCCGTAGAAGGTGGAAACGTTTTCGAATTGCAGCATTTACGCTTCCCCCAGGTAGGCTTTGATCACTTCGGGATTGTCGCGGATCTGTTCCGGCGTGCCGTCGGCCAGAGGTGTGCCCTGGTTGATCACGACGATGTGGTCGGAAATGCTCATGACCAGTTTCATGTCGTGTTCGATCAGCAGCACGGTGACATTGTGCTCTTCACGCAACATGCTGATCAGCGCCTTCAGGTCTTCGGTTTCCTTCGGGTTCAGGCCGGCGGCCGGTTCGTCGAGCATGAGGATCCGCGGACGGGTCATCATGCAGCGAGCGATTTCCAGACGACGTTGCTGACCGTAGGCCAGGGTGCCGGCCGGACGGTTGGCGAATGCCTTGAGGTTGACCTTGTCCAGCCAGAACTCGGCGAACTCCATGGCCTCGCGCTCGCTCTTGCGGAACGACGGGGTCTTGAACAGACCGGCCAGGAAGTTAGTGTTCAGGTGACGGTGCTGGGCGATCAAGAGGTTCTCGACCGCCGTCATGTCCTTGAACAACCGCACGTTCTGGAAGGTGCGCACCACGCCTTTGAGAGCGATCTTGTGGCCGGGCAGGCCCTGGATCGGCTCGCCGTCCAGCAGGATGCTGCCGCCACTCGGCTGATAGAAGCCGGTCAGGCAGTTGAACACGGTGGTCTTGCCGGCGCCGTTGGGGCCGATCAGTGCCACGACCTGTTTTTCCTTCACGCTCAGGGCTACGCCATTGACCGCCAGCAAGCCGCCGAAGCGCATGCTCAGATTTTCGACTTTAAGGATCTCGCGGCTCATTTGCGCAGCTCCATGTGAGGACGTTGCATGGGCAGCAGTCCTTGAGGACGCCAGATCATCATCAGCACCATCAAGGCGCCGAACATCAACATGCGGTATTCACTGAACTCACGCATCATTTCCGGCAACAGGATCATCACCGTGGCGGCGAGTACGACGCCCAGTTGCGAGCCCATGCCACCCAGCACCACGATGGCGAGGATGGTCGCCGACTCGATGAAGGTGAACGACTCTGGTGTCACCAGGCCCTGACGCGCGGCGAAGAAGCTGCCGGCGAAACCGGCGAAGCACGCACCGAGGGTGAAGGCCGAGAGCTTGATGACCGTAGGATTGAGACCCAGCGCACGGCAGGCGATTTCGTCTTCACGCAGCGCTTCCCAGGCACGGCCCAGTGGCATGCGCAGCAAGCGGTTGATCACGAACAGGGCAAACAGCGCCAGCAACAGCGCAACGAGGTAAAGGAAGATCACCTTGTTGATCGAGTTGTATTCCAGGCCGAAGTACTCGTGGAAGGTCTGCAGGCCTTCAGCGGCTTTACGTTCGAAGGTCAGGCCGAAGAACGTCGGTTTCTCGATGTTACTGATGCCGTTCGGACCCCCCGTGAGGCCGGTCAGGTTACGCAGGAACAGACGGATGATTTCACCGAACCCCAGGGTCACGATCGCCAGATAGTCACCGCGCAGACGCAGCACCGGGAAACCGAGCAGGAAGCCGAAGGTGGCCGCCATCATCCCGGCGATCGGCAGGCAGATCCAGAAACTCAGGCCGTAGTAGTGCGACAGCAGCGCATAGCTGTAGGCGCCGACGGCATAGAAGCCGACGTAACCGAGGTCGAGCAGACCGGCCAGACCGACCACGATGTTCAGGCCCAGGCCGAGCATCACGTAGATCAGCACCAGCGTGGCGATATCCACCGCACCGCGGGAGCCGAAGAACGGCCAGACCAGCGCACCGATGATCAACGCGATGATGATCCAGCGCTGAGTGGTCGGCAGGGTCAGGAATGTACTGGCCTTGGCCGGCATCACCGGCAGGTTTGGCGAGGATTTCCAGGCCGAGCTGATCTGCTGATCGAACAACACCCGCAGGAACATCAGCACCGAGCACACGGCGATGGTGATCAGTGTTGCGTTGCTGGTGCCATGAACTTCGAGGTTGATGCCGACAATGGTCAGTTTCAGACCGAGTACCGGGTAGGCAACGGCCCACACCAGCAAGGCGCTGAACAACGCCTGTTTAAGATTCCTAGTCATACTTTTTCAACCTCCGGACGGCCCAACAGGCCGGTTGGCCGGAACAACAACACCAGAACCAATAAGCCGAACGCCACGACGTCCTTGTACTGGTCGCCGAAGATATCGGCACCAAAGGCTTCCGCCACCCCCAGCACGATCCCGCCGAGCATGGCTCCGGGGATGCTGCCGATACCGCCCAGTACCGCTGCGGTGAAGGCTTTGAGGCCGACCAGGAAACCGGCGTTCGGGTTGATCACGCCGTATTGCATGCTCAGCAACACAGCCGCGATGGCTGCCAGTGCGGCACCGATGACAAAGGTCAGGGCGATGATGTTGTTGGTGTTGATACCCAAGAGGTTGGCCATCTTGATGTCTTCGGCACAGGCGCGGCAGGCGCGACCCAGGCGAGAGCGGGAGATGAACAACGTCAGGCCGAGCATGGCGACAAAGGTCACCACGAACACCACGATTTGCATGTAGGAAATCAGCACTTCATGTGCGCCACCTGGCCCGATGGAGAAGTTACCGGGGATCAGGTTGGGGATGGATTTGTCCTTGGAGTCTTGCGCCAGCAGAACCGTGTTCTGCAGGAAGATCGACATGCCGATGGCGGAAATCAGCGGGATCAGACGGTTGCTGCCGCGCAAAGGGCGGTAGGCGATCCGTTCGATGCTGTAACCGTAGGCACTGGTCACGACAATGGTCGCGAGAAAAGCGGCGGTCATCAACAGCGGAACACTGTCGAGTCCCATCATGGACAGGCCCGCAATGGCGATGAACGCCACGTAGGAACCAATCATGTACACCTCGCCGTGGGCGAAGTTGATCATTCCAATAATGCCGTAAACCATCGTATAGCCGATGGCGATCAGGGCATACGTGCTGCCAATGGTCAGACCATTAACCAGCTGTTGGAAGAAGTGATAGATGTCAGGCATTACAGCGCTCCTAAAAACCTGATACGCATTTCACTGGTGGAGTCATTTTCCCGCTCGAGCCCCGTGGATCTGCATCCACTTCGAACGCGAGGTTTGCCAGCGAACCGCTGATGACGGTTTTGAGATTTTCAGGTGGGGAGACTGGCGGATCACGCCAGCGCGGCCCAATACGTTCGTAAAACAAAGCCCACGGCACGCCGTGGGCTTTATTGGCAGTCAGTCAGGCAACGCCTTACTGAGGCTTGGCTTCAGTTTTAGGTTTGCCGAAGTGCCACTCGTAAACCACAAATTTGAAGTCTTTCAGGTCGCCCTTGGCGTCGAAGCTCAGGTCGCCAGTCGGGGTTTTGAAGGAACCTGCGTGGATGGCTTCAGCCACTTTGGCAGCGTCTTCGCTCTTGGCAGCCTTGATACCGTCGGCAATCACGGTCACAGCCGAGTAGGCCGGGAACACGAACGGACCGCTCGGGTCTTCTTTCTTGGCTTTGAACGCGTCAGCCAGGGCGACGTTGGCCGGATCCTGGTCGAAGGATTTCGGCAGGGTTACCAGCAGACCTTCGGAAGCGTCTTTGGCGATCTGCGAAATGGAGTCGTTACCCACGCCTTCCGGACCCATGAACTTGGCTTTCAGGCCTTTTTCCTGGGCTTGACGCAGGATCAGGCCCAGCTCCGGGTGGTAGCCGCCGTAGTAGACGAAGTCGACGTTGGCTTGCTTGAGCTTGGAGATCATCGAAGAGAAGTCTTTGTCGCCGGCGTTGATGCCTTCGAACACGGCAACCTTGACGTTTTTGCCTTCCAGGGTTTTCTTCACGGCGGTGGCGATGCCTTCACCGTATTGCTGTTTGTCGTGCAGAACAGCAACGATTTTCGGTTTTACGAAGTCGGCAATGTAGTTACCGGCGGCAGGGCCCTGGGCACTGTCCAGACCGATAGTACGGAAGATCATTTTGTAACCGCGATTGGTGATGTCCGGGCTGGTGGCAGCCGGGGTGATCATGATCACGCCTTCGTCTTCGTAAATGTCCGAAGCCGGTTGAGTGGAGCTGGAGCACAGGTGACCGACCACGAACTTGACGCCGTCGTTGACGACTTTGTTCGCGACCGCTACCGCTTGTTTTGGATCACAGGCGTCATCGTATTCAACGGCTTCGAGTTTCTTGCCGTCTACGCCGCCTTTGGCGTTGATCTGTTCGATGGCCATTTTGGCGCCACTGAACTGCATGTCGCCGTATTGGGCTACAGGGCCGGTTTTAGGGCCGGCGATGCCGATCTTGATGGTGTCAGCTGCGAACGAATGGCTGGCAACCCCGGCCAGAACCATAGCGGCAAACAGTTTGGAAATCTGCTTAGTAGCCTTAGTCATAGTGCTCCACTCTTACTGTTGTAGTTTTTATAGTCCTGGCGCCGTAGCAGCAGAACCGGGTCAGATATCTTCGATATCCTCCGGAAAATGCCCCCGGCAACTGTACCGGTACAGTGTAGAGCGCCAATTGTTAGCCTGGGAAGCTGGCGCCAGGGGGCAAAACCTGAGGGTGTCGCTTTTTTGAAAGAAAAAGACAGAATGGCGGCGGGGGTTATAGCTGAAATATCAGCAATCCTTGGCTTTCCTGCTGTTTTCAATCAGTAACTCTATTGCATCCGGGTTTTTCTGCCAGACCACCAACGTTATGATTACGTCGATTTCTTTTCCGGACAGGACCCATGACTCAAGAACCTAGCACCCTCTATGCCAAGCTGCTTGGTGAAACCGCATCTATTACCTGGAAGGAACTGGAGCCGTTCTTCGCCAAGGGTGCCCTATTGTGGGTCGACCCCGGTCTGGATTTGATTGCTGCAGCGGAGGCAGTCGCGACCGACGAAGGCGAGAAAGTGGCCGCCTGGCTGGCCGCCGACAAGGTCGCCAAGCTGTCTGAAACGCGGGCGCTGGATCTTTTCGAGCGCGATCCGGAGCTGTGGGCAGTGGTTGTTTCACCGTGGATTATGATCCAGGAAAGGGCGACGAGCTGAAGATGCGCACCCTATTGGTGCGCGACTTTGTCGGGCAAAAGTGTGTAGCCGAGTAGCGTGATGGCATGTTGCCGTAGAGAAAGGCCACAAGCGGGCCAGCATCACGGTGACGTAAACGTAACGGGAACAGTTTATCGAGCAGCCGATTGGCTGCTTAATTGTTTCTGGATGTTGGAATTTGTGGTGAATATAAGGCCGCCATCGCGAGCAAGCTCGGCTCCTACAGAGTTCGGTGCGTTCACAAGATTTGTGATCGACATCGTCCCTGTAGGAGCCGAGCTTGCTCGCGATTGGGCGCGCCGCTAATTAAGCGGTCTTGCCCGTATGGTTATTCAAAGAAATAACCTTGGTCTTGCCAATCCGGTGACGATAAATCTCGCGCAAGTACTTGATCGCCTTCTTCACGCAATCCCGGGACAGGCGAATGTCATTGATCGAGACGAACTTGTCTTTATCGTTGATCAGCTCGCGGTACTTCTTCTCGTACATCGGTTTGATCGCGTACCAGTTGGTGTCGAGGATCTTCGCCGGGTTCTCGAACTCATTAAGCAGCTCGTCGATACGGTCCTCGTCGAACTCTTCATTAATGATGAAGTCCAGGATCGAGTTATCCAGAGTCTCGTCAAAGCGGTACGGGTTTTTCGCGAAGCAACGCTTGATGAAGGCCACGATCAGCGTCAGGAAATCGTCCGACAGGCACGGGCTCTTGGCGATCAGGGTGGTCAGCGACAGGTTGGCCGAGGCGCCGATGACCAGCGCATAACGCTTGAGCGTGGTGTTCGGGAACAGGCTGTTGAGGTGGGTCTTCAACCGGTTCAAGTCCATGTAGGACAGCTTGTAGTCCTTTGGCAGCGAAACAATCGAGACCACCGACGAGCAGTTCTTGAAGAAGTGCAGGTCGTGCAACGCGGCCGCGTCATACCCCGAATTCTTGTACTGCTCCAGCGAGGCGCGATAGCGCTTGGATTCGATCGGCAACAGGCTGATGCCTTCGATCGCCTGGGTCACTTTGTTGAAGTGCGGCAAGTCGATGGAGCGGAAGAACAGGTCGTCGATGTTCAGGCGCTGCGGTTCTTTCTCGAACACCTTGAACTTGTCGCTGCTCGGCGGCGGTGTTTCCGGCACCACGGACTCGGCGTAGGCAATCGCTACGGGGCCGGCCAGGCTCATGAACAGGTCGTTGGCGTCGAGGCGAATGGTTTCGCCGATGTCGATGCCAGCCCGACGGAAATAGTTCTGGTCGTAGTCGGTGGTCACCGCCTGAGCCGTCAGAATGTTGAAGATCTGCTGTGAGATGTATTGGTTAGCGTGCTTTTCCATCGCGTTGACGTCGATGTTCTGAATGTTGCCGTCATCGCTTTCTTCGGCATAACGCATGATGTCGTTGGAGATCAGCATCATGGCGTTCCATGGGCGGATACGGCCCATGACACTGGCTTCGCTGCTGTCTTCGTTGTCGAAGTTGTAGGAGAAGTCCCACTCTTCAGACAGGTATTTACACAGCAGACGACCGGCGTTGATGTGCAGCGCCTCGGACATTTCGCTGCGGTGATCGGAAATGTTCGGCAGCACGCAGATGCCGCTGGTGAAGATCGGCTCGAAGACGAAGGAATGACCGCTCTTGCCGTCGTGTTCGTCCATCGGTTTGGTATCGAACGTCTTGTTCATGTACGAGTGCTGCTGGGCCAGGCCGAATTCCGAGGCCATGCCCGAACCGGTACCGCCGCCGGCACTGAAAATCGAGAAATACAGGCGCGACTGGTTGGCCTTGATCCCGCAGCTATCGATCAGGTACGAGTGAATCATCTTCCAGTCAGGGCTGGAGAAACGCTGGGTGTCCTTGTTCAGGATGATCTTGGCCAGGTACTGACCGAGGATCGGCGCGTTACCGGCACCACCCGCGTGGACTTCCGACAAGTCCATGATTTTCATTTTGCTGTAGTCGCGCAGGAAACCGCTTTTTTCGCCTTTGCGCGAGAAACGGATGCGGCCGGCGATGTCTTTGTCCAGGTCGCCGAGCATGACCAGCGGTTCTACCAGGAACACCGGTTTGGTGGCCTTGTTCGGCCCCAGGCGCAGGTTGTTGCGAATCCACTGTGCCGGGCTGTAGCCCTTTTCGGCGAAGCGTTTGTCCGGCGACAGACGATCTTCGTTATTGAATTCGTTGAGGTAGAACTTGCGGGCGTTGTACACCAGCTCCGCGACGTCCAGCGCGATGTTCGAGCCGCAGCGGCCCAGGCCGATCAGGCACACCGACGGGAATTCCTGATCGCTGTGATGTTCGCTGTCGCCTTCCAGATGCGGTGGGCGCGGGAACACCATGTCGCGCAGACCGTCGAGGTTATCGAGGATACGATCGGTATTGGTTTCGGTGAAGTACAGGTATTGCTGAGTTGCCAGCGGGCGCGATGGCGTCAATGGCTTCGACGGTGCGGGGCTGTTCGCCGCGGGGCTCAACGCCAGATCGGATATCGCAGTGGCCGGATTGTTTTTAGAAGTCATTGTGCGCCATGTACCTGGGCTGGTTGGTTGGGCGACAAGGTGTCGTCGAACCATCACGGATGGGATCTCGCGTTTTTTTTCAGCGCGTATTTGGCCCAAGCGTCAGGGCCTTGGCCTGAGCATCGCTCGGGGGAATCCTTTCCTAAGTCATGATGAATCGGCCAATATTTGCCGATCTTTAATCAAAAGGAGGCCAAATGATGGCAGCGTTACCTTCACTCGGGTTTGCCGGGGTCGGCCTGATGGGCTTGCCGATGTGCCGGCGCTTGCTGGCAGCGGGTTACCCGCTGACGGTGTGGAACCGCAATCCAGCCAAGTGCGCGCCGCTGGTCGAGGCCGGTGCACGACAGGTCGCCACGCCGGCTGAGCTGTGTCAGCACGCCGACGTGGTGATGTTGTGCCTGGCGGACACGTCGGTGGTTCGTGAGGTGGTGTTTGGCGCGGCAGGTATTGTACAAGGTGCGAAAAGCGGTCAATTGCTGGTGGATTTTTCCAGCCTGGAACCTACCGCGACGCGGGAAATGGCGACAGCGCTGGTCAGCCAAACCGGCATGAGCTGGCTGGATGCACCGGTGTCTGGCGGAGTGGTCGGCGCCGAGGCTGGCAGCCTGGCGATCATGGTGGGCGGTGAAACGGCGGATCTTGAACGCGTCAGGCCTGTGCTGTTGAGCCTCGGCCAGCGCGTGACCCACATGGGCGCCGTCGGAGCGGGGCAGGTGACCAAGGCCTGCAATCAGATGATCGTCGCCTGCAACGCGCTGGTGATCGCCGAAGTGGTGGCGTTGGCCGAACGTTCCGGGGTGCAGGCCAGTCTGATCGCCGAGGCTCTGGCAGGCGGGTTTGCCGATTCAAAGCCCTTGCAGATCCTCGGTCCGCAAATGGCCGAAAGCCGTTTCGAACCGGTGAAATGGCATGTGCGCACGCTGCTCAAGGACCTCGATACCGCGGTGAAGTTTTCCCGTGAGCAAGGCTCGGCCACGCCGATCAGTGGACTGGCCGCACAATTGATGCGACTGCATGGGAGCCAGGGATTCCTGGAAAAAGATCCGTCGACGCTAGTGCAGTTGTACCGCGAGCCAGACTCAAAGGGCTGACAGTGTGCAGGTGCTTGCGCTGGTTGATTTCGCTCAGCACCGGACGCAACTGCGCCAGCGGTATTGGACGACTGAGCAGGTAGCCCTGCACGAAGTCGCAGCCGTTACGCTCCAGAAACTCGTATTGCTCAAGGGTTTCGACGCCTTCGGTCACCACCTGCAAATGCAGCGTGTGGGCCATGACGATAATCGCTTGAACGATTTCCATGTCCTGGGTGGCCTTGGGAATGTCCTGGATGAACGAGCGGTCGATCTTCAGCGTGTTGAGTGGCAGTCGTTTGAGATAGGCCAGTGATGAGTAACCGGTGCCGAAGTCATCAATCGATAACGACACGCCGAGGGCACGAATCTGGCGCAGCAACACCAGCGTATCGGCGATGTTGCCCATCAGCGCATTTTCCGTCACTTCCAGTTCCAGCCGCTGCGGCGCCACTCCGGAGACCCGCAGCGCGTGTTCGATTTCATCGGCCAATGATTCGCGCGCCAGGTTCAGGGGCGAGCAGTTCACGGCGATGTGGAGTTCTTCGCAACCCTGACGCGACAACTCGCCCAGATCCTCACAGGCTTTGCGCAGGACCCAGTTGTCCAGTTCGGCAATCAGGCCGTTGGCCTCGGCGATGGCAATGAACCGGTCCGGCGCCAGCAGTCCGTGAACCGGATGTTGCCAGCGGACCAGCGCTTCAAGTTTGCTGACCTGAGCGGTTTTCAGGTCATAGATCGGTTGGTAATAGAGCATCAGTCCGGTGTTTTCGCGCAGGGCGTGGCGCAGTTCTTCTTCCAGTTGCAGTTCCAGCGTCGCGCGGGTTTTCAGGTTTTCGCTGAAGAAATTCAGGCCATTGCGCCCGCTGTCCTTGGACTGATACAGCGCCAGGTCAGCATTTTTCAGCAACTCTTCACAGGTCTTACCATCTTCCGGAAACACGCTGATGCCGATGCTGGTGGTCATGACCATGCGCCGCCCGGACAGCTCGATGGGCTCCTTCATTTTCGCCATGATGCGCTGGGCCATGTGCCGCGCTTCATCACGATCATGCAGGCTGATGAGGATGCAAAACTCGTCGCCTCCGAAGCGCGCAACCACATCTTCGTGGCTGCGCACCGAGCACTTTATGTGGCTGGCCAGGACTTTGAGCAATTCGTCGCCGGCATCATGGCCGAGGCTGTCGTTGATCCGCTTGAAATGGTCGATGTCCAGGAACAGCACCGCCAGCATGCCGCCTTCGTTGGTTTTCTCGATGAGTTTCTCGGCAAAAATCTGGTTGAAGCCACGGCGGTTGATCAGGTTGGTCAGGGGGTCGTAGTGCGCCACCTGTTGTAACGACATCCTCGCCTGGTCCAGTTGACTGAGCAGGGTGTTGACCCGTTGCAGGTCGTGCTCCTTGTTTTGCAGCTTCTTGTCCGCCAGCGCCGCGCTGATGCTGCTGCCGATGATCAGCAGCGTCATGACCGCCACTGTCAGACCCAGTTGCAGATGATTGTTTTCGCCGGGCAGCGGCTGAAGGCTGTCGGCGGGCAGCACCAGGTTGAAGGCGGCCATGCCGGTGAAGTGCATGCTGATGATGCCTGCCCCGAGCACCAGGCTGGCGCTGTATTTGAGCAGTTGATGGAACAGACCGGTGCCGTCGCGCAGATGACTTGATATCAGCAGCGCTGCAAGGCTGGCACCGATGGCGATCACAATGGAGAGGGCGAACAGCGTGGGTTTGTAATAGGCCATCGCACTCGAACGCATGGCGGTCATGCCCACGTAATGCATGGTGGCGATGCCCAGGCCAATGCAGATCGACGCCTGGAGATATTGCCAAAAACTCAGGCGGGGATGACTGAGAGCATGCATCGCCAGCCACGAGGCGAGCAGGGCGATCAACAGAGAAAGGAGAGTGATGGGCAAGTCATATTGAATGTCGATCGGCGCCTTGAATGCCAGCATGCCAATGAAGTGCATGGCCCAGATCCCGCCCGCCAGGCAACTGGCACCGACCCAGCGCCAGAGCCGCTGCGAGGCGGGTTTTTCCACGTGACCGACCCGTTCAGCCATGTCCAATGTGGCAAAGCTACCGACACAGGCGACCAAATAGGCCAGCAGAACCAGAAAAGGGTCATGTGTGCAGTTGAGTATTACCTGGCCGTTCGCCGTCAGCTCGGTAATGAAATGCAAACCAAGCCACTCCATAGCATGCCCCATTGTCATCCTGGCTGGCGCCATGAACGCTGGCGAATGCTCTGGAGTATAGAAGGCGTGTTTAGAGTGCAAACGATAGTGGCAAATTGGCCCTAACCATTTTGGAATGGGTGTTAGAGCGTTTGGAAATAAATGGTGTATCAGCTGCGACATCTTCCATGGGCGGATATCAGCTTTACAAATAATGACAGACAGCTCTGGCGGGCCTGACTAGATTGCAGGTTCCGGGCTCGGATGCGCTGGCAGTGAAGCCCCAATAACAATAAAAGAGACGGACCCATGCAGAACTCGACCCAAGCGGCGAATGCCTGGCGCATTCTGTTCCTGCTGTTCCTGGCCAACCTGTTCAACTTCTTCGATCGCACCATTCCGGCCATCATCATCGAACCGATCCGCATGGAATGGCACCTCAGCGACTTTCAACTGGGGATCATCGGTACCGCATTCACCCTCGTTTATGCCATTGCCGGCCTGCCTCTGGGGCGGATGGCCGATACCGGTTCGCGCAGCAAATTGATGGGCTGGGGCCTGGCGGCGTGGAGCGGGTTGACGGCGGTCAACGGATTGGTGGGGAGTTTCTGGGCGTTCCTGATCGTGCGCATGGGCATCGGCATCGGTGAAGCCAGTTACGCACCGGCCGCCAACTCGCTGATCGGCGACCTGTTCCCGGCCCACCGCCGGGCACGGGCGATGGGCATTTTCATGCTCGGCTTGCCGCTGGGGTTGCTGCTGGCGTTCTTCACCATCGGCGCGATGGTCAAGGCGTTCGACAGCTGGCGCGCGCCGTTCTTTATCGCGGCAGTGCCGGGGCTGATCCTGGCGATCTTCATGTTCTACATCAAAGAACCGAAACGCGGCGCCGCGGAGAGTGTGCAGGTTTCTCAGGAGCGTGTAGACCGGCCGATCCGTCGGGTGTTGGCGGTGCCGACGTTCCTGTGGCTGGTGATGGCGGGGCTGTGCTTCAACTTCGCCACGTATGCCTGCAACTCGTTTCTGGTGCCGATGCTGCAGCGCTATTTCCTGATGCCATTACAGGAAGCAGCGGTGGCGACCGGGGTGATCGTCGGCGTGACCGGGTTGTTCGGCCTGACACTGGGCGGTTGGGTCGCGGACAAGATTCACCAGCGGGTGGCCAATGGGCGACTGCTGTTTGCCGCGTTCAGCTTGATCATCTCGACGGTATGCACGGCGTGGGCGCTGCATTCCGGGCGGATCGAGATCGGCGTGTTTGTGGCGGTGTTCAGTGTGGGCTGGTTGTTTGCCTACAACTTTTACACCTGCGTTTACACCGCCATTCAGGACGTAGTCGAGCCGCGCTTGCGAGCTACGGCCATGGCGCTGTTCTTTGCCGGGTTGTATTTGCTGGGTGGTGGATTGGGGCCAGTGGTGGTGGGCGCATTGTCCGACCACTTTGCGCATACGGCGATGCTCTCGGCCGGAGCTGAACAGATGACTGAGGCGTTCAAGGCTGTCGGCTTGCATGACGCGATGTATTTGATCCCGGTGGCGCTGTTTTTCACCATGGTGTTTCTGTTCCTGGCTTCGCGGTGTTTTGTGCGCGATGCCAAGCGGATGAAGGAAGGGTTGGTTGCCGTGGTTGAGCCTGTGGGTTCTGCGGTGACTGCCTAATCGCCATCGCGAGCAGGCTCACTCCCACATGGGTATTGTGGCGCTCACAAATCCCCTGTGGGAGCGAGCCTGCTCGCGATGAGGCCATCAGCAACACCACAACAATCAAGCAGAAAAAAAGGCCCGCATCGCTGCGGGCCTTTTGTTTTAGCGGTGGGGCAGGGGACTTAACCCGCCACCAACACCCGAATCGCTTCCAGTCGCAGCGCAGCCTTGTCGAGCATGGCCAGGCCTTGCTCGCGTTGCTTGCGCAGGGCAACCAGCTCGCTGTCGCGCACGGTCGGGTTGACCGCTTGCAACGCGGTCAGGCGCGCCAGTTCTTCATCGGTGTCGGCGGCCAGGCGACGCTGCGCCTCAGCCACGCGCTCGGCGTGACGCGGGAAGATCTTCTCTTCACCGGCGTTGATCCGTGGCGTCAGCTGATCGCGCTGGGCCTGGATGAACTTGTTGGCGCTGGCACGCGGCACGCTTTCCAGCTGATCGTTAAGGGTTTCGAACGACACACGGGCCGACAGGTCGTTGCCATTGGCATCGAGCAGGCAGCGCAGGGCGGCCGGCGGCAGGTAACGGCCCAGTTGCAGCGAGCGCGGGGCAACCACTTCGCTGACGTAGAGCAGTTCCAGCAACACGGTGCCGGGCTTCAGCGCCTTGTTCTTGATCAGCGCCACGGCGGTGTTGCCCATGGAACCGGACAAGACAAGGTCCATGCCGCCCTGAACCATCGGGTGTTCCCAGGTAATGAACTGCATGTCTTCGCGAGACAGCGCCTGGTTGCGGTCGTAAGTGATGGTCACGCCTTCGTCGTCGCCCAGCGGGAAGCTGGCGTCGAGCATTTTTTCGCTCGGCTTGAGGATCAGCGCGTTTTCCGAATGGTCTTCGCTGTCGATGCCGAAGGCGTCGAACAGGGTTTCCATGTAGATCGGCAGGGCGAACTGGTCGTCTTGCTCAAGGATGTCCTCGACCAGTGCATCACCTTCGCCAGCGCCGCCGGAATTGAGTTCCAACAAGCGGTCACGGCCGGTGTGCAGCTCGGCTTCCATGCGTTCGCGCTCGGTGCGGGCTTCGTCGATCAGCGCTTGCCACTCGCCGTCGTCGGCATTTTCCAGCAGCGGCAGCAGGCGCGGGCCGAACTGATGCTGCAGGGCGTTGCCGGTCGGGCAGGTGTTGAGGAATGCGTTCAGCGCTTCGTGGTACCACTGGAACAGGCGCTCTTGCGGGCTGGTTTCCAGGTACGGCACGTGCAGTTCGATGATGTGTTTCTGGCCGATCCGGTCCAGACGACCGATACGCTGCTCCAGCAGGTCCGGGTGCGAGGGCAGATCGAACAGCACCAAGTGGTGCGAGAACTGGAAGTTACGACCTTCACTGCCGATTTCCGAGCAGATCAGCACTTGCGCGCCAAATTCTTCGTCGGCGAAGTAAGCGGCGGCGCGGTCACGCTCGAGGATGTTCATGCCTTCGTGGAAGACGGTGGCCGGGATGCCGGAACGCACGCGCAAGGCGTCTTCCAGGTCCATGGCGGTTTCGGCGTGGGCGCAGATCACCAGCACTTTGGTGCGCTTGAGCATCTTCAGCGTGTCGATCAGCCACTCGACGCGCGGGTCGAATTTCCACCAGCGTTCTTCTTCGCTGGCATCCGGCTGGGCCTGGAAGCTGACTTCCGGGTACAGCTCGGCGTGATCGCCCAATGGCAATTCGAGGTATTCGTCGGGGCATGGCAGCGGGTACGGATGCAGTTTGCGCTCCGGGAAACCCTGCACGGCGGCGCGGGTGTTGCGGAACAGCACGCGGCCGGTGCCGTGGCGGTCGAGCAGTTCGCGGACCAGACGGGCGCTGGCTTCGGTGTCGCCATCGTTGACGGCGGTCAGCAGCGCTTCGCCTTCGTTGCCGAGGAAACCGTGAATAGTCTTGTGCGCTTCAGGCGACAGGCGCCCTTTGTCCAGCAGCTCCTGGACGGCTTCGGCCACCGGGCGATAGTTTTCGCTCTCGGCGCGGAAGGCGTGCAGGTCATGGAAGCGGTTCGGATCGAGCAGGCGCAGACGCGCAAAGTGGCTGTCCTGACCCAGTTGTTCCGGGGTTGCGGTCAGCAGCAAAACGCCGGGAATGACTTCGGCCAGTTGTTCAACCAGCGAGTATTCCGGGCTGGCCTTGTCTTCATGCCACACCAGGTGGTGCGCTTCGTCGACGACCATCAGGTCCCAACCGGCGGCGAACAGCGCGTCCTGGGCCTTCTCGTCTTCCACCAGCCACTCGAGTGCAACCAGCGCGAGCTGGGTGTCTTCGAACGGGTTGGCGGCATCGCTTTCGATAAAGCGTTCTTCGTCGAACAGCGCAACTTGCAGGTTGAAGCGGCGGCGCATCTCGACCAGCCACTGGTGCTGAAGGTTCTCTGGAACCAGGATCAGCACGCGGTTGGCGCGGCCCGAGAGCAGTTGGCGATGGATCACCAGACCGGCTTCGATGGTTTTGCCCAGACCCACTTCGTCCGCCAGCAGAACCCGCGGCGCAATGCGGTCGGCGACTTCACGGGCGATGTGCAGCTGGTGCGCGATCGGTTGCGCACGCACGCCACCGAGGCCCCAAAGCGCGGACTGCAACTGGCGGCTGGTGTGTTCCAGGGTGTTGTACCGCAGGGAGAACCAGGCCAGCGGGTCGATCTGCCCGGCGAACAAACGATCGCTGGCCAGACGGAACTGAATGAAGTTCGACAGTTGGGTTTCCGGCAGGGTAACCACTTCGTTATGCCCGTTGAGGCCGTGGTAAACCAGCAGGCCGTCGACGTCGTCGACTTCCTGTACGGTCAGTTTCCAGCCTTCGAAGTGAGTGATCGAGTCACCCGGCGAAAACCGCACGCGGGTGAGGGGCGCATTCCGTAGCGCGTACTGGCGAGTCTCGCCAGTGGCCGGGTAGAGCACGGTCAACAAGCGGCCGTCCTGTGCCAGAACGGTGCCTAAACCCAGCTCGGCTTCGCTGTCACTGATCCAGCGTTGCCCCGGTTGATACTGCTGCGCCATGCTGCCTGACTCCCACCTTGAAAAAGCGGGCTATCTTAACGGAATCGGCCCTCCAGACCAAAAGGTTTACGGCGCAGGAGCTGCCGAAGGCTGCGATCTTTTGATCTTGGGGAACGCTTGAGCTCTATGTTGTCCGATAAAGATCGCAGCCTGCGGCAGCTCCTACAAGTGCCAAACGGATCACAGTTTGCGACCGATGGCTCAAGTCGGCATCCCCGCAGCCGACAGCCTGCTGACAGGAGACCAATAATTATGCTGCCACCGATGCTCCCCTTGAGTGCCGTGCCAATCACCTCACAGCAGGATCCGATTCGCCAGCGGCCGGATATTCCACCCGTGGTACCGGTGCAGGAAAGCTCCAACGAAAGCACCATCGACCTGCAGCAGCGCGATCCGGAAGAGGCGGCGTATCAGCTGCGCGAGGAACAGCGCCGCAAGCAGGAGCAGCAAAGGCGCCGCCGTGAAGCTGATGAAGATCCTGAAGAACACCTGGCGATTCCCGGTGACGAGCTCAACGCCGACAATACCGTGCCAGTGGCGCCATTGATGGAAGATCAGCCACGGCAGGGTTTGTGGGTCGATATCCAGATTTGAGCTCATGGCTGGTCAGCGCTGCCTTCAGACCGCATTATTGGCACATCCTTGCCTGCAGACGCGGCAACTGAACTTCATTCCAGGCGATGCACTGAGCACCATGAGCCAAGACGACAAACTGATCGACCTCAACGCCGAACGCGCCAAGCGGGTTCATGACCTTAATGAAAAGCGTCTGAACGAAGTGCGCCAGGCGTTCGAGCACGCCATGCCGTTGGGTAAAGCGAAGAAAAAGCCGAAGAACAAACCGAAAAAGCGTTGAAACACCCTGCATTGGTTGATGCAGGTCAGTTATTTCCCCTCCTTTACGCCCAGTCTCGGGCGACATTGATCCCGGTCAATTTCTTCTCCTGCCTGATTGGTTAACTTAGCCCCATCGCAACAAGGCAAGCGCAGGAGGCCAGTCATGTTTTTCGACAACGTGGTGATCGCCGGAGTGCTGACAGTCGGCCTCATGGTTCTGTTTTTTGCAGGGTTTGGATTTTTTATCTAGAAGGATTCGCACAAGCGCAAACCGTAGGTCTTTCTGGAAGCAATGAGCACGCAAGGCATTTTGGGCAACTTCGGTTGCCCTTTTTTTTGCGTCTGAAAATCTATCCAAATACGCCGACCCATTGTAGGAGCCGAGCTTGCTCGCGATGGGGCCATAACATTCAACATCCATTTTGCCTGTAAGGCCGCTATCGCGAGCAAGCTCGGCTCCTACAGGTTTTGTGGTGTTTTGAGTTTCCGGTGGGCAATAAAAAGGCGCGAACCTCACGGAACGCGCCTTTTTTAGCAGCGGTATATCAGCTGCCCAGTGCCTTCGACGCCAGCCAGAACAGGCCGGCCGACAGGGCCACTGTGGCTGGCAGGGTCAGAATCCAGGCCAGCAGGATGGTTTTGACGGTGCCACCTTGCAGGCCGCTTTTATTGGCGACCATGGTGCCGGCCACGCCCGAGGACAGGACGTGGGTGGTGGAAACCGGCAGGCTGAAGATGTTTGCCAGGCCGATCATGCACGCGGTGGTGATCTGTGCAGACATGCCTTGAGCGTAGGTCATGCCTTGCTTGCCGATCTTCTCGCCGATGGTCAGAACCACACGCTTCCAGCCAACCATGGTACCCAGGCCGAGAGCCAGAGCGACCGCCAGAATCACCCAGAACGGGGCATATTCGGTGGTGGTGGTCAGGTCTTTGCGTAGCTTGTCCAGGTCAGCCTTTTCACGGGCAGCGAGACCAGGAAGCTTGCTGACTTTCTTCGCAGTGTCGTCCAGGCAGAGCAGGTAGCGACGCACTTCGATGCGGCTTTCCGCCGGCAGCGAGTGGTAGTCCGCTACACCTTTAAGGGTGCCGAGCAGGGCGGTGATGGTCGGTTCGGTCTGTTGCGGATTGCAACGGAATTTCTCAGGCAGGTCGCCTTCCACGCTTTTGCCCAAGGCCAGGAATTCACCCAGCGTATCGGCATTGCGCTTGTAGAACTGGCTCAGGTGCAGGGTCGCGTCGCGAGTCCGTTCGATCTGGTAGGTTGTGCTGCCCAGGTCGAGTACGAACTGCGCCGGCACGATACCGATCAGCACCAGCATGATCAGGCCGATACCTTTCTGGCCATCGTTGGAACCGTGCACGAAGCTCACGGCCATGGCCGAGATCACCAGTACCAGACGGTTCCAGAACGGCGGGTGCTTCTTGTCATCAAGCTTGCGGCGCTGGTCCGGTGTCTTGTGCATCTTCGACAGCGGACGCCACCATTTCAGTCCGATGAGGACCAAGGCGGCAACGAGGAAACCGGCCATTGGCGAGAACACCAGGGATGCACCGATATCGATCGCTTTCTGCCAGTTCACGCCATCAGCCAACGGAATGTCGTTGATCAAGGCGTTGGCAAGGCCGACACCGAGGATCGACCCGATCAGCGTATGGGAGCTGGAAGCCGGGATACCGAAGTACCAGGTGCCCAGGTTCCAGGTGATAGCGGCGGCGAGCAGCGAGAACACCATGGCCAGCCCGTGACCGGTGTTCACATTGATCAGCAGCTCTACCGGCAGCAGGTGGACAATGGCATACGCCACGCCGACACCGCCCAGCAGCACGCCGAGGAAGTTGAACACACCGGAAAAGAACACCGCCAGATGGGGCGGCATGGCTTTGGTGTAGATAACAGTGGCCACCGCGTTAGCGGTGTCATGAAAGCCGTTGATGAACTCGAAGGCGAGGACAAAGGCCAGGGCGAGCAAGAGGCTCACAAGCACCCAAGCATCTAGTCCGCTGAATAAATCGATCATGAAGGTTTTCTGACCCGGTCGTAAGGGGGCGCGATTATGCCAGAAAAGACTGCTAATCAATGCACTTGCTGCTCATCGGTAACATTCTTCAACGAATTAATTTTCGGCAGCAGCCCAAGCCCCAGGTTTTTACTGGGTTTTGCAAGTCATTGAATTTCTTTGAAAAGGCCGCAGCCACAAGGCGTTCTCTCGTAGGAGCAAGAGGTTTTAACGCTTGTGTGAAATATCTGAAAAGAGGGCCAGACATGCGCCATTTACCTCATCCGGTGGGTGAGGTGGCCGCTGCCCGCTGGTAGCGGGCGCGAAAGGCATCATCGATACATCCCGTTTTTAACGGGTGCAGACGCAGACCCTTGAAAGGATTCAGGCCGAGGGCTTATGGCTCTTCGGCTTTGAGTTCCTTTTCCATTTTCTGCAATTCTTGAGTGAAAGCCTGATCCTGAACGGTGGCGCGTTTACGCCAGGGTTTGCGTTCCGGTTCGGGCTGAGCGGCGTAGGTGGTGACTTCCCCGCCGTAAACTTCCTTGTAACGTTGTTCCTGGCGCTCAAGTTCCGCGCGCAGTTCGTCTTTCGTCACAGTGCTACCTGATTGAGTTGAGATAAATTCTGGTGAAACGCGCTGCATCAAATGTATTTGACCATGCTCGCCGAAAGGACAAGGCCCGCAAAGGCATCATTTTTTACGGTGTTGCGATCAATTACTTCCATGTTGCAGGCGGCCACGGCACCAGAGATAAACAGCTGACGTAGCATCAGTTTCCTGTTTCAGCGAACACCTTGGCGAAGCATATGAAATGAGTGTCAGGCGTTTGCTGGGGGCAACGGCGATGGAACATCGCGCTACCGGGTGGCGGAATCGGCAATTAAAAACCGGTCACCACTGAATTTCATTATAGCGGTCGAATCGAAGAACACTATCGTCAAAGAGTTAAAAGTGGGTCTTGATGTGTGATTGTTTTGTTACTCGCAACTTTATACGGCTAACTAGGTCATTCGGCGGCACGACGTTACAGTGATGCCTTTCTGACGCCATCAAGTCAAACAAGTTAGGACAATTACATCGAGGCTTCTAGTCTGCGTCAGAGCCCGTGTAAAAACAGGTGCAAGCAAGCCCGTCCAATAATCGAATCGGCGGTCCGATTGCGATTATCGGTCGTTGGTTCGATAATCGCACAGTCTTGGCTGGCCGGGGTTGTGTGGGGGACCGGCTGCCGCTTGTAATAGCCGCTGAACCGTGTGGGAAAAGGACCTTTTATGAACGATCAAATGCGCAACTCCTTCGCTTCAGTGGCGCCGCCGATCGTTGCCTCGCCCGCCAAGCGGATCCAGGCACTGACCGGCGACCCGGATTTCATGACATCCCTGGCCCGTGGCCTGGCCGTGGTGCAAGCGTTCCAGGAACGCAAACGTCACCTCACCATCGCCCAGATCAGTCACCGCACGGAAATTCCCCGCGCCGCTGTGCGCCGTTGCCTGCACACGCTGATCAAACTCGGCTACGCCACCACCGACGGCCGAACCTATTCGCTGCTGCCAAAAGTACTGACGCTTGGCCATGCCTATGTGTCCTCGACGCCGCTGGCGGTTTCCGCTCAGCCCTACCTGGACCGCATGAGCGAGCAACTTCATGAAGCTTGCAACATGGCCACTCTGGAAGGCGATGACATTTTGTACATCGCTCGTTCGGCCACCACCCAGCGACTGATTTCCGTCGACCTGTCGGTCGGTGGACGTCTGCCCGCCTATTGCACTTCGATGGGCCGGATTCTTCTCGCAGCGCTGGACGATACATCACTGCGCGAGTACCTCGACCATGCAGAGCTGCAAGCCAAGACCAGCCGAACCCTGCACACCCCCGAGGCGTTGCTCGAATGCCTGCAAGAGGTGCGGCAGCAAGGCTGGTGCATCGTCGATCAGGAACTGGAACAAGGTCTGCGCTCGATTGCCGTTCCGGTGTACGACGCTTCCGGCCAAGTGGTTGCGGCGCTAAATGTCAGTACCCACGCCGGCCGAGTCAGCCGCAACGAGCTGGAACAACGTTTCCTGCCCGGCCTTCTGAGCGCGAGTCGCGACCTCAGCGCGCAACTCTTCGCCTAAGCTGTTCGATAAACGCACAGAGTCGCGTTTATCGAATTGACGCTCTTTCCCTTGGATCATTAATGTCGCGGCAGCGTCATCCGGCGCTGCTGTTCTCGCTCCATTGCCGGGCGACGACCCCAATAATAATGAGAAGAGGCACCTCCCATGCGTACGTTTCCCGACTGTCGCTGTTCCCATCGGTTTCCCTGCCGGAACCGCATCGCCTGATTCCGATACCCCTTTCTTGTGACAGCGTCAGCTTTGGCTGACACCTGTTCGACTGCGTTCTTTGCGTGGAATAAAAATAATGAACCAGCCTCAGTCTGCTGTAGGAAACTGCCTCGACGTGCAGTCCTTCATCAATGCTCAACCCATTTCGCGCTACCAATGGCGAGTGGTGATCCTGTGTTTCCTGATTGTTTTCCTCGATGGCCTCGACACGGCGGCCATGGGTTTCATCGCGCCCGCCCTGTCTCAGGATTGGGGCATCGACCGCGCCAGTCTCGGCCCGGTGATGAGCGCGGCACTGATCGGCATGGTCTTCGGTGCACTGGGTTCTGGCCCATTGGCTGACCGCTTCGGGCGAAAAATCGTACTGGTGGGCGCGGTGCTGTTGTTCGGCGCGTTCAGCCTGGCTTCGGCTTACAGCACCAACGTCGATCAGTTGCTGGTGCTGCGATTCCTCACCGGCCTGGGCCTGGGTGCCGGCATGCCGAACGCCACGACGCTGCTGTCCGAATACACCCCGGAGCGCAAGAAATCCCTGCTGGTGACCAGCATGTTCTGCGGCTTCAACCTCGGCATGGCGGGCGGCGGTTTCATTTCCGCCAAACTGATTCCGGCCTTTGGCTGGCACAGTCTGCTGATGATCGGCGGGATTTTGCCGCTGATCCTCGCCGTCGTATTGCTGTTCTGGCTGCCGGAATCGGCACGCTACCTCGTCGTCCGCAATCGCGGCACTGACAAAGTGCGCAAGACCCTGGCGCCTATCGATCCAATCGTCGTCGCCCAGGCTTCCAGCTTCAGCGTGCCGGAACAGAAAACCGTGAAGGCCCGCAATGTGTTCGCGGTGATCTTCTCCGGCACCTACAGCACCGGTACTTTGTTGCTGTGGCTGACCTATTTCATGGGGTTGGTGATCGTTTATCTGCTGACCAGTTGGCTGCCAACGCTGATGCGTGACAGTGGCGCGAGCATGGAGCAGGCGGCATTCATCGGCGCGTTGTTCCAGTTTGGCGGGGTGTTGAGCGCGGTGGGCGTGGGCTGGGCGATGGACCGGTTCAATCCGCACAAGGTTATCGGCATTTTCTATCTATTCGCCGGGGTGTTTGCCTACGCGGTAGGGCAGAGCCTGGGCAACATCACGCTATTGGCGACGTTGGTGCTCGTGGCCGGGATGTGCGTCAACGGCGCGCAATCGGCGATGCCTTCACTGGCGGCGCGGTTTTATCCGACGCAGGGGCGGGCGACCGGGGTGTCGTGGATGCTCGGGATTGGCCGCTTCGGCGCGATTCTCGGTGCGTGGATGGGCGCAACGCTGCTGGGGCTTGGTTGGAACTTTGAACAAGTGCTGACAGCGCTGGTGATTCCAGCGGCATTGGCGACCACGGCGGTGGTGATCAAGGGCATGGTCAGCCATGCGGATGCGACTTGAGGACAGACTTCTGATTTTTCGTTGAGCCTGCGGCCCTCATCGCGAGCAGGCTCGCTCCCACAGGAGAACGCGGTCAACTGTGGGAGTGAGCCTGCTCGCGATGCTTTTAAGGATCGGTAGGTAGACAACAATGTGTTCGATAAACGAACACTCAGTCGATTATCGGATTGTTTGGCGTTTTTCAGGGGCTTACTCTTCAGTCATTCCGGCGCTGCGCATCGCGCCTTTTTCTTCCACTGTCGGTTCATAACAAAACGGGAGCCTGCCCCATGGCTGAAATCCTTTCGCTGCACGACGCGGTGAAGCAATTCGTTAACGACGGCGATACCGTCGCGCTCGAAGGCTTCACTCACCTGATCCCTACGGCGGCGGGTCACGAAATCATTCGTCAGAGCAAGAAAGACCTGACCCTGGTGCGGATGACGCCTGACCTGATCTACGACCAGTTGATCGGCGCCGGTTGTGCTCGCAAGCTGATTTTCTCTTGGGGCGGAAACCCGGGCGTCGGTTCGCTGCATCGCCTGCGTGACGCCGTCGAGAAGCAGTGGCCGCACGCGCTGGAAATCGAAGAACACAGCCACGCCGACCTGGCCAATGCCTACGTCGCTGGCGCTTCCGGCCTACCGTTCGCGGTGCTGCGTGCCTACGCCGGCTCTGACCTGCCGAAGGTCAACCCGCTGATCAAAACCGTCACCTGCCCATTCACCGGTGAAGTATTGGCGGCCGTGCCTTCGGTGCGCCCGGACATCACCGTGATTCACGCGCAGAAAGCCGACCGCAAAGGCAACGTGTTGCTGTGGGGCATTCTCGGCGTGCAGAAAGAAGCGGCACTGGCTGCCAAACGCTGCATCGTCACCGTCGAAGAAATCGTCGACGACCTCAATGCACCGATGAACTCCTGCGTTCTGCCGACCTGGGCCTTGAGCGCGGTCTGCCATGTCCCTGGCGGCGCGCATCCGTCTTACGCTCACGGCTACAACGAACGTGATAACCGGTTCTACCAGGCTTGGGACCCGATTGCCCGCGACCGTGAAACCTTCACCGCGTGGATCAACGAGTACATCCACGGCTGCGCTGACTTCAGCGAGTTCCAGGCCAAACTGGCCGCTGCTTCGGAGGCCAAGTAATGACTTACACCACCAATGAAATGATGACCGTCGCCGCTGCCCGCCGTTTGAAAAACGGTTCGGTGTGTTTCGTCGGCATCGGCCTGCCGTCGAAAGCCGCCAACCTGGCGCGTCTGACTTCCTCGCCGGACGTCGTCCTTATCTACGAATCGGGTCCGATCGGTGCCAAGCCGAGCGTACTGCCGCTGTCGATCGGTGACGGTGAGCTGGCGGAAACCGCTGACACTGTCGTCCCGACCGGTGAGATTTTTCGCTATTGGTTGCAGGGCGGGCGCATCGACGTTGGTTTCCTCGGTGCCGCGCAAGTCGACCGTTTCGGCAACATCAACACCACCGTGGTCGGCGATTACCATCAGCCGAAAGTCCGTCTGCCGGGTGCCGGCGGTGCGCCGGAGATCGCTGGCTCGGCCAAAAGCGTGCTGATCATTCTCAAGCAGTCGGCGCGTTCCTTTGTCGACAAGCTCGACTTCATTACTTCGGTCGGCCATGGCGAGGGCGGTGATTCGCGCAAGCGTCTCGGCCTGCCGGGCGCCGGTCCGGTCGGCATCATTACCGACCTGTGCATCATGGAACCGGAAGCCGGCACCCATGAATTCGTGGTCACCGCTCTGCACCCAGGCGTGACCCGGGAGCAAGTGACTGCCGCCACCGGTTGGGCGATTCGTTTTGCCGAGCACGTTGAAAACACTGCCGAGCCGACCGAAGTCGAACTGAAGGCGCTGCGTGATCTGGAAGCCCGCACTGCCGCGGCCCACGGCCAAGCACCGGGAGAAGCATGATGCGTGACGTTTATATCTGCGACGCGATTCGCACCCCCATCGGCCGTTTCGGCGGAGGCCTGTCGGCGGTTCGCGCCGACGATCTGGCCGCCGTGCCAATCAAGGCGCTGATGGAGCGCAACCCGTCGGTGGACTGGAGCGCAGTGGACGAGGTGTTCCTCGGTTGCGCCAACCAGGCCGGCGAAGACAACCGCAACGTGGCGCGCATGGCGCTGTTGCTGGCGGGCCTGCCGGAAACCATTCCGGGCGTGACCCTCAATCGCCTCTGCGCCTCGGGTATGGACGCGATCGGCACTGCCTTCCGCGCCATCGCCAGTGGCGAGATGGAGCTGGCAATTGCTGGCGGCGTCGAGTCGATGTCCCGCGCACCGTTCGTTATGGGCAAAGCGGATGCGGCGTTCTCGCGCAACATGAAGCTGGAAGACACCACCATCGGCTGGCGCTTTATCAATCCGTTGATGAAAGCCCAATACGGCGTGGATGCGATGCCGCAGACCGGCGATAACGTGGCTGACGATTACGAAATTTCCCGCGAGGATCAGGACGCTTTCGCACTGCGCAGTCAGCAGCGGACTGCCGCCGCGCAGGCCGCAGGATTTTTCGCCGAAGAAATCGTTGAAGTGCGCATTGCCCACAAGAAGGGTGAAAGTATCGTCAGCCAGGATGAGCATCCGCGCGGCGACACTTCACTGGAAGTCCTGGCCAAACTCAAACCGGTCAATGGTCCGGACAAGACCGTCACCGCCGGCAACTCCTCGGGTGTGAACGACGGTGCGGCGGCGTTGATCCTGGCGTCCGCCGAAGCGGTGAAGAAACACGGCCTGACCGCCCGCGCCAAAGTGCTGGGCATGTCGAGCGCCGGTGTCGCCCCTCGGGTGATGGGCATTGGCCCGGTGCCGGCGGTGCGCAAACTGACCGAGCGCCTCGGCCTGGCCGTCAGCGATTTCGACGTGATCGAACTCAACGAAGCCTTCGCCAGCCAGGGTTTGGCGGTGCTGCGTGAACTGGGGCTGGCGGACGATGCGGCCCAGGTCAATCCGAACGGTGGCGCCATTGCCTTGGGCCATCCGTTGGGCATGAGCGGCGCCCGCCTGGTACTGACCGCGCTGCATCAGCTGGAAAAGACCGGTGGCAAGAAAGGTCTGGCGACCATGTGCGTCGGCGTTGGCCAAGGTCTGGCCCTGGCGATCGAACGGGTCTGACACGCGGCGTGACTAATAAGAACTGAGGAAATGCTCCATGACTGACAAGCCTGGTTACCGCCGCCCGCAAGAGGGCACCCAGCCGGACTACCTGCACCCGGCCTATCAATCCACCAACCGTCGCTCGCCGTCCAAGCCGTTGGTGTTTTTGCCCCATTCGTTGTCGGAAATTACCGGTCCGACTATCGGTGCCGAGCGCATTCAAGCGCAGGACAACGACCTGACTGCCCAGCACAAGGGCGAGCCACTGGGCGAGCGCATCATCATTCACGGCCGCGTGCTGGATGAAAACGGTTTGCCGGTGCCGGGGATTCTGGTGGAGATCTGGCAGGCCAACGCCGCCGGTCGCTACAACCATGATCGCGACCTGCACGATGCACCGCTGGACCCGAATTTCACCGGCACCGGCCGCACCGTGACCGACGCCGATGGCTGGTACCAATTCCAGACCATCAAGCCCGGCGCCTATCCGTGGGGCAACCACCACAACGCATGGCGCCCGGCGCACATCCATTTCTCACTGTTCGGGCCGAGTATTCTGACGCGCCTGGTCACTCAGATGTATTTTCCGGGCGATCCGCTGCTGGCGTATGACCCGATCTACAACTGCGTACCGGACACCAGCGCCAAAGAGCGTCTGATCGCCAGTTTCGACCTGGAAAAAACCATCCCTTCCTATGCCCTCGGTTATCGCTGGGACATCGTCTTGCGCGGCCGCGAAGCCACGCCGATGGAGAAATAAGATGACGCTGAACGCGACCACGTCCCACACCGTCGGGCCGTATTACCACATTGGCTTGACCTGGCTGAACCGCGAAAACCTGACCGTCGAACAAACCCTCGGCGAGCGCGTGGCGATCACCGGGCAAGTGATCGATGGCAACGGCGACGTCGTCAACGACGCGATGCTGGAAGTCTGGCAGGCCAACGCCGCCGGCAAGTATGACCACCCCGAAGACGATCAGGACAAACCCCTGGACCCGAACTTCGAAGGGTTTGGCCGGGTGCCGGTGGATGCCGAAGGGCGCTTTCGTTTCACCACGATCAAGCCGGGCACGGTTGAAGGCTTGAAAGGCTCGACTCAGGCGCCGCACCTGGTGGTGCTGGTGTTTGCTCGCGGGTTGGTGAAGCACTTGCTGACGCGGATTTACTTTGACGGCGAACCGGCCAACGTGGCGGATCCGCTGTTGGAATGTGTGCCGGCTGAACGTCGCAGCACCTTGCTGGCGAAGCAGGATGCGTCCGGTGTGTACCAGTGGAATGTGATCCTGCAAGGCACCGACGCCGAGACAGTGTTCTTCGACTATTGAGCGAACACACAACACCTGTGGGAGCGAGCCTGCTCGCGATTGCAGTGTGTCATTCAGCATTGATGGCACTGATACACCGCAATCGCGAGCAGGCTCACTCCTACAGGGGATCGCGTTGCTGATGTAACTGTGGAACGGGACTGTTGCAAAGTGTGTCTAGACTTTCACAGTCCCCATTGAGTAAAAAACAATGACAACTAACACCGCTACTACAGCCCTCTACACCGGCGAAGAGCGCAGTAAAAGGATCTTCGCGATTGTCGGCGCCTCGTCCGGCAACCTCGTCGAATGGTTCGACTTCTACGTCTATGCCTTCTGCGCGATCTATTTCGCCCCTGCCTTTTTTCCGTCCGATAACCCGACTGTGCAGCTGGTGAATACGGCTGGCGTATTCGCCGCCGGGTTCCTGATGCGGCCCATCGGCGGCTGGATCTTCGGCCGGCTAGCGGACAAGCACGGGCGCAAGAATTCGATGTTGATCTCGATTCTGATGATGTGCTTCGGTTCGTTGCTCATCGCTTGTCTGCCGACCTACAAGGACATCGGCGTCTGGGCGCCGATCATGCTGCTGTTCGCCCGCCTGATTCAGGGGTTGTCGGTGGGCGGTGAGTACGGCACCACCGCGACCTACATGAGTGAAGTGGCCCTCAAGGGCCAGCGCGGTTTCTTCGCCTCGTTCCAATACGTGACGCTGATCGGCGGGCAGTTGCTGGCGGTGTCGCTGGTGGTAATCCTGCAACAGTTCCTCACTGAGGATGATTTGCGCGCCTATGGCTGGCGGATTCCGTTTGTCGTCGGTGCGGCGGCGGCGTTGATTTCGCTGTTCCTGCGCCGTTCGCTCAAGGAAACCACCAGCAAGGAAATGCGCGAAAACAAGGACGCCGGCAGCATCCGTGCGCTGTTCCGCGACCATAAAGCGGCGTTCATCACCGTGCTCGGTTACACCGCTGGTGGCTCGCTGATTTTCTACACCTTCACCACGTACATGCAGAAATATCTTGTGAACACCGCCGGCATGCAGGCCAAGACCGCCAGCTACATCATGACCGGCGCGCTGTTCCTTTATATGTGCATGCAGCCGCTGTTCGGCATGCTCGCGGACAAGATCGGCCGACGTAACTCGATGCTGTGGTTCGGCGCTCTGGGGACGTTGTGCACCGTGCCGATCCTGCTGAGCCTGAAAAGCGTCAGCAGTCCGTTTCTGGCCTTTGTGCTGATTACCGTGGCACTGGCGATCGTCAGCTTTTACACCTCCATCAGTGGCTTGGTAAAAGCCGAAATGTTCCCGCCGGAAGTGCGCGCATTGGGCGTCGGCCTGGCTTATGCGGTGGCGAATGCAATCTTCGGTGGTTCGGCGGAATATGTGGCTCTGAGCCTCAAGGCCGGGGGCATGGAAAACTCCTTCTACTGGTACGTGACGGTGATGATGGCGGTGGCGTTCCTGTTCAGCCTGCGCTTGCCGAAACAGGCGAAGTATTTGGAAAACGACCTTTGATCTTTACCCGTGGGCCTGACCGGCCCACGCCTCCAGGGACTGTTTATGAACGAGCGACCGGGCAATCAATTGTTTGATGCCTATTTCACTGCCCGCGACATGCGTGAGGTGTTCTGCGATCAGGGTCGGGTTCAAGCGATGCTTGATTTCGAAGCGGCGCTGGCTCGGGCCGAGGCGCGAGTCGGGCTGATTCCGCAAACGGCTGTCGCGCCGATTGAAGCGGCCTGTCAGGCTGGGCATTACGACTTCGCGGCTCTCGGCGAGGCGATTGCCACGGCCGGTAATTCGGCCATTCCGTTGGTCAAGGCATTGGGTAAACAGATCGCGGCGAACCATGCCGAAGCCGAGCGCTATGTGCATCTGGGCGCTACCAGCCAGGACGTGATGGACACCGGTCTGGTGTTGCAACTGCGTGGGGCGCTGGAGCTGATCGAAAACGATCTGGCGCAACTGGGCGAAACGCTGGCGACCCAGGCGTTGCGCTACGTCGCCACACCGCTGGCCGGGCGCACCTGGTTACAGCACGCGACACCCGTCACCCTCGGCATGAAAATCGCCGGTTGGCTGGGCGCTGTCACTCGCAGCCGTCAACGTCTGCAACAACTCAAACCGCGACTGCTGGTGCTGCAATTCGGCGGCGCTTCTGGAACCCTCGCGGCCCTCGGCGAGCAGGCGATGCCGATTGCCCACGCGCTGGCTGAAGAATTGAAACTGACATTGCCGGATCAACCTTGGCACACCCAGCGAGATCGCTTGGTGGAGTTCGGCTCGGTACTGGGATTGATCGCCGGCAGCCTCGGTAAACTCGGCCGTGACATCAGCCTGTTGATGCAGACCGAAGCCGCTGAAGTGTTCGAACCTTCCGCACCGGGCAAGGGCGGCTCTTCGACCATGCCGCACAAACGCAACCCGGTGGGCGCGGCGGTGTTGATCGGTGCTGCGACGCGCGTTCCGGGTTTGCTCTCGACGCTATTCAGCGCCATGCCTCAAGAACACGAGCGCAGCCTGGGCCTGTGGCATGCCGAGTGGGAAACCCTGCCGGAGATTTGCTGCCTGGTGTCCGGCAGCTTGAAACAAGCGTTGCTGGTGACGGATGGGCTGGAAGTGGACGCCGAGCGCATGGCCCGCAACCTCGATCTGACCCAGGGCCTGGTGCTTGCCGAAGCGGTGAGCATCGTCCTCGCCCAACGGGTCGGCCGCGACACTGCGCACCATTTGCTGGAGCAATGCTGCAAGCGCGCAGTGGCTGAACAACGTCATCTGCGTGCAGTGCTCGGCGACGAACCGCAAGTAACCGCCGAACTCTCGCCTGCTGAACTCGATCATCTGCTGGACCCCGCCCATTACCTCGGTCAGGCCCATACCTGGGTCGAGCGAGCGGTGGCTGAACATTCTGCGTTGACTGCCTGAAGGAGATTGCTGTGGCTTTCGTACAACTCGCCGAGGGCGAACTACATTACCAACTTGATGGCCCGGCAGATGCGCCGGTGCTGGTGCTGTCCAACTCGCTGGGCACCGACCTGCACATGTGGGATGCGCAGATTGCGGCGTTCACCGAGCATTTTCGCGTGCTGCGTTTCGACACCCGAGGGCATGGCCAATCGCTGGTCACGCCGGGGCCGTACAACATCGAGCAACTGGGCCATGACGTGCTGGCGCTGCTGGATGCGTTGCACATCGAACGCGCGCATTTCTGCGGTCTGTCCATGGGCGGGCTGATTGGCCAGTGGCTGGGGATCAACGCGGGTGATCGCCTGAACAAACTGGTGGTGTGCAACACCGCGGCGAAAATCGGCGATCCGTCGGTGTGGAACCCGCGCATTGAAACCGTGCTGCGTGACGGTCCGGCCGCCATGGTCGCGCTACGTGATGCGTCGATTGCGCGCTGGTTCACCGCGGATTTTGCTGAAGCCAATCCTGCTGCCGCGAAAAAAATTACGGACATGCTCGCGGCCACCTCGCCTGAAGGCTATGCCGCGAACTGTGCCGCCGTGCGCGATGCCGATTTCCGCGATCAGCTGTCCTCGATCAAGGTGCCGCTGCTGGTCATCGCCGGCACCGAAGACGCGGTCACGCCGCCGTCCGGCGGGCACTTCATTCAGGAACACGTGCAGGGCGCCGAGTACGCCGAGTTCTATGCAGCGCACCTGTCCAACGTTCAGGCCGGTGCTGCGTTCAGCGAGCGCGTGTTGGCGTTTTTGTCAGCTCATTAAGGGGATTGTTGTGGACGAGAAACAACGTTACGACGAGGGCCTGAAAGTCCGTCGCGCGGTACTCGGCGACGCCCACGTCGACCGCAGCCTGAATGCGCTGACCGAGTTCAACTCGGAGTTTCAGGAGATGATCACCCGTCACGCCTGGGGCGACATCTGGACCCGTCCGGGGCTGCCGCGTCACACCCGCAGTCTGATCACCATCGCTATGCTGATCGGCATGAACCGCAATGAAGAACTCAAACTGCACCTGCGCGCCGCCGCCAACAACGGCGTGACCCGCGGCGAGATCAAGGAAGTGATCATGCAGAGCGCGATCTACTGCGGCATTCCCGCAGCGAACGCGACGTTCCACCTGGCGGAGTCGGTGTGGGATGAGCTTGGCGTCGAATCGCGGGAGTAGAGTAAGGGCTTCAAAAAAGATCGCAGCCTGCGGCAGCTCCTACAGGGGAATGCGTACACCTGTAGGAGCTGCCGCAGGCTGCGATCTTTTGATCTTCAAACCGTGGCGACGATGAAGATTCGCTTGAACGGAAACAACGTGTGCCCGTCAATCTCCGGCGGGTAATGCGCATGCACGCGCATCAGGTAGTGGTAGATGAACCGCGCCTGTTCATCGTCCTTCAGACCCTGCATCACCGGCCGCAGCGCCGAGACTTTGACCCAGTCATAGATCGGCGACTTGCCGTCGACAACCTGTAGCTGTTCGGTCTCCCAGATATCCAGTGTCCGGGTGATCGGCGAGAGCAATCGGTAGTAACTTTCCAAAGACAACAACGGCCGCGCCGCCATGGCCTCGCGTAACTGCGGGGTGCCGAGTGGTTCGCCTCCGGGGCCTGCTTCTTCAAGGGTGTCGAGCATCAGTTGGTACCACAGCGCATCCCGCCAGTCGGGCATGTGTGCGGCCAGGCATCCACCCGGATTGAGCTGGCCGAGCAGTCGCGGCAACAACTGTTCGTGACCGCTGACGAAGTGCAGTACGGCGGCGGCGAACAGCAGGTCCGCCGGTTGTTCGGGTTGCCAGTTGAGTAGATTGCAGTGTTTCCACGACGCCTTGATCGGCAGACAACGGGCTTCGTCCAGCATTTGCTCCGAACTGTCGATGCCCTGCAACTGCGCGCGAGGCCAACGCTTGGCCAATTGTTGCGTGGCGATGCCGGTGCCGCATCCCAGGTCGTAGATGCGCTTGGGCTGTTTGAGTTCGACACGGTCGAGCAATTCATTGACCGGTCGTTGCCTGAGGCGGGAAAACTGCTGGTACGCCTTGGCGTCCCAGTCGATACAGGCTTTCCCTGCCGATTCAAGTTTGACGCTCATGAGGTGATCCTCTCTGGCGGTTACAGTTGCCTTCCAATGACGTTCAGTGTTTTCAGGACGACCGCCACGCCTTTGCGCGTGTCCGGGTCGTTCAGCAGTTTGAGCAGCGCATAGGCACCCGGCGGCTCGGGGGCGGCGGCGACCTCGGCCTTCGCCAGGCGCACGGCGTTACTGACGGTCCAGGTGGCCGCCGTCGCGTTTTCGAACAGCCGCGCCAGTTTTTCCACCATCGCTGCGTCCAACAGGTCGGTCATGTCCGAGACCAGCGATAGCACATCGACAATGTTGTCCAGCCGACCGCCGTCGATCAGCGGCTGGAGTTTCGCCATCAAGGCGGCGAGTCCTGGTGTTGCGGGCATGCCGGCAGCGCTGGCCGCCAGGGTTTCATCTGATAGGTTCGTCATTGTTTACTCCTCCCTGAGCGGATCAAAGCATTCCACGGGCAACCGCCCAGTAGAGGCCACGATTGAAACCATTTCTCAGCAGACCGCCGAGTTTGGTCGGCGGTGTCGGCAGGACGTCATGGGCGTAGTCGTACCACAGCGGCATCCCGGCGTTGAGACCCATCTGCGCCACGGCCTGAACCCTTCCGTCGTAGACGCTGTTGGGCGCGCCGAGGCGAATCTCGGCAGCAATGTTGTTGGCGATGACCGGCGCCTGGTTATGGCAGGCACCACCGGCCTTGCTCACCGGCAGATCGACGGTGTCGCCAATCACATAGACGTGTTCCAGGCCGTAGACCTGCAGGGTCTCGTGGTGCGTCGGCAACCAACCTTCGTTGTTGGGCGCCTGGGACACTCCGGACTCCAGCACCGCATCGACGGCGCGGATCGGCGGTGTCGCCATCAGGATGTCGAAGGGTTGCTCTTCGCCTTCCTCGGAGTAGGCGATTTTTCGTTCGGGATCGACACGGCTGAGGGTGAAGCCGCGTTGGAAGCGGATGTTTTTCTGCTCGAAAATGCCGGGCAGGATTTCCCCGGTGGGGCGTTGCAGGAACAGGCAGTTACGCAGTAGCTGAGCCGTGGTCGGGTAGGTGTAGACGATTTCCACCTGGTTCCGCACGCCCCGACGACGCAGCAAGTCGTCGAGCATCAACGTCGTTTCTACCGGCGCAATGCCGCATTGGTGCGGCACGTTGGGTGTCTGCGGGAAAGACACCGTGATGAAGATCCGGCCTTTTTTGATCGTACTCAGACGTTCTGCCAACTGGCGGGCGGGCTGATATTGGTAGAAGTGGTCGCCGGCTTCTTTCAAGCCCTCGATGCGCTCCGGCGCGGGCACGCAACCGGTGGCAATGACCAGAAAGTCATAGCCATAACGCTTGCCGCTGCGGGTTTTCAGGGATTGTCCGGGGAAATCGAAACCCGTGACCTCTTCCACGAAAAAGCTGATTTCCGGGCGCAACAGTGAACGTTCCGGGCGCTTGAGTTCTTCTTCAAAGAACTGATTGAACGCCACGTACATGAACGCAGGTTTGTAGTAGTGATCGGGGGAATTGGACAGTAGGGCAATCGAGACTTCGCCGCGCAGGATTTCTGGATACAGCTTGCTGGCCAGTTGATTGGCCAACATGGTTCCACCTACGCCGCCACCGACGATAACTATTCGCTTGCTCATACCTGACCTCCGTGGTCATGGCAGCTTCGCGTACAGCATCCGGAGATAACGGAAGGAAAAAGGGGCTCCTACATCAGGATGGAGAATTAAACACGCTTCTTGACTGTATGCGCCCCTGTGCAAAGCGCCAGTGTGTACCGACCGGTGGTGAGAGGCAGGCGACCGTTTTCGTCCTGCGGTCGCTGCCTGAGTTGCGCTATAGCAAGCTGATCGGATAGCTGACGATCACCCGGTTCTCATCGAACTCGTTGTTGCTGAAGTCACGGCGAATGGTCGAGTTTCGCCATTTGACGTTGAGGTCTTTGAGCGCGCCGCTCTGCACGGTGTAGCCCAGTTCGCTTTCGCGGCCCCATTCCTTGCCGTCGGTGATGGTGCCGGTGTGCACGTTGTCGCCGCTGATGTAACGGTTCATCAGGGTCAGGCCGGGAATGCCAAGGGCGACGAAGTTGTAGTCATGCCGTACCTGCCAGGATTTTTCTTTCGCATTGTCATAACTGGCGTTGTAACTGTCGTTGGCCAGGGTGCCACCGCTGGTGCCGTTGACCCGCATCCAGGCGTTGTCGCCGGTGAGTTTTTGCAGGCCGACATAGAAGGTGTTGCCGCCGTATTTGGCCGAGAACAGGCCCGACCAGGTCTTGTTGTCCAGCTCGCCGGCCCGGGCGCTGCCGTCATCCTTGCCATAGAAGAAACCGAGGTTGGCGCCCAGGGTCCAGTCGCCAATGGGCTGGCTGTGGATCAGATTCACGTATTGCTGGCTGTAGATGTCCTTGAGTTCGGCGTTCCACACACTGATCTGGGTGCGCTTCTCGTTGAAGGCGTATTCGCCGCCCTGAAAGTTGAAGCGGTCGGAGGTGAACGCTGGTTTTCCGGTCATCGACATGTCGTTCATGCTGCTGTCGTCGCGCGGGCTGTTGGCGCGGAACTGGCCGCCGTAGAGCGTCAGGCCGTTGATTTCCTTCGAGGTGATCTGGCCGCCACGGAAGGTTTGCGGCAGGGAACGACCGTCGTCCGAACGCAGGATCGGCAGCACCGGCATCCATTCGCCCACCTTCACTTCGGTCTGCGACAGCTTGGCCTTCAACGCCACGTTGGTGCGACCGAAGTTGTCCGCCGGGCGACCGTCGTGATCCAGCGGCAGCAACTGCGTACCGCCGGTGCCTTTACCGCCGTCGAGTTTCACCGAGTACAGCCCCAGCACATCCATGCCGAACCCGACGGTGCCCTGGGTGAACCCGGACTTGGCGTCGAGGATGAAGCTTTGCGTCCACTCTTCTGCCTTGCCCTGGGCTTTGGTCGGGTTGGTGAAATTGCGATTGATGTAGAAGTTGCGCAGGTTCAGGTTGACCTTGGCACCTTCGACAAAGCCTGACTCCTCGGCCATGGCGGGCAGAGCCGTACTGGCCAGTGCGACGGCGAGTAGGCTGGGGAACAAGTATTGCGTGCTGGAA
This sequence comes from Pseudomonas sp. GM41(2012), assembly GCF_000282315.2. Taxonomy (GTDB): domain Bacteria; phylum Pseudomonadota; class Gammaproteobacteria; order Pseudomonadales; family Pseudomonadaceae; genus Aquipseudomonas. The sequence goes on from NZ_AKJN02000008.1 coordinate 188,997, forward strand.
GGTGTCATGTGTGCGGGTCTCTCTAGTTTTTAGGTGTGAAACGGGGCGCTGCCGCAACCTTGGGGTTGCAGACAAGAATTCTGAATTCGGGATAAAAACGAATGGGATCAGCCGGACAGGGCAGGACGCGGGGGCATGGTGTCGAACCTGTTGTTATTGGTCTTGTGCGACGAATGGTGCGGGGGATGGGCGGGAGGGTTCAATCGGGGAAAGCGGGTTTTGGGCGATTATCGAACATAAGATTGGCTGGGGATTTGTGTTGTTTGGGCGGGCCTCATCGTCGGAACGCCGCCCGGAGCCGGCTCACTCCCACAGTTGATCTCTGCCGGTCATCAATATTGTGTTCAACCTAGATCTCCTGTGGGAGTGAGCCTGCTCGCGATGAGGCCAGTCCTGGCGCCACAATTTTCCTGCAGACAACAAAAAGCCCACCAATCGGTGGGCTTCTTGTTTTACAGCGCTATCAAAACAACTTCAGCTTCGGCGCTTCTTCTTTCAACGGCTCGTTCTTCGCCGTCTGCTCGTTCCAGCCACCGCCGAGTGCCTTGTACAGATTGACGGCACTGACCAGTTGCGCCAGACGGTCGGTGATCAATACCTGTTCGGCACTGAACAGCTGACGCTGGGCATCGAGGAAGGTCAGGTTGCTGTCGACACCAATGCGATAACGACGCTCGGCCAGACGGTAGTAGTCCTGGTTCGCGGTGACGAAATCACGCTGGGCCTGCAACTGATCGGTGTAGGTCTGGCGCGCGGCCAGGCCGTCGGCGACTTCCTGGAAGGCCGTTTGAATGGACTTCTCGTAGTTCGCCACGCCGATGTCTTTCTGGATTTTTGAATAATCCAGGCTGGCGCGCAGGCTGCCGGCGTTGAAGATCGGCAGGTTGATCTGCGGCTGGAACAACCAGGTACCCGAACCGCCCTTGAACAGACCGGACAGATCCGGGCTCAGGGTCCCGGCGTTGGCCGTCAGGCTGATGCTCGGGAAGAACGCGGCCCGCGCCGCGCCGATGTTGGCGTTGGCGGCTTTCAGGTTGTATTCGGCCTGAAGGATGTCCGGACGGCGTTGCAGCAAGTCCGATGGCAGACCGGCCGGCACTTCGCTCAGCAGGTCGTCAGCCAATGGCTTGGCCGCTTGCAGATTGGCCGGGACACCAGTGCCGAGCAGCAACACCAGGCTGTTTTCATCCTGGGCGACTTGACGGGTGTACTTGGCCAATTGCGCGCGGGCGTTTTCCACCGAGGTACGCGACTGGGCCAGGTCCAGCGCCGAGGCGACACCCACTTCGTTGCTGCGGGCGGTGAGCTTGTAGCTCTCCTCGAACGCACCCAGGGTGTCCTGGGTCAGTTTCAGCAGTTCCTTGTCGGCCTGCCAGGTCAGGTAGGCATTGGCCACACTGGCCACCAGGCTGATCTGGGTACTGCGTCGTGCTTCTTCGGTGGCGAAGTACTTCTGCAGGGCTTCTTCGCTCAGGCTGCGAACCCGACCGAACAGGTCGAGTTCATAGGCGCTGATGCCGACCGTCGCCGAGTAGGAACTGGTGATGTCCGCTTGGCCGGTCTGCGAGGCCCGGGCCGGGACCCGCTGACGGCTGCCGGTGCCGTTGGCCGACACGGCCGGGAACAGATCGGCACGCTGGATGCGGTATTGAGCCGCAAAGGCGTCGATGTTCAACGCAGCGACACGCAGGTCACGGTTGTTTTCCAGGGCGACCTGGATCAGTTGTTGCAGCGCCGGGTCATGGAAAAACTGCTTCCAGCCCTGTTCGGCGGCAGCCTGGGCAGGCGCCTGGGCCGGCGAATATGCCGGGCCTTGCGGGTACTGGCCCGCCACCGGTGCTTCAGGCTGCTGATAATCGGGTATCAGCGAGCAGCCACCGAGCACGAAGGCGGCAACAGCCAGGGAAAGTAGCGACTTGCTCATAAGCCAGCCTCTTTAGAAGGTTCTAGAGCGTCGTCCTGGTCAGCGATTTTGCGCTGCCCCATGGCCGACACGGTGACGAAAAACAGCGGGACCCAGAATATCGCCAAAACGGTGGCGGTGATCATACCGCCAATCACCACGGTACCGATGGCGTGTTGGCTACCCGAGCCGGCGCCAGTGGAAATGGCCAGCGGCACGACGCCGAGGACAAACGCCAGGGAGGTCATGATGATCGGACGCAAACGCATGCGGCAAGCCTCGATGGCGGCCTCCTGCAAGCTCTTGCCCTGTTCATGCAGGTCTTTGGCGAACTCGACGATCAGAATGGCGTTTTTCGCTGCCAGACCAATGGTGGTCAACAGACCCACCAGGAAGTACACGTCGTTGGACAGACCGCGCAAGCTGGTTGCCATCAAGGCACCGATAATCCCCAATGGCACCACGAGCACCACCGCAATCGGAATCGACCAGCTTTCATACAGCGCGGCCAGACACAGGAACACCATCAGGATCGACAACGCGAACAGCGCCGGCGCCTGCGAACCCGCCAGTCGTTCTTCGTACGACAGGCCGGTCCAGGAAATACCGACACCGGCCGGCAGTTTCTGGGCCAGGGCTTCGACTTCGGCCATGGCTTCACCGGTGGAATAGCCGGGTGCCGGGGCACCGAGGATTTCCATCGCTTCTACGCCGTTATAACGCGACAGCTTCGGCGCACCGTATATCCACTCACCCTTGGCGAATGCGGAGAATGGAACCATGGTGCCGGCGCTGTTGCGTACGTACCATTTCTTCACGTCTTCAGGGCTCATGCGCGCGCCCGGCTGGCCTTGCACGTAAACCTTCTTCACCCGACCGCGGTCGATGAAGTCGTTGACGTAGCTACTGCCCAGCGCAATCGACAGGGTGCTGTTGATGTCGGCGATGGTAATGCCCAGGGCACTGGCCTTCTCGTCATCGATTTCCAGTTGGTATTGCGGTTCGTCGTTCAGACCGTTCGGGCGGACCTGCGACAGCACCTTGCTCTGCGCCGCCATACCGAGGAACTGGTTGCGTGCAGCCATCAGTGCGTCGTGACCGATACCGGCACGGTCTTGCAGGAACACGTCGAAACCGGTGGCGTTACCCAGTTCCAGCACCGCCGGAGGTGCGAACGCAAACACCATGGCATCACGGAAGGTGAAGAAATGCTGTTGGGCACGGGCCGCGACTTTGAACACGCTGTTCTCGGCGTTACGTTCGTCCCACGGTCTGAGCATGATGAACGCCATACCCGAACTCTGACCACGGCCGGCGAAGTTGAAGCCGGTCACGGTAAACACCGAGGCCACCGCGTCACCTTCACCGCCGTCCTTGCCCGGACGCAGCAGGAACTCACGCATCTCGTCCACGACCACTTGCGTGCGCTGGGAACTGGAACCGGCCGGGGTTTGCACCTGGGCAAACAGTACACCTTGGTCTTCTTCCGGCAGGAACGCGGATGGAATACGCAGGAACAACCAGATCATGCCGACGACGATGATCACGTACACCAGCAGATACGGCACCTTGTTGCGCAGAATGTTGCCAACGCCGCGCTCGTAGCTTTTCACGCTACGGTCGAAGTTGCGGTTGAACCAGCCGAAAAATCCGCGTTTCGGGACGCCGTGCTCACCCTTGGGAATCGCTTTGAGCATGGTGGCGCAGAGCGCCGGGGTAAAGATCAGTGCGACCAGTACCGACAGGGCCATGGCCGAGACGATGGTGATCGAGAACTGCTTGTAGATCACACCGGTGGAACCGCCGAAGAATGCCATCGGCAACAGTACCGCCGAGAGCACCAGGGCAATACCGACCAGTGCACCCTGGATCTGCCCCATGGATTTCTTGGTGGCCTCCTTGGGTGACAGGCCTTCTTCGCTCATGACCCGTTCGACGTTCTCCACCACGACGATGGCGTCGTCCACCAGCAAACCGATGGCCAGCACCATACCGAACATGGTCAGGGTGTTGATGCTGAAACCGAACGCCGCGAGGATCCCGAAGGTCCCCAGCAATACGACGGGCACGGTCATCGTGGTGATGACGGTGGCGCGGAAGTTTTGCAGGAACAGGAACATCACCAGGAACACCAGCACGATCGCTTCGACCAGGGTTTCAACCACACCCTTGATCGACTCGGTCACCACCGGCGTGGTGTCGTACGGGAATACCACTTCCATCCCTTGCGGGAAGAACGGCTTGAGGGATTCGATGGTCTTGCGCAGTGCTTTTGCTGTGTCGAGGGCGTTGGCACCGTTGGCCAGTTTCACTGCCAGACCGGAGGCCGGGCTGCCGTTGAACTGGGCGCTGATCGAGTAGTTTTCACCACCCAGACCGACATCCGCCACGTCGCCGACACGCACTTGCGAACCATCCTTGTTGACCTTCAGCAGGATGGCCTTGAACTGCTCAGCCGTTTGCAGACGGGTCTTGCCGATGATCGTCGCGTTCAGTTGCTGACCGGCCACGGCAGGCAAGCCACCGAGTTGACCGGACGACACCTGGACGTTTTGCGCGGCGATGGCGGTTTTCACGTCGCCCGGGGTCAGGTTGAAGTTGTTCAACTTGGCCGGGTCGAGCCAGATCCGCATCGCGTACTGGGCACCGAAGACCTGGAAGTCACCCACACCGGCGGTCCGCGAAATCGGGTCCTGCATGTTCGACACGATGTAGTTGGACAGGTCGTCCTTGGTCATGCTGCCGTCGCGCGACACCACGCCGATCACCATCAGGAAGTTTTTCACTGCCTTGGTCACGCGGATACCCTGTTGCTGCACTTCTTGCGGCAGCAGCGGGGTGGCCAGGTTCAGCTTGTTCTGGACCTGAACCTGCGCGGTATCGGAGTTGGTGCCCTGCTCGAAGGTCGCGGTAATGGTCATGCTGCCGTCGGAGTTACTTTCCGAGGAGACATAACGCAGGTTATCGATACCGTTGAGCTGTTGCTCGATCACTTGCACCACAGTGTCCTGCACGGTTTGTGCAGACGCGCCCGGGTAGGTCACAGAGATCGCAATGGCCGGAGGCGCAATGCTCGGGTATTGGTTGATCGGCAGTTTGAGGATCGATAGTGCCCCGACCAGCATGATCACCAGGGCAATTACCCAGGCAAAAATCGGACGGTCGATAAAAAATCTGGACATGGTTTACTCCCCTTTGCCGCTGGAAGCCTTGTTAGCTACCTGTGCGGGTGCCGGGTTCTTTGCGCCAACGTTAGTCGCTTCACTGGCCTTCACTTCGACGCCAGGTTTAACGAATTGCAGTCCTTCGGTAATCAGGCGGTCGCCGGCCTTCAGGCCGTCTTCGATCAGCCATTGGTTGCCGACGGTGCGGCTGGCCTTGAGGTGACGCAATTCGACCTTGTTGTCCGGGCCGACGACCAGCGCGGTCGGGGTGCCTTTGAGATCACGGGTCACGCCTTGTTGCGGGGCGAGGATCGCCGCGCTGTTCACACCGGCCTGCAATTGGGCGTGTACAAACATGCCTGGTAGCAGGGTGTGGTCAGGGTTCGGGAATACCGCACGCAAGGTCACGGAACCGGTGGTCTGGTCCACCGAGACTTCCGAGAACTCGAGTTTGCCTTCCTGTTTGTACTGGCTGCCGTCTTCGAGGGTCAGCTTGACCGCGGCCGCGTTGTCGCCAGATTTTTGCAGACGACCGCTTTCCAGTTCGCGGCGCAGTTCCAGCAGCTCTACCGAAGACTGGGTCACGTCGACGTAGATCGGGTCGAGTTGCTGAATCACCGCCATCGCTTCGACCTGGCCGCTGGTGACCAGCGCGCCTTCAGTCACGGTGGAGCGGCCGATGCGGCCGGAGAGTGGCGCGTAAACCTTGGTGTAACGCACATTGATCTGGGCGCTTTGCAGGGCGGCTTCCGATTGCAACCGGTTGGCCAGGGCCGTGTCGTATTCCTGACGGCTCACAGCCTGTTCGCTGACCAACTGCTTGTAGCGGTCGGAAATCGATTTGGTCTGTTGCAGGTTGGCTTCGGCGCTTTTCAGGGTGGCGTCATACACCGCCGGATCAATCTGATACAGCTGCTGGCCGGCCTTGACGTCGCCGCCTTCCTTGAACAGGCGCTTGAGAATGATGCCGTTGACCTGAGGGCGAACTTCGGCGATGCGGTACGCGCTGGTACGGCCCGGAAGCTCGGAGGTCAGGGTAAAGGCTTGAGGTTGCAGAGTAACGACGCCGACCTGAGGGGGTGGTGCGGCAGGTGCCGCCTCTTCCTTTTTGCATCCGCTGAGCAGCGATGCCAAGGCGAGGGCGGTGACCAGAGCGGTAACAGCTGGCTTGAATTGCATGAAAATCCTCGGGTCAGGCGCGCAAATTGCGCACTCGAAAGGTGGAAAAGTAAAAAATGTGCGCTGAGTGGATAAGTAGCTTGCTAAGGAATATACTTACGTTCATGGTTGTTTGTAAATACCTTGGCCGCGTATCCACACCGTTACAAAAGCCGTTCAAGGGTTCGAATTGTAGGCCGGGGACGACGCCTGAGAGCGATCGCCCCACTTTTATTCAGCGGATGTTCAGACATCGCTGAAGCATCCTGATTGAGGTTGTACTGTCATGGTCCGTCGCACCAAAGAGGAAGCTCAAGAAACCCGCAGCCAGATACTGGAAGCGGCAGAAAAGGCCTTTTACGAAAGGGGCGTGGCGCGCACGACACTGGCGGATATCGCTACCCTGGCCGGGGTCACTCGCGGGGCCATCTATTGGCATTTCAGCAACAAGGCGGATCTGGTGCAGGCCATGCTTGATACCTTGCATGAGCCGCTGGATGAAATGGCCAAGGCCAGTGAAAGCGAAGATGAACTCGACCCCTTGGGCTGCATGCGCAAACTGCTGATTCATTTGTTTCATCAAGTTGCCATGGATCCGAAAACCCGACGCATCAATGAGATTCTGTTTCATAAGTGCGAATTCACCGATGAAATGTGCGACCTGCGCCAGCAGCGTCGAGAGGTCAGCCTTGATTGCAATGTGCGAATTGCCCTGGCGCTGAGTAATGCGGTCAATCGGGGACAGTTACCGGAAGACCTCGACACTGCGCGAGCGGCCATCAGCATTCATGCGTATATCGATGGCATTCTGTATCAGTGGCTGTTGGCGCCCGACAGCTTTCAACTGCATATCGATGCTGAGCGTTTGGTTGATACTGGGTTGGACATGCTGCGCTTGAGTCCCAGCCTGCGCAAATGAAACTAAATACCTAATGGGGGTGCTTTTATATACGGACCCTCGCCAGGTTGATAGGTAGTGAGCTACCTGATTTGTAGGGATTTTGTGAGTAACACGGTTGCAAAAAAAGCCCCGGCTCTTTCGAGTCGGGGCTTTTGCGTTTCAAGGGGAGAGGCTTACAACACCGGGTAGTCGATGTAGCCCACCGCGCCCTTGGAGTAAAACAGCTCAGGACGTGGCTCATTCAACGGCGCATCGGCCTTCAAGCGTGCCGGCAGGTCCGGGTTGGCAATGAATGGCACGCCGAAGGCCACCGCATCGGCCTTGCCGCTGGCGAGCCAGGCGTTGGCGCTGTCTTTGGTGAAGCGTTCGTTGACGATGTACGGGCCGCCGAACGCTTCTTTCAATTGTGGACCCAGGCTGTCGCCATCTTCTTTCTCGCGGGAGCAGATGAAGGCGATGCCACGTTTGCCCAGTTCGCGAGCGACGTAAGTGAAGGTCTCGGACAGGTTGTCGTCGCCCATGTCATGGAGGTCGGCACGGGGTGACAGGTGCACACCCACGCGGCCCGCGCCCCAGACTTCGATCGCGGCATCGGTCACTTCCAGCAACAGGCGAGCACGATTTTCCACGGAACCGCCGTAGTTGTCAGTGCGCTGGTTGGTGCTGCTTTGCAGGAACTGGTCGAGCAGGTAACCGTTGGCACCATGGATTTCTACACCGTCGAAACCGGCCGCCTTGGCGTTCTCGGCACCGACGCGGTAGGCGTCGACGATGTCGGCGATTTCAGCGGTTTCCAGGGCGCGTGGGGTTGGGAAGTCGGCCAGTGGGCGAACCAGGCTGACATGGCCTTTTGGCTGTATGGCGCTTGGTGCGACCGGCACTTCATCGTCCAGGTACGACCCGTGGGAAATACGGCCGACGTGCCACAGTTGCAGGAAAATCTTGCCGCCCGCGCCGTGGATAGCTTTGGTCACATTGGCCCAGCCACGCACTTGATCGTTGGACCAGATACCCGGGGTGTCCGGGTAGCCGACGCCCATCGGCGTGACCGAAGTGGCCTCGCTGAGGATCAGGCCGGCCGAGGCGCGTTGTACGTAGTACTCGGCCATCAGCGCGTTTGGCACGCGGCCTTCGTCGGCGCGGCAGCGGGTCAGCGGCGCCATGATGATGCGGTTGGCCAACTCGAGGTCGCCCAGTTTGATTGGATCGAAAATAGTCGTCATGAAATAGCTCTCTTGTAGAGATCAGTTGGTAGCAGGGGCCAGTTCGGGATTGCCGCTCTGACGGAAGGTAATCAGGGTCACCAGCAGGGCGAGTACCGCCAATGCTGCTGCCGCGAGAGGAACGCTGGTCAAGCCGAAGCCGTGGGCGATGACGCTGCCACCGACCCAGGCACCCAGTGCGTTGCCGATATTGAAAGCGCCGATGTTCAGGGTCGACACCAGGTTCGGTGCGGCCTTGCCGTAGGTCACCACGTTCACTTGCAGGGCGGGCACGGCGGCAAAGCACGCGGTGGCCCAGAGGAACAGGGTGATTTCGGTCGGAATCAGTGCAACGCTGGTCCAGGTCAGCACGGTCGAGATCACGGCCATCGAGATAAAGACGCCGATCAACGTTGCGGCCATGCCTTTGTCAGCCAGCTTGCCGCCGATGATGTTGCCGACCGTCAGGCCCAGGCCGATGAGCATCAGGGTCCAGGTCACGCCTTTGGGCGAGACGCCGGTGACATCGCCGAGCAGCGGGGCGACGTAGGTGAACAGGGTGAATACCGAAGCTGCGAACAACGCGGTCATGCTCAACGACAGCCAGATCCCGGCGCCTTTGAGGGCGCGCAGTTCGGCGCGCATGTCGAGTTTCTCTTCATCGCGCTTGGCCGGCAGGAAGCGGATCAGGCCGATCAACGCGATCACACCAATTACGGTCACCGCCCAGAAGGTCGAACGCCAGCCCGCTTCCTGGCCGAGCGCGGTACCCAGCGGAACGCCGAGTACGTTGGCCAGGGTCAGGCCGGTGAACATCAATGCCACGGCCGAAGCGCGCTTGTTCGCTGGCACCAGACCTGCCGCCACCACCGAACCGATACCGAAGAACGCACCATGGCAGAGGGCGGTGACCACACGGGCAAACATCAGCACGTTGTAGTCAGTGGCCATTGCACAAAGCAGGTTGCCGACGATGAAAATCCCCATCAACGCTACCAGCGCGGCCTTGCGCGGCAATCTGGAGGTGGCCAGTGCCATGAACGGCGCACCGATGGCCACGCCCAGGGCGTAACCGGTCACCAGCCAGCCGGCGCCGGGAATCGACACACCGAGGTCCGCCGCCACATCGGGCAGCAAGCCCATGATGACGAACTCGGTGGTGCCGATGGCGAAGGCGCTCAAGGCCAGAATGAGTAGCGAGAGGGGCATTGTTGATTCCTTGTCGGCTTGCTGACGTTAAGGGTCAGAGCTCTTTGCTGAAGGTCTTGAGGAATTCCTGAATGGTTTCCTCATTGCGTTTGAAAAAATGCCACTGGCCGACTTTGCGGCTGCTGATCAGGCCGGCGCGTTGCAGGGTTGCCAGGTGTGCAGACACCGTGGACTGCGACAAACCGCAACGCTGATCGATCTGCCCGGCGCAGACGCCGTGCTCGTTGCTGTGAGACTGATCGGGGAATTCGACGGTCGGGTCTTTGAGCCAGTGCAGGATTTCTCGCCGTACTGGGTGTGCCAGGGCTTTTATTATTTCGTCGAGATTGATGGTCATGGTGTTGGGCTCGTGATGAGTAAAACGCTATATCGCGATGAGGCGAACTTTAAATCGGTATTTCGCGATATACAAATATGATTTTGGTCTGACGACCGCATAATTCGGTATATCGAGTTATAACGATATGTTGAGTGTAACGATACTAAGGCGCAGTGCTAAGCTGCGCCCATGAACTATCTCGCACATCTGCACCTCGGTGGCCAGCGCCCCGGTCAATTGCTCGGCAGTCTGTATGGCGATTTCGTCAAAGGGCGGCTGCAAGGGCAGTTCGATCCGGAGATCGAAGCGGCCATCCAGCTGCATCGCAGCATCGATGTCTTTACCGACCGCCATCCGTTGGTGGACGTTTCGTTGTCACGGTTTTCCATGACCCGCAGGCGTTACGCCGGGATTGTGCTCGACGTGTTTTTCGACCATTGCCTGGCCCGGGACTGGACGCTGTACGCCGACCAGCCGCTGGAGCAATTCACTTCGGGTGTGTACCGGGTGCTGTGCGCCGAGGCGCAATTGCCGGAACGTCTGGCGCAGATCGCGCCGCATATGGTCGCCAATGACTGGTTGGGTTCTTACCGGGAGTTTGCGGTGTTGGAGCAGGTGCTGCGGGGGATTTCGCGGAGGCTGACGCGGCCGGAGGAGCTGGCCGCAGCGATGCAGGAATTGCGAGTGTTGTATGAACCGTTGAGCGATGACTTCAGATTGTTCTATCCACAGCTTCAGGACTTCGCCAAAAACCGCTGACACCCATCCCTGTAGGAGCAAAGCTTGCTCGCGATAAACGATAACGCGGTCATCCGTTAAACCGCGGTGATCCTATCGCGAGCAAGCTTTGCTCCTACAGAAAAGCGGGGGTTATGCGGCGATGAGTTCGCCGGCATGTTGGGGTTCCGCCGGTTTTTCCACTTCGCCAAACAACGCCTTCTGCACCGCCTGCTGCGCTTCAAACGCCAATGCCGCACGCTCGCGACCTTCACATGCGATCGGCTTGAGCAAATGAATCTCCACGTCCCCCCGATCATTTGCAAACAAGCGCATCAAGTGCGAGAGCAAATCATCATCGCCAATGAACGGCGCCAGCGAATCGAGCTTCCCGTCGCGCAGATAACGAATCGCCACCGGCTGCAACTTCACTTCGGAGTCGATCGCCGCAGACAGCAATCGACCGTGGAAAGTGCGCAACGAACGGCCATCGGTGGTGGTGCCTTCCGGGAACATCAGCAGTGGATGTTCCTGCTCCAGATGACGGGTCATTTGTTTGCGGATCAACTGGCTGTCGCCCGACCCTCGGCGAATGAACAGGCTGCCAGCCTTGGCCGCCAACCAGCCCGCCACCGGCCAGGTGCGCACTTCGGCCTTGGACAGGAACGACAGTGGCGTGAGCATGCCCAGCAGCGGAATGTCGGTCCAGGACACATGATTGCTGACCCAGAGCATCGGCGCCTTCGGCAATTCACCGTGCACGGTCACGCGAAAGGGCAGGGCATTGCTCAGGCGTGCCATGAAAAATCGCGACCAGCGCTGGCGACGGACCATCGAATGAGCAATCCCCAGGCGTTCGAACAGCCCGAACACACTGGCCATGCTCAACCCCAGCGCCACCACCACCAACACTCGCGCAATCCGCGCGTACACCCGTAACCGACTCATCACACGGCCGCCTTGAAGTGCTTGGCATAACGCGGGCAGAGCTCGTCGCGCTTGAGCAGGATGAACACGTCGGCGACCTGGAAATCTTCGTCCCAGCACGGCTCGCCGCAGATCTTCGCGCCAAGGCGCATGTAGGCCTTGAGCAGCGGTGGCATTTCGGCGATGACGTTGGACGGGATGTCGAGGCTCGGCAGCGGTTTTTTCGGTTCGGCCCGCAGGTGTTCCGTGCACAGATAACGTTCGCGCAAGCGCTGCATGATCGCGTGGGCCTGGATGCCGCCGTCCTGCATCGGGATGCTCGCGCAACCCATCAAATAGCTGTAGCCGCCCTGGTTCAGCACTTCGGCCAGTTCGCCCCAGAGTACGGCGATGGTGCCGCCGTTACGGTAGGCCGGGTCGACGCAAGTGCGGCCGATTTCCAGGATCGGGCCTTTGAGATGGACCAGGCCATGCAGGCTGAATTCTTCTTCGCTGTAGAACTTGCCCAGGCTGCTGGCGGCGGTGTGGTCGAGCAATCGGGTAGTCGCCACCAGTCGCCCGGTGTTCAAGTCACGCACGCCGATGTGGGCGCAGTGAACATCATAATCATCCATGTCCAGACCCAGCTCCGCGCCTTTCAGCTTGGCGTTGAATTCGCCGCTGAACACGTTGAAGCGCAAGGCCTGGGCTTCCTGCAAGGCCTCTGCGCCCACCAGGCGTTCGGCTTGCAGGCGGCGTTCATTGCCGGTGTCGCTGATGCGGGCGATCTGAGTCATTGCGAATCTCCGTACGGGCCGGTCACCCGTCTTGGGTTGCAGCCGATCGACTTTCTTTATGCAGCCGTGTTGTGCAAAGTCAGGCTATGTAGCCCCGGTGTCATCGCCATGAAGCTTTGGTGATGCTTATATGACAGCCTTTGAGGAGCCTCCTATGCCCTGGCAAAACCTGCTGCGCCGCTGCGAACGTCTGCCCGCCAACCCGGACCTGGGCGAGGGTTTCGCGACCTTGTTGCACCAGTTGGGTAACGTCACGCCGTTCGAACTGGCGGTGGCCGGCGGGCGTTTGATGTCGACGCCGGGGCTGGCGTTTCTGGTGGGCTATCAGGCGGCGTTGCGCATGCTCTGGCCGAGCGCGCCGCTGAGCCTCGGCGCGTTGTGCGCGACCGAACAGCGCAGCCTGCGGGTGGCGGACATGCAGACCCGTCTGCACGATTTGCGCCTGAGCGGGCGCAAGGATTTTGTCACCGCAGGCGATGCTGCCGATTGGCTGCTGATCGCTGCTCGCAGTGAAGCTCCCGAGGAAAAACCGCGCCTGAGTCTGGCGGTGGTCTATCCCGATGAACCCGGCGTGCGTCTGGAAAAGTTACCGGCGATCCCGTTGATGCCAGACATCAGCCATGGTCGATTGCTTCTCGATAACGCTCAGTGCGAACTGTTGGCGGGGGATGGCTGGGAGGCTTACATCAAACCGTTCCGCACCCTTGAGGACATTTACGTTCTGAGCGCCATGACCGCCTGGCTGTACGGCATCGGTCAGGACAGCGACTGGCCGCAAGCCTTGCAACTGCGTTTGCTGGCGCTGCTGGCCGGGTGCGCGGAAGTCAGCCGGCAGGCGCCGAATAATCCGTCCGGGCATGTGTTACTCGGAGGCTTGTTTGCGCAGTTCGATGGGCTCAAGGCTGAGGTGACTCAGGCACTGGCCGATGGCCCGCCGCATTGGGCGGCGATGTGGCAGCGTGATCAGGGCGTGATGGATTTGGCGGCGGGGGCGCGGGGGAAGCGGTTGGCCAAGGCGTTGGCGGCGATCTGACGGGCCTCATCGCGGGCAAGCCTTGCTCCTACAGGTATTGCACGGTCCTTGTAGGAGCAAGGCTTGCCCGCGATGGCGGCCTCATGGGCGCCGCAAATTTCAAAACTGTCATCAACCGCGACTAGGCTCAGCAGGTCCATCCTTCCGAGCCCCCACCATGTTCAAAGGCTTGTCCCTGATTGTAGGGCTGTTGCTCAGCCTCACGGCCCACGCCGAATATTGGCCTGCCGAGCAATGGTCAACCGGTCCGACAGTCAGCGGGCCGGCGCTTCAAGCGCTGGAGGCTTACGCCTTCCCACCCCGTGATGAGGCCACCCGAAAAGGCATCCGCACCGACGCCTTGCTGGTGATCCGCGACGGTCAACTGATCTACGAACGCTACGCCGGTCCGACCACCGCCGACACCCCGCACCTGACCTGGTCCATCAGCAAAAGCCTGATGGCCACGGTCCTCGGCGTGGCCTATGGCGAAGGCCTGTTCAAGCTCCAGGACCCGGTGCAGACATTTTATCCACCGCTGGAAAAACACCCGACGATGACCATGGCCGACCTGCTGCATTGGGCCTCGGGCCTGGACTGGCAGGAAGACTATGAATACGCGCCGTTGAAATCCTCGGTGGTCGCGATGCTCTACACCCGTGGTCACCCGGACATGGCCGCATTCACCGCCGATCACGCTGAATACGCCAAACCCGGTCAGGCATTCCGTTACTCCAGCGGTGACAGCAATTTGTTATCCGCTGCACTGAAAACCATCGTCGGCCCGACCCGCTATCCAGACTATCCATGGACTGCGTTGTTCGAGCCTTTGGGGATTCGCCACGCTGTCTGGGAAAGCGATGCCACGGGAACCTTCGTCGCTTCGTCCTACGCCTATCTCACCGCCCGGGACCTCGCGCGAATTGGTCTGCTGATGGCCCGCGACGGCCGCTGGGGCGAGCGGCAATTGCTGCCCAGAGACTGGGTCACGTTCAACCGCGAACCTTTCGCTCACTATCAAGCCAATCAGGACGACGCCGTGCCCGGCGGCCATTGGTGGCTTAACCGCGTGGTGGAAGGCGCCGCAAAACCATGGCCCGATGCACCCGCCGACACTTTCGCCGCACTGGGTCATTGGGGGCAGGCGATGTACGTGATTCCCGGCGAAAACCTGGTGATCGTGCGCTACGGCGATGACCGCGATGGCAGCTACCGGCACAACGATTTGCTCAAACTCGCGCTCCGGGCATTTGCCGCGAAGGTGCAGCCATGAAGCGTCGCAGCTTTGTTCGTCGCCGACCGTTCAGCACGCTGTTGTTGATCCTGTTGATCGCCTTGCTCGGCTGGATCTGGCAAGAGCGCGTGGCGCTGTGGGCATTCCCGGACATCATCAGCGGCTATACCGCCAAGGAATATTGTTCGTGCCGTTACGTGATGAACAACCCGGCCGAGTACTGCCACAGCTATGTGAAGCAGTGGCTGCCGCCCAGCGGCTTTACTGATGACCCCGCCAGCAAACGCGTCACCGTCAGCGGAATGGGCCGCAACAACAGCGCGCAATGGATCAGCGAACGCCAAGGCTGCCGGTTGATGCCCTGAAAAGATCGCAGCCTTCGGCAGCTCCTACGGGGGGCACCCGCTACTTCATGGTTGCACGCGGTCGATGTAGGAGCTGCCGAAGGCTGCGATCTTTTGATCTTGCGGTTTGCAATGCGCCCACGGGCGGTTAAGGTTCGTGCAGGTTTATCTGCCCCACGAGTCTCTATGTTCAACCGCTTCCTCTGCAAAACACTCGCCTTCCTGCTGTTGGCCAGCGCCACGCTGTCGGCCCACGCCGATTGGTATCTGGACGGCGAGTCCTCGCGGCTGTCGTTCATCAGCACCAAAAACACCAATATCTCCGAAGTGCAGCGCTTTCTGGTGCTGCACGGCAAGGTCGATCCCAAAGGCCTGGCCGAGGTGGAAGTCGAGCTGGACTCGGTCAACAGTGGCATCCCGCTGCGCGATGAACGGATGCGCAAGGACCTGTTTGAAATCCAGACTTTCCCCCAAGCGCTGATCACCACGCAGATCGATCTGCGGCCAATCAACGATCTGGCGCCTGGTGCGCAACTTGAGTTGCGCCTGCCGCTGACCGTCAACCTTCATGGCAAACAACACGAATACAACGCCGAACTGCTGGCGACTCGTCTCGATGACCGGCGCTTCCAGGTGGTGACCCTCGAACCGCTGATCATCAATGCCGCGGATTTCGACCTGGCCCCCGGTCTGGAAAGTTTGCGTAAGGTCGCCGGTTTGTCGGCCATCAGTCTGTCGGTGCCGGTGGGTGCGGTACTGATTTTCACGGCGCGCTGACATGGCCGGCGCAATTTTCCCCTGGCGTGAAGGCAACCGTTTTGAACTGTTAATCGACGGTCCGCAGTTTTTCCCACGGATGTTGGTCGCGATTGCCCGCGCCGAAGAGCAGGTCGAACTGGAGCTGTACCTGGTGGAGGCGGGCGCTTGTGCCGAAGCGATGGTTCAGGCGTTGGTCCAGGCTGCCGAACGTGGCGTGCGCGTGCGCTGCCTGTTCGATGATTACGGCAGCCTCGCGTTCACCCTGACCTTGCGCCAGCGATTGATGGCGGCGGGCGTGGAACTGCGTTTTTACAATCGCCTGAGCTGGCGGCGCTGGGTCGGCAACTTCTACCGCGATCACCGCAAGTTGTTGCTGGTCGATCAGAGCATGGCCGTGGTGGGCGGCACCGGGGTGACCGATGAATTCTGGACGCCGGGCGAAGACACCAGCGAATGGCACGAAGTGATGGTGGAAATCACCGGTCCTTTGGTCATCGACTGGCAGTTGCTGTTCGACCGTCAATGGATTGCCAACCGCCATCGGCGCGCCTGGAAACCGGCTTCGCATTTCGGCTTGCCGCGTCTGCCACGCGTGCCGTCCGTGGGTGAGGGCATGGGCCGGGTCGCCTATGCCGACGCCCGCCAGCACCGGGACATCCTGCAATCATTGACTCGCGCGCTGAACAGCGGCCAGCAGCGGATCTGGCTGGCGACGCCGTATTTCCTGCCAACCTGGAAAGTCCGCCGCTCACTGCGCCGGGCTGCCGCCCGAGGTGTTGATGTGCGTCTGCTGCTGACCGGGCCGCGCACCGATCACCCGTCGGTACGTTATGCGGGGCATCGCTACTACCCGCGATTACTCAAGGCCGGGGTGACGATCTTCGAATACCAGCCGTGTTTCCTGCACTTGAAAATGGTCCTGATCGACGACTGGGTGAGCATCGGCTCGTGCAATTTCGATCACTGGAATTTGCGCTTCAACCTGGAAGCCAACCTTGAGGCGCTGGACCCGGGGCTGACGCGTGCGGTGGCGGCAAGTTTCGAGAGGGACTTTGCGCAGAGCCAGGAAGTCAGCCTGGAAGCATGGCAACGCCGGCCGCTGTGGCGGCGGGTGAAGCAAAGGATTTGGGGATGGGTGGATCGATTGGTGGTGAATCTGCTGGATCGACGCGGATAGTCGTCACACCAGAAACCACTGTGGGAGTGAGCCTGCTCGCGATGGCGGCATAACATTCTACAAAGATGCTGAATGTTATGGCCTCATCGTCGGAACGCCGCCCGGAGCAGGCTCGCTCCCACAGTTTTATTGCGGTGTTTCAGGTATTACAGCAGTTCAAAGCTCTGCTGCGTCACGTCCTGTGAATCCAGGCCGATCTCCACGTTGAACTTGCCCGGTTCGGCAGCGAACTTGAGCTGTGTATTGAAGAACTTCAGGTCATCCTCTGTGATGGTGAAGCGCACGACTTTCTGTTCGCCAGCCTTGAGCATGACTTTCTGGAAGTTCTTCAGTTCCTTGATCGGGCGGATCATCGAGCCGGTCACGTCCTGGATGTACAACTGCACCACGGTTTCGCCGTCACGTTTGCCGGTGTTTTTCACCATGACGCTGGCGTCGAGCTTGCCGGTTTTGTTCAGTGTGGTCGACGACAGCGCCATGTCGCTCAGGCTGAAATTGGTGTAGCTCAGGCCGAAACCAAACGGGAACAGCGGCCCGGTAGTGTCATCGAAATACTGCGAGGTGTAGTTGCCCGGTTTGCCCGGCGTGAACGGCCGGCCAATGCTCAGGTGGTTGTAGTAGGTCGGAATCTGACCCACCGAGCGCGGGAAGGTGATCGGCAATTTGCCCGACGGGTTGTAGTCGCCGAACAGCACGTCGGCGATGGCGTTGCCGCCTTCAGTGCCGCTGAACCAGGTTTCCAGGATCGCGTCAGCCTGTTCCTTCTCTTCGAGAATCGACAGCGGACGGCCGTTCATCAACACCAGCACCAGCGGTTTGCCGGTGGCCTTCAGGGCCTTGATCAAGTCGCGCTGGTTGGCCGGGATGTTCAGGTCGGTGCGGCTCGACGATTCGTGGGACATGCCACGGGATTCGCCCACTGCTGCCACCACCACATCGGCATCCTTGGCGGCTTTCACCGCTTCGTCGATCAGCACTTGGGCCGAACGCGGATCGTCCACCACTTCCGGTGCGTCGAAGTTGAGGAAGTTCAGGTAATCCAGGACTTTCTTGTCACTGGTGATGTTGGCGCCACGGGCGTAGATCAGCGTCGATTGCGCGCCCAGTGCCGTGGTCATGCCGTCGAACAGGGTCACCGATTGCGCGGGTTTACCGGCGGCGGCCCAACTGCCCATCATGTCGATCGGTGCCTTGGCCAGCGGGCCGACCAGGGCGATTTTCGCGGTTTTCTTCAGCGGCAGGGTTTCGCCCTGGTTCTTCAGCAACACCATGCTGCGACGCGCGACATCACGGGCCTCGGTGCGGTGCAAGCGGCTTTCGGCGTACGTGTCGGCCGGATCATCCTCAGCCTTGCCGATGCGCAGGTACGGGTCCTTGAACAGGCCCATGTCGTACTTGGCGGCGAGCACTTCACGCACGGCGTTGTCGATGTCGCTTTGCTGGATCTCACCCGCCTTCAACAGCCCCGGCAGCTCTTTGCCGTAGAGGGTGTCGTTCATGCTCATGTCGATGCCAGCCTTGATCGCCAGCTTCGCGGCTTCGCGACCGTCACGGGCAACGCCGTGTTTGATCAACTCGAAAATCGCCCCGTGGTCGCTGACGGCCAGGCCCTTGAAGCCCCATTGTTTGCGCAACAGGTCGTTCATCAGCCAGGTGTTGGCGGTGGCCGGCACGCCGTTGATCGAGTTCAGCGCGACCATTACCCCGCCAGCACCGGCGTCGATAGCCGCACGGTACGGTGGCAGGTAGTCCTGGAACATCTTGACCGGGCTCATGTCGACGACGTTGTAGTCACGACCGCCCTCGACCGCGCCGTACAGGGCAAAGTGCTTGACGCTGGCCATGATGCTGTCGGCCGCGTTCGCGCCGGTGCCCTGGAAGGCTTTGACCATCACGCCGGCGATGCGCGACACCAGGTACGTGTCTTCACCGAAGCCTTCGGAAGTCCGTCCCCAGCGCGGGTCGCGGGAGATGTCGACCATCGGCGCGAAGGTGATGTCGAGGCTGTCCGCCGCGGCTTCCTTGGCGGCGATGCGCCCGGACAGGCCGATGGCGTCCATGTCCCAACTCGAGGCCAAGGCTATCGGAATCGGGAAAATGGTGCGGTGGCCGTGGATCACGTCATAGGCGAAGAACATCGGGATCTTCAGCCGGCTGCGCATGGCCGCGTCCTGCATCGGACGGTTTTCCGGGCGGGTGATCGAGTTGAACGTACCACCGATATTGCCGGCAGCGATTTCCTTGCGGATCAGCTCCCGAGGCATTTCCGGGCCGATGCTGATCAGGCGCAACTGGCCGATCTTTTCATCGAGGGTCATTTGCTTCATCAGGTTGCTGATGAACGCGTCCTTGTTTTCCAGAGGAGCGGGCGTCGTGGCGGCCAATACGTTATGACTGGCCAGGCTGACGAACAGGCCCAGCAAACACAGCTTCTTCATGAATAGTTTTCTCAAAAGCCTAAACGGCAGTGAATACGCGCCGATCAGCCAAAATTTAGGGAGCGACTATTGTTGTTCAGGTAAATGCAGCACACTTCTGCGTGTTTTCGTGCTGGCGCATCTTTTAGCCCATTGGCTCGATGCAATCCAGTGGCGGCGGCAGATTATGCCCCAAGAGCCGGGTTCAAAGTTCGAAGGTTGTTTTTCAACGGAATGTGCAAGGGAGCATCAACCAGATGAATGTACGACACCACTATCGGTCGAGCCTGCAAGTCGCAGCCTTGATGTTGCTGACCACACTGCTGGCCGGCTGCGGCATCAACACGATTCCGACACTCGACGAACAGGCCAAGGCCGCCTGGGGCCAGGTGCAGAACCAGTACCAGCGCCGCGCCGACCTGATTCCCAACCTGGTGGAAACCGTCAAGGGCTACGCCAAGCACGAAGAAGAAACCCTGACCGCCGTGATTGAAGCCCGGGCCAAGGCCACGTCGATCCAGGTCGATGCCAAAACCCTGGATAACCCGGAAAAACTCAAACAGTTCCAGCAGGCCCAGGATCAACTGACCGGTGCCTTGAGCCGTTTGATGGTGGTGTCCGAGCGTTACCCGGACCTCAAGGCCAACCAGAATTTCCTGGCCCTGCAATCGCAACTTGAAGGCACCGAGAACCGCATTGCCGTGGCGCGCCGGGACTTCATCCTCGCCGTGCAGAAATACAACACGGAACTGCGTACCTTCCCCGGTCGCCTGTGGCACTCGGTGATGTACAGCGATTTGCCGATCCGCGAAACTTTCGAGGCCACCAGCCCCGATGCGGAAAAAGCGCCTCAAGTGAAGTTCCAGTAAGCGCCGCAAGGGGCTTGAAGCATCACCAAGGATGAGGTTGCCAATGCGTGTGTTGAAAGTTGGCCTGGTGCTGTTGCTCTGGGTGTTTGCCCTGACGGCCCAGGCTGCGTTGAAGTTTCCGGAACTGACCGGGCGGGTGGTCGATAACGCCCAGATGATCGAGCCTGCGGTGCGTGAGCAGCTGACGCAACAGCTTCAGGCCCATGAAAAAGCCACCGGCGAGCAGCTGGTGGTGGTGACGTTGCCGGATTTGCAGGGTACCGACATTGCGGACTTCGGTTATCAACTGGGGCGCTACTGGGGTATCGGCCAGAAGGACAAGAACAACGGCGCGCTGCTGATCGTCGCGCGCGATGATCGCAAGCTGCGGATTGAAGTCGGTTATGGCCTGGAAGATCGGCTGACCGATGCGCAGAGCTCGGTGATCATCAATCAGGTGATCACCCCGGCGTTCAAGACCGGTAACTTCAGCAAGGGCATCAGCGACGGAGTCGCGGCAATGCTTGTGGTGCTGGGCGGCAATCCGCTGGATGAGCCGTCCACGGTGTATGACTCCGGCGGCAATCAGGAAAGCGACTTCGTCTCACGGCATCCGGGGATCTTCGTGTTTCTGGTGATGCTGTTCATCCTGACGATGTTTGTCTGTCAGATGCTCGGGATCCTGCCCAGCGGCGGCGGTCGAGGCGGTTCGAGCGGCGGGTTCGGCGGTGGAGGTTTTGGTGGTGGCGGTGGAGGCGGGGGCTTCAGCGGCGGCGGGGGCAGTTTCGGGGGAGGCGGTTCCTCGGGCGGCTGGTGATCACATAACAATAACGAGTGGGCATTCTTAAACATGGCATTACTGACTGAACACGAACAACGCAAAGTTGCCGAGGCGATTGCCCGGGTCGAGCGCGACACCGACGCCGAACTGGTGACCGTGCTCGCGGCCCGCGCCGACGACTATGCGTACATCCCGCTGCTCTGGGCCAGCCTGCTGGCGCTGGTCGTGCCGGGTGTCGTGCATTACCTGACCGGCTGGCTGACCATGCACAGCTTGCTGCTGGTGCAATGGATCACGTTCATCGTGCTGTGCCTGGTGTTCAGGATTCCAAAAATCACCACGCACCTGATCCCGCGCTCGGTGCGTCACTGGCGCGCCTCGAACCTGGCGCGCCGGCAGTTTCTGGAGCAGAACCTGCACCACACGGTGGGCAGCACCGGCATGCTGATTTTCGTCTGCGAGGCTGAACGCTATGTGGAAATTCTGGTGGATGAAGGGATTTCCAAACGGCTGGACAACAAGAACTGGGATGGAATTGTTGCGGCGTTTACTCAGCAGGTGAAGCAGGGGCAGACGTTGCAGGGGTTTGTGACATGTGTGGAGGCGTGTGGCGAGTTGCTCAAGGTGCATGTGCCGGTGACGCATGTGAGGAATGAGTTGCCGAATCGGTTGGTGGTGTTGGGGTAGGCTTCTGGATTCTTGTTCGACTTAGATCCCGCCCCTCACCCCAGCCCTCTCCCCAAAGGGGAGAGGGAGCCGACCGAGTGGTACTTTCGAGCTGCATCGACCTGAAATTTCGAGTCGAACTCAGGTGTTGAAAAGCACGGAGATCTGCTCCCTTTCCCCCTCTCCCCATTGGGGAGAGGGCTGGGGTGAGGGGTGGTTTTCAAGCCGTTCGGTAAATAACTGCGTGTCCCAAACCCCCATCCCCCCTAAAATACCCGCCATTCCCCGATCCGCACCGCCCGAGGCCGTTTTTCCCATGTCTGTCACCGCCACTCCCGCCAGCCTCGCGCCGGATCACCACGCCCAGTTCATCGACCTGCTGCAATCCAGCCTCGACGATAACGCCTTCATCAAACTGGTGCTGGCCAAATACGTCGGCACTGAAGTGGATTTGCAGCGGCTGATCATCAAGCAACTGACAGTCAAGGATCAGTCCTGCCTGTCCTTCGTTTACCGCTACAAAACCCGCGACATCACCAAGAATTTGCCGATTGCCGAGGGCGTAGCGACCATCGCCGCACTCTTGCCGGCATCGTTCAAAAATGCGCATTTGCTGTCGCTGACGGATGAAGCTCAGCTGGAATACAGCAAAAAGGGCAAGTCTTCGCTGTTCAAGAGCAAACCTCAGCAATTGCGTGAAGTGCCGTCCGCTGAGCATAACCGCGAGAAGAACCGCTTTCTCGACCTGAGCCGGCCGTTCCTGGCTGACCTTGGTGTGACGAACAGTAAGCACGAGCTGATCCCGGCGATGTCGCGCAAGTGGAAGCAGATCAACAAGTTCATCGAAGTCTTCAGCCATGCGCTGACCACCTCACCGCTGGCGCTGGACAAACCGGTTCAGGTGGCGGATTTCGGCTCGGGCAAGGGTTACCTGACGTTCGCGATCCATGACTATCTGCGCAACACCTTGAGGGCCGAAGGCGTGGTGACCGGCGTCGAGTTGCGCGAAGAGATGGTGGATTTGTGCAACGCCGCGGCCGAAAAGCTCGAGCATCCAGGGCTGGTGTTCAAGTGCGGCGATGTGCGTAGCGTGGCGCCGAGCGAGCTGGACGTGATGATCGCCCTGCATGCCTGCGACATCGCCACCGACTACGCGATCCACACCGGTATTCGTTCCGGCGCCTCGATCATCATGTGCTCGCCGTGCTGCCACAAGCAGATCCGCCTGCAGATCCAGAGCCCGGCGCTGCTCAAGCCGATGCTGCAATACGGTCTGCATTTGGGCCAGCAAGCGGAAATGGTCACCGACAGTTTGCGCGCGTTGTTCCTGGAAGCCTGCGGTTACGAGACCAAGGTGTTCGAGTTCATCTCACTGGACCACACCAACAAGAACAAGATGATCCTGGCGGTCAAACGTGCCGAGCCGGTTGATCCGGCCCAGCTGTTGGTGAAGATTCAGGAATTGAAGGATTTCTACCACATCAGCGAACATTGCCTGGAAACCCTGCTGCGGGCTGACGGCTACCTCTGATCACAACCCCTGTAGGAGCATAGCTTGCTCGCGATAGCGATCTTGAGGACGTCATCGCGAGCAAGCTTTGCTCCTACGGGGCGGGGATCAGGCTGTGGCAACCTGCGCTGGCTTGACGGCCGTCTTGCGCCCCAGCATCACGGTCACGATCACCCCGGCGGCAAACAGCCAGGTGATCGGCTCGATGTGTTCGCCGAAGAACAGCGCCGAAAAGGCGATGGTGAAGAAGATCTGCAACAGCTGGATCTGACTGACCCGGGCAATCCCCCCCATCGCCAACCCGGCGTACCAGGCAAAGAAACCGATGAACTGCGAGAACAGCGAGACGTAACCGAAGGCCCACCAGGTCTTGGCCGAAATCTGGCCCTGATGTTGCAGCGCCAGGTACAGCACCGGCCCGATCAGCAACGGCGTCGACAGCACCAGTGCCCAGCAGATCACCTGCCAACCGCCCATCTCCTTGGCCAACCGGCCGCCCTCGGCATAACCCAGGCCGCCAACGGCAATCGCCCCGAGCATCAGCAAATCACCGGCCTGAATGCTGCCGGCCCCGCTGATCAGCGCATAACCCAGCACCAGCGCGCTGCCCAGCGCAGCGCAGGCCCAGAAGGCTTTCGACGGGCGTTCGTGGGACAACCACGCGGCGTACAGCGCCACGCACAACGGCTGTAAGCCGTTGACCAGCGCACCGTGAGACGCCGGCAAGGTTTGCATGGCCCAGGCCGACAACACCGGGAAACCGAGGATCACCCCGGCAATCACCAGGGTCAGGCCTTTGACCTGTTTCCAGGTCGGCCATTTTTCCCGACGCCAGAGCAACAGCAACGCCGCCGGAACCGCCGCGAACAGCGCGCGGCCCAGGCCGTTGAGCAGCGGATGGAGTTCCTGCACGACGATCCGTGTGAAGGGCAGGGTGAGGCTGAAAATCACAACGCCGAGCAGGCCGAGGGCCATGCCGGTGTTTTCGCGCGAGGACATGATGGCAACCAGAATCGAGGGTGGCGGGAAGACCTTCATCTAGCCATAAACCCGGCGTTTGCAGCTGTTACAGCTAGGCGCAGAGTTATCCGTACAGTTGCGAGTAATGCTCGCAACGTAGGAGCTGCCGAAGGCTGCGATCTTTTGACTTTGATTTTTAAAGATCAAAAGATCGCAGCCTTCGGCAGCTCCTACGGGGGATTGGCGTAGTAGTCGGGTATTACCTGCCATGCTGATTAAGGACTACCTTGAATACTCCTGCAGGCCCACGTATTTCCCAGAGGAGTCCTCCCCATGGCAGCTAAAAAAATTCTGATGCTGGTCGGCGATTACGTCGAAGACTACGAAGTGATGGTGCCGTTTCAGGCGCTGCTGATGGTCGGCCACACAGTGCACGCCGTTTGCCCGGACAAAACCGCCGGTCAGACCGTACGCACGGCAATCCATGACTTCGAAGGCGACCAGACCTACAGCGAAAAACCCGGTCACCTGTTTGCCCTTAACTTCGACTTCGCCAAGGTCAAGTCCGAGGACTACGACGCCCTGCTGGTACCGGGTGGTCGTGCGCCGGAGTACCTGCGCCTGAACGAAAAAGTCCTGGAACTGGTGCGAGCGTTCGACAAGGCCGGCAAACCGATCGCCGCCGTGTGTCACGGCGCACAATTGTTGGCGGCCGCGGGGATTCTCGAAGGTCGCGAATGCAGCGCCTACCCGGCCTGTGCTCCGGAAGTGCGCCTGGCGGGCGGTACGTTCATCGATATCCCGGTGACGGAAGGTCATGTTCAGGGCAATCTGGCCACTGCTCCGGCCTGGCCGGCGCACCCGAGCTGGCTCGCCGGTTTCCTCGGGTTGCTGGGCACCAAAATCACGCTGTAACGAGGGACCTTTCCATGTGCGAGCTCTACGTCAAAGCCGATCCGATTCTCTACGAATCGCGCTCCCGCTCGCTGCGCATCTGCGGGGTGGTCACCACCCTGCGACTGGAGAATCAGTTCTGGGACATCCTCAGCGAAATCGCCGAGGTCGACGGCATGACCACCAACCAGTTGATCGCCAAGCTGTATGAAGAGGTGATGGACTACCGCGGCGAGGTGGTGAATTTCGCCTCGTTTTTGCGGGTCAGTTGTACGCGCTATTTGAGTCAGCGACGGGTGCAGGCGCCGGAGTTATCGGTGGTGCGTGCGGCGGTGAAGTAGGTAGATTTTGTGCTGACCTTACCGGCCTCATCGCGAGCAGGCTCGCTCCCACAGGGGAATTGTGTACATCGATCCATTGTGGGAGCGAGCCTGCTCGCGATGAGGCCCAGACAGGCGACAGATGTCCCGGCCTGGTCTTTACTCTGAAGCGCGAAACCTCTCAATTGCCAAGGAGAAAGAGCATGTCTGGATGGTATGAAGTGAGTAAAAGCAGCAATGGTCAGTTCAAGTTTGTACTGAAGGCCGCTAACGCGGAAACCATTCTGACCAGCGAGCTGTACACCACTCGCGCTGCCGCTGACAAAGGCATCGTGTCGGTTCAGAGCAACAGCCCGAAGGATGAACGCTACGAGAAGAAAACCACCAAGGATGGCCATCCTTATTTCAACCTCAAGGCTGCTAACCACGAGATCATCGGTAGCAGCGAGGCTTACACCTCCGCTGCCGCGCTGGAGAAAGGCATCGCCAGCGTCAAAGCCAACGGGCCGACCACGGTGATCAAGGACAAGACCCTGCCGGTGCTTTGAACCCCGATACAAATCTCCTGTGGGAGCGAGCCTGCTCGCGATAGCGGTCTTCCATTCAACATTTTTGTCGAATGTTCAGCCGCCTTCGCGAGCAGGCTCGCTCCCACATTGGTTTTTTGTGTGTATTCGTGGATCAGCGCAATGCGGTCAACAATTCCTGCAGTTGACTGCAACCCGCCTCGCCGAGTGGAAACACCGGCAACCGCGGGTCACCCGCTTCCAGCCCGGTGGCGCGCAAACCGGCCTTGATCGTCGCCGGCAAGCCACCTTTCAGAATGAAATCCAACAGCGGCAACTGGCGATAAAACAGTTCGCGTGCCTTGCCCAGATCGTTGGCCAATACCGCTTCATACAAATCAAGATTGAGCTGCGGGATCAGGTTCGGTGCCGCTGTGCACCAGCCTTTCGCGCCTGCCGCAAAGGCTTCCAGCGCCAATGGATTACAGCCGTTGTAGAACGGCACCCGACCTTCGCCCAATCGTTGCAGCTGGTGCATGCGCTGGATGTCGCCGGTGCTTTCCTTGACCATCGTCACGTTGTCCACGGCATTGAAAATCCGCAGGATCAGGTCCACCGACATGTCGGTGCCGCTGGTGGCCGGGTTGTTGTAGAGCATGATCGGTACGCCGATGTTCTCGCCGATGGCGCGGTAGTGGGCGAGGATTTCCGCTTCGCTGAGTTTCCAGTAGGACGTCGGCAGCACCATCACCACATCGGCGCCGTGGGCTTCGGCGAAACGTGCGCGGCGTACTGCTTTGGCGGTGGTCAGGTCGGACACGCTGACAATGGTCGGCACGCGTTTGGCCACGTGTTTGACGCTGAATTCACTGACCTGATCCCATTCCGCGTCGCTCAGGTAAGCGCCTTCGCCGGTGCTGCCCAGCGGTGCGATGGCGTGCACGCCGTCGTCGATCAGGCGATCGATGGAACGCCCGAGCGCTTCGAGATCAACGCCCTCACCGTTGGCGGTGAACGGAGTGATGGTGTAGCCGATGATGCCGTGAATGTTTGGGGTCGACATGGCGACTCTCCTCTTGAAAATGAGTGGTTTCAGTTCAGGCAATCGGCGTGTTGACGCAGGTTCTGCCGAGCGTAGTAGTTGAAAGCGGCGGCGTGACGTTTCGGCCTGGCGATCCAGTCATGGGCTTCGCGGCCCAGCGCTGGCAGGATCGACTTGATGGTCCCGGCGCTCATGGCCAGCAGTTGCAGCTTGGCGGCGCGTTCAATCAATTGCGCAATGACACAGGCTTCTTCGATGGTCGCGCCGGTGGACAATTGGCCGTGGTGCGAAAGCAGGATCGCTCGTTTGTCGCCCAGGGCGGCGGCAATCAGTTCACCTTCCTCGTTGCCCACCGGCACGCCCGGCCAGCCTTCGAGAAACGCGCAATCGTCGTAGAGCGGGCAGAGGTCCATGTGGGAAATATGCAGCGGCACTTCGAGCATCGACAGCGCGGCAACGTGGGTCGGATGCGTGTGAATGATGCAGTTCACGTCTGGCCGCGCGCGGTACACCCAGCTGTGGAAACGGTTGGCCGGGTTGGGCATGCCGTGGCCTTCAAGCACGTCCAGGTCTTCGTTGACCAGCAGCAGATTGCTGGCGGTGATTTCGTCGAAACCCAGGCCCAGTTGTTGAGTGTAGTAGGTGCCGGGTTGCGGGCCGCGGGCGGTAATCTGCCCGGCCAGGCCAGCGTCGTGGCCGTTCTCGAACAGAATCCGGCAGGTCAGGGCCAGCTTTTGCCGGTCGGTCCACGTATTATCCGCCAGGGTATTTTGCATCTGGGTCAGCGCTTGCTTGACCAGTTGCTCTTTGGGTAGTGCTAAGGTCTTGGCCATATCGGTGTCCTTTGGGTGGTTCAATGGACGTCGGTTTTGCCGTTCACTCGTTGCTCGCAAGGTCATGGGTGAATGCAAATGACACAAGCGATGCTATATGACACCTTGTGTCATAAGCAAGAAAGAATCGTTGCTCCCTTGATGGATTAATCGCTCTACATGTCTATCCGTTTGAAATTACTGAGAAAAAAACTCGGCGTGACGCTGGAGGCCTTGGCCGAAAAGTCCGGCATGACCAAGAGCTATCTGTCGAAAGTCGAACGTGGGTTGAACACTCCGTCGATCGCTGCCGCGTTGAAACTGGCCAAGGCACTGAACGTGAAGGTCGAGGAGTTGTTCTCCGAAGACAACGTCAGCCTCGACAGTTACAGCCTGGTGCGCAGCGATGAGCGCCAGTCCCTGGCAGCCAACGATGACAGCCCGGGTTACGCGGTGTTGGCCCGTCAGGTCAGCGAGCGCAGTTTGCTGCCGTTCATGATTTACCCGCCGACCGAGTTTGCCGACAAGACCTTCAAGGAACATTTGGGCGAGGAGTTTCTGTTCGTGCATGAGGGGCAGGTGGAAGTGGACTTCATGAACGAGCGGGTGCTGCTCAATCGTGGGGACGCGCTGCATTTCAATGCGCAGAAACCGCATCGGATACGGTCAGTGGGCGAGGTTCAGGCGCAGTTGCTGGTGGTGGTGCATAGCGTCGAGGAATGAGTCGATTGGTCTGACGCCTTCGCGAGCAAGCCCGCTCCCACATTGGAAATGCGTTCCCTGTGGGAGCGAGCCTGCTCGCGAAGACATTAGCCGCGTCGCCGCCTAAACCTCGACGGGAACCGTTAGCTTTGGACTCCCCAACGCATGCGTCTTCGAATCAAAAAACCGCAACTCACTCCCGGTGCCTTCAAACACCTTCGCGTAGTGCCGCTTCTGGTGCTGAATGAACGCCTTGCTGCGCGGATAAATCGAGATCGCCACCCTTTGCGGTTTCGCCTGGCGCAAGGCGTGAATGATGTGGCTGTCCTGCTCACCCAAGGCATGGCCAAACAGGCACAACCCGTCGCCATGGCCAAGTAGCTGGTCGTAGCAGAACGACAGATAGTCCGAGCTGCGAATGGTTTTGAGCTTGTCCTGCGCCGGACCTTCATTGACGAACAGCGGCACGTCATCGAGGGTCTTGATCGTGTTGTTGATCGCGAAACTGCCGAGCAACGTGCCCTCGGTCGACATCAGTTTGCGCGCCGTACCGTCCTG
The DNA here is from genome assembly GCF_000282315.2 of Pseudomonas sp. GM41(2012). GTDB lineage: Bacteria > Pseudomonadota > Gammaproteobacteria > Pseudomonadales > Pseudomonadaceae > Aquipseudomonas. Next base: position 217,815 of record NZ_AKJN02000008.1, read on the forward strand.
ATTACGCACCAGATGCAACCCGCCGTGCAGGTAAAGCAGGCGGGTTTTATCGGTCGTCGTGGCGCTCAGATCAAAGCTTGATTCTGCACCCTGAAACAGGTCGCTGATCGCATCAGGCTGGTGCTGGGTCGCCCAGTAATTGAGCAGGTCGTAGTTGGTGGTGAACACGGTCCGGTAGCGGCCCAGTTCCTGATTGATCATCGCCAGCGACGAAGGCACCACCAGCCGCCACGGGATGTGCACCGCGTGCACGGTGTTGATCAGTGCTTCCTTGATCGCGTAGTAACGATTGCGCGGCGCGGCGGAACTCACGGCCAGGGCCTTGTTGACCCGGCTGGTGGTTTTCAGCGCGCTGAGCACCTGCTCGAAGCTGCGCGTCTGCAGGGCGTCGAACACGCTCAGCTCGGACTGGCTCAGGGGTTTTTCTTCGACGGTACGGGCGTTTTCGAACAGCGAGTCGTAGCCGAAATCGTCCCACACGGCGCGACTGGCGCCGTTGCCCACCAGCAGGCCACTGAACGAGGCGGTGGCGCGCAAGGCGTTCCAGTCTTCAAGTTGGGCATCAACATCCTGGAAATCGGTCATTGCGTTCAAAGTCTCAAAGCAGAAGGTCTGATGGGCGGCGACTTTATCACGACCAAGACTTGAGCCAGATCAAGTTACTGCGTGACCGATAGGTCGATCCTGTGGGTACCCGCTGGATCGGCGCTACCGATTCGGCATCAGCCAGGAGACTCGCTCATGAGCAGCACGTTTTTCATCCCCGCCGTGAACATCATGGGCATCGGTTGCCTCGACGAAGCCATGGACGCCATTCGCAAGTATGGTTTTCGCAAGGCACTGATCGTCACCGACGCCGGGCTGGCCAAGGCGGGTGTAGCGAAAATGATTGCCGAGAAGCTGGCGATGCAGGACATCGATTCGGTGATTTTCGACGGTGCCAAGCCTAACCCGAGCATCGCCAACGTCGAGAGCGGTCTGGGTCTGCTGAAGGAAACCCGCTGTGATTTCGTGGTGTCCCTGGGCGGCGGTTCGCCCCATGACTGCGCCAAAGGCATCGCGTTGTGCGCGACCAACGGCGGGCAGATTGGCGATTACGAAGGCGTCGATCAATCCAGCCAGCCGCAACTGCCGCTGATTGCCATCAACACCACCGCCGGCACCGCCAGCGAGATGACCCGTTTCTGCATCATCACCGACGAGTCCCGTCACGTGAAAATGGCCATTGTCGATCGCAACGTTACGCCGCTGCTGTCGGTCAACGACCCGGCGCTGATGGTCGCCATGCCCAAGGGCCTGACGGCTGCCACTGGCATGGACGCGTTGACTCACGCTATCGAAGCCTACGTTTCCACGGCGGCCAATCCGATCACCGATGCCTGCGCACTGAAGGCGATCACGTTGATCAGCAACAACCTGCGCCTGGCCGTCCGCGACGGCAGTGACATGGCCGCGCGGGAAAACATGGCTTACGCACAGTTCCTCGCTGGCATGGCGTTCAATAATGCATCCCTGGGTTTTGTCCACGCCATGGCTCACCAGTTGGGCGGGTTCTACGACTTGCCGCATGGTGTGTGCAACGCGGTCTTGCTGCCCCACGTACAAAGCTTTAACGCGCTGGTTTGCGCCGATCGCCTCACCGATGTCGCCCTTGCGATGGGCGTCGATGTTCGCGGTTTCACCCCGGAAGCGGGCGCCCAGGCGGCCATCGTGGCGATCCGCAGCCTGTCCAAGGACGTGGAAATCCCCGCCGGTTTGCGTGAGCTCGGCGCCAAGCTCAACGACATCCCGATGCTCGCCAGCAATGCCTTGAAAGATGCGTGTGGCCTGACCAATCCTCGCGTGGCGGATCAGCGCCAGATCGAGGAGATTTTCCGCAGCGCGTTTTAGGAAGTCTTGCGGCCCCCTGGAAGCCTGCGAGGCTTCCAGGGTTTCAGTTCAACAGCCGATTTCCCGGCCTCGAGTGCGTAAAAGCTCGGTAATGAGTTCACAAAAGTGGCGGATCAGCATCGGCTCCATGTCGGCGCGCAGGGTGATTCTGATGGCTGCCTTGCCTTGTGCGACCACCGGGAAAAAAACCGCCGAGGTGAAGAAACCGTGATTGGCCAGTTCCATGGCGATGCTGTTGGCGAGCGTTGCTTCGCCGCAGCTGACCAATCGAATGGCCATGTTGCTGTTGTGTTGATCGGTGCGTATGAGGCTGTCGAAGAGCCGGATATTAACCTGAAGTTTTTCCTGCAACGCGGCAAATTCCAGCGTGCGATGTAGCAGGATGGACGCTCTGCCCGCGCCAATGGCTGCACTGTCCAGGCTTTGCGACCAATTGCTTGGGCCGCCGTAACGGGCAATGAGCCTCTTCTGCCGTTCATTGCCCAGCATGACCAGACCACCGCCGGCGCCAAACGAGTTGGCCAGCGAGGCGACGATCAGGCAGTCATTTTCCAGGGCGTGCAACCTGGGGCGTATGAGGCCTGCTCCCGATGTTCCGACGGCAGACAGCGCGTGGGAATCGTCCAGGTAGAGAAACAACCCATAGCGGTCCTTGAGATACAAAAGACTGTCCATGTCCGCGACCCCGCCCATGCTGTAGGCGCTGTCTGCGACATACGCGACGGTGCGGTGTTGCTGACACTGCGTCTCGAGAAAATCCATGTCGTTATGAGGACTGGTCACGACCGTGGTTTCATCCGCGCAGGCGGCTTTGAGGTGATTCATCGAGTAGTGCGCCAACCGGTCAAAGACCATCACGGGAGGGCGGTTTTCCGTGAACACGCCGCTGGCCAGCAACGGCAGGATTCCGGCACTTGCCGCACTGCACGACAAGGTGCTCAGGCAGCTGGCGCCGAACAACTCGGACAGTTCGGTTTCGTACTGTTCCAGAATCGCCAGCTTGCAGCGGTTCTTTGAGTTGGCGACGCGAAGGGTGCCGGTTTCCCACAGGGTATTCATGGCGCCGTCGAGAATGTCGGGATGGTGATCCAGGCCCAGGTACGACGTCGTGCAGAAATGATGAAACGCGCGCCCGTGCTGATCGAGCATCCGGTTGGCACTTTTGATTTCGACGTTAAGCCCCGAAATTTTCCCGGCTTCAGCGCTTTCCCAATCGTGATCGGCCAACGCGATGACTTTGCGGTAGTTGGTGTAGCGGTTTGCCGCGTGTGCTGTCTGGTCCATGTGAAAATGACTTTCCTTGAATGAAACGATCCATGAGTTTGTTGCAGTTCGTGTGTGTTTCCAGACTTTACAGAGCGCGGCGAAGGCTTTGAATCGGCTGTTTCCGGTAGGGCTGAGTGTTACAAGAGATTTATGTGTAGGACGATGCCTCGTGATGTTGTGGGCAATTTGCTTTGCCGAGTCGCGTAGAAACCGGGCTATCCTGCCGACTCAGTCGAACAGAAGTCATCGAGCCCTCCATGCTGCAAAAAAGCCTGATCCGCCGCCTCGACCTGATCACTCTCCAGCTGTTTGTCGCCGTTCATGAGGAGGGCACGCTGACCCGTGCCGCCGCGCGTGAAGCCATCGCCGTGTCGGCGGCCAGCAAGCGGCTGATGGAGTTGGAAGAAGCGTTGGGCATCAGCCTGTTCGTGCGCCAGGCCAAGGGCATGACCCTTACGCCGGCCGGTGAAACCTTGTTGCACCATGCTCGGCAGATGCTGTTCAACGTCGAGAAAATGGGGCTCGAACTAGGCGAACACAGTCACGGTATCCGCGGCTATGTGCGGATGCTCGCCAACCTGTCGGCGATCATTCAATTCCTGCCCGAAGACCTGCGGGACTTTTCCGAGCGTCATCCTCAGGTCAAGACCGACCTCGAAGAACGCCCCAGCAGCGGGGTGATTCAGGGTGTGCTGGATGGCGTGGCGGACCTTGGGATCTGCTCCAGTGACAGCGACGTCAAAGGTCTGCACAGCGTGCTTTATCGACAGGACAAACTGATGGTGTTGATGCTGCCCGATCATCCGTTGGCGAGTCGTTCCAGCCTGGCTTTCGCCGATACGCTGGGCAGCGATTACGTCGGTCTGCATTCCGCCAGTTCGATCAATATGCGTACCCACGCAGCCGCGCGAGAGGCCGGCAAAGTGCTGCGGCTGCGGATTCATGTACCGGGTTTCGACGCCATGTGCCGGATGGTCCAGGCCAACATGGGCATCGGCATCCTGCCGCAAAAAGCCTATGAGCTGTTTGGCCGGGCGTTGGGCTTGCACGCGGTGCCGTTGACGGATGACTGGTCGGATCGCGCGTTGGTTCTAGTGGTACGCGATGAAGCGGCGCTGTCGCCGGTGAGCCGGATGTTGTTTGAGCATTTGCGTGGGCAGGTCTGATCATTCTCGATTGGATGGACTGGCCCCATCGCGAGCAGGCTGACCTGAGGTCGCGGTCATCTCAGGGCGTTCGCGTTTCGCGAACGCTCGTTGCCAACTGAAGGTTGGATTCCAGCCCTCGTGGTCCTCTAGCCTTGGCACATATTCCAAGAACAACATGAGGTACCCCGCGATGACTGCCCCTTTAAGTGCAATCAAAGTGATCGAGATCGGCACGCTGATCGCCGCGCCGTTCGCCGCGCGCATGCTCGCCGAGTTCGGCGCCGAAGTGATCAAGATCGAAGCCATGGGTCAGGGCGACCCGCTGCGCAAATGGCGCAAGCTGCACGAAGGCACGTCGCTGTGGTGGTACCTGCAATCGCGAAACAAGAAGTCTCTGGCGCTGAATCTCAAATCACCTGAAGGCATCGAACTGGTCAAGCAACTGGCGACCAGCGCCGACGTGCTGATCGAAAACCTGCGCCCCGGCGCCCTGGAGAAACTCGGTCTGGGCTGGGACGTGTTGCACGCCCTCAACCCTAACCTGACGCTGGTGCGTATATCCGGTTATGGCCAGACCGGCCCATACCGTGATCGTCCGGGGTTCGGTGCAATCGGCGAGGCCATGGGCGGAATCCGCTACACCACCGGCACCCCCGGTTCACCACCCGCCCGGGTGGGTGTCAGCCTCGGCGATTCCCTAGCTTCGTTGCATGCGGTAATAGGTGCCTTGATGTCGCTGCTGCGGGTCAAGACCGGGCAGGGCGGTGGGCAAGTGGTCGATGTGTCGCTGGCTGAAAGTGTGTTCAACGTCATGGAAAGTCTGGTGCCCGAATACGACATGCTCGGCCATGTTCGGGAGCGCAGCGGCGGGGCCTTGCCGGGCATCGCGCCGTCCAACACTTATCTGACGGCCGATGGTGCCTACGTGGTGATCGCCGGCAACAGCGACCCGATCTACAAGCGCTTGATGGACGTCATCGGTCGCCGTGATCTGGCCGATGCGCCGGAGTTCGCCCATAACGACGGGCGTGCCGCCAAGAGCAACGTGCTCGACGCGGCGATCACTCACTGGACCAGCAGCCTGCCGATCGACGATGTGTTGTCGGCACTGGAAGCGGCCGAAGTCCCGGCCGGGCGCATCTATTCAGTCGCCGACATCGTCGCCGATCCGCACTATCAGGCGCGGGACATGCTGCTCAATGCCGACCTGCCCGGCGGTGCCACGGTGAAGATGCCCGGCATCGTGCCGAAAATGTCCGAGACGCCCGGTGGCGTGAACTGGTCCGGACCTGCGTTGGGCCAGCACACCGACGGCATCCTCGCGGGGCTGGGCCTTACGGATTCGGACATCGAACGGCTGAAAGCTCAAGGGGTGGTGCAATGATCACTGATTTTTCCGAGACCCTGATTGTTCAGGAAGTCTCCCCCCGCGACGGCTTGCAGATCGAGCCGACCTGGGTCGAAACCGTCGACAAGATTGCCTTGATCGATCAGCTGTCGCTGGCCGGTTTCAGCCGCATCGAAGCAGGCTCGTTCGTTTCGCCCAAGGCGATTCCGGCGCTGCGTGATGGTGAACAGGTGTTCAAGGGTATCACCCGGCAACCGGGGGTGATTTACGTCGCGTTGATCCCCAACCTCAAAGGCGCGCAACGGGCGCTGGCGACCAGGGCCGACGAGTTGAACCTGGTGATGTCCGCCAGCCAGACCCACAACCAGGCCAACATGCGCATGCGTTGCGAAGCCTCATTGGCCGCGTTCGGCGAGATCGTGCAATACGTGGGAGGGACGACGGTGCGACTCAATGCCAGCATCGCCACCACCTTCGGCTGCCCGTTCGAAGGCAAGATCGACGAGGATCGCGTGCTGCAAATCGTCGAGGCGTATCAGGAGCTCGGAATCCAGGGCATTACCCTGGCCGACACCACCGGCATGGCCAATCCGCGGCAGGTTGATCGTCTGGTGCGGCGGGTCTTGCAGCGCGTTTCGCCAGCTGATTTGACCCTGCATTTCCACAACACTCGCGGGCTCGGTCTCTGCAACGTGCTGGCCGCCTACGAGGCCGGTGCCCGACGCTTTGACGCGGCACTGGGCGGGCTCGGCGGTTGCCCGTTCGCGCCGGGTGCCTCGGGCAATATTTGCACCGAGGATTTGGTCAACCTGTGCGATGAAATCGGCATTCACACCGGCATCGATCTGCCGCTGTTACTGCAATTGTCGCGAGGATTACCCGCGCTGCTGGGCCACGAAGTGCCCGGTCAGCTGGCCAAGGCCGGACGCAATTGCGATCTGCATCCAAGCCCTTCCTGACTCCAACAAACCCTTGTAGGAGCCGAGCTTGCTCGCGATGACTGAGTCACATCCAACATTGATGTCGACTGACCCACCGCAATCGTCGGATCGCCGCCCGGACCAAGCTCGGCTCCTACAGAAAGCAGCATCTCAACCAGACAACAAAAACAATCGGACACCCACGGGCAGTCCGCCTGGAGAACCATCATGAGCCTTAATGTACTGGAGGCGGGCGCGAGCCCGTCCGTTAGCCACGACGAAGAAAAAGCCCTGGTCAGCAAAGTCGCCTGGCGCCTGATGCCGTTGATCATGGTCTGCTACCTGTTTGCGTTTTTCGACCGCATCAACATCAGCTTCGCCAAGTTCCAGTTGCAGACCGACCTGAGCCTGAGCGACACCGCTTACGGCCTCGGCGCCGGGTTGTTCGTGGTCGGTTACGTGATCTTCGAAGTGCCGAGCAACATGATGCTGTACAAGGTCGGCGCCCGGCGCTGGATCGCCCGGATCATGATGTCCTGGGGCCTCGCCACTGCGGCCATGGTCTTCGTCAATAGCGAATGGCAGTTCTACGCGCTGCGCTTTGTGATTGGCGCGATGGAGGCCGGTTTTGCGCCGGGAGTCCTGTATTACCTGACGCTGTGGTTCCCGCAGCACTATCGCGGACGCATCACGTCGATGTTGTTTCTGTCGTCGGCGTTTGCCGGTCTGGTCGGCGCACCGTTCTCCGGGCTGGTGCTGCAACACCTCGACGGCTTCCTCGATATGCGCGGCTGGCACTGGCTATTTCTGCTGGGCGGCGTGCCTTGCATCGGCCTCGGCTTGCTGGTGCTGACGTTGCTCAAGGACCGCATCGAAGACGCCCATTGGCTGACGCCGTCAGAGAAAACGCTGCTGGCCAGCCGTATTGCGCACCATGAACCGCACAAGAGTGGCGGCTCATTGCTCGCCGCGCTGCGGATTCCGGGTTTCCTGACTCTCGGGCTGATCTACTTCCTGATTCAGGTGGCATCCTATGGCTTGAACTTCTGGGCCCCGCAACTGATTCGCAGCGCCGGCACCGAGAGTCCGGTGATGATCGGTTTGCTGACCGCCATCCCTTACATCTGCGGCGCCATCAGCATGGTGGTGATCGGGCGGTTGTCCGACTCGACTGGCGAGCGACGCAAGTTTGTCGCAGGTCTGGTTGCGGTGGGCGCGGTGGGGTTCTTCTGTGCGGGGATCTTCGCTAACCACACGACCTTCCTGATTGTCGCGCTGGGCTTGCTCGGTGCCGGGATCATCGCCTCCATCCCGAGCTTCTGGACCCTGCCGCCCAAACTGCTGGCCGGTGCTGGGGCAGGGGCTGCTGGCGGGATCGCGGTGATCAACACCCTCGGCCAGTTCGGCGGCATCGTCAGTCCGGTGATGGTGGGGCGGATCAAGGACCTGACCGGCAGCACCACGCCGGCACTGTATGTCATCGGCGTCGCTGCGCTGATCGCCGTCGCGCTGCTGCTGTGGGGGTTGCCGCAGAAGCTGCGCACGCTCGACAAGTTTTAAAAGATCGCCCCCTTCGGCAGCTCCTACCTGGGACCACGCATCCCTGTAGGAGCTGCCGGAGGCTGCGATCTTTTGATTTTCAAGAGGCTGCAATCACCGCTTTGGCCGGTGTAGCGCTGAACTGAATCAACACCACTCCCGCCATTAACAACACCGCCCCAAACACCCGCGGCAATGTCATCTCCCGCTCCACCAACCCAAACCACCCGAAGTGATCCAGCACTAGCGACGGAACCACCTGTCCTGCCAGCGCCAGTTGCTTCCCGAGGGGTGCTCAACATCAATGAGCAGTCGTTGATCGTGGTCCCCCCGCCGTTTCACATTCCGTCGTTTACGTTTGTGTTGGTTTGGCACAAGCGGCGGGGTGGGGATCAGGCGTTGAACTGGTTGAATGGGCGGATTGGGGAGGGGATTGGACGCGGTTGATGACGCAATGCTGTTCACTTAAACGTGGTATTTCAGGTATGCCTGCATTTGTGGCAAGGAGGCTTATCGGAATGCCGGTAGATGACGAGTATTTTTGGTTTGAAAGCGGCGCATCAGCTGATGTTTGTCACCCACTTGCTTAAAACCGCTTTCATTTCTTTTGGGCTCGCGAAATCACCGCTATCCGCTTCAGTCAGCGCTTGCTGGATTTCGTCGAATAGCAAGGCCTGGTGTGCTGAGTGCCTGTGCGATATGTCTGCTGTATAAAACGCATCGCTGTGTTTTTTGGTTTTAGGCTTTTCCACTGCTTTTGCGCTCCAGATACCGTTGGTTCAGAGCATACCCGTGAGGAAATAAAATTGCTGACAGGCCTCAACCACCTGACCCTCGCCGTCACCGACTTGAACCGCAGCGTGGCGTTCTATCACGACCTGCTGCAACTTCAGCTTGAAGCCACGTGGGACACTGGCGCCTATCTCTCGCTGCCGGGTCTTTGGTTGTGCCTTTCCCTCGATCCACTGCGCAACTCTGAACCCGCCGCCGAATACACCCATTTCGCCTTCAGCATTAACGCAACAGACTTCCCGCTCTTCGTCGAACGCCTGCGATCCGCCGACGTCCGGGAATGGCGTGATAACCGGAGCGAAGGCGCATCCTTCTATTTCCTCGACCCAGACGGGCACAAGCTCGAAGCCCATGTCGGCGACCTGGCGTCACGGCTGGCAGCCTGTCGTGAGCGTCCGTATGCGGGAATGAAGTTCTTCGACGATCTGTAAGTCGGGTTCCGGGAACCTGAGATAGACTTGCGTGCATTCGCCCAGCCTCAACAGGACATCCAATGACCCCATCGCTGCTAATGGCTGTTCTCGCCTCTGGCTTTATCTACGGCATCACGCCGGGGCCGGGTGTGTTGGCGGTGTTCGGCATCGGTGCGGCGCGTGGTCGGAGGGCCGGGGCGGGGTTTCTCTGCGGGCATTTGCTGGGGGATGTGGTCTGGTGCAGCACTGCGCTGATCGCGATTGTCGGTGCGCGGGAAATCGGCAGTACCGCATTCGATGTGCTGGGAGTACTCAGCGGGCTGTACCTGTTTTGGCTCGGTCTGCGCGCGGTTCGCGCTCGTCGCAGCAGTGACGAAGCACCTCAAGGCCCGATGCGGCAGCCGTTTTGGCACGGCATTCTGTTTGGCCTGACCAATCCGAAGGCTTACCCGGTGGCGGTAGCGACTTTTACGGCGCTGCTGTCCAGCCGTGCCGAATTGCTGCACTGGTCGATGCTGCCGTGGCTGATTGTCCTGAGCTTCGTCGGTGGCCTCATGGCCTACGCTATCCTCATTGGCATTGTCGGTGCGCGGCAGGTGCGCATGTTGTACCAGCGCCATGAGCTGTTGATTACCCGGTTGTGTGGGGTGATGTTTATCGGATTCGCCATCAATGCCCTGGCGCATGCATTGCCGGGGCTGGTGACGAACAAGGCGTGAGGCTGATTGCAAGGAGGCGTCAGCTGTACTGATGGGGCAGGGAAGGTTCTTTATTGCTGCATTGGCCGGACACGCTCACCGCACTATGGCAACCAGAAATTCCGCGCCGTTGGCGAGTTACATTGATCTCTTGCTGGACGCCGTCTGTGCGGTCGACAAACAAGGTCGCTTCGTATTTGTCAGCGCGGCCTGCGAGCGTATTTTCGGTTATACCCCCGAAGAGCTGATCGGCCAGCCGATGATCGATCTGGTGCATCCCGCCGATCGTCAGCGCACCCTCGATGCCGCGCGGGAGATCATGGGCGGCGACCCCAAACTCAATTTCGAAAACCGCTACCTGCGCAAGGATGGCCGAGTGGCGCACATCCTCTGGTCGGCACGCTGGTCGGAGGTCGATCAACTGCGCATCGCCGTGGCGCGCGACATCACCGAGCGCAAGCAGGCCGAATCCCGGCAAGCGGCGTTGTATGCGATCTCCGAAGCGGCCCACGCGACGGAAGATTTACTGGCGCTGTTCAAGCGCATCCATTTGATCATCGGTGAATGGCTGCCGGCGCTGAATTTCTCCGTGGCGTTGTATGACGAACACTGTGCACAGCTGAATTTCCCTTATCACGTGGACGACCTGGAACTGCAACCCGAGCAGCCCGGGACTGTCACCGGACGCCTCTGTGCCGAGGTGATTCGCAGCGGCCAGCCGATTCTGCTGACCCCGGATCAGGACAATTTGCCGGAAGGGTTTGAGGCGCTGGTCGCGGGCCAGCATTCGCCTTGCTGGCTGGGTGTGCCGTTGAGTTCACAAAACGGCACCATCGGTGCGCTGATCGTTAAAAGTGTGCCCGGTGGTGAGCGCTACACCGAGCAGGACAAGGAACTGCTGCAATACGTTTGCGCCCAGGTCGCCACCGCGATTGAGCGCAAGCAACTGCATGCCCGACTGCAGCGCATGGCCCAGTACGACCAGCTGACTCAGCTGCCCAACCGAGAGTTACTCCGTGACCGGCTTAAAGATTCACTGTCGCTGGCGCGGGCGGACTCCGGCCGAATGGCACTGCTGTACGTCGACCTCGACCGCTTCAAGCAAGTCAACGACACCCACGGTCATGCGGTCGGCGACATGCTGCTGCAAGCGGTCGCCAACCGGCTCAAAGGCTGCGTGCGAGAAACCGACACGGTGGCGCGTATCGGCGGTGATGAGTTTGTAGTGTTGTTGCACAGCATCCACGCCTCGGAAGACGCCGACAGCGTGGCGGGGAAAATCCGACAGGTTTTGGCTCAACCCCTGCGTCTGGACGGCCACAGCCTGATCATCCAGACGAGCATCGGCGTTGCGCGATACCCCGACGACGGCACTGAAGAAAAGCAATTGTTCCGGCATGCCGATGAGGCCATGTACGCCGCCAAGCGCCAACATCACCAACGCCTCGGGGCCTGAAAAATCTGCCACCGTTCGTCGCGGCGTTTTCAACTTTTCTAAACCTTTGCGGTGATCGAAATTCTGACTCTATGCGGGCTCCTGCTCGCCGCGATCATCACCAAGAGGTAGAGAATCATGCCTAATTCAAGAAACTCGAACTCGGGAAACTTCGCCAACGATCGAACGAAGGCGTCTGAAGCCGGTCGCAAAGGTGGGAAAACTACCACCACGACTGTCGATAAAGACCCTTCGAAACCCGATATGGGCCGCAAAGGTGGTCAGAAATCGAAGTAGCGGTGAAGGTAGTTTTGATTGAGAGGCGGGAGCGTAAGCTCCCGTTTGAATTTTTTACGAGGAGGGCGCGACCATGAGCCGGATGGCCACCCGATTACGCAATGCCAGTTTTGCCACGTTGCTGGGCCTGTGCGCCAGCAGTGCCTTTGCCCAGTCCCCCGCCGAATTCATTAACGATGCATCGGCCAAAGGCATGGCCGATATCGAAGCCAGCCGCCTGGCGCACCAGAAAACCGAATCCAAAGAGGTCAAGGACTACACCATCGTCGTCATCAACGACCGCACCACCGCCAACCAGCACCTGGCGAAAATCGCCAAGCAACTGGATTTGCCGGTGGCTCCGCGCGAAGAGGTCGTCGATAAGGCCAAAGCCTTGATGCCGCAAGTACAGGACGGCGCAAGCTTCGACCAGGCCTACGCGGCCAGTCAGGTGAAAACCACCCAGGAAGCCATCGAACAGCTTCAACAGGCAGCGCAGACCACCGACGTGCCTGAAATCAAAGCCTTCGCCGAAGAAACGTTGCCCAAACTGCAGAACCACCTGCAAATGGCCAAGGCGCTGCAAGCCAGTCGCTAACCCACGAAGCACGCGGGTGCCATCGGGCCACCCGCGATGATCCCGATCAGCATTCATTCAAATCCTGCTTGCCTTTTTCCTGGACGACGGTGCCGTCCAGGGAAATCGTTTCGCCCTCGCCAAGTTGCCGATACTGCTTTCTCAGCGCTTCCAACTGCTTGAGGTCCAGCGCCTCAAGCCCCAGCATCGCGTTCTGCGCCTCCTTCGTCACCCGCAGCAACTCATCGACCTTCAAGTGCAAAATGTCCGTGTCGCGGTTCTGGGTGTTCTGGATCAGGAATACCATCAGGAACGTGATGATGGTGGTCGACGTATTGATAATCAGCTGCCAGGTGTCGTTGAAGTGAAAAATCGGCCCACTCAGACCCCACAGAAAAATCAGAATGATCGCCCCCATGAACGTCTTGGGGCTGCCCGCCCACAGGGCAAGTTTCTGAGCGACTTTTGCGAATTTCATAGCCGTGCTCCTTATCGGGATGCGCCTGATTTTCAGACAGCGACGGCGAGTTGGAAATTCTAATTACATTTGCATGTTCAATAAAAAAACCGGCTCTTGAGGCTAATGGCTTAACTGATCGTCATTAGCCTCAAGGGCCGGTTTTTTGGGTTTCTATTCACTCCACCAACTTCACGTCCACCGACCAACTGAAGTACCCCAATGCCTCGCAGCTTTTATTGATCAGCATGAATTGCAGTTCGCACGCCGCCGCCCCAGCCGCCAATTGCGTGCAGTGCCAATAATGATCATCGGCCGTGTGGCTGCCCGGTTGGGTCGGGTTTTCGGGATCGGGTGCGGGGACTGTCAGGTTGGCGTGAACGACCAATTCAGGCGGTGAAAGTACCCCGGCATTACCTACTGACATCCCGTAGAACACCACGCTGTGTTCGGCGAGCAAGCTGACGGTCCTGCCACGGATGTGGAAGTCCTTTCCGTTGCTGGCGAGAAACGTCATAAGGCTGTCATTTATTGCACTTTGTGGTGTTTGGGTGCCGCTGATGGCAAAGATAAAGCCTTCTTCAATCCTGGTCGGGGTTTCGGGCTCAAGACTGGGCTGCGGATAGCGTGAAAGCAGTGATTCGGCATCGACGATCAGCAGCACGTTATTGGCTGGCGCGATACTCGTCGAAGGGGAGGCAATCGGTTCGGAAGTCATCATGGATTCCTTTCATGATGTTGATTCAAGACGGCAGCCGCATCGGTTCAAGCAAGACATCCCGTCCCGGCCGAAGCGGCAACGAACTCGGTAGGCCCCTCGTCGCCAAGGGGCCTGGTCATCGTCAGTTTCGGATGGTAATGAACGGATCCCACGAGCAGCAGCCTACAATCTTGCAGTCGCGATCAACGATCAGGAAATGGAAGTGGTAGGTCACGCTACCGCACGAAAGTGTTTCCGAAGACCAGTAATGGTTATCGACTTTCTGGCAGCTCGGAACCGACGGGTTGCTGGTGTTGGGAACGGCAACGCACGCTGTGGCCTTGCGGGGCGTGGGTGTGGAGATCAACTCGTTGCCGACGTTGCCAACGAACTTGTAGAAAATCACTGCAGTCTCGAAGCTCTGCGACAGACTGGTTTCACGCCAGCGAATCAAGTCGCCTACCTGGGCTTTCAAGTTGAGTTCGCCACCGGCCTGGCCGCTGACCACGTTGTTCTGATTGGTCACCATGTACACATGATTGACGTCGATTAACGTCGGCGCGGCAGGGTTTTTGCTGATGTTCGGGTAGTTTTTCAGAATGGTTTCAGTGTCGATTGAAACAAGTACATCCGTGACTCGAGACATAGTAAAGCTCCTTGTTCATAGTGAATGCCTGGCATCTTCCAGGCACAACAACGCTTGCTTGCCTTACGGCCGTTGCGAACACACTACGGGCGGAACCCACCTGTCACGGGCATGAGCTGGCCTTGCTCCTTGCGTGCAAACTAACGGGTTCGGGTTCCTTCCGACGGGCCGCGATAGGACTATAGGTGTGAATTTTAGGCTGTCAAAATTGCTTGGCTTCTAGATCGACGAACGGTCGGTTTGGTTATGACTTCAGAAGATTTTGCGATAAAAAATGCTCATTCAAGTCCTCTTTGTACGTTTGCTCCCGTGGGTATTGGCCGGTTAACTGACCGCTTTCGCCATAGGTCGGATAGGGCAAAGCGCACCGGTCGAGGTATCGTAGCGAACCGGTTTTCCGCCTCTTGCTACAACAACGCACCGACAGGAGAACGCAATGAGTTGGTCCGCCAAGCAATACGTCGCTTTTGAAGATGAACGCACACGCCCCGCCCGTGACTTGTTGGCCGCAATCCCTGCTGTAGACGCGCGCTCGGCAATCGACATCGGTTGCGGCCCCGGTAATTCGACCGAGTTGCTGGTTGAGCGCTTCGCCAATGCCACGGTGCGTGGCCTGGACAGTTCGACCGATATGATCGACGCCGCCCGCAAGCGCTTGCCGCAGGTGCAATTCGATACGGCTGATATTGATACCTGGAACGAAAACGGCCCGTTCGATGTGATTTTCGCCAACGCGGTGTTGCAGTGGCTACCTGATCACGCGAAGTTGCTGCCTGCACTGGCGAGCAAGCTGACCCCTGGCGGCAGCCTGGCGATCCAGATGCCGGACAATCTCAACGAACCTTCGCATCGCTTGATGCGCGAAGTTGCAGCCGATGGTCCATGGGTTGGCAAACTGGCGGACGCCGCCGGGCAGCGGACAGAGATGGCAGATGCCAGTGGTTATTACTCGATGCTGCGGGCCCACTGTTCCCGTGTCGATGTGTGGCGCACGACTTACCATCATCCACTTGCTGGCGGCGCGTCTGGTGTGGTCGAGTGGTTCAAGGGCAGCGGATTGCGGCCGTTTCTTGATCCACTGGATGAGGCGGAGCGGGCGCAGTACCTCAAGCAGTATCAAGCGGCAATCGAGCGGGCCTATCCACCGTTAGCCGATGGTTCAGTGCTGCTGCCGTTCCCACGGTTGTTTATCGTTGCGACGCGCTGATGCATTAATGAAAAAGGGACAGGTCCCGCTCTTTTCGTCTGTCCCCTTCACTAGCTAATCAAGCAGCTGATCAATCAAAACCGCGTTGCTATAAATCAAGCTTCCATCACTCGCTCGATGCCCGACCAAATGGAACTGACCGCGCTCGTTGTGTATATAGACGCGCATTTGGCAGTCGGACAAAGGGCCGTATCCCTCTGGCAATTTCAACTCCAGCGTGTCCATGTCGACATCGACCATGGCTTCACGCTCATGGGTCTTCTGCAGGCGTTCTTCCGCGTCCTCCAGCCCCTTATGGAGGTCGCCATCGACGTAAAAATGGATTTCACCCATCGGGGTCGACTTTTGTGCTCCGTTGACTTTGCACCAGCCTTCGATCGTCAAGGCACTCATGACGAAATCTCCGTTGTGGACGGCTGGACTCTATAGCTCTTGGCCGTCACTTGTCTGACCACTATGCATAGGCAAGGACTTTTGCGGGCGCTTTTAGCCGATCTTTGCCTTCCGTAATCAGACCTGATTATAGCTGGCAACCGGGCTTCGCTTACTCGACGTGTTGTCCAGGCGAGAGTGTTGCTTAATAGTTACAGTTATATATAGCGAATCGGTTTCAAGTGATCAAGTTGACGCTGAAGTTGGAATATCCAGACTCCAATGGTTTTCACGAAAAGCGCTTGTTCCGGCCATGAACTATACTTCCTGCGGACTTTGCCACGAAGATAGGTGGTATTTGTCTAGCCTGTTTTGGCGTCAGATTATTATTGATTTGACGATGTTGTTCTGTGGCGATGCTTAGGCGTACCGATGAGTAACAGGAATAGGATGACGGCAAAATGGCAATGGCAATTATTCTTGTACTAATCGTTATTGCGTCCGTGCTGTTCCATTTATTAGCGCCTTGGCATGCGGCACCGCCAGCCTCCAACTGGGGGTCAATAGACACCACCCTGTTCATCACCCTGATCATCAGCGGAATATTTTTCATCGCCGTCACTCTATTCATGGCGGTGGCCTTGATACGTTTCCGTCACAAGGAAGGCGGCAGGGCGGCCTACCAGCCAGAAAGTAAAAAGTTGGAAACCGGGTTGATTATCGTGACCTCGATAGGTATTGCCGCGATGTTGGCGCCAGGCCTGGTTGTTTATGATGATTTCATCCGGGTGCCAAAAAATGCCTATGAACTCGAAGTGGTCGCCCAGCAGTGGCAATGGGCTTTTCGTTTTCCGGGTCAGGATGGAAAGCTGGGAAAGTCAGACATCAAGTTTGTTGACTCGGTCAATCCTCTCGGCCTTGATCCCAAAGATTCTGCCGGGCAGGATGATGTACTAATAAGAAGCAATGAAGTTCACCTTCCACTCGATCAGCCGGTGAAAGTCTTATTGCGTTCCAAAGATGTACTGCACGATTTCTATATACCGCAGATTCGCAGCAAGATGGACATGGTGCCTGGGATGGTGTCGTACTTTTGGTTTACACCGACGGTAATCGGGAAGTATGAAATACTGTGTGCCGAGTATTGTGGTGTCGGTCATTACAACATGCGCGGCTATATGATCGTAGAAGACCGGACCGCCTTCGAACAATGGCTTAACCGCCAACCGACTTTTGCGCAGACATTAACGACGGCTGCCAAACCCAGTCGGGACAGCGTGCTGGAAAAAGGTCGCCAGTTGGTTGAAAAGCTTGGCTGCAGTGCCTGCCATAGCCAGGATGGAACTGCCAGTCTCGGCCCGGGATGGAAGGGGCTGTACGGCCGCACTGAACAGCTTGCCGATGGGACCAGCGTGCTCGTCGATGAGGCCTACGTGAAAGAGTCGATCCTCGATCCGAAGGCTCGACTGGTACAGGGTTATCCGCCAGTCATGGTGGCCTATACTCTCACTGAAGATGAACTGGGTGCTGTCGTCGCCCTGATCAAATCACTGGGTGTCGCGCAGCAAGAACCTTCTATCGGCGAAAAACTGGACGGAGGTGACGACTTGGCGACGCAGGGGCAGCGGCTGGCCCAGTCGCTCGGCTGTCTGGCCTGCCACAGTGTCGATGGCAGCAAGGGCGTCGGCCCCAGCTGGCAGGGCCTGTATAACGAGCCCGTAACCCTTGCCGACGGTTCGACGATAAAGGCCGATGAGGGCTATATAAAAGAGTCGGTGCTTAATCCCGGTGCCAAAATCGTCAAGGGCTACGCAGCCATCATGCCGGCCTTTACCCCGAGTGATCAGGAGTTGAACGCACTGATCGCTTTTATCAAATCCAAAGCGAATGCCGACGCTGATACGAGCAAGGCGGAGCCAGGGAAGTAGCCGTAAAGCAGCCAGGAATGCACCGAAACTTCGACAGGAGGATGACGTGATGGCCTATGCGGAGCAAGCCGAAACAGAAGCACTACACGAGCCCAAAAGTTTCCTGACCAAATATATCTGGAGTCAGGACCACAAGGTCATCGCCATTCAGTATTCCTTGACGGCTATTTTCGTGGGCGTTATCGCCGTGGTGTTGTCCGACTTGATGCGCATACAGATTGGCTTCCCCGGCAGTTTGGCGTTCATGGACGCCAGTGCTTACTATCAGGCGATGACCATGCACGGCATGATCATGGTCATTTATTTGCTGACGGCCTTGTTTCTGGGTGGCTTCGGTAACTATCTGATCCCGCTGATGGTGGGCGCCCGCGACATGGTCTTCCCCTATGTCAACATGCTGAGTTACTGGTTCTACCTGCTGGCGGTAGTGGTGTTGCTTTCCAGTTTCTTTGTTCCTGGCGGCCCCACCGGTTCGGGCTGGACGCTCTATCCGCCACAGTCCATTTCCCAGGGGACACCGGGGGTCGAGTGGGGCATCGTCATGATGCTCGTCTCACTGGCGATTTTTATCGTCGCAGCCACCATGGGCGGGTTGAACTACGTCACCACGGTGTTGCAGGCGCGCACGCACGGCATGACATTGTTTCGCATGCCGCTTTCCGTATGGGGCATTTTCATGGCCTCGATCATGGCTTTGCTGGCCTTCCCGGCGTTGTTTGTCAGTGCGGTCATGATGCTGTTTGACAAGCTGTTGGGCACCAGCTTCTTTATGCCGGCGATGATCTCGCTGGGGCAGCAGCTCGATCACCAGGGTGGCAGCCCCATATTATTCCAGCACCTGTTCTGGTTCTTCGGCCACCCGGAGGTCTACATCGTTGCGCTCCCTGCGTTTGGTCTGGTCTCCGATTTGATCAGCACGCATGCGCGTAAAAATATCTTCGGCTACCGAATGATGGTGTGGGCCATTATTGCAATCGGCGTACTCAGCTTTGTGGTCTGGGCGCACCACATGTATGTCAGCGGAATGAACCCGTACTTTGGCTTTTTCTTCGCCGTCACCACCTTGATCATCGCGGTGCCGACCGCACTGAAAGTCTACAACTGGGTGCTGACCCTGTGGCGGGGCGACATTCATCTGACCGTGCCGATGCTGTTTGCCCTGGCCTTTATCGTCACCTTCCTGGTCGGCGGTCTGACCGGGTTGTTTCTCGGCAATGTGATCGTGGATATACCGCTCTCGGACACCTATTTCGTCGTCGCCCATTTTCATATGGTCATGGGGGTCGCACCGGTACTGGTGGTGTTCGGCGGTATTTATCACTGGTTCCCGAAAGTCACCGGGCGCATGTGGAACGACACCCTGGGCAAGTTGCATTTCTGGATTACCTTTCTGGGCACCTACGCCATTTTCTTCCCCATGCACTATCTGGGTTTTCAGGGGATGCCACGCCGCTACTACGCCTATGAAAACTACGCGTTCATCCCGCAGTCGGCGCATGAGTTGAATGCCTTCATTACGGTGATCGCATTGGCCGTCGGCGTTTCCCAGTTGTTGTTCCTGTTCAACCTGGCCTGGAGTGCATTCAAGGGCAGGCCCGCAGGCAGTAATCCCTGGGGCGCGGCCAGTCTGGAATGGCAAACGCCGAACACCCCGCCGATACACGGTAACTGGGGAGCGAAGCTGCCGGTCGTGCATCGCTGGGCCTATGACTACAGTGTGCCGGGGATAGGGCAGGATTTCGTTCCGCAGACAGTCTCCGCCGAGGAGTTGGAGCAGATGCGGCAACTGAGTGCCGGAACCAAGATAGCGGACGTTAGAACATGAGCAGGTTGCTATTGAGAAACGCCGACGGCGCTGACCCCGGCGGCAGCTGGAATCGCGATCCGGAGGGTATTCAGGCCGGCGAAGGTGCCGATCGAAACCAAATTGCAAGAACAGGCCTGCGCTTATTTCTGGCCGTGGTGAGTTCGTTATTCTTTCTCTTCTTGCTCGCCTTTATCGCCCGTTCACAAATGACTGACTGGCTCCCCCTGACAGAGCCCATGGCGCCGTTAGCCAATCTAAGGCAGTTATGGCTGAATTCGGTTTTTCTGGTAGTCAGTTGCGTCGCACTGCAGTGGTCGCGTATGGCCGCCCGACGGGGGCGACTGGGTGCAACTGTGATGGGTTTTGCATTGGCGGGCGTATTCGCCATTGCTTTTCTGGCGGGGCAGTTCTGGGTCTGGCAGCAGTTTGTCGCCTGGGGTTACTTTCTTGCCAGCAATCCGGCCAACAGCTTCTTCTACCTGTTGACCGGCCTGCATGCGCTCCACCTGCTGGGCGGGCTGATAGCCTGGGGCATCATCGTTGCTAAATACCTGCAGCGCGTGCCGTTACCGCAACTTAGCGCCAGCGTAGAGCTGTGTGCCATCTATTGGCATTACTTACTGGGTCTTTGGTTCGTGCTATTCGCTTTGCTGGCCAGCACACCGCAAACCTATGAAGCCATCGCCAGATTCTGCGGCCTGAGGTGAAAAGCCATGGCATCGCACCCACTTTCCCCAAGCGAGACCAGTTCATCCAATCCACCCGGCTCACCGCTTGTACCAGGATGGGAGGGCATCGCCAGCGACTGGTCCTCGGATAAGGAGGCTTTCAAGCAGGTGCCTTGGGGCAAGGCGATGATGTGGATATTCCTGCTCAGCGATACGTTTATATTCACCTGTTTTTTAACCGGCTACATGTCGGTTCGCATGACCATCACCAGCGCCTGGCCGAACCCCAGTGAAGTGTTCGCATTGACGATCGGCGGCAGAGAAATCCCGCTCATTCTGATCGCCATCATGACCTTTGTGCTGATCAGTAGCAGCGGCACCATGGCCATGGCAGTCAATTTCGCCTATCGCCGTGATCGTGCGAAAACCACTGCCCTGATGCTGGCGACCGCTGCCTTGGGTGTGACCTTCGTCGGCATGCAGGCATTCGAATGGAGCAAGCTCATCGCAGAAGGCGTGCGTCCCTGGGGGAACCCTATGGGGGCGGCGCAGTTTGGCGCCAGCTTTTTCATGATTACCGGTTTTCACGGACTGCATGTGTCAATCGGCGCCATCTATCTCAGCATTGTGGCGTTGAAAGTACTGCGGGGAGATTATGAGCGCTCCGGAAACTATCAGAACGTCGAGATAGCCGGGCTTTATTGGCACTTCGTGGATTTGGTGTGGGTGTTTATTTTTGCTTTCTTCTATTTATGGTAGAGGAGCACGGGTGATGGCACATGCTCAAGGTCAGCAACATCCAATCAGCTTGTACCTTAAAATCTGGGGGCTGTTATTCGTCCTCAGCACGCTGTCGTACCTTGTCGACTATTTCCACTTTCATGGTTACCTTCGGTGGTCCCTGATTATCACTTTCATGTTGTTGAAGGCAGGTTTAATTGTCTCCATCTTCATGCATATGGCCTGGGAACGGTTGGCCATGGTCTACGCCATACTGGTGCCACCGTTGTGTTTGCTGGTGCTCGTCGGACTGATGGCCACCGAGGCGGACTATGTATTCCTCAGCCGGGTTATTTCCTTCGGCCAATAAGCAGCTTCCGGATGGCCATCAGTCTCCAGGGGCTATCCCGATATCACTCGCTTGAACTGATGCCACTTGTGCTGCCAGGCTACTGTCCAGTGGGGGGCGGCCGTTCCCGTGCCGGCAATCTCCAGCGCTGGGTGATGTTCGATAACCCCGTCCAATACCGACTCCTGAGCCGGCTCGACATCTACGAAGAAAATATGTTTTCCCTCTTCTACCACCTGTTTAAAACTGCGGAAGTGAGTGTTTGGCACCTGAATACCAAAAAAACCGCCTTCCCAGATGCAGAAGCCACATACAACAATGGCAAGAAAGATAAACGGCATCCAGCCTGCGGCGGATTCGGTCCAGCCCAGCCAATAGGCGCCGCCAAGAACCAGCGCCGCGAGTGGCACACCGATCACTGCACCAATTTCGCCAGAGCGGACAACATCCTGCTCCATTAACGAGGTAATTTCGTGAAGGTGATGTTGTTCAACATCGGCAACGTGCTGACTGAGCACATGAATTTGTTCGGAATTAATGCCGCTGGCTTCCAGCTCAATTTCAACGGCTTCAAGATCGTCGAGGTTGTTGCTGATGTAATAGTGTCGATTCATGCCACACCTCCCATCTCGCGCTTGCCGTAGACCTCCTTTGTCTTGCAGCTGCCAGTCGAGATTTGCAGTCGGTATCGGTACCCGTGGGCAACGCTTTACGCTTCATTCAAAGCATAAAAAAGTATAGCACTGCATATCATTCAGGCATGGGGACGGGGAGCATGCGGTCTGATGCTCCCGGCAGGTTTCCTGGCACCTCAAATCCTGGGCATAAAAAAGAGCCATCAAGGCCATTTCTCTGATCCACCCAAAGCCTTATCTAATCCGTCGAAAATCACTCCTTGCCGGCCCCCATCTCCCGATCCTCAAACGCAGAACGCACCGCCTCTACGACAAGTTCCGACGTGCCCTGATCTTCAAGTTGTGGGTACCCTTTCTTTAGCTTGCCGGACACCACCCAGCCATTCTCCTTGATGGAGCGGATAATGCGGTTTGCGTCCTGATCTGGCATCTCCAGCACCTCTTTTAGCTGCTCCTGAGCTCGCTGAAAGATCACCAGTACTTTGGCTTCATCTGCCATTTCCTTTTGGATCGTGTGCTTGACGACGCGTGCGGTGTACAGGACGTGCTCGGTCAGGTCGGGATACCGCCAGGCAAAGCATGCGTCCTCGTATTCATCGAAGATGAAGTTACTGAGAGTGCCGTCCTCGTAGGTCACGAGTTCGCCGAACCGATAGGCCGTCGCGTAGCGTCGCATGAACGGTCGCGAGAACACTTCGAGCGTACGATCGTAGCCGGCCCTGAAGTCGATCGAACTGGTAATGGTGGCTGACACCGGCAGTATCACGCCGTCCGGCACTGCCTTATCTCGAATCAAGGTGTCGTTGATCAGGAAGCGATGAATCCGGCCATTGCCATCTCGCATGGGGTGGATATACACGAAGCCAAATGCCAACACAGCGGCACGTGCCAGTGACTCCGCACCACGCGTTGCGACCTCAAACTCAGTAAGTCCTGCTAATAGCTGAGCAAGATCTGCGAAATGGGGGGCGATGTAATGCACGATGTCCTCGCGCATTGTGGCTTGGCCCACAAACACAGGAGAGCTGCGCAAGCCCAGTCCGATGGCATCACGCCCCAGGATGCCGGCTTGCAAGGACTGCAGGCTGTCGTTGCTCAACGGGTTTTTGATGTGACCGCAGTGCTGGGCAATGACATGGGCAAAGCGCTGAATGCGATCGGCCTGGTCTGCTTCCTTCTCGATGAGAAAACTCGCGCGCGATTCCTTGAACGTCAGCCAACTGGCCGTACGCATCAGGATGTCGGAGCCATAGGCGTGATCCAACTCTTCCAATGCTTCGCGCAAATCGAATTGCAGAGCTTCCTGTACTGATGGGGTACGACGAATCAAGGGGCAGAACTCAGCCGTGCCCGGCAGGTTGTTATTGATTCGCCAGCGTCGCGTTCGCAGTGACTCGCAACGAGTCAGGTATTTTTGGGGCGAAACTGCATCGACATAGGCGCCATTGGTCACGTCAGGCATATCCAGACGTCCCCCTGTCAGCCATTCGTAAAGAAACCCGGTGCGCCGTGCGTACTGGCCGAAAGGCTCTCGTCGACACCAGTCTTCGATAGGTTGCGGGCCTATCGCCGCAAACAGGCGAGAGAAGAACTCAAGATGAATTTCTTCGTACTTGAGACCGAATTCGAAATGCCCTGCGAAATCGTCTTCGGGCCTGTAACTTGGCGGATACCGGTTCTCCACATTCCCGTCACTCTCGCGGCTGAGACGTGCAGTGCCGATCTCAGACTCGACACGCAGAGGCTGTGCAAGTGCGATGTCGTAGCGATCGGCGAGGGCCTTGAAACCGACTGGCATTGACGAATTCCTTAACAGGGTAGTTAAAACGCTAATAAAACACCAATATGGCGCGAAAACGTTAATTTCTTACGATGCGAAAATACTAACCCTGTGTGAATTTTGATACTAGAACTGTCATTCCCCAAAAAAACGTTAACGAATCTCAGCTTAGCCATAACTGCCCTAAGGGCAAAAGGCAATTCCACCAAACTCCAGACACAAAAAAACCGGCCATCAAGGCCGGTTTTTTCTTTACCTGCATCCCCCGTCAAAAAACCACGTGAGACGAAAAAATCGATTGGAGCGGGTGAAGGGAATCGAACCCTCGTTATCAGCTTGGGAAGCTGGAGTAATGCCATTATACGACACCCGCTCAGAGCGGTGACTTTGTACCAGATGTGGGCGTGGAAATGAAGTTTTTCTTTGTGTGGGACGGCTTTAGCGCAGGTGAAACAAAAACAGCGACCGCATGATGGTCAATCGCGGGCAAGCCTTGCTCCTACAGGAATGCATTCAACACCGTAGGGCTAAGCTTGCTCGCGATGACACTGTTTCAGATGGCCAATGCATGTTGGTCCTGGACGTAGTGATAACGCGGTCGACTTTCGTGTTGCGAAGGTTTCAGAAAGCCCAGCAATGCGTTGCGGCTGTCTCGGCAAGCAGCTTTGTGTTCCATGTCGAGAAAGTGGCCGGTGGCCTGCAGGGTGGTGAAAGTAGCGTGTTGCACGTGGTTGGCGAACAGTTGGGCGCCGTCGGCAGCGGTGTACTCGTCCCATTCGCCGTTCATGAACAGCACCGGCACGTTGACTTTCTCCGCGGCTTTGAAGAAGCACTGGCGATCACTTTGCAGCAGATCGCTGATGTGGAAGTGCATCTGCCCGTATTCATGCTCGGCCAGGGAACTGACGTGCCGATAATTGAAGCGCTTGAACAGTGTCGGCAGGTGTTTGCCGATGGTGCTGTTCACCAGGTTGCCGACCCGGTCACCGTCCCGGCTACCGAGGTAATCAATGCCGCGCTCGAGGTAGTCGAGCATGTGCGCGTTGATCTCCGGAGAGAACGAGCTGATCACGGCTTTTTCGATGCGTCGTGGCTGGTGGGCCAGGGCGACCAGGGTCGCGGCGCCACCCCAGGAAAACGACAGCACGTGTTCGGCGGCGAAGTGGTCGATCAGCTCCAGGAGGATCTGCCCTTCGATTTCCTTGGTCAGCAATTTCTCGTGCAGGTTGTGGGCTTTCGACTTGCCCGCGTAGGGCTGGTCGTAGCAGACCACATTGAACTGCGGGTGAAGGTTTTTCACGGTCTGTGCAAACGACGCAGTCGTGGCCATCGAGCCGTTGACCAAAATAATGGTCTTCTCTGCGGCGTCTGCGCGATAGAACTCCGTGTAAACCCGATACTGACCCTGTATATCCAGCACAGCGATTTCTGGCCTCATGTCATAAGACTCCAAGCAAGCGGGTATGCGCGCAAATGAGATTGCACGAGCTTTGTGACAGGTAGGCATACGCCTGGAATTTTTGAGCCCATGTCGATCCAGTGCAGTCCGGTCGACGGGTATTGTTATTGGCGGGCAGTCTGCCGGGGGAAAGCGGAACCTGAGGGTTCTCTACCGGCAAAAAGTTTCTTAGAAGTATGTTGTGACTCGTCGGTCACATTTCGGCCGACGTCCTGATTCAAGCAGGGGTCACGTCATCGCGCAAGTATCTTTGGAAAATTGTTCGACAACTTCTGCTGAGCGGTCGTCTGCTTAGATCAATTGAATCTCTTCGGTGCGTAATGCGCGGTACTCGCCCGGTTTCAGGGCACTGTCGAGCACCAGCGGGCCCATGCTTTCGCGGTGCAGGCGCAGCACCTTGTTGTCGAAATGGCCGAACATCCGCTTCACCTGATGGTAACGGCCCTCGACGATGCTCAGTCGTGCGCAGGTTGGTCCGAGTACGGCCAGCTCGGCGGGTTGGGTGGTGAGGTCTTCGAAGGCGAAGTACAGGCCTTCGGTGAATTTCAATGCGTATTGCGGGCCAATCTCTTGCTCGGTCTCAACGTAGTAGACCTTGGGCAGTTTGGTTTTCGGCTGGGTCAGGCGTCGCGACCAACTGCCGTCGTTGGTGATCAGCATCAGACCGGTGGTGTTGAAGTCCAGGCGGCCGGCGATGTGCAGGTCCTCCTTGTCCGGCTCATGGATCAGGTCGAGCACGGTCGGATGTTGCGGATCGCGGGTGGCACTGACGCAGCCAGGCGGTTTGTGCAGCATGAAATAGCGTGCAGGCTTGCCGACTTGCAGTACCTCGTCGTTGACCTCGACGCGGCTGAACTCGAGTACCTCGGCGTGCGGGTCGCTGACGATTTTTCCGTCGATGCTGACGCGCTTTTCCACCAGCAACAAACGCACCTGCTTACGGTTGAAGCGCGGCAGGTTGCTGAGGAAACGGTCAATGCGCATGACGAGGGATCGGTAGGAAAGGGGCGCGTATCTTACGTGATCGGTTGTGCGGTTGCTTACAGCTGCGCCTCGACTTGCGCGCAGCGTGGGCACAAACAGGATTTGTCGCGCAGTTCGGGCGGCAGTGCTTCGAGCACCGCCGGGTCGATGCTGACGCCGTAGCACCAGCAGGCCCGATCGGCGGTTCGCGGGTCGGCCAGGGTGCAGTCGTTGGAGGCGCCGCAGGCCGGGCAGAAATCTGGCTTATTCATGTAGGGTTATTCATAACTGGAGTGAGGCATTTCCACGCAGGGGCGGTTACGGCCGGCTTGTTTGGCCCGGTACATCGCATGATCGGCCCTCGAGAGCAGCGTGTGCAAGGCGAATGATCGTTCACACCCCCTGAGTTGATCGTCCCCACGCGCGTGGGAACTATCATTTGGCGAGGTAAGCACGCCATCCGCCTAAATGGCTGATATTGGCTGCACCCTCCAACCCATACGCCTCACAAATAAACCCACTCTCCCAGCGCCCATCCGCCAATTGCACCTTGCCCAACCCCAACGGTGCCGGAATCCCGGTCAAAAACGAGCCCAACTCACGGCTCGGCAATTCCCAAACCTCCACCGCAATCGCCACACCCCCGTCCTTCACGCGAACCATCCCGGGACGAAACGGCGGGCCGCCGGCCAGGGCATACAGTTGATAGTCCGGCGAGCTGAACGTCGTCTCGACCCGTCGAGCCCCGCGCTGCTGGAGCTGCCAGTTCAGCGCCAACCCATCCAGATGCGCGCCACACACCACCAGTCGCGCCCGGTCATTACGTGCGACAGCCGACGGAACCGGTGTTGCCAAACCTTGCTGGCGCTGCAAGGCATCCGCCACACCCAACAAATACTGATCAGTGAACGCCCGCCCGAACAACGTCACGCCCCAAGGCAAACCATTGCCCATGAAACCGCTGGGCACAGCGACGGCGGCGTAATCGAGCAGGTTCATGAAGTTGGTGTAGTAGCCCAGTTCCGAATTGCGCAGCACCGGCTCGGCGTCCAGTTCCGCCAGCGTGACGGGGCGGCCGATGGTGGGTGTGAGCACGCAGTCGAGGCCGTCCAGCGCCTGGTCGCACAGGGCTTTCAGCGCTTGCAGCCGGTACTGGGCGCGGAAGGTTTGCACGCCGTTCACCGCTGGAGCCTTGGCCAACACCGCGCGAATCACCGGCAGTACAGCTTCAGGATTTTGCTCCATCAGTTCGCCGGCGACGCTGTAGCGCTCGGCCACCCACGGCCCTTCATAGAGTAAACGCGCCGCTTCAAGGAACGGCGACAAATCCAGTTCCACGGCTTCACCGCCCAAAGCCTTGAGCTGGTCGATGGCGTCACCGAATAACAACGGGCCTTCAGGGCAGCCGAAGAACTCCAGATCCTGAGCACGCGGCACGCCAAAGCGGAAGGGCCGAGGTGCACCAAACGCCGAGCCGTCATTCCACAACGGATTACTGCGGCTGTATTCATCGCGGGGGTCAAGGTGCGCAGTGAGCGCGAGCAACTGACTGGCTTCGCGAGCCGTCGCGGTGAAGGTGGTCACACAATCGAGGGTGCGGCAGGCCGGCACCACACCGGCCGTGGAGATCAGCCCTTTGCTGGCTTTCAACCCCACCAGATTGTTCAGCGCCGCCGGCACACGGCCGGAACCCGCCGTGTCCGTGCCCAGGGAAAAACTCGCCACGCCGAGCGCCACCGCCAGTGAAGACCCGGCGCTGGAGCCGCCCGACGGATACTCCGGCAACACGCTGTTCGGGCACGCGCCATACGGTGAGCGACTGCCGTTAAGCCCGGTGGCGAATTGATCAAGATTGGTCTTGCCCAACGGAATCGCCCCCAATGCCAGCAACTGCTCGACGATGGTCGCCGAACGCTCCGGCACATAGGCAAATGCAGGGCACGCTGCGGTCGTCGGAATGCCCGCCAGGTCGATGTTGTCCTTGATCGCGAATGGCACGCCGAACAGCGGCAAGCTGTCGAGGTCGCGACCGTCGAGTGCGGCGAGGTACGGTTCCAGTTCTTCAACACTGAGCAAGTGGATGAACAGGTGATAGTCCGGGTTCAACGCCGCGGCTTTATCGCGCAAGCTCAGCAGCAGTTCACGGGGCGTGATGTCGCCGATGCGATAAGCGCTGCGCAGGGCGTCGAGTTGCAGATTGATGTTCATGGCGTTAATCCTTTTCAAAATGAGTTCAGTCGAGTTCCAGCACCACGACGCGCTGTCCGGCGCGCACGGCCGAACCCGGTTGCACACGAATCTCGCGTACCACTCCGGCCACGGGCGCGAGCAATGGGATTTCCATCTTCATCGACTCCAGAATCACCAGCACATCACCCGCGGCAACCCGGCTACCGGTTTCAACCTGAACCTGCCAGAGGTTGCCGGCGATGTGGCTCTCGACGCTCTGTTGACCGCTGGCCAGCGGTGCGTCGTCAGTGACTTCCGGGACCCGTTCTTCACTGTCGAAATGCGCCTGGCCACTGGCGATCCAACGCTCGCGTTCGGCGTTGAACGCGCCTTTTTGCTGATCGCGAAACGCGGCAATGCTCTCGGCTTCCTTCGTCAGGAAGGCTTGGTAATCCGCCAGATTCAGCTGACTGTGCTCGATGTTCAGATCGAAGCGCCCGAGGGGGAAATCCCGTCGAATGCGCAGCAGTTCATCGGCACTGACCGGGTAGAAACGGATCTGATCGAAGAAGCGCAGCAGCCACGGTTTGCCATCGAATGCGGCGACCTCGCGATAGCGATTCCACATCTGCAACGTGCGGCCGACGAACTGATAACCGCCAGGGCCTTCCATGCCGTATACACACATGTAGGCGCCACCGATGCCCACCGAGTTTTCCGCGGTCCAGGTGCGGGCCGGGTTGTATTTGGTGGTCACCAGACGATGACGCGGATCGAGTGGCGTGGCGACCGGCGCACCGAGGTAGACGTCGCCCAGGCCCATCACCAGGTAGCTGGCGTCGAACACCGTGCGCTGCACTTCATCGAGGTTTGGCAGGTCGTTGATGCGGCGGATGAACTCCAGATTGCTCGGGCACCACGGGGCATCCTTGCGCACGGTGGTCATGTATTTTTCGATCGCCAACTGGCAGGCCGGGTCGTCCCAGGACAGCGGCAGATGAACGATGCGCGAGGGCACTTGCAGGTCCTTGGCGGCGCACACGGCGTCCCATTCGCCAGCGACGATGCCGAGCAGATCGGCCATCGGCAGTTGCTCGGGTTGGTAGTGCACTTGCAGCGAGCGGATGCCGGGGGTGAGGTCGATCACGCCGTGCAGGTGTTTGCTTTCCAGGGCCTGCATGAGGGCGTGAGCGCGGAAGCGTAGGACCAGGTTGAGTTCCGGGGCGCCGATTTCGAGAAGCAGGTGAGTATCCCCCGACAGCCTTGCCACCAGACGCGTATCACCCTGACCCAAATCCAACACCACAGGCGACACAACCCCCGGTAGGAGTGAGCCTGCTCGCGATGGCGGTGTGTCAGTCACATCAATGTTGGCTGTACTGCCGCCATCGCGAGCAGGCTCACTCCTACAGGGGGAATTCCATTTCAGGGCGAGGGTGCGGGCGGTCTTGAGATCGACCGGGAGGAACTGCACTTTGTCCCCAGCCTTGAGCTGGCCAAGCTGCCAAAGGTCGGCTTCGATCACCGTCACCGGGCAGACAAACCCGCCGAGGCTTGGGCCGTCGGGACCGAGTATTACCGGCATGTCACCGGTGAAATCCACCGCGCCAATGGCGTACGGATTGTCATGGATATTCGACGGATGCAGACCCGCTTCGCCACCATCGGCACGCACCCATTCAGGCTTCGGCCCGATCAACCGCACACCGGTTCGGCTGGAGTTGAAATGCACTTCCCACTCGGTCGCGAAGAACGTGCCGATGTAGTTTTCAGTGAAGTATTCCGGTGCGCCATGCGGGCCGTAGATCACGCGGATTTGTCGTACGGCAGGCAACTCAGCGATTTCAGGCAGTTCCGCACCGACGCTACGGTCACTCAACACCGGCACATGCAACACATCCCCCGCCCGCAACGCACGACCACCATGCCCACCAAACTGGCCGAGGGTGAAGGTGCTTTTGCTGCCCAGATAATCCGGTACTTGCAAACCACCGCGCAGGCACAGATAGCTGCGGGCGCCCGCACCGGCAATCGTACCAAGGCTCAAAGTAGCGCCCGCCGGTACCAGCAAAGCCGTGTTCATCGGCACCACTTCACCATTAAGGGTCAGTGGAATCACCGCCCCGGTCACCGCCACCACCGCGTCACAATTGAAGCGCAGCAGCGGCCCGCTCATAGTGATTTCCAGCGCAGCGGCGCCTTCATCGGTGCCCAGCAAAAGGTTGCCCACACGCAACGCGCGACTGTCCATCGGCCCCGACGGCGGCACGCCCACGGCCCAGTAACCGAGACGGCCGGGATAGTCCTGAACGCTGGTCTGAGTCCCGGCGCTGAGCACTTCAAACGTGTTCGCCTGATACACCAGACCTTCCAGGCAACGGGTCCACGGCTGGCCGCTGGCGAATGGCGCATCCAGCAAAATCTGCCGCAAATAATCGCGGTTGGTTTCCACCCCGTAGAGCAGGCTGTCGCCCAATGCCTGATGCAGATCGGCAGCGGCTTCTTCGCGGGTCGACGCCCAACTGATGACCTTGGCGATCATCGGATCGAAGTACGGCGGGATCTCGCAACCGGCCTCAACCCAGGTGTCGATACGCAGGTGTTTGCCATCGGCGGCAGGGAAGTTCACGGCGGTCAGCAAGCCTGGACTCGGCTGGAAATCGCGACCGGGATCTTCGGCATACAGCCGTGCCTGAATCGCATGGCCGCAGGCTTTCAAACCTTGGCTCAGCTCGCTCAACGGCGGCAAATCACCTGCCGCCAGTTCGACCATCCAACGCACCAGATCCACGCCCCAGACTTGCTCGGTGACGCCGTGCTCCACCTGCAAACGGGTGTTCACTTCGAGAAAGTAGAAACGCTGAGCCTCGCTGTCGAAGACGAATTCGACGGTGCCGGCGTTGCGGTAATTCACTGCTTTCGCCAGTTTGATCGCCGCCGCACACAGCTCCTCAGCCATGCCCTCGGGGAGGTTCGGTGCCGGGGTTTCTTCGAGGACTTTCTGGTTGCGCCGCTGCACCGAGCAGTCGCGCACGCCGAGGGCAATCACTTCGCCCTGGCCGTCGCCGAACACCTGGACTTCCAGATGTCGGGCGCGCTGGATGTACTTTTCGATGAACACGCCGGCGTCGCTGAAGTTGTTCTGGCCGAGGCGTTTGACGGCTTCAAAGGATTCGCTCAACTCGGCCGCACTGCGACACACGCGCATACCGATGCCGCCACCGCCGGCGGTGCTTTTGAGCATCACCGGGTAGCCGACCTGTTCGCCGGCCATCAGCGCCGCGTCGAGGCTGTCGAGCAACTCGGTGCCTTCCAGCATCGGCACGCCGTGTCGCTTGGCCAAGGCGCGGGCGGTGTGCTTGAGGCCGAACACGCGCAGCTGTTCTGGCGTCGGGCCGATGAAGGCGATGTTGGCGGCTTCGCACGCTTCGGCGAACGCGGCGTTTTCCGAGAGAAAACCGTAGCCGGGATGGATCGCGGTGGCGCCGGTGGATTTGGCGATGGTGAGGATTTTCTCGACGGCCAGATAGGTGCCGGCGGCTGCGCCTTCACCGAGGCTGTGGGCTTCATCGGCTCGCAGAATGTGCAAACTGGCGGCATCGGCTTCGGAGTAAACGGCAACGCCCTGGACCTGCAACTCACGCAGGGTACGCAGGATGCGACAGGCAATGGCGCCACGGTTGGCAATCAGGACTTTTTCGAACATGGCATAACCCCTGGAGGCGATAACGCATCAGCCTCGACCTGGGATGCGGGCCGTCCCGCAGTTTTTCGATAGGCGCCGAGGTCGTCCCCGACGGAAAAATCAGTTCATTTCAAAACACCACCGAACCCCTGTGGGAGTGAGCCTGCTCGCGATAGCGGTGTATCAGTCGACATTAATGGTGAATGTGCTGACGCTATCGCGAGCAGGCTCGCTCCCACATTGGATTTAGGGAGTTTTTACTGTTTGAGGCACTGGCCTGAACGGGCCTGGCACAGGGCAAACAACCATCTACGCAACCGCGCGAATTTCAGTTCCATACCAGCAGCTCCGCAGGGGTCGGGTTGTAGGCGTTGCACGGGTTGTTCAGTTGCGGGCAGTTGGAGATCAGCACGATCACGTCCATCTCGGCCCGAAGGTCGACGTACTTGCCCGGCGCCGAAATCCCGTCCTCAAACGTCAGCCCGCCATCCGCCGTGACCGGGACGTTCATGAAGAAGTTGATGTTCGGCCCGATGTCGCCCTTGCCCAATCGCCCGTCGTGGACGCAGGCCCGCAGGTAGTTGTCGCGGCAGCTGTGCATGTAGCGTTTCTCCAACGCATATCGCACGGTGTTGCTCTCTTGTGCGCAAGCGCCGCCGAGGGTGTCGTGCCGGCCGCAGGTGTCGGCAACGATGGTCAGCATCGGCTTGCCGAGGTTGGAATAAAGTACGCTGCCGGTGCTCAGGTAGACGCTGTTCTGTCGGCGCAACGTGCGTTGCACGTCATAGCGTTCCTTCGGGTTGGCAACGCTGTAGAACAACGTGTCGACGGCCTGATTGCCCTCCAGGTCGAGGATGCGCAAGGTCTGGCCAGCCTTGACCTCCATCAGCCACGGTTCGCCGGCCGGGATGGTGGCGCGGTAGACCGCGGTGTCTGGTTGCCTGCTTGTGTGAACGGCAGCAGTAGCGATTGCGAGTGACATGGCAGCGATCCTCAGGCGAACAGACGGTCGGTGTTGATGAAGCCGCGCTCGTTTTCCGGGCGCGAGGTGCGGCAGTGTTCGGCGACGCTGGCATCGGCGTTCATCCAGCTCAACTTCAATTGTTTCGGCGCGTATTCAGGTGAAGGGTCCATCGGATGTTGCAGCGCGGTGAGCACCACCAGCGTGTCCATCGGCGCATACAACTCGATGTAGTCGCCGGCCCTGGAATTGCCTTCGACGAAATGAAAACGCCCGGCCTCATCGACGTTCACGCGACTGAACAGGTTGAGGGTCATCAGCAAATCGGACAGGCCCAACCCCCACTTGCCCAACTCCACCAACAGGTTGTCGGTGCCGTTGCGGAAGAAGCCGTTGCGCAGTTCCTGATAGCGCCCCGCGCCGTATTTTTCTGCGACCTCTTCAGCGCAGAGCACACCGCCGAGGCTGTCGCTCCAGCCGCAGGTGTCGGTGGTAATGGCGGCCAGCACGCGGCCCATGTCCGAGTACAGGCAATGGCCGGTGGTGAGCTTGGCCGTGTGTTGGCATTTGAGGCTGTCGGGCAGGTTCAGGCGTTCGGTTTTTTCGTTGGCGTTGAGCAACGTCAGGCTGACGTTGGCACCTCCGCGCAGGTCGGTCAGGCGCAGCAGTTGGCCGCGTTTCAGGACGAAGGAACGATGGCCGCCACCGGGGAGCATTTCTTCGGCGAAGGGCGGGAACAGCTGGGTCGAATCAGTCATATGAAAAGTCCTCTTAAGCGGTACGAAGCGTGCCTGCCAGCTCAGCCGGCAAGGCATCGACGGCGGCACGGATGGTGCGGCGGTCGCTGTTCAAAGGGATGTCGTAAGTGATGCGCGCGCCATAGGCGCCGGGGGCGTGCGGGTCGAGGCGGACCTTGTCGAACACCAGCAGGCGAGTGCCGAGGCTGAAGCCTTCGGACAGGTCATGGGTGACCATGAACACCGTCAGTTGCGTCTCGCGCCACAGCTCCAGCAACAGGCCGTGCATGTCTTTGCGGATGCCCGGATCGAGGGCGCCGAACGGTTCGTCGAGCAGCAACACGCGCGGCTTCATGATCAGCGCCTGGGCAATCGCCAGTCGTTGTTGCATGCCGCCGGAGAGCTGCGCCGGGTACTTGTCCAGCGAATGGCCGAGGCCGACTTTGTGCAGCAGCACTGAGGCTTGTTCGCGTGCGTCTTTTTTAGCGCTGCCGAACAACCGCCCGAGCAGCGGCGAGCGCGGCAGTTCAAGGCCCAGGGCGACGTTGTCCAGCACCGTTAAATGCGGGAACACCGAGTAGCGCTGGAACACCACGCCACGGCTGGCATCCGGCTCGCCGGCCAAGGCCTGACCATCCAACAGAATCTCGCCGCGACTGGCGCGTTCCTGGCCCAGCAATAGCCGCAGGAAGGTCGATTTGCCGCAGCCGGAAGCGCCGACCAGCGTGCAGAACTCACCTTCGTTGACGTTCAGGTTCAGCCCTTCGAGCACCACCTGATCGGCGTATTGCTGCCAGACGTTTTTCACCGTGATGAAGCTCATGCGCGGGCCCCCTCATACCAAGGGAACGCCCGCTGGGTCAGGCGCTTCAGGCCCCAATCCATCAGCCAGGCGAGCAGGGTGATCCACACCACGTAGGGCAAAATCACATCCATCGCCAGGTAGCGGCGCACCAGGAAAATCCGGTAACCGAGGCCGTCGGTGGAGGCGATGGCTTCGGCGGCGATCAGGAACAACCACGCTGAGCCAAGCATCAGCCGCAGCGAGATCAGCAGCCGTGGCAGCAATTGCGGCAGCACCACGCGCAGCATCAGCGTCCAGGTCGAAGCGCCGAGGGTCTGGGCCTTGATCAGCAACTCGACAGGAATTTCCCGGGCGCGTTGCTCCAGATCACGGGCCAGGCACGGGGTGATGCCGATCACGATCAGCATCACTTTCGACAACTCCCCCAAGCCGAATACGATGAACAGAATCGGTAGAATCGCCAGTGGCGGCACCATCGACAGCACCGTCAACAACGGTGACAACGGCGCGCCAAACAGCGGCAATGTCCCGGCGGCAATGCCCAGGCTCAGCCCGGCCAGCGCACTGATACCGAGGCCAATGGCCAGGCGTCGCAGGCTGGACGCGGTGTCTTGCCACAACACGTATTCGCCGGTGCGGGTGTCGGCGGTGAAGGCCAGGCGTTTCACCGCGTCGGTCATCTGCACGGCGCTCGGCAGCAGCTTGTCGTTGGGGTTGTCCGTCAGCCGCTCGGCCGAGCCCATGAAGTAGGCGAACAGCACCAGGGCGAACGGCAGGATCACTAACAGCAGGCGACTCGGGCGATCCGGGTGGCGATTGATCAGGCGCATGGCCAGGTCCTCCTGATTACAGCTTGGCGTCGGCGGCCAACTGCACGTAGGTCGGGTCGAAGCGCAGCTTGAGGTTGCTCTTGTCGCCGCTGGTCACGCCGTTGGCGAACGCCATGCCGACTGCGCTGGTGTCCTTGGCGCCTTCACCCAGCAAGCCGTGCTGGAACGAAAACTCGGCCACCTTGCGCATGGTTTCCGGCAGTTGCTTGCTGGTGGAGAACGCCAGGGCTTCTTTGGGGGTGGCGAACAATTTGGTGGTGTCCAGTTGCGACTGGAAACCGGCCAGATCGGTGCCCGAGGCTTTGGCCATGTGTTCGAGCGCGGCTTTGCTGGCGGCGTTTTTGGCGTTCATCAACTCGACCACTTCGAACCAGGCGCCGGTCAGCGCTTTGCCCAGGGCCGGGTTGTCTTTGAGGGTGGCGCTGTTGACCACCATCATGTCCATGATTTCGCCGGGGATCTGGCTGGAGTTGAACACTTCGGTCACCGCAGGCTTGGCCTTGATGTCCGAAAGCATCGGGTTCCAGGTGGTGACGGCGTTGACTTGATCGGTGTTGAAGGCCGCCGAGATGTCGGCGTCGGAGGTGTTGACCACTTTCAGGTCTTTCTCGGTGAGATCGACCGAATCCAGCGCCCGGGCCAGCAAGTAGTGGGAGACGGAGAGCTCCACCAGATTGACGTCCATGCCTTTGAGATCGGTGACTTTCTTGCCGTTGCCCTTGAGCACAATGCCGTCGTTGCCGTTGGAGAAGTCGCTGACGATCAGCGCGGTGCTGTCGACGCCGCCGGCCGCCGGAATGGTCAGCGCGTCCATGTTGGTCATGGTGCAGCCATCGAACTGGCCGGCGGTGTATTGGTTGATCGATTCGACATAGTCGTTGAGCTGCACCACATCAATCTTGATGCCGTACTTCTTCGCCCATTTGTCGATGATGCCTTGGCTGCCGGCGTATTCCCACGGCATCCAGCCGGCGTAGATGGTCCAGCAGACGCTGAAGTGGTCTTTCTGTGCGGCTTGGGACGAGACGCTCACGAGGGCTGCGAAAGCAGTGGCGAGCAGGGCGGGTAAACGAAGCTTGAGCATGGGTGGTTCTCCAGTTGATCAAGGGCGGGCAGGAGTCAACGCGGCACCGTGAACGGTGGCTTGTCTCCCGGGCTTTTATCCCGCCGTGTAACCTCAACTGGAGGTCGCCAACTCTCGGACCAGCCACTCGCCTTAGCGAGCCGGAACCCTAGTCAGCCATTGCAAATTGTGGTGCCGCGAACCTGTGATGACTCCTGCACGTCATTGCTAAAGCGAGAGCCGTGCCAAGTCGGCTTGAGCGCTCTAGCGTGGGCGTTTACGCAATTGGCGCGTTGGGGAGAGGTGGCTGCGTCGCCTTGTGATGGTGCATGGGTGCACCGCAATGGATCGGGCCGGCCGCTGATCTGAAGGTCCAGGCGGCTCGGCACTCGATGGAGTATTTCCAGTCAAAACAGGTGTCAGCCGGCGTGTTCCGGCTGTGGGTCTTTCAGGAGGCCGCCATGTTTCGTCGACTGTTGTTTGGTGTTGTTCTCGGTCTGGGGTTGTCCGGCTGCTACTACTACGCCGGTGGCTACGATGTGTATTCCGCGCCTTATTACTACCCCGGCTATTCACCCTATTCCTACTATTACGGACCGCGCTATTACTATGGTCCGCGTTTTTATGGTGGCTATCGTTACTACTATTGGGGCGGGCATTCGCCTCGTTATTACGGAGGTGGATATCGCGGTGGCCACCATTAATCAGCGGGTGAATGGATGAAAAACCTTTCATCGGCGACTTGTTTCAATCTGTTTCAGGAACGCACCAGATTTGGAAAACGATGTCTGATCTTTCGACAGTCACCGAATAATTGACTGTCGCCTGCCAGCGTCGCTGGTGTGGCTCACTCGCGGTCCAGGAGGCCGCCATGTATCTGCGAATTCTTCTGATTGCTGTATTGGGATTGTCTCTTGGTGCATGCGTGCCCTATTCCGATGGAGGAGCCAGCTACTACAGTTCCGAGGTCTATACCTCGCCAGCCTATTATGACGGCGGACCTTCCTATGCAGGCGGCGGCGGTTACTACACGCAACCACGCCGGTACTACGCACCGCCAGCGCGGTATTACCAGCCAACACCACGGTATTACTACCAGCCGCGGGTTTATCAACCGGCACCGCGTTATTACCAGTCGTCGCCACGAGGCGATTACCGGGGTCATCAGAATCGCGGCTGGGATGGCCATAACCGTGGTGGCTGGGATGACCATAACCGCGGCGGTTGGGACGGCCGTAACCGCGGTGGAAACAACGACTATCGCGGCGGCCATTTCGGACGCGACAACCGTGGCGGAAGGGGCGACCACAACGGTCGCGGTGATAACGATGGCCGAGGCGGCCGTTGGTAGTCCTCACAAAAACCACTACAAAAAAGCGGCGCATCAAGCGCCGCTTTTTTTTGGGCTGAGACAGGCATCGCTCGTTGGGTCGTGACTGGCGTTGGAGGTGAAGGCCACAACGAAAATCGTACAGCCCGGCGGCGGGAAAGAAAGCGGGGCGCTCCTGCTCGATTCGAAAAATCAGTCATCTTGCCCATCTCCTCGGGTGTTCTCGGAACCCTCCTACAGTTTTACTGCTGCGCATTTGTTAGCGTTTGTGCATTCACATTGATGTTGGAAAAAACTTCAATTTAACGGGGGTATCCAAGGAATAAAGTCGGTCAAATCATGAATTTACTCATTATTCATCAAAATTTCCCCGGTCAATTTCGGCATGTTGCATTGGCGGCGCTGAGTCGACCAGGCATGTCAGTTACTGCGATAGGGCGAGATACTGCTCCAGGTGTTCCTGGAATAAAGCTCTTTCGATATCGGCCTGTAAGAAAAAGATCAGGTGGTGTTCATCCGTATTTGCATAAATATGAAGAATCGATACTAGATGGTCAGCAAGTCCTTAGAGTGTTGGCGAAGCTCAAGCAAGAAGGTTATTACCCTGATGTGATACTCGCTCATCCGGGATGGGGTGACACACTGTTCGTAAAGGATGTTTATCCTGACATTCCGCTCATTCATTTCTGTGAATATTATTATCATTCAACGGGTACGGATATGGGGTTCGATCCGGAATTTCCGTGTGCCGTAGATGCATCATCAAGGCTTCGTCTCTTGAATTCGATGCATCTTTTGAACCTTGAGCAATGTGATGTAGGAATTTCGCCAACACACTGGCAGCGCAGTCTGTTCCCGCCCATTTATCACTCTAAAATTCATGTGATTCATGAGGGCATCCCTTTGCAATCTCCCGGGCCTGTGCCGGTTGCTTCTGTAACGTTACCCAGCGGGCACGTGATAAAAGCCGGACAATCAATCGTGACGTACGTTGCCAGAAACCTCGAACCCTATCGTGGATTTCATAGTTTCATGAGGTCCATTCCATACATTCAAGCCCAGTGCCCAGACGCCCAAATCGTAATAGTAGGTGGAGATGGCGTAAGTTATGGGCGCATGCCTATAGGGTATGACAACTGGCGCAGCAAAATGGTGGCTGAATTAAAAGTGGATCTTTCAAAGGTGCACTTTGCCGGCAAACTGCCTTATGCAACTTATAGAGCTGTTTTGCGGGTTTCAGATGTTCATGTTTATTTAACTTATCCCTTCGTTCTGTCTTGGTCATTGCTAGAGGCTATGGCGTCTGGATGTGTCGTTGTAGGTTCCGATACCGCTCCAGTCAAGGAAGTGATTGTTGACGGTGTAAATGGATTACTGGTGGGTTTCTTTGATGGTGAAGCGATAGCGGGAAAGGTTTGCAATGTTCTACGGTTTCCGGATGATTTTAGTTTAATTAAAAAATCTTCGAAATTGACAGCGAGCAGGTTCGATGTAAAGGATGGAGTAAAAGGCTATTTTGAGATTTTTGATCGCGTGATGTCTGGTTGTTGTTCTAGATAAGTTTTTTGATCATTTTAAAATGGAGTTTGAAATGCGTAAATTGTTTCGCAAGGGCGTAAGTCGGTGGTGTAAGGCGATACTGAAGTACGGTTTGGTTTTGGCTCTGTGCTATTGGGTTGTGGATTTTTATATTGAATGGGAACGCATGGCAGAAGCACGAGAACATCGTTATCAGGAATCAAAAAAATGTAGTCAAAAACTTGCAGGTATGGAACACGTTCCTATATTGGGAGGGGGGCTCCTTGATAGAACTAAAATACCAGGGTTTCATTTTGGTTCTTCAACGAGGGACGGGCTGTGTATTGCAGATGTTCTTGAGGGTTCTTTTTGGTGGACGGGGACTGAACTCCGCACAGAGTATCAGGAGAGCGGGAAAGAGCCTCCATCCAGTTGGGGGCATTTCAATGTGGCGGCCAGGCTATACACCAGAAAACCATCTACCGAACCATACAATATGGGATATCAGGTTGTTGATTGGCCTGAAGAACTCACTGTGATACTAAAAAATTACCCGGGCTTGGAACTCTGGCTTGATGCTCCCCCTCCTAGTATTAAGAATGAGTTCTCAATAAAAAATTTTGTAATTCGTGATTGGCGTCGACGTGACGGAACACCTCGCGTTATAGCTTGTAACGGTTTGGGTTCTCCGGCCAAGGAAGTTTTGGCAAGTGGTCTTAGTAGGAAAGACCTACTGAGATTTAATAAATCACAATTGGAAAGTTTAGATTTTGGTGATTTGGATGCCTATTGCACGGTCGGGTTACATGATTTTGATTTTGCAGGAGGCGATGCTCGTGTGGGAACTGGAACGGGGTCGCTACTTGGCGCTCCCATAGCGCTTCAGTTGATTAGTGAATATCTTTCGCGTTCCATAATTACAGGGAAGTAATAATGAGCTATGTTTTTAATGATTCAGAGAAAAGGAAAATTTTCGATGCTGTCAGTAAGTGCGATGGGATGGTATTTGAACCGAAAAGAAAATTTTATGATGCGGTAGCGATAGAGGGGCGAAATTGTGCACCTTTCTATCAGGCGTTATCAGATATTATTGGTGAGAAACTTTCTGGGCGAGATTTTTTCGATTCACATGTCAAGGGTACGTTAAAGAGTGCCAAATTGTGGCTTGATGTGGCGATTGATGCCAATGGAGGGCGCGG
The DNA here is from genome assembly GCF_000282315.2 of Pseudomonas sp. GM41(2012). Taxonomy (GTDB): domain Bacteria; phylum Pseudomonadota; class Gammaproteobacteria; order Pseudomonadales; family Pseudomonadaceae; genus Aquipseudomonas. The sequence goes on from NZ_AKJN02000008.1 coordinate 258,105, forward strand.
TGCTTACTCTGCTTTGATCCGTGCTTATACGGTACGGCAAGGACAATTGAGGTTGAATGAAAAGTTTAGTGCAGAGTTGATGCAGGAGTCATCTAATGGGGTGGCAGTCAATTTCGTTAACTCTCTGATACACGGATCAGTAATAGATGATTTGGATCCGTGGACAGTGCCTTTAATTAGTCAGATCGCTTCCATCGACGCAAGAGCCGTTGGTGAAATATTGTTCAGGCGGAAGATTGGTAAAGAAGACACTGCCTCAAGTCGTAATTCAGGATGGTCGGGCACAATCGCCTTTAGCCTGTTGGGTGGGGAGTTTCCCCATGAAACGTGGAGGTTAATATCGGCAGGTGATCCCGGATCGGAAATAAAAGGCAGTCATGAACAAGCAAAGGTTAATAGAATCGATGATTTCAAGAACATCCTGTTTGCCATAGACTCATACAGTGTGGCGCTTGAAGCGGTGATCAAAAATTTTGGCAGGAATATTTTTGAGAGCTTGTTTTCAGTTGTGCCAGAGCAGATAAATGTGGCGCTTAGTAGTGGGAGTGTTAATCCGTTAATCCAGTATGTGGTTAAAGGCACGCCTATTTCGCCAGTGGTTAATCTGATATTAAGATACGGCGTGAATGCCTTTTTTGACATGTTTAGACGAACCTACGAAGGTGACGCTACTTTTACGGCGACTACGGATGAAACGTTTGCTGCTAACGCCTATACATTTTTCTCATCGCTATCACCGAGTCAATCCCAAAGCATTGTTGCCAAGACGATTGGGGAGTACGGCAGCGCTTCGGAGTGGGGCGTACTAGCCGCCGCGGATACGTCTACCGGGCAGGCGTTACGTAACTCTCTCAAACACCTGAGTGAAATAGTTATAGAAAGAGGCGAAGATTTTTCAGGTCATGGTCTGGAACTCTATGACCCGAAAACTGGCGAAGGTGCCATTACTGAACAATGGCTATTTGATCGCGCAGATATGTTAGGCCGCCTGATAGCCAGTGCCAACGGATCATTCGGTGAAAACACGGCTCAGAAGTTCTCTTACTCAGATCTAGCATCAGGTAAACAAGCGCCAATGACTACAGGGGTTTCAAATCCGCTGGTTATGTTTGGTGATGAGGGAAGCCGTTCGTTCAGCGGTGGAACAAACATCGACCATCTCTATGGTGGGGCGGGCAATGACACGATCAACGGCCTGGACGGACATGATCATATTGAAGGTGATCATGGTAACGACTCGTTAACCGGCGGAGACGGGAATGATGCGCTGCACGGGATGTCCGGTGATGATGTATTAGTGGGGGGTAAAGGTAACGATATTCTGATTGGCGGTGCAGGCAATGATCGATATGAATTTTCGAGTGGCGATGGAGTCGATCAGATTTTCGATTTGAACGCCGATGGTCAGATACTTATAAATGGCCTTCCGATTCCCCTCCCTAAACGTAGTGGTCCTCTGAGCAATACCTGGATTACTGAAGATGGCACTATTATTTTAACCCTCATCGAAGAATTCTCTGGAAGTACACTTACTATCAAACACGGTCAGAATGACGTGATTCTTATTAAACACTACACGCCAGGAAAGTTGGGTATTCGGCTCCCTGATTACGAAGGTAAACCCTTGTCAGGCTCCGATCTAATCGTCGTGGGCGATTGGAAAGCAAAAGATATCGACCCGAATGTTCCCGGTGATCAGTTCTCTTACGATGAGTTGGGGAACGTTTTGGTGCGAGAGGTTAAGCAGAGAAATAAGGCCGACTCGCTTTACGGATCGCCGAACGACGACGTCATTATTGGGCTTGGTGGTTCTGATCGGTTATTCGGTAAAGCTGGAAATGACCGGTTGTTTGGAGATAAGCAATCAACAATCGAACAAGCGTTGGCTGATGGAGACCTTCGCGGGAAGGATAGTCGTGGCGATTGGCTTGATGGGGGACAGGGAGATGATCTACTTGTGGGCACCGGGTCCCGAGACGTGCTGCTCGGCGGCATCGGTCGAGATACGCTAATTGGAGGCGCCGGCGATGACAATTTATCCGGTGATGATGTGACCGGTGTGTTGGAGAAAAACTGGAATTTTAAAAGGGTTGACGTTCCGCTCGGTAAGGGGGGCGTCAGCATGCGAAACGTGTATGCCAAAGCGTCCCTCAGCAACCCATTGGAGGGTGGCAATGACATTCTTTACGGTCAAGGTGGCCGGGATTTTATCAATGGCGGCTGGGGGGACGATTTGCTCGATGGCGGAACTGAAAACGATGTCCTGAGCGGCGATGGGGGAAATGACACGCTTAGTGGCGGGGACGGCAACGACACATTGGCGGGAGACAACCTTGATTGGGCTGGTGGTCTCCAAAGCAGACACCACGGCAACGATTTGTTGGTTGGGGGGGATGGCAATGATGAACTTGCTGGAAACGGTGGTAGCGATGTGTTGTACGGCGGAATGGGTAACGATGATTTAAAAGGAGATGACCCTGTATTGCGGGGTATTGAGGGTGATGCCGCAAATTATTTTGGTAACGATTTTCTTGATGGTGGTGCCGGTGACGACACCCTTCAAGGTGGCGGTGCTGATGATTCACTTTATGGCGGTGCAGGTAACGATAATTTATCTGGCGATTACATCGATCACCCAGCTCGTCACCACGGTAACGATTTTCTTGATGGCGGTGTTGGTGATGACTCGCTTTTCGGCATGGGTGGCTCCGATACGTTGATAGGGGGGCAAGGGAATGACGCCTTGGATGGAGATGAGCACAACCTGAAAGCGGGAGTAACTAATGATGACTACATTCAAGGAAATGAAGGAAACGACACGCTCTGGGGAGGCTTGGGCGCCGATACGCTTTATGGAGGTGCTGATAATGACTTCTTGCTGGGTGATTATGAACAAACGCCCGAAACAGAACATGGTGCAGATTATCTTGATGGAGGTTCAGGGAACGACACTCTGTTAGGCGGTGGTGGAAACGACACGTTATATGGTGGTGCAGGTGTGGACTATCTTCGCGGTGGCCCCGGCAATAACGTTTTTGGAGGAGGCATCGGCAACGACTATCTGGATGGGCAAGACGGTGATGATACTTATTATTTCGGTGCCGGTGATGGTCTCGACGTTATCGCAGATGCAGGCGGAAATAACGTCATAAAATTTGGATCTGGATTTACTGCGGATAGTTTAAAGGCTGACATCATTGTTGTTGATATTGGGCCGGTGTTACGGCTGTCAAATGGTTCAGGTGACGCCATTCTGATCCGTAACTTTGAAAAATGGCAAAATTCATCATTTAGTTTCAGTGACGGGGATACTTTAAATTTTCAGGATGTTATGAAAATAGTCCAGCGACCGGCAGACGTTTCGCCTTTGGCAGAAACATCTCTGGTAGGTGGTGCAGACGGAAGTAGCGTCGAGGTTACAGATAGCCATAGTGTTACGGAGCAATCTGGAGATAATGACAATTCTAATGGGGCGGCGGGCACCAATAACGCCGCGGCCGATACTCCTCGCCTTGAAGGTGATAGTGGAAAACTGTGGGGCGAAGAGTTTCTGGCGAATATGAAAAAGCGCCGCTCGGCATTGTTACTGGCATCGGGGTTCGTGCTAAATGCTCAGGGCGCCTGGAGTAAAAACCATATTACTGATGATGAGTACGGCTATCACGAACAAACTAATTTAATGCTTGAAAGCTTCCAGGCAGGAACATTGTCGGAAACCCCGGATCGAATGAGTCTTGTTCCTGGTAGAGCAGTACTCAGTGTGAGATCCGCAAATACAACGTCCCGCACTGAGTCAATACCTTCAGCGGTAGGCGGGCTGAAATATACGCCAAAACAAGAGCCGCAATACTATCCCTCTGGCTCAAGCTATAGTGGATTTGCTTTAAGTGCTGGTGAAGTTGTCGTCGAAAATAAAAGCGTCACAGGTGTCGTTCAAGGTTGGTATGTTTATCCTGCTGGAAGCTTTGAAAATGGTGCGGTTAGTTATAAGCAGTTCAGATGGGATGTCACGACTGAAACCATTAAGCACCAAGTTGTTCAGGGCGATGATGCAGGCGGTAGAGTAAATCTCGAAGGTGGCAATATTTTCCATGGCGGGACGGGCGATGATTTAGTAGTCACCTGTAAGGATCCCGACGTTTATTATGGTGAGCATGAAGGTAAGACACCCGGCGCGTTTCTTTCAGGCGGGGCAGGAAACGATACGCTACTTGGATCAGATGGTGCAGATTATTTAATCAGTGGTTCAGGGCATGATTGGCTTTACGGTGAGGAGGGACCTGACACTTATATAATAGGCGCGCATGCTGGAGCGACTACCATTGTTGCGGATATATTAAGCCCTGTTTTTCACCGTCCTGAAGTTGGGGTTGCTGGGTGGAAATCTGAGTTCGGACTAGACGATACTGATACCGTTAGACTTCCGGATGGGATAATTCTTGAGCAGTTGCAATTAAGCTGGGGTGCCGTATTGGTTGAAGCGGTCAATATAGAGCTATCACCAGAACCACAGCGCGGCACCTATCGCAGTCCACCCCGAGGGCTGATGCTGTACTCAACGCTGGATATTTCCTGGGGTAAGGAACAACAAGTTCGTATTGTATTGCCGAATGCAAGTGATCTTGGTGGTTCTGGTATTGAGGTTATAAAGTTTGCAGATGGTGCGACCATTCGCTTGGAACAGCTTATCGCTAACAGCAAATTAGGCCCTGCTCCTGATAATTACCACGGTGGCGTTTTTGTGGCGGGTGCTCCTTTGGTCAGATCTTCTCGTGATAATAAAGCGCTTCCTCTCGTTGGTGGTCGAGGTGATGACACTTTGAGTGGGGCAGGTGAGATAAGAGGCATGCAGGGAGATGACTCGATTTCGGGCGGTCCAGGAGACGATGTTCTTTGGGGAGGACCGGGTGACGACACTCTAGCAGGTGGCTCGGGCAATGACGTTTACAAATATGACGGGCTGGGAAGAGATTTGATCGTTAATGCATCTGGCGGTATTGATGGAATCGATTTTACGGATTTCGATGCATCCATCCAACAGCTGAAATTTCACCGCGATAATGATGATCTCGTCGTAGTGGTGAATTATGGTTCGTCTCCGAAGATACGAGTGGTTAATCATTTTTCAGGAGGCGATGCTGCGATAAGTTTTATAAGAGTACAAGGAGTTGACAGAACTCCTCAAGATTACACTGCGGATCAACTTGTTGAGCTTCTACACGCTTTGCCCCCGCTAAGGGATGTGGAAGACATCTTGTTGCGTAATGACGATGAAGCGTTGCAGGCCGTGAAGGAAATAATGCAATTTTATGAGCTTAACGGTTAATTATTACTTCGATGCCAAACAGGTGATGACTACAAACAATTCCTCCGCTTGCGGTAAGAGGCTCGTGCCGGAAATAGGGTAGGAACGAAGTGCAGTAGCATGGCTTGCCCGCGATAAGGCCTTGAGATAGCCATCGCGGGCAATGCCCCGATTTCAGTATTCCTACAGATCGGCCAGAGGATGCCGGCCTTCCCAGGCCTTGTGGAAATGCGCTTCTACCACCGCATCCGGCAGGTTATTGATGTCTGGCCAGTGCCAATGCGGTTTTTGATCCTTGTCGATCAACCGTGCGCGCACGCCTTCGCTGAACTCAGGATGACGGCAGCAGTTGAGGCTCATGGTGTATTCCATCTGAAAGACTTGAGCCAGCGACATGTGCCGGGCGCGGGCGATCTGTTCCCACACTAGATGAGCGGTCAGGGGCGAGCCTTCGCTCATGGTTTTCGCGGCACGGCTGAGCAGCAGATCCGTGCTGTCACGCAGCTGGCTGATGGCCTTCCAGGCGCAGCGCACGTCACTGACATCCAGCAGCTCATCGATCTGCTGGCGTCGTGGCAGCCACTGGGCTTCGGGCATTTGCGCGATGGCTTCCTGCTGCAAGGCCTTGAGCAGGCTGTTCAGCTGCATCGGCGTCTGTTCCTGCCAGTTCAACTGCAGAAGGCCTTCCATCAGCTCTTCCTGCTGTTCATCGAGCAGGAAACGGTCGGCCAGGTCCAGATCGATCGCATCGCGACCGTTTATATGGGCGCCGGTCAGGCCGAGAAACAATCCGAGCTTGCCGGGCAGACGCGACAGAAACCAACTGGCCCCGACATCCGGGTACAAACCGATGCTGATCTCCGGCATCGCCAACCGGCTGCTCGGCGTAACAATTCTAATGCCCGCCCCTTGCAGCAGCCCCATGCCGCCGCCGAGCACATAGCCATGCCCCCAGCAGATCAGCGGTTTAGGATAAGTGTGCAGATTGAAGTCCAGGCGATATTCCGCCGCAAAGAAATGCGCGGCCAGCGGCGGCACTTCGCCAGGATGGGCACGACAGGCTTCCACCAGGCTGCGGACTTCGCCACCGGCGCAAAAGGCTTTGGCACCGTTGCCGCGCAGCACGACGCAGACGATTTGTGGCTCTTTGGCCCAGACGTCCAGTTGATCGCGCAAGGCGTTGATCATCGGCAAGGACAGGGCATTGAGGGACTTTTCGGCATCCAGGCTGGCGACTCCGATGCGTGCGCCGTCGGTGCCAGTGAGTTCTTCGAAGTGCAGATTCATCGTGACCTCGATCGGGAATTTGAGCGTTCAGTATGATCGCTATGTAGGAAAGTGCCGGATCTGCGTCAGATCAATTGACAAGCGTGATGGGCTTTCCTAGGGTTCGCCCCATTGTTTTTGCCGGATGTAACCATGACTGCTGACGACCGTATCAAACTCGAACCGAGCTGGAAGGAGGCACTGCGTGCCGAATTCGACCAGCCCTACATGGCAGAGTTGCGCAACTTCCTGCAAGAGGAGCGCGCGGCCGGCAAGGAAATCTACCCGCCAGGACCGATGATTTTCAACGCGCTCAATTCGACGCCGCTGGATAAAGTCAAAGTCGTCATCCTCGGCCAGGACCCGTACCACGGTCCGGGACAGGCCCACGGCTTGTGCTTTTCAGTGCAACCGGGCGTGCCGGCGCCGCCGTCGCTGGTGAATATCTATAAGGAGTTGAAGCGCGATCTGAACATCGACATCCCGACCCACGGTTGCCTGCAAAGCTGGGCTGACCAGGGCGTGCTGATGATCAACACCACCATGACCGTTGAACGCGCCAACGCCAACGCCCACGCGGGCAAAGGCTGGCAACACTTTACCGATCGGATTATCGAAGTGGTCAGCGAACACCAGCCACACTTGGTGTTCCTGCTGTGGGGCGCGCATGCCCAGAGCAAGCAGAAACTGATCGATGCCACCAAGCATCTGGTGCTGACGTCGGTGCATCCGTCACCGCTGTCCGCCTATCGCGGCTTTCTTGGGTGCGGGCATTTCAGCCGAACCAATAAGTTTCTTGAGCAGAATGGTGAAACACCGATTGAGTGGCGGTTGCCGCCGGTTATGTAACGATCACCACCAGCCAAAGAGCCGTTCGTCAGATATCACCTGATACCTGTTATTTCTGACAGTAGACGTGATAGGGCACCATCTGTTTAATTGATCTTCGACGGGCTTGCACTCTTGCACTAGTGAAGCTCTATCGGGTTTGTTAATTGAACAGGAGTTCGTTATGAATAAGCTGGAACGCGAAGAAATAAACGCCTTACCAAAACAAACAGGAAGCTTATCTGCGAAAACAACGCGCTGGCCCACTTCCGATCCTCGAAATACTATCGACACGCACGATGTATTTTTTCGCGACTACATGCCAGATTATTATGATGTGGGCGGCCGAGTTGAAGGGGATGATTACTTCACCTCGGTGATCTTTGAGATTCCGAAAAATGTTCAAAGTGGAGAACACGATGTCGGACAGGGCGGGATTGATGCCCGGTACTATGTTCTCGTGGGCGAGGAGGAGGAGTCCTACAGGGCTGTAAGTGGGAAAATAAAACTCTCCGTCAAATCTGAAGGCATTCATTTCGAGGCCGAGGATTTTCACTTCGTAGGCCGTAGAGGAAGTGCCGGCAAGACTGTTGAACTCATTTTGGGGAAATTCAGTATCTCGCGGTGATACTCCAGAAGTGCTCCAAGGCAATACTCTCTCCAAGAGTGGGGCACTTCTTTCCTTTAACTAAAAACAAAATCCTCACGGCCGTTCTGGCGTCCTGCTCCAATACTTGAACAACGGCTCCGCCAGAAACAACACAAACAACAACCGCATCACTTGCATCGCCGTCACCAGCGGCACTGACAACTGCAACGTCTCTGCCGTCAGGCTCATCTCCGCAATCCCGCCGGGCATCATGCCTAACGTCAGCGAACGCAAATCCAGATGCGTCAGCGCACTCAACCCCAATGCTGCCAGCGTGGCGATCAACATGGTCAAAACTGTGCCAATCAACGTCCGGCCCATAAAAGAAGGCGCACGCCGGAAAAACTGCCGATTGAAGTGACACCCCAACCCGCTGCCAATCAACCATTGGCCGATCTGGCTGCCGCCGTTGGGCAAACTGATGTGCAGGTCCCAGCCAATGCTTACCGCCGCACTCACCAGCAACGGACCGAACAGCCATGGATTGGGTTGACGCAGACGCTCCCAGAGCCAGGCGGCGAGGGCGCCCGCGGGGAATAGAAGTGCCAGCCAGCGCCAGTCAACGGAAGTGGCATGGGACAGCGGTGCTCCGTCACCCAGCAAATACTTGAACGCCGCCGGTACACACAGCACCACCACCAACACCCGCAGACTTTGCCCCGCCGCCACACGACTGAGCACAGCGCCGTTACGCGCGCCGAGGTTGACCATCTCCCCGGAGCCGCCCGGCATGCTGGAAAAGAAAGCTGTGGCGCGATCCTCACCGGTACGCCGCATCAACCAGACCCCGACCACGGCCGAGAGGCTGGTGACCAATGCACCGAAGAAGATCAGACCGAAGTGGCTCAGGACCTGCTCCATCACCACCGGGGTGAAGTGCAGGCCGATGCCGATGCCGACAATCCACTGGCCGCACTTGCGGCCGCCAGGGATTTCCGCCAATTGCCAAGGTGTCAGGCAACGCACCAGGATGATCGCCAACAATGAGCCGACCATCCACGGCAGTGGCCAGCCAATCTGGCTGGCCAGGTAACCGCCCAGTAGACCGACCAGCGGAGTTCCCCACCAGGCGTTGAAGGGTGTTCGATCAGACATCGGCGATAACGCGCCGGGCGACCGAACGTTTGCGCCAGATTCGCAGGATCGGCATGAGCAGCATGATTGCGGTCAGCACCCAGACACCGAAGGTGATCGGGCTGGACCAGAGGATTTCCAGTGCGCCGTTGGAAATCGACAGGGCACGACGCAGGTTCTGCTCCATCAGGCCGCCGAGAATGAAGCCCAACAGAACCGGCGACAACGGGAAATCCAGCTTGCGCAGGATGTAGCCGAAGATGCCGATGCCGATCATCAGGAACAAGTCGAAGGTGGTGGCATGCACTGCGTAGACGCCGATCCCGGTGATGATCGCAATCACTGGCACCAGCGCCCAGTTCGGCACGGCCAGGATGCGCGTGAAGATGCGGATCATCGGGATGTTGAGGATCACCAGCATGATGTTGGCGATGAACAACGAAGCGATCAGGCCCCAGACAATGTCCGGTTGCTGCTGGAACAACAGCGGGCCCGGGGTGATGTTGTACAGCGACAGCGCGCCGATCATCACCGCCGTGGTACCGGAACCTGGAACGCCGAGCGTCAGCATCGGCACCAGGGCACCGCAGGCTGCGCCGCCGATGGCGGTTTCCGGCGCCGCGAGGCCACGCATGTCGCCTTGTCCGAACGTGCCATTGGCGCCGGCGATACGTTTTTCGGTCATGTAGGCCACGGCACTGGCCAGTGTTGCGCCGGCACCCGGCAGAACGCCCATGATGAAACCGAGCAGGCCACAACGGATGTTCACCACGAACACCGACGACGCTTCCTTGAAGTTGAACATCATCCGGCCGGTCGCTTTCACCGCTTCCTGGCCGCGATGGGTTTTTTCCAGCAGCAGAAGGATTTCACTGATGGAGAACAAGCCCAATACCAGCACAACGAACTGAATGCCGTCGGTCAAGTGGATGTTGTCCCCGGTGAAACGGTACACGCCGCTGTTGGCATCGATCCCGACGGTCGACAAAAACAAACCGATCAGCGCGGCGATAAAAGTCTTCAGTGGTCGATCACCGGCCATGCCGCCGAGGCAGACAATCGCGAACACCATCAGCACGAAATACTCTGCCGGTCCAAAGGCAATCGCCCATTTCGCCAGCAGCGGGGCGAACAGCACCATGCCGCAAGTCGCGATGAACGCACCGATGAACGAACTCCACGCCGACAGCGACAACGCTACACCCGCCAGACCCTTGCGAGCCATCGGGTAACCGTCGAGGGTGGTCATGACGGTGGAGGCTTCGCCCGGAATGTTCAGCAGGATCGAGCTGATCCGGCCGCCGTATTCACAACCCAGGTACACCGCCGCCAGCAGGATCAGCGCCGACTCCGGCGGCAGACCGAGGGCGAACGCAATCGGAATCAGCAATGCCACGCCGTTGATCGGGCCCAGGCCTGGCAACAGCCCGACGACGGTGCCGATCAGGGTGCCGCACAGCGCGGTCACCAGGTTGTACGGGCTCAGCGCGACGCCGAAACCCTGACCCAAATAGCCAAGAGTATCCATATCAGTTCTCCAGAACGTCGAGCACGCCCAGCGGCAGTGGCACGTCCATCACCTTGTCGAACAGCAGATAAAGACCGATAGCCATCAGGCTGATGATCACCGTGCTGGGTAGCCAGCGGCCGCCATACAGGCGTGCCATAGGGATTCCAATCAGAATGCTGGCGACGATGAAACCAAGGGGTTCGAAGCTCCCGGCGAACACCAGCAACAGCAACACGCAGAAGCCGATTTTGGTCAGGGTTTCACGGTCGAGTTTCGGGTCGTCGTCACTGTGCACGATCGGTGTCGGACGAAACACCATGTACAACAGACCAAGGCCCATCAGGCCGAGCATCAATAGCGGAAAGGCTCGGGGCCCCACCGGTTCGTAGGAAAAAGCCGCTTGATACGGCCACGCCATCAGCGCCAGGCCAACACAGACCAGCAACAGCGCCGAAGCAAAAATGCGTTGTAAGAGCATGAGAAACTCCTGTGCCGCGGCCCCGCAGAACGGGGGCCGCAGCCGCTAGACAGAGGCGATCACTGAATCAGGCCGAACTCTTTGGCCAGCACTTTGTAGTCGGCGACCTGCTTCTTCACGTAGGTGTCCAGCTCCGGGCCGGTCATGGCGAACGGGAACAGTTCACGCTGATCGCGCAACTTGGCGAACTCTTCAGAAGCCAGCAGTTTGTCGAAAGCGTCTTTCCACCAGGCGTAGTCTTCATCGCTGACTTTTGGCCCGAGGTAGAAGCCGCGAACCACTGGCCAGACGATGTCGTAGCCTTGCTCTTTGGCGGTCGGAATGTCTTTCATTTCCGGCTCGTCCAGGCGCTTCTCGGAGAACACGGCCAGCAGGCGCATGTCGCCGCTCTGGATGTGCGGCATGGAGTCGGAGATGTCGGTGCTGCCGACCTGGATGTGGCCGCCGAGCAGGGCGGTGGCGATTTCACCGCCGCCTTCGAGGGCGACGTAACGCAGGTCGCGCGGGTTGATTCCGGCAGCCTTGGCGATCAGGGCGGTCTGCATCCAGTCCTGGCTGCCAACGGTGCCGCCGGAGCCGATCACCACTTTGCTCGGATCTTTCTTCAACGCCTGAACCAGATCGTCCAGGGTCTTGTAAGGCGAATCGCTTTTCACCGCGATGGCGCCATAGCTTGTTCCAACGGCGGCCAGCCAGCGCACGGCGCTTTCATCAAAACGGCCGAACTTGCCTTGGGCCAGGTTCAACAGCGAACCGCTGGACCACGCCACCAGCGTGCCGGCATCGGCCGGACGCTGGGCGACCACTGCGTTGTACGCCACCGCGCCGACACCGCCGGGCATGTAGGTCACGCGCATCGGTTTGGTCAGCAGTTTCTGATTCACCAGCGCGCTTTGCGCCAGCTTGCAGGTCAGGTCGAAACCGCCGCCGGGCGAGGCCGGGGCGATGCATTCCGGGCGTTTGGGTTCGGCGAGCAATTGGCCGGCGAACAGCAGGGCGCTGGCGGTGAGAGCAACTTTACGCAGTGATAAGTTCATTCAAGTCTCCTGGGGAGTTGTTGTTATAGGTTTACTGAATTACCAAAGGGCAACGCTATAGCTCACCAGCAGACGCACTTCATCGGCATCGCGAGCGGAGTAGTTGGAGCGGTAAGTGGCATTACGCAGGCGCACGGCGACATCCTTGAGCGCGCCGCTTTGTACGACGTATTTGATTTCGGTGTTGCGTTCCCACTCTTTGCCTTCGTCACCGTTCTTGAGCTTGATGTTGTCACCGCTCAGGTAACGGCTCATGAAACTCAGGCCGGGAATGCCGAGTTTGGCGAAGTCATAGTCGTAGCGCGCCTGCCAGGAGCGTTCTTCGGCGCCGGCAAAGTCGTTGATCTGAACGAAGTTGACCAGGTACGGGTCACTGCCATCGACATAAGGGAACGCGCTGTCGCCGGACATGTGCTGATAGCCGGCGCTGAATTTATGCCCACTCAAGGCGTAGCTCACCAGGCCGTTGAGGGATTTGTTGTCGATCTTGCCGCCACGGGCCGCGCCCTCGTCATCACTGATGGCCAGGCGCAGATCGGTGCCGAAAGTGCCGGGGCCGAACGGTTGCGAAGCGACAACACCGAGGAAGTGCTGGTTGTAGACTTCATCAAGTTGCGCGAAGTGGTAGCTGCCGGTGATCTTGTCCGTGAACTTGTAATCCACGCCGCCAAAATCAAAGTGCTTGCCGGCCACGGTGCCAGCGAAGCGGCTGTTCTTGTTGTTGAGGGCGATGTCCTCGAAGTCGGTGCTGTCGCGGTCCTTGGCTTTCTCCAGACGCCCGCCGGTGAAGGTCAGGTTCTTGATCTCTTTGGAGGTCAGCAGGCCGCCTTCGAAGGTCTGCGGCAGGATGCGTCCGTCGTTGGCCTTGAGGATCGGCAGTTCCGGAATCAGGCTGCCGATTTTAAGTTCCGTGGCGGAGATTTTCACTTTGCCGGTCAGGCCAAGCTTGGAATACTCATTGGCCGCGCGGCCGTCGTCATGGGTTGGCAGCAGGCCGGTGCCGGTGCGGTCGGGACTCGAATCGAGTTTGACCCCCAGCATGCCCAGCGCATCGACACCGAACCCCACGGTGCCGTCGGTGTAACCCGATTGCAGATTGAGCATGAAGCCCTGGGCCCATTCGTCCCGCTTGGATTGCTGGGCGCTGGTACCGTCGCGAAAGTCGCGGTTGAAATACATGTTGCGGGTTTCGAGGGTTGCCGTACTGTCTTCGAAGAAGGCAGCCTGGCTCAACGGCGAAAAGCCGGCGAGGGCGGCGGCACTGGCAAGGGCGGTGTGGCTGAGGCGGGAAAAGCGAGCAGGCGGGCAAGCCTGAGGCTGCATGGACAGCATCTTGAAGTACTCCGTTTATTGTTCTTATTGGCGAAAACGCTTCGAGGCGTTTTTCGTACGCTATGTGCGGTAGCGACGGCAGTCGAAACTGTCCGTGGCTGGACTCTAACCGGCCAACCTTTCGCTAACCTTTCAGAAGACTTTCACGGTTTTCGGGCTTCACAGCGGCGGTTGCGGCTGTAAACTCCGCGCCAAAGAATGGCGTCGGCCATCCCTGAATGAGGTAAGGATCCATGCGTGTTCTGCTCGTCGAAGACCATCTGCAGCTCGCCGAAAGTGTCGCCCAGGCACTCAAGAGCACCGGGCTGACCGTGGATGTGCTGCACGACGGCGTGGCGGCCGACCTGGCGTTGAGCAGCGAGGAATACGCCATGGCGATTCTCGACGTCGGCCTGCCACGCATGGATGGCTTCGAAGTGCTGGCGCGCCTGCGGGCGCGGGGCAAAAACCTGCCAGTGTTGATGTTGACCGCCCGCAGCGACGTCAAGGATCGGGTCCACGGCCTGAACCTTGGCGCTGATGATTACCTGGCCAAACCTTTCGAGCTGACCGAACTCGAAGCCCGGGTCAAAGCCTTGCTGCGCCGCAGTGTGCTCGGCGGTGAACGTCTGCAGCGCTGCGGTGTGCTGGCCTATGACCTGGACACCCGGCGCTTCACCCTCGGCGAAGAGTTGCTGACCCTGACCTCCCGCGAGCAGGCGGTGCTCGAAGCCCTGATTGCCCGTCCCGGTCGGGTGATGAGCAAAGAGCAACTGGCCTCGCAAGTATTCGGACTGGACGAAGAGGCCAGCCCCGACGCCATCGAGATCTATGTCCATCGCCTGCGCAAAAAGCTCGACGGCCAACCGGTCGTCATCGTGACCTTCCGCGGTCTCGGCTACTTGCTGGAAAGCCGCGATGCATAAGCCCAGCAGCCTGCGTTGGCGGTTGCTGTGGAATCTGGCGTTGTTGCTGGTGGTGTTGATGTTGGCCAGTGGTTTGAGCGCTTACTGGAACGGTCGCGAAGCGGCCGACACCGCCTATGACCGGACCTTGTTGGCCTCTGCGAGAACCATCGCTGCGGGCGTCTCCCAGCGTGATGGCTCGCTGAGCGCCGACGTACCGTACGTGGCCCTCGATACCTTCGCCTACGACAGTGCGGGACGGATTTTTTACCTGGTCAATGACATCAATCAGAAGCTGATTTCCGGTTACGAAAACCTTCCGCCACCGCCGCCGGGAACGCCGCGCACCGATGACTATCCGGCACTGGCGCGTTTCTATAACGCCAAGTATCAGGGGCAGAACGTGCGCGTGGTGAGCCTGCTCAAACCCGTGAGCGACCCGAATATGAACGGCATGGCGGAAATCCGCGTGGCGGAAACCGATGAGGCGCGGGTCAGCATGGCACGCAGCCTGGCGGCGGACACGTTGCTGCGTCTGGGCATGCTGGCGATGGGTGCGTTGTTGTTGGTGTGGTTTGCGGTCAGCGCCGCGTTGCGTCCGCTGGAACGCTTGCGCACCGCGGTGGAAGAACGTCAGTCGGACGATCTGCGGCCATTACCGTTGGTGGAAGTGCAACGCGAATTATGGCCGCTGGTGCGCGCGCTCAATCACTTTACCGAGCGCTTGCGCGGGCAGTTCGAGCGTCAGGCGCAGTTCATCGCCGATGCCGCCCATGAGCTGCGTACGCCCCTGGCGGCGCTCAAGGCACGACTGGAGCTGGGTTTGCGCTCGACTGAACCTGAAACCTGGCACAGTACATTGGAAACCGTCGCCCAAGGCACGGACCGTTTGACTCACCTTGCCAATCAATTGCTCTCGCTGGCACGGGTCGAAAACGGTGCCCGGGCCATCGCCGAGGGCGGCGCGCAGTTGCTTGACCTCAGTCAGCTGGCTCGCGAACTCGGCATGGCCATGGCGCCGCTGGCCCATGCACGCGGTGTTGCGCTGGCGCTGGAAGCGGACGAACCGGTGTGGTTGCGCGGCGAGCCAACGCTGTTGAACGAACTGTTGAGCAATCTGGTGGATAACGCGCTGGCGCACACGCCGTCGGGTGGCAACGTGATTCTTCGGGTCACGGCACCGGCCGTGTTGGAGGTCGAGGACGACGGCCCAGGCAT
This sequence comes from Pseudomonas sp. GM41(2012), assembly GCF_000282315.2. Taxonomy (GTDB): domain Bacteria; phylum Pseudomonadota; class Gammaproteobacteria; order Pseudomonadales; family Pseudomonadaceae; genus Aquipseudomonas. Next base: position 273,686 of record NZ_AKJN02000008.1, read on the forward strand.
TCCTCTTGAAGAGCGCGATCGGGTGTTCGAGCGCTTTTACCGGCGCAACCAGCAGGTGGCCGGTTCAGGGTTGGGACTGGCGATTGTTGGCGAGATCTGTCGCGCACACCTGGCTCAAATCAGCCTGCACGATGGCGAGCAGGCGGGGTTGAAGGTGCGGGTGAGTTTTATTGCTGGGTAGTTTTGTAGTGTCTGGACTGGCCTCATCGCGAGCAGGCTCGCTCCCACACTGAATCTTTGTAATACCGAAGCTCCCTGTGGGAGTGAGCCTGCTCGCGATGAGGCCGCTGCAATTCCTCGATCAATAAAACATCGACCGCGACTCTTCCAGATCGCGGCACATCGCCTCGTTCTCCGGATCAATCCCCAGCTTTTTGAACGCCGGCACGCTGAATACGTCGATACGGGCGAGGGGATGATCGGTGTCCTTGTGGCAATACAGGCTGGCCACTTGCACCAGATCGACATAGTCGACCCGCTCGGACTGTCGATTGAAGTCCAGATAAAGCCCCGGCACCTGTACCAGCATCTCCGGAAACTCCCAGACCCTGAGCAGTTTGTCGCCGAGCAGTGGATGAATGTGATCGATCACATGGTTGAGGCTGACCGGGTCAGCCAGCAGTTCATAGTGATCTTCGGCGTAGGTCAGGATCGGCAACACACCGATCTGATGCACCAGTCCGCCAAGGGCTGCCTGGTCGGGCTTGAGTTGCGTGTACCGGCGGCACAATGCATAGCTGATCCCGGCGATTTCCAGGCTTTTGCGCCAGACATCGCGCATTTTCTGTTCCACCACCTCGGAGCGGGCGTTGAAAATCTGTTCCATGACCAGACCGATGGCCAGGTTGCTGCTGTAATTGACGCCCAATCGAGTGATTGCAGTGTGCAGGTCAGTGACTTCCTGGGTCGCGCGCAACAGCGGGCTATTGACCACTTTGATCAGACGCGCCGACAGCGCGGTATCGCGGCCGATCACTTTGCTCAGGGTGCTGACACTGATTTCCGGGTCTTCGGCGGCCTTGCGAATCTGCAGGGCCACTTCCGGTAACGTTGGCAGAACCAGGTCATCGTTATCGATGGCCTCAACCAAATCCTGTTGGACCTTTTCCGCCAGCTCGCTCATTTCGTTTCTCTAGGTATTGCGACAAATGCTGCTGTTAACGCTGGATTTCGCGATCGCGATCCAGTTCGTAAGGCAGGTCGAGCAGGTGCAGGGCTGGCCCTTCGAGCGCGCCCAGATGGATATCACCCCCGTCCGCTGCTTCGGCTTGCAGCACGGCCAGGAGTTCAATGTTTTGCCCGGCGTTGGCGGCCAGCACCACTTCGCCGATAGAGCTGCCGTGGGTAGGGGAAAACAATGGTGTGCCCGGTTCAGGCAACTCGTTGGCATCCAGTGTCAGGCGATACAAGCGGCGCTTGAGTTTGCCCAGGTACTGCATGCGCGCAACGATTTCCTGGCCGGTGTAGCAACCTTTCTTGAAGCTCACGCCACCTACGGCTTGCAGATTGAGCATCTGCGGGATGAACAGTTCGCGAGTGCTCGGCATGACCTGACCGATCCCTGCGCGGATCTGGCCCAACAGCCATTGATTCAGATCGCCTTCGGCCAACACAGCGGACAGCTTGCCCTTGATAAGGTCGGCCTGGTCGGCGGCGACCCAGAGTTCGGCGCGGTCCGGCGAGACGCGAATGGCGATCAAGCCGTCATTGCGCGCGACACTGTCGGTGTCAGCCGGAAGATCAAGGCCGAGGCTGATCAGTGCCGCATCGCCGTGGTCGATGCCGAAGCGGACCCAGGCTGCACTTTCATCGGTCAGTTTGGACTTGGAAAACACCGCGTACTTTTTCAGGTCCGCCAGTTGCGGTTCCAGCAGTTCGGTGGCCATGGCCATCAGAACGCCGTCGCCTTCCAGCAGGATGCGGAAACTCGACTGCATCCGGCCCTTCTGCGTGCAGCGGGCGCCGAGGCTGGCCTGGGTGTCACTCAGGTAATTGAGGTTGCAGGTCAATTGGCCTTGCAGGAATTTGCCGGCATCCGCGCCGCGTACTGCGAGAACGCCTTCGTGAGACAGGGTGCAGAAAAAAGCAGAATCGGCCATGGGTCATCGCAGTGTAAAGAGTCTGGGGGACATCATAAGGGGGCGCTCTCGAAATGGGTAGTTCACAAAGGATCGTTGGTGGCCGACCAAAGCCGAGTGTTCGACTCCGCCTGGGGCTGTATACTTGCCGCCTATTTGAGGAGCGCTCCATGGTCGAAGATGTTGAACTGAATCGCCTCTACTGGCACAGCCGCCGCGGCATGCTTGAGCTTGACGTGTTGCTGGTACCGTTCGTGAAAGAGGTCTATCCGCACCTCAATGATGTCGACCGCGATTGCTACCGCAAGCTGCTCGAATGCGAAGATCAGGACATGTTCGGCTGGTTCATGGAACGCGCCGAATCGGAAGATCCGGAGCTTCAGCGCATGGTTCGCATGATTCTGGATCGTGTCCAGCCCAAGTAATGCGTTCGAATGCCGCTGGCATGCCTCACGGCAATTGCTGGCGGCGTATCTTCTGGCCCAGCTGTTCGCGCTGGGTTCGCTGTGTCTTCTCTCTCTACCGGTCTGGGCCAGTCTGCTCGGCGCTTTTTGCTGTCTGGCTCACGGCGCTTGGGCGTTACCGCGTCAGATTCTGCTGACACACCCAAGGGCATTTCGCGGCTTGCGTCGCAATGCCGATGGCTGGCAGTTGTGGAATCAGGAGGACGGTTGGCAGTCGGTGCAGTTACGACCGGACAGCCTGGCGCTGCCGTTGCTCGTTGTGCTGCGTTTTCGACTGCGAGACGAGCGGCGGGTCAGATCAATCTGCGTTCCCCGCGACTCGCAGGCGGCGGATCTGCACCGACGCCTGCGGGTTCGGCTCACGTTCAGTCGACGTAGGTGGGCGGAACCAGAATAGTGTCCAGGGCAACCGGCAGCATGTTCGGATAGTCGAGGGTGTAATGCAGGCCGCGACTCTCCTTGCGTTCCATGGCTGACTGAATCATCAGCTCAGCCACTTGGGCCAGGTTACGCAGTTCGATCAAGTCCCGACTGACCTTGTAGTTGCTGTAGAACTCGTCGATTTCATCCAGCAACAGACGTACGCGGTGCTGTGCCCGTTGCAAGCGCTTGTTGGTGCGCACAATGCCGACGTAGTCCCACATGAATCGCCGCAGTTCGTCCCAGTTGTGCGCAATGATCACGTCCTCATCGGAGTCGGTGACCTGGCTCGCATCCCAGACGGGCAGGGCGGTTGGAATCGAAACCTGCGGCAGCTGCTCAAGAATGTCCGCCGCCGCGGAACGCGCGTAAACGAAACACTCGAGTAACGAGTTGCTGGCCATGCGGTTGGCACCGTGCAGGCCGGTGAAGCTGGTTTCGCCAATGGCATAGAGTCCCGGCACGTCGGTGCGACCCTGCTGATCGACCATCACGCCGCCACACGTGTAGTGCGCCGCCGGAACCACTGGAATCGGTTGCTTGGTGATGTCGATGGAGAATTCGAGGCAGCGTTCGTACACCGTCGGGAAGTGAGTCTTGATGAACGCTTCCGGCTTGTGGCTGATGTCCAGATAGACACAATCGACGCCCAGGCGCTTCATTTCATGGTCGATGGCGCGGGCGACGATGTCCCGTGGCGCCAGCTCGGCGCGAGGGTCGAAGCGTTGCATGAAGCGTTCGCCGTTAGGCAGCTTCAGGTGTGCGCCTTCGCCGCGCAGGGCTTCGGTGATCAGGAAACTCTTGGCTTGCGGGTGATACAGGCAAGTGGGGTGGAACTGGTTGAACTCCAGATTCGCCACCCGGCAGCCCGAACGCCAGGCCATGGCAATGCCATCACCGCAGGCGCCGTCGGGGTTGCTGGTATAGAGATAGACCTTTGCCGCGCCGCCCGATGCGAGGATCACAAAGCGAGCGGCGTAGGTGTCGACTTCACCGGTCCCGCGATTGAGGACGTAGGCGCCGAGGCAGCGATCACCTTCAAGGCCCAGGCGCTTTTCGGTGATCAGGTCGACCGCGACCCGCTGCTCCAGCAGTTCGATGTTCGGTCGTTGCCTGGCCTTGTCGAGCAAGGTTCTGAAAATCGCTGCGCCCGTGGCATCGGCGGCATGGATGATGCGCCGATGGCTGTGACCGCCTTCGCGGGTCAGGTGGAACTCGAATCCGCCATCTTCGGTACCGGACTGTTCATCGCGGGTGAAGGGCACACCTTGGTCGATCAGCCATTGAATCGCCTCTTTACTGTGCTCGACGGTAAAGCGCACGGCGTCTTCGTGGCACAGGCCGCCGCCAGCATTGAGGGTGTCATCGACATGTGATTCAACGGTGTCGGTGTCATCCAGGACGGCAGCGACGCCACCCTGGGCCCAGAAAGTCGAGCCATTGGCGAGGTCGCCTTTGCTCAGTACGGCGATGCGCAAATGACCGGGCAAGGTCAGCGCCAGGCTCAAGCCGGCAGCACCGCTGCCAATTACCAGAACATCGTGTTGAAACTGTTGGCTCATTTCAGGATTCCGCTCAAAGCGACCCGGGTCGGGGTTGGCGCAAGACACCTGGATCGGCGAGTCAAGACAGCCACACAGCCCACTAGTATATAGAGGGGGGGAGCGGCACAATAGCGAGCACACATGGCATTGTGAAACTACTGTGACGGAAAATACCTGACGCTTCGTCGGATGGTTTTTCGGCCGGTTCGGCGACAAGACGACTGTATCAGCGATTTAACAGTCTTTTTCTATTCACGGTTGCACAATGTCGGTCTTGCGCAGCTATAAATATTTGGAACTTTTGCCAAAGGCCCAAGATCAATAGACCGTTGCCTGATTCAAGGGACAGTGTCGGCTTCAACGCGGGATCTGTGATTTGATCCTTGCGGGCGAATCCGATGACAAGATTATTCGCGCAGCCGGGTTAACCCGCGCTGCGCTTTTCGTGCGTGCCAAATCAGAGCCCGCAGGAAACTTGCTTGGAGGGGGAGAACTTTTGCGAAAAGCCCGAGTCTATGTTTGCAAGTCTGGTTGTTTAGTTATGCAAGCCTCCTCCGAGCTTATCGAGGAGTGTTCATGCTAACCCAGGAAGAGGATCAGCAGCTGGTCGAGCGCGTTCAACGCGGCGACAAGCGAGCTTTCGATCTGCTAGTGCTGAAATACCAGCACAAAATTCTCGGGTTGATCGTGCGTTTCGTGCACGACACCCATGAAGCCCAGGATGTGGCGCAGGAAGCCTTTATCAAGGCGTACCGTGCACTTGGAAATTTTCGCGGAGACAGCGCGTTTTATACGTGGCTTTACCGCATCGCCATCAACACGGCGAAAAACTATCTGGTTTCACGCGGCCGTCGGCCGCCGGATAGCGATGTCAGTTCCGAGGATGCAGAGTTCTACGATGGCGATCATGGCCTCAAGGATCTCGAGTCGCCAGAACGTGCATTGCTGCGGGATGAGATCGAAGGCACCGTCCATCGAACCATTCAGCAACTGCCAGAAGATTTGCGTACGGCCTTAACTTTACGTGAATTCGATGGTCTGAGTTACGAGGACATTGCGGCCGTCATGCAGTGTCCGGTGGGTACCGTGCGCTCCCGGATTTTCCGCGCTCGGGAAGCCATCGATAAAGCCCTGCAGCCGTTGTTGCAGGAAAACTGAGACAGCGGCGACAGCCAAGAGAGGAACGCCATGAGTCGTGAAGCCCTGCAGGAATCGCTGTCCGCAGTGATGGATAACGAAGCGGACGAATTGGAATTGCGTCGGGTATTGAATGCCTTTGACGATGTAGAAACCCGTGATACCTGGGCTCGTTATCAAATCGCTCGGGCAGTTATGCACAAGGATTTGCTGCTTCCACGTCTGGATATCGCTGCGGCAGTCTCTGCTGCGCTGGCTGACGAAGCCGTACCTGCAAAAACCTCCCGTGGTCCATGGCGCAACCTGGGTCGTCTAGCGGTCGCTGCTTCGGTAACCCTCGCCGTACTGGCAGGTGTTCGTCTGTATAACCAGGACGAGATCGCTGGGGTCGAACTGGCTCAACAATCCAGTCAACCAGGTCTGGCCGTTCCTCAGGTCAAGGGTCCAGCTGTATTAGCAGGCTACAATGAGAGTTCGGAAGCCACTGGCCCTATGGCCAACGGCGTATTGCAAGGTCAGCCAGGCTGGCACGATCAGCGTCTGCCAGGCTATTTGCGCCAACATGCGCAGCAGGCTGCACTGAAAGGTACTGAGAGCGCTCTGCCTTACGCTCGTGCAGCAAGTCTGGAAAACCGTTAAGGAGGATCATGCGCGCCATCCCTCTACTTACGCTTCTGCTCGGTGGCTGGTTTGTTGTTCCAGCCCATGCTGATGAAGCCCAGGACTGGTTGACCCGTCTGGGCCAAGCCGAGCAACAGCAAAGCTTTCACGGTACATTCGTCTACGAGCGTAACGGTAGTTTTTCTACCCACAACATCTGGCACCGCGTCCAGGATGGTAAGGTCCGCGAGCGTTTACTCCAGCTCGACGGCTCGGCACAGGAAGTCGTGCGCATTGATGGGCGTACTCAATGCGTCAGCGGCATTCTGATAGCAGGGCTTGGAGATTCCCCCAGCTCCGCTGCTCGTGCACTCGATCCACAAAAGCTAAAGAATTGGTACGACCTTGCCGTCATTGGCAAGTCGCGTGTGGCCGGGCGTGCGGCAGTAATCGTTTCACTGACACCTCGCGATCAACACCGCTACGGTTTTGAATTGCATCTGGATAAAGAAACCGGCCTGCCTCTCAAATCATTGCTTCTGAATGAACGAGGGCAGTTGCTGGAGCGATTCCAGTTCACGCAACTGGATACCGCCGATCTTCCCTCCGACAGCGACTTGCAGCCTAGTGCCGATTGCAAAACTATTGCCCTCGACAGTGACAAGGCTTCTGCAACCAAGGCCGCGCAAGTATGGCGTTCGGACTGGTTACCGCCTGGTTTCGAGCTGACCAGCAGTACCTCCCGCAAGGATCCAGAGACCAAAACCCAAGTCAACAGTCTGATGTATGACGATGGTCTGGCCCGTTTCTCGGTTTTCCTTGAGCCGTTGAATGGCGCAACAATTACTGACACTCGCACCCAGTTGGGGCCGACCGTTGCAGTTTCCCGACGCTTGACTACCCCGCAAGGCGAGATGATGGTGACCGTGGTCGGTGAGATTCCGATTGGCACCGCTGAACGGATTGCGCTATCCATGCGCAGCGACGCCACTGCAACCAAGTAGTGAGCTGAAATCGAAATGTTTGGTGAGCATTTCAACTTGCAAATATCCCCGATTTTTTCTATAGGTCAGAGCCTCTCGGCTCTGGCCTTGTTTGTTGTTCCCGGAACAAAAATACCGGCGTATCGTTCCCGGTGTTCCTTGCTCCATATCGCTTAACCATGCTCGTCGTAACGGGAGCCGTATGTCGATACCACGCTTGAAGTCTTATCTCTCTATTTTTGCCACCGTGCTGGTGCTTGGTCAGGCGGTCGCTGTTCAAGCGGCTGAGTTGCCTGATTTCACTCAGTTGGTCGAGCAGGCCTCGCCCGCGGTGGTAAACATCAGTACTACGCAGAAACTGCCTGATCGCAAAGTGAGCGAGCAGATGCCCGACCTTGAAGGCTTGCCGCCCATGTTGCGCGAGTTCTTCGAACGCGGTATGCCGCCACAGCCGCGTACGCCCCGCGGTGATCGTCAACGTGAAGCCCAATCCCTGGGGTCGGGTTTCATCATCTCGTCTGATGGCTACATCCTGACCAACAACCATGTGATTGCCGATGCAGACGAAATCCTCGTCCGCCTCGCTGACCGCAGCGAATTGAAAGCCAAACTGGTTGGCACCGATCCGCGTTCCGACGTGGCTCTGCTGAAAATCGAAGGCAAGGATCTGCCGGTCCTCAAGCTCGGCAAATCCCAGGACCTGAAGGCCGGCCAATGGGTTGTGGCAATTGGCTCGCCATTTGGTTTCGACCATACCGTGACCCAAGGTATCGTCAGCGCCATCGGTCGCAGCCTGCCGAACGAAAACTATGTGCCGTTCATCCAGACTGACGTGCCGATCAACCCGGGTAACTCGGGTGGTCCGCTGTTCAACCTGGCGGGTGAAGTGGTCGGCATCAACTCGCAGATCTACACCCGTTCCGGCGGCTTCATGGGCGTGTCGTTCGCGATCCCGATCGACGTCGCCATGGACGTTTCCAATCAGCTCAAAAGCGGTGGCAAAGTTAGCCGTGGCTGGTTGGGGGTGGTGATTCAGGAAGTGAACAAGGACCTGGCCGAGTCGTTCGGTCTGGAGAAGCCAGCTGGCGCGCTGGTGGCTCAGATCCAGGATGACGGCCCGGCTGCCAAGGGTGGCCTGCAAGTCGGGGACGTGATCCTGAGCATGAATGGCCAACCGATCGTCATGTCCGCCGATCTGCCACACCTGGTGGGCGCGCTCAAGGCCGGCTCGAAAGCTGATCTGGAAGTGATTCGTGAAGGTAAGCGCAAGAATGTCGAGTTGACTGTCGGCGCTATCCCGGAAGAAGGCAAAGAGCTGGATGCGCTGCCGAAATCTACCACCGAGCGCAGCAGCAATCGGCTGGGTGTTTCCGTGGTCGAGCTGACGGATGAACAGAAGAAAACCTACGACCTCAAAGGCGGCGTCGTGATCAAGGAAGTCCAGGACGGTCCTGCTTCTCTGATTGGCCTGCAGCCAGGCGATGTGATCACTCACCTGAATAATCAGGCAATCGGTTCCACCAAGGAGTTCACGGATATCGCCAAGGCGCTGCCGAAGAACCGCTCGGTGTCGATGCGGGTTCTGCGTCAAGGTCGCGCCAGTTTCATCACCTTCAAACTGGCTGAATAATCCGGTTGTTGGCTGAATAAAAAACCGTCTCGAAAGAGGCGGTTTTTTTGTGCCTGTCATTTTGTTTGAGAAGCAGATCAGCCCATCATGTCCTTGATCATGCGCTCCTGTTCCATCAGCTCACGTTGCCGTGCATCGATCCGCGATGACAGCGGGAAGTTGGTGCCTGCCTTGCGCTTGGCGAAGTCCAGTTGCTGAATGGCCTGACGGTAATCCCCGACCAGGGCGAAATACTCGGCGCGGGCCTGATGCAGGCCGATGATGTTGCCTGACAGACCGCGAGTCTCGGCCACCATGTACCAGACGTCCGGATCGTCAGGACGGCTCTTGAGCAGATTCTCCAGTGCTTTTTCCGCTTCGGGCGCACGGTTCTGCTTGAGCAGCAGGTCAACGCGCACTGAATTCAGCGGATAGTTGCCGGGATACTGCGTCAACATTCGGTCAACCCGGGACTGGGCGTCCGGCAGGCGATTGTTGGTGATGTCCAGATCGACTTGCGCCAGGTTGTAGATGATCTCGTTCGGCGACTTGGCCAGAAGCAGCTTGAGGTTTTCCCGTGCTTCATTCAGCTGGCCGCCCTTGATCTGGGCGATGGCCAGGCCATAGCGAGCGACATCATTTTTCGGGTTCTCATCAAGCTGGGCGCGAAAGCGTTTGGCGCCCAGGCCTGGGGTTTCTTCATAGATCAACTGGACCCGTGCCCGAATCAGCTGATAACGCATCGTGTCTTCGATGCCGCCGGGTTTTGCCTGTTCGGCGCGGTTGCGCGTGTCAGCGATCCGCGACTCGGTCACCGGGTGAGTCAGCAGAAATTCCGGTGGCTTGGCGTCAAAACGGTATTGGCGCGCCAATCGCTCGAACATGGTCGGCATCGACCGCGGGTCGTAACCGGCCTTTTCCAGATTGAGGATGCCAATGCGGTCAGCTTCCTGTTCGTTCTGGCGAGAGAAACGCCGTTGTTCCTGAATGGCTGCCGCCTGCGTGCCCGCAATGGCCGCGATCCCGGCATCGCCGGCGCCGGCTGCGGCAATCACGATCCCGGCCAGCAGCGCGGCCATCATCGGCACCTGCATGCGCTGTTGGGCTTCGACGCCACGGGCGAAGTGGCGTTGCGACAAGTGAGCCAATTCGTGAGCGAGTACGGAGGCGTATTCGCCTTCGGTCTGGGCATTGAGGAACAAGCCGCCGTTAACCCCGACAATACCGCCCGGTGCGGCGAAGGCGTTGAGTTGCGGGCTGTTGATCAGGATGAACTCCAGGCGTCGGTCATTGACCTGGCTGGTCTCTACCAGCCTGTAGACGCTGGATTCGACGTAGTCCTTGAGCTGTGGATCGTTGAGCTGCGAAACCTGGCTGCGCAACAGCGCCAGCCAGGCACGGCCCAACTGATGTTCCTGCTGCGGCGAGACGATGGCAGAACTGGCGTCGCCGAGTGACGGCAGGTCGTCGGCGAAGCCCGGTGAGGCGAGCAGGCAAGCGAGCGTCAGCAGGGTAGGGCGCAAAAAAGTCATGCACAAAGCCTTAGTCGACAAAGACCTTACTGTAGCCGGACACTACGCTTCGGACCAGATATTCTAGCCGCTCGACCACCTGTCCCCGGAGTGATGCAATGACCGACGCTGTAGCCCATGACGCCGAGCTCGACGCCAGCGGCCTGAATTGCCCCTTGCCGTTGCTCAAGGCCAAGATGGAACTCAATCGACTGGCCAGCGGCGCAGTGCTGAAGGTAATTGCCACCGATGCGGGCTCGCAGCGCGACTTCCGCACCTTTGCCCGATTGGCGGGTCATACGCTGCTTCGTGAAGAAGATGAGGCGGGTGTTTACCGCTACTGGTTGAAAAAAGCCTGAATTCTGCGGCGTTCGTTTCTAAGGATTATTGATGTTCAAAGTGTTACGCGACTGGATTCAGCGCTACTTCTCTGATGAAGAGGCCGTTGTGCTGGCGGTCCTGCTGTTTCTGGCGTTTACCGCCGTGCTCACGCTGGGCGGCATGCTTGCGCCAGTGCTGGCCGGGATGGTGCTGGCGTATCTGATGCAAGGGTTGGTCGTCACTCTCGAACGCCTGCGCATGCCGGGCGGGGTGGCGGTGGGACTGGTCTTTGCGTTGTTCATGGGGCTATTGCTGGTGTTCATCGTGGTTGTGGTGCCGTTGCTCTGGCATCAGTTGATTACGCTGTTCAACGAGTTACCCGGCATGCTCGCCAAGTGGCAGTCACTGTTATTGCTGCTGCCCGAGCGCTACCCGCATCTGGTGTCCGATGAGCAGGTGCTGCAGGCCATCGAAGTGGCGCGGGGCGAGATTGGCAAGTTCGGCCAGTGGGCGCTGACCTTCTCGCTGTCGAGTCTGCCGTTGCTGGTGAACATCATGATCTACCTGGTGCTGGTGCCGATCCTGGTGTTTTTCTTTCTCAAGGACCGGGAGATGATCGGTCGGTGGGTGCGTGGTTACTTGCCCCGTGAGCGGGCGCTGATCACCCGCGTCGCTCATGAGATGAACCGGCAGATTGCCAATTACATTCGCGGCAAGGTCATCGAGATTTTCATTTGCGGTGGCGTGACCTATATAGGTTTCGTTGTTCTGGGCCTCAACTACGCGGCACTGCTGGCATTACTGGTGGGCGTGTCGGTGGTGGTGCCTTACGTCGGCGCTGTGGTGGTGACCGTGCCGGTCATGCTGATTGCGCTGTTCCAGTGGGGCTGGAGTGATCAGTTCATCTATTTGATGGCGGTCTACGGGATCATCCAGACGCTGGACGGCAACGTGCTGGTGCCGCTGCTGTTCTCGGAAGCGGTCAATCTGCATCCGGTGGCGATCATCTGCGCGGTGTTGTTGTTTGGCGGATTGTGGGGATTCTGGGGGGTATTCTTTGCGATCCCCCTGGCGACCTTGTTCAAGGCGGTGCTGGACGCGTGGCCACGCAAGGAACCGGTGGTGGCGCCGCTGCTTTAACTGCCGGGCTTGATTCTTGAGTAGGGCATAAGGCCTCTTCGCGAGCAGGCTCACTCCCACATTAAACCGCGTTTGTCTGGACAGCTCGGTCAACTGTGGGAGCGAGCCTGCTCGCGAAAGCGTCCGAAAGGACGCTAAAAATCAGGCCTTGTTCAGCGCCTGAGCTGCAGCCAGAACAGCATCCACATGTCCCGGCACCTTCACACCACGCCATTCCTGACGCAGCACACCGTCCTTGTCGATCAGGAACGTGCTGCGATCAACGCCCATATATTCTTTGCCATAGAGCTTTTTCAGCTTGATCACGTCGAACTGCTGGCACAGCGCTTCTTCCTTGTCGCTGATCAGCTCGAAGGTGAACGCCTGCTTGGCCTTGAAGTTTTCGTGTGATTTAAGGCTGTCGCGGGATACGCCAAAGACTTCGGTATTGGCAGCTTTAAAGGCGTCGAGCTGGTCACGAAAGCCCTGACCCTGAGTGGTGCAGCCTGGCGTGCTGTCCTTCGGATAGAAGTAAATCACCACCTGCTTGCCTTTGAGGCTCGCGAGGTTGACGGTCTGCCCGCTGGTGGCGGGTGCTTCGAAGTCGGCAACCGGTTGGTCGATGGCAACGGCCATGAAAGCTTCCTTACATTGGGTTTTGTGGGCGCCACGGTTCGATCAGGGCATCCAGGTTCAGCGCATCGGCGAAATCCAGGAACTGATCGCGCAGCCAGCTGATTTGCACACCGGCCGGCAAGGTCACAGTAAACGTGGCATTGAGCATGGTGCCGCCGGTTTGCGGAGCCTGATAGGTGTCGCAGGTCAGGTTTTCCAGCTCGACGTTGTGGTCCATGAAGAACTGGCACAGCTCGTTGATGATGTCCGAGCGGTAAGCCGAGCTGACATAGGCGACGTATGGCAGGGCTTGAGGACGATTCTCCAGCGCTGCGCTGCGCACCACGTTGACCGTAAAGGCGTGCTTCTTGGCGAGGCTCGGCAAGCTGCCTTCGAGGCGCGCCAGGGCGTCCCAGCTGCCGGAGATCTCGAGGATCAACGCACTGCACTCGCCATGACGCGTCAGGCGAGAGGTGACCACGGCGCAGCGGTTTTCATGGCTGGCGCGGCACAGGACGTTAGTCAGCTCCATGGGGTTGGCGCCAAGGGCACTGATGACAAGGAATTGTTCGCGAACTGTGGGGGTGGACATGCAGCATTCCTAAAGCGATGAGCGGTCGATACTTCTACGGGCTTTTTTTACCGGGAGCGAGCCTGCGGATGCGAATTCAAAAAACCCGAGCCGCAAGGTTGCAACGTGCTCCAGAGTGGCAAGAGCGAGGGGTGGCAACGCTGGATCGGGGCTTGTGATGCCGAAAATGGAGGCTGGAACCCGGCGTACGAGCTTATCAGTACCGATCAAAGTCTGAAGGGTAGCGAAAAGCGACGCCAAGGGGAATGGCAGCAGCGCAGTACTTTGCTTGTGCAAGCATCTTGGCGCCAGTACCATTACCGCTCTCTTTTTCCGGCAGGAGCGGTTTCATGATTGCGGGCAGTATGGTGGCACTGGTCACACCCATGGATGCACAAGGGCGTCTTGACTGGGACAGCCTCAGCAAACTCGTGGACTTCCACCTTGAAAACGGCACCCATGCCATTGTCGCGGTCGGTACTACCGGCGAGTCGGCAACCCTCGATGTGGACGAACACATCGCCGTCATCAAGGCCGTGGTCAAGCAGGTCAATGGCCGTATTCCGGTCATCGCCGGTACCGGCGCCAACTCGACCCGCGAAGCCGTGGAACTGACCCGCAACGCCAAAGCGGCCGGCGCCGACGCCTGTCTGCTGGTCGTTCCGTACTACAACAAGCCGACTCAGGAAGGCTTGTACCAGCACTTCAAGCACATTGCCGAAGCGGTCGACATTCCACAGATCCTCTACAACGTTCCTGGCCGCACCTCCTGCGACATGCAGGCCGAGACCGTGATTCGCCTGTCCACTGTGCCGAACATCATCGGTATCAAGGAAGCCACCGGCGACATGAAGCGTGCCAAGGCAATCCTTGATGGCGTGAGCAAGGACTTCATCGTGCTGTCCGGTGATGATCCGACCGCTGTCGAGCTGATCCTGATGGGCGGCAAGGGCAACATCTCCGTCACCGCCAACGTCGCCCCGCGCGAAATGGCTGACCTGTGCGAGGCCGCCCTCAAGGGCGACGCCGAGACTGCACGGGCAATCAACGAAAAATTGATGCCGCTGCACAAGGATCTGTTCATCGAAGCCAACCCGATTCCGGTGAAGTGGGCTTTGGTCGAAATGGGCCTGATGCACGAAGGCATTCGCCTGCCGCTGACCTGGCTGAGCGCACCTTGTCATGAAACGCTTCGCACGGCCCTGCGCCAGTGCGGCGTCCTGGTTTAATTGAGGAAGTACTACGCATGAAGCGATTGGCCGGACTTTCCGCACTTGCCTTGATCATCTCCAGCACCAGTGGCTGCGGATGGGTCTGGGGCCCGGAAGGTTATTTCCGTGACCGCGGTAGCGATTACCTGGAAGCGCAACAGACTGCACCCATGCAACTGCCTCCGGATGTCAGCACCGCCAAACGTCTGGATCCGCTGTTGCCGATCCCGCGCAACGTGGCCGATGACTCCGTCAAGGGCGAGTACATCGTTCCTCGTCCGCAGCCGTTGTCGGCAGCGGCTGACGCCAGCGCTTACTCCCTGCAAAAGACCGGTGATTCGCGTTGGATCGTCGCTCAGAACCCGCCGGCCGAAGTTTGGCCAGTGGCCGTGCAGTTCTTCCAGGACAACGGTTTCCGTCTGGACGAACAGCGTCCGCAAACCGGCGAATTCACTACCACCTGGCAGCATTCCGACGAACTGTCCGCTGCGATGGCCAAGCGCCTGAGCGCAGCCGGTGTCGGCGCTGACAGCGAAACCCGCGTGCGGGTCCGCATCGAGCCAGGCGTGCAGCGCAACACCAGTGAAGTCTACGTGGTCAGCGCCGAGCGTCCTGCCGGTAGCACCTCCGACGTGGCCTTCACCAACCGTTCGGTCAACACTGGCCTGGACGCGGCACTGGTCGACGACATGCTCGCGAGCATGAGCCGCACTTCGGAGAAGGGCGGTTCGGTTTCCATGCTGGCTTCGCGTGACTCCGATACGCCAAGTCGTGTCAGCCTGAGCGAAGACGGCAGCGGTAACCCTGTCCTGAACGTCGGCACCGACCTGGATCGTGCCTGGTCGAGCGTTGGTCGTGCGTTGGAACAGGGCGAATGGCGCGTTGAAGACATCAACCGCAGCCTGGGTCTGTACTACATCAACCTGGCCGAAAAAGCCGAGAAGAAGGACGAGAAGCCAGGTTTCTTCAGTGGCCTGTTCGGCAGCAAGCCGAACAAGGAAGAAGTTGAAGCCCGTGCCGAGCGTTATCAGGTTCGCCTGAGCAAGGTTGGCGAAAACGTCCAGGTCACCGTCGAGAAAAACATCAACACCGTGGCGCCGGCCGATGTGGCGCGCAAGGTATTGAGCGTGATTCAGGACAACCTGGGCTGATCACATGCGTTTTGCCGTTCTCGGCAGCGGTAGCCAAGGGAACGGCACGCTGATAGCCAGCGCTGACACGTATGTGCTGGTGGATTGTGGTTTCTCCCTGCGGGAAACCGAAAAACGCCTGCTGCGCCTGGGTGTGAACCCGGCGCAGTTGAGCGCGATACTCGTGACCCACGAACATGCCGACCACGTGCATGGCGTGGGTTTGCTGTCTCGGCGCTACAATCTGCCTGTCTACCTCAGTCGCGGCACCCTGCGCGGGATGCGCAAACCAATTGAACCGGCTGGCCTTCTGGCCGGCGGCGAGCAACTGCAGATCGGCGCACTGAGCATCGGCGTCATTGCCGTGGCCCATGATGCACAGGAACCGACGCAATACGTCTTCAGTGACGGTGAGCGGCGTTTCGGCCTGTTGACCGACCTGGGCTCGTATTGCAACAAGGTGCTGGACGGCTATCGGGATCTCGATGCGTTGATGATCGAGTCCAACCATTGCCGTGACATGCTGGCTCGCGGTCACTACCCGTACTTTCTCAAGCAACGGGTAGGCGGTGAACTGGGGCATTTGAACAACCATCAGGCGGCATTCCTGGTGTCCGAGTTGGGCTGGCAAGGCCTGCAACATCTGGTCCTGGCCCATCTGAGCAGCAAGAACAACCTGCCGCAGCTGGCCCGGCAATGTTTTGTCGACACCCTCGGGTGCGACCCGGACTGGCTGCAACTGGCCGATCAAGATTCAGGGCTCGACTGGCGACACATCGCCTAGCCCACCTACTTAGCAAGCGGAGCCCATCATGGAAAAACGTGAAGAACTCTACCGCGGCAAAGCCAAATCGGTTTTCAAGACCGACGACGCTGACCGCTTGATCCTGCTGTTTCGCAACGACACTTCGGCGTTCGACGGCAAGCGCATCGAGCAGCTCGACCGCAAAGGCATGGTGAACAACAAGTTCAACGCCTTCATCATGCAAAAACTCGAAGCAGCCGGCGTGCCGACCCAATTCGACAAACTGCTGGGCGACAATGAATGCCTGGTGAAGAAGCTGGACATGATCCCGGTCGAGTGCGTCGTGCGTAACTACGCCGCCGGCAGCCTGGTCAAGCGTCTGGGCGTCGAAGAGGGCATGAAGCTCAACCCTTACACCTTCGAACTGTTCCTGAAGGACGACGCCAAGGGCGACCCGTTCATCAACGAATCCCACGTCGTGGCATTCGGTTGGGGCACCGCCGAGCAACTGGTTCGCATGAAAGAACTGTCGCTCAAGGTCAACGAAGTCCTGAGCAAACTGTTCGACGACGCCGGCCTGCTGCTGGTCGACTTCAAACTGGAATTCGGCGTGTTCTCCGACGGCTCCATCGTCCTGGGCGACGAATTCAGCCCGGACGGCTGCCGTCTGTGGGACAAGGCCACCGGCAAGAAAATGGACAAGGACCGCTTCCGTCAGGGCCTCGGTGACGTCATCGAAGCCTACGAAGAAGTCGCCAATCGTCTGGGCGTACCGCTT
This sequence comes from Pseudomonas sp. GM41(2012), assembly GCF_000282315.2. Lineage (GTDB taxonomy): Bacteria > Pseudomonadota > Gammaproteobacteria > Pseudomonadales > Pseudomonadaceae > Aquipseudomonas. Next base: position 290,522 of record NZ_AKJN02000008.1, read on the forward strand.
TAATCGACGCAAGCATCTGATAGCACGGAAAAATTTCGCTTAGGGGGTTCGCTTCCGGCGAAAGTGTTGTTATGATGCGCGCCGTTGGAGAGATGCCAGAGTGGCCGAATGGGACGGATTCGAAATCCGTTGTACCTTCACCGGTACCTAGGGTTCGAATCCCTATCTCTCCGCCATTATTGAATAAGACTAAGCCCCTGAAATTGTTAAAGATTTCAGGGGCTTTTTCATTTCTGGCATTTCGTTTAGAGCAAGTTTGCCGCCTGTTTTCCCGGCGAGCGGTACGAGTTTCTCGCGAAACTCAGGCGGTATCGCCCTTTGCTATCGAACCAGAACTCTCGCGTGGATCACTGACTCGGCGCAAGGCCTGGCAGTTTAGCGATACCACCAACGGCGCTACCGCCAGCGCGCAGATCTATAGCCTGGTCGAGACCGCCAAGGTCAACGTCCAAGAGCCCTATACGTGGCTGCGCCACGTACTGGAGCGGTTGCCACAGGCCTCGTCGGTTGAGGACTACGAAGCGCTGCTGCCGTGGAACTGCTCGCCGGAAATACCTAGGTAGATCGCTGGTGACGATCATTTTTCTGCAAGCTTCCTGAGAAGTGGTTGCCACTTGTGCGTTGCGCCCTTCCAGTAATCATTTGAATCGGTCCAGTCATTCGCTCCAGATATGCCCACTTCGGCGGTTTCAATCTTTCCACTCAATAATTGGCAGCCTGGGTCAGCGACGGCCAGCCGTGCCTGTGGGCAAACTGTTTTTAGCGCATCCAAGACCAGCAGGTAGTCCTCTTCGCAAGTCCTGAGTTCCTGCTCTTCTGGCATCGAGAATCGGCCGCGTTGGCGAACAAAGACAACGTCCGGGGCCTCCGTGATGGCGTCAAACCACCGCTCAGTGACAAATTTCCACTTTGATGTGGCCTGCTCTACTTCCTCCAGCCAATTTTCCGAAATGCCTCCGGATTCATCCCGCGAAAACTCATGGTGGAGGAAAACACCGTAGCGGGTATTAATGACGGTTTCTAAACGTTTTCCGTTGAATGGGTGGAAGTAGTGCGACTTCTCGAGGAATCGTCTGTCGGTGATGAACTTTAATCTTTCCGAGATCATCAGCGGGATTGATTGAAGTGGTGTAACTAGCCAGTCGAATGGTCCAGATAATTGGCGACCGAAAATATTGCTTATTTGCCAAGCTACTTCGCATCGACCGCCCAAACTCGCAAACATTGGGGTTTGGCTAGCGCCGATTTTTTCTGCTTCCTGATCTCCCAAAGCCAAAAGCTTCTCCAGTTCTGAGATGCGATCACGTAGAGCCGCGCTTTCCTGCGAAATGGATTCGATTGTTTGCTTTTTGCATATGACATATCCAAGCGAACCAATCATTTTTTGTATTTTGTTTTTCACTGAATAGTCCACTCCAGTCCGCTTCAGGGCGGCTTATTGGTGCGGAGCATACCATGCTCATCATCCAGCAGAACGCCGGCCCAGTTGGGCGTCGTGACCGCGAACTTGCGATCAAGTGCGAATGACGCTCTGCTCACAGACCGCGTTTTCAGGGGCTTTTTCGTTCCTGGCATTTCGTTCAGGTATCGCTCTTTGCTATCGAACCTGAACTCTCGCCTGGATCACCCACAATCCCAGCAACGTCAGAACAGCAAAGCCGCCACCCATCAAGAAAGTGCCTTGGAAGCCTACCGTGTCCCACAGCGCTCCAGCGATGACGCTGGCCAGCAGCAAGGCCAACCCGGTCAACAGATTGAACATGCCAAATGCCGTCCCGCGCAGTTCAGCCGGCGCGCAATCGGCGATCAGGGCGGCGAAGACCCCTTGGGTAAACCCCATGTGCAGCCCCCATAGAACGACGCCGACGACCAGGCCTGCGATACCCGGCGCGAACGCCAGCGTCAGGTCGGCAGCAATCAGCAATATCAGACCTGCGCCGAGCACCGCCACGCGGCTGACACGATCAGACAAGGCCCCGGCGGGATAGGCTGACAGTGAGTACGCTACCCCCATCAGGACAAGCACCGCTGGCGCCCACATCGGCGCGAGCCCGACGGCCTGGCCGCGCAGAATAAGAAAGGCTTCGCTGAAACGCGCCAGGGTGAACACCGCAGCGACACCCACCACCCACCAGTAACCAGCGCCCAGTCGGGCTAATTCCCGCGGGCTCAAAGGCGCACGCACCCGGTGCGTCCCTTCCACTTGTTTGGGCTCATGAACGAACACCAGCAGCACCGCGACGGCAAGGAAGGCCGGGATGACGGCCACCCAGAACACAGTCTGGAAGTGGTTCGCGGTCAGCCACATCAATCCGATCGCCAGCAACGGTCCCAGGAATGCACCAACGGTATCCAGCGTTTGCCGCAGGCCGAAAGCTGCCCCTCGTATCGCGGGCGGCGTGATGTCGGCCACTAACGCATCGCGCGGGGCGCCGCGAATACCTTTGCCAATGCGGTCGATAAAGCGAGCCCCGATCAGCCAGTCCAGCGAGCCCGCCAAAGGAAAGATCGGTTTGGACAGTGCCGCCAGCCCATAGCCCAGCGCCGCGAGCAGTTTGCGCTTGCCCAATCGATCACTGAGTGCCCCGGAGAATACCTTGGTGATCGAGGCCGTAGCCTCGGCAATGCCTTCGATGAGACCCACCGCTAAAACGGAGGTACCCAGTACGGTGACCATATAGAGCGGCAACAATGCATGGATCATCTCTGAGGAGATGTCCATCAGCATCGAGACGAAGCCCAACGCCCAGATGCCGCCAGGCATGGTGCGCCAGACGTTGCCGGTTGACGTCTTCTTGATTGGCGCAGTAACCGAAGTGCCACCCGATTTGTCAGTGGTTTTCATCACGAGCCTCGAAATCCTGTTTTGGCCATCTAATAGCGCGTCGCACCCCGGCAGCCGCGTTGCTGCTACCACCGCCAAGATACGCTGTATCGATGAGTGATTTCGATCAAGCAGTTATGACGATCCCACATCAGCTTTTTCTGGCGTTCGGTGTAACCCTGCTCATTAGCTATCATGCAATACAGGGCAAATCACCGGATAACGGGGGAGTGCATGAACAGATGGCGAAGGATTTGGGTGTTTGTGAAGCTGGTGGCAGCATTTGCGGCATGCCTGGCCGTTGCTGTTCAGGCTTTCAGCTACATGTTGGAAAGCCCCGATGCAGCGCAGATGCACCCTTTGAGCATTCTGGTTGTTGGACTGATCTTTGGCTTCGTCACCTATGGAATCCTTTCACTGATTGAAAGGGCTGTGCGGGGTTTACTGCCCCATCCTGATCCAGTCACCACCACGGTAGCGGCTCAACCTCAAACCGAACTTGAGGAAGATGCCGTGCTGATGGAAAAACAGCCTTTGGCCCTGTCAGCTGACGATTCAACTCAGCAGAAAAATCAGTGAACAGTCTGTAAGGCATGTATTACCGGGCGATCACCAACGGCTCGAATCAGCGTTTTTGCGTCGGACCAGACAGCATCGCAGCGTAAGAAAAATATGCCTCTTCAAGGGAAAAGTTACTCAGCGCAGTCACCCAATTTACCGCCCCCCGAATCTGTTGGTCGTGCCGCCAATCAAGGCTGAATCTGCGAAACATCCCCTGACATTGAAAGACCCTGCTGCAAAAAATCCTCATCTACTCTCGTTTCGCAGATCACTGATCTGCCGTCATCAGCAATCGCAAGGAGCGAGCAATGTATTTCGAGATTTACAGGCAAACCCGTGGCATCGCACAGACCGGCAAAGGTCAATGGCGGTGGCGTTTGAGGGCGGGTAACCATGAAACGATTGCCAGTGGTGAGGCTTACGTCAACAAGTCTGATTGTGTGCATGCCATCAGTTTGATCAAAGGGACCCATGATCAGACGCCGGTCAAGGAAATCTAGGCTTCAGGTAGGTGGAGCTGCTCAGTCAGAGCAGCTCCGTTTCAACGGGCGGTCTTATGGTTTTGAGTGCCGCTGACGGATTCCGGATTCAACACAAACTGCTTGAGTCGCATAGACGCCGATTGCGACAGCTACCTAAACTGTCATCAGATTTGGGAGCGGGGTCAGTGGATGAATCGTAACGAACTACGCAAGGCCGACATCAACCTGATGGTGGTGTTTGAAACGCTGATGCTCGAACGCAACGTCACCCGGGTGGCGGAAAAGTTGTTTCTCGGCCAGCCGACCATCAGTTCGGCGCTCAATCGCTTGCGCACGATGTTCAATGATCCGCTGTTCATCCGCGTCGGCCATCGTATGGAGCCGACGGCGCGGGCCGAGGAGATTATTCTGCACCTGTCGCCGGCGCTGGATTCGTTGTCGGTGGCATTGAGCCTGACCCATGATTTCGACCCCGCCAGCAGCACCATGACCTTTCGTATCGGGCTGTCGGACGATGTCGAGTTTGGCCTGCTGCCGCCGTTGCTGCGTGCCTTGCGCCAGGAAGCACCCAAGGTGGTGTTCGTGGTGCAGCATGTCGATTACTGGCGGATTCCGGATTTGCTGGCGTCCGGCGATATCACCGTTGGTATCAGCCAGACTCGCGGGCTGCCGGCCAACGCCAAGCGCAAGTTGTTGCGGCACATCCTGCCCAACATTTTGCGCGCGGACGCATCGGACACACCGTTGACGCTCGATGAGTATTGCGCGCGACCGCACGTGCTGGTTTCCCACACCGCCAATGTCAGTGGTTATGCCGATGAGTGGCTGGCGGAGATTGGTCGCACGCGCCAGGTCGTCCTTTCCGTGCCGCAATACAGCTCGTTGCCGGCCTTGCTTGCCGGGACCGATCTGATCGCCAGTCTGCCGGACTACGCCGCCGAAGCGATGGCCGCGTCTGGCCAGCTGTTCAAGGAGCCGTTCCCGTTCAAGACGCCGACCCTGGATCTGTCGATGGTCTGGCTCAGCCATGTCGATACCGACCCGGCCGAGCGCTGGTTGAGGTCGCGGCTGGAGGCGTTCATGAGTGAGCGCGCGGTTTTACCGCCCGAGTGAGTAGGGCGATGCTGTGTTATATGTACGATCTTTCTGCCCACTTTCAGGAGCTCAGTCATGCCTCACCTGCACATGGAATACACCGCCAACCTGCCCGAGCTCAATGCCGACGTGGCGTTGATCCGGCTCAACAATGCGTTGGTAGCCTCCGGTCAGTTTGCTGCCGAATACGACATCAAGAGCCGAGCGGTGAAGGTTGAGACGTTCAAGGTCGGCACGGTGTCAGGTGAGCGAGCCTTTGTGCATGTGAAACTGGCGCTGTTGAGCGGTCGTTCGCCGCAGATCAAGCAGCAGTTGTCCGAAAGTTTGCTGGCTGTGGTGCAGGAACTGTGTGAATGGCCGACGGACATTGAAGTCCAGCTGGCCGTGGAAATCCTCGACATCGATCGAGAGTCCTACACCAAGATTGCCATCAGCCACTGAGTTTCAGGCCATTTCCTGCTCGGTGCAGGCCTTGACCACTTGCTCGCGCAGCCAGGTGTTGGCGCTGTCCTGATCGACATTCTGGCTCCACTGCATGTCGAGGCTGAAACCCGGCAAGCCGTTGGGCGCTTCGCAATGATTGAAGATCGCGTCGTTGGCCAGCAATTGCTGGATACGCCGAGGCAGGGTCAGGATGAAGTCGGTGCCGGTGATCATCTTCAGTGCCGCGCTGTAGCTGTTGGAGCGCGCGACGATCTGCCGTTTTTGCGCCTGCTGCGCCAGCCAGCCGTCGACCATGTTGGTGGTGGAAGTCCAGGGTGTCGGGAACACGTGCCGGCGTTCAACAAAGGCTTGCAGGCTTAAACGCGGCTCCGGCGGTGTGGCACGTTTATCGAAGACACAGACCAGGTCGTCCTCCAGCAGCATCCGGGATTTGAAATCGCCGTGACTGCGATGAAAGTTCGGGCCGAAGCAAATCACCAGGTCGAGGCTACCGTCGCGCAGTTCTTCGGCCGGGATGTCGGTTTCGAACTTGTGCATGTTGACCATGACGGGAAGGTCGGCGAAATCGAAGCTTTTCAACAGGCGCGGCAGGATCAACTGCTCGAAGTATTCCGGTGCGCAGATATTGAAGGTGACGGGTTGCAGGGTGGGGTCGAATGCTGGCGCACCAGCGTGACACAGGTTGATGCTTTCCAGGATCTTCAGCACGTGGGCGTACATGGTGCTGGCTTTGTAGGTGGGGCGCATACCCGCGCGGGTATTGATGAACAGTTCGTCTTCGAAACTGGTGCGCAGCTTTTTCAGGCAGTAACTCACGGTGGACTGGCTGACGCAGAGCGCCTCGGATACACCGCTGACGCTGCTTTGCTCATACACGGCGATAAACACCATGAGGTCCTGCATATCGAGCTTTCTAAGCAAGTTACTGTTCAACATCCGTTCGTCTCGCTGTGCTCCTTGCGCTGACTGTGCGCAAACTTGTGCGAGTGATCCTAACGGAACGATGGTGCCAGGAGAATGCCTTGTAGGAGTTTTCATGGAAAGTTGTGGGGCAATTCCAGAGGCCTTCAGTCCTGAACGGCGGCAGGCACCCCGCGGCGGCTGGACATCAGCAGTGCCCACATACCGACTCCCACCAGCAGCGCGCCGATGATTTCCAGCGACAATGGCGACTGACGTAACCAGAACCAGTGAAACAATGTAAGAAACAGTGTGCTCAGGTAAATGTAGGAAATGACCGAGGAGGGGGCGATAACGCCGATGGCCCGATGCAGCAGCCAGAAGGTCGCCAGCGTGGCGAACACCGCCAGGTAAATCAGCCACCAGAAATCGCTCACGGTCAGCATTGACGCCGATCGCCAGCCGCCGCTGAACCCACAGAATGCCAGCAGAAACAGCGCGCCGAACAGCATGTTCCAGAACGTCATGCCCACCGGGCCGCGTCCCTTGAGGCTGTGGGTCTTGAGCCGTTGACTCAGGGGCGAATAGAGCGCCATCGCCAGGCAACCGACGCCATACACCGACACTGCATACAGCGAAGGCAGCTCACCAGGGCCGGCGCCTTTCAAAACCAGCAACACGGCCCCGGCAGCGGCAATCAGCATCGGCAGCACCCGCTGTTTCAGGTGGCTGTCGGGCATCAAAACGGCTTCGAACAGCAATGTCAGCAGTGGCACCAAGGTGAATATCGTCCCGGTGTTGACCGCCGAGGTATAGCGCAGCGCCTCGAACAGCGAGCCGAAATACACCGCCAGCAACAAGCCGAGCACGGCATGGCCGAACAGTCCGCGGGCGGTCATGGCGGTATCGCCCTTGAACAGCAACAGCGGCAAAAACACCAGGGCGCAGAACAGCAGGCGCAAACCGGTCAGCAGGATCGGGTCGATGGCTTGGCTGACCTGCGCTGCCGCAGAAAACGATGCAGCGATCAACAGTGCCCAGAGCAACATGCCGATGTGAGCGGCGGCGAAACCGGTGTGTTTCATGGTGGGGTTTCCGGGTCAGTGAATGTGTTGGGCGTAATGCCGCGGATCGAAGCGCAAGACCATCAGGATCATCAGCGCCATGACGCCGGTCAGTGACCACCAGGCCCATTCGAAGCTGCCGAGCTGATCGCGGATCAACCCGGCAATCAGCGGCGAGAGACCGGCGATCAGGTAGCCGATGCCTTGCACGAACGCGGTCAGGCCACCGGCACGCTGGGGATTGTCCAGATGATCCAGGGACACGATCAGACTCATCGGGAACAGTCCGCCGATGCCGAGCCCCAGCAGACATGGCCACAACAGCGTCAGGTGTTGCGGGCTGAGAACAAGCCCGCAGAAACCGGCCATGATCAGCGCCAGCAACACCACCAGCACCACGCGTCGGTCACGGCTGCGGTTGGCGATGGCCGGTGTCAGCAGGCCGGACAACACTTCCATGGCGGTCAGGAAACCCAGCAGCAACCCGGCGTTTTGTTCGCTCCAACCCTTTTCCACGTAGTACGGCGCCAGCCAGGCCAGCACACAGGTGTAGGACGCCGTGCCCAGGCCGAAGAAGATTGCAAGCAGCCAGGCGCGGGAATTGCCGAAGAAGGAGCCATTGCGCTGCACCTGAGCAGGCTGCGCCGGCAGCCTTTCACGTTGCACGCACCACAACAGCAACGCTACTAGCGCCAGCGCCGCCCAGATCGCCAGGCCTATGCGCCAGCTGCCGGTGCGGATCATCACCAGCGGCGCAAACGACGCCGCAATCGCTGCGCCGCCCATGATCGACGTGACGTAGAGCCCCATGCACACGGCAACGTTGTCGCTGAAGCGGGATTTGATCAGCGCGGGCATCAACGCCTGGATCAGCGCGATACCGATACCCGCCAGCACGGCGCTGAGGATCAGTTCGGCCGCCGAATCGAGGAATAACCGCGACACCGTGGCCACGCCGATGATCAGCAGCGAGAGCACCACGGTGCGTTGTTCGCCGATTCGTTGGCTGACGCCCAGCCCAAAGAACATCGCCAGCCCCATTGCCATCACTGGCAGCATGGTCAACAGCGAGGCCAGGCTGAAACTCAGTGCAATGTCGCCGCGAATCGCCGACAGCAAAGGACCGACGGCGGCCATGGAAGGTCGCAGGTTCAGGGCGACAAGAATGATGCTGAACATCAGCCAGAGGGCGGGGCGGGAGATTGCGCGAACGTTTTCCATCTATCGGGGCCTTGAATGACAAGGAGCCGATTAGGCGCGCGAGGCCTGCGGGCCGCAAATCAGAAAGTCCGGAGCAGTATTTAGAAATTAAATACTTCTGTGTGAAGCTGGAAAGATCGCAGCATTCGGCAGCTCCTACATTGGATCGCCGTACACCTGTAGGAGCTGCCGAAGGCTGCGATCATTTGAAAACACAGACAATGTTTAGCCAATCCGCAACCAAGGTTCTTCAAATCCCGATTTAACGACTTATCTACCCGTGTGACGCTGCGGCTCATCTGTTTCCTGTGGTTTTTTCTATGGACGGTTGTCCCGTCGCACTTCCCTGCGAATTAGCCTTTTGGGCGCTGTGGCACTGCCGTCACGCGCGCCCGCCGGATTCCTGCATTTCCCGTTGATTGTTCTTACAGGTCCCGCGCTATGCGCCGGGATCAAAGCGGCGACGCCTGTGCGTTTGCCTGACGCGGAAATAAGAGAATTCCCATGAGTGTTGCCACGACATCTTTCGCCTCCAAGCAAGAAGCCCTGACCTTTCTGGAACAGAACCCGGATATCGAGATGTTCGAGTTGTTCATCCTCGACAACAACGGTGTACCGCGGGGCAAGTTGCTGCACCGCGATGAGTTGCTGGCGGTGTACGAAAGCGGGCGGCCATTGCCGAGTACCATTCTTGGCCTGACCATCAACGGCGATGACGTGGAAAACTCTGGCCTGGTCTGGGACGTTGGCGATATCGACTGCCGGGCGTACCCGATCAGCGGCAGTTTGACGCGCATGCCGTGGCGGCTGATTCCTACGGCGGCGGTGCAGGTCAGCATGCACCCGAAGGAGGGCATGCCCGCGACGATTGCCGATCCACGGCATCTGCTGGCGAAAGTCATCGAAGGCTTGCAGGCCGACGGGTATTACCCGGTGATGGCGGCGGAGCTGGAGTTCTACCTGCTGGATCAGCAGCGCGACAGCAACGGTCGACCGCAACCGGCGCGGGATGTCGATGGCGGACGGCCGCGAGGGACTCAAGTCTACGGATTGCGTGAACTGGAACAGATCGAGCCGTTTCTGGCCGATCTCTACAGCGCCTGCAAACTGCAGGGCATTCCGGCGCGCACGGCGATTTCCGAATACGCGCCGGGGCAAGTGGAAATCACCCTCGAACACCGCACCGACGCCTTGCAGGCGATGGACGAAGCGGTGCGCTACAAACGACTGGTCAAAGGCGTGGCGCACAAGCATGGGATGACGGCGTGCTTCATGGCCAAACCGTTCGATGACCTGGCGGGCACAGGCATGCACATGCACGTCAGCCTGGCGGACAAGGAGGGCAACAACCTGTTCGCCAGCGAAGCTGCGGACGGCACGCCGCTGCTCAAACAGGCGGTGGGCGGGATGCTCAGCACGTTGCTCGATTCGTTGCTGTTGTTCTGTCCGAACGCCAACTCTTACCGTCGCTTTCAGACCAACAGCTATGCGCCGCTGGCACCTACGTGGGGTGTGGACAATCGCACCGTGAGTTTGCGTGTGCCCGGCGGGCCGGCATTTTCCCGGCATATCGAACACCGCATCTGTGGTGCCGACGCCAACCCGTATCTGGCGGCCGCGGCGATTCTGGCCGGGATCCATCGCGGTATTCGCGAACAACTCGATCCTGGCGCGCCGGTGGAGGGCAATGGCTACGCCCAGGCCACGGAACTGTTACCGACTGACTGGCTGACCACGTTGCGAGCGCTGGAAGGTTCGAGCTGGGCACGGGAAGCGTTCGGCAGTGAATTCCTCGGTGTGTACCTGGCGGTAAAACGAGCCGAGTATCGACAGTTCATGGGCGAGGTGGGCGAACAGGATTGGCGCTGGTATTTGCATCAAGCCTGAACAGAGCCTGAACCATTCTCAAATAAAGCCCAGTGCCACGAGCCAACCAATCGTTGGCTTCTTTTTCACAAAAAATTGATGGTTGGCTGACTAAAATGAGTGTTGTCACGGTAAATGAAATTTTCACATTTACCGAAGGCGCTTCTTTTCAGGAACAACCGATCATAATGTTGAAGATTAAAGCCGTGCGCCCCGAGTGGGTGACACTGATTGCCAGTGCCTTCCTGTTAACGGGCTGCAACCTTGTTCTCTGGCAACACCTGTTTGAAATCACGTCATCTGACGGTCAAGGCATCGTCATGCGCGTGGCGTTCGGCTTGATGATTCTGGCTGCCTTCAACATTGTACTGACCCTGCTGGCGTTCCGGCCTGTACTCAAACCGGTCTTGACCCTGATCTTTATGATCAGCGCCGGGGTGGCGTATTTCATGGGCCAATACGGTGTTTTGATTGACACCGGGATGTTGCGTAACTTTGCGCAAACCAATGCGACGGAAGTGCGTGACTTACTCTCGATCAAGTTGCTTGTTTATATTGTTTTGCTCGGTGTTTTGCCGTCCTTTTTATTATGGAAGACGCCGGTTAGTTACCGTCGCTGGCACCGTGAGCTACTCAGTAAAATTCTCGTGAGTGTCGCATCGGTTGCTGTGATCGGGGGGGTCGCACTGGTTAACTATCAGGGCTTGTCCTCCTTGTTTCGCAATCACCATGAGTTGCGCCTGATGGTGGTGCCGAGCAACTACATCGGTGCCTCGGCCGGCTTTCTGCGTGAGCAGCTCGCCTCTGCGCGGCAACCCTTCGTCACGCTGGGCGAAGATGCCCAGCGAAATCCCGCCTTGCAAACCCACGGCCGCAAATCCCTGACTGTACTGGTGGTGGGCGAAAGTGCCCGGGCCGAGAACTTCGGCATTCTGGGGTATGACCGTGACACCACACCCAAACTGAGTAAAGAAGCGGGCCTGATCGCTTTTACCGATGTGCATTCCTGCGGGACGGAAACAGCGGTGTCGGTACCGTGCATGTTCTCCGACATGGGCCGCAAGAATTACAACGCCAGCAAGGCAAAAAACCAGGAAGGCCTGCTGGACGTGCTCAAGCGCGCGGGTCTCGATGTGATCTGGCGCGATAACCAATCGGGCTGCAAAGGCACTTGCGATCGGGTCACCCTCGACGACGTCAGTAACCTGAAAGACCCGGTACTGTGCGCCAATAGCGAATGCCGCGATGAAATCCTGCTGCAGGGTTTGCAGCACTTCATCGATACCCTGGATAAAGACACGGTACTGGTGTTGCACCAGATGGGCAGTCACGGTCCGGAATACTTCAAGCGCTACCCGAAAGAATACGAGCGCTTCACCCCGGTTTGTGAAAGTAACGCCCTGAACAATTGCAGTCGCGAAAGTATCGTCAATGGCTACGACAACACCCTGGTGTATACCGACCACGTGCTGTCCACCCTGATCGATTTGTTGCGTAGCAATCAGGACAAAGTCGACACCGCGATGCTCTATCTGTCGGACCACGGCGAATCCCTGGGTGAGTACAACTTGTTCCTGCATGGCACGCCTTACATGCTCGCGCCGGAACAACAAAAACATGTCGCGATGCTGGCCTGGTTTTCCGACAGCTATCAAAAGTCGTACTCGGTGGACACCCATTGTCTGCAACTGAGTCGTGAAAAACCTTTGAGTCAGGACAACCTGTTCCATTCGATGCTCGGTCTGCTGGAAGTCAAGAGCAAGGTCTACAACCAGGACCTGGATATGTTTGCCGGGTGTCGCGCAGCAGTAAGCGACGGCGTGTTGGCCAAAGAGTGAGTGCTACAACCTTTTTTCCACGCACCGGTCGCTAACCTGCGGCCGGTTAGCGTTTTTCCCCCGAGAACCATTGCACATGTCTGCTCAATCCCCATCCGCCATCGAGCTTGAGATCGCCCGGCGCTACGATCAGGAGCACGCCCGCGTCTGTCTTCAGCCGCGACCCCGTGGCCTGGCCGGGCGGTTGACGTTCTGGCGTGACGAGCAACTGGTGCGCAATGCGCTCAAGGCTGCCGGCGAACCGGGGCTGGTTCTTGATGTGGCCTGCGGTGTCGGGCGCTACTGGCCGGTACTGGCTGAACATGCAAACCGGGTGATTCTCGCGGCCGACCCGTCGCAGGACATACTCGATCATGCCCGCACCCACCATCCGCAGAGCCTGCTGAAACGGGTCAAGACCTTTCAGAGTTCAGCGTTCACCATTGGCTTGTCGGCGAATGCGGTTGACTGCATTTTTTGCATGCAACTGTTTCAACACATCGCCTGCCCCGAGCATCGTTTGGCCATGCTTAAGGAATTCCATCGGGTCAGTCGCGATACGGTGATTGTGGCGGTACGGGTCGATGCTCATTTCAAAGGCCGGCGCACGGATGCACAGGGCGTTCCGGCCCGACCGTTGGCCAGCAAGGCCGACGTGGAAGCCGAGTTCAAGCGCGCAGGTTTGCGCTTGCTCAGTCATCAGGACTTCCTGCCCGGCTGTGCGCGGATGCGCGTCTACGTACTGCGTAAGGCCGGCTAGTCTCCGCTTATCAGACATTTCTTGCTGTTCGGCAGGCATTTTCGCTAAAGCTCTTGTTCAGTGGATGCGCGGAAATCGCCGGGGGCGATATATACTGCGCGCCATTCTTCAAGGGAGAGCCGTGTGGCCATCGATATTCACTGGATTCGCGACAACGATAGCCTCGGTCAGTTTTGCGCCGAGTGGCAGCAGCTGCCATTCGTTGCCCTCGACACCGAATTCATGCGGGTCGACACCTTTTATCCGATTGCAGGCCTGCTGCAGATCGGCGATGGCGTACGCGCTTACCTGATTGACCCGCTGAGCATCGACAACTGGCAGCCTCTGGCCGCATTGCTGGAAAACCCGGCCGTGGTCAAAGTCGTCCATGCATGCAGCGAAGACCTCGAAGTCCTGCTGCGCCTGACCGGCAGCCTGCCGGCGCCGCTGTTCGACACCCAGTTGGCCGCCGCTTACCTGAACCTCGGTTTTTCCATGGGCTATTCGCGGCTGGTGCAGGAAGTGCTCGGCATCGACCTGCCCAAGGGCGAGACCCGTTCCGACTGGCTGCAACGTCCACTTTCCGACACCCAAATCAGCTACGCCGCCGAAGATGCCTTGCACTTGGCGGAAGTTTTTGTACAGCTGCGTCCGAAACTGTCTGACGACAAGTACGCCTGGGTCCTGGAAGACGGCGCCGAGCTGGTGGCCAACTTGCGCCGCGAAGTTGATCCGTATGAGGTCTATCGCGAAGCCAAGCTGGCCTGGAAGCTTTCCCGCGCCCAGCTCGCCGTGTTGCGTGAATTGTGCGCCTGGCGCGAGCGCGAAGCCCGCGCCCGTGATCTGCCGCGCAACCGCATCGTGCGTGAGCATTCCCTGTGGCCGTTGGCGCGGACTCAGCCGGACAACCTTGGCGCGTTGGCGAAAATCGAAGACATGCACCCGCGTACCGTGCGTCAGGACGGCGAGTTTCTGCTTGATCTGATTAAACGCTCTGGCAGTGTGTCGCCAGAACAATGGCCGCCAGCAGTGCCGGAGCCTTTGCCGGTGGACGCCGCCGCACTGGTCAAACAGCTGCGTGCGATCGGCCAGGCCGAAGCCGAGCGCCTGAACATTGCGCCGGAGCTGATGCTGCGCAAGAAAACCCTGGAAGCGCTGCTCAAGAGCGGCTACCCCAACGGTCCTTACCAATTGCCTGATTCGCTGCGTGGCTGGCGCCGCGAATTGATGGGCCAGGCGCTGCTCGACAGCCTGGCCACCGCCGGAGAACAGCCTTGAAGCGTATTTGTTCCATTTATCGAAGCTTGAAGAAAAACGAGATGTACCTCTATGTGCTCAAAAGCGATGCACTGGAGCGCGTTCCGGAAAGTCTGATGGCCGCCTTCGGCAAACCGCATCACGCCTTCGATCTGGTGCTGACCCCGGAGCGTAAACTGTCGCGCGAGGACATCACCGTGGTGCTGGAAAACCTTGAGAAGCAGGGTTACCACTTGCAAATGCCGCCGGCCGAAGACGAATACATCGAACACTTGCCGGAAGAATTGCTGCGCCGCAACGACCCGATGTGACCGGCAGACAGGCTCTGTTCAGAGCCTTTATGAAACACTGGAATGATTTTGGCGATGGCCAGGCCGATGGAGCGTTACTCCATCGGCGGCCGACTGCTCTGTTTTTGAAAGGTTTGAACCATGCGCGTTCTGATTGCTGAACACGACCACCCGGTGTACGCCCAGCTGTTGCGTCAAGCAGCGCCCGACCTGGAAGTGCTGACCAGCGGCGACTCCGCCGAACTGGCCAGCCAGGCCGCTGATTGTCCGATCTGGCTCGGTCAGCCGGACTTGCTGGCGACCTTGCTGCGTCAGGGCCACGAGCCACAATGGCTGCAATCGACCTGGGCGGGCATTACGCCGCTGCTGGCCGACGGCTTGCCACGTCACTATCGACTGACTCGGGCGGTGGGGATTTTCGGGCAGGTCATGGCCGAATACGTGCTGACCTACATGCTCGGCCACGAGCGCGAAGTGCTGCCGCGGCTGGTCAGCCAGGTCGAGCGCAAGTGGGACAGTCGCCAGGGCCAAAGCCTGGCCGGCCGCAAAGTGTTGATCGTTGGCACCGGTGATATCGGCCAGACCGTGGCGCAGTTTCTTCTGCCGTTTGGCGTCGAGTTGTACGGCATCGCCAGCGAAGCCCGCGAGCAGGCGCCGTTTGTCGAAGTCGGGGTACTGGCTGATCTGCCGCGTCTGGTGGGTGAAGTGGATTACGTGATCAATCTGCTGCCGAATACGCCGAACACCCATGACCTGTACGACGCGGCGCTGTTCAAGCAGTTCAAGCCGACCGGGTTGTTCATCAACGTCGGACGTGGCGTGGCAGTGGTCGATGCGGACCTGGTGGAGGCCTTGAAAGAAGGGCATCTGGCGGGTGCGGTGATTGACGTCTGCCGTCAGGAGCCGCTACCGCAACGTCATCCGTTCTGGACCGCCTGGGGCCTGCTGCTGACCGGCCACAGTTCGGCACCGACCTCGCCATCGATGATGGTGAACCTGTTTGTCGAGAACCTGCGGGCGTATCAGGCGGGTGAGGCGTTGCGCGGGGAAGTGGATTTCAATCGCGGGTATTGAATTCTCCCTATGAACCTGTAGGAGCCGAGCTTGCTCGCGATGGCGATCTCACAGTCAACGATGATGTTGAATGTGATGGCCTCATCGCGAGCAAGCTCGGCTCCTACAGTAGATCTTCGGTGTGGCTTAGAGGGTGAAGTCGCCTTCGGCGGCCAACTCGCTCAGCGGACGACGTGGGCTTGGTTCTTCACGCGCTTGCAGGTACTCCGCCAGCGTCGCCTTGTCGCCCAGTTTGCCCACCGCTACCGCCGCGTGCAGGGCGTAGCCTTCGGGAATGTTCAGCTCCTTGCGAGTCAGGTCCTGGTCGAAACCGGCCATGCCGTGGGTGTGCCAGCCGCTGATGCTCGCTTGCAGCGCCAGATGGCCCCAAGCGGAACCGGTGTCGAAGGTGTGCCACAAGGCCGGGGTTTCTTCGGTGGCGCCAGGCACCGCGAAAGTGGTTTTCGAGATCACGATTACCAGTGCCGAGGCGTGCTGTGCCCAGCCGCGATTGAACTCATTCAGCAGGCCCAGGAAACGCTCCCAGTTCGGCGTGTCGCGACGTGCATAGAGAAACCGCCAAGGCTGCGAGTTGTACGCCGATGGCGCCCAGCGCGCGGCTTCGAAGAAGCTCAGCAGGGTTTCTTCCGGGATGCTTTCGCCGGTAAAGGCGCGGGGCGACCAGCGGTCTGTGAACTGAGGGTGGATGGCATAGTCGGCAACGCGTGGATTAGCGCTCATCAAGTGATTCCTTGCTACGTTTGAAAGAAAGGGGCGACGCAAAACCCTACTGGGCGGCGCAATAACTGACAAGCTCCTTCTACCGGCAGTCGCCAACGCTTGGCCCACAAGGGCCTTGGCACTAGACTGGCGGCCTTTTCACCACCTGATGTTGATGCTTGAGCCATGGCCGCCAAAGTCGAACCGTTCTGGATACGCAAAACCCTCGATCAACTCGATCAAGAGGAATGGGAATCGCTGTGCGACGGCTGTGGCCTGTGCTGCCTGCAAAAGCTCGAAGATGAAGACGACAACAGCGTCTACTACACGCGTATCGCCTGCAAACTGCTGGACCTGAAAACCTGTCAGTGCACCGATTACCCGAACCGCCGTGATTTCGTCCCCGACTGCATCCAGCTCACGCCAGGCAAGGCCGATGAGTTCAAGTGGCTGCCGCCGACCTGCGGCTATCGACTGGTCAGCGAAGGCAAGGACCTGCCGCTTTGGCACCATCTGGTGTGCGGTGATCGCGATGCAGTGCACCACGCGCAAATTTCCCAGTCCGGGCGCATGCTCGCCGAAGGCAGCGTGGCCGACGACGATTGGGAAGACCATCTGATTTTCCGCGCGGGTTAAACGCCAAGCGATTTAACGTTTCACGAAGGAGTGTGTATGGCTGTGGGATTGCGGCTGGCGTTGGCCTTTGGGCTTTTGGCCCTGAGTTCGCCCGTGTGGGCGGTGAAGAAGGTTGATCTGGATTACCACGTGCGCCTGTTGCCGGACAGGGATCAGGCTGAAGTGCGACTGACCCTGGCCCAGGGTTCGGCAGTGCGCAGTCTGGATTTCGACCTGGGCGATGGCAGTCACTACAGCGATTTCAAGGCCGACGGCCAATGGCAGCTCACGCCGGGCAAGCAGGCCCGTGGTGTCTGGCGCCCGGCCGCCGACAAGGCCAGCCTGACCTACCGCGTACGCATCAGCCACGGGCGCAAGAGCGGCAGCTTCGATACGCGCATGACGCCAACGTGGGCGCTGATGCGCGGCGACGATCTGGTACCGGCGGCCAAACTCGATCAGGAGGATGGCATTGAGCTGGTTTCACGCCTTGAGTTCGAATTGCCCGCCGGCTGGAAAAGCGTTGAAACCGCCTGGCCGCGAATCGGCAAGAACAAATTCCGGGTCGATAACGTTTCTCGCTTGTTCGACCGGCCTACGGGCTGGATGCTCGCCGGCCACCTCGGCAGCCGTCGCACGCGGCTTGGGGAAACCGAGGTCACCGTCGCCTCGCCTCAGGGCCAGGGCATGCGCCGCATGGATGTGCTGACGCTGCTGACCTTTGTCTGGCCGCAAGTGCAGGCGGTGTATCCCCGTCATCCCGTCAAACTGTTGATCGTCGGTGCCAACGACCCGATGTGGCGTGGCAGTCTGGGCGCTCACGAATCGATCTATCTGAACACGCGTCTGCCGCTGGTCAGCGAAAGCGGCACCAGTGCGCTGGTGCGGGAATTGGCGCAGGTGTTCGGACGGATCAACGACCAGCAGCGCAGTGACTGGATCAGCGAAGGATTTGCCGAGTATTACGCCATCGAACTGGTGCGCCGCGCCGGCGGCATGAGCGATGAGCGGTATGAGAGTTTGCAGAAGAAGTTGGCCAAGGACAGCCAGAAGGTCACGACCTTGCGCGGTGAGCAGGTCAGCCCGGCGCAGGTGTCGAAAGCGGTCGTGTTATTGCAGGAACTGGATCGCGAGATTCGCCTGAAGACCCGCAACAAGCGTTCGCTGGATGATGTGTTACGCGGGGCGATGCATTTGGAGAGTGTGGATACCAAGGAGTTTGTTCAACTGGCCGAGAGCGTAATTGGCGAGTCCTCCAAAGTCCTCGATACCGAGTTACTTCAGTAACACCGTCATCGCGAGCAAGCTCGGCTCCTACAAGGATCTCCAGCGAACACATTATTTGTGGGCACGTCGGTCAACTGTGGGAGCCGAGCTTGCTCGCGATGAGGCCGTTCGCCTCACCACAATGTCTGGATCAAACCCCGGTTTTAGGCGACTTCAACGAATCATTACCGGTCACGGTAGCGGTATTGGTCGCCGCCTCGGCATTCGCCTTCAACCGGTTCAACTCTTCACCCGCCCGCTGAATCTTTGCCCGCACGTTGTCCATGTCCTGACGGCTTTTCTCCAGCAGGCTTTTCGCCGAACTGTGCCCGGTAATACCACGCGCCAGGGCAACACCGCCGATCGCCACTTGAATCAACCCGAACACACCACCGCGACGCAGGCCCTTGCCGACCATGACCACACCGCCGGCCAGTGAACCGATACGTTCCCAACCCTGCACGTTCTGCTCAGTGTGAGTCTGGAACGGGGTGGATTCGATGCGTTCTACGCGTTTGAGTTCGCTCATGATCTGTCTCCTGGCTGGAATGGCTTTCAAGAATAGATAATTAAGCTGACTGCCGAGGCGGGCGGCTTGTTCCATCGGATATGCGCTGAATCAGCGAAACTTTGCTCCGGAGCGGGTGTTGAGTCCCTTGGACATACGGTCATAGAGCACGACGTTGACGGTGGCCGCCAGGTTCATGCAACCGGTGGTCGGGATGTAGACCACGTCTTCGCACCAGTCGCGAATCTCTTTATCCAGCGAGCCGTCTTCCGGGCCGAAGATGTACAGCGCGCGGTCCGGATGGGTGTATTCCGGCAGCGAACGGGCACCTTCCACCAGTTCCACAGCGACCGGAACGCAGCCCAGCGGCAGGATTTTTTTCAGGTCGTCGATGCCGATCAGCGGAATGTCGTAGTGGACGCGCTTGGTGTCGGTGACGAAGTCGGCGGCGCGTTCATAACGCTTGCCGGTATAGAACACGGACGCCACGCCATAACAGCCAGCGGCGCGCATCACCGAACCGACGTTTTCCGGTGATTTGGGGTTATACAAACCAATGCAGCTGTACCGTTTGTCTGCCACGAGCGGGGTGCCTTCGGGGAAAAAACGGCGATTATACGGGGATTGGGGGAGGGTGGGCAGTGATCGTTCCCCTGTGGTGAGGGGGCTTGCCCTCGTTGGGTCGCGAAGCGGCCCCAAAATCAGCCACATCAGTTATTCAGGTAAACCTCGTTCGCTGATTTTACGACTGCTTCGCAGCCGAACGGGGGCAAGCCCCCTCGCCACAGGGCCAAGGTCGACTTCAGTCTTCTTTCTTCATCAACCCGGCCAACGCGGCAAACGGGTTATGCGTTGCCTTGGCGATTTTCGGCGAGCTCAGCGAACCTTCATCGAAATACTGTTGATCGGTGTACCGCGAGTGTTCGTTGTCGTGGCAATACAGGCACAACAATTCCCAGTTCGAGCCATCCTGAGGGTTGTTGTCGTGGTTATGGTCGCGGTGGTGCACGGTCAGTTCGCTCAGGCGCTTGCCGGAAAACTCACGGGCGCAGCGACCGCACACGTGCGGGTACATTTTCAGGGCCTTGTCGCGGTAACCCATTTCCTTGTCGCGCTGGTTGTCGGCAAGGATGCGGTCCAGTTTCGACGTGTTGGTCGGTGTTGACGAACTCATGGGTTCACCTTTGTAAAAGACTAATGACGGTTATGAGCCAAGTTTAGCTCAGCCCTTGAGCTTCTCGGCAATCCAGATGGTGTGACGGGTGCCTTTGTTGCCGTGGGCGAAGACCTGCACTTCCTCGGCTTTGAAGCCGGCCTTCTTCAGTTTGTCGGAAAACTGTCGATCAGCACTCGCGGACCAGACGGCCAGCACGCCTTTGGGCCGCAGGGCCTTGGCGCAGGCGCTCAGGCCGCCAGCGGAGTAGAGCCAGCTGTTGGCCTTTTGGGTCAGGCCTTCGGGGCCGTTGTCGACGTCGAGCATGATTGCGTCGAAACCTTGCGGCTCGGCTTGCAGGACTTTGGCCACGTCTGCCATGCGAATGACCGTACGCGGGTCCTGCAGCGGATTCCCGGCTTTCTCACCCAGCGCTCCACGGTTCCACTCCACCACACCCGGCACCAGTTCGGCGACCACCACTTCAGCGGTCTTGCCCAGATGCTTGAGGGCCGAGGCGAGGGTGAAGCCCATGCCCAGGCCGCCGATCAGCACGCGCGAATTCGGCCGGCCGGCCACTTTACGGCACGGGATCTCCGCCAGAGCGTCTTCCGAGCCGTGCATGCGGGTGTTCATCAGTTGCCCGCCGTCGCCGCCCTGGATCTTGATGACGAAATCCTCACCGTATTCGAACAGGCACAAGGCACCGCCATTTTCAGGAATTGGAGTGGTGTCGAGCAGAACGAAACGTTTCATGGGACTCACTTGAGGAGAAATTGGCATAAGAGGGAGAAGGCAAACACGCGCCGTTGGGAGTAGCCTGCAAAAACACAACAAGGCCAACGGAGCCATTGATGAAGCGCACCATTCTAACGGTCATTGCCTTGGCCGCGCTCTCGATAACTGCAGTGCAGGCCCAGCAGTTGCAAACCATTCCGACCAGCCCTGCGCCGCTGCCCGGTTCACCCGGCACCGCGACCCCGACACCGTACCCGCAAATCACCCCGACCAGCGTGCCCAAGGTCGGGCCCGGCAGTGGTGGTCCGCCGTTGGTGCCGATTGAAATGCCTAGCCCGCCCACCAAGGATCAGCCACTGCCGGGGCTAGAGCAAAACCCGTCGAAAGCCAAATCACCCGGCGGTTAAACCTGCTGCGAGAGCAGTTGCCCATCGGCCATGCGCAACCGTTTGGAGAGGGAGACGGCGAGGGCGCGGATGATTTTTGCGGCGATTTTCGGCGCATCGTTGAGCATCTTTTCCAGCGAATCCTTGCCCAGATTGAGCAACTGGCAATTGCTTGCGGCCACGCAACTGGCCGAGCGGCGTTCGCCGTCGAGTACGGCCATTTCGCCGAACGCCCGACCGCTGCGCAACGTTGCCATGGTCACCAGGTGACCGTCGCTGTTGGTTTTCTGCACCGCCACCTGGCCGGTGTGGATGATGCACATGAAGCTGCCGGCATCGCCCTCATGGAAAATCTCTTCGCCCTGAGCAATGGTGCTGATGCTGAAGTAGCCCGAGGCCGCGGCGAAGTCCGCCGGCAGCAGTTGATCGAATAGGCCACAGTCCATCAGCCAGTCGCGAATTTCGTTGTTCAGTAAGGTCGGTTCTGACATGTCGTCACGGTCTTTTTCTTGTGTCTGTTGCAGGCTCGAATTTGAAATCACCGCAAATCCCTGTGGGAGCGGGCTTGCCCGCGATGACGATGTTACAGCCAATGATGATGTTGAATGTGATGGCCTCATCGCGGGCAAGCCCGGCTCCCACAGGGGATGTGTGTTGTCTCGGGCCCCTAGTGTCTGGTGTTAAGACCGACACGCCGGGCCAAGTTCCTCAGGCAATCCCCAAAACCTTGAAAACAAATGCGTATTCGAGTGCTACGTCACGCAATCCCTGATAACGACCGCTCATCCCGCCGTGCCCGGCACCCAATTCGGTCTTGAGCAGCAGGGGATTTGCGTCGGTTTTGGTCGCGCGTAATTTCGCCACCCACTTGGCCGCTTCCCAGTACTGCACGCGACTGTCGTTGTAGCCGGCGATCACCAGGGTCGCCGGATAAGCTTGGGCGGTGACGTTTTCGTACGGAGCGTAGGCCTTGATCCGATCATAGACGTCCGGCTCTTCAGGATTGCCCCACTCGTCGTATTCGGTGACGGTCAACGGCAGGTCCGGGTCGAGCATGGTGTTCAGCACGTCGACGAACGGCACTTCGGCAATCGCAGCAGCAAACAACTCCGGCCGCTGATTGAGCACCGCGCCGATCAGCAGGCCACCGGCGCTGCCGCCGCTGATCGCCAGTTGCTGTGAAGTAGTGAAACCATTGGCGATCAGGTGTTCGGCGCAGGCGATGAAGTCGCTGAAGGTATTGTGTTTGTGTTCCTGCTTGCCGGCGCGATACCAGGCTTCGCCCAGTTCACCGCCACCACGCACGTGAGCGATGGCGAACGCCACACCACGGTCCAGCAGACTCAAGCGGGCGTGGGAGAACCATGGGTCGAGGCTTTCACCGTAAGCGCCATAGCCGTACAGATAAAGCGGCGTCGGCTTACCGAGTGCTTCGCGTTTGACGACGAGGCTGATCGGCACTTTCGTACCGTCCGGTGCCGTTGCCCATAGGCGCTGACTGACGTAGGCATCGGCGTCGAACGGGCCGAGCACCGGGGTTTCCTTGAGGACTTTCTGCTCGCCGCTGCCCAATATCAGTTGGCGGATTTGCGCCGGACGGTTCAGCGCTTCATAGCGCAGGCGGATCCTGTCGCTGACGAACTCCAGACTGTTCTGCACATGAAGGCTGTAGGCCGCATCAGGCAATTGCACGCGGTAGCTCGGCAGGTCTTGCGGATGAACTTCGATGATCGGCAAGCCACCCTCACGCAAGCTCAGGGTCATGGCGCCGGCATTGAGGCTCAAGCCTTCGATCATCACCGTGTCGCTGTGCTGGATCAGGTTCTGCCAGTCGGCCTCGGTCGGCGCCACGCCGGTGTCTACGGCGTGGTAAAGGGCAAAGTTGATGCCGTCGCGATTGGTGCGAATGAACCAGGTCCATTGACCGTCGAGCGCGCCGTGGTCGACGTCGTACTCATGGTCTTCAACCCTCGGTGCGATGCAGGTAAACGCCTGTTGCGGCTGGAACGCGTCGAGCACCCAGACTTCGCTGGTGGTCTTGCTGCCCAGGGACAACAGCAATTGCTGCTCGGAACTGGAGCGGTAGCAATGCATGAAGAATCGACCGTCCGGCTCATGGAACACTTCTTCGGCCGCCGTACCGTCCAGCCGATAGCGGAACAGTTTGTGCGGGCGATGGGTGTCGTCCAGTTCGCCGAAGAACAGCGTCAGGCTGTCATTGGCCCAGGTCATGCTGCCGTCGCAATCCTGGAATTCCAGTTCACTGACACGGCCGTTGGACAATTCCTTCACGAACAGCGTGAAAATCTCATCGCCCGTGGCGTCGATGCTGTAGGCCAGACGCTGATGGTCCGGGCTGATGCTGAAGGCGCCCAGGGAAAAGAAGCCGCCGTTGGCCAGTTCATTCGGGTCCAGCAGCAGCTGTTCCTGGCTTTCGTCGAGCTGCAGGCTGTCATCGGCAGGGCGCGGGCAGCGGTAGTGGCGGGCATATTCATCACCGGCCGTGGTGCGCGTGTAATACAGGTACGGACCCCAAGGGGAGGGCAAGGACAGGTCGGTTTCGAGAATCCGGGCCTTGATTTCTTCGAACAGGGTTTCACGCACCCCGGCCTGATCGGCGGTTTGCGCCTCTTGGTAGCGGTTTTCCGCTTTCAGGTAGTCGAGCACCGCGTCGGTGTCGCGCTCCTGCAGCCAGGCATACGGGTCGTCGCCTTCGGCCTTGTGGGCAATCGGAGCGTCGGAAACGTTGACGGATAGGGGCATGAAGGACTCTCGAACAATGTACGGAATAGGGGCTTCGCAGACGGCATTGTAGGAGCCGAGCTTGCTCGCGATGGCGGCGACACGGTCAATATTGATGTGCCTGACAGATCGTCATCGCGAGCAAGCTCGGCTCCTACACTGGCATTGGAGCAAGCCTGACGTGCGAAAAGTCGTTACTATAAGCGCCTCTTTGCCTGCCTTGCCATGGACACCATGACCGAGAACGACTATCTGATCGCTTGGGGCCTCTACGCCTTTGCCGCTTTGGGCTGCCTGTTGGTGTGGATGCGTATCACCCGCTGGATGTGGCGCTGGCTGCGTGAGCCGCTGCGGCTATTGGTTGCTGTGTTGCTGTTCAGCCCGACCATCATTGATCCGGTGAAGGAAAAGGTTGCCCCGGCCATCGCCATTACTGCCCTTGATCTATTGTTCAAGGTCGGCAACAACGCCTGGCGCGCAATTTCCGACCTGTTCATGTACGGCATGATCGCCTTCGGCATTTACCTGGTATTCGTGGCGATCCGTTTCCCTATCGAACGTGCGTCCAACGCTCGCAAGGAACAGGCTGCCGCTGCCAAGGCTGCGGCCCGGGCCGATGACCCTGAAGAGGATCACCCGTTCGGCGGTGCGGGCGATGATCGTTACGGTCGTCCACCGGTGCCGAGCAACCCTCAGCGAATGCGGGTCGAACCGCGACTGTAACCTGCCCCTGCCTTTCAGCGAGAATCCGAGCATGTGTGAGTTATTGGGCATGAGCGCCAATGTGCCGACCGATATCGTGTTCAGCTTCACCGGGCTGATGCAGCGCGGCGGCCGCACTGGTCCGCACCGTGACGGCTGGGGCATCGCCTTTTACGAGGGCCGTGGCCTGCGCCTGTTTCAGGACCCGGCGGCGAGCTGTGAGTCCGAAGTCGCGAACCTGGTGCAGCGCTATCCGATCAAGAGCGAAGTGGTGATCGGGCACATCCGCCAGGCCAACGTCGGCAAGGTCTGCCTGTCCAATACCCATCCGTTCGTGCGTGAGCTGTGGGGCCGAAACTGGTGTTTCGCCCACAACGGCCAACTCGCGGACTTTGAACCGATCAAGAGTTTTTACCGCCCGGTCGGCGATACCGACAGCGAGGCGGCGTTCTGCGATTTGCTCAACCGCGTTCGCGCAGCGTTCCCGGAACCGGTAGAGGTCGAAGAACTGCTGCCAGACCTGGTGGCCGCCTGCGCTGAATACCGCAGCAAAGGCGTGTTCAACTGCCTGCTCAGCGATGGCGACTGGCTGTTCTGCTATTGCTCCACCAAACTGGCGCAAATCACCCGTCGCGCGCCATTCGGCCCGGCGCGCTTGAAGGACGTCGATGTGATCGTCGATTTCCAGGCCGAAACCACGCCCAACGACGTGGTCACGGTGATCGCCACCGAACCCTTGACCGAAAACGAAACCTGGACCCGTTACGAACCGGGCCAATGGAGCCTCTGGCGACGCGGTGAATGCGTCAGCCAGGGCAAGACCGAATAAGGATTTCCCTTCATGTTGCTCAGTTATCTACGGCTGGTGTTGTTCGCGGCGGGCCTGTTGATCGGTGTCCAGGTGCCGGGATTCATCAACGACTATGCCAAGCGCGTCGAAGCGCATCTGATTGAGGCGCAGGCCAGTCTGAGCGGTTTTCAGGGCACGGCGAATCAGTTCTTCAAGGGTGACATCCAGGCATTGGTGGCCCATTACCGCGCCAGCGAAGACCCGATCTTTCGCAGCGATGCCGACAGCCTGAGCACCTTGCTGACCCGTCAACTGGCCCTCGATAAACAGTTCCAGGCCATGCAAGGCCCGTGGTACATCCGCTTCCTGCAGGTTGCACTGGCGGCTGATCCGGATATTCGCAAGGAAACCTGGAATGGCTACAGCTACCAGATCCTGCTGACGCCTGAAGCGATGATCTGGGGCATGAGCGGGGCGTTGCTGTTGTCGTTCGGCATTGAATGCCTATTCCGTCTGATCGACTGGGTGGTGCTGGGCGGCAAACGCCTGCGCCAGAGCCGGCCGATCGAAGACCGGGATGTGCGCGGGCTGTAAGAAAAAGATCAAAAGATCGCAGCCTGCGGCAGCTCCTACATTGGAATGACGTACACCCTGTAGGAGCTGCCGAAGGCTGCGATCTTTTGATTTTGATCTTCAACGACTCAAAACGATGTAACCCTCACCCACCTTCTTCGCATACCCGTCCAGCACCTGCTGACACAACGCCACGATTTCTTCGACCCACTCCACGCCAACCCGCCACGACACCACCACCTGCAAATTCGGTGGCCGTTGATCGATGGCCAGCAAGGTCAATTCCCCCCGCGCCAGTTCCTCGGCGACCAGCACCGGTGGTAGCGCGCCAATACCGAAACCGTCCCGCAGCAACCGGGTGATCGCCGATACCGAGTTCACGCAGTTCAACCGTGGCGTCATGATGCCGTTGGCCTGCATCAGGGCGAGAATCTCCTGATGCGGATGGGAGTTTTTCGAATAGGTAATGATCCGTTCCCGCGCCAGGTCGGCAATCCCTGAATACTCGCGGTTGTAGATCGAGTTAGTCGCCACAATCCAGCCCATCGGGTGACTGGCCAGCTCAAGGCTGCGCACGCTTTCCTGACGCAACAAGTCGGTTTGCAGGATCAGATCGAGAAAGCCTTTTTGCAGCTGATCGCAGAGGTTGAGCGCGGTATCGGCCACCAACTCGATTTCCACCAGCGGATAGTGATCCATCATTTGCGCCACCAATGGGCTCAACCAGGTATGG
This sequence comes from Pseudomonas sp. GM41(2012), assembly GCF_000282315.2. Classification (GTDB taxonomy): domain Bacteria; phylum Pseudomonadota; class Gammaproteobacteria; order Pseudomonadales; family Pseudomonadaceae; genus Aquipseudomonas. Next base: position 317,040 of record NZ_AKJN02000008.1, read on the forward strand.
ATGACCGTGTCCATCACGCCGATGCGAACCCGTCCGACCTTGCTCGAACGGGTCTCGATCGACTGCTTGAGGGCTTGCATGGTGTCCATCATTTGCTCGGCGTACTCGAGCACTTTCAAGCCTTCGGGCGTCAGGCTCACGCCACGTGAATCACGCAGGAACAGCTTCACCCCGAGCTCGCCTTCGAGCACGGCAATGCGGCTGGAAATCGACGCCTGGGTGGTGAAGAGCTTGTCTGCCGTCAGGCGAAAACTCTTGAGTCGGGCGACCCAGACAAAGGTCTCGAGAAACTTCAGGTTCATGGGGACAAGTTTTTCTTATGTCTAAAGCGGGTTTTTATTAGTTGGACGTACCAGGGTAAAGCGCCCAAAAATCAGGCCATCCGGTTCCCACGATAGGCGTCGTCGGGGCTCAGAACAATACCAATAAAAATTAGCGCGGAGATTTGCCATGAGTGCGCCCGACACGCTCGACATCCCCAAAGCCACGGTTCGCCCAGGACCTTTCGACTGGTACCGCAACATCAACAAGCAGGAGCGCCGCACCTTCTGGAGCTGCAAGATCGGCTATGGCCTGGACGGCATGGACACCCAGATGCTCAGCTTCGTGGTGCCGACCCTGATTGCGATGTGGGGCATCACCACCGGCGAGGCCGGGCTGATTCACACCAGCACCTTGATCGCCTCGGCCATCGGCGGTTGGGTGGCGGGCATTCTCTCCGACCGCATCGGTCGCGTACGCACCTTGCAACTCACCGTGCTGTGGTTCGCCTTCTTCACCTTCCTCTGCGGCTTCGCCCAAAACTACGAACAACTGCTGATCAGCCGCACGCTGATGGGCTTCGGTTTCGGCGGCGAATGGACCGCCGGCGCGGTGCTGATGGGTGAAGTGATTCGCGCCAAGGACCGCGGCAAGGCGGTGGGCATGGTGCAATCTGGGTGGGCATTGGGTTGGGGACTGACGGCGATCTTGTATGCGCTGCTGTTCTCGGTACTGCCGCCAGAAGACGCCTGGCGCGCTCTGTTCCTCCTTGGCATCGTGCCGGCGATCTTTGTGATCTTCGTCCGCCGACTGGTCAAGGACCCGGAAATCTATCGCGAAGCCAAGGCCAAGCAAGAACCCAGCAATCCGGCAAAATTCTACGAGATTTTCGCTCCCGGTATCCTGTTCACCACGATTCGCGCGTCAGTGCTGACCACTGGTGCTCTGGGCGGTTACTACGCGATCACCTCCTGGTTGCCGACGTTTCTGAAGAACGAACGCGGATTGAGCGTACTCGGTACGGGCGGTTATCTGGCGATGGTGATCGTCGGATCCTACGTCGGCTATGTCATCAGCGCGTATTTGACCGACATCCTCGGGCGTAAAAAGAACTTCATTCTGTTCGCGGTCGGCTCGTTCACCATTGTTCTGCTCTACACCCAATTGCCGGTCAGCAATGGCGTGATGCTCTGGCTGGGCTTTCCTCTGGGCTTCTTCGCTTCGGGGATTTTCAGTGGCATGGGCGCGTTTTTGACCGAGCTGTTTCCAACGCGGATTCGCGGTTCGGGTCAGGGCTTTTGCTACAACATCGGCCGGGCGCTGGCGGCATTGTTCCCGCTGTTGATCGGCTTGATGAGCCAGAAAGTGCCATTGAGCGTGGGAATCGGTGCTTTTGCGGCGGTGTCCTACGGGGTGGTGATCCTTGCTGCGCTGAGCTTGCCGGAAACCCGTGGCAAGCAACTCGAAGCCCAATAACTTAATGCACAGCAACTGATAATCTGCGGGCAAGTGCCCAACAGATAGAAAAGAATAAAACTTACAGGAGTGTTCACCGTGAGCCGCCTGCTATTGAACTGCGACATCGGCGAGAGTTTCGGCAACTGGACCATGGGTCTGGACGCCGAGGTCATGCCCTTCATCGATTGCGCCAACATCGCCTGCGGCTTCCACGCCGGCGATCCGAGCATCATGCGCAAGACCGTCAGCCTGGCCTTGAGCAACGGCGTGCAGATCGGCGCACATCCGGCCTATCAGGATCTGGTCGGCTTCGGCCGCCGTTCCATGGCCTACACCGCCCAGGAACTTCAGGACATTGTGCATTACCAGATCGGCGCCCTCGACGGCATTTGCCGGGCTCAGGGTGGGCGGGTGAGTTACGTCAAACCGCACGGCGCGATGTACAACGACATGATGGCCAACCCGCCGCAATTGCGCGCGGTGCTTCAGGCTGTGGCGTCCTATAATCGTGAGTTGCCGCTGATGTTGATGGCCACTCGCGACAACAGCGCAGCCCAGCAATTGGGCGATGAATACGGCGTGACCCTGTGGTTTGAAGCCTTCGCCGATCGCGCTTACGACAGCGCGGGAATGCTGGTCTCGCGGCAACTGCCGGGCGCAGTGCATCACGATCCCGAAACAATTATCGAACAGGCGCTGACCATTGCTCGCGGTGGCAACCTCACGGCCAGCGATGGCAGTGCCTTGCACTTGCAAGCCAACACTCTTTGCGTACACGGCGACAATGCCAGTTCGGTAGCCGCCGTGCGGCGTATTCGCGAAGCACTTGATCAGCAGAGCGCGCCATGAACCTGCGGGTAGAAGTGGTGGCGCTGGATTGCTTGATGGTCCGTCTGTTCGATGAGATCAGCGAGGCCAACATGCCGTGGATGCTCGCCGCCAGTGAAAGTCTGCGTGCTGCGTTCGCCGGGCATCTGATCGATCTGGTGCCGTCCTATACGACGTTGATGGTGCATTACGACCTGACCGCGTTGAGTCCGGCCCAGGCTCGGGAGCTGATCGCCGAGGCCTTGATCGATCTGTCGCCCAACGCCTGCACCCGCGGCAAATGTCATGTGTTGCCGGTCTGGTATGACTTGAGCGTTGGCCCGGAGCTGAGCCTGTTGTCCCAGCGTAGCGGGTTGGCGGTGGATGAAGTGATCCGTCGCCACAGCGAGCGCGAATATCAGGTGTTCGCCTTGGGTTTTGCGCCGGGTTTCGCCTTCATGGGGCTGGTGGAAGAAGCGCTGGCCGCGCCGCGTTTGAACACTCCGCGTAAAAAGGTAGCCGCGGGCAGTGTCGGCATCGCCGAACGGCAAACCGCCGCTTACCCGGTGGTGTCTCCCGGTGGCTGGAATCTGATCGGCCGCACCCCGGCCAAATTGTTCGACCGCGAACGCGACGGCTACAGCCTGATGCAACCAGGCGACACGGTGCGCTTCGAAGCCGTCAGCCATGCCGAATTCATCAATCTGGGCGGTGATGACACGCCGTTGGAGGCGCAGGCATGAGCCGTCTATCAATAGAAGCGAGTACACCGCTGTGCCTGTTGCAGGACGCTGGCCGTTTCGGCGTTCGGCATCTGGGCGTGACCCAGGGCGGGGCGGCGGACTGGCGATCGATGTCGTGGGCCAATTGGTTGCTGGGTAATGGCCTGGATGCACCGGTGATTGAAATCACCCTCGGTGGGTTCACCGTCGTTGCCGAAGAGGATTGCGTGCTGGCGTTGGCCGGGGCGGATCTGGGGGCGCAGGTGGATGGCGAGGCGTTGGCACCGTGGCGCAGTTTCAGGCTGAACAAAGGTCAGCGATTGCAATTCACTCAGCCGCTGCTTGGGGCTCGGGCTTATTTGGCGGCCCCGGGCGGATTTGATGCGCCAAAGGTGTTGGGCAGCAGCGCAACGGTGGTCCGTGAGGAACTCGGCGGGCTGGATGGCATGGGCCGGGCGTTGGCCAAAGATGCGCAGTTGAGCTACTCGGGCAGTTCGCTGTTACTGCTGCGGGAATTGGCGCCCGAACAGGTGCCGGATTTCAAACTCAACGCGCCGCTGGACCTGGTGCTTGGTGCCCAGATCGGCGAGTTCAGTGGACAGAGTTCGTTTGACGCGTTCAACAGCATCTGGACCCTCGACAGCCGTGCCGACCGAATGGGCATCCGCTTGCTGGGAACGGCGTTGCAGTATCAGGGTAAGCCGATGATTTCCGAAGGCATCCCGCTGGGTGCGGTTCAGGTGCCGCCGGATGGGCAGCCCATTGTGCTGCTCAATGATCGGCAGACCATTGGTGGCTATCCGCGATTGGGGGCGTTGACGCCGCTGGCGCTGGCGCGACTGGCGCAGTGTCTGCCGGGGACGCAGGTACGGTTGAAACCGGTGGTGCAGGATGTCGCGCATCGCGAACACGTCGAATATCTGCGCCGGTTTGTGAACCGCTAAAAGCATCGCGGGCAAGCCTTGCTCCTACAGGGTCAATGCATGACGCACGAACACCGAAACCTGTAGGAGCAAGGCTTGCCCGCGATAGCGTCAGGACAGACAACAGAGATTACTTGGAGAGAAACCGCATCCCTTCTTCCAAACCCCGCAACGTCAGCGGGTACATCTGGTCGTTAATCAAGTCCCGCACGATATTGGTCGAAGACGTATAGCCCCACGTATCTTTCGGATACGGGTTGATCCAGATGACCTTCTTGTACTTCTCCATGAACCGCTGCATCCACACATAACCCGCTTCTTCGTTCCAGTGCTCGACGCTGCCGCCGGCCTGGGTGATTTCGTACGGCGCCATGGCGGCGTCACCGATGAAGATCACTTTGTAATCAGCGCCGTATTTGTGCAGCAGGTCCTGGGTCGAAGTGCGCTCGGACGTGCGGCGCATGTTGTTCTTCCACACCGATTCATAAACGAAGTTGTGGAAGTAGAAATACTCCAAGTGCTTGAACTCGGTCTTGCAGGCCGAGAACAGCTCTTCGCAGATCTTCACGTGGGCGTCCATCGAGCCGCCGATGTCGAACAGCAGCAACAACTTGACGGTGTTGCGCCGCTCCGGACGCATCTGAATATTCAGCAGCCCGGCATCGCGCGCGGTGTGGTCGATGGTGCCATCGATGTCCAATTCTTCCGCCGCACCCTGGCGCGCGAATTTGCGCAGCCGGCGCAGGGCGACCTTGATGTTGCGCGTACCCAGTTCCACCGAATCGTCGAGGTTCTTGTACTCGCGCTGATCCCAGACCTTGACCGCTTTGCCCTGGCGTTTGCCGGCATCGCCGACCCGAATGCCTTCCGGGTTGAAACCGCCGGAGCCAAACGGGCTAGTGCCGCCGGTGCCGATCCACTTGTTACCGCCGGCATGGCGTTCTTTCTGTTCTTCAAGGCGTTTCTTGAACTCTTCGATCAGCTTGTCCAGGCCACCGAGGGACTGGATCGCCGCCCGCTCTTCGTCGGTCAGCGAACGCTCGAACTCCTTGCGCAACCAGTCTTCCGGGATCAAGGCCTGAAGGTGGTCGTCGAGTTTTTCCAGGCCGTTGAAATAGGCACCGAACGCCCGGTCGAACTTGTCGAAATGCTTTTCGTCCTTCACCAGAATTGCCCGGGACAAGTAATAAAACTCGTCCATGTCGGCGAAGGTCACGCGCTGTTTCAGCGCGTTGATCAGGTCCAGCAGCTCCCGTACCGAGACCGGTACTTTGGCTGCGCGCATTTCATTGAACAGGTTAAGCAGCATGGCTATCGCCCTCTATCTTGTTAAACAGAGGGATCAGCGAGTGCCGCGACGGCTCATGAACGCCAGACGTTCAAGCAATTGCACGTCTTGTTCGTTCTTCACCAAAGCGCCGGCCAGCGGTGGAATGGCCTTGGTCGGATCGCGTTCGCGCAGCACGGCTTCGCCGATGTTGTCGGCCATCAGCAGCTTCAGCCAGTCCACCAGTTCGGAGGTCGATGGCTTCTTCTTCAGGCCTGGCACTTTGCGCACGTCGAAGAACACGTCCAGCGCTTCGCTGACCAGGTCTTTCTTGATGTTTGGATAGTGCACATCGACGATCCTCTGCATCGTGGTGCGATCCGGAAAGGCGATGTAGTGGAAGAAGCAGCGGCGCAGGAAGGCGTCCGGCAGTTCTTTCTCGTTGTTGGAGGTAATGATGATGATCGGGCGTTTCTTGGCCTTGATGGTCTCGTCGATCTCGTAAACGTAGAACTCCATCTTGTCGAGTTCTTGCAGCAGGTCGTTCGGGAATTCGATGTCGGCCTTGTCGATTTCGTCGATCAGCAGGATCACCCGCTCTTCGGATTCGAAGGCTTCCCAGAGCTTGCCCTTTTTCAGGTAGTTGCGAACGTCGTGAACCTTTTCCGTGCCCAGTTGCGAGTCGCGCAGACGGCTGACCGCGTCGTACTCGTACAGGCCCTGATGCGCCTTGGTGGTGGATTTGATGTGCCAGGTGATCAATTTGGCGCCGAAGGACTCGGCCAGTTGCTCGGCGAGCATGGTCTTACCCGTGCCCGGCTCGCCCTTGACCAGCAGCGGACGCTCCAGGGTGATGGCGGCGTTGACCGCCAGCTTCAGGTCATCGGTGGCGACGTAGGCCTGGGTGCCTTCGAACTTCATCTGCTTATCCTCGAACGGTAACGCCGACCTGAACGAGGCAGGGCGGGGCGCAATAATTGTAGTACCCGACTATAACGCGGTGCCCGGTCGACTGTGAACGCAGACGGCTTATTCAGTCTCTGAATGGGGCGTCACATCTTGACTCAGTCTCGGCCGCTAGCCAGTATTGAGCTATCGCCATTTTGGCGATAGCTTGCCCCTCAGGCGCAATTGCTGGAGGAATTGGAAATAATGGTACCCATGAAACGACCACGGCTGTCGGCCGTGCAGGCGTTGCCGGATGACCGCCTTATGCTGACCTTTATCGACGGTCAGCAACTGAACCTCGATTTGAGTCGGGACCTGCGCGCCTATCCAGGGTTGCAGCCATTGCTGGAGGCTGGCGCTTTCGACGGTGCAACCCTGGGCGACGATGGCTGGAGTGTCGAGTGGCCCGAACTGGACATCCAGATCGGCGCAGACACCCTGTATCTGGATGCTCTCGCACAAAATGCAGTAGACGAAAACACCCGGATCTTCATCGACTGGCGCGCTCGCACCGGGCTGCCGCTCAATCAGGCGGCCGAAGCGTTGGGGGTCAGTGCCCGCAGCATCACGCGCTACAGCAGTGGTCGTGAAGCCGTTCCGCGATCGCTGGCACTGGCCTGCCTGGGCTGGGACTTCTTGCAGCAGCAATCGAACCCGGCCCGGGCGGCGGAAGAAACCGGTCGTTACACCGTCACACGCAAGTCTTAGCCGGCATCCGGTTTCGGCCGTTCGTACTGGGCATTGAACGCCTCGATGAAACCATTACGCAAAATCTGCAAAAAAGCCTCGAATGCGCTGATATCTCGCTGATGCACGCTGCCCCTGAGCTGGACGCGAGTGGCGAACTGGTTTTTCGGCTGGTTCTTCAACACATTCTCGGTTCCCCCGACGAGTGCTTCCCAGATGGAGCGAAAAATCCCTTTGTCTTTGTTTTCCACGTCCTGTTGCCAATTGAACACATCGACGTCCCGCAATAGCGGCTTGATGTAGCCGGTGAGTTGACCCTTTTTGGCTTCGGCTTCGATGACCAGGTCTCCATGGCCGGCATTGAAGTCGAACTTGCCGTAGGCCGAGGCGAAGTCGTTCATGCGTTTGAGTTCAAGGTTCCTGGCACGCAGGCGAAATTCGAAGTCCTGGAAGTTGCTCAGCGGATCGAAGGTTGCCGAGGTTTCCAGCGGTGCATGCCCCAGCAACAGAGCCTTGCCGTCGAATCGGGCATCGCGTTTGCCTTTGGTGTCGACCACGTTGGTCAGGTTGTAAATGCTGGCATTGACCTGAGTGGCATTCATGTTCACGGGCGGTTTTGAATTGAAGTTTCGAAAGGTGACCCGTCCGTCATTGATCCGCACTTCGTTCAGGGTAATCGGCAGCAATTTTTCCAATTGTGCCCGCCAGTCGGTGCCTTCACCGGTCTGAGAGTTTTTCTTGTTGGCACCGCCGTCGACGAAGTTTACCTCGGGTTTGTCGAACTGCGCCTCGGCCACCACAGCGTGGTCATACCAGAGCGAGTGCCAGCTGACGGAGAGGTCAATCAATGGCGCGTTGACGAAAGGCACGGGGACCTTGCCATTGACCTTGACGATTTTCAGTCCATTGATTTTGTAGGCCCCGCGCCACAGGGCCAAATCTACGTCGCTAATCTGGCCGCGGTAGTCACCCATGTTCGCCAATCTCTCGTTGAGGTAATCACGCACCACGTAGGGCAGGGCAATGTGCAGGGCAACCAGCAGCAGAACGAGGCCGGCGAGGGTCCACAGGGGCCAACTGTATCGACGCTTCATGGCGGCAAATCTCTGGCGGTATAAAGCGATTGACTGCTGCGGTTACGGGACGTTCGACTGACTGGACGACCAAGGGCAACAGGCATACCTTGGAGAGCTTATTTAACGCTGTATAAGGACCCAGCCATGAGCCGTATCTACGCTGACAACGCCCATTCCATCGGCAATACACCGCTGGTGCAGATCAACCGTATCGCCCCGCGCGGCGTGACCATCCTGGCCAAGATCGAAGGGCGTAACCCCGGTTACTCGGTCAAGTGCCGGATCGGTGCAAACATGATCTGGGACGCCGAAAGCACCGGCAAACTCAAGCCTGGCATGACCATCGTCGAACCGACCTCAGGCAATACCGGTATCGGCCTGGCGTTCGTCGCTGCGGCGCGCGGTTACAAGCTGATGCTGACCATGCCGGCGTCCATGAGTATCGAGCGACGCAAAGTGCTCAAGGCTTTGGGGGCCGAACTGGTACTGACCGAACCGGCCAAGGGTATGAAAGGCGCGATCGAAAAGGCGGCTGAAATTGTCGCCAGCGACCCGGCTGCCTACTTCATGCCGTCGCAGTTTGAAAACCCGGCCAACCCGGCCATCCACGAAAAAACGACCGGTCCGGAAATCTGGAACGACACCGACGGTGCAGTCGACGTACTGGTGGCAGGCGTCGGAACGGGTGGAACCATTACCGGGGTTTCGCGGTATATCAAGAATACCCAGGGCAAACCGATTATTTCGGTGGCGGTGGAGCCATCGGTGTCGCCAGTTATCACCCAGGCAATGGCCGGTGAAGAAATCAAGCCGAGCCCTCACAAGATCCAGGGTATTGGTGCCGGTTTTGTGCCGAAGAATCTTGATCTGTCGATGGTCGATCGGGTCGAGTTGGTCAGCGATGAAGAATCCAAGGCCATGGCCTTGCGCCTGATGCAGGAAGAAGGGATTTTGAGCGGCATTTCCTGCGGCGCCGCCATGGCGGTGGCCGTTCGCCTGGCGGAAACCCCTGAAATGCAGGGCAAGACCATCGTGGTGATCCTGCCGGACTCCGGTGAACGCTACCTGTCGAGCATGCTGTTCAGTGATCTGTTTACCGAGCAGGAGAATCAGCAATAGGCGTTGCGGTTTTTGATCCAGTCGGAGGGGGTTGATTCAGGTCAGCCCCCGTTCAGGAACCTTATGTTAAGAAGTGCTTTATTGCGCAATTCTTAACACTGAATGTTGAGATGCACGGGTGTTTCCCGAGGCTGGTAATGTTTATCATGACGGGCTGCCACGTCGGGTAAATGGCGTTATGCAAAGTTGTCTACTATCAAGGAGTTGTTGATGACCGTTTCCCTTGCCGCAAAGGCGTCGCTGTTGTTGCTGTTCTTCGGCAGCACTCTCTATGTGCATTTGCGCGGCAAGGCGCGTTTGCCGGTCTTGCGTCAGTTCGTCAACCACTCGGCGTTGTTCGCGCCTTATAACGCCTTGATGTACCTGTTCTCCAGCGTGCCGTCCAAACCCTATCTTGACCGCAGCAAGTTCCCGGAACTGGATGTGCTCAAGGACAACTGGGAAGTCATCCGCGACGAAGCGATGCATTTGTTCGACGAGGGTTACATCCGCGCAGCCGAAAAGAACAACGACGCTGGCTTCGGTTCGTTCTTCAAGAAAGGCTGGAAGCGCTTTTACCTTAAGTGGTACGACAAACCACTGCCATCGGCAGAAGCCCTGTGCCCGAAAACCGTGGCATTGGTCAGTAGCATTCCCAATGTCAAAGGCGCCATGTTCGCGTTGCTGCCAGGCGGCAGCCACCTCAACCCGCACCGTGATCCGTTCGGCGGTTCCCTGCGTTATCACTTGGGGCTGTCGACGCCGAACTCCGACGATTGCCGGATCTTCGTCGACGGTCAGGTCTACGCCTGGCGTGATGGCGAAGACGTGATGTTCGACGAAACTTACGTGCATTGGGTCAAGAATGAAACCGACAAGACTCGGGTCATCCTCTTTTGCGACATCGAACGACCGCTGAGCAACCGCCTGATGACCCGCCTCAACCGCTGGGTCAGTGGCTTTTTGGGGCGCGCCACTGCACCGCAGAATCTTGATGATGAACGTGTTGGCGGGATTAACCATGTTTACGCATGGAGCAAGAATTCCAGCGACAAGTTCAGTGGTGTAATCAAACAATGGAAGCGTCGCAATCCCAAGGCCTACCGAGTGTTGCGACCGGTGTTGGCGGTGGTGGTGTTTACGTTGTTGGGGTATTGGTTGTTTGGGTGATTCCGTGCAAGAAATGAAAAACCGCTCATTGGAGCGGTTTTTTTTCGCCGAAGTTATGGTCGCCCGGCGAGCACGTCAGGTTCGCCTTCGATACCCGTCGCGAGGACCTGTAAAATGCGCCGCTGACTGGCCGTCAGTTCTACTTTGACAGGCTTGTTTTCCTGGGCAGAGGAGCGTTTTCTTATGTGCGGGCTTCTGATGACTCCGTGCATATTTCCTCCGTTATCGGTCATTAATTGAACAGTTTTCACGGTGCTAGGCTCTCCACAGTTTTGACAAGTCGACGCTTCAGCGTCTAAAGCGTTCTAGCCCTCGATCGATACAACTGATACCGAAGATGCGTCCGTTCCCTTGGCATGTGATCTCGTGCATTCCCTGTCCCTCATAGCGGGCGTTTGCATTTCTCTCCAAGGTAGATTGCGGCGCGGCAGCTGTCGTTACTGGCCCTTTGACCAAGTCATTGCAATCTATGTCGCGGGCTGGTTATAGTCGGCGCTCGCCTGCTTTCCCGAGCACGGCCCTCAAAAAAGATCAGCCCAATGCCTGCATCCCTCATCAACGCGGTAGTCGATTCAGCGGTCAACGCTGGCGTCGTGCCGTGCGGGAATCAGCAGCCTGCGCAGATCAGTCATTACCCTCCACCTGTCAGTAGCTCGCCGGTGTGCGCAGTCGTATCACCGCCAGGCGTTGGCTTTTCGGGCTGATCAGCTTTTTTCTGCTGTTCCCACGCCTGTCTGAAAAAGCGCTCGCTTGAAAAAAACTACTGAATTTCAGCTTCGGCTGAGTTGGCTTTTTGCCTGACTACAGGTGGTATTCATGTTTGTCCTTTCGAAAAACACCGCGCTCGCGGCGGCGTCCACGAGCCTGTTCGTTCTGCTGTGGAGCAGCGGAGCGATCTTCTCAAAATGGGGCCTGGCCCACGCGTCACCCTTTGCCTTTCTGCTGTTTCGCTTTGCCATCGCGCTATTCGGTCTGGTGCTGCTGGTACCGTTGCTCAAGCTGAAGTTGCCCAAGGGCGGCAAGCCGATGGTGTATGCGATGGCCACGGGCCTGGTGTTGCTGGGGGCTTATCAGATTTTCTATCTGTTGGCCCTCGACCTGAAAGTCACACCCGGCGTCATGGCCACGATCATGGGCGTGCAACCGATTCTTACCGTGGTGATCATGGAACGTCAGCGATCAGCCAGCAGAATGTTTGGTCTGACGCTGGGTTTGGCCGGGTTGATCATGGTGGTTTACCAAGGCATCGGTCTGGCCGGCATGTCGCTGGCCGGGATGCTCTTCGGATTGCTGGCGTTGGCGAGCATGACGTTCGGTTCGATCATGCAAAAGCGCATTACCGACAATCCACTCGGCACGCTGCCAGTGCAGTACCTGGCGGGGCTGTTGCTCTGCGGAGTCTTCGTACCGTTCCAACCCTTTCATTTCGAACACAGCAGCGGTTTTATCGTACCGGTGTTGTGGATGGGATTGGTCGTGTCGGTGCTGGCGACCTTGCTGCTGTATCGCCTGATTGCCCGGGGCAACCTGGTCAATGTCACCAGTCTGTTTTACCTGGTGCCGGCGGTAACGGCGGTGATGGACTACCTGATTTTCGGCAACCGGCTGGCGGTATTGAGCATGCTTGGCATGTTGCTGATCATCATCGGCCTGGTGTTCGTATTCCGTAAAAACGCTTGAAACAAAACAAGGCCTGGGGCATGAGCTCCAGGCCTTTTTTATGGTTCTTAACGGAATCCCGGGAAACACAGAAACAAGAACGCCAATCCGTTGGGGATTCGGCGGCTGGTGGATGGCGAGGTGAGTGATTTGGCTCTGTAGCCGTCTGAACCGACGCCATCGCGGGCAAGCCTTGCTCCTACAGGTTTGATGTCGTGCGCAATGTACGTGAACGACACAGCACCGTAGGAGCAAGGCTTGCCCGCGATGGCGTCATCAGCAACACCGTCAAACTACTTGGCAGCCACCCCAACAGCCCTCACCACCGCCGTCTTCAACACCAACCACAACGCCGCCGCAATCAACACCCCGCCATAGATGTGCGCCATCGACAACGGCTCATCCAGCAACAACGCCCCCCACAACACCCCGAACGGCGGAATCAGAAAGGTCGTGGTCATCGACTTCACCGGCCCGACCGAGCTGAGCAGGCGGAAGTAAATAATGTACGCAAGCGCCGTACACACCAGCCCCAACCCCAGCAGCGACAACCAGACACTCCAGCCGCCCCAGCTCTCCGGTGGCTGGCTGATCACGCTGTAACCAAACAGCGGCAACAGAAACAACGTCGCGCCCAGCATGCTGCCCACCGCCGATAGACGACTGTCGAGACCACCGGCCTGATCGAGCCAGCGGCGCGCGAGGAACCCGGCGAAACCGTAGCAGGTCGTGGCGAGCAGGCAGGCGAGGGCGCCCATCAGCAGTTCCATGTCGAACGCCACCGGACCGGCTCGGGTCAGGATGCCCACGCCAAGCAACCCTAGGAACACACCGCCAAGCTTGGCGGCGGTGAGCCTTTCATGGAAGAACAGACCGCCGATCAGCACGCCCATCAATGGGGTGGTGGCGTTGAAAATCGCCGAATAACCGGCCGGCAACACTTGCGCAGCCACCGAATAGAGGGTCGCCGGAATCCCGGAGTTGATCACTCCGAGCAGCATCACGGTTTTGAGTTTTCCTTTGAAATCCCAGCTGATGCGCATCAGCCCGAGGATCACCAACAAGCCGACTGCGGCAATCGATACGCGGAAAAAAGCAGTGGGGATTGTGCCAATCACCGGGGCAATGATGCGCATGAACAGAAAGCTCGCGCCCCAAATGGCGGCAAGCGATAACAAACGCAGAGTATCGACGGGGTTCACAGCACGTTCCTTCCTTGATTGGCTCGCAAGTGTCGCGCCAGTCAGGACGCAAGGCAATGGTTGCGTTGCGTAACAAAGGGCCACTAAGCTCAGGCCCACGATAAGCATCAGCCGCCGAGGTTTTACCTATGCCGCAGCAATGGCCAGCCGCCGACATCGCCCGAATGATCCTCGATGGCTTTGACGATTACCGCGAGCATTTCCGCCAGATCACCGACGGCGCCCGAGCTCGTTTCGAGCAGGCCAAGTGGCAGGAGACGCAATCGGCGTCGGCCGCGCGGATCAATCTCTACGAAGAAAAAGTCAGCGAAACGGTGGCACGACTGCGCATCGCGTTTGACGCTGACACGCTGGATGTCAGCTGCTGGCCGCTGGTCAAAAGCGCTTACATCACGCTGATCGACCTGCGCTTCGACGATGAACTGTCCGAAACCTGGTACAACTCGATCTTCTGCGGGTTGTTCAGCCACGACCTGATCAGCGACGGCTGCATGTTCATCCACACCACCCGGCCGAGCCTGCGCCGGGCCCGCGCCGCACAAACCCGCACCTACAAGCCTCAGGGGCAGTTGTCCGGGATGCTGGCGAGCATTTTTGCCGACTACCGCTTCAGCGAGGATTACGCCGACCTTGCCGGCGACCTGCGTCGCCTCGAAGCTCAACTGCGTGAAAACCTGCCGGACTGGGTCTGCAAGGACCCGGAATTGAGCGTCGAACTGTTTTCCTCGGTGCTTTACCGCAACAAAGGCGCGTACCTGGTCGGGCGCATCTACACCCAGGACGAACAATGGCCGCTGGTGATTCCGCTGCTGCATCGCGAAGGTCGCGGGATTCAGATCGATGCGCTGATCACCGATGAAGCGGACGTGTCGATCATCTTCTCGTTCACCCGTTCGTATTTCATGGTCGACGTGCCGGTACCGGCGGAGTTCATCGGTTTCCTCAAACGCATTTTGCCGGGCAAGCACATCGCCGAGCTGTACACCTCGATCGGCTTCTACAAACACGGCAAGTCCGAGTTCTACCGGGCGCTGATCAATCACCTGGCCAACACCGACGACCAGTTCATCATGGCCCCGGGCGTGCGTGGCATGGTGATGAGCGTGTTTACCCTGCCGGGTTTCAACACCGTGTTCAAAATCATCAAGGACCGCTTCTCGCCGTCAAAGAACGTCGACCGCGCCACGGTGATCGAGAAGTACCGTTTGGTGAAAAGTGTCGACCGGGTCGGGCGCATGGCCGACACCCAGGAATTTTCCGACTTCCGTTTCCCGTTGAGCAAGTTCGAGCCGGCATGCCTGCAAGAATTGCTCGAAGTGGCCGCGTCCACCGTGTCGGTAGAGGACGACACCGTGCTGATCCGCCACTGCTGGACCGAACGGCGGATGACGCCGTTGAACCTTTATCTGGAGAACGCCAACGACGCTCAGGTCCGCGAGGCGCTGGAGGATTACGGGCTGGCGATCAAGCAACTGGCGGCGGCGAACATCTTTCCCGGCGACATGCTGCTGAAGAACTTCGGCGTCACGCGTCACGGGCGGGTGGTGTTTTATGACTATGACGAGATCTGCTTCCTGACCGAGGCCAACTTCCGGCATATCCCGCAACCGCGCACGCCGGAAGACGAGATGGCTTCTGAGCCGTGGTATTCGATCGGACCGCTGGATGTGTTTCCCGAAGAGTTTCCGCCGTTTTTGTTTGCTGATTCGGGGCAGCGCAAGTTGTTTGATCAGTTGCATGGTGAGTTGTACAACGCCGATTACTGGAAAAGCCTTCAGGAAGCCATTCGCGCCGGGAAGGTGATTGATGTGTTCCCGTATCGCCGTAAGGGCCTCGACAATGAGTAGGGGCTGAGATCCACCCCTCACCCCAGCCCTCTCCCCACGAGGGAGAGGGGGAAAGGGAGCCGATCTCCATGCCTTTCAAATCCTGAGTTCGACTCGATATTTCAGGTCGATGTAACTTGATAAAACACCTCGGTCAGTCCCCTCGCCCCTCTGGGGAGAGGGTTAGGGTGAGGGGTGGTCCTCCCTGACACGCCAAACACCCCCAAATCTGCGACAATCCGCCCCCTGCGCCACTAGACGACTTATTGCGTACCTGATGACTGACGAATCGCCTTCCATCGACAAACTGCTGAAAAACCTCGATCACGCCATGCTCGCCGACCGCCACCGGCTGCGGCGGCAGTTGCTTGAGCTGCGCAAAAAACCTGACGAGGCCAAGCTGGCCCAGTGGGTGACGCGCACGCAGGCGTCCTGTGATCAGGTTTTGGCGCGGCGTGCCAGCCTGCCGGTGATTCGTTACGACGACAGCCTGCCGATCGCCGCCAAGCGCGACGAAATCAAAGCAGCGCTGCTCAAGCATCAGGTGCTGATCATTGCCGGCGAAACCGGTTCGGGTAAAACCACCCAGTTGCCGAAGATCTGCCTGGAAATCGGTCGCGGTCAGCATGGCCTGATCGGCCACACCCAGCCCCGTCGAATCGCCGCCCGCAGCGTGGCGAGCCGGGTCGCCGAAGAACTGGCGACGCCGTTGGGTGCGCTGGTCGGCTATCAGGTACGGTTCGAGGATCAGAGCGATTCCAACACCCTGATCAAACTGATGACCGACGGCATCCTGCTGGCGGAAACCCAGAACGACCGCTATCTCGAACGCTACGACACGATCATCGTCGACGAAGCCCACGAACGCAGTCTCAACATCGACTTCCTGCTGGGTTACCTGAAAACCCTGTTGCCGCGTCGTCCGGACCTGAAAGTCATCATCACTTCGGCGACCATCGACCTGGAGCGTTTTTCCAAGCACTTCGATGACGCGCCGATTGTCGAAGTCTCCGGCCGCACCTTCCCCGTGGAAACCTGGTATCGCCCGCTGACCCTGGAGCAAGACGAAGAGGGCAACCGCGTCGAGGACGACTTGACGGTGGATCAGGCGATCCTCGCCACACTCGACGAAATCGCCGCGTTCGAACGCAGCGAGCGCAAGAGCCCCGGCGACGTGCTGGTGTTCCTGCCCGGCGAGCGCGAGATTCGCGACGCGGCGGACATGCTGCGCAAGGCCCAGCTCAAGCACACCGAGATTCTGCCGCTCTACGCACGGCTGTCACCGGCCGAACAGCAGCGGATTTTTCAGTCGCACCCAGGCCGGCGCGTGGTCCTGGCGACCAACGTCGCGGAAACCTCGCTGACCGTGCCGGGCATTCGTTACGTGATCGACAGCGGCACCGCGCGCATCAGCCGTTACAGCTACCGCGCCAAGGTCCAGCGGCTACCTATCGAAGCCATTTCCCAGGCCAGCGCCAACCAGCGTAAAGGTCGCTGCGGGCGGGTCGAGCCGGGTATTTGTATTCGTCTATACGGCGAAGAAGATTTCATCGGTCGCCCGGAATTTACCGATCCGGAAATCCTGCGCACCAACCTTGCGGCGGTGATTTTGCAGATGCTGCATCTGCGCCTCGGCGAGATCACTGATTTCCCGTTTATCGAGCCGCCGGATGGCAAGGCTATCAGCGACGGTTTCAACCTGCTGCAAGAGCTCTCGGCGGTCGACCGCAACAGCCAACTGACGCCGCTTGGCCGTCAATTGGCGCGGCTACCGGTGGACCCGCGCATGGGCCGCATGCTGCTGGAAGCGGCGAAACTCGGCAGCTTGCAGGAAGTGCTGATCGTCGCCAGCGCCATGTCGATTCAGGACCCGCGCGAGCGTCCGCCGGAACGTCAGCAAGCGGCGGATCAGGCCCACGCGCAATGGAAAGACGTGGACTCGGATTTCGCCGGGCTGGTCAATCTGTGGCGTGGTTTCGAAGAACAGCGCCAGGCCCTGACCGCCAGCCCGCTGCGCAATTGGTGCCGCAAGAACTTCCTGAATTACCTGCGTCTGCGCGAATGGCGCGACTCCCATCGGCAGTTGAGCCTGATCTGCCGCGACATGCAGTTGAGCCTCAATAAAGAACCGGCGGATTACCCGAAGCTGCACAAAGCCGTGCTCTCGGGGCTGCTCAGCCAGATCGGCCAGAAAACCGATGAAGGCGATTACCTCGGTGCGCGTCAGCGACGTTTCTGGATTCACCCGTCATCGGGCCTCGGTAAAAAGCGTCCGCAATGGCTGATGGCCGCCGAACTGGTGGAAACCACCAAGCTCTACGCGCGGATGGTCGCCAAGATCGACTCCGACTGGATCGAGCCCTTGGCCGGGCACCTGATCAAGAAAAACCACTTCGAACCCCATTGGGAGAAGAAGCGCGGTCAGGTCGTGGCGTTCGAGCAGATCACGTTGTTCGGGTTGATCGTGGTTGGTCGCCGGCCGGTGCATTACGGGCCGATCGACCCTGTCACGTCCCGTGAACTGTTCATTCGTGAAGGCCTGGTACGCGGCGAGATTCAATCCAAGGCCAAGTGCCTGGCGGCCAATGCGCAACTGCTGGAACAGCTCGACGAACTGGAAGCCAAGGCTCGCCGTCGCGACATTCTGGCGGACGAAGAAACCCTGTTCGCCTTCTACGATGCGCGACTGCCGGCGGAGATCCACCAGACTGCGACCTTCGACAGCTGGTATCGGGTCAACAGTCAGAAAGACCCGCAGCTGCTGATCATGCGCGAAGAAGACGTGCTGGCCCGCGAGGCGAGTGAAGTCACTGCCCTTCATTACCCGGACACCTTGCACATCGGTGATCTGGAATTGGCGCTCAGTTATCACTTCGAACCGAACCACCCGCGTGACGGCGTGACCCTGCGTGTGCCGGCGCCGTTGTTGCCGATGCTGCCGCCGGAGCGCCTGGAATGGCTGGTGCCGGGCGTGATCGAGGCCAAGTGCATCGCGCTGGTGCGCAACCTGCCCAAAGCCCTGCGCAAGAATTTCGTACCGGTGCCGGACTTCGTCAAAGCAGCATTGCAGCGCATGACTTTCGCCGAGGGCTCGTTGCCTCAAGCGCTGGGCCGTGAACTGTTGCGCATGACCGGTGTGCGGGTCAGCGATGAAGCCTGGGTCGAAGCATCGCAGCAGGTCGACAGTCATTTGCGGATGAACCTGGAAATCGTCGACGGCCAAGGCAAGTTCCTGGGCGAAGGGCGTGATCTGGCGGAACTGACCGCACGCTTCGCCGAAGCCAGTCAGGCTGCATTGGCCGTGCCGCAAACCGCGAAAAACCAGCAACCGGTGGAGCCGAAAGTGTTTGCCGCCGTCGCCGAGAAAACCCAGCAGAAGATCGCCGGGCTATCGATGACGGTGTATCCGGCGCTGGTGGAAGAGAGTGGCACGGTCAAGGAAGGACGTTTCTCTACGCCGGCCGAAGCCGAGTTTCAACATCGCCGCGCCTTGCAGCGTTTGCTGATGCAGCAACTGGCTGAACCGGCGAAGTTCCTGCGCAGCAAGTTGCCGGGGCTGACCGAATTGGGTCTGATGTACCGCGACATGGGGCGCGTCGACAGTCTGGTCGAGGACATCCTGCTGGCCAGCCTCGACAGCTGCATTCTTGACGGCGAAAACCCGCTGCCACGGGATGGCGCCGGGTTGGCATCGCTGGCTGAACGCAAACGCGGCGGCTGGACTGAGCACGCCGAACGGCTGGCGAAGCTGACGCTGGAAATTCTCAAGCTCTGGCACGGCCTGCAAAAACGCTTCAAGGGCAAGATCGACCTGGCGCAAGCCGTGGCCCTGAACGACATCAAGCAGCAACTCAGTCATCTGGTGTATCCGGGCTTCGTCCGGGAAACCCCGATGCAGTGGCTCAAGGAGCTGCCGCGTTATCTGAAAGCGGTCGAGCAGCGCTTCGAGAAAATCGGCGCTCAGGTGCAGAGGGACCGGGTCTGGAGTGGCGAGTTGTCTGGCCTGTGGACGCAATATCAAACCCGCGCCAACAAACATGCCCAGGAAGGCAAACACGATCCGCAGCTGGAGCTCTATCGCTGGTGGCTGGAGGAATACCGGGTTTCCCTGTTCGCCCAACAATTGGGGACCAAGGTACCGATCTCCGACAAGCGCCTGAACAAGCAATGGACCCAGGTCGAACCCTGAGTCGAACACTTGTAGGAGCAAAGCTTGCTCGCGATAGCTATCTCAAGGCCGCCATCGCCGGCAAGCCGTGCTCCTACAGGTACGCGGTTGCATTTGAGGCAGGCGTTTGATCCAGCAAAAAGGCGCCAAAACCCAATGTTTATGGCAAACTTCGCGCCTATAAACGCCGGCCCCGCGGTTTTAAGCCTTCACAGGTCTGGGCGGATCGGAATAAAGCGATGCCAGGTTTGCTCCCCCTGACGGGAGCAAATCCTTTGTGTGTTGGTACGTCGGTGCCAACACTTTCTGCCTGAACAGATTAGAGAAACGACCATGCATAACGTCGTCATCAGCGGCACCGGCCTGTACACCCCGGCCAACAGCATCTCCAACGAAGAGCTGGTGCAGTCTTTCAACGCTTACGTCGCGCTATTCAACGCCGACAACGCCGACGCCATCGCGCGCGGCGAAATCGAAGCGTTGACCGAGTCCAGCGCGGCGTTTATCGAAAAGGCGTCTGGCATCAAAAGCCGCTTTGTCATGGACAAGGAAGGCATCCTCGACCCGCAACGCATGGCGCCACGCCTGCCGGAACGCTCGAATGACGAGTGGTCGGTACTTTGCCAAATGGCCATCGGCGCCGCCGAGCAAGCCTTGCAGCGTGCCGGCAAAACCGCCGCGGACATCGACGGCGTGATCGTCGCCTGCTCCAACCTGCAACGGGCCTATCCGGCCATCGCCATCGAAGTCCAGGAAGCCTTGGGCATCCAGGGTTTCGGTTTCGACATGAACGTCGCCTGCTCCTCGGCAACCTTCGGCATTCAGGCTGCGGCCAACAGCGTGCAACTGGGCCAGGCCCGGGCGATCCTGATGGTCAACCCGGAAGTCTGCACCGGTCACCTGAACTTCCGCGACCGTGACAGCCACTTCATCTTCGGCGACGCCGCGACTGCGGTGATCATCGAACGTGCTGACCTGGCAACGTCCAAGTACCAGTTCGACATCGTCAGCACCAAGCTGCTGACCAAGTTCTCCAATAACATCCGCAACAACTTCGGCTTCCTCAACCGCGCGGCGGAAGAGGGCATCGGCGCCAAGGACAAACTGTTCTTGCAGGAAGGCCGCAAGGTGTTCCGCGATGTCTGCCCGATGGTCGCCGAGCTGATCGCTACGCACCTGGAAGAGAACACGCTCAACATCAGCGACGTGAAACGCTTCTGGCTGCACCAGGCCAACCTCAGCATGAACCACCTGATCGTCAAGAAGCTGCTGGGTCGCGAAGCCACCGAAGAAGAAGCCCCGGTGATTCTCGACACCTACGCCAACACCAGCTCCGCCGGTTCCGTGATTGCGTTTCACAAGAACCAGGACGATCTGGCTGCAGGTTCGCTGGCCGTGCTCAGCTCGTTCGGCGCCGGTTACTCGATTGGTAGCGTGATTCTGCGCAAGCGCTGAGTTCGCCTTAAAAGATCGCAGCCTGCGGCAGCTCCTACACGGGATTGGATTTCAACGCGATATCGCGGTTGGAATACGGTCGGTGTAGGAGCTGCCGCAGGCTGCGATCTTTTTTTTTGCGAAAAAAAAACTCGCGCTGCAGTATCGGACGGATGATGGGGACCGATACCACAACGCGAGTTTGTAAAAGCGGCTCGGGCTTCCTTGCCCGAGTTGTGTAGCGGGGAATCAGAACTTCGCTTCGGCATCCAGTTGCAGGGTGTTGATGTCCGAGTCTTTCAGGTTGGCGTTAGTGTAGTCAGAGTTAGCCATGAAGTACGTCGCGCCGAGGTTGAAGTTTTTGTCCAGCTCGTAGCTCACTTTCAGCTTGCTGCCACGCGAACCGGTGAAACCGTTGGCGAAGTCGGAGTCGGTGAAGGCGCCGACCACCGCGTTACGCTGTACGTCGCGGTAGTTGTAGTCCACTGCGAAGCCGTAGAACTTGGTCTTTACACCGGCCAACCAGGCAGAGTCCTGATCGTTGCTGGCGTCTTTGTTGTTCACGTACTGACCGTACAGCGAGAGCGGCATAGGCAGGCCACCGATGTCGAGCTGACCAAAGCCTTCGTACAGTTTGAATTGCTCGTTCGGGCTGTTGCCGTTGATGGCCAGTGCGGCTGGAATACTGGTGCCGCCTGGGGAGATGTCGTCGTCGTTGTCATAGCCGTAGACGCTGCCACCCAGGGTCAGTTTCAGGTTGTCGGTGATAGCGAAGCGCGCACCCAACTGACCCGCGTACAGACGCAAGTCGTGTTTGAACTGCACGCCGTCGCCGTCGACGTTGTCCTTGAGGGTGTAGTGACCGGCGCTACCGAACAGCTCGGTGCTGGCGCCCAGCGGGTATTTGTAAGCCAGCGACAGACCTTCGGGGCTGATGTCGCTATCCCAGATGATGTCGCCCATGCTCACCCATTGCTGCGGCATCTTGCCGCCAACGATGTGCAGGTTCTTGATGGCGTCCGGGTGGTAGTCGACGTAACCCTGGTCCAGCCAGATCTGCTTCTTGTCGAAGTAATTGTCCAGACTCTGATTGGTGGAGCGAGCGTCGTCGTTGTTACCGGTGGCGATACGGATGCCGGTGTCGACTTGCGGGTTGATCTCGCTGTAGGCACCCAGGCGGGCACGAATGCGCTGACGATCCTGGTCTTTGCTGTTTGAAACGCCATCGTTGTGGACGTTTTCCTGACGGAAACGCACGTCACCCTTGAATTGGGTTTTGGCGGCCCACGCCAGTTTCTGGTCGAAGGTACTCAGTTCATTGGTTTTCTTCGCAGTCGCCGCGATCTGCTCGTTGGTCTCTTGTTGAGCCTGGCGGGCGATTTGCTGGTCTTTCTGATCCCTGGCCAGCTCGGCTTGCAGCTCGGTGTACTGCGCAGGCGAAATCGAACCGTTTGCCTTGAGCATGTCGAGCAGTTTGGCGTCGACTGCGGCGCTGGCCGGAACACTCATGGCCAGCAGCAACCCACCACACAAGGCCGCCGCAGTTTTCGTGGAAGCAAGACGCATATCAATCTCCGAAGATGTAATGGGATGACTGAGCCATCCAGGACACAACCGACCGTTGAGGACGGAAAACAGTGACCAGGTTTAGAACCCGGCGCTCTAAAAACAGGCGCCAGTATCGCGATGGTTTATGACAGAGCAGTGGCAATGTGATGGCGTCTCGATGACGATACAAAGTCGTCGAGAACTATTGAGCTAGAGCGCTGTCGTCGAATTGCTCGTGTGGATTTTTTGGCGATGGGCGATACTCGCCGGGCTTTCACGCAAAGAAGTAGGGAAGAACTGATGCCGCTGCAACGTCTGCAAAATCTGTCCGAAATCGCGTCGCAGACGTGGGATGCCCTGGTGCCCGAGAATCAGCCCTTTCTGCGCCACGCCTTTCTCAGCACGCTGGAAGACAGCGGCAGCGTCGGCCCTCATTCCGGCTGGCAACCCGAGCATTTGTTGCACATCGAAGGCGATCGCCTGATTGCCGCGCTGCCCAGTTATCGCAAATGGCATTCCTACGGCGAGTACGTGTTCGACCACGCCTGGGCCGATGCCTGTGAGCGTGCCGGGATCGATTACTACCCCAAACTGCTGACGGCTGTGCCGTTCAGTCCGGTCAGCGGCCCGCGTTTGCTGGCGGCCACGCTCGAGGACGGTTTCGAACTGTTGAAAAGCCTGCCGGGCTACCTTGAAATCGAACAACTCTCCAGTGCTCACATCAACTTCACCGACCCGTTCACTGACGCAGCCTTGGCCGAGCAGCCGGGCTGGTTGCAGCGAATCGGCTGTCAGTACCACTGGCAGAATCGCGGCTATCGGGATTTTCAGGACTTCCTCGACGTTCTCAGTTCGCGCAAGCGCAAGCAGATGCGCAAGGAACGCGAACAAGTGGCGGGGCAGGGCATTGATTTTGAATGGCTTGAAGGTAGGCAACTCGATCAGGCGCAGTGGGATTTTGTCTATGCCTGCTACGCCAACACCTACGCAGTGCGTCGGCAAGCGCCGTATCTGACGCGGGAGTTTTTCAGTTTGCTGGCCGAGCGCATGCCAGAGTCAATTCGTGTGGTGTTGGCCAAGCAAGGCTCACGGCCGGTGGCCATGGCTTTCAGTCTGGTGGGCGGCGACAGCTTTTACGGTCGTTACTGGGGCTGTCTGGCGGAGTTCGACCGTCTGCACTTCGAGACCTGTTTCTACCAGGGCATGGACTACGCGATTGCCAATGGCTTCCAGCGTTTCGATGCCGGTGCCCAGGGCGAGCACAAGTTGATTCGCGGGTTCGAACCCGTGATCACTCATTCATGGCACTACTTGCGTCATCCCGGCCTGAAAGCCGCCGTCAAAGACTTCCTGCAGCAAGAGCGCGCTGGTGTGTTGGCGTATGCCGAGGAAGCGAGGACGGCCTTGCCTTACCGGCAAGACTGATGGGGGCAAGATCGCTCCCACGCAGAGCGTGGGAGCGATCATCAGGTTAGCGACTTAGTCGATGCCGACAAATCCACCTGTCTGGTGCTGCCACAACCGCGCATACAACCCGCCATGGGCCAGCAGTTCGGCGTGGCTGCCGGTTTCGGCGATCTTGCCTTTTTCCAGCACCACCAGCCGGTCCATGCGGGCGATGGTCGAGAGCCGGTGAGCGATGGCAATCACGGTTTTGCCCTGCATCAGGGTTTCCAGGCTTTCCTGGATCGCCGCTTCGACTTCCGAGTCCAGCGCCGAGGTGGCCTCGTCCATGATCAGGATCGGCGCGTCCTTGAGCAGCACGCGAGCAATCGCAATCCGCTGACGCTGACCGCCGGAGAGTTTCACCCCGCGTTCACCGACGTGGGCATCAAAACCGGTGCGACCTTCGGAGTCCGACAACAACGGGATGAACTCGTCGGCGCGGGCCTTGTGCACCGCTTCCCAGAGTTCGGCGTCGGTGGCGTCGGGTTTGCCGTACAACAAATTGTCGCGGATCGAACGATGCAGCAGAGACGTATCCTGGGTGATCATGCCGATGCGCTCGCGCAGGCTTTCCTGGCCGACTTCGGCGATGTTCTGGCCGTCGATGAGGATACGTCCGCCCTCCACGTCATAGAGGCGCAGCAGCAGGTTGACCAGGGTTGACTTGCCTGCGCCGGATGGACCGATCAGACCGATTTTTTCACCGGGCTTGATGGTCAGGTTGAGGTCGCCGATGATCCCGCTCTTCTTGCCGTAGTGGAAATCCACGTGCTCGAAACGCACCTCGCCACGGGTGACCGCGAGCGGTTTGGCCTGCTCGCGATCGGTGACGCTGACCGGTTGAGAGATGGTCTGCAAACCGTCCTGAACCATGCCGATATTTTCGAAAATGCCGGTGACCACCCACATGATCCAGCCGGACATGTTGACGATGCGGATCACCAGGCCGGTGGCCAGGGCAATCGCGCCTACGGTGATCAGCGATTGCGTCCACAACCACAGGGCCAGGCCGGTGGTGCCGACGATCAGCAACCCGTTCATGCTGGTGATGACCACGTCCATGCTGGTGACCACCCGGCCGGCCAGTTGGGCTTTTTCGGTTTGTTCCTTGATCGCTTCGCGAGCGTATTGCTGCTCGAAGTTGGTGTGGGCGAACAGCTTCAGGGTGGTGATGTTGGTGTAGCCGTCGACGATCCGCCCCATGAGTTTGGAGCGCGCATCGGAGGACACAACCGAACGTTCCTTGACCCGTGGCACGAAGTAGTAAAGGGCACTGATGAAGGCGACGATCCAGGTCAGCAGCGGGATCATCAGGCGCCAGTCGGCTTCGGCGAACAGCACCAGCGAACTGATCGCGTAGATCAGCACGTGCCACAGCGCGTCCACCGCTTGCACAGCAGAATCGCGCAGCGAGTTGCCGGTCTGCATGATGCGTTGGGCGATGCGCCCGGCGAAGTCGTTCTGGAAAAAATTCAGGCTCTGTTTGAGCACATAACTGTGGTTCTGCCAGCGGATCAGGCTGGTCATGCTGGGGCTCAGGGTCTGGTGAACCAGCAGGTCATGCAGGCCAACAAAAATCGGCCGGAAAACCAGGGCTACCACCGCCATCCAGGCCAGCTCGATACCGTGTTCCTTGAAGAAATCGACGTTAGGCGTGCCTTGGGTCAGGTCGATGATGCGGCTCAGATAACTGAACAGCGCCACTTCAATCAGCGCACCGATCAGACCGACGAGCAGCAGGACGGCGAAACTCGGCCAGACCTGCTTCAGGTAATAGGTATAAAAAGGGAGAACCCGATCCGGCGGAGCGGCCGTCGGGGCCTCGCGGAAAATGTCGATCAGTTTCTCGAAACGGCGATAAAGCATCAGTTCTCCGCCCGCGCACGGGCTCTCCTTTGAACAGTGTGAGCGGCGCACTCCGGCAGCCGCTCAAGACTTCCTGTGTAGCTTAGTCGATGACTTTGGCCGACTTGATGAACACAGGGTCGGCTGGCACATCTTTCATGCCGCCACGGGTGGTGGTTTGCGAGTTGACGATGACGTCCACCACGTCCATGCCTTTCACGACTTTACCGAAGACCGCATAGCCGTCACCGCTGTCGAGGAAGTCATTGTCCTTGACGTTCACGAAGAACTGGCTGGTGGCCGAATCAGGATTGGAGGTGCGGGCCATGGACAGCGTGCCACGGACGTTATGCAGACCGTTTTTGGACTCGTTCTTGATCGGTGCCTTGGTTTCTTTCTGCTGCATTTGTTGAGTGAAACCACCGCCCTGAATCATGAACCCTGGAATCACACGGTGAAAGATCGTGTTGTTGTAGAAGCCGCTGTTGACGTAATCGAGGAAGTTCTTGGTACTGATCGGCGCCTTGACCGGGTCCAGTTCGATTTCGATCTGGCCGTTGGTGGTCTCCAGCAGCACGTGCGGCGCCTTGGCGGGCGTTGCGGCCATCAGGTTGGCGGCAAACAGAACGGAGCCAGCGACGAGGGCGATTTTTTTCAGCATGGGTCAGTGATCCTGAGTGAGGTGGTGTCGACTGCGGTGAGAAACTCGAGCAGCGTTTGGTTGAACATTTCGGGTTGATCCAGCGGGGTGGCGTGGCGCGAATCGGCGATCACCACCAGCCGTGCATCGGGCAGCAGTTTTACGTAGGTCTCTTTCAGCGAGACCGGCGTGTAGTCACGGTCGGCGCTGACGATGAGGGTTGGACAGGAGACCCTCGAAAGTCGTTCCTGAACCCCCCAGCCAACGATTGCATCGAAGCTGGCGAGATAAGCATGTTTGTCGTTTTTTGCCCAGCGCTCGGCCATCTTTTGTCGCAAATCTGCCTGTTCCGGTTTCGGGAACAGCTTGCCTCCAAGAGCCGTACCGATAGCGCCCAGACTGAGGACGCGCATCAGGCTCCAGCGCTTGAACCACTGCCAGTAATCGTCGCGGCTGCGCAGTTTGACCTCGGGCGCGCTGTTGACGATGCACAGGCTTTTGAGCAATTGCGGCTGGTCCACGGCCAGTTGAAAACCGATCATGCCGCCCATGGACAGGCCCACGTAATGAGTGGGGCCCAGGTTCAGGTGTTCAATGAGGGCGATCAGGTCGGCGCTGAACCCGGCGATGCTGTAGCGCTCGCGGGGTTTGTCTGAGCGACCGTGGCCGCGTACATCCGGCACGATCACCCGGTAGCGGGTCGACAACGCCGGGATCTGCTTTTCCCAGTCCAGGGTGCTGGAGCCGAGCCCATGGACCAGCAGCAACGGCGTGCCGTGGCCATATTCCTCATAGTGCAGGTTGCAACCTTCATGTTCGAAATAGGCCATGCGTACACTCCGTGTCAGGCTTGTTCTGGGGCGGCGAAAGGTGCATCCAGCGGCGCAGTGTCGAAAGTGCGCAGCAGTTCGATGAGAATCTGCGTGGCCGGACCCAACGGTTTGTCCTTGTTCGAATACAGAAAGAAGCTCGGGTTGCGGCTGCCACCCTGGTCCAACGGTAGCAGCTTGAGCAGGCCTTCCTTGATTTCCCGTTCGATCATGTGCCGAGGCAACCAGGCGAAACCCAGACCGCTGCTGACAAACGTCGCGGCGGTGGCCAGGCTGCCGACGGTCCAGCGCTGTTCCGCGCCGAGCCAGCCGACGTCCCGTGGCTGCTGGCGACCGGAGTCGCGGATGACGACTTGCAGCTGGCTTTCCAGGTCCTGGAAATTCAGTTCGCGGTTGAGACGGTGCAATGGATGTTCGGGATGGGCAACCGCCACGAACTCGACGTCGCTCAATTCCGCGCCCAGGTAACCGGGAATGCTGAAGCCACTGATGGCCAGATCGGCCACGCCTTCGAGCAAGACTTCTTC
Organism: Pseudomonas sp. GM41(2012); assembly: GCF_000282315.2. Taxonomy (GTDB): domain Bacteria; phylum Pseudomonadota; class Gammaproteobacteria; order Pseudomonadales; family Pseudomonadaceae; genus Aquipseudomonas. The sequence goes on from NZ_AKJN02000008.1 coordinate 344,582, forward strand.
CACGCCCGACAATACTTCTTCGCGCAGACGCACCCGGCAGCCACGGCTCTGCGGCATGAACGCGGTCAAGGCGCGAACGAGGCGGGCGCTCGGGTAAGCGGCGTCGACCACCAGCCGCACTTCTGCTTCCCAGCCCTGTTCCATGTGATGGGCCAGGTCTTCCAGCTGGCTGGCCTGTTTCACCAGTTGCCGCGAACGGCGCAGCAGCACGCCGCCGGCTTCGGTCAGCACCGCTTTGCGGCCGTCGATGCGCAACAGCGGTACACCGAGTTGGTCCTGCATGCGCGCCACGGTGTAGCTCACCGATGATTGCGAGCGGTGCAGCGCTTCGGCGGCCTGGGCGAAACCACCGTGGTCGACCACGGCCTGTAACGTTCGCCATTGATCAAGGGTCACGCGGGGCGCTTTCATGAATAGCTCCTCTTGTCCTAAGCTGGCAGTCCTTATTGGAGACTGCTGAATGAAAAAGCTTTGTTGTGTGGTATCGGGTTGTGTGCTGCTGGCGATGCTGCCGCTGACGGCGTTTGCCTATCCGATCGACGTTGAAAAACAGCTGAACGGCTTGAGCATCGACTACAACGCGTATGACACGGATAGCGACATCGCCTCCATTCAGGTGAACAACTACGGCACCACCGATGCAGCCTGTAAGGTAGTTTTCAACAATGGCCCGGAAGCGCCACGCACCCGCAATATCGAAGTGGCCGCCGGTAAACACAAAAATGCCACCGCCAAGTTCAGCCGAAGCATCATCAAGATGCGTATCAAACTGACCTGCACCCCCAAATGACATTACAACCCTGTGGGAGCGAACTGTGGCGAGGGGGCTTGCCCCCGTTGGGTCGCGAAGCGGCCCCAAAAATCTGATGCACCAAAGATCTTGTGAGTGCTACGCACTCAAACGGGGGTAAACCCCCTCACCACAGCCCGCTCCCATAGGGCATGCTCTGCTTATAAACGAATTTATTGATGGTTTATAGCAGTTATTTGCGCTTTTTCATCGATTTAACTCTGTTTAACCTTCACTCCATCGACTTACAACATTCTCAGATGGAGGCTACATCCCATGTCCCGCGTTCTGATCATCGAAAGCAGCGCTCGTCAGCAAGACTCGGTTTCGCGTCAACTGACCCAGACCTTCATCAGCCAGTGGCAAACCGCGCACCCGAACGACTCAATCACCGTTCGTGACCTGGCCGTCAACCCGGTGCCGCATCTGGATATCAACCTGCTGGGCGGCTGGATGAAACCTGCCGAGCAGCGCAACGACCTCGAACAGGTTTCCCTGGAACGCTCCAACCAGTTGACCGACGAATTGCTGGCCGCCGATGTACTGGTCATGGCCGCGCCGATGTACAACTTCGCCATCCCGAGCACCCTTAAAGCCTGGCTCGACCATGTGCTGCGTGCCGGCGTGACCTTCAAGTACACCGACACTGGCCCGCAAGGCTTGCTCAGCGGAAAGCGTGCCTACGTACTGACTGCCCGCGGCGGAATCTACGCCGGCAGCACCGCGGATCACCAGGAACCGTACCTGCGCCAGGTCATGGCGTTCATCGGGATTCACGACGTGACGTTCATTCACGCCGAAGGCATGAACCTGGGCGGTGACTTCCAGGAAAAAGGCCTGAGCCAGGCCAACGCCAAGCTTTCCCTCGTCGCCTGAGGCTTTAATCGCCAGATAATCCCTTGATGTTCAAGTGACCTGGCGCAACCCCTTCATGGCTTTACGCGCATCGAACCTCCCTTTGCACTTATTGCTCCTGAGTGCTGTAGCCCGATTGAACGCTTTAGCGAGATCGGGCTTTTTTTTGCCTGCGATTTGGTTGGCTGCACGCAATCCTGTAGGAGCTGAGCTTGCTCGCGATGGCGGTATCACATTCAACATCGATATTGGCTGACACACCGATATCGCGAGCAAGCTCAGCTCCTACAGGGATCTGTGTGTTCTCGCGATAACGGGCAAAACCCGCTATCGTCGCCGCCATTCGAAACGAGGCGAGCATGGGCTATCTACTTTTTGTCACGCTGATTCAGGCGTTTTCCTTCAGTTTGATCGGCGAGTACCTGGCCGGTCATGTCGACAGTTACTTCGCGGTGCTGGTGCGAGTGGTACTGGCGGGGCTGGTGTTCATTCCGTTGACCCGCTGGCGTTCGGTTGAACCGGCGTTCATGCGCGGCATGCTGCTGATCGGCGCGTTGCAGTTCGGCGTGACTTACGTCTGCCTGTACCTGAGCTTTCGGGTGCTGACAGTGCCGGAGGTGTTGCTGTTCACCATCCTCACGCCGCTGCACGTGACCTTGATCGAAGACGCGCTGAACCGGCGCTTCAATCCGTGGGCATTAGTCGCGGCACTGGTGGCGGTGATGGGGGCGGCGGTGATTCGCTACGACCGGATCAACCCGGATTTCTTCATGGGGTTCCTGCTGCTGCAACTGGCCAACTTCACTTACGCCGCCGGACAGGTGCTTTATAAACATCTGGTGGCGCGTCATCCGAGCGATTTGCCGCATTACCGGCGCTTTGGCTACTTCTATTTGGGCGCATTGGCGGTGGCGCTACCGGCGTTTCTGCTGTTCGGCAAACAGAACTTCCTGCCCGAAGCGCCGCTGCAATGGGGCGTGCTGGCGTTCCTCGGGCTGGTCTCGACTGCGCTCGGGTTGTACTGGTGGAACAAGGGCGCGTGCCTGGTGAATGGCGGGACGCTCGCGGTGATGAACAACCTGCATGTGCCGGTGGGGTTGCTGATCAATCTTCTGATCTGGAATCAACATGAAGAGCTGGGGCGGTTGTTCCTGGGTGGGTCGGTGATTTTGATGGCGGTGTGGATTAGCCGGTTGGGTGTGCGAAAGTCTTTGGCGGTCACCTGACCCCTGGAGACTTGGTGCTGTTGTACTGCGATACATGGCGCAGCCCATTGACTGGCGGGGCATACAGGCTGTGCTAGGGTTTCGGAACCAATTCTTCACCTCTGGGCCCCAGCCATGGACGAGACTATCGTTAACGTTACTACCGCGAAGTTCAACGCGTTAATCGCGCTGGTGCAACAGTATGGTGCCGCTTTCGCGGTGAAGATCCTCTCCGCCATCGCCTTCTGGATTGTCGGACGCTGGCTGATAGGCTTTGCTGTCGGCATGGTGCAGCGGGCCCTGGGCAAACAAAAGGTCGACCCGACCGTTCTGCGCTATGTTGGCTCAGCCATTACCGTGACGCTGAACATCATTCTGGTGATCGGTATCCTCGGCTACCTGGGCATGCAGACGACCACCTTTGCCGCGCTGCTCGCTGCGGTCGGTCTTGCGATCGGTCTGGCCTGGTCGGGGTTGCTGGCCAATCTGGCGGCGGGCGCGTTTATTATTGTCCTGCGCCCCTTCAAGGTCGGCGACTTCATCTGCGCGGGTGGAGTGACGGGTACGGTCACCGAGATCGGTCTGTTCGCTACCGCTATCAACACCCCGGATAACGTGCTGACTCTGGTCGGCAATAACAAGATTTTCAGCGACAACATCCAGAACTTCACCCACAACCCGTTCCGCCGTGTCGAACTGAAAGCACAGCTATCGGGCGCGGCCGACTGGAAAGCGGCGGCGGCCTTGCTGAAACAACACATTGCCACGATCCCCAATGTGCTTGCCGAGCCAGCAGTGGAGGTGGAGATTTTAGAGTTCAATCTGGTCGGTCCGGTGTTGGCGGTGCGTCCTTACTGCCACAACGAGCACTATTGGCAGGTCTATTTCGACACCAACCGCACCATCAAAGACTCCCTCGGTGAAGCCGGTTTCCCGGCTCCGATGCCGGCGCAGACGGTAATCATCCAACAGCAAGCCGGGTGAGCCGAGGTGGTTACATGATGTGTTTTTCGGGTTCAGGGATGTGGCTCGCGCCTAACATGGCTGGCAACAACCCGGCCCGCAAATCCCCGCCACTCGGCTGCTGATACAAACTCAAGCCAAACTCCGGCAACACCGCCAGCAGGTAATCAAAAATATCCCCCTGGATCCGCTCGTAATCCGCCCACACGGTGGTGCGGGTGAAGCAGTAGATCTCCAGCGGAATGCCCTGCGCGGTGGTTTGCATCTGGCGGACCATGCAGGTCATGTTCGGCTGGATTTCCGGGTGACTCTTCAGATACGCCAGCGCATACGCGCGGAACGTCCCGATATTGGTCATCCGCCGACGGTTGGCCGACATCGCCGCCACATTACCCTGGGCTTCGTTCCAGGCCTTGAGTTCAGCCTGCTTGCGACTGATGTAGTCGGTCAGCAGGTGCACCTGGGACAGCTTCTGCTCTTCGTCATCGCGGATGAATCGCACGCCACTGGCGTCGATGAACAGACTGCGCTTGATCCGTCGTCCACCGGATTGCTGCATGCCGCGCCAGTTCTTGAACGACTCGGACATCAGGCGCCAGGTTGGAATCGAAACGATGGTCTTGTCGAAATTCTGCACTTTGACCGTGTGCAGCGTGATGTCGACCACATCACCGTCGGCGCCGACTTGCGGCATCTCGATCCAGTCGCCGACCCGCAGCATGTCATTGCTGGTCAGCTGCACGCTGGCGACGAACGACAGCAAGGTGTCTTTGTAGACCAACAGAATCACCGCCGACATGGCGCCCAGCCCTGACAGCAGCAATAGCGGCGAACGGTCGATCAGCGTGGCGACGATGATGATCGCGCCAAATACGTACAAGACCATTTTCGCCAGTTGTATGTAGCCTTTGATCGAGCGGGTACGGGCATGTTCGGTGCGCGCGTAGATGTCGAGCAGGGCGCTGAGCAGGGCACTGACCGCCAACAGCAGGAATAGAATGGTGAACGCCAGCGCCACATTGCCAAGGAAGATCAGACTGGTCTTGCCCAACTCCGGCACCAGGTGCAAGCCGAACTGGATCACCAGCGAGGGGGTGATCTGCGCCAGACGATGAAAGACCTTGTTATGCCGAAAGTCATTGATCCAGTGCAATGCCGGCTGGCGACCGAGTATTTTGGTCGCATGCAGAATGAGGAAGCGCGCCACTCGTCCGAGGACCAGCGCAACCACCAGCAATACCACCAAAGCCAGGCTGGAATGCAGGAGGGGGTGCTGATCGAGGGCACCCCAAAGGTCTTGGACGTTGAGCCAGAGCTGTTTGATATCCATGGGTAAAAACGGTTCTTCTGTAGGACGCGACGGGGCGATTAGAGCATTTAAGACGCTTTGGATGACGTTTGAGGATAAAAGACGCAACAAAAAAACCACTGTTTAGCGCCGTTTGTATAAAGAAACTCGGCCTGAGCGCTCGAAACCGTTACCCTATGCAGCTGTTTTTTTGTATTTCTTCGAGGTAGCACCCGTGTTTTCCCAATTCGCCCTGCACGAACGCCTGCTCAAAGCCGTGGCCGAGCTTAAATTTGTCGAGCCAACGCCTGTGCAAGCAGCGGCTATTCCGCTGGCGCTCCAAGGGCGTGACCTGCGGGTGACAGCGCAAACCGGTAGCGGCAAAACCGCTGCATTCGTTTTGCCGATCCTCAACCGTCTGATCGGCCCGGCTAAAGTCCGCGTCAGCATCAAGACCCTGATCCTGCTGCCGACCCGCGAGCTGGCCCAGCAGACCATCAAGGAAGTTGAGCGTTTCGCTCAGTTCACCTTCATCAAGTCCGGCCTGATTACCGGCGGTGAAGACTTCAAGGTCCAGGCCGCCATGCTGCGCAAGGTGCCGGACATCCTGATCGGTACGCCGGGCCGGATGATCGAGCAACTGAACGCCGGCAACCTCGACCTCAAGGAAGTCGAAGTACTGGTCCTCGACGAAGCCGACCGCATGCTCGACATGGGCTTTGCCGAAGACGTCCAGCGTCTGGTGGAAGAGTGCACCAACCGCCAGCAGACCATGCTGTTCTCCGCCACCACCGGTGGTTCGGGCCTGCGCGAGATGGTCGCCAAGGTACTGAACAACCCTGAGCACCTGCAGCTCAACAACGTCAGCGATCTGAATGCGACCACCCGTCAGCAGATCATCACCGCTGACCACAACCAGCACAAAGAACAGATCGTGAACTGGCTGCTGGCCAACGAGACCTACCAGAAGGCCATCGTGTTCACCAACACCCGGGCCATGGCCGACCGTATCTACGGCCGCCTGGTGGCGCAGGAATACAAAGCGTTCGTCCTGCACGGTGACAAAGACCAGAAAGATCGCAAGCTGGCCATCGACCGTCTGAAGCAGGGCGGCGTGAAAATCCTCGTCGCCACCGATGTCGCCGCTCGCGGCCTCGACGTGGAAGGCCTGGACCTGGTGATCAACTTCGACATGCCGCGCAGCGGCGACGAATACGTTCACCGCATCGGTCGTACCGGTCGCGCCGGCAACGATGGCCTGGCCATCTCGCTGATCTGCCACGGCGACTGGAACCTGATGTCGAGCGTCGAGCGCTACCTCAAGCAGAGCTTCGAGCGCCGCACCATCAAGGAAGTCAAAGGCACCTACGGCGGACCGAAAAAGGTCAAGGCCTCGGGCAAAGCCGTTGGCGTGAAGAAGAAAAAAGTCGACGCCAAAGGCGACAAGAAGAAAACCGGCGCCAAGGCCCCGACCAAACGCAAGATCGCCAACCGCCCGAAGACCGACGCCCTGTCGCTGGTCAGCAAGGACGGCATGGCGCCGCTCAAGCGCCGCAAGCCGGAAGCGCCGGCTGCTGAATAAGCAGTTCTAGCGACCCATAAAAAACCGGACCAATGTCCGGTTTTTTTATGCCTGGAATTCCTGAGTTTGATTAACTCTCGGCTTTCTTCTCCGCGGCCCCCAGCTCCTTCAATCGCTGATCGATCAACTGACACTTGTCCGGCAGATCCTTGCTGGCCGTCCCCAAATCCATCTTCTGCAACTCGGCGTTGATCTCCTTGGCCTTGGCTGGGTTTTGTTCGGTGAGCTTGGCGACTTCCTTGGCCAGTTGTTCGCGCTTAATGGTGGCTTCTTCGGGCGTGCAGGCCCAAACGGGGAGGGCGCAGGCGAGGGCGGCAGCGAGGGTGAGTTTGAGCAGGGTTTTCATGGGGCGGGCCTCATTTCCGGTTAAGGCGGGTTATCCGGTTGAGGGCTGAAGTGTGGAAAAAGTTCAGAGACGACAAACTCGTCAGCCTTTTGGGCGACGGTTTGCCAACATCTGTGGGAGTGACCTCGCTCCCACAGTTGATTTGCGGTGTTTGGGGATAGGGTGTTCGGCAGATGCTCTACCCCCCATGGCAGCAGATGGCCGGGGCCTTGTCGTCATACTGATCGTGAAGCCTTACCCACTCCATGATTTCCTCTTCGTTGCGGCCCTTAGGGGTCAGGTCCAAGTAGTTGTAAGCGCCAACCAACATGTCCAGACCGCGGGCATAAGTGGAATAGGTGTGAAAAATCTCTCCAGCTTCATTGCGATAAAACACGCTGAGGCCGGGGAGTTCTTCTTCGGCGCCGTCGGTTTTTTCGTAGTTGTAGGTGGCTTTACCGGCGGTAACGTCTTCTGCTCGGGCGGAGACGCCAAAGTCGTAATTGAAATCGCAGCCTTCTGACGACACCCAATCGAATTTCCAGCCCATGCGTCGTTTGAAGGCTTGGAATTCGGCGAACGGTGCGTGGGAAACCGCCACCACGGCGACGTCATGGTGGGCCAGGTGTTGGTTAGCACCGTCGATGTGGTCGGACAGGAACGAGCAACCGGAGCAGCCTTCGTCCCAGCCTTTGCCAAACATGAAGTGGTAGATGACCAACTGGCTACGGCCGCCGAACAGGTCAGCCAGTTTCAGTTCGCCGTTCGGGCCCTGGAAATGGTAGTCCTTGTCGATTTTCACCCAGGGCAGGGCGCGGCGTTCGGCGCTGAGTTTGTCTCGTTCTTTGGTGAAGGCTTTTTCGTGGGCCAGGTGTTGCTTGCGGGCGGCGAGCCATTCTTCTCGGGAGACGACGGGATGATTCTGAATGTTCATTGGGATTCTCCTGCAGGGTGCTGGGAGGGGACTTACACAGCCTAGTCGTTTGGCCTACGACCAATTCGACATACCGCCGGTCGGTGCTGTTCAAAACCTCAGCTGAACGGCTACGAACCGCACCGGTCACAACCTATGAAGGCCATCTCACTCGCGGGCACGGGAGGTTGAATCAGGATGACGACTTATAACTGGGATTTGATTGAACGCTTGCTGCATGAAGTGCAAAACGGCGCTGGCCACACTTTCACCCCACGGCCCTACGCCGAGCAGTATGCGGCGGAGAAAGCGTCGAAAGGAGAGCCGTTTGAGAACCTGGATCACCTGAAAACGGTAGCTGGCGAGTACGAAAAGTTATTGTTGATACGGGGCTATATCGAGCCTCGGCCAGAAGATCAGGGTGGCAATGGCGAGAACTACATTTTGACGCCCCGGGGCTCGAGTTTATTGAGCTTGATCGACAGCAGTATTCCGGGGAATGACCATCCGCGGCAGGTGTTGGATGAGCAGGAAGATGCGCTGGATGAGGTGAGGTTTGATGAGATCGCATCGAGGGCGCAGATAGCCTGAAGATCCCCGATAACCATTGTGGGAGCGAGCCTGCTCGCGATTGCGGTGTATCAGTAACATCATTGTTTACTGATACACCGCAATCGCGAGCAGGCTCGCTCCCACAGGGGAGTTGTGTAGTGCTTAACTTTGTTTTGCTGCTTTCAGGCACTTCAAATCGTTGAAGTCCTTGCGCACCCCTTCTATTTTCTTCAGCAACCGCTGGCGCTGTTCCGGCGTGCTTTCGGCCATCAAATCTACAAACAGTCCCCGTGCCTGGGCTTCGGTGTTGGCGTAGGCCTGGCGATAAGCGGGGGTCCACAAACTCTCGCGATTGACCAGAAGCGTCTCGATTCGCTGTGGGAATTCTGGACTCTGGCGCTGCGCAACTGCCGCACTGAACTGTTTCTGCCAATGGACGCGGTTGGCGATCCATTGCGTGTTCTGGTCACCCAAGGCGTTTGACCACGCGACAACACGCAGCTGCTGGGGCGCGCTGAGCGGGCCGAGCCAATCATTCAGACGTTTTTCCATGCGCTGGCTGCGCGCCTTGATCTGTTGATCGAGAGACGGTTTGAGGAATTGCTCCTGGCGTTTGCGCTGGTCCTTGGCGAAGGCCTCGTTCATTTCCGCGACTTGCTTGTCATCCAGCCCCTGTAACAGCTCAATGGCCGACGGGGTGATTTCCCGTGCGGTCTGGGCGATGGCCTGTTTGGCTTCCTGGGTGCGGGTTTGCAGTGCGGCGTCGGTGACCTGGTTGGTCTCGACCATGACTTTCAAGCGATCCAGCCAGTCGAGGTAGCCCGGCAATTGCGTGGTGCAGTGCCAGCTCAGGTGCTCTTTGAGGCGCTCGTTGAACCAATCTTTTTGCTCGCCGTTCATGTTCAGGTAGTCGCTGAGCGTCCACGGAATGATCACGTCGAGGTTGCGATAAGCCAGGCCCACGCGGCTGCACGCACCGAGGGCGAGACTGAGGGTGATAATGACGGCGAGACACTTCAACCAGCGCGACATGGGCGAATCCTTTGCGAAGGCCTGGCTTTTTTAATGGGCTTCTTTATGTGAACGCAGGATGAGCCTCGCAGTTCAGCCAATCAGTAAAAGGCGCGTTCGGCCTTGAGGGTGACCAACCCGTCGCATTGGCTGTTGTGCCCGGAATAGGCGGAACAACTGTTGCCGCTCAAGCTGGAGTCACTGTAGATCAGGTCCAGATCGACGCCCATGAACGGGCGGGAAAGTTTCACTGACCAGTCGGTAAAACTGCCTACATACCCACCGTCGACGGACACCGGCGCGTTGAGCTGGTGGGTGGTGTATTTCATGCTGATCCCGATGCCAAACGGCTGATTGCCACCGAGGTCGGCGAATACGGTGCTGTTCTGTTTGTCCGGGTCGTTGCTGAAGGCTGCGCCGAAACGGCTGTCCAGAAAGGTCAGGCCACCGAAAAGCTCCTGGCTGTCGAGCGTGTCCACTTTCGGGTAGCTGTAACGGATCATGCCGACTTCGTACCCGAGGGTATTATCGAAAGGCTGTTTAAAGCCCATGTAGGAGTCGACTTCAAGGTTGGCCCCTGGCGTTAAACCCATGCTCGGTGCCCATTGGCCCACGTAAAAACCGCTGTCGTGACTCAGGTCGAGACCACCGTGGAACGAACCGGTGCTGGAAGGTTTGACCAGCCCCTGGGCCATGCTGCGGCTGGGGGTGGTGCCGAGTTTGAGATCGAAGTCGCCCAGTTCACGCTGAAAGATTTGCGCATTGGCGACCGAACACGACAGCAGGGTGCCGAGCAGTAAATAGGAGGGTTTGAGCATGCGTCACTCCATGACAGCGAGGTGCAGGCACTAAAAACCTACTGAAACGCTTGATCTAGACGTGTGTAAGCATACCGGCGAATGCTCGGCATCGAAGGCCGTTCGTCGATTTTTGAAATATTGATGTGTTTGCGGGGGTGTTGCGAGGAGGGTTCCAGTCCAAGCGCTTCGAAGCTCAAAGCGCTTAGGGACCAGGTGACGCGGCGGATCTTGGGGAAGTTACTTCTTGCCCAGAGTGATCTGCTTGGACGGGCCGAACGTCTGGCCGCTGACGCCTTTGGCAATTTGCTGGATCTCTCCGCCGGACTTGAGGAACGCAGCAATCTGGTTGTTGATCGATTCGCTGGTTTCAACGGCTGGAGCTGGCTTTGCTTTGCTGTTGGATGCTTTTACACGCATGGCGGCCATTAACCTATAGAAAATTAACTTGGCCAGGCATCGTACAGGAAATACTTGACAATTGCTTGGTAAATATCCCCTCGAAATACACAGGGCAGATGAAGAATTAATCACAAGTTATTATTCTGAATTGGTCTCTAAGCTGCTGTTTTAACTAAGGACGATTGTGAAAAAATCCGGTTTTCCGCCTGGCGGACAGGTGCGAAAACCTCCAGAACGGCCTGACGAGCGGCCTGGCGTGTGCGGTAAAACCCAGGAAAATTAAGCCCTTCAGAGGATTTTCTTGCGCCACCGGGCTGGCCAGCGAACGCGGCCCGCAAAACCGGGTAGAATGCCGCCCACGCAATGAGGGTATTGGAAATGGCTTTAGTCGGGCGCTACAACAGTTTGCAAGTGGTTAAACACACTAACTTCGGTTTATATCTGGACGGTGGCGCGGATGGCGAAATCCTCCTGCCTAATCGTTATATTCCCAAAGATATTCCCAGCGAAGATGAAGATTGGCTCAACGTTTTTGTTTATCTGGACAGCGATGACAAACTCATCGCAACTACCGAAAAACCAAAAGTTCAAGTCGGTGAGTTCGCCAGTTTAAAAGTCGTTGAAGTCAACAGCATCGGTGTTTTCCTGGATTGGGGTTTGCCGAAGGATCTGTTGCTGCCGTACTCCGAAGAAAAGCGTCAGATGACCGCCGGCGAGTATGTCGTGGTGCACGTCTACCTCGACAAGCACACCCGCCGCATCACCGCGACGGCGCGTCTGGACCGCTACCTCGACAAGACCCCGGCCAACTACACCCCTGGCCAGGAAGTTGATTTGCTGGTTGCCGAAGCCACCGATATGGGCTTCAAGGCGATCATCAACAACAAGCACTGGGGTCTGATCCACAAGAACGAAATCTTCAAGTTCATGCGCGCCGGTAAAGAAGAGAAGGGCTTTATCAAAGAAGTCCGTGCCGACGGCAAGATCAGCCTGAGCCTGCAACCGGTCGGCGAAGAAGCCGCCACCAGCCTGAACTCGAAGATTCTCGCCAAGTTGCGCGACAACAATGGCAGCCTGCCGGTCAGCGACAAGAGCGACCCGACGGTGATCAGCAGTATGTTTGGCGTGAGCAAGGGCAACTTCAAAAAGGCCATTGGTGCGTTGTACAAGAACGGCCAGATCGTTATTCACGCCGATCGCATCGAACTAAGCTGACCGTAATACCGGTCAAGCTCTTGTAGCAGCTGTCGAGTTTCTGCCATGGATTGTGTTGTCGAGGTATCACGGTGAGCGCCACCCGGCGCAGCGCCGACGGGTTTGCCCTGCAAGTGATGATTGGGTTGTGCCTGATCTGGGGTATTCAGCAGGTGATGATCAAGTGGGCGGCGCCAGACATCGCGCCGGTCATGCAGGCCGCCGGGCGCTCGGGTATTTCCGCGTTGCTCGTAGGATTGTTGATCTGCTGGAAGGGCGGTTGGGATCAAGTGGGCAACACTTGGCGCGGTGGACTACTGGCGGGCGCGCTTTTTGGTCTGGAGTTCTTCTTCATTTCCGAAGGCCTGCAACTGACCACGGCTGCGCACATGTCGGTGTTCCTGTACACCGCGCCGATCTTCACCGCATTGGGCGTTCATTGGCTGTTGCCGAGTGAGCGTTTAAGGCCGGTCCAGTGGCTGGGGATTTTCCTCGCCTTCGTCGGGATCGCCATCGCCTTTGCCGGTGGGGTCTCGTGGGACAACCTCGATCACCGCATGTTGATGGGCGATGCGCTGGGCGTGCTGGCCGGCGCGTCATGGGGGGCAACCACGGTGGTGGTGCGCGCTTCGCGCCTGTCGGAAGCGCCGGTGACGCTGACGCTGTTCTATCAATTGATTGTCGGTTTCGTTGGCCTGTTGCTGATCGCGATCCTCAGCGGCCAGGTCACTCACGTCAGCCTGACCACCGTGGCGGTGGCCAGTGTGTTGTTCCAGGGGTTGGTGGTGTCGTTCTTCAGTTACCTGACCTGGTTCTGGCTGTTGCGCCGTTACCTGGCGGCGAACCTGGCGGCGAACCTGGCGGTGTTTTCGTTCATGACGCCGCTGTTCGGCGTCACGTTCGGCGTGGTGCTGCTGGGCGAAGAGCTGAGCTTCAACTTCGTTGTCGGCGCGGTGCTGGTGTTGTTGGGCATCACGTTTGTCAGCGCTGAGCAGTGGGTGCGCCGTCGCTTGCGCAAAGCCCTTGGGCAGAGCTGACCGGGCGCAATAACAGACCGCCAGCGACAATCAAACCACCGCCGGCGAATACCAGCGCGGGCTGCAAACCACCGCTGAAGTGGCTGCTCAACGCCGCCAGCAACGGCCCGCTGAGCTGGCCCACGGCAAAGCATGCCGTCAGCAGCCCGGCGTTACGTTGGGTGGTGTGGGGCGCCAGTTCCCGGGAACGTTGCATCACCAGCTGCATGCAGGCCAGGAACGGCGTGCCACAGAGGATCACGCCCAACGCCAGGCCTGGGCCGCTGCCCAACAAGCAGGCAAAGACCCCGGCGGCTTGCAGCCACAACGTCGCCATCAGCCAATAACGAGTGCCATGCGGGTATTGTCGACGCAGACTTACCAGCAGGACCCCGATGGCCGAAGCAAGACCAAAGCAAGGCCAGAACAGATCGGCCTGCCATTGGCCATGGAACTGCGCGTTGGCCATTTGCGAGAGGAAAGTGGCCGGAATGATGTAGCCCAAACCGTATAACCCATAGACCACGCCTAAACGGCCGATGCCGTGATTACCCGAGCCTGCGACGCTGGGAGCGGCGGCCACGGTCGTGGTCGGTTGCGGCAGGAACGGCAGAATCCCCAGCAGCATCGCCAGCCCGACGCCGGCATACACCAGCCACAAGGTTGCAGAAGTCTGCCCCAGCAGGTTCGATCCCAAGGCCAGCAAACCCGTCAGAAAAATCCCCAGACCCGGTCCGGCAAATACCAGGGCGCCAAGCCGTGGGCGACCGGCCGCCGCGGCCAGTGGCTGGCTCAACGCAGTGATCATCACCAGCACCCAGGCGCTGGCCACGCCGGTGCCGAACCGCAGCACCAGATGGGACCAAAACCCGTTGGCCCAGAACGAGGCCAGGGTCAGCAGCACGCAGAGCCACAAACCGCCCAGCAAACGCCGACGGACTTGCTCGGGGCGGCGAGAGAACATCGCGTCCACCGCACCGACGAAGTAGCCGAGGTAGTTGGCTGCGGCAATCAGACCGGCGGCGGTCAGGTCGATCTGCCCTTCGCTGAGCAGGTGCGGCAACTGGGGCGTGAGGGCGAAACGCCCGATGCCCATGGCCATCATCAGGGCGATGAAACTGGCGAGTAAGCGAATCAGAGGGGACATGGTCTGAATTCCAGCAGAGGATCAATGACCGTCAGGCTAGGACTGATTGACTTTCTTTTAAAATGAATAATAGTGAGTAACTTGTTCTGATTTGGAGAATGGTGTGGAATTCAGCCAATTGCGGATTTTCCAGGCGGTAGCGGAGGAAGGTTCCATCACCCGCGCTGCCGAACGCCTGCACCGGGTACCCTCGAACCTGTCGACCCGGCTTAAACAACTGGAAGAGCAACTCGGCGTAGAACTGTTCGTGCGTGAACGTCAGCGTTTGCAGTTGTCGCCTGCAGGAAAAGTCCTGCTGGACTACACCGCCAAGCTGTTCAATTTGCGCGACGAAGCTCAGGCGGCGGTGCAGGGCGGGCAACCGGCCGGGGACTTCGTGCTCGGCACCATGTACAGCACGGCGGCGATTCATCTGCCGGGGTTGTTGGCGCGTTATCACCGCACTTATCCGGCGGTGAACCTGCAAGTGCAGTCCGGCCCAAGCGGCGAATTGCTTGAAGGTTTGCTCACTGGGCGTCTCGATGCGGCGCTGGTGGACGGTCCGCTGGAGCTGGCCGGTCTGGACGGCGTGCCGTTGTGCGACGAACGGCTGGTGCTGATCAGCGAGGCCGATCACCCGCCGATCCTCAGCGCGCTGGATGTGGAAGGGCGCTCGGTGTTCACGTTTCGGCAGGGCTGTTCCTACCGGATGCGCCTGGAAGCCTGGTTCTCCCATTACCACGCGGCCATGGGCCGGGCGATGGAAATCGAGTCTTATCCGGGGATGCTTGCCTGCGTGATCGCCGGCTCAGGCGTGGCGCTGATGTCGGAGTCGATGCTTGCCAGTCTGCCGGGGCGCGAAAGCGTGGCGGTGCATCCGTTGGCCGAGCCATTTGCCAGTGCCACCACGTGGCTGATGTGGCGCAAAGGCATGGTCGGGGCGAACTTGAATGCCTGGCTTGAGCAGCAACAATCGGTCTATCCGTCGGCGCCGAGTCAGGCTCGGGCGATAGCTTGAACTATCGGTCAGGTATTTTGATCAATTCAGTAACAGATCATTGCGACTTTGGGCGAGCATTGCGTAGGACTTCGGACTATTATCAGTGCGAAGTGGCTACAGAATTTAGGCCACTCGGCACTACCCTGAAGGGGGCACCATGAAAGAGAAAATCCAAAACTGGCTGCACGACCTGGGTGTTGCACTCGGTTTGATCGAACCGCCTCTGCAACCTGTGCCTATTCGCACTGACGACGAACAGCGCCGACGCCAGCAGCGTCGCCGGTAACTACCGACACGAGGTCTGTGGCGAGCGGGCTGTTGTGGCGAGGGGATTTATCCCCGTTCGGCTGCGAAGCAGTCGTAAATAGCTTGACGTGGTCAGCCAGATACAACCCGGTTGAATGGTCTTGGGGCTGCTCCGCAGCCCAACGGGGATAAATCCCCTCGCCACAGGTTTTCGGATGCCAAATAGTCCGTATTTGGCAACCCGTCTCAATGCCGCCCAATCTCGATCAAAAACCGGCTCAAGTCATTCGCCGTCCTGGCGGTCCTGAGCCTCTGATCTTCCTCAGCCGTAAACGCCGTCAAACCCAGCTGATTTTCCAGATGGAAGATCAGCTCGTCGATATCTTCTTTGTCCAATCCCAATTGCGCCAGGCTCGCGTTGTCGGCTGAGTACAGCAGGCTCAGGCGTGCAAGCGCTGCCACTGGTCAATCATCGTGCGTAAATGTTCCCCGGAAAAACTCCCGAAATGCCCGCCATGCACCGTGCGGATCGGCAACTCGCGCAAACGCTGCAAGCTGCGGGCGTAGTCGTCGAGGTTGGAATGGTAGGCGTCTTCGATCAGCGGCCCGTCGTAGATGATGTCGCCGCTGAACAGGGTCTCGGTCGCCGCTTCGTACAGGCTGATGCCGCCGGGTGAATGTCCCGGTGTGTGCAGCACTTGCAGCGTGCGGTTGCCCAGATCGAGCACGTCGCCTTCTTCGATCAGGCCGGTGGCTGGGGCAGCTTTGACCCGATACTCGGCGTAACACAACGGGCAATCCGGGTGCGCTTCGAACATCTCGTCGCCAACAAACGCCGTGCTCAGTGTGTTCTCGCCGTCCGGTGATGCGAGGATCTGCGCTTCAGCCGGATGCACCAGCCGTTCGGGGAATTCGTGATGCCCGGCGATGTGGTCGAAATGGCAATGACTGGCCACGGCGACCAACGGCCGTTCGGTGATCCACGGCAGTTGCTCGCGCAGGCTGACCAGCCCGGAACCGCTGTCCAGCAACAGGTCCTTGTCACGACCCTGTATGTGCCAGAGGTTGCAGCGATAGAAGGGGCGGATGTAAGGCTCGTGAATCAGGCGAATGCCGTCACTGAACTGTTTCACCTCGAACCACTGATCGCGGCTGACGATCTTCATAAACGATTTTCTCCAGACGAAAAAAAACGGGTGTGGCAACCGACGCCACACCCGTCGAAGAAAGCATCAAGTCGTTATGTTCAGCTTAGGCAGGGCTGGCCACTGCTGCCGGACGAGGGGACAGCAAACTGACCACCACGAAACTCACCAGACCAACACCGAGGCTGTAGTAGATCGGGGTGTTGGCATCCAGACCGTCTTTGAACATGAACACCAACGCTGTGGCGAAGCCCATGCCCATGCTGGCGATAGCGCCGGCGGTGTTTGCGCGTTTCCAGAAAATCGCACCGATCAGCGGGATCAGCATGCCGCCCACCAGCAGGTTGTACGCCAGGGTCAGGGCGCTGATCACGTCATTCACGACCAGAGCGATGCCGAGTACAACGATGCCGGTCAACAGGGTGAACAGGCGGTTGATGCCCAGAGTCGACTGTTTACCGCCGCGCAGTTTCGGCAGCAGGTCTTCGGTCAGGGTGGTGGCGGCGGCGAGCAGGCCGGCGCTGGCGGTGGACATCATGGCCGCCAGGGCAGCCGCAATCACCAGGCCACGGATACCGTCCGGCAGGGACAGTTTGACGATGGCGGCGAAGGCGTTGTTGACGTTGTCCAGGTCCGGGATCAGCACATGAGCGGCCATGCCGATCAGGGCGCAGGCCAGTCCGTAAAGGATGCAGTAGAAGCCTGCGAATGTGCCGGCGACCTGGGCTACTTTGGCGCTCTTGACGGTGAACACACGCTGCCAGATGTCCTGGCCGATCAGGATCCCGAAGAAGTAGATCATGAAGTAGGTGATGATGGTGTCCCAGCCAATCGTGGTAAAGCTGAAGGCGGTGGCCGGCAGTTTCAACACCAACTCATCCCAGCCGCCAACGCGGTACAGGCAGATCGGCAACAGGATGAACATCAGGCCCACGGTCTTGATGACGAACTGGACGATGTCGGTCAGGGTCAGGGACCACATGCCGCCGATCGCCGAGTAAATCACCACCACGCCACCGCCGACCAGTACCGACAGCCAGAACGGCAGGTCGAACAGCACTTGCAGCACGGTGCCAATGGCCAGGATGGAGACCACGCCGATCATCAGCGCATACGCCAGCATGATCACCGCGCTCGCGGAGCGGGCCATCGGGTTGTAGCGTTTTTCCAATACCTGGGTAACGGTGTAGATCTTCAGTTTCAGCAGCGGTTTGGCGAGGAACAGGTTCAGCGCCACGATGCCGCAACCCAGTGCGGCGCAGAGCCAGAAACCGGAGATGCCATGGACGTAGCCCAGGCGCACGGTGCCGACGGTGGACGCGCCGCCCAGAACGGTGGCGGCCATGGTGCCCATGTACAGGCTCGGGCCGAGGTTACGACCGGCGACCAAAAAGTCTTCGTTGGTCTTGGCCTTGCGCATGCCGTAGTAGCCGAGTATCAGCATCGCGGCGGCGTAGATGAGTACGACGAATAAATCCAATGCCATGATGGCGTGTCTCCGATTGTCTTTTTTATGTTGAGGCAAAAATCAACGTGTAGGAGCACGGCTTGCCCGCGATGAAGACACCGCGGTCTGCCTGACCGCGTTATCGTTCATCGCGGGCAAGCCTTGCTCCTACAGGTAATGCGTTTAATCAGGCGGCTTGGCGCAACGCTGGTTTAGCGAGCGAATCCGCGCCCTTGCTGCGTGCATCGTTTGGACCGAACACCGCGGCCGATTCCGGGAACAGGCTCAACAGCGCCAGGTACACCAGCGACGCCAGGCCAAGGGTGACCGGCAGGCTGATGTCGATGCCGCCGGCCAGTTCACCGAGCGGACCCACGAACTGCCCAGGCAGGTTCACAAAGCACAAGCCCACCGCGGCACTCGGAATCCAGGCACCCAGGCCACGCCAGTTCCAGCCGTGCGTGAACCAGTAACGACCGCCTTTCTCGCCGCGGGTGAACACTTGCAGGTCATCCGGGCAGTAGAAACCGCGACGCACCAGCAGACCGATGATCATGATCACCATCCACGGGGTGGTGCAGGTGATGATCAGCACGGCGAAGGTCGACACGCTCTGCACCAGGTTCGCTGCAAAGCGGCCGATGAAGATGAAGGCAATCGACATCACGCCGATCAGCAGTGTGGCCTTGACCCGCGACAGTACCCGTGGGAACACGCTGGACATGTCCAGCCCTGTGCCATAGAGCGAGGTGGTGCCGGTGGACATGCCGCCGATCACCGCGATCAGGCACACCGGCAGGAAGAACCAGCTCGGTGAAACCGCCAGCAGGCCGCCGACGTAGTTGTTGGCCGCGATGTAGTCCGGCGCCTTGATCGCTACGATAGTTGCGGTGGCGAGGCCGAACAGGAACGGGATGAAGGTTGCGATCTGCGAGATCACCACGGCGGCCATGATCCGGCGCTTGGAGGTGTCACGCGGGATGTAACGCGACCAGTCACCGAGGAACGCGCCGAAGGAAATCGGGTTGCTCATCGCCACCAGCGCCGCGCCGATGAAGGCCGCCCAGAAACCGGGTTGACCCATGCTGACGGTGCCGGCGTAGTTCACATCGAACGGACCGACGAAGGCGAAGATGCCCAGCAGGAACAACAGGCTGGCGCTCCACACGGCGATCTTGTTGACCCACAGCAGGAAGCGGAAGCCGTAGATGCAAACGGTCAGTACCAGGATCGCGAACAGACCGTAGGCCAGGCCCAGGGTCAGGTCGGTTTCCGGAAGACCGATCAGGCGTTTGGCGCCACCGATCAGCGCATCACCCGAACTCCACACCGAGAGCGAGAAGAAGGCGATGGCGGTCAACAGCGACAGAAACGAACCGACGATCCGCCCGTGCACGCCGAAGTGCGCACCGGAAGACACGGCGTTGTTGGTGCCGTTGATTGGACCGAACAGACCCATTGGCGCGAGGATCAGCGAGCCCAGCAACACGCCCAGCACAATCGCCCAGACGCCCGCCTGAAAAGACAGGCCGAACAGTACCGGGAAACTGCCGAGCACGGCGGTGGCAAACGTGTTGGAACCACCAAAGATCATCCGGAACAAATCCGTCGGGCCTGCGGTGCGTTCACTGTCCGGGATCTGTTCGACCCCGTAGGTTTCAATGTGCGTAAGGCTTTGGTCTTTGTTGTTGTTATTCATGATCAGCTCCGATCATAAAGGCGCGCTCATCGTGTGTGAGCGTCACCTGTTTGGCTAAGGGGTTGGCAGCCCTTCCGGCATCGCGGACAAATGTTCGTGGCAGGCCAGCCATAGGCCTTGTTGTTGTCGGCGAAACACAATGGTCTCGCGCTCCTGGCTGAAGTGTTGCTCCCCTTGCATGCGCAGCTCGGTGGCCACGTCATGGATGAAAATCGCCACGTCCCCCTGCAGGCTGACGAAGGCGTTGCTCGAGGTGCACGAAAGCACCTCGAAGCCATCCTCCGAGCGCCAGGTGTCCCACAACGCCTGATAGGCATCGCGCGACAGCAGGGGCTGTTCGAGGGTGTAGAACACGAAGCTGGCGTCGGTGCTGAACGCACCGAAATAGGCTTCGCGATCGTTACGGGCAAAGGCGGCTACCAGATCGGCAGCGGCCTGGAGTACTTGATCACGTTCGTTCACGACCAATCCTCAGCGATGGACTACGCCAGGCAGTACGCAGAGCATTTCGTACAGCAGGTTGGCGGCCAGCAGCGAGGTGTTGCCGGTGGTGTCGTAAGCGGGCGAGACTTCTACCAGATCGCAGCCGACCAGGTCGAGGCCTTGGCAGCCGCGAACGATTTCAATCGCCTGAATGGTCGTCAGACCACCGATTTCCGGGGTGCCGGTACCTGGCGCCCAGGCTGGATCGATGCCGTCGATGTCGAAACTCAGGTACACCGGACCGCCGCCGACTTTCTCGCGAACTTCGGCCATCAGCGGAGCCAGGGATTTGTGCCAGCACTCTTCGGCCTGAACCACGCGGAAGCCCTGGTTGCGGCTCCAGTTGAAGTCGTCAGCGGTGTAGCCCTGAGCGCGCAAACCGATTTGCACCACGCGGTCCGGATCCAGAAGGCCTTCTTCGACAGCGCGACGGAAGGTGGTGCCGTGGGCGATTTTCTCGCCGAACATGTGATCGTTCACATCGGCGTGAGCGTCGATGTGCACCAGGCCGACCTTGCCGTGCTTCTTATGGATCGCACGCAGGATGGGCAGGGTGATGGTGTGGTCGCCGCCGAGGGTCAGGGGGATCACATTGTGTTCGAGGATTTTGTGGTAGGACTCTTCGATGATCCGTACCGCGTCCAGCAGGTTGAACGTGTTGATCGCCACGTCACCGATGTCGGCAACCGACAGCGAGTCGAACGGTGCAGCACCGGTGGCCATGTTGTACGGGCGGATCATCACCGATTCAGCGCGGATTTCGCGAGGCCCGAAACGGGTGCCTGGGCGCAGGGACGTGCCGATGTCCAGCGGGACGCCAACGAAGGCAGCATCCAGACCGGCAGCGGTTGGCACATGGGGGAGTCGCATCATGGTGGCGATGCCGCCGAAGCGCGGCATTTCATTGCCGCCCAGTGGTTGGTGAAGAATCTTGTCCACGGGTAAGGCCTCATCGTCGTTGTTTTATTTATGTCGGTTGCGCAGGTCGGGGAGACGCAGGCACCGCTGTGGGGCGATTCTGCGAAATGTAGTGGCCGGGAAGAATCGCTACGGGCAAATACTTAGTTCAGATTTTTCTAAACTAATGGCGACGACGGCGATAGACTTCAGCCTGAAGCGATTGCCCTTGTAGGAGCTGTCGAGTGAAACGAGGCTGCGATCTTTTGATCTTGAACAATCAAACTCAAAAGATCGCAGCCTCGTTTCACTCGACAGCTCCTACAAAGGGTTGCGCTCAGGAAATGATTTCGCTGATGTTCGGAGTGCCCCCATGGCCAACGCATTACCCGACCTGAAACTGTTGCGCATCTTCGTCAGCGTGGTTCGCCATCAGGGGTTTGCCAACGCCCAGCAAGAGCTCAACCTCTCGACCTCGGCCATCAGCACTTACATGAGCCAGCTCGAAGCCGCCCTCGGCCTGGTCCTCTGCCATCGCGGCCGGGGTGGTTTCAGCCTGACCAGCAAAGGCGAACTGTTCCACCAGGAAACCCTGCGTCTGCTCGGCGAACTCGAAGGCTTCGAGCAATACGCCGCGGCGCTCAAGGGCGAACTGCGTGGCACCTTGAACCTCGGCGTCATCGACTCCACCGTCAGCGACAAGGCCTTGCCGTTCGCCGAAGCCATTGGCGCCTACAGCCAGGAACACCCGGCCGTGCATTTGCATTTGTCGGTCATGAGCCCCTACGAACTGCAACTCGGCGTGCAGGACAACCGTCTCGACCTGGCCATCGGCGCGTTCTCCACGCGCATGAGCGGTCTGGTCTATATGCCGCTGTACCGCGAGCAACACTGGTTGTATTGCAGCAGTCGTCATCCGCTGTTCACCGAGCGGCGCATCCCTGAACAAGTGATCACCCAGCAGCGCATGGTCGGTCGTGGTTACTGGAGCCAGGCGGAACTGGCGCGCCACGGTTTCAAGCACAGCGCGGCGACGGTGGAAAGTATGGAGGCGCAGTTGATTCTGGTGCTGTCGGGCGCCTACATCGGTTACTTGCCGGAGCACTACGCTCAGGCTTGGGCCGACAAGGGCGATTTGCGAGTGCTGCTGCCGGCGACCTTCGGCTATCAGGCGCCGTTCTCGATGATCGTGCGTCGTGGCCGCAGCCGCGAGCCGTTGATCCAGACCTTTCGCGATTTGCTCAAAGCGCAGCTGAATCAGGCTGCTTAACGGAAAAACAAGCAATGTCCAGAATCCAATGTCCGCGCTGCCTGCGTCCGCAAACTCATTGCCTGTGCCCGCTGATTCCGAGCCTCGACAGCCGCACCCGGGTGTTGCTGTTGCAGCATCCGAGCGAAGTGAACCATGCGCTGAACACCGCGCGGTTGGCGGCGTTAGGGTTGAAGAATGCCGAGTTGATCGTTGGCGAGGTGTTCGAGGATTTGCCAGCGCTGTTGAATCAACCGGGCTATCAGGCGCGGCTGCTGTTTCCCGCCGATGATGCGCAGCCGTTGCAGGCTTACACGCTAAATGATGAACCGATGTTGTTGGTGGTTCCGGACGGCACCTGGCGCAAGGCGCGCAAGATGCTGCACCTCAACCCGCTGCTGGCGGCGCTGCCGAGGGTGACGTTGGCGCAGGGCGCAGTGTCGAGATATCGATTGCGCAAGGCACCGGGGCCGGGCGCGTTGTCGACGGTGGAGGCGATAGTGCAGGCGTTGCAGACCCTTGAAGCACCGAGCTCTTTCGAGCCGTTGTTAAAATCGTTCGAGGCGTTGATCGAGGGGCAGATTGCGGCGATGGGGGAAGAGACCTACCAGCGCAATCATGAGCCGAAATGATCATTGCCTGTGCGGGCCTCATCGCGAGCAGGCTCGCTCCCACAGTTGACCGAGTTCCTCCAGGAGAAATGCGATCCACTGTGGGAGCGAGCCTGCTCGCGATAGCGGTAGAACAATCACAGAAAATCCCGGCCAGCGACTCCCACAGTTGATCGAGTTCTTCCAGAAGAAATGCGATCCCCTGTGGGAGTGAGCCTGCTCGCGATAGCGGTAGAACAATCACAGAAAATCCGGGCCACAGACTAACGTTCGCGCATCGCCTCGGTCCGGGCTTTGAGCACCGGTTTAAGCAAGTAATCCAGCACGCTTTTCTCCCCGGTGATGATGTCCACCGTCGCCACCATCCCCGGAATGATCAGCAACGGTTTCACATCCCCGCCCAAGTGATTCTTATCCGTCCTCACCTGAATCAGGTAGAAGCTGTTGCCCTTGTCGTCCGTAATCGTGTCCGCCCCAATCAACTCCAGCTTCGCACTCAACCCGCCATAAATCGTGTAGTCGTAAGCACTGAACTTGACCATCGCTTTCTGGCCCGGGTGCAGAAACGCCACGTCCTGCGGCCGGACCTTGGCTTCGATCAGCAAGTTATCTTCAATGGGCACGATTTCCACCATGTCGCTGCCCGGCTGGACCACGCCGCCGATGGTGTTGACCTTCAGCACTTTGATAATCCCGTGAACCGGCGACACCACCGTGGTGCGGGTCACGCGGTCATCGATAGCAATGCTCGTTGCGGTGATTTTCGACAGGTCGGTGCGTTTTTCATTGAGCTCTTTCGCCGCGTCGGAGCGGAAGGATTGTTCGGACTCGTCAATCTTGCTTTTGATCTCATTGATCGCCGATTCCGCACGGGGAATCGCCAGGGTCGTGGCGTTCAATGAACCGCGAATCTCCACCGCGCTGCGTTTGAGTCGCAGGATTTCCACCGGCGAAACCGCCCCGGTGCCTACCAGCGGCGTGGACATGTTCATCTCTTGTTGCAGCAATGCCAGGCTTGAACTGAATTGGCCCTGTTTGGAGCGGAACTCTGCCAGTTCCTGGGATTTCTGCCGAAGTTGCTCACTCAAGGTGCGCTGTTCGCTGGCCAGTCGACGTTGCCGTTGTTCGTACAGCGAGCGTTCGTCCTCAGCCACTTGCGGCGCCTTGGCGATCACTTCGGGGGACAGTTTGAACGGCCGGCCTTCCGCCTCGGCCGACAGCCGTTCGACCTGCGCCGTCAGCGCATAGCGATCCGCCTCGCTTTCGCCCTTGTTCGACAGGAATCGAGTGTCATCGAGGCGCAGCAAGGTGTCGCCCTTGTTCACCATTTGACCCTCGCGAACGAAGATCTCAGTGACGATGCCGCCCTCCAGGTTCTGGATCACTTGAATCTTGCTCGACGGAATCGCCTTGCCTTCGCCCATGGTCACTTCCTGCAGCACCGCGAACTTGGCCCAGACCACCGCCGTGATAATCAGCGCAGCCGCCAGCCATACGGTGATCCGCGACCAGCGGGGTGAGTCCTGCAACGAGGCGCCGGCGGTTTCCGGCATGAATTCGCTTTCGGCGCTTTTACTGAAACTGCTGAAGTAGCCGCGTGGCTTCGAATTAGATGAGGTGTCGGATGATGAACGGGCCATGGCTAGCTCCTAGACAGCCGCAGAGCCGACACGGCCCTTGCGCAGTGCATCGATGACCACTTCTTTCGGACCGTCGGCGACGATCCGTCCGTTGTCCAGCACCACCAGCCGATCCACCAGGCTGAGCATCGAGGTACGGTGGGTCACCAGCAGCAGGGTTTTGCCCTGGACCCAGCGGTGGAGTTTTTGCCGCAGGATGTCTTCGCTGCTGTTGTCCATGGCGCTGGTGGGTTCGTCGAACAACATGATCGGCGGATCCAGCAACAAGGCGCGGGCCAGTAACACCGCCTGACGTTGCCCGCCGGACAGCAGTTGTCCGCGTTCACCCACTGGCCGGTCGAAGCCTTGCGGATGCTGACGCGCCAGTTCGGTGACACCGGTCAGTTCGGCGACTTCGAGCATCCGTGAATCGCTGATGTAGCGTGCGCCGAGGGTCAGGTTGTCGCGCAGGCTGCCGGCCAACAACGGCAGGTCATGGGCGACGTATCCGATTTGCTGGCGCAGGTCGGCGACGTCCAGTTGCCGCAAGTCCAGGCCATCAAGCAGCAGCTGGCCTTCTTCCGGCGCGTAGAAACCCATCACCAGCCGCGCCAGCGTACTTTTG
Organism: Pseudomonas sp. GM41(2012); assembly: GCF_000282315.2. Lineage (GTDB taxonomy): Bacteria > Pseudomonadota > Gammaproteobacteria > Pseudomonadales > Pseudomonadaceae > Aquipseudomonas. The sequence goes on from NZ_AKJN02000008.1 coordinate 369,622, forward strand.
CCCGAGCCGCTACGACCGATGATGCCGATCCGCTCGCCGGGTTTCACGCTGAAGCTGACGTTGGCCAGGGCCGGAGCGTTCTGGCCGTTGTAGTGGAACGTCACACTGCTGACGTCTATTGCGCCTTGCAGTTGCGTGCGTTCAAGCGGCCGGTGTTTGGCGTCGCGTTCCTGCGGCAAGGACATCAGCGCATCGGTGCTTTTCATGGTCAGTTGCGCTTGCTGATAGCGCGTGATCAAGCCGGCAATCTGCCCCAGCGGCGCGAGCACCCGGCTGCCGAGCATGTACGTCGCGACCAGCGCGCCGACGCTGAGGTTGCCGGCGATGATGCTGTAGACCCCGGCGACGATGGTCGCCATGCCGCAGAATTGCTGGATGAACAGCGTGCCGTTGGTGGCCAGCGCCGAGAGGTTGCGCGCATGGCTGTCGAGACGGGTGAGGGCGCCGTGGGTGCTTTCCCATTTGTGCTGGCGTTCGCTTTCGGCGCTGCACGCCTTGAGGGTTTCCAGACCGCCGAGGGTTTCGATCAGCAGCGCCTGGCGTTCGGCGCCCAGGCTCAGGCTTTTCTGTACGGTGTCGCGCAGGCGGACCTGAATCACCATCGCGAAGAGGATCGTGATCGGAAACGCCAGTACCGGAATCACCACCAGCCAGCCGCCGAGCAGGCCGATCACCACCAGCATCAGCACGGCAAAGGGCAGGTCGATCAGGCTCGTCAGCGTTACGGCGGTGAGGAATTCCCGCAGGCCCTGGAAGTCATGGATGCTTTGGGCGAAACCACCAATGGTCGCTGGCCGCGCTTTCATCGACATGCCAGTGATGCGTTCAAACAACGTGGCCGAAAGGATCACGTCGGTTTTCTTCCCTGCGGTGTCCAGCAGGTGCGCGCGCACCACCCGCAATACCAGTTCGAAACCGGTGCCGATCAGCAAGCCGATGGACAGCACCCACAACGTCGACGTGGCTTGGTTCGGCACCACCCGGTCGTAAGTCTGCATCACGAACAGCGGCACCATCAGCCCCAGCAGGTTGATCAGAAAACTTGCCAGAATTGCGTCGCTGTACAGCCATTTCGACAGCTTCAAAGTGTCGCGAAACCACGCCTCAACTCGCGGCACCAGCGGCGAACGCAGGTCTTCGAGTTCATGCCGTGGCCGCGCGAACAAGGCCTGGCCGCTGTAATTCTCGGCCAGCTCGTCCGTGCTGACCCATTGTTCACCGCCGTCGGCTTCGCTCGGCAATATCAACAACTGCCCGTCATCGCCGATGCGTCGCAGTATGGCCGTACGGCCGTTGTTGAGGATCAGCATTACAGGCAAGTTGAGAACGGAAATGTCCGCCAGTTCACGGCGCAGCAATCGCGCCTGCAAACTGGCCCGGGCCGCTGCGCGAGGCAGCAGGTCCAGGCTCAAGCGTTGTTTGTTCAGGGGCAGTCCGGCACTCAGGCTGGCGCGACTGACCGTCGCGCCGTGGAGTTTGCAGAGGATCAACAGACCGTCCAGAAGCGGGTCATCGAAGCTCAGACGCGGATCGACACCGATGTTGCCGGATTCCATGCTGGTCACATTGATCTCTCCCGTTGCGCTGCGGCAATTGGCATAGAAATCTACACATCTCCTGTAGGAGCTGCCGAAGGCTGCGATCTTTTGATCTTTTGATCTTTTGTGGCGGGGATTCGGGCGCCAAAGATCAAAAGATCGCAGCCTGCGGCAGCTCCTGCAGGGCCTACTTCAGTTCAGGCAAACGGGCTTCGTTTTTTACTTCCGTGGAGGCGATCGTATCGGCGGGCAACACCACCCGTTGTTTGCTCAGCAACTGCCCCATATTCGCCAACACGCGGTACATCGAGAACTCCTCGGTGTAGCGCACTTCGGTGTAGCGGCGGTTGGCGTTGTAGAGCTCGTTTTCACTGTCCAGCAGGTCGAGCAGGGTGCGTTGGCCGAGGCCGAACTGGTCCTGATAGGCCACCCGCACGCGTCGGCTGGTGTCCGCGTATTCGCGGGCGGTCGGGGTTTGTTTCTTGGCATTGACCATGGCGTTCCAGGCCAGGTGAATGTTCTCGTTGAGTTGGCGCAGGGCATTGTTGCGGACGTCCATCGCCTGGTTGATCAAGTGCGCATCGGAGGCCAGGCGAGCCTTGTCGCTGCCACCGCGGAACAGGTTGTAGTTCATCACTATGCCGACTCGCCATTCGTTGTCGTGGCCTTCATCGCCCTGCACGTTGTTGTTCGCACCCACGGCGGCTTCGGCGTCGAAACGAGGGTAGAACGGCGACTTGGCAACTTCGTACTGGCTCTCGGCCGATTGCACATCGGCCTGGGCGGATTTCAGGTACGGGTTGTTTTCCACCATGCTTTGCTGGGCTTCCTGCAGGGTGGCGGGCAGTTCGCCGCGGGTTGAGGGCGGGGCTTCGAGTTCATCGGGCAGGCGCCCCACGACGGCGTAGAAGTTCGACTCGGCATCCGCCAGATCGACTTCAGCGGTATCGAGGTTGTTTTGTGCCAGTGCCCGGCGAGCGATGGACTGGTCGGAGTCGGCGGTGCTGCCGATACCACGCTGGGTGCGCAGACCTATCTGATCGTTGACCCGCATGTGAGCTTGCAGATTGTTCGTGGCCAACGTCACCAGTTCGCGGCGCTTGAGCACTTCGAGATAGACCTCGATAGTGCGCAGGGCCAGATCCTGAGCGGTGCCCTGCGCGTAATAGGCCCGGGAGTTGACCACGCCTTTAGTGCGCTGGACTTCGTTCGAGGTGTTGAAACCATCGAAGAGCATCTGCCGCAGACGCAATTCCGATTGGGTGTAGGTCAGAATTTCGGTGTGGTGATTACCTAATGCCCGGGTGTTGGTGTTATCGCTGTACCCGCGCCCGTAGGCGGCATTCAAGTCAACCGATGGATAAAAGCCCCCTTTGGCAACTTTCACTTGTTCATCGGCCGAGAGGCGGCTGTCCACTCGAGACGCCAGTTCCGGGTGGGTCGCGATGGTGCTCTGGATTGCTTCCGTCAATGACATGGCTTGAGCCTGAGAAGTGCAGGCCATGGCCAACAGAATTGCGCTGCAGAGGGGGGATAATACGCGCATGGGTGCCTCTCCCTGATTCCTAATGGTGCTTATTAGTCGCCAAATATTTGACGACATTTATAGTGAAAACCGTTTCATGCTTGTAACAACAGAGCTAAGAACATTCTGGGGAAAACCATAGAAGAATTTTTCATAAGGCTTATGCCAAAAAAAACTTATGAGCTCCGCAAAATCCAGCACATTGTTTACTGCGAAAGCCCTTGATTTATGAGCGTTATGGAGCTCCGCGGGGCTTGATGAAAGTTCCAGACCACATATCGACATAGGGCGGGAAAGTGCTGGAGGGGAGGGAAGCGGACGGTTTTAGGGTGACGGTTTTTTGTCACCTTGGTGGGGAAAAACCGTTACGCATCGCTCAAAGGGCGACTTGTTGTGCAAGTGGATCCCGATGCCATTGATTGCAGAGGGTTTTTATCCCGCAGCAGACACGTCGCCCGCGAGCGGCACGCTTGGCGAGAACGGCGCCAGGGCAGCGGCTTACTTGAAGTAACCGCTGCCAGCAGGCGATTCCGCCAGGCAACCCGTTGGAGCCATGAGCACGTTCTTCGCAAAAACAGGATGCCGACAGCGGTTGGCAGCGGAGGAAGTGCACATGGCTACGCTCATCGGTATTGTCAGTAAGGTCATTGGTCAGGTGTTCGCGGTTGCGAGCGATGGCACCCGACGCGCGCTGGTCGAGGGGGACCGGTTGTTCGCCGGCGATCAACTGGTCACCGGGGCCGAAGGCGCGGTGGCGGTTCATCTGCACAATGGCCAGGAACTGACACTTGGACGTGGCAGCAGTATGGAGATGACGCCCCAGTTACTCGCGAATCAGGCACCCCATGTATACACCGCTGAAGCGGTGACACCGACTCAAGCGCAACTGACCGATGTCGAACAACTGCAAAAAGCGATCGCTGCCGGCGACGACCCGACACAGACTGCTGAAGCTACGGCGGCCGGACCGGGTTCGACCGGCGCACCTGGCGCATTGGGCGGCGGCCACTCGTTCGTCATGCTTGAAGAGGTGGGCGGGCGGGTCGATCCGACGATTGGTTTTCCTACCGCAGGCTTCAACGGCATCCCCGAATTTCCCCTGGGGCGGCTGGCCGGAAACCCGGACAACGGTGATAACGGTGCAGGTGCTTCAGGTGGTGCAGGTGGTGCAGGTGGTGCAGGTGGTGCAGGAGGATCAGGCGTTGTTCCTGTAACACCGGATGTTCCAGTTATTCCTGTGACACCGGTTGTTCCTGATGTGCCGAACAATCCGGTCACCCTCACCGGCCTGTCGGTGGCAGGGGGCGAACTGACCGTCAATGAGGCCAACCTGGCCGACGGTTCGGCCCCCAATCCAGAGGCACTGACCAAGACCGGCACGTTCAGCGTGTCCGCTCCTGACGGGCTGACCAGCCTGAGCATCGGAGGGGTCAACGTGATCAGCGGTGGCGTTGCCGCAGGCTTCCCGCAATCGATCACTACTCCGTTGGGCAACACCCTGACCATCACCGGCTACAACCCGGCCACGGGGGTTGTGAGTTATAGCTACACCCTCGTCGACAATGAAACCCATCCGACCGGTGACGGAGCCAACAGCATCACCGAGAATTTCAACGTCGTCGCCACCGATACGGACGGCAGTTCGGCGACCGGGCAAATCAACGTCAACATCGTCGATGACCTGCCGACCGCCAACCCCGACTCGACCGCGGTTGAGGAGGGCGGCATCGTCAGCGGCAACGTGCTGTTGAACGACGTCGGCGGCGCCGATGGCCCCGCCGCAGGGGGCGCGGTGCTTGGCGTGCGTGCTGGTTCCGACACCTCGGCCCCGGCCGTTGGCGGCCTCAACACTCAGATCAACGGCACCTACGGTTACCTGACGCTGGACGCCAACGGCAACGCTGAATACCACAGCAACCCGAACGCCGTGAGCGGGCCCGGCGCGACTGACGTGTTCACCTACACCGTGCGCGATGCCGACGGTGACGAAAGCACCACCACCATCACCATCGACGTGCACAACAGCTGCATTCTGGCGGTCAGCGACAGCGACGTGACCGTCTACGAAAAAGCCCTCGACCTGAACCAGGACGGCCAGGATCTGGTGCCCGGCACCGTCACCGGCAGCCTGCCGGGCAACACCGGCGAAACTGCCAGTGGCACCCTGGTCGGTTCGGTCAGCGGAGCGGTCGGCGCAATCACCTACACCCTGGTCGGCAGCGCCACCGGCACCTACGGGCAAATCCTGCTCAATCCCGACGGCTCCTACACCTACACCCTGACCTCGCCGGCCAGCACCACGCCGCACGCCAACGACGGTGCCAACACTCTGAGCGAAAGTTTCACCTACCAAGCCACCGACGCCTTGGGCAACAGCACCACCAGCACCATCGTGATCAACGTCGTCGATGACGTGCCGACGGCTCATGCCGACGAGGTTTCGGTCGCCGAAGGCGGCATCGTCAGCGGCAACGTGTTGTGGAACGACGTCGGCGGCGCCGATGGCCTCGCCGCAGGAGGCGCGGTGCTTGGCGTGCGTGCCGGTTCCGACACCTCAACCTCGGCCATCGGCGGTCTGAACAGCCAGATCAATGGCACCTACGGTTATCTGACGCTGGATGCGGCGGGCAACGCCGTCTACCACAGCAACCCGAACGCCGTGAGCGGCCCCGGGGCGACCGACACGTTCACCTACACCGTGCGCGATGCCGACGGTGACCAAAGCACCACCACCATCACCATCGACGTGCACAACAGCAGCATTCTGGCGGTCAGTGACAGCGACGTGACCGTCTACGAAAAAGCCCTCGACCTGAATCAGGACGGCCAGGATCTGGCGCCCGGCACCGTCACCGGCAGCCTGCCGGGCGACACCGGCGAAACTGCCAGTGGCACGCTGGTCGGTTCGGTCACTGGTGCCACCGGCACAATCACCTACACCCTGGTCGGCAGCGCCACTGGCACCTACGGGCAAATCCTGCTCAATCCCGATGGTTCCTACACCTACACGCTGACTTCGCCGGCCAGCACCACGCCGCACGCCAACGATGGGCCGAATACCCTCAGCGAAAGTTTCACCTACCAAGCCACTGACGCCCTGGGTAACAGCACCACCAGCACCATCGTGGTCAACATCGTCGATGACGTGCCGACGGCTCATGCCGACGAGGCTGCGGTCGCGGAGGGAGGGACCGTCAGCGGCAACGTGCTGTGGAACGACGTCGGCGGCGCCGATGGCCTCGCCGCAGGAGGCGCGGTGCTCGGCGTGCGTGCCGGTTCCGACACCTCAACCTCGGCCATCGGCGGCCTGAACACTCAGATCAATGGCACCTACGGTTACCTGACGCTGGACGCCAACGGCAACGCCGTCTACCACAGCAACCCGAACGCCGTGAGCGGCCCTGGCGCGACGGACTCGTTCACCTACACCGTGCGCGATGCCGACGGTGATCAAAGCACCACCACCATCACCATCGACGTGCACAACAGCAGCATTCTGGCGGTCAGCGACAGCGACGTGACCGTCTACGAAAAAGCCCTCGACCTGAACCAGGATGGCCAGGATCTGGCGCCCGGCACTGTCACCGGCAGTCAGCCGGGCCTCACGGCTGAAACCGCCAGTGGCACCCTGGTCGGCTCTGTCACTGGTGCCACCGGCGCGATCACCTACACGCTGGTCGGCAGCGCCACTGGTACCTATGGGAAAATCCTGCTCAATCCCGATGGCTCCTACACCTACACCCTGACCTCGCCGGCCAGCACCACGCCGCACGCCAACGATGGCGAGAACACCCTCAGCGAAAGTTTTACCTACCAAGCCACCGACGCCCTGGGCCATTCCACCACCAGCACCATCGTGGTCAACATCGTCGATGACCTGCCGACCGCCAACCCCGACGCGGTCTCGGTAGTGGAGGGCGGCATAGTCAGTGGCAACGTGCTGGCGAACGACTTCGGCGATGCCGATGGGGGTGGGGTGGTCGGCGTGCGTGCCGGTTCAGACACCTCGACCCCGGCCATCGGCGGCCTGAACAGCCACATCAATGGCACCTACGGTTACCTGACGCTGGATGCGGCAGGCAACGCGGTCTACCACAGCAACCCGGACGCCGTGAACGGTCCCGGTGCGACCGACGTGTTCACCTACACCTTGCGCGATGGCGATGGCGACGAGAGGACCACCACCATCACCATCGCCGTGAACAATAGCGGCATCAGCGACAGCGACTCGGCCAGTTCGACATTGCCGGACCCAGTCATTGCGAACGCGCCACCGGTGGCAGTCGATGACCACATCATCACCAACGTGCTGTCGGGCAACATCGTGCTACCGGACGAGTTGCTGCTGGCCAATGACACCGATCCGAATGGCGATCCGCTGACCGCTTCGCCGACCACCGTCAACACCGGTTGGATTGCCAAAGGCGCGGACTTCACCGGCACCAATCAGAACTTCAGTTTCACCGGCGGTAACGAGCAGGCGGTGACCCTCGCCCGCAGTGCATTCGTCGCCAACACGACAGCCATGACGGCGGTGTTGGTAGTCAGCGGGGCGCTGGGACCGGTCAACAACACCCACGCTGAGGACCGCATCACCATCGACCTCAAACAGGGTGAAACCCTTAACCTGGATCACAATCTGCCGGCCGATCATGTCGCCATGGAGTACTCAATCAACGGCGGCGCATGGATCGCCCTCGCGGACGGGCAAACCCTCACCGCAACGTCGGACAGCACCTACCAGATCCACATCACCAACATCGACAACCCTGGCCCGGGCAACAGCGGGAAGGGGGCGGAAGACTACCAGTTGACCATGACCGTCAACTACGCCGGTGCCCACGACATCACGCCAGATGCCCACGGCACCTATGTCGCCAGCGACAACCATGGCGGCAGCGACAGCGGTGCCGTGACCATCACCTATCAGGACAGCCACACCCTCACCGGCACGGCGGGCGACGATGTACTGGTGGCGGGCGCGGGTAACAATGTGATCAATGCCGGCGATGGCAACGACGTACTCACCGCCGGTTCTGGCAACAACGAAATGCACGGCGGCGCCGGCAATGACTTGCTGTACAGCGGTGCGGGCAACGACCTGCTCGACGGCGGCACCGGCGTCGACACCGCGAGCTATGCCCACGCCACGGCCGGGGTTACGGTCAATCTGGGCGTGCTCGGTGCGCAGAACACCGCGGGCGCCGGGACCGACACCCTGACGGCGATCGAAAACCTGACCGGTTCAAATTTCAACGACAGCCTCACCGGCGACAACCACAGCAACATCATCAACGGCGGCCTGGGTAACGACATGCTCAACGGTGGGGGCGGCGACGACTTCCTCATCGGCGGCCTGGGCAACAACACCCTCACCGGCGGCAGCGGTGCCGACACCTTCCAGTGGCTCAAAGGCAACAGCGGCCACGACGTGGTCACCGACTTCACGCCGGGCACCGACAAACTCGACCTGTCACAACTGCTGCAAGGGGAAAACAGCACCGCTGCATCGCTGGATGATTATCTGCACTTCAAAGTCACCGGCAGCGGCGATTCACTGGTCACCAGCATCGATGTCAGCGCCATGGCGGGCGCCGCGCCGAACCAGACCATCGACCTGGCGGGTGTGAACCTGGCCAGCCATTACGGCGTAACGCCGGGGGCGGGTGGGGTGATTGCCGGTGGGCAGGATACGGCGACGATTATCAACGGGATGTTGAATGATCATTCGTTGAAGGTGGATACGGTGTGACTTGAAATCTGAAAGGACAAAACCCGCTATTCCTGTGAAAGGAATGGCGGGTTTTGTTGTTCTGTTACATTGCTTTCGCGAGTAGGCGGAATTGGCCTAATGATTTTGGATAAATAATTCTGTCCACTTCCCCTTCAGTGCTCAGATGGCTCTTATACGCAGGTTGACCACTGCATAATCATTGCTGACATGAGTGGCTTGGTGAGTATTTATATATAATTCCAAAGAATTGGTTGTTGCGATGAATATTCCATGCAATGTTGTCCAGTTTGTCGTAAGAGTGGTGCCTCCGGTCAGATAACCTTGACTTGTACTTAAAGAAATTACAGGTGCAACGTTGCCCCCGCCTATATCGATTCTGGCAGCGTCAACGGAGAATTGATAATGTTGTCCTATTTTAAAATTCGGAAAGCGTTTTCTTAGAAAGATGCCTGCCAAGCTGCTGTAAGTATTGTTAAACAGTACGTAACGGCCTTGGTGCGCAATAATACGCAAATCTCTCGGGTCGGTGATGGGGCCACGTTCCCATCCCTCAAATGTTGCACTTGCGAATGTTGTCAGTTCATCCTTCAGGAACACCATTACTTTAAACGCTGCTGCTGGCGACTCTCGCTCTTGCCCTCCGGTTATACGCGTTACCAGGTAGGTGACCGTAACGTCATAACCTCGATTATTGATTGCCATCGCCCGGTCAACGTTGATTGTCCTGGGGCCCAATGAATCAATTCTCACAGGCAGCGTCGTGTCGCTGCCGCCCGGGCCTGTCCACCTCACTCTGACCATGTCGCCAATGGCCATGCCTTGATACTGAGGAATGATCACAGGAACGCCGCTGGCAGGAACACTATCCAGGTCAAGAAAGCCACCGACGACGCCAGTAACAGTGGGTGGCCCCAGTTTGAGCTCGACCACGACGTTAAAGGTGTAGGGCGGTGATTCACGCTCTTCCCCCCCCTCGGCACGCGTTACATGGTAGACCACCGTCACGCTGCGCCCGGCATTGGCGATCGCGACATTTCTGGGCACATTGAAGCTCATTTCTTCCCGTCTGGAGACTTCTTGTGGGGGGGAGGTGGTATGGGAACCACTGCCCGGAGCACCGCGCCAGGAGACGAAGATTTTGTCTCCCACGGCCATGCCACCATAACGAGGCACCTTCACCACCGCACCACTGGCGGGCAGGAGGACAGGGTCAAGGGCATTGCCCACCACACCGTCGACGCTGGGCGGGATCAGGACCAGCTCTCCCACTTGCAGCAACGTCAACACCAGTCGCGGAAACTCCTGTGCCGGGTTTGGATTGTCACCGCCATCGAAGGCGACCTTGGCAATCAGTGTGAGCGTTGTTTTGTCAGTCAATTGCAGAAGTCGTGCGCGTGAAAGAAAGGTACTCAAACCCCTTTCGGCTTCCTGCTGCGTAATGGCTTTGCCGTCATACAACGTAATGGTTTCAGGACTGCCGTTTCGGGTGCCTTCGGCGTGCAACCAGATTTTCTGGCCTTCGGCGCTGTGAGGCCAGTTGGCCAGAGTCGTGGTCGCATCTCCAATGAAGGCGGCCAGTTCCAGTACCTTGTCGTCGGGTGCCTGCGTGACTTTCGGGGTTGGCAGATCACTGAGTGAAAACTTCTGAACGTGAAGATTCAGCGGATCGGAAGCTTTCGGTTGGACATAGCGTTTGACGTTATAGGTGACCACCACGTCTCGATCCAGGTTGAAGGGGACCAAATGGGTAGGCATCTCAACTTCTTTAGGTTCAATCGTACGAACTTCTCTTTCAGGGCTCGTAAATGACCCTTGGCCCGGTGTCCCGGTCCAGGTGACGCTGAGTCGGTCGCTCTTTTCCATGGTGGCATAGCGCGGAATTTTCACCGTGAGGTGGGTCAGCGCCTTGATCGGATTCAATGCGTTGCCGTCAGCCTCTTTCACCTCCGGCGCTGGCAGTTCGCCAATCAACGTGCCGACGATCAACTGCAGCAGTTCCGAGTATTCGTAGTCGCCGGTGGTCGCGCGCTTGAGGGTGTAACGGACCTCGACCTGTTGGTTCATGTTTGGCTTGATGAATTGCGCATCGATCCTGAAGCTCAATGACTCGCCGACCAGATTGAGGGTGATTGGCAGTCCGTCGGTGGTAGTGCCGGCAGGTGAGATACCCCTCCAGTAGTAGGTCAACACATCTCCCTTGGCAGTGGGGATACGGGGGATACGCAAGGTGGCGTTGCGTGGTACCAGTGCTGGATCGAGCACGCCGTCCTGCGTTTTGTCCACCGCCGGGGCGGGCAACGTGGCCGATATTGTTCCGACCTTCACCCACAAATGTTCGGAATCGTCGACCTTGCGGGCTTGCGCCAGGTCATTGGATACACGGTAATAAAGGTCGAGTGTGCCGCCATCGAGCGGCGTGATGTGCTTATTCTCGACGAGCAGGGTGATGTGTTTGAGTCGGGCGTCGCCCGCCGTAACGGTATAGGGCACTTCATGCAGGTAGGGAATACCGTTGGCCCGTGTGCCTAACCAGAAGAGCTTGATACGGTCGCCGTCGGTCATTCCCGGATAACGGATGTGCACGGTCGCACGGCTTACACTGGGCTCCAGTATTTCCCCGATGACTTCGCTGATGGTCGGCGCCGGCAAATTCGAGATCTTGCCCTTGACTGTGGCAAAGGCGTGTTTGGAAGACAATGGTGGGTCACCGTTGGCTTTGATCAGCACGTATGACGCATCCGCCGAGCCCATCGCAATGGCTTTGACAAGCTCGTAGGGCACTTTGACCTGGACAGAGTCCGGCCCTTTGACAATGGGTACCGATTCTTTATGGTTGACCGGTTCGCTGGAAGAAGGGCGTGTACCGACCCAGGACACCTCAAGCGTGTCGCCAGTTTCGAAGTCCTCGGGCCTGATGTCTATTTGCAGTGTGACCGGGGCCCTGTTCAATTGGTCCAGATCGATAACACCGTTCAACGCTTCAACGATAAGAGGAGCCAGCAATCGCCAGGCACCGGCGTCGACATTCACTGGGGTGATTGCGGACCACTTTTCGCAGAAGTTGGACACTTCATCATAAACTTCGTAGCGCACTGGCAAGGCATTGCTGTCACCGCCGGCCAGGACCGTCGCCTGATCAACAGTGATGGTGATCGCCTCCGTGCCTGCGGCCTGTTGCTCGGTGATCCGCAGAGCAGGGGCGAACACAGTCCCCCACTTCAGTCGTACCGTATCTCTCGCGGCAATTGCCGGGTAAATCGGCACGGTGACTGGAATACCGTTTTTCGCCCATTCGGCATCCACGCCATTTTTTTTCACGTCATCGGGTAGCTGCGGCGCTTTGAGTTCTGAATGCCAGGCCTCAAAGGGTCGTTTATCCGGTCCGCCCGGGCGGTTGAGCTTGACCAGGATTCGCAGTGGTGCAGACGTCTCATCAGGGGCCGTCGAGCCATTGCGGGTTATCTGGTAATGCACATTCTCAACCCAACCAGCAACAATGCCGGTGATAGGTATGTAGAACAGCAGGCGTTGGTCGACTTCTTCAGGCAAAACCTCTTTTACATAGATCTTGAGATCGCCCCAGTAGATGTCGTGTCGGTCTCCCGCTTGCATGGCGCTATAAGGATCGATGTTGCAGAGCATCCCGGCGGGATGGCCGGTAAGCACTGCAATGTTGACTCCAGCATCACCGTCCGCGATACCTTGGATCATGCCGGTGATCATCAAGGGATACTCGACGAGCACAGAATCAGTGCCATCAAATCGAGAGAACAGGCCTGGATTGGGAAGGTCCATGGGAGCTCCTGAGGGTCATTACCTGGCGATGAGTCGTGGTTGCCCCTCAATCATGGAAACTTTATGGCTGAAGGGAGAAATGCAGCGCCGGGAGCCAGTCGAGGGTGTTCGCCTGGCCCCGGGGGGCAGAGTTGGTACTAAGCGTCTCGTGCCGGGTCAAAATCCTGCGCCGGGAGAAGACCGCCCCATGTCACGCAGCGGTTGTCCTCTTTGCGTGCGACAAAGCCCCCATACACGGCTCCTGAAGGAGAGGGTCTGCTCTGAACCGTATAGATTTCAACAACCCCGCTGTTCAATGCGCTTTGCAACGCTGGGGGAATCAGGCCGCCGTCCTGGTTCGGTCTGCCCCAGGCAACGACAGCGCCTTTGGTTTGGCCTTGATCGACCAGTGCGGCAAACGCACCGTTGGAGCAATACACTTTACGAATGGTACTGGCCATCAGGACCTGACGGGTCTCGTCAGGAAGTGTGCCTCCCGTTGCAGCCAATCCCCAGGCGATGACATCTTTGGTGCGACCATCGGCATCGCGACTGATCAACACGAAGCTACCGTCATTGCGTACCAGTTCGATGTCGCCACCATCTTTTGTTGCAACCCTGGACGACACTCGTGTCGATGCAGGGGGGGCGGAGAAAGCTCCAAAAGCCGCGAATGCCCCGAATGCCTCGGCGTCAGAGGGTTCGGCAACAGGGCTGGCTTCAAACAGTGATTCGATACGGCTTTGGGTGTCGCCTTCTTCAAAAAGTGCCTGTGCGTTCATGGAGGGTTTATCGACGCTTTCTGTTCTGGCCTTTACGCCCATGGCTCCCATAGCACCCATGGCCATGCTTCGGGTCGGGATCGGCCCCCCGCCGTAACCTGCATATCCCCAGGCTGCTGCCTGGCCTTTGTCATTGACAAAACAAAAGGCCCAGGGGCAGGCCCCACACAATACAAGGTTGCCCTTGGCAGCAAGGCTTGCTGCCGCTTCAGACATCGTGCCGCCGTGACTCGGACTCCCCCAGGTCACGGCTTTTTTCCTGTCCAAGGTGATTGCACAGAAGGCATGCTCATTGGCAATGACGGTTTGAACGCCTTTATCGTTGTAGATTTTATCCAGCGCGTCGGCCGGAATGGTGCCATTTGTTCCCCAGCCGATCAAATGGCGCTCGTCAGAGATTGCGCAAAACGCTTGAGATGAGGCAATGATTCGTTCCACCTTCATCTCGTCGAGTTCTGCCTGCACATTGGCCGGGATGACACCGCCTGTGGCGACCGGCCCCCAAGCGTATACCTTGCCGGCCTTGGTTAGCACAGCGAATGAGCTGGTGGTGGAATAGATGGCGGTTGGCGGGTCAAAAAACAGCTTGGTCTGAATAGCCAATGGGACCTCGCCCCCCGTCGCCGCGGAGCCGATAGCGCCAATGGTGTGTTCACCCGGTTTGGGGTCTTTATAGATAAACGCTATTGACGTCTCGTTGGTGTAAACCGCTTTGACATCCTTGATAATCGGCTTGTTGGCGGGCATGTTCGGACCCCAGGCAAGCAGCTGGTTACCGCGGCCTACCGGCACCAAAGCACCAAAGCTGCTATGGGTAGAGAACATGGTGGCGGCAGGGTTGTTCTCCAGCATTCTCTTTATATCGTCGGGCACAACACCACCGTAGGTACTGGCTCCAAAGATGGTAAGGTTCTGTGTGACCCGGTTTTTAAACGCCATTGCGCCCGCCGAGGTGGTGATCATTCCGTCCTTGGGGGTATTGGCGTGAAAGGCGTACTGACCGCGCTGCTTCAGGTAACTGTTCTCGCTCTCTTCGTCCGAGATGTTCTGGAATCCCCCCGTGGTGATGATGATCGGCTCGGAGAAGGTCTCCTCGCCAGTTTCACCGGACAAGGCGCTCGGAGTCACCGAGAATGTCAGCTCCATGCCATCGTGTTCGGGCAGCAGCGTTAAATCGAGCGTAGTGGCAATTACGTCGCCAGCCTTTCCCCCGTTGTACCAGCAGAACGTTGAGCCACTTTCGGGATTTTCGTCCGCATTCTGGTAGAGGTAGCTGCCGGTAATTGTTCCGCCAACGAGTGGTTGACCCATGATGGTGACGTCGCTGACAGTTGGTGCGGCTTTCACGTTGATGCTCATTGCATTTCTCCAGGGATAGGTTTCCCCACGTGCAGGAAACACAGTTCAAAAACTATTGGTTGTTGTTCACTCGGCGTAAGAAATCTGACCCTCGAGCGGTTTAAGATCGGGAGCGCCTGATCCCCAGGCGTACACCGTGTCTTGCGGAGTCAGAAGCACCCAATGAGGGCCCGCGTGGTAAACCCCGGCGGCTTCATGGCCCTCGGCTACCCCTGAATTGATGCCCCAGGACACTACCGTGAAGTCCTCCAGCAACGCGCTGAAAGATCCATAAGACGCCGACAACGTGAGTACCGGCCCAAGCCCCTGTGGAATCGTTGCTCCCTCGCCCGGATTTCCCCAAGCGACCAGCGAACCGTCCTTTTTCAATGCGCAGAAGGCGGTAGTGGTACCAGTAACATGCTGTACATTTTGCAAGGTGCCTGGCGCAGCGCCGCCGAATCGGGAGTTACCCCAGGCAATCGCCGATCCATCTACTTTCAAGGCGGTAAACGCTGCGCTGGTCGAACTGATATGCGTCACGTTCAGGAGCTGCTTTGCAATCGCTGCGGGAATCTCTCCGCCGTGCTCCTTGGAACCCCACGCCACAACCTTGCGATCAGTCTTGAGGGCTGCGAACGCGCGATTGTTGGCACTCAGGCGTGCAGTACCATTGGCTGCGGTTATGTTCAGACCTTGGGGCCAGGTCTCTCCCCAACTGAAGACACGACCGTCACTCAGTAATGCGCTGAAGTCGGTGGTCGTGCCGACAACCTGTTTCACCTGTCTGAGTTGTGAGCTGATCGCGGTGGGAATGACACCACCGAATTCTTTACGACCCCAGGCCACGAGGCTGCCATCGGCGCGCAGGGCGACAAATGCACCGCCACCGCTGGCGGCAATTTTCTTCACGCTTCGCAGTTGAGCGCTGATGATCGGCGGGATCGTCCCCCCGAACTCGGCAGCTCCCCACGCTCTGACGGTGCCATCTCGTTTGATCGCGGCATAAGCGAGCCCGCCGGCCACGACGTAGCTCACATCAGTGAGATCAACTGGGGGGAGCATTTCGGCGTTATCACTCCAGCCAAAAACACTGCCGTCATTCTTGGTAATGCACCCGCTGTGACGGTCTGCCAGATTGAACAAGCCCGTGATGTTGCCTGGGCGCAGAATGTGTTTCTCGATGAGAGTGCCCTGGTCTTGCAGGGTGACGACCAAGGGGCGTTCAGGCTCGATGTCGATAAAGTACTGACCTGCAATGCCGGAACTGTCGCCTTCATAGGCCCACAACACGTCACCACTACGAGTGGGGGTACCATTCAAGAGTGTCGGGTTCGAATAGTAATGAGGACCACTGGACGAGCGTCTGCCAACGATTTGCAGTACAGGTCGAGCTTTGCTGATTTTCAGGGTCAGCGTGTTCGAATAGCGAGTTTTTTTCTCAGAGGGTCGGTTGACTTCGTACCAGACTTCTACAATGCCGCGGCGATTGGGCAAGAGATGGTCGGTGACGAATTGGCTGCCAAGCTTGAACTCCACAGGCTTACCCGCGGTGAATGAGTTCAGGGTGATCGAATCACTGATACTGCCGCTGGTTGATCCCAACCAGGTGAACTTCACCACGTCTTCAGCTTGTGTACCGGTGTAGGGAATCGTCAGCCGAAATCCAGTGAGGACATCTTCGGGGTTGAGTGTGCCGCCTTGTTCCTTCTCGACTTCAGGTACTGCAAGCTCCAGCAATGGAGCCCCGATGATGAGCGTTTCCAGGTGAATGGATTCACGCTTGGTGGGTTTTTCGTCATCACCAATCGAATGGATCAGGTAGTACAGATCAAGTTTGCCGTCCTTGATTGCGACAATATGCTGACCGCTCACAGTGATGGGGATCGGCCGCCGATTGAGCATATCGTTGTTGCTGATCGGATACCGCTCCAGCCCCGGTTCGTAACTGCCGTTGTCGTGTTGGGTGCCCACCCATCTGAGCTCGATTTCCTGCCCGGCATCCATCGACTCATCGAATGGAATGCTGATGGTGGTGCTCGCGAGTGCAGGGTCAAGTGCACCTTGACGCGCATCGTCGGCGACGGGTGCTGCCAGGCGATTGGCTTCACCGATGATGTCAATGAATCGCCCTTTTGATTTCAGGTTTTTCGTCCCATCCTGATTTTCAAGGCGATAGGAAAAAACAGCCTGGGTCTGGGCGAGTAAACGTACAGCAGCATTTGGCAGCTCCACCTCGACGATAGTGTCAGGCTGTTTGTCGATGGTTTTGGAGACATTGATATCCACCGCCGGGCCTTCCAGCGGGTAGCCCTTGAGGTTGACAACAATGATGTCGTCTTTTTCAAAACTGGGTTTTTTCGCGTTGATCTGGACAATGACCTTTTCGCCGCCCAGCGCATCGAGATCAAGTACGTGGCCATCCGCTTGCTTGACCACGGGGGCATCGAGTCGTGAATTACCGGTATCGACCTCGACCCACTGCGGGGCGCTCCAGTCTTCGGAATGGTTGTTCACGACATCCCTGACATAAAAGGCGACTGCCAAGCCTTCTTCGTCAGAGTCGCCCACCAAAAGAATGGTTTCTTCGTCAACGGTAATGACGATGGGGTTGTTTGCCGGATCCTTTATTTGCAGTTCTGTCACCGGGGCCGACTCGACAATCTTCCAGCCCCAGCTCAGCCTGCATATATCGCCCACCGCAATATTGGGGTAAGCCTCTTTTTTTGTGCTGCCCGGCTTGGCCATGATGGTGATGGGTACGCCGTTTTTGGCGGTTTCTTTGTCCACGACTCCGCCAATGATTTGCGGGTCAATGAACATGTACAGTTCAGAATGTCCTGGCGTACTGCCATTTTCATCCTTGCCGCCAGGTCGCTCGAGTTTTGCGTAAACGCGGATTGGTGTTTCTGGCGCGTCGGACCCTCCACTCAATCGCGAAACGCTGTAGTTCAGCGTATAAGCGCCGGTGGTAAGGCGCCAGGGCTCAACGAACAAGGTCACGCGCTGTTTGACTTCATTGGCATCAATAACGTCATGATCGACTTCAATGCCATCGAGCAGTAGCACGACCTTGTCACCTACCTCCATTGGGTCCCATGGCTGGATTTGGCACTTCAATCCGTCATCCGGATTTACCCCTTGGGCGGCGGCGATGTTAATCCCCCATTCCTCTGAGGGAAGTGCGGGCTCGGTACGATCCGGAATGTCTAGTTCAGGCAATGATCTGACATTGGTCGGGAATTGGGAGGCCATCGATGCAACTCCGGTCAAGGAATAAGTGACGGAGTTATTAGGTCCCTAAGTCGCGTGTGTGGCTACTGTCACATTTGACAGGTAGATGATGGTTTCCGACGAATGGTCCAACCGCATTACATCGGCTCCGGCGGCCCAATCAACCGCCCCATCACCCCAAACAATCCCAACTCCCGGATTACCTCCAGCTCTCCTTTGGTCTCCACCATCTCCGCAATCAACGGCAAATCAATGCTGTTGGTCGCCCGGAAAATCGCCTCGATGAACAGCTTTTTATCACTCTGCTCATCAATGTGACGGATGTACGCCCCATCGATTTTCAAGTAAGCCAGCCCCAGTTGAGCCAGGTTGCCGATCTGGCCGAAGCTGCCACCAAAATGCTGCAGACCGATGCGGTAACCGGTGTTGAGCAGGCTGTGGCTCAGACGTTGCAGTTCTTCCTGAGGGGGCAGTTGGCGTTCGTCGATTTCCAGAATCAGCAACGGCGCGAGTTCGGGCAGCGATTCGAGCATGTCGAGGATGTGTTGCAGCTGTGCTGGATCGCGCAGGGTGCTGCCGGACAGGCTTAACGCCAGTGGCCAACGATTGACGATGAGGTAGTCGAGGGTGGCTTCGAGCATGGCCAGGTCGAATCGGGCCGACCAGCCGAGTCGCTCGATCCACGGCAGGAAATGCCCGGCGGCAATGGCCTCGCCCTGCGGGTCGAGCAGGCGTGCGAGGACTTTGTGATGCAGCACCTGGCTGGTGTCGGCGCATTGCACCACCGGCTGGAAATACAGTTGCATCTTGCCTTGGTTCAGGGCGTCGTCGATCCAGGTTTGCCAGTCGTTTTGGGACGGGGTCGGCGCGGTGATGGAGTCGGCCAAGTGGACCCACGGGCGCTCGGGATGTTGCCGGGCTTCGGTCAACGCCTGGTCCAGGCGCGTCAGCACGTCACTGGCTGGCTCGCCGGGGTGGTAAGGGGCGATCCCCAAGTGTGCCACCGGCATGGAGTCGCTGGCGCCGGTCAGGCGCAGGTTTTCCAGGGTGGCGCTGATTTCGCTGGCCAGGCGTGCGGCGTCGGCGCTGTCCAGCCCTGGCGTCAGCAAGCTGAATTCACCGCCGCGGTTGCGCGCCGCAAGCCAGGTGCGACGTTCCGGTGGCTGGGTCAGGCGCTTGAGCAATTCGCCGACGGCGCTGATCAGCGCATCGGTGCGCTGGCCACCCAGGCGTTGGTTGAGACCGACCAGATCGTTGATTCGCAGCATCAGCAAATGGCCGTCGCTGCTCTGCTCGGAGACCAGCAACTCGTCGGCCAGTTCTTCATCCAGCAAGCGTCGATTGGCCAGGCCTGTAAGGCTGTCCTGATAAGACTCGACCCGCAGTTTTTCACTGCGTGCGACCTCTTCGGCGAACAGCGCCTTGAGCTTCTCGACCATCTGGTTCATGGCCAGCACCACGCGTTTCAACTCCGGTGTGCGCGGCAGTTTCGGCAGGCTGAGGAACTCGCGTTTGCTGATGGCTTCGGCCTGTTTGACCATGCTTTCGAGTGGCCGAAATTGCCGGCGCAGCAACCAGCCGCCAAACACGGCACTGAGCAGGCCGCACACCAGCAACCAGATCAGACTGCCGAGGGTGCTGTCCCAGAGTTTGGCCAGGGCGAACTGCGGATTGCTCAACACTTCGACCCGTGCCGCCTGGACCCAGCCGCGCATGATCAGCGCTTCGCCACCGGGTGGGTGCAGGTTGACCAGGTTCACAAACCAGGCGGGAACGCCCTCGATTTGCCCCGGCACACTGCGTTCTACCAGCACCTGCGCATCCTCGATGTTGATGATTCGAATACTGCTGAAATAACCGCTGTCGAAAATCGAGCTGACCATTAATTCGATCATGGCCGGGTCATCGATTTGCGCGGTCAACGACAAACCTAACGCGGTGGCGGCGTCCTGGGCGTGGGAGCGCAACTGGCTGAGCATCTGGTCGCGAGAGCTTTCCAGGCTGACAAAAAAACTGCCGCTGAACGCCACCAGCAAGAACAGGCAGATGGCGAGAAACAACTGTTTACGCAGTGACATAAATCGCTCCTTGCTCAGGTGGCTAGCCGTCGCCCACGGCGAACCCTTCGGCCTGCATCTTTTTGAGTACGTCCTGCCAGCGCGACAGTTTTTTCGAGTCGCTGCTGCGTTTGCCGCCATTGGCTCCCGGCAAGTACAGGCCTTCGGCATTGAAGGCGTACACCGGCAGCAAGTCTTGGCGTTGGGAGGCGGGTCGGACGTCGCCGATCAAGTTGTCCAGCACCAGCGGATCGGCCGTGGGGCTGTTGTAGAACGTCAGCACCATGTGCGCCTGGTTCTGGGTCAGGGCTTTTACGTAGGTGATGCGTAGTTTTTCGCTGGGAATTCCCAGGTAGCGCAGGCTGAAATATTTCGCCAGTGCGTAGTCCTCGCAATCAGCGGCACCCTTGATCAGGGATTCGATGGGCGTTGCCCAGTAATCGGTCTGATGCCAGACGCGGGTGTCGTCCAGAAAGCTCAGTTGCTGATTGAAGAAGCGATTGACCGCGTTCAGTTGCTCGCGCTCGGGGGCGTTGACTTCGCTTTGCAGCATCTGACTCCAGGCCTCGATCCTTCCCCGTCCCGAACCGAGGGTGCCGTAGCGATTTTCGGCGGTTTGCAGAATCTGCGTAAAACTCCAGTTGGCCCCGACACTGCCTAGCCCGGCTAACAGAAAAGTGATCAGCAACAGCCATCCGCCGAACCGAAGTCGGAGCGTTGACCATCCTGGACTACGCAGACTGCGGGACATGTCTGGCCGCTCGGGTGCAGATGCCTGAAGTCTAGGCGGTGTTTTCAGCCAGGCAGGACAGATCGTCGGTTGGTGGTAGTGGTGGTGGTGGTGGACCCTGTGGCGAGGGGACTTGTCCCCGTTCGGCTGCGCAGCAATCGTAGATCCAGCAAGCGCGGTGTGTCAGAGGTAATCGGGTCGCAGGGTTTGGGGTCGCTTCGCAACCCAACGGGGACAAGTCCCCTCGCCACAAGAGCCCTTGCGCCACAGGGGTCAGGGTTTGTGCAGGGTTTTCTGTTTGAGGATGTAGAGGGTCACCAGCACGGCGCTGGTCAGCATGAACCCCCGCGCCCACGGCAGGGGCACCAGATAGCAGGAGAGCAGGATGCTCGCCCACATCAGGCCGATGGCGTAGACCTTACCCTTGAGCGGGATGCCGTTGCCGCTCAGGTAATCGCGAACCCACGGCCCAAGCCGCGGATGTTCAACCAGCCAATGATAAAAGCGCGGCGAACTGCGGGCGAAGCAGGCGGCCGCCAGCAGCAGGAAGGGCGTGGTGGGCAATACCGGCAGGAAAATCCCGATCACCCCCAGCGCTACGCTTAGCCAGCCGATGGCCAGCAGCACGTAACGCAACATCAGGGAGCGGTTGCCTATGGGGTTGTCCATAGGCAAAACCTTAGTGGTGACGAGGCTTGAGGATCGCCGGTTTTTCGTCTGGCGCCTGGCACAGCAGGTACAGCGCGGTCAGGGCTTCCGGGATCTGTACGATCATGTCGTCCATCAGGTTGGCGTCTTTGGCGATGTCTTCGAACTCAGGCTGTTCGTCGAACAGACCCGAACCGACCATGATCGGCAGCAGCATTTCGCTGACTTCGTCTTCGGCGGTTTCGAACCAGGCTGCTTCGCGCAGGAACACGCCTTCCATGAAACCGATGCACCAGCCGCGCAGGTCGGAATCGTCCGGCTCTTCGCCCAGGTCCAGGTCACAAGGCAACTCGAACTCTTCATCGGACGCCAGTTGGCGAGCGATGTGAGCCTTGAGGGCCAACAGGGTGGATTCGATCGCTTCACGCTCGGTGTCGTCGGCGTAATGCGGCTCTTCAGCGAAGAGGGCGTCGATCCATTCACGGTCGGGAACGGTTTCGGAACAGATCGACAGCGCAGTGAGGTAGCCGTGGGCGGCCACGTAGTCCAGCGCCTCGTCATGCAGTTCGTCGGCGTCGAGGAAGACTTGCAGGCGGGTTAGTTGCTCAGCGAAGGACATTAAAGGGCTACCTTGGGGAATATACGATGCAGGAATTCTAGGCCTTCTTGAGCGGTCAGGCCAGCCGCGCGGAATATTTGGACCCATGCAGGAGTATGGAGCGCCGCAATCCCTGTGGGAGCGAGCCTGCTCGCGATGGCGGCAGCCCAATCAACATTGATATTGAATGTAACGCCGCCATCGCGAGCAGGCTCGCTCCCACAGGTTGCGCGCAGTGTTCGTCCTTGTGTGTCTTATCAGCGGCACCCTTTGCAGGGGAGGGGTCGGGTATACTCCCGCGTTTTGTGATGCCCTGCCGGCGTCGCGGCTGAAATGAAAAGCGTCATGCAATGCGCACTTACGATTTGTCGGTGCAGCCTTCGTGGTTCTGAACCAGCCTTGCAGGGATGTTTTTGTGATTTTTGGAGTTTCTATGCTCGAACAGGCTCAACGCGTCCTCAAGGACATCTTCGGCTACGACAGTTTCCGTGGCCGTCAGGGTGCAATCATTGAGCGCGTGGCCAGTGGCGGCGACGCCCTGGTGCTGATGCCTACCGGTGGTGGCAAGTCCTTGTGCTTCCAGGTGCCGGCGCTGTTGCGCGAAGGCCTGGCGGTGGTGGTGTCGCCGCTGATCGCCCTGATGGACGACCAGGTCGCCACCCTCGAAGAGCTGGGTGTCGCTGCGGCGGCATTGAACTCCACGCTCAGCGCCGAGCAGCAGCGCGATCTGGCGGCACGGATCAAGCGCGGTGAAGTGAAAATGCTTTATCTCGCGCCCGAGCGTCTGGTTCAGCCACGGATGCTGGCTTTCCTGCAAAGTCTTGAAATTTCCCTGTTCGCCATCGACGAAGCCCACTGTGTGTCCCAATGGGGCCACGACTTCCGCCGCGAATACCTGCAATTGGGCCAGTTGGCGGAATTGTTTCCCAACGTCCCGCGTATCGCCCTGACCGCGACTGCCGATAAGCGTACCCGGGAAGAAATCGTCGACCGCCTTCATCTTCAGGATGCCGAGCGCTTCCTGTCGAGTTTCGACCGTCCCAACATTTTCTATCGCATCGTGCCCAAAGAGCAGCCGCGCAAGCAGTTGCTGGCGTTCCTCGCCGAACGGCGCAGCGATGCCGGCATCGTCTATTGCCTGTCGCGCAAGAAAGTCGACGAAGTGGCGGTGTTCCTCAGCGAGCAAGGCTTCCCGGCGCTGCCGTACCACGCCGGTCTGCCCAACGATACCCGGGCTCATCACCAGAAGCGCTTCCTCAATGAGGAAGGCCTGATCATGGTCGCCACCGTGGCGTTCGGCATGGGCATCGACAAGCCCAACGTGCGCTTTGTCGCTCACCTCGATTTGCCAAAATCCCTCGAGGCGTACTACCAGGAAACCGGTCGTGGCGGTCGTGACGGTCTGCCGGCAGACGCCTGGATGGCCTACGGCCTGCAAGACGTGGTGATGCTCAAGCAGATGCTGCAGAACTCCGAGGGCGACGAGCGCCACAAGCGTCTGGAACAGCACAAGCTCGACGCCATGCTCTCGCTCTGCGAAGAAACCCGCTGCCGCCGCCAGACGCTGCTGGCCTATTTCGACGAAGACATGCCCGAGCCGTGCGGCCATTGCGACAACTGCGTCGATGGCGTGCAGACCTGGGACGCCACCGAGCCGGCCCGTCAGGCGCTTTCGGCGATCTACCGCACGGGCCAGCGCTATGGCGTCGGGCATTTGGTCGATGTATTGCTGGGCAAGGACAACGAAAAGGTTCGCAACTTCGGCCATCAACATCTGTCGGTATTTGGTGTAGGCAAGGCGATGGGAGAGAGCGAATGGCGCTCCTTGTTCCGTCAGCTGGTTGCCCGCGGTCTGGCGGACATCGACCTGGAAGGCTACGGCGGCCTGCGTCTGAGCGACACCTGTCGACCGTTGCTCAAGGGCGAAGTGACCCTGGAGCTGCGTCGCGACCTCAAGCCGCAAACCACGGCCAAAAGCAGCAAGAGCCAGGCGAGCCAACTGGTTCGCGGCGAAGAGCGCGAACAGTGGGAAGCCTTGCGCGCCCTGCGTCGAAAACTCGCCGAAGAGCATGGCGTGCCGCCGTACGTCATCTTCCCCGACTCGACACTGCTGGAAATGCTCCGCAGCCAACCGACCTCGCTGTCGGAAATGGCCACGGTCAGCGGCGTTGGCGCGCGCAAGCTGGAGCGTTACGGCGAGGCCTTCCTCGAAGTCCTCGGCGGGCAAGTCGAGGCGCCGAAAGTGGTGGCCGACCTGCGCCACGAACTGATCACCCTGGCCCGAGCCGGCATGACACCGTTGCAGATCGCCGGTCAGCTGCAATGCTCGGAAAAGAACGTCTACACCCTGCTCGCCGAAGCGATTGGCAAGCAACAGTTGTCGCTGGAGCAAGCGCTGGATCTGCCTGAAGAGTTGATGGGTGAAATCCAGGATGCGTTCCTCGACGGCGAGGGCGAATTGCCGCCCGTGTCGGAGATTGCCGCATTGTTTGCCGGGCGAGTGCCGGAAGGCGTTTTGTACTGTGTTCGGGCGGCGCTGCAATCCGAATTCGAGATTTAGGTGATCTGCCCCATAGATGTAACGATTCAGTACAGAGCAAGCCTTGCCTCTGGCCAAGGGTCATGCTTAGCTGACTAATAATTAGTTTTTCTTTATTTCAGTCTAATCATGAGTGTTTTATGCCGTTAACCGACCAACACCGCTTTGGCATGCAACTGGCCCAGATGTCGCGCGGCTGGCGTGCCGAACTGGACCGCCGTCTGGCTGGCCTGGGGCTGTCCCAGGCGCGCTGGCTGGTGCTGCTGCACCTGGCGCGTTTTGATGATGCCCCGACCCAACGTGAACTGGCGCAGAGCGTCGGCGTTGAAGGGCCGACCCTGGCTCGTCTGCTCGACAGCCTCGAAAGCCAGGGACTGGTGCAACGTCAATCGGTGCTGGAAGACCGCCGGGCGAAGAAAATCGTCCTCTGTGCCCCGGCCCTTCCCTTGATCGAACAAATTGAAACCATTGCTACCCAACTGCGCCACGAGTTGTTCGACGGCGTCGATGAGGCGGACTTGAAGGTCTGCATGCGTGTCCACGGGCACATTCTGGCCAACCTGGAAAAATCTTGAGGCATTAACGCACCCAAGACTTTTGAGATACCCCGTTGGGCAGACTATAAAGAACTACTTGGCAATATCGTGTTCGTACCGGATGTGCGAACGCGTACAAGATGGTTCTGGTTATCTAAGGGATGCTCATGCTCGAGAGTTGGCACATGGCTTTACGGTGTTGCACCAGGCTGCTTCTGGTCGGTGGTGCTGTCACTTACTCGGCATTGGCGCCCGCGTTGGGCTTGGGTGATATCACCCTGCATTCAGCGCTGAATCAGCCGTTGCGCGCCGATATCGCACTGGAAGATGCCGCAGGTCTGGAGGAGGGCGAGCTCTCCGTCAGCCTGGCGACAGCAGACGAGTTCAGCCGCGCCGGCATCGATCGGGTGTTTTTCCTCAATAATCTGAAATTCACCCCGATACTGCGCGGCAACCGCAGCCTGATCCGGGTGAGCTCCAGCAAACCGGTCAATGAACCTTTCCTGAACTTCCTGGTGCAGCTCAATCAGCCCAACGGGCGGGTGCTGCGCGAATACACGGTGCTGATCGATCCGCCGGGTTCGCCGGGGATTGTTCCCGTCACTGACGAACCGGTGACCGACGTTCAGCCCTCTGGATTCCCGAAGGTTGAGGCGGCTGTTGCGAAGCCACCTGCGGCGAAAGCCAAACAGTCGCCACCCCCTCCTGCCGCAGCGCCTGTGAGTGATCCGGTTGCCGAACAACTGGCCGCCAGCGTGCTGCGAAACCAGCAACTGCAAGCAACCATCGATGAATTGACTGCGAAGCTTCAGGCCCAGGAGGAGCAGGTCGCCGGTCAGAAAAAGCAGGTGACTGAACTGCAAACCCAATTGGCGGAAATCAAGACCGCAACGGTGGAGCCGGTTGCACCCGCCGTTGTGGCTCCCGCGCCGGCCATTGTTGAAGAGCCTGAGGCTACTAACTGGGGGCTGATTCTCGGGTTGTTGGCGGTGGTGGCTCTGGTGTTGCTGGGGTTGTTCGTTCGGCGTCAACGACAACAGGTTCAGGCATTGCCCGACGCTTTACCTGTTTTGCCGTCACGGCATGAACCGGTGCTCAATCGCACTGCAAAACCGGTTGCCCAATCGTCAGAGGTGCAACCGGCAACTGAATCGGGTGAAGAGTCGCCCGCAGGCGATGTGCTTGAAGGGGTTGATATCTATCTGGCCTATGGCCGTTTTTCCGAAGCGGCCGGTTTGTTGCGAGAGGCGCTGATCAAGGAGCCGCAACGCACGGATCTTGCCGTTCAGCTGTTGGAAGTCTTGGGTCAACAGGGTGACGTACCCGCCTATGAAGCACAGGAAAACAACCTGCGTGACGCCGGATACGACCTGCAAGAACTTCAGAATATTCGCGCCCGACACCCGAAACTGAGCAGCGCAGCACCGTTGGCCGTTGCAGCGTCAATGACTCCCCCCAAGGCTGCGATTGCCGAAGCAGCACCCAACGATGAGTTCCAGTTGAACCTGGATGACCTGTCGATGGATTCGAGTTGGGACCTGATCAGCCCTTTTGAACACTCGCCGTCGGCCGCGAAGCCATCGAGCGAATCCGCGCCGGTCGAGCCGCCGTTTGCCTCGAACCTGCGTGTCTTGCCCGAGGTGTTTGAAATGCCCCTGGACGAGCCCGAACTTGAATGGGTCGCCGAGCCTGATTCGCAGACTCTGGATGACACCTTTCTCAACGAGTTCAGCGATCCCGGCCAGTCGCTGGAACTGCAACCGCTGAACCTGGAACCGCCCGAGCCGAGCAGCGCCGAAAAACTCGAACAAGCCCAGACCTGCATTGATGACGGCGATGTGGACAGCGCCATCGAATTGCTCAATGAGTTGCTCAAGGAAGGTAACGAGCCGCTTAAGCAGACCGCCCGGAACCTGCTCGCCGGGCTATCATAGCGGCGCCCCTCTGGCTCAGGAGTTTCGCCAATCATGACTGCACGCAAACCGGAAATCATCATCACGTATTGCACGCAATGCCAGTGGCTGTTGCGTGCTGCCTGGCTGGCCCAGGAACTGCTCAGCACGTTTGGCGACGACCTCGGCAAAGTGTCGCTGGTGCCCGGCACCGGTGGGGTGTTTCACATTTTCTGTGACGATGTGCAGATTTGGGAGCGCAAGGCTGATGGCGGTTTCCCGGAGGCCAAAGTGTTGAAGCAGCGGGTCCGTGATCAAATTGATCCGGAGCGCGATCTGGGGCACAACGACCGCACTCAGTGAGAGGCGGCTTCTGCCGCAACGGTCTTTTTGCTTGAACCGCCCGAGAGTCGGCTGGAGACTACGATCGCCACGATGATCAACGCGCCACCGATCAGCATGCGCAGCGTCGGGTTTTCATCAAACAGCAGCCAGGCCATGGTGATGCCGTAAACCGGCTCCAGGGCGAACACCACGGCCGCGGTCCGCGCCTTGATCACTGCCAGGCTGGCAACGAACAGACTGTGAGCGACGCCAGTGCAGAACACCCCGAGCAATGCGATCCACAACCAGTCGATGGCGCGCACTTCGCTCAACTGCGGTGCCGCCACCGGCAACAGGCACAACGCGACCACCACGTTCTGACACAGCGCCGCCTGCACCGCCGGGATTCGCCCGGAGCTGGCGCGGTTGGTCAGCGATAGCAGAGAGAACAGCAAACCTGAGCCCACCGCCCACAGCAGACCCATTGTGGCGCCGCTGGCCAGATCGAAATCAGGGGTGACCAGCACCAGCCCGACACTGACCAGCGCCACCAGCAGGATTTCGTTGGCGCGAATTCGCTCGCGGAAGATCAACCCTTCAAGGATCACGGTAAACGCCGGGAAGCTGGCGAAACCCAGGGTCGCGATTGCCACGCCAGCGACCTTCACTGCAATGAAAAAACTCACCCAGTGTCCGGCCAGCAGTAAACCGCTGAGCAACAGTCGGCGCCAGTCCACAGCCTCGAGTTTCTGCCAGCGAGTAGTGCTGGCGAATCGCGCAAAAACGGCCAATGCCAGCACAGCGAATGCAGCACGTCCGAAGACGATGATGGCGGGGGAGGCGGCAGCCAGTTTGCCGAAGACACCGGTCAGGCCGAACATCAATGCGCCAATATGCAAAGCGCCAAGGGCGGTACGGGGAGTCATTGCAATCCTTGAAAAACGTATAAAACCAGGCCCTATATTGAACCGCGCAACTTCCCGTTGTGTCTGTCGCCAGACTATCGTCCTTTGTCGCCAGCCTCTCGGCGCAACTTGCCAGGCGATGCGCCAAACTCCCGCAACACCGCTGCAGCAAATGCACTCTGGGAACTGTAACCGACCCGACTGGCAACCTCGCCGATGGGCAATGGCGAATCCCGCAGCAGTCCCACAGCGATATGCAAACGTCGACTGCGGATGTAATCCATCGGCGTCTGCCCGCATTCAGCAACGAACCGCGCATGCAGCCGAGCGCTGGACAGACCGGCGACGCGTGCCAGATCGGCGACTTGAAGTGGATAGGCGGCGTACTGATCGATGTGCGCATTCAGCGCCGCATAAGGCAGGCGCCGACCGCCGACGATCTCGGGTTTGGCGTTGTTGAGGCTGGCCAGCAACAACACCGCGCCTTGTTGCGCGATCAATGGATCGTTGACCTGACTGCCCGCCAACCAACTGACCAATTGGCTTTGCCCGGCATCGAGGGGCAGGCGACCGGCGTTGTCGAGCAAACGACGGCTGGCCTCGGCGTGATCGCCCAGGGACTGAGAAACCCATTGGTCGCTGGGCACATCCAGCACCAGGCAACGGCTGCCATTGGCGCTACCGCAGGCGTGATGGAAACCGGACGGCACCACCACGAAACTCTGTTGAACCACCTGACTGCCATGCCCGTCGACCTCGAAATCCAGCGCACCCGACAGCCCGAACACCAGTTGCGCGTGGTCGTGACTGTGGACGATCAGGTCATGAGTGTATTGGCGTAGCGTGAGGATCGGTCTCATCGCAGGTCTCCTGGTCAAGGTGCGGTCAGTCTACACCGGCCGGGCGCTGTCACAGGACTGACTCGCCACTGTCATGGGCGATTAACCCGACCGGCGCAAGCTTGTAAAAACTTTTCCAGAGGGTTGCCCATGACCAGCGCCGAGCTCGCCAAACCCAGTCGTAAGCAACGTGTGCGAACCTTGTGGATTTCCGACGTGCATCTGGGCACCCGGGATTGCCAGGCCGAACACCTGTCGCAGTTTCTCAAGGGCTATCACGCGGACAAGATCTACCTGGTCGGCGACATCATCGATGGCTGGAAGCTGCGCGGCGGCATGTACTGGCCTCAGGCGCACACGAATGTGATCCGCCGCTTGCTGACCATGAGCAAGCGCGGCACCGAGGTGATCTACGTCACCGGCAACCACGACGAATTCCTGCGCCGCTATTCGAAGCTGATTCTGGGCAATATCCAACTGGTGGATGAAGCCGTGCACGTGACCGCCGATGGTCGCCATCTTCTGGTCATTCATGGCGACCAGTTTGACGTGATCACGAGGTATCACCGCTGGCTGGCCTTTCTCGGCGACTCGGCCTACGAATTCACCCTGACCCTCAACCGCTGGCTCAACCATTGGCGCGCACGCTATGGCTACGGTTACTGGTCGCTGTCGGCGTACCTCAAGCACAAGGTCAAAACCGCGGTCAGCTTCATCAGCGATTTCGAAGAAGCCATCGCTCACGAATGCGTCAAACGCGAGTTGCACGGCGTGGTGTGCGGGCACATTCACCATGCCGAGATACGCAAGGTCGGCGGGGTGGACTACCTCAATTGCGGGGATTGGGTGGAGTCGTGCACCGCGCTGATCGAGCATTGGGACGGATCGATCGAGTTGTATCGACTGGCGGATGCCCAGGCGCGGGAGGCCGAGTTGAAAGCCATCAAAATCGCAGAGCCCGCCTGAAAATCAGGGTGTCTGGGCAGGCCCCATCGCGAGCAGGCTCGCTCCCACATTTTTGATCGTGTTTTCCTGAAAGAACTCGGTCACCTGTGGGAGCGGGCTTGCTCGCGAATGGACTGCGCAGCAGTCCCCAAGATTTATCAGGCCGACGCGTGTTCTTCCATCGCCACCTTGTAAATCGAGTACTTGGGCTGCGCAAACAACCGTTCCATCATCGGCTCAAAGAAGCTCAGCGGCAGCGTGTCATACGCCGGATCAAACGCCGCTGCGTCATATTTGGCGCAAAACTCAATCGTCGCCTGATACTGCGGATGCCCGCTGAATTGCTCGCGCAAATGCCGGTCCATCCCTAGATGATGGAAGAAGTAATACCCCTGGAAAATTCCGTGTTTCTCGACCATCCACAGGTTCTCGGCGCTGACGAACGGCTTGAGGATTGCCGCAGCGATGTCCGGGTGGTTGTAGGAACCCAAGGTGTCGCCGATGTCGTGAAGCAGTGCGCAGACCACGTATTCTTCATCGCGGCCATCACGCCAGGCACGGCTGGCGGTTTGCAGGGAATGGGTCAGACGATCCACCGGGAAGCCGCCAAAATCACCCTCCAGTAATTTCAGGTGCGCCACAATCCGTGTCGGCAATTGCCTCGCATAGGCACTGAAATCTGCGGCGATGATTGCCCAGTCTTCCTGCGTGCCGTCCTGCATGTGGGTGAAACGGGCGTGGGCGTTCATCGGCTCTCCTCCTGTGGTTCATTGCGCCTAGAACGGCACGCGACCCAGAATCATGTCTCGGTACATGACGAAATCGCCGAGCAGGCTGTAAAACGGATGTTGAAAGGTCGCGGGACGGTTCTTCTCGAAAAAGAAATGCCCGGCCCAGGCGAAGCTGTAACCCGCCAGAGGAAGGGCCCATAACAGCAGCCAGGCGCCTTTGCCGATGGTCAGGGCCAGGATGAAAATAACCAGCGTCGTGCCGATAAAGTGCAGTCGTCGGCAGGTGCTGTTGCTGTGTTCGCTGAGGTAATACGGGTAGAACTCAGCGAAGCTGTTGAAACGTTTGATGTTTTCCACGACTGCGATCTCTGTGGTTACTGTTCTGACTGCAAGTTGTTCTGCGGGTAGCTTATTTGAGTCTAGAGTGATCATTGGCATCAGCCAGTGACAATAGGCGCCACTTTAGTATCCTTCGGAAATTGGCCGTAGCATGCGGCTCATCATGTAAGTGGACGACATGAGCGAACGAACGACTTCTGCAAGCTGGGCGATGGGGATTGTCAAAGCTCTGGAGATGGACGGCCTGGATTGCCGGGTGCTGTTCAAACAGCTGGGGCTCGACTACGCGGCACTGGATGATCCGGACGCGCGCTTCCCGCAAGATTCCATGACGCGACTGTGGCAGCGCGCGGTTGAGCTGTCCGGTAACCCGGCGATTGGCCTGAACATGGGCAAGGTAGTGCGACCGGCCTCCTTTCATGTGGCCGGTTACGCCTTGATGTCCAGCCAGACCCTGGCCGAAGGCTTTCAACGGCTGGTGCGCTATCAGCGGATCATTGCGGAAAGTGCCGACCTGAGTTTCCGATTGCTGGAAGAAGGCTACGCGCTGATTCTGACGGTCCACGGCGACCATCTGCCACCGACCCGGCAGAGCGCCGAAGCTTCACTGGCCTGTGCCCTGGCGCTGTGCGGCTGGTTGACCGGGCGCACCCTGCAACCGCGCAAGGTGCTGGTGCAGGGCGAAGAGCCCGCCGATCTCGAACCTTATAAACAAGCCTTCCATGCGCCTTTGGTGTTCAACGCACCGTATGACGCCTTGATCTTCGAACGCGCTGACATGGAGGCACCGCTGCCTACCGCCAACGAGGCGATGGCGCTGTTGCATGACCGTTTTGCCGGTGAATACCTGGCGCGATTTTCCGAGAGTCGCGTGACCCACAAGGCGCGACAGGTGCTGTGCCGTTTGCTGCCCCAGGGCGAACCCAAGCGCGATACCGTGGCGCAGACGCTGCACCTGTCGCAACGCACCTTGCAGCGACGCCTACAGGAAGAGGGCACGAGTTTTCAGACGTTGCTGGACGACACCCGGCGTGAACTGGCCGAGCAATACCTGGCGCAGCCGACCATGACCTTGCTGGAAATTGCCTACCTGCTGGGGTTCGCCGATCCGAGCAACTTCTTCCGTGCTTTCCGCCGCTGGTTCGACGCCACCCCTGGCGAGTACCGGGCGCGGCTGATGGGCGCGCTTGCGCCTGTCAGTGACGCCAGAACGCCGGAATACACAGAACAAACACCGTAATGATCTCGAGTCGGCCCAGTAGCATGCCGAACGAGAGAATCCACTTGGCCGCGTCCGGCAGGGTGGCGAAATTGCCCGCCGGGCCAATGGTCTCGCCCAGGCCCGGGCCAACACCGGACACCGTGCTGGCTGCGCCGGTAAGGGCGGTCATCCAGTCCACGCCGAGCAGCGACAACAGCAGTGCGATCACGCAGATGGTGATGGCAAAGAAGAACGAAAAGGTCAGAATCGAACGCACGATCTCTTCGTCGAGGCGGTGACCGTTGTACTTCTGCTTGATCACCGCGCGTGGATGAATCAACTGGTTAAGGTTGGCCTTGAGCAGGATGTACGCGACCTGGAAGCGGAAAATCTTGATCCCGCCGGCGGTCGAGCCCGAGCAGCCGCCGACAAAACCCAGGTAGAAGAACAGCATCAGTGAGAAGTTGCCCCACAGGCTGTAGTCCCCCAGCGCAAATCCTGTGGTTGTTACCACCGAGGTCACGTTCAGCGCCACATGCCGCAGCGCCTCCAGCCAATGCAACTGGGTGGTCCACCAGTACCAGGTGCCGAGCACCAGCCAGGTCACCAGCAACATGCCGAGCAAGCCTTGAACCTGCTGATCCTTGATCAGTGCTTTGCGATTACCGCGCAAGGTCGCTACATACAGGGTGAACGGCAGGCTGCCGAGGATCATGATGACGATCGCCACCCAGTGCACCGCCGGCTGCGTCCACTTGGCCAGAGACTGGTCGGACGTTGAGAAACCACCGGTGGAGATCGCCGACATCGCGTGATTGATCGCATCGAACGGGCTCATCCCGGCCCACCAGAACGCCAGGCTGCCGATAATGGTGATGCCGACGTAGGCCGCAACGATCAAACGCGCCACCATGTGCGAACGGGGCATGACTTTTTCGGAACGGTCCGACGACTCGGTCTGAAACAGCCGCATGCCACCAATGCGCAGCAGTGGCAGAATCGCTACCGCCATGCCGATAAAGCCGATGCCGCCGATCCAGTGCAGCAACGAGCGCCACATCAGAATGCCAGGGGACATGGCGTCCAGGCCCGTGAGCACCGTCGACCCGGTGGCGGTAATGCCGGACATGCTTTCGAAGAACGAGTCGGTGTAGCTGATGTGCTGGGTCAGCAGGAACGGCAGCGCGGCGAAGATGCACACCACCAGCCAGCTGCTGACCGTCAGCAAGTACATGTCTCGCGGGCGCAGGTGTACATGTTCCGGGCGACCGGGGATGACCAGCGCGAGGCCGGCGACAAAGGTAATCATGCTCGCCCAGAGGAACGACGTCAGGTCGCTGGTGCGGTCGAAAATCACCAGTGTGGCCATGGGCACGACCATGGCGATGGCCAGGGTGATCAGGAAGATGCCGATGATGAAACCAATGAGACGTAAGGTCGGCAACGCCATGAAGTCCGCTCGGGCTGAAATAGGGAAGGGCGCCATTCTACCTGTGGGGTCTGCTATGTAAACCGGCACTCCCGAGGTGGTTGCAGCTAGAATAGCCTCACATTTTTTTCAGGAGGTGGCCGATGCAGGCTCTCGACGCTTTGCTCAACCGTGTTTCCGTTCCACGACTGATAGAACCGGCGCCCACCGCAGAACAGCGTGAAGTGCTGTTTGGCGCCGCGATGCGAGCGCCAGACCATGGCCACTTGCAGCCTTGGCGCTTCCTGACAGTCGAAGGCGCGGCGCGCGAGCAAATGGGCGAGTTGCTGGCCGAAGCGGCGAAGCTGCAGGACAGTGAAGTGTCCGAAGCGGCGTTGGACAAGGCGCGTAACGGTCCACTGCGCGCGCCACTGGTGGTTGTGGTGATCGCCCGGTTGCAGGATCACGTTAAATATCCGAAAACCGAACAACGGCTGGCGGCGGGCTGTGCGGCTCACGGGATTTTGCTGGCGGCTTATGCGCAAGGGATTGGCGCGGTGTGGCGCACGGGTGAGCTGGCGTATTCGGCGCATGTGGCCAAGGGCTTGGGTTTGGCGGAAGGGGAAGAGGTGATTGCGTTTCTTTACCTTGGCACGCCGCAGAAAGAACCGCGCGTGGCGGAGAAAGTCGACCTGGCTGAATTCGTCAGCGCCTGGCCTTCCAAGGGCTGAGAGCGGTCGTTTGTGAGTGAGGGGTGAATCATTGCGATCCAGCCCTCACCCTAACCCTCTCCCGGAGGGAGAGGGGACTGATCGAGGTGTTCTTGGAGCGGCATCGACCTGAAAATCCGAGTTGAACTCAGGATATGAAATGCCCCCCGATCTGCTCCCTTTCCCCCTCTCCCCCGTGGGGAGAGGGCTGGGGTGAGGGGCGGATTTCAGAGCTGCACCATAGCCCCAGGCACCAACGGCAATTCGAGACTGGCGATAAACCCGCCCTCCGGGTGATTAGCCAACACCAGACTCCCGCCATGCCGTTCCGCCGCACGGCGCGCAATCGCCAATCCCAATCCATGTCCAGCCGCCGTCTGCCCCGGCGCCCGGTAGAACGGCTCGCCCAACTGACTCAAATGCGCAGCCTCTACACCCGGCCCATGGTCGCGCACACTGACCACAATCCGCTCACCCTGACGCATCGCCTGCATTTCAATCGATTGCCCCACCGGGTTGAACCGCTGAGCATTGCGCAGCAGGTTGTCGAGGGCGCGCTCGATCATCGTCGGCCAGCCTTTAAGGTTCAGCTGCGGCTCGGCCTCAAGGTGCACGTTCTGCTCCGGCGAACCCAATTGAGCATCCTTTTGCAGGGTGTTGAGCAGCGCATTGAGATCAACCTCTTCAGCGCTGGCGTTGTCGGCATCGACCCGCGCCAGAACCAGGATTTCGCTGATCAGCGCTTCCAGTCGGTCGCACTCCCGAGTGAGGCGCGGCCAGAGTTTTTGCCGTTCTTCAGGGTTGGCCCGCTCGGCCAGAGCCAGCGCAATGCGCAGCCGGGCCAGCGGTGAACGCAGCTCATGGGACACATCACGCAGCAACTGCCGCTGACTGCCGATCAAACTTTGCAGACGCGCGCCCATGCGGTTGAAGTCGTTGGCCAGCACGCCGAACTCATCGCGCCGGTTGGCCAGTTTTACCAGGCTGTTTTGTTGGTAGGTGGTTTGCCCCAGATCATGCACCGCGCCGCGCAAGCGGTTGAGTGGGCGAGTAATGGACATCGTCACGAACAGGCTGAACAAGGTCAGGACCACCAGCGCGATACCCAGCGCACTCAACGGCCAGAGCAGGCTTTCGCGGTGCCACGCGTCCAGCTCCGGGTGCGGAATTCGATAGATCAGCAGGTAGGTGTCGCCGGTTTTTTCGCTGGTGTACTCCGCGGTCAGACGACGCCACGGCAGGCGACGGTCGTCGTTGTTCTGTCGCGCTTCGAAGGCGGCCGCCCTGCGTGGGAAGGTGCCGCGCACCACCGGATCACCGCTCTCGTTGAGCACTTGAACGTCGATGTGATACTGGCGCTTGCGCTGTTCCAGAATGTCCTGGGCCGCGTCTTCACCCTGTGATTCGTAGGTTTGCGTCCACTGTTCGGCCAAAGTATTGAGGCCCGGATGGCGGCTGAGAATCCACGCGTCCTGGTTGAGCATGTGCCCCAGCAGAATGGAAAGCCCTGCAACCAGAGCGATGGCCAACCAGAAGCTGGCCAGAATACGCCAGAACAATGAGCGCACAGAAAATCCTCAGACAAACACAAATCCCATGTGGGAGCGGGCCAATGTGGCGAGGGGGCTTGCCCCCGTTGGGTCGCGAAGCGGCCCCGGCATTTCAAAGTCAAACAGGTTTACGACTGCTTCGCAGCCGAACGGGGCGGTGCGGCGTTCCGACAAGCCCCCTCGCCACACAAGCTCGTTCCCACATTGAACTGAATGGCAACAGACCCGACGGTGTTAGCCGTCGGGTCTGGGGGTTAACGCATTATTGCGCCTTTTGCGGCTGTTGCGCTTTCCAGGCCTTGAACTCGGCCCATTCGGCGCGACGCTCAGCCTGTTTTTTCTGGATCTCGTCGAATTGCTTCTGTTGATCCGGTTTCAGCAAGGCACGCACGTCGGCTTCGGCTTTCTTGTGGTTGGCCGCCATTTCATCTTTCATGGCCTTCTGGTCGGCTGGCGAGAGTTTCTCCAGGTACTTTTCGACCACTTGCTTACGCTCGTGCATCTGCTCGCCCATGATTTTGCGGATCTGCTCGCGCTGTTCGCGGCTCAGGTCCAGTTGGCTGTACGGGCCTTTACCGTGCATGCCGTGCATCTGACCGCCATGGCGTGAGCCGTCCATCGGGCCACCCATCGGGCCGGCACCTTCAGGCATGGCGGCCATGGCAACGGTTGGCAGGGCGGCAGCGAACATCAGAGCGATAAGAGTCTTGCGCATGGTGAATCTCCTTGTCTCGTTCCCGGTACGTTCCGGATGAGTACAGATTACGGAGATCAAGGTCAGCGGCGGTCAGCGGAGCGTAAAGCTTGGGTAAAGACGATTTCTCGCCGACCTGACAAAACTTACAGACATCGTAGGAGCACGGCTTGCCGGCGATGGCGTCCTTGAGATAGTCATCGCCGGCAAGCCGTGCTCCTACGGGGGAGATGTTCGGGATTAGAGGCTGTAGTAATAGCCGCGGCTGCGCAGGGCCACGATGCGTGGGCGACCGTCGGGGTGCGGGCCGATCTTTTTGCGCAGGTTGCTGACGTGCATGTCCAGGCTACGGTCGTACAACGTCAGTTTGCGGCCAAGGGCGATTTGCGCCAGTTCCTGTTTGTCCAGCGGCTCGCCGGGTTGCTTGAGCAGGGCTTCGAGCAAACGGCTTTCGGAGACGGTGAGGGTGAATTCCTGTTCATCGATGCTGACCACGCCACGTACCGGGCTGAAACACAGATCGCCCAGTTCGAGCTGACTGGAGACGGCTGCCGGATGACTGCGGCGCAACACGGCGCGCAGGCGGGCGGTCAGTTCCCGTGGGTCGCACGGTTTGGCCAGGTAATCGTCGGCGCCGAGTTCCAGGCCGAGGATGCGGTCCAGTGGTTCGCCGCGAGCCGAGAGCATCAGCACCGGCAAGTCCGGATGATCGCTGCGCAATTGCTTGAGCAGCTCCAGGCCGCTGCCGTCCGGCAGCATCACATCCAGCACCACGGCTGCCGGAGACGTTTCGGCCAGTGCGCGACGGGCGCTCTGACCATCGTGGCAGGCGCGGACGTGGAAGCCTTCCTGGCTCAGCCAACTGCTCAGGAGCTCGCACAGCTCCTGGTCATCATCAATTAATAACAGCTCGCTCATGACTCACTCAATTTAGCCATTGCCTACGTTTTCTGGTGGCACCACTGGCGAAGATACCGCAGAGCAGCGCCAATAGCGCTACCCCGGCGCCGATGACGAACCACTGTTGCTGGTCGGTCAATAGACGCGGCAGCGGGCTGCTGGCCTGGGTTTCCTTGAGTTGCAGCTTGAGGCGCTGATTCTCTTGGCGCAACCGGCTCAGCTGAGCGCTTTCGCGTTCGGCATCGGTATTTTGCAGTTGTTTACTCAGTTCTTCTCGTTGCTGTTCGCTTACCTTCAAGCGCTGTTGCAACTGGGTGATCTGGCTGCCGGCGCTCAGGGACAATGGCGTGGAACTACCGCCCTCGGCGCTTTCTTCACCGTGGGCAGGGGCCACAATCGACAACGTCACCAACATCAGACACAACGGACCTTTGCGCATCGCCACTCCTGATTCCAATACGAGTATTGGGCAGGTTGTCGGCCGGTAAACGAGAATAATGAGCGTTGAGAGCACGATGAACCGACAAGGTTCATCGTGCGGGGAGAAATTACGGGAGGACTTGCTTGAACGGTTTGACCGAAACGTTGGCGTAGACGCCTGCGGCGATATACGGATCAGCGTCGGCCCAGGCCTGTGCGGCGCTCAGGGAATCGAATTCGGCGACGATCAGGCTGCCGGTGAAACCCGCAGCGCCCGGATCATTGCTGTCGACCGCCGGGTGTGGACCGGCCAAAACGATGCGACCTTCACCTTTGAGCACTTGCAGGCGCTCAAGGTGTGCAGGCCGTGCGGCCAGGCGGGCTTCCAGGGAGTTGGCGACGTCTGTGGCAATGATTGCGTAAAGCATGTCAGTCCTCGGTTTTTGGCGTAGTGGTATCGGCGTCGTGCAGGTGGCGGGACAGGTAAATGCCCTGGCCGACCAGGAACAGCAGCGTCATGCCCAGGCTGCCGAAGACTTTGAAGTCGACCCAGTAGTCCTGAAAGGTGAACGCGACGAACAGGTTGGCGGCACCGCAAAACAGGAAAAACCCGATCCAGGCGATGTTAAGGCGAGTCCAGACTGGCTCCGGCAGGGTCAGCGCGTGGCCCATGATGCGTTTGATCAGCAGTTGCTCACCGACGAAGTGGCTGCCAATGAACGCCAGGGCGAACAGCCAGTTCACCACCGGGGCTTTCCATTTCAGGAAGGTTTCGCTGTGGAACGCCAGGGTCAGGCTGCCGAAGACCAGGCAGGCGATGAGGGTCAGCCACTGGCTCTTCTCCAGCTTGCGCTGCTTGATGAACAGCGTGCCGTAAACCACCAGGGAGCTGATGATCAGCATGGCGGTGGCGCTGTAAATACCGCCTACAGTCAACTCGTGACCGGCGATGTCGACGACCCGGGGATCGAGTTTGAAGACGATGAAGAACAGCAGAAGCGGGATGAAATCGATGAATTGTTTCACAGTGGCAGCCAGAAGCAGGATGTGGCGGCATAATAACAAACATATGGGCGCGCGATAGCGCCAGCTGATTTGAGGTAAAAAAGTCCTGTGAATGTTGATTTGCACTGCCATAGCACGGCCTCCGATGGCGCTCTCGCGCCTGCAGTACTGGTTGCGCGTGCGTTCGAGAAAGGCGTGCGAGTCCTGGCCTTGACCGATCACGACACCCTCGAGGGCCTCGACGAGGCTCGCAGTGCGGCGACCGCGCTGGGGATGCAACTGGTCAACGGCGTCGAATTGTCCTGCACCTGGGGCGGCGCGACCATTCACGTGCTGGGCTATGGTTTCGACGTCAACGCTGTACCGTTGGTCGAAGCCATCGCAAAATTGCACGATGGCCGCTGGTTACGGTCCGAAGAAATAAGCCGAAAACTGGCATTGAAAGGCATGCCGGGTGCGCTGGAAGGTGCCCGGGCGATCCAGCAGGAACTGGGCGACAGCGGCAACGCGCCGGCCCGTCCGCATTTCGCCGACTGGATGGTGCGTGAAGGTTTCGTCAAGGATCGCGCCGAAGCGTTCCGCAAATGGCTGGGCGCCGGCAAGCTGGGGGACGTCAAGCAACACTGGCCGACCCTGGAAGACACGGTCGAAACCCTGCGTGCCGCCAAGGCCTGGGTCAGCCTGGCGCATCCGTGGCACTACGATTTCACTCGCAGCAAGCGTCGCCGCCTGATTTCTGACTATATTCAAGCAGGGGGCCACGCAATCGAAGTGGTCAATGGCCATCAGCCCGCCGAGCAAGTGGGCAGCCTGGCGATTCTCGCCCGTGAGTTCGGTCTGCTGGTCAGCGCCGGCAGTGATTTTCATGGCCCTGGAGGCTGGTCCGAGATCGGTGAGTACCGCCCGCTCCCGGAGGATCTGCCGCCACTGTGGTGTCGATTCAAACATGACCCAATTATTGCCGCCGTCTGAACAGGTAGAGAATGTGAGTCAATTTTTCCAGATTCATCCGGAAAACCCGCAAGCGCGCCTGATCAAACAGGCTGTCGAGATCATCCGCAGCGGCGGGGTGGTGATTTATCCCACAGACTCGTCCTACGCCATTGGTTGCCAGATCGGCGACAAGAATGCCGTGGAGCGCGTGCGTCGGTTGCGTGGACTGGATGACAAGCACAACTTCGCACTGATTTGCAGCGACCTGTCGCAACTGGGGCTGTTCGCCAAGATCGACACCGGCCTTTTCCGTTTGCTCAAGGCCCACTTGCCGGGTCCGTATACCTTCATTCTCAACGCCACCCGCGAAGTCCCGCGGCTGTTGTTGCACCCGAAAAAACGCACCATCGGCCTGCGCGTGCCGAGCCATCCGATTGCCCTGGCGCTGCTGGAGGAACTCGGCGAACCGCTGATGAGCGTGACCCTGATCATGCCCGGCGAGACCGACCCGATGACCGATCCTTATGAAATGCGTCAGTTGCTTGAGCATCAGGTCGACCTGATCATCGACGGCGGTTTCGGCGGGATCAAGGCGTCCACCGTGATCAATCTCGCCGACGGCGAGCCGGAAGTGATCCGCGTTGGCTGCGGCGACCCGACGCCGTTCATGGCCGAGGCGTAGATGTCTGCAGTAGAACCCGTTGTCGACAGTCAGGCCGGAGCCCAGCAAGAGCTGCCCTTCGCGATGGTCTATGGCCAGGCGGTCATGGAAATGCCGCTGGACCTGTACATTCCACCGGATGCGCTTGAGGTCTTTCTCGAAGCCTTCGAAGGCCCCCTCGACCTGCTGCTGTACCTGATCCGCAAACAGAACATCAACATCCTCGACATCCCGGTGGCGGAAATTACTCGTCAGTACATGGGTTATGTCGAGTTGATGCAGTCGGTGCGCCTGGAACTGGCCGCCGAGTACCTGGTCATGGCTGCGATGCTGGCCGAGATCAAATCGCGGATGCTGCTGCCGCGTGCCGAAACGATCGAAGCCGAAGAAGACGACCCCCGCGCTGAACTGATCCGCCGTTTGCAAGAGTACGAACGCTTCAAGGCCGCAGCCGAAGGCATCGATGGCCTGAGCCGTGTGGGCCGTGACGTGGTAGTCCCCAAGCTCGACGCCCCGGAAGCCCGGGCACGCAAGCTGTTGCCGGACGTGCGTCTTTCAGAGCTGTTGTTGTCCATGGCCGAGGTCCTGCGCCGTGGCGACATGTTCGAAAGTCACCAGGTCAGCCGCGAGGCACTGTCCACCCGCGAACGCATGAGCGATGTGCTGGAGCGCCTCAAGGGCGGCGGTTTCGTGCCCTTTGCCGAGCTGTTCACCGCCGAAGAAGGGCGCCTGGGGGTGGTGGTGACCTTCATGGCGATTCTCGAACTGGTCAAGGAATCTTTGGTCGAGCTGGTGCAGAATGAGCCGTTCGCAGCGATCCACGTGCGGGCCCGAGCCGAATAACGAGTTGAATCATGAACCTGACTGAACCCCGCGAGCTGGCGCCACTGCTTGAAGCCTTTCTGTTGGCCTCGGGGAAACCGCAATCGCTTGAACGCCTGTTCGAACTCTTCGAAGAGGGCGAGCGGCCCGAGCCGCCGGTCTTCAAGAAAGCCCTGACGATTCTCGCCAAGTCCTGCGACGGTCGCGCCTTCGAGCTGAAGGAAGTGGCTTCCGGGTACCGCTTGCAGATTCGCGAAAAGTTCTCGCCGTGGGTAGGACGTTTGTGGGAAGAGCGGCCGCAGCGCTATTCCCGCGCCATGCTCGAAACCATCGCGCTGATCGCTTATCGCCAGCCGATCACCCGGGGCGAGATCGAAGACGTGCGGGGCGTGGCGGTCAACAGTCACATCGTCAAAACCTTGCTGGAGCGCGAGTGGATCCGCATCGTCGGCTACCGCGACGTGCCGGGTAAGCCGGCGATGTTTGCGACTACCAAGGCCTTTCTCGATCACTTCAACCTGAAAAACCTCGACGATTTGCCACCGCTGGCCGAATTGCGCGAGCTTGAGCCTGATCCAGTGCTCGATTTCGACGACGCGCCGGTGCCTGCCGCACTGCAAGAGTTGGCCGACGCCAGCGCCGAGCCGGAAGAGCCGAAGGAAGAAACCAGTTTCCACACCCTGTTGCTGGAACTGGACACCATGGAGGAGGGGCTCAAGACCGACTTCGACGATCTGTTGCGCGATGGCGAGGTGACCGGCACCGAAGAGATCCTGGATCAGCCCGAGCCTGAGCCCGAGCCTGAAATCGAGGTTGAACTTCAGGTCGAGCCTGAAGCCACAGTCGAAGAAGAGCAGGAAGAAGAGCAGGAAGATGATGTGCTTGGCGTTGCCGAAGCTCGCGAGAAACTCCTGGCCGCTGTCGCCGCCCTTGAACAACACAAGCCCGAGCCCGAGTTGACCGACGAAGAAGCCGAAGCCCGGGCCCTCGCCGAAGCAATCGAGGCCGAACGCCGCGCATTCGAAGACGATTAACCTCCTGATCGTTCCTACGCGTTGGAACGGTCTTCAAAAACTGTAGGAGCCGAGCTTGCTCGCGATAGCGGTCTTCCTGTCACTTTGATGTTGTATGTGCCGACGTCATCGCGAGCAAGCTCGGCTCCTACACAAGCCGGTCGGCGGAAAAACAGGTAAGTCGCCATTGATCAGCTAGTCTCTGATGCGCGAACGCTCCCATGAGC
This sequence comes from Pseudomonas sp. GM41(2012), assembly GCF_000282315.2. GTDB lineage: Bacteria > Pseudomonadota > Gammaproteobacteria > Pseudomonadales > Pseudomonadaceae > Aquipseudomonas. The sequence continues at coordinate 412,174 of NZ_AKJN02000008.1, forward strand.
GTATGATTCCCGACCCTTCGGCGATCCCTTCGCCAAGTACCCAGTTTTACAGACCACACCGGGAGGTGCCCAGATGAGTATCAACGACCAGAAAGACGACCAGGAAATCGGCCCAGCGGGCGAAAAGCTGCAGAAAGTCCTCGCCCGTATCGGCGTCGGCTCGCGCCGTGACGTAGAAGCCTGGATCAGCCACGGCCGCATCAAGGTCAATGGCAAAGACGCCACCCTCGGGCAGCGCGTCGACATGCACGACGCCATCACCATTGATGGCAAGGTGATCAAGCGCGAAGAAGCCGCCGAGTCGGTACGCCGCGTGATCATGTACAACAAACCGGACGGCGAAATCTGCACCCGCCTTGATCCGGAAGGTCGTCCGACCGTTTTCGACAAGATGCCGCGCCCGAAAGAAGGTCGCTGGATCAACATCGGTCGTCTGGACATCAACACCACCGGTCTGCTGATGTTCACCACCGACGGTGAACTGGCCAACCGCCTGATGCACCCTTCCTACGAAATGGACCGTGAATACGCGGTGCGTGTCCGTGGCGAAGTCGATGACGAGATGATCGAGCGTCTGAAAGCTGGCGTCGTCCTCGAAGACGGCCCGGCCAAGTTCACCGACATCAAGCAGGCGCCAGGTGGCGAAGGTTTCAACCACTGGTACCACTGCGTGGTGATGGAAGGTCGCAACCGCGAAGTCCGTCGTCTGTGGGAATCCCAGGGCCTGGTGGTCAGCCGTTTGAAGCGCGTGCGTTTCGGTCCGGTGTTCCTCAACTCCGACCTGCCGATGGGTCGCTGGCGCGAAATGAGCCAGTACGAAGTCGACATTCTGAGTGCTGAAGTCGGCCTGACCCCGGTGGCCATGCCGCAAATGAACGCCAAGAGCAAAGACAAGCTCGATCGCATGCAGCGTAAATCGTCGCGTCCGATGGGCAAGACCGAGCGCGTGCGTTCGTTGCGTCCAGCCATCGGTAACCAGACCGCTGCTACGCCGCGTGATACCCGCGAACCGCATATCGAAGGCGAGCGTCCAGCCCGCAAACCAGCGGCACCTCGTGCTGACGGCGAGCGCGGTCCACGCACGCCACGTCCGGCCAATGGTCGCACCGAACGCGGCGAAGGCCGCGGTGCGCCAAGCGGTGGTCGTAGCGATCGCGGTGCTCCAGCCGGTCGTGGCGAGTCTCGTGGTGAGTCGGGTCGCGGTACGCCCGTGGCAGACCGTCCTTCCGACACCAAGCGCCCGGCCAAGGCACCGGCGAAGAAGCGCCCAGGCATCGTTCTGGTCGACAAGGACGCGCCATCGGGCAAACGCCGTGGTGCACCAGCCGGTTCGGGACAGCGTCCGGGCTTCGGTCGCCGCAAGCCTGAGTAATCGGTAAGCGCCCCATAAAAAACGCTAACCTTCGGGTTGGCGTTTTTTTATGTCTGATTTTAAGTAAGGTGGTGACTGTTCGGGCCTCATCGCGAGCAGGCTCGCTCCCACAGTGGACCGAAATGTCAGGGAGGAACGCGGTTACCTGTGGGAGCGAGCCTGCTCGCGATGAGGCCCATAGCGGCACCGCCTACTTTGTGGCTAAAACACAAACCGCCCATCAAACACCGGCTCATCATCCAGCGCCAACACGCCGCTGGAGAAGAGCAGGTCCAGATGATGACTACCCTTCGCGCCACCGCCCAATCCCAGATGCAGCCCGCAATGGCGCTCCTCAAACCCGGCATTGCGCGCATACAGCGTCTTCACGCCTTCGTTGGTGCCGATCCCCAACTCCTCAATCCGTCGATTGGATGGATTGGCCTCCAGGTACTTGTTGAAGTCATGTTCCAGCCCTGGCACTTCGGTGGCGATTTTGCTGATGGTCGAGTTCTCGATCCACAACTCCAGCGGCGACTCCAGCACCCCGTATTTGCGGGCAAATGGAATGGTACTGAGAAAAGTCCCCATGAACTTGACCCTGCCGTTAATGGCTTCGCTGTGCGTGGCAATTTCACCAGGTGCCAGATCGAAGTTGCCGACACCGTTGATGTCGGTCCACTTCTTGATACTGCTCAACGGTGTTTCGAACCACGAGCCGTGATCATCTTTGAAACTTAGCGTGGTGGCATGGGACATGCGCTGGATCAAGTGGCTGTTCAACCCGGCAATGCGCTGCGGGGTGACACTGAACGTGTCGTAGAAGTAATCGCCGTAATCCTTGAACAGCAGCGACTTCTTCCAGTTCTCGGCCATGACGCCTTGCAGCGCGCGGACAAAATCCGGGCCGTCGGGGCGTGGGTTGGGCAGGGTGGAAGAGTCGTAGAAGAAAATGTACAGATCGCTGTCGGCAATCGCCTGGGCCAGCAATTCCGTGGGTTCCAGATCCAGTCGCATTGCGCTGAAACTGAACCGTGGGCTGTCACTGATCTGTTCGGCGATGGCGCTCGTCAGTGCCTGGTAATCAGCCGTGTGGCCGAGCAAGACCTTCGCCGGGTTGATGCCGGCAAGGGCAGGGTGATGTTCGAGGTAGTAAAGGAAATGCGAAATGGCGCGTTGCTTATCCATGTAGTCCTCCCTGACAAACCGAAAAAAAGTGGCAGGCACAACCGGCCGGATGGTGCCTGCCGGGATGTCTTACAGAGGCCACATCGCCGTGCCGAACGGAACAACCGCATCGGCTTGCATCATTTCAACGGCGGCGTCATGGGTCGGTGCTTCAAACCAATCGTCCAGTTGCAGTTCAGTTTCCAAGTCTTTTTCAAGTGCTTGCATTGTGAATCTCCTAGATGACTTTTTCGGTAAGTGCTGCGGCGCGTTTTCAGTCATTGAACAACCCGCCAACTTGCTGATCGATGCGTCTCGGCAAGTCGCTGAAAACCTAGTTCACAGGTTTTTAAATTGCAAAAAAATAATCAAATAAGATTTATTTGAACTTTTTATTCTGTTTTTCATTAAGCAATTTGTTAATAAAAAACAAAAAACTAACTCGACCTTTCCCTACGGAAACGTCCTACCGTCAATTTGCAGTCAACCTGACGTCAGATCTGATTCGGCAAATTTACGTTACGGCATGTAAAGAAATACTGACGAAATCAAGCCCCAAAGCCCTTGGTTTGACGCTTGCGGAAGGGATGTAAGGAAAACCTTCCGCCCGGCAGCCAATCAGGCCGCGCGCAGGGCTCTGGCGCGCTTGTTTCAGACGCGGTTGAAGGGTGAGATGCGCCCCATGCCTGTCGTGCAGGTGCATAACAAGAAGGAGGCGCAATGTACGCCGTGACTCATCCATATCTCCCCCGTGGAGCGATTTTTCCGTCGCTCCCGTCGATGACCCGCAAAGGTCTGACTCTATTTTTGCAGCCGCCCGAGACCCTCGAGGCGGACACAGGCAATCCCGGCAAATGACACGCTGATCCAGTGGTGTCTGGCAGCAGGGGGTTACAGGTGTACAATGCGCCGCGTTTTAACTGTGACCTCCTGCGCATCTGCGCAAACCTCAAGGCTATCCGCCTTGTTCACTCCGCCGCGCCACAAGCGTGTCGGGTTCGATTTCGTCACAGATAAAAACAAACAGGTGACGCATGACCGTTGTAAAAACGCTGAACTCCTTTTGCCTTCGCTGGGGTTTGATCGGCGCTGCTTGAAATCGCAACCGAGCAGCAACGTCTAACGAACATCATCAAACCTTGCGTGAGACCCTTTTCATGAGTGGACAAAACTCGCATTCAGGCGAGCTGAAACGCGGCCTGAAAAATCGCCACATTCAACTGATCGCCCTCGGTGGCGCGATCGGTACCGGGCTGTTCCTCGGCTCGGCTGGCGTCCTGAAATCCGCCGGCCCGTCGATGATCCTCGGCTACGCCATCTGCGGCTTCATTGCTTTCATGATCATGCGCCAGCTCGGCGAAATGATCGTCGAAGAGCCAGTCGCCGGTTCCTTCAGCCACTTTGCCCATAAATACTGGGGCGGTTTCGCCGGCTTCCTGTCGGGCTGGAACTGCTGGATTCTGTACATTCTGGTGGGCATGTCGGAGTTGACTGCGGTCGGCAAATACATCCACTACTGGGCACCACACATCCCGACCTGGGTCTCGGCAGCCGGCTTCTTCGTCTTGATCAACCTGATCAATCTGGCGAACGTCAAAGTCTTTGGTGAAGCCGAGTTCTGGTTCGCGATCATCAAGGTCGTGGCCATCGTCGGCATGATTGCGCTCGGCAGCTACCTGCTGGTCAGCGGCGACGGCGGCCCGCAAGCGTCGGTGACCAACCTTTGGGTCCACGGCGGTTTCTTCCCGAATGGCGTCAGCGGTTTGGTGATGGCCATGGCGATTATCATGTTCTCCTTCGGCGGCCTGGAAATGCTCGGTTTCACCGCAGCGGAAGCTGACAAGCCGAAAACCGTGATCCCGAAAGCCATCAACCAGGTGATCTACCGGATCCTGATTTTCTACATCGGTGCGTTGGTTATCCTGCTTTCTCTGACGCCATGGGACAGCCTGTTGGCGACCCTTAACGCGTCGGGTGATTCCTACAGCGGCAGCCCGTTCGTGCAAGTGTTCTCGATGCTCGGCAGCGACACCGCTGCGCACATCCTCAACTTCGTGGTCCTGACCGCAGCGCTGTCGGTGTACAACAGTGGCACCTACTGCAACAGCCGCATGCTGCTGGGCATGGCCGAGCAAGGCGATGCGCCGAAAGCCTTGTCGAAGATCGACAAGCGCGGCGTGCCAGTGCGTTCGATCCTTGCTTCGGCGGCGGTGACATTGATTGCCGTATTGCTGAACTACCTGATCCCGCAAAACGCGCTGGAACTGTTGATGTCGCTGGTGGTTGCCACCCTGGTGATCAACTGGGCAATGATCAGCTTCTCGCACTTCAAGTTCCGCCAGCACATGAACAAGACCAAACAGACGCCGCTGTTCAAGGCCCTGTGGTACCCGTACGGGAACTACATCTGCCTGGCGTTCGTGGTGTTCATTCTGGGCGTCATGCTGCTGATTCCGGGGATTCAGATCTCGGTGTATGCGATTCCGGTGTGGGTCGCGTTCATGTGGGTTTGCTACGGCATCAAGAACAAGCGTCGTGACCGGCATGCGTTGCAGGCTGCGGGTTCCGTAGCGAAGTAACGTAAACGCAAAAACAACAAACCCGGCCATGTGCCGGGTTTGTTGTTTTTGATGTGCTAACTTTGCGATTGAACTGAAGTCTTATTCCTACATGAGTGGTGGCTGTTTACTACAGCAGTTTTTGAAACTAATAAAGGCTCGTTGATTCAGAAGTTACCTACAACATGTCGGTTACGTTTTGTCATAGGCTGGTGCTTCCAATACATAAGGAGTGACCTATATGGCCAGCCACAGCTACATGACTATTACCGGTAAACGGCAAGGTTTGATTTCTGCGGGTTGCTCCGGTCATAGCTCTATCGGTAATAAATGCCAATCCGGCCACCAAGATGAAATCATGGTGTTGGCCTACTCGCACGATATGTTGGCGGGTAATGACGGTAACGTGGCAGGTGGCCGCGGCAAGCACATGCCGATCATGATTACCAAGGCTATCGATAAATCATCACCTCTGTTGGCGAGTGCACTGCATGAGTGTGAAGAAGTGGAGTGCGTTATAAATTTTTTCCGCACTGCCTCCGCGGGCGGGCAAGAACGATACTATTCAATTCATCTTACCGGTGCGCGGATCGCGCATATCAGCCAGCAAGTTCCCCACGCTATTCGTATGAACGATGCGGAGCCGCAAGAGCTCGTGTCCGTTCGATATAGAGACATTGCCTGGGCGCATGTGCCAGGGGCAACGAGTGCCTATAGTTCTTGGGGTAATGAGGATGAATGAAGCATCGTGCGATATTCATGATGTGACAAAGGCCGCGTCCGACCTCGTTGCGACGGGATGCAACATCGGCATGACTCATCTTCCTGGCAGTTACGCGCAACTGCGGTTCAGTTCGATTATCTCTGCTTATGCCAATGAGATTGTTCAAACGGTTGATGAAGGGTTATTAAGTGCATGGGAAGGCGTCCAAGAGATCATTGGCGAATACGAGGAATTGTCGTCAAAAGCGCGTTTTTACCTGCAAAATGGCATTGGTGTGGCGGCGGGCGTTATGCAGATTAGAACCGGTGTTGCGGCAACTGCAGCTCCCGGGGCAATTGGCGCAATACCAGGAGCGTTGTTGATTGCGCACGGCACTAATAATATCTATGAAGGTTTGGGGGATATTTTTAACGGCCCAGAAGCACCGGCTACAATTGGACCTGCCAGATATATCTATCAATCAGCATTTAAAAATTCTCGGAAGGGTAATGTTGCCTATTATTCTATTGATTTATTTTTATCTGGGTATGGGGTGCTCAGGCCAGTACAAAAACCTGGCACATTCGAACTTTTCAAACGTGATCCTAGGAATTATGAACAGGCTTTTCGGCAAACGGGTAAGTTAGCATTGGCTCTCGAAGCTTTGGTTGATTTTCTGACTGTGGATGCAATGCTTAAAGAAAGCTCTGCGGGTGGATGAAACGGCCCTTTCATTCGGAGGGTACGATTCAAGAGGACGTGAAAGTTTATGACGCTTGAGAATATTCGATACCATTTGTCTGTCACTTGCCTGGTTCTAGGCTGCTGTGGCTTGCCCACGGGCGCAATAGTTTGGTGCATAACCGAAATAGTACCCTTGGAAGGGAAGCATCTGAATATTGCTTATTTGATAACGTACGTGACTCTCGTTTTTTTTGGTTTACGCTTTTACATTCCGAGATTGCGTGGACATGCATAAGCCAGACTCTGACTGATGAACCGCGGGCAGCAGCGATCACCTGCTGTCCAACGGGCATTGGCAGTATCCTGCGCGTTCTGAGTCCGTAACGAAGTAACGCAAAACGCAGAAACATCAAACCCGGCCATGTACCGGGTTTGTTGTTTTGCGTCCGGCCGCTATTTCCCCTCCAGAAAGCTCAGCACCGTCGCATTGAAAAATCCGGATCCCGGATAAAGGCAAAGTGGCTGACATTGGGCAGGATCAACAAACCGGCACCGGGAATGGCCGACGCCATGTATTTCGTGTGTTCGCGTTTGATCGCCTCGTCATGGTCGCCATCCACGATCAATATCGGGGCTTTGATTTTCGCCAGCTCTTGCGTTGTCCAGTTTGGCTGGCTCGCCCACATATGGCTGATCTGCTCGACGAACGCATCGTATTCTTTGGGGGGCTTTGAAAAGGTGCGCTATGGAATGAAACACGGGGGATAATGACTGCCGCCCCGACTGAGCCTCTGTGAACTACCTATGCTGGTGATATCCAACAACGTGCACCTACCGGATGCCGAGATCGAATTGACCGCCATCCGCGCCCAGGGCGCCGGTGGGCAGAACGTCAACAAGGTTTCCAGCGCGGTGCACCTGCGTTTCGACATTCCGGCCTCGTCCTTGCCCGAGTTCTACAAGGAACGGCTGCTGGCGCTGCGTGACAGTCGCATCACCAGCGAAGGGGTGTTGATCATCAAGGCCCAGCAATACCGCACGCAGGAAGCCAATCGCGCGGATGCGCTGGAGCGGCTGACCGAGTTGATCCTCAGTGCCACGAAGGTCGAAAAGAAACGTCGCCCGACCAAACCGACCCTCGGTTCGAAGAAGCGTCGGTTGGAGTCCAAGACCAAGCGCGGCAGCATCAAGGCCGGGCGTGGCAAGGTCGATTTTTAGCGGGCTTGGCGCTCTTCCCGGTACTTTTCATTGAGGTACTTCGGCGCCTGCCGGTACAAGTAAACACTCAGTGCCAGACCGCTCAACGCGGCGAGCGCAGCGAACAGGAATATCGAGGCAAAACCAAAGCCTGCCGCAATCGCCCCCGCCACCGGCCCGGTGATCCCCAGCGACAAATCGATGAACAACGAGTAAGCCCCGACTGCCGCGCCTCGACTTGAGGCCGGTACCAGGTTGACCGCTTCCACCCCCAGCGCGGGGAACACCAGCGAGAAACCGAACCCGCTCAGCGCTGCACCGGCCAGTGCCCAATGAGCGTCCGGCGCCAGCCATAGCAGCAACAGTCCCAGTGTTTCCACCGACAGGCAGGCAATCGCCACGCGAAAGCCGCCGAGGCGGTTGATCAGGTTGCCGAACAGCAGCCGTGCACCGATGAAACTGGCACCGAACAGGCTCAGGCACAGCACCGCGTTGTCCCAGTGCTGAGTGGCGTAATACAGGGTGATGAAGGTGGCGATGGTGCCAAAGCCGATCGAGCCCAGCGCCAGACCGCAACCATGTGGCAGTACGCGCCCCAGCACATGCATGAACGGCAAACGCTCACCGACCACAATCGGCGCGGCGGTTTTCGGCCAGGCCAGCACCAGGCCGAGGACGGCCAGCAACACGATGCTCACGCCCATGCTCCACAAGCCCAGTTGATTAACCAGCAGCACGCCCAGCGGAGCGCCGACTGCCAGTGCGCCATAACTGGCGATGCCGTTCCAGGAAATGACTTTGGCAGTGTTCGCCGCGCCGACCCGGCCGATGCCCCAGCCAATCGAACCGGAGCCCACCAGGCTTTCCGCGCTGCCGAGTACCAGACGGCCGATCAACAGGCTGATCAGGCTCAAGGTCGGCAGGCTTTGGGTCCAGGCCGATATCAGCATGAATACGCCGCTCAAACCGCAGCCGGCGAGGCCGTACATCACGGCGAGTTTGCTGCCCTTGTTGTCGATGATTTTCCCGGCATACGGGCGGCTGAGCAGGGTGGCCAGGTATTGCACGCTGATCACCAGGCCGGCGATGACGGCGCCGAAGCCCAGATCGCTGTGGACGTAACCCGGCAACACGGCCAGGGGAATGCCGATATTCAGGTAGCCGATGAAGGTGAACAGGACGATGGAAACGACTTGCAGCGTGACCGCCAGGGGGCGCTGGTTTTCAGACATGGGTAAAGATCCACGGGGAAGCAGGATAGATAGGCTGCTTATGATAGCGGCGCGAACGGCTGCGGGTCGTGGAAAAAGTAAAACTATTTGCCGGACGGGGATGAATCAGGGTTTGGCGGGTGCGACCAGGTGCGTGGTGACCAGGGCGGCCAGGGCGTTTTCTTCGCTGCCGAAGCGGGCGAGCAGCGCGGCGCGTTTTTCGGGGGACAGGCGATTCCAGATCTCGATCATCTTCTCGGTGGTACCGATCAAGACGCTGGCCTGGGTTTCAGAGAAGTCATCGGACATGGTGTGGGGCTCGGGGTTCAGGCGGTGTGGAAAGCGCATGTTAGCGCTTTCCACACGGTCTGGCATTGCAGGTGAATCAGTCTTCGCTGTCGGCCTTGCGGCGTTCAGTGGCTTCTTTTGGCTCGGGCTGTTGGGCACCGGCTTGTTGCGTGGGCGTCTGCTCAGTTTCGTGCAGGCTTGGGAAGGGGAGATTAGGGATCTCGTGCATATCGCGCTCCTCGCAAAGTCTGTTGATAGATCTGGTAGATCCGCGCTTTTAAAAAGCTTGGGGAGGATACAGCAGAAGAAATGACAAAAAGACTTTTATATCCAATTGTTGCGACGGATGGGATTGTCTAGACAGGTCTGTGTAGGAGCTGGCGCAGCCTGGAGATCAAGATCAAAAGATCGCAGCCTCCGGCAGCTCCTACATTGGATTGCGTACATCCTGTAGGGGCTGCCGAAGGCTGCGATCTTTTAAGGGCGGCAGACTTCAGCGATGGCTTCGGCTAACAAGTCCAGGCGCGTCGCATCAATCCCGGCGACGTTGGCCCGGCCTGAGTTGACCATGTAAACGCTGTGATGATCGCGCAGTTGTTTGACCTGTTCCGGCGTCAAACCGGTATAGGAAAACATCCCGCGCTGCACGCCGATATGCGCAAAGCGCTCGCGCAAACCATGAGGTTCAAGCGCTTCAACCAAACCGCTGCGCAGTTGGGCGATACGCAAACGCATGGTTTCCACTTCGTCGGCCCAGAGGCTTTTCAGCTCTGGATCACCAAGGATGGTCGCTACCACAGCAGCGCCGTGATCCGGCGGCGTCGACCACAGGTTGCGGGCGATGTTGGCCAGTTGGCTGCGGATATCCACCAGCTTGTCAGCGGTTTTCGCGCAGACAATCAGCGCACCGGTACGGTCGCGGTACAGGCCGAAGTTCTTCGAGCAGGAACTGGTGATCAGCACTTCCGGCAACGCGGCAGCGAACAACCGGGTCGACCAGGCGTCCTGTTCCAGGCCATCGCCGAAGCCTTGGTAGGCGAAGTCGATCAGTGGCACCAGATTGCGACTGCGTACCACGTCCAGCACCCGGCGCCAGTCGTCATGGGACAGATCGAAACCGGTCGGGTTATGGCAGCAGGCGTGCAGCAGCACCACATCGCCCTTCGGCGCTTCGTTGAGTGCCGCGAGCATCGCTTCGACGTCGAGGCGGTTATCGCTGCCAACGTACGGGTAATGACTGACCTTGACCCCGGCTGCCGCGAAGATGGTTTCGTGGATCGGCCAGGTCGGGTTGCTCAGCCACACGCCACGGCCCGGCAGGCACTGGGCGATAAAGTCGGCACTCAAGCGCAGCGCGCCGGTGCCGCCCGGCGTTTGCGTCGCGCCGGCCCGTTGTTCGGTGATCAACGGGGAATCGGCACCTAGCACCAATTCAACGATGGCCTTGCCGAACGCCGATTCACCGTGGCCACCGATGTAGGTCTTGGTGGTCTGACGATCCACCAGGCGTTGCTCGGCGAGCTTCACGGACTGGGGGATCGGTGTCAGGCCCTGGGCATCTTTATAGACGCCCACGCCGAGGTCGAATTTGCGCGGGTTGGGGTCCTGCGCATAGGCCTCCATCAGGCCGAGAATCGGGTCGCCGGGTACTCGTCCGATGGCGTCGAAATGCATTATTTGCGGCCCTCGGCGTCCTTGGCCACTTCGTCAGTGCGGGCGGCCATGATGAAATCGTTGCGATGCAGGCCCTTGATGGAGTGGCTCCACCAGGTCACGGTGACTTTGCCCCACTCGGTCAGCAGGCCTGGGTGGTGACCTTCAGCCTCGGAGATTTCACCGACGGCGTTGGTGAACGCCAGTGCGTGCTTGAAGTTCTTGAACAGGAAAACTTTTTCCAGCTGCATCACGCTGTCGCGCACTTCGATGTTCCAGTCGGGAATCTGCTTGATCAGTACCGGCAGTTCTTCGTCGCTGACCTGAGGGGCATCGGCGCGGCAGGCTTCGCAATGGGCTTGGTTCAATGTGGACATGATGGGTTCCTGAAATCGAATTATTGGAAATCGGCCGTCAGTGTCACCACGCTAAACCAAAGCGTCGGTTCCTGACAGGCTCACTTGATTCTAAAAGCTGCGGATCACGCGGCCTTTGGCGGAAATTTTGGTGCGCGCAAGCCCAGCTGCATGCCTTGCTTGACCATGCCCATGATGTCTTCGTGGGCGAGATCGAACAGGCGCTTGAGGTTCGGCAGGACAAAGTACAGCGGTTGCAGAATGTCGATGCGGTACGGCGTGCGCATGCATTCCAGCGGATCGAAGGTCTGATGTTCAGGTTCGTCCGACAGGCAGTAAACGGTTTCTTTCGGCGAGGAGAGAATGCCGCCGCCGTAGATGCGCAGGCCTTTTGGTGTATCGACCATGCCGAACTCGATGGTCATCCAGTACAGACGCGCCAGGTAAACGCGTTCTTCCTTGGAAGCCTGTAGGCCGAGTTTGCCGTAGGTGTGGGTGAATTCGGCAAACCAGGGGTTGGTCAGCAGCGGGCAGTGGCCAAAGATCTCGTGGAAAATGTCCGGCTCTTGCAGGTAATCCAGCTCTTCGTGGGTACGAATAAACGTCGCCACCGGGAACTGTTTGTTGGCGAGCAATTCGAAAAAAGTCTGGAAGGGGATCAGTGCGGGTACCCGGGCAACCTGCCACCCGGTGGTTTCACCGAGGACCTTGTTGATCTCGCCGAGTTGCGGAATGCGGTCGTGGGGCAGACCGAGTTTTTCGATACCGTCCAGGTATTCCTGGCACGCACGACCCTCGATCACTTTCAGTTGGCGAGTAATCAGCGTGTTCCACACCGCATGTTCTTCGGCGGGGTAGTCGATAAAACCTTGCGCATCGGGCTCGCGAGCCACGTATTGCGTCTGCTTCATGCTGCTCTCCTGCTAGGGGATTTCGTTCTTGTTATGTCCTGCTATGGACCTAGAAATACCTCAAGAAATGCAGTGTTGCAGCACGCGAGTTGCGCCGTTCGTAGGAGAATTCGTCGATTTTCGTAAAGTATTCGTTACGGATTGACCGCAATGGCGCAGGGATTGAGATTTGCGGGTTTGAAATGGCTTGCAGGTGTCACATAATCTTGACGACTATCTTCACGCTTGACAGAAAAATCTGCCGGGAGCGTTCAATTGAGCGCTGCGATTCCCGTGTGGGAGCGAGCCTGCTCGCGATAGCGGTGTGTCAGCCAGCATAAATGTCCACTGACACACCGCTATCGCGAGCAGGCTCGCTCCCACAGGGAATGCGCACAGGTACTGACTTCATTTATCGTTTTTCGGGCCATTTATATGCGTATCAAAGTCCACTGCCAGAACCGCATCGGCATTCTGCGCGACATTCTCAACCTGCTGGTGGAGTACGGGATCAACGTCGCGCGCGGCGAGGTCGGCGGTGAGCATGGCAATGCGATCTACCTGCATTGCCCGAACCTGATCAACATTCAGTTTCAGGCGTTGCGGCCGAAATTCGAATCGATTGCCGGGGTGTTCGGTGTCAAGCGTGTAGGGCTGATGCCCAGCGAGCGTCGGCACATGGAGCTCAATGCGTTGCTCGGCGCCTTGGAGTTTCCGGTGCTGTCGATCGACATGGGCGGCTCGATCGTCGCGGCCAACCGCGCGGCGGCGCAGTTGCTTGGCGTGCGGGTAGATGAGGTGCCAGGGATTCCGCTGTCGCGTTATGCCGAGGACTTCGATTTGCCGGAACTGGTGCGCGCCAACAAGTCGCGGATCAACGGCTTGCGGGTGAAGGTGAAGGGCGACGTGTTTCTCGCCGACATTGCGCCACTGCAATCAGAGCATGACGACAGCGAAGCCATGGCTGGCGCGGTTCTCACGCTACACCGCGCCGACCGGGTCGGTGAGCGCATCTATAACGTGCGCAAGCAGGAGCTACGAGGTTTCGACAGCATTTTCCAAAGCTCGAAGGTGATGGCCGCGGTGGTGCGCGAAGCCCGACGCATGGCGCCGCTGGATGCGCCGCTGTTAATAGAAGGTGAAACCGGTACCGGTAAAGAATTGTTGGCGCGCGCCTGCCACTTGGCGAGTCCGCGGGGGCAGTCACCGTTGATGGCGCTCAACTGCGCCGGCCTGCCGGAATCCATGGCTGAGACGGAGCTGTTCGGCTACGGCCCTGGCGCTTTTGAAGGGGCGCGGGCCGAAGGCAAGCTCGGTCTGCTGGAGCTGACGGCGGGCGGTACGCTGTTTCTCGATGGTGTCGGGGAAATGAGCCCGCGTTTGCAGGTGAAATTGCTGCGTTTCCTGCAGGACGGTTGCTTCCGTCGTGTGGGCAGCGATGAAGAGGTTTATCTGGATGTACGGGTGATTTGCGCGACGCAGGTCGACCTGTCCGAGTTGTGCGCGCGGGGTGAGTTTCGCCAGGATTTGTATCACCGTTTGAACGTGCTTTCACTGCACATCCCGCCACTGCGCGAATGCCTCGATGGTTTGACGCCGCTGGTGGAACACTTCCTCGATCAGGCCAGTCGACAGATCGGTTGCCCGCTGCCGAAACTGGCGCCGGCGGCGATGGAGCGCCTCAGTCACTACCATTGGCCGGGCAATGTTAGGCAATTGGAGAACGTGTTGTTCCAGGCGGTTTCCCTGTGTGAGGGCGGGACCGTCAAGGCCGAACATATTCGCCTGCCGGACTACGGCGTGCGTCAGCCACTTGGCGATTTCTCGCTCGAGGGCGGTTTGGACGAGATTGTCGGGCGCTTTGAGAAGGCGGTATTGGAACGCCTGTATTCCGAGCATCCGAGCAGTCGCCAACTGGGCAAGCGGTTGGGGGTTTCGCATACGACCATTGCCAACAAACTGCGTGAGTACGAAGTCGGCAAAGACAACAGCTGAAGATCAAAAGATCGCAGCCTTCGGCAGCTCCTACAGGTGTACGCATTCCCCGGTAGGAGCTGCCGAAGGCTGCGATCTTTTGATCCGTTGCCGCGAAGCGGCATGACACCGCCGGTTTTTCGTCTTCGACACAATCCTCCAATCCCTCCTGAACCCCTCAAGTCCTTTGTTTGCCGGGCCCTGCGCCGCCAGAAAAAAGTTGGTCTGCAAATTGCTTATCGCTCAGCAGTACAGCAGTGGGCGGCAAACGTCCGGCATGCAGAGGAAAGAGTGTGGACAAGTACCTTTATGTGGCAATGACCGGCGCCAGCCAGAATGCACTGGCGCAGAAGGCTCATGCGAACAACCTGGCGAACATCTCCACCAACGGTTTCCAGAAAGACCTGGAACAGGCGCGTTCGATGCCGGTGTTCGGCGACAGCTTTCCGGCGCGTGCGTTTGCCCTGTCCGAACGTCCGGCCACCGATTTTTCCCCTGGCGCATTGGTGGAAACCGGTCGCGACCTCGATGTTGCGGTGCAAGGCAATGGCTGGATCGCCGTGCAAAATCCTGATGGCGGCGAAAGCTACGTGCGCACCGGCAGCCTGAACGTCGACGCCCTGGGCGTGCTGCGGGCCGGCAACGGTATGCCGGTGATGGGCAATGGCGGGCCGATTGCCGTGCCGCCCGAGCAGCAAATCGAAGTGGGCGAGGACGGCACCATCAGCATTCGTGCGATGGGCGAAGGTCCTCGCGTGATGGCGGAAGTCGACCGCATCAAACTGGTCAACCCGGACTTCAAGAACATGACCAAAGGCCTGGACGGTTCGATTCACACCAAGGACGGCAAGCCGGCGCAAGCCGATGCCAACGTCAAACTGGTGTCCGGTTTTCTTGAGTCGAGCAACGTCAATGCCGTGGAAGAGATGACTTCGGTGCTGGCCCTGGCCAAGCAGTTCGAGCTGCACATCAAGATGATGAACACCGCCAAAGACGATGACCAGGCCATGGCTCGGGTCTTGCAGATCAGCTAATTATCAGAACGTCGCGCCGTAAAACAGGCGCACGAGGAGAATCGAATGCTTCCGGCTCTATGGGTTGCCAAAACAGGTCTGTCCGCCCAGGACACCAACCTGACGACCATTTCCAACAACCTGGCCAACGTGTCGACCACGGGTTTCAAACGTGACCGCGCCGAGTTCCAGGACTTGCTCTACCAGATCAAACGCCAGCCAGGCGCCCAGTCGACCCAGGACAGTGAACTGCCGTCGGGTCTGCAAGTGGGTACCGGTGTGCGCATTGTCGGCACCCAGAAAAACTTCACCTCCGGCAGCCTGCAAACCACCGAGCAGCCGTTGGACATGGCCATCGACGGTCGCGGTTTCTTCCAGATTCTGCAGCCGGACGGCACGACTTCCTACACCCGTGACGGTACGTTCCACCTGGACTCCAACGGTCAGATCGTGAACGCCAGCGGCTTCGCCCTGGAACCGGCCATCGTCATCCCGAACGATGCCCAGACCTTCACAGTCGGTCGCGACGGCACCGTGTCCATCACCGTTGCCGGCAACCCGGCCTCCCAAGTGATCGGCAACCTGCAAACCGCCGACTTCATCAACCCGGCCGGTCTGCAGGCTGTGGGCAACAACCTGTTCCTGGAAACCGCTGCCAGCGGCGCGCCGCAAGTCGGTACCCCGGGCCTGGCCGGTTTCGGCACCACGCTGCAGAACACTCTGGAAACCTCGAACGTCAGCACCGTTGAAGAGATGGTCAACATGATCACCACTCAGCGCGCTTACGAGATGAACTCCAAGGTGATCTCCACCGCCGACCAGATGCTCTCGTTCATAACGCAGAATCTGTAATCAAGTCTATGAGGCGACCATGAGGTCGTCTGCAACACCGTGAGGTAGGGTCATGAATCGCTATGTATCTGTTCTGGCACTGAGTGGGATCGCCGCGCTTTCGGGTTGCGTCGGTCCGACGCCCAAGCCTAATGACCCTTACTACGCCCCGGTGTTACCGCGCACGCCGCTGCCGGCTGCCGCCAATAATGGCTCGATCTATCAGGCCGGTTTCGAACAGAACCTGTACAGCGACCGCAAGGCGTTCCGGGTCGGTGACATCATCACCATCACCCTGAACGAAAGAACCCAGGCCAGTAAAAACGCCAACTCGCAAGTGGCCAAGAACAGTAAGGCCGGCATTGGCCTGACGTCGCTGTTCGGCACAATCCCTCACGTCAACAATCCATTGGATGACGGTGACCTGACGCTGAATGCGAGTTACAGCGGCGACCGTGCGACCAAGGGTGACAGCAAGGCCGGGCAGGGCAACAGCCTGACCGGTTCGATCACTGTGACCGTCGCCGACGTCTTGCCCAATGGCATCATTGCCGTGCGCGGCGAGAAGTGGATGACCCTCAATACCGGTGATGAACTGGTGCGGATTGCAGGGCTTGTTCGCGCCGATGACATCGCGACTGACAACACCGTTTCGTCGACCCGTATCGCCGATGCACGCATCACCTATTCGGGCACCGGTTCGTTTGCCGATGCGAGTCAGCCAGGCTGGTTCGACCGTTTCTTCCTCAGTCCGCTGTTCCCTTTCTAGGTGGCCACGTTGAATTTCAAAAGCCTCATGGTGGCCGCTCTGATGCTGTCCGCGGCCTTCAACGCTCAAGCCGAGCGGCTGAAGGATATCGCCAGTATTTCCGGCGTGCGTTCCAACCAATTGATTGGCTACGGCCTGGTGGTCGGACTTAACGGCACCGGTGACCAGACGACGCAAACCCCGTTCACCCTGCAGACCTTCAACAACATGCTCTCGCAGTTCGGCATCAAGGTGCCGGCGGGTTCGGGCAACGTGCAGTTGAAGAACGTCGCGGCGGTGTCGATCAGTGCTGATTTGCCGGCGTTCGCCAAGCCGGGTCAACAGGTCGACATCACCGTATCGTCCATCGGTAACTCCAAGAGCCTGCGCGGCGGCACCTTGCTGCTGACGCCGCTCAAGGGTATCGATGGCAACGTCTATGCGGTCGCTCAGGGCAATCTGGTGGTCGGCGGTTTCGACGCCGAAGGTCGTGACGGTTCGAAGATCACCGTCAACGTTCCGTCGGCCGGTCGTATCCCGGGCGGTGCGTCGGTTGAACGTTCGGTGCCGAGCGGTTTCAACCAGGGCAACAGCCTGACGCTGAACCTCAACCGTTCGGACTTCACCACGGCCAAGCGCATCGTCGACAAGATCAACGACATGCTCGGCCCTGGTGTTGCCCAGGCCATCGACGGCGGTTCGATTCGCGTCAGTGCGCCGCTTGATCCGAGTCAGCGCGTCGACTATTTGTCGATCATCGAGAACCTTGAAGTCGACCCGGGTCAGGCGGTGGCGAAAGTCATCATCAACTCGCGGACCGGCACCATCGTGATCGGCCAGAACGTCAAGGTTTCCCCGGCCGCCGTGACCCACGGCAGCCTGACCGTGACCATCACCGAAGACCCGATCGTCAGCCAGCCCGGTCCTCTGTCCAATGGGCAGACGGCGGTCGTGCCGCGCTCGCGGGTCAACGCCCAGCAGGAAGCCAAGCCAATGTTCAAGTTCGGCCCGGGCACCACCCTCGACGAAATCGTGCGTGCGGTGAACCAGGTCGGCGCGGCGCCAGGTGACTTGATGGCCATCCTTGAAGCACTGAAACAGGCCGGCGCGTTGCAAGCCGACCTGATCGTGATCTGAGGACGGCGACCATGGATATGCGCAAGGGTGGATTGGGGGTCAGCAGCAACGATTCGGGTTCCTATTCGGACCTCAATCGCCTGAACCAGCTCAAGGTCGGCGACAAGAACAGCGACGGCAACATGCGTAAGGTTGCGCAGGAATTCGAGTCGCTGTTCCTCGGAGAAATGCTCAAGTCCATGCGCTCGGCCACTGAAACGCTGGGCCAGGACAATCCGCTCAACACGCCGGCAGCCAAGCAATATCAGGAAATGTACGACCAGCAGTTGGCCGTTTCCATGTCCCGTGAGGGGGGTGGTATTGGTCTGGCTGACGTGCTGATGCGTCAGATGTCGAAGAACAAACCGATGGCCCCGGGCGAGGCCGCTGCCGCGTCAGCCGCCAAGCAAGCTGCCGCGAAAGCCGCCGTGGAAACCCCGATTGCCGCCGGTACGGTCGCCACCAACGGGCCGTTGTCGCGCCTCAATGGCGAGCGTCCGTTGTGGGCTTCGCGCTCGGTGAAGTCGGCAAGTGCGGGTGAGGGCACTCATCGCAATGATATGGCGCTGATCAATCAGCGACGTCTGGCGCTGCCGCCGAAACTGGCCGACCGCTTGCTCGCAGGGCTGGTGCCGTCGGCATCGACCGCTGCCGCGACTGCCACGACGGCGCAGAACAGCATCCAAATGCCGCAGAGCACCAAGACCGGTGCCGGCCCCCTGTACAACGGCGATTGGCTGGCTTCGCAAACGGATGCGACATCCAGCGGGCGCCTGCAGATTTATGGCCGTGCCATGGCGCAAATACCGCTGGCGCCGGCGAAGAAAGCGTTCAGTTCCGCCGACGAATTCGTCAACACCATGCTGCCGATGGCCAAAGAGGCCGCCGAACGCATTGGCGTCGATCCGCGTTATCTGGTGGCGCAGGCCGCGCTGGAAACCGGATGGGGCAAATCGGTCATGCGCGCCCAGGATGGCAGCAGCAGTCACAACCTGTTCGGCATCAAGGCCAGCAGCAGTTGGAAGGGCGAATCGGCGCGGGCCATCACCAGCGAATTCAGGAATGGCGAGATGGTCAAGGAGACGGCGCAGTTCCGTTCCTATGATTCTTACAAGGACAGCTTCCATGATCTTGTGACGCTGCTGCAAACCAACAATCGCTATCAAGATGTTGTGAAGTCGGCCGATAACCCAGAACAGTTTGTGCGCGAGTTGCAAAAGGCCGGTTATGCAACCGACCCGGACTACGCAAGCAAGATTTCGCAGATAGCCAAGCAGATGACGAGTTACCAGAACTACGCTGCGGCGGGCGCTACCACCACGCCTCTATAGGCATAAGCTATAAGGTCTGAACCATGAGTTTGCTCAACATCGGGATGTCGGGGCTGTCAGCCAGCCAATCGTCGTTGATGACGACGGGTAACAACATCGCCAACGTCGATACCGCGGGTTACTCGCGTCAGCAGACCGTGCAGGGCACCAAAGCCTCGCAGCAGTTCGGCAATGTCTACATCGGCACCGGCACGACCCTGGCCGATGTACGTCGGGTGTACAACAGCTACCTTGACGCCCAACTGCAGACCACCACGTCGCTGAACAGCGATTCGGCCGCGTACCTGGGGCAGGTCACGCCGCTGGACACGCTGCTGTCGGACAGCGGCACCGGCCTGAACGGTGCACTGACCAAGTTCTTCGCCTCGGTGCAGAACGTCAACGCCAAGCCGGGTGACGACGCTTCACGCCAGTTGCTGCTCAGCGATGCCCAGGCCTTGAGCAACCGTTTCAATTCAGTGTCCAGCCAGTTGAACGCGCAGAACGCGAACATCAATGGCAACCTGACGAACATGGCCGATCAGGTCAACAAACTGGCCGCCACCGTGGCGCAGTTGAACCAGAAGATTTCCGAAATTTCCAGCTCCGGTGGCATGCCGAACGAGCTGCTCGACGCCCGTAACGAGACCGTGCGCCAGCTCTCGACCTTTACTGGCGCGCAGATCGTCGAACGCGAAGGTAACGTCGATATCTATCTGGGCAGCGGCCAGCCGCTGGTCATGGGCAACACCGTCAACAAACTTGAAGTCGTGCCGGGCAAAGACGACCCGAACCGCTTGGCGCTGCAACTCAATCGTGGTTCGAGCACCATCGATATCACGTCGATCATGACCGGTGGCGAAATCGGCGGTTTGCTGCGCTATCGCAGCACCGTGCTCGACCCGGCCATGAACGAACTGGGTCGCGTCGCTCTGGTCGTCGCCGGTCAGATGAACAGCATTCAGGCCCAGGGCATCGACAAGAACGGTGACTTCGGTTCGAACCTGTTCAACAGCATCAACAGTGCCGCGCAGATGGCTCAGCGCAGCATCGCCTCCGGTAATAACAGCGTGGGCTCGGGCAACTTCGATGTCAGCATCGAAGACACTGGCAAGCTGACCATCAACGATTACAAGGTGACGTTCACCAGCGCCACCGACTACACCGTGCAGCGCCTGCCAGACAACACTGCCATGGGCAGCTTCAGCACGCTGACCACGCCACCGCTGGTGATCGACGGTTTCTCCTTGACGCTTGCCGGTGGCACTGCCGCCGCTGGTGATACCTTCAAGATCACCCCGACCCGCAACGCGGCCACCAACATCAAGACCGAGATGACCGACTCCAAACGTCTGGCCATCGCGGCACCGTTGGGCGCTGCCATTGCAGCGAGCGGCAGTGGCAGCGGCACCCTGACGATCCCGGCCAGCGGTCAACCGACCCTGACCACCCAGTTCGATATCTACGACGCGGCGACCACCACCGCGATGCAGAACGGCCTGAAAAACTCCACGCCGACCAAGGTGGTATTTGGTGCGGTGTCCGCCGACGGCACCAGCCAGACCTACCAGTTCCTGGATGCCAAGGGCGGGTTGATCAGCAGCGGCACCATCAAGCCAGGTGAGAGCAACACCCTGAACCTGAGCATTCCGCTCAAGGATGCCACGGGGGCGCCGATCCCACCTGCGCCTGCCACTCAGTACACCGCAGCCTTCAGCATGACCATCGCTGGCTCCCCGAGCAACGGTGCCGGGATCAACGTCTCGCTCAGTCAGCCGGGCAGCCTGGACAACCGTAACGGTACAACCCTGGCCGGTTTGCAGACCGCGCAAACCGTGGACACCGGCTCCGCCAGCAAAGGCATTTCCCTGAACGACGCTTACGGCAAACTGGTCGAAGGCGTTGGCTCCAAGGCCGCCCAGGGCAAGCTCGACAGCGCCGCGACCGAAGCCATCCTGGCGAACGCCAAAGGTGCGCGCGACTCGCTTTCGGGTGTCGACCTCGATGAGGAAACCGGCAACCTGGTCAAGTATCAGCAGTACTACACCGCCTCTTCGCAGATCATCAAGGCTGCGCAGGAAATCTTCAGCACCCTGATCAACAGCATTTAAGGAGTCGTAGCCCATGCGCATTTCTACCGCCCAGTTTTACGAGTCCTCGGCTGCGAACTATCAGAAGAATTTCGCGAATGTGGTCAAGAGCAGCGAAGAGGCCAGCAGCCTGGTTCGCGTGAACACGGCTGCTGATGATCCGGTCGGCGCTTCGCGCTTGCTGCAATTGGGGCAGCAGGCTTCGATGCTCGATCAGTTCTCGAACAACATGACAACGATCAAAGCTACGCTTGGCCAGACCGAAGCGGTGATGACCAGCATCAACAACGTGCTGCAGCGCGCCAAGGAACTGGCCCTGGGCGCCGGCAACGCCGGTTATACCGACGCTGACCGCCAGGCCAACGCCTCTGAGCTGGGTCAGATCGAAGAGCAGCTGCTGAGCCTGATGAACACCAAGGACGAAAACGGAAAATACATCTTCTCCGGATCCAAGGGCGATATCGCACCGTTCTCGCGTAATACCGATGGCAGCTACACCTACAACGGTGATCAGGTCACGCTGGACCTGCCGATTGGCGATACCCAGTCGATGGCCACCAACAGCACTGGTTGGGATGTGTTCCAGCAAGCCATCAACACCAGCCGCACCCAGACTACAATGACCTCGCCAGCCGTCGATGACGGTCGTGTGGTGCTTTCCAACGGTCAGGTGGGCTCCGACGTTACCTACAACGCCAAATTCCGCAGTGGCGAACCGTACACAGTGAATTTCGTCAGCGACACGCAGCTGCAAATCACTGACTCGCTGGGTAACGATGTCACCGCCGAGGCCAGTCAGAACGGCGTGTTCAGTTCCACCGGTGGTGCGGCCACGCAGACTGTCAACTTCCGTGGCGTCGATCTGAAGTTGAACATTAACCTGCAAGCGGGTGACGTTCCGAGCACGGTGATCACCGGGCACAGTTTCACCCTGGCGGCCAAGCCGGACAGCTTCACTGCGTCCCGCAGCCCAGGTAACCCCTCGGCGGCGCTGGTCACCGGGACGGCGGTCACCAATAGCACCGACTACCACGCCAGTTTCCCGGGTGGCGGCGCGATCCTCAAGTTTACCAGTGCCACGGATTACGATTTGTATGCCACGCCTCTGACCGCTAACAGCACACCGATTTCCAGCGGCACAATGGCGGGTTCCACGGCAACAGCGTCAGGTGTCTCCTTTACTTTGGCCGGTACACCGGCGGCGGGAGATCAGTTTTCCGTTGCGGTCAACACTCACCAGACGCAAAACGTTCTGGACACTGTCAGTCAGCTCAAAACAGCTCTGTCGACGCCGACCAACAATAATCCGATAGCCATTCAGAAACTGAACGCGGCAATCGGCTCGGGTGTTGGCAACTTGTCCAGTGGCATCGACCAGTTGGCGTCGGGTCTCAGCTCCGTGGGTGGTCGCGGCTCATCATTGGTCACCCAGACTGACATCAACCAGAGCCTGGCACTGGCCAATACGCAGACGCAGGGTGCGATTCGTGATTCGGACCCTGCCGAAGTGATGACCCGTCTGACGCTGCAGCAAACCATGCTTCAAGCCTCGCAACTGGCGTTCAGCAAAATTGCTCAGTTGGGGTTGTTCAACAAAGTCTGAGTCAAGGCCCTCGCGATGTTGTCGCGGGGGCTAAAGACTGCTGAGTGCAAACCGTCTTTTTTCAGCGGTTCCGGGAACTCCACTTGTTTAGAGTGAGGTCCCGCCGCTCGAGAGTTCCCCCGCCGTGAAACCAGCTCCTCTTGTCACCATCGCCATCCCCGCCTTCAACCCGCAGTTCTTCCAGACGGCACTGCAAAGCGCGCTGAATCAGACCTACGCCAATCTTGAAGTGATCGTCTGCGATGACAGTGGTGGCGACGAGATCCGTAAGATCGTCGATGCCTGTGAGGTGCCTGTCTCGATTCGCCTGCGTTATGTGCGCAATCCGCAGCGCCTGGGTTTTCAGGCCAACCTCATGGCCTGTGCGCAAGAGGCCAGCGGTGACTATCTGAAGTTGCTGTGCGACGACGACCAGCTACTCCCTGAATGCATCACTCAACAGATCGTCGGCTTCATCGACCACGAAGACGTCAACCTGGTGACCGGCCAGCGGCAGTTTTACGACGGTGATTACATCCTGCTTTCTGACCGTGTGGAAAATTGCTGTTTTTCCACGGGTGTCACCTTGTTCAAGGGTGAGGATCTGCTGGGCATTCTGGAAAGCAGTCTGGTCAATTTTCTCAGTGGCCTCAGCGGGGCGTTGTTGCGAACCCGGCATGCGCTGGAATATTTGCCGGCCCTGACTCAGATTGGCGAAGGCTTTATCGCGTGTCTGGACTTCGCCTTGTTTGCCTGCCTGCTACGGCGTGGCAATCTGGTGGTGGTGGGGCAGGTGTTGAGCCTTGAGCGTTTGCATCCGGCGCGGCTGAGCGATCAGACACCAGTCAAGGCTGCGGTAATGACCGAGCTCGACTGGCTCAAGCAAATGCTTGCCTTGCGCAGTGGTGAGCCGGCGCCTGCGCCGGGCTGGGTACGTTATCAGGCACTGGCCGATGCGACTGAGGGGCACGCCTATGCCTGGGAAGAAACCGCGCTGGGACGACAACTGGGCTTCATTCAAACGATGGTGCACACCCGGGTAGGCGTCAAGAGCGACAGCTTTGCCGACATGTACCGGGAATGGCTGTCGTGCCGTCGTTTGAAACCGGCTCAGCAACGTTTGCTCGACACCCGTTTGCAGGGTTGGAGCTGGCGTCCGCGCATCGTGCCGATTGTTCTCGACAGCGAAGGCGATGTTCCGGCGCTGGAAGAGACGCTCAAGAGCATTCGTCATCAGACCTACGCCGCCGAGCACGTGGTAGTGCTGTCCCAATTACAGCACGCGCCATTCGACGGTGTGCGTCATATACGTCTGGATGATGAACCGGTTGCCCAGTTCAATCGCCTGCTGGCCCAGTTGGATAACGCAGACTGGATCTATCTGGTTCGCGCGGGTGATCGCTTGAGTGAAGTGGCATTGCTGTTGCTGGCAGAGCGCATGGTGGAAATGCCTGACGTGCGTTGCCTCTACAGTGATGAGGGCGGATTGCGTGATGACGTCTCGGTCGAGCCGGTGTTCAAGCCCGACTTCAACCTGGATCTGATGCGCAGCTATCCCTATGTCGGCCGGGTGCTGGCCCTGCAGCGGCAGCGGATTATCGAACTGGGTGGCATGCAAGACGGTTTTGGCGAGCTGGGTGTGCATGATCTGGTCTGGCGACTGGTGGAGAGTAACGGGCCACATGCGATTGGGCACATCGCTGAAGTTCTCGTGGAATCTGCTCTGTGTCTCTCCCAGTGGCTCACGCAGCCGCAGATTATCGAGCAGAACCCTCGCGTGCTGGCCGCGCACCTGCAGCGGCTCGGTGCACCACACCGGATTCGCCCTGGCAGTCAGCCGATGATCAATCGTGTGGACTACCTGCATGATGAGCCGGCCATGGTCTCGATCATCATTGCGACCCGCGATGAATTGGGTTCCCTGGAGCGTTGCGTCGAAAGTCTGTTGGAGAAAACCGCCTGCCAACGCTATGAAGTTCTCATTGTCGACAATGGCAGTACTGCCGTTGATGCCTGCAACTGGCTGTCGGCCATGGAGCAAATGGGCAGTGACAAACTTCGGGTGTTGCGCTGTGATCATGGTGACAATCTGGCGGCAGTGCAGAACTTCGCTGCCGGCCACGCCCGTGGCGACTATCTGTTGTTTCTCAGTCCCTACAGTATCGTTGTGAGCCCTGATTGGCTCGACGAGTTGCTCAATCACGCTCAGCGTCCTGAAGTCGGTGTGGTCGGCGGTCGGCTGGTGAGTCCGCAAGGGCGTATCGAGGGCACGGCCCAGGTACTGGGGTTGCGGGGGGCGGTCGGTGTTCCCAATCGTGGTGAGCTGCTCAACACGCCGGGTTACATGCAGCGCCAGCAGACGGTACAGAATTTCAGTGCCGTGGGCATCGATTGCCTGCTTGTGCGCAAGAAGGTTTTTGATGATCTGCACGGCCTGGACGAGCAGAATCTGGCGCAAGCACTCAATGGCGCTGACTTTTGCCTGCGTGTGAAGCAAAGCGGATACCTGGTGGTGTGGACTCCCTACGCCGAATTGATGCGAGTGGTTCCATCCTCTGCCTTCACTCCCGCTCCCAGGGTGTTGCAGGCCGAGCAGAAAAACTTTTACCAGCGATGGTTGCCAGTGATAGCCAGGGATCCGGCCTACAACCCTAATCTGAGTCTGGGCACCAGCAACTTCAGTTTGGAGCCGGGATTCAAGGATGGCTGGGACCCGTTCTCGCGTCAGCTTTTGCCCAAGATTCTGGCGATTCCAATCAATACCACCGCAGTGGGCCATTACCGGGTTGCCCAGCCGTTCCGTGAGTTGGAAGCGGCCGGGCGCGTGGTGGGGCACCTGAGTTATCACACGCCGACAGACATTGACCTTGAGCGGTGCTCCCCCGACGTGATCGTGTTGCAGGGGCGCTATAGCCAGAATGCGGTCGATGAAGTTGAACGAGTCAAAAACTGCTCGCACGCTTTGCGCATCTTCGAACTTGACGATTATGTGATTGATGTCCCGAAGAAGAACGCGCACCTGCGCAAGGCTGAGGTCGGGGTCGATAAAATAGTGCGCCGTGGCATAGGGCTGTGTGACCGGGTTGTGGTCTCGACTCAGCCCTTGGCTGACGCTTTGCGGGACATGCATCACGATATCCGGGTGGTCCCGAACATGCTTGCGCCACATCTCTGGACCGGGCTCACCAGTCAGCGCCGCACCTCTCGCAAACCTCGCGTGGGTTGGGGCGGCGGGACGAGTCATGATGGAGACCTGGCGATCATTGCGGACGTGGTACGCCTGCTTGCCAACGAAGTCGAATGGGTGTTCTTCGGCATGTGTCCGCCGGCTTTGCGTCCGTTTGTCCATGAGTTCCATCCCAGCATCGGCCTGGAGGCCTATCCGGCCAAACTGGCCAGCCTGAACCTCGATCTGGCACTGGCTCCGCTGGAGTTTCACATCTTCAATGACTGCAAGAGCAACCTGCGTCTGCTGGAGTACGGCGCCTGCGGTTACCCGGTGATTTGCACCGACACTGAAGCCTATCGCGGCTATCTGCCCTGCACCAAGGTCGTGAGCAACAGCACCGAGGAATGGCTCGAGGCAATCCGCATGCACCTGTCCGACCCTGATGCGAGCTATCGCATGGGCGATGCGCTGCGTGAGGAAGTGCTGCGCGATTACATGCTCAAGGGCAACAATCTCAACTACTGGGCCGAGGGCTGGTTGCCTGACTGATCGGGCATGGATGTACACCTACAGGCGGCCTTGGGCCGCCTGTTTTGTTTGTACCGATCGCGTTATGAATGTTTCGGTGGAGGTTCAAGCTTTGTGTCGTTTGTGTCGATAAATCGCCACAGCTTCGTTTATTGAAAGACTCACCAGCGACCTGCGTTTGCAGGTCGTCGTGGCGGCAGGTATCTGGTTCAACAATATGGCAAGGAAGAAGTCGAAATGGCAGTGATAAACGGGACAAACGGCGTGGATACGCTGACAGGTACCAGTGGGGATGATGAGATCTATGCCTTGGGTGGCAATGATGTGATCAAAGGGAGTGCCGGTGCGGACAAGCTGGATGGCGGCACCGGTACCGACACGGTCGATTACTCGACGTCGGCCGCCGGGGTGAACGTTGAGGTCCGTTTTGGCACAGGCATGGCCGGGTGGGGTGGCGATGCTGAGGGGGATACCCTGACCAGCATCGAAACCGTCATCGGTTCGGCGTTCAATGACACGTTTGCCGTCGGCCCGGATCACACCGCACCCAAGATCACGCTGGAAGGCGGTGCCGGTGACGATATCTACTACATCAACAACGGAGCTACAGCGTCCATCGTCGAACTGGCCGGTGGCGGCAATGACGAAGTGCGCGTGTCGGTGATTAACCCCGCCGGTACCGTCCTGGCGACGAACGTCGAGCGTTTGACCTATACCGGCAGCCAGGCCTTCACCGGTTATGGCAATGCCAGCGACAACCTCATCACTGGCGGTTCGGGCAATGACACGCTGTACGGTGGCGCCGGTGCCGACCAGTTCATCGGCGGTGCCGGGCTGGACACCGTGGGTTACACGGACAGTACGGTCGGCGTGACGGTCAATCTGAAAACCGGTGTGAATACCGGGATCGCAGCGGGTGATACCTACACCGACATCGAAGCGATCAAAGGTTCGAACTACAACGACACCTTTGTCGGCGATGGCCGGGGCATGGACTTCGACGGCGGGGTTGGTACCGATAAGGTCGATTACTCGACGTCGGCCACCGGGGTGAACGTTGAGGTCCGTTTTGGCGCGGGCCTGGCCGGCACCGGTGGCGATGCCGAAGGCAGCATCCTGACCAGCATCGAGAACGTCATCGGTTCGGCGTTCAATGACACGTTCGCCGTCGGCCCGGATCACACCGCACCCAAGATCACGCTGGAAGGCGGTGCCGGTGACGATATCTACTACATCAACAACGGAGCTACAGCGTCCATCGTCGAACTGGCCGGTGGCGGCAATGACGAAGTGCGCGTGTCGGTGATTAACCCCGCCGGTACCGTCCTGGCGGCGAACGTCGAGCGTTTGACCTATACCGGCAGCCAGGCCTTCACCGGTTATGGCAATGCCAGCGACAACCTCATCACTGGCGGTTCGGGCAATGACACGCTGTACGGTGGCGCCGGTGCCGACCAGTTCATCGGCGGTGCCGGGCTGGACACCGTGGGTTACACGGACAGTACGGTCGGAGTGACGGTCAATCTGAAAACCGGTGTGAATACCGGGATCGCAGCGGGTGATACCTACACCGACATCGAAGCGATCAAAGGTTCGAACTACAACGACACCTTTGTCGGCGATGGTCGAGGCACGGACTTCGACGGTGGAGTCGGTACCGATACGGTCGATTACTCGGCGTCGGCCGCAGCGGTGAATGTTGATATCCGTCTGGGCATGGGCCTGGCGGGCACCGGCGGCGACGCCGAGGGCAGCACCCTGACCAACATCGAAAGAGTCATCGGTTCGGCGTTCAACGACAGCTTCACCGTTGCATTGGGCGGGATAGCATTCGAAGGCGGTGCCGGGGACGATATCTACTACATCAACACCAGCGCCACGCCGAGCATCGTCGAGCTGGCCGATGGCGGCACCGATGAAATGCGCGTGTCGGCGGTCAACCCCAATCACACCTTCATGGCCGCCAACATCGAGCGCCTGACCTTCACCGGCAGTGGCGCGTACACCGGTTGGGGCAACGCCAGCGACAACATCATCACCGGCGGCTCGGGCAACGACACGCTGTACGGCGGCGCGGGCGCCGACCAGTTCATCGGCGGTGCCGGTTATGACACGGCGGGCTATAGCGACAGCACCGTAGCGATGATCATCAACCTGAAGACCGGTGTGTATTCCGGGATTGGGGCGGGCGATACCTTCACCGACATCGAAGCGATCAAGGGGTCGAGCTACAACGACATTTTCTATGGCGGTACCGCTGCCATGGGCCTGGACGGTGCCGTTGGGCAGGATCTGGTCAGTTACGAGCTTTCGGATGCCGCGGTGACCATCGACCTGACCACCAATGCCAACGCTGGAGATGCCGCGGGCGACACCTTCACCAACATTGAGATCTTCCAGGGCAGCAACTTTGATGACACGTTGTCGGGTTCGCGGTTCGGTGACGTCTTTATCGGTGGTGCAGGTGCGGATGTGATTGACGGCCGCGAGGGTCAGGACAGCGTCTTGTACATCACCAATACCACCGCTGTGAACATCAACCTGCAGACCAACGTCAACCAGGGCGGCGACGCTCAGGGCGATGTGCTGCGCAACATCGAGCGCGTAGTGGGCAGCCACTTCAATGACACCCTGACCGGTGATGCCAACGTCAATTACCTTGAAGGTGGGTTCGGTGACGACGTCATCTATGGTGGCGACGGCAACGATTACCTCTACGGAGGGCTGGTGTCCCAGATCGGGCCATTTACCCTTGATGGTGTGATCAATGGGCCGCAGGCTGACACCTTATATGGCGGTAATGGCAACGACACCATCGTCACTGCTGCCAACGATGAGGGCAGCCGGGCCTATGGTGAAGCGGGGGGCGACGTTATCACGGTGACTCATGGCATGGCCGATGGTGGGGACGGTGGCGACTTGCTGACCGGCACGGGCGCCGGTTTCTCGCTGTTTGGCGGTGCCGGGGATGACAATCTGGTGCTGCAAGCCAGCGGGTCGGCCTTTGGTGGTGAGGGTGACGATACTTACAACGTCAACACCTCGGCATTGGTGACGATCCAGGATGACGGTACCAGCCGCTCCGACAAAATAGTGCTGTCGTACATCAGCAGTGCCGAACTGCTGGTTGATCGCGTCGGTGATGACCTCTACCTGCACCGATCGAGTGTTAGTCCAGGACAGGTTCCGCAGGAAGGTGTACAGCTCAAGGACTGGTTCGCTGGCTCCGATACCATCGAGCAAATCCAGACGGCGGACGGACAGCTCTTCAACTGGCCGGCCAACAGTGATGCGTTTGCCATGTTTGGCTGAGACATGAATCAAGCGCCTTCTCTCCTGCAACGGGATTGAAGGTGCCCGCTTTACGCTTGGGGACGAACCCGGTCTGCATGATCCGGATTCGTCCCTTTTTTGTGCCTGCTATTTGGATTCATGAGCTGGCGCGTTTCCTGCAGGTCCCCCTCATATCGCCATAAAACGAGCGCTTGCGGCCGGTACGCCAGCGCCTGACACGGCAGAGCGTTTTAGCCAGACAGCCCGCAAAAGCTTGAAATAGCTTGGCCGAGCTCTGTGAAGAACAAGAGGGGAGACGATGAAGGCAGTTATTCTGGCGGGAGGCCTGGGCACGCGGATCAGCGAAGAGTCGCACCTCAAGCCCAAGCCAATGATCGAGATCGGCGGCAAGCCAATTCTTTGGCACATCATGAAGCAGTACTCCGCCCACGGGATTCATGACTTCGTGATCTGCCTTGGTTACAAGGGCTATGCGATCAAGGACTTCTTCGCCAACTACTTCCTGCACACTTCCGACGTCACCTTCGACATGCGCAACAACCGCATGGACGTGCATCAGAACTACAGCGAGCCGTGGAGCGTCACCCTCATCGACACCGGCGAGGAAACCATGACCGGTGGCCGCTTGCTGCGCGCCGGCCGTTACCTCAAGGATGAAGAGGCCTTCTGCTTTACCTACGGCGACGGCGTCTCCGATATCAATATCCGTCAACTGGTGGACTACCACACCGCCCACGGTCGTCTGGCGACCGTCACCGCCGTACAACCGCCGGGCCGTTACGGTGCCCTGGAACGTCACGGCGATCAGGTGCTCGGTTTCACCGAGAAGCCCCGTGGTGACGGTGGCTGGATCAATGGCGGTTTCTTTGTGCTTTCGCCCAAAGTGCTCTCGTACATCGGCGGTGATGACACCACTTGGGAAGCCGAGCCGTTGGCCCGTCTGGCCCAGGACGAACAATTGAAAGCCTTCGAGCATGAAGGCTTCTGGCACCCGATGGACACGCTGCGCGACAAGAACTACCTCGAAGCGCTGTGGCAGAGCGGGGAGGCCCCATGGAAGCAATGGGACTGAGCCCGGAATTCTGGCGTGGCAAACGCGTTCTGTTGACCGGCCACACCGGGTTCAAGGGCAGTTGGCTGACCCTGTGGCTGCAAAGCCTGGGCGCGCAAGTCAGCGGTTTTGCCCTCGACCCGTCGACCGAACCGAGCCTGTTTGAACTGGCGCGGGTACACGAGGGCATCAACGATCAGCGCGGCGACTTGCGTGACCTCGGCGCGCTGCTGGAGCTGATCGCCGAAACGCAGCCGGAAATCGTCCTGCACCTGGCGGCCCAGCCACTGGTGCGCGAAGGCTATCGCGATCCGCTCGGGACCTATTCCAGCAACGTCATGGGCACCCTCAACCTGCTCGAAGCGATCCGCCAGGTCGGTGGTGTGCGCGCCTGCGTGCTGGTGACCACCGACAAGGTTTACGCGAACAAGGAATGGCTGTGGCCCTACCGCGAAGACGAAGCCCTTGGCGGCCACGACCCTTACAGCAGCAGCAAGGCTTGCTGCGAATTGCTGGCCCAGTCCTATGCCGCTTCGTTCTTCCCGGCTGAGCGCTACGCTGAACATGGCCTGGCGCTGGCCACGGCCCGGGCCGGCAATGTGCTGGGCGGTGGTGACTTCGCTCCAGAACGCTTGATTCCTGATGTGCTCAAGGCCTGGTCGGCGGATGAACCGGTGACCCTGCGTTACCCGCAAGCCGTGCGCCCTTGGCAGCACGCTCTGGAACCGTTGGCCGGTTACCTGCAACTGGCCGCCGGTCTCTATGAAAAAGGTCCCGAGTTTGCCGGTGCCTGGAACTTTGGCCCGAGCGAAGCGGACATGTGTAGCGTCGGCGAAGTGGTCGAACTGCTCGCCAACCGCTGGCCACAAGCGCGCGGATTGCGCATCGAACCGAGCGATTTGCATGAGGCCGGTCTGTTGCGCCTCGACAGCAGCCGCGCCCGTCAACTGTTGGCCTGGAAGCCGCGCTGGTCGTTGCAGCAATGTCTGACTCATACCCTCGATTGGCACCTGGCCTGGCAAAACGGCGACGACATGCGCGCCATCACGTTGGGCCAGTTGAACCTGTACCGAGGCGCGCTGTGAGTGAGTTTCTGTTGAAGTCATTGCCGCTGGCCGGACTGTTCAGCGTGCAGCACAAACGCTTCGAAGATGAGCGTGGGCACTTTGCGCGGCTGTTCTGCGAAGGCAGCCTGAGCGCCTTCGGCCAGCCGTTTCATATCCGCCAGATCAACCATTCCTGCACCCGTGAGCGGGGCAGTGTGCGGGGTCTGCATTATCAGAACGCCAGCGCACCGGAAGCCAAATTGATCACGTGTCTGCGCGGTGAGGTCTGGGACGTGGCGGTGGATTTACGCCCGGACTCGGAGACCTTTCTGCACTGGCACGCCGAACACCTGCGCGCTGGCGACGGTCGCAGCCTGTTGATCCCGGCCGGTTTTGCCCATGGTTTCCAGTCCCTCACCGATGACGCCGAATTGCTTTACCTGCACAGCGCTGATTACACGCCTGCGCATGAGGGCGGTTTGTCGGTGAACGATCCACGGCTGGCGATTGCCTGGCCGTTGCCTGTCAATAATCTGTCGGCCAGGGATTCCAGCCATCCCGTGCTCGATGAACACTTCGCTGGAGTGCGTGTATGAACTGCCGTGGTTGCGCAACGCCGCTGGCCTTGCCGCTGATTGATCTGGGCACTTCGCCGCCGTCCAATGCCTACGTGCGCGTCGACCAGCTGGAACAATCCGAGCAATGGGTGCCGCTGAAGGTTGCAGTGTGTCAGCAATGCTGGCTGGTGCAGACCGAGGATTACACCAGCGCCGACAGCCTGTTCGACGCCGAGTACGCCTACTTCAGTTCGTTTTCCAGCACCTGGCTGACCCATGCCGAGCGCTATGTGAGCGAGATGGTCGAGCGTTTCGGTCTGACGGCTGACAGCCGTGTAGTGGAAATTGCCGCCAACGACGGTTACTTGTTGCAGTACGTGGCCGGGCGCGGCATCCCTTGCCTGGGCGTCGAGCCGACCCGCAGCACCGCGCAAGCGGCACGGGAAAAAGGCCTGGAGATCCGCGAGCTGTTTTTCGGTCGCGATACCGCGTTGCAGCTGACAAACGAAGGCTGGGCCGCCGACCTGATGGCGGCCAACAACGTGCTGGCCCACGTGCCGGATATCAATGATTTCCTCTGCGGCTTCGCCACCTTGCTCAAGCCGACGGGCGTGGCGACGTTCGAGTTTCCGCAGTTGCTGACCCTGATGGCAGGGCAGCAATTCGACACGCTGTATCACGAGCACTATTCCTACCTGTCCCTGACCGCCGTGCAAACGCTGTGCGAGCGCAACGGTCTGGAAGTGTTCGATGTCAGTCAGCTCTCGACCCATGGCGGTTCGCTGCGCGTGTTCGTTCAGCGCGTCGATGGTGTGCGCCGCGAAGTCCTGCCAGCGGTTCAACTGCAACTGCAAGCTGAGCTCGATGCCGGTGTAAAAACCCCCGAGTACTACGCAACCCTCGCGCCCGCCGCCGAACGCATCAAGCACGAACTGCTGCGCTTCCTGTTGCAGGCCAAAGCCGACGGCAAGCGTGTGGTCGGGTACGGCGCCGCTGCCAAGGGCAACACCTTGCTCAACTACGCAGGGGTCAAACCGGACTTGCTGGCCTGGGTCGCCGATGCCAACCCGCACAAGCAGGGCAAATACCTGCCGGGCAGTCGTATCCCGATCGTTTCGCCGGCGCAGATCGACATCGAGAAACCGGATTACGTGCTGGTCCTGCCGTGGAATTTGCTGCATGAAGTCAGTCAACAATTGGCCCAGGTGCGTCAGTGGGATGGCCGTTTCGTGATCGCCGTGCCCGAGTTGACCGTCCTGTGAAAGTGCTCGTGACCGGCGCCACCGGGTTTGTCGGCCGGCATCTGGTCGCGGCCTTGCTTGCTCGTGGTTGCGAAGTTCGCGCCGTGGCGCGCAACGCTGAGACTGCCGCGAGCATGCCGTGGATCAATGCGGTGGAGTTCATCGCCGCGGATATTCACGCCGCTGACCTGGACATCGCCAAGCTGACCGCGGGTGTCGATGCCTTGGCGCATCTGGCCTGGCCGGGGTTGCCGAACTATCAGGCACTGTTCCATTTCGAGCACAACCTGATGGCTGACTACCGGTTCATCAAGGGCGCGGTAGAGGCGGGTGTCTCGCAGGTTTTGGTGACTGGCACCTGTTTCGAATACGGTCTGCAAAGCGGGCCGCTCAGCGAGCAGACCGCGCCGCAGCCAAGCAACCCTTATGGGCTGGCAAAGAACACCTTGCGCGTGTTCCTCGAAAACTTGCAGCGCGTGCAGCCGTTCACCCTGCAATGGGCGCGGCTGTTTTACCTGCACGGCAGCGGACAGAACCCCAATAGTTTGCTGGCAGCGCTGGATCGGGCGATCGATGCCGGCGACGAACGTTTCAACATGTCGGCCGGTGAACAACTGCGCGATTACCTGGCCATCGAGACTGCCGCCGGTTATCTCGCGGCGATCCTGCAACAGCGGGATTTCAATGGCGTGATCAATTGTTCAAGCGGCCAGCCGATATCGGTCAGAGCGCTGGTCGAGCAACGGCTGCGTGAGCGTGGCGCATCGATCAGTTTGAACCTCGGTCACTACCCATACCCGACCCATGAACCGATGGCGTTCTGGGGCGTGGCGGACCGCTTGCAACAGCTAATGGGAGCAGAACATGAGGCATGAGTTGTATCGGGTCGCCGATCTGCCGGTGTTGCAGAATCGCACCTTCGCCGACCCGCAATCCGCCAGGGCTTCGGCCTCTGCCGACATGGTGTTGGTACAGGATGAGCAGAGCGGGTTGATCTTCAACCAGGCCTTCGATG
Organism: Pseudomonas sp. GM41(2012); assembly: GCF_000282315.2. Classification (GTDB taxonomy): domain Bacteria; phylum Pseudomonadota; class Gammaproteobacteria; order Pseudomonadales; family Pseudomonadaceae; genus Aquipseudomonas. The sequence continues at coordinate 446,797 of NZ_AKJN02000008.1, forward strand.
CCGACAAGCTCAGCTACGACGCCGACTACCAAAATGAGCAGGCGCATTCGGTCCAGTTCCAGAAGCACCTGAGCGATGTCGAAGGCATCATTGCCCGCCACTTCAAGGGCCAGGAACTGATCGAAGTCGGCTGCGGCAAAGGCTACTTTCTCGAACTCCTGAAAGGTCAGGGCTATGCCATCACCGGCATCGACCCGGCCTACGAAGGCGACAATGTCGACGTGATCAAGGCCCCGTTCACGCGCGGGCTGGGTCTGGCGGCGGACGCCATCGTGCTGCGCCATGTGCTCGAACACATTCAGGATCCGGTGAGCTTTCTTGCCGAGATCGCCGAGGCCAATCAGGGCGGGCAGATCTACATCGAAGTGCCGTGCTTCGACTGGATTCTCGAGCACCGCGCCTGGTTCGACCTTTTCTACGAGCACGTCAATTACTTCCGCCTCGATGACCTGCGCCGGATGTTCGGCACCGTGCAGGAGGCCGGTCACCTGTTCGGTGGCCAATACCTGTACATCGTTGCGGATCTTTCGACCTTGCGCCTGATCCCGGAACAACCGGTGCCGCGCCTGACACTGCCCGAAGGTTTCACCGCCAGCCTCGACCGCGCCGTTCAGATCATTCAGGCCGCCCCCGAACAAGGTTCGGCGATCTGGGGGGCATCGTCCAAAGGCGTGATCTATTCACTGTTCCTGCAACGGGCCGGTGTCTCCGTGGACCGCGTGGTGGATATCAATCCGGCCAAGCAGGGCCGTTATCTGCCGCTGAGCGGCGTGCGGGTGTCCTCTCCACAAGAGGCCATGGATGCTCTGCCCGAAGGCGCCAATCTGTTTGTGATGAACTCCAACTACCTCGAAGAGATCAAGCGGATGACTGGTGGACGCTACGTCTATCACGCCGTCGACAACGCTTCGTTCCAGTGACCATTGAGAATTTTGAAATGACCGACAACAGCATCAACAAAGCCTTCGAAGCCGAATGCCAGGCAGAAATCGCGCGTCAGGGCGATGACCAGAAACTCACCGGCCTGGCCCGGGAGTTCTTCAACGAATCGGCCAGGCACAAATACAGCTACCACTTCTCGTGGATGGGCCGTCCGATCATCCAGTTGCCGCAAGACATGATGGCCATGCAAGAGATCATCTGGCAGGTCAAACCGGACCTGGTGATCGAATGCGGTATCGCCCATGGCGGTTCGATCATCTACTACGCATCGCTGCTGGAGCTGCAAGGCCACGGCGAAGTGCTGGGCATCGACCTCGACATTCGTGCGCACAACCGCGAAGCCATCGAGAGCCACCCGATGAGCAAGCGCATTTCGATGATCGAGGGTTCGAGCATCGATCCGGCCATCGCCGCCAAAGTGCGCGCTGCGGCCGAAGGCAAGAAAGTCATTCTGGTGCTCGACTCCAACCACACCCACGATCACGTACTCGAAGAGCTGCGCCTGTACGCGCCGTTGGTCTCGGTGGACAGCTACTGCGTGGTGATGGACACCGTGGTTGAAGACATGCCGGCCGACTTCTTCCCGGATCGTCCATGGGGCCCGGGCGACAACCCGAAGACTGCGGTATGGAAGTACCTGGAAGAGAACAAGGACTTCGAAATTGACCAGCAACTGCAAAACAAGCTGCTGATCACCGTGGCGCCGGACGGCTATCTGCGTCGCGTTCGTTAATCAAAAGTGGTTTCAGGTTCTTGGCGATCGGCCGGTTGTGGGGATAGGAAAATGCAGGTTCAAAGCAACACTCAAACCAACGTGACACCGCTGAACGAGCTGTTCACGGTGGTGGTTATCACCCACAACCGCAGTGCGTTCCTGCGACGTGCCTTGCAGTACTACAGCAGCTACTCCGCCAAGGTGCTGGTGCTGGATTCGTCCGTGCAGGGCGATGAGCGCCTCGCGGCCGACTTCCCGTCGGTCGACTATCGCCATTTGCCTCAGTTCACCTACACGGGTTTTCAGCAAAAGCTTGCGTATGGCGCCAGCCAGGTCACCACGCCATACATGGTGCTGGCTGCCGACGATGATTTCCTGCTGCACGATGCATTGACCGAGTCGGTGAACTTCCTCGAGGCCAATCCCGATTACGGCATGTGCCACGGTTACTGCCTGATGTACCTGACGCACTCCAATTATGTGCAGTACTACCGTCGCGACAAGAAGGTGAAAGAGGATTACAGCGCCGATCGCGCGCAGGATCGTGTGCTCGATTACATGGGCCAGTACATCCCGCCGTTCTATGCGGTGCACCGCACTTCGTTATTGCAGGACTGGTACGCGGCCATGCCGCAAGGCACGATTTTCGAGTGGCAGGAAATCGGCCATGTGTATTACATGCTCGCGCGGGCCAAGGCGCGGATTCTGCCGACGCCTTATGTGGTGCGGGAGGTCAACTATGGCCGTTCGGATCACAATACCGAAATCATTCACGTCCTGAGTTTCAAAGACGCCCGCTCCGTCGCCGAGCGTGAGCGCTTTGCCGGTTTCCTCGCCACGCTGCCGACCGGCATCAGTGGTCTGGACCAGGCGCAGATCGCCGAGTTCGCCCTGCAAAGTTTCCAGGCGCTGGCCGACAGCCTGGCCGCGCGCAATGCATTGACTATCGAGCCGATCTTCGAGTCCTACTGGAAAGATCCCACCGTTGGCCCGAAGCGCGCATTCGGGCCTCATCAGTATGTCGAGATGCCGTTCTACAACCAGACGTTTTTCGATCAACTGACCGAGTGCGAATTCCTGCTCCATGCGATGCCTGCCGGACGCTTGCAGCTGGAAGAAATGGAAGGTGCGTTACTTCAGCAGCACACGTTGCAGCGGATCTATTCCAATGACACGTCCGAGACCATCCAGAACCGTTTGCTGCATGCCGTACAGTTGGGCGCATTCAACCGTAGGGTTGTGCAAAAACTGGTGCAGCAGCTGTTGGACATGGGCGAGAGCGCCGATGCGAAAATATTGACGGACTGGATTGCCCGCCTCGACAGCGTACCAACCTACGACAGCCGTCAGTTGCTGGACAGTATGCCCTCCGGCCGGCTGTTGAACTGGTTGCAGGCTCGCCAGCCGAACGACACAGCCGTACGGAAAATCAATCAACATCTGGCGGCCAATGAGGGCGGGCCTCAGTTCGGCATTCTGCTGCTGGATCTTGAAGCCGACATGGACAAGTTGCAGACCACCTTTGACAGCCTGATGGAAAGCGCTTTCCGCGCCTTTAAGGTGGTGGTCTTCACCACCGGTGATTTGCCCGAGGTCACCACCGAACAAAATACTGTGCATTTTGTAAAGGTCAGTGCAAGCAACTACGTCGATAGACTGAACCAGATTGCCCAGCGCTCGACGTCGGACTGGCTGCTGTTGGCCGAGGCCGGCGATGAGTTCACGTCTGCCGGCTTCCTGCGTGCCAGCCTTGAGTTGCAGAACGCCGAAGGTTGCCGTGCGGTGGCGATGGATGAGATTCATCGCCGTAGCAACGGCACATTGACCGAAGTTTTCCGTCCTGACTTCAACCTCGACCTGCTGCAAAGTCTGCCGGCGTTGACCGCCCGGCATTGGCTGATCCGACGCGAGGTGCTGGTGGATGTCGGCGGTTATGCTCGCGAGTTCAGCGATGCCCTGGAGTTCGACCTGCTGCTGCGCCTGATCGAAACTGGCGGGCTGGCGGGTCTGGCGCATTTGGCCGAACCATTGCTCATCACCCCGGCGGTGGAGATGGCACCGAACGAGCACCAACGTCAGACTCTGGTGCGCCACCTGGCAACCCGTGGCTATCAGGCACAGGTGAGCGCTGAGGCATTTGGTGGCTTGCGGATCGACTACCGCCACGCCGGGCGTCCGAAGGTGTCGATCATCGTACGCAGCGAAGGCTGTCAGGAGCAATTGCAGCGCTGCCTGGTGAGCGTATTGCAGCGCACGCGCTATCAGAACAACGAAATTATCATCGCCGACAATCACAGTCAGTCAGCCGATCTGATGACGTGGCTCGACAGTCTGGAGCAAAACGGCGGCGGGCGGATTCGTCTGATCAAGAACGAGCGGCGCGTGAGCTCGTCGGCACTGCTCAACCAGGCCGTCGCGCAGGCGCAAGGTGAGTATCTGATACTGCTCGCAGAAGACGCCGAGGTGGTCAATGCCAATTGGGTCGAAGCCTTGCTCAATCAGGCTCAGCGTCCTGAAGTGGGTGTGGTGGGGGCCAAACTGGTCGATCGCGAGGGCAGCGTGACCGGCGCCGGTCTGATTCTGGGTCTGGAAGATGGCGTGGCTTCTGCGTTCATTGGCGAGAAAAAAGACGCACCGGGTCATATGCATCGACTGCTGGTCGAGCAGAATTATTCGGCAGTTTCCGATGCTTGTCTGATGGTGCGCAAGGAGGTGTTCGACGCACTGGGAGGGCTGGATGAAGAGCATTTCGAGCAAGCGTATGCCGATGTCGACTTTTGCCTGAAAGTCGCCGATGCCGGGTTGCTGACCGTATGGACGCCGCAAGTGCAAATCGCCCACCCCGGCACTTTGCCGGATGACCCGCAGGCGGCAGCTGCCCTGCGTGACAAGTGGCAGGCGCGCTTCGCTCAGGACGCGGCCTACAACCAGAATCTTTCCCTGACCGGCAAGGGCTTTACCCTCGGCGACGCCTCCAGTGTGAACTGGTCGCAGCTGCTTGCTTAAGCCTGGCTGACAGGTAAAAGGACTCAAGAATGTTCAACGGTAAATCGATTTTCATCTCTGGCGGCACCGGCTCGTTCGGGCGCAATTTCATCCGCCGGTTGCTGGAGCAATATCAGCCGAAGCGGGTGGTGGTGTTCTCCCGCGATGAGCTCAAGCAGTACGAGATGCAACAGACGTTCAACGCGCCGTGCATGCGTTATTTCCTCGGTGATGTGCGTGATGTCGAGCGTTTGCGTCAGGCCATGCGCGGTATCGATTACGTGGTGCATGCCGCAGCGCTGAAGCAAGTGCCGGCGGCGGAGTACAACCCGACCGAATGCATTCGCACCAACGTCAACGGTGCGGAAAACATCATCGCCGCGGCCATCGATAACGGCGTGAAAAAAGTCGTCGCGCTGTCCACCGACAAGGCCGCCAGCCCGATCAACCTGTACGGCGCGACCAAGCTGTTGTCGGACAAATTGTTCGTCGCCGCGAACAACATTGCCGGTGACCAGAACACCCGTTTTTCGGTGGTCCGTTACGGCAACGTCGCCGGCTCGCGGGGGTCGGTGGTGCCGTTTTTCAGCAAGCTGATTACCGAGGGCGCCACGGAGCTGCCGATCACCGATGAACGCATGACGCGTTTCTGGATCACCCTCGATCACGGTGTGCAGTTTGTGCTAGACAGCTTCGCCCGCATGCACGGTGGTGAAGTGTTTGTGCCGAAAATCCCGTCGATCCGTATCGTCGATCTGGCGTTGGGCATGGCTGAACATTTGCCGCACAGGAACGTCGGTATTCGTCCGGGAGAAAAACTCCATGAGCTGATGGTCCCGCTGGATGACGCGCGGATGACCCTGGAGTTCGATGATCACTACACGATTCAGCCGTCGATTCGTTTCACCAGCGTCGACGTGGATTTTGCTGTCGACAAACTGGGCGAGCAGGGCACGCCTGTCAGTGAAGACTTCGAGTACCGTTCCGACACCAACCCGCACTTCCTGTCGGTAGGCCAGATCGCAGATCTGCACGCGGAGCTGTCGGCATGATTCCCTACGGTCGGCAAAGCCTCGATCAGGCAGACATCGATGCGGTGGTCGCCGTGTTGCAGTCCGACTGGCTGACACAAGGGCCGACCATTGAACGCTTCGAACAGGCCATGGCCGAGCGTTGTCAGGCTGATTTCGCGGTGGCGGTGTGCAATGCCACCGCCGCGTTGCACATTGCCTGTCTCGCCGCCGGGCTCGGCCCGGGCGACCGGTTGTGGACCACGCCGAACACCTTTTTGGCTTCGGCCAATTGTGGTCGCTATTGCGGCGCCGAAGTGGACTTCGTCGACATCGATCCGCTGACCTGGAACCTCGACGCCTACACGCTGGCGGCGAAGCTTGAAGCTGCCGAGCGTGACGGCACGCTGCCGAAGGTTCTGGTAGCCGTGGCGTTTTCCGGTCAGAGCTGCGACATGCGCATGATCGCCGAGTTGGCTGAACGCTATGGCTTTACGGTGATCGAGGACGCGTCCCACGCGGTCGGCGCATCCTATGCCGGGCGTCCGGTGGGCTGCGGCGAATTTGCGGCGATGACGGTGTTCAGTTTTCACCCGGTGAAGATCATCACCAGTGCCGAGGGCGGCATGGTTCTGACCAATCGCCCGGAATTGGCCGAGCGCTTGCAGCGCTTGCGCAGCCACGGCATGACCCGCGATCCGCAGCAGATGACCGAACCCAGTCACGGTCCCTGGTACTACCAGCAAGTGGAATTGGGCTTCAACTATCGGATCACCGATCTGCAAGCGGCGCTCGGTTTGTCACAACTGAACAAGCTCGATGGCTTCATCGAGCGTCGTCGTGAACTGGCGGCGCGGTATGACCGATTGCTGGCGTACCTGCCGCTGACCTTGCCCAGCGCGCAGCCCGAAGCCGGGTCGGCATGGCATCTGTACGTGGTGCGGTTGCAGCCTGATCGGATCAACCTCAGCCATCGGCAGGTGTTCGAAGGGTTGCGGGCGGCCGGGATCGGGGTGAACCTGCACTATATTCCGCTGCATTTGCAGCCGTACTATCGTGATCTGGGGTTTGCCGAGGGAGACTTCCCGCAGGCCGAGCGTTATTACGCCGAAGCCATCAGCTTGCCGATGTTTCCTTTGCTGAGCGATGAACAACAGGACTTCGTGGTCGAGCAACTGCGTCGGTTGGTTCTTGAGGAGTAGTGACACTTGAGTTGCGTTGCAATCATTCCGGCCCGCGGTGGCAGCAAGCGAATCCCGCGCAAGAACCTCAAACCGTTCGACGGTGTACCGATGATCGTCCGTTCGATCCGTACGGCGCTCGATTGCGGGTTGTTCGATCAAGTCGTCGTCAGTACGGATGACGAAGAAATTGCCGACGTCGCCCGGGCTCATGGCGCGCAGGTGCCGTTCGTGCGGCCTGTCGAACTGGCTGATGATTTCACCGGGACAGCTGCGGTGATCGTGCATGCCTTGAGCCAATTGCCGATCTTCGACTACGTCTGCTGCATCTACGCTACCGCACCGCTGTTGCAGGCACGCTATCTGCGTCAGGGGCATGAATTACTGGTGCAGCATCCGGACAAGTCCTTCGCTTTTTCCGTGGCCGGTTTCGGCTTCCCGGTACAACGTGCCTTGACCCTCGACGAGCAGGGTGCCTTGACCTCGCTCTATCCGGAGTTTCGCAACACCCGCTCCCAGGATTTACCTGAAGCCTATCAGGATGCCGGTCAGTTTTACTGGGGGCGCAGAGAGGCCTGGTTGCGCGGCGATGTGCTGTTTTCTCCGGCGAGCCTTCCGGTGATTCTGCCGCGGCATCTGGTGCAGGACATCGACACCCTTGAAGACTGGAAGCGTGCCGAATACCTGTATGCCGCATTGAAAGCTGGCGGAGAGCTGCAATGAGAGTGCTGATCCGCGCCGATGCGTCGCCGAGCATTGGCAGCGGTCACATCGCTCGCTGTTTGACCCTGGCCAGAGTCTTGCGCAAGCAGGGTGCGCAGGTGGCCTTTGCTTGTCGTCTGTTGCCGGGCCATCGACTGGACGCACTGCAAGCCGAGGGCTTTGAAGTCTTCGCCCTGGCGGCTCGTTACCCTGATGAAGATCCGCAGCAGGCAATCGAATCCTTGCTGCCTTGGCAGGCGGACATCGCCGCGCTTGAGCACGCGCTGAGCAATCATCCGGCCTTCGATTGGGTCATCGTCGACCACTACGGCCTCGACCATCATTGGCAGACCGCAGCCCGCCGCTGGGCGCCAAGGATTGCAGCTGTGGACGACCTCGCCACTCGAACTTACAGCGTCGATCTGCTGCTCAACCAGAACTTGTCGGGTACGCCACTAGCCTATGCTTCGCTGTTAGCACCTGGCTGCCAGACTTTGCTCGGTCCACGTTTTGCCCTCCTGCGCGATGAATTCTGTTGCCCGGCAATCGAAATCAAACCCAAGGCCAAAAGGGTGCTGGTGAATTTCGGTGGTTTCGATGCGGCGATGCAAACTCATCACGCGATGCTGGCAATGGCGGAGTTGCATGAGCTCGAAGTCGATTTCGTCGCCGGTGCCGACAACCCGGCCTGGGCACAGATGCAGGCCTTGGCGGAGAGTCGTCCGAACTGGCGCTTGCACAGTTTTGTCAGCGACTTTTACCGACTGATGACCGAGGCCAACCTGTTTGTCGGTGCCGGCGGTGGCACCAGTTGGGAGCGGGCAGCCATGGGGTTGCCGACGATCTGCATTGCGGTCTCGAATAATCAGCAGGCCAACGCCGAAATCATGGCGACCTCAGGTTCCCATGTGTATCTGGGCCCCCGCGAGCACGTCAGTGTCGAGCAGTTGCGTCAGGCCATTGCTTTTCTCGTGGGTAATCAGGGGTTACGCCAAAGTCTGGCCGAACACTCGCGTCAGTTGGTCGATGGGCGGGGTGCGCAGCGGGTTGCGGCAGCGCTCGCCGGTGCGGTACTGCAGGTTCGCAAGGCGTCCCTGGACGATGCGCCGCTGCTGTTCGAGGGGCGCAATGCCGAGTCGGTGCGGCGCTGGTCGCTGGACACGCAGGTCATCGATTGGCAACGGCATCAAGACTGGCTGGCCGCGAGCCTGAGCAACCACGGACGATTACTGTTGATCGCCGAGGCGGACGATGGCCCGGTCGGGGTGCTGCGTTATGACCTGGACGGACTTGAAGCCGAAGTCTCGATTTACCTGCTTGAAGACCGTCTCGGTCTGGGGTGGGGCAGGGCGCTGTTGGCGCGGGGCGAAGCCTTCGTGACCACCCACTGGCCGCAACTGCAGGCCATCACCGCTCAAGTGTTGCCGGCGAATCAGCCGTCGCTGAAGCTGTTTCGCGAGGCAGGATTCACCCAGCGTGCTTGCGCGTTCACGCGCATATTGAAGGATCACCGCAATGACTAGCTTCAAGATTGGCAATCGCTCCATCGGTGCCGATGCGCCGCCGTTCATCATTGCCGAGATGAGTGGCAACCATAACCAGTCCCTTGATGTGGCGCTGCAGATCGTCGAAGCCGCGGCCAAGGCCGGAGCGCATGCCCTGAAGCTGCAAACCTACACCGCCGAGACCATGACCCTGGACCTGTCCGAAGGTGAGTTCTTCATCAAGGACCCGAGCAGCCTCTGGGCCGGTTCTTCGTTGTACGCGTTGTACGAGAAGGCCCACACACCGTGGGAATGGCACGCGCCGATTTTCGCCCGGGCCAAAGAACTGGGCATGCTCGCGTTCTCCACACCGTTCGATGACACAGCGGTGGACTTCCTCGAAAGCCTCGACGTACCGGCCTACAAGATCGCCAGCTTCGAGAATACCGACCTGCCATTGATTCGTCGGGTCGCTGCGACCGGCAAGCCATTGATCATTTCTACCGGCATGGCCAGCATCGCTGAACTCGATGAAACCGTGCGTGCCGCCCGCGAGGCCGGTTGCAAGGATCTGGTGTTGCTCAAGTGCACCAGCACTTACCCCGCGACGCCTGCCAACAGCAACGTGCGGACGATTCCTCATTTGCGTGAATTGTTTGGCTGTGAAGTTGGCCTGTCCGATCACTCCATGGGAGTCGGAGTGTCTGTGGCCGCGGTGGCGCTGGGGGCGACGGTGGTGGAAAAACATTTCACTCTCGATCGTGCGGCGGGTGGCGTTGATGCCAGTTTCTCCCTGGAACCGGCAGAGCTGGCCAGCCTGGTGATCGAAACCGAACGCGCCTGGCAGGCCATGGGCCGTGTGCATTACGGCGTGACCGAAGCCGAGCGCAAGTCGCTGGTGTACCGCCGCTCGCTCTACGTGACTCAGGACATGGCTGCCGGCGAACCCTTTACTGTCGCTAATCTGCGAGCCATTCGTCCGGGTCTGGGGTTGGCTCCAAAACACACGGAAACGCTTCTGGGCCGCCATGCCCGTCAGGCCATCCCGCGCGGAACGCCGCTGGACTGGTCGTTGGTCGAATAACCCCATGTGGCGCTGATTCGGCAAAATAGCGTGACCTGCGAGTCATAACGCGCATCTTCACTGTATTGTATAAATCGGGGAGGTGGCGCCTGGTGTCTTTTTGACCCGGTGATAGCCTTATATTCTTCCCGCCGTCGCCTCAGTGAGGCGACGTTTTTATCCGTTTGTCGGCGCCCCTCGAATCATTACGAGCGGTGGTATTGGGCTGTTTATTATTGGGAAGCCGTAATGATTGGCATAAAAAGCATTGCGAGCTACGTTCCTGTAGCCGGCGTGGACAATTACGCACAGGGTGCAAAATTCGAAAAGGATGAAGAATTCATCCTGGGCAAAATCGGTTCGGCCTTCCTGCCGCGTAAAGACGCCGGGCAGGAAACCTCGGACCTGTGTGTCGAAGCAGCCAATGCGCTGTTCGCCAACAATCCCGACTTGAAACGTGAAGACATCGACGTGCTGATCGTTGTCACCCAGAACGGCGACGAAGAAGGCCTGCCGCACACCGCAGCCATCGTTCAGGACAAACTGGGCCTGCCGACTACCGTGGCCGCGTTCGATATTTCTTTGGGCTGCTCCGGCTACGTCTACGGCATCTACGCCATCAAGGGCTTCATGGAAGCCGCAGGCTTGAAGAATGGCCTGCTGATCACCGCTGATCCGTACTCGAAGATCGTCGACCCGGAAGACCGCAACACCACCATGCTGTTTGGTGATGCCGCCACCGCGACCTGGATGGGCGAAGACGCACCATGGCAGTTGGGCAAGGCCAAGTTCGGCACTGACGGTTCCGGCGCACCGCACCTGAAGGTCACCGATGGCGTGTTCTTCATGAACGGCCGTCAGGTGTTCAATTTTGCGCTGCTTAAAGTCCCGGCGCATTTGCACGAGTTGCTGGCCGATTCGCAACTGACCGCTGACGATATCGATGCCTTTTGCATCCATCAGGGCAGTGCAGCGATTGTCGATGCCGTGGCGCGACGCTTCGAAGGCGAGCCGGAGAAGTTCATCAAGGACATGGTCGAAACTGGCAACACGGTGTCCTCGAGCATTCCGTTGCTGTTGGAAAAACATGTCATGGACTCCGCCTGGAAGCGCGTCGCGTTGAGCGGTTTCGGTGTTGGTCTGTCGTGGGGTTCGGCGATTATCTATCGCCCTTGATCTTTCAAAGCCAGGCACAAAAAAAGCGTTCAAGGTGTAACCTTGAGCGCTATTTTTTTGCCCGAATGAAAAGCGAGGCTCCATGAGCGAGTTCTTTGAGCGCAACGTCGACGTCATACAGCGCCGCTGGCCGATGCTGTCTGCGCGCTTGCTGGTTGAGAACACAAGCTTGTTGCAGGCTGAACTGGTGGAAGGCCTGGGCTCGACACTGAGCATCAATGGCATTCAACTGACCAGCCGCCATGACCGCGTCCGTGAGGCCAGGCTTCAGGCCGACAGCCTGCCGATCGACAGCCCCGTGGTGCATGTCTACGGCACCGGGCTTGGTGATCTGCAAGTGGAGCTGCTGGCGCGCGTCGGGCTTGAGCGTTTGTATGTGCACATCCTCAACGGTGCGGTGTTTGCGCTGGTGCTGCAACTGCTGGATCAGCAGCAGTGGCTCGGCGATCCGCGGGTCGAGCTGATGTACGCCGGCGATCTGGCGGAAATCCAGCTGCCGTTTTTCGCCTTGCCGTCCGAGCTGGTATTGGCGGATGACTTCAATGCCAAGATCCGCGATCGCCTGATCAGCGAAACCCACTTGATGTTCAATAACCGTGAGTTTGATCCTCAGGCTCCAGACATCGTCGAGCGCTTGCAGGCGAGTCTGAGCCTGGTCCAGGCCGATGATGATGTCGCCCGGCTGTTCGGTACGCGGCCGGGGCAGGAAGTGTTCGTGATCGCCACCGGACCGAGCCTGGAGTTGCACTTCGAGACATTGCACGCAATTCGCCATCAGGTAGAGCGGCCGCTGTTCATCTGTGTCGATACCGCTTACCGGCCGCTGCTTGATCACGGCATCCGTCCCGACATCGTCGTCAGTATCGATCAACGCATCTCGACCCGGCACCTGCCGCCTGAAGGAACGACGGACATTGCCCTGGCATACATGCCCATGGTCGATCCACAAGTGCTGAAAGCCTGGCAGGGCGCACGGTATGTCGGTTATTCCGCCAGTCCAATTTATCAACACATGCGGCAGCAGTTACCGAGAGGCGAGCTGTATGTCGGTGGCAGCGTGATTCATCCGGCGGTGGACCTGGCGGTGAAGATGGGCGCGGTGCAGATCACCCTGTTTGGTGCCGACTTTGCCTTTCCAAGCGACAAGACCCATGCGGGCTGGGACGATGGCGACTTGGGGCCACAACTGGGGGCGGCCAAACACTGGGTGCTCGACGGTCTCGGACAACGAATCAAAACCCAGCTCAACTTCCGCAGCTACCTGTGTGAGCTGGAGCGCTATATCGCTGCGCATCCACACGTAGCCTTCTACAACAGCAGTCGAGCCGGGGCCATGATTGCCGGCACGACATTTCATCCGGAGTTCACTCAATGAGCGAAGTGTTACTCGTTGATCAGGCCCGGCAATGTTCAGCATTGTTTCGCCTGGGAAGAGATGTCGAGGCTGCGCTGGTCATGGTCGAGGTGGCGGAGCGAGTGCAGTCGCGGGTCGGCGGGGCAGACAGCCAGATTGCGGCCCGGTGGATGGCATTGCTGACATGCCTGCTTGATAGTCAGGAACGACAGGACTGGTTGGCGCTGGCGGACTACCTTGAATACGAACTGGTCGATTTGCTGCTGGCTGTCAATTCCGCGTAATCCATAGGAGATCAGCGAGAGCGGGGATGTAAGGAGGTTTTTCGGCAGTTCTCTGGCGTCATTTTTTGGTGGTTGGGTCGTCGCTAGGCCTTTGTTTTAAAGGGGGTGGCAGGGTGATGGCAAAAAAATTTCAAAATCCCCTAAAGCAACCTGCGTTGGCGACGATAACTATTACGAAGGTTCTCTAGGCCATACCCGGCGGTTGCCAGGGCCGGAAGCCGCAGTACCCAACCAACGAGGAATTCGTCATGGCTTTGACAGTAAACACCAACACTACTTCTCTGAACGTTCAGAAAAACCTGAACCGTGCTTCCGACGCTCTGTCGACTTCGATGACCCGTCTTTCTTCCGGCCTGAAAATCAACAGCGCCAAAGACGACGCCGCCGGCCTGCAGATCGCTACTCGTATGAATTCGCAAATCCGTGGTCAGACCATGGCTATCAAAAACGCCAACGACGGTGTTTCGATCGCTCAGACCGCTGAAGGCGCTCTGCAAGAGTCGAGCAACATTCTGCAGCGTATGCGTGAAATCGCACTGCAATCGCGAAACGATTCCAACGGCACTGCTGACCGTACCGCTCTGGACAAAGAATACCAACAGTCGATCGCTGAGCTGACCCGTATCGCTCAGTCGACCAACCTGAACGGCAAGGCGCTGATCGACGGTACTGCTGGTGCGATGGAGTTCCAGGTAGGTTCGAACACTACCTCTGACAACCAGATCACTCTGACCCTGTCGACCAGCTTCGACGCCAGCGCCCTGGCCATGACCGGTACTGTGATCTCCGGCGTAGACAACACAACTAACCACACTAACGTTGATGCCTCTATCTCGGCTATCGACGCTGCTCTGGCAAACATCAACGCCACTCGCGCTGACTTGGGTGCTGCTCAGAACCGTTTCTCGACTACCATTTCCAACCTGCAGAACATCAACGAAAACGCCAGTGCTGCACTGAGCCGCGTACAAGACACCGACTTCGCTGCTGAAACTGCACAGCTGACCAAGCAACAAACTCTGCAACAAGCTTCCACCGCAGTTCTGGCTCAGGCCAACCAACTGCCATCCGCTGTACTGAAACTGCTTCAGTAATAGCCGGATGAGTTTTGGCGGGGGAGTGCGTATACGTGCTCTCTCGCTTTTTCAGTTTAAGAGGTAATGGACATGGATATGAGCGTGAAGCTGAACTTGTCTTATCCAGCTGCGAAGCCGGCGACGACCGTTGCTGACAAGCCGGTGGAAAAGCCTCGAGCCGATGCCCTTGTGGTGGCGCCGGTCAAGGATGAACAAAAGCAAGACTCGGTATCCGAGCGGGACAAACTCAAGATGGCCGTTCAGGAAATTGAAAAGTTCGTTCAGTCGGTCAAGCGCAATCTGGAGTTCTCGATCGACGAGCCTTCAGGCAAAGTAATCGTCAAGGTTATTGCCAGTGACTCGGGTGAGGTGGTTCGCCAAATCCCCAATGAAGAAGTCCTGCGGCTGGCCAATAGTTTGAATGATGCAAGCAGCCTGTTGTTCAGCGCGAAAGCCTGACAGCTGGCATGAATATTGTTGCTATGTTCTTTTGGACGTTGTAGTGGTCAAAAGACCGGCGACACACTGAAGGGAGATATGCATGGCAAGTCCAATTCTACCGGGCACGGGTTTAGGCTCTGGCCTTGATACCGGTGCTATTGTCAAAGCCTTGGTCAATGCCGACAAAGCAGCCAAGCAGAACCAGATCGACCGTCAGACGACCACCAACACCGCGCAGATTTCCGGTATCGGTAGCCTCAAAAGTGTCCTGGCGAACTTCCAGACTGCAATCAAGAATCTGGGCAATACGCAAACTCCGCAATTCCTGGGTTACAACGCCACCTCCGCTGACGCGAAAGTATTGACCGCTGTAGCCAGCAACACGGCCGTCAACGGCACTTACGTGATCAAGGTCTCTAATCTTGCGACCTCGTCCAAAGTGGCTACCGCAGCCTTTGCCGGCGGTACCAGCAGTGCCATTGCGAGCGGCACGCTCAATATCACGCAAAACGGCGTTTCCAGTTCTGTCACCATTCCGGCAGGCGCGACGTTACAGTCGGTTCGAGATGCGATTAACACCCAGCAGGGCGCCAACGGCTTCAGTGCCAACATCGTGACCGACTCGTTTGGCTCGCGTCTGGTGATGGGCTCCACGGCGACCGGTGCCGGTTCCGATATCACCCTCAGCGGTATCGCGGGTCTGGAGATCAATGCCGGCCAGCAAATGGGTACAACCCCGACAGCGACTTCGGCGGGTGCCATTGGCGATTTCGCGAAGGACGCCAATTTCACCGTGGACGGGCTCGCGCTGACCAGCAAAAGCAACAAGGTTGACGCGGCCATTTCCGGCTTGACCCTGAATCTGGTCGCTGGTGGTGATGCAACCACGACGGTAACGGTCGGCCCGAACAGTGATGGTCTGAAAAAATCCATTCAAGCTTTCGTTGATGCTTATAACCAGGTTGTGACCAGTGTTAATGCGCTGACCAAGCCCACCCTGGATGACGATGGCAAACCGACCATTGCTGCTGCACTGACCGGTGACCCGTTGGCGCGCGGCATCCTGGCCTCGATTCGTTCGCCGTTGGTCACTACCGGTGCGGGTGACAAACTTACTGTTCTGTCGCAATTGGGTATCACCACCAATCAGAAAACCGGTGCGCTGGATTTCGATAGCACCAAGTTCACCACCGCGATGGATACCCAAAAACTCGGTGGTGAGGTTCAGAAGCTGTTCCTGGGCGATCCGACGGCGACTGGCGATGCGGCCAAAGGCCTGTTGACGCGCATGAACGATGCCATCACCCCATACACGGTCACTGGCAGTGAGGGTATCCTCGATGCCCGTTCGACCAGCCTGGCCAAGGCCAAGTCGAATCTGGCCAACCAGCAGCTAGCTCTGGATCGCCGTATCGAGACGCTGACTGCCGTGCTGACCAAGAAGTACAACGATATGGATTCTCTGGTGGGCAAACTCAAGGCAACTGCCAGCAACATCACCTCGATGTTCGAGGCGATGAACGCGCAGAAAAACGCCTCATAGCGCATAAACGCCAAAAGCCCGGCAGCGGATTCCGCTTGTCGGGCTTTTTTTTGTTGGGTCTAAAGATTTTTGACGCCGTGTCGATACACTGGCTATACGAATCACAGAGTTTTGATGAGGTACAGCATGAACCCGATGTTAGCCCTTCGGCAGTACCAGAAGATTGGTGCTCAGGCCCAGACTTCCGAAGCCAGTCCCCATCGCCTGGTGCAAATGCTTATGGAAGGCGGTCTGGACCGCATCGCTCAGGCCAGGGGAGCCATGGAGCGCAAAGACATCCCCAATAAAGGCATTTTCATCGGCAAGGCGATCGGGATCATTGGCGGCTTGCGTGAAGGTCTGGACTTGGAAAATTCTATCGAGTCCGTGGGTGAGTTGGACAAGCTGTACACCTACATGATGAAGCGCCTGACGGAAGCCAACATCAAAACCGATCCAAAGATTCTCGACGAAGTCGCTGATTTGCTTCGCACCGTAAAAGACGGCTGGGATGCTATCGCCGCGCCGGGTCCGCAGTTTTAAGGAGATCACCATGAGTCTTGTATTGCAGCGAATCGAACAAACCCGTGAAGGCCTGGTCGGTGCTTTGGCCGAGCGTAACTGGGAAGCCATTGGTGAGTTGGACTTGGCTTGCCGTTCCTGCATGGAAGACGTCTTGAGTGAAGCTTCGGTGGACGAGGCCGCGTTACGCGACAATCTTGAGGAGTTGCTGGGGGTGTATAAACAGCTTCTTGAGGCGGCGACAGGGGAGCGACAAGCGATAGTTGACGAGATGTCGCAGATCCACCAAGCACAGAGCGCAGCAAAGGTTTACCATCTGTTCGGTTAATTAATCCCCGGTTAATCCAAACATAGTGCGCCATAAATTTGACTGTGCACGGTTTTTTGACTTAACTAGTGGCTGGTTCCAGATTTCAGGCGTCTACAGGCATAACGTGTCTGCAAGCGTCTAGCTTGCCCCATCATTTTGGGCATTGAGTTGACTAGGGAAGTTGCTATTGCATGTGGCGTGAAACCAAAATTCTGCTGATTGATGACGATAGCGTCCGCCGCCGCGACCTGGCGGTGATTTTAAATTTTCTTGGCGAAGAAAATTTACCCTGCGGTAGCCATGACTGGCAGCAGGCTGTCGGCTCATTGTCATCAAGTCGTGAAGTAATCTGTGTCCTCATCGGGACGGTCAATGCTCCTGGCGCACTCGTGGGCTTGTTAAAGACACTCTCAACCTGGGATGAGTTCCTTCCGGTTTTGTTAATGGGCGATAATTCTTCCGTTGACTTGCCAGAAGACCAGCGTCGCCGAGTGCTTTCGACCCTCGAGATGCCACCCAGCTACAGCAAACTGCTCGACTCCCTGCACCGTGCCCAGGTCTATCGCGAGATGTACGACCAGGCCCGCGAGCGCGGCCGTCACCGTGAACCCAATCTTTTCCGCAGTCTTGTCGGCACCAGCCGGGCGATTCAACACGTCCGTCAAATGATGCAGCAAGTCGCCGACACCGACGCCAGTGTGCTGATCCTCGGTGAGTCGGGGACCGGCAAGGAAGTGGTCGCGCGCAACCTGCACTATCACTCCAAGCGTCGAGACGCGCCGTTCGTACCGGTCAACTGCGGGGCGATCCCGGCCGAGTTGCTGGAAAGCGAACTGTTTGGCCACGAGAAGGGCGCCTTCACCGGGGCAATCACCAGCCGCGCCGGGCGTTTCGAACTGGCCAATGGCGGCACGCTGTTCCTCGATGAAATCGGCGACATGCCGTTGCCGATGCAGGTCAAGTTGCTGCGCGTATTGCAGGAGCGCACCTTTGAGCGCGTGGGCAGCAACAAGACCCAGAGCGTCGACGTGCGGATCATCGCGGCAACCCACAAGAATCTCGAAAGCATGATCGAGATCGGTACCTTCCGCGAAGACTTGTACTACCGCCTGAACGTGTTCCCGATCGAAATGGCGCCACTGCGCGAGCGTGTCGAAGACATTCCGCTGCTGATGAACGAGTTGATCTCGCGCATGGAGCACGAGAAGCGTGGGTCGATCCGTTTCAATTCCGCGGCGATCATGTCGCTGTGCCGCCACGGCTGGCCGGGCAACGTCCGCGAACTCGCCAACCTGGTGGAGCGCATGGCGATCATGCATCCGTACGGGGTGATCGGCGTGGTCGAGCTGCCGAAGAAATTCCGTTACGTCGACGACGAAGATGAGCAGTTGGTCGACAGCTTTCGCAGCGATCTTGAAGAGCGCGTGGCCATCAACGGTCATACTCCGGACTTCTCTGTCGGCGCCATGCTGCCGCCGGAAGGTCTGGACCTGAAGGACTACCTCGGTGGTCTGGAACAAGGGCTGATTCAGCAGGCGCTGGATGATGCCAATGGCATCGTGGCGCGCGCGGCAGAGCGGCTGCGTATTCGTCGCACCACACTGGTGGAAAAGATGCGCAAGTACGGTATGAGTCGTCGTGATGGTGATGAACAGGCAGATGATTGACGCCTGTTTTTCAAGTCCTTCATTTATATGCGGTTTTTTTTAGGCACGGGTATTGCTACACCCCTCGCAACGTTCCGTTTAACTGACGGTCAGCCAAGCGAGAGTGCACGATGCCCCAAGCCGCCCAGATGTCTCCTGTCCCTGACGCTTCGGGACAACCGTCGTCCGTAGAGCAGGCGAGCCGGCTTGGCCTTGAGCAGGCGTTTGCACTGTTCAACCAGATGTCGAGCCAATTGACCGATTCCTACAGCATGCTCGAAGCCCGGGTCACCGAGCTCAAGGGTGAGCTGGCGGTGGTCAGTGCTCAACGCATGCAGGAGCTGGCGGAAAAAGAACGCCTGGCCAACCGGCTGCAAAACCTCCTCGATCTGTTGCCCGGCGGCGTCATCGTCATCGATGCCCAAGGCATCGTGCGCGAAGCCAACCCCGCTGCCTGCGAACTGCTCGGTCTGCCCCTCGAAGGCGAGCTGTGGCGTCATGTCATTGCCCGCTGCTTTGCGCCCCGTGAAGACGACGGTCACGAAATCTCGCTCAAGGACGGTCGGCGTTTGTCGATCTCCACTCGCTCGCTGGATGCCGAGCCCGGTCAGTTGGTGTTGCTCAACGACCTGACTGAAACTCGTCATCTGCAAGATCAGTTGGCCCGCCACGAACGTCTGTCGTCCCTCGGCCGAATGGTCGCGTCCTTGGCTCATCAAATTCGTACCCCCTTGTCCGCCGCCTTGCTCTACGCCAGTCATTTGACTGAGCAAGCGTTGCCGGTCGAGACCCAGCAACGTTTTGCCGGGCGCCTGAAAGAGCGTCTGCATGAGTTGGAGCATCAGGTTCGCGACATGCTGGTGTTTGCGCGCGGCGAGCTGCCGCTGACCGATCGCGTCACGCCCAAAGTGCTGATGCAGTCGCTGCAGGCGGCCGCACTGACCCATGTGCAGGACCTGCCGATTCGCTGGCAGTGCGACAGTCATTCGGGCGAGTTGTTGTGCAATCGCGACACGCTGGTCGGGGCGATCCTGAACCTGATCGAGAACGCCATCCAGGCCAGCGCCGGCGATGTGCGTTTGAAAGTCCATTTCTATACCCGTGACAACAACCTGCGTGTAGCGGTCAGCGACAGCGGTAGTGGCATCGATACGAAAGTACTGGCGCGTCTGGGTGAACCCTTCTTTACCACTAAAACCACTGGAACCGGCCTCGGCCTGACCGTGGTCAAGGCAGTGACGCGTGCTCATCAAGGAGAATTGCAGCTGCGCTCGCGGCTCGGTCGCGGCACGTGTGCGCAGGTGATCCTGCCGCTTTTTTCGGGTGAAAAGCCCAGCGCTCAGGGAGCGGAGTGAAGGACATGGCAATCAAGGTTTTACTGGTCGAGGATGACCGCGCGCTACGTGAAGCATTGGCCGATACGCTGTTGCTCGCCGGCCACGATTTCAAAGCCGTCGGCTCGGCTGAAGAAGCGCTGGCAGCGGTCGGTGCCGAGGCGTTCAACCTGGTGCTGAGTGACGTCAACATGCCGGGCATGGACGGCCATCAACTGCTCGGATTGCTGCGCGCTCGTCAGCCGCAGCTGCCAGTGTTGCTGATGACCGCTCACGGGGCTGTCGAGCGGGCGGTCGATGCGATGCGTCAGGGCGCAGCGGATTACCTGGTCAAGCCATTCGAGCCCAAAGCCTTGCTCGATCTGGTGGCGCGACATGCGCTGGGCAGTCTCGGCGCGACCGAGGGCGAGGGCCCTGTAGCGTTCGAGCCGGCCAGTGCGCAATTGCTGGAATTGGCCGCACGGGTGGCGCGCAGTGATTCCACGGTGTTGATTTCCGGTGAGTCCGGGACCGGCAAGGAAGTGCTGGCGCGTTACATCCATCAGCACTCTCACCGCGCCAGTCAGCCGTTCATTGCGATCAACTGTGCAGCGATCCCGGACAACATGCTCGAAGCCACCTTGTTCGGTCACGAAAAGGGTTCGTTCACTGGCGCCATCGCAGCGCAGGCCGGCAAGTTCGAGCAAGCCGATGGCGGCACGATCCTGCTCGATGAAATCTCCGAAATGCCCCTGGGCCTTCAGGCCAAGTTACTGCGGGTATTGCAGGAGCGCGAAGTCGAGCGAGTCGGTGCTCGCAAGCCGATCACGCTGGATATTCGAGTGGTCGCCACCACCAACCGTGACCTGGCCGGTGAAGTGGCTGCGGGGCGTTTTCGTGAAGACCTTTACTATCGCCTGTCGGTGTTTCCGCTGGCCTGGCGTCCGTTGCGCGAGCGTACCGCCGACATCCTGCCGTTGGCCGAGCGTCTTCTGGCCAAGTACGTCAATAAAATGAAGCATGCCGCGGCAAAGCTGTCGCCCGAGGCTCAGGCGTGCCTGATCGGTTATCCATGGCCGGGTAATGTGCGTGAGCTGGATAACGCGATTCAGCGGGCGCTGATCCTGCAGCAGGGCGGATTGATACAGCCTGAGGATTTCTGTCTGGCCGGGCCGGTCGCCTGTGCGCCGTTGCCAGCCTTGGCGCCAGTGTCCGTGCGAGCCGTGGAGGTTGAATCCGAGTCCGCCGGGGCGCTGGGTGATGACCTGCGTCGCCGTGAGTTCCAGATGATCATCGACACCTTGCGCTCTGAACGCGGCCGTCGCAAAGAGGCTGCCGAGCGTTTGGGCATCAGTCCGCGCACCCTGCGTTACAAGCTGGCGCAGATGCGTGATGCCGGAATGGACGTGGAAGCGTACTTGTTCGCCACCTGAAAGTTGACACAAGCAACACTAATCCAAAAATGTGGGAGCGGGCTTGCTCGCGAATACGGTTTTCCATTCAACAGAGATGCTGGCTGGTCTACAGCTTTCGCGAGCAAGCCCGCTCCCACATTTGTTTTGCGGTGATTCATGGTTAAAGCAAAGCAGGGAAGGCTTTTGTTTAGAGCGGCCACGGAGCTGGCACCCTTGTTGCTAACACCTCACTACCCGCCGAGTGAGTGTCAAAAAATTGCGGGTCGCCAGAGAGAATAGACCATGAGCCAAGGTATTGAATTTAATCGATTGATGTTGGACATGCGCTCCATGCAAATGGATGCCATGTCTGCGTCGAAATCGACTGCCGCTGTTCCTGAAATGGGTGGCAGCAGCTTTTCCGACATGCTCGGTCAGGCCGTCAATAAAGTGAACGACACCCAACAGGCGTCCAGTCAGTTGGCCAGTGCCTTCGAGATCGGCAAGAGCGGCGTCGACCTGACGGACGTGATGATTTCCTCGCAGAAGGCCAGCGTGTCTTTTCAAGCGTTGACCCAAGTACGCAATAAGCTGGTTCAGGCATACCAAGACATCATGCAGATGCCGGTTTAAGGACGATTTGAGTCATGGCAGAAGCAGTCGCCGATAACGTTCCGGCCAAGGCCACTCCAATAGACGGCAAGCCGCCGCTGTTCGGGTTGTCCTTCCTGGAAAACCTCTCCGAGATGACCATGTTGCGTCAGGTGGGCCTGTTGGTCGGCCTGGCTGCGAGTGTGGCGATTGGCTTTGCCGTGGTGTTGTGGTCCCAGCAGCCGGACTACCGGCCTCTGTACGGCAGCCTTGCCGGTATGGACGCCAAACAGGTCATGGATACCCTGGCCGCAGCCGACATTCCCTATACCGTTGAACCGAACTCCGGTGCCTTGCTGGTCAAGGCCGATGACCTGTCCCGTGCGCGAATCAAACTCGCGGGCGCTGGTGTCACTCCCAGCGACGGCAACATCGGCTTTGAAATTCTCGACAAGGACCAGGGCCTGGGTACCAGCCAGTTCATGGAAGCGACCCGTTATCGTCGCGGTCTCGAAGGCGAGCTGGCTCGCACCATCTCCAGCCTGAACAACGTCAAGGGTGCCCGCGTGCACCTGGCGATTCCGAAAAGTTCGGTGTTCGTGCGCGACGAGCGCAAGCCGAGCGCTTCGATTCTGGTGGAGCTGTACGCCGGCCGCTCGCTGGAGCCGGGTCAGGTGCTGGCGATCATCAACCTGGTGGCCACCAGCGTTCCCGAACTCAGCAAATCCCAGATCACTGTTGTCGACCAGAAAGGCAACCTGCTGTCGGATCAGGCGGAAAATTCCGAGCTGACCATGGCCGGCAAGCAATTCGATTACAGCCGTCGCATGGAAAGCATGCTGACTCAGCGCGTGCACAACATTCTGCAACCGGTGCTGGGCAACGATCGCTATAAAGCCGAAGTCTCGGCCGATGTGGATTTCAGCGCTGTCGAGTCGACCTCCGAGCAATTCAACCCGGACCAACCGGCGTTGCGCAGCGAGCAGTCGGTCAACGAACAACGTACCGCCAGCAATGGCCCGCAAGGTGTGCCGGGTGCGCTGAGCAACCAGCCGCCGTCGCCTGCTTCCGCACCGCAAACCACCGGTGGCGCTACCGCATCGGCCGGCATGGTGCAGCCAGGCCAGCCACTGCTGGATGCCAACGGTCAGCAAGTCATGGACCCGGCCACCGGCCAGCCTATGCTCGCTCCGTACCCGGCGGACAAGCGTCAACAGTCCACCAAGAACTTCGAACTCGACCGTTCCATCAGCCACACCAAACAACAGCAGGGTCGTTTGAATCGCCTCTCGGTGTCGGTGGTGGTGGATGACCAGGTCAAGATCAACGCGGCCAACGGTGAAACCACCCGTGCGCCGTGGACCGCCGATGAATTGGCGCGCTTCACTCGCCTGGTACAGGACGCCGTCGGCTTCGATGCCAGCCGTGGTGACAGCGTCAGCGTGATCAACATGCCGTTCTCCGCCGAGCGCGGTGAAGTGATTGCCGAAATTCCGTTCTACTCCCAGCCGTGGTTCTGGGACATCGTCAAGCAAGTGCTGGGTGTCTTGTTCATCCTGGTGCTGGTGTTCGGTGTGCTGCGTCCGGTGCTCAACAACATCACCGGCGGCGGCAAAGACAAACAGCTAGGCATCGGCAGCGACGTCGAGTTGGGTGGCATGGGCGGCCTGGACGGCGAACTGGCCAACGACCGCGTCAGTCTCGGTGGCCCGACCAGCATTCTGCTGCCGAGCCCGAGCGAAGGCTATGACGCACAGTTGAACGCAATCAAGAGTCTGGTGGCCGAAGATCCGGGTCGCGTGGCCCAGGTCGTGAAAGAGTGGATTAACGCAGATGAGTGATAACCGAGCCGTTGCCGCCAAACTGTCCAAGGTCGACAAAGCCGCGATTCTGCTGCTGTCCCTGGGTTCGACCGACGCCGCCCAAGTGCTGCGCCACATGGGGCCTAAAGAGGTCCAGCGTGTGGGTGTGGCCATGGCCCAGATGGGTAATGTGCACCGCGAGCAGGTCGAGCAGGTGATGAGCGAGTTCGTCGATATCGTCGGCGACCAGACCAGCCTCGGCGTCGGCTCCGATGACTACGTGCGCAAAATGCTCACGCAGGCCCTGGGCGAAGACAAGGCCAACGGCCTGATCGACCGGATCCTGCTGGGCGGCAACACCAGTGGCCTCGACAGCCTGAAGTGGATGGAACCGCGCGCCGTCGCCGACGTGATCCGTTACGAGCACCCGCAGATCCAGGCGATCGTGGTGGCGTATCTCGATCCGGACCAGGCCGGCGAAGTACTCGGCAATTTCGACCACAAGGTGCGTCTGGACATCATTCTGCGGGTCTCCTCGCTGAATACCGTGCAGCCTGCGGCCCTGAAAGAACTCAACCAGATTCTCGAGAAGCAGTTCTCCGGCAACTCGAATGCCTCGCGCACCACCTTGGGTGGCATCAAGCGCGCGGCAGATATCATGAACTTCCTCGACAGCTCGATCGAAGGTCAGCTGATGGACTCGATCCGCGAAGTCGACGAAGACCTGTCCGGTCAGATCGAAGACCTCATGTTCGTGTTCAACAACCTGTCCGATGTCGACGATCGCGGTATTCAAGCGTTGCTGCGCGAAGTGTCCTCCGACGTGCTGGTGCTGGCCCTCAAGGGTTCGGACGAAGGCGTCAAAGAGAAGATCTTCAAGAACATGTCCAAACGGGCGGCCGAACTGTTGCGCGACGACCTCGAGGCCAAAGGCCCGGTGCGTGTCAGCGACGTGGAAACCGCGCAGAAAGAAATCCTCACCATTGCCCGCCGTATGGCCGAAGCCGGAGAAATCGTTCTCGGCGGGAAGGGCGGCGAAGAGATGATCTAAGGTCACTATGTCGTCCAAACATGATGAGTCCAACACCGACCTGATCCGCGGCAAGGACGTCGATGGTTTCGACGTCTGGTCGCTGCCCAGTTTCGATCCGTTCGTGCCGGAACCCGAGCCGGAACCTGAGCCCGAGCCGCCGGAAATGGAAGAAGTGCCGCTGGAAGAAGTCCAGCCACTGACCCTCGAAGAACTCGAAAGCATTCGCCAAGAGGCCTACAACGAAGGCTTCGCCACGGGCGAGAAAGAAGGTTTCCACAGCACCACACTCAAGGTCCGCCAGGAAGCCGAGGTGGCCCTGGCCGCCAAGATTGCCGCTCTGGAGCAATTGATGGGGCATTTGTTCGAGCCTATCGCCGAGCAGGACACCCTGATCGAAAAGTCCCTGGTCGACCTCGTGCAGCACATCACCAAACAGGTGATTCAGCGCGAACTGGCCATCGACTCGACGCAAATCGAACACGTCATGCGTGAAGCCCTCAAGCTCTTGCCGCTGGGCGTGGGCAATGTGCGGCTGTACATCAATCCGCAAGATTTCGAACAGGTCAAAGCCCTGCGCGAACGCCATGAAGAAACCTGGCGCATCGTCGAGGACGAGGCATTGTTGCCCGGCGGTTGCCGGGTCGAGACTGAACACAGTCGCATCGATGCCACGGTCGAAACCCGCGTTGCACGGGTCATGGACAAGCTCTTCGATCAGATGCACGAACAGGCCTTGCACCCGGCCGAGCCGGATCTGAGCCTGGAACTGCCGATCAGCGACAAGCCAGCGGTCGTGCCGGTCGAACCTGAACCGGACGTTCCCGATGCGCCTTGATCGCACCAGCTTCGCCAAGCGCCTCGGCAGCTACGCCGAGGCCACGGAGCTTGCAGGCGCGCCGATCCTTGAAGGCCGCTTGCTGCGCATGGTCGGCCTGACCCTCGAAGCCGAGGGCTTGCGCGCCGCCATGGGCAGCCGCTGCATGGTCATCAACGACGACAGTTATCACCCGGTGCAGGTCGAAGCCGAAGTCATGGGCTTCTCCGGCAGCAAGGTGTTTCTGATGCCGGTCGGCAGTGTTGCCGGCATCGCTCCCGGTGCCCGCGTGGTTCCTCTGGCCGATACCGGCCGTCTGCCGATGGGCATGAGCATGCTCGGGCGGGTGCTCGATGGCGCCGGTCGCGCGCTGGACGGCAAGGGCGGGATGAAGGCCGAAGACTGGGTGCCGATGGACGGCCCGACCATCAACCCGCTCAAGCGCGAACCGATCAGCGAGCCGCTGGACGTGGGCATTCGCAGCATCAACGGTTTGTTGACGGTCGGTCGCGGTCAGCGTCTGGGCCTGTTCGCCGGTACTGGCGTGGGCAAGAGTGTGCTGTTGGGCATGATGACCCGCTTCACCGAGGCCGACATCATCGTCGTCGGGCTGATCGGTGAGCGGGGTCGTGAAGTTAAAGAATTCATCGAGCACATCCTCGGTGAAGAAGGCCTCAAGCGTTCGGTCGTGGTGGCGTCCCCGGCGGACGATGCGCCGCTGATGCGTCTGCGCGCGGCGATGTACTGCACGCGAATCGCCGAGTATTTCCGCGACAAGGGCAAGAACGTCCTGTTGCTGATGGACTCCCTGACCCGTTTCGCCCAGGCCCAGCGGGAAATCGCCCTGGCCATCGGCGAGCCGCCAGCGACCAAGGGCTATCCGCCATCGGTGTTCGCCAAACTGCCGAAACTGGTGGAGCGGGCCGGTAATGCCGAGAAGGGCGGCGGCTCAATCACCGCGTTCTACACCGTACTGTCCGAAGGCGATGATCAGCAGGACCCGATTGCCGACGCCGCGCGAGGCGTGCTCGACGGGCACATCGTGCTGTCCCGGCGCCTGGCCGAGGAAGGTCATTACCCGGCCATCGATATCGAAGCGTCCATCAGCCGGGTCATGCCGTCGGTGGTTACGCCGGAACACATGATGCGCGCCCAGTATTTCAAGCAGCTGTGGTCGCGTTATCAACAGAGTCGAGACCTGATCAGTGTCGGTGCCTACGTCGCCGGTGGTGATCGGGAAACCGACCTGGCGATCTCCCTGCAACCGCAGTTGGTGAAATACCTGCGCCAGGGCCTGAACGACAGCATCGGCCTGGGCGAAAGCGAAGCCTATCTCGGCACGATTTTCGCTCCCGCGGCCGGCGGCTAACCGGCCATGGCCCAGAGCCGAGCCTCGCGCCTGGCCCCCGTGGTCGAAATGGCCGAAAAGGCCGAGAAAACCGCGGTCCTGCGTCTGGGGCACTTTCAGGGGCAAGTCCGTCTGGCGGAAAGCAAACTCGCCGACCTCGAAGCCTTTCGTCTCGATTACCAGGAGCAATGGATCGTGCGCGGCAGCAGTGGCGTGTCGGGCCAATGGCTGCTGGGTTATCAAGGCTTTCTGGCGCAACTGGGGACCGCCATCGACCAGCAGCGACAAAGCCTGGTATGGCATCAAAACAACCTGAACAAGGCGCGGGAGTCCTGGCAGCAGGCGTTTGCCCGGGTCGAAGGCTTGCGCAAACTGGTGTTGCGCTACATGGATGAGGCGCGGCGGCTGGAAGACCGGCGTGAGCAAAAGCTGCTGGATGAGTTGTCCCAGCGGTTGCCGCGCGAAAATCCGTATTGAGTGGTGCCTTCGAAAAGATCGCAGCCTTCGGCAGCTCCTACAGACCGGGTTTACACGCGGCCCCTGTAGGAGCTGCCGAAGGCTGCGATCTTTTGATCTTGCTCCAGCCTCAGCCAAGTGCTAAACCTTGTACACGTACGTTCACCAATGACAAGGAAGCCGTTAAATGCCAGTTGTTACAGAAGTCTCCCAAGATGGGCAAAAGCTGACGATATCGGTCAAGGGACGTTTCGATTTCGCAAAGCATCAGGAATTTCGTGAATCCTACGAAAATCTTCAGCCAAAACCCGAATCCTTCGAAGTGGATCTGAAAGACGCCACCTACCTCGACAGCTCAGCGCTCGGCATGCTGTTGCTATTGCGTGATCACGCGGGCGGCGAGAATGCCGAGATCACGTTGACCAACGCTAATGCAGATGTGCGCAAGATTCTCGCCATCTCCAACTTCGAACAAATCTTCGACGTGGCGTGACCGCCATGCAGGCCTTGTTCGAACCGCTGACGATCCTGATCGCCGAAGACAGTGCGGCCGATCGCATGCTGCTGTCGACCATCGTTCGTCGCCAGGGGCATGAGGTGCTGACCGCCGCCAACGGTGCCGAAGCCGTTAAAGCGTTTCGCCAGCAACGACCGCAACTGGTGCTCATGGACGCGATGATGCCGGTGATGGACGGTTTTGAGGCGGCGCGGCAAATCAAGGTATTGGCAGGGGAAACCCTGGTGCCGATCATCTTCCTCACCTCGCTGACCGAAAGCGAAGCGCTGGCCCGTTGTCTGGAGGCCGGGGGCGACGACTTTCTGGCAAAGCCCTACAACCAGGTGATCCTCGCCGCCAAGATCAAGGCGATGGACCGCTTGCGACGATTGCAGGCCACGGTGTTGCAACAGCGCGACCAGATCGCCAGGCACCACGAGTACCTGCTCAACGAGCAGCGCGTCGCCAAGGCCGTGTTCGACAAGGTGGCCCACTCCGGCTGCCTGAATGCACCGAATATTCGCTACCTGCAATCGCCCTATGCGTTGTTCAACGGCGATCTGCTGCTGGCCGCATTTACCCCCGCGGGCGACATGCACGTGCTGCTCGGTGATTTTACCGGTCACGGTTTGCCGGCCGCGGTCGGTGCCATGCCCTTGGCCGAAGTTTTCTATGGCATGACCGCCAAGGGTTACGGCCTGTCCGAAACCCTGCGCGAGATGAATGCCAAGCTCAAGCGCATCCTGCCGGTGGACATGTTCTGTTGTGCAACGATGCTGTGCCTGAGTTTTCAGCGACGCTCGGTGGAGGTCTGGAACGGCGGAATGCCGGACGGTTACTTGCACAGCATCGCCAGCGGTGAGCGAACGCCACTGACGGCTCGGCATTTGCCGCTCGGCGTGCTGAGCCCGCAATCCTTTGTTGACCGCACCGAGGTGTTTCCGATGGCGGTCGGGGATCGGGTCTTCCTGTTGTCCGACGGGGTGATTGATACCTGCGATGCCAACGAACAGTTGTTTGGTGTGGAGCGATTGCAGCAGGTGTTTGCGGCCAATCGTCAGCCTGATGAGCTGTTCGAAGAGATCGAACAGGCGTTGCGGGACTTTCGCGGCGAGGCCCGTGATGACGTGAGCATGGTCGAGGTCAGTCTGCTGGAGGCCGCACAACTGAGCCCGCCGGCGCTGGTGTATTCCGACAGTGGTCAGTCCTGCCCGCTGGACTGGTCAGTGAGTTTCGAATTTCGTGCCGCCACGCTCAAACGCTTCAATCCGCTGCCGTATCTTCTGCAATTGCTGCTTGAAGTCCACGGTCTGCGGGCTCAGAGCGGGGCGCTCTACAGTGTTTTGGCTGAACTGTATTCCAATGCCCTGGAGCATGGGGTGCTGGGGCTGGATTCGGCGCTCAAGCGCGATGCCTCGGGTTTTACCCGCTACTATCAACAGCGCAATACCCGCCTGGACGAGTTGCAGGATGGCTTCGTGCGGGTGCATTTGCAGGTGACACCCAAGGGCGAGGGCGGGTGCCTGATTGTTCGGGTTGAAGACAGTGGCAAGGGTTTCGATGTCGCGCGGGTGATGGAGCGGCCCGCTGATGGCGTCCGTCTGTCGGGACGTGGCGTCAGTCTGATCCGTCAGCTGGGCCGCAATGCGAGTTGGTCTGACAATGGTCGAAGTGCCCGCGTGGAGTTTTTCTGGGAGGCTCTGGCATAATCCACGCATTCTTGATCAAGGAGTGAGCAAGTGGCTGACACACACCTGGACCGCGACGTCTTGAACGCGTTGCAAGAGGTCATGGAGGATGAGTATCCGATGTTACTGGATACCTTTCTCGCCGATTCCGAAGAGCGTTTACGCATCTTGCGAAAGGCTGAAGATGCCGCGCAACTCATGAATGCTGCCCATAGCTTCAAGGGCAGCAGCAGCAACATGGGCGCCATTCGCCTGGCTGAGTTGTGCCATGAGCTGGAGGAGCGCGCCAAGCAAAATAGCCTCGCTGGCGTCGAAAAGCTGATCGGGGAAATTGACGGCGAATTCGCCATCGTCCGACCTCTGTATGAGGCGGAGCGTCAGCGTTCCCTTTCTGCCAAAGAGACCGTCCGGCGCTTTTAGCGCCTGTCACTCAAATCTGGCGCGACCTTTGCACTAATCTCAGTCAACTGTACCTACGATCCCAGTGCAGCGGAGACCGTTCCATGCCCGTTACCCCCAATATGCTTCTTCAGGCCGCCGCGCAGGCCAAGACTCAAGCCGCTTCCGCCAATACACCGGCGCTGGCCGCAGAGCCTGGGGACAAGGCATCCAGCTTCGCTCAGGTCTACGCCAATCAAGCCCGGAACAAACCCTCTGCGGTGGGTGATGGATCGGCCAGCCCGGTACGCGATAAAGCGCCGGACAGCTCCGATAAAAAGGACGTCAGCAACGACGAGTCTGCCGCCCCGGAACCTGCGGTTGCCGATAGCGGCAAATCCTTGCCTGCCGATAAACCGGCGCAGGCTGACGACGAGGTCGCCAGCGATGACGGGTCGGATACTGCGCAGACGCCGGTTGCCGATGCCGCGCCCGTTGACCCGACGCTGGATCCTGCGTTGATGCAGGCAGTACAACCTGCGGTGCCAGCACCGGTCCCGGCAGCGCCGCTCGTTGTAGTCACCCCGCAACCGCAGGTCGAGGCGGCCGTGACGGCGGCAACGACTCCGGTCGTTGCAAGCCCTGACACCGATTTCGATCCCGAAGCCGATCCTCTCGATTCATTGCCCGCCGTGCGTATGGCCATGGAGCAGGGCGGCCATATTTCGGCGGCGAGTCAGGCCCAGCCCAAAGCGGCACCGACCTCCGCCCAGGCTCAGGCCGACGGCGAGTCCACCTCGGCGCAGAACTTCGCCGCCGGCATGGCGAGCATGCTCGATGTGCAAGCCGACAAGGACAGCACCGGCCAGGGCGGCGACAAGGCCTTCAGTGGTCTTATCGATGACGGTCTCAAGGACCTGAAGTCCGCGAGCAGCGATACCCGGGTCGACGATTTCGCCAACCGTCTGGCGGCACTGACCCAGGCGGCCACGCCGAAAACCGCGAACGCATTGCCGGTGAATCAACCGATCGCCATGCATCAGAGCGGCTGGACCGAAGAAGTGGTGAACCGGGTCATGTACCTGTCCAGCGCCAATCTCAAGGCCGCCGACATCCAGTTGCAACCGGCCGAACTGGGGCGCCTGGACATTCGGGTGAACATGGTTCCGGATCAGCAGACCCAAGTGACGTTCATGAGCGCCCATCCAAGTGTTCGCGAAGCGCTGGACGGGCAGATGCATCGCTTGCGTGACATGTTTGCGCAGCAGGGCATGGGCCAGGTCGATGTCAACGTGTCCGACCAGTCCCGTGGCTGGCAGGGCCAGGGGCAGGAACAGGCTCAACAGGGTCAAAGTCAGGGTGGGCGCACCAACGCCAGCGGTGGTCGTCTCGATTCCATGGACGAAGAGCTGGCACCAACAGCTGCCGAAGTAGCGGCCAGCACCACCAGCGTCATTGGCTCCAGCGCCGTCGATTATTACGCCTGATAGACCCCGACACCAATCCCTGTGGGAGCGAGCCTGCTCGCGATGAGGTCTGAACAGTCAACATCTTCATTGACTGTTCAGACCTCATCGCGAGCAGGCTCGCTCCCACAGTGGATTTGCAGCGTTCTTCAAATTGCTATCAGTCCCACCCATCTTCCCTCAGACACTTCTGGCATAACACTTGCTCTTGCCTTGCCGTGCGACTGTGAAAACCCGAATAGTGACGGATTATTGGCATGGCGAAGAGCGAAGCAGCAGTAAAAGACCCCGCAACCAAAGGCAAACTCAAGCTGATCATTGTGATCGTGGTGGCCCTGCTGCTGGCGATCGGTTTGTCCGTGGGAGCAACCTGGTTCTTCATGCACAGCGCTCAGAGCAAGCCTGCCGCCGCGGCTGAAACCGCCCCGGTCGGCAAGCAGCCAGCGATTTTCGAGCCCATGGCTCCAGCCTTCGTGGCCAACTACAACCAGAACGGCCGTCAGCGCTACATGCAGGTGAGCATCACCATGCTTGGTCGCAATCAGGCCGATCTGGACGCGCTCAAAGTCCACATGCCTGTCATCCGCAATAACCTGGTCATGCTGTTCTCCGGGCAGGACTTCGCCACCCTGGCGTCGCCGGTCGGCCAGGAAATGTTGCGTCAGAAAGCCACGGCCAGCGTCCAGGAAGTGGCGCAGAAAGAACTCGGCAAAGTGGTCATCGAACAGTTGCTTTTCACTAATTTCGTACTGCAGTAGGAACACGACATGGCCGTGCAGGACCTGCTGTCCCAGGATGAGATCGATGCGCTGTTGCATGGCGTCGACGATGGTCTGGTACAGACCGATACCGCTGCTGAACCCGGCAGTGTCAAAAGCTACGACCTGACCAGTCAGGATCGGATCGTCCGTGGACGCATGCCGACCCTGGAAATGATCAACGAGCGTTTCGCCCGTTACACCCGCATCAGCATGTTCAACATGCTGCGCCGCTCGGCGGACGTTGCCGTCGGTGGCGTGCAGGTAATGAAGTTCGGCGAATACGTGCACTCGCTGTACGTGCCGACCAGTCTCAACCTGGTCAAGATCAAACCGTTGCGCGGCACCGCGTTGTTCATCCTCGACGCCAAACTGGTGTTCAAACTGGTGGACAACTTCTTCGGTGGCGACGGCCGTCACGCGAAGATCGAAGGGCGTGAATTCACCCCCACCGAATTGCGTGTAGTGCGCATGGTGCTGGAGCAGGCCTTCGTCGATTTGAAAGAAGCCTGGCAGGCGATCATGGAAGTGAACTTCGAGTACATCAACTCGGAAGTGAACCCGGCCATGGCCAACATCGTCGGCCCGAGCGAAGCGATTGTGGTGTCGACGTTCCACATCGAACTCGATGGCGGTGGCGGCGACCTGCACGTGACCATGCCGTACTCGATGATCGAACCTGTACGCGAAATGCTCGACGCCGGCTTCCAGTCGGACCTCGACGATCAGGACGAGCGCTGGGTCAACGCCTTGCGCCAGGACGTGCTGGACGTTGATGTACCGATTGGTGCCACGGTTGCCCGTCGCCAGTTGCGCCTGCGGGACATTTTGCACATGCAGCCGGGGGACATTATCCCGGTCGAGATGCCAGACGAAATGATCATGCGCGCCAACGGCGTGCCTGCGTTCAAGGTCAAGATGGGGTCGCACAAAGGCAACCTCGCGTTGCAAGTGATCGAGCCGATCGAGCGCCGCTGACCGGCGCTCCAAACCCCCTGTGCTTTTAACTGACGGCTCCTGATTGAAGGGATGCCCGCCGAGGACAAATTGATGGCTAACGATATGAACACCCAGGACGACCAGGCGCTGGCCGATGAATGGGCTGCGGCCCTGGAAGAAACCGGCGACGCCGGGCAGGACGACATCGATGCCTTGCTGGCTGCCGACGCCGCCAGTTCGCCGTCCAACCGTCTGCCGATGGAAGAGTTCGGCAGCGTGCCGAAAAACAACGATCCGGTCACCCTCGATGGTCCGAACCTGGACGTGATTCTCGATATCCCGGTGTCGATTTCCATGGAAGTCGGCAGCACTGATATCAACATCCGCAACCTGCTGCAGCTTAACCAGGGTTCGGTGATCGAGCTCGATCGTCTGGCCGGCGAACCGCTGGACGTGCTGGTCAACGGCACGCTCATCGCTCACGGTGAAGTGGTGGTGGTCAACGAGAAGTTCGGCATCCGCCTGACCGACGTGATCAGCCCAAGCGAACGCATCAAGAAGCTGCGCTGAGTGAAAAAGGTTCTGGGGGTTTTGCCAGGGGTGGCGCTGGGGTTAGCGCTGGCCTTGCCGTTCAGCGTTCTGGCTGCCGAGCCGGTGACGACAGCTGCCACTGCCGCCGTGCCTGCCGTCAGCAGTGGCGTGGCTGGGCAATTGACGCAGTTGGTGCTCGGTTTGCTGCTGGTGCTGGGGTTGATCTTTTTCCTCGCCTGGTTGCTGCGTCGGGTCCAGCAGGCCGGGCCAGCCGGCAAAGGGCAGGTCATCGAACTGATCGGCTCCCGCGCGCTGGGCCCTCGCGACCGGTTGATGCTGGTGCAAGTCGGCAACGAGCAGATCCTGCTCGGCCTGAGCCCCGGCACCATCACCGCGTTGCATGTGCTCAAGGAGCCGGTGCAAGTGCCCAGCGGTACTGAAAAAGCGACCCCCGAGTTTGCCCAGCGCCTGATGGAGTTGTTGGGCAAGGATCAGAAGGATAAGAAGTAATGGGTGCGTTACGCATCGTCTTGACGCTGGCCCTGATGCTGGCCGCGCCGCTGGCGTTCTCCGCCGATCCGTTATCGATCCCGGCAATCACCCTGGGCACCAACGCCAACGGCGCTCAGGAATACTCGGTCAGCCTGCAAATCCTGCTGATCATGACCGCGCTGAGTTTTATCCCGGCGTTCGTCATGCTGATGACCAGTTTCACCCGGATCATCATCGTCTTCTCGATCCTGCGTCAGGCCCTGGGCCTGCAGCAGACACCGTCTAACCAGATACTCACGGGTATGGCGCTGTTTCTGACAATGTTCATCATGGCGCCGGTATTCGACCGTGTTAACCAGGATGCCTTGCAGCCGTATCTGGCGGAGAAACTCACCGCTCAAGACGCCGTGGCCAAGGCGCAGGTGCCGATCAAGGATTTCATGCTCGCCCAGACTCGCAGCAGCGATCTGGAGTTGTTCATGCGCTTGTCCAAGCGCACTGATATCGCATCGCCCGATCAGGCGCCGCTGACGATTCTGGTGCCGGCGTTCGTCACCTCGGAGCTGAAGACCGCGTTCCAGATTGGCTTCATGATCTTCATTCCGTTCCTGATCATCGACCTGGTCGTGGCCAGTGTGCTGATGGCGATGGGTATGATGATGCTCTCGCCGCTGATCATTTCCCTGCCGTTCAAGATCATGTTGTTCGTGCTGGTGGATGGCTGGGCGTTGATCATCGGTACGCTGGCGAGCAGCTTCGGCGGTGTATCGCCATGACGCCAGAAGTTGCGGTAGACATCTTCCGGGAAGCGCTGTGGCTGACCACCATGATGGTTGCCGTGCTGGTGATTCCGAGTTTGCTCGTGGGCCTGTTGGTGGCGATGTTCCAGGCCGCGACCCAGATCAACGAGCAGACCCTGAGCTTCCTGCCGCGCCTGCTGGTGATGCTGGTGACGCTGATCGTCGCCGGTCCGTGGCTGGTGCAGACCTTCATGGAATACATCCTGCAGTTGTACGGCAGTATTCCTCAGGTTATCGGCTAAACCATGTCGCTGCTTCAGCTGACCGATACCCAGATCAGCACGTGGGTAGCTTCCTTCATACTGCCGCTGTTTCGCATCGGCGCGGTACTGATGACCATGCCGATCTTCGGCACGACCCTGGTGCCGACCCGCGTACGTTTGTATTTCGCCCTGGCAATCACAGTGGTCGTCGTGCCCGGCCTGCCACCGATGCCACAGGTTCATGCGCTGGACCTGAGCGCGCTCCTGCTGATCGCCGAACAGGTCATTATCGGCGCATTGATGGGGCTCTCCCTTCAGCTGTTTTTTCAAGCGTTTGTCGTCGCCGGGCAGATCATTTCGATTCAGATGGGGATGGGCTTCGCGTCTATGGTCGACCCTACCAACGGCGTGTCGGCAGCGGTGATCGGTCAGTTCCTGACGATGCTCGTTACCCTGTTGTTTCTCGGCATGAATGGGCATCTGGTGGTGTTCGAGGTGTTGACGGAAAGCTTCACCACCTTGCCGGTCGGCAGCGCGATGTTGATCAACCACTTCTGGGAAATGGCCAACAAGCTGGGATGGGTGCTGGGTGCGGCGATGCTGCTGGTTTTGCCCGCGATTACGGCGTTGTTGGTGGTTAACATCGCTTTCGGGGTGATGACGCGGGCGGCGCCGCAATTGAACATCTTTTCCATCGGTTTTCCGCTGACCCTGGTTCTGGGGCTGGTGATCTTCTGGGTCGGTCTCGGCGACATTCTCAATCAGTATCAGCCCTTGGCCACCGAGGCCCTGCAGCTGTTACGTGATATGGCACAGGCGCGCTAGCCATGGCCGAGAGCGAGAGTGGTCAGGACAAAACAGAAGACCCCACGGATAAGCGCAAAAAGGACTCCAGGGAAAAGGGCGAGATTGCCCGATCCAAAGAACTCAATACCTTGGCAACCATGCTGGCCGGTGCTGGTGGGTTGTTGATCTACGGCGGCGGGCTGGCCCAGGATCTGCTGGAAATCATGCGTCTGAACTTTTCGCTGCCGCGGGAAGTGTTGCTCACTCCGGGGGCGATGGGGCAGTACCTGCTGCATTCCGGCAAGATCGCGATTCTGGCGGTGCAGCCGATATTGCTGACGCTGCTGCTGGCGGCATTCCTGGGGCCTGTCTCCTTGGGTGGCTGGTTGTTCGCCGGTGGTAGCCTGGCCCCAAAATTCAGCCGGATGAACCCGGCGGCGGGTCTCAAACGGATGTTCTCCAGCAGTGCCCTGATCGAACTGCTCAAGGCGCTGGCCAAATTCCTGCTGATTTTATTCGTGGCATTGTCCGTCCTGCGCTCGGACATTGATGATCTGTTACGCATCGCCCATGAACCGCTGGAGCAGGCGATCATCCATAGCGTTCAGTTGGTGGGCTGGAGTACGTTGTGGATGGCTTGTGGGCTGATTCTGATTGCCGCGGTGGATGTCCCGGTGCAGCTTTACCAGAGCCACAAGAAACTGCTGATGACCAAGCAGGAAGTGCGCGACGAGCATAAGGATCAGGAAGGGAAGCCAGAGGTTAAACAGCGCATTCGCCAGCTGCAGCGCGAAATGTCCCAGCGCCGGATGATGGCGGCGATCCCCGATGCCGATGTGGTCATCACCAACCCGACCCACTACGCCGTAGCGCTCAAGTACGATCCGGACAAGGGTGGGGCGCCGATGCTGATCGCCAAGGGCAGCGACTTCCTGGCCTTGAAGATCCGTGAAATCGCTGTGGCCAACGAAGTGCTGCTGCTTGAGTCGCCGGCACTGGCGCGTTCGATCTACTACTCCACCGAACTTGATCAGGAAATCCCAGGCGGCCTCTACCTTGCCGTCGCCCAGGTGCTCGCTTACGTCTACCAGATCCGCCAGCACCGCGCCGGCAAGGGTAAGCGCCCGGATCCGCTCAAGGACGACCTGCCGATTCCACCGGATTTGCGGCGCGATTCCTGATAACACCCCAATCCCTGTGGGAGCGAGCCTGCTCGCGAAAGCGGTATCCAAGTCAACATGTATGTTGAGTCTGACGGCCTCTTCGCGAGCAGGCTCACTCCCACATTGATCGTTGTCGGCCACAGAACCAGCGTGCAATAGGAGCCGAGCTTGCTCGCGATGGCGTCAGCCCAGGCAATGCAAATTTCCCGGATGCATCTGGAAAGCGGTAGCCAAGTCAACATGGATGTTGAGTCTGACGGCCTCTTCGCGAGCAGGCTCACTCCCACATTGATCGTTGTCGGCCACAGAATCATCGTGCAATCACGCTCCCTTGTAGGAGCCGAGCTTGCTCGCGATGGCGTCAGCCCAGGCAATGCAAATCTCCCGGATGCACCTGGAAAGCGGTATCCAAGTCAGCATGGATGTTGAGTCTGACGGCCTCTTCGCGAGCAGGCTCGCTCCCACATTGATCGTTGTCGGCCACAGAATCATCGTGCAATCACGCTCCCTTGTAGGAGCCGAGCTTGCTCGCGATGGTGTCAGTCCAGGCAATGCAAATTTCCCGAATGCACCTGGAAAGCGGCAGCCAAGTCAGCATGGATGTTGAATCTGACGGTCTCTTCGCGAGCAGGCTCACTCCCACATTGATCGTTGTCGGCCACAGAACCAGCGTGCAATCACGCTCCCTTGTAGGAGCCGAGCTTGCTCGCGATGGCGTCAGCCCAGGCAATGCAAATCTCCCGGATACACCTGGAAAGCGGTAGGGCAGACAACATTTCTGTTGAATGTGAAATTGCATTCGCGAGCAGGCTCACTCCCACATTGATCGTTGTCGGCCACAGAACCAGCGTGCAATCACGGTCCCTTGTAGGAGCCGAGCTTGCTCGCGATGGCGTCAGCCCAGGCAATGCAAATCTCCCGGATGCATCTGGAAAGCGGTAGCCAAGTCAGCATGGATGTTGAGTCTGGCGGCCTCTTCGCGAGCAGGCTCACTCCCACAGGTTCGGCGTGTAAACACAGATTTGTGATCGACACCGATCCCTGTGGGAGCGGGCTTGCCCGCGAAGACGTCAGCAGACACAACGCCGCACTCAGGGCTTGTCACAGCTGCCTGCTACTGCGGCAATTCCAGATTATCCATCACCCGATTCACCGCCAGCTCGCCGAGCATGATCAGTTGCGCGATACCCAGCAGCGTCCTGCGCTGCGACGCGGGTATGAGGTGGGCGAAGTCATGGGCGATGGTTCTGGCTGAAGCGAGTGTTTCGCTGGCATCGGCCAGCAGCTCCTCGTTTTTGAAGTCCGCGGTGACGGCGTACATTCTGCGGGCTTTACGTGGCGGTGGCGTGGAGCCGGGTGGGCAGAGATAGTGATCGAGGGCGCGTTCGGCGGCGTCGTTGAGCTTTTTGGGATCGAGGGATTCGTAGGGGGAGGTGGAGTCGGTTTCGGGCGGGTTGGGTGTTGGTTTGATCATGGTGAGGCTCCTTGATGAATGGAGCTGCCACCGTTCGCGGTCAAACAAACAGGGTGGCAGCTGTACGCGGGTTGACCGACCGGACATCAAGGAATCCGGCACACCCGAAGGTGTCCCACGCACAGCCGCCGCGACATGATTTCAGACAAAGCCTGAGTACGTGCAGGATGCTGCGCCTTGATGTTGGGCGGACGGTCAAACCCGATCGCTGATTCGTCAGCGACCGATCCACAATAGAACCCGCCCCCAAGGCGCACAAGCCGGCGGATTCTGGCGTAGCTGTAGGCAATGGCGCAAGGATGCGTAGCCTTGGTGGTGTGTCTTGAGGTGTCTTTTAAACGCCAGAGTTTAAAAGACATTTTGTGCTGACTTCACGGGCCCCTTCGCGAGCAGGCTCGCTCCCACATTTGGAATGCATTTCCCTGTGGGAGCGAGCCTGCTCGCGAAAGGGCCATCCCGGTCAGCAGAAAAATCACGTTCAAAACCCTCTGTTTCAATCATTGGCAAAAGTTGGAAGGCTTCTTGCAGTAGCGGCTCTGCGCCTGCTTCAGGCGTCAAAAGTTTGCTTTAAGGGACGGGGAAAACCGGTGGATCGCTCTCAGTTACTCAACAGTGCTCGCACAAACGTTGCCGACTTAAGTCGAGGCAATCTGGGTGTGCCGTTGTTGCTGCTGGTCATGCTGGCGATGATGATGTTGCCGGTGCCGCCGTTCCTGCTGGACGTGTTCTTCACGTTCAACATCGCGTTGTCGATCGTCGTGTTGCTGGTCTGTGTTTACGCCTTGCGGCCGCTGGATTTCGCGGTGTTCCCGACCATTCTGCTGGTGGCGACATTGCTGCGACTGGCGCTGAACGTGGCCTCCACGCGCGTGGTGATGCTCCACGGTCAGGACGGCCATGCCGCTGCCGGTAAGGTGATTCAGGCCTTCGGCGAGGTGGTGATCGGCGGTAACTACGTGGTCGGTATCGTCGTCTTCGCGATTTTGATGATCATCAACTTTGTCGTGGTGACCAAGGGTGCCGGGCGGATTTCCGAGGTGAGCGCGCGTTTCACCCTCGATGCGATGCCCGGTAAACAAATGGCCATCGACGCCGATTTGAACGCCGGCCTGATCGACCAGAACCAGGCCAAACTGCGCCGGATGGAAGTGGCCCAGGAAGCCGAGTTCTACGGTTCCATGGACGGTGCCAGCAAGTTCGTTCGCGGTGACGCCATTGCCGGCCTGCTGATTCTGTTCATCAACCTGATCGGCGGCATGGCGGTCGGTATCTTCCAGCACGGCATGACCTTCGGCGATGCCGGTCGGGTGTACGCCTTGTTGACTATCGGTGACGGTTTGGTGGCGCAATTGCCATCACTGCTTTTATCGACAGCTGCGGCGATCATGGTGACCCGTGCTTCCGGTTCGGAAGACATGGGCAAGCAGATCAATCGCCAGATGTTCGCCTCGCCCAAAGCGTTGGCCGTGGCGGCGGGTTTGATGGCGGTGATGGGCCTCGTGCCGGGCATGCCGCACTTTTCCTTTCTCAGCATGGCAGCCCTGGCGGCTGGCGGCGCGTACCTGTTCTGGAAGAAGCAGAACGTGGTCAAGGTTCAGGCCTTGCAAGAGGTCAAGCGTCAGCAGGAGCTGTTGCCATCGCCGGCTCGCGCTCAGGAGACCAAGGAGCTTGGCTGGGACGACGTCACGCCGATCGACATGATCGGCCTGGAAGTCGGCTACCGGCTGATTCCGCTGGTGGACCGCAATCAGGGTGGTCAGTTGCTGGCGCGGATCAAGGGCGTGCGCAAGAAACTGTCCCAGGATCTGGGCTTCCTGATGCCGACTGTGCATATCCGTGACAACCTCGACCTGGCGCCGAGCGCCTACCGCCTGACCCTGATGGGGGTGATCCTGGCCGAAGCGGAGATTTACCCGGACCGCGAACTGGCGATCAACCCGGGGCAGGTCTACGGCACGCTCAACGGCATTACCGCCAAAGATCCGGCTTTCGGTCTGGAGGCGGTCTGGATCGAAATCAGCCAGCGTGCCCAGGCTCAATCCCTCGGTTACACCGTGGTCGATGCCAGTACGGTAGTGGCAACTCACTTGAACCAGATTTTGTACAAGCACTCGAGCGAGTTGATCGGTCACGAGGAAGTGCAGCAACTCATGCAATTGCTGGCCAAAAGCTCACCAAAACTGGCCGAAGAGCTGGTGCCAGGCGTGGTGTCGCTGTCGCAGCTGCTCAAAGTATTGCAGGCGTTGCTGGCCGAACAGGTGCCAGTACGGGACATTCGCAGCATTGCCGAGGCCATCGCCAACAATGCCAGCAAGAGTCAAGATACTGCCGCGCTGGTGGCCGCGGTGCGCGTCGGCGTATCCCGCGCAATCGTCCAAAGCATTGTAGGGACTGACTCCGAGCTGCCAGTGATCACCCTGGAGCC
Organism: Pseudomonas sp. GM41(2012); assembly: GCF_000282315.2. Taxonomy (GTDB): domain Bacteria; phylum Pseudomonadota; class Gammaproteobacteria; order Pseudomonadales; family Pseudomonadaceae; genus Aquipseudomonas. The sequence goes on from NZ_AKJN02000008.1 coordinate 487,560, forward strand.
AAGGTTGGAACAAATATTGCTCAATAGTCTTCAGAAGGCAGGACAAGGCTCGGAAGAGGGCGTTCTGCTGGAGCCAAGCATGGCTGAGAAACTGCAACGCTCGTTGATCGATGCGGCGCAGCGTCAGGAAATGCAAGGTCAACCGGTGATTCTGTTGGTGGCCGGTCCGGTTCGCGCGATGCTGTCGCGATTCGGCCGATTGGCAGTCCCGGGTTTGCATGTGTTGGCTTACCAGGAAATTCCTGACAACAAGCAAGTGACCATCGTTGCGACAGTAGGGCCCAACGGCTGAGGTAGTGGTTTATGCAAGTTAAGCGTTTTTTCGCCGCCGATATGCGTCAGGCCATGAAGCTGGTTCGTGATGAGCTGGGCGCTGATGCCGCCATCATTGGCAACCGCCGGATCGCTGGTGGTGTCGAGCTGACGGCTGCCCTGGATTACAAGTTGTCGGCGCTGGCTCCGCGTGTTCCGAACATGGAACTCGAAGACGAGCTGCGCAAGACCCAATCGCGGATCGTCACCGCCCAGGCCGAACTGAGCCTGCGCAGCGATGGCGAGAGCGACAAGTCCACCAATCGCCAATTGTTCGCCGGCCTGCCACTGACCGCCGCCGAGCCGCTGATCGAACCGACCTACACCGAACCCCGTCGTCCTGCACCGGCTGCGGCACCTGCTTCCGGCGGCGTTGACCCACGGGCGTTCGACTCGATGCGTTTCGAACTCAACAGCCTGCGCGAACTGATGGAAGTGCAACTCGGCTCCCTGGCCTGGAATCAGCTGCAAGGCAGCCGTCCGGCCCAGGCCAATCTTTGGCGTCGCCTGCAACGCATCGGCCTGTCCGGCCCGTTGTCGCGCGATTTGCTGGCGCTGATTACCGATATTGAAGAACCTCGTCAGGCCTGGCGCATGTTGCTGGCACACCTGGCGCGGATGATCGCCACACCGGAGGTCGAGCCTCTGGAGGAGGGCGGCGTGATTGCCATGGTCGGCCCCGCCGGCATGGGCAAAACCACCACCCTGGCCAAACTCGCGGCCCGTTACGTGCTCAAGTACGGCGCGCAAAATATCGCGCTGGTCAGTATGGACAGCTATCGTATCGGTGCTCAGGAACAGCTCAAGACCCTCGGTCGGATCCTCAATGTGTCGGTGACTCACGTCGATCCGGGGCAGTCACTGGTACAGGCGCTGGAGCCTTTGTTGCGCAAACGCGTGGTGCTGATCGATACCGCCGGCCTTCAGGCCAGTGATCCGGCACTGCGCATGCAGCTCGAAAGCCTGGCCGGTCGTGGCATCAAATCAAAAAATTACCTGGTTCTGGCAACCACCAGCCAGAAACAGGTTCTAACGGCCGCTTATCACAGTTACAAGCGTTGTGGGCTCGCTGGCTGCATCCTGACTAAACTGGATGAAACGGCAAGTCTGGGCGAGGTGTTGAGCCTGGCCATCAGTCATGAATTGCCGGTGGCCTACCTGACCGATGGCCCGCGGATTCCGGATGATTTGCATCTACCGCGTCGTCATCAGTTGGTCAGTCGCGCCGTAAGCGTGCAAATGCAAGAAGAACCCAGCGAAGAAGCCATGGCTGACATGTTCGCTGATATTTACCACAGCCCGACCAAGCAGGTCGGCTGAGGTACTAATGACAGTTTTTGTACCTACATCGATGGTCTGCCATGCATTGTTCCGTTTGTGAACGCGCAGCCAGTAATGTGGCCTCCGTCTAAGTAAGACAAGGTAAAGAAATTCATGGGCAGCATGCATCCCGTACAGGTGATCGCGGTGACCGGCGGCAAAGGTGGCGTCGGGAAGACTAACGTGTCAGTGAACTTGTCCCTGGCTCTAGCTGAGCTCGGTCGGCGCGTCATGCTGTTGGACGCCGATCTGGGGCTGGCGAACGTCGACGTCCTGCTGGGACTGACACCTAAACGTACTTTGGCCGACGTGATCGAAGGCCGCTGCGAGCTGCGCGACGTACTGTTGCAAGGCCCCGGCGGCATCCGCATCGTCCCGGCCGCGTCCGGCACACAGAGCATGGTTCATTTGAGCCCGGCTCAACACGCCGGCCTGATCCAGGCGTTCAGCGATATCGGCGACAACCTCGACGTGCTGGTGATCGACACCGCGGCGGGCATTGGTGACTCGGTCGTCAGTTTCGTCCGCGCAGCGCAAGAAGTCTTGCTGGTGGTCTGCGACGAGCCGACCTCGATCACCGATGCCTACGCACTGATCAAATTGCTGAACCGCGATTACGGCATGAACCGCTTCCGCGTCCTGGCCAACATGGCCCAGAGCCCGCAGGAAGGGCGCAACCTGTTCGCCAAGTTGACCAAGGTCACGGATCGCTTCCTGGACGTCGCCTTACAATACGTCGGCGCGGTGCCTTACGACGAAAGCGTGCGCAAGGCTGTGCAGAAGCAGCGCGCCGTTTACGAAGCCTTCCCGCGCTCCAAGTGCTCACTGGCGTTCAAGGCCATTGCACAGAAGGTCGATACCTGGCCGCTACCTGCCAACCCGCGTGGGCACCTGGAGTTTTTCGTCGAGCGCCTCGTGCAACAAACCGCGGGACCTGTGCTATGACAGCCAGTGGCTACAACCTCTACAAGAAGTCGGCACGTGACGCGCAGTACGAGCTGATCGAGCGTTACGCGCCACTGGTTAAACGCATTGCCTACCACTTGCTGGCGCGTCTGCCGGCCAGTGTCCAGGTTGAAGACCTGATCCAGGCCGGGATGATCGGCCTGCTTGAAGTGTCGACCAAATACGACGCCAGCAAAGGCGCGAGTTTCGAGACGTACGCGGGCATACGAATCCGCGGCGCGATGCTCGACGAAGTACGCAAAGGGGACTGGGCGCCACGTTCGGTCCACCGCAATACCCGGATGGTCAGCGACGCCATTCGCTCGATTGAAGCTAAAACTGGCCGTGACGCTAAAGATCACGAGGTTGCGGCCGAACTCCAATTGAGTCTCGACGATTATTACGGGATTTTGAACGACACCCTGGGCAGCCGGTTATTCAGTTTCGACGATCTGTTGCAGGACGGCGAACACGAAGGGCTGCACGAGGATGGCGCCAGTGCACATCTGGAGCCGTCACGCGATCTGGAAGATGAACGCTTCCAGGCGGCGCTGGCGGACGCGATTGCCAATTTGCCGGAGCGTGAGCGACTGGTGTTGGCGCTGTACTACGACGAAGAGTTGAACCTCAAGGAAATCGGTGAGGTCCTGGGGGTCAGCGAATCTCGGGTCAGCCAGTTACACAGCCAGTGCGCGGCCCGTTTGCGGGGGCGTTTGGGGGAGTGGCGAGCGCGCTGAAGGCAGTGTGGGGACACTGCGAACGCGGCTGGTGGGGTGTTGAACCTTGCCGGTCCCGATCTGTTGTGCTCCAGACAGTCATTGAGTGCTTTGCCGGATTGATTGAAATGGCGCGTCCAGGTGCTGGGCGCGTTTAAGACTGCTTGGAGGTCGAATTGGACAAGAACATGAAAATCCTCATCGTTGATGACTTCTCAACGATGCGGCGGATCATTAAAAACCTGTTGCGTGACCTTGGGTTCACCAACACGGTCGAGGCCGACGATGGCACTACTGCCATTCCGGTTCTCAACAGCGGCAGCATCGACTTTCTGGTAACAGACTGGAACATGCCTGGCATGACCGGTATCGACCTGCTGCGCCACGTGCGTGCCGATGAAAAGCTCAAGCACCTGCCGGTGCTGATGGTGACCGCTGAAGCCAAGCGCGAGCAGATCATCGAGGCAGCCCAGGCCGGTGTTAACGGCTATGTGGTCAAGCCCTTCACGGCCCAGGCGTTAAAAGAAAAAATCGAGAAGATTTTCGAACGCATCGGTTGATGTGCGAAGCCACTGCGCCACGGGGGGAGCTATGGAGCATTACGAGTCTTCACAGGGCGATTTCGAATCGACTCTGAAAAAACACGCGGTCGAACTGGTCGAAAGCCTTGAAAAAGGCAGGTTCGGCGACGCTGTGCAATTGATCCATGAGCTCAATCAGACCCGTGACCGTGGCCTGTATCAAGAGGTGGGCAAGCTCACTCGCGAGCTGCATAGCGCGATCGTCAATTTCCAGATTGACCCGCACATGCCGCAAGCCGAGGAAGTCTCGCAGATCACGGACGCCACCGAGCGTCTGGGTTATGTGGTCAAGCTGACCGAGGCTGCTGCCAACCGCACCATGGACCTGGTGGAAAACGCCACGCCGCTGGTCAACGGCCTGAGCAACGAAGCCCAGGCCTTGAGCACCGACTGGGGACGGTTCATGCGTCGCGAAGTCGGGGCTGAAGAGTTCCGCGAGCTGGCTCGGCGAGTCGACGGTTTCCTGACACGCAGCAGCGAAGACAATCGCGTTGTGTCGAGCAACCTCAACGACATTCTGCTCGCTCAGGATTACCAGGACCTCACCGGTCAGGTGATCAAGCGTGTGACCCAATTGGTCACCGAAGTTGAAAGCAACCTGCTCAAGCTCGTGCTTATGGCCAGTCAGGTGGACCGCTTTGCGGGCATCGAACATGACCGTGAAGCGATGCTGGCAGAAAAAGATCCGCAAAAACATCTCTCTCAGGGTGAAGGTCCGCAGATTCATGCCGATAAAAGAGAAGACGTTGTGTCCGGTCAGGACGATGTGGACGATTTGCTATCCAGTCTTGGATTTTAGGTTTTTAGGTTTTTAGACCTTTAGGAGCACCCCCTTAATGAGCTTCGGCGCCGATGAAGAGATCCTTCAGGATTTCCTGGTTGAGGCCGGCGAGATTCTAGAGCAACTGTCCGAACAGCTGGTCGAGCTGGAAAGCCGACCTGATGATGCGGACTTGCTCAATGCAATTTTTCGCGGTTTTCACACTGTAAAAGGAGGCGCCGGCTTCCTCCAGCTCAACGAGCTGGTGGAGTGCTGTCACATCGCCGAGAACGTGTTCGACATCCTGCGCAAGGGTGAACGTCGCGTCGACTCGGAACTGATGGACGTGGTTCTTGAAGCGCTGGATGCGGTGAACGGCATGTTTACCGAAGTCCGCGAGCGCAGCCCGATCACGGCTGCCACGCCAGAATTGCTGGCGGCACTGGCCCGTCTGGCCGAGCCGCAAACCGCCGATGAAACGGCACCGGTCGCCGAAGCGGTGGAAGAACCTGCCGCCGAGAGCGAATCGGGTGACATCACCGATAACGAATTCGAACAACTGCTGGACTCGCTGAACGCCGTCAAGGCTCAGGCAGAAGCCCCGGCAGCTGTGCCAGCGCCGAGCAGCAATGCGGCGGGCAGCGACGAAATCACCGATGCCGAGTTCGAGTCGTTGCTCGATCAACTGCACGGTAAAGGCCAGTTCGCCGTCGATGCGGTAGCCCCGGCGCCAGCCGCACCGGCTGCCCCGAAAGCGGCAGGCGACAGCTCCGATATCACCGACGACGAGTTCGAAGCACTGCTCGATCAACTGCACGGCAAGGGCAACTTTGCCGTTGATGCGCTGGAATCGGCGATTGCTGCGGTCCCGGCCCCGGCTGCGCCAACCGCTAAAGCGGCTGGCGGCGATCTGATCTCCGATCACGAGTTCGAATCGCTGCTCGACGAATTGCACGGCAAAGGCAAGTTCACTGAAGTCGGTACCGCGTCGGGCGCCAGCGCTCCGGTTGCGGCACCCGTGGCCAAGGCTGTTGCACCGAAACCTGTCGCCAAAGCGCCCGAGCCTAAAGCCGAAGCGCCGAAGCCTGCCCCTGCTGCAGCCCCGGCTCCGGCTCGTGCCGCGTCCGCGCCGCCACCGGAAAAACCGGCCAGCGAAGCCGAGACCACCGTGCGGGTCGATACCGCGCGTCTCGACGAAATCATGAACATGGTCGGCGAGTTGGTACTGGTGCGTAACCGCTTGGTCCGTCTGGGCCTCAACAGCGGCGACGAAGCCATGTCCAAGGCCGTGTCGAACCTCGACGTGGTCACGGCCGACCTGCAAACCGCGGTCATGAAGACCCGGATGCAACCGATCAAGAAGGTCTTCGGGCGCTTCCCGCGTCTGGTTCGCGACCTGGCTCGCCAGCTCAAGAAAGAGATCAACCTGGAACTGGTCGGCGAAGAAACCGACCTCGACAAGAACCTCGTCGAGGCCCTGGCCGACCCGCTGGTCCACTTGGTGCGCAACTCGGTCGACCACGGTATTGAAGAGCCGGCCGAGCGTGAAGCGATGGGCAAGCCTCGCAGCGGCAAGGTGATCCTGTCCGCTGAACAGGAAGGCGACCACATCCTGCTGTCCATCTCCGATGACGGCAAGGGCATGGACGCCGATGTTCTGCGCGGCATTGCCGTGAAGAAAGGCTTGATGGACAAGGATGCAGCGGATCGCCTCAGCGAATCCGATTGCTTCAACCTGATCTTCGCGCCGGGTTTCTCGACCAAGACCGAAATTTCCGATGTCTCCGGACGCGGCGTGGGCATGGACGTGGTGAAAACCAAAATCGCCCAGCTCAACGGCACCATCAATATCTATTCGACCAAGGGCAAGGGCTCGAAGATTGTCATCAAGGTCCCGTTGACCCTGGCGATCATGCCGACGCTGATGGTCATGCTGGGCAACCAGGCGTTTGCGTTCCCGCTGGTGAACGTCAACGAGATCTTCCACCTCGACCTGTCGACCACCAACGTGGTGGATGGCCAGGAAGTGGTGATCGTGCGGGACAAGGCGCTGCCATTGTTCTACCTCAAACGCTGGCTGGTCAGCTCCGCCGCTCACGAAGAGCAGCGTGAAGGCCATGTGGTGATCCTTTCGGTGGGCACTCAGCGGATCGGCTTCGTCGTCGATCAACTGGTGGGCCAGGAAGAAGTGGTCATCAAGCCATTGGGCAAAATGCTCCAGGGAACCCCGGGCATGTCCGGCGCCACCATCACCGGTGACGGCCGCATTGCGCTGATTCTCGATGTTCCGAGCATGCTCAAGCGTTACGCCGCACGGCGTATTTGATTCTGGTGGGGCGGGGCGACTGAGCCTCGCTCCCTCTAACGGAGTGTTTATGGCAGTTAAAGTCCTGGTGGTGGACGATTCGGGGTTTTTCCGCCGCCGCGTCTCGGAAATTCTTTCAGCGGATCCGAATATCCAGGTCGTCGGCACGGCGACCAACGGAAAAGAGGCGATTGATCAGGCGCTGGCCCTCAAGCCAGACGTGATCACCATGGACTACGAGATGCCGATGATGGATGGCATCACGGCGGTGCGGCACATCATGCAGCGCTGCCCGACCCCGGTGTTGATGTTCTCCTCGCTGACCCACGAAGGCGCTCGGGTAACCCTCGACGCGCTGGACGCTGGCGCGGTGGATTTCCTGCCGAAAAATTTCGAAGACATCTCCCGCAACCCGGAGAAGGTCAAGCAACTGCTGTGCGAGAAGATTCTCAGCATCTCGCGCAGTAACCGTCGCGCCAACACTTACAGCGCTCCGGCCCCTGTCGCCGCACCCGCCCCGACGCCTGCACCTTCGAGCGTCAGCAGCTACGGCAGCAGCGCGCCTGCGCGTCCGGCACCGGCTCCGATTCCGGCGCGTACCCATGCGCCAGCCTCGTCGTCGCCAGCGCCAAAACGCAAAGCCTACAAACTGGTCGCCATCGGTACGTCCACTGGCGGCCCGGTTGCCTTGCAGCGGGTTCTGACCCAATTGCCGGCCAATTTTCCCGCACCGATCGTATTGATCCAGCACATGCCGGCTGCCTTTACCAAGGCCTTCGCCGAGCGTCTGGACAAACTCTGCCGCATCAGCGTCAAGGAAGCCGAGGATGGCGACATCCTGCGTCCGGGCCTGGCGTTGCTGGCGCCGGGTGGCAAGCAAATGATGATCGACGGCCGTGGCGCGGTGAAAATCCTGCCGGGCGACGAACGTCTGAACTACAAGCCGTGCGTGGACATTACCTTCGGTTCCGCAGCCAAGTCTTATGGTGACAAAGTTCTGGCGGTCGTCTTGACCGGCATGGGCGCCGATGGTCGTGAAGGCGCGCGTCTGCTCAAGCAGGGCGGCAGTGCAATCTGGGCCCAGGATGAAGCCAGCTGCGTGATCTACGGCATGCCGATGGCCATCGTCAAAGCCGAACTCGCCGACGCGGTGTACAGCCTGGACGATATTGGCAAGCATCTGGTCGAGGCTTGTATCTGATGGATGTTTTAAGCCTTATCGGGATCATCATGGCGTTTGTCGCCATCATTGGCGGCAACTACCTTGAAGGCGGTCACCTTGGTGCCCTGGCCAACGGCCCGGCAGCGTTGATCGTTCTCGGTGGGACCATCGGTGCGGCGCTGTTGCAGGCGCCGATGAGCGCCTTCAAGCGCGCCATGCAGATTCTGGCCTGGATCCTGTTTCCTCCACGCATCGACCTCGCCGGTGGCGTCGATCGCGTCGTCAACTGGAGCCTGACCGCGCGCAAGGAAGGCTTGCTGGGTCTGGAAGGGGTGGCCGACGCCGAACCTGATAACTACTCGCGCAAAGGCCTGCAACTGCTGGTGGACGGCGCCGAGCCGGAAGCGATTCGCAGCATCCTTGAAGTGGATTTCTACACCCAGGAAAGCCGCGACATCGAAGCCGCCAAAGTCTTCGAAAGCATGGGCGGCTACGCGCCGACCATCGGTATCATCGGTGCGGTGATGGGCCTGATCCACGTGATGGGCAACCTGGCCGATCCCTCGCAACTGGGTAGCGGCATTGCCGTGGCCTTTGTCGCGACCATCTACGGCGTGGCCAGTGCCAACCTGGTGCTGCTGCCGATTGCCGCCAAACTCAAGTCCGTCGCTTTGCGGCAGTCGCGTTATCGCGAAATGTTGTTGGAAGGCATTCTGTCGATCGCCGAAGGTGAAAACCCTCGCTCTATTGAGTTGAAGCTTCAGGGCTTCATGGATTGATGGGAGTAATGGACTATGGCTCGTCGTCGGCAACCTGAAGAACATGTAAACCATGAACGTTGGCTGGTTTCTTACGCCGATTTCATTACGTTGCTGTTCGCTTTCTTCGTGGTGATGTACTCGATCTCTTCGATCAACGAAGGCAAGTACAAGGTCATTTCCGAAGCGTTGATTGGGGTCTTTACCGACTCCGACCGCGCCCTCAAGCCGATCCCGATCGGCGACGAGCGACCGAAGACCGTGACCCCGGCCAAGCCGCTGGTTAAAGACGCCGAGCAGGTCGACGCCGGTATCGCGGGTGCCAGCGATCCGCTCAAAAGCATCGCCGACGACATCAGCGCGGCGTTCGGCGACTTGATCAGCTCCAACCAGATGACCATTCGCGGCAACGAGCTGTGGGTCGAGATCGAACTCAATTCCAGTCTGTTGTTCGGCAGCGGCGACGCCATGCCCAGCGACATCGCGTTCAACATCATCGACAAGGTTGCCGCGATTCTGAAACCGTTCGACAACCCGATTCACGTCGAAGGTTTCACTGACGATCAACCGATCCGTACCGCGCAATACCCGACCAACTGGGAGCTGTCCTCGGCCCGTTCGGCAAGCATCGTGCGCATGCTGGCGATGCAGGGTGTAAACCCCGGTCGCCTGGCGTCGGTAGGTTACGGCGAGTTCCAGCCAGTGGCCAACAACGCCACTGCCGAGGGGCGGGCGCGTAACCGTCGCGTGGTGCTGGTGGTGTCGCGAAATCTCGATGTACGCCGCAGCCTCACGGGTACCGGAACGGCCAATGCGAAACCGGATGCCGCGTTGAAGCGTGCTGGCACACAAACTGCACCGACCCCGGTCAAGTCGCCGGGACGAGAGAGTGCCGTCAATTCTCCGTCACCCGCATTAATACGTTGAGCTATTTCTCGGTCCGCCATTTCGACCGGGAGGAACAATCCGAATGAGAGTCTGGGCCGTTGCCAATCAAAAGGGTGGTGTTGGTAAAACCACTTCCTCTATCGCTTTAGCCGGTTTACTGGCCGAGGCGGGCAAGCGCGTGGTCGTGGTCGATCTCGACCCCCACGGCTCCATGACCAGCTACTTCGGTTACGACCCCGACAGCCTGGAACACAGCAGCTACGACCTGTTCCTGCACAAGGGCAGTGTGCCGCAAGGCTTGCCCGGTCAGTTGTTGTTGCCCACCAGCCACGAGAGTATTTCCCTGTTGCCATCAAGCACCGCGCTCGCGACCCTCGAGCGCCAGTCGCCGGGGCAGAGTGGCTTGGGCCTGGTGATTGCCAAGAGCCTGGCGCAACTTTGGCAGGACTTCGATTACGCGGTGATCGACAGCCCGCCGTTGCTCGGCGTGCTGATGGTCAATGCCTTGGCGGCGAGCCAGCAATTGGTGATTCCGGTACAGACCGAACACCTGGCAGTCAAAGGCCTGGAACGCATGGTCAATACCCTGGCGATGATCAACCGTTCGCGTAAACAGGCGCTGCCGTTCAGCATCGTGCCGACCCTGTTCGACCGCCGCACACAGGCGTCCCTCAGCACGCTGCGGGTGTTGCGCGACAAATACCCGGAAGAAATCTGGCAGGGCTACATCCCGGTCGATACCCGCTTGCGGGATGCCAGCCGTGCCGGCGTGACGCCTTCGCAGTTCGACGGCAAGAGCCGTGGGGTGCTGGCTTATCGCGCGTTGCTCAAGCATCTGCTGGCAGCACAACTTGTCCCGCAGGTGGCCTGAGATGAACTCATTACCTGTAGGAGCAAGGCTTGCCCGCGATAGCTTCACCGCGGTTTTCACAGCTGCACCGAGTTATCGTTCATCGCGGGCAAGCCTTGCTCCTACAACAACGGTGCGCGCATGAATCGGCCGGTGAAGATCACCTCGCGTCCGCAACTGGCTCTCCAGTCTTATCTGGACAGCTTGTTGATGGAGGCGACTGAAGAACTAGCGCCCCAAGTCGAAGCACTGCCTGAGGTGGTCGAAGTTGAAGCTGCGCTGGACGAGTTCCAGGCAGCGGTGCTCGAAGAACAGGCTCGCGATGCGCAGAAACCCGCCGTGGTTGCCGCGCCGGTAGCAGCGCCTGTGGTGAAAGCCCCTGTGGCGTTGATCGAAACACCAGCGCCGGTTCTCGCGCCGGTCTCGACCATTGCACCGCTGCTGCAAGCCTTGGTGCCACCGGTGGTCGAAGTCCACCGGCCGCCGAGCAACACGCCACCCCCTGTGGAAACCGATGGTCGCCCGTCCTGGGCTGCCGAGCCGTTCGAATGCCTGTTGTTCGACGTCGCCGGTTTGACCCTGGCGGTGCCGCTGGTGTGTCTGGGCTCGATTTATTCGTTGGCTGGCCACGAGCTGACGCCGCTGTTCGGTCAGCCGGAGTGGTTCCTCGGGATCCTGCCGAGCCAGGCCGGCAACCTGAAAGTATTGGACACCGCGCGTTGGGTCATGCCCGACCGCTACCGCGACGATTTCCGCCAGGGCCTGCAATACGTTATTTCGGTTCAGGGCTACGAATGGGGGCTGGCGGTGCATCAGGTCAGCCGCTCGTTGCGCCTGGACCCGAACGAAATCAAATGGAGAAGTCATCGAGGTCAGCGGCCGTGGCTCGCCGGCACGGTGATTGAGCACATGTGTGCGCTGCTGGACGTTTCCGCCCTGGCCGAGTTGATCGCCAGCGGCGGGGCAAAGCACATGAGCGGCAGCAAGCCGCTACACAAACCGACATAGCTGCCGACATAACAAGTATGCGACGGCATTGTTGAATGCCGCCAACAGAACACACACCGCCAGAAGCGGTTTTTCGAGGGGTCAGGGTATGAGTAATCAAGCGACGAATGCAAAAGGTTCTGAAGATCCGATCCTGCAATGGGTAACCTTCAAACTGGACAACGAAACCTACGGCATCAACGTGATGCGCGTTCAGGAAGTCCTGCGTTACACCGAGATCGCCCCGGTCCCGGGTGCCCCGAGCTACGTGCTGGGCATCATCAACCTGCGCGGTAACGTGGTCACCGTGATCGACACCCGTCAGCGCTTCGGCCTGATGAATGCCGAGATCAGCGACAACACTCGTATCGTCATCATCGAAGCCGACAAGCAAGTCGTCGGGATCATGGTCGACAGCGTGGCCGAAGTGGTTTACCTGCGTCAGTCGGAAATCGAGACCGCGCCGAACGTCGGTAACGAAGAATCCGCCAAGTTCATTCAAGGCGTGTGCAACAAGAACAACGAACTGCTGATCCTGGTCGAGCTGGACAAGATGATGAGCGAAGAAGAATGGTCGGATCTGGAGAACATCTGATTGATTCTTGAGGTAGCGGTCATTGTCCTGTTCCTCTTTTGGGCAGGCACGCTGGCGATGTTTCTGGCGTACATACGAGGCCAACGACTGATCGCCGCGCAACAGGCCCAGGGCGATGCGCTGCGCGATCAGCGCATCAAGGACCTGGCCAAGCGCGTCGAGGACTACCAAAGCGGCAACGTGCGCATGGGTCAAGACCTGCACGAGCTGCGCGCGGTGGTTGGCCCGTTGCCGGACAAACTGGCTCAGCTGGAACAACGCGATCCGTCGAGCCTGTCGTTTGCCCAGGCGGCAAAACTGGTCGGCATGGGCGCGAGCGTCGATGAACTGACTCAGTCCTGCGGCTTGACCCAGGCTGAGGCGGAGTTGATGAGCAAGTTGCACAAGAACTGATAGTTGCTATACAGCCGAGATCGCCATCGCGGGCAAGCCTTGCTCCTACGGGTTAGAGTCGTTTAAACATCCAACGAACGCCTCATTCCGTAGGAGCAAAGCTTGCTCGCGATGGCGTCCTCGAAACCTCAGTAATCATCCCCACGATCGGTGATGTCCTTCTCGACCATCGCCGCATTCGGATCATGCCCTGCCGGGAACTTGTCCTTCAAATTCCACGCAAACGCAATAATCTCGGCAATCGTGCGATACAACTCCTCCGGAATACTTTCCCCCAATTCCATCCGCGCCAGCAGTTTCACCAGCTCGGGGTTCTCGTAGATCGGTACTTCGCATTCGCGGGCAATCTTCAGAATGGCTTCGGCCAGTGCTTCGTCACCTTTGGCCGTGAGGGTAGGGGCATGGCTGCCGTCGTACTTGAGGGCGATGGCCTGGCGCGGGGTGTTTGGGGTTTTCATGCGGTTTCGTCGACCCAGCGTTGTTCGAGACGGGTTTGAGGGCCTTGTGGCGGTGTGCCGAGATGGCAATCGAGATCGCCGACATTCAGGCCGGACGCCAGCAGACGCTGGCGCAGTTCGGCCAGATGACTTTCGATCAGGCTCGCGGTGTAGGGGCGTTCGGCCCACAGCTGGCTGGACAGGCTGCCTTTGATCAGTTGTGCCTGAATCTGCAACGGGCCCAAGGGCTCCATGTCGAACGCCAGGTCCACTCGCCACAATTGTTGTTTGGGGTCGCGATCGTCCCGGCGTTCGTTTTGCTGTTCCTTCTCGGGCGCTTCTTCGCGCTGGAACTTGACCTGCAACGGCACGATGTCCTGCAGATTGCGCATCGGGATTTCCAGTTGCCAGGTGCTCATCAACCGTCCGTCGTCAGTGACGCCGGTCTGTTCCAGGCTCGACAGTTGATGGCTTTGCAGGCGTGAAACCGCCGCGGCTGCCAAACGCAGCAAGTGCTCGAGATCGCCTTCGCCGTCCATGCTTTGGAGCAGGCGTTGGGGCAGCGGGAAGCTGGTTGGCTGCGGTTTGGCGCTGACCTGACCGAGCATGCCGAGGGCGCTGCGCACGAAGTTCGGCATGGCCTGGGCCAGTGTGTTGGCGGCAATGATCGCGTTGAGACTGGTGTTGGCCGGCAGGCCTGGCGTCAATTGTGCGATCAGCTTGAGCAGATCACCTTTCATGTCCGGGGCCAGCGTCGGGTTCTGACCGCTGAGCAGTTTGGCTTCAAGGAACAGGCCGCTATTGGCCAGAGCCTGGGCCAGCCCCTTTGGCGTGCTGAGTTGTTGAACATCCGGCAGGCCGGCGAGCAACTTGTCGACGGCAGCACGCAGATTACTGGACGTCTGGTCCGAGGCCGGCAGGTTTTGCAGGAGATTGAGCAAGCCATCCAGCGAGCCCTGGCGGCTCTGTTGACTGACCAGTTGTTGGGTCACTGCCAATTGCTCCTGGCGGCTGCTCAATGGCACGAACTTCAATGTCTGGGTGTCCTGCACCAGCGCACTCAGCAAAGTGCCGATGCGCAGCGGCGTCGGGCTGTCGATGTTCAGGGTGCTGCCGCTCAACGCGGTATTGAGCAAGCTCACCATCGAGCGAAACACCGTCGGCTGGCCCGGCACCTGCGGCAACACCTGAGAGGTCAGTACTTTGCCTTGCAGCAGGGTGCCGACGGGCAGTTGCGCCGTGTCGATACGAGTGAGGGTGGCGACACTGGAGGCGATGGCCTGTTGCACGGTGACGGCCAGATTACCCGCCGACGGCTGAGTGATCGCCAGGCTGGTGCCCTGAGGCAACGGTTGGGTGCTGGTGGCCTGGACTGTGGTCTGACGGCCGCTGTCGAGGGTGACCTTAAGCAACAGTTGAAAGGTTTGATCCGCCTGCTTGAGCGACAGCACTTCGGCCTTGGCGGTCTGGCCGGCAGTGATCAGGCCCTCCATCGGCGTCAGTAACTTCAGCAGGTCGCCACTCACCACCAGCGGTCGCGAAGTCGCGGACGTGGTTTGCGGTAGCGCAAGGATGTTCATTTCGCCTGTCATACGCGGTCACAACCTGAGGAAATTGCCCTCTTGAGAGTAGGGCATGGCATGTATAATGCCGCCCCGTTGTATCCGGGGCGCTGAAAACATTTCAAATACTTGATCCAGCTCCTTAGAACGGGCCGCCAATGCATTTATCCTGCATATCTTTAACGGCCGCTCCACTGCCGACTTGAACCCAAAAGGCCCGTGATCTCTTGACCAGTCCTGTCCTGCAAACCGTTGCCCTCGCCTGTGAGCGAGACCTTCGGCTGCTCTTCGAAAATCTCGAATTGAGACTGGCCAGTGGCGAAATGTTGCAAATCAGCGGCCCCAACGGCAGTGGCAAAACCAGCCTTTTACGTCTGCTTTGCGGGCTGATGCAGCCGACTGCCGGTCAGGTGCTGCTCAACGGCCAGCCATTGAACGAGCAACGTTTTGAGCTGGCGCGCAACCTGCTGTGGATCGGCCATGCCGCCGGGATCAAGGATTTGCTGACGCCGGAAGAGAATCTGAGCTGGCTTTGCGCCTTGCATCAACCGGCCTCCCATGAGGCGATCTGGCAGGCGCTGACGGCTGTCGGACTGCGCGGTTTCGAGGATGTTCCTTGCCATACGCTGTCTGCCGGGCAGCAACGCCGGGTCGCGTTGGCGCGGTTGTACCTGGAAAGCCCGCCGCTCTGGATCCTCGATGAGCCATTCACCGCGCTCGACAAACAAGGCGTGGCGCAACTCGAAGAACACCTGGCCGCACACTGCGAGCGCGGTGGCATGGTGGTCTTGACCACTCACCACACGCTGACCCGGATGCCGGCCGGCTATCGCGACATTGATCTGGGGAATTGGGCCGTATGAGTGTTTTCGGCCTGTTGGTCGCCCGTGAAGCCCGATTGTTGTTCCGCCGTCCGGCGGAGTTGGCCAATCCGCTCGTATTCTTCGCGATCGTGGTTTCCCTGTTCCCGTTGGCGGTCGGACCCGAGTCTCAATTGTTGCAAACCTTGTCTCCGGGACTGGTCTGGGTAGCGGCCCTTTTATCGGTTTTGCTCTCGCTGGACGGGCTTTTCCGCAGTGATTTCGAAGACGGATCGCTTGAGCAGTGGGTCCTTTCGTCGCACCCCCTGCCTCTTCTGGTTTTGGCCAAGGTACTGGCACACTGGTCCTTCTCCGGTCTGGCACTGGTTTTGCTCGCTCCATTACTGGCATTGATGCTCGGTTTGCCAACCGCCTGTCTGCCGGTGTTGCTGCTTTCCTTGTTGCTGGGTACACCGGTGCTGAGCCTGCTCGGTGCGGTGGGCGCAGCCCTGACGGTGGGATTGAAGCGCGGTGGCCTGTTGCTGGCGCTGCTGATTCTGCCGTTGTACATCCCGGTGTTGATTCTCGGCAGTGGCGCCTTGCAGGCGGCATTGCAGGGAATGCCGGCGACCGGTTATCTCTTGTGGCTTGGTAGCCTGACCGCCCTGGCGATAACGCTGACACCTTTTGCAATCGCTGCTGGCCTGAAGATCAGCGTCGGCGAATAATGAGGTCTGGTCAAATTTTGATCAGTAAAGACCCTTGGCTCTTCAAAGCGAAGAGCAACCGTGATGGAAACAGTAATGAACTGGACCTGGTTTCATAAGCTCGGCTCGCCCAAATGGTTTTACGGCATCAGCGGCAAACTGCTGCCGTGGCTGAGTATCGCTGCGTTGCTGCTGATCAGCGTTGGTGTAGTGTGGGGCCTGGCCTTCGCGCCGCCGGACTACCAGCAAGGCAACAGCTTTCGCATCATTTATATCCACGTTCCGGCCGCCATGCTGGCCCAGTCCATCTACGTGATGCTGGCGATCTGTGGCATCGTCGGGCTGGTGTGGAAGATGAAGCTGGCAGACGTCGCCCTGCAATGCGCGGCGCCCATTGGCGCGTGGATGACCGCCGTGGCGCTGGTCACCGGCGCGATCTGGGGCAAACCGACCTGGGGCTCGTGGTGGGTCTGGGATGCACGACTTACGTCCATGCTTATTCTGCTGTTTCTGTACTTCGGTCTTATTGCGCTGGGCAATGCGATCAGCAATCGTGACAGTGCCGCCAAGGCCTGCGCGGTGTTGGCGATTGTCGGCGTGATCAACATCCCGATCATCAAATACTCGGTGGAGTGGTGGAACACCCTGCACCAGGGTGCGACGTTCACCCTCACCGAAAAACCGGCAATGCCCGCCGAGATGTGGCTGCCGCTGCTGCTGACGGTGCTGGGTTTCTACTGTTTCTTCGGCGCGGTGTTGCTGCTGCGCATGCGTCTTGAAGTGCTCAAGCGCGAAGCCCGCGCCAGTTGGGTCAAGGCCGAAGTGCAGAACAGTCTGGAGGCCGCTCGATGAGTTTTGCTTCATTCGGCGACTTCCTCGCCATGGGCCATCATGCCCTGTATGTCTGGTCAGCCTATGGCATCTGCCTGGCGGTGCTGGCCCTCAACGTGGCGGCGCCAATCCTGGCCCGCAAGCGGTATCTGCAACAAGAGGCGCGTCGTCTGCGCCGGGAGAACGGCAAGTGAATCCGCTGCGCAAAAAGCGTCTTATCATCATTCTCGCGATCCTGGTCGGCGTCGGTGCTGCCGTCGGCCTGGCCCTGAGCGCCCTGCAGCAAAACATCAATCTGTTTTACACCCCGACCCAGATCGCCAACGGCGAAGCCCCGCAAGACACGCGCATCCGCGCCGGCGGCATGGTCGAGAAAGGTTCGCTGCAACGTTCCGGCGATTCGCTGGACGTGAAATTCATCGTCACCGACTTCAGTAAATCCGTGACCATCACTTATCGCGGCATCCTTCCGGACCTGTTCCGCGAAGGGCAGGGCATCGTTGCCCTGGGCAAGCTCAACGCCGACGGCGTGGTGGTGGCCGACGAAGTGCTGGCCAAGCACGATGAAAAGTACATGCCGCCGGAAGTGACCAAGGCTTTGAAAGACAGTGGTCAATCTGCTCCAACGCCCGCGAAGGAGGGTTGATCGATGACGTCTGGACTCTATATTCCTGAACTCGGCCATCTGGCCATGATTCTGGCGCTGTGTTTCGCGCTGGTTCAGGCCGTGGTGCCGTTGTTCGGTGCCTGGCGCGGTGACCGCTTGTGGATGAGCCTCGCTCAGCCAGCGGCTTGGGGGCAATTCGCGTTTCTGTTGTTCTCCTTCGGTTGCCTGACTTACGCCTTCATGGCCGACGATTTCTCCGTCGCCTATGTGGCCAGCAACTCCAACAGCGCCTTGCCGTGGTACTACAAGTTCAGCGCGGTGTGGGGCGCGCACGAAGGGTCGTTGCTGCTGTGGGCGTTGATCCTTGGCGGCTGGACCTTCGCGGTGTCGGTGTTCTCCCGGCAGTTGCCGCAAGTGATGCTGGCGCGGGTGTTGGCGGTGATGGGCATGATCAGCACCGGTTTCCTGCTGTTCCTGATCCTCACCTCGAACCCTTTCGCCCGCATCCTGCCGCAGATTCCTGCGGACGGTCGTGACCTCAATCCCTTGCTGCAAGACATCGGTCTGATCGTTCACCCGCCGATGCTGTACATGGGTTATGTCGGTTTCTCCGTGGCCTTCGCTTTCGCCATCGCTGCACTGCTGGGTGGTCGTCTTGATGCAGCGTGGGCTCGCTGGTCCCGTCCGTGGACCATCGTCGCCTGGGCCTTCCTCGGTATCGGCATCACCCTCGGTTCATGGTGGGCGTACTACGAACTCGGCTGGGGCGGCTGGTGGTTCTGGGACCCGGTGGAAAACGCCTCCTTCATGCCTTGGCTGGTGGGTACGGCGCTGATTCACTCGTTGGCGGTCACGGAAAAACGTGGCGTGTTCAAGAGCTGGACCGTATTGCTGGCCATCGCTGCGTTCTCGTTGAGTTTGCTGGGGACCTTCCTGGTGCGTTCCGGCGTGCTGACCTCGGTTCACGCCTTTGCGTCCGACCCTGAACGCGGCGTGTTCATCCTGATCTTCTTGCTGTTTGTAGTCGGTGGTTCGCTGACGTTGTTCGCCCTGCGCGCTCCGGTGGTGAAGAGCCACGTCGGCTTCAACCTCTGGTCCCGGGAAACCCTGCTGCTGGGTAACAACCTGGTGCTGGTGGTGGCGGCGTCGATGATTCTGCTGGGCACGTTGTATCCGCTGATCCTCGATGCGATGACCGGCGCCAAGCTGTCGGTCGGCCCACCGTACTTCAACGCACTGTTCATTCCGTTGATGGCCTTGCTGATGATGGTGATGGCGGTCGGCATGTTGGTGCGCTGGAAAGACACCCCGGTCAAATGGCTGATGAGCATGCTGACCCCGGTGTTGCTCGGCAGCGCCGCGCTGGCCGTGGTCGCCGGTGTCGCTTATGGCGATTTCAACTGGGCGGTGATCGCGACCTTCATGCTCGCGGCCTGGGTGTTGCTGGCCGGTGTGCGTGACATCTTCGACAAGACTCGCCACAAGGGCTTGATCAAAGGTCTGCCGACCCTGACCCGCAGTTATTGGGGCATGCAGGTCGCTCACCTCGGTATCGCCGTGTGTGCCCTCGGCGTCGTGCTGTCGAGCCAGAACAGTGCCGAGCGCGACCTGCGTCTGGCGCCGGGTGAGTCGATGGACCTGGGCGGTTACCAGTTCATATTCGAAGGCGCCAAGCATTTCGAAGGCCCGAACTTCACCTCCGACAAGGGCACCGTTCGGGTGATCCGCAACGGCAACGAAGTCAGCGTGCTGCACCCGGAAAAACGCCTCTACACCGTGCAGAACTCGGTGATGACCGAAGCCGGGATCGACGCCGGTTTCACCCGCGACCTCTACGTCGCACTCGGCGAACCGTTGGGCGATGGCGCCTGGGCCGTTCGCGTCCACGTCAAACCGTTCGTGCGCTGGATCTGGTTCGGTGGACTGCTTACCGGTTTGGGCGGGTTGCTGGCGGCATTGGATCGCCGTTATCGGGTCAAGGTGAACAGCCGTGTGCGTGAAGCGCTGGGTATGACGGGAGCCACGGCATGAGACGTTGGTTGATGCTGTTGCCCCTGGTGATTTTCCTGGTAGTGGCTGTTTTCCTTTATCGCGGTCTGTTCCTGAACCCGGCCGAGTTGCCCTCGGCGATGATCAACAAGCCGTTCCCGGAGTTTTCCCTGCCGGCCGTGCAGGGCGACAAGACCCTGACCAAGGCCGACATTCTGGGTAAACCAGCGCTGGTCAACGTCTGGGGCACGTGGTGCATTTCTTGCCGGGTCGAGCACCCGGTGCTGAATAAACTGGCCGAGAAGGGCGTGGTGATCTACGGCATCAACTACAAGGACGTCAACGCTGACGCCTTGAAGTGGCTGGTGGAATTCCACAATCCGTACCAGCTGGACATTCGTGACGACGCAGGCACTTTGGGTTTGAACCTGGGTGTGTACGGCGCTCCGGAAACCTTCTTTATCGACGCCAAGGGCATCATCCGCGACAAGTTCGTTGGCGTGATCGACGAACAGGTCTGGCGCGAAAAACTGGCGGCCAAGTATCAGGCGCTGGTTGATGAGGCCAAGCCATGAAGCGCTGGATAGCCGCCGCGGTATTGGGTTTGAGCATGGCCGGCGTGGCGCACGCGGCCATCGACACCTACGAGTTCGCCAAAGAAGGTGATCGCGAGCGTTTTCGCGAGCTGACCAAAGAGCTGCGTTGCCCCAAGTGCCAGAATCAGGACATTGCCGATTCCAACGCACCGATCGCCGCCGACCTGCGCAAAGAGATTTTTCGCATGCTCGGCGAGGGCAAGGACAACCAGCAGATCATCGACTTCATGGTCGACCGTTACGGTGATTTCGTCCGTTACAAACCCGCTCTGAACGCCAAGACTGCTGTGCTCTGGTTCGGCCCTGCCGGCCTGCTGCTGGGCGGTTTTGTGATCATCGCCGTGATCGTCCGCCGTCGTCGCGTGCAACGCGCTGACACCAAGGATGAGCTCTCTGCCGAGGAGCGTGAGCGCCTCGACCACCTGTTGGATAAAACCAAGAATGATTGATTTCTGGCTCGCTGCAGGTCTGCTGCTTCTGGTTGCCCTGAGTTTTCTGCTGATTCCTGTTCTGCGTGGTCGTCGCGCCCAGCTTGAAGAGGATCGTACGGCCCTGAACGTCGCGCTGTATCAGGAACGCGTGGCTGAGTTGCAGACTCAGCAGGAAGAGGGCGTTCTCGACGCCACGCAAATGGACACCGGTCGCGCCGAAGCCGCCCGTGAATTGCTCGCCGACACTGAAGGCGTCGAGGCGCCACGCGTGTCCCGCCTGGGCAAACCGTGGCCCTTGCTGGCGGCGATTCTGGTGCCGGTGCTGGGCCTCGGCCTGTATCTGCATTTCGGCGCCAGCGACAAGGTCGAACTGACCCGCGAATTCTCCCAGGCGCCGCAGTCGATGGAAGAGATGACCCGTCGCCTGGAGCGTGCGGTCGCGGCTCAGCCGGATTCGGCTGAAGGCCTGTATTTCCTCGGTCGCACGTACATGGCCCAGGATCGCCCTGGCGATGCGGCGAAGATCTTCGAGCGCACGGTGAACCTGGCCGGTCGTCAGCCGGAGCTGTTGGGTCAATGGGCGCAGGCCCAGTACTTCGCCGACGGCAAGAAGTGGTCGGACAAGGTTCAGGCCCTGACCGATGAAGCACTCAAAGCCGATCCGAAAGAAGTCACCAGCCTTGGCTTGCTCGGTATTGCTGCCTTTGAAAGCCAGCGTTATCAGGACGCCATCGATTACTGGAATCGCCTGCTGGTGCAACTGCCACCGGAGGACAGTTCCCGCGCCGCGCTGCAAGGCGGCATCACTCGGGCCACCGAGAAACTCGAAGCCAGCGGCGGCAAGGTCGCCCAGGCGCCCGCCGCCAAGGTGGCGGCACTGCTCAAGGTGCGAGTGGATCTGGCGCCAGAGCTCAAAGCCAAGGTCCAGCCGGGCGACAGCGTATTCATCTTCGCCCGCGCCACCGCAGGGCCTCCGGCACCCCTGGCCGCCAAACGTCTGACCGTGGCCGACCTGCCGGCGACCGTCGAGCTAGGCGACGCCGATGCAATGATGCCGCAGTTGAAACTGTCGAACTTCCCTGAAGTCCAACTGGTTGCACGCATCTCTCGCGCCGGTAAACCCACTGCCGGCGAATGGATCGGTCGCAGCCAGCCTCTGGCCAGCAGCACCACGACGCAGCAAACACTGACCATCGACAGCCCGGACAAATGACAGGAAACGCCACTATGACCGCCCTCGCTCGTATCACCCTGCTCAGTATGGTTTTGGGGTTAAGCGCTTGCGTGGTCCAGCCACAGCAGCCTGAACGGCTGCCACCGATCCCGCCGTCGCAGCCGCGTCCGACGCCATCCCCGACACCGACACCGGGCAAGACGAGCATCCCGGCCAAGCCCGCCAAACCGCTGCCACGCACCTCCGCCAGCTTCGCGCCGCCGCCGGGTGGCAACAGCCATTGGGACGCCAAGCTCGGCGTGTACGTTCTCGATGATCAGACCAACACCTTCTACCGCCAGCGCACGTACTACCGCTGGAACAACGGCTGGAGCCGGTCGATCAGCCCGAACGGGCCGTGGGAAGAGACGGATATCCATGGCGTGCCGGGCGGGTTGGGACGGCAATTCGGGCAGTAAACAGAAACGGCGATCTAAGGATCGCCGTTTTGCTTTTTAGAGTCTGAAAAGATCGCAGGCTTCGCCAGCTCCTACAGGATCGTGTACGACAATGACCGGCGGGTGTACTCGATAAAGGTAGGAGCTGGCGAAGCCTGCGATCTTTTGATCTTGATTGTGTAGTTCAGGGGCGCGGGGAGTTTCAAACCTCCTTTGTCAGCAACCCCTGCACATACTCCGCAAACGCCCGAGCCTTCGCACTGGCCATTCTGCCTGTGGGAAACACCGCCCAAAGGTCCTGATTCGGTAACGTCCAATCCTTCATCACTTCCCGGACCGCGCCGTTGGCCAGTTCCGGGGCAAACATCCATTCGGATGCCATGGTCAGGCCTTGATGAGCGAGCACGGCTGCACGCAGACCCTCGGCGGCGTTGACGCGGATTCGCCCGCTGATGATGACGGACTGATCATCTGTCCCGTTGCGCAATTGCCAACTGGCACTACCGCCCAAGGTGTAGATGACGGCTTGGTGTTTACTCAGATCGGCAGGGCAGGTGGGCTCGCCGTGTTTTTCGAAATAGGCGGGCGTGCCCAGCACCACGCGCCGGCACTCGGCGATCTTGCGGGCGGTGAGGCCGGAGTCGCTCAAGGCGCCCATGCGCAGGGCGATGTCGACGCCTTCTTCCACCAGATTGACGTTGCGATCGTCCAGCATCAAATCGATGTTCAGGCCCGGGTTCTGATCGAGAAATGGCCCCAGGTGCGGAACGATGTGCAGCCGGCCGAAGGTCACGGCGGCGCAGATGCGCAGGTTGCCGGTCAGGCCGCTGGCGGCACCGCGAGCGGCATTGTCAGCCTCGTCCGCTTCTTCGATGGCACGCTTGGACCGTTCGAAAAAGGCCAGGCCAGCTTCGGTGGGTGTCAGGCCTCGGGTCGAGCGCAACAGCAGCCTGACCGCGAGGCGGGCCTCCAAATGCGCGATGGCTTTCGAGACGGCGGGTTGGCCAATGTTCAGGCGCCGGGCGGCGGCGGAAAACGAGCCGGTTTCCACCACGTAGACGAAGGTTTCCATTGCGGCGAGGCGGTCCATCTATAGTCCTTCTACAATTCTGAATATTGTCGGAGATTCAGTGTGGGAGCGAGCCTGCTCGCGATGAAGGCGCTGCGGGTTATCAGTAAAACTGCGTCATCGTTCATCGCGAGCAGGCTCGCTCCCACAGGGGATTTGGGTTGTCGGTCAGAACGCAGCTTTGCCGATTGAGGCGCCGCCATCGACAAACAAGGTTTGCCCGGTGATAAACCCGCTCTGCTCGGACAACAAAAACGCAATCGCCGCCGCGATCTCCTGCGGTTGCCCCAACCGCCCCATCGGAACGCCGGCCAGATACCGCGCTTCACCCTCACTGCCCGGCGGATTGTTGGCGCGAAACAGTTCTGTTTCAGTCGGGCCCGGGGCCACGGCGTTTACCGTCACGCCGGTTTGCGCCAGTTCCAGCGCCCAGGATCGTGTGAAGCTGATCAACGCCGCTTTGGCCGCCGCGTAGGCGGTGCGTTGCGTGATACCCAGCACGGTCAGGCTGGAAATGTTCACCACCCGACCCCAGCCCTTGGCGCGCATGTTCGGCAGCAGTGCCTGAGTGGCCTGCAACGCCGAATGCAGGTTGACCCGCATCACGTCGTCGAACGTGTCGAGGTCGATTTCCCCCAGCACCTGCGGGCGCACCAGCCCGACGTTATTCACCAGCCCGTCGAACTCATAAGTCCTGGCCAGATCAGCCAGCACTTCCTGAGTCAGTGCCCTGTTGCTCAGATCCAGCGGAAACAGAATGCCGGGAAAGCTCAGGTCGGGCGATCGGGCGATTCCGACCACCCGATGCCCCGCGCGATCCAGATGCTCGGCGACCGCACGGCCGATGCCTTTGCTGGCGCCGGTGATGAGAAAGGTACGTCGGGTCATTACACACTCCTTGAGAGAACATGCCGCGGCTCAGGCGGCATTTGATCGGTTCAGCCGCGAATCGCATCCAGCATCGCGTCAGGCTCAGGACGGTGAGTGTAATCCGGGTTGACCTCGGCGTAACGGATCAGGCGAGATCCTGATTCCTGTGGGAGCGTGGCTTGCCCGCGATGCTTTTAATGATTACGCCGTCGCCAACGAACGCTTTTCTGAAACACTCAAAAACCGAATCAACGCCAACAACGGAAACGCGCTACCCACAATCACGATCCACAACCAGCCGCCGTGTTCATACACCGCACTGGCCACCGAGGAGCCAAACGCCCCACCGATGAAGATGCTGGTCATGTACAGCGCATTCAGGCGGCTGCGGCTTTTGGCGTCGAGGGCGTAGACCGCGCGTTGGCCGAGGACCATGTTCATCTGTACGCAGAAGTCGAGCACCACGCCGGTGACGGCGAGGCCGATGACGCTGTAGACCGGGTGGATGAAGGCGGGCAGAAAACTCAGGCTGGCGAACAGCAGGGCCAGCAGTGAGGCGATGCGGGTGTGGCCGGCATCGGCCAGTCGACCGGCAATGGGGGCGGCGATGGCGCCGATGGCCCCGACCAGGGCGAAGATCGCGATCTGGGTTTGCGACAAGCCATGATTGCGCGCCAGTTCCAGCGGTACGGCGGTCCAGAACAGGCTGAAGGTGGCGAACATGCACCCTTGGTAAAACGCGCGCTGACGCAACACCGGTTGTTGACGCAACAGGGTCCACAGCGAGCCCAACAACTGACCATAAGAAGCGCTGTGATCAGGCTGGCGCTTGGGAATCGTCAGCGCCAACACCATGCTGATCGCCGCCATCAGCACCGCTGCAATCACAAACATCGCACGCCAGCCAAAATGGTCAGCCACCACGCTGGACACCGGTCGCGCCAACAGAATCCCCAACAGCAAACCGCCCATGATCCCGCCGACCACACGGCCACGAGACTCTTCCGGGGCCAAGTGCGCAGCCAGTGGAATCAGGATCTGCACCGACACTGAACTGAATCCCACCAACAACGAAATCAGCAGAAACACGTTTGGCTGATCGGTGAACGCTGCACCCAATAGACTGGCAATCGCCACCACGGTCGTGATGATCATCAAGCGGCGGTTTTCCAGCAAGTCACCCAGCGGCACCAGGAAAAACAAACCCAACGCATAACCGATCTGGGTCAGCGAAACGATCAGGCTGGCCATGGTGCTGGTCAGGCCGATGTCCGGCGCGATCAGGCCGATGATCGGTTGGGCGTAGTAAATGTTGGCAACGATGGCGCCGCAGCAGAAGGCAAACAGCAGCACCATGCCTCGGGTCATTGTCGCGGTGCCGTGGGGCACTGGGGTCGCTGGATTCATAACGGGTCTCGCTGAGCAAAAGAGAATGCGCGCAGGCTAAAGGGCTATCGGAATGGGCAGAAGAGGGTTTGGAGTGATAGCAATCATTCCGTTGCGGAATGAGTGACGGACGAGTGTGATGCCCATCGAGGAGCATGGCGTCAAAACATTGAGGTCCGATGATACATTCACTTACATCCTGTTCGATAGCGTGCTTATGTTCTCACTTCAAGTTTCATAAACGGAAGGCACTTTCATGAATGCGATGTTTCGTCACCTGATTCGCGGCGCTTCAGTTGTTACCTTGATCGGCTTGTTCACGGCAGGTCTTGCCCAGGCTGCTGACGCGCCGGGCATGCGTATCGGGGTTCGCGGCGAGATCACCGGGGTCAGCCCCGACGTGCTGAAAGTCCACGTCAACAGTGGTGAAAACGTGGTCATCAATCTGACCAAGGACACCAAAGTCCGCGCCGTCACCCTGGCCAATATCGAAGACATCAAGCCCGGCAGCTACATCGGTTCGGCAGCCATACCGCAGGAGGACGGAACCCTCAAGGCACTGGAAGTCCATGTCTTTCCACCGGAACTGGCCGGCAGCGGCGACGGCCATCGACCCTTCGACCTGGTCAAGGGCAGCAGCATGACCAATGGCAGCGTGGGCGATTTGGTCGTCAGCAATGGTCGGGTCTTGACCGTCAACTACAAGGGCGGCCAGCAGAAGATTCTGGTGCCGGAGGATGTGCCGATCGTGAACCTGGTACCGGGTGATCGCAGCTTGTTGAAGGTGGGGGTGAAGATCGTGACGTTTGTGACCCAAAGTGCTGACGGGACACTCACCGCGCAATCGATCGCGGCCGGCAAGGATGGCGTGACACCGCCGATGTAACTGCTTGGCGCAAACCCTGTGGGAGCGAGCCTGCTCGCGATGGCGGCGTGTCAGGCAACAAATTTATCGAATGGATAAATGTCATCGCGAGCAGGCTCACTCCCACAGGGGATTTTCAGCGAACACGAGTTTTGTGTTCGGCCACAAAAAAGGCGACCTTCTCAGGTCGCCTTTTTCATTGGACTCAGGAATTACTGACCGCTGTAGATCTGATCAAAGATCCCGCCATCATTGAAGTGAGTCTTCTGCACAGTTCGCCAGTCACCAAAGGTCTTCTCCACCGACAGGAAATCCACTTTCGGGAAACGATCGGTGTACTTGGCCAGTACCGCCGGGTCACGCGGACGCAGGTAGTTCGCCGCAGCAATCTCCTGACCTTCCGGCGACCACAGGTACTTCAAATATTCCTCGGCCGCCGCGCGGGTGCCTTTCTTGTCGACGGTCTTGTCGACCACCGATACGGGCGGCTCGGCTTCGGCGGAGACGCTTGGGTAAATGACTTCAAACTGATCACGACCAAACTCACGGGCAATCATTTCCGCTTCGTTTTCGAAGGTCACCAGCACATCACCAATCTGGTTGGTCATGAAGGTCGTAGTGGCGGCGCGGCCACCGGTGTCGAGCACCGGCGCTTGCTTGAACAGCTTGCCGACGAAGTCTTTGGCTTTGCTTTCGTCGCCACCGTTTTTCAGCACATAACCCCAGGCCGAGAGGTAGGTGTAGCGGCCGTTACCCGACGTTTTCGGGTTTGGCACGATCACCTGCACGCCGTCCTTGAGCAGGTCGGGCCAGTCTTTTAGGGCTTTCGGGTTGCCTTTGCGGACGATGAACACGGTGGCCGAGGTGAACGGCGCGCTGTTGTTTGGCAGGCGTGTGACCCAGTTATCCGGGACCAGTTTGCCGTTGTCCGCCAGGGCGTTGATGTCGGTGGCCATGTTCATGGTGATGACGTCAGCCGGCAGGCCATCGATCACCGAGCGCGCCTGTTTGCTGGAGCCGCCGAAGGACATCTGCAGGGTGATGTTTTCGTTGTGCTCGGTTTGCCAGTGTTTCTGGAAGGCAGAGTTGTAGTCCTTGTAGAAATCGCGCATCACGTCGTAGGAAACGTTAAGCAGGGTCGGTGCGGCCTGAGCCACGCTGGACAGAGCCAGGCCAGCGGCCAGAAGTGAGGCGCCAAAGAGTTTTTTCACTGCGCAGTCCTTGTTCTTTGTAGGAGCTGCCGCAGGCTGCGATCTTTTGATGTTGATTCTTCAAGATCAAAAGATCGCAGCCTGCGGCAGCTCCTACAGGTTAGTTGTCAGTCATCGAAGAGGTGTTGCCACCGTTTAGCCGGCGACTATAACGGGGCTCGCATAGTCCTTTAAAGATTAAAAAATACTTTGCTTATTCCATTTTCTTAAACAACACATTCCCGCATCGTGAGCAGAACGCCGCCCCATGCTCGTGGTTGTTTTTCTTGCACACCGGGCAGTCATGTTGCAGTTGTTCACCGCGCATTGCGTTGGCCAGTTCGGCGGTGAAAATTCCCGTCGGCACGGCGATGATCGAGTAACCGGTGATCATCACCAGCGACGATATCACCTGGCCCAGCGGTGTCTTCGGCACGATGTCGCCGAAGCCCACGGTGGTCAGCGTGACGATAGCCCAATAGATGCCTTTGGGAATGCTGGTGAAGCCGTGCTCCGGGCCTTCGATCACGTACATCAGCGTACCGAACACCGTCACCAGGGTGCAGACGCTGAGCAGAAACACCACGATCTTCTGCTTGCTGCCGCGCAATGCGGACATCAGATAGTTGGCTTGCTTGAGGTACGGACTCAGCTTGAGCACGCGGAAAATCCGCAGCATCCGAATGATCCGGATAATCAGCAGGTACTGCGCATCAGCGTAATACAGTGCAAGAATGCCGGGCACGATCGCCAGCAAATCCACCAGTCCATAGAAGCTGAACGCGTAGCGCAACGGCTTGGGCGAACAGTACAGGCGCAGGCCGTATTCGATGGCGAAGATGACCGTGAAGCCCCACTCGATGTACGCCAGCAGGTCGGCGTAGTTCTGGTGAACCGCGTCGATGCTGTCGAGCATCACGATCACAATGCTGGCGAGGATGATCAACAGCAGAATGCCGTCGAAGCGCCGACCGGCCTTGGTGTCGCTCTGGAAAACCATGACGTAAAGCTCTTCACGCCAGTTTTTGCTGCTGTCCATGGATACCGCCTGAACCAATGATCAGCGAAGCCTAGGTTGATTCTCCTCCAGAGTGCAAGGCGTACGGGCGACAGGGGTCTTGCCGAGCATTTGAACAACCGTGCGGATCAACCAGCAGGAGAGGATGAACGGCGCGGTCAGCGTTGGCAGACCGATGGCGGCAAACACCGGCGTCAGCAACAGCGCTGATGCAATACCGACCAGTGGCAGCCAAGGCTTCTGGCGCTGCGAGCTGAAGGCGAGGGCGGCGAGTACGGCGTTATAGCCACCGAGCCCGATCAATGCGGTATAGAAGTCGTGATGCAGCATGCTCCAGCCCATGCCCGCGACAGACGCCGACAATGCCCAGCAGAATGCGCGGCGATCAGCGATCAGCAAACCCACGGCAATCATCGCACCGGCCAGTGGATGACCGAGGAACATCACCTGGCCGAGGCCTTTCAGTGGTGCGGCGAGCATGTTCAGCGTATTGATTTCGATCAGGTGCGCATTTGTCGAGGGCGTGGCGAAGCACAGCAGCAACCAGCCCAGCCCCACGAAGGGCGCCGTATAGGCAGGCAGGTATTGGCTGACCCGGACGCGTTTGAGCCACTGTTGAGTGACCATCGCGCTCAGACCGCCAGCGGCGATGATCAGCGGCGGTAACATCGCTGACCAGGGGAAGTAGAGGCTCAGCAGCAAACCGAGCAAAACACCGTTGTAACTGAAGAGCCCGGCCTGTCGATCGGCCTTGGCATAGCCGCGTCGTTGCGCGGTGAGCAACCCGGCGACACCGCCCAGCAGTGCACCGCCGAGCAGGGCGGGTGCGGTGAAAAGAATGGCCAACAGGCACAGCAGACCGCACAGCGGATGGCGCTGGAGAAAGATCTGACTGAAACCGTTGAGCAGGGCAGTGGCCCAGTCGGGGCAGTGGGTGTTGAAGTGGTTGGCAGGCATGGCAGTTCTGAAAGACAGTGAAACCGAGTCGCCCGCATCGCCAGCAGGCTGGCTCCCACACTGAATCTCAGTTCAGTATTGATTCCGTGATCGACACAAAACCAATGTGGGAGCCAGCCTGCTGGCGATGAGGCCGGTATGGGCGCTCTAGATCAACGTCTCGATACGCAATGAGTTAGTCGACCCCGGCTGCCCAAACGGCACACCCGCGGTGATCAATAAGGTGTCGCCACGCTTGGCCATACCCTGCGCCTGGGCAATCTCCAGTGCCGTCGAGCACACCTCATCCACCTGCCGCAGCCGATCATTGACCACCGAGTGCACGCCCCACGCCACCGTCAACCGGCGAGCGGTCTGCAGGTTCGGCGTCAGGTTGAGGATCGGCACCGTTGGCCGCTCCCGCGCTGCACGCAAACTCGAGGTACCGGATTCGCTGTAATTCACCAGTACCGCCACCGGCAGCACATTGCTGATGCGACGAATCGCGCAGCTGATCGCATCGGAAACAGTCGCCTCAGCCTTGGGGCGGCTGACGTCCAGTTGCGCCTGATAGTCCGGACCATTTTCCACCTGACGAATGATCTTGCTCATCATCTGCACGGCTTCCAGCGGGTACTCACCGGACGCGGTTTCCGCCGACAGCATCACCGCATCCGCACCTTCGGCCACGGCGTTGGCAACATCGGTCACCTCGGCACGGGTTGGGGCAGGGGAGAAGCGCATCGACTCGAGCATCTGCGTCGCCACCACCACCGGTTTGCCGAGCTGACGGCAGATGGTGATGATGTTTTTCTGAATCTGCGGCACGCTTTCGGCCGGCACTTCCACGCCCAGGTCACCGCGAGCCACCATGATCGCGTCGCTCAATTCGGCGATCTCGCGCAGTTGTGTCACGGCCGAAGGCTTCTCGATCTTGGCCATCAAAAATGCTTTGTCGCCGATCAGTTCGCGCGCCTCGCGGATGTCTTCCGGACGCTGCACAAACGACAGCGCGACCCAGTCCACACCCAGCTCCAGACCGAAGCTCAAATCGCGACGGTCCTTGGCGGTCAGCGGGCTCAGTTCCAGCACCGCTTGCGGTACGTTCACGCCTTTGCGATCCGAGAGTTCGCCGCCATTGAGCACCGTGGTGTCGATGGCGTCGGAGTACTTTGTCACCACGCGAAGACGCAGCTTGCCGTCGTCCAGCAGCAGGTCCATGCCCGGTTCGAGCGCCGCGATGATTTCCGGGTGAGGCAGGCTGACCCGGCGTTCATCACCCGGCGTCGGGTCCAGGTCCAGGCGCAGTGCCTGACCGCGATGCAGTTGCACCTTGCCCTCGGCGAACTTGCCGACCCGCAGTTTCGGGCCTTGCAGGTCCATCAGAATGCCCAGCGGATAATTCAGCTGGCGCTCGACTTCACGAATCCACTGATAGCGCTGAGCGTGGTCGGCGTGATCGCCGTGGCTGAAGTTCAGGCGAAAGATGTTGACCCCGGCCTGCACCAGTTCGCGGATGTCGTCGATCCCGTGAGTGGCAGGACCGAGGGTGGCGAGGATTTTGACCTTCTTGTCAGGCGTCATTTTTAGGGCTCTCGAGAATCAGGATGGCACGGAAGTCGTTGATGTTGGTGCGGGTCGGTTCAGTGACGATCAGCGCGTCCAGCGCCTCGAAATAGCCGTAGCCATTGTTGTTGTCCAACTCGTCGCTGGCGCTCAGGCCGAGGGCGGCGGCGCGGGCATAGCTGTCCGGGGTCATGATGGCGCCGGCGTTGTCTTCGGAGCCGTCGATGCCATCGGTGTCGCCGGCCAGCGCGTAGACGCCGGGCAGGCCTTTGAGGCTGTCAGTCAGGCTCAGCAGGAATTCGGCGTTGCGTCCGCCACGGCCATTGCCGCGTACGGTGACCGTGGTTTCACCGCCCGAGAGGATCACGCAGGGCGCCGCCAATGGCTGACCGTGCAGCACGACCTGACGGGCGATGCCGGCGTGAACCTTGGCCACTTCGCGGGATTCGCCTTCCAGGTCGCCAAGGATCAGCGGGCTGAAACCGGCCTGACGCGCTTTCACCGCAGCGGCTTCAAGCGACTGTTGTGGACGAGCGATCAGCTGGAAGTGGCTGCGCGCCAGGCTCGGGTCGCCGGGTTTGACCGTCTCTGATTCCGGGCTCTGCAACCAGTTGCGCACCGAGGCCGGGACTTCAATGGCGTAACGCTTGAGGATCGCCAGGGCTTCGGCGGAAGTGCTCGGGTCGGCCACGGTGGGACCGGAGGCGATGACCGTGGCGAGGTCGCCCGGTACATCGGAAATCGCATAGGTATAAACAGTGGCAGGCCAGCAGGCTTTGCCGAGGCGGCCGCCCTTGATCGCCGAGAGGTGCTTGCGCACGCAGTTCATCTCGCCGATGGTGGCGCCGGATTTGAGCAGGGCTTTGTTGATCGACTGCTTGTCGGCCAGGGTGATGCCGGCCGCGGGCAACGCCAGAAGGGCAGAGCCGCCGCCCGAGAGCAGGAAGATCACACGGTCGTCTTCGGTCAGGTTGCTGACCAGTTCCAACACGCGTTTGGCCACTGCCAGACCGGCAGCATCAGGCACCGGGTGAGCGGCTTCGACCACTTCGATTTTTTCACACGGGGCGCCGTGACCGTAACGCGTCACCACTAAACCTGATACTTCACCCTGCCAGCAACGCTCCACCACTTGAGCCATGGCCGCGGCGGCTTTGCCGGCGCCGATGACGATCACCCGACCGCTGCGGTCTTTGGGCAAATGGGCTTCGAGGACTTGCTGCGGATGGGCCGCGTCGATGGCTGTGGCAAACAGCTCGCGCAGGAATTGTTGCGGATTGACCGACATGGCGGGCTCCCGGATTTCTTGTTATTAGGGATATCGAGCCATGCACGGCCCCTGTAGGAGCAAGGCTTGCCCGCGATGCAGACACTGTGGTGTTTCTGCTGCACCGAGGCGATTCCATCGCGGGCAAGCCTTGCTCCTACAGAGGGCCAGGCAGGCCCTCTGTAGTGCAGGTGTTACTTATCGCGAATCGAGAAATTCGCCATGTGTTCCAGGCCCTTGATCAGCGCCGAGTGGTCCCAGTTGCTGCCGCCGATAGCCGCGCAGGTGCTGAACACTTGCTGGGTGTTGGCGGTGTTTGGCAGGTTGATGCCCAACTCGCGCGCGCCGGCCAGGGCCAGGTTCAGGTCCTTCTGGTGCAGGCTGATGCGGAAGCCTGGGTCGAAGGTGCCTTTGATCATGCGCTCGCCGTGTACTTCGAGGATCTTCGAGGAGGCGAAGCCTCCCATCAGTGCTTCGCGCACCTTGGCCGGATCGGCACCGTTTTTCGAAGCAAACAGCAGGGCTTCGGCCACGGCCTGAATGTTCAGCGCCACGATGATCTGGTTCGCCACTTTGGCGGTTTGACCGTCGCCGTTGCCGCCCACCAGGGTGATGTTCTTGCCCATCGCCTGGAACAGTGGCAGAACGCGTTCGAAGGCATCGGCCTCGCCGCCGACCATGATGCTCAGGGTCGCGGCCTTGGCGCCGACTTCACCGCCGGACACTGGCGCGTCGAGGTACTGAGCGCCTTTTTCGTTGATTTTGGCGGCGAAGGCTTTGGTGGCGGTTGGCGAGATCGAGCTCATGTCGATCACGACTTTGCCTTTGCCAACCCCGGCCGCAACACCGTCGGCGCGGAACAGCACGTCATCGACCTGCGGGGTATCCGGCACCATGACGATGATGAATTCGGCTTCTTGCGCGACTTCTTTCGGGTTCGCCAGGGCGACGGCGCCACCGGCAATCAGGTCAGCAGGCGCAGGGTCGTGGTGCGCCGACAGGAACAGGCTGTGACCGGCTTTCTGCAGGTTCAACGCCATTGGGTGGCCCATGATGCCGGTGCCGATAAATCCGATTTTAGCCATGAGAAAATCCTCTTGTTTTTATAAACAGCCGTAGGAGCTGCCGAAGGCTGCGATCTTTTGATTTTGCTTTTGAAGGTCAGGATCAAAAGATCGCAGCCTTCGGCAGCTCCTACAGGGATATACGTTTAGATTGCGTTATGGGTTTTGAGCCAGCCCAGACCTGCTTCAGTGGTGGTCAGCGGCTTGTATTCGCAGCCAACCCAACCCTGATAACCGATGCGGTCCAGGTGTTCGAACAGGAAGCGGTAGTTGATTTCACCGGTGCCCGGTTCGTTGCGCCCTGGGTTATCGGCCAACTGGATGTGGTTGATCTCGCCCAGGTGCGCAGCCATGGTGCGGGCCAGGTCGCCCTCCATGATTTGCATGTGGTAGATGTCGTATTGCAGGAACAGGTTGGCGCTGCCGACCTGTTCGCGAATCGACAGGGCTTGCGCCGTGTTGTTCAGGTAGAAACCCGGGATGTCGCGGGTGTTGATCGCTTCCATCACCAGTTTGATGCCCGCCGCTTGCAGCTTCTCGGCCGCGTACTTGAGGTTGGCAACGAAGGTTTTTTCCACGGTGGCATCGTCGACGCCTTGTGGGCGAATACCGGCCAGGCAGTTGACCTGGGTATTGCCCAACACTTTCGCGTAGGCAATCGCCAGGTCGACACCGGCGCGGAACTCTTCAACCCGGTCCGGCAGGCACGCGATACCGCGTTCGCCCTTGGCCCAGTCACCGGCCGGCAGGTTGAACAGCACTTGGGTCAAGCCATTGGCATCGAGCTTGGCTTTGATTTCGGCAGAGCTGAAGTCGTAAGGGAACAGGTATTCGACACCACTGAAGCCGGCCTTGGCGGCAGCTTCAAAACGGGCAAGAAAATCCTGCTCGGTGAATAGCATGGACAGGTTGGCTGCGAAACGCGGCATGGTGGTCTCCTCGTGCAGATTAAATACAGATGGCCCGGCTAAACGCGATCAGTCCCCTCTCCTGGGGGAGAGGGTTAGGGTGAGGGGTGGATTCAGAGTGAGATCCAGATCCCACGAACGGCACAAAACCACCCCTCACCCCAGCCCTCTCCCCGAGGGGAGAGGGAGCTAAAAGCCAAATCAATCGAGCAACGAAATCGCCGTTGGCGCATCGTTGCCGACCAGCGCCAGGTCTTCGAATTCGTTGACGGCGTTGATCTCGGTGCCCATGGAAATGTTGGTCACACGCTCCAGAATAATCTCGACGATCACCGGCACCTTGAACTCTTCGATCAGCTCCTGAGCCCTGCGCAGGGCAGGCTGGATCTGGCTCGGTTCGAATACACGCAGCGCCTTGCAGCCCAGGCCTTCGGCGACCGCGACGTGGTCGACACCGTAACCGTTGAGTTCCGGAGCGTTCAGGTTGTCGAAGGACAGCTGTACGCAGTAGTCCATGTCGAAACCGCGCTGAGCCTGACGAATCAGCCCCAGGTACGAGTTGTTCACCACCACGTGGATGTACGGCAGCTTGAACTGCGCGCCCACCGCCAACTCCTCGATCATGAACTGGAAGTCATAGTCGCCCGACAGCGCCACAACTTTACGGGTCGGATCAGCCTTGACCACACCCAGCGCTGCCGGAATGGTCCAGCCCAACGGGCCGGCCTGACCGCAGTTGATCCAGTGACGCGGTTTGTAGACGTGCAGGAACTGCGCGCCGGCAATCTGCGACAGACCGATGGTGCTGACGTAGCACGTGTCCTTGCCGAACACCTGGTTCATCTCTTCGTAAACGCGCTGCGGCTTGACCGGGACGTTGTCGAAGTGAGTCTTGCGCTGCAGGCTGGATTTGCGCTGCTGGCAGTCTTGCAGCCAGGCACTGCGGTTTTTCAGCTTGCCGGCGGCTTGCCATTCGCGAGCGACTTCGATGAACACGGTCAGCGCGGCAGCGGCGTCGGAAACGATGCCCAGGTCCGGGGTGAACACGCGGCCGATCTGGGTCGGTTCGATGTCAACGTGAATGAACTTGCGGCCTTCGGTGTAAACGTCGATCGAACCGGTATGACGGTTGGCCCAGCGGTTACCGACGCCCAGCACCAGGTCGGATTTGAGCATCGTCGCGTTGCCGTAGCGGTGCGAGGTTTGCAGGCCGACCATACCGACCATCAACGGGTGATCGTCCGGAATGGTGCCCCAGCCCATCAGAGTCGGGACCACCGGAATACCGGTCAGCTCGGCGAACTCCACCAGCAACTCGCTGGCGTCGGCATTGATGATGCCGCCACCGGCCACCAGCAACGGACGCTCGGCCTGATCGAGCATGGCCAGGGCCTTCTCGATTTGCACGCGGTTAGCGGTTGGCTTGGCCAGCGGCAGTGGTTCATAGGCGTCGATGTCGAATTCGATTTCAGCCATCTGCACGTCGAACGGCAGATCGATCAGCACCGGGCCTGGACGGCCGGAGCGCATTTCGTAGAAGGCTTTCTGGAACGCGTAAGGCACCTGGCCCGGTTCCATGACGGTGGTTGCCCACTTGGTCACTGGCTTGACGATCGAGGTGATGTCGACAGCCTGGAAGTCTTCCTTGTGCATACGGGCGCGGGGGGCCTGGCCGGTAATGCAAAGAATCGGGATCGAGTCGGCCGAGGCGCTGTAGAGCCCGGTGACCATGTCGGTACCGGCAGGTCCCGAAGTGCCGATGCACACGCCGATGTTGCCGGCCTTGGTGCGGGTGTAGCCCTCGGCCATGTGCGAGGCGCCTTCAACGTGGCGAGCGAGGACGTGATCGATGCCACCGACCTTCTGCAAGGCGGAGTACAGCGGGTTGATCGCGGCGCCCGGGATGCCAAAAGCGGTATCAACCCCTTCACGGCGCATCACCAGAACGGCGGCTTCGATTGCTCTCATTTTGCTCATGGTTTTGGTGCCTCTTACGTTTTGTAATTGTATACAAGTGGCTTTGCGCAGAGTGTATTCACGGCGGACGGCGCAGGTCAATCCATTTTCTCAAGCGGCCGTTTCATTCGTCGGAAGCCCGATCTACTGTGGCTTTTCGTCGCATGTGGCGCTTTTCGAGAATTATTGTATACAAAAAAATAACTCATTGTGTTCTATTTGTTGCATTGGACTTCTGAACAAAACACAGTCCAGCAGCTTTCCCTATAACAAAATGAGGACGGCACCATGAGCGCTTTAACCTTGAAAGTCGCAGTCAACCTGGCCAATCAGGCTATCTCCGCAGGGCGTGCAATCTCGGCGGCTCCATTGACCATTGCAGTACTGGATGCGGGTGGACACTTGGTCACCCTGCAGCGTGAAGACGGCGCCAGCCTGCTGCGCCCGCAGATCGCCATCGGCAAAGCCTGGGGCGCCATCGCCCTGGGCAAAGGCTCACGCCTGCTGGCGCTGGACGCACAACAACGACCGGCGTTTATCGCCGCTTTGAACAGTCTGGGGCAGGGCAGTGTTGTGCCGGCACCGGGTGGGGTGTTGATTCGGGATCAGGACGGGAACGTGCTGGGGGCTGTTGGTATCAGCGGTGATCTTTCTGATGTTGATGAGCAATGTGCGATCAACGCAATCGAGGCGCTGGGGTTGCGGGCGGATGCGGGGGTGACTGCTTGATTAAAGGGTGATTGATACACCGTTATCGCCAGCAGGCTGGCTCCCACAGTTTATCTCTGACACTTAGATAATCCCCTGTGGGAGCCAGCCTGCTGGCGATGGCGGCCTACCAGACACATCCTGCCAAAAAACCGCCCCCCGCCTTTCGGTTATCACAAGGCTAGGCTCTTTTTGATTTCATCATGAAAAGGGCAAAGGAATGCCGGATTTACCTGCTTCAAACCGTCTACGCATCGGCCGCTACGCCGAGCAAAGCCGCATCTATCTGTTAACGACAAACACACTCGACCGAGAACCTGTTTTCAAGGACTTCACCTTGGGCAGATTAGTCGTCTCGCAATTTCGCGCTGCGCAGGACCAGGGTTGTGCAAACTCACTGGCCTGGGTCGTCATGCCGGATCATTTTCATTGGCTGATCGAGTTGCAGCAGGGCTCGCTGGCTGGACTGATGCAAAGGACCAAATCGTTGAGTACCAAGGCAGTGAATCTGTCTACCGGTCGTGGTGTCAGTCTTTGGCAGCGAGGTTTTCATGATCGAGCGCTGCGTCGTGAAGAGGACTTGGTAAAAGTCGCTCGGTATGTTGTGGCTAATCCATTGCGGGCCGGGTTGGTAGGGCGACTTGGCGACTATCCGTTGTGGGATGCAATTTGGGTTTGATCCAAAACCGAGTCGTCCCCTATCGCCAGCAGGCTGGCTCCCACAGTGGATCTTCAGTGATCACTAAATGTGCATTCAACACAAAACCCTGTGGGAGCGAGCCTGCTCGCGAAGGGCGCGCTGCGATCTATCGGTCCAGCTCACACCCCTTGAGTACCAACCGGATAATCGTCTGCGCCGCCGCTTCATAATCCGCCTCATCGAGCTTGGCCTTTCCGGTCACCGCGGAAATCTGCCAGTCGAAGTCGGCGTAGGTCTGGGTCGCGGCCCAGATGCTGAACATCAGGTGGTTGGGGTCGATCGGGGCGATCTGGCCGCGGTCGATCCAGGTCTGGATGCAGTCGATGTTGTGCTTGGCCTGGCCGTTGAGCCGTTCAACCAGATCGGCGCTCAGGTGCGGGGCGCCGTGCATGATTTCGCTGGCGAACACCTTGGAGGCGAAGGGCAGGTCGCGGGAGATGCGGATTTTCGAGCGGATGTAGCCGCTCAGCACTTCACTGGGCACGCCGTCGGCGTTGAACGGTGTCGAGGCCTGCAGAATCGGTTCGATGATGCTTTCCAGGACCTCGCGGTAGAGGTTTTCCTTGGATTTGAAGTAGTAGTAGACGTTGGGCTTGGGCAATCCCGCCTTGGCTGCGATGTCACTGGTTTTGGTCGCAGCGAAGCCCTTGTCGGCAAATTCTTCACTGGCGGCACGCAGGATCAGTTCTTTGTTGCGCTCGCGGATAGTGCTCATAAACCAGGGGGTTCCTTGCCTGTGCTGGCGGTTGCGCATGGTAGCACCGGCCTCGCGCGGCGCTCAAGAATGCCCCGCAGCACGTTAGGCCGCGCTATGCTGCGCGGCATTCATTATTCGAAGGAAACCTGATTCATGGCAGGAAGCAGTTTGCTGTTGCTGATCGACGACATTGCCGCGGTACTCGACGACGTGGCATTGATGACCAAAATGGCCGCCAAGAAAACCGCCGGCGTGCTCGGTGACGATCTGGCGCTCAACGCCCAGCAGGTTTCCGGCGTGCGTGCCGAGCGGGAAATCCCGGTGGTGTGGGCGGTGGCCAAGGGCTCGTTTCTCAACAAGCTGATCCTGGTGCCCTCGGCGTTGGCCATTAGCGCGTTCATTCCGTGGCTGGTTACGCCGCTATTGATGGTCGGTGGCGCCTATCTGTGTTTCGAAGGATTCGAGAAGCTGGCGCACAAATTCCTGCACAGCAAGGCTGAAGATCAGGCCGAACATGCTGAGCTGGTCGAGGCCGTAGCCAATCCGGCGGTCGATCTGGTGGCGTTCGAGCAGGACAAGATCAAAGGCGCCATCCGCACTGACTTCATTCTCTCTGCAGAAATCATCGCGATCACTCTGGGGACCGTGGCTGATGCTTCGCTGACCCAGCAAGTCATCGTGCTTTCAGGCATTGCCATCGTCATGACCATCGGCGTGTATGGCCTGGTGGCCGGCATCGTCAAACTCGACGACCTCGGTTTGTGGCTGACCCAGAAGCCTGGCCAGATGGCCAAAAGTATCGGCGCCGGGATTCTGCGTGCGGCGCCGTACATGATGAAAAGCCTGTCGGTGATCGGCACGGCAGCGATGTTCCTGGTGGGTGGCGGGATTCTCACCCACGGCGTGCCGGTGGTTCATCACTGGATTGAGAGCGTCAGCGCAGGGGCGGGCGGTGCCGGGTTTATCGTGCCGACGTTGCTGAATGCGGTGGCGGGGATTGTGGCGGGTGCGGTGGTGTTGGTGGGTGTGATGGTTGCCAGCAAAATCTGGCGTGCAGTCAAAAACTGAACCTGTAGGAGCTGAGCTTGCTCGCGATGAGGCCATAACATTCAACATCTATGTTGGCTGTTACACCGCTATCGCGAGCAAGCTAGGCTCCTACAGGAGAGGGTGGTGTCTGATCCATCGGGCATGAAAAAGGCCATTCGATTCGCATCGAATGGCCTTTTTTGTTGCCGATGAATTACTCGGCGATCTGCAACTTGCGCGACTCGGTGTACACGTAGCGCACTTTCTCGTACTCGAATGGTGAGTTCAGCTGGCCATAGCGGAAGCTGTTCTGGTAGCGCTTGTCGATGCCACGCAGGACCCAGATTTCCGGGTGGTTTTCGCTGACTTCGGAGACGTTCAGGAAGTTGATCGCCGACTCTGCGGTGAAATCGACCGCCAGGCCCCCGGTGTCGCGGATGTTCGAAGGGCCGAGGATCGGCAACACGAAGTAAGCGCCGCCCGGCACGCCGTAGAAGCCCAGCGTCTGGCCGAAGTCTTCGCTCTGGCGCGGCAGGCCCATGGCGGTGGCCGGGTCCCACAGACCGGCGATGCCTATGGTGGTGTTGAGGAGCAGGCGCGCGGTGGTTTCCATCGAACGCTGCCCCTTGAACTGCAGCAAGCTGTTCAACAGGTTCGGCACGTCACCGAGGTTATTGAAGAAGTTGCTGACACCGGTGCGCAGGAAACTCGGCGTGATGTAGCGATAGCCATTGACCACCGGCAGGAACACCCATTGGTCGAAACGGTAGTTGAAGTGGTAGATGCGGCGGTTCCACTCTTCCAGCGGGTCGTAGACGGCCAGCGCGCTAAGCGTCGAACGTTCGAACTCACGCTGATCCAGCCCCGGGTTGAATTTGAGTTTGCTCAGCGGCTCCTTGAAGCCGTCACTGTCAATCACAACCGGAGCGTTGGCTTTGCTGTTGTCGGCATTGGCGACGCCTGCGCAGAGTAGCGCTGCGATAAGCAGGAGGTATTTAGCCACGGAAGAACTCCAGCATGGCGTCGCTGTTGACGCGGTAATTAAGGTTGCCGCAATGGCCGCCCAGTGGATAAACGGTCAAACGATCGCCAAAGGTCTTGCGCAGGAAACCAAGGTCGCCAGGGCCGAGAATCACGTCGTCGGCGTTGTGCATGACGGCGATTTTCGGGCTGTCGTGCAGGTAATCCTTGAGTGCATACAAACTGACCTGGTCGATCAGTTGCAGCAGGCTGCCGCCGTCGGTGCGGGCGCGCCACATCGGGATGACCTGTTCGGTGATGTAACAGTCGAAGTCGCACTGCAGCGCGCGTTTGAGGAACGGCGTGAGGGTGGTGCCTTCGGTGATCGGGTATTTCGGTGGAGTGATCAGGCCGCGGCGGTTGATCAGGTCCGAGGTGAAGGCAATGTCGGCTGCCGAGAAGCGGAACGAAGTGCCGATCAGCATGGCCATCTGTTCGTTGCTCAGGTGCTGCTTGGACTGCTGGAAGTCGTAGAGCAGGGCATCGTTGAGGTCGATGTAGCCTTTCTGCTGGAAGTAGCGAGTCAGTTTGTTCAGCACCAGCTCATAGAACGTTGTGCTGTTGTTGATGCCCTTGACCTCGGTCTGGACCAGCTTGTCGAGGTTGGTGATCGAGGTGTAGAGGTTGACCGGCGGGTTGAGCAGCAAGACTTTCTTGAAGTTGAAGCTGCGGCGGGTTTCATCCAGGTGCGCGACGAACGCCGCATCCAGTGCGCCCAGGCTGTAGCCGGTCAGGTAGTAATCGGTAACGTCTACATGCGGGTTTTGTGCCCGCACGGCCTGCATCACCCGGTACATGTCTTCGGCGTCTTCCTTGGTGATGCCGGGTGTGGCAAAGCGTGAGGCGGCGCTCATGAAGTCGAAGCTGGTGGGCGACGACAGTTGCACCACGTGGTAGCCGGCCTTGTAGTAGAGCTTCTTCAGGTATTCGTTAAGGCTGCTGTCATAGCGCGCGCCGGTGCCGGCGATCAGGAAAATCAGCGGAGCGGCTTTATCCTGGGTGGCGATGCGGTAGGTGAGTTTCTTCACTGGCCAGAAGTTGTCCGGCAAATCGAATTCACGCTCCGGGCGTAACCTGACGCTGCGGGTTTCCTGATTGATGTCATCGTCCAGCGGCAAGTCCGGACGCAGGTCCGGCGGTGTCGTCGCGATGGTCGCCTCGAACGGGTTGGTCAAGGGGTAGCCATAACTGGCGGCGTCGATGTCCGCCGCCAGTGCGGACGCACTCAAAATAAGGCCGCCAAACAGGGCGGCGAAGCGCAAGGAACGGAGCATGACTAGATCCCTTAGAGAAAGGTGCCAAATGAAGTTCGCAGGCTATGACCACGGGGTTTGCGCCAAAGTGCCATGGATCGGCACCAATCAGGGCTAATTTCGGAGTAATAGTAGCTGGACGATACACTTTGCAGCGATTTGGTGACCAATTATCTGTCACATGCGTTTGCTTGGCGCTGGCGGGGGATTAAGCTGGCCGCCGTTTTCGTTTATTGGAGTGCTTCATGTCCCGCCGTCTGCCTGTGATTCTGCTGCTCGTTCTCCTGCCGATATGGCTGGCCGCCAGTTATGGCGCGCGTTATGGCTTTATGGAGGATGCTCAATGGGTCGGCCTCTGCGTGGACGAAGCGAGCCGCTGGGAATGCCAGGTTCGTTCGAGCCTGGGCTTGATGATTCACTTCAATGTCTTGGGATTCACGGCATTGGCGGCAGCCGTTATCGGATTTGTGCTGCCGGGCCGGGCCGGGTGGTGGTTGGCGGTGCTGGCGCTGGTGTTCGGGTTTCCGGCGTTGGCGTTGTATAACACGACATTGGCTGTTTTTGCGGTGGTGATTGCTGGATTGCGTCTGGTCCGGGCGTCCCGCAGCGCCTGATAGTCAGTCTTCGCGAGCAAGCTCGCTCCCACAGGGATCTTTGTCGTACACAAATTCTGTATTCGCTGAAGAACCCTGTGGGAGCGAGCTTGCTCGCGATGAGGCCAGTAGCTGCGCAGAGGATTACCCTTTGCGAACCCGCAAACTGCGCCACAACGCTGCAACCATCAACACACTCACCAGCGCCCAACCCCAGGCCTGCTGATTCTGCAAGCCTTCACGATAAAGCTGCGGCGCAATGCCAGCACCGATAATGAAGGTCAGCAGGGCAATCTCCCGGCGCGGCACGCTCACCGGGCGGCACAGATAGACCAGCGCCGGCAGGATGAATGCGACACTCGGGAAGCTGCGATAACGCGGGTCGAACACCAACTCCAGCATCGTCACCGCAGCGGCAAACCCGGCCACCGCGAGCAACCAGCCCGCCCGACGTTCCAGCGCATTGAACGCCCGTTCGCGCCAGCCGGTGCGAGCGCTCAGGGTCAGTGCCGCATGGGCCAGCACCAACACATTCAACGCCGTCAGCAAAGCAACCCACAACCACTCACTGGTAAACCGCGTAGTGACACGGGCCAGGTCGCCCCAGGCGCCAATCGAGCAAGCGGCCAGCGCACCGAGC
This sequence comes from Pseudomonas sp. GM41(2012), assembly GCF_000282315.2. Taxonomy (GTDB): domain Bacteria; phylum Pseudomonadota; class Gammaproteobacteria; order Pseudomonadales; family Pseudomonadaceae; genus Aquipseudomonas. The sequence continues at coordinate 530,438 of NZ_AKJN02000008.1, forward strand.
AGCGGTAGAACCAGCGCTGCGCGAGTGCTGCGGACACGGCCTCCGAGGATTAACGTGCCAAGGAAAATCAAACCACCCACTACCAGCCACTGCGCCCAGTAAGGCACGTTCGACACCGGACCGGCGAGCACGCCCTTGTCCTGGCGATCGGCATCAAACAGCCCCCAGTAACCACCGACCGCACCTTCGCTGGCGCGTTTCCACGGCTGGTCGAAGGCTTCGATCAGGTTGTAATGCCAGCCTTGCTGCTCCGCCATGATGACAAAAGCACGAATGAACTTGGCTTCATTGACCCGGCTCGGCAGGGCGGTTTCACGCTGACGGCCTTCGCTGGGCCAGCCGGTTTCGCCAATCATCACGTCCTTGGGTGCGAACTTGTTGCCGAACACCTGACGTACTTCGGCCACGTGCTGCAGGGCGGCGTCGATATTCGACGGGTCATCTTCCCAGTACGGCAACAAATGGATGGTCAGGAAATCCACCGCCGGGGCGATTTCCGGGTGCTTGAGCCAGAACTCCCAGACGTCGGCGTAAGTGACAGGCTGTTTGACCTGGCTTTTGACTTTACTGATGAGCTTGGCCAGTTGCGCGCCAGTGACTTCCTTGCGCAACAGGGTTTCATTGCCGACGATCACCGAAGTCACCACGTCCGCGTTGGCGTTGGCCGAAGCGATCAGCAGGTCGACTTCCTTGGCGGTGTCAACCGGGTTGCTGTTGACCCAGGCGCCGATCATCAGTTTCAGCCCGTGCTTGCGCGCCAGGTCGGGCAGGGCCTCGAGGCCGGTCATGGAATAGGTGCGGATGCATTCGAAGCTTTTGGACAGCAGCGCAAGGTCGGCGTCCATGCGCTCGGGGCGCAGCTTGAACGGCTGATCGAACGGCGATTGGTCCTTGTCGAACGGGGTGTAGGAGGCGCATTGCAGCTTGTGCGTCGCGCTGGCCACATCCGGCAGCACCACCGGTTTACCGAGGCCGTACCAGAAGCCACCCAGGGCAAAAAGCCCCAGCAGGCAGGCGAATAGATAAGCAAAAAAAGGAAAGCGGGATGTCGCGGGCATGGTCAGGCCGTCTGGGAGCAAAGCCGCGCATGTTACCTTCATTTGCCGCGTGCTTGGTGGCCTGCATACTTTTGACATGCAAAGTTTGGGCGGATTGGCGGGCGGACTTTCGGTGGTCTAGATTAATGGCGTTCTGATGTCGTTTCTCGATGCCTTGAGGTCGCTGGCAGAGAAGGTCGCCATTGTCTTGGGGTTGATTATCGAGGCGTCAGTACTCCGCTGATGTTCGGATGAGTTTGCGGTGGGCGTGATGGGGGCGCTGGGCACCATAACAATACGTTGACGCGACTCGGCATCCGTCGAGCGCAGCACTTTCGGGGAAGTAACGATGAAGATGCGACGACTCTTGGGCGCAGGTGCCGCTTTGGTGCTGGCGATCAGTTCTACTGTGGCCAGCGCTGAAGGCAAGGCAGTGACTATCGGTTATGTTGACGGCTGGTCGGACAGTGTCGCCACGACCAACGTGGCCGCTGAAGTGATCAGGCAGAAACTCGGTTATGACGTGAAACTGCAAGCGGTCGCCACCGGGATCATGTGGCAGGGTGTGGCCACAGGCAAACTCGATGCCATGATGTCTGCGTGGCTGCCTGTGACTCATGGTGAATACTGGACCAAGAACAAGGATCAAGTCGTCGATTACGGTCCGAACTTCAAGGACGCAAGAATTGGCCTGATCGTGCCGGAGTACGTCAAAGCTAAAAGTATTGCCGATCTGAAAACCGACGACAGCTTCAAAGATCGCATCGTCGGCATCGACGCCGGTTCGGGTGTGATGCTCAAGACCGAACAGGCCATCAAGGACTACGATCTGACCGGCTATCAACTCAAGGCCAGTTCCGGCGCCGGCATGATTGCCGAGCTGACCCGTGCCGAGAAGAAAAACGAATCCATTGCTGTCACCGGTTGGGTGCCGCACTGGATGTTCGCCAAGTGGAAACTGCGCTTCCTGGACGACCCGAAAGGCGTTTATGGCGCGGCTGAAACTGTAAACAACATCGGCAGCAAAGAACTGGCAACCAAGGCTCCGGAAGTTGCCAAGTTCATGAAGAACTTCCAGTGGGCGTCGAAAGACGAAATCGGCGAAGTCATGTTGGCCATTCAGGATGGTGCCAAACCTGAAGCCGCCGCGAAGGATTGGGTCGCCAAACACCCGGAACGCGTTGCAGATTGGACTAAATGATTTGAGCTGACGCGTCTGGTCAGCACTTCTGAAGGCCGCTTGGCATAACCGCCAAGCGGCCTTTTGCTTTTCTGTCGGAGCACGGCTTGCCGGCGATGGCGGCTTCAAGATCGCTATCGCCGGCGAGCCGTGCTCCTACAGGGAACAAAACCGTCATGTCGTTCTAATACTAAGGTCGTCTGGAACCAGTTCCGTAGCCGCATAGAGTGGATAACGTTCCAACTTCATCTGTGCTGCGAGGATAAAAACAATGAACGACAGCATTTACCTCTCGATTCAAAACAGCCCGCGCTTCAAGGAGCTGGTTAGTAAGCGAGAAAAGTTCGCCTGGATTCTTTCGGCGATCATGCTTGGGCTTTACTCCGGATTCATCCTTTTGATTGCTTACGGGCCGCATATTCTGGGGGCGAAAATCAGCCCCGAGTCTTCGATTACCTGGGGGATACCGATTGGTGTCGGGCTGATTCTCTCGGCCTTTATCCTGACTGCAATCTACGTACGACGCGCCAATGGCGAATTCGACGACCTGAACAATGCGATTCTCAAGGAGGCTCAGCAATGATCCGGCGTCTAATGGCTCTATTGAGCATCGCAGCCTTTGCACCTGGCGCCTGGGCAGGTGAAGCCCTGACCGGCGAAGTGCACAAACAACCGCTCAACGTTTCCGCGATCCTGATGTTCGTCGCGTTCGTTGGCTTGACCCTGTGCATCACCTACTGGGCCTCCAAGCGCAACAATTCGGCGGCTGACTACTATGCGGCGGGTGGCAAGATCACCGGCTTCCAGAACGGTCTGGCGATTGCCGGTGACTACATGTCGGCGGCATCCTTCCTGGGTATTTCCGCCCTGGTGTTCACCTCTGGCTACGACGGCCTGATCTACTCGATCGGCTTCCTGGTGGGCTGGCCGATCATTCTGTTCCTGATCGCCGAGCGCTTGCGTAACCTGGGTAAATACACCTTTGCCGACGTGGCGTCCTACCGCCTTGGGCAAACCCAGATCCGCACGCTGTCCGCTTGCGGCTCGCTGGTGGTGGTGGCGTTCTACCTGATCGCGCAAATGGTCGGTGCCGGCAAGCTGATTCAGCTGCTGTTCGGTCTCGACTACTACGTTGCCGTGATCCTGGTCGGTATCCTGATGTGCATGTACGTGTTGTTCGGCGGCATGCTGGCGACCACTTGGGTGCAGATCATCAAGGCCGTGTTGCTGCTGTCCGGTGCTACGTTCATGGCGCTGATGGTCATGAAGCACGTCAACTTCGACTTCAGCTTGCTGTTTTCCGAGGCGATCAAGGTTCACCCTAAAGGTGAAGCGATCATGAGCCCGGGCGGTCTGGTGAAAGATCCGGTCTCGGCGTTCTCGCTTGGCCTGGCACTGATGTTCGGTACCGCTGGCCTGCCGCACATTCTGATGCGCTTCTTCACCGTGAGTGATGCGAAAGAAGCTCGCAAGAGCGTGCTGTATGCAACCGGCTTCATTGGTTACTTCTACATCCTGACGTTCATCATCGGCTTCGGCGCGATCCTGCTGGTCAGCACCAACCCTGCCTTCAAAGATGCTGCTGGCGCGCTGTTGGGCGGCAACAACATGGCGGCGGTGCACCTGGCTAACGCGGTGGGTGGCAGTATCTTCCTGGGCTTCATCTCGGCAGTCGCGTTCGCAACCATTCTGGCTGTAGTGGCTGGTTTGACGCTGGCCGGCGCTACGGCGGTGTCTCACGACCTTTACGCGAGTGTGATCAAGAAGGGCAAAGCCAACGACAAGGACGAGATCCGCGTTTCGAAAATCACCACCGTCTGTCTGGGTGTGTTGGCGATCGGTCTGGGCATTCTGTTCGAAAGCCAGAACATCGCGTTCATGGTGGGCCTGGCGTTCTCCATCGCGGCGAGCTGTAACTTCCCGGTGCTGCTGCTTTCCATGTACTGGAAGAAGCTGACCACGCGTGGTGCGATGATCGGCGGCTGGCTGGGTCTGATCAGTGCCGTTGGTTTGATGGTCCTTGGGCCAACCATCTGGGTGCAGATTCTGCATCACGAGAAGGCTATCTTCCCGTATGAGTACCCGGCGCTGTTCTCCATGGCCATTGCGTTTATCGGGATCTGGTTCTTCTCGATCACTGACAAGTCGACGGCGGCTGACAATGAGCGGGCGCTGTTCTTCCCTCAGTTTGTTCGTTCGCAGACGGGCTTGGGGGCGAGTGGGGCGGTTGCTCACTAAGGCTTCAGGCTTGGCTATATAAGAAGCTGCGTTAAACAGAAATGCCCTGGTCGAGAGATTGGGGCATTTTTTTGGACGGTTTGATTGTGTACATATCCGTTGTTGCGGTAATGGCTGATTATGGTTTCGCTTTTACAGCGACTCACTTTTCGGCGTTTGGAAAAGTGAGTCGCTGTAAAAGCGAAACCGCCAGCCGCCGTTACCGCAAAAACGGATATGTATCCAACCAAAGTCCCAGTCGGCCCTAAGGCCGCTGCGACCGCACAAACAAAAACGGCCTCTATATAAATAGAGGCCGTTCCCGGTGCAACTTTAAGACGTTATCGCAAGACAGGTCTTATTTGCGGTCTTCCAGCTTGGTGATGTCACGCGACTCGTAGCCGGTGTACAGCTGGCGCGGACGGCCAATCTTGTACGGGCTGGAGAGCATTTCTTTCCAGTGGGAGATCCAGCCGACGGTCCGCGCCAAAGCGAAGATGACGGTGAACATGCTGGTTGGAATGCCGATCGCCTTGAGGATGATCCCCGAGTAGAAGTCGACGTTCGGGTACAGCGAGCGTTCGATGAAGTACGGGTCGGTCAGGGCGATCTCTTCCAGGCGCATGGCCAGTTCGAGCTGCGGATCGTTGGTAATGCCCAGTTCTTTCAGCACTTCGTCGCAGGTCTGCTTCATGACTGTTGCGCGTGGGTCGCGGTTTTTGTAAACCCGGTGACCGAAGCCCATCAGTTTGAACGGATCGTTCTTGTCCTTGGCCTTGGCGATGTACTTGTCGATGTTCGACACATCGCCAATTTCATCGAGCATGGTCAGAACAGCTTCGTTCGCGCCGCCGTGGGCAGGGCCCCACAGTGCAGCGATGCCGGCGGCGATACAGGCGAACGGGTTGGCACCCGAAGAGCCGGCCAGGCGTACGGTGGAAGTCGATGCGTTCTGCTCGTGGTCGGCATGGAGGATGAAGATCTTGTCCATGGCGTTAGCGAGTACCGGGCTGATCGGTTTGATCTCGCACGGGGTGTTGAACATCATGTGCAGGAAGTTTTCCGCGTACGTCAGGTCGTTGCGCGGGTACATCATGGGTTGCCCCATCGAGTACTTGTAAACCATCGCTGCCAGGGTGGGCATCTTGGCAACCAGGCGGATCGCGGAGATTTCGCGATGCTGCGGGTTATTGATGTCCAGGGAGTCGTGGTAGAAGGCCGAGAGCGCGCCGACTACGCCGCACATGACGGCCATCGGGTGGGCGTCGCGACGGAAGCCGTTGAAGAAGGTCTTCAGCTGCTCGTGAACCATGGTGTGGTTCTTCACGGTGCTGACGAACTGGGCCTTCTGTTCTGCGGTCGGCAATTCGCCGTTGAGCAGCAGATAGCAGGTTTCCAGGTAGTCCGACTTTTCAGCCAACTGTTCGATCGGGTAGCCGCGGTGCAGCAGGATGCCGTTGTCGCCGTCGATATAGGTGATCTTCGACTCGCAGGAAGCTGTCGACATGAAACCAGGGTCAAAGGTGAAACGGCCCGTGGCCGTCAGGCCCCGAACATCGATAACATCGGGACCAACGGTGCCGGTTAAAATGGGCAGCTCGACGGGGGCTGCGCCCTCGATGATCAACTGCGCTTTTTTGTCAGCCATGTGGCCTCCTATTTATGCTTGAAATCATCAGACAGACCCCCCACGCAGGGCCCGCACCACTATAGTGAGATAAATTCGAATGTCAATTTGCCTAAAGTCTTGCTCCAGAAGGCTTTAACCGGACTTTTTCCTCGAAATTGACTGCCATTTACGCCTTTTATACGACTTGTGCAATGAGCTATTAGGGGAAGGCGATTGCGTTGTCATTAGTAGCCTAACTGTCTATACTCGGCCTCCGACCGCCAGGGGCTTTTGGGCCTGCTTTACTGGGGGTCGCACTCCCTGGGTGGTGGGTACCTGACCAGTGCACTCCCCAACAACTTTGCCCTGATTGTTAGGGGCTCTTCAGTGTGAAAAAAAAGCCGTGAATAGCCAACGACCTGTAAACCTAGACCTAAGGACCATCAAACTCCCAGTCACTGCTTACACGTCCATTCTTCACCGAATCTCCGGAATCATCCTCTTTGTCAGCCTGGCCATCATGCTTTATGCATTGGACAAGTCGCTCGACTCGGAAGAAGGCTTCGGTCAGGTGAAAGCGTGTCTGACCAGTCCGCTAGCCAAGCTAGTGACATGGGGCATCCTGTCCGCCTTGCTGTATCACTTGGTTGCCGGTGTGCGCCATTTGATGATGGACATGGGCATCGGCGAGTCGCTTGAGGGCGGCAAACTGGGCTCGAAAATCGTTATCGCCGTTTCCGTGGTGGTAATCGTTCTGGCAGGAGTTTGGATATGGTAACTAACGTCACGAACCTGTCGCGTTCGGGCCTCTATGACTGGATGGCACAACGTGTGTCTGCGGTCGTTCTCGCGGCTTATTTCATCTTCCTGATCGGATACGTCGTTGCCCATCCTGGCATCGGCTACGCCCAATGGCATGAACTGTTCGCAAGCAACTGGATGCGTATTTTCAGTCTCCTGGCTCTCGTTGCCCTCGGCGCTCACGCCTGGGTCGGCATGTGGACCATCGCGACCGACTACCTGACGCCAATGGCGTTCGGCAAGTCCGCGACTGCAGTACGTTTCCTCTTCCAGGCAGTATGCGGCGTCGCGATGTTTGCGTACTTCGTCTGGGGTGTGCAGATTCTTTGGGGTATCTGATTCATGTCTACTACAGTTAATACGCTTTCGTTCGACGCCATCATTATTGGCGGCGGCGGTGCTGGCATGCGCGCTGCTCTGCAGCTGGCACAGGGTGGTCACAAGACCGCCGTAGTTACCAAGGTTTTCCCTACTCGTTCGCACACTGTATCCGCCCAGGGTGGCATCACCTGCGCCATCGCCTCGGCAGATCCGAACGATGACTGGCGCTGGCACATGTACGATACCGTCAAGGGTTCCGACTATATCGGTGACCAGGACGCTATCGAATACATGTGTTCCGTAGGCCCGGAAGCGGTCTTCGAACTCGAGCACATGGGCTTGCCGTTCTCCCGTACCGAACAAGGCCGCATCTATCAGCGTCCGTTCGGCGGTCAGTCGAAAGACTTCGGTAAAGGTGGCCAGGCTGCACGTACGTGCGCCGCTGCCGACCGTACCGGTCACGCACTGCTGCACACCCTGTACCAGGCCAACCTGAAGGCCGGCACTGTATTCCTCAACGAATACTACGGTGTCGACCTGGTGAAGAACGAAGATGGTGCCTTTGTCGGCATGATCGTCATCTGCATCGAAACCGGCGAAACTTCCTACGTCCGCGCTAACGCCACTGTACTGGCGACTGGCGGTGCTGGTCGTATCTACTCGTCCACCACCAATGCCCTGATCAACACCGGTGACGGCGTCGGCATGGCTCTGCGTGCTGGCGTGCCGGTACAAGACATTGAAATGTGGCAGTTCCACCCGACCGGCATCGCCGGCGCCGGTGTACTGGTTACTGAAGGTTGCCGCGGTGAAGGCGGTTACCTGATCAACAAGCATGGCGAGCGTTTCATGGAGCGTTATGCTCCGAACGCCAAAGACCTTGCTGGTCGTGACGTTGTTGCTCGCTCGATGGTTAAAGAAATCATCGCTGGCAACGGTTGCGGTCCGGATGGCGACCACGTAATGCTGAAACTCGATCACCTCGGTGAAGAAGTTCTGCACAGCCGTCTGCCAGGCATCATGGAACTGTCCAAGACCTTCGCCCACGTCGATCCAGCCGTGGCGCCGATTCCGGTCGTTCCAACCTGCCACTATATGATGGGCGGCGTTGCCACCAACATTCATGGTCAGGCAATCACTCAGGACGCAGACGGCGTTGACCAGATCATTCCTGGTCTGTTCGCGGTGGGCGAAGTGGCTTGCGTATCGGTTCACGGTGCCAACCGTCTGGGCGGCAACTCGCTGCTCGACCTGGTGGTATTCGGCCGTGCGGCCGGCCTGTTCCTGGAGCAGACCCTGAAAGAAGGCGTCGACTACACCCGCGCTCGCCAGTCCGACATCGACGCTGCCCTGGCACGTCTCGATGGCCTGAACTCGCGTACCGAAGGCGAAGACGTCGCTACCCTGCGTAAAGAACTGCAAAACTGCATGCAGAACTACTTCGGTGTATTCCGTACCGGCGAATACATGCAGAAGGGTATTGCCCAGCTGGCTGATCTGCGTGGCCGTATCGCCAACGTCAAGATCAACGACAAGAGCCAGGCGTTCAACACCGCTCGTATCGAAGCTCTGGAATTGCAGAACCTGCTGGAAGTGGCCGAAGCTACCGCCATCGCCGCAGAGATCCGCAAAGAGTCCCGCGGCGCTCACGCCCGTGAAGACTACGAAGATCGCGACGACGAAAACTGGCTGTGCCACACCCTGTACTTCCCGGGTGACAAGCGCGTAACCAAGCGTGCTGTGAACTTCTCGCCGAAGACTGTTCCGACTTTTGAACCTAAGATTCGGACTTATTAAGGGTGGCCGCCATGTTGCAAGTCAGTGTTTATCGCTACAACCCTGATCAGGACGCTGCGCCGTTCATGCAGGAATTTTCGGTCGATACCGGTGGTAAAGACCTGATGGTGCTGGACGTGCTGGCCCTGATCAAAGAGCAGGACGAAGGTTTCTCCTATCGTCGCTCTTGCCGTGAAGGTGTTTGCGGTTCCGACGGCATGAACATCAACGGCAAAAACGGTCTGGCGTGCGTCACGCCGCTGTCCGCTGTCGTAAAAGGTAACAAGCTGATCGTTCGTCCTCTGCCAGGTTTGCCGGTAATCCGTGACCTGGTCGTCGATATGAGCATCTTCTACAAGCAATACGAAAAGGTTAAGCCATACCTGCAGAACGACACGCCGGCTCCGGCCATCGAACGTCTGCAGACCCCTGAAGAGCGTGAAAAGCTCGACGGTCTGTACGAGTGCATCCTGTGCGCTTGCTGCTCGACCTCTTGCCCGTCCTTCTGGTGGAACCCGGACAAGTTCCTGGGTCCAGCTGCTCTGCTGCAAGCGTATCGCTTCCTGGCAGACAGCCGCGACACCAAGACTGCCGAGCGTCTGGCTTCGCTGGATGACCCGTTCAGCGTATTCCGCTGCCGCGGGATCATGAACTGCGTCAACGTCTGCCCGAAAGGCCTGAACCCGACTAAGGCCATCGGTCACGTACGTAACATGCTGCTGCAAAGCGGCGTGTGATTCAGCAGTACCCGTAGGACCGCTGTACCCGTAGATGCTACGGCGCAGGCTTCAACCGGCGCCGTAGTTTTAACCTGAGCAGCAGCTTATAAGGCTGCGGCTCTTATTTTGAAGAAATGAGACAAGCAGGGGCATCCGGGCTGGTACCCGGACTATCAGCGTGATCCTAGGTGGCTTGTTTTAGTCGCTGCATTCGGACTTCTGCAAGCGTGCTCGGTGTCGACGCCGGTGGTGTTCCCCTAACCGAGGGTGACCAAGCATGCAAGAAAGCGTGATGCAGCGCATGTGGAACAGCGCCTACCTATCCGGTAGTAACGCTGCCTATGTGGAAGAGCTCTACGAGCTCTACCTGCACGACCCTAACGCTGTGCCAGAAGAGTGGCGCACCTACTTCCAGAAGTTGCCTGCTGACGGCAACACTGCCACCGATGTTTCGCACTCCACAATTCGCGATCATTTCGTCTTGCTGGCAAAGAACCAGCGCCGCGCCCAACCGGTTTCCGCCGGCAGCGTGAGCAGTGAGCACGAGAAGAAGCAAGTTGAAGTGCTGCGATTGATCCAGGCCTACCGTATGCGTGGCCACCAGGCAGCCCAGCTTGACCCGCTGGGGCTGTGGCAGCGTCCTGCACCTGCAGACCTGTCGATCAATCATTACGGCTTGACCAATGCCGATCTTGATACGACCTTCCGTGCCGGCGACCTGTTCATCGGCAAAGAGGAGGCGAGCCTACGCGAAATTCACGAAGCGTTGCAGCAGACATATTGCCGCACCATCGGCGCTGAATTTACGCACATCACCGATTCCGAGCAGCGCCAGTGGTTCCAGCAGCGTCTGGAAAGCGTGCGCGGCCGTCCGACGTACTCCGCCGACATCAAGAGCCACCTGCTCGAGCGTGTCACCGCCGGCGAAGGTCTGGAAAAATACCTGGGTACCAAATACCCGGGTACCAAGCGTTTCGGCCTGGAAGGCGGCGAGAGCCTGATTCCGATGCTCGACGAGCTGATCCAGCGTTCCGGTTCCTACGGCACCAAGGAAATCGTTATCGGCATGGCCCACCGTGGTCGTCTGAACGTACTGGTCAACACCTTCGGCAAGAACCCGCGCGAACTGTTCGACGAGTTTGAAGGCAAGAAGAAGGTCGAGCTGGGTTCCGGTGACGTTAAATATCACCAGGGCTTCTCGTCCAACGTGATGACCACCGGCGGTGAAGTTCACCTGGCCATGGCGTTCAACCCGTCCCACCTGGAAATCGTATCTCCAGTGGTCGAGGGTTCGGTTCGCGCCCGTCAGGATCGTCGTAACGACCCTACCGGCGAGAAGGTTCTGCCGATCTCCATCCACGGTGACGCGGCATTCGCCGGTCAAGGCGTGGTCATGGAAACCTTCCAGATGTCGCAGACCCGCGGTTTCAAGACCGGCGGTACCGTGCACATCGTGATCAACAACCAGGTCGGTTTCACCATCAGCAACCCGCTGGACTCGCGCTCCACCGAGTACGCGACCGACGTTGCGAAGATGATCCAAGCGCCGATCCTCCATGTGAATGGCGATGATCCGGAAGCCGTGTTGTTCGTGACCCAGCTGGCCATCGACTACCGCATGCAGTTCAAGCGTGACGTGGTGATCGACCTGGTCTGCTACCGTCGTCGTGGCCACAACGAGGCCGACGAGCCAAGCGGCACCCAGCCAATCATGTATCAGCAGATCGCCAAACAGCGCACCACCCGTGAGCTGTATGCCGATCGTCTGACTCAGGGCGGTGTGCTGGACGCAGAGCGTGTTCAGGCGAAAGTCGATGAATACCGCAATGCGCTGGACAACGGTCTGCATGTTGTAAAAAGCCTGGTCAAAGAGCCGAACAAAGAGTTGTTCGTGGACTGGCGTCCGTATCTGGGGCACGCCTGGACCGCGCGTCACGACACTCGCTTCGATCTGAAAACCTTGCAGGAACTGTCCGCCAAGCTGCTGGAAATTCCGGAAGGCTTCGTGGTTCAGCGCCAGGTCTCGAAAATCTACGAAGACCGTCAGAAAATGCAAGCCGGCGGCCTGCCGATCAACTGGGGTTACGCCGAAACCATGGCGTACGCGACCCTGGCGTTCGAAGGTCACCCGATTCGCATGACGGGTCAGGACATCGGTCGCGGTACGTTCTCGCACCGTCACGCTGTCTTGCACAACCAGAAAGACGCGGGTACCTACATCCCGCTGCAAAACCTGTACAAGGGCCAGCCACGTTTCGACCTGTACGATTCGTTCCTGTCCGAAGAAGCCGTGCTGGCGTTCGAATACGGTTACTCGACCACCACGCCTGAGGCGCTGGTGATCTGGGAAGCCCAGTTCGGCGACTTCGCCAACGGTGCCCAGGTGGTTATCGACCAGTTCATCACCAGTGGCGAGCACAAGTGGGGCCGTCTCTGCGGTCTGACCATGCTGCTGCCGCACGGTTATGAAGGTCAGGGTCCGGAGCACTCTTCGGCTCGTCTGGAGCGTTACCTGCAACTGTGCGCCGAGCACAACATTCAGGTAGCGGTACCGACTACGCCGGCTCAGATCTACCACTTGCTGCGTCGTCAGGTGATTCGCCCGCTGCGCAAGCCGTTGATCGTTCTGACTCCGAAGTCGCTGTTGCGTCACAAACTGGCCATCTCGACCCTGGAAGATCTGGCCGAAGGTTCGTTCCAGACCGTTATCCCGGAAATCGATACCCTGGACCCGAAAAAGGTCGAGCGCATTGTTCTGTGTAGCGGCAAGGTCTACTACGACCTGCTGGAAAAACGCCGTGCCGAAGGTCGTGATGACATCGCCATCGTGCGTATCGAGCAGCTGTACCCATTCCCTGAGGACGACTTGAACGAAGTCCTGGCTCCGTACACCAACCTCAAACATATCGTTTGGTGTCAGGAAGAGCCGATGAACCAGGGTGCCTGGTACTGCAGCCAGCACCACATGCGCCGCATCGTTGGCAATCACAACAAGTCTCTCGTACTCGAGTACGCGGGCCGTGATGCTTCTGCTGCACCTGCTTGTGGTTATGCATCGATGCACGCTGAGCAGCAGGAAAAACTGCTGCAAGACGCCTTTACTGTTTAACGCCTTCGCGCACCTGAAACCGAATTTAAGGACTCACAGATAATGGCTATCGAAATCAAAGCCCCCACTTTCCCGGAATCGGTTGCCGATGGCACCGTTGCCACCTGGCACAAAAAGCCGGGCGACGCCGTCAAGCGCGATGACCTGATCGTCGACATCGAAACTGACAAAGTCGTATTGGAAGTGTTGGCCACCGCTGATGGCGTGCTGGGCGCTATCGTCAAGAACGAAGGCGACACCGTTCTGTCCGACGAAGTCCTGGGCTCCATCGAAGCGGGCGGCGCTGCTGCCGCTCCAGCTGCTGCCGCTGCTCCTGCCGCTGCACAAGCTGCTGCTCCAGCCGCTGAAGGCGAAGATGATCCTGTTGCTGCACCGGCTGCTCGCAAGCTGGCTGAAGAAAACGGTATCAACATCGCTTCCGTTGCCGGCACTGGCAAAGGCGGTCGTGTGACCAAGGAAGACGTTGTTGCCGCTGTAGCTGCCAAGAAAGCCGCTCCGGCTGCCGCACCTGCCAAGGCTGCTGCGCCTGCCGGTGCTGCTCCAGTGTTCGCTGCCGGCGATCGCATCGAGAAGCGCGTACCGATGACCCGCGTGCGGGCCACCGTTGCCAAGCGTCTGGTTGAAGCTCAATCGAACATGGCAATGCTGACCACTTTCAACGAAGTCGACATGACCGAAGTCATGGCCCTGCGTTCGAAGTACAAGGACCTGTTCGAGAAGTCCCACAATGGCGTGCGCCTGGGCTTCATGTCGTTCTTCGTCAAGGCTGCCACCGAAGCGCTGAAACGCTTCCCGGCTGTCAACGCGTCGATCGACGGTGCTGACATTGTTTATCACGGCTACGCTGACGTCGGTGTTGCTGTTTCCAGCGACCGCGGCCTGGTTGTTCCGGTTCTGCGTAACGCCGAACTGATGAGCCTGGCTGAAATCGAAGGCGGCATCGCCACCTTCGGCAAGAAGGCTCGTGACGGCAAACTGTCGATGGACGAGATGACCGGCGGTACGTTCACCATCACCAACGGTGGTACTTTCGGTTCGATGATGTCGACGCCGATCGTCAACCCGCCTCAAGCGGCCATCCTGGGCATGCACAACATTCTGCAGCGTCCTATGGCGATCAACGGTCAGGTTGTTATCCGTCCGATGATGTACCTGGCTCTGTCCTACGATCACCGTCTGATCGATGGCAAAGAAGCTGTGACCTTCCTGGTTACCATCAAGAACCTGCTGGAAGACCCGGCTCGTTTGCTGCTGGATATCTGATTTCGTTGCACGGGCCGTCCAGCGATGGACGGCCCTCCTGTAATGACCAGCTTCGTCCCACGACGGTCCTCAAAAGGGACCGTCCGGTTTGATTCGAGAAGGAATGACACATGACTCAGAAATTCGACGTGGTAGTGATTGGCGCGGGCCCTGGCGGCTACGTGGCTGCCATTAAAGCAGCGCAACTGGGCCTCTCCACTGCCTGCATCGAGAAATACACCGACAAGGAAGGCAAACTGGCCCTCGGCGGTACTTGCCTGAACGTCGGCTGCATTCCATCCAAGGCGCTGCTGGACAGCTCCTGGAAGTTCCACGAAGCCCAGGACGGTTTCGCGATCCACGGTATCAACCACGCTGGCGTGACCATGGACGTGCCAGCAATGGTCGGCCGTAAAGCCAACATCGTCAAAGGCCTGACTTCGGGTGTTGCCACCCTGTTCAAAGCCAACGGTGTGACCTCGATCCAGGGCCACGGCAAACTGCTGGCCGGCAAGAAAGTCGAAGTCACCAAGCCAGACGGTTCGGTAGAAATCATTGAAGCCGAGAACGTGATTCTGGCTCCGGGCTCGCGTCCGATCGACATTCCGCCAGCTCCGGTTGACCAGAATGTGATCGTCGATTCGACTGGCGCGCTGGAATTCCAATCCGTACCTAAACGTCTGGGCGTGATCGGCGCTGGCGTGATCGGTCTGGAACTGGGTTCGGTCTGGTCCCGTCTGGGCGCAGAAGTCACCGTTCTTGAAGCCCTGGACACCTTCCTGATGGCCGCTGACGCTGCCGTTTCCAAGGAAGCGCTGAAAACCCTGACCAAACAAGGTCTGGACATCAAGCTGGGCGCTCGTGTTACCGGTTCCAAAGTGAACGGTAACGAAGTAGTCGTGAACTACACCGATGCCAACGGCGAACAGAACATCACTTTCGACAAGCTGATCGTAGCCGTTGGTCGCCGTCCGGTGACCACTGATCTGCTGTCCGCTGATTGCGGCGTGACCCTGGACGAGCGCGGTTTCGTGCACGTTGACGATCACTGCGCCACCACCGTACCGGGCGTTTACGCGATCGGCGACGTGGTTCGCGGCATGATGCTGGCACACAAGGCCTCGGAAGAGGGCATCATGGTCGTCGAGCGCATCAAGGGCCACAAAGCCCAGATGAACTATGATTTGATCCCTTCGGTTATTTATACTCACCCGGAAATCGCGTGGGTTGGTAAAACCGAGCAGACCTTGAAGGCTGAAGGCGTTGAAGTTAACGTTGGCACCTTCCCGTTCGCAGCCAGTGGCCGAGCCATGGCAGCCAACGACACCGGCGGTTTCGTGAAAGTCATCGCTGATGCCAAGACTGACCGCGTATTGGGCGTCCACGTGATTGGCCCGAGCGCTGCAGAACTGGTTCAGCAGGGCGCGATCGGTATGGAATTCGGCACCAGCGCTGAAGACCTGGGCATGATGGTTTTCTCCCATCCGACCCTGTCCGAAGCCTTGCACGAAGCAGCTCTGGCTGTGAATGGCGGCGCCATCCACATTGCCAACCGCAAGAAGCGTTAAGACAAGACAATAAGAAACCACGGCGGAAGGCCCGTCGTGAGCCTTGCGTGCAAGACTCACCGCGGAATGTCCGCCGGACGCAGCCTTGCGTAGTCTCACCGGTTATCCGGAACACCTACGCAAGCAGCAGTCACAGGTGGTGCGGCACTTGAACAAGTGCAGCACCGAATGCGCAGTACCTAACGAAGACGGTAATAAGCATGAATCTTCACGAGTATCAGGGTAAGCAGCTGTTCGCTGAATACGGCCTGCCAGTATCCCAGGGTTTCGCCGTAGACACCCCGGAAGCAGCAGCAGAAGCGTGCGACAAAATCGGCGGGACCGAATGGGTTGTCAAAGCCCAGGTTCACGCAGGTGGTCGCGGTAAAGCGGGCGGCGTTAAGCTGGTTCGCAGCAAAGAAGACGCCAAAGCATTCGCTCAACAGTGGTTGGGCAAGCGTCTGGTGACTTACCAGACTGATGCCAATGGTCAGCCAGTCACCAAGATCCTGGTTGAATCGTGCACTGATATCGCTAAAGAGCTGTACCTGGGCGCTGTCGTTGACCGTTCGAGCCGTCGCATCGTGTTCATGGCTTCCACCGAAGGTGGCGTGGACATCGAGAAAATCGCTCACGACACCCCTGAGAAAATTCTCAAGGCCACTATCGATCCACTGGTTGGCGCTCAGCCATTCCAGGGTCGCGAGCTGGCATTCCAGCTGGGTCTGGAAGGCAAGCAAGTTGCTCAGTTCGCCAAGATCTTCGTAGGTCTGGCCAAGCTGTTCAAGGATCACGACCTGGCTCTGCTGGAAGTGAACCCGCTGGTGATCAAGGCTGACGGCGATCTGCATTGCCTCGACGCCAAGATCAACATCGACGCCAACGCCATGTACCGTCAGCCTAAGCTGAAGACTTTCCACGATCCGTCGCAAGACGATCCGCGCGAAGCGCACGCTGCCAAGTTCGAACTGAACTACGTAGCACTGGAAGGCAACATCGGTTGCATGGTCAACGGTGCTGGCCTGGCCATGGGTACCATGGACATCGTCAACCTGCATGGCGGCAAACCAGCCAACTTCCTCGACGTGGGCGGCGGTGCTACCAAAGAACGCGTTACCGAAGCGTTCAAGATCATCCTGTCCGACACTAACGTCGCTGCAGTATTGGTCAACATCTTCGGCGGCATCGTTCGTTGCGACATGATTGCCGAAGGCATCATCGGCGCTGTGAAAGAAGTCGGCGTGAAAATCCCGGTTGTTGTTCGCCTTGAAGGCAACAACGCTGAGCTGGGCGCTAAAGTACTGGCAGAAAGCGGTTTGAACATCATCGCTGCTACCAGCCTGACCGACGCTGCTCAACAAGTTGTCAAAGCTGCGGAGGGCAAATAATGAGCGTCCTGATCAATAAAGACACCAAAGTTATCTGCCAGGGTATTACCGGTTCGCAAGGTAGTTTCCACACCCAGCAAGCCATCGAATACGGCACCAAGATGGTGGGTGGCGTAACTCCAGGCAAAGGCGGCACCGAGCACCTGGGTCTGCCAGTGTTCAACACCGTGAAAGACGCTGTAGCTGCCACTGGCGCCACCGCCAGCGTGATCTACGTTCCAGCTCCTTTCTGCAAGGACTCCATCCTGGAAGCAGCATTCGGCGGCATCAAGCTGATCGTTTGCATCACTGAAGGCATTCCTACCCTGGACATGCTGGATGCCAAGGTCAAGTGCGACGAGCTGGGCGTAGTCCTGATCGGTCCTAACTGCCCAGGCGTGATCACTCCAGGCGAATGCAAGATCGGCATCATGCCAGGTCACATTCACTTGCCAGGCAAGGTCGGTATCGTTTCCCGTTCCGGCACCCTGACCTACGAAGCTGTGAAGCAAACTACTGACGCCGGTTTCGGTCAGTCGACTTGCGTCGGCATCGGCGGTGACCCGATCCCGGGTTCGAACTTCATCGACATCCTGAAGCTGTTCCAGGAAGACCCGAAGACCGAAGCGATCGTGATGATCGGTGAGATCGGCGGTTCGGCTGAAGAAGAAGCGGCTGCCTACATCAAGGCACACGTGACCAAGCCGGTTGTTTCCTACATCGCTGGTGTGACTGCCCCTGCGGGCAAGCGCATGGGCCATGCTGGCGCAATCATCTCTGGCGGCAAAGGCACTGCAGACGAGAAGTTTGCTGCCCTGGAAGACGCAGGCGTTAAAACCGTGCGTTCGCTGGCAGACATCGGCAAGGCTTTGTCCGAGCTGACTGGTTGGGCAATCAAGTAAGCCTCGCGCTTATCTGACGCTTCACCAAACAAAGGCCACCTTCGGGTGGCCTTTGTCGTTTCCGGGATTTGTGTTGGCCGTGCGGGCCCCTTCGCGAGCAAGCCCGCTCCCACATTTGACCGCATTCTAATGTGGGAGCGGGCTTGCTCGCGAAGGCGGACTTAAGGACGACAACCATTTACATGCAAAAACGCGACACGGAAATGTCGCGTATCGGATAGATCGCACCCTAACAGTGCGTTTGTCGGGCAAATTCGTTAGGCTAACAGCCATTTTTGCGTCCGCGGCCCACAAGGTTGCTACGCGCTAAACGGGTCAGTCCTATACGGACCGACAGCATTTCCCTCACCCCTCAGGGAAATCCCTCTCTAAATTCCGATTCAGTAGTGTGGTATTTCCTTAATGAAAGTGTTGAAAGGCCAGGACATCCTGGCACTTGGTTTTATGACGTTTGCCCTGTTTGTCGGGGCTGGCAACATCATCTTCCCGCCTATCGTCGGTCTGCAGTCCGGTCCAAATGTCTGGATGGCGGCGCTGGGCTTTCTGATCACCGCGGTCGGTCTGCCGGTAATCACCGTCGTTGCCCTGGCCAAGGTCGGTGGCGCCATGGATGCCTTGAGCAGCCCGATCGGGAAAGTCGCCGGTGGCCTGTTGGCGGCCGCGTGCTACCTCGCTGTCGGCCCGCTGTTCGCGACACCGCGCACCGCCACCGTGTCATTCGAAGTCGGCTTGGCGCCGCTGACCGGCGAGAGCCCGCTGGCGCTGTTCCTCTACAGCTCGGTGTACTTCCTGCTGGTGTTCTTCATCTCGCTCTATCCGGGCCGGCTGCTGGATACCGTAGGACGTTTCCTCGCGCCACTGAAGATCATCGCCCTGGCCGCGCTCGGCATCGCCGCGTTTGCATTGCCGGCCGGTGATATCGGCGTGGCCACTCCTGAATACGTGGCGGCGCCGTTCTCCCAAGGCTTCATCAATGGTTACCTGACCATGGATACCTTGGGCGCGCTGGTGTTCGGCATTGTCATCGTCAACGCAATCCGTTCCCGTGGCGTCGAGTCGCCGGTGTTGATTACCCGTTACGCGATCATCGCCGGGCTGATTGCCGGCGTGGGCCTGGCGCTGGTTTACGTCAGCCTGTTCCGTCTCGGTTCGGGCAGCCATGAAGTGGCCGCGGGTGCCACCAACGGCGCGGCGGTGTTGCACGCTTACGTGCAGCACACCTTCGGCTCTCTGGGTAGCGGTTTTCTGGCGGTGCTGATCTCCCTGGCCTGTCTGGTAACGGCGGTGGGTCTGACCTGCGCTTGCGCCGAATACTTCAGCCGTGTGCTGCCGCTTTCCTACAAGACGTTGGTCATCATCCTGGCGGTGTTCTCGCTGTTTGTGTCCAACCTGGGCCTGACCAAGCTGATTGCGTTCTCGATCCCGGTGCTGACCGCGATCTACCCGCCGTGCATCGCCCTGGTCGCCCTGAGCTTCTGCAAGGACTTCTGGCATGAGCAGGGCCGAATCGTCGGTCCGGTGATGCTGGTGTCGTTCATCTTCGGTTTGATCGACGCCCTCAAGGGCGCGGGTCTGGCGGACTGGATGCCGACTCAGTTGTCCCACCTGCCGCTAAGCGAGCAAGGCCTGGCCTGGCTGGTGCCGTCGGTCATGACCCTGGTCGTTGCGGTGGTTTGCGATCGCCTGCTGGGCAAACGCGAAGAAGCACTGGCTTAAGCCGCTTCATGGCCCGCCATAAGCGGGCCTCGAGCACCCATGGAAATGCCCCGTATCAATCGATACGGGGCATTTTTTTTGGAGGGGGTGCAGTGTCTTTTTCCTTGAGCTAACGTCGAATATCTCACTTGTAGGAGCAAGGCTTGCCCGCGATGATGATCTCCAGGATGCCATCGCGGGCAAGCCTTGCTCCTACGGGTTTAATCAACGTCTCACAAGGAATTGCATGTCGTTCATCCACGCCAACATGATCCACATCCTCGCCGCGCTCTGGTTCGCTATCTGCTGGGGCGGCTACACCCGTTATGCGACGTGGAAGGGCCGCGACACCGCGTGCCTGGCCAGCGTGCTGCACCTTTATCGCGAAGACTGGATGCGCCGCATGCTGTTGCGCGACAACCGCATCGCTGACGCCAGCGTGATCGGTAACCTGGAGCGCAACGCCTCGTTCTTCGCCTCCAGCACACTGATTATCCTGGCCGGCATTCTCACGGTGCTCGGAGCCTCCGAAAGGGCAGTATCGTTATTGGCGGATATCCCGATGGTGCAGCAGGCCTCTCAAGGAATGTCCGAGATCAAGTTGCTGTGCCTGGCGCTGGTGTTTGTCTATGCGTTCTTTACGTTCAGCTGGTGCATGCGCCAGTACAACTTTGCGGCCATTCTGGTGGGCTCGGCGCCTATGGTCGGTGAACGTCACGTTTCTGAACAAGAGCGCAAAGCCTTTGCTGCCCGGGCGGCCCGCGTTATTTCCATGGCTGCCAACCAGTTCAACTTCGGACTGCGCTCCTACTACTTCGGCATGACCATGCTGGCCTGGTTCGTCAGCCCGTGGTTGTTCATGTTGATGAGTGCCGGCGTGGTGCTGGTGTTGTATCGCCGGGAGTTTCATTCCGACGTTCTCGACGTGATGGTCTATACACCTACAGAGGCGCCATTGCCCGAGGCGATTAAAGAGGCTGTTTGATGAGTATTCCGTTCTGGTGTGTATTTATCAGCGCACTGCT
The DNA here is from genome assembly GCF_000282315.2 of Pseudomonas sp. GM41(2012). GTDB lineage: Bacteria > Pseudomonadota > Gammaproteobacteria > Pseudomonadales > Pseudomonadaceae > Aquipseudomonas. The sequence goes on from NZ_AKJN02000008.1 coordinate 550,985, forward strand.
GATTTATGTGGCGAGGATTCCAGTCGCCAGGGCGATGAGCGAGCAGGGTGGTTACGACAACCATTTGCCGCGCCAGCAACAAACGCAGCTGACAGGCTTTGGTGCCCGTGCGTTGGCGGCTCATCAAAACTGTTTTGAGGCGTTCATTCTGTTCGCGGTGGGAGTGTTGATGGCGCACACCACGCAGACGGCGGGATGGCTGATCGACTTGCTGGCAATCATCTTCGTGATTACGCGAGTCATTTATTTGCTGTGCTATTGGGTTGATCTGGCCTGGCAGCGGAGCCTGGTATGGTTCGTCGGACTAGTGTGTTCGTTGTTGCTGATGATTAGTCCGACTTTTAAAACTATTTTTCTGTAACACCTGCTTTGTAAAAAACCACGCAAAAGAAAACCCGCACTTGGCGGGTTTTCTTTATCACGCTAAAAACTGTTTTAGTTTTTAGGTGCTTCTTTTGCTGCCGCTGCATCCGATTCAGCCTGAGCTTTGGCGGCTTCGGCGTTTTCTTTCGCCGCGTCGTTCACTTTATCCTGAGCTTTGCTCATGTCTTGTTGAGCTTGCTCAGCATGTTTGGTGGCTTCTTGAGCTTTGTCCTCGGATTTTTTATCGCAGGCTGCGAGACCGAGGGAAGCGGTCAACATCAAGGCAATAGCTAAAGTCTTACGCATGGGGTGTTTCTCCTTATGGAAAATATCTACTTGGCCTTTCGAGCGCAGCCCATCGCGTTAAGTTCCTCAATTCATACAGATATATAAGTTTATTCCGACGGGAACTTTTACTAAAAACGCCTGGTACGTTGGCTGAACACTAAGAAGAGTTTTATCAAAATGTCCGAAATCCCCGTTTTTGAGCGCGCAACACGATTTCTATCGGCGCTGCGACATTGTCAGGTACTTGGGCTGCGGGTTCACAGCGCCAGCAGCGAAGGCCTGACAGTGATCCTGCCGTACAGCCCTCAAATTGTTGGCAATCCGCAAACCGGCGTGATTCATGGCGGGGCGCTGACCTCGCTGATGGACACGGCCTGCGGTATGTCCACCCTCTGCGTGCTGCCCGAGTTCGAAGTTTGTCCGACCCTCGACCTGCGCATCGACTACATGCACGCCGCCGAGCCGCATAAAGATGTCTACGGTTTTGCCCAGTGCTACCGGGTGACCACGGATGTGATCTTTGCTCGCGGTTTCGCCTACCAGGACGACCCCGAGCAGCCCATCGCCCATGTGGTGGGCACCTTCATGCGCATGGGCAAAGCCATCAAGGGCACCAAAGGCTTTGGCGGCGTCATCGCCGGAGGTGCGAAATGACCGATTCCTTCAAGGAACAACTTCAGCTGGCACATGAGCAGGGCGATTATGCCTCGCTGCTGCACCTGATTCCTTACGCCAAACTGATCGGCGTCGAATGTTCGCGGGTGGGGGATGATCTGCTGTTTCGCTTGCCGGCGAACAAGGACAACATTGGTAACCCTTTATTACCGGCGATTCATGGTGGCGTGATCGCCGGGTTCATGGAATTGTCCGCAGCGCTGCACCTGCTGATTTTCACCGGTTCACCGGGTGTGCCGAAGATCATCGATTTCTCCCTCGACTATCTGCGCGCCGGGCAGTTTCGCGACACCTGGGCCAGATGCCAGGTTTGCCGGCAGGGCCGCCGGGTGGCGAACGTTGCGATTACGGCCTGGCAAAGCACTGAAGCCGAACCGATTGCCACGGCCCGTGCCCATTTCAAAATTGAATAGCCCTTGAAATCCTGAACTCAGCCCCCAACTTTGATGACAACCCGCCGCCGACCCTTCAGGTCGCGGCCACTGCCATCTGATTGGAGTTTGATGACCATGAGTGTGGAAACTCAAAAGGAAACCCTGGGCTTCCAGACCGAGGTGAAGCAACTGCTGCACCTCATGATCCATTCGCTGTATTCCAACAAGGAAATTTTCCTTCGCGAATTGATCTCGAACGCCTCTGACGCTGTCGACAAATTACGTTTCGAAGCCCTGTCCAAGCCTGAGTTGCTGGAAGGTGGCGCCGAACTGAAAATCCGTGTGAGCTTCGACAAGGACGCTAAAACCGTCACCCTCGAAGACAACGGCATCGGTATGAGCCGTGAAGATGCGATCACCCACCTGGGTACCATCGCCAAATCCGGCACTGCCGATTTCATGAAACATCTCTCCGGTGATCAGAAAAAAGATTCGCACCTGATCGGTCAATTCGGTGTGGGTTTCTACTCTGCATTCATCGTCGCCGATAAAGTCGATGTGTTCAGCCGTCGTGCCGGTGCTGCTGCCAGCGAAGGCGTGCACTGGTCGTCCAAAGGTGAAGGCGATTTTGAAGTTGCCACCGTTGATAAAGCCGAGCGCGGCACTCGCATCGTCCTGCACCTGAAGTCCGGTGAAGACGAATTCGCCGATGGCTGGCGTCTGCGCAACATCATCAAGAAGTACTCCGACCACATCGCTCTGCCGATCGAGTTGCCGAAAGAAGTGGCAGCCGTCGAAGGCGAAGAGCAACCGGCCGTTGAATGGGAAACCGTCAACCGCGCCAGCGCCCTGTGGACCCGTCCGCGTACCGAGATCAAGGACGAGGAATACCAGGAGTTCTACAAACACGTCGCTCACGACTTCGAAAACCCGCTGAGCTGGAGCCACAACAAGGTCGAAGGCAAGCTCGAATACAGCTCGCTGCTCTACGTGCCGGCCCGTGCTCCATTCGATCTGTACCAGCGTGAAGCGCCGAAAGGCCTGAAGCTGTACGTACAGCGCGTGTTCGTGATGGATCAGGCAGAGTCGTTCCTGCCGCTGTACCTGCGTTTCATCAAAGGCGTGGTCGATTCCAACGACCTGTCGCTGAACGTGTCGCGGGAAATCCTGCAGAAAGACCCGATCATCGATTCCATGAAGTCGGCGCTGACCAAGCGCGTTCTCGACATGCTGGAAAAGCTGGCGAAGAACGAGCCTGAGCAATACAAGAGCTTCTGGAAAAACTTTGGCCAGGTCATGAAAGAAGGCCCGGCAGAAGACTTCGCCAACAAAGAGAAAATCGCTGGCCTGCTGCGTTTCGCATCGACCAACGGTGATGAAGGCGAGCAAGTGGTAGGTCTGGCCGAATACCTGGCTCGCGCCAAGGAAGGTCAGGACAAGATCTACTACCTGACCGGCGAAACCTACGCGCAAGTCAAGAACAGCCCGCACCTGGAAGTCTTCCGCAAGAAAGGCATCGAAGTGCTGCTGCTGACCGACCGCATCGACGAGTGGCTGATGAGCTACCTCAGCGACTTCGACGGCAAGAGCTTTGTCGACGTGGCGCGCGGTGATCTGGACCTGGGCAACCTGGATTCGGAAGAAGACAAGAAAGCTGCGGAAGAAGTCGCCAAGTCCAAAGAAGGTCTGGTTGAGCGTCTGAAAACTGCACTGGGCGACTCCGTTGCTGAAGTGCGGGTTTCCCACCGTCTGACCGACTCCCCGGCGATTCTGGCCATCGGCGAGCAGGACCTGGGCATGCAGATGCGTCAGATCCTCGAAGCCAGCGGTCAGAAGGTTCCGGATTCGAAGCCGATCTTCGAATTCAACCCGGCTCACCCGCTGATCGAGAAGCTCGACAACGAGCAGAGCGACGAGCGCTTCGGCGACCTGTCGCACATTCTCTTCGATCAGGCGGCCCTGGCCGCCGGCGACAGCCTGAAAGACCCGGCCGCCTACGTGCGCCGTCTCAACAAGCTGCTGGTTGAACTGTCGGTTTAACTGCGTTGTACAAAAACCCGCTTCGGCGGGTTTTTTTTATTCTGCTGAGCTACGGCGGCGCGGTGCATTCCTTCACCGATCCGCACGCCAATGTGCCGGGCATGATGATGTATGACGCGAAGACGGCAAGTCGTGCGTTTGCCTCGATGCACAATCTGCTGGATGAAGTTTTTAAAGGCTGATAGCTGGTTTTTGATCTGACATCGTTGGTTTCAGTGCCGCCGTCTTCGCGAGCAAGCCCGCTCCCACATGGGATCGCGGTCCACTGTGGGAGCGGGCTTGCTCGCGAAAGCGGTTTAACTGGCGCTAAATATCTTAAGGCAATTCGATCCGCTCACTTTCCCCCGGCACCATCGGCCAATCCCCGGCGGCCCAGCGTCGCCGCGCTTCATCGATCAACGCCGGATCGCTCGCCACGAAGTTCCAGTTGATCCGCCGCGGCCCATCCAGCGGCGCACCACCAAACAGCACGGCATGACAGTCGCTTTCAGCGAACAGTGTCATCTCTTCCCCGACCGGCAACACCACCAGCGAATGCGGTTCTATCAGCTCGCCATCCAGTTGCACCTCGCCGTCCAGCACATACAACGCCCGCTCTTCATGCTCGGTAGGAATCAGCAAGGTGGTCGCCGTTTGCAGGTTCAATTCGGCATACAAGGTAGGAGAAAGCACCGGGACCGGTGACTCCAGGCAAAAGCCTGACCCGGCAATCATCCGGATCTTCACCCCCAGGTTATCGCTGACCGGCAGCGTGGCCGCTGGATGGTGGCTGTAGTGTCCGGGGCCGTGCTCTTTATCTTTCGGTGAGGCCAGCCAAATCTGCAAACCGTGCATCGTGAAGCCGCTGTCTTTCAACGCCTCAGGCGTGCGTTCAACGTGGGCAATCGCGCTGCCCGCCGTCATCCAGCTGACATCACCGGCGTCCACCACCTGGTCGGAGCCGAGGCTGTCCTTGTGCTGGATTTTTCCTTCGAACAAGTACGTGAGGGTCGACAGACCAATGTGCGGATGCTGACGGATGTTCATGCCTTTTCCCGCTTCATAACGGGTTTCGAGCATGTGGTCGAAAAACACGAAAGGCCCGACGCTGCGGCATTTGGCTGACGGCAGTGGGCGAAGAATGGGTTGGCCTTCGACATCTTCGGCGCGGGGACGGATCACGAGCGGAGTGTTCATGCTGCATTCCAGGCTGAGCGGGTAATGCGTGGAGCATAACCCGCTTGCGCAGCCCTTGCCGCTATTGGCTGAAGGCACCTTCAGACAGGTGCGTTTCGATGCTGACGTCGGTGGTGGTCATCAACTTGTGGACCGGGCAACGGTCGGCCACGCGGTGCAGTTCGTCGCGCTGAGCATCGGTGAGCACACCTTTGAGTGTCAGTTTGACGTGGAGGGCATATTTACCTTTCTGCTCTTCACTGTTGTCACGTTTGACTTCGACGGTGACACCAGTCAGCGGGATGCCTTTCTTCTTCGCGTACATCTTCAGGGTCAGGGCTTTGCAGGCACCCAGGGCCGCGTCGAAGTAATCGTGTGGCTCGGGCGCCGAGCCTTCGCCGCCGGCGAGTGTCGGTACGTCGGCAAAGAGTTGATGGTCATCGATCTGTACGCTGTGACGAAAACCTTCGGCGGAAACGGTATTGACGGTGACAGTCATGGGAACCTCGCAGGCAACAGGAAAAGTCATTCGATCAAAAAAGACCTTGAAGGTATAGAGCATTCCGCCTGTTACGCGTTCCACTTTCTTGCTCGCCCGTTCCCGAGCGCTGAATCGTTACCGCCCGGTGATCGAAGCAGTTGAGGCGTTTTGATATCACGTTTTCGTCTTACGCAAAATTTCCCCGGGCCGATACCTTCTTAAGCAACCCGCTGCAGGGTTGATGCAGCGCTTTTGGAAGGAACCAGAGCAATGAGTATCAGAAGTCTGAATATTGCGCCGCGCGCGGGCCTGGGTTTCGGCCTGCTGGCGTTGATGGTGTTTGGATTGGGGGCGTTCGCCCTGCTGCAAATGTCGAACATGCGCGCGCAGTCCGATCAGGTCGACGACAACTGGCTGCCCAGCGTGATGGCGGTTGGGGAGATGAATCAGGACATGCTGCGGCTGCGGGCATTGACCATGCGCCTGCTGATCAATCGGGACCCGCAGGCGCTGGCGCAAAACGTCAGCAAACTCAACGAGCTCAAAGGCATCCTGGGTGAGCCTCAGCAGCGCTATGACGTGCTGATCGTGCTGCCTGAAGAGCGTGTGCTGTTCGATCGCTTCAAAGCCTCGGAGCAACACTACCTGCAGTTCCAGACTCAGGTGATGACGCTGTCTGCTCAGGGACGAGTGGAAGAGGCGGCCGCCATCCTCAATGGCGAGATGAGTCCGTTGGCTGATGAAATCGCCGCCACCCTCAAGGCATTGGTCGAACTGAACAAGCACAACGCTAACCTGGCGACGGAGGCGGGGCGCCAGGTGTTCAGCCGTTCGCGGGTCGGGGTCGGGGTGATGATCGGCGTGACGGCGCTGATGACCATCGGCCTGGCGCTGCTGCTGACCCGCAGCATCGTCGTGCCGCTCTCCCAATCGTTGAAGGTGGCTGAAGGGGTGGCTGGCGGCGATCTCACCGGTGATATCAGCATCAGCGGCAAGGACGAGCCGGCGCGGCTGTTGCACGCCCTCAAGAGCATGCAGGGGAGTTTGCGCGAAACCCTGCGGCGTATTTCCGACTCATCCAGCCAATTGGCCTCGGCCTCGGAAGAGCTCAGTTGTGTGACCGAAGAGGCCACCCGGGGCCTGCATCAGCAGAGCCTGGAAATCGACCAGGCCGCCACGGCGGTGAATCAGATGACCGCAGCGGTGGAGGAGGTCGCGAGCAATGCGGTGGCGACGTCCGAAGCGTCTCGGGAGTCCGACCGGATCGCCCAGCACGGTCGTGAGCAGGTGCATCAGACCGTGTTGTCCATCGAGTCCCTGGCCGATGATGTCACGGCCAATGCGACCCAGGTCGAGGACCTGGCGCAGAAAGTTTATGGCATCAGCAAAGTCCTGGAGGTGATTCGCTCGATTGCCGAGCAGACGAACTTGCTGGCCCTGAACGCGGCCATCGAAGCGGCGCGGGCCGGGAGTGCCGGGCGCGGATTTGCGGTGGTGGCCGATGAAGTGCGGGCGCTGGCGCACCGGACGCAGCAATCGACCCAGGAAATCGAGCAGATGATCTCCGGCATCCAGAAAGGCACCGATGCCGCAGTCAGCTCGATGCAGCAGAGCAACACGCGTGCGCGTTCGACCCTGGAAGTGGCGAAAGCCGCGGGCACGGCGCTGGAGGAAATCGCCACGGCGTTTACCCTGATCAATGAGCGCAACCTGGTGATCGCCAGCGCCTCAGAGGAACAAGCGGCTGTCGCGCGCGAGGTGGATCGCAACCTGATGAACATTCGCGATCTTGCGTTGCAGACGTCGGCCGGGGCGAATCAAACCAGTGCCGCGAGCCAGGAGCTGTCTCGGTTGGCGGTCGATCTGAATACGATGGTGGCGCGGTTCTCGGTCTGAACGCCGAGCGGTTTTGTCGTTCCGGCGACGCTACCGGCTGGCTGTGCAAGGTTGCGGGTGGCGCCATCCCGGCCTATGGTCCAAGCGATGCTTTACTTGCGACTGGCGCGCGATGACTCGCCGTCGGTTGCTGTCCATCCAGTGCTGATTTGCGTAGCGAGGTGACGACATGCCCACCGACTCCCGACCCGCCGTGCTCGAACTGATCGGCAATACGCCGCTGGTGCGCGTCAGCCGTTTCGATACCGGCCCGTGCACGCTGTTCCTCAAGCTCGAATCGCAGAACCCCGGCGGCTCGATCAAGGATCGCATCGGCCTGGCGATGATCGACGCCGCCGAGCGCGATGGCAGCCTGCGACCCGGCGGCACCATCGTCGAGGCCACCGCCGGCAACACCGGCCTTGGCCTGGCCCTGGTCGGCCGTGCCAAGGGTTACCGAGTGGTGTTGGTGGTGCCGGACAAGATGTCCACCGAGAAGGTCTTGCACCTCAAGGCGATGGGCGCCGAGGTGCACATCACCCGCTCCGACGTCGGCAAGGGCCATCCCGATTACTACCAGGACGTTGCGGCGCGGCTGGCGCTGGAAATCCCCGACGCTTTCTTCGCCGATCAATTCAACAACCCGGCCAACCCGCTGGCCCACGAGTGCAGCACCGCGCCGGAGATCTGGGCGCAAACTCAGCATGACGTGGACGCGATCGTCGTCGGCGTTGGCTCGGCCGGTACGCTGACCGGTCTGACTCGTTTCTTCCGCCGCGTGCAACCGGAGCTGGTCATGGTGCTGGCCGACCCGGTCGGTTCGGTGATGGCCGAATACAGCCGCAGCGGCACCATGAATACGCCCGGCTCCTGGGCGGTGGAGGGCATCGGCGAGGACTTCATTCCGTCGATTGCCGACCTGTCCAGCGTGCGCCACGCCTACTCGATCAGCGACGAGGAAAGCTTCGATCATGCCCGCCAACTGTTGCGCGCCGAAGGCATACTCGGCGGCTCTTCGACCGGCACACTGCTGGCGGCGGCGCTACGTTACTGCCGCGAGCAGACCGAGCCGAAGCGGGTCGTGAGCTTCGTCTGCGACACCGGCACGCGCTATCTGTCGAAGGTCTACAACGACCAGTGGATGAACGATCAGGGCCTGTTGCAGTACAAACATTACGGTGATCTGCGCGACCTGATCTCGCGGCGCTTCGAGGATGGCCGGGTGATCAGCGTGGGCCCGGACGATACGCTGCTCACCGCGTTCCAGCGCATGCGCCTGGCGGATGTGTCGCAACTGCCGGTGCTGGAGGGCGGGCAGCGGTTGGTCGGCGTGATCGACGAGTCCGACATTCTGCTGGGCATGCAAGAAGATGCTTCGCACTTTCGCGCGAGCGTGGCCAGCGCGATGACCGATCAGCTGCAAACCCTGCCTCCAAGTGCCAGTCTGGCTGAACTTCGGGCGGAGCTCGACCGTGGGCTGGTGGCGATCATCGCCGACGCTTCGGGCTTCTACGGCTTGATTACTCGAGTCGACATGCTTATTCACCTACGGAGATCCCTTAGATGAGTCAACACGATGAAAACGCTGTGCCACGTGCCTTCGCCACCCGTGTGATCCATGCCGGGCAAACGCCCGACCCTACCACCGGGGCGCTGATGCCGCCGATTTACGCCAACTCCACCTATTTGCAGCAGAGTCCCGGTGTGCACAAGGGCTTCGACTACGGGCGCTCGCACAACCCGACGCGCTTTGCGCTGGAGCGTTGTGTCGCGGACCTCGAAAGCGGCACCCAGGCCTTCGCGTTCGCCTCCGGGCTGGCGGCGATCTCCACCGTGCTCGAACTGCTCGACGCGGGCTCGCACATCGTCTCCGGCAATGATTTGTACGGCGGCACCTTTCGGCTGTTCGACAAGGTGCGCAAACGCAGCGCCGGGCATCGCTTCAGCTTCGTCGATCTGACTGACCTGGAGGGGTTCGAAGCGGCACTGCAGCCCGACACGAAAATGGTTTGGGTCGAGACGCCAAGCAATCCCTTGCTGAGTCTGACGGACCTCGCCGCCGTCGCGCGCATCTGTCGCTCGCGAGGCATCATTTGTGTTGCCGACAACACCTTTGCCAGCCCGTGGATACAACGCCCGCTGGAGCAGGGCTTCGACATCGTGCTGCACTCGACCACCAAGTACCTGAACGGCCACTCCGACGTGATCGGCGGCATCGCAGTGGTCGGACAAAACGCAGACCTGGCGGAGCGTCTGGGCTTCCTGCAGAACTCGGTAGGCGCGATCGCCGGGCCGTTCGACGCTTTCCTCACCCTGCGCGGCGTGAAGACCCTGGCGCTGCGCATGGAGCGCCACTGCAACAACGCGCTGGACCTGGCGCAATGGCTGGAGCGTCAACCGCAGGTGGAGCGCGTCTATTATCCGGGCCTGCCGTCGCACCCGCAGCACGCACTGGCGCAGCGGCAGATGCGCGGTTTCGGCGGGATGATATCTCTCGACCTGAACTGCGACCTGGCCGGTGCCACGCGCTTCCTCGAGAGTGTGCGGATCTTCGCCTTGGCCGAGAGCCTGGGCGGGGTGGAAAGCCTGATCGAGCACCCGGCGATCATGACCCACGCCAGCATCCCCGCAGACACCCGTGCGCAACTCGGCATCGGCGATGCGTTGGTGCGGTTGTCCGTGGGGGTCGAGGATGTCGAAGACCTGCGCGATGACCTGGCACAGGCGCTGGCGCGGATCTGAATATCAGCAGGCAAAAAAAATCCGGAACCCTTATCGGATTCCGGATTTTTGTGTCGAGCCGGATCAGCTGCCTTTGACAGCCTTGCCGTTGACCGTACCGTCGAGGAGCATGATGTTGTACTCCTTGCCGTCGGTTTCAACCTGTTGCAGACGAACCAGCAGGTAATCCCAGTCCTTGGCGAACCACAGGACGGTGATGCGCTTGCTTTGCGTCGGGTCGCGCACGCGCTCGACCTTGATCGCATCGATCTGGCCAGCCTTGGTGTCGACCTTTTCCGAACCCAGCACGCGGAAATCATAGGTATCGACTTCACCATCGTCGACGACTTGATAGCTCATGCTTTTCTTGCCAGCGGCCACGTCGTGCTGCAAGGCGAGCTGATAAGTGGATTTGTCGACCATGCCGCGGTTGAGCGGGATCTTGACCGGGTCACCACGATCGGTGCCGGTGACCATTTTGTTGGTCCAGTCGAAATCCAGGTCAGCCTTCTTGGCTTTACCCAGGCCGCCACGTTCGAAGTGGTAGGACTGCGGCAGCATGGTGTCCTTGTCCAGCGTCAGGGTGCTTTCTTCGGTCAGGCTGGCGATCATCATCGAGGCCTTGAAGCTGAGCTTCCAGGCGCCGTTGGCTTGCTTGGTCAGGCTTCGTTCAGCGGTGCCGCTCATGGGCAACTGCTTCCAGTCAGCGGTATAGCTGGCGGAGAAAGGTTGAAGTTCTGCAGCCTGCGCAAATGGCAGTGCGAGCAGAGCGCAAGCGAAGAGCAGGGCACGACGCATAAAATCTCCTAGGTTCGAATCAAGTGGCCGCTGGCCGCGAGTAACTTTCCATCCAGTAAAGCACCTTGTTCGCCGAGTGATAAACGACCTTCGGCAAACCAGCGTACAGCCAACGGGTAGATCAGGTGTTCCTGTGTATGAACTCGCTGCGCCAGACTCTGCGGCGAATCGTGCAACTCTACCGGTATTACTGCCTGTACGACCAGTGGTCCGCCATCGAGTTCCTCGGTGACGAAGTGCACGGAACAGCCGTGCTCGGTGTCGCCGGCTTCCAGCGCGCGCTGATGGGTGTGTAACCCTTTGTATTTGGGTAGCAGCGAAGGATGGATGTTGAGCAGGCGACCCGCGTAGTGGCGCACGAAGTCAGCGCTGAGAATGCGCATGAAACCGGCCAGTACCACGAGTTTGGGGTTGAACGCGTCGATCTGCTCGATCAGCGCGGCATCGAAGGCCTCGCGGCCTTCGAAAGCCTTGTGATCCAGGGTGCGGGTGTCGATACCCGCGTCCCTGGCGCGTTGCAGGCCGTAGGCGTCGGCGCGGTTGGAAATCACCGCAGCGATGCGGGCCGGGCTGTCGCCGGTCCGCGTGCTGTCGATCAAGGCCTGCAAGTTACTGCCGGTGCCGGACAACAGCACCACCACATCACAGGTCTGGGACATCAATGAGCCTTGAGGTTCTTCAGTTCAACCTGAGCCGCGCCTTCGGCAGCGGTGGAGATCTGACCGATGACCCAAGGCTGCTCGCCGGCTTCGCGCAGGACGTTCAGGGCGGTTTCGACGTGCTCTTGAGCAACGCAGATGACCATGCCCACGCCGCAGTTCAGCACGCGGTGCATTTCGTTTTCGTCGACGTTGCCTTTCTCTTGCAGCCAGTCGAACACGGCAGGACGGGTCCAGCTCGCGACGTCAACCACCGCTTGTGCGCCTTTTGGCAGAACGCGCGGGATGTTGTCCAGCAGGCCACCACCGGTGATGTGGGCCATGGCTTTGACGGCGCCGGTTTCCTTGATCAGCTTGAGCAGCGGCTTCACGTAGATACGGGTCGGAGCCATCAGCAGGTCGGTCAGCGGTTTGCCGTCGAGCTGGATGTTTTCGATGTCGGCACCGGACACTTCGATGATCTTGCGGATCAGCGAGTAGCCATTGGAGTGCGGGCCGGAAGACGGCAGGGCGAGCAGGGCATCGCCGGCAGCGACTTTGGAACCGTCGATGATTTCGGATTTTTCCACGACGCCGACGCAGAAGCCGGCCAGGTCGTAGTCTTCGCCTTCGTACATGCCAGGCATTTCAGCGGTTTCGCCGCCAACCAGCGAGCAGCCGGACAATTCACAGCCAGCGCCAATGCCGGTCACGACCTGGGTCGCGGTTTCGACGTTGAGTTTGCCGGTGGCGTAGTAGTCGAGGAAGAACAGCGGCTCGGCGCCGCAGACCACCAGGTCGTTTACGCACATGGCAACCAGGTCGATGCCGATGCTGTCGTGCTTGTTCAGGTTCAGTGCCAGGCGCAGCTTGGTGCCGACGCCGTCAGTGCCGGAAACCAGCACGGGCTGCTTGTAGCCGGCCGGGATTTCGCAGAGGGCGCCGAAACCGCCCAGGCCGCCCATGACTTCCGGGCGCGCAGTGCGCTTGGCGACGCTCTTGATGCGTTCGACCAATGCTTCACCGGCGTCGATGTCTACACCGGCGTCCTTGTAGCTCAGGGAGGGTTGCTTGCTCATGATCCAGGCCTTTAGGGGGGATTCAGGGGTAACGACCGAGTCCAGTGGGACCACCGAAACTGACGAAGGCGATTGCCATCCGCGAATTTCAGGGTGCCCGGCTGTTGCCGGTCTGCGAAGGCGCGCGATTTTATCAGGCTTGAGGGGCAGCGGCCATCCTCACGCCGACGGCAGGGGCATATCCGCTTAAAAAAACCTTCATTGCCCGTGTTGGCCGCATCCTTCATGGCTGTATAAGGTATCGCTATTAACCGTCTATCGTTATGACAGTGCAAAAACTTACCAGGGTCAGGTGAATGTTTTGCTGGGGGGCGTGGTCACAGCCTTGCTCAATCCGGTTCACGCGGCCTGTTCCAGCCGCTCTTGTCGTCAGGAATCCTCCATGCGTTTTTTTTCTAGATTTTTGTTTGCGGGCTGTATGTCATTGGTCAGCCTGGCGAGTCATGCCGAAACCGTCAAAAACCTGTATCAGGTGCGCCAGCCTGTCAGTGGGCAAACCCCGGAAGTGCGTGATCAAGCGACCCAGCAAGCGCTGGATACGCTGGTGTTGCGTCTGACCGGCGATCCCAAGGCTGCGCAAAGTCCGGGGTTGGCGGCACTGCGCAAGGACCCGCAGCAAATCATCAGTCAGTACGGCTTTGACGCCGGCCCGCCGGAAGTGCTGAAGGTCGATTTCGACCCGGCCACCACCGAGCAAGCGTTGCGCCGTGCCGGGCTGTCGTTGTGGGGGGCGAACCGGCCTTCGATCCTCGGCTGGTGGTTGAACGATTCCACCGAGGGTTCAAGTCTGGTCGGTGATGGCCAGGCCAGTGCTGCACCGCTGCGTCGAGCAGCGCAACACCGTGGTCTGCCGCTGCGCCTGCCGCTGGCCGATCTGAGTGAGCAGATCGTCGCCACTGCACCGAATCTGGAAGGTACGGACGCGACGCCACTGCGCGGGGCATCGGAGCGTTACAACGCTGACGCCTTGCTCGCGGTGCATGCTCGTGAAGAGGGCGGACAGTGGCAGGCCAAGTGGCATTTGTGGCTCGGCGACAAGAAGGAGGCGGGCAGCGTGCAGGGCGCGGATCAGGCCGCGGTGGCCGATGCGGTGATGCTGGCGGTCAGTGAGCGGCTGGCACCGCGGTTTGTCGTCAAGCCGGGTGCTTCGGGCGAACAATTGCTCGAAGTGCAGGGCATGAACCTGGAACACTACGCGACGCTTGGACGTTTGCTGGAACCGTTTGGTGCGCGCCTGCAAAGTGTCGACGGCGACCGGATTCTCTATCGGGTCAATGGCAGCGCCGAACAGTTGAAGGCGCAATTGTCGCTGGCCAGGTTGCAGGAAGTTCCAGCAGGTGAGGCGCCAGCCCCCACCGCCCCCGTTCAACCTGCTGCCGCCGGTTCGACACCGGCCCTAGCGCCCACGCCGGCACCGATGCCGCAGTTGCGTTTCCGCTGGTAAGTTTTTCTTTCTTTATATAGATGCATATGGAGTTGTACATGGCCGATACGCGGCGTTGGTTCTGGTTGGGTGGGGTGATCCTGCTCTGCGCGTTTGTCTGGCTGTTGCATCCGATCCTGACGCCGTTTCTGGTGGCGCTGCTGTTGGCTTATCTGTTCGATCCATTGGTGGATCGGCTGGAGAAGGCCGGTCTGTCTCGGACGTGGGGCGTGGTGGCGGTGTTTGCGTTGTTCACCTTGATCTTCACGACCTTGCTGCTGGTGTTGGTGCCGATGCTCGCCAAGCAGCTGTTTCGCTTGTACGAATTGGCGCCGCAGATGCTCGACTGGTTGCAGCACACCGCACTGCCGTGGGCGCAATCGAAATTCGGACTCTCGGATAATTTCTGGAAATTCGACAAGCTCAAGGCAGCAATCAGCGAGCACATGGGCCAGACCACTGACATTGTCGGGGTCGTGCTGAGTCAGGCGACGGCTTCCGGGCTGGCGCTGATCGGTTGGTTGGCGAATCTGGTGCTGATCCCGGTGGTGAGTTTCTATCTGCTGCGGGACTGGGACCTGATGATGGCCAAGATCCGCGGTCTGCTGCCCCGTGATCGCGAAGAGCGCGTTGTGATCCTGGCGGGTGAATGCCATGAAGTGCTGGGTGCATTCGTGCGCGGGCAGTTGTTGGTGATGGTGGCGTTGGGCGTGATCTACGCGGCCGGCCTGATGTTGGTTGGGCTGGAGCTGGGGCTGTTGATTGGGATGATTGCCGGTCTGGCGGCGATCGTGCCGTACATGGGGTTCGTTATCGGGATCGGTGCAGCCTTGATTGCCGGTCTGTTCCAGTTCGGTGGCGATCTGTATCCCATGATCGGAATCGTCGCGGTGTTCATGGTGGGTCAGGCGCTGGAAGGCATGGTGCTGACGCCATTGTTGGTGGGGGACCGGATCGGTCTGCACCCGGTGGCGGTGATCTTCGCGATTCTGGCCGGGGGCGAGCTGTTCGGTTTTACCGGTGTGCTGCTGGCGCTGCCGGTGGCGGCGGTGATCATGGTGCTGGTGCGCCATGTGCATGATTTGTATAAAGATTCGGATATCTACGGCGGTGCCGACGAGTCTGAACGCTAAGGTTCGTTGGTGGTTGGTAACGGGTGGCCTGGTTCCATGCCAGGTTGGCCCGCCTCCCTTGCGCGGCTGTCACATGCGCCGCCAAAGAAACTGGCATAAAACCAGGGTGTTAACGCAAACCTTTGATTTTGCTTGTGGTCTGTCGCATTGTGCGACCCGCCTCACGGGTATAAACTTCGCAAACTTTACACAGAGGCCACTAACGGTTCCTTTGGAACTGTTCAGTCAGCATGAAACCGATTCAGCTGCCCCTAGGTGTGCGTCTGCGTGATGACGCTACCTTTATCAATTACTATCCAGGCGCCAATGCCGCTGCACTCGGCTATGTCGAGCGGCTATGCGAAGCCGACGCCGGGTGGACCGAAAGCCTGATTTATCTCTGGGGCAAGGACGGGGTAGGGCGTACGCACTTGTTGCAGGCGGCCTGCCTGCGCTTCGAGCAACTGGGGGAGCCGGCGGTGTATTTGCCGTTGGCCGAACTGCTTGATCGCGGCATCGCCATCCTCGACAACCTCGAACAGTACGAACTGGTCTGCCTGGATGATTTGCAGGCGGTGGCCGGTCGAGCGGATTGGGAAGAGGCGTTGTTCCATCTGTTCAACCGTCTGCGTGACAGCGGTCGACGCCTGCTGATCGCTGCATCGACATCCCCGCGTGAACTGCCGGTGAAGCTGGCGGACCTCAAATCCCGTCTGACGTTGGCACTGATCTTTCAGATGCGTCCGCTCTCCGACGAAGACAAGTTGCGTGCCTTGCAACTGCGCGCCTCTCGTCGCGGCCTGCACCTGACCGATGAAGTCGGGCATTTCATTTTGACCCGCGGTACGCGCAGCATGAGTGCGCTTTTCGAGCTGCTTGAGCGTCTCGATCAGGCTTCCCTTCAAGCTCAACGCAAGCTGACCATTCCCTTTCTGAAAGAAACGCTTGGCTGGTAACAAAAGCCTGGTAAAGCCAAGGCCCTAGCGGGTTTCGGCATCTTTCAGGCGTCAAGAATTCCGCTTTCCTACAGGGCTGCAGGCTGCGCGAACGTCTAAAACGGGCTTAAGCGCTTAGATGTAAACGCGAAACCAAGAAGTCACATAAAGTTCGATTGAATTTGCAAATGAGGTTGATAGTAGGCATAGTCTCGGCTTCTTTAGAACTATCAGCCACGGTCGTGCCCATGCTAAATCGCTTTGCACCCCTCGTGCCTCTCGCACTCGTCACCCTGTTGTTCGGTTGCGCTGCTCACTCTCCAGTGTCCCAGCAAGAGCAACAACAGCAGGTTAAAAACTCTGCTACCGCCCAATCTTCCGTGCTTTATCAGCAAGCTCTTTTCCAGGAAGAGGCGGCCACCGAAAAAGAACTGGCAGACTTCGCCGGCGGCAAGTCGTACCAGCTTCCGGTTCTGGCCGACAGCATCCTCGAACGCGGCATGTCCCTGATCGGTACCCGTTACCGTTTCGGCGGCACCTCCGAGGCTGGCTTTGATTGCAGCGGCTTCATCGGTTACCTGTTTCGTGAAGAAGCCGGCGTGAACCTGCCACGCTCCACCCGCGAAATGATCAACCTCGACGCTCCGCTGGTTTCTCGCAGCAAGCTGGAGCCTGGCGACTTGCTGTTTTTCGCCACCAATGGCCGTCGCGGCCGCGTCAGTCACGCCGGGATCTACCTGGGTGACAACCAGTTCATCCATTCCAGCAGCCGCCGTAGTGGTGGTGTCCGGATCGATAGCCTGGGCGACAGCTACTGGAGCAAGACCTTCATCGAAGCCAAGCGCGCACTCGCGATGGCACCGACTGCGGCCCCGATCGTCACGGCGCGCAAGTAAGCGGACTTTTTGTAAGGTGAACTTAAAGTCTTACTTGAAGTTTGCCACGTAGCAGCTAGAATCCGATCTATTATTGATGGCAAACCGCCTGCGTCCTGCGCAGGCGGTTTTCTTTTCTGCGCCCCCTGCAGAAAAAGCCGCAGCCAGATCAGGATGCTCTGCATATGTCGATGTCGGCCCGCCTCGCAATCATGTTCTTCGCAGCGCTGCTCAGCGCCTGCGCCAGCCGTACACCGCCACCTGCGCCGGTGGTTCGCGCACCCATTATTTTCAGTTCCTCCCAGGCATTCTCCCCTGAGGCGGAAGACGTCTTGTTCCGCGCGCTCGGCCTGGTGGGCACGCCGTATCGTTGGGGTGGCAACACGCCGGATTCGGGTTTCGATTGCAGCGGGCTGATCGGTTATGTCTACCGTGACGTCGCCGGCATTTCTCTGCCGCGTACCACACGCGAGATGATCGGCATGCAGGCGGCCAGCGTGGGCAAGGAAGGCCTGCAAACCGGTGACCTGATCTTCTTCGCCACCAATGGCGGTTCTCAAGTCAGTCATGCCGGGATCTACGTCGGCGAAGGTCGCTTCGTCCATGCGCCGGCCACCGGCGGCACGGTGAAGCTCGACAGCTTGTCCAAAGCTTACTGGCAAAAAGCCTATCTGAGCGCCAAGCGCGTCTTGCAACCTGAGCACTTGGCGCGCAATCCCTAAATGGCAGAGGTTGTCATGACCGCTCGCACACTCAATCTCGACGATTCCCTGTATCAATACCTGCTCGACGTTTCCCTGCGCGAAACGCCGTTGCTCAAGCGTTTACGTGACGAAACCCAGGCGCTGCCCATGGCTCGCTGGCAGGTGGCGCCGGAGCAGGGGCAGTTCCTCGCGCTATTGGTGAAACTCACCGGTGCCAAGCGTCTGTTGGAAATCGGCACCTTCACCGGTTACAGCGCCTTGTGCATGGCGGCTGCATTGCCGGATGACGGTTCGCTGATCTGCTGTGACATTCCCGGCGACTACAACGCCACCGCGCGCCGTTACTGGCAGGAGGCGGGACTTGCCGAGCGGATCGAACTGCGTCTGGCGCCCGCGCTGGATACCCTGGCTCAGCTGGATCAGCAAGCGTCATTCGACCTGATCTTTATCGATGCCGACAAAGCCAACTACCCACGTTATCTGGAGCACGCATTGCGACTGCTGCGTGTCGGCGGTCTGGCGGTGTTTGATAACACGCTGTGGAGTGGCCGGGTGCTTGAGGACAATCCCGAGAGCGAAGACACCCGAGCCATCCAGGCGCTCAATCGTGCATTGAAGGATGACTCGCGTGTGGATTTGTCGTTGTTGCCGTTGGGGGATGGGCTCACACTCTGCCGCAAGCGCTGAACGCGGTTCTTGTGGGAGCGGGCTTGCTCGCGAAGACGGTGTAACAGTCAACAGAGATGCTGAATGTTATGGCCTCTTCGCGAGCAAGCCCGCTCCCACATGGGTTATGTGCGGTTCGAAATTTATTTAACCGCCGACACGCGCCACACCTTGTTGCCCACGTCATCCGCCACCAACAAATCACCCTGCCGGTCAATCACCACGCCCACCGGCCGGCCCATGGCTTTTTCCTCGTTATTGAGGAAGCCAGTGAGCACATCCACCGGCGGCCCGCTCGGTTTTCCTGAGCTGAACGGTACGAAAATCACTTTGTAGCCACTGTGCGGTTTACGGTTCCACGAGCCATGCTGGCCGATGAATGCCCCTTCCTTGAATTGCGCCGGCAGTCTGTTGCCTTCAGCGAACGTCAGGCCCAATGAGGCAGTATGCGGGCCGACCGCGTAGTCCGGCGCAATGGCCTTGGCCACCAGGTCGGGGTTTTGCGGCTCGACGCGAACGTCGACGTGCTGACCGTAATAACTGTAAGGCCAGCCGTAGAACCCGCCGTCCTTCACTGACGTGATGTAGTCCGGCACCAGATCGCTGCCGATTTCGTCGCGCTCGTTGACCGCTGTCCACAATGCGCCGCTCCGGGGTTCCCAGGCCAGCCCGTTTGGATTACGAATCCCCGAGGCGAAGATGCGATGGTTGCCGGTGGCGCGATCCACTTCCCAGATCGCTGCGCGACCTTCCTCCTGATCCATGCCGTTTTCACCGACGTTGCTGTTCGAGCCCACCGTGACGTACAGCTTGCTGCCGTCCTTGCTGGCGATGACGTTTTTGGTCCAGTGGTGGTTCAGCGTGCCGCCCGGCAGGTCGATCACCTTCATCGGCTGCGACTTGATCGCTGTCTCGCCGTTTTCATAGTGAAAGCGCAGCAAGCGGTCCGTGTCGGCGACGTACAGATCATTGCCGACCAAGGTCATGCCGAAGGGTGAGTTGAGGTTTTCCAGGAACACCGTGCGGGTTTCGGCGATGCCGTCGTGGTCCTTGTCGCGCAGCAGCCTGATGCGGTTCGGGCTCGGTACGCCGGCGCCGGCACGGCCCATGACTTTGCCCATGACCCAGCCACGAATACCTTGGCCGTCATCGGGTTTGGGTGGTGCGTTGGTTTCGGCGACCAGCACGTCGCCGTTGGGCAACACGTAGAGCCAGCGCGGGTGATCGAGACCTTCGGCAAATGCCGCCACCTGAGTGCCTGTCGCGGCGATGGGTTTCGCACCGTCCGGCCAGCCGATCGCCGGGGCGATGTTCACCGTCGGGATCAGGGTCTTGTTCGGTTCTGGCAGCTTGGGCGATGGGCCGGTGCCGTCGGAGACTTGCAGCCTGGCGTTTTCTCCACAGGCCGCAAGCCCTCCGGCGAGCACGATGACGAGAGCGAGCGGGGGCTTGCGCATGCTGATCTTCCCTATGAATGCATTGACCTAATCAATAGAGAAGAGCAGGTGCGCGATGGTTCAACCGGTCAGCCGCGGGCTTCCTTGAACAGCACGGCTATGCCAGGGTGATAGTTGCCGGCTTCGTTGCGCAACTTGCGATAGGCATAGGGGAAGTACCAGGCCACGGCGCAGGTGTGTTCCTTTTGCAGATCATCGACCATGTCCTGGAGTTCTTCCGGGGTGGCGCTCTGTTGAGCTTTTTGCGGCGCAACGAACAGGCAGCCGAGTTTCAGGTCGCTGGCGTAGCTGATGCGTTTGGCATCGCTGGTGATGTCCTGCAAGGCTTGAGTCAGGTTCAGGCTGTTGACGCGTGGCCAGCGCTGCGTCGCCTGAAGGTAAGCGCGTTCTTCGCTGGTCGCGATAAACAGATCGGCGCGGCCATTGCGTTCGCCTTCTTCGACCTGTTTACGGGTCGGTGTTTGTTGCAGCGTGACCATTTCCGCCATCCAGGCCGCGGCGGAAAGCAGGCTCAGGTTGGCTTTTTCGTCGTACCAGTAAGGCGTGTCATTATCGCCGCGCACGGCGTTGTAGCGGTCGATACAGTCAAACCAGCGTTCCAGCACCGGGCGCAGGAATTCCAGCTTCGGATTGCTGATGATCATGCCTTGCATGTGGCTCACCCTTGTTATTTGTGTTGTGAGGTTGTGGCTCTTTGATATCACCGCTGAGAGTGTGGCACAAGATTGGCGTCAGATAATTGATCGGCGGCAGTTATTCGCTCGCAGGCCGCCTGTCTTCAATTGACGCTCCATCCCCAACCCTCTAACCTTCGCGGCTTGTTTCAGGTGCTCTGTGACGTTGGTCGACAGAGTGAAACAGGGAAGCCGGTGAGTGATTCTCTTCAAGTGACGAAGAGCCATAATCCCGGCGCTGCCCCCGCAACGGTAAATGAGTGAAGGCTGCGCCTTGAGCCACTGTGTCGACTGTCGACATGGGAAGGCGCGCAGTCAGGCAAATCGCCGCTCATGAGCCCGGAGACCGGCCTGATCCATCCAGCGGCATCACGGTGGGCGATGCCAGGCTTCTTGCCGTCTATTCTTGTGCCTGCCCGCCGTTATCCAGCCTCAACGGAGAGCTCCCCCATGACTGATACCCCCGATCGTGACGAACGTCATCTGGCGCGCATGCTGCGCAAAAAAGCCGTGATCGACGAACGCATCGCCAATTCCCCGAATGAATGCGGCCTGCTGCTGGTGCTGACCGGTAACGGCAAAGGCAAAAGTAGCTCGGCCTTCGGCATGCTCGCCCGGTCCATGGGCCACGGCATGCAGTGTGGCGTGGTGCAGTTCATCAAGGGGCGCAGCAGCACCGGCGAAGAGCTGTTCTTCCGGCGCTTCCCGGAACAGGTGCGTTTTCATGTGATGGGCGAGGGCTTCACCTGGGAAACCCAGGATCGCCAGCGTGACATCGCCGCCGCCGAAGCCGCGTGGGCGGTGTCGCGCGAATTGCTGCGTGATCCGTCGATCGGCCTGGTGGTGCTGGATGAATTGAACATTGCACTCAAGCACGGCTATCTGGATCTCGATCAAGTGCTCAGCGACTTGCAGGCCCGTCCGCCGATGCAGCATGTGGTGGTGACAGGTCGCGGCGCCAAGCCGGAGATGATCGAACTGGCCGACACCGTTACTGAAATGAGCGTGATCAAGCACGCGTTCCAGGCCGGCATCAAAGCGCAAAAAGGCGTCGAGTTGTGAGCTGCACTTTATGAATAGCCATCGTCAATGCCCGGCGGTATTGATTGCCGCGCCGGCCTCCGGTCAGGGCAAGACCACCGTCACCGCCGCACTGGCCCGTTTGCATCGCAATCAGGGGCGCAAAGTGCGCGTGTTCAAATGCGGCCCGGACTTTCTCGACCCGATGATTCTCGAGCGCGCCAGCGGTGCGCCGGTGTATCAACTGGACATGTGGATGGTCGGCGAGCAGGAAAGTCGTCGACTGTTGTGGGAGGCCGCCGGCGAAGCGGATCTGATCCTCATCGAAGGCGTCATGGGGCTGTTCGACGGTACGCCGTCGAGTGCTGATCTGGCGCGGCACTTCGGTGTGCCGGTGCTCGGTGTTATCGACGGCACTGCCATGGCCCAGACCTTTGGCGCACTGGCCCTGGGGCTGGCGAAGTATCAGCCGGACTTGCCGTTTGCCGGTGTGCTGGCCAACCGCGTCGGCACCCTGCGTCACGCGCAATTACTGGAAGGCAGCCTCACTGAAGGCTTGCGCTGGTACGGCGCCTTGTCCCGGGAAACCGGGATCGAATTGCCGAGTCGGCATCTCGGGCTGGTTCAGGCCAGTGAGTTGAACGATCTCGACCTGCGCCTCGATGCAGCGGCTGACGCACTGGCCAGCAGTTGCGAGGTCGCGCTGCCACCAGCGGTGGCATTCGCCGCGCCTGATGTGATCGCTGCAGAACCGTTGCTGGCCGGCGTGCGTATCGCCGTGGCCCGTGACGAAGCGTTTGCCTTCACCTACGGTGCAAGTCTGGATTTGCTGCGAGCCATGGGCGCCGAGTTGTCGTTTTTCTCGCCGATTCGTGACACGCAATTGCCGGAGGCAGACAGCCTCTATCTGCCGGGTGGTTATCCCGAATTGCACCATGTGGCCCTGTCACAGAACACCACGATGCTGGCCGCAATCCGCGCTCACCATACGGCGGGTAAACCATTGTTGGCCGAGTGCGGCGGCATGCTGTATCTGCTCGATTCGTTGACCGATGTCGAGGGCACTCGCGCTGAACTGGTCGGCTTGCTGGCCGGTGATGCGGTGATGCAAAAGCGTCTGGCCGCGTTGGCGTTGCAGGCAGTTGAGTTGCCGGAAGGTTTGTTGCGCGGGCACACGTATCACCACTCGTTGACCAGCACTGAGCTTGAGCCGATTGCTCGTGGGCTGAGCCCGAATGGTGGGCGAGGGGCGGAGGCGGTTTATCGTGAGGGGCGGATGACCGCCTCTTATGTGCACTTCTATTTTCCGTCCAATCCATTGGCGATTGCCGCGCTGTTTGTGCCTGACCATACGGACGCCATCGCGAGCAGGCTCACTCCCACAGGGGACCGCGTTTCTTCAGATAGCACACCTTCCACTGTGGGAGCGAGCCTGCTCGCGAAGAGGCCATGACTGACAACGCCTTTTCCGAAGCTGAACGCGCAGCGGTCTACCGAGCCATCGGCGAACGCCGCGACATGCGTCATTTCAGCGGCGGCACGGTCGAGCCCGAGTTGCTGCGGCGCCTGCTCGAAGCCGCGCATCAGGCGCCGAGTGTCGGCCTGATGCAGCCCTGGCGGTTCATCCGCATCAGCGATCGAGCCCTGCGCGGCAAGATTCAGTTATTGGTGGAGGAAGAACGCCTCCGCACCGCCGAAGCCCTCGGCGAGCGCACCGACGAGTTCATGAAGCTGAAAGTCGAAGGCATCAACGACTGCGCCGAGGTGCTGGTCGCGGCGCTGATGGATGATCGCGAGCGTCACATCTTCGGCCGTCGCACCTTGCCCGAAATGGACATGGCCTCGTTGTCCTGCGCGATCCAGAACCTCTGGCTGGCCTCCCGCGCTGAAGGATTGGGCATGGGCTGGGTCTCGCTGTTCGAGCCGCAAGCCCTGGCGGACCTGTTGGGTCTACCCGCCGGAGCCAAGCCGTTGGCCGTTCTTTGCCTGGGGCCGGTCAAGGAATTCTATCCGGCGCCGATGCTGGTACTCGAAGGCTGGGCGCAGGCGCGTCCGCTCAGTGAGTTGCTGTATGAAAATTATTGGGGAGTAAGTCAATGAGTGTGGCGTTGTTGAGTGTCGCCGCGGTTGCGCTGGATGCGCTGCTGGGTGAACCCAAGCGCTGGCATCCGCTGGTGGCGTTCGGCCGTTTTGCCGACCGCATCGAGCAACGTTTCAATGGTGAAGGTCGCGGCTGGCGCAGCCATGGCGTCACCGCTTGGGTGATTGCAGTGTTGCCGCTGACCCTGCTGGCCACGGCGTTTTCCTGGGCGCCCTATGTCGGCTGGATCGTCGAGATTCTGGTGCTCTATTGCGCCCTCGGCATGCGCAGCCTCGGTGAACACGTCGAGCCGGTGGCCAAGGCGCTGCGCAGTGATGATCTGGACGAGGCGCGCAAACGTGTCAGTTATCTGGTCAGCCGCCAGACCAGCGAACTGGATAAAACCGAAGTCGCCCGCGCCGCTACAGAATCGGTGCTGGAGAACGGCAGCGATGCGGTATTCGCTGCGCTGTTTTGGTTTGCCGTGGCCGGCGCGCCTGGCGTGGTGCTCTACCGTTTGAGCAACACGCTGGATGCGATGTGGGGTTACCGCAATGAACGCTTCGAGCGTTTCGGCTGGGCGGCGGCAAAGATCGACGATGTCCTCAACTATATTCCTGCACGCCTGGTGGCGCTGACCTACGCGCTGCTGGGCAAAACCCGTCTGGCGCTGAAATGTTGGCGTACCCAAGGCCCGACCTGGGACAGCCCGAATGCCGGTCCGGTGATGGCGGCCGGTGCCGGAGCGCTCGGCGTCGAGTTGGGCGGGGCGGCGATTTATCACGGCGAACTGCATCAGCGTCCGCAATTGGGCGAAGGCGAACCGGCGGACGCCGACTCCATCGACCGCGGCTGGCAATTGGTCCAGCGCGGGGTATGGTTATGGTTGCTGATCCTCTGCGTGGGGGCTGAATTTTATGCTTGAGCACGGTGGTCGGTTACGCAAGGCGGCGCTCGAATACGGCATCGCCGAAGCCGAGTGGCTCGACCTGTCCAGCGGCCTCGCGCCCTGGCCGTTTCCGGTCCCGGAGATTCCGTTGCGGGCCTGGGCGCGTTTGCCGGAAACCGACGACGGTCTGGAGCAGGCGGCCTGTGATTATTACGGCGCCGCTCAGGTGCTGCCGGTGGCCGGTTCGCAAATGGCGATCCAGTTGCTGCCGCGTTTGCGCCGGGCGGGCAAGGTCGGCGTGCTCTCGCCGTGTTACGCCGAACACGCCGAAGCGTGGCGCCGCAATGGCTACATCGTGCGTGAAGTGCTGGAGCAGGAAGTCGATTTCTATCTCGACAGCTTCGACGTGCTGGTAGTGGTCAACCCGAACAATCCTACCGGCCTGAGCCTGACACCGACTCGGCTGCTCGACTGGCACTCGCGGCTGGCCCAGCGTGGTGGCTGGCTGGTGGTGGACGAGGCGTTCATGGACAACACGCCGCAGCTGAGCCTGGCACCTTTTGCCAATCGGGTCGGGTTGATCGTGCTGCGTTCCTTCGGCAAATTTTTCGGCCTGGCCGGTGTGCGCCTGGGTTTCGTGCTGGCCGAGCGCAAGTTGCTCAAGTTGCTGGCCGAGCAAGTGGGACCGTGGGCGGTCAGCGGGCCGACGCGGGTGCTGGGTCAGGCCTGTCTGCTGGATACCGAAGGGCATGCCCGGCAGCGGGTTCGCACTGAAGAGGCCAGCGAGCGTCTGGCGCTGTTGCTTGAACACCACGGTTTCAAACCCCAGGGCGGCTGCGCGTTGTTTCAATGGCTGATCACCGAACGCGCCGAAGCCTTGCATGAATTCATGGCTCGGCGCGGCATTCTGCTGCGGTTGTTCACGCACAACAGCAGCCTGCGTTTCGGCTTGCCCGCCGATGAAGCCGACTGGACACGTCTCGCGCAAGCGTTCGAAGCCTACGCTAGGGAAACCCAATGACAACGTTGATGGTGCAGGGCACCACTTCCGACGCCGGTAAAAGTACGCTGGTAACGGCGTTGTGCCGCTGGGTCACGCGTCAGGGCGTCAGCGTCGTGCCGTTCAAGCCACAGAACATGGCGCTCAACAGTGCCGTGACCGCCGACGGTGGCGAGATCGGTCGTGCGCAAGCGGTGCAGGCTCAAGCCGCCAACCTTGAGCCGCACACCGACATGAATCCGGTCCTGCTCAAACCCAACAGCGACACCGGCGCTCAAGTGATCATCCATGGCCGAGCGGTCACAACGATGAACGCGGTCGCGTATCACGACTACAAAGCCATCGCGATGCAAGCAGTGCTGGCCTCTCATGGACGGCTGAGCGCAGCGTATCCAGTGGTCATGGTCGAAGGCGCGGGCTCGCCGGCCGAGATCAATCTGCGTGCCGGCGACATCGCCAACATGGGCTTTGCCGAAGCCGTGGATTGTCCGGTGGTGCTGATTGCTGACATCAATCGCGGTGGGGTTTTCGCGCATCTGGTGGGCACGCTGGAACTGCTGTCGCCCAGCGAGCAGGCGCGGGTCAAAGGCTTCATCATCAACCGGTTTCGTGGCGATATCGCTTTGCTGCAACCGGGCCTCGACTGGCTGGAAGCGCGGACCGGCAAACCGGTGATCGGCGTTCTGCCTTACGTGATGGACCTGCACCTTGAGGCCGAGGACGGCATCGATCAGCGTCAGACCGACAAGGCCGACCAGGTGCTGAAAGTGGTGGTGCCGGTGCTGCCGCGCATCAGCAACCACACCGATTTCGATCCGCTACGCTTGCATCCGCAGGTGGATCTGCAATTTGTCGGCCCCGGTCAGGCAATTCCACCGGCGGACCTGATTATTCTTCCCGGCTCGAAAAGCGTGCGCAGCGACCTCGCGTATCTGCGGGCCAATGGCTGGGACACTGCGATCAGTCGTCATCTGCGTTATGGCGGCAAAGTGCTGGGGATTTGCGGCGGTCTGCAAATGCTCGGCGACCAGGTACACGACCCGCTGGGCCTCGAAGGCGCACCGGGTTCCAGCGTCGGTTTGGGCTTGTTGGCGTTCGAAACCCGGCTCGAAGAAGAGAAGCAATTGCGCAATGTGCGCGGGCGTCTGGCGCTCGAAGACGCGCCGGTCATCGGCTATGAAATTCATGCCGGCGTGACCACCGGGCCGGCGCTGGAAAACGCCGCCGTGCAACTGGACGACGGTCGCTGCGACGGTGCGCAAAGCGTGGACGGGCAGATTTTCGGCACCTATCTGCATGGCCTGTTTGAATCGCCCGCGGCGTGTAGTGCGCTGTTGCGCTGGGCAGGTTTGCAGGCGGTGCAGGACGTGGATTATCACGCGTTACGTGAGCGCGATATCGAGCGGCTGGCGGATCTGGTGGAGAAGCATCTGGATACCCGACTGTTGCGTGAGCTCTGTGGGATTTGAGGGGGTTTGAGAATGTCATCGCGGGCAAGCCATGCTCCTACAGGGGCAAGAGCCGCTCTTGATCCTGTAGGAGCAAGGCTTGCCCGCGATGAGGCCCGTCGCCACACCGCCAATTTGAAGGAATGAACCATGCTGCAACTGATCCTCGGCGGCGCCCGCTCCGGCAAAAGTCGCTTGGCTGAAAAGCTGGCTGCAGACAGTCAATTACACGTGACCTACATCGCCACCAGCCAACCCCTCGACGGTGAAATGAACGAGCGGGTGGCCCATCACCGCGCCCGTCGCCCAGCCGAATGGGCGTTGATCGAAGAACCTGTGGAACTCGCCCGCATCCTGCGCGAAACCGCCAGTGCCGATCAGTGCCTGCTGGTGGATTGCCTGACGTTGTGGATGACCAACCTGCTGATGCTCGACGACGCCGAGCGTCTGTCGGCCGAGCGTGATGCGCTGCTGGACTGCCTGGCGTCGTTGCCGGGTGAAATCATTTTTGTCAGCAACGAGACCGGAATGGGTGTCGTGCCGCTGGGCGAATTGACTCGCCGCTATGTCGATGAAGCCGGTTGGCTGCATCAAGCCTTGGCCGAGCGCTGTCAACGCGTCGTCCTGACCGTCGCCGGCCTGCCCCTGACTTTGAAAGGAACTGCGTTATGACTCAATCCTGGTGGCTGAACCCGTGCAAACCGATCAACGCTCAAGCGGTCGAGCAGGCTGAGGCCCGTCAACAGCAGCTGACCAAACCGGCCGGCTCCCTCGGTCGGCTTGAGTCGGTGGCCGTGCAATTGGCCGGGCTGCAGGGGCAGGTCAAGCCGAGTCTGGATCAGCTGTGGATCGCAATTTTTGCCGGCGACCATGGCGTGGTTGCTGAAGGGGTGTCGGCATTTCCCCAGGAAGTCACCGGGCAGATGTTGCTCAACTTCGTCAGTGGCGGGGCGGCGATCAGCGTGCTGGCGCGGCAACTCGGGGCCTCCCTGGAAGTCGTCGACCTCGGCACGGTCACGCCGTCGTTGAATTTGCCAGGTGTGCGTCACGTCAACATCGGCCCGGGCACGGCGAATTTTGTCGAAGGTCCGGCGATGACGCCGGCTCAAGGCGAACTCGCTTTGCAGGCCGGCCGCGACAGTGTGCAGCGCGCCATCGCGGCGGGAGCGCAGTTGTTTATCGGTGGCGAGATGGGCATCGGCAACACCACCGCGGCCAGCGCGTTGGCCTGTGCCTTGCTCGATTGCCCGGTGGTGCATCTGGCCGGGCCGGGTACAGGTTTGAATGCGGCGGGTGTCAGCCATAAAGCGCAGGTGATCGAACGCGCTTTGGCGTTGCACAGCGCTCAGCGTGGTGATGCGCTGCAAACCTTGTTCAACCTCGGCGGTTTTGAAATTGCGGCTCTGGTCGGCGCGTATCTGGCGTGTGCCCAGGAAGGCGTTGCGGTGCTGGTGGACGGTTTTATTTGCAGCGTCGCGGCGTTGGTGGCGGTGCGCTTGAATCCTGAATGCCGTCAGTGGCTGTTGTTCGGCCATCGCGGCGCCGAGCCGGGTCATCGTCATGTGCTGGAAACCCTCAACGCCGAACCGCTGCTGGACCTCGGCCTGCGTCTGGGCGAGGGCAGTGGTGCCGCGTTGGCCGTGCCGTTGCTGCGTCTGGCGTGCGACCTTCACGGGCAGATGGCGACATTCGCCGAGGCCGCCGTGGCGGATCGTCCGGTATGACCTTGCGCCTGGACCTGTTGCGCCACGGCGAAACCGAACTCGGTGGCGGTTTGCGCGGCAGCCTCGACGATGCGTTGACTGAAAAGGGCTGGGCGCAGATGCGCGCGGCAGTGGTCGAGCAGGGGCCTTGGGATCGTTTGGTCAGCTCGCCACTGCAGCGGTGCGCGCGGTTCGCCGAAGAGCTCGGCGCACAGTTGGGTTTGCCGGTGCAGTTGGATAAAGACCTCCAGGAGCTGCACTTCGGCGTCTGGGAAGGGCAGAGCGCCGCCGCGTTGATGGAAACCGATGCCGAGGCGTTGGGATTGTTTTGGGCCGACCCTTATTCGTTTACGCCGCCTCAGGGTGAGCCGGTGGTGGATTTTTCGACGCGGGTGTTGGCAGCTGTTGAGCGCTTGCAGGCTACTTACGCAGGCGAGCGGGTGTTGCTGATCAGTCACGGCGGGGTCATGCGTTTGTTGCTGGCTCAGGCGCGGGGATTGCCTCGTGAGCAGTTGCTCAACGTCGAAGTCGGGCATGGCGCGTTGTTTTCGCTGACGGTCGAATCCGGCCTGTTGTTAAAGGAAGCGCTCTGACCATGTTGCCGTTCTGGATCGCCCTGCAATTTTTGAGCAGTCTGCCGATTCGTCTGCCGGGCATGCCGGAACCACAGGAATTGGGGCGGTCCTTGCTGTTTTATCCGCTGGTCGGCCTGCTGTTCGGCGGGATTTTGTGGGCGTCCAACTGGCTGCTGCTCGGTACCCCGTTGTTGCTTCACGCCGCGCTGTTGCTGACGGTTTGGGTCCTGCTCAGCGGTGCCTTGCACCTGGATGGCCTGGCCGACAGCGCCGATGCATGGCTCGGTGGGTTCGGAGATCGCGAGCGCACGTTGACGATCATGAAGGACCCGCGCAGCGGGCCGATTGCGGTCGTGACGCTGGTGCTGGTGTTGCTGCTCAAATTCGCCGCGTTGCTGGCATTGATCGAGCAGCAACACGCCGTTGTCCTGATCATTGTCCCGTTGATCGGGCGCAGCGCGATGTTGGGGTTGTTCCTGACCACGCCTTATGTGCGTGCCGGTGGCCTGGGACAAGCGCTGGCCGATCATCTGCCGCGTCTGGCGGGTAAGCAGGTGTTGGCGGTGAGTGCGTTGGCGTGTGTTTTGATTGCCGGCCTCAGCGGCGTATTGGCAGTGGTGCTGGCGGCGCTGGTGTTTGTCTGGCTGCGGCAACTGATGCTGCGCCGATTGGGCGGCACGACGGGCGATACGGCGGGGGCGTTGCTGGAATTGCTGGAAATGGTTTTACTGGTCAGCCTCGCACTGGTTCCGTAGGAGCAAAGCTTGCTCGCGATGGCCGCGCTGCTGTTCTTTCAGGGAAAACGCGTTAACGTTCATCGCGGGCAAGCCTTGCTCCTACAGGTAATTTGTATCAAAAATTTGCATTCATTTAACCGCGGGTATATACACGCACCATGCTCGACTCCCAATGTTTATGCATCAACCTGCGTCGCGCCGCCCGTGGCGTCAGCAGGCATTACGACGGCGCTCTCGACGGCTTCGGGATCAACGTCGCCCAGTATTCTCTGCTGTGTAATCTGCAGCGTCTGGATAAACCGAGTATTTCCACGTTGGCCGAGGCCATGGGGCTGGATCGTAGCACCTTGGGGCGCAATCTGCGGGTGCTGGAAGGCGAAGGCCTGCTGAAGCTGGTCGAGGGCGAAGACATGCGTAACCGCATCGTCATGCTCACCGAGGCCGGTGTTGAGCGGCTGAAAGCGGCCTTGCCCGCGTGGGAAGCGGCGCAACAGCGGTTGATTGACCGTTTGGGTGCCGAGAAACGCGAAACCTTGCTGCGACTGCTGGACGAACTGGCGTGATGCCGGTTTTTCCGATCTTAAGCGGGTATATACCCGCTACCGGAGAATAAGAATGACATCGATGTGGCGTACGTGTGGTTGGGTTTTGTTGGGGAGTGCGCTGATTCTTGCGTTGTCCTTGGGGGTAAGACACGGCTTCGGGCTGTTTCTGGCGCCGATGAGTGCCGAGTTCGGTTGGGGGCGTGAGACGTTTGCCTTCGCCATTGCTTTGCAGAACCTGATCTGGGGCCTGGCGCAGCCATTCACCGGCGCGCTGGCCGACCGCTTTGGTGCCGCGAAAGTGGTGTTGGTCGGCGGTGTCTTGTATGCATTGGGCCTGGTGTTCATGGGCCTGTCGGATTCCGCCGTGACCTTGTCCCTGAGTGCCGGCCTGTTGATCGGCATCGGTCTGTCCGGTACCTCGTTCTCGGTGATCCTCGGCGTAGTCGGCCGTGCAGTGCCGCCAGAGAAACGCAGCATGGGCATGGGCATTGCCAGCGCTGCCGGCTCTTTCGGTCAATTCGCCATGTTGCCCGGCACGCTGGGGTTGATCGGCTGGCTCGGCTGGTCCGCTGCATTGCTGGTGTTGGGCCTGTTGGTGGCACTGATTGTGCCGCTGGTGAGCATGCTCAAGGACAAGCCGCTGCCGGTGCTCGGTCATGAGCAAACGCTGTCCGAAGCATTGCACGAGGCCTGTTCCCATTCGGGATTCTGGCTGCTGGCGTTCGGCTTTTTTGTCTGCGGTTTTCAGGTGGTATTCATCGGCGTGCACTTGCCGGCTTATCTGGTGGATCAGCATCTTCCGGCGAGCGTCGGCACCACGGTGCTGGCGTTGATCGGGCTGTTCAATATTTTCGGGACCTACACGGCGGGCTGGCTGGGCGGACGGATGTCCAAGCCACGTTTGCTTACGGGCCTGTATCTGCTGCGGGCAGTGGTGATCGGGTTGTTCCTGTGGGCGCCCGTCACGACGACCACCGCGTACCTGTTTGGCATGACGATGGGCTTCCTGTGGCTGTCGACGGTGCCCTTGACCAACGGCACCGTCGCGACCTTGTTCGGCGTGCGAAATCTGTCCATGCTCGGTGGGATTGTTTTCCTGTTTCACCAGCTCGGATCGTTCCTAGGCGGCTGGTTGGGCGGGGTGGTGTATGACCGAACCGGGAGCTATGACTTGATCTGGCAAGTGGCGATTCTCTTGAGCCTGTTGGCCGCCGCCCTGAACTGGCCGGTGCGTGAGCGGCCGGTGGCGCGCCTGCAAACACAGATGAGTGCGATATGAACAGTCTCTGGCCGCGGATCGCTGTCGTCGCTGTCTGCGCGTTGCTGCTGGCCCTGTCGTGGTGGGGCTGGCATCAGGGCGGGCTGGCGCTGATGCAACTGGGCATGGGTGCTTGCTAGCAGGATGTGAGGGCGAGTAACTTCGGTTTGGACGACTTCTCGAGGATGCCCCCACATGCTGATGCGCTGGCTCGCAGTTCCCGCGTTACTGGTAGCGTTTAGTGGATTGGCTCAAGCGGCCGAGTGCCCGGAGCTTTTGCAGGGCTCGTTGCCCAAGTTGCGCGCCAAGGAATCCATCGACCTGTGCCAGCGCTTCGCCGGCAAACCGCTGGTGGTGGTCAATACCGCGAGCTTCTGTGGTTTCGCCCCGCAGTTCAAAGGCCTTGAGGCGCTGAATCAGCGTTACAAGGATCAGGGGCTGGAAGTAATCGGCGTTCCGTCCAACGACTTCAAGCAAGAGTCCAAGGATGGCGAAGAGACTGCCAAGGTCTGCTACGTGAACTACGGCGTGACGTTCACCATGACTGAACCGCAGAAAGTCCGCGGTAATGACGCGACGCACTTGTTCAAGATCATCGCCGGGCAGAGCACCGCGCCGAAGTGGAACTTCTACAAGTACGTGGTCGATCGCAAGGGCCAGGTAATCGCCAATTTCTCCAGCCTGACCAAGCCTGACGATCCCGAGTTCATCGCCGCGGTGGAGAAAGCCCTGGCCTCGCAACCCTGATTGACGCCCATTAAAAAGCCCCGCCTCTGTACAAGAGAACGGGGCTTTTTCAATTCAGGCGGCGAGCGGTTCAGGTTCGCCGTGAATCATCAGAAGCGGTAGGTCGCGCCAACACCGAAACCGTTCGCACTGTTTTCGTACTTGGCGTTGTAGGACTGGCCCAAAGCGTTAGCGCGGTTGACAGTGACAGATTCTTCCTTGAGGTAAGAGTAAGCCACATCAATGGTCCAGTCGTCGGTTGGGTTGAAGCCCGCACCGACACTGAAGATGGTCCGGTCGCCGGTAGGAATGCGTGGCGAACGATCAGTGTTGTTGGTGGGCGACTGGTCAAAGGAGAGACCGGTACGCAGTACCCACTGCTTGTTCAGCTGGTAGGAAGTACCCAGGGCGTAGGCCCAGGTGTCATGCCAGTTCTGGTCTTCCTTGATGGTACCAACGATTTGTGGGGCGAGGGCACCACCGCTAAGTGCGGTTACGCCTTCGTTGTTGACCGTGATGTCTTTCAGGCGGCTCCAGCGAGTCCAGGTAGCACCGGCATAGAGCTTCCAGGCATCATTTATATCTTGAGTCACGGAAAGGTCATAGGACTCAGGTGTTTCGATCTTCAGCGAGGCATCGTAACGGTTGGATTTGAGCACCTGAGGTGGCACGCCAGCGCCGGCAGTCACATCGGTGTGGCCGTCGAGCTTGTAGTTCACTTTCGAGTGATAGGTCAGGCCCACGCGAGTGGTGTCGGTGGCTTGCACCAGGACGCCGGCGTTAAAGCCCAAGGCCGTATCGTCGCCCTTGATCTCCACATTGTTATCACCAGTCCGGGGGATAGGGAGAGCAATGTCCGATTCCAGGGTGCCGGAAATCCGGTTGATGGTAGGGCCAAAACCGATCGAAACTTTATCGTTGAAAGCGTAGCTGACGGTTGGCTGCAGAGTGATGACTTTGACTTCACTCTTGCTGCCGAAAGCGCGGCCCTGAAAGCCGTTTTCGTAGTCGGTGATCAGCCCGAACGGAGCGTAGACACCCAAACCAAAAGCCCATTCATCGTTGATTTTATTTGTATAGAAACCCATCGGCACTGAAGTGAACGGAACCATATCGCCTTTGTTGGTTCCGCTTGAACGGCCGCTGGTATCGCTGATATCGCTCGAGGCGTCGATCGCTGCGATACCGCCAGTGATTTGTTGGCCTTTGAGGCGGGCCATACCGGCAGGGTTGCCAAAAACTGTACTTGCATCATCGGCAGATGAAGAGCGCCCCGCAAAACCTGTCCCCATCCCGCTGATGCTTTGTTCGTTAAGGGCAAAGCCACTGGCGAAGATCTGAGTGGATGCCAAGGTAACGGCGAGGCTAAGGGTGGTTTTGAGCATTACTTTTTTCATTATTAGAACTCCTGGTGATCACCGGGGCGAAAATTACCAACATTTTCGTCCCAGCGCTATAGGCTGTATCGCTTGATTTAGAGCGGTTTTGTAGGACAATCCGACCAAAATCGCAGCCGTTGCGCGATCTTGTGGAAACAGCAGATCAGCAGGCGACCAGATTCAGCGGTGAAACACAGGTTTGCCAGGCGCAGGTGAAGTCTCTCAGGCGTCCTTGAGGCTGGAAGGTCTGGCGCCAGATGCGGGCCATTCCCAGTAGGTCGTCTGCTTCGGGGAGGGGGGTGTTCTGTTCTTCTACCAGCAGCCAGGCGATGGCTGTGGCGTAACGCAGGTTGACGGTCAATTCGAGGTGCGGACCACTCAGGAACGCATGTTGGCTGGCCAGGCCGCGAACCAGGCTTGCGCGTTCCGGGTCAAGCGCCAGGTAGTGGTCCCAAAGTGCTTGATGGCGGAGTTCGGCGATTCGGTACAGGCCGTGTCCACGGCGGTCATGCAGGGCAGTACCAAGGGCTGACTGGCTGGCGGCGACGCCCAGCAGCAGGGATTCGGCAGTTGCGCTATGGCACCCGAGGTAAATCAATGTCGGGCGGATCACATAACGGCACAGTTCGCTGGCAGCGATACCCATAAAGCCCTCGAAACATGAAATGGTCGGCGATACCTGAAGAGGCCTTGGCAGCGGGTGAATCGACTCAGGCTCGCCGGAAGCGGCTGAAGCCGCTTGAGTTGAAGTGTAGTGTCATATTCGCGCCGTAAAGGTCTGTTTTTAAAATATTTCCGGCTGCGAGTTATAACCGTTATATCGGTTTGTGCTTAGGCGGCAGCGGCGAAAAGAGAAATATCGGGCAATAAAAAGCCCCGCTTTTTGAGCGAGGCTTTTGAGGTTTTCAGTCTTTCTGGCGTATCAGGCAACCAGTGCCTGACGGGTACGCTCGATCACGGCCTGCAGCGGCTCGGCGCTGGAGTATTGATCGGGGTACAGGCGTTCGCTGTGACGAGCGATGCCGTGTTCGTTGACCAGAGTGAAGCTGAAGCAGCCTTTGCGAGCGGCCATGATCAGGCAGTTCATTGGTGCAAAAGCGTTGGTTAGGGTGCGAATGGCATCCTGGGTGTGGATTTGAGTAGACATAGTCATTGGGTGTTCCTACAAGCGACACGGATAAGAACCGTGCAAAGTTAAAACGTTCCAGTGACGACGACCACCATTGGTCGAACGAAGAACCCGACTGGAACAAAGCAGCCAGTTTGAAGCGCTGATAAATTGGCGCGCTTGGGCTGGCAGGTAGGTACTTAGGAGGGCAGGCAACACATCAAGGGCAAAGGTTCTGGGCCCAGGGTGAAGATCCTGATCAATTTGCAGGTTGGTTCGGTCAGAGTAAGTGAGCTTCGCAACACCCTTTGCTTTCGATTCAAAGGCTGTGTTGACGCAAGGTTTACCTGGAAACCATCGAGGTGGTCGATCCCGCTTTGTCGGTGGAGGCTTCCTTTGGGAAGGCTGACCGGGGGGATTTGTTCGACCAGAATTGACTTTCAGCTTGGTACTAA
The DNA here is from genome assembly GCF_000282315.2 of Pseudomonas sp. GM41(2012). GTDB lineage: Bacteria > Pseudomonadota > Gammaproteobacteria > Pseudomonadales > Pseudomonadaceae > Aquipseudomonas. Next base: position 586,241 of record NZ_AKJN02000008.1, read on the forward strand.
CGCCGCGGATACTAACGGATTGAATTGCTGAAGGGAAGTGTGTTAGCAAAATAGTTCTGAGAACGCCCTCATTCAACGTCCGGATTGGCGCCCGGAAACAGCCATGACCCGCAGACTTGCCCTGTAATAGCACAAATTCCGACCATTGGTAGTTACGGCTCATCGGGCCAGGACCAGCCTGGATCACGGGTTTGCCAAGGTTTATCCCCAGGTGCAGGCAAAAAATGCGCCGAAAAAGCGCATCGATATAACTGCCTCGAAGGGACTTGTGCACATAAGTGACGGTGGGCGTCACGCCGCTGTCATCTCCCCTTCAAATGCAGTGGGTGCCTGTAACCAAAATTTAAGTCAATGAAAAACATCGCTTTTTTTTACTGGTGAAAAAATCGTCAGTTTGACTGCGGGCCCCATTCCATACGGCTTTGCGAGAGTTCAAGGGCGGTTGTCCACTGAGTTATCCACAGCTTCTGTGGATTGTCCCGAGCGCTTGCTCTAGGACGGGCGTGCCGGGTTTTTTTAGACTTTACCTGTAAGAAAAAAAGAGTAGAGTGGCGCGCCTTCCGATCTGCCCCACAGTGCTTTATGAAGTTTCGCTCAGTATCAGTCTCTGCAACCTCCACACCTCCCGGCATTACCCCGCCCAAGCGCTTTTCGATGCGGGTGGCCGAGTGGCTGCTGGACAGCCCGCGGCTGGGCGAAAACCCCAACGTCAAACACTTCGCCGGACGGTTGCTCAAGCAGCCAGCCCGTGAAGGGGTCGTGGCCGCGCAAAGCCGTCTCGGTCAACTGATGTGCCGTGAATGCGGGAATGCCCGGGATCGTCGTATCGGTCAGGACCTTCTGCGTTCGGCCGCGCGGGCAGGGGATCGGCGCGCCCAGCAAGAACTGGGTCTGATCGAAGACTGAGCTGTCCAAGACCTGACGCCTTGGTTAACCTTCAAGCTTTATTTCATTGGCAGGAGTGGCTATGGCTATGGACTTGACCAGCGCATTGCTCGGTCTGGCGGGCGCTGCGCTGCCGTTACTGGTACTGGCCTGGCAACTTCAGCGGCGAGCGAGCACCACGCAGTCAGAGGTTGCACTGCTGGAAGAACGTCTGGCCATGGCCCATCTGGCTCAGGATGGATTGAACGCGCAACTCGAAGCCTGTCGCGATGAAATCGGTGATCTGGGCCAGGCCAACGCCGCCAAACAGGCAGACCTGGCCGCCGTACGCCGTGAAGTCGAACTGCTGCAGATCGAACGTGACGACGCACGCGACGCCGCCCACGCCTGGAATCTGGAACGCGCCGGCAAAGAGGCTGAGTTGCGTCGTCTGGACGCCCAGGCCGCTTCGCTCAACGCCGAGCTGCGTGAGCAGCAGGAAAGCCATCAGCAACGCCTTAACGACCTGCAGGGCTCGCGAGACGAGCTGCGAGCGCAGTTCGCCGAGCTGGCCGGCAAGATCTTCGACGAGCGCGAGCAGCGTTTTGCCGAAACCAGTCAACAACGCCTCGGTCAGTTGCTCGATCCATTGAAGGAACGCATCCAGTCCTTCGAAAAACGCGTCGAAGAAAGTTATCAGGCAGAAGCCCGCGAACGTTTTTCCCTGGCCAAGGAACTGGAGCGGCTGCAACAGCTGAACCTGCGCCTGAGCGACGAAGCCACCAACCTGACCCGCGCCTTGAAAGGGCAGAAAACCCAAGGCAACTGGGGCGAGTTGATTCTTGAGCGGGTGCTTGAACACGCGGGCCTGGAGAAGGGGCGCGAGTACCAGACCCAGGTCAACCTCAAGGGGCCGGACGGTGAGCGTTTCCAGCCGGACGTGATCATTTATCTGCCGGGCGACAAACAGGTGGTGGTCGACTCCAAGGTCAGCCTCACGGCCTATCAGCAATACGTCGCGGCCGAAGACGATGCCATCGGCCAGATCGCCATCAAGCAGCACGTGCTGTCCTTGCGCACTCACGTCAAAGGGCTGGCCGGCAAGGATTACAAGCGTCTCGACGGTTTGCACAGCCTGGATTTCGTCCTGCTCTTCGTACCGATTGAAGCGGCGTTTTCCGCCGCATTGCAGGCTGAGCCGACGCTGTTTCAGGAGGCCTTCGATCGCAACATCGTGATCGTCAGTCCGACCACTTTGCTGGCGACCCTGCGCGTCATCGACAGCCTGTGGAAGCAGGAGCGCCAGAGCCAAAACGCCCGGGAAATCGCCGAGCGGGCCGGGTGGCTGTACGACAAGTTTGTGTTGTTCATCCAGGATCTGGATGAAGTCGGCAATCGCCTACAACAATTGGACAAAGCCTACAGCTCTGCGCGCAACAAGCTGACGGAAGGCCGCGGCAATCTGGTCAGCCGCGCCGAGCAGCTCAAGTTGCTTGGCGCGCGGGCGAGCAAGAGCCTGCCGGCAGACTTGCTGGAACGGGCGATGACCGATGTGGATGGTTTGGCCGAGTTGCCGGAGTAGCCAAAAAGGCATCGCGAGCAGGCTCGCTCCCACATTTTTGACCGAGTTATCCGGACGAACACGGTCAAATGTGGGAGCGAGCCTGCTCGCGATGGCGGCAGTGGCTCCACCACAAGACTCAAAGCTGTCGCGCTACAACGGCAAATGCCGACTCAACAACGCCCGCAACGCCGCCGGTTTCACCGGTTTAGCCAAATAATCCAGCCCCGCCGCATGCACCTGTGCCACCGTCTCCGGTCGCCCATCGGCGCTGATCACTACCCCTGGCACTGGCTCACCCAATCGGGTTCGCAGCCATGCCATCAGTTCGGTCCCGGTCTCGCCATCGTCCAGGTGGTAATCCACTAAGGCCAATTGAGGTCGCATCCCGTCGCTGAGCAGCGCCGCGCATTCATCGCGGTTGCGTGCGGTCCAGACCTGACAACCCCAGCGCGTGAGCAAACTGTTCATGCCGATCAGGATGCTGTCTTCGTTGTCGATGCACAGCACCTGCGAGCCGCTCAGCAATTTGCCATTGAGTTCGGCGACCTTAGTCGGGATCGCGGTTTGCGCCCGAGCCAACGGCACACTGACACTGAACACGCTACCGCGCCCCGGCCAGGAGCGTACGCGCAAGGTATGACCGAGCACGCGGCACAACCCGTCGGCGATCGCCAGGCCCAGCCCCAGGCCTTTTTCAGCGCGCGTCTGGTGGCTGTCGAGGCGTTTGAACTCTTCGAAAATGACCTGCTGTTTATCCACAGGAATGCCCGGACCACGGTCCCAGACTTCCAGGCACAGCTCGCCCTTGCGTCGGCGAACCCCCAGCAGCACCGGGCCTTTGGCGTAGCGGAAGGCATTGGTCAGGAAGTTCTGCAGGATTCGCCGCAACAGTTTGATGTCGCTGTCGACGCGCAACGTACTGCCCCTGACGCGGAATTTCAGCCCCTGGTCGCGGGCCAGCGCCTTGAACTCGGCACCGAGGACATCGAACATCTCATTGAGCACGAACGGTTTGGGATCAGGGTTGATCTTGCCGTTTTCCAGACGGGAAATGTCTAGCAGGTCGCTGATCAAGTCCTCGGCCGAGCGCAGTGAAGTGTCCAGATGATGGACCAGTTTCTGCGCCTCACCGGAGAGGCCATCGTCCTGGTGGGAAAGGGCGGCCGAGAACAGTCGCGCCGCGTTCAACGGTTGCATCAAGTCGTGGCTGACCGCCGCCAGGAAGCGGGTTTTAGACTGGTTGGCCGACTCCGCGGTGCCCTTGGCTTCGGTCAGGGCGAGGTTGAGTTGCGACAGTTCGTGGGTCCGCTCGGTGACCCGTCGCTCCAGGCCCTCGTTGGCTTCGGTCAGCGCTTGCTCCGCCTCGCGGAACGCGGTGATGTCGGTGAAACTCATGACAAAACCGCCGCCTGGCATCGGGTTGCCGATCAGCTCGATCACACGGCCATTGGGGAAAAGTCTTTCAGAAGTATGGGCGCGGCCCTGACGCATCCAGTGCAAGCGCCGTGCGACGTGCACTTCGGCTTCGCCGGGACCGCACAGGCCGCGCTCGGCGTTGTAGCGAATGATGTCGGCAATCGGCCGGCCAAGCCTGATCAGTCCATCCGGGTAGTTGAACAGCTCCAGATAGCGCCGGTTCCAGGCCACCAGTTTCAGCGACTGGTCGACCACACTGATGCCTTGGGTGATGTTCTCGATCGCGCCTTGCAGCAGCGCGCGGTTGAATTGCAGCACTTCCGAGGCTTCGTCGGCGATTCGGACGACGTCCTCGAGTTGCATTTCCCTACCTTCGATGGCGGCTTTTACCACCGCCCGGGTCGAAGAAGCGCCGAGTACACCGGCCAGCAAGCGTTCGGTATGGGCGATCCATTCCCCGTCGGCGTTCTGGTTCGGGTTGAAGCCTTTGCCCTGACGGTAGGCGAAGCGGATAAAACTCTGACGGGCGCGTTCTTCGCCGACGAAGCGTGCGGCCAGCTGCAACAAATCGTCGATCTGCACCGACAGCATCGAACGGGCGCTGGGGCGGGCGCTGATTTCCTGACCGATGAAGCGACCCGCCTGCCAATGTTCCGAAACCCTCGTGCGCGACAGCACCGACACCCAGGCGAACAGCGTGAAGTTGCCCGCAAGAGACAGCACCACGCCTTGGGTCAGCGGGGTAATCGGCAGGTGCAACGGGTTGCTGTGTAACCAGGCCAGGCCGGGGAAACTGCTCAGCGACAAGCCGAGGCTGTTGGCGGCAATCGGCAGGATCAAGGTGTAGAACCACAGGAACGTCCCGGCGGCGAGACCAGCGAACACACCGCGACGATTGGCCTGTTTCCAGTACAGCGCGCCGAGCATGGCCGGGGCCAGTTGGGTCACGGCGGCGAAGGCGATCTGGCCGATGGTCGCCAGGCTCGCCGTCGAGCCGAGCAGGCGATAACTGACGTAGGCCAGCAGCAGAATCACCACAATGCTCACTCGGCGCACCGAGAGCATCCACTGGCGGAACACTTCAAACGGCCGCTCGGCGTTGTTGCGCCGCAGCAACCATGGCAACAGCATGTCGTTGGAGACCATGGTCGACAACGCCACGCTGGCGACAATCACCATGCCGGTCGCCGCCGAGGCGCCACCGATAAACGCCAGCATTGCCAGGGCAGGATGGGCTTGAGCCAACGGCAGGCTGATGACAAAAGAGTCCGGCAGCACCGAGCTCGGCAACAGCATCTGACCGGCGAGGGCGATGGGCACGACGAACAGCGCTGCCAGCGCCAGATAGGCTGGAAACACCCATTTGGCCAGGCGCAGATCCTGAGGGTCGATGTTTTCCACCACGGTCACGTGGAACTGCCGCGGCAGGCAGATGATTGCCATCATCGCCACGCCGGTCTGCACCACCATCGACGGCCAGTTGATGGTTTCCTTCCAATACTCTTCGAGGCGCGGGGCGAGCATGGCCTGGTCGAACAGGTCGTCGAAACCGTCGTACAGGCCGTAAGTCACGAACGCGCCGACCGCGAGAAAGGCAAACAACTTGACCAGAGATTCGAACGCAATCGCCAGCACCATGCCGCGGTGGTGCTCCGTGGCGTCGAGGTTGCGGGTGCCGAAGACGATGGTGAACAGCGCCAGCACCAGCGACACGATCAACGCCGTGTCTTGGGCGCGAGTGCCCATGGCGTCGGCACCGGCGCCGATCAGCAAGTTCACCCCGAGCACGATGCCCTTGAGTTGCAGCGCGATGTAGGGCAACACGCCGACCAGGCAGATCAGCGCCACCACCACGGCCAGCGACTGGGATTTGCCATAACGCGCGGCGATGAAGTCGGCAATGGAGGTGATGTTCTCCTGTTTGCTGATCATCACCATTTTTTGCAGGACCCACGGCGCGCACACCAGCAACAGGATCGGCCCGAGGTAGATCGGCAGGAAAGACCAGAGTTGTTCGGCGGCCTGGCCCACGGCGCCAAAGAAGGTCCAGCTGGTGCAATAGACGGCCAGCGACAGGCTGTACACCCAGGCGCGCACTCGCGGCGGCAACGGTGTGCTGCGACGGTCGCCGTAGAAGGCGATGGCGAACATGATGGCCATATAGGCCAGGGCGACGGCGGCGATCAGCCCGCTGGACAGCGACATGGGAACTCCAGACAAAAGACACCCGGGACTCCCGCCCGGACAGACAGTCTCGCACGATGGCAGGGGTTAGTCAGTGTCGACCAAGGTCGCGGCGTGGCGGGGTGTCGCAGGGTGCGTGTCAGTGGGATCTTTAGTGTTTGGGCAGGCCTCATCGCGAGCAGGCTCGCTCCCACATTGGATCTATGTTGGGCACAAATTACGCGTCCACTGAAGATCAACGGTGGGAGCGAGCCTGCTCGCGATGGCGGTATTACTGACTCAGCGCAATCTCGATCAACCGATGCAACTCCTCAACCTCCAGCGGCGCCGCTGAAAACAGGATACGAAACACCGTCGGCGCCGCCACCAGGTTGATCAGCCGATCAACATTCGGCTTAGGCTGATCGGGGTAACGATCCAGAATCGTCTGCAGCTGCCCGCCAATGATCGTCGCGCAAAGGGCCGGCGTGGTGCTGCATTGCACGTCGCGCAAGATGTTGCGGCCAGGCTCGGAACTCATCTCGTCCAGATACTGCTCGGCCCAGGCGCGCACGTCACCGCGCAGGCTGCCGGTATTGGCCGGTTCGCTTTCGGGGCGCATGCGGGCGAGGGCGACGTCCGCCAACAATACCGACAGATCGCCCCAACGCCGGTAGATCGTTGACGGCGTGACGCCGGCGCGCGCGGCGATTTGCGGGACGGTCACGGTGGCGCGGTCCTGCTCTTCGAGGAGATCGCGGACTGCCGAGTGAACCGACTCTTGCACCCGGGCACTGCGGCCGCCCGGGCGTAATCCTTCTTTAATTGCCATGCATCGGACCTTAACACAAAGAATTTGCTTTAAGCGTTGGCCGGTAGCACACTCCGCAAAAGCAAAAAGTTAGCTTTTGCGGAGTGCTCATGTCCAGTTCAACGTCTAATCGTTCAAGCCTGTGGTTCCTGGCGATCACCTTACTCAGTTTTCTTGCCGCTTCCACCGCGCCGACGCCGTTGTATCACTTGTACCAGGAACACCTGCAATTCTCGGCAGCGACCCTGACCCTGATTTTCGGCGTGTACGCCATCAGCTTGCTGGCGGCATTGCTCACGGTCGGTTCGCTCTCGGATTACCTGGGGCGCAAACCAGTGATCTTCACTGCTGTGATGTTGAACATGCTGGCGATGCTGCTGTTTATCAATGCAGACAGTGTCGCCTGGTTGATCAGCGCACGAGTGCTTCAAGGTTTTGCGACGGGGATGGCCACTGCCGTACTGAGTGCGGCGCTGTTGGACACCGATCGCCAGCAAGGGCCGCTGGTCAACAGTGTTGCGCCGCTGCTGGGCATGGCGGTCGGAGCCATGGGCTGCGGCTTGTTGGCCGAGTTCGCGCCGCTGCCATTGCAGTTGACCTATTGGGTGCTGTTCGCGCTGTTTGTGATGCAAGCGCTGTACGTCTGGCGTTTGCCGGAAAGCGTCAGCCCCCAACCGGGAGCCTGGGCCTCGCTGCGCCCGACACTACATGTGCCGATCCAGGCGCGACGTGCGTTGTGGCTGGTGCTGCCGATCAACATCGCGGTGTGGGCGCTCGGTGGTTTTTACGCTTCGCTGGCACCGTCTCTGGTGCGCACGGCCACGGGATCGACCTCGAATCTGATTGGTGGTGCGACGGTGGCCGTGTTGACGGTGACCGGCGCGTTGATGATCTACACCCTGCGCGATCGGCCGGCCGACAAGGTCTTGCGCTTGGGCGGCAGTCTGCTGCCCGTCGGCGTCGCGCTGATTCTGCTGGCGGTGCACAGCGCCAGCCTTACGCTGTTCTTCGCCGGGACACTGGTGGCCGGATGCGGTTTCGGCGCCGGTTTCCTCGGTGCATTGCGCAGCGTCGTGCCGCTGGCCTTACCCCATGAACGGGCAGGGTTGATGTCGGCTTACTACGTGCTCAGTTATCTGGCGTTCTGCTTGCCATCGTTGCTGGCCGGGAATTTGACCCGGACCTTCGGGCTGGTGGCTACCACCGATGGTTACGGCGCGGTGCTGATTACTCTCTCGGTCGGCGCTCTGCTCGCGTTGATGCGTCAGCAGTCCGTGAAAGTCTGTGGCGTCGATGTTCGATGACCGTTAGCCTTGGCACCGCCCTACCTTTCGACGGACCGACGCATGAAAATCATCCGCAGCAAATCCTTCACCGCTGACCGTGCCTGGGGCGCTTTGGATATCGCCAACATGAACGGCATCACCACGCGTTTGCACTGGACCGATCAGCCCTATAAATGGCACATCAATGACGGGCAAGAAGTGTTCGTGGTGCTGGATGGCGTTGTGCAGATGCGCTATCGCGAAGCAGGTCAGGAGAAAGAAGTGGAGTTGGGCGTAGGCGATATCTTCTATGCCGACGTCGGCACCGAACACGTTGCCCATCCGCAGGGGGCGGCAAGAATCCTGGTGATCGAAACTGAAGGCAGTGTCTGACGCTATATCTGCAAAACAGATAACAGTTAGAGATATTACCCGTTATATCGATATTCGATTCGGTTCTACCATGGGCTCCACCTCAACAGAGGACAGGAGTTCACCATGACATGCCCCAACACTGCCCCAGCCGGTTTCAAACCCTTCAGTCATTTGCAGCACCCGCGTGAAGTCATCCGCCAGTTCACGCCGAACTGGTTCGCCGCCACCATGGGCACCGGCGTGCTGGCGTTGGCGCTGGCGCAGCTGCCTGGCGCCAATGCCGGTTTGCACGCAATTGCCGAAGCCCTTTGGCTGTTCAATATCGTGCTGTTCGTCTTGTTCACTGCGCTATATGCGGCGCGTTGGGCGTTGTTTTTCGATGAGGCGCGGCGGATTTTCGGTCACTCCACGGTCTCGATGTTTTTCGGCACGATCCCCATGGGCCTGGCGACCATCATTAATGGTTTCTTGCTGTTCGGCCTGCCGCGTTGGGGCGAGGGCGTGATTCATCTCGCCGAGGTGCTGTGGTGGCTGGATGTGGCGATGTCTGTGGCGTGCGGCGTGCTGATTCCCTACCTGATGTTCACCCGTCAGGAACACAGCATCGACCAGATGACCGCCGTTTGGCTGTTGCCGGTGGTAGCGGCGGAAGTGGCGGCCGCCAGCGGTGGTCTGCTGGCGCCGCACCTGGCCGATGCCCATTCGCAACTGGTGGTACTGGTGACCAGCTACGTGCTCTGGGCCTTTTCCCTGCCGGTGGCGTTCAGCATTCTGACCATTCTGTTGCTGCGCATGGCGCTGCATAAATTGCCCCACGAAAACATGGCCGCCTCCAGTTGGCTGGCGCTGGGGCCGATCGGCACCGGGGCGCTGGGCATGTTGCTGCTGGGCGCCGACGCGCCGGCGATCTTTGCGGCCAACGGTCTGCCGGGCATCGGTGAAATCGCCGCCGGGCTGGGGTTGGTGGCCGGGATCACCCTGTGGGGCTTTGGTCTGTGGTGGATGCTGATCGCGGTGCTGATCACCCTGCGTTACCTGCGCGTCGGTATTCCGTTCAATCTCGGCTGGTGGGGTTTCACCTTCCCGCTGGGCGTCTTTTCTCTGGCGACGTTGAAGCTGGCCAGCACCTTGAGCTTGACGTTTTTCAGTGCTTTCGGCTGCGTGCTGGTAGTGTTGCTAGCGGTGATGTGGCTGATCGTCGCCAAACGGACAGTGCAGGGCGCCTGGCGGGGTGAGTTATTTGTCTCGCCGTGCATTGCAGGATTAAACAAATAACCTGCAAAGTTTAGGTAATGTGTGGCCTGGATCGTCGTTGGATATTCCAATAACTGCATCCACGCCACTCTCTACCCAACATCAGGGACACATGGAAGATGAGTCACCCCTCACAGTTCACCTTGCTTCGCACCCGGCGCTTCCTGCCGTTCTTCGTCACGCAGTCGCTCGGGGCGTTCAACGACAACATCTTCAAGCAGTCGCTGATTCTCGCCATTCTCTACAAGTTGACTATCGACGGTGACCGCTCGATTTGGGTCAACCTGTGTGCGTTGCTGTTCATCCTGCCGTTCTTCCTGTTTTCGGCACTGGCCGGGCAGTTCGGGGAGAAGTTCGCCAAGGACGCGTTGATTCGTCTGATCAAGCTCGGGGAAATCGCCATCATGGCGGTCGGCGCGGTCGGTTTCATGTTCGATCACCTGTCGCTGATGCTGGTGGCGCTGTTTGCCATGGGTACTCACTCGGCGCTGTTCGGGCCGGTGAAATACTCGATCCTGCCGCAGGCCTTGCGTGACGAAGAGCTGGTGGGCGGCAACGGCCTGGTGGAAATGGGCACCTTCCTGGCGATCCTCGCCGGGACCATCGGTGCCGGGATCATGATGTCCTCCAGTCATTACGCGCCGATCGTCTCCACGGCGATCGTCGGTGTTGCGGTGCTCGGCTATCTGGCCAGTCGCAGCATTCCACGGGCGGCGGCCGCCTCCCCGGAAATGCGTCTGAACTGGAATATTTTCAGTCAGTCCTGGGCCACGTTGAAGCTGGGCTTGGGGCAGACGCCAGCGGTGTCACGCTCGATTGTCGGCAACTCGTGGTTCTGGTTTGTCGGGGCGATTTATCTGACGCAGATCCCGGCCTATGCCAAGGAGTGGATGCACGGCGACGAAACCGTGGTGACGCTGATTCTTACGGTGTTTTCGGTGGGTATCGCACTGGGTTCGATGCTCTGCGAGAAACTGTCCGGCCGCAAAGTCGAAATCGGTCTGGTGCCGTTCGGCTCCTTCGGTCTGACCGTGTTTGGATTGCTGCTGTGGTGGCATTCCGGTGGAATTCCGGACAGCGTTGCCGGCCATGGCTGGATCGAAGTCTTGGGTTTTGGCCATGCCTGGCTGGTGTTGATCGACATTCTGGGGCTTGGGGTGTTCGGCGGTTTCTACATCGTGCCGCTCTACGCGTTGATTCAGTCGCGTACCCCGGAGAACGAGCGGGCGCGGGTGATTGCCGCCAACAATATTCTCAACGCGCTGTTCATGGTGGTCTCGGCGATTGTCTCGATCGTCTTGCTGAGCATGGTCAAGCTGTCGATCCCGCAGCTGTTCCTGGTGGTGTCGCTGCTGAACATCGGCGTCAACGCCTACATCTTCAGCATCGTCCCCGAGTTCAGCATGCGCTTCATGATCTGGCTGCTCAGTCATTCCATGTACCGCGTGGAGCATCGCAATCTGCAGCTGATTCCCGATGAAGGCGCGGCGTTGCTGGTGTGCAATCACGTGTCCTTCGTCGACGCCTTGCTGATTGGCGGCGCGGTGCGTCGGCCGATTCGCTTTGTGATGTATTACAAGATCTACAACTTGCCAGTGCTGAACTTCATCTTCCGCACAGCCGGGACTATTCCGATCGCCGGGCGTCAGGAAGACATTCAGATCTACGAAAAAGCCTTCACACGCATTGCGCAGTATCTGAAGGACGGCGAATTGGTGTGCATCTTCCCTGAGGGCAAATTGACCGCCGATGGCGAGATCAACGAGTTCAAGGGCGGGCTGACGCGGATTCTCGAAGAGACGCCGGTGCCGGTAATTCCGTTGGCATTGCAGGGGTTGTGGGGGAGTTTCTTCAGCCGCGATCCGCAAAAGGGCGTGTTTCGCCGGTTGTGGTCACGGGTGACGCTGGTGGCAGGGCCTGCGGTGTCGGTTGAGGCGGCAGAGCCAGCCAGGTTGCAAGGGATGGTGGGGCAATTGCGCGGCGCTGTGCGCTGATTCCTTTCGTTGCGGGCCGCTAACCCAGCGTGCCCGCTCCGGGCATTCAGCCCGCCATTGCCAACCGGTTACGTCCCTCGCGCTTGGCCACATACAACGCACTGTCGGCCCGTCGCAACAGGCTTTCGGCAGATTCGCCTGGCAATAGCGTCGAGCAGCCGAGGCTGACCGTCAGCTCGATCACATGGCCATCGGCCAAATAATCCTCTGCCTGCACTGCAAATCGTAGCCGTTCGCCAACCATGGCTGCCGCCTCACGACTCGTGTTGGACAGCAGGATCAGGAACTCTTCGCCACCAAAGCGGAAGACCATGTCCACGTTGCGCAACTGGTTTTTGATCGAGGCTGCAACGGCCTTGAGCACGTCATCGCCGGCGCTGTGTCCGTGGTTGTCGTTGATGCGTTTGAAGTGATCGATGTCCAGCATCAGCAGCGACAAGGGTTGCAGATGCCGACGCGACATCTCGATTTCCCGTTTCAGGGTCTGATCCATGGCAATGCGGTTGCCGGTGCCCGTGAGCGGATCGCGCAAGGCGCTTTGGGTGGCGGCGCGGTAGAGCAGGGCATTGCGCATCGGATACAGCAATGTGGACAGCGATGACTCGAGGTTGCCTTGTTCCTGCTCACTGAAACGCTGATTGCGGCGGAATACCAGTTCGCCCAGATTCTCGCCTTCGTGGCTGAGGCTGTAGCTGATCGAGTGATGGCCGCGCAGGCCGAACTCCAGGCGCAAGTCGCTGGACGGGTGCTCGTACGTCAAGGCATCAAGCGGTACTAGTCGCTGAATCTCACGGAAAAAGAGCCCGAGAATGCGTTGCGGCTCAAGACTGGTTTGCAGCTGCAGGCTGAGTTGCTGGCGCAGTTGCGAAAGGCTGACGGGCCTCTCGATGAGGGTAGGCTGCTGACCAAAGCCCAGGCGTTGCAATTTGGCGCTATCGAAGTCAATTGCGTTGGTCTGGGAAGGTGATTTCATATGGCGTGCGCCCCTAAGCAGTAAGGCTGTCTTACAGGCTGGGTGAGAGCGGCTTTGGGCTGCGCGTCATACTGGTCCATCAGTCCCGTAGGACATTTGGCCCAAGTTTAGTCCGCTTTGCCGACGATAAGTAATCTGTCGGCTCAGGCGTCCGCCCGTTTGCTTTCACACTGCGTGTCTGAGCAAATTTAGAGCGAAAGTCGTGCCATTCAGTTCAGTCGGATAAAAAACGTTATAAATCAAAGTATTGAGGCTGTTGATGAGGCGTGTCGCTGCGTTCGGTGACGTTTGGTTGACGTGTGATGGGGATGGTTGCGACGCATTTGTATGCCGCGACGGGAAGCCGTCGCAGCACAAAAGCGACGCGCGGGCGTTACTGAGCGTTGAACGCCTGGCCATTGATGCCGGTGCTGTCCGGACCCATCAGGTAGAGGTAGACCGGCATGATCTCCTCGGGCGTCGGGTTGTTCAGCGGGTTTTCACCCGGATAGGCCTGGGCGCGCATGCTGGTGCGGGTGGCGCCCGGGTTGATGCTGTTGGAGCGCACCGGTGCCACGGTGTCGACTTCGTCCGCCAGGGTTTGCATCAAGCCTTCGGTGGCAAACTTGGACACGCCGTAAGCGCCCCAATACGCACGCCCCTTGCGGCCGACGCTGCTGGAGGTGAACACCACCGAGGCGTCCTGGGACAGCTTGAGCAGCGGCAGCAGGGTGCTGGTGAGCATGAACATGGCGTTGACGTTGACTTGCATGACACGCATGAAGTTTTCGCCGGACAGTTGCTCGATCGGCGTACGCGGGCCAATGATCGACGCGTTGTGCAGCAAACCGTCGAGATGGCCGAATTCGGTTTCGATCATCGCGGCCAGCTCATCGAATTGATGGGGCAGGGCGGTTTCCAGGTTGAACGGGATCACGGCCGGTTGTGGGTGGCCGGCGGCTTCGATTTCGTCGTAGACCTGAGTCAGGTTGGCTTCGGTCTTGCCCAGCAACAGCACAGTGGCGCCGTGCGCGGCAAAGGTTTTCGCGGCGGCAGCGCCGATGCCACGGCCAGCGCCGGTGACCAGGATGACCCGGTCCTTGAGCAATTCTGGGCGGGCGGAATAATCAAACATAAGAAACCTCACAACAATTCAATAGACAGGCATCGCACTTGTGGCGAGGAGCTTTTGTGGCGAGGGGGCTTGCCCCCGTTGGAGTGCGAAGCGCTCCTCTTGCATTTGCAGGTTTATACGACTGCTCCGCAGCTGAACGGGGGCAAGCCCCCTCGCCACAAAAGCATCCTGCAGCCAGTCAGGTCAGCAGCTACACAGCGCGCTATCAAGCACCTTGCGCAACTCCAGCGGATGATCGACCACCACATCCGCGCCCCAATGCCGTGGGTTATCGTCCGGATGAATGTAGCCATAGGTCACGGCGGCCGTCCTGGTGCCGGCATCGCGACCGGATTCGATATCGCGCAAGTCATCACCCACGAACAACACACTGGCGGGATCGAGGTCGAGCATCTTGCACGCGAGAATCAACGGCTCCGGATCCGGTTTGCTGTTCTTCACATGGTCCGGGCAGATCAACAGCGCCGAGCGCTCGGCCAGGCCAAGCTGCTGCATGATCGGCTCGGCGAACCGCAGCGGCTTGTTGGTGACCACGCCCCAGATCAGGTTGGCCTTTTCGATGTCGGCCAACAGTTCGCCCATGCCGTCGAAGAGTTTGCTGTGAACCGCGCAACCAGCGAGGTAACGCTCCAGAAACTCCAGGCGCAATTCCTCGAAACCCGGTGATTCCGGGTCCATGGAGAAGGTCACTGCGACCATCGCCTTGGCGCCGCCGGAGATCTCGTCGCGAATGTGTTTGTCGTTCATCGGCGGCAAGCCGCGATCGGCGCGCATCGACTGACAGATCGCAATAAAGTCCGGCGCGGTGTCGAGCAGGGTGCCGTCCATGTCGAAAAGAACTGCTCTGATACGCATCGGCTTACTCCTCGCGCAGGGTCTGGATCATGTAGTTGACGTCCACGTCGGAGGCCAGTTTGTAGTGCTTGGTCAGCGGGTTGTAGGTCAGGCCGATGATGTCCTTGACGGTCAGGCCGGCCATGCGGCTCCAGGCACCCAGCTCGGACGGGCGGATGAATTTTTTGAAGTCGTGGGTGCCGCGCGGCAGCAGCTTCATGATGTATTCCGCGCCGACGATGGCGAACAGGTACGCCTTCGGGTTGCGGTTGATCGTGGAGAAGAACACCTGGCCACCGGGCTTGACCATGCGGAAGCAAGCGCGGATCACCGAGGATGGGTCCGGCACGTGCTCAAGCATTTCCAGGCACGTGACCACGTCGAACTGCTCGGGCATTTCTTCAGCCAGCGCTTCGGCGGTGATCTGCCGGTATTCGACGCTCACGCCGGATTCCAGTTGATGCAGTTGCGCGACCGCCAGCGGCGCTTCGCCCATGTCGATGCCCATGACGGTGGCGCCGCGCTGGGCCATGGCTTCGCTGAGAATGCCGCCGCCGCAACCGATGTCGAGGACTTTCTTGCCGGCCAGGTTGACCCGCTCGTCAATCCAGTTGACCCGCAGCGGGTTGATGTCGTGCAGCGGTTTGAACTCGCTTTCGCGGTCCCACCAGCGATGGGCCAGGGCTTCGAATTTGGCGATTTCGGCGTAGTCGACGTTGCTCATGGTTAAGTCCTCTAAAACTTGAAAAATCCTGTTGCCCCGGTGGTGAGTCCGGGGTGCTTACGATTCGGTATGGCCGCTGATGCGCTGGCCCCACGCCTTGGCGGTGGCGCAGAGTTGTTCTTCGTCCAGGCGAGTCAGGCGGCGGTCGTCGAGCAGTTGCTTGCCGGCGACCCAAAGGTGTTTCACGCAATCACGGCCGGTGGCATATATAAGCTGCGAAACCGGGTCGTAAACCGGTTGCTGCGCCAGGCCGGAGAGGTCGAACGCGACGATGTCTGCCGCTTTGCCGACTTCCAGCGATCCCGTTTCGGATTCAATGCCCAGCGCGCGGGCGCCATTGAGCGTGGCCATGCGCAGGGCGCGATGGGCATCCAGCGCGGTGGCCGAGCCGGCGACGGCTTTGGCCAATAAGGCGGCGGTGCGGGTTTCGCCGAGCAGGTCCAGATCATTGTTGCTGGCCGCGCCGTCGGTGCCGACCGCCACATTGACGCCAGCCTGCCACAAGCGCTCCACCGGGCAGAACCCGCTGGCCAGCTTCAGGTTCGACTCCGGGCAATGAATCACGTTGGTGTTACTTTCTACCAGCAACACCAGGTCTTCGTCGCTGATCTGAGTCATGTGGACGGCCTGGAAGCGCGGTCCCAGCAAACCCAGGCGCCCAAGGCGGGCCAACGGGCGTTCGCCGCGCTGCTCGACGGACTGCTGCACTTCAAAAGACGTTTCATGCACGTGCATGTGGATCGAGGCGTCCAGCTCTTCGGTGATCACCCGGATTTTCTCCAGGTTCTCGTCGCCCACGGTGTAGGGTGCATGGGGGCCGAAGGTGACTTTGATGCGCTCGTGGTGCTTGAGATCGTTGAACAGTTCGACGCCCTGACGAATGGCTTCATCCGCCGTGCTGGCGCCCGGGATCGGGAAATCGAGGATCGGAATGGCGATTTGCGCACGAATGCCGCTGTTATGGACGCGCTCGCTGGCAACCTTCGGGAAGAAATACATGTCAGAGAAACAGGTGATGCCACCTTTGATCTGCTCGGCGATCGCCAGGTCAGTGCCGTCACGTACGAAAGCTTCATCGACCCATTTGGCTTCGGCCGGCCAAATGTGGTTTTCCAGCCATGTCATCAAGGGCAGATCATCGGCCAGACCACGGAACAGCGTCATCGCCGCATGACCGTGGGCATTGATCAAGCCAGGGCAGAGCAATATGTCCGGCAATTCGCGGACTTCGGTTGCGTTAAGCTTCAGCGCGGCCGAGCGTGGGCCGATGAATACGATGCGTCCGTCGCGGATGCCCAGGGCGTGCTCTTTGAGGACAACGCCAGCGGGTTCGACGGGTACCAGCCAGGTCGGCAGCAATAGCAAGTCGAGCGCAGCGGCAGTGTTCGGCATCGAGAATCGGTTCCAGAGCTTTTGTAAAGGATGGCGAAGTATACCCGAGCGTCTTCGCAGGGGGATCGCTATAATCGACGGCTTTTGTTCATGTGTGCGGGGTGAGGGATGCGCGATCGACTGTTGGCTGCGGAGAAAGTAAAGGCCATCGATTGGCGTGATGGCGCCCTTTACCTGCTGGATCAGCGTGTTTTGCCGTTCGAGGAAACCTGGATCGCCTACACCAGCGCTGCTGGTGTGGCCGAGGCCATCCGTTCGATGGTGGTTCGTGGCGCGCCGGCGATTGGCATCAGTACCGCCTATGGCGTTGTGCTGGCGGCCCGCGCGCGGTTTGCCGAGGGCGGTGACTGGCAGGCGGCGCTGGAGGAGGATTTCGCGCTGTTGGCCGATTCCCGTCCGACCGCGGTCAACCTGTTCTGGGCCCTGGGCCGCATGCGCGACCGGCTTGAGCGTCTGAAGGATCACGCCGATCCGCTGGCGGTGCTGGAGGCAGAGGCTATCGCCATTCACGAGAGTGATCGCGAAGCCAACCTGACCATGGCGCAACTGGGTGTGGACCTGATCCGCAAGCACCAGGGCAATGCGCAGGCGATTCTGACCCACTGCAACACCGGCGCGTTGGCCACCGGCGGCTTTGGCACGGCGCTTGGCGTCATTCGTGGCGCGTTCATTGAGGGTATGGTCGAACGCGTCTACGCCAACGAAACCCGCCCATGGCTGCAAGGTTCACGCTTGACCGCGTGGGAATTGGCCAACGAAGGCATTCCCGTGACCGTCAATGCCGACGCCGCCGCTGCCCACATCATGAAAACCAAGGGCATTACCTGGGTGATCGTCGGCGCTGACCGGATCACCGCCAATGGCGACGTGGCCAACAAGATCGGCACCTATCAGCTGGCGGTGAACGCCATGCACCACGGCGTGCGCTTCATGGTGGTGGCGCCGAGTTCGACCATCGACATGAACCTGGCCAGCGGTGATGACATTCCGATTGAAGAGCGCGATGGTCGCGAGTTGCTGGAAGTCGGCGGCAAGCGGGTCGGGGCGGATGTCGATGCGTTCAACCCGGTGTTCGACGTGACCCCGGCTGACTTGATCGATGCGATCGTCACCGAAAAAGGCATCGTCGAGCGCCCGGATACCGCGAAAATGGCGCAGTTGATGTGCCGCAAGCGTCTGCATTGACGCTTTGTGTTGTCGGATAAATTGCTGTCGCGAGCAAGCTTTGCTCCTACAGGTTGCACATTCCTGTAGGAGCAAGGCTTGCCCGCGATGAACGATGACACGGTCTACCACCCCTGATGCCCCGCATTTTGCTTGCGAATCTTGGGTTGTGACGGCTCTAAGCCTCTCTCGTCCCTTTCAAGCCTGTCACCGGTCAACTAACTATGCTCCATGCGCATCAGGGGGATAGGTGCGTGGCGGCTCTTGTGATAACATCCGGCGGTTTCCAAGGTAGCCCGATGTGGCTGCCTTTACTGCGCAGATCCATGGCATAACTCGTTGATTTGTCGTAAGTCGGTGCATGGCACTCAGCCTGCAGCGGCGAGCTTCGTTCGTCCCATATGGATGTGACGAAGTTTCACCAGAAAAAGGAATCAGGCTTCTCATGGGCGAACTGGCCAAAGAAATCCTCCCGGTCAATATCGAAGACGAGCTGAAGCAGTCCTACCTCGACTACGCGATGAGCGTAATTGTCGGGCGGGCACTGCCGGATGCGCGCGATGGCTTGAAGCCCGTGCACCGGCGTGTGCTGTTCGCGATGAGCGAGCTGGGCAACGACTTCAACAAGCCGTACAAGAAATCTGCCCGTGTTGTCGGTGACGTGATCGGTAAGTATCACCCTCACGGTGATACCGCGGTGTACGACACCATCGTTCGGATGGCGCAGCCATTCTCGCTGCGCTACCTGCTGGTAGACGGTCAGGGCAACTTCGGTTCCGTGGACGGCGACAACGCCGCCGCCATGCGATACACCGAAGTGCGCATGACCAAGCTGGCGCACGAGCTGCTGGCTGACCTGCACAAAGAAACCGTGGACTGGGTGCCGAACTACGACGGCACCGAAATGATCCCGGCGGTCATGCCGACCCGTATTCCCAACCTGTTGGTCAACGGCTCCAGCGGTATCGCCGTGGGCATGGCGACCAACATCCCGCCCCACAACCTCGGTGAAGTCATCGACGGTTGCCTGGCACTCATCGACAACCCTGAGTTGACCATCGATGAGCTGATGCAATACATCCCCGGTCCGGACTTCCCGACCGCTGCGATCATCAACGGTCGCGCCGGCATCATCGAAGCCTACCGCACCGGTCGTGGCCGCATTTACATGCGCGCCCGCTCGATGATCGAAGACATCGACAAGGTCGGTGGCCGTCAGCAGATCGTCATCACCGAACTCCCTTACCAGCTGAACAAGGCCCGTCTGATCGAGAAGATCGCCGAGCTGGTAAAAGAGAAGAAGCTTGAAGGCATCACCGAACTGCGCGACGAGTCCGACAAGGACGGTATGCGCGTCGTGATCGAACTGCGTCGCGGCGAAGTGCCTGAGGTGATCCTCAACAACCTCTACGCCCAGACCCAGCTACAAGCGGTGTTCGGTATCAACATCGTCGCGCTGATCGACGGCCGTCCGCGGATCCTGAACCTCAAGGACCTGCTGGAAGCCTTTGTTCGTCACCGCCGCGAAGTCGTTACCCGCCGTACCGTGTTCGAACTGCGTAAAGCCCGCGAACGTGGCCACATTCTGGAAGGTCAAGCGGTTGCCCTGTCGAACATCGACCCGGTCATCGCCCTGATCAAGGCCTCGCCAACCCCGTCGGAAGCCAAGGAAGCGCTGATCAAGACGGCGTGGGAATCTTCCGCCGTGGTCGCGATGGTTGAGCGTGCCGGTGCCGATTCGTGCCGTCCAGAGACCCTGGACCCGCAATACGGTCTGCGCGAAGGCAAGTACTTCCTGTCGCCAGAACAGGCGCAAGCCATTCTGGAACTGCGTCTGCACCGTCTGACCGGCCTGGAACACGAAAAGCTGCTGGCCGAGTATCAAGAGATCCTCAACCAGATCGGCGAGCTGATCCGCATCCTCAGCAGCGCCACGCGCCTGATGGAAGTGATCCGCGAAGAGCTGGAAGTGATCCGCGCCGAATACGGCGACGTGCGCCGCACCGAGATTCTCGATGCCCGTCTCGACCTGACCCTGGGTGACATGATCCCGGAAGAAGAACGTGTCGTGACCATTTCCCACGGTGGCTACGCCAAGACCCAGCCATTGGCTGCGTACCAGGCTCAGCGTCGTGGCGGTAAAGGCAAATCGGCTACTGGCGTCAAGGATGAGGACTACATCGCTCACCTGCTGGTCGCCAACAGCCACACCACGCTGCTGCTGTTCTCCAGCAAAGGCAAAGTGTACTGGCTGAAAACCTACGAAATTCCGGAAGCGTCCCGCGCTGCCCGTGGTCGTCCGCTGGTCAACCTGCTGCCGCTGGACAGTGATGAATACATCACCACCATGCTGCCGGTCGACGAATACACCGAAGGTCACTTCATCTTCATGGCCACTGCCAAAGGCACCGTGAAGAAGACCCCGCTGGAATCCTTCAGCCGTCAACGCAGCGTCGGCCTGATCGCGCTGGAGCTGGATGAAGGTGACGTACTGATTTCTGCCGCCATTACCGATGGCGAGCGCGAAGTCATGCTGTTCTCCGATGGTGGCAAGGTCACTCGCTTCAAGGAAACCGACGTTCGCGCCATGGGCCGTACCGCTCGCGGTGTCCGCGGCATGCGTCTGCCGGAAGGCCAGAAGCTGATTTCCATGCTGATCCCGGAAGAAGGCAGCCAGATCCTGACCGCTTCGGCCCGTGGTTTCGGCAAGCGCACGGCGATCACCGAGTTCCCTGAGTACAAACGTGGCGGTCAGGGCGTTATCGCCATGGTCAGCAACGACCGTAACGGCCGTCTGGTCGGTGCAGTCCAGGTGCTCGACGGTGAGGAAATCATGCTGATTTCCGACCAGGGCACCCTGGTGCGTACTCGTGTCGACGAAGTCTCCAGTCTGGGTCGTAACACCCAGGGTGTGACCCTCATCAAACTGGCCAGCGATGAAACGCTGGTAGGTCTGGAGCGGGTTCAGGAGCCGTCGGAAGTCGAAGGCGAAGAGCTGGAAGAAGGTGAAGAGGGTGCAGTGTTCGACGGTGAAGTCGTGATTGACGACGTTGTCGAAGATCAGCAACTCGACGCCGCAGCCGACGAAGAACCGCAGGAATAAGCGGACAGACAGGGGGCGGATGAGAATTCGCCCCCTTGTTGTTTGTCCCGTGGAATTGTTTTTAATGTAGGGCTGTAGGAGCTGTCGAGCGAAGCGAGGCTGCGATCTCTTGATCTTGCTCTTGCTTTAGCTATGTGGGGTCCATACGAAAAGATCGCAGCCTCGCTTCGCTCGACAGCTCCTACAGGTCAAATAGTTTTGTTGCGTGATACCACCAAATCAGAGCGAGATTGGATGTGAGCAAGAGAGCCTATAACTTCTGTGCCGGTCCTGCGGCACTTCCCGAAGCTGTCCTGCAGCGCGCCCAGGGTGAACTCCTTGATTGGCACGGCAAGGGCCTGTCGGTCATGGAAATGAGCCATCGCAGTGATGAGTTCGTGTCCATTGCCACCAAGGCCGAGCAGGATCTGCGTGATCTGCTGAATATCCCCTCGAACTATAAAGTGCTGTTTCTGCAAGGTGGCGCCAGCCAGCAATTTGCTCAGATTCCTCTGAACCTGTTGCCGGAAAGCGGCACCGCCGACTATATCGACACCGGTATCTGGTCGCAGAAAGCCATCGAAGAAGCTTCGCGCTACGGAAACGTCAACATTGCCGCTACCGCCAAGCCTTACGACTATTTCGCTATTCCCGGTCAGAACGAATGGAACCTGTCGAAAGATGCGGCCTACGTTCACTACGCACCAAACGAAACCATCGGCGGCCTGGAATTCAACTGGGTTCCGGAAACCGGTGACGTTCCGCTGGTCGCCGACATGTCTTCCGACATTCTCTCGCGTCCGATCGATGTTTCGCGCTTCGGCATGATCTACGCCGGCGCCCAGAAGAACATCGGCCCGAGCGGCATCGTCGTCAACATCGTTCGCGAGGACCTGCTGGGTCACGCCCGTTCCCTGTGCCCGACCATGCTCAACTACAAGGTCGCGGCCGACAACGGCTCGATGTACAACACCCCGCCAACCCTGGCCTGGTACCTCTCGGGTCTGGTATTCGAGTGGCTGAAAGAGCAGGGTGGTGTTGAAGCCATCGGCAAGCTCAACGAAGTGAAACAGCGCACGCTGTACGACTTCATCGACGCCAGCGGCTTGTACAGCAACCCGATCAACAAGTCGGATCGCTCGTGGATGAACGTGCCGTTCCGCCTGGCGGACGACCGTCTCGACAAGCCATTTCTGGCCGGTGCCGAAGAGCGTGGCCTGTTGAACCTCAAGGGTCACCGTTCCGTGGGTGGCATGCGTGCCTCCATCTATAACGCCGTCGACATCGTTGCGGTCAACGCACTGATTTCGTACATGGCAGAGTTCGAGAAGGAACACGGCTAATGTCTGAGCAAGAACTCAAGGCACTGCGCCTGCGCATTGATGCCCTGGACGAGAAAGTCCTGGAGCTGATCAGTGAGCGCGCACGCTGCGCCCAGGAAGTTGCGCGAGTAAAGATGGCCTCGCTGGCCGAAGGCGAAGTGCCGGTGTTCTATCGTCCTGAGCGTGAAGCTCAGGTGCTCAAACGCGTGATGGAGCGTAACCAGGGGCCGCTGGGCAACGAAGAGATGGCGCGGCTGTTCCGCGAAATCATGTCCTCGTGCCTGGCACTCGAGCAGCCGCTGAAAGTGGCTTACCTCGGCCCTGAAGGCACCTTCACCCAAGCTGCCGCCATGAAGCACTTCGGTCACGCCGTGATCAGCAAGCCGATGGCGGCGATTGACGAAGTGTTCCGTGAAGTGGCGGCCGGTGCGGTGAATTTTGGCGTGGTCCCGGTGGAAAACTCCACCGAGGGCGCGGTCAACCACACCCTCGACAGCTTCCTCGAACACGACATGGTGATCTGTGGCGAAGTCGAGCTGCGGATTCACCACCACCTGTTGGTCGGTGAAAACACCAAGACCGACAGCATCAGCCGCATCTATTCCCACGCCCAGTCCCTGGCCCAGTGCCG
This sequence comes from Pseudomonas sp. GM41(2012), assembly GCF_000282315.2. Lineage (GTDB taxonomy): Bacteria > Pseudomonadota > Gammaproteobacteria > Pseudomonadales > Pseudomonadaceae > Aquipseudomonas. Next base: position 609,183 of record NZ_AKJN02000008.1, read on the forward strand.
CAAGTGGCTGGACGCGCATTACCCGAATGTCGAGCGCGTGGCGGTGTCCAGCAACGCCGAAGCGGCCAAGCGGGTCAAGGGTGAGTGGAACTCGGCGGCGATTGCCGGCGACATGGCTGCAGGCTTGTACGGGTTGACCCGTCTGGCCGAGAAGATCGAGGATCGCCCGGACAACTCCACGCGATTCCTGATGATCGGCAGCCAGGAAGTGCCGCCGACCGGCGACGACAAGACTTCGATCATCGTCTCCATGAGCAACAAGCCTGGCGCACTTCACGAGTTGCTGGTGCCGTTCCACGACAACGGCATCGACCTGACGCGAATCGAGACGCGTCCTTCGCGCAGCGGTAAATGGACCTACGTGTTCTTCATCGACTTTGTCGGCCACCACCGCGACCCATTGGTCAAAGGTGTGCTGGAAAAGATCAGTCAGGAAGCAGTGGCACTCAAAGTGCTGGGTTCCTACCCGAAAGCAGTTCTCTAAGGGCGGTAGCAAATGAGTGGTGACTTCCTCGCTCTGGCACAGCCGGGCGTGCAACAACTTTCGCCTTACGTTCCGGGCAAGCCCGTGGACGAATTGGCGCGCGAGCTGGACATCGATCCGGCCAGCATCGTCAAACTGGCCAGCAACGAAAACCCGTTGGGTGCCAGTCCCAAGGCTTTGGCAGCGATTCACGAAGCATTGGCCGAGCTGACCCGCTATCCGGACGGCAACGGTTTTGCGCTCAAGACCCTGCTGGCCGATCAGTGCCGCGTCGAGCTCAATCAGGTGACGCTGGGCAACGGTTCCAATGACATTCTGGAACTGGTCGCCCGTGCCTATCTGGCGCCGGGTCTGAACGCCGTGTTCAGCGAGCACGCGTTTGCGGTCTATCCGATCGTCACCCAGGCCGTTGGCGCTGATGCGCGGGTGATTCCTGCGAAAGACTGGGGCCACGATCTGCCGGCCATGCTGGCCGCGATCGATGCTGATACCCGCGTAGTCTTTATCGCCAACCCGAACAACCCGACCGGAACCTGGTTCGGCGCCGAAGCGCTGGATGAATTCCTGCAGGACGTTCCGGAACACGTGCTGGTGGTGCTGGACGAGGCCTACATCGAATACGCCGAAGGCAGCGATTTGCCGGATGGCCTGGACTTCCTGGCGGCTTATCCGAACCTGCTGGTTTCGCGCACATTCTCCAAGGCTTATGGCTTGGCGGCATTGCGGGTCGGCTATGGCTTGTCCACCGCTGTGGTCGCCGATGTGCTGAACCGCGTGCGTCAGCCGTTCAACGTCAACAGCCTGGCCCTGGCCGCTGCATGCGCTGCGCTGCAAGACGCCGAGTACCTGGCCGAAAGCCGTCGCCTGAACGAGTCCGGCATGCAGCAGCTGGAGGCGGGTTTCCGTGAGCTGGGGTTGAGCTGGATTCCGTCCAAGGGCAACTTCATCTGCGTCGATCTGGGCCGTGTTGCGGCTCCGGTCTTCCAGGGCTTGCTGCGCGAAGGCGTAATCGTGCGCCCGGTGGCCAATTACGGCATGCCGAATCACTTGCGCATCACCATCGGTCTGCCGGCGGAAAACAGCCGCTTCCTCGAAGCGCTGACCAAGGTTCTGGCTCGTGGTTGATGTCACTGCACTGCAATCTGCTGAACCTATGATCGGTCGCCTGGTGGTGGTCGGTCTGGGGCTGATCGGCGGTTCGTTTGCCAAGGGCTTGCGTGAAAGCGGCCTGTGCCGCGAAGTGGTCGGGGTCGATCTCGACCCGCAGTCGCGCAAGCTGGCGGTCGAGTTGGGTGTGGTGGATCGCTGTGAAGAAGACCTTGCCGCTGCGTGTCAGGGCGCCGACGTGATTCAGCTGGCCGTACCGATCCTCGCCATGGAAAAAATGCTCGGCCGATTGGCCGGCATGGACCTGGGGCAGGCGATTCTGACCGACGTCGGCAGCGCCAAAGGCAATGTGGTGCGGGCGGCAACCGAGGCGTTTGGCGGCATGCCGTCGCGTTTCGTGCCGGGTCACCCGATTGCAGGTTCCGAGCAGAGCGGGGTGGAAGCCTCTAACTCAGAGCTGTTCCGTCGCCATAAAGTGATTTTGACGCCGCTGGATCAAACCGATCCGGCAGCGCTGGCAGTGGTCGACCGGTTGTGGCGCGAATTGGGTGCCGATGTCGAGCACATGCAGGTCGAGCGTCATGACGAAGTGTTGGCGGCGACCAGCCATTTGCCGCACTTGTTGGCGTTCGGTTTGGTCGATTCGTTGGCCAAGCGCAATGAAAACCTTGAGATCTTCCGTTACGCTGCGGGCGGTTTCCGCGATTTCACAAGAATCGCGGGTAGCGACCCGGTCATGTGGCACGACATCTTCCTCGCCAACCGCGAAGCTGTCCTGCGCACACTCGATACATTTCGCAGCGACCTCGACGCCTTGCGCGACGCGGTCGATGCAGGGGATGGGCACCAATTGTTGGGCGTGTTCACTCGCGCCCGGGTTGCCCGCGAACATTTCAGTAAAATCCTGGCCCGCCGGGCTTATGTGGACGCTATGAATTCCAACGACCTGATTTTCCTGGCACAACCTGGTGGCCGCCTGACTGGGCGGATTCGAGTACCGGGCGACAAATCGATTTCCCACCGTTCGATCATGCTCGGCTCCCTGGCTGAAGGCGTTACCGAAGTGGAAGGTTTCCTCGAGGGCGAAGACGCCCTGGCAACCTTGCAGGCCTTCCGCGACATGGGCGTCGTGATCGAAGGTCCGCACCACGGTCGCGTGACCATTCACGGTGTCGGCCTGCATGGCTTGAAGCCTGCGCCGGGCCCGATCTATCTGGGCAACTCCGGCACTTCGATGCGTCTGCTGTCTGGCCTGTTGGCTGCGCAGAGCTTCGACAGCACGCTGACGGGCGATGCTTCGCTGTCCAAGCGTCCGATGAATCGCGTGGCCAATCCGCTGCGTGAGATGGGCGCTGTGATCGAGACCGCTGCTGAAGGTCGTCCGCCGATGATCATTCGCGGCGGCAACAAGCTCAAAGGCCTGACCTACACCATGCCGATGGCCAGTGCGCAGGTTAAATCCTGCCTGCTGCTGGCGGGTTTGTACGCCGAAGGCAAAACCACCGTCACCGAGCCGGCGCCAACCCGTGACCACACCGAGCGCATGCTGCGTGGCTTCGGCTACCCGGTCACCGTCAACGGTGCGACCGCTTCGGTCGAGTCCGGCCACAAGCTGACCGCGACCCACATTGAAGTGCCGGGCGACATCTCGTCCTCCGCGTTCTTCCTGGTGGCCGCGTCGATCGCCGAAGGTTCGGAGCTGGTGCTTGAACACGTCGGCATCAACCCGACCCGTACCGGTGTGATCGATATTCTGCGTCTGATGGGTGCTGATATCACTCTGGAAAACCAGCGTGAAGTCGGCGGCGAGCCGGTTGCGGATTTGCGCGTACGGGCAGCTAAACTCAAAGGTATCGAGATTCCCGAAGCGCTGGTTCCGCTGGCCATCGACGAGTTTCCGGTGCTGTTCGTGGCCGCGGCCTGTGCCGAAGGGCGCACCATCCTGCGTGGCGCCGAAGAGCTGCGGGTTAAAGAGTCGGACCGAATTCAGGTCATGGCGGATGGCTTGCTGGCGCTTGGCGTCAAATGCGAGCCGACCCCGGATGGCATCATCATCGACGGCGGCCAGATCGGCGGCGGCGAAGTGCACGGACACGGCGATCACCGGATTGCCATGGCCTTCAGCGTGGCTTCGCTGCGCGCCACTGCACCGATCCGCATCCATGATTGCGCCAACGTCGCGACGTCGTTCCCGAACTTCCTCGCGCTGTGCGCGCAGGTCGGTATCCGTGTTGCACAAGAGGCCCAGTCGTGATTATCAAGCCACCGGTCATCACCATCGACGGGCCTAGCGGTTCGGGCAAAGGCACTATCGCCGGGATTCTGGCCAAGCGTCTGGGCTGGTGTCTGCTGGATTCCGGTGCGCTGTACCGTCTGCTGGCATTCGCCGCGCGTAATCATGGCGTCGATCTGACCAATGAAGAGTCGCTGAAGCTGCTGGCCGCTCATCTGGACGTGCAGTTCGTCGGTGCGACCGAAGGTCATCCGCAGCGGATCATCCTCGAAGGTGACGATGTCACTGATGATTTGCGCAACGAACAAGTCGGCGCCTGGGCTTCCCAGGTCGCTGCACTGCCGGCGGTGCGTGATGCGCTGCTCCAGCGCCAGCGGGCGTTTCAGGAGGCTCCGGGTCTGGTGGCTGATGGTCGCGACATGGGCACGGTGGTTTTTCCGGATGCTCCGCTGAAGATATTCCTCACTGCCAGTGCCGAGGAGCGTGCGCGCCGTCGATACTTGCAGTTGAAGGGCAAAGTCGATGGTGTTAGTCTGTCGAGTCTGCTAGATGAGATACGTGTCCGCGATGAGCGTGACACCCAGCGAGCGGTAGCCCCGCTCAAACCGGCGGCTGACGCCATACAGCTGGATTCCACGGAATTATCCATCGATCAGGTGCTGGAACGCATCATGAGCGAGATCGCCATTCGCGATATCGCCGGGTGACCAAGAAGCGACTCAGGGGACCAGTCATAGTCCTGCGTCGCTTCTTCAAATGAACATAACCCACGTCGTCTGGGATGTGGAGATGGGCGTATCCTTCGCCCTTATTCAACAGGAATTAAAATGAGCGAAAGCTTTGCGGAACTCTTTGAAGAAAGCCTAAAAACCCTGAACCTTCAGGCAGGCTCCATCATCACCGGTGTTATCGTTGATATCGATTACCAAGCTCGCTGGGTAACCGTTCACGCTGGCCTGAAGTCTGAAGCACTCATCCCGCTTGAGCAGTTCTACAACGATGCTGGCGAACTGACTATCAACGTCGGTGACGAAGTTCACGTTGCTCTGGACTCGGTTGAAGACGGCTTTGGTGAAACCAAGCTGTCCCGTGAAAAAGCCAAGCGCGCTGAATGCTGGATTGTTCTGGAAGCAGCCTTCGCAGCCGAAGAAGTGGTCAAGGGCGTTATCAACGGTAAGGTTAAAGGCGGCTTCACTGTCGACGTTAACGGCATCCGTGCGTTCCTGCCAGGTTCTCTGGTTGACGTCCGTCCAGTGCGCGACACCACGCACCTGGAAGGCAAAGAGCTGGAATTCAAGGTCATCAAGCTTGACCAGAAACGCAACAACGTTGTCGTTTCCCGTCGTAGCGTCCTCGAAGCCGAGAACTCCGCTGAGCGTGAAGCTCTGCTGGAATCCCTGCAGGAAGGTCAACAAGTCAAAGGTATCGTCAAAAACCTCACCGATTACGGCGCATTCGTCGATCTGGGTGGCGTCGATGGCCTGCTGCACATTACCGACATGGCTTGGAAGCGTATCAAGCATCCTTCCGAAATCGTCAACGTTGGCGACGAGATCGATGTCAAGGTTCTGAAGTACGATCGCGAACGCAATCGTGTTTCCCTGGGCCTCAAGCAACTGGGCGAAGATCCATGGGTTGCTATCAAAGCCCGTTACCCAGAAAGCACTCGCGTCACCGCTCGTGTAACCAACCTGACCGACTACGGCTGCTTCGCTGAGCTGGAAGAAGGCGTTGAAGGCCTGGTACACGTTTCCGAAATGGACTGGACCAACAAGAACATCCACCCTTCGAAAGTCGTACAAGTCGGCGACGAAGTGGAAGTTATGGTTCTGGACATCGACGAAGAGCGTCGTCGTATCTCCCTCGGCATCAAGCAGTGCAAATCTAACCCATGGGAAGATTTCTCTGGCCAGTTCAACAAGGGCGATAAAATCTCCGGCACCATCAAGTCGATCACCGATTTCGGTATCTTCATTGGTCTGGACGGCGGCATCGACGGTCTGGTTCACCTGTCCGACATCTCCTGGAACGAAGTGGGCGAAGAAGCCGTTCGCCGCTTCAAGAAGGGCGACGAGCTGGACACCGTTATCCTGTCGGTTGACCCAGAGCGCGAGCGCATCTCCCTGGGTATCAAGCAACTGGAAAGCGATCCGTTCTCCGAGTACGTTCAAGAGAACGACAAAGGCGCAATCGTTAAAGGCATCGTGAAAGAAGTTGACGCTAAAGGCGCCATCATCACTCTGGCCGACGATATCGAAGCGACTCTGAAAGCCTCTGAAATCAGCCGTGACCGCGTTGAAGACGCGCGCAACGTTCTGAAAGAAGGCCAGGAAGTAGAAGCCAAGATCATCAGCGTTGACCGCAAGAGCCGTGTAATCCAGCTCTCCATCAAGTCGAAAGACGATGCTGAAGAGAAAGAAGCAATCCAGAGCTTGAAAGACAAGCCTTCGGATAGCATCGCTGCTGGTCCTACCACTCTGGGCGACCTGTTGCGTGCACAAATGGAAAAACAGAACTGAGTTCTGTCAGACCATAGAAAAAGGGCGACTTCGGTCGCCCTTTTTTTTGCCTGTGATTTGGCGATTCCAATGGTCTCGCAACGCTGCGATTGCTTGCCGTGAAACCAATCCTCTCAACAAGTTGTCTCTTTCTTAAGTCGGATCAATCGTTTATTTACGGCTAGTCTTTAGCTTGAAGCGAGCGACCGTCGGGCGGTGTATCCGGCCTAAGGAAGTGAATGAACAAGCTCATTGTCGTCATAGCAGTATTGACACTGGCAGGCTGTACCACTAATGCCAAGACTCATGCGGTGCGTGGGGTCAGTGGCATCGAGATCGATTGTTCGGGGTTGGGGTCGGGGTGGGAGAAGTGTCACAAGCGAGCGAGCAAGGAGTGCAAGGCGGCGGGCTACAAAGTTGTAGCCAGGTCCGATGATGCCAAGGACGAGGATGAGTACCCCTTTGGCTTTAATCCCGCGGGCTATCTGACGCGCACCATGCTGGTTATCTGCAGGTGAGTCCGGAAGGGCATGATCAGCGTTCCAGTGAACTTAAATGGGGCATCTCTTTGTGGGTAAAGATATGTCAAAACTCGGGCTGTTCAAATTCATCGGGGCGTGCTAAAACCTTTGAAGCGCTGATCTAGCTGCTTGAAAAAGAAGGGAAAAATATGACGAAGTCGGAGTTGATCGAACGAATTGTCACCCATCAAGGGCTGCTCTCATCCAAGGATGTGGAGCTGGCCATCAAGACCATGCTTGAACAAATGTCCCAATGTCTGGCCACCGGTGATCGCATCGAGATTCGTGGGTTTGGCAGCTTCTCCTTGCACTACCGCGCGCCGCGCGTAGGTCGCAATCCAAAAACCGGTCAGTCCGTCAGCCTCGACGGCAAGTTCGTGCCGCATTTCAAGCCAGGCAAAGAATTGCGCGATCGTGTGAATGAGGACGAGGAGGAGATGCTTTGACGGCCACCGCAATTCAAGGAACCGCTTATGCGTAACCTCAAGCGCGTACTGCTCGTCGTATTCGTTCTGTTGCTGGTTTTGGCGATCCTTGCGTTCGTTCTCGAGAATCAGCAATCGGTTTCCCTGCTATTCCTGGGGTGGGCGGGGCCGCAACTGCCGGTATCGCTGGTCATGGTTGCTGCTCTGCTGGTTGGGATGGTGATCGGGCCGATTCTGGGTTGGTTTCTGGGGCGCACTTCCAGAGTTTCACGCAAGCGCCTTGTCTGATTGCGACATGGCGCGGAAGGTGCACTAAACTTTAGCCACACTTTGTCTATATCCATTAGTAAAACCGTCATTAAGCTGTAAAATGCTGCGCTTGTCCGATAGTGGCATATTCCCACATCGGTTCAGACTGACTTTGTCAGAGGCCTCAGCTGACTTGATGGCTTCTGCATTCATGGATTAGACAGTGCTCGGTTGGCGGTCCTGTCAGTAACTCAAGGGTATGGTTTCGCGTGAAAATTCTAGTAACCGGCGGCGCCGGGTTTATCGGCTCGGCAGTCATCCGTCATATCATCTCCAACACCACCGACTCTGTCGTTAACGTCGATAAGCTTACTTACGCCGGTAACCTTGAGTCATTGGCCGAAGTTAGTCACAACTCGCGTTACGTATTCGAGCGCGTCGACATCTGCGACCGTGATCAGGTCGACCGCGTCCTGCGTGAACACCAACCGGATGCGATCATGCACCTGGCCGCAGAGTCCCACGTTGACCGCTCGATCTCTGGCCCGTCTGAATTCATCCAGACCAACATCATCGGCACTTACACCCTGCTGGAAGCTGCACGCCACTATTGGGCGGCGCTGGATGATGCGCGTAAAACCAACTTCCGCTTTCACCATATTTCGACTGACGAAGTTTACGGAGACCTTGAAGGTCCGGAAGACCTCTTCACCGAAACCACACCGTATCAGCCAAGCTCGCCATACTCCGCCAGCAAGGCCAGTTCCGATCACCTGGTTCGTGCCTGGAGCCGTACTTACGGCTTGCCGACCCTGGTCACCAACTGCTCGAACAACTACGGCCCATGCCATTTCCCTGAGAAGTTGATCCCACTGATCATTCTCAATGCACTGGAAGGCAAGCCGCTGCCGGTCTACGGCAAAGGCAACCAAGTCCGCGACTGGCTCTACGTTGAAGACCACGCCCGCGCACTGTACAAAGTCGTAACCGAAGGCGTTATCGGCGAGACGTACAACATCGGTGGCCATAATGAAAAGCAAAACATCGAAGTGGTGCATACCCTGTGCGCACTACTCGACGAACTGCGTCCCGATTCCGCTCACCGTCCACATGCCAGCCTGATCACTTACGTTCAGGACCGCCCGGGCCACGATCAGCGTTACGCAATCGACGCCAGCAAAATCCAGCGTGAGCTGGGTTGGACGCCGGAAGAGACCTTTGAAACCGGCATCCGCAAAACGGTCGAGTGGTACCTCAACAACACTGAATGGGTCGCTCACGTAAAGAGCGGTAGCTACCAGCAGTGGATCGACCAGAACTACGCAGATCGTTCGAACTAAGCATGAAAATACTTCTGCTCGGAAAAAACGGCCAGGTAGGCTGGGAGCTGCAGCGCTCCCTCGCACCGCTGGGTGAGTTAATCGCCCTGGACCGTCATACGGTTGATGGCTTGTGCGGAGATCTGGCCGATCTCGATGCCTTGCGCGCAACGATCCGCCAGGTCAAACCCGACGTCATCGTTAACGCTGCGGCCTACACGGCCGTTGATAAAGCTGAGTCCGAGACCGAACTGGCTGACCGTGTGAACGGTCAGGCAAGCCAAGTCATGGCCGAAGAGGCCACGACTCTGGGTGCCTGGCTGATTCATTATTCGACTGACTACGTCTTCAGCGGCCAGGGCTTTACTCCGTGGCAAGAGTCAGATGCAGTCGCCCCGGTGAATCACTACGGCGCGAGTAAACTGGCCGGCGAACAGGCGATTACCGCGTCGGGCTGCAAGCATCTGATCTTCCGCACCAGCTGGGTCTATGGCGCTCGCGGTAACAACTTCGCCAAGACCATGCTGCGTCTGGCCAAGGATCGCGAAACCTTGAGTGTCATCGCCGACCAGATCGGAGCCCCCACTGGGGCAGACCTGATTGCTGACGTGACTGCGTTGGCCATTCAGCAAGTTCTGCAACGTCCCGAGCTGTCGGGCTTGTATCACTTGGCGGCCAGTGGCGAAGTGTCCTGGCACGGCTATGCTAGCCATGTGATCGGTTTCGCCCAAGACAACGGCGAGCAGCTCGCCGTAACGGCGATCAATCCGATCGAAACGACGGCTTATCCAACACCTGCGCGCCGGCCTCTGAATTCGCGTTTGAATACTCAGAAGCTGCGTGACAATTTTTCTCTACACTTGCCGGATTGGCAAAGTGGCGTAACCCGAATGCTTAGGGAAGTTCTGAATAAATGAGCACGATAAATCGTAAAGGCATCATCCTCGCTGGCGGCTCGGGCACGCGTCTGCATCCGTTGACCCTTGGCGTGTCCAAGCAGATGCTGCCGATCTACGACAAGCCGATGATCTTCTATCCGCTATCGGTGTTGATGCTCGCGGGTATGCGCGAAATTCTGATCATCTCTACCCCGGAAGATTTGCCCTGCTTCCGTAAACTGCTCGGTGACGGAAGCCTGTATGGCATCAAGCTGACTTACGCCGAACAGCCTAGCCCGGACGGCCTGGCGCAAGCGTTCATCATCGGTGAAGAGTTCATTGGCAAGGATCCTTGCTGTCTGATCCTGGGCGACAACATCTTTTACGGTCAGCATTTCTCGGACAACCTGCGCTCCGCCAGCTCTCAACAACATGGCGCTACCGTATTCGGCTATCACGTCTCCGACCCGGAACGCTTCGGTGTTGTCGAGTTCGACAAAACCGGTCGCGCTCTTAGCATTGAAGAGAAACCGCTGAAGCCAAAATCCAACTATGCAGTGACCGGCCTGTACTTCTACGACAACGATGTTGTCGAGATCGCCAAGAGCATTAAGCCGTCCGAGCGTGGCGAGCTGGAAATCACCGACGTTAACCGCGCCTACCTCGAGCAGAACACTCTCAATGTAGAAATGCTCGGACGCGGTTTTGCCTGGCTGGACACGGGAACTCACGACTCGTTGCTCGAGGCCAGTCACTTCGTGCACACGATTGAGCAGCGTCAAGGCTTGAAAGTGGCCTGCCTGGAGGAGATCGCCTACAACAACGGTTGGATTACCGCTGAACAGTTGGGCGCTCAGGCCGATAAGCTGAAAAAGACTGGCTATGGTCAGTACCTGCAAAAACTGCTGGATTTGGATTCCCTCTGAGTAGAGAGGGTTTACTTTCAAACCTAGCGTTTAATCCGTGCAAGCAGGAATAGCATGCCAGTAAAACATCCCAAGGTTGCAGTTTTGCTGGCTGCGTACAACGGAATGCAGTGGATTGAGGAGCAACTGGTCTCGATTCTCGGCCAGTTATCGGTCGACGTTACCCTGCACATTAGCATCGACCCCTCTACTGACGGCACCGAGGCGTGGTGTAAAGCTTATGCGGCTGAGCATCCAGCAGTTGTAGTGCTTCCGGATGCCAATCGCTTCGGCGGAGCATCGCGCAACTTCTTTCGGTTGATCCGGGACGTTGACTTCGATGGCTACGACTTTGTCGCTTTTGCCGACCAGGACGACATCTGGTATCCCGACAAGCTGCACAGAGCAACCCAGGCGCTGCAGGCACGAGGAGTAGATGCCTACTCCAGTAACGTGACAGCGTTCTGGCCAAGCGGCAAAACCCTTCTGCTGGACAAGGCGCAGCCTCAGGTCGCCTGGGATTTTTTGTTCGAGGCAGCCGGGCCTGGCTGCACCTATGTCTTTAGAAAAAGCCTGGTAGAAGCCTTGAAAGTCTCGATGCTCGCCAACTGGCAGCAACTGCAAGGTGTAACTTTGCATGACTGGTATTGCTACGCCTTTGCGCGCAGTCATGGTTACCGTTGGTATATCGACCCGTTACCCAGCATGGATTACCGGCAGCACGAGCGTAATCAGGTCGGTGCCAACACAGGCCTGAGTCCGTTGATCGCTCGTTACAAAACCATTCATGACGGTTGGTGGTTCGGTCAGGTTCGCCTGATTGCAGATCTGGTGGGGCAGGGGGCGAAGCCCTTTGAAGGCGTCTTGCTGCAATTACGGCGTACGGAACTGATGAAACTGTCCTTCAGTGCCTGGCAATGCAGGCGCCGGGTACGGGACAAGATTTTCTTCTTTTTTATCTGTTGGGTCACCGCGTTGATAGGAAACAAAGCTCAATGACAGCCCCAAAGGTATTGGTCACGGGGGCAAGCGGTTTCGTGGGTGAGGCGCTGGTTTTCAGGATGTTGGTGGACAAACAGTTCGCTCCGATCGCAGCCGCTCGCAGTCCCACCCGGTTACAGGGGTTATGCCCGTTTGTACCCTTTGATCTGAATGATCCTGAAGTCTTGTCTGAGTTGAAGGATGTAAGTGCGGTCGTCCACGCGGCGGCCAGAGTTCATGTGATGAACGAAATCGCTTCTGATGCCTTGGCCGAGTTTCGCAAGGTCAATGTGGAGGGCACTCTTCGGTTGGCAAAGCGCGCCGCTGAATCGGGAGTCAAACGCTTCATCTTCATCAGTTCGATCAAGGTCAATGGCGAAAGCACCCAGCCAGGCAAGCCGTTCAAGGCTGACGATACTCCGGCCCCGGTGGATCCTTATGGCGTGTCCAAGCACGAGGCTGAACAAGCGCTGAGACAACTTGCTCGTGAAACCGGAATGGAAGTGGTGATTATTCGACCGCCATTGATCTATGGGCCGGGGGTTAAAGCCAATTTTCTGAGTATGTTGCGCTGGCTCAACAAAGGTATTCCTTTGCCGTTGGGAGCGGTCAGGAATCAGCGTAGCCTTGTGGCGATCGGAAACCTGGTGGACCTTATAATCACCTGTATTGATCATCCTGCCGCAGCGAACCAAACCTTTCTGGTCAGTGATGGCCAGGACTTGTCCACAACTCAAATGCTACGTTGCCTGGGCAATGCGCTCGGGACGAAGGCCTGGCTCTTGCCATTGCCAGAGTGGTTGCTGGTAGTGGCGGCTTCGGCATTGAGAAAGCAATCCGTTGCTCAACGGATCTGCGGGTCGTTGCAGGTCGACATCAGCAAAAATCGTGAATTATTGGGGTGGACACCCCCCATCAACATGGATGAAGCCATGCGCCAAACCGCAGGTCACTATCTGGACGCGCAGACGAAATGACTTTTTTGTGGCTGCTACTTGCAGTATTCGTTGTTTCCTGGGGGCTGACGCTTGTTTTACGTCGTTATGCTTTGGCCAAGAGCTTGATGGATATACCAAATGAGCGCAGCTCTCACTCGGTGCCTACTCCCCGGGGTGGAGGTGTAGCTATTGTTGTTTCCTTTCTGTTGGCGCTTCTGATCCTTCGTGGTCTTGATTTGATGAGCCTGGCGACGCTCTTTGGTTTGCTGGGGAGCGGCTTGTTGGTCGCGCTTATCGGTTTTGCCGATGATCACGGGCATATCGCTGCAAGGTGGCGCCTATTAGGCCATTTTGCTGCCTCGATATGGGCGTTATATTGGCTGGGAGGCTCTCCTTGCGTCACGCTCTTTGGCGCTACCCTTGATCCAGGGTGGATTGGGAATATTTTGTTTGTGCTGTATTTGGTCTGGATGCTGAATCTTTACAACTTCATGGATGGCATTGACGGCTTGGCCAGTGCTGAAGCGATCAGTGTCTGTCTCGGAATGTTGCTGGTCTATTGGTTTGGTGCAAACCTCGAACTGGCGTGGGGGCCTCTGGCTCTGGTGGCAGCGGTCGCGGGTTTTCTCTGTTGGAACTATCCGCCGGCGAAAATTTTCATGGGAGACGCAGGCAGTGGTTTTTTGGGGGTTGTATTGGCAGGGATGTCCATTGAGGCAGCCTCCAAGTCGCCCGAGTTGCTCTGGAGCTGGTTGATCATGCTTGGCGTTTTCATTGTTGATGCGACGTGGACCCTGATGCGCAGGCTTTTGCGAGGTGAAAAAGTATATGAAGCCCACCGCAGTCATGGTTACCAATATGCCTCTCGCAAGCACCGTAGCCATAAAACAGTAGTGCTGGCATCGATCACCATTAATTTTGTATGGCTCATGCCGTTATCGATCGCCGTAGCAAGTGGGTGGATTTCCGGATTTTTTGGTATGGTCGTAGCTTATGCTCCACTGCTATTTATCGCATGCACCTACAAAGCTGGAGAGTCGGAGCAAGTCGTGTAATTGAAAAGCGTCAGAAACACATATCAACACAGGTTTGCATGGTCGCCTCTCTTGTGGAGCGTCTTGGGATGTGCCTGCCGCTGATGTTGTGATATTTGCAGGTCGCTAAGTTGCATTGGTTAGGGGATTCGATTTAATGAGTGGTTTATTCAGTATGGTTTCTTCAAAAATTTGGCAAGTCGTAACGCGTTTTTTTCGAGGGCTGAGCTCTTTTTTGGCCAAGTCTAAAGCGTTCATTCGGCCCTTTTACCAAAAGTTTCCTTTCCTTGTGTGGGTTCGTGTTCGTATACATTTGTTTTTCAAGCGTTTGCGCGAAAACATAATGTTGGTGATTTATTCGCGAAATAATACCAAGGCGATACAGGCTATATTGAATCGTCGTTTTTCACGGTTCCAGAACTCGTCAGTCGCCCAGGCGCAACCCGTTATTGATGTGTCGGTGGTGACGTTCAATAGTGGTAAGTGGATTGATGGTTTTTTTGAATCGTTAAAGACGCAGAGTTACCCGCTCAGCAAATTGAATATGTTCTTTGTTGATAACGGGTCTTCGGACAGCACCCTCGAAGCATTGCAGCGTTGGCAGGCATTGCTTGGTCAGGAAGTGGCTGGTTTCGACATTCTGGAAGGCGGCAATGTCGGGTTTGGTGCCGGGCATGAAAAAGCAATCCATAAAGGAAGCTCTGAGTATTTTCTTGTTAGTAATGTGGATATCGTTTTTGCCAAAGACGCTATAACCAGAGTGGTGGCCGCTGCTTTGGCTGATGCCAAGGCTGAGGTGGCATCCTGGGAGTTGAGGCAGGCACCTTATGAGCATCCTAAATATTACGATCCGGTAACGTTGGAAACCAACTGGTCGTCCCATGCTTGCGTACTCGTAAGAAGGTCGGCTTACGTTGAAGTCGGTGGATACGAGCGCGAGATCTTCATGTATGGCGAAGACGTCGAGCTTTCCTATCGCTTCAGGTCCTATGGATACCAACTCAAGTATTGCCCGTCTGCCGTCGTCTATCATTACACCTATGAGCATGAGCATCATGTAAAACCGATTCAGTATACCGGCAGCACGCTGGCCAATGCTTATATCAGGCTACGCTATGGGAATTTGAGCGATAGAGTGGGTGGCTTTATCTTGCAGTGCCTGCTTTTGCTCCGTCCAGAACCCTATGCTGGCGCCCGTCGCGATGTGTTCAGAAACTTCGGTGTGATATTCAAGAAGGCTCGGTATTTTATGCGGGGCAAGGGGCCGAGTGAAAACTGCTACTTCCCTTTCAGGGGCTTTGATTATGAAATGATCAGGGATGGGGCGTTCTGGGAGGTGGGTGAGCCATTGACCGATTACCCTCTTGTTACTGTGGTAACTCGAACTTACAAGAATCGAGGAGAGTTTCTCAGGCAGTCCATGATCTCAGTGCTTAATCAGACGTATCCGAATATCGAGTTGATAGTCGTTGAGGATGGCGGTTCTACGATGAGCTCGGTTGTTGCTGATTTTGAGTTTCCGGCGGGGATGAATGTCAGTTACTACTCCCTCGATAAGGTCGGTCGTTCGGTTACCGGTAATTATGGTCTCGAAAAGGCAGCCGGAAAATATTGCATGTTTCTCGATGATGATGATTTGCTTTTTGCGGATCATGTCGAGGTGCTTGTTGGTGCGTTGGCGAAAAATTCTGATGCGGTAGCGGCTTACTCATTGGCACTGGAAGTCGGTACTGTTGCCAGTGGCGTGGAAGAGCAATATTTTGAGGTTAGTCATGCTGTACCTCCGATTCTCAAGCAAGAATATGACTATGATGTTCTGTTGGATCACAACTTTATAGCCATCCAGTCTCTCCTTTTTGAAAAGGATCTCTACTTGCAACGAGGTGGATTTCAAACGGATATGAGCAGTCTCGAAGACTGGAATCTCTGGCTGCGCTATGGTTATGGCAATACGTTTGCTTATGTGCCAAAAACAACGTCTTTGTTTAGAACTCCAGGGGACCCCTCTGTACGGGTGGAGCGGCATATGCAGTTGCATGAAGCTTATTATATTGCCAAGAATCACGCAGTGAAAACGTGTAAGAGTTATACCTGAGTTCGTGCTTTAGCGGTTTTTGGCATTGAGTTTTGTGAATTGAGTCATTCCGTGTGAGTGGCTCTTTTTTTTGTATTTCTCTACTGATGGAGCTCTGGCTGGTTGGTCGATGTGGTTGGTTTTCTATACAGTTTGTTGGCTTTTTATTGGTTTTTTGCTCCTCAATATTCTGGCTTGTTGTCCAGATTGATGGGGGCAGCCCTTTAAATAAGCAAATCAGGCTGTTTCGGGATGGGCGCAAGCCTGGGTAAGGATGGTTTCGAGCGGTGCCCCGTCCTGTGTCCCGTCAACGATTCGGTCCACCGTGTACGTGCCTGGGTTTGAGGTGATTTTCACTCTTGGCGGTAGGGGCTTGAGCCTTTTCTGTTGGGCGCTGCGGCTAGGCCATAGGTAAGAAACCCGGTATTTCTGAGCTATTTTGAATGTTAAGACCAAAAAATGTTATAAATCAGTTTTGGTTGGTTTCGCGCTTGTTTGCTCCGGGTCAGTGACCACGTTTGGGGTTCGCTCGGCCCAAGGGGGCTAACGTCGTCGACGTAAAGTCGTCGCTGGAACCAGGGAGTGGTGATTTGCAAGTGTTACCCTTTTATGTAGGGCTATGGTTGTAGCCGTCTTACAGGGTGTTCGGATTAGTGCAGATAATTTACTCGTTTGGAAGTGCGTTGCTGAGAGTCAGCATGCCCATAGGATTTTTTGACGCATATGCTAAATATTAGTGATTTGTCATCAGTGGACAAACAAAAAGTCTTTGACTATCTCAAGTGGAACAGTTTCCGTTCCGAGAAGTACAAGGTTTTATACGTTAGTACCCCCAAGGTTGCGAGTACTTCCCTGAAGTGGTGGTTTGCGTCACTGGAAGGTTGTTCGCAGGCCTTGCGTGGCGTCGGTGAGGCTGCGGGAAGCAATTCTGATCAAGTTGTTCACGAGTTTCACAAGGTTGCGCCCCATGTCAGCGGGCTGGAAATAGACGACCTTTTGGAACCTCTTCTTTCTGATACATATTTTCGATTTGCCGCCGTACGAAACCCTTATAAGCGCATCTTCTCTGCATGGCAGTCGAAAATACTGTTGCAAGATCCGGAGCAGGTCGCATCGTATCCAAAGTTTGAGTTGTTACAGCAGCCGGTAAAAAGCGTAGCGGATGTTGCGTCGGCTTTTGAGGCGTTTCTGGAGTATCTCGCTAGTAATAGCGCATCTTCACCTGAAAAAGATTTTTGGGCGCCTCAAGCCACGCTATTGCGTCCGGATCTGATCAATTATTCCTTGTTGGTCAAAATTGAAAGTTCCTCTGAACTCCATAAAGCATTATCGGAGCACTTCGGTGAGCAGGCCACCGATCCTTTCGCAGAGCCTTCACCAAGTGAAAATGTCATTCCCTTCCTTCCTGCTTTTATAACGGAACGAAGTGCGAATTTGATTAAAGAGTTGTATGCCGAAGATTTTGATGTCTTCGGATATGACAGGCAGGTACCAGAACGTACAGAAGCGTTTACGGTAGAGCAGTTGGATCTCGCGTTTGACGCGGCCAGGCTGATTCGGGAAAGTCGTCAACAAATAGGTGCGCGCGCCCTTCAAATCCAGGACTTGACTCAACAGATCGAGGATTTGAATCAGCGAATTGCGTCATTGAATCCGACTCTATTCGAACGTGAATCGCAGTTAAAAGAGCTCATGGGTTCTTTGGTTAAACGTGACCGGCATATCGCCAGTCTTGAGCAATCTGTGGGTGTGCTCAACAGGCAGTTAGTCGATCTCAAAGCCGTTTTGATTGATCACGAAAAAGAGAATGTCAGTCTGAAGGCTGATCTGCTCAAGACGCAGCAGGAACTCCAGGCATTACTCTCTTCGCATTCCTGGCGTTTAATGTCGTCTGTGCGCATGGTTTCAGGGTTTGTGCGAGAGTCTGTCCATAACGTCAGAACGCTGACATGGAGTAAAGTTGTCGACTCGTTAAGGCGTCGTCGAGAGCTTTATAACGAAAACACTCTTCGTGAGATTCAAGAAAGCGGGTTGTTTGATCCGGAATATTACCTGGCCAATAATGCAGATGTGCGTGCAAAAGGCACTGATCCACTCAAGCACTACATGCTCAAGGGCTGGATAGAAAATCGCAATCCTTGCGCCGCTTTCAGTCCTTCGGATTATCTGTTGGCCAACCCTGATGTTGCCGAGGCTCAGGTTCATCCGCTGCTTCACTACATTCAATGCGGACAGCTTGAAGGTCGTCCAATCAGATTGCCAGTTCGCATTTGCGAAATGACGGCGGTCAAGCGTCGTCCCGTCGGGCGCAATGCGGTTTTCAATCCGTATGGTGAATATACACCGATACCGGTCCTAAAGGCTGTGCTCGAGGCACAGATCGAAGCCGTCAAAAAATCAGGATTGTTCGACGAGAAGTACTACCTTGCGATGTACAGCGATGTACCGGAGGTCTCGGTAGATCCGCTCAGGCACTACTGTGAACAGGGCTGGCGCGAAGGTAAAAATCCTTCCATGGACTTTGATACGCGCGCCTACCTGGCACTTTACAAAGACATTCAACACATTGGTCTCAACCCGCTTTGGCATTACATTGTCACTGGCGCGGCGGAGCATAGAATAGCGGTACCGGACGCACTCATTAATCACGAAAACGACATCCGTTTTGGTGAAGTTAACAGCGACATCAAGTTGCTCGCGTTCTATGTATCGCCTGACTGGGAGGCGTTGCGTAGTGCCAGATTCGCTGCCAAAGGCAATTCGCAGCGACCACGCCCTGACAAGATGCTTGGGTTGTATGATTCGTTGGATGGGCGTGTGCTCACCCAGCAGGCACTCAGTGCCAAGAGCCATGGCTTTTTTGGCTTTTGCTTCAAACTGAGCGCAGATTCGGTTGTGCAAGCGTCGCCACAGCCTCTGGACATTTTTCTTGCCCATACAGAAATCGACTTTAATTTCTGCGTTCAAATAGATTTGCATCAGGAAGGCCTGGCGAATAACTTGATTACGCCTGTTGTTGCAGTTCTAGCTGATAAGCGATGTGTGCAGGTTGATGAGCGACCCGTCATCGTGGTTAAGCTCAATGAGTATGACGAAGACATCGTTGATTCAATTCGCAAGCTACGTGAGCGTTTGAATGAACTGTGTGACGGCGTGTACTTGATTGCTCAGTTTGGCTTCGCGGGTTCGGAAGAGTTGGCGCAGGACCTGGATGGTTTGTGTGACGCCGCGCTTGATCTTTCTGCAGATCCTGTGCCGGGCGAAACTGGCGTATTTACACCGCAAAACAAGAATGGAATAGATACCGTTCCGTATAACCTTGTTGCTTCGCAAGGGATCGTGCGGGCGCAGAAAACACATCTTCGTACTACTCCGGTTTTCCACGCTATTTCATTGGGGCGTGATGAAACTGCGCTTAAACAATATTCTCCTCTGGTGTATTCGCGCTTTCACATTCGTGACTATGGACGTTGGCTTGACGCGGCGATCAGAGGCGCAAGAAAAGCTCTCCCCGAGGATCGCCGTCTATTGTTCGTGAATGCCTGGAACAATTGGCAGGAAGGACTTTTCCTTGAGCCAGACAGTATCACCGGTTTTGGTCGGTTGAACGAAACAACACGCGCTTTGCTGGATATTGATTCCAGTATCATTATGCCAAAAGTTTCGGTAATTGTTCCAAACTATAATCATGAAAGCTACCTTGCTCGTCGGCTGGATAGTATTTATGGGCAGACTTACAAAAATATAGAAGTTATCCTGATGGATGACTGTTCGACTGATGATAGCCGTTCGGTGTTAACTGGTTATGCGGAAAAGCACCCTGATATAACGCGTTTGTTGTTCAATGAGACGAATTCGGGTGGCGTTTTTCATCAGTGGGCTAAGGGGATCAAGGCGGCCAAAGGTGACCTGGTATGGGTCGCTGAAAGCGATGACTACTGTGATGAGCGTTTCCTGGAGGCGCTTGTTAGTTGCTTTGATGATGAAGCGGTCATGCTTGCGTACTCGAAATGTGAGTTCGTAACCACCGACGAAGTTGTTATGCCGGACCAGTTCCTTAACTATGTAAGTGATCTGGAGTGTGCGAATAAATGGGCGGGTTCCTATGTAAGTACGGCGCATAACGAAGTGCGCTCGGCGTTGGGTATTAAAAATACAATACCTAATGCCAGTGGCGTGCTTTTCAAGCGTCCCGTTGATATGCCTCTGCTGGATGATCAGTCGTGGATGTCAATGAAAGTTGCCGGTGACTGGGTCTTCTATTTGCACATCCTGCGCGGCGGAAAAATTGCTTACTCCACTGAGGGTACAAACTTCTTCCGTCGACATTATGCAAGTACTGCCAACACCACTTATCGCAAAGAGGTCTTTTATCGCGAGCTCGGGGTGGCCAACAGAACGGTTCAGTCCCTCTACAATGTTCCGATGTCGGTGCTTGAGGCTTGCGAGGAATCCAGCAAGAAGCTGTATGACCACTATGTCGGGGGTTCCGCAGAAGAGTTTCTACGCTGGTATGACCATGATTCGATTGTTCGTGCAAGGGCTGACCGACTGCCGAACGTGATGGTTTCCACCATCGGCTTCTATCCGGGCGGTGCCGAAATTCTTCCGATTCGACTGGCAAACGAGTTTAAACGCCAGGGTATTTCCGTTTCCTTGTTTAGCGCCGGTATACCAAAACGCGAAGACGGTGTTCGCAAGATGCTGAGAAACGACGTGCCGGTGATCGAGACGTCGAATATCGAATCAGTGAAAGAGATCATTCATGATTTCGGAATTGAAGCACTTAATAGCCATCAGTGGTACGTTCAGAAGTATCCGGTCGATGTCCCGGATGTTTTTTCCGAGCTTGGCGCCCATGTGGCTGCTCTGCACGGGATGATTGAACATGGCAATGGAGTGACTGATGAACAGTTGCGCATTGCTGACAAAGGTGTGAGTACATGGGTCTATACCGCTGAGAAGAATCTTGTTCCTTTCTCGGACATCTCGCTGTACGACAAGTCTTCTCCCCGTTTCGTCAAGGTTCCTAACGGGTTGCAGCCGCCGGAAATTGTTCCAATCTCGCGCGTGCAGATGGGTATGCCGGAGGATGCTTTTGTATTGTGTTGTGTCAGTCGGGCAATTCCCGATAAAGGCTGGGGCGAAGCTATCCAGGCGGTAGAACTTGCGCGATCACTTTCCGGTCGGGACATCCGTATTATATTGGTCGGTAATGGCCTGGTGTACGATGAGTACTGTCAAGCAGGTGCGCCGGACTTCGTTTACCTGGCTGGCTTTAGTGATAACTCCGTAGGCCATTATGCTGCCGCGGACATGGGCATCATGTTGTCGACCTTCAGGTCCGAGAGTTTCCCCCTGACCATTGTCGACTGTCTGTTTGCCGGCAAGCCATACATTGCCACAGACGTAGGCGACATCAAAAACATGTTGACGATAGAGAGCGGCGTTGCCGGGGAGATTATCGAGTTGGAAGATTGGGTCGTCCCAATCGAGAGCACGGCCCGCGTGATTGCAGCGTTCGCGACAGATGAACGGAAATACCAGGAAGCCGTCGGCTTGGTGAAAGACGTTTCCAGTCGATATCGAATTGACGCCGTTGCCTCTCAATATCTTCGATTGTTCGAGCGTGACATTCAGCAGCACAAGGCAGAGTCGGCGAAGGCCGAAGGCTCTGGCATGACTGTCCAAGACCTGCAGGCGGACTTGCTGTAAGCAGGACAGCTAGCGTTAAGGGGAGGGCTCACAGGGCAGGTCCGGCTGATTGCCAGGCCTGCAGTGAGAGCGAGACGGGCGTCTCCGGCAATTTGGTAAGCCGCCTCTCTTGACGTATCATTAGCCGTCACAGTGTGTCCCGTTACATATTAAAGTGTAGGTCGTTGCAATGGTTGCCAAGGATGGGGCAGGTCACGCCCGCCTTGTCTACTGCTGCACAAGGCGGCAGTTCCAACCATATCAAGCGCTGGAGGGCGACGTTGAATAATTCCGAGAACACTTCCCCTAATCCCGTTAAGCGGTCCCTGGTTCTGGGGGGGCGCGGTTTCATAGGCACCCACTTGATAGACGCGTTGCTCGATCAGGGGCATTTTGTGCGCTGTTTCGATCGTCCTAACGTGGTGCCGCTAGGTGAATCCCACTCCAGTCATCCTAATTTCGAGCTTTGCGAAGGAGACTTCACCAGTGAGGCTGAAGTCGCCAAGGCATTGGAAGGTTGCGATGTTTGCTATCACCTTGTGTCGACTACGCTCCCCAAGTCTTCAAATGCTGATCCCGTCTTCGATGTGGAGAGCAATGTCGTTGCGACCATCCGCCTGCTAAACCTCGCGGTGAAGTCCGGCCTGAGGAAGATTATTTTTATCTCCTCCGGTGGCACGGTGTATGGAGACCCTACGCAAGTACCTATTCCAGAAACCCATGCTACTGACCCGGCCTGTTCCTATGGAATTGCCAAGTTGGCGATCGAGAAGTATTTGGCGCTTTTCCATCGCTTATACGGCCTTGACTATACTGTTCTACGTCTTGCAAACCCCTTTGGTGAGGGGCAGCGCACTTATGCTAGCCAAGGCGCGGTTGCCGTATTCCTTGGCAAAGTCCTGCGTGGCGAGACGGTAGAGATTTGGGGCGATGGCACGGTTGTACGCGACTACATTCATGTCTCTGATGTGGTGAGAGCGTTGTTGGCATCGTCAGCGCGATCTGGTGAAGAGCATGTGTTCAATATCGGTTCAGGGCGCGGACACAGTCTCAATGAGGTTCTTGACGCGATCGAGAGGGTCGCGGGGCGAAATGCAAGTCGTCAGTACTTGTCTGCTCGCGGATTTGACGTGCCTGTCAGTGTCCTGGATATCGAGCGCGCCAAACAGTCTTTGGGGTGGGTCCCTTTCGTGAGTTTCGATCATGGATTGGAGCGCTTTGCCGCTTGGTTATTGGATAATCCGGAGTCAACACATTGATTTAACGATGGGGCTGCAATTATGAGCCCGGTCAGATAATTCTCAGATGCGCAGCTCAAAATCTCCGGTTGGGGCATCCGCCATGGAGTTGAGAGGCGCGTGAGGCATGCTGTGTCGTTCGATATATTTAAGGTATGCCATAAACAAGAACGCCGATTTGTCAGATATGTTTGTGCTCACGAACATATCTAACAAATCGGCGTTCTTGTTTCTTTTAGCTTAATGAAGGTTACAGGCGCGGAGGAAAATATTAGTTACCAAAATAAGCTCGGGTAACTGTTTCCGGATCTGAATCCATTTTTATTCTGCCGTGCTCCAGCCAAATGACCCGATTGCATGTATGCAGCACCAGGTCACGGGAGTGGCTGGCTATCACCAAAATGCTGGTGGCTTGGACCAGTTCGTTCATCCGAGCTTCTGCTTTGTGCTTGAAGCCTTCGTCCCCTACCGACAGCCATTCGTCCATGATCAATATTTCAGGTCTGATGGTCGTCGATACCGCAAAGGCCAAGCGCAAGTGCATGCCGGAAGAGTACGTGCGCACCGGCATGTCAATGAAGTCACCCAGTTCTGAAAACTCAATAATTTCGTCGAGTTTTTCTGCGATATCACTTTTTGTCATCCCAAGCAGGATGCCGCGCATGAAGATGTTTTCCCTGCCGGATGCCTCCGGGTCTATCCCTAATGAAATATCAATGAGGGAAGCGACTTCGCCGCTGATACTGGCGGTGCCAGCGGAGGGGGTGTATACACCGCTCAGCAGCCTGAGTAATGTGCTTTTGCCAGCGCCGTTATGACCGAGCAATCCAACCCGGTCTCCGTCATTGAGGGAAAAAGTAAGGTCTTCCAGTGCTCTGACGATCACTCGGCCTTGGTCGTTGGCACTGAGTTTGCCGCCTGTAGCGACTTGAATCAGTCGCTTTTTCAGAGAGCGAGCACTTGCGTTATAGATAGGGAAATCAACGCATGCGTTATGAAATTCAATAGCAGCCATAATAGTTTTCTTCTTAGAGCCAATAAGCAATGCGACGTTTATAAAGGCCATAGATGATGATCGCGATGCACCAGCCAACCAGAGCCATGCCCCCGGCCACGCACCAGCTAACAGTGCCTACATCCTGTCCGAGCAAGGGGGCCCTGACTATTTGTACGAGGTGATAGATGGGGTTCAAATCCAGTAAATAGGTGCCGGCTCGTCCTGGTAGCAGGCTTGGAAGCCACATGATTGGCGTCAAATAAAAGGCAATTTGCAAGACGCTCGCAATGATCTGCGGGAGGTCACGATATCGAGCGCATAGAAGGCTCAATATCAAGCTGATCCATGCCAGATTGAGAGCAAGCAGCATAAAGCCCGGGACACTCAACAGTGCTCCAAGGCCCAATGGCTTCTGAACAGCCAGCAGCACAAGCGGGAAAATGACGATGTTGTGCGCGAGGATCAAAGTATTGCGCCATATCGTGCGTAAAATATGCACGAATAATGGGATGGGGAGTTGTTTGATAATGCTTTCTGCGGCGATGAGGCTGGTGCAGCCCTCTAACACGCAGGTAGAAATAAAACTCCAGAAAATCATACCTGCTGCAAGAAATGGCAGAAAGTCTTTCATGGGGGAGTTAAATATTTGGCCAAATACGAGGCCAATAGTACCAATCATAACGCCCATGCTGATTGTTAGCCAAAACGGTCCGACAGCAGAGCGCCTATACCGTTGACGTACATCCTGCCATCCGAGCATGCCTACCAGAGAATAGCGCTTTACAGCCGTCGCTATGTCTGCCAAGGCAGCGGTAATTGGGTTGTTTAGCATTCGAAATACCGGGTTGTCAAAACAGTCGATGATTGTAATCTTGTAGGAGGGTGTAGTGTCACTTTTTCCATCCCGTCTAGTTTCCAGTTTTTTACGATCGCGGGATCTACTCCACGTAGAATGCCCCCGCTGCAAGTAGGGGGCGTAAAGTCTGAAGCGATTTCGTATGGCGTGCGCGCATTCGGTGCGCTCGTTACCATGACAAACTTGAGCTACTCGTTCAGAAAACAGCGCTTGTGTCGAGCGATTCAGGTGTGCAAATGCTCAGAAATAAAGTTCCTGCCGGATGATGTGCGCTTTTTCTATCATCCCACGGTCAGAGGTTAACTCCCAAGAAAATTTCCTACATTCCAGAAACGCATATTGAGCCAGGTCGCCGCGTCTGGTCGTAAGTACCCCACGTAAATCACCTGCTCGAAAGGGGTCAGAGAGATTGGCTGATGGTTGCCGGCGAGCAGCTCCACAGCAGCAACGTGTTCTGGTTTTCGACAGGGTTTCGCGTCCTCGCATTCTCTGTCCGGCAGACCGGTCAAGGGGGCGAATTATAGCGACGCTTTGAGTAAAATGCTCCTTCCTGGGGCCTCCCCTGTGGAAGTATTGGGCGATCTCGTCCTCATTGAGGTTACAATGCCGACCGACGACCGCGTAAAAGGAGGGGGCTACGGGCTCGAACGCTTGAATGGATAAAATACGCAGAGTGTTGCTTGGTTTGCCTCGCAGGCAAAAAAGACTGATACAGGTCGCCACCGATGTGGTTTTGGTGTGGGTCGCCTTGTGGCTGGCCTTTATCGTCCGCCTCGGCATCGACGACATGTACAATCCGCTAAAGTCGCATTTCTGGCTGTTCGTCAGTGCCTCGATTATTGCCATTCCCCTTTTCGTACGCTTTGGCATGTACCGCGCCGTCATGCGCTACTTCGGCAATGATGCGCTGATTGCCATCGTCAAGGCGGTCAGTCTGTCCTCGCTGATCCTCGCCGTGGTGGTTTACTGGTACAGCAATCACCAGGCCGTGGTGCCGCGCTCCATCATCTTCAATTACTGGTGGCTAAGCCTGGTAATCATTGGCGGCCTGCGTCTGTGCATGCGTCAATACTTCATGGGTGATTGGTTCACCGCTGCGCAGCATGTACCGTTTGTCAATCGAGACGATGGTTTGACCAAGGTCGCCATTTACGGCGCAGGCGTGGCAGGCAACCAGTTGGTTGCAGCGTTGCGCATGGGCCGCGTGATGCGCCCAGTGGCGTTCATCGATGACGATTCCTCTATCGCGGATCGTTCGATTGCCGGGTTGCGGGTCTATAAGCCCAAGCATATTCAGCAGATGATCGACATGACCGGGGCTCAGGAAATTCTTCTGGCGTTGCCGTCTTCGACCCGTGCGCGGCGCAGGGAGATTCTCAATTTTCTGGAGGGTTTCCCGCTCCATGTGCGCAGTGTTCCGAATTTCACCGATCTGGCCAGTGGTCGGGTCAAGGTGGACAACATTCAGGAAGTCGACATTGCTGACCTGTTGGGGCGGGATTCGGTGCCGGCTCAGCCTGATTTGTTGGCTCGATGTGTGACGGGCAAGACGGTTTTGGTGACGGGGGCGGGCGGTTCGATCGGTTCCGAGCTTTGTCGGCAGATTTTCTCCCTGGGACCGACCACACTGTTGTTGTTCGATCATAGCGAATTCAATCTTTACAGCATTTTGTCTGAGCTCGAGCATCGTATTGCCCGTGAGTCGTTGCCTGTCCGGTTGTTACCGATACTGGGGTCGATTCGGCACCCCCATAAACTTCTGGATGTAATGAAGACCTGGAGCGTGGACACGGTTTATCACGCGGCGGCCTATAAGCACGTGCCTATGGTTGAGCACAATATTGCCGAAGGTGTACTCAACAATGTGATCGGGACGCTCAATACCGCTCAGGCTGCATTGGAGGCTGGTGTTGCAAACTTTGTGCTGATCTCGACCGATAAGGCCGTACGCCCGACCAATGTCATGGGTAGCACCAAGCGGCTGGCCGAGTTGACTTTGCAGGCCCTCAGTCGTGAGTTGGCGCCGGTGTTGTTCGGGGATAAGTCCAATGTGTCCCGGGTCAACAAGACCCGTTTCACCATGGTGCGGTTCGGTAATGTGTTGGGCTCGTCTGGCTCGGTTATTCCGCGCTTTCACAGCCAAATCAAATCGGGCGGGCCCTTGACGGTTACCCATCCGAAGATTACCCGTTACTTCATGACCATTCCCGAGGCGGCACAGCTGGTAATACAGGCCGGCTCAATGGGGCAGGGTGGAGATGTGTTTGTGCTGGACATGGGCGAGCCGGTCAAGATCATTGAGCTGGCGGAGAAGATGATTCACCTGTCTGGCTTGAGCATTCGCTCGGAGAATAATCCGCAAGGCGATATTGCCATCGAGTTCACTGGACTGCGTCCCGGGGAAAAGCTTTACGAAGAGTTGCTGATCGGCGACAACGTTTCCGCTACCCAGCACCCGATGATCATGAGCGCCAAGGAGGATCATTTGCCTTGGGAAGTGCTCAAGCGCAACTTGATGGAGTTGCTGTCTGCTGTTGAACTGGATGATTATTCGCGGGTTCGCCAACTTCTGCGTGACACTGTCAGTGGTTACGCCCCGGATGGTGAGATCGTCGACTTGATTTACCAGCAGCGTCGCCTCGAACCTTGATTGTTACACGCTCTGTAACAGGCACATTTTGACAGAGTTGTCCCGTGACCCGGATTTTGGGGCAGCTTTGCAATAGCTGTTCAGTGGCGACGGTCTATTTTGGTCGTACTGGAGTAGAGCGTGGCTGCCACGGCTTTAACCTGCACCACGAGGACAGCTTTCGCGGCCAGGCCGCAATGGCGTCCTGCGTCCCCTTTCATCACCGAATACCTCGAACGACTTCTTGAAACCACTCAGCTAGCGCTGAGCGATCATCTCCAGGTGTTCGCTGTAGTTTTCGATCTGCGCTTTGCAGATGACTACCTACCGGCATTCGATTATCTGCGAAAGAATGTTTGGCAGTAGCCTGCCGGTCAGCACGTCCGGGAAAACTGCGAATGAGTCTCCGGATGTGCTTGAATATGCCCTGACTACCTGACCTGAGCCCCATATGAGCCTGATGAGCTTTTTCAGGGAGCGTTGCGCGAGTAATGCAGAAATTGGCTTTCGTGAGGTGTTCGCAGCGGCTAAAAACACTAGAATGAGCGGCTGGAGTGATCGTTTTTGATCGATTCGCTGTTTTTTTTGAATTAAATATTTATTTGAAAGGAATGTCTGGTGCTGAATTTTTATCGAGTTAATAAGTTTTTTTTATTGTGGCAGTTTTTTTGCGGGGATTAAGGGGTTCGCTTTCTTTTGGCGGGTTCCAAATATTCTATTAAAGTAAAATATGATTAGGATTTATTGAAATGTGGCGCAATCCAAAATACTGGCTGGATGGTGAACCAATTCAAAATTTCGGCGATTTTTTGTCGGATTTTTTTATGCAAAAACTTTTTTATAGTGCGGGCATGCAGGCAGACTCCATTAGGATTGTCGGTAGCTGTATGGATGACGAGTTGTTGAAGAGTGAATCAGAGTTTGACTCTCAGCAGGGTATCCGAACTATTTATTGGGGATGTGGGCTTCGGCACGAATACAGTTTAACCGACAAGAGTCGTGGGCTTGTCGATATTCTGGCCGTTCGAGGCCCTTTATCACGATCAGCATTGCGGTTGGGGATAGAAACTCCAATGGGGGACCCGGGGTTGCTTCTCCCTGCTCTCTACACCCCAAGCTCTTTGCCTGGAATTAAGGGTGAGACTCTCTTGGTTCCTCATTTTCACGATATCAGAACGGACGATGAGCTCCTTGCATTAAGTGGATGTAGTGCGATCCTTAGGCCAAATATAAATAATGATACTCTTTGTATTTTTGAATTTATTGATCGTTTAACGACTGCAGAATTTGTTTTGTGCGGATCATTGCATGCAGCGATTGTGGCGGCGGCATATGGGCGTCGTTTTGGGTTCTGGAACAGCGATTGTATTGATCTGCCTTTTAAATGGCAGGATTTTGCGGCCTCAATTTCCATGCCTTGCGTTTTTCACGATAATGTTGGGCAGGCGCGATCTCATTTCATTAGCGAGATAGAGCCGAAAATATCGATCCCGGTCCTTTGGCCGCTGCTGGCTGTTGCGCCATTTGCTGTGCGTCCAGAAGCCATGGTAAAGGTTATGGAGTTCGATGTAAGAAGGCATGGAGTGTCCGCTCTTCAGGTGGCAGCTCCATCGCTTGCCGCAAATAAGGTACAGTCCGCTATTCTTCAGGTTAACTCGCTTTCAGCTAATTCTCTAGTTGCGCTGCAGAAAGCGCAGAGTGATTTGATGGAGTTAGGCGCTGCTCGCGAAGATGCCTTGCATGAGTTAGAGAGAGTTCGTGCAGAGGCTGCTAATGCTACATTTGAAAGGGATCTCGTTGTCGGTAGTACAAGTTGGCGGATTACGGCACCTCTTCGTAAAGTTGGGGTGCGTTACCCGGTGGTGGGGCGCACGCTTCGTCGTTCACTCAAGATTCTCTGGTGGACGCTTACGATGCAAATCGGCCATAAATATCTTTTGTGGAAAAGAAAACGCACCGTGGTGCAAGTGATTTCTGCGGATGCTGACACTGCACAAGTACAGCAAGTCGTTGCTGCCAAGTCAGATTTCAACTTGGAAAGTGCGTTTGTGTGCATGCATGGGGAAGCGCCAATTTACTTTCCACCGGTAGAGGCACCTGTAGTATCGATAGTGATACCCGTGTATCGAGAGCTAGGTGTTCTCAAAAATTGCCTTCGCTCAATTTCCATTGG
The DNA here is from genome assembly GCF_000282315.2 of Pseudomonas sp. GM41(2012). GTDB lineage: Bacteria > Pseudomonadota > Gammaproteobacteria > Pseudomonadales > Pseudomonadaceae > Aquipseudomonas. The sequence goes on from NZ_AKJN02000008.1 coordinate 638,416, forward strand.
TCTTGAGGGGGAGCCGTCTTTTGAAGTTATTCTCGTCGACGATTGTCCAGAAGAGCAAGTTCTGTGGGGCATACCGGATAGCGGGGGCTTAGTTAAGATTTCAAACTCGGAAAACTTGGGTTTCTCGCTTGCATGTAATCGAGGCGCCGAAGTGGCGCGCGGGCGCTTCGTCTGTTTTTTAAATAGCGATACAATAGTCTATTCTGGATGGCTTCGTCATTTAGTTGATGCGCACGAGGATGTCACCAGCGCAGGGCTTGTTGGTGGAATGCTATTGAATGTTGATGGTTCTATTCAAGATGCCGGTTGGCGGATGCTTCAAAGCGGCCAGGGTTATCCTATTGGCCGTAACAAAGATGCCAGAGACGGAGCCTTTACCTATCGTAGGGAGGTGGACTGTGTTGCTGGCACATGCTTTTTGATGAAGACATCTTTGTTTCTAGATATGGGGGGGCTCGATGCTCGTTACGCTCCTGCATCGTATGTAGATTTTGATCTTGCGTTCCGTGTGCAAGAGCGCGGGTTAAAGGTTATCTGCGAGCCAAAAAGCCGTATCGTCCATCTCGGCGGCGCATCATATGGGGATGCGAAGGAGATACCAAATCAGATAAATACCATCAATCAGGCGAAGTTCTCTGAGCGTTTTGCAACTGTTTTACCCATGCAGCCGAGCGGATCGGAAGATGAGTTTTTACTGCAGCAGGTGTCTGATGAGCGACCAGTCTTTCTAGTTGTTGAAAATAGTGTACCTCAGCCGAATCGTCATGCAGGCGATGTCACCATGAGCAGCTATTTATCCTTATTGGCGTCAACTGGATGGCGGGTCGTCTTCTGCCCTGTGGAAGGAAGGGCAGAAGGCCCTTCAGCCGATAATCTTGAGCGTCAAGGTGTCATGTTGATTAGATCACCTCAGACCCTTGAATCATGGTTAATGGAAAATGGCAAATACGTGAAGGAAGTGTGGTTGGCACGACCTGAAATTGCTGGAAATATCATTAATCCGTTACGGAATTTAACTTCTGCTCGCTTGACATATTACACTCATGATTTGCACCACGTGAGGCTTGAAAGGGAAGCGGAGTTATATGCTGATCCCGATAAACTTGCTGACGCAAATCGGATGAAGGAAGCAGAACTCTCGGTGTTTTCGAGTGTGGATAAAATTATATCGCCAAGTGCCGAAGAGGCGGAGGTGATACGACGTTTAGTTCCTGATAAGCCTGTTTTCGTACTGCCGCCATATTATTATGAAGCTCATGAAATTTGTCGTCGCGACGCTGCTCATTTCGAAGGGCTGACAGACATAGTTTTTGTCGGGGGGTTCCCTCACGCTCCGAACGTGGATGCAGCGCTATATATAGTAAATGAAGTAATGCCGCGTGTATGGGAGAAACGCCCAGATGCCCGCGTGGTCCTTGTTGGTTATGCGCCCCCGGCTGAAATTCTTGCTCTCGCTGGTTCTCGTGTCGTAGTGACCGGCCAGGTACCAGACGTCAAACCCTATCTCGATCGTGCGCGTATGGTGCTTGTAGCGCTTCGTTATGGTGCAGGAGTAAAAGGTAAGACAGTGGATGCTATGCGTGAGGGAATTCCAGTGGTTTCGACTCAGGTTGGCGTTGAGGGGGTTGGTGTGACATCTGGGCTTGACGCCATAGTAAGCGAGAGTGCGAATGGCCTTGCAGAAGGTGTTCTGGATTTACTGTCTGATACCGCGCGCTGTGCTGAATTGTCTTCTGCAGGAGCTGATCTGATTTTGAAGGGGTTCTCCCGTGCCGCTGCGTGTCTTGCAATTGAAGAGGTGTTTGGGGCGTGATGGCATGCTTCGGCTTTTTGAAAAAGTTGAAGCGGGTGCAAAAAAAATATTGCTTCACCCTCGGGGGTGAAGCTCTTGGGTTGCTTAAATGAACCGAGCAAGGGTATTGGAATCAACAATATGATAATTCGCGCACGTGCACCTTTGCGTCTAGGACTGGCAGGTGGTGGTACGGATGTTTCTCCGTTTTGTGATATCTACGGTGGTTACGTACTCAATGCAGCAATAGATCGTTACGCTTATGCGGTGATTGAAACTTTGGAGGAACCACTGGTTCGCTTCATCGCAACCGATCAACAGGTGGAGAAGGTAATGCCTTGCGCTGCCTCGTATGTGCTGGATGGCAAGCTTGACCTGCATGCGGCGGTTTACAATCATATGATTGAGCATTACAACGGTGGCCGCGCCATTGCGATGCAGTTCAGCACTTTATGCGACGCGCCTGTGGGGTCTGGCCTGGGTTCTTCCTCCACGCTAGTGGTTGCCATGATTCGTGCGTTTGTGGAGCTGCTGAATCTGCCACTTGATGACTATACAATTGCGCTCTTGGCTTTTCGGATTGAGCGAGTGGAGTGCGGGTTGCAGGGCGGCAGGCAAGACCAGTATTCCGCTACATTTGGTGGCTTCAACTTCATGGAGTTTTATGCTGATGATCGGGCAGTAATCAATCCATTACGTATCAAGAGTTGGATTATCTGCGAGTTGGAAGCTTCACTTGTGTTGTTCTTTACTGGAGTATCACGAGAGTCGGCGAAGATCATTGCCGATCAGAGTGGTAACGTGAAGGCGGGGGTGGTTGGCGCCGTGCAGGCCATGCACGGTATTAAGCACGAAGCGCTGGTAATGAAAGAGTGTCTGCTACGCGGAGATTTTTCTGGCTTCGTAGAATCAATGCGCGAAGGTTGGGAAAATAAGAAACGTTCGGCCGAGTCGGTATCGAATCCGTATCTAGATGAGATATATGACGCCGCCATTGCCTCAGGCGCTCTTGCTGGTAAGATTTCGGGGGCGGGTGGAGGTGGCTTTATGTTGTTCTTTGTGCCCACAGAGCGACGCATGGAAGTAATTCGGACCTTAAGCTCCTTCGACGGTCAGGTTAGTAATTGTCATTTCACCAAATATGGCACGCAGGCATGGAGAATCAATTGAGGACATACATTGAGGCGCAGATAGTCGATTCACAGGCAATCATGAGTGCTATGTTGGCTGATAGTAACCTTATCGACCGTGTCGAGGCTGCAGCATTATCCTGTATACACTGCATGAAACAAGGAGGAAAGATTCTTTTGGCAGGTAATGGGGGCAGTGCAGCTGATGCTCAGCATATTGCGGGTGAGTTTGTCAGCCGTTTTGCCTTTGACCGGCCTGGATTGCCAGCAATCGCGTTGACCACGGACAGTTCTATCCTTACTGCAATTGGTAATGACTACGGCTACGAAAAATTGTTTGCCAGGCAGGTGCAAGCACTTGGTCAAAAAGGCGATGTGTTCATTGCTTATTCAACCTCTGGTAAGTCCCCCAATATTCTATTCGCTCTGCAAGAGGCTCGGGCGCGTGGTTTAGTGTGTGTTGGACTGACCGGCAACCTCGGTGGCCCAATGAGCGAGATTTGTGATCATTTGCTTGAGGTCCCCTCACCAGATACACCAAAAATTCAGGAGGGCCACCTGGTATTGGGTCATATCTTGTGCGGCTTGGTAGAAAACGCAATTTTCAAGGGTAACGCCTGATGGAAGCCATTGTTCTGGCAGGGGGATTTGGCACCCGGTTACGTCAGTTGGTACCCGATCTACCAAAGCCCATGGCACCTATTGCTGGCAGGCCGTTTCTGGACATTTTGCTCAGTGCCTTGGCTCGTAAGGGCTTTAAGCGCGTGACATTGTCAACAGGTTATATGGCTGAAAAAATCTCTAACCATTTTGGCGAGCAATATGCGGGAATGGAGCTGAGCTATGTGGTTGAAGAGGAGCCTTTGGGTACGGGGGGTGCTGTTCGATTGGCCTTGGCGCAGTGTCATGAGGATCATGTGTATGTGTTTAACGGTGATACGTATCTAGACCTCGAGGTTGATCCAGTCGAAAGGCTTTGGCAGTTGCATCGGCGCCCAATCATCGTCGGGCGCGAAGTGTCGGATACTGCACGATATGGCCGTTTGCTTACAGACGAAGGGAAGGTAAGCGGTTTTACGGAAAAAGGCGTTTGTGGGGCGGGATTAATTAATGCTGGTTGTTACGTTTTCTGTCGGCATCAACTGGACTCATTTGAACCCTATTTTGCCTTTTCGCTGGAAGCAGACTACTTGGCAACAGAGGTAAAACACACATTTTTTGATGTTTTTGTAACGGAAGGTCAGTTTATCGATATCGGTATTCCTCAAGATTTCCAGCTTGCGCAAACTTTGCTGGCTAGTGTTCCGTGAAAAATTCAGGATTGTTTCTTGAACGAGATGGCCTGATTCATTCTGGTCGTGAGTTTAAGAGGGGAGATGTTTAGTTTGCAGGCGGCGTATTTTAACTACCTCTACCCAAGCCAGTAGACTTTCGAAAAACCATCGGCTCCCTGGCCGCCTTGGCCGAGTTGGAGAGCAAGGGTGTGGTATTCGCCCCGGTGCTTGTTATGTTATTCAACCAGTCTTGCCTGTGTCTGCCGCTAGCACACCTTCGGCGAAGAAGTCAGCGAGCAGCTTGAATTCGTGCCGATGCAGATCCGTGTGATCAAACACATCCGCAAGGGCACGGCCGCCGCGGCTACCAAAGCGCGCCAGTGCCCGGCGACAGTCCAGCACCGCTGATCTAAAAAAGCATGGCCAACCCAGCGCTACAGCTTGAAGTTGGACGGTGCATAGGCTGATTGAGCTGCAAGAGGACCAAGTGGCGTTGTATGATCCTCACAGCGTCACCAATGACGGCACGGGAATACGTGTGATCCAGGTCTGCAGCGAAGACATCGGTGCCGGCCTGACGAAGCGCCGGGCTATTGCCCTACGCGAGCTGTTGGAAGAGTAAAAATTTCTTATCACTTTTAATTAAAATCAGGGCGGAAATACATGCTGCACAAGGATAATAACTTGAACTTGTTACGGTTGGTTGCCGCGCTGATGGTGCTATATGCTCATTCATTCGATCTGTATGGTAACTCCCCGAAGATTTTTATTGGTCTTGATTCCTATGGCGGCCTCGGGATTGCGATATTTTTTATCATTAGTGGTTATTTGATTGCAAAAAGTTGGAGTTTTGATCCTTCGGTCATTAGTTTTTTAGTTAAGCGATCGCTGCGAATATTTCCAGCCCTGATTGTTGTTGTCGTGATAACTTCGTTTCTGCTTGGTCCGATTTTTTCCACTTTGACAGTCAAGCAGTATTTCTCAGATCTGGCATTTGTTATGTACTTGAAGAATATAATTTTAAGTCCGGTATTTTATTTGCCGGGCGTGCTGGAGCACTCCAGAGTTGCCAATGTGATCAATGGCCCTCTATGGAGTTTGCCTATCGAGTTTTTCATGTATTTGGTAGTCGTGGCGCTTGGGCTTTTATTCAATGGCGGTCGTGTTGTATACGCAATTGCCACAGCATTGTTTGCGCTGATTGTGGTTTTTTGGTGCTGGCGAGATGCGCCTCTGCTGGTGGTTTACGGTACTGATGTAAGAAACATTCCGTTGATAGGCATCTATTTCATGATTGGGGCATGTTATGCGAAGTGGGGGCTCGAACGGTGGTTCAGTCTCTCCGGCGTAACTGTCATGGTGATGATGACCCTTCTTCTGGCACCATATTCATCGATTTCGAAGTCCCTGCTATGGCTTACGTTGCCGTATGTCGTCTTGGCATATGGACTTTCCAGAAGTTGGTTGGGAAGCTTGGTTAATAAAGTGGGTGACTGCTCTTACGGTGTTTATATCTATGCTTTTCCGGTTCAGCAGTTTGTTTTGCTAAAATTCCCCGGCATTGCCTATTCAACCTACCTTGTTGTTACAGTGGTCATTACTCTGATTTTGGGATATGGCTCTTGGCATTTGATAGAGAAAAGGGTTCTCAAATTCAAGCCAAAAAATAAAGTCAGGCCTGTATCGAATGGTGTTGATGCCGATTCGGCGTTCAATCCTGTTGTGGGTGAGAAGCTCAATTCAGGGGCTTGAGCAAGTGTATGTATTTATGATGTAACAGCCGCTCAGGTCACCTATGAAGAGCTACAGGGTCTGCCGCGACAGCGCAGACACCTGACGATCCTAATTCGCCAGGCCGAAGAACCGTAAGCGCTCCATGAACCTCACATTCAAAGCACTTAACTGATCCCCGATGCTGTGCTTCCGATTTCTTACCGGAACCGGCATTTCATTAAGTGTCCTGACGCAATAGTCGAAAAGTCTATCTCGACCCAAGCCTGTAGACTTCCGAAAATCTATTGAAGGCCTTCCGCATTTATGCTGCATCAAGCCCATTTCGACGCGTCAGTGGATTCGCGGAAATGCGCCGGCCAAATTCATGGAAGGGCACTTCAACAATTCTATGAAAGATATCTGCTGCCGCGATTGATGCCACCACCCCTATCACGGGAATGACTACGATGCGGGAACTTTCGGACAATTCCAGTGTGTTACTCAGCCACATGGATGCGAATAAAACTTGCATATGTATCATGTAAAGCGGGTAGCTTATTCGCCCAAGGTATGTAACGAATCTTGTTGATAATATTGATCCGATCACGTTGCTGCTTCCGGAAAACTTGGCCGAGACAATGCTGAGGAACGTAATGATCCAGATTATTAATGGTGCCGAAAAATCGCGAAGAAAAACCAATGTAAACGCGATGGATAATGCGGCAACGGATATTAACTGTTGTTGTGATAATTTTTGCAAAAAGTTTTTGAACGCAAAATAGCTGAGGAAACCTGCGCAGAACATGGGTAAGTTGTTCCCTAGGAATCCGCTCTCCATGTAAGGGCTGACAATCCAGCATGCTGCTGTAATCGAGATAACTGCGATACGCGCCGAAACCCGCCCAAGGGATGTGAGCATCAGAAACAGCAACGGCGCGACTAAATAAAACTGCCACTCTACGGTAAGGCTCCATGCTTGTCCGACGAGTGTAAGGGATGCATAGGGTAAGACGGATGTCGGCAAAACTCCTTGTAGAAGTGGTATATGGGCCAAGATGTGAAAAAATAGATTGCTTTGAGCAATTTCAATAATCTGAATTCGTCCGTCTGTTGCAACTCCATGTGGCGACGCATGCAAAATTTCCGTGGCTATAGGCAACGAGATTATTGAAATAAGCAATGCAACCCAGTATACCGGTAATATGCGAAACGCCCGCCCTATTATATAGCGCGGGTATGATTGGGGGCCGCGATCAAGCATCGCGAAAATCACGAAGCCACTAAGTATGATAAATACCTGCACGGGATATGAATTATACAAGTTGTTGGGGAATGAGCCAAAAAGCGGGGCAAGTGCAGCAAGCACATGCCCCAAAACCACCCACAACGCCATAATTCCGCGTAAGCCTTCGAGTTCGCGAATATATTTCATTAGGCCAGTGACACCTTAATAATCAAGATTTATATTCTATCCGGGCAATGCCAGGTTTAAATTTGAATAGCTGGTAATGTCGATCCCTTCAAGATGCTCTGGCGGAATTAAAAATTCGTTTAATTCGAAGCGATCTCTAAATTCAGAGAGTAATTGCTCCTTTGTCTTGCTGCTTGAGGCTAGATGCAGAAGACGATGTTCGTTCGGCGCGTCGCGATAATGAAACTCTCGGCTATTGAACTCGGTATATTCAAGCCGGGTAAAAAAATCCCCTTCGCGGAAGCGACTATCCGTGCTTAGTACATAAACCATCGCATCCTGGTCGCCATTTGTATACATTCCGTATTTCTCTTGGTCCCACCACTTCTTCACATCGTCTAACTTTACTTTGCGTACTGCATCCAGGAACTGAGCTGAGCGACGTGTAGATTTTAAGAAAAACTGTCCCGATGAAACAAATGTCCATGCGCCTTGATTAACGGGACTCTTGCATATAACGAGATCGAACTTCGCGAAACGCTCAACATATGGAATGAGTCTCCAGGAGAAGTCCGTAAAGTAGGCATCATCATCCAGCCAGAAGACCCATTCGTCCGCACCTAGAGCTGCCTGGATGATCTCGATTTTCCTGAGATACGGGTTCATACCTTCTCGCCGAAGCATAAACGACCATACGTAGTTCGCTCCATTGACATCTGCAAAAAGCTTGTGGTTCACGAATGACTTAAATCTGATTCGATCACATCCGCTGACGATCGTGATGCCCGAGCGACGGGGAGAAAGTAGGCGCTTTGAAAATAGCATGGTGCATAGCTCCACTTGGCTATGAGGGGAAATAATGGACGCCATTCTACACGCAGGCGACATTCTGACGAGTGTTGCCAATTACTCCGCCTGACTCTTGCATTCAGGTGCGTCTATCTGGCGGGCTGGAATATCATTAAGAAGTTCGGCCGGGAGTTGTCCCGGATTGCCGGTTGATAGCAATACCGTCGAGCGTGCCATGCGGCCCTTCGACTGGATCTACCAGCAACGTCGCCTTGAACCCTGATTGTTTCACATCCTGTAACGGACACATTTTTGACAAGCTCCAGTCATCGCCTAAGTTTGGAAGGCAGCTTCGGAAAAGCTGCTTTCTCAATCGATGTCATGGAGCTTCATTTATGCGTACTGGCTATTTCTACTCTCTGGTTTTTGCCCTGCTCACCAGCGCCTCTATTGGCGCCATTGCTGCGCCCACGGCCAAGCCCGAGGGTGGCAATGCACCCTTGGTGCTGGAGGTTTCTCCCAAGGCACAGTCGGGCAAGGTCGATTTGAATCAGGCCGATGCGCCAACACTTCAGCGCGAGTTGTCTGGTGTGGGCGAGGCCAAGGCCAAGGCGATTGTTGCTTATCGTGAGGGTAATGGGCCGTTTGCGTCCGTGGACGAGCTGCTGGAAGTGAAGGGAATCGGTAAAGCGATTCTGGATAAGAATCGCGAGAAGCTTGAGGTGAACTAAGCTTATACGTCAGCGTCAGGGGCCGGTCATTGATCGGCCTTTTTGCTTTCTGGGGAACGCTGGGAGAGTCCGCCTTTCGTCGATGCGTGAAAAATTACGGCTATCATATACGCATTAAATTATGCCTATAATAAATTGGTTTCCGCCAAGCGCTCTGAGGCTCAGGCGCTTGTCTTTCCCTAGGCATTTCCGAGGAACACAGTCATGAACTCTGTCCAGTCCCAAGGTACGGCCCTCGTCACCGGTGCTTCTTCCGGTATTGGTGCGATTTACGCCGAGCGATTGGCGGCGCGTGGTTTTGATTTGTTATTGGTCGCCCGTGATCAAGAGCGGCTGGAAGGAGCGGCTACCAGGTTGCGCACCGAGCATGGCGTTCAGGTCGAGGTGCTCAAGGCGGATCTGACGCAAAAAGATGAGGTGCTGAAGCTTGAACAGCGTCTTCGCAGTGATTCAAGTATCAGCCTGTTACTGAACAACGCCGGAGTTGCAGCGGATGGTTTGTTGGCCAATGCCGACATGGATCAGCTGGAACGCTTGATTCAACTGAACGTGACAACGGTCACGCGACTGGCCTCGGCAGCGGCCGCCAGTTTTGCCAAGGCGGGTCGGGGGACGATCATCAATATCGGGTCAGTGGTGGCGTTGTTTCCCGAGCGCTTCAACGCGACTTACAGCGCCAGTAAGGCTTATGTATTAAGTCTGACGCAGTCGTTGAACGCCGAACTGGAGGGCACCGGGGTCAAGGTGCAAGCAGTGTTGCCAGGCGTCACGCGCACCGAAATCTGGGAACGCTCCGGTATCGACGCGACCCAGATTCCGGCGGATATGGTCATGGAAGCCGGGGACATGGTTGATGCGGCGTTGTCGGGTCTGGATCAGGGTGAGTTGATCACCATTCCTTCGTTGCCGGATGCGGCCGACTGGGATGCCTTCGTTGCGGCGCGACATGTAATGGCGCCGAATCTTTCCAAAAGTAAGGCCGCCGCACGTTACACGTGAGGCGTCATGAATCGGCTTGAGGTATTTGCGGTATGAGTGATCGTCGAGTAGTGGTAACGGGCATGGGTTTGGTGTCGCCATTGGGTTCTGGTGTCGAAGCCGTCTGGTCGCGCCTGTTGGCCGGCCGTTCCGGGTTGCGCAATTTGCCGGATGAGGTGGTTGCCGATTTGCCGGCCAAGGTCGGGGGTGCAGTGCCGACGCTGGCTGACGATCCCGAGGCGGGTTTTGACCCGGACCGGGCGACGGCGCCCAAAGAGCAGAAGAAGATGGACCGCTTCATTATGTTCGCCATGGAAGCGGCGCGTCAGGCGCTGGAGCAGGCCGGTTGGCAAGCGGCGGACGCCAATGCCCAGGAGCGTACGGCAACCATTATCGGCTCCGGCGTGGGTGGTTTCGGGGCGATAGCGGATGCGGTGCGCACCACGGACAGCCGTGGGCCGCGACGCCTGTCGCCGTTCACCATTCCTTCATTTCTGGTCAACCTCGCCGCGGGTCATGTGTCGATCCAGCACGGTTTCAAGGGCCCATTGGGTGCTCCGGTGACCGCTTGCGCGGCCGGGGTCCAGGCGATTGGTGATGCGGCGCGGTTGATTCGTTGTGGCGAGGCAGACATCGCGGTATGTGGCGGCGCGGAAGCGGCGATCGATCGCGTCAGTCTCGCCGGGTTTGCCGCTGCTCGCGCCTTGTCCAGCGGTTTCAACGACACCCCGGAACGTGCCTCACGACCGTTTGACAGTGACCGCGATGGCTTCGTCATGGGGGAGGGCGCTGGCCTTCTGGTGATCGAATCCCTGGAGCATGCCCTGGCTCGTGGTGCTCAACCGCTGGCGGAACTGGTCGGTTACGGCACCAGTGCCGATGCCTATCACCTGACGGCGGGTCCCGAGGATGGCAGCGGTGCACAACGGGCGATGTCGCTGGCCTTGGCCCAGGCAGGTATTTCGCCGGCGCAGGTGCAGCATCTCAATGCTCACGCAACCTCGACCCCGGTCGGGGACTTGGGAGAGTTGGCGGCCATCAAGGCGTTGTTCGGCACGGATAACAAAATCGCCGTGACATCGACCAAATCGGCTACCGGGCATTTGCTCGGTGCAGCGGGCGGTATCGAAGCGATCTTCACGCTGTTGGCAATTCGCGATCAGGTCGTCCCGGCCACCCTCAACTTCGACAACCCGGACCCCGCAGCCCAAGGCGTGGACATCGTCCACGGCCAGGCGCGGCCGATGGCCATCGAATACGCGCTGTCCAACGGCTTCGGGTTTGGTGGGGTGAATGCCAGCGTGCTGTTCAAGCGCTGGGAGGGTTAGTCCCGGGGTTGTTTGAGATAGGCGCGAGTCACGTCGAGAATCTGCTGAGCCAGCTCGGGATTCTCGACACTGCGTGACAGCAGTAACGCCCCGACCAGTGTCGACATGATGACGATGCTTTGGTCGGCGGCGTCCTCGTCTTCAAGGGTGCCTTGCACTTGTTCGAGCCGTGCGTTGAGCACCACGTCGGTGGTCGGGCTTTGCTGTCCGCGCAGGCCGAGTTCCGATGACATGGTCGGCAACGGGCAACCCTCATCGGGTGAAGTCTGGTGCCATTCGGACAAATAGGCGTCGATGAACGCTTCCAGCGGACGATCCTGGGCGAAGAGCTCGGCGCAAATCACATCGACCTGCTCGCCCGCGGCTTGCAAAGCCTTTTCCACCAGTTCGTCTTTGGATTTGAAATGCGAGTAGAAGCCGCCGTGAGTCAGGCCCAGTGCTTTCATCAGCGGTTGCAGACCTGTCGCGCCAATGCCATCGCGGCGAAAGCGCGCTGACGCTTCCTTGATGATGCGTTGGTGGGTCTGGGCTTTATGGTCCTGCGAGTAACGCATCGGGTATCTCCGCAACAATGCGCCATATTAACCAATGAAAATGGGATGGTGATTGTACTTCTACTTCTAAAAAGCATGCAGATGAGTCCAACTCCGTCCGGCTGTGCTGAACGAACTGGCACGAATAGTGTTTACTCAATAACTGACGATTGTTGAACAATCACGAGGCAATGAGTATGAACAGCGGACTGTCCCTGGCCGACCACATCACACTTGAGTTGCGCGCTGACATCATTGGCGGCCGTTTGCTGCCCGGCATGGCGTTGGTGGAAAACGATCTGGTGTCCGCCTACAACGCCTCCCGCAATACCATTCGCGAAGCGCTGCATCGACTGGGACAGGAAGGACTGACCCGTTATGTGCGCAACAAGGGCGTGATGGTGCGCAGGCTAGGCGTCGAGGACGTGCGGGACCTGTTCAAGGTCAGGCGCACCCTGGAGCTGCAGGCCATCAGCGCGAGTCAGCCGCTGCGCGACTATCAATCCGACCGGATGCTCGAAGCCCTGGAAGCTACCGAGCTTGCCCGGGAGCGCGAAGACTGGCGCGCCGTCGGCACCCACAGCCTGGCCTTTCATCAACACATCGTTGGATTGCTGCGCAGTCCGTTGTTCGACGAGTTCTTCACCAACGTCGTCGCGCAATTGCGCCTGGTGTTCTGCACCGCCCCCGATGAGTCACGTTTTCAGGCGCCTTGGCTGGCGCGTGACCGGCAGATCCATGAGTTGTTGGCCGAGGGCGACAAGCGCGCGGCCGAGGACGCCATGAGCCTGTATCTCGACGATTCCGAACACCTCCTGTTGCAGATGCTTACCCGTTCTTCCCATCACTGATCGAGGATTCGTGCCATGTACAAAGACTATCCGGCGGCCTATCAAGTCAGCAAAGGTTCCGCCTTGCAGGTGGACAAAGCCTTCTACGAACGGATCCGCGACAAGAAGGACGGACGCACGCTGATTGAAGAATTCGAGGTGCCGATTCGCACCGGTCGCGCCTGGAAAGTGCCGGCCGGGCATGTGTTCCGGGTGACCACCCCCGTTGGGCCGCAAGTCGGGGATTTCAACGTCTGGAATGCCAACGATCCACGGGAGCGTTTGTGGGCGGCGCGGACCCGACAGTTACAGGGCGCACACGTCAGCACCCATGACCGGCTCTGGTCGAACCTGCCTTTTCTGCGGCCGCTGGTGACCATCACCGATGACAGCCTGGCCGGTTACGGCATCGACGAACATGGCGGTCGCTTGCACGATTTGCTCGGCACCCGCTGCGACCCTTATGTGAACAAAATGCTCACTGGCGAAGACTTCCACCATCACTGCCACTCGAACCTGACCCGCGCGGTGCTGCCTCATGGGCTGACCGAGTTCGACGTGCATGATGTGCTGAACATCTTCCAGTGCACGGGCCTGAACCACGACGACATGTACTTCATGAAAGCCTGTCCGGCACAGAAGGGCGATTACCTGGAGTTTTTTGCCGAAATCGATCTGCTGTGTGCGCTCTCGACCTGCCCGGGCGGCGATCTGTCGCTGGCCATGTGGGGGCCGGATGCGCAGGATCCGCTAAGCGTATGTCGCCCGCTCGGGGTGGAGATTTATCGGTTGGAGGATTCGTTGCTTGAGGGCTGGAGCCAGCCGGAACGGGCTGCATACAAAGGGCTGCATGGCCTGCACATCGCCAAGGCGGATTGGGAGAAGTAAAACGCAAAACCCTGTCGTTCAATGTGAATGACAGGGTTTTGTTTTAGCGGTCCTGCGCATCCTTGGCATCCGCTTGCGCGTTGCGTTCAGCGACGCGTTTGCGTTGCTCCTCGGTTAGTTCGACCTTGTTGGCGGTGTCACGCAGCAGCATCAAACCACCAACGATCGAGCCAATTGCAACGATCAGAATCAACCAGGCATACCAGGGCATAGGGCTCTCCTTGAGGGCAGGCCGATTGGCGGATTTCGCCAATCGATCGTGCATACCACTTTGAGCGATTAATTTTCGCAGTGGTTCCATTCTATGCCTGTTCTGACAGCCGCACTTCGCCTGTTTAGAGCCCTGTCAGCATCGCGTCTGCCGGCGCATCGGCACGCAATTGCGCCGTGAGCATGAAGTACACGAAACCCGCGGCCATGAAGCCCAGGAAGATCAACCCGATCAGCGTGTTGAACCAGGCCATCGCCACCAGGCAGACCACCGCCAGCACCAGTGCAATCAACGGCACCAGCGGATAGCACGGCGCGCGAAAGGTACGCTCCAGATTCGGTTCGGTTTTGCGCAGTTTGAACAGGCTGAGCATGCTCATGATGTACATCACGATCGCGCCGAATACCGCCATCGTGATCATCGCCGCCGTCAGCGTCATGCCGCCCAGGTTGATCAAACCATCGCTATAAATCGCGGCAATGCCGATCACGCCACCGGCGATGATTGCCCGGTGCGGGGTCTGAAAACGTGACAACTTGGCCAGGGACACCGGCAGGTAACCGGCCCGGGCGAGGGCGAAGAACTGCCGCGAGTAGCCGAGGATAATCCCGTGGAAACTCGCCACCAGGCCGAACAGGCCGATCCACACCAGCATGTGCAACCAGCCCGAACTTTCGCCAACCACGGTTTTCATCGCTTGTGGCAGCGGGTCGTTGATGTTCGACAAGGTGCGCCAGTCACCGACGCCGCCGGCAAAGAACATCACGCCCATCGCCAGCAATACCAGCGTCAGAATGCCGCTGATGTAGGCCTTCGGAATCGTGCGTTTCGGATCCTTGGCTTCTTCGGCGGCCATGGCGGCGCCTTCGATGGCCAGGAAAAACCAGATAGCGAACGGAATCGCCGCGAACATCCCGGCAATCGCCGGCGCACCGAACACATCGGAACCGGCCCAGCCGTTCAGCGCGAAGTTACTGAAGCTGAACGCCGGGGCGACCACGCCCATGAACACCAGCAGTTCGGCCACTGCGAGAACGCAGACCACCAGTTCGAAGGTTGCGGCCAGTTTCACCCCGAGGATGTTCAGGCCCATGAACACGATGTAGGCGCCGACCGCCGCGTGTTTTGGATCAAGCGCTGGAAACTGCACGTTCAGATACGCACCGATCGCCAGAGCGATGGCCGGCGGGGCGAAGACAAATTCAATCAGTGTCGCCAGCCCCGCGATCAATCCGCCTTTCTCGCCAAAGGCGCGACGGCTGTAGGCAAAGGGACCGCCAGCGTGAGGAATCGCGGTGGTCAGTTCGGTGAAACTGAAGATGAAGCAGGTATACATCGTGGCGACCATGAAGGAGGTCACCAGAAAACCGAGTGTGCCCGCCACGCCCCAGCCGTAACTCCAGCCGAAGTATTCACCGGAAATCACCAGCCCGACTGCAATGCCCCACAAGTGCAACGTGCCCAGCGTGGGTTTGAGTTGTGTGTTCATGCGTTGCTCCCTGAACGGTTTGGAAAGCTCGGGAGAGGGCGTTTGCAGTGGGCGTGCCAGTGTTGTGATCGCGGTCGTAAAGTGCAGAAAGGCGTCGTATCGGGGATATTCGGTGCTGGATGTCAGTGTTTTGTGCGCCAGTTGGGGGCAACGGTGTTTGTTATGCCGCCATCGCGGGCAAGCCTTGCTCCTACAAAATCGGGTTCGCAGAGAACCTGTAGGAGCAAGGCTTGCCCGCGATGAGGCCTGCCCACACGCCGCAAAAAAACCACTGTAACGCCGGCATAAACCCACTCTTTACGCTTTCTTTATGCACAGCCAACACCCTCGCTCTCGTTCCTTTACAGCCTCCCTACCGACAATGACTCCACACGCGGCAATACGCCGTAACACGGAGAACTTCCATGAGCGTTCTGGACGGGGTGTCACTGCTATTGGCAGTGGGGCTGTTCATTTATCTGTTGGTTGCGCTGTTGCGCGCGGACCGGAACTAGGAGCGGCTATGCACAGTTATGACTATTGGCTGATCCTCGCCTTCTTCGCCCTGGTGCTGATTCCGGCACCGTTTCTGGGGCGCTTCTACTACAAGGTGATGGAAGGTCAGCGCACCTGGCTTTCGCCGATTCTCGGACCGTTGGAGCGCGGGTGTTATCGGGTGGCCGGCGTTGATCCGCAGGCCGAACAGAGCTGGCAGAAATACACCCTGGCCTTGCTCGCCTTCAACCTCGCGGGCTTTTTGCTGTTGTTCGCGATCCTGTTGTTTCAGGATTACTTGCCACTGAATCCGCAAAACCTGCCGGGTCAGGAGTGGACGCAAGCGTTCAATACTGCCGTCAGCTTCATGACCAATACCAACTGGCAGTCCTACAGCGGCGAAGCGACCCTGAGCTACCTGAGTCAGATGGTCGGCCTCACCGTGCAGAACTTCGTCAGCGCCGCCACCGGCCTCGCCGTGTTGGTAGCTCTGTGTCGCGGTATCGGTCGCAAGTCGAGCAAGACCCTCGGCAACTTCTGGGTCGACATGACCCGCGCCACCCTCTACGGCTTGCTGCCGCTGTGCCTGCTGCTGGCGCTGTATCTGGTCTGGCAGGGCGTGCCGCAAACCTTCGCTCAGTACGTGAATGCCGTGACGATGCAAGGCGTCGATCAGGTGATCCCGCTCGGCCCGGCCGCCAGTCAGATTGCGATCAAGCAACTGGGCACTAACGGCGGTGGCTTCTTCGGCGTCAACTCGGCGCACCCGTTCGAGAACCCGACGGCGTGGAGCAACCTGTTTGAAGTCGGCTCGATCATTCTGATTCCGGTGGCGCTGGTGTTCACCTTCGGCCACTACGTGAAAGACCTGCGTCAGAGCCGCGCGATCATCGCCTGCATGCTGGCGCTGTTCCTGATCGGCGGTGCGACGTCGCTGTGGGCTGAATACCAGCCGAACCCGACCCTGAACAATGTCGCCGTCGAACAGACCGCGCCGCTGGAAGGCAAGGAAGCACGCTTCGGCACCACCGCCACCGTGCTGTGGTCGGTGACTACCACGGCGGCGTCCAACGGTTCGGTCAACGCCATGCACGACAGCCTCAACCCGCTGACCGGCATGGTCGCGATGGTCAACATGATGGTCGGCGAAGTGATCTTCGGCGGCGTCGGTGCCGGGCTCTACGGCATGTTGCTGAACGTGTTGATCGCGGTGTTCCTCGCCGGCCTGATGATCGGCCGCACGCCGGAATACCTCGGCAAGAAATTGCAGGCGAAGGAAGTCCAGTTGCTGGTCGTGACCTTGTTGGTGATGCCGGTCGGCGTGCTGGTACTCGGCGCGATTGCCGCGAGCTTGCCCGGCCCGGTTGCGGCGGTGAGTAACCCTGGTGCCCACGGCTTCAGCCAGTTGCTGTACGCCTACACCTCGGCCAGCGCCAACAATGGCTCGGCGTTTGGCGGCTTCGGTGCCAACACCGCGTTCCACAACCTGATGCTGGGTCTGGGCATGTTGATCGGTCGCTTCGGTTACATCCTCCCGGTACTGGCGTTGGCCGGCAGCCTGGCGATGAAGAAAACCGCGCCGATTGGCCAGAACAGCTTCCCGACCCATGGCCCGCTGTTCGTGACCTTGCTGACCGTGACCATTTTGCTGGTGGGTGGTTTGACCTTCCTGCCGACATTGGCGCTGGGTCCTATTGCTGAACATTTGAGTATGGGCTTCTAAGGAATCCATCATGAATATGCCTGTAAGCAAAACCGCCGTCGTCAAGGCGCCGGAACAACCGAAAACCGCGATCTCGGCCCTCTGGCGTCCGGCGCTGGTGCAAGCCTTCGTCAAGCTCGACCCTCGGCAATTGCAGCGTGCGCCGGTGATGCTGGTGGTCGAACTGACCGCAATCCTGACCACCGTGCTGTGCTTCATTCCCGACAGCAGCGTGCCAACTTTTGTCGCCGCACAAATCGCCTTGTGGTTGTGGTTCACCGTGCTGTTCGCCAACTTCGCCGAAGCACTGGCCGAAGGTCGCGGCAAGGCCCGCGCCGACAGCCTCAAGGCCGGTAGCGAGGGCCTGAGTGCCCGGCGCAAAACCAGCAACGGCGCCTTTCAAGTCGTGCCGGCCACCAGCCTGCGCAAGGGCGATGTGGTCCGCGTTGAAGCGGGGGAAATGATCCCCGGTGACGGCGAGGTGATTGAAGGTATCGCCGCGGTCAACGAAGCGGCGATTACCGGTGAATCCGCGCCGGTGATTCGCGAATCCGGCGGCGACCGTTCGGCCGTCACCGGCAACACCCGATTGGTGTCCGACTGGCTGTTGGTGCGCATCACCGCCAACCCGGGCGAGTCGACACTGGACCGCATGATCGCCCTGGTCGAAGGCGCCAAACGCCAGAAAACCCCGAACGAAGTGGCGCTCGACATCCTCCTGATCGGCCTGACCCTGATCTTTCTGTTGGTGGTCGTCACCCTGCAACCGTTCGCCCACTTCGCCAACGGCAGCCTGCCGCTGGTGTTTCTGGTGGCGTTATTGGTCACGCTGATTCCGACCACCATTGGCGGTCTGTTGTCGGCCATCGGTATCGCCGGGATGGACCGTCTGGTGCGCCTGAACGTGATCGCCAAATCCGGTCGTGCGGTGGAAGCGGCGGGGGATGTACACGTCCTGCTGCTGGACAAAACCGGCACCATCACCTTCGGTAACCGCCGTTGCACCGCGGTCTATGCCGCGCCGGGTGTGAGCAGCAAAGAGCTGGCCGAAGGTGCGCTATTCGCTTCGCTGGCCGATGACACTGCTGAAGGCAAATCCATCGTTGAGTACCTGCGCGGGATTCATCCACAGCCTGAGCCTTCCGCAGAGCTGCTGACTGCGGTGCCGTTCAGCGCCGAGACGCGTTTGTCCGGTGTCGACTATCAGGGCCGGGTCTATCGCAAAGGCGCGGTGGATTCGTTACTGGCCTTCGTCGGCCTGAAACGCGCCGATCTGGCCGCACCGCTGTCCCGGGAAATCGACAAGATCGCCCAAAGCGGCGGCACCCCGTTGCTGGTCTGTGCCGACGGTAAATTGCTCGGCGCGATCCACCTCAAGGACGTGGTCAAACCCGGCATTCGCGAGCGTTTCGCCGAGCTGCGAAAACTGGGGATTCGCACCGTCATGGTGACCGGCGACAACCCGCTGACCGCTGCAGCGATTGCGGCCGAGGCGGGCGTGGATGATGTGCTGGCTGAAGCCACACCGGAGAAAAAACTGGCGCGCATTCGCCACGAGCAGAACGACGGTCGCCTGGTCGCCATGTGCGGCGATGGCGCCAACGACGCCCCGGCCCTGGCTCAGGCGGACGTGGGCATGGCGATGAACGACGGCACGCAAGCGGCGCGCGAGGCGGCGAACATGGTCGACCTCGACAGCGATCCGACCAAGCTGCTGGACGTGGTGCAGATCGGCAAGGAATTGCTGGTGACCCGTGGTGCGCTGACGACGTTTTCCATCGCCAACGACGTCGCCAAATACTTCGCGATTTTGCCGGCTCTGTTCGCCTCGATCTACCCGCAACTGGGCGTGCTGAACGTCATGCACCTGAGCAGTCCGCAGAGCGCGATTCTCTCGGCGATTGTGTTCAACGCCTTGATCATTGTGGTGCTGATTCCATTGGCATTGCGCGGTGTGCGGGTGCAGGCGGCGAGTGCGGCGGCGTTGCTGCGACGCAATCTGTTGATCTATGGATTGGGCGGGATTGTGGTGCCGTTTGTGGGGATCAAGGCGATCGACATGCTGTTGACGGCGTTGCATTTGGTTTGAGGCTGACATCGCTCCCCTCACCCTAACCCTCTCCCGGGGGAGAGGGGACTGATCTCGGATGTCTTGCGAAATTTAGCGACCTGAAGGATCGAGTCGAACGCAGGTTTTGAAAGGCACAAAAATCGGCTCCCTTTCCCCCCTCTCCCCCGTGGGGAGAGGGGACTGATCTCGGATGTCTTGCGAAATTTAGCGACCTGAAAGATCGAGTCGAACGCAGGTTTTGAAAGGCACAAAAATCGGCTCCCTTTCCCCCTCTCCCCCGTGGGGAGAGGGCTGGGGTGAGGGGTGGATTTCCCTGACACCCCACTACTTCTCCAATTTCGAGGATTTTGAAATGTCCACAATGATACGCCCGGCCCTGAGCCTGCTTGTCCTGATGACCCTGATCACCGGCGTCGCCTATCCACTGGTGGTTACCGGTGTTGCCCAGGTCGCGTTCCCCGATCAAGCCAATGGCAGTCTGGTTCATGACGCCGATGGCAAGGTCCGCGGCTCGTCGCTGATTGCGCAAGATTTCGTCGGTGACGCCTGGTTCCATCCACGGCCATCGGCCGGTGCATTTGCCACCGTGTCGAGCAGTGCCAGTAACCTTTCGCCGAGCAACCCGGCGTTGGCCACTCGGGTGATCGACGATGCCAACAAACTGCAGGTGCCCGGCCAGGGTCCGGTGCCATTGGCGATGGTCACCACCTCCGGCAGCGGTCTCGATCCACACTTGCCACCGGCCGCGATTGCCTATCAACTGGCGCGTGTTGCAGCGGCGCGCAATCTGCCGGTGGCGACCCTTCAACAATTGATGGATGCGCACATCGAGCAGCCATTGGTGGGGCCGCCGGTGGTGAATGTTCTGGCGCTGAATATGGCGCTGGAAAACCTGTAGATCGGTGGCGCCGCTAATCGCGAGCAGGCTCGCTCCCACAGGGGAATGCATTCCAAAATGTGGGAGTGAGCCTGCTCGCGATGGCGGCCGAACAATCACCACATCAACATCTGAATAAAGTGAGCTTCAACCATGAGTGACTCCGGCCGCGCCGACGCGCTGTTAGCAGACCTGCCCCGCGACGGCCGTGGCCGGCTCAAGGTTTTTCTCGGCGCCGCGCCCGGTGTCGGCAAGACTTACGCCATGCTGCAAGCGGCCCATACCCAACTGCGTCAGGGCGTGAAAGTCATTGCCGGCGTGGTCGAAACCCATGGTCGCGCCGAGACCGAAGCGTTGCTCGGCGGCTTGCCGCAGCAGCCGTTGGTGCGCTCGGAATACCGTGGCGTGATGCTCGAAGAAATGGACCTCGACGGCCTGCTCGCAGCCAAACCGAAACTGGTGCTGGTGGACGAACTGGCCCACAGCAACGCCCCCGGCAGTCGCCACACCAAACGCTGGCAGGACATTCAGGAACTGCTCGCGGCAGGCATCGACGTGTACACCACGGTCAACGTCCAGCACCTGGAAAGTCTTAACGACAAAGTGCGCGGCATCACGGGTGTGCAGGTCCGCGAAACCCTGCCGGACTGGGTGCTGCAAGAAGCCTACGAACTGCTGCTGATCGACCTGCCGCCGCGCGAGCTGCTCGAGCGTTTGCGCGATGGCAAGGTTTACGTGCCGGAGCAGGCGAGGGCGGCTATCGACGCTTTCTTTACCCAGACCAACCTCACGGCCCTGCGTGAACTGGCGATGCAAACCGCCGCTGCTCAGGTCGATGATGATTTGACTCAGGGCTATCGCCAGCTCGGCCAAGCGGCGCCAGCGGTGCGCGGTCGCTTGTTGGTCGGCGTCGATGGCGATGCACAGGCTGAGCGTCTGGTGCGTCACGCCAGTCGCGTCGCCCAGCGTCGGCATTTGCCGTGGAGCCTGGTGCATGTGGACAACGGCAGCGTGCCTGACGAACAGTCGCGCCTGCGCCTGCAAAGCGCCCAGCAATTGGCCGAACGCCTCGGCGGCGAGGTGGTGCTGCTGCGCGCCGGTGAGGTGGCGAAAACCCTGATCCAGCATGCCGCCGAACGCCGTGCGAGTCTGGTGTTGGTCGGTCAGTCCCGGCAGCGTTTGCGTCGGCGGTTGTTCGGCGGCGGTCTGGCGTCGCGTTTGTTGCGCGATGCGCGCGGACTGGAAATCAACGTCCTCGACAGTGATCACGAACAACATCAGCCGCGTCAGCGTTCGGCGCAGGCACTGGTGTGGTTCGACTACGCGCTGGCGCTGGTGGCGACGGTGCTCGCCAGTGCATTGGCCTGGGCGGTGGCGAGTGTCTTGCCGCTGCCCAATATCTCGCTGGTGTTCCTCGCCGCAGTGTTGCTGGTGGCGGTGCGCAGCAGCCTCGGCCCAGCGTTGGCCTGTGCGGCGCTGTCGTTTCTGACCTATGACTTTCTGTTCATCCCGCCGAATTTCTCGTTCGCCATCCAACGCGAAGAAGATGTGCTGACCTTGCTGTTCTTCCTGCTGATGGCGGCGCTCACCGGTAACCTCGCGGCCCGGCAACGGCGGCAATTGCAGGCGCTGCGCGACACCCAGGAAGAGACCACCGAACTGCTCGACCTGTCGCGCAAACTCACCGCTGCCACCGACCGCCAGGCGGTGGTCAGCGCAGCGGCCCAGCACCTCGATGGCTGGAGTGATCTGCAACTCTGCCTGCTCAATCAAGACGGGCAGGGCGGCTGGAAGGTCGAAACCGGTGGCCCGTTGGAGTTTTCCGAAGCCGAGCGCGCCGCAGCCGATTGGGCTTGGCAACACGATCAACCGGCCGGCGCGGGCACCGGTACGCTGCCGTTCGGGCGTTGGTGGTGGTGGCCGTTGTCAGTGGAAGACGGGCCGCTGGCATTGCTCGGTGTGTGTGCCAAAGAGGGCCAGACCTTGAGCGGTCAGCGTCGGCGTTTGTTAACCGCACTGAGTCAGCCACTGGCCCAGGCGCTGGCCCGGGCGCAACTGGCTGAAGACCTGGAAGCCGCTCGGCTGCACGGCGAGACCGAGCAATTGCGCAGTGCCTTGCTGGCCTCGGTGTCCCATGATTTGCGCACGCCGCTGACCTCCATGCGCGGCAGCATCGACAGCCTGTTGGCCCTCGGTGAGGCGATCCCGCTTGAGGATCGCCGCGAACTGCTTGAAGGCACTCGCGATGAAGCCGAGCGCCTCGATCGCTACATCCAGAACCTGCTCGACATGACCCGCCTAGGGCACGGCGCCCTGAAGCTGGCGCGGGACTGGGTGTCGCCGGCCGACATCGTCGGCAGTTCGCTCAATCGTCTGCGCGCCGTGCTGGCGCCATTGCAAGTGACCACCGAAGTGCCGCCAGAGTTGCCGTTGCTGTACGTCCACGCCGCGCTGATCGAACAGGCGCTGGTCAACGTACTGGAAAACGCCGCGCGGTTTTCACCGTCTAACGGCCGCCTGCAATTGCGCGCCGGGGCCGATGACAGCGAACTGTTTTTTTCGGTGAGCGATGAAGGTCCGGGGATTCCGCAGGAAGAGCGGGCGAAGATTTTCGACATGTTCTACACCGCCGCGCGCGGTGATCGTGGCGGGCAAGGCACCGGGCTGGGGCTGGCGATCTGTCAGGGCATGGTCGGTGCTCACGGCGGGCGGATCAGCGTCGCCGATGGCATTGAAGGGCGCGGCACCTGCATCACTTTGCACCTGCCGTTGCAGGCTCAGCCGGCCTTTGAAAATTAAGAGCCGAAAATGAAGCCTGATCGCGCTTGCGCTACTCTCTTGCCACTTCTTTGTGTTGATGTGAATTCATGAGCCAGACCGCGACCATTTTGGTCATCGACGACGAACCGCAGATCCGCAAATTCCTGCGCATCAGCCTTGTTTCCCAGGGCTACAAAGTGCTGGAAGCCGGCACCGGCACCGAGGGCCTGGCGCAGGCTGCACTGAATAAACCGGACTTGCTGGTACTCGACCTCGGCCTGCCGGACATGGACGGCCAGCAAGTGCTGCGCGAGTTTCGCGAATGGTCGACGGTGCCGGTGCTGGTGCTCTCGGTGCGCGCCAGTGAAGGGCAGAAAGTCGAAGCGCTCGACAACGGCGCCAACGACTACGTGACCAAGCCGTTTGGCATTCAGGAATTTCTGGCCCGGGTGCGTGCGTTGTTGCGTCAGGCTCCGGCGGGAGAAGCTCAACAAGCGGCACTGACGTTTGGCCCGTTGACCGTGGATCTGGCGTATCGCCGGGTGTTGCTCGACGGCACCGAAGTAGCGCTGACCCGCAAGGAATACGCGGTGCTGGCGCAACTGGCGCGGCATCCCGGGCGGGTCATCACCCAGCAGCAACTGCTCAAGGATATCTGGGGGCCGACCCATACCGAGGACACTCACTATTTGCGGATTGTGGTCGGGCACCTGCGCCAGAAACTGGCGGATGATCCGACTCAGCCGCGGTTTATCGTCACCGAGGCTGGGGTCGGGTATCGGTTGTTGAGTGAGGACAGTCTTTAGTTTTTATGTTGGATTATCCGGCCCCATCGCGAGCAGGCTCGCTCCCACAGTGATCCGGGTGTTCACAGATCATGTGACCGCCACAAAACTCTGTGGGAGCGAGCCTGCTCGCGATGGGGCCCTTGGGTTCACCAGGAACCTCAGGAATCCCGCTCATTCTCATACCGATCCAGCGTATCCCGCGCAATCTCCCGCCCCAACGCGATCAGTTCCGGTGCCTTGTAAAACTCGAAAAACCGGCACACTCGCTTTGGCACGTTGATCAAAATATCCGGCGGGTAACCGGCGATCTTGTACTGCGCCAATGAGGTTTGCATCACCTCGAAACTCTGGTTGATCAGGTCCAGCAAAGACGCCGGTCCGACGTTGTCGATGATGAACGAGCCGGTGGCGGACTTCGGCGCGCCGGCGCGTTCAGGGGCGGCAGCCGGTTGCTGGGCTTCGGGTTCGGCGGATTCGATCCACGGGTTGATCTCGGCCGCTTCTGCCATCAACGCTTCCTTTTCCAGCCGCAGCAATTGTTCCGCCTGCTTACGGCGGAAGGGCAGTTTTGAACCGAGCGAGCTGATCAGGCTGTCGAAACGGGTCTTGAACGCCGCCGGGCGCTGGATCACCGGCAGTTGATAGTGGCGCTGGTTGGTGGAGTTGAGGTTGACCGCGATGATCAGGTCGCAATGACTCGACACCACCGGCACGATCGGTAAAGGGTTGAGGATGCCGCCGTCCACCAGCATGCGGTTGCCCTGCATCACCGGGGTGAACAGGCTGGGAATCGCCGCCGAAGCGCGCATGGCCTGGTGCAGGCAGCCTTCCTGAAACCAGATTTCCTGTTGGTTGGTCAGGTCGGTGGCCACCGCCGTGTAGGGGATGCGCAAGTCTTCGATATTGATCTCGCCGACGATCTTGCGGATCTGCCCGAAAACCTTTTCCCCGCGAATTGCGCCCAGACGAAAACTGACGTCCACCAGACGCAAGACGTCGAGGTAATCCAGGCTTTCGATCCAGTTGCGATAATCGTTGAGTTTGCCGGCGGCATAGATCCCGCCGACCACTGCGCCCATGGAACATCCGGCGATGCAGGCGATGTCGTAGCCACGCCGTTCGATCTCTTCAATGACCCCGATATGGGCGTAGCCCCGGGCCCCACCTGAGCCCAGCACCAGTGCGACACGCTTTTTCATGAATCGCCCTCGTCTGACAAGGTTCAACAATGCACCTATCGAGGGGCAAGCTTCAATCGCTATGGTCGTTCGGCGAGGCCAGTGCGTCGTTTTTTGACACTCCGGGAAGGCGAATGGGTATTCTCGCGGGCTCTATAGTTTCCACTGCGGGCCCGAGGCACTTTTCACGCGCCAGACCGTCTTACCTGCATGCATGTTTACCTATCTTTGAGGTGTGAGTGATGAAAGTCTGGATCTGTGTGCCGTTGATGGCCCTGGCACTCGCCGGTTGTGCCGGTAAAACCGCTTACCGTGACAGCTGCGGTAGCCAACTCGACGCCGCCTGGCATGAGCTGGACCTGGCCAAAGTCGAGGGTTTTGCCGGGACCGTCAGCTACTCCAAGGCGCTGTCGTTGCTGACCGGTGCCAAGACCCAGCAGCAATTCGAAGCCTATGAGGGTTGCTCCAGGAAAGCCGAGAAGGCGCGTTTTTATATTCGTGAATCACGCGCGGGGCGCTGAAAGCCGCTCTAAGCTCTAAGCTGCAAGCAATAAGTCAGTCGCCCCGGATTTCGGCTGGCGGCTTGCAGCTGTTTACGGAGTAAACCCCCATGATTAACCGGTTGGTGGCTCATGTCCTGGGCCTGGAAGTCCGTTTGCTGGCCTGTCAGGCACGCTTGAGTGCCCGCACCGACCCTGAAGCGTTGCACGATCTGCGCACCACGGTTCGCCGTTTACGCAGTTTGCTGCGGCCATTGCGCGGCTTGCCCGGGGTCGAACAGCTGGAAGCGGCGGCGTCCCGGGTCGGCGACTTGACCACGCCGTTGCGCGATCGCGAAGTGCTGGCGGCGTACCTGCTCGAGCATGATCAACCCGAGGCTGCCCATCGGCGTATGGCGCAGATGGCCGAGGCTTACCCGGCGGTCGCGACGAGCCCTGAAGTGGCGCAATTGCTGATGATCCTCGACGCCTTTCCGCGTTTTCTGCGGGCCTCCCAGCGTCAGGGCTTGGTCAAGGGTTTGCGTCAGCGCATCGAAAAACGTTTGGCCAAGCAGTGGAAAAAACTCGACAACGCCCTGCACGATCCGGCACATGATCGCCACCGTTTGCGCCTGCTGATCAAGCGCGTGCGCTATGGCATCGAAGCCTATCCCGAACTGGATCGATTGCCGAAAGCGGCGATGCCGCGCTTGAAGTCCGCGCAAGGTGCCTTGGGCGATTGGCACGATTGCTTGCAATGGCTGGCCATGGCCGAGCAGGAAACCGATTTGCAGCCCTGCGTCGCGGACTGGAAAACCGCCATGGCCAAGGCCGAAGGCCGTGCCGACCGCGTCCTCGACAAACTCAGCGCTGCATGCTTCAAATCCTGAAACCACCACAAATCCTTGTGGGAGCGAGCCTGCTCGCGAAAGCGTTTTCACATCCAACATGGATGAGGCTGAAAGACCGCTTTCGCGAGCAGGCTCGCTCCCACATTAGATCACTGTTGAATTTTGAATCGATGTCCGGCATGCGGCCTATCTGTCAGTCTCTTTGGCCGGAATAAGCGCTGTGCCATCCTCGCCGGCTGGTTAAGATCCCTTCATCCTTTTCCTGCACCGAGGTTTCCATGCGCTTTTCCGATCTGCTCGACGCTGTCCGCAGCCAGCCGCTGGAGCTGTCTATTCCGGCCGAATGGGCTCAGGGGCGTGCCAGTTTCGGTGGCCTGGTGGCCGCCTTGCAGTACGAAGCCATGCGCGCAAAAGTCCCGGCGGATCGTCCGGTGCGGTCGTTGGCGATCACCTTTGTCGGCCCGGTCGAGCCTGAAGTGCCGGTCAGTTTTGAAGTCGATGTGTTGCGCGAAGGCAAAGCGGTTATCCAGGTGCTGGGGCGGGCGATGCAGAAGGGCCAGGTGGTGACGTTGGTCCAGGGCAGCTTTGGCGCGTCGCGGCCGTCGGAGGTGGCGGTGATCGCCGAACCGGCACCCGAGATGAAGCACTGGGACGACTGCCAGGAACTGCCTTACGTCAAAGGCGTGACCCCGGAATTCATGCGTCATCTGGCGATGCGCTGGAGCGTCGGCGGTCTGCCGTTCACCGGCAACAAATCCCGCGAGATGGGCGGCTGGGTGCGCTTACGTGGGGACGTGAAGGAAGAGGCCGTCAGCGAGTCGCATATCCTGGCGCTGGTCGACGCCTGGCCACCGGCGCTGTTGCCGCACCTGAAAAAACCGGCGATGGGCAGCACGCTGACCTGGACCATCGAATTCGTCCAGCCGTTGCTTGAATTGAGCACGCTGGACTGGTGCAAATACCTGGTTGAAATCGAACATGCCGCTGACGGCTACGGTCATGCGGCCGCGAAATTGTGGAACGCGGACGGTCAGTTGATTGCCATGAGCCGGCAGACGGTGACGATTTTCGCCTGATCAGTGACGACGGTGGCGCTCACGCCAGGCGCGCCACCAGCCGCCGCTCAGGAAGAACCGAGGGAAGGTCAGAAACTGCTCGACCAACAAGCGTGACACGGCATCTTTGCGATCACTGAACGGCTCGGCGGCTTGCACCTCCAGGCTGTGACCGTGGCGTTGCAGGCCGAGGGCGGCGAGCAGGCCGATGACGCCAATCGCGACATTGGTGAAGCTCAGACCGAACACTCCCGAGACAATCAGCAGAAACGCCACGATGAACAGCGGCACGGCAATCAGGTGCAGCACCAGATTGGTCGGGTGCTGGTGATTGTTCGGGTACGCTCGCCATTGCCAGGCGGGGAGGTTGGGGTGACGTTTGCCCATGATGGTAATCCTTGGTTCGTTGAGGCTCTTGAACAAAGAATAGGCCGGGGCAAACCAGTCGGCGAATCAAGGCTGGCTATCGAAGTGATAGGTGTCATGTTCAACATTGATGTTGAACGGGCTGATGCTATCGCGGGCAAGTCGGATCGCCGCACCGCTTGCTCCTACGGATTGATGTCGTTCACAGATTTTGCGACACCCTCCACCCTGTAGGAGCAAGGCTTGCCCGCGATGAGGGCCTTACAGCTTCAGCTGCCCGATAGCCTTGCTCAATTCCCCCGCCAACGCCGCCAGCTCATTGCTGGTAGTCGCCGAATCCACGGTCTGCTGCACGGTGTTCTCGGTCACATCCCGAATGCTCACCACCGCCCGATTCATCTCTTCGGCCACGTGGCTCTGCTGTTCGGCCGCCACCGCGATCTGCGTGTTGCTTTCGCGCATCTGCGCCACGGCGCTGGTGATCTCCACCAACGCTGCACCGGCCTCCTGAGCCTGCTGCACGCAATCGTCGGCCTTGAACGAGCTTTCCTGCATGAAGTCCACCGCGTCCCGAGTCCCGGCCTGCAACGCGGAAACCATGATCGTGATCTCGTCAGTGGAGGTCTGGACACGTTTGGCCAGATTGCGCACTTCATCGGCGACCACCGCAAACCCACGACCCATTTCACCGGCACGGGCGGCTTCGATAGCCGCATTCAGCGCCAGCAGATTGGTCTGCTCGGCGATGCTGTGAATCACATTGACCACGCCGTTGATCTTCTGACTGTCCTCGGCCAGACGCTGAATCATCTCGGCAGTCTGTTGCACTCCGCTGGACAGGCCGGCAATCGACTTCTGCACCCGACTGACCACTTCCTGCCCGCTGCCGGCCAGGGTGTCGGCGGTTTGCGAGAGATCGCGGGTGGCGCCGGCGTGCTGGGCAATGTGATAGACCGTGGCGGTCATTTCATTGATCGCCGTGGCGGCCTGATCGGTTTCGCTTTGCTGGCCGAGCATGCCGTGACGCACCTCGTTCATGCTCGACGCCAGCCGCGCCGCGCCGACATCCAGTTGCCGGGCGGTGCTGGCGACGGTGTTGACCACTCGCTGGTAACCGGCCTGCATGGCGTTGAAGGCATTGGCCATCTGCCCGACTTCGTCAGAGCAGGCCAGCGGCACACGTGCAGAGAGGTCACCGGTTTTCTCGACGTGGAGCATCACGTCCTTCAGCGTATTGAGCTGGCTGAGCAGGAAGCGGATCAACAATTGCGAAGCGCCGAGCATCGCCAGCATCAGGATCGCCACCGCGACGGCGTAGTTGGGAAAACGCTCGCCAAATACCTGGGCCATGCTCGGGCCATGGGCAATCACCGCGACCTGGTTGCCATCCATGCGCGTAAACACTTCTGCGCCCATCAACGGGTTGTCGCCGAACAGCGGCATGGCATTGATTGCGACCCAGCCATTGGTATCGGCCAGTTCCAGTACCGGCTGCCCGTTCAGCAACGGTGCCTGCCCGCGACTGAACGTCAGCACGTTTTCGGCTTTGGGGAGCGGTTGCGCGGCGGGCCAGGCGCTGAGCAGTCGCGCCTGGGCTTGTGCCGATGCCTGGTAAGCATGGCTGCGGGCCTGTTGTTCGAGCTGTACGGCGTACAACACCAGCAGCAAGGTCGTGACGAAGGCGACGGCGTTGACCGCCCAGAATTTGTATTTCAGCGAGATATTGCTAAGCCAGGCACCCATGGAGGTCTTCTCTGATAGCGGAAACAGTTTTGGCAAGGTGCCAGTATTGTGCCGCTACCCAGGGGGCTGGATCTTGATGTGGGTCAACAATCCCGGCCATGCTCGCGCACAGGAATTGCGGGGCGTAATGCGCTATCCTTCGCGCCTTCAAAATTCCCTCGCTACAGGATTCCGCCCCATGAAAGCCGCACTCGTCGAACTCATCAGCAAAATAAGCTCCGGGTGCATGAGCGATGACGAAATCCTGAAAGTCGCTGATGAAGCGGACCAGGCCTACGCCGATCCCGAGGCTTTTCTGACAGCCAATCCAGATATCAACTACGACGAAACGTTCCCGATTCCGCTGGGCGAGTGGGTCGTCGTCGGCAGCCTTCCGGAGACCGTGCTGTTCCAGGCCGACACCTACGTGGACCTGTTCGCCCAGATCGTTTCCTCGTTCGGCCCCGGGGTTGATTTCAATATCAAGCCCAAGCAACTGGCCAAGACTGAAGCCCTGACCGCACTCAATCGCATTCAGGTGCAGATGGGCAGCATGAACAAGGAAAACGGCGGTTACACACTGATGAACTTCAGTCAGTTGCTCGACGACGAACTGCAAGTAGTGCTGGTCTTCGGCAACGACGTGCCGCGCGTGCTCGAGTTGTGCGCCAAAGTCGGCATCGCTGCCGCACCCTCGCTGGAAGCCCTCAAAATCGCCGTCCACGTTTAAAAAACGGAACCCTCGCAAGGCCCGGCTATCCTAAGAGTGCAAACCACTCTTAGGGAGCGACACCATGGGTTCCACGTTCAATGGTCTGATTGGCCTGATTATTCTTGCCCTGGATATCTGGGCAATCATCAACGTGCTCAAAAGTGGTGCCGACACAGGGATGAAAATCATCTGGGTGCTGCTGATCCTGCTGCTGCCGGTGCTGGGCCTGATCATCTGGGCCATCGCCGGGCCACGGGGCAACGTCCGGATCTGACCCGAAACACCACCAAACCCGTAGGAGCATGGCTTGCCCGCGATGGGATCGCCGCGGTCTGCCAGATGCACCGCAGCGATCCCATCGCGGGCAAGCCTTGCTCCTACAGGGTTGGGTTGGTCTTCAACCGAGGTTCGACCTGTCATGTGCCGCGACGTAGTATTCGCGCCTTGCCATCCGCATTCATCGGAGCACTTCCCATGAGCAACACGCCAACCAGCGAGTACCTGGAAACCCTCTACGAAGGCTACGGCCAGCGTTTTCGCATGGAAAAACTGCTGCACGAAGTGCGCACCGAACACCAGCATCTAGTGATTTTCGAAAACCTGCGCATGGGCCGCGTCATGGCGCTGGACGGCGTGATCCAGACCACTGAAGCCGACGAATTCATCTACCACGAGATGTTGACCCACGTGCCGATCCTGGCGCATGGCACCGCCAAGCGCGTGCTGATCATCGGTGGCGGCGACGGTGGCATGCTGCGTGAAGTGGCCAAGCACCGCAGCATCGAGCACATCACCATGGTCGAGATCGACGGCACCGTGGTCGACATGTGCAAGAAATTCCTGCCGAACCACTCCAAGGGTGCGTTCGCTGATCCACGCCTGAACCTGGTGATCGACGACGGCATGCGTTTCGTCGCCACCACCAGCGAAAAATTCGACGTGATCATTTCTGATTCCACCGACCCGATTGGCCCGGGCGAAGTGCTGTTCTCGGAAAACTTCTACCAGGCCTGCCGTCGCTGCCTGAACGAAGGCGGCATCCTGGTGACCCAGAACGGCACGCCGTTCATGCAAATTGAAGAAGTCAAAACCACCGCCGGGCGTCTGCGCAGCCTGTTCCCGGACTGGCACTTCTATCAGGCGGCCGTGCCGACCTACATCGGCGGCGCCATGACCTTCGCCTGGGGCGCGACCAATACCGCCTATCGCAAATTGTCCCGCGAAACCCTGCAGCAGCGCTTCGCCGGCAGCGGCATCATCACCCGCTACTACAACCCGGAAATCCACATCGGCGCGTTCGCCTTGCCGCAATATGTCCTGCAGGCTGTGAACAAGCCTAGCAACGACTGATATCGAGCAAGCCGGAAAGGGCCCTCTCAGGTTGTGTGAAAACACACCGCAGACGGCCCTTTTTTCATGCTTCACTTATAGATGTAGAAGGTCCGGTTGAACGATTGGCCGGGGAAGAATGTCGAGATACATGTAAGCCCATCCATGGGTTTTATCGAGGAGGCACCTGATGCAAAAGTGGAAAGTCACTTTCGTTGATGATCACGGTGAACAAGTTGACGAGGTGTTCGAGAGCGATGAATGCCCGAACAACGAACAAGCCGCGAAGCTCATTCGCGCCCGGTGCCTGCCTGTGGCTGCCGAACTGGACCTCAACGATCTGGAAGGGCGCGCCGATGATCCGACTGTCAAAAGTCTGAAGACCCAGAACAGCATTGAAATCCTCAGCATCACGCCAATCTGAACATCTCCTGTCACATTTCTAACCAGACCTTGGCAGTGGCTCTATCTTGAGGCTACTCTGCAACCGAGATCAGCGAACGGATCGCTAAGGTCTGGTCTTGTCAGCTACATGCTTGCTTCCCACCGGCAACGTTGTTGCCGC
This sequence comes from Pseudomonas sp. GM41(2012), assembly GCF_000282315.2. Taxonomy (GTDB): domain Bacteria; phylum Pseudomonadota; class Gammaproteobacteria; order Pseudomonadales; family Pseudomonadaceae; genus Aquipseudomonas. Next base: position 670,442 of record NZ_AKJN02000008.1, read on the forward strand.
ATCGCTCGCCCCATTCGGTTGCGAGTGCCGGGAATACGGAAAGTCTATCCATCAGTCTGAGGGGGACGTTTCATGAGCACAGCCTATCAAGAAGACATCAGCACCAGCGTGTTGCGCCGCATGAAAGAAGGCGGTTTCGACTTTTCACGATTCCATCCCATCGAGTTCTACGCCATTTTTCCGGACGAGGAGCGGGCGCGCAGGGCGGCAGGGCATTACTGTGGTGAATCCTTGAATGCGCAAATCAGTGTGCGCGACGACGGCGCGTGGTACCTGGAACTGAGCAAAGTGATGTACGCCACTTATGACGGCATCGGCGATTTTGAGCAGGATTTCGAGGCGGTGGTCGAGCCTTTGGGCGGCATCATCGAAGGATGGGGCGTCAAGCAGGAGGTACGAGGGCGACTCGCATAACTTATGAACAGTGACAACACTCAGCAACGGCTGACCTTCGGGTTGGCCGTTTTCGTTTGCGGGGGGGAGATCAAGAGATCGCAGCCTCGTTTCACCTGTAGGAGCTGTCGAGTGAAACGAGGCTGCGATCTTTTGATCGTGGTTTTTGATTCATAACGTTTCAAAAACGCAAAAAAAAGCCGCCTAAACAGGCGGCCAAAGGGAAGTTCGTCAAGTTTTCCAGCGAATGCGCGGATTATCCGCACCGCTTCCCGGGCAGTGAAATCAACTCTGGCTATGCTGGTGATAGGCGACAACATTGCTTCGCAATGAAGCGGGGGCGATCAGGCGGGGGCATTTACCGCACAGGATTGGTGCGGTGCGTGCAGTGCGATTATCCAACTGATTGATATCAAAGCGTTTATGCCGATGGCACGGGCTTTGCGAAGCCCAGATGTCCGGGTGACAAGGAGTACGGCATGATCCGCACCTATTTTGATGAGATGTACGATGCCGGCGGCCAGGTCCGCCCGCATTATCGGGAGTTTGCCCGTTGGCTGGCCGAAACGCCTGACGAGCTTTTGGCACAACGGCGACGCGAGGCCGATCTGTTATTTCATCGCGCCGGGATTACATTCACGCTCTATGGTGATGAGCAAGGGACAGAGCGCCTGATTCCCTTCGACACCATCCCCCGCAGCATCCCCGCCAGTGAATGGCGAGTCGTCGAGCGCGGCTGCATTCAGCGGGTCAAGGCGTTGAACATGTTCCTCGCCGACCTCTATCACGAGCAGCGCATTATCAAGGCCGGCATCATCCCGGCCGAACAAGTGCTGGCCAACGAGCAATACCAGTTGGCGATGCAAGGACTGAATCTGCACCGCGATATCTATTCCCACATCTCCGGTGTCGATCTGGTGCGCGATGGCGACGGCACGTACTACGTGCTTGAGGACAATCTTCGTACACCGAGCGGCGTCAGCTACATGCTCGAAGACCGCAAGATGATGATGCGGTTGTTCCCCGAGTTGTTCGCGGCCCAGCGCATTGCCCCTATCGACCACTATCCGAACCTGTTGCTCGACACCCTGAAAAGCTCCAGCCCGATTGATAACCCGAGCGTGGTGGTACTGACGCCGGGCCGTTTCAACAGCGCGTTCTTTGAACATGCGTTTCTGGCGCGGGAAATGGGCGTTGAGCTGGTGGAAGGCGCGGACCTGTTCGTGCGGGATGACAAGGTGTTCATGCGCACCACGGACGGACCGAAAGCCGTCGATGTGATCTACCGTCGCCTCGACGATGCGTTCCTCGATCCGCTGGCGTTCAACCCGGACTCGATGCTCGGCGTTCCAGGGCTGCTGTCGTCGTATCGCTCCGGCAACGTGGTGCTGGCCAATGCCATCGGCACCGGGGTCGCGGACGACAAGTCGGTGTACCCCTTTGTCACGGACATGATCCGTTTCTACCTGGATGAAGAGCCGATCCTGAAGAATGTGCCGACGTGGCAGTGTCGTAATCCCTCTGAACTGTCCCACGTACTGGCCAATCTTCCGGAACTGGTGGTCAAGGAAACCCAGGGCTCCGGCGGTTACGGAATGCTGGTCGGGCCGGCGGCGACGGCGGCGGAAATCGAGTCTTTCCGCGCGCGGATCAAAGCCAAGCCCCATGCGTACATCGCGCAACCGACGTTGTCCCTGTCGACCTGTCCGACCTTTGTCGAAAACGGCATCGCTCCACGCCACATCGACCTGCGTCCGTTTGTATTGTCTGGCCGCGAAACCCGGGTTGTGCCCGGCGGTTTGACCCGTGTTGCCCTGCGCGAAGGCTCTCTGGTGGTGAATTCATCCCAGGGCGGTGGAACCAAGGACACCTGGGTGGTCGAGGATTGAAGGAAGCCTGCCATGTTAAGTAGAACTGCCTCGGATTTGTATTGGATGTCGCGTTACCTGGAGCGGGCGGAAAACCTCGCACGGATGCTCGACATCAGTTATTCGCTGTCGCTGATGCCACAGGATGGTCGTGGTGACGGCCTGCATGAACTCGCCATGCCGTTGCTGATCACCGGCACCCTGGACGATTACCTGGAACGCCACGGCGAATTGCACGCTGAACGGCTGCTGCATTTCTTCGCCCTGGACGCGGCCAACCCGGCGAGCATCTACAGCTGCCTCGGCGCCGCGCGGGCCAGCGCCCATGCGGTACGTGGGCGAATCACCGCCGACATGTGGGAAAACATCAATGCCACCTGGCTGGAAATCCGCGGGATTGCCGATCAGGGCTTAAGTCGCTACGGCATGAGCCGTTTCTGCGAGTGGATCAAGGAACGTTCCCACCTGTTCCGCGGCGCGTCCTACGGCACGATCATGCGTAACGATGCGTTCCGCTTTATTCGTCTTGGGACGTTTATCGAAAGGGCGGACAACACGCTGCGCCTGCTCGACGCCCGCTACGAAATGGCTGGCGATCAGGCCGAGGCGGTCAGTGATGGCACTGCTCACGCGTATTACCAGTGGAGTGCCTTGCTGCGGGCGTTGTCCTCGTTCGAGGCCTACACCGAGATCTACCGCGATGCGCCCGGCGCCCGGCATGTGGCTGAGTTGCTACTGCTGCGTGCTGACGTGCCACGTTCATTGCGCGCCTGCACCGAAGAAATCGACCAGATCCTTGCCCAATTGCCGGGGGCCAACGGTCGTCCCGCACAACGCCTGGCAGCGGAAATGGACGCGCGCCTGCGCTACACCGGCATCACCGAAATTCTCGACGAAGGCCTGCACGCCTGGCTGACCGAGTTCATCCCGCTGGTGCGCCAGTTGGGTAACGCCATACACAGTTCCTATCTGGAGGCTGCATGAGACTTTCCATTAGCCACGAGACCACCTATCACTATGAAGATCAGGTGCGGGCGAGCATCCAGTACCTGCGACTGACACCCCACGACAGCGAGCGCCAGCACGTGCTCAGTTGGCAGCTCGACTTGCCGCGCCCGGTGCGCGCGCAACTCGATCCGTTCGGCAACATCCTGCACGTGCTGACCCTGGACGAGCCTCACGAGGCGATCATCATCGGCGCCCGGGGTCAGGTGGACATCGACGAATTGCGCGAGGCGGAGCATGAAAGCCAGTCGGCGCTGCCGTTTCTGCGCTTCACGCGCCTGACCGAAGCCGACGAAGCCCTGCGTGCGTTCGCCGAGAAAGAGTGCAAGCAACGCCGGGATCGCACGGCGCTGATCGACTTGATGCATAGCCTGAACCAGCACATGACCTACACGCCGGGCTCCACCGAAGTGGACACCAGCGCCGCCCAGGCCTTCGCCGGGCGTTCGGGCGTCTGTCAGGACCACACCCACGCTTTTCTCGCCTGTGCCCGCAGCCTGGGCATTCCGTCGCGTTATGTGTCGGGCTATTTGTACAGCGAGAACAGCGAACACCTGGCCAGTCACGCCTGGGCGGAAGCCTGGCTCGATGACGCCTGGTACAGCTTCGACGTGACCAATGAATTGGCGCGGCCCGAGCGTCATTTGAAACTGGCGGTGGGCCTGGATTACCTGGATGCATGCCCGGTACGTGGCATGCGGCGTGGCGGTGGTTGCGAGCAGATGCATGCGAAGGTGTTTGTGTCACCGACACCGATGCCGATTATCTCAGTCCAACAGCAATAATCCGAAACACCATAAATCCCCTGTGGGAGCGAGCCTGCTCGCGATAGCGTCTTATCAGTCACCACTTCTGTGACTGACACACCGTAATCGCGAGCAGGCTCGCTCCCACAGGGGGGGTAGTGTCAGGGCTTAACCTTGCGCCCAGCCATGTGCTTCAAATACCCCACCAACCTCTCCAGATCCCCGTCCGGCAACACCGTCGCCGAGAACCCGGGCATCTTCGCCTGGGGCCACTGGCGCAAGCTCTGCGGATCACGAATGTAGCGCTTGAGGAAATCCGCGCCAAAGTACTCGGTCGGGTTAAACGGAATGTTCAGGTCAGGCCCAAACTGCGCATCCCCGGCGCCGTTCAATCGGTGACACGCCAGGCAATTCTTCTGAAACAGCGCAAAGCCCTTGTTCACCGGATCGTCAGCCTTCAACGCCGGATCGGGCAGCAGGGCAGGGAAGCGCTCGGCCACCGGCGCCATGCGCTTGATGCTCGCCACTTGAAAGGGCCATTGCTCGGGGCTGATGTCGCCCGCCTGCGGATCGGTCCAGACCAGATAGAACGGCCCGGCGCCGTGTTTGCCTTCCGACAGCGGTGGCCACGGCTTGGCGGGTTCTTCAACCGCCAACCATGCGCGCGCACCCTGGGTATTGAGCAACGGCGCAGCCGACAGTTCTGCGGCAAAACCATCCAGGGCTACCGCCTGTAAATGGTCTTCAGGCTTGATGCCCGTCAACAACGCAGCCACCGGAACAGCGCGATAGCTCATGTCCCGTTTGTAGGAAACGTCGTTGCTGATGGTGATGGTCTGAGCCTGAGGATGCTTGAGCAACTCCTCGGTTTGCCAGGTGCGACTGCTCGCGCCCAGCTCAAGGTTCAGCTGTGCGGCAGACAGAGGCGTGCTGAGCAGCAAGGCCCCGAACAAAATGAGCGTTTTCAAATGATCGCCGTCCATGTCGTGGAAGTGCCGCAAAGGTTGGCACACCCACGCTGGTCCGGGTAGCGAACCAGTCACATTTTTGGAGGGCGATATAAAACCTGGCGCCGTATTTTTTATTGACCGACTAGCCGATCACCTTGGTCAGGTTCGGCAAAATCAACAACAGCGTAGTGGCGAAAAGAATGAGCCCGGCTTGACGTACTTTCGATTGTTTGAACATGGCTTGACCGCCTTTATTGTTATTTCCTGATGCCTGCCTGCATTTCTCCATGACGGCAGAGCGTTGCACTTCCTGTTTGACGAGCGCCTCGGCAAAACCCGACGACAACTTCGTACAACTTCACCTTAGAGCCCGCGTCACGCTTGCTTTAGATCCATTTCGTATGGACTTTACATAAATTGCTCTTAAAAAGGCATGAGGCCTATTGCCAGCTTCTTGGGCGCCCGTTTGCTAGACAGCTTGGTGTCCTGAATCGGTTAATCCGGTGGTTGCCTACCGTCCGTCTGAGCGTGACCGTCAACGTCTGTGAGCACTGCGGTCATTGAATCCGGGGCCGCTCGGCCTAAGGTGGGAACTCTGAATTTACTCCCTGCCCAGGTTTGAGAACGTCATGACCCAAGCTTTGATTTTCGACGCGTTACGCACGCCCCGCGGCAAAGGCAAGGCCAATGGTGCCTTGCACAGCGTCAAACCGGTGAACCTGGTGGCCGGGCTGCTCACGGCGCTGCAACAGCGCACGTCTCTCGATACCAGTCAGGTCGACGATGTGGTACTTGGCTGCGTGACGCCTGTCGGCGACCAGGGTTCCGACATCGCCAAAGCCGCGACCCAGGTGGCGGATTGGGACGTCAGCGTGGCGGGTTTGCAGATCAACCGCTTCTGCGCCTCGGGGCTGGAGGCGGTGAACCTCGGCGCGATGAAGGTGCGTTCCGGCTTTGAAGACCTGGTGGTGGTCGGCGGCGTCGAGTCCATGTCTCGCGTGCCGATGGGCAGCGATGGTGGCGCCTGGGCACACGACCCGGAAACCAGTTTTCACAGCCATTTCGCCCCTCAAGGCGTGGGCGCTGACCTGATTGCCACGCTGGAAGGCTTCAGCCGTCAGGACGTCGATGCCTATGCGCTGCACTCTCAGCAAAAGGCTGCGCGGGCAAGGGCCGACGGTTCGTTCAACAAATCGCTGGTGCCGGTGCAGGACCAGAACGGCATCATCCTGCTCGATCACGATGAATTCATCCGCGCCGGATCGACCATGGAAGGCCTGGGCCAGCTCAAGCCGAGCTTCGAGATGATCGGGCAAATGGGCTTCGATGCCACGGCGCTTCGGGTCTACAGCCATGTCGAGCGCATCAACCACGTGCACACGGCGGGCAACAGTTCCGGGATCGTCGATGGCGCGGCGCTGATGCTGATCGGCTCCGAAGCCAAGGGCCGGGCGCTGGGTTTGCAACCGCGGGCGCGAATCGTCGCCACCGCCGTCACCAGCACCGACCCGACCATCATGCTCACCGGTCCCGCGCCGGCCACCCGCAAGGCACTGGCCAAGGCCGGGCTACGGGTTGAAGACATAGACCTGTTCGAGGTCAACGAAGCTTTCGCCTCGGTGGTGCTGAAATTCATCAGGGACATGGCTATCGACCCGGACAAGGTCAACGTCAACGGCGGCTCCATCGCCATGGGCCACCCGCTGGGCGCCACTGGCTGCGCGATCCTCGGCACGTTGCTCGATGAACTGGAAACCCGGCGCCTGCGCTATGGCCTCGCGACGCTATGTGTCGGCGGCGGCATGGGCATCGCCACCATCATCGAACGCCTCTGAGCCCCGACCGACTTCAAGGAAACCCTTTCATGACCGAAGCCATCCGTTACGAAAAAGGTCAGGACCAGATCGTCGTCCTGACCATCGATATGCCGGGCCAGAGCGCCAACACCATGAACGCGGTCTACCGCGAAGCCATGGCCGCGTGTGTTGCCAGACTGGTTGCCGACAAAGACACCCTCGCCGGCGTGATCATCACCTCGGCCAAAAAAACCTTTTTCGCCGGCGGCGACCTCAACGAACTGATCAAGGTCGGCAAGCCCGAAGCCAAAGCCTTTTATGACATGGTGCTGACACTCAAAGGGCAACTGCGCACCCTCGAGACCCTCGGCAAACCGGTGGTCGCCGCGATCAACGGCGCCGCGTTGGGCGGCGGTTGGGAAATCTGCCTGGCGTGCCATCACCGGGTTGCGCTGGACGATTCTTCGGTGCAACTCGGCTTGCCGGAAGTGACCCTCGGCCTGCTGCCGGGCGGAGGTGGGGTGGTGCGCATGGTGCGGATGCTCGGTATTGAAAAAGCCTTGCCGTACCTGCTCGAGGGCAAGAAAGTCCGGCCGCAGCAGGCGTTGCGGGCAGGTTTGATTGATGAGTTGGCGGCGGATCGTGACGAACTGCTGGCCAAGGCTCGCGCTTGGATTGTCGCCCATCCTTCGGTTGTGCAGCGCTGGGACGTGAAGGGTTACCAGATTCCCGGTGGCACGCCGTCGAACCCGAAAGTCGCGCAAATGCTGGCCATCGCGCCGTCGATCCTGCGCAGCAAAACCCAGGGCTGCCTGCCCGCGCCAGAGAAAATCCTCTGTGCTGCGGTAGAAGGTGCTCAGGTGGATTTCGACACCGCGCACCTGATCGAAACCCGCTACTTCACCGAATTGACCACCGGCCAGGTGTCGAAAAACCTGATCGGCACGTTCTGGTTCCAGCTCAACGAAATCAATGCCGGCAGCTCGCGGCCCCAAGGCTTTGAACCTTACGTGACGCGTCGCGTGGGCGTGCTGGGCGCAGGCATGATGGGCGCCGGAATCGCCTTTGTCAGCGCGTCGGCCGGCATCGACGTGGTGCTCAAGGACATCAATCTTGCGGCGGCACAGAAGGGCAAGGCTCATTCGGCGGCGCTGCTGGATAAGAAGGTTGCGCGTGGTCTATTGAGTGCCGATCAGCGCGATGCAACGCTGGCGCGAATTCATCCCACTGAAAGCGATGCCGACCTGGTCGGTTGTGATCTGATCATTGAAGCGGTGTTTGAAGATCGCGAACTGAAAGCCAGCGTCTCTTCGGCAGCGCAAAAAGTCATTGGCCCGGATGCGGTGATTGCTTCCAACACGTCAACCCTGCCCATCAGCGGCCTCGCGAACGCCGTACCGGATCAGAGCAAATTCATCGGTCTGCATTTCTTCAGCCCCGTGGAGAAAATGCCTTTGGTGGAAATCATCAAAGGCGCCCACACCAGCAATGAAATCCTGGCTCGCGGGTTCGATTTCGTCCTGCAAATCAAGAAAACGCCGATTGTGGTCAACGACAGTCGCGGTTTCTTCACCTCGCGGGTGTTCGGCACATTCACCAACGAAGGCATCGCCATGCTGGGCGAAGGCGTGAGCGCGCCGATGATCGAGACTGAAGCGCGCAAGGCCGGCATGCCGATCGGACCTCTGGCGATCTCCGACGAAGTTTCCCTCAGCCTGATGAGCCATATCCGCCAGCAAACTGCCAAAGACCTGCGAGCAGAAGGGAAATCGCTGATTGAGCACCCGGCATTCGCCGTGATTGACTTGCTGCTCCAGGAATACAAGCGTCCGGGCAAGGCTGCTGGTGGTGGTTTCTACGATTATCCGGCCCGTGGGCAGAAGCATCTGTGGCCAGAGCTGAAAAGCCTTTTTGAGAAGGCTGACGGGCAGATTTCGCCGAAGGACGTGCGTGATCGGCTGCTGTTTGTGCAAGCCATCGAAACCGTGCGCTGTGTGGAGGAGGGGGTGTTGACCTCGACGGCGGATGCCAACATCGGCTCGATCTTCGGGATCGGCTTCGCCGCCTGGACCGGCGGCGCGCTGCAGTTCATCAACCAGTATGGCGTGAAAGATTTCGTCGCCCGCGCCCAGTACCTGGCGGAGCAGTATGGCGAGCGATTCGCCCCCCCTGCGCTATTGCTGGAAAAAGCGGCTAAAGGGGAGGCGTTCTAGGGGACGGGTGACGCATTCCGGGGCTTGCCTTGCCAGTGTGTTTCAAGGCAGGCTCTGGGGTGTGCATTATTCCCATCACGTGTCAGGTATTTTTTATGTCGTTACGCATCTGCATTCTGGAAACCGACATCCTGCGTCCGGAACTGGTCGATGAATATCAGGGTTACGGGCAGATGTTCCAGCGTCTGTTTTCGCAGCAACCCATCGCGGCCGAGTTCACTGTGTACAACGTGATGCAGGGCGAGTATCCCGGCGATGAGCTGACCTTCGATGCCTACCTGGTCACCGGCAGCAAGGCCGATTCCTTCGGCACCGACCCGTGGATTGAAACCCTCAAGGCTTACCTGCTGACCCGCTACGAGCGCGGCGACAAACTGCTGGGCGTGTGCTTCGGCCATCAACTGCTGGCGCTGCTGCTGGGCGGCAAGAGCGAACGTGCGACCCAAGGCTGGGGCGTTGGCACCCACAAGTACCAACTCGCCGCCAAGGCGCCGTGGATGAGCCCGGTGAGGGAAGAACTGACCTTGTTGATCAGCCATCAGGACCAGGTCACCGCGCTCCCGGAAAACGCCACGGTCATCGCTTCCAGCGAATTCTGCCCGTTCGCCGCGTACCACATCAACGATCAGGTGCTGTGCTTCCAGGGGCATCCGGAATTCATTCACGATTACTCGCGCGCACTGTTGGATATTCGTCAGGAAGCGCTGGGCGAGCAGATTTATTCGAAAGGCATGGCGAGCCTTGAGCACGAGCATCACGGCACTACCGTTGCGGAGTGGATGATGCGGTTTGTGGCGCACAAGCCAGCATCCGAGTCGGTTTAAAAGATAAAAGCTTCGCGAGCAAGTCGAATCGTCGCACCGCCGCTCCCACAATGATATCTACAACACCGGAGATCCACTGTGGGAGCGGGCTTGCTCGCGAATGTCACAGGCACCTCGGTAATGGCTACAGCCAGCCCGACTTTTTGAAACTCGCCCACAAACTTACGCACCCCACCGCAATGACCCCCAACACCCCGAAATAACCGTAATGCCAACTCAACTCCGGCATGTCCTGAAAGTTCATCCCGTATATCCCGGCCACCGCCGTCGGGAACGCCAGAATCGCCGCCCACGCCGCAAACTTGCGCTGCACCACGCTTTGGCGTGACGCCTCCAGCAACACCCCAACTTCAATGGTCTGGCTGGCAATGTCCGCCAGGGTCGTCAGGTCTTCCATCTGCCGCGTCACGTGGATCTGCACATCGCGAAAGTACGGGCGCATGTTCTTGTCGATGAACGGAAAACTCAGTTTCTGCAATTCCTCACCAATCTCCACCATCGGCGCCGCAAACCGGCGCAAGCGCAGCACATCGCGGCGCAGGCTGTGAAGTTTTTGAATGTCGCGTTCGTTCAGGGAGCTACACATGACGTTGCGTTCCAGCTCATCGATCTCTGCATGGATCGCTTCACCCATGGGCTGGTAGTTTTCGATCACGAAGTCGAGGATGGCATAGAGTACGAAGTCTTCCCCATGCTCCAGCAACAACGGACGCGCCTCACAACGCTGTCGGACATGGGCGTAGGACGCTGAGTGACCGTTTCGTGCGGTAATGATGTAGCCCTTGCCGGCAAAGATATGAGTCTCGATGAACTCCAGTTTTCCTTCATTCCGGATCGGTGAATACGTGACGATGAACAGTGCATCGCCGAAGGTTTCCAGTTTCGGCCGACTATGTTTTTCCAGGGCGTCTTCAATGGCCAGTTCGTGCAGGTTGAACTGGCGTTGCAGATTGAACAGCTCCTGGGCGTTCGGCTCTTCAAGGCCGATCCAGACAAAGTGGCCAGGCTTTGCAGCCCAGGCAGCGCCTTCGTCGAGGGTGATATTGGTGACTTTCTTACCAGCGCTATAAACCGCAGCAGCAACAACTCTACCCATGATAGTGATTCACTTCTTATTGGCAGCTTTCTATTAGCAAAGATGGCAGTGGCAGGCAGTCTCCAGCTTAGCCCTGTCTACTGCTTGAGAGTCAGTGAAATCTGTTGAGTTCGAAGGCAAAAGCTCGCAGGCAAAAGAAAACCCGCACAAGGCGGGTTTCTTTTAGGCGGCTTGCAGTTGCCGATCCATCGAAGCGATGCAGTCGCGCATCTGCTCGCGGCACTGGGCAATCAGCATCGGCATGTCATCCAGGCTCAATCCCGCGGTAGGAATCGCCGGTAACGAGCGGATCAGAATCTTCCCACTGCGCCAACGGTTCAATCGCATGTGTTTAACGTAACTGCTGACACACACCGGAACAATCGGCACCCCGGCGGCAATGGCCATTTGAAAGGCACCTTTCTTGAATGGCAGCAACTCTTCGCCCAAGTTGCGTGTGCCTTCCGGGAAGACCCAAATCGAAGTGTCTTCATTCTGTAACGTGTGGGTAGTGGTCAGCATCGACTGGCGTGCTTTCTGCGCATTACCGCGATCGATCAGCACATTGCCCGCCAGCCAGAACAACTGACCAAACAGCGGCACCCACTTCAGACTCTTCTTGCCGATACACACGGTGCGGCGGGGCACCACGTTGCCGAACACAAACAGATCGTAGTTGGACTGGTGGTTGGCGATGATCACGCAGCTGTCGGGTTTATCCATCAGCGGTCCGACGTCGGCCTTCACCCGCAGACGCAAAATGCACATCGCCGGCCATGCATAAAGACGCGCACACAAACGGCTGTTATCCGGGTTGAACGGTCGGCACAGGCCAAGAACCACCCCAAGCACACCGGCCAGAATAAAGTGCAAGCCCATCAATAACATACGAAACACAAACAGCATTTACAGGCCCCACCGGGACAAAAGGTGGCGCAGTGTACGGATGTGCACTGTTTTCGGCAATTGCCGCTATAGAGGTAGGAGATAGGCGATGTTTGAGCGCATGTTTCCGACTTATGGGTCAGATGCGATCTAGAGCGGTTGTAGGCTATTTAACGGCGCGCATAAGAAAAAGCCCGACACGACGGTCGGGCTTTTCGGTGTGGCACGTTTGGGTTTAAACCAAAAAATCCTGATCCTCGATGATCGCGTTGTCCAGCCTCTCCAGCAGCGCCTTGCGCACTTTGAGTTTGGTGTTCTTGTGCGCGGTCATGTTGATCTTCTTCAACTGACGAGCCGCCGCCAGCGCCGCGCCTTGCAGCTCTTCGGCCGACACCACCAGGTCGAAGAACCCGGCATCCACAGCACTTTGCGGATTAAACATCTCAGCGTTGATCACCGCGCGGTGGAACGCCGACTTGCGCAGACGATCACGGGCCAGCTCGATACCGGCGTGGTGCATGGTCATGCCGATCTGCACTTCGTTCAAACCAATGGTGAACGGGCCGTCGACACCAATGCGGTAATCCACCGACAACAACAGGAACGCGCCCTTGGCCACCGCATGCCCAGGGCACGCGACGATCACCGGGAACGGGTGCGACAAAAGGCGACGTGTCAGCGTCGAACCGGCAGTCACCAGCGCCACGGCTTCTTTAGGGCCGGAGGTCATCACCTTCAAGTCATAACCGCCCGACAGCATCCCGGGCGTACCGGTAATGATCACCACCGCACGATCAGTCACTGCCTGATCCAGCGCGGCGTTAAACGCAGCAATCACGTCCGGAGAGATGGCATTGACCTTGCCATTGCTCAAGGTCAGGGTCGCGATACCGTCTTCGAGATGGTAGGAAATCAACTCACTCATGACGCTATTCCTTTCAATAAAGTAGCGCAGACGTTACTCACCGCCGCAGGCCAGGTAAAGCGCCGTGACTGACCGCCCAGTCACCCTTTCCCCGCCCGGCAAGCGTCGCCCGCCACGTCTGCCGCGCATTCCCCTCTATATAGAGGAGGGCGCGAAGCCGGAGATTGGCGGGTTTGCCATGGACTGGAACCTGCTCGAACAACTAAAACGCTAAGCGCATGAAAATTCTGCAAAAAAAGTTTGCCATCGGAAAAGCTTTCGACTACATTAGCGCGCCTCGACAGACAGAACTTGTTTGACGAGATACGGTGAAGTGTCCGAGTGGCTTAAGGAGCACGCCTGGAAAGTGTGTATACAAGAAATTGTATCGAGAGTTCGAATCTCTCCTTCACCGCCAAATTCGATGTAACCAAAACCCCTGATTTCGAAAGAAGTCAGGGGTTTTGTGGTTTCTGGCGTCTGGATTTTGTGGAAGGCAATATTATTGATCCACGCTCATCCGCGAAGGCACTTCCGAAATTCATGTAGGACGGGTGACAGGCATGTGGGATGTAATGCCGGAAAGCCAGATAGTTGGGTGCTTTCACAGGTTTCAGCAACTGGCACGAGCCGTTTCGTGAGGGGTATTCGCTTTGCGCCTTTAGGGGACACAATGGATCAACGGGCAAGGCACATGACGCGGCCCGTTATCTGGAAGGACGAACGCACGTAATGCAGGAACTCACAATGGAACAGGCAGAACTGGAAAAGGTTCATGTGGAGATCGTCAAGCTGATGGCTGAGCAGCGCAAGCTGAACGCCCAGGCCGGGAAGATGACCCGTGAAACTGTTTGGTATCCGGTGGCTGTGGCGACTGGGTTGATTGGCACGGTGGCCACTGTCACAACTGTGCTGGTAAAGCTGCTTTAACCTGTTGGACTGCCCAAGCCCTCGAATGGAATCGACACTATGTCCCACCCTCGCGCCGCTTCCCGCCGCATAGCTATTTCCCTCACCGCCGTGTTGATGAGTACCGTCTCCTTTTTCGCCGCTGCAACTACGACCAAGACTTTCCCCGATGCCATAGCCAGCGACCCCGCAAAACTAGGCTGGATGGTCGGCTCGCCACCCCCTGCAGATCGCACCGTGCGTTTCGATGACGGCAGCTATTTCCAGTTCCCGGCGATGCGCTGGAGTGTCTCGAACTTCCGTCAACTGATGCCTACGATCGACGTTTCACGGGGGTTCGGTGCGCCGGTTCCACTGGTATCTGCGCAGCGCAAAGACATTGATGCGATCAGCTTCGTCCCGCTTGGCGCGAAGGCTCCGATGACCTGGGAGCAATCCCTCGCGGCCACCTACACCGACGGGATTGTGGTGATGCATCGCGGGAAAGTTGTCTACGAGCGTTATTTTGGCGTGTTGAAGCCTGAAGGCCAGCACGCGGCAATGTCGGTGACCAAGTCCGTGATCGGCACGTTGGGGGCGATGTTGGTGGCAGAAGGGCGAATCGATGCGAACAAGCACGTCGCCGAATACATCCCCGAACTGGCGGCCTCCGCGTTTGGCAGCGCCACGGTGCGTCAGGTCCTCGATATGACGACCGGCCTCAAGTACAGCGAGGACTACGCCGACCCGAACGCCGAGGTCTGGGCTCATGCAAAAGCTGGGAGCCCTCTGCCCAAGCCAAAGGACTACAGCGGTCCGCGAAGTTACTACGAGTTTTTGCAGACGGTTCAACCGCAAGGCGAACACGGCAACGCGTTCGGCTACAAGACCGTCAATACCGATGTACTGGGCTGGATCATCGCTCGAGCGACCGGTCGCAACGTCGCACAGTTGTTGTCGGAGCGGATCTGGAGCCGTTTGGGTACTGAGCAGGACGCCTATTTCACGGTGGATTCCATTGGCACCCCGTTTGCTGGCGGCGGCTTGAACACCGGTTTGCGCGACCTGGCACGGTTTGGCGAGATGTTGCGTAATGACGGCCAGTTCAACGGTCAGCAAATCGTGCCCAAAGCGGTGGTTGACGACCTCCGTCGCGGCGGCGACAAGCAGGCATTCGCCCAGGCGGGTTACGACTTGTTGAAGGGGTGGAGCTACCGTTCAATGTGGTGGGTGACCAACAAAGAGGGTGGAGCCTTCATGGCGCGAGGGGTCCATGGGCAACGCATTTATGTCGACCCGAAAGCCGAGATGGTGATTGTTCGCTACGCCTCCCATCCGGTCGCCAGTAACTCGGCTAATGATCCGGTCACCTTGCCGGCGTTTGATGCGTTGGCTCAACATCTGTCCAGGTTGCCTTGAGTAATTATCCCCGGGCTTTGAAGAAGGAAATTTAATGATCACCACCACAACCCACACCATCGAAGGCCAACAAATCACCGCCTATCTGGACATCGTCAGTGCCGAGTCGGTGCAAGGTGTCAACGTTATCCGCGATATGTTCGCCGGGATGCGGGATTTTTTCGGTGGGCGTTCTCAGACATTGGAGCGGGCGTTGAAGGAAGCACGGATTCAGGCAACCGACGAGTTGAAGGAACGGGCGCGGGCACTTCAAGCTGATGCGGTGGTGGGGCTTGATTATGAGATCAGCATGCCGGCCGGGAAGGGCGGGATGGTGGTGGTGTTCGTGACCGGGACGGCGGTCAAGCTGAGATGAGTGGGGGCACGAAGCCGTTCGTCGGGGACGCAATAATCTGAACTACAAGTCCAGTACTGACTGACTAGTCTCAAAAGCGTTGAAGGTCGACATTTTCCCAGGCAAATAGGGCTTGCCGGTGTCGACCCATTTTTGAGAGGGGAGAAGTATGGCTGATTCGTATATCGAAGACGACGGGTCTGAGTTTCCGATCAACAATTGCGTGCAGTGTGGTCAAGCGGAGTATGTGTCGGGCTTTGGTGAAGACCGGGCCAAGGTCGCCAAAGTGAAATCCAAGGTACCCCGAACCGAAAAGGCGAATTTCTTACCCAAGAGGGTGGTGGCGCCTTCCAGGAAGTAACCGTTAACCGGACAGTCCCCCGCCATTGAGCGGGGTTTTTATTTTCACAAGGTTGGTAGTTGGGATTTTGACTACAGATACACAACCCGCGGTTAGTGTTTTTTTTTCACAAACTTTTCACACCTGCCTACGTAGGCTCAACTCATCCGTTAGAAAGCAGTACCTGGCCCGTTCCCCAGCGGGCTTTTTTTTGCCTGTCATAAAACCTTTTCTAAAAACGCTGTCCAACCGTCGCCTATTGCGAGGTTGTACCCGTGCGTGTCTGGACTTTGTCTCCTCAAAAGCATTCAATCTCGCCCCTTTCGGTTACCCCTTTTTTGAGGTTCTTGTCATGCGTTTAACACTGCCTGCTTTGGTTCTGGGGCTTTTGGTTGCTCAAGGTGCGATGGCTGCGGGTGATGGCACTGCCGCCCTCGGTGGTGGTTTGGGTGGCGCGCTGGGTAATGTGGTCGGCCAGAGCATGGGCGGCAGCACCGGTGCAGCGATTGGTGCGGGTGTAGCGGGCGCGGCCGGCAGTGCTGTTGCAGCACGCAAAGGCAGCCGCACTAAAGCCGCCATTGGTGGTGGTATCGGCGCGGCCGGCGGTTCGGTGATCGGCAATAGCCTGGGCGGCAAGACCGGTTCCACCATTGGCGCGGGCTTGGGCGGCGCATTGGGCGGCGGCGTGGGCAGCAACCTGGCCAAAGGTCATAAGCGTCACTGATCCTGATCGATCAGCTCAAAAAGCCCGGCTTGATGCCGGGCTTTTTGTATCTGGATATTTCTTCTTTCGCGCTCTTCGAATTTATAGCTGTCCAACGATCAACGCTGGTGTGATGAAAAAGCTAGACTCACGCCATCCGTAACGCGTTCTCTTACCCCCGATACGGAATTTAGAGGTTCATATCATGCGTTTGACATTGTCCACGTTGGTTCTGGGACTTTTGGTCGCTCAAGGTGCAATGGCCGCCGGTGACGGCACCGCTGCAGTTGGCGGTGGTATTGGCGGTGCGCTAGGTAACGTGGTCGGCCAGCAAATGGGCGGCAGCACGGGTGCTGCGATTGGCGCCGGTGTAGGCGGCGCGGCAGGTAGCGCGGTCGGCGCGAACAAAGGCAGTCGCACAGAAGCGGCTATTGGTGGTGGTTTGGGGTCGGCCGGTGGCTCGGTGATCGGCAATAGCCTGGGCGGCAAGACCGGTTCGACCATTGGCGCAGGCCTGGGCGGCGCGGCAGGTGGGGCGGTAGGCAACAACTTGGGTAACGATAGCGGCAGTTCGCACTCCGGTAGCGGCTACAGCCATAAGCATAAAAACAAGCACAAGAACAAACATCACTGATTCGACATCGAGCTCCACCAGAAACCCGGCCCCGCGCCGGGTTTTTCATTTCTGGAGCAGGACTCTGGAACGTTTGGTTGTGGGTCGCCTCGAACTTCATACACCCCAGAATGTTAAGAGGCATGCCATGACCCCTGAAACCGAAGGCAAGGAAGAAAAAGGCCCGAGCGGGCTTCCGTTCATTAACGATCCAGGAAACGAAGACCCAGGCTCATTGATGGATGACGCAACAGTGCCGCTCAATGATTCCGATGATGCGGGCGACGTCGGAAATATCGAGTTCGAAGACGAGGAAGAGGACGAAGACGAAGACGAGGATTGAGCCTGCTGTGCGACGGATTCGACCGATCGTCTCTCTGATCGAACGCAATGCAGGGCACCCTCCTCGAAACTTCAGGGCCTGCTTTTCAGGCCTCACGAGAGGTGCCTTATGAATGCTGATCCGAAAGACTCCGACGTCGACGATACCCCCGAATATCCGCTGCCTTCACCGACCGATTCCCTGAGTCGTGATCAACGTCCGCCTGATGACGACACCGCTGTAGAGCAGTTGCCGTCTGATGAAGTGAAGCGCGGGGATGTGGAAGCTCACCCTGATGACCCGGACATTGCCGGTGAAGATGGCTCAAACGAACCGAGCTGAACATACGCTGTGGCGCAGCGCCGCTCGTCGATTGTGCGGCACCTTTAAAAAGCGATGACGGCCAGAAATCAGGTACGCACCTTTTAAAGGAGGTACACCATGATCAGGTCAAAATTGACCGCCCTGACGGTGATCGGCGTGTTGTCGGCCGGCTCAATGTCGACGTTTGCTCAGTCCTCCGGCAACGATGCACCTGTGGATAAGGGGGGGATGCCGCCTTATTCAGAAATGAATGCGGGTTCCGCGGACGGGAAGGCGTTGCCGCCTGGCGCTATTAAGGGTGGGAATGGTGGTGATGCAAATGGAAGTAGCACCTCCCCGGAGGCGGGAAGTGGGGCGATGAGTGGTGGAGGTTCGATGGGGAGTGGTTCTGGGAGTGGGTCTGGAGGATCCGGTAGTTCTGGGATGAGTGGCAGTGGAAGCGGTGGGAGTTCGGGGCGTGCTAGAGGAGGAACAGGGGGGGCTGGTGGTGGTACGAGTGGTTCGGGTAGTTAAGTCCGAATTCTTACCGGAAGATGAGCCCAGTTCTAACTGGGCTTTTTCCAGATACTTTATCTTTACCCTAGCTACTCGTCGGAGATATCAGACTCAACCCATCGCATGAAAAACTCTTCCTGAACCTCAGGTTCGTTTGTCAGATTGTTTTCCTCGTAATCAAAGATACTTACTAAATCGCTTCTGAATGCTTGTTTTCCAAGTGTCAGTTCATATGCTTTTACACCTAACGACATCTGTGAGGACATAGTAGAGGGGTGTACGTTTATTTTTGCTCCTTTACACAAAAAAGTTACGTCACGATGGTCTTCCCTGACATGACCTAGGCATTTGTAAAAATCGTCGCCAGAGTACGAATTTCGATAACCATCTTCCATAACAAAAGTGATGCTTGGATTTTCGGAGTCACAGAGAAGCTCAGCGGATTGACGCTTGCCATTTTTGATTATCAAAATCTTTACGCTGTCCACGTTCTATTTCCTGTTCGGATTTAAGGTGGTGTGACCAGATGGGCGACCATTAGCACCAATAGGGGTTACCCCTAAAATATCTTCTCTTTTTACTCCGCCTTGAATTGCTAACTCTCGCTCGCTACCAAACTTATATTTTTTCCCAAGCTCCGAAGTCAGATCTCGCCCTGGGATCATCCGTATGGTGTACAAAAAACCGCTTCTCATGTTGAATCTTGTTGCGAAATCGATTCCAACCTCTCTAACTGGGGTAGTGCTTACAAAATTGCTCGGAGGCTTGTTGCTATCTAGGGAGTGGAGCAGCAAGTCATTGCTGTCGCCCTTGGTTTTAAATCCTTGTTCAAATATCTCATCTGGGTGACGACCGTCGCCACGATATAAATACAATTCCTCTGGGTATGATGGGAGTTGAGCTTCCCCCTTATCAACCTTAATATTCCCCGCCGGATCCTCATCCCCAAACGAAGGCCTTTTACACCCATCCCCCCCAGGACACTCACTCAACCCCAGCGGATCAACCCACCCCGTAGGGTTGCGCGTGTACTGATACCCGTTTAACCCGCCCGCCAACTTGCTCGGATCCGGCGTCAAATACCGTCCAACATCCGGATTGTAGTAGCGATGCCGGTTGTAATGCAGGCCCGTCTCCGCATCGAAATACTGCCCCTGAAACCTCAACGGCTGATCAAGCACCTGGTGGGTGTCGCGGTTGAGGCGAGTCAGGCGGCCATAGGCTGTGTATCGGGCGGCCCAGATGATGTCGCCGCTGTAGTCGGTGAGTTCTTGCGGTGTGCCGAGGTGATCGAGTTGGTAGTAGAACGGGCAGGCCTTGCGCGGGCCTTTGCCGTCGAGCATGGCCAGTGGGCGGAAAGTGCCGGGTTCGTAAACGTAGCTGCGGTAATGCTCGCGGCTGCTTTCGGCGACGAGGTGGTCGCCTTGCCAGAAGAACTCGGTGGTTTTGCCGTCGACGGTTTTGCTGATACGGCGGCCGAAGGCGTCGTAGCGGTAGGTCGCCTGGCTGCCGTTGGGCAGGGTGGCGCCGATCAGCCGATGCTGGCAGTCGTAGCGGTACTCGGTGACCAGTTTTTGCCCGGTGCCGCGACGTTCGCGGATCAGGTTGCCAAAGGCGTCGTAGTCGTAGTGGCGGTCGCCTTGCATGAGCAGGCGGTTGCCCTGCACCTTCGCTGCGCCGGGGCGGTCCTGCATCAGCAGGTTGCCCGCCGGGTCGTGGGCGAAGCTTTCCGGTTGTTGGTCGCGGGTGTGGCGGACGCGGATCAGGCGGTTGAGCGGGTCGTATTGGTAGCTGCGCTGGCCGTGACGGGTGTCGGCGATGCTGTCGAGGTTGCCGTTGGCGCTGTAGGCATAGTCGCGGCGATACAGTGGTTGGAGCTGTTGACTGACAGCGTGGGCCTTCAATCGGCCCTGATCGTCGTAGGCATATTCGCTGAGCAGTTGCCCCTGTTGGCGGTTTAGTTCGCGGCCGGCGAAGAACGTATGTGATGTCAGTCGCGCGCCGTTGAGGTCGATGGCGGTCAGCGCACCGCCCTTGGCGTGGTGGTAATCGAGTTTGCTGCCGTCCGGCAGGCGCAGATGGTTGAGTTGACCGCAGGCGTCGTAGCCATAGCGCAGGGTGCCCCAGCCCTGATGCTCGGTGATCAGCCGATCCTGCTGGTCATATTCGAACTCCAGCGGATGGTCGTGGCCATCGTCGACGCGGACCAACCGGCCGAGGCTGTCATAGCGGTATTCAACCTTGATGCCGTCGGGCAGGGTTTTGACCCGCAGGCGTCCGGCCGAATCCCGCTTATAAGCCGTTACCAACCGCGAGCCATCCTCACCGAACTCGGTTTTTTCCAGCAACTGGCCGTTGAGGTCGTAGGAATACGCCGTGCGCTGGCCGTCGAATCCGGTTTCCTGTCGGATCAAGCCATTGGCCGTGTAGTCCAGCTGATATGTTTCACCGGACTCGTTTTCGATTTCCGTGAGTAACAGCTGCGCGTTGTCGTAGCGGTACTTCAGCTGGGTGCCGTCAGCATTGATCCGACGGCTGACCAGGTGCAGGTCGTCGACGTATTCGTAACGGGTGACGCGACCCAATTCATCGCGTTCGGCGCTGATCTTGCCGTAGGCGTTGTAGCTGAACGCGCGGCTGGCGCCGGTAGGAAGCGTGGTCTGGATCAGTCGGCCGACGGCATCCCATTGGTACTGGGTGACGGCGCCATGTTCGTCCTGACGGGTAATCTGCCGCCCCAACGCGTCGTAGGAAAACCGCCGCTGGCCACCGTCCGGCAAGGTCTCTTCGAGCAGTTGCCCCAAGGCGTTCCAGACGAACACATGCCGACTGGTGTCCGGGGAACGGATCGACAGCAGCTGCCCTTTGTCGTCGTAGTGGTAGTGGCTGACCTGGCCGTCGGGGTCGGTCGCTTCCGTGGTGTCACCCTGGGCATTGCGCTGATACTTCCACACCGCTTTGCCGCGATACCGCGCATGCAGGAAACCGTTGCGATACTCGTAGGCCGTCGGTTCGTCGTCCGGCGGAATCAGCGCAACCAGCCGTCCGACCTCGTCGTAACGGTATTCGGTGATGGCACCGAGCGGATCCTGCTCGGCAAGCAGCCGACCGCTGTTGTCGTAAGCCTTGAGATGTTCGCCGCCGTCCAGCTCGACCTTGCGCACCAGTCGCGCGCGGTCGTCGTGCTCGTAAATTTCTTCGCTACCGTCGGCGTTCTTAACCAGCACACTGCCGTTGTCGTCCCAGACATAACGCGTGTCCATCTGCGAAAACGACGCCCAGTGGCGGATGCATCGAGCCGCCTTGCCGGACCGTTCCCACTCCCAGAAGAAACTCGCCCCACCGGCGAGTTGCCGCTGCAGAATCACGTGCTGCTCGTCGTAGTCGTAGCGCTCGCTTTCGCCAGCGGCATTGGTCGCCTCGATCAAGCGATGACGAGCGTCGTAGCGATAGGAAACCAGCGTCTGCTCAGTACGCCAGGCGTCTTCCAGGGTGTCGACCGGCTGAAAACGCTGATACTCGACGGCGACCATGTGCCGGCGGTCATAGCGCAACAGAAGGGAACGCCCTGCGCCGTTATCGAGGCGCTTGATCCTGTCAGACGTATCCCGCTGCACCGTCAGCCGATTGCCATAGGCATCGCTGATCGCTGTCAGACGTCCTGCACGAAAGTGGAAAAAGCGCGATTTTTCGCCAGCCAGGGCGAGGATCATTTCTTCCGGCTCGTCACCTAGATAAATCGCTGCCCGCGACAGGCTGTTGTGAATCGTCGGGCGCTCGATATTCGGTAACGGAAAGGTCGTACGGCGGTTTTCGTGGTCGATCCAGATGACGGTGTTGCCATCGATTTCCAAATGATGGGCGAGTGAGTGACTCCAGCCGAAGCCGAGCCCGCAATCGATCTCCACCGCACTGGTGCGATAGAGCCGGGTGAAGTCGAACGGCATAATCCCGTCCAGCGCACCGTCGGTCAGCGTGAGCAATTCCTCGCCCGTGACCATCGATACCGGACAGCCGTGGGTACAGGTCAACGGTCCGCAATCGGCGCTGTCACCGTTGGGGTTTTTCGCTTGATCCGGGGCATCGTCGCGATGTTCCTGCCTGCTAATCCTGGTCATGGCCTCGGATTTGTCGCGCGCAAGGGCGACCGGGTTCTTCACCGAAACAACCGGTGCAACGCCGGCCGTGATCTGCAATGGCACCACGGGCGCAGGGTTCAGAGGCGCATTTCGGACGTTGACTGCGAGGGGTTTGAGTACGCCCGCGTGGGCCGTCAGGTCGGATTTGGCGCCAACCTCGGCGAGCCGCAGGCTCGCGGCGGCCAGCCAGTTTCGCGCGCGGTCGGATTTGACCTTTTCCAGCACCTTGGCGCTGATGCCGAGCGTCAGTCCTGCCGTCCCTGTGAAACGCGCCAACAGGAAGCCGATCAATATTCCTGTTCGAATCTCCGCCACAACCTCGGCGATGTATTGCGGCGGCAACATCCGCAACCAACTGGTGAAAGCCGCGAGATGAATGAACATCAATGGCTCGTCACTTAACACCAACAACAAATTGGCAATCGATTCAGATGACGCCTTCAACAGCGTTTCCAGTTCGGTCTCGCTCAGGTACTCAAGGAGCTTTTGGCTGTTGGCCTGGAGGTCCGTGATCAGCTCGTAGATCTGCCTCACGTCATCCCACAAATCGTTCAGCGAATTCTCGAGACCGCGCCAATCCGCCTGTTGCAGCAGCCCGTAGCGTTTGACGAATCCGGCCTGAGAGAACTCAGCCCACGAGGGTTCGAATTCGGTGGCCCACTCGTTGCGCAGCCAGCCTTCCAGATCGCCGATGACTCCTTGATAAGAGGCGTAGAGCGCTTTGACATGATCAGCGCCAACATGGGGGAAAAAGGTAATGCGATAACGCAGGCTGCGCTCGCACTCGGGGATTTCCAGAACGCCGCTGGGGCCGATCTCGTGGTAGACCGGCTCGCCAAACGTACCTTCGGAAATCATCTGCTCAAGCATCACCGGCGTATTGCCGATAGGCACGAAGCGCGCAGCCTCAAACATATGTACCAGGGTCAACGGACCGTTGGCCGGGCACGCGGCGACTGTCGAACTGACTGGCGTGGTGGAATGCTTCGGCGCGCTTAGACGGACTTCGTTGCCGACCTTGAATACTTGCTCGACATCCAGGGCCTTGCCGGTCCAGAAGCTTTCAGCCCAGGCGTCGTAGTCGTTCAGGCACAGTCGAAAATCACCCAGCAGCGCTTCGACATTCGGCTGCTCAGGGTCCATGGCGGCGACCACCAGCAGCCCGATGGTGTTGTTCAAGGCCAGGAGGTTGTCAGGTATGAACATTCGCAGTCCCTCGCGCGGATCAATTCAGAGCGCGAGACTTTGCGGGGGATCGGCGGGGAAAGAAGTCGGGAAAGTAAGTGTTTGGTGTAGGGGAAATCGCTAAATGACGAAGAGCACTTCGGCGCAGGTTTTAGTACCGATCAGGCATTGCCCGTTGCCCTATGCCCGCCGCGCTCGCTATGCTGCTGAATCCTTTAATCGATCGCGGACCCGGCCGTACCTGAGCCGCCTCTGGGATGTCATTAGAAAACGGATCAGATGCGATGAATGCACCGCTGAATGAATTCGGCCCGATCAAGGCCGTGATTTTTGATATGGACGGCTTGTTACTGGATACGGAGGGCATTTACACCGAAGTCACGTCCATGATTGCTGCGCGTTACGGTCGGGTCTTCGACTGGAGCGTCAAGCAGAACATCATCGGCCGTGGCGCGGGTGATCTGGCGCGTTATGTGGTCGAGGCGCTGGACCTGCCGATTACCGCCGAAGAGTTTCTGGTGATCCGCGAACCGCTGATGCGCGAGCGTTTTCCTACGGCGCTGGCAATGCCTGGCGCGCAGGAGCTGGTTCGGCACTTGAATGCCAACAACATTCCGATCGCGGTGGGCACCAGTTCTTCGCGTCAGTCGTTCGGACAGAAAACCACCTTGCACCGCGATTGGTTCGCGCTGTTCGATTTCATCGTGACGGCTGACGATCCGGAAGTCGGCGCGGCTAAACCGGCGCCGGACATCTTCCTCACGGCGGCGCGGCGCCTGGGTGTCGCGCCCGAGGATTGCCTGGTGTTCGAGGATTCGCCGTTCGGTGTCACGGCGGCGAAAGCGGCGGGAATGACCGCGATTGCGATCCCGGATGCGGCGATGGCTGACGAAAAATACGCACACGCCGACGGCATTCTTCGTACGTTGAAAGCGTTCAAACCGAGCGCTTGCGGATTGCCGGCGCTCGAATGGGCTTAACGACGGACATGTGGGAGCGGCGGTGCGACGATTCGACTTGCTCGCGAAGAGGGAGTATCAGCCAACATTAATGTCGGCTGACACAACGCTTTCGCGAGCAAGCCCGCTCCCACATTTTTGAATTGCGTTTAAGTCATCAGGCGCCGAAACCACCGTCGATGGTCAGGCTGGCACCGGTGATGTAACCGGCTTCGGGACCGACGAGGTAGGCGACGAAGCTGGCGATTTCTTCCGCTTTACCGTAACGACCCACCGCCATCAACGGGATCAGGCTTTCAGCGAAGTCACCACTGGCCGGGTTCATGTCAGTGTCGACCGGGCCCGGTTGCACGTTGTTGATGGTAATGCCACGCGGGCCGAGGTCGCGCGCCAGGCCTTTGGTCAGGCCGACCAGCGCGGACTTGCTCATGGCGTACGGGCCACCACCGGCGAAGGGCATGCGGTCGGCGTTGGTGCTGCCGATGTTGATGATGCGACCGCCTTCGGTCATGTGTTTGGCTGCGGCCTGGGTGGCAATGAATACGCTGCGCACGTTGATCGCGAGGGTCTGGTCGAAGTCTTCGAGTTTGAAGTCTTCCAAGGGGGCAACGGCCAGCACGCCTGCGTTGTTGACCAGAATGTCCAGGCGACCAAAGGCTTTTACGGTGGCGGTCACGGCGTTGCGAATGGCCTCGGCGTCGGCGCTGTCAGCCTTGATGGCGAGGGCCTTGCCGCCGTTACCGGTGATGCTGTTTTGCAATTCTTCGGCTTTGGCCGTGGAGCTGACGTAGGTGAAGGCGACTGTCGCGCCTTCAGCAGCCAGGCGTTTGACAATGGCGGCGCCGATACCGCGGGATCCACCTTGAATCAAAGCCACTTTGCCGCTGAGGTTCTGAGTAGTCATATCGATCTCCAAAGTCCCGAGGCGAGATGTCTCGGTTGATGGAGCCTAGTATCGATTCAGGATTACCGGCTGTGTAGACGGTAATTGCGATAGTCTGTGTAAACCAAAAGTTTATAGTGGCGCTTATGGAAACCTTCAGCAGTATCGAATGCTTCGTGCGCAGTGCCGAGGTCGGCAGCTTCGCCGAAGCCGCGCGCCGCCTGAGTCTGACCCCGGCGGCGGTGGGCAAAAGCGTCGCCAAGCTTGAGGCGCGACTGGGTGTACGGCTGTTTCAGCGCAGCACTCGCAGCCTGACGCTCACTGAAGCGGGTCATCGGTTTCTCGGCGAAGTGAGTTCCAGTCTTCACACGATCCAGAATGCCGTGGCCAATCTGGCCAGTGCCGAGGGGCTACCGGCGGGGACGTTGAAGGTCAGCATGGGCACGGCGTTTGGGCGGTTGTATGTCGTGCCGTTGCTTGGGGAGTTTCTGCGGCGCTTTCCGGCGATCAACCCGGACTGGCATTTCGATAACCGTCAGGTCGATCTGATCGCTCAGGGTTTCGATGCGGCGATTGGTGGGGGATTCGAGCTGCCGCAGGGGGTGGTGGCGCGCAAGCTGACACCGGCCCATCGGGTGTTGGTCGCGTCAGCCGACTATCTTGCAGGGCGTGAGGTGATTGCCGAGCCCGATGATCTCAAACATCACGATGGCATCCTGATTCGATCGCCACAGACAGGTCGTGTGCGTTCCTGGCAATTGACCAGTCGCACCCAGCAACACAGCCCGCTGACGCTCAAGGCGCGGATGACCATGAGCGATTCGGAGGCGGCCTGCGCCACGGCCGCCCAAGGGTTGGGCATTGCGCTGGTGAGCATGCCGTTTGCCGTGGGCTATCTGGAGGCCGGGACCTTGCTGCGGGTGCTGCCGGACTGGTTTGTCGACGACGGCAACATTTCCATTTATTACGCTGAACACAAACTGCTGCCCGGCAAGACCCGGGCGTTTGTGGATTTCATCATTGAGCAGTTTGCGGAGCAGGGGTTGGGGCAGCGGTTTAGTGCGCTCTGAGCCAGCTTCAGAACCGAGGCGCGGCCATCGCGAGCAAGCTCGGCTCCTACATTGGATCTGCTTCGCTCACAAATCCCCTGTGGGAGCCGAGCTTGCTCGCGATGAACGATGACGCGGTCTACCTTCCAAACCGCCCGGGCCAGCCAGTAATTTTCTTGGGCCGCGGCGTTGCATAAGTCCGCACTTTGGACGTCGACAATCCCAATCGCACCAACGACTCGGCAATCGTCACCGCCGCCGTCACACCATCCACCACCGGCACGCCAGTGCGCTGACGAATCTGTTCATCCAGCCCGGCCATGCCGCCGCAGCCCAGGCAAATCACCTCGGCCTTGTCTTCAAGCACGGCCAATTCCGCCTGGCGAATAATTGCCTCCAGCGCACGCTCAGGATCGGATTCCAGTTCCAGCACCGCCAAACCACTGGCTCGCACCGATGCGCAACGGTCCCAGAGTCCGGACAGTTTGAGGCGATCCTCGATCAGCGGCACGGTGCGGTCCAGCGTGGTGACCACCGAGTAGGCATGGCCGAGGAACATCGCGGTGCTGGCCGCCGCATCGGTGATGTCCACCACCGGCACGTTGAGCAACTCCTGCAAACCCTCGCGCCCGTGTTCGCCGTAACCGGCCTGGATCACGGCGTCGAAGGGTTGGTCGTAAGCCATCACCCGATCCATCACCGCAATGGCGGCCAGATAACTTTCGAAATTGCCTTCGATGGAGTCAGCACCGAAGTAGGGCGTCAGGCCGATGATTTCCGTGCCCGGCGCGGCCACGGACTGAGCCGAACGCGCGATGGCCTGGGTGATGGATTCGGTGGTGTTGACGTTGACCACGAGAATTCGCATGGGAAGTCCTTATAACGGGTGGTTCTGCGGCCCGACGGTGCCGGGCCGCCAAGGGATTAATGGCTGACGTTATCGACGGCGATGGCTTCACCGCTGACGTCTGCGTAATGGGGCTGCCGTTTGGCGATGATCAGGTAGAGCATCCCGGCAATCCCGGCGCCAATCAGCCAGGAGAAAGGCGATACGCTGTCGAAGCCCGGTACCAGCGCCAGGACAATGGCGATCAGTGCGGCAGGAATGAACGCCGCGACGGCGCGTAAATTGACTCCGCGGCTGTAGTAATAAGCGCCGTTGGGGTCTTCGCTGTACAACTGCGGCACGTTGACCTGACCTTTTCGTACAAGCCAGTAGTCGACCATGATCACGCCGTACAACGGGCCAAGCAGGGCGCCGAGGCCGGACAGGAAATACACGATCACCAGTGGGCTGTTGTATAGGTTCCACGGCAGGATCAGCACCGCGATGGTCGCGCTGATCAGCCCGGCGCGGCGGAACGTCAGGTATTTGGGCGCCAGGTTGCTCAGCACGAAGGCCGGGGCGACGAAGTTGGCCATGATGTTCACCGCCACGGTGACGATCAGGAATGCCAGGCAGCCGAGCACCAGAAAGAAGGTGTTGGGAATCGAGGCGATGATTTCGGTCGGGCTTTCGATGATCCGGCCATTGATCTGAAATTGCGCACCGCAGAGCAGGACGGTGATGCTGGCGAACACCAGAATATTCACCGGCAGGCCCCAGAAATTGCCGACCTTGATGGTCTTGCGGCACGGCGAAGAACGGGCGAAGTCGCAGAAATTGAGGATCAGCGTGCCGTAGATCGACAGCCACAACGCGCCACCGGCGAAGATGTTGCGCCACATCTCGCCGCCGCTCAGCGGTTCGCGGATCGACCAGGCGATGGTCGCGTTGGCCTGAAAGTACATCCACGCGGCGAGGGCGGCGACAGTCAGCAGAATCACCGGTCCGGCGAACGCCTCGTAACGCCGCACCATCTCCATGCCATAGGCGAGAATCGCCAGTTGCACAAACCAGATCGCCACGAAGCACACCCAGCCCAGGCTCGATAGACCGAGGATTGAGTTGTGGTCGTAGTCCGCGAAACCTGGATGAACTGCGGTCAGCAGTACCCGAAAGACCACCGAGGCCAGATAGGTCTGAATCCCGAACCAGGCAATGGCGATAACGGCACGGATCAATGCAGGAATTTGCGCCCCGTGAATGCCGAAACTGATCCGGCTGATGACAGGAAACGGCACGCCGGTCTTTTGTCCCATGTAGCCGGAGAGGTTCATGAAGCAATACACCAACGCCGCGCCGATCCCCAGGGACAGCAGGATTTGCCAGCCGCCCAGTCCGAGGGCATACAGCCCGATGGTGAATGAGTAATTGGCGATGTTGTGAACGTCGTTGGTCCACAGGGCGAAGATGCTGTAGCGGCCCCAGCGTCGACCTTCGGCCTTGGTCGGCGCCAGGTCCTTGTTGTGAAGACGAGGGCTGAGTACGACGGGTTCTTGAAACGGTTGGTCGTGAGGGGGCGAAGTGGGTGGGAAGGAGGGCAGATCCAGCGCGATGTTGTTATTGGAGAGGCTAGTACGCATTCCGGCAGGCTCCGAGCTTGGCGTCGCGATGACTGTGCATGAGCGTTGGCTCGACAAATCTTCGTCGCGGGCAGTCAGCATCATTGGTTACGGGGCATCTGCAGCCTGTACGGGATAGGGCGCTTCAGGCTTGCGGATCTAAAGTGTGTGTATGTTTTGATGTGATTGTATACAAAACATGTATGCACTTAAGCCAGATCCATGCCAGTCAGCGATCTATGAAATCTGCCTTTAATTTCGTTTTGTTATCTATTCGCGATAAGTGACTGAAATAAAGGCGATATAAATTGACTGTTTGAACAGGTATTTATTTTTCAGCGGGATTTGTAGGAAAGGTCGACTGAGGAAGTCAGGGCAGGGGCGTGTAACTTTTTGGGGCGCTGAAATGAAAAGTGCACACACAAATGGCACCGATGGTGACATTCCTGTGTACACATTTCTAAGGCCAGTCACGACCCCTGTAGGAGCTGAGCTTGCTCCGGGCGGCGATCCGACGATAGCGGTCTAACAGTCAGTCCGCTATCGCGAGCAAGCTCGGCTCCTACAGGAAATTGCAAAGACTGGGGTTATTCCTTGGATTTGCTGATGATATTGCCCGCATGCAGCCCGCATTCTTTCTGCGTCGCTTCTTCCCACCACCAACGACCTTCGCGCTCGTGCTGGTTCGGCAACACCGGGCGGGTGCAGGGCTCGCAGCCGATGCTGATGAACCCGCGTTCGTGCAGGCTGTTGTACGGCAGCTCCAGCATGCGGATGTAGCCCCAGATCTCTTCACTGGTCATTTGTGCCAGCGGGTTGAATTTGTACAGGGTGCGTTCCGGGGTGGAGAACGCGGTGTCGATTTCCAGCACCGCGACGGCGCTGCGAGTGCCAGGGCTCTGATCCCGACGCTGGCCGGTGGCCCAGGCCGTCACTCCCGAGAGCTTGCGGCGTAGCGGCTCGATCTTGCGGATGCCGCAGCATTCGCCATGGCCGTCCTTGTAGAAACTGAACAGGCCTTTTTCCTTCACGAAAGGTTCGAGCTTGGTGTAGTCCGGCGACACTAGTTCGATGTCGATCTTGTAGTGTTCGCGCACCTGATCGATGAAGCGGTAGGTCTCGGGGTGCAAGCGGCCAGTGTCGAGGCTGAACACTTTGACGTTCTTGTTCAGCTTCCAGGCCATGTCTACCAGCACCACGTCTTCGGCGCCGCTGAAAGATATCCACAGGTCATCGCCAAACTCGGCGAACGCGAGTTTCAGGATGTCCTGGGCGGATTTGTTGGCATAGGTCGTGGCGAGTTCCACGACGTCGAACGTTGGGCTCATCAGGGCGGCTTCCTACAGGTCGGTGGCGCTGGGCGCTCTATATGGGCTGATGGTAACAAAATCCTGCAGCCGCTGGCGCGCCCTCTGCGTTGCACCGGTCAGCCTGAGTCGCTAGAGTTCGGCAGTCCTTTTGCTCGCTCGACTCAATAATCAATACAAATGGGAGTGTCTTGTGGAAATTGCCTGTCTGGATCTTGAAGGTGTACTGGTCCCGGAAATCTGGATCGCCTTCGCCGAAAAAACCGGGATCGAGTCCCTCAGGGCTACCACCCGGGACATCCCCGACTACGACGTGCTGATGAAGCAGCGCCTACGGATTCTCGACGAGCACGGCTTGAAACTCACCGACATCCAGGAAGTGATCGCTACGCTCCAGCCGCTGGACGGCGCCATCGAGTTCGTCAACTGGCTGCGTGAGCGCTTTCAGGTGGTGATTCTGTCGGACACGTTCTACGAGTTCTCCCAGCCGTTGATGCGTCAACTGGGCTTCCCGACCTTGCTCTGCCATCGTCTGATTACTGACGATTCCGGTCGGGTGACGAGCTATCAATTGCGTCAGAAAGATCCCAAGCGTCAGTCGGTTTTGGCGTTCAAGAGCCTTTACTACCGGGTGATCGCGGCGGGGGATTCCTACAACGACACCACGATGTTGGGCGAGGCGGATGCGGGGATTCTGTTCCATGCGCCGGACAATGTGATTCGCGAGTTTCCGCAGTTCCCGGCGGTGCACAGCTTTGAAGAGCTGAAGCAGGAATTCATCAAGGCTTCCAATAGGGCCTTGAGTTTGTAGTCGTCTTTGAGGACGCCTTCGCGAGCAGGCTCGCTCCCACAGGGGATCACCGAACCCTGTGGGAGTGAGCCTGCTCGCGATGCTTTTAAAGGTTTTGCAGGGTATCGAGCAGCACCTTCACCTTGGTAATCGATTCCTGATACTCGGCCTGCCACTCCGAGTCCGCAACGATCCCGCCGCCGCCCCAGCAACACACCTGCCCATCTTTCACCAACAGGCTGCGAATCGCGATCGAACTGTCCATTTCGCCACGCACATCCAGATACAGCAAAGACCCGCAGTACAACCCGCGCCGGGTCGGTTCCAGCTCGTCAATAATCTGCATCGCACGAATTTTCGGTGCACCGGTAATCGAGCCGCCAGGGAAGCTGCCAGCGATCAGGTCCAGGGCGTCCCGGTCATCCGCCAGTTCTCCGGTCACGCTGCTCACCAGGTGATGCACGTTCGGGTAGCTTTCCAGGCTGAACAACTCCGGCACCCGCACCGACCCGATACGGCAAGTACGGCCGAGGTCATTGCGCAGCAGGTCGACGATCATCAGGTTTTCCGCGCGGTCCTTGGGGCTGGCCAGCAGTTCGGCGGCGTTTGCCGCATCTTCGGCAGCGGTCAGTCCGCGAGGGCGAGTGCCTTTGATCGGGCGGGTTTCCACATGGCGTTCGCTGACTTTGACGAAGCGTTCTGGCGACAGGCTCAACACTGCGCCGCCGTCGGGCAGGCTCTGAAAACCGGAAAACGGCGTCGGGCACGCCGCCCGCAGCGCGCAATACGCGGCCCATGGATCGCCCTGGCACTGAGCACGGAAACGCTGGGCGAAATTGACCTGGTAACAGTCGCCGGCCTGGATGTACTGCTGAATGCGTTCTAGCGCGTGGCGATACTCGTCAGCGCTCAGGTCGGCCTTCATCGGGGCTTTCAACTTGAAAGATTCGACTGCTTCAGCTGTAGGCTCACTGAATAGCGTGATCAGACGCTGACGTTCGCTGTCGATCAGCGACGGGTGGAAGACCAGCTGACTTGTACTCAGTTGGTGATCGGTGATCAGTGCCCAGTCATACAGCCCGAAACGTGCGTCGGGCAATTGCAGATCGTCCTGCGCCTGACTCGGCAGGTTTTCCAGATGTCGACCGAAGTCATAGCTCAGGTAACCGATGAGGCCGCCAGCGAAGGGCAAATCGTAAGGAACAGCCGCTTCACCGAGTCGTGTCAGGTTGTCGCGAAGGCGTTGCAGGAAATCGCTGCCACTTTCGTCAGGCAATACTGCTATTTGCTCCAGCGGCCAGGCACTGAGCAGGTCATAGCGTCCACGCTCGGCACTCGGCCGGCCACTGTCGAGCAGCACGGCACCGGGGGCATGACGAATCGCCGCGAAGTACTCGGCGGGGTTGGCGCAATAGGGGAGCGGGTGTACGGAACAGGTCAACATGGGCGGGGCAGATCAGCCATCGAGGCGGGGGTGGCGATTGTAGTCTTCTCGGGGAATTGCTCCTAGAGGGGATGTCGGGGATTGGTAGATTGGGGGCAATGGGTGAGACAGACCTGTGGTGAGGGGATTTATCCCCGTTGGACTGCGCAGCAGGCCCGGGGGTGTCAGAAATTTTGTGTTCGGGCATAACATGAGTAAGAGGTGCATGTATGCCAACCAAGAAGAAACCCGCGTTGCGAGAGCTACCGAAAATCCCGAAAGAGCTGCTCGAGCAATTCACTGATGGACCGATGACCGCTGAAGCCATTGAGGACGCCTCTGCGGCGTTCAAGAAGGCTTTGATCGAGAGAGCCCTGAATGCTGAACTCGGTCACCACTTGGGCTATCCGCCGGGCGCGCAGCGCCCAGAGGATGAAACCAACCAGCGCAATGGCAAAAGCGGCAAGACGGTTCTAACCGGCGATGGCCCGCTCCGACTGGATATTCCTCGCGACCGGGACGGCAGTTTTTCTCCCATCCTGATTCCCAAGCACGAGCGCCGTTACACCGGATTCGACGACAAGATCATCGCCATGTATGCCCGTGGAATGACTGTCAGAGAGATCCGTGCGTTTCTTTCCGAGCAGTACGGTACGGACGTTTCTCCCGACTTCATCAGCTCTGTAACCGATGAGGTCATGGCAGAGATCGGTGCATGGCAACAGCGGCCTTTGGAGCCGATGTATCCGGTTATTTTCTTCGATGCTCTGCGGGTCAAAATCCGCGAAGAGGGGCTGGTTCGCAATAAGGCGATCTACTTGGCCCTGGGTGTTTTGCCTGACGGAACACGCGATATTCTCGGCATTTGGATCGAAAATACCGAGGGTGCCAAATTCTGGATGAAGGTGTTCAACGACCTCAAGACACGTGGCGTCGAAGACGTGTTGATTGCTGTGACCGATGGCCTTAAAGGCATGCCAGAAGCTCTCAGCGCCGTTTTTCCAGAAACGACACTGCAAACATGCATTGTTCATCTGATCCGCAACAGTCTTGATTACGCGGCTTGGGATAAGCGTCGTGAACTGGCCAAGGCGCTCAAACCGATCTATCAGGCAGTCACCGCCGAAGCGGCCGAGCAGGCGCTGGATGCGTTTGAAAGCGGGCCATGGGGCAAGCAGTATCCGACGGTAGTGGCTGCTTGGCGCCGCGCTTGGGATCGTGTGATCCCATTTTTCGTTTTCCCGCCAGCGATCCGAAAAGTGATCTACACGACCAACGCCATTGAGAGCATCAACGCTCAACTGCGCAAGATCATCAAAACCCGAGGTCACTTCCCGACCGACGATGCGGCGACAAAACTGATCTGGCTTGGGCTGCGCAACATCACAGCAAACTGGGGCTCAGCGGCCCATGACTGGAAAAGTGCAATGAATCAATTCGCGATTCTGTACGGAGATCGATTTATCAGGCCGACCTGGTAAAAGCATGGCCTGCCTAACAGCAGGCCGTTACCGGCCCGCACACAAAAAATCTGACAGTTCCGCAGGCCCTGATTTTTGGGGCCGCTTCGCTGCCCAACGGGGATAAATCCCCTCGCCACAGGTCAGCCTTCAACCGCCGGAATATGCCCAAACATTTCCTGAACAAACTCAACCCGTTCCTGCACCGTCTCAACAACCCCTCGAGCCTTCAACTCCTCCAGCCGCGCTTCAACCGCATGGGTACGCAACGTTAGTCCGCAATCATTGGCAATCTGAATGTTCAGCCCAGGCCGGGCGTTGAGCTCAAGAATCAGCGGCCCTTTTTCCTGGTCCAGCACCATGTCGACACCGATGTAACCCAGCCCGCACAGCTCATAGCAGCCGGCGGCAAGTTTCATGAAACCGTCCCAGTAGGGCAGTTGCACGCCGTCCACCGCGTTGGTGGTGTCCGGATGTTTGGTGATGATGTTGTTCAGCCAGGTGCCGCGCAACGTCTGCCCGGTTGCGAGGTCGACACCGACGCCGATGGCGCCCTGGTGCAGGTTGGCCTTGCCGCCGGACTGGCGCGTCGGCAAGCGCAGCATGGCCATCACCGGGTAACCCATGAGCACGATGATGCGGATGTCCGGTACGCCTTCATAGCTGATGCTTTTGAAAATCTGGTCCGGGATCACCCGGTATTCGATCAGCGCGCGGTCGCGGTGCCCGCCCAGGGAATACAGGCCGGTGAGGATGCTCGAGACATGGTGCTCGAGTTCCTCATGGTCGATGATCTTGCCGGAGACTGTGCGATAGCGCCCCTCGAACCGGTCGGCAACCACAATGATGCCGTCACCGCCCGCGCCCTGGGCCGGTTTGATCACGAAGTCGTTGCGCCTGCCGATGATGTCGTCGAGGTTGTCGATTTCTTTCTCGGTGGAAATCACGCCATACAGTTCCGGCACATGAATGCCGGCTGCGATGGCGCGTTCCTTGGTGATGATCTTGTCATCGACAATCGGGTACAGACTGCGCTTGTTGTACTTGAGCACGTAGTCCGCGTTACGCCGATTGATCCCCATGATGCCCCGGGCTTCCAGGGCCTTCCAGGTCTTCCAGAAGCCGAACATCAGGCGTCAGCCTTCTTCAGGAAGGCCTTGAAACGCACCAGTTCGGTCAGGCGGTAGCCGCGATAACGCCCCATCGCCAGCATGAACCCCACCAGGATCAACAGGATCGCCGGGAAGGTGAACACGAAGTAGACCAGCTCCGGAACGCTCATGATCAAGTGCGCCAGCGACGCGGCGAACAGCGTACCGATCGCCACTTTCATGGCATGGCCGGAACCGCGTTCTTCCCAGGTAATCGACAGGCGTTCGATGGTCATGGTCAGAATCACCATCGGGAACAGCGCCACCGACAACCCGCGTTCCAGACCGAGTTTATGGCTGAAGAGGCTGATCGCCGCGATCAGCACCACCACGAAAGTCAGCACCACCGACAGCCTCGGCAGCATTTGCAGCTTCAAGTGTTCAAGGTAGGAGCGAAGCGACAGGCCCAGCGCCGTGATGATCGTAAACAGCACGATACCGAAGCCGAGCTGGGTTTCCCGGAACGCCAGGGCAATCAGCACCGGGGTAAAGGTGCCGAGGGTCTGAATGCCGATCAGGTTGCGCAGGATCAGGATCACCAGCACACCGATCGGGATCATCACCATGATCATGAAGGTCTGCTGGGTTTCCAGCGGCAGGCCGTACAGCGAGTAATCGAGGAAGTTGGCGTCGGAGTTTTCGTCGGTCAGCTTGGCCAGGCGAATGGCGTTCATTTCGCTGTTGTTCAGGCTGAAAGTCACGTTGGCCTTCTTGCCGCCATCGACGGTGATCAGGTTGTCGTCGCCGGTCCACCACAGCAGGCGATCGGTCGGCAGGCCCTGTTCACCGGTTTCCGGGTTGAAGTACAGCCAGTCGGTGCCGTTGAAACTGCGCAACCACAGTTCCGGCATTTGCGGCTGGTCGGCCACCAGACG
Organism: Pseudomonas sp. GM41(2012); assembly: GCF_000282315.2. GTDB lineage: Bacteria > Pseudomonadota > Gammaproteobacteria > Pseudomonadales > Pseudomonadaceae > Aquipseudomonas. Next base: position 706,205 of record NZ_AKJN02000008.1, read on the forward strand.
AATGGTGTGGACCTTTTCTACTGGCACGTGCGCGATGGACAGCACCAGCTCGACGATTTTCGCCTTGTGCCCGGGGGACGGATCGCCGCCCAGCAACAGCTTCACATTGTCGTCGTTGAGATTGTTGACACGCTTGATGGCTTCGCCGATGAAGGTTTCGACGTCGGCCGAGTGCTGGCGGATCGGTGCGAGCAGGGCTTCGGCGGCGATTTTTTCCGCGCCTTCGACAGCGATGCTGTCACGGAAGGTCGGCCCTTTGATCTTGGATTTTTCACCGGTGTAGCGCTTGGTCAGCACCAGGCGGTAGTAAAGCGTTTGATTGCCCTTGGCCCGACGTGCCGACCAGGTGACTTTGCGGTTGCCGTCGGCACGGTTCACGGCCACGCCGTAGTTATTGGAAATGAAGCTCTCGTTGAGGCTGACGTAATCGCGGCTCAGCGGTGGCACGAACATCTGGATCTTGACCGGGTCCTTGGTACTGGCGACGAACTCGACTTTGGCGTCGATGTTCCACAAGTCGTCGGTGGCGTCTTCGGTCACGGGGATGCCGAGCACGAAGATCTGATAGGCCGTGACTGAAATACCCAGCACCACCAGGATGGCGATCAGGAATTTCAGGTGAAGGGTAAGAGAGCGCATTGGAATTACTCTGCGGTATGAGCGTCGGTGGCGCAGGCGGGTTTGCCAGCAGCGTATTTAAGACTGGGGTCGACCAGCGCATCGAAGCGTTTCAGCGCTTCGGAACCGATCAGGAGCGGGTATTGGAAGGCGCTGCGGTCGGTCAAGTTCACTTCGATACTGCGTAAAGCCGAACCCATGCAGATATTCAGCTCGATCACCGGACGGGCGGTGTACTTCTTGCCTTCTTCCGGGTCGTAGTCGCCGGCCCTGCGCTTGATCTTGCTGACGCGGGCCAGTGGCCGTTCGATCGGGTGCGAGTGCGCAGCGTCGATGGCCAGATAGAAGCGCACCCAGGATTCGCCATTGCGTTTGAAACGTTTGATGTCACGGGCACTCAGGGAAGCGGTTTTCGCCCCGGTGTCGAGTTTGGCGGCGACTTCCAGGTCGATGCCGTCCAGGGAGGCGTACTCGTTGAGGCCGTAGACAGTCTTTTCCCCCGCCGCGGCGAAACCGGGCAGGCAAAGAAGATAAAGGAAGGTGGGGAAGGGCTTGAGTCTCATAAATCCTGGTGCGCAGCGGTCCGTACTTCTATTCAAGGCCCTGGCATCGCTGCGCAAGCTCCCTCGTATGCCTATCAACTGTTTATGACAGGCAGTGCAGATGTCACAAACAAATGCGGCCGGCATTCTAGCACGGTGGTTTTATGGCGCCACCGCTGGCGGGCGGCTATAAACAGCTGTGCTGCTTTGTTATGGTGCAGCCGGTTATTAGACGATTGTCGACAATACCGATTTTCTCTTTGACTATTCGACCTGTATTCGCTAGTTTTTGCGGCATCCGCTTACAAGGTGTCGACAATATGTTGGATCAACTCGATCCCCCGGTCATTGCCCAAGACGATTCAGAGACTCTTTCCGAGAACGTCTTCCGGCGCATTCAGGCGGCCATCGTCAAGGGTGAGATCGCCCCGGGCAGCAAGATCTCCGAGCCGGAACTGGCGCGCACCTATGGCATCAGCCGCGGGCCGTTGCGTGAGGCGATCCACCGGCTGGAAGGCCAGCGCCTGCTGGTTCGCGTGCCGCACGTCGGGGCGCGGGTGGTTTCGTTGAGCCATGCCGAGCTGCTGGAACTCTACGAAATCCGCGAATCCCTCGAAGGCATGGCCTGCCGTCTGGCGGCCGAACGCATGACGCTCGAAGAAATCGACGAACTGCGCCGGGTCCTCGAAACCCATGAGCGCGATGCGGCGTTTCAGGCCGGCGTCGGCTACTACCAGCAGGAAGGCGATTTCGACTTCCATTACCGAATCATCCAGGGCAGCGGCAACCGCACCCTGACGCAGATGCTCTGCGGCGAGCTCTATCAACTGGTGCGCATGTACCGCATCCAGTTTTCCACCACGCCCAATCGTCCGCGTCAGGCCTTTGCCGAGCACCACCGAATTCTCGACGCCATCGCCGACCGTGACGGTGAGCTAGCCGAGTTGTTGATGCGCCGCCACATCGGCGCCTCCAAACGCAATATCGCTCGTCACTACCAGGACGGCGCCAACCAGACAGCCACTGAACGAGGTGAGTCATGAGTTCCAACAAGAGCACTCCAGGCCAGCGATTCCGCGATGCGGTCGCCAGCGAACATCCGCTGCAAGTGGTCGGCGCGATCAACGCCAATCACGCGCTGCTGGCCAAGCGCGCCGGTTTCAAGGCTATTTATTTGTCGGGTGGCGGGGTGGCTGCCGGCTCCCTCGGCGTGCCGGACCTGGGCATCACCGGTCTGGATGACGTGCTGACCGACGTGCGCCGCATCACTGACGTTTGCGACCTGCCGCTGCTGGTGGACGTGGACACCGGTTTCGGCTCCTCGGCGTTCAACGTCGCGCGCACCGTCAAGTCGATGATCAAGTTCGGCGCGGCGGCGATTCACATCGAAGACCAGGTCGGCGCCAAGCGCTGCGGTCACCGTCCTAATAAAGAGATCGTGTCCCTGCAGGAAATGGTCGATCGCATCAAGGCAGCCGTCGATGCGCGTACCGATGACAGCTTCGTGATCATGGCCCGTACCGACGCCCTCGCAGTGGAAGGTCTGGAATCCGCTTTGGATCGCGCCGCCGCGTGCATCGAGGCCGGCGCCGACATGATTTTCCCGGAAGCCATCACCGAACTGGACATGTACAAGCTGTTCGCCAGCCGCGTGAAAGCGCCGATCCTGGCCAACATCACCGAATTCGGCGCGACGCCGCTGTACACCACCGAGCAACTCGCCGCTGCCGATGTATCGCTGGTGCTGTACCCGCTGTCGGCGTTCCGCGCGATGAACAAAGCCGCCGAAAACGTCTACACCGCGATCCGCCGCGATGGCACACAACAGAACGTCATCGACACCATGCAGACGCGCATGGAGCTTTACGATCGCATCGACTACCACACCTTCGAGCAGAAGCTCGATGCGTTGTTCGCCGCGAAGAAATAATGAAAGCCCTGTAGGAGCGAAGCTTGCTCGCGAAAGCGGTGTATCAGACGACATTAATGTTGAATGGCAGTCCGTCTTCGCGAGCAAGCTTCGCTCCTACAAGTTTCCCTAACAAATTCAAGAAAAACTGGAGACAGCAATGGCCGAAGCAAAAGTACTCAGTGGCGCCGGGCTCCGTGGCCAGGTTGCCGGGCAAACCGCACTGTCCACCGTGGGCCAGTCGGGCGCAGGCCTGACCTATCGTGGCTACGACGTTCGCGAACTGGCGGCTGACGCACAGTTCGAAGAAGTGGCCTACCTGCTGCTTTACGGTGAACTGCCGACCCAAACCCAACTCGCCGCTTACATCAGCAAACTGGGCAAGCTGCGCGACCTGCCGCAAGCGCTGAAAGAAGTGCTGGAACGCATCCCCGCCGACGCCCACCCGATGGACGTGATGCGCACCGGTTGCTCGTTCCTGGGCAACATCGAGCCGGAGAAAGACTTCTCCGAACAACACGACGTGACTGACCGCCTGCTGGCCGCATTCCCGGCGATCATGTGCTACTGGTATCGCTTCAGCCATGACGGCAAACGCATCAGCTGCGTGAGCGACGAACCATCCATCGGCGGCCACTTCCTGCACCTGCTGCACGACAAGAAGCCGAGCGAGTTGCACGTCAAAGTGATGAACGTTTCGCTGATCCTCTACGCGGAGCACGAGTTCAACGCCTCGACGTTCACCGCACGGGTTTGCGCCTCGACCCTGTCGGACATGTATTCCTGCGTCACGGCCGCCATTGGCTCGCTGCGTGGTCCGCTGCATGGCGGCGCCAACGAAGCGGCGATGGAAATGATCGAGCGCTTCAGCTCGCCGGAAGAGGCGATCAAAGGCACCCTCGGCATGCTCGAGCGCAAGGACAAGATCATGGGCTTCGGTCACGCGATCTATAAGGACAACGATCCGCGCAACGAGGTGATCAAGGGCTGGTCGAAAAAACTCGCCGACGAAGTGGGCGACACCGTGTTGTTCCCGGTTTCCGAAGCCATCGACAAGACCATGTGGGAGCAGAAAAAACTGTTCCCGAACGCCGACTTCTACCATGCGTCGACGTACCACTTCATGGGCATCCCGACCAAGTTGTTCACCCCGATTTTCGTCTGCTCGCGCCTGACCGGCTGGGCGGCGCACGTGTTCGAACAACGTGCCAACAACCGCATCATCCGCCCGAGTGCCGAGTACGTCGGCGTCGAACAGCGCAAGTTCGTGCCAATCGAACAACGCTGAATGGTGAAGGCCGGCTGAACCGGGAACCTGTAGGAGCCGAGCTTGCTCGCGATGACGGACTGACATTCAACATCGATGTCGACTGATACACCGCTATCGCGAGCAAGCTCGGCTCCTACAGGGAACCGGTCTCAATTCAAATGCCAGGCCCCACCTTTTGAAACTACCGTGACCGAGTCCTGACGATGAATACTGAATTCCGTAAACCGCTGCCCGGCAGCCATCTGGATTACTTCGACGTCCGCGCGGCTGTCGAGGCCATCCAGCCCGGCGCCTACGACACTCTGCCGTACACCTCTCGCGTGCTGGCGGAAAACCTGGTGCGTCGCTGCGACCCGGCCACGCTCACCGAATCCCTGAAGCAATTCATCGAGCGCAAACGCGACCTCGACTTCCCATGGTTCCCGGCCCGCGTGGTGTGCCACGACATTCTCGGCCAGACCGCGCTGGTCGACCTCGCCGGCCTGCGTGACGCCATCGCTTTGCAAGGTGGCGACCCGGCTCAAGTGAACCCGGTGGTGCCGACGCAATTGATCGTCGATCACTCCCTGGCCGTCGAGCGCGGTGGTTTCGATCCGGAGGCGTTCGAGAAGAACCGCGCCATCGAAGACCGTCGCAACGAAGACCGTTTCCACTTCATCAACTGGACCAAAAAGGCCTTCAAGAACGTTGATGTGATCCCGCCGGGCAACGGGATCATGCACCAGATCAACCTGGAGAAAATGTCTCCGGTGATCCAGGTGCGCGACGGCGTGGCATTTCCCGACACTTGCGTCGGCACCGACAGCCACACCCCGCACGTCGATGCACTGGGCGTGATCGCCATCGGTGTCGGCGGCCTGGAAGCTGAAAGCGTGATGCTCGGCCGCGCGTCGTGGATGCGTCTGCCGGAAAGCGTCGGCGTCGAATTGACGGGCAAGCTGCAACCGGGCATCACCGCCACCGACATGGTGCTGGCGCTGACCGAGTTCCTGCGTCAGCAAAAAGTCGTCGGTGCCTGGCTGGAGTTCTTCGGCGAAGGCGCCTCCGCACTGACCCTGGGCGACCGTGCGACCATTTCCAACATGGCCCCGGAATACGGCGCCACCGCCGCGATGTTCTACATCGACCAGCAGACCATCGACTACCTGAAACTCACCGGCCGTGAAGACGAGCAAGTGCAGTTGGTCGAGAACTACGCCAAGACCACAGGCCTGTGGGCTGACAGCTTGAAGAATGCGCAATACGAGCGTGGGTTGACCTTCAACCTGTCCTCGGTGGTGCGCAACATGGCCGGCCCGAGCAACCCGCACGCCCGCGTTGCGACCTCGGATCTCGCCGCCCAAGGTATCTCTGGCCAGTGGACCGAAGTGCCCGGCCAGATGCCGGACGGCGCGGTAATCATCGCCGCCATCACCAGTTGCACCAACACCAGCAACCCGCGCAACGTCATCGCCGCCGGTCTGCTGGCGCGCAATGCCAACAAGCTCGGGCTGACCCGCAAACCGTGGGTCAAATCGTCCCTGGCACCGGGTTCGAAAACCGTGGCGCTGTACCTGGATGAAGCCGGCCTGACCACCGAACTGGAGCAACTCGGCTTCGGCATCGTCGCCTTCGCTTGCACCACCTGCAACGGCATGTCCGGCGCACTGGATCCGGTGATCCAGCAAGAGATCATTGACCGCGACCTGTACGCCACGGCGGTACTGTCCGGCAACCGCAACTTCGATGGCCGGATCCACCCGTACGCCAAGAATGCGTTCCTCGCTTCGCCGCCATTGGTCGTGGCTTACGCCATTGCCGGGACCATCCGTTTCGACATCGAAAAAGATGTGCTGGGTATGGTCGACGGCAAGGAAATCCGCCTGAAAGACATCTGGCCGAGCGACGAAGAAATCGACGCGGTGGTCAAGGCGTCGGTCAAGCCGGAGCAGTTCCGTCAGGTCTACATTCCGATGTTCGCCATCCACGAAGACACCGGTCCGAAAGTGACGCCGCTGTACGACTGGCGCGAGATGAGCACTTACATCCGCCGTCCGCCGTACTGGGAAGGCGCGCTGGCCGGGGCTCGTCCGCTCAAGGGCATGCGCCCGCTGGCGGTGCTGCCGGACAACATCACCACCGATCACCTGTCGCCTTCGAATGCGATCATGCTCGACAGCGCCGCCGGCGAATACCTGGCGAAAATGGGCTTGCCGGAAGAGGACTTCAACTCTTACGCAACCCACCGCGGCGACCACTTGACCGCGCAACGCGCCACCTTCGCCAACCCGAAACTGTTCAATGAAATGGTTCAGGAAAACGGCAAGGTCAAGCAGGGTTCGCTGGCTCGCGTCGAGCCGGAAGGCAAAGTGATGCGCATGTGGGAAGCCATCGAAACCTACATGGAACGCAAGCAGCCGCTGATCATCATCGCCGGTGCCGACTACGGTCAGGGTTCGTCCCGCGACTGGGCGGCCAAAGGCGTGCGTCTGGCGGGTGTGGAAGCGATTGCAGCCGAAGGCTTCGAGCGCATTCACCGCACCAACCTGGTGGGCATGGGCGTGTTGCCGCTGGAGTTCAAACCGGGCACCGACCGCAAGACATTGGGCATCGATGGCAGCGAAACCTACGACGTGATCGGTGAGCGCACCCCGCGTGCCGAGCTGACGCTGGTGATCAACCGCAAGAACGGCGAACGCGTCGAAGTGCCGGTGACCTGCCGCCTCGACACCGCCGAAGAAGTGTCGATCTATGAGGCCGGCGGCGTGCTGCAACGCTTCGCTCAGGACTTCCTCGAAGAATCGGCGGTTGCCGTTTAACACGATGAGTTCGGGCGGGGCCATGCGGTCCCGCTCGATCCTAAAAGGAACATCATGGCTCACGCACCTCAAATTAGAATCCCCGCCACCTACATGCGCGGCGGCACCAGTAAAGGCGTGTTCTTCAGCCTGAAAGACCTGCCTGAAGCGGCACAGGTTCCAGGCCCTGCGCGCGACGCTTTATTGCTGCGCGTGATCGGCAGCCCCGACCCGTACGACAAGCAAATCGACGGCATGGGCGGCGCGACCTCCAGCACCAGCAAAACCGTGATCCTGTCCAAAAGCATCAAGGCCGATCACGACGTCGATTACCTGTTCGGTCAGGTGTCCATCGACAAGCCTTTCGTCGATTGGAGCGGCAACTGCGGCAACCTGTCGGCGGCGGTCGGTTCGTTTGCCATCAGCAATGGTTTGGTGGACGCCAGCCGCATCCCGCACAACGGCGTTGCCGTGGTTCGCGTGTGGCAGGCCAACATCGGCAAGACCATCATCGCCCACGTGCCGATCACCAATGGTGAAGTGCAGGAGACCGGTGATTTCGAACTCGACGGCGTGACCTTTCCGGCCGCCGAAGTGCAGGTCGAATTCATGGACCCGGCGGCGGAAGAAGAGGGCGGCGGCGGTTCGATGTTTCCTACCGGCAACCTGGTGGATGACCTCGAAGTGCCTGGCGTCGGAACCTTCAAGGCGACCATGATCAATGCCGGTATTCCGACGATTTTCGTCAATGCCGAAGACATCGGTTACACCGGCACCGAGCTGCAAGGCGCGATCAACAGCGATCCGAAAGCGTTGCTGATGTTTGAAACCATTCGGGCTTACGGCGCATTGCGCATGGGCCTGATCAAGGATCTGGACGAAGCGGCCAAGCGTCAGCACACGCCTAAGGTGGCCTTTGTGGCCAAGCCTGCGGACTACGTTGCTTCGAGTGGTAAAGCGATTGCGGCGGGTGATATCGATCTGTTGGTGCGGGCGCTGTCCATGGGCAAATTGCACCACGCGATGATGGGCACTGCGGCCGTGGCGATTGGTACGGCGGCAGCGATTTCCGGCACGCTGGTGAACCTCGCCGCAGGCGGTATCGAACGCAATGCCGTGCGCTTTGGGCATCCGTCCGGCACCTTGCGTGTGGGTGCTGAAGCGAGCCAGGTGAACGGTGAATGGACCGTGAACAAAGCCATCATGAGCCGCAGTGCGCGGGTGTTGATGGAAGGTTACGTCCGCGTGCCGGGTGATTCGTTCTGATCTGAAAATCACCCCTCACCCCAACCCTCTCCCCAAGGGGGAGAGGGGGAAAGGGAGCCGATCTTCATGCTTTTCAAGGCCTGAGTTCGACTCTATATCTCAGGTCGATGTAGCTCGAAAGACAACTCGGTCGGCCCCCTCTCCCCTTTGGGGAGAGGGCTGGGGTGAGGGGGCGATGCAACTGAAAACACACACAGCAAGCAGGCACCCCAGACCTGCAAAAAAACCAACCCAACCTGCCGCTGAGGAAACACCACAACCCATCATTCCTTCATTGGAGTAACCCCCCAAATGAGCACCAACGTCGACCAGAACAACCGCCCCGACTACGACACGGTCCTGCAGGACATTGCCGACTACGTCCTCAACTTCAAGATCCAGTCCGCCGAAGCCCTCGACACCGCACGCAACTGCCTGATGGACACGTTGGGTTGCGGCCTGCTGGCCCTGCGCTTCCCCGAATGCACCAAACACCTCGGCCCCATGGTGGAAGGCACCGTCGTCCCGTTTGGCGCGCGTGTCCCCGGCACCAGTTATCGCCTCGACCCGGTCAAGGCGGCGTGGGACATCGGCTGCATCGTGCGCTGGCTCGACTACAACGACACCTGGCTCGCCGCCGAGTGGGGCCATCCGTCCGATAACCTCGGCGGCATTCTCGCGGTGGCCGATCACTTGTCGCAAAAGCGCCTGGCCAATGGCGATGCACCGCTGACCGTTCGCGCGGTGCTCGAAGCCATGATCATGGCTCACGAAATCCAGGGCGTGATCGCGCTGGAAAACTCCTTCAATCGCGTAGGCCTGGATCACGTCATCCTGGTGAAAGTCGCCTCGACCGCTGTGACCGCCAAGCTGATGGGCGCCAATCGCGAGCAGTTGTTGTCCGCATTGTCCCATGCGTTCGCCGACGGTCAGGCGCTGCGCACTTACCGTCATGCGCCGAATGCCGGATCGCGTAAATCCTGGGCGGCCGGCGACGCGTCCAGCCGTGGCGTGCGGCTGGCGGACATCGCAATGCGTGGCGAAATGGGCATCCCCGGCGTACTCACCGCGAAACAATGGGGCTTTTACGACGTGCTGTTCAGCCACACCAACAACGACCTGGCGCTCAAGCCAGAAGACAAGCGCGCGTTCAGCTTCTCCCGGAAGTACGGCAGCTACGTGATGGAAAACGTGCTGTTCAAGATCAGCTTTCCGGCCGAGTTCCACGCGCAAACGGCCTGCGAAGCGGCGGTGACTCTGCATCCGCAAGTCAGAAATCGCCTGCACGAAATCGACAAGATCGTCATCACCACCCACGAATCGGCGATCCGCATCATTTCCAAGGTCGGCCCGCTGGCCAATGCTGCGGACCGTGACCATTGCATTCAGTACATGACAGCCGTGCCGCTGGCGTTCGGCAATCTGGTGGCCGAGCAGTACGAGGACGACTTCCACGCGGCGCATCCGATCATCGACGTGCTGCGCGAAAAAATGGTCATCGTCGAAGACCCGCGCTACACCCGCGAATACCTGGAAGCCGATAAGCGCTCCATCGCCAATGCGATACAGGTGTTCTTCAAGGACGGCTCCAGCACAGAAAACGTGTTGGTGGAGTACCCGATCGGCCATCGCCGTCGCCGCACCGACGGCATTCCGCTACTGGAAGACAAATTCAAGGCGAACCTGGCGACGCGCTTCACCGCCCAGCGCAGCGCCGAGATCTTTGCGTTGTGCAAGGATCAGGCAGCGCTTGAGGCGACACCGGTGAACAGGTTTGTCGACCTGTTCGTAATCTGACGCAAATCCCTGTAGGAGCATGGCTTGCCCGCGATGGTGCCCTCAAGATCGCCATCGCGGGCAAGCCATGCTCCTACAAGGGGGCACGTACATCCTGTAGGAGCAAGGCTTGCCCGCGATAGCGGCCTGACAGGCGCTACAGAGCTACTTGAACCGCCGCTCCACACCTTTCTCCACCAGAATCTTCGCCGAAATCTCTTCCACCGAAAAATGTGTGGAATTGATGTGCGCAATGTTCTCGCGGCGGAACAGATTCTCCACCTCGCGCACTTCGAATTCGCACTGGGCGTAGCTCGAATAGCGGCTGTTGGGCTTGCGCTCGTTGCGGATCGCGGTGAGGCGGTCCGGGTCGATGGTCAGGCCGAACAGTTTGTGCTGGTGGGCACGCAGGGTTGCTGGCAATTGCAGGCGTTCCATGTCGTCTTCGGTCAGCGGATAGTTGGCCGCGCGGATGCCAAATTGCATGGCCATGTACAGGCACGTCGGCGTCTTGCCACATCGCGACACGCCCACTAGGATCAGGTCCGCCTTGTCGTAATAATGCGTGCGAGCACCGTCGTCGTTGTCGAGGGCGAAGTTCACTGCCTCGATCCGCTCCATGTAATTGGAGTTGCTGCCAATCGAGTGGGACTTGCCGACGGTGTAGGAAGAATGCTCGGTCAATTCCTGTTCAAGAGGCGCCAGAAAGGTCGAGAAAATGTCGATCATGAAACCATTGGACGTTGCGAGGATCTCACGGATGTCCTGATTGACAATGGTGTCGAAGATGATCGGCCGAAAACCATCGTTTTCAGCGGCTTTGTTGATTTGTTGTACCATGACCCGCGCTTTATCCGCGTTGTCGATGTACGGCTTTGTGAATTTGCTGAAGGTAATGTTTTCGAACTGCGCCAGGAGGCTTTGACCCAGGGTTTCGGCTGTAATGCCGGTACCATCGGAGATAAAGAAAGCAGATCGTTTCATTTGCACCTTGGGCCTTAAGCTAGTGACGAATCTTGGATATGATAGGCGCGATTTGCTGGCCGCCAGTGGCCTGCATTCTCACTTATTTTCCAGGTCCAGGCCATACAGCTGGCAAACGCTCCATAGAGCAGCCGGCTTCTGAGCTTTTCCAACACAGTTAGTGGAGAGATCACCTTGGTAGAGTACGTAGTTTCCCTCGATAAGCTCGGCGTCCATGATGTAGAGCACGTAGGGGGCAAGAACGCATCCCTGGGCGAGATGATCAGTAACCTTGCAGGTGCCGGTGTATCGGTGCCCGGTGGCTTCGCCACGACAGCTCAGGCTTATCGTGATTTTCTCGAGCTGAGCGGCCTGAACGATCAGATCCATGCCGCCCTCGACGCCCTGGACGTCGACGATGTCAATGCCCTGGCCAAGACCGGCGCCCAGATCCGTCAATGGATCATGGAAGCCGAATTCCCCGAGAAGCTCAACGCCGAGATCCGCACCGCGTTCGCCACGCTGTCGGCCGGCAACCCTGACATGGCTGTGGCCGTGCGCTCTTCCGCTACCGCCGAAGACCTGCCGGACGCTTCCTTTGCCGGTCAGCAGGAAACCTTCCTGAACATCCGTGGTGTCGAAAACGTTATTCGCGCCGCCAAAGAGGTGTTCGCTTCGCTGTTCAACGACCGCGCGATTTCCTACCGCGTCCACCAGGGTTTCGACCACAAGCTGGTAGCCCTGTCGGCCGGCGTGCAGCGCATGGTCCGCTCCGAAACCGGCACCGCCGGCGTGATGTTCACCCTCGATACCGAATCGGGCTTCCGTGACGTGGTGTTCATCACCGGCGCCTACGGCCTGGGTGAAACCGTCGTACAAGGCGCGGTGAACCCGGATGAGTTCTACGTCCACAAAGGCACGCTGGCAGCCGGTCGTCCGGCCATCCTGCGTCGCAACCTGGGCAGCAAAGCCATCAAGATGATCTACGGCGAAGTCGCCACGGCCGGTAAGTCGGTCAAGACCATCGACGTCGACAAGGCTGATCGCGCACGTTTCTGCCTGACCGACGCCGAAGTCAGCGAACTGGCCAAGCAAGCGATGATCATCGAGAAGCACTACAAGTGCCCGATGGACATCGAATGGGCCAAAGACGGCGACGACGGCAAGCTCTACATCGTTCAGGCCCGTCCTGAAACCGTGAAGAGCCGCACCCAGGCCAACGTCATGGAACGTTACCTGTTGAAAGAAACCGGCACCGTGCTGGTTGAAGGTCGCGCCATCGGCCAGCGCATCGGCGCCGGCAAGGTCCGCATCATCAAGGACGTGTCCGAGATGGACAAAGTCCAGCCAGGCGACGTTCTGGTCTCCGACATGACCGACCCGGACTGGGAACCGGTCATGAAGCGCGCCAGCGCCATTGTCACCAACCGTGGCGGCCGTACCTGCCACGCGGCGATCATCGCTCGCGAGCTGGGCATCCCGGCCGTGGTCGGTTGCGGCAACGCCACCCAGCTGTTGAAAGATGGCCAGGGCGTGACCGTTTCCTGCGCTGAAGGCGACACCGGTTACATCTTCGAAGGCGAACTGGGCTTCGACATCAAGAAAAACTCCGTGGACGCCATGCCTGATCTGCCGTTCAAGATCATGATGAACGTCGGCAACCCGGATCGTGCATTCGACTTCGCGCAGTTGCCGAACGCCGGTGTAGGCCTGGCCCGTCTGGAATTCATCATCAACCGCATGATCGGCGTGCATCCCAAGGCGCTGCTGAACTACGCCGGGCTGCCGCAGGACATCAAGGACAGCGTCGACAAGCGCATCGCCGGTTACGACGATCCGGTTGGCTTCTATGTCGAGAAGCTGGTTGAAGGCATCAGTACCCTGGCCGCTGCGTTCACCCCGAAAAAGGTCATCGTGCGTCTGTCGGACTTCAAGTCCAACGAATACGCCAACCTGATCGGCGGCAAGCTCTACGAGCCGGAAGAAGAAAACCCGATGCTGGGCTTCCGTGGCGCTTCGCGTTATATCAGCGAATCGTTCCGTGACTGCTTCGAACTCGAGTGCCGCGCCCTCAAGCGTGTGCGCAACGAGATGGGTCTGACCAACGTCGAAATCATGGTGCCATTCGTCCGTACCCTCGGCGAAGCCAGCCAGGTCATCGACCTGTTGGCGGAGAACGGTCTGAAGCGCGGCGAAAACGGTCTGCGCATCATCATGATGTGCGAACTGCCGTCCAACGCGATCCTCGCTGAAGAATTCCTCGAGTTCTTTGACGGCTTCTCCATCGGTTCCAACGACCTGACCCAGCTGACCCTGGGCCTGGACCGTGACTCCGGGATCATCGCGCACCTGTTTGACGAGCGTAATCCGGCGGTCAAGAAGCTGCTGGCCAACGCGATTCAGGCCTGCAACAAGGCTGGCAAGTACATCGGCATTTGCGGTCAGGGTCCTTCGGACCACCCTGATCTGGCCAAATGGCTGATGGAGCAGGGCATCGAAAGCGTGTCGTTGAACCCCGATTCCGTACTGGAAACCTGGTTCTTCCTGGCTGAAGGTCAGGCTCCGGCTTGATGGTGTGAGTGAAAGGGCCACTCACTGTAGGAGCAAGGCTTGCCCGCGATGGCGTCTTCAAAATCGCTATCGCCAGCAAGCTGTGCTCCTGCAGGGGGTAGTCGTTTTCTGAGATTGAAGTAGGGCGGGCTCCTCTGGAAGCCGCCCTTTTTTGTGCAAGAGCATTATGCAAAGCAGCAGCAACCTATTTCCTGTCGCCCTGATCAGCGCCGAGCGGCGCGGCGATCTGAGCGAAGACGTCTATCGTCTGAAACCCGGCAACAGCCCTGACGGCACCGTCGAACTGGCTGTGACACGCCTGGGCATGGCGGATGGCTCAGACGCGCGTGGCGTTCCGGTTATTTTGCTTCACGGCAGCTTTTCCAATCGCCGGTTCTGGTTTTCCCCAAAGGGGCTTGGACTGGGCGCCTACCTGACGCGTCTGGGATTCGATGTATGGATTCCCGAAATGCGTGGCCATGGCCTGTCCCAGCGCAACCAGAACTACCGCAAGAATCGTGTTGCCGACTACGCCCGTTACGATTTGCCAGCCATTGGCGCGTTCGTGCGCGAGCAGAGCGGCCAGATCCCGCACTGGATCGGGCACTCGCTGGGCGGGATTACCCTGGCAGCGGCATTGGGGGGTGAGTACATCGGCGAGCCGGTGGTGGCTTCCGCGGCGTTTTTCGGTACTCAAATCAGCCGCACCTATTGGCCATTGAAAATTCCGCCGGTGGAGTGGAGCGGGCGCTTCATTCTCAAACGCTTTGCCCAGTTGTCTGGTTCACGGCTCAAGCGCGGCCCGGAGGACGAGCCTATTGGCCTGGCCCTGGAAAGCATGCGCTGGTATGGCCTGTTCGGGCGCTTCGGCGATGCCGACAAGGATTGGTGGGCCGGATTGGCTGACGTTCAGTTGCCGGTATTGGCCGTGAGTGCCGCCGGTGACCATCAGGACCCGACCTGGGCTTGTCGCAAGCTGTTCGATCAGGTGGGTTCCGAGCATAAGCAATTCATCAGCCTGGGTCGCGAGCAGGGCTTTGGCGATAATTTCGGTCATGTGGAGATGCTCGTCAGCAAGTCTGCGCAGACTGAAGTCTGGCCGTTGGTGGCGCGCTGGTTGGCAGATCAGCAAACGCCATTGCTGGGTGGAAAACCGGATCTGGCTGCGGCGGTATGAGCCTGATGCTCTAACAAGGGCATTTCGCTCCGTTCGGCTTGCGGCTAAGATATGACGCATTGAGCTTTTCTGGTCACTTTGCGACATCCTCGATTGTCTTCCTCTCTACAGGAGTTTCTCGATGAACCATTACATCACGCCTGACCTTTGCGACGCCTATCCGGAGCTGGTGCAGGTGCTGGAACCGATGTTCAGCAATTTCGGCGGTCGTGATTCTTTCGGTGGCGAAATCGTGACCATCAAATGTTTCGAAGACAATTCGCGGGTCAAGGAGCAGGTCGAGCTGAAGGGGAATGGCAAGGTGCTGGTGGTCGACGGCGGCGGTTCCCTGCGTCATGCGTTGCTAGGTGACATGCTGGCCGAGAAAGCCGCGAAAAACGGTTGGGAAGGGCTGGTGATCTACGGTTGCATCCGCGACGTAGATATCATCGCGCAGACCGATCTGGGCGTTCAGGCCCTGGCCAGCCACCCGAGGAAATCCGACCGGCGCGGGCTCGGCGATCTCAACGTTGCGGTCACTTTTGCCGGTGTGACGTTCCACCCGGGCCACTACATCTATGCGGACAATAACGGCGTGATCATTTCGCCAAGCCCGCTGAAAATGCCTGAATAAAGCGCTGCACCAACAAAGGGGTGAGGATGTTCGAGGAAGAAAACGCGCAGTGGGGGCTGGTGCATGCCCTGGTGCTGGACGGTAAAGGCAGTGCGCGTTCGATAGCCCGGACTGAACTCGATGACTTGCAGCTGCAGGCCCATGAAAGCCTGTGGCTGCACTGGGATCGCAGTCACCCGCAAACCCAGACCTGGTTGCGACAATCCAGCGGTCTGAGCGAATTCAGCTGTGATCTTTTACTTGAAGAAAACACCCGTCCGCGTCTTGTACAGCTTTCGGACAGCGAACTGCTGCTATTTTTGCGTGGGGTCAACCTGAACCCGGGCGCCGAGCCGGAAGACATGGTCTCGGTGCGGATCTTCGCGTCGGCCCAGCGGGTCATTTCCCTGCGTTTGCGTCCATTGCGCGCCACCGATGAGTTGCTGCTGCAGCTCGCCGAAGGCAAAGGACCGAAAACGGCGTCAGAACTCATCCTTTATATGGCGCAATACCTCACCCACAAGGTGCAGGATCTGGTCAGCTGCCTCTCGGAAGTGGTCGATGAGGAAGAAGAAAAGCTGGATGCCGACGAACGGTATACACCCGAGCACGGAGCCGTTTTACAGATCCGGCGCAGGGCTGCTGCGTTGAAGCGCTTTCTCGCTCCGCAGCGGGACATTTTCGGTCAGCTGACGCGGATAAAGCTGCCCTGGTTCGTCGAAGATGATGGCAATTACTGGAACGAATTGAACAACAGCCTGACCCGATATCTCGAGGAGCTGGAATTGACCCGGGAGCGGGTGGGGTTGGTCCTCGAGGCCGAAGATAGACGTTTGAGCGTGCGAATGAACCGCACGATGTACCGCTTCGGGATCATCACCGGGATCTTTTTGCCGATGAGTTTTCTGACGGGTCTTCTGGGCATCAATGTCGGCGGGATTCCGTTCTCTGCAAGCCCCTATGGCTTCCTGATCGCGTGCCTGATGATGGTCTCGGTGGCGCTGGGGCAGTGGTGGTTATTCCGACGTTTGCGCTGGGTCTGAGGGTGAGCGATGTGACCCGAGCAAATTTGACCGCGTCTTTCACAGACATCACGAGAGGTGCGTATGCACGATCCGTTTGAACAGTCTTTGCGTGACATGCTCAAGGCATCACCGTCCACCCGGGACGATGATGCGTGCCTTGGGCGTGTACTGAAAACCGCCAACCGCCAGGTCGGCGCCGGTGATCTGTTCAGCCTGCTGGGCCGCTGGCTGCCCGCGCTGATGATCGCCCTGAATAACGGATCGGCCCATGTCGCTCCGGTTTCCCGCCACCGTAAACCTACCGTTCGCACTGCTGATAAGGCTGATTGAATATGGAACTTGATCTCTGGACTCAGAGCCTCGTCACTGCAATGACTGCGTTATGGACCAAGGTTGCAAATTTCATCCCGAACCTGTTCGGCGCACTGGTTGTGCTGCTGTTGGGTTTCGTCGTTGCGAAACTTTTGGACACTTTGCTGTCTAAGTTGCTCGCCAAGCTGGGGCTCGATCGCCTGATGGGCGGCACCGGTCTGACCAAATTGCTGTCCCGGGCCGGCCTTCAAGTGCCGATCTCAACCTTGATTGGCAAGATTGTCTATTGGTTCGTTCTGCTGATTTTTCTGGTTTCTGCCGCAGAATCCCTTGGACTTGAGCGAGTTTCGGCTACGCTTGACATGCTTGCGCTGTATTTGCCGAAAGTATTTGGCGCCGCGCTGGTGCTGCTGGTGGGTGTTTTGCTCGCGCAATTGGCCAATGGGCTGGTGCGTGGTGCAGCAGAGGGCGTAGGGCTGGACTACGCTGCGGGCCTGGGGAGAATTGCCCAGGGCCTGGTGATTATCATCAGTATTTCGGTCGCAATCAGCCAGTTGGAGGTCAAGACTGACCTGCTCAACCACGTGATTGTGATTGTTTTGATTACCGTTGGTCTGGCGGTTGCGCTGGCCATGGGGTTGGGAAGCCGGGAAATTGCCGGTCAGATTCTTGCGGGAATCTATGTGCGTGAGTTGTATCAGGTTGGGCAACAAGTGCGTGTTGGCGAGGTCGAAGGTCAGATCGAAGAGATCGGCACGGTTAAAACCACATTGCTGACCGATGAGGGGGAGCTAGTCTCTCTTTCCAATCGGATTCTCCTGGAACAGCATGTGAGTAGCCGCTAACCCGGCAAACCCTGCTAATGTATGCCGCCGCAAAAAATGCCCTGAAAAGGGTTGCGGCGGACATTGACCTGACTGTCGGCCCGACTTGTTTTGAATAAAGCTCAATCGCTGTCCACGCGCTACGACCCCCGCGAGCTCTCTGATGAGGAGTTGGTCGCGCGCTCGCATACCGAGCTGTTTCACGTAACGCGCGCCTATGAAGAACTGATGCGGCGTTACCAGCGAACATTATTTAACGTCTGTGCGCGGTATCTTGGGAACGATCGCGACGCAGACGATGTCTGTCAGGAAGTGATGTTGAAGGTGCTGTATGGCCTGAAGAACTTCGAGGGCAAATCGAAGTTCAAGACGTGGCTATATAGCATCACGTACAACGAGTGCATCACACAGTATCGGAAAGAACGGCGAAAGCGTCGCTTGATGGATGCTTTGAGTCTGGACCCCCTCGAGGAAGCGTCTGAAGAAAAGGCGCCGAAACCCGAGGATAAGGGTGGACTCGATCGCTGGTTAGTGTATGTGAACCCGATTGACCGTGAAATTCTGGTGCTACGATTTGTCGCAGAGCTGGAATTTCAAGAGATCGCGGATATCATGCACATGGGTTTGAGTGCGACAAAAATGCGTTACAAACGTGCTCTAGATAAATTGCGTGAGAAATTTGCAGGCATCGCTGAAACTTAGTTCGGCGCAAATATCTCTTACGTGTAGGCAAGTTCTGATAGACTTGCCGCCGAGTTGTCCCCCGGTTTGCGGGACTGCTTCACAATCACCAGATGGGGATTTAACGGATGAAACTGAAAAACACCTTGGGCTTGGCCATTGGTTCTTTGATTGCCGCCACTACGTTCGGCGCACTGGCACAAGGCCAAGGCGCAGTTGAAATCGAAGGCTTCGCCAAGAAAGAACAGTACGACAGCGATCGTGACTTCAAAAACAATGGCAACCTGTTTGGCGCTTCCGTAGGCTACTTCATCACCGACGACGTTGAACTGCGTCTGGCTTACGACGAAGTGCACAACGTGCGTTCCGATGACGGTCGTAACGTTAAGGGCGCTGATACCGCTCTGGACGCTCTGTACCACTTCAACAACCCAGGCGACATGGTCCGTCCATACGTTTCTGCCGGTTTCTCGGACCAGAGCATTGGCCAGAACGGCGGTGGCGGTCGTAACCGTTCCACCTTCGCCAACGTTGGTGGCGGTGCCAAGCTGTACTTCACCGAGAACTTCTACGCCCGTGCTGGCGTTGAAGCTCAATACAACATCGACCAGGGCGACACCGAGTGGGCTCCAAGCGTCGGTATCGGTGTGAACTTCGGTGGCGGCTCCAAGCCTGCTGCTGCTCCAGTTCCAGCACCAGCTGAAGTCTGCTCCGACAGCGACAACGATGGCGTTTGCGACAACGTTGACAAGTGCCCGGACACCCCAGCCAACGTAACTGTTGACGCTGATGGCTGCCCAGCAGTTGCTGAAGTTGTTCGTGTTGAGCTGGACGTGAAGTTCGACTTCGACAAGTCGGTAGTCAAGCCTAACAGCTACGGCGACATCAAAAACCTCGCTGACTTCATGAAGCAGTACCCATCCACCAACACTACTGTTGAAGGTCACACTGACTCCGTCGGTCCTGACGCTTACAACCAGAAACTGTCCGAGCGTCGTGCAAACGCCGTTAAACAAGTTCTGACCAACCAGTACGGTGTTTCTCCTTCCCGCGTTCAGTCTGTTGGCTACGGCGAATCCCGCCCAGTTGCTGACAACAAAACTGAAGCTGGTCGCGCTGTTAACCGTCGCGTAGAAGCGCAGGTTGAAGCTCCAGCTAAGTAATTAGCTCGCAGCTCTGAGAAAAGCCCGGCTTAGGCCGGGCTTTTCTTTGTCTGCGATTTGATGAGGGCAGGGTTGAAGCGAGGGAGAGTCAGGCTGACTGAGTGATTGCAGTCGCGGGCAAACCACCTTCCAGAATGGATACTTTCGCACAGGCCGCGACAGCACCGATCACCAGGATCGCCGGGCTTTTGAGCTCGAAGCTGCAGGCATCTTCTTCCATCGCAGTCAGATCGCTCCGACATTCCCGTTGGTGTGGCAGGGAAGCGTTTTCAATCATCGCCACCGGTGTATCCGCCGCCATTCCTCCGGCGAGCAACTGCTCACGGATCTCGCTCAGTTTTGCGACACCCATATACACCACCAGCGTCGTGCCACCTTGGGCCAGGGCTTGCCAGTTCAGGCTGCTGCCATCCTGAGTGTGGGCGGTGACCAGCGTCACGCCACGCGCAACACCCCGCAGGGTCAACGGAATATCGCATTGCGTTGCGCCGGCAAGCCCGGCGGTGATGCCGTTGACCAGTTCCACTTCGACCCCATGTTCACGCAGCCACTGCGCTTCTTCGCCGCCCCGGCCAAAAATGCACGGATCACCGCCCTTGAGGCGTACTACGCATTTTCCGTGGCGAGCATAACGAAGCATCAGGCGATGAATGAATGCCTGAGGTGTAGAGCGACAGCCACCGCGCTTGCCCACGGGAATGATCCGCGCCTGCGGGCAATGCTCCAGCACCGCATCGTTGACCAGGTCATCGATCAGCACCACATCCGCTTCGCTCAACGCCCGCACGGCCTTGAGGGTCAACAATTCCGGATCGCCAGGACCCGCACCCACCAGCCAGACTTTTGCGCTCATAGTGTTTTCCTCACGAGGTGACGGCGACCGGCTGCGCAGTGGCGGCCAGCAAACGCTTGATTTCCGGGACGCAGGAGCCGCATTGCGTGCCGCAGCCCAATTCTTGTTTCAAACCCTGCAAGTCCAGACCGCGGCTAATGCCGGCGCAGACCGCGCTTTGGCTGACGTTTTTGCAGTTGCACAGGGTTTTGTTACCGATGGCCGGCGTACTGCTGTTGCCCGGCGGTGCGCTCAGCGGTGCCAGCAGCCAGCGCCGCAGCTGTTCGTCCGCGCGACCTTCCAGCCACAGGCTTTGCAGCCAGTGCTGGGCGAGGGTTTCACCGGCCAGGCGAATCGCGGTGATCCGGCCGTTCTCGATCCGCACGCGTTTACCGATGGAGCGCCGTGGGTCGTCGTAGGCCAAAACCGGGCCATCGTTGAGTCCCAGGCATTGATCGATGTCACGCAGCAGTTGCGGATCGGGCGCGACGGCGCTGGCGGCGCGTATCAGCAGCGCGGGGCGTTCACGGCCAGCCAGGCTGAGGCTGACGTAGGAAAACGCCTCACAGAGCGGTCGTAGCGTCTCAAAATTCTGTTGAACATCGCCCTCGATCAGGGCGAATAGCTGCCATGGGAGATTTACAGGTTCGAGACGCACGCCGCTGTGTTTGAGTTCGGGTTGTTTCGACAAAGGGTCGAAAGCCGGTTGGGTGAGCGCATTAACGCCACCCTTGAGGAAGCGATCACCCCAATGCATGGGCAGAAAGGCCTGACCGGGCCGCACGCTGTCGTCGCCTCCAACCGCGACAATCACCGCGCCACGGCGACTTTTCAGGCTGACCAGGTCGCCCGATTGCAGCCGATGCCGACGCAGTTCATCCGGGTGCAAACTCAACACGGCTTCGCTGACGTGGCCGAAGAGCTGTGCGGCGGTGCCGGTGCGGCTCATGCCGTGCCATTGGTCCCGCAGGCGGCCAGTGATCAGGGTCAGTGGGAAGCGCGCGTCGCGTTGTTCCTTGGCGGCGCGGTACGGGTCGGCCACGAATTGTGCACGTCCACTGGCCGTCGGGAAAATTCCGTCCAGGTACAGCCGCGCTGTACCTTCGCTGGCGCCAGTGGGGAAGGGCCATTGCTGCGGACCGAGGCGGTCGATCAGTGCATGACTGATGCCGGACAAGTCCAGATCACGCCCGCGGGTCAATTGCTTGTACTCGTCGAAGACCTGCGCCGGGTTGTCAAAGGCAAACAGGCTGTTTTGCCCGGGGCGCAGATGTTTTTCCAGGCGCTGTGCGAAATCCACAGTGATCGCCCAGTCAGAGCGGGTTTCACCGGGTGCGACGATCGCCCGACGAACGTGGGAAATGCGCCGTTCGGAGTTGGTCACCGTGCCATCCTTTTCACCCCAACTGGCGGCGGGCAGCAACAGGTCGGCAAACGCGGCGGTTTCGGTGGTGCGGAACGCTTCCTGCAACACCACGAACGGGCAGGCTTGCAGCGCTGCGCGCACGGCGGTTTGATCCGGCATTGATTGCGCGGGGTTGGTGCAGGCGATCCACAATGCCTTGATTTTTCCGCTGCGCACCTGCTCAAACAATTCGATAGCGGTGAGCCCGGTGTTTGCAGGCAGTTGATCCACGCCCCAATACGCTGCCACTTCCGCGCGATGTTCGGCATTGGCAGCCTCGCGATGGCCGGGCAGCAGGTTCGACAAGCTGCCGGTTTCGCGGCCACCCATGGCATTCGGCTGACCGGTCAGGGAGAAAGGTCCTGCGCCGGGACGGCCGATTTGCCCGGTGGCCAGGTGCAGGTTGATCAGTGCGCTGTTTTTCGCGCTGCCGGCGGTGGACTGGTTCAAGCCCATGCACCACAGCGACAGGAAGCTCGGTGAAGTGCCAACCCATTCGGCGCATTGATGCAGTTGTTCAATGCTGATCCCGCAGAGCTGCGAAACCATCTGCGGCGTGTAATCGCGCACCAGGTTCTTCAGTTCGGCCAAGCCTTCGGTGTGGGCCTTGATGAAGTCGCGGTCGACCCAGTCTTCCCACAGCAGCAGGTGCAAAATCCCATGGAACAAGGCGACATCGGTGCCTGGCAGAATCGCCAGGTGCAGGTCAGCCAGATCGCAGGTGTCGGTACGACGCGGGTCGATGACGATGACTTTCATCTGCGGCCGGCGGGATTTCGCTTCCTCCAGGCGACGGAAAAGTATCGGGTGGGCGTAGGCCATGTTGCTGCCGACGATCATCACGCAGTCGCTCAATTCCAGGTCTTCGTAGCTGCACGGCGGTGCGTCGGCGCCCAGGCTGCGCTTGTAACCGACCACGGCCGAAGACATGCACAGGCGCGAATTGCTGTCGATGTTGTTGGTGCCCACCAGTGCTCGCGCCAGTTTGTTGAAGGCGTAGTAATCCTCGGTCAGCAACTGCCCGGAAATGTAGAACGCCACGCTGTCCGGGCCGTGTTCGGCAATGGTCTCGGCAAAAACGCTGGCGGCGTGATCGAGGGCGGTGTCCCAGTCGGTGCGGCTGCGGGCCAGGCCTTTGCCCAGGCGCAGTTCGGGATACAACGCCCTGGCTGCGAGGTCGCCGGTCAGGTGCAAGGTAGAGCCTTTGCTGCACAGTTTGCCGAAGTTGGCCGGGTGGGCCGGATCGCCACTGACGCCGAGAATGCGCTCGCCGTCATGCTCGATCAGCACGCCGCAGCCGACCCCGCAATAGCAGCAGGTGGAAGCGGTGATCTGGTTCATCAGCTTGCTTCCCGCAGGGCCAGCAACACCCGGCCATTCTCGACCCGTGCTGAATGGTGGTGAGCGCAACCGATGTCCGGGGCCTGGGCTTCGCCGGTTTCCAGATCGATCTGCCAGTTATGCAGTGGGCAGGCGACCCGTTTGCCATAGATCAGACCTTGGGACAGTGGCCCGCCCTTGTGCGGGCAGCGGTCATCGAGTGCGAAAACCTCATCGTCGCTGGTACGAAAAATCGCGATGTCGCCTTTCGGGCCGGCGATGATCCGCGAGCCCAAGGCATTGATTTCTTCCAGTGCGCAGATATCCAGCCAGTTCATGCCGGCACCTCCAGATTCTTCACCGTGATGACGTCGAATTCTTTCTTCAGCAGCGGTTGTTCCAGGCGTTCCTTCCACGGGTCCTGTTCAAACGACAAGGAGAATTGCAGGCGATCGTTGAGCGCCTTGCGCCGCTCCGGGTCTTCCAGCACGGCTTTCTTGATGTGTTCCATGCCGACCCGTTGCAGGTAGTGCACGGTGCGTTCGAGGTAGAAAGCTTCTTCGCGATAGAGCTGCAGGAACGCGCCGTTGTATTCACGCACTTCTTCGGCGGTCTTGAGCTTGACGAAGAATTCCGCGACTTCGGTTTTGATCCCGCCGTTGCCACCGATGTACATCTCCCAGCCCGAGTCCACGCCGATAATTCCGACGTCCTTGATCCCCGCTTCCGAGCAGTTACGTGGGCAACCGGAGACGGCCAGTTTCACTTTGTGCGGCGACCACATGTTGAACAGGTCGTGCTCAAGCTCGATGCCCAGTTGCGTGGAGTTCTGCGTACCGAAGCGGCAGAACTCGCTACCGACGCAGGTCTTCACGGTGCGGATGGATTTGCCATAGGCGTGGCCGGACGGCATGTCGAGATCCTTCCAGACGCCTGGCAGGTCCTGCTTCTTGATCCCCAGCAAATCGATACGCTGGCCGCCGGTCACCTTGACCATTGGCACGTTGTACTTGTCGGCCACATCGGCAATGCGCCGCAGTTCCGAAGGATTGGTCACACCGCCCCACATCCGTGGGACTACAGAGTAAGTGCCGTCTTTCTGTATGTTGGCGTGGGCCCGTTCGTTGATCAGGCGCGATTGCGGGTCGTCCTTGGCTTCGCCCGGCCAGGTGGAAATCAGGTAGTAGTTGAGTGCCGGGCGGCACGTGGCGCAGCCGTTCGGGGTGCGCCAGTTCAGGTAGCTCAGGGTGCCGGCGATGGTCAGCAGGTGCTGGTCGCGGATGGCCTGGCGGATTTGCCCGTGATTCAAGTCGCTGCAACCACAGATGGCTTTTTCGCTTTTCGGTTTGACGTCTGCTGCGCCGCCCACGGTGTTGATCAGGATCTGTTCCACCAACCCTGCGCAGGAGCCGCAGGAGCTGGCAGCCTTGGTGTGTTTCTTGACGTCATCGACGCTGAACAGCCCGTGTTCCTGAATCGCCTTGACGATGGTGCCTTTGCACACGCCGTTGCAGCCGCAGACTTCGGCGGTGTCGGCCATGCTCATGGCTTTGTCCTGGCCTTGATGTCCTACGTCGCCCAAGGCGTTTTCACCAAACATCAGGTGATCGCGGATCTCGTCGATGGCGTGATTCTCACGGATCTGCCGGAAATACCAGCCGCCGTCTGCCGTATCGCCGTACAGACAGGCCCCGACCAGCACGTCATCCTTGATCACCAGTTTTTTGTAGACCCCGCCGATAGGGTCGGAGAGGGTGATGGTTTCGGTGCCTTCGCCGCCCATGAAATCGCCGGCGGAGAACAGGTCGATGCCGGTGACTTTCAATTTGGTCGACGTTACCGAGCCCTTGTAGGTGGCGAAGCCCAATTGAGCGAGGTGGTTGGCGCAGACCTTGGCCTGTTCGAACAGCGGCGCCACCAGGCCGTAAGCGATGCCACGGTGGCTGGCGCATTCGCCGATGGCGTAGACCCGAGGGTCGTAGGTTTGCATCGTGTCATTGACCAGAATCCCGCGGTTGCAGGGGATGCCGGATTTTTCCGCGAGTTCGGTGTTGGGGCGAATACCGGCGGCCATCACCACCAGGTCGGCGGGGATGATGTCGCCATTCTTGAATTCAACCGAGCCGACCCGGCCATTGCCGGCGTCGTGCAGGGCCTGGGTCTGTTCGCACAGGCGGAAATGCAGGCCACGGGCTTCCAGGGCGGTTTGCAGCAACTGGCCGCTGGTTTTGTCCAGTTGCCGTTCCAGCAGCCATTCGCCGATGTGCACCACGGTGACGTGCATGCCGCGCAGCATCAGGCCGTTGGCGGCTTCCAGGCCGAGCAGGCCGCCACCGATCACAACGGCGTGCTTGTGGGTTTTTGCGGTGTCGATCATTGCCTGGGTGTCAGCGATGTCGCGGTAGCCGATCACGCCGTGCAAGGTGTTGCCGGGAATCGGCAGGATGAAAGGGGTCGAACCGGTGGCGATCAGCAGCCGATCGTATTCGGCCTCGCTGCCGTCTTCGGCGATGACCCGACGTTTGACCCGGTCGATCTCCACCACTTTGCGGTTGAGCAGCAACTTGATGTTGTTGTCCAGGTACCAGTCCAGATCGTTCAGTACGATCTCTTCGAAAGTCTGTTCGCCGGCCAGCACGGGCGAGAGCAGGATGCGGTTGTAGTTGGTATGAGGTTCGGCGCCGAAGACCGTGATGTCGTACAGCTCATTGCTCAGCTTGAGCAGCTCTTCCAGGGTGCGAACCCCGGCCATGCCGTTGCCGATCATCACCAGTTTTAATTTTTTCATCAGGTTCTCCGGGGAGCTCGGACCCGCCTCATCAGGGCTTACAGGTCTTGCTCGACAATATTTGCGCAAACAAAAAAAGGCGTCCCGCTAGTTGCCTAGCGAGGACGCCTTTGTCCTGGTCCCGTTCTCTCGGGCAGCGCATCCTTCATCGTTGAAGGCTGGGCTTTATGTATGGTGAGAAAGGTAATGCAGTGGTTGTGCCAAGTCTGGCAAATGCAGAATTTATGGGCTTTCGTCCTGGGCGGAGGGTGTTTTTGTGCACCGGTTCAATGCGCTATGCCCGGTTTTGAAGCAGAAAAGTCAAAAGATCGCAGCCTGCGGCAGCTCCTACAGGAGATCGTGGGCACCCGTAGGAGCCGCCGCAGGCTGCGATCTTTTGATCTTTAGGGGGGCAATGAAAAACTCAACCATGAAACAACAAAACCAGCAGCACCAGATTCACCAGCAACGACACCAAGGCCAAGGTCCGCCAGACCTTCAACGGTTCGCGCTCCAGCAGCGGTCTGGGTCGCACGCTCAAACTGCGCCGCTCGCCCTGTTCCAGCAGCAGCAACCATTCTTCCGCCGTTTCAAAGCGTTGATCCGGATCCGCCGCCACGGCGTGCTCCAGACTTTGTGCAATCCATTCCGGCAGGTCGGGTCGATAGCGACTGGCGCTGACCGGAATCCCGAACCGTGGGCGCTGGAAGGCTTCGATTTCGCCGTAGGGATAATGCCCGGTGAGCAGGAAATACAAGGTCACGCCGACGGCATATAGATCCTGTTGCGGTGTCGGTGCATCCCCGCGAAAGGCTTCCGGCGCGATATAGCTGGGTGTTCCGGGCAGGGCAGAAGGCTGGTCTTCGGACAGGCCTGGACAGTAGGCGAGGCCGAAATCCAGCAGGCGTAATTCGCCGTCGTCCCCCAGCAGCAGGTTCTCCGGTTTGATATCGCGATGGAGAATCTGCCGTCGATGCAGCATGCCAACGGCGCGCAGCAGGCGTTCGGCCAGATCTTGCCATTGGGGCAGAGGCAGCGGTCCGACATTGGCGTGCAACTCTGCCAAGGTAGATCCGGAATATTCCCGCATCACGTAGTACAAATGCTGACGCTGACTGGCGGCATGGACTTCAGGGAAGTGGCGTCCGGCCACGCGCTTGAGAAACCATTCTTCCGACAGCAACGCCTGCCCTGCGAGGTGATCGTCACGCAGCGCACCGGGCAAGGTTTTCAGCAGCCAGGGTTGTTGTTGCCCATCGCGCACCCGATAGAGCAGCGACTGCTGGCTCTGGCCGAGTATCCCTTCAACCTGCCAACCTTCGAAAGACTGGCCTGGTTTCAAGGCTGGCGGCAGCGGCCATTGCTGCAAATGAATCAACGCATCGCCGATGCTCGTTTCACCGAGGGCATCGACCCGCACCAACAAGGCGCTGGCGTTATCCTGGCTGCCGGCCAGATGCGCCGCGCTGACCAAGGTCTGCGCAGCGCTGTTCAGATCCGGTTGATCGCGAAGAATTGCCGCAATCGCGGTGTCGCCCAGCACGGCCCAAATGCCGTCGCTGAGCAGTACGAAACTTTCGTTCAGCCGCAGTTCGCCATCGAGAAAATCCAGCACCAAATGCTGATCGAGCCCAAGTGCCCGTTTGAGCACATGCTGCATGCCCGGCTGGTCCCAGACGTGATCCTCGCTGACCCGTTGCAAGGTGTCGGCGTGCCAGCGATAAACCCGGCAATCGCCGACATGGGCCAAGGTAAACCGCCTACCGCGCATGACCAAAGCACTGACAGTGGTGAGCAACGGTTGCCCACCGCCATTGGCCTGCAACCAGCGATTTTGTGCCAGTAGCAGGCGATCCAATGCCTGCGCGACGCCCCAGGTTTCCGGCGTGGCGTAGTAATCCAGCGCCAGGGCCTGCAACGTCGAGCGGGCGGCGAGGCCACCATCGGCGCACTGGCTGACGCCATCGGCGATGGCGAACAGGTAACCCTTGCTCGCCGCCAGCGCCGGGGCCGGAGTCACCAGGCGCAGGGCGTCCTGATTCTCCTCGCGAGGGCCGATGGCGCTCGCTTCGGCAAAACTCAGTTGCAGGCTCATTGAGGCCTCAGACCCGAGCAGCGGTCACGGCTGCCGAACCCCAAGTGGTTCTCCAGCGACGTTTCACGCCGTGCAGACCGAACCAGGCCAGAACGCCAAGGCTGGCGAACAACCACAAGGCCAGTTGATAGCTGCCGGTGCTTTGCTTGATCGCGCCCATGCCCGCCGCCAGTGCAAATCCACCGATACCGCCGGCCATGCCGATCAAACCGGTCATCACACCGATCTCGCGACGAAAACGCTGCGGCACCAATTGGAAAACGGCGCCGTTACCGGCACCCAAACCGAGCATGGTGCAGACGAAAAGTGCCAGCGCCGCGTAGGAACTCGGCAGATTGAAACCCACCGCTGCGATGCAGAGCGCCGCCACCGTGTACATCCCCAACAGGGTGCGAATGCCACCGAAACGATCCGCCAGAGCGCCGCCCAACGGACGCATCAAGCTGCCACCAAACACACAGGCGGCGGTGTAGTAACCGGCGGTCACCGGGCTGAGGCCATATTGGTCGTTGAAATAGCCGGGCAGGGCGCTGGCCAGGCCGATGAAGCCGCCGAAGGTCACGCTGTAGAAAAACATGAACCACCAGCTGTCGCGGTCGCCCAAGGCCTTGAAGTAGTCGGACACGGACTTGGCTTTTGGCCGCTCAGGCGCGTTTTTGGCCAGCCAGGCGAAGACGATGATGGTCAGGATCAGTGGGATCAGGGCGAAGCCGAACACGTTGCTCCAGCCAAATGCTGCCGCCAGTACCGGGGCGATCAGTGCTGCGAGCACAGTGCCCGAGTTACCGGCACCGGCGATGCCCATG
The DNA here is from genome assembly GCF_000282315.2 of Pseudomonas sp. GM41(2012). GTDB lineage: Bacteria > Pseudomonadota > Gammaproteobacteria > Pseudomonadales > Pseudomonadaceae > Aquipseudomonas. The sequence goes on from NZ_AKJN02000008.1 coordinate 734,854, forward strand.
GCTTTGCCTTGGTGTTGTGGTGGATACCATTGCGAGGCCAGCGGCAGGGCGACGGCGAAGGACGCGCCGGCCATGCCGAGGAACAGGCCCAGCACCAACGCTTGTTCGTAACTGTGAATGCCGAGTTTCCAGGCACCGAACAGGGCGCAGATGACGATCACCTGGCCAATCAGCCCGGCGGTTTTCGGCGACAGGCGATCAGCCAGCAAGCCCATTACAAAGCGCAATACCGCCCCGGCCAGAATCGGCGTCGCCACCACCAGCCCGCGCTGTTGGGTGGTCAGGTGCAGGTCGGCGGCGATCTGCACCGCCAGTGGGCCGAGCAGGTACCAGACCATGAAACTCAGGTCGAAATAGAGGAAGGCCGCGAACAATGTCGGGGTATGGCCAGATTTCCAGAAGCTTGAATTCATCGCGCACCTCAGCTGTTAGGAGTCTCGAGAAGGAGTCATGAGCTTGCAGGTGGGGCGCCGCATCGGCCGCACCACCGGCCCCGGTCTGTGGGGCCAAAACAAAAAAACGCCGCCACCGGATTCGCCAAAGGGCAAATGAGGTGAGCGACGTCTTTGTCGTAGGTGGGGCAACCGCCGTTGGTTACCTGTAGTGATTACCTAGCGAGATCTGTGCCAACAGTTCGCTTTTGTGGCGAGGGGGCTTGCCCCCGTTGGGCTGCGAAGCGGCCCCATGCACTTCTTCAGAAATACCTAGCGGACAGGTCTTGCGACGGCTTCGCCGCCGAACGGGGGCAAGCCCCCTCGCCACAGTGACCGCTTCAGCCGAGCAGCTCACTCATGGCGATGATCTGCTCCGCCACCTGTATCAGCTTCTGCTGCCGGCTCATGGCCTGGCGGCGCATCAGGGTGTAGGCCTCTTCCTCGTTGCAGTCCTTCATTTTCATCAGCAGCCCTTTGGCCAGCTCGATGCGCTTGCGCTCGGCCAGTTGCTGGTCGCGGGCATTGAGCTGGGCGCGCAGGGCCTGGTCGCTTTCAAAGCGCGCCATGGCCACGTCGAGAATCGGCTGCAAGCGCTGTGCATGGATGCCTTCGACGATGTAGGCACTGACGCCGGACTTGATCGCCTGACGCATCACATCGGGGTCATGTTCATCGGTAAACATCACGATCGGCCGTGGTTGGTCGCGGCTCACCAGCACCACTTGCTCCATCACATCGCGGCTCGGTGACTCGGTATCGATCAAAATCACGTCCGGACGCACCGTTTCGACGCGCGCGGGCAGGTCGATGGTCAGGCCCGACTCGTCGATCACCTCGAACCCGGCTTCGGTCAGGGCCGCCTTCAGGCGACCGACTTTCTTCGCGGTGTCGTTGATCAGCAGGATACGCAACATATTCGTAGTCTCCTGTCAGCGGCTGGCGAGAAGGGGCGAGCTGTCGCTCATGGCGTGCAGCTTGAAACTGCGGGCATAGCCGGCGGGGTCCAGGCCATCCCAGACCTTGCCGTCGATCAACTGGCTGCTGCGCATTTGCCGATCACTCGCGGCCACACCTACAGCGGTGGCGGCCTCTCGATACAAGTCTAGTTGCTGGACCTGACGGGCCACGCCCAGGTAATCCGGGTCGTCGCGCAACAAGCCCCAGCGGCGGAACTGGGTCATGAACCACATGCCATCGGACAGATACGGCAGATTGACCTCGCCATCACCATGGAAGCGCAGCGCGTGCGGGTCTTGCCAGCGATGACCCAGGCCATCGGCGTAGTCACCGAGCAATCGCGGTTCGATGCAGTCGAGCGGTGCGTCGAGGTATTGCGGGGCGCTCAACAGCTTCGCGGTGCTGCGGCGATTTTCGGTGCTTTGTTCGATGAAGCGGCTGGCCTCCAGAATCGCCATCACCAGCGCCCGTGCGGTGTTGGGGTATTGCTCGACAAAGGCGCGGGTGCACCCGAGGACTTTTTCCGGATGATCGGGCCAGATGGTCTGGGTGGTGGCCATCGTGAACCCCAGGTTCTGCTGCACCGCGCTGGCGGACCATGGCTCGCCGACGCAGAAGCCGTCGATGCGCCCGGCTTGCAAGTGCGCGACCATTTGCGGCGGCGGCACCACCACGCTGTCGACGTCCTGCAACGGGTGGATGCCCTGACTCGCGAGCCAGTAATACAGCCACATGGCGTGGGTGCCTGTAGGAAATGTCTGGGCGAAGGTGAGTTTTGGGCGACTTTGGTGCACGTGCCGTTCCAGTGCTTCAGGACTGGTCACGCCCAGCGCCTGTAAGCCATGGGAGAGGTTGATGCTCTGGCCATTTTGGTTCAGGCCCATGAGCACCGCCATGTCGGTCGACGCGACACCGCCGATGCCCAAATGCACGGCGTAGATCAAACCGTACAGGCTGTGGGCGGCATCAAGTTCGCCACTGACCAGTTTGTCCCGCAGGTTGGCCCAGGACGACTGGCGCTTGAGGTTCAGGGTCAGGCCATAAGGTTGGGCGAAGCCCTGCGTGGCTGCGACCACGACCGAGGCGCAGTCGCTCAGGGCCATGAAGCCGAGGTTGATTTCGGTCTTTTCCGGGGCATCGCTGCCGTTGACCCAGGCCAGAGGGTTGGCTGGAACTTCAATCATCAGTAAACACCTTCCATAAAAAAGCGCCGGACCGGGCTGCTTGCCAGGGCAAGGCCAAGTGACGACGCCTTTGTCTTTCGACTCATCCCGCCGTTGGCATGAGTGCTGATGTCAGTGACGGTGCAAGGCATATGCCATCGCTCGCTGATTTTGTCGCGCGCCTCGCCTGCAACCCCGATGCCCGGCTATAATCGCCGCCACTTTTCGTAGCCCAGAGTCAAACCCGCCCATGTACACCCTGGCCCGTCAGCTGTTGTTCAAACTATCCCCGGAAACCTCCCACGATCTGTCCCTGGACCTGATCGGCGCGGGCGGGCGTTTGGGCCTCAACGGCTTGCTGTGCAAGGCATCGGCGAAAATGCCGGTGACCGTCATGGGCCTGGACTTCCCGAACCCGGTGGGTCTGGCGGCCGGTCTGGACAAGAACGGCGCGGCCATCGACGGTTTTGCGCAACTGGGTTTTGGTTTTGTCGAAATCGGCACCATCACCCCGCGTCCGCAGCCGGGCAACCCGAAGCCACGCATTTTCCGTCTGCCGGATGCCGAGGCGATCATCAACCGCATGGGGTTCAACAACCTCGGCGTCGATCACCTGCTGGCTCGAGTGGCGGCGGCCAAATTCAAGGGCGTGCTGGGCATCAATATCGGCAAAAACTTCGATACCCCGGTTGAGCGGGCGGTCGACGACTACCTGATCTGCCTGGACAAGGTCTACGCCCACGCCAGCTACGTGACCGTCAACGTCAGCTCGCCGAACACCCCGGGCCTGCGCAGCCTGCAATTCGGCGATTCGCTGAAGCAGTTGTTGGCCGACCTGGCGACGCGCCGCGCAGAACTGGCGCTGCGCCACGGCAAACATGTACCGCTGGCGATCAAGATTGCGCCGGACATGACCGACGAAGAAACCGCTCAGGTCGCGCAAGCGCTGATCGAAACCGGGATGGACGCGGTAATCGCCACCAACACCACCCTGAGCCGCGTCGGCGTAGAAGGCATGGAACACGGCGACGAGGCGGGCGGCCTGTCCGGCGCACCGGTTCGCGACAAGAGCACCCACACCGTGAAGGTGCTGGCGGCCGAGTTGGCCGGTCGCTTGCCGATCATCGCCGTGGGCGGCATCACCGAAGGCAAGCACGCGGCTGAGAAAATCGCTGCGGGTGCCAGCCTGGTGCAGCTCTATTCCGGCTTCATCTACAAAGGCCCGGCGCTGATTCGTGAATCCGTCGACGCAATAGCAGCCCTGCGCTGAGGGCTTTTGTGGCGAGGGGGTTTAGCGAAACGTCGCACCGCCCCGTTGGGTCGCGAAGCGACCCCAAGACCAGTCAACTCGGTGAATCAGTTAAAACTCGTTGGCAGGATTTACGGCCGCTTCGCAGCCGAACGGGGGTAAACCCCCTCGCCACAGAAAGCCCCCTCGCCACAGGGGTTCGTCGCTGAATTTGGAGCAGGCATAAAAAAGGGCTCCTCGAAGGAGCCCCTGGGCCGAAGCCCGCCGCCCGGATGGGGCGTGCGTGGTAAGTCGTTACGTAATCAGATTGTCGTGTCGGAGTGTGTGCCCTGTGTTAGCCGACGGCGTGAAGTTCGTTGAGTCTATGGATTCCCGCAGTGCCGGTCATACCGTCCCAGTTGTCGCCGCGTCCTTCTCGCCAGCCGTTAATCCAGGCTTGGCGTACCGACGGTAGAGTAAATGGGCAAAGCTCACGGGATTTGCCACCAACGCCATATTGATATCCGCGCAAAAATGCTCTTTCCAACGGATCACGCTTAAGTCTTCTCATAGGGTGTTGCCCTCACTTGTTGACTGTATTTATCGCGTCGACCTCAATTGAGGTCTGGCAGAAAAACTCCTGCCGTTGGGGCTCGCTGCCGGCGTCGCGAGCCAAGGTGTTGACGTCATTGCGGCGTCAACCTGTGTTGAGTTCTAACCAATGCGTCACATCGAGGGAATGATCGTTTTGTCATAAGGACGTAACGATAAAGATGGTATGGCCATAAGTAACACGATGTTTGCCCGTGTTTATTGGCCAAACCCCGGTATGATCAGCCCCTCACTGCATGATGGGGTTAATCCTTTGCTGAGAATGGCTCGCGTTGCAGTGGGGCATTATTCGACGAAGGGTCGACTTATGACATTTTGTTGCATCAACTTTTTTATCTGCCTTTGCATCTAAGCTCTTTTAACCCGAGCTTGCAGGGGTGGGACGGCACACCTTCGTGCCACGCGGGCGCTCTTTTAGAAAAGCGCCTGATTGAAAACCGGGCCGGCAATGCGTTGCCGGTTCACTTAGCTAAAGGCTCTGAAATTCCAATGTCCGATCAATTCGAAATCTTCCTCACTTGCCCAAAAGGTCTTGAAGGCCTGCTCATCGAGGAAGCCGTCGGGCTTGGCCTTGAAGAAGCGCGTGAGCACACCTCTGCCGTGCGCGGCATGGCCACCATGGAAACCGCATATCGCCTGTGCCTGTGGTCGCGTCTGGCGAACCGGGTGCTGCTGGTGCTCAAGCGTTTCCCGATGAAGGACGCCGAAGACCTGTACCACGGCGTGCTGGATATCGAGTGGCAAGACCACATGCTCAACGATGGCACCCTGGCCGTTGAGTTCAGCGGTCACGGCTCGGGTATCGACAACACCCACTTCGGCGCCTTGAAGGTCAAGGACGCCATCGTCGACAAACTGCGCACGCCACAGGGCGATCGTCCGTCCATCGACAAGCTCAACCCGGACCTGCGTATTCACCTGCGCCTGGACCGCGGCGAAGCGATCCTGTCCCTCGACCTCTCAGGCCACAGCCTGCACCAGCGCGGCTATCGCTTGCAGCAGGGCGCGGCGCCGCTGAAGGAAAACCTCGCGGCCGCGATCCTGATCCGTTCCGGCTGGCCACGCATTGCGGCCGATGGCGGCGCGCTGGCTGACCCGATGTGCGGTGTCGGTACGTTCCTCGTCGAAGCCGCGATGATCGCCGCCGACATGGCGCCGAACCTGCGTCGCGAGCAGTGGGGCTTCACCGCTTGGCTGGGCCACGTCCCGGCGCTGTGGAAAAAGCTTCACGAAGAAGCCACTGAACGTTGCGCGGCCGGTCTGGCCAAGCCACCGCTGTGGATTCGCGGTTACGAAGCCGATCCGCGCCTGATTCAACCGGGCCGCAACAACGTTGAACGTGCCGGCCTGAGCGAGTGGATCAAGATCTACCAGGGCGAAGTCGGGACGTTTGAGCCACGTCCGGACCAGAACCAGAAAGGCCTGGTGATCTGCAACCCACCGTACGGCGAGCGTCTGGGTGATGAAGCGAGCTTGCTCTATCTCTACCAGAACCTCGGCGAACGTCTGCGTCAGGCCTGCCTGAACTGGGAAGCCGCGGTATTCACCGGCGCCCCGGACCTGGGCAAGCGCATGGGCATCCGCAGCCACAAACAGTATTCGTTCTGGAACGGCGCCTTGCCGTGCAAGTTGCTGCTGATCAAAGTCACGCCGGACCAGTTCGTCACTGGCGAACGTCGCACTCCGGAACAGCGTCAGGTCGAGCGCGAGCAAGCCGAAGTCGAAGTCGCAGACAACGACGTGGCACCCGGCAAGTACGAGAAGTACAACAAGAACGGCAACCCGATCAAACCGGCACCGGTGGTGATCGAGCAGCCGCGCTTGAGCGAAGGCGGGCAGATGTTTGCCAACCGTCTGCAAAAGAACCTCAAGGCCCTCGGCAAGTGGGTCAAGCGTGAAGGCATCGACTGCTACCGCGTCTACGATGCCGACATGCCGGAATACTCGATGGCCATCGACCTGTATCAGGATTGGGTCCACGTCCAGGAATACGCCGCGCCGAAATCCATCGATCCGGAAAAAGCCTCGGCGCGCATGTTCGATGCCCTGGCCGCCATTCCGCAGGCCCTGAACATCGACAAGAGCCGCGTGGTGGTCAAGCGTCGCGAGCGTCAGAGCGGCACCAAACAGTACGAACGCCAAGCGGCACAGGGCAAGTTCGTCGAGGTCAACGAAGGTGGCGTGAAGCTGCTGGTGAACCTCACGGATTACCTCGACACCGGGCTGTTCCTCGATCACCGGCCAATGCGCATGCGGATTCAGAAAGAGGCCGCCGGCAAGCGCTTCCTCAATCTGTATAGCTACACCGCAACCGCCAGTGTTCACGCAGCCAAGGGCGGCGCGCGCAGCACCACCAGCGTCGACCTGTCGAAAACCTATCTGGACTGGGCGCGTCGCAATCTGTCGCTGAACGGTTTCTCCGAGAAGAACCGTCTGGAGCAGGGCGACGTGATGGCCTGGCTCGATGCCTGCCGTGACGAATACGACCTGATCTTCATCGATCCGCCGACGTTCTCCAACTCCAAGCGCATGGAAGGGATCTTCGACGTGCAGCGTGACCAGGTGCAATTGATCGACCTGGCCATGGCGCGTCTGGCCCCGGGCGGCGTGTTGTACTTCTCCAACAACTTCCGCAAGTTCCAGCTCGAGGAAAACCTCACCGAGCGTTATGCGGTCGAGGAAATCACCGCCCAGACCATCGATCCGGATTTCGCCCGTAATGGCAAAATCCACCGTGCCTGGAAAATCACGGCGCGTTGACATTTGCAGGGATTGGATCCACAGAGCCTTGATTTTTAAAGGCTCTTGGCTTCTTTCTGTGCTGGTCAAATTGATGGCTAATAGCTATAACTCAACGCATGGCCAATGGGCTTTCCCGCACCTGGCGTTTTGAGTTGCGTCTATGTCGTTGCACGCCGTGCGCCCGAAGATCCTGGGTTTTATCAGTGAAGATGTCTCGGCCTGGCTGGTCGCACTGCTGGTATTGGCTGTCGGCGGGATTCTCACGGGATTGTTGGCGTGGTCGACGCTGAATCTGTTCCACCATCAATTGCGGCAACGTTTCCAACTGCTGGCCAGTGAACGTTACAGCCGTATCGAAGAACGCTTTGAAGATCAGGAGCAGCGCCTCGATGGCCTGCGCCGGTTCTTTGCCAATTCCGATTCGGTCTCCCGCGCGGAGTTCGACGGTTACACTCAACCGCTGCTGCACCGGACTCAGGCCTATTCCTTCGCCAAGCGGGTAACCGGTGCCGAACGGGCGGAATTTGAACGCCAGGTGCGTGCAGAGGGTTTACCCGACTTCACCCTGCGCGAACTCAATGCCGACGGCCAACTGCAACTTGCGGCCGAACGGGATGAGTACGTGGCGGTGCTGTATAGCCAGACCCAAAGCAAACTCGGCTCGCCGCTGGGCTACGACTTGTGGGCTCAACCCTTGCGCCGTGCCACCCTTGAAAGGGCCGATCAACACGGCGCCATGGTGGTATCGCAGCCAATGCATCTGGTCAATATCGAACCGGCCTATGCGCGCGGCGTGCTGCTGGTCTCACCGGTGTTGTTGCGCAATGGTCCGGCTACGGCGGGGGTGAAACCGTACGGTTATGTCATGGCCGTGATCAGCATGCATCAGTTGCTGGCGGACGGGCTGCCAGAGGCTGGCCGTGACTATCTTTCGGTGCGCATCCTCGACTTATCCACAGACGATCAGCACGAAGTGCTGTATGAGTCTCCTAACCCCCCAGCCCCCAGTGATCTGGCCGCGACCCGGTTGCTGCGGCTTGCCGACCATGACTATCAAGTCGACATTCAGCCCAGCGATGCCTTCCTGAAAGCCAATCACTCTTCGGTGACCACCCTGGTGGTGCTGGGCGGTTTGCTCAGTCTGCTGCTCAGTGCCTTGCTCTATGTGCTGGTCAGTCAGCGTCAACGGGCGCTGAAAATGGTCGAGCAACGGACCCAGGAACTGCGCGCCCGCGAGCAGGAGTTGCGCGGCACCCATGGCCAGTTGCGTGGCGTGCTGAATGCCGCGACCCAGGTGGCGATCATCGCCACTGACCTGCGCGGAGTTATCCGCACCTTTAATGCCGGTGCCGAGCAAATGCTCGGTTACACCAGCACCGAGGTGGTGGGCCACATGACTCTGGAAAACCTGCACCTGCCCCGAGAGCTCCTGGCACGTTCGGCGGAGTTGAGCGCGCGCTATGGCAAACCGATTCCGACCTGCCAGGCGATGTTGGTCGAGGGCGGCGAGGAGGGCGGTCACGAAGCGCGGGAATGGACGTTGCTGCGTAGCGACGGCAGCCATTTGACGGTGAACATGCTGGCGACCCCGGTCCTCGACGAGCAAGGCTTGTGGGTCGGGCACCTGGCGATCTGTATCGACATCACTGAACGCAAGCGGGTCCACGAGGCCCTGGCGGCTCGGGACCTGTTGTTGAAGAAACTCAGCGCCCATGTGCCCGGCGGGATCTACCAATTCAAGATGGAGTTCGATGGGCGCTTCAGTGTGATCTACGCCAGCGACGGTATTCGCGAGATTTACGAACTTGAACCGGATGTCCTGTTGTTCAACGCCGAAGCGATATTCACGCGGATACATCCGCAGGACACCACCCGGGTCCGCGCTTCGATCCGGGCGTCGGCGGACACCCTCAGCCCTTGGCGCGAGGAGTACCGCGTGCAGCTCCCCCTGCGCGGCCTGCGTTGGGTTCGTGGTGAGGCGACACCGGAGGAATTGCCCGGTGGCGGCGTGCTCTGGCACGGCTATGTCTCGGACATCTCCGACTTGAAACGGGTGGAAGAAGAACTGCGGGCGCTATCGATCACCGACTCTCTGACCGGGATCCACAACCGCCGTTACTTCCAGGAACGCCTGACCACCGAAATGGCCAGGGTCGAACGCGGTGGCGGCGAACTGTCGGTGATCATGCTCGATATCGACCATTTCAAACGCATCAATGACCAGCATGGCCACGCTGTCGGCGATCGGGTGTTGCAGATTGTGTGCGAACGCATCGGCCTTCGGCTGCGGCGCACCGACGTGTTCTGTCGCCTGGGTGGCGAGGAGTTCATGGTGCTTTGCCCGGACATCAACGGCGAACATGCCCATGTCCTGGCCTTGCAGCTATGGCAAGGGTTGCGCAGTTCGCCGATCGAAGGCGTCGGGACAGTGACCGCCAGTTTCGGGATTGCCAGTTGGCGAGTCGGGGAGGGCGCGGATGCGCTGCTGCTGCGGGCGGATTCGGGGGTGTATGCGGCGAAACAGGCAGGGCGGGATCGGGTAGAAGGAGAGATGAACTAGAGCTGCGTGCTTACCCCTGTGGGAGCGAGCCTGCTCGCGATAGCGGTGTGACAGTCGACATCAATGTTGAATGTCACACCGCTATCGCGAGCAGGCTCGCTCCCACATTGGTTCTGTGGTGTTTTGTAGATCGGGTTAGAGCACCGAAGCCGTTTCCGGCAGTTTCGGCTGGCGATACAGGTCCAGCAGCACCTGATCCAGCACCGACGATGCGCCAAACGGTGCCTTGTCGTTAAGGATCGCCACTACCGCCCAGGTATTGCCGTTGATGTCGCGGCTGAAGCCGGCAATCGCCCGCACCGTATTCAGGGTGCCGGTCTTGATGTGCGCTTCACCGCGCATCGCCGTGGTTTTCAGGCGTTTGCGCATGGTGCCGTCGGTGCCGGCAATCGGCATCGAACTGATGAACTCGGCCGAATACGGGCTTTTCCAGGCCGCTTGCAGCATGCCGGCCATTTCACGCGCACTCACCCGTTCCGCACGGGACAGGCCGGAACCGTTTTCCATCACCAGGTGCGGCGCGGTGATGCCTTTCTTCGCCAGCCACTGACGCACGACACGCTGTGCAGCCTTGGCATCGTCACCGTCGGCCTCGGTGCGGAACTGCGCACCCAGGCTCAGGAACAGCTGCTGGGCCATGGTGTTGTTACTGTATTTGTTGATGTCGCGGATGATTTCCGCCAGGTCCGGCGAGAAGGCCCGAGCCAGGACCTTGGCATCTTTAGGGGTTGGTGCCAAACGGTCCACGCCCTGAATGCTGCCACCCAGTTCCTTCCAGATCGCTCGCACGGCGCCTGCGGTGTAGGTCGCGTGGTCGAGCAGCGACAGGTAAGTCTGGGAGCTGCAACCCTCGCCCAACTGGCCACCAACCGTCACGGTCACGCTGCCATCGGCCTGGGTCACCGGGTTGTAACGCACGCCACCGGTGCATTGCTTGGAGTTGACGGCTTTGACCTGGTTTTCGATGCGGATGGTGGCAATCGGCGGTTCCACCGACACCAGCACCCGGCCGTTGTCGTTGCGCGCCACAAAGCGCAGGGCCTTGAGGTTGACCATCAGCGCGTCAGGTTTGACCAGGAAGGGCTTGTTATCGTCATTGCCGTCGTCGTTGAACTGCGGCAATTGCGGCTGTACGAAGAAATTACGGTCCAGCACCAGATCGCCGGTGATTTGCGTCACACCGTTGGCGCGCAGGTCACGCATCAGCAACCAGAGTTTTTCCATGTTCAGCTTCGGATCGCCGCCACCCTTGAGGTAGAGGTTACCGTTGAGGATGCCGCCGCTGAGCGTGCCGTCGGTGTAGAACTCGGTTTTCCACTGGTGGTTCGGGCCGAGCATTTCCAGCGCCGCGTACGTGGTGACCAGTTTCATGGTCGAGGCCGGATTGACGGAGACGTCAGCGTTGAAAATCGTCGGGGTGCCAGGGCCGTTGAGCGGGATCATCACCAGCGACAGGGCGTTGTCCTGCATCTTGCTGGCCTTGAGGGCTTTTTCAACGTTGGGCGACAGCGCGGTGTTGATCGGGGCGGCGGAAACAGAGAAGGCCAGTGGGAGCAGGAAACCGGCCAGTAACAATGGACGCAAAGATTTGATCATGTGAAATAAAACCCTACAGCCGAGGGGAAAAAAAACGAGGGCATGAAGATAAATTCCCTCAGTGGTCATGAAAGTGTCGGCATTATGCCCCAAGGTGTAGCGGCTTGTGCCGTGCCCTGGCCTTCTAATCCGCTATTTTTTACCGACGGTAGGGCTTGCAACCCGGAGAAACGGGCATTCGGCGCCTTAAACTGCTAAAGTGCCGCCCGTTATTACTTATGAGGATTGTTCCAATGGCGACTAACCGTTCCCAGCGTCTGCGCAAAAAACTGTGCGTCGATGAATTTCAAGAGCTGGGTTTCGAACTGAACCTGGATTTCAAAGAAGATTTGGCTGATGAAGCCATTGATGCTTTCCTCGACGCGTTCCTGAAAGAAGCCATGGAAGCCAACGGTCTGGGCTATGTTGGCGGCGACGACTTCGGTCTGGTTTGCCTGCAGAAGCGTGGCTCGGTGTCCGAAGAGCAGCGTGCCGCTGTTGAAGCCTGGCTCAAAGGCCGCAGCGAATTGACCGAAGCGACTGTCAGCCCGCTGATCGACGTCTGGTACCCGGAAAAGCCGATCAATCCGGTAGCTTGATGTTCTAAAAAACGGCGGCCCAAGGGTCGCCGTTTTTTTATACCCGGAAGATCAAGAGATCGCAGCCTCGTTTCACTCGGCAGCTCCTACAGGGCAACGCATTCCAAGGTAGGAGCTGTCGAGTGAAACGAGGCTGCGATCTTTTGCTTTTCAGGCTTTACGCCAGTTCAAGATCAGCAAGGTCAACACCCCCGCCACAATCCCCCAGAACGCCGAACCGATGGAAAACAGCGTCAGCCCCGACGCCGTGACCATAAAGGTAATCAGCGCCGCTTCACGTTCCTTCACTTCATTCATGGCGATGCTCAAGCCATTGATGATCGAGCCGAACAACGCCAGTGCCGCAATCGACAGCACCAATTCTTTCGGTAGCGCGGCAAACAGCGCCGCCAGTGTCGCGCCGAACACCCCGGCAATCCCGTAGAAAATCCCGCACCAGACGGCCGCCGTGTAGCGCTTGTTGCGATCCTCATGGGCATGCGGCCCGGTGCAAATCGCCGCGCTGATGGCTGCCAGGTTGATCCCGTGGGAACCGAACGGCGCCAGCAGCAATGAAGCGATGCCAGTGGTGGTGATCAGCGGCGAGGCCGGCACGGTGTAACCGTCGGCGCGCAGCACGGCGATGCCCGGCATGTTCTGCGAGGTCATTGCCACGACAAACAGCGGAATGCCGATGCTGATGGTCGCGGCGAGGGAGAAGTGTGGCGTGGTCCAGACCGGCGTCGCCACTTCCAGATGAAAACCGCTGAAGTCCAGCAGACCCATGAACCCTGACAGCGCCGTCCCGATCAACAGCGCGGCCAGTACGGCATAACGTGGCGACAGGCGTTTGACCACCAGATAAGTGAAGAACATGCCCAACACCAGCGCGGTGCGATGCTGCGCGGCGACGAAGATTTCGCTGCCGATCTTGAACAGAATCCCCGCCAGCAGCGCAGCGGCCAATGACGCCGGAATCTTTTTCACCAGCCGTTCGAAGCTGCCGGTCAAACCACAAATGGTCACCAGAATCGCGCAGGTAATGTAGGCGCCGATGGCTTCGCCGTAGGTCACGCCGCCCAGACTGGTGATCAGCAACGCCGCGCCGGGGGTCGACCAGGCGATGGTGATCGGCGTGCGGTAACGCAGAGACAGGCCAATCGAGCACACCGCCATGCCAATCGAGATCGCCCAGATCCATGACGAAATCTGCGCGCTGGTCAGGCCCGCCGCTTGCCCGGCCTGGAACATCAGCACCAGCGAGCTGGTGTAGCCGGTCATCATTGCAATGAAGCCGGCGACGATGGCCGAGGGTGACGTATCGGCAAAAGGGCGGAGCTGCGTGTGCGTGATGTCGTTCATGACAGCGGTGTTCCTTGTTCTGGTGGTCCCTTGTAGGAGCCGAGCTTGCTCGCGATGGCGGTTTAACATTCAACAATAATGTCAACTGTCCCTCCGCCATCGCGAGCAAGCTCGGCTCCTACAGGGGATCGCGTTCGGGCTGCGGATTCTGGGTTCAAGCCTAAACTCAAAGGTAACCAGTCGTTGCAATACAGCGGAAGTGACAAACAGCCGTACAGTCGTGTTGCCACCGTCCATTGTGTACAATCGCAGTGTTTTTTACGCGATACTTGCCAGCGACCCACTGTGCCGTATTACAGTCACGGTCAATTCGCCGCAGTTCTTCCGACTCGAGTGCCCATGAACGAACAGTTGCAACCCCTAAAGAAACAACCGCGAGCAGGCAAAGCCGGCCGCAGCGGTACCCAGGACGATATTGTCTACGCGCATATCTTCGAGGCCATCCTCGAACAGCGTCTGGCGCCCGGTACCAAGTTGAGCGAAGAAGCGCTGGGGGAAATTTTCGGGGTCAGTCGCACCATCATTCGCCGCGCGCTGTCGCGCCTGGCCCATGAAGGCGTCGTGCTGCTGCGGCCGAACCGTGGCGCTGTCGTGGCCAGCCCGAGTGTCGAAGAGGCTCGCCAGGTGTTTATGGCCCGGCGTCTGGTGGAGCGTGCGATTACTGAATTGGCGGTGCAACACGCCACTGCCGAGCAGATTGCCGAGTTGCGCCAGATGGTCAACGACGAGCGCGACAGCTTCTCCCGGGGCGATCGCGGCGCCGGTATCCGTCTGTCGGGCGAGTTCCACTTGAAACTGGCCGAAGCGGCGAAAAATGCGCCGCTGATCAGCTTCCAGCGCAGCCTGGTGTCCCAGACGTCGTTGATCATTGCCCAGTATGAAAGCGGCAATCGCTCCCACTGTTCCTACGACGAGCACACCCAGCTGATCGACGCCATCGAAGCGCGCAACGCTGAGCTGGCGGTGGACCTGATGATGCATCATATGGATCACATCGACAGCAAACTCAACCTCGACGAAGAAAGCGCGTCGGATGATTTGCATGCGGTGTTCTCGCATTTGTTGCAGACCAAGAAGCCTGGGCGGCCTGCTGCCAAGCTCTGATCTCTTGGGTGACCGAAAAGATCGCAGCCTCGTTTCACTCGACAGCTCCTACAGGAGCGCGCGTTCCAATACGGAGCTATGTAGGAGCTGTCGAGTGAAACGAGGTTGCGATCTTTTGATCTTCTGACAGGCAATAAAAATCCCCCGGGCTGTAAAGCTGCGGGGGATTTTTTATGCCCGAAGAAAACTAGCGCTGATGCACCTGATTCCCCGCCGCATACGTCTGCAACACCGTCCGGTCATCCCCCAGCGTCATCAACACAAACAACGTCTCGGCAATGTTATTGGCCTGCTTCAAGCGATAGCTCAGCAGCGGCGTGGCGTTGTAATCCAGCACCAGGAAGTCCGCATCAGTACCCGGTTGCAAGGTGCCGATCTTGTCTTCCAGGCGCAGCGCGCGAGCGCCGCCGAGGGTGGCCAGGTACAGCGATTTGAACGGGCTCAGTCGCGCACCTTGCAACTGCATGACCTTGTACGCTTCGTTCAACGTTTGCAGCAGCGAGAAACTGGTGCCGCCACCGACGTCCGTACCGAGGCCGACATTCAACTTGTGCTTCTCGGCCATCGGCAGATTGAACAGGCCGCTGCCGAGGAAGAAGTTCGAGGTCGGGCAGAAGGCGATCGCCGAGCCTGTTTCCGCCAGTCGCGCACACTCGTCATCGCACAGGTGCACGCCGTGGGCGAATACCGAACGTTCGCCGAGCAGTTTGTAGTGGTCGTAGACGTCCAGGTAGCCCTTGCGCTCCGGGAACAGCGCCTTGACCCACTCGACTTCCTTGAGGTTTTCGCTGATGTGGGTCTGCATGTACAGGTCAGGGAATTCGCTGAGCAACTGGCCGGCGAGGGTCAGTTGTTCCGGGGTGCTGGTCGGGGCGAAGCGTGGGGTGACCGCGTAGTGCAGGCGACCCTTGCCGTGCCAGCGCTCGATCAGCGCCTTGCTTTCGACGTAGCTGGATTCGGCGGTGTCGGTCAGGTAGTCCGGCGCGTTGCGGTCCATCATCACCTTGCCGGCAATCATTCGCAGGTCCAGTTGTTCGGCGGCTTCAAAGAACGAGTTCACCGATTGCGGATGCACGCTGCCGAAGACCAACGCGGTGGTGGTGCCGTTGCGCAGCAGTTCCTTGATGAAAATATCCGCGACTTGGTCAGCATGAGTCTTGTCGGCGAACTGGCTTTCACACGGGAAGGTGTAGGTGTTGAGCCAGTCCAGCAACTGCTCGCCGTAGGCGCCGACCATGCCGGTTTGCGGCAAGTGAATGTGGGTGTCGATGAAGCCCGGGGTGATCAGCGCGTCCTGATAATGGGTGATTTCGATATCGGCCGGCAGGGTCGGCAGCAAGTCGCTGGCGTGACCAAGGGCGCTGATCTGGCCGTTATCGACCACCAGCAAGCCGTCTTCGAAATACTCATACGAGGCTTCGATGCCCACTTCGGCGGGGTCGGCGATGCTGTGCAGAATGGCGGCGCGGTAGGCTTTGCGAGTCAGAGGCATTGTTGTTCTCAATTCGTGGCTTTTTAGTTCGACGCTTGGCTGCGGCGTGAGGCAGGCAGCAGTTTGGCGATCGATGATCCGGCGCTAGCGGTGTGCTGGCCGAAATTGGCGTTATAGGTGGCGATGATTTCGCCGGCGATGGAAATGGCGATTTCCACAGGCAACTTGCCTTTGACTTCGCCGATGCCCATCGGGCAGCGCATGCGTTGCAGCACGGCGCTGTCGAAACCACGTTCACGCAAGCGGTGTTCGAATTTCACCCGTTTGGTCTTCGAACCGATCAGGCCGAAGTAGGCAAAGTCGTTGCGCTTGAGGATCGCGGCGGTGAGTTCGAGGTCGAGCTGGTGATTGTGGGTCATGACGATGCAGTAGCTGCCGGCGGGCAGGTCATCGATTTCGTCCACCGGTTCTTCGGCAACGATTTTGCGTACGCCGTGGGGGATCTGTTCCGGGAATTCGGCTTCCCGCGAATCGATCCAGCGCACCCGGCAGGGCAGGCTGGCGAGCAGCGGCACCAGCGCCCGGCCGACGTGGCCGGCACCGAATACGGCGATCTGCGCCTGGACCTGGCCCATCGGTTCGAACAGCAACACCGTCACGCCGCCGCAGCACTGACCCAGGCTGGCGCCGAGGCTGAAGCGCTCAAGGTGCGTGTCCTGCTTGCCGCTGGCCAACATCTCGCGGCCGATTTGCATGGCCTTGTATTCCAGATGCCCGCCACCGATGGTGTCGAAGGTCTGGCTGGCGCTGATGACCATTTTCGAGCCGGCGTTACGCGGCGTCGAGCCGAGCTCTTCGATGATGGTGACCAACACGCAGGGTTCACCCCGGGATTGCAGGTCGGCGAGGGCGTCGATCCAGTTGTACATGTTTTCACCCCTACAACATTGTTGTCTGTTCGGCCGTCATCGCTAGCAGGCTAGCTCCCACAGGGTCTGTGGTGTCCACACAATCTGGATTCAACGCAAATCCTGTGGGAGCCAGCCTGCTGGCGATTGGGCGCGCCTCGATTCTAGAGCGGAGCCAACTCAGTCTCGGCTTCCACAGCCTTCGCCACCTTCAACTGGCGCATCTGCTCACAGCCCCACAACACCCGCTCCGGCGTCGCCGGCGCATCGATTTTTGATTGATGCTTGTAGTCGCCCAGGCTGGCCACGGCGTCCTTGATCGCACACCACGACGCGATACCCAGCATGAACGGCGGCTCGCCCACGGCCTTGGAGTGGAACACCGTGTCTTCCGGATTTTTACGGTTTTCCACCAGCTTCACCCGCAGGTCCAGCGGCATGTCTGCCACCGCCGGGATCTTGTAGCTGGCCGGGCCGTTGGTCATCAGTTTGCCCTTGTTGTTCCACACCAGTTCTTCCATGGTCAGCCACCCCATGCCCTGGATGAAACCACCCTCGACCTGACCGATGTCGATCGCCGGGTTCAGTGAGTCGCCGACGTCGTGGAGGATGTCGGTGCGCAGCATTTTGTACTCGCCGGTGAGGGTGTCGATGATCACCTCGCAGCACGCTGCGCCGAAGGCGTAGTAATAGAACGGCCGGCCCCGCGCCTGGCTACGGTCGTAGAAGATTTTCGGGGTCTTGTAGAACCCGGTGCTCGACAGCGAAACCTGAGCGAAATACGCCTGCTGGATCAGCGCTTCGAAGGTCAGGATGTGATCACGAACGCGTACATGACCGTTGTGGAATTCCACGTCCTCTTCGCTGACTTTGTACTGCCGCGCGGCAAATTCCACCAAGCGTTTCTTGATAATTTCCGCCGCGTTTTGCGCGGCTTTACCGTTAAGGTCAGCGCCACTGGAAGCGGCGGTCGGCGAGGTGTTTGGCACCTTGTCGGTGTTGGTCGCGGTGATCTGCACACGGTCCATTTCCACCTGGAACACTTCAGCCACGACCTGCGCGACTTTGGTGTTCAGGCCCTGACCCATTTCGGTGCCGCCATGGTTCAGGTGGATGCTGCCGTCGGTGTAGACATGGATCAGCGCACCGGCCTGGTTGAGGAAGCTGGCGGTGAAGGAAATACCGAATTTCACCGGGGTCAGCGCCAGGCCTTTTTTCAGGATCGGGCTGTTGGCGTTGTAGCGACGAATCGCTTCGCGGCGTTCGGCGTACTGGCTGCTTTCTTCGAGTTCGGCGGTCATTTCCTCGAGCATGTTGTGCTCGACGGTCTGGTAGTAATGGGTGACGTTGCGCTCGGTCTTGCCGTAGTAGTTGGCCTTGCGCACCGCAAGCGGATCGAGGGCCAGATGGCGGGCGATGGCATCCATCACTTCTTCGATAGCGACCATGCCTTGTGGGCCACCGAAACCACGGTAAGCGGTGTTCGACGCGGTGTTGGTTTTGCAGCGGTGACCGTTGATGGTCGCGTCACCCAGGTAGTACGAGTTGTCGGCGTGGAACATCGCGCGGTCAACAATCGACGCCGAGAGGTCCGGCGAACAACCGCAGTTACCGGCCAGTTCCAGGGCAATGCCGTGCAGCCGGCCAGTGCTGTCGAAGCCCACGTCGTATTCGACGTAGAACGGGTGACGCTTGCCGGTCATCAGCATGTCTTCGACGCGCGGCAGGCGCATTTTGGTCGGCTGGCCGGTGAGGTGCGCGATCACTGCGCACAGGCACGCCGGGCTCGCGGCCTGGGTTTCCTTGCCGCCGAAACCACCGCCCATGCGGCGCATGTCGACGACGATTTTGTTCATCGACACATCGAGCACTTCGGCGACGAGCTTCTGCACTTCGGTGGGGTTCTGGGTCGAGCAGTAGACGATCATGCCGCCGTCTTCGGTCGGCATCACCGAAGAGATCTGGGTTTCCAGATAGAAGTGTTCCTGGCCGCCGATGTGCAACGTGCCCTGGATACGATGTTCGGCGGTGGCCAAGGCACCGGCCGAATCACCGCGCTGATGCGTGTGACTGTCGAGCACAAAGTGGCGTTTGCGCAGCGCTTCAACCACGTCCAGTACCGGCTCGAGATCTTCGTATTCGATGATCGCGGCCATCGCGGCTTTACGCGCGGTTTCCAAATCTTTCGCAGCGACGGCGAGCACCACTTGACCAACGAATTGCACGTCATCGATGGCCAGCAACGGATCGCCGGGCATCAACGGACCGATGTCTTTCAGGCCTGGAACGTCTTTGTGAGTGATGGCGATGCGCACGCCTTCAAAGGCGTAGCAAGGCTGGGTGTCGATGCTGATGATTTTCGCGTGAGCGCGGTCCGACAGGCGTGCGTAAACATGCAACTGGTTCGGAAATTCCAGCCGGTCGTCGATGTACTGCGCTTCACCGGAAACGTGCTTGGCGGCGCTGTCATGCTTGACGCTGCGGCCGACACCGGTGGTCAGGTCCTTGGCGAACAGTTCAGCCAATTCGGCTTGGGTCTTCTCTACAGCGTGATGATTAGACATAAGCGGTCACCCGAGTCTCGATGTGCGGTGTTTGCAGTTCGATGAAGTATTTACGCAACAGGTTCTGGGCGCTGAGCAGGCGGTATTCCTTGCTCGCACGGAAGTCCGAGAGCGGCGTGAAATCTTCGGCCAATGCGGCGCAGGCGCGTTCGACGGTGTCGTTGTTCCAGGTGGCGCCGAGCAATACAGTTTCGCAGGCCTTGGCGCGTTTTGGCGTTGCCGCCATGCCACCGAAGGCGACGCGGGCGTCGGCGATCACGCCGTTGTCGATGCGCAGGTTGAACGCGGCGCAGACGGCGGAAATGTCATCGTCCAGACGCTTGGAGACTTTGTAGGCGCGGAACAGTTGTTCGGCGCTGGCACGCGGCACGATGATCTTTTCGATGAACTCGCTTTCCTGACGCGCGGTGACCCGGTAATCGATGAAGTAATCTTCCAGCGCCATCGTGCGGCGGGTTTCGCCTTTGCACAAAACGATCTGCGCGCCGAGCGCAATCAGCAGGGGCGGGGAGTCACCGATCGGCGAGGCGTTGCCGATGTTGCCGCCGAGGGTGCCCTGGTTGCGGATCTGCAGGGAAGCAAAGCGTTGCAGCAATTCGCCGAAGTCCGGGTACTCGGCTTTCAAGGCCTCGTAGCAATCGGAGAGGGCGGTGGCGGCGCCGATTTCCAGGCGATCGTCAAAGCGTTCGATGCGCTTCATCTCGGCGACATTGCCGACGTAGATCATCACCGGCAGGGTGCGGTGGAACTGCGTGACTTCCAGCGCCAGGTCCGTGCCGCCGGCCAGCAGGCGAGCCTGTGGATAAGCATCATAGAGGTCAGCCAGATCGGCAACGGTCAGCGGTACCAGGCAGCGCTTGTCGCCACTGTTGAGTTCGCCGATGTCAGTAGGGGCGATGGCCTTCAGGCGAGCGATGGTGTCGGCTTCACGGGCGTCGAACTGGTCCGTTTGCTTGCCGCAGCAGGATTGTTCGGCGGCCGCCAGAATCGGCCGATAGCCGGTGCAGCGGCAGAGGTTCCCGGCCAGCGCTTCGTGGGCTTTATGAACATCCGGTTGATCGCTGTTCTTTTGCAGCGCGAACAGCGACATGACGAAGCCGGGTGTGCAAAAACCGCATTGCGAGCCGTGGCACTCGACCATGGCTTTCTGCACGCTGTGCAGTTCGCCTTGGTGTTTGAGGTCCTCGACACTGATCAATTGTTTGCCGTGCAGTGACGAAACAAACGTCAGGCACGAGTTGAGGCTGCGATAGCGAATGTGTTCGCGGCCATCGTCATCCGTTTGCAGCTCGCCGACCACCACGGTGCAGGCGCCGCAGTCACCGCTGGCGCAACCTTCTTTGGTGCCGGGTTTGCCCACATGGTCGCGCAGGTAATTGAGCACGGTCAGGTTTGGGTCCAGGGCGTGCTCGCTACGGAGTTCCTGGTTAAGTAAAAACTGGATCACGGAAGGCCTCGCAGACTCATTATTGTTGTTAACCGACTTGAACCGAATTTATCAGGTCTGACTTTGCGGTCAATGATTTTCTGACTTAAAGGTCAGGAAATAGCGTTTTGTCGATCAACGACTCGTTCCTTCATTATTGACCCTCTCGGGATAGCCTGCTTTTTGCTGGATTCGTGCCAAAAACCGCCGAGTGGGCACTCCGCCATGACCCTTTATGTGCGGTACACTGCGCCGCTTGTGCAGATCGAAGAGTTTGAAGGGACAACCATGACGTTCAAGGCGCCGGACAGCCTCGCCGAGCAAATTGCTCACCACCTCGCCGAACGCATCATTCGTGGCGAAATGAAGCCCGGGGAGCGCATCCAGGAACAGAAGGTCACGCTGGCCCTCAATGTCAGCCGCGGTTCGGTCCGTGAAGCCTTGCTGATCCTCGAGCGCCGCCACCTGATCGCGATCCTGCCGCGACGTGGCGCCCATGTGACCGAGCTCACGGTCCACAAGGTCCAGAGCCTGTGCGCGCTGATGAGCGAGCTTTACATCCTGCTGGGCAATGCAGTGGCCAGCGGCTGGCAAGTCCAGGCCGACATGGCTCCGTTCGTGCAAATCCAGCAGCGTCTGACCGCCAGCTACGAGCGCCAGGACATTCGCACCTTTGTCGACGACAGCTTCAGTGTGATGCGCGCCGCGTATCCGTTCGCCAACAACCCGTACTTGCAGGAAACCGTCGAGAATCTGCAGCCGGCCATGAGCCGCGCGTATTTCCTCGCCCTGGAACAGCGCAAGGCCTCGATGAGCGAATTCCTTGAACTGTTCGAACGCTTGCTCGCCGCCGTGCTGGCCCGTGATTTTCCGCAGATCCGCATTGTGCTGACGGCGTATGCCCAGCGCAGCAGTGATCTGGTGGTTTCCGCCCTGACGGACGCTTAAGCGTGCGGCTAAAGTGCATCAAGCTGGCGGGGTTCAAATCCTTCGTCGACCCGACCACGGTGAACTTCCCCAGTAACATGGCGGCGGTGGTCGGGCCCAATGGTTGCGGCAAGTCGAACATCATCGACGCCGTCCGCTGGGTGATGGGCGAGAGTTCGGCCAAGAACCTGCGCGGCGAGTCGATGACCGACGTCATCT
This sequence comes from Pseudomonas sp. GM41(2012), assembly GCF_000282315.2. Classification (GTDB taxonomy): domain Bacteria; phylum Pseudomonadota; class Gammaproteobacteria; order Pseudomonadales; family Pseudomonadaceae; genus Aquipseudomonas. The sequence continues at coordinate 756,645 of NZ_AKJN02000008.1, forward strand.
TCAACGGCTCGACCAGTCGTAAACCGGTGAGCCAGGCCAGCATCGAGCTGGTGTTCGATAACTCCGACGGCACTCTGCTCGGCGAATACGCGGCCTACGCGGAAATTTCCATTCGCCGCAAAGTGACTCGCGACAGCCAGACCACTTACTACCTCAACGGCACCAAATGCCGCCGTCGCGATATCACCGACATCTTTCTGGGTACAGGCCTGGGCCCGCGCAGCTACTCGATTATCGAGCAGGGGATGATCTCCAAGCTGATCGAGTCAAAGCCCGAAGACCTGCGCAACTTCATTGAAGAAGCGGCGGGAATCTCCAAGTACAAGGAGCGCCGGCGCGAGACCGAAAACCGCATCCGCCGCACCCACGAAAACCTGGCCCGCCTGACCGACCTGCGCGAAGAGCTCGAGCGTCAGCTTGAACGCTTGTACCGCCAGGCCGAGGCCGCCAAGAAGTATCAGGAATACAAGGGCGAGGAACGTCAGCTCAAGGCCCAACTGTCGGCCCTGCGCTGGCAGGCGTTGAATGAACAGGTCGGTCAGCGCGAAGCGATCATCGGCAATCAGGAAGTCACCTTCGAAGCGTTGGTGGCCGAGCAGCGCAACGCTGATGCGGCTATCGAACGGCTGCGGGACGGGCACCACGACCTGTCCGAACGTTTCAATCTGGTGCAGGGGCGCTTCTATTCGGTCGGCGGCGACATCGCCCGGGTCGAGCAGAGTATCCAGCATGGTCAGCAACGCCTACGTCAGCTGCAGGACGACCTGAAAGAAGCCGAGCGTGCGCGCCTGGAAACCGAGTCTCACTTGGGACACGACCGCACCTTGCTGCTGACTTTGGGCGAAGAGCTGGACATGCTCACCCCTGAACAGGAAGTCACCAGCGCCGCCGCCGAAGAGGCTGCCGCAGCGCTGGAAGAATCCGAAACCACCATGCACGCCTGGCAAGAGCAATGGGATACCTTCAACCTGACGGCCGCCGAACCGCGTCGCCAATCCGAAGTTCAGCAGTCGCGCATCCAGCAGCTGGAAACGAGCATGGAGCGCCTGGCCGATCGTCAGAAGCGTCTCGGCGAAGAGCGCGCCTTGCTCTCGGCAGACCCGGAAGACGCGGCGATCATGGAGCTCAGCGAGCAGCTCGCTGAATCCGAAGCGACGCTTGAGGATTTGCAGACCAGTGAACAAGCTCAGGTCGAAAAGCTTGAACAACTGCGTCAGGAATTGCAGCACGCGCTGACGGCGCAGCAACAGGCCCAAGGTGATTTGCAGCGTCTGAACGGTCGCCTCGCCTCCCTTGAAGCCTTGCAGCAAGCCGCACTCGATCCGGGCACCGGCACAGCCGAATGGCTGCGCGAACAACATTTGGCGGACCGTCCGCGTCTGGCTGAAGGCCTGAAAGTCGAAGCCGGTTGGGAGCTGGCGGTGGAAACCGTGCTCGGCGCCGACCTGCAAGCGGTGCTGGTGGATGACTTCGGCGATTTCGATCTGGCCGGTTTTGCCCAAGGCGATTTGCGCTTGCTCAGCCCGGCCACCGATGGCGTGCGCGTGCCCGGCAGCTTGCTCGATAAAGTCGAAGCGCAGATCGATCTGGCGCCATGGCTGGGGCAGGTTAAACCGGTCGACAGCCTTGAACAGGCCTTGGCTCTGCGCAATCAATTGACCGCCGGCCAGAGTCTGATCAGCCGCGATGGTTACTGGGTCGGTCGGCACTTTTTACGCGTGCGTCGCGCCAGCGAAGCGGAAAGCGGCGTGCTCGCTCGCGGTCAGGAAATCCAGCGTTTGGACCTTGAGCGCGAAGAGCGCGAAGCCACGGTCGAAACCCTGGAAACCCAACTTCAGAATCTCAGGGCGCAGCAGCGTCAGCAGGAAAACGGTCGCGAGCATCTGCGCCGTCTGCTGCAAGACGAAGCGCGTCAGCAAGGAGAGTTGAAAGCCCAGTTGTCCGCCGGTAAAGCCAAGGCTGAACAACTGACCCTGCGTCGTACACGCCTGGACGAAGAACTCACCGAGTTGGCGGAGCAGCGCGCTCTGGAACACGAAAATATCGGCGAGGCGCGTCTGCAACTGCAGGAAGCCCTCGACAGCATGGCGCTGGACACCGAGCAGCGCGAGCTGCTGCTGGCACAGCGCGACAGCTTGCGCGAGCGACTTGATCGAGTGCGTCAGGAAGCCCGGCAGCACAAGGATCACGCCCATCAACTGGCGGTGCGTCTGGGTTCGCTCAAGGCACAACACGACTCGACGCGTCAGGCGCTGGAACGTCTGGAAATGCAATCCGAGCGCCTGACCGAGAAGCGCGAACAACTCAGTCTCAACCTGGAGGAGGGCGAGGCGCCGCTGGAAGAGTTGCGCCTCAAACTCGAAGAGTTGCTCGACAAACGCATGACCGTCGACGAAGAACTCAAGACTGCGCAGATCGCTCTGGAAGACGCTGACCGTGAATTGCGTGATGCAGAAAAACGTCGCAACCAGGCCGAACAGCAATCGCAGTTGATTCGGGGGCAGATGGAAACCCAGCGCATGGAATGGCAGGCCCTGACCGTGCGCCGCAAGACTTTGGAAGATCAGTTGCTGGAAGACGGCTACGATCTCCACGGGGTGCTTGCCACCCTGGTGGCCGACGCCAACGAGAAAGACGCCGAAGAAGAACTCGAACGCATTGCCGCGCGGATTCAGCGCCTCGGTGCGATCAACCTGGCGGCCATTGACGAATACCAGCAACAATCCGAGCGTAAACGTTATCTGGATGCGCAGAACGACGATTTGGTCGAGGCGCTGGATACGCTCGAGAACGTGATTCGCAAGATCGACAAGGAAACCCGAAACCGCTTCAAAGATACCTTTGATCAGATCAATGGCGGTTTACAGGCCCTTTTCCCAAAAGTTTTCGGTGGAGGACGCGCCTATTTGGAACTGACGGGCGAAGATCTACTCGATACAGGGGTAACGATCATGGCGCAGCCGCCAGGAAAGAAGAACAGCACCATCCATTTGCTCTCCGGTGGCGAAAAAGCCCTGACAGCCCTGGCTCTGGTTTTTGCCATCTTCAAGTTGAATCCGGCGCCGTTCTGCATGCTCGATGAAGTTGACGCGCCATTGGATGACGCTAACGTTGGACGCTACGCACGGCTGGTCAAAGAGATGTCGCAGACGGTGCAGTTCATCTATATCACCCACAACAAGATCGCCATGGAAATGGCCGAGCAACTGATGGGGGTGACGATGCACGAGCCGGGTTGTTCGCGTCTGGTGGCAGTGGATGTCGAGGAGGCGATGGCGATGGTGGATGCCTGAGTCGGCGCTTGTAGGAGAGGTATTTTTGAGTTGTAGGACTTATTTACCTGTCCTGACTTGCTGGCCAATCGACATATTCGCGCAAGCCGTTGTGACAGACGGTGTAAAGTTGCCTTTGGTCGTGCTAGTTTAATGTCAATTTTTCGTATACGTGGGCAAAACGCCTGTCAGAACATAGAGTTGGCGCCACGTTTTAAAGCGGTTTACGAGTTGTAAACCTCTTATTTTTCAGCATTTTTTATAGAGGCACGGGATTACATGGAAATCGGTCTGCGCGAGTGGCTGATCGTCATCGGCATTATTGTCATTGCCGGTATTCTTTTCGATGGCTGGCGTCGCATGCGCGGCGGCAAGGGGAAACTGAAATTCCGTCTCGACCGAAGTTTGTCCAACTTGCCGGACGAGGACACCAGCGCCGAGCTGTTGGGCCCGCCCCGTGTGCTGGATACGCATAAAGAGCCGCAACTGGACGAGCACGATCTGCCGTCGGTGAGCATGCCTGCCCGTGAGCCGCGTGAGTCGGGTTCCAAGCGCGGCAAGCGTGGCCATGGCGAGCCTTCGCAAGGCGACATGAACCTCAGCCTGGATCTGGACGGCGGCCCGAGCTTCAGCAGCCGTGACGACGATTTCCCGGATGACACCAAGGTTTCGAGTTCAGCCAGCGACAAGGAACAACCGCAAGCCGAAGAAGTGCTGGTGATCAGCGTGATCTGCCGCGACGCCGCCGGCTTCAAAGGCCCGGCGCTGTTGCAGAATATTCTGGAAAGCGGTCTGCGTTTTGGCGAGATGGACATCTTCCACCGCCACGAAAGCATGGCTGGCAATGGCGAAGTCCTGTTCTCGATGGCCAATGCGGTCAAGCCGGGTGTTTTCGATCTGGACGACATCGACCACTTCAGCACACCGGCAGTGAGCTTCTTCCTCGGTCTGCCAGGCCCGCGTCATCCGAAGCAAGCCTTCGACGTGATGGTGGCCGCGGCGCGCAAACTGTCCCAGGAGCTGAACGGCGAACTGAAAGACGACCAGCGCAGCGTGCTGACCGCCCAGACGATTGAGCATTACCGTCAGCGCATCGTCGAATTCGAACGTCGCGCCCTGACCCAGAAACGATAAAGGCAAAAGATCGCAGCCTCGTTTCACTCGACAGCTCCTACAGGGATCGCGATTTTCTGTAGGAGCTGTCGAGTGAAACGAGGCTGCGATCTCTAGATCTTGATGAGATGAGATTGAGCAGCCTCGGCTGCTCTTTTGCTTTATGAGAGAACACCCATGACCGCCGCCAAAAACCGCATTCTAGAGCTGCGCGCTGAACTCGATCAGCACAACTATCGCTATCACGTGCTGGACGAGCCGAGCATTCCGGACGCCGAATACGATCGGTTGTTCCACGAGCTCAAGGCCCTCGAAGCGACGCATCCCGAACTGATCACCAGCGACTCGCCAACCCAGCGCGTCGGCAGTGCGGCGCTGTCGGCGTTCACACAGGTGCGTCACGAAGTGCCGATGCTCAGCCTCGGCAACGCCTTCGAAGAAACCGACATGCGCGAGTTCGATCGCCGGGTAACTGAAGGTCTCGACCTTCCGGTTGGCGACTTGTTCGGCGGCGGCGCGGCGGTGGAATACAGCTGTGAACCCAAACTCGATGGCCTGGCGGTCAGCTTGCTGTATCAGGACGGCGTGCTGGTGCGCGGCGCGACTCGCGGCGACGGCACCACTGGCGAAGACATCAGCGTCAACGTCCGTACCGTGCGCAACATTCCGCTCAAGTTGCACGGTACGGGCTGGCCAGCGACCCTGGAAGTGCGCGGCGAAGTGTTCATGTCCAAGGCCGGTTTTGAGCGCCTCAACGCCACGCAACTGGAAGTCGGCGGCAAGACCTTCGCCAATCCGCGCAACGCGGCGGCGGGCAGTTTGCGCCAGCTCGATTCGAAGATCACCGCCAACCGTCCGTTGGAATTTTGCTGCTACGGCATCGGTCAGATTTCGGCCGATATTGCTGATACGCACATTGGCAATCTGCAGCAGCTCAAGGCTTGGGGCATGCCGATCAGTCATGAGTTGAAACTGGCTCACGGCATCGCTGAATGCCTGGATTACTACCGCGACATCGGTGAGCGCCGAAATTCACTGCCCTACGAAATCGACGGCGTGGTGTTCAAGGTCAACAGCATTGCCTCTCAGCGTGAGCTGGGCTTCCGTGCTCGTGAACCGCGCTGGGCGATCGCGCACAAATTCCCGGCGATGGAAGAACTCACTGAATTGCTTGATGTGGAATTCCAGGTCGGTCGTACCGGTGCGGTGACGCCGGTGGCGCGCTTGAAGCCGGTCAAGGTCGCCGGCGTGACCGTGGCCAACGCGACGTTGCACAACATGGACGAAGTGGCGCGTCTGGGCCTGATGATTGGCGACACGGTGATCATTCGCCGCGCTGGCGATGTAATTCCGCAGGTGGTGCAAGTGGTCATCGAGCGCCGTCCGGACAACGCACGGCCAGTACAGATTCCCGAGAAATGCCCAGTCTGCGGCTCGCATGTCGAGCGCACGCAACTGGTCAAACGCAGCAAAGGTCGCGAGACCGTCAGCGAAGGCGCGGTGTACCGCTGCGTCGGTCGTCTGGCCTGCGGTGCTCAACTCAAGCAGGCAATCATTCACTTCGTCTCCCGTCGCGCCATGGACATCGAAGGCCTGGGCGAGAAGAGCGTCGAGCAACTGGTGGACGAAGGGCTGGTGAGTTCGCCGGCTGATTTGTATGCGCTGACGTTCGAACAGATTGTCGATCTGGAAGGCTTTGCCGAGTTGTCGAGCAAGAACTTGCTCAGCGCCATCGAAGACAGCAAGCAGCCAAGCCTGGCGCGCTTCATCTACGCCCTCGGGATTCCCGATGTCGGCGAAGAAACAGCCAAGGTGCTGGCACGTTCTCTCGGCTCGCTGGAGCGGGTTCAGCAAGCCTTGCCGCAAGTGCTTACGTATTTGCCGGATGTTGGTCTGGAAGTGGCTCACGAGATTCACAGCTTCTTCGAAGATGCGCATAACCAGCAGGTGATCAAGGATCTGCTCAAGCACGGCCTGCAGATTCAGGATCAGGGTGAGCTTGGCGCCGAGTTTGCCGCCAGCACTACGTTGGGTGGCTTCCTCGACAAGCTGCACATCCCTTCGGTCGGGCCGGGTGGGGCGCAGAAGCTGGCGGACAAGTTTGGTTCGCTTGAAGGTGTTTTCAGTGCCGACTGGCTGGATATGCGCCAGGCGCTGCCGGAAAAACAGGCCACTTCGGTTCGGGAGTTCTTTGCGGTTGCACAAAATCGCCAGATTGCCGAAGCCGCCGAGAAACAGCTGCGCGATTTCGGCATGCACTGGCAGAGCGAGAAGAAAGTCGTCGAAGGCTTGCCGCTGGCCGGGCAGACCTGGGTGCTGACCGGTTCGCTGGAGTTGATGAGCCGCGACATCGCCAAGGACAAACTTGAAAGCCTCGGTGCCAAAGTGGCGGGCTCCGTGTCGGCCAAGACTCATTGTGTGGTCGCTGGGCCGGGTGCAGGTTCCAAGTTGACGAAGGCTAATGAGCTGGGATTGAAGGTTCTGGATGAAGAAGCGTTTGTCGAGTTTCTGATGAAGTACGGTATCAGCGTTTAAGGTCGCCAAGATCGCAGCCTCGTTTCACTCGACAGCTCCTACATTGGAATGCATATCCTCTGTAGGAGCTGTCGAGTGAAACGAGGCTGCGATCTTTTGATGTTGCCCACGCAAAACGCGGGAACGATCACGGCGCGGGGATGATCTAGTCTTGGCAAGCCTCAGGGAGAGATCGTCATGTACCGCTTCTTCGAACAGCTCAGTACACGCATCGCCGCGCCCTTCATCGGCGAAAGCTCGCGTAACAGCAAGGTCTGGCAGTGCCGCTGCGGGCAGTCGCTGTTTTTTCGCAACAGCCAGTGCCTGGCGTGTTCGGCGGCGCTGGGTTATCAGCCGGAGCAGAGTCGCCTGTCGTCGCTGCAGCCCGGTGTGCAGGCTGATACCTGGTTGCTCGACGCCGATCCGGAAGCCGGTGTCTTTCGCCGCTGCGCCAACCTCGATTCCCCGGCCGCGTGCAATTGGCTGTTGCCCGCCAATGACCACGATGCGTTATGCATCGCCTGTAGCCTGAATCACACCATCCCCGACCTGTCGATTGCCGAAAATCACGAACGCTGGTGCAAGGTCGAAACGGCCAAGCGGCGGCTGGTTGCACAGTTGGTCAGCCTGGGGTTGCAGGTAACTCCCAAAACCGTGGACGAAGAGACGGGGCTGGCGTTCGATTTCATTGGTGTCGACCTCGAAGGCAAGCCACCCACCACGGGTCACGCCAACGGTCTGATCACCCTCGATATCAAAGAAGCCGACGATGCTCATCGCGAGCGGATTCGGGTGCAGATGCACGAACCTTATCGCACATTGCTCGGGCATTTTCGGCATGAGGTCGGGCATTACTACTGGGATCGGTTGATCGCCAACAGCCATTGGCTGGAACCGTTCCGCGGCCTGTTCGGCGACGAACGCGCCAGGTACTCCGACGCTCTCGAACGGCATTACCAGCAAGGCGCACCGCTCGACTGGCAGGAACATTACGTCAGCGCCTACGCGACCATGCATCCGTGGGAGGATTGGGCCGAAACCTGGGCTCACTACTTGCACATGATGGATGCGGTGGATACGGCGTTGGGGTTCGGAATGAGTGCCAGGGAGATGGATTTCGACTATCAGCCGTTTCCCCCAAGCACCCTCTATGATCCACAGCATCCCGGCGGGGCGGCGTTCCTGTCGTTCGTCAATGCGTGGATCGAACTGGCGGGCATGCTGAATGAGTTGTCGCGCAGCATGGGGCAGCCGGATTTCTATCCGTTCGTCCTGCCGCCGGCAGTGATCGCCAAACTGCACTTCATCCACCTGGTGATCCAGCAAGAGGGCGGCCGGGCGGATGAGGTGTTGGCGCAATAGGATCAAAAGATCGCAGCCTGCGGCAGCTCCTACAGGTGTACGCCGATTCATGTAGGAGCTGCCGCAGGCTGCGATCTTTTAAAGGTCAGCGCATGTCCTTGAAGCAGCACATGTTTTTTAATCCGCCCGAACGGTTGTAACTTCGTCTCAGATAGGTACAATGGCGCCGTTCGCCGTCAGGTGAACGTCGTTATGGTGATCCCATCGGTCCCCCCGCAACGATTACCCGTGAACCTGGTCAGATCCGGAAGGAAGCAGCCACAGCGGGAACATTGTGTGCCGGGGTGTGGCTGGTGGGGTTGCCTCCATAACGCACCGCGAGTCCTCTCTCGCGTTATCTGTCTAAAAAATTACATTCTTGTTGCTCTGCCATGGATCATGTCCAGGCGGTGTTTTTTCGTTTCCGTTTTTCAGGGCGAACACATAAAAGGAGGCCGAGCTGTCGAATGCGACAGCTCGGCCTCCTTTTTTATTTCTGGCGCTAAGGCTTGGACAAGGCCTGGTCAACCGCTGCAATCAGCTTTCCCAGATCCTTCGGGGTGGCTTTATGTATGACACCGAACAGATACGCCCGCTGTTCATCTTCATCGCCTAAATCTGCGAAAAAGGCTTTCAGCTTCACACCCAACACATCGGCAAACAGGAACAAGGCTTCCACGCTGGGGGTGTAGGTACCGGTTTCGAAGCGGCTGATGGTTTTGGGGTCAAAACCGGTTTTTTCACCGAGTTCAGCCTGAGTAAGCCCAGCGACCTTGCGGTAGCGCCGAATGGCCGCACCCAAACTTGAAATTTGCATCGCTTAATTCCCATTTAGAATCAAGAACTTAACGATAGATTTTTGCATTAGACAACTGCATGATCCATCACCTTGCTTTGCAAAATGTGATGCGTTTCGTAGAATCGCCGCTCAAAATGGGTATTTGCGGCCTTTAAGGTTAGTTGATCTCAGCTGTCAGGAGGCCATCAACCGCTGTTCATGGAGTGATAACGTGTTGCTGCGCATTACCTATAAAAACATCTCTTCCGGGCATCCTGCACTGGTCGAGCGGTATCACCGCTAGCCACAGCGAGCCTGACTCATGGATGAGAAATACCGCAGGGCCGTGGATGCCGCCGCGATTTTTTCCGAGACTGATCTGAGCGGCCGGATCACCCACGTCAACGATCAGTTCTGTGCCGTGTCCGGCTATAGCCGCGAAGAACTGCTCGGGCAGAACCATCGTCTCCTCAACTCGGGTCTGCACTCCGCCGATTTCTTCGCGGCGATGTGGCGCACCATCGCCTTGGGCCAGGTCTGGAAAGGCGAGATCTGTAATCGCGCCAAGGACGGCAGCCTGTATTGGGTCGACAGCACCATGGTGCCGGTACTTGATGACTCCACCGGGCGGGTTGACCGATATCTTTCGATTCGTTTCGACATCAGCGAAAAACACCAATTGCTGCATTCACTGCAATGGCGGGTGGGGCATGACGTGCTGACCGGGCTGCCGAATCGCGCGTTCCTCTCGGATTTGCTGGATCAGGCGCTGGAGTTCTCCCGACACGAAAACATCCCGCTGGCGGTGTGCATGCTCGATCTCGACGGCTTCAAAGCGGTCAATGATGGCTACGGGCATGCTAGTGGCGATCTGCTGTTGGTCGAGGTGGCCAAGCGTCTGCGCACCATTGTTCGCGGCGAAGATGTGGTGGCGCGGTTGGCTGGTGACGAGTTTGTGTTGGTGTTGCGATACGTGCGAGATCTGCCGGAACTGCGTGCGGCGTTGAACCGGGTGCTCGGCGCTATTTCGGCGCCGTACTCGCTGCATGGCAAGGGCGTCAATGTGTTTGCCAGTATCGGCGTCACCCTGTTCCCCCACGACAATGAAGATGCCGAAACCCTGCTGCGTCATGCCGATCAGGCCATGTACGTGGCGAAACAACGCGGTCGCAATCGCTTTCATGTGTTCGACGTGTCACGGGATCAGGAGGTCAAAGCCACTCACCAGACGGTCGAGCGAGTGCGCCAGGCGCTGGCTGCCGGTGAGTTGCGTGTGCATTTCCAGCCCAAGGTGAACATGCGTCGTGGCGAGGTTGTCGGCTTCGAGGCGTTGTTACGTTGGGAGCATCCGCTACACGGCATGGTGCCGGCCCGGGAGTTTTTGCCGCTGGTGGAAGAAACGGACCTGATCATCGATATCGGTGAGTGGGTAATGGATCAGGTCCTGTCGCAGTTGCACCATTGGCAGCAAGCGGGGCAGGGCTGGCCAGTCAGCATTAATATTGCGGCACGACATTTCCAGCGCGCGGATTTTGTCGACCGGCTCAAACACGTGCTCGCCCGGCATGCCCAGGTGGCTCCGCAGATGCTCGATCTGGAAATCGTCGAGTCGGTGGCGATCGAGAATATTCAGCACGTCAGCGCCTGTTTGCAGGCCTGTCAGGCGCTGGGGGTGCAGTTCTCACTGGGGGACTTCGGCACTGGTTATTCGTCCCTGAGCTACCTCAAGCGTTTGCAAACCCAAACCATCAAGATCGACAAGTCGTTCGTGCGCGATATCGTTAATGATCGTGATGATCTGGCCCTGACCATGGCGGTCATTGGCCTGGCTCGGGCCTTTGGCCGGCAGGTGATCGCCGAAGGGCTGGAAAGTATCGAGCACGGTGAATTGCTGCTACGCCTGGGCTGCGAAGTTGCTCAAGGCTGTTTCATTGCCCGGCCGATGCCGCCCGCAGAAGTACCGGGCTGGGTTGCGGGGTTTGTCGCGCCAGTGCAATGGCAGGTGCTGGATCAAGCAGGCTGAAGTTTTGTGATCAACACCGAACCCATGTGGGAGCGAGCCTGCTCGCGATAGCGGTCTGACATTCAACATTGATGGGGACTGACATACCGCTATCGCGAGCAGGCTCGCTCCCACAATGGTCTCGTGTCGATCAGAGGAATCGCTTAGGGTGTGCTTGGCTCGGAACCTATATAGAGCCGGATGATGTCGTCGATTTCCCCGGACATTTTCATTCGCACCAAGGTGCGCAAAATGCGCTGCACGGGCACCTTGGGATCGTTGCGCACATAACAACCGACACTCTGTTCCTGCAAGACCGCCACGCCTTGCAGTTGCCGGCCAGGCAGCAGGCGCTGATTGAACCAGTCCAGTGTCCATTGATTACTCACGGCATAGCGATAGCGTCCGGCGTGGAGTTTTTCCAGCACCTGCTCCTGGTTGCGCGCGTCTTCGCGATGCAGCCGGTCGGCGTCAAACAGCGGTTGCAGGGTCGGGTAGCTGTAGCCGAGTACGGTGCCGATGGCTTGTCGCGACAAGTCCGCAGGTATCACTGAGGTCAGCGGATCTGACCGGCTGATCAGCAGGTCGCGCTGAAACCACAGTGGAATGCTCCAGATGTAGTCCCCGGACTGATTCGGCTGCCAGGACTGCGCCGCATAGCAGCGGATATCGACTTCGCCGTGCTCCATGGCGTTTTGCACTCGCGTGCGAGGCAGCACGTGAAATTCGGCCGGTACGCCGACCTGGGTCGCGAGGCTGACCATCATGTCGTGCAGGATGCCTTGGGTGGGGCGGCCGCGGTCCAGTTGCACCATCGGCATCGCCCAACTGTCGGGCACCACGAAGCGCAATGGCGGCTCGGCGCCAGCGACATTCAGGCTGATCAACAGCAGTGCCCCAAAGGCCAGCCGCATAAACGCTCCGGTGCTGATAAAACCCGAGCCGATAAAAGCCCCCCAAAGACCATCTTAGCCAGATTAGACGAGCGCACCGGATGCAATTTTGGCCTTGCTCCGATAGCATTAGCCGCTTCTGTTCCTTCGTTGCGACGGTTTTCGATGAGTTATCAGGTTCTTGCACGTAAATGGCGTCCGCGCTCGTTCCGCGAAATGGTCGGCCAGACCCATGTGCTCAAGGCTCTGATCAATGCCTTGGACAGCCAGCGGCTGCACCACGCCTATCTGTTTACCGGTACCCGCGGGGTCGGCAAGACCACCATCGCGCGGATCATCGCCAAATGCCTGAACTGTGAAACAGGTATCACTTCAACGCCGTGCGGCGAGTGCTCGGTGTGCCGCGAGATCGATGAAGGCCGCTTTGTCGACCTGATCGAGATCGACGCCGCGAGCCGGACCAAGGTCGAGGACACCCGCGAACTGCTCGACAACGTGCAGTACGCGCCGAGCCGCGGGCGCTTCAAGGTCTACCTGATCGACGAAGTGCACATGCTCTCCAGCCATTCCTTCAATGCGCTGTTGAAAACCCTTGAAGAGCCGCCGCCCTACGTCAAGTTCATCCTGGCGACCACCGATCCGCAGAAACTTCCTGCAACGATTCTTTCGCGGTGCCTGCAGTTCTCTCTGAAAAACATGACGCCGGAGCGTGTGGTCGAGCATTTGACCCATGTGCTGGGTGTCGAGAACGTGCCGTTCGAAGACGACGCACTGTGGCTGCTGGGCCGTGCTGCCGACGGTTCGATGCGCGACGCCATGAGCCTGACCGACCAGGCGATTGCCTTCGGTGAAGGCAAAGTCATGGCTGCCGACGTACGGGCGATGCTCGGCACGCTCGATCACGGTCAGGTCTACGATGTCCTGCATGCTCTGATCGAAGGCGACGCCAAGGCCTTGCTCGAAGCCGTCCGTCACTTGGCCGAACAAGGCCCGGACTGGAACGGCGTGCTCTCGGAAATTCTCAACGTGCTGCACCGTGTCGCCATCGCCCAGGCTTTGCCTGAAGGCGTCGACAACGGTCATGGCGACCGTGACCGGGTGCTGGCGCTGGCCCAGGCTTTGCCGGCCGAAGACGTGCAGTTCTATTACCAGATGGGCCTGATCGGTCGCCGCGACTTGCCGCTGGCGCCGGACCCGCGCGGTGGCTTCGAAATGGTCCTGTTGCGAATGCTCGCGTTCCGGCCGGCAGACACCACGGACGCGCCAAGGCAACCGCTAAAGACAGTGGGGATCAGCCAGGCCACAGTTGATTCCGCAAATTCAGTGGCTGCCGCGCCCGTTGTTGCGCCGGTAGTCGCTGCGGCAGTTGCACCCGTTGAGCCTGTGCCGGTTGCGACAGTGGTTGCTCCAGTACAAGCGCCCGAGCCTGAGCCGGTCGTGCCCGTCGTTGCGCCTGAGCCTGTCGTTGAAGCAGCAGCGGTCGAAGTCGTCGTCGATCTGCCTTGGAACGACCCGATAGAGCCCGAAGTCGTTCAGCAACCTGCTGTCGAGCCGGTGCTGGAAACTGCCAGCGAGCAACCCGAATTGGCGCCGATGCCATTACCGACGCCCGACAGCGTAGTGCCGGACGCGCCTGAGTGGGCCGCTGCGCCGATTCCGGAGCCGTCGGTAGCCGAAGTCGACGCCGCCACGCCGGGCATGGACCTGGACGACGAGCCGCCGCTGGACGAGGACTACATCGAGCCGGACATGGAGTCGGCTTACAGCTACCTCGACGAACTGGCCAGCGAACACACCGCTGAGCCAACGCCGGAAGCCGAACCTGAACCGGCCGCCATGCCGGCCACCGGTCTGGCGTTGCAATGGCTGGAGTTGTTCCCGAAACTGCCGATCTCCGGCATGACCGGCAGCATTGCCGCCAACTGCACGCTGATCGCCGTCGAGGGTGACAATTGGCTGATGCACCTGGACCCGGCCCACAGCGCGTTGTTTAACGCGACTCAACAGCGTCGCTTGAACGATGCGTTGAACCAGTTTCACGGGCGTACGCTGACCCTGCGCATGGAGCTGATCAAGCCCGAGCAGGAAACCCCGGCCCAGGCTGCGTCCCGTCGCCGTGCGAACCGTCAGCGCGAGGCCGAAGAGTCGATTCACGGTGATCCGTTCATCCAGCAAATGATGCAGCAGTTCGGTGCGGTGGTCCGTAACGATACTATTGAACCTGTCGAGACCCTGGTCACTCAGGGCTAATAACTGAAGGTGTTCGGCCGAAAGGGCCGGGCGCTGTATTTATCCAAGTACTTTTGAGGTGATTCCCATGATGAAAGGTGGCATGGCCGGCCTGATGAAGCAGGCACAGCAGATGCAGGAAAAAATGGCCAAGATGCAGGAAGAACTGGCCAACGCCGAAGTCACCGGTAAAGCCGGTGGCGATATGGTCACCGTGGTGATGACCGGTCGTCACGACGTCAAGCGCGTGACCATCGATCCAAGCCTGGTCGAAGGCTTGAGCGAAGACGACAAAGAGATGCTGGAGGCTGTGTTCGCTGCCGCCGTCAACGATGCCGTGCGCAAGATCGAAGCCAACAGCCAGGACAAAATGTCCGGCATGACCGCTGGCATGCAACTGCCACCGGGTATGAAACTGCCATTCTGATTCGCCAAAGCGCTTCGGATGGGTTACAAAAAAATGCCAGGCATCGCGCCTGGCATTTTTGTTTCTGTCTGTTGAAGATTTAGCGCCTATCAGGCCGCTTTCGCGAGCAGGCTCGCTCCCACAGGTGACCGCGTTCCAATGTGGGAGCGAGCCTGCTCGCGAAGAAGTCGACTCGGTCCTGTTGAAGAAACATCGAACGCGCTACCCCCATCAAGGTCTGCTCCCTATACCGCCAAATTCATCGATCAAAGGAGAAGCTCACATGCCACAAGCATTGACCCTCAACCAACGTATCGTCCTGGCGTCCCGCCCGGTAGGCGCGCCGACGCCGGAGAATTTCCGCCTGGAGCGCGTTGCGCTGCCGGACCTGGCCGACGGTCAGGTGCTGCTCAAGACCCTTTACCTGTCACTCGATCCCTACATGCGCGGACGCATGAGCGACGCGCCGTCCTACGCCGCACCGGTTGAGATCGGCGAGGTGATGACCGGTGGCGCTGTCAGCCGGGTCGAGCGCTCGCTGAATCCGAAGTTTCAGGAAGGTGATCTGGTGGTCGGTTCTACCGGTTGGCAGAGCCACAGCCTCAGCGACGGTCGCAACATTATTCCGATGCCGTCCGGGCTGCCGAGCCCGTCAATGGCGCTGGGCGTGTTGGGCATGCCCGGCATGACCGCGTATATGGGCCTGATGGACATCGGCCAGCCCAAGGCCGGCGAAACCCTGGTGGTGGCGGCTGCATCCGGCGCTGTGGGTTCGGTGGTCGGCCAGGTGGCGAAGATCAAGGGCTTGCGCGTGGTCGGCGTGGCCGGTGGCGCGGACAAGTGCCGTTATGTGGTCGAGGAGTTGGGTTTTGATGCCTGCATCGATCACAAGAGCCCGAACTTCGCCGATGAATTGGCCAAGGCGTGCTCCGAGGGCATCGACATCTATTACGAAAACGTCGGCGGCAAGGTGTTCGATGCCGTGCTGCCGTTGCTTAATCCCAAGGCGCGAATTCCACTCTGCGGTCTGATCGCGTCCTACAACACTCACGAAGCACCGAGCGGCCCGGATCGACTGCCGCAATTGCAGCGCACGCTGCTGACCAAGCGCGTGCGAATCCAGGGCTTCATCGTGTTCGACGACTACGGTGATCGTCAGCCGGAATTCGTCAGCGCCATGGCGCCGTGGGTGCGCGACGGCAAGGTGAAGTTCCGCGAAGACGTGGTCGATGGCCTAGAGCAGGCGCCTGAGGCGTTCATCGGTCTGCTGGAAGGACGCAACTTCGGCAAACTGGTTGTGCAGGTCGCCCAGGACTGAGTAATTGACGCTAAACAGAGGCGCGGGTATAAACCGCGTCTCGTTGTTTTGTCGGACTTTTCCCCATGAGCTTCAGCCCTTTGATTCGCCAACTGATCGACGCCCTGCGAATTTTGCCAGGTGTGGGTCAGAAAACTGCCCAACGCATGGCGTTGCAGCTGCTCGAGCGTGATCGCAGCGGCGGCTCGCGATTGGCCCTGGCACTGAGCCAGGCCATGGAAGGGGTGGGTCACTGCCGGTTGTGCCGCACGCTGACCGAAGACGACCTCTGCCCGCAATGCGCCGATACCCGTCGCGACGACACCTTGCTCTGCGTCGTGGAAGGGCCGATGGACGTTTACGCGGTGGAGCAGACCGGTTTTCGTGGGCGCTACTTTGTACTCAAGGGCCATCTGTCGCCACTCGACGGACTGGGGCCGGAAGCCATCGGTATTCCGCAACTGCTGGCGCGGATCGAAGAGGCGGGTACGTTCACTGAAGTCATTCTGGCGACCAACCCGACCGTGGAAGGTGAGGCGACAGCGCATTACATTGCCCAATTGCTCAACAACAAAGGCCTGATCGCCTCGCGCATCGCCCATGGCGTGCCGTTGGGTGGCGAGCTGGAATTGGTGGATGGCGGGACGTTGGCGCATTCGTTTGCCGGGCGTAAGCCGATCGTTTTGTAATTTGTGGCGTCTGCACTGACGCCATCGCGGGCAAGCCTTGCTCCTACAAAAACAGAAGCACCGCATCACCTGTAGGAGCAAGGCTTGCCCGCGATGCAGGCGACGCGGTCCATCTTATTCACACAATCTTGTTGAAAACCAAGCAAGCGCTCGGTTAACTTCGCTGAACCTTCAGTGGAGCTCGCCGATGCCTGCCTTTCAGGATTACTTCGACCCCAGCCACCAATTGGTCCGCGACAGCGTCAGACGTTTCGTCGAGCGCGAGATCTTGCCGGACATCGACCAGTGGGAAGAAGCCGAAAGCTTTCCCCGCGAGCTCTACCTCAAGGCCGGGGCGGCGGGGATTCTGGGGATCGGTTACCCCGAAGCCCTGGGTGGCAGCCACGAAGGTGATCTGTTCGCCAAGGTCGCCGCCAGCGAAGAGCTGATGCGTTGTGGCTCCGGCGGCTTGGTGGCGGGGCTAGGCTCGCTGGACATCGGCCTGCCGCCGATCCTCAAGTGGGCCAGGCCCGAAGTCCGCGATCGCGTTGTGCCGCAGGTGCTTGCCGGCGAGAAGATCAGCGCCCTGGCCGTGACCGAGCCCAGTGGTGGCTCCGACGTCGCCAACCTGCAAACCCGCGCCGTGCGTGACGGCGAGTTCTACTGGGTCAGCGGCAGCAAAACCTTTATCACCAGCGGCGTCCGCGCGGATTTCTACACCGTGGCGGTGCGCACCGGTGCGCCGGGTTTCGGTGGCATCAGCCTGCTGTTGATCGAGAAGGGCACGCCCGGTTTCACCGTTGGCCGTCATTTGAAGAAAATGGGTTGGTGGGCGTCGGACACTGCCGAACTGTTCTTCGACGATTGCCGGGTGCCGGTTGGAAATCTGATTGGCGCCGAGAACATGGGCTTCGCCTGCATCATGGGCAACTTCCAGAGCGAACGCCTGGCGCTGGCGCTAATGGCCAACATGACCGCGCAACTGGCGCTGGAAGAAAGTCTGAAATGGGCTCGCCAGCGCGAAGCGTTCGGTAAACCCATCGGCAAGTTTCAGGTGCTCAAGCATCGCCTCGCCGAAATGGCCACGGCACTGGAGGTGTCGCGGGAATTCACCTACCGCCAGGCGGCGAAAATGGCGGCGGGGCAGAGTGTGATCAAGGAGATTTCCATGGCCAAGAATTTTGCGACTGACACGGCTGACCGGATTACGACGGATGCGGTGCAGATTTTGGGTGGCCTCGGCTATATGCGCGAGAGCCTGGTGGAGCGGCTGTATCGCGATAACCGGATTCTGTCGATCGGCGGGGGGACGCGGGAAGTGATGAACGAGATCATCAGTAAGCAGATGGGGCTTTAATCGGTGGTGTAGCGGCTGACGCTATCGCGAGCAGGCTCGCTCCCACAGGGGATCTCCTGTGTACACAAACTCTGTGAACGACATAGATCAAATGTGGGAGTGAGCCTGCTCGCGATGGCGTCAGCCCAGACGCCGCCTATTTATCAGACAACGCAAACTGCGTCAGGCAAAACGTCGGAATCCCCATATCTTCCAGGCGCTGTGACCCGCCCAACTCTGGCAAATCAATGATCGCCGCCGCCTCATGAACCCGCGCGCCCATGCGTCGAACCAGGTTCGCCGCGGCAATCAGCGTCCCGCCCGTGGCGATCAGGTCATCGAACATCACCACCGAATCGCCCTCGCACAGGCTGTCGGCGTGGACTTCGAGGAAGGCTTCGCCGTATTCGGTCGCATAACCCTCGGCCAGTACGTCGGCCGGCAGTTTGCCTTGCTTGCGGAACAGCACCAGTGGCTTGTTCAGCTGATAGGCCAGGACCGAACCGATCAGAAAACCACGCGCGTCCATCGCACCGATGTGGGTGAAGTCGGCCTCGACATAACGATGGGCGAAGCTGTCCATCACCAGGCGCAAGGCCGTGGGCGACTGGAACAGCGGGGTAATGTCGCGAAAGATCACGCCTGGCTTGGGAAAGTCGATCACAGGGCGGATGAGGGATTTGATGTCGAAGGAGTCGAAGACCATCGTCGAGGTGTCCTGGCAGGCTGCAAACGACGGAGTATAACGGCGGCTGAACCGTTTCGCTCAGCCGCCATCGCCGAAATCAGCCGTCTAGCGAGCCGCCGGCCAGGGCGCAGAGCTGGATCGGGTCGAGGATGTGGATTTCCTTGCCTTCAGCCGCAATCAATTCGTTTTGCTGGAAACGCGTGAACACCCGGGACACGGTTTCCACCGCCAGGCCCAGGTAATTGCCGATTTCGTTGCGCGACATGCTCAGGCGGAACTGGTTGGCCGAGAAACCCCGGGCGCGGAAACGGGCCGACAGGTTGACCAGGAACGTGGCGATGCGCTCGTCGGCGGTTTTCTTCGACAGCAGCAACATCATTTGCTGATCGTCGCGAATCTCGCGGCTCATCACGCGCATCAACTGACGGCGCAGTTGCGGCAGTTGCAGCGCCAGTTCGTCGAGGCGTTCGAAAGGGATTTCACACACCGATGTGGTTTCCATGGCTTGCGCCGAGACCGGGTGTTTTTCGGTGTCCATGCCCGACAGACCGACTAGTTCGCTGGGCAGGTGGAAACCGGTGAGTTGTTCTTCGCCGCCATCGCTCAGACTGAAGGTCTTCAGGGCGCCAGAGCGTACTGCATAAACGGAATCGAAGGTGTCGCCCTGGCGGAACAGGAACTCGCCCTTTTTCAGCGGGCGGCCACGTTTAACGATTTCGTCCAGCGCTTCCATGTCTTCCAGATTCAAAGAAAGTGGCAAGCAGAGGGGAGCCAGGCTGCAATCCTTGCAATGGGCCTGACTATGAGCGCGCAGCTTTACTGGCTCGGACATTTCTTAAATCCTTGTGGGAAAACACACATAAGCCGTAAGGGTAACCCACGGGAGGACATTCAGGCACGCGGCGATTTTGTCGCAGGGTCGTAAAGTCAGTGTTTCGTAGACCGGCCAGTGAGGTGATGGCTAGATCACCCGTGAAAACCGCTGGCGATTGTGCTGTTCCAGGTACGCGTCGAACACCATGCACACCGAGCGCACCAGCAATCGTCCGGCGGGCAATACGGTGATCCGTTCGTTATCCAGTTCGATCAGGCCGTCTTCAGCCATTCCCTGCAACTGCGGCCAGAGTTCGCCGAAGTAACCCTGAAAGTCGATGTTGAAGGCGTGTTCGATCTCGGAGAACTCCAGGCTGAAGGTGCAGATCAGTTGCTGGATGACCGCTCGTCGCAGGCGGTCATCGGCGTTGCACAGCAGGCCCCGGCTGGTAGCCAGCTGCGAGCTGGCCAGCGTGTTCTGGTACTGATTCAAGTCGCTGTTGTTCTGGCAATACAGGTCGCCGATCTGGCTGATGGCGGACACGCCCAGGCCAATCAGGTCGCAATGACCGTGGGTGGTGTAGCCCTGGAAGTTGCGTTGCAGGGTTGATTCTTCTTGAGCAATTGCCAGTTCATCGTCGGGCAGCGCGAAGTGGTCCATGCCGATATAGCGATAACCGGCCTTGGTCAGTTGCTCGATGGTGCCCTGGAGCATTTCCAGTTTTTGCGCCGGTGTCGGCAGTTCGTCGCTGTTGATTCGCCGTTGCGGCATGAAGCGTTCCGGCAGGTGCGCGTAGTTGAACACCGAAAGGCGGTCCGGTTGCAGGTTGATCACTTCATCAACCGTGCGGGCGAAATTCTCGGGTGTCTGCCTTGGCAAACCATAGATCAGGTCAATGTTGATCGAGCGAAACTGCAGCGTGCGGGCAGCGTCGATCACCGCGCGGGTTTCTTCCAGGCTTTGCAGGCGATTAACTGCCCGTTGCACTGCCGGATCGAGGTCTTGCAGGCCGATACTGACCCGGTTGAAACCCAGTTCACGGAGCAGGCCCATGGTCGACCAGTCGGCTTCGCGAGGGTCGATTTCGATGCCGTAGTCGCCGGAATCGTCGTCCAGCAAGTTGAAGCTTTTGCGCAACTGGGCCATCAACTGGCGCAGTTCATCGTGACTGAGAAAGGTCGGGGTGCCGCCGCCGAAATGCAGTTGATCGACTTTCTGCGCGGGGTCGAGGTGGCAGGCGATCAGCTGGATTTCCTGCTCAAGGCGCTGCAAATAGGGCTGGGCCCGACCGCGGTCCTTGGTGATGACTTTATTGCAGGCGCAGTAGTAGCAAATGTTCGCGCAGAATGGCACGTGCACATACAGCGATAACGGGCGCAGGGCTTTACGGCTGTCGCGCAGGGCGTGGAACAGGTCGAACGTGCCGACCTGACCGTCGAATTGCACCGCGGTCGGGTAGGAGGTGTAGCGCGGTCCCGCCAGGTCGTAACGGCGGATCAGATCGGTGTCCCAACGAATGGCGTCGAGCATCATGCGGGCATTCCCCCGGATAGGCTGGCAGTGTCAGCGAGTCTAGGGGGAGGCGCGGTGGGGCATCTTGATTTGCGTCAACGGCATTAAGATCAAAAGATCGCAGCCTTCGGCAGCTCCTACAGGTGCACGCGATCTCATGTAGGAGCTGCCGAAGGCTGCGATCTTTTGATCTTTGCTTTAATGCCCCATGAGCCAATGCTGATGCGGCCCCGGCAAGGTCCAGATGCCGAACAGGATCACCAGTAATCCGCCCGTCATCCGCACGCTACGTTTGCGCAACAACGCCGTGACCCGCTCAGCCGCCAGCCCCGTGGCGAGCAACACCGGCCAGGTGCCGAGCCCGAACGCGAGCATCAAAAGCGCACTGTCCAGCGCATTGCCCTGACTCGCCGACCATAGCAACGTGCTGTAAACCAACCCGCAGGGCAGCCAGCCCCAGAGCGCGCCCAGCAGCAGCGCGCGGGGGACGTTCGACACCGGCAGCAGTTTGTTGGCCACGGGCTGGATGTGCCGCCACAGGCCGCGACCGAGGCTTTCGATGCGGGTCAGGCCGCTCCACCAACCGGCGAGGTATAGGCCCATGGCGACCAGCAGCAATCCGGCGATGACGCGCATGAACATCGCCGCGGGGCTGTTGGCTACCGCCCACCCGGCCAGACCGATCAGCAGGCCGGCCGTTGCGTAGCTGAGAATTCGCCCCAGGTTGTAGGCCAGCAGCAGTCGAAAACGCCGGCTGCGTTGCTCCTTGGGAATCGCCAGGGTCAACGCGCCCATCAAGCCGCCGCACATGCCCAGGCAATGCCCGCCGCCGAGCAGACCGAGAATCACCGCAGACACCAGCAGCGGCGCCAACTCAAGCATGAGGGGGCGCCTTGTCGTCCGGTTTGGCCGGATGGCCGCTGGCTTCGTCGACCGCGGCCTTGTGGTTCGGGTCCTGGTCATCAAACAGGATGCTGTGGGCCGGGCCGTCGAGGTCGTCGTACTGACCGCTGTCGACTGCCCAGAAGAAGATGTAAATGGCGATGGCCACGATCAGCAGCGCGGCCGGGATCATCACGTAGAGAGCTGGCATCTTGACTCCATGCCCGCGCGGCTCAGGCCGGCAGCGGACGGGTTTCTGGCGTGGCGCTGACCGCAGGCGTGTTTGGCATGCGAGTCAGGCGCAGGGCGTTCAGCACCAC
The DNA here is from genome assembly GCF_000282315.2 of Pseudomonas sp. GM41(2012). GTDB lineage: Bacteria > Pseudomonadota > Gammaproteobacteria > Pseudomonadales > Pseudomonadaceae > Aquipseudomonas. The sequence continues at coordinate 778,710 of NZ_AKJN02000008.1, forward strand.
GGTCAACGAACTGATGGACATGCCGACCGCGGCCCATACCGGGGTGATCCAGCCGAGGGCGGCGAACGGCAACATGAGGCCATTGTACAGCCCGGCCCACAGCAGGTTCTCGATGATTACCCGGCGGGTGCGCCGAGCCAGGCTGAAGGCTTGTACCAATGCGTCGAGGCGGTTCGACAGCAGTACGGCATCGGCACTGGTTTTCGCCAGATCGGTGGCCGACCCCATGGCCACGCTGATGTCGGCGGCGGCCAGCACGGGCACGTCGTTGACCCCGTCACCGAGCATCAACACCTTGCGGCCTTCCTTGTGCAGCTGTTGCAAGACCTGCAATTTATCGTCAGGACGCAAGCCGCCTCGGGCTTCATCGATGCCCAGTTCCGCAGCGACACTGGCGACCATCGGCGAGCTGTCACCGGACAGCAGCAATGTTCGCCAGCCGCGAGCCTTGCAGGCCGCGAGCAGTGCAGGTGCATCGGCACGCAGGCGGTCGTCGAGAACAAACCACGCCAACGGCCCCTGGTCGTCGCCGAGCAACAGCCATTGGCCGGCCTCATCCGGCATCGATGGCACGGCAGCGCCACTGAGTTCACAGACAAAACCCTGTTGGCCAATGCGCAGGCGTTGTTCACCGACCAACCCTTCGAGGCCGAGTCCTGGCGTGCTGTGGACTTCTTCGGCGGCCAGCGGTGCCCGGCCAAACGCCCGGGCGATCGGGTGTTCGGAGCGGTTTTCCAGCGCTGCGGCGAGGCTCAGGCATTGATCGCTATTGAGTGCGCCGAGCGGGCGAATCGAACGCAAGGCCAGGCGACCTTCCGTCAGCGTGCCGGTCTTGTCGAAAATCACCGTGTCGATCTGATTGAGGCCTTCCAGCACGTGGCCGCGAGTCAGCAGCAAGCCGAGTTTGTGCAGTGTGCCAGTGGCGGCGGTGAGGGCGGTCGGCGTGGCCAGGGACAAGGCGCACGGGCACGTCGCAACGAGCATTGCCAGCACAATCCAGAAGGCTCTCGACGAATCCAGTTCCCACCAGATGAGGCCGATGACGGCCGCGGCAATCAGTGACAGCAACAGGAACCATTGCGCGGCGCGATCAGCAATTTCCGCCAGTCGCGGCTTCTCGGCCTGGGCGCGGTCCAGCAGGCGGACGATGGCGGACAGTCGGGTGTCTTGACCCAGCGCCAGGACTTCCACGGTCAGCGCGCCTTCGACGTTTAGGGTGCCCGCGGTGACGGCATCGCCCGGCGTGCGCGGTTGCGGCAGGTATTCGCCGGTGAGCAGGGATTCGTCGACGCTCGACTGGCCGTCGAGGATCTTGCCGTCAGCCGGGAGGATTGCACCGGGATGCACCAGCACCTGATCGCCCACACGCAGTTCGCTGAGCAGGATCCGCTCGCTCTGGCCGTCGGCACTCAAGCGCAGACACGAGGCGGGCAGCAGGTTTACAAGCTGTGCGGTGGCGGCGGCGGTGCGTTCGCGGGCGCGACGTTCGAGATACCGTCCGGCCAGCAGGAACAGCGCGAACATGCCCACCGCATCGAAATACAGTTCACCGACACCGGTGATCGAGGTCCAGATCCCGGCGATGTAGGCGCTGCCAATGGCCAGCGACACCGAAACGTCCATGGTCAGATGGCGGGTGCGCAAGTCGCGCATGGCGCCTTTGAAGAATGGCGCGCAGCTGTAGAACACGATCGGGGTGGTGAGGAACAGCGCGACCCAACGCAGGATGGTGTGCAGCTCGGGGCTGAGGTCGATGTTGAATTCCGGCCAGGTGGCCATGGTCGCCATCATTGCCTGAAACCACAGCAACCCGGCGACGCCGAGTTGGCGCAGGGCCAGGCGGTTTTCGCTGGCCAGTTGTTCGCTGGCGCGGTCGGCCTGATAGGGGTGCGCGGCGTAACCGATGTGGCGCAATTCGCTGAGTACCTGGCTCAACGGCAGTTGCGCGTCCGCCCAGCGCACATGCAGGCGATGGTTGGACAGGTTCAGGCGCGCTTCGGCCACTGCCGGCAAGCCGCGCAGGTGTTTCTCGATCAGCCAGCCGCAGGCGGCGCAACTGATGCCTTCCATCAACAGGGTGGTTTCGGCCAGTTCGCCTTCGTGGCGGACGAAGGGGGCTTGCACGTCGGCGCGGTCGTACAGCGCCAGTTCGTCCACCAACTGCACCGGCAGCGCTTCGGGGTTGGCCGATGACTCGCTGCGATGCTGGTAATAGGTTTCCAGTCCGCCGGCCACGATGGCTTCGGCCACGGCCTGGCAACCCGGGCAGCAGAACTCGCGGGTTTCACCGAGGACGGCAGCGGTGAAGCGGCTGCCGGCCGGGACGGGCAGGGCGCAGTGGTAGCAGGGGAGTGGAGTGGTCATGAGGTGAAGTCTATATCGTTCGGAAGGGCCTCATCGCGAGCAGGCTCACTCCCACATTTGATCGATGTCGTGCACAAAATTCATGTACACCGCAGATCCACTGTGGGAGCGAGCCTGCTCGCGATGCGCGAAGCGCAGGCTTTTACTTCTTCAGGTCTTCGGCGCCTTGCAGTGGTTCATCACCTAGCAGCAAATCCTTGTCATGGCTGACCTGTTCTTCTTCGAACATGCGCCAGGTCTTGTCATCCTGTACGCCCAGCAGTTCTACAAAGCGGCGACCGTCGACCTTGTCGTTCAACTGGCCAATGTAGCGGCCCTGTTCGGTTTCGCTGCGCGCCAGGGTGATCTTGCGATCCTTCTCTGGCTGGGTCGGTGAGATCAGGTTCAGCTCCAGGGTTTTCGGTTGGCTGTTGCCGCTCAGGCGCAGGTCGACCTCACCGGTCACGTCGTCCAGATGAACGCTGGCGCGCAGCAGCAGGGTCTGCGCCAGCAACTCACGGTCGAGGGAACGGTTGATGCCTTTGCCGGCTTCGTAATAGTTGTCGTTGACCAGGTTGTCCGGGTTGTTCACCGCGATCGTCACCATGGACAAGGTCAGGGTCACGGAACACGCCAGGATGGCGATGATGATCCACGGCCAAAGGTGCTTGTACCAGGGGCTTGCGGCAGTTGCTGTGGGCATGATCACTTCTCTCAACGAACTTGTGGGCCGATGAACCGGCTCTTGGCTTCAATGTGGACGCTGTCGTCATCGGCATCCTTGAGGATGAATTTCACCTCGTTGGTGCTCGATGGCAGTTTCTCCGGTGCGCTGGACAGTTCGACCGGTTGGCTGAAAATCTCCCCGGCGGCGACCTTGATCTCGCGCTTGCCTTGCAGCTTGAGGTCCGGCAGGCCAGCGGCTTCGAGCACGTAGGTGTGGTCGCGCTGATCCTTGTTCATGATCTTCAGGCTGTAGACGTTTTCGATCCGGCCTTCGGCGTTTTCGCGGTACAGCACGCGGTCTTTGCTGACGTCGAAACCGACCAGCGAACGCATGAAGAACGCGGTCATCAGCAAGGCGATCATCGCCAGCAGCACCGTGGCATAGCCGATCAGGCGCGGGCGCAGTTTATTGGTTTTTTGCCCGGACAGGTTGTGCTCGGTGGTGTAGCTGATCAGACCGCGCGGGTAATCCATCTTGTCCATGATGCTGTCGCAGGCATCGATGCAGGCCGCACAGCCGATGCATTCGACTTGCAGGCCGTCGCGGATGTCGATACCGGTCGGGCAGACCTGGACGCACATGGTGCAGTCGATGCAGTCACCCAGGCCCATGGCCTTGTAGTCGACGCCTTTCTTGCGCGGGCCACGGCTTTCGCCACGACGCGGGTCGTAGGAAACGATCAGGGTGTCTTTGTCGAACATCACGCTCTGGAAGCGTGCGTACGGACACATGTAAATGCACACCTGCTCGCGCAACCAGCCGGCATTGCCGTAGGTGGCGAGAGTGAAGAAGCCGACCCAGAAATACGACCAGCCGTCGGCTTCGCCGGTGAAGAAGTCGATGGTCAGCTCGCGGATCGGCGAGAAGTAACCGACGAAGGTCATGCCGGTGATGAAGCCGATCAACAACCACATCGTGTGTTTGCTGAATTTGCGCAGGAATTTGTTGGCACTCATCGGCGCTTTGTCGAGCTTGATGCGCTGGTTGCGGTCGCCTTCGGTGACCTTCTCGCACCACATGAAAATCCACGTCCAGACACTTTGCGGGCAGGTATAGCCGCACCAGACCCGGCCGGCGTACACGGTAATGAAGAACAGGCCGAAGGCGCTGACGATCAGGATCCCCGAGAGCAGGATGAAGTCCTGCGGCCAGAAGGTTGCTCCAAAGATGAAGAATTTGCGTTCCGGCAGGTTCCACCAGACGGCCTGATGGCCACCCCAGTTCAGCCAGACCGTGCCGAAATACAGCAGAAACAGCCCGGCACCGCCCATCATCCGCAGGTTGCGGAACAGGCCGGTGAAGGCGCGGGTGTAGATTTTTTCTCGAGAGGCGTAAAGGTCGACGCTGTTGTTCGCGTTCTTGGCAGGGGTGACGTCGTGTACCGGAATCTGATTGCTCATCATTGCATCCCACGGCAGTGGAAAAATGCCCCGGTCAGTACGTGCCGACCGCGGTCAAAAAGAGGTGTTGCAGTGGCGCAATGATACGCCTGTCGCTCTAGCCCGAGGGTGCGACCTTTGGTCGCGTTGGGGAAAAATCATGAATGGTGTAGCAGATGTAACAAAACGTGATGCAGATCAATTGACTTGTTCAGTATGGACGGTTTTTTGCGTCCTGCCTTCCACACACTGCCCACCTGTTTCGGCGTGCCTGAGCATGCTGGCGATTCAATGACTGTTGTGAGTCTGTCGTTTTAATCTTTGTGTTGTTGTTTTTTTGGAGCGCTTATATAGGCGAACTTGTGAGGAGTTGTGGGTGCTTAGTTGCTGGCTTGAAATATAGTTAATTAATTGTCGGGTGCTGGATGTTTGTGTGAGTTTGAAGTCTGCTATATGTTTGTATCCGGACAGATTGTCTGTCGCTAAATTATTAATGTTATCTGGAAATGGAATTCTATGAACGTATCAACTACGGGTGGCCTGTTGGCGTGCCTGGCCTTTGCTGTCATGACACCTTTTGCACATTCAGCGCCAACAACAGTATCTCCGGTGGATATGGTGTTTACCTCAGATCCGCAATATCCGTGGACTGAGAAAACCGATGCCGGTGAAACCCAGACCGACTCGGAACGGGATTCGCGTTCCAAGTGGCTGATCGAAACCCAATACAATGATATTGCCAATTTCAGGCAGAACTTTGGTGGCGTCGCGCGAGTGCCGGTGATGATCAATGGCGATATCACTGCCTTTGGTCATGGTTGGCAGCGTTCGGTGGTCAAACCGATTCTGGACAACAAGTTGCTTGGCCAGTATGACTATGGGCTGGGTAATCATGACTATGAGAACAATGTCGATGACTGTCTTTTTAATAATTGTGCCGCAGGGAGTGTCGAGGATTTTTTGACGCGCTATACCGGTAAAGATGGCAGGGCCGACAGCATTGATGTTCAACTGATAGATGAGGGTACCGTCAAGAAACGTGTGTCTGGCAGTCTGGCTTACTCCAAGAACTTTGGAGATGTTCATATGGTGCAGCTGAATAATGAGCCTACTTACTCGGTCAACTTTACCGCTTATGACTGGCTGGTGCCGAAGGACTATCACCTGACGGACGCACTTGACTGGTTGGAAAAGGATTTGAAGGGCGCCCGTGAAAAAGGCCAGATCATTATCCTGAATATGCATAAACCCCAGTGGGGTGGCAGTGATCAGCAATTGAGTCGCTTCAATAAGATGATCAAAGATTACAAGGTGACCGCGGTGTTTGCCGGGCACTACCACCGGTCTCATGGCAAATACACCAGCGCCACCAGAGAGTTTGGTGACGTGCCATTGTTCCTGAGTGGGGCGGCTTCGCAACAAACGTACCTGATTGCGACCTTCACCAAGGAAAGGGACAAGTTGATGGTCTACCGCGTGACGGGCAACAACTGGCCTAGTCGAAAGCTTGAGGCAACTATCCCGGTCAAGCGTTAAGTCGGGTCGATCGTAAAATGAAAACGGCCCCGCCAGTATTACTGGCGGGGCCGTTTTTTGTTGCATCAAGCGTTTGTCTTACTGGGCATCCGCTACCGGCGCTTTCTCACCGTGAGAAAGGCTGTAGACGTAAGCGGCCAGCAGGTGAACCTTGTCGTTGCCTTGCAGCTGTTCTTGCGCAGGCATCTGGCCCTGACGGCCGTAACGGATGGTCTGCTGCAGTTGAGCGAAGCTCGAGCCGTAGATGAACGCGCCCGGGTGGGTCAGGTCAGGTGCGCCCATGGCTGGCGTACCTTTGCCTGCCGGACCGTGGCACGCCACGCAGTTGGCAGCGAACAGTTTCTGCCCGGCAACCGGGTCAGCCTTGGCGCCTTCCGGCAACTTGCGGCCATCAAGGCTGGTCAGTACGAACGCGGCAACGTTCGCAACGCCTTGCTCGCCGATCACTTCAGCCCAGGCCGGCATCACCGCGTGACGACCGCCCATGATGGTGGTCTTGATGGTTTCCGCTTCGCCGCCCCAGCGCCAGTCGGCGTCGGTCAGGTTAGGGAAGCCATAAGCGCCCTTGGCGTCAGAACCGTGGCAGACCGAGCAGTTGGAGGCGAACAGGCGGCCACCCATCTTCAGGGCTTGCGGGTCCTTGGCGACTTCTTCGATTGGCATGGAAGCGAATTTGGCGAAGATCGGGCCGAACTTGGCGTCCGACTTGGCCATTTCCTTTTCCCACTCGTGAACGCCGGTCCAGCCGCTCTGGCCGTTGGCGAACGCGGTCTGCTTTTCGTTATCGAGGTAGTTGTACCCCGGCAGCAGGCCTTTCCAGTTACCCAGGCCCGGGTACAGCACCAGGTAGCCCAGGGCGAAGATGATGGTGCCCACGAACAGCATGAACCACCATTTTGGCAGTGGGTTGTCGTACTCCTCGATCCCGTCGAAGGAGTGGCCAACCGTTTCTTCGGTGGCTTCGCTGCGCTGGCCCTTGCGGGTGGACAGCAGCAGCCAGGTCAGGGCGAAGATCGTGCCGAGACTGAGGACTGTGACGTACAGACTCCAGAACGTAGTCATTCTTTGTTACTCCTAGAAGCTTGCTCGACGTGCTTGATGGCTTCGGGATCATCCGCGAAAGGCAGCAAGGTCGCGTCTTCAAACTCCGACTTGCGCTTGGGGCTGAATACCCACAACGCCAGACCGATGAAGGCCACCATCACAACAACGGTGCCCAGGCCACGAATCATCCCGATATCCATCTAAATCACCGTTTGCTTTTGATGATGGTGCCCAGGCCTTGCAGATAGGCCACCAGCGCGTCCATTTCGGTTTTGCCCTTCACAGCATCCTTGGCGCCGGCGATGTCTTCGTCGGTGTAAGGGACGCCGAGCGTGCGCAAGACTTCCATTTTCTTGGCGGTGTCTTTGCCGTCGAGCTTGTTTTCCACGAGGAACGGGTAGGCCGGCATTTTCGACTCAGGCACTACGTTGCGCGGGTTGTACAAATGCGCACGCTGCCAGTCATCGGAGTAACGACCGCCAACACGGGCCAGGTCCGGACCGGTACGCTTGGACCCCCACAGGAACGGGTGGTCCCAGACGCTTTCACCGGCGACCGAGTAGTGGCCGTAACGTTCGGTTTCAGCACGGAACGGGCGGATCATCTGCGAGTGGCAGCCGACACAACCGTTGGCGATGTAGATGTCGCGGCCTTCCAGTTCAAGGGCGGTGCGAGGCTTCATGCCTTCGACCGGCTTGTTGGTGACGTCCTGGAAAAACAGCGGAACGATCTGGGTCAGGCCGCCGATGCTGACGGCGATAACCATGAAGAAGGCCAGCAGGCCAATGTTCTTCTCGACTGCTTCATGCTTCATCAGTGAGCTCCAACTACAGCAATCTGTTCAGCAGCTTTGGCTTCTGCCGGGTTCGAGGCACGTACGGTACGCCATACGTTGTAGGCCATGAACAGCATGCCGCTGGCGAAGAACGCACCGCCCAGGGCGCGAACGATGAAACCAGGATGGCTGGCTTGCAGCGCTTCAACGAACGAGTAGGTTAGGGTGCCGTCGTCGTTGATTGCACGCCACATCAGACCCTGGGTAATGCCGTTGACCCACATCGAAGCGATGTACAGAACGGTACCGATGGTCGCGAGCCAGAAGTGCGTGTTGATCAGGCCGATGCTGTGCATCTGCACACGACCGAACAGTTTCGGGATCATGTGGTAGATGGCGCCGATCGAGATCATCGCTACCCAGCCCAAGGCGCCGGCGTGTACGTGGCCGATGGTCCAGTCGGTGTAGTGAGACAGCGAGTTGACGGTCTTGATGGCCATCATCGGGCCTTCGAAGGTCGACATGCCGTAGAAGGCCAGCGACACAACGAGGAAGCGCAGGATCGGGTCGGTGCGCAGCTTATGCCAGGCGCCCGACAGGGTCATCATGCCGTTGATCATGCCGCCCCAGCTGGGTGCCAGCAGGATGATCGACATCGCCATGCCCAGGGACTGAGCCCAGTCCGGCAGAGCGGTGTAGTGCAGGTGGTGCGGACCGGCCCAGATGTACAGGGTGATCAGCGCCCAGAAGTGCACGATCGACAGGCGATAGGAGTAGATCGGACGCTCGGCCTGCTTCGGAACGAAGTAGTACATCATCCCCAGGAAGCCAGTGGTCAGGAAGAAACCCACCGCGTTGTGGCCATACCACCACTGGATCATCGCGTCAGTCGCACCGGCGTAGGCCGAGTAGGACTTGAAGAAGCTGACCGGCAGGGAAGCGTGGTTGACGATGTGCAGCATCGCCGTCACGACGATGAAGGCACCGTAGAACCAGTTACCCACATAGATGTGCTTGGTTTTGCGCTTGGTGATGGTGCCGAAGAACACCAGACCGTAAGTAACCCAGACGATGGCCAGCAGAATAGCCAGGGGCCATTCCAGTTCCGCGTATTCCTTGGTGGTGGTGTAACCCAGCGGCAAGGTAACGATCGCGCCGACGATCACCGCTTGCCAACCCCAGAAGGTGAAGGCGGCGAGGCTGTCGGAAATCAGTCGCGTTTGGCAGGTTCGCTGCACGACGTAATAAGAAGTGGCAAACAGTGCACAACCACCGAAGGCGAAAATCACCAGGTTGGTGTGCAACGGGCGTAAGCGTCCAAAAGTCGTCCACGGCAGACCGAAGTTCAATTCCGGCCATACAAGCTGTGAGGCGATGAAGACACCAAGCCCCATGCCAAGGATCCCCCAGACCACCGTCATGATGGCGAACTGGCGGACTACCTTATAGTTATAAGCAGTCGGACTGATTGCTGTGCTCATTCTAAGGTTCCACGGTTTGGGTGTTTTATTAGGAGTAAAAATCGGCCGCAAGTATGGAGAAAGCGGGGGGTCATTGCAACGCGCCATGACCTGGGTCAATGCTTTCAAAAGCTGATTCTGCGGCCTTTCCATGCGCTGCGTAGGGACAAAATTGCCCAAGGGCAAAATGTCGCAGCAGACGAAAATGGTGAGGGGGTCAGGTCGGATGTAACGGGGTGTGTTCAAACACAACGATCGGGTGACAGATGGCAATTGGCACGACAGCCGGTATCTACCAGCCTTTGCGGCCTGTCATCGAGCAGATTCGTCGAACACATCGGGTCGGGTCGACCTGGAACCGGCTCATGCCAGTCCGCATCGGGGGAAGCTTAGACCCGAATCTGGTGAACCGAAAGGAGGACCAACGGAGGGGTGCGACACTTGGTCGCAAAGGGGCAGGGAACTGCCGCATCCGGGAGAATGCGGCAGCAGAGCGGTCGAGATTTATTCGTGTTTGCCTTCAGCCTGCAAACGCTCTGTATTCAGGCCGTGTGACAGGCTGTACACATAAGCGGCCAGCAATTGCACCTTATCGTTGCCGAGCAATTCGTTCTGCGCCGGCATATGACCCTGGCGACCATGACGAATAGTCTGTTGCAGCTGCGCCAGGCTTGTACCGTAGATAAAACCGGCCGGTTGCGTCAGATTCGGCGCGCCCATGGCTTCAGTGCCCTGGCCGTTTGCCCCATGACAGGCTACGCACATCGTGCTGAACGCTTGCTGTCCGGCGTGCAGGTCGGCACCGCTGTCGGCAGGCACCGGCAGGCCGGCCAGGTCTTGGCGCACATAAGCCGCGACGTTCTTCACACCGGCATCACCCAGGATTTCACCCCAGGCCGGCATCGCGGCCATGCGACCACCCATGATCGTGGTTTTGATCGTGTCGGCGTTGCCGCCCCAGCGCCAGCTGGTGTCCGCCAGATTCGGGAAGCCAAAGGCGCCCTTGGCATCCGATCCGTGGCAGACCGCGCAATTGGAGGCAAACAGGCGACCGCCCATTTTCAACGCGAGCGGGTCCGTGGCCACTTCTTCCACAGGCATCGCCGCGAATTTGGCGAAGATCGGCCCGAACTTCGCATCGGCCTTGTTCATCTCCTTTTCCCACTCGTGGACGCCGGTCCAACCGTCCTCGTAACCCGGCAGAATGCCTTTCCAGTTGCCCAGGCCTGGGTAAAGCACCAGATAGCCCACGGCAAACACCAGCGTGCCGGCGAACAGCATGAACCACCACTGCGGCAGCGGGTTGTCGTACTCCTCGATGCCGTCGAAGCTGTGGCCCATGGTCTGGTCGACGCTGCCCTTGGTTTCGCCCTTGCGGGTGCCGATCAGCAGCCAGGTCAGGCCGATCAGGCTGCCGATGGTCAGTACGCAGATCCACGTACTCCAGAAGGTGGTCATGGCCGGGTACTCCTTGTTTCAGGTTCTTGGGTGGCGTCATCGGGTAGCGGTTCATCGGCGAACGGCAGCAAACGCGCTTCGGCGAATTCCGGAGTGCGCTTGCGGTTGAACACCCACAGCGTCAGGCCGACGAAGGCCACGAACACCACGACCGTGCCCAGGCCGCGGATCATTCCACTGCTCATTACGCTTACGATTTCAAAGGGCATGGACATGGCTCACCTCTTGCTCTTGATGGATGTGCCGAGCACTTGCAGGTAAGCGACCAGCGCGTCCATTTCGGTCTTGCCCTTGAGCGAAGCCACCGAGCCTGCGATGTCGTCGTCGGTGTATGGCACGCCGAGGGTGCGCATCGCCTTGATCTTGGTTTCGGTGTGGCTGCTGTCGAGTTGATTGGCTACCAGCCACGGATAACCGGGCATTTTCGATTCCGGCACCACGTTGCGCGGGTTGTACAAATGCGCGCGGTGCCAGTCTTCGGAATAGCGACCGCCGACCCGGGCCAGGTCCGGACCGGTACGTTTCGAGCCCCACAGGAACGGATGATCCCAGACGCTTTCACCGGCCACCGAGTAGTGGCCGTAGCGTTCGGTCTCGGCGCGGAACGGACGGATCATCTGCGAATGGCAACCGACGCAGCCTTCGCGGATGTAGATGTCGCGACCTTCCAGTTGCAGCGCGGTGTAGGGCTTCATGCCTTCCACCGGTTTATTGGTCACGTCCTGGAAGAACAGCGGGACGATCTGGGTCAGACCGCCGATGCTCACGGCCAACACCATCAGCAACATCAGCAGGCCGACGTTTTTCTCGATTGTTTCGTGTTTCATGGCGGCCTCCTCAGGCGATCTGCGCGGCAGCGGCGACTTCGGCAGGCTGCGAGGCCCGCACGGTGCGCCAGGTGTTGTAGGCCATCAGCAACATGCCGCTGAAGAAGATCGCACCGCCTACCAGGCGCACGACGAAGCCTGGGTGGCTGGCCACCAGGGTTTCGACGAAGGAGTAGGTCAGCGTGCCGTCTTCATTGACTGCGCGCCACATGAGGCCCTGGGCGATGCCGTTGACCCACATCGAGGCGATGTACAGCACGGTGCCGATGGTCGCGAGCCAGAAGTGCGCGTTGATCAGACCGATGCTGTGCATCTGCGTGCGGCCGAAGATTTTCGGGATCATGTGGTACAGCGCGCCGATGGAGATCATCGCGACCCAACCGAGGGCGCCGGCGTGAACGTGACCGATGGTCCAGTCGGTGTAGTGGGAGAGGGCGTTGACCGTTTTGATCGCCATCATCGGCCCTTCGAAGGTCGACATGCCGTAGAACGCCAGCGAGACCACGAGGAAGCGCAGGATCGGGTCGCTGCGCAACTTATGCCAGGCGCCCGACAGCGTCATCATCCCGTTGATCATCCCGCCCCAGCTCGGCGCCAGCAGGATCAGCGACATCACCATGCCCAGCGACTGGGCCCAGTCCGGCAGAGCGGTGTAGTGCAAGTGGTGCGGACCGGCCCAGATGTACAGGGTGATCAGCGCCCAGAAGTGCACGATCGACAAGCGATAGGAATACACCGGACGCTCGGCCTGTTTCGGCACGAAGTAGTACATCATCCCGAGGAAACCGGCGGTGAGGAAAAAGCCTACGGCGTTGTGGCCGTACCACCACTGAACCATGGCATCGGTCGCACCGGCGTACACCGAATAGGACTTGGTGAAACTCACCGGCAGCTCAAGGTTGTTGACGATGTGCAGAATCGCCACGGTGATGATGAACCCGCCGAAGAACCAGTTGCCGACGTAGATGTGCTTGGTCTTGCGCTGCATGATCGTGCCGAAGAACACCACGGCGTAGGCGACCCAGACGATGGTGATCAGGATGTCGATCGGCCATTCAAGCTCGGCGTACTCCTTGGAACTGGTGTAACCCAGCGGCAGGCTGATGGCCGCCAGCAGGATCACAAGCTGCCAGCCCCAGAAACAGAACGCGGCGATTTTCGGCGCGAACAATCGGGTCTGACAGGTGCGTTGCACCGAATAGAACGAACTGGCGAACAGGGCGCAACCGCCAAAGGCGAAGATCACTGCGTTGGTGTGCAACGGGCGCAGGCGTCCGAAGCTGGTCCACGGCAGATTGAAGTTGAGTTCAGGCCAGACCAATTGAGCCGCGAGAAAAACCCCGAGCCCCATGCCGACGATGCCCCACACCACCGTCATAATGGCGAATTGGCGGACCACCTTGTAGTTGTAGGCGGTACTGATAGAAGTGTTCATGGTTCCCCATCCACGGTTCAGCCGAAGTGAAGGCGTTTGCGTACGGCAGACGCTCCCTTCGCCTGGAGTTATAGGCAGACTAAAAGCGAGGCAAGCATGGACAAAGAGCACAAGGCCAGTATTGACGGGGATCAATGGGCGCGGTGTGTGCAGGATCATGGATGGTTGTGGAATGCCGCCACGACGCCGGCATCGGCGACGCTGATTCTTGCCCATGGCGCCGGTGCGCCGATGGACAGCGCCTGGATGAACGACATGGCTGAGCGCCTTGCTGCTCAAGGCGTCAATGTGCTGCGCTTCGAGTTTCCCTACATGGCGCAACGGCGTGTTGATGAGGGCAAACGTCCACCGAACCCGGCGCCGAAACTGCTCGAGTGCTGGCGTGGGGTCTATGCCGTGGTGCGACGCCATGTCGCTGGGCGTCTGGCCATTGGCGGCAAGTCCATGGGCGGGCGCATGGCCAGTTTGCTGGCCGATGAGCTGGGCGCGGATGCGCTGGTGTGCCTGGGGTATCCGTTTTATGCGGTGGGCAAACCGGAGAAGCCTCGGGTTGAGCATTTGGCCGCGCTGAAGACACGGACGCTGATTGTTCAGGGCGAGCGGGATGCATTGGGCAATCGTGAGGCCGTCGAGGCTTACACGTTGGCGCCGAGTATCGAGGTGTTTTGGTTGGCGGCGGGAGATCATGACTTGAAGCCGTTGAAGGCTTCGGGGGTTACCCATGAGCAGCATTTGGCGGCTGCGGCGGGGAAGGTTGCAGCATTTCTTCAGTGAGATTTGCGGTGCCGGTCAGGGCCTCATCGCGGGCAAGCCTTGCTCCTACTGGATATCGGTGTCCGACGCATGACCTGTAGGAGCAAGGCTTGCCCGCGATAGCAATCTGTCAGGCGCCATCACTTTCAAACTGGCAATAAAAAACCCGGAAGCTTTCACTGTCCGGGTTTTTGTCTTTCCAGCGACTGTTAGCGGTTAAACCGCTCCACCAACGAATACTGGGTATTCGCCGTCTTCGTCAGCTCTTCACTCAACAACGCCGAGTGTTGCGCCTGTTCCGAGGTCTGATCCGCCAGGTGCGAGATGTTGCTGATGTTGCGGCTGATTTCTTCGGCGACAGCACTTTGCTCTTCGGTCGCCGCAGCGATCTGGGTGGTCATGTCGGTGATGTTGGCCACCGCTTCGCTGATCCCCACCAGTGCCTGATCCGCTTCCAGTACCCGCGCCACACCTTCTTCAGCCTGGCGATGACCAGCCTCCATGGTTTGCACTGCGGTGCTGGCGGTTTGCTGGAGCTTGGCGATCAGGGCGTGGATCTGCCCGGTGGATTCGCTGGTACGTTGCGCCAGTTGACGGACTTCGTCGGCCACTACCGCAAACCCGCGACCCATTTCACCGGCACGGGCCGCTTCGATGGCGGCGTTCAAGGCTAGCAGGTTGGTCTGGTCGGCGATGCCTTTGATCACGTCGACCACGCCACCGATTTCGTCGCTGTCCTTGGCCAGTTGGGTCACGGTCAGCCCGGTTTCACCGACCACCACCGACAGGCGCTGGATGGCTTCGCGGGTTTCCCCGGCGATGTCGCGGCCGCGACCGGTCAGGCGATTGGCTTCCTGGGTAGCGTCGGCCGTGCGCTGTACGTGGCTGGCGACTTCCTGCGTGGTGGCGGCCATCTGATTGACAGCGGTGGCCACTTGCTCGGTTTCGACACGCTGACGTTCCAGGCCGGTGGAGCTGCTGTGAGCCAGGGTGTCGGACTGTTTCGCTTGGTCGCTCAGGTGCTCGGCGGTGTCCTGCAGACGGGTCAGGCAGGTTTTCAGGCGGGCTTCCTGGCTGAGGATCGACATCTCCAGACGCGCCTGGGCACCGCGGCTATCGGTGTACATTTGCGCGATCAGCGGGTCGGAGGTCGTTTGCCCGGCCAAGTGCAGCAGACGCTTGAGGCCGCGCTGTTGCCAGCTCAACCCCAACAGACCCAATGGCACCGACAGGCCGGCGGCCAACGCAAAACCCCATTGGGAATTGAGCGACGCACCGATCATGAAGCTCAGTTGGCTGACCAGAATGAACGGCAGCCAGTCCTGCAGCACCGGCAGCCATTTGTCCGTTGAAGGAATCGCCGACTTGCCCTGGTTGATGCGTTGGTAGAGCGCTTCGGCACGGCGGATCTGCTCGGCGGTGGGCTTGACCCGCACCGATTCATAACCGACCACCTGATTGCCTTCGAAAACCGGCGTGACATAGGCGTTAACCCAGTAGTGATCACCGGTCTTACAGCGATTCTTGACAATGCCCATCCATGGCAAGCCTTGTTTCAGTGTGCCCCACATATGCGCAAACACCGCGGCCGGGACGTCAGGGTGACGGACCAGGTTATGCGGCGCACGGATCAGCTCTTCACGAGAGAACCCACTGATCTCGACGAAAGCATCGTTACAGTAGGTGATCACGCCCTTGGCATCGGTGGTGGAAATCAACCGTTGCTGAGCCGGGAAGGTCCGTTCGCGTTGTGTAATAGGCTGGTTGTTACGCATGGCTTTTTCAATCCGCAAGGCTTTGACGGGTTGTCGGCA
Source organism: Pseudomonas sp. GM41(2012) (assembly GCF_000282315.2). Taxonomy (GTDB): domain Bacteria; phylum Pseudomonadota; class Gammaproteobacteria; order Pseudomonadales; family Pseudomonadaceae; genus Aquipseudomonas. Next base: position 794,261 of record NZ_AKJN02000008.1, read on the forward strand.
CCGTCAGCCATTTATTGAGATTATTTTTCAGTAATCAGTGGCGCGTCGCAAAACGCCCCTTGCGTCAGCCGGCAAGCATCGGATAGGTGAACAGTCCGAAATGCAGCAGGTTCAGGCCGAAATGGGTGGCGATGGCCGCACCCAAGCCACCAAAACGGTAGGCCAGACCATAGCCGACACCTGCCAGGCTCGCCAGCAACACCCATTGCCAGCCGGAGCCCGCATGCACCAGGCCGAACAGCAGCGTGGCGAGGAGCAGGGCGAGGTTTTCACCATGGGGCAGGTTTTTGAAGCACCGGGTCAGACCGCCCTGGATGTAGCCGCGAAAGAGTGCTTCCTCGACCAGGGTCACCAGCAGCAGATTGTTCAGTAGCCACAACCAGGCTTGATCGGGCCACTTCGGAGCCCAACTGATCACGCCCAGCAACAGCGCGCTACCCAAGGCCAGCACGGCACTCAACGTCAGCGCCAGCGCGGTGGCATAGATGGAAGCGCGCAGCGAATGCCGGCCGACAATCCACGGGCAGGCCAGCAAAAGCCAGAATCCGATCAGGGGTTTGTCCTGATTCAGGTACATGAAAAACGGCACGGCATCGTCGGTGAATCGTTGAGGGGCGAAACCACGACCGTTGTAGAAACCGGGAAGCCAGTGCATCGCCAATGCCAGGACCAGGACGAAGAACACCCCATGACCGAGGTAGCGCGCGATGGGGAGATTTTGCTGACGGACGGCGAAGCCTGTGAACAGCAGCAACGCGAAGGAGATTACGGCCAGCCAGCCGAGGTGACCGTAAATCAGTGCCAGACCATAGCCGAGGGAGAGGAGGGCCAGGTAGTTCCATGGCAAAGCAATCATTTGAAATCCTTGGTTTTTTGGTCAGCTACTACATAGAGGCATAGAGGCGCGCGATTATAGGGATGTCCGGCCTAAACAAAAACACCGCCCGAAGGCGGTGTCTGTGTCAGCAGGCTGTTACGAGGCAATCAACTGCCGCAACACGTAATGCAAAATCCCCCCCGACTTGAAGTACTCCACCTCATTCAAGGTATCGATCCGGCACAACACCTCGACTTTCTCGCGGCTGCCGTCTTCACGGGTGATCACCAGCGACAGGTTCATCCGCGGCGTCAGTTCGACGCCGGTCAAACCGAGAATATCCAGTGTCTCCTTGCCGGTCAGGTTCAGGCTCTTGCGGTTTTGATCCAGCTTGAACTGCAACGGCAACACGCCCATGCCCACCAGGTTGGAGCGGTGAATCCGTTCGAAACTTTCCGCAATGACCGCTTTGACCCCCAACAGATTGGTGCCCTTGGCTGCCCAGTCGCGACTCGAACCGGTGCCGTATTCTTGCCCGGCAATCACCACCAGCGGCGTGCCCGAGGCTTGATAACGCATCGCCGCATCGTAGATTGGCATCCTCTCCCCGGTGGGAATGTAAATCGTATTACCGCCTTCTTCGCCGCCGAGCATCTCGTTACGGATGCGGATGTTGGCAAAGGTGCCGCGCATCATCACTTCGTGGTTGCCGCGTCGCGAGCCGTAGGAGTTGAAGTCCCGTGGTTCTACACCTTTCTCGCGCAGGTAGTGGCCTGCGGGGCTGTCGACCTTGATGTTGCCGGCGGGGGAGATGTGGTCGGTGGTCACCGAATCACCCAGCAGCGCGAGGACTCTGGCACCGGCGACGTCCTTGACCACCGGCGGCGGCCCGCCGATGTCATCGAAGAACGGTGGATGCTGGATGTACGTCGAATCGTCCTGCCAGACATACGTCGCCGCTTGCGGCACTTCGATTGCCTGCCATTGCTCGTCGCCGGCAAACACTTCGGCGTATTCCTTGTGGAACATCGCGGTGTTGACCTGGTTCACCGCGTCGGCGATCTCTTTGGTGCTTGGCCAGATGTCCCGCAGATACACCAGATTGCCCTCTTTGTCGGTACCCAAAGGCTCGCTGCTGATGTCGATGCGCACCGTCCCGGCCAGCGCATAGGCGACGACCAGCGGAGGGGAGGCCAGCCAGTTGGTTTTCACCAGCGGATGCACGCGACCTTCGAAGTTGCGGTTGCCCGACAACACCGAGGCGACGGTCAGGTCGGCGGCCTGAATGGCTTTTTCGATCGGTTCCGACAATGGCCCGGAGTTGCCAATGCAGGTGGTGCAGCCGTAGCCGACCAGGGCAAAACCCAGTTCATCAAGGTACCGGGTCAGGCCGGCAGCCTTGTAGTAGTCGGTGACCACTTTCGAGCCTGGGGCCAGCGAGCTCTTGACCCACGGTTTGCGCTTGAGGCCTTTTTCCACGGCTTTCTTCGCCACCAGGCCGGCGGCCATCATCACGCTCGGGTTGGAGGTGTTGGTGCAGGAGGTAATCGCCGCGATCACCACCGCGCCGTTTTTCAATCGATAGGTCTGACCGTCGTATTCGTAGTCGGCTTCACCGGCCAGATCGGCATTGCCCACCGCGACGCCTCCGCCGCCTTCACTTTCGAGGCGACCGACTTCCTTGCTGGTGGGTTTGAATTGCAGGTCGACGAAGTCACTGAACGCTTGCGCGACATTCGGCAGCGATACCCGGTCCTGGGGGCGTTTCGGCCCGGCAAGGCTGGCTTCGACGCGGCTCATGTCCAGCGCCAGAGTGTCGGTGAACACCGGTTCCTGGCCCGGCAGGCGCCATAGGCCCTGGGCTTTGCTGTAGGCCTCGACCAGTTTCACGGTCTCGCTGGTGCGACCGGATAAGCGCAGGTATTCCAGGGTGATGTCATCCACCGGGAAAAAGCCGCAGGTGGCACCGTATTCCGGGGCCATGTTGGCGATGGTCGCGCGGTCGGCCAGCGGCAGGTCGGCGAGGCCGTCGCCGTAGAACTCGACGAATTTGCCGACTACGCCTTTCTTGCGCAGCATCTGGGTGACGGTCAGCACCAGGTCGGTGGCGGTGATGCCTTCCTTAAGCTTGCCGGTGAGTTTGAAGCCGATCACTTCCGGGATCAGCATCGACACCGGTTGGCCGAGCATCGCCGCTTCCGCTTCGATCCCGCCGACGCCCCAGCCGAGCACGCCGAGGCCGTTGATCATGGTGGTGTGGGAGTCGGTGCCGACCAGAGTGTCGGGGAAGGCGTAGGTGCGGCCGTCCTCGTCCTTGGTCCAGACCGTGCGCCCCAGGTATTCCAGATTCACCTGGTGGCAGATCCCGGTGCCCGGTGGTACCACGCTGAAATTGTCGAAGGCGCTTTGGCCCCAGCGCAGGAACGCATAACGTTCACCGTTGCGCTGCATTTCGATGTCGACGTTTTGTTCGAAGGCGCTGGCACTGTCGAATTTGTCGACCATCACCGAGTGGTCGATCACCAGATCCACGGGGGAGAGCGGATTGATTCGCTGCGGGTCGCCGCCGGCCTTGGCCATCGCGGCGCGCATCGCGGCCAGGTCGACCACGGCAGGAACACCGGTAAAGTCCTGCATCAATACCCGCGCGGGACGGTATTGAATTTCGCGGTCGGAGCGACGTTCTTTGAGCCAGGCAGCAATCGCCTTGAGGTCGGCGCCGGTAACAGTTTTTTCATCTTCCCAGCGCAGCAGGTTTTCCAGCAGCACTTTCAACGACATGGGCAGCTTGTCCAGGTCGCCCAGGCTTTTGGCGGCATCCGGCAAGCTGAAATAGTGATAGGTCTTGTCGTCGACTTGTAAGGTTTTAAGGGTTTTCAGGCTATCGAGGGACGGCATTGAAATGACTCCTTTGGGTCCGCACGGCTACGGACTGGCGGGACAGACAGAGCCTTAAACCTAGTCCTGTTTGGTGCTTAAGGCTAATAACTGGACTCTATGGCCAAGTCCAAGGTTCCGAACTCGGCTATCATGCGCCGGTTTTCGTGACAGGCTTTGCTTCAACGCAAGTCTGGGCATCGCGCAGTGGCTGAATTTCTCGCCATCTGCCCAGGAGTAAGAATGAACACCCTCTTTATGCATTGCCGGCCGGGCTTCGAAGGCGAAGTCTGTTCCGAGATTTCCGAACACGCCGCACGACTGAACGTGGCCGGTTATGCCAAGGCCAAGACTGCCAGCGCCTGCGCCGAATTCATCTGCACCGAAGAAGACGGCGCCGAGCGCCTGATGCGTGGCCAGCGTTTCGCCGATCTGATCTTCCCGCGCCAGTGGGCTCGCGGGATCTTCATCGATCTGCCGGAAACCGACCGCATCAGCGTGATCCTCGCGCACATGGCAGACTTCCCGCTGTGCGGCAGCCTGTGGCTGGAAATGGTCGACACCAATGATGGCAAGGAACTGTCGAACTTCTGCAAGAAGTTCGAAGGCCACCTGCGCAAGGCGCTGATGGCCGCTGGCAAACTGGTTGAAGATGCCCACAAGCCACGCCTGCTGCTGACCTTCAAAAGTGGCCGAGAAGTGTTCATGGGCTTGGCCGAGTCGAACAACTCGGCGATGTGGCCGATGGGCATTCCGCGGCTGAAGTTTCCACGTGAAGCGCCGAGCCGTTCGACGCTGAAGCTGGAAGAGGCGTGGCACCATTTCATCCCGCGCGATCAATGGGACGAGCGTCTGCACAGCGACATGACCGGCGTCGACCTTGGCGCCGCGCCGGGTGGCTGGACCTGGCAGCTGGTCAACCGCGGCATGTTGGTGACCGCCATCGACAACGGTCCGATGGCCGAAAGCCTGATGGACACTGGTCTGGTACAACACTTGATGGCTGACGGTTTCACCTTCAAGCCCAAGCAACCGGTGGACTGGATGGTCTGCGACATCGTCGAGAAACCGGCGCGCAACGCCGCGATGCTGGAAGAGTGGATTGGCGAGGGGCATTGCCGCGAAGCGGTGGTCAACCTCAAGCTGCCAATGAAACAGCGTTACGCCGAAGTGAAGCGCTTGCTGGAGCGCATTGCCGACGGGTTCAAGGAACGCGGTATTCGGGTCGAGATCGGCTGCAAACAGCTGTACCACGACCGTGAAGAAGTGACCTGCCATTTGCGCCGGCTCGACGTGAAGAAACCCAAGTCCCGCTGATTCACACGGACCCATGTGGGAGCGGGCTTGCTCGCGAATGCGGACGAACATTCAACATTGATGTCGACTGACCCACCGCTTTCGCGAGCAAGCCCGCTCCCACAGGGATCGGTGTAACGCCATAGATGACCGAACACCCGGCAATGCGCGACAATGCCGGCAAGTTTCAGGAGTGAATCATGAGTGAAATGATTGATACGCCGGTTGACGGCACCCTCGACGCCACCGGCCTCAACTGCCCGGAACCGGTGATGATGCTGCACCAGCACATCCGTGACCTGGTGCCCGGCGGTCTGCTGAAGGTGATCGCCACCGACCCGTCGACCCGTCGCGACATTCCCAAGTTCTGTGTGTTTCTCGACCACGAACTGGTGGCGCAGCACGAAGAGGCAGGCACCTACCTCTACTGGATCCGCAAGAAACTCGCTTAACCCGCCGAATGGCTGATGCGGATCCGCTTGCGTGCACTGCGCGTCAGGCGGATCGACAGCATCAACGCCGCGCAACTTAAGCCCACGATCAATCCCTGCCACAGCCCGCTCGGGCCGCTCGGCGCGCCGAACCAATCGGTCAGGCCCAACGCGTAACCCACCGGCAAACCAATCCCCCAGTAAGCGAACAGCGTCAGGATCATCGTCACCCGAGTGTCCTGATAGCCGCGCAATGCGCCGGCAGCCGTTACCTGGATCGCATCGGAAAACTGGAACAGCGCCGAATACACAATCAGCATCGCCGCGACATGAATCACCGTCGGGTCGGCCGTATAGATCGTTGCGATGTGTTCACGCAGCGACAGCATCATGCTCGCGGAAATGCACGCATAGGCCAGTGCCGTGCCCATGCCGACACCGGCGGCGAAGCGGGCCTCGCGCGGCTCCTGACGGCCGAGCGCCTGGCCGACCCGCACGGTCACGGCCATGCCAAGGGAGTAAGGAATCATGAACACCAGCGAGCTGAAATTCAGCGCGATCTGATGCCCGGCCACCACCGTCGCGCCGAGGCTGCCGATCAGCAGCGCAATCACCGCGAAGATGCTCGACTCGGCGAACACCGCGATGCCGATCGGCAGGCCGATGCCCAACAGGCGTTTGATCACCGACCACTGTGGCCAGTCGAAACGGCTGAACAACTCACTCGACTGATACGCCGGCGCCCAGCGCTCCCACCCGGCCATGCCCAGCGCCATCACCCACATCACGATCGCCGTGGCCCAGCCGCAACCGACACCGCCCATGGCCGGCACACCGAAGTGGCCATAGATGAAGACGTAGTTCAGCGGAATGTTCAGCGCCAACCCGCACAGACCCAGCACCATGGCCGGACGCGTGCGCCCCAGGCCGTCACTGAAGCAGCGCAGCACATGGTAGAACGCAACGGCGGGCAAACCGCTGGCGATGCCGTGCAGGTATTGCATGCACGGGCCGATCAGTTCGGGATCGACCTTCATGATGTGCAGAATCGGTTCGGCGCTGAACAACATGCCGGTCGCCATCAAGCCCACGACCAATGCCAGCCACAGTGCCTGGCGCACGATCGGGCCGATCTCGCGATGGGTGCCGGCGCCGAAACGCTGGGCGACTTTCGGGGTAGTCGCCAGCAGCGTGCCGGTCATCAACAGAAACACCGGCACCCAGATCGAGTTGCCCAGCGCCACCGCCGCCAGATCCCGTGGTCCGACCCGGCCCGCCATCACCGCATCGACGAAGCCCATGGCGGTGGTCGCCAGTTGCGCGATCATGATCGGCAAGGCCAGGCCGAGCAGGTTTTTCAGCTCCAGGCGAACCCGGGCCGGACGGGTGAGGGAAATAGCGGCGGGGCGGTCAGTCACGGAATTCAAGGGCGAAACGTCCAGAGATGTTGATGCGCAAGGCGGCGCATTCTACGCCCTGACGCAGTGGTCAGGAAAAGTCCTGTGTTAGGGATTTGTAATCACGCACGGTCCCTTGTAGGAGCTGTCGAGTGAAACGAGGCTGCGATCTTTTGATCTTGTCTTTAAAAAACAAAGTCAAAAGATCGCAGCCTCGTTTCACTCGACAGCTCCTACAGGGGATGCGTGCTAGGCGTGACGTGCCATCTCCGCCTACACTGCCGATCCGCCAAAGGAGCCTGCCATGCTGATTGTTGCCGACGAAAATATCCCGCTGCTCGATGCCTTCTTCGAAGGTTTCGGTGAAATCCGCCGGGTGCCGGGACGTTCCATTGACCGCGCCACCGTCGAACAGGCCGATGTGCTGCTGGTGCGCTCGGTGACCAACGTTAACCGCGGGTTGCTCGAAGGCAGCAAGGTACGCTTTGTCGGCACCTGCACCATCGGCACGGATCACCTGGATCTGGATTACTTTCAGCGGGCCGGCATCACCTGGTCCAGCGCACCCGGCTGCAACGCCCGGGGCGTGGTCGACTACGTGCTCGGCAGTCTGCTGACCCTGGCCGAAATCGAAGGCGCCGACCTGGCTCAACGCACCTACGGCATCGTCGGTGCCGGTGAAGTGGGCGGCCGGTTGGTCAAGGTGCTGCAAGGTCTGGGCTGGAACGTGCTGGTCTGCGATCCGCCAAGGCAAGCCGCAGAAGGTGGCGATTACGTCAGCCTCGAACAGATCATCGAGCAGTGCGATGTCATCAGTCTGCACACGCCGTTGAAGAAACACGGCGCCCAGTCGACCTGGCATCTGCTCGATAAAAACCGACTGAGCCAGCTCAAGTCCGGCACCTGGCTGATCAACGCCAGTCGTGGCCCGGTGGTGGACAACGCCGCTCTGCGCCAAGTGCTGCTGCAACGCGAAGACCTGCAAGCTGTGCTGGATGTCTGGGAAGGTGAGCCTGAGGTCGATGTGGCCCTGGCCGAACTCTGCGTGCTGGCGACGCCGCACATTGCCGGTTACAGCCTCGACGGCAGACAGCGTGGCACCGCGCAGATTTATCAGGCGTATTGCGATTTTCTCGGGCAAACCGCCCGGATCAACTTGAACGATTTGCTGCCCACACCCTGGCTGTCGCAAGTGACCTTGAACGCTAACAGCGATCCGGCCTGGTCGCTGGCCATGTTGTGCCGTGGCGTGTACGACCCGCGACGCGACGATGCGGATTTCCGCCGCAGCCTTGTAGGCAATGTGAACGAACAGCGTGCGGCGTTCGATTCACTGCGCAAACATTATCCGTTGCGGCGTGAGATTGATGGGTTGCAGGTGCGGATCGAGGGGGATTCGCCTGAGTTGCAGAAGATCGTGGCGGCGTTGGGTGCTTCTGCTGTCTGAGCATCGAGTCGGCCCCTTCGCGAGCAGGCTCGCTCCCACATTTAATCTCAGTCGTATACAGACGCTATATCCACTGGAGATCACTGTGGGAGCGAGCCTGCTCGCGAAGGGCCGCACTGCAATTTCTGGATCAGCAGCCATAAAAAACCCGGCCATCAGAGGCCGGGTCAAGAAGACGGTGGCTATATCACTTTTGTTCGGCAGGCTTGACCAATCGCTTTTCCAGTTCGCGGCAAGCGTCCTGGATCATGTCTTCAGTGATCGGTACTTCGCGCCCATCCTTATCGATAATTGAGCAACCCAGAGACTGGTCTGGCTGTGTGCGGATCACTTCAATCTTGTCTTCGCTGCTGTTTTGCAAGGACATGGCCTGTCTCCTCATCAGGTTGTGTGCTTACTATAGAACCGCCACGTGACCGGGCTGTGACAACTCCCTGCGATCTTTCCGGCGGAAACATCAGTCCACCAGAAATATGGCTGCGTTGCCACCCGGACTTTAGACCAATACCGTCTAGGACGTAGTCTTTGCGGTCATATTTATCCTGACTCATTATGATTTACAGCGTTCAATCCCATTGACCGGTGTAGGCTTGATCGCGTCAAACCCTACTGGTTGCGCCATCGAATGATCTCCATCCTCTCATCCCGTCAACGGCGCGCCATGCGCCTGGCCCTGCGTTTCATCGCGCCTTATCGCTGGCCGGCCGTCGGTGCCTTGCTCGCATTGATCGTCACGGCGGGCATCACCTTATCCATGGGGCAAGGGATTCGCCTGCTGGTGGATCAGGGCTTCATGACCCAATCGCCGCATTTGCTCAACCAGTCCATCGGCTTGTTTATGTTGCTGGTGGTCGGGCTGGCGATTGGCACCTTCGCGCGTTTTTACCTGGTCTCATGGATCGGCGAACGCGTTGTCGCGGACATCCGTCGTCAAGTGTTCAACCATCTGATCTATCTGCACCCAGGATTCTACGAAGACAACCGCAGCTCCGAGATCCAGTCGCGGTTGACCGCTGACACCACGCTGCTGCAATCGGTGATCGGCTCTTCGCTGTCGCTGTTTTTGCGCAATCTGTTGATGGTGATCGGCGGGATCGTCCTGTTGTTTATCACCAACCCCAAACTCACCAGCATCGTGGTGGTCGCGTTGCCGTTGGTGATCGCGCCGATCCTGATCTTCGGCCGTCGGGTGCGTAGCCTGTCGCGCCTGAGCCAGGACCGGATTGCCGATATCGGCAGCTATGTTTCCGAAACCCTGGGCCAGATCAAAACCGTGCAGGCTTACAACCATCAGGTCCAGGATGAGCAGCGCTTTGCCGCAACGGTGGAGGAGGCCTTCAACACCGCTCGCAAGCGGATCTTCCAGCGGGCCTGGCTGATTACCCTGGTGATCGTACTGGTGCTTGGCGCGGTCGGGGTGATGCTCTGGGTCGGCGGAATGGATGTCATTGCCGGGCGGATTTCCGCGGGCGAGCTGGCGGCGTTTGTGTTTTACAGCCTGATTGTCGGCAGTGCATTCGGTACGTTGAGCGAAGTGATCGGTGAACTGCAGCGTGCCGCCGGCGCCGCCGAGCGGATTGCCGAGTTGCTGCGCTCGGAAAATATCATCCGGCCACCGACCACTGACCTGGTGACCTTGCCTGAACGGGTAAAGGGTGACCTGGTGTTGCAAGACGTGCGTTTTTCCTACCCATCGCGCCCCGAAAGCTATGCGGTCGATGGTTTGAATCTGACGATCAATGCCGGCGAAACCCTCGCGTTGGTCGGGCCGTCCGGTGCCGGCAAGTCGACGGTGTATGACTTGCTGTTGCGCTTTTACGACCCCGCCGCAGGACGCATCCTGCTCGATGGCGTGCCACTGACTCATCTCGATCCGTTGGACCTGCGCCGCTGCTTCGCCCTGGTCTCGCAATCCCCGGCGCTGTTCTTTGGCAGCATCGAAGAGAACCTCCGCTACGGCAACCCGACGGCCACCCTGGCCCAGGTTCAGGAGGCGGCGAAAATCGCTTACGCCCACGACTTCATCGAACAAATGCCCAACGGCTACCAGACCCACCTTGGCGACGGTGGCCTCGGTTTGTCCGGCGGCCAACGTCAGCGCCTGGCCATCGCCCGGGCGCTGCTGGTGGATGCGCCGATCCTGCTGCTGGACGAAGCCACCAGCGCCCTCGACGCCCAGAGCGAACACCTGATCCAGCAAGCCCTGCCGAGCCTGATGAAAAACCGCACCACGCTGGTCATCGCCCACCGACTGGCCACGGTGAAAAACGCTGACCGGATCGCGGTGATGGATCAGGGGAAACTGGTAGCGGTGGGGACGCATCAGGAATTGATTGCGAGCAACACGCTGTATGCGCGGTTGGCGGCGTTGCAGTTCAGTGATGGCAAGGCTGAACTCGACATACACCCGTAGGCACTACCGCACCCCTTTTTGGAAGATGCGCTAACTCCTGTAGGAGCACGGCTTGCCGGCGATGGCGTTTTTGAGATCGCCATCGCGAGCAAGCTCAGCTCCTACAGACGTGGATTATTGATCGTCAAAATAGCGCTCATGCCAATCCACCAACGGCTGCGGTGAGTTGAGCTTCTGGCCGTAGATCACTGAGTACGACAGCACGTTTTGCACGTACTGGCGGGTTTCGTCGAACGGGATGCTTTCCACCCAGACGTCGAAGCTCAGGTGGTCCGCACCGCGCAGCCACTGGCGCACGCGACCGGGGCCGGCGTTGTAGGCGGCGGAGGCGAGGACGCGGTTGCCGTTGAACTGGCTGTGGACCTGGCTCAGGTAAGCGGCGCCGAGCTGGATGTTCTTGTCCGGATCGAACACTTGCTGCGGCGAGGCCAGTGGAATGCTGAACTTGCGCGCGGTTTCCTTGGCAGTGCCGGGCATCAGTTGCATCAGGCCGCTGGCGCCGACGCCGGAACGGGCGTCGTCCATGAAAGCACTTTCCTGGCGGGTGATGGCGAACACCCAGCTCGAATGCAGGCCACGAACCTTGGCTTCGCGCACCAGGGTTTCGCGGTGGGCCATCGGGAAACGGATGTCCAGGTCGTCCCAGTACTGCGCCTGACTGATGGTGCGGATCGCCGGGAAATACCATTTCAGGTCGTAGGCCAGTTTCGCCTGGGCGACCATTTCGTCGCGGCTGAAGTGGCGGCTGACGTGGTACCACTCGCGGCGACCATCGACGATTTGTCCGCGAGCATGAAACTCAAGCGCCCGACGCACGCCTGGGGTATTGCGGACCTTGTTGATCAGCGCCTGGCTGAGCACCAGCGGTTTGTTGTTCAGCGAGTAGGGCGACTGTGAGCGATCCGCCGCGAGGAAACCGTAAAAATCACGCTCGCGGGCGAGGCCCTTATACAGCGTCTGCGCTTCCGGGTTCTGCGGCTGCGCCAGTTCCAGGCTGCGGGCCTGCCAATAGCGCCAGCGATTGGTGGTCGCCAGATCCTGCGGCAGACGGCGAGTCAGCTGATAGGCATCGTCCCAGCGGGCCAGGCGCAGTAGCAGACGCAAACGCCATTCGGACACCGTGTTGTCACGCAGTTCCGGGTCGTACTTGGTCATCACGTCCAGCGCGCGGCTGTCGAAACGTCGTGCGAGGGTCAGCCCGATTTCCCGGGCGATGGCCACTTTTTCGTCACGCGAGAAGTGCATGCTGCTGGCATAACCGTCGAGCAGGTCCATGGCCTTGTCCGGATCTTGCTTGGCCAAGCGGCGCAGGCCGAGGCTGACGATGTCAGACATCGGTTCATCGGCCGGGGTGAAGCGCGACGGCTGGTTGAGCAGCTCGGGTTTTTGCGCCACATCAATCAGCAAGCGACCGCGAGGGGCGAGGGTGGTCAGGCCGTTGACCAGGCTGTTGGCCAGCGGATAGTTGCGCGCCTGGGCGGCAAGTTTGGTGCGCTCCCAGCGTTTCTGCTCGGTCAACTGGCCTTCGGCAGCCCATTGCCCGAACAGCGCATCGCACGCTTCGGGTTGGGATTTGCCGGTCAGCCAGAGTTTATTGGTGTTGGCGTAACCTTCGGCTTTCTGGTTATGCCCGATCTGATACTGCGCGTTCAGGCAGTCCAGTTCGGTGAAATTGAGCTTGGGGTCGTAGTACCTGACGAAAGTCGCCCAGTCGCCGCGTTCGGCCAGCCAGCGCAACCAGCGCAATTTCATCCAGTTGGCCTGGGGCAGGTCACCGTGCTCGGCGAGGAATTTCTCGATTTCGGCATTGCTTGCGGTTTTAAGGCGAGCGGTCAGTTCGTCATACGCCAGGTACGGCTCCAGCGGGTAATCGCTGAGGGCCTGGCTGTAACGGAAATAAGGACCGGTATCCCCCTTGGCGAGGGCACGCTTGGCTTCATCGTAATACTGGCGCTGGGTGGACAGGTCCACCGCCTGGGCGGTTTGAACGGCAGTGGCAGAAAGAAGAAAACAGGATAAAAGACTGAAAAGGCGACTGCGCATGAGACGTCCGGGCAGAGAAATCATGACAAGCGCGGGCAATGCCCGCGCTGAATTGTCTGTAGCTTAGCCTTTTGCCAGCAACGGGCGAAAGCTTTGCCGGCCTGTCAGCATCAGTTCGCAACATTTGTCATGCAGAGTGTCGCGAAGGTGAAATTGCCGGCCTTCTGAAGCCTCAAGTCAGGTAGAATGCGCGCCCGGTTTTTGGAGAAGCTCATGACCCTGCTCAAATTCAGCGATGTGTCCCTTGCTTTCGGCTCTACGCCGTTGTTGGACAAGGTGTCCTGGCAGATCGCCCGTGGTGAGCGGGTGTGCATCATCGGCCGCAATGGCACTGGCAAGTCCAGCATGATGAAGCTCGTCAAGGGCGACCAGAAGCCCGATGACGGCTCCGTTTGGCGCGCACCCGGCCTCAAGATTGGCGAATTGCCGCAAGAATTGCCGGTAGCCGACGAGCGGACCGTGTTCGACGTGGTGGCCGAAGGCCTGGACGGTGTCGGCGAACTGCTCGCGCAGTATCACCACCTCAGCCAGAACATCGTCACCGACGCCGACCTGGACAAGTTGATGCACGTCCAGCACGACCTCGAAGCCCGTGACGGCTGGCGTTTGCAGCAATTGGTCGACAGCACATTGAGCCGTCTGCAGTTGCCGGCCGACAAGACTCTCGCCGAATTGTCCGGGGGCTGGCGTCGTCGCGTCCTGCTGGCGCAGGCTCTGGTTTCCGAACCCGATCTGCTGCTGCTCGACGAACCGACCAACCACCTGGACATCGGTGCAATTGCCTGGCTCGAAGAAGCGCTGAAGGATTTCCAGGGCGCCGTGCTGTTCATCACGCACGACCGTTCATTCCTGCAGAACCTTGCAACCCGCATTCTCGAACTGGATCGCGGTGGCCTGATCGACTGGAACGGCGACTACGCCAGCTTCCTCGTGCACAAAGAAGCCTCCCTGGCCGCTGAAGACACCGCCAACGCGCTGTTCGACAAAAAACTGGCCCAGGAAGAAGTCTGGATCCGCCAGGGCATCAAGGCGCGCCGCACCCGTAACGAAGGCCGCGTCCGCGCCCTCAAAGCCCTGCGTAATGAGCGTAGCGAGCGTCGTGAGCGCACCGGCAAAGCCAACATCCAGCTGGATACCGCTGACAAGTCCGGCAAGCAGGTGATGGTCCTCGAGAACGTGAGTTTCGCTCACCCGGGCGGCCCGTTCCTGATCAAGGACTTCTCGATGGTCCTGCAGCGCGGCGACCGCATCGGTCTGCTGGGTGCCAACGGTACCGGCAAGACCACCTTGCTGAAACTGATGCTCAACGGCCTGCAGCCAACCAGCGGCACAGTGGAAGAGGGGACGCGCATCGACGTGGCCTACTTCGACCAGTTGCGCCATCAGCTGGACCTGGAAAAGACCGTTATTGACAACGTTGCGGAAGGTCGCGACTTCATCGATATCGATGGTCAGAGCCGCCACGTGCTGAGCTACCTCGGCGACTTCCTGTTCAGCCCGCAGCGTGCCCGCACGCCGGTGAAGGCGCTGTCAGGTGGTGAGCGTGCGCGTCTGTTGCTGGCGAAACTGTTCAGCAAGCCGGCGAACTTGCTGGTTCTCGATGAGCCGACCAACGACCTCGACGTCGAAACCCTCGAGTTGCTGGAAGAGGTCTTGCTGACCTTCAACGGCACCGTGCTGATGGTCAGCCACGACCGGGCATTCCTCGACAACGTGGTCACCAGCACCCTGGTCTTCGAAGGTGAAGGCAAGGTTCGCGAATACGTCGGTGGTTATCAGGACTGGCTGCGTCAGGGCGGCTCGCCGCGCCTGCTGGGCGTGACCGAGAGCAAGTCCGGCAAAGCCGACCTGACCTCCGCTGTCGTGACGGCCGAAGTTGCGCCAGTCGCTGCTGTAGCCGAAGCGCCGGTGGCGAAGAAGAAACTCAGCTACAAGTTGCAGCGTGAGCTGGAAATGTTGCCGGGTCAGATCGAAGTCATGGAGCAGCAGATCGCTACCGTTGAGGCACAAATGGCCGATGCCGGTTTCTATCAGCGTCCTGCTGCCGAGACCGCTGCAGTGATCGCTCAGTTGGAGCAGTTGCAGGCTGAGCACGACGTAATGGTCGAGCGTTGGGCCGAGCTGGATGCCTGATTGATCCCGCTATAAAAAAGCCCGGCTTCACTCACGTGAATGCCGGGCTTTTCGTAGGAGCTGCCGAAGGCTGCGATCTTTTGATCTTCAAGAAAGCCAGAATCAAAAGATCGCAGCCTTCGGCAGCTCCTACAGGGGTGTTGTGTTGTCAGCTTTTGATCAGGCGCACCGCGAGCACATCACAGGGCGCACCATGCAGCACGTCATTGGCAGTCGAGCCCAGCAGCAATGCCAGGCCGTGTCGGCCATGGCTGCCCACCACGATCAGGTCGCAGGTTTGTTCCTTGGCCAGGTGGTGGATCTCCTGGCGTGGCTGACCGTAGGTCAGGTGGCTGTATTCCTTGGAGAGTTCCGGATACTTCACGATCAGTCGGTCCAGGCGTTCCTTGGCCTGATCGAACTGCTGTTGTTGCAGTTGTGACAGGTCCATGGGGACGTCGCCGCCAAAGGCCATGGCCATTGGCTCGACAATGTGCACCAGGGACAATTTCGCCCCGTTACTCACCGACAGTTCGCGAGCGCGGTGGATTACAGGATCGCACTCTTCGGTTAGATCTACAGCGACCAGAATGTGGTTGTAGGGCATGAGGTGCTCCTCCTGAGGGTTGCAATATTGGTAAGTATGGCTGGTTTCAAGCGCATTGTTTTCAAAGTGACCCAATGCGCTCATCAAGAATCGGGAGTACAGATATGACGGTCTGGATAGTGGTGTCAATCCTGTTGGTGGTACTGAGTCCGCTGGCATGGTTGCGACCGTCGCGCCACCAGAGCGGCCGCATGGCCCTGCGGATGGAGGCGCGACGCATCGGATTGGCGATGCAGTTGGCGCCTCAGGACTGGCCGCACTGGTTGAGCAAGGAGCCGCCGAGCCCTTGCGCCCAATACCATCGACCACGGCGTGGCAATCGGCCGGCATGCTGGTGTTACTGGCAAAAAGCGCCGGGTGTCTGGGTCAATCAGTGGCAGGAGGTCTGCGAGGAGCCTGCGTTGCTGATTCATTTCGAAAAGTTGCCAGACAACGTCTACAAGGTCGAAGCAGACAAGCAGATGATCACGTTGTATTGGGGCGAGAAGGGCGAAGCGACGGTTTTGCAGGATATTGATGCGGTGCTGAAGGCGCTGGCATAAATCGCGGAAATTTCGCGCCGCAATGGCGCGAAACGTCTGGCAGACAGGCAATAAAAAGCCCGACATCATCATCGGGCTGGAGTTGGCCAGGCAGGCCGGTAATTCTGTGTGGCGCTGATATTACGCTGGGCGTTCGCCAAAAGCGTTGATGTTTTTTTCCTCAAGGTCCCGCCAGCGTAGCCTGTTAAACAAAGGCTGCAGTGAATTAGGGCGACTTTTCTAACTATTGATCCTATGAATGGCTTCACATGCAGCCGCGTGTTGCAGGTCTTCGTGTTACGGAAATGACCGGAAAGTCGCGTTTCAACCCGTATTTTGGGCGATTGACAATTGTCGGAAATTCCGTGAAGGTGACGTACCCAAATCAAACGGGCGTATGAATTGAGCGTTTGTATTACAAACAGCTCCTACAGAATCCCGACTATCGCGTTGGCGGGTGTGCCGGGTGAATGGGCGTAGCATTGACGTTAAACGTCCCTGCCGAGCCATTCGCCTGCGTCCGACGTGTACTGTTCAGCTTCCATATCGTGGAGATCAGTTGATGATTTACGAAGGTAAAGCCATCACGGTTAAGGCTCTTGAAAGTGGCATCGTCGAATTGAAATTCGACCTCAAGGGTGAGTCCGTCAACAAGTTCAACCGTCTAACCCTGAACGAACTGCGTCAGGCCGTAGACACCATCAAGGCAGATGCTTCGATCAAGGGTGTGATCGTCAGCAGTGGCAAGGACGTGTTCATCGTCGGCGCCGACATCACCGAATTTGTCGAAAACTTCAAGCTGCCTGATGCAGAGCTTGTTGCTGGCAATCTGGAAGCCAACAAGATTTTCAGCGATTTCGAAGACCTCAACGTCCCGACTGTCGCCGCGATCAACGGCATCGCCCTGGGTGGCGGTCTGGAAATGTGCCTGGCGGCGGACTACCGCGTCATGTCCACCAAGGCCAAGATCGGTCTGCCGGAAGTCAAGCTGGGCATCTACCCGGGCTTCGGCGGTACCGTGCGCCTGCCGCGCATTATCGGTGCCGACAACGCCATCGAATGGATTGCCGCCGGCAAGGAAAACCGCCCTGAAGACGCGCTGAAAGTCGGCGCAGTCGACGCAGTGGTTGCCCCCGAGAAACTGCAGGAAGCTGCTCTGGAGCTGATCAAGCGCGCCATCTCCGGCGAGTTCGACTACAAGGCCAAGCGTCAGCCGAAGCTCGAAAAGCTCAAGCTCAACGCCATCGAACAAATGATGTCGTTCGAAACCGCCAAGGGTTTCGTGGCCGGTCAAGCGGGCCCGAACTACCCGGCACCGGTCGAAGCGATCAAAACTATCCAGAAAGCCGCGAACTTCGGTCGCGACAAGGCGCTGGAAGTCGAAGCCAATGGTTTCGTCAAACTGGCCAAGACCTCTGCCGCGCAGAGCTTGATCGGTCTGTTCCTGAACGATCAGGAGCTGAAGAAGAAGGCCAAGGCCTACGACGAAATCGCCAAAGACGTGAAGCAGGCTGCCGTATTGGGCGCTGGCATCATGGGTGGCGGTATCGCTTATCAGTCGGCCTCCAAAGGTACGCCGATCCTGATGAAAGACATCAACGAGCACGGCATCGAGCAAGGTCTGGCCGAAGCTGCCAAATTGCTGGTGGGCCGCGTTGATAAAGGTCGCATGACCCCGGCGAAAATGGCCGAAGTGCTCAATGGTATTCGTCCGACCCTTTCCTACGGTGATTTCGGTCACGTCGATCTGGTCGTCGAAGCCGTTGTCGAGAACCCAAAGGTCAAGCAAGCCGTTCTGGCCGAAGTCGAAGGCAAGGTCAAAGAGGACACCATCCTCGCGTCCAACACCTCGACCATTTCCATCACCTTGCTGGCCAAAGCCCTCAAGCGTCCGGAAAACTTCGTCGGCATGCACTTCTTCAACCCGGTGCACATGATGCCGCTGGTTGAAGTGATCCGTGGCGAGAAGTCCAGCGAAGTGGCCGTTGCCACCACCGTTGCCTACGCCAAGAAAATGGGCAAGAACCCGATCGTCGTCAACGACTGCCCGGGCTTCCTGGTCAACCGCGTGCTGTTCCCGTACTTCGGCGGCTTCGCCAAACTGGTCAGCGCCGGTGTGGACTTCGTCCGTATCGACAAGGTCATGGAAAAATTCGGCTGGCCAATGGGCCCGGCGTACCTGATGGACGTCGTCGGCATCGACACCGGCCACCACGGTCGCGACGTGATGGCAGAAGGCTTCCCGGACCGCATGAAAGACGACCGTCGTTCGGCCATCGACGTGCTCTACGAAGCCAAGCGTCTGGGCCAGAAGAACGGCAAGGGCTTCTATGCCTACGAGACCGACAAGCGCGGCAAGCAGAAGAAAGTCGCCGATCCGTCGGTACTGGAAGTGCTCAAGCCGATTGTCTTCGAACAGCTTGAAGTCACCGACGAAGACATCATCAACTGGATGATGATCCCGCTGTGCCTGGAAACCGTGCGTTGCCTGGAAGACCGCATTGTCGAAACCGCTGCCGAAGCCGACATGGGTCTGGTCTACGGTATTGGTTTCCCTCCATTCCGTGGCGGTGCGCTGCGCTACATCGACTCGATCGGTGTTGCAGAGTTCGTTGCCCTGGCTGACCAGTACGCTGATTTGGGCGCGCTGTACCACCCGACCGCAAAACTGCGTGCAATGGCCAAAACCGGCCAGCGGTTCTTCGGTTAAGCGCCCCCAACTAGAGTGAGAGTGAATATATGAGCTTGAATCCTAGAGACGTCGTGATTGTCGACTTCGGTCGTACTCCGATGGGCCGCTCCAAGGGCGGCATGCACCGCAATACCCGCGCTGAAGACATGTCGGCGCACCTGATCAGCAAGTTGCTGGAACGCAACGTCAAGGTTGATCCGGGCGAAGTCGAAGACGTGATCTGGGGCTGTGTGAACCAGACCCTGGAGCAGGGCTGGAACATCGCCCGCATGGCGTCCCTGATGACTCAGATCCCGCACACCGCTGCCGGCCAGACCGTCAGCCGTCTGTGTGGCTCGTCGATGAGCGCTCTGCACACTGCTGCGCAAGCGATCATGACCGGCAACGGTGACGTGTTCGTGGTTGGCGGCGTCGAGCATATGGGTCACGTGAGTATGATGCACGGTGTCGATCCGAACCCGCACATGTCCCTGTACGCGGCGAAAGCCTCGGGCATGATGGGTTTGACCGCTGAAATGCTGGGTAAAATGCACGGCATTAGCCGCGAACAGCAGGACGCTTTCGGCGTGCGCTCCCACCAGCTCGCTCACAAGGCGACACTGGAAGGCAAGTTCAAAGACGAAATCATCCCGATGCAGGGCTATGACGAGAACGGTTTCCTGAAACTGTTCGACTACGACGAAACCATTCGTCCGGAAACTACCCTGGAAAGCCTGGCGGCTCTCAAGCCTGCTTTCAACCCTAAGGGCGGCACCGTGACAGCGGGTACTTCGTCGCAAATCACCGATGGTGCTTCGTGCATGATCGTGATGTCGGCGCAGCGTGCACAAGACCTGGGCATTCAGCCTCTGGCGGTGATTCGTTCGATGGCGGTGGCAGGTGTGGACCCGGCAATCATGGGCTATGGTCCAGTACCGGCCACACAAAAAGCACTGAAGCGCGCGGGTCTTGGCATTAACGATATCGACTTCTTCGAGCTCAACGAAGCTTTCGCCGCACAGGCCCTGCCAGTGCTGAAAGATTTGAAAGTACTCGACAAGATGAACGAGAAGGTTAACCTGCACGGCGGTGCGATTGCCCTGGGTCACCCATTCGGTTGCTCCGGTGCGCGTATCTCCGGCACTCTGCTGAACGTGATGAAGCAAAATGGCGGCACCTTCGGGGTAGCTACCATGTGCATTGGTCTCGGCCAAGGCATCTCCACCGTCTTCGAACGCATTTAAGCGTTTCGTCGAAGGAAGCCGGGGCCAAGTGCCCCGGTTTTTGTTTTTCTGAATTTATTTTTTGTTTTTATTTTTGAAAGATTTGAGCGAGGGCCAAACCATGCCGATACAACCTGGGCTCTACCAACATTACAAAGGTCCGCAGTACCGCGTATTCAGTGTTGCGCGGCATTCGGAAACCGAAGAAGAAGTGGTCTTCTACCAAGCCCTGTATGGCGATTACGGCTTTTGGGTGCGTCCCTTGAGCATGTTCCTGGAGTCGGTCGAGGTTGACGGCGAACAGGTGCCTCGCTTTGCTTTGGTGCAAGCCGAACCGAGCCTTTTTTCCAAGCCATAAGCTGAGTTCGCGCAAGACCCTGCGCTTGACCTCACCTTGTAGCCACTATATATAGCGGTGCCGCGTCAGGCGCCAACCGCCTTTCACTTCTAGAATTCAGGAATTTTCTGATCCATGGGCAAATCGCTGGTCATTGTGGAATCCCCGGCTAAGGCCAAGACCATCAACAAGTATCTGGGTAACCAATACGTGGTGAAGTCGAGTATCGGCCATATCCGAGACCTGCCCACCAGCGGTTCGGCTAGCGCCAGCAAAGAGCCAGCCGCCAAGCGCGGCAAGGCCGCCGCGGGTGAAGGTCCGGTGCTCACGCCGAAAGAGAAAGCGCGAAAGCAGCTGGTCTCGCGCATGGGTGTCGATCCCGATCATGGCTGGAAAGCCAAGTACGAGATTCTCCCGGGCAAGGAAAAGGTCATCGAAGAGCTGCGCCGGCTCGCCAAAGATGCTGACACCATCTATCTCGCAACCGACTTGGATCGCGAGGGGGAAGCCATTGCCTGGCACCTGCGCGAAGCCATCGGTGGTGATGACAGCCGCTACAAGCGCGTGGTGTTCAACGAAATCACCAAGAAGGCGATTCAGGAAGCCTTCTCCAAGCCGGGCGAGCTGGACATCGACCGTGTAAACGCCCAGCAGGCGCGTCGTTTTCTCGATCGCGTGGTGGGTTACATGGTTTCGCCGCTGCTGTGGGCCAAGGTCGCCCGTGGCCTGTCCGCCGGTCGCGTGCAATCGGTTGCCGTGAAGCTGGTCGTTGAGCGTGAGCGTGAAATCCGCGCGTTCAACCCGGAAGAGTACTGGGAAGTTCACGCCGACCTCGGCACCGCCAAGGGCGCAACCGTGCGCTTTGACGTGGCTCGCGAGAAAGGCGAAGCCTTCAAGCCGCTTAACGAAGCCCAGGCCATGGCTGCGCTGGAGAAGCTCAAGGCTTCCAGCTACAGCATCGTCAAACGCGAAGACAAGCCGACCAGCAGCAAGCCGTCGGCACCGTTCATCACGTCCACCCTGCAACAGGCTGCGAGTAACCGCCTGGGCTTCGGCGTGAAGAAAACCATGATGATGGCCCAGCGTCTGTACGAAGCCGGCTACATCACTTACATGCGTACCGACTCCACCAACCTCTCGGTTGATGCCGTGACGATGGCGCGTACTTATATTGAAGGCGAGTTCGGCAAGAAGTACCTGCCGGAAAACCCGAATGTCTACAGCAGCAAGGAAGGCGCACAAGAGGCTCACGAAGCGATTCGTCCCTCCGATGCCAATACCGAGCCAAGCAAGCTGTCGGGCATGGAGCGTGATGCTGAGCGGCTCTACGAGCTGATCTGGCGCCAGTTCCTCGCTTGCCAGATGCTGCCGGCCCAATACCTGTCGACCACTGTCACCGTCGGTGCCGGTGACTTCGAGTTGCGCGCCAAGGGCCGCATCCTGAAGTTCGACGGTTATACCCGTGTCATGCCGCAAATCGCCAAGCCTGGCGATGACGACGTGTTGCCGGACATGGCTCAGGGCGACGCGATGAAGCTGATCAAGCTTGATCCGACCCAGCACTTCACCAAGCCGCCGGCGCGCTACTCGGAAGCGAGCCTGGTCAAAGAAATGGAAAAACGCGGCATCGGTCGTCCTTCGACCTACGCGGCGATCATTTCGACCATCCAGGATCGTGGCTACGTAGCGCTGCACAACCGTCGTTTCTACTCGGAAAAGATGGGCGACATCGTTACCGAGCGTCTGGCCGAGAGCTTCTCCAATCTCATGGACTACGGCTTCACCGCCGGCATGGAAGAGAACCTCGATGACGTGGCCCAGGGTGAGCGCGACTGGAAAAACGTACTCGACGAGTTCTACGGCGACTTCAAGAAGAAACTCGAAGTAGCTGAAAGCGCCGAAGGCGGCATGCGCGCCAACCAACCAGTAATGACTGACATTCCGTGCGTATTGTGCGGGCGTCCGATGCAGATTCGTACGGCATCGACTGGCGTGTTCCTTGGTTGTTCGGGTTACAGCCTGCCGCCGAAAGAGCGCTGCAAGGCCACCGTCAACCTGGTGCCGGGCGACGAAATCGCGGCGGACGACGAGGGTGAATCGGAATCGCTGGTGCTGCGTGGCAAGCACCGCTGCCCGATCTGCAGCACGGCGATGGACGCTTACCTGCTGGATGAGAAGCGCAAGCTGCACATCTGCGGTAACAACCCGGATTGCTCTGGCTACGAAATCGAAGAGGGCACTTATCGCATCAAAGGCTACGAAGGTCCGAGCCTGGAATGCGACAAGTGCGGCAGCGAGATGCAGCTCAAGACCGGTCGTTTCGGCAAGTTCTTCGGCTGCACCAATGCGACGTGCAAGAACACCCGCAAACTGCTGAAAAGCGGCGATGCAGCACCGCCGAAGATGGATCCGGTGAAGATGCCTGAGCTGAAATGCGAAAAGGTCAACGACACCTACATCCTGCGCGACGGTGCTTCCGGCCTGTTCCTGGCGGCTAGTCAATTCCCGAAAAACCGCGAGACGCGTGCTCCGCTGGTCATGGAAATTGTGCCGCACAAGGATGAGATCGATCCGAAGTACCACTTCCTCTGCGAAGCGCCGAAGAAAGATCCGGATGGCCTGCCAGCTGTGATCCGTTACAGCCGCAAAACCAAAGAGCAGTACGTACAGACTGAAGTCGACGGTAAGCCGACTGGCTGGAAAGCGTACTACGACGGCGGCAAGTGGACGGTTGAAGACAAGCGCCCGGCGAAGACTGCCAAGGCTTAAAAGGCGCTGTACACAAAAGGCCGCATGACAACCCTCGGGTTTTCATGCGGCCTTTTTGTTTTGTGCTTGCGGGAAGCGGAGCTGATCCACGACACTGTCTGACCTGCGTGAAGCAATTATTTCGTTGTGGAGGCTGCCGTCATGGCCCACGAACTCTATACCCGTACCAACCAGAAGATTTACTTCGCCGGCCTGTCGCTGGAAGCGCTCGCCAGAGCCGAAGAGGGGCGGGCGATGAACTCCCTGGCGCTGATCCAGGCCGGGCGCGAGTCGGCCCTGTTTCACCTGTACGGTGCGTTGCTGGGACTGTGCCATGAAATCGCCGGTTTCTATCGCTTGCCTCAGGCCAGTGCGCCTCGGGCCGAGTTATTGCTGACGCGCGAGGTGCTTGAAGCCATCGCGATTCCGGAAATGGCCGAGATGGTCGAGTTGGCCAATAATTCGGAAACCTGGCTGGCCAAACTGCTGGCAGCCCATGCTGCGCTGTTTCAGCCGCCACGGGCGCCGCACAAGCCTAAGGGTGATGTGACGCAGCCGCTGATCCTGGCCGTTAACCTGGATGAAGAAGAGTCTCCGCAAGAGTTGAGTCGGGAAGAGCTGGAGAGCTGGCGTCAGAACCTCAAGGGGCTGGCGATTCGGTTTCGCGAAGGCCTGAACGAGTGCTGAGCACATAATCGCATCGGACACTACGTTACGTCGGTCACTTCAGGGATGAGTCATGTCTTCCATTTTGCACAACAAAAAACTACGTCAGTTATTTAAACAGTTAGACGCCCGTGTCGAAGCGGCAACCAGTACCGCAGATCTGCTTGAGGTGATAAAGCAGCTCCGGGCTTTTGGTGCGCCGCTGGCGTTCGATAACGCCACACCCAGACTGTTCCTTTATATCGGTTTGGGGTTGATCGCCGCCACCGTTCTTTTCGTACCTTTTGTCGTGCTGGGCATCGCTTTTCTATTGGGTGGCTGGCTTGTGATGGACCACAGGTCCGGTGTGATCGACGCACTTTCCAAAAAAATCACCCATAAATCTTCAATGATCACCTATGGGTTAAGGGCGTCGTTCAACCCGGATGTGCAAGTGCTGAAGAGTTTGGGTGGGGAGTTCAAGGACTTCCATCGAGGCTCCTACAGCCGACAGATTTTGAAATCGGTTCAAGGTACTTACCTTGGCGCGGTTCATGAGTTGCCTTTTACTTGCCAGTACTTGCAGTACGTTGATCGCGAAAGTTACAAGACCACCGTGCCAGACGGGGCAGGCGGTACCAAGGTTGAAACCAAGACGGTTGACCGCGAGTTTGACCGGTACAGCCTGGTACTGGATTTTCCGTGGATCGAGAATGTGGCCGTGCGCGGCGACAAGCATTGGGAGGTGGATCTTGAGGAGACTCTGGATACAGCATCCAGTGAATTCAATAGTGCGTTTCGCCTGACAGGCAGTACCCAGATGGCCTGTGCCGTTTTTGCCAAGCCCGCGACGGTACTGCACCTACTACAGCTTCATCAGCAATTGAGCGACTTCAATCTGGAGTTCTCGGAACATGGGCGGCTGTGCCTGAGTTTCAGCGATGCTGGATTGCTTGCGCCCAGCGCAACCGAGGGGCTCCAAAATCTGCAGGCCTTTGAGCAGCAAGTCGAGACGGGTATTCGCTTGCCTCGTCTGGACCTCTTGCTGTTATGGGTCCATCGATTGGCCGAGTTGCATGACGATAACTTCGCGCTTTCGCCGAAACCTTTAAAAAACATGGAGTATTAGACGATGGCGTTGTTATTGATTATCGCGGTGGTAGTCGGGATTACCTTCTTGACCTGTTACAACCGAATCATTGGGCGACATAATCGGGTTCAGCGCGCCTGGGCCGATGTCCTGGTTTATGAGCGGCAGAAAACCAGGGTGCTCGATTTGCTTGAGCAGCAGGTTGCAGGTTTCAAGGAGTACGAAGGTGCGCTGCTGGAAAAGATCACAGGTCTGCGCTCGGCCATCGGCAAACTGCCACAAGAGGCGAACGGGGACGCTCTACAGCCAGTGCAAAAGGGAACACGGGAATTGCTGGCGGGATTGACCGTGGCATTTGAAGCTTATCCAGAGCTCAAGTCCAATGAGTTGGTTAACAACTTCATGCGGGAAATCACTGAGCAGCAAGAAAACATCGGTGCGGCCATTACCATCTTCAATGGCGCGGTAGAGGTGTTCAATAACTCGATCCAGATGTTTCCTAACTCCTTTGTTAATGGCTGCCTCAACAAAAAATCGATAATCATTCCATTTTCCGACTCCCAGGCTTCCGCAGCATTTGAGTACAAGCCGAATTTTTAAAGGTGGGTGACGACAGGCTCGGTCAGTCTGGAATGTTCGCAAAAAGGTTTTTTGTAGCGGCTGGCTGATTACCGTTCCTCAAGATCCCGAGCGAAGCCTGGCCGATGCCTATATAATCCCCGCCTTTCGTGGAGAACAG
The DNA here is from genome assembly GCF_000282315.2 of Pseudomonas sp. GM41(2012). Lineage (GTDB taxonomy): Bacteria > Pseudomonadota > Gammaproteobacteria > Pseudomonadales > Pseudomonadaceae > Aquipseudomonas. Next base: position 819,675 of record NZ_AKJN02000008.1, read on the forward strand.
ACCTTTATGCCAACGTCCTTTCTAGAAATTGTCGAGTTACCAGACGGCCGTATCGAGCTGCGCAGGGCTGAGGACGAGGGTTCTCTGGTTACTTTGGATTTCTCCGAGGATGCCAAAGCGTTCCTGCAGGGCCAGCACGTGGAAGTCGCCAAGGCGATGTTGAGCGTTGGCGTTCAGATGGCCGGACGCTTGGTTGAAGGCGATTTCAATACGGACGAGGCGTCTCGGGTTCTTCATTGATCCCGCCCGTCGGTTTTTTGCTGATATCGCTACAGGTTGGCTTCTCTATCCTTGGAGAAGCCCCGCGCTGTTCAGCGCGCGCATTGTTTGTCAGTTAACCCAATCGAATGTTCAGGCTTTGTGCGTCCCCGATCCGGGCGGCGCTGATCAACTGTTGCCGTGAAGTTGTGCTCAATGGGTTGAGCCAGCTGACCACCGTGTGGCTGCGTCCCAGACGCAAGGCCTCGCAGGTCAACTGCTGAGCGCTCTGAGTGCCGCGCGGTTGCAGCAGCAGGATGCGTTCGCGGTTAAGGCCGGCGTCCCGCAACCAGGCCTGGGTCAGGCTGGCGGGCGGAGCGATCAGCGTCAGCCAGCGCGCGTCCTGGTCCTGGCTCAGTTCCCTGAGAATCGGTGCGAGAAGGTTCAGGCAGTTCCCGGCTGCACCACGCAGCGACAGCTCACTGAAGACTTCGGGCTCTGCGCTCCAGGGCGACTCGACCACGTCTTTCAGGATCGGCGCCAATGGCTGCACCATGAAAGCCTCGAACAACGGCAGTTGGGCTTGTTGTGATGTGTGTGGGAACTGCATAAAGCCTCCTTTAGCGGCGAATGACGCCGACACTCAAGCCTTCGATCACCAGTTCCTGATCTTTCAGGTTCACTTCGATAGGGGCGAATTCAGGGTTTTCGGCAATCAACCAGACCTTGCTGCCATCGCGCTTGAAACGCTTGACGGTCACTTCGTCGCCGATCCGCGCCACTACGATCTGGCCGTTGCGGGCTTCGCGGGTGGTGTGCACTGCCAGCAGGTCACCGTCGAAAATCCCCACATCCTTCATGCTCATGCCGTGAACCCGAAGTAGATAGTCGGCGCGAGGATGGAAGAACGACGGGTTGATGTTGCAGGACTCTTCGATGTGCTGCTGGGCGAGGATCGGAGCACCGGCAGCCACTCGGCCAATGATCGGCAGGGTGGACTCGTCGGCCTTGGCTTCGAAGCCGGGGATGCGAATACCACGGGAAGCACCGGGCGTCATCTCGATCGCACCCTTGCGGGCCAGCGCCTTGAGGTGTTCTTCCGCCGCATTGGGCGACTTGAAACCCAGTTCCTGAGCGATTTCCGCGCGGGTGGGCGGGTAGCCGTTGTCTTCGAGGCAGCGTTTGATGAAGGCCAGAATCTCTGCTTGGCGTGGCGTCAGCTTTAGCATATTGATCGCTCTGTCTTTTTATACAGTGACTGGGATTATATACAGTGAAACGGTCTTGGCAATGCTCCTTTTTTTGCCGACCGCCAGACGGTCGATGAGCCTGCTGATTCACGCTTGCGAGTTGTATGGTTAAATAGATGACCGACCATTCCCAAAACGAACCGTCAGGCTTGACAAGGCCTGGGCTGAAACGTATGTTTCAAACAAGTGTTTGTCAGGCGGAGTAGCCATGGCCCAGTCGGAAACCGTTGAACGCATTCTTGATGCTGCCGAGCAATTGTTCGCGGAAAAAGGTTTTGCTGAAACCTCATTGCGTCTGATCACCAGCAAGGCCGGTGTCAATCTGGCGGCGGTGAACTATCACTTCGGTTCGAAGAAGGCGCTGATCCAGGCAGTTTTCTCGCGCTTCCTCGGGCCGTTCTGCTTAAGCCTTGATAAAGAGCTCGAGCGGCGTCAAGCCAAGCCGGAGAACAAGCCGACGCTTGAAGAGCTGCTGGAAATCCTTGTCGAGCAAGCCTTGGTGGTGCAACCACGCAGCGGCAACGATCTGTCGATTTTCATGCGTTTGCTGGGCCTGGCTTTCAGTCAGAGCCAAGGGCACTTGCGGCGCTATCTGGAAGACATGTACGGCAAGGTGTTCCGTCGCTACATGATGTTGGTCAACGAAGCTGCACCGCGTATTCCGCCGATTGAGCTGTTCTGGCGTGTGCACTTCATGCTCGGCGCCGCCGCGTTCAGCATGTCCGGTATCAAGGCCCTGCGCGCAATTGCCGAGACCGACTTCGGCGTTAACACCTCCATTGAGCAAGTAATGCGTCTGATGGTGCCGTTTCTGGCAGCAGGCATGCGCGCCGAAACCGGTGTGTCCGACGCGGCCATGGCCACTGCGCAGCTGCGTCCGCGCAGCAAATCAACCCCGGTTGCCGCCAAGGTTTAACCGCACACGGGTGGGCGCGGCAGCTGACATCCGCTAAGCTAGCCGCCCATGCCGACTCTCGTTCTGAACCCGCTCCCCATTTTTATCGCCGACCTGCCGGGCACAGCCCATGGCGGCGATTTCGTGCGAGCCGGGTTTATCGTTATCAAGGAATCTCTATGACTGCTGGCCTGCAAGGCTCGTTGATGGTGGACGTCGCCGGTACCTGGCTGACGGCTGAAGATCGCCAATTGTTGCGCCAGCCCGAAGTGGGTGGCCTGATCATTTTCGCCCGCAACATCGAACACCCGCATCAGGTGCGCGAGTTGAGCGCCTCAATCCGCGCCATTCGCCCCGATCTGCTGTTGGCCGTCGACCAGGAGGGCGGCCGGGTTCAGCGTTTGCGTCAGGGCTTTGTACGACTGCCAGCCATGCGCGCCATCGCTGACAACCCGAATGCTGAGTACCTCGCCGAACAGTGCGGCTGGATCATGGCGACTGAAGTGCTGGCCGTCGGTCTCGATCTGAGCTTCGCTCCGGTGCTGGACCTCGACTTCCAGCGCAGCGCCGTAGTCGGCACCCGTTCATTTGAAGGTGATCCCGAGCGAGCAGCGTTGCTGGCGGGAGCCTTCATTCGCGGCATGAACAGCGCCGGCATGGCCGCCACCGGCAAGCACTTTCCGGGTCACGGCTGGGCCGAGGCCGATTCCCATGTTGCGATCCCTGTTGATGAGCGCAGCCTCGACGAAATTCGCGCCAATGACCTGGTGCCGTTCGCCCGATTGAGCAAGCAATTGGCTGCGGTCATGCCAGCCCACGTGATCTATCCACAAGTCGATTCCCAGCCTGCCGGCTTCTCCCGCCGCTGGTTGCAGGACATCCTGCGTGGCGAGCTGCAATTTGACGGCGTGATCTTCAGCGATGACCTGTCCATGGCCGGTGCCCACGTGGTCGGCGATGCTGCCAGCCGTATCGAAGCGGCGCTGACGGCCGGTTGCGACATGGGCCTGGTGTGCAACGATCGCGCGGCCGCTGAACTGGCCCTGAGCGCCGCCCAGCGTCTGAAGGTCAAGCCGTCCGAGCGCATCGCGCGGATGCGCGGCCAGTCGTACGCCAGCACTGAATACCGTCAAGACCCGCGCTGGCTGACAGCCGTGGGCGCGCTCAAAGATGCTCAACTGATTGATTGAGGACTTTTCGTGATGACGGTTTACGCGATTATCGGCGGCACCGGCCTGACTCAACTCGAAGGTCTGAGTATTCGTCAGTCGCTGGCAGTGGACACGCCGTACGGCGCGCCTTCGGCTGAAGTGCAGATTGGCGAGTACGCCGGCAAGGAAGTGCTGTTCCTCGCGCGCCACGGTCATCCTCACCGTTTCCCGCCGCATCAGGTGAACTACCGCGCCAACCTCTGGGCGCTGAAGCAGGCTGGCGCCGAAGCGATTCTCGCGGTCAACGCCGTGGGTGGGATTCATTGCGCGATGGGTACCGGACATTTCTGCGTGCCGCATCAGCTGATCGACTACACCAGCGGTCGCGAACACACCTATTTCGCGGATGATCTCGAACAGGTCACACACATTGACTTCAGCTATCCCTACAGCGAGCCACTGCGTCAGCAGTTGATTGCGGCGCTGGTGGCCGAAGGTGTCAGCTACAGCGGTCATGGCGTGTACGCCTGCACTCAAGGGCCACGGCTGGAAACTGTCGCTGAAATCGCCAGGCTGGAGCGCGACGGATGCGACATCGTCGGCATGACCGGGATGCCGGAAGCGGCATTGGCTCGTGAGCTGGAACTGGATTACGCCTGTCTGGCGCTGGTCGTAAACCCGGCGGCGGGCAAGTCGACGGCAGTGATTACCATGGCCGAGATTGAGCAGGCGTTGCGTGACGGGATGGGGAAGGTGAAGTCGATTTTGACTCGGGTGCTTAGAGGCTGAGCGGTCGCACACCGAGTTGACCCCATCGCGAGCAGGCTCGCTCCCACATTGGATCTGTGTTTGCCGACAACAATGGAGGCAAAACTAAACTAATGTGGGAGTGAGCCTGCTCGCGATGGCGATCTACCTGTCGCCGCTACTTTTCGAGCTTGTCCGGCAGCGGCGCAAACAACGCTTCAATATCATCACTCTGCAACTTCCAGTCCCCGGTCTTGCGTCCATCCAGCACGCCAGCCGCCAAGTCGGATTTTTCCTTCTGCAGATGCTGAATCTTCTCTTCCACCGTGCCCCTGGCAATCATCTTGTAGACGAACACCGGTTTCTCCTGACCAATGCGATACGCCCGGTCAGTCGCCTGATTTTCCGTCGCCGGGTTCCACCACGGATCGTAGTGAATCACCGTGTCGGCTTCGGTCAGGTTCAGGCCGACGCCACCCGCCTTCAGGCTGATCAGAAAGATCTGACGCTTGCCGCTCTGGAAGTCTTTGACCGGGGCGCGCCGGTCGCGAGTCTGCCCGGTCAGCAGTGCATAATCGACTCCGCGTTTTTTCAGCTCATCTTCAATCAACGACAGCATTGAAGTGAACTGCGAGAACAACAGAATCCGCCGACCTTCATCGAACAATTCCTCAAGCATCTCCATCAGGCTGTCGAGCTTGCCCGACGTGCTGCCGCGAGTGGGCAGGGTGGCATCGTTGACCAGACGCAAATCGCAGCAGACCTGACGCAGTTTCAGCAGCGCCTCAAGAATGATGATCTGGCTGCGCGCCACGCCCTTGCGGGTGATCTCGTCGCGGACTTTCTTGTCCATCGCCAGGCGCATGGTTTCGTATACGTCGCGCTGGGCTTCGTTGAGTTCGACCCAATGGATGATTTCGGTTTTCGGCGGCAACTCGGTGGCCACTTGTTCCTTGGTTCGACGCAGCAGGAACGGTTTTATCCGACCGTTGAGGTGCTGAAGTCGTACTTCGCTGGCGCGCTTTTCGATCGGCACGCGGTAATCGCGGTTGAAGCTTTTTACGTCACCCAGCCAGCCGGGCAGCAGGAAGTGAAACAGTGACCACAGCTCACCCAGGTGGTTTTCCAGCGGCGTGCCGCTCAGGCACAGACGCTGACGGGCATTCAATTCGCGGGCTGCGTGGGCGGCCTTGCTGTTGGGGTTCTTGATGTATTGCGCCTCGTCCAGAACCAGCACGTGCAAAGGCTGCGCGGCGAGACGTTCGACGTCCTTGGGCAGGAGCGCATAGGTGGTCAGGATCAGGTCGTAATCGGCCAGCGTGTCGAAATGCTTTTTGCGACTGGCGCCGTACAGCGCCAGCACTTTGAGTTGAGGTGTGAAGTGCGCCGCTTCATCCAGCCAGTTGGGGATCAGGCTGGTGGGCATCACCACCATGCACGGCCGATCGAGGCGTCCGGCGTTCTTCTCACTGAGAATATGCGCCAGGGTCTGTAGGGTTTTGCCCAGACCCATGTCGTCCGCGAGAATCCCGCCGACTTCCAGTTGTCGCAACGACTGCATCCAGCTCAAGCCTTCCAGCTGATAGGGGCGCAAAGTCGCGTTCAAACCGTCCGGTGCAATCGCGGTGAAGTCCTTGATGTCCCGCAGCCGCTGGGCAAAGGTGCGAATTTGCTCGCCGCCCTCCCAAAGCAGCGGCAGGTCTTCCAGTGGATTCAGTCGCGTGGCATCGGCCTTGCTCAGGCGCAGCGTCGTTTCGCCGGGCCCTTGCAGGTAGAACTCGCCGAGGGTCGCCAGTACCGGTTTCAATCGGCCGAAGGGCAGGGCGACTTGCAACGGGCCGTACTCGGAGTTCGGGCGGTTGGGAATGTTCACCAGGATCAACTCGTCGTCGCGACGTCGGGCCAGTCGCTCCGGGTTGAGGATCTCGGTGTGAGAGCGCATCAGGTTCAGCAGGATCGGCAGCAGGCTCAGCCGTTCGCCGTTGACGATGATTCCCAACTCCAGATCGAACCAGTCACGCTCCGGTGCCTGTTCTACGGTGGCGTACCAATCATCCACGGCAGTCAGGTCGAAACCGAAGTCTTCGTCGATCTGCAATTCCCAACCCTGGGTACGCAGCTTCGGCAGTTCATTGAGGGTGAAGGTCAGCCAGGCGCTGTCGTTGACCATCTCGAAAAGTTCGCCGGCGCTTTCCGGCAAGGCCTTGCTTTGCCGGGTGGCGACTTTGAAACCGAGGATTCGCAGCTGCTCCCTGTAGGTCTGTTCGACTTCCGGGTGGCGTTTTATCCGTAACGTTTGCGTCTCCTGACGAATCAGAATGTCGGCGTTCTTCTGCCCGGAAACGTATTCATCCAGATAGCTGAATGACAACGCCGCGCGATGCTGAATGTAGCGCTGCATCTTGCCATTGCGCGGTTCGAAGGCGCTGAACTCGATGCTCGCCAGCCACAAGCGCGGCACCGGTTGCACGTTATCCACCAGCACTTGCGGGGCCTTCGGGCTACGGTTTTCCAGTACAGCTTGAAGTTTCTCGAGCAGCTCGGCGTCTTGCGCGGCGGCTGGGTAGGCCAGGGTTTCCTGCACTTTCAGTAATACCGCTGCGCAATGTTTGCAGTTGCTGTGGACCGGGCAGGTGCAGGTGGCGTCAATCATCAGCAGCGTGGCTTTGGCTGACTCGCGCAGGCGAATGGTCTGACGGTAAACGTTACCGCCAGAGCCCTCGCAGGCGGCAATGATCGTGGCGTCGCCGGCCTCGACGATCCTGACGCGGTTCTCCAAAGCGTAGCGACGGCCACGCTCCAGGCTCTGTTCCTTGAATCGGCTGACCCAGGAAGGTGCCAGGGGTTTGCTCAGGGTCGCTGACATAAGGACTCAATCAGTCCGGAATTTCTTCGGGGACTGGCCGAGGCGCAGGGGCAGTCAGCGAGGTGATCTTGATCAACATGCCCAAGTGGCCGTTGTCGAGGAAGTTCAGCTGGCCGTTCTTGGTGTGGCTTTCCTGGTTCATGCGTTCGCTGGCGGTGACCATGCCATTGGCGTCGATCTGGTTGACCCAGAAGTCGGCGTCGACGTCGGTGAACCGTCCCAGTTTCATGCTCAGTGTGCCCTCGATCGGGAATTGGCCGAACTGTTCTTTGCCCTCGCTAATTGCAACTTTGCTGGCTTCTTCGCCAAGGTTCTGTTGCCAGGCCTTGTGCAGCAACACCGTGTATTCATTGCTGGCGGTGAGTTTTTCCACTTCAGCATTGAGGCTCGGTGTGCGCAGGCTGTCGGGGTTGATGGGCTGGGCTCCGGCAGCCCAGTCTTCCGGCGCGGCGCGGCTGACGATAGCGGGCACGGCGTTTTGGCGGACCAGAATCATTTCTATCTGATAGAGGTCATCGGCAAACGTCGTCGGCGCAACCAGGGTCATCAACAGGATCAGTGAGCGAAACAGGCGCATGCGGCGTCCTTCAAGCAGTTTTCGGAATGAGGTGCTCAAACAGCGCCTCTACAGTATTAAAGCGCTCTTCCGGGCGCTCCATCGGCACCTGGAATTTAAACATCGTGGCGCCTTCGAATTTGTAGCGTTTGGGCTGGCTCTGGATCAGTTTGATCAGCGTCAGCGGGTCGACCGGGGTTTGCGTCGCGAACTCGATTCGGCCGCCTTGCGGGCCGCCGTCGACTTTCTTGATGCCCAGTAGCTCGGCCTGCAATTTCAGCGCGGTAATGCGCATCAGGTTCTTGGTCGGCTCCGGCAACAGACCGAAACGATCGATCATCTCCACCTGCAAATCCTTGAGGCCTTCCTCGTCGGTGGCCGAGGCGATGCGTTTGTAGAGAATCAGTCGGGCGTGTACGTCCGGCAGATAGTCCTCGGGAATCAACGCCGGTACCCGCAGATTGACTTCCGGGCCACCGCCGAGCGGTTGATCGAGGTTCGGTTGTTCGCCCTTGCGGATCGACTTCACCGCGCGTTCGAGCATTTCCATGTACAGCGTGAAACCGACGGCCTGGATCTGCCCGCTCTGCCCGTCGCCGAGCAATTCACCGGCGCCACGGATTTCCAGGTCGTTGGTGGCGAGCACGAAGCCCGCGCCGAGGTCCTGGGTATTGGCGATCGCTTCCAGACGTTTTTCGGCGTCAGGCGTGATTTGCTGGCGCGGCGGCGTCAGCAAATAAGCGTAAGCCTGGTGGTGACTGCGACCGACCCGGCCGCGCAACTGATGCAGCTGCGCCAGGCCGAACTTGTCGGCACGCTCGATAATGATGGTGTTGGCGCTCGGCACGTCAATGCCGGTCTCGATGATGGTCGAGGCGATCAGCACGTTGAAGCGCTTGTGGTAGAAGTCGCTCATCACTTGTTCGAGATCGCGTTCGCGCATCTGCCCGTGGCCGATGCCGATCCGTGCTTCCGGCACCAGTTCGGCGAGGTCGGCGGCGCATTTCTCGATGGTCTTCACATCGTTGTGCAGGTAGTAGACCTGACCGCCACGCAACAGCTCACGGAGCAAGGCCTCTTTGACCGTGCTCTTGTTCTGCTCCATGACGAACGTCCGTACCGACAGGCGACGGGCCGGCGGCGTGGCGATGATCGACAGATCGCGCATGCCCGACACGGCCATGTTCAGCGTGCGCGGAATCGGCGTGGCGGTCAGGGTGAGAATGTCGACTTCACTGCGCAGGGCCTTGAGCTGTTCTTTCTGACGGACACCGAAACGGTGCTCTTCGTCGATGATCACCAGCCCCAGGTTTTTGATTTTCACGTCGTCCTGCAGCAGCTTGTGCGTGCCGATGACGATGTCGATCTTGCCTTCGGCCAGATCCGCAACCGCGGCGTTGACCTCCTTGGTCGATTTGAAGCGGCTCATCACTTCCACGCTCACCGGCCAATCGGCGAAGCGGTCGCGGAAGCTGTTGTAATGCTGCTGGGCGAGCAGGGTGGTCGGCACCAGAATCGCCACTTGACGACCGCCGTGTACCGCGATGAACGCGGCGCGCATCGCCACTTCGGTCTTGCCGAAACCGACGTCGCCGCAGACCAGACGGTCCATCGGTTTCGGCGCGAGCATGTCGGTGCGCACGGCGTCGATGGTGGTTTGCTGGTCCGGGGTTTCTTCGAACGGGAAGCCGGCGCTGAAGGTCGCGTAATCGGCTTTCGGGTCGGCGAACGCATAACCTTCGCGAGCGGCGCGGCGGGCATAAATGTCGAGCAACTCGGCGGCCACATCGCGCACTTGTTCGGCGGCTTTGCGTTTGGCTTTCTGCCAGGTCTCGGAGCCGAGGCGGTGCAGCGGGGCCAGGGCATCGTCGCTGCCGGTGTATCGGGCGATCAGGTGCAGGTTGGCCACCGGCACGTAAAGCTTGGCGTTTTCGGCGTATTCGAGGGTCAGGAATTCAGCGGCCTGACTATCGATTTCCAGAATCGTCAGCCCGAGATAGCGACCGACGCCGTGATCGATATGCACCACCGGCGCGCCTTCGCGCAGCTCGGTAAGGTTTTTGATCACGGCATCGTTGTTGGCGTCGGCGCGTTTCTCGCGGCGACGGCGTTGCATCACGCGCTGACCGAACAACGGGCTTTCGGCAACCAGGGCTAGCGCCGGGTCGTCGAGCACCAGACCTTCGTCGAGCGGCGCGATGGTGATCGCCAGGCGCTCCTTGCTCGCGACGAAGTCCGGCCAGCTGTCGACGGTTTTCGGTCGCAGCTTCAAGCGTTCCAGCAATTCCAGCAGCACTTCACGACGGCCCGCGGATTCGGCGGTAAACAGCACGCGACCGGGGAACTCGTCGAGGAAACCCGCAAGCGCCGCCAACGGTTGGGTAGCCTTGGCTTCGATGGCCAGGTTCGGCAACTCCCGAGCGGGAAAGCGCTCGCGGCCGACGCCGGTTTCCACGTCCTGTTGACTGGCGACCACGCGCGGCCAGTTTTTCAGGCGCGCAAAGCAATCTTCCACCGGCAGGAACAACTCGGCCGGCGGCAATAAAGGACGGGCCGGATCGACGCGGCGTTCTTCATAGCGATTGCGCACGTCGTTCCAGAAGTTTTCCGCCGCTTGCTCGATGCCCGGCAAGGAAAACACTTGCGTTTCCTGCGGCAGGTAATCGAACAGCGTGGAAGTTTCATCGAAAAACAGCGGCAGGTAGTACTCGATACCGGCCGGTGTAATCCCGCTGCTCAAATCCTGAAAGATCGGGCAGCGACGGAAGTCGACATCGAAACGCTCACGGAATCGCGCCTTGAAGCGGGTGACCGCATCCTTTTGCAGCGGAAACTCTCTCGCTGGCAGGAGGCGAACCGTTTCAACCTTGTCGATGGAGCGCTGGTTTTCCGGATCGAAGGTGCGAAGGGTCTCGATTTCGTCGTCGAACAGGTCAATTCGGAAAGGCAGTTTGCTGCCCATCGGGAACAGGTCGATCAACGAGCCGCGCACGGTGAATTCGCCATGCTCGTAGACGGTATCGACGTAGCGATAGCCGCTGGCCTCAAGCCGGGTGCGCATTTGCTCGACATCGAGCTTCTGGCCGATGTCCAGCACCAGGCTGCTGCCGAGCAGGAATTTGGTCGGCGCCAAGCGATGCAGGGCCGTGGTGATCGGTACGACCAGAACGCCATGACTCAGCTCCGGCAACCGATACAGGGCGGAGATTCGCTGGGAAATAATGTCCTGGTGCGGCGAAAACAGATCGTAGGGCAGCGTTTCCCAGTCCGGGAAATGCAGCACCGGCAAATCCGGGGCGAAGAAACTCAGCTCCTGTTCCAGCCGTTCGGCACTTTGGCTGTCGGCGGTCAGCAGCAGGGTGAAGCGCTTGGCAGCGCTGGCGGCCTCGGCAATAGCCAGGCTCAGGGCGGCACCGGGCAGGTTGCCCCAGTGCTGTTTACCTGCCGCGGCAGGGAGAAGCGGTAGACGCAGAACGGGCACGGAAGGTTGAGCTCCAAGCGTTGCGACAAAGTCGGTAATTGTAGCGGTCCCGGGTGCCGCCTGTCAGTTGCAGATGTGTCTATTACGCAGGTTGGGCGAAATGTAGTGGTAAAGACAAAATCGGCCCGTTTTTTAGTAAAAAAGACTGAATATGTAGTGGCAAAACGACTGAGTGTTACGGAGGGTTACAGACAAGACAGCGTTGTCTCCCAAAAAATGACTGCGCTGCAGGCCACGGTTTTATTGGGCTTGAGCCGTGCGTCATTTTTTTGAAGCGGATTTTGTTACTGGTCGCGCGACAAGCGCGCATTGCTACGGGAGGCACTCGGCGGCATAATGTAGCCCCTTTTTTCTGCCCCTACATGTGGAAGGTTCCCGTGACTCAGAAGCCCGACCAGTGTCTTGGTGAATGGATCGACCGTGAAGCACTCGCAGAAGCGATGATTCCGCTTATCGGTCAGCTCTACCGCAATAACAACGTGGTGAGCTCGATCTATGGCCGCAGTCTGATCAACCAGTCTGTCATCGCGATTCTCAAAGCTCACCGCTTTGCTCGCCATCGCCAGTCCGATGACAGCGAATTGTCCGTCCACGAAACATTCCCGCTGCTAAAGGCAATGAGCGAGCTCAAGCTCGGCGCTGCTTCGGTAGACCTGGGCAAGCTAGCAGTCAAGTTCAAGGCTGAAGGCAATGGCCGCACTGCCGAGCAGTTCGTCCGTGAAGAACTGGCTGACGTCGTTGGTCAGCAAAATGTTGCCGCCCGCAAAGGCACCGACGTTGTTCTGTACGGCTTCGGTCGTATCGGCCGTCTGCTGGCGCGCATCCTGATCGAGAAAACCGGTGGTGGCGACGGCCTGCGTCTGCGCGCCATCGTTGTCCGCAAGGGCGCCGAAAACGATCTGATCAAACGCGCCAGCCTGCTGCGCCGCGATTCGGTACACGGTTCGTTCAATGGCACCATCACCATTGATGAAGCCAACAACACCATCACCGCCAACGGCAACCTGATCCAGGTTATCTACGCGAAAAACCCGACTGAAGTGGACTACACCCAGTACGGCATCAAAGACGCGCTGCTGGTGGACAACACCGGTGTATGGCGTGACGCCGACGGCCTGGGCCAGCACTTGGCTTGCCCGGGTATCGATCGCGTTGTTCTGACCGCGCCTGGCAAAGGCAAGCTGAAGAACATCGTTCACGGCATCAACCACGGTGAAATCACCGCTGATGACAAGATCGTTTCCGCGGCTTCCTGCACCACCAACGCCATCGTGCCGGTGCTCAAAGCCGTCAACGACAAGTTCGGCATCATCAACGGTCACGTTGAAACGGTTCACTCGTACACCAACGACCAGAACCTGATCGACAACTTCCACAAAGGCGATCGCCGTGGCCGTAGCGCCGCGTTGAACATGGTGATCACCGAGACCGGTGCTGCCACCGCTGCTGCCAAGGCGCTGCCTGAGCTGGCCGGCAAGCTGACCGGTAACGCGATCCGCGTTCCGACGCCTAACGTGTCGATGGCCATTCTCAACCTGAACCTTGAGAAAGCCGCCACCCGTGAAGAGATGAACGAGTACCTGCGCTACATGGCGCTGCACTCCGATCTGCATAAGCAAATCGACTACGTCAATTCGCAGGAAGTGGTTTCCACCGACTTCGTTGGCTCGCGCCACGCAGGCGTGGTGGACGCTGAAGCAACCATCAGCCAAGACAACCGCGTTGTTCTGTACGTTTGGTACGACAACGAATTCGGTTACAGCTGCCAGGTGGTTCGCGTGATGGAAGACATGGCCGGTGTAAACCCGCCTGCATTCCCGCGCTAAGCGTTAGCTGCACATGAGAACGCCCCGACTTTGGTCGGGGCGTTTTTGTTTGTGTGGTTTGTCAGTTATAGGTGTGTTGTTTGTATTGGCCTCATCGCGAGCAGGCTCGCTCCCACATTTGATCTGCGGCGCACACAAATCCAATGTGGGAGCGAGCCTGCTCGCGAAGGCGATCTGTCAGGCGCCGCCGACCACAGCTGCCTGCGCCGTCCGCAATTCATGACGGTTGCCACGGAACAACACCAAGGTTGCAATCAGCCCCAACACCGCCGCGCCACTGAGCCAGATCCCCGGCGCAGCCTTGTTGTCCAGCACATGAATCAGGTACGTACACGCCGCCGGCGTAAAACCCCCGAAGGTCGCGGTTGCCAGGCTGTAGGCCAAAGAGAATCCAGTTGTACGAACTTCCACCGGCATGATCTCGGTAAGCGCCACCACCATGGCGCCGTTGTACGAGCCATACAGGAACGACAGCCACAACTCGACAATCAGCAGGTGGCTGAAGCTCGGGTTTGCTACCAGCCATGACAAGGCAGGGTAGGCGGTGAGGATCGCCAGAATCGTCGCCGCCAGCAGTAAGGGTTTGCGTCCGATCCTGTCGGAAACAGAACCCATGACCGGCAACCAGAAGAAGTTCGACAGGCCGATACATACGGTCACCAGCAAGGCGTCCAGATCCGACAAATGCAACTCGGCTTTACCGAAGGTCGGGGTGTAAGCGGTGATCAGGTAGAACGACACGGTGGTCATTACCACCAACGCCATGCCGGCGATGACGATGCCAAAGTTCTGCCCAATCGAACGAACGATGTCCCGCAGGGTAGGGCGATGTTTGCGCGCCTGGAATTCCGGCGTTTCTTCCAGCGAACGACGAATCACGAAGATCACCGGCACAATCATGCAGCCGATAAGGAACGGCACGCGCCAGCCCCAGTCGCCCATTTGTTCGGGGCTGAGCCAGTGGTTCAAACCCACGCCGAGCAGGCCGGCGAACACGACCGCCGCTTGCTGACTGGCGGACTGCCAACTGACAAAGAAGCCTTTGCGGCCCGGGGTGGAAATCTCGGCGAGGTAGACCGACACACCGCCCAGTTCCACCCCGGCCGAGAACCCTTGCAGCAAGCGACCGAACAGCACGATCAGCGGCGCCGCAACGCCCAAAGTGGCGTAACCCGGCACGCAGGCAATCAGCACCGTGCCAGCCGCCATCATCGCGAGGGTGATGATCAGCCCTTTGCGTTGACCATGGCGGTCGATATAGGCGCCGAGGAAAATCGCCCCCAATGGACGCATCAGGAAGCCTGCCCCGAAGGTGGCCAGGGACAACATCAGGGAGGCGAAAGCGCTATCGGCAGGGAAGAAGGTTTTGGCGATGGCCGTGGCGTAAAAGCCGTAGACCATAAAGTCGAACATCTCGAGAAAGTTACCGCTGACAACGCGAAAAATCGCTTTGCCTTTGCTCGTGTCTGAAGACATGTGTAGGTACTCACGCTGGTAAATCTTGTTTGAAACGCTGCACCTGTGGGAGTGAGCCTGCTCGCGATGGCGTGGGGTCAATCGGCATTGATGTTGGCTGACACACCGCTATCGCGAGCAGGCTCGCTCCCACAGGTTTCGCGTTTGACTGACGGGCGCTGGCAGACCTCGCTCTCGTGCGCTCTGAAGCCCATAATGGCGGGCGCGGTTTTGAGGGGGGATGAAGATTTGTTAACTGGACGGTGGACTTGGATCGTGATGCTGGCCGGTGTTTTGTCCGGTTGTGGCAACGGCGACAGCCTGGAACGCTTCGACGGCCCGACCATGGGCAGTCGTTATTCCATTCAATACGTAAGGCATTCCTCCACGCCGGGGCCGAAAGCGGTGCAGGCCGAAGTAGAAAATATCCTCGCTGAAGTGGATCGACAATTCTCGACCTATCGCAGCGACTCGGTTATCGAACGCTTCAACGCACTACCGGCCGGCCGCTGTCAGGTCATGCCTGGTCCGGTGCTCGAATTGATCCGTGTGGGCGAGCAACTGTCTTCGCAAAGCGAAGGCTCCTACGACCTGACCGTGGAACCGCTGCTCAATCTCTGGGGCTTTGGCCCGCAGGGCCGTGAGGAAAAAGTCCCGACTGCCGAAGCGCTCGCCGAAGTCAGGCAGCGCGTCGGTCATGCGCACCTGCGCATCGACGGCGATCAGTTGTGCAAGGACGCCGCGGTCGAGGTCGACTTCAACAGCATCGCCGCCGGTTACGCGGTCGATACAATTGCCGCAAAACTCGAAGCAATGGGCATCCGCAATTACCTCGCCGAAGCCACCGGCGAACTCAAGGCTGCCGGCAAAAAACTCGACGGTTCACCGTGGCGCATCGCTCTGGAAGAGCCCCGCGACGACCAGCAAGTAGCCGAGCGCATCATCGCCGTCGACGGCTACGGCGTTTCCACTTCCGGCGACTACCGCAACTATTTCGAGCAGGACGGTCGGCGTTATTCCCACACCTTCGATGCCCGCACCGGGGCGCCGGTCCTACACACCCTGGCGTCAGTCACGGTGATTCATCCTTCAGCGTTAATGGCCGATGGCTTATCGACGCTGTTGCTGATTCTGGGGCCCGAAAGGGGTTGGGACTATGCCGAAGCGCATGACATCGGTGCATTCTTTGTGATTCGTGCCGATACAGGATTCGTCACACGAACCACGCAGGCTTTTGAACGCCTGAGTGGCGGAAAAACCGAGTGATCGCGGCGATTCAAGCAGCAAAGACTGGCGTTGTAGTGCAGGCAAAACTAGCCTACGACGCGACCAAGGGTTAATGTGCGCGGCGTTGACGCTTATATAGACTGTGTCCGGGTTCTGCACTGGCCCCAAATTGTTCCTTCACGCCGCAGATCGGCGTGATTTAGCCGCAGGTGCCGAGGGCGCCGCGGCCTGTTCTGAGGAGTATGCATGGCTGTCTACAACTACGACGTGGTGGTGCTGGGTTCCGGCCCGGCGGGAGAAGGCGCGGCAATGAACGCCGCCAAAGCAGGGCGCAAGGTGGCGATGGTCGATAGCCGTCGCCAGGTCGGCGGCAACTGCACCCACCTGGGCACCATCCCGTCCAAGGCACTGCGTCACTCAGTCCGGCAGATCATGCAGTTCAACACCAACCCGATGTTCCGGGCCATTGGTGAGCCACGCTGGTTCTCGTTCCCGGACGTGTTGAAAAGCGCTGAAAAAGTCATCTCCAAACAAGTCGCATCGCGCACCGGCTACTACGCCCGTAACCGCGTTGACGTGTTCTTCGGCACCGGCAGCTTCGCTGACGAGCAAACCATTGAAGTGGTCTGCGCCAACGGCGTGGTCGAAAAACTGGTGGCCAAGCACATCATCATCGCCACCGGCTCGCGCCCTTATCGTCCGGCGGACATCGATTTCCACCACCCGCGTATCTACGATAGCGACACCATCCTCAGCCTCGGCCACACCCCGCGCAAACTCATCGTTTACGGCGCCGGCGTGATCGGTTGCGAGTACGCGTCGATCTTCAGCGGTCTGGGTGTGTTGGTTGAGCTGGTGGATAACCGCGGTCAGTTGCTCAGCTTCCTCGACTCGGAAATTTCCCAGGCGCTGAGCTATCACTTCAGCAACAACAACATCACGGTTCGCCACAACGAAGACTACGACCGCGTCGAAGGCGTGGATAACGGCGTGATCCTGCACCTGAAGTCCGGCAAGAAGATCAAGGCCGACGCCTTGCTCTGGTGCAACGGCCGTACCGGCAACACTGATCAGTTGGGTCTGGAAAACATCGGCGTGAAGGTCAACAGCCGTGGCCAGATCGAAGTCGACGAGGCCTACCGTACCTGCAAGCCGAACATCTACGGCGCCGGTGACGTGATTGGTTGGCCGAGCCTGGCCAGTGCTGCTCACGACCAGGGTCGTTCGGCCGCTGGCAGCATCGTTGACAACCAAAGCTGGCGCTTTGTCAACGACGTGCCAACTGGCATCTACACCATTCCGGAGATCAGCTCGATCGGCAAGAACGAGCAGGAGCTGACTCAGGCCAAGGTGCCGTACGAAGTGGGCAAGGCGTTCTTCAAGAGCATGGCGCGTGCACAGATCGCCGGCGAGCCTCAGGGCATGCTGAAGATTCTGTTCCACCGCGAAACCCTGGAAGTGCTGGGCGTTCACTGCTTCGGTTATCAGGCGTCGGAGATCGTTCACATCGGTCAGGCGATTATGAACCAGCCGGGCGAACAGAACACGCTGAAGTACTTCGTCAACACGACGTTCAACTACCCGACCATGGCCGAAGCCTATCGGGTAGCGGCATACGATGGTCTCAACCGGCTTTTTTGAGTGGCTCCGGCCGGTGGCCTGAGCCGGCCGGGGAGACCGATTTCAGCAATTCTCGAGCGTGGCGCTGGCCAAACCGGGAAAGTCTGTAATCAGGCTGTCAACGCCGAAGTCGGCGAGTCTGCGCATTAGCGCGGGCTCGTTGACTGTCCATACCGACACATGCAGCCCCTGACGCTGCGCCTTCTGCAGGCGTTCCGGCGTACACAAAGTCCAGTTAAGCGCCAGAATCTCACAGTCATAGCTTTGCGCGACCTTCAACGGGTCGAGCCAGGCGTATTCGGCGACCAATCCGCGGGACACATCCGGCACGAAGTCCAGCGCAGCTTTCAATACTTCCCGCGAACTCGAGGTGATCGTCACCTTGTCGAGCAGGCCGAAACGCTGAGCCATTTCGCGAATCGCCAGCACGGTTGTCGCGGCGCGGGTGCGTGAAGCGCTTTTGACTTCCAGTTGCCAGTGCTCGAAATCGCATTTCTCGAACAGTTCTTCCAGCGTTGGAATCGGGCACGGTTTGATCCAGCCCGGGCCGCCTGTGCGCGCATCGTAGGTCACCAGCTCGGCCGCCGTGTGCTCGACGACTTTGCCGCGACGGTCGGTGGTGCGCTTGAGTGTCGGGTCGTGGATGACCATCAGCTCGCCGTCCATGGACAGGTGCAGGTCCAGTTCGCAGCGGCGCACGCCGTGCTTGAGGCATTGCTGAAAACTGGTCAGTGTATTTTCCGGTGCTTCGCCCTTGGCGCCGCGATGGCCGTAGATGAGAGTCACGGTTCTTCCTTAAATTAAATGCCTGATTCGTTTTGTTCGCGGGCCAGACGTCGTTCCTGGGCCTGCTTCTGCAAAATGTAGCGGGCCAGCAATTGGCGCTGGGCATCGGTCGGGTACTCGAACTCGGTACCGACGTCGTAGCCGTCGCCTTTACGATCGCAGTGGGTGACGCGAGCCCGCAACAAGAGTCCAAGGGCTTGCGGCATCAGCACCAGTTTGACCGACAGGTGCGCGCCCTCGGCAATGGGCGTCGGATGCTGAAACTCGATCCCGCCTTCGGAAATAATCACCGGCTGCGGCTCGCCGATCTGCCCGAGTACGGTGATTGCGATCACCTGGCTCAGCAAATCGATGCGTTTATTCTGGGATTTCAGGAATGCGGCGAGGTTGCGGTCGCGCTCACTGATCTGGCGCAACAGGTGCTGCGACTCGAATTCGCTCAGGTGCAGTTCGCTGAGCAAGTTGAACAGAGGGGACGCATCCTGCAACACTTCCTGGCCTGCGGCTTCGGGAGCGGACAGGGTCCGAATTTCCAGTGCGATCGTGTCCTCGATACGGTAGTATTCGCGGCGATCTTCTTCATCTAATGTCGACATGGCGAACCCATGGTAGCGGCGGTGGTCTGAGTGTAAAGCTGGTTATCGACCCCCGCCACAAGGACGTTCCTTTTCCCTCCGAACAAGCCCCGACATGTTCAGACCTCTCTTCGTATTTATTGGCACGCGTTATACCCGTGCAAAGCGCCGCAATCATTTTGTGTCATTCATTTCCCTGACCTCGATGATCGGACTCGCCCTTGGCGTGGTCGTGATGATCGTGGTGCTGTCGGTCATGAACGGCTTCGATCATGAGATGCGCACCCGCGTGCTGGGCATGGTGCCCCACGCGACCATCGAGTCCGGTGAGCCGATCAGCGACTGGCAAAGCCTGGCCGCCAAGGTCAAGCAGAACCCGCAGGTGACGGCCGTTGCGCCGTTTACCCAGATGCAGGGGTTGCTGACCAACAACGGCAAGGTGTCCAAAGTCCTGCTCAATGCCATCGACCCTGCGCTGGAACGGCAGGTCTCGATCATTGATAACTTCATGCAGCAGGGCAAACTCGATGACCTGGCGCCGGGCAGTTTCGGTATCGTCATTGGGGACAAGGCCGCGGCGAAGTTGGGTGCGGCGATCGGCGACAAGCTGACGTTTGTGGCGCCGGAAGTCACCGTGACCCCGGCCGGGATGTTCCCGCGCATGAAACGCTTTACCGTGGTCGGCATTTTCCATGTCGGCGCCGGTGAACTGGACGGCTACCTGGGTATCACCAATCTGCAGGATCTGGCCAAGCTGCATCGCTGGAAACCGGATCAGGTCCAGGGCATCCGCCTGAAATTCGACGATTTGTTCCAGGCGCCACGCGTCGCGTGGACCATCGCCCAGCAACTTGGCGAAGACCATTTCTATGCCCGCGACTGGACGCGCACCCACGGCAATCTGTATCAGGCGATCCGCATGGAAAAAGCCATGATCGGTTTGCTGTTGCTGCTGATCGTCGCTGTTGCCGCGTTCAATATCATCTCCACGCTGGTGATGGTGGTGAACGACAAGAAGGGCGACATCGCGATTCTGCGCACCCTGGGCGCCACGCCGGGTTCGATCATGGCGATCTTCATGGTGCAGGGCACCGTCATTGGTGTGGTCGGGACGCTGATCGGCGCCGTGGTCGGGATCTTCGCCGCGCTGAACGTCAGCGCCGCGATCTCGGCCCTCGAAGGGCTGATCGGGCACAAATTCCTCAACGCCGACGTGTACTTCATCGATTACCTGCCGTCGCAAGTGCAGAGCCAGGATGTGTTGATGGTCTGCGCCGCCGCGTTGGTCCTGAGTTTCCTCGCCACCCTGTATCCAGCCTGGCGTGCCGCGCGCACCCAGCCTGCGGAGGCGCTACGTTATGAGTGAGTTGGGCATGAGTGATAAAGCAATCTTGAGCTGCCGCGACCTGGGCAAATCCTACGAGGAAGGCCCGGAGTCGGTAGAGGTTCTGGCCGGTCTGCAACTGGAGCTGCATCCGGGTGAACGCGTGGCGATCGTCGGTACCTCGGGCTCGGGCAAAAGTACCTTGCTCAACCTGCTGGGCGGCCTCGATACTCCGACCAAGGGCAGCGTCTGGCTGGCCGGCGAAGAGCTGTCGGCGCTGAACGAAAAGGCTCGCGGTTTGCTGCGCAATCGGTCGCTGGGTTTCGTTTACCAGTTCCACCACTTGCTGCCTGAGTTCACCGCGCTGGAAAACGTCTGCATGCCGCTGCTGATCGGCAAGACGGCTATCCCGCAAGCGCGTCAGCGTGCGACGGCATTGCTGGAGCGGGTAGGGCTGGGCCATCGCCTGGAACACAAACCGGCCGAATTGTCCGGTGGTGAACGTCAGCGTGTGGCCATCGCCCGCGCCCTGGTGAACAACCCAGGCCTGGTAATGCTCGACGAACCGACCGGCAACCTCGATTCCCACACCGCCCAGGGCATTCAGGATTTGATGCTGGAACTCAGCACCTCAATGCGCACGGCGTTCCTGGTGGTGACTCACGACATGAACCTGGCTCGCCAGATGGATCGCGTCCTGCATTTGCAGGAAGGTTACCTGACGCCCATCTGATTGACCGAAACCCGACGTACTGAACAGTACGTCGGGTCTTTTATTTTTATACGGTGCCCAGCGAATGTTCAGACCGTTATCGATCTTTATCGGCGCGCGCTATACCCGCGCCAAGCGCCGCAATCGCTTTGTTTCCTTCATCTCGATGACCTCGATGATCGGTCTCGCCCTGGGCGTGCTGGCGATGATCGTGGTGCTGTCGGTGATGAACGGCTTCCAGCGCGAAATGAGCTCGCGCATCCTTGGCATGGTGCCTCACGCGACGATCGTGGGCGTCAATCCGATCGATGATTGGCAGCCCGTTGCTGCGGCGGCCATGAAGAATCCTGAAGTGACGGCCGCCGTTCCGTTCACCGAGATGGAAGGCATGCTGTCCTACAAGGGGACGATGCAGCCGATCCAGGTCAGCGGCGTTGATCCGGCGCTCGAAGGCAAGGTGTCGATCGTCGCCCAGCACATTGTTCAGGGGCGTCTCGATGCCTTGAAGCCGGGTGAGTTTGGCGTGGTGATCGGCGAGATCACGGCACGCCGCTTCCGCTTGAACGTGGGCGACAAGATCACCCTGATCGTGCCGGAAGTCAGCACTGCACCGGGTGGCATCACCCCGCGCATGCAGCGGTTGAATGTGGTCGGCGTGTTCAAGGTGGGCGCCGAACTGGACGGTTCCATGGCGCTGATCCACGTGGCCGATGCCGCGCAGATGCAGCACTGGGCGCCGAATCAGGTACAGAGCGTGCGCCTGGCGGTAAAGGATTTGTACGCTGCGCCGAAGGTTTCCAGCGATATTGCTGGCGGCCTGGGCAGCGCTTACAAGGCTGATGACTGGACTCACACACAGGGCAGTCTGTTCAGTGCGATGAAGATGGAAAAAACCATGATCGGTTTGCTGTTGCTGATGATCGTTGCCGTGGCGGCGTTCAACATCATCGCAACCCTGATCATGGTGGTGAACGACAAAGGTGCGGACATCGCGATCCTGCGGACCATCGGCGCCACGCCGCGGCAGATCATGGCGATCTTCATGGTGCAGGGCACCGTGATCGGGGTTGTCGGTACGTTGATTGGTGGTGTGCTTGGCGTGATTGCGGCGCTGAACGTCAGTGAGCTGGTGGGCTGGATGGAGCGGGTCAGCGGGCAGCACATCTTCACTTCAGACGTGTACTTCGTCAGTAACCTGCCTTCCGAACTGCAGGGGGCGGATGTGCTGTTGATCTGCTCCGCCGGGTTCATCCTGAGCTTCCTCGCCACCGTTTACCCGGCGTGGCGTGCGGCGAAAGTCGAACCGGCTACTGCGTTGCGGTATTCGTAAGCCGTTATACCGCCATCGCGAGCAAGCTCGGCTCCCACAGGGTTCGGAGTCGGTCACACATTTGTGACTCAACTCGGTCAAGTGTAGGAGCCGAGCTTGCTCGCGATGAGGCCGGCCCTGCTGGCCTCAATCCCCCTTGGGCAACTCAATCACAAACCGCGTCCACCCGTTATCCGATTCACAACGAATCTGCCCGCCATGGGCGCGGATGATTGACTGAGTGATCGCCAACCCCAATCCCGCATGTTCACTACTGCCTTCCTGGCGTGCCGGATCAGCCCGGTAGAAGCGATCAAACAATCGCGGCAGCAACGCCCCGTCAATTCCGTCGCCACTGTTCTCAACGATTACATTCAACCCCTCAGGCTGATCAACAATCCGCACCCGAACCTCGCCTTCGACCGGCGTAAACCGCAATGCGTTGTCCAGCAAATTGGAGAGCGCCCGCCGCAGCATGCTGCGATCACCTTCCATGCGCGCACTGCCTTCACGACTCAACCTGACCTGAGCGTCCTCCGCCAACGGCGCAAAAAACTCCAGCAACAGATCCGCTTCTTCCGCCAGCTCCAGCGGTTCGCGCTTGGGCATCAACAGCCCGTGGTCGGCCTTGGCCAGGTACAACATGTCGTTGACCAGTTGCGCCATCCATTGCAGCTCTTCGAGATTGCTGTGCAGTGCTTCTCGGTAATCTTCAATGGGCCGTGGGCGGGTGAGGGTGACCTGGGTGTGAGTCAACAGGTTCGACAACGGCGTGCGCAATTCATGGGCGATGTCGGCGGAGAAGGCCGATAGCCGCTGAAAAGAGTCGTCGAGGCGTCCGAGCATGGCGTTGAAGTTGTGGGCCATTTCCGCGAGTTCTGGCGGCATGTTTTTTTCGGGCAAGCGTGCATTGAGCGATTGCGCTGAAACGCCGCAGGCAACCGCACTCATGCGTCGTAACGGCCGCAACCCACTGCGTGCTGCCCAGGCACCGAGCAGGGCGGTGGCCAGTGCCGACAAACCGACGGTCAACCAGATCAGGTGCTGCATGCGTTGCAGAAAGTGCTGGTGATGGGTGATGTCCAGCAGCAAGGTCAACTGCGGTGAGTCGGGTTTGTCGAGGTACAACGGAGCGTTGAGGACGCGGTAGTCGGTACCTTCGCTGCTCACCGTGGACAAACCCGACTGGGTAGGCAATTGCTGGGGCAGGCGCGTCGAACTGTCATACCAGCGCTTGCCGTCGCTGCCGGTGATCCGCAGCGACAGATCAGCCTGTCGGCTCAATTCATCGGCCAGTTTGACTTCGCTTTCACTCGATTGAATGTCATGAAGTGCTCGACGCAACCCAATCAACTTGCCGTCCAGCAGCTGTTGGTCGAGTTCAACGAAATGCGCTTCACTGGCCCGACTGAACAACACCCCGGCAAACAGCGACACCACGGCGGTGCACGCCGCAAACAGCAGCGCCAGGCGACTGCTCAATGAAAGTCGACGCATCAGGCGGGGCGCTCTTCAAGGACGTAACCCATGCCACGCACGGTGTGAATCAACTTGTTGGGGAATTCATCGTCGATCTTCAGGCGCAAACGACGGATCGCTACTTCGATGACGTTGGTGTCACTGTCGAAGTTCATGTCCCAGACCTGGGACGCGATCAACGACTTGGGCAGGACTTCGCCTTGCCTGCGCAGGAGCATTTCCAGCAGGGCGAATTCCTTGGCCGTCAGGTCGATGCGCTGACCGCTGCGTTCGACCCGACGGCGGATCAGGTCAAGGCGCAAGTCCGCCAGTTGCAGGCTGGTTTCCTGGGGTGTGGCGTTACCACGGCGCAACAGGCTGCGGACCCGGGCCAGCAGCTCGGAGAAGGCGAACGGTTTGACCAGGTAGTCGTCGGCGCCCAGTTCGAGGCCGTGGACTCTGTCCTCCACCGCGTCGCGCGCTGTCAGAAACAGTACCGGCGTGTCGAGGCCGGCACCGCGCACCGCTTGCAGAATCTGCCAGCCATCGCGACCGGGCAGCATCACATCGAGAATCAACAGCGCGTAATCGCCGGTCAGCGCCAGTTGCTGGCCGGTGCTGCCGTCCGCGACCAGTTCAGTATTGAAACCGGCCTCGGTCAGGCCTTGGCGCAAGTAGTGGCCAGTTTTCGGTTGGTCTTCGACGATCAGCAGTTTCATGGGCGACTCGAGGCAATTGAAACGAACGCTTTATACCGTGGGCGACGGTAATACAGGTCAACCTGACAAAGTTGTAATCTGGCTGTCAGGTTGCGGGCAGTCGCCGCAGTTTAGAGTTTTCCACAGGCTGAACCTTATCTTGTTGGAGTACGACTATGTTTTTGCGCAAATCACTGGTGCGCGTCGCGTGTTTGCTGGCGCTGAGCTCGCCGGCGTGGGCTGCCCCGGCGCATACCTACGACTTCGGCCAACCGGCCCCGGCGGCCAAGGCGACTCGCAGCGTTGAAGTCGTCATGGGCGACATGTCGTTCACGCCCAAGGCGATTGATATCAAGGCCGGTGAGACGGTTCGTTTTGTGTTGGTGAATAAAGGGCAGTTGTTGCACGAATTCAACCTCGGTGACGCGACAATGCACGCCAAACATCAGCAGGAAATGATGAAGATGCAGCAGAGCGGCATGCTCATGCCTACAGGCATGAAGGAAATGGACCACGGCGCCATGGCCGGTATGGGGCATGGAATGAAGCACGACGACCCCAACAGTGTGCTCGTCGAACCGGGCAAAACCGCCGAGCTGACCTGGACCTTCACCAAGGCCACCAACCTGGAATTTGCCTGCAACATCCCCGGTCATTACCAGGCCGGTATGGTCGGCAAGGTGACTGTCAGTCAGTAAGCACTCAAAGGCGGGAGCAAAGGCTGGTAGAATCCGCTGATTCTTCAGTCAGGTTTCCGCCATGCATCCCGCAGCCGAACACTCGCCGCTGGGCAAATCCAGCGAATACATCGCCACCTACATGCCGTCCTTGCTGTTCCCGATCCCGCGCACCGCGAAATGGGCCGAGCTGGGCCTGACGGCTGAAACCCTGCCGTACAAGGGTGTGGATTTCTGGAATTGCTTCGAACTGTCGTGGCTGTTGCCGTCCGGCAAGCCAGTGGTGGCGATTGGCGAATTCAGTATCCCGGCGGATTCGCCGAATATCATCGAATCGAAGTCGTTCAAGCTGTACCTCAACTCCCTGAACCAGACACCGTTTGCCGATACCGCGAGCCTCGAAGCGACGTTGGCGAAAGACCTGTCGGCCGCTGCCGGTAAACAGGTCGGCGTGCGGATTCGCAGCCTGAAGGACGTCGAAGCCGAAGGCGTCGTGGCGTTGCCGGGCGTGTGCATTGATGATCTGGATATCAGCGTCAGCAACTATGAGCATCCGCGCCCGGAACTGCTGCGTTGCGATGAATCGCGCATCGTGGAGGAGAGCGTGCACAGCCATTTGCTCAAATCCAACTGCCCGGTCACCAGCCAGCCCGACTGGGGCAGCGTGGCGGTGGAATATCGTGGCGCGGCGCTGGATCACGCCAGTTTGCTGGAATACATCGTGAGCTTCCGTCAGCACTCGGACTTTCATGAACAGTGCGTGGAGCGGATCTTTCTCGACCTGCAACGGTTGTTGAAACCGGAGAAATTGACGGTGTATGCGCGGTATGTGCGGCGCGGAGGGTTGGACATCAACCCGTATCGCAGCACTGAAACCGTTCAACTGCCAAACCACCGTCTGGTTCGCCAATAAAGAACCCCTGTGGGAGCGAGCCTGCTCGCGATGGGGCCAGCACATTCAACATTGATGTTGACTGACACTTAGCCATCGCGAGCAGGCTCGCTCCCACAAGGGATTGCATTGCAAATCCCGGATATGAAAAAGCCCCGCTATCACTGGCGGGGCTTTTTTGTATTCGGCGGGTTCAGATCCCCATGTTGGCCAGGGCTTGCACGATGTTGCGCAAGGTGCCAGCAAGGGTCGGGTGTTCGATTTCGAAGCGTTCAACGGCCAGGTTCACATTGTCGGCGAGGCTGGAGTCCTGGGTTTTGGTTTCGAGTTCCAGTTCCAGTTCGATCTGTTGCATCAGCGCGTGCAGGTCTTCGCGCTCGGCTTCGGTCAGCGGTGGATTCTGTTCCAATTGCTCGCGCAGAGTATTGAGTTGTTGTTGCAGTTCGCGGGCAGGCATGGCGTTCTTCCTTTTATCGATAGGCACTGGCATAGACCGCAGCAGCACGCCAAAGGTCTATGGCTTGCCCTTTAGATTAATCCACTCGCGCGCAACCTGCATGATCTCGATCAGGGCTTTTCGCCCTTGAGCCGGCGCAGACTGATGTCGGCCAGGCAGGTGTCGAGTTCACCGAGGTGATCGATCACCGAATGCACACCCAGGCCGAACAGTTGCATCGTTGCCTTGCCGCGTTTGAATTCCCGTTCCTGCTGAGTCAGCGCCTGCCACTCGTTGGGCGCCAGGCCGCAGAGTGAGCCGCAGGACGCCAGCCCAATTGTCCACAATCCGGCATTGAGCCCCGCTTGCAGCAATCGTGGTTCGCCGCTGACCAGCACGCAACCTTCCAGTCGTTCGACATTCAACGTCATCAGGGCTTGCCAACAGGCATGCGGTGCCGGCCATGGATTGTTTGTTTCGGGGTGTTGCGAGGGTTTGATCCATGAAGGCAAGGCAGCGGCCAGGGAATGGCTGAGGGCAGGGGGGAGTTCATCGAGCCAGGCACAGGGAATCTGCTGATGTTGCAAGCTGCGCAGGCTATCCAGCGCGCCGGGCGTAGCCTCAGCGTGTATGGCAGAGGGGATGCCCTGTGCGCGTGTGCGGGCACCGAAATCCACCAGGCAACCACTGAGGCCGAACAGGACGGCGGTCAGGCTGGGCGCAATGTGGGGCAAGGTTTCGGCGTGCGGCATATCAACGTCCCTGAAATAGCCTCAAGGCTAGGGCGCGACAGTGACAGTTGAGTGACACTGAAGTGAATCGCTCACAATCATCGCCAATGATCCGCAGGCTGCCTTGTGCGTGGTGCTGCCTAAAGCGGCTTTTCCGTCTTATACTAGCTCGCTTAACGCTTGGGCCAAGCGCCCGCGCCAGTACAATCCAAGGAGTTTTTCTATGCGCTGGAGCAATCATCTAGCTCAGTGTTGTGTGTTTACCAGCGTATTGCTGGTTCCGTTCGTTGCACAGGCAGCCTCGGAAGACGACCCTTGGGAAAGCATCAACCGCCCGATCTACAAGTTCAACGATGTGCTCGACACCTATGCGCTGAAGCCTTTGGCCCAGGGTTATCAGTTCGTGACGCCGCAGTTCCTTGAAGACGGCATCCACAATATGTTCCGCAACGTCGGTGACGTCACCAACCTTGCCAACGATATCTTGCAGGCCAAACCGGCCGCCGCAGGCGTCGACACCGCACGCTTGATCTTCAACACCACCTTCGGCTTGCTGGGCTTCTTCGATGTGGGCACCAAGATGGGCCTGCAACGCAATGACGAAGACTTCGGCCAGACCCTCGGCTACTGGGGCGTAGGCAG
The DNA here is from genome assembly GCF_000282315.2 of Pseudomonas sp. GM41(2012). Lineage (GTDB taxonomy): Bacteria > Pseudomonadota > Gammaproteobacteria > Pseudomonadales > Pseudomonadaceae > Aquipseudomonas. Next base: position 847,187 of record NZ_AKJN02000008.1, read on the forward strand.
CGGTCCTTACGTGATGTTGCCGTTGTTGGGGCCAAGCACGTTGCGTGACGCGCCGTCCAAGTATGTCGACGGCTATACCGGGCCGTACCCGTACATCAACGACATTCCCGTGCGTAACTCGATCTTCGGCCTGAACCTCATCGACACCCGCGCCAGCCTGCTGTCCAGCGAGAAGCTGATCACCGGCGACAAGTACACCTTCATCCGCAATGCGTACTTGCAGAACCGCGAATTCAAGGTCAAAGACGGCCAGGTCGAAGACGATTTTTGATCTCGACCGGTAAAACGAAGAAGGCGGCCCAGTGGGCCGCCTTCTTTCGTTTGGCTTTCCTGACCGGTTTGGCTCGTGGGTTTTGAACCTTCCATTTCGTTACGGTTTTGCCGGTTCTTATAACTCCCGGTGATTTGAAATGGAAAGACGTCAAGCGACCATCGGCGTGAGCTTGAAACGCCCCGCGGATGGGAGTACCGTCTGCGCCTTAGAAGGGCACCTCTGGTGTACCTGTGTGTAGGGCAAACGCTCGAAAACAGTGCAGCAGAGAGGCTAGAAAGCGAATCCAGTAGTGTGAGCCGGGACAAAGCCCCTGCCTGCTACGCCAACCTAATTCTGGCGCCGTTTGCCCACATGCCAAAAACCAGTGCCACGCTGCTGATAATCGATGATGACGAAGTAGTGCGCGCGAGCCTCGCCGCCTATTTGGAAGACAGTGGTTTCAGCGTCTTGCAGGCCAGCAATGGCCAGCAGGGTCTTCAGGTATTCGAGCAAGACAAGCCCGACTTGGTCATCTGCGATCTGCGCATGCCACAGATGGGCGGACTCGAACTCATTCGCCAGGTCACCGAGCTGTCACCACAAACCCCGGTGATTGTGGTTTCGGGCGCCGGCGTGATGAACGACGCGGTCGAGGCCCTGCGCCTGGGCGCTGCGGACTACCTGATCAAGCCTCTCGAAGATCTGGCTGTGCTCGAGCACTCTGTGCGCCGGGCCCTGGATCGTGCGCGCCTGCTGCTGGAGAACCAGCGCTACCGCGAGAAGCTGGAAAAGGCCAACCGCGAGCTCGCCGCCAGCCTGAACCTGCTCCAGGAAGACCAGAACGCCGGTCGCCAGGTGCAGATGAACATGCTGCCGGTCAGCCCCTGGACCATCGACGAGTTCCAGTTTGCTCACCAGATCATCCCGTCGCTGTACCTGTCGGGTGATTTCGTCGACTACTTTCGTGTCGACGAGCGTCGGGTAGCCTTCTACCTGGCGGACGTTTCCGGTCATGGCGCCTCTTCAGCCTTCGTTACCGTGCTGCTGAAGTTCATGACCACGCGCTTGTTGTTCGAGTCCAAGCGCAGCGGTACATTGCCGGAATTCAAGCCTTCAGAGGTCCTTGGTCATATCAACCGAGGCCTGATCAGTTGTAAGCTGGGTAAACACGTCACAATGGTCGGTGGAGTCATCGACGAGGAGACAGGTTTGTTGACCTATAGCATCGGTGGTCATTTGCCGTTGCCTGTGTTGTACACGCCAGACAGTGTTCGTTATCTGGAAGGGCGTGGTCTGCCGGTAGGCCTCTTCAACGAAGCCACCTACGAAGATCACGTACTGGAGCTGCCGCCGACATTCAGCCTGACGCTGATGTCCGACGGCATTCTGGACCTTTTGCCAGAACCTACACTCAAAGAAAAAGAAGCGGCTTTGCCTCAACGGGTCAAGGCAGCGGGCGGCAGCCTGGATGGTCTGCGGCAGGTTTTTGGATTGGCCACGCTAGGGGAGATGCCGGATGATATCGCCCTGTTGGTGTTGAGCAGGAATCTTTAATGAGTACCGGTAGAATCCAGTTCGCCGAGCAGGATGGCACCTTCGTCCTGAAGTTCGTCGGTGAAGTTCGCCTGACCCTGTGTTCGGCGTTGGATGCGACTATTGAGCGGATCTTCACGGCGTTGAACTTCAACGCAATCGTGATCGACCTGACCGAAACCCGCAGCATCGACAGCACCACGTTGGGCCTGCTGGCCAAGCTGTCGATCCTGTCGCGGCAAAAGGTCGGCTTGCTGCCGACCGTGGTCACCACCCACGAAGACATCACCCGTCTGCTGCAGTCCATGGGCTTCGAGCAAGTGTTCAACATCGTTGACCGCCCGATCCCGTGCCCTGAGTGCCTGACCGACCTGCCAGACCAGGATCAGTCCGAAGAAGTGGTGCGGATCAAAGTGCTCGAAGCACACAAGATCCTTATGGGCCTGAACGACTCCAATCGTGAAGCGTTTCATGATCTGGTGAATGCCCTCGAGCGTCATTGATTGCTTGAAGTGATGTGGGTTCGAAGGCCCCATCGCGAGCAGGCTCGCTCCCACATTAGTCTTGCGTCGAACACACCATCCCGGCTCCCCCAAAAATCTCCTGTGGGAGCGAGCCTGCTCGCGAAGGCGCCATAACAATCACCATATCTTTTAGCGCGAAGCCACTACCCAAATTCAACGCAAAAAAAGGGCGAACCCATTAAGGTTCGCCCTTTTTGCATTTTCTTACTGGATCACAGCTTGGCTTGCAGCAACGCCTCAAGCTTTTCCTGGTCACGAGCGAACTGACGAATACCCTCAGCCAGTTTCTCGGTCGCCATCGCGTCCTCGTTGGACAACCAACGGAACTGCGCTTCATTCAAGCTCAAGCGGGCTTCACCAGCATGACCCGGCGCCAATTTGCGTTCCAGCTTGCCAGTGTCCGCCGCCAGCTTATCAATCAGATCCGGGCTGATGGTCAGACGGTCGCAACCGGCCAGTTGCTCGATCTGATTCAGGTTACGGAAGCTCGCACCCATGACCACAGTCTTGTAGTCATTGGCCTTGTAGTAGTTGTAGATGCGCGTCACCGACTGCACGCCCGGATCATCCGCGCCGGTGTAGTCGTTGCCATTGGCCTTCTTGTACCAGTCGTAGATGCGACCTACGAACGGCGAAATCAGGAATACCCCGGCGTCAGCACAAGCCGCAGCCTGAGCGAACGAGAACAGCAGCGTCAGGTTGGTCTGAATGCCTTCCTTTTCCAGAATTTCGGCAGCGCGGATGCCTTCCCAGGTGGAAGCGATCTTGATCAGCACGCGGTCACGGCCAATGCCGGCCTTGTCGTACAGGTCGATCAGACGGTGCGCACGCTTCAATACGGCGTCAGTGTCGAACGACAGGCGCGCATCCACTTCGGTGGAAATACGGCCAGGGATCACTTTCAGAATTTCTTGCCCTACCGCAACGCCGAAACGGTCGCTGGCCAGGCCCACATCGCCCTTGCAGTCGCTGACGCAAGCGTTCAGCAACTCGGCATAACCGGGAATGGCCGCCGCTTTGAGCAGCAGGGAAGGGTTGGTGGTAGCGTCCACGGGTTTAACGCGAGCGATAGCTTCGAAGTCGCCGGTGTCGGCAACTACGGTGGTCATTTGTTTGAGTTGTTCCAGCTTGGAAGTCATGGGCGTGCTCTGTCCTATGGGTCTAATGACATTACCCGAGCGCTGACAGCCACTCAAGGGTGCGTGTACGTATCGAGGGCCCCAGCGGCAACAACCTGAAAACGGCTGTTTGAATGGCGGGGCGCGGTATCGGTAAATACGATGCCAAATCAGACCACAGGTTCAACCTGGGTGACCATTAGCGCCCAGAAGGTCCACAGTCATGACTTCAGTTCGCCAATACGTCTCGGAAAACGTCAGGGCGAATAGCGGCGATATGAAGAAGTGATCGTGCAGCCCCAGAAGGGGACCGTCGTCCTTGTTCCCACTCCTGCAGAGTGCGTACGGAAACGCCCAGCAGCTCCGCAAACTTCGGTTGCGATAGACCGGTTTTGCTGCGGGCCTCTGCAGCCTCGGTTACTTCAACTTTGTGAACGTCGCCGTGTACGCCGGCTTTGACTTCAAGAATCGACGCCAACAGTTCTTCGCCAATATTGCGTTTGGCATCCCGTTCCATCAGTTCTTTTTCAGTTAGGGGCATGATTCAGCTCCTTTGCGATTTTGCGCAGTATATGCGCGGGGATGTTCTCTGTGGCGCCTTTGCCGTAGATCAGCAATGTGACCAAGGCGCCGCTGGCAAGTTGCGCGATGTAGATAATTCTAACCGCGCCACTTTTACCGCGACCATCCATGCTCCAGCGCACTTTTCGGCATCCCTCCGAGCCGGGGATCACTGCGCCTGCGTCCGGATTGTTCGCCAGATAGGACATGAACGCACCACGTTCTTCTTCAGTCCAGTAATCCGGCCAGAGTTTTGTAAATATCTTGGATTCAATGATTGTCAGCATGGTTGCGATCATACGTCTTTGACGTAGTGGCTGACAATTGGAGGCTAATTGCCTTTTATTAGATCCGGCGACGGGTTCGGGCTCACAACTCTTATCGTCTTGGACCGCTTGCAGATAAGACCTTTGAGCGCATGAACCGAGCCCGTCTTGGCCAAAAATTCAACGCTGCCGTCTCGCAACGTTACAAATTCGACGTGATCACCTGCGGCCAACCCGAGCGAGGTGCGAACCTGCGCCGGAATGGTAATTCGTCCTTGCGTCGTTAGCCTCGCAGTTGCCATCAATGACACTCCATTAACGTAGCTAGGGATTTTCCGGTTACCGCCCCTCCAACAACTCCGCCGCCTGATCCAGCAACACCAAAGGCTCTTTAGCCTTGTGAATATCCACCGACAACAACTGCCGAAACTTCCGCGCGCCCGGAAACCCGGTGCCCAGCCCCAGCACATGCCGAGTGATGTGGTGCATCGAGCCGCCCGCATCAATATGCGCCGCTATATAAGGCCGCAACTGCGCTAGCGCCTCCGCCCGGCTAATCACCGGCGCCGTGCTGCCGAACAGCTGCTGATCCACCTCAGCCATCACATAAGGATTGTGATAAGCCTCACGGCCCAACATAACGCCGTCGAACGTCTGCAAATGCTCGTGACAGGCTTCCAGCGTCTTGATCCCGCCGTTGAGAATAATCTCCAATTCCGGAAAATCCGTTTTCAACCGCGCCGCCACGTCATAGCGCAAAGGCGGAATGTCGCGGTTCTCCTTCGGCGACAACCCCTCCAGAATCGCAATCCGCGCATGCACCGTAAAACTCGTGCACCCGGCATCCCGAACCGTGCCGACGAAATCACACAATTCCTCGTAACTGTCCCGCCCATTAATCCCGATGCGATGCTTCACCGTCACCGGAATCGACACCGCATCGCGCATCGCCTTCACACAATCAGCCACCAACTGCGGATGCCCCATCAGGCACGCACCGATCATATTGTTCTGCACCCGATCACTCGGGCAGCCAACATTCAGATTCACCTCGTCGTAACCGTGCTCCTGCGCCATGCGCGCACACATCGCCAGGTCCAGCGGCACACTGCCGCCGAGTTGCAGCGCGAGCGGGTGTTCGGCTTCGTTGTGACGCAGGAAGCGGTCGTGATCGCCGTTGAGCAGCGCGCCGGTGGTGACCATCTCTGTGTAGAGGAGCGCGTGCTTGGAGAGCAGGCGCAGGAAAAAACGGCAATGGCGATCGGTCCAATCCATCATCGGGGCGACGGAGAAGCGGCGGGAGAGCGGGGCGGGTGTGGCGGTGATTGGGGGCATTGGCGGTTCTGAGATGGGTGAGGCTGGGAGGTGGGGAGTTTATCAGGATTGGGGTTGCAGGGTTTAGGCGAGCCTTGTTGCGATTGTTCAGGGCATCTGAGCAATCGCATGGGAGGAAATCGACTGGATCGCTACGAATAAATAAGTCTGTCCCCATTTTTGTTATTTTTGTTCATGCTCAACGAATTATCGGAATCACCGACGCGGGTGATGAGGGACTGATCGCGCTGGCCGCTTGCCAGGCGTATATCAGGGAAACTCTTCGTTGAGTACTGCGTAATGCACCCTTTCGGAACAGTTGGATGAGTTGCTTTACTCAAGAAAATGTCTAGTCTGTGGATATTTTTAAGGCGGTGAGTAGATTGAAAGAATTAGCATCAGTAAAGGGAGAAACGATTTCTGGTGTAAGAGGCGTTTCTGATGAAGAGTATGCGATTTACCGGGCGCACAGAGACGTGTTATCGAGTTTTAGTAGGGATTATGAGCTTTTAAAATTGGTCCTTGAGGGGCATCAAGATTTTTGTCAGGGTCTCGTTGATGTTAGTGGTTCGATGATTGGCGAGGTTAATATGATTAACCAAAATCATCTACATATACTGACATTTAAGACGAGCAGATTGATGCTTAATTTATTAGGATCAGTTCGGACGTTCCTTGATCATGCTCAAACGTCTGTATCTCGAAGGTATGGCTCCGCATCTGAGCAAATGGCGTATTTTAAATCTTTGACTGCGTTTCAGTTTGATAATGTTTTTTCCTATCGTTTTTTGTATAAGTTAAGGAATTACACGCAGCATTGCGGTATGCCCCCAGTGGGGTACTCTGTTGATATTGTTCCTGATGACGGCCTTAGAATGGATCTTCATTTTATTCGAAAGTATTTACTGGAAGAGTATAAAGAGTGGGGGGTCGTGGTAAAAAAAGAACTTGAATCCAGTGAGGGGCCTCTATCTGTATTAGGTCTTCTGGATGAGCATGTAAAAAGTGTGATTGGTATTTTTCTTGATTTTTATGATAAGTACAATTATGAAGAGGTGGGGCGGAGTAAGGGCTGGATGTGTGAGTTTCTTTCTGATTTGAGTCCTGATGATAAGTATTGTTTTCTAGGTGCTGAGCCTAAAGAAGTTCAAGGTGCTGAGGGCATGTCGTTCAAAATTGAGTGGGTGCCTACATTTATGGTTCGAGACGTACTGTGGGTTGAAGAGCAACTCAGAGTTGGGGGGCGGCGATAATCCCTGGGACTTAAAGCATGTTAAGGGTCGTTGTAGATCGAGAGATTGTTACGAGTTGCATATGTGCAAATTTCTATGGGGCAAGAATGGGGCAAGCCGTACGCCAATCTATGCCATTTAATGCCAATTGAGCGGAATTTCTGATTTTTAAGATAGCCCTACAGCCCTTGTTTTCTGGGCTGTAGGGCTTTTTTGCGTTAATACTCCAACATAATTGGCGTATGTTAGATACTAATTAGTTAGCGTTATTGATGAATATGCCGTCAGTTGATCCAAATCGAAAGGCTCGCGAACTCACCAGTCAATCGTTTGATGTTGGCGTGACCTATGGCCATTCCGACACTTGTCAATGTAAAAGATTTAATTTTTGAATTCTCCCATGAGTCAAAAACAGTCTCCATGAATGGGCGGATCGAGATGCACTTTTCTCGTATTTCCGGGTTACTCATTTTGCCCATGCTAAATAGTTCAATTATCTTTTCCTGGTCTTCTGTGCTGATATTGTGGTTGTTAAGATTTTGGTTCAGCATTGTAAGGTTGTTTGCGCGAACTTGGATCTTAGAAGAATCGTTTAGGCACGGTATAAAAAAATTACTATCAAGCCCAATTGAAATTTCTCTGCTTACAATTTCGCTTTGCTCAAAACCTTTAAGGAATAGTCCGCTGTAGTGGTGGTCAAGTATGTGCTCAAGCGGGGCTTCACCCGCTTCGATGCTGCCGCATCCCGTGAAATCTAAGTGTTGGTAACAAGCGTCATTTTTTACCAGCTTTGATGAAAAAGGCAGTACGTACCTATCCAAGTACTCTCCAAGTATTTGGTGATTGCCTATCCATTGACTTTGCGTGTACCTGAATAAAAAAATCATTGCCAATACTGCTAACTGTGAATCAGTAAGCTTTGGTGCCGTAGCAAGAGATTCGTTTAGAACGATTTGGAGAATGTCTCTCTGTTCTTGCTTGCTTCGATCAACAAGGAGATCGACCAGCAGATCGCCTAGATCCTTATCGCCGTTTCTAGCGTACTCTCGTTGCACGGTAAACAGTGCATGCTGAAAGTCTGGATCCTGACCCTTCCCAAAACCGTTAGGATTTTCCTGCTGGAGTTTCGTGAGGAAGTCTTCTGTGATTTCTTGTGCACGAGCCTTGGCAGTTTCCATGGCCGGACCTGCCAGCTGGAAAAAATTTGCTCGAAAAACATCGAGCGCTACATCGCGCACTTCTGAATATGATAGGCCGGTTTGGGTAATGAGGACGTCCCGTCCTGCCTGGATTGCAGTTGCGCCGTCTTCGACACTCTGATCTTGATTTGCTCCGAACATGCCTTGCCTCACTTCCTTATTTTTACGTCGCGGCCTGCTTGATAGGCGGTTGAGTTCGCGCCGACTTTCTGCGACTGGGTCGCCTCGGCCTTCTTGTCCGCAATGAACGCTCCTAGCAAAGTAGCAAGCGACACGATGGCTGCAGTGACGGAATCGAAGCCAGGCTTCATGATCACCCAGGCTACGCAGGCGACGAAAGCGGCAAAAAGAACGAGTTTGACAACGATGCGCATGATTGGAGTCCAATTTTAATTATTGATTGCGGGATTCTAGGGAGGGCGCTTAATAAAAGCACGTGCGGTACGCAGATGCCTTAATTGTCGTGGTACAAAATTGGTACGGATAAAATTGAAGGTTGCTGTAAGCCTGTGTTCTAAAGGGCTTTACGGTAAGTTGGTCCAATCCATCATCGGGGCGACGGAGAAATGGCGGTAGGGCAAGGCGGGTGTGACGGTGATTGGGGGCATTTACACGGAGCTTCTTTTCGCTGCCAGCTTCCGTGAATCCGAAGGGGCGTCCGGGTAGGGCGCCCCTTTGTGACGTCAGGACGGTTCAGCATCCATACGCCGCGCAACGACATCCAGCACATCACAACCATCGCGCAACGGTATGCAACAAAGCATTGCGAAGTCGCTGAGAATCACCGAGTCCGTGGTGATGTCACCGCGCATCGCGAGGTTTTCGAGGATCTGCGTTACCGCGCCAATTCGGTAGCGTGCGGTGCTAAGCAGTGAGTGTAGCGGTTGGGTGGTGTTTACATACAGCGAGGGAAGGTCGTCGGCGTTGCTGGTTAAAGCCATAAATTCTTTCATGAGTGATTCCATGTAGGAGAAAGACCTACCACTCAATCGTCGCCAAACAATAGGGTGGTAGCTGTGCGCGGGTTGGCGAACCGGACCATGGTAAAACCGGCAGACCCTAAGGTCTCCCACGCACAGCCACCAAAAAAAGGTAGCCAAGTGCGTTCAAAAGCGCTCCGAGAACTACTCGGAGGCTTCTGTACCAGGTCATCGAGTCGCCAAACCCGACACGCCATTTGGGCGTGGACCGGACTATAGGCTTCGTGACAAAGGCACAGCAATGCGCAAGTGTACGGACAATTCCCAGAGTCGTGTAGGACGGTGCTCTTTTGACAGTTTGTCTGGGGAACACCCTTTTTTTGCGTCAGGAAACCGCGGTACCTGAACCAGCGCTGTCGCCCAACAAAGTTTCATAATTCCTGGCGGGCTAGTGGCATAGGATGACTCCTTAAGGTCACCGCGCTTCCAACCCACAGGAAACTGAAAAATGATCTCGAATCTCTTAAAAGTCGCTCTGATCGCCGGCGCATTGCTATTGAGCGCCTGTTCGGGGGCAAGCACCCATAGCGAGTATTCGGAAGCCAACCTGCCGTCTGCCGGTTTTGGTCCGGGGCCTACCAACAACCCCAATAAGATGAATTTCCATGGCAGTGCGCTCGGCAACAGCTTCGGCGAGTACAGTTCGGGGTTGTTGCACGACGATTAACGGCGGAAGTGTTTCCGCCGTTTTGCGTTTTGCCTGATGTGCCGGGTGCTTTGGCGAAGAGGCGACTGCTGCGCAGTCGGACGCAGGCTTCGCCAGCTGGTGCATGGATCGGGTAGGTGGCGGCTATTTGGGCTCGGGCGTGGCTATCCACTGACTCAAAACTTTCTGGTAGTTGCCTGTCACCTTGGCCAGGTGTAGCCACTGATCGACGTATAACTTCCAAGTCATGTCATCGCGCGGCAGCAAGTAAGCCTTCTCGCCATACTGCATGAATTGCTTCGGGTTCACCGCGCACAGACCGGGTTTGAGTTTCTGCTGATAGAGCGCTTCCGAAGCATCGGTGATCATCACGTCAGCCTTTTTGTCCAGCAGCTCCTGGAAGATGGTCACGTTGTCATGAAGGCGCAATTGCGCCTTGGGCAGGAAGGCGTGAACAAAGGCTTCGTTGGTGCCGCCGGCTGGTTCGACCAGGCGAACCGAAGGCTGGTTGATTTGCTCGACGGTCTGATACAGCGCCTGATCTTCGCAGCGCACCAGCGGGATCTTGCCGTCGACGTCCAGCGTGGTGCTGAAGAAGGCCTTTTTCTGGCGCTCCAGCGTGACCGAGATGCCGCCGACGCCGATGTCGCATTTACCCGCGAGCATGTCGGGCATCAGGGTTTTCCAGGTGGTCTGCACCCACTCGACTTTGACTCCCAGGCTGTCGGCCAGCGAGCGGGCCATGGCGATGTCGATGCCCGAGTATTCGCCGTCTTCGGCTTTGACGGTATAGGGTTTGTAGTCGCCTGTTGTGCACACGCGCAGTTGGCCTTGTTGGATGACGTTGTCCAGATGCGATTGCTCTGCCTGAGCGGCAAACGATAGAGCGAGCAGGCCACCGAGCATCATTGTGCTTTTTATGTTTTTCATTGTCGTCGGGCTTTTGTGTGGAGTGGGTTTGACGGAGATGGAGTGTAGTGAAATGGTTTTCCCACGGGAGTGCTTTTTTAGCTTCAAGAAAACGTGGTCAGTCCCGATACCGTTGTGGTGGAGTTACCCGCTATCTCACTAGAGGTGAGGCACGATAAGTTCTGTGTCGATACAATCACTGCCGATCAATTTTGACTAAGGCGACGCCCTTGGATGCCGTAACAAATTTTGTGCTTACCCGGGCATTACCTGTAGCCAAAGAGGTTATTCGGGATTTCATTGAATTCTCGCGCAATAGCGATGCTTATTACGATAGGCAGGGAAAAAGTAATGTTCCTTGCGGTAAAGCCGCGCTGTTCGGCCTGATGATGGCGACGATGCTGATGGTGCTAGGCATTCCTGGATTGAGGCGGGCGGGAGTGGACGTCAGTACCGAGTTTTTGCTCCTGGGGGTGGTTCTCAACTGGATGCTGCTGGTGCTCTACGGCGGTATGTATTGGCTGGGAGGCAAGATCCTGTTCGGGCGCGGCGGTAGTTTTGCCACGATCAATTCGTTCTTCTTTCTTTCCGTTTTTCTGGTGTTTCTCAAAGTGATTGAGATACCCACTCGGTCCATGCGATTCAGTGCAATGGTGGCAAGTTGCACGGGAGATAGCGATTTCGCCGTCAGAGCAAGCCAAGCTATCTCGGGTGACCGCTCGTTACTGATAACCGAGTTTCTGGTGTTTGCAGGTTATCTCGTGTTCTTTTACAAAGCCTATCGCATGCAACGGGGCGTGCATGAGTTTGGCCGGGTACGGGGTTTTGTGTCCATGTTGGTTGGGTCACTATTGCTGATTGGTGTTGTGTCATTTGTTCAGGAGCCAGGTATGCGCATCTTGGTATGCGGGTACGTGAAGGGAGGGTAATTCGGCCACCCTCATAAAATGGGCAACCTCTACAGGTCGCCCACCTCCATTTCCGGACTCAACGTCCCTAACCAAGCCACCAACCCCACAATCAACACCGCCGCTGCCAATTCAACCACCACGCTGCGCCGCAACGTATTCGCTGCCACCCGATACTGGCCCTCACGCAACGACCGCTGCAAAAACGGCCCCAGATGAAACCGGTTCAACGCGGCGAGCACCAGCATCCCGGCAAACAACGCGATTTTGATGGACAGCAAAATCCCGTAGGTACTGAGCAATACATCGTCGAGCGTTGGGCCCACGATGAACAGGTAATTCACGATTCCCGTGACCGTGATGACGGCCACGATCACTGCACCCACCCCTTCAAATTGACGGACGGCCCGAGCCAGCAATCTGATGCGTTCTTCGGTTTGCAGCGCGTTGATCTTTGCCATCAAGGCAAGCGCGACCAGCGCACCGAACCAGGCCCCCGAAGCCAGCAGATGCGAGATGTCAGTGATGAAATGCCAGTAACGACGATCACCTTCATCCATCGCCCCGTGACCGCTCCAGGCGAGGCTGGCCAAGGCGATAGCGCCGGCAAAAGACGCGATCAGCAGGCTGAATCCGGGCGCACGTTGATTGAGCATCATCGCCAAACCGCCGACAACCAGCGCGACAATGCGCACGACCCAGGCCAGCCCGACATTCGTCTCAAACACCATCATCTCGATATGCGGGCGCAACTCGGCAAAGTCCGTCTCACCGCTCATGGCGCTCGCCATCATCACCATGCTGGCGATGGAAAACAGCGCACCCAGCAACGCTGCCCCCGTCAACATCGACCGAAACGGCAACACCGCGCCCGATATCCGTTCCTGTCCTTTAAGGCTATAGAGTCCAAACAGCGCCAGCCCAAACAACAGCATCAAATCCACATACAACCCAAAGCGCAGTGCAATGCTGACCGAGTCGCTCATCAATCACTTCACTTTGAACGTAACGTTGCCGGTGATCGGGTGTGTGTCCGAGGACACGGCGCGCCATTCGACTTTGTAGGTGCCGGCAGGCAGTGGCGAAAGCGGTGTGATGACCATGGTTTTCGGATCGCTACCCCCAGAGACTTTGGCTTTCATCGGCATGGGGGAGTGCGCCATGCCGGGCATTTCGGTCATGACCAATTTTGCGCCGGAGAACTGGGTCATGAGGTTTTCCGAGAAGTGCAGTTCGACGGTGCCGGGTGCCGCGCCATCCGCACCTTCGGCCGGGGTGGAGGACAGCAGTTTCGGGTGCGCTTGAGCGAGCGCGCTCATGAGCAGTCCAATGGCAACAGCGGTAGTTTTAATCATGCGCATGCAAGGCCTCTTACCGCTTTAAGCGGTTGTTTTTTTGGTTGTTGAGTTAATGCGTTTAGAACCACAGGCGAACACCGAGGACCAGGCGTGCTTCGCTGCGGTCTTCACCTTCGTCGTTGGCGTAGTCGGCGGTTTTGCCGTAGGTGCGGTTCCAGGTCACGCCGATGTAGGGCGCGATTTCCCGGCGGATTTCATAGCGCAGTCGCAGGCCGGCTTCAGTGTTGGATAACCCGGAACCGATCCCCCGTTGCGGATCGTTTTTGCCGTAGACGTTGAGCTCGGCGGTCGGCTGCAGGATCAGCCGGTTGGTCAGCAGGATGTCGTAGTCGCCTTCCAGTCGTGCGGCGGTTTGGCCGCCTTCGCCGATGAAGGCGGTGGCCTCGGCTTCGAAGTTGTACAGCGCCATCCCTTGCACGCCGAGCGCGGCCCAGGTTTGCGGGTCGCCGGGTTTGAAGTCCTGGCGAACGCCGGTCACCACGTCCCACCACGGGGAGATTGCGTGGCCCCACAGGGCCTGGATTTCGGCGTCTTCGGTTTTACCGTTGGTGCGTTCGCCTTCGGAGCGCAGCCACAGGCGATCGATGTCGCCGCCGATCCAGCCGGAGAGATCCCAGGCCAGGGTGCTGCCGTCGTCAGCGTCCTGCCATTCGAGTTTGTCGGCGAGGAAGTAGTAGTTGAGCGCGGTGTCATGCACCTTGTGACCGGACGGACTGGCATACGCGGCGGCGCGGTCGGCATCGGTCAGCGCCGGGATCGGCGTGCGGCTTTCGGTCGGCGCGGCGGGCTGCATCTGGCCGTCGTCCATGCTTTGCATTTGGCTGTGGTCCATGCCCGGCATCTGGCTGTGATCCATGTTCTGCATGTCGTCGGTGGCGGCCATCGCCGAAGAGAGTGTCAGGCTCGCGGTCACGAGTGCCAAAGAGAGGGGAGTGAGTCTGGTCATGGTTAGGCGCCTCATTCTTCCACCCGAACTTCACGGAACATGCCCATTTCCATGTGGTACAGGAGATGGCAGTGATAGGCCCAACGGCCGAGCGCATCGGCGGTGACCCGATAGCTGCGTCGGGAACCGGGCGGCATGTCGATGGTGTGTTTGCGCACCATGAACTCACCGTTCTCGTCTTCGAGGTCGCTCCACATGCCGTGCAGATGGATCGGGTGGGTCATCATCGTGTCGTTGACCAGCACCACCCGAACCCGCTCGCCGTATTTGAGGCGCACAGGTTCGGCGTCGGAGAACTTCACGCCGTTGAACGACCAGGCGAATTTCTCCATGTGGCCGGTGAGGTGCAGTTCGATGGTACGGCTCGGGTCGCGGCCGTCCGGGTCTTCGAAAGTGCTGCGCAGGTCGGAATAGGTCAGGACGCGGCGGCCGTTGTTGCGCAGGCCGAGGCCGGGATCGTCGAGTTTGGGGGTGGTGGTCATGGCTTGCATGTCCACCAGTGGGTTGTCTTTTTCCGTCTCGGGATGGGACTGCATGCCGGGCATGGCCATGGTGCTGTGATCCATGCCCGCCATGCTGCCGTGATCCATGCCGCCCATGCCCATGTCATCCATGGTCACCAGCGGTCGAGGGTCCAGCGACGGTACCGGCGCGGATAAACCCGCCTTCGCTGCAAGCGTGCCGCGTGCAAATCCCGTCCGATCCATCGACTGGGCGAACAAGGTGTAAGCGGCTTCGGTCGGCTCGACTATCACATCGAAGGTCTCCGCCACCGCAATGCGAAACTCATCGACACTCACCGGTTTGACGTGCAGCCCATCCGCAGCGACCACCGTCATTTTCAGCCCGGGAATGCGCACGTCGAAGTAGGTCATGGCGGAGCCGTTGATGAAGCGCAGGCGCAGCTTCTCGCCCGGCCGGAACACGCCCGTCCAGTTCGAGTTCGGCGCCTGGCCGTTCATCAAGTAGGTGTAAGTTGCGCCGCTGACGTCGGCCAGGTCGGTGGGGTTCATCTTCATTTCGGCCCACATCTTTCGGTCGGCGACTGTGGAACCCCAACCTTTCTCGCTGACGTCGTGGATGAAATCACCCACGGTGGGCTTGTTGTAGTTGTAGTAATCGGATTGCTTTTTCAGCGTCTTCATCAGGCCGACCGGATCTTCATCGGTCCAGTCGGTCAGCATCACCACGTAATCGCGGTCGTACTGGAACGGCTCCGGTTCCTTGGCGTCAATCACCAGCGGCCCGTAAACGCCGGACTGCTCCTGAAAACCCGAATGGCTGTGGTACCAGTAAGTGCCGTTCTGCCGGACCTTGAACTGGTAAACGTACATGCCATCCGGCTCGATGCCGTGAAAGCTCAGCCCCGGCACGCCGTCCATGTTGGCCGGCAGCAAGATGCCGTGCCAGTGAATGGAGGTGTTGGCGTTGAGCTTGTTCTTCACCCGCAGCGTCACCGTGTCACCTTCGCGCCAGCGCAGCAGGGGCCCGGGAATACCGCCGTTGATGGTCATCGCGGTGCGCGGGTTGCCGGTGATGTTGACCGGGATTTCGCCGATGAGCAGGTCGAAATTGGTGCCCGCCAAAACCTGAGGCTCGCCAGGACTGGTGACCGCCCAGACAGGCGTGCGCCATAACCCGAGGCCGCCGAGGAGCCCGCCCGCGGCCAGGCCCTTCACGAAGGTGCGTCTTGATGTGTTGGAATGCATTCCGTTTTCCCGGTCCGTCAGCGTGGAGAGAGCTTGACGACGAGGCTAACGGGCAGTGCCTTTCAGCAGGCTGAGGCGGGGATTACAGTTTTGACAGGTTCATGCCGTCTTTATTGGCGTGTGCCGGGCGTTGACGCGGCGGCCACAGTGCCGCCACCGCAATTGATATACGAAGACGACTTCAACCAGCGTTGATCCGGATAGTAAGAAAACAACAACTGCCCGTCTTTCATCGAATCAATCAACTTATGCGCAATCGCCGGCCGCACAGCCGGACAACCCAGGCTTCTACCGATCCGGCCATTCGCTCGGGCAAGAACCGGACTGACATAGGGCGCCCCGTGAATAACGATCGCCCGCTCATATGCGTTGTCATTGAACCCCGGCTCCAGACCTTCCATGCGCAAGGAATAACCGTTCTGGCCGACGTAGCTCGATTGGGTCCGATACAGGCCAAGGCTGGTGGCAAAGCTTTCATTCTGGTTGGAGAACTTGACCGCCATGTTCTCGCCGCTGTTGCGACCGTGGGCGACCAGTTCGTGGAACAGTAATTTACGTTTCTTCAGATCGAACACCCACAACCGTTGTTCGGTCGAAGGCAGTGAGTAGTCGATGACAGCGAGTCTTTGGACAGGGGCTTTACCTTGGGCCAAGCTGCATTGGGTAGCGCGTACGGCCAGCCCGATGACTTTGGCGTTGGCGCCAGGTGCTGCTTTGAGCAGCGCGGCTTCAAGCGAATCGGCGTAGGCTGCCGGTACCGAAACTGACGTCAGCAGCAGGGCCGTGAATAGGAAACCAAAGCGGTCTAGCGCCATATGTAAGTCTCACATTAATGTTTCGAGTCTAGCAGTGTGCAGGATGCTAGCCGTTGAATACGGGGCGATTAAGGATTATCCATGGGGCAGTTAACAAGGTTATTCGTCATAAGCCGCATCTTTTTTATGGGCTTTCTGATCAGCGGCGCAGCGTTTGCAGAAACTTCGCCGATTGAGGCGGTATCTGCCGGCATCAGCAGAACTGGCGCGGCACCTGACGATTACGTCGCTCAAACGATTCAGGTGGCACTTGAGCCATTGAGCTCATCGTTTCCACCCTTGCTCACTTCCCGTGGTTATCGACGGGTGGATCCGAGTCGTGTGGTCATGGATTTTTACATGCATCGGGGTTATCGCTCGGCCTGGGCGAACGACAGCGATGTCATCCAGTTATTGAAAAGCCTGAGCGAGACTCAGGCCGATGGGTTGGACCCTGCGGACTTTCATATTGATGAGTTGGCGAAGGCCAGAGCGTCGATGCAGGCAGCAGAGCCGACGGTGGCGCAACGGGCGGCATTCGATATCGCGGCCACCCGGACCTTTGTTACCGCGCTGCTGCAATTGCGGCGCGGCAAGGTTGATCCTTCGCGTCTGGACATCCATTGGAACTTCGACCCCGTCGGCGCCGATCCTCGTGGAGACATGAATAACTTGTTCGCCGCGCTCGATGCTCATGACGTGGCGCGCGCTTTCGCCGAAGCACCGCCACAAGAGGCGGTTTACCGCAGCCTGCGCGTGGGCCTGGCGCAACTGCGCAAGGTTCGGGACGCTGGCGGCTGGCCGAAGATTGCCGAAGGCCAATCGCTCAAGCCAGGCATGGATGACGCCTCTGTCGCGCAGTTGCGAGCACGTTTGGTGGCGGGTGGTTATCTGGCCCCATCAAAGAAGCCACGCACTGATTACGACGACAGCGTCACCGCCGCGGTGAAAAAGTATCAGGCCGAGCAATACCTGGGGGCGGATGGCGTGGCGGGGGCCGCGACACTGGCGGCGTTGAATGTGCCCGTAGAGGCGCGGATTGACCAGGTCCGGGTGAACATGGAGCGCGCGCGTTGGTTGCTGTACAAACTCCAGGGCACTTTTGTCGTCGTTGATATTGCGGGTTACAAGGTGGCGCTTTATCGCGACGGCAAGGCGATATGGCGTTCCCGGGTTCAGGTCGGTAAGCCGTTCCGCAGTACGCCGGTGTTTCAATCCGAGATTACTTACGTAACGTTCAACCCCACCTGGACCGTGCCACCGACCATCCTCCTCAAAGACATGCTGCCGAAGATTCAAAGAGATCCTGGCTACCTTGCCGCCAACCGTATAAGAGCCCTTGATCGAGAGGGAAATGTGCTCGATCCGTCGACCATCGACTGGGATAACGCGCGCGGTATCACGCTGCGACAGGATGCCGGGCCGGACAATTCGCTGGGGCAAGTGGTCATTCGGTTTCCCAATGAGTATTCGATTTACCTCCACGACACGCCGCATCGCGAGTTGTTTGCGCAATCGCGCCGTGCCACCAGTTCAGGCTGCATACGCGTGGAGAACCCACTGCAGTTAGTTGAACTGCTGTTCAACGACCCGGTTCGTTGGAACAGCGCCGGAATACAGGCCCAGTTGGCTAACGGCAAGACCGAAAACATCAGGCTTCCCGTCAAGGTGCCGGTGCTGTTGGCTTACTGGACGGTGGACCTGAGTAGCGATGGTCGAGTGATGTTTAAGCCCGATGTCTACGGGTACGACTCCGCGGTCCTGCGGGGACTGAATCTGCCTTCGGAACTGCCCGTCCTGGATGTGCGACGAGCAGGAACTTCCGCTGTTGCGACGGGGCAAAACCGGCAATGGCCGTGAAGGAAGCGGGACCTGCTATTCGTGTGTAACGGGCAGGTCATCGATGCGCCAACGATACAAGCGCTCTGCATCAACCTTTGCGCTCCGTCGCAGATTCGGGGGTTGGCGAAAGCCAAAAGGTTGGCTCACCTGTTGAAAACTATCACAATGCAAAATAGTCACCGATCACCGATCACCGATCACCGATCACCGATCACCGATCATCGATGTGAAGGGATGGGAAATTGAAGACGGATGTTGCGCAAAAAAAAACGTCACTCAACACAGGTATGCTTGATGTGCATGACCTCGATGAGTGCCGCAACATCCAAAAAGGGGCCGTGTTTATCATCGCCTCGGGGGCGTCCGCTAAAGATTTTCCGCTGGAAAAGTTTGCAGATGTTCCGATGATCACGATGAATGGCGCCATTTCCATGTTCTCCGGGACAGGTATCAAGCCGTTCTTTTATGCCTGTACGGATCAAGGTTTTTCCCGACAGCAACCCGAACTGTTTTCAGAGGCCATGCGCATCAGTCAGCGGGTTGCACTGTGGCAAGAGCACATCTGGCATACGACGGTAGCGCCTGAGGGCGAACTGTATTTACTCGGTCGAGCACCCAAGCTCTCCTGGACAGACCTGGTGTTCAGGGCCGATAAAGAACTCGTCAGAAGTCGCAAACTCGGAAATGGCCGCAATAGAACCCTTGGCTTCAGCAAGAACCTTAAACGCGGTTTTTTTGATGCCCGTACCGTGGCTTATCTGGCTTTGCAAATTGCGTATCACGTGGGGTTTACCAAGGTGTTTCTGGTAGGCGTCGACTTTAATCAGTCTGTGAGCCGTTTTTACGAAGAGGGTGACACGTTCGCCTCGCCATGCCTGCTTGATCAGCATTTTTATACGAGAATCCTGCCGTCGTTCGAGATCTTGTCCAAGTACGTCGTGGATGAAGATTTTCAGGTCTACAACCTGTCCAGTTCCTCAAGGATTCCGGGTGAACTCATTCCCCGAGTGACGCTGGATGAGATCGACAAGTTGATCTAAAGGTTGTTCCTGCTTTATTGAAATGGGCGCCCTCGAGGCTAATGCCGATCAGTTAAGCGCAATGCTATTTGTAGCAGCTGGCGAAGCCTGCGTTCGGTTCGGGCTGCGTTCGGACGAAGCAGTCGTGAAATCAGACGATGCGGTGTTTCAGGAAGACCGCAAACTCAGGTTTCAGCACACAGTGTGCTAATACGCCAGGGGGATGCAGAAAGTGCTCGGGCGCATTTGCACAGTGCGATGCGGCGGCTAGCCAAAGGACATTTGCCCCATACCCCCCCGTAGACTAAGCTCACAAAAAATAAGGGTTTTGGGGTGTTACCCATGCCTTACCCTTACAGGACGCGCTTTTGCCTATCCCTCTTCACGATCCGCACAACGCCACCGGCGTCACGTTGAAACGGTTACCTCTGCGCAAAGCAGCGGTACTGTTTATTGCGGTCGTGTGCCTGACCCTGTGCGGTTTGCTGTACCTGCAACTGGAGCAGTCGCGCCAGCATGACCTGGCCTTGGCACAAGTGGCGTCATCAAACCTGACGCGGGCCATGGCGCAGCAGGCCGAAGACACCTTCATGCAGGCCGATCTGGTGCTGACCAGTCTGGCCGACTGGATTCAGGCTGACGGTTTCGGCGCGCCCCAAAAGGCGCGCTTGCAGAAAACGTTCGCCCGGCGGGTGCAGGCGCTGAATCAATTGCACGGGATATTTCTATTCGACCAAAAGGGGCAGTGGGTCGTTACCTCTTTCGACGAACTGCCACGCGGACCGGGTGTGGGGGATCGCGATTATTTCAAGTTCCACCAGCAGAACGCCTCCTCCCTGGCGCACATCGGGCCGGCGATTCGCAGTCGGGTAAATGGCGAGTGGATCATCCCGATATCCAAACGGGTGAACGACAAGAATGGCAATTTCCAGGGCGTCTTGTTGGCCGGTATCAAGATGGCGTACTTCGATCAGTTCTTCAAAAGCTTCAGCATTGATGACAACGGTTCGATGTTTTTGGGTTTGACCGACGGAACACTGCTGGCGCGACGGCCGTTTGTGGAGTCGCAGATTGGCACATCACTGGCCAAGAGCGAGATCTTCGAAAAATTGCTGCCCAACGCGCCTTCCGGTAACGCGATGTTCAGCTCGCTGGTCGATGGTGTTGTGCGGTTGTATGGCTACCGTCAGCTCGACGCTTATCCGTTGGTCGTGTCTGCCGCCTCGTCCAGGGATTCAATTCTCAAGGATTGGAACGACACGGCGTTTCGCTCCACGGTCATCGTTGCCTTGGTGGTGCTGGGCGTGGGGTTGTTTGGTTGGGTGTTCCTTTATCAGGTGCGTGTCGGCGAACAGGTCGAGGCGGATTTGCGCAATGCAAAGGAAGCGCTGAAGCTGATCGCGACCCACGACAGCCTGACCGGCCTGGGCAATCGCCGGCTGTTCGAGGGCGCGCTGGACATCGAGTTCAGCCGAGGCGCCCGGCAGTCGAGTTCGCTGAGCCTGATCATGCTCGATATCGATTACTTCAAGCGCTACAACGACGCTTACGGCCACGTGGCAGGGGACCATTGCCTGGCTGAAGTGGCGCGGGCGGTGAAGGGGTGCTGCCATCGAAAAGCCGATTTGGCCGTGCGCTACGGCGGTGAGGAGTTTGCGGTGTTGCTGCCCGACACCGACATTCACGGCGCAATGGTGATTGCCGAGCAGATCCGCCGTAGTGTCATGGACAAGAACATCATCCACAGCGGTTCACCCTCGGGCTTCGTGACAGTCAGTCTGGGTTGTTATTCGTTTGTGCCGACGGGGCGGGACAGCATGGAAGTGTTCATCGAACGTGCGGATGCGGCGCTGTATCAAGCCAAGCATTCGGGGCGAAACCGCTCGGCAGTGCTGTCGATGGAGGGCGGTGTCGAGGCACTGCTGCGTTCGGATCGTTGAGGTGTCTCTCGAGATGTTTCACCCGCGCAACACCCCGGCAGCCGGCTGTCTGCCTGTCAGATCCCCTTCAATTGATCGTCTAGAGTTGCGGTAACGCTGCCAATCCCGGCAGGTCTCCCCACCGCACGGATGATCGTCTAAATGTTGATTACTCAAGCATTGACAGCCGTTGCTCTAACCGTAGCAGCCAGCGTCATTTTTCCGCTCGCGAGCCATGCTCAATCGAAAGTCACAGCCGACGAAGCACACGCCATCGGCGTGGATGCCTACGTTTATTTTTACCCGCTGTTGACCATGGATATCACCCGCAAGCAATTCACCAACATCGAACCGGGCAAGGAATTCGGTAAAGGTCCGATGAATATGTTTGTCAGCGTTCCGCAGTATCCACCTGCAGATTTCAAAGGGGTGGTGCGCTCGAACTTCGACACCTTGTATTCCATTGCCTGGCTGGATTTGACCGAAGAACCGCTGGTGATCGCAGCGCCCGATACGGCCGGGCGTTTTTACTTGCTGCCGATGCTCGACATGTGGACCGATGTATTCGCCTCACCGGGCTGGCGCACCACGGGCACCCAAGCGGGGCAGTTTCTGGTGACACCGCCGGGCTGGACCGGGACGGTGCCTGCCGGACTGAACCATCTGCCGGCGCCTACGCCCTTTGTCTGGGTTATTGGCCGCACCAAGACCGACGGCGCTGCGGACTACGCGGCCGTGCACAAAATTCAGGCTGGCTACACCGTGACACCGTTGTCCCGGCTGGGTAAAAGCGCCGAGCCGGTCAGCGTGAACATTGACCCGGCCGTGGACATGAAGACCCCGCCAAAGATCCAGGTTGACGCAATGTCGGCGGCTGACTACTTCGCCTACGCCGCCGAACTGCTCAAGGTGCACCCTGCGCACATCAGCGATCAACCGATCCTGGCGCAGATGAAGCGTATCGGTATCGAGCCCGGAAAATCCTTCAGCATGGATGCGCTGGACCCTGAAATCAAAGCAGCGCTGCAGACCGTACCCGAGGACGCGCAAGCGCTGATGACGTGGAAGGTTCCAACCCTCGCTCGCGTGGTCAATGGCTGGTCGATGAACACCGACACCATGGGCGTCTACGGCAACTACTACCTCAAGCGCGCGATCGTTGCGCAGATCGGGCTCGGCGCCAACTTGCCTGAGGATGCGATTTATCCGCTGAACATCGGCGATGTCGAAGGCAAGCCACTCGATGGAGCGAACAAGTACGTGCTGCATTTCGACAAGGGTAAAACGCCGCCGGTAAACGCTTTCTGGTCGATCACCTTGTACGACCCTGAGGGTTTCCAGGTCGGCAATGCGCTCAACCGCTTTGCATTCAGTAGCTGGATGCCGTTCAAGACTAACGACGACGGTTCGCTGGACATCTACTTCCAGCACGAAAACCCCGGCAAGGACCTTGAAGCCAATTGGCTGCCGGCACCGAAGGGCGGGTTCAACCTGACCATGCGTTTGTATGGGCCCAAGCCCGAGGTATTGAACGGCAAGTGGAACCCGCCACCGGTCAAGCCAACCTAGTTCCGCGTTTCAGGCCCAAAAGCAGCCGACGATCATCGGCTGCTTTTACGCGTCCAGCTGCCCGTCCCGCCGCCGGCACCGCCCGTTCCACCGCCCGCCGCGCCCGTGCCACCCCCCGCGCCAGAGCCACTGTTCCCGGCATTGCCACCATTTCCGCCACCCGACGAGTCCGATCCGCTATTGCTGCCGTTAGCGTTATGGTCGCTCGAGGGTTGGCCAGGGTTAATGTTGGGCGCCATGGTCGAGCCGCCGATTGAACCCGATCGGGGACCGGTCACATCAGCGCCATCGCCTGAGGCTGCAAAAATGCCGACGGACAGGGCGGACAGCACGCCAGCCAATAGCAGCGAGGTGACTTTGATGATCATCATGGTATGTCCCCAACGATGAGTCGTTACCTGATGTGGGTGTGAAGGGCTGGACGCGTGGTGCCGGTTGATTGACGAGTGGTCAGTGTGCGTTTCAGGCGAAAGCCTCGCACAGGTGTCAGCGAAGGTTCTATTCTGCCAGCTTCTGTTCGAGGTTCTGCCGCACCTGCGGCCATTCCTCATCAATGATGCTGAACCGCACCGAATTGCGCTTGCGGCCGTCCGGCATGATCCGCTCGTGGCGCATGATGCCTTCCTGCTGTGCGCCTAGCCTGAGGATCGCATTGCGCGACTTCTGGTTGTTTTCGTCGGTAGTGAATTGCACCCGCACGCAATCCAGCGTCTCGAAAGCGTATTGCAGCATCAGGTACTTGGCTTCGGTGTTGACGAAGGTTTTCTGCCAGCGGGCGCAGATCCAGCTGCTGCCTATTTCGAGCTTGCGGTTGAGTCGGTCGATTTTCCAGAAACGCGTCGAACCGATGACCTCGCCTGTGTCCTTGAGCACGATGACGAAGGGCAGCACAGTGCCAGCGTCGCGGCCGTCGAGGGCTTTCTTGAGGTAGCTGTCGACGGTGGTCGGGGAGGGCACAACGGTGACGGTCAGGTTCCACAGTTCACCGTCCTGCGCGGCATTGACCAGCGCATCAGCATCACTCAATTGCAGGGGGCGCAGGCAGATTCGTTGACCTTCCAGTGTGTCCATGAGCAGGCGTTCTCGGCTTCAAAAGGTACGCGGGTGTTACGTGCAATTACAGGGCAGCGGCCGTCGATTGGCAATGGTTGTGTCAACGGTTCTTCAATTGCTGCAATGGCTTGCGTTATCCAGGCGCCAGGGCACAGCATGGCTGCTATGTTCAATGAACGTTCGGCGAGTGCCCTGGTAAAAAAGCATTGCGAGCGTCGCATCCCGATCAGGCAATCGATTGACAGGATCAAGTGCATGGATATGACCGCCGTTACCACTGTCGCCGCGCCCCGTCATACGCCGATAACCCGTAACCTGGTGTTTGTCGTCGGCCTGCTGTTTGTTTTGGGTGTGCTGATCGCCCTGTTGGCCTTGTTCAACATTGCCGGGAGGCTGGACGCCCAGGACCTGGCCAAGACCACGTTCTACACCCAGCGTGCGCTGGAAAACCGCATCACCGCCTCGAAGAACTACGTCGCCAGTTATGCAAACTGGACGACCGCCTACGACCACTTGAACGGCCAGGTCGATGTGCAATGGGCCTACGTCGAGCAGAACCTGGGCAAAACCTTGTTCAGCATCGATCACTACGATGGCGTCTTCGTGGTCGATCATCAGCAAACCAAATACTCCGTGGTGCGCGGGCTTCAGGTAGAGGAGGCGGCGACCACCTATCTTTCGGCATCGATGGCGACGCTGATACAGGCAGTCCATAGTCAGGAAAGCCTCATTGATCCCGTCAGCCAGTTCACGCTGTTCGAGGGCAAACCGGCATTGCTGACGGCTGCCGCAATCGTCCCCAATGACGAAAGGCCGGCGGTCGATCCCCAAAGCACCTCGGTGCTGGTGTTCGTCGACCAATTAAGCCCTGACAAGCTCAGCGCCTTGAGCGCTGATTACGGTTTGCATGATTTAAACCTGGCGCCTGATAACGCTATCTCGCCCGGCAGGCCCGCCGTGGCACTGGCGGGCACCGGCTACAGCCTGGTTTCCCGACTTGAGCAACCGGGTCATCAGTTGCTCTGGTCGTTGCTGCCGCCATTGGGCGGCGCGCTGTTGGTGCTGGCGTTGTTAACGGCTTATTTCTTCCGGTATGTCTTGCGCACGTCCGGGCACGTGGATGCCAGCTACACCAGCCTCGATTTATCGAACCAGGCGCTGGAGGCCAGTGAGGAGCGTTTTCGTGCAGTGGCTGAGGCGGCTTCCGACTGGATCTGGGAAATCGACGACAAACATTGCATCTCTTATCTGTCAGGACGTTTCGCCACCGTCACCGGTTTTTCCGATCAACAATGGATAGGGCAGGACATCGGGCAACTGCTCAATTGCGACACGCTGCCCTTGTCGCTGTGGCTGCATAAGCTCAATGAAGAACAGCCCGTCAGCCATTTGCGCTGCTCCTATCGCGATCAGTCGGGGCAACAGCGTATTTGCCGGGTTTCGGCACGACCGATCCATCGCAAGGGCGCGGTGTTGGGCTATCGCGGAACGGCCAGCGACATCACCGATGAAGTCGCCGCCCATGCCCAGATCCAGCATCTGTCGTTGCACGATGCCCTGACGGGGCTGCCGAATCGCAACAAACTGGCGCGTTTCCTTGACGAGGCCCTGGCGCAGAAAGAGCATTCGGCAGCGCTGGTGCTGTTGATGATCGATCTGGATAACTTCAAGCCGATCAACGATTCCCTCGGTCACCCGGCCGGCGACGCCGTGCTGCTGGAAGTGGCCACCCGATTGCGTGAGTGCACGCGGGACATCGATCTGGTCGCCCGGCTCGGTGGTGATGAGTTTGTGCTGGTGCTCAACGGCATGGACAGCCACGCCGAAATCGACCGGTTCTGCGAACGTTTGCTCGAGAGCCTGCAGCAGCCGATTCATTACGAGCATCACACGCTGCACATCGGCGCGAGCATCGGTGTCGCCTTGAGTCGGCGTCAGGGGCACATTCCCAATGAACTGATCCGGTGTGCCGACATTGCGCTGTACCAGGCTAAATCCGACGGCAAGAAGACCTGGTGCTACTTTGCGCCGCACATGAACGATCAGATCCAGCACCGTCGGCAACTGGAAAACGACCTGCGCCGGGCGATCAAGAACAACGAGTTCGTGATGCATTACCAGCCGCGCTACAACATGGGCGGCAAGCAAGTGGTCTCGGTAGAAGCATTGCTGCGCTGGCAGCATCCGGAACAAGGGCTGCTGAGCCCCGACGAGTTTATCCCTTTGGCCGAGCAGACTGACCTGATCGTGCCTTTGGGGCGTTGGGTGTTGCGCGAAGCCTGTGAAACGGCCCTGACCTGGCCCGGTGCGTTGATGGTGTCGGTCAATTTGTCACCTGTTCAATTTGCCCGCAGCGATGTGGTGGAGGACGTCAGGGAGGCCTTGATCCAGACCCGTTTGCCGGCCAGTCGCCTGGAACTGGAAATCACCGAAAACGTCATGCTCATCGATGTGGAGGGCGCGTTGGCGACCATGAATGCGCTCAAGGAACTGGGCGTGCGGTTGAACATGGACGACTTCGGTACCGGTTATTCGTCCCTGGGTTACTTGCGCACGTACCCGTTCGACGGGATCAAGATCGACAAACGTTTCATCTCGTCCATGAGCGGCGGCGGCAATGACCGCGCCGTGGTGCAGGCGATCATCAACCTGGGCAAAGCCATGGGCCTGACCGTGACGGCAGAGGGCGTCGAGACCCTGGAGCAACTGGACTTCCTGGTCTCGGACCAGTGCCATGAGGTGCAGGGTTTCTACTTGAGTCGGCCTATGGAAAAGCAGGCGTTGCTGCCGTTGCTCAAGGCATCGCATGACGAGTTTCCAGTGTAGGGCCGCGCCTTTAGTCGCCTGACTCGCTCGTAGAGGCAACTGCCGGGGCGCACTCCCGGTCACAACTGGACATCGACCCTGCGTTGCGAGCGTTGGCCCATGAAGAACCTGAAAATCGCGACATTCAACGTCAACGGCATGCGCGCCCGACTGCCGAACTTGCTCGCCTGGCTTGAGCGAGAGCAGCCAGACATCGCCTGTTTGCAGGAGCTCAAGTCAGTCGACAGTGCATTCCCGGCCGCCGAGCTTGAGGCCGTTGGCTACGGCGCGATCTGGCAAGGTCAGTCTTCGTGGAACGGCGTGGCGATTCTGGCGCGGGATGCGCAGCCGCTGGAGAGTCGTCGAGGCCTGCCGGGCGATGACAGCGACACCCATAGCCGGTATCTGGAGGCCGCCGTGCACGGGATTCTGGTGGGCTGCCTGTACCTGCCCAACGGCAACCCGCAGCCGGGGCCGAAGTTCGATTACAAGCTGGCGTGGTTCGAACGACTGATCCACTACGCGCAGACGCTTCAGGCCAGTGATCATCCCGTGGTCCTGGCCGGTGACTACAACGTGGTGCCCACCGACCTGGACATCTACAACCCGCGATCCTGGCTGAAGGATGCGTTGCTGCAACCTGAAAGCCGCGAGTGTTATCAGCGCCTGCTGGCCCAGGGCTGGACCGATTCTTTGCGCCATCTGTATCCGGAGGATCGGCTCTATACCTTCTGGGATTATTTTCGCCAGCACTGGCAAAAGAACTCAGGACTGCGCATCGATCATCTGTTGCTTAACCCGGCGCTGAGCCCTTATCTGCAGGAGGCCGGTGTCGATGCCTGGGTTCGCAACGAGCCCCACGCGAGTGATCATGCGCCGACGTGGATTCGATTGAGTTCGCGCAAGCGGCGTTGAGATTGAAGTGGGTGGCGATTGGCTAAATCAATTGTCGGTCGAACCGCTTTTTCCCTTATACATGGCGCCCATCGGCGGAGAAATCCGGCCCCTGCATAAGGACTGAGCAATGAGCGAGCCACAGCTGACGAATCTTGCGTTGTACCTGCAGCGACTGGGCTTCGACGCGCCTCCGGCGCCGACCCTGGAAACCCTGCGCCACCTTCAACTGCGCCACACCGGCGTCTTCCCGTTCGAAAACCTCAGTACGTTGTCGGGGCAACCGGTGTTCATCGACCTGCCGTCCATCGAGCAAAAGGTCCTGCACGATGGCCGCGGTGGTTACTGCTACGAACTCAACAACCTGTTCCTGGCGTTGCTCCAGGCACTGGGCTTCGACGCTCGCGGCATCTCCGGCCGAGTGGTCATGGGCCAGCCTGAAGGCGCATGGTCCGCCCGTACCCACCGCTTGAGCCTGGTAACCCTGGACGGCGTGCGCTACATCACCGACGTCGGCTTCGGCGGCATGGTGCCCACCGCACCGCTGATGCTCGATACCCCGGCTGAACAGCTCACCCCCCACGAACCCTATCGCATCGAGCAGCACGAGGATGGCTACACCCTGCGGGCCAACGTCGGCGGCGAATGGCGGGCGATGTACATTTTCGACTTGCAGCGCCAGGAAGACATCGATTACGCCGTCGGCAACTGGTATGTCTCGACCCATCCGGAATCGTCGTTCGCCAGGCAGCTGATGGTAGCGCGCACCGGGGAAGGGTGGCGCCGCACGCTGAACAACGGCAGTTTTGCGATTCATCGGATCGGCCGTGAGACTGAACGGCGGCAGGTGGCGGATGTGGATGAATTGATGGGTTTGTTGCGCAGCGAATTCGACATTCGGGTGCCGCGGGAGGCGGCGTTGCGCCGGGTTATTGAAGGGCTGATTCAACAGCCCTGAACCTCACAGCTGCAGCCCCTCCTGCACAACGGAAAGCAGGGTGTCTTCGGTCATGGCGATCGCATCCGGTTGTTGCCCGGCTTGATCGATCGCCTGCAGCCACCACTGTGTCTCGCCGTGTTCGCTCACGGTTCGCAGCATCGAGAGTGCTTTCCCTTGGGTGCGGATCTCGACCCGCCCGGCACCATCCTCAGTGAAACGAGCGACGGGATCGAAGGTGATGCTGTGGTGGTTGCCTTCAATCAGTAACTGGTCGATGGCGTAGTCGTAGGTCGCCCCATCAGGATGACGCTCGAAGACGTGCGTCGGCACTCGCCGAATGTTCAGCCCGGCTTCGCTGAGTGGCGCCAGCCAGGCTTCGATGAGGTGGTACAGCTCGTAAACCTGTGCAGGCCAGCTGTCGATCTGCTGATCGGCACAGTGTGTCGTGTCGGCACTGGACTGCTGGGTTTGCTTCAGTTTCGCGGCGAGTTGGTCAGCCTTGCTCATGTCGATTTCCTATCGTGGTCTCAGTGAGAGCGTACCTCTATCAAGGTAGTGCACCTCTTGCCTTGCGTCATGTTGCCGGGAGGTTTTGGTTTCAAGATGGCGGTTTCCATGTCCGTAATCGTCCGCAAGGGCTGCGGAACGAGAGAGTTTTTCAGGGGCGGTGCGGGGCAAGTCTCGGGTGTGGAATGGCCATGTGTCCATAATCTGACTGGTTAGTTGTATACAACTCTATAGACATTTGTCCTGAGTCTTGCATACAGTGTGCGCATAACAAAAACCAGGGACCCCCCCAACCATGAAAACGCCCCATGTTTCACACCAACGGCCTGAGGACGAAAATCTCGGGATCGGCGCGAATATGGCTTACGGCCTGCAACACGTTCTGACCATGTACGGCGGCATTGTCGCGGTGCCTTTGATCATCGGCCAGGCGGCCGGGCTCTCGCCAGCGGACATCGGTTTGTTGATTGCTGCTTCATTGTTTGCAGGGGGGCTGGCGACATTGCTGCAAACCCTGGGCTTACCGTTTTTCGGCTGCCAATTGCCGCTGGTACAGGGTGTGTCGTTCTCTGGCGTCGCGACGATGGTGGCGATTGTCAGCAGTGGCGGGGAGGGCGGGTTTCAATCGATTCTCGGGGCGGTGATTGCCGCGTCGTTGATCGGCCTGCTGATCACGCCGGTGTTCTCACGAATCACCAGGTTTTTCCCGCCGCTGGTCACGGGCATTGTGATTACCACCATTGGCCTGACGCTGATGCCAGTCGCTGCACGCTGGGCCATGGGTGGTAACAGCCATGCCCCGGACTTCGGCAGCATGGCGAACATTGGTCTGGCGGCGGTGACGCTGGTGCTGGTGCTGCTGTTGAGCAAGATTGGCAGCGCGACCATCTCGCGTTTGTCGATCCTGTTGGCGATGGTTATCGGCACGGTGATCGCGGTGTTCCTTGGCATGGCGGACTTCTCGTCCGTCACTCAAGGCCCGATGTTTGGCTTCCCGACGCCGTTCCACTTTGGCATGCCGACCTTCCACTTCGCCGCGATCCTGTCGATGTGCATTGTGGTCATGGTGACCCTGGTGGAAACCTCGGCTGACATTCTGGCGGTGGGTGAAATCATCGGCACCAAGGTCGACTCCAAACGCCTGGGCAACGGCCTGCGTGCTGACATGCTGTCGAGCATGTTCGCGCCGATCTTCGGTTCCTTCACCCAAAGTGCCTTCGCCCAGAACGTCGGACTGGTGGCGGTGACCGGAATCAAGAGCCGCTTCGTGGTAGCTACCGGCGGTTTGTTTCTGGTGATCCTCGGTTTGCTGCCGTTTATGGGGCGCGTCATCGCTGCTGTACCGACTTCTGTCCTCGGCGGCGCCGGTATCGTGCTGTTCGGTACCGTGGCCGCCAGCGGTATTCGTACGCTGTCCAAGGTCGACTACCGCAACAACGTCAACCTGATCATCGTCGCTACCTCCATCGGCTTCGGCATGATCCCCATCGCTGCGCCGAACTTCTACGACCACTTCCCAAGCTGGTTCGCCACGATCTTCCACTCGGGCATCAGTTCGTCGGCGATCATGGCCATCGTGCTGAACCTGACCTTCAACCACCTCACTGCCGGTAACTCCGATCAGCAGTCGGTGTTCGCGGCCGGTACCGAGCGCGTCCTGCGTTATCAGGATCTGGCAGCGTTGCGCGAAGGGGATTATTTCAGCGAAGGCAAACTGCGGGACTGCGACGGGAATGAGATTCCGGTGGTGGAGGCGCTCCATGAGTCTAACGAGCATCGAGCGGCTCACACCAAAAGCAGTGAGCATGTCTGACAGTTGTATTCGCTGAAAAGGCTGGTAGGTCAAAAGATCGCAGCCTCGTTTCGCTCGACAGCTCCTACAGTGGAACGCAATTCTCTGTAGGAGCTGTCGAGCGAAACGAGGCTGCGATCTTTTGGCCACAAAAAAGCCCCTGAACCTTTCGATTCAGGGGCTTTTCGATATTGCTGTCTGGCTCCACGACCTGGACTCGAACCAGGGACCCAGTGATTAACAGTCACTTGCTCTACCAACTGAGCTATCGCGGAATGGCGTGTATGTTACTGATTCAAAAAGAGAAGTCAAGCACCTGTTAGCAATTTGACGGGTTCATGGGGACGGGCGGTGGTTTATCGACCGTGGGCGGTTACCAGAATCGCCTCAGAGGTCTACCATGGCCGCCCGGAAGTGGTTACACGCGCTGCCGGCCATTCGCCGAAAAGGTACGCGCCATGAATCACCCAACCTCCACACTTCGCCACAACGGGGTGTTCGCATGAGCATCGCTCAAATCAGCCTGCCCAAAGGCGTCGGCCCTCACGCCGAAAAACTGTTCGACGCAATCACTCAGGCCAGCACCGCTGATGAATTGAACCGTGCCGGTGGCAAGGCCGAAGGGTTTGTCCTGGGCCTGGAAAGCACCAAGGCGATCAAAAGCCAGGTCGCCGAATCGCTCTACGTCGCCTATGACGACGCTGCCAGCCAGCGCGCAACCGAACTGGCCTAACCGCCGAAAGTGACGGTGGCGAGCATCAGTTTGGCGTACAGCATCGTTGCGGCCAGCTGCACCAGCCACAAGGCCAGGCCGCCGAGAAACACGCCGGCAGCGACTTGCATCACCAGGTTGTTACCGCGTTTGGCCGGGGTGCGAGGCACGAAGTGGTCCAGCTCATCGCGGTCGGCGCGTAGGTCATCGTTTTTCATGTGGGTTCTCAAAAATTCTCGGGTGTACATAAAACCTGTGGGAGCGAGCCTGCTCGCGATGGCGGCGGCACATCTTGCATCTATATGACAGAAAGACCGCTATCGCGAGCAGGCTCACTCCCACATTTAATTTGTGTGGAGTTTAAAGGGCGCAGCTGCTGCTTTGAGATTTATCTGCGGCCAATAAAAACGGGAAGCCATTTGGCTTCCCGTTTTTTTATCACTCGACGATTCAGATCACCGCAACGATGGCCTTGGTCACAACGTCGATGTTGCTCTGGTTCAACGCGGCCACGCAGATGCGGCCGGTGTCCAGGGCGTAGATGCCGAACTCGCTGCGCAGGCGGGTCACTTGCTCAACCGTCAGGCCGGAGTAGGAGAACATGCCACGCTGACGACCGACGAAGCTGAAGTCGCGCTGTGGTGCGTTTTTCGCCAGCAGGTCGACCATCTGGATGCGCATGCCGCGAATCCGCAGACGCATTTCAGCCAGTTCTTCTTCCCACTGAGCGCGCAGTTCCGGGCTGTTCAATACAGCGGCGACGATGCTTGCACCGTGGGTCGGCGGGTTGGAATAGTTGGTGCGGATCACGCGTTTGACCTGCGACAGCACGCGCGCGCTTTCTTCTTTCGATTCGCTGACGATCGACAGGGCGCCCACGCGCTCGCCGTACAACGAGAACGATTTGGAGAACGAGCTGGAGACGAAGAAGGTCAGGCCCGATTCAGCGAACAGACGCACAGCCGCGGCGTCTTCGTCGATGCCATCGCCAAAGCCCTGGTAGGCCATGTCGAGGAACGGTACGTGACCTTTGGCTTTCACGACTTCCAGCACGTTGTTCCAGTCCGCCGGGCTCAGGTCCACACCGGTCGGGTTATGGCAGCAAGCGTGCAGCACAACGATGGAGCCGGACGGCAGGGCGTTCAAGTCTTCCAGCAAGCCAGCACGGTTCACGTCGTGGGTCGCGGCGTCGTAGTAGCGATAGTTCTGCACCGGGAAACCGGCCGTTTCGAACAGCGCGCGGTGGTTTTCCCAGCTCGGGTCGCTGATCGCCACGACGGCGTTCGGCAGCAGTTGCTTGAGGAAGTCGGCACCGATTTTCAGTGCGCCAGTACCGCCAACGGCCTGGGTGGTGATGACGCGGCCAGCGGCGATCAGTGGCGAGTCATTGCCAAACAGCAGTTTTTGCACGGCCTGGTCGTAGGCGGCAATACCGTCGATTGGCAAGTAGCCACGGGAAGCGTGTTGAGCGACGCGAATCGTCTCGGCTTCGACAACGGCGCGCAGGAGTGGAATTCGCCCCTCCTCGTTGCAGTAAACACCGACCCCCAGGTTGACCTTGTTGGTACGGGTGTCGGCGTTGAATGCTTCGTTGAGGCCCAGGATTGGATCACGTGGTGCCATTTCGACAGCGGAGAACAGGCTCATTTTGCGGCGGCTCTGAATGGAAAGTGGAGGGACGTGTCGCGCTCCAGCCGAATGCACTAGAGCGGTGCACAAACGGGGAGCTAGTATAGAGGCCATCTGCGATTGATGGCGACAGACGATTCGGCTTTTGCGGTAAGTTTTTCCGATTATTTCTCGACCGTTAGTCGATTGGCATCGTCAAAGGTTTTACCCGATGTAGGACGTTTGCCTTGAAAGCGCGGGCAATCGGCTCCACATTGAGCACAATCCAGTTTTTTCCTCGGGCGACATCGGTCGTTTGCGGTCTTTCCCGTTGCTGCCCGGTTCGCCCGGACAGGCGCGACTCCTGCTTCGAAAACCGAGAGGTATTTCATGTCTGAATTCCAGCTAGTCACCCGTTTCGAGCCCGCTGGCGATCAGCCGGAAGCCATCCGCCTGATGGTCGAGGGCATCGAAGCCGGGCTGGCACACCAGACGTTGCTCGGTGTGACCGGCTCGGGCAAGACCTTCAGCATCGCCAATGTGATCGCCCAGATTCAGCGTCCGACCCTGGTGCTGGCGCCGAACAAGACCCTGGCCGCGCAGTTGTACGGTGAGTTCAAGGCGTTCTTCCCGAACAACGCCGTCGAATACTTCGTTTCGTACTACGACTACTACCAGCCCGAAGCCTACGTGCCGTCATCGGATACGTTCATCGAGAAAGACGCCTCGATCAACGATCACATCGAACAGATGCGATTGTCCGCGACCAAGGCACTGCTGGAGCGCAAGGACGCGATCATCGTCACCACGGTGTCGTGCATCTACGGTCTGGGCAGTCCGGAAACCTATTTGAAGATGGTGCTGCACGTGGATCGCGGCGACAAACTCGATCAGCGTGCGTTGCTGCGTCGCTTGGCAGACTTGCAGTACACCCGCAACGACATGGAGTTTGCCCGTGCGACCTTCCGGGTCCGCGGCGATGTGATCGATATCCACCCGGCGGAATCCGATTTCGAAGCGATCCGCATCGAGCTGTTCGATGACGAAGTCGAGAGCCTGTCGGCCTTCGATCCGCTGACCGGCGAAGTGATTCGCAAGCTGCCGCGGTTCACGTTCTATCCGAAAAGCCACTACGTCACCCCGCGAGAAACCCTGTTGGATGCCGTCGAAGGGATCAAAGTCGAGTTGCAGGAACGCTTGGACTACCTGCGAACCAACAACAAACTGGTGGAAGCCCAGCGTCTGGAACAGCGCACCCGTTTCGACCTGGAGATGATCCTCGAACTGGGTTACTGCAACGGTATCGAAAACTACTCGCGCTACCTGTCCGGTCGCGAATCCGGCCAGGCACCACCGACTTTGTTTGACTACCTGCCGGCCGATGCCTTGCTGGTGATCGATGAATCCCACGTCAGCGTGCCGCAGGTCGGTGCCATGTATAAGGGCGACCGCTCACGTAAAGAGACGCTGGTGGAATACGGTTTCCGTCTGCCGTCCGCGCTGGATAACCGGCCGATGCGCTTCGACGAGTTCGAAAGCATCAGCCCACAGACGATCTTTGTCTCGGCCACGCCGGGCAATTACGAGGCAGAGCACGCCGGTCGCGTGGTCGAGCAACTGGTCCGCCCGACTGGCCTTGTAGACCCGCAAATCGAAATCCGTCCGGCGTTGACCCAGGTCGACGATCTGCTCTCGGAGATCGGTAAGCGCGTGGCGCTGGAAGAGCGGGTGCTGGTCACCACGCTGACCAAACGCATGTCTGAAGACTTGACCGATTACCTGGCCGACCACGGTGTGCGGGTGCGTTATCTGCACTCGGACATCGACACGGTGGAGCGGGTCGAAATCATCCGCGATCTGCGTTTGGGCACCTTCGATGTGCTGGTGGGGATCAACCTGCTGCGTGAAGGCCTGGACATGCCGGAAGTCTCGCTGGTGGCGATCCTTGATGCGGACAAGGAAGGCTTCCTGCGTTCCGAGCGCTCGCTGATCCAGACCATCGGCCGGGCGGCGCGCAACCTCAATGGTCGGGCGATTCTCTATGCCGATCGCATCACCGGTTCCATGGAGCGGGCGATCGGCGAGACCGAGCGTCGTCGCGACAAGCAGATTGCCTTCAACCTGGCCAATGGCATCACGCCCAAGGGCGTGTTCAAGGACGTTGCCGACATCATGGAAGGCGCCACCGTGCCGGGTTCGCGCAGCAAGAAGCGCAAAGGCATGGCCAAGGCCGCCGAGGAAAGCGCCAAGTACGAAGCCGAATTGCGTTCGCCGGGGGAAGTCGCCAAACGCATTAAAGCCTTGGAAGAGAAGATGTACGCGTTGGCGCGGGATCTTGAGTTTGAAGCGGCGGCGCAGATGCGCGACGAGATTGGCAAGTTGCGTGAGCGGTTGATAACCGTCTGAGATTGGTGGTGCCTGTCAGGCTGCCATCGCGAGCAAGCTCGGCTCCTACGGGTGATCACCTATCCTGTAGGAGCCGAGCTTGCTCGCGATGGGAGCGCCTCGGTCTCAATGTGCCTCGCCAGCCTTCAATCCCGCCGGCAACGCCTTGGTCAGCAACACCGCCAGCATGCTGATCCCCAGCGCAATCCCGACAAAGTGAAACGCATCGTTGTAAGCCATGATCGACGCCTGCTGATGCGCAATTTCACTGAGCTTGCCCAGCGCTGCCGTCTCACTGCCAAACCGATCCGTCAGCGACGCCATGCGCTCGGCCACCTGTGGGTTGGTCGGCACAATCGCTTCACGTAAATAATCAAAGTAAGTCTTGGTTCGCGCATCCAGCAGCGTGGCGAGGAGGGCGATGCCAATCGCGCCGCCGAGGTTGCGCAGGATGTTGAACAGGCTCGACGCCGAACCCGCGTCCTGCGGCAGGATGTACGCCGTGGCGATCAACGAGATGGTCACCATGATCAGCGGCTGGCCCAGCGCGCGAATGATCTGGATTTGATTGAACTGCGGCCCGGCGAAGTCCGGGTTTAACACCCCCGATGAAAAGCTCGCTAATCCAAATAGCCCGAAACCCAACGTGCACAGCCATTTCGGCGAGACGTACTTCATCAGCTTCGGCACCAGCGGAATCAGAAACAGCTGCGGCACGCCCATCCACATGATCACTTCGCCGATTTGCAGGGCGTTGTAGTTCTGGACCTGCGCCAGGTACAGCGGCAACAGGTAGATCGAGCCGTACAATCCGACACCCATCCCGACACTGGAAATACTCGATAAACCAAAGTTGCGATTGCGCAGGATGCCGAGGTTGATCAGCGGATTGGGCTTGGACGTCTGCACGATCACAAAGGTGATCAGGCTAACTAGCGCGATGCTGCCCAGGGTCACGATCAGGCTCGACTCCAGCCAGTCCTTGCGATGGCCTTCCTCCAGAAACACCTGCAAACAACCGAGGCCGACGCCCAGCGTGAGAATGCCCAGGTAGTCGGTGCTTTTCAGCAGTTCCCAGTGGGCTTCTTTCTTCTCCAGGCCGTACATCAGGCCGGCGATCATGATCAGGCCCGGCGGAATATTGATGTAGAAAATGTATTCCCAGCCCCAATTCTCGGTCAGCCAACCGCCGAGGGTCGGACCGATGGAGGGTGCGAACGTCGCGGTCATGGCGAACATCGCCATGCCTTTGGCGCGGTGGTGTTCGGGGAGTTTGATCAGCGTGAGGGTGAACGCCAGCGGGATCAGTGCGCCGCCGGTGAAGCCCTGCAAGGCGCGGAAGACGATCATGCTTTCCAGGCTCCAGGCCATGGAGCAGAGCAGGGAAGCGGCAAGAAATCCGAGGGATACCCACACCGCCAGTCGTCGCGCCGAGAGCAACTGCACCAGCCACGCCGTCAGCGGGATCATGATGATTTCCGCCACCAGGTACGAGGTGGAAATCCACGAACCTTCTTCCAGAGTCGCCGACAGCGCGCCTTGAATATCCTTGAGCGACGAGTTGGTGATCTGGATGTCGAGCACCGCCATGAAGGCGCCGAGCATCACGCTCATGACCGCGATCCAGTCCCGCCGGGTCGGTTCGCCGACCGGGCGGATCAGTTGATCACCGGCCATCGTCAGGGGTGTCTTTGATGTTCACTTTGGCGGTGACCGACATGCCCGGACGAATCTTGCCTTGCAGCGGATTGTTCGCGGCGAAGGTCAGTTTTACCGGAATCCGTTGTACGACTTTGGTGAAGTTGCCGGTGGCATTGTCCGGCGGCAACAGGCTGAACTGCGCGCCCGAGGCGGCAAACAGGCTGTCGACTCGCGCATCGATTGGCATGTCGCTGTAGGCGTCAAAGATCAGTTCGGCTTTCTGGCCGGGCTGCATGTGGCCGATTTGGGTTTCCTTGAAGTTAGCCTGAATCCAGATGTCCTGATCCGGCACGATCGACATCAAGTAAGCACCCGCCTGCACATACTGACCTTCGCGGGCGGCGCGCTGGCCGATCAGGCCACTGATGGGCGCGTGGATTTCGCTGCGGGTCAGGTTCAGTTCGGCCTGGGTCAGATCGGTTTTGGCGTTGGCGATCATGGCGTCGAGGCGTTTGATCTCGGCGCTCAGTGAGTTGATTTGTTGGCGCTGACTTTGTGCGTCCGCCTGGGCCTTGGTCACTTGCGAGCGGGCGATGTGGTTGTCGGCGGAGAGGGTGGTCACCCGTTCTTCCGAGACATAGCCGGGTTTGCGCAGGGTTTGCGCGCGAGACAAATCGATCTGCGAACGACCGAGGCTGGCCTGACTGGAGGCGACTTGCGCCTCGCTGGCGGCGATCAGGCTGGCTTGCTGAGTCAGTTTGCTTCGGGCTTGCAGGCGTTCGGCTTCACGGGTGGCGAGG
Source organism: Pseudomonas sp. GM41(2012) (assembly GCF_000282315.2). Lineage (GTDB taxonomy): Bacteria > Pseudomonadota > Gammaproteobacteria > Pseudomonadales > Pseudomonadaceae > Aquipseudomonas. The sequence goes on from NZ_AKJN02000008.1 coordinate 884,923, forward strand.
GTGGCGTTGGCGCGGTCGACGGCGAGGTGGAAGTCATCGCCTTCGAGCTTGATCAGCAACTGGCCTTTCTCGACGTGCTGGTTGTCCTGCACCAGCACCTGATCGATGCGCGCGCCCAATTGACTCGACACACGGGTGATCTCGCCCTGGACATAAGCGTTGTCGGTGCTTTCATAGAATCGCCCCTTGAAGAACCACTGGGCAAAAAAGCCCCCGGCAACCAGCAGGACGATCAACAGGAAAATAAACAGGCGACGCTTGAGTTGGGCAGGCATGGGCAGACTGTAGTCGAGAAAATTGTAAGGAAAGTTATCAGTGGTCAAATCTGGCATACAGCGAATGATGGGTAAATGCCATCGGCTGATAATCGGCCATTCACCAACGCTAGAGCGCGTTATAGACGCAACCTTGGCTTAAATGCCCTGCTCACTGGAGCCGGGCGGCCAACGCCTGTTACCATTCGCCCTTTGTTTTATCTTCATTTCGAGACTTGCCATGACCACCGTCCGCACTCGCATCGCGCCATCGCCTACCGGGGATCCCCACGTAGGTACCGCTTACATCGCTTTGTTCAACTACTGCTTTGCCAAGCAGCACGGCGGTGAGTTCATCCTGCGGATCGAAGACACCGACCAATTGCGTTCGACCCGCGAGTCCGAACAACAGATTTTCGACGCCCTGCGCTGGTTGGGTATCGACTGGAGCGAAGGCCCGGATGTTGGCGGCCCGCACGGTCCTTACCGTCAGAGCGAGCGTGGCGATATCTATCAGAAGTACTGCCAGCAGCTGGTCGAAATGGGCCACGCTTTCCCTTGCTTCTGCACCGCCGAAGAGCTGGACCAGATGCGCGCTGAACAAATGGCCCGCGGCGAAACCCCGCGTTACGACGGCCGTGCGCTGTTGCTGTCCAAGGAAGAAGTCGCACGCCGCCTGGCCGCTGGCGAGCCGCACGTGATCCGCATGAAAGTGCCGAGCGAAGGCGTTTGCGTGGTGCCGGACATGCTGCGTGGCGACGTCGAGATCCCGTGGGATCGTATGGACATGCAAGTGCTGATGAAGACCGACGGTCTGCCGACGTACTTCCTGGCCAACGTCGTCGATGACCACCTGATGGGCATCACCCACGTTCTGCGCGGCGAAGAATGGCTGCCCTCGGCACCGAAACTGATTCTGTTGTACGAGTACTTCGGCTGGGAACAGCCGGAGCTGTGCTACATGCCGCTGCTGCGTAACCCGGACAAGAGCAAGCTGTCCAAACGCAAGAACCCGACCTCGGTGACGTTCTACGAGCGCATGGGCTTCATGCCGGAAGCGATGCTCAACTACCTCGGTCGCATGGGCTGGTCGATGCCGGACGAGCGCGAGAAGTTCTCGCTGCAGGAAATGGTCGATAACTTCGACCTGAGTCGTGTCTCCCTCGGCGGGCCGATTTTCGACATCGAGAAACTGTCGTGGCTCAACGGTCAATGGCTGCGTGACCTGCCGGTGGAAGAGTTCGCTTCGCGCCTGCAAACCTGGGCGCTGAACCCGGAATACATGATGAAGATCGCGCCGCACGTGCAGGGCCGCGTCGAAACCTTCAGCCAGGTTGCACCGCTGGCCGGTTTCTTCTTCGCCGGTGGCGTGAACCCGGACGCCAAGCTGTTTGAATCCAAAAAGCTGTCGGGCGATCAGGTGCGTCAGTTGATGCAGTTGATCCTGTGGAAGCTGGAAAGCCTGCGTCAGTGGGAAAAGGACAGTATCACCGCAACGATTCAAGCGGTGGTCGAATCCCTGGAGCTAAAGCTGCGTGACGCCATGCCACTGATGTTTGCCTCGATCACTGGCCAGGCCAGTTCGGTGTCGGTGCTCGATGCGATGGAAATCCTTGGCCCTGACCTGACCCGTTTCCGTCTGCGCCAGGCGATCGACTTGCTGGGCGGCGTGTCGAAGAAGGAAAACAAGGAGTGGGAAAAACTGTTGGGCAACATCGCCTGATTCTCACTGTAGGAGCTGCCGAAGGCTGCGATCTTTTGATCCTGCTCTTCGGCGGCCTTCAAAAGATCGCAGGCTTCGCCAGCTCCTACGGGCCTGCGTTCTTTCCCAAGCCCCCGGTTTACGGGGGAAGGGCGGTAAGTGATTGTTATGTCGGCAAAAAACTTTGAAATATTTTAAAAATAAGTTTGACAGCCTTCCGATGCGCCATTAAGATTCGCCCCGTCCTCAGCGATGAGGGGCTATAGCTCAGCTGGGAGAGCGCTTGCATGGCATGCAAGAGGTCGACGGTTCGATCCCGTCTAGCTCCACCAATTTACACTTCAGGGCCTGGCCACACCGGCCTTGAAGCGATCACCACTCAGCGGTGATCTGTTGTATAGAAGGGTTTGCGTCCCCTTCGTCTAGTGGCCTAGGACACCGCCCTTTCACGGCGGTAACAGGGGTTCGAGTCCCCTAGGGGACGCCAGTTTTACAGAAGCGATGTTGCAAGATGTCGCTCCGCCGCGAGGCGAAAAATCCGGGGCTATAGCTCAGCTGGGAGAGCGCCTGCATGGCATGCAGGAGGTCAGCGGTTCGATCCCGCTTAGCTCCACCAATTTTACAGTTCAAGGTCTGGCCACACCGGCCTTGAATCGATCAGCTCTCAGCACTGATCAGTTGTATAGAAGGTTTTGCGTCCCCTTCGTCTAGTGGCCTAGGACACCGCCCTTTCACGGCGGTAACAGGGGTTCGAGTCCCCTAGGGGACGCCACGATTACCCGCTCTGCGGGATTTTATAAGGGTCATTCAATTATTGAATGGCCCTTTTGTTTGTCTGGCGTTTGGCCAAATCCCTCTAATTCTTTCAAACTGTTCTTCAGACCAGCGGTCACATCCACGACTTGCGTAAAATTATTATGAGAATAATATTCTAGTCGTAATATTCGGAGGCAACGATGAACGATAAAAAAGCTCAAACCCGCGAACGCATCCTCAAGGCTGCCAGCGCAGCGCTGATTCAGCGCGGCCCGGCCGAGCCGAGCGTGGGCGAAGTGATGGGCGCGGCCGGCCTGACCGTCGGCGGCTTCTACGCGCACTTCGAAAGCAAGGACGCGATGATGCTGGAAGCGTTCAAGCAACTGCTCGGTCACCGGCGTGGCTTGATCGCCGACATGGATGCCGAATTGACCGGCGAAGAGCGTCGCGCGCTGGTTGCTGCGTTTTATCTGTCGCGCAAACACCGTGATTCCTCTGATTCAGCCTGCCCGATTCCGGCTTCTGTCGGTGAGCTGGGCCGTCTGCCGGACGCGTTTCGCGTGGCGTTGAATGAGCATGTGGAAATGATGGTCGCGCAGTTGGCGGCCAGCCCGGAAGACACCGACAAAGCCTTGGCCGACATGGCCTTGATGGTCGGTGGTTTGGCTTTGGCTCGCGCGTTGGGGCCAGGAGAATTGTCCGATCGATTGCTGCGCGCCGCCAAGTCTGCGGTGCTGTGACCTAAAGGCATTAGCCTGAGGAGTGAGAGCGATGAGCGCGTTAAAGTGGGTTCGTGGCGTTAATGGCACCTTGGGCTGGTTCGCACCAAAGCTGGTCGCGAGCAAAATGCGACTGGCATTCATGACGCCGCGGGAGCTGCCGCCGCGTGATTGGGAATTGCCGCTGCTGGCGAAGTCCGAGCGAATCACCCTACGCTTCGGCCTCTCGGCGCTGCGTTGGGGGCAAGGCCCCGCCGTGTTGCTGATGCACGGTTGGGAAGGCCGGCCGACGCAGTTTGCCAGCCTCATCACCGCGCTGGTCGATGCCGGTTACACCGTGGTTGCGCTGGACGGTCCGGCCCACGGTCGCTCGCCGGGTCGCGAAGCCAATGTGGTGCTGTTCGCCCGGGCCATGCTGGAGGCCGCTGCCGAGTTGCCACCGCTGCAAGCCGTCATCGGCCACTCCATGGGCGGCGCCAGTGCCATGCTCGCCGTTCAGTTGGGCTTGCGTACCGAAACCCTGGTCACTATCGCAGCTCCGGCGCGAATTCTCGGCGTATTGCGTGGTTTCGCCCGCTACGTGCGGCTGCCACCGAAAGCCCGCTCGGCGTTCATACGTCAGGTCGAAAGAGACGTCGGCATGCGCGCTGCGGCACTGGATGTCGCGCACTATCAGCTCGATATGCCCGGCCTGATCGTTCACGCCGAAGACGACTGCTACGTTCCGGTCAAGGAATCGCAGTTGATCAACGAGGCCTGGTTCGACAGCCGTCTGTTGCGCCTGCAAGAGGGTGGTCATCAGCGGGTACTGGCTGACCCTCGGGTGATCGAAGGTGTTCTCTCGTTGCTCGCCGGTCGCAGTCTGCAATCGCGCCAATCGGCCTGAGCATCCGTTACACTGCCCCGGTGAAAATTTTCTGACCGGGAGTGGGGCATGGGCTGGGATCGGGCAACGCCATTTATCATTGATCTGGAAGTCGGCGCAGAGGACATCGATGGGTTGGGTCACGCGAACAACGCGGTGTACGTGACCTGGCTCGAACGCTGTGCCTGGCGCCATTCCCAGCGGCTTGGCCTGGACCTGGTCGAGTATCGTCGGCTGGATAGGGCGATGGCGGTGGTGCGGCACGAGATCGATTACCTGGCGGCCGCCTATGAGGGCGATGAGTTGCAATTGGCGACCTGGATCGTCGATTGGGACCAGCGCCTGAAAATGACCCGACACTTCCAGTTGAAGCGCCCCAGCGACAACTCCACGTTGTTGCGGGCGCAGACCACCTTCGTCTGCATCGAACTGTCGACCGGCAAGCCCAAGCGCATGCCGGCGGAGTTCATCGAGGGCTACGGCCCCGCGTTGCAAATCTTGGACACAACCAAAATCTAATGTGGGAGCGAGCCTGCTCGCGATAGCGTTGTGTCAGCCAACAGTGATGCTGCTGATGCACCGCTATCGCGAGCAGGCTCACTCCCACAGGGGAATCTGCGATGTTCTGCAGATTTTCCGCGCAATCCAGTAAACTGCCGCACGTTTTTCGTTGAGTGTGTTTTTCATGCAAATTGCTTTGGCGCCCATGGAGGGGTTGGTCGACAACATCCTGCGGGACGTGCTGACCCGTGTGGGCGGTATCGATTGGTGCGTGACCGAGTTCATTCGGATCAACGATCAACTGCTTACGCCTGCCTATTACCACAAATTCGGCCCGGAACTGCTGACCGGTGCCCGCACCGCCTCCGGCGTGCCGCTGCGGGTGCAGCTGCTCGGTTCCGATCCGGTGTGCCTGGCGGAAAACGCTGCGCTGGCCTGTGAGCTAGGATCCGAGGTCATCGACCTGAACTTCGGCTGCCCGGCCAAGACCGTGAACAAGTCCCGTGGCGGCGCGGTGCTGCTCAAAGAGCCTGAGCTGCTGAACCAGATCGTCGAGCACGTGCGTCGCGCCGTTCCGGCGCATATTCCGGTGACTGCCAAGATGCGCCTCGGTTTCGACAGCCCGGACGGTGCGCTAGTGTGTGCCACGGCCCTGGCCGAAGGTGGCGCAGCGCACATCGTGGTTCACGCGCGGACCAAAACTGACGGCTACAAGCCGCCGGCCCATTGGGAATGGATCCCCCGGGTGCAGGATGTCGTCAAGGTTCCGGTGTTCGCCAACGGCGACATCTGGAGCGTCGAAGACTGGCGTCGTTGCCGTGAAATCAGCGGCGTCGAGGACATCATGCTCGGTCGCGGCCTGGTTTCGCGCCCGGACCTGGCAAGGCAAATCGCAATGGCGCGGGCTGGTGAGGACGTCGTCGAGATGACCTGGGCCGAGCTGCTGCCATTGATTCAGGACTTCTGGCTGCAAGCCAAGGCGCAGATGACGGCACGCCAATCGCCGGGTCGCTTGAAGCAGTGGCTGGCGATGCTGACCCGCAATTATCCCGAAGCGGTCGAGCTGTTCACCGTGCTGCGTCGTGAGACCGAACTGGATCATGTCTCGCGTTTACTGGGGCTTCAGGTGTCCGAAGCCGCCTGAAAAAAATCTGTAAATAATCTCTTGAAAAGCAATCAGCGGTCCTTATTTAAGGATTACGCGATGCCGAATTCGGGTCGCGGAGACAAAAAAACTTGCTGATATGTTTCAGGAGATTTGAATCATGAGTACTGCATTTTCCATGGCACCACTGTTCCGTTCCTCGGTAGGTTTCGACCGTTTCAATGACCTGTTCGAAACCGCCCTGCGCAACGAGCCAGGCAGCACCTACCCACCCTACAACGTGGAAAAACACGGCGACGACCAATACCGCATCGTCGTAGCGGCCGCCGGCTTCCAGGAAGAAGACCTGGAGCTGCAAGTGGAAAAAGGTGTGTTGACCATCAGTGGCGGCAAGCGTGACGCGACCGAAGACGTCACTTATCTGTACCAAGGCATCGCACAGCGTGCCTTCAAACTGTCCTTCCGTCTGGCGGACCATATCGAAATCAAGGCCGCCGGTCTGAGCAACGGTTTGTTGAGCATCGACCTGTTGCGGGTAATTCCGGAAGAGGCGAAAGCCAAACGCATCCCGATCAACGGGACGCAAAAGCCAGCGCTGCAGCACTAAGGCAGAGCAATGAAAAGGGCGCCACTGGCGCCCTTTTTTGTGCCCGTCACTTGAGCAGTTTCTGGAAGTCCTCCACCGGCAGCGGCGGGCTGTGCAAATACCCCTGATAGAAATGGCAGCCCAGCCCCTGCAAAAATTCCAGCTGCTCCGGCGTCTCTACCCCTTCGGCAATCACTTTCAATTCCAGGCTGCGGGCCATGGCAACGATGGCGCGGATGATCTCGGCGTCGTTGGGGTCGGTGGTGGCGTCGCGGATGAACGATTGGTCGATTTTCAGGGTGTCGACCGGCAGACGCTTGAGGTAGGTCAGCGAGGAATAACCGGTGCCGAAATCGTCCATGGCGAAACTCACGCCGAGTTTTTTCAGGCTACGCATTTTGTTGATGGTGTCTTCCAGGTTCTGGATCACGATGCCTTCGGTGATTTCCAGTTTCAGCAGCGAGAAGGGCAGGCCGTGGCTTTCGAGGCTGTGTTCGATGCGTTCGACAAAGTCATTCTGACGAAATTGCCGCGGGCTGATGTTGACGCACAGGCTGAAGTCCAGCGGATCGACCAGGCCTTTGGCGATCAGTTGTTTGAAGGCACTGCAGGCTTCGTCGACGATCCAGGTGCCCACTTCCAGAATCAGCCCGCTGTCCTCCAGCACCTTGATGAACTCGGTGGGCGATTGCTCGCCGAGTTCCGGATGGCTCCAGCGCACCAGTGCCTCGGCGCCGACGATGCGGTCGTTCCGGGCGTCGACCTGCGGCTGGTAATGCACGCGGAACTCGCCCCGGGAAAGGGCCAGGCGCAGATCGGTTTCCATGCGCAAGCGTTCGCTCGCCGCCTTCTGCATGGTGTTGTGGTACATCTGCGCGGTGTTGCGGCCCGAATCCTTGGCCCGGTAGAGGGCGATGTCGGCGCGTTTGAGCAGGTCGGTCGGGGTCGAGCCGTGATCGGGAATCAGCGCGATGCCGATGCTCGGGGTTACTTGCAGGCGTTGTCCGTCGAGGAACATCGGCTCCGACAGCAGTTCACGCAAGGTGTCCGCCAGTTGCAGGACTTGCTCGCTGACCTCATTGCGCGAGCCTTCGAGCCCGCTGAGCAGCACCACGAATTCGTCACCGCCCAAACGCGCGACGGTGTCTTCCATGCGCACGCTGGCTTCAAGGCGCGCGGTGATGATTTTCAGCACGGTATCGCCCACCGGATGACCGAGCGAATCATTGATGTGCTTGAAGTGATCAAGGTCGAGAAACATCAGGGCGCCGCGCAGGTTGTGGCGCTTGAGCAGGGCAATCTGCTGACTCAGGCGATCCATCAACAGGGCGCGGTTGGGCAGGTTGGTCAGCGGGTCGTGGTAGGCCAGGTGGCGGATCTGCGCTTCGGCGTTTTTCAGCAGGCTGACGTCCCGTGCGGTCAGCAGCAGACAGGCGGTTTCGTTGAGGGTGATCGGTTCTATCGAGACTTCGACGGTCAGCAACTCGCCGCGTTTATTGCGCCCGAGCATTTCCTGGTGATGCACCCGGCCCTTGATCTGGAGTTCGGCGAGCAGCGCCGAACGTTGTTTTTCCTCGGCCCAGATGCCGACCTGATACACCGTGCGACCCACCACTTCATCGGCGCGGTAGCCGGTCAGGCGGCAGAAGCCATCGTTAACCTCCAGATAACGGCCGGTGTCGCGCTCGGTGATGGTGATCGCGTCGGGGCTGGAGTGGAATGCCTTGGCGAACTTCTCTTCACTGGCCTTGAGCGCGGCTTCCGAGCGTTGCTGCTGAGTGATATCGCGCAGGGTGGTGACGATGCACGGCTGGTCGCCGACGCTGATCTGGCGGCTGGAAATCACGCAGGTCAGGGCTTGCCCGTCTTTGTGCTGAACGAGGATCGCCACGTTGTTCAGACCCTGTTCGCGGATGACCTGCTCAATCCGTCGCAGGCTTTGCGCCGAAGCGTCCCATAGTCCGATTTCGTCGGCGACGCGGCCAATCACATCGGCGGCGCTCCAGCCGAAGGTCTGGGTGAAGCTGGAGTTAATCTCGATAAATTGGCCGGTGTCCTGACGGGTCACGCAAATCGGGTCCGGGCTGACCTGGAACAGGGTGGCGAACTTCTCTTCGGACGCCACCAGCAGCTGTTCGCGCTCCACCTGATCGGTGATGTCGAGCAGGGTGCCGGCCATGCGCAGCGGAGCACCGTTTTCATCGCGATAGAGTCGAGCGCGGCTCTCCAGGTAGCGCGAGCTGCCGTCCGGCAGTTGCACGCGGTAGGTCAGTTGATAATTGCCGGCCGGGCCTTCTCGCAGGCTGCGATAGGCGTCACGCATGGAGCCACGTTCTTCGTCGGGCACGCCTTCGAAAAACTCGTCGAAGGATTCATGGAAGGGTATGGCTTCCAGCCCATGTAACTGGGCGGCGCGAGCCGAGCCGTACAGCATGCCGCTGGGAATGTGCCAGTCCCAGGTGCCGAGTTGCGCTGAATCCAGCGCCAGGTCGAGGCGCTCCTGGCTGTCTTTCAGGGCATGTTCGGCGGCTTTGCGTTCGGTGGTGTCCAGGAACGTACTCAGCAGATAAGGCTGGCCTTCGAGCTCGACCTTTTGCGCGCTGAGGATGCCGTCGTGGATCTGGCCGTTGCTGGCACGAAATTGCACCTCCATGTTGATCAGTTCGCCCTTGGCCTTGGTGGCTTTGACGAGTTGCGCCCGTTGCTCCGGATGCACCCAGAGGCCCAGTTCCAGGGTGGTGCGACCAATAGCGTTCTGTACTGGCCAGCCAAACAGGCTTTCGAAATACTGGTTGGCTTCGCTGATCAGGCCGTCTTCCTGGCGAGTCAGCAGAACCATGTTCGGACACAGGTGGAACAGCGTGGCGAAGCGTTTTTCCGAGCTGCTCAACGCCTGTTCGCGCTGGCGCTGGTGGGTGATTTCACGGATGACGCCGATCATGCGTGGCCGGCCGTGTTTGTCCGGCAGCAGGCTGCCGTTGATTTCCAGCCAGTGCAGGCTGCCGTCGGGCCAGCGGATGCGGTGATGCATCGCCTGTTCCAGCGGGGCGCCGGCGATCACCGCGTCGAAGGCGCGAATGGTTTTCGCCCGATCCTCTGGCGGCAGCAAGTCGAGGTATTCCAGATCCGCCGGCAGCGGTTGCCGGGGATCAAAGCCGAACAGCGCCTGGGTACCCCGCGACCAACTGATCTGCCCCCGCTCGATGTCCCAATACCAGGCGCCCAGACGTGCACCGTTGAGGGCGGCCAGCAATTGTGGGGCGCTTTCCCAGCTCTGCTCGGACCGTTTTGGGTCAAGCGCCTGTATACGCGGCATCGGCGGAATACGGTCAACAGATTTCGGCATTGGCAAGCCTTGGCTGAGTGAGGTGTCAGGTCAGTGACTCGAGGCCCTATAGACGTAGCACAGCTTAGCCGAGAGTTCCTGGCAGATCGATTTGTGCATCCAGCAAGGCCATGAAGGCTCGCGCCGCATTCGATAGCGTCCTTTCCGTATGCAGGATATAGCCTAGCTGGCGAGTGAGTTGTATGCCCGGTAAAGGTATTCGGGCCACTTGATCGTCAAGCATAGTGCGCGGTAACACGCTCCAGGCCAGGCCGATCGAGACCATCATCTTGATGGTTTCCAGATAATTCGTGCTCATGGCGATGTTTGGCGTCAGACCTTGAGCTTCGAACAGACGCCGGACGATGTGGTGAGTAAAGGTGTTGCCGCCGGGGAAAACCGCCGGGTGCAGGGCAATGTCCGCCAGGCTGACCGGGCCGTGGCTGATCAGTGAGTGCTCCGGAGCGACCACGAAGTCCAGCGGGTCGTCCCACACAGGCGTGGCCTTCACCAGTGCATGGGGCTCCGGCGCCAGGGTAATGACCGCCAGTTCGGCGCGGCCATGGAGGATTTCTTCGTAGGCCACTTCCGAATCGAGGAACTGAATATCCAGCGCCACTTGCGGGTAACGTCGGGTGAACTCCCTTAATAAGGGGGGCAAGCGGTGCAGGCCGATGTGGTGGCTGGTGGCCAGGGTCAGGCGGCCGGTCACTTCGCCGGTCAGGTTGGTCAGGGCGCGGCGCGTGTCATCCAGCACATTCAGAATCTGATAGGCCCGCGGCAGCAAGGCGCGTCCGGCCTCGGTCAAACTGACTTCACGGCCCAGGCGATCGAACAGGCGCACCTTCAATTGCTGCTCCAGCCCGGCAATGCGCTTGCTGATGGCCGGTTGCGTCAGGTGCAGCCGTTCGCCAGCGCCGGAGAAGCTCCCGGTCTCGGCAATCGCGATAAAAGCATTGAGGTTGGCGAGGTCCATTGCAGTATTCCAGTTGGTTATCCAAAGCATGAAAAATATGAATTTGAGTTATTTAATGTAACCCCCTAGGATCGACCTCACAAGCCAAGGGGTTATTGAATCTCTCAAAATCCAGGGCATAGAAACACGCTGATGAGGACCGTCTGATGGCCGGCAAAACGCTTTACGACAAGCTTTGGGATTCCCATGAAGTGAAACGGCGCGACGATGGGTCGTCGCTGATCTATATCGACCGCCACATCATCCATGAAGTGACTTCGCCCCAAGCTTTCGAAGGCCTGCGACTGGCCGGGCGCAAGCCTTGGCGCGTCGACTCGATCATCGCGACCCCGGACCACAACGTACCGACCACTCCGGATCGCAAGGGCGGCATTGAAGCGATTACCGATCAGGTCTCGCGTTTGCAGGTTCAGACCCTTGATGACTACTGCGACGAATATGGCATCACCGAATTCAAAATGAATGACGTGCGTCAGGGCATCGTTCACGTGATCGGTCCGGAGCAGGGTGCCACCTTGCCGGGCATGACCGTAGTTTGCGGCGATTCGCACACCTCGACCCACGGCGCGTTTGGCGCATTGGCCCACGGTATCGGGACTTCCGAGGTCGAGCACGTGTTCGCCACGCAATGCCTGGTCGCCAAGAAAATGAAAAACATGCTGGTGTCGGTCGAGGGCAAGTTGCCGTTCGGCGTGACCGCCAAGGACATCGTGCTCGCGGTGATCGGCAAGATCGGCACCGCCGGCGGTAACGGCCACGCTATCGAGTTCGCCGGCAGCGCCATTCGCGATTTGTCCGTCGAAGGCCGCATGACCATCTGCAACATGTCCATTGAAGCCGGCGCTCGTGTTGGCCTGGTGGCTGCCGACGAAAAAACCGTGGCTTACGTCAAGGGACGTCCATTTGCCCCGAAAGGCGCGGAATGGGACATGGCGGTCGAAGCCTGGAAAGACCTGGTGTCCGACGCTGACGCCGTGTTCGACACCGTGGTCGAGCTCGACGCTACTCAGATCAAGCCGCAAGTCAGCTGGGGCACTTCGCCCGAGATGGTCCTGGCGGTTGATCAGAACGTGCCGGACCCGGCGAAGGAAATGGACCTGGTCAAGCGCGGTTCCATCGAACGCGCCTTGAAATACATGGGTTTGAGCGCCAATCAGGCGATCACAGACATTCAACTGGATCGCGTGTTCATTGGTTCCTGCACCAACTCGCGGATCGAAGACTTGCGCGCTGCGGCGGTGATCGCCAAGGGCCGTAAAGTCGCTTCGACCATCAAGCAAGCCATCGTGGTGCCGGGCTCGGGCCTGGTGAAGGCGCAAGCCGAGGCCGAAGGCCTGGACAAGATTTTCCTCGAAGCCGGTTTCGAGTGGCGTGAACCGGGTTGCTCGATGTGCCTGGCGATGAACCCGGACCGTTTGGAGTCGGGCGAGCATTGCGCCTCGACCTCCAACCGCAACTTCGAAGGGCGTCAGGGCGCCGGTGGCCGTACGCACCTGGTCAGCCCGGCCATGGCCGCGGCGGCTGCCGTCCACGGTCGTTTCATCGACGTTCGCGAACTGATCTGAGGAACCGCACATGAGAGCTTTTACCCAACACACCGGTTTGGTCGCCCCCTTGGACCGTGCCAACGTCGACACCGACCAGATCATTCCGAAGCAGTTCTTGAAGTCGATCAAGCGCACCGGTTTTGGCCCGAACCTGTTCGACGAATGGCGCTACCTGGACGTGGGCTATGCCTACCAGGACAACTCCAAGCGTCCGCTGAACAAGGACTTCGTTCTCAACGCCGAGCGTTATCAAGGCGCCAGCGTGCTGCTGGCCCGCGAGAACTTCGGCTGCGGCTCCAGCCGTGAACACGCGCCATGGGCGCTGGAAGAGTACGGCTTTCGCAGCATCATCGCGCCGAGCTACGCCGACATCTTCTACAACAACAGCTTCAAGAACGGCTTGTTACCGATCATCTTGACCGACGCTGAAGTGGATGAGTTGTTCCAGCAAGTCGAGGCGAATCCCGGCTACGAGTTGACGGTCGACCTGCAAGCCCAGACCGTGACCCGGCCTGATGGCAAGGTCTACAGCTTTGAACTTGACGAGTTCCGCAAGCATTGCCTGGTCAACGGCCTGGACGACATCGGCCTGACCTTGCAGGACCATGAGGCGATTGCGGCGTTTGAAGCCAAACACCGTGCGAGCCAGCCGTGGTTGTTTCGCGACGTTTGATTCTGCGTAAGGCGACATGACGCCATCGCGAGCAAGCTCGGCTCCCACAGGTTATGTGAGTGCCACAGATCCCGTGTGGGAGCGAGCTTGCTCGCGATGACGGTAGCCCATACAACACAAAATATCAGGACATTACGATGACCAGCACCGCCCACAGCCAAGTCGTACAAAAGCAATTCGGTGAACAAGCCTCGGCCTATCTGAGCAGCGCTGTACACGCTCAGGGCACCGAATTCGCGCTGCTACAGGCTGAACTGGCAGGGCAGGGCGATGCCCGGGTGCTGGACTTGGGCTGCGGCGCCGGTCACGTGAGTTTTCACGTAGCGTCGCTGGTCAAGGAAGTGGTGGCCTACGATTTGTCGCAGCAGATGCTCGACGTGGTGGCCGGTGCCGCCGTCGATCGCGGTCTGACCAATGTGTCCACCGTGCTGGGCGCCGCCGAGCGCCTGCCGTTCGCCGATGGCGAATTTGATTTCGTCTTCAGCCGTTATTCGGCGCACCATTGGAGCGATCTCGGCCTGGCCCTGCGTGAGGTTCGCCGGGTGCTGAAGCCGGGCGGCGTGGCGGCGTTCATCGACGTGTTGTCACCGGGCAGTCCGTTGTTCGACACTTACCTGCAAAGCGTCGAAGTGCTGCGCGACACCAGCCATGTGCGCGATTATTCCGCCGGCGAGTGGTTGCGTCAGGTCAGCGAAGCGGGGTTGTATACCCGCAGCACCACCCGTCAACGGCTGCGCCTTGAATACACCTCCTGGGTCGAGCGCATGCGCACACCAGAAGTAATGCGCGCCGCGATTCTGGAGTTGCAGCAATCGATGGGCAACGAAGTGCGCGAATATTTTGAGATTGAGGCCGATGGCTCGTTCAGTACAGATGTACTGGTGCTGATGGCTGAAAGATAAGCATCAAACGAATTTTTCCGGGCGTGCCCCGCGGGCGCACCGACTGATGACATGAGGAAAGCATGAGCAAGCAGATTCTGATTCTCCCAGGTGACGGTATTGGCCCGGAAATCATGGCCGAAGCCGTCAAGGTTCTGGAACTGGCCAACACCAAGTACAGCTTGGGCTTCGAGCTGAGCCATGACGTGATCGGTGGCGCTGCCATCGACAAACACGGCGTGCCGCTGGCCGACGAAACCCTGGACCGTGCACGCGCAGCCGACGCTGTACTGCTGGGCGCCGTGGGTGGCCCGAAATGGGACACCATCGAGCGTGACATCCGCCCTGAGCGCGGCCTGCTGAAAATTCGTGCGCAACTGGGCCTGTTCGGTAACCTGCGTCCGGCGATCCTGTACCCGCAACTGGCCGAGGCTTCGAGCCTGAAGCCTGAAATCGTGGCGGGCCTGGACATCCTGATCGTTCGCGAACTGACCGGCGGCATCTACTTCGGCGCGCCACGTGGCACTCGCACCCTGGAAAACGGTGAGCGTCAGGCTTACGACACCCTGCCGTACAGCGAAAGCGAAATCCGCCGTATCGCCCGTGTTGGTTTCGACATGGCCATGGTACGCAGCAAGAAGCTGTGCTCGGTGGACAAGGCCAACGTGTTGGCTTCCAGCCAGCTGTGGCGTGAAATCGTCGAGCAAGTGGCCAAGGATTACCCTGAAGTCGAACTGAGCCACATGTACGTCGACAACGCCGCCATGCAACTGGTGCGCGCACCGAAGCAATTCGACGTGATCGTCACTGACAACCTGTTCGGCGACATTCTTTCCGACCAGGCGTCGATGCTCACCGGTTCCATCGGCATGCTGCCGTCGGCGTCCCTGGATACCAACAACAAAGGTATGTACGAGCCGTGCCACGGTTCGGCGCCGGACATCGCTGGAAAAGGCATTGCCAACCCGTTGGCGACCATTCTGTCGGTGTCGATGATGCTGCGTTACAGCTTCAATTTGCAGGATGCGGCCGATGCGATCGAGAAGGCCGTCAGTCTGGTATTGGACCAAGGCCTGCGTACGGGCGACATCTGGTCGGCCGGTTGCACTAAAGTCGGTACGCAGGAAATGGGCGACGCAGTAGTCGCCGCGCTGCGGAATCTGTAATCTCTCGGGCCCGCTGCAACTTTCACTCTTGAAAGCAGCGGCCCACTTTTTAAAGAAGGTGTAGTTGCGATGAAACGTGTAGGTCTGATCGGTTGGCGCGGTATGGTCGGTTCCGTGCTCATGCAGCGGATGCTGGAAGAGCAGGATTTCGATCTTATTGAGCCGGTGTTTTTCACCACTTCCAATGTCGGTGGCCAAGGCCCGTCCGTGGGCAAGGACATTGCTCCGCTCAAGGACGCTTACAGCATTGATGAGCTGAAAACCCTCGACGTGATTCTGACCTGCCAGGGTGGCGACTACACCAGCGAAGTGTTCCCGAAGCTGCGCGAAGCCGGCTGGCAGGGTTACTGGATCGATGCCGCTTCCAGCCTGCGCATGCAGGATGACGCGGTGATCGTGCTGGACCCGGTGAACCGCAAGGTCATCGACCAGCAGCTCGACGCGGGCACCAAGAACTACATCGGTGGCAACTGCACCGTCAGCCTGATGCTGATGGGCCTGGGCGGTCTGTTCGAAGCCGGTCTGGTCGAGTGGATGAGCGCCATGACCTATCAGGCGGCTTCCGGTGCCGGCGCGCAGAACATGCGCGAACTGATCAAGCAAATGGGCGCGACCCACACCGCTGTCGCCGATCAACTGGCCGACCCGGCCAGCGCGATCCTCGACATCGACCGCCGTGTGGCTGAAGCCATGCGCAGCGACGCGTACCCGACCGAAAACTTCGGCGTACCGCTGGCCGGCAGCCTGATCCCGTGGATCGACAAGGAATTGCCAAACGGTCAGAGCCGCGAAGAGTGGAAGGCCCAGGCCGAGACCAACAAGATCCTGGGTCGCTTCAAGAGCCCGATCCCGGTCGATGGTATCTGCGTGCGTATCGGCGCCATGCGCTGCCACAGCCAGGCGCTGACCATCAAACTGAACAAAGATGTGCCGATCGCCGATATCGAAGGGCTGATCAGCCAGCACAACCCTTGGGTCAAACTGGTGCCGAACAGCCGCGAAGCCAGCATTCAGGAACTGAGCCCGACGAAAGTCACCGGCACCCTGAACGTACCGGTTGGCCGTCTGCGCAAGCTGAACATGGGCACGCAGTACGTCGGCGCGTTCACCGTCGGCGACCAACTGCTGTGGGGCGCGGCCGAACCGCTGCGTCGCATGCTGCGGATCCTGCTTGAGCGCTGATCGGTTGAAGTAATAAAAGAACCCGTGCCTTGAAAGAGGTGCGGGTTTTTTGCTTTTGCGGTGCCTGTGAGGCCGCTATCGCGAGCAAGCTCGGCTCCTACAGGTTTGCATATACCCTTGTAGGAGCTGAGCTTGCTCGCGATGAGGCCGGCGCAGGCACCACAAATCCCCGGCAGAATTGCCTGCATGCCAACCACCCGGTAAAGTGCCGCTCCCCCCGTTTCGCCAGAGGTAGAACCATGAGCCAGTCCTTTGATATTGCCGTGATCGGCGCCACCGGTACTGTCGGCGAAACGCTCGTGCAGATTCTTGAAGAGCGCGACTTCCCGGTCGGCAATCTGCACCTGCTCGCCAGCAGCGAATCGGCCGGGCATTCGGTGCCGTTTCGCGGCAAGAACGTGCGGGTGCGGGAAGTCGATGAGTTCGACTTCAGTAAAGTCCAGCTGGTGTTCTTCGCTGCCGGCCCGGCGGTAACCCTGAGTTTCGCTTCGCGTGCCACGGCCGCCGGTTGCTCGCTGATCGACTTGTCCGGCGCCTTGCCGGCTGATCGGGCGCCACAGGTCGTGCCTGAAGCCAACGCGCAGGTGCTGGCCAGTTTGAAAAAGCCGTTCCAGGTCAGCAGTCCAAGCCCTTCGGCCACCACACTGGCGGTAGTGTTGGCGCCGTTGCTCGGTTTGCTCGATCTGCAACGCATCAATTTGACCGCCAGCCTGGCCGTCTCCGCCCAGGGCCGCGAAGCCGTCACCGAGCTGGCACGGCAAACGGCCGAACTGCTCAATGTACGCCCGCTGGAGCCGACCTTCTTCGATCGGCAGATGGCCTTCAACCTGCTGGCACAAGTGGGCAAGCCTGATGATCAGGGCCATACGCTGCTGGAAAAGCGCCTGGTACGCGAGCTGCGTCAGGTCATGGCGCTGCCTTTATTAAAGATTTCCGTGACTTGCATTCAAGCCCCGGTGTTTTTTGGCGATAGCTTTAACGTGACCTTGCAGTCATCGAGCGATATCGACCTGGCAAAAGTCAACGCTGCCCTGGAAGACGCGCCCGGTATCGAGCTGGTGGAAGCCGGCGATTACCCGACGCCGGTAGGCGATGCGGTAGGGCAGGACGCGGTCTACGTTGGTCGGGTTCGCCACGGGATCGACGACCTGTCGGAACTTAATTTGTGGCTGACGTCAGATAACGTACGCAAAGGCGCCGCGCTCAATGCTGTGCAGGTGGCTGAATTGTTGATAAAAGACCTGCTGTAAAAGATACTTGGCAACAATTTGTCGAATGAATCCAGCCGGGCGCTATGCTTGGCCGGACTGCTGAAGGCGGGCTCCCTGTGGGGCTTCGCGTGGCATGAATGAAATGATCGCGCGCGACAGACTCTTCGCCGCCGCGCGCAATGCCTTACGGCAGCGACTATCAACACCTTCTCGCTGGCCGAGGAATGTTCAAACAAAGGATGAGGCTATGGTTCAAGTTCGCAAACTGGTGTTAGCAATAGCGGCCGCCTCGGCGCTGTCCTCCGGTATGGCGCATGCCCTCGGGCTTGGGGAATTGACCCTGAAGTCGACGCTGAACCAGCCCCTGGTGGCAGAAATCGAGTTGCTCGACGTCAAGGATCTCACCGCTGCCGAAGTGGTGCCGAGCCTGGCTTCGCCCGAAGATTTTGCCAAGGCCGGTGTCGACCGCCAGGCGTTTCTCAATGACCTGACCTTTACCCCGGTGCTCAACGCCAGCGGCAAAAGCATCCTGCGTGTGACATCCAGCAAACCACTCTCCGAACCCATGGTGAAATTCCTGGTTCAGGTGATGTGGCCCAACGGTCGCCTGCTGCGCGATTACAGCGTGCTGCTCGATCCGTCCAAATTCTCGCCGCAAACCGCTGAAGCGGCTGCGCAGCCTGCACCGACGCAAACCGTCACCGCACCGGTGACCGGTGGCACCAAACCCACCCAATACACCACCGCATCGCGCGATACCCTGTGGGAAATCGCCGAGAAGACGCGCAATGGCGGCTCGGTCCAGCAAACCATGCTGGCCATCCAGGCGTTGAATCCGGATGCCTTTATCGACGGCAACATCAACCGGTTGAAAGCCGGTCAGGTACTGCGTCTGCCGGATCAGGCGCAGAGCACCAATCTGCCGCAACCGAAGGCCATTGCCGAAGTCTCCGCGCAGAACACCGCGTGGCGTCAGGGTCGTCGCTACGTGGCGAAGCCCGGGACCGGACAGCAGCAGCTCGATGCCACCAAACGCGCTCGCGGTGAAGGCCCTTCGTCGCAAACGGCGACAGACAAGCTGAGCCTGGTCTCTGCCGAGTCCGGCAAGGCCGGTGGCAAAGGCGCTGCGGGTGATGCCAAGAATTTGAGCAACAAGCTGGCCGTGACCCAGGAAAGCCTCGACACGACCCGTCGTGACAACGCCGAACTGAAAAGCCGCATGACCGATCTGCAAAGTCAGCTGGACAAGCTGCAACGCCTGATCGAACTGAAGAACAATCAACTGGCCAAGTTGCAAGCGGAAGGCGCGGCGGGTGCGCCGGCACCAGGTGCGACCGCTCCGGCGATGTCAGCCGAACTGGCGGCCAATCCTGATGCAACGCCTGCACCTGCGCCTGAAGCGGCTGCTCCTGAGGCCGCTGCGCCTCCGGCCGAGCAGCCTGTCGAGCCGACGCCGGCAGCGTCCGACGATCAGCAATTCAAGGAACTGCTGACCAATCCGTGGCTACTGGGTCTGGCAGGGGGCGCCGCCGTGGTGGCGCTGTTCCTGCTGCTGTTGCTGGCGCGTCGCCGCAAAGCCCAGCAAGAAGCCGAGAAGCATGTGCGCATGGCCCGTGATTTGGCCGAGGAGCAGGCGTTCTCCGCTGAACTCGACCTGCCAAAAGGCATCTTCGATGATCTGGAAGTGCCGCCGCCGAGCGTGAAGCTCGCTACCGCGCCAACCCCAACCCCAACCCCAACGCCACCGCCTGCACCCGCCAAGGCTCCCGCGCCGGCCCCGGTCATTGCTCCGGTTGTGGTAACGCCACCGATCGCTGCGCCATTGGTTTCGCCTGCTGGCGAGCGCGATGACGACGTATTGACCAAGGCGCAGTCGCACATCACTGCCGGTCGTCTGAATCAGGCCGGTGCCTTGCTGGAAGACGGGATCAAGCAAGAGCCGCAACGCAGCGACTTGCGCCTCAAGCTGATGGAAGTCTACGGTCAGCAAGGCGACCGCGATGCATTCGTTGCCCAGGAGCGCCAACTGGTGGCCAATGGTGACAACTTTGCTCAGGTCGAAAAACTCAAGAGCCGCTTCCCGGCCATGGTCATTGCGGCAGCCGGTGGTATCGCAGCCGCTGCGATCGCTGCCGAACTGGACGCGCAATACGTCAAGGATCTGCTGCTGGACGAGCCTGAAGCGCCGGCACCGGCAGTGCCCGATGACTTCGACACTGCGTTCGATTTGAGCCTGGATGATCTGGAATCTGCCGCTCCGGCAGTGGCTGCACCAGAGCCGGAGGCCGAGCCCGACGACTTCGACACTGCCTTCGATTTGAGCCTGGATGATCTGGAAGCTGCCTCTGCGGCGGTGGTTGCACCAGAACCAGAGCCAGAAGCAGAGTCCGATGACCTCGACAGTGCCTTCGATTTGAGCCTGGATGATCTGGAAACGGCCTCTCCGGCAGTGGTTGCACCAGTACCAGAACCAGAACCAAAAGCAGAGCCAGTGTCTGCGGCTGAGCTGGACGCGTTCCCGCTGGACGACGACCTGAGCTTCGAGTCGGTGTTGCAGCAGCAGGCCGACATCAAGGAAAGCCTCGATGACCTGTCGGACTTCGACCTGGATATGGATCTCGGTGGGGATGCCTCGCCGGCGACCCTGGCCGAAGACGACTTCCTGTTGAGCCTGGATGACGGCGTCAAGGACCTGGATATACCTGTCGCTGAAGCGCCGGTTGTTCCCGAGGTTGCGCTGGACGATCTGGAGCTGCCAGCCGATTTCGACCTTTCGCTGGCTGACGAAATGGACGCGCCAGACGCGTTTGCCGCCGAACTGGACGACGTCAACGCCGAACTGGATCGTTTGTCCCAGAGCCTTGGCGAGCCGAGCTTCACGGCGGAAGACGCGATGGCCTCCGCCGCTGACGAGCCGGAATTCGATTTCCTTTCCGGCACCGACGAAGTCGCTACCAAACTCGATCTGGCCCAGGCCTACATCGACATGGGCGACGCCGACGGCGCCCGGGACATCCTCAATGAAGTGGTGACCGAGGGTGATTCAGGTCAGAAGACCGAAGCCAAGGAAATGCTTTCGCGTCTGGCTTGATTGATCGGTAAGGCGTAAACAAAACGGCAGCCCATTGAGGCTGCCGTTTTTGTTTCAGCGGGGATGAGCTGGCGTCTGTCGGGCCGCCTTCGCGAGCAGGCTCGCTCCCACATTGGATCTGTGGTGTTCACAAACCCCCTGTGGGAGCGAGCCTGCTCGCGAAGAGGCCGGCACTTCCAACATAACTATCGACCCGACAGGCCACAAACAACACACGGCTCTGGCATCCCCGTCCGACAGCCTTATAATGCCCGCCTTTGCGTACATCAGCAGGCTGTCACTCCTTGGCAAATATAGATAATCCGGCCGCCGAAATGGTGGCCGAGGGCTTTTTCCGGATCGCGTTGGGCGTTGAATACAAAGGCTCGCGCTATCGCGGCTGGCAGCGCCAGGCCTCCGGCGTACTCACCGTGCAGGAGACGCTCGAAAAAGCCTTGTCCAAAGTCGCCGACTCACCGGTGTCGCTGCTCTGCGCCGGGCGTACGGATGCCGGCGTGCATGCGTGCGGTCAGGTGGTGCATTTCGATACTCAGGTCGAGCGTTCGATGAAAGCCTGGGTCATGGGCGCCAATATCAATTTGCCCCACGACGTCAGTGTCAGCTGGGCCAAGGTCATGCCGGCGCATTTCCATGCGCGGTTCAAGGCCATTGCCCGGCGCTATCGCTACGTGATCTACAACGATCAGATCCGTCCGGCGCACCTGAACGAAGAAATCACCTGGAACCACCGTCCGCTGGATGTCGAGCGCATGGCCGAGGCGGCGCAGTACCTGGTCGGCACCCACGATTTCAGCGCTTTCCGTGCCGGCCAGTGCCAGGCCAAGTCGCCGATCAAGGAGCTGCATCACCTGCGCGTCACGCGCCACGGCAAGATGATCGTGCTGGACATCCGCGCCAGCGCCTTCCTGCACCACATGGTGCGCAACATTGCTGGCGTGCTGATGACCATCGGTGCCGGCGAGCGTCCGGTGGAGTGGATGAAAGAGGTTCTGGAGAGCCGCATTCGCCGTTCCGGTGGGGTGACGGCGCACCCGTACGGCCTGTACCTGGTGCAGGTCGAGTACCGCGACGAGTTCGAATTGCCCGAGCGTTACATCGGGCCGCACTTCCTGACCGGTTTCTCGGAACTTGACGGCTGACGCCTTCGAACGCTTTTGTTACCATCCGGGACTTTCTCGGATTTACCTTGGGGTTCTATCGACATGTCGGCCGTTCGCAGCAAGATTTGTGGGATTACCCGCATAGAAGATGCGTTGGCGGCGGTTGAGGCCGGGGCTGATGCGATCGGATTTGTGTTCTACGCCAAAAGCCCTCGGGCCGTGACGTTTCAGCAGGCGCGCTCAATCATCGAGGCGTTGCCGCCGTTCGTGACCACCGTAGGGTTGTTCGTCAACGCCAGCCGCTGCGAGTTGGGGGAAATCCTCGACGCCGTGCCGCTGGACCTGTTGCAGTTCCATGGCGACGAAACGGCGGCCGAGTGCGAAGGCTGGCACCGTCCGTACATCAAGGCGCTGCGGGTCAAGGCCGGTGACGACATCGTGGCCGCATGCGATGCGTTTCCAGGCGCCAGCGGTATCCTGCTCGACGCCTACGTTGAAGGCGTACCCGGCGGAACCGGTGAAGCGTTTGACTGGTCTCTGATACCGCAAGGCTTGAGCAAACCGATTATCCTGGCGGGTGGCTTGACGCCGGACAACGTCGCCGAGGCGATTGCAAGGGTTCGGCCTTATGCCGTGGACGTCAGCGGCGGGGTGGAGGCGAGCAAGGGCATCAAGGATCACGCAAAGATTCAGGCATTCATTAAAGCGGTACGCGGAAGCTGATGTGACGGCTGGCACACTGCCGCCGTCCACAGGCATGGCTGAGGGTTTTTGGGGTTGTACGCAGGTCACGCTTCACTGACCCGGCACCCCATCGATCATCGCCACACACATGAATTTAGCTCAAGGGCATACGCGGGGCTGCGAACCAGAGCGTTCGGGCCGCCGGTACTGGAGAAAGAAAGCATGAGCAACTGGTTAGTAGACAAACTGATCCCTTCGATCATGCGTTCCGAGGTCAAGAAGAGCTCGGTGCCTGAAGGTCTGTGGCACAAATGCCCGTCTTGCGAGGCTGTGCTGTATCGTCCGGAGCTGGAAAAGACCCTGGACGTTTGCCCCAAGTGCAACCACCACATGCGTATCGGCGCCCGCGCCCGCATCGATATCTTCCTCGACGCTGAAGGCCGTGCCGAACTGGGCGCGGACCTGGAGCCGGTTGACCGTCTGAAGTTCCGCGACGGCAAGAAGTACAAGGATCGCCTGACCGCTGCGCAGAAGCAGACCGGCGAAAAAGACGCACTGATCTCCATGAGCGGCTCCCTGTTGGGCATACCGGTAGTGGTGTCGGCCTTCGAATTCTCCTTCATGGGTGGTTCGATGGGCGCCATCGTTGGTGAGCGTTTTGTTCGCGCTGCCAACTACGCGCTGGAAAACCGTTGCCCGATGATCTGCTTCGCCGCTTCCGGCGGTGCGCGGATGCAAGAAGCCCTGATCTCTCTGATGCAAATGGCCAAGACCTCTGCGGTGCTGGCGCGTCTGCGTGAAGAAGGCATTCCGTTCATCTCCGTACTGACTGACCCGGTCTACGGTGGTGTTTCCGCCAGTCTGGCGATGCTCGGCGACGTGATTGTCGGTGAGCCGAAAGCCCTGATCGGCTTCGCCGGTCCGCGCGTGATCGAGCAGACCGTGCGTGAAAAACTGCCGGAAGGCTTCCAGCGCAGCGAATTCCTGCTGGAACACGGTGCGATCGACATGATCATTCACCGTCAGGAACTGCGTCCGCGTCTGGGCAATCTGCTGGCACAAATGATGGGCCTGCCGACGCCGAAATTCGTCGCCGCGCCAATCGAGCCAATCGTGGTTCCACCGGTACCCGCCAACATATGATCGAACGTACCCTTGGCGAGTGGCTCGCCTACCTTGAGCAGTTGCACCCTTCGGCCATCGATATGGGCCTGGAGCGCTCGCAACAGGTAGCGTCCCGCATGGGACTGGGCAAGCCGGCGCCTCGGGTGATCACGGTCACCGGCACCAACGGCAAAGGTTCTACCTGCGCATTCGTGGCGTCGTTGCTGCGGGCGCAGGGCCTGAGCGTCGGTGTCTACAATTCTCCGCACCTGCTGCGTTACAACGAGCGGGTGCAGGTCAATGGCGTCGAAGCCACTGATGCCGAGCTGTGCGAAGCCTTTGCTGCGGTCGAGGCGGGCCGTGGCGACACTTCCCTGACGTACTTCGAAATGGGCACCCTCGCGGCGTTCTGGCTGTTTCAACACGCCAGTCTCGATGCGGTGGTGCTGGAAGTCGGGCTGGGCGGGCGTCTGGACACGGTCAATGTGGTCGATGCCGATATGGCGCTGGTCACCAGCATCGGTGTGGATCACGCGGACTATCTGGGTGATACCCGTGAATCCGTAGCGTTCGAAAAGGCCGGCATCTTCCGCCAGGGCGCGCCTGCGCTGTGTGGCGACCTGAATCCTCCACAGCCTCTGCTGGATAAAGCGCGCGAGCTCAA
This sequence comes from Pseudomonas sp. GM41(2012), assembly GCF_000282315.2. Lineage (GTDB taxonomy): Bacteria > Pseudomonadota > Gammaproteobacteria > Pseudomonadales > Pseudomonadaceae > Aquipseudomonas. Next base: position 909,015 of record NZ_AKJN02000008.1, read on the forward strand.
TTGCCCGTTTTTCCTGCGTGGGCGCGATTTCGACCTCGGTATCACCGATCACAACTGGCAATGGCGCGGTCTTGACGCTCAAGGGCGTGTGGTCGAGCTGCATGATCTGCCGTTGCTCGATCTGCCGATGGAAAACGCCGCGCTGGCGTTGCAGGCTTACCTGTTGCTCGGGTTGCCTTGGGCGGATGCACACATTATTGCTGCGCTGAAAGCTACTCGGGTGGTCGGTCGCCTCGATCGCCGTCAGTTTGACTGGCAGGGCAAGCGCCTGAACCTGTTGCTGGACGTGGGGCATAACCCCCATGCGGCAGAGTATCTGGCTCGCCGTCTGGCCAGCCGTCCACCGGCCGGCAAGCGTCTGGCAGTGTTCGGACTGTTGGCAGACAAGGATCTGGATGGTGTTGTCGGTGAATTGAGTGCTAGTGTCCAGCATTGGGCCGTCGCGCCGCTGGATTCACCGCGAGCACGCCCGGTTGCCGATTTGCACGCGGCGTTGCACAACCTTGGTGCCTCGGTAACGTCCTATGACAGCGTGGCCGCCGCCCTGGAAGGGCAGTGCGCGCTGGCGACGAGCGACGACGAGATTCTGTTGTTCGGATCATTTTATTGTGTCGCCGAGGCCCTCGAATGGCTGGCCCGGCGCTCCACGGAGGAAGCGGCAAATGGCATTGCTGGATAAGGCATACAAACAGCGCATGGTCGGCGCCCTGGTTCTGGTAGCGCTGGCGGTAATTTTCCTGCCGATGCTGTTTTCCCGTCAGGATGAACAGCGTCAAGTGACGGTTGAAGCCCCGGCCGCGCCGCAAGCGCCTGCGGTGCCGCAAGTTCAGGTCGAGCCCGTGGTGGTGCCTGAGCCGCAAGCGCTGCCTCAGGAACCTGTGCCGAGTGATGATGAAATCGCTCAGCAAGAAGCACCGTCGACAGCGATTGCCCCGAGTGTACGGGTGGCGCCTGCACCTGCCGCCAAACCGGTCGCGCCAGCACCTGCGCCGGTCAACAAACCAACGGTTGCACCTAGCCAGCCCATCACGGCTGCACCGGGCAAGCCGGACACGACTCAAAGCCGCGTCGATGCCAATGGCCTGTCGGTCAGTTGGTCGGTGCAACTGGCCAGCCTGTCGAGCCGTGAAAGTGCAGAAAGCCTGCAGAAATCCCTGCGTAGCCAGGGCTATAACGCCTACATTCGTACTGCCGACGGCAAGAATCGGGTGTTTGTCGGACCGCTGATCGAGCGGGCAGAAGCTGATCGTCTGCGTGACTTGTTGAGCCGCCAGCAGAACCTCAAGGGTTTTGTTGTGCGTTTCCAGCCTGAGCGTGGCTAAAACTATCGACCTGATTTGAAATGCACTGACAATCGCAGCTTACCGATAGCCATGCGCTCTGCTAAAATGCGCCGCCTTATCCGTCTGTAGGCTGCACTGTGCCATTTACCTGGGTTGACTGGGCGATCGTTGCAATCGTCGCCATCTCCGCATTGATCAGTCTGAGCCGCGGCTTCGTCAAAGAAGCATTGTCGCTGGTGACCTGGATCATCGCAGGAGTCGTCGCCTGGATGTTCGGTGGTTCATTGTCCGAGTACCTCGCCGGATACATCCAAACGCCGTCGGCCCGTGTGATCACGGGCTGTGCCATCATGTTTGTCGCCACGTTAATCGTAGGCGCGATGATCAATTATCTTATCGGCGAATTGGTTCGCGTCACCGGGCTGTCCGGGACCGATCGATTCCTCGGCATGGCCTTCGGCGCCGCGCGTGGCGTGTTGCTGGTGGTCGTGGCGGTCGGGCTGTTGAGCCTGGGGCCGGTACAGCAGGACGGGTGGTGGAAAGAGTCACAGCTCGTGCCAAAATTTCTATTGGTTGCAGACTGGTCCAAAAACCTGATTCTGGGGTGGAGCAGTCAGTGGCTTGCCAGCGGTATCAGCGTACCCGCTGAGATACCGTTCAAGGAGCACCTCTTGCCGATGGCCAAAACGCCTCAGTGAGTTGTGTTCAGTTCAGATCCATTAAGTAGGGGTTGCGTCGCATGTGTGGCATCGTCGGTATCGTCGGTAAGTCGAACGTCAATCAGGCGCTGTATGACGCGCTAACCGTCCTCCAGCACCGCGGCCAGGACGCTGCCGGTATCGTGACCAGCCATGATGGCCGGTTATTCCTGCGCAAGGACAATGGCCTGGTACGTGACGTGTTCCATCAGCGTCACATGCAGCGCCTGGTCGGTCATATGGGTATTGGCCATGTGCGTTACCCGACCGCGGGCAGTTCGACTTCGGCCGAAGCCCAACCGTTTTACGTCAACTCGCCTTACGGCATCACCCTGGCGCACAACGGTAACCTCACCAACGTTGAGCAGCTGGCCAAGGAGATTTACGAATCTGACCTGCGCCACGTCAACACCAACTCCGATTCGGAAGTGCTGCTCAACGTGTTCGCTCACGAACTGGCCCAGCGCGGCAAGTTGCAGCCAACCGAAGAAGACGTGTTCGCCGCTGTAACTGACGTGCACAACCGTTGCGTCGGTGGTTATGCGGTTGTGGCGATGGTGACCGGTTACGGCATCGTCGGTTTCCGCGACCCGCACGGCATCCGCCCGATCGTCTTCGGTCAGCGTCACACCGACGAAGGCGTCGAGTACATGATCGCCTCCGAAAGCGTTTCCCTGGACGTGCTCGGTTTCACCCTGATTCGCGACCTGGCGCCGGGCGAAGCGGTCTACATCACTGAAGACGGCAAGCTGCACACCCGTCAGTGTGCGACCAACCCGTCCCTGACCCCGTGCATCTTCGAACACGTCTATCTGGCGCGTCCGGACTCGATCATCGACGGCGTGTCGGTCTATAAGGCACGCCTGCGCATGGGCGAGAAACTCGCCGAGAAGATTCTGCGCGAGCGTCCGAATCACGACATCGACGTGGTCATCCCGATTCCGGATACCAGCCGTACCGCGGCCCTGGAGTTGGCGAACCACTTGGGCGTCAAGTTCCGCGAAGGCTTCGTGAAGAACCGCTACATCGGCCGGACCTTCATCATGCCGGGCCAGGCTGCACGGAAAAAATCCGTACGCCAGAAGCTCAACGCCATCGAGCTGGAATTCCGCGGCAAGAACGTGATGCTGGTGGACGACTCCATCGTTCGCGGCACCACCTGCAAGCAGATCATCCAGATGGCCCGCGAAGCCGGCGCCAAGAACGTCTACTTCTGCTCCGCAGCACCGGCCGTTCGTTACCCGAACGTCTATGGTATCGACATGCCGAGCGCTCACGAGTTGATCGCCCATAACCGTTCGACCCAGGACGTGGCTGATCTGATCGGCGCTGACTGGTTGATCTATCAGGACTTGCCTGACTTGATCGAAGCGGTCGGTGGCGGCAAGATCAAGATCGAGAAGTTCGATTGCGCGGTGTTCGACGGCCAGTACGTCACCGGCGACGTCGACGAGGCTTACCTGAACAAGATCGAGCAGGCACGTAACGATGCCTCCAAGGTCAAGACGCAGGCAGTCAGTGCGATCATTGATCTGTATAACAACTGAGTAAACGAACGGCCTGTAGGAGCGAGGCTTGCCCGCGAAGCTTTTGGCGTTCCCAAAGGCCCCTTCGCGGGCAAGCCATGCTCCTACAGGCCGGTTTTGTATCCATTACCGAGTAGGGCAAGGAGTGACAGCATGAGTCAGGATTGGGATGCCGGTCGGCTGGACAGCGACCTCGAAGGCGTAGCGTTCGACACTCTGGCCGTACGCGCCGGTCAGCACCGCACGCCGGAAGGCGAACACGGTGATCCGATGTTCTTCACTTCCAGCTACGTATTCCGTACCGCCGCCGACGCGGCGGCACGTTTTGCCGGTGAAGTGCCGGGCAACGTTTACTCGCGCTACACCAACCCGACCGTGCGCGCGTTCGAAGAGCGCATTGCCGCGCTGGAAAGCGCCGAGCAAGCCGTGGCCACGGCGACCGGCATGGCCGCGATCATGGCGGTGGTGATGAGCCTCTGCAGCGCCGGTGATCACGTGCTGGTATCGCGCAGCGTATTCGGTTCGACCATCAGTCTGTTCGAGAAGTACTTCAAGCGCTTTGGTATTGAAGTCGATTACGTGCCTCTGGCGGACCTGTCCGGCTGGGATGCGGCGATCAAGGCTAATACCAAATTGCTGTTCGTCGAGTCGCCATCCAACCCGCTGGCTGAGCTGGTGGACATCGCCGAGTTGTCGAAAATCGCTCACGCCAAAGGCGCGATGCTGGTGGTCGACAACTGCTTCTGCACCCCGGCGTTGCAGCAGCCGCTGAAGATGGGCGCGGACATCGTCGTGCACTCGGCGACCAAGTTCATCGACGGCCAGGGCCGTTGCATGGGCGGTGTTGTGGCCGGTCGTAGCGAGCAGATGAAAGAAGTCGTCGGTTTCCTGCGCACTGCCGGGCCGACCCTGAGCCCGTTCAACGCCTGGATCTTCCTCAAGGGCCTGGAAACCTTGAGCCTGCGCATGAAGGCTCACTGTGCCAATGCCCAGCAACTGGCCGAATGGCTGGAGCAGCAGAAAGGCATCGAGAAAGTCCATTACGCCGGTCTCAAAAGCCATCCGCAGCATGAGCTGGCGCTGCGTCAGCAGAAAGGCTTTGGTGCGGTCGTGAGTTTCGAGGTCAAGGGCGGCAAAGAGGGCGCCTGGCGCTTTATCGATGCGACCCGTCTGATTTCCATCACCGCCAACCTCGGTGACAGCAAAACCACCATTACGCACCCAGGCACCACCTCTCACGGCCGTCTGGCGCCGCAAGAGCGTGAAGCCGCGGGCATTCGTGACAGCCTGATCCGCATCGCGGTCGGTCTGGAAGACGTGGCAGACCTGCAAGTCGATCTGGCGCGCGGGTTGGCTGCCTTGTGATCGAGTTGTCCACGCCAGGCACTGGCACCAATGGCCGCGTTGCACTGGTCACGGGTGCTGCGCGGGGCATTGGTCTGGGGATCTCGGCCTGGCTGATCAGCGAAGGCTGGCAGGTGGTGCTGACTGATCTTGATCGAGTGCGCGGTTCGAAAGTGGCGAAGGTGCTCGGCGACAACGCCTGGTTCATCGCCATGGACGTCTCGAACGAAGGGCAGGTGGCATTGGGCGTCGCCGAAGTGCTGGGGCAGTTCGGGCGTCTGGATGCGCTGGTGTGCAACGCGGCGGTTGCCGATCCGCACAACATCACCCTTGAGAGCCTGGATCTGGCGTACTGGAATCGGGTGCTGGCGGTGAACCTCAGTGGGCCGATGCTGTTGGCCAAGCACTGTGCGCCGTACCTGCGTGCTCACAGCGGCGCGATCGTCAACCTGGCCTCGACCCGCGCCGGGCAGTCGGAACCCGACACCGAGGCTTATGCGGCGAGCAAGGGCGGTCTGTTGGCCCTGACTCATGCCTTGGCGATCAGCCTCGGGCCGGAAATCCGCGTCAATGCGGTCAGCCCGGGCTGGATCGATGCGCGGGATCCCTCCGCACGTCGTGCCGAACCTCTGACCGATGCCGATCATGCCCAGCATCCGGCGGGCAGGGTAGGGACGGTCGAGGATGTGGCAGCGATGGTCGCCTGGCTGTTGTCGAAGAACGCCGGTTTTGTCACGGGCCAGGAGTTCGTGGTCGATGGCGGCATGACCAAGAAGATGATTTACAGCGAGTAATTCGAGCAGGAGCCGCGACAGCGGCGGCTTGAGGTTGCAGGCGGCCATTGGCAGCGTTGCGGGAAATGACATGATTTTGTCTTTTTCAGAAAAACTTCAAGCGGGGTATTGACTTAGCTTCGGTACCTGCGTAAATTTCGCGGCCTCGGAGATGCAAACGGGTGATTAGCTCAGCTGGGAGAGCGTCTGCCTTACAAGCAGAATGTCGGCGGTTCGATCCCGTCATCACCCACCACTTCCGAGAGTCTTGCGAAAGCAAGATGGAAGCTTTTAAAAGCCTCCACCGACGCGCAGCGGTAGTTCAGTCGGTTAGAATACCGGCCTGTCACGCCGGGGGTCGCGGGTTCGAGTCCCGTCCGCTGCGCCATATTTTCCGAGTCAGAGTTTGTTCTGGTTCGAGATTGAAAGCCTCGAAGCTTTCAGTCAGACGAGTTACTTGGACGCAAGTCCAAAGCGATACGCAGCGGTAGTTCAGTCGGTTAGAATACCGGCCTGTCACGCCGGGGGTCGCGGGTTCGAGTCCCGTCCGCTGCGCCATATCTGCCTCAAGGCCCGCTGAACGCCTTGGAGCTACGAAGAAAGCTGCTGGTAAAGCCAGTGTCTACTTCGAGTCGATAGCAAAGACCCTGGTCGAAAGACCGGGGTTTTTTGTGTCTGCGATTTGGCTTTTCTCCTTGCCCCGCAACCATGGGCATTCGCATCTGCCAGCCAAATGCGGCCGTGTATCGATTTCTTACTCCTCTCGACAATTTCCCTCAATAACGCTCGGCCCTGACTAACCGGTGGCTGCGTGGCAGAAACCCCAGTCTTTCATTCGCGTATTCAAGTTTTTCCTCGGGGCAAAACGCATAAAGCGCTTGGTTTGACGTATCAACACTAATTAGAATGAGTCGCATTTAAAATATTTCTTCGCGCAGGGTTCCTTTAGATGAGTGATGCAGCGATGCCGGCGGCGCAAACCTTCCACGACCTGTACCGCGACCATCGTGGCTGGCTCGAAAGCTGGTTGAGACGACGCATGAGCAATGGCCATGATGCGGCGGACTTGAGCCAGGATACGTTCGTGCGTTTACTCGCCAGCTCCCAGCACATCGCTGACCTGCAAGAACCCCGCGCCTATCTGGCGACGGTCGGCAAGCGACTGCTCACCAATTTCTATAAGCGCCGCAGCCTGGAACAGGCCTACCTCAGTGCGCTGGCGCTGCTGCCTGAGGACTGCGTGCCGTCTCCCGAGCAACGCTGGTTGCTGCTGGAAACCCTGCAAGCCCTGGATGAATTGCTCGATGGATTGCCGACTGCGGTGCGACGAGCGTTTCTCTGGAGCCAGTTGGAGGGTTTGGGCTATCACGAGATTGCTGAACGCCTGCAAGTCTCGGAGCGCACGATCAAGCGCTACATGGCGCAAGCCTATGAACATTGCCTGCTGGTGGAATTGTGATCGGTTCGCCACCTTCGGCTGAAGCCCGGCAAGTCGTGCGGGCTGCCGCTCAATGGCTGGCACTCATGGAATCAGGCGCCGCCAACGAACGCGATCATGCCAATCTGCAGCACTGGCGTGACAGCCATCCCAGTCACGAACAGGCCTGGCAGAAAGCTCAGCTTCTGCGCCAACGCTTTGCCGACCTGCCGTCGGCACTGGCCATGGCCAGCCTGGATCGGCCGCAGACGAGTCGGCGCACGGTGCTCAAGCGCGCCGTCGGGGCGGTGGCGCTGGTGCCAACTGCCTGGCTGATCAGCCGGCAGCTACCTCTGGACGTCTGGCGCGCTGACCTGCGAACCGCGACCGGGGAGGGTAAAAAAGTCCAGTTGGCGGATGGCAGCTCGCTGCAATTGAACACCGCGAGTGCCGTCGATATCGACCTGAAGAATCGGCGACTGACACTCGTGGAAGGCGAAATAGCGCTGAATGTGCCCGGCATATCGCCGCTGACGATCCAGACGCACTTCGGGCAAGTGGTCGTCAGTCAGAGCGAAGTGTGCGTTCGTCAGGGGCAGGCGGGGTGCAAGGTGTCAGTGCTTAAAGGCGCGGTGCAATTGCAGCCTTTGCGCGGACCGGTCTTTTCATTGCGTGCAGGCCAGCAAGTCAGCCTTCAGGCAATGGGGGCCGGACGCCTCGAACCTTTCGACGTGCTTGCCCCAGGCTGGCGCGACGGCGTGTTGATGGCGCAGAACCAGCCCCTGGGCGATTTTTTGCGCGAGCTCAGCACCTATCGTCCGGGATTGTTGCGCTGGGAACCGGAACTCGAATCCCTGCGCGTCACCGGCAGTTTCCGTCTGGAAGACACCGATCGCATCCTGACGTTGCTAGCGGCCAGCTTGCCGCTGGAGGTGCATAGGCGAACCCGCTACTGGGTCACGTTGCTGCCGCGCAAAAATAGTGTCTGAGGCCTGTCCCCTTTTTTCGCGTCGCTTGTCATTCAAGGCAAGTGAAACGAAATCAGAGAGATTCTCAATGCCCGTAGTGATGCCCTGCAGTATGCGTCTGGGTTCTTCCAGGCTGCGCCCGTTGTTGCACTTGAGTCTGATGTTGAGTCTGAGTGCCTGTCCGTTGTTCATCACTGCCGGTTGGGCCGAAGACGCGCCTCGACGCAGTTACCAGGTGCCGGCAGGAAGCCTCAGTGCAGCGTTGACCCGTTTCGCCGGACTGGCCGGGGTCAATCTGTCAGTGGACCCGGCACTGGTGGGCAGTCGCACCAGCCCTGGACTTTCCGGCGAATACGCGGTCGAGGAGGGCTTTGCCCGACTGCTGCAGGGTTCCGGTCTGCAACTGCAGCCGGTGGGCGAAGAGGCGTACATCCTGACCCCGGCGCCAGAAGGCAGCAGCCTGCAACTGGGCGCCACCTCGATTGTCGGTGCCACTGACTCGGAGCACGGCGATCCGTATGCCGGCGGCCAGGTTGCGCGCCGTGGTTCGCAAGGCCTGCTGGGCTCGAAAGACTTTATGGAAACGCCGTTCAGCATGACCACCTACACCAGTGAGGTGGTCAAAAACCAACAGGCGCGGACCTTGGGCGACCTGATCGCCAACGATCCTTCGGTTCGTGCCACCAACCCGGCGGGTGGGCGCTATGAGCAGTTCACCATTCGAGGGTTGAGCCTGTTCAACAGTGATGTTTCCTACAACGGCCTCTACGGCGTCCTGCCGACCTATACGATCGACATGGAGATGGCCGACCGCGTCGACGTCCTCAAAGGCCCGAGCCAGCTCATCAACGGCATCTCGCCGCGGGGCAGCGTGGGTGGCGGGATCAACGTGGTGCCCAAGCGCGCGACCGACAAGCCCATCACTTCATTCACCGGCAGTTACGCGTCCGACAGCCAGGTCGGCGGTGCCGTGGATGTCGGCCGGCGCTTTGGTGAAGACAACAAGTTCGGTCTTCGTTTCAACGGCGTGAAGCAGTCCGGCGACACCGAATGGGATCACCAGAATGTCGACCGCGAGATGGCCGTGCTGGGCCTGGATTTCCGCGGTGAACGCCTGCGACTCTCGACGGACATCGGGCGCACCGAACGTGATACCGACGCACCGCAGGAGCGCGTACAGGTTGGCCCTAACGCGCAGGTTCCGCATGCCAGCGATGTGCGCCGCAACTATGCGCAGCCCTGGAGCAAGGCGAGTACCAACGACACGTTCGGCATGGTGAACGCTGAATTCGATGTCAACGATTCCGTCATGCTGTATGGCGGCGTGGGCGCGCGCAAAAGTAACCATGACTTCCTTCGACATGCCGTTTCGGTCACCAACGACGCCGGCAATTTCAGCGTTCAACCGCGTGACTTCACCCGTGACGAAAATGTCCGGACGGCCACAGCGGGAGTGCGCAACTGGTTCCATACCGGCCCGGTAAGCCATGAAGTCAACCTGGCCGCCAGCTATTACTACATGGACTTTGAAAACGGCGGCGCCCGTTATGCCTCGGCCAACAGCAACATCTATAACCCCGTGGTAACACCAACGCCGGTCAGGCCCACGCGACAGGATTCGGAGGTCTATACCGAAAACCGTTCCACCGGCGTGGCGTTGTCCGACACTCTGGGTTTCTTCGATGACCGGCTGCTGCTGACCCTCGGCGCCCGCTGGCAGCGAGTGAAGGTTGACGACTGGACCGATAACGTCAGAGGCGACACCGGCTACGACGAGGAAAAGGTTTCGCCGTCAGGCGGCATCCTGTTCAAGGCCACCGACAAGCTGTCGCTGTATGCCAACTATATGGAAGGCCTGAGCCAGGGCAAGATCGCACCGTCGACCTCGGTGAACGAGGACGAGATCTTCCCGCCGTTCATCAGCCGCCAGGTCGAAGTCGGCGCCAAGTATGACGCCGGTGCGTTCGCCGTCACCGCCGCCGTGTTCCGTATCAAGCAGCCGGCCTACGAGACCAACGCCATCACGCGCGTCTTCGGCCCGAACGGCAAACGTGAGAACACGGGTGTGGAACTGAGTGTGTTCGGTGAACCGCTCGATGGTTTCCGTCTGCTCGGCGGTGTCATGTACATCGACAGCGAGTTGAAGGACACCACCAATGGCACCTTCGACGGCAACCGGGCACCGGCCACGCCGAAATACAACGTCAACCTGGGCGCCGAGTGGGACGTGCCGACTGTACAGGGCCTGACCTTGACCAGCCGCGGCATCTATTCCAGCTCACAGTACCTGGACCAGTCCAACGTTAAGGAAATCGACTCCTGGGAGCGTTTCGACGTGGGCGCACGCTACGCGTTCAAGGTCGACGAAACGAACGTCACTGTGCGTGCGAATGTCGAGAACGTGGCGGACAAGCGCTACTGGAGTTCGGCCGGGGCCTCGGATGACAGTGAGCCTGGCTTGACGCTGTCGACCCCGCGCACGTACCTCCTTTCGGCGACTGTCGACTTCTGATTCACCTGTGTCATGCGCCCCAGGGACCGGGGGCGTCTTGGTTGGACCTTGACCTGATTCGTATAGAGGAAGGACATATGCACACCCTCAGTTAATGAACAATCAAGACACTTGCGTATAAGTCGCTATCTGTCGGTGGCTTATATGTAAGTTGTCAACTGCATTACAAAAACATGGCCAGATCATGGCACTTCCGGAGTTTATACCAGGTTTATTAACTTGGTTTTTTGCGTGCCTGATTATTTTTAAAGTAGTTCAAATCGCTATATGTAAATTTCCAAATTGGTTGTAAGAATTAGTTGCAACAACTTGTTAATGAGAATAAGTTGCATATCGAATTTAACGAGGGTGAAACGATGTTGAATGATGGCGTATTGCACTCTAATCCTTTGCAAAAAACCAATGCCGACTATCTGGCTCGACAAAGCAAGTTCGAATCTAATGTACGCAGTTATCCACGCAAGTTACCACTAGCGATCGCCAAGGCGCACGGGCTCTGGGTGACTGATGTCGAGGGCAATACTTACCTCGACTGTCTGGCCGGCGCCGGCACTTTGGCCCTGGGGCACAATCATCCGGCCGTCATGGCCAGCCTTGACAGCTTCCTCGCCTCAGGCCTGCCGATGCATACCCTGGACCTGACCACCGCGGTCAAGGACGCTTTCAGCGAAACCTTGCTCAGTCTGTTGCCGAACCAGGGCCGTGATTATTGCCTGCAATTTTGCGGGCCGTCCGGGGCGGATGCAGTGGAGGCCGCGCTGAAACTGGCCAAGACCTACACCGGGCGCAACAACATCATCAGTTTCTCCGGGGCCTACCATGGCATGACCCACGGCGCCCTGGCCCTGACCGGCAACACTGCGCCGAAAAATGCCATCGCGAGCCTGATGCCTGGGGTGCAGTTCATGCCGTACCCCCACGAATACCGTTGCCCGCTGGGCATTGGCGGTGAGGCCGGGGTCGAGGCCTTGACCCACTATTTCACCCAGTTCATCGAAGACGTCGAAAGCGGCGTATCACTGCCGGCGGCGGTGATCCTTGAAGCCGTGCAGGGCGAGGGCGGGGTCAACTGTGCCCCGGCGAGCTGGCTGCGGGCGGTCCGCGAAGTGACGCGCAAACACGGCATCCTGCTGATCCTCGACGAAGTGCAGACCGGTTTCGCCCGCACCGGCAAGATGTTTGCCTTCGAACACGCCGACATCGAGCCGGACCTGATCGTGATGTCCAAAGCGGTCGGTGGCGGTTTGCCCATGGCAGTGCTGGGCATCCGTCGTGAATTCGACGCCTGGGAGCCAGGCAATCACGCCGGCACCTTCCGCGGCAACCAGATGGCCATGGCCGCCGGGCTGGCCACGTTGCAGGTGCTGCAACAGCAAAACCTCGCCGCCGAGGCCGAGCGCCAAGGCCAGTGGCTCAAAGACCGACTGGTCGAGTTGCAGGCGCATTATCCGGCCCTTGGCCAGGTGCGCGGTCGCGGCCTGATGCTGGGCATCGAGATTGTTGACGAGCGCCAACCGGCGGATCGTCACGGGCATTTCCCGACGGACCCGGCGCTGGCCGTGGCCATCCAGCAACAGTGCTTCAAACAAGGCCTGTTGCTGGAACGCGGCGGACGTAAGGGCAATGTCATTCGCTTGTTGCCACCCTTGATTATCGACGATGAACAATGCCAGCAAGTCATCCAGCGTTTTGATAACGCGATGGCGGCAGCGTTATTACAGTTGCGCCCTTGAATGAATCAATCGAAGTTGCGTTAGCAGTTCGCCGAATTGCAGTTTGATGACAGCGCTGAAAGTAACTTTGATGGTCGTCTGATTGTTTAAAAAAGGTTCAGTGAAGTGATGTCGTTACGTGGGGTTTCGTCGGCTGTTAAACAGGCCGATCAGCAACTAATTTTTTCGCCATATAACGTGTCCAGTGGCCTCGCGGGCTACTGTGGAGCACCCATGAATCATCCAGATCGCAGTGTTTTATCGAATATGGTCAGTGAATTGGCAACGACGCGCGCGTTGCTTAATTGTTTGATCAAAGAGTTCGCCCTGCCGGAAAACTGCCTCAGTTACAGTTGGCCGACGCAGATGCAAGGTATCGCCCCGGGCAGTTACCTCGAGGGTCTGGAATGGAAGGGCATTCCCCTGACCATCAGCCTGCCCAACCAGCAGCAGTTCTTTGTGATGGTGGACCGCCGTGATGGTCTGGGCAGTCACCGTTACCTGTCGGACGTTTATGCCCGGCGTGGCGAGGGCGACTGGTCGTGCCTGAGGTTTGCCGAGTTCGTGGGGCAGTTGCTCGCGGCGTGCGAACACATGACCCGCGCCAGCAACGACGAGTTGCTGGATCAGGTGTTGCAAAGCCAGTTGCTGACCGCGGCCATCGTCGGCCACAACATGGACGGCCAGCACCCGGCACCGCTCAGCGGTTACCTCGCCAGCGAGCAGGGCTTGTGGTTCGGTCATCCGAACCACCCGGCACCCAAGGCGCGCCTGTGGCCAGCTCATCTGGCCCAGGAAACCTATGCCCCGGAATTCCAGGCCCGCACGCCGTTGCACCTGTTCGAGGTGCCGCTGGAAGGATTGAACGTCGGGGCCAACGACCTGAGCAAAGCCCAAGTGCTGGCCGGTTTTGCCGATCAAGCGCAGGCGCGGCCAGGGCACGCGGTTATCTGCATGCATCCGGTACAGGCCCAGCTGTTCATGCAGGATGGCCGGGTTCAGCGTTTGTTGAAATCCGCGGCCATCGTCGACCTTGGCGCCACAGGGCTGATGGCCAACCCCACGGCGTCCATCCGTACCTGGTACATCGAGGGCCATGAGTTCTTCATCAAGGGCTCGCTGAACGTGCGCATCACCAACTGCGTCAGGAAAAACGCCTGGTACGAACTGGAAAGCGCACTGATGATCGACCGGGTCTTTCGTAACCTCCAATTGACCCAGCCCGAAACCCTTGGCGGGCTTTCGGTGGTGGCCGAGCCGGGCAATCTGAGCTGGGCGCCGCAACAGGCCAGCGAAGCCGATAACCACTGGTTCCGCGAACAGACCGGGGCGATCCTGCGGGAGAACTTCTGCCTCGACACCGGCACCGACTGCAGCATCATGGCCGGTACGTTGTTCGCTCGTGGTCTGCATTTACCGCCGTTGGTGCATGAGTTCCTGAGCCGGTTCAACGGCAATGACATCGACGATCAACAGCTGTTGAGCTGGTTCGACGACTATCAGGCGCTGTTGCTACGGCCGGTGCTGGCGCTGTTCTTCAACCACGGCATCGTCATGGAGCCGCACTTGCAGAACAGCGTGCTGGTGCATGACAACGGTCGTCCACAACGCTTGCTGCTGCGGGATTTCGAAGGGGTCAAACTGACCGACGAACTGGGTGCTTCCCGGATCGACGCAGACGTTCATCCACGGGTGCGCGAGTCGCTGCTCTATTCCCGCCAGCAAGGCTGGAATCGCATCGTCTATTGCCTGTTCGTCAACAACTTGTCCGAGGCGGTACTGGCCCTGAGCTGGGAACGTCCGCACCTGGCGCCGCTGATGTGGCAACGGGTCGAGCAGCAATTGATCAGCATCCGCGCCGAATTGACCCGCGCTGCGCCAGAGTTGGACGCACTGATCGCCGGTCAGCCGATTGCCTGCAAAACCAACCTGAAAGTGCGCCTGGCGGCCAAGGCCGATCGCCAGGCCAGCTACGTCAGTCTGGTGTCCCCGTGGGGCAAGGAGGCCAAGCATGGATAAGCTGCCCGAAGCAGTATTGGCTGCGATCGACGAAGCCCGCACGCAGCACGAAGATCCGCTCGCGCTGTTCATCTATGACCTGGACGCGCTGAAACAGCACGTGACGCAGGTGATGGCGGCGCTGCCCGAAGGCGTAGAGCTTTACTACGCGATCAAGGCCAACAGTGAGCCGCAAATCCTCGCCACCGTCGCGTCGTTGGTGCACGGCTTCGAGATTTCCTCCGGCGGCGAGATCGATCGTCTTCAGGCCTGCCCGACGCGCAAGCCATTCATCTTCTCCGGCCCCGGCAAACTGGACTCCGATCTGCGTTCGGCGTTGCAACATCAGGTCGAAGCGATTCACATCGAAAGCCTGAATGAAATCGTCCGTCTGCAACGACTGGCACTGGAAGCGGGGCGCGTGCAAGACGTCTTGCTGCGGATCAACCCCGAACTGCCTTCACCGCTCTCCAGCAAACTGGCGATGGCCGGCACGGCCACACCATTCGGGATCGATGAGTCGGAACTGGCCCAAGCGGTCAGTTGGGTCGATAACGCCAGCCACCTGCGGCTCAAGGGCTTCCATGTGCATGCGATGTCCCATCAGTCGCTGGTGGAACGCCATGAACAATTGCTCGATCTGTACCTGCAGCGCTGGCCGCAATGGAAAGCGTTGTCGGCCGATCCCGCGGCGATCACTCACCTCAATGTGGGCGGTGGCATCGGGGTCAATTACCTCGGACCGCAGCAATTCGATTGGCAGCGCTTGTGTACGCATTTGGGGCAGAGCCTTGCAGCCTGCGCTGATGCACCCATCGTGCGTTTTGAGCCCGGTCGTTTCATCAGCGCCTTCTGCGGTTATTACGCCATTGAAGTGCTGGACAGGAAAACCAGTCACGGCAAGCATTTCCTGGTCTGTCGTGGCGGGACTCATCAGTTCCGTTTGCCGGTTGCCCAGGGGCATGATCACCCGGTCATTCATCTGCCCCGGCATCGCGTAACGCCATCGGCGCCACAACAGGAGTGGACCGTCGTTGGGCAGCTCTGTACGCCCAAGGATGTGCTGAGCCGCGATTGCCCGCTCACGGACGTGGAGATCGGCGACATGCTGGTGCTGCCGCTGGCCGGCGCCTATGGCTACAACATTTCCCACGCTGATTTCCTCTGTCATCCGCGACCGCCGCAGGTGTTTGTGCAACAGGCCGGAGTCGCCCCGTGGGATTGACGTTTGCCGTGCCGCGCTGGTTGGTGGTGGTCAATGTGCTGTTGGGCACGCTGACGGTCAGCCTGAACAACAGCTCATTGAATCCGGCGTTGCCGGCGTTCATGGAAGCCTTTGATATCGGTCCGCTGTTGGCCACCTGGATTGTCGCAGCGTTCATGGTGAGCATGGGCATGACCATGCCCCTCACCAGTTTTCTCAGCCAGCGGATGGGGCGCAAATCCCTGTATTTGTGGGGCGTGGCGTTGTTTGTCTGCGGTTCGTTGCTGGGGGCGTTGGCCAACTCCATCGCGCTGGTGATCGCCGCGCGTGTGGTGCAAGGCATTGCCAGCGGGCTGATGATTCCGCTGTCGCTGGCGATCATTTTTTCGGTGTACGCCAAGGGCGAGCGGGGCAGGGTCACCGGCCTGTGGGGCGCGGCGGTCATGCTGGCGCCGGCATTGGGGCCTTTGTGCGGGAGCCTGATGCTGGAGTGGTTCAGTTGGCGCTCGCTGTTCCTGATGAATGTGCCGATTGGCCTGCTGGCGCTGATCCTTGGCGTCGGCGTGCTGCCGGTTTCCGAAGCATCGGAACGCAAACCTTTCGACCTGGCGGGTTACCTGTTGATCGCGGCGGGCATCGGCCTGCTGATGATTGCCGTTGGCCGTCTGCGCCATGCCGAAGCCCTCGCTGATCCGCTCAACCTTGGCATGCTGCTGGCGGCGATTCTGTGCCTGGTCGCGTTTGTACGACTGGAACTGAACCGGACTTCGCCGCTGCTCAACCTGCGCATCTTTGCCCTGCGCGGTTATCGCTTGAGCGTGATCATCGCCGTGGTGCAGTCGGTCGGCATGTTCGAATGCCTGGTCCTGCTGCCGCTGTTGGTGCAAGTGGTGATGGGCTACAGCGCTATCTGGACCGGCCTGTCGCTGCTGTGCACGGCGATGTTCGCCAGCCTGTTCGGGCATCTCGGCGGCAAGTGGCTGGACCGACACGGCCCGCGCGGTGTGGTGCTCTGGGGGCTGTTGCTGACAGGGGGCGCCACGCTGGGATTGGGCATGCTGGGGGCTGGCGCTTCAATCGGTGTGGTGTTTTTTCTGATGATGGTCCGCGGCGCCGGGCTGGGCCTTTCCTATATCCCCATCACCACCGCCGGGCTCGATGCGCTGCCTGAACCGATGGTCACCCAAGGCGCGGCGATGAACAACATTTCCCGTCGTCTCGTCTCGTCGCTGGCCATCGTGGTTGCCTCCCTGTGGCTGGAATTGCGCCTGACTGCCGAGACCGGGAGCGGGGTGGTTTCGATGGCCAGCTCGGGGGCGATCAGCGAGGTCTTCATCGCCACCGGCATCCTCATCCTGCTGGCATTGCCCTGTGCCTGGCGTTTTCCCGTTCACGCATCCGACGAGCCGGCCGAGGCATTGCCCTCAGCCCTCGAACACCGTTAATTCTTTCATGGACAAGGTTATGACTATGGCGACTTCTTCACAGGCAACACATCAGGCTGCGGATTCTGCGCCAGGCGTCTGGCTGGCGACGGCCGATCCGCGCCACTATCAGCAAGTGGAACAACGCGTGGTGGGCCAGCTGCTGCAAACGCTGCTGTATGAAAACGTCCTGCCGTATCGCCATTCGCCCCTCGATGGCGGCCAGTACCGTTTTGTTGTCAGCGGCATCGACGCGCAGCAACAACCGGTGGAGTACCACTGCAACGGATTGCTCAGCGAAAGCTTTGAGCTGATCCGCGTCGACTATGCCAGTCTCGAACGTGTTGACGCGTTGGGCGCGCGCCGCCGGCCGCACCTTCATCAAGCATTGGCGGAACTGCTGAGCGAACTTCAGGACAGCCCGCACCTGCCACGCTTCACCCATGAGCTTGAACAAACGATGCTCAAGGATCTGCAATCGCGCAGTCAGGGTTACCAAGCGGCCAAGCCAACCCATCAACTGGATGTCGATGCGCTGGAACAGCACTTCATGGACGCCCACAGCTATCACCCTTGCTACAAATCGCGTATCGGTTTCTCGCTGAAAGACAACGCGAGCTACGGACCGGAATTTGCCGCGCCTATTGCCATCGTCTGGCTGGCAGTGGCGAAAACCTGCGGGGCGATGAACATCTCGCGGCACCTGAAGTACGACGATTTTATCCAGCAGGAATTCGGACTTCAGCGCTGGCAGCAACTGGCTGAAAGCCTCACCGATCAAGGCAAGGCGATGGGCGATTACTGGCTGATGCCGGTGCACCCGTGGCAGTGGGAAAACATCATTGTTCCGGTGTTCTACCCGGAGCTGGTCAGCGGTGAAGTGATCCATCTGGGCACCACGGATGACCGTTATCAGGCGCAACAGTCGATCCGCACCCTGGCCAACGTCACTGAGAAAAAGCGGCCTTACGTCAAGCTCGCGCTGAGCATGACCAACACCTCCAGCACCCGAATTCTGGCCCGGCATACGGTGATGAACGGCCCGATCATCACCGACTGGTTGCAGCAGTTGATCGGGAGCGACAGCACCGCCCGCGACCTTGGCTTTGTGATTCTCGGCGAAGTGGTCGGCGTCAGCTTTGACTACGATCACCTGCCCGCCACGCGGATGTCCCAGGCCTACGGCACGATGGGCACCCTGTGGCGCGAGAGCATTCACCAGTACCTGCAAGACGATGAGCAAGCGGTGCCATTCAATGGCTTGAGCTCCGTGGACAATCGCTACGGCAGCGGTGAACAGAAGCCGTTTATCGATGCCTGGATCAAGCAATACGGCCTGCACGCCTGGACCCGTCAACTGTTGCAGGTGGCGGTGTCGCCGATCATTCACATGCTCTACGCCGAAGGCATCGGCATGGAATCCCATGGGCAGAACATCGTCTTGATCGTGAAGCAGGGCTGGCCGCAACGTATTGCCCTGAAAGACTTCCATGACGGCGTGCGCTATTCGCCGCAACACCTGGGGCGCCCCGATCTGTGCCCGACCCTGGTGCCGCTGCCCGCCAGCCACGCCAAGCTCAATCGCAACTCGTTCATCCTCACCGACGACCTGGATGCGGTCCGGGATTTTTCCTGTGATTCGTTCTTTTTCATCGCCCTGGCCGAGATGGCGATCTTCCTGCATCAGCACTATCAGCTCGAAGAGGCTCTGTTCTGGCAGATGACTGCCGAGGTCATCACTGCTTACCAGGCTGAACATCCGCAACACCGTCCGCGTTATGCAGCGTTTGATGTGTTCGCGCCGTTCTATGAAGTCGAAGAACTGACCAAGCGCCGTCTGCTGGGCGACGGCGAACGTCGTTTCAAATCGGTGCCGAATCCGCTACACGCGTTCCGGCCGCAATCATGCTGAGGACCAATCTGCTCAAGCAGAAGCTCAGAACAGGTGAGCCGGTCTACGGCCTGATCAGCTCGATTCCGTCGCCAGCGGCCATCGAACTGATTGCCGAAGCGGGTTTTGATTTTGTGATCATCGATATGGAACACGTGCTGATCAATCCCGAGACCGTGGAGAACATGATCCGCACCGCCGAGAGTTACGCGCTGACCCCGCTGGTGCGGGTGTCGGACCTCAACCCGAAAACCTTGCTGCGCCTGCTCGATGGCGGCGCCCAGGGCATTGTGTTGCCGATGATCGAAGGCCCCGAGCCCTTGGCCGAAAGCATTCGTGCCTGCAAATACCATCCGCAGGGCACCCGCAGCCTGAATGCCGGGCGCCCCGGTGCGTTTGGCAAACACAGCCTGGCGGAGTACGTCGCGCTGGCCAACGAGCAAATCATGGTCGTGGCGATGATCGAAAGTGCCGAAGGTGTGCGGCGGGCGGCAGAGATTGCCGCCGTGCCCGGCCTCGACATGATCCTCGAAGGGGCCGCCGACTTATCGCAATCGATGGGCATGCCCTGGCAGATCGACCGACCCGAGGTGCAGCAAGCGCTGCTCGCCAGTTGGCAAGCGGCGTGTGCCGCGGGCGTGCCGTATTGCGCGATTCCACGTCAGCCGGGCGACCACCAACGATGGTTGGCTCGGGGCGTAAAAAGTTTTGTTTTGGGTGACGAGCGTGGCATCGCTTTTCGTGCCCTCCAGGCCAAATTGGCCGCCACTTCAGCAGAAGGAAAATAATCGGATGAACTTCACCACAATGGCCGCCGACAAGGTGATGCAGGATCTGGTCGATTGTTTGCTGGCCGAACATTTTTTCGGGACCGAGCCGCTGAGCCTGGTGGCGCCTTCGTCATCGGCCGATCAGCCGTTTACCGGGTTGAGCGCCGAACAACGGATCTGGGAATGGCCCATCGATCCCCAGGGGTGCATCGTCATTGCACTGCGTCCCGGCATTACCCAGCAATGGGAAAAAGTACCGGGCACGCCGGTTTGGGCGCGGCAGAATGACCAGCTGACCGCGCTGTCACCCGAGGCTTTCACGACCCAGGTGTTGGCCGGGATGACCGATCGCTACCCGGACAATGAAAAAGGCTTCGCCCTGTTTCTGGATGTGCTGCGCACCAGCGTCCGGCAAACCGAGTTGTCCCTGGCCCATCGGGTTAACAGCGAACGCTTGCTGGAAAAGAGCAACGCGGACTTCTTCCTGGCGATGGAGCAGTGGGCTTCGTTGCGTGATCGTCCCTACCACCCGCTGGCCAAAGCCAAGCAGGGTTTGGACGACGCGGAATATCAGCAGTATCAGGCGGAATTTGCCCGTCCGGTGGCGCTCAATTGGGTCGCGGTCGACCGCACATTGCTGCAATGCGGTGACGGTGTGACGGACCTGGCGCAGAGTTATCCCGCCCACTACCTGTTGCCGCCGCTGCTAAAGGCCAACTTGCAACAAGAGCTGCAGCAGCGGGGCATTGCCCAGAGCCACATCGCGCTGCCGGTGCACCCGTGGCAGTTCGAACACGTGCTGGAAGCGCAACTCGGCGACGCGTTCGCCAAGGGTGACTGCCATCGACTGGACTTCACCGACGGTGATTTTTTCGCCACCTCGTCGTTGCGCTCGATGACCCCGTGCTTCAACAGCGCCGATTACCTCAAGTTGCCGATGGCGATCTATTCGCTGGGTGCTTCGCGTTATCTGCCCGCAGTAAAAATGATCAACGGCGGCTTGAGCGAGGCGCTGCTGCGCCAGGCACTGAGCAAGGATCAAACGCTGCTGCAGTCGCTGCACCTGTGCGACGAAACCAAATGGTGGGCGTTCATGCCGCCAGACGCGACGCTGTTCGACGAAGCGCCGCGTCACTTGTCGGCCATGGTTCGCGGCTATCCGCCTGCGCTGCTCGAAGATCCAGACACCCGACTGGTGCCCATGGCGGCATTGGGCACACCGCTGCCGGGTAGCAATCAACACTTCTTCGATGACTGGATGGCCTACCGTCAACTGCCGGCCAACGCTGCGTCGGTGATGACCCTGTTCCGCGAGTTGTGCCACAGCTTCTTCGATATCAATCTGCGGATGTTCCGCATCGGCATGCTGGGGGAAATTCACGGGCAGAACGCGGTGCTGGTGTGGAAGGCCGGTTACGCCCAGGGCTTGCTGTTGCGCGATCACGATTCGTTGCGCATCTTCGTGCCGTGGCTGGAACGCAACGGCTTGGCTGATCCGGCTTACCGGTTGAAGAAGGGGCACGCCAACACGCTGTACCACGATCGGCCTGAAGACCTGCTGTTCTGGTTGCAGACCCTGGGTATTCAGGTCAACCTCCGCGCCATTATCGATACGCTGGCTGAGGTCTACGCATTGCCGGCGACCGGGTTGTGGACGGCGATGGGTGAACTGCTCAACGAGTTGATCGACACCATCGAGTTTGACGCCGAGGCGCGGATCATGATCAAGCACCAGCTATTCGAAGCGCCACATTGGCCGCAAAAATTGCTGCTCACCCCGATGATCGAACGCGCGGGCGGCCCTGGCAGCATGCCGTTTGGCAAAGGGCTGGTGGTCAACCCGTTTCACCGGCTCGATCGTAATGCCTGAACCGCGACGTGAACCCTCCAGGCGCACGCTGTTGCGCCTGTCCCTGGGGGCGCTCGCCCTCAGGTTTTCCGCGCCGGCGTGGGCCGAGGCTGGCGCCGCGCCGTTGCGGGTGATCACTTTGTTTCAGGGCGCCACCGACTGCGCCGTGGTGTTGGGCGTAACCCCGTGTGGCGTTGTCGATTCCTGGAGCGAAAAACCGACCTATCGCTATTTGCGCACGGCACTGGGCGCTGTGCCCCATGTCGGGCTGGAGACCCAGCCCAGCCTTGAAGACATCGCGCTGCTCAAGCCGGACTTGATCGTTGCCTCACGCTTTCGCCATGAGCGCATTGCGCCGTTACTCAAGCAGATCGCCCCGGTGCTGATGCTGGAGGAAGTGTTTGAATTCAAAAAGACCCTGGCGTTGATGGGCGCTGCATTACACCAGCAACAAAGGGTCGACGAGATTCTGAATCGATGGCAGCAGCGCGTGGCGCAGCTGTGTCAGCAACTGCGGCAGACATTTGCCGGACGCTGGCCTCCCACGGTGTCGATTCTGGACATCCGCGAAGACCACATCCGCAGTTACCTGCCAGCGAGTTTTCCGGGCTCGGTGCTCACCGAGCTGGGATTCAACTGGAGTGACAGCAGCCGGGAGGCGAGCGGGGTGTCGATCAAACTCACCAGCAAAGAAAGCCTTGCGGTGGTGAATGCCGACATCTTTTTTGTCTTCCTGCGCGCGCAGAACGCGGCGGTGCAGCGCAACTACGAGAGCCTGGTGCAACACCCGCTGTGGAAGCAGATGCGTGCCCCGCAGCAAGGACAGGTGTGGCAAGT
Source organism: Pseudomonas sp. GM41(2012) (assembly GCF_000282315.2). GTDB lineage: Bacteria > Pseudomonadota > Gammaproteobacteria > Pseudomonadales > Pseudomonadaceae > Aquipseudomonas. Next base: position 931,221 of record NZ_AKJN02000008.1, read on the forward strand.
CGATGGCGTCGCGTGGAGTCTGTCGGGCGGGATGTTGGGGGCCAACCTGATGCTCGACGACGTGGCCCGCGTGGCCGCCGCGCAGGTGGCCTCATGAGCCCGGGAGTAAAGCTGTGCAGCGCGGGTGTCGTGTTGCTGCTGTGCTGCGTGTTGAGCCTGGCGGTCGGTGCCACCTGGATTCCACTGCCGCAGATTGCCGCGGCGTTTGTCGATCCTGACCCATTGAGCATCAATCATGTGCTGGTGACCACCACGCGCCTGTCGCGCACCCTGATGGCGATTTCCGTTGGCGCCAGCCTGGCGGTCGCGGGCGCACTGATGCAGGCACTGACGCGCAATCCACTGGCATCACCCGGGTTGTTCGGGATCAATGCCGGTGCGACCTTTTTTATCATCCTGTTTTCCTCGATCTTCTCGCTGTCATCCCCGGATGCCTGGCTATGGTCGGCGTTCATTGGCGCTGGCGTGGCGGGTTGCCTGGTGTGGCTGATCGGCAACATGGGGCAAGGCAGTCTCAGTCCGCTGCGCATCGTGCTGGCGGGCGCGGCGATCGCCGCGTTGTTCTCCGCCTTCAGCCAGGCGCTGCTGGTGGTGAATCAGGATGGACTGGACACGGTGCTGTTCTGGATGGCCGGTTCACTGACCGAACGCAGCCTGTCGACCGCTGCGCCGTTGTTGCTGTGCGCTGTGCTCGGGTTGGCGGGGGCGCTGTTGCTGGCCGGGCAGCTCAACGTGCTGAACGCCGGGGAAGAAATTGCTACGGGGTTGGGGCAGCGAACCGGCCTGATCCGGCTGCTGATGAGCATGCTGGTGATCTGTCTCGCAGGCAGCGCGGTGGCGTTGGCCGGCAGCATTGGTTTTATCGGTCTTCTGGTACCGCACATGGTGCGCAAGGGGTTGTCCATCGACCATCGCTGGTTGCTGCCCGGTTGCGCGCTGCTCGGCGCCATTTTGCTGCTGTTGGCGGATACGTTGTCGCGGGTTTTGATCTTGCCTCAGGAGGTGCCGGTAGGGGTGATGACGGCGCTGTTCGGTGCACCGTTTTTCATCATGTTGGCCCGGCGTGGAGGTCGTTATGGATAGGGTGGTGACCTGGCGCCGGGGCGGGTATTCCCGGCGGGTCAACCTCTCCACGTGGTGGCGGTTGGCGGCGGCGCTGGTGCTGACGGTGCTGGTGATGCTCGGCTCGTTGTCGCTGGGGAAAGTCATCCTCTCGCCCCTCGAGGTGATGCGAATCCTGTTTTCCAGCCAGGACGCCAGTCTGACGTTGATCGTCGAGCAACTGCGTTTTCCACGCATTGTGCTGGCGGCGCTGGTGGGGGCTGCGTTGTCGGTGTCCGGGCTGATCCTGCAAAGCATCATCCGCAACCCGCTGGCATCGCCGGACCTGCTGGGCATCACCAGCGGTGCCAGCGCCGCCGCCGTGCTTTATCTGTCGTTCTTGTCGGCGACGCTGGGTCAACAGTTTTTGCCCCTGGCCGCGATGCTCGGTGCGGCTCTGGCGACACTGGCCATTTATCTGCTGGCCTGGAAGCAGGGGACCTCGCCACTGCGGCTGGTGCTGATTGGCGTGGGCGTCTCGGCGATGTTGACCGCCGCGACCACCTTCATTCTGGTGTTCAGTCCGCTGACCACCACCTTGTCTGCCTACGTCTGGCTGACCGGCAGCGTGTACGGCGCCAGTTGGCCCGAACCGCTGGCGCTTGCGAGCTGGTTGCTGGGCATTTGCCCGCTGCTGGTGCTGCTGGCCCGTCAGGTGATGGTGCAACAGTTGGATGACAACCTGGCCCAGGGCATCGGCGTGCGCGTGCAATGGCTGCGGGCCGGTTTGTTGCTGGTGAGTGTGGCGTTGGCCGGTGCGGCCATTGCCTGGGGTGGGGCGATCGCGTTTGTCGGGCTGATCGCGCCGCATATTGCCAAACGCCTGGTAGCCCCTGGTTTCGCTGGGCAGGCCGTGATGGCAGCCCTGATTGGCGCAAACCTGGTGATGCTGGCGGACCTGGTCGGGCGCACGCTGTTCCTGCCCCTGGATCTACCGGCCGGGATCTTTGTCGCGGTGCTGGGCACGCCCTTTTTTCTCTATTTATTGATTAAACAGCGTCATTAAGGAATTCAACGTATGACGTCGATTGCAAGTCGCGGCCTGACCCTGAGTTATCAGCGCCAGGTGATTATTGACGCGCTGGATATGCAACTGCCCAAGGGCAAGATCTCGGTGCTGATTGGCAGTAATGGTTGCGGCAAAAGTACCTTGCTCAAATCCTTTGCACGACTGCTGAAACCGCAGCAAGGCTCGGTGATTCTCAACGGCGTGGATATCCAGCAAAAATCCACGGCGGCGGTGGCGCGCGAGTTGGCCATCCTGCCTCAGACACCGACGGCACCGGAGGGCATTACCGTTCGCCAGCTCGTGGCTCTGGGCCGATACCCTTATCAGAGCTGGATGCAACAGTGGTCGGCCGAGGATGAAACCATGGTCAATCGCGCGCTGACGCAGACCAGTCTGCAAGCGCTGGCGGATCGGCCGGTGGATGCCTTGTCCGGTGGGCAGCGCCAGCGTGCGTGGATCGCCATGACCCTGGCCCAGGACACCGGCATCGTGCTGCTGGACGAGCCGACGACCTTCCTCGACCTGGCTCACCAGATTGAAGTGCTGGACCTGCTGCGCGACCTCAACCGGTTCGAGAACAAAACCATCATCATGGTGCTTCACGATCTCAACCTGGCCTGTCGTTATGCCGATCATATGGTTGCGGTGCATGAGCGTACGGCATTTGCCCAGGGCCGGCCTGAGGACGTCTTGACTCAGGCGCTGGTCAAAACCGTGTTCGACCTCAACTGCAGAATTATTCCTGACCCGTTCTTTGGTACGCCGATGTGCATTCCGTTTGGTCGGGAATTGCCGCAATGAGTCTGGCTCACCACTTCACCGCGCAAGAATGGAACGTGCTGGGCGGTGGGTTGCGGTTGAAGGACTGCGCCGAACGTGACCCATTACGCTCGCTGATGGCGCGTGACCTGTTGCAGGAAGATATGTGCGAGCGTTTGCTGGACGCATTGAGCCCGGTCATTGGCTCACCGTCGCGGGCGATCACCGCCTCGCTGCTGGGTAAGCGTCTGTCGTTCCTGGTCACCGGCGCCTGTTTGTACGCCATGTCGGTGTACGACAAAGGACTGCTGCTGACCCTGGACAACACGGTGATCGAATACGGCCACGATGAAGGGCTGTGGACGTCTTCGATGCCGCTGGCTCATTCCCTGCCGCTGACGTACGGGGCCGGTGAGCGCGAGGCCTGGCGGGAAACCCTGGTGCAGGCATTGTTTGCCGGGCTGTTGAAGCCGCTGTGGCAAACCTTCAACCGTGTGAGTGGCGTTTCACGGCGCATCCTGTGGGAAAACACCGCCGTGCGCGTGTATTCGTTGTATGAAAAACGCATGGCGAAAATCGACGAGCCGTCGGTACGCGAGCGCTATGAAGCGGACTTCAGATGGTTGCTGACTCAGGCAGAACCTGCGCTGTTCGGCCTCGATTACAACCCGCTGAGCCATTTCCGCCGACCGCCGACGCTGGTCGACGAGGGGCAACGCAGCATTCGTTTTCGGCGAACCTGCTGCTTCTACTACCTGGCTACTGAGCCCGCTGAATATTGTTCGACCTGCCCACTGCTGCGTCCGGGGAAATGCCGATGAGTTATCAGATCAACCCTCGCCAACAGCTTGTCACCCCGGAGTTGCTCAACGCCTACCGGTCGATCCCTTCGTCAACCATCGGCCATTTTTCCGATCGGGGTTTCCTGCGCGGGATCAAGCCGCTGTTCAACGACATCCGCATGGTCGGTAATGTCGTCACCGTAAAAATCTTCCCGCCGGATGGCAGCATTCTGCGTGAGGCCTTGTTGCTGAGTGAGCCGGGCGACGTGCTGGTGATCGAGTGTGTGGGCGACGAGGAGTGTGGCTGTTGGGGTGAACTGCGCACCCTGGCCGGCCTGATCAAAGGGTTGGCCGGGGTGGTGGTGTCGGGTGCGGTCACGGATGTCAGTGCATTGCGTCGCCATGGGTTGCCGATCTTTTGCCGGGACGTCAGTGCGTACACGACTCGCGGCATTGGCGCCCATGGGGACGTCAATCGGTCGATCAGCGTGGGCGGGGTTCAGGTACAGCCGGGGGACCTGGCTATCGGTGATGATGACGGCGTCTTCATCCTCGATGCCCAGCGTGCGGCCGAGCTGCTTCCCGAGCTCTTGGCCAAAGAGGAAATGGACCAGCAGCGCAGGGCCGAATTTTTGCAGAGGCTCAATCAGCGAAGAGGCTGACTTCCCGAGCGGAAATGAAAAGGGGCAACTGTGCAGTTGCCCCTTTTTTTCGTCTATCGGTCAGAAGCCGAATTTGTCGCGCAATCCGTAATACCAGGCGCCCAACGCAGCAAATGGTGTACGCAGCAGTTGTCCGCCGGGGAACGGGTAGTGGGGCAGGTCGGCAAACGCGTCGAAACGCTCGGCCTGGCCACGCAACGCTTCGGCCAATACCTTGCCCGCCAGGTGCGTATACGTCACGCCATGTCCGCTGCAACCCTGGGAATAGTAGATGTTGTCGCCCAGGCGTCCGACCTGAGGAAGACGGGACAAGGTCAGCAGGAAATTGCCGGTCCAGGCGTAATCGATCTTCACGTCCTTGAGCTGCGGGAAGGCCTTGAGCATCTTCGGTCGAATAATCGCCTCGATGTTCGCCGGATCCCGCGCGCCATACACCACGCCACCGCCGAAAACCAGGCGCTTGTCGGCGGTCAAACGGTAGTAGTCGAGCAGGTAGTTGCAGTCTTCGACGCAGTAATCCTGCGGCAACAGGCTCTTGGCCAATGCTTCGCCCAAGGGTTCAGTGGTGATCACCTGAGTCCCGCAGGGCATCGATTTGGCGGCCAGTTCCGGCACCAGATTACCGAGATACGCATTGCCCGCAACGATGACGAACTTGGCCCTGACCTTGCCTTGAGGCGTATGCACCACCGGATTCGCACCGCGCTCGATGCGCACCGCCGGCGACTGCTCATAAATGGTACCGCCCAGCGACTCGACGGCTGCCGCTTCGCCCAACACCAGGTTCAGCGGATGAATGTGCCCGCCGCTCATGTCGAGCATGCCGCCGATGTATTGATCGCACGCGACCACTTCACGAATGCGACGCTGATCCATCAATTCAAGCTGCGTGTGACCGAAGCGCTCCCACAGACGCTTCTGGGATTCCAGATGGCCCATCTGCTTGGCGGTAATGGCGGCGAATACGCCACCGTCCTTCAAGTCGCACTGGATATTATATTTGGCAACCCGCTCACGAATGATCCGCCCACCTTCGAACGCCATCTGCCCCAACAACTGAGCCTGCTTGGGACCGACACTGCGCTCGATCACATCGATGTCGCGGCTATAACTGTTAACGATCTGGCCACCGTTACGCCCCGACGCACCAAAACCTACCTTCGCCGCTTCAAGCACCGTTACCCGGAAACCGTTTTCCAGCAGAAACAGGGCAGAGGACAGACCGGTGTAACCGGCACCGATCACACAGACATCTGTCTCTACGTCATCCTGCAAGGCCGGGCGCGGCGGAACCGCATTGGCTGACGCGGCGTAATAGGATTCCGGGTAGGGAGTGTTCGCCATCCTGCAGCCTCTGTTTAATATATTTTACGAGTGCATCGATCCTACCCGAGATAAAAATCGACCGCCAGCCACCGCAAAATCTTCTTTGCAGCCGCAAAATTAAATATTTTGCATATTCATAGGGTTAGCTCGAAAAAAGGTGTTGACACCCCTCCGGAATTCCGTAGAATGCCGCCTCACAGCAGGCACGTAGCTCAGTTGGTTAGAGCACCACCTTGACATGGTGGGGGTCGTTGGTTCGAGTCCAATCGCGCCTACCAAACAAAATCCGCTCTGCTGGGCGGTGTGAAAAGGGTCAACCCACGGGTTGGCCCTTTTTTTCGTCTTGGATTTCTTGCAGAACGTTCACAAAACATAGGCTTCGTTCACAGTGGGCAATGTGAGCGCCGATATCAGCTCGTTGTCATAGCTGCCTTTACCTTTGAGCATCGTTTCACAGTACGTCATGCCCAACGTATACCCGCTTCCTACAGAATCCATGCCCTGTTTCACCAAGACATTGCGCCCGGTAGTATGCCCCACTCACTAATAAGGAATTCAACATGAAGGTATGGATAGCGGTGGCACTGATTGGGGCGATGACAACTAGTGGTGTGGCTCCGCTAGCACTAGCCGCATCACAAACAGGTACAGGGCATGAGCTATACCAAAACTGCAAAGAATCGATGAATGCCAGTGGTCGAAACACAATCCCACCGGGCACCGACATGCTGAGTGTGGGACTTTGCTTAGGGCTAATCGAAGGAGTGAAGAAAACAATCGCAATTCTGCAAACAGGAATGTCTGCTCGTGACACTCAAGTGTGCTGGCCTGAAAGCGGCCTGACCACCGGGCAAGGAGCGCTGATCGCCATCAACTATCTAGACAGGAACCCTGCGCGGTTGAATGAGGATCAAACCCGCGTGGTGATATTGGCATTCAAAGACGCCTTTCCCTGCAAGGGATAACCAAGACCACTTTCCACAGGATTCCCAATTCGCCGCCGAAAAATTCGACCACTTGCATGGGGGTTCTGGTCTCATGGCTGGAAATATAAGCCGAGACCCATACCGACCTCACAGGTATCAAGCAGGACATCGACCTTCTTTTCGTCGTGCCTTCATTTTTCCGGTGGCCCGCTCGATGACGTGATAGGCGTTCTCGCCGAAGCGAATCGCGCTTACTGGTACCTCCTTGCCGATCAGCGCGTTGTTAATTCAGGCTTTGGATTTGGCCCGCTGTATCTGACCAATGAATCATTGAGCGGCCTCATGGTCATATCGCTGACCTTTGCATTCAGGACGTTCAAATGAAGCGTGCAGTAATAATGTTCATGGCCATTTCAGGCGCTCTCCTGCTGGGAGGCTGTGGGCCTCACTGGGACGACGGAGAAAGGTACGGGCGAGATCGGGATCGAGATCATGATTACCGTCGCGGATACGACCGCGGGTATGACGATGATCGAGGGTATGACCGCCGATATGACCGTCGTGACAATGATCAGGGGTATGACCGCAATCACCGTCGCGATCGCGATCGTGATCGTGACGATAGAGACGACTGAAGGCGCTGGCCGTCGGCAAGCGAGAGACGACGGTGACTGGCTCTCCTCGGGCCGGTCAATGATCACCTGGTTTGCCGCTTAGCTTTAGCGGCACGGATTGCCGATGATTCAGGCGTAAGATAGCGGTGCTACCTCATCAAAAGGAGCCGCATATGATCGCCAACCAAATGAACAAGCCGGTATCTGAGGATAGAGCTGTTTGGGATCAATACTTCTGCGCTGCGTTGATTGCGGAAAGCAATTTGACGGCACCGGTTGTAGGAGGCGCCACTCATGAAGACAGGCAGAACCTGTTGATTGAAAGGGCCAAAGCTCTCGCCGACAAGATGATGGAAAACAGAAAATAACCAGAGCCCAGCCATCGCGCTGGGCTCTTCACATCTGGATCTCGGCTGCGGTGCAGCGCTTGCTGCCAGGCAGGGCAGGGTGCGTGGGTTTGATCGCCGTTAGCATCGAGAACCTCAAATGCCTTCAAGCGTTTTCAAAAACTCCCGGATGTGTCCGGCCGCCTCTTCGGGCGCAACCTGAAGTAGGCAGTGCGGTGCGTCGATTTCAATGATTCGTGTATCACGGTTCATTGAAGAGACCAGCGCGGATGCTGTCCCTGGAACCACCGAATCATGCTTAGCGCGAAGGTAAATAGTCGGTACGCTGACTTGGGCGAGCTTGGCGGATACGTCAACGGCAAGAACCGATCGTATTCGTGAACGCATTACCGAAGGGCTCACTTGAGTGATGGCCTGCCGTAGCGCTTTGCGCAGGGCGCTCGTGGAAAACCGGCCGAGTAACACTTTGCTGATCCATCCGACAGGCGTAAGGCTGAGCGGCAGTGCGCTTGGCAAAAAACTCAAGTGACTGAATATGGGTCTTGGATTGCGTGCGAATGTGCTGCATAGCACGAGTCCCACCTGCTGGGGCAGTTGCCTGGCGCTCAGGGAAATAGCAATCGGTCCTGAGAAGGATTCACCCAGCAGTACGAATGGTCGGTCGGTCGGCAGCGACTCTCGGACCAGCGACTCCAGTGCTGTGTAGCTCAGCGGAATATTGGGGGGATAGGTGATGATTAGCGTATCGAATTCGCGCTCCATGATGGATGCAAAGGCTGCGAACAATTCACCTGTCCCGTCCATTCCAGGAAGCAGGACCAGTGTGGGAGTTGATCGATTCATGTCTTCCGTCCTTGGTGGGCGGCCATTCTTCCGTCGATCAATCGCGTACTGGATAACCACAAGCCTGGATAGTCGCCAGGCACTGTAACGAGGGGATTGCCCCCTCGTTACAAATGTTGCATGAAGAGCATGAATCACTACTGGTGTGGTTCATCTCAGCAACGTCGGACCTGCGTGGTAAGTCCAGTCCACTAAAACCAATCTTACTTGGCGTTCAACTTCTTCAGTTCTTCATAAGTCGCCGACTGTACAAACCAGAAGCCGGAGATGATGCACCACGTCAGGGTGCCGGTAATGAAAACGCCTGCCCCGGACCAGAAGCCCTGAACGAAGATCATGACCACTGCGGCGATCCAGATAACGGCCAGTGCGACATACAGAACTATGTTGTTTACGCCAATTACGAACTCTTTCACGTCTATTCCCTTTTGAATGTTTGTCCTCTGGCTCCTTGTGCAAGGGCCAGTGGGCGGCAGGGAGATAGCTGGCTGTTCGCCAGTCATGTCACGGCCTGCAGGCAGATATCCAGGTTTTGGACTACTACTGACAAGCCCATTTCCTTATCCCTGTCAGGAGCATCCCTATGCTGTTTCACTGGTTTCTTGCGGCGATCCACCTCTTGGCTGTTGCCTTGGGCCTCTGGGCGGTGCTCACCCGAGGAACGGCGTTAAGCCGCCTGGCCGTCGGTACGGCGCCGGTTCGCGGCGTGCTGGTTGCCGATAACGTATGGGGCATCTGTGCGGGTATTTTGCTGATCACAGGTTTGATGCGGGCCTTCGGTGGGTACGAAAAAGGCACTGACTATTACCTTCATCAGCCGTTGTTCCATCTGAAGATGACGCTGTTCGTGATCATTCTGCTGCTTGAAGTGGCACCCATGATCACCTTGATCAAGTGGCGGATCGCCTTGGGCAGGGGCGCTTCAATTGACCAGGGCCGAGCCAGGCTGTTTGCACGCATCAGCCATATCGAAGCGCTGTTGTTGATGTTGATGGTAATTGCGGCCACCGGGATGGCGCGCGGTGTGACCTTCGGCTAGTAACGGCGTGATTCGTCGGGGTTAAAGCGAATAGTCTGACAGTCACGGCGTGGCCGAAGCCGGTAGCATCGGCTTCACGTAATGGGGGAGGAGGCGAGGGCTCAGCTAAATGCCGAGCATGAATCTTTAGCCAGCCATTGCGCTGTAACGAACGGGCTGGCTACTGACTGCAGCAGGATTCAGGGAGTCTGCGGTTTGTCTGGGGCGGTGAGGCCAGCCTGAATGCGCTGATAGATTTCTTCGCGATGAACCGCAACGTCTTTCGGGGCATTGATGCCAATTCTGACTTGCTGGCCGCTAACGCCCAGAATGGTGATCGTAATGTCATCACCAATATTTATGCTTTCACCGACTTTGCGGGTGAGTATCAGCATGGTCTTCTCCTTGATTGCTTTGTAGGGCACCTGATTCGGACAGTGCAGAGGTCGGTGGTATGTATAGATTAGTGCGAAGTCTCACGGTTTGGGTGCCTCTTTCTGACGCGCAGATGCTGCATTAATTCCCAAGGCGTAACTATACAGAGGCCGCAACCATCATTCTCGTTGTTTTGAGCCCATTTTGCGGCACTCGGGAAGTATTCATGGATGCTAAAATTGCCGCTTTAAGCATTCTGAGGGAAGCGTTGTGCGCAAAATGGTCTTGGTAATCGCGGTATTGGCGCTGGCGGGATGCGGTGAGGGCAAGAGTGTTGACGCGCAAAAGCCGCAACCGGCAGCTGCGACTGCACCTTCGGTGGTCTCCGCGCCACAATGGGATCTCGAAGTACGAGGCGAAACACCTCAGGCGGTCAGCGATTTGAGCGGCTGGCTGATTGAGCACAGTTTCGTTTCCAATATCGTCAAGGAAAATGGAAAGACCCGGATTCTGCTCGGGCCATTCAGTTCGAAAGCCGAGGCCGAGGCCAAACAGACAGAAGTGCGCGCTTCGCTCACCCGGGCGAAGAAACAGAATATCGAATTGTTGGTTGTCGACCATCCAGTAGCCCAGTAGCAGTCCTTTTCCAGACTGCTTTCTACGGAACGCCTTAAAGGGGATCCACATTGACTCGTTTCTAGACGTAGTCACTGTCGATTCCCAGTAGGAGTTCCCCATGGCCTCCGCCACCCCTTACAAAATGTTCGACGCAGTCCTGCGGCGCAAAAAGGCGCTGAGTCCTCATTTGATGCGCGTCACTCTGGCCGGTCCGATGGTTACCGAAATGGCGACCTGGGCACCGGACCAGCGCGTGAAGCTATTCTTTCCGGCTGTAGACGGTTCGCCTGCCAGGCTCGCTCATGGCGATGGCTGGTATGCACGTTACCGCTCAATGCCGGTTGCTCAGCGCCCGGCAATGCGCACTTACACCATCCGGCATTTGCGTGCCGAGCAAGGCGAAGTGGATATCGACTTCGTGTTGCACGGCGAAACCGGACCCGCATCCCGTTGGGCAATTCATGCAGCGGCGGGTGAGCCGATCCAGATCGTCGCACCTGATCGGCAGTTTTCGGCGCAAGACGCGGGTGGTTTCGAATGGAAGCCACCTCAACAGCTCAAGCATCTGTTACTGGTCGCCGATGCCACGGCCTTGCCCGCCGCGCTCGGCATTCTGGAAGAGCTGGCAGCGCTTGCCGTCCCACCGATAACCCAGGCGTTTTTTGAAGTAGACAGCGTGGACGATGCATTGCCGGTCCCTGACTGGCCCGGGCTTTCGGTGGAGTGGCTGATTCGAGATCGCGCCACCGCGACTGGAGCGGGCTCGCTGATGGTCGACGCGGTCTGTCGGGCCATTCTGCCGTCATCCGCTTCGAAAGCATTCGAAGCGGTGGAACTGGCGGAAGTCGATGTCGACGAAGACATGCTCTGGGAAACGTCCGAGATTGCCCGTGATGGCTTCTACGGCTGGATCGCCGGTGAAACGGTTGCAGTGATGAGCCTGCGCAAATACTTGATCAAGGAATGTGGCATTGCCAAGGAGTCACTCAACCTGATGGGCTACTGGCGCTACAACAAAGCGGGCGGTTAGAAACGAACAAAGGCCTCAGGTGTTAAACCCGAGGCCTTTGTGTTTTCAGCGTGCGCTTAACCGCAGGCTTTCATGTCGATCGGGCCGACAAACTCGTTGCCGCGTCCCATGACGCACCCCACGCTTTGGTTGCGCTGTCGTTCCCAGGCCTCTACCGGATAGGTTTTGTTCCAGGCTTCGTACAGTTGTCGATCCTGTTTCGACAAGCTCAAACCGTACTGCTTGCTCATGTAGAAATACGTTCGAGCGATCATGCCGCGTATGGACGGGCGGGGCATGACCTTCTTCGCCTTGAAGTCGACCTGGGTCAGGCATGAGCCATATTGGCCCGACTGCACCGGCAACCAGCCGAAACTGAAGTTGCTGCGATCGCCATTCACCTCACCAATGCTCGGCACCAGGTTGTGCAGGTCGGCTTCGGCCTTCTGGTACGTCGGATCGTAACGCGTGCAGTTCTTGCGTCCACCTTCTTGCCAGCACTGCCGCTGATGGCCGATCTGCCAGGCCGGAACAATGTGCTCCCACTCGATGCGGGAAGCGCGCTTGGCGTTTTTACGCGGTACATAACCGCAGGCTGCGAGGTTGACCTTGTTGCCGGTGTATTTGCACCCGCAATAGAACTCTGTGGATTGCGGTGCGTAGAGCTTCCAGGCAACTTTTTTGGCTTCGTTGAAGGTGCGTGGGGCGCCTGCCTGGGCGCCGACGGTGATGAACAAAAACAGCAAAGCAAGCCAGCGGACACTCATTGACTCAATCTTCCTTCGGCACAACCCAAAAAATCTGCACACCGCCATCGTCGCGATAGGCGAGGGTGACGTTGTCGTTCTCGTCGATTTCTTCGAGCAATTGTTCCCACTCATCTACGGGTTCGTCCGGTAGACGGAAGATCAGGGCTGCTTTGGCTTTTTGGGCAGTGGGGGAATTGATGATTTTTTGAACGCGCATACCCATGCGTTCATAGGAGTCAGGAGAGGCAGAGGTGGTGGCCACGGGATTATCCTTATTAAGCTGTACGTGCATACAGTATTTAACTGTAGGCATTTTCGCAACTGCTTAAAATTCAAGAAAATCCTCTGACAGCAGTTTTTTCCGTTTGGTGTAGGACGAAGGGAGATTTTTTATCGAAATATCGGAAGGGGGTGTGAGCCACTCGCCTGGGTTGGCGAGTGGTGAAAGCAGTGCCCGACCGGAACCGGTCGGGCGAGGGCGAATCAGTATTCCCAGAACATCCGTTGCAGCTCTTTGCTGTCGTTGGTCTTGGTCAGAGCGACCATGGCCAGGATGCGAGCCTTTTGCGGGTTCAGGTCATGCGCTACAACCCAGTCGTACTTGTCGTCTGGCTGTTCAGCGTTACGCAGTACGAAACCGCCGGCGTTGACGTGGGACGAACGAATGATTTGCACGCCGTCCTTGCGCAGGGCTTGCAGCGATGGGACTACGCGGGACGAGACAGAGCCATTGCCGGTACCGGCGTGAATGATGGCTTTGGCACCAGACTGGGCCAACGCTTTGTAAGCGGTATCGCTGACGTTGCCGTAGGAATAGGCGATTTCGACGTCAGGCAGGCTCTTGATGGTTTTGATGTCGAATTCCGAGTCCATGGTGTGACGCTTGGCCGGCAAACGGAACCAGTAGGATTTGCCCTCGACCACCATGCCGAGTGGGCCCCAGGCACTTTTGAACGCCTCGGTCTTGATGTTGATCATTTTGCTGACGTCGCGACCCGACTGGATTTCATCGTTCATGGTCACCAGTACGCCTTTGCCGCGTGCGTCTTTGCTGCTGGCCACGGCCACTGCGTTGTACAGGTTCAGCATGCCATCGGCCGACATAGCGGTGCCTGGGCGCATGGAGCCGACAACGATGATTGGCTTGTCGGTTTTTTCCACCAGGTTCAGGAAGTAGGCGGTTTCTTCCAGGGTGTCGGTGCCGTGGGTGATAACGATGCCGTCGACGTCTTTGCTGTCGGCCAGTTCAGCCACGCGACGACCCAGTTGCAGCAGGTTGTCGTTGGTGATGCTTTCGGACGCGATCTGCATGACCTGTTCGCCACGAACGTTAGCCAGCTGGCTGAGTTCCGGAACCCCTGCGATCAATTGTTCGATGCCGACTTTTGCCGCTTGATAGGTTGCGCTGTTGGCGGCGCTGGCGCCCGCGCCGGCAATGGTGCCGCCTGTGGCCAGGATCACCACGTTCGCCAGTTTCTGTTGGGTTTCGACTTCTTTTGCCTGAAGGGCAGTAGGCAGGAGTAGCAAGAGGGCCAAAGCGCCCGGAACGAAGGTCTTGAAAGCAGATGTCATTATTTTTCTCTCTAGTAGTGAGACGGTGCTGATGCAGGTTCATCTAGATGCGCCCCAAGCGGATCTGAACGCTTGGGGTGAATGAGATGAGCAGGATCTGTACCAGTCGTACTTTGAATGAGAAAAACTTTTAACTTGATGATTTATATCAGTATTTATTTGAGTGGCCAGAGTGATTACACAACCTGTTGTCCGGGTTTCCGAACGCGTTGAGCGTTTGTGTTCGGCTCTCCGAAAAGTACTACAACCTCTGTCGAGCAAATCGCCTTGCGAGATTGCGAATCAGTGCTAAAGAAACCCGCGCTTCGGTCGATGCTCCTTTAAAGGATCTTTCTACTCAGGAGTTCACATGTCGTTATCCATTGGTATCTCAAACGCTGCAGGCGTCACCATTGGTGGTAAGTCCGCCGCTACGATCCGAGCGTTGAACGACGCCACCGCAGAGGCTGCCGATAATACGCTGGGCACAAAAGAAGGCGACGGCAACCAAGTCAAGACTGGCGCTTTGGGATTGGATAAAAGCGCGGGCGCGCAGACCGAAACCCCAGACGAGAGCAACCAGAGTGTGGCGGTGAAAGTCCTGCTCAAACGCATGCAAGAGCTACAACAGCAACTGCGCGAGCAACAGCAACAATTAGCCGCAGCTCAGGCGGCGTCTTATCCGACACCGGAAGCCAAGGCCACTGTGGTCATGGCATTTCAAGGGCAGATTGCCGACACCAATGGTGCGTTGCTGGAAGTGTCCGCAGCCCTGGTCAAGGAACTGGCCAAGGGTTCCAGCACCGGAACGGTGGTCAACACCACTGCATGACTTGAATGCCCGGCTTTTGCCAGCCAGTTCAAATAAAGGGTCGTTTCTGCTCGTTGACAAATGTCGACAGGGTTCGCATAGTTCGGTCTCCGCAAACGTTTGCGCGGCGCTCCCGGTGGTTATCCATCCGGGAGCGCAATGAAGCCTACGCCAGCGCAAGCGTTGCTCACAATAATCATAAGATCGGAGTGAACCCATGAAGCTGCCATTCGCTGGACGTCTTCTCGCTGTCGCTATGCTGGCTGCCGCATCCGTCGCGTTACCTGTCTCCTCGGCCTTCGCCGAGACGCCTGAAAAACCCAAAGTCGCGCTGGTCATGAAATCTCTGGCCAATGAATTCTTCCTGACCATGGAAGACGGCGCCAAGGCCTATCAGAAAGAACACGCCGGCGATTTCGAGCTGATCTCCAACGGCATCAAAGACGAAACCGACACAGCTGGCCAGACACGCATCGTCGAGCAAATGATTCTGGCCAAGGTCAATGCGCTGGTCATCGCGCCGGCTGACTCCAAAGCCATGGTTCCTGTGATCAAGAAAGCCATCGATGCCGGTATCACCGTGATCAACATCGACAACCAGCTGGACCCGGCTGTGGTCAAAAGCAAAAACATCACCGTACCGTTCGTAGGCCCGGATAACCGCAAAGGCGCGCGTCTGGTGGGCGAGTACCTGGCCAGGCAACTGAAGGCCGGAGACGAAGTCGGCATCATCGAAGGCGTTTCAACCACCACCAACGCACAGCAAAGAACCGCAGGCTTCAAGGATGCGATGGAAGCGGCGCAGATCAAGGTCGTCTCTTTGCAGTCTGGTGACTGGGAAATCGACAAAGGCAACAAAGTTGCTGCCTCGATCCTCAGCGAATACCCGCAAGTCAAAGCCCTGCTGGCCGGTAACGACAGCATGGCCGTCGGCGCAGTATCCGCCGTGCGCGCAGCGGGCAAGGCCGGCAAGGTGCAAGTGGTCGGTTACGACAACATCAACGCCATCAAGCCAATGCTCAAGGATGGCCGCGTCCTGGCCACCGCTGACCAGTTTGCGGCCAAGCAAGCTGTTTTCGGCATCGAGACTGCGCTGAAGATCATCAAAGGTGAGAAAGTCGACAGCGGCACCAATGGCGTGATCGAAACTCCGGTAGAGCTGGTTACCAAGTAGTCCTTCTGGCGACACAACGGTGCTCGCCCGTCGGGGCGAGCGCATGGAGAGTTTTTATGTCAGTTTCCGCCCCGAACGCTGTCCTCTCGGTCAGCGGTATCGGTAAGACCTACGCCCAACCGGTCCTGACCGGCATCGACCTGACGCTGATGCGTGGTGAAGTGCTGGCGCTGACCGGCGAAAACGGCGCGGGAAAAAGCACGCTGTCGAAGATCATCGGCGGGCTGGTCACACCGACCACCGGCCACATGCAATTCCAGGGGCAGGATTACCACCCCTCAAGCCGCACTCAGGCCGAAGACCTCGGCATCCGGATGGTGATGCAAGAGCTCAATCTGTTGCCGACCCTGTCGGTGGCGGAAAACCTGTTTCTCGACAACCTGCCCAGCAAGGGCGGCTGGATCAGTCGCAGGCAATTGCGCAAGGCGGCGATCGAAGCCATGGCCCAGGTCGGCCTCGACGCGATTGACCCGGACACGCTGGTGGGCGAACTGGGTATCGGTCACCAGCAAATGGTGGAGATCGCCCGCAACCTGATCGGCGATTGCCACGTGCTGATCCTCGACGAACCGACCGCGATGTTGACGAACCGTGAAGTCGAGATGCTGTTCGAGCAGATCACTCGTCTGCAAGCTCGCGGCGTGTCGATCATCTATATCTCGCACCGTCTCGAAGAACTGGCGCGGGTCTCCCAGCGTATTGCGGTACTGCGCGATGGCAACCTGGTTTGTGTCGAGCCGATGGCTAATTACAACAGCGAGCAACTGGTGACGCTGATGGTCGGTCGTGAGCTCGGCGAACACATCGACATGGGCCCGCGCAAGATCGGCGCTCCAGCTTTGACGGTCAAAGGGCTGACCCGTTCCGACAAGGTTCGCGATGTGTCTTTCGAAGTGCGCGCCGGCGAGATCTATGGGATTTCCGGCTTGATCGGGGCAGGGCGCACTGAGTTGCTGCGCTTGATATTCGGTGCTGATACAGCGGACAGCGGCACGGTTGCACTCGGTTCGCCAGCGCAGGTTGTGAGTATCCGGTCACCGGCTGACGCGGTCGGTCATGGCATCGCCCTGATCACCGAAGACCGCAAGGGCGAAGGCCTGCTGCTGACCCAATCGATCAGCGCGAATATTGCCTTGGGCAATATGCCGGTGATTTCCAGCAGTGGCTTCGTCAACCAGGGTGACGAGATGGCGCTGGCCCAGCGTCAGATCGACGCCATGCGCATCCGCAGTTCCAGCCCGACGCAACTTGTGTCTGAACTGTCCGGCGGCAACCAGCAGAAAGTCGTGATTGGCCGGTGGCTTGAGCGTGATTGCTCGGTGATGCTGTTCGACGAGCCAACGCGTGGCATCGACGTCGGCGCCAAGTTTGACATTTATGCCTTGCTCGGTGAGTTGACCCGTCAAGGCAAAGCGCTCGTGGTGGTGTCCAGCGACCTGCGTGAGTTGATGTTGATCTGCGACCGCATCGGCGTGCTCTCGGCGGGACGTCTGATCGACACCTTCGAGCGTGACAGCTGGACCCAGGATGATTTGCTTGCCGCCGCGTTCGCCGGCTACCAAAAACGTGATGCGTTGCTCAACGAAGCAGCGCCTAGGGATCTCGCATGAATACTGCAGTGACTGCCGGCAAACGTAGTGGCAACTTTTACGGCCTCGGAACCTATCTGGGCCTGGCCGGTGCCTTGCTGGCAATGGTCGCGCTGTTCTCGGTTCTGAGCAGCCATTTCCTGTCCTATGACACCTTCAGCACCCTGGCCAACCAGATTCCGGACTTGATGGTGCTGGCGGTCGGCATGACGTTCGTGTTGATCATCGGCGGCATCGACCTGTCGGTGGGTTCGGTGCTTGCGCTCGCGGCGTCAACGGTCAGCGTGGCGATTCTCGGTTGGGGCTGGAGCGTGTTGCCTGCGGCGCTGCTCGGAATGGCGGCGGCAGCACTGGCCGGGACCATCACCGGTTCGATCACTGTGGCGTGGCGGATCCCGTCGTTCATCGTGTCCCTCGGCGTGCTGGAAATGGCCCGTGGTGTGGCCTATCAAATGACCGGGTCGCGCACGGCCTACATCGGCGACGCCTTCGCCTGGTTGTCCAACCCGATCGCCTTCGGCATCTCGCCGTCGTTCATCATTGCCTTGCTCATCATCTTCATTGCCCAGGCAGTGCTGACGCGTACCGTGTTCGGTCGCTACCTGATCGGCATCGGCACCAACGAAGAGGCGGTGCGTCTGGCAGGGATCAATCCGAAGCCCTACAAGATTCTGGTATTCAGTCTGATGGGGCTGCTGGCCGGTATTGCTGCGCTGTTCCAGATTTCCCGTCTGGAAGCGGCGGATCCGAATGCCGGCTCCGGGCTGGAGCTGCAAGTGATCGCCGCGGTTGTGATCGGCGGCACCAGCCTGATGGGCGGTCGCGGTTCGGTCATCAGTACGTTCTTCGGGGTTCTGATCATTTCCGTATTGGCGGCCGGTCTCGCGCAGATCGGCGCGACGGAACCCACCAAACGCATCATCACCGGCGCAGTGATCGTGGTGGCGGTGGTGCTTGATACTTATCGCAGTCAGCGCGCAAGCCGGCGGACCTGAGTCATGGCAACAATCAAGGATGTGGCAGCGCTCGCGGGAATTTCCTACACCACGGTTTCCCACGTAGTGAACAAGACCCGGCCGGTGAGCGAAGAGGTGCGGGTCAAGGTTGAGGCAGCGATCAAAACCCTCGACTACGTGCCCAGCGCCGTGGCCCGGTCCCTCAAGGCCAAAACCACGGCGACCATCGGGTTGCTGGTGCCCAACAGCCTCAACCCGTACTTCGCCGAATTGGCGCGCGGCATCGAGGATTACTGCGAGCGTAATGGCTACTGCGTGATTCTTTGCAACTCCGATGACAACCCGGACAAGCAGCGCAGTTACCTGCGCGTGCTGCTGGAAAAGCGCATCGACGGGCTGATCGTCGCTTCGGCTGGCGGTGACGCGGGACTGGCGGAGGGCCTGGCAGGCGTGCGTACGCCGATGGTCATCGTCGACCGTGGACTGGAAGGTGTGAATGCCGATCTGGTGCGAATCGATCATGAATACGGCGCCTATCTGGCGACCCGCCACCTTCTGGAGTTGGGGCACCGGGACATCGCCACCATTGGCGGCCCGGCGAGTACCAGTGTGGCGCAGATGCGTCTGGCCGGTTATTGCCGTGCCCTGAAAGAGGCGGGTGTCGAAGTATCCCGCGAGCGCATGCTGGAAAGCGACTTCACCAGCACCGGCGGTTACAACGCCGCCGCGATGCTGCTGGAAAAGAACCCGCCGAGCGCGATCTTCGCCGGTAACGACATGATTGGTATCGGTGTGCTGCGAGCGGCGGCCGAGCGCAACATTCGCGTGCCGTTGGACCTGTCAGTGATCGGCTTCGACGATATTCAGATGAGCCGCTATGTGTACCCGGCGCTGACCACTGTGGGGCAGTCGATCCTGCAACTCGGCGAGATGGCGGCCGAAGTGCTGTTAAGAAGAATCGCCGCGCCGGATATGGCCACCGATCAACGGATCGTGACGCCCAGTATTGTCCTGCGGGAGTCGACTGCACCGCTGGCCGGCGTGTTCGCCCAGTTCCGTTGAAATAGAAAGCCGCTAAATCAAAAGCATCGCTGAAACAGAATTGATGAGTAGTGACGTATGCCAGCAAAAGTAGTGGTTATAGGCAGCCTGAACATGGACCTGGTCACCCGGGCGCCACGGCTGCCCCGTGGCGGTGAAACGCTGATCGGCGAGTCGTTTGCCACGGTTTCCGGTGGCAAGGGCGCGAATCAGGCAGTCGCCGCGGCGAGGCTGGGGGCGCAGGTGTCGATGGTCGGTTGCGTGGGCAGCGATGCCTACGGCGAAGAGTTGCGCGGGGCGCTGTTGGCCGAGCAGATCGATTGTCAGGCAGTCAGCACCGTCGACGATTCCAGCGGCGTCGCGTTGATCGTGGTCGATGACAACAGCCAGAACGCAATCGTGATCGTTGCCGGTGCCAACGGTGCGTTGACGGCAGAGGTGATTGATCGTTTCGACGCCGTATTACGGGCGGCGGACGTGATCATCTGTCAGCTGGAAGTCCCGGATGCCACAGTCGGTCATGCGCTCAAGCGCGGCCGTGAGTTGGGCAAGACCGTGATCCTCAACCCGGCGCCGGCCAGCCGCCCACTGCCGGCGGACTGGTACGCGTCCATCGATTACCTGATTCCCAACGAAAGCGAGGCCGCGGCGCTGAGTGGTTTGCCAGTGGATTCTCTGGCTTCTGCCGAAACCGCTGCGGCCCGGTTGATCTCCTTGGGCGCCGGCAAGGTCATCATCACCCTCGGTGCTCAAGGTTCGCTGTTTGCCAACGGCAAAGGCTTCGAGCACTTCCCTGCGCCGAAGGTGAAAGCTGTCGATACCACGGCGGCTGGCGACACCTTCGTCGGTGGTTTCGCCGCCGCGCTGGCGGCCGGCAAAAGCGAAGCCGACGCGATCCGTTTCGGCCAGGTCGCCGCGGCGCTGTCGGTGACCCGCGCTGGCGCGCAACCCTCGATTCCCACCTTGTCCGACGTACAGGCCTTTAAAGCATCATGAAAAAGACACCTTTGCTCAACGTCGCGTTGTCGCGGCTGATCGCTTCCCTGGGTCATGGCGACATCGTGGTGATCGGAGATGCAGGTTTGCCGGTGCCACCTGGCGTTGAACTGATCGACCTGGCCCTGACCCACGGTATCCCGGATTTCATCAGCACGTTGAAGGTTGTGCTCAGCGAAATGCAGGTCGAGAGCCATGTATTGGCCCAGGAGATCCTGGACAAAAAGCCTTTGGCATTGGCGGCGCTCGATGAGCTGAATGCCGAAGGTGCGTTGGGTCGGCGTGAGCTGCTCAGTCATGACCAATTCAAAGTCCTCAGCCGACAGGCACGGGCGATTGTTCGTACAGGCGAATGTCAGCCCTACTGCAACATCGTGCTGGTGGCAGGGGTTACGTTCTAACTCGCTGTTGTCTTTCTGTTGTCCCTCGCACAAGGAGTGCGCTATGCACCGCTATGCTCAGAAACTGCACCACCTGCTCCGGAGTCTGCTGCTTTTGTCCCTGATTACCGCAACAAGCGCCCAAGCGGCGGAAAAGATCGACTTGATCATCGACACCGACCCGGGTGCCGATGACGTGGTTGCCTTGCTGTTTGCTCTGGCATCGCCGCAAGAGTTGAACATTCGTGCGCTGACCACCGTCGCCGGCAACGTGCGTCTGGACAAGACGTCGCGTAATGCGCGGCTGGCCCGCGAGTGGGCAGGGCGCGAGGAAGTGCCGGTCTACGCCGGCGCTCCGAAGCCGCTGATGCGCACGCCGATCTATGCCGAGGACATCCATGGCAAGGAAGGACTGTCGGGTGTCACCGTGCATGAGCCGAAAAAAGGCCTGGCCCAAGGCAATGCAGTCAACTACCTGATCGACACCTTGAAAGCCGCCAAGCCCCACAGCATCACCATCGCCATGCTCGGTCCACAGACCAACCTGGCCCTGGCGCTGATCCAGGAACCTGAGATTGTTCAGGGCATCAAGGAGGTGGTGATCATGGGCGGGGCGCACTTCAACGGTGGCAACATTACCCCGGTGGCTGAGTTCAACCTGTTCGCCGACCCGCAGGCTGCGGAAGTGGTGTTGAAAAGCGGCGTGAAGCTGACCTACCTGCCGCTGGACGTGACCCACAAGATCCTCACCAGCGAAGCGCGCCTGAAGCAGATCGCAGCGATCAACAACAATGCCAGCAAGCTGGTGGGCGATATTCTCAATGAATACGTCAAAGGCGACATGGAGCACTACGGCATTCCGGGTGGCCCGGTGCATGACGCGACGGTCATCGCCTACCTGCTCAAGCCTGAGTTGTTCACCGGTCGTTCGGTCAATGTGGTGGTTGATAGCCGCGAAGGCCCTACGTTCGGCCAAACCATCGTCGACTGGTATGACGGCCTGAAAGCGCCGAAGAACGCTTTCTGGGTGGAAAGCGGCGACGCCCAAGGCTTCTTTGACCTGCTGACCGAGCGTCTGGCTCGTCTGAAGTAAGCCATAGATCCGCAGGTGCCAGCCTGCGGGTTTTACGTTTACTCGCTATCTATCAGGCCAATATAGTCGGTAGGGTACTTCTCGAATATCTGTGCGATGAATATCTGGGCGGCTTGCGTCCCCAGTTCCTTGACCAATAAATCGATACCAATGATTGCCAACTCTTCCGGGCTGCCCGGGCTGTAAGAGCTGTGGCCCTGTGGCCACTTGGCTTTGATGTCGGCGTCGATACTTACGGTGGTCATGATGGCGCTCGTGAAGTCGGGAAAGTCTGAGTGTCGAGTTAACCATTTTGCGCGGCTTTTGGCACTCCGACTTAGGCATGAGGGGAGGGCTATGCGACACTTGGTCTTTGATGATTTTTCAAGGACTGTGCTGTGCAGATCGATTTGAACACTCCTGACGGCTTGACCCTTGAGGCGGTGCGTCAGCTGCTGGCCTCTGCCAGCGACGATGAGCACACTCAATTGCGAGTCACCAAGGGCGGCATCGCCTACATTTCGTCAGGCGTTGTGGGCGGTACTGATATCAGCGGACTGTTGTTTCGTCTGGAGACGTGGGCCAAGGGTTCCGGTTATGTCGGATTGGTCGCGGCCAGTGACGAGGTCTGGGTCATGCAGATTTTCAATGCGCTGAAAGAGAACTGGCCGAATCCGCCGTTCGACTACATTGATGTCTATTGAGCGCTGTTCATATTCAGTCACGATTGAGTGGTAAACGGCAGGGCGATGCTCAGGCAAACTCGCCGCGTGTCCGAATAGAGGGCAGGGTGCTAGTGCTCCCTGTGAAACCAAACGCCAGATTGGCGGTCGCACGATCTCAGCTTAACTATTGAAAAAAGGAGGCTTCATGCCTTGGAAGCTCGCGTCATTGGGTACTTTGTTGGCCGTTGCCATGCTGGCCGGTTGCAGCACTACCTCCACCGAGTCGACAACAGATCCTGTCACGACGACTGATACGGGTCACAGCCGTTGTGAGGCAAAGGCTGCCGAATTCACCATTGGCAAAAAGGCTTCGCCTGAACTGCTGGAGCAGGCGCGTACTCGCGCAGGCGCGCAGAATGCACGGTTCCTCTTGCCTACCGACATGGTGACCCTGGAGTACCGTTCCGATCGTCTGAACCTGAACACCGATGCCAATCGGATCGTCACCCGCGTCAACTGCGGCTGATCGCTCAGACGTTTGTTTCGCCCATAAAAAACCCCGTCACATGGACGGGGTTTTTTTAGTGCGGCTGAAAATTACTCAGCGCGGACTTGTGCAGCTTGCATACCCTTTTGGCCTTTCTCAGCCACGAAGGAAACGGTCTGGCCTTCTTTCAGGCTTTTGAAACCGTCGCTTTCGATAGCTTTGAAGTGTACGAACAGGTCGTCACCGCCACCTTGAGGAGTGATGAAGCCGAAGCCTTTTTCATCGTTGAACCATTTAACGGTGCCGGTTTGGCGATTAGACATGGTGTATCTCCAAGAAACATATATTTTCAGTAGTGCTGTGCTGCTCAGGCCAACTGGGCACACCGGGGTATCATAGTCGAAATGTTCGCTTTGGGAGCCCCCCGGACGTGCTGTTTGCCCTGCAGTCGCGTTCTGTTTGCTGCTTGATGTAGCTGAAAGCCCCGTTTTACAAGGCTTTCAGCCGAAAGTAAAGACGATAAAAAAACCTGTAAAACCTGCATAAATTGTACGAAAAAGCTCAAAACCATCACTTTTTATCAGCGTTGATCCGAGTCAAAAGGACTTTTTTCTCACTTTTTCGCCGGTACATTGGCCTTGCATTTGGCTATCTGCTCCAGTGCTTTCTGCTGCAATTGCGGGGTGGCCTTGTTGTCCATCAGCGATTGGATATCTGCCGCCGGGTAAGACTTTATCGAATCAGCGCCGCAAGCGCAGTGAGCCTTCGCTGCTGCAGCACCGATCTGCGGAGTGGCTGCCTGAGTGCACTGAGCCATGTATTTCTCGCGTTCGCCCTTCGGCCAATCGGCATGGGCGGCCAGTGGCAGCAGCAAAACGATGGGGGCGACGACTGCGAATAAACGTTTCAGATGCATGCTGGGATGCTCCTTGTGGGTCAATGTCTTGTTATCTGAGGGGTAAAGCAGGGTTCTAGTTCAGCACTCTGGCATAAAATTGCCCGATTTGCCCCAGGACAAAGCCTCGGTGCATCGATGACCGTTCATCTGTGCTAGCATGCCTCGCTCGGGCGTTTGCAGGCTCCGGATGACCTTCAGTCCCGGTAGCGGCAAATGTGCGAATAACCCTGATTTGAATCCCAGTCACTCTGGTTCGGTTTTCCGGTTGGCCGCAAGGCTCCTGCCGCTGTAAGGCAGGCGTTCGTCATTGAATGGCCTGGATCGGATCTTGTACTGGCTCATCCCAACCCACGTGACCTTTGGTAGGGGTCACCACTAGGAGAGGAGGCGCCATGCCAACTATTACTCTTCCCGACGGCAGTCAACGTTCATTCGATCACCCGGTATCCGTAGCCGAGGTCGCCGCATCCATTGGTGCAGGTCTGGCCAAAGCCACCGTGGCCGGCAAAGTCGATGGCAAGCTGGTCGACGCCAGCGACATCATCGGCAGCGACGCTACGCTGCAAATCATTACGCCAAAGGATGAAGAGGGGCTGGAGATCATTCGCCACTCTTGCGCCCACCTGGTTGGCCATGCGGTCAAGCAGCTGTACCCGACGGCCAAGATGGTCATCGGTCCGGTCATCGACGAAGGCTTCTATTACGACATCGCCTTCGAACGTCCTTTCACTCCGGACGACCTGGCTGCCATTGAACAGCGCATGCAGCAGCTGATCGAAAAAGATTACGACGTGATCAAGAAAGTCACTCCGCGCGCCGAAGTGATCGAAGTGTTCAAGGCCCGCGGCGAAGACTACAAGCTGCGCCTGGTCGAAGACATGCCGAACGAACAGGCCATGGGTCTGTACTATCACGAAGAATACGTCGACATGTGCCGCGGTCCGCACGTGCCGAACACGCGCTTCCTGAAATCCTTCAAGCTGACCAAGTTGTCCGGCGCCTACTGGCGTGGCGATGCCAAGAACGAGCAATTGCAGCGCGTTTACGGCACGGCATGGGCAGACAAGAAGCAGCTGGCGGCTTACATCCAGCGCATCGAAGAAGCCGAGAAGCGCGATCACCGCAAGATCGGCAAGCGTCTGGGCCTGTTCCACACCCAGGAAGAGTCGCCGGGTATGGTGTTCTGGCACCCGAACGGCTGGACTCTGTACCAGGTGCTCGAGCAGTACATGCGCAAGGTTCAGCGCGACAACGGCTACCTGGAGATCAAAACTCCGCAGGTCGTTGACCGCAGCCTGTGGGAGAAGTCCGGGCATTGGGCCAACTACGCCGACAACATGTTCACCACGCAGTCGGAAAACCGCGACTACGCCATCAAGCCGATGAACTGCCCTTGCCACGTGCAAGTGTTCAACCAAGGCCTGAAAAGCTACCGTGAGTTGCCAATGCGCCTGGCCGAATTCGGTGCTTGCCATCGTAATGAGCCATCGGGTGCACTGCACGGCATCATGCGTGTGCGTGCGTTCACTCAGGACGACGCCCACATCTTCTGCACTGAAGAGCAGATGCAGGCTGAATCCGCTGCGTTCATCAAGCTGACCATGGACGTTTATGCCGACTTCGGCTTCAAAGACGTCGAGATGAAGCTGTCCACTCGTCCGGAAAAACGCGTCGGTTCCGACGAGCTGTGGGATCGCGCCGAAGCGGCCCTGGCTGCAGCCCTTGATAGCGCTGGCCTGCCGTACGATCTGCAGCCGGGCGAGGGTGCGTTCTACGGTCCGAAGATCGAGTTCTCGCTGAAAGATTGCCTTGGCCGCGTCTGGCAGTGTGGTACCCTTCAGCTCGATTTTAACCTGCCTGTCCGTCTGGGAGCCGAATACGTCTCTGAAGACAACAGTCGCAAGCACCCGGTTATGTTGCACCGGGCGATCCTTGGCTCCTTCGAACGTTTCGTCGGAATCCTGATCGAGCACTACGAGGGTGCATTCCCCGCGTGGCTGGCTCCGACCCAGGCAGTGATCATGAATATCACTGATAAACAGGCTGATTTCGCCGCTGAGGTTGAAAAAACTCTCAACGAAAGCGGATTTCGTGCCAAGTCTGACTTGAGAAATGAAAAGATCGGCTTTAAAATCCGCGAGCATACTTTGCTCAAGGTTCCTTATCTCTTGGTTATCGGAGATCGGGAAGTCGAGATGCAGACTGTCGCTGTGCGTACTCGTGAAGGTGCTGACCTGGGCTCGATGCCCGTCGCCCAGTTCGCCGAGTTCCTCGCTCAAGCGGTTTCCCGGCGTGGTCGCCCAGATTCGGAGTAATTACTATTAAGCGTGAAATGAGACAAGATAAACGAGCTGCACCGAAGGCCCCGATCAACGAGAATATCTCGGCACGCGAGGTTCGGTTAATTGGGGCTGAAGGTGAACAGCTTGGGATTGTGTCAATTGAAGACGCGCTTCTTAAGGCTGAAGAGGCCAAACTGGATCTGGTGGAAATTTCCGCCGATGCAGTACCCCCTGTTTGCAAACTGATGGACTACGGCAAATCGATCTTCGAAAAGAAGAAGCAGATTGCCGCGGCCAAGAAAAACCAGAAGCAGATTCAGGTTAAAGAAATCAAGTTTCGTCCAGGGACGGAGGAAGGGGATTACCAGGTAAAACTGCGCAACCTGGTACGTTTCCTGAGTGATGGGGACAGGGCCAAGGTATCCTTGCGATTCCGCGGCCGTGAGATGGCCCACCAGGAGCTGGGGATGGAACTCCTCAAGCGAGTTGAAGGTGACTTGCTCGAGTACGGTTCGGTCGAACAGCATCCTAAGATGGAAGGACGCCAACTGATCATGGTCATCGCCCCGAAAAAGAAGAAGTAATCAATAGGGCACGGCAGGCCTTCTGATTATGTTTATCAACTGAATGCGGAGTATCCGAACATGCCAAAAATGAAAACTAAAAGTGGTGCTGCTAAGCGGTTTCTGAAAACTGCTAACGGTATCAAGCACAAGCACGCTTTCAAGAGCCACATCCTGACTAAAATGTCGACCAAGCGTAAGCGTCAACTGCGCGGTAGCAGCTTGCTGGCACCGTGTGACGTGGCAAAAGTCGAGCGCATGCTGCGCCTTCGTTAATTTAGTCAAGAATAGAGGAAGTAACTCATGGCTCGTGTAAAGCGTGGCGTCATTGCCCGTAAACGTCACAAAAAAATTCTGAAACTTGCTAAAGGCTACTACGGCGCTCGCTCGCGCGTATTCCGTGTTGCCAAGCAAGCGGTAATCAAGGCAGGCCAATACGCCTACCGTGACCGTCGTCAGAAAAAACGTCAGTTCCGCGCTCTGTGGATCGCTCGTATCAACGCTGGTGCACGTATTAACGGTCTGTCCTACAGCCGTTTCATCGCCGGCCTGAAAAAAGCGTCCATCGAGATCGACCGTAAGGTTCTGGCTGATCTGGCAGTGAACGAAAAAGCGGCGTTTGCTGCGATTGTCGAGAAAGCTAAAGCCACCTTGGCTTAAGTACCCCCGACAGTCACCCGGCCTCACCTCTGTGGGGTCAGGTGTTAAACGTCATAAATAGGGGAAGAGCCTTCAAGCTCTTCCCCTATTTTGTATCTGGAGTCTGTACATGGAAAACCTGGATGCGCTCGTCTCTCAAGCTCTAGAGGCTGTGCAAAGCGCTGAAGATATCAATGCCCTGGAGCAAATCCGGGTTCACTACCTTGGCAAAAAGGGTGAATTGACTCAGGTGATGAAGACCCTGGGGAATTTGCCGGCAGAAGAGCGTCCGCAAGTCGGCGCCCTGATCAACGTTGCCAAGGAGCGTGTCACAGAGGTTCTCAATGCGCGCAAGGCACTGTTTGAAGAGGCCGACCTGGCCGCCAAACTGTCCGCCGAGTCCATTGACGTGACCCTGCCTGGCCGTGGCCAGACCTCGGGTGGTCTGCATCCGGTTACTCGCACTCTGGAACGTATCGAACAGTTCTTCACTCACATCGGCTACGGCATTGCCGAAGGCCCTGAGGTCGAAGACGACTATCACAACTTCGAAGCACTCAACATCCCAGGCCATCACCCGGCCCGGTCGATGCATGACACCTTCTATTTCAATGCCAACATGTTGCTGCGCACCCATACCTCGCCGGTACAGGTCCGCACCATGGAATCGAAACAGCCGCCGATCCGCATTGTCTGCCCAGGCCGTGTGTACCGTAGCGACTCCGATATCACCCACTCCCCGATGTTCCACCAGGTCGAAGGCCTGTTGGTCGACCGTGATATCAACTTTGCCGACCTGAAAGGCACCATCGAAGAGTTCCTGCGCGTGTTCTTCGAAAAAGAACTGGCCGTGCGTTTCCGCCCTTCGTACTTCCCGTTCACCGAGCCATCCGCCGAAGTCGACATGGAATGCGTGATGTGCAGCGGTAAAGGCTGCCGTGTCTGCAAGCAGACTGGCTGGCTGGAAGTCATGGGCTGCGGCATGGTTCACCCGAATGTGCTGCGCATGTCCGGGATCGACCCGGAAGAGTTTTCGGGCTTTGCCTTCGGCATGGGTGTTGAGCGTCTGGCCATGCTGCGTTACGGCGTGAACGACTTGCGTCTGTTCTTCGACAACGACTTGCGGTTCCTCGCGCAATTTCGCTAGTCGTAACGAATTCTTAGGAGAGCAGGATGAAATTCAGTGAACAATGGCTGCGTGGCTGGGTAAGCCCGCAGGTAAGTCGTGACGAGCTGGTTGCTCGTCTGTCGATGGCCGGTCTTGAGGTCGATAGCGTTACGCCGGCCGCCGGCGAATTCACCGGTGTGGTGGTGGGCGAGGTGCTGAGCACCGAGCAACACCCGGACGCCGACAAGCTGCGCGTTTGCCAGGTCAGCAGTGGCTCGGAGACTTTCCAGGTCGTTTGCGGAGCGCCGAACGTGCGCCCGGGCCTGAAGATCCCGTTCGCCATGATCGGTGCTGAACTGCCAGGCGACTTCAAAATCAAGAAAGCCAAACTGCGGGGCGTTGAGTCCAACGGCATGCTGTGCTCGCAAGCCGAGCTGCAAGTCGGCGAAGGCAACGATGGCCTGATGGAATTGCCGGCCGATGCGCCGGTCGGTCAGGACATTCGTGAATACCTGAGCCTGGACGACGCCAGCATCGAGGTCGACCTGACCCCGAACCGTGGCGACTGCCTGTCCCTGGCCGGTCTGGCTCGTGAAGT
The DNA here is from genome assembly GCF_000282315.2 of Pseudomonas sp. GM41(2012). GTDB lineage: Bacteria > Pseudomonadota > Gammaproteobacteria > Pseudomonadales > Pseudomonadaceae > Aquipseudomonas. The sequence continues at coordinate 960,169 of NZ_AKJN02000008.1, forward strand.
CGGCGCGCTCTACGCCGCCGAAGTCACCCGCCCGGTGGTTGCTGTCGTGCCAGCCGTGCACGACGAAGTGCGTTCGATCGAAGTGCTGGCGCCAGCTGCTTGCCCGCGTTACCTGGGTCGTGTGATCCGTAACGTTGACTTGTCCAAGCCAACGCCGCTGTGGATGGTCGAGCGTCTGCGTCGTGGTGACGTGCGCAGCATCGACGCTGCCGTCGACATCACCAACTACGTGATGCTGGAGCTGGGTCAACCTCTGCATGCATTTGATCTCGCCGAAATCAATGGCGGCATCCGTGTGCGCATGGCTGAAGAAGGCGAGAAGTTGGTACTGCTCGACGGTCAGGAAGTCAGCCTGCGTAGCGATACGCTGGTGATTGCCGACCATACCCGCGCCTTGGCCATCGCCGGCGTCATGGGTGGCGAGCACAGCGGCGTCAACACCGCGACCACTCGCGATGTGTTCCTGGAAAGCGCCTTTTTCGATCAGATCGCTGTCGCTGGTAAGGCCCGTTCCTATGGCCTGCACACCGATGCCTCGCACCGCTACGAGCGTGGCGTGGACTGGCAACTGGCCCGTGAAGCCATGGAGCGTGCCACTGGCCTGCTGCTGGACATCACTGGCGGCGAAGCTGGCCCGATCATCGAAACCGTCAGCGAGCAGCACCTGCCGTCGATTGCACCAGTTACTCTGCGTGCGCAACGCATTACTCAGATGCTGGGTATGGAAATGGATTCGGCCGAAGTCGAGCGATTGCTCAGCGGCTTGGGTCTGAAGATTTCTGCCGATGGGGCAGGGCAGTGGCGCGTTGAAGTGCCAAGCCATCGCTTCGACATCAGCCTGGAAGTCGATCTGATCGAAGAACTGGCTCGTCTGTATGGTTACAACCGTCTGCCGGTTCGCTACCCGCAAGCTCGTCTAGCGCCGCAGGCCAAAGCTGAAGCGCGTAGCGATCTGCCTGAGCTGCGCCGTCTGCTGGTGGCCCGCGGCTATCAGGAAGCGATCACCTACAGCTTCATCGATCCGAAACAGTTTGAGCTGTTTAATCCAGGTGTCGAACCGCTGTTGTTGGCCAACCCGATTTCGAACGACATGGCCGCCATGCGCTCGTCCTTGTGGCCGGGCCTGGTCAAGGCGCTCCAGCACAACCTGAACCGTCAACAGGATCGCGTGCGTCTGTTCGAAAGCGGCCTGCGTTTCGTCGGTCAGCTGGAAGGCCTGAAGCAAGAGCCGATGCTGGCGGGTGTTGTTTGCGGTAGTCGTCTGCCGGAAGGCTGGGCACAAGGTCGCGATGTGGTGGACTTCTTCGACGTCAAAGCCGACGTGGAAGCGGTGCTGGGTTTCGCCGGTGCACTGGATTCGTTCACTTTCGTACCGGGCAAACACCCTGCGTTGCACCCGGGTCAAACCGCGCGCATCGAACGTGAAGGTCGCTTGGTCGGTTTCGTCGGCGCTATTCACCCTGAATTGTCGAAAACCCTCGGTCTTGACCGTCCTGTCTTCGTCTTCGAACTGGTTCTGGCGGAAGTGGCATTGGGTAAAATGCCTAAATTCCAGGAGTTATCGCGCTTTCCTGAAGTCCGTCGTGATCTTGCACTGATCGCCGAAAAAGACGTCGCAGCCAGTGCTGTACTGGACGTAATCCGTGAAAATGCAGGCGAATGGCTGACAGACCTAAGGCTATTTGACGTGTATCAGGGTAAAGGCATTGATCCTGATAGAAAAAGCCTTGCAGTCGGCTTGACCTGGCAGCATCCATCGCGCACTCTTAATGACGATGAGGTGAATACCACGACGCAAAACATCCTCACCTCGCTCGAACAAAGGTTGAACGCCACGTTAAGGAAGTGACGTATGGGGGCTCTGACGAAAGCTGAGATGGCGGAACGTCTGTATGAAGAGCTGGGCCTGAATAAACGGGAAGCCAAGGAATTGGTCGAACTGTTTTTTGAAGAAATCAGGCACGCTCTTGAAGACAACGAACAAGTCAAATTGTCCGGTTTCGGCAATTTCGACCTTCGGGACAAACGCCAGCGGCCTGGCCGCAATCCGAAAACGGGTGAAGAAATCCCGATCACGGCTCGCCGTGTGGTCACCTTTCGTCCAGGGCAGAAGTTGAAGGCCCGAGTTGAGGCTTATGCTGGAACCAAGTCATAACGACGAACTTCCCGTCATCCCAGGCAAACGCTACTTCACCATTGGTGAAGTCAGCGAGCTGTGTGCGGTAAAACCACACGTGCTGCGCTACTGGGAGCAGGAATTTCCTCAACTCAACCCCGTCAAACGCCGCGGAAACCGCCGGTATTATCAGCGACAAGACGTGCTGATGATCCGGCAGATCCGCGCGCTTCTTTACGATCAGGGGTTCACCATCGGCGGCGCACGCTTGCGTTTGTCCGGCGATGAAGCCAAAGACGACACGACCCAATACAAGCAAATGATCCGCCAGATGATCGCCGAGCTGGAGGATGTTCTGGTGGTACTCAAGAAATAAATTCCTGCTTTTAAATACTTCCAGTTTTCAAAAGCTTGCGATATATTCTTGAGCGTTCTTCGAGAAGAGGAACAGGTTTAACGCCTAGTCGGGGCGTAGCGCAGTCCGGTAGCGCACTAGCATGGGGTGCTAGGGGTCGAGTGTTCGAATCACTCCGTCCCGACCATATTATTCAAGGGGTTGCGAGATTTTATCTCGCGACCCCTTTTTATTTTTAGGCGTTTTTACCCCTACAAAAACTCTGGCTCTTGGTGGAATCCTCACCTCTTGGGGAGGAGATGGGCGCAAGATTTCGGTGTGCCAATGCCCCCCAGGACGTTTGGTGATGGAGGGCAGAGATGGACCTAGTTGGCGGCTCATCAGGCAGTCGGAGGGAATCTGGTGGTGGAAGCCAGTCGCAACGCCGCCATGTTGGCCAACGTGCTCGACGGACTGGAGCAAGCCAACTCTATGTTGCGGCGCGTGGTCATCTATTAGGGCTTCAAAATTTACGGCTCCCACCTTGGGGCGAGGTTCGCACGCCTGCACGGGAGAGAGATGCGGGGTATACGCCACCGAACCTGTACGTCGCTCAGGAATCCCAACTGAGAAAGCGTGCCGAGCATAGCCGTTGGGATTATGTGGCGTTGCATCCTGATCTCATGGTCGGGGATATCTACGGCAACCCGATGAATATTGCGATGGTCATCAGTGTCTTCGCCGAGCTGTCCCATGCGCTAAGTATCCCGATGCGATTCCCCGGCACCGATTAGGCCTACGGCCAGCTACTGCAATTCACGGGCACCGGTTTGCAGGCATGAGCCAGGGCTGCGCTCAGCGAGTTCGTGGCGAGGCTTTCGACGTGGTCAGCGGCGACATTTACCTTTGGGAGCGTATGTGGCAAGACACCGCCAAATATTTAGGGATGGAAACAGCGTCGCCGGTTCCGTTGACGCTTGCACGCCACATGCACGAAAAGGGCGAATTGTGGCGAGAGATCGCCGAGCGCCACAATTTGATCCAGCCTGATCTGGGTAAGCTGGTCGGCTGGGGGGATTCAATCTTCCATACCGAAACGGTCATCATCTCAGATACAAATAAAATCTACCGATTCGGATTTACGGAAAGGGCCGATTCTAAAGCTTCGTTGTTCAGGGCGCTGGATAGCTTGAACAAGCAACGAGTGCGTAACACGAAGATGTACGGATAACGTTAAAGCCGTGCGTTGATCCATTCCCACACACTCTTGCTAAGCCAACCTTGGTGCTCACCTTCGTTGATCTTAGTGACAAAAATACGATCATTGACGTCGAGTTTAAGTCTTAGGTCATCAGAAACTTGAGTCGCAGTGGCGGCGCTGTTAAGCCATCTAACAGACTCCAATCCTGGATCGCTGACATTCTGATAGCGATCCAAATGTTGTATGAAGGCTTGCCGAGCTTGGGCGTAATTCCCACGCTCTTTATTGAGGTTCCATGTCACCATAAAAACAGCCATTGACTACTCCTTGTTGAGCCGTGATGGGCTTCACAGAGATTAAGCGAAGGCAAAACGAGAGTCTACATGTCAGGCAGTTCCAGCCATTACGGTATTTTTCACGGCTATAAAATCCTCTCAAATACGCTGCGCACGCTTGCGTTAGCCTAGGCGTGAAGAGTTCTCTCCTTACTCAAGGGCGGACGAACTCAGCGCTCCGAGGAGAATGCCCGCTTCCTAACCCGCCCAATCAGCATGTTTCCTATGAGCTTCGAGGCCGTTGGGCTTCTGCCGGATACCACTGTGGGCTTTTCCTCCTCGTTAATCGATCCATCTGCTCATTGCCTACCATATGACCGAGCAGATCGAGTCCGTGCATGCTCGGACTGCATCGCCACGCTATCCAGCGTTTGAGACTGCAAGATGTGTTTGCCAGCCGCTTGTTCACCGGAGTGTCTCTCCAGAAACCCTTTTCGATCGATTGGTTTTTGGGCGAACATCGGTTGACACTTTTGTGGAAATGCATAAAAATTCAGTTGACAGATTTTTCGATATGCATAGTTTTTGAGGGTCCGCCTGATGCTTGAGACTCAACACCCCAGCTATTTCGAACCAAGACTGCAGCCTGAATACTTGGACAGGTTTTGTCAGGAAGTATCTTCCGTCGCTTACGGTGCGTTGGAAGATTCCACTACCCAATACGACACCGCATACACGCGCGGCACGCTGCTGTTCGGTCGACTGCAGGGGCTTTCCCAAGTCTTAGGTAAAGACAAGTCGTTGCCTTGGCTGGAGTTGAGAAATGCGACCCTGGACTTCACGGTAAGCGTAAACGGCGTTCTTTTTCAGGTGGTCACGGACAATCCTCAAGACATCAGGAAAACTCACCGCATTAAGGCCAATCCGCTGGAGCAACACCAACTGAGTTTGTTCGAGGTGTCTCCAGAGGTTTGCACTTGGCGGGTTTATCTGTCGAGCAACCAGGACCCTGAATTCCCTAAAATCGAAACGGCGATTGTCGGTTTTGACGCCAATCTGAATGTCGTTTGCCTTTGGAAGCATGAGCAGAGATCAGGTGTGTCTGTTCGAGCCATGGAGCAGCATCCTCAGGTCGATGTAACTGAAGCTCAACCGCGTCGTAAAAAGAAAGACGCAGATACGGATACTGCAAATGATGTTGGCCCGATAGATGGATGAAAGAACGCAACAGCTCACATTTGGCGAAGAGTTTTCTCCCGAGAAACTCCGGTTGGCCAGATGCGCCGCAGGCCTTTCGCTTGCGGAGTTGGGTGAGCTGCTAGGGGTTAGCCGGCAGTACGCGCACAAGCTCGAAATCAACACTATTCCTAACAGGGCGCAGATCGAAGTGCTCAGTAAGGCGTTAGGCGTTACCGAGGGATTTTTATCGAGCCCTCGGCGTGGCTCTGTGGAGCTTGAGCAATGCCATTTTCGAAGTCTTCGCTCGTCTACGCAAACAGTGAAGAAGAGCATCGCCTCTCAAGTTGAGTTGTTTGAGCTGTTCCTTGACGGACTGGAAAAGGAAATCGATTTTCCCGCAGTGAAGTTCTCCACCTTTGACGAGACGCTCCTGAACCACGACTCGATGGAGGTCGCCGCTGAGCGATTTCGACGTGAGCAGTCGATTGGTATAGGCCCAATCGCGAATATGACCCGTTTGGTGGAAAGTGTTGGTGTTTTGGTTGTAAACCTCGCGGATGCTGATGACCGAGTCGATGCATTCTCGTTGTACAACAAGCGACCTCTGATCGTGCGCAACATCGCGAAGGAGAACCCATGTCGTCAACGCTTCGACATTGCTCATGAACTGGGTCACCTAGTCATGCACCAGGGGGTCGAGACGGGATGTCGCACCACTGAAGATCAGGCCAACCAGTTTGCGAGCGCCTTGTTGATGCCTCGTGCGAGCTTTGCAGGAGAGTTTCCTCCCATGCGGGGGCAGTACCTCAATTGGTCTGCACTCCGGGAGCTCAAGCTGCGTTGGAAAGTGAGTTTCAAAGCGCTCATTTACCGTGCGCAGACACTGAATCTGATCACCCAGGATCAGGCACGGTCGGGATTCACCTATCTCAATCGCAACGGATTCACTCGGCGAGAGGAGCTGGACGAACAGATTGAGATGGAATCTCCCAGCCTTGTTCAGAAGGCTATCGAGCTTCTGGATCATGCAACTTGGCGCGGTATCTTGAAGGATTCAGGACTTACAGATGCGCTTGTCACCGATCGCTTCATGCTCAGGGTGCCTGTGGCTCCGTTGTCTCTCGTCAAGTGAAGGCCTGATTCAATTGGGTGAATCGCCCCGAATACTTTAGCTACATGAACCCCGTCGGCAGGTATCCCTTGCTTATGTAGCGAGCCTGATTGAGTCGATGTGGATCTCAGGGAATGGGCGCGGATAAGTCGGGCGCAGCCCCGAGGAGTGAAGGTTATTTGAAGTCGTCTTGACGGGCGAAATGGCGGGTGTCAATTTGGCATCAAACTGCTGAGTCATGGAGGACGTGTGAAGATCACGATCAATGTGTTCTTGCTTAAGGCAGGAAGAACTGTTCTCGACGCGTTGACTGATGAATCCAGGCTGCGGCCCATTTCATTTTCACTGCAGGGCGTCGAGTGCCTCTTCTACCACCAGACCAATCCGTCTCACCCGAAATGGACACAGCTGTTCAGCAATATTGAGGAAGTCGCGCAGCTGGATCTGACAGGCCGGTCGCTCAAGGCGCTCCTGGTCATGGCGGTTCAGGATCGAGTGTTTTGCTTCACGTTCGGTCACGCCCGGCATCTGATTGATGCACTTGGAATCGAGCGCTATTTTGGACTGAGAACAGCGTTAAGCCTGACGGATCCGCTACTCATCAAGTCAGTGGAAAAGGCGAGCATTGATCGAACTCCGCTGCGTTCAAAAGCGCAATCTTCAAAGCACTTGGCCATTTCGGAGTTCGATTTTAAATTCGACTCGGAGATTCTCAAGTCGCTCACTGGAGTGGTTGAGAGCGACCAGGATGAAGGCGAGTATGTGAGTGGCTCGGACTCCTTGGCTTTGCACTCCGATGTCAGGCTCGAACAACTTCCCGAGATCGCTGCTCGTCTACTGACGGCTTATGAGGACGAGCGATGCAAGGAAAAGTACCCGTGGATGGACTTCATTGTCCCGGTACGAGATGCAACGCTCGTGGCGCAGCTTGATGAGCAACTGGTGGTTGCGATTAACGCTCAAGAGTTTGATCGAGTCCGCGCGGCAGCTCCCCAGCTATTATCTGATGACATTAGCGGCTTTGGTTATCTGAGGCACCGTGCGCGATCGCGTAACGGCCCTGCGATTGCCTACGATCTGGATCTTCGACAGGTGCTCCTGGCCAAGCAGATCCTTGGTGCGGTCACGCTGCAATCGCTGAGTTCGGAGCGCATCTACCTGTATGGGGCGGACGAGCAGCAACTCGCTGCCTGGCCCGTGTACGGTTGCCTTGAGGCGGAGATCGAATTCGAAGAAAAGATCTACCTGCTCAGCGAGGGGGATTGGTACCAGATTGATCGAGACTACACGGGCCAGGTAAACCAATACTTCGAAGCGGCTTCCAGATCTACCCTCCAGTTCCCTCGGTACGGTACCGACCAAGAAGGCCCGTACTTAAGACGGGTCGTCGACAACGTAAATTTCTTTCTGCTTGATCAGAAGCTGATTCGTTTGAACGGTGCTGCGAGTCCATTTGAGTTCTGTGACCTGATGACGCCGCAATACGACATCATCCACGTAAAAAAATACTCATCGTCCAGCGTCTTGAGCCATCTGTTCTCCCAGGCGTACGTGTCCGCTGAGGCGCTTATCAATGATCCCGACGTAACGGCGCAGGTTAATAGACATCTCGCTCAGGAGGGGGAGTTTCAGTTCGTATTCGACTCGGCCACACAGCCTAGAAACAAGATAGTGTTCGCCATCATGCAACCCAACGAAGTCCTGCATATGCCATTCTTCTCAAAGGTCAACTTCAGGCAGTTTTCCCAGCGATTGATCGCTATGGGCTACCAGGTTGAGGTGTGCAGGATTGGTAACTGAAAACAAGGGCGCTCTCACCTACACCAGGAGGCCTCGCAGCCCATAGCTTGGAAGAGACTGCCGAACTGGTTCAGGTGTCTCCGGTTTTTTCGGAGTCGCTGCCTTATTGATCAGTGACGAACATCACTAGGCACGGAGGTTTTTGTGAAAGGTAAAAGCTCAGTTTTCTACACATGAGCCGATAGCCAGAAGTGGCGTGGAACCTTTGAGTATCGAAGCTAAGGTGAGTGAGCGTGAGCTATGAACGCTTGCTCTCAACGGTTGTCTCAACCGTGGAAGGATGGCATTCATTCGCTTCTGAAGAAGGGGGAGTGTTCACTCAAGCTCCCTATCTGTATACTGATTGACAAACTGAAAGCTCGAACGCCTGCAAAAATTTCCTAGGCTTCGATGAGCTGCAAGCACTAACCCTACCGATTGTGCTTAGCTTAGCTTACATGCTAATTTGAATTATCCATGCCGTTTCTTGAGAGAAGCCATGAGTCTGATTGCACTGATTGAGCTCACCAATCGTAGAAAATATGAAGCCTCTGACGTTCGCGCCGCGCGAATGGAAGAGAGCCGAGAGCGCCTGCGCCAATACGACCAAGAGATTGAGAAGCGTATCGCTTCCCAAGCCGTGAGCCAGGCCCTGCTAGCTAAGACCTGCAGCCTCTAACCTATTCTCGAAGGAAAAAGCAGCCGGATGGCTGCTTTTTTTATGCCTATGACTCCGTACCTTGTTTCTGAATTCGCGAAGCCGACGATCACCAATCTTGTCAGGGAATGCTTTGGGTATGACTTTCCGGACATTTTCAGCAAGGATCAGGTCGACTACCTGTTTACCTATCTGACCTGCCTGGAAGCCAAGACAGTGCTTCTGGAGTTCAACTACGTCGACAAGGACTACCTGGAAGACTTTTCACGCTACTACGTTAAGCGCTTCGGCAACGACGGCCACAAATGTGCGCGCCTCCATTTTTTCTCTTCGTCCGTCGATCACCGTACGATTACATCGATTTTGAAGCGTGGTGAAGCTGCTCAGGCCGAAATCGATGACCTGAACAGCGACTACCTTGGCTTTATGGTGATCAAACCGTTGCCTCGAACTTTCATTGGGAAGACCTGCCTGAAGGTCATGCCGGATGAACGAAGCGAGAGCAAACGTAAGCGACGACTCGCTCGTGAATACAGCGTCGACCTGTTCGGGATCTCGCTCAAGGTGGAGTCGATTGCCTTTCAGGAACAAGACAAGGTGGTTGCCGCCTGTGCAACGACGGCTATTTGGGCTTCCTTGCATGCGCTGAAATTGCGTAGCACACGCAGTATCCACTCGTGCAGCGAGATCACGATCAACGCCATCAACCATGTTGAAGACTCATCCAACAGCTTTCCGAATCAACAACTGAGCAACAAGCAAATTTTGCGCTCATTAGACGTTGAAGGATTGCGCTACCACGCCAAGAGTATGGAAGCACCTGACAAGCCTTATTTCCTGCAGTCAGTGATTGCGCATATCAACAGCTCGCTTCCCATGATTCTCACAGGCGAAGTGTTTTCCCAGGTGCTTACGGCTCCTAACGCGGCTGCAAATGATGCCAGCCTGGACTGTGCTTCGACTGGTCCGGAAACCGCGAGTGAGTCGCAAGCACAGGATGTGACTGACAGTCATGGTGGGCAAACAGCTAAGCCTGTGTTCAAAGCCCGTGGCGGACACGCCATTTGTGTGGTGGGCTACAAGGTTGATCAGGACGAACAGGTTTTATACGTCCATGATGACCGGCTGGGGCCCTATGCCCGGGCCAAGCTGATTGGAATTGATGGGTATAACTTGATAGAAGGCTCGGCTCCACGCGACATCAAGTGGGCGCTTGGCCTGCAACGGATGAACGAGGCGGGTGGTTGGGGTGAGCCACATGAACTGATCACCCCTGATTTTTCCGTGGTTCCTTGCGACAGGAAAGCACGTCTTCCTTTTATATACGTGTATGAAACCTCCAATCTCATCGTCAAAGAACTGAAGAATATGGCAGGTGGCGAGCCATTGGATTTTTTAAGCTACGAAATTGAGCTGCGTGAAATTTCTGATATCCGCAGTGAGGTGTTGGCACATATTCCCGACACTAAAAACCATCATAGTGATGAGGTTCTTGATGCCAGTCCGGAGCAAGTAGAGGCATGGCAAGCGAAAAAAGTCGAATTCCTGACGACCAGTTATGCTCGCCTTCAGTGGGTTGTGTCATTTAACAACGAAGACATTCCGCTCTTCAAAGTGCTGATCGATGCGAGCGAAATTCCTCAAGGGAATGCTGTCTCCGCCATTCTTGCCTATGACATTTTTATGGGCGAGGCGTTGCTCGATTTGATCCGGCAAAGTGCTGATCCGGATGTGGTGGAGGTCAACTCCGGTCACTTTTATCAGTCTTTCCTTCGACGTTTGAAAGCAGACGAATCAAGCCGTACAACGTATCTGGACAAGACCTATGGCTCGCCACGCGCCCCAAAAAATTTACGTGCAAGTGAGTTCGAAGGTGGGAATATAGTACTGAATAGTACGCTGGAGACCTTGTACGAGCCTAATGGAATAAAGCTGTTGGACATGTTCCCGACCTTCGCAAGCGGTGAAGTCGGCAATTTGATCTGGGCAGTTTCTCTGGATGGTGATTTGTTAATCGCCGCCGAGCATGACGGTCGTGGACATCCCAGTATCACGGGTTTCAAGCCCGCTCGAATAGCGGGTGAGATCAGGCGTCCTACAGAAGGCGAATCGCTCCTCATTAATGTGGAGTCAGGACGTTACAGTCGCGACTACGTCAATCGGATTGAGCTATTGGAGAATGCAAAAAAACGCTTTGAACGCTATTTCCCTGAGCAAACGTTCGAGATCCAGATAATAGAAGGTCGCTGAGCGGGTGGCGTTGAGCTCGTAGCCGCCATTACTACTCATGTTGCGCACCGCCGGGATGCAGATGCGCCCGTTTTTCTCATGAAAAGTGAAGGTGTTCGTGCCGGCGCCGATTGATCTAGTTGCCGAAATGCTACTGATCCAGTCTGACTCATCTCGAACCTTCGCCTACGCTGGATTTGTACCAATTTGAAGGTGGGGCTGTCTTGCGTCGGCACGTGGGTCAATTCGGTGTCGGCGTGAACAGTAGTGATACCCAACCGGCAGAAGGTGGACGTGGATGGGTTACGGCAGACTCTCAAAGCCTGGTGCCCTCGAAGCCGCAAATTTGATTACACTGGGCCACCACAATATAGGAGCTATACCCATGAAAACCTGTACCGTTTTTGGGGATATGCAGTCCGACAGTGCCGCCGAACAATACCCGACCGTGACCCTGTGTAATGAATGCGTCGAGCAGGACGCCCTGGCCGAAGAGGATAATCAAATTGTCAGCCAGGGAGCCTACGACGAGTCTTTCGGCGACAGCTGTGAGTGGTGCGGAATCACCAGCGCCGAGGAAGAGGGTGCCGTGCAGTAGCGGCTAGGTCTAGGTATAGGTGCCTCGGATCTAGGCCTCTCTCAGAGCCCCACCTAAACAAGCCTCCACAAAGGGCGGTTTTTCTGTCTACACAGGCTCAGTTTTCGTTGCCTGCATGCACCTCGTACGGGGTGAAGCGGATCACTTCTTGGTCCAGCCATTCATTGATCTGCATCAGCCTGGCCTGCTCTCGTTCAATCTCATTCATAGACCATACCTGAGTTGCGTCACGCACCGCCCGGAACCCTCCTGCGTTCTGCGGGGCCACGCCCATTAACTGCGGCGGTATGCGCAGCATGGCCACTCGTTTTTACCATTCAGTTCGGTGTACCTATTTCCCTGAACTGAGTTCAACACTGGTGACACAAAAAAACCGACACGCCTAGGTCAGAACGCGGAAAACTGAGCGATAAGACCGGGATTGGTTGTATATCGATAGCCCTCGGCTATATCGCTGGCAGGATTCTGTTGTAAAGCGATTTTTACTTTGACGCGCTGCAGAAGGAAGCTACTACGGTATTTTTCGTTCATGCCGGTAGCCCCCGCGACGGACTCGTTAACGAGATCAAGAGCCTCCTCTAACTTGCCCAGCTCGAGTTTTACCTGCGACAAATTGTGAGCCAACCAAATCCGGCCGCTCTTGTCTTCTATCGTATCGAGGATAGTCTCCGCTTCTGCGTAGCGACCAAGTTTATAAAGCGCCTCGCCCCATTTGCGCTTTTGATAGATGTTTGGCGCTTTCAGCGTCTCAAAAGCGTCTAGAGCGCGGTTCAGGTAAACGGCTTCGTCGTCGACGCCCGCTGCGAGCAGCATGATCTCCGCATAGCCGCCCCGACTCTGGTCATCGTCTAGCATCAACGGTGTTGGTTCGGGCAGGCGCGCCAGTACGCTTTCGACCCGCTCCGGTGCATGCCAGACCAGCGCTCGGACAAAGCTAGCGACAGAGTGATAGCCTTGCGGTATACCGATGGCGGCACTGTACAGCGCTTCCCTTAGAAACAGCTCCTCATGCTGTTCGATAAGGTCACCAGCCCAGGTCTGACGAGCGCCATTGAGCGCGTCGCCTAAAGCCATCAGCAGTGAGGGAGACACGGCTCCGTTGTCCAGCTTCGTATTGATGATCTCTGACGCATATCGTTTTGCCGTCTCATAGTCTTGAGGCCTGCGACCGACAGACCGCACCAGTTGAAGTTTGGCATCATTAAGCGAGTGGCTGGCGACCACCTCCTCGAACAAGCGCTCTGCTTCGGCATGTTTCCCCAGGTTACGGAGCGTTTTTGCATGGTGGTGCTTGATTACAGCGGCTTGACGTGCACTGAGGTCAGCCATGGCCTCAAGATCGCCGTAGGCCTGCACGACCGTTCCTAGCCATTCTACGGCAACCACTTCCCCTGACGCTTGCCAGAGATAGCGTTCCTTTGCTTCGATTGTCTCGAGGACGACCAGGATGGCCACGTCGTTGTTGGCCGCGCCCAACGCCTTGAGCCGCTGAGCCTCTTCCAATGGGTTGGGCAGCAAATGGATCTGAATGGCGCTGCCTATCCAGACCATCGACAAAGCGTATAGGAATGCCGGACGACGATCACCATTCTCGACATTACTGGCGATCTTGCCCTTCAGTTGCGATGCGATCAGCTGTAAGCCATGTCCGTCCTCGCGGATCTGCTGGAGAATGAACGCCTCGAGCTTACTGTCGATTTGTCGTGCCTTCTCTTCGGTTAGCCAATCCAATGAACTAAGGGCGGTGAAGACGATATCGTGGATGCGGATCGACGCTTCGTTCTCGGGGGCAGTCAGTCCGTGACGCTCGAATGCTCTCAAGCGAAGCGGTCCGATAACGTACTTGAAAAACGCGCGATCGCAGTGACTCTGGCCCGCCCACTGGAACAGGCACAGCTCTTCCCCTAGTGCCGGTTTCAGCCGTCCGAGAATTCGGTCAGCAAGCCGTGCGCCACCAACCGGTAGATTAGCGACATTGGCGCAGTCCTCGGCGAGTTCGTTCCACGACACGCCCTCGTACGCGGCGGCATTAAGCATCACCAAGCTAAGAGGATGACCGCCGACTGCGCGCCAGATCGTCTGGAACTCCTCCATAGACGGCTGGGTATCAAGCCCCTTACCAAGCAATTCGCGAGCCTGTAGCTCTTTCATAGTAGGCATAGCGAACGCTCCAGGTGACGTGTTTTGCCGTGTGATCAGAATCCGAGAGTTCGGTCCACATAATGCGGCTAACTGTTCTACCACGAGGCTCGGGTTTGCATCGTCTACGACTAAGAATGTGCGGTTCCTGCGTAACAGAGCACTGACGTTACGCTCGGCACCGCCGCGCTGGACCGGAACCGACGAGAGCCGTTCGACACTGTCGATGTCGCGACCGCTGACCCAGAACCTGTACTCGAAACGGTGTTCGCTACGCAGTAGACAGGCGGCTGCGGCTTGTGACTTGCCAATGCCGCCAATGCCGCCGATCTCGACACACGGCGTTGTTTCTAGGAGCCGGTCCAGTTCTGCGTCGATCGCCTCATTTTTAACATAAAGCGCGCTCAGCGGCGGAGCGTTCAATGACGCGGGGTGGTCATCGCGGATCTCAGCCAGGACGGGTAGATGCTGGGCCAGGTCGTCGATCGCGTCGTCACGTAGCATCAGCGTGTCAATGATGGCCTCGGCGATAGCGCGGCTGTCCATCAGGTGGAGGCGTCGCCCGACCATGCGATCCTGCTGGAGGGCCGCATTTACCATCGCTTCGATTACGCCAGTTTCTGCGCGCTGCGAACTCAGCAGATAGATGTCTTCGGCCAATGGTGCCAGCGTGAGAGTGTGGTCGAGATCGCTCCAAGGCTTTTTCATTGCGCCCGAAAAATAACCCTTCACGATCGACGCCTCGACGACGATCCGGCCATCTTCGGAAACGGCATCCAACGCTCCCCCGACGGGGCTGCCGCCTACTGACGAACCGCGCTGCACCAACCTGACATCGTTCATTCGCTCAATCAGAATGACCCCAAAACGCTCGAAGATAGAGCCAGGTGCCAAGATGCCAAGCGAGTCAATCACGCGCTGGATGAGCAGATTGCGGGTTTGCGGATTCATGAAGTGTTCCGGGTATTAGTAGATCTGAGGCGACGTGCCACGGCCGCTTAGTTCGTTGCCGGAGAGTCTCGCAACAAAGGTTCGACCAATTGCCAGATATCGCGCGCAACCGCACTTGGCAACTGGTCCGCGTCGATAAGATGACAGCGTCTCGGGTTCTCGTGTGCCACCGTTAGTAGCCCGTCTTGGATGGCCGCGAAATCCCGCGTCGCTTCCGCCGGGTCGGCAACGCCGTCGTGACGCTGACCCCGCCGATGCTTTGCAACCTCGATCGGAAGGTCGAGGATGATCGTCAGATCCGGGAATGTGGATCCCACGACAATGTCGCGGGTCGACCGGAATAACTGGTGCAGGTCGACGTCGGATACCGCAACCTGAAACGCGTAAGTCGAATCGATGAAGCGATCGGAGATGACCCACTGGCCATTCGCTAATGCTGGCCGGATAATACTTTGTACGTGATCAAATCGAGCAGCGCTTACCAGCAAGAGCTGCTCTACGGGATCGAGTCGGCGGTCGGGCCGTGTCAGGATCGCCCTCACTTCCGCACCCAGTTGTCCACCATCCGGTTCCTTTGTCTGTAGCACCGATTGACCGGCGCTTCTCAGATGCTCAACAAGTAGCTTAACCTGCTCGGTCTTCCCGCTACCGTCGATGCCCTCGATACTTATAAATGGCATGTGCGTCCTTTCTGCTCAAACACAAGGAAGTGGTACTTAATGAAGCGTTCGAATACAGTTGCATTCGTATCCGCCGGTATGTTGTCGCCGAAGAAGCGCGATCATATGCTTGCGCGCCGGCAGCTATATCTCAACTACGGTGCATTATCGCTGGCAACGATCCTAGATGCCATTGGGACCGAGACCCTGCTGTTGCATGGCGAGCACAGCGAACCCGCCGACGTGCTTGGCGTGCTGCTTGATAAAGGCGTATTTCCGTCTCGGTTGCCAATAATGCTATCCATCCCCAGCTTCTATGCGCTTCCGTGGGCGCAGACTTTTTGCCGGCTAGTGCGTAGCGTTGATCCAGACGCCAGAATCATTGTTGGGGGACGTTGGGTAGTTGGGCCCGATCCTGACTGGTTGCATGCGAAACTGCCTGAGGCGAACCTACTCGTCCCAGGGCTGGCAGAACCGCTTATAGCAAGCCTCCTCACGAACTCCCCGGACTTGCGCCGCCTGCCTGCGCCAACACCAGATTTTGTCTTGAAGCATCCCTTGATATCAGGTTTCGAGCGCTATCAACCGAGTATCGAGGCATCGCGCGGGTGTGGCATGGGCTGCGCCTTCTGTGAGGAGCGAGATATCCGGCTTGAGAAGCTACGTGCGCCGGAGCAGATTGCAAGTGCATTTGCGGCGGTTGCTAGCCAGTATGGCGACAGCGAGATCCGACCCTATTTCCAGTCATCGATGTTCGCGCCTAATGAGAAATGGGGAACAGGCCTAGCGAATGCCTTTCGGGCAGCGGGCCTCAATGTCCAGTGGCGGACGGAAAGCCGCGTCGATGCGCTCACGCCTGAAACGATCGCCTGTCTCGCCGAGGCAGGTATGAAGGTACTCGATCTCGGGCTCGAAACGGCGTCGCCGACGCAGATCCTGAACATGCGCAAATCGCCCAATCCGGATCGCTACTTAGAGCGAGCGTCTACTTTGCTCAAAGCATGCAGCGATCATGGCATCGCCGCCAAGGTCAATGTCTTGCTTTATGCCGGGGAAACGACCAAGACTTTAGATGAAACGCGTTCGTTTCTCGATGAGCACAAGGGTTCGATTACCGGAGTCTCGGTCGGCCCGGTCGTGGCCTATGGCCCACCGAAAACTGCGGACATTCTTTTGCGTGAATGGTCGAGGAGCGGTGCTGCGCCGGTCGACCCAAGTAGCGCGAACGACAGCGGGATATCAATGATTCATCTCAGCCATGATTTCGACGCAAAGTCGGCTGAGGCCGCAAGCTTGGAATTGTCTAGGCGCTACATGGATGCAGACGCATATTTCTACCTGAAGAGCTTCTCTTATTACCCGCGCGACTATACGCGTGCGGACTTTGATTGTGATATTGCGGCAAGCGATACATCGCAGTTGCCGTTTCGCGCCTTTCCACGTCTCCCGTCCTGACTGGAAGAAAATGTCGATGGGCAGGCATCTGTATCGCTGAGCATGAACAAACTGACCCTGCCTCGATTCCACGTACGGCAACAAGTTGGAAGCATCAGATGTATAGGGTGTCGAGATGAGAGATAGCAATGCGCCCAAGCGGGAGTACACGGACGGGTTTAGTGCGGAGGCGGTAGGCTGGCCAAATCAGTAGCGTGCGCGTTTAGATGTTTCGCTCGCCGAGTTCGATGGTATTAGCAGTCTTCGTAAACCATGGTTTTACAGAGCTAGCTGCTACCGCGGGCGCGGCTTAGGCCGCAATTAGCCTGAAGCAGTAAGGAGATCTATAAAGGGAACGATCAGCACCGTACGGATCGCCATCGAAAGCAAATTACCAATATATGAAGCAGATATTTCGGTAATCGCCCAGTAATTGTGCAGAGTAATGGCGGGGCGATCAGCGCATCCAGCAGGGCACTTGTGATGATCACGGTAGCGCTGCCGCCGTTGGTCAATACGGCGGCGGGCACCATGGACACCAAAAGTAAGTAGGTCGGCTATCTGTCTGGGCCCGACCAGCTGCGCGAATATCTCAAAAAACTGGATTTAGCCGGCCAACACATCTGAGAAGCAAAGTAATGGAAAAGTTCGGTGGCCGGCACGTCGGCGTATGGTGCACCTCATTTTTTTGTCCTATCCAGTCGCAAGCACGCCTGTGGCAAGTCGGTGAATTTTTGTTATTACACCAGGCGCCGCATTTGGGCTTTGACGACAAGTTGTCAGCTCTGGTAACAGGCAGAGTATCGATGAGCGGGATGAGAGGAATTTCGTCCCCTCCGGTCTCAGGCGTAATGATTGATGCACCAACCACTGTGGCCTGATCAGGAAGCGGGGGAGTAATCCCCCCCTTCAGGATGAAGACTCCTAGTCGGCGATGAAGCCCCGCGTTCTCCATGTAGCCCGGACATAATCCGGAAATTTGTAACCTTCGCCTAGGGTCAGCCTATCTGCATGATCCGAGACGATGATTTGCGGAGTTACGCCTGTCTTCTTGCCGGTTTCATCACAGAACTTGGCCAACTGGGTGAACATGTTTGTCACAGCACTCATGTCTGCGTCGACTGCGTTTTCACGCTTGGCCTGTTTTGAAAGTTCTTGAGCATCGAAATCCTCTGCGTCATCCAGTGAGGCAGGGAAGTACACTTGGGTGGGCTGATCAAGGAACAGGATTGGTGGGATCTTGCACCCTTTGTTCGACAGCGCCGCGAACTGGTAGTGCAGGGACATGAACAAGGCGAGGTGAGAGTACAGCCAGTTCGCACCGCTGCCCATCGAGCGTAGGTAAACCCGAGTGTTCTGATTCTGCTGATACCAAAGGTCGAACGTTTCAACGTCAAAGCGCAGCTTCGAAGGCTTGTACGTTTCCTCGAAATCGAAGTGGTTGCCAAGCTCACACATCTTGGCGTCGATCTCATTGCTTAACGTTTTCAACCTGTCCTTGATGTCGTATTTCTCAAGTAAGCCGGCCAGGCGATCAACCTCAGTGCGCAGATTTTTTTCTTCAGTCGCCAGCTCCGACTCAGGTTTGTCCAACTGATCTTGAATGGCGATTTCAAGCCGAAGCTTGGCCTTGGTGGCCTGCTCATCGATCGATTTGGATGTCTTGAGCTTGGCAATTTCTTCATCGAGTGGCTGGATGTCGGCCTGGATACGACGCAGCTCTGCGTTCACCTTATCGAGCGCTTCCTGAATGTTTCGGCGCTCTGCAGCGAAACTCTCCCGAGCATAGGCGGACAGCTTGAGTTCGTCATTCAACCACTCAATAGCGCCTACGAGTTTGTTTGCTTCCATGGCGGGGGTGCTGGTATGAGCCTCGCAAAGCGGGCAATGAGCTTCGGACAGCTCAATGGAATCGGGCAATGTCTCAGCGGTCATGCTCAAGCTGAATTGTGTTGCAGAAGTCAGAGACTCATTGACCAGCCTCATCTGTCCCTGCAGCTTGCGCTTTTCGATGAGCGCAGCGATTCGTTGAGAGTGAAGTTCAGCCCGACGCATTTCAACCTGATCTGAGAGCACGTCGATTTTGACGGAACGCCCGGAAATCATCTTCAGCATCGTCGCGGGTTTGCTGTAGATGTCCTCAGCCGTGGCATCGACTAGAGGAAGACCTGCCAAGGACTTGAACTCGATTAGGTAACGGTTGTAACGAGCGATCGCAGCTTCTTTGCGCTGAGCTTGCTTGGGAATCTGCGCCTGGATTTTTTTGAGTTCGTGCTTGGCAACCTCATGATCCCGGTACAGATCGAAATAAGCTTCGTCCACAAGACCCATCAGAATCTTGAAGTGATTGATCGCCTGGTCACGTTTTTCCTTCTCATCGAAGCGGTAGAAAATCGCGTGCTTGTTGGCCACTAGGTTTTGATGCTGGAGCATGAAGGAGGAAAAACTGCGTACCGATGGAGTGGCTGATTTGTTGCGGCCGGCCGCTTTCAGGTACGGGTCTTCGTCGATGTTTTCCAGCGTGATCGCAAAATAGCGCCCAAGGCTTTTCTTGAAGTCTGCCAGTGGCATGTAGTGCTTGGGATCGAAGAAGGCCTTGGGTTGCTCGATTAGTTGGAGCAATTGATCTGGGTCGGAGCCTTGTACCTCAAGCAAAAAGCAGCGGTCGGATTTTTTCTTGCGTGCGGCCACGATGAAGTAGCTGGGAAATTGCAACGCAATGAAAAAGGTCTCGGCGCGCTCAGTGATCGTGCCCACCGGAATTGTGTCTTCGGTGCTGCCGAGGCAATAGTCGAATATTTCCAGGATCGCACTTTTTCCAGTGGATGACTTGCCAGTGATGACGTTGAGCCCAGGCTCCAGTCGCACTTTGTGAATTTTTTCTTGAGTGTCGACTACGCCGATGTACCGCAGAAAGCATTTCATAGAGACTTGAATCCTAACGTCCTGTAGATGGAAACGACGTCTGCCTCTGCGCAGACCATGGAAAGACGGCGGGCGGCTTCGAGTTGTTTGGGGTTGGCATTGGAGGCCCTGACGTCCCCGACCGACTTCACAGTTAGGTCGTCGGTGATCTCGATGCTTTGCTCTGCTTGAAGGACAAGTAGAGCGGCGTTGGTGAGGGATTTGAACTGCTGGGTGTTGTGGGTGAGCCCTACCAGCCGCGACTGCTCTTTGCAGAGCGTGCGCAGGTTGCTGGTCTTCCTCACGGCCAGCAGGTACGTTTGCATGGCCGGGTACAGCACCATGGGCAGCACCAGATAGCTCAACAGCAGGTCTCGTTCCCTAGGTTCGGAATGGGCGAAGAAGTTGTGGATCACCGGTGCCAGTGCGATGGGGGAACGCTGAAGCGTGAAAAGGTGTTCAATGGGTTTTGCACTCATTTCCAGAGCCTCCAGTGAAACTCCTTCGCTGAGCTTGCGGGCACTGAATCTGCGAGCATGTGGTAGATGCCATTGCGGAACTCAACGGGCGTGTCTTCGTAGTTTCGAAAGCCCACGACATCCAATTCACAGCGCGCGTAGTAGAACTTGAGGGATTCCTGCTTCAGTTTCGAAACCGACCAGGTTTCGTCGCAACCGATCATCAGTTTTGCCCTGCTGGCACTATGAGTGCGCATATGGTTCTTGCTGTAGCTTTCCACGTCGCTCTGTGACGTGGTGCAGTCCTTGATCAGCTCGGCAATGTATTCGTGGGCATGAAGCAGATCGGCAGTTGCCTCAAGAATAAGCTCCTCCTCGCCGCCGATCTCATCTAGCTTTTGGGCGTAAATGCGGTCACGCACATTCATCTCAGCAGCTTCCCGCTCGATCTCCTCAGTGTTGACACGGGGAAACTTCACCGAGCCAATCAGGTAGCGGGCGGTGAGCTCTGTGAATTTGCTGTCGAATTCCGCGGTGGTGAACCGCCATCCTTCTGTGACCTTAACGGCGCTGGTCATGAAGCCAAAGAGGTCATTCAAGAAGTCGTCCATGCGATGCTCATGGATGCTTTTAAGATGGGCCCTCTTGTACCTGGCGATCAAGCCAAGCAGGTCAGGTTGCTCGGTGATGATCTTGACCTTGGGCAGAGCCTCCATCAGCGACTCACGCATGGCTTTTGCCATCACCTTGCGCTGCAGGGTCAGCGCCTTAGAAGGCCCTGGAGTTTTTCCTCCTGTACCACCTTCCTCGCTTTGGTCAGCAGTTGCCTCTTTCTCCTGCTTGGCCTTTTCGAAGCGAGCCTCCGCATCCTGGAGGATACTTTCCAGCGCAGCCAGACGCTGATCAGTATTCCACTGATACCAATCTTTGATAGCTGCTCGCTCACCATAGGCCTGAGTCGTCAGCAGGATCAGGTTGGCGTATTGCTGATGATTGAAATCAGGCTTTAGCCAGTTATTGAGGGTGTTCCAGAGGTTTTCATGGCTGTCGGTCAGGCTGTCGCTGTACTCCTTAACCTCAACCTGATCACGGCCTTCGACGGTGACATCGCCAAACACCTCGATCCAAAGGACATCGTCCTTATCAAGGGTATGGCAGTAGTCGATCGCTACGTGGATTTGGTACTTCAGGGCTTCGTAGAGCTTTGATGCGTCAAAATCGAGCTTCGCGTTCACAGCAACTCCAATCTTGGAAAACAAGATTGGCCAGTGAGTAGCTAACTTCGCCATCCTGGCCAGGAAAATCCACGATACTGTATTGATATACAGGTTGAATGTATTCAGAGCGCAATCTTATCAGCCCAAGCTGGCTAAACGCCATATTGAGTCATGCTGATACGTCCCTGGTTCATAGACACCATTGAGCGGCAGCTTTTGGCCGGGTAGCGACGGTCTGACCTCCGCCGTCGCTGTGGATGGTCAAACCTATCTGCTCCGCCATTTCCAGGGCACCATCGACCTCAATACCCAGATATCTGGGTGCTTTTAGTTTCGTATGTCGAGGTGACTGAGGATCTCGATCAGTGCCCCTTGCGGTCAGGACATAGAACAACACTGCTATATCTGGAACAGCTTGAATGGCAATCAAACCTATGTCGGTAACGTCTGCATTTGGTCCCGGTGTCTGGTTGATTAGGCGCATCAGAGTGAGAAGCGACATGATGAGTTAGAGAGGGCTAGCATAGGCGGGTGTTATCGGGGCTGCTGCATGGATAAACGCCGACAGCCGCGTGGGTCAGTCTTGCTGCAGCAGGTCGAGCAGGAAGTCCATGAGCAGGTACGGCTTTTCGAAACAGGCATCAATGAGTGTATGGACGAAGAGTGTGCCGTCGTCCAGCATGAAGGGGATGGCGGAGCGATCGATCTTGAAGGTCTTCAAGCGCTTACGTGCGTTGCCTTTCTGGCTGAAATCGTCGGCGCGTAGGTCAAACTCTTCGTGGGTGTAGAAAATGAATTCGTGGTCGATATGCGAAACGAATAACCGGCCGCCGTCGATGAAATACTCCAAGTGGATCATACGGGTCACTGCGCAATCTTCAAGCAGTTCTGGGACGTGGGCGATTTCCTCAAAGGTCATGCTGTTCGCAGTGATCGAACACCAAGTTTTATCCTCACTGTCCGGTCTGTAAAAGGTCGAAACCGAGGGCCGTACAGCAGCACTATCGTTCGGCAAACTGCTTTTGCGGAGTACTGTACGCAGCACTGTCCCGTCCGGTTGTCGGGGCAGATTGTCCACCGTTAGCGGTACCGTGATGATCTGATAGCCTAGGGTGACGAATATGTGTTTGTCCGTTTCAATCAATACATCGTTGCTGGCTAGCAGGGCTAGGTCTTTAATTAGTCCCTCATTGCGCAGGCGCTCGAACAGCCTTAGTACATGCTCTGGGGTGTTTTCGATAAGCAGTTGCAGCGGTCGTTGCGGGTCGAGGATCCTATTGGGTATTCCTATTAGTAGTTTGGTATCCAGGGTGACTGAGTACAAGTTGTATTTGCTGTACTGCGTGTCGGTCTCAAGCAAGTCGACTTCCGCGGCCTTGTAGTACTGGTAAAGTTGCGTGGATTTTTGCGGCACACGCATGTATCTGCGTTCCTCGCGTTGCTCTGCACAGTGCGCTTCATACACGATGCGCAGCAACTTGGTGAGGAAGAAGTTGTTCTTGCACTGGCGAGCAGCGAAGTCCTTTGCGGCCACCAAGGTGGAGCAAAAATCGTCGTAGGAGCGCAGGGCCCGCTCTTGCAGGCTCTCGAAGCACACATCATCGAGTTCACGCTTCTTGAATTCTATTTCGCGGCGGTTATAGGTAGGATCGATATGAAGCCGCTCCAACTCTCCTTCGAGCCTGTTGCGTTCTAAGCGCAGGATGCTGTCCATGAAAGCTGCTTCTTGTACGGCCTCCTGCAACCATGGTATGGCGTTCTCGAATAGCGTCGCGTCATTGTCTAGGAAACAATCTGTGATCAGGTCGAATGTTCCGCCTTCGCAGCTGAAGTCATCTTGCAAACAACGCAGGCTTATCTGAAGGCGCTCCTCGCTGAGTGAGTCGAAGTAGCTTGCAAGTGCAGCGGGCAGCTTCATGATGAATGAATCCTGAACTATGGGAGATATTTAAGGCGTAGTAGGCATTATGTTGGATTGGCTGTCGGGTGACACTCGCTTGGCAGGGCAGCAGCCATCGGACTGTTTCTACTCCAAGCTCAATGAGGCCCGTTTTTCGTTGCGGTCGTTGTCCAAGGGGTGATCAATCATATCCGCCTGTCCCCCCCCATGAAAACTATTACGACCTGCAGCTATCAACCGCGGAACAGAGGAAATTGGTCGAGCAGAAAGTCCCACTCCGACTCAAAGATAACTGGTCCATTCGGGTGAGGCCGCGATCTAGCGCTCTTCCATCTAGCCATCGAAAGCAAATCGCGGACCTGCGATTTGACTAGGTTGCGCGTACGCGACGTTCCCCACGGGAACATGTCTCAGCGCGAGCCATCGTCATGCAGCAGAAAACCCAACGCCCCGTGCAATTAGATAACACCGAGCAAACGCGGGTAGCTTGCGCTCTTTAGCCAATGACTCATTTAGCGCGTGAGGCTCGGTTAATTGAGAGGGTGCTTCAATCCTTCACCGGACTATAGGTGAGTTCAAATCAGTGCCAGTAGTCTCAGGCGGGGTGTCACTGTCGAGCACCTGGAATCGGACATAACCTTCGACCTGAGTTTACGTTGTAGTTGCCTTTCCCATGCCACGGCAAGGGAGAGGGATGCCGGCTTTGCGACAAGCTTTGGCGACGGCGACGTCGGAAACACCAATTTCGTGGGCCAGTTTGACCATGGGTGTTTGCCATACTTTTTCGAACAGTTCCTTGACGGTAAAACTCACGAATGTGTACATGCAATCTGCCACCTTTGCTCATCGCCAATTATGGATCACAGCATGGGGACGTTAAATTCCGGTGAACGCAGGGTGAAACAGCCCTATGAGGATGTCCGGGGCTCTTTCGTCGTGTACGCTGGAAAAGACAACTTCGACTCGTTTGGCGTGTGCTCGTAGGTCGAGGACAGCACCGCACTGAGTCGATCGCCCAGCAAGTTCCAGGCGTTTTTCTTCTCGTCGGCATAGTCGTGATGCAGGTAATGGCGCCTCACCCGAGAGCCGGCCAGCACATGGTTTTGGCAGCGATCGATGATATCCAGGCTAACGCCTAAGGCTTGCATCATGGTCGCCCCCGTACGGCGCAGGTCATGCGGAGTCCAGTCGCCGTTTTGGCCGTCGGCAAGGACCAGGGTATCGTCATGGCACCGTCTGGAGAGGGCCTTGCGGTTTTTGAACCGAGCCTGGCGATCACCGACCTGTTTACTCACCACCTTTACGTCCACATGCCCATCATCCTGCTTGTTGGGAAAGCACCATTGCGAGTCGCCCGTCAGGATTTTGAGTTCCTGAAAGAAATGCAGGGCGAAGGGGGAGAGGAAAACATGGTGGTCTTGTTTCTTGCCCCGGGCGCCTTTGACGTTTTCGCTGGGGAGGAACCAGGTCTGCTGGTCTAGATCGACATTTTTCCATTCGGCCTGCAGCAACTCGCCAATCCGGCATAGCGTGCCCAGGCTGATCCAGAGCGCAAGCTGTGTTTCCTTCTTTAGCGGTCGAATGCCGTCGTATTTTTGGCCCGCGGGGAGGGCGTCGTAATCGGCGGTCATTTGCTGGAAGCGGGTGTGCAGTTCCAACAGCTCAGCCGGGGAAAGGATGCGGCTTCTTTCCGCTTCGTAGTCGGCAGGGATCAAGGGGGAGATGTCGACCAGTTCCGTCGGATCGCCCTCGACCAGTAACGCCCGCCAGGGCTGGCGCTTTCTGGCCCAGCTGAACATCTGGGTGAGGTCGGCGAAGAAACTGATGGCTTGTCGGTGAGCGCCGCGGTTGACCACGGTGCGGATCAGCGCCCGAACATCGTGTTCCGACACACTGCTCACCGCCGTTTTGCCGAGGGCCGGGTATAGGTCCTTGTTAAAACGGCGCTGCAATTCGGCATTGCCGTCTTTACGCGCGACGCCATCCAACAGCCAGGCCTTGGCCAGATCCTGGACGGTCAGTGTTTGCGCCTTCGACGTCTTTACCTGTTCGGCCTCTATATCAGCCGCGGCGTATGCCTGTGTCTTGGCGGTCTTCTTTTGCTCGTTAGGATTGATTTGCTCATCGATGAGCGCCCGGGCTTGGTTGCGTGCCTTGCGGATGTCCGTCAGGGATTTGCGCGGCCAGGTTCCGCAGGCGTACTCTTTGTTCTGGTTGCCCCACCGATAGCGATAGAAAAAGCTGACCGACACACCGTCCTTACGGACGGAGATTCGCCCGGCCAGATTGCCGTCCTCCCGGAGGATTCGGCCGGCATCGTTGGCGCTCAGCGACTCGAGTTCTTTGATGGTGATTTTGGCCATAAAATGGATTCCCCCTACTTTTACCCCCACAAAAACGTCGGCTCTTGATGGACGTTACTAGACTCTCGTGGAGCAGAACACCGCTGGAGCTCAAGTAAATACTAGCTTGGAAAAATCCAGAGTAAAATTTTGGAGTCTTTCAAAAAGTACGAAAAAGGAGATGGGGTGCTAGGGGTCGAGTGTTCGAATCACTCCGTCCCGACCATATTTTCTGTGTAAAATCAGATACTTAAGCCGATCATCTAGATCGGCTTTTTTGTGCCTGCGCAAAACCCGCGCAAATTCTCTATTTTTCACGCCTGCTTCCTCTTCAGAATTGACGCCCCCAAGTTCGCTCCGTTGGCTCTATATCGAATACGAAACCTATTGCGTCGGTGTCGAACTGGACGATATGTGGAAAATCTACGGCGGAAAGGAAGGCGCCACGGAAGAGCAACTGAGGACCGGAAAGTCAGCGACGAATCTACCAATCCGAACACGTCATGGCCAGTGAGCTCGCCTTCAGCTTGACCGGTCCACAACGCAAAATGGTATCGGCGATTCAGCGGATGATTTCCGTGGCGGAGTTGTCGGCGAATCGGGGATCACCGGTATCCGCAGGAGTCTGTGAGGATGGGGGTGAAAAATGACCATCTCGATTTTCCATTCGCAACCTGATGGTTGACGCTGGGGCCGGAACTGTCACCGGCCACCTTCGTGGTACTGCTGGAAAACTCAAAAGCCCCTGAGAGGATTGAATCTAACCTGGATCAACAATAAGCGACTGTTTTTAAGCGATTTTTTTGTTTTTTATCTTCCCAGACGAAGCGAAAGTTGATAAATTCCCGCGCATCTTACAGAGGCCCTTACAGAGGCCCTTACAGGGCTTATAGCGTAAGGTCGCAGCATCTCGATGTTGCTCGCAAGCTGCAAAATCAGGAATAGAGTGCTGGGCACTCGTAGCAACAGATACAGGGGCGTCGCCAAGCGGTAAGGCAGCAGGTTTTGATCCTGCCATGCGTTGGTTCGAATCCAGCCGCCCCTGCCATTTTCCTTATACTCATTCCGGTATAACTCAGCCGACATGCTCGAAAGCATGTACCGGCGCGTCCGCAGAGCGCCATTGCGGTAATAGAATCTTCAAGCGTCCTGCTCGTAGGTCTGCGCTAATATCCCACATCGATTTCATTGCAATACCGTAACCGTGAACCGCCCACTCTCGAGCAACGGCGCCATCATTCGTCTCGCGAGCGTTTGCAAGCGGGACCCTACAACTTTCGACTTTGCCATTTTGGGTGAAGCGCCAGTCGTTCGCAGTCCCGGCGACAGAGTTGAGGACAATGCAGTCGAAACGGCAATTCAATGATGATAAATTTCAAGTCGTTAGCAAGATGTATGGGCGAGAAGGGCGCGCCTGGTCCTGGGCTCGGATGACGGCAACAACTTCACCGAGCCTCAGAGCAGCGCTTGTTCCGATGGGCGATGTATTCGCGCTAACAATGGAAAGACAGAGCAATGCCCTGCAGAAGGGTTACTGAATGCCGAAGAAAAAGCCGGAAAGTAAAGTAGCCGCGACGGCTACTGCTAATGAAATTGAGCACGCCATCCAAGCCCTGAACAGAATGGCTGAACGCCTTTGGGGAGATGGTCGAGAGATAGAGGCGAAAGCCCTCCTTGACGCCCTGGATTCTCTAAACAGGGCACTGGACCGGATCAGGATTGGTGAAAGCCGCAGGGTTGTGACTCTTCATTGAAGACAGCCATGCACACCTTTTTGGATATGGACATTCAATGAAAAGCACCCGGTTTTTTATCTCCCTTTCATGCGCCGTAGTCGTTTCTTTGCTGAGCGGCTGTGCGGCCTCCGTAAAAAGCGGCGGCACTGAAGCGCTGACGATTGAAGAGTCCGCCAAGACGAACCTGGTGGTGAATATTCAGGGGAACGGCAAGGTCCGGCAGAACGAAGACTGGATTCGCCTGCGGCAAGAATGGAATGAAGCCCTGAAAAATGAAGCTGACCGCGCTGGATACCACCTCACTGAGTCGCATGTAGCGAACCCCGCAGAGAAAGAGGGGGTGGGCATCAAGATCAACGTTACGAATTTCCGGTATCTGACACCAGGTTCGCGTTATGTCGCTGGCGTGATGGTCGGCAACGCTTGGATTAACTCAAGTGCAGATTACTCAGATCTGAAGTCTGGACGCTTGATCGGGACCCGGACATATGACACCTCTTCATCTGCTTGGGGGGGGGTTATGTCAGCTATGACTCAAGAGCAGGTAGAGGCTATTGCGCAGCAAATCATAAGCGACATCAAGAGCGCAAAGGCTAAGTAACCTGGCGTGGCGAAGATCTGTGCTGTTCCGGCTGTGCAATGGCCGCTGATGGCAACGATTGTTTCAATAAAAAAGTGAATTAGCGGTGGTGGAAGTGACCGGCGCGCTATGTCGCGCCGGTTGAATCCAAAGCCGATAGCTGCCGCAGGCGAGTGAGTTATGCCCAGATGCATGTGTTCTCAGTTTTTTGGCTCGCCTTGTTCCACCATGGCGCGCCATTCCTGGACGCTTGATCGCTCGTTCATTCTGGCATGCCATGCATGCAATGCTTCACATCCATCAGGTATAGGCAGTTTCACCAGCGAGGCGAAAATCATGCCGCCCAGTACTGCAATGTCGGCCATCGAAAATGCATTGCCCGCCACAAAAGGCTGATTTTTCAGGACACTGTTGAAATAGTGCATCCCCCTTACGGCCTTATCCCGCATCCGCTCACCCCATTCAAAGTTCTGAGAAAGCTCGACATCCGGCCCAAGCCCTGGCGTCGCGTGATGGAAGTACGCGCTGACAGCGTCCAGAAATTCAATTTCCGCACGTTTGGTCATCATATGGATGATGCCTTTTTCAGTGGGCGTTTTACCGGTGAGCACAGGGCTGTCATCCAGAACATCCAGGAACTGAGTGATAGCGGTGCACTCCGCGATGAGCGTACCGTCGGCCAACTCCAGGACGGGAAGTGTTCCGGAATAGTTGATGGCGAGAAACGCTGGTTTCTTGTGCTCGCCTGTCCATAGATTGACCGGTACAAACTCGATCCGGGACAGCAGGCCTTTCTCTGCTAACGCGATTCGCACCCGCGCCGGGTAGGGCCCGTTGTACCAGTCGTAAATTTTCATCATTGGGAATTTCGACGCGTCGGAGTGATGCTGCTGAAAAGTCATGATTTATTTACCTACCTATCAAGTGGTAGGCAGAGATTGGGCGCTTGTTCCTGCGCTGTCAACAACTACCTACCAGATGGCAGGTTATGAAATATGCGAGTAACATCGCGCGAAATCACCCCATCAATCAAAGAATCGAGGAATGAAAACGTGAGCGAAAATGCCCGGGAAGCCATATTGGAAGCGGCCAAAGGGGCGGCTCAAACCCACGGCTACAGTGGGATCAATTTCCGAAGTATTGCTGATGCGGTGGGGATCAAGAACGCAAGCATCTATTACCATTTCGCGAGCAAGGCCGACCTCGGCGCCGCAGTAGCCAGGCGATACCGGGAGGACACTGTCAGTGTTCTGGAAGCCCTGCGCGGTGAACACCCCGATCCGATTCGCTGCCTGCAGGCGTACCCGGGTATCTTTCGAACATCTCTGGAAAACGGCAACAGGTTGTGTATGTTCAGCTTCATGGCTGCGGAACACCAGGACCTGCCCGAGGAGGTGAAGAGTGAAGTGCTGGCGTTTGCAGACATCAATGTGGCGTGGCTGGCAAAAGTACTCGCTGAAATCGGCCTGGGCAGCATTGAAGTGTGCGAGCGACGTGCCCGCGCCATTTACACCGCCGTGGCTGGCGCTCAATTGATTGCCCGAACTCGCTTCGATATCGGTTTATTCGACGAACTGGTTCAGAGCTATCAAGAGGCGGGACTCCTTCCAGCCTGACCGAAGGGGTGAAAGCAGTACGTCACGAATGGCTGCTCGCCGAACACCGCGCCACTCCCTTCCGACGGTTGGACTTTTCCTCGAGTTGGATGGCGAAATCCATGGCCTCTTGGTAGCTGAAACGGTAGGCCCAAGTCTTGCCAGTGTAGCGCTCGACGACCTGGAAGATGCCGAGCTGCAGGGTCACCACCTGGAAGCGAACACCGCGGCGCGACTTCAGTCGATTAGTGCGCCGGAAGAAATCGATGCGTGTTGCGTTGGAGCGGACGAGCAGGGCGCCGAGCTCTTCGATACGCTGCAGAAAGGATGGATGCATGTCTGATCCTCGAAGGGGGAGCATGTATTCGTAAGCACTCGTACCGCTAGCTGCTCGTCCATGGATGCAGAGCTAGTTCTGACGGATAAAGGTAGTCGTAAAAAAGCCATATCGAAACCTGACTCTTCTTTATGCGACACACGGACTTCTTCGCGACCCCTAGTGTTTTCTCTCACAACCCCTGCTGAGCCTGCACGGATCGACGGCGAGAAGGGCGAACGTCACCCTCTATCTATTCGAGGCAGACTCCAGGCGTTGTGGGCAAGCTATCGAGAAATGCGGCAATCTGCCGGGTGCCGCGTAAGTGCACCGTAGAAATGTGCGGGCCTATGGCCAGGCGCACCGCCTCGATACCCGGGCGATAGCCACGATCGAAATTCCACACGAAGTTCAGGAAGGTCAGGAATGCCCGGTCGAGTTTCTCTGTACAGCCTGCTGCAAGGTCAGGGCGAGGGCGGTTCATTACGCTGCGTATGATCACCCGGGTGAAACAGGTGAGCCGCGACGTATCGAGCCAGATGATCAGGTCGGCACGGGACAGGCGCAGGTCGAAGGTTCGCCGCGCATAGTTGCCTTCACAAATCCAGGCATCCGGTGCGATCGCTTCGCGGACCCGTGCGCGGAACTGCTCGGCGTCGGGTTCGACCCAGCCGGGCTCCCAGAACAGCGTGTCCAGGTGCACCACGGGCAGGCTCAGGCGCTTGCCGAGGGCGCGGGCGAGGGTGGATTTGCCGCTACCGGCATTGCCCAGAATTACAATCCGTTGCATGAGGACTTCCTGTCGCGAAAAAAGCCGGCGATTGTGCAGGTTTTGGAAGGCCAGTTAAAGGCTGATCGATGGGTTATTCAGGGCGAGACAGTTGCTGCAAATAAGCCTTCGGTGAACACCCGGTTTTTTGCTTGAAGCAACGGTAGAACGTGGACAGCGAGTTAAAGCCTGAGGCGCTGGCAATCTCGTCGATGCGTGAGGCGTGGCGTTGCGCATTCAAGCGTGAAAGGGCTTCATCCAGGCGCAGCTGATTCAGTAGCGTATAAAACGTTTGCCCCCGAACCTGATTGAGAAAGAACGAGATCTGGTTGCGTGTGTAGCCAGTCGATGCCGCGACATAAGACAGGTCCAGCCGTGGATCGAGGTAGGGCTTGGTCTGTTCGAAGTACTGCTGCAAATCATTGGCAAGCGCCCCGACCTGACGGGCTGATAATCCCAAACGACTGACCGCCTCAGCGCTAGAGGCCGGGCGGGTCAACGTTGAGGCATGACCGACCAATATCGCGTGTTCGTTGACTTTAATGATCAACCCGTCCCGTACCGACAGCGCTTCAACAGTGCGGAATGAAACAAGACCCTCGCTGCCATTGAGCGTCACCCGGTACTGCAGGAACGCGGTGTCGCCATCGATGCGCAAGCGATCGGTGTAAATCTGAAACTCTTCTGATCCCACCGGCATGCTTGCCGCGAGATAGTCGCGCAATTGCGAGTACTCGATGGTCCGGTTCTGGAAAAAATCGTTGTACTCGATGGCCGGGTGATAGAGCGCCATCACCGCGTCCAGGTCACGCCGCTTCCATGCCTCGTGATAACGCACCGCAACTTCATGAGTCTGTGTGCTCGAAGGATCCGCCAGGAAGGTTGGGGTGGTGGGTAAATCAGGTACTTCCACGACGAACTCCAGGGTGCAGATCAGGGCAAAGCCCAGAGTATTCCAGAAGCCGTACTTTTCCGCCCGTGTCCGCTGCGATGTTTGCCTGCCCGTTGTGCCTGTGAAAGCGTCGGGTATTGCTTTAGCGTCAGCCCAAGAATTTTACGGAGCATGAGCGCATGACACTTCCCATCGCGAACCAGTCCCTGGCGGACGCTCGGCCTTATCCTGTCTGGCAGGAAACACGAACGCCAGCGGCCGCCGCGCCAAGGCTCACGGGTGAAGTGACGTGTGATATTGCGATTGTGGGCGGCGGATTTGTCGGGCTATGGACTGCGTTGATGGCGCGTCAGCGCTGGCCTGAAGCAAGCATCGTTGTGCTTGAAGCCGGGCAGTGCGGTGGCGAGGCGAGTGGGCGCAATGGCGGGTTTTGTGCGCCGAGTATTTCCCACGGTGTTTCCAATGCGCTGAAACGTTGGCCCAAGGAAGCAGAGCAACTGGTGCGACTGGGCAGGGAAAACCTGGTGGCATTTGAGGAGGATCTGCAGCGCTATGACATGGACGTAGCGTTTGAGCGCTCCGGAAAATTGAATGTCGCGAGTCAGCCCTGGCAGGTTGAAGGGCTAAGGTCGATGCAGCGTAACTACGAGCGCTTTGGCATCGCCTGCGAATTTCTGGATGGCGAGAGGCTCAAGTCGCACCTCGACTCGCCGGCCTATGTTGCGGGCGTTTTCGAGCCCAATTACGCGCTGCTGAACCCGGTGAAGATGGTCGCGGAACTACGGCGCGTGTGCCTTGCACAAAGTGTGCAGCTGTTCGAGCATTCGCCGGTGACCGCATTGCATCAAGATCGCAATCATCAGGTACTGGAAGCCGGTCTGGGCTCTGTCAAAGCGGCCAAAGTCGCACTTGGCACCAACATCGCGCCGCCGTTGCTGGGGGCGCTGAAGTCCAAGGTCATTCCCATTTATGACTACGCATTAGCGACTCAGCCGCTCGGCGATGCTCAGCTGCGCGCCATCGGTTGGGTCGGCCGCTATGGGATTGCCGACAGTGGCAATCAGTTTCATTACCTGCGCAAGACCGAAGATAACCGCATCCTCTGGGGCGGTTACGACGCCATCTATCACTTCGGGAGCCGGCGCGACGAGGCGTTGACGCAACGTCCGGAAAGCTTTGCGACATTGGCTCGGCAATTTCAATCGGCTTTCCCGGCGTTGGCGGACGTCACGTTCAGCCATGCCTGGGGCGGCATCATCGATACCTCCGCGCGCACCACCCTGTTCTGCGGCACTTCGTCTGACGGCTGCGTTGCCTACGCCCAAGGGTTCACGGGGCAGGGTGTGTCCGCCAGTCGTTTCGCGGCACTGACCATGCTCGATTTGCTCGAGGGAAAATCTACCGAGCGCACGAAACTGGCAATGACCTCGACAGCACCTTTTCCGTTTCCCCCCGAGCCCCTGCGTTATGTGGGCGTGTCGCTGGCGCAGCGCTCACTGGCCCGAGAAGACCTTTCCGGACACCGCGACTGGCTGCTCAAAGGGTTTGATGCGCTGGGTATCGGTTTTGATTCTTGAACTGGAGTGAGAATGACCATGACCATGAGAAACCCTGATCACATCATCGATTTCGCCAACCCCGATTTGCCCGTCGTCGAGTTCGAAACCAGCGATCCCGAAGTGGTCGACACCCCGTATCGCAGCCGTAGCTGGCGGCACTTTGTGGCGCCGGAGAAAAAAGCGGTCGCAGGCATCTGGGAAGCGCCGGAGCACCTCGAGCGATGTGAGTGCGACTACGACGAACTCTGTCATTTGCTCGAAGGACACGTTCGTCTGACCGACAGCAATGGCGTCAGCCAGGAGTTCAAGGCCGGCGCCACGTTTGTGGTCGCCGCGGGCTTCAAAGGCACCTGGGAAAACCTGACGCCGGTGCGCAAAGTGTTCATGATCCTCCGGGGCTGATGCTTGTAGGAGCAAAGCTTGCTCGCGAAGGCGATTTTCAGTGAATAAAGCTGCGACTGACCTACCGCTTTCGCGAGCAAGCTTTGCTCCTACAGGGCTGCGTTCGCTTCAGTGTTGGGGAGCGCCATGATCGCCCTTGCTGCAATGTCAGTGCCGCGAGTCGCCTGCATATTCTTGCTGAACGCTTCGAGGCGCAGTTTCATCGACTGATCCGCCAGCAGCTGTTCGAGAGCGGCAGGAAGCGCGGACAGTGGATCGGCAAAGCGTGGCAAGTAGCGGCCGACGCCGACTTCCTCGGCGCGTACGGCATTGTCATGACCGTCCCAGCAGTAAGGAATGATCAGTGACGGCAAGCCGAAGTACAGCGCTTCGCAGAAACTGTTGTTGCCACCGTGGTGGACGAACAACTGACACTCTCTGAGCACGGCCGGCTGTGGAAACCAGCTGTCCAGATACACGTTGTCCGGGACGGTGGTGTACATGTCCCGATAGGCGCCAACGTTGATGAGAAAGCGATAGGGCAGGGTTTCGATGGTCCCGATCAGGCGCTTCATCATGTCGGTGTCGGCGGCACCGAGGCTGCCGAAGCTGATGTAGATCAGCGGCGCGTCGTTGTGCCGTGGGAAGTCGGGAACGATGTAAGGCGCCTCGCGGCGTACGCAACCGTCGAGGTACACATAGCGCTGCGGATCCAGCTGCGACTGGCGTTCATAACGCACTGGCGTCGGCGACAGCAACAGGTTGAGCCAGGGTGAATCGTTGAGGAACTGGCCAGGTGGGCAAGGCGCCGTTCCGTTGTTTGCGAGAAACTGCGAAAAGCGTTCATGGGCCGGTGCTACGGCTTTGCGGTAATGCACGGCAAAACGTTCGCGGGCCTCCGCGTCGCTGGCCAGGCAACCCGACAAATACGGCGGCACGGCGGCATCCGGCAGTTCGGTTTCAGCACAGGAGACCATCCGTACCCACGGGCATCCCGCGTTGGCGATAGCGGGGAACATGACCACGTTGTCGAGGACGATGACGTCCGGCTTAAGGCGCCCGAGCAACTGTTGCAGCGGCTTTTCCGCTTCAATCGCGGTGTCGATAATGGCTTCCCAGGCCGGCGCCACATAGCTGTCGATCTGCGCTAGCGGAGTCTGGTCGAAGTAGGGAATGTTGCGCTCGATAAAACGCTCCCAGTAATGCTGGTGTTCCGCTGCCGACAAGGGGCTGGCTTGTGGAATCGGGTACTCATCGAAGCCGTATTCGGCGAAAAGCCCTTGAAAATGTTCGTGGCAGATAAAGACCGGTTTTGCTCCCAGCTCACGCAGCGATTGGGCGATGCCAATGCAGTTCAAGGCCGCGCCGAAACTGGCTTCCGGAAACAGAGCGATAAGTTTTTGTGTGTGCATGGCGAGGACATCCAAGGCGGGTACAGCCCGCCGTGCCTGAAGATGATTGGATGCTGTCTTATTTTATAAAAAAAATCATCATGTTTTTTGAGCTGTTCAGCGACGCCCGAACAACTGGCCTTGCGGGATGCCGCGGTTGGCAGTTTGCGGGCGCTGGGCGGCGCTCAGGCGCAGGTGCAGTCGCAACAGGTCGGCGGCGATCTCCAGCTGTCCGCGCTCGATGTGCGCGATGATTTGCAGATGTTCGCGCAGGGCTTCCTGGAGGCGGTGCACGCTGACCGTCGGAAGCAGGTTCGGCAGGCGCCGCAGGCTTTGGTGCTGGAGCAGGGCGTCACCGATAAAACGATTGCCGCAGCTCTGGCCGAGCAGTTCGTGGAAGCTGATATCGAGTTCGCGAAATTGCTGGATATCGAAATGCTCTACGGGGCTCGAGAGCAAGGTTTGCATAGCGCTTCGCAGTAGCGCCAAGCGTTGTGGGTCGGCGTTGAAGTTTGGGCTGAGCAGGGCTTCCGGCTCCAGAATCAACCGGAATTTGAGGCTTTCTTCGAGGGCGGCGAGGCTGTTCAGCGACGGGCGAAACAGCCAGGACTGGCCGGGGCCGCGCTCGATGGCCTGGCTTTCACTCAGTTGTTGCAGGGCTTTTTGAGCGGCTGGCCGACCGATGTCGTAACGACGCATCAGTTCGCTGATGCTGATGCTGTCACCGAGGCGTCCGGCCATGCGGTCGCGCAACACCGAGGTCGCCAGCTCTTCTTCCTCGGCTTGTGGCAATGCGGCATTGAACGCCTGGCCGGTCGGCGGTGCGATCAGTCGATAGCCTTTGCCGGCCTCATGACTCAGCAGGTTTTCTTCCAGCAGTACTTTAAGTGCGCCACGAATCAGTGTGCGTGACACCTGGAATGTCCGCGCCAGCGCTTGCTCGGCGACCGGATCGCCGGCCACCAGCCCGGTTTCCTGGGTGTGCTCCAGAATCCGGCGGGCGAGTTCCAGGTGGTTGGTGCGGGGTTTCTTCTCGGGTGTTGTGCTCAAGCGTCTATCTCTTTTGGGCGCGTCGACTCAGGTGCTCATCTTATGCCATGCATCGCAAAACCGTCAGGCGCAAAAAAAACCGTTGACATCGAATCGTGCTGGTCCTAATTTCTAAAAAAAAACACAAGCAATCGTTTCTCTTTACACCGTACTGCCTTCGAACACAAAAATAATCAATCGTCGGGTGAGTATTATGAGAAAGCTGAAAGGCCTTATGTGTCTGGGATTGAGCGTCTCCCTGGCGATCGCTTCACAGGCTGCAAGTGCAAAAGACATGGTGATATCGATCTGGGACGGCTACATGGCCCCGGATGCGCTGGACACGTTCAAAGCGGCCAGCGGCGTTGACGTCGACAAGGCGTTGCACGCGACCAACGAAGAAATCATGGGCAAGCTGATGGCGTCTGGCGGTGAAGGCTATGACGTTGTGTTTGTCTCCTCTCCCTTCGCCGAAGTCTTGCACAAGCAAGGTCTGCTGGCAGACATCGATCCCGTCAAAGTCCCCAATCTTAAAAACCTCTATCCCGAAGCCACCCAGCTGGAATATGACCCGGGCAACCATTTCTCGGTGCCGTACACCTGGGGCACGACCGGGATTTGCTACCGCTCCGACAAGGTCGCACCAGCGCCGGTAAGCTGGAACGAACTGCTCAACCCGAGCGATGCGCTCAAAGGCAAAGTGACGATGCTCGCCACGGACCGCTGGATGCTCGGCGCCGGGTTCCTGGCCAAGGGCTGGTCAGTCAACGACAACGATCCCAAACAGATCGCCGCCGTCCGCGATCAGTTGATCGCTACCAAGAAACGCATCCTCTCCTTCGACGACACCACCTTTTACTCCAAGCTCGCTTCCGGCGAATCGCTGATGGCGCACGCGTGGGATGGCTGGTGCAACTACGGCACCCAAGCCAATGCGGCCATCAAGTTTGTCGTGCCCAAGGAAGGTTCCGACCTTTGGGTGGACACCATGGTCGTGCTGAAAAGCTCGAAGCATCAGGAGGAGGCGTTCAAGTTCGTCAACTTCATGCTCGCCAGGGAAAACCACGTCTGGGTGGCTGAAAACATCCTCTACAAAATCCCCAATCAGGCCGCAATGGCCGGTTTGTCCGCTGACCTGCTCAAGCAATACCCCAACTTGACGATCGCCCCGAGCGAGCTGTTGAAGATGGAACAGTTGCGCGATCTGGGTGGCACTACGCAAAAGGCCTACACCCGGGCCGTCACCGAAATCATGGCAGCACAGAACTAAGAACTAGTTCGCATCGATCCGAGGCATGTCCCGCATGCCTCGCCACGCTCGCACGCCGCCTCCGTTCCGGGGCGGGAGGATATGGGTAATGAGTGCTTTGCATGCTGACAGGCGCCTGTCGGCCTGGCTTCTTGCGCCCGGCTTTGGCTGGCTGCTGACCTTTTTGGTGATTCCGTGTCTGCTGGTGCTGGTCTACAGCTTCGTCGAACGCGGTGCCTACGGCGGTATCGACTGGCTGTTTACTTGGGAAAACTACCAGCGCGCGTTCGATCCGCTGTACCTGGGCATCTTGCTCAAATCGGCCAAGATCGCCGGTCTGGCGACGGTGTTTGCGGTACTGATCGGCTACCCGGCCGCCTACGCCATTGCGCGTGCTCCGCGGCGCCGGCAAGCGGTGTTCCTGTTTCTGGTGATGCTGCCGTTCTGGAGCAATTACCTGATCCGCACCTACGCCTGGATCGTCCTGCTGAATCGCGAAGGCTTGATCAACCGGATGCTGCAGATGTTCGGCTACAGCGGCGAACCGATCAGCTTGCTGTACACCGAAGCGTCGGTGGTGCTGGGCCTGGTCTACAACTACATTCCGTTTGTGATCCTGGCGATTTTCTCTTCGCTGTCACGGATCAACAACGAGCTCTGGGATGCGTCGAAAGACCTTGGTGCCTCGGGCTGGATGACTTTTCGGCGGATCATCCTGCCGCTGAGCGTTCCCGGTGTTGCGGCCGGTGCCGTGTTTGTCTTCGTCCTGAGCATCGGAAACTTCATTACCGCCGACCTGTTGGGCGGCAAGCAGGTGCAGATGGTCGGTAACCTGATCTACTCGCAATTCCTCACGGCGAGGGACTGGCCGTTCGGTGCCGCGCTGAGCTTCTTCCTGATCGCGATCATGCTGATTCTGTTGTTCGTTCAGGCATTGGTCGCCCGTCGTGCAGAAGGGGGCCGCGCATGAGCCAGTCACGTTCGGTTGGCGGCACGGTGCTCGGCACGCACCTGGGATTGGTGTATGCCTTCCTTTATGTGCCGATCCTGGTGTTGATCCTGCTGTCGTTCAACAAGTCCGGTTTGCCCACGGCGTGGGGCGGCGTTTCGCTGAAGTGGTACGTGGCGCTGGCGCGTAACTCGGCCATTTTGTCGGCGGCACTCAACACCTTGATCGTCGCGCTGTCGGCGACATTCATTGCCTGCGTACTCGGGACGTTCCTGGCGCTGGGCATCGAGTTGCGCCGCAAGGGCAATGACAAGGGACAAGTCGTCGACACCTTGTTGATGGCGCCGATGATCATTCCCGACATCGTCCTGGCGATTGCGCTGCTGAGCTTCTTCAACCTGCTCAAGGTTGGGCTGGGCCTGCACTCGATCATCATCAGCCACGCCGTGTTCAACATCGCCTTCGTTTGCGCAGTGGTGCGCACGCGGTTGAAGCACTTCGACTATTCGATTCTCGAGGCCTCGATCGACCTGGGTGCGAGCTGGTTCACCACCTTTCGCCGGGTGCTGCTGCCGGCGATATTCCCCGGCGTGCTGGCGGGCGGTTTGCTCTCGTTCACCTTGTCGGTGGACGAATTCATCATCGCCTTTTTCAACTCCGGTTCCGGCCAGGCGTCCACCACGTTGCCGATGCAGATCTACGCCATGATCCGATTTGGCGTCACCCCAGAAATCAACGCTCTGGCGACGCTGGTGATGCTCGTCAGCATCACTGCGCTGCTGGCTTCGCAGCGTCTCAACAAGGCTCCTCGCACCCATGAATAATTCATCTGCGGTACTGATCCTGGACAAGGTCAGCAAGTCTTATGGCAACGGTCTGGCGGTCGACGAGGTGTCGCTGAACATCCGCGAGAACGAGTTCTTTGCGCTGCTGGGGCCGTCCGGCTGCGGCAAGACCACGCTGTTGCGCATGCTCGCCGGTTTCGAAACACCCAGCGCCGGCTGCATTTATCTGGATGGCAAAGATATCTCGCCGCTGCCGGCCAACAAGCGTCCGTTGAACCTGATGTTCCAGTCTTACGCGCTGTTTCCCAACATGACCGTGCGCAAGAACATCGCCTACGGGCTGGAGATGGAGCGTCTGCCTGAGTCGGAGATCCGTCGCCGGGTCGATGAAGTGTTGAGCACTGCGCAGCTCGGTGAGCTGGCGGAGCGTAAACCGGATCAACTCTCCGGTGGTCAACGTCAGCGTGTCGCACTGGCGCGGGCGCTGGTTAAACGGCCGCGGGTGTTGCTGCTCGATGAGCCGTTGGGCGCACTCGACAAAAAGCTTCGGGAAAAAATGCAGCTCGAACTCAAACGCCTGCAACTCGAGAGCGGCATCACTTTCATCATCGTCACCCACGATCAGGAAGAAGCGTTGGTGATGTCGGACCGCATGGCCGTGCTCGATGGCGGCAAAGTCTGCCAGTGCGGCAGCCCGACCGAACTCTACGAAAATCCCAACAGCCGGTTTGTTGCCAACTTCATCGGCGTCAGCAACCTGTTTGAAGGTGTGCGTTCGGGCGAGCGCACGGTGCGCGTCAACGGACAGGAGCTGACCGTCGAGACCGACGCACCGTTGATCCCGGGCCAAAAAGTTGCCGTCGTTGTTCGTCCGGAACGTTTACAGGTGCTGGCGGAGGAGGGCGACGATTACTGCGCCAATCGGGTGACCGGCAACATCGTCGAAATCGCCTATCACGGCCTCGACACCAACGTGCATGTGCAAACAGCGCTCAGCGACAAGGCCTTGATCGTCCGGGTGCCGTCCTCGCAATTCGAATTTGCTCATTTTGCTATCGGTATGAGCGTCCGGCTCGGCTGGCAGGCTCGCCACGCCCGTGTTCTGACGCGCTGAACAATAAAAAAAGACCAGGCAGGAGTACCGCTCGATGAAACAGAAAGTGATCGCCTTCTTTCCGGAAGCCGCTTATGGCCCGGCGCTCAATTCAGTCGGTATCGCCCAAGCGTGCGAAGCCCTCGGCCACAAAGCTGTATTCCTCACCGACCCGGGCATGAGCGGCGTGTATGCCGGGTATGGTTTTGAAGAACACATGGTCAACATGTCGGCGCCCATGCCGGCCGAAGAAATGGCCCGTTACTGGGTCGATTTCATCAACGGCCACATTCCCAACTTCCGCAAATCCCCGCTGGATCAAATCGACAACTACGTGAAGGAATGCTGGGCCGCCATCGTCGACACCGCGAAGTGGGCGCAAAAGGATCTGCCGGCGGTGCTGGACAAGGTCAAACCGGACCTGATTTGCGTCGATAACGTGATTCTGTTCCCGGCGATCAAGCAATACGGCAAGCCCTGGGTGCGGATTATTTCCTGCTCGGAAAACGAAATCGAAGACCCGGATATCCCGCCGCACCTGTCGGGCATGAGCATCGACGACAAGGCCGGTCACGCACAGTTTCGGCAGCGTTTTGAAGAGGTGATCGGGCCGATTCACGAGGACTTCAACCAGTTCCTGCAAGCCCATGGCGAGCAGCCGTATCCGCTCGGCACATTCTTCGAAGCCTCGCCTTACATGAACCTGTTGCTGTACCCGGACGCGGTCAAGTTCGAGCGCCGTCATCCGTTGCCGGCCGAACGCTTCCACTACCTGCAAGGGTGCGTGCGTCACGATACGACGTACGAGATTCCCCAGTTCCGCGCCAACAACGACAAGCCATTGCTCTACGTCAGTTTTGGCAGCCTCGGTTCCGGCGATGTCGATTTGCTCCAGCGCCTGATCACGGCTGTTGGCAAGTTGCCTTACCGCGCGCTGTTCAACGTCGGTGAGCACCTCGATGAATACCCGGACCTGCCGGACAACGTGCTGATCTCCAACTGGTTCCCGCAGCCGTCGGTGATTGCCCAGGTCGATGCGGTGATCCACCACGGCGGCAACAACAGCTTTACCGAGTGCCTGTTCTTCGGCAAACCGGCGATTGTCATGTCGTACGTCTGGGACGGTCACGACAACGCCATGCGCGCTGAAGAAAGCGGTCACGGTTTCAAGCTCGATCGCTACGACTGGAGCGAAGCGCAGTTGGCGGAAAAACTCGCCGCCTGCCTCAACGACGAAGCGATGCGCCAACGTTTGCAGGACACCAGCGTGCAAATGCAATCACGCAAAGGGCCAGCGGACGCGGCCGCCATTCTCGACAAGGTGCTTAACAATGCCTGATCAAAACACCACGGCGGGTTTTACGCCGTACCTCGAAGCCGTCAGCAGTCGCACCGATCTGGTGGACTGGGGCGTGCAGAGCGACGCCG
The DNA here is from genome assembly GCF_000282315.2 of Pseudomonas sp. GM41(2012). Taxonomy (GTDB): domain Bacteria; phylum Pseudomonadota; class Gammaproteobacteria; order Pseudomonadales; family Pseudomonadaceae; genus Aquipseudomonas. Next base: position 1,001,405 of record NZ_AKJN02000008.1, read on the forward strand.
TCGAAGGCGTCTCGCACTCCAGCGGCCGACTGTTGTTCAAAGGCCCGAACAACAGTCCCGAAACCGGACTTTGGGTCTGCACGCCCGGTCGCTGGCGACTGTCGATTCCCCGTGACGAGCTGTGCCATTTCATCTCAGGCCATGCCACTTACCGCAATGACGACGGTGAAGTGATCGAAGTTCGCCCCAACACCCTCGTGCTGTTCCCGGCCGGCTGGACCGGCGAATGCCACGTCCGGGAAACCCTGCGCAACGTTTACATGCTGGCCTGAACCCGATTTTTTTTGGAGAGCAACACATGACTACCCCGTTTCTGTACGACCCGCTGAGCATCACTGACGTCAAGGATTGGGGCGTGATCCCGACCATGCTCGAAGGACAATCCCATGTCTCTGGCGTGGTGCTGCACAAAGGCCCCGAAGGCCAGTCCGAGTGCGGTGTGTGGATCTGCACGCCGGGTAAATGGTTTTGCCATGTCACCAGCGACGAGTTCTGCCATTTCCTCGAAGGCCGCTGCACGTACGTCCATGAGTCCGGCGAAGTGATCGAGATCAAACCCGACACGGCCGCCTTTTTCCGCAAGGACTGGAAAGGCGTATGCACCGTCCACGAGACGGTGAAAAAGGTCTACATGATCCGGTGAATGCCATGATTGAAACACGTGCGTTATCGCCAACTCGTGAGGACCAGCGTGCAGCCTTCCTGGCGCGTGCCGGCTTCGCCGAGGCGCAGCTGGTTGCGTTGCCAGCGGATGCCTCGACCCGGCGTTACTTTCGTTTAAGCGGCGAAGGTCTGTTGCTGATGGATTCGCCACCGCACAGCGAGCCGATCGGGCCGTTTGTGCAGGTTGCCCGTCACTTGCACGGGCTGGGGCTTTCCGCGCCGGCCCTGGTGCAGGTTGACGAAGAGGCGGGTTTGGCGCTGATCGAAGATTTCGGCCACGACACCTACACCCGGTTGCTCTTGGCCGGACATCCCGAAGCGGCGCTGTATCGCTTGGCCGTCGATGTGCTGGTGGCGTTGCATCGCGCGCCACCGGCGACAGAAATGGCGCCTTACGATGCCCGGCAACTGAGTGACGAGTGTGCGCTGCTGATCGACTGGTACATCCCGCTGCTGATTGGCAAGGAGGCGGCGTTCGACCTGCGTGATTCGTTTCTGAAACTGTTCGCCGAGGCCTGTAGCGATGTCGCGCAACGTCGCGAAGCCTTGGTATTGCGCGACTTCCATGTCGACAACTTGATGCTGCTGGAAGGCCGCAAAGGCGTTGCGGCCTGCGGGCTGCTGGATTTTCAGGACGCACTGATCGGTGCGGCGGCGTACGACTTGATGTCGTTGCTCGAAGACGCTCGCCGCAACGTGCCCGAAGCATTGCGCGTGGCGCTGCTGACGCACTACCTGATGCAACGTCCGGAACTCGATGCGCCGCGTTTTCTCGACGATTACCGGCGGTTGGCCGCCCAGCGTCACGCCAAGGTGCTGGGGATTTTTGTACGCCTGGCAGGCCACGACGGCAAGCACGGTTACCTGGCGCATCTGCCGCGCACCCTCGGTTTGTTTGTTCGGGCGCTGGACGCCGAGGCCTTTGCTCCGCTGCGCGATTGGCTCAACCGGCACGTACCGGGTTGGCGCGAGGATCTGCCGCCCGCGACCTTGGCGACGTTGCGCGAAACCCCTTATCGATTGGTTCAAGGATCAACCCATGACCACGTTTAACACTGACATTGCCCTGCGTTTCATCAACGCCGAGTACCAGCCCCTGACGAATGCCCGCGCCCGCGAAGTGCTTGACCCGGCGACGCTGCAACCTGTCGGGCGCGTCGGCGTATGCGGCGAAGCCGACGTGCAGGCCTCCGTCGATGCCGCCACCGCCGCGCAAAAACAATGGCGGTTGATCGACGCCAAAAGCCGTGCCGCGCGCTTGCATCAGTTGGCCAATGCCATCGAACAGAACGTCGCCTGCAACCGCGAAGTCGCGCGATTGATGACCCTGGAAATGGGTAAGCCGTTTCCTGAAGCCATGGGCGAATTGGCGAACTGCGCGCCGATCTTTCGCTACTACGCGGAAATGGCCCGGGACGATGCGGGCAAGGTCGCCGGCACCACGCAGATCGGCTCGTTCCAGCATGTGCGTTATGAGCCGTATGGTGTCAGCGTGCACATCATGCCGTTCAACTTTCCGATCCTGTTGATGTGCTGGACGGTCGCTGCATCGCTGGCGGCGGGCAACGCCTGCATCGTCAAACCGGCGGAAGCCACAACCCTTTGCACGCTCAAGTTCATGGAGCACTTCACCTCGCTGTTGCCGGGTCTGGTGTCTTGCGTGCCGGGCGATGCGGTGACTGCGCAGTTGCTGGTGAAGTCGACCGGGACTCACGCCGTGGCTTTTACCGGCAGCGTCGCGGCGGGCAAAGCGGTGGCGGTGGCCTGTGCAGAACAAATGAAACCGTGCGTCATCGAGGCCGGTGGCAGCGATCCACTGATCATCTCGAAACACGCACCACTGGACGTCGCAGCGGCGGGAGCGGTGACCGCGGCGTTCCACCTGAGCGGGCAGATTTGCACCTCGGCAGAACGCTTCTACGTGGTCGATGAGATCCACGATGAGTTCGTCGAGCAGTTCGCCGAACGTACCCGCGCCTTGCGCATTGGTCATGGTCTGGAGCGTACGGAAATCGGCCCGATGGTCAGCGAAGCCGCACGCAACAAGGTCATGCGCCTGGTCGACGACGCCGTGGCCAAGGGTGCGACGCTGATCTGCGGTGGACGGATTCCACCACAGCATACGGTGGGCTGGTTCTACGAACCGACCATTCTCACCGGCGTGACCCGCGACATGGCGATTCTCCAGGAAGAGTGCTTCGGCCCGGTCGCGGCGATTTGCCGTGTCAGCGATTTCGACGAAGCGGTGCGTCTGGCCAATGACTCGCCGTTCGGTCTCGGCGCATCGCTGTTCACCACCGATCTTGCCGAAACCATGGAAGCCGCCGAGCGTCTCGAAGCCGGGATGGTCTGGGTCAACAACCCACTGATCGACAACGACGCGCTGCCGTTTGGTGGCTGGAAGATGTCGGGCCTGGGCCGCGAACTCGGGCGTCAGGGTCTTGAAGCGTTCCGGCGCTCGAAAATGGTCATCATCGATCACCAGCCGAAAATTCAGGACTGGTGGTATCCGTATGCCGACGACGTGTTCTATCGCGATCAGGTTTAACTCATTCAGGTACACGGGAGGGTCGCAATGGGCGACAACATTTCCTGGCCAACCCTGGCGGTGATTCTCGCCGCCGGGCAGGGCACTCGCATGCGTTCGCAGTTGCCGAAAGTCATGCACCCGGTGGGCAATAGGCCGCTGCTCGGCCACGTGCTGGCGGCGGTCGAGGCCGCGGGCATCGAGCAAGTGGCGGTGGTGCTGGGTGCTGGCAGTCGGCCGGTTGCCGATTACTTGCAACGGGTTGCGCCCACTGCGCGGCTGTTTACCCAGCACGAACAATTGGGCACGGCGCACGCGTTGCTCGCGGCTCGCGTCGCGTTGCAGGCCCATGAGCAGGGCTGCGTGCTGGTGCTGTTTGGCGATTCACCCTTGATCAGTCCGCAGACATTGTTGCAGCTCCGTCAGACCCTGATCGACGGTGCAGCGGTCGCGGTTGCAGGGTTTCACACTCAACACCCCGGGCCTTATGGGCGACTGCTGGTGGAAGAGGGCCGCTTGCTGGCGATCCGCGAAGCCAAGGACGCCAGCCCGCAAGAATTGGCAGTCGGCTTCTGCAATGGCGGTGTCATGGGCTTGCGCGCCGACACCTGTCTCTGGTTGCTGGAACGCATCGACAACCAAAACGCGCAAGGCGAGTACTACCTCACCGACGCGGTGGCTATGGCCAACAGCGCCGGGCTGCAAGTGACGGCAGTGGAAGTCGATGAAGACGACGTGCTCGGGGTTAATGATCGCGAGCAATTGCATGCCGCCGAACAGCTTTTCCAGCAGCGTCGACGCCAAGCGGTCATGCAGTCGGGCGTCAGCCTGATGGCGGCGGATACTGTGTTCTTCAGTGCTGATACGCAGCTGGCCAGCGACGTATGCATTGAACCTTGCGTGGTGTTTGGGCCGGGCGTGAGCGTGGGCAGCGGGGTGCGGGTCGACGCGTTCAGTCGACTGGAAAATATTCGCTTGGAGCAGCCGCTGAATGAAGGCGTTCGCCATGCGTGATTAGCCCCTGCTACAGGGGCGTGTTTCGGTTTTATTCACTTCAGATACCACCCCCACGGCTGGTCACTGACGTACTCGGTCACTTGCTTGATCTCCAGGTAATTGTGCAAACCCCACTGGCCGAGTTCTCGGCCAATACCGCTGTGTTTCATGCCGCCCCAAGGCGCTTCGACAAAGGTCGGTTGCGAGCAGTTGACCCAGATAATCCCGGCGCGCAGTTGGTTGGCGACGCGAGCGGTGCGTTGTAAGTCGGCACTCATCACGGCGGCAGCGAGGCCGAAGCGACTGGCGTTGGCCATTTGCACCGCTTGTTCTTCGGTCTTGAAACGCTTGATGCACAGCACCGGGCCGAACACTTCTTCACGCCAGAGAATGCTGCTGTGTCCCGGCTCGTCGAAGATCGCCGGCTCAATGAAATAGCCGTCTGGCAAATGCGCCGGTTGCCGACCTCCGGTGAGCAGGCGTGCGCCGCTGGCCAGTCCTTGATCGATAAAGCCGAGGACCTTGTCGTGCTGACCTCGGCTGACCAAAGGGCCCAACAACACGCCGGGTTCCAGCCCTGGGCCGATGGTGATCTTGCGGGTTTCCTCAACCAGTCGTTCGATCAGCCTCGAGGCAATGTTTTCCTGTACCAGCAAGCGTGAGGTGGCGCTGCACACCTGGCCCTGATTCCAGAAAATCCCGAACAGAATCCACTCCACCGCAGCCTCGACATCGGCGTCGTCGAACACGATGAACGCCGACTTTCCGCCCAGTTCCAGGCTGATGTTCTTGATGTCGCGGGCCGCTGCCGACATGATTTTCGCCCCGGTGGGCACGCTGCCGGTGAAGGCCAGTTTGTCCACGCCGGGGTGCTCGGTGAGCGGACCACCGGCATCGGCCCCGAGACCGCTCACGACGTTCAGGACTCCGGCCGGAAGACCGATGCGGTCGGCGGCGGCCGCCAGTTCCTGTGCCGTGAGTGGCGTCAGCTCGGACGGCTTCAACACCAGCGTCGCCCCGGCAGCCAGCGCCGGGGCGACCTTCCACGCGGCCATCAGCAGCGGGTAGTTCCAGGGAATGATCTGCCCGGCAACGCCGATCGGTTCATGGCGGATGCGGCAGCGAAAACGTGCGTCCGGCAAGGCCAAAGGTTGATCCTGCTGCTGGTCCAGTTCACGGGCCAGCCCGGCGTAATAGCGAAAGCAACCAATCGCATCGCCCACGTCCCACTGCGCTTCGGGCAACGGTTTGCCGTTGTCGCGTACTTCCAGTTCCGCCAGCGCCTGTTGACCGTTCTCCAGTTCATCGGCCATCGCTTCCAGCCACTGCGCGCGTTCGGCGCCCGTGGTTTGGCTCCAGCCGTTATCGAATGCTCGCCGGGCGGCGCGCACTGCATGATCGACGTCTTCTTCAGTGCCCGCGGCGACCCGATGGAAAACCTGCCCGGTGGCCGGGTCGATGACGTCCAGGTAACCGCCCAGGTCCGGGCTGACCCACTCGCCGTTGATGTAAAGCTGATCACGCATGGTGTGACTCCTGGACGCCGGTGCGGCGGTTTTGCAGGTGACGGGAAGTGAACAGCAGCGCCAGCGACGCGCAGATGATGACGGTCGAGACCGCGTTGATCTCCGGCGTCACGCCACGGCGGATGGACGAAAAGATATAGATCGGCAATGTCGTTTCGGAGCCCGCGACAAAGAACGCGATGATGAAATCGTCGAAGCTGAAGGTGAACGCCAGCAGAAACCCGGCCATGATCGCCGGACTGATCTGCGGCAAGGTGACCCGCCAGAACGTTTGCATCGGCGGCGCATAGAGGTCCGCCGAGGCTTCGAGCAAGGCTTTGTCCAGCGAGTCGACGCGGCTGCGCACGATCACCATGACCAGTGCCATGGTGAACAGCGAGTGCGCGGCGATCACCGTGAAGAAGCCCATGTTCAACCGTGGAACGCTCGGTATCCAGGCTGCGAGCAACGGGTTGATCAGGTCGAACAGGCTAATGAATGCAATCAGCGTCGAGATGCCGATGACAATGCCCGGCACGATGATCGCGCAATAGGTTAGCGCATCGAACAGCAACCGCACTTTGGCGCCGGCGCGCTGCAAGCCGAACACCGCGAGCGTGCCGAACAGCGTGGCAATCACCGCTGAAGTGAAAGCAATGAACGCGCTATGACCCAGTGCCTCCATGATGAACGGGTTGCCAAACGCGCGACCAAACCACTGCACCGAGCAGCATTCGAACGCTAGGCCACTGCGCCCGGCGTTGAAGCTGAACAGCACAATCAACGCGATCGGTGCGTAGAGAAACAGGTACAGCGAAGTCGAATAGCTGCGCAGCCACATGTCACAACCCTCCGTCGGCAGGGCGGCCGCCATAGCGCGCCACCAGTTTCAAATACACGCCGATGATCAGCAGCATCATCGCCACCAAGGTCATCGCCAGCGCGCTGCCGAAAGGCCAGTTGCGCGATTGCAGGAACAGGTCGACCAATGCATTACCGACGAAGAACACTTTGCCGCCACCGAGAATGGCCGGGATCAGGAACTCGCCCATCAACAGGATGAACACCAGCATCACTCCGGTGATGATCCCGGGCGCGGAGAGTGGCAGGGTGATTCGCCGGAAACTTTCGAAAGCGCTGGCACCCAGGTCCGCCGACGCTTCGAGCAGACGCTTGTCGAGTTTTTCCAGGCTGACGTAAATCGGGAACACCATCAGCGGCAAGTAGCCGTAAACGATGCCGATCAGCACCGCCCATGGCGTATTGATCAGCCGCACGTCTTCAAGGCCAAGGCTTGCGAGCAAGGCTGGAATGCCCTTGCCGCTGAGGATGAAAATCCAGGCGTAAGTGCGGATCAGGAAACTGGTCCAGAACGGCACGATCACCAGCGTCAGCAACAGCGAGCGATTGCGGGTGACCTTGACCGCCAGAAAATACGCCAGCGGGTATGCCGCCACCAGGCACACCAGCGTGCCCAGTGGCGCCAACATCAGCGTGTTACTGAACGCCGCGCCACGGGAACCGAGGTTCAAATAGTTGGCCAGCGTGAAGCCCCCGGCGTAACCGCCCACGGCACTGCGCTCGCCGAAACTGAAGACCAGGATGATCACCAGCGGCATCAACAACAGCAGCAGGAACCACAGGGTCGAGGGCAAGAGCATCAGCAGGGTGATCCGCCGACCGAGGCCGCGCCGCTGGCGAACCTCGACCGACAGGGCACTGCCCGGCTGCACCGTTTGCGGGTGGGTGACGGCGTTCATGGGGGACTCCTCATTGGCCATGGTCAGGCGATCAGGCGGACTTGAAGCGCGCCATCAGTTCGGCGCGCGCCGGGCTGGTGAGCGTTGCTGCGGCACCGAACTCCAGAGGACTGAGCGCTTCGGCGGCCGGGTACATGATCGGATCGTCGAGCATGGCGGTGGGCAACAACGCATCGACGCGTTTATCGCCGCTCGGGTAGCCGTGGCTCAACACTTCGAGCTTGTTGTGCTGCGGATCGAGCAAGTAGTTGATGAAGGCGTAGGCCGCGTCCTTGTGTTCCGAGCTTTTGGGAATGGCAAAGAAGTCACTCCACAGTTCGCCACCTTCCTTGCCCAGTTCGAACTGCATCTGCGCGTTGTCGCGGTGCAACTGAGAGGCATCGCCGGTCCAGGACATCGCCAGCCAGGCATCGCCGCTGCGCATTGACGGCTGGATGTCGGAGTTGATGGCGAATAGGTGCGGCTTGACCTCGATCAGTAGTTTTTCAGCATCGGCCAGTTCTTTCGGGTCCAGGGAATTGAAGCTATAGCCGAAGCTTTTCAGCGCGTTGCCGATGGCGGTCAGTTGGTAGTCGTGAACCATCGTCCGACCGCTGGCGGGGCCTTGGGCTGCAACCCAGAATTCTTTCCAGCTGGAGGGGCCGTTCTTCAGTTTGCCGGTGTCGTAGAGCATGCCGGTCGTGCCCCAGTTTTTCGGCACCGCATACACCTTGCCGTCCACCGTTCCTTGCGCCATGAATTTTTGCTGGAAAGCCGACGCCTCAAAGTTGGGAATGCGCGACAGGTCCAAGGGTTCGATCAGGCCCAGGCCAACGTAAGTGCTGATGGTGTAGTTGGTCGGCACCAGTACGTCCCAACCACTGCCACCGGCCTGCAATTTGGCAAGCATCTCTTCGTTGGAACCGAACACGCTCATCGAAACGCGCGCACCGGTGGTTTTGGCGAAGGTGTCGAGGTTTTCCTGGCTGTGGTAATTCGGCCAGGTCGCCAGCGACAGGCGATCGCCCAGCTTGGCCTGCTCGGCAGTCTCGGCAGTCTCGGCAGCCTCGGCGGTGGAGGTCAGCAGGCCGGGCATGTGGGTTGCGACCACCGCTGCGGCAATTCCCAGGCCTGTGCGGCCAAGGAACTCGCGGCGGCTGATCGAGCCGTTCTGCCAGCTACGCAGGGTTTTGATAAACGTCTTCTGGTCCATAGCACGCTCCACATTCGGTTGATGAAACGAATCGATGATTTACAACGCCATGGCCAGGCCATTGGCGTGATCCCAGCCGACGCTCACTGCCGCGCCGTGTTCGAATGCATTGGCGCCGTGATCCTGCTGGCGCGGCACACGCACGCAAACCACGCCAAAGGCCTGGGTGCGTACGCGGTACTCGGTGGAGTTGCCGAGGTAGATGCGATCTTCCACGTGGCCTTGCAGCTTCACTTCGCGGGTCATGTCGGCGTTGGCGTTGGCGCTGGCGATGCTGATCAGCTCCGGACGCACCGCGATGCAACCGGCGACGTCTGCGCTTAAGGCTTTGCCGGTGGGCGTCAGTGGACTGGTCAGTTCCAGCCCTTGCTCGGTGCGCAGCACGACTGAATCGCCCTGCATTTGACGAACCGTGCCGTTGAATAGATTGGATTCGCCGATAAAGTCGGCCACATAACGGCTGGCCGGCGCTTCATACAGTTGTTCCGGGGTGGCGGTCTGGATGATCGAACCGTTGTGCATCACGCTGATGCTGTCACTCATCGACAAGGCTTCTTCCTGGTCGTGAGTGACCAGCACAAAGGTGATGCCGACTTCGCGTTGCAGGCGCAGCAATTCGGATTGCATTTCCTTGCGCAGCTTGCGGTCCAGCGCCGCCAGCGGTTCGTCCAGCAGCAACACGGTCGGCTTGTTGACCAGCGCCCGGGCCAGCGCCACGCGTTGCTGCTGGCCGCCGGAAAGTTCACTCGGTTTGCGTTGGCCGAAGCCGCTCAGTCGCACCATTTCCAACGCTTCATCAGCCATGCGCAGTTGGGTTTTTTTGTCGGGTCGCGGGGTGCGATAACGCAGTCCATAGGCGATGTTCTGCGCCACTGTCAGGTGCGGGAAGAGGGCGTAATGCTGGAACACCATGTTCACCGGCCGCTCAAACGCCGGCACTCCGGCAACGTTCTTGCCCGACAGGCGCACTTCGCCGCTACTGGGCTGTTCGAAGCCGGCGATCATGCGCAGGGTGGTGGTTTTGCCGCAGCCGGAACCGCCGAGGAAGGAATGGAATGAGCCGCGGCGCACCGCGAAGTTCAGGCCATTGACGGCTGACACCTCGCCATAGCGTTTGACCACGTTGCAGAATTCGATATCGCTTGGCGAAGTGTTGTTCACGCTGTTGTTCACGAGGCGGGCTCCCTTGCAGTGATGAATCAGTGCGTCGGGGGCCAAACTAGCAATCGGGGTTTTGCGCTGTATATATCCCTTGGGGGATAGAGTCGGTTTCAGGTATCAGGCTTCGACGACCAGTTCCTGGCCGGTAAGGTCGCGGATAAACAGCCCGAGCAATTCGGACTGGCTGCCGATGCCGAGCTTGGCGTAGATGTTCTTGCGGTGAATCTTCACCGTGCCAGGACTGATGCTCAGTTGTTCGGCGACCGAGGCGCTGGAGTGACCGCGTAGCAGCAACTGGACAATCTCTTGTTCGCGGCCGGTGAGGATGTGCGCGCCGAACTGATCGAAGGCTTCGCGGATCTTGAAGTCCAGGTCCTGCGCCGGGCGTGGTTGCTGGGCTTGACGCAAACGCCAGGCTTCATTGATGACCTGTTCAACCACGGCTTGCGCGCACTCGATCAACTGCATCTCGTCACGACCAAAAGCACAGCTGGCGGTAGATCGCATCAACGACAGAACGGCCATGGCGCCGCCACCGAGGTCGACGAAAAACGCCACTTCTTCAGCCAGCCCGGTTTGCTGGTAATACGTCAGGTAATACTCGCCGAGGTAGAAGTGGTCGGGTGCGAACTGTCGCAAACGCCACAGTCCAGGCGCTTGCCCGCGAGTGCATGCGAGGTAGAACGGATCCAGTAAATAGGGCCCGCACTGATAGTCATCGACATACACCGCACGCTTGTCGGCGGCGAAGGTGTCGAACAGCGCCAACGGCCGATGATTGCCTTCGTAGACGAACAGAACGAAGTGATCGACCGGGCAGACTTGCCGCAACCAGTGACTTAAGCCTGCTAACCGCGCATGCCCGGGAGGAAGGTCCAGTAAGTGGGCAACACCGGTAGTCCAGAGTTTCAGTTCCTTGGGGCGCATGGCGGCTTCAGGCAGGATTGGATCGCATTTAGATGCACAATTTACGCCATGGCTGTTTTGGCCTTGCAGGGCGGGGCGAGTGACGTCGAGCCGTTGAAAAGATGCCCCGTAACAGGGCCGGATGTTACCGAGTGCTACAGGGTTGGTATCAGTAGGGGTCGGCCGCCCATGGGGCGGTGTTTGAATGTCGACAGGCTCAAATCGATGGATCGGCCTCGGTATCGCCTATTCAGACTAGGCAGCCCTGACGATTCTCTCGTGTTCCCCGGGCACCAAACTCGAAGGCCAGAGGGGTGTCGTTTCATGCGTGACTGGCCAGCGACTACAGTTCCTACATGACCCGGCGAAGTGTTGTCGGTGTCCAGCCTGAGGGCTTGAACATGTCACGCGTTTTCGACGCGCCCTTCGCCTTGATCCGCTCAAAGCGGCCAGCGCAATTGATGGCGGTCGAAGAGGTCGAGGGCGGCGTTCAGGCGACCATTCGCGTCAGCGTTGAAATCGACGGCGAGGAACGTCCCGGCTGTGTGGTCGACACCATCAGCCGTTACTACCTCGCGTGAACCCTTTAGCAGAACATTCGAGGAGTCCAGCATGAAAGAAGCCGTCATCGTTTCGACCGCCCGTACCCCGATCGGCAAAGCCTTTCGCGGTGCATTCAATGACACCGACGCCCCGCAACTCGGCGGCCATGTGGTGCGCGAAGCCGTGCGTCGCGCCGGCATCGAGCCGGGCGAAGTGGACGATGTGATCATCGGCGCGGCGGCGCAGCAGGGCACGCAGTCTTATAACCTGGGGCGTCTGTGCGCGATTGCCGGCGGCTTGCCGACCTCCGTTGCCGGGATGGCCGTCGAGCGCCAGTGTTCATCGGGGCTGATGAGCATTGCCATGGCCGCCAAAGGCATCATGTGCGACGAAATCGACATTGCCGTGGCCGGTGGCCTGGAGTCGATTTCACTGGTGCAGAACAAGCACAAGAACCTGTACCGCAACCAGTCCGACGCGGTGATCGAGCTGGATCCGCACGCTTATATCCCAATGATCGAAACCGGGGAGATCGTCTCCGCACGCTACGGGATTTCCCGCGAGGAACAGGACGAGTACAGCTATCAGAGCCAGGTGCGTACCGCGCTGGCCCAGAGTAATGGATTGTTCGACCGTGAACTCGCGCCGCTGACCAGCCGCAAGGCGATCTTCGACAAGGCCAGTGGCGAAACCCGCTACGAATCCGTCACCTTGCTGCGCGACGAGTGCAACCGCATCGACACCACCCGCGAAAGCCTGGCTGCGCTGGAACCGGTGTGGCCGGGCGGTCAGTGGAGTGAAAAGGGCCGTTTCATCACAGCGGGTAATGCCTCGCAACTGTCCGATGGCGCTTCGGCCTCGGTGTTGATGAGTGCCAAATTGGCCGAGAAGCGTGGCCTGGAGCCGCTCGGAATTTATCGCGGGATGGCGGTCGCTGGCTGTAACTCCGACGAGATGGGCATCGGCCCGATCTACGCCATCCCGAAACTGCTCAAGCGCCATGGACTGACTGTGGATCACATTGGCCTCTGGGAGTTGAACGAGGCGTTTGCCTGTCAGGTGCTGCATTGCCGCGACACCCTGGGCATTCCTCCCGAATGCATGAACGTCAACGGTGGTGCGATTTCGGTGGGCCATCCTTTCGGTATGTCCGGTGCGCGGATGGCAGGTCACGCATTGGTCGAGGGGCAGCGCCGCGGATTGCGCTACGTGGTGGTGAGTATGTGCATCGGCGGCGGCATGGGTGCCGCTGCACTGTTCGAGGTGGTCTGAATGGTCAGTGCACGGCAGATTCAAGCTACTTGGGATTTCCAATCCATCTATATAGAAGGATTTGTTTTGCTCGTCTGTATAGAGAAGAAACGGGCTGTTTTCCGGCGTTCTGCAAGTGTTTGATAGAAAAGCTTAATTAAGGGTTGACGGCAGATTCTGGACGTCTATAATTCGCCCCACTTCCGGCGCAGTCGAAACGGAAAACTCCTTGGTAAACAATGAGTTACGCAGTTTTCGGCAGCGAGTTGCTTCAGGTCATCGAAGCCCAGAAGGAGTTGATCAGGCGGTCTGTTTTTGCCTAATTGACGATTCGATCTTCTCGGTCGAAAGCGGAACAAAAGAGGTGTTGACAGCAGCGATTAACGCTGTAGAATTCGCCTCCCGCTAACGAGAGATCGGAAGCGCAAGTGGTTGAAGTTGCAAAGGAAACTTTGAAAACTTCAGAAAATAACCGCTTGACAGCAACAGAGGCTGCTGTAGAATGCGCGCCTCGGTTGAGACGAAAGATCTTGACCAACCGCTCTTTAACAACTGAATCAAGCAATTCGTGTGGGTGCTTGTGGAGTCAGACTGATAGTCAACAAGATTATCAGCATCACAAGTTACTCCGCGAGAAATCAAAGATGTAACCAACGATTGCTGAGCCAAGTTTAGGGTTTCTTAAAAACCCAAAGATGTTTGAACTGAAGAGTTTGATCATGGCTCAGATTGAACGCTGGCGGCAGGCCTAACACATGCAAGTCGAGCGGCAGCACGGGTACTTGTACCTGGTGGCGAGCGGCGGACGGGTGAGTAATGCCTAGGAATCTGCCTGGTAGTGGGGGATAACGCTCGGAAACGGACGCTAATACCGCATACGTCCTACGGGAGAAAGCAGGGGACCTTCGGGCCTTGCGCTATCAGATGAGCCTAGGTCGGATTAGCTAGTTGGTGAGGTAATGGCTCACCAAGGCGACGATCCGTAACTGGTCTGAGAGGATGATCAGTCACACTGGAACT
>NZ_AKJN02000007.1 GCF_000282315.2 Pseudomonas sp. GM41(2012)
TTTTCAAAGTTTCCTTTGCAACTTCAACCACTTGCGCTTTCGATCTCTCGTTAGCGGGAGGCGAATTCTACAGCGTTACTCGCTGCTGTCAACACCTCTTTTACACCGCTGCCGACCGAGAAGATCGAATCGTCAACTAGGCAAAAACAGACCGCCTGATCAACTCCTTCTGGGCTTCGATGACCTGAAGCAACTCGCTGTCGAAAACCGCATAACTCATTGTTTACCAATGAGTTTTCCGTTTCGACTGCGCCGGAAGTGGGGCGAATTATAGACTTCCAGAATCTGCCGTCAACCCTTAATTAAGCTTTTCTATCAAACACTTGCAGAACGCCGGAAAACAGCCCGTTTTGCTCTCTATATAGGAGAGTAAAACCACTCCCCTATATAGAAGAAACCCTCAGAGCACCCCGGCCTCTTTGAATGCGGCCACAACGCCAGCATCCAGACCCAACACCCGCTGCAAAACCTCCAGCGTATGCTCCCCTAATAGAGGAGGCGCATTGCGATACTCCACAGGCGTTTCGGACAGACGAATCGGACTCGCCACTTGCGGCACCATCCCGGCCAGCACATGGGGCAGCTCGATCGCCAACCCGCGCGCCTTAACCTGAGGATCCGCAAACATCTGAGCCAGATCATTGATCGGCCCGCACGGCACACCTGCTTGCTCCAACTGCAGCACCCACTCAGCAGTCGTCTTGAACACAGTCGCCTGGCGAATAAGTGGAATCAACACCGCACGATTCGCCACCCGCAACTTGTTGGTCGCAAAGCGTGGATCATCTGCCCACTGCGGCTGACCAGCGACTTCAGCAAACTTGCGAAACTGCCCGTCATTACCCACGGTGAGGATGAAGTCTCCATCCGCCGTAGGAAAGTCCTGATAAGGCACGATATTCGGATGAGCATTACCCAGGCGCTTCGGAGCATTGCCCGTAGTCAGGTAATTCATTGCCTGGTTAGCCAGACATGCCACCTGAACATCCAGCAGCGCCATATCAATATGCTGGCCACCACCGTCATGATCCCGATGCGCAAGCGCTGCAAGGATCGCCACAGTCGAATAGAGACCGGTCAAAATGTCCGTCAGCGCCACGCCGACCTTCACCGGCCCGGCACCCTCATCCCCTTCGGGTCGCCCCGTCAGACTCATCAGGCCGCCCAGCCCCTGGATCATGAAGTCATAACCCGCGCGCTTGGCGTAAGGGCCTGTCTGGCCAAACCCGGTAATCGAGCAATAGATCAGATTCGGATTGATCGCCTTCAGAGACTCATAGTCCAAACCGTATGCCGCCAGCCCACCGACCTTGAAGTTCTCGATCAGGATGTCCGACTTCGCCGCCAGATCGCGCACCAGCTTCTGCCCTTCAGGCCGAGTGAAGTCGATGGTGACCGATTGCTTGTTGCGATTGGCCGACAAGTAATAGGCGGCCTCGCTAGTGTTCTCGCCATAGGCGTCTTTAAGGAAGGGAGGCCCCCAGGCGCGGGTGTCATCGCCATTACCCGGGCGCTCGACCTTGATCACTTCGGCGCCAAGGTCAGCAAGGATCTGCCCGGCCCAAGGCCCGGCCAGCACCCGCGATAAATCCAGTACCCGTAGATGCGAAAGCGCGCCCATGGCCGTTCTCCTATTAATAGAACGCCTGGATGCCAGTCTGCGCACGACCGAGGATCAGCGCATGGACGTCATGCGTACCTTCATAGGTATTCACCACTTCCAGGTTGACCAAGTGGCGAGCAACACCGAACTCATCGGAAATACCGTTACCACCCAGCATGTCGCGCGCCATGCGAGCAATGTCCAGGGACTTGCCGCAAGAGTTACGCTTCATCATCGAAGTGATCTCGACCGCTGCAGTACCCTCGTCCTTCATACGACCCAGACGCAGGCAGCCTTGCAGCGCCATGGTGATCTCGGTCTGCATGTCGGCCAGCTTCTTCTGGATCAGCTGAGTGGCGGCCAATGGGCGACCGAACTGCTTGCGATCCAGAGTGTACTGGCGAGCGGTATGCCAGCAGAACTCGGCAGCACCCAGCGCACCCCAGGAGATGCCATAGCGTGCGGAGTTGAGGCAGGTGAACGGACCTTTCAGACCACGCACATCCGGGAAAATGTTTTCTTCAGGGACAAACACGTTGTCCATGACGATCTCGCCGGTGATGGAGGCACGCAAGCCGACCTTGCCGTGAATCGCCGGAGCGCTCAGGCCTTTCCAGCCCTTCTCCAGAACGAAGCCACGGATGTCACCCGCATCGTCCTTGCCCCATACGACGAACACATCGGCGATCGGGCTGTTGGTGATCCACATCTTGCTGCCGGTCAGGCTGTAGCCGCCTTCCACTTTGCGTGCACGAGTAATCATCGCGCCTGGGTCGGAGCCGTGGTCAGGTTCGGTCAGACCAAAGCAACCGATCCATTCACCCGAGGCCAGTTTCGGCAGGTACTTCTGCTTCTGGGCTTCGGTACCGAATTCATTGATCGGCACCATGACCAGCGAGGACTGCACGCTCATCATCGAGCGGTAGCCGGAGTCGACGCGCTCGACTTCACGGGCGATCAGGCCGTAGCTGACGTAATTCAGGCCGCTGCCACCATACTGCTCAGGGATCGTCGCGCCCAACAGACCTACTTCACCCATCTCGCGGAAGATCGCCGGGTCAGTCTTTTCATGGCGGAAAGCTTCGAGAACACGCGGCGCGAGCTTCTGTTGAGCGAATTGCTCAGCGGTGTCGCGGATCATGCGTTCTTCTTCGGTGAGCTGTTGATCCAGCAGCAGGGGATCGATCCAGTTGAAGCTAGCTTTACCGCCCATGAGTGTGTCCTCTCGAATCGGGTCAAATAACGTGGGCTGATCCTAGGCCGGGTTCGGCGTTACGGCAAACGAGGATTTTGCATACTGTTGTGCTAATTTCTCACTCCGAAACATCGCAAAATAGCTTTTATGCGATGTATTAGTGAGGTTGACGTACATGCGCAGGAAAATCCCCAGCACAACGGCCCTGATCAGCTTTGAAGCGGCGGCTCGCCACGAAAGTTTTACCAAGGCAGCCCAGGAGCTTTCGCTCACTCAGGGCGCCATTTGCCGACAGATCGCCAGCCTTGAGGAGTTCCTCAGCGTAGAACTGTTCCGACGCTCGCGACGCGGGGTCAAGCTGACGGAGGCCGGTCTTTCCTACAGCCGCCGGGTGGCCACCCAACTCGATGCCGTTGAACGGGACACCTTGTCAGTGATGGGCCAGCAAGGTGCCAACGTGATCGAGCTGGCGGTGGTTCCAACCTTTGGCACTCAATGGCTGCTGCCAAGACTCAAGGATTTCCAGCAAAAACACCCGGAAGTGACGGTCAACCTCACCAACCGAACGCGCCCCTTTCTGTTTGCTGATACCGACTTCGATGCCGCGATCTATTTTGGTGACGCGGACTGGTCGGGTACCGAATCCCACAGGCTGATGGGCGAAAATCCGATGCCGGTGTGCAGCCCCAATCTCATGGGGAAAAAGACAACCCTGTCTCCCGGCGAAATCGCCGAATTACCCCTGTTACAGCAAACCACTCGCCCTTATGCCTGGCGCCAGTGGTTCAACTCTCAAAACCTAAATATTCCGCGAGACATGACAGGGCCGCGCTACGAGCTATTCTCCATGCTTGCTCAAGCCGCCATGCACGATATGGGTATAGCGCTGATTCCGCCGTTCCTGATTCAACGCGAACTGGCCGAGAAGCGCCTGGTCATTGCCAACAGCCAGGCGCTATCAAGCATCAAGGCGTATTACTTGATGATTCCCGAGCGAAAGGTCGAATCGGCCTCTTTAAGGGCATTTCGCGATTGGCTGGTCAATCAGGCACAGAGCTACAGCCTAGAAGGATAAAGGATTTTCGCCATTTACTGACTCCGTAGTCAACAAAATCAAAGCACTACAGATATAAGTATTTGTCGCGTATTCGAAAACTGTATGGACAAGCAGTACAAACGTCCCACAAGGGCCTGAAAACGTGGCCTTGAGCCTCTATTACAGAGCAATAACGACTCATTCACCTGACCGATGCGTAAATTCTTCAATTTTCACAAGAATCCTTACAAGGCACGGCCTGCAAGGGATTGAGCCGGTCAGTTGCGACATTCGGTCACGGGGTGACTTGTAGTTAATTTTCCGTCACCCGTCATAAACCCTTGAAGGGCACTAAGTTCGCCTGCAAAATGCCGCGCCCCGCCCTGATTTGGCGGGATCGTGCTGATCGGCCGCCCCAGCCGCACCATCCGAAGTGCCTGGGTTTACTCAATAAGATCACGCAGGAGATTTGACGTGCACATTGGTGTTCCTCTCGAAACCCAGACCGGTGAAACACGGGTTGCTGCAACCCCGGAAACCATCAAGAAGCTGATCGGCCAGGGGCATAAGGTCACTGTGCAAAGCGGCGCCGGCATTAACGCCAGCGTTGTCGACAGTGCCTATGAAGCGGCAGGCGCAATTATTGGCAGCGCCAACGATGCGTTTGGTGCCGAGCTGATTCTCAAGGTGGTCGCCCCCAGTGACAGCGAGCTGACGCTGATAAAGAGCGGCACCGTTGTGGTGGGCATGCTCAACCCGTTCAGCAATGAAACCATTGCCAAGCTGGCTGAGTGCGGCATTACCGCGTTTGCGCTGGAAGCCGCGCCGCGTACTTCCCGCGCTCAGAGCCTGGATGTGCTGTCCTCCCAAGCCAACATCGCCGGCTATAAAGCCGTGTTGTTGGCCGCTCACCACTATCCACGCTTCATGCCGATGCTGATGACTGCTGCGGGTACCGTGAAAGCGGCACGCGTGCTGATTCTCGGGGCTGGCGTGGCCGGTTTGCAGGCGATCGCTACGGCGAAACGTCTGGGTGCAGTGATCGAAGCGTCTGACGTACGTCCTGCGGTAAAAGAGCAGATCGAATCCCTTGGCGCCAAGTTCGTCGACGTGCCTTACGAAACCGATGAAGAGCGCGAATGCGCCGTTGGTGTCGGCGGTTACGCACGACCAATGCCTGCCAGCTGGATGCAACGTCAGGCCCTGGCCGTGCACGAACGCGCCAAACAGGCTGACATTGTCATCACCACCGCACTGATCCCGGGCCGCAAGGCACCGACGCTGTTGAGCGCGGAAACCGTGGCGCAGATGAAGCCGGGTTCGGTGGTCATCGACCTCGCGGCAGCCCAGGGCGGCAACTGCCCGCTGACCGTGGCTGACCAGGTTGTGGTCGAGAATGGCGTGATCATTTGCGGCCCAACCAACCTGGCCGGCGCAGTCGCGGCAGACGCTTCGGCGCTGTACGCACGCAACCTGCTGGACTTCCTGAAGCTGGTCTTCAACAAAGAAGGCCAGTTCGAGATCAACCTCGAAGACGACATCGTCGCCGCGTGCCTGATGTGCCGCGACGGCCAAGTCATCCGCAAAAACGCCTAAGCAGGGATTCAGACGATGGAAGAGCTTATCTCCCCCGGTATCTACAACCTGATCATCTTCGTGCTGGCGATTTATGTCGGTTATCACGTGGTCTGGAACGTTACACCTGCACTGCACACGCCTTTGATGGCGGTGACCAACGCGATCTCGGCGATCGTGATCGTCGGCGCCATGCTGGCCGCGGCTTTGACCGTAACGCCACTGGGCAAAACCATGGGCACCCTGGCGGTAGCTCTGGCAGCGGTGAACGTATTTGGTGGCTTCCTGGTAACCCGCAGGATGCTTGAAATGTTCAAGAAAAAAGCCCCAAAAGCAGTAAAAGAAGAGGCGCCTAAGTAATGAGCATGAATCTTGTAACGACGCTCTACTTGATCGCGTCGATCTGCTTCATCCAGGCGCTTAAAGGCCTGTCGCACCCGACCACGTCGCGGCGCGGCAATGTGTACGGCATGCTCGGCATGGCGCTGGCGATTCTCACCACCGTGGGCCTCGTCTATAAGCTGGGCGCCGAGTTGGCCACCGCCGGCATCGGCTACGTCATCGTAGGTCTGTTGGTCGGCGGCACCGCCGGCTCGATCATGGCCAAGCGCGTTGAAATGACCAAAATGCCGGAACTGGTCGCCTTCATGCACAGCATGATCGGTATGGCCGCGGTGTTCATTGCCATCGCTGCTGTCGTTGAACCGCAATCGCTGGGCATCGTCAAGCAACTGGGTGATTCCATTCCTGCCGGTAACCGCCTGGAACTGTTCCTCGGCGCGGCCATCGGTGCAATCACCTTCTCCGGTTCGGTGATCGCGTTCGGCAAGCTGTCGGGCAAGTACAAGTTCCGCCTGTTCCAGGGCGCACCCGTACAGTTCGGCGGTCAGCACAAGCTGAACCTGTTGCTGGGCCTGGCGACACTGGGCCTCGGCGTGACCTTCATGCTGACCGGTAACCTGAACGCCTTCGCGTTGATGCTGGCCCTGGCCTTCGTGCTGGGCGTGCTGATCATCATCCCGATTGGCGGCGCAGACATGCCGGTGGTTGTGTCGATGCTCAACAGCTACTCCGGCTGGGCAGCGGCGGGCATCGGCTTCTCGCTGAACAACTCGATGCTGATCATCGCCGGTTCGCTGGTGGGTTCGTCCGGTGCGATCCTCTCGTACATTATGTGCAAAGCGATGAACCGTTCGTTCTTCAACGTACTGCTTGGCGGTTTCGGCAATACGGCGGACGCGGCCGGCCCTGCTGGCTCGAAAGAAGCCCGCCCGGTGAAATCCGGTTCGGCTGATGACGCGACCTTCCTGCTGACCAACGCCGACACCGTGATCATCGTTCCAGGCTACGGCCTGGCGGTAGCGCGGGCGCAGCACGCGCTGAAAGAACTGACCGAGAAGCTGACCCATCGCGGCGTGACCGTGAAGTACGCGATCCACCCGGTCGCCGGTCGTATGCCTGGCCACATGAACGTATTGCTGGCCGAGGCCGAAGTGCCTTACGACCAGGTGTTCGAGATGGAAGACATCAACTCCGAGTTTGGCCAGGCCGACGTGGTGCTGGTGTTGGGCGCCAATGACGTGGTCAACCCGGCCGCCAAGAACGATCCGAAATCGCCAATTGCCGGTATGCCGATTCTCGAAGCGTTCAAGGCCAAGACCATCATCGTCAACAAGCGCTCGATGGCCAGCGGCTATGCCGGTCTGGACAACGAACTGTTCTACCTCGACAAAACCATGATGGTCTTCGGCGACGCCAAGAAAGTCATCGAAGACATGGTTAAAGCTGTCGAGTAAAACCTGCTCCAGCGCAATACCCAAAACCTCAGCCTTTAGTAGGCTGGGGTTTTTTATTGCCCGCTAAAAACCGACCAAAGGCTCTAAATCAAGGCTCTGCATTCGACCATGGTAGCGGGAGGAATTTTTTTGAAATCACTAGACTGCATACCTTGCTTTCGTTGCCCGAGATAACAATCCATGTACCGTGATCGTATTCGCTTGCCTTCGTTGTTGGATAAGGTGATGAGCGCCGCTGACGCTGCCGCTCTGATTGAGGACGGCATGACCGTCGGCATGAGTGGTTTCACTCGCGCCGGTGAAGCCAAAGCCGTGCCCCACGCATTGGCCGAGCGCGCCAAAATCACCCCGCTGAAAATCACCCTGATGACCGGCGCGAGCCTGGGCAACGACCTCGATAAACAGCTGACCGAAGCTGGCGTATTGTCACGACGCATGCCCTTCCAGGTCGACAGCACCCTGCGCAAGGCTATTAATGCCGGCGAAGTGATGTTCATTGACCAGCATCTGTCGGAAACCGTGGAGTCGCTGCGCAATCAGCAACTCAAGCTGCCGGACATCGCGGTGATTGAGGCCGTGGCGATCACCGAGCAGGGCCATATCGTGCCGACCACGTCGGTGGGTAACTCGGCCAGCTTCGCGATTTTCGCCAAACAGGTGATCGTCGAGATCAACCTCGCGCACAATCCGAATCTCGAAGGTCTGCACGACATCTATATCCCGACCTATCGGCCGACCCGCACACCGATTCCGCTGGTAAAGGTCGACGATCGCATTGGCAGCACTGCCATCCCGATTCCGCCGGAAAAGATCGTCGCTATCGTGATCACCAATCAGTCTGACTCGCCGTCCACCGTACTGCCGCCGGACGTTGATACCCAAGCCATTGCCGACCACCTGATCGACTTCTTCAAGCAGGAAGTGACTGCAGGGCGCATGACCAACAAGCTCGGCCCGCTGCAGGCCGGGATTGGCAACATCGCCAACTCGGTGATGTGCGGCCTGATCGACTCGCCATTCGAAGACCTGACGATGTACTCCGAAGTGCTTCAGGACTCGACCTTCGACCTGATCGACGCCGGCAAGCTGAGCTTTGCTTCAGGCAGTTCAATCACCTTGTCGAGCCGTCGCAATACCGATGTTTTCGGCAACCTTGAGCGCTACAAGGACAAACTGGTCCTGCGCCCGCAAGAAATTTCCAACCACCCGGAAGTGGTGCGCCGGCTCGGCATCATCGGCATCAACACGGCGCTTGAGTTCGACTTGTACGGCAACGTCAACTCCACCCACATCTGCGGCACGCGGATGATGAACGGCATCGGTGGCTCGGGCGACTTTGCGCGCAATGCGCATTTGGCGATCTTCGTGACCAAATCGATCGCCAAGGGCGGCGCAATTTCCAGCGTGGTGCCGATGGTCAGCCACGTTGATCACACTGAGCATGACGTCGACATCCTTGTCACCGAGATCGGTCTGGCGGACTTGCGGGGCCTGGCGCCGCGAGAGCGTGCTCGAGTCATCATCGATAACTGCGTGCATCCGGACTATCGCCAAGCCCTGAATGACTACTTCACAGCCGCGTGTGCACTCGGCGGACATACGCCGCATATCCTGCGCGATGCCCTGAGCTGGCACATCAACCTGGAAGAAACCGGGCGAATGCTCACGGTGTAATTGGTACAGATAGCAGCTGACGCAAACACAGTTTCGTCAGCTTGCTGTTGCCAGATCAAATCCTGAATAAAACTGTACTGCTGTACCGGTCTTTTCCTACCGTAATTGCCTACCTTTCCGAGTCAATCAAGCAAAAACGCACGATATTGGTGCGGACAAGTACAGTTGCCTCAATTTAGACCAGTACACCACCCTTTAACAGTTAACTGGTACCTCACAATACAGGTGAACTGTATCTAGAGAGACTGGCCAAACGAGAGGATCATTGGCATCAGTTAAACCACTACCTAATCCCGCCATAAGCGGAAGGATGTCAACCATGGAACGTACACTCAGTTCCGAGCTGTTTTTCGAAGACAACGCCGTAAAAACCCAGGCTTCCACGCCTCTTCGCGTTCTCGCCAACCTGATGCTGTGGCAGCGCCGCATCTCCAGCCGCCATCAACTGGCTCGTCTGGATTCGCGTCTGCTGGCTGACGCAGGGATTAGCGAAGCACAACGCTACGAAGAGCTGAGCAAGCCGTTCTGGCGCTAAGTTAGCGTCGCTGGCTCTGACCCACCGGGTCCACCGCCAGCACTCCAAATTGAAAAAACAAAGCCCGTCGTGGGAAACCACGACGGGCTTTGTCGTTTTGGACCCTCAACATGGGTCATACAGTAGAGATTCCGTTTAACAGGTACAGTTTTACTATTTACACAACTGAACCAGTACAATTTCAGCGCAGTGTGTCTGTTGCGACAGAGCGGACGGGATCACCATGAACTCCCGAACTGCCAGCAAAAGGACCGCGCCATGAATCACTTACTGGATGTTTCCGTTTCCACGCGTCAATCAACACCTCGTTTCCTTTGGTTTCGCAGGTTGCTGAGGGGCGTTGCCAACAACCTGGAAAGGGCCCGAACCCGGCGTTTACTGGGCCAACTTGATGACCGGCAACTCTCGGATCTGAACATCAGCCACGCGGATCGTCTCAACGAATTGGATAAACCGTTCTGGCGTTAACTTCCTGCTTGAACAGACGGGACTGTGCGAACCGACACTCATAGGCCTAATATCCAGATGAAACGTGGCGAACGCTGCATGATAGGCGTCTGACTCAACAGACACTGCGCCACCTCTCAATCGGTTTCCAAAGGAGTTTCACCATGTCCCGTCTTCGTCTGCTCAGCGCTGCAGCCCTGCTTGCCGTGGCTGCCAATTCCCACGCCACCAGCTTCATCGTGACTACCGACGCTGTCGTCGGCGCGCTCAAGGCCACGTCCGATGCAACCTCCGATGTCACGTCTTCCTTTCGTGATGACAAAATCGTACGCGCCGCCCGTGACGACGCCGCCAGCTTCGTGGCCAGCGAAGGCGCCATTCGTGGCGTGAAACTGGAAAGTGCACTCGACCATATTCGTCACCAGGCACCTCAGCTGAACGCGACTGATGCACAACTGGCGCAAGCCATACTGACTATCTAAGCGTCATCACTGACGAGGGACACGCCCGCCGTGTCCCAATGTTTCGGCGCTGGCTCTAGACCGGGCGTTGCGCTAGCCTTGCGACTCGCCTTCAGCTATCGAGTCTCATGCGTTTTCTTTCAAATCTGCTGATCTCTCCGCTTTTCGTGGCGGCCTGCTGGGTGGGCTCGGCCCATGCCTATGACGCCTTCAATCTGTCTACACAAGGCATCGTGGCTACCGGCTACGCCACAAGCATGGTGACCTCCGCCCCCTTCGACCGTAAGCTGCTAGTCGCGGCACAAGATGATGCTGCGGCGTTCATCGCCAGTGACGGCCAACTGCGGGGAGCACAATTGGAGTCCGCCCTGAATTATCTGCGCCGCACCCAGCCAAAACTTCATGCAAGCGACCTTGAACTGGCGCAGACAATTCTCGTCCAATAGTTATCCTTGTTCTTGCGGAGTCGTTCCATGCGTAGCCCACTGATTGCTGCCACCCTAGGCCTGTTGTTGTTGGCCGATGTGGCCCAGGCGCAAACCCTGGTAGCCACCAGTAACATCCTCATCAACGCCACCCGGCGCACCCTTGATTTCACCTCCGATACCACGACGTCCATCCGTGACTCGAAGATCGTCCGTGAAGCTCATGACGATGCGGCCAGTTTCGTCGCCAGCGATGGCGATATTCGTGGCGCGCACCTGGAGGCGGCCTTCAACACGTTGCGCACCCGCGTACCGGAAGCTCGCGACGCCAGTGATCAGGTTCTCGCCGAAGCCATCCTCGCACTGTGAGGTCGCCAGGCGCCTGGCTGTTGGCCGGGGTCATGTTGCTGCTCGGCAACACGGCCCAGGCTGACTTGCAATTAAGGCTTAAAACCGAAGGCCTCAGCCCCGCTCAACAGCAGGCCAGTCAGGCGCTGCTCGATGAAGCCATGCAGGCGCTGCCGCCGCGGTTCATCGAGCAGCTCGACCGACGCATCGACGTCGGCTGGACCGATGACATGCCGAGCAACGCTTACGGCCAGGCGTCGCTGGTGTCCGAGCTCGACCTGAACCGCAACCTGCTTGCCGGCCTCACTGACGGCAGCGCCGCGACCAAAAAGACTTATCGCCCCCATGGCACCGTGCGCCGCGAAATGCTTGCCACGGTGTTGCACGAACTCACCCACATTTATGATCGCTCGCGCCTGTGGCCCGACGCAGAGCGCACGCTGATTCAGCGCTGCACCCGGCGCAACAGCAGCTCGGGGCTGGTTGGTATCCCGGATCAATGCCGCGGCCAGTCCGACCGACGCTTTACGCTCAGCGACGACCCGCACCTGCTCGACCTCGCCGGCTGGCCACAGTATGTCGGCCGTCGTGGCGAACGCGAACAGTACAACCGGCAAATTGCCCGCAGCCCGGACATTTACGAGACGAGCAGCCCCAAAGAATTCGTCGCGGTCAACATGGAGTATTTCCTTCTCGACCCCTCCTACGCCTGTCGCCGTCCGGCGCTGTACCGCTACTACAAAGAACATTTTGGCTGGGCGCCCGCCGCTAAAGACACCTGCGGCAAAACCTTCTCCTTCCTCAACGCCGGCAATGATTTCGCCAAAACACCACTGGGCCAGGTCGATCCGGAACGGGTCTACGCCGTCGACTATCTGCTGGCAGAAGCCAACCAGAACTGGGTCAGCCGCTGGGGTCACAGCATGTTGCGGCTGGTGATCTGTGCACCCGGCCGGCCACGCGGGCCGGATTGTCGACTGGATCTGGATCAGCATCTGGTGCTGTCCTACCGCGCCTTCGTCGGTGACGTGCAGCTGTCGAGCTGGGACGGACTGGTGGGCAAATATCCGTCACGCCTGTTTGTCCTGCCGCTGGCCCAGGTCATCGACGAATACACCAAGACCGAACTGCGCAGCCTGGCCTCGGTGCCGCTGAACCTGTCGCGCAGTGAGATCGAAGACGTGGTGGAACACGCCGCCGAAATGCACTGGAGTTACGACGGCAACTACTTCTTCCTGTCCAATAACTGCGCGGTAGAGGGCCTGAAGTTACTGCGTAGCAGTACCAACAATACAAAACTGGTCGGGTTGGACAGCATCATGCCCAACGGTTTGCTGGAAGTGCTCAAGGGCCGCGGACTGGCGGACACCAGCGTGCTGGATGATCCCCGCGAAGCGCTTCGCCTGGGTTATCGTTTCGACTCCTTCCGCGATCGTTATCAAGCGATGTTCGAAGTGCTGAAGAAGCACTTGCCGATCAAGCAGGAAAAGGTCGAAGACTGGCTCGCATTGAAAGCTGAAGAGCGTCGGCAATGGATCGATCAAGCCGATTTGCGCACCAGCGCAGCCTTGCTGTTATTAGAACAGGCAGCCTTCCGCCAACAATTGGTGCTGGCCCAGGACGAAGTAAAGCAACGCTATCTGGGCGCTCGGGAATTGAAGAACGGCGGCATGGACAAGGCCAACGCAACTTTGCAGCAAATCCTTGCCAACAGCGGCTTCCTCAGCCGTCCGGCGGAGCTGCTCGGCACCGGTGGTTATGGATTGCCGCAGCCGAGTGAGTGGCAGCGTCTGGAATCGGAAAGCAGTCTGCGGCAGAAGCAGCTTCAGGCACTGACAGGCGATCTGGACAAAGAGGTAAGAGCGCTGCTTGAACCGAGTCGTGCGGCTGAGATGGCCGCCAATGAAGCCAATGTGAAGCAGGTGGGTGAGCATCTGAGAAAGCTGCACAAAGCGTCAGGCGGGTTGGAGTTGCCATGATAGAAACACCGCAGGACTTGTAATTGAATGGACTCGCCCAAGCTGACGCGTCTGTGCGCCGCGTTGGCATTCTTTTAGAAGCCAACGGCAGCCGGCCCAACGCCCGGTTATCCAGGCGTTCGCCGTAATAGCCGTGAGGCAGCGGTCGGCCACGCACCAGATGAACAGCAAAAAGGGCTTCAGAACGTAGTCCTGAAGCCCTCGGCCTTGCTGTTTAGTCTGTACCGCGAGGCTCTGATTCCTCTGTATCAGGAACTTTACCTTCAGCTGACGCGGGCTTTACGCACGCCGTCTGCCAGCGCCGAGCAAAGGCTCAACACGCCATCAACTGCCTGATCCGGCGTCGATGCATTGGCGATGTGATCGATCAACGCCGACCCCACCACCACACCATCAGCCAGACGCGCGATGGACGCCGCTTGCTCCGGTGTACGAATGCCGAAACCGATGCTGATCGGCAAATCGGTGTGGCGGCGCAGACGGGCAACGGCTTCTTCAACGTGTTCCAGCGTCGCCGCGCCCGCACCGGTCACACCGGCGACAGATACGTAATAGACGAAGCCTGAACTGCCGTTCAGGACGGTCGGCAGGCGTACATCATCGGTCGTCGGGGTGGTCAGACGGATGAAGTCCAGACCGGCAGCCTGGGCCGGGTCGCACAGCTCGCCGTTATGCTCGGGTGGCAGGTCGACCACGATCAAACCGTCAACGCCGGCCTCTTTCGCGTCAGCGATGAAGCGCGGCACGCCATACATGTGAATCGGGTTGAAGTAACCCATCAGCACCAGCGGCGTCTCGGTATTGCCTTCACGGAACTCGCGAACCATTTGCAGGGTTTTCGCCAGGTTCTGCTTGGCGCCGAGGGCGCGGATGTTGGCCAACTGAATTGCCGGGCCATCGGCCATTGGATCGGTGAAGGGCATGCCCAACTCGATCACGTCGGCACCCGCGCCGGGCAAGCCTTTGAGGATCGCCAGCGAGGTGTCATAGCTCGGGTCGCCAGCGGTCACGAAGGTCACCAGGGCGGCACGATTCTGTTCCTTGAGTTCGGCAAAACGCGTTTGCAGGCGGCTCATCAGTGTTTCTCCTGCTTGGATTGTTCCATGTGGTGCATCACGGTTTGCATGTCTTTGTCGCCACGACCGGACAGGTTGACCACCATCAGGTGATCTTTCGGCAGGGTCGGTGCACGCTTGAACACTTCAGCCAGGGCATGGGCGCTTTCCAGTGCAGGAATAATCCCTTCCAGGCGGCAGCATTTGTGGAATGCGTCGAGGGCTTCGTCGTCGGTTACCGAGGTGTATTGAACGCGGCCGATGTCATGCAACCAGGCGTGTTCCGGGCCGATGCCTGGATAGTCGAGGCCGGCAGAGATCGAGTGAGCGTCGATGATCTGGCCATCGTCGTCCTGCAGCAGGAAGGTACGGTTGCCGTGCAGTACGCCCGGTACGCCGCCGTTCAGGCTGGCCGCGTGTTTACCGGTTTCAATGCCGTAACCTGCCGCTTCAACGCCGATAATCTCGACGCTCTTGTCGTCGAGGAACGGGTGAAACAGGCCCATGGCGTTGGATCCGCCACCGATGCACGCCACCAGGCTGTCCGGCAGACGACCTTCCTGGTCTTGCAGTTGAGTACGGGTTTCTTTGCCGATAACGGCCTGGAAGTCGCGAACCATCGCAGGATAAGGGTGCGGGCCGGCCACAGTGCCAATCAAGTAAAAGGTGCTGTCGACGTTGGTCACCCAGTCACGCAGGGCTTCGTTCATCGCATCTTTCAGGGTGCCGGTACCGGCCACGACCGGGATCACTTCGGCGCCCAACAACTTCATGCGGAACACGTTGGCTTGCTGACGTTCGATGTCAGTGGTGCCCATGTAGATCACGCAATCGAGGCCAAAACGCGCAGCCACGGTGGCGGTCGCCACACCGTGCATGCCAGCGCCGGTCTCGGCGATGATGCGTTTCTTGCCCATGCGCCGCGCCAGCAGGATCTGGCCGATGCAGTTGTTGATCTTGTGCGCGCCGGTGTGGTTCAGCTCTTCGCGCTTGAGGTAAATTTTCGCGCCGCCGCAGAACTCTGTCAGACGTTCGGCAAAGTAAAGTGGGCTTGGACGACCCACGTAGTCGCGCTGGAAGTAGGCCAATTCTTCTTTGAATGCAGGATCATCCTTGGCCAATTCGTATTCACGGGCCAGATCGAGGATCAACGGCATCAGGGTTTCAGCGACGTAACGGCCGCCGAACGCGCCAAACAGGCCGTTGGCGTCGGGGCCGTTGCGCAGATTAGTCTGGGTCATGGGTCGCTCCAGTTGAATACGTGGGGTGATGCTTTTGAAGAGAGAGTGGGCTTCACTCTACCCCTGACGCCTCAGGCTGAAAACCGATAAGATCGCTGCAACCTGTCAGGAAAACTCACATATCCCATGAGCCATGACCTTCCCCCGTTGAACGCCCTTCGGGCCTTCGAAGCGACTGCCCGCCTGAACAGCGTCAGCAAGGCCGCCGAACTGCTGCACGTCACCCATGGTGCGGTCAGTCGGCAACTCAAGGTGCTTGAAGAACACTTGGGCGTAAGCCTGTTCATCAAGGACGGACGCGGCCTTAAACTCACAGATTCCGGCATTCGTTTGCGCGATGCCAGCGGTGAGGCGTTCGAGCGTTTACGGACTGTTTGTGCAGAGCTGACCCAAAGCACCGCCGATGCACCGTTCGTACTGGGTTGCTCGGGAAGCTTGTTGGCACGCTGGTTTATTCCCAGGTTGGGACGATTGAATACCGACCTGCCGGACCTGCGCCTGCACCTGTCGGCTGGCGAAGGTGATCTCGATCCACGTCGCCCGGGGCTGGACGCCTTGCTGGTGTTTGCCGAGCCACCGTGGCCAGCGGACATGCAAGTCTATGAGCTGGCGAGCGAACGGATCGGCCCGGTCATGAGCCCACGATTTGCGGGCTACGAACGTCTGCAAAACGCACCGCCCGCAGCGCTGCTGAGTGAGCCATTGCTGCACACCACCTCACGCCCGCAGGCCTGGCCAAGCTGGGCACAGCAAAGCAGCCTCGACACCAAAGCATTGAAGTACGGACAGGGTTTCGAACATTTGTATTATTTGCTGGAGGCTGCAGTGGCCGGCCTGGGTGTGGCGATTGCGCCCGAGCCGCTGGTGGCCGAGGACTTGAAGGCTGGTCGCCTGGTTGCGCCTTGGGGCTTCAGTGAAACCCCGGCGCAACTGGCGTTGTGGCTACCCAAGCGCGCCGCGGACGGGCGCGCTCGGCAACTGGCGCAGTGGCTCAAAAACGAGCTGCGCCAGACGGATTAGTCACCGCGTTTGAACAGCAGATAAGCCGCGAGCAGACCCAATGCACCGACAGCCACACCCGCTGTCGTCCAAGGGTGTTCCTGGGCGTAGTCCCGCGTGGCAATCCCGGTTTCACGGGTTTTGACTTTGACTTCTTCGTACGCATCGCTGAGCAGATGGCGCGAATGCTTCAGCGCGTTCTCGGCGTTGCTTTTCAAGGCTTTAAGGGTTTTACGCGACTCGTCCGAGGCGTCGTCCTTCAGGTTTTCCAAAGACTTCAGCAGACTCTCGATTTCGGCTTCCATGCTTTGCAATGAGGCTTTACGTAAAGAGGTGTTGGCCATGGTGGCTCTCCTGCATTGATTGAGTTGCGTGTGTTGGTTGGGACTTCAGGGGTTCGAGAAAGTGCAGTAAATCTGAACTTCCACTTCAGATTGGCTGACAGAAGTAATACGAAAAATCACTGCTAGGCTGTATTTCACACCCTGAGGAGAACGCCATGACTGACCATCACACCTACAAGAAAGTCGAACTCGTCGGTTCGTCCACCAGCAGCATTGAAGACGCCATCAACAATGCACTGGCCGAGGCCAGCAAAAGCCTCAAATATATGGAATGGTTTGAAGTGACTGAAACCCGCGGGCACATCAAGGACGGTAAGGCAGCGCACTTTCAGGTGACGCTCAAAGTCGGGTTCAGGATTGCCAGTAGCTGAGTTTGAGCTAGTCTTCTGAGCCTGCGCGCTGGCCGAGCGCCATAGGGAATGGCAAAGCGCTACATATTTACATCCGGCTGATTGCTGGGTGGCCCTATTGATCCGACCAGGGAATGCGACCCGATGAAGAATTTTATTTTAACGGTAGGTTTGTTGATTTTTGCGGGATCAGCCCTGGCCCAGGGCAAGTCGTGCGAAGAGCTGAAAGCCGAAATCTCGGCGAAACTTGATGCCAAGGGCATTTCTAATTATTCACTGGAAATCGTCGATAAAGGCACTGCTGCCGGTGGGAAAGTCGTCGGCACCTGTGAGAAAGGCTCCAAGCAAATCGTCTACAAGCAGGGCTGACCTCCCTCGAAAATGAAAAAACCGACGCAATGACGTCGGCTTTTTTGGGCTCGCTGTTTGAGCGTCAGCCCTTCATGACCTGGGCCAGCAGCTCATAGGAGTGCACGCGATCGGCATGTTCGTACAGGTCGCAGGTAAAAATCAGCTCGTCCGCCTGGGTCTGCTCGATCAGCACTTCCAGTTTGGCGCGGATTTTCTGCGGACTGCCAACCATCGCCAAGCCAAGGAAATCGCCGACGGCTTCTTTTTCATGAGGCAGCCACAGGCCGTCCATGGTTTTTACCGGTGGACGTTGCACCAGGCTCTGGCCACGCATCAACGCCAGGATGCGCTGATAGACCGAGGTCGCCAGATAATCGGCCTGCTCGTCGGTGTCGGCAGCCACCAACGGCACACCGAGCATCACGTAGGGCTTATCCAATACCGCTGAAGGCTTGAAGTGATTGCGGTAGACGCGAATGGCCTCATGCATGAAACGCGGTGCGAAATGTGAAGCGAAGGCGTAGGGCAAACCGCGTTCACCCGCCAGTTGTGCACTGAACAAGCTGGAGCCCAGCAGCCAGACCGGGACATTGGTGCCGGTGCCTGGCATTGCGATGATCCGTTGGTCCGGAGTGCGCGGGCCGAGGTAGCGCATCAGTTCCGCCACGTCTTCCGGGAAATCGTCGGCGCTTCCAGAGCGTTCACGACGCAAGGCGCGGGCGGTCATCTGGTCGGAACCGGGGGCACGGCCCAGGCCCAGGTCGATCCGGCCCGGGTACAGACTTTCGAGCGTGCCGAACTGCTCGGCGATCACCAGCGGCGCGTGGTTTGGCAGCATCACACCGCCCGAACCAACACGAATGGTCGAGGTGCCGCCCGCCAGGTAGCCAAGCAGTACCGACGTCGCCGAACTGGCAATGCCGTCCATGTTGTGGTGTTCGGCAACCCAGAAACGGTTGTAGCCGAATTTTTCGACGTGCTGCGCCAGGTCCAGGGAATTGCGCAGCGACTGGGCCGCGCTGCCGTTCTCCCGCACGGGCACCAGATCGAGGGTCGAGAACTTGATATCGGACAGTCGTTTCATAAGCCTGCTTCTCCAATTGAGGGCGCAGGTTTTTCTTACAAACGAAAACCTGCCGAATCTATAAGCGTGATTCATGCAATGAGGGCATATACCCGAGTTTCAATAGCAGAGGCAAAATTCCTACCGAATTTGAAGAAAGATCAGATGAGGTGAACTTTGCAGCGCGGTCTATCCTCAGAACCCTAGCAAC
Organism: Pseudomonas sp. GM41(2012); assembly: GCF_000282315.2. Lineage (GTDB taxonomy): Bacteria > Pseudomonadota > Gammaproteobacteria > Pseudomonadales > Pseudomonadaceae > Aquipseudomonas. The sequence continues at coordinate 18,689 of NZ_AKJN02000007.1, forward strand.
CGAAAACCACAAAGGCGCGACCCTTCGCGCCGGATCTTGAGGAGGCATTCATGGCTATCACAAAGAAAGCATCGGCTCATTGGGAAGGTGATCTGAAAACCGGCATCGGCTCTATTTCCACGGAAACCGGTGTCCTCAGAGAAGCACCCTACGGCTTCAAGGCTCGCTTCGAGGGCGGCAAGGGCACCAATCCGGAAGAGTTGATCGGCGCAGCGCACGCAGGCTGCTTCTCCATGGCGTTTTCGATGATTCTCGGCGATGCCGGTCTCAAGGCTGACAGCATCGATACCAATGCCGAGGTCACCCTGGACCAGGTGGACGGCGGATTCGCGATCACAGCAGTGAAACTGATCCTCAAAGCGAAGATTCCTGGGGCGACTCAGGCTCAATTTGAGGAACTGAGCAATAAAGCCAAAGAAGGCTGCCCGGTTTCCAAAGTGCTGAATGCGAAAATCAGCCTGGATGCAACATTGGTCAGCTGATAGTGGGTTGTCGCGCTTCCCGATTAAAGGTCGCAGCCTCGGCCGGCTGCGATCTTTTTTGCGCTGAAACAAAACCTGGCTGGCGAGATTGTGGTCGAATAAATGACAGCAGCTAAAACGCATCATCGTGCGCGCTGCCTCAAAGGAGCTTCAACCATGAAACGTTTTGCCTTGGCGGTTATCTGTTGCGCGCTGGCCACATCGGCCCTGGCGGCAACGAAATCCTGTGAAGAACTCAAGGCCGAGATTGAAGCCAAGATCCAGGCCAATAACGTCTCGTCCTACACGCTGGAAATCGTCACCAACGAGGAAGTACACGATCAGAACATGGTCGTCGGTTCGTGCGAAGGCGGCACGAAGAAAATCATCTACCAGAAGAACGACCGCTGATTCACCTCACATGAGGCAATAGGACTCTCGATCTTCAGCGACAATCTCCCGCTTGGCGTTGTACAGCCGGGCACCGGGAGTAAACGCTATCGACTGACCTACCAGCACATAACGTTGGCCGGCTTCGAAATGATCGTAGTTGATGGTCAGGTAGCACAAGCGTTCCGTGGGGCCGTTCATCAAGCTCAGCCCCCCACCACCGGGCACTTCAAAGTCGAATCGAACAATCAGCTCATGGCTACCGGGGGTGACCTGGAAAAAACGCCCGTCGCGCAACCGCTGATTGTCCAGGCGTTCGGCCATCAGCAATTTATCGTTGGGGAATGGCGTAGAAAACTCGACCCAGGCCATCTGCGGATTAACCGCTGGCAACGGGCTCTGACAGCCAGCAACGACGCTTGCAGCAAGTAACAGCATTAACCTGCGCATGTTGATTTTCTCAAGGACTCGTCCTTTAGAATAACGCCGATCAGGTGCGTTGGCAGCCAGCCGGCACACCTTGGCCAATCACTTTTCGCTGCTGATCATAGAGCTTTGCCCACGGCCGAAAGCCGATATTCCCTGCTTTCAGCTGATACCGTTCGCCGGCGTTGAAGTCGTTGAATTTTACGTTTAGCTGGCAGTCACGCCATAGCGTCTCGGCGTCTGGTCCGATGTTGGTTGGTGCGACCGGGAATTGGTAACGGACTGTCAACTCATGGCTACCCGGCTGAACCTCGAAATAGCGCTTGTCGGTGGCGGCCTTGTCATCGACTTCCAGCGCTTGCAGCGCCGTGTCTTCCTGCTTCGAATCCAGGTCGATCCACGCTTGAGCCGGATCATGGGGGGGTAATCCGAATCCAGCACAACCTGCCAGCATCAACAGGCTTCCTGTCAGCATCAACGTGCGCATAGCGGAGCTCCAGTCAGGCGGGATAGTCTTGCGGGCAGACTCTCCAAGGATGATTCATTTTGATCAGGCCGCTTCCAAGCCTTGGGTTACTTGATCGCGTTTTACGCATTTTGTTTCCGGGTGTTCTGTTTTTGTTTCTCAACGGTTGCGCCGGCGTCAGCTATTACGGCCAATTGGCCAGTGGTCAGCTGCAATTGCTGCGAGCACGCGAGCCGATTTCCAGAGTGATTGCCGATCCCGGTCGCGATCAACTATTGCGTGCGCACCTGATTCAATCGCAAAAGGCCCGCACGTTCGCCAGCCAACAGCTGCGGCTGCCGGATAACCAGAGTTACCGCTTGTACGCCGACATTGGCCGGCCGTTCGTAGTCTGGAACGTGTTTGCCACGCCGGAATTTTCCCTGACACCACAAAACCATTGCTTCCCGATCGCCGGTTGCGTCGCCTATCGCGGTTATTACAGTCAGAGCGCGGCCCGCGGTGAAGCTGCGTTGCAACGATTACAAGGTATGGACGTGTCGATCGGCGGCGTCGAGGCTTATTCGACGCTCGGCTGGTTCAACGATCCGATTATCAGTTCGATGATGGCCTGGGGTGACGAACGATTGGCCACGCTGATCTTCCATGAACTGGCGCATCAACGTTTTTATGTGAAGGACGACACCGAGTTCAATGAGTCTTTCGCCACCTTCGTCGAACAGGAAGGCACCCGCCAATGGCGTGCATTCCGCGGCCTGGCACCGGACAGCGGCGCGCAGGTGCAGCAACGGGACCAGTTCATTCAATTGGTTCTGGAGACCCGCACGCGACTCGAACGGCTGTACACCCTGCCCCTGCCCGCCGACCAGATGCGCCAGCGCAAAGCCGACGAGTTCGAACGACTGCGCGGTGAATACCGGCAACTGCGCGACAGCCGATGGGCTGGGGACAAACGCTATGACGCGTGGATCAATGCGCCGATGAACAATGCCCGGCTGTTGCCATTTGGGCTGTACGACCAATGGGTGCCGGCGTTTGCGGCGTTGTTCAGACAAGAGGGGGGGAATTGGGTGAAGTTTTATGCGGCAGTCGAGCAGCTTGGCGCGTTGCCGGTGGGTGAGCGCAAGGTGGCGTTGAAGGCATTAGCAGACAAAATCTCCGTCGACTGAACTGCCGCCATCGCGGGCAAGCCTTGCTCCTACGGGGCCCGTCGTGCCCACCATTGCGACTTGACGAGAATCTGTAGGAGCAAGGCTTGCCCGCGATGGCGTCCGCAAGGATTCGCTAGCGTTGGTTCACAACCAAATAGCATCCCACAACGGATAATCCCCAACCCTCTCGACCAATCCCGCTCGCAATGGATTGGCGACGATGTATCGCGCAACCGCCTGTAGATCTTCTTCCTTACGAATGGCGCGATCGTGGAGTCCCGGCTGCCAAATCGGACCTTCTCTCTGAAGCGCCCGGTTTAATGTGACCGTTGTACGTGATTTCGTGCGGGCCATCAGGGTCGGCAAGGAAATGTTTTGAAGTTCGATCAGCCAATGGAAATGATCCGGCATGACAACCCAGGCCAATGAGTTGGCGAATTGCTCTTGTTGAGCCTTTTGAAATGCATCGACTACTAATCGACCCGTTTGAAAACTGGAAAAAACAGGCTGGCGGTTTCGAACGACAGCTGTCAGCAAATAGATTTGTCCCTCCTCGGAGTAACGTCCGGAACGTAGTCGGTGGGCATGATGCTGGCTTGGCATTGATGATCCTCCTTGATCGTGGCCTGAGTCAGAGAGGCTAGAACGGCAAAAGAGGATAGGGGGTAAAATAGTTGCTCAGGATGTGTCGGCAAAGACGCCATCGCGAGCAAGCTTTGCTCCTACGGGAGGCGACTTGACGAGAATCTGTAGGAGCAAGGCTTGCCCGCGATGGCGATAGACCTAACGCTGCAAAAACGCCTGATGCATCTCTTCCAGCGTCTCGAAGTGCCAGGTCGGGGCTTCTGCGCTCAACTCTTCCCGGCTGCCAAAACCATAACCAACAGCCGCTGCATCCAGCCCGTTACTGCGCGCACCGATCAGGTCGTGTTTACGGTCACCGATCATCAGGGTGCTGGCCGGGTCCAGGCCTTCTTCAGCCATCAAGTGGGCGATCAGCTCGACTTTGTTAGTCCGGGTTCCATCCAGTTCGCTGCCATAGATCACTTTGAAGTACTTGGCGAAGTCGAAGTGCCGGGCAATTTCCCGGGCAAAGATCCACGGTTTGGACGTCGCGATGTACAGCTGTCGCCCTTGCCCGCCGAGGGTTTCCAACAGGGGTGTGACGCCGTCGAATACGCGGTTCTCATACAGGCCGGTGACCTTGAAGCGTTCGCGATAGAAGTTCACCGCTTCCCAGGCCTTGGGCTCGTCGAAGTCGTAGAACTGCATGAACGCCTGCAACAGCGGCGGACCGATGAAGTGTTCAAGTTTGCTCAGGTCGGGCTCATCGATGCCCAGTTTGCTCAAGGCGAACTGGATCGAACGGGTGATGCCCTCGCGCGGATCGGTCAGGGTGCCATCGAGGTCGAACAATACGGTTTGGTAATGCATGTTGAATCCTGAATAAGGGCGCAGGGTCAGAGCTGGTCGTAGCCTTCGGCCAGATGCAAATTCTTGAGCTTCACGTAGTTCGCCGCGCTGTAGGTGAAAAAGGCTTTTTCCTTGTCAGTCAGTGGCCGGACCTGTTTCACCGGGCTGCCCACATAAAGGAAGCCGCTTTCCAGGCGCTTGCCCGGTGGCACCAGACTGCCAGCGCCGATGATCACATCGTCGTCGACCACCGCACCGTCCATGACGATGCTGCCCATGCCGATCAGAATCCGACTGCCCACGGTGCAGCCGTGGAGCATGACTTTATGCGCGATGGTCACATCGTCGCCGATCAGCAACGGAAAGCCATCGGGATTGAATGGCCCGGCGTGGGTGATGTGCAGCACACAGCCGTCCTGCACGCTGGTGCGCGCGCCGATACGGATGCGGTGCATGTCGCCACGAATCACCGTCAGCGGCCAGACCGAGCTGTCTTCGCCGATTTCAACGTCGCCGATCACCACCGCCGAACCGTCGACAAAGGCGCCTTTGCCCAGTAGCGGCGTGTGGTTCTGATACTTGCGAAGGGTCACGATAGGGTTTCTCTCTGTTGCTGATAGCTGCGGTGAGCGTCGATTGTAATTAAGATGGCGCAATGTTTCTTCCAGCCAAGGTGCCAACCGTGAGCGTGAACAACCCTCTTTTGCAGTCCTACGACCTGCCGCCGTTCTCGGCGATCCGTGCCGAACACGTGCAACCGGCTATTGAACAGATCCTGGCTGACAACCGCGCCGCCATTATCGAGATCCTCAAAGTCCAGGGCAAACAACCGACCTGGGCCGGCCTGGTGCTGGCGATGGACGAACTGAATGATCGACTGGGCGCCGCCTGGAGCCCGGTCAGCCACCTGAATGCTGTGTGCAACAGCGCCGAATTGCGCGAAGCCTACGAGTCCTGCCTGCCGGCCTTGAGCGCCTACTCCACCGAATTGGGCCAGAACCGCGAGTTGTTCGAGGCGTTCGAAGCGCTGGCGAACAGTCCCGAAGCTGCCGGTTTCGAGGTGGCGCAGAAAACTATCCTGGAACACTCCCTGCGCGACTTCCGTCTGTCGGGTATCGACCTGCCGGAAGCCGAACAAAAGCGTTACGCCGAAGTGCAGAGCAAATTGTCGGAGCTGGGCAGCCGCTTCTCCAACCAACTGCTCGACGCCACTCAGGCCTGGACCAAGCACGTCACCGATGAAGCCGCCCTCGCCGGCCTGACCGATTCGGCCAAGGCGCAAATGGCCGCGGCGGCACAGGCCAAAGGCCTGGAAGGCTTCCTGATCACCCTGGAATTCCCGAGCTACTACGCGGTGATGACCTACGCCCAGGACCGCGCCCTGCGCGAAGAAGTCTACGCCGCCTACTGCACCCGTGCGTCGGACCAAGGCCCGAATGCCGGTCAGAACGATAACGGCCCGGTCATGGAAGAAATCCTCGACCTGCGTCAGGAACTTGCAAAACTCTTGGGCTTTGCCAGCTTCTCGGAGCTGAGCCTGGCCACCAAAATGGCCGAATCCAGCGATCAGGTGCTGAGTTTCCTGCGCGATCTGGCCAAGCGCAGCAAACCGTTCGCCGTCCAGGATCTGGAACAGCTCAAGGCGTACGCCGCCGAACAAGGCTGCCCGGACCTGCAAAGCTGGGACAGCGGTTTCTACGGTGAAAAGCTTCGCGAGCAGCGCTACAGCGTGGCCCAGGAAGCCCTTCGCGCGTACTTCCCGATCGATAAAGTGCTGGGCGGTCTGTTCGCTATCGTTCAGCGCCTGTACGGCATCGAAATCGCCGAACTGAAAGGCTTCGACACCTGGCACCCAGATGTTCGCCTGTTCGAAATCAAGGAAAACGGCCAGCACGTCGGCCGCTTCTTCTTCGACCTCTACGCCCGCGCCAACAAGCGTGGCGGTGCCTGGATGGACGGCGCCCGCGACCGTCGCCGCACGATCAGCGGCGTATTGCAAAGTCCGGTGGCGAACCTGGTGTGCAATTTCACCCCGGCCGACAGCGGCAAGCCAGCGCTGTTGACCCACGATGAAGTGACCACCCTGTTCCACGAATTCGGTCACGGCCTGCATCACCTGTTGACCCGCGTTGAACACGCCGGCGTATCCGGCATCAACGGCGTGGCCTGGGATGCGGTCGAGCTGCCAAGCCAGTTCATGGAGAACTGGTGCTGGGAGCCGGAAGGTCTGGCGCTGATCTCCGGTCACTACGAAACCGGCGAACCGCTGCCTCAGGACCTGCTGGAGAAAATGCTCGCCGCGAAGAATTTCCAGTCCGGTCTGATGATGGTCCGTCAGCTGGAGTTCTCGCTGTTCGACTTCGACCTGCACGCCACCCACGGTGACGGCCGTAGCGTGGCGCAGGTACTTGAAGGTGTGCGCGACGAGGTGTCGGTCATGCGTCCACCTGCCTACAACCGCTTCCCTAACAGCTTCGCTCACATCTTCGCCGGCGGTTATGCGGCGGGCTACTACAGCTACAAATGGGCTGAAGTGCTGTCGGCGGATGCCTTCTCGAAATTTGAAGAAGAAGGCGTGCTCAACGCCGAGACCGGCCGCGCCTTCCGCGAAGCGATCCTGGCGCGCGGTGGCTCCCAGGAACCGATGGTGCTGTTCGTCGACTTCCGCGGACGTCCGCCGTCGATTGACGCACTCTTGCGCCACAGCGGCCTGAGTGAGGTCGCGGCAGCATGAGCGAGGGTCCTGTGATCACGAAAAAACGCTTTATCGCCGGGGCAGTCTGCCCGGCCTGCAGCGAGCCGGACAAGTTGATGATGTGGAACGAAGACGAAGTCCCACACCGCGAGTGCGTGGCCTGCGGTTATTCCGACACGTTGAATGAACAAGGCCTGTCGGTACCCAAGGAATTGGGCACGCGGGTCAACACTTCAGCGCTGAAAGTGCCGGACGCCAAGGTTCAGGCCGTGCAGTTTTTCCCGAACCCGAAGCTGAAGAAAAAGCCTGACGAGCAACACTGAGCCAACACCACCTTCCACTCCTGAATCGAGTGGAAGGTGGTATCTATCTACCACCTTTGCCCTGCGCTTCCTTTATAGGCTGACCACATTCAGCCTCTACTCAAGGAAGACGCCATGCCCGACACCAATCCGCTTTTGCAGGCCTGGGACCTGCCGCCCTGGTCGGAGGTCCGCACCGAACACCTCGTGCCGGCAATCACAGCCATCATTACCGACAACCGGCAGGTCATTGCCGAAACCATCATCAGCCAATCCGTACTCCCCAATTGGGATGACCTGGTTCTGGCCATCGATGAAATCGATGCGCGCCTGAGCGAGGCTTTGGGCATCATTCAGACCTTGTCGATGACGAAACACAACGATACCGCCTGGAACACGGCGGCTGCTGCATGCAACGACGCCGGAGCGCAGTACCGATCCGAAAGATTGAGCAATCGTCCGTTGTTTGAGGCATACCGGCGATTGGCGAACAGTTCGATCGCCCTCAACTTCGATGCACCGCGCAAGGCCGCACTGGCCAAGATTCTGCGCAAATTTCAATTGTCGGGAATCGAATTGCCCCTGGCGCAACGGGAAAAGCTGGCCCGGTTGAACCTCGACATTGATCGGCTCGAAAAGCTGTTTCTCATCCATCTGAAAAGCGCCAACGCTGCCTGGACCAAGCACGTCGATGACGTTGCGGTACTGGAAGGTTTATACCCCACCGTAAAAAATCGTCTGAGACACCTGGCCAAAGAAGCAGGACATGAAGGCTGGCTGATTCCCCTGGATGAAAACACCTGCCAGCAAATCATGAGGTACGCCGAAAATCGGGCATTGCGAGAAGAATACTTCGTGGCGTACTCCACGCGTGCGTCCGATCAAGGCCCGCATGCCGACGAATTCGATAATGATCCTGTACTGACGTTGCTGCTTTCGCTGCGCCACCAGAAAGCCGAACTGCTAGGTTTCGATAATTTCGCGCAACTGCCTCTGACCACCGCAGCGGCCGAGTCCACCGATCAAGTTCATCGCTTTCTGCGTCGGCAAGTGACATTGAACACACCGTCCCTTGCACAGGATTCAAAGGAGCTACAAGCGTTTGCGCTCGAACGTGGCATCTCTGAAATACACGCCTGGGACCACGAATTTCTCGCTGAAAAACTGCGCCACCATCGTTTCCCTGAAGCCCTGAAGAATCTGCGCGACTATTTTCCCCTGGACGGCACCTTGCGACGATTCTGCCTGTTCTGCGAACGCCTGTTCGGGATCCGGATCCTCGAGCAGGTTGAATTCAGTCGCTGGCATCACGACGTGCGCCTGTTTGAGATCAGCGAGCATGGTCAGACCATCGGGCATATTTATCTTGACCCGTTCCACCGCAAAGAAGCGCCGGATTATGCCTGGACCGGCACGCTGCGAAACCGACGAAGAAACGCCGAAGGCCGCGTAGCGCTACCGATTGCCGATCTTCACTGCAACTTCACGCCTGGGGTCGACGGCCATCCGTGCCTGCTTGAGCACAAGGATCTGCGGGTGCTTTTTCATGAGTTCGGTCACTGTCTGCAACAGGTGCTGACGAGTTCGCCGCATCACAACCTTTCCGGCATTTCCCAACTGGGGCGCGATACGGCGGAGTTCGCAGGGCAAGTATTCGAGCAGTGGTGTCTGTCACGGGAGTTTCTATTATGGCTGGGTGCCCACCACCAAAGCGCTGAACGCTTGACCGAGGTGCAGGTAGACGCGGCACTGTCAGCCCTCGAAACCCAGGCCAGCCGACAAGCCGCACTCTTGCTGACGGGTGCAATGTTCGATTTCGAAGTGCACCACAGCCAAGGCGATGGTCGTAGCACCCAGCAAGTATTCGAAGACGTTCAGCGTGAGGTTCCCCACGTGCAACTGCCGTCTTATTGTCGGTTCGCAAACAGCTTTGACTACATGGTGACCGGTTACGCAGCCTCCGTTTACGCCTACACGTGGTCAGGCGTACTGGCCATCGAAGCCTTCAAGCGATTCCGTCAGGATTGGGTCTTCAATGCGCAAACAGGGCGAGCCTTTCGCGAGGCGTTTTTTTCTCCGGGCGATTCGCGCTCCTTGCTGACTGCCCTGGAAGCGTTTCTTGAACGGCCGATCGCCGAAGATCTGTTCGCGCTTTCGTCAGAGACCGTTACCCGCTGAGGCAACGGTTTACTCGACGTGGGCCGATTTGAACCAGCTCTTCATCGAGCAACTGGCGAACGGGCTCGTGCTGCAATCGCCGTTGGCCAGCGCGGTGCGGAGCTTGTCGACATCGGCCTGCATCATGTAACGGATGCCGTCCTTGAAATGAGTGCTGTCACCAAAGCCGCCCTGGGTCATTTCGTTCAGGGCGTCTTCCTTGCTCCAACCCTGCACAACAACCCGGTACATAGCCGCCATCAGGCCCGTGCGGTCCGAACCATGCTTGCAGTGCATCAGCACCGGTCCCTTGGCTTCGGCAGTCTTGATCGCGCGTAGGGCTTTGAGTACATCCGCATCATCCACATGGTTGGTGCGATAGGGCAGCTGTACCTGTGCGATTCCTGGCGTCGATAACCAGCTTGAATCCGACTCGGGCAGGAAATTGATAACGGTCCCGACCTTGAGTTTTTCCAGTAACGGCACAGCGCCTCTGTCGGGCAATGCACTGCGATAGAGCGTCGGGGACATTTTGAAGAGGTTGTACTGCACCTCGACCGATTGAGCCCACTCCGCAGGTCGGGGCAATGCACTGTCGTCGGCAAGGGCCAGCGTCAGGTTTAAAAGTGCGGCCAGCGACAGGCAGATCGCTGGGATACAACGCGATAGAGACATGCTCGGGGTGACCGTTCAGGAGAGTTGGAAAGATGACGCCGAGCTTCCCCCCCTAGCAGTCAAAGGCCTGTGAGCCGTCTGTCAAAGAATCGTGAATCAGCCGATCGCTTTCGTCGCAAAACCGAGGTTTTTTAGCTGAATCGGTTCATCTTTATGCTTAGCCTGCTACCATTTGTTTCTCCATATTACCGATGCGCCCTATTGCTCCCCGCTTGCTGGCGATCTTCATCGGTGCCAAAACGAAAAGTCGTCCTGCAAGACGGCTGAAAAACCGCTATGCCTGATGAGGTGCCCCCCCTATGTCCGATCAAGATCGAGACAACCCGCGGCGTGAGTTTTTGCGCAAATCCCTGACCTTGATCCCGGTGGTCACCGTTGCCAGCACCGGTCTGGGCAGCACGGTCCTGATGGCCGCGCCCGAAGCAGCCCCGGCCAGTTCCGGCAAAGCGCCGGTCAGCACCAGCACCTATGAACCCAGCTACTTCACCGCCGAAGAATGGACGTTCATCAAAGCAGCTGTCGCGCAGCTGATTCCGAGCGATGCCCAAGGGCCAGGCGCCCTGGAAGCCGGTGTGCCCGAATACATCGACCGTCAGATGAACACGCCTTACGCGGCCGGCGCGCTGTGGTTCATGCAGGGACCGTTCAACGCAGACGCCGCTCCAGAAATGGGCTGGCAGAGCAAATTGGTGCCCAAAGAGATTTATCGACTGGGTATCGCCGCCACGGATGCTTGGTCGAAAACGCTCAACGGTAAAGTATTTGCTGAGCAAGACAGCGCTACCCGAGACGATTTACTCAAGCAACTAGAGGTCGGAAAACCTCAGTTCGACAGTGTTCCAGCAAAGATTTTCTTCAACCTGCTGCTGCAAAACACCAAAGAAGGGTTCTTCTGCGACCCCATTCATGGCGGCAATAAAGGCATGGTCGGCTGGACCATGATCGGCTTCCCCGGCGCCCGCGCCGATTTCATGGATTGGGTGGAACGCAACGAGCAATACCCCTTCCCGGCAGTTTCGATTCGCGGCGAGAGGGCGTAAGCATGGCAACGGTAATGAAGAAGGTCGACGCAGTGATCGTCGGTTTTGGCTGGACGGGCGCGATCATGGCCAAAGAGCTGACAGAAGCCGGCCTGAATGTGCTGGCGCTGGAGCGCGGGCCGATGCAGGACACTTACCCCGATGGCAACTATCCACAGGTGATCGACGAACTCACCTACAGCGTGCGGAAAAAACTCTTCCAGGACATTTCCAAGGAGACCGTGACCATTCGCCATAGCGTGAATGACATCGCGCTGCCGAACCGCCAACTGGGCGCCTTCCTGCCCGGCAATGGTGTCGGCGGCGCCGGTTTGCACTGGTCCGGCGTGCACTTTCGGGTCGACCCGATCGAGTTGCGCATGCGCAGCCACTATGACGAACGCTACGGCAAAAGCTTCATCCCCAAGGACATGACTATCCAGGACTTCGGCGTCAGCTATGAAGAGCTGGAGCCGTTTTTCGATTACGCCGAGAAGGTCTTCGGTACGTCGGGTCAAGCCTGGACCGTGAAGGGTCAATTGGTCGGCGAAGGCAAGGGCGGCAACCCTTACGCGCCGGATCGTTCGAATCATTTCCCGCTGGAATCGCAGAAGAACACTGTTTCCGCACAGCTGTTTCAGAAAGCGGCCACCGCAGTGGGTTACAAACCCTACAACCTGCCCTCGGCCAATACGTCAGGCCCCTACACCAACCCTTACGGCGCACAGATGGGCCCGTGCAACTTCTGCGGTTTTTGCAGTGGTTATGTCTGTTACATGTATTCCAAGGCATCGCCGAACGTAAACATTCTGCCGGCGCTCAAACCGCTGCCCAATTTCGAGCTGCGGCCCAACTCCCACGTACTGCGGGTCAATCTCGACAGCACCAAGAGCAAGGCGACAGGCGTGACCTACATCGACGGTCAGGGCCGGGAGATCGAGCAGCCGGCAGATCTGGTGATCCTCGGTGCCTTCCAGTTCCACAATGTGCGGCTGATGTTGCTTTCGGGTATCGGCAAACCGTATGACCCGATCAGCGGCGAAGGCGTGGTCGGCAAGAACTTCGCCTACCAGAACATGGCCACCATCAAGGCCTACTTCGACAAAGACACCCACACCAATAACTTTATTGGTGCCGGCGGTAACGGCGTGGCGGTGGACGACTTCAACGCCGACAACTTCGATCACGGGCCCCATGGCTTCGTCGGCGGCTCGCCGATGTGGGTCAACCAGGCCGGCAGCCGACCGATCGCAGGCACATCCAACCCGCCGGGCACTCCGGCCTGGGGCAGTGCCTGGAAACGTGCCACCGCCGATTACTACACCCATCAAGTGTCGATGGATGCCCACGGCGCGCATCAATCCTACCGTGGCAACTACCTCGATCTGGACCCCGTGTACCGCGATGCCTACGGCTTGCCGCTGTTACGGATGACCTTCGACTGGCAGGAAAACGACATCAAGATGAACCGCTTCATGGTCGAGAAAATGGGCAAGATCGCCGAAGCGATGAGCCCCAAGGCCATCGCCGTACTGGGCAAGAAGGTTGGCGATCACTTCAACACCGCGTCTTACCAGACCACCCACCTCAACGGTGGCGCGATCATGGGCACCGACCCGAAAACCAGCGCTCTGAACCGTTATTTGCAGAGCTGGGATGTACACAACGTTTTCGTCCCTGGAGCGTCAGCTTTCCCACAAGGTCTGGGCTACAACCCTACCGGCCTGGTGGCAGCGTTGACCTACTGGTCGGCCCGAGCGATCCGCGAGCAGTACCTGAAAAACCCCGGCCCGCTGGTTCAGGCTTAAGGAGCGATGACCATGAAAGCACTTGTTATCGCGACCCTGGCGCTGCTCGGTTGTGGCTCGGTCAACGCCGCAGAAATCGATCAAAACCTGATCAAACAAGGCGAGTACCTCGCTCGAGCGGGTGATTGCGTGGCCTGCCACACCGCCAAGGACGGCAAGCCGTTCGCCGGTGGCCTGCCGATGGAAACGCCGATCGGGACGATCTACTCCACCAACATCACGCCGGATAAAACCGGGCTGGGCGACTACAGCTTCGAAGAATTCGACAAGGCCGTGCGTCATGGTGTCGCCAAAAACGGTAGTACCTTGTACCCGGCCATGCCCTATCCGTCCTACGCCAGCGTCAACGAAACCGACATGAACGCCTTGTATGCCTACTTCATGCACGGCGTGGCGCCTGTCGCTCAGGAGAACAAGGCCAGCGACATTCCCTGGCCTTTGAGCATGCGCTGGCCGCTTGCGGGTTGGCGCTGGATGTTTGCCCCGGCTGTGGCGGACTACAAAGCGGCACCCGGCGAAGATGCCGTGGTCAGTCGTGGGGCTTATCTGGTGGAAGGCCTCGGACATTGCGGCGCATGCCATACGCCACGCGCCCTGACCATGCAGGAAAAAGCCCTGAATGCAGGCGAAGGCAGCGCATTTCTGTCAGGCAGTGCGCCACTGGAAGGCTGGATCGCGAAAAGTCTGCGCGGCGATCACAAAGACGGCCTCGGCAGCTGGAGCGAAGAACAACTGGTGCAGTTCCTCAAGACCGGTCGCAGTGATCGCAGCGCGGTGTTTGGTGGCATGAGTGACGTGGTGACGCACAGCATGCAGTACATGACCGACAACGATCTGACCGCGATTGCCCGTTACCTCAAGTCCTTGCCGGCGAGTGATCCCAATGATCAGCCGCACCAGTACGACAAACAGGTCGCACAGGCACTGTGGAACGGGGACGACAGCAAGCCCGGCGCTTCGGTGTACATCGACAACTGCGCGGCCTGTCACCGTACCGATGGCCATGGCTACACCAAAGTGTTCCCGGCACTTGCGGGCAACCCGGTGTTGCAGTCACAGGATCCGACGTCGCTGATTCACATCGTGCTCAAGGGCGGCACCTTGCCAGCGACTCACACGGCGCCTTCGACCTTCACGATGCCCGGGTTCGCGTGGCGCTTGTCGGATCAGGAAGTGGCGCATGTGGTGAGTTTCATCCGCAGCAGCTGGGGCAACGGCGGCTCGCCGGTCAAGGCGAGTGAGGTAGCAGACCTGCGCACGAATGATATGAAGACCACGTCGGCCGACGATCTGGGGCAAATCACCCAGCAGAACTGACTGCCCAGCGGCACTAGTCAGATGAAGAGCGCCTCTATACTGTATATAAAAACAGTGCAGAGGCGTTTTCATGTCCACCCCTCTTCCTCCACGCGGCCGCGGCACCGCCACCAACCCGCACAACCGTTTCGCGCCGAATCGCTCGGTGGCCGAGGATGACGGCTGGTATCAGGAAGCGCCGATCACCCAGGGCACCGAGGTGCGCATCGAAACGGCGAAAACCATCATCACTCGCAACAACTCGCCGGACTTGCCCTTCGATCGCTCGATCAATCCCTATCGCGGCTGCGAGCACGGTTGCATCTATTGCTACGCGCGGCCCAGCCACGCTTATTGGGACATGTCGCCAGGGCTGGATTTCGAAACCAAACTGATCGCCAAGACCAACGCCGCCGATGTACTGGAAGAACAACTGTCCAAGCGCGGCTATCAATGTGCGCCGATCAATCTGGGCTCCAATACGGACCCTTATCAACCGATCGAACGCGAACACAAAATCACCCGCAAAACCCTCGAAGTCCTGCTGCGTTATCGTCACCCGGTGACCATCATTACCAAGGGCTCGCTGATTCTTCGGGATCTGGACCTGCTGGCCGAACTCGCCGAGCAAAGGCTGGTGGCGGTGATGATCAGCCTCACCACCCTGGACGACGAACTCAAACGCATCCTCGAACCGCGCGCCGCGGCACCCAAGGCTCGGTTGCGGGCGATCCGCGTGATGCGTGAAGCGGGAATTCCGGTGGGCGTTCTGTGCTCGCCGATGATTCCAATGATCAACGACAGCGAACTCGAAAGCCTGCTCACCGAAGCACATGCCGCTGGGGCGCAAAGTGCGGCCTACATGATGCTGCGCCTGCCACTGGAAGTTGCACCGCTGTTCGAAGAATGGCTGGCGGCCCACTATCCTCAGCGTGCCGCGCATGTGTTGAGCCTGATTCGCCAGAGCCGTGGCGGCGAGCTCTACGACAGTCGCTTCGGTGCCCGGATGCGTGGCGAAGGGCCGTTTGCCGATCTGCTGGCGCAACGATTTGCCAAAACCATCAAACGCCTGGGGCTCAATCGTCGGGAAGGTTTCAATCTGGACTGCGAAGCCTTCTGTCCGCCGGGTCGCCAAATGTCATTGATTTGAGGACAATTGGCCTATGGTTGAGTAGTGGGAAATGCACTTTGCCACTACGCCGGTCACGTTTTTTGTGACCTGGAACACACGTTCTAGAGCGTTTTATTCAGTTTGAGTTAAGTTTCGGCCGCTACCTTGTTCATCGAGTGACTGATGGGTCGAGATTCTCGGCCTGGATGTTTTTTAAACAGCCACTGGCTTCACACCGGACAAAACGGGAAAATTCCCTGACTCCGCCAAAGAGGATGAATCATGAGTGACAAGGATAAACAGCCGTTGGCTGCGTCGGCTTCAGCCCACCCGGAGGCGGAAACCGCCGATGCAGCGCTGCAGCATATCGTTGACGGCTTTTTGCATTTTCATCACGAAGTTTTTCCACAGCAGGAAGAACTCTTCAAAAAACTCGCCACGGCCCAGAGCCCCAGAGCGATGTTCATCGCCTGCGCCGATTCGCGCATCGTTCCTGAGCTGATCACCCAAAGCGCCCCCGGCGATCTGTTCGTCACCCGTAACGTCGGCAACGTTGTGCCGCCTTATGGGCAAATGAACGGCGGTGTTTCCACGGCAATCGAATACGCCGTTCTGGCCCTCGGCGTGCAACACATCATCATTTGCGGGCATTCCGACTGTGGCGCGATGCGCGCAGTGCTCAACCCGCAAAGCCTGGAAAAAATGCCGACGGTCAAAGCCTGGCTGCGTCATGCCGAAGTGGCAAAAACCATGGTCCAGGAAAACTGCCATTGCGCTGACGAAAACGAAAGCATGCACGTCCTCACCGAGGAGAATGTGATCGCCCAGCTGCAGCATTTGCGCACGCACCCGTCGGTAGCCTCGCGCATGGCCAATGGTCAGCTGTTTATCCATGGTTGGATCTACAACATCGAAACCAGCGAAATCAGAGCTTACGACGCGGACAAGGGTTGTTTCCTGCCGCTCGATGGCAGCCATCCGATTCCGGTGGCGACGCCCAAAGCGCGCTTCTAAATCCTCCTAAATTATTGTGTGGTTTAGCCAAGGCTGCCGATCAGGCAGCCTGGCTTCGCCACGCCTGAAGAAAACTTCGGGAGAGTCACCATGCGTGCTGCTCAACTTAAAGCTGTTCTGCCACGGGAGCTGCTGGCGTCCGTGGTTGTGTTTCTCGTCGCCCTGCCCTTGTGCATGGGCATCGCCATCGCCTCGGGGCTGCCGCCGTCCAAAGGCTTGATCACCGGGATCATCGGTGGCTTGGTGGTGGGCTGGATTGCCGGTTCGCCACTGCAAGTCAGCGGCCCGGCGGCTGGTTTGGCGGTTCTGGTGTTCGAACTGGTGCGCCAGCACGGTATCGACATGCTCGGCCCCATCCTGCTACTAGCCGGTTTTCTGCAACTGGTGGCCGGGCGTTTGAAGCTGGGCTGCTGGTTCCGGGTAACGGCGCCGGCGGTGGTCTACGGCATGCTCGCCGGGATTGGCGTGCTGATCGTGTTGTCACAGGTGCATGTGATGCTCGACGCCGTGCCCAAGCCTTCCGGGCTGGATAACCTGGCAGCCTTCCCGGCTGCCGTCGTGCAGGCCTTGCCCTCCTTCGGTTGGCAAGCCGGGTTGCTCGGACTGTCGACGATTGCGGTGATGTGGCTGTGGGAGAAATTCCGCCCCCATTCCCTGCGCTTCATTCCCGGCGCACTGCTTGGGGTAGGCCTGGCGACTGTCGCCAGCCTGGTGCTCGCCTTGCAGGTCAAACGAGTAGAAGTCCCGGCCAACCTAGCGGAGGCCATCGACTGGCTGAAACCCGCAGATTTACTCAACCTGGCGGACCCGACGCTGCTGATTGCCGCATTTGCCGTGGCGTTTATCGCCAGCGCCGAAACCCTGCTCTCGGCCGCCGCGGTGGACCGTATGCACAGCGGCCAGCGCTCAGACTTCGACCGGGAATTGTCGGCTCAAGGCGTAGGCAACATGCTTTGCGGTCTGCTCGGCGCACTACCGATGACCGGCGTGATCGTGCGCAGTTCGGCCAACGTCCAGGCCGGCGCCACCACGCGAATGTCGACGATCTTCCATGGCCTGTGGCTGCTGGCTTTCGTGTTGCTGCTGTCCAGCGTGCTGCAAAGCATTCCGGTGGCGAGCCTGGCGGGCGTTCTGGTTTACACCGGCTTCAAGCTGGTCGACCTCAAGGCCTTCCGCGGTCTGGGCCGTTATGGGCGGATGCCGATGTTCACCTACGCGGCAACAGCCCTGGCGATCATCTTCACCGACCTGCTGACCGGCGTGCTGATCGGCTTCGGCCTGACCCTGGCCAAACTGGCCTGGAAGGCTTCGCGGCTGAAAATCAGCCTGATCGATCTGCCCAAGGACGGCGAAATGGAATTGCGATTGATAGGTGCAGCGACCTTTCTCAAAGTGCCGGCGCTGACCCAAGTGCTGGGGACCATTCCGGCAGGCGCGACGGTGCATGTGCCGCTCAATAACCTGAGCTACATCGATCACTCGTGTCTGGAATTGCTGGAGGAATGGGGTCGGGCCAATGCGGCCAAGGGATCAAAACTGTTGATTGAAGCGCGGGGATTGAAACGCAGGTTGGAAGGGCGATTGCGGACCACTACCGGCGTAGGTTCCACCGCTTGAATCGCCTTGTAGGAGCCGAGCTTGCTCGCGATGACGGATTTACATTCGACATTGATGCCGACTGATACACCGCATCGCGAGCAAGCTCAGCTCCTACAGGGGGATTGCGTTGATCTATGGATCAAGCCGCGGGCTGATCCAGTTCCAGGCCGACGCCCAGTTGGCGCGACAGGCACGGCCAGCGCTTCCATGCAGCGCCGGTGTCCGGGCTGTTGAGTTTCTCGCGGTAGGCCTCCACCGATTCCAGCGCGAAACTGTCTTCGTTGAGCATCTCGTCCACGGCGTGATGCACCGCCTCATCCAGTTGATTGGCGAACTCCTCGCCGATCAGTTGGTGGGCAATCAGGTTGGCAACAGTCATGTCCAAGGGGATCAGTGGCTGGCCAAAATGCTTGATGTACAGGTCATTGACCTCTTCGACCAGGCGGTGCGCCAGATAGGCTTCGTCCAGCAGGCTGTCCAGACCAACGTGACCGGCCATGATCGCCGGTGGCTGGAGGAAGAACTGCTCGGCGATTTTCAGCACCGGTTTGATCTGTGATTCGATACCCGCTTCCCTGGCGACTTCATTGGCTGCATCCAGCAGGTCCGGCACTTGCTCTATATACGCGGCCACAAAACGCGTCATCACGCCGTTGGCGTCGACATCCGGCAATTGGATGGCGGAGTGAAGGTGTGGCAGTTGGGTTTCCAGCTGACGAGTCAGCAGGCCGGTTTCGGCTTCGTGTTGTTGGGCTTTTTGGATCTGCTCGCGCAATGCGGCGGTGTTCATGAAAACTCCAGGAAACAAAGGCAATGAAATAGGGAAGACATAACTTAGCTGGCATACGAAAAATGCTAAGACGCATTTGTCATAATTATTTCATCCTTGAGACATCAAAGTTATATCGGTTTGCCACCACTCGTCTGCATCCTTCTCCATTCGTACCCTGGAACGCAAGTCCCAGCTGTTTCAGATGATTTACGCCCTCACGTTGCGAGGTGGCAGTCGCTGTCTATACTCGGGTGGGAATGGAGTTAGCTGATGACACCCGACTGCACACGCAGCAAGGCTCGGCGATTCAAGTTCGTAGTCTGAAAAAGCCGCTCCCTTGCCGCAGGTGAAAGCCGGCGGGATAAAAAGAACGATAAGGGGAACCCGCAATGATGCGACATCCACACGTCTGGATGGGCCTCCTGTTGTGGTCGATTTTCGGTCAGGCACAAGCGGCCTGGACTGTGAATATGGCGCCTGGAGCGACTGAAATCAGTCACGCAGTATTTGACCTGCACATGACCATTTTCTGGATCTGTGTAGTGATCGGCATCATCGTCTTCGGCGCCATGTTCTGGTCGATGATCCTCCACCGCCGCTCGACCGGGCAGGTGGCCGCAAAATTTCATGAAAGCACCACCGTTGAAATCCTCTGGACCATCGTGCCCTTCCTGATCCTGGTGGCCATGGCGGTTCCCGCGACCGCAACCCTGATCAAAATGTACGACGCCAGTGAGCCGGATATCGATATCCAGGTCACCGGCTATCAGTGGAAGTGGCACTACAAATACCTGGGCCAGGACGTTGAGTTCTTCAGCAACCTGACCACGCCCGCCGATCAGATCCACAACAAGGAAGCCAAGAGCGAGCACTACTTGCTTGAGGTCGACAAGCCTTTGGTGCTGCCGATCGGCGCCAAGGTGCGCTTCCTGGTGACTTCCGCCGACGTCATCCACTCCTGGTGGGTGCCGGCCTTTGCGGTCAAGCGCGATGCGATTCCGGGGTTCGTCAACGAAGCCTGGACCCGCGTCGACAAGCCCGGCCTCTACCGCGGTCAATGCGCCGAATTGTGCGGCAAGGATCACGGCTTCATGCCGATCGTGGTCGAGGTCAAGGAAAAGGCCGATTACGAAAAATGGCTGGCCGAGCGCAAGGCTGAAGCCCTGCAGCTTAAAGAGCTGACCACCAAGGAATGGACCCTCGACGAGCTCAAAGAGCGCGGCGACAAGATCTATCACACCACCTGCGTCGCCTGTCACCAGGCCGAAGGTCAGGGCCTGCCGCCGATGTTCCCGGCGCTCAAGGGCTCGAAAATCGCTACCGGACCGATCAAGGATCACTTGGGCATTGTCTTCCACGGCAAGCCTGGCACCGCCATGGCGGCGTTCGGCAAGCAGCTCTCGGAAGTCGATATCGCAGCGGTCGTGACCTACGAACGTAACGCCTGGGGCAACAACAAAGGCGACATGGTCACTCCTAAAGAAGTGCTGGAGCTGAAACAGGCGGAAAGCAAATGACCCGGTCTATTGCGCACTTAAGGAACCAGTCGGGGCATCGCGCCCCGGCCTGCCCAGCCCATCTGTTTGCAGGAGACAGGACATGACTGCTGTCGTCGATGACCATGTTCATACCGGCACCGCCCACGCCCACGGCCCCGCCAAAGGCCTGATGCGCTGGGTGCTGACTACCAACCACAAGGATATCGGCACGCTGTACCTGTGGTTCGCGTTCTCCATGTTCTTGCTCGGCGGCTCGTTCGCGATGGTGATTCGTGCCGAGTTGTTCCAGCCGGGGTTGCAAATCGTCCAGCCGGAGTTCTTCAACCAGATGACCACCATGCACGGTCTGGTGATGGTCTTCGGTGCGGTGA
This sequence comes from Pseudomonas sp. GM41(2012), assembly GCF_000282315.2. Lineage (GTDB taxonomy): Bacteria > Pseudomonadota > Gammaproteobacteria > Pseudomonadales > Pseudomonadaceae > Aquipseudomonas. Next base: position 39,314 of record NZ_AKJN02000007.1, read on the forward strand.
TGCCGGCGTTCGTAGGCCTCGCCAACTGGATGATCCCGTTGATGATCGGCGCGCCGGACATGGCCCTGCCACGGATGAACAACTTCAGCTTCTGGCTATTGCCGGCGGCGTTCATCCTGCTGGTATCGACCCTGTTCACCCCCGGCGGTGGACCGAACTTCGGCTGGACGTTCTATGCCCCGCTGTCGACGACCTACGCACCGGAAAGCGTGACCTTCTTTATCTTCGCCATCCACTTGATGGGGATCAGTTCGATCATGGGCGCGATCAACGTGATCGCCACCATCCTCAACCTGCGCGCCCCCGGCATGACGTTGATGAAAATGCCGCTGTTCGTCTGGACCTGGCTGATTACCGCGTTCCTGCTGATCGCGGTGATGCCGGTACTGGCCGGCTGCGTGACGATGATGTTGATGGACATCCACTTCGGCACCAGCTTCTTCAGTGCCGCAGGTGGCGGTGACCCGGTGTTGTTCCAGCACGTGTTCTGGTTCTTCGGTCACCCCGAGGTGTACATCATGATCCTGCCGGCCTTCGGTGCCGTCAGCTCGATCATTCCGGCCTTCTCACGCAAGCCGCTGTTCGGCTACACCTCGATGGTCTATGCGACGGCGAGTATCGCGTTCCTGTCGTTCATCGTCTGGGCGCACCACATGTTCGTGGTCGGCATTCCGTTGGTGGGCGAGTTGTTCTTCATGTACGCCACGTTGCTGATCGCGGTGCCGACCGGAGTGAAGGTGTTCAACTGGGCCAGCACCATGTGGCAAGGCTCGCTGACCTTCGAGACACCGATGCTGTTTGCGGTGGCGTTCGTGATCCTGTTTTCCATCGGCGGTTTCTCCGGGTTGATGCTGGCCATCGCCCCGGCGGACTTCCAGTACCAGGACACCTACTTTGTGGTCGCCCACTTCCATTACGTACTGGTGCCTGGAGCGATCTTCGGGATCTTCGCCTCGGCCTACTACTGGATGCCGAAATGGACCGGCCACATGTATGACGAAACCCTCGGCAAGCTGCACTTCTGGCTCTCGTTCATCGGCATGAACATGGCGTTCTTCCCGATGCACTTCGTGGGGCTGGCGGGTATGCCACGGCGGATTCCCGACTACAACCTGCAATTCGCCGACTTCAACATGGTGTCGTCGATCGGTGCGTTCATGTTCGGCGCCACGCAGATCTTCTTCCTGTTCATCGTGATCAAGACCATCCGTGGTGGCCCACCCGCACCGGCCAAACCGTGGGATGGGGCCGAAGGCCTGGAATGGAGCATCCCGTCACCGGCGCCGTATCACACCTTCACCACGCCGCCGGAAGTGAAATGAACAGCCTGGCCTTGGGAACTGGTGAAACCTTTGTGGCGAGGGGGTTTACCCCCGTTGGGCTGCGAAGCGGCCCCAAAACTGGTGACCGTGATGTATCAGGCATACCGCAGGCGCTGGTTTTACGACTGCTTCGCAGCCGAACGGGGGTAAACCCCCTCGCCACAGGGTTTTGCAAAGAGGTTAAGCACCGTGGCTGATTCCATCTCGTTGAAGAAGCTGGTCACCCGCCTGTTGCTGGTGGTGGTGGCGATGTTTGTCTTCGGGTTTGCCCTGGTGCCGATCTACGACGTGATGTGCAAGGCGTTCGGCATCAACGGCAAGACCGGCGGGCAGTATGAGGGCGAGCAAACGGTCGACACCTCGCGGCAGGTTCGCGTGCAGTTTCTGTCGACCAATTCCGCCGACATGTCCTGGGATTTCTACCCCAAGAGCGATGAGCTGACGGCTAATCCGGGGGCGGTGAACGAGATGATTTTCATCGCCCATAACCCGACCGATCGCCCGATGAGCGCCCAGGCGGTTCCGAGCATCGCGCCCAGCGCCGCGGCGGCGTACTTCCACAAGACCGAATGTTTCTGCTTTACCCAGCAAGTGCTGCAGCCCGGTCAACGGATCGAGATGCCGGTACGTTTCATCGTTGACCGTGACATGCCCAAGGATGTGAAGCACCTGACGCTTTCCTACACGCTGTTCGATATCACCGCACGTCATCCACCCGCGGCTGTTGCTGCAAACACCGGTGGCTAGGCGTTAAAGCGTGCCCGATAAGGAGAACAATAAATGGCAACTCATGAACATTATTACGTTCCGGCACAGAGCAAATGGCCGATCATTGCCACGGTCGGTATGTTCGTCACCGTGTTCGGCCTGGCCACCTGGTTCAACGACCTGAAGGCGGCGCGGCCGGAGTCCCACGGCCCGCTGATCTTTTTCGTCGGTGGCCTGCTGCTGGCCTACATGCTGTTCGGCTGGTTCGGTACGGTGATCAAGGAAAGCCGTCAGGGGTTGTACAGCGCACAGATGGATCGCTCGTTCCGCTGGGGCATGAGCTGGTTCATCTTCTCGGAGGTGATGTTCTTCATCGCGTTCTTCGGCGCGCTGTTTTATGTGAGAAACATTTCCGGCCCGGCACTCGGGGGTGAAGGAGTCAAAGGCATCGCGCACATGCTCTGGCCGAACTTCCAGTTCGCCTGGCCATTGCTGCATACCCCTGACCCGAAACTCTTTCCGCCACCCAAGGAAGTCATCAGCCCCTGGGGCCTGCCGCTGCTCAACACCGTCTTGCTGGTGAGTTCCAGCGTCACCGTGACCATCGCCCACCACGCCTTGAAAAAGGGCCATCGCGGCGCGCTGAAAATCTGGCTGGCGCTCACCGTGTTACTGGGCTGCGCGTTCCTTGGTTTTCAGGCCGAAGAATACATGCACGCCTACCACGAACTGGGCCTGACGCTCGGTTCGGGCATCTACGGCGCGACCTTCTTCATGCTCACTGGCTTCCACGGCGCCCACGTGACCATCGGCACCATCATCCTGTTTGTGATGTTGATGCGGATCATGCGCGGGCACTTCGACGCCGATCATCAGTTCGCGTTTGAAGCGGCGAGTTGGTACTGGCACTTCGTGGACGTGGTGTGGATCGGTCTGTTCGTTTTCGTCTACGTGCTCTGAGGCTTACCAAGGTACGTGCGACACCAACTGGCCGCTGAAAAAACCCCAGGCAATCAAGCCAACGGTAATAGCGGCCAGCGCCACACGAACACTCAAGGCAATGACGAGGCGGTTCGAGCTGCTGTCGTCCTTGACCAAAAAAAACAGGCCGCTGAACAGGCTGACAACCGTGGCAATCAGCATCAGGACGATGGCTGCTTTGAGCATGGTGAAACTCCGGGGGAAAGGCGATGCACTTGAGTATAGCTATCGCGACTACCGACTTTCTGGCGACGCCATGAAGCGTTTCCGGCCGGGCATCGTGCCGACCCTGGTGGTCGCGGTGTTGTTGCCCATGCTGGTGTCACTCGGGTTCTGGCAATTGAGCCGGGGCGCAGAGAAAAGCGCGCTGCTGCAAAGCTACACCGAGCGCCGTGCCGCCGAACCGATGGCCAGCACCGAGCTGCAACACACCGCAGATCCGGCCTTCCGCCGGGTTCACCTGCACGGCCAGTTCGATACCGCCCACAGCCTGTTGCTGGATAACCGTCAGCGTGGCGGCAAGGTTGGCGTCGAGCTGCTGCAACCGTTTCAGGATCAGGCAACCGGGCTCTGGCTGCTGGTCAATCGCGGCTGGCTGCCGTGGCCGGATCGCCGCACCCCACCGCAATTCACCACACCGACTCAGGCCTTGAGTCTCGTTGCCTGGGTCTACGTCTCCCCCGGCGCCACCTTCCAGTTGCACGCCGACCCGAATACCGCCACGTGGCCACAACTGGTTACCGCAGTTGAACCCGCCAGGCTCTGGACGGCGCTGGATCGCGAAGGTTTTGCCTACGAATTACGCGCAGAAAGCGCTCCCGCGACTTACCAGGCTGACTGGCCGGTAGTCGCCATGGGACCGGAAAAACACCTGGCTTATGCCGTGCAGTGGTTCGCCATGTCGATCGCCCTGTTCGGCCTCTATCTCTATCTCGGCTGGCACAACGCAAAGGAGAAACACCATGGGAGCGGCCATGAATCCACCCAGCATGTCTGAGGCGAAATCGCCGGCGAGTCGGCGCAAGGGTCGCTTGCAGTTGCTGCTGATCCTGCTTGGGGTGATCGGTCCGATGATCCTCGCCACCGGCATGTACAAATTGCAGTTCTGGGTGCCGGAAGGTCGCAGCTATCACGGCGAACTGATCGGCAACGGCCAGACCCGCGCCGACCTCGGCGTGCAGGCGCAGGAGGATCGTTGGCAAATACTGGTGACCGCGCCCAAGGATTGTTCGGTGGACTGCCAGCAACTGGTGTACCTGGCGCGGCAGATCCAGATCGGCCTCGGCCGTGATGCCGGGCGCGCCAGTCATGCCTTGGCCGCAGCGCAACCGCTGAGCAGTGAATACGACGCCAAGCTGAGGCGCGAGTATCCTCAATTGCAGCGCTATCCACTGAGCCTGACCGACTTCCATAAAACTGCCGGCGACCAGGCTGTGCCGCAGCTGTGGATCATCGACCCTCACGGCAATCTGGTGCTGCGCTACGACCCGACGGTGAAGGGTAAGGATCTGCTCAACGACCTGCGCCATTTGCTGAAACTGTCGAACATCGGATAAGGGCATCGTCATGGCCAAACCTGGATTTCGCCTCGCGCTGTTTGCCACCTTGCTGGCACTGATTGTGGTGTTGCTCGGCGCCTACACCCGCCTGACCCACGCCGGCCTCGGCTGCCCGGACTGGCCGGGTTGCTACGGCTTTATCAGCGTGCCGAAAAGCGAAGTTCAATTGGCCCATGCCGAACTGCATTTTCCCGATGCTCCCGTCGAAGCCCATAAGGGCTGGAACGAGATGGTTCACCGCTACTTCGCCGGCACGCTGGGGCTGTTGATCTCGGTGCTGGCGGGGCGCGCCTGGGTTCATCGTCGATATCCAGGGCAGCCGGTGAAGTTGCCGTTGTTTTTGCTGGCCGTGGTGATTGCCCAAGCGGCATTCGGCATGTGGACGGTAACGCTCAAGCTCTGGCCACAAGTGGTCACCGGGCATTTGCTCGGCGGCTTTGCGACGTTGAGCCTGTTGTTTTTGCTGACCTTGCGATTGTCCGGCGTGTTGCCGGCGCTGACCGTGCCACGGCGTTTGCAGTACTGGGCGACCGCCGGGTTACTGCTGGTGATCCTGCAAATTGCCTTGGGTGGCTGGGTCAGTTCCAACTACGCGGCGGTGGCCTGTATCGACTTCCCGACCTGTCACGGTCAGTGGCTGCCGCCCGCGGACTTCGCCAACGGTTTTCACCTGACTCAACACATCGGCCCCAATTACCTCGGCGGGCAACTGGACAGCGATGCCCGCACCGCGATTCATCTGACTCACCGCATCGGCGCTTTGCTGGTGACGCTGGTGCTGCTGGGGCTGGCCTGGCAACTGAAAGTCGTCGGCATGACGCGGTTGGCCGGGTTGGTGCTGATCGCCCTCGCCGCGCAAATCACCCTCGGCATCAGCAATGTGCTGTTTCACCTGCCGTTGCCAGTGGCCGTCGCGCATAACGCGGGCGGCGCGGCACTGTTGCTGACGATGGTGCTGGTCAATTATCACGCGCGAACCAGTCTGGTTCGGGTCAAGCAGCAACCCCCTGCGCGCTGGCGGTTCAGCCCGCGCAAACACTCAGCCGGGCCCATAACAATAAAAGGAGAGATGCCATGGCGACTCTGATCGGCGCACGTCACAGTCAGGCGATCTGGCGTGACTACCTGGAGCTGACCAAGCCGAAAGTGGTGGTGCTGATGCTCATCACCTCGCTGGTCGGCATGTTCCTCGCGACCCGCGCCGGGGTGCCGTGGACGGTGCTCGTGTTCGGCAACCTGGGGATTGCCTTGTGTGCCGGCGGTGCGGCGGCGGTCAACCATGTCGTGGACCGGCGGATCGATGCGGTCATGGCCCGCACGCACAAACGTCCCCTGGCCGAAGGTCGGGTGTCGCCTGCGGCCGCGCTGACATTTGCCTTGGTATTGGCGGTGCTTGGGCAAGCCATACTGCTAGCCTTCACCAATCCGCTCACGGCCTGGCTGACCCTGGCCTCGCTGCTCGGCTATGCGGTGGTCTACACCGGTTTCCTGAAACGCGCGACGCCACAAAACATCGTCATCGGAGGCCTGGCCGGCGCTGCCCCACCACTGCTCGGCTGGACCGCCGCCACTGGGCATGTCAGCGCCGAACCCTTGCTGTTGGTGTTGATCATCTTCGCCTGGACCCCGCCGCACTTCTGGGCGCTGGCCATTCACCGCAAAGAGGAATACGCCAAGGCCGATATTCCGATGCTGCCGGTGACCCATGGCGAGCACTACACCAAGGTCCACATCCTGCTTTATACCTTCGCGCTGCTGGCCGTGAGCTTGATGCCGTACGTGATCCACATGAGCGGTGTGCTCTACCTGATTTGCGCGCTGGGACTTGGCGCGAGGTTTCTGCAATGGGCCGTGGTGCTGTACCGTGGCACTCGGCCGCACGCGGCGATCAACACCTTCAAGTACTCTATTTACTACTTGTTCTTGCTGTTTATCGCGCTGCTCGTAGACCACTACTTACTGTTGAACCTATGACTCGAACCCAGAAAACCGTCTTCATCCTCGTTGCCCTGATCGCGCTGGTCCTGGGCCTGACCATCAACAAAGTGCTGTCCGGCAAGGGCCAGGGCGACCCGACCGCTCTGATCGATGCCGGGATCATTCTGCTGCCGCAAAGCCGCAACCTGCCGGCCGTCACCATGACCGATCAGAACGGCAAGCCAGTGGCGGTCAACGAGCTGAAAGACAAATGGTCGCTGCTGTTCTTCGGCTACACCTTCTGCCCCGACATCTGCCCGACCACCCTCGCCCAACTGCGCCAGATCAAAAGCGAGCTGCCGCCAGAGGCTGTGGCCAAATTGCAGATCATTCTGGTCAGCGTCGACCCGAACCGCGACACGCCCCAGCAGCTCAAGCAGTACCTGGGCTACTTCGATCCGCAGTTCCAGGGGCTGACGGCGGCGTCGGTTGAAGACATTCAGAAACTGGCCAATGCGGTGAGCATTCCGTTTATTCCGGCGGACACCAGCAAGCCGAACTACACCGTCGATCACAGCGGCAACCTGGCGGTGATCGGGCCGGACGGGACGCAGCGTGGGTTCATTCGGGCGCCGTTGAACAACGTGAAACTGGTGGCGCAGTTGCCGGTGATGCTTACCCGTAAATAACCACCACAAAAACCTGTGGGAGCGAGCCTGCTCGCGATGGGGCCATCACACCTGACATCTAAGTTGACTGACCCACCGCAATCGCGAGCAGGCTCGCTCCCACAGTGGTCCGTATTCCAGGCATAAAAAACGGGGACGCAATCAATGCGTCCCCGTTTTCTTATTGCTTGTCAGATCAGAACGCCGGCAACACCGCGCCTTTGTACTTCTCAAGGATGAAGGCTTTCACTTCCGGACTGTGCAGGGCAGCAATCAGCTTCTTCATCGCTTCGCTGTCCTTGTCGTCTGGACGGGCAACGAGAATGTTCACGTAAGGCGAGTCGCTGCCTTCGATGACCAGCGCGTCCTTGGACGGATCAAGCTTGGCTTCCAGCGCGTAGTTGGTGTTGATCAGTGCCAGGTCGACCTGGGTCAGCACGCGCGGGATGGTCGCGGCTTCCAGTTCACGGAATTTCAGGTCCTTGGTGTTCTCGGTGATGTCCTTGACGGTCGCGAGGATGTTGTTCGAATCCTTCAACTTGATCAGGCCAGCCTTCGCCAGCAGCAACAGCGCACGGCCGCCGTTGGTGGCGTCGTTCGGGATCACCACGTTGGCGCCGCCTGGCAGCTCGGTCAGCGCTTTGTACTTGCTGGAGTAAGCGCCCAGTGGTTCCAGGTGCACACCGGCAACGGCCACCAGGTTGGTGCCCTTGGCCTTGTTGAATTCATCGAGGTACGGCTGGTGCTGGAAGAAGTTGGCGTCCAGACGTTTTTCGGCCACCTGCACGTTCGGCTGGATGTAGTCGGTGAAGACTTTGACCTTCAGGTCCACGCCTTCTTTGGCCAGGGCCGGTTTCACGAATTCGAGGATTTCTGCGTGCGGAACCGGGGTGGCCGCGACGGTCAGGGTTTCATCGGCCTGAGCAGAGAACGCTGCAACGGCAGCGAACGCGACGAGTAGTTTTTTCATTCAGCTAACTCCTTGTGAGGCGCCCGTTTGGCGCCTGCCAGCGAATGGCCGGCTCATGTCTTGTTTACGAGAACTGTTTATTTTCTGGAGAAGTGTACGACCAGCTTGTCGCCAACCATTTGCAGAACCTGCACCAGCACAAGCAACAGCACGACGGTGACGATCATCACATCGGTCTGGAAACGCTGGTAGCCGAAACGGATCGCCAGGTCGCCCAACCCACCGGCACCGACTACACCGGCCATCGCCGTGTAGGACACCAGTGTAATAGCCGTCACCGTAATCGCCGCGTAAATGCCCGGACGGGCCTCTGGCAGCAAGGCGTTGAGGATGATCTGCTTGGTGGTCGCGCCCATGGCCTGGGTTGCTTCAATGATGCCGCGATCCACCTCACGCAGAGCGGTTTCCACAAGTCGCCCGAAAAACGGCGTGGCGCCCACCACCAGCGGCGGAATCGCACCGGCGACGCCCAGCGAAGTGCCGGTGATCAGCACGGTGAACGGGATCATCACGATCAGCAGGATGATGAAGGGCAGCGAGCGCAGGATGTTCACCATCAGCGACATCAGCCCATAGGCCACGCGGTTTTCAAGCAACTGGCGCGGGCTGCACAGGAACAACAGCACCCCCAGTGGCAGGCCGAGCAGGATGGTGAACAGCAGCGAACCTCCGAGCATCTGCATCGTGTCGCTGGTGGCCAGGCCGATTTCCGCCCAATCGATGTTTTTGAAGAACTCTTTAGCCGCTTCAATAAATGCGTCGTACGATTCCATCAGCGCAGCACCTCCATGTGGACGTCAGCTGCAGTGAAGTGGGCGAACGCCGCTTCCATGTCGCCACCGGTAACGGCCAGGGTCAACTGCCCGTAGGGCACATCTTTGATGCGGTCGATACGACCGGCCAGGATGCTGTAGTCCACGCCCGTTTCACGAGCGACGGTGCCCAGCAGCGGTGCGTAGGTCGATTCGCCCTGAAAAGTCAGACGCACGATGCGGCCTGGAACGTGAGCGAAGTCGTCGCGCTGTTCGCTTTCGTCGATCTGCTCGTCTTCTTGCACGAAGCGCTTGGTGGTCGGGTGCTTCGGATGCAGGAAGACCTCGGCAACCGAACCTTGCTCGACGATCTCGCCAGCGTCCATCACCGCGACCTGGTCGCAGACCCGGCGGATCACGTCCATCTCGTGGGTGATCAACACGATGGTCAGCTTCAGCTCGCGATTGATCTCGGCCAGCAATTGCAGAACCGACGCGGTGGTCTGCGGGTCCAGTGCGCTGGTGGCTTCGTCGCACAACAGGATTTTCGGCTTGGTCGCCAGGGCGCGGGCAATGCCGACACGCTGCTTCTGGCCACCGGACAACTGCGCCGGGTACTTCTTGGCGTGGTCGGACAGGCCGACTCGCTTCAGCAATTCGGCCACACGCCGGTCAATCTCACTGCGTGACAGCTCACCGGCCAGGGTCAGCGGCAGCGCGACGTTGTCGGCCACGGTCTTGGACGCCAGCAAGTTGAAGTGCTGGAAAATCATCCCGACCTGCTGACGGAAGCGTCGCAGGCTGTTGGCGTCAAGCGCGGTGACTTCTTCGCCGTCGACAAATATCTTGCCGCCACTGGACTCTTCCAGGCGATTGATCAGACGCAGCAGGGTACTTTTTCCCGCACCGGAATGGCCGATCAGGCCGTAGACCTGACCGTTCTCAATCGTCAGATTGGTCGGATGCAGGGCGGGAATATCCTTACCGGCGACGCGGTAGGTTTTGTGGACGTTTTGAAACTCGATCACGTAGCGAACCTTGTGGGGCGCGTTGGAAAAGGATCAGCGGTTAGCCGGGCGCGCATTTTAGCCTGTCCGTATAGAGGTTATTAGCATTTATTCCGCATTCAACCTTCCATTTGGCAATAACGCGATCAAAGGTTAGAAAAAAGGAACGGCGCAAAACGTCGTCAGTCACTAATTAGGCAACTCGAAACGCCCCGGTCCGTGCCTGGGGTATTGCTCAAGAGTCCTGGCTACGGCGGGATCGCAACGAGGAGTTTTGTCTGATGAGTACTAAGAAACCTGCCGCAACCAAAAGCGCACTGGCCGGGACCGATACCCCGGACCGCGGTAACACCAATGCCAAGCTCGACAGCCTGGAGCAATTCCGCTCCGACGCCACTGAACAGGCCCTGCGCACTAACCAGGGCGTGAAAGTCTCGGACAACCAGAACACGTTGAAGGCCGGCGCCCGCGGCCCATCGTTGCTGGAAGATTTCATCATGCGTGAAAAGATCACGCACTTTGACCATGAACGCATTCCCGAGCGCATCGTCCATGCCCGCGGCACCGGCGCACACGGCTATTTCCAGAGCTATGAAACCCATTCCGTGCTGACCAAGGCCGGGTTCCTGCAAGACCCCAGCCAAAAAACCCCGGTCTTCGTCCGCTTCTCCACGGTGCAGGGGCCTCGTGGGTCGGGCGATACCGTGCGGGACGTACGAGGTTTCGCGGTGAAGTTTTTCACCGACGAAGGCAACTTCGACCTGGTGGGCAACAACATGCCGGTGTTTTTCATTCAGGATGCGATCAAGTTTCCTGACTTCGTGCATGCGGTGAAACCCGAGCCGCACAATGAGATACCCACTGGCGGTTCAGCTCACGATACCTTTTGGGATTTTGTCTCTCTGGTACCGGAGTCGGCGCACATGGTGATCTGGACCATGTCCGACCGGGCGATCCCGAAAAGCCTGCGCAGCATGCAAGGCTTCGGCGTGCACACCTTCCGCCTGATCAATGCCGAAGGTAAATCGCGCTTCGTCAAATTCCACTGGCGCCCCACTGCCGGGACCTGTTCGCTGGTGTGGGATGAAGCGCAAAAACTCGCCGGTAAAGACACGGATTTCCACCGCCGCGATCTCTGGGAGTCGATCGAGATGGGCGACTACCCGCAATGGGAACTGGGCGTACAGATCATCGAGGAGGAGAACGAACATACATTCGACTTCGACATCCTCGACCCTACCAAGCTGATCCCGGAAGAACTGGTGCCGATCACCCCACTGGGCAAAATGACCCTCAACCGTAACCCCGATAACTTCTTCGCCGAAACCGAACAGGTCGCCTTCTGCCCTGGGCATATCGTGCCGGGGATCGACTTTTCCAACGATCCATTGCTGCAAGGCCGACTGTTTTCCTACACCGATACGCAAATCAGCCGACTCGGCGGGCCGAACTTTCACGAGATCCCGATCAACCGCCCGGTGGCACCGTTCCACAATGGTCAACGGGATGCGCTGCATCGCACCACCATCGACAAGGGCCGCGCGTCCTACGAGCCGAACTCCATTGATAGCGGCTGGCCAAAAGAAACGCCACCGGCAGCCCAGGATGGCGGCTTTGAAAGTTATCCAGAGCGCATCGACGCCAACAAGATCCGTCAGCGCAGCGAGTCCTTCAGCGACCACTTCTCCCAGGCGCGGCTGTTTTTTCACAGCATGAGCAAGCACGAGCAGGAGCACATCATCTCGGCTTACAGCTTCGAGTTGGGCAAGGTTGAGCGGGCGTTCATCCGCGCGCGCCAGGTGAATGAGATTCTGGCCAACATCGATCTGGATCTGGCCAAGCGCGTGGCGCAGAACCTGGGGTTGCCAGCGCCCAAAGCCGGGACGATCGAAGTACGCAAAACCTCACCGGATCGCTCGCCGGCCCTGAGTCAGGCCAACTTGCTGCCGGCGGATATCAAAACCCGCAAAGTGGCAATCCTGGCCGCCAATGGCGTCGATGGTGCAGCGATTGATGCCATGAAGAAAGCGCTGAAGGCCGAAGGTGCGCACGCCAAACTGCTCGGCCCGACGTCTGCTCCTGTGACCACCGCCGATGGCAAGGCATTGCCGGTCGATGCGTCGATGGAAGGCTTGCCTTCAGTGGCGTTCGATGCGGTGTTTGTGCCCGGTGGCGCGGCGTCGATCAAGGCGTTGAGCACTGACGGCGTGGCGCTGCATTACGTGCTGGAGGCGTACAAGCACTTGAAGGCGATTGCGCTGCAGGGCGAGGCCAAACAGTTGCTGGATGTGTTGAAGCTGGAGGCTGATGCGGGGTTGATCGTGGGGGCGGATGCGAAGTTGATCAAACCGTTTTTTGCCGCGATCGGGCAGCATCGGGTGTGGGACAGGGAGCCTAAGGCCAAGGCGATTCCGGCTTAAGGTTTTGTGTAAATAGTGAGGACGCCATCGCGGGCAAGCCTTGCTCCTACAGGTGTGAACGACTCAAAACCTGTAGGAGCATGGCTTGCCCGCGATGCTTTTAAGGCTTACGAGGGCTCAAAACCATCTGCGCCGGAACGTTACGCAGAATCTGCTTCTCCAGATTCAGGTCAAAATCCGAATCGAGCTTCTTCACGCGTTTGGTCAGCAACGTGGTCAACCAAGGGAAGTCCTGGGTGCGTGGCGCCTGAATGCTCACGTCGCACTGGTAATTCACCACATCGGCGGCGATCGCATCCAGTTGGCGACGAAGCTTGGTCATATCAGTCAGGTTCAACGCAACTGTGGTGCTTTCAGCCGTCGGATCGATGACTTTGGCCTGTGGCTTGGCTTCGGCAGCCATGAGCGCCGCTTCGGCTCTATCCAGTTCAGCTTTGCGGGCATCAACGATGGCGTTGTTGACCCCACCGGTCAGCGCCGGAGCCTTGGGCATCAACGACCGGGCGCGGCTCAGCGCCGTGGCAGCGGCATTCACATCGCCTTTTTGCAGCACGATCTGGCTGCGGCGCAGATAGGCTTCGGCCAGTTGCCGCTGGTATTGCTCCAGGGATTGATCATTGGGCGACTCGGCCTGCAAGGCAGCCAGCTGATCTTCGGCAGTCGCCAGTTCACTGCTGGCCAGGCTTTGTTGCAGCTGTGCGATGGCCGTGGCCCGTGTACCGGTAGCCTCGGTGGCCGCCGGTGGCGTGCTTTGACAAGCGCCCAGTAGCAGCGAAAATGCGACAAGGAGCAGATAACGGGAGGGGAACGGCTTCATTCCTGCGACTCTCTATTTGCGCAAAAAACGAGCAAGTCTACACCCCTCGACGGGGCAGGACAAAACTCAGCAGAAACAGTGCGGCGGCCGTCACAACAATCGATGGGCCCGCCGGGGTGTCCTTGAACCACGACAGCGCCAGTCCGCCACAGACCGCGAGCATACCCAGCAGGCTCGCGCCCAGTGCCATCTGCTCCGGTGACCGGGCGTGACGTTGTGCCGCAGCCGCCGGGATGATCAGCAAGGACGTAATCAGCAACACACCGACGATTTTCATCGCCACTGCGATCACCACGGCGATCAGCAACATCAGGGTCAAGCGCAACGCCGCCACGGGCAGACCTTCAACCCTGGCCAGTTCTTCATGCACCGTGATTGCCAGCAATGGCCGCCACAACGTCACCAGCAAGGCCAGAACGCCCGCGCTGCCGCCGAGTATCCAGGCCAGATCGGTCGGGCTGATCGCCAGCAAGTCGCCGAACAGATAAGCCATCAGGTCGATCCGCACTTCGTGCATGAAGCTTAGTACGACCAAACCCAAAGAGAGCGTGCTCGGTGCGAGAATTCCCAAAAGCGTGTCGGACGCCAGCGGTTGGCGTTGTTGCAAGGTCACCAGCAACACCGCCAACAGCAGGCAGCCTACGGTGACGGCAACGGTCGGGCTGACATCCAGCAGAAAACCCAGCGCCACGCCGAGCAGCGCGGCATGGGAAAGGGTGTCGCCGAAATAGGCCATGCGCCGCCAGACCACGAACGAACCCAGCGGGCCCGCGACCAACGCCAGGGCCAGGCCTGCAAGCAGGGCGTAGAGCAGAAAATCAGCCATGCTTGCAGCTATCTCCATGAACGTGGGTAGGGACCGACGGGGCCGCGCTGACCACCGAGCCATGCAGGTCATGGGCGTGGTCGTGATGGTGGTGATAAATCGCCAGGCTTTGTGCGTTCTTTCCGAACAGCTCGACGAAAGCCGGATCGCCGCTGACCTGCTCGGGATGCCCGGAGCAGCAAACGTGACGGTTGAGGCAGACCACCTGGTCGGTGGTGCTCATCACCAGGTGCAGATCGTGGGACACCATCAACACACCGCAGCCGTGGCGGTCGCGCAATCGTGTGATCAGGCTGTAGAGCTCGGCCTGACCGGCCACATCGACGCCTTGCACAGGTTCATCGAGTACCAGCAATTCCGGCTCGCGCAGCAATGCCCGGGCCAGCAGCACCCGCTGCATTTCGCCACCGGAAACACTTTGCACCGGGCTGTCGATCACCTGTTCGGCACCGACTTCCTTGAGTGCCGACAAGGCCATGGCGCGGTCCACGCCCGGCACCAGACGCAAGAAACGCAGCACCGACAGCGGCAGCGTCGGATCGACGTGAAGTTTTTGCGGCATGTAACCGACCCGCAGTTTCGGCTTGCGCCACACGCTGCCGCTGTCCGGTTTCAACAGACCGAGTACAGCGCGCACCAGCGTGGTCTTGCCGGCGCCGTTAGGGCCGATCAGGGTGACGATCTGCCCGGGCTCGACGCTCAGCTCGATGTTATCCAGCACGTTTTGCCCGGCAAAGGTGACAGCAACCTGCTCGAGGCGGATCAGCGCGTTGCTCATCAAACCCCCTGGCAACCCGAGCAGAGGCCGACCACTTCAACGGTCTGGCCTTCGACGACAAATCCGACATCCTTGGCGCTACTGATGATCGCGTCGCTGATGGATTTCTGTTCGAGCTCGATGGCGGCGTGGCATTCGCGGCAAATCAGGAACTGGCCCTGATGGGCGTGTTCGGGGTGATTGCAGCCGACGAAGGCGTTCAGCGAGGAGATGCGGTGTACGAGGCCGTTTTCCAGCAGGAAGTCCAGCGCACGGTACACGGTCGGTGGCGCCGCACGGCGGCCGTCCTGCTCGCTGAGCACCGCGAGAATGTCGTAGGCACCCAACGGCTTGTGGCTTTGCCAGACCAGTTCCAGCACCCGCCGGCGCAAGGCGGTCAGGCGCAGGCCTTGACGTGCGCACAGAGCATCGGCCTCAGACAATGCGCTATGGACGCAATGAGAGTGGTCGTGGGGACGGCTGGCAATCGGTGTTTTAGGCATGAGCGGCGACGAGTTTTGTGAGAGACGTTATTATGTTACCCGTTCTCGCCTCTTCGAGTGGTCATCGTGTCCCGACTTTTTTCTATCTTTGTCGCATTTGTCGCAAGTTTTCTGCTGATCAGTTCAGCTCACGCCGAAGTCAAAGTTCTCACCAGTATCAAGCCTCTACAGCTGATCGCGGCGGCGGTGCAGGACGGCGTGGCGATTCCGGAAGTCTTGCTGCCGCCTGGCGCCTCGCCTCACAACTATGCCTTGCGCCCATCCGACGTACGGAAGGTGCAATCGGTGGATCTGGTTTACTGGATCGGTCCGAGCATGGAAGGTTTCCTGCCCCGCGTGCTGAATGGTCGTACGCTGCCCAGCGTCGCCGTGCAGGATCTGCCGGGCCTGAAACTGCGACACTTCGCCGAAGATAGCCACTCCCACGCCGAAGAAGCCGACGAACATGATCACGATCACCGTCCCGGCAGTCTGGACGCGCACCTGTGGCTTTCGCCGGTCAACGCCCGTGTCATTGCCACAAAAATGGCCGCAGACCTGAGCGCAGCCGATCCGGCCAATGCCGCGCATTATCAGAGCAACCTCAAGGCGTTCGATGAGCGTCTGGATGCACTGGATCTTCGCTTGAAGGCGCGCCTGGCCGGCATCGCGGGCAAACCGTACTTCGTGTTCCACGAGGCCTTCGACTACTTTGAAGACGCCTACGGCCTCAAGCACGCCGGCGTATTCAGCGTCGCCGCCGAGGTCCAGCCCGGCGCCCAGCACGTCGCGGCGATGCGCACTCGTTTGCAGGAAGTCGGCAAAACCTGCGTGTTCAGCGAACCGCCTCTACGTCCGCGCCTGGCGGAAACCCTGGTGGCGGGTCTGCCGGTGAAGCTGGCGGAACTGGACGCGCTGGGCGGGTACACGCCGGCGACCGCTCAGGGGTATGAGCAGGTGCTGGAGAAATTGGGGAATGATTTGGCGGGGTGTCTGGAGTCGTTGTAAGCGTCCCGTAGAACTGTGGCGAGGGGGCTTGCCCCCGTCGGGCTGCGAAGCAGCCCCACATGAGCCCGCCCAATGAATTGCTGGGGAGCGCTTCGCGCTGGAGCGCCAGCCCGGTCCAACGGGGGCAAGCCCCCTCGCCACAATTTAAAGGGCGAACGGCAGCGGCGTGTTGACCTTCTGCCGCTGCGCCAGACGCTGCTGAAACTCCATCGGATCGTGAATCAGCACGTCCTGCCCGGCAAACGACTCGGCGGCGATCAACCGCGACAACCAGAACCGCACACACGCCACCCGCAGCATGGTCGGCCACAACTCCGCTTCGGCCGCCGTGAACGGTCGCAGCGCTGCATAAGCACCGAGCAACGCCCTCGCCCGTGGCCCGTCGATCAACCCGCTCTCGTCCGAACACCAGTCGTTCAAGGCGATCGCCACGTCGTAGAGCATCGGCCCCGAACACGCGTTATAGAAGTCGATCAGCCCGGTCAGGTGCGTGCCTTCAAACATCGCGTTATCGCGGAACAGGTCGGCGTGGATGTTGGCTCGCGGCAGCGCCAGAATTTTCGTCTTCTGCTGTGTGATTTCGTCCAGCGCCCGTTGCAGCAGATCGCTTTGCTCGGCATTGAGGTGCGACAGCAACTGCGTGCCCTCTTCCAGCATCCAGTCCAGGCCCCGATCGGTCTTGCGCTTGATCATGTTGGCCTGGGTCGCAAGGTGTAGATGGCCGAGCAACTCGCCCACCTGAGCGCAATGCTGCGCATTGGCTTCCTTGATGTGCTTGCCGGCCAGACGTGGCTGCAACAGCGCAGGTTTGCCGGCCAGTTCGCGCAAGGCGACGCCATCAGTGGTGCGCAAGGCATAAGGCACGGGCAGGTCGGCGTCATGCAGCACGTCGAGCAGTTCAATGAAGAATGGCATCTCCTGAACCGGACCGCGCTCAACCAGAGTCAGGACAAATTCGCCCTGCTCCAGGCTGATGAAGAAATTGGTGTTTTCGCTACCGGCGGCAATCCCCTGGAAATCAAGCAGGCGGCCGAGCCCGTAAGGGGCGAGAAAGGTTTCCAGCTCGGGCCGAGCCAGCGGGGTGAACACAGACATGTTTGAACTGCCAGTACGGGCGCCGCTGCTTGAGCCAGCGCCGATTGAAATTAAGAAACTACTTCCACTCAAAGATCTTCCACGACGGAATCAGCATATCCGGCTGATCCGAACGGATGTAGTTTGCATCGGTCCCGTCCGCGCGCACCAGAAAATACGGCGGAGCGCCCTTCGGTGTGACCTTGATCGCATACAGGAAACCGTTTTGACGGTACTCCTGGATGGTTTTATCCCCTTCCGTGCGGATAGTGACTTCCGGCTCCGGTGTCGGTGCATCGTCCGCCGCCATGACGGCCAACGGAACGGATGCAAACAACCCAGCCAGCAACAGGCGATTTAGTGTGCGCATGATAACCTTGTCCCTTTGTCGTCAACGGTCCCGCTATTCTAGCGCCGGACCCGCCGAAAAGGTTGATCCTGCTCATGAGCCAAGCCCCCCTCGTCCTGGTGGACGGTTCTTCTTACCTGTACCGCGCCTTTCACGCCCTGCCACCACTGACCACGTCCAAAGGCCTGCCGACCGGTGCGGTCAAGGGCGTATTGAACATGCTCAAGAGTCTGCGCAAGCAGTACCCGGAAAGTCCGTTTGCCGTGGTGTTCGACGCCAAGGGTGGGACATTTCGCGATGACATGTACGCCGAATACAAGGCCAACCGTCCGAGCATGCCCGACGACATGCGTGTTCAGATCGAGCCGCTGCACCAGAGCGTGATCGCCCTGGGCTTTCCACTGTTGTGCGTCGAAGGCGTCGAAGCCGATGACGTGATCGGCACCCTGGCCCGCAGCAGTGCGGCGGCCGACCGCCCGGTGGTGATCTCCACCGGCGACAAGGACATGGCGCAGCTGGTCGACGGCCACATTACCTTGGTCAATACCATGACCGGTAGCGCGCTGGACGTGGAGGGCGTGAAGGAGAAATTCGGCGTCGCTCCCGAGCAGATCATCGATTACCTGGCTCTGATGGGCGATTCGTCCGACAACATTCCGGGCGTTCCGGGCATTGGTCCGAAGACCGCTTCCGGCCTGTTGGTGGGCGTGAACGGCGGCCTGACCGAGCTCTATGCGCAGCTCGACATCGTCCCGACCCTGCCGATTCGCGGGGCCAAAACCCTGCCGGCCAAGCTCGAAGAACACAAGGAGATGGCGTTTCTCTCCTACCAATTGGCAACCATCAAGATCGACGTGCCGCTGGATATCGGCCTCGACGACCTGCAAATGGGCAAGCCGGATCACGACAAGCTCGCCGAGCTCTATACCCTGCTTGAGTTCAAGAGCTGGTTCGAAGAGAACCAGCGCGACGCCAAGCGTTCCGGCCAGGAAGTCGTCGCTCCGGTGGCTGAAGAAGCGGCTGTCGATACCGAACTCAAATACACAACGATCCTCACCCAGGCTGATTTCGACCTGTGGCTGAAGAAGCTCAACGACGCCAAGCTGATTGCCTTCGATACCGAAACCACCGGCATCGATGCGCAGCAGGCGCAATTGGTGGGCCTGTCTTTTGCGGTACAAGCCAACGAAGCGGCCTACATCCCACTGACCCATTCCTACATGGGCGTGCCGGACCAGCTCGATCGCGACACCGTGCTGCGCGCGCTGAAGCCGATCCTGGAAGATCCGAACAAACTCAAGGTCGGCCAGCACGCCAAGTTCGACATGAACATCCTGGCCAACTGCGCCATCGGTGGCGATCAGAGTTGTGGCATCACCGTGCAAGGCGTCGCTTTCGACACGATGCTCGAATCCTACGTGCTGGACTCCACCGCGACCCGTCACGACATGGACAGCCTGGCGCTCAAGTACCTGAATCACACCACTACCAGTTTTCAGGACATCGCCGGCAAAGGCGCCAAACAGCTGACATTTGACCAGATCTCCCTGGAACTGGCCGGACCTTACGCCGCCGAAGACGCTGACGTAACGCTGCGCCTGCATCAAACCCTGCTGGAAAAACTCAACGCCATCCCGAGCCTGAGCAAGGTTCTGAGCGAAATCGAAATGCCGCTGGTGCCGGTCCTGGCACGGATCGAACGCCAAGGCGCGCTGGTCGATGCCAACCTGCTGGGCATTCAGAGCGTTGAGCTGGGCGAGAAAATGGTCGCCCTCGAGCGTGAGGCGTTCGCCATTGCCGGGGAAGAATTCAACCTCGGCTCGCCGAAGCAATTGGGCGTGATCCTGTACGAAAAGCTCGGCCTGCCAATCCTCAGCAAAACCGCCAAGGGCCAGGCGTCCACCGCCGAAGCCGTGCTGGCGGAACTGGCCGAACAGGATTTCCCGCTGCCCAAAGTGCTGATGCAGTACCGCTCGATGAGCAAGCTGAAAAGCACCTACACCGATCGCCTGCCGGAGCAGATCAACCCGCGCACCGGGCGGATTCATACCTCTTACCATCAGGCCGTCGCGGCAACCGGGCGCTTGTCGTCCAGTGACCCGAACCTGCAGAACATTCCAATCCGCACCGCTGAAGGGCGTCGGATTCGTCAGGCGTTCGTCGCACCCAAAGGCTACAAGCTGCTGGCGGCGGACTATTCGCAAATCGAACTGCGAATCATGGCTCACCTGGCCAAGGACGAAGGTTTGCTGCACGCGTTCCGCAACGATCTGGACGTGCACAAAGCCACCGCAGCGGAAGTCTTCGGGGTTGAACTGGCAGACGTCACCACCGACCAACGGCGTAGCGCCAAGGCGATCAACTTCGGTTTGATCTACGGTATGAGCGCGTTTGGCCTGGCCAAACAGATTGGTGTTGATCGCAAGCAATCCCAGGCTTACATCGACCGATATTTCGCCCGCTACCCAGGCGTACTCGAGTACATGGAGCGCACCCGTGCCCAGGCTGCCGAACAAGGTTTCGTCGAAACCATCTTCGGTCGTCGCTTGTACCTGCCGGAAATCAACGCGAAAAACCCGGCCCTGCGCAAAGGTGCCGAACGCACAGCAATCAACGCCCCGATGCAAGGCACTGCGGCGGACATCATCAAGAAAGCCATGATTGCCGTGGATAGCTGGCTGACAGCGTCAGGCCTCGACGCCAAAGTCATCCTGCAGGTGCACGATGAATTGGTTCTGGAAGTGCGTGAGGATTTGGTCGATCAGGTCCGCGATGAAATTCGCGTGCACATGAGCGACGCGGCGAAGCTTGATGTTCCGCTGCTGGTAGAGGTTGGTGTAGGAAATAACTGGGATGAGGCTCACTGAACCGTCTGAAAAGGTGTTTTCCGCTGCGGCATAGTGCCGCGGCAGAAAGACCGAAGGGCTCTTAGTTCGGAAAATTCGATGGCCTATTCCAAAGGCTTTTTAAAAAATTCTGAACTAATTTCCTGAATCGCCACTCAGAGTTACTGAATGGGTGGTGAAGCCCTTCGATGCTCCTAATGTTGTGTTAAGTGTTGGCAGATATCTGGACCCCGCCCTAGCGGTCCGGAACTTGAACCCCGGAACTTCCCCCTCCCCATAAGAAGTCCGGGGTTTTTTTTGCCCGCGGTTTTGTAAATGAGCTTACTCCGCGAGCTCGGCGCCCTTGTCCGCCAGTTCCATCCAACCCGCCAGTACAGTGTAGGCGTCTTCCAGACCCATGCGTTTTGGCGCCGAGAACAGCTGGATGCTGATCGCATCTCCCCAACCCTTGCGGATGTCTGTCTGAACCTTGAGCAGGACGTTTTTCGCCGCGCCGTAGGTCAGCTTGTCGGCTTTGGTCAGCAAAATGTGCATCGGCATGCCGCTGGCGACAGCCCAGTCGAGCATCAGCAGGTCGAAGTCGGTCATTGGATGACGGATGTCCATCATCAAAATCAGACCTTTCAAACTCTCACGACCACCCAGATAGGCTTCCAGGTGACGCTGCCAGTGCAGCTTCAACGGGATAGGCACTTTCGCGTAACCGTACCCCGGCAGGTCGACCAGACGACGATCATCGTCTAGCTTGAAGAAGTTCAAGAGCTGCGTGCGACCCGGAGTTTTCGAGGTTCGCGCGAGGCTAGCGTGCGTCAGGGTGTTCAGCGCACTGGACTTGCCGGCGTTGGAACGCCCGGCGAAGGCCACTTCAAAGCCTTCGTCGTCGGGACATTGATCGACTTTGGCAGCGCTGAGCATGAAGGTGGACTGTTGGCACAGGCCGAGGATGGGGTTCTTGAGTTGCATGGGATTTCCGATGTGGGCGGCGCCGGGAATGGACGCGGCGAGCAGTGTCGTTTCCGTTTCAGTGACGCCAGTATATAATGCCGCAGATTTTGTGTGCGCTTTGTCCCAGCGTAGGATGAAGTTCACGAGAGCGATTGACCTTGATTGCGCACTAGAACGCAGAACGCTCTCAACCCTGAAAAGGTCGTTTTATGACGAAATGGCTGCTAGCTGCCGGTGTCTTGATGCCGCTTTACAGCGCTCAGGCTACACAGGATCCGGAAGCTGTGTACAACCGTGTTTGTGGTGCCTGTCATTCCGGCCAACTACCCATGGCGCCCAAAAAGGGCGATCAGGAAGCTTGGACGCCGAGGTTGGCGAAAGGTATGGAGACGCTGGTGCAACACGTGACCCAGGGTTTCAAGGCGATGCCGCCGCGTGGTTTGTGCATGGACTGCAGTGCCGAGGATTACCAAGCAATCATCCAGTGGATGAGCGAGTGATCCCGGTCCATAACTCTTTAACCCTTAGCCGTAGTTGGATTAGCTGATGAACAAATTGATCGTGAGTCTGCTGTTGACCGTGGGGATCTCCGGCATTGCCCATGCTGCAGGTGATGCGACTGCTGGTCAGGCGAAAGCCGCAGTATGTGGCGCCTGTCATGGCCCGGATGGCAACAGTATGGCGCCTAACTTTCCGAAACTGGCAGGCCAGGGCGAGCGTTATCTGAACAAGCAGCTACACGACATCAAGTCCGGCAAACGCACGGTACTGGAAATGACCGGCCTGCTGACCAACCTGAGCGATCAGGATCTGGCCGATATCGCCGCCTACTTCGCCAGTCAGAAAGGCAGCGTCGGCGCCGCCGACCCGAAAGTCGTTTCTCGCGGTGAAGCACTGTTCCGCGGCGGCGATCTGGCCAAGGGCCTGCCAGCCTGCACCGGCTGCCACTCGCCGAATGGCGCAGGCAACGCAGCTGCCGGCTTCCCGCACCTGGGCGGTCAACACGCTCAATACATCGCCAAGCAACTGACCGACTTCCGCAAGGAAGAGGCCGGCCGCACTAACGATGGCGATACCAAGCCGATGCAGAGCATTTCCAAAAAGCTGAGCGACGAAGATATCGCAGCGGTGTCCAGCTACATTCAAGGCCTGCACTAAGACCGACAAATCGGGCGTTGCGCGAGGAGTACACCTCCCGCAACGTTAACGCTCGATTAATCCGTCGATGCAAGCATAAAAAGGGTGGCTTTGGCCGCCCTTTTTTGTGGCCGCTGCCGTTACACTACAGAACTCAAGCCCGCCAGTACCTGTCTGAAAACAGGTCGCGCGAGGCGACCAAAATTGTCCAGGAGTAAAGCATGCGTAATCTGATCATCAGCGCCGCACTCGTCGCTGCCAGCCTGTTCGGCATGACCGCCCAAGCTGCTGAAGCACCCGCAGCGCCTTATGTCGAACTGACCAATCCCGTCCCGGTGGCCGTGCCTGGCAAGATCGAAGTGGTGGAGCTGTTCTGGTACGGCTGCCCACACTGCTACGCTTTCGAACCCGTGATCAATCCATGGGTTGAGAAACTGCCTTCCGACGTGAACTTCGTCCGCATTCCGGCCATGTTCGGCGGCCCGTGGAACGCGCACGGCCAGATGTTCCTGACTCTTGAAGCCATGGGCGTCGAAAACAAGGTTCACGCTGCGGTCTTCAACGCGATTCAGAAAGAACACAAGAAGCTGGTCGACAAGAATGAAATGGCCGATTTCCTGGCCACTCAGGGCGTAGACAAGGACAAGTTCCTGGCCACCTTCGACTCCTTTGCCATCAAAGGCCAGATCGTCAAGGCCACTGACCTGGCCAAAAAGTACGAAATCTCCGGAGTTCCGACCATGATCGTCAACGGCAAGTATCGCTTCGACGTGGGCTCCGCCGGCGGCGCCGAGCAAGCATTGCAACTGGCCGACAAGCTGATCGACAAAGAGCGAGCGGCTAACAAGGCTGCTGCCAACTAAGCGCAGCGACTGCCATGCGCCGCTGGGGCACTGAACGCGTCGTTGGCCTGCATGCTCCGCGGGTCAACGAACATCATCTGGAGACGACGGGCCTGCCCGCAGACAGTCGTCTGCGCTTGCTCAGTTTCAATATCCAGGTCGGCATCAGTACCGAGCGCTATCACCACTACCTGACCCGGGGCTGGCAGCATCTGTTGCCGCACACCGGGCGTGCCGACAATCTGCAGAAGATCGGCAATCTGCTGGGCGACTTCGATCTGGTCGCCTTGCAGGAAGCCGATGGCGGCAGCCTGCGATCAGGCTACGTCAACCAGGTCGAACACCTGGCCCAGCTCGGCGCATTCCCCTACTGGTATCAACAACTCAATCGCAATCTCGGACGACTCGGCCAGCACAGCAATGGTGTGCTCAGCCGCCTGCGTCCGTGGGCGATTGAAGATCATCCGCTACCGGGGCCCAAGGGGCGCGGGGCGATTCTGGTGCGCTTTGGCGAAGGGCCTGAGGCGCTGGTGGTGGTCATGATGCACCTGGCGCTCGGCGCTCGCGCCCGCAGCATGCAACTGGCTTACATCCGCGAGTTGATCGGCGGCTATAAACACCAGGTGCTGATGGGCGACATGAATACCCATGCCAGTGACTTGCTGCAAAACTCCCCGTTGCGTGACCTTGGCCTGCTCGCGCCGCAACTGGAAGCGACGTTCCCCAGCTGGCGCCCGCAGCGCTGTCTGGACCATATTCTGCTGAGCCCCACCCTGACCCTTGAAAAGGTCGAGGTGCTGGCACAACCCATTTCCGATCACCTGCCGGTCGCGGTAGAGATTCGTCTGCCGGGTTCGCTCACGGCCGATGCATTGCCCGCGTTGAGTCCTGCCCCTCGCGGATCCCATGAATGAGCGACGAAGCACAGCGCTGGAAAGAGAAATACCTCAAAAGCATCGAACAACAGGAAAAGCTCGAACGTCGATGGGACGCCCGACTCGACCTGCTGCGTCGTGGCCTGGTACGCAGCACGCTGGCAGCCGAGGGCACCGACCGCGTCGTTGACCAATGCATGAAGGAAATGCGTGAAGTCGTGCGCACCGACGACATGGACGCCGGTCTGGCCGCCCTGCTTCCGCGGCTGGAAAAAGCCGTACTCGACTCCGAACAACGCCGGGAAACCCGGATTAATCAGACCAGCGCTGCATTGACCGCACTGGTCTCGCAGCTGCAAACATTACCGCTGCCCCGCGAAGTAAGCCGGCCGCTGAAAAACTTCGCCAAGCAACTGGATGCAAGAGTCGGGCAGGCGCGCGAAATTCCGTTGCTGCTCAGCGAACTGAGCGGCCTGCAAGGCAAAGCCCTGAACCAGCTTGAAAACCCGGCAGAGCCCGGCCGCCCTGGTTTGCTGCAGCGACTCTTCGGTAGCCGTGAAGCGGATGAAGCAGCATTACAGGTTGCCTCCGCCACCGTCCCGACGCCCGCCCCGCCGCTAGCCAAAGCGGTTGCTGTGCCTCATGCCGAGACACCACAGGTCACTGTCGATCTCGCGCCAGAGATCGATAAGCCGCCAGTGGCGGTCGCACAAGTTGCCACGCCCGCTACTGCGTCCGAGCCACCGCCGATCGAGGCTCCGCCCGCAACAGCGCCTTCTCCTGCAGTTGTAGCATTTGTCCCGCCGGTGCTTGAGCCGGAGCGAGCACGCGCCCAGTCTCCAGAGACGCAACCGCAACCGGACATAGAACATCCAGAAGAACCGGCTCCATCAATCATCGAGCCAGAAATACACGCTCAACCAGCAATCAATCCCGACGAACTGACCCCGGTGGTCTATCTCGACAGCCTGCCGTTGCCCCCGGCCATGGCCGAGGCGTTGGCCGCCGTAGACACTGAACAATCCGAGCCGGATGTTCTCTACGCCCTGCCGGACTCACCCGAGCCGTCCTACAGCTCGGTGGCCAAGCATATCGAAGACACGCTACTGGGCCTGCTCGACGACCTGACGCTGCCCGAGCGTCATCGTCCGCAAGCCGAAGCGATGCGTGATCGCCTGCAAAACGGTTTGAACTGGTACGAACTGCTGCCAATCCTCGACGATCTGGCAACCTTGATGCTGGCAATCACCGACAGTGGCCAGCATGAATTCGAAGCCTACTTGCAACAGCTGAACGAACGCCTCGAGTCGTTCCAAAGCAACTTACAGGCCGCCAGCGACGGCCATGCCGACAACCGTTCCGCCGCACGCGAGATGGACACGCAGATCCGCGAGCAGGTCGACGGCTTGCAGAGCAGCATGCAGGAAGCCGCCGACCTGGACGATCTCAAGCACGTTCTGGAAAACCATCTGGAAGGCCTGCTCGGCACCATGGACCAGCACCAGAAGCAGCGTGACGAGCGCGAGCAGGAAGTCGCAGCCCGCCTTCATAGCCTGGCCGAACGCGTTGCGCACATGGAGCAGGAAGCCCTGGGCTACCGCGAGCATCTTGAAGAACAGCGTCAGAAAGCCTTGATCGACCCGCTGACCGGCCTGCCTAACCGGGCAGCCTGGAGCGAACGACTGGATCACGAAATCAGCCAATGGCAGCAACACGGCAACACCCTGTTGCTGGCCATGCTCGACCTCGACCATTTCAAACGCATTAACGATAACTATGGTCACCTGGCGGGCGACAAAGTACTGAAAATCATCGCCAGCGTGCTACGCAAGCGCCTGCGCGGGACGGATTTCATTGCCCGGTTCGGCGGTGAGGAGTTTGTCCTGTTGATGCCAGACACAGCGCCAACTGCTGGTGCGAAACTGCTGGAAAAGCTGCGCGCCTCGATCGAAGCCTGTCCTTTCCACTTCAAGGGTGAGCCGGTAACCATCACCATTTCCATGGGCCTGACTGCATTCAAACCCGGCGAACATAGCGATCTGGTCCTGAAAAGAGCCGATCAGGCGCTATATCGCGCGAAACATGCCGGCCGCAATCAAGTGGCACTGGGCTGACGGTTAATTGTTCCATTTTGTTTAAAACTTCGCGTTGGCCGTCTGCGCGCAAGGCAGTACGTTACACTGTTGCATTACTGTCTTGCGTGTATTGCCTTCTGCCATGAAATATCTAGCTCTCATCGTGTCGCTGATTCTGTTGGCCGGTTGTGCCAGCGGCCCCCGGTTCGACACAAGTCACCCTTCAGCCAATTACGACAGCCGCATTCAATTCGTGGTGGTGCATTACACCTCCGCGTCACTGGAGCGCTCGCTGCAACTGCTGACCCACGGCGACGTCAGTAGCCACTACCTGATTGGCGACAACAAAGGCGCCACCATCTACAAACTGATGGATGAAAACGTCCGAGCCTGGCATGCCGGGGAAAGCGAATGGCAAGGCCGGACCTGGCTGAACTCCAGCTCCATTGGCATCGAAATCGTCAATCCGGGTTTTAAAGACACCCCTACCGGGCGCCTTTGGTACCCCTACAGCGAAGACCAGGTCCAGTCCCTGATCGTCCTGCTCAAAGACATCAGCAAGCGCTACGCCATCAATCCCCGCAGCATCATCGGCCATAGCGACATCGCCCCGCTGCGCAAACTTGATCCGGGGCCGCTGTTCCCGTGGAAGCGTCTGGCTGCCGAAGGCCTGGGAATCTGGCCGAATGAGCAGGCCGTAACGCGTCAGCAAGCACAGTTCGAAGTACAACTGCCCACCATCAGCTGGTTTCAGGCACAGCTGGCCCGCGCGGGTTATCCCACCCCCCAAACCGGCGAACTGGATGTTGCGACACGTCATGTGATTGCGGCCTTCCAGATGCATTTCCGACCGTCACGTTTCGATGGCACACCGGATGCGCAAACCGCGGCGCTTCTACAAGTCTTGAACCAGACAAAATAATGACGCCCGCCCGACGGTAAGCGCTTTTTTTCAATCAGCAGCTATAACTCATTGGTAATACTTCGGATATTCCCTATGCCTGCTGCTCGAGAGACACTTCGTAGTTGGTTCTTTCGCCCTTGGTTTTTGGCGATACTGGCTGCTGCCTTGAGCGCGACACTCCTGATGGCCGGCAGCCTGTTCGTGGCCATGCATCAAGTCGAGCAAAACGAAAGCGAAGTGATGAATGCCCAGGGCGAGCGCTTCCTTGCTCGTCTGGAGCAGCTGTTCGGGCAGTTGCGGGAAAGCCTCGACGACCTGGAAGCCCAGCCGTTACGCGGCTGCGATGACGAAATGATCGCGACCTTGCAACAGGTCAGCTTCAATTACCGTTTCGTTTACGAAGCCGCTTATATGGACGCCTCGCGGATCTGTTCCAACCGCCCCCGCCAGGAAGGGCTGTCGATGATAAGACCGCCAGACATCAAGGGGCCGACCTACAGTTACTGGTTGAACACCACCACCGAACCCGATGAAAACCGCGCCGCGCTGATGCTCGGACGCGGCAATTTTCGTGTCGCGACATCTCGCGGGCATTTGACCGACATGGTCGACTTGCCACCGGGCAGCAGCCTGCTGGTGGTGCTCGACCACGGTACACGCGCGATTCCGGTACTGGGTGTCTCGCAGGCCTGGCCACCCACCGAACCTTGGCCCCCGAAAAGCCTCGACGCGCTACAAGTGACGCATTCCCGCTTGATTTACCGCATGCCCACCAACAATCCGGAATACCAATTGGTGCTGATCAGCCCGCGCACCGGCATGCAGGTGCCCGCCGTCTGGTGGTGGTTGCTGCCGGCCAGCCTGGCACTCGCCTTATGCGTGGGTTTTCTGGTGCTTTTGCTGGTGCGCCAGCGACAGTCACTGGACGCCGAACTGAGTGGTGCCATCCGACGAGGCGAATTGCAGGTGCTGTATCAACCGATTTTCGACCTCGACAGCCGCAACTGTGTCGGGGCAGAAGCCTTGCTGCGCTGGCGAAGACCGGACGGCACCCTGACCAGCCCCGACCTGTTTATTCCGATGGCGGAGAACACCGGCCAGATTCGCCAGATGACCGACTTCGTCCTGCAACGCCTGCTTGAGCAACTGGGTCATTTGTTGCGGGCCAATCCGCAACTGTACATCTCGGTCAACCTGGCGGCCTGCGACGTCATGGTGCCGCGTATCGGTCAGGTAATGGCGCGCCTGCTGACCTTGCACCGCGTCGCGGCAAAGCAAATTGCCTTTGAGGTTACCGAGCGGGGATTGATCGATGTCGTGGTCGCCCGGGAAAACCTGCAAGCCTTGCGGGATGTCGGGCATCAAGTGCTGATCGATGACTTTGGCACCGGCTATTGCAGCCTTGCCT
Source organism: Pseudomonas sp. GM41(2012) (assembly GCF_000282315.2). GTDB lineage: Bacteria > Pseudomonadota > Gammaproteobacteria > Pseudomonadales > Pseudomonadaceae > Aquipseudomonas. The sequence goes on from NZ_AKJN02000007.1 coordinate 67,963, forward strand.
ACCTACAAACCCTGCCAGTCGATTGCCTGAAAATCGACAAGGCGTTTATCGATGCGCTGGGTCATGACGCTGCAAGTAGCGGTGTCGCCCCGCACATCATTCACATGGCCCAAGCCCTGCAACTCAAGGTGATTGCCGAGGGCATCGAACTCGAATCCCAGGCGGCGCTTCTGAGCAGCGAAGGCGTGAAGTTCGGTCAGGGTTGGCTATTCGCCCATGCGTTGAGTGCGGTGCAGTTCATCGAGCTGATTACCCGTGGCCGCCGAATGGCCGCCCGACGTCTCGATGACGAAGCCTGAAGCGGCTGCGGCTTAAACCGACAACGCCATATAGAACTGAGTACCCTGCCCCGGTCGCGAATAAACACCCATCCGCCCGCCGTGCAGCTGCACGATTTCCTTGCACAGTGCCAGACCGAGCCCGGCACCGCCCTTCTTGCGACCCACCTGTACAAAGGGTTCGAAAATCCGCCCCTGCTGACCATAGGCAATGCCTTCGCCGTTGTCCTCGACGCTGATAATCACCCGCTCCCCATGGCGTCGAGCCTGCAAACGTATTTGCCCGCCGGAAGCGGTGTGGCGCAACGCGTTGTCGATCAGGTTATCGAGCACCCGGTCCAGCTGCGGCTGATCGGCCTGCAATCGCGGCAATGGCCCTTGCACTTCCACTAGCAGGTCGATGCCCTGCTCTTCTGCCGGGCCGGCAAAACGTGCCCGGGCCTGGTCCAGCAAATCCTCGATGGAGCACGGCGCCAACGTGAGTTTCTGCAATCCGTTCTGGTAGCGAGAGAAGTTCAGCAGGTCGTTGATCAACTGCATCAAGCGCTGCATCTCTTCATTCACGGTGTCCAGCAGATCAGCTTCACGCGAGTCCTTGTCAAAGTGCGCGCGCTCGCGAAACAGGCCGAACGCCATGTGCATCCCGGTCACCGGCGTTCGCAATTCATGGGAGGCGCGCAGCACAAACTCGCTGCGCACCCGTTCAAACGCCCGCTGTTCGGTGACGTCATGCAGCACCATCACGGCGCCGAGAATATGACCCTGCGTATGGCTGACTGGCGTCAGACTGAAGGTCAGCAACCGCGACTCACCATCGACCTCGATACTCAGGTCCTCAGGCGCCCGCTCCAGGGTGCCACCGCGCAGTACCAGTTGCAGCTGATCATCGAGTTCGGGGCGCTCAAGCGCCGTACCCAGACCCTGACCGAGACGATCACTGTCCCAACCCAACTGACGTTGCGCAACCGGGTTGAGGTGTTCCAAACGGCCATCGCGGTCGATCATCAGCAACCCATCGTCGATGCTGTCGAGCACCGCTTGCAACCGCTGCTGGCCTGCGAGCAGCTCATCGACATTGGTGGCCTGATGCTCACGCAGGGCCTCGGCCATGATCCCGAAGCGCTTGGTCAGCTGATTCATTTCCACGGCCGAGGAAATCGGTAGCGTCACTTCGAAATTGCCTTGGCCGATGTTGTCCGCCGCTTGGGCCAGAGCCTCGATCGGCGCACCAAAACGTTGAGCGATAGCGTGGGCGGTGACGAAGCCGATGATCAGCACCGCCAGCCCCACCAGCCCGAGCAGGCCGGCAATCAGCAGCGCCCTCTCCCGAGCCTGCCGTTCGGTGGCATTGATGTTATCCAGCGCACGCTGTTGCTCGACGATCAAACCATTGCGCAGCGCATTGAATTTTTCGGTGAGTTCTTTGTTGCCACTCAACACCTGCGTCGAGTCACGTGACAGGTCGTACACCTGCAGAAAGCTCAGGTAGTCAGTCTTGGCCTGTTCGAAACCGAACTGGCGCTCATCGCCAGCCTGGGCATGGACAATGCCGTCATCAAGCAACTGGAAATAATGCTGCTTGGACGCCTCGAACGCTGCAGGATCCGGCTTCTCGCTGAGCATGATCATCAGCTGATCGCCCAGGGTCTGACGCAATTTCAGTCCCACGTCGAGCGTGGCGAAGTTATTGCGAATCAGCGCTTCCTGAGAACTCGCCATCTGCATCACGCTGACCAGCCCGAGCAACAGCCCAAGCAGCGCCACAGTGATCAGTGCGGAAATACTCAGAAACAGCCGCGTGCGCAACTTCATCGCCAGTCTCATCGGAGACAGCTCACAAGTTGTACTGCTTGCGTTTTCGGTACAACGTCGAGGCATCGATACCCAGGGTCTTGGCGGCCTGGTCCAGCGTATCTGCCGTGGCGAGGACCGCTCCGATGTGGGCTTTTTCCAATTCATCCAGGCTCAGCGCGGCGCCGATGCGAGGAGCGTTGTTGACCGGGGTTTCAGCCATGCCCAAGTGACTGATCTCGACCCGTTCCTGTGGACAAATGATGCTTGCCCGCTCCACAACGTTGCGCAGTTCGCGAATATTCCCCGGCCAGCGGTAGCCGAGCAGCGCTTCACGGGCTTCGTCGCTGAAGCCCCGAGCCGGACGCGCGTATTCCTTGACGAAGCGGGCCAGAAAGCGATCGGCCAGGGTCAGAATATCCTCCCTGCGCTCGCGCAGTGGCGGCAGGTGCAAGGTGATGACGTTCAGGCGGTAGAGCAAATCTTCACGGAAACGGCCGTCGCGGACCATGTCTTCGAGGTTCTGGTTTGTGGCCGCGAGGATGCGCACATCGGCGCGGCGGGTGACCGGGTCGCCCACCCGTTCGTATTCTTTATCCTGGATGAAACGCAGCAGTTTAGGTTGCAAAACCAACGGAAAATCGCCGATCTCGTCAAGAAACAGCGTCCCACCGTCGGCCTGATTGACACGACCCAGAGTACTTTCGCTGGCCCCGGTGAACGCGCCACGGCTGTGGCCGAAGAGCTCGCTTTCCATGAGTTCGGCGGTCAGGGACGGGCAGTTGATCGTGATGCAGGATTTCTTCGAGCGCTTGCTCCAGCCGTGAATGGCCTGGGACAGTTCGCCTTTACCGGTGCCGGACTCGCCGAGAATCAAAATATTGGCATCGGTGTTGGCCACCTGGCGGGCGGTTTCGAGCACGACTTTCATCGCCGGGCTGTGAGAGTCCAGGCCATCCTTGGGTTTGCGCACTTCGCCTTCAAGGGCTTCCAGGCGTGCCGACAGTTGCCGCACTTCCAGCTGCTTGGCGGTGGCCAGGCGCAATTGGTCGGGGCTGCAGGGCTTGACCAGATAGTCGGCGGCCCCGGCCTGAATGGCATCGACCGCCGTGTCCACGGCCGAGTGAGCGGTGACGATCACCACCCTCATCCACGGCGCCTGAATGCGCATTTGGGCCAGCACATCGAGGCCGTTGTCTTCCCCCAGTCGCAGATCGAGGAAACACAGGTCGAACACTTGACGCTGAAGCAGTGCATCCGCCTGAGCGGCGCTGTTGGCGGTAGCGACGCTATAGCCTTCATCTTCGAGGCAATAACGGAAAGTACGCAGGATGGCGGACTCATCGTCCACCAGCAGAATGCGGCCTTGATGCTCAGTGGCTGACTCCATTTTCCTACGCTCCTTAATGAATGATCTTGGTTAGTCCCAGAATAATCGGGCAAGTTGCATGGTTGATTCTGGTCGATTTCAGCCACAGCAGCGTAGCTCTCCCCTCACCCTACGGCTAATCGCCTGATTTTGTTGTTTTTTTATCAGATAGCCGGTTCGCAGGCGATTGGCAGTGTCCCCTTGTGACATCCACACCCTCTTCGCAATTCAAAAATATTGAAAGTTCCCACTCGCCCATCGTGCATTACGCACGACTTCAAAAGGACCATCGTGCAGGATGCGTCCGATCCGGTTTCCACATTATTCATAACTAGTTGATTTTATTGGATTTTATTATCAGCAAAAGCTGGCATGCAGACTGCAACAGTGTGATTGACCGGGGCATTCAAGAAGTCGCCCCCTAACAAGATCACCACAGAGTGGGAGGAGCTTCAGGATGAGTCGCCAACGTGCCGCCCAGTTGCGTATCTCGCCACTGCATATCCAGCAAGGTCTGTTTGCTGTTCTGGCGCTATTGATCACCTTGATCGTCGGCCAGCAGTTTCAGCGTTGGGAGCAGAACCATCAGCAAGAAGCGCCACGCTTGTCGATTCAGCACCCGACCCAAACTCATTTCAGTGCGGCCAGCAGCAACCAGGCTGACAGCCCCCCAATGCGAATGATGGACGTCGACCAGGCTCAACCTGCGGATGAGATGCCTCGCCAGGAACATTGGGTGTTCTAAACACATGAACTTGGCGCTTTCGATGCGCCGGGAAAAGCACCACAAGCAACATCTCTAAATAGAAGCGTAAGGAGAATCACCATGTTGAGCTGGGCAATCACATTCTTGATTATTGCCATCATCGCTGCGGTACTGGGCTTCGGTGGTATCGCGGGCACCGCCACGGGTATCGCCAAGATTCTCTTTGTCGTGTTCCTGGTGATGTTCATTGCTTCCTTCTTCTTTGGCCGTCGCGGTCGAGGGTGAATATGAGCGTTTTGTTAAAGACACTGGCAGCCGCCCTGTTTCTGGGCGGCAGTGCCATGGCAACAGCGGCCAATGACGGCCAGACGCGGGTCAATGAGTTGCTCAATGCAGACCCGCAGTACCGTGAAACCTGGCAAGGCGTGGTGAAGAAGGAGGAACGTCTGCCGGAATGGGTCATGAACCTGTCCGGCGACGCCGAACAAATGAATGCCGTTGAAGAAGATGGCGAAAAGTATCTGGTTGGGCCGTTGTGCGAAACGCAGGCGACATGCCTCAACAAGCGCTTGATCATTGCCGTCAGCTTCGACAAGAAGGATGCCTACGCCATGCTGGTCGAAGTGCCTGCGGGGCTGCCGGCCGACAAGTCGCCCACGCGACATGCCGACTACCGCTTTCTGGGAAAGCCGGACCAGGGCATGCGGGACTTGTTGATGGAACAACTGAAGAAAGATCCACACTGGTACTGAATTCGTAACATGAAAGAAGCAGCATGGCTTCTTTCCACTGCGCTACCCGAGGACGGTAGACGCATGATCAAGGGGCCGGGACGTTCTGCCTGTTTCAGGGGCGGAGTGACCTACGGGTACAGGGAGTACCTGCGCAAGGGCCGGATCAGGCAGAAGCTGCGACGCAAGTTCGTCGGTCACTCATGGATCGACGGACTTGCGAAGAGCTCTTCAGCGCAAAGTATTGTCCTAGAGCGTTCTGCTCGCCTCCTCCGCGCCATCTCCGCTAATCCCTCGCAAAACCATTTCGCGGTGTTTCTTTGGTGACCGTATATCGAGAAAACTGCGCCTTAAAGACCGAGAATTTTCGCGCTCAAACGTAGGCTTTTTCCCAAGTTTTAGTCCTCATTCCCTTGTTCAAAAAACAACCAATCTCCTCTGCAATGGCCGGTTCACGGCACTTATGCCTGCCGAAATGTCGTATTCGAACCGGTTGGGACGCGAGTTTCAGTAAAAAAAGCTCATGCCGATTCGGCATAGGGTAGGCGTTTACGGCATTAGACGTCGCTTCCTTGCATCTGAATAGTTGCGCCTTTTTTCGCCTGCCAGAGAGCCGATAACAAGCGCTCCGGGGCACCTTATACGGGGGTAGATGCACAAGACTTTTTCGCCACAAGCGTTCCAGTTCTTGCATCTGCCTGAGTCAAACGCAAGTAAGGGTAAAGATATGAAGAAGGCAAAGCTTAGCCTCGCCTGGCAGATCCTCATCGGTCTGGTATTGGGGATTGCAATCGGTGCGCTGCTCAACCATTTCAGTGCCGAAAAAGCCTGGTGGGTCAGCAACGTCCTGCAACCAGCAGGCGATATCTTTATCCGTCTGATCAAGATGATTGTGATCCCGATCGTGATCTCTTCGCTGATCGTCGGTATTGCAGGCGTCGGCGACGCGAAAAAGCTTGGGCGTATCGGCCTCAAGACCATCCTCTACTTCGAGATCGTCACCACCATCGCCATCGTGGTCGGTCTGGTGTTGGCCAACGTGTTCCATCCGGGCACCGGCATCGACATGAGCACCCTGGGTACCGTGGATATTTCCAAGTACCAGGCCACGGCCGCCGAGGTTCAGCATGAACATGCGTTCATCCAGACCATCCTCAACCTGATCCCGTCGAACATCTTCGCGGCCATGGCCCGCGGCGAGATGCTGCCGATCATCTTCTTCTCCGTATTGTTCGGTCTCGGTCTGTCGAGCCTGCAATCGGACCTGCGCGAGCCGCTGGTGAAGATGTTCCAGGGCGTGTCGGAAAGCATGTTCAAAGTCACTCACATGATCATGAACTACGCCCCGATCGGCGTTTTCGCACTGATCGCGGTGACTGTGGCCAACTTCGGCTTCGCCTCCCTGTTGCCGCTGGCCAAACTGGTGATCCTGGTTTACGTCGCCATCGCCTTCTTCGCCTTCGTGGTACTGGGCCTGATCGCTCGCCTGTTCGGCTTCTCGGTGATCAAGCTGATGCGCATCTTCAAGGATGAGCTGGTGCTGGCCTACTCCACCGCCAGTTCCGAAACCGTGCTGCCGCGCGTGATCGAGAAAATGGAAGCCTACGGCGCGCCGAAAGCCATTTGCAGCTTCGTGGTACCGACCGGCTACTCGTTCAACCTCGACGGTTCGACCCTGTACCAGAGCATCGCGGCCATCTTCATTGCCCAGCTCTACGGCATCGACCTGTCGATCAGCCAGCAGTTGCTGCTGGTGCTGACCCTGATGGTTACCTCCAAAGGTATCGCCGGCGTACCGGGTGTGTCCTTTGTGGTGCTGCTGGCTACCTTGGGCAGCGTGGGTATTCCGCTCGAAGGCCTGGCGTTCATCGCTGGTGTCGACCGCATCATGGACATGGCCCGTACCGCACTGAACGTGATCGGCAATGCCTTGGCCGTGCTGGTCATCTCCCGCTGGGAAGGCATGTACGACGACGCCAAGGGCCAGCGCTACTGGAACTCCCTGCCGCACTGGCGCAGCAAGGAAAAATTGCCGGTGGGCGAAGTTTCCAGCAACTGATCACGCCCTCTGTAGGAGCATGGCTTGCCCGCGATGAACGATGACGCGGTATAGCTGATAGACCGCAGCGCCCGCATCGCGAGCAAGCTTTGCTCCTACAAGAAGAGCCAAAATAAACCCCGGAGAAATCCGGGGTTTGTCGTTTCTGGCTACCCCGCTATCATTCGCCGCATTCTTCGGGGGATTTGACTGATGCTTAATGGCCTGTGGCTTGGCTTCTTCATCGTGGCTGCCGTTTCGGCACTGGCGCAATGGCTGATCGGCGGAAACGCCGGGATCTTCGCGGCGATGGTGGAAAGCATTTTCGCCATGGCCAAGTTGTCGGTCGAAGTCATGGTCCTGTTGTTCGGCACGCTGACGCTCTGGCTGGGCTTTCTGCGGATTGCCGAGAAGGCCGGGATCGTCGAGTGGCTGGCCAAAGCGCTGGGCCCGTTGTTCCTGCGGTTGATGCCGGAAGTGCCGGCCGGGCACCCAGCCATCGGCCTGATCACGCTGAACTTCGCCGCCAACGGCCTGGGCCTGGACAACGCCGCCACGCCAATCGGCCTTAAAGCCATGAAGGCGCTGCAAGAGCTCAATCCCAGCGACACCATCGCCAGCAACGCGCAAATCCTGTTCCTGGTGCTCAACGCCTCCTCCCTGACCCTGCTGCCGGTGACGATCTTCATGTACCGCGCCCAGCAAGGTGCGCCCGATCCGACCCTGGTGTTCCTGCCAATCCTGCTCGCCACCAGTTGCTCGACATTGGTCGGCCTGCTGTCGGTGGCGTTCATGCAGCGTCTGCGCCTGTGGGACCCGGTGGTGCTCGCGTACCTGATTCCCGGCGCCTTGGCCCTCGGTGCCTTCATGGCGCTGCTGGCGACGCTCTCAGCGACCGCTCTGGCCAGCCTGTCATCGATCCTCGGCAACGTGACGCTGTTCGGGCTGATCATGCTGTTTCTAGTGATCGGCGCGCTGCGCAAAGTGAAGGTGTACGAAGCGTTCGTCGAAGGCGCCAAAGAAGGCTTCGACGTGGCCAAGAACCTGCTGCCGTATCTGGTGGCGATGCTGTGTGCCGTCGGCGTGCTGCGGGCATCCGGAGCGCTGGACTTTGGCCTGGACGGGATCCGGCATCTGGTGGAATGGGCCGGTTGGGACACGCGCTTCGTCGATGCGCTGCCGACCGCCATGGTCAAGCCGTTCTCCGGCAGTGCCGCCCGGGCGATGCTGATCGAAACAATGAAAACGTCTGGCGTGGACAGCTTCCCGGCGCTGGTGGCGGCGACGATTCAGGGCAGTACCGAAACGACGTTCTACGTATTGGCGGTGTACTTCGGCGCAGTGGGAATCCAGCGGGCGCGGCATGCGGTGGGGTGTGCGTTGCTAGCGGAGCTTGCCGGCGTTCTCGGCGCGATCGGCGTTTGTTACTGGTTCTTCGGCTAACCACAAAACCCTGTGGGAGCGAGCCTTTGTGGCGAGGGGACTTGTCCCCGTTGGGTCGCGAAGCGGCCCCAATTTCTGAATTCAAGTTGTATCTGATACACCGAGAACTCAGATTTTGGGACTGCTGCGCAGTCCAACGGGGACAAGTCCCCTCGCCACAAAGGCTCTCTCCCACATTGGGGCTATGTTGGCTTTAAGGGCGGGGAGGCGGAGCGACTTTCTGCCCTTGCTCAACCGCCCAAGCCACCACCTGCACCGTCAACTGGTCACTGGCCTGGCCAAACCCGGCCACCACCGCCGGCACCTTCGCATCGCTCAACGGCTGGCGCACCTCAAAGCGTCGGCTGGCAAGGATTCGCTGGTCATAACCGCGTACCAGCAACGCATCCAGGCGCACGACGACGCTCGCGTTCGTTCCTTGGTACTCAGTCTGGAATGCCTGCAGGCTACCGCCCAGTTCAAGATCCGCCTGGAAGTTGCTGTCGTCGGTGCTCAGCAATGTCACCCGACCATCACGCTGGAAACCATCCAACAGACGATTGCGCAACAACACCGGTGCCGGGTCGCTCCAGCGCGAGGCCTTGTAGCTGCTGATCAGATCACCCTGAGGGATCACGGCGATCTTCGGGCTGTTCAAGGCTTCGCTGGTCTGTGGCTTGGTCAGACGCAGCGACCAGCGCTGCGGCGTCCCGTGACTGGCCGATGCGCTGCTCTGGGCCGAAGGCAACCGATAGACGTCGGACGGCTCGGACTTGGGCAGGATCGAGCAGGCGCTGAGCACAACGAAGCTGGCGAGGAGGGCGAGGTGAGTCAGCTTCATGGCGTGAACTCCTTGTTCTTGTCATTGCCCAGCAAATAACCGGTGGGGTTGGCTTCCAGACGCTGGGAAATAGCCCGTAACGACGTCAGGGTGTCGCGCAGTTCACGCACCGCCGGGGCCAGGCCATTGAGGCCTTGCATGCCGCTGTTGAGCGAATCCTGATTGGTCGTGAGCAACGTGTTGATGGTCGCGCTGCTCTGTTCCAACGACTTCATCGCCTGCTCGGCACTGCCGAACATCTGCTTGCCTTGATCGTTGAGCATGCCATTGGCGTTGCGCATCAGCGCCGACGTCTGTTCCAGCATGGCGCCGGCCTGTTTGCCGACCGAGGCCAGTTGCTGCATCGCCTGGCGGATATCGCCGCGCTGGTCGGCGATGGTGCCGGTGGTTTGTTCCAGATGTTCAAGGGTCTGGCTGATGCGCTCGACGTTCTCCGAAGAAAACATCTTGTTGGCGTTGAGCATCAGCATGTTCACACCGGCCACCAGGTCGCCGCTGTCGTTCAGCAAACGGGCGATGGGTGAGGGCGATGCAATGATCGTCGGCAAATTACCGTCCTTGCCCTTGAGCTTCGGACTCTGCGGCGTACCACCGCTGAGCTGGATGATCGAGGTCCCGGTGATCCCGGTCAGCGCCAATATGGCCCGGGTGTCTTCCTTGATCGGTGTATCGCCGCCCAGGCGGATCCGCGCCAGCACCCGGCGCGGGTCTTTCGGGTCCAGACGCAGGGTCACCACGTCGCCGACCTTGATCCCGCTGTACTGCACGGCGCTGCCCTTGGACAGGCCGCTGACGGCCTCGTTGAAGACAACTTCGTAATCCTTGAACTCGGTGTCGACGCTGGACTTGGCCAGCCACAAGCCGAAGAGCAGGGCGCCCGCCACCACAATCACGGTGAACAGGCCGATCAATACATGATGGGCTCGGGTTTCCATGTCAAACCTCCTTAAGCTGTTGAGCGGCGGTCAACGCCGCGCGGCCGCGAGGGCCATGGAAATATTCGTGAATCCACGGATCGTCAGTTTCCGAGACCTTGTCGATGGCATCCGCCACCAGCACTTTCTTCTGCGCCAGCACCGCCACGCGGTCGGTGATGGTGTAGAGCGTGTCGAGGTCGTGGGTCACCAGAAACACACTCAGGCCCAACGCATCGCGCAGGGTCAGGATCAATTGATCGAACGCGGCCGCGCCAATCGGATCGAGGCCGGCAGTGGGCTCGTCGAGAAACAGGATGTCCGGGTCCAACGCCAGCGCGCGGGCCAGTGCCGCACGCTTGATCATGCCGCCGGACAGCGAAGCGGGGTACTTGTCGGCCGCCGACAGCGGCAACCCGGCCAAGGCCATTTTCACTGCCGCCAGGTGCTCGGCGTCCTCTCGGCTCAAACCGGCATGCTCGATCAGGGGCAGGGCGACGTTCTCGGTGACTGTCAGCGAAGAGAACAGGGCGCCTTTCTGGAACAGCACGCCAAAGCGCCGTTCGACCATCGAACGCTCGTGTTCGGACAGCGTCGGCAGGTTTTTGCCGAAGACCTTCACCACCCCTTCGCTGGGCTGGCGCAAGCCGACGATGCTGCGCAACAGCACTGACTTGCCACTGCCGGAACCGCCGACCACAGCCAGGATTTCACCCTTGTACAAATCCAGATCGAGGTTCTCATGCACGCTCTGGCGACCAAAGCGATTGCACAGATCGCGGACTTCGATCACCGCCTCGGATGGCGCTCGGGTTAGACGACTCACCAGCCCATCTCCATGAAAAACAGCGCAGCCACGGCGTCGAGCACGATCACCACGAAAATAGACTGGACCACGCTCGACGTGGTGTGAGCACCGACGGACTCGGCGCTGCCGCTGACTTTAAAGCCTTCGAGACAGCCGATGGCGGCGATCAGGAACGCAAAGATCGGTGCTTTGACGATCCCCACCAAAAAGTGCTGAACACCGATGTCGGTTTGCAGCAGCGACAGGAACATCGCTGGCGAGATATCCAGCGCCACCGCGCAAACCACACCGCCGCCGACAATCCCCGAAAGCATCGCCAGAAAGGTCAGCATCGGCAGCGCGACCAGCAGGGCCAACACGCGCGGCACCACCAGCAACTCCATCGGGTCGAGGCCCAAGGTGCGGATGGCGTCGATTTCTTCGTTGGCTTTCATCGAACCGATCTGCGCGGTGAACGCACTGGCGGTGCGGCCGGCCATCAGGATCGCGGTCAGCAACACACCGAATTCGCGCAGGAAGGAGAACGCCACCAGGTCCACGGTGAAAATACTCGCGCCGAAACTCGCCAACACCGTCGCCCCGAGAAATGCCACCACGGCGCCCACCAGAAAGGTCAGCAGGGCAACGATGGGCGCGGCGTCGAGGCCGGTCTGTTCGATGTGCGCGACCATCGGCGTAATGCGCCAGCGCTTGGGGCGAAACAGCCCGCGGGCGATGGTTTCCAGAATCAGGCCGACAAAACCCAGCAGTTGCAGGGTGTCCTGCCAGACCGCGTCAACCGCCCGGCCGATGCGGGTCAGCAGTTGAATGCCGACGCTGATTTCCGGTTCCTTGATCGGCACGCAGAAGTCGGTCAGCGAGCAGTACACCGTCTGCAACAAGGCGCGATCAGCGGAAGAAAGGGTGCAATCGGGGTGTTCGGCAGATTTGCCCAGACGCTCGGCCCCCAGCAACTCCACCAGCAATGACGCACCCGCCGTATCGAGTGCGCCGAGGCTATTGAGATCGATGTGGGTGTTGTTGTCGTATTGGCCACGGAGCCTTTCGCTCAGGCGGCTGAGATCGGAATAATGGGCGAGCGTCCAGTCACCCGTGACCCGCAACAGAGCAGGGCTTTGCGAGGTGTCCAGTAGGGCACTGCCGGGCATTGTGCTGCTAGTCATAAACTCCGTGCTTGTTCGGCTATTACGCAGATCTGACTAATAGCACGAACCACGTTACTTTTCTTTGATGGGTGTGCTGTCCATGACCTTGAAGCGCAGCACGCCAATCAACTGACCGTCCTCAGTCAGCACCCGGACCTGCCATTTGCCTGCGGGGTTGCCGGGGAAGTTTTGCTTGTGGGTCCAGGCGCGATAGCCTTCCTTGCGCCCTCCATTGATATCCAGCGGGATACGGTCGACTTCTTTCCCGTTGAACATCCAGACGTGATAAATCCGCTCAGCCAGCCCCCTGGGGGCGTTGATCGCGGTGTACGCGTACAGCCCACCTCCGCGAATCTGCTCGGCGCTGACTTCTTCCAGGCTCTTGCCGGGGGTGCGGTCTTGCATTTGGGTGCTGATCGCCACATCGGTCATCCACAGGGTCGCCGGTGGAACCCAGGATCGCAGCACCCAACCGGCGGCGCCGATACCGACGGTGATGCTGAGGATCGCCAACGCATTGCGCACAGTGCGAATCGGGAAGATCGAGGCTAGGCTCGGGAACGACAGCAACATGGCAATGCCCAGCGCCAGCTTGAAGCTCTGGGCGGTGGTCAGGTGCAAAATGACGGGCAGGGCGGTCAGCAGGGCCGCGAACAGAGTCAGGGTGTGCAGTGCCAGGAACGCCCAGCGGCGCGGTGCCAGCCATTTGTAGTAGAGCGGGTCGATGATCGAAATCAGCGCCGCCATGCTCAGTAATCCAGTGAAGAACAACTGGCCGCTGTTCCAGGTGGTAGTGATTAAAAAGAACGGCAGAACGAAGAATAGGCTTTCCTGGTGGATCATCTGCGTCGCATAACGCAGTAGCGGCTGGGGTATTTCGCGCTTGAAGACCTTGGCGAACAGCTTGGTGAGGCTGTTTTCCAGCATCAGCCAGACCCAGCTGACCAGCATGATGGTGGTGATCCAGGTCGCCAGACCCTGTTGGCGATCCACCAGCATGAAGCTGCCGACCCCGGAAATGAAACCACCGAGCGCAATGACCCCTGGGTAGCGCTTCATCAATTCCAGGATGCGCTGTACGAATAGGGTCAGAGTAGGCATTCGGCGGTTCGCAATAGTCGTGGGAAAAATCCTCGACAGGGTAACCGCCGAGAGGGCGGCGTGGCGAGGGTCCCGGTCACTTTGGCCAAACACAAAACCTGGGCCTAGACGCTTACCTGTGGCGAGGGGGCTTGCCCCCGTTCGGCTGCGTAGCAGTCGCAAAACCGGTTGATGCGGTGTATCTGCCTAAACGGGTCATCAGTTTTGGGGCCGCTTCGCAGCCCAACGGGGGCAAGCCCCCTCGCCACAAAAGTCCCCTCGCCACAAGGATCGGTTACCGTCTGCGATGTACGCGCCAAGCCAACAGACTGAGTACAAGCAAACCGAACACCCCGGCAATCGCCCACATAAACTGATCATCACTGATCAACGGCTGTTCGATCCGCAGGTAGCCCGGCTGCATCAGCAATTCACGCATGGCCTTGTTTGCTTCTTCCAGCGTCACCCCTTGCAGTTCCTTGGCGGGGTTGGCGAAACGGCCGTCCTCGTAGTCCCCAAGGGCACTCCAGTAATAATCGGCCAACGCGCTGTTGCCTTGCACGGCCCAGGCCTGGCGGGCGATGGCGGCCTGCTTGATGCGGTTGAAGGTGCCGGCATTGAGACCGTCCCTGAGCAACCCGGCCTTCAGATTATCCAGCACCCGTTCAGCCTCGGGCACGTCGTCGCGCTCAAGGTCCGCATTCAGGCTCATGAAACCCACACCGCCAAACACCTCGCGCTCGACCGAAGGCCCGTAGGACAAGCCATGGGCCAGGCGCAATTGGCGGTAGAGCGCCCAGTCCAGATAGTCCTTGAGCAAGTCGAAGGTTTCGTCGTGCTGATCTTCCAGCACCGGCTCTGGCACCAGCCAATGCAACTTGGCACTGCCGCCAACAAAACCATGACTCAGGGTGCGCTCATGGGCAGCACTGGCCTGGATCGCCGGCAGGGGCGGGTGATCGGTCGGATCGACCGCTTCAAGCGCGCCATAAGACCGTTCCAGATAGGCCGGCAGCAACCGCTCAAGGTCGCCGACGACGATCAGGGTCATGTTGTTGGGCGCGTACCAGGCCTTGCGTACCTTTTCCAGCTGATCGCGGGTCAGGTGATCGACTTCGGCGCGTTCGGGGCATTTGAGGCCCAGTTCCACTGCCAGCTGATTACTCGCCGTGTGGCCAAGGTCCTGACGATCCAGAAAGCGTTGCAGGTGCGAGTAATGGCCGCCATCTTCGCGCTCGACCACTTGTTTGGCGGCGTTGATGGCGTTGTCGTCGATTCGGGTCTGGGTCAGCAGCGCCAGCAGCAGGTCGAGGACCTTGCGCTGGTTTTTCGCCGGGGCTTCGATGACGAACGTCGTGTCGGCATTGCTGGTGTAGGCGTTCCACTCGCCACCCAAGGCCTGCATGCGCTCTTCCAGCCCGCCTTCGCCCGTGGCGTCGATGCCGCTGAACAGCAAGTGCTCAAGCAGGTGCGGCAGCTCCTTGTCGGCGCAGCTGAAATCATCGATGCCGACGCCGACCACCAGACGAATCGCCACATGCCCGCGCTCGGTACCGGGTTTGAGCAGCAATTGCAGGCCGTTGGGCAGCGTGTAGCCCTCGACCTGAAAGCGATCCAGGGCAAATGAAGGGAATGAGCCAAGCAACAGACAAGCGAACAACAAACAACGCATAGCAAGCTTCCAGGCAACCAATCGGAGATCCGTGTCGTCAGCCAGGCCGTCTTCGCGAGCAGGCTCACTCCCAAAGTGGATCTTCGGTGTAATCGGAAATTGTGTCCGACTCAGATCACCTGTGGGAGCGAGCCTGCTCGCGATGGCGGCCTTCATGCTGAATCAATGTTACTGACTGATCACTCTGCCAGACGTTCAAGGTGAATGAGTAATGTCAGCGAATTCGTCGGCCGCCAGGGCGCCGGTGTCGGAAGTTTCCAGCACCACATAGGCGCTGCTGCAAAACAGTGAATTCAGACGCTTCATGTCGGCAATCAACTCAAGGTGCAACGAGCTGGTCTCGATACTCTGCACGATCTTACGTTGCAATCGGCTGACGTGAGCATGGGCCAGGCGCCGTTCCTGTGCGCGAAAGCGACGTTTCTCACGCAGTAACTGGCGGGCACTTTCCTTATCGGCACTGAGGAATACCGACAACCCCAGGCGCAGGTTGGAGATCAACTGACTGTGCAGCCCCGCCAACTCTTCCAGGCCGACCTCGGAAAAAGACCGGCGCTGCGAGGTTTTCTGTTGCTGGACCTTGCGCAGCATGCGTTCGATGAGGTCACTGGCGAGTTTAAGGTTGATCGCCAGCTCGATGATTTCCGCCCAGCGCCGGCTGTCCTGCTCGCTGAGGTCTTCGCGGGGCATTTGCGCCAGATACAGTTTGATCGCGCCATAGAGCGATTCCACATCATCGGTCAGGCGCCGCATTTCCTGGGTAACGGCGGTTTGCTTGCCGTTCAGCACGTCGAGCATGGCCTCGAGCATGTTGTCGATCAGGTCGCCGATGCGCAGGGTTTCCCGGGCGGCATTGGCCAGCGCCAGACTGGGCGTGACCAGCGCTGTGGGATCAAGATGCCGCGGTTTGGCAGTGCCATTGATTTGCGGGCGCTCCGGCAGCACCCACGCACAGAACCTGGCCATCGGTCCGACACTCGGCAGCAAGAGCAGGCAACGCGCGGTGTTGTAGAGCAGGTGAAAGCCGATGACCATTTCCTGAGGGCTGAAGTCCAGGCTGTCGATCCAGTGCACCAACGGGTCGAGCACCGGGATGATCAGCAACAGGCCGATCAGTTTGTAGAGCAGGCTGCCCAGCGCCACCTGGCGGCCGGCGGCGTTCTGCATGCTGGTGCTGAGGAAGGCAAGGATGCCGCTGCCGATGTTGGCGCCGATCACCAGGCCGATGGCAACGGGCAGGCTGATCACCGCAGCACCGGCCAGGGTCGCGGTCAGCAGGACGGCGGCCAGGCTGGAGTAGGAAACCATCGCAAACAGCGCGCCGACCAGGGCATCGAGCAAGATGTCGCCGGTCAGCGAGGCGAAAATAACCTTCACGCCTTGGGCCTGGGTAATCGGCGCGGCAGCCTCGACGATCAGTTGCAGCGCCAGGATGATCAGCCCCAGCCCGATACAGACCCGGCCCATCTGTCCGACCCGGGTCTGTTTGCGCGACAGAAAGAAAATCACCCCAAGAAAGATCAGCAGCGGCGACAACCATGACAGGTCGAAGGTCAGCACCCGCGCCATCAGCGCGGTACCGACGTCGGCCCCGAGCATGGTCGCCAGGGCCGGGGTCAACGCCATCAGGCCCTGACCGACAAAGGAGGTGACGAGCATGGCGGTGGCGTTGCTGCTCTGGACCATCGCCGTCACGACGATCCCCGAGATGAACGCCAGCCAGCGCTTGGACATGTTCCGGCCAATCACATGGCGCAGGTTGGAACCGTAGACCCGCAAGATGCCGGTTCGGACGATGTGCGTGCCCCAAATCAACAAGGCCACGGCAGATAACAAATTGAGCAGGGTGAGCATGCAGGCCCCCTGTGGTGGTAGCGCCCCATTGGGGCAAGTTGACGGTGCCGCGCGTTCTTCTACGTTCTGTACTTAAGCTGTAGTTGGCTAACGGTCTGCGCGCCAGCATCGCACAGCTAAAGAAGCGATTGAAACAAAACCGTCATGAAAACAGGTTCATGCAGATATGAAAAAGGGGCCCGAAGGCCCCTTTGTCATCACATGGCATTCGGGTTACTGACCCGGAATGTCCTTGCGCAGCTTCACCGGATCCTGCTGCTTGCGCTTTTTCGCCATCGCGGTACGCATCTTGATGTTGATTGCTTCCACCGCCAGCGAGAACGCCATGGCGAAGTAGACGTAGCCTTTTGGCACGTGAACGTCGAGGGATTCAGCAATCAGCACAGTACCGACTATCAACAGGAACGACAGCGCCAGCATCTTCAGCGATGGGTGCTTGTCGATGAACTCGCTGATGGTGCCGGAAGCCCACATCATCACCAGCACGGCAACGACGATCGCCGCGACCATGACCGGTACGTGGGACACCATGCCCACGGCGGTGATGACCGAGTCCAGCGAGAACACGATGTCGATGATCGCGATCTGAACGATGGTGTAGAGGAAGTTGCCGCCCTTGCCGCCCGGCTCCTCATTGGTTTCGTCTTCACCTTCCAGCGCGTGGTACATCTCTTGCGAGCTCTTCCACAGCAGGAACAGACCACCGAAGAACAGGATCAGGTCACGCCCGGAAATACCCTGGCCGAACACTTCGAACAAGTCGGCGGTAAGGCGCATGACCCAGGTGATCGACAGCAGCAACAGGATCCGCGTGACCATGGCCAGCGCCAGGCCGAAAATCCGCGTGCGCGCCTGCATGTGCTTGGGCATGCGGCTGACCAGGATCGAAATCATGATGATGTTATCGATACCCAGAACGATTTCCAGGGCGGTCAGGGTGAAGAAGGCAACCCAGATTTCAGGGTTGGTCAGCCATTCCATGTGTATTCCTTTGTGCGAGTGTTAAACCACGAAGGGCCCAGGCTTCAAACAACAAAGCCTGGACCCGTCATGGTGAGTCTTGGGCTTATAGAGTGCTGAACAGCGGAAAAATCCCCATCAGCAAAGCGGCGACCAGTATGCACATGCAAACCAGCACTGCCCACTTCAGGGTGAAACGCTGGTGATCACCGAAGTCGATACCGGCCAGGGCCACCAACAGGTAGGTCGATGGTACCAGCGGGCTCAGCAAGTGGACGGGCTGACCGACGATCGAGGCACGTGCCATTTCAACCGCGGTTATACCGTAATGACTGGCGGCTTCCGCAAGTACCGGTAACACGCCGTAATAAAATGCATCGTTCGACATGAAGAACGTGAACGGCATGCTCACCAGTGCAGTGATCACCGCCAGGTACGGACCGAGGAAGTCCGGGATGACCGACAACAGGCTTTTCGACATCGCATCGACCATGCCGGTGCCCGACAGGATGCCGGTGAAGATACCGGCCGCGAAGATCAAACCGACCACCGCCAGCACGCTACCGGCGTGGGCCGCGACGCGGTCCTTTTGCTGTTGCATGCACGGGTAGTTGACGATCATCGCGATACTGAACGCCACCATGAACAGCACCGGCAGCGGCAACAGACCGGCGACCAGGGTGCACATCAGGACCAGGGTCAGGGCGCCGTTGAACCAGATTAACTTCGGACGACGGGCATCCGGGAATTGCGAAACGCTGATTTCACTGTGGTCGATTTCCTCGCCCACCAGGTGCAGCTCACCCAGACGTGCACGCTCACGCATGCCGTAGAAGTAGGCAATCACGAGGATAGCCAGCACCCCGAAAGCCATCGCCGGAATCATGGGTACGAAGATGTCGGACGGGTCCACGTGCAGCGCACTGGCCGCACGAGCGGTCGGGCCGCCCCATGGCGTCATGTTCATCACGCCACCGGCGAGGATGATCAAGCCGGCCATGATCCGCGGGCTCATGCCGATACGGGCGTAGAGCGGCAACATGGCGGCCACGCAGATCATATAAGTGGTCGCGCCGTCCCCATCGAGGGAGACGACGAGCGCCAGTACGGCGGTGCCGACCGAAACTTTCAACGGGTCGCCCTTGACCAGTTTGAGGATCTTGCGCACGGCCGGGTCGAACAGGCCGGAATCGATCATCAGGGCGAAGTACAGAATGGCGAACATCAGCATCACACCGGTCGGTGCGAGCTTGGTGATGCCTTCGAGCATCATCGGGCCGATCTTCGGCGCAAAACCACCGAACAGCGCGAACAGGATCGGGATGATGATCAAAGCGATCAGCGCGGAAAGGCGCTTGGTCATGATCAGGAACATGAACGTGATGACCATGGCAAAGCCAAGGAAAGTCAGCATGGGAATACTCCAGGCATAGCGCGTCTAGGGAATGGGCGAACCGGGTGGGTCAGCGCAGAACGGGAAGCACGAGGCGTATGGGTGGAGTGACAGCGAAGTGGCGGGTAGTAGAGGACATCAGGATCACCATTGTTGTTGTTAAATGGGCTGTGCGAGCGATAAAACACTGGCATTGGCCGACCGGTCTGTTGCCGGTAGTGGGGGCGATCCTAATCGCGGAAGCTTTCAGCCAGCTTTCGCGGATGAAAGCATTGACCAGATGTGCAACCGGTCGTCGGACGGTTTGAAGTCCCTGAAAACAGGGCAGGAGGACAAAACATGGCCGAAATTCATACGGGCGGCTGCCACTGCGGACATCTGCGCTATCAATTCAGCGGGCCTTTGCACGACATCGCCCACTGTCATTGTTCGATTTGCAGACGAGTCAGCGGCGGGATCGTGACCACCTGGATCACCGTGCCCGCGTCAGCCTTTGAATGGGTGAAAGGAACGCCGGCGCAGTACGACTCTTCAACCACCTGCGTGCGGTATTTCTGCGGCAACTGTGGGGCGCAGCTGGCGCTGGTCACGCACCTGAGCCCGGACAGCATCGATGTGACCATCGCCACCCTCGATCATCCCGAGCACGCACCCGCCGAAAGGCATATCTGGACTGACAACCGACTGCCGTGGCTGCATCTGGATGAACATTTGCCCGGCGAAGCCGAGGAACAGTTGTAAACTGATCAAAAAATAGACAGATCCAGTGGCCGAATCGCACCCATCCAGATCGCATGCTCGGTGTGGTCGAGCAGATCGTCGCCGGTGTCCGGGTGCAGGAACACCACCAAGCCTTTGCGGTTGAGCGCAAGCCAGGGCAGCACGTCGCCGATGTATTGCGGCTCGAAGGCCAACTGGCAACTCCAGTCCGGGTGCGGGCCCACCGGCCGTTCATGGACGCGGCCCATCCTCACTGGAAACAGTTGCGCCGCCTGCTCACACAAGGCGCGCGCCTGAGGAAGGGTACTGGCGTCGAAGTAGACATGGGCGTGGTAGCCCTTGATCTGCTGCATTTGAAACCCTCTGAACCGAGTCGAACCGGCGTTGTTTCCCACAGGTCACACGCCATAGAGATAGGAAGAACGGAGCACGGCCATGAAAAATGCCGAAACCCCGGTGGTGAAAGTAGTGCTTTATGGTGCCATGAGTAGCCTGGGCAGTGCGCTGATGGCTGAAATGCTGCGGCGCCAACATGAAGTGATCGCGATTCTTGATGACCTGACGGCGCTCGCGCCGCGTCCGGGACTGCGGACCAAGACCGGTGACTTGTTCGACGCCAAGCGGGTCAAGCAGAGCGTCGCCGGGTGTTCGGCGGTGATCTGTCTGCTGGATGCACCCGGATTGCCGATGAACAGCGAGCACGTGGAAAAATCCATCGTGCCCGGCCCGGTCGAGCAAGTGCTGGCGGTGGATGCCCTGATCGATGGCATGCAGGCCTCAGGGATTGCCCGACTGTTTCTGGTCGGAGATTTCGAGGCACTGGACGATCCGGAGATAGAAGATCGACTGCAACGCCACGCCGCCGAAGAAATCCGCGAAGCCCTGCAAAGCAGCACCTTGCACTGGACGCTGGTGAATGCGCCGCGCGGGGTGCCAGGGTTGACCATCGAACATTTCAGCCACGTCAGCAGCAGCCTGGAGCCGGGCCTCGCCGAACCGCTTGGACGGTTGAGCCGGGTGGCCGTCGGGATTGCCGATGAGTTGCGGTTGAACCTGCATGTCGGCGAACACGTGACCTTTGTCGCGACCGAGGCTATACAGCAATAGACGGCAACGGCAGGCCGTTCAGCGATTGCGCACTGCTGGCCTGCTCAGCCATCAGCCAGTCCACAAACTGTTGAATCAGCGCTCCACGCCGTTTCCGCTGGGGCAGGACCACGTAGTAGCCGAGCCTGGAAATCACCGTTTCCGCAATCGGTCGGCACAACAAACCTTGCGCCAGCAAGTTATCCACAAGGTGCCGCCACCCAATCGCCACACCTTGACCGCCAATGGCCGCTTGAATCAACAGCGTGTAATTGTCGAAGCGCAATTGCCCTGGCGCCGGTGCCGAAGCGATCCCCAATTCCCGAAATACGCCGCTCCAGTCGAACCAGTTGCTGCTGTTCTCGCCGCGAAGGTGCAGCAGCGGGAACTCGAGCAATGACTGGGATGGCAAGGGCAGGGGACGATCCTTCAACAGCAGCGGACTGCACACTGGAAACACTTCTTCGCTGAACAGCCAATGGCTTTCGCCCTGTTTGAATCGGCCATCTCCAAACAACACCGCCACATCAATATCGGTGCGCAGCATGTTGAGGCTGCGTTCGCTGGTGACCAGGCTGACGTCCACTTGAGGATTGGCGGCATGGAAGCGGTGCAGGCGCGGCATCAGCCAATACGCGGCGAAAGCGAAATCGGTGGCGACCTGCAACACTTCATGTTGCTGCTGTGCGCTGATCGCGCTCAATCCTGCGTCGATATTCTGCAATCCGAGCTGAACCTGCTCAAACAGGATCGTCCCGGCCTCGGTCAGTTCGATGCCGCGATAGATCCGGTCGAACAGCCGCGTCCCGAGTTGTTCTTCCAACCGTTTGATCTGCTGGCTGATGGCCGGTTGCGTGGTGCCAAGCTCCACTGCAGCCGCCGTGAAGCTGCGCTGACGGGCCGCAGCTTCAAAGGCGCGAAGCAAATCCAGAGACAAATCACCAAGGGCGTCATACATAAGCTGTGCTTATCCTAGTCATTGCCGCGCATGGGCTTTACCACAAATTGCGTGGGCTACATGCTCGATTGCAGCACTCTCGCATAAATATTCACTATGGAATGCCGCGATCACATGAAGCGCAAGAATATTCTTTTCATCATGGCCGATCAGATGGCCGCGCCAATGTTGCCGTTCTACGGCCCTTCGCCCATCAAACTGCCGAATCTCAGCCGCCTCGCCGCCCAAGGCGTGGTGTTCGACGCCGCTTATTGCAACAGTCCATTGTGTGCGCCGTCGCGTTTTACCCTGGTCAGCGGTCAGTTGCCGAGCAAGATCGGCGCCTACGACAACGCGGCCGATTTCCCCGCCGATGTACCGACTTATGCCCACTACCTGCGTCGACTCGGCTACCGCACCGCGCTATCGGGCAAGATGCATTTTTGCGGCCCGGATCAGCTGCACGGCTATGAAGAACGCCTGACCAGCGACATCTACCCGGCCGATTACGGCTGGTCTGTGAACTGGGACGAGCCGGACGTGCGTCCAACCTGGTTTCACAACATGTCTTCGGTACTGCAGGCCGGACCGTGCGTACGCACCAATCAGCTGGATTTCGACGAAGAAGTGGTGTTCAAGGCCCAGCAGTATTTGTTCGATCACATCCGCGAGGATGGCGATCAGCCGTTCTGCCTGACCGTTTCGATGACTCACCCACACGACCCGTACACCATTCCCAAGGCCTTCTGGGATATGTACGACGACGCCGACATCCCGTTGCCTGAAACCCCGGCGCAGACCGAACTTGATCCGCATTCCCAGCGTTTACTCAAAGTGTATGACCTGTGGGACAAACCACTGCCTGTGGATAAGATTCGCGATGCACGCCGTGCGTACTTCGGTGCGTGCAGCTATATCGACAGCAACGTCGGCAAACTCCTGCAAACACTCGAGGAAACCGGCCTGATCGACGACACCATCATTGTGTTCTCCGGCGACCACGGCGACATGCTCGGCGAGCGTGGGCTCTGGTACAAAATGCACTGGTACGAAATGGCCGCCCGCGTACCGCTGTTGATCAGTGCGCCGGGGCAATTCGGCGCCGGCCGGGTCAGCGCGGCGGTGTCCACTGCCGATCTGTTGCCGACCTTCGTGGAACTGGCCGGCGGTTCGCTGGAGCCGGGGCTGCCGCTGGATGGCCGCTCACTGGTCTCGCACCTGCAAGGGCAGGGCGGTCATGACGAGGTCTTCGGCGAGTACATGGCTGAAGGCACTATCAGCCCGCTGATGATGATTCGCCGTGGCGCCTACAAATTCATCTACAGCGAAGACGACCCTTGCCTACTCTTCGACGTACACAACGACCCGCGCGAACTGGAAGAACTCAGCCAATCGCCACAACATCGGTCGATTTTCGATGAATTTCTCGCCGAAGCCCGGGCCAAATGGGATATCCCGGCGATCCACCAACAAGTGCTCGCCAGCCAACGGCGCCGACGTTTTGTCGCCGAGGCATTAACCATCGGCAAGCTGAAGAGCTGGGATCACCAGCCGCTGGTGGACGCCAGTCAGCAGTACATGCGCAACCACATCGACCTCGACGATCTGGAGCGTAAAGCACGTTATCCACAACCCTGCCAAAACCAATAATGTTAAGGGGAATGCCATGCGTAGGTTATCCACAGCAATGACGGTCGGGCTTCTGGCTCTGGGCAGTGCATCGGCGTATGCCGATCAGAGTTGCGAGACGGTGAAAATGGCCGACCCTGGCTGGAGCGACATTGCCGCCACCAACGCCATCACCGGGTTTCTGCTGGACGGCATGGGCTACAAGGCCAAGGTCGACACGCTTGCCGTGCCGATCACCTTTGGCGGCTTGAAAGATGGCCAGGTCGACGTGTTTCTCGGTAACTGGATGCCGGCACAACAGGGTTTCTACGACAAGTTCGTGGCCACCGGCGATGTCACGCAACTGGCGAAGAACCTCGACGGCACCGAATTCACCCTCGCGGTCCCGGATTACGTCTGGGACGCGGGTGTGCATAACTTTTCCGACCTGAACAAATACGCCGACAAGTTCGACAAGAAGATCTACGGCATCGGCTCCGGCGCTCCGGCCAACATCTCGTTGCAGGAAATTATCAAAAAGAACGACTTCGACATGGGCCAGTGGAAACTGGTCGAATCCAGCGAGCAGGCAATGCTGGCCGAAGTGTCGCGCGCGGTGAAAAAACAGAAGTTCGTGACCTTCCTCGGCTGGACCCCGCACCCGATGAACGTGCAGCTGAAAATGCATTACCTCAAGGGTGGCGAGAAGTACTTTGGCGATACCGGCAGCGTTCATACGCTGACCCGCAAAGGTTATGCACAGGCCTGCCCGAACGTCGGCAAACTGCTCACCAACCTGAGTTTCACCCAGGAAATGGAGAACAGCATCATGGCCGAGGTGGTGAACAAGAAGGTCAGCAATGCTGATGCGGCGAAGGCGTGGATCAAGGCTAATCCGGCGGTGCTGGATAAGTGGCTTGATGGGGTGAAGACAGTGGATGGGAAGGATGCGCTGGGGGCGGTGAAGGCGAAGCTTTGATCGGGTGATGCTGGATTCTGTGTCTGGTTCAGGATCGACCCCTCACCCTAACCCTCTCCCCAGAGGGTAGAGGGGACTGACCGAGGTGACAGTAAGGAATCCTGCGACCTGAATTACCGAGTCGAACACCAGATTTAATAACAACACAGATCGGCCCCCTTTCCCCCTCTCCCCCGTGGGGAGAGGGCTGGGGTGAGGGGTGGATTCATCTGACACCCCTCACAACCCTGCTACCCTTGCGCAAAATCCCACCCGAGAGGACCCATGGCCTTCCCAAGCCGCCATTCGCTCTTCCCCTTCCTCAGCTGGATGCCTCGGCAAACCCGCGCCAGCGTCGGTCGTGACCTGATTGTCGGTCTCAGTGGCGCGATTCTCGCGTTGCCGCAATCCATTGCCTACGCGCTGATCGCCGGTCTCCCACCTGAATACGGTCTGTATGCTGCGATTATCCCAGTGCTGATCGCCTGTCTCTGGGGTTCTTCGTGGCATTTGATCTGCGGTCCTACGGCGGCGATTTCTATCGTCTTGTACGCCAGCGTTAGTCCTCTGGCCGTTCCGGCGTCAGGGGACTACGTCACCCTGATCCTGTTGCTGACGCTGCTTGCCGGCATTTTCCAGTGGCTGCTCGGTTTGCTGCGCTTCGGCGCCTTGGTGAATTTCGTCTCGCACTCGGTGGTGCTGGGTTTCACCCTCGGCGCGGCGGTGGTGATTGCCATTGGCCAACTGCCGAATCTGTTGGGGCTGGAATTGCCCAACCAGGCAACAGCGCTGAACAGCTTGATGATGCTCTTCAGTCACCTCGGCGAAGTGGATAAACCGTCGCTAATGCTGGGCCTGGCGACGGTCGTCGTCGGCGTGATCCTGAAACTGCTCCTGCCGCGCTGGCCGACGCTATTGATCACCCTGGTGCTGAGCGGATTGCTGGTCTGGTTCTGGCCATCGATGTTCGGCCATGTGAAGTTGGTCAGCGCATTTGTCGGCCGACTGCCGCCCTTCAGCCCGCTGCCGCTGGATCTGGAGCTGATTCTGCGCTTGCTACCCAGCGCAGTGGCGGTGGGCATGCTAGGGCTAGTGACCAGCCTGTCGATTGCCCGATCCTTGTCGGCCCGCTCCCAGCAGTTGCTCGACGCCAACCAAGAGGTCCGCGCCCAGGGTTTATCGAACATGGTCGGTGCGTTTTTTTCCGGATCGCTGTCAGCCGGTTCCTTCACCCGCTCGGGCCTGAGCTACGAAGCGGGCGCCTGCTCGCCGATGGCCGGCGTTTTTTCGGCAGCGTGGGTGGCGCTGTTCGCCATCTTCGGCGCGAATTTGATCGCGCACATTCCGATCCCGGCCATGGCCGGCAGCATTCTGTTGATCGCCTGGGGGCTGGTGGATCATCGCGGCATTCGCGCATTGTTGCGCGTCAGCCGCGCCGAGTTCCTGGTCATGGCACTGACCTGTGTCGCCACGCTGCTGCTGGAATTGCAGACCGCGATCTACGCCGGGGTGTTGGCTTCGCTGTTCTTCTACCTCAAACGCACCTCGCAACCGCGGGTCCAGCATTGGCGGGATGGGGATGAAGACATTCTGCGGGTTGGCGGTTCGATCTTTTTTGGCGCCAGCCATTACCTGCAAGTACGCCTGCAGCGAATGCACGGCGCGCGCGTGGTGATCGAAGCGCAACAGATCAACTTCATCGACTATTCAGGCGTGGAGATGCTGCACCAGGAAGCGCGGCGGCTGCTGCGGCAGGATCGCAGCCTGACCCTGCGGCGCGCGCGGCCGCAGGTGGTGGAAGAGTTGCGGAAGCTGGAAGGGGCGGAGAAATGCCCGATCCGTTTCGAAGATTGAACACACACCCTGTAGGAGCATGGCTTGCCCGCGATTGAGGCGCCGCGCCGTATCAGGCACACCGCGTAATCGTTCATCGCGGGCAAGCCTTGCTCCTACAGGTTATATCGCGAGTTGACGGCGAAGTTCAGCCAGCACCGGCGCCGTATCCGGGCGCACGCCGCGCCACAGGAAGAACGCTTCTGCCGCTTGTTCAGCGAGCATCCCCAAGCCATCCATCGACACCGCCGCGCCATGTTCACTGGCCCAGCGACAGAACGAGGTCGGCTCCTTGCTATACATCATGTCGTAGCACACCGTTTTACCCGGCTCGATAAAACTGCTGGCAATCGGCGGTACATCCCCTGACAGACTGGCGGACGTCGCGTTGATGATCAGGTCCACCGACTCCTTCAACCAATCAAAACCACTGGCCGACACCGGCCCCAGGTCCGCGAACAATTCCGCCAACAGTTCGGCTTTTTCCACCGTGCGGTTGGCGATGATCACCGAGGCGGGTTGCTCGGCCAGCAACGGCTCCAGCGCACCGCGCACCGCGCCACCGGCACCGAGCAGCAGGATGCGTTTGCCTTTGAGGCTGAAACCAGCGTTGACCGTCAGGTCCCGCACCAGTCCGGCGCCATCGGTGTTGTCGCCCAGCAGGCTTCCATCAGCGAGTTTGCTCAAGGTGTTCACCGCACCGGCGCGTTGCGCCCGCGCCGTCAGACTGTTCGCCAGACGATAGGCCTCTTCCTTGAACGGCACCGTCACATTCGCCCCGCGACCTTCGAGGAAAAACGTCCGGGCGCAGGTGGAAAAATCGTCAAGGGGCGCCAGCAACGTGCTGTAGTCCAGTTTTTGAGCCGTCTGCTCGGCGAACAGACGGTGGATCAGCGGCGACTTGCTGTGGCCAATCGGGTTACCGAATACGACGTAACGGTCCATCAGAATTCCTCGTTCAGGCCTTGGCCAACCAATCGCGGTCTTGCAGGAAGTATTCGGTCAGCCGCGCTTCTTCGCTGCCCGGCTCGGCTTTCCAATCGTAACTCCAGCGAACTTGCGGCGGCAGGGACATCAGGATCGACTCGGTACGCCCACCCGATTGCAGACCGAACAGCGTGCCGCGGTCGTAGACCAGGTTGAATTCAACGTAGCGCCCACGGCGGAATTCCTGGAATTCACGCTGTTTGGCGGTAAACGCATCGTTTTTGCGGCGCTGCACGATCGGCAGATAGGCGTCGATGAACGCGTCACCGATGGCACGCATGAAGGCGAAACTGGTGTCGAAGTCCCACTCGTTCAAGTCATCAAAGAACAGGCCGCCGATGCCGCGCGGCTCGTGGCGATGCTTGATGTGGAAGTAGCTGTCGCACCAGGCCTTGTAGCGCGAGTAAACGTCCGGACCGAACGGCGCGCAGGCCTGCTCGGCGACGCGGTGCCAATGCACGCAGTCTTCTTCATTGCCGTAGTAAGGGGTCAGGTCGAAGCCACCGCCGAACCACCAGACCGGTTCTTCGCCTTCTTTTTCAGCGATGAAAAAGCGCACGTTGGCGTGGGACGTCGGCACATGCGGGTTGTGCGGGTGAATGACCAAAGACACGCCAAGGGCTTCGAAGCCACGGCCGGCCAACTCTGGCCGATGGGCGCTGGCGGACGGTGGGAGGCCGCTGCCGAAGACGTGGGAAAAGTTGACGCCGCCCTTTTCGATGACAGCACCATTTTCGATCACCCGGGTGCGACCGCCACCACCGGCAGGCCGGGTCCAGGCGTCTTCGACGAACTGCGTGCCGCCGTCTTCAGCTTCGAGGGCCGCGCAAATGCGGTCTTGCAGGTCGAGCAGGTAGGCTTTTACGGCCTCGGTGCGGGTCGTCATGTCATCACCTTGAATCGGGCAAAGCTACGCGGCGCTCCATGGGAGCGGGGCCGGCGCAAATGGGCGCGTAGCATAACATCGCAGATGGGCCTGCCGCAGTTGACGAAGATCAAGCATGGGAGTTCGATAGGGAGCTTCGCGCTACAACTCCAGTAGCCAAGACCTAAGGAGAGTTCTGATGGCTAAGCGTATCCAGTTCCGCGCCCATGGCGGCCCCGAAGTGCTCGAATATGTCGATTACCAACCCGCTGAGCCCGGCCCGCAGCAAGTTCGCGTCACCAATAAGGCCATCGGCCTGAATTTCATCGACACCTATTACCGCAGCGGTCTCTATGCACCGCCGGCCCTGCCATCGGGTGTGGGCTCGGAAGGCGCGGGCGTGGTCGAGGCAGTGGGCAGTGAAGTCACCCGGTTCAAAGTGGGTGATCGCGTGGCATACGGCAGCGGTCCATTGGGCGCTTACAGCGATGTTCACGTGTTGCCGGAGGCCAATCTGGTGCACCTGCCGGACGCGATCAGCTTCGAACAGGCCGCCGGCGTGATGCTCAAGGGCCTGACCGTGCAGTACCTGTTGCGTCAGACCTATGAACTCAAGGGTGGCGAAACCATCCTGTTTCACGCTGCCGCGGGTGGCGTCGGCTCCCTGGCTTGCCAATGGGCCAAGGCCTTGGGGGTGAAGTTGATCGGCACGGTCAGCTCACCGGAGAAAGCTGCACTGGCCAAGGCCAACGGCGCTTGGGCGACCATCGATTACAGCCATGAAAACGTCGCACAGCGCGTACTGGAATTGACTGACGGGAAAAAAGTCCCGGTGGTGTACGACGGCGTAGGCAAGGACACTTGGCTGACTTCGCTGGATAGCGCGTCGCCTCGCGGACTGGTGGTGAGCTTCGGCAATGCGTCGGGCGCGGTAGACGGGGTGAACCTGGGGATTCTGTCGGCGAAGGGTTCGTTGTACGTGACCCGGCCAACCCTGGCGACTTACGCCAACAACGCTGAAAACCTGCAGCGTATGGCGGATGAACTGTTCGAGATGATCATCAGCGGCAAACTGAAAGTGGACATTAGCCAGACGTATCCATTGGCCGAAGCGGCGAAGGCGCAGACCGAGTTGTCGGCGCGACGTACAACTGGCTCGACTGTTTTGTTGCCTTGAAGACGCCATCGCGGGCAAGCCTTGCTCCTACAGGGGATCGCATACTACCTGTAGGAGCAAGGCTTGCCCGCGATGAACGATGACGCGGTCTCAATCCGGGCGGATGACGTTGCCCGTCGCCAGATCGCGAATCACGCTCGGATTCTTGCGCCCACCCAGATTCCCACCCAACACGTAATCCACCTGCCCACGGAAATACTGCTCGACGCGAATCCGCGTCCGCGCCGCCGGTTGGCCCTGCGGGTTGGCCGACGTTGAAACCAACGGCCCGACCACCGCGCACAAATCCCGCACCAATGGGTGATCGCTGACCCGCAATGCCACCGTTTCATGCACACCGGTAATCCACTGCGGCAACATATTCTGATGCGGCACCAGCCAGGTGTTCGGCCCTGGCCAGGTGCTGGCCATGCGATCCATCCACAATTCAGGAAAGTCTTCGAAGAGGAAGTCGAACTGGCGAATATTGTCGGCCACCAGAATCAACCCTTTTTCCACCGACCGCCCCTTGATCGCCAGCAGACGATAGACCGCCTCTTCGTCCCACGGGTCGCAACCCAGGCCCCAGACCGCTTCGGTTGGGTAGGCAATCACCGCGCCTGCGCGAATGGCTCGTGCGGCTTGTTGCACACGCCAACTGTTGACCATGAAAAACTCTCCGGAATAAGGCTCTGCGCAGTTTACCGATCTTCCTTATAAAACCTAGCTCACCCGCGCAAACCAACGCCCGCTTTCGCAGACCGCCCGGCCGTCCATTTCCAGCTCCGTCAGCGCTGCCAGCACTTTGGGCAAGGCCCAGCCGCTGGAGGCGGACAACGCTTCACTGGTGTGGGGCGCGGCATGCAGCAGCATGAGCAACGGATGTGTCACTGATGGTGTCGCTGTGGATAACGGCAACTGCTGCCAGCCGCGCAACGCTTCGAGGATATGCTCGATGGTTTCCACCAGCACCGCACCGTCGCGGATCAGCTGATGACAACCCTTTGCGCCCGGGTGATGAATCGATCCGGGAATCGCATACACCTCACGCCCTTGTTCCGCCGCCAGCCTCGCGGTGATCAATGAACCGCTGGCGACACTCGCCTCAACCACCAGCACGCCCAGGGATAAACCGCTGATGATCCGATTGCGCCGGGGGAAGTTACTGGCGGTCGGTCCGGCATCCAGCGGGAACTCCGAAAGCACTGCACTGCCCGAGGCGATCATGGCGTCTGCCAGCCGTCGATTGCGCTGTGGATAAAACTTTTCAAGTCCCGTGCCAAGTACACCTACCGTTCGCCCGCCCACGTCCAAAGCGGCTTGATGGGCGGCGGCATCAATGCCCAGCGCCAGACCGCTGGTAATGACAAACCCGGCGCCGGCCAGACTGCGGGAAAAGGCGGCGGCGGTGTCCATACCCGGCCGTGAAGCGCGACGGCTGCCGACCATCGCCAGTTGCGGTTTTTCCAGAATGCCGGGATCGCCTGCTACGAATAACAGTGGCGGCGCATCACTGATTTCCGCCAACAGTGCCGGATAGTCAGGTTGGTCCCACATCAGTAAATGCTGGCCCGGACGCTCTAACCAGGCCAATGCATGGCTCGCGCCATCACGGATTTCACTGGAGCGCCTGGCCTCCGCGCAAGCGAGGGGCAAACCCAACGAACGCCAGGCACTGGCCGGCGCGCTGATAGCCTTGGACGCCGAGCCGAAGGCCTCAAGCAATTTCTTGAATCGCACAGGACCGAGTTCCGGCAGGCGATGCAAACGTAAACGAGCTTCCAGTTCCGCAGGGGAAACCGGTGCAAAAGCAGACAGCGACATGGATCATCCTTGATCGTTATGAGCCCCGTTCAAACGGGAATAAGCTGTGGATAACTCTGTTGGTAACTTGTGGAGCCTGTTAAGGATTTCGCACCTTGTCCAGCACCGCCAGGGAGCGTGATGCGTAGAGCACCAGCCCGTAACTGAGCTTGTCATAGGTGCGGAAAACCATCAGCAGACCGGCGCGCTCATCCGGGATTTTCAGTGGCTGACCGGTGATCCGGTCACGCACGGTTTCACCGGTTTTCAACACCACCAACACGTTGCCTTCGACCAAGCCATCGCGCTGGCCCTTGTTCAGCGTGACCACATCCATCGCGCCAATTTGGGTAACCCCGCGCGGCACGTCGATGATCAACCCGTTGACCTGGGTTTTTGGCGCACTGGGCATGAAGGTCGAATTGATGGAGCGCTCTTCACCGCTGAACAAGCGGTCGCCGATGCGGACTTCCTGGGTGGTGCGTTGCAGCGCCAGGGTGGCAACGTCGCCTTCGGTGGCCACAATCTCGCCACCGCCGATGTCGTCGGCATTGATCCCCAAAAATTCTTTACTGACAGGATCGATGTAGACCTTGCCCTGACGGAAGATGCCGTAAACCGGTTGAGCCGGGTCGAAATGGCCGCGAGCGAAGATTCGGTCACCGGTGCCACTGAGCACGCGTTCGGCATCGCCGGCGACGATATAAGGCGCCTTGTCGAAGTCCTCGGCCTTGTCGACGATGCGGTTGCTCAGCAGAAAGCTGTTGATCGATTGCAGCGGAATGCTTGGGATCGCATCGGCAACCGGGCTGCTGCGCACGCGTGGCGACAGCTTGATGGTGCCCCTGGAAGCGCCGCGATTGAGGGTCAGGCGTGGCTGCCCATTGACGTAGACCAGCGACAGCGAGTCGCCGGGATAGATGAGATTGGGGTTTTCGATCTGTGGATTGGCCTGCCAGAGCTCCGGCCATTTCCACGGCTCACGAAGGAATTTCCCCGATATGTCCCAGAGTGTGTCACCGGATTCCACGGTGTATTGCTGTGGAAAACCTTCCTTGAGTTGCACTTGCCCGTGCGCCAAACCGGCCGAGGCCAGAAGGAGCAAGGCGAGTAGTGATTTCCTCATGCGGTGAATCCCTTTATTATGTGCATTCGCGTAGAACGCCAGAGCCCTCGTGGCTCGCTCCTGACTCTTCAGCAAAAAGAGAAGGAAGCTACGTTTTACAACGGTAGCCTGCATCTTCGGACCCGCCAGGCCATCGACCCGACATTACCTCACATGTGCAGCAATTGAGCTTATGGCCATTTTAGACATCCTCGAATTCCCCGATTCGCGCCTGCGCACTATCGCCAAACCAGTGGCCGTAGTGGACGACGAAGTGCGTCAGTTGGTCGATGATATGTTTGAAACAATGTATGAAGCGCCAGGCATCGGCCTCGCCGCGACCCAGGTCAACGTGCACAAACGTATCGTCGTGATGGACCTCTCCGAAGACCGCAGCGAACCGCGGGTGTTCATCAACCCCGAGTTCGAAACCCTGACCGACGAGATGGAGCAATACCAGGAAGGCTGCCTCTCGGTGCCGGGCTTCTACGAAAACGTCGATCGCCCACAGAAGGTCAAGGTCAAGGCCCTGGACCGCGACGGCCAGCCTTACGAACTGATCGCCGAAGGCCTGCTCGCCGTGTGCATCCAGCATGAATGCGACCACCTGAATGGCAAATTGTTCGTCGACTACCTGTCCAATCTCAAACGCGACCGAATCAAGAAGAAACTGGAAAAGCTCCATCGCCAGAACGCTTGATGCCCTCCTTTCAAAGGCTTGCTGCGGCAAGCCTTTTTCTTTTGCGAGACCTTTTGAATGACTGAGCCACTGCGCATCGTCTTTGCCGGCACCCCGGAATTCGCCGCCGAACACCTCAAGGCCC
This sequence comes from Pseudomonas sp. GM41(2012), assembly GCF_000282315.2. Lineage (GTDB taxonomy): Bacteria > Pseudomonadota > Gammaproteobacteria > Pseudomonadales > Pseudomonadaceae > Aquipseudomonas. The sequence goes on from NZ_AKJN02000007.1 coordinate 100,847, forward strand.
TGCTCGACAGCCCTTACGAGATCGTCGCGGTCTACACTCAACCGGACCGTCCGGCGGGTCGCGGGCAAAAGTTGATGCCTAGTCCGGTCAAGCAGTTGGCTCTGGAAAACAACATCCCGGTGCTGCAACCGCCAACCCTGCGCAACGAAGACGCTCAGGCTGAACTGGCTGCGCTCAAGCCGGACTTGCTGGTGGTGGTCGCCTACGGCCTGATCCTGCCGCAAGTGGTGCTGGATATTCCGCGTTTGGGCTGCATCAACAGCCACGCCTCCTTGCTGCCACGCTGGCGCGGTGCGGCGCCGATCCAGCGCGCCGTCGAAGCGGGCGACAGCGAAAGCGGCGTGACTGTCATGCGCATGGAACTGGGCCTCGACACCGGGCCAATGCTGCTCAAAGTCACCACCCCGATCACCGGTGAAGACACCGGCGGCAGCCTCCACGACCGTCTGGCGGAAATGGGTCCGCCAGCGGTAATTCAGGCGATTGCCGGCCTCGCTGCCGGGACGCTGGAAGGCGACGTGCAGGACGACAGCCTCGCCACTTATGCTCACAAATTGAACAAAGATGAAGCGCGCATCGACTGGAGCCGCCCGGCGGTTGAGCTGGAACGCCTGGTTCGCGCCTTCAATCCGTGGCCGATCTGCCACAGCACGCTGAATGGCGAAGCATTGAAAGTGCTGGCCGCCAGCCTCGCTGAAGGGCAGGGCGCTCCCGGTGAAATCCTCAGCGCCAGCAAGGACGGTTTGATCGTCGCTTGCGGTGAGCAAGCCCTGTGTCTGACTCGTCTGCAATTGCCCGGCGGCAAGGCGCTGAACTTCAGCGACTTGTTCAACAGCCGTCGTGAGAAATTCGCCGTCGGCACCGTCCTCGGTCAAGCGGCGGCCGCTCAATGAATCCACGTCTGGCCGCCGCCAAGGCACTTGCTGCTGTTCTTAACGGAAAAGCCTCACTCAACAGTTCCCTGCCGACACAGATGGATAAGGTCGAAGACCGCGACCGCGGCTTCACCCAGGACCTGGCGTTCGGCACCGCGCGCTGGCAGCCGCGTCTGTCGGCGCTGGCGGCCAAGTTGCTGCAGAAGCCGTTCAAGGCAGCCGACGCTGATGTCGAAGCGCTGTTGCTGGTCGGTCTCTACCAGTTGCTCTACACACGGGTTCCGGCCCATGCCGCCATCGGTGAAACCGTGGGTTGCGCCGATAAGCTGAAAAAGCCCTGGGCCAAGGCCTTGCTCAATGCCGTGCTGCGCCGCGCCCAGCGTGAAAGCGAAGCGCTGCTAGCGGAGCTGGAGCACGATCCAGTGGTGCGCACTGCCCACCCGCGCTGGCTGCAAAAATCCCTGAAAGCCTTCTGGCCTGAACAATGGGAAGCCATTTGCGCGGCGAACAACGCGCATCCGCCGATGATCCTGCGGGTCAACCGTCGTCATCACAGCCGTGATGCTTATCTCGGGTTGCTGACCGACGCCGGCATCGCCGCCACGCCGTGTGTTTACAGTCAGGACGGCATCATTCTCGACGCCGCTTCCGACGTGCGCAGCTTGCCGGGTTTCGCCGAAGGCTGGATCAGCGTGCAGGACGAAGCCGCGCAACTGGCCGCCGATCTGCTCGACCTGGCACCGGGCCAACGGGTGCTGGACGCCTGCTGCGCACCGGGCGGCAAGACCTGCCACATCCTTGAAGCCGAGCCGGCACTCGCCGGCGTGGTCGCGGTGGACCTGGAAGCCAAGCGTCTGGTGCGCGTGCGCGAGAACCTCGCACGCCTGGGCCTGAGCGCCGAACTGATCGCCGCCGACGGCCGCGACACCGCGACCTGGTGGGACGGCAAACCGTTCCAGCGCATTCTGCTCGACGCGCCGTGCTCGGCCACCGGTGTGATTCGTCGTCACCCGGACATCAAGCTGACTCGCCAACCTGACGACATCGCCGCACTCGCAGTTCTCCAGGGCGAACTGCTCGATGCCATGTGGATAACTTTGGAGGTCGGCGGCATCCTGCTTTACGCCACCTGCTCCACGCTGCCGACCGAGAACACCGAAGTCATCGAAGCCTTCCTCGCCCGCACGCCGGGCGCCCGTGAACTGGACCTCGCGACTCAAGCCGGTATCAAGCAACCTCACGGTCGCCAATTGCTGGCCCAGGAAGGCGGCCACGACGGGTTCTACTACGCCAAGCTAATCAAGATCGCCGCCGCGCGCGGTTAAACGGATTCAATGGAGTGACTGGATGAAAATCATCATCCTCGGCGCAGGGCAGGTCGGCGGTTCGCTGGCAGAACACTTGGCCAGCGAGGCCAACGACATCACCGTGGTCGACACCGACGGCGAACGCCTGCGCGACCTTGGCGATCGGCTGGACATCCGCACCGTGCAGGGCCGTGGCTCGCTGCCGACGGTGCTGCGTCAGGCTGGCGCGGACGACGCCGACATGCTGGTGGCGGTGACCAACAGCGACGAAACCAACATGGTTGCCTGCCAGGTTGCCCACACCCTGTTTCACACCCCGACCAAAATTGCCCGGGTTCGCGAAGCGGCCTACCTGACTCGCTCCGAGCTGTTCGATAACGAAGCGATCCCAGTGGACGTGCTGATCAGCCCGGAGCAAGTGGTCACCAATTACATCAAGCGCCTGATCCAGCATCCGGGCGCGTTGCAGGTGATCGACTTCGCCGAAGGCAAAGCCCAATTGGTGGCGGTCAAGGCGTACTACGGCGGCCCGCTGGTGGGCCAGCAACTGCGTCAGTTGCGCGAACACATGCCGAATGTAGAAACCCGTGTGGCGGCGATTTTCCGTCGTGATCGGCCGATCCTGCCGCAGGGCGATACGGTGATCGAGGCCGACGACGAAGTCTTTTTCATCGCCGCCAAGGCGAATATTCGCGCCGTGATGAGCGAAATGCGCCGTCTCGACGAGAGCTACAAGCGCATCGTCATCGCTGGCGGCGGGCAGATCGGTGAACGTCTGGCCGAGGCCATCGAAAGCCGTTATCAAGTGAAGATCATCGAGATGAACCCGGCGCGCTGCCGTCATCTCTCGGACACCCTCGATAGCACTGTGGTGTTGCAGGGCAGTGCGTCCGACCGCGACTTGCTGATGGAAGAGAACATCGCCGACGCCGACCTTTTCCTGGCCCTGACCAACGACGACGAAGCCAACATCATGTCTTCGCTGCTGGCCAAGCGCCTGGGTGCGAAGAAGGTAATGACCATCATCAACAACCCGGCGTACGTTGACCTGATCCAGGGCGGCGATATCGACATCGCCATCAGCCCGCAATTGGCAACCATCGGCACCTTACTGGCCCACGTGCGCCGCGGCGATATCGTCAGCGTGCACTCATTGCGCCGGGGCGCGGCGGAAGCCATCGAAGCGATTGCCCACGGTGATGAGAAGTCGAGTAAGGTCATCGGCAAGGCCATTGAGAACATCGGCCTGCCGCCGGGCACCACTATTGGCGCAATCATCCGCGACGAAGAGGTGATCATTGCCCACGACGACACCGTGATTGCGGCGGGCGACCATGTGATTCTGTTCCTTGTGGATAAGAAGCATATTCGGGATGTGGAAAAGCTGTTCCATGTGGGATTGAGCTTCTTCTGATCCGGATTCTGTTGTGACGGGGAAGGCCTCATCGCGGGCAAGCCTTGCTCCTACAGGATTTTTGTCGTTCGGATGTTTTGTGTACGACGCGGACCTGTAGGAGCAAGGCTTGCCCGCGATGGCGATCTGGAAACCACCCATCACTCACAGGAAATACCAATGCTCGAATCCCTGGAAAAAATGCTCGCCAAGGGTGTGGATAACTCATTGCTGCGCTTCGGCCTGGGCAAGGGCTATCTGGATCTTGGGGAATACGCCAAGGCCGCTGAGCATTTCCAGCGTTGCGTCGAATTCGATCCGAAGTATTCGGCAGCCTGGAAGCTATTGGGCAAAGCCCAGCTGGGGCTGGAGGATTTCGCGTCCGCACGTCAGGCGTGGGAACAGGGTCTGGAAGCCGCTCGCGCCCATGGCGACAAGCAGGCCGAGAAGGAAATGACCGTGTTTCTGAAGAAGCTTGAGCGTCAGGCTCACTGATCAGAGGTATCGCAGGCCAATGCCCTCGGCATCCACCAGCACCACTTCCATGCGCACCCGCGGCGCGCCTGTGGGTAAGTCCTGCACCTGACCGTAAACCACCGCGCCCTTGGGCAACGCCGACAAGCCCGGATGCTTGACGTAGACGCCTGTCGTCGACAGGTTACGCGTCTGGCCCAGGCATTCGCCGAAGCTGTGGTGGCTGATCTTGATGCGAAACGATTTGCGGTGTTCGGACATCTTCTGCGCCCTTTATTGAACGGTTGTGGATAACCCTGGCCCCTGGGTTACCCACAGATCATGCCAATCGATTCAGTACCAGCGTTCTTCACCCGGCGGCCGCTTCTTGAAGCGTTTCATGCTCCACATGTACTGGCTCGGATACGCCCGCACATAGCGCTCGACCACCTGGCTCATGGCCGCGCAGGACGTTTCGGTATCGGTGCTGTACATGGCCTCTGGCGCGGCTTCGAGGATCACTTTGTAACCCGAACCGTCCGGCAGACGTAGTGCATGCAGGAACACGCCAACCGCTTTGCCGCCCGCGAGCATGTTCGGTACGAACTTGCTGGTTAGCGCCTGAGTAGCGAAGAACGGCACGAAGATCCCGGCGGATTCGGCCGGTTCCGGGTCAGCGGGAATGCCCACTGCACCACCTTTGCGCACTTCCTTGATGACACTGAGAATGCCTTCCTTGGTGGAAGCGGCCACCCGATTGCCCAATTGCACCCGTTGCTTGCGCAGCAAATCATCCACAGCCTTCAGCTTTGGTGGACGATAAAAGATGATCGGTTTGCACTGGCTGCAATAGAAGTGGTTCAACACTTCCCAGTTGCCCAAGTGACTGGTGATGCCGACGACACCTTTGCCGGAGGCGAGGGCGTCCTTTAATACGTCGAGCCCTTCGACTTCACGCACCAGGTCGATGGAGCGCTGGGCCGGCCAGATCCAGGCGCAGGCGCTTTCGGTCAGGGATTTGCCGATGTCTTTCAGGCTCTGGCCTACCAGACGCTCACGCTCGGCCGGGTCCATGTCCGGGAAACACTTGGCGAGATTGATCCTCACCACGTCGCGGGAACGGTTAGGGGTTTTCCACATGACCCAGCCGATGACCGAGCCCACTGCCTGCACTGCCCGCCACGGAAGCAGGGCAAACAGCCGCAGAGCGCCTACCAGCAAGGCGCCTTTAAACTTATCCACAGGTCACTCCTGATTTTGTGCTGTGCGCGAGGCGGCTATTCTAACCGCCGTTCGCCAGCACCGCGTAGCGATCGCAATCCTGGGTGTGGTCCATGACCATGCCCGAGGCCTGCATCAGCGCGTAACAAATAGTCGGGCCGACGAAGGTGAAGCCGGCCTTTTTCAGGCCTTTGCTCATCTCCACGGCGGTCGGCGTCACGGCCGGCACTTCGCTGCGATCCTTGAAATGATTGATCACAGGCTTGCCATCGACGAAGGACCAGAGAAACTCCACCGGATCCTCCAGCGCCAGCCAGGCCTGGGCGTTGCGCCGGGCCGCATTGAGTTTGAGGCGATTGCGAATGATGCCCGGATCGAGCATCAATTCGTCGATTTCGGCGTCGCTCATCTGCGCCACGCGTTGTACGTCGAAGCCGAACATTACCTCGCGATAACGCTCACGTTTACGCAGCACGGTGATCCAGGAAAGGCCGGCCTGGAACCCTTCGAGCAAAAGCAACTCGAACAATCCCTGCGCATCGCGTAGCGGCGTGCCCCACTCCTGATCGTGATAAGCCATGTACAGCGGATCTTCGGAACACCAAAAGCAGCGTGGCATAAGGCTCCAGGGGGCGTGCGCAGGACCGAATCGGGTATACTCCCGCTCTTTAAATCGCAGCCCAAGAAACAGGTGAATTTCGTGAGCCAGCCTACGCCAGCCGTGCGTACCTTCCAAGACTTGATCCTCGCCCTCCAGCAATACTGGGCCGAGCAAGGTTGTGTGGTACTTCAGCCCTACGATATGGAAGTAGGCGCCGGGACTTTCCACACTGCCACGTTTCTGCGCGCCATTGGCCCGGAAACCTGGAACGCCGCTTATGTGCAGCCCAGTCGTCGCCCGACTGACGGCCGCTACGGCGAAAACCCGAACCGTCTGCAGCACTACTACCAGTTCCAGGTAGTCCTGAAGCCGAACCCGGACAACTTCCAGGAACTGTACCTGGGCTCCCTCAAGCACGTCGGCCTGGACCCATTGGTCCACGACATTCGCTTCGTTGAAGACAACTGGGAATCGCCAACACTGGGCGCCTGGGGTCTGGGTTGGGAAGTCTGGCTCAACGGCATGGAAGTGACGCAGTTCACTTACTTCCAGCAAGCGGGCGGCATCGAGTGCTACCCGGTGACCGGCGAGATCACTTACGGCCTCGAGCGCCTGGCCATGTACCTGCAAGGCGTGGACTCGGTCTACGACCTGGTCTGGGCTGACGGTCCGATGGGCAAAGTGACCTACGGCGACGTGTTCCACCAGAACGAAGTGGAGCAGTCGACCTACAACTTCGAACACGCCAACGTCGAGAAGCTGTTCGAACTGTTCGATTTCTACGAAAGCGAAGCCAAGCGCCTGATCGAACTCGACCAGCCGCTGCCGTTGCCGAGCTACGAAATGGTGTTGAAGGCCTCCCATACCTTCAACCTGCTGGATGCGCGCCGGGCAATCTCGGTGACCGCGCGTCAGCAATACATTCTGCGTGTCCGCACCCTGGCGCGTTCCGTTGCGCAAGCTTACCTGCTGGCTCGCGCCAAGCTGGGCTTCCCAATGGCGACCCCGGACCTGCGTGACGAAGTACTGGCCAAGCTGGAGGCAGCACAATGAGTGCTCTGGATTTTCTGGTTGAACTGGGCACCGAAGAACTGCCACCCAAAGCCCTGAACACCCTGGCCGAGGCGTTTCTTGCCGGTATCGACAAGGGTCTGCAAGCCGCTGGCCTGAACTACGAGACCAAAACCGTCTACGCCGCACCACGTCGTCTGGCTGTGCTGATCACCGATCTGGCGACTCAGCAGCCGGATCGCAGCATCAACCTCGACGGCCCGCCACGTCAGGCCGCATTCGATGCCGAAGGCAACCCGACTCAAGCGGCATTGGGTTTCGCCAAAAAGTGTGGCGTCGACCTGAGCGAAATCGATCAAAGCGGCCCGAAACTGCGTTACAGCCAAAGCATCGCCGGCAAACCGACCGCGAGCCTGCTGCCGACCATCGTCGAAGATTCCCTGAACGACCTGCCGATTCCCAAGCGCATGCGCTGGGGTGCTCGCAAGGAAGAATTCGTTCGTCCGACCCAGTGGCTGGTGATGCTGCTCGGTGACCAGATCATCGATTGCACCATCCTCGCCCAGAAGGCGGGTCGCGATTCCCGTGGTCACCGCTTCCATCACCCGCAAAGCGTGCGAATCACCTCGCCGGCCAACTACCTGACTGACCTGCGTGCTGCTTACGTACTCGCCGACACAAACGAGCGTCGCGAACTGATCAGCAAGCGCGTAGATGAGCTGGCGACAATGCAGGAAGGCACGGCGATCGTACCGCCAGCCTTGCTGGATGAAGTGACCGCGCTGGTTGAATGGCCGGTGCCGCTGGTGTGCTCGTTCGAAGAACGTTTCCTCGACGTGCCGCAAGAAGCCCTGATCACCACCATGCAGGACAACCAGAAGTATTTCTGCCTGCTGGATGCCGACGGCAAGTTGCTGCCACGTTTCATTACCGTGGCCAACATCGAAAGCAAAGACCCGCAGCAGATCATCGCCGGTAACGAGAAAGTGGTTCGCCCACGCCTGACCGACGCCGAGTTCTTCTTCAAGCAAGACAAGAAGCAGAAACTCGAAGACTTCAACCTGCGTCTGCAAAACGTGGTGTTCCAGGAAAAACTCGGCAGCGTCTACGACAAGGCCGAGCGCGTTTCCAAACTCGCTGCGTTCATCGCTCAACGCATTGGCGGTAACGCCGCGTGGGCTTCCCGTGCAGGCCTGCTGTCCAAGTGCGACCTGGCGACCGAGATGGTCGGTGAGTTCCCGGAGATGCAAGGTGTCGCCGGTTACTACTACGCCCTCAACGACGGCGAGCCGGAAGAAGTCGCTCTGGCACTGAACGAGCAGTACATGCCGCGCGGTGCCGGTGCTGAACTGCCGGCCACCCTGACCGGTGCGGCCGTGGCCATCGCTGACAAGCTCGACACACTGGTGGGCATTTTCGGTATCGGCATGCTGCCAACCGGTAGCAAAGACCCGTATGCCTTGCGTCGTGCTGCACTCGGCGTGTTGCGCATCCTGATCGACAAGAAGCTCGACCTCGACTTGAACGATGCCGTGGCGTTCGCCGTGAATGCGTTCGGTACCAAGGTCAAGACTGCCGGCCTCAACGATTCGGTGCTGGAGTTCATCTTCGACCGTCTGCGTGCCCGTTACGAAGACGAAGGCGTTGATGTCGGGACTTACCTGTCGGTGCGTGCCCTGAAACCGGGTTCGGCACTGGACTTCGATCAGCGCGTACAAGCGGTAGAAGCTTTCCGCAAATTGCCGGAAGCCGCTGCCCTGGCCGCGGTGAACAAGCGCGTTTCGAACTTGCTGAGCAAGGTCGAAGGCTCTGTTCCTTCGGTCGTGGAAGCCAAGTACTTCGACAATGCCAACGAGTTCTCCCTGTATTCGGCGATCCAGCAGGCTGACCAGGCTGTCCAGCCGATGGCTGCGGCGCGTCAGTACAGCGAATCGCTGGCACGTCTGGCTGCCTTGCGCGAGCCGGTGGATGCGTTCTTCGAAGCCGTGATGGTCAACGCTGAAGATGCCAAGGTCCGCGCCAACCGTTATGCGCTGCTGTCGCGTCTGCGTGGGCTGTTCCTCGGCGTCGCCGACATTTCGCTGCTGGGTTGAGGGGCTGCCGTTGAAACTGCTGATTCTCGATCGGGACGGGGTGATCAATTACGACTCCGACGCTTACATCAAGTCGGTGGAGGAGTGGATTCCGCTCCCGGGTTCGATCGAAGCCATCGCGCAGTTGAGCAAGGCCGGCTGGACGGTAGCGGTGGCTACCAACCAGTCGGGCATCGCTCGCGGCTATTACGACATCGCCACCCTGGACGCCATGCACGAGCGCTTGCGCTCGTTGGTGGCGGAGCAGGGCGGTGAAGTCGGGCTGATCGTCTATTGCCCGCACGGGCCGGACGATGGCTGCGATTGCCGCAAACCAAAACCCGGGATGTTGAAAACCATCGCCGCGCATTACAACGTATCGCTGACCAATCTTTGGTTCGTCGGCGATACCCTTGGTGACCTGGAGGCCGCCAAAGCCGTCGATTCTCAGCCAGTTTTGGTAAAGACCGGGAAAGGCGAAAAGACTTTGGGCAAGACCCTACCGGTAGGCACCTTGATTTTTGACGATCTGGCGGCGATTGCCGCAGAACTTGTGCACAACTGCACTTAAATAAGTCCTGCGCTTCTGATATTCCTGTCCAAGGATGAATGGGAAGTGCGCTTTAAATAGGCGGGCAGTGCCCGCAACGGTAAATGTCGCCATGTCGATACTGCAGGCCATCAGAACTTTCCTCTTTTATCTGTTGCTGGGCACCACCTCCTTGCTCTGGTGCAGCCTGAGCTTTTTTATCGCGCCTTTTCTGCCGTTCAAGGCGCGGTATCGCTTCATCAATGTGTACTGGTGCCGCTGCGCGTTGTGGCTGAGCAAAGTCTTTCTGGGCATCAGCTATGAAGTGAAGGGCGCCGAGAACGTGCCCGACCAGCCCTGCGTGATTCAGTCGAACCACCAGAGCACGTGGGAGACGTTCTTTCTATCCGCCTACTTTGAGCCATTGAGCCAGGTACTTAAGCGCGAACTGCTCTACGTTCCTTTTTTCGGCTGGGCCATGGCCATGCTGCGACCCATCGCCATCGACCGCGACAACCCGAAAGCGGCGCTCAAGCATGTGGCGAAGAAGGGCGATGAACTGCTGAAGGATGGTGTCTGGGTTCTGATCTTCCCTGAGGGAACGCGCGTTCCTTACGGCACCATCGGCAAGTTCTCTCGGGGTGGTACCGCGTTAGCCGTCAACGCCGCACTTCCCGTGCTGCCGATTGCGCACAATGCTGGCAAGTTCTGGCCGAAAACCGGTTGGGCGAAGAAGCAGGGCGTCATTACCGTGATCATCGGCGCACCCATGTATGCCGAGGGTAGCGGGCCGCGTGCCATTGCTGACCTGAATGACCGGGTGCAGAGCTGGAACGAGCAGATGCAGCGGGAAATGGGTTCGATTCCAGCAGCCCCTGCGGCCCCCTCGGCCAACGATCAGATGGCTGTCTGAGATTCTGTGGATAACCTGTGTACCGTTTTGTCGAAAAGTAGCGTTTTTTGTTTTTAAGCTTATGATTTATATACATATTTCTTAAACACATAAAACGCCGAAAATGGTGCATAAGTTTTTTTCGGGCGCAAAAAAACCGGTTGATATAGCCGGTTTTTTTATGCCTGCGATTTGTTGGATTTCAGGTTTCGAAAAGGCTGAAGAGGGAAGTGATCTCAGGGAATTGCAGGTAATAAAAAAGGCCAACGCTTGAGCGTTGGCCTTTTTCGTTTGGCAGGTTCGCTGATCAGAAGTCCAGGTTGGAAACCGCCAGGGCGTTGCTTTCGATGAAGTCACGACGAGGCTCGACCGCATCACCCATCAGGGTGTTGAAGATCTGGTCCGCGCCAATGGCGTCTTCGATGGTCACTTTGAGCATCCGGCGCTGACTTGGGTCCATCGTGGTTTCCCACAGCTGATCCGGGTTCATCTCACCCAGACCTTTGTATCGCTGGATGGTATGACGCTTGGTGCTTTCGGCCATCAGCCATTCAAGGGCTTCCTTGAACTCGGTGACCGGCTTCTTGCGCTCGCCACGCTGGATATACGCGCCGTCGTCCAGCAAGGTGCTTAGTTGAGCGCCCAGAGAAACAACAGTCTTGTAATCGTTGCTGCCGAAGAAGTCGCGGTTGAAGGTGACGTAGTTCGACAAGCCGTGGGAGATCAGTTCGACCTCAGGCAGCCAGACATTACGTTCACGGTCTTCACGCAGGCTGGCTTTGTAAACCAGGCCGGACTTCTCGACGGTGCGCAGGCGAACTTCGTACTGGGCCATCCAATCCTGCATCGCTGCGTGATCGGAGAGTTGCTCCAGGCTGACGGCAGGCAGGTAGATGAAGTGCTCGGTCAGCTCCTGTGGGTACAGGCGCGACAGACGCTTGAGCGTCTTCATTACCAGACGGAAGTCATTCACCAGACGCTCAAGAGCCGGTCCGGAAATACCCGGTGCTTCCTCGTTCAGGTGCAGGCTCGCATCTTCCAGGGCCGACTGCGTCATGTACTCTTCCATGGCGTCGTCGTCTTTGATGTATTGCTCTTGCTTGCCTTTCTTGACCTTGTACAGCGGTGGCTGGGCGATGTAGATGTAGCCGCGCTCGATCAGCTCCGGCAACTGACGGAAGAAGAAGGTCAGCAGCAGGGTACGGATGTGCGAACCGTCGACGTCAGCATCGGTCATGATGATGATGTTGTGGTAACGCAGCTTCGCGATGTTGTACTCATCGCGGCCAATGCCACAGCCTAGCGCGGTGATCAAGGTGCCCACTTCTTGCGAAGAAATCATCTTGTCGAAGCGCGCCTTCTCGACGTTCAGGATCTTGCCCTTGAGAGGCAGGATGGCTTGGGTCCGACGGTTGCGTCCCTGCTTGGCGGAGCCGCCAGCAGAGTCACCTTCCACGAGGTACAGTTCGGAAAGGGCAGGGTCTTTTTCCTGGCAGTCAGCCAGTTTGCCCGGCAGGCCGGCGATATCCAGCGCGCCTTTACGACGTGTCATCTCACGGGCTTTACGCGCCGCTTCACGAGCGCGAGCCGCATCGATCATCTTGCCGACGACCAGCTTGGCTTCGTTCGGGTTTTCCAGCAGGAAGTCGGAGAAGTACTTGCCCATTTCCTGTTCGACCGCGGTCTTCACTTCGGAAGAAACCAGCTTGTCTTTGGTCTGGGAGCTGAACTTCGGATCCGGCACTTTTACCGAGATGATCGCGGTCAGGCCTTCACGGGCATCGTCACCGGTGGTCGCGACTTTGTGCTTCTTCGCCAGACCTTCAGCTTCGATGTAGGTGTTCAGGTTACGCGTCAGAGCGGAACGGAAACCCACCAGGTGAGTACCGCCATCGCGCTGTGGAATGTTGTTGGTGAAGCACAACAGGTTCTCGTTGAAGCTGTCGTTCCACTGCAAGGCGATTTCCACGCCGATGCCGTCTTCACGCTGGATGTTGAAGTGGAACACCTGGTTGACCGGAGTCTTGTTGGTGTTCAGGTATTCAACGAACGCACGCAGGCCACCCTCGTACTTGAACAACTCTTCCTTGCCGCTGCGCTCATCCTTGAGGACGATGCCGACACCGGAGTTGAGGAAGGACAGTTCACGAATCCGCTTTGCCAGGATGTCCCAGCTGAAGTGGATGTTCTTGAAGGTCAGGTCGGACGGCTTGAAGTGAATCTGGGTACCCGTGGTTTCGCTTTCGCCGACGATTTTCATCGGCTCTTTCGGAACACCGTGTATGTAGGTCTGTTCCCAGATCTTGCCGCTGCGGCGAACGGTCAAGACCAGCTCTTCGGACAGGGCGTTCACAACCGACACACCTACACCGTGCAGGCCGCCGGATACTTTGTAGGAGTTATCATCGAACTTACCGCCGGCGTGCAGCACGGTCATGATGACCTCGGCTGCCGAGACGCCTTCTTCTTTGTGCACATCTACCGGGATACCACGACCGTTGTCACGAACGGTGATGGATTCGTCCGGGTGGATGATGATGCTGATGTCGTCGCAGTGGCCAGCGAGCGCTTCATCGATGGAGTTGTCGACTACCTCGAAGACCATGTGGTGCAGACCGCTACCATCGTCGGTGTCACCAATGTACATACCGGGACGTTTGCGTACGGCATCCAGGCCTTTCAGCACTTTAATGCTCGTTGAGTCGTAGGTATTCGTATTTTCTTCGCTCAATGCCTTCACTCCCGATGGTCGTGGGTCTGGGTGATACGGCCCTGTTCCACGTGGAACAGAGCGACTGGCGTATCCGTCTGCCAGCCTTCCCTCAATAATTCGTGATCTACACAGGTGATAAACACCTGGCAGCGTAAGTCTTCCAGCAAGCGGCAAAGCGCGCGACGGTGGTGCTCGTCCAGTTCAGACGGCAGGTCATCCACCAGATAAATACACTGGCCACGTCGGGCCTGGCTGACCAAGTGCCCTTGGGCAATCCGCAATGCACAGACCACCAACTTCTGCTGACCGCGAGACAAGATGTCCGCGGCGTTATGTGCGCCCAATCTAAGACGCAAATCAGCGCGCTGTGGTCCGGCTTGGGTATGACCCATTTGCTGATCCCGCTGAAGGGACCCGGCGAGCACTGCACTCAGCTCTCGGTCTTTGTCCCAACCTCGGTAATAGCTGAGCGTTAAGCCCTCGAGCTCAACCAGTTCGCTCAAGGTCTGTTCAAAGACTGGTTTCAAGGCTTTGATATAAGCACGGCGGTATTCATCAATTTCAGCGCTGGCTTGGCACAGTTCCCTGTCCCAAACCGCTTGCGAAACGGCGTCAAGTGTACCATGCCGCAGCCAAGAGTTTCTCTGGCGCAGGGCCTTCTGCAAGCGCTGCCAGGTGGACATGAATCGTGGTTCCACGTGGAACACGCCCCAGTCGAGAAACTGTCGGCGAATCTTCGGTGCGCCTTCCAGCAAGCGGAAACTGTCAGGGTTGATCAACTGCAGCGGCAGGATTTCCGCCAGTTGCGCCGCGCTCCGGGCATTCTGCCCGTCGATGCGAATCTGGAACTCCCCTTGACGGTCTCGGGAAATCCCCAAGGCGCTGTGCCCACCCTCGGCCAACTCCACCTGACCAAACACCGTACAGGCGAGCTGCTCGTACTGGATGACCGGTAACAGGCGGGTGCTACGAAACGAACGGGCAAGCCCCAGCAGATGAATGGCTTCCAGAACACTGGTTTTGCCGCTGCCGTTGGCGCCGTAAAGAATGTTGATTCGGGGGGAGGGGGAGAAGGTCACCGGGTGCAGATTGCGCACCGCGGTGACCGAGACGCGACTTAAGGACATCTAGCTTCTGCTGAGCATGATTACAGACGCATCGGCATGACAACGTAGGCCGAGTCGTCGTTATCGGACTCTTGCACCAGCGCGCTGCTGTTGGAGTCGGACAGGATCAAACGAACCTGCTCAGTGGTCATCACGCCCAGTACGTCGAGCAGATAGCTCACGTTGAAGCCGATTTCCAGATTGCCGCCGTTGTACTCAACGCCCACTTCTTCTTCCGCTTCTTCCTGTTCCGGGTTGTTCGCCTGGATCTTCAGCTGACCATTGGCCAGTTGCAGACGGATGCCGCGGTACTTCTCGTTGGACAGAATCGCGGTACGGCTGAAGGCTTCACGCAGGGCCTGACGATCGCCGAGCACCAGCTTGTCGCCACCTTTTGGCAGAACACGCTCGTAGTCCGGGAATTTGCCGTCGACCAGTTTCGAGGTGAAGGTGAACTCGCCGGTGGTGGCGCGGATGTGGTGTTGACCCAGGACGATGCTGACGATGCCGTCCGGCTCAGTCAGCAGGCGCGCCAGTTCAAGGATACCTTTACGTGGCACGATGACCTGGTGGCGGTCCGGCTGACCGATATCGGCCTTCATCGAGCACATGGCCAGACGGTGACCGTCGGTGGCCACGGCGCGGATGATGCCTTCGGAAACTTCCAGCAGCATGCCGTTGAGGTAGTAGCGCACGTCCTGCTGGGCCATGGCGAAGCTGGTGCGTTCGATCAGACGACGCAATTTGCTTTGCTCAAGGCTGCACGTCAACGAGCCTGGGCCTTCTTCCACAGTCGGGAAGTCATTGGCCGGCAGGGTCGACAGGGTGAAGCGGCTACGGCCGGCCTTCACCACGAGCTTCTGCTCGTCGACCTTGATGTCGATCAGCGCATCGTTGGGCAAGCTTTTGCAGATATCCATCAGCTTGCGCGCAGGCACAGTGATGGAACCTGGATCGGCAGGCTCTTCGAGTTGTACACGACCAACCAGCTCGACTTCCAGGTCGGTACCGGTCAGCGACAATTGCTGGCCTTCGACAACCAGCAGCACGTTGGAGAGCACCGGCAAGGTCTGTCGGCGTTCGACGACGCCTGCGACCAGTTGCAGGGGTTTCAACAGGGCTTCGCGTTGAATGGTGAAATGCATGGTCTAGTCCCTTGCCTTAATAAGCTGCGCTGGTGTTCATCAAGTGGTCAGTGTACGCAGCAGGTTCTTATAGTCCTCGCGGATGTCCGCGTCGGATTCCTTAAGTTCGTTGATCTTGCGACAGGCGTGCAAAACAGTCGTGTGGTCCCGGCCGCCAAACACGTCGCCGATTTCCGGCAGGCTGTGGTTAGTCAACTCTTTGGAGAGGGCCATTGCAACCTGACGCGGACGAGCTACCGAGCGTGAACGACGCTTGGACAGCAGGTCGGAGATCTTGATCTTGTAGTACTCGGCGACAGTGCGCTGAATGTTATCCACAGAGACCAGTTTGTCTTGCAGTGCCAACAGATCTTTCAGGGATTCGCGAATCAACTCGATGGTGATATCGCGGCCCATGAAGTGCGAGTGGGCGATCACGCGTTTGAGCGCGCCTTCCAGCTCACGGACGTTGGAACGAATACGCTGGGCAATGAAGAACGCCGCGTCATGGGGCAGATCGACTTTGGCCTGATCGGCCTTTTTCATCAGGATCGCCACGCGTGTTTCCAGTTCCGGCGGCTCGACGGCTACCGTCAGGCCCCAGCCGAAGCGGGATTTGAGGCGCTCTTCAAGGCCTTCGATTTCTTTCGGGTAGCGGTCACTGGTGAGAATGACCTGCTGGCCACCTTCAAGCAGGGCGTTGAAGGTGTGGAAAAACTCTTCCTGGGAACGTTCTTTACGGGCGAAGAACTGAATGTCGTCGATCAGCAACGCATCCACCGAACGGTAGAAGCGCTTGAACTCGTTGATGGCGTTCAGCTGCAGGGCCTTGACCATATCGGCCACGAACCGCTCGGAATGCAGGTACACAACCTTGGCATTCGGATTCTTCTTTAACAGGTGGTTACCCACAGCGTGCATCAAGTGGGTTTTACCCAAGCCGACGCCACCATAAAGGAAGAGCGGGTTGTAACCGTGCTTGGGATTGTCCGCCACTTGCCAGGCCGCAGCCCGGGCCAGTTGGTTGGACTTGCCCTCGACGAAGTTTTCGAAGGTGAAGGTGCGGTTCAGGTAGCTGGTGTGCTTGAGCGCGCCTTCGACCTGCACCGTACGCTGTTCGGCGCGAATCGGAGCTTGTTGCGAACTGGCCCCGGCCATCGGGTCGAAGCTGTCGCGCGATGGCTCTTCATTAATGTCGGCAACTTTTTGCGTCGCACGCTTGGTCGGAGCGGTTACCTGGGCTGGTGCCGGGGCGCTGACGGGTGCTTGAGCAGCCTGAGCCTGTGAAGCAGCGGCGGCCAACGGAGCATTCGGGGCAGCACGTGGTGCCGAACTGCGTTTGCTGCCTATTAATAAGGACAGCGCCGGCGCCATGCCATTGCCATGCTCATCCAGCAGTTCAAGGACGCGGCCCAGGTACTTTTCGTTGACCCAGTCGAGAACAAAACGATTCGGTGCGTAGACACGCAACTCGTCGCCTTCGGCTTCGACCTGTAGTGGACGGATCCAAGTGTTGAATTGTTGGGCAGGCAGCTCATCGCGCAAAAGCTCCACGCACTGCTGCCAAAGTTCCACTGACACGGATATCCCCTAAGTTGAAAGCCGGTGAGGCAAAAACAAGCCGCCATTGTAGCCGACCAAGCCCCGACTTATCCACACGAAGGTTGTGCACCTCCCATGAAGAATCAGTGATTTATACGAAAAAAAGACGACCAGCGGTCTGTGCATAAGCTCTGTGGATAACCGGGTCTAAGGTCGTTGCACAAGTGGGGGGGAAACTCGGTGGATAACCACCCTGTGGATAAGTGCCTCTTTCACACACAGCTTATCCGACAGCGCAGCACAGGGTTACCACCGTTTTCCACCGTAGTTGTCATTCTCTGTACATCACGACTTTAAAGGGCTGATAGCAGTTATCCACAGATGATCGTGTCCCTAGCTTTTATAAGCTTTACAGAAAAGCTTTAAATACTTTCCTTCTTAATTTCTATATCTAGCCAAGGTGCTCGACAGGAAAAACGTCTGGAGATCTATTTATAAGGAAACGCTGGTTGGAAATTGACCTAGAGGCTTGCTTTCTCTAGAATCCCCGGTCTCTTAAAACGGGGGCCATTCCGGCCCGTTGTGGACGAACCAGGTAACACGACAATGAAACGTACTTTCCAACCAAGCACTATCAAACGCGCTCGTACCCACGGTTTCCGTGCTCGCATGGCTACCAAGAACGGTCGTGCCGTCCTGTCGCGTCGTCGCGCCAAAGGTCGTGCGCGTCTGGCAGTTTGATAATCCGGCACTGGAGGTGAGTCAGGACTTCAGTCGGGAAAAGCGTCTGCTTACTCCCCGGCATTTCAAGGCAGTCTTTGACTCCCCTACCGGCAAGGTTCCGGGGAAAAATCTCCTGCTCCTTGCGCGCAACAACGATCTCGATCACCCCCGTCTCGGGCTGGTTATCGGGAAAAAGAGCGTAAAGCTCTCCGTCGAGCGCAATCGCCTCAAACGTCTGATGCGCGAATCGTTCCGTCTGAACCAGGACTCACTGGCCGGCTGGGACATCGTTATCGTCGCGCGCAAAGGTTTGGGTGACGTAGAAAACCCCGAATTGATTCAGCATTTCGGCAAACTCTGGAAGCGTCTGGCACGCAGCACGCCGGTACCAGCAGTCAAAACCGAAACTGTAGGGGTAGACAGTCCCGATGCGTAAACTGGCACTCGTTCCGATCCAGTTTTATCGCTATGCCATTAGTCCTCTGATGGCCAGTCACTGTCGTTTCTACCCCAGTTGTTCCTGCTACGCGTATGAAGCCATAGAAAATCATGGCCTTCTGCGCGGTGGCTGGCTGGCCTTTCGTCGTTTAGGTCGCTGTCATCCGTGGAATCCCGGTGGTTATGACCCGGTTCCATCTATCCCTACCTCCCGTTCTTCTTCGATGGCCGAGTAATCATGGATATCAAACGCACGATCCTGATCGTCGCCCTGGCAATCGTGTCCTACGTTATGGTTCTTAAATGGAACCAGGACTATGGCCAGGCTGCCCTGCCGACTCAGAATGTTGCTTCCAGTACTACCGCACCGGGCCTACCGGATACGGCGACTGGCAATAATGCTTCTGTCAGTGACGACATTCCACGCGCCGCAAGCGATACCAGTGCAACTGCACCTGCTGAAACACCAGTAGCTGCAAGCAAAGACCTCATCCAGATCAAAACGGATGTGCTCAACCTGGCAATCGATCCACAAGGTGGTGATGTTGCGCAGTTGACGCTGCCGCTGTATCCACGTCGCCAGGACCATCCGGAAATCCCATTCCAGTTGTTCGATAACGGCAACGAGCGGACTTATCTGGCTCAAAGTGGTTTGATCGGCACCGACGGTCCGGACGCGAGTCCTGCCGGTCGTCCGGTTTACTCCTCGGAGAAGAAGATTTACCAACTGGCTGACGGTCAGGACCAATTGGTCGCAGACCTGAAGTTCAGCAAGGACGGCGTCAACTACATCAAGCGTTTCACCCTGAAACGCGGCCTGTATGACGTAACCGTTTCCTACCTGATCGATAACCAGAGTGCCAAACCCTGGTCCGGTGCAATGTTCGCGCAATTGAAGCGTGACGCCAGCTCCGATCCTTCTTCCAGCACTGCCACCGGCACCGCGACTTACCTGGGCGCCGCCCTGTGGACAAGTAACGAGCCGTACAAGAAAGTGTCCATGAAGGACATGGACAAGGCTCAGCTGAAAGAAACCGTTAACGGTGGTTGGGTTGCATGGTTGCAGCACTACTTCGTGACCGCGTGGATTCCGGCGAAAGGCGAGAACAACCTCGTCCAGACCCGTAAAGACAGCAAAGGTAACTACATCATCGGCTACACCGCACCGGCAATGTCTGTCGCGCCAGGTGCAAAAGGCGAGACCAGTGCCGTTCTGTATGCCGGTCCGAAAAGCCAGGCTGTGCTGAAAGAGTTGTCCCCAGGTCTGGAACTGACCGTCGACTACGGCATTCTGTGGTTCATTGCCCAGCCAATCTTCTGGTTGCTGCAACACATCCACGCGCTGGTCGGTAACTGGGGCTGGTCGATCATCTTCCTGACCATGCTGATCAAAGGGATTTTCTTCCCGCTGTCGGCTGCCAGCTACAAATCCATGGCGCGCATGCGTGCAGTGGCACCGAAACTGGCCGCGCTGAAAGAGCAACATGGCGACGACCGGCAGAAAATGTCGCAATCCATGATGGAGCTGTACAAGAAAGAGAAGATCAATCCGCTGGGTGGTTGCTTGCCAATCCTCGTGCAGATGCCGGTTTTCCTTTCACTGTACTGGGTTCTGCTGGAAAGCGTTGAAATGCGCCAAGCGCCGTTCATGCTGTGGATTACTGACCTGTCGATCAAGGACCCGTTCTTCATTCTGCCGATCATCATGGGTGCAACCATGTTCATCCAGCAGCAGTTGAACCCGACTCCTCCGGATCCGATGCAGGCCAAAGTGATGAAGCTGATGCCAATCATCTTCACCTTCTTCTTCCTGTGGTTCCCGGCTGGTCTGGTGCTGTACTGGGTAGTGAACAACTGCCTGTCGATCGCCCAACAGTGGTACATCACGCGTAAAATCGAAGCGGCTACTAAAGCAGCTGCCTGATTTACACTGTGGATAACCACTCAAAACGCCCCCTAGTGGGGCGTTTTGCTATCTGTCACTTTTGTCTGGATAACGGTTTATGAGCGTTCCTCGTGAAACCATCGCCGCCGTCGCCACCGCTCAAGGTCGCGGCGGTGTGGGTATCGTCCGTATTTCCGGGCCGCTGGCGAGTGTTGCGGCCAAGGCCTTCAGCGGTCGTGAACTCAAGCCGCGATTCGCGCACTACGGCCCGTTCCTCAGTGAAAATGATGAGGTGCTGGATCAAGGCATCGCCCTGTATTTTCCCGGCCCGAACTCATTCACCGGTGAAGATGTGCTGGAACTCCAGGGCCACGGCGGTCCGGTCGTTCTGGATATGCTGCTCAAGCGTTGCCTGGAACTGGGCTGTCGGTTGGCCCGGCCGGGTGAATTCAGCGAGCGCGCGTTCCTCAACGACAAACTCGACCTGGCTCAGGCCGAAGCCATCGCCGACTTGATCGAGGCGAGTTCTGCACAGGCTGCACGAAATGCCCTGCGTTCCTTGCAGGGCGCATTCTCGGAGCGTGTGCATAATCTCACCGAGCAACTGATTGGCCTGCGCATCTATGTCGAAGCGGCGATCGACTTCCCTGAAGAGGAAATCGACTTCCTCGCCGATGGCCACGTACTGAGCATGCTCGACAAAGTACGTGACGAGTTATCCACCGTACTCCGAGAAGCCGGGCAGGGTGCCTTGCTGCGTGACGGGATGACCGTGGTGATCGCCGGCCGGCCGAATGCCGGTAAATCCAGCCTGTTGAATGCACTGGCCGGTCGTGAAGCCGCTATCGTCACCGAGATTGCCGGCACTACCCGGGACATTCTTCGTGAACATATCCACATCGATGGCATGCCGCTGCACGTGGTCGACACCGCAGGTCTGCGAGATACCGACGACCAGGTGGAAAAAATCGGCGTCGAACGTGCATTGAAAGCAATCGGCGAGGCTGATCGTGTGCTGTTGGTGGTCGATGCTACGGCTCCTGAGGCACTTGATCCGTTCGCGTTATGGCCTGAATTTCTGGAAATCCGTCCCGATCCGGCGAAAGTCACGCTGATCCGAAACAAGGCAGACCTCACGGGCGAAGCCATTGCCCTGGAAGTCAGCGAGGATGGCCACGTCACCATCAGCCTGAGCGCCAAGTCTGCAGGTGAAGGGCTGGAATTGCTGCGCGATCACCTCAAGGCCTGCATGGGCTACGAACAGACCTCGGAAAGCAGCTTCAGTGCTCGCAGGCGTCACCTTGAAGCGTTGCGTCACGCCAGTGCTTCCCTTGAGCACGGCCGTGCGCAGCTGACCCTGGCGGGTGCCGGCGAACTGTTGGCCGAAGATTTGCGCCAGGCTCAGCACGCTTTGGGTGAAATCACCGGTGCATTCAGCTCCGATGACCTGCTGGGACGGATCTTTTCCAGCTTCTGTATCGGTAAATAATCTTCCCCGTTGTCCACAGACAGGCCATTCGTGCCTGTCTGTTCCCTCCTTTTCTTGAATTCTCTTCCAGTGCTGAGCCGATTCTTTCTGCTTGAGCGGATTTTCCGTGTCCGGGATTTGCTTATTCAGCAGTTTTCTGTGGATTAAGCCCTGTGAATAACTGCCACTAAGGGCAGTTGATAACAGGGCCTCAAAACTGAAGATAACCGCCCCTGTGGATAAGTACCCCTTTCATCCACAGGCTTAAACCGGTTATCCAAGGGCCTCATTGGCACATGACCACAGGGTTTTGAATCTCTGTACATATTGAATATAAAGGCCTGTAGAGTTCTATCCACAGAAAGGTGGCTCAGTAGAAATAAACATAAAAACAAAGATTTAATAAATTTCTCTCTTTTTAATTTCTATAACCGCGACTTCTCCACAGCTGGTTAAATTTTGTGCAAAGGGTTCTTTAGGAAGGGCGAAGTCCCTATACTTGCCGACCAGGTCCAAAAACCTGAGCTCAAACTATTCCTGATTACCTAACTGAAGCAGGCACGAGGTGCGTGGTGGATTTCCCTTCCCGTTTTGAAGTGATCGTCATCGGCGGCGGTCATGCCGGTACCGAGGCAGCACTGGCCTCAGCACGTATGGGTGCAAAAACCCTGTTGCTGACGCATAACGTGGAAACCCTCGGTGCCATGAGTTGCAACCCCGCTATCGGTGGGATCGGCAAAAGCCATCTGGTCAAGGAAATCGATGCCCTCGGCGGCGCGATGGCCATGGCTACCGATAAAGGTGGTATTCAATTTCGCGTATTGAACAGCCGCAAAGGCCCGGCCGTGCGTGCTACCCGCGCTCAGGCTGATAGGGTTCTGTACAAGGCCGCTGTCCGCGAAATCCTCGAAAACCAGCCGAACCTGTGGATATTTCAACAGGCTGCCGACGACCTGATCGTCGAGCAGGAACAAGTGCGCGGTGTTGTCACCCAAATGGGCCTGCGTTTCTTCGCGGATTCCGTGGTGTTGACCACTGGCACCTTCCTCGGTGGACTTATCCACATCGGAATGCAGAATTTTTCCGGTGGCCGTGCCGGTGATCCACCGTCGATCGCCCTGGCTCACCGTTTGCGTGAATTGCCATTGCGCGTTGGTCGCCTGAAAACCGGCACACCACCGCGTATCGACGGTCGTTCTGTGGATTTCTCGGTGATGACCGAGCAAGCCGGCGATACACCGATCCCGGTGATGTCGTTCATGGGTTCCAAAGAGCAGCATCCGAAACAGGTCAGCTGCTGGATTACCCACACCAACGCCCGCACCCACGAAATCATTGCCGCCAACCTGGATCGGTCGCCGATGTATTCCGATGCCGGGTTGATCGAAGGCATTGGTCCGCGGTACTGCCCGTCGATCGAAGACAAGATCCATCGCTTTGCCGACAAGGACAGCCATCAGGTCTTTATCGAACCGGAAGGACTGACGACCAACGAGCTGTACCCGAACGGGATATCCACATCCTTGCCGTTCGACGTGCAACTGCAGATCGTGCAATCGATCCGCGGCATGGAAAACGCGCACATCGTTCGTCCGGGTTACGCCATCGAATACGACTACTTCGACCCGCGTGACCTGAAGTACAACCTGGAAACCAAAGTCATCGGCGGTCTGTTCTTCGCCGGGCAAATCAACGGCACCACCGGTTACGAAGAAGCCGGCGCCCAGGGTTTGCTGGCCGGGGCCAACGCCGCACTGCGTGCTCAGGGCAAAGATGCCTGGTGCCCGCGTCGCGACGAGGCGTACATTGGCGTGTTGGTCGACGACCTGATTACCCTGGGTACCCAGGAACCGTATCGGATGTTTACGTCCCGCGCCGAATACCGCCTGATCCTGCGCGAAGACAACGCCGACCTGCGCTTGACCGAAAAAGGTCGCGAACTGGGTCTGGTGGATGACGCGCGTTGGGCTGCGTTCTGCACCAAACGCGAAAGCATCACGCTGGAAGAGCAACGCCTGAAAAGTACCTGGGTTCGCCCGGGCACCGAGCAAGGCGATGCAATTTCCGAGAAGTTCGGCACGCCGCTGACCCATGAATACAACTTGCTCAATCTGCTGAGCCGTCCGGAAATCGACTACGCTGGTCTGATCGCCGTGACCGGTGGTGGCGCAGAAGATCCACAAGTCGCCGAGCAGGTCGAAATCAAGACCAAATACGCCGGTTACATCGATCGCCAACAGGATGAAATCGCTCGTCTGCGGGCCAGCGAAGACACAAAACTGCCTGTGGATATCGATTACACGAATATTTCCGGTCTCTCCAAAGAGATCCAGAGCAAGCTCGGTGCGACCCGTCCAGAAACCTTGGGTCAGGCGTCGCGTATCCCGGGTGTGACGCCGGCAGCGATTTCGCTGTTGATGATTCATCTGAAAAAACGCGGCGCGGGCCGTCAGTTGGAGCAAAGCGCTTGAGTTCGTTGGTCACCTCGCAACACGCAGAAGAGTTATCCACAGGTGCTCGCCAGCTCGGTGTCACGCTGACAGAAACCCAGCATGCTCAGCTGCTGGGTTATCTGGCCCTGTTGATCAAATGGAACAAGGCTTACAACCTGACCGCGGTACGCGATCCGGATGAAATGGTTTCCCGTCACTTGCTCGACAGTCTGAGCGTGATGTCGTTCGTCGAAAACGGCCGCTGGCTGGACGTTGGCAGCGGTGGGGGCATGCCGGGTATTCCGCTGGCCATCCTGTTTCCAGAGTCCCAAGTGACTTGCCTGGACAGCAACGGCAAGAAAACCCGCTTCCTGACTCAGGTCAAACTCGAACTCAAACTGGATAACCTGCAAGTTATCCACAGTCGCGTCGAAGCTTTTCAACCTGCTCAGCCATTCAACGGGATCATTTCCCGGGCGTTCAGCAGCATGGAGAACTTCAGCAACTGGACTCGCCACCTCGGCGACACCGAAACACGTTGGCTGGCAATGAAGGGCGTTCATCCCGCCGATGAGCTGGTAGCATTGCCGGCAGACTTCCACCTCGATAGCGAACACGCCCTGGCCGTACCCGGTTGCCAAGGCCAACGCCATCTGCTGATACTGCGCCGCACGGCATGATTGGGAACACAAGCAAGAATGGCTAAGGTATTCGCGATAGCGAACCAAAAGGGTGGTGTGGGCAAGACCACCACCTGTATCAACCTCGCAGCTTCCCTGGTCGCTACCAAGCGTCGGGTGCTGTTGATCGATCTCGATCCACAGGGCAACGCCACCATGGGTAGCGGTGTGGATAAACACGGCCTGGAGAACTCGGTCTACGACCTGCTGATCGGCGAATGCGATCTGGCCCAGGCCATGCACTACTCCGAGCATGGTGGTTACCAACTGCTGCCGGCCAACCGCGACCTGACCGCGGCCGAAGTGGTTCTGCTGGAAATGCAGATGAAGGAAAGCCGCCTGCGCAGTGCATTGGCGCCGATCCGTGAAAACTACGATTACATTTTGATCGACTGCCCGCCGTCGTTGTCGATGCTCACGCTGAACGCTTTGGTCGCCGCTGATGGGGTAATTATCCCCATGCAGTGCGAGTACTTCGCGCTCGAAGGCTTGAGCGACCTTGTGGATAACATCAAGCGCATCGCTGAGTTGCTGAACCCGAACCTGAAAGTCGAAGGCCTGTTGCGGACCATGTATGACCCGCGCCTGAGCCTGATGAACGATGTTTCGGCGCAGCTCAAGGAGCACTTCGGCGAGCAGCTCTACGACACGGTGATTCCGCGCAACATCCGCCTGGCTGAAGCACCAAGCTATGGCATGCCGGCGCTGGCGTACGACAAATCATCGCGGGGCGCCATTGCCTATCTGGCATTGGCGGGCGAGATGGTTCGTCGTCAACGCAAAAACTCACGCACTGCCGCTGCTCAGGCAACTTAAGGAATCCCCATGGCCGTCAAGAAACGAGGTCTCGGACGTGGACTGGATGCACTGCTGAGTGGTCCGACTGTCAGCTCGCTGGAAGAACAAGCGGTGCAGGCTGATCAGCGTGAGCTGCAGCACCTGCCCCTGGACCTGATCCAGCGCGGCAAGTACCAGCCGCGGCGTGACATGGATCCTCAGGCGCTGGAAGAGCTGGCGCAGTCGATCAAGGCTCAGGGCGTCATGCAGCCGATCGTGGTTCGCCCGATTGGCAGCGGTCGCTTCGAAATCATCGCCGGTGAACGCCGCTGGCGCGCCAGCCAGCAAGCGGGCCAGGAAACCATCCCGGCAATGGTTCGCGATGTGCCGGATGAAACCGCGATCGCCATGGCGCTGATCGAGAACATCCAGCGCGAAGACCTCAACCCGATCGAAGAAGCGGTTGCGTTGCAGCGTTTGCAGCAGGAATTCCAGCTGACTCAGCAACAAGTGGCCGAAGCGGTGGGCAAATCCCGCGTGACCGTGGCCAACCTGCTACGCTTGATCGCGTTGCCGGAAGTCATCAAAACCATGCTGTCCCACGGCGACCTGGAAATGGGTCATGCCCGTGCTTTGCTCGGTTTACCGGAAAATCAACAGGTTGAAGGGGCGCGACATGTTGTCGCACGGGGGCTGACTGTACGCCAGACTGAAGCACTGGTTCGCCAGTGGTTGAGTGGTAAACAGGAACCTGCTGAACCGGTAAAGCCGGACCCGGATATCGCTCGACTCGAACAGCGTCTGGCTGAGCGCCTAGGCTCTGCGGTGCAGATTCGCCACGGGAAAAAGGGGAAGGGGCAGTTGGTGATCGGTTACAACTCCCTCGATGAGCTTCAAGGTGTACTTGCACACATTCGCTGAAACATTTCCTCATGTAGCGTGCAGTCGGAAATCACTACCTGACAGTTGAATAGGGGCAGAACCGCCCCTATACTCTGCGCGCATTTTGTCGGCACAAATTATGCCAAGTTATTGAATTCTGGCAGCCGATCATTGGGGAGCAAAAACGATGGAGAGCCGCACGCCAAACCGCTTGCCGTTCCATCGCCTGGCAGTTTTTCCGGTCCTACTGGCTCAATTTGTCGTTTTGGTACTGGCCGCTTTGGCGCTTTGGTACTGGCATGGAGTCGTAGCCGGGTACTCAGGACTCTGCGGAGGCCTGATAGCCTTGCTACCCAATGTTTATTTCGCTCACAGGGCATTTCGGTTTTCCGGCGCCCGAGCAGCTCAAGCCATCGTCCGGTCTTTTTATGCCGGCGAGGCGGGCAAACTAATTTTGACGGCAGTGCTCTTTGCATTGACGTTTGCAGGTGTGAAGCCATTGGCGCCGCTAGCTGTATTCGGCGTCTTCGTGTTGACCCAACTGGTCAGCTGGTTCGCGCCCCTGCTGATGAGAACAAGACTTTCGAGACCTTAGGGCGTTTGAGGCAACCATGGCAGAGACAACCGCTTCGGGCTATATCCAGCACCACTTGCAGAACCTGACCTTCGGTCAGCACCCAACTGGCGGGTGGGGTTTTGCCCACACCGCAGCAGAAGCCAAAGAAATGGGCTTCTGGGCTTTCCACGTCGATACTCTCGGCTGGTCGGTCGCGTTGGGTCTGATCTTCGTTCTTCTTTTCCGCATGGCGGCAAAGAAGGCGACTTCCGGTCAGCCTGGCGGCCTACAGAACTTCGTAGAGGTTCTGATCGAGTTCGTCGACACCAGCGTGAAAGATACCTTTCACGGCCGTAATCCATTGATCGCGCCATTGGCTCTGACGATTTTTGTCTGGGTGTTCCTGATGAACGCCGTCGACCTGGTACCGGTTGACTGGATTCCTAAGCTGGCTGCCATCATTACTGGCGACCCGCACCTGGTCTTCCGTGCTGTTTCTACCACTGACCCGAATGCGACCCTGGGCATGTCCCTGTCGGTATTCGCGTTGATCATTTTCTACAGCATCAAGGTCAAGGGCATCGGCGGCTTCATCGGCGAACTGACCCTGCACCCTTTCGGCAGCAAGAACATCTTCGTTCAAGCCCTGCTGATTCCGGTGAACTTCCTGCTGGAGTTCGTGACGCTGGTTGCCAAGCCTATCTCCCTGGCACTGCGTCTGTTCGGCAACATGTACGCCGGCGAACTGGTCTTCATTCTGATTGCTGTGATGTTCGGCAGCGGTCTGCTCTGGCTTAGTGGCCTGGGCATAGTTCTGCAGTGGGCGTGGGCAGTGTTCCACATCCTGATCATCACCCTGCAGGCGTTTATCTTCATGATGTTGTCCATCGTTTACCTGTCGATGGCGCACGAAGAGAACCATTAAGACCAGTCTCGACTAGTCTGATGTCCCACTCGGTCAAACGAGTGGGTGCCCGAACAGGGCTATGAAACGATTTGTTTTACCGCTTTAAAATCTAAAAAACCTAAACCATACGACGTAAAAGTCGGGAGGAAAGATGGAAACTGTAGTTGGTCTAACCGCTATCGCTGTTGCACTGTTGATCGGCCTGGGCGCACTGGGTACCGCAATTGGTTTCGGCCTGTTGGGCGGCAAGTTCCTGGAAGGCGCAGCGCGTCAGCCAGAGATGGTTCCAATGCTGCAAGTCAAAATGTTCATCGTTGCCGGTCTGCTCGACGCCGTAACCATGATCGGTGTTGGTATCGCTCTGTTCTTCACCTTCGCGAACCCATTCGTTGGTCAACTCGCTGGCTAATTACTCGAACCTTCGAGTAATTGGTGTGATGTGCAACGAACGAGCGAGGTGTTGGCGTGAACATTAATGCAACCCTGATTGGCCAGTCCGTTGCGTTCTTCATTTTTGTACTGTTTTGCATGAAGTTCGTGTGGCCTCCGGTCATCGCGGCTTTGCACGAACGTCAGAAGAAGATCGCGGATGGACTGGATGCTGCCAGCCGAGCAGCTCGCGACCTGGAGTTGGCCCAAGAGAAAGCGGGTCATCAACTGCGCGAAGCAAAAGCTCAGGCAGCTGAAATCATTGAGCAAGCCAAGAAACGCGGTAACCAGATCGTCGAAGAGGCTGTTGAAAAAGCCCGTATCGACGCTGACCGTGTGAAGGTTCAGGCTCAGGCCGAGATCGAGCAGGAACTGAACAGTGTCAAAGACGCGCTGCGTGCCCAATTGGGTGCTCTGGCCGTTGGCGGCGCCGAGAAGATCCTGGGTGCCACAATCGATCAAAACGCGCACGCGGAGCTGGTAAACAAACTGGCTGCTGAAATTTAAGCGAGGGCGATCATGGCAGAATTGACCACGTTGGCCCGACCTTACGCTAAGGCAGCCTTCGAGCACGCCCAGGCCCACCAGCAACTGGCCTCTTGGTCAGCCATGCTCGGCCTGGCTGCAGCAGTGTCGCAAGACGACACCATGCAGCGCGTGCTCAAGGCCCCGCGACTGACGAGCGCAGACAAGGCCGCCACGTTTATTGACGTGTGCGGCGACAAGTTTGATGTGAAGGCACAGAACTTCATTAACGTCGTTGCCGAAAACGACCGTCTCCCGCTGTTGCCGGAGATCGCCGCTCTGTTTGACCTGTACAAGGCCGAACAAGAGAAATCGGTAGACGTTGAAGTCACCAGTGCTTTTGCATTGAACCAAGAACAGCAAGACAAACTCGCCAAGGTTCTCAGTGCACGACTCAACCGGGAAGTGCGCCTGCAAGTCGAGGAAGACAAATCCCTTATTGGGGGCATTGTCATCCGCGCCGGCGACCTGGTAATCGATGGCTCGGTACGCGGCAAACTCGCGAACCTTGCCGAAGCATTGAAATCTTGAGTTTGAAGGGGCAGCAGAGCAATGCAGCAACTCAATCCTTCCGAAATAAGTGAAATTATCAAGGGCCGCATCGACAAGCTCGATGTGACCTCCCAAGCCCGTAACGAAGGCACTGTCGTCAGCGTATCTGACGGTATCGTGCGGA
Organism: Pseudomonas sp. GM41(2012); assembly: GCF_000282315.2. Lineage (GTDB taxonomy): Bacteria > Pseudomonadota > Gammaproteobacteria > Pseudomonadales > Pseudomonadaceae > Aquipseudomonas. The sequence continues at coordinate 130,064 of NZ_AKJN02000007.1, forward strand.
TTCACGGTCTGGCCGACGTAATGTACGGCGAGATGATCGAGTTTCCGGGCGGCGTCTTCGGTATGGCTCTCAACCTAGAGCAAGACTCCGTAGGTGCCGTTGTATTGGGCTCCTACCAGTCTCTGGCTGAAGGCATGAGCGCCAAGTGCACTGGCCGCATCCTCGAAGTTCCGGTTGGTAAGGAACTGCTGGGTCGCGTAGTCGACGCACTGGGTAACCCAGTTGACGGCAAAGGTCCGCTGAACAACACCGAGACCGATGCGGTCGAGAAAGTTGCTCCAGGCGTGATCTGGCGTAAGTCGGTAGACCAGCCTGTACAGACTGGCTACAAGGCTGTCGATGCCATGATCCCTGTCGGCCGTGGCCAGCGTGAGCTGATCATCGGTGACCGTCAGATCGGTAAAACCGCTCTGGCGATCGACGCGATCATCAACCAGAAAAACAGCGGCATTTTCTGCGTCTACGTAGCGATCGGTCAGAAACAATCGACCATCGCTAACGTGGTTCGCAAACTGGAAGAAAACGGCGCACTGGCTAACACCATCGTCGTGGCTGCGAGCGCTTCGGAATCTGCAGCACTGCAGTTCCTGGCACCGTACTCCGGTTGCACCATGGGTGAATTCTTCCGCGACCGCGGTGAAGACGCGCTGATCGTTTATGACGATCTGTCCAAGCAAGCAGTGGCTTACCGCCAGATTTCCCTGCTGCTGCGCCGTCCACCAGGCCGTGAAGCTTACCCAGGCGACGTGTTCTATCTCCACTCCCGTCTGCTGGAGCGCGCATCCCGCGTTTCGGAAGAGTACGTAGAGAAGTTCACCAACGGCGCAGTGACCGGCAAAACCGGTTCCCTGACCGCACTGCCGATCATCGAAACCCAGGCTGGCGACGTTTCCGCGTTCGTTCCGACCAACGTGATTTCCATCACCGACGGTCAGATCTTCCTGGAATCGGCCATGTTCAACTCCGGGATCCGTCCTGCTGTGAACGCCGGTGTTTCGGTATCCCGTGTGGGTGGTGCCGCTCAGACCAAGATCATCAAGAAGCTCTCCGGTGGTATCCGTACCGCTCTGGCTCAGTACCGTGAACTGGCGGCATTCGCCCAGTTTGCTTCTGACCTGGACGAAGCGACCCGTAAGCAACTTGAGCATGGTCAGCGCGTTACCGAGCTGATGAAGCAGAAGCAATACGCACCAATGTCGATCGCTGACATGGCGCTGTCGCTGTATGCCGCTGAGCGTGGGTTCCTGACTGACGTTGAAATCGCCAAGATCGGCAGCTTCGAACAAGCGCTGATTGCTTTCTTCAACCGCGATCACGCCGATTTGATGGCGAAGATCAACGTGAAGGGTGACTTCAATGACGAAATCGACGCTGGCATGAAAGCCGGTATCGAGAAGTTCAAGGCCACCCAAACCTGGTAAGCCGCAGCGGGAGCCGCAAGGCTCCCGCTTGCTAACCTGATAGGTGTTACATGGCAGGCGCAAAAGAGATTCGCAGTAAGATTGCGAGCATCAAAAGCACGCAAAAGATTACCAGCGCCATGGAAAAAGTGGCGGTCAGTAAAATGCGCAAGGCACAAATGCGCATGGCTGCTAGCCGTCCTTACGCGGAGCGCATCCGCCAGGTTATTGGTCATTTGGCCAACGCCAACCCGGAATATCGCCACCCCTTCATGAGCGAGCGTGAAGTAAAGCGCGTCGGTTACGTCGTGGTGAGCACTGACCGTGGTTTGTGCGGTGGTTTGAACACCAACCTGTTCAAGGCCCTGGTCAAGGACATGGCGGTAAACCGCGAAAACGGCGTCGAGATCGATCTGTGTGTTGTTGGTAGCAAGGGTGCGGCTTTCTTCCGCAACTTCGGCGGTAACGTCGTTGCAGCTATCAGCCACCTGGGTGAAGAGCCGTCGATCAATGATCTGATTGGCAGCGTCAAGGTGATGCTGGATGCCTACCTGGACGGCCGTATTGATCGCCTGTCCGTGGTGTCCAACAAGTTCATCAACACCATGACGCAAACGCCTACTGTGGAGCAGTTGATTCCACTGGAGGCAACCCCGGATCAATCGCTCAAGCACCACTGGGACTATCTCTACGAACCGGATGCCAAAGAGCTGCTTGACGGCTTGATGGTCCGTTACGTCGAGTCGCAGGTCTACCAGGCGGTGGTCGAGAACAACGCGGCTGAACAAGCTGCGCGGATGATCGCGATGAAGAACGCTACCGACAACGCCGGTGATTTGATCAGCGATTTGCAGCTGGTCTACAACAAGGCGCGTCAGGCTGCGATCACCCAAGAGATCTCGGAAATCGTCGGCGGCGCTGCCGCGGTTTAACGGTTCAAATATTCAGAGGATCCAGCTATGAGTAGCGGACGTATCGTTCAAATCATCGGCGCCGTTATCGACGTGGAATTTCCACGCGACAGCGTACCGAGCATCTACAACGCGTTGAAAGTTGTAAGCGCGGCCGAAACCACCCTGGAAGTTCAGCAACAGCTGGGCGACGGCGTGGTTCGTACCATTGCGATGGGTTCCACCGAAGGCTTGAAGCGCGGTCTGGAAGTCACCGACTCTGGCGCAGCCATCTCCGTACCGGTCGGTAAAGCGACCCTGGGCCGGATCATGGACGTACTGGGCAACCCGATCGACGAAGCTGGCCCGATCGACACCGAAGAGCGCTGGGGCATTCACCGTCCTGCGCCAACCTTCGCTGAACAAGCGGGCGGCAACGACCTGCTGGAAACCGGCATCAAGGTTATCGACCTGGTTTGCCCGTTCGCCAAGGGTGGTAAAGTCGGTCTGTTCGGTGGTGCCGGTGTAGGCAAAACCGTAAACATGATGGAACTGATCCGTAACATCGCCATCGAGCACAGCGGTTATTCCGTGTTCGCCGGTGTGGGTGAGCGTACTCGTGAGGGTAACGACTTCTACCACGAGATGAAGGATTCCAACGTTCTGGACAAAGTGGCACTGGTTTACGGTCAGATGAACGAGCCGCCGGGTAACCGTCTGCGCGTAGCACTGACCGGCCTGACCATGGCCGAGAAGTTCCGTGACGAAGGTAACGACGTTCTGCTGTTCGTCGACAACATCTATCGTTACACCCTGGCCGGTACTGAAGTATCCGCACTGCTGGGCCGTATGCCTTCCGCAGTAGGTTACCAGCCGACCCTGGCCGAAGAGATGGGTACTCTGCAAGAGCGTATCACTTCGACCAAAAACGGTTCGATCACTTCGATCCAGGCGGTATACGTACCTGCGGATGACTTGACTGACCCGTCGCCAGCGACCACTTTCGCCCACTTGGACGCCACCGTCGTTCTGTCCCGTGACATCGCTTCCCTGGGTATCTACCCAGCGGTCGATCCACTCGACTCGACTTCGCGCCAGCTGGACCCGAACGTAATCGGCCAGGACCACTACGACACCGCTCGCGGCGTACAGTATGTTCTGCAACGTTACAAAGAACTGAAGGACATCATTGCGATCCTGGGTATGGACGAGCTGTCGGAAGCCGACAAGCAGTTGGTAAACCGTGCTCGTAAGATCCAGCGTTTCTTGTCGCAGCCGTTCTTCGTGGCTGAAGTCTTCACCGGTGCTTCGGGTAAATACGTTTCCCTGAAAGACACCATTGCTGGCTTCAAAGGCATCCTCAACGGTGACTACGACCACCTGCCAGAACAAGCGTTCTACATGGTCGGCGGCATCGAAGAAGCGATCGAGAAAGCCAAGAAACTGTAATCCCGGCGCCCGGCAACGGGCGCTAATTTAGGTTGAGGCAATCAGATGGCTATGACAGTCCATTGCGATATCGTCAGCGCGGAAGGGGAAATCTTCTCCGGCCTGGTCGAGATGGTGGTTGCGCACGGTGCACTGGGTGATCTTGGTATCGCCCTGGGTCACGCGCCGCTGATCACTAATCTCAAGCCGGGCCCGATCCGCCTGATCAAGCAGGGCGGGGAAGAGGAGGTGTATTACATCTCTGGCGGTTTCCTCGAGGTTCAGCCGAACATGGTCAAGGTACTTGCCGACACTGTGCAACGTGCTGCCGACCTGGACGAAGCCTCCGCTCAGGAAGCCGTTAAGGCTGCCGAGAAGGCCTTGCATGACCGTGGTGCAGAATTCGATTATGGTTCTGCTGCCGCACGTCTGGCCGAGGCTGCAGCTCAGCTGCGCACCGTCCAGCAGATCCGCAAGAAGTTCGGCCACTAATAGGCCACTGCTTGTTGTGCGATTGATTAAAAAGGGTAGCCTCGGCTACCCTTTTTTCTTTTTAGATATTCATAACCTGGTCGCAGCCGCAGACCACCCAGGATTGGTAGCCAGTCATGTCTTTAGAAATCGTTATCCTCGCTGCTGGTCAAGGCACTCGCATGCGTTCGGCACTGCCGAAGGTTCTGCATCCGATTGCCGGCAACTCGATGCTCGGCCATGTTATCCACAGCGCCCGGCAACTTGATCCACAGCGCATTCACGTAGTGATCGGCCATGGCGCCGAGGCAGTGCGTGAGCGTCTGGCGGCTGATGATCTGAATTTCGTCCTGCAGGACAAACAGCTTGGGACTGGACACGCCGTTGCTCAAGCGGTGCCTTTCATTGAGTCCGACACCGTCCTGATTCTTTATGGTGACGTGCCATTGATCGAAGTCGAGACCCTGCAGCGTTTGCTCAAGCAAGTAGCGCCGCAGCAACTGGGTTTGTTGACAGTAGAACTGGACGACCCGACTGGCTATGGCCGCATCGTCCGCAACGCTGACGGTAAAGTGACGGCTATCGTCGAGCAGAAAGACGCCAACGAAACCGAACGAGCGATCACTGAAGGCAACACCGGCATTCTGGCGCTGCCGTTCGCGCAATTGGCTGGCTGGATGAGCCGTCTTTCGAACAACAACGCCCAGGGCGAGTACTACCTGACTGACGTAATCGCCATGGCGGTCAGCGACGGTCTGGTGGTGGCCACCGAGCAACCGCATGACGCCATGGAAGTGCAGGGCGCCAACGACCGCAAGCAGCTTTCCGAGCTTGAGCGTCACTATCAGCTGCGCGCCGGTCGTCGTTTGATGGCTCAAGGCGTGACCCTGCGTGACCCGGCTCGTTTCGATGTGCGCGGTGAAATCACCGTCGGCCGCGACGTGCTGATCGACATCAACGTGATCCTCGAAGGCAAGGTCGTTATCGAGGATGACGTGGTGATCGGCCCGAACTGTGTGATCAAGGACAGCACGCTGCGCAAAGGTGTGGTGATCAAGGCCAACAGCCACATCGAAGGCGCGGTTCTGGGCGAAGGCAGCGATGCCGGCCCGTTCGCTCGTTTGCGTCCAGGCACTGTGCTGGAAGCACGCGCCCATGTGGGTAACTTTGTTGAATTGAAAAACGCTCACCTGGGCGAAGGCGCCAAGGCCGGTCATCTGACCTATCTGGGTGATGCCGAGATCGGCGCGCGCACCAATATCGGCGCGGGCACCATTACCTGCAACTACGATGGCGCCAATAAATGGAAAACCGTGCTGGGTGAAGATGTGTTCATCGGTTCCAACAACTCGTTGGTTGCGCCTGTGGATATCTCTTCCGGTGCGACCACTGCTGCTGGTTCGACCATTACGCAGAATGTGGATAACTTGCAGTTGGCCGTGGGCCGTGCGCGGCAGAAGAATATCGATGGCTGGAAACGGCCTGAGAAAATCAAGAAGAGCTGAGTTATCCACAGTTAACCTGGCGTTCTTGAGATAGTAATCGCGGCAAGTCGGATCGCCGCACCGCATGCTCCTACAAGTTTTAGGTTGTTCACATAATGTGTGAACGACGCTGACCCGTAGGAGCATGGCTTGCCCGCGATGCTTTTATCCACAGGTCGTTTTATCGCCCCACGCTTGACGAAGTTTCGCCAATAGGTTTTGATTGCTTCCGTTATCTTTCGAATCGAAACTTACCAAGCCATGTCGAAGCGCAATACACCACAACGTCGTCACAACATCCTCGCCTTGCTCAATGAGCAGGGCGAAGTCAGTGTGGATGAGCTGGCCAAGCGCTTCGAAACGTCTGAAGTTACGATCCGCAAGGATCTCGCTGCACTTGAGAGCAACGGCTTGCTGCTGCGCCGTTATGGCGGAGCGATTACCCTGCCTCAAGAGCTGGTGGCCGACCTTGGTCAGCCGGTGTCCAAATACAAACAGGCTATCGCTCGCGCCGCCGTTACGCGGATTCGCGAGCATGCGCGGATCATCATCGACAGCGGCAGCACCACGGCGGCGATGATTCCGGAACTCGGCCAGCAGCCGGGTCTGGTCGTGATGACCAACTCCCTGCATGTCGCCAATGCCTTGAGCGAACTCGAGCATGAGCCGGTACTGTTGATGACCGGCGGCACCTGGGACCCGCATTCCGAGTCCTTTCAGGGGCAAGTGGCCGAGCAGGTCCTGCGCTCTTACGATTTCGACCAGTTGTTCATCGGTGCCGACGGCATCGACCTGGTTCGCGGTACCACCACCTTCAACGAACTGCTGGGGCTGAGCCGGGTCATGGCTGAAGTCGCCCGGGAAGTGGTTGTCATGGTGGAGGCCGACAAGATCGGCCGCAAGATCCCCAACCTGGAGCTGCCGTGGAGCAGCGTCCATACCCTTATTACCGATGATCGCCTGCCGCTTGAGGCACGGGATCAGATTCAGGCCCGCGGAATCAACTTGATCCTCGCGGCTGTCAATCAGGAGAAATAGCATGTGTGGAATTGTCGGCGCAGTCGCAGAACGTAATATCACCGCCATCCTGCTCGAAGGCCTGAAACGCCTGGAATACCGGGGCTATGACAGTGCCGGTGTAGCGGTCTACACCAATGACCAAAAGCTTGAGCGCCTGCGTCGCCCGGGCAAGGTCAGTGAATTGGAACTGGCGCTGGCCGAAGAACCGTTGGTCGGCCGCCTGGGTATCGCCCACACCCGCTGGGCCACTCACGGTGCGCCGAGCGAGCGCAATGCTCACCCGCATTTCTCCGGTGATCTGGCGGTGGTGCACAACGGCATCATCGAGAACCACGAAGCCCTGCGCGAGCAACTGAAAGCCTTGGGTTACGTGTTCACCTCGGACACCGACACCGAAGTCATTGCCCACCTGTTGGACCACAAACTCAAGGATCTGCCTGATCTGACCGTGGCCCTGAAGGCTACTGTCAAAGAGCTGCATGGTGCTTACGGTTTGGCGGTGATCAGCGCTCAGCAACCGGATCGTCTGGTTGCGGCCCGCAGTGGCAGCCCGCTGGTTATCGGCCTGGGCATGGGTGAAAACTTCCTGGCTTCCGATCAGCTGGCCCTGCGCCAGGTCACTGACCGCTTCATGTACCTGGAAGAAGGCGATATCGCCGAAATTCGCCGCGACAGCGTGCAGATCTGGGACCTGAGCGGCCAAGTCGTCGAACGTGAGTCGGTGCAATACCGCGATGGTGCCGAAGCCGCCGACAAGGGCAAATTCCGCCACTTCATGCTCAAGGAAATTCACGAGCAACCGGCCGTGGTGCAACGCACCCTGGAAGGTCGCATCAGCCAGAATCAAGTGCTGGTGCAAGCGTTCGGTCCACAGGCTGCCGAGCTGTTCGCCAAAGTGCGTAACGTCCAGATCGTCGCGTGCGGCACCAGCTACCACGCCGGCATGGTTGCCCGTTACTGGCTCGAAGAACTGGCCGGCATCCCGTGCCAGGTCGAAGTCGCCAGCGAATTCCGCTACCGCAAGGTGGTGGTGCAGGCCGATACGCTATTCGTGACCATCTCCCAGTCCGGTGAAACCGCCGACACCCTGGCCGCCCTGCGTAACGCCAAAGAGTTGGGTTACCTCGCGAGCCTGGCGATTTGCAACGTCGGTATCAGCTCGTTGGTGCGTGAATCCGATCTGACTCTGCTGACCCAGGCCGGTCGCGAAATCGGTGTGGCTTCGACCAAAGCGTTCACCACTCAATTGGTCGGTCTGCTGTTGCTGACCTTGTCCCTGGGTCAGGTTCGCGGCACGTTGACCAAAGGCGTCGAAGCCACATTGGTTGAAGAGCTGCGTCGCCTGCCAACCCGCCTCGGTGAAGCCCTGGCCATGGACAGCACCGTCGAAAAAATCGCCGAGCTGTTCGCCGAGAAAAACCACACCCTGTTCCTCGGTCGTGGCGCGCAATTCCCGGTGGCAATGGAAGGAGCGCTCAAGCTCAAGGAAATCTCCTACATCCACGCCGAAGCCTATCCGGCCGGCGAGTTGAAACACGGCCCGTTGGCGCTTGTGGATAACGACATGCCAGTGGTCACCGTGGCACCGAACAACGAGCTGCTGGAGAAGTTGAAATCCAACCTCCAGGAAGTCCGCGCCCGTGGCGGCGAGCTGATCGTCTTCGCAGACGAACAAGCCGGCATGACCAATGGCGAAGGCACTCATGTTGTGCAAATGCCGCACATCCACGACATCCTGTCGCCGATCCTCTACACCATTCCGCTGCAGTTGCTCTCGTATTACGTTGCCGTGTTGAAAGGCACCGACGTTGATCAGCCGCGTAACCTGGCGAAGTCGGTGACGGTGGAATAAGTTATCCACAGGAGATGGAAACATTAAAAATCGCAGCCTACGGTTGCGATTTTTTTTATCTGAATTGAGGACACGCCCATGGACCGATTCCAGGAAATGCAGGTCTTCGCTGCCGTCGCCCAAGACCAAGGCTTCTCGGCCGCGGCGCGGCGTTTGGGCCTATCGGCCGCCAGCGTCACCCGCGCAGTGGCGGCGCTGGAGAAACGCATCGGCACGGTGCTGCTGACGCGCACCACCCGCAGTGTGTATTTGAGCGAGGCGGGTCAGCGTTACCTGGAAGACTGTCGGAGGATTCTCGCCGAGGTGCAGGAAGCCGAGGATTCGGCGGCGGGCAGCCACACTCAACCGCGTGGGCAATTGACAATCACCGCACCGGTGTTGTTCGGTGAGCTGTTTGTCACGCCTGTGATGGTGAATTATCTGACGCAATTTCCTGAGGTCAGCATCAATGGGTTGCTGGTCGATCGAGTGGTCAGCATGGTCGAGGAGGGCATCGATGTCGCCGTGCGGATCGGTGAGTTGCCCGACAGTAATCAGCATGCGATTCGCGTGGGTGAGGTTCGGCGGGTGGTATGCGGCTCGCCGGAATTCCTGACGGCCCGTGGTCGACCTCGACATCCTCAGGATCTGGCTCAGGCGCCGGTTATTGCGACGTCCTCTATCGGTCAGTCGAGAACCTGGCCGTTCCTCGAAGGGGGAGAGCCGCTGAGTGTTCGACCAGCGCCGCGCCTGGTGGTGACGGCCAATCAGGCAGCTATTACGGCAGCGTGCCTGGGCTTGGGGCTGACCCGGGTTCTGTCTTATCAGGTCGCGAGCAAAGTCGCTTCCGGTGAGCTGGAAATCGTTCTGGCTGACTTCGAACTGCCGCCATTGCCTATCCATGTGGTCTATCAGGGCGGGCGCAAGGCCCCTGCGCGGATTCGCAGTTTTGTTGATTTTGCGGTGAGCGCGCTGCGTGAGCATCCGTCCTTGCAGGCGTGATGGTTTATTTCGCTGGGTGAAATAATGGATTGCGTTGGCTGGTTATTCTGTTGTTTTGGTTGCGGGTGGAAGATAGCGCCCCATCGGTGCTGATCTCTGTTCAACAGCGCCACCACCCAGCGGAGTCGACCATGCAAGCGATCAAACTCTACAACTTCCCACGTTCCGGCCACGCTCACCGTGTGGAGCTGATGCTGTCCCTGCTGCATCTGCCGACCGAGCTGATCTTTGTCGACTTGCCGAAGGGCGCGCACAAGCAGCCGGATTTCCTCGCGCTCAACCCTTTTGGTCAAATTCCGGTCATTGATGATCAAGGCGTGGTGCTGGCCGACTCCAACGCGATTCTGGTTTACCTGGCGCAGAAATATGGCAACGGCCGTTGGCTGCCAGCCGATCCGGTCGGGGCGGCCAAGGTTCAGCGCTGGTTGTCGATTGCCGCTGGGCCGATTGCCTTTGGCCCCGCCAGAGCGAGGCTGATCACGGTGTTTGGTGCGGCTTACAACGCTGAAGAAGTGATCGCTTACTCCCACACCTTGCTCAAAGTGATCGATCAGGAACTGGCAGCAACGCCGTATCTGGCTGGCGCCGAGCCCACCATTGCCGACGTTTCGGCCTACAGCTACATCGCCCATGCGCCAGAAGGCAACGTGTCCCTGGAGGACTACGCGAACATCCGCGCCTGGCTGGCGCGGATCGAAGCGTTGCCAGGGTTTGTCGGCATGCCGCGCACCGTTGCCGGTCTGCAAAAAACTGCCTGATGCTTACGGCCCGACACTGTCGGGTCGTTCACACTGCGCCGATGGCGCAGGGGAGAAGTCGTTGTGGACCGTTCACCCTGGCACGCCGGCGAGAAACAATTGCAGGCTCATGTGGGCATTGCCGAGCGAATGGAGGTGCTCGGTCGTAAGGTGATTCGCCGCGAGATGCCGGATCAGCACCGCACGTTCTATGAGCAACTGCCGTTCATGCTGTACGGCGCGGTGGGTGCCGACGGTAATCCATGGGCCAGTATTCTTGAAGGGCCACCGGGTTTCGCTCACTCGCCTACGCCGGGTGCGCTGCAATTTAGCAGCCTGCCGGGCGCTGATGATCCGGCGCAACTGACGGAGGGCGCGGCGATCGGCCTGCTGGGGATCGAACTGCACACCCGTCGCCGCAATCGTCTCAACGGCCGAGTCGGCGCGATGACGGCGAGCGGCTTCGATGTGGCAGTTGAGCAGTCCTTCGGCAATTGCCCGCAATACATTCAATTGCGGCAGTTCCGCTCGGTGCCGTTGGCGGATCCGTCGACTCGCATCGCGCAACACCTCAACGGGCTGGATGAAGCGGCTAAAACCCTGATCGCGGGAGCCGATACATTCTTTGTCGCCAGTTACGTGGACGTTGATAACCAACGCTCGGTGGACGTTTCTCACCGAGGCGGCCTGGCCGGTTTCGTACAGGTAGAAGGCAATCGCCTGACCATTCCGGATTTCGCCGGCAACCTGTTTTTCAACACCTTGGGCAACCTGCTGCTCAATCCCCGGGCCGGTTTGCTGTTTATCGATTTCAACTCGGGAGACCTGCTGCACCTCAGTGGCCGCACCGAAGTCATTCTTGAAGGCCCACAGGTTGAGGCGTTTCAAGGGGCCGAGCGCTTGTGGACATTCGAGATCGAACGCGTGGTGCGCAGGCCCGCCGCGCTTGCTCTGCGCTGGCGCTTCGACGGCGTGTCACCCACCAGTTTGCTCACCGGCACCTGGGCGCAGGCCAACGCCCGTCTGCAAGCCCAGGCCTTGGGCGATACCTGGCGGCCGCTGCGGGTGGCGCGCATCAAAGAGGAAAGCCACAACATCCGCTCGATCTATCTGGAGCCTGCCGATGGCGCAGGGTTGCCAGTGTTTCAGGCCGGGCAGCATTTGCCGCTGCGCTTCAACATTGCCGGCGAGGTGCACATCCGCACTTACAGCCTGTCGAGCGCGCCGTCCGATGATTTTTTCCGCATCAGTGTGAAGCGTGAAGGCTTGGTGTCCTCGCATCTGCATGAACAGGTACGCGTCGGTGATCTGTTGGAGGCCCGTGCGACTCAAGGGCATTTCACCGTGGCACCTAATGAACGTCGGTCGCTGGTGTTGTTGGCCGCCGGTGTCGGCATCACGCCGCTGCTGTCGATGCTGCGCGAAGTGGTTTACCAAGGCCTGCGCACCCGCCGCATCCGGCCGACCTGGTTTTTCCAGAGTTCGCGCACGTTGGCCGATCAAGTGTTTCGTCCTGAGCTGGATCGCTTGCTCGATGACGCGGGCGATGCGGTCAGGGTGCTGCGTCTGGTGAGTCAGCCGGAAGCCGGGGCCTTGGAGGGTGAGGATTTCGACCTGACGGGGCGGATCGACACCGCGCTGCTCAAGACCCTCCTTGAAGTGGAGGACTACGATCAGCTGGATTTTGTCCTCTGCGGTCCGGGCAGTTTTACTCAAGGGCTGTACGACGGCCTGCGGGAACTGGACATCCGTGATGCAAGGATTCACGCCGAAACCTTCGGCCCCTCGACCTTGCGCCGGGTGCCGGACCCCGACGCGGTGGTCATCGAGCAACCGCCCGCTGCTACCACCTCGGTGCCGGTGTTGTTTCAGCGCTCGGCTAAAGAGGCCCGCTGGCAACCGGACGGCGGCAGTTTGCTGGAGTTGGCGGAAAGCCGTGGATTGCGCCCGGAATTCAGCTGCCGCGGGGGTTCCTGCGGGACCTGCAAGACCCGGCTGATCAGCGGCCAGGTGAACTATCCACAGCCGCCGGCCGAAGTGCCGGACGACGGACACGTGCTGATTTGTTGTGCGATTCCGGCGCAGGGGTCGCAGCCTTTGGTCCTCGACCTGTAGCATCTGCCGAACGCAGCTTCTGTACGCTGCGATAAGGGATCAGATTCGGTATGTATTTTTTCGCTCGTCTGTCGGCGTTGATTGTCGCGGTGGCATTGCTCAACGGTTGCGAACGACAGGACGCGCCGCCGCTCGATCAGCAACTCTACGTCTGGCAACGGCAATGGACACCGGCCCACAACGCGGCGTTGAGGGACAGCCGCGCTGACTTTTCCACCCTGCGGGTGCTGGCCTTGCAGGCATTCCCCGAGGCGGGTTGGAGCCGGGCGCGGATTGACCCGGCGTTGCTTAAACGTGATGGTCGGCCGCTGATCGCGGTGATTCGTCTTGATGGCCAGCTCAAGTCGCTGAATCGGGATGAAGTCACCACGCAAATTCAGCAGGTGCTCGGCGATTGGCAAGGGCAGGGATTGAATCTCTCCGGCGTGGAAATCGACCACGATGCCGGTAATGCTCGGCTACCGGCCTACCGCGAGTTTCTTACGCACTTGCGCGCGGTTTTGCCGGCCTCTATTCCACTGAGCATCACCGCGTTGCCGGCCTGGCTCGACAGTCCCGAATTGCCGGCATTGTTATCCACAGTCGACAGCAGCGTATTGCAGGTGCACGCGGTGAGCGATCCGCGTCATGGCTTGTTCGACCCGGATCAGGCCCGACAATGGACCAAGGCCTGGAGCCGTATCACTTCCAAACCTTTCTATCTGGCGCTGCCGGCCTACGGTGTTGCGTTGTTGCCGGGCGCCGCCGGTGCGCCGGTAGTGGAAAGCGAAGTGCCGATCGAACGGGGCGGCAAGCGCCGGGAATTGCTCGCCGACCCGCAGCAACTGAGCCGGCTCGGGTCCGAGTTGCGCAACGATCCGCCGACGCATCTGGCGGGCCTGATCTGGTTTCGTCTGCCGCTGGCCAGCGACCGCCGGGCCTGGAGCCTGACGACCCTGGGCGCCGTGGCGCGTGGCGATGCCCTCGACAGTCGACTGGCGTTGAAACTCTCCGCGCAAGAAGGCCTCTATGACATCAGCCTCAGCAATCAGGGCAACCTCGACAGCGCCTGGCCCGAACGCCTGACACTCGCGGTACAAGGCTGTGACGGTGCTGATGCGCTGGCCGGTTATGCATTGCAACAGCGTCCGGATCTGCTTACCTTCACCCGCCTGCGCGAGGGTCGAATACCGGCCGGCGGGCAGCGCGCCATGGGTTGGGCTCGTTGCGCACATATTGATCAAGGAGGTTCGAATGTTGACCCGTAACTGGCCCCGTCATCTGCTTTGCCTGAGCCTCAGCCTGCCGCTGGGTTCGGCGCTGGCCTGCGGGCCGGATTTCCCGATGCGTTTGCTGGACAACCGCGGCCAGTCGCTGGCGGAGCTGCCGGAAGGCAACTTCAGATTTGAAATCAGTCGTCTCGGGCATGCGGTCGTCGGGCTGAAGAACGTCACCGAAACTGCCTATAACATGGATGCGCCCGACTACGCAGAACAGCGGGATAAGGCTGAGCAATCCGGTTTGACGGCTGAGCAGCAAACGCTGGTGAAACAGTTACGCAGCCTGACCGATGCGCATGCGGTCGAGAGTCAGGGCGCGAGCCTGCCGGCGGAGCTCACGCTTTATCTGGCCGGCGCTGTGGCATTCAATGCCGGTGATCATGGACTGGCAGCCGAGTACTTCCAAAAGGTGCTGGCATTGCCGGCGGATCAACGGGCGTTGCGCAGCACCTGGGCGGCTTATTCGTCAGGTCGGGCGCTATTTGCCATGAGCTCCGAAGCGGACGCTGGCCCTGACTTGTTGGCTCAGTCTCGAAAGGCCTTCGAGCAGACCCGCCAGCTGAGCATCGACGGCTTCAGTGACCCTCTGGAACTGGGCGTCGCCAGCCTCGGCGAAGAAGCCCGCGTCGCCCGCACGGCCGGCGACTGGAACCGCGCCATCGAACTCTACGCCACGCAAAACCTTCAGGGTTCGGCGGTGGGTTATACCTCGCTGAAACTGTTGGTAGCCGACCTCGCGGCGCTGCCGGAGGATCAACTGGCCGTGTTGCTCAAGGGTAAACCGGTACAGCAACTGGTGACTGCGTCCTTGATCAGCCGACTGGGCTGGTCATTCGGTGATCAACCGCCGAACGAATTGAAACTGATCAAACTGCTGCAAAACAGCACTCGCGGTAGCCTCGATAACGCTGATCGCCTGGCGGCGGTGAATTATCAACAGGGTGATTACGCCAGCGCCAAGGCGTTCCTCGAACACGCCGGTGATGGCGGACTGGCGTGGTGGTTGCGGGCCAAACTGGCCGTGCGCGATGGCGATAAAAACGCGGCTGCCGCGGCGTACGCCAAGGCTGCCCAGGCCTTCCCGCAGAATGAGTCGTGGGGTGAGCGGCGCACGCCAGACTGGGACTTCGAAACGCTTCAGCCCAAGTGCCGGGTCGAGGGGGAAAGCGCGATCCTGGCGTTGCAACGCGGGGATTATCTGCAAGCGTTTGATCAGCTTTATCGCAGTAAAGATATCTACTGGTTCGACGCCGCCACGGTCGCCGAGCGGGTGTTGACCGTCGATGAGCTCAAGCAATACGTCGACACTCAAGTGCCGGCACCGCCACCTTTGACTCAGCAGGATCGCGATAACTATGTGCAGTTACCGGTGGCGGCGAAACTGCGCAATTTGCTCGGGCGACGCTTGCTGCGCGAAGAGCGGTATGACGAAGCACCAGCGTATTTCGATAACGCCGACTTGCAGGCCAAGGCCACGTGGTACGGGCAGTTGCGCCACGACGCCGAATCAAAATGGTGGCCGACCAAACGGGCATTCGCTTACTACCATGCAGCGACACTGGCCCGTTTCGACGGAATGGAATTGTTGGGCTACGAGCTGTCCCCGGATTACGCGACCTTCGGTGGCAATTACAGTCTGGAAGCGCCCGAGCTGAAGGTTGGACCGCTGATGGCCGAGGGGGAAGTGCAGCGCCAGCAAGCCACGGTGGCGCAGCCTGATGAGCGTTTCCACTACCGTTTTGTCGCCACGGCGCTGGCGAGCAAGGCCGCTGATCATCTGCCCCACAGCAGTCAGGCGTTTGCTTCGGTGCTGTGCCAGGCTTCGTCGTGGGGCACCAGTCTGCAAGAGCAAAGCGCGTTCTACCGTCGTTATGTCGAGGAAGGGCCGTATGTGGTTTGGGCCGGTGATTTTGGTCATCAATGCCATCACCCGGACTTTCAGAACGTCGACAAGCGCTATGTGACCCAGGTTACCGACGCCGTGCGCGCGCAACTGCGGCCTTACAAAACGCCGTTGCAGTTTGGTGGTGTGATAGCCGTCACGGCAGCGGCGCTGTTGCTGATCAATCGCCGCCGCAGGACTCGGTAAGGCTCAAGCCTGTTGCACAAAGGTCAGCCGCACGGCGAAACCGATCAACAGGCTGCCAAACAGCCATTGCTGCAGGCGCTGGGCCGAAGGACTGCGTTGCAGCCAACGGCCCAGCGCTGCGCCGGTCAGTGCGTAAGCGCTGTCGAACAGCAAGCCGACACCGACCAGCACAATCCCGAGGGTCGCAAATTGCGCGAGCACTGGCCCGGCGTGTGGATCGATGAACTGCGGCAGCAGCACCGAGCAGAACAGCAATGCTTTGGGGTTGAGCAGGTTAGTCAACAAACCGCGCTGGATCGCTGCGCGCCAGCGAGGTTTCTCGGTGGTGGCGTCTGCTCCGTTCAAACTCGGCAGCATGGTGGTTCGCAGGCATTGAATGCCGATCCACAGTAGATAGGCGGCCCCGGCCAGGCGTACCACGTCGAACGTCCAGGGCGCAGCCTTGAACAGTGCCGCCAACCCCAGCGCTGCCAACGCCACATGGCAACCACGGGCAACGCCCAGACCCACCGCAGTCGCCAGCGCCGCGCCTTTGCCCTGACGGGCACCGGTCTGCAACAACAGGATCATGTCCGGGCCCGGCAACAGATAGACCACCGCCAGCGCCATGAAAAACACCCAGAGTCCTGCCACGTTGCACCCCATTCGTTGTCGATTCGGTACGGTCAGTCTATGGCTGAAGGGCAGGGCAGGTGGTTGCGTAGTTCGCTTCTAAAATGCTTCTGGTTGGCATAACCTGCCACTCAATTGCAGGTAAACCATCAGGATCTGCCAAACCATGAAACTCGACGCCTACGACCGCAAGATTCTCGCCGCCCTGCAACGGGACGGTCGCCTGAGCAATGTGCAACTGGCTGACGAGATCGGCCTGTCCGCCTCGCCTTGTTTGCGTCGGGTTCGGATGCTCGAAGAAGCCGGGGTGATACGCGGTTACCAGGCCAATCTGGATCGCGACGAAGTGGGGCTTGGGCTGACGGTGTTTGTCGGGGTCAAGGTCGAACGGCACAACGATGAGCAGGCCGAATCCTTTCGCCTGGCCGTAACCGCGTTGCCCGAAGTGATTTCGGCCTTTCTGGTGTCAGGGGAATCGGATTTTCTGCTGCAAGTGGTGGTGCCGGACCTGCGCGCCTATGACCGTTTCCTCACGGGGCGTTTGCTGAAATTGCCGGGTGTGAGCGACATCCGCAGCAACTTTGCGATTCATACGGTGAAGACCCCGGGGGCGTTGCCGCTGGAGCATTTACCGGGCTGAGACCGAGTCGGCCCAATCGCGAGCAGGCTCACTCCCACATTTGATCTGTGGCGTTCACAAAACCAATGTGGGAGTGAGCCTGCTCGCGATAGCGGTAGACTCGCCACCGCCAACCTCCAGGCATCTGCGTCGCCATCCCTCCCACATTTGATCTGTGGCGTTCACAAAACCAATGTGGGAGCGAGCTTGCTCGCGATGGCGGTAGCCCCGCCACCGCCAACCTCCAGGCATCTGCGTCGCCATCCCTCCCACATTTGATCTGTGGCGTTCACAAAACCAATGTGGGAGTGAGCCTGCTCGCGATAGCGGTAGACCCGTCACCGCCAACTCCAGCCCTACATCTGCGTCGCCATCCCCTCCACATTCATCGCCGCCTGGCGCAAGGCCTCGGAGCGGGTCGGGTGTGGATGGCAGGTCAGGGCAATGTCTTCGGCGGAGGCGCTGAACTCCATGGCCACGCAATATTCGCCAATCATTTCACTGACGCTTGGCCCCACAAGGTGCACGCCGAGAATCTCGTCGGTGCGCTCATCGGCCAGCACTTTGGCGAAGCCTTCGGTTTCGTGATTGATCTTTGCCCGACTGTTGGCGGTGAAGGGAAACTTGCCGACCTTGTAGGCGCGGCCTTCGGCCTTGAGCTGCTCTTCGGTCTTGCCGACGCTGGCCAGTTCGGGTTTGGTGTAGATCACGTTGGGGATCAGGTCGTAGTTGACCTCGGCCGCCTTGCCGACAATCTGCTCGATGCAGACCATGGCCTCGTCTTCGGCCTTGTGGGCGAGCATCGGCCCGGACGTGACGTCGCCAATCACCCAGACGCCAGCCGCTTCGGTGCGATGACCCTTGTTGGCGAGCATGCCGCGTTTATCCGTGGCGAGGCCGACGTTCTCCAGCCCCAGGCCTTGGGTGTAAGGCCGGCGGCCGATGGATACCAGCACGTAATCCGCTTCAATCGTTTCGGCCGTGCCACCGGCGGCGGGCTCGACGCTGAGTTGAACGCCGGTCGCCGAGGTAGTGGCGCTGGTGACTTTGGAACTCAACTTGAAGTTGATGCCCTGTTTACTTAACGAACGTTGCAGGGTTTTGCCGGCCTCACCATCCACACCGGGGCAGATCCGGTCGAGAAACTCGATCACCGTCACCTGAGCGCCCAAACGCCGCCACACCGAACCCAGCTCCAGACCAATCACTCCAGCGCCAATCACCACCAGATGCTTGGGCACTTCAGTCAGTGACAGTGCGCCCGTCGAATCGAGGATGCGTTTGTTGTCGATGTCCACACCGGGCAGGGGAGTGGGCTCGGAACCGGTGGCGATGATGATGTTCTTGGTGTTCAGTTCGGTCTTTTCGCCTTGGCTGTCGGTCACCGTCACTTTGCCGGGCCCGTCGATGTGGCCCCAGCCCTTGACCCAATGGACTTTGTTTTTGCGAAACAGAAACTCGATGCCCTTGGTCAACCCGGCAACGCTTTCATCCTTTTGTTTCATCATTTGCGCGAGGTTGAGTGTAGGTTTGACTTCAATCCCCAGGTTGGCGAATTCCGCGCCCATGGCGGCGTCGTAGAGTTCGGAGGCGTGCAGCAGCGCTTTTGATGGCATGCAACCGACGTTCAGGCAGGTGCCGCCGAGCGTGGCGCGTCCTTCGACGCAAACCGCTCTGAGGCCCAACTGACCGGCGCGGATCGCCGCGTTATAACCACCGGGGCCTCCGCCCAGAATCACGACGTCATAGATGCTCATGGTGTACTCCTGGAGTGAATCGGATCGGAATGGGTAAACGTAGTCTTTGGGTAAAATTACGAACGTAATATGTGCGTTCCGCAGCATTTCGGTCAAGGCTTCAGCCAAGCGACAGGTTGAGCGCCTTTAGATACAGCATTTAAGAACGGAAATTTCACGACTTTCGTTATATCGTAACGAAATGCGATATGAGCAACGATAAACACTGGGGTGGTATGCAAGTCGATCTCGATGTCGATGGGACGCAAGTAGCCGGGCTGCCGCGTTTCCAGCAGGCGGTTTTTCAAGGGCGACGATTGCGTCAGTTCGCAATCGGTCTGGGCGCTCTGGCGGCGACAGGTTGGTTGCTGGCGTTTTTTGTCGGGCTGTTTGCGCCGCAGTCGCTCTGGCCCGCGTTGCTGGTCAATCAGAGCGCCGGTTTGCTGGTGCTGGTCGCCGGTTTGCAATCAGCCTGGTGGGTGACGCAGTGGCGCGCGCGGGCGTTGAACCCGGTCGTGCAGGTCGTCGTTGCTGAGGAAGTCGTTGCCCCGGTGGGCTGGTACGAACGGCTGCTGGATCGGCTCAGCCAGCGGTGGCTGCGAATGCTGGTGCAGATCGGCGCTCCGATGCTGTGGCTTGCAGGTTGGTCGCTGCTGACATTATTGAGCATCGAACAGGTCTGGAACCTTGCACTGGCGCCAACCGCACTGGGATTGTCGGCCAGTGTCGGTGCGGCGCTGTCCTTGTTGCTGGCCTTCGGTTTGCTGGTGCTGGAGCGACAACTGGCGCAGGAAAACGTCGCGCAATGGCCCGAAGCAGCGTCGTTGGCGCAACTGACACGGGTGGCGATCATCTGTCTGGTGCTCAGCGCTTTGTGCCTGTTGCTGGGTGGCGAAACCTCGGTCTGGCCGGTGCGTCTGGCGGTACTGATTGGTTTGCTGCCAGGGTTGGTCGCCGCCGAGCTGCTGTTGCGCGCCTTGCTGTCGTTGTTCAGTCCGCAGCGCGAACAACTCGAACCTGCCTTGCTGGCGCGCAGCTTTGTCGCCGACATGCTGCGCTGGCCGCCGCAACCTTTGCTCGCATTGCAGCACGAACTGCACAACCGCTTCGGCATCGACCTGCGGCAGATCTGGGCCTTCACCTACATGCGTCGGGCATTTTTTCCGGTGCTGGCCGTGGTCTCGATAGTGGGTTGGTCGCTCACCGGCATTCACGAAATCCCCGTGCAAGGGCGGGGCATCTACGAGCGATTCGGCAAACCGGTGGAGGTGTTCGGTCCCGGTTTGCACGCAGGTTTGCCTTGGCCTCTGGGTCGAGTGTTGAGCGTCGAGAACGGTGTGGTCCACGAGTTGGCCACCAGTGTTGGCGACACACCGGCGCCGGTCGTGGCCGAACCCGCCGAAGGCCCGGCGCCCGCGATTGCCAATCGCTTGTGGGACGCCAGCCATGTGAACGACAAATCCCAAGTCATTGCCAGCAGCCGAGCCGACAAGCAGAGCTTCCAGATCGTCAACATGGACGTGCGTTTCGTCTATCGCATCGGCCTCAGCGATCAAGCGGCATTGGCCGCGACCTACAACAGCGCTGATGTCCCGACACTGATCCGCAGCACCGCCAGCCGGATTCTGGTCCACGATTTCGCCTCGCGAACCCTCGACGGTTTGCTCGGTGAAGACAGGGTAGGGCTCGCCGAAGAAATTGGTAGGGCGGTACAGGCTGACCTGCAGAAACTCGACAGCGGCGTGGAAATTCTCGCCACTGTGGTCGAGGCAATTCATCCGCCGGCCGGTGCCGCCAATGCTTATCACGGCGTCCAGGCTGCGCAGATTGGCGCCCAGGCATTGATTTCCCGCGAGCGTGGGGCGGCGGCGGAAGCCACCAACCAGGCGCAATTACAGGCCAGCATCGCTCGCGATCAAGCGACGGCCAGCGCTCGTGAAATCAACGCCACCGCCCAAGCAGCTGACTTGAGGTTCAGCGCCGAGCAAAAGGCCTATGCCAGTGCCGGCCAGGCCTTCGTGCTGGAGCAGTACTTCAGCCAGCTGTCCCAGGGCTTGGCCAATGCCAGGTTGCTGGTGCTCGATCATCGTCTGGGCGGCAGCAGCAACGCGCCGACCATCGACCTCCGTACATTCACGCTGCCGGCTGATGCTGCGCCGGCGCGTAAAACCGCTCAGCCAGGAGCTGCCAATTGAGCCAGTCGCACACTCACGATCACGATGACCACACTGGCCATGATCACGGCCATGGCGGGCACCATCACGGCCATCACCACCACGGTGATCCCCAAGAAGCGGGCCCGTTCCCATGGCGGCGAATGGGCTGGGCGGCGTTGCTGGTAGCGTTCGCCATCGCGGCGGCGAGTCTGGTTCAAGTACGTTCGGGGGAGGCGACGGTGATCACGCGTTTCGGTAATCCTTCGCGGGTATTGCTGGAACCAGGTCTTGGCTGGCGTTGGCCTGCTCCTTTTGAAGCGGCGATTCCTGTTGATCTGCGACTGCGCACGACCTCGAGTGGTTTACAGGATGTGGGTACGCGGGACGGTTTGCGCATCATCGTTCAGGCTTATGTGGCCTGGCAGGTTCAGGGCGATCCGGACAACGTGCAACGCTTCATGCGCGCCGTACAGAATCAACCGGACGAAGCGGCGCGGCAAATTCGCACGTTTGTGGGGTCGGCTCTGGAAACCACGGCCAGCAGTTTTGATCTGGCTAACCTGGTGAACACCGACGCCAACCAAGTACACATCGCTGATTTTGAAGCGCAACTGCGTCAGCAAATCGATCAGCAGCTGCTCACCACTTATGGCGTGCGGGTGCTGCAAGTCGGCATCGAGCGCCTGACCTTGCCGTCGGTAACCCTCACCGCTACGGTCGATCGCATGCGTGCCGAGCGTGAAACAATCGCCACCGAACGCACGGCCATCGGTAAGCGCGAAGCGGCGCAAATCCGTTCTGCGGCCGAGCGTGATGCACGAATCGTACAAGCCGATGCGACCGTGAAAGCTGCCGATATCGAAGCACAATCGCGCGTCGAAGCGGCACAGATTTATGGCCGCGCCTACGCCGGGTCGCCACAGCTCTACAACCTGCTGCGCTCCCTCGACACGTTAGGCACGATCGTCACGCCCGGTACAAAACTGATTTTGCGCACCGACGCCGCGCCGTTTCGGGTGTTGGTTGACGGTCCGCCGACCCTCGATAACAAGGCCGGGTCGCAGCCATGAAATTAGTTCCACGTGGAACAAACGAGTTAAGCAGTCCCTGGATTCAGGCGGGGCGATTGGCTTTTTTGGCCCTTTACGCCGTGACAGTGCTGGCCGCTTTGGTCTGGGCATTTTCCAATGTGCGGCAGATCGATCCGCAAAATCGCGCGGTGGTGTTGCACTTCGGCGCGCTGGATCGCATCCAGAATGCGGGTCTGCTATTGGCCTGGCCCCGCCCGTTTGAGCAGGTGATTTTGTTGCCCGCGGCGGATCGGGTAATTGAGCGACGAGTGGAAAATCTGCTGCGCACCGATGCGGCGTTGCAGGCAGATCGAGCGGCGAGTTTCGCCACACCGATCAGCGATGCACTCGCCGGCTCCGGTTATTTGCTCACCGGTGATGCGGGCGTGGTGCAACTGGATGTGCGTGTTTTCTACAAAGTCACCGAGCCGTATGCCTTCGTCCTTCAAGGCGAACATGTATTGCCGGCATTGGATCGATTGGTGACTCGCAGTGCGGTGACCCTCACTGCCGCACGGGATCTGGACACTATTCTGGTCGCTCGACCGGAGCTGATCGGCGCCGATAGTCAGGCTGCTGAACGCCGCGAACGGTTGCGCGGTGATCTGGTGCAAGCCATCAATCAGCGCCTGGCTGACCTGACCGCGACCGGGCAGGGATTAGGAATAGAGGTAACGCGAGTCGACGTGCAATCGAGTCTGCCCGGGCCAGCAGTCAACGCCTTCAACGCTGTTCTGACCGCCAGTCAACAAGCCGACAAAGCCGTGGCCAACGCTCGTACTGAAGCCGAGAAACTGACTCAGACTGCCAACGAACAAGCCGATCGCACGCTGCAAGTCGCTCACGCCCAAGCGAGCGAACGGCTGGCCAAAGCCTCGGCGGACACAGCCACGGTATTGAGCCTGGCCAAGGCGCAGCAGCAGGGCACCGACCCGCAAATGCTGCTGCGCATCTACCGTGAGCGGATGCCGAAGATTCTCGGTCAGGCCGGTTCGGTGACCACGGTCAATCCGAAAGACGATTCCCGCCTGATCATTCAGGGAGCTGCACAATGACCACCCAAACCGCCGCCGCACCGAGCATGTTGTCCTCGGCTGAACAACGCAGCGCCGCCCGCCAATTGACCCTGGCCATGCTCGCATTGGGCCTGCTCGCGCTCGGCCTGACCTGGCGCTGGTTGTCGCCGGAGCAGACGGGCGTCAGTCAATTGCTGCTGGGGTTTGCTTCGTTATTGGTGGCCGTGCCCGTGATGCGTTCAGCCTGGTACAGCCTGCGTTATCCGAGCCTGCACGGGATCACTGATCAATTGATCGCCCTGGCCATGCTCGGGGCGTGGGCCACGGGTGATCTGCTGACCGCGGCGTTGCTGCCGATCATCATGATCTTCGGTCACGTGCTGGAAGAGCGCAGCGTGATCGGTTCCCAGGAGGCGATTCGCGCCCTCGGCAAACTGACTCGCAGCCACGCGCGCAAAGTTCAGGCCGATGGCTCCATCGTCGAAGTCGATAACGGCACACTCAAGGCCGGCGACCTCGTCGAGGTGCGCGCGGGTGATCGAGTGCCGGCGGATGGTCGGGTGTTGTCGGGTCAGGCGAGCCTGGACACCGCTTCGATTACTGGCGAATCGGTGCCGATGGAGGCGGGCGCTGGCATGCAAGTCTTCGGCGGCGCGATCAACCTCGACGGTCTGCTGCGCATCGAGGTGACCCGCACCGGCAATGAGTCGACCCTCGGCAAAGTCATTGCGCTGATGCAAAGCGCCGAGCGTTCAAAACCGCCGATCACGCGTTTGCTGGAACGCTACGCCGGCAGCTACATGGTGCTGGTGTTGCTGCTGGCCGCCGTGACCTGGTTCGTCACCAACGATGCCCAGGCCATGCTCGCGGTGTTGGTGGCGGCCTGTCCTTGCGCGTTGGTGTTGTCGGCACCGGCCACGGCGATTGCCGGCGTGGCCGTGGCCGCTCGTCACGGGATTCTGATTCGCAGCTCCGCGTTCCTCGAAGAGTTGGCAGACCTGACGTCACTGGTGGTCGACAAAACCGGAACCCTGACCTTTGGCACCTTGCGTTTGCAATCCATCGACAGTCCGCTCGAGGATCGCAGCCACGTCCTTAAACTTGCTGCCAGCCTTGGTTCTGCCAGCAGTCATCCGGTCAGCCGCGCGCTCGCCGGGTTGGTCACCCAGGAACATTTTCTGCTGCTCTCCGACATCCACGAGCGTCAGGGGCTGGGCGTGGTGGCGATGACGGAGCAGGGCGAGGCGGCGCTCGGTCGTCCGGAGTTGTTCGCGCAATTGGGTATCGCCACTTCAAATGTCCCCGACCACGATGGCCCGATTGCCGGGCTGGCGCTCAACGGTGAGTTTCTCGCCTGGCTGTTGCTGGCCGACAGCGTCAAACCCGAGGCTCGGTTTGCCTTGAGCGAGCTACGTGAATTGGGGTTGGGCCGGCAGTTGCTGCTGACAGGTGATCGGCAAAGCGTTGCACACACATTGGCGCGTGATGTCGGGATCAGCGACGTTGAAGCTCAAGCATTGCCCGAGGACAAACTCAATCGCGTGCTGAAGGAAATCGGCAGCGGCTTCCGGCCGATGGTCGTGGGAGACGGGATCAATGATTCGCTGGCGCTCAAGGCCGGTGTGGTCGGCGTGGCCATGGGCGCGGGCGGGGCGGACATCGCGCTGGCTTCGTCCGACATCGTTTTGATTGGCAGCGACCTGCGTCGACTCGGCACGTGTGTGCGCTTGAGTCGCCAATGCCGGCACACGTTGCAGGTTAACGTGATCATCGGTCTGGGCTGGACGCTGGCGATTGTGGCCTTTGCCGCCTTCGGTTGGCTTGGCGCTGCGGGCGCGATGATTGCCGCGCTGTTGCACAACTTCAGCACGTTGCTGGTCTTGGGGAACGCCGGGCGTTTACTGCGTTTTCAGGAACCATTGCTCAAGCTTGAGGATGAGGATTGAGTACGTCGGGTAAATGCTCTAAACAGCGCGATCGCGGTCGATTTCAAGTTTTCAGAACTGTATGACGAATTCGTAGTCATCTAGGTGAGGGCAATCACTTTTGTGAATTCGCGACGGTGGGTTCGAGCGTTACGAATCATAAAAAAGGGCTATTAATTCGATAGCCAGCTATTTTTCAAGGATGGTCTACCCTCACATCAGACGTCTGAAACTAGAGGGACTATCCATGCTCGCGCACCTTCCTCCGGCCTTACAGAATCTGCAGTTGCCGCTACGCCTGCGACTCTGGGACGGCCATGAATTCAACCTGGGGCCGACGCCCAGCGTCACTATTGTGGTCAAGGACCCACAAATGGTTACCCAGTTCACTCACCCAAGCCTGGACGCGCTAGGAGCGGCGTTTGTCGAAGGCAAACTTGAGCTGGAAGGCTCCATCAGCGACGTGATCCGCGTCTGCGATGAGTGGAGCCAGGCGTTGCTGAACGAGGACGACGACAGTCAGCCGGTGCGCACTGTCCACGACAAGGAAACCGACGCCAAGGCGATTTCCTACCACTACGACCTTTCCAACGCGTTTTATCAGCTGTGGCTCGACAGTGACATGGCGTATTCCTGCGCCTATTTCGAGACCGGCAGCGAAACGCTGGAGCAAGCCCAGCAAGCCAAATTCCGTCACCTGTGCCGCAAGCTGCGGCTGCAACCAGGGGAATACCTGCTGGATGTCGGTTGCGGTTGGGGTGGACTGGCACGCTATGCCGCCCGGGAGTTTGGCGCGAAGGTGTTCGGGATCACACTCAGTAAAGCGCAACTGGAACTTGCCCGTGAACGGGTGACCGCCGAAGGCCTGGACGATCTGGTCGAACTGCAACTGCTCGACTACCGTGACTTGCCGCAGGACGGCCGCTTCGACAAAGTGGTCAGTGTCGGCATGTTCGAACACGTTGGCCATGCCAATCTGGCCGAGTACTGCAAAACCTTGTTCGGTGCGGTGAAGGAGGGTGGCCTGGTGATGAACCACGGGATCACCGCCAAACACACCGACGGCCGTCCGGTGGGGCGCGGTGCCGGCGAATTCATCGAGAAGTATGTGTTCCCCAATGGCGAGCTGCCGCATCTGTCGATGATCTCGGCCGAGATCAGCGAAGCAGGGCTGGAGATTGTCGATGTCGAGAGTCTGCGCCTGCATTACGCGCGCACGCTGGACCATTGGAGCGAACGCCTGGAAGACAATCTGGAAGCGGCTTCCAGGCTGGTGCCAGAGCAGGCCTTACGGATCTGGCGGCTGTACCTGGCAGGATGCGCTTACGCGTTCGCCAAGGGCTGGATCAATCTGCATCAGATTCTTGCGGTGAAAGCTCACCCCGATGGCAGCCATGAACTGCCATGGACGCGCGACGATATCTACAACCCTTAAAGTATCGGTGAGATAAGCCGGGCGACCCGCATGCCGACCTGTTGCAGGCGGCGGGTCTCCCGGCTTTCTTCTTTGGCGATCTCGTGGGCCTGGGCGAAGTCATCGTTGAGCATCTGCTCCACTTCGGCGGCAAATTCGCTGTCGACCGTCAACAACATCACTTCAAAATTCAGCCGGAACGAGCGGTTGTCCAGATTGGCACTGCCAATGGCGCTGATTTCGCTGTCGATCAACACCACTTTCTGATGCAGGAACCCCGGCTCGTAGCGGAACACTCGCACACCGGCGCGCACGGCTTCGAAAGCATAAAGGCTGGAGGCAGCGTAGACGATTCGGTGGTCCGGTCGAGAGGGCAGCAGCAGCCGCACATCCACGCCTCGCAGAACAGCCAGCCTTAACGCAGCGAACACAGCTTCGTCGGGGATGAAATAAGGGCTGGTGATCCACACCCGTTCGGTTGCTGCATGAATGGCTTCGACGAAGAATAACGAACAGGTTTCGTAGGAATCTGCCGGGCCGCTGGCGAGCAATTGGCAGAGCACGCCGTCGTCCGGGTAAACGTCCGGCAGGATCAGCGGCGGCAATGAGCGGGCGGCCCAAAACCAGTCTTCAGCGAAAGATTCCTGCATGCAGGCCACCACCGGTCCGCGTACTTGCACATGGGTATCGCGCCATGGTGCCAGCGGAGGTTTTTCGCCCATGTATTCGTCGCCGACGTTATGCCCCCCGACGAAACCCAGCACTCCATCGACTACCACAATCTTGCGGTGGTTGCGGAAGTTGACCTGAAAGCGATTGAGCCAGCCGCTGCGGGTCGCAAAGGCTTTAACTTCGACGCCGGCATCGCGCAGCGGCTGCACGTAATTGTGAGGCAGGGAATGGCTGCCGATGCGGTCGTACAATAAATAAACCGCCACGCCTTCGGCGGCTTTCTTCAGCAGCAAGGTTTGCAGGCGTTGACCGAGGCGATCGTCGTGGATGATGAAAAACTGAATCAGCACCGCTTCCTTCGCGTTGCTGATGGCTTCAAATATTGCGTTGAAGGTGGCTTGGCCGTCGATCAGCAAACGCACTTCGTTGTTCGCCAGGCACGGCATGCGCCCCAGTTTCGGCATGGCCCTCAAGGACGCGTAAGCATTGGAGGCGCGAGCGGTCAGCGCCTCTTCTACCCAGGGTCGCCAGTTGAGCTCGGAGATAGCCTTGCGCATTTCTTCGTTGGCCTGGCGCCGAGCCTTGATGTAACCATCGAAGGTGCTGCGGCCGAAGACCAGATAGGGGATGAGCGTGAGGTAGGGAATAAACAGCAACGACAGGGCCCAGGCGATCGATCCCTGGGCGGTCCGGACGGTGAGCACGGCGTGAATGGCAGCGATCAGGCCCAGCGTGTGTAGCAGTGCAATCATGTAGCCGAAAATATGCGGTCCAAAGTAATCCATGGGGCAGCCTTGCTCCTGAAGATTCAATGCTTAACAGACCATGTTCCGTGCAGAATGTCGCTATTTAATTGGCCCATGAACCGAAGCCACTGGCTGACGTCTAACAGCCACTAATGATCAGGAGTTACTCGATGAACGTTCGTCTGCTGGGTTTGGCCATGGCTATTGGTTTGTCACTTCCTGTGGCCGCTCAGGCGCAGATGTTGCAGCCCGGTTTGTGGGAAATGACCACAAGCAACATGAAGGTCGATGACCAGAATCTCCCGGATTTGCAGCTGATTCTTGGCCAGATACAGAGCCAGATGACCCCTCAACAGCGAGCGCAGCTCGAAAAGCAGGGCATCACCATGGGCGGCAAAGGGATTCGGGCCTGTCTGACGCCGGAGCAGGTGAAGACAGACAATATTCCGCTGACCGATCCACAGTCGGGCTGCAAGCAGGAAATCACCGACCGTACCGGGAATCAGTGGAAATTCCGCTTCAGCTGTCCGAAAGCGCAGGGCGCCGGTGTCGCCACTTTCCTCAGTGATCGTGAGTTCACCACCAAGGTTAACGGCACGTTCAATGCTACCGGTATTCAGCAGAAGGGTAGCCTGGAAAGCCGCGCCGTGTGGTTGGGGCAGGATTGCGGGACCGTCAAGCCGAGAGCTTAAAAACTCGCCAGCAGGCCCGCGCCCTTACATGACTGTGTGGGAGCGGGCCTGATTCAACCACTCACACACCGTCTCAACGCTCATCCTGCCGAAATCCTCCCCAGTGCGGCTGCGCACACTGACAAACCCGCCTTCTTTTTCTTTCTCCCCGATCACCACCAGATACGGCACGTGCTGACTGTGCTCGCGAATTTTTTGGCGGACTTTCTCGTGGCGCAAATCCGCACGGGCGCGCACGCCACTTCTGCGCATTGCCTCGGTTACCGACTGCGCGTAATCCGCCTGACGTTGGTCCATGCTGACGATCATGACGTGTGGCGGTGTCCGCCAGTTATCAAGCTCTTGTTGGCAGGACCAGCACGTACCGTAAATACGTTGCGGCAACGTACCGCTGACGTGATCGAGGGTGAACGCTTGCAGCACTCTGGTCGCGGGGACATGCGGGCCAGCGGTCGTAGATTCGACGTTCCCCAGGCGGTACAGCGGCGTCTTTCCTTGACGGCGAATCGAGTGATTGGTCGCCGCCAGCGTCTGCATGCGGGCTTCGATCAGTGGCAGGTCTGTCTGCGTTAAGGATCGCTCGGCAGAAAACTCATGAAAGAACCCGTCGCCCAGCGCCGTTCCTGAGTGCAATTGCACCTGTGGATGGAGTTGTTTAACGGCCATGGCCAGCATCAGTACACAGGAGCGTCGCAGGATCTCCAGCCCATCGGGCTCTTGCGGCGTGACGATGCTGACCCGGGCATCGGCTTCGATCATGAACTCACAGTCCACCAGGATGCCGTCTACTCGGCCGGCCACCGCCGCTTTTGCCAGTCCGGGTCCGATACTCGCGGCGAGCTCGTACACCGACAGTGGCTGGTCGTATTCACGCAATGAACCATCGCTCAGGGTGATGTGAATCATGTCGGTGCTCTCGAGTGCTAGCGCATAAACCGTAGTGGTAAACCCTGGCAGTTGTCATTAAGACGTTGGTCGTGCCAGGCAATTTGCCCCGACACGATCGTGGTGCTGACGCTGTGGCGAAAACGCTGTCGGGCAAAAGGTGTCCAGCCGCATTGAGACAGGATCGGCTGCTGGGAAACGGCGACGCCGCCAGGTTCGGGTTTGATCATAACGAGGTCGGCCCAATAGCCTTCGCGCAAATAACCGCGGTCGGGAATGGCGAACAGATCGGCAACCCGGTGACTGGTTTTTGCGACGAGCGTAGTGATCGGCAACACTTCATCCGCGACCAGTTCCAGCAACGCGGGCAGGGCATGTTGCACCAACGGCAAGCCGGAAGGCGCCTGGCTGTACGGCCGCTGTTTTTCAGCCCAGGTGTGAGGCGCATGATCGCTGCCGATCACGTCGAGCCGATCGCTCAGCAATGCTTCGCGCAAGGCATCGCGGTCAGCCTGGGTTTTGATCGCCGGGTTGCACTTGATCAGGTTGCCGAGGCTCGGGTAATCCCGGTCATCGAATAGCAAGTGGTGCAGGCAGACTTCGGCGGTGATGCGTTTCTGGGCGAGTGGCTTGTCTTCGAACAACGCCAGTTCGCGGGCGGTGGTCAGGTGTAGAACATGCAGTCGGGTGCCGTGACGCCTGGCCAGTTCCACAGCCATTGAGGAGGAGCGAAAGCAGGCCTCGGCGTTGCGGATCAGCGGGTGGGCCGCAGCGGGAATGTGTTCGCCGAACAATTCACGCAGGTTCGCTGCGTTGGCGTTGATGCTGGGCGTGTACTCGCAGTGGGCCAACAAAAGGGTCGGCACCTCGGCGAATAACCGCTCGAGAATCTGTGGGTCATCGACCAGCATGTTCCCGGTCGAAGCGCCCATGAACACTTTGACACCAGCTACTTCACAAGGATTGAGCCTGGCGACGGTGTCGAGATTGTCGTTGCTCACGCCGAAATGAAAGCCGTAATTGGCGACGGAGTTAGTTGCCGCTCGACGCTTTTTGTCGGTCAGTGCGCTGAGGGTCAGGGTCGCCGGATGGGTGTTGGGCATGTCCATGAAGCTGGTGATGCCACCGGCCACCGCAGCCCGCGATTCGGTGTAGACGCTGCCTTTGTCTGGCGAGCCTGGATCGCGGAAGTGCACTTGGTCGTCGATCATTCCGGGCAACAGCCATTGCCCTTGTGCATCGATTTCCACGTTGGCATTTTCACCGTGGATGCTGCTGGCGATCTTCACGATTCGCCCGTTGCTAACCAACAGATCACCATCAAACTCACGGCCTTCATTCACCAGCCGGGCATTGCGAATCAGCACGCTGCTCATGGTCAGAACTCGTTCTGCAGGGCTTTGTAGCCACGCACAAGGTCGACGTTGGTGCGCGCCACGTCCTCGGAAAACTCCGAGGCGCTGACGCTCACCGGTGGGAACTGCGACAGATCCGTTTTCGGGCCGATGCGGGTGGTGGAGGGCACATAGAAGTCTTCAGGCAGGTCGCGACCGTCGACCACCGAGTTGTGGCGCACCACGCAGCCGTCACCGACTGCGCAGTTGAACAGCACGCTGTTGAACCCGATAAACACCCGGTCGCCAACCGTGCACGGACCATGAACGATCGAGCGGTGGGCGATGGAACTGAACTCGCCGATGGTCACTGCTGCCCCGGACTTGGAGTGGATCACCACGCCATCCTGGATGTTCGAGTTGGCGCCGATGGTGATCGGCTCCATCTCGCCTGAGGCATCCACCTCGTCGGCCCGAATCACCGCGTAAGGACCGACGAAGACGTTCTCGCCAATCATCACTTTGCCGTAGATGATGGCGGTTTTATCCACGTAGGCAGACTCCGCGATCACCGGCAAATCACCGGAAGGATTCTTGCGGATCATGGCTTGCTCAACGCGTTGTACAGGGTGTTGAGGTTGTACTCGAACAACCCGACGAAAGTGCTGGCCGGACCGTTAGCCGCGAGCGCATCGGAGTACAACGTGCCACCGATGTGCGCGCCGCTTTCATCCGCAATCTGCTTGAGCAGGCGTGCATCCTTGATGTTTTCCATGAACACCGCTTTGACCTTGGCCTGGCGAATCTGAGTGATCAATGCGGCGACTTCGGCGGCTGACGGTTCGCGTTCAGTGGATAGGCCTTGAGGCGCCATGAAGTCGATGCCGTAAGCCTGACCGAGATAACCGAAGGCGTCATGAGACGTCACGATTTTTCGATTGCCCGGTGGCAACGAACCGAGTTTGACCTTGGCTTCGGCAAGCAGCGCGTAGATCTGTTTCAGGTAGGCCTGACTGTTGCGTTCGTAGTCGGCTTTGTTCGTAGGGTCGGCGGCGATCAGCGCCTTGGTGATGTTGCTGATATACAGCTCAGCGTTCGCCAGATTGTGCCAAGCGTGCGGGTCGGGAATCGTCTCGCCATCTTCATCCAGGGCGCGCGGGATGACCCCGTGGCTCGCGCTGATCACTGGCGCTTGGGTCTCGGAGCTGGTCACCAGGCGGTCCAGCCATGGCTCGAAACCCAAGCCGTTTTTGATGATGAGTTTGGCTTTGAGCAACGCCTTGGCGTCGTCCGGGGTCGGCTCGTACGTGTGAGCATCGGCGTCCGGGCCGACCATGTTGGTGAGCTGGATATGGTCGCCGCCGACTTGCTGGGTCATGTCGGCGAGGATGCTGAAACTGGTGACTACCTGAAGTTTTTCCGCAGCAGACAGCGACATCGACAGCAGCAAACTGAACAGCACGAGTAAAGCGCGCATCGGGTAACACCTCATTGGGATGTGAGCAAAGGCGGGCGGCGCAGCAAACCGTGCACCGGTCCGAACACCACGGACAGCAGATACAAACCGCCAGCCACCAGCACGATCGCCGGGCCACTGGGCAGCGAGTAGTAGAACGACAGCAACAGTCCGAGCCACACCGAGAGGCAGCCGAGCAGGGCGGCGATGGCCATCAACACGGGCAAGCGACGACTCCAGAAGCGCGACGCGGCGGCGGGCAGCATCATCAAACCGACCACCATCAGCGCACCGATGGCTTGAAAACCGATTACCAGATTCAGCACCACCAGGGTCAGAAATACGCCGTGAGCCAGGGGACCGAGTCGGCTGACGGTTTGCAGAAAGAGTGGGTCGAGGGTGTCCAGCAATAGCGGTTTGTAGATGCACGCCATGGCGATCAGGCTGAATCCCGAGACCCACACCATGCCGGTCAACGTCGGGCCATCGACGGCCAGCGCTGAACCAAACAACAGGTGCAACAGGTCCAGACGTTTGCCGGCGATGCCGAGGATCAGTACACCGCAGGCAAGGGAAATCGGGTAGATCGCGGCGAGGCTGGCGTCTTCTCGCAGGCCGGTGCGACGGGTGATCCAGGCAGCGAGTCCGGCCATGCCGAGACCGGCACCGAGGCCGCCGATGGTCAGCGCCGGCAGACTCAATCCGGCGAACCAGAAGCCCAATGCGGCCCCCGGCAGAATGCCGTGAGCCACCGCGTCGCCGATCAGGCTCATGCGTCGCAGGATCAAAAACACGCCTAACGGTGCGGTGCTGCATGCCAGAACCAACCCGCCGAGAAGCGCTCGCCGCATGAACAAGAACTCGTGGAACGGTTGCCAAAGATGAGCGGCTGCGAGCATCAGGCCACCTGCGTATGGGGTTGTTGGTGGATCAGATCAACGCTCGATCCGAGGACGCAGCCGCTGCTTTTGATCAGTAACGTTTGAGGAATGTGTTGGCGAACGGCGGCCAGGTCATGGCACACGATCATCTGGGTTCGGCCTTCGGCATGCCAGGTGTGAATGTGTTTCCAGAGCAGCGCTTGGCCGAGCTCGTCGAGGGCGGCGTGGGGTTCGTCGAGCAATAGCAATGGTGCGTCGGCGAGGCTCAAACGGGCGAGCAGGGCACGCTGTAATTCGCCACCGGACAAGGCCATCAATGGGCGCTGTTCCAGTCCGCTCAGACACCAGTTTTCCAGCACGGCTTTGAGGCGTTGACTGCGTATCTCGGGAGACTGCGTGCTACCCCAGAAACCGGCGGCCACTAACTCTTGCAGGCTGATGGGGAATTGACGATCCAGGTGTTGTTGCTGGGGCAGGAACGAGAGGCTGCCCTTGCGTGGAACATCCAGGATGACTTTGCCCATCAGCGGTTTTTGCAAACCCGCGATGACTTTCAGCAGGCTGCTTTTGCCCGAGCCATTGGCACCGATTACGGCGGTCAGACTTCCTTTGGCCAGTTCGAAATCCACGGAGGGAGTCAGTGGCTGGCCGGGTGCACCCCAACGCAAGGCTTGGCAACTGATCATGCGGCCTCCCAGTTCCAGTGGCTTTCGGCGACCGCATCGTGGGCGTGGAGGCTTTCCGCGTGGACGACTCGTATGTGGAAGGCGTTGATGCCGGGGGAGCGTTTCAGGGCCAGGTTCAAACGTCGCGCGGCGTCTTCGCAGAACATCAGGTTCTGACCGTTGGCCAGCGCGAAGGCTTGTTCGTCGGCGCGTTTTACGGCGGTTTGCACGGCGGTGCCGAGGGCCGCTTCGGCGTCGTTGATGATTGCGATCAGCGGCAAGTCATCCAGATAGTCGTCCAGTCGAAGCCGCAATTTCGCAGTGCTCCGTTGGCTGTGAGGCGTTGCGACGATACCTTTTGTAGAGCCGAGCCAAGCCAACACATCGGCGTGTTGCAGCGGCTTGTTGGCGAAGTCATCGACGAATTGCTGCTGAATCAGTTGCCGGGAAAGTGCGGCGGAACACGGACAAGTCGAGGAATAAGGCACGTCGATTTTTAGTTCCACGTGGAACATCGCGTTTTTCAAACGTGCTTCGATACTCACTGGATAGGTTTTCCAGCCGGCCAATGGACTGACCAGCGCCGGTCTTTTGAGCAGTAAATCGGTGTGGATTTTTAAGTACGCGCTGGCGGACAGTCCTTCATGAGTCTCGAGAAAACTTTGCAAAACTCGCCGCAACAAGGCGGGTGTCAGGTTTTCTTGCTCGAGCATTTCCAACGCCAAATACAGCCGCGACATATGAATCCCGCGCGCCTCGCCATCGTCGAGACTAACGCCGGCGTCGGCCTTTGCACTCAATCGTTGGCCATCGAACAAAACAGGAAGAGCAACGCCGCACATGCCCACCCAGTCGAGTGGCAGGGCTTGGCGTGAGGCCTGCGCGGCAATATCCGGCAGAGTCAGCGCATTCATGAGCAGGTCCATCGTGGGAGTCGATTTCGTATGTTATGTTATTACATTAAAATCAACCATGCCTTTTTCATGAATAGGCTTTCATCATGCACAGACGTCACTTGTTGAACCTGATCCTGGCCAGCGTGGCCTTCGCTTTACCGTTTGGCGTCTCGGCCACTCAGATTCGCAATGCGCGGCTCTGGCGTTCGGATGACAAGCTGCGATTGGTGTTCGATCTGAGCGGGCCGGTGCAATACAAGACGTTTTCCCTGAGCGCTCCCGAACGGCTGATCATCGATCTGAGTGGCGCCAACCTCAGTGGCGATTTCAGTCAGTTGACGCTCGGCAACACCGTGATTCGCTCGATACGCTCCGGGCCCTTCGGCCAGGGCGATACGCGAATCGTCCTCGACCTCAGCAGTCCGGTGCAGCTCGCCAGTTTTTTACTGCCGCCACAGGACGGTCAGGGCCATCGACTGGTACTCGATCTGAGGACGGCTGCACCGTTACAAATGACGGCTGCGCCCGAGGCGACCGTCGACAAAGCACATCCCAAGCGCGACATCATCGTCGTGGTCGATCCCGGTCACGGTGGCAAAGACCCCGGCGCGGTCGGCGCCAAAGGTGAGCGTGAGAAAGACGTGGTGCTGTCCATCGCCCAGCTATTGGCCAAACGACTGAAACGCGAGAAGGGCTTCGACGTGAAACTGGTGCGCAACGACGACTTCTTCGTCCCGTTGCGCAAGCGTGTGGAGATCGCCCGCAAGCACAACGCCGACATGTTCATCTCGGTGCATGCCGATGCCGCACCGCGTCTCACCGCGTCAGGCGCTTCGGTCTACTGCCTGTCGGAGGGTGGAGCAACCTCGGCGACCGCGCGTTTCATGGCACAACGTGAGAACGGCGCAGACCTGCTGGGTGCTACCAGCCTGCTCAATCTCAAGGATAAGGACCCGATGCTTGCCGGGGTCATTCTCGACATGTCGATGAACGCGACCATCGCCGCCAGTTTGCAGTTGGGCAGCACGGTGCTCGGCAGCCTGGCGGGCATCACCACGCTGCATCAGAAGCGCGTGGAACAAGCCGGATTTGCGGTGCTGAAGTCGCCGGACGTGCCGTCGATCCTGGTGGAAACCGGCTTCATCTCCAACGCTCGCGACAGTCAGCGACTGGTCACTGCACGCCACCAGCAGGCGGTAGCCGATGGCTTGTTCGAAGGGCTACAGCGCTACTTCCAGAAAAATCCGCCGGTAAACAGTTACATCGCTTGGCAGCAAGCGCAGAAAAAATCCCAGGCCTAACACCCTGCAATTCGGCTACAGGTGAACTTGCCGCTGCTGCCACCGGAGCTGGAAAACCGATTGATCGTGGTCCAGCCGACGCGGCGGTTGTAACCGACCCAAGCCTCGCCATCGGAAGCGAGCCCGGTAAAGAACGTGAGTTGCCCGTAGCGACTGTTGGTCTGCGCCCAGTGGCGTTTGCCGGCCGCTTCGAAGCCCCGCAGATAGATCGTGCTTGCGACGGTGTTGACGCTGTAGGCGTTGCCGTCGCCATCCACGCAGGCCAGCAGATTGGCGCTTCGGGTGCATTTGGCCAGGCTCGGGCTTTGCGCCCAGGCGCCGACAGCGACCAGTAGCGAAACGCTCATCAGCGTTATTTTCAGGGCGACACGCATAGGATTTCTCTCGGACCGAACGGGTTTGAGCATCGTGCCCTTTGGCATCTTGGGCAAGAGGAGAGTGGCTTGATTGTGTTGTTATACTATAACATTGAGTTAAGCCCGACATTGCGACCGGGCATCTCTGTGAGGAATACCTGATGCCCAATCGTCTCCCCGTAACCGTCCTGTCGGGCTTTCTCGGCGCTGGCAAAAGCACGCTGCTCAACTACGTGCTGCGCAATCGCGACAACCTGCGCGTCGCCGTGATCGTCAATGATATGAGCGAAATCAACATCGATGGCGGTGAAGTCCAGCGCGATGTCACCCTGAATCGTGCGGAAGAAAAACTGGTGGAGATGAGCAATGGCTGCATCTGCTGCACCTTGCGCGAAGACTTGCTGGAAGAGGTGAGCAAACTCGCCAAGGAGGGTCGTTTTGATTATTTATTGATCGAATCCACCGGCATTTCAGAGCCACTGCCCGTGGCGGAAACCTTCACCTTTCGGGATGAAGAAGGGCAGAGCCTGGCCGACATCGCCCGGCTCGACACCATGGTCACCGTGGTCGATGGCATGAACTTCCTGCTCGACTATCAGGCCGCCGAAAGCCTCGCTTCCCGTGGCGAAACCTTGGGTGAAGAGGACGAACGCTCGATCACTGATCTGTTGATCGAGCAGATCGAATTCGCCGACGTGATCCTGATCAGCAAGATCGATTTGATCAGCAGCAGTGAACGCCAGGAGCTGATCGCGATCCTCGAACGGCTCAATGCCCAGGCCGAAATCATTCCGATGGTGATGGGCGAAGTGCCGCTCAAGAAAATCCTCAATACCGGTCGTTTTGACTTCGAAAAGGCCGCTCAGGCGCCGGGCTGGCTACAGGAACTGCGTGGCGAACACGTGCCCGAAACCGAGGAATACGGCATCGCCTCGACAGCCTATCGAGCACGCCGACCGTTTCATCCGCAGCGCTTTTTCAGCTTCATTGACCGCCCGTGGGTGAACGGTAAACTGCTGCGCTCCAAGGGCTTCTTCTGGCTGGCCAGCAAGCACATGGACGCCGGTAGTTGGTCCCAGGCCGGCGGATTGATGCGCCATGGTTTCGCTGGGCGCTGGTGGCGTTTCGTGCCGAAAACCCAGTGGCCGCAAGACGAAGAAAGCACCGCCGGGATCATGGAAAACTGGACCGCAGCCACCGGCGATTGCCGCCAGGAACTGGTGTTCATCGGCCAGAACATGGACTTCGCGCAACTCACCGCCGAACTCGACAATTGCCTGCTGACCGACGACGAAATGGCGTTAGGCGTCGAGTGCTGGCGATTGCTGCCAGATCCATTTGGCCCGTGGCATGAAGAGGTGGCAGCCTGATGTTGGCACCCAGTCTGAAACTGCGGCCGATCATTTGTCAGGTTCAAGGTGAGACGCCGCGAGTGTTGACCCGAGTACTGGATGACGGTGTAAACCTCGCCGTTTGGCAGCGCCAATTGCCGGCGCACATCGCTGATTTCGGGCGTTTGCTGCTGTCACTGAACGAGCCGTTGGCCGAGTCGCTGGTCTTGGAACTGCCCGGCGATGACACCGAACCCAATCTTCACGGATTGGCCTCAGGTTTCAGCGATCTGGAAGGTTACGAAGGTTTCATCGCCGACGTCTCCTGGCTGGTCAGTGCTTTCGCCTGTTTGCTGGGAGCCAAGCGTGTCGGCTTGCGCCTGCGGGTCCTGGACAAAGCCATGTGCCCGCGTTTCCACGTCGATCACGTGCCGGTGCGGCTGATCACCACGTATTGCGGAATCGGCAGCCAGTGGCTGAAGGAAGGTGCGATGGATCGCCGACAACTGGGTAAAGCCGAAGCCGAACCGCAGGATGATTCGTTGATCGAGCAGATCGCCAGCGGCGAAGTCGCGTTGCTCAAAGGCGAGAAATGGCATGGCAACGAAGGCTTCGGCCTTATTCACCGGTCGCCACAGCTTGCGTCCGGTGAGCGGCGGCTGATCCTGACGCTCGACTGGCTGAGCTAGCGGCTCACGGCTTGAGCCAGGTTCCCTGGCTCTGGGCTTCACAAAATGGCTTCAAATACGCCGCATCCGTGGCTACGCCGTAATAGTGAATATCCTGCCGGTAAGGCATATTGGCGACTTGGGCGTTGCTGCACACGCCGAACGCGCCAGTGGGGCATTGATCGACGTACTGCACCTCGACTTTCTGGCCAGGAAGGTTCGGCTGGCAGAACCCATCGGCGAACAGTTTTTCCGGGATGTTGCGGTTCTGCTGGCAGACTTTCACGTCGAGTCTTGCAGCCGTGCTATGTACCACGCAGGCTTGAGCCAGCGCCTCACCTGAAGTGAGCGCCAGGAGCAACGACAATCCCATCAACCGCATCCTTTACCTCCTCAGAAACTTTCGACCATGTTGCAGAACATTCCCACTCACGTCATTGCTGGCCCATTGGGTGCCGGCAAGACCAGCCTGATCAAGCACCTGCTGGCGCAGCGGCCGGCGAATGAACGTTGGGCGGTACTGATCAACGAGTTCGGTCAGATCGGCCTCGACGCTGCGTTGCTGACCCGGGACGCCGATGGTATCGCACTGGGTGAAGTGGCCGGAGGCTGTTTGTGTTGCGTCAATGGTGCGCCGTTTCAGATCGGCCTCGGGCGTTTGCTACGCAAGGCGCGGCCGGATCGGCTGTTTATCGAGCCCTCCGGGCTGGGGCATCCGGCGCAATTGCTCAGGCAGTTGAGTGAGGCGCCGTGGCAAGGCGTGTTGGCTGTTCAACCCTGCGTACTGGTGCTGGACGCCCAGGCGCTTGCTGCCGGCAAACCGCTGCCGGTGGCGCAACAGGAAGCGCTGAACAGCGCCGGGTTGTTGCTGATGAATAAAGCCGAAAATCTCGACGACGCCGATCGCCAGCGAATCGCTGCACAGTTGCCGGCGCGGCCGTTGTACTGGACGCAGCAAGCCGCATTGCCATTGAGTGAGTTACCAGGGCTTGGGGTTCAGGCTGTAGCGGGTGTGGATAACTTCGTTGCACCCAAAGGATTGGCACAGCTGCCGGCCATCTGGACCGACCCTGCGCTGCCAATTTGCTTGAGCCAGGAGCAGGAGGGCGGCTGGAGTGTTGGGTGGCGCTGGCATCCGAGTCAGACTTTCGATGCGACGCGCCTTGGCCGTTGGCTTGAAAGCCTGGCCTGGCGGAGGGCGAAGCTGGTTATCCACAGCGTCGACGGTTGGGTTTCGGCGAATGCACTGGAAAACCCGGTGCTGGACTGGCAGCCCAGCGAATGGCGGCGTGATTCGCGCATCGAACTGATTTTCAGTGAGCCGCAGGATGTTGATTCATTGCAAAGAGATCTAGCCGACTGCCGGTCGAGCCCGATTTAAATCAAGGACGCCATTTAGTGTGTTCTTGCCGCCACTGACTCATCTCGATCACCTCGGCGCGCGGTTTCACTACATCGGCCACCGCAGGTGTGTCGTCGAACGGCATCGGGTAGGGCTCCAGCTCAATCTGCGCACTGTGGGCGCCGAACTGCGTGATGGTGCCGTTGTGACGGCTTTCACCGGTCACGGTGAATTCGAAGTTATACACACGGGCGAGGCGCCGCCGGCCGTTTGCGTCTTTAATGAATGCGATCTTCTTCAAGGCCACATTGCCGTCCAGCAGCTCGATTCCGAGCTTGGCGCAATGCAGCTTGACCCGCTCCAGCGCGCGCTCGCGCAAGCCATGGTTGTGCCATAACCACGCGCCACCGGTGGCAAGCAGCATCAGGACGAAGATATTTCCAAGGGTCAGCATCAACACGTTGCTCCAACAAGATAGTGTCAGCTTAACTGCGTCGCCGGTCTGTCGTACAGGCTGCGTTTAGTCGCATACTGCGCGGCTTGAATTTCAATCGTTTGACGGAAAACCCACCGCATGAAACGTACGCCCCATCTGCTCGCCATCCAGTCCCACGTGGTGTTCGGCCACGCTGGCAACAGCGCCGCGGTTTTCCCGATGCAGCGGGTCGGGGTGAATGTCTGGCCGCTCAATACCGTGCAGTTCTCCAACCACACCCAGTACGGCCAATGGGCCGGTGAGGTGCTGGCGCCGCATCAGATTCCTGATTTGGTCGAAGGCATCGCGGCGATTGGCGAACTGGGCAACTGCGACGCCGTGCTGTCTGGCTATCTCGGCAGTGCTGCCCAGGGCCGGGCGATCCTGACGGGGGTGGCGCGGATCAAGTCGATGAATCCCAAGGCACTGTATCTGTGTGACCCAGTGATGGGCCATCCGGAGAAGGGTTGCAGCGTGCCCGCGGAAGTCAGCGATTTCCTGCTGGAGGAGGCGGCTGCCGTGGCGGACTTCATGTGCCCGAACCAGCTGGAGCTGGACAGCTTTTCGGGACGCAAGCCGCAATCGTTGTTCGATTGCCTGGCCATGGCGCGAGCGCTGCTGGCGCGTGGTCCGAAGGCTGTGCTGGTCAAGCATCTGGACTATCCCGGTAAACCGGCGGATGTTTTCGAGATGTTGCTGGTGACGGCCGAAGACAGCTGGCATTTGCGCCGTCCGCTGCTGGCGTTCCCGCGTCAGCCGGTGGGCGTCGGCGACCTGACCTCCGGACTGTTTCTGGCTCGCGTACTGTTGGGCGATAGCCTGGTGGCGGCTTTCGAATTCGCCGCGTCGGCGGTACATGAAGTGCTGCTGGAAACCCAGGCTTGCTCCAGCTATGAGCTGGAACTGGTACGGGCTCAGGACCGGATCGCCCATCCGCGGGTGCGGTTTGAGGCGGCAGCGATCAGCCTTTAAAGCTTCGCGGGCAAGCCTCGCTCCTACAGGTACGGTAAGAAATCTGTAGGAGCGAGGCTTGCCCGCGAATGCGATCTAACGACAAAACATGTCAGGCGTCGCCCTTGATGTCCTGATAGCGCTTTTCCAGTTCCTGACGAATCTGCCGACGCTGCTGGGCCTGCATGAAGCGGCGTTTGTCTTCGCTGTTCTGCGGTTGCAGAGGCGGGACAACAGCCGGTTTGCGGTCGTCATCCACTGCGACCATGGTGAAGAAGCAGCTGTTGGTGTGGCGCACCGAGCGCTCGCGGATGTTCTCGGTCACCACCTTGATGCCCACCTCCATGGAGGTGTTGCCGGTGTAATTGACCGAGGCCAGAAAGGTCACCAGTTCGCCGACATGAATCGGCTCGCGGAAAATCACCTGGTCCACTGACAGGGTCACCACGTAGCGGCCGGCATAACGGCTGGCGCACGCGTAGGCCACTTCGTCGAGGTATTTGAGCAAGGTACCGCCGTGGACATTGCCAGAGAAGTTGGCCATGTCGGGGGTCATCAATACCGTCATCGACAGTTGTGCGTTTCCGGGTTCCATAGCGTTCTCACGGTTCAAGGCAGAATTTCGGGAGGGCGGCACCTCTGCGGGGGCCTTGTCAGCTTTTCAAACCAACAGTTATCGGGACGCCGGGCGGGTGGCTGCCGTCACGCCTGGATCGATCTGTTTCCATATATTGCACCGCCTTTCTGCCAGAAGTCGCGGTGTTACCCTTCAAAAGCCCCTTCTCAAGGGTAATTCCCACGCGGGAAGTGGATTTTTTACCTTGCTCGAACAGGAGCCCCACACCATGCACGCCATCAGTTTCATTCAAGATCTGGCAGTGATCATGTTGATCGCGGGTGTGGTGACCGTGCTGTTTCATCGCTTCAAACAACCGGTGGTGCTCGGCTACATCGTCGCCGGCTTCATCATCGGCCCGCACACCCCGCCGTTCAGCCTGATCCACGATGAAGACACTATCAAAACCCTCGCCGAACTCGGTGTGATTTTCCTGATGTTCTGTCTGGGCCTGGAGTTCAGCCTGCGTAAGCTGTTCAAGGTTGGCGCTACGGCGTTCATTGCGGCGTTCCTGGAAATCGTCCTGATGATCTGGATCGGCTACGAGATCGGTCGCTGGTTCGACTGGAACACCATGGACTCGCTGTTCCTTGGCGCGATCCTGGCGATTTCCTCGACCACCATCATCGTCAAGGCGCTCAACGACCTGAAGATGAAGAACGAGCGCTTCGCGCAGCTGATTTTCGGCGTGCTGATTGTTGAAGACATCCTTGGCATCGGCATCATCGCGTTGCTGTCGAGCATCGCGGTCAGCGGCACGGTCAGTTCCGGCGAAGTGTTTTCAACGGTCGGCAAGCTCTCGCTGTTCATGGTTGTCGCACTGGTCATCGGCATCCTGCTGGTGCCGCGATTGCTGGCTTACGTGGCGAAGTTCGAAAGCAATGAAATGCTGCTGATCACGGTGTTAGGCCTGTGTTTCGGCTTCTGTTTGCTGGTGGTCAAACTTGAGTACAGCATGGTGCTCGGCGCCTTCCTGATTGGCGCGATCATGGCTGAATCCCGGCAATTGCTGAAAATCGAGCGCTTGATCGAACCGGTTCGCGACCTGTTCAGTGCGATCTTCTTTGTCGCCATTGGGCTGATGCTCGATCCGATGATCCTGCTGCAATATGCATGGCCGATTGCGGTGATTACCGTGGCCGTGGTGCTGGGCAAGATGTTTTCTTGCGGCCTTGGCGCCTTTATCGCTGGTAATGATGGACGCACCTCACTTCGAGTCGGGATGGGGCTTTCGCAGATTGGCGAATTTTCTTTCATCATCGCGGCGCTGGGCATGACGTTGCAGGTCACCAGCAACTTCCTCTACCCAGTCGCCGTTGCCGTCTCGGTGATCACCACGTTGCTGACGCCCTACCTGATTCGCGCGGCTGATCCGCTGTCGATCAAGCTTGCCGCGGTGATGCCGAAGCGACTGGGCAGGGTATTGGGGATGTACGGCGAATGGCTGCGCAGCATCCAGCCTCAGGGCGAGGGCGCGCTGCTGGCGTCGATGATTCGGCGG
The DNA here is from genome assembly GCF_000282315.2 of Pseudomonas sp. GM41(2012). Lineage (GTDB taxonomy): Bacteria > Pseudomonadota > Gammaproteobacteria > Pseudomonadales > Pseudomonadaceae > Aquipseudomonas. The sequence goes on from NZ_AKJN02000007.1 coordinate 173,106, forward strand.
ATTCTGTTGCAGGTGGGCGTCAATCTGGCGCTGGTGATTGCGATCTTCTTCTCGGGTGCTTTTTTCGCTGAGCGCATGTCCGTTTACCTGCAAGACTGGATCAGCGACCCGAGCTGGCAGAAAGCGTTGATTTGGGGCGGGGCGTTGCTGTTGTCGCTGCCGTTCCTGATCGCCGCCTATCGCAAGCTCAAGGCGCTCTCGATGCTGTTGGCGGAGATGGGCGTGAAGCCGGAGATGGCCGGCCGCCACACGCAGCGAGTGCGTCGGGTGATCGCCGAAGTGATCCCGATCCTCTCGCTGCTGGTGATTTTTCTGCTGCTGGCAGCCTTGTCGGCCAGTATTCTGCCGACCAACAAGTTACTGGTGCTGATCGTCGTCGTCGCGGCCGCTGTAGCGGCGCTGCTCTGGCGCTGGTTCATCCGCGTGCACACGCGGATGCAGGTGGCGTTGCTTGAAACACTGGACAACCACAAGGATTCGTCCGGGCATTAACCCTGTAGCGCGTCAGGCGTCTCAGCTTTCCAGCCAGACGTCCCGCGCCCAGTGCCATACCGATTCCCAGGTTTCTTCGGCGATCAGCTCTTCTTCGGCCAACCACAGCACCACGGTGCCGTCTTCTTCGACCAGGTAGTAGTTGTCACCGTCCTGGCAGATCGGAATCATGCTGCGATCAACACCCGCATCCCAGGCGTTGGCGGCAACGTCCGGCAGGTAGGTGTGGGATTGCGGGTCGGTGACGGTCACCGGCTCCAGGCTGCCGTAGACGACGTCGCTGACGGTCAGCAAAAACTCTCTGAAGACAAACGGAATGTCGATGAACAGCTGTTCTTCGATTTCCACCAATTGATCTTCGTCGGGCAACTCCAAGGGGACCGGTACCGGTTCGTTGGCTTCACGCAGTTGTTCGATGATTTCTTCCACGTCCGGGATCCTCTTGCTTGATGGCGCGGTTTAGTTGGGGCGGTTTATACAGTAGCTCGCTATAGATGCAACCGTGAAATAGAAAAACCCCGGCTAGGCCGGGGTTTTCGTTACAGCATGCTTAACGCAGGAGGGATCAGCCGTTCTGGCGGATACCGGCGACCAGCCAAGGCTGGTTCTCGCCCTGCGGACGTTCCATGTTCCAGCTTTCGCTGAACACTTCGCCCTGGTCGAAACGCGAGGTCTTCGACACACCGGTGAAGGTCAGGGTGGCGATGGTCTTGTCGGCACGATCATCCACGCCGTCCAGTTGAACATTGAGGTTATCAATGTAGGTGGACTGGAAACCGTCGCCCAGATCGGCACGTTCGCGCTTGAGGAACTCGAGCAGTTGCGGGGTCACGAACTCGGCGATCTTGTCCATTTCGTTGGCGTCCCAGTGCTGCTGCAGGGACTGGAAGTGGTTGCGGGCCGCTTCAATGAAGTTCTTTTCATTGAACCAGGCCGGAGCGTTGATCACCGGACGAGCGGCAACCGGTGCTGCCGAGCCGCCAAAGACCGAACCCATGGCCGTTGGCTTCTGCTCGAACACTTCACGCTGCATCGGTGCGCCAGCTGGAGCCATGTGCTCCTGCTGCTTGCGACGACGCGCGGCGATGAAGCGGAAGACCAGGAAGGCGATGACGGCCATGATCAGGATGTCGAAGATCTGCATGCCCTGGAAGCCGCCGCCCATGAACATGGAGGCCAGCAGGCCACCGGCCGCGATGCCGGCCAGAGGGCCGAGCCAGCGCGAAGCACCGCCGGCTTTGGCGGCAGCGCCAGCGGCACCGGCCGCGCCCGCAGTGGCGGCAGCACCACCTGCGGCAGAAGAAGGCGCCATTTGGCTGGTCTGGTGAGTCGGCGCAGCGCCGGAGCTCTTGCCGCCACCAAAGCGCTTGGCGTTGGCGTCGAGGCTCATCGTCAGGCCGATGCACAACGCCATGGCGATGCTAAGAAAACGTTTCATAAAGGGAATTCCCATTTGTGGATGGCACGCGCGCCATGTTGCACAGCTGAAGTGTTACTGGCTAGCGGCAGAGTGTTTCGGGCTTTTGCCTGACAGGTTGCGTTCAGCTTCAGTCAGCGCAATAAGGCCTGTTAATTTTGGTCCGTAGGGTAAGTGGATAGGTTCTGTAGGAAGGGTGCCTAGCGGCGCAGCGCCAGCATGACCACACCGGCTGTAATCAGGCCGATTCCACCCCATTGGCGCAGGTCGAGTTTTTCGCCCAGCAGGATCACGCCGAGCACCGCCACCAGTACCACGCTGAGCTTGTCCACCGGAGCGACCAGTGAGGCCGGCCCCAGTTTCAGTGCGCGGAAGTAGCAGATCCACGAGGCACCGGTGGCAAGTCCCGACAGCAACAGGAACAGGTAGCTCCTGGCAGAGATCGATCCTAATGACTGATATTGGCCCGTGGCGTACAAAATCAAGGCCAGGCTGACCAAAACCACCACGGTGCGCAGTAGGGTGGCGAAGTCGGAGTTGACGTTTTCGATGCCGATTTTCGCGAAAATCGCGGTCATGGCAGCAAATGCCGCTGACAACAGGGCCCAGAATGTCCAGGAAGAAAGGAAACCTGAGCCCATGTTGTCGCGCCTTTATAGATCAACGTGTATCAGCACACAGAGTGGATGCAACACAAAACCCTGTGGGAGCGAGCTTGCTCGCGATTGGGGGCGCAGCGGTATGTCTGAAACACTGCGCTATCGTTCATCGCGAGCAGGCTCGCTCCCACAGAAGCTATTAAATGGCTTCCAGCTTTGCGTAACCCAGCATCAGCCACTTGCTGCCTTCGCTGAAGTTCACCTGCACCCGAGCCTGAGCCCCGGCACCTTCGAAGTTCAGGATCACGCCGTCGCCAAACACCGAATGCCGGACGGTCTGGCCGAGGCTGAACCCGGTGTCCGGGATCTCGCTACCGCCAAACAGGCTGCTGGAGCTCTGCTGCTGGCCACCGCCGAACGGACGGCTGACGCTATTGGACAGCCGCACTTCCTGGATCAGTCCTTTCGGCACTTCACGTACGAAACGCGACACCTTGTTGTAAGTCTCGCTACCGTACAGGCGTCGGGTTTCGGCATAGGTCATCACCAGGTTCTGCATGGCCCGGGTGATACCGACGTAGGCCAAACGGCGCTCCTCTTCAAGACGACCCGGTTCTTCAAGGCTCATCTTGTGCGGGAACAGGCCTTCTTCCATGCCCACCAGGAACACATAAGGGAATTCCAGGCCCTTGGCGCTGTGCAACGTCATCAATTGAATGCTGTCTTCGTGCTCGTCGGCCTGAGTATCTCCGGCCTCCAGTGATGCGTGACCGAGGAACGCCGCCAATGGCGTCAGGTCTTCATCTTCTTCAGCGTTTTCGAAGTTGCGCGCGGCGCTGACCAGTTCCTCAAGGTTTTCTACCCGTGCCTGGCCTTTCTCGCCTTTTTCCGCTTCGTGATAGGCGATCAGCCCAGACTGCTCGATGACGGTCTGGGTCATCAGATGCAGCGGCATTTCCATGCACTTGGCGGCGAGGTTCTCGATCAGCTCGATGAATGCGCCCAGTGCGCCGGCCGCACGGCCGGTCAGGCCTTTGTTAGCCACCAGCAGGCGCATGGCTTCCCACATCGACACATCACTGTGACGGGCATGGTCGCGGATCGCTTCAACGGTTTTCTCACCGATACCGCGGGCCGGAACGTTGATCACCCGCTCCAGTGCTGCATCGTTGCCGCGACCTTCCAGCAAGCGCAGGTAGGCCATGGCGTTTTTGATTTCTGCCCGTTCGAAGAAGCGCTGACCGCCATAGATGCGGTACGGAATGCGCTCGCGCAGCAAGGCTTCTTCCAAAACGCGCGATTGGGCGTTGGAGCGGTACAAAATCGCGATATCGCTGCGAGCCAAGCCGGTTTTCAGCGCGCTTTCGATGGTTTCCACCACGTAGCGTGCTTCATCGTGTTCGTTGAACGCCGCGTACAAGTTGATCGCTTCGCCTTCACCGCCGTCGGTCCACAGCTCTTTGCCCATGCGTCCCGTGTTGTTGGCGATCAGGGCGTTGGCTGCTTTAAGGATGCCGGCGGTGGAGCGGTAGTTCTGCTCCAGGCGAATGGTTTCAGCATCCGGGAAATCATCGGAGTACTGATAGATGTTCTCGATTTTCGCGCCGCGCCAGCCGTAGATCGACTGATCGTCGTCGCCGACCACCATCAGGCTGTCGCCGCCCTTGGCCAGCAGTCGCAACCAGGCGTACTGCACGGCGTTGGTGTCCTGGAACTCGTCCACCAAAATGTGCCGGAAGCGCTTCTGATAGTGCGCCAGCAAGCCCGGATGGTCGCGCCACAAGTCGAGGGCGCGCAGCAGCAATTCGGAGAAGTCGATCACGCCAGCGCGCAGGCACGCAGCCTCATAGGCTTCATAAATGCTGCGCATGGTCGCCAGGAACAGATCGCCGCTGGCTTGAATGTGTTGCGGACGCAGACCTTCGTCTTTCTGCCCGTTGATGAACCACTGGGCCTGACGGGCCGGCCAGCGTTGCTCGTCCAGGCCCAGCTCGCGGATCACCCGCTTGACCAGTCTTTGCTGGTCGTCGCTATCGAGAATCTGGAAAGTCTGGCTCAGGCCAGCTTCCTGCCAGTGCGCCCGCAACAAGCGGTGGGCCAGGCCGTGGAAGGTGCCGACCCACATGCCGGCCGGGTTGATACCCATCAGCTGCTCGATGCGATGGCGCATCTCGGCAGCGGCCTTATTGGTGAAGGTCACCGACAGGATGGAGTGGGGCGAGGCGTTTTCGACCTGGATCAACCAGGCGATACGGTGCACCAGCACTCGGGTTTTACCGGAACCAGCACCGGCCAGGACCAACTGACGACCCACGCGGGCAGCTACGGCCTGGCGTTGGGCATCGTTGAGGGAGTTCAGCAGAAGGGAGAGATCATCGCGCATCGGGGCATTCTAGGGGGCGGCGTCACACCGGGCAAACCCTGCATTGTTTTAGCCGATGAAAGATAGGTGCAGGACGACCGGTCAGTCACTGGCTGCAAGCGTTGGCGGGGCTCGCTTGGCTGCTTTTACACGGGGCCAGGCAGTCGATACTTTGGTCTATTTATGATCTGGAGCAGTTTGGTCCAGGCATATGCTTGTGTATGCTCCGTCGACGTTTCGGGCGCATGCTCACCATTATAAGAACAAGAACATTGCCTATGACCCTCAGCACCGACCTGTCGGGCCCCGTCGTGGAGCCCCGGGTTATCCGCAAACAGTACGCCATGGAAATGGCGGTCGAACGCACGCGTCTGCTTTATCAGGGCTCGTTGCTGCCCACGTTATTCATGTTGATCAACGGTCTGGTCTGCGCTGGCTTGCTTTGGAGCCCGCAGCGTTACTTCCTGGTCAGCGTCTGGCTGGTGTGGCTGTTGTCGCTGGTGGCGTTGCGGGTGATTCAAGTCGCGGCCTTCGATTCGGCGATACCCAATCGTCAGGCCCATCCGATCTGGCGCCGCATGTTTTTGCTGGGTTCGGCCATGACCGGCCTGACCCTGGCCGGTGCCGGCATTGCGCTGGTACCCGCCGATAACTTCATGCAACAAGCCTGGGTGTTCGGCCTGATCGGCGCTGCAGCGCTTTCGGCCAGTGTTGCCTACGCGGTCAGCCTGCCGGCGTTCCTGTCCTTTACCTTGCCCTGTCTGTTGCCGGCCATCGGCTATCTGTTCTGGGGCGGTGATGAACAAGATCATGGCTGGGGCTGGTTCGGTCTGATTTTATTGGGCGCGTTGAGTGTGGTCGCCTGGCAGGTCAATCGACTCATCGATAGCGGGCTGTTGCGGCGCTTCCAGAATCAGGCGCTGATCGAGCACTTGCAGCAGGCTCAAAACAGCAGCGATCAGCTCAATCAAAAGCTGGCCAAGGAAATCGACCAGCGCCGTCGTGCCGAAGACGAGCTGCGGCAAATTCAGATCGAGCTGGAAAGCCGTGTTGCCCAGCGCAGCCTGGAGCTGGACGCTGCCAATCAGGCCCTGAGCAAGAGTGAAGCGCGTCTCGCCCTGGCGTTGAAGGCCAGTGAGCTCGGTCTGTGGGACTGGAACCTGCAAACCGACGAAGTCCATCACACCCAGCTTCAGGAGCTGTTCGGCCTGGAGCCGGAGTTCGTGACGGCGATGCTTCGCCACCTCAAGCCGCGCCTGCACCCCGATGACTTGCCGTCGCTCAAGCGCGCACTGGTCGAGCATTTGAAGGGCCGCAGCGAGGACTACCAGATTGAATACCGCGTGCGTCACGGCGATGGCCATTGGGTCTGGATCGAAGACCGTGGTCGAGCGGTTGAGCGCGGCGAAAATGGCCGGGTGATCCGCATGGTCGGCACCCGTCGCGACATTAGCGTCAGCAAAGCTCTGGAAGAGCAACGACAACTGGCCGCAACGGTGTTCGAAGCCGCCAGCGAAGGCATTGTGATTTTCGATCCGAATTACGCGTTGATCGCGGTCAATCAGGCCTTCAGCCGAGTCACCGGCTATGACATTGAAGACATGATTGGACGCAACGTGGTCGAGTTGCCGTGCAGCCGCGATGCCCGCCGGCACTACGCTGCGATTCGTCAGGCGCTGGAGCAGCACGGCAGTTGGCAGGGCGAGCTGGTAGAAACCCGCAAGAATGGCGAGTTGTATCCGCAATGGTTGCAACTGAACGCGGTGCGCGATGCTCGGGGAAATGTGAGCCATATCGTGGGCTTCTTCGCCGATCTGTCGGCCCGGCGCGAATCTGAAGAGCGCATGCGTTACCTGGCGCATTACGACGAATTAACGGGTCTGGCTAACCGTTCACTGTTCCGCGAACGGCTAAACGAGGCTCATCAGCGGGTGCGCCAGGGCGGCTACCGCAGTCTGGCGTTGCTGCACATCAATCTGGATCGTTTCAAGCTGCTCAATGACAGCCTTGGCCATGAAATCGCCGACCAGCTCTTGCAGAAGATGGCCCGGCGGCTGGTCAATGCGTTGCCTGAAGCAGACACCATCGCTCGCTTGTCCGGCGATGAGTTTGCCGTGTTGTTCAATGCCTACGGCAACCTGTCGAGCCTGGCGCGGGTGGCGACCCGACTGTCGACCAAGCTGCGCTTGCCGATCACCGTCGAGGGCCATGAACTGGTGGTTAGCGCGTCCATGGGCATCAGTATGTTGCCGGACAACGCGCGAGAAATTTCCGCGCTGGTCCATCAGTCCAATATGGCCATGCAGCACGCCAAGCACTTGGGCGGAAATAACTTCCAGTTCTATACCGACAGCCTGCAAGCCAGCACGCTGGAGCGCTTGCAGCTGGAAAATCAGCTGCGCAAAGCCATCGAAGAGAAACAGTTGATGGTGTTTTATCAACCGAAACTGTGCCTCGCCACGGGTCGGTTGAATGCCGCCGAAGCGCTGGTGCGCTGGGACCACCCGACCATGGGCCGTGTGCCGCCAGGGGACTTCATCGGCCTGGCCGAGGAAACCGGGTTGATCGGCCCGATCGGCGAGTTCGTGTTGCGTCAGGCCTGCTGGCAAGCCTGTGAGTGGCAGCGTCAGGGGCTTGCGCCGATTCGGGTGTCGGTGAATCTGTCGGTGCATCAATTGCGTCAGGGCAAACTGGTCAGCCTGGTGCGTCAGGTGCTGGAAGAAACCGGTCTGGCGCCGCACTACCTCGAGCTGGAACTCACCGAAAGCCAGTTGCTGGACAGCGTCGAGCACATCATCGCGACCTTCCAGCAATTGCGTGATTTGGGGGTCAAGTTGGCGATTGATGATTTCGGCACCGGGTATTCGTCCTTGAGTTACCTCAAGCGCATCCCTGTGGATTACGTGAAGATCGATCAGGCATTTATCCGCGGTCTGGGGGAGGGTAGCGAGGATGCGGCGATCACCCGGGCAATCATTGCCATGGCGCACGGCTTGTCGCTCAAAGTGGTGGCCGAGGGTGTGGAGCGGGCAGAGCAGTTGGAGTTTTTGAAAGCCGAGCACTGCGATGAAGTGCAGGGCTATTTGATTAGCCGCCCTGTCGAGGCCGATGGCCTGGCGGCGCTGTTGCGTGCGGACGAGAAACCCTTGTAAGGGCTACATGGAGCGCATGTGGCGTGAAATGGGGACATCGAGTTACGCATTGAGCAGGCAAAAAGCCGATTCATGTAGTATAACTACAAGCGTGCTACATCCCCGGCACCTGCCAATAACAAAGAGTCCAGCCCTTTGAATCTGCTGCAACACATCGCCCAGTCACGCCACCTCTTACGCAAGTCGGAGCTCAAGGTCGCCGACCACGTGCTGCTTGATCCTGCGGCGGTGATGCACAGCTCCATGGCCGACCTGGCCCACAACGTGGGCATCAGCGAACCGACCATCGTGCGGTTCTGTCGCGCCATCGGTTGCTCCGGTTTCCAGGACTTGAAGCTGAAACTGGCACAGAGCCTGGCTGCCGGCGCGAGCTTCGGACAATTCGCGATTCATGAAGACGACTCGGTCGCTGACTACAGCCTGAAAATCTTCGACACCACCCTGCACACGCTGATGGAGGTTCGCGAGAAGCTTGATCCGGTGGAGTTGCAGCGTGCGGTGTCTCTGATGTCGCAGGCCCAGCGGGTCGAGTTTTATGGCTTTGGCGCGTCGGGTGCAGTGGCGGCCGACGCCCAGCACAAGTTCTTCCGTTTGTTGCTGACGGCCGCGGCCTATTCCGACCCGCACATGCAGGCGATGTCGGCGGTCACGTTGAAACCGACCGACGTGGCGATCTGTATTTCCCAGTCCGGGCGTTCCAAAGATTTGTTGATCACCGCCAATCTGGTGCGCGAAAGCGGCGCTTCGCTGATTACCTTGTGCCCGAGCCAGACACCGTTGGCTGAACTGTCGACCGTCAACCTGGCGATCGATGTGCACGAAGACACCGAGATCTATACGCCACTGACCTCGCGCATTGCCCACCTGGTGGTGATCGATGTGTTGGCGATGGGCGTGGCCATGGCGCGCGGGCCGAGCCTGGTCAATCACCTCAAGAGCGTCAAGCGCAGCCTGCGCAGCTTGCGGCTGTCGCCCAAATCGGTAAAAGCGCTGGACGACTGACGTCGTCGTAAGGTCGTTCCGACCTTAATCGCCGGCAAGCCGGTCTCGCTCCCACATTTGACCGCGCTCCCCCTGTGGGAGCGAGCCTGCTCGCGATGGCGTCCTCAAAAACGCCAAAGATTCACATCCCTGTAACCCGCCCGCCGCCAAACCGTCATCCCTCGCGCCTATCTTGAAACTCCCGTCATCGCCTTGGGAGACTCGAAATGGCCCAGCCCTACGAAGAACGCAACAGCGCCGTCAGAACCCGTCGTCAGCAGGAAGACCAGCGCCGCATGGAATTTCGCCGCGCTATCGAAGATCGCTGCGAACGTCGCCAACTGCTGGCCGAGATCGGTGATTTCCCTGAGCTGGAGCTCAACTACTGGCAGGCGGCACCGGCAACTTCCCGTCGAAACGCTCAACCAGCGCGCTGATCTGCACCCGCTCGCTGCGAATAAACGCAAGGAACGCGTGCGCCACCGGTGACAGCCGTTTCGCCTTGGCTTGCACCAGGCACCAGCTGCGGTACAACGGCAGCTCTTCGACCGGCAACTCGATCAATCCGCCGGTCGCCAACTCAAGGTTCAGGGCGTGACGCGTCAACAGCGCCACGCCCAGACCCGCCAGCACACATTCACGCTGTGCTTCGGCTGACGAGACTTCCTGGGTCTGGTTGAAGTGCACGCGCTTCTCTTTGAAATATTCTTCGCAAGCCAGCCGCGTCCCGGAGCCGGATTCGCGCATCAGCAGTGTGTAGGGTTCAAGATCCTGCAAACGCAGCGGGCCCATGTGGCACAGCGGATGATCCGGTGGCGCCACGGCAACGATCGGGTTGTTGAGGAATGGCAAGAACTCCAGCCCCATGTCCTGCGGCACCATGGACATGATCACCAGGTCGTCGCGGTTGTCCGACAGTCGTCGAATGACCTGTCCGCGATTGACCACCGTCAGTTGCAGGTTCACTTCTGGATGTTGGCGCTTGAACGCGGCAAACAGGTGCGGCACAAAGTATTTGGCACTCGATTCCACCGCCAGTTTCAGCTGACCCTGCAACGATCCCTGCATGTCCGAGAGCTGCATGTCGAGGTTTTCCAGGCGCCCGAAAATGTCCCGGCTGGCGCGTTGAAGGGCTTCGGCTGCCTCGGTCATGTAGAGCTTTTTACCGACGTAATCGAACAGAGGCTGACCAATCAGCTCTTCAAGTTGACGAATCTGTAGGCTCACGGCAGGTTGTGTGAGAGACATTTCATCGGCAGCGCGGCTGTAGGACCTCAAATCACAGACCTCATTGAAGATCTGTAATTGACGCAATGTCATACGCATCAAGGACTTACGCATTTTATTGGCACTCTCGCCGCAGGCTGATGTTCCAACTATAAGTCTTTACTTATGCCTGACCCAATAATTAATCATTTTTGTTAATCCCTTGTGGGGGCTAGTGTGGGCCTGCGACTGAATTGAAACATTTGGTCACGCGTCGACCTGGTCTAGCAGGTCGTGGGTACCACCGGCTCAAGGGAACCTCCAAGTGATAAAAAAGATCCTGATCGCCAACCGTGGTGAGATTGCCGTACGAATCGTACGTGCCTGCGCCGAGATGGGCATTCGCTCGGTCGCGATCTATTCCGACGCCGACCGCCATGCGTTGCATGTGAAGCGTGCGGACGAGGCCCACAGCATCGGTGCCGAGCCACTGGCCGGCTATCTGAATGCGCGCAAGCTGGTGAATCTGGCGGTAGAAACCGGTTGTGATGCGCTGCACCCCGGCTACGGCTTCCTCTCGGAAAACGCTGAACTGGCAGATATCTGCGCCGAGCGCGGCATCAAGTTCATCGGTCCATCGGCTGAAGTAATTCGCCGCATGGGCGACAAGACTGAAGCCCGTCGCAGCATGATCAAGGCTGGCGTACCCGTCACCCCGGGGACCGAAGGCAACGTCGCTGATATCGCGGAAGCGTTGATCGAAGGCGACCGCATCGGTTATCCGGTGATGCTCAAGGCGACTTCCGGTGGCGGTGGCCGTGGTATCCGTCGCTGCGACAGCCGAGAAGAGCTTGAACAAGCATTCCCTCGGGTCATTTCCGAAGCCACCAAGGCCTTTGGTTCGGCGGAAGTGTTCCTGGAAAAATGCATCGTCAATCCGAAACACATCGAAGCGCAGATTCTCGGCGACAGCTTTGGCAACGTGGTGCACCTGTTCGAGCGTGATTGCTCGATCCAGCGTCGCAACCAGAAGCTCATCGAGATCGCCCCGAGCCCGCAACTGACCCCTGAACAGCGCGCCTACATCGGCGACCTGTCGGTGCGCGCAGCCAAGGCCGTGGGTTATGAGAACGCCGGCACCGTGGAGTTCCTGCTCGCCGAGGGCGAGGTGTACTTCATGGAGATGAATACCCGGGTGCAGGTGGAACACACCATCACCGAAGAAATCACCGGCATCGACATCGTTCGCGAGCAGATTCGCATCGCCTCCGGTCTGCCGCTTTCGGTGAAACAGGAAGACATCCAGCACCGCGGTTTCGCGCTGCAGTTCCGGATCAACGCCGAAGACCCGAAAAACAACTTCCTGCCGAGTTTCGGCAAGATCACCCGTTACTACGCACCCGGCGGCCCCGGCGTGCGTACCGACACTGCGATCTACACCGGTTACACCATTCCACCGTTCTACGACTCCATGTGCCTGAAACTGGTGGTGTGGGCGCTGACCTGGGAAGAGGCGATGGACCGTGGCTTGCGCGCCCTCGACGACATGCGTCTGCAAGGGGTCAAGACCACCGCCGCGTACTACCAGGAAATCCTGCGTAACCCGGAATTCCGTAGCGGCCAGTTCAACACCAGCTTCGTTGAAAGCCACCCTGAACTGACCAACTACTCGATCAAGCGCAAACCCGAAGAGCTGGCCCTGGCCATCGCCGCCGCCATCGCCGCCCACGCAGGCCTGTGAGGAATAGAACAATGAGCAAACAAATCTACGTTACCGACACAATCCTGCGCGACGCCCACCAATCGCTGCTCGCGACCCGCATGCGCACCGAAGACATGCTGCCGATCTGCGACAAGCTCGACAAAGTCGGCTACTGGTCGCTGGAAGTCTGGGGCGGCGCGACCTTCGACGCCTGCGTACGCTTCCTCAAAGAAGACCCGTGGGAGCGTCTGCGCCAACTGCGCGCGGCCTTGCCTAACACTCGCCTGCAAATGCTTCTGCGTGGCCAGAACCTGCTGGGCTACCGCCATTACAGCGACGACGTGGTCAAAGCCTTCGTCGCCAAGGCCGCGGTCAACGGCATCGACGTGTTCCGCATCTTCGACGCCATGAACGACGTGCGTAACCTGCGAGTCGCCATCGAAGCGGTGAAAGCCGCCGGCAAACACGCTCAAGGCACCATCGCTTACACCACCAGCCCGGTGCACACCATCGAGGCGTTCGTGGCGCAAGCCAAGCAAATGGAAGCCATGGGTTGCGACTCGGTGGCGATCAAGGACATGGCTGGCCTGCTGACTCCGTACGCTACCGGCGAACTGGTCAAGGCATTGAAATCCGAGCAATCGCTGCCAGTGTTCATTCACTCGCACGACACCGCTGGTTTGGCCGCGATGTGCCAACTCAAGGCCATCGAAAACGGTGCCGACCACATCGACACCGCAATCTCCAGCTTCGCCTGGGGCACCAGCCACCCGGGCACCGAGTCGATGGTTGCCGCCCTTAAAGGCAGCGAGTTCGACACCGGACTGAATCTGGAACTGCTGCAAGAGATCGGTCTGTACTTCTACGCCGTGCGCAAAAAGTACCACCAGTTCGAAAGCGAGTTCACCGCCGTCGACACCCGCGTTCAAGTCAACCAGGTACCGGGCGGGATGATTTCCAACCTGGCCAACCAGTTGAAAGAGCAGGGCGCCCTGAACCGCATGAGCGAAGTGCTGGCTGAAATTCCGCGCGTTCGTGAAGACCTCGGCTTCCCGCCGCTGGTGACCCCGACCTCGCAGATCGTCGGCACCCAGGCGTTCTTCAACGTGCTGGCCGGCGAGCGCTACAAGACCATCACCAACGAAGTGAAGCTCTATCTGCAAGGCGGCTATGGCAAGGCGCCGGGCACCGTGAATGAAAAACTGCGTCGCCAGGCCATCGGCAGCGAAGAAGTGATCGACGTGCGTCCGGCCGACCTGCTCAAGCCGGAAATGACCAAGCTGCGTGGCGAAATCGGCACCGTGGCCAAGTCGGAAGAAGACGTGCTGACCTACGCCATGTTCCCGGACATCGGGCGCAAATTCCTCGAAGAGCGCGCCGCCGGCACCCTGACTCCAGAAGTGCTGCTGCCGATTCCTGAAGCAGGCGGTGTGACCTCGGCCGGTGGCGAAGGCGTACCGACCGAGTTCGTCATCGACGTCCACGGCGAAACCTACCGCGTCGACATCACCGGTGTCGGCGTCAAGGCTGAAGGCAAGCGTCACTTCTACCTGTCTATCGACGGCATGCCGGAAGAAGTGGTGTTCGAACCGCTCAACGAATTCGTCAGCGGCGGCAGCAGCAAGCGCAAGCAAGCCACTGCACCGGGCCACGTCAGCACCACCATGCCGGGTAACATCGTCGACGTGCTGGTCAAGGAAGGCGACACCGTGAAAGCCGGCCAGGCCGTGCTGATCACCGAAGCGATGAAGATGGAAACCGAAGTCCAATCGGCCATCGCCGGCAAAGTCACCGCCATCCACGTGGCCAAGGGCGACCGGGTGAACCCGGGCGAAATCCTGATCGAGATCGAAGGCTGAGTTAACAGCCTCGATATACCGCTTTAAACCTCGGGGGGGCATGTGCTCCCCTTTTTTTTCGCCCCGGGTTTGTGGCGGTCAGAAACTCATTCGCCACTGACCCGTGACGCCGTGGTTTCGGCTGTCGGTGCCGATCTCGCCAGTGAGGCCGACGCCCAGGGTGTGTTTTGCTGACAACCCAAGGTCCAGCCCTGCATCGACCAGCAAACTGTCACGATCCAGCGGCGCGCCGGAAACGGTGAAGTTTTTTCCGCCTGTCACCAATCGTTGGCGGGTATCGCTGTAGACGTCCCCGTAGGTGTGTTTCCAGCCGGCACTGAACCGCGGCGTCAGTTGCATGCCGTTATCCAGCGTGTTGAGCTTTGCCAGCCGCAGGCCGAATGTGCTGTTCAAGTTGTTCTGCGTTTGACCTTGTACCTTTAGTGCCGCTGAGCCACCTTTTTCCGTGTAAGTGTCGCGCTGATAGCGTTGGTAGCCCAGGCTGGCAAACGGTTCGATGCTGACGTTCGCCCGACCCAGGTTGTAACCCAACTCCGCAAAGGCCTGCTGGGTGTTGGCATCGTAACGGCCTTCGGGGCGGTCGCTGAAACCTTTGAAGGCAACCCGGCGTTTAGTGCTGCCGTTGTGGTTGCTATAGGTCGCGCCCAGGCGCAGGGACATTGGTCCGTTTTGACGCAGGGCATAAGCTCCCAAATGCCAGCTGTCGAGATCGCCGTCGAGTCCACGGCTATCCAGGCGCGTTTCGGATTTGCCGCTCATTACACCGATGCGCCATTCCTCATCGATGCCCCAATCCGCTCCCAGTACCAGGCCGTGGGTTGTGTGTTTCAGAGCGTCGTAGTCGCGATCCAGCGTCCCGCCGTGACCCAATGCTTGAAGCCAGACTCGGCCATTGTCTTCGCTGCCGGCGGCCAGGCGTGGTGCATTGCGCTTGCTGGAATTTCTATAGCTACTGGCGCTGTCCAGCTGACGCATGGCCGAGAGCATGGTCGCGCTGATTGGACTGTCACTGTTCAGGGTCGCCTTCGCAAGGTTTGCGTTTTGGCCGCCGTCCAGTTGGTCGATGGCCTGGGAGGCTGTTTCGGTGGTGGAGGCGAGCAGGGCAGTGACAGCGGCGTTCGCGGTATTGGGAGGTGTCTGCGCCGTCGGACTGGCTTTGGGCGCTTCAATACTGCGGGCGAGTTCCCGACCGTTTTCGTTGGTCGCGAAATTTTCGAAAGGCACTTCGTTGCGAGCGAAGGTCAGGCGGACGGCCTTTTCGTCGCTGTAGTCCGGAGTGGCTGTCATGAATGCGAGATTGTTTTCGATATCGCCGAAGTGCCCATCGACCTTGTCGGCCTCGATAATGGTGTACTGGTTGGTTTGCGGATAGTCACCCGATACTGCGACGATTTTCAGGGTTGCACCGCTGAGACTGGCGGTACCGTCGACTTTGATCGTTTCGTGACTGCCGTCGGGATTGACCTCATAGGCGA
The DNA here is from genome assembly GCF_000282315.2 of Pseudomonas sp. GM41(2012). Lineage (GTDB taxonomy): Bacteria > Pseudomonadota > Gammaproteobacteria > Pseudomonadales > Pseudomonadaceae > Aquipseudomonas. The sequence continues at coordinate 188,351 of NZ_AKJN02000007.1, forward strand.
GTACAGCGGTCTTGGAGAGTTTCAAGTCACCTCTGACCTTTGGGGCGCCATGCAAGCTGTTGACGTTGAGACGGCCCTGTACATTCAGGCTAGCGACGGTGCCTGCTCCTGCAAAAGTACCTTCCTCGTAGACGTCCACATGACCCTTAATATCGCCGTTGTTGAAGAGCGTTCCGACTACGATCGCTCTGCCTTCGATTTCTCCTTTATTGGTCAGTATCCCGTCATTCAGTACCAACACACCTTCGTGAAAATCTCCTGTGCTGGTCAGCGTCCAAGATCCCTGGGAAACATACAGATCGTTGAAGTTGCGGGTGTTCCCCAATTGACCACCGTCGGTACCGATAAGTTGTATGGCGTTGGTTCCTTTGCCGCCATCGACCCGACCTTCGAAGCTTCCACCATTCTTGACGATGATGAGGTCATCTCGGTCTTCCGGTCTCACGGAAATACCTCGTCGAGCAGGTTGCAGCGAATCAATCTCCCTCTTGAAGGTGCTGTCCGCATTGATAAAGGCTTGGAACCGGGAAAACGGGTCTGGTACAGAATCCGGCTGCCTGGTTGCCTCAGTGAGGCCCGTCGGTTCAGCTTGCTCTGGTAGTTCTTGGGCGTTTGTAAATTCAGCGCAACCCACTGCAAGCGCAATGGCCAGCGCCAGGTGTTTTGGTCGGTATTTGTGTTGAACGGGCATCGAGCTCGGCCTCTTTTGACAGGAGACCAAACTCTAAGAGGCAGGCTATAGGTACCGATGTCAGCTGCTTCCGACGGGCTTGCGGGGGTTGTCAGAAGGTTGTGTAGAAAATTGCCGGCCCCCTGAGGAAGGCTGTTGTTACCCGTTCGAGCTGACGCTTTTTCTTACAACAAATCGAGACATGGTCGGCTATCGCAACTCGGAAACTCCTCCGCCTTTCACTAACTACGGCTCAAATACGCCTTCCCATAATGCCGCTCCATCCGCGCCTGAATCAGCTCCAGCCCAATCGACATCACCCAATAAATCACCGCCGCCGTCGTGAGCATCTCGATGTAGCGATAGCTCGAGCGCCCATACGATTGCGCCAAAAACATCACTTCCCAAACCCCCATTACCGAGATCAGCGACGAGTCTTTGAGCATCGAGATGAATTGGTTGGTGGTCGGCGGGATGATGGTGCGCATGGCCTGGGGCAGGGTGACGCGCCAGAAGATCACGGTTTCGCGCATGCCCAGGGCCAGGGATGCTTCGCGTTGGCCGTGGGGGACGCCGAGGATGCCGGCGCGGAAGATTTCGCTCAGGTAGGCGCCGTAGTTCAGCGACAGGGCGATGATGCCGGCGGCGATGGCGCCCGGGACGATGCCGAGTTGTGGCAGGCCGAGGTAGATCAGCAGGATCTGGATCAGCAGCGGTGTGCCACGAAAGAACGAGGCATAGAAGCTCGCAATGCCGAAGGCCACGGCGCTTTTCGACAGCCGCGCCAGGGCGGTGATGAAGCCCAGCAGCGAGGAGGTCACGATCGAGCACAGGCACAGAAACAGCGTCAGCGCCGCGCCCTGCAGGAAGCCGTTGGGCGCCAGGTGCAGGCCGATCAGGTTCGGCAGTTTGTCGAGGATGATCGAGAACTTCAGGTCGAAGCTCAGGAAGAAGCTGGCGAACAACCCGAGCATCGCTGCCCAGGTCATGTATAGCCGCGTGCGGAAACCGAAGATCCGTTGCAGCCGCGACTCAGCCACCGGTTGCGGCGGCTGGGGAGGTTTTGGGAAAGAAGTCATTTACTGATGTCGGCGCCGATCCATTTTTGCGAAAGCTTGCTCAGGGTGCCGTCCTGTTTCAGCTGAGCGAAGACGTCACGCACTTTGGCGTCCCACTGGGCGTCGCCTTTTTCAATGGCCACCGAGTTTGGTTCCGAGTACAGCGGCTCGCCGGCGAGCTTGAAGCGTTTGTCTTCGGTCAAGCGCGGTTGTGCGGTGACAAGGTTGGTGAGGATCGCGTCCAGTCGAACGCCGGCGCCCAGGCCGAGGTCCTGGAAAGCGACATTGTCGGTGTCATACGGCGCGATCTGCACGTCCTCGAACGGGTACTGCAATTGCGTGTCTTCGGCGCCTTCGATCACCAGGTTCTTGTTCAGGTAACTTTCGTAGCTGGAGGCACTGGTGAGGCCGACTTTCTTGCCGCTCAGATCCTTGGCGCCGTGGATGCTGTCGTCCTTGGCGTTGACTACGATCACCGCTGGCGAGGCGTAGTACTCGACCGGGAAGTCGAAGACCTCGGCGCGGGCCTTGCTTGGGGTCATGGAGCAGATGCAGATGTCATAGCGCCCACTCCAGCGGCCGGCGGCGATCACGTCCCAGGACGGGGTTTCGAGGCGCAGTTTGACGCCCAGTTTGTCTGCCACGGCCTTGGCCACGTCAACGTCGAATCCATCGAGCTGGTTCTGATCATTGAGGAACGAGAAGGGTGGATAGCTTTCCATCAACACGCCCACGAGCTGTTTCTTTTTTTCGACGCGATCCAGCGTGGCGCCGCCAAAGGCTTGGGTGGAGGCAGCCAGAATCGTCAGGCCCAGGGCCAGGAGTGGTTGGAATTTCACAGTCGATCCCTGATAAAAAAGAGGTTGTTATTAACCGGATGGTGCGTATTAAATAGTTATAAGAACGACTCTGATAGTGAGTTATTTTCATAAGCTTATGAGTGAAAAGCATATGGGCGCAGCAAGCACGGTAATTCTGGATGGCGGCATGGGTCGTGAGTTGCAGCGTCGAGGCGCGCCGTTCAGACAGCCCGAGTGGTCGGCACTGGCCTTGAGCGAAGCGCCGCAAGCGGTAGAGGCGGTGCACACGGCTTATATCGAAAGCGGTGCGAACGTGATCACCAGCAACAGTTACGCGGTGGTGCCGTTTCACATTGGCGAAGAGCGTTTTGCAGCAGAAGGGCAGGCGCTCGCGGCGTTGGCCGGTGAGCTGGCGCGGCGTGCGGTAGAGGTTTCGGGCAAAGCGGTGCGCGTGGCCGGTTCATTACCGCCGCTGTTTGGGTCCTATCGTCCAGACCTTTTCGATGCTGCTCGGGCGACTGAATTGTTGGCGCCGCTGGTGAAGGGTCTGGCGCCTCATGTCGATCTGTGGCTGGCGGAAACCCAGAGCTCGATCGTTGAAGCGCGAGCGATCCACGCCGGTCTGCCAACGGACGGCAAGCCGTTCTGGCTGTCGTTTACCTTGAAGGATGAGGACACGGATGAAGTGCCGCGCTTGCGTTCGGGTGAGTCGGTGGCTGACGCCGCAGCCGTGGCGGCTGAGCTGGGCGTCGAGACGTTGCTGTTCAATTGCAGCCAGCCGGAAGTGATCGGTGCTGCGATTGATGCCGCGCGGGAAACCTTCGAGCGTCTGGGGGTGAAGATTCACATCGGCGCGTACGCCAATGCCTTCCCGCCGCAACCGAAAGAGGCCACAGCCAACGACGGTCTGGACCCATTGCGTGAAGACCTTGATCCACCGGGTTATTTGCAGTGGGCGGCTGATTGGAAAGAACGCGGCGCTAGTCATTTGGGTGGTTGCTGCGGGATCGGGCCGGAGCACATCGCGGTGCTTGCCCAGAAGTTAGCGTGAAGCCAATCGCGAGCAAGCTTTGCTCCTACAGGTTGGGTGGCGTCCGGCCCAAATCCCGTAGGAGCAAAGCTTGCTCGCGATGGCGTCCGCTCGGGCGCTACCGAATCAGGTGCGGCACTCGGCCAGGGTTTTCACCTGCCCCGAATCCGTCTGGTTCTCATCGGACAGCCAGCGCTCAAATCCCGCCCCGATTGCTGGCCATTCCGAGTCCAGAATCGAATACCACGCCGTGTCCCGGTTCTGCCCCTTGACCACCATGTGCTGGCGAAACACGCCTTCAAAACTAAACCCCAGCCGCTCGGCGGCGTACTTGGAGCGGGCGTTGCCGTTGTTGCACTTCCACTCCAGACGGCGATAACCCAGCGCAAAGGATTCCTTGGCCAGCAAATAAACCGCCTCGGTGCTTTTCGGCGAGCGCTGCATCGGCGCACCGAAAGTGACATGGCCGATCTCGATCCGGCCTTGTGAAGGAACAATCGACATCAAACTGAGGATGCCTTGCACATCGCCGCTGGCACGATCGATCACGCTGAAGAAGTACGGGTCGCTATTGGCCGCATGATTGTTCAGCCAATCGTTGAACGCGCTGCGCTCCGGGAAAGGACCGTAAGGCAAATAGTCCCAGAGTTTCGGGTCGGAACCCGGGCCTTGCAGAGCTTTCCACAAACCGTCGGCGTGACGCGCCGGGTCGAGCTTTTCCAGGCGGATGAAACGCCCTTCAATGGTTTGGACGGATGGCGCCGGAACGCCTTTCCAGTCGGCGAGTGAAGTCGACATGCTGTTCTCCTTGAACCTTACAGGGCTTTGCGAAACTGGATAAAACCGGGACGTTCGGCGATGCGCTCGTAGAGCTGGATCGCGGTGGCGTTGGTTTCGTGGGTCAGCCAGTGGACCTTGCAGCAACCGTCCTCTTTGGCTGTGGCGTAAACGAATTCGATCAACTGTCGGCCGACGCCAGTGCCACGGGTTTCAGGCGTTACCAACAGGTCTTGCAGGTAACAGGAGTCTTCGATGCTCCAGTTCGAACGATGGTAGATGAAGTGCACCATGCCCACCGCTTTGCCATCGGCCCAGGCCAGCGCGGCATGGGTTGGTTCGCTCGGGTCGAGCAGGCGCTGCCAAGTGCTCTGGGTGACGGCTTCAGGCAATTCGGTGTTGTAGAAACGCAGGTACGCTTGCCACAAGGGCAACCAGGCGGCGTGGTCGTCGGCGGTGACTTGGCGGATGTCGATCTGACTCATGTTCATTCCTTAACGCATCAAGTGGGCGAGGGCCTGGTCGTGCACATCAGGGCTGGCGGCAAGCCCCTCGCGCACACCGGTGATGTCTGCAGCGTTGCGGTTCTGGCTGAGCTTGCGTTTGCCTTGCAGGCGCTGGATCGGCAAGGCAAAACCGACGATGGCCTTGAGCATCCCGTCAATGTAGTCGGCGGGGGCATCGGCGACTTTCCATGGGTTGGCGCGACCGGCTTCATGACGATCTGTCAGCGCGCTGACCAGCGTGCGCAGGCGATCGGCATCGGTGAACACTTCGGCCGTGCCGTACGCATGCACGGCGACGTAGTTCCAGGTCGGCACCACTTTGCCGTGCTCGGCTTTGCTCGGATAAAACCCCGGGCTGATGTAAGCGTCGGCACCGGCAAAAATCACCAGGGTTTCGGCGCCGTTCTGCAGTTCCTTCCATTGCGGATTGGCCTTGGCGAAGTGCCCGTAAAGGGTGCCATTCGGGCCCTGGTCTGAACTCAACAGCAGCGGCAAATGGCTGGCTTGCAGACCTTGTTCCCCGATTGTGACCAACACCGCGAGGCGGGTGCCGAGTATCTGCTGGTGCAGTTCATGCAAATCATCGATGGCAAAGCTGCTTGGCGTGTACATGGAGATTTTCCTTGGCGAATGCCTGCATCCTAGGCAGGCTATTGGTCTGTTGTAAGAGCCATTAACGACCAATTTCATAGGTCCATTGCCATGACCCGCGAGCCACTGTCCTTGTCATTCAACCCGGCGGGTATCGAACTCGATCGCCGTCAGGGTTTGAGTCGTCAGCTCTATCAAGCCTTGCGGGTGCGGGTTCTCGACGGTCGGCTGGCCAGCGGTACGCGATTACCGGCCAGTCGCGATCTGGCGGCGGCGTTGTCGATTTCCCGAAACAGCGTGGTCCGCGCCTACGATCAGCTCTACGCCGAGGGCTTTATTGAAGGACGTGTGGGTGACGGGACATATGTCGCGCAATTGCCTCAATCCGTGTTGCCGGTGAAAAAACTATCCACAAAAGTATCCACAGGGTTGTCAACAGGGTTACCCACAGCCTTATCCACAAATTGGCTGGATTTACCTGTGGTTTCATCCAGCAAAGTTATCCACAGCGGTGCACTCGGGCGCGTGGAAAAGAACCATTTGGCCTTGCCGCCGAGTGGTCCGCCCCGTGCGTTTCGGGTCGGTGTTCCGGCGTTCGACCTGTTTCCTTTCGAGGTTTGGGCCAAGCTGAATGCGGCTTTCTGGCGTAAACCGGATCTGCAGCAGTTGTGTTATGGCGATCCGGCAGGCGACGCGCGTTTGCGCGGCCTGATTGCCGCGTATTTGCGCAGCTCCCGGGGGATGCAGTGCACGGCTGAGCAAATAGTGATCACCAGTGGCGCACAGCAGGGGATTAGCCTTTGTGCACAGCTGCTGGTAGAGCCGGGCGATGGCGTGGCGATCGAGAATCCGGGGTATCGGGCGGCGGGTCATGCGTTCGCCGTGGCCGGTGCGCGATTGCACGGGGTGGCGGTGGACAGCGACGGTATCGACTGCACCGAATTGAACGGGCTCGACGATTGTCGATTGGCCTATGTCACGCCGTCGCATCAATACCCGACCGGGGTGGTGATGAGTCTGGCGCGGCGGCTGGAGTTGTTGGCCTGGGCCGAGCGAACCGAGGGTTGGATCGTCGAGGATGATTACGATGGCGAGTACCGTTACAGCGGCGCGCCACTGGCCCCATTGGCTGCGCTTGATCGCCACGGGCGGGTTCTCTACGTCGGCACGTTCGGCAAAGTGGCTTTCCCGGCATTGCGCCTGGGTTATCTGGTGCTGCCACCGGCACTGGTAGACGCTTTCGCCCAGCGTCGCGCGGTCGATGTTCGGCATTCCGAGGTGAGCACTCAGGCCGTCATGGCCGAGTTCATGGCGGCCGGGCATTTCCAGCGGCACATCCGCCGCATGCGCCGCGCCGCGTTGAGTCGTCGCAATACACTTCTTGCCAACTGGCCCTCGGACATTCCCGGGGTTGGCAGCCTGCCGAGTGTGGCGGCAGGGCTGCACCTGACGGTGGCGGTCGACACTCAGGCCCGCGAACGCGAACTGATTGAAGCCGCCGCCAGCGTCGATGTCGAGATCAATGGCCTGAGCAGCTACTGGTTGCCGGATTCGAGCACTCCGGCGGATCAGCGAGCGGGGCTGGTGCTCGGTTTTGCGGCGGTGCCGGAAGCGGCCATCGAATCAGCACTTGCGCGTTTGCGCAGTGCCTGGCGTCGGTAAAAAGGCTGGTCGGCAGAACAGCCCTTTTACGGGTCACTGGGGCTCGAGTGTCAGAAACAGTGATTGGGTGGACGCACTGGTGATTCGACGCAGGACGTAGTCAATCGGCTGAAGGGTGGCCAGCTGTTGCCGAAGTTCGGGCGCCAGTGTCGCCAGGTATTTTTCAGATACTTTCAGGTGCGCTGCCGTGGGTTGAGTGGCATTGCTCTCAGGTGTTTCGTAGTGGAAGTGCGCAACCCAGAGTTCCTGGTCATTGTCGGTGGTGTCGAGAATCCTGTACTCCTGAAAGTAGTCCTTGCGCTCTTTGGTCTTGATCCTGCCTTGCTCGTTGCGGACGATCTTGATCTGTCGGTTCTCGTGCAGCCATTGAAAGTACGCCTGCCTGGGTTTGCGCTTCTTGAGCATTTTTGTGCGCGTACTGATGCCCTCCTTGCGGAGCCTGTTGGCCCTTTCACGCATCTCCTGGCTCAGGCTTGACAGGGGAGGAGGTTGTTCACCGGAATTTCTGATGTTGCTCATGGCCTGGTCAACGTTTGTCGCGGACTCTTCCAGTTTGCGCGCCTGTTGATCGAACAGATCCTGCACATCGGCAGGGATTCGGTTCGCACGTTCGGCGTCCCAGTTGGTGTGTCTGATGAAGTCGTTTGCGTCCACGTTGAGTTTCGAGGCGGCAGAGATGGTAGCGATATCGTCCAGGACGGGTCTGGCGGGCTGAGCGCTTTTGGGGACGAGTTTCTGCAACGTCTCCTCTTCTTTCACCTGCTCGGGTGTTTGGGCTGCTTCGCTTTCCACGTCCCGTGGACGGGTCTTGGTGACTTTGACCTTGGGCCGCGAAGGCCCTGCAACAACAGGTTGGGCAGGTTTCGGAAGGAAAGACTCTTCGGCCTCGGGAAGCGGGTCATCGAGCTGGGTCAGCGTCAGTGCCTGAAATTCCGTGATCAATGCTTGAAGGTGGTCGAGAGGCGTTTGGCGGACCATCCCGGGATACAGGGTTGGCAGGTCCTGGATGCGCTGATGGATATCGGCATAGATGTCGGCCAGCCTGGACAGTTTGTTGATGTACTCCTCGGACGGTTTGCTCGCGCTTGGCTGTTTCATCATCTCGGCAACTTCATGGCTGGCGTCGGCGGCGTCGACCACGATGCTGGCGGTTGCTGCTCGAGCCTGGGGCATGGCCTCGTCAGATGTCTCTTGAATGCACAGTTCGTAGGCCATACCGATTTCGTTGGCCTTGAAGTCCAGTCGCGTGAATTTTGGCATGAGCCTTGTGAGGTCCTGGATTCGGGTGAGCCCTGCGCGGCCTAGTACCTTGAGGCCCGCCAGAGTGGCTTTTGCCAGCTCAAGCCGTTCAACAATGGCGTCACCTAGTGCAGTTGCCTGTTGGATGGCGACCAGGTTCCCGGACACCGGATCAACACTGTTGAAAGGGGCCTGTTCCACGAGTGTTTGCATGACCTGAGCGTATTGGTTTTTCTTCATCGTGAACCAGAGTGCCAAGAACTTTTCCTGCACGGTGGTGAGGCGCAACAGCGTGTAGGTGTAACCGGTTTCACCGCCCAGCGAGCGCCATTCGCGTAGCTGTTCGAGGGCCCCTCCATAGCTTTTGATCCGCTCATCGAGCTTGTCGGTGTAAAACCGGGACGCTGTTTCGAAGTTCTCGTCGGTCGCCTTGTGCATAGCGCTCTGAAGGCCATCGAGTGCTGCCTGATGGGTTTGTTCCTGGCTCTTGAATGTCTCTATCTGAGTATTCAGCTCTTGTTTGCGGGTTTCCTTTGCTTGCTTCAAGGCTTTCAAACGGCTTTTCGGACCACCACCGCGCAGCCGCAGCCGCGTATCGACATACCACTTGCCGTGCTGGTCATGAGCCAGCAACGGGCCCGGACGCATGGGTTCCTTTGGATTGAGGAGCTGCACTTCCTCGTCCTCATCGATGCGGACCTGGAACCAGCGCTCGCCGACCTGGGCGTAGTTTGTACTGTCGAGTTGATACAGGTGGGGCGTTTTCTCATTCATTATGATCAGCTCGGTGCTGTTCAAATCCGGCGCAGAGACTTTGAGCGTGTCTAGATATGTGCCCAGTGAAGGGCCTGAGCGACGAGGGACCGATACACCGATCTCCAGAGATGAGGAATGGCTGGCGCTCAGTTCAGCGGAGAATACCAGGGGGTCCATGGAAATCGTTGCAGGCGCAGGCTTGGGTAACGGACGTGGCGCTGGAGGTGGCGGCAACTTCCACGCCGGTTTCTTGCGTGTATGCCCAGTCCATTCGCGATGACGCTGCTCGTAAGCGCGGTGAACCAGTAACACCGCGAGTGTCACCAGCACATCTCCCAATGAATTCCATTCGACCAGCGTGTCGCCTTGTTCGTGAGCGTCGAGTGCTTGCTGGATTTCGCCGATGCTTTGCCATACCCAGACGGCAGTCCCCACAGGCCCGCTCAAGAAGGTCGAGGCAACGTTGAAAATCGCCCAGGCGCTGTCCTTCAAGAGTGCCCAGCGTCTTTCGCCATTGGACAGTGATTGCCGATCCGCCTGCTCGACCATCGTGCTGGCGTTGCTTTTATACAGTGCGGACAGTATGTCGCCGGTGATTTCTTCGGTTCCCAGGTCGATAGGCCCGGCCAGGTCCAGAGTGAGGAGCGTATCGATACCGGATTGAGTCGCCAGCCATGGTGAAGGCAGCCCCACGGGAAAGACGTATTGCGCATATTCGAAGCTCAGCGCCGGGGTCGGGAGCCAGGCCAGTACGCAATCGCGCAGCTCACCCGGTTGATGCAGGGCGTAAACCAGGTTTGCCTGCGAGACAAACTGCAATAAAGGTTGCTCAAGCAGTGGCCGGTAAAGCAGGCAGGGAGCGTCTGTTTTCTGCCTTGGGCCGATGATGAACATGTTAGTAACGGTGTCACCGTCAGACAGCAGGCGATGCCGAGGCGTGAACGTGAGGGGGCGAATCACGATATCGGAATGGCCTTGTCGCGGTTTTCCCTGAGCGACATCCATTAACTCGCGGATGTAGCGATAACCCGTTTCATCGAGCCCGCCGTCCTGTTGAAGCATGCACTCCAGCGCTTTGAGCCGCAGCAAGTCGGGCAGTTGATTGACGTAGCGCTGTTTCTGGAGCGCGGCTTGCGCCGGATCATCGATCAGCTTGTTCTTGAGCAGCTGCGGGTAGCTCTTGCCGATGTTGACTTGGGAGGCCATGGCAGTCAGGTAACCAACAGTCAGCCATTGGGGGACCAAAGCTTTGTTTTTGAAATGCAGTTCTGCCAGGTAGGGCGCGGTATTTTGCAGGGCGAAATCCCCCAGGCTTTCGATATGCCGGTCATGCGGGTTGGGCAACGTGAGCCCGCCGACGATGACGCTGTTGGTGACCGTGATTTGCAGGTCGTCAAGCGGCAGTTGCGCGGCCCCTTCGCTGGCTTTGTCCTTGACGATGGCTTCACGCATTGTGGTCTGCGCGTACTCACTGATCAGCGGGATATCGTTCAGGCCTGAGGTATTTCGCAGTTTCCCCAGGCGGGAGAGGCCGTGGCTGTAGTCTTGCAGGTGACTGGCCGAGGCGTTGGATAACCAATCGGGAATGGCCGCCTCAAGCTGCTCGATGCGGTTCTTGTCGGTAGAGCTGAAATGTCCTGCCGGGGTGACTGCCGTGCGCAAACCAGGGGTTGTTCTGGCCCCGGCGGTCGAAACCGAGGGGATGAATGCGTTGATGGCATCCATTTGAGAGGCGATCAGCGCCCAGGCCATATGATCGAAAATGTTGCCGTCTGGTTCGACCAATCGCCACTGGAGCGTGCGACCCGACAGGTCCATGTCGATCCGGGCGGGCAGCGACGCGCCCAGTTGCTCCAGAGAGTCGAAGGCCTCGTAGCCGCCTTCGATGGTGAACAGCATGATCAGTTCGCGCTGTTTGTGAGTTGCCTTCAGGACAATCGAACCTCCCAGCATGAGGTGGGTGGTGTTGGTGGTTTCGCTGTTGTCCACGTCGATCAGGCAGGCTTTGATGCCGGGGATTTCAGTGTTTTTCAACGCCCGTTCGGTTTTGTCCGGATAGTTGTAAACGGCACGGGCGACGGTGCATTGGTCGGCATCCCAGCCCTTTATCTGTTGGACATTGAACGCGTTTCTCAGCGTCTCGCAGAGCCCATGCCAGCGGGGTTGACCGTTGACCGTCTCATTCCAGAAAGCCAGTTCGCGCTGTTGAAACTCGACGGATAGCAGGGGGGTGTGATCGTTCAGCAGTTGGGCAATGTCTTCGACACTGACAGCGAGATGAACGGGAGACCTGATAAGGGGATCGTGCGTCAGGAAGTGCTCACCTTCGATGAAATTCGCGACACCTGCGCTCCAGCTCAGATGCACCAGCGCTTGGGTCAATGTCTCCATGTATGGCGAGTCGGCACTCAAGGTTCCATCCTCCATGCGCCATCCTGGCGTGACGATCAGTGTTTGATCGGGATCGATGTCGAGCTGCGGATAAAGCTGTTTCAGGGCTTCGCGCAGCACCTGCGAGCTGACGTCGTTGAGGGTGGGGCCCTGACTGGTCAGGCTGGCCAGATTACTTCTGTCCAGCAGCAGGGTTGCGTTGCTTGGGGGGGTGGCTGTGGATACTTGTGTCATGGTCATTTTCCTTTTTGACCGGAGTAGAGGGCGGCCGCCAGCACCCGATAATCGGCGTAACAGCCGGTGAGGCGGCGGTCGATGACCGCGATTAAAAAGACCCACCGGCAAGGTGGGTCCGTGGTAATGGTCAGGTGGATGCAGATGCCTGAGAGAAGAACAGCGACCGGGCCAGTTGAGGGCTGATCTCGCTGCGATAGATCCTGATCGCTTCCTGGTCGCTGGTGCTCGCCCCTATATCGAAACGGCCAAGCAGCCGTTGCTCACGGGTTTTCAGGTGAGCGGCGGTATAGGACTGAATGCCATCATCGAGCTGCGCGTAGTGAAAATGGGCGTACCACAGCACCCGGGCGGTTTTGGCCTCTCGCACTTCGTATTCCTGCAGATAATCCCGGCGCGGCCCTTTGAGTCGACTCCGGTCTTTCACTCGCACGATGTCGACTTCGCCTTTGCTGTGTAGCCACTCGACCCGTGCGGCAGTAGGCGGTTGTCGTTTGGTCATCTCAAGCCGCAGGCGATGGCCTGCGGCATAGAGCTGAGTGGTTTGTTCGGCCAGTTGGGTCAATACCGGTCGTGCGGTGTTCGTATGATCCTGCGTGACATTGCTTTGGATGAGCGCAACGTTGATCGCCTTGGCGGCGTCTTCAAGGCGAGAGGCCTGCCGGTGGAATGCTTCCTCTATTTCCACCGGGAGCTGCCAGGACTGTTTTGAGTCAGCTTCGGCACGTTGAGTAAAGGCGGGCAGAGCATCCAGCAGTGATTGTCCTGCCGTTATGCGTGCCCCGGGGTCAGGCAGGCGCGGTCTGGGAGTCTGTGGTTTCTTCGTCTGCCGCTCGACCCAGACCCCAAGGGGCTTTTCGTGGAAGGTGGCGATCACCTTGCCGGTGATTGGTGCGGTGACATCCACGAGGGTCGGGTGGCCGGGCGCGGCTTTGCGGGTATGGCCGATCACGGTGCCTTTGAAGCGCGTCTTGATGGCTCTCTTGTTTGACGCCGATGAGGTGCGTGACGGGCCGGGTGCAGGCTCCAGGCGTCGCTGCTCGCGCAGCAGGTCCGCCAGATGCCCGACGGTCTGCTGATTGAACTCGTCAATGCGACCTTGCAGTCGCTCAAATTGTTCTTTGGCAATCTGCTCCGGGTATGTGCCAGCGAAGCTCTGCAGGCGCTGTTCGATGGCGGCGAACTGGTCGACCAGGCTGTTCAAGGCCTCGATCCGGTCACCCGCGCTCAGTACCTGCTCATCACGGATCAACTCCATTGCGCTATTCACTGTCAGATCGGCATCTTCGACAATCTGCTCGATGGACGCTTTGGCAGCGGACAGTTCGGGCGTTTCACCAGGTTTGAGGCACAGCTCGCGGGCGAGGGTGACCTGAAGGGACCTGAGGTCCTGGAGGTCGAATTTGGTTAGTTTCGCTTGATACTCAAGGGACAACTGCTCGGCGTTTTTGCCCAGGCGCGTCAATTCCTGGAAGCGCGACTGAGCGAATTCAACCTTCTGAATAATGCCTTGGGTCAGGTCTGACATGGCTTCAAACGAGCCAGCGGGAGGAGGAGGGCCGCTGCTTTCCTTCGCATCGAGACGCTCCATGGTCAGACGCAGGGCCTCGACGAATGCCGGGTATTTCTGGTCGATCCAGGTTTGGTTGAAAAACAGTTGAGTTCCCAGCATTTCGATCATCGCTTCACGATACTTAGGCACTTCCTCGACCAGATTGAGCGATTTGATTTTCTCGATCGTGGTTTCATATTCGTCGTTGCGTGCCTCCAGTTTTTCGAGAAATGTTTCTCGAGTGGCGTCGACTGCATCGGCGGGGGCATTTTTCATGGCGTTGTAGGCATCGGTAATGCTTTTTCGTTTAGACGCCATCTGTGCATCGAAGTCGGCCAGATAAGTCTTGATGTCGGCGACTCTGGTTGCGTTCGCTTGTTGTAGTGCCTTGAGCTTGCTTTTCTTGCCGCCGCCACGCAGTCGCAACCTGATGTCAACGAACCATTGACCTGTCGCGTTGTTGATCAACAACGGTCCGTTGATGGGCGGTTGCTGGCGGGTATCAATGATCTGAACGACCCCATCGTCGTTGACGAAGACCTCGAACCATCGTTCGCCAACCGGGGCATAGTATTTGGACTGATGTTCATAAAGGTGTTTGTACACGCCTTCGGTACTGGCCGCTCCGAGTCCTTGCGGTTTGGGGATTTTGTACCGGTCCAGGGTTGGCCCCAGTCCTGCGCGATTGCTGTTGAGTACGGTTGTTGGGTGAAGTGAGGTCTGGTGTTCAACTGGCAGATAATCGTCAGCAATATCAGGCAGTTGTATGCTGGCCGGGGTCTGGACCGGAGGACTTTTCTCCGTGCCGGCAATGATGGGTTTTTCGGTCGGCGATACGCCGTCTCGCGCGGGTTGGCGTCGGGCGGTCGCCTGGTGAGCCAGCACCATGCCCAGGGTCAGGAACAAGTCGGTCAGGGCAGACCATTGTACTGTCGTATCCTGGTTTTCCCGGGCGTCGATGCCTTCTTGCAGATCGTCCAGAATCTGCCAGATCCACGCAGCCGTTCCGGCGGTTCGACCGAGAAACGGCAACACGGCGCTGAATATCATCCAGGCGTGTTGTTTGAAACTGGCCCAGCGGCTTTCGGCATTGGACACCGAATCCCGCTCACCCTTCATGACCAGTGCGTTGGCATTGGCCTTGAACAGTTTCATCAGGCGGTCGTGCTCGATCACTTTCTGCCCGAACGACACCGGCCCGCTCATCTGCCGGGCAGTGCTTGAGTCGACCAGCAGTTGTGTCAACGTCCAGGCCGAAGGCAATTCCCCCGGGAAGACATACTGCGAATAGTTGAACCGAACCTTGTCCGGCAACCATGCCAGGGTTGATGCCCGCAGCTCCTTGGAGTGTTTGATCGCATACAGCAGGTTGGCGGCCGTGGGGTACTGCGTCAGCGGTTTTTCAAGCAGTGGGCGATAGAGAATGCAGGGCCCCTTGACCATGTTCCGTGGCCCGATCACATACATGTTGGTGACTTCATCAGGGGTTTTGTCATTCCGCTGGCTGGGGATAAACGCCAGCGGGCGGATGACGATTTCTTCCCCGTCGACCCATCGGTCGGCATTGAGCGCATTCATTGCCGCCACGATGTAGCGATAGCCCTTTTCGTCGATGCCATGTTCGCCAAGGATTTTGCTTTGCAATGCTTGCAGCGCCAGCTGGATACGCAAGTTACTGGCGTAGAGGCGTTGACGCCGCAGCGATTCCAGCGGGTCATCCAGTAGCTTGCTCTTGACCCACGCGGGGTAGGTCGCACCGATATCGACGGCGCTGATGGCCGTGTTGACATAGTCGGACGTCATCCAGGTCGGCACCGCCGTGCCGTCTTTGTATTGCACCGACTGGTTTCCCAGTGGAAGGGCGATGAGGTTTTCGAGCGCCAGTTCTGCGAGGTCCAGGCGTTTGGTCTCGCTCATGCCGGGAGCCGTGAATGCTCCCCACACCACTTGACTGACAATAACGATCTCGACGTTCTCGAGCTTCATGCTGGCAACGTCGCTGTGGCTTTTGAGCATGTGGGCCCGAAGTGCATCCAGCGCGAATGTCTTGATCGGAGCAATATCGTCGTCGAAGGATTTTCCGCTGTTACGCAGTTGCAGCAGCGCCAGATCAAACAGGTGTCGGCTGTAGCAACCCAGATCGAATGGCGAAGCGTTGTTCAGCCATTCGGGGATTTTCCGCTGCACCTTTTCGAAGTGCGAAACCTGCTCGGTTCGAGTCGTATCGCTCACCTCTGCTGCGGGACGGGTGAAGGTGGTGATCGCCGGCCTGCTGGTCCGTTTTGCAAACTCCAGGCTGGCAATAGCATCAGCCTGGAGCGCAATCAGTGCGATGGCCTGATGATCAAAAAAATTCCCGGAGGGTTCGAACAGGCGCCATTGAAGCGTGGCCTCGGGGGGCAGTTTTTCAACATACTTCGGCAAATCCTTGCTGAGCTTTTCCAGCGACTCATATGTCCCAAAACCTGTGGCGATGGAGTGGGTCAGAATGATTGTTCGTGTCCCGACGGTGCCGATCACGACGGTCAGATCCGTACGATTGAGGTGGCTGGACACTGTGCCATCGAGCCGGTCGAGGTCGATCAGGCAGACCCGAATCTTGTAGGTGTCATGGGGGCTGCGTAACGTCGCATCGGGATAGGTGAAGACATTGCGCGCAATGGCCAGCTGGTGCACATCCCAACCCTCAACTTTTTTTACATTCCAGACCTGGCGCAATGACTGGGACAACTCCTGCCAACGCAGGGTCTTGTCATGGGTGGGTTGGTCCCAGTACTCGAGTTGTTGTTCCTGGTAAGCCACCAACAGGAGGGGGGACAGCTTATTGATCAGACGCCCTATCGCATCGATCTTGACCGGAAGGTGGATGGGCGTGATCGCGTCGGGATTCAGGCTCAGGAAGTGTTCACCGTCGAGGTAAATCACTGGCTCGCCTGAGCCGGTGTGCCGCAGCAGCGCGTCCGTCAGTGATTCGAATCTCAATGGCCCGGGCTGGACCGTCCCGGCGATTACTTCCCAGCTCGGTGTGACGACCATTGCCGTTCCGGGATTGATATCCAATTGTGGATACAGCTGTTTCAGATCGTCTTGAAGAATACGGGTGGCCACCTCCCTGATCGAAGGGACGATGACCAGTTGGGTGAGCAGATCACTTGGGTTGCTGGATGCCGGATCGGCTTCGACAGCATTCGTTTCGGTAGAGGACATGTGCATTCCTTTCTGAGGGACTGGGACGTGCGCGCAAGCGCGCCGGTCAGGTTCGGAAAGTAGCGGGGTGCGGGATCGGTCGGGCGGTACTTAAATATCGTCAGGTAAAAAAAGACCCGCACGGGGCGGGTCTTCAATGGCGCGTAAATGGTGGGTTGTTCAGGTCCCGGACTTGATCTTGGTCCAGGCCCGGGTCCGCGCCCGTTCGGCGTCACGGGGCAGCGGTTGCAGGGTGTACAGCGTGCTCATCGCCGTTTCGGTCGGGTACAGGTTCGGGTTGTTGCGGATCGCCGGGTCGACCAATTCGGTGGCGTCCTTGTTCGGGTTCGGGTAGCCGACGAAGTCGCTGACCGGTGCAATCACCTGCGGCTGCAACAAGTAGTTGATGAATGTGTAGGCGTCTTCCGGGTTCTTCGCGCCTTTGGGGATGGAGAGCATGTCGAACCAGATCGGGGCGCCTTCTTTCGGTAGACGCATGTCGACGATCACGCCGTTCTTGGCTTCCTTGGCGCGGTTGGCGGCCTGGGAGAAGCTGCCGGAGTAACCGACCGCGACGCAGATGTCACCGTTGGCGATGTCGGCCATGTACTTCGAGGAATGGAAGTAGGTGACGTACGGACGAATCTTCATCAACAACGCTTCAGCCTTTTCGTAGTCCGCCGGTTTCTTGCTGTTGGGGTCCAGGCCGAGGTGTTGCAGGGCCAGTGGCAGGATTTCCGACGGCGAGTCGAGTAGTGCAACACCGCACTGCTTGAGCTTGCTGATGTTCTCTTCCTTGAAGATCAGGTCCCAGCTGTCCACCGGTGCGTTGTCACCCAGTGCAGCCTTGATCTTTGTCGGATTGAAGCCGATCAGGATGGTCCCGTACATGTACGGCACGGCAAATTTATTGCCCGGATCGTTGGCTTCGATCAGCTTCATCAGCTTGGGATCGAGGTGGTTCCAGTTCGGCAGTTTGCTGCGATCCAGTGGCTGGAAAACGCCGGCCTCAATCTGCTTGGCGAGGAACACGTTGGACGGCACGACCACGTCATAACCGGAGTTGCCGGTCAGCAATTTGGCCTCCAGCGCTTCGTTGGTGTCGAAGATGTCGTAGACCAGTTTGGTCTGGGTGTTCTGGGCCTTGAAGTCTTCCAGCGCTTTGGGGGTGATGTAGTCGAACCAGTTGTAGACGCGCAACGTTCGCTCTTCAGCATGAACGGCACCACTGAGCACGGTGGCACACAGAGCGGGCGCGATAAAACGCTTGAGACGGATCATTGTTCTAATTCCTCATTGGGCGCTTTCAAAACCTTCGAGAACGTTCACGGCATTGATGCCGATTTCTTCTACCGCGTAGCCACCTTCCATCACGAACAGCGTCGGCTTGCCGAGGCCGGCGATGCGTGCGCCCATGGCCAGGTAATCCGGGCTGTCGAGCTTGAACTGGGAGATCGGATCGTCCTTGAACGTGTCGACGCCCAGGGACACTACGACGATGTCGGCGCCGTAGTTTTCGATCTCTTTGCAGGCGCGTTCCAGCGCGGCACTCCAGCTGTCCCAGCCGCTGCCAGCCGGCAGAGGGTAGTTGAAGTTGAAGCCTTCGCCGGCCCCTTCACCCAGTTCATCTTCATAGCCGAGGAAGAACGGGAACTCGGCTTCGGGATGACCGTGGATCGAGGTGAACAGCACGTCGCTGCGCTCATAGAAAATCGATTGAGTGCCGTTGCCGTGGTGGTAATCGACGTCGAGGATCGCGACCTTTTTATGGCCCTGATCGAGGAACGCCTGCGCAGCGATGGCGGCGTTGTTGAGGTAGCAATAACCACCCATCAAATCGCTGGCGGCGTGGTGTCCCGGTGGACGGCACAGGGCGAAGGCACTGCGGGCGCCGCGTTGAATGACGGCTTGAGCGGTCAGCGCGACTTGCGCCGCACTGTATGCCGCTTGCCAGGTGCCGGCGGTAATCGGTGCGCCGCCGTCGAAGCTGTAATAGCCGAGTTGGCCGTGCAGGCTGGTGGGGATGATCCGGCGCAGGGTGCGGGCCGGCCAGGTGTAGGGCAGCAAGTCGCCGTCGGTAGCGAATTCGGTCCAGCGCGCCCAGGCACCTTTGAAGAAGTCGAGGTAGTCGCGGCTGTGGACGCGCGCGATCGGGTCGAGGCCGAAATCCTGCGGCGCTTCGACCGGACCGAGGTCGCGGTACTGCACGCGCTGCAGAACATGGTCGGCTCGCGAAGGCATTTCGAAGCAGGGCATCAGTTGCCCGTCCATCAATTCACAACGGCCGTGGTGCAGGTGGTGATCGTCCGAGTAGATCGTCAGCATTTCTTGTTCTCCGCAGGCTGATTCGGTTGAACACAGTCTTGCGGCGCGCGGCGTTTGAGAGAACGGCAGGAAAGGCCAAAAGGGGATCGATATGGCCAAAAGAATTGACCGGAATTCGCCCCTTGTTGGCGCGACAGACCCCGTAGGAGCAAAGGTTGCTCGCGATGGCATCAGCGCGTTTTTGCAGAGACACCGCGTTGCCCGCATCGCGAGCAAGCTTTGCTCCTACAGGGGAGTCGTACTCAGGGTCTGAATTGACTCGGCGCCACGCCGCTCCAGCGCACGAACGCATGACGGAAACTCGCGGTCTCGCTGAAACCCAATGCCTCGGCGATTTGATAGATCGGCAGTTGGTCCTCGCAGAGCATGCGTTTGGCCTGCTCGAACCGCAGTTCATCGAGCAACTCTTGATAGCTGCACCCCAAGTCCTTGAGATGTCGGCGCAAGGTGCGTGCCGAGCAGTTCAACTGTTCAGCCAGCCCATCCAGGCCCGGCGCTGCGCTCAATTGTGCCGCGAGGAGTTGGCGGATGCGGCCCAGCCATACCTGGCGACCCGTGAACTCGGTGTTTTGTTTGCGGCAGCGTTCGGCCATGGCCTGATGGGTGATGGCGTCGGCCAGAGGCAGAGGGTGCTCCAGCCAGGCTTTGTCGAAGGCAAAGGCGTTGGACGCAGCGTCGAACTGCAAGGGGCAATCGAAACGCTCGGTGTAGCGTGCCTGATAGTCCGGCGCCGGGTATTCGAAGCGGGCGCCCAGCAGCGGCAAAGGTTGGCCGAGCAGGTCTTCGCAAGTGACCTTCATCGAAACCAGGCAAAACTCGACATTGAATGGCGCCAGCGCAGGGTTTTCCCGATAGTCGCCAGCGGTGAGCCAGATGCGCTCGTTATCTTCTTCCAGGCTCAACTCGAACAGTGTTCCTAATAGCGCCGGGTAGTGCAGTGCCAGCCGCAAGGCGTCACCTAAAGTGGCGCTGGTGAGTAAGGCGTACCCGAGCATGCCGTAGGACGAAACGTGCATTCGCCGGCCCAGTTCCAGGCCGATGTCACGCTTGAGCGCGACGGCGTTGGCGCAGACCTGCATCTCCTGATTGGTGGTGATGCGCGTGTCCGCCCGGCTCAGATCCGCCGCGCTGATGCCGCTGCCGGCCAGCAGCGCTTCGCTGGACAAGCCCTCGGCCTTGAAGGTGTTGAGCACCAGAGAGACAGCGTTGAGGGTGGTGAGGTGGGAGTGGAGCATGGGGTGTTCCAGCCATTGGATGCTGGAACGGCAGCAAGTTACATGCCTGATGGAGATCCTGTGGGAGCGAGCCTGCTCGCGATGGCGGTGTGTCAGTCAGCATCAATGTTGGATGGACGACCGCTATCGCGAGCAGGCTCGCTCCCACAGGGTTTTGCAGGGTGTCAGCTGAGTTCGCCGCAGAGGTCGAGTTCTACAAGCTGCCGAACTTCGTCGGTGTCGAGCCCGGCACCCAGCAACGCATGCAACTTGCCGAACGCGGCTTCGCGGGTCATGCCACCACCGGACAACACGCCGACACCACGCAAGCGACTGCCAGCCTCGTAAACATCCAGCTCGACGCCACCTTCATGGCATTGCGTAACCGCGACCACCACAACACCCTTGTTCCACGCGCGTTCCAGGCTGGCGAGGAACTCTGGATTGTCGCTCGGTCCGGTGCCGCTGCCGTAGCACTCCAGCACCAGGCCTTGAATGCCGCTGTCGAGCAGGCCGTCCAGTATCTCGGCGCCGATGCCGGGGAACAGCGGCAGCACAGCGACTTTCGCCAATTGCTTGATCTTGCGGTAATGCAACTCCACTGGCAGCGCTGGCGCCTTCACGCCGCCACCCTGACGCTCAAGTCGCTTGAACGGATGACGACCGAAACTGCGCACCTTCGCGCAACGGGTGGGGTCCAGCCGTTCGCCGTGGAAGTACAGATGAACGCCCGGCGCCAGGCCCTGACCCAGAGCAACCAGCGCGCCACTGAGGTTTTCCCAGGCATCGCTGTCGGTCACGCCGGCCGGCAGCATGGAGCCGGTGAACACCACGCGGGCAAGCAGGCCGAGCAATTGAAAACTCATGGCCGCTGCGCTGTAGGCGAGGGTGTCGGTGCCATGCAGGATCAGCACGCTGTCGCAGCCCTGGACATCGACAGCGTCAACCACCGCTTCACGCAGTTGCTGCCAGTAATCAGGGGTCATGTTGGCGCTGTCGATCAGCGGCGACATCTCGCGAAAGCGCCACTGCGGCACGACCAGGTCAGGCTGGCTGTGCAGATACTCGCGCATCCGTGCTTCGAAACCGGACGCCGGGGCCAGGCCGTGGGCGCTGGCTTGCATACCGATGGTGCCACCGGTGTAGAGCACCATGACGTGCTGGGCGGCAGGGAAGGAATTGGGAGTCATGGGGGAAATCTCCTGGCAGGTGGGAGCGAGCCTGCTCGCGATAGCGGTATGTTAGACACTAATGTGTCATCTGACAGTCCGTCATCGCCAGCAGGCTGGCTCCCACAGGTTGTGCACCCTTCGTTTACCGATCAGCGTTGCGCTGCGGGTACGCCTTGCGGCTCGGCTTCAGCCTTGGTGGAGGCCGCTGGCGGATTGGCTGGCCAGGCTTTCAGGTCCAGGTCCAGATCCGGGAATTTGCTTGAATCGAACACGGGCGTCTTGATGCCGGCCGCGCGCTGGTCATCGTAGTCACGCAGGATGCGCATGCCGACTTTGAACAGCAGGAACAGCGCGATCAGGTTCACGAATGCCAGCAAGGTCATGGTGATGTCCGCGAAGGCGAACACCGTGCCAAGGTTTTCGATAGCGCCCCAGAAGATCAGCACCAATACCAGCGCGCGGTAGCCGATCAGCGCCTTGCGGTTTTCACCGATCAGGAAACGCAGGTTGCTCTCGCCCAGGTAGTAGTTGTAGAGGATCGAGGTGAACACGAACAACGACAGGGCCACGGAGATGAAGCTCCGGCCCCAGTCACCGACCACGGCGGCCAGGGAGTTTTGGGTCAGGGCAATACCGTCGCCTTCGAAGCCCGGGGTGTAGAAGCCCGAGAGCAGAATCAGCAACGCGGTGCAGGTGCAGATCACGAAGGTGTCGAGGAACACGCTGAACGCCTGAACCACACCCTGTGCCACCGGGTGCTCGACCGACGCGACAGCAGCCACGTTTGGCGCACTGCCCAGGCCTGCTTCGTTGGCGAACACGCCACGCTTCACGCCCATGACGATGGCGCTGCCGATCAGGCCGCCGAAGGCTTGATCCAGACCGAACGCGCTTTTGACGATGGTCATCAGCATCGCCGGCACGTGATCGAATTGCAGCACGATCACGTAGATGGTCACGCCGATGTACACCAGGGTTTTCACCGGCACCAGCAGGTCAGCGACCTTGGCGATGCGCTTGATACCACCGATGAACACCATGCCCAGCAACACCGCCAGGGCCAGACCGGTGTAAGTGGTGTCGAGGCCGAAAGCGTTGTTCAGCGAGTGGGTCACGGCGTGGGATTGCAGACCGTTGAACGCGAAGCCGAAGGTGATCAGCAGCAGGAACGCCATGATCATGCCCAGCCAGCGTTTCTGCAGGCCGTGCTGGATGTAATAGGACGGGCCGCCACGGTAGGTGCCGTCGGAATCGCAGCGCTTGTAGAGCTGGCCGAGGGAGCATTCGAAGAAGCTGCTGGACATACCGACCAGCGCGGTCACCCACATCCAGAACACCGCACCTGGACCACCCAGGGTCACGGCGATACCGACACCGGCGATATTACCCGCACCGACGCGGCCGGCGAGGCTGAGCATCAAGGCCTGGAATGAACTGAGTTGACCGGCGCTGCTGCGCAAGCTGTCGCGGAACACCGCGAACATGTGGAAGAAGTGGCGCAATTGAACGAAACGCGAGCGGATCGTGAAGTAGCTACCGAGCCCGACAATGAGCACGATCAGTACTTTCCCTGAGAGGAAGTCGTTAATGACTTCGAGCATGGATTATTCCTCGCTGTTTTTTGTGTAGGCAAATGCTGTGCGGTCAGAAATATCGCGTTACACCGGATTGCACGCGGCAAAACAGGTGAGGCGAAGGTTCGTCCCGATTTCATTTTGCGGGTTTGTTATTAGTTCGGGTTTCGCATGGGTTTGGGCCTCGTTACCGACGACCGCTCACGCGAAGAGGGGCGGCACTATACCGATGAGCGTGCCGTCCGTCTGCACGGTTGTGGTGCAAGCATCGAAACGAGGTACTGCAAAATCAAAAGATCGCAGCCTTCGGCAGCTCCTACAGAGGAACGCATTTCAACTGTAGGAGCTGCCGAAGGCTGCGATCTTTGCGGTATCAGACATGTTTGCTATCTGCCAAAAAGTTAAAAAAAAGGGCTTGGGGAACAAATCCCCAAGCCCTCAAAAGGTGAGAGGTGTCTAGTCCCTCGACCTGGTGAGCGGTGCTACAAATAACACGTCGGATCAGGCTTTAAGCGGAACCAGACGCGGAGCAATCATGTTTTCCGGGCGCAGGATGTCGGCGAGCATTTCGTCGTCGAGCAAGCCTTCTTCGCGCACCAGTTCCAGCACACCGCGGCCGCTTTCGAGGGCGATACGGGCGATACGGGTGGCGTTTTCATAGCCGATGTACGGGTTCAGCGCGGTGACCAGACCGATCGAGTGCTCGACCAGTTCGCGGCAGCGCTCTTCGTTGGCGGTGATGCCGACGATGCAGTGCTCGCGCAGCATGTCCATGGCGCGTTGCAGCAGGCGGATCGAGTCGAAGATCTTGAACGCGATCAGCGGCTCCATCACGTTCAGTTGCAGTTGGCCGCCTTCGGCTGCGATGGTCAGGGCCAGGTCGTTGCCGATGATCTGGAACGCTACCTGGTTGACCGCTTCCGGGATAACCGGGTTGACCTTGCCTGGCATGATCGAGCTGCCTGGCTGACGCGCTGGCAGGTTGATTTCGTTGATGCCGGTGCGTGGGCCGCTGGACAGCAGGCGCAGGTCGTTGCAGATCTTCGACAGCTTGACCGCGGTGCGCTTGAGCATGCCGGAGAACAGCACGAAGGCGCCCATGTCGGAGGTGGCTTCGATCAGGTCGGCGGCCGGAACCAGCGGTTGACCGCTGATCAGCGCCAGACGCTCAACGGCCAGGTGCTGGTAACGCGGGTCGGCGTTGATGCCGGTACCGATCGCGGTGCCGCCCAGGTTCACTTCGGTCAGCAGTTCCGGGGCCAGCGTCTTCAGACGGGCCAGGTCTTCGCCCAGCGTGGTGGCGAATGCGCGGAATTCCTGGCCGAGGGTCATCGGCACGGCGTCTTGCAGTTGGGTACGGCCCATTTTCAGGACGTGAGCGAACTCTTGGCCTTTGGCAGCGAACGCCTGGATCAGGCTGTCGAGGCTGGCCAGCAGCGCGTCGTGACCCAGCAGCAGACCCAGACGGATCGCGGTCGGGTAGGCGTCGTTGGTCGACTGCGCCATGTTCACGTCGTTGTTCGGGTGCAGGTATTGGTATTCGCCCTTCTGGTGACCCATGGCCTCCAGCGCGATGTTGGCGATGACTTCGTTGGCATTCATGTTGGTTGAAGTGCCAGCGCCGCCTTGAATCATGTCCACGACGAATTCTTCGTGGAAATCGCCGCGGATCAAACGTGCACAGGCTTCGCTGATGGCAGCGTGCTTGGCTTCGCTCAGGTGACCCAGCTCGCGGTTGGCGTCAGCGGCGGCTTGTTTAACCATCGCCAGGCCGACAACCAGCTTCGGATAATGCGAAATCGGAACGCCGGAGAGACGGAAGTTGTTCACCGCTCGCAGGGTCTGGATGCCGTAATACGCTTGAGCAGGTACTTCGAGTACGCCAAGCAGGTCTTTTTCTGTGCGGAAAGATGCAGCGGAGGACATGATAGAAATCATCTCGATATGGACCCGGTCTGTGCCGGAACACTGCAAATGCTAGGCTTGTGGAGAATTTTGGGCCAATGCTGTTAAACACTAGCCTATGCACATTCGGCATAATGCCCATGTGACGCCGTGTCTGCGGCGAGCGTGTGACCTAAATTGGTGCGTGTCCGGGAGGCCGTGATGAACCTTGAAAGTAAATGGCTGGAGGACTTTAGTGCCCTGGCCGCCACCCGCAGCTTCTCCCAGGCTGCCGAACGGCGCTTCGTGACTCAGCCGGCATTCAGTCGACGGATCCGCAGCCTTGAAGCCGCGCTGGGGCTGACCCTGGTCAATCGCTCGCGCACGCCGATCGAACTGACGGCGGCGGGGCAGCTGTTTCTGGTCACCGCGCGCACAGTGGTCGAGCAGCTCGGTGAAGTGTTGCGTCACCTTCATCACCTGGAAGGCGGGCAGGGCGAGGTGATGCAGGTCGCCGCCGCTCACTCCCTGGCGCTGGGTTTCTTCCCGCGCTGGATCGCGCAGTTGCGTAATGAAGGCCTGAACATCGCGACGCGCCTGGTGGCGACCAACGTCGGTGATGCCGTGCATGCCCTGCGCGAAGGCGGTTGCGATCTGATGCTGGCGTTCTACGACCCGGATGCCGCGATGCAGATGGACCCGGAAATTTTTCCGTCGCTGCACCTTGGCAATACCGAAATGCTCCCGGTTTGCGCGGCGGACGCCGAGGGCAAGCCGCTGTTCGATCTGGAAGGCGAAGGCAGTGTGCCGCTGCTCGCCTACAGCGCCGGTGCATTTCTCGGGCGTTCGGTGAACATGCTGCTGCGCCAACGCGCGCTGCGCTTCACCACCATCTATGAGACGGCCATGGCCGACAGCCTTAAAAGCATGGCGCTGGAAGGATTGGGCATTGCCTGGGTGCCGCGGCTCAGCGTGCGCGCCGAACTGGCTCGGGGTGAACTGGTGGTGTGCGGCGGCCCGCAATGGCATGTGCCGCTGGAGATTCGTCTGTACCGCTGCGCACTGGTGCGCAAGGCGAATGTGCGGTTGCTGTGGCGCAAACTGGAAGGCGGCGCAGCCCAAGGCACAACCGGATCCTGAGACCGCTGAAAATCAAATGTGGGAGCGAGCCTGCTCGCGATGGCGGTGTGTCAGTCAGCATCAATGTTGGATGGACGACCGCTATCGCGAGCAGGCTCGCTCCCACAGGGGATTTGTGTTGTTCTTTCGCTGACCTCCGAGTCAATAAAACCGGCGCTTTGCGTCGAATGACAGATGGTCGCTATGGGGGCTGTTTATCTGCTTCATTGAGGTATACTGCGCGGCCTTCGGCCGGTTCGTCCGGCCATAATTCGTACAATCAAGCCACGCATTTTGCGTGGCTTGTTGTTTTTTGACGCGCCTGCGGGCGCCCAGAGAGAAGAGGCACGACGATGAGTGCACTGGTTGGCGTGATCATGGGCTCCAAGTCCGATTGGTCCACCCTTAGCCACACCGCCGATATGCTGGAAAAGCTCGGCATTCCTTACGAGGTGAAAGTGGTCTCTGCCCACCGCACCCCGGACCTGCTCTTCCAGTACGCCGAAGAGGCTGAGGCGCGGGGCATCGAGGTGATTATCGCCGGTGCCGGCGGCGCGGCCCACTTGCCAGGCATGTGTGCGGCCAAGACCCACTTGCCGGTGCTGGGCGTGCCGGTGCAGTCGTCGATGCTCTCGGGCGTCGATTCGCTGCTGTCCATCGTGCAGATGCCCGCGGGCATTCCTGTCGCCACCCTGGCCATCGGTAAGGCCGGTGCGATCAACGCAGCGCTGCTCTCGGCGAGCATTCTCGGCGCCAAGCACCCGCAGTTCCACGCGGTGCTGAAAAAATTCCGCGCTGAGCAGACAGACAGCGTCCTGGAAAATCCAGACCCACGCATCGCCTGAGGTTGTTGACGATGAAGATCGGTGTAATCGGTGGCGGCCAGTTGGGTCGCATGTTGGCGCTGGCGGGCACTCCGCTGGGCATGAACTTCGCTTTCCTGGACCCCGCGCCGGATGCTTGCGCAGCCGCGTTGGGCGAACACCTGCGGGCCGATTACGGTGATCAGGATCACCTGCGTCAGCTGGCCGATGAAGTCGATCTGGTGACGTTCGAGTTCGAAAGCGTCCCGGCCGAAACCGTCGCGTTCCTCTCGCAATTCGTCCCGGTCTACCCGAGCGCCGAAGCCCTGCGCATCGCCCGTGATCGCTGGTTTGAGAAGAGCATGTTCAAGGACCTGGGGATTCCCACCCCGGCGTTCGCCGACATTCAATCGCAAGCCGATCTGGACGCGGCCGTGGCTTCCATCGGTCTGCCGGCCGTGCTGAAAACCCGCACCCTGGGTTACGACGGCAAAGGCCAGAAAGTCCTGCGCAAGCCTGAAGACGTGGTCGGTACGTTCGCCGAACTGGGCAGCGTGGCCTGTCTGTTGGAAGGTTTCGTGCCGTTTACCGGTGAAGTCTCGTTGATTGCCGTGCGCGCTCGCGATGGCGAAACCAGGTTCTATCCGCTGGTTCACAACACCCACGACAGCGGCATCCTCAAACTGTCCGTGGCCAGCACCGACCACCCGCTGCAAGCCTTGGCGGAAGACTATTCCAGCCGTGTGCTCAAGCAGCTGAATTACGTTGGCGTGATGGCGTTCGAGTTCTTTGAAGTCGACGGTGGCCTCAAGGCCAACGAGATCGCCCCGCGTGTGCATAACTCAGGGCACTGGACCACTGAAGGCGCCGAGTGCAGCCAGTTCGAAAACCATCTGCGGGCCGTTGCCGGTCTGCCGCTGGGGTCGACGGCCAAGGTCGGCGAGAGCGCGATGCTCAACTTCATCGGTAAAGTGCCGGAGACCGAGAAAGTCCTGGCCATCGCCGATTGCCATCTGCATCACTATGGCAAGGCGTTCAAGGTCGGTCGCAAGGTCGGTCACGCCAACCTGCGTTGTGCAAACCGCGAAACGCTGGCCGCGCAGATCCTCAAGGTCGAAGCGCTCATCGCCGAATAGTTTCATGTGGCAGCGGCGGAACCATTCAGGGGCCGCCGTTCTCTCATGGCAGGATGCAGAAGTCTGACTAGGCTTTCGCATAGCCAAACCAATCAGAGGGAAATGCCATGGGAATTATCGGAACCATCTTTATCGGCTTGATCGTCGGCCTGCTGGCCCGGTTCCTGAAACCGGGCGATGACAGCATGGGCTGGATCATGACCATCCTGCTCGGTATCGGCGGTTCGCTGGCGGCCACTTATGGCGGCCAGGCTCTGGGCATCTACCAGGCCGGTCAAGGTGCAGGCTTCATCGGTGCGCTGGTTGGCGCGGTGGTGTTGCTGGTGATCTACGGCTTGATCAAAAAGAACTGATCCAAAGCGACAAAGCCCCCTCTGCGCCGCACGCAGAGAGGGCTAGAATGCTCGGCGTTGCACCGTCCTCTCCTTTGCCGAGCACCTTCATGCGCCGTCTTTTACTGACTTTCCTTTTATTGGGCTCGGGCCTTGCCCATGCCGGCGAGCTGCCGGAAACCGACTGGCTCGAACTGATGCCCAAGTCGGACCAGAAAGCCCTCGAGGCCATGCCCGAAATCGACCATAACTCCCCCGAAGCCAATGGCACCTTTACCGAAAAAGGTGGCATGAAGCAGAGCAAAGGCTTGCCGGCGGTGATGTATTCGACCAAAACCGTGCCGTCGATGAACGACAAGAACATCCGCATCGGTGGTTATCCGGTGCCGCTGGAATCCGACGCCCAGGGCCGCAGCACGCTGTTTTTCCTCGTGCCGTATCCGGGCGCCTGCATCCACGTGCCGCCGCCACCCCCTAATCAATTGGTGTTGGTGCGTTATCCGAAAGGTTTGAAGTTGAATGACATCTACACGCCGCTGTGGGTGACCGGCACACTGAAGGTCGAGAAGGTCAACAACGACCTGGCTGATGCGGCGTATGCGCTGGATGCGGCGAAGGTGCGGGTGGTCAAGGAGTCGGATTTGTAGCGTTGGGTAGATCCATTCGCGGGCAAGCCTTGCTCCTACAGGATATGCACTGCCCTGTAGGAGCAAGGCTTGCCCGCGATGCTTTTAAAGCGGTTTGCTGCCGATGCTGACACCCAGGGTATGACTCGCACCCGGCGCCAGCGTCACCACATCATCCATCACATTCGCCGTTTCAATGCACAGCATGCGCTGCCAGCCATCGTCGGCCATGTCGCTGAACGCCGCGGCGCGTTCAATCCACGGATTCCAGATCACCGCCGAGCGTGAACCGCTGCTGGTCAGCTCGATGCGCCGTTCCCAGGCCGGATCGACAATGCTCAGCTTCGCCGGGGTATTGAGATAGATACGATCGGTCTCGCCGGCAAAACGCAGATCGCCGGTCTGAGTGACGGTTTTCCAGTCGTCCAGGGTTTCGATGTAATTCAAGCCATCCAGCCCTTCGACATGCACTTCGCGTACATCGCTGACCGCGAAATAGCTGTGCAGCGCCTGGCTGATGGTGACGTTGTCAGCGCCCTGGTTATGGCTGGTCAGGCTGATATGCAGTTGCTCATCCAGACGAATGCTCAGCTTCAAATCCACTTTATGCGGCCAGCCTGGCAAGCCGCCTTCAGGGTAAGGCAGAACAAACTCCACCTTCAGGCTTTCGCCCTCGGTTTCAATGCCGCCCAGTTCCCAGTCCATTGCCCTTACCAGCCCGTGGGCGGTCGGCGCTTCATTGCTGACGCGCATGGCCTGAACGCTCTGCGGGTTGCGCGGCAGATTGCCGAACCACGGCCAGCACACCGGAACCCCGGCGCGGATGCTCTTGCCAGTCTTGAACACTGCCTCGTCGTTGAGCCAGATCAGCGGCGGTTCCCCGGCCACTTGATAACTGAGGATGTGCGCGCCTTGCTGGGCAACCAGCAATTCGGCCTGACCGTGGCGGATGCGCCAGCAGTTCAGTTCATCCAGTTTCACAGCTTCAACGTTGGGCGTGCTCATGGGGCAACTCTCGATCAGGAACAATGACTGCAATGGACCGCAGAAAGGTCGCAGTGTTTAACGAGCTCTAGGCGGAACCGAACGGGTGCGACCGCTGCCGTCGATGGCGACGAACACAAACACGGCTTCAGTCACTTTGCGCCATTCGCTGGACAGCGGATCGTCACTCCAGACTTCGACCATCATCTGAATCGAGCTGCGGCCGATTTCCAGCGCCTGGGTATAGAAGGAGAGCTGGGCACCCACCGCTACCGGAACCAGAAACGCCATGCGGTCGATCGCAACCGTAGCCACGCGGCCACCGGCTACTTTGCTGGCCATTGCGGTGCCGGCCAAATCCATCTGCGACACCAGCCAACCGCCGAAAATATCGCCAAAGCCGTTGGTTTCGCGGGGAAGCGCGGTAATTTGCAGGGCCAGGTCGCCTTGCGGGATTGGATCTTCTTGTTCGAGCTCTATCATGCCGGGGGTGCCTCTGACCCGTGACTCTCATTGGTACTTCGGTGAATAGCCGTCTCAAGGAAAAACGATTCAGCCCCGAACATACTACGTTCGTCACGTTTTTCGTAAGGCGCCTAAAGGGAAACTCTGCGAAATCGACTGGTAGAGCCAGCAGCGTCTTCGCACAGCAACCCTTGCAAGCTGTCGCAAGATTGCGAGTATATCGATCGGTAGACTCCGAGACGACCGTCCGGTTCTCATTTCGACCGTCAAATACGCACCTCTATGTGCTTTTTCGAACAATTTGCTATCGTGCCGGACCTGCCCAAGCCTCAGCCAGCGTTGTTGGGGTTGCAGATCCGACTATAAGAGAAGCCTTGCCATGACCACAGCGCCCTCGAGCATCGCGCCGTCCACTCAATCCGCACGTCCGCTGACCCGCAGCGATTACAAGACTTTGTCGCTGTCTGCCCTGGGCGGTGCGCTGGAGTTTTACGATTTCATCATCTTCGTGTTCTTCGCCACGGTGGTCGGCAAGCTGTTCTTCCCGGCCGACATGCCCGAGTGGCTGCGCTTGATGCAGACCTTCGGGATCTTTGCCGCCGGCTACCTGGCGCGGCCGCTGGGCGGCATCGTCATGGCGCACTTCGGCGACCTGCTGGGACGCAAGAAGATGTTCACCCTGAGCATTTTCATGATGGCGGTGCCGACCCTGATCATGGGTTTGCTACCGACTTACGCGCAGATCGGCATGTGGGCGCCGATCCTGTTGCTGCTGATGCGGGTGATTCAAGGCGCCGCAATTGGCGGTGAAGTACCGGGCGCGTGGGTATTCGTTTCCGAACACGTGCCGCAGCGGCACATCGGCTACGCCTGCGGCACCCTGACCTGCGGCCTGACAGCCGGTATCCTGCTGGGCTCGCTGGTCGCCACCGCGATCAACAGCATTTACACCCCGGTCGAAGTCTCGGATTACGCCTGGCGGATTCCGTTCCTGCTGGGTGGCGTATTCGGCCTGTTCTCGGTTTACCTGCGCCGCTGGTTGCACGAGACGCCGGTATTCGCCGAGCTGCAACTGCGCAAGGCCCTGGCAGAAGAAGTGCCGCTGCGCGCCGTGTTGCGCGACCATCGCGGGGCGATCCTGATTTCCATGCTGCTGACCTGGCTGCTGTCCGCCGGCATCATCGTGGTCATCCTGATGACCCCGACCGTGCTGCAGACCGTCTACCACTTCTCGCCAACCACCGCGTTGCAGGCCAACAGCCTGGCGATTGTGTTTCTGAGCCTGGGCTGCGTCGCCTCCGGTGCATTGGCTGACCGCTTCGGCGCGGGACGTGTCTTCGTGTTCGGCAGTGCTGCGCTGCTGATCAGTTCGTGGACCTTCTACCACAGCCTGTTCAACCACCCGGACTGGCTGTTCCCGATGTACGCCTTGACCGGCTTGCTGGTCGGCACTATCGGTGCGGTGCCGTACGTGATGGTCAAAGCCTTCCCGGCGGTGGTGCGCTTCAGCGGGTTGTCGTTCTCCTACAACCTGGCCTACGCCATCTTCGGCGGCCTGACGCCGATGGTAGTCACCTTGCTGCTCAAGGAAAGCCCGATGGGGCCTGCGTATTACGTAGCGATCATTTGCGGTGTCGGGGTTCTGGTGGGTGCCTACCTCTGGAAGAAGGGTCGATAACGCTAAAACCGCCAGTTGTTAAGGCTTTCGCCAGTGCGAAAGCCTTGCTCCACATTCGCCCGCCGGTAAACGTGCTCCATGCTCAAGCATATGGTCCAGAGCATCCGCGGCGTTCTTCGGTTGAATGACCTGATGTTCCACCATCAAATCGAGCAACCAGAGTGCACCATGCACTTGTAACCCATCCCTCTGCGCTTGACGCCTCAACTTGCCATCTCCAGTGAGCAACGGCCGACCTGTCTCTTGTGCGAGCAGGTAGCACGACACATCGGCCAATGAGCTGTTGTTGTGCTCTATTTTGAGAGTGAACAGCCTGGTAACCCCTGACTCGTCGAAGGACTCAACAATCAACCCCCGTCCGAGTAATTCGTCATGGGGGAAATCTTCGAGCTCATGCAGTACGAAATCTGTGCAGCAAAGAGTGAATGGCAGTCTGAACATCTGCTCCAGCAGTCCGGCATTTCTGAAGTCGATCCAGATATTCGTATCGCTGATGTAGATCAGACTCATGCACTCTCCAGTGAGCCCAGAAAATTGGGGTCAAGAGCGCTCACTGGTTTGCGTAGAAGTTCGGCTGCACGGGATTTGGTGATCAACCCTTCCGCTAACCCCCAGAACACCAACGATTCGAAACGTTGTGGTGGTTTGCATGGCAAGGGTTCAGGCTCG
Organism: Pseudomonas sp. GM41(2012); assembly: GCF_000282315.2. Classification (GTDB taxonomy): domain Bacteria; phylum Pseudomonadota; class Gammaproteobacteria; order Pseudomonadales; family Pseudomonadaceae; genus Aquipseudomonas. The sequence continues at coordinate 220,784 of NZ_AKJN02000007.1, forward strand.
GCCTTGCGCCAGCCGTTCGCGCTGAATTGAATGGTGACGGATTTGTAGCCCCCATCGCTGAGCAGCTTCAAATCTTTGAGGCGTCGCAGAGCGGCGTGCATCGAGATCCCATATTGACGCTTGGCGATGAGCAACTCGCGGGGATGGACGCGTGAGCGAGGGTGGCTACCGAAGTCACTGGTGACACCTTTAGCCGGGTAGAGGAACGCGCCAGCGAAGCGATGGCAGCAGTTTTCCTTTTCACGCTCGGGCATGTCGTCGGGTAATTGCATGACCCAGTGACCGAGTTCATGTGCTGCGGTAAAGCGTATTCGTTCGCCTGGGCGCTCGGCATTTAGTGCAATCAAGACGTGGCGACCATCACCGGTAGCGGCGCAGGCCCCGTCGAAGTCATCCGGCCCCATGAGCATCGCGACCTTGATGCTGTGTTCTTCCAGTTGCTCGGTCAGGTTGGAAATTGGATCGCTACCAATTCCCCAATATTCGCGTAGTGCCTCGGCAGCGTGTTCAGCCTCCTCAATAGAGGAGACCGGCAGCATTTGCGCAGGGGTGGCCGGAGTCTGGATGTCTACCGGGTCAAAGCATTCTTCCAGAGCAATGTAGCGCTCAAGGTGTTCACGAATCTGTTCTTCGACTTGAACCTGGCGATACTTGGGCATCTTGGCACGTTTACGAAACTCCAGCGGCGCAAGAGGCACGGCTTCCGCACGAAAGAAGTACTCAGGACTGACCTGCAGCACCTTGGCCAGTTGCAGCACGCGAGAGGAGTTCGGGGTACTTAACCCTTTCTCGTATTTGCTCAGGCCTTGCTTGGTGATGTCGCCAAGCTGGTGCGCCAAGGCTTCCAGGGACATGCCTCGCAGAAGGCGAGCGCGGCGAATTCGGTCGTTGATCATTGGTTCCTCTCGTGGTTGACAAGACTATCTTTCGATTGTGATTTGTCAACCTTGATTCATTGCCTCGGTGTTTCTGTCTTTCGAATGCTGGCCTTTCATCCAATTGTCATATTTCAGCCATAGAGTGTTCACACGGCCTGCTGATACTTGGCCCCGACTTAACACACCTATCTGCTAGGAGTAAGGCATGAAACTGAAGCGTTTGATGGCGGCAATGACTTTTGTCGCTGCTGGCGTTGCGACTGCCAACGCGGTTGCCGCTGTTGACCCTGCTATCCCGAGCTACACCAAGACCACTGGTGTGTCGGGCAACCTGTCCAGCGTCGGCTCCGATACCCTGGCCAACCTCATGACCCTGTGGGCTGAGAACTACAAAAAAGAATACCCGAACGTAAACATCCAGATTCAGGCCGCTGGCTCCGCCACTGCGCCACCTGCGCTGACTGAAGGCACCTCTAACCTGGGCCCGATGAGCCGCAAGATGAAGGACACCGAACTGGCTGCCTTCGAGCAGAAGTACGGCTACAAGCCAACCGCAATCCCGGTTGCCGTGGACGCCCTGGCTGTCTTCGTTCACAAAGACAACCCGATCCAGCACCTGACCATGGAACAGGTCGACGCGATCTTCTCCTCGACTCGTCTGTGCGGCGCCAAAGCCGACGTTAAAACCTGGGGCGACCTGGGTGTGACCGGCGACCTGGCCAACAAGCCGGTTCAGCTGTTCGGTCGTAACTCGGTATCCGGCACCTACGGTTACTTCAAAGAAGAAGCCCTGTGCAAAGGCGACTACAAGCCAAACGTCAACGAACAACCAGGCTCGGCTTCGGTCGTGCAGTCGATCAGCTCCTCGCTGAACGGCATCGGTTACTCAGGCATCGGCTACAAGACCGCTAGCGTGAAGACCGTGGCTCTGGCCAAGAAAGGCACCACTGACTTCATCGAAGACACCGAAGAAAACGCCCTGAACGGTAAGTACCCGCTGTCGCGTTTCCTCTACGTTTACGTCAACAAAGCCCCGAACAAGCCTCTGGCCCCGCTGGAAGCCGAGTTCGTGAAACTGGTTCTGTCCAAACAGGGCCAGGAAGTTGTGGTGAAAGACGGTTACATCCCGCTGCCAGCCAAGGTTGCTGCAAAAGCACTGGCTGACCTGGGTCTGCAGGAAGGCGGCGCTGAAGTCGCAAAAAAGTAAAACCGTAGGTCCGGGGCGCGCCCCGGACCTGTAGGAGCAAGGCTTGCCCGCGATGGCGTCAGCACACTCAACAAAGATGTGACTGACAGTCCGCAATCGCGAGCAAGCTTTGCTCCTACAACGGCTCAGGGTTACCACGCAGGTGATCCGGCCTCCCCAAATTTTCGCTCCGCTGCCAGTTCCCGCTGGCGGCGGATTTGTTGCGTCACTGCATTGTCATCTTTCTGTCATACAGGATCGCTAGGGTGTGCGAATGAATGATCTGGCCAATTCCACCATGACTACAAATCCCCCCAAGCGAATTGACTTCAATACGCCTGAGTTGCAACGCAAGCGCCGCATCCGCGCGCTCAAAGATCGCCTGACCCGCTGGTACGTCCTCGTGGGCGGCCTCGCCGTTCTCGGTGCGATCACGCTGATCTTTTTCTTCCTTGCCTACGTTGTCGCGCCCCTGTTCCAGGGCGCCGACCTGACCGCCAAGGACGCCATCACACCCGCCTGGATGCAAGACGCCGGCAAGCCGTTGATGATCTCCCTGGAAGAACAGAACCAGGTCGCCATGCGGGTTTCCGACAAGGGCCAGGCCCTGTTCTTCGATATCGACAGTGGCGCTGAACTCAAGCGGGTCGATCTGTCGATTCCGGCCGGCACTACCGTGACCTCCATCGGCGAAGACCAACCGGGCCATCCATTGGTGGCGGTGGGCTTGTCCAACGGCCAGGCGCTGGTATTCCGTCACACTTATAAAGTCAGCTACCCGGACGGCAAGAAAACCATCTCGCCAGCCATTGAATACCCGTACGGCGAAACGCCGATCGCGTTGAACGAGGCGGGCGGAGCCCTTGAGCACGTCAGCCTCAACGCGACCGATACGACGCTGATGCTGGTCGGTTCCACCGGTTCGCAACTCAATGTTTTGTCGCTCACCAGCGAAGAAAACATGATGACCGGCGAAGTCACCAACGAGCAGAAGCGCATCGATTTGCCACAAATGACTGAGCCGGTGAAGAACATCTTCGTCGACCCGCGTCAGCAGTGGCTGTACGTGATTAACGGTCGCGCCCAGGCCGACGTGTTCAGCCTGCGCGACAAGAGCCTCAATGGTCGCTACAAGCTGCTGGATGATGGCGAAGCGCAAATCACTGCCAGTACTCAATTGGTGGGTGGCATCTCGCTGATCCTTGGCGATTCCAAGGGTGGTCTGGCCCAGTGGTTCATGGCCCGCGACCACGATGGCGAACTGCGTCTGAAGCAGATTCGTAATTTCCAGATGGGCACTGCGCCGATCGTTGAAATCACCGCTGAAGAACGTCGCAAAGGCTTCATCGCCCTTGATGCGTCCGGCAAGCTCGGCGTGTTCCACAGCACCGCCCACCGCACCTTGCTGGTGGACCAGGTGGTCGATGGCCAAGGCATCTTTGGCCTGTCGCCACGGGCCAACCGGGTGATCGTGGAGGCGGGCGGCAAGATTCAACCGCTGCTGCTCGACAACCCGCACCCAGAGGTTTCCTGGAGCGCGTTGTGGAGCAAGGTCTGGTACGAGAACTACGACGAGCCTAAATACGTCTGGCAATCGACCGCCGCCAACACTGACTTCGAACCCAAGCTGAGCCTGTCACCGCTGACCTTCGGTACCTTGAAAGCCGCGTTCTACGCCATGCTGTTGGCCGCTCCACTGGCCGTCGCCGCTGCCATCTACACCGCGTACTTCATGGCCCCGGGCATGCGCCGCAAGGTCAAACCGGTGATCGAACTGATGGAAGCGATGCCGACGGTGATCCTCGGTTTCTTCGCCGGCCTGTTCCTCGCACCTTATGTAGAAGGGCACCTGCCGGGCATCTTCAGCCTGCTGATGCTCTTGCCGATTGGCATTCTGGTAGCGGGTTTCACCTTCAGCCGCTTGCCTGAGTCCATCCGCCTGAAAGTGCCGGAGGGTTGGGAAAGCGCGATTCTGATTCCAGTGATCCTGTTCGTGGGCTGGCTCTCGCTGTACATGAGCCCGTACATGGAAACCTGGTTCTTCGGCGGCGACATGCGCATGTGGATCTCCCACGACCTGGGCATCACCTACGACCAGCGCAACGCACTGGTGGTCGGTCTGGCCATGGGCTTTGCGGTGATCCCGAACATCTACTCCATCGCCGAAGACGCCGTGTTCAGCGTGCCTCGCGGTTTGACCCTCGGCTCCCTGGCCCTCGGCGCCACGCCATGGCAGACCATGACTCGCGTGGTGATCCTCACCGCCAGCCCGGGTATTTTCTCGGCGCTGATGATCGGCATGGGCCGTGCGGTCGGTGAAACCATGATCGTGCTGATGGCCACCGGTAACACCCCGGTCATGGAAATGAACCTGTTCGAAGGCCTGCGCACCCTGGCGGCCAACGTTGCGGTGGAAATGCCCGAATCGGAAGTCGGCGGCAGCCACTACCGCGTGCTGTTCCTCTCGGCGCTGGTGCTGCTGTTGTTCACCTTCGTCATGAACACCCTCGCGGAACTGATTCGTCAGCGTCTGCGCAAGAAATACTCGTCGCTTTAAGAAAGGTAGAAGTCTGTGAAACAGAACTCCCTGAAAGGATGGTTCAAGAGCGGCGCCCCTGGCGTCTGGATCAGCGGTGGCGCGGTGTCCATCGCGGTCATCATGACCATTGGCTTGCTGGCAGTGATTGCCGTGCGCGGTCTGGGCCATTTCTGGCCGGCGGACCTGGTGCACGCCAGTTACGACGTGCCGGGCCAGGCCAATCACCTCGTCATCGGCGAAGTGGTGCAGAAAGAAGAAGTGCCGCGCGAGCGCCTTAAAAGCGCTGGCCTGCCGGTGCCCGATCAGGGCCCGGAGTTCATGACCCGCGAGCTGATCAAGGTCGGCAACCGTGACCTGAACGGCAACGACTTCACCTGGATCGTCGGCGAGTGGCTGACTAACCAGAAGACGCCGCCCGAGTTGATGACCATCGAGCGTCGCGAGTGGGGCAACTTCTACGGCTACCTGGTCAACGTCAAACAGGACGGCAAGGTCATCGCTGAAGGCGAAGCTGCATGGCCTGAGCTGCAGGCCCGTGTCGCTCGCGTCAACCAGCTCGCCGCACAGCTCAAGAGCCTGGAAAAAACCGACATTGGCGCGATCAACGCCGGCCTCGAGCGCGTCCGTCTGCACGGTCGCAAACTGGAACTGACCGGTACGATGGACGCTACCGCACAAGCGGACATGGAGTCCGAGCGTGCCGAACTGAACGCTCGTTATCAGGACATCGAAGCACGCCTGAACGACCTGCACGCCCAGTTCAACCGCGACAGCCTGACGGCCCGCGACGCGAACGGCAAAGAGATCGAAATCGGTATCGGCAAAGTGGTTCACGCCTATCAGCCGAACGCCATGAACACCTTCACCAAGATCGGCTTCTACTTCAGCAAGGTCTGGGAGTTCTTGAGCGACGACCCACGTGAAGCGAACACCGAAGGCGGGATCTTCCCGGCGATTTTCGGCACCGTGATGATGACGTTGATCATGGCGATGATCGTGACCCCGTTTGGCGTACTGGCCGCGGTTTATCTGCGTGAATATGCGAAACAGAACACCATGACTCGCTTGATCCGCATCGCGGTGAACAACCTGGCGGGCGTTCCGGCCATCGTTTACGGCGTGTTCGGTCTGGGTTTCTTCGTCTATGTGCTGGGTGGTTCGGTCGACCGGTTGTTCTTCCCGGAAGCACTGCCGGCGCCGACCTTTGGTACGCCAGGCCTGCTCTGGGCGTCCCTGACCCTGGCGCTGCTGGCGGTGCCGGTGGTGATCGTGGCCACCGAAGAAGGTCTGGCGCGGATTCCTCGCACCGTGCGCGAAGGCTCGTTGGCCCTCGGCGCAACCAAGGCTGAAACCTTGTGGAAGATCGTACTGCCGATGGCCAGCCCGGCGATGATGACCGGCATGATCCTCGCCGTGGCTCGCGCCGCCGGTGAAGTGGCGCCGCTGATGTTGGTGGGTGTGGTGAAACTGGCGCCATCGCTGCCGGTGGATGGCAACTACCCGTACTTGCACCTGGACCAGAAGATCATGCACTTGGGCTTCCACATCTATGACGTCGGCTTCCAGAGCCCGAACGTCGAGGCCGCGCGGCCGCTGGTTTACGCCACGGCGCTGCTGCTGGTGCTGGTGATCGCGACATTGAACCTGTCGGCGGTGTACATCCGTAACCACCTGCGCGAGAAGTACAAGGCGCTGGATAGCTAATACCGCCGCTCCCTGTAGGAGCACAGCTTGCTGGCGATGGCGATCTCGAAAACGCCATCGCGGGCAAGCCTTGCTCCTACAAGACGGCAACACCGCTGGCCCATTTTGTGAGGCCAGCGGCCAACCGAACCGAATTTGTTAGCACAGGGAGCCTCCCATGCAGCACGAAGCACATACCCACGGCATCAACATGTCTGCCCTGGGCCGCGACAAACAGAGCTTGAGCCTTGAACAGGAAACCGTGGCCATTGAAGTGCCGGGCCTGAGCCTGTTCTACGGCGACAAACAAGCGCTGTACGACGTCAGCATGAACATCCCGAAACAGCGCGTGACCGCCTTCATCGGCCCGTCCGGCTGCGGCAAGTCCACACTGCTGCGTACATTCAACCGCATGAACGACCTGGTGGATGGCTGCCGTGTCGAAGGCGCGATCAACCTGTACGGCAACAACATCTACCGCAAGGGCGAAGACGTGGCCGAGTTGCGTCGTCGCGTTGGCATGGTGTTCCAGAAGCCCAACCCGTTCCCGAAAACCATCTACGAGAACGTGGTCTACGGCCTGCGCATCCAGGGCATCAACAAGAAGCGCATCCTCGACGAAGCCGTCGAGTGGGCGTTGAAAGGCGCGGCGTTGTGGGACGAAGTCAAAGACCGTCTGCATGAATCGGCACTCGGACTGTCCGGTGGTCAGCAGCAACGTCTGGTGATCGCGCGCACCATCGCCGTGGAACCGGAAGTGCTGCTGCTCGACGAACCGTGCTCGGCACTCGACCCGATTTCCACGCTGAAAGTCGAAGAGCTGATCTACGAATTGAAATCGAAGTTCACCATCGTCATCGTGACCCACAACATGCAACAGGCCGCGCGGGTTTCCGACTACACGGCGTTCATGTACATGGGCAAACTGGTGGAATTCGGCGACACCGACACCCTGTTCACCAATCCGGCGAAGAAGCAGACCGAAGACTACATCACGGGTCGCTACGGCTAGGAAGCTGTTGTTGTTCACTGAACTGACGCTGCGGTCCACCGCACCTTACCGGACGCTCCAAGGACGCCAACATGATTAGTAAAGAAGGCCTTACCCATCACATCTCCGCGCAGTTCAACGCTGAGCTCGAGGAAGTGCGCAGCCACCTCCTGGCCATGGGCGGGCTGGTGGAAAAGCAGGTCAACGACGCGGTGACCGCGCTGATTGAGGCCGACTCTGGCCTGGCCCAACAGGTTCGCGAGATCGACGACCAGATCAACCAGATGGAACGCAACATCGACGAAGAATGCCTGCGCATTCTGGCCCGTCGTCAGCCGGCGGCGTCGGACTTGCGTTTGATCATCAGCATCTCCAAGTCGGTGATCGACCTGGAGCGCATCGGTGACGAAGCGACCAAGATCGCCCGTCGCGCCATCCAGTTGTGCGAAGAAGGCGAAGCCCCACGGGGGTACGTCGAGGTTCGCCACATCGGCGACCAGGTCCGCAACATGGTTCGCGATGCACTGGACGCCTTTGCCCGCTTCGACGCCGACCTGGCGTTGTCGGTGGCCCAGTACGACAAGATCATCGACCGCGAATACAAAACCGCGTTGCGTGAACTTGCCACCTACATGATGGAAGACCCGCGCTCTATCTCGCGGGTCTTGAGCATTATCTGGGTGCTGCGTTCGCTGGAACGGATTGGCGACCACGCGCGCAATATCTCGGAGCTGGTGATCTACCTGGTGCGCGGCACCGACGTGCGGCACCTGGGCCTCAAGCGCATGAAAGAAGAAGTTGAAGGCACAAGTGGCGAAACCGCTAATGTTCCGGGCAAAGCTGACGATAAGTAAGATTGCCTGAGAAAAGCGCCCGGCCTTTTGGCCGGGCGTTTTTGTTTGTGGTTGATGAATTCGAAAGCAGCACCCGCGAACGAAAAGTCCCGGCGTGACTGAAGGTTTTTGGCAATGTGCCATCAGCAAAGCGGTATGCTTGCCGGGATTTTTTAAAGGGGTGATGGATGAGTAAGGTCAGTGTGTTGGTCGTGGACGACGCGTCGTTCATTCGTGACCTGGTGAAGAAGTGCTTGCGCAACTACTTCCCGGGTATCCGGATCGAAGACGCGGTCAACGGCAAGAAGGCTCAGGCCTTGCTGGCACGGGAAGCGTTCGACCTGGTCCTGTGCGACTGGGAAATGCCGGAAATGTCCGGCCTGGAGCTGCTGACCTGGTGCCGCGAGCAGGACAACCTCAAGACCATGCCGTTCGTGATGGTGACCAGCCGTGGCGATAAAGAGAACGTCGTCCAGGCGATCCAGGCCGGGGTTTCGGGCTACGTCAGCAAGCCGTTTACCAACGAGCAACTGCTGACCAAGGTCAAGCAGGCCCTGAACAAGGTCGGCAAGCTCGACACCTTGATGAACAGCGCGCCGACCAAAATGAACTCGGCGTTCGGCAACGATTCCCTGAGCGCATTGACCGGTGGCAAGGCTGCCGTGGTCGCGCCCGCCGCGGCGCCGGTCAACCCGTTCGCCAAACCTGTCGCCGCCGCCCCGGCCCCGGCGGCTGCTCCGTCTCGCGGTCTGCTCAACAGCCCGCCGATCAAGCCTGCAGCGTCCTCCGCGGCTCCAACGGGCGGTCGTGGCCAGGGCCAACTGCGCCTGCCGAACGGCATTCAGCAATGTGTGATCAAGGCCTTGAGTCTCAAGGAAGCACTGCTGGTGGTGAAACGCACCGACACCTTGCCGCAAGTGCTCGACAGCGCCGTGCTGGACCTGGAGCAGGGCGATAACGCCGAAACCGCTCGTCTGAACGGCTACCTGCATGCCATCGTCGCCCACGAGCCAAAACCCGACAGCGACTGGCTGCAACTGACCTTCCGTTTCGTCGACCAGGACGCGCAGAAGCTCGATTACATCTCGCGGTTGATAGCACGTGGTACGGCGCAGAAGCATTTCGTACCGGGCGCGTAATCTTCGTCGCCTGACAGGCCGCCTTCGCGAGCAGGCTCACTCCCACATTTGAAATGCATTCCAATGTGGGAGTGAGCCTGCTCGCGAAGGGGCCATCAGATTCACCACCCATCCGCTGAACGGCCCATTTTGAAACATCTGTCGACTACCCGGGTCCATTGCAGCTGCTAGGCTCCTACCCAGGACTTACTCGACAGAATCTTGCCCATGCTCGCGCGCCTGCTGTTTTTTTGCGGTCTTTTCATGGCCTCCACCTCGGCGTTGGCCATGACGATCTACAAGTCCACCGACGCCAGTGGCGTGGTCTCCTACAGCGACCGCCCCACGACAGGCTCCAAGGTGTTCGTTTTTCGTGATCGCATGGTCGAGAATCTTGAGCGCCAGGTGTACGTCGTCATCACGAAGAAGAAGGGCGTGGACAGCGTTTACGTGCGCAATGACCTGTATGCGCCGGTAGAAATCGAGTTGAGCTTCGGCGGGCTGAAGAACGTCAGCGGTGCGCCAAGCCGACCGATTCGTCGGGTGATGCCGGCACGCAGCAGTATTCGTCTGGCGCTGCTCACGGCCATGCAGCCCGGAAGGCCGCTCGCGTATACCCCCAAATTTGAATACTCCCTGGGCGATCCCTCAGGGGCCACCATGGCCTATCGATACCCGCTGCCGTGGCGTGGCGGACCGTTTCGGCTGAGTCAGGGCGCCAACGGTCAATACAGCCACTTTGGTCCAAAGAACCGCTATGCCATGGACATCGCCATGCCCGTAGGCACGCCGATCATCGCGGCGCGTGGCGGTGTGGTGGTGAAAACCGAGAATGCCCAGACCGGGCGGGGCACCGATCCGTCGGGTAATTTCGTGCGGGTGCTGCACGATGACGGGACGATGGGCGTGTATCTGCACCTCAAACAAGGTTCGGTGAGCGTTCGCGAGGGGCAGCGGGTGTCGGTGGGGAGTCCGCTGGCCTTGTCGGGCAATACCGGCAACAGCAGCGGGCCGCACCTGCATTTCGTGGTGCAGCGCAATACCGGGTTGGGGCTGGTATCGATTCCGTACCAGTTCAATCAACCGGTGGGCAGCCTGCCGAACTTTGCGCTCGGCAAGCAGTAAAAGATTGAACACCGCAATCCCTGTAGGAGCCGAGCTTGCTCGCGATGACGGCGGTACATCCAGCATCATCGCAACAGACACACCGCTATCGCGAGCAAGCTCAGCTCCTACAAGTTGATGCCTTAATCCAGCATCAACACCTTGGCCAGAATGATCTTCGGCCCTTTCATCTTCTTGATGATGATCCGCAAGCCTTCGACTTCCAGCACTTCTTCCTCTTCGGGCACCCGTTTCAGGGTTTCGTAGATCAGCCCGGCGAGGGTTTCGGCTTCGATGTGGTCCAGATCGATGCCCAGCAGGCGCTCGACCTTGAACAGCGGCGTGTCGCCGCGCACCAGCAGCTTGCCCGGCTGATACGCGAGGATCCCGCGCTCAGCCTTGCGGTGTTCGTCCTGAATGTCGCCGACCAGTACTTCCAACACGTCTTCCATGGTCAGGTAGCCGATGATGTTGCCATCGGCTTCTTCGACCAGGGCGAAGTGCGAGCCGCCTTTGCGGAACTGTTCCAGCAACTGCGACAGCGGCATATGGCGCGAAACCCGCTCCAGTGGCCGGGTCAGTTCGGCGAGGTTGAACGACTCGGGAATGTGGTCCAGGGCCGCCAGTTCCAGCAGCAGATCCTTGATGTGCAGCAGGCCGACGAACTCCTGACGATCGCTGTCGTACACCGGATAACGGCTGAACTTGTGGCGACGGAACATCGCCAGAATTTCCTTCAGCGGCGCGTTGAACTCCAGCGTCACCAGGTCTTCCCGGGAATTAGCCCAGTCGACCACTTCCAGCTCGCCCATTTCCACCGCCGAGGCCAAAACGCGCATGCCTTGGTCGCTCGGGTCCTGGCCACGGCTGGAGTGCAGGATCAGCTTCAGTTCTTCACGGCTGTAATGGTGCTCGTGATGAGGGCCGGGTTCACCTTGGCCGGCGATCCGCAGGATCGTGTTGGCGCTGGCGTTGAGCAGGTAAATGGCCGGGTACATGGCCCAGTAGAACAGGTACAGCGGCACGGCGGTCCAGAGCGACAGCAGCTCGGGTTTGCGGATGGCCCAGGATTTGGGGGCCAGCTCACCGACCACGATGTGCAGGTACGAGATGACGAAGAACGCGGCGAAGAACGATACGCCTTTGATCACTTCGGCCGACTGCACCCCGACGGCTTCAAGGATCGGCTCGAGGATGTGCGCGAACGCCGGCTCACCGACCCAGCCAAGGCCGAGAGAGGCGAGGGTGATACCCAATTGGCAGGCCGACAGGTAAGCATCGAGCTGACTGTGAACGGTGCGCAGGATATGCCCGCGCCAGCCGTTTTTATCAGCGATGGCTTCGACCCGGGTCGAGCGCAATTTGACCATGGCAAATTCCGCCGCAACGAAAAAGCCGTTGAGCAAAACCAGGATCAGAGCAAAAAGAATCATGCCGAAATCGGCGAAGAGTGTCGCGAGGGTCAAGCCAGGGGAAGGGTCCATGATGGAGTTTTGCGGGTTCCGTGTATTCGAAAGGAAAGAAAAAAGTGCGCCTGAAGGGCAGGCACAAGTCAGCCAATGTAGCGGCTGACCAAGTGATTGACTAGGGGGCGTTCTCAATTAGTTTCCCTACCGCGCCGGGTCTGCTGTTGTGCAGGGCAAGGCGCGAGAAGCGTAGTTTGGTCATTCCAAATAAGCTTCGAGCAACGCAGCCCTGCACAACAGCAGGCCCGGCCCTTCGGGTTGTGCCTTAAAGCGGGCCAGGCTGCGTTGCAGGCCTTGGAAAGGGAACAACCATTCCCAGCGGCCTGCGCCTTGCCTGGCCCGCTTTAAGGCGACAACGCGGTGGGGAAACTAATTGAGAACGCCCCCTCGCGCGTGCCGGCCGGTATCAGTCGGTCGCGCTGATGACCCGGGATTTGGTGACTTGGGCCGGCGCAAAATGGCAGGTAAAGGTGCTGCCGTGGCCCGGCACGCTGCTGATTTCCATCCGCGCGCGGTGGCGCAGCAGCACGTGTTTAACGATCGCCAGCCCGAGCCCCGTGCCGCCGGTGTTGGAGTTGCGGCTGGAATCGACGCGGTAGAAGCGTTCGGTCAGGCGCGGCAGGTGTTTGCTGTCGATACCGATGCCGGAGTCCTGCACGCTCAAATGTGCGCCTTGCTCATCGCCCCACCAGCGAATGCGGATATTGCCTTCGGCCGGGGTGTATTTCACCGCGTTGAACACCAGATTGGAAAACGCGCTGCGCAACTCGGCTTCGCTGCCCTTGAGCAGAATCGTCGGGTCGGCTTCCAGGGTGATCTTCTGATTGCGCTGGGCGGACAGTTGCTGAGCGTCGCTCTTGATCGATTGCAGCAGACCATCGATGGCCACCGGCTGGTTGTCCGAGGGGTAATCGGTGGCTTCCAGTTTGGCCAACAGCAGCAAGTCGTTGAGCAGCGTCTGCATGCGTCCGCCTTGCTGCTGCATCTGTTGCAGGGCACGGGACCAGCGCGGGTTCACGTCCTCGACGTTGTCGAGCAGGGTTTCCAGGTAACCGCAGATCACCGTCAGCGGCGTACGCAGTTCATGGGAGACGTTGGCGATGAAGTCTTTGCGCATCTGCTCCAGTTGATGGATACGCGTCACGTCGCGCACCAGCATCAAGTGTTCGTTGTTGCCGTAGCGGGTGATGTACAGCTGAATGCGCAGGCGATCATTGATCGGTGACGGTATTTCCAGCGGCTCGGCGTAGCTGTTCTGCTCGAAGTATTCCTTGAAGCGCGGATGGCGGACGAGGTTGGTTACCGGTTGGCCGCTGTCTTGCGGGGTCTTGAGGCCGAGCAGGGTTTCGGCGGCGCGGTTCCACCATTCCAGGTTGCCGTCGCTGTCGAGCATGATCACTGCGTCTTTCAGCGCGGCTGTGGATTCCTGGACCCGGTCGATCACCGCTTGCAGGCGCCCGCGTACGCGTTGGTCGCGGCGTTGCAGGTGGTAGATGCTGTCGAACACTTCGCCCCACAGGCCATAGCCATCGGGCGGTGCTTCATCGGGTTTGTGCAGGCGCAGCCATTCGTGCAGACGCAGCAGTTGCTTGAGGGTCCAGGCCAGGTAAAGGCCCAGGCCCGCGGCGAGGCTCCAGCCGTAATAGCCGGTAATCAGGCCGATCACCAGGCAACCGGTCACCAGCAAAAGCATGTGGCGGATCAGGGTGCCATGCCAGTTTTGGTTCACTTGAACGCGCGTCCTTGTCAGCTTGTCGGGCGGGAAAGGTCCGGATCAGGCCTTGGTGGAGAACCGGTAGCCGGTGCCGCGCACGGTTTGTACCAGATTTTCGTAAGCATCACCGAGGGCTTTGCGCAGGCGGCGGATGTGCACGTCGACGGTGCGCTCTTCAACATAAACGTTGCCGCCCCAGACCTGGTCCAGCAACTGGCCACGGGTGTAGGCACGTTCCTGGTGGGTCATGAAGAATTGCAGCAGGCGGTATTCGGTCGGGCCCATCTCGGCGGGTTTGCCGTCGATGGTCACGCGGTGGCTGATCGGGTCCAGCAGTAGGCCGCCGACTTCGATCGGCGTCTCGCCATCGGTTGGCCCGGCACGGCGCAGCACGGCTTTCAGGCGCGCAACCAGCTCACGTGGGGAAAAAGGCTTGGTGATGTAGTCATCAGCGCCGACCTCCAGGCCCTGGATCTTGTTGTCCTCTTCGCCCTTGGCAGTGAGCATGATAATCGGGATGTCCCCGGTCAGCTCATCGCGCTTGAGGCGTCGGGCCAGCTCGATGCCGGACGTGCCGGGCAGCATCCAGTCGAGCAGGATCAGGTCCGGCTTGCGGTCGACGATGATGGCGTGGGCCTGCTGCGAGTTTTCAGCCTCCAGGCAGTCATAGCCGGCCATTTCCAACGCAACGGCGATCATTTCGCGAATGGGCGCTTCGTCGTCGACGATCAGAATGCTCCTGCCAACCATGCCTTTAATCCTCTTGTCATTTAACTGTCTTGCGCCGCATTAGATAACGGAATTATTGCAGTCGTGTGACAGTATTTTAGTCGCCCGGCGATTGTCATGATCCTGAACTAAGCTCTAAGTCCGAATCCTGACAACCACAAAGGAAGGTTTCCATGAAACACATTGCTCAAACCTGGAAGGCTCTGCTGGTCACGGCTGCGCTAACGCTGCCGACACTGGCCTTCGCCGCCGAGCCGGCGATGATGAAAGACGGGATGATGGTCGATCATAAGGGCATGACGGTGTACACATACGACAAGGACTCAGGCGGTAAGTCGATGTGCAACGGCGAGTGCGCTGAATACTGGCCGCCAATGATGGCGCCGGCGGGCGCCAAGCCCGAAGGCAAGTGGAGCACGATCAAGCGTGACGACGGTAAGATGCAGTGGGCCTATGACGGCAAGCCGCTTTACACGTTCATGAAGGACAAAAAACCGGGTGACATGGCAGGCGACAATATGAAAGAAGTCTGGCACATCATGCGCGAGCATAAATAAGCGATTCGCCTGCGCCGTAAACAGTTTGCAGCCTGCGGTCGCTCCATCCCCCTGTTGGAGCTGGCGCAGGCTGCGATCTTTTCCAACGGTCAATGCAGCGCGTAATCCAGCACGATCCCGACAAAAATCGCCAACCCGGCCCAATGGTTGTGCAGAAACGCCTTGAAGCAACGCATCCGGTCTTTACCGCGGGTGTACCAGAACTCCCACGCAAAACAGCCCGCCGCCGCCAGCAACCCGAGGTGGAACCAGCCGCCGAGTTCGAATTTCGACCCGGCCAGCAACAAGCAACCCAGCGCCAGCCCCTGCAGGATCAAAATGATCACCCGGTCTGCCTCGCCAAACAGAATCGCCGTGGATTTCACGCCGATCTTCAAATCGTCGTCGCGGTCGGTCATCGCGTAATAAGTGTCGTAGCCCACCGTCCACAGCAGGTTGGCGATCCACAGCAACCACGCCGCCGCCGGCAGTTCACCGGTTTCGGCAGTGAATGCCATTGGCATCCCCCAGGAGAACGCCGCGCCCAGCACCACTTGCGGGTAATAGGTGTAGCGCTTCATGAACGGGTAAGTGAAGGCCAGTGCCAAACCGCCGAACGAGAGCCAGACCGTTGCCGCATTGGTGCACAACACCAGCAGGAAACTCACGCCCATCAGCAGCGCGAAGAACACCAGTGCTTCTTTGGAACTGATCTTGCCGCTCACCAATGGCCGCTGTTCGGTGCGTTTCACGTGGCCGTCGACCTTGCGGTCCGCCCAATCGTTTATCACGCAGCCGCCGGCGCGGGTCAGCACAACGCCCAGGACGAAAATCACAATATTGGCCAGCGACGGCGACCCTTTACCAGCAATCCACAGCGCCCACAGCGTCGGCCACAGCAGCAGATAAATGCCGATCGGTTTGTCCATGCGGGTCAGTTGAATGAAATCCCAGGCCCGTGGGTTCAAGCGATTCAGGGACTTGAGCAGGCTCTGGTACATCAGCAATTCTCCGGATGGGCGCGGGTCGCGTTCCACAAGGTCGGCAAGAAAATTTCGGCCACCAGCACGCTCAAGGCGCCGCGGTCGAAACGCGAACGGCGGCCCCACAGTTCAGGTGCCCGGGACTCCATCGGCAGCCACTCCAGAGGATAGTGACAAACCTCGATGACGCGCCGTTGAAATGCCTGATCGCAAAACAGCAATTCGCCCAGGGAGCGGCTGCCCAATTCGTCCATGTGCAGACCATCGCCCTGCAACGCACTGCGCGCCGCCACGCTGCGGGCAAAAACCCAGGCTTCGCCGTGGCCGCGCAGATACACCTCGCGCACCCAGCCTTCGCTGCCTTCGGCCAGGTCCAGCGCGGCACATTCGTCGGCGCGCAGCGATTGCCAGCCTTCGAAGAGTGGCGTGACGCTGAAGCCGTCATTCGACAGACGGATCAGCCGTCGGGTCAAAGAGCCTTCGTCGAACAACCAGTCGAGGGTAGACGTGTCGGGGAGGGGCGTCAGTTGGCTTCGAGGGAGCCAAAGCGGGGTCACGGCGGGGGATTTTGAGTGCGGCACAGTGAGTCATTATTGGCAGCAAATGAGGCGGCGAGCTTACCATGTCAGCCTGCGATTTTGATTGATCCGGCCGGCCATTGCGTCGAACAGGCTTGCATCTGCCGGGCCCGATCAGTACAAAACGCGCTGAGCCGGACGGCAGCGCTCCAACCATCGACCGTTCGCGCCGGCAAAAGCCTGAATCTTGAGGATGTACGTGAATGAAAAAGTGGCAATGTGTGGTCTGCGGCCTGATTTATAACGAAGCCGACGGCTGGCCGGATGACGGCATTGCGCCCGGCACCCTGTGGCAAGACGTGCCGGAAGACTGGCTGTGCCCGGACTGCGGTGTAGGCAAGATGGATTTCGAAATGATCGAAATCAACTAAGACTTTTAGAGGAGTAAGGAATGAACGCACCTGTCGTGATCGTCGGCACCGGGCTGGCTGGCTACAACCTGGCTCGGGAGTTTCGCAAACTCGATGGCGAAACCCCGCTGCTGCTGATTACTGCTGATGACGGACGCTCCTACTCCAAGCCGATGCTCTCCACCGGCTTCGGCAAAAACAAAGACGCCGACGGCCTGAGCATGGCCGAACCCGGCACCATGGCTGAGCAATTGAAGGCCGAAGTGCGTACTCACACGCGCATCAGCGGCATCGATCCTGGTCACAAGCGCTTGTGGATCGGTGAGGAAGCGGTGTTTTACCGTGACCTGATCCTCGCCTGGGGCGCGGAAACCGTGCGAGTGCCGATCGAAGGCGATGCAGCTGACGCAGTCTTCCCGATCAACGACCTGGAAGACTACGCACGCTTTCGCGCAGCGGCAGCCGGCAAACGTCGGGTGCTGCTGCTCGGCGCCGGCCTGATTGGTTGCGAGTTCGCCAACGACCTGATCCTTGGCGGCTACGAGGTGCAACTGGTTGCACCGTGCGAGCAGGTCATGCCGACCCTGTTGCACCCGGCGGCGGCCGCTGCGGTCCAGGCCGGGCTGGAAAGCCTGGGCGCACGCTTTCACCTCGGGCCGGTGCTCAATCGCTTGCAGCGTGTTGAAGATGGACTGGAAGCGCATCTGTCCGATGGCCAGGTGATCCCTTGCGATGTGGTGGTGTCGGCCATTGGTCTGCGTCCGCGCATCGACCTGGCGGCTGCGGCCGGTGTGCAGGTCAATCGCGGCGTGGTGGTCGATCGCCACCTGAAAACCTCTCACGCCAATATCTATGCCTTGGGCGACTGCGCCGAAGTCGATGGGCTGAATCTGTTGTACGTCATGCCCCTCATGAGCTGTGCGAGAGCACTGGCTCAGACCCTCGCCGGAAACCCGACGGCGGTGAGTTATGGCCCGATGCCCATCACCGTTAAAACGCCGGTCTGCCCATTGGTGGTTTCACCGCCACCACGGGGTTTGGAGGGCGTCTGGACAGTCGAAGGGCAGGGCGCGGACATCAAGGTATTGTGCCGCGATGCCAGCGGCAAACTGCTGGGTTATGCCCTGACAGGCGCGGCGGTGATGGAAAAACTGGCCCTGAACAAAGAGCTTCCGGCACTGCTGGCGTAAATACCGGTCGTTCTGTCGGAATCACCCCTCTTTTGCCCTTACAAAGGTCGCGCCGAGACTGGCGCGGCTCTTCGCTGCGTGCCATCCTCACTCCCGTCTGCCGCAGAGTAGAGCACCTGCGGCGCTTTGGGCGCTGTTCCAACGAGAACAGCACGGACATAACAACAAAAAACCGTCAAAGGGGCTTCACTAATGCGTAAACCAGAACTCGCCGCTGCAATTGCTGAAAAAGCAGACCTCACCAAAGAGCAGGCCAACCGCGTTCTCAACGCCGTTCTCGAAGAAATCACCGGCGCTCTGCACCGCAAGGACAGCGTCACGCTGGTGGGCTTCGGTACCTTCCTGCAACGCCACCGCGGTGCCCGCACCGGCAAAAACCCGCAAACCGGTGAGCCCGTCAAAATCAAGGCCAGCAACACTGTTGCGTTCAAGCCAGGCAAATCGTTGAAAGACAGCGTTAATCCGTAACACGCACCGACTTCCCGCGTAGCGCGGGAGCGGGATAAAAAATGGGCACGCCAACGAGGTTGGGTGCCCATTTTTTTATGGGGTGAGGGTAATGCCAATCAGTTAAGCCAGGACGCGACCCGTGTAGCAGCTGGCGAAACCTGCGTTCGGCTGTTCATCCATAGGTAGCTAATACCAAGTGGGCAAACTCTTTCTTGCTTGGCTGAAGATCAGCGTGCTGCTCCAAGTGTGCGCGCCATGCAGATTCAAGCATGGGTCCATCAAGATCGCCGTCGGTAGCGATATAAGCAGCGGCATCGTCTTTCACTGCCTGAATGTAGAGTTTGGAGAAGCCATCCTTGATGTCGTTCGTTGTCGAAATAAACGGTCCGACCGTTGTGATGAGCAATCCGTATCCAGTGAATGACGAGGGGGTATAAGTAGGCTCAGCCCGAACAGAGTCGCTACCTACGAGAGTGATCATGGCTCCCCATAAGCTCCCGAAGGCCACAATCCATTTTTTGTTGCGTTGAGTAGTCATGATCTGGTTGAACTCCCTGTCTGTGGCCGCCCTAAGCGTGAGCGCGCTGCCATAAGCGACGTGCCGCACCGACTCAACATTGAGAGTGCTTGTGCAAACTACCGAAGCAGATAGGCACTTCAAGCCCTAGGAGACCAAACCGGACGCGTCCTACAAGTGTTCCGGAAACAGCGAAGATAATTGTGTTGTTTTTGTGCTGCCAGCTGTGTGCTGGGCACCCTGGTGAGAAAAACCCCGATGGGGAGGAGCACACCCATCGGGGTTGCTTACTACTTGGTGGGCTAACTGACTTTGCTTTGTTGTTTGGCGAAAATCGCCGCTATCTCGGGTTCATCCAGATGATCCAGCATTCGCTCCACCAACAAATGCACCCCGTCGGCCATGCGGCTAAGCGCCAGGGCTACGGAACGGCGGGAGCCGTCCACATCATCGGCGAGGTTGGCGGCGATGGCGCTGATGGACAGCAAATCTTCGGAGGCATTGGCGAGAAGGGTTTCAGGGTTGATACCTGGGCAGACGCTGAAGAGTTGGCCGTTGCGTTTCGGTGGTTTGGGGTCGGCTGGCGGGAAGTGATGATCGAGGGCGCGCTCGGCGGCTTCGTTGAGTTTGTTTGAGTCGGGGCTTTCGTAGGGAGAGACCGGATCGGTGTCGGGTGGGTTGGGTGTGACCTTGAACATGATCTTCAATTCCTTGAATGATGCTGACAACACTTCGCCGACTAAACGAAGGGGTGGCAGCTGTACGCAGGTTAGTCGGACCGGGGAATTGAAGAAGCCGGCGCACCCGAAGGTGCCCTACGCACAGCCACCATCAAATGCAGGTAGGAAATACCTGTCTGACAGAAGCTTGTGCATCTTCAATTACCAGCGAGCGACTAAACCCGATCACTGATGGGCAGTGACAGGAACCAAGTTACCGACCGCCCCCAAGGCGCACAAGCCGGCGGATTCTGGCGTAGCCGTAGGCAACGACGCAAGGAGTTGTAGCTTTCACGACGTTACCTACAAGGCTTTTAAACAAGCATGGTCAAGCGGTGTTTAACCATCGAAAATCTTGGCGCTCCCTACCAACTTCCATAGGGAATGCCGAATTTGTCGATGTAGGCTTTGGACTCCTCTGAAAGCGGCCGATGTTTTCCATTGGACGTGCCCCCGTAAGGACCTTTGGGACTGATCGTGCCTTGGACTCGGGTGACTTCGGTCGATTTAAGACAAGGCCCTCCCAACCACGCCTTGGCGATTCCTCCTGGCGCCAGGCCGATAGTCAAAAACTTTCGGTAATCGGTTTTCCATTTGCCTACCGCACCGCAATAAGCTGTTTCACCCTTGAGCATGGTGTCCCGCGCAGATTCAGGGATCTCGATGTAGGCCCCGTAGGTCTGCGGTTCTGCCATGGACTGCCAACGTACATAGACCAAACGAGGCAGGTCAGCCCCGGTGACATATCTACCTTTTCCTCCAGGATCTTCTCGCCATCCAGCTGGTTTGCCTCTGAACTCGGACGGTACGCCTTTGCTCATTGCGCGTGGATACCCCATAGCCGGTATACCGCTGCCCGCGCGAAGGAACACGCGCTCATTGATATCAACGACACTGGCCGTTTCGATCCAGACTTCCATATAGTCAGGCGAAAAAAAATCAAGGCTCCACGCGTCATAAGGTAGTGATCTACTCTCGACAGAGGCACATCCTCCCAACAACACAAAAAGCAGTGCAAAGCCGGACTTAAGCAAGGGTGAGCACCTATGCATTGGGATGCACCACGCGCTTATAGTTTTCGGCAGGTCGATTAATAAACACGACGTTCAGATCGCTATTGTTCCAGCCTTTGGCAGCATTCCAGTTCGCAGACAGATGGATATAGCGGCGGTAGAGCAGCTCCTCTTCGTCGAGGCTCAGGCTCGTGCGGCGAGTGTCACCTAACGCATAAGCCATCAGTTTTTTGGCAATCGGTTTCAGCTCTGTCGGTAATGCGTACGTTTGATCCTCTTCGTCAATAACCTTGAGCGGGACGTCGTGCCTGGCCCCCAACTCGCGCATGATTCGCAGGTAAACCAACGCCAGATCGTTGCGGACAGTCCGCTCGCTGTGGACCGCGGCATAAGCATTTTTCGATTTGGATCTGTCGCCTTTTGCGTTGCCAGTCATCTCCACCGCCCAGGTTTTCACCTCCAGTGTTAGCCCATACAGATCGAGTTGATCCTGAAGGCGACCTAGCTCTTGCTCAGCCCAACGATAGGCGGTTGACGCTGTGGAAGGCACGTGAAGTTCCATATCGCGGCTGCAGCGCGGCTTGCTAAGCAGAACTCGTTCAATGACATTTGGTATATAACCTCCACCCAAGTCGGAGTGGACGCCGGGCAGCTTGATATCAGCAGCGCCGGCGCTATTGAGTGAGAAGTTATGGCGACGCTCATCCCGCGCCACCAAATGCACAACCTTTTTTGCCACATCGGGCGCCAGATACAAGTTCACACCGGGGTTGTTGGCGTCGTGGACGCTAAAGTCACCGTCAGCCATGCTGCCTATTGCGGCAGCGGTGTCGAAAATGCCGATAAAGTTGATGGAGACATCGGTGTTGGTGCGCCAGGAAAAGTCCTCGGTAAATAACGTCGCATTGCCTGGAAGCAGCGCTGCCAATGGACTCTTCTCTCCTTTCTGGACTTCATTGGCAAAATGCCGCGCAGCGGCGGCACCGCGACTGAAACCGAAGATATCGAACTCGACACGTTCAACCTTTCGATCAGGATTAGATCGCTTGAACCGCTCAACCCTTTCGAGAATACGCGCTGGACTCTGCGCAACCCGTGCTAATACACCGTGTGCACCTACGCCGGTTGCCAATGAAAAAGGTGAATCTTCTTCACCACTGCTGGTGCCAATTCCATCCAGATAAATTGGGATGTACCCAATGGTTTCTTCAATAGCCAATAACCGCTTACTGTCATCGCTATACAAGTCATGCAGCTTCGCCACATTACTCGTGTCATTCCCATAACTGCTGTCCGGCGTGTTCCCCTGAACGTCATACCCATGCGCCTGACAAAACTGCCGAATATCCTCAGCCTCCTCCAGCAGATTCACATCCCGCGCATAACACCCGGTAACCATTTCACTGTTGGATCGGTTATTCCCGGTGCCATCAAAAAACACCCCAATCCGCAAAGTAATCCCTTCCTCTTCGACTTCTTCCTCCTCTTCCTCCAGCTCATCCGATTCATTCTCTTCCGATGCCGAATGCTCAGGCGCGACGGACACCAACAAGCCCGCCGCAGCCCCCTGAAGCAATGTATGTGCGGCCGTGCCCGGCTTCGGAGAACCGCCGACCTCAATCGCGCTACTACTGAAAATACCGTCGGTGTTGAGCACGATGTGCTGATCGCCGACCTTAATGGAAAGGCTCTCACCCGCATCTATCACAAGGTGTGCGCCGGCCTTGATGTGCAGGTGCTCACCGGCTTCGATAACCAGCGTTTCATCGGCTCTTGTGTGGCAGTCGCCAGCGACATGCAGGTAGTCGTTGCCGCTTACCTGAATTTTTCGATCCGACGTGATAGTGAGGTGCTCTTCAGATCCCAGCACCGTAATACGGTCGCCTTTGATCGTGACTCGACTCTCATTACCCACCTCAATCCGGCTGTCGTTTCCAACCTTCTGCTCCATATCCCGCTGAGCACGCAGATGGATCAACTCATCGCCAGCGCGATCGTCCATCGACAATTCGTTGTAGCCACCCGTAGTGGGGGAGCTGTGGGTACGAAGTACGGTTTTGGTTTTGTTTTCGGGCAATGGGTAGGCCGGCGGCGTGACCTTGTTGATCAGGCAGCCGGTTATCAACGGATTATCGGGATTGCCTTCGAGGTAGGTGACGATGGCTTCCATGCCGATACGCGGAATGGTCACCGCGCCGAATTGATCCCCCGCCCAACTGGACGCCACCCGTAGCCAGCAACTGCTGTTTTCATTGCTGCGTTCAGACCGGTCCCAGTGAAATTTGACTTTGACGCGTCCGTATTCGTCGCAGTAAATCTCTTCGCCGACAGGTCCGGTGACGCGAGCGGTCTGGCAATTCAGCATGGGTCTAGGTGCAGGCATCGGAGGCCGGTAAAAAACGTCCCAGGGAATGGCGCTGAAGCTGTTGCGGTAGCCCTGGGTAAAGCCGTTCTCAGGTTCGGTCGCGCTGGTGATTGACTCCTGGAGCACCTGAGGTTGCTTGCCGGTGTGAGTAACACTAAGTAGCAGCCAGAGATCGTTGTGCGTTTCGTGTGGGGAGTTAGTCAGGCTGAAAAAGTGGCCGCTGCGCAGCGTTGGCTGGTCGCTTTTGCCTTCCGCCAACTGATAATCGACTCGGTGCCGTTCCAGTGCCTGCCGGGCCAGCTGTTTGCCGCGCTTTTCGCTCTCCAATGGCAGCGGGTAGCTATAGTCTTCCAGCTCGGGACTGAACTCAGCGGTAAAGCGACTTTCCAGCAACGCATTCGGGCGTTTCAGGTCGTAGTCACGGCGGGTTACCACGCTGGGGCGGGTTTTGAAACCCATGGAAAACTGGCTGACGACCGGATGCTCCGCCACCATGCCGGAGTCTTGCTGATACGGCGTTTCGCCCAGTTTTGGGAAGAATGTCTGGTCATCGGTGAACACCAGCACATGGCCTTGCAAGGAATGCTGGTGATGCCACGTAATGCCTTCCTCGGCGCAGAGCCGCTGGACGAACTCCAAATCATTTTCCCGGTATTGAGTGCAGTATTCGCGCGGGGGACTTGCTTTGATGTGGAAGGTAAATGCATCGGCCTGAATGCCGTGCCCCTTGAAGACCTGAGCGATGATTTGCGGCACCGTCTGACCCTGGAAAATTCGCTGATCCTGGCTGAACTGCAGGTAATGCAGCGCCGGGGCAAGGTTTACTCGATAGCGGGTCAGGCGTTTACCAGCATCACCCGCGGACACGCTTACGATGTGACCGTGAATACCTTCGCCGTTAAGTCCGAATTGCAAATAGGCAGGTTGGTCAAGCAGGCTTTCCAGATCGATATCCGGGTATTCGCTGACCAGATCGACGCTGATTGAGTACAGCGCGCTGATGGTTTCAGTGCCTTCAAAGGCCAGCACCTTAAAATCGTTGCGAACCGTCGGGATTACGAGGGTGAATTGAGGGGCATTAGCGGGTGCGAACATGCGCTTGTCCTTTTGCTTTTTTAGCTCGTCCTTAAGCTGAGAGAGAGAACAAATCGCGATGTCCGAGTCGTGCCTGGCCCGAACAGGTCGCCAAAAATGCCTTGCACGCTAACAAGGCATCCAAAGTATTGATGTAGGAGGGATCTTGAAGCCCGGTATGAAATTTCCGCGATACCGAAAGTTCCATTTTGGAACTTTGCTTGAAATATAAAGTGCTATCAAAATGATGGCACTTTTCTTATTGACGGTTGTCACTCATCGCCTAATTCATAGATATCGGTAACATTTCGGAATGCTCCTACATTCATCATTTTGAATTTTTGGCATGCTTCGCGCCTGCCTCAGGGGCGAATCGTCAGATGAATATGGCATTTATTAAGGTGGAGGGGCTGATGGCTCTATCTCGATGGTTTCAGGCCGGTTGGTCGCAGAATGAACAATTAAACCAATCTCAGGGATTCCCCTGCTACATATAGGGACATCTCCTACGAGATAAAAACACACTTCGTCTTGTTGTTTAATCAGATGCTTGCTAGTGGCCATCATTGTGATTACGATGCGCCCACTTTGTAAGAGCACGATCTCAATTGGATGAGACTCATCGCAGCTCTTTGATTCTGTCTCGCGTCGTTGGAAATCCAATAGACGTATGACTGTAATCCTAATTAAAGGCCATGGATGTCCTACTCAAGCAAACTTTCTGCTCATTACCTTGACCTCGCAAAAGCCTCTGTTTCCAAAGAGAATTTCGCGGGCGAGGATGTTCGCTTTTCGAGCGAATATGAAGCATTGGAAAGCGAGCTGGCCAAAGCCTCGTCCATGCACGAAAGCGGTCAGATCGACTGGCTGAAAATCCGTGAAAACAGTGAAAACCTGCTGCGCACCCAGTCCAAGGACTTGCGGGTTGGCGCCTGGCTGACCTGGGCCCTGTACCAGCGCGAATCCTTTCAAGGGCTGCTGGCCGGCCTCGGTTTGCTGCACTACCTTTGCGAAAGCCACTGGGCTGAAGTCCACCCGAACAAGGCCCGCACCCGCTCCGCTGCCATCAGTTGGTTGGTGCCGCGTCTTGAGCAGGTGCTGACCGAAAACGTCGCGATCAAAGAGCAGTTGCCGATGTTCCGGCGGCTGGTCGAACACCTTGAAGGCCTCGATGCCGCTTGCACCGAGCACTTGGGCGACGATGCGCCGTTGTTGCTGCCGATCTCCCGCCGCTTGAAAAACATGGTTCAGCGCGCCGCCGACAACCAGCCCGAACCGGGTGTAGTGGGGGCCGCGGTGGCTCAGGTCAAGCAGGCCGCCACGCAGCTGTTCACCCCCGGCGCGCCAATCGACAACGAGAAAGAAGCCCACAAGGCCCTGCGCGCCCAGCAGGAAAGCGCGCGGCCGTTGTGTGCCTGGTGGCTCAAGCAGAAAGCCACCGACCTGCGCGCCTTGCGCCTCAATCGCACACTGTTGTGGCTGCCCATCGATGCGGTGCCCGAGCGCAACGCCGAGCAAATCACCGTTCTGCGCGGCTTGCCGGCCGACAAGCTCAAGACCTACCAGGACCGTTACGACCAGGCCAAGTACGCTGACCTGCTGGTGGAACTGGAGGCGAGCCTGGCGAAGGCGCCGTTCTGGTTCGATGGCCAGCGAATGGTTTGGGAGTGCCTCCAGGGGCTCAACGCCGAGATGGCTATGCGCGAAGTGGAAATCCACTTCGCGCTTTTGATTCAGCGCCTGCCCGGCATCATCGAATTGCGTTTCCATGACGGCGCCCCGTTTGCCGATCCGGCCACCCGCGCCTGGGTCAGCGCCCACGTCATGCCGCACCTGCAAAGCGCCAGCGCGCCGCGCAAGGTCGAAGTCGCCGACACCCAGCCAGCCTGGGAGGTGGCCCTGGTAGAGGTCCTGCCGATCCTGCGCAAGGACGGCCTCAAGGCCGCCGTGCAGATCCTCAAGCAAGGCCTGCAAAGCGCCCAAGGCGGACGCGCCCGGTTCTTCTGGCAGTTCGCCCTCGCGCGGCTGTGCTTCATGGCCAAGAAATACGAACTGGCCAAGACCCAACTCGAAACCCTAGACCAAACATTACAGGACTCAGGCCTGAACGCCTGGGAGCCCGATCTTGCGCTGGAAGTGCTGCATTTACTGCATAGCTGCTGCGAGTTGTTGCCGCAGAACCATGCCGTACGTGAACGCAAGGAAGAGATTTATCGCAGGCTGTGCCACCTCGATCTCGAAGTGGTACTCGAATAGGCCCCAGGGCCACAACCGCAAGGAGAATAGCCATGGCCAAAGAAGGCTCGGTAGCCCCCAAGGAACGCATCAACGTCACTTTCAAACCTGCCACCGGTGGTGCTCAGGAAGAGATTGAACTGCCGTTGAAACTACTGGCAATCGGTGACTACACCCACCGCAAGGACGAACGTAAAGTCGAAGATCGCAAGCCGATCAGCATCGACAAGATGACCTTCGACGAAGTGCTGGCCAAGCAAGAGCTGACCCTGACGTTGAACGTGCCGAACCGCCTTCAGGAAGAGGGCAGCACTGAAGAGCTGGGCGTGCAACTGCGCGTCAACTCGATGAAGGACTTCAACCCGGCCAGCCTGGTCGAGCAAGTACCTGAGCTGAAAAAACTGATGGAACTGCGCGACGCGCTGGTGGCCCTCAAAGGCCCGCTGGGTAACGCGCCTGCGTTCCGCAAAGCCATCGAAGGCGTTCTCGCCGACGACGAATCCCGCGGTCGCGTATTGGGTGAGCTGGGCTTGAACGCCGCCGCCCAGGACGCCTGAGTCTCCATCAGCCAAGGAAGCCAACACAATGAGCACTAGCGCAGCACAGCAAAAGAGCAATGAGAACGGCGAATACAGCATTCTCGACAGCATCATCGCCGAAACTCGCCTGACGCCGGACGACGAAGCCTACGACATCGCCAAGCGCGGTGTATCGGCCTTCATCGAAGAGCTGCTCAAGCCGCAGAACAGCGGTGAGCCGGTCAAGAAAGCCATGGTTGACCGCATGATCGCCGAGATCGATGCCAAGCTCAGCCGCCAGATGGACGAAATCCTGCACCACCCGTCCTTCCAGTCCCTGGAATCGTCGTGGCGCGGCCTGCAGTTGCTGGTCGACCGCACCAACTTCCGCGAAAACATCAAGATTGAAATCCTCAACGTCTCCAAAGACGACCTGCTGGACGATTTCGAAGATTCGCCGGAAGTGATGCAGTCTGGTCTGTACAAGCACATCTACACCGCTGAATACGGTCAGTTCGGTGGTCAGCCGGTGGGCGCGATCATCGCCAACTACTTCATGTCCCCAAGCTCGCCGGACGTGAAACTGATGCAGTACGTGTCCAGCGTTGCCTGCATGTCCCACGCGCCGTTCATCGCCGCGGCCGGCCCGAAATTCTTCGGCCTGGAAAGCTTCACCGGTCTGCCGGACCTGAAGGATCTGAAAGATCACTTCGAAGGCCCGCAATTCGCCAAATGGCAGAGCTTCCGCCAGTCGGAAGACTCCCGTTACGTTGGCCTGACCGTGCCGCGTTTCCTGCTGCGTAACCCGTACGACCCGGAAGAAAACCCGGTCAAATCGTTCGTGTACAAAGAAACCGTCGCCAACAGCCACGAGCATTACCTGTGGGGCAACACCGCCTACGCGTTCGGCACCAAGCTGACCGACAGCTTCGCCAAATTCCGCTGGTGCCCGAACATCATCGGCCCGCAGAGCGGTGGTGCGGTTGAAGACTTGCCGTTGCACCACTTCGAAAGCATGGGCGAAATCGAAACCAAGATTCCTACCGAGGTTCTGGTTAGCGACCGTCGTGAATACGAACTGGCCGAGGAAGGCTTCATCTCCCTGACCATGCGTAAAGGCTCCGACAACGCGGCGTTCTTCTCCGCCAGCTCGGTGCAGAAGCCGAAGTTCTTCGGCATCAGCGCAGAAGGCAAAGCAGCAGAGCTGAACTACAAGCTCGGCACCCAACTGCCGTACATGATGATCGTCAACCGCCTGGCTCACTACTTGAAAGTGCTGCAGCGCGAGCAACTCGGTTCGTGGAAAGAACGTACCGACCTTGAACTGGAACTCAACAAGTGGATTCGCCAGTACGTGGCCGACCAGGAAAACCCAAGCGCCGAAGTGCGTGGCCGTCGTCCACTGCGCGCTGCCCAGATCATCGTCAGCGATGTTGAAGGCGAGCCTGGCTGGTACCGCGTCAGCCTGAACGTGCGCCCGCACTTCAAGTACATGGGTGCCGATTTCACCCTGTCGCTGGTTGGCAAGCTGGACAAAGAGTAAACGGAGCTCACTCATGACTGGATACGGCAGCCTTTTCGAACGCCTGGGTGGCGACGCGGACAAACGCGTCGGCTGGAGCCGTGAGGTCTCCGCCATGGCGTCCGTGGCTGCCCATCTGGCCAAGATGCTCAGCACCCGTGCGGGCAGCGTGCAAACGCTGTCCGATTACGGGCTACCCGATCTCAATGACATGCGTCTGAGCCTGCACGACTCCCTGAGTCAGGCCCGTTTGGCCATCGAAAATTTCATCGAAGCCTACGAGCCACGCCTGAGCAATGTGCGTGTCATTTCCCTGCCGCGTGACCACGATCAGCTTCGCCTGTCCTTCAGCATCGAAGGCTTGCTGGAAGTTGATGGTTTCAAGCGTCAGGTCAGTTTCGCCGCGCGCCTGGATGGCAGCGGTCAAGTGAAGGTCAACTAAGGAGATTCGTATGTCCGGCAAACCAGCAGCACGTGTCACCGACCCTACCGCTTGCCCGCTCCCCGGTCACGGCACCAACCCGATCGCCGCCGGTTCCGGCGACGTGTTCTTCGACGGCCTCGCGGCCGCCCGCCAAGGCGATGCCTCGGCGTGTGGTGGTGCGATGGTCGGCGGGTTGTCGGGGACCGTTTTGATTAACGGCAAACCTGCCGCCACCGTGGACTCGGTGGGGACTCATGGCAACAAGGTTACGGCCGGGTCCGGGACCGTGATCATTGGGTAATTGGCATTTGGCAGCGTATTCCTGCCCATGAAACCTGCGCGCAGGGAGGTATCGAAGTGATCCCGCAGCCATGGCTCGATTACTTCGAGTTTTATGAAGAGCTGAACAGCGCCCCTCCATCGGTGGCCAATCATGCTTAGCAGAGGGCGACGGAGTTTCCTCATGGTTGCCTTGTGGTGGCCATTGCCCGCGTTGTTGGCGATTTTTTTCAGTGGCCTGTGGGCTGGCGAGTATTCAAAGCTGGATTCCACCCATTCCGAGTGGCTGTACCTGCTGTGGTGGGGCATCCCTGGGTACGGTGCGTTTTCGCTGTGGATGACCCGGGCGGTCAAGGGTCGAGATGAGCAACAAGCGCTGCTAATGGTTTGGCTGGCACCTTTGAAGTTCATCCCTTTTTACGCCGTGCCATGGGTGATTTATGGCTTGAGCCGTGCGTTCGCCGAGCAGTCTGATGGGTTTTTCATGACGTTCGGCTGGGTCTTGGTTTTGCCTTACCTGCTGATCGCCGGCTACGTCTGTGCCGGTCTGACGGTTGCGCTCTACAGGACGTTTTATTCATGAGATTCAACACCAGGCAGGTAACCCGTGTCCTTTAACCACTACTACCAAAGCGAACTCACCGCACTTCGCCAGTTAGGTCGTCGATTCGCCGAGCGTAGCCCGGCGTTGGCGCCTTTCCTGGGTCAGGCCGGGCGGGATCCGGACGTGGAGCGGTTGCTGGAAGGCTTTGCGTTCCTGACCGGTCGCCTGCGTCAGAAGCTCGATGACGAACTGCCCGAGCTCAGCCACTCGCTGATGCATCTGCTGTGGCCCAACTACATGCGCCCGCTGCCGGCGTTCAGCATTTTGCAGTTCGATCCGTTGAAGCGATCGGGACCTGCGTTGATGGTCGAGCGCGACACGCCGGTTGAGACTGTGCCGATCGATGACGTGCGTTGCCGTTTCCGTACCTGCTATCCGACCGAAGTCTTGCCGCTGGACCTGGCTGCACTGACATATTCGGTGAAAGGCGACGGTTCGCTGTTGAGCCTGCGTCTGGAGATGAGCGCTGACGGTCACCTCGGTGAACTGGAGCTGAGTCGTCTGCGTCTGCACTTCGCCGGTGAGCGCTACATCAGCCAGATGCTGTACCTGAGCCTGTTGCGCAACCTGGAAGGCATCGAGCTGATCCCGCTGGACGGTGCCGGTAAGCCCATCAACGGTGTAAACGGCACGCCAATGGCATTCAAGATGCCCGGCGACCGCGTGCAGCCGGTGGGTTTTGCCGAAGAAGAAGCGTTGATCCCGTATCCGCTGAACACCTTCCGTGGCTACCGCTACTTGCAGGAATATTTCGCCTTCCAGGACAAATTCCTGTTCGTCGACGTCAACGGCCTGGACCTGCTCAAGGCCCTGCCGGAAGACACGCTCAAGCAGGTGCGCGGCCTGGAATTGCGCTTCGATATTCGCAAGAGCGGCATCCAGCGCCTGCGTCCGACGCTGGACAACGTGAAGCTCTACTGCACGCCGATCGTCAACCTGTTCAAGCATGATGCACTGCCGATCCGCCTCGACGGCAAGCAGGACGAATACCTGCTGCTGCCAGCCGAATACGACCTGCAAAACTGCGGCGTGTTTTCGGTGGAAACCGTCACTGGCTGGAAGCCCGGTGGCCTCGGTTATCAGGAGTACGTGCCGTTCGAATCGTTCGAGCACGACCCGAGTTTCGACGTGCCCAACAGCCGTCCGCACTACAGCATCCGCCAGCGTTCGTCCTCGTTGCACGACGGCCTCGACACGTACCTGAGCTTCGGCATTCGCCACACCGAAGCCCACGAAACCCTGTCGATCGAGCTGATGTGCACCAACCAGAACTTGCCGCGCAAGCTCAAGCTCGGCGACATCTGCATGGCCTGCGAAGAGACGCCGGAGTTCCTCAGTTTCCGCAACATCACCCCGGCCACGCCCAGTTATGCGCCGCCGCTGAACCGTGACTTCCTCTGGAAGCTGATCAGCAACATGTCGCTTAACTACCTGTCGCTGGCCGACGTCAATGCGTTGAAGGTGATTCTCGAAACCTACGACCTGCCGCGCTACTACGACCAACACGCTGAAAAAGTCAGCAAGCGTCTGCTGGGCGGGCTCAAGTCGATCAAACACCAACACGTCGACCGCTTGCACCGAGGGTTGCCGGTACGCGGGTTGCGCACCGAGCTGACCATCGACCCGGAAGGGTATATCGGTGAGGGCGACCTGTTCGTTTTCGCTTCGGTTCTTAACGAGTTTTTCGCGCTTTACGCCAGTCTCAATTCGTACCACGAGCTGCGGGTAAAAAGCACACAGGGAGAGGTGTACCAATGGACACCACGTATGGGTCTGCAACCCCTGCTTTAAGCGGGCTGACCCGGGTAATACGCGAGTACTCGCTGTTTCAGGCCGTGCTGCTGGTGGTTGACCGGCTGCGCGAGGCGCACCCGTACCTGAGCGAAGACGATCTGTACGACCAGCTGGAATTCCAGGCCAATCCGAGCCTGGGTTTCCCCGGCAGTGACGTCGATCGCGTGGAGTTTTTCGAAGAGCACGGGCAGATGCGCGCGCGTCTGCGTTTCAACCTGATCGGCCTGGTCGGTTCCGGTTCGCCACTGCCGGCGTTCTACGGCGAACAGGCCCTGGGCGATAGCGAAGACGGCAACCCGACCCGCAACTTTCTCGACCTGTTCCACCATCGCCTGCAACGGCTGATGCTGCCGATCTGGAAAAAATACCGCTACCGCGCAAGCTTCCAGAGCGGTGCCCTCGACCCGTTTTCGTCGCAGCTGTTTGCGTTGATCGGCCTCGGCGGCGAAGAGATCCGCAAGGCCCGGGAACTGAACTGGAAACGCCTGCTGCCGTACCTCGGCTTGCTCAGTTTGCGGGCGCACTCGGCGGCGCTGATCGAAGCGGTGCTGCGTTACTACTTCAAACATGCAGAGCTGACCATCGAGCAGTGCATTGAGCGTCGTGTCGAAATCCTCGAGGAGCAGCGCAATCGCTTGGGCCGCGCCAACAGCCTGCTCGGCGAAGACCTGGTGCTGGGCGAACACGTGCGCGACCGCAGCGGCAAGTTCCGCATCCACATCCGTGAACTCGACTGGCAACGCTTCCACGAATTTCTGCCGATCGGTTTCGGCTATCAGCCGCTCTGTGCGCTGGTGCGGTTCACCCTGCGTGACCCGCTCGATTACGACATTCGCCTGGTGCTGCGCCAGGAAGAAATCCGCGAACTGCGCATCGGTGAGCAGAACGCCTGTCGCCTGGGATGGACCAGTTGGCTCGGCCGCGAAAAAGCGGACGGCGTGGTGACCCTGGGCAGCAAAATTCATTAAGGACAGATGACCAATGATCAACGTAGACCTGCAACAACTTATCCAGGCGCTGGACGCCGAAACCCGTCGTGACCTGGAAAGTTCGGCCGAACGCTGCGTCGCCCGTGGCGGCAGCAAGATCCTCGTCGAAGACTTGCTACTGGGCTTGCTGGAGCGCCCGCAAGGCTTGCTCGCACGCGCGCTGCAAGACGCCGAAGTGGATGCTGGTGAGCTGAGCGCCGCGTTGCAATCGCGGGTCGAGCACAGCGCGTCGCGCAATCCGGTGTTCGCCCCGGAACTGGTGCAGTGGCTGCAAGACGCGTTGCTGGTGGCCAACCTTGAATTGGGCCAAAGCCAGGTCGAGCAAGCCGCGTTGATCCTCGCGCTGTTGCGCAACCCGATGCGCTACGCCGGCAGCCGCTACCAGTCGTTGCTGTCCAAACTGAACATCGAGCGACTGAAAGAATTCGCCCTGTCGCAGAAAGAGCAACCGGCCACCGGTAAACCCGCTGTGCCCGGCGAATCGCTGCTGCAGCGCTTCACCCACAACCTGACCCAACAAGCCCGCGACGGCAAACTCGACCCGGTGTTGTGCCGCGATGGCGCGATCCGTCAGATGGTCGACATCCTCGCCCGTCGCCGCAAAAACAACCCGATTGTGGTCGGTGAAGCCGGCGTCGGTAAAACCGCCATCGTCGAAGGTCTGGCCTCGCGCATCGCGGCGGGTGAAGTGCCGCAAGTCTTGAAAGGCGTCGAGTTGCTGTCGCTGGACATGGGCCTGTTGCAGGCGGGCGCCAGCGTCAAAGGTGAATTCGAACGTCGCCTCAAGGGCGTGATCGACGAAGTCAAAGCCTCGCCGAAACCGATCATCCTGTTCATCGACGAAGCTCACACACTGATCGGCGCGGGCGGCAACGCCGGCGGTTCCGACGCGGCTAACCTGCTCAAGCCAGCCCTGGCCCGTGGCGAGTTGCGCACCATCGCCGCCACCACCTGGGCGGAGTACAAGAAGTACTTCGAAAAAGACCCGGCCCTGGCCCGTCGTTTCCAGCCGGTGCAACTGCACGAACCGACCGTCAGCGAAGCGGTGACCATCCTGCGTGGCCTGGCTCAGGTCTACGAGAAGAGCCACGGCATCTACCTGCGCGACGACGCAGTGGTGGCGGCGGCCGAGTTGTCTGCTCGCTATCTTGCGGGCCGTCAGCTGCCGGACAAAGCCGTCGACGTGCTCGACACCGCGTGCGCTCGCGTGCGCATCAGCCTCGCCGCTGCCCCGGAAAGCCTTGAACGCCTGCGAGGTGAACTGGCTGAAGGTGGCCGTCAGCGCCAGGCCCTGCGCCGTGATGCCGAGGCCGGTTTGTTGATCGATCATGAAGCGCTGGACGTTCTGGAAGATCGCCTGGCTGAAGCTGAAGACGAAAGGGTCGCTCTGGAAACGCTGTGGACCGAGCAGAAAGAACTGGCGGAGCGCCTGCTGGATCTGCGTCAGCAACTGGCCAAGGCCCGCGAAGCTGCCGCCGTCGAGCCCACTGTCACGGTTGAAGAAGATGCCGAAGGCACTGTGATCGAAACGCTCGAAGCCCCTGTGGACGAAGCGCAAAGCGTTGCGTCCCTGGAAGCTGCGCTGAACGAAACCCACAAAGCCCTGACCGAACTTCAGATCAAAGAACGTCTGGTGAGCTTCGAAGTCTGCCCGCGTCTGGTCGCCGAAGTGATCAGCGCCTGGACCGGTGTGCCATTGGCCCAACTGGCCCGTGAGCACAACGCCAAGGTCGCAAGCTTCGCTACCGACTTGCGCACCCGCATCCGTGGTCAGGAACAAGCCGTTCACGCACTGGACCGCTCGATGCGCGCCACCGCTGCCGGCCTGAACAAACCTGATGCGCCGGTCGGCGTGTTCCTGCTGGTCGGCCCGAGCGGCGTCGGCAAGACCGAAACCGCGCTGGCCCTGGCGGATTTGCTGTACGGCGGTGATCGTTTCATCACCACCATCAACATGTCCGAGTTCCAGGAGAAGCACACCGTGTCGCGCCTGATCGGCGCGCCGCCGGGCTACGTCGGTTATGGCGAGGGCGGCATGCTCACCGAAGCCGTGCGCCAGAAACCGTACTCGGTGGTGCTGCTCGATGAAGTCGAGAAAGCCGACCCGGACGTGCTGAACCTGTTCTACCAAATCTTCGACAAAGGCGTGGCCAACGACGGCGAAGGGCGCGAGATCGACTTCCGCAACACGCTGATCCTGATGACCTCGAACCTGGGCAGCGACCGTATCGCCGAGCTCTGTGAAAACGGCGCGCGGCCGTCGGCCGAAGTGCTCGAAGAAACCATCCGCCCGGTGCTGAGCAAACACTTCAAACCGGCGCTGTTGGCCCGCATGCGCGTGGTGCCTTACTACCCGGTGGGCGGCCCGGTGCTGCGCGAGCTGATCGAAATCAAACTCGGCCGTTTGGGTGAGCGCCTGAACCGTCGTCAGCTGGATTTCACTTACTCGCAAGACCTCGTCGATCACCTGGCAGATCGCTGCACCCAGAGCGACAGTGGCGCGCGCCTGATCGACCATTTGCTCGACCTGCACGTGCTGCCACTGGTGGCTGACCGCTTGCTCGATGCGATGGCCACGGGCGAAAGCCTCAAGCGTGTCCACGCGACGCTCGACGGCAACGCCAGCGTGACGTGCGAGTTCGCCTGAGGTGGGTGTGATGTTCACTCAAGTGCCGCAACCGCTGGTCTATGCCGAAGCCTTGCTGGCGCAGTTCGCCAGCTTGTCGCGTGCGGCGGACGGTGCTGCGCTGCTGGGTGACTTCGTGCGCGGGTTGGCCGAGCTCAGCGGTTGCGAGTTGACGCAGCTGTACCTGCTGGACGCGACTCACACGTGCCTGGGGATGAACGCCGAATGCCTCAACGGCATCCTGCAACCCCGGGAAGCAGCGAGCCTGCCGGCGGACTACAACGGTGAACAACTGCTGCAATTCGCCCTGTGCCAGAACCGCGTGGTGAGCCTCAGCGAACTGAGCGGCAGCCTGCACGAAACCAGTTTCCTGCCACCTCAGGCCACGCCTTGGCAGTCGCTGTTATGCGTGCCAATGGTCAATCAGCAGAAAGCTGTCGAGGGCTTGCTGCTGTGCGCCAGTCGCCGGCACATCGACCTGCAAGGCTTTGCCGATTCCCTCGGTCAACTCGGTTCGTTCGTACTTGGCCAACTGCATTTGTTGCAACGTCTGCGTCAGCCAATCGGTGATGCACGACCGGCGAAGATCAGCGTTCCGAGCGCCAGCGGTTACGGCTTGATCGGCAAGAGCAAGGCCATGCGCGAGACCTACTCGCTGATCAGCAAAGTCCTGCACAGCCCGTATACCGTGCTGCTGCGCGGCGAAACCGGCACAGGCAAGGAAGTGGTGGCGCGGGCGATTCACGATTGCGGCCCGCGCCGTTCCCAGGCGTTCATCGTGCAGAACTGCGCGGCGTTCCCCGAGAACCTGCTGGAAAGCGAACTGTTCGGCTACCGCAAAGGCGCGTTCACCGGTGCTGATCGCGACCGTGCCGGGCTGTTCGACGCGGCCAACGGCGGCACCTTGCTGCTCGATGAAATCGGCGACATGCCGTTGTCGCTGCAAGCCAAGCTGTTGCGGGTTCTGCAGGAAGGCGAGATTCGCCCGCTGGGCTCCAACGACACCCACAAAATCGACGTGCGCATCATCGCCGCGACTCACCGTGATCTGTCGGTGCTGGTCAGCGAAGGCAAATTCCGCGAGGACTTGTACTACCGTCTCGCGCAATTCCCGATCGAGTTGCCGGCCCTGCGTCAGCGCGAAGGCGACATCCTCGACCTGGCCCGGCACTTCGCCGACAAGGCCTGCTCGTTCTTGCAGCGCGATGCGGTGTGCTGGTCCGATGCGGCGCTGGATCACCTGTCCGGTTACACCTTCCCCGGCAACGTGCGTGAACTCAAAGGCCTGGTCGAACGCGCGGTGCTGCTGTGCGAGGGCGGTGAGTTACTGGCCGAGCATTTCTCCCTGCGCATGGAAGCCATGCCGGAAGACAGCAGCTTGAACCTGCGCGAACGCCTGGAGCAGGTCGAGCGCAGTCTGCTGCTCGATTGCCTGCGCAAAAACGACGGCAACCAGACCCTCGCCGCCCGCGAGCTCGGACTGCCACGTCGCACCCTGCTGTACCGCCTCGGGCGCCTGAATATCAATTTGGGTGATTTCGATGGGTAATCCAAAACAAATTCCTGAGGTGAGCAAGCTCTCTGTGGCGAGGGGACTTGTCCCCGTTCGGCTGCGCAGCAGTCGCAATTCAGCCAACGCGGTCTGCCTGAATAAACGGGGTAGCCGGTTTTGGGGCCGCTTCGCGACCCAACGGGGACAAGTCCCCTCGCCACAGGGGGCCAGCATTTCCCTTGTGATTGGCGATAGGCCTTGGAATAGAGCCTCCCAATCCACCTCATCCGCTTCTAACAGCGCCGCCCAAACGGGTCGGCGCTTTGTACTTTGTCTACCCCTGGAGACCCTCTGATGTCTGTTCGTCACTGGCAAGCCGTCCTGCTGACCCTCGTCGTTCTATGCGGCCTCGGCGGCTGTAGCGGCAATTACAAATACAACGACAACACCTATCGCCCATTGGGTGATCCGCAGGCGGTCAATCGCGGCAAGTGACCGCAAGGAGTATCACCATGGAACTGGTTTTCGAAATGCTCAACACCAAGCAGTTCGTGCCCACGGATTTGTGCCAGAAGACCTTCAAACAGGCCGGTGGCGTGATCGGTCGGGGCGAGGATTGCGACTGGATCATTCCGGACCGCAAGCGTCACCTGTCCAACCACCACGCGTTGATCAGCTACCGCGAAGGCACGTTTTTCCTGACCGATACCAGCAGCAACGGTATCCAGGACAGCGAAAGCGGCGCGCGCCTGCGCAAGGGCGAAGCGATGCGCATCGAGCACGGCAGTGTCTACGTGCTGGGTGACTTCGAGATCCGTGCGCGACTGGTGCGCGACCCGGCGACCTTCGACGTTGAAGTCGGCCGTCCGCAAGCAGCGGGCAGCATCATTCCGGACGATGCGTTTCTCGATCTCGATCCGCTGAACGCACTCGATCAGCAAGAGCGCGTGTATTCGGAAATCGACGAACTGATCTCCCCGAGCACCACCCTCTCAGACACCCGTCAGCGCGCCGACTATGCGCGCATCGACATGGAAAGCCTGATGGTGCCGGAGCTGATCAACGCCCCGGCAGAACCTGCGCCAGCTCCGCCGCCGAAAGCGGTCGAGCGTCAGAGTGAAGGTTTCTGGGAGCACTTCGGTGCCGCGTTGGGCGTGGACCTCAAAGGCCTAGACCACGACGCCCGCGAAGCCCTGGCGCTGAACGCTGCACGCCTGCTCAAGCAAAGCGTCGGTGGCTTGCAGCAGAGCCTGCGCACCCGCAGCGAACTGAAAAACGAACTGCGTCTGGCCCAGACCACCGTGCAAGGCACCCAAAAGAACCCGCTGAAATTTGCCGTCGATGCCGGCGAAGCGTTGGGCATTTTGTTGCAGCCAAACAAGCCGGGCCAATTGCCGGCCGAGCAGGCGATCTCCCGTGCGTTCCGCGATTTGCAGGCGCATCAGGTGGCCTTGCTGACCGCCAGCCGCGCTGCCGTTCGCGGCACGCTGGAGCACTTCTCGCCACAGCAATTGACCCTGCGTTTCGAGCGCGACAACAAGCCGTTGCTCGCCACGTCCGGCAGTCGCTGGAGAGCTTACGGTCGTTATCACCAGGCCCTGCGTCAGGACGATGACTGGAGCGAGCGCCTGCTGGCCCGCGACTTCGCTCAGGCCTACGAAGAACAGATCCGCCTGATTTCCACCCTTCACACCGACCACCAAGGATGATGCGCATGTCTCGCTGCTCGACCGCTTTTTTCAAGACGCTGACAGCGTTCGCGGCCCTGGTGCTGCTGGCCGGCTGCTCGTCGCTGTCGCCGTATTCCCACGTCACCAAGCTCAACCTGAAGCTGACCGCCAGCGATCAGCTGAACCCGGACCTCAACGGGCGTCCATCGCCGATTGTTGTGCGTCTGTTCGAGCTCAAGCATCCGGTGACGTTCGAGAATGCTGACTTCTTCAGCCTGTACGAGCGAGCCAAGGAATCCCTGGCCCCGGACTTGGTGGCCAGCGAAGAAATTGAGCTGCGTCCAGGTGAAACCGTGGAGATGAAACTCAGCGTGGAGGAGGGCAGTCGCTACGTCGGCATCCTCGCCGCCTACCGCGATCTGCCGGAAACCAAATGGCGCTACACGGTGCAAGTCACCCCGGTGGAAGTCACCGACGCTGATCTGACCCTCGACCAGGCCGGTATTCGCAACAGCAACGAAACGCTCGCCAAGGCGGATGACTGATCATGAATTCCCATAAAGTGATTTGGCAGGAAGGCATGCTGCTGCGTCCGCAGCACTTCCAGCACAACGATCGCTACTACGACCACCAGATGAAGACCCGCACGCAGTTGCTGGGCAGCTACACCTGGGGCTTCCTGAACCTGGACATCGACTTGCAGTTCCTCAACATGGGCAAACTGGTGATCAGCCAGGCCTCGGGGATTCTGCCGGACGGCAGCCTGTTCGAACTCGGCGGCAACACCGAACCGTTGGCCCTCGACGTGCCACCGAACACCGGCAACACGCCGATCTACCTGGCGCTGCCGCTGGTCACTGGCAACCACATCGAGTCGCGTCGTCCGGAGCAATCCGACGTACTGGCGCGCTATACCGCGTACGAAGCGGAAGTCGCCGACTCCAACGCCGGCGACGATTCCGCCAGCCAGGTCAGCTGCGGTCGCCCGGACTTCAAACTGTTGCTCGGCGAGCAGCAGAGCGACCAGGCCTACGTGAAACTGAAGATCTGTGAAGTGCTCGACACCACGCCCGACGGCGTGATCAGCCTCGACCCGGACTTTGTGCCGACCTACATTCAGGCGCATTCGTCCAGCTACCTGCTGTCGTGCCTGAAAGAAGTGATCA
Source organism: Pseudomonas sp. GM41(2012) (assembly GCF_000282315.2). Taxonomy (GTDB): domain Bacteria; phylum Pseudomonadota; class Gammaproteobacteria; order Pseudomonadales; family Pseudomonadaceae; genus Aquipseudomonas. The sequence continues at coordinate 260,119 of NZ_AKJN02000007.1, forward strand.
GCATGCTCGGTCACCGTGGCGACACCATCGCCGAGCGGATCCGTTCCAACGGCAAAGTCGGTGGCGCAGAAGTCGGCGACTTCATGATGCTGCAACTGATCAACCGCACCGAAATGCTGCTGCGCCACTACCTCGGCCTGGAACAGGTTCACCCGGAAGAGTTGTACCGCACGCTGCTGACCATGCTCGGCGATCTGGCGACGTTTTCCAGTGACAGCAAACGCCCGCGCCTGGACAGCCGTTACCAGCACAGCGACCAGGGTGCGAGCTTCCGCAAACTGATGGAAGCGATTCGTCAGGTGCTGTCGATGGTGCTCGAACAGCACGCCATCGAACTGGTCCTGCAAGCGCGCCAGTACGGGATCATCGTCTCGCCGTTGCACGACCACAAACTGCTGGGCTCGGCCTCGTTCGTGCTCGCCGCCAGTGCCAACTGCGACTCCGAAGAACTGCGCCATCGCTTGCCGGCGCACCTCAAGGTCGGCCCGGTGGAGCGCATCCGCCAACTGGTCAACCTGCATCTGCCGGGCATCAAGGTCAAACCGTTGCCGGTGGCCCCGCGGCAGATCGCGTTCCACTCCAACAAAACCTATTTCATTCTCGAACTCAGTTCCGAAGACCTGGCACAACTCGAGCGCTCCGGCGGTTTCGCGTTCCACGTGTCCGGCGAATTTGCCGAGCTTGAACTGAAATTCTGGGCCATCAGGAACTGACCGACATGATCAAGGACATGGAACATACCCAGGACGATAAAACCGTCCTGCTCGACCGCCAGGGCCACGGCCCGGCACAGAGTCCGCTGACAGATTTCGCCGCACCGCCGCGTTTTGAACAGCTCGAAGAACGGATGATTTATGCCGCGCGCCTGCGCCCGGCCGAAGCCTTCAACATCAGCCTCAATTCGCTGGTCGCTGCCGCCTCCGACTTGTTGTCGGAAGTGGTGCGACTCAAGCACAGCGACACCCGCGAAGACATGTACGCGCTCAACGAGCGACTGACCGCCGGGCTGAAACTGTTTGAAGTGCGGGCGCTGCACAACGGCGCCGAAAGCAGCCAGGTGATGGCCGCGCGTTACGTGCTGTGCACCGTGGTCGACGAAGCTGTCGTGACCACGCCGTGGGGCAACGAAAGCGAGTGGTCGCAGATGAGCCTGCTCAGCAGCTTCCACAACGAAACCTTCGGCGGCGAGAAGTTTTTCCAGCTGCTGGATCGCCTGTCGAAAAACCCGGTCAAGCACCTGCCGATGCTGGAGCTGATGTACCTGTGCCTGTCGCTGGGCTTCGAAGGCAAGTACCGGGTGCAAGCCCGCGGCATGCTCGAGCTCGAAGGCATCCGCGACGCCTTGTATCGTCAGATTCGTCAGTTGCGCGGCGACGTGCCTCGCGAACTGTCGCCCCATTGGGAAGGCTTGAACGATCAGCGCCGCAGCCTGGTGCGCATCGTGCCGGCGTGGATGGTGGTGCTGTTCACCGTGGTTTGCCTGGTGGTGATGTATTCGGGCTTCGCCTGGGTATTGGGCGAGCAACGCGAAACCGTTCTGCAACCTTATCAGCAGCTAGATCCGGCCGCGGTCCAGCCGCAGTCGCAGCCGTAAACAGGGACGTGTGATGAAAAAGTTTTTCAAGAAAGTCGGCGCATTCTTGCGCAAGACCTGGGTCTGGACCTTGCTGGTGGTGCTGTTCGTCGCGCTGCTGGTGTGGTTCGCTGGACCGCTGCTGGCGGTCAATGACTACAAGTTCTGGGAAGGTTCGACCTCCCGCCTGCTGACCATCAGTGTGCTGTTCCTGATCTGGGGCCTGACCATGGTCTTCGTCAGCTGGCGCGCTGGCGTACGCAAGAAAGCCATCGAAGACACCGAAGACGGCCAGGATCGTATCCGCCGTGAAGAGCTGATCGACGAAGAGCAGAAAGAGCTTCGCGTACGCTTCAAGGATGCGTTGAAAACCCTGAAGACCTCGAGCCTCTATCGCGGTCGCAGCGAACGCTGGCGCAGCGATTTGCCTTGGTACTTGCTGATCGGCCCGCAGGGCAGTGGCAAGACCAGCCTGTTGGACTTCTCGGGCCTTGAGTTTCCGATCAACAAGATCGACCGCAAGCTGACCCGCGACACCCTCGGCACCCGTCATTGCGACTGGTACTTCGCCGACCACGGTGTGCTGATCGACACCGCCGGGCGTTACCTGACCCAGCCGGATGCCGAAGTCGATGGCAGCGCCTGGAGCACCTTGCTCGACCTGCTGCGCAAGCGTCGCCGCAACCGTCCGTTGAACGGTGTGCTGGTGACCATTCCGGTGGAAATGCTGCTGGGCAACACCGAGCAAGACCTCGACACCCTGGCTCGCCAGGTGCGTGCGCGTCTGCAAGACGTGCATCAGAAACTGCACGTCGATGTGCCGGTTTATCTGGTGCTGAGCAAGGCTGACAAGCTGCTCGGTTTCGACGAGTTCTTCGATCAACTGACCCGCGAAGAAAGCGATCAGGTACTCGGCACCAGCTTCCGCAAAGAGCAGAGCGGCACCGACGTCGCCGTCCTGCGCGCCGAGTTCGAAGAGCTGCTGCGTCGCCTGAACAGCCAAGTGATCATGCGCATGCACCAGGAGCGCGACACCCAGCGTCGTGGTCGCATCCTCGACTTCCCGCATCAACTGGGGCAGATCGGCGAGCGTCTGTGCCTGTTCGTCGACATGGCGTTCACCGGCAACCGTTACCAGCGTGTCAGCCAGTTGCGCGGTTTCTACCTGACCAGCGCACCGCACCTGACTCAAGAAATGGACCAGACCACCGCCGGCATCGGCGCCAATCTGGGGATGAACGCTGGCGTGCTGCCGACCTTGCGCAGCGGCCGTTCGCGCTTCATTCACCACTTGCTCAGCCGGGTGATTTTCCCCGAGGCCGACCTGGCCGGTCTGGACAAACGCGAACGCAGTCGCATCCATTGGGGCCAGCGTGTCCTGTACGTGGGCGCATTGGCGGCACTGGCGCTGTTCGGCATGCTGTGGGCGGGCGGATTCTCGGCCAACTACGAGCGCCTGGAAAACCTGCGCAACCTGGCGACCAACTGGACGCAACAGCGCTCGGCATTGACCGCGCGTGATGATTCCATGGCGGTACTCAAGCCTCTCGACACCAGCTACGCGGCGACTCAGGTCTTCCCGAAAAAAGGCGACGTGAGTTACCACGAACGTGGTGGCCTGTACCAAGGCGAAGAGGTCAATCCGGTGGTCAAGGAGGCCTACGAGCGTGAGCTTGAAGCGCAATTGCTGCCGAAGGTTGCGACCCTGCTGGAAGGGCAGATCCGCGCCAACATGAAGGACCGCGAACGCCTGCTCAACAGCCTGCGTGCGTACCTGATGCTGAACATGAAAGACCGTCGCGACGGCCCGTGGCTCAAGGATTGGGTGGCCACCGAATGGTCCCAGCGTTACGCCGGCAACACCGCCGTGCAGAACGGTTTGAACACCCACTTCGAGCGTTTGCTCAAGCAGCCGTTTATCTACCCGCTGAACGATCAACTGGTGGCCCAGGCGCGTCAGGTACTGCGCAGCGAATCGCTGGCTAACGTGGTTTACCGGATGCTGCGCGAGCAGGCCCGCAACCTGCCGGAATATCGCCTCAGTCAACACTTGGGCCCACAAGGTGCGCTGTTTGTCGGCACCGAATACGTGATCCCGGGTTTCTACACTCAACAGGGTTATCAGCAGTACTTTTCGGTCCAGGGCAGTGCGCTGGTCACCGATATCCTGCGTGACAACTGGGTGCTGGGCGAAGGCTCGGGCATCAGCGGCATGGACTTGCGTCGCCTGATGGTCGAACTGGAGCAACTGTACTTCCGCGACTACGCCAACTTCTGGAGCGAAGCGGTTGGCCAGGTTGCACTGCCTCCAATCAGCGACTTCAGTGAGGGCGCCGAGCAACTGGCGGGCCTGACGTCCGCCAACTCCCCGGTGCTGCAACTGCTGGTGGAAGTGCGCGAGAACACCCGTTTCCAGGTGATCGCCGACAGTGCTGATGAAGCTGCCGGGGCGGCTGAGAAACTGGGCGAGAAGGGCGGTAAGCTCGGCAAACTCGCGGCGGCCGCGGCTGACAAAGCCGCAGACATGACCAAGAACCTGCCGGACACCGCGAAGAAATCCCTGCAACGTCGCTTCGAACCGCTGCACCGTTTGCTGGACGACAACAACGGCCCGGCCGCTGATTTGACCCCGGCCCTGACGGCGCTCAACGACCTGCAACTGCAACTGGCGAGCCTCGCTCGTGCCAGTGCGCCGGAACAGGCCGCCTTCGAAATGGCCAAGACCCGCATGAGCGGCCAGCGTGATGCGCTGAGCAACTTGCGCAATGCTTCCAACCGTCTGCCGCGTCCGGTCAGCGTGTGGTTCAACGTACTGGCTGAAGACACTTGGCGTCTGGTGCTGAACGATTCCTACCAGTACCTGAACCAGCGTTATCAGAGCGAGCTGTACAGCTTCTATGGCAAGGCGATCAACAAGCGTTACCCGTTCAGCGCCCACAGCACCAGCGACGTTGCAATCAGCGACTTCCGCGAGTTCTTCAAGGCGCAGGGCATCAACGATCGCTTCTTTGATACCTACATGCGTCCGTTCGTGAGTGGCGATCCAGGCAACTACCGCCTGCGCAGCATCGACGGTCACAGCATGCCGATCTCCAAGGTCTACCTCGACCAGATGGCCGCGGCACAAGTGATTCGCCAAAGCTTCTTCTCGATCAACCCGGCCGAGCCGCAAGTGCAATTCAAACTGGAGCCGTACACCCTCGACCCGGCCGTCAGCCGTTCCGAATTCAAGTTCGGCGACAAGACCATCGAATACCGCCACGGCCCGATCGTGCCGGTGTCGTTCAAATGGCCGACCGACGCTGAAGACGGTCGTACCAGCCTGGTCCTCGACAAAATGGCTGGCCGCCCGATCGGTATCGAAAAGAACACCGGCCCATGGTCGCTGTTCCGTCTGTTCGACCTGATGCAGACCGAGTACCTGAGCGGTCGCGATGTTCTGGTACTCAAAGCTGACGTAGGCGGCCTGCGCGCCAACTACTTGCTGTCGAGCCAGCGCACACCGAACCCGTTCGACATGGGCGTGCTGCGTACCTTCCGTATGCCGGTGCAGCTCTGATGCTGGTTGCCAGTCCCTGGCGCAGCGCTGCGCGTACCGATCCGGGCAAGGTTCGGGCGCGCAACGAAGATGCTTTCCTCGACTGCCCACAGCAGGGGCTGTGGGTGGTCGCGGATGGCATGGGCGGTCATCAGGGTGGCGACATCGCCAGCCAGTTGATCGTCGCCAGCCTGGCGGAATTGCCGGTGCAGGACGACTTCGACGAACGACTCAAAGGCATTCGCCAGTGCCTGCACTGGCTCAACCGTCGCTTGGGTCAGGAGTTGACCGTCACGGCCGGGCGCCACGACAGCATCATGGGCAGCACCGTGGTGGCGCTGCTCGTAGAAGGTAATCGCGCGGCCTGCATCTGGGCCGGTGACAGCCGTTGCTATATGTGGCGCGGCCAGCGTTTGTATCAGCTGTCCAAGGACCATTCGCTGCAACAGCAACTCATCGACGAGCAAAACATGAGCGTCGAAGACGCCCGTGCCCATCCTTCTGCTCATGCCTTGACCCGTGCGGTCGGGGCTGCCGAGCAGCTGACGCTGGATGTGCTCGAACTCGAGGTGTACCCCGGCGATGCGTTTCTGTTGTGCAGCGATGGCTTGTACCAAGGGCTGAGCACCGATGCGTTGGGCAACGCCCTGAGCCTGACCGCGCCGCACGTTGCGCTGGAGCGTCTGTTCGACGGCGCTCTGCGTGGCTCGGCCCGGGACAATCTGACTGCTGTGGTGATCCGAAAATGACTCAACTCATGCCGCCGCTCGACGACTTGCTGGTGACCGACGAGGAAGCCAATAACCTGACTTACTTTGCGTTTGCCAAATCACATAAGGCTGAGCCCGCGCTGGCGCCAACCAAGGCCAGCGTCGGCGAAATGCCCGATGTGCTCGCAGGCCGTTACCGCATCGAGCGCCTGCTCGGTGCCGGCGGCATGGGCGCGGTTTACCGCGCACGGGACTTGCTGAGCGAACAGTTCGGCGATCCCGACCCTTACATCGCGCTGAAAATCCTCAGCGAAGAATTTGCCGAATCGCCGGACGCCAGTGCCTTGCTCTACAGCGAGTTCGCCCTGACCCGACGCCTGCGCCACGACAACGTGCTGCGTTTGCACAGCTTTGAAGTGGACACCGATTGCCAGCGCGCCTTCATCACCATGGAACTCATGCGTGGGCTGACCCTGGACAAATTACTCTGCGAGCGGCCGCTGGGCCTGCCGTGGAAAGAACTGCGCGACATCGCGCTGCCGCTGCTCGACGCGCTGGCCTTCGCCCACGCTCGCGGCGTGCTGCACGGTGACATGAAGCCGAGCAACGTCATGCTCAGCGAAGAGGGCGTGCGCCTGTTCGACTTCGGTCTGGGCCAGGCCGAGGAGGGCATCTTGCCCGGCCTGCCACACCTGAGCCGTAACCGCTTTAACGCCTGGACCCCCGGCTACGCCGCCCCCGAACTGCTCGAAGGCCAGCCGCTGTCGGCCAGTGCGGACGTGTACGGCGTGGCCTGCGTGTTGTACGAATTGGCGAGCGGCAAACACCCGTTCCGCCGCTTGCCCTCGACAGAGGCCCGCGACGGCCACCTCGAACGCGAGCTGCACGCCCCCAGGAATCTTCCGAAACACTGCTGGCCAGCCCTGCGAACGGCGCTGGCATTCAATGCGGCAGATCGAACGATCACTGCCGCCCAACTGCGTGACGCTATGGGCGCCACTTCGTCTTTGCTGCAACGTCTGAGACTTCGGGCGTAACGGATGACTACCGAACAGGGAGCAAGCAATGTTCAACCCAGCTAATGAAACCCACTTCAGCCTGACCGTTGAAGACTACGTCGGCGACCTGCAAGTGCTGTCGTTCACCGGCACCGAAGGCATCAGCCAGCCGTATCGCTTCGACCTGGAACTGGTCAGCGAAAACCCCGATCTGGACCTGGAAAAGCTCCTGCACAAACAGGCATTTCTGGCGCTCGATCCACAAGGTTCCGGCATCCACGGCCAGATCTACCGCGTCGCCCAAGGCGATGCCGGCAAACGCCTGACCCGCTACAAAATCTCCCTGGTGCCGCACCTGCAATACCTGCATCACCGCACCAACCAGCGCATCTACCAGCAGATGTCCGCGCCGAAAATCATCGCGCTGATCCTCGACGAGCATGGCATCAAAGGTAACGCCTACAGCTTCCAGCTCAGCCAGCCCTGCCCGGACCGCGACTACTGCGTGCAGTACGACGAAACCGACCTGCACTTCATCCAGCGCCTGTGCGAAGAAGAAGGCATTCACTACCACTTCCAGCACAGCTCCAAAGGTCATCTGTTGGTATTCGGCGACGACCAGACCGTGTTCCCGAAACTCGGGCAGCCCACGGCGTATGTGCAAGGCAGCGGCATGGTCGCCGACGAACCGGTGATCAAAGGCTTCAAACTGCGCCTGGAAACCCGCACCGGCCGCGTCACCCGCCGCGACTACGACTTCGAAAAACCACGCCTGCAACTCGAAGCCGCCTACAAACCCGAGGCGCAAAGCGACGCGCCGGACCTCGAAGACTACGACTACCCCGGCCGCTTCATCGACCGCGCGCGCGGCAAATTCCTCAGCCAACGCGCCCTCGAACGCCACCGCGCCGACTACCGCCAGGCCGAAGGCAAAGGCGATCAGACCACCCTGGTCAGCGGCCACTTCCTGGAAATGTCCGACCACCCGCGCACCGAGTGGAACGACCTCTGGCTGCTCACCGAAATCTTCCACGAAGGCAAACAACCGCAAGTCCTCGAAGAGTCGGTGACCAGCGACACCACCGACAAAAAGGACGACTTCCACCAGGGCTACCGCAACCGCTTCCTCGCCACCCCGTGGGACGTGTTCTACCGCCCGGCGCTGGAGCATCCGAAGCCACGCGTCCTCGGCAGCCAGACCGCCATGGTCACCGGCCCCAAAGGCGAAGAAATCCACTGCGACCAGTACGGCCGCATCAAAGTGCAATTCCACTGGGACCGCGAAGGTTTGGCGGATGACAAAACCAGCTGCTGGATGCGCGTCTCCTCCAGCTGGGCCGGCGACCGCTACGGCGCCATCGCCATCCCGCGCATTGGCATGGAAGTGCTGGTGACCTTCCTCGAAGGCGATCCCGATCAGCCGCTGGTGACCGGTTGCCTGTACCACAAGGAAAACCAGGTTCCCTACGACCTGCCGGCGAACAAAACCCGCACCGTGTTCAAAACCCTTAGCTCACCGGGGGGCGGCGGGTTCAATGAACTGCGGATTGAAGACAAGAAAGGTGCCGAGCAGATCTTTATTCATGCCCAGCGGGATTGGGATGAAAACGTTGAGCATGATCAGAAGATTCGGGTTGGGAATGAACGGCATGACACGGTGGAGAAGAACACCTACACCGAGCTTAAGGCGGAAGAACATCGGACCACGATTGCTGATCGCAAGATTGAAGCGCGGATGGATGATCATCTGACGATTGGGCAGAACCAGCATGTGAAGTTGGGGACTGCGCAGCTGACAAGCGTTGGGAAAGAGATTCATCTTAAGGCTGGGGACAAGATTGTTATCGAAGCCGGGATGGAGCTGACAGTAAAAGCAGGTGGCAGCTTCATCAAGCTCGATGCCGGCGGCATCACGGTTGTTGGGCCGGTGGTGAAAATTAATGCCGGTGGTTCGGCGGGCTCGGGGACCGGGATTGGCATCAAGCCACCGCGTCTGCCGGGCGCTGCGGATTCAGACATCGCTGGCGCGGTGCCGCCACAGGCGCTCGGCAATGTGCCGATGCCGATGCCGCCACCGCCAGTCTGCAAGGAATGTCTGGCTCGGGCCAAACGTAACGCCCAAGCTCTGGCCGCGAGATAAAGGACGACTTTATGTACACAAGCAACGTGCACTGGCTCGACGAGTTATGGGTCAACGCCCAGCAACTGCAACACCAGCACCTCGACCTGCTGATCGACGCCACCAGCCTCGACTACCCGCTGCTGCAAGAATTGGCGGAGCAACCCGACGCGGCCAAACTGGCCAAGCTGTTCGAAAACACCCCGGAAGTCGCCATCGCCGATTTCGGTCCGCTGCTGCTGCGCATAGACAACGCCCGACGGCCCTGGCTGAAAACCTTCATCAGCGCCGTCGACTGCAACAAACACGTCGTAGCACTGTTCAGCCCTTGGGCATTCGAAGTGCTGGCCGATCATCTGCGAGGCTTCCTCCAGGCACAATGGAACCAAGGCCGCTCCGAAGGCGTATTGCGTTATTACGACCCGCGTATGCTGCTGCCGGTCACCGAAACCCTGACCCCTGTGCAAAGCAACGCCTTCCACGCGCCTGTCATTTCCTGGCACTGGCTCGACCGCGACCAACACCCACAAAGCCTGCCCGGCAACTACGTGCGCCACGCACCGACACCGGCCAGCGGCCCCGTCATGTTCGACCACCCGCAAGTGGCCAACCTGCTTGCCTGGACAGAGGCTGATGCTTACCGGATTGATCGCTGCGCCGTGCCGCAGAACTACGGCTTGAGCCGCAATGAAAGCCTCATTCGTCATTTGTATCGCAGCCAATTGGCGGCGAATCAGAAGGGGTTGAAAGAGCCGGAGGAGCGAGAGCCGTTTATTGAACAGTGGTTGGTGGAGAACTCGCCGTTTGTGATTGATGAGCCGGTGAGGGCGTTGATTTGATGAACGGGGTTGCTTGTGGGCCAGCTGAGGTTACGGGGGAGGCGATGTCTTCTTGGCGGGTCCGTGGGTGGTTTGTGATGGTGTTGGTGGGGTTGAGTGGGTGCCGTGGTGGACCTGAGATGGTCGGTGCGCCTGTTACTGGTTATAACCATACATCTGCAGAAATTATACGGTTCAGTATTAATGGTGCTGGCGGTCCCGGGATCCTTCCCCTCCGGGGTGGAGGTGAAGTTTGCTGTGGAGTACTTCCTGTTCAGTGGAATCCTAGAGTTAGAGCGATAATCGAGTGGGACAAAGATCCAAATCCATACGAAAAACTCGAGCGTGATCAACACGGCCAAATTGTAGAAGAGGCTGCTGTTCGTCACGCTGCTGGTTATTCTCATCATACAGCGACGGTTGAAATCCCTGCGTATGCTAAGGGGTTGTGTGCTTTGCAAGTTCACTTTTTACCGTGCGACCAAGTAAGGGTTTCCACTACTTGCTTTACTCCAAGTCATCCAAACTACCCAGATAAAGCGTATTTTCAGGTTAAGGAGCCGACTTCATGTCCGGTTCTTTGATTCTGCACAAGCATCAATCCCGGTTTTCCGGGTGTTTAATTAACTGCCCAATGATTATGGAGGGGCCGAATATATGTCTAGGCATATGAATAAGGAGAACCGTTTGCGATTTTTCACGGTGTTGATGCTGAGTTTTTTTTCTCGAGCTAATAGCTTGATCTCTCGGTATTTGCCGAACATTAGGTTTTCTAACAACCGCCGATTGGCTCATGTCTTTTTGTTGTTTTTTGGTGTGTTTAACTTAGGTGCATGTCAAGCACAGTCTGAGATGCTAGGCACCCCGGTCTCGGGCTATAACCATACATCGAGCAACATCAACCGATTTACCGTGAATGGCGCTGGAGGACCCAATATAGGCCCGTATCAAGGAGGGTTGAGTTCACAAACCTGTTGTACCACGCTACCTCGAAGCTGGAATCCAGGATTAAAAGCCATTGTTGAGTGGGAAAGTGACCCGGCCCCGCGTGCTGCTATAAAACGTGATAAATACGGTCAAATCGAGTCTGGTGATTACAGTCGTCATGCCGCTAACTACACTCATCACAAAGCAATCGTAGAAATTCCTAAATATGACAATAAATTTTGTGCTTTGCAGGTTCATTTCCTGCCTTGCGACAAAGTTCGCGTTTCTACTACGTGCTATACACCGGAACATCCAGATTATCCAGATAGAGCTTATTTCAATTCTAAGGAGTCCTCCGTATGTCCGAGTTTTTGAGTTCAGGAGGCGCTCCTAAACCTGCTAGCGCATTCGCTGCGCCAAACTTCCCATTGGCTCGACGGTTACCAAGAGAACCGGGCCAGTTAACAAAAAATATTAAATTGCAAAAACGTGATGAAGCCACGTTTGGAAATCAGCAGCGAAAGTTGTTACAGTCTAAAGGCAATATTCAAAGCGGTCCGCCTTGCAGCAAGTCCCTGCATATCACCATTGCATTCGATGGTACCAACAACAACGACCAGGCAGATGGCTCATCGACACCGTCCTCGCGTAGCAATATTGCTCGAATGTTTCATGCCAGTATTGGCGGAATCAGTTCTGCTCAGGAGCAAGGATATTTCCGTTACTACAGCCCCGGAGTAGGCACAGTTTTCCCTGACATACTCGAGTACACGCCTAGCGATGGCGGGCTTATGTTTGCTAGTGGGGGTGAGAACCGAATCAACTGGGGACTCACTCGATTGCTCGATGCGTTGAAGCAGACGCTGGAATCGACTGGTCTCGACGTACCTGAAATGCGCGGACTGATAGATGCCATGTCTACCGGACTAGTGACTGCGCTCACCGGTGGTCTCTTGGCCAATGGAGAAAAAAAACGCGAAGCAGCAATGCGACCTGAGATTCAGAAGCTGGAAGACGCGCTGAAAAAACGAGTCGATGCCGAAGTCAAACCTCATATTCTCGCTATGCGATTGTATGTGTATGGATTTTCGCGTGGTGCCGCGCAAGCCCGGACATTCGCAAATTGGCTGCAAACATTAACGCGCTGCACTGGTAGCGATGGCCAAACTGAATACCGCTTTGCCGGACTGCCTATTTCTATAGAGTTTCTGGGTATCTGCGACACTGTTGCGGCAGTGGGTATGGCGGATAGCATGCCCTTTGCCGCAGGCCACATGGGTTGGGCTGATGACACAATGCGCCTACCTGATGAAGCTATAGAAAAGTGCATGAGCACGGCTTTGCCAGATGACTGTCACTTTTTAAAACGTTGCGTTCATTTGGTATCGGCACATGAGCAGCGTGCCAGCTTTCCCTTGGACTCTATTCGGCGTAGGCCCAAAAACTCAGCGGGCCAACGGGATGACACTCAAGCATCCAGTTATCGAAGTGGAACCGAAGAATTTTTGTACCCCGGTGTGCACTCCGATGTAGGTGGCGGTTACTCACCTGGTAATCAGGGGAAGGCACTACCGGGTACAGATTATTTGGTATCGCAGATTCCGCTTCATCATCTTTACGCGGAAGCTTTTAAGGCAGGCGCACCTTTGCAAGTACCCGAATCGGCACGTCAACCCGACGTTCATGAAATCTGGCGAGTAATGGCCCCTGATACGGAGATCGAATTTAACGTTTCAGACGAGCTGATCAAGCGCTTCAACGCATGGCAGTCTCAAGTCAAAGTCGGCACCCTCGAAGAAATGATCAAACGAGAGCAGGCACTACTTACAGGCTGGCGCATCGACCGTTATGCCGGCGGTCTGGCGCAGCGTGGTTTCTTTGCGAACGTCGACAAAGACATGCCCGTGGCTCAACAGGATGCATGGAAGGCGATCTATGCACGTCGCTCCGCCGAGTCCGCTGCTGCAGCCCAAGGGCAACCATTGCCGACTTATACCGAGGCGCAGGAAAAAGAATATCAATTGAATGTTCAGATTGTCGGAGGCCAGGACAAGGTCGACAACATTCGTCTGGAAAAAGCCTTTGATCCACCCCTAGACCAAGTACAGCTATTGGGGGCCGCTGCCGAATTCCGCCATGACTACCTCAAGGAGTGGGGTATTTTGGATGACTGGAAAATTGGCAGCACCGTTATCGATATGCTTGTTGGCGGGACGGTTTATGCCGTCAACGAAGAAGACGAAGCCGAGGAGTACAACTACCTGTACGACAATGGCACGGCGCGTTACAAGGAGATGTTCAGCGCACCAAACAAAGTACGGCAGGGCCAGGAAGATCTGGTTGCACTGTTCGATGATCAGGTTCATGACTCTCGTGCATGGTTTATGAACACGTCCGGCATTGGTCCTCGCGAACCCTTCACGGATTACTTCCGCATACGTCTGGTGCATTTCGATAACGAGTCCAACAAGCAACTGTCTTTGGTTGCCACAGCAGGTCGCGTCATCGGCATAGGTATTGCGGTGGCCAGTATTGGATTGAGCATTAAAAAGCGCGATCCGCGAATGCTGCTGGCACTTCCTCTGATGAACGTGGCGCGCCCTATTCTTACCGGGAAAGTTGGTTTGCCTGAGATCAGCGCGTTCGATCCGCTTACCGGTATTGCAATTCCTATGCTCGATAATCTGGATTCTCTGCGGACCTTCACCAAGGCGCCGGGTGACTTGGTGGCCAAAGCCGCAGCCTTGCCACCGCTGAAACCGTTGACTGCAGCCACCGCTAACACCCCGGCTCTGCAGAAAATCCTGGTAGCCCATCAGGCGCTTGAAGCAGTGGAAGCGGCTCGCAAGAAGGACGCTGGTGCTTTGGCCAGTATGGTGGCGAAAGCGGCTAACGATGAAGACAAGCCCGGTGGCTGGCTCGACTTGGTGGCCGATCAGGCCAGCAACTTGAAGTCGTCTGAAAAGAACGTGTAATTGCAAAACGATAAAAAGGGCGACTCTGAAATGAGCCGCCCTTTTCGCGATTCGCCTACACCTTAGCGAAATGGGGCTAGTAAAACTGGTGCGAAATGGGAGCGGATTTATTTTTTGGGTTTATTTTTTTGCTGTAGCTGTTCGAAAACTGGTGATCCGTCCGTGGATCGAGGGTCAACGGTGATAACGAAGCTTAAGAGGATCGCCGTAGCAGTGGCGAGTGTCGCTTTAGCGGCGTCGATGGTTTCGGCTCATGCACAGGAAACCTGCAACCCCGACAGCTTTACCAATCCCGATTTGATCATCTGCGGTCAGCAAAGCTTCGAAAAAGTCGACGCAGTGTTGAATGAGCAATACAAGAAAACCCAGACCAGCTTGTCTCCCACAGACAAGAAGCAACTGACCGATGTGCAAAGAAAGTGGGTGCGCTTCAAAGAAGCGTATTGCGAGGATCTGTATCAGGCCGTTTTGCCGGGAGCGGAGGCGCCCATCGAGAAACTTGCGTGTTTGGCTCAGACAACCAATGCCCGGTTGGGCGAGCTCATTTATCTACAGACAGGGCTGCCAAATGATGGCTTTTACAAAGCTGCATCGTTGATGGCAGGGCAGGATCGCGAAAGCGGCTTGAAAGCCTCGATCAATCTGCTGGGAGGGAGTGAATTCGACGACCCGATTTGGAAGCAATATGCGGACGGGCAGTGCGACATGAGTTTCCGTCTGTTACGTGAAAACCTCGCCTATTGCGCTGTACGAATGCGCTTTCAGTTACCCATGAACCGCTAAAGGAATGGAATCTATGAGTTGGTGTCCCAGGGCGCTCAGATGGTCTCCGACTCTTCTTTGGAATCCGGATGTAAGTGGAGTAGGGCGAGCACATGCGATTCAAGTATCTAGCCATATCATTGCTCGGTCTGCTGTGGACGGCACCGGTACTTGCCGAGGTAACCACTTTCAGCCCAACCAAAAAAGTCGAAGCGACGCTCGTGCTGGAAGGTTCTATGTTAACGGTCGTAGTTAAAAGCGATGCCCATAGCGAATCTCGGACAATCGCTTTTCAAGCTGAAAACGAACTGCATGTGCAAATAGACGATTTCAATTTCGACGGTGCAAAGGATTTTGCGGTCTGGCAGATCGATGACGGAATGGGCACTTACACCATTCACAGGATTTTTGTTTACCAGCCCGAAGCAGCTTTTTTCAAGGAGCTGAATCCAGATTGTGGCGACGATTTCGTCAATTTGCGCGTAGAGCGTGAGAAGAGAGCTCTGCTCAGCACCTACTGGGAAATGAATGAGCCAAAGCTCTGTAGTACCAATTTTTCTCCAGATTAGGTTGCTTGGATTTCATTTGAATAGATCAAGGATAGAAGACAGTGAAACGCTTTTTTTTAGGCGCTCTTTGTGCACTGACATGCCAAGCCGTTCTACCGGTTTCAATCGCGCTTGCTCAGGACGAGTGCACCGGGATCACCACAAGCCAACAAGTTGATAAGTGCTCTGACGTGTCGAAAGTCGCTGCCGATTCACAGTTGAATACGAGTTATCACCAACTGATGGCACGATTGGAAACTCAATATCGGACCGAGCCCGACATAGGTGCGGCTTATACGGCGAAGGTCAAAGAAGCGCAGCGCGCGTGGATAAAGCTGCGTGACGCGAATTGTCCGCTCGAAGCGTTTGAGATTAAACCAGGTACTTCTGCCTACACGACGACCGTGAACAATTGCATCGCAAGAATGAGCCGCGAGCGTTCAGTCTTTCTGGACAATGTTGCACCCGATATCGTGAGTGGCTCAGCTGTAGGGCAGGGGACAGATGTCTCCTGTCCATCTCAGAACTTTGCTCAGTTTCTGTCGACGTTTTCCGCTAATGCTGAGTCCCAGAGGCGTCTCACAGCGCTGGCGGTGAAGATGCTGGTGTTGAAGCGGACAGAAGACCCGGGCCGATTTGAACCTTCCATTACTGCGGAAACGGGCTCCGGTTTGATGTTTCCGTTGATGGCTGCGGTGGGGAAAGGCAAGACTGAAGGGGTTGCGATCGAAACGGTCGACGACACTCACATGAACGTTGTGGATAAACGGGCCGGTAACAGCAATATCAAGATTTTTAACTTTTCTAAAACGTCATGCTGGGCGCTGGTGGGGATTGAGGATTGGTCGCTCAGTGAGACGGAGCTTGTCGCACCCGCTAGACCCGGAATGAGCCGCGCCGAGAACCTTTGTTATCAACGTGCTGAAGGTTTGGGCGGGCTAGGATTTCTTGAGCGATACCGTCTGACTGCGGAGTTGATTGAAGCGTCGCTGGAAAACTATGTTTGTGCTGCGGAGTCGGGTGATCCGGAGGCGAGTCTGTCGGCGGCAAGTTTGAGTCTTTCGCAGATGGCGCCTCAATTAGAAACCAGCAAGCTTGAGGCTTTGTTCAAAGCGGCATCGACGACAGCGAGCGGCGCGCTGGGTTATGCCACGTACTTTTGTAACGGTAATTCCACCGACTATAACGGCCCATGCCTGCACCCCGAGGAGGCAGAAAGGGAAGTTATTCGCGCGGTTTCCATGGGCTCCACAGATGCGATGAATTATCTGGGTTCTTCTTTTGAAAGTGGGCAGTTGGGAACGAAGGATCTGTCCCGGGCGTTGGCCTGTTATCAGTTGTCCGCTGATAAAGGCCGCCCGCAGGGTAGCGACGGCGTGAAGCGCTTGGTTTCGCAAGACTCAGACATAAAGGCCAGTCACTGCCTGTGAATTTCGCTGTGCGGATATAAACGTTGAAGAAGGGGACGTTAATCTGGTCGATCGTATTGAGGCTCGGTGCGATTTTGGTTCAGCAAGAAGGGGGACCCGAAGCCCCCCGTTCTCTATTCGTGAAGTTGCTACACCTTCGCCCGATGCTCCGCCGGATCCGGCGAATCAATATGGTCCAGCGCTCGCTCCACTAACAGATGCACACCGACCGCCATTCTGCTGAGTGCCAGTGCGACGGAGCGGCGTGAGCCTTCTACGCTGTCGGCCAGGTCGGCGGCGATGGCGCTGATGGACAGCAGGTCTTCCGAGGCGTTGGCCAGGAGGGTTTCGGTGTGGAGGTCGGGAGCGACGATGAAGAGGTCGCCATTGCGACGTTTAGGTTTTTTATCCGCAGGTGTGCCGAGGTGAAGATCTAGGGCGCGCTCGGCGGCTTCGTGGAGTTTTTTCGAATCGAAGGATTCGTAGGGGGATGTGTCTTCGTGTTCTGGAGGATTGGGTGTTGGCTTGATCATTGGTATGTCCCGATATGTGTTTTGGATGTGGCTGTGTCCTCTTCGCTTGCATTCGAATGAGGGTGGCAGCCGTGCGCAGGTGTGCAAGACCGGGCATATCGGACCCCGGCAGACCCCAAAGGGACCTCCCACGCACAGCCGCCATAAATCGTTTACAGCGAGCATGAAAACGCTCGATGTTCGGATCGGCGATTGTGCGGCGATATGTACCGGACTTGCACGTCCGTGTCACCGTTTTTGCGGTAACGAACAAAGACTATCGGTGAAGCCCAGGGCTGCCTAGTTCACGAACAGCACCGCGTGTTGAAGGAAATATCCGATGGACTCGAGCGTAGAAAGATCAAAATATCTTCGCTTTTAAACAGTTGGTTTCGTCAATGACTTGGTAGTCATCAGCATCAAAAAGACCTGCATCTTCTTCTAACGCAACCAGACAGTGGCGTTCCTGCTTGAAGCCGCTACACTGCGCCGGCCGTTCATTTTTCTCTTGAGGCTGTGCGCATGAAATTTCGTTTTCTTCTGTGGATGCTGGGTTTGTTGATGGGTAAGGCCAGTCGGACTAATCCTGCGTTTCAACAGCAGTTGGGTGACAAGGAATTGGTGTTTCAACTACAGACCCTGGACGGGAAAGTGGCGCGGCATTTCTTTGTGAAGGATCAGCGCATCACCAGCAAGTCCGGCGTGTATGCCGAACCGGCGTTTGCGATTGCGTTCAAGGATGCGGCGTATGGCTTTGCCACGATGCAGGCGAAGAATAAGCAGTTGGCGTTTATGACGGGGATTCAGGACAAGTCGATTCAGATCAAGGGCAACCCGGCGCTGGTGATCTGGTTTCAGGGGTTGACCAAGTATTTGAAGCCGCGGAAGGCCAAAGCTAAGGCAAAGGCTTGAGGTTGATGATTAACCCTGTGGCGAGGGGATTTATCCCCGCTCGGCTGCGCAGCAGTCGCAAACCCAACCAACACGGTACGCCTGATACAACCCAGTCTCAGGTGTCAGGGCCGCTTCGCAGCCCAACGGGGATAAATCCCCTCACCACAGGGGTTGTGGTGATTCAGGTTGATCGGCGGGGGATTCTTCGCGGGCAAGCCCGCTCCCACAGGGATCGCGTAAATCCTGTGGGAGTGGGCTTGCCCGTAGTGCTTTAGGCCTGGGTGAATTGCGAAGCCAATTCGCGCAGCAGGACTTCTGCTTCGAGGACTTTGCTGACGACGTCGTTGGCTTTGTCGCGAGTCAGGCCGACGCGTTCCAGCAAGGCATCCGGGATGTCTTCATCCGGCCCGGACCCAATCCCACGGCTTCGCAGCAAGCGCACCGCCAGGCACACGAGGTTTGGGTACTCGGCGTAATCGCCGTCGTAGCCCGGGTCGTGCTGGAAGCGCAGTGCGGTGGCCAGTTCTTCGGGCATGTCCCAGTAGCGCATCAGCCACGAGCCGATCTGTTCACGGCTGATGCCCAGCAAGTGTTGCTCGACGTAGCTGTGGCACAGGTGCGGGTTGACCTCCAGGTGGCGGCAGATCAGCGAGAAGTGCGGCGGGAAGACGTGTGCCAGCAGCAAGTAGCCGAAGTTGTGCAGCAGGCCGGCGAGGTAGGTCAGGCCGGCTTCCGGGCGCTGGGCGCGGGGCATGGCGCGGGTCAGGCCTTCGATGACGGCGGCGGTGTAGATCGATTGCTGCCAGTACGGCGTGGTGTGTTGCGGGTGGTCTTTGGGCAGGCTCAGGGTTTTGCCCAGGGCCAGGCCCAGCGCGAGGTTGATCACCAGGTCGAAACCCAGCACTCGCACGATGGCGTCTTCTACTGAACGAATCTTGCCCGGCGACGCGTAGTACGGCGACGCTGCCCAGCTCACGACTTGTGCGGCCAGGGCCGGGTCGGTTTCGACGACGCCGGTGATGTCGTCGATGGTGGCGTTGGGGTCGACGCGCAGTTTGATGATTTTCTGCGCGGTCTCGGCCAGCGGCGGAATTTCGATGGTCTCTTCCAGGCGCTGCTGGATGCGCCGCGCGGTGAACGCTTGAACGGCCTGGGTGATTTCCTCGCGGTCATCGTGGGGGCGGTCGAGGTTCGGGCGAATGCTGGTCAGGGCTTCGCCGAAGTTGGCGGCGCTGGCCTTGGTCAGCATGGTCTTGAAGTCTTCGCTGGTGACTTCCAGCAACACGCCTGGCTCGCCCGAGTTGATCAGCAACTTCGGCTCGCGCAGCAGGCTTTCTTCATACAGGCACGGTGAGCTGGTGAGCGCCGGCATGCCGGGCAGCAGGCTCAGGTTGTGTTTGCCGAGCATTTTTACTAGCCGTTCGGTCGACACGGCGGTGAGGCGGCGACCGGTCAGTTCGGCGAGGCTATTGAGGTCCAGCAATTGGCTCTGCGGGAACAGCACCATGAGCGTGCCCACGGCGTCATCGAGCAGAACGGCCTGCACTTTGCGTGCGGCGTTCAGGCCGTGGTGGTCGAGGACTTCTTCGTAGGCGATACCCAGTTTGCCCAGCATCAGCCGAATAACCGACGGAGCGTGCGGGGTGGCGGGTGCGAGGGCAACTTCGGTCATGGTCTGTATCCGTTTTAAAACAATGGCAGGAGTATAACCAGCTTGCTCAGAACGGTGGTTCAGAAACTGCGACGGTGCTCACACTTGGCCGTATTGCTGCCCATGACGTAGCCAGCGGTCGAGCAGCGGGCTGACGTGATCCGGCCAGCGCTCCAGCAGCGCTTGGGCGGCGTCGCGCACGGCGGGTAGCAGATCGGCGTCGCGCATCAGGTCAGCGACCTTGAATTGCAGCAGGCCGGTCTGACGCGTACCGAGCATTTCACCGGGGCCGCGCAGCTCGAGGTCTTTTTCGGCGATGACAAACCCGTCGTTGGTTTCGCGCATGATGCCCAAACGCTGACGACCGATCTGTGACAGCGGCGGATGGTAAAGCAGCACGCAATGGCTGGCCGCGCTGCCCCGACCCACACGACCGCGCAACTGGTGCAATTGCGCAAGCCCGAGGCGTTCGGGGTTTTCGATGATCATCAGGCTGGCGTTGGGCACGTCGACGCCGACTTCAATCACCGTGGTGGCGACCAGCAGTTGCAGGTTGCCGGCCTTGAATTCGGCCATGACCGCAGCTTTTTCGACGGGCTTCATGCGACCGTGGATCAGCCCGACCTTCAACTCGCCGAGGGCGGCGGTGAGGTCTTCGTAAGTGGTTTCGGCGGCCTGGCAGGTCAACTCTTCCGACTCTTCAATCAGCGTGCACACCCAATAGGCCTGACGCCCTTCGGCACAGGCGCCGCGCACCCGCTCGATGACTTCGACGCGCCGGGTATCGGTGATCAGCACGGTGTTCACCGGGGTCCGACCGGGCGGCAGTTCGTCGAGGATCGAGGTGTCGAGGTCGGCGTAGGCGCTCATGGCCAGCGTCCGGGGAATCGGTGTGGCGGTCATGATCAACTGGTGCGGACACATCCGCCCACCGACACCTTTCTGCCGCAACGCCAGCCGTTGCTGCACGCCGAAGCGGTGCTGTTCGTCGATGATCGCCAGTGCGAGGTTTTTGAACTGCACTTCGTCCTGAAACAGCGCGTGGGTGCCGACCACCATCGGTGTGCCGTTGGCAATCTGCTCCAGTGCGGCCACGCGGTTCTTGCCTTTGAGCTTGCCGGCCAGCCACGCGACTTCAATGCCCAGCGGTTCGAGCCAGCGTTTGAAGGTGATGAAATGCTGCTCGGCGAGGATTTCGGTGGGCGCCATCAGCGCCACTTGATAACCGGCCTCCAGGGCCTGGAGTGCGGCGAGGGCAGCGACCACGGTTTTGCCCGCGCCGACGTCGCCCTGAATCAACCGCAACATGGGTTCGTGCTGACTGAGGTCGTAGGCGATTTCGTTGCCGACCCGTTGCTGAGCGCCGGTCGGAGTGAAACCGAGGTTCGCCAGATACTGCGCCGGCAGCCGGGTGGCTTTCGGCATCGCTGGCGCGCGCAGGGAGCGCATGCTCTCGCGCAGGCGCTGCTGCGACAGTTGATGGGTCAGCAGTTCTTCAAAGGCCAGACGGTGCTGCGCCCAATGATGACCGAGGGCGAGTTCATCGACATCGGCATCGGCCGGCGGGTGGTGCAGGTAGCGGATCGCATCGGCCAGCGGCGCCAGTTGATAGTCCCGCGCCAGTTCGTTCGGCAGCCAGTCGGGCAGGCTGGTGGGGCCGAGCATCGTCAGGGTTTGCATGCACAATTGGCGCAAGCGCTGTTGGGTCAGGCCTTCGGTGAGCGGGTAAACCGGGGTCAGGGTTTCGTCCACCGGCGGCGGCTCGTCGCCGGTGATGGCGCGGTATTCCGGGTGGTAGATTTCCAGTCCCGACGCACCGGGCCGTGCTTCGCCGTAGCAACGAATGCGCGTGCCGCGTTTGAGGCCTTCTTTCTGGGCGTTGCTGAAATGGTAGAAACGCAGGCTGAGCCCGCCGGTGCCGTCCTGCAGGCGCACCACCAGGCTGCGGCGACGGCCCATGACCACATCGGCTCCACTGACGGTGCCTTCGATCACGGCGTCCTGGCCCGGTCGCAAATGTCCGATCGGGACCACACGAGTGCGGTCCTGATAACGCAACGGCAGGTGAAAAAGTACGTCCTGGAGGTTCTCCAGGCCGACCTTGGCCAGCTTTTCGGCCATGGCTTCGCCGACACCCTTGAGTGCCGTCACCGACACTTGCGACAACTCGGTCATGGCAGCGACTTAGGCCGCAACCACCGGTGCTTGCGGCTTGGCCACCGAGCACAGGCGAATGGAGTCAGCGAGGATTTCAATCGCTTTCGGCCGCGGGAAGCTCGCGCGCCAGGCAATGGCCACGGTGCGGAACGGTACCGGCGGCGTCAGTGGGCGCACTTCGATCACGCCGGGGGCGTAGTGATGGCTGTCGACTGCCGACAGCGGCAGGATCGAGATACCGAGGCCGGACGCAACCATGTGGCGGATGGTTTCCAGGGAACTGGATTCCACCGTGGTGTGCTTGGCGCCGTCGTTGCCTTTGGCCAGGGTCGGGCAGGCTTCCAGCACTTGATCGCGGAAACAGTGGCCTTCGCCGAGCAGTAGCAGGCTCTTGTCGTTGAGCAGGGCGGCGTCGATGGATTCTTTTTGGGTCCACGGGTGCTGGGCCGGCATCAGGACGTAGAACGGCTCGTCGTAGAGCTGCAGGGTCAGCACGTCGGCTTCGTTGAACGGCAGGGCGATGATGATCGCGTCGAGCTCGCCGTTGCGCAGTTTGTCGCGCAGCACGTGGGTGAAGTTTTCTTCGATGTACAACGGCATCTGCGGGGCGACCCGGTGCAGTTGTGGAATCAGGTGTGGAAACAGGTACGGGCCGACGGTGTAGATGGCGCCGACTTTCAGCGGCGCGGTCAGCTGGTTTTTGCCGGCCTGGGCCAGTTCGCGGATGCCTTGGGCCTGTTCCAGCACTTTCTGCGCCTGGGCGACAATGCCTTCACCGACCGGGGTCAGGCGCACGGCACTCTTGCTGCGCTCGAAAATCAGCACACCGAGTTCGTCTTCAAGCTTTTTCACGCCCACCGACAGGGTCGGCTGGCTGACGTGGCAACGCTCGGCCGCGTGGCCGAAGTGCTGCTCTTGGGCGAGGGTAACGATGTAGCGTAATTCTGTAAGAGTCATAGCAAGCGTCCATGAAGTTGCGAGCCAAGCATACCGGCTGCAATCGATAGACGCACGTTATCAGACTGAGTGTGTTGAGTGACACAGGGCAAAGCAGGTTTGCCGCTGGCGGATATGCAAAAGGCACCTTTCGGGTGCCTTATTGGTCGCTGCATAACCCTGTAGGAGCTGAGCTTGCTCGCGATAGCGGTGTGTCAGTCAACAGAGATGTCGAGTATGACGGCCTCATCGTCGGAACGCCGCCCGGAGCAAGCTCAGCTCCTACAAGGGTTTTGCGTTTCTGCTTTAGCGCCGGCGTTTTTCCAGTGAGTAAACAAACGGTGCAACGATTTCGATGGCGCCGTTGGTTAACATGTCCGCCGGTGGCTTGGGCAGTGGTTGGGCGCGGCGGATCATTTCCAGGGTGGCCCGGTCCAGATCGGCAGTACCAGAGCCGCCCACCAGTTCGAACGACAACACGTTACCTTCAGCATCCACCACGAAGCGCAGACGGTTCATGCCTTCCTTGCCCCGCGCCTGCGCACTGGCCGGGTACTTCTTGTACTTGGCCAGGTGAGCGAGCAGGGTGCCTTGCCAGCTGGCCTTGGCCGCTTGCTGCGCCGGTGATGGGCCCGGTGCTGGCTGAGCGGATTTCTCCGTTGGCGCCTGAGTCGGTTGCGCGTCGCTCGGTTTTTCCTCGGACGGCTTCTCTTTAGGCGGTTCCGGCTTTTTCTCCACAGGCTTGGGCGGTTGAGGCTTTGGCTTGGGTTTGACCGGTTTCGGCACGGCGATTTCGGCCTTCGGCACTTCAGCCAGCTTCGGTATCGGCAGCTCTTCCACCGGGGCGGGTGGCTGTGGCGGCGTTATGACCTTCGGCGGCGCTGGCGGTGGCGGGGCCGGAACCGGCGCCAACTCGACCATCATCGCCTGCGGCGGCAGCTCGATCGGTGGGCGCGACGTCCAGTTCAGCGCCAGCGCAATGGCCAGCGCATGGACGCCCAGCACCACGGCCAGGCTCGCGCTGTAACGCGTCAGCTTTTGGCGCGTCGTGATCATTTCTTGACTGCCGTCTCGAGTCCGACCAGGCCCACCTTCAGGTAACCGGCAGAGCGCAGGTTGTCCATCACGCTCATCAAGTCGCCGTAATCCACGCCTTTATCGGCCTGGAAGAAGATCGTCGTGTCTTTCTTGCCTTTGGTCCTGGCGTCGAGGGTGGCGCCGAGTGCTTCGGCCTTCACTTCGTCTTCGCCGAGGAACAGGCGTTGGTCAGCCTTGACGCTGAGGAACACGGGTTTCTCTGGCCGTGGCGCCGGTTTGGCGCTGGAAGCGGGCAGGTCGACCTTGATGTCCACGGTGGCGAGCGGGGCCGCCACCATGAAGATGATCAACAGCACCAGCATCACGTCGATGAACGGCGTGACGTTGATTTCGTGGTTCTCGGCCAGATCGTCGTCTGCGCCTTCTTTCAAATGCAAGCCCATGGCTGATTACCCTACTTTGACCATGTGGGGTTGCGCGGAGCGCTCGGTGGTCGGCAGGTGATCGAGGTCACGGCTGACCAGCAGCAGGACTTCAGCCGAGGCATCGGATACTTGTGCCTTGTAACCGGCAATGGAGCGGGCAAAAACGTTGTAGATCACGACGGCCGGAATCGCTGCAACCAGACCCAGCGCGGTCGCCAGCAGGGCTTCGGCGATGCCGGGAGCCACGACGGCGAGGTTGGTGGTCTGGGTTTTGGCGATGCCGATGAAGCTGTTCATGATGCCCCAAACGGTACCGAACAGGCCGACGAACGGCGCGGTGGAGCCGATGGTGGCGAGCACGCCGGTGCCGCTGCTCATGTTGCGACCGCAGGCTGCAACCAGACGCTCGAGGCGGAAGGCGACGCGTTCCTTGATGCCTTCTTTCTCGCGGCTGTTGACCGACAAACGCATTTCTTCCAGGGCGTCATGCACCAGCAAGTTGGCGAGGGTGCCTTGCTTGGTGGCTGTCACGCTGGCTTCTTTAAGCGTGGTGGCTTTTTTCAGGTGGACGATTTCGGTGCGCAGACGACGCTTGGCGCCCATCAGCTCGAAGCCCTTGGCGATCCAGATGGTCCAGGTGATGATCGAGGCGATGGCCAGGCCGATCATCACGATTTTCACGATGATGTCGGCGTTCTGGTACATGCCCCACGGCGACAGGTCGTGGGCCATGCCCAGAGTGTTGTCGGCTTCGAGGACTTCCGGAACGTCTTCGGCTGTGGTGTCTACGGCTTGGGCCGGGTCGGTCGCAGCCGGGGTAACATGAGCGGCTGGAGCTGGAGCTGGAGCAGCAGTGGCAGCCGGAGCGGCTGGCGCTTGTGCGTCAGCGAAAGCGGCGGTCGGCGCCAGCATCAGGCTGAGCAGCAGGGCGGCCACTGCGCTCCAGGCGCGAGGTCGTTTGGTTGGCGAAGCGGGGAATTGATTGCGTGTCATGCTGGCCGGACCTGAGAGAAAAAGACGGTAAATGTTCTTCCAGGCCTCGTGAGGCCGAGAACAAAAGTGGCAGGCATTATTGCAAGTAATTCTTGTTAACAAAAGTAATAGAGTATCTTTTTTTCCTTCATTGCTAGCCGCGCGTCCATTGCCAGCGCTAGTCTGTGCCTTTCTGATGGGAGTTTTCTGATGTCCGCGCCCTCTGTTTTGATCGCCGGCTGCGGTGATGTTGGTAGTCGTCTGGCCACGCAATTGTTGGCTGGCGGGTGGGAGGTTCATGGCCTGAGGCGTGATGTCTCACGCCTGCCCAAGGGGGTAATTGGCGTTGCCGGTGACTTGTTCAATGAAGACTGTCCAGCGACCTGGCCAGTCGGTGCGGTGGATTACCTGGTGTATTGCGCAGCCGCCACTGATCACGATGAGGCGGGTTACCGCGCCGCTTATGTTCAGGGTTTGCAGCACGTACTGGAATGGCTGAACGACTACGGGCAGGTGCCCAATCGCCTGTTGTTTGTTTCCAGCAGCAGTGTGTATGGGCAGCAGGATGGTGAGTGGGTTGATGAGACTTCGCCGACCATTGCAACAGGCTATTCGGGTCGATTAATGCTAGAGGCGGAGCAAGTGGCGCTCGATAGTGGCATCCCGGCCAGCATCGTACGTTTGACCGGCATTTACGGCCCTGGTCGCGAATGGCTGCTGACTCAGGTCCGTCGGGGTTATCGAGTGGCCGTCGATCCACCGTTGTACGGCAATCGCATTCACGCCGACGACGCGGCGGGGTTGATGGCGTGTCTGCTTGAAGCGGATCGTCGCGGTGTGGCGCTGGATGACGTCTACATTGGTGTGGACGATGCGCCTGCGCCGCTGGCCGAAGTGGTGGGCTGGTTACGTGAGTATCTGGGCGTGACCGAATGGGATGACGACGCGAGCGTGCGGCGTACTGGCAGCAAGCGCTGCAGCAATGCACGGGCCAAAGCCTTGGGCTGGACACCGAAGTACCCAAGTTACCGCGAAGGTTATGCCGTGATAATTGCCCAGGGGAGTTGAGCTGAGCGAGCCTCTAAACAACAGGCGCCTGCGGGCGCCTTTGTTTTTGGGTCATTGTTTTACCAGCAGCCAGTGGCGTGGGCCGGGGGTTAAGTAGGGGATTTCGTCTGGCCGGGATTGATTGATTGCCTGGAAAATCTCCAGTTGCTTGCCTTTGCGAACGAAAATCCATGTGTCACTCAGGTCACCCGTGCCCAGATACAAGGTGTCATTGCCTGCACCTTGGTTGGCACAATCACCGTCCAGGCATAACTCGTATCGATCGGTTCCCGGTAACCCTGAAACGTGGCCATCTTCCGTAAACACGACCATTTGGCCTGTTCCGTGACTGTCGATGATTTCCCACTGCCCGCCCATATAAGCAGCGTTCAGGGCGCTCCTGAAGGTGCTACCCCACTTTGTATGCGTTTTGACGGTCTTGCCGGGGCGACTGAACACCTGCTGGGGGGCGTGCTCCTTGGCCAGTTGAGTCAGTCGCTTGCCATCCAGGCGCAGTTCGTCAGTGCCGTAGCCGTTGTAGTCGACGGTCCAGGCATTGGGTGACTTTTGCAGCAGTTGGCCTTCACCCCTCTCAAAACCGCTGCTCACTTGCGCCTTGCCGGTGTGGGTGTTGATGTCCCATTCCAGATTCCGGCCATGGGTGTTCAGGGCTTTATGTAAAGACTGGCCTTGGGCCGCTGCATCGATGACCGCCTGATTGATCCAGATACCGCTGATATCTGTTTCTGCGGGCATAGAGGTGCAGCCGCCGAGCAGCAATAGGCCAAGGATAAGCAGTGGGCGCATGATCAATCCTTGAGGGGGGCAAAGAATTCGACGGTGCAGGCTAAAGAAAAAGGAGCCCGTAGGCTCCTGTATTCTGTATCACTGTTTTTCCAGCAACCACTTGCGATCACCCGGGGTGAACTGCGGCATTTCATCCGCGTGTGCGGTGTTCACTGCCTGTAGGATTTCCAGTTCCTTGCCCTTGCGCGCAAAGATCCAGGTGTTGCCCTGACCATTCGCCTGTAGCCACATGTTGTCGTTACCGCCGCTCATCGACGCGCAATCGCCCGCCAGACACAAGGCATAGCGATCCGCTCCCGGCAGGCCGGCAACCTGGCCGTCAGCCTGGAATTGCACGGTGTTGCCTTCGCCGGGACCGCTGACGACTTTCCAGCTGCCGCCCATGTAGGCCGAATACAGTGCGCGTTCAAAACTGGCACCTATCGGTGCGCCGT
Organism: Pseudomonas sp. GM41(2012); assembly: GCF_000282315.2. Lineage (GTDB taxonomy): Bacteria > Pseudomonadota > Gammaproteobacteria > Pseudomonadales > Pseudomonadaceae > Aquipseudomonas. The sequence continues at coordinate 287,369 of NZ_AKJN02000007.1, forward strand.
CCGGCACCGTAACCTGCGCGCGGTCGAAGACTTGCTCCGGCTCATTGTCGCTGGCGACCTGGCTCAGTTGCTTGCCGTCACGCTTCAGCTCGCTGGCGGAGCTGCCATAAAAGTCGACCTTCCAGGCGCCGGACTCTTCGCCTAGCAGCTTGCCATCGACGTTTTCAAAACCGTTGGTGTAGCGGGCCTGCCCGGCCTTGGTGTTGACGTCCCATTCCAGGTTCGGGCCATAGGCCTGGAGCGCTTCGCGCAGGGCGCCGCCTTTGGCTGCAGCATCGATCGCGGCCTGATTGATCCAGGTGCCGCTGATGTCACGGTCGGCAGGGTTGCTGGCACAACCGCCCAAGAGTAGGGCGACCAGCGAGAGAGCTAGCGCTTGGCGCATGGTGGAATCCTTTCAAAGCAAGATCGACGCAGCCTTCGGAAGGCTGCGCCGGGCACATTACTCGATGACCAGAATGGCATCCATCTCAACCTGCGAACCCTTTGGCAGGGCCGCTACGCCGATGGCGGCGCGGGCAGGGTAAGGCTGGTCGAAGTACTTGCCCATGATCTCGTTGACCTTGGCGAAGTGGCTCAGGTCGGTGAGGAAGATGTTCAGTTTGACGATGTCCTTGAACGAACCGCCAGCGGCTTCAGCAACGGCTTTGAGGTTCTCGAACACCTGGACGGTCTGGGCTTCGAAACCTTCTACCAGTTCCATGGTTTTTGGGTCCAGAGGAATTTGACCCGACATGTAAACGGTGTTGCCGGCCTTGATCGCCTGGGAGTAAGTGCCGATGGCAGCCGGGGCCTTGTCGCTGGTAATAACTGTTTTGGTCATGAATGACTCCTTGTAATAAGTGGCTTAAGCACGCATGCGAGTGATGCGAATCACCCCGGTCAGGGCGCGCAGTTTCTTGATCACGCGGGCCAGGTGCACGCGGTCGTGCACACTGACCACCAGTTGGACCACGCTGATGCGGCCATCGCGTTCGTCCATGCTGATTTTTTCGATATTGCCGTCGGCCGCGTTGACGCTGCTGGCCAGCAGAGCGATCAGGCCGCGCTGATGTTCCAGCTCGACGCGCAGCTCGACATTGAATTCGCCGGTGACATCCTTGGCCCACGAGAGCTGGATGCATTTTTCCGGGTTGTGGCGGATTTCGCTGATGTTGCGGCAGTTGTCCAGGTGCACGACCATGCCTTTGCCCGCGGACAGGTGGCCGACAATCGGGTCGCCCGGGATCGGCGTGCAGCACTTGGCGTAACTGAGTACCAGGCCTTCGGTGCCGCGAATCGCCAGCGGGCCTTCCGCGCTCGGCAGCTGTTCGCCTTCACCGAGCAGTCGGCGGGCGACCACGTAAGCCATGCGATTGCCCAGGCCGATGTCTTCGAGCAGGTCTTCGATGAGTTCCAGGCGGTACTCGGTGAGCATCGCCTTGACGCGCTCGGCGGCTACTTTCTCCAGCGAGCTGTCGAAACCGTTGAGGACCTTGTTCAGCAGCCGTTCGCCGAGGCTGATGGATTCGGAGCGGCGTTGCAGTTTCAGCGCATGACGGATGTGGGTCCGCGCCTTGCCGGTGACCACGAAGTTGAGCCACGCCGGATTTGGCCGTGCCCCGGGGGCGCTGACGATCTCGACCGTGGAGCCGCTTTGCAGCGGTTCGGACAGCGGTGCGAGACGACGATTGATCCGACAGGCAATGCAGCTGTTGCCCACGTCGGTGTGTACCGCGTAAGCAAAGTCGACCGCCGTGGAGCCTTTGGGCAGCTCCATGATCCGGCCTTTGGGCGTGAACACGTAGACCTCGTCCGGGAACAGGTCGATCTTCACGCTCTCGATGAATTCCAGCGAGTTGCCGGCCCGTTGCTGCATCTCCAGCACGCCTTTGACCCACTGGCGGGCTCGGGCATGAGTACCTTTTGGCTGCTCATCGCCACTGGATTTATAGAGCCAATGGGCGGCGATGCCGTTGTTGGCCATCTCTTCCATTTCACGGGTGCGGATCTGAATCTCGATCGGTACACCGTGCATGCCAAACAACGTGGTATGCAGCGACTGGTAGCCGTTGGCCTTGGGGATCGCGATGTAATCCTTGAAGCGCCCCGGCAACGGTTTGTACAAATTATGCACAGCACCCAGCACGCGGTAGCAGGTATCGACCTTGTCGACGATGATCCGGAACGCGTAGACGTCCATGATCTCGTTGAAGGCCCGACGCTTGCCGCGCATTTTCTTGTAGATGCCGTAGAGGTGTTTCTGGCGACCGCTGACCTCGCCCTGGATTTCGTCGATGGCCAGGCAATGGCTGAGGGATTCTTCAATTTTGTTGACGATTTCCTTGCGGTTGCCCCGGGCGCGTTTGACCGCCTGGTTGATCCGTGCGGAACGCATCGGGTGCATCGCCTTGAAGCCAAGGTCTTCGAATTCTATGCGGATGGCGTGCATGCCCAGCCGGTTGGCGATGGGCGCATAGATTTCCAGGGTTTCCTTGGCGATCCGTCGGCGTTTTTCGCCGGACAGGACTTCCAGGGTCCGCATGTTGTGCAGGCGGTCGGCCAGTTTGACCAGGATCACGCGAATGTCGCGGGCCATGGCCATGGCCATCTTCTGGAAGTTTTCAGCCTGGGCTTCGGCCTTGGTCTCGAAGTTCATCTGGGTCAGTTTGCTGACCCCGTCGACCAGTTCGGCCACGGTTTCGCCGAACTGCGCTTGCAGCGCTTCCTTGGCAATACCGGTGTCTTCGATCACGTCATGCAGCATCGCAGCCATCAGGCTCTGATGGTCCATGTGCATGTCGGCAAGAATATTCGCAACCGCGAGTGGGTGCGTGACGTACGCTTCACCGCTACGGCGGCGTTGACCGTCGTGGGCTTGTTCGGCGTAGAAGTACGCTCGGCGGACCAGGTTGACCTGGTCCTTGCCGAGGTAGGTCGATAAGCGATCGGCGAGGGCGTCTATGCTCGGCATGATGAGACCTGCCGTTCGCTGTGACCCCGCGCCGTGCTACGTCGACCAGGCATGGCTTAGACTGCCTCGTTGGACTCGTCCTCGAACGCTGCGAACAGCGGTTCGTCTTCGACGATTTCAGCGTTGGCGATGAACTCGTAGCTCATCAGGCCTTCAGCGATTTCACGCAAGGCTACAACGGTAGGCTTGTCGTTTTCCCACTGAACCAGTGGCTCTTTGCCGCCGGTGGCCAGTTGACGGGCACGCTTGGTAGACAGCATGACCAGCTCAAAGCGGTTTTCCACGTGGTTTAGGCAATCTTCAACGGTTACGCGGGCCATGGTATTCCTCGGAGCGAATGCAATATGCGCGCTGCCCGGTTGGGCGAGCGGACTCAACAGTTTAAAAAATCACCAGCGATTAGGGAAGCGCTGATTTTTTGACCAAGCCCTTCAACGCGCTGCAAGTGCCAATGTAAAGCCCTTGCAACGGTTTTGGGAAGAGCTGTTTAGCCGAGCAATTCGGCCAAAAGTTTTCCGTGACGTTGCTGCTGGCGCTTCTGATGCAGCTGATTGGCACGGAAAATCGCCTGCAAATCGCGCAGTGCGTGGGCGAAATCGTCGTTGATGATCAGGTAATCGTAGTCGACGTAGTGACTCATCTCGCTGACGGCTTCGCGCATCCGGCCTTCGATGATCTCGTCGCTGTCCTGGCCACGGTTGGTCAGGCGCTGGTGCAAGGCCTCCAGGGATGGCGGCAGAATGAAGATCGAGCGGGCCTGGGGCATCAACTTGCGCACTTGCTCGGCGCCTTGCCAGTCGATTTCCAGGATCAAGTCGTGGCCGGCGTCGAGGGTCTGCTGCAAGTGGCTTTGCGAGGTGCCGTAGAGATTGCCGAACACTTCGGCGCGCTCCAGGAAGTCGCCATGTTCGCCCATCTTCACAAACGCTTCGCGGGAGACGAAGTGATAGTTCACGCCGTTCACTTCACCGGGGCGCATGGCGCGGGTGGTGTGGGAAACCGAGACGCGGATCTCCTGATCGGAGTCGGTCAAGGCCTTGACCAGGCTGCTCTTGCCCGCGCCCGAAGGTGCGGAAATGATGTACAGGGTGCCGGTGCTGTGGGTCATGTCAGGGTTGCCTTACTCAATATTCTGCACTTGTTCGCGCATCTGCTCGATCAACACTTTGAGGTTGACCGCCGCCTGGGTGCTGCGCGGGTCGAAGGCTTTGGAGCCCAGTGTGTTGGCTTCGCGGTTGAGCTCCTGCATCAGGAAGTCCAGGCGCCGACCGGCAGCGCCACCGGATTTGAGCACCCGGCGAACTTCGATGATGTGAGTGCTCAGGCGATCCAGTTCTTCGGCGACGTCGCTCTTTTGCGCGAGCATGACCATTTCCTGCTCCAGCCGCTGCGGATCCATCTCGGCCTTCATGTCGGCGAAGCGGTCGAGGACCTTCTGGCGCTGGGTGGCAAGCATCTGCGGGACCAGTTCACGCAGGGTTACCACGTCTTCTTCAATGGAGGTCAGGCGATCGTTGATCAGCCGCGCCAGCTCCGCGCCTTCGCGCTCGCGGCCGGCCTTGAGTTCTTTCAGGCCTTCGTTGAACAGCGCCAGTGCTTCGGCATTCAGGGCTTGCGGGTCGGTTGCGTCGCCCACCAGCACGCCGGGCCAGGCCAGGACTTCCAGCGGGTTCAGCGCGGCCGGATTTTTGATCAGGCCGGCGATGGTCTCGGCGGCGGCGACCAATTGCGCGGCGCGCTCGCGGTCCACTTGCAGTGGTTTGTCGGTATTTTCTTCGGTGAAGCGCAAGGTGCATTCGAGCTTGCCCCGGGAGATTCCCTGGCGCAGGGCTTCGCGGACCGCGCCTTCGAGGTCGCGAAAGGACTCCGGCAGACGCAAGTGCGGCTCCAGGTAGCGGCTGTTGACCGAGCGCAGTTCCCAGCTAAGGGTGCCTTGGGCGCCGGCTTTTTCGACGCGGGCGAAGGCGGTCATGCTGTGCACCATGGAGGTACCTCGCAATGCAGGTTCATGCGTTACCAAAGGTTTCGCAGACCTGATCTATATGAATTTAAGCCGAGAGGCAGCAAAGGCGCAGGATTGTAGCGCAGTGGGGCGAATGCGCCCAAACACACGGAGTGACAAAGGGCTGCAGGCCGTCGGTAAAGCGCTATTCAGGGCCTTCAGTCGTCGGGGGATTTTTTTAGAAGTGCCCACTCGTGGCCCTGCGGCTCTATAATGCTCCGCAGTTTTCCGTCCCCCGTACAGGTATTCCCTATGAAACGTCCAAGTGGTCGCGCTGCCGATCAGCTCCGCTCGATCCGCATTACCCGCAACTACACCAAACACGCCGAGGGATCTGTACTGGTCGAGTTCGGTGATACCAAAGTCATCTGCACCGTCAGCGTCGAGAACGGCGTGCCGCGTTTCCTCAAAGGTCAGGGCCAAGGCTGGTTGACCGCTGAATACGGCATGCTGCCGCGCGCCACTGGCGAGCGTAACCAGCGGGAAGCGAGCCGCGGCAAACAAGGCGGCCGCACCCTGGAAATCCAGCGTTTGATCGGTCGTTCCCTGCGCGCTTCGCTGGACATGTCCAAGCTGGGCGACGTCACCCTGTACGTCGATTGCGACGTGATCCAGGCTGATGGCGGCACCCGCACCGCGTCCATCACCGGCGCCATGGTTGCACTGGTCGATGCCTTGAAAGTGATCAAGAAGCGCGGCGGCCTGAAAGGCGGCGACCCGCTGAAGCAAATGATTGCTGCCGTATCCGTGGGCATGTACCAGGGTGAGCCGGTACTCGACCTCGACTACCTGGAAGACTCGGCCGCCGAGACCGACCTGAACGTGGTGATGACCAGCACTGGCGGCTTCATCGAAGTCCAGGGCACTGCCGAAGGCGCGCCGTTCCAGCCGGAAGAACTGAACGCTATGCTTGAGTTGGCGAAGAAAGGCATGGCCGAAATCTTCGAGCTGCAAAAGGCTGCACTGGCCGACTGATCGGACTGTTCCACACAAGGAGGACGCCATGAGTGACGAGCAACAGCTGCTTCCCACACCGAGCAAAGAGGTTCGGCAGTGGGCAATGTTTTGTCACCTGTCCGCCTTGCTGGGGATCTGGATTCCGTTCGGTACGCTGATCGGCCCGCTGATTCTCTGGCAGATGAAGCGCGAGATGGACCCGTTTGTTGATGCTCAAGGCAAGGAGGCGCTGAACTTTCAGATCACCGTCGCCATTGCCTCGGCCATCTGCTTCCTGCTGATGGTGGTGATCGTCGGGTTCTTCCTGTTCGGTCTGTTGGCGATCGGTGCACTGGTGCTGACGATCATTGCCGGCGTCAAAGCCAATGAAGGGGTGCCTTATCGTTACCCGTTCACCTGGCGGTTGATCAAATAATCACCGCGGTCCTGTAGGAGCAAAGCTTGCTCGCGATTCAGGCGCCGCGGTGCGTCAGATACAGTGCGTCATCGTTCATCGCGAGCAAGCTTTGCTCCTACAGGAATGAGGCGTGCACAAAAAAGCCGACAGTGATGTCGGCTTTTTTGCATCTGCGAAACGACGCTTAGATGGTCAGCGTCCAGTCGTAGTCCACGATCAGCGGTGCATGTTGCGAGAACCGTGGCTGACGAGGCAAGCGTGCGCTACGTACGAAGCGGCGCAGGCCTGGAGTCAGCAACTGATAGTCGAAACGCCAACCGAGGTTGAGCATTTCAGCCTGTTCGTTATCTGGCCACCAGCTGTACTGGTCGCCTTCACGGCTGACTTCGCGCAACGCATCGACATAACCCATGTTGCCGACAATCTCGTCCATCCAGGCACGTTCAGGTGCCAGGAAGCCCGGGGATTGCTGGCTGTCACGCCAGTTCTTGATATCCAGCTTCTGTTGCGCCACGTACAGCGAGCCACAGTAAATGTACTCGCGACGTTTGCGTCGCTGTTTATCCAGATAACGGGCGAAATCGTCCATTAGCTTGAACTTCTGGTTCAAGTCTTCATCGCCATTCTGCCCCGAAGGGAGCAGTAAGGTCGCGATGCTGACCTTGTCGAAATCGGCTTGCAGGTAGCGCCCGTAGCGGTCGGCCGTCTCGAAGCCGAGACCGCTGATGACTGCCTTCGGTTGCAACCGCGAATACAAAGCCACGCCACCCTGGGCGGGAACTTCAGCTTCGCAGGCATAAAGGAAGTAGCCATCCAGTTGGAAGGCTGGATCGTCCAGTTCAAAGGCGGAGGCGCGGGTGTCCTGCAGGCAGATGACGTCGGCATTCTGTGCTTGCAGCCAACTGAGCAAACCTCGCTCCACTGCAGCCTGAATACCATTGACGTTCACACTGATGATCCGCATAAATGGCCCCAAAAATCGCGTGCGTGTATGATACACGGCGTCAACCTAATTAGCTAAATCCGTGGTATTTGGGGTTTTTTTCATGCAAGCGTATCAGCGCGATTTCATTCGTTTTGCCATCGATCGCGGCGTTTTGCGCTTCGGCGAGTTCACCCTGAAGTCCGGACGCACCAGTCCTTACTTCTTCAATGCCGGCCTGTTCAACTCGGGTTCGGCCCTTGCGCAGCTGGGTCGTTTCTACGCGGCAGCCATCGTCGAGAGCGGTATTTCGTTCGATGTATTGTTTGGCCCGGCGTACAAAGGCATCCCTTTGGCGGCGACCACCGCAGTGGCCTTGGCCGAGCATCATGACCGTGATTTGCCATGGTGCTTCAACCGCAAGGAAGCCAAGGCTCACGGCGAAGGCGGCAGCCTGGTCGGCGCACCGTTGACCGGTGACGTGCTGATCATCGACGACGTGATCACCGCTGGCACTGCCATCCGCGAGGTGATGCAGATCATCGCGTCCCAGGACGGCGCCAAGGCGGCGGGTGTGCTCATCGCCCTCAACCGTCAGGAGCGTGGTAACGGCGAGTTGTCGGCCATCCAGGAAGTGGAGCGTGACTTCGGCATTCCGGTGATCAGCATTGTTTCGCTGAACCAGGTGCTCGAATTCCTGGCGGACGATCCGCAGCTCAAGCAACACCTGCCGGCGGTTGAAGCCTACCGCGCGCAGTTCGGCGTCTAAAGAAAAGGCCCTGTGAGAACAGGGCCTTTTTGTGAGTGCTGGTATCAGGGTAGCTGTTACTCCCGTAGCCCCAAGGCGCGCAATAAGGCATCAATCTGTCCGAAAGCGTCCTGTTGCCATTGATCCGGTGTGCGATCTCCCAGGATTTGGCTGTCTTCGACGAAGCGTCTTACTGAGGTCGGGCCGTAGCCCTCGGCGATATCAAACTTTTCGCAAATGAACTGAAAACCCTGTTCGCCACTTCCCGTTCCAAGTACTGGTCGACACTCTTCTGCAAGTGCTTCTATGCCTCCGGGATAATTGCGAACGCAGTAGTAGATGTCGTATGCGTCCTTCTGTTTATGCCTTCCGTTCAGGGCATATCCCTTCATCGCAAGTAGTGCGGGGATCGAGCACACAGCGACCTCCACACGATTTTTGCCGCCCGTAGGCATGGGGCCTTCAATTGCAACCATCTGATAGAAACGCATGGCCAAGTCAGCGCCGTCGGCGCGTTGAACTGCAAAATCGTTGAGAATGGGTGGCTTGTTTTGGATGATTTCGGCGTCACGCGGCATCAAGAAATCCACGATCACATCTATCGCAGCTCCACCGTCCTGCACGGGAACCTGGCGGACTAGTTGGAATCGCCGAAGTTCTCCTCTTTGCTCGTACCCATTGCCCATCAGTGCTTCGATCAATGTTGCGTACTCGCCATCACCGAGAGCCTCTGCGTTCAGGCTCAAATCGACATCCAGGGTACCAACATGTTGCATATCGTCATTCGCAAGCAGAAGCCACGGCACCGCTCCACCGATCACTGCAAACTTGCCTCTGAAGGAACCAAGGATTTGACCCATTTCGACTAATACCGCCTTCACAGCAGTCGTCGTTCTGTCGTCATAATCTGAAGCGGATTGAGGCTCTTGAGGTACTAACGGGGCCATGTCAATTTTTCCTGTCGTAGATACTCGGCGGCTTCCTTTCCTCGCTCTCCTGCTACCGATAGATCCAGATAGGTCTGAACTGGACTGGTGCATATGGCGCCCGGCGCGGCTTCAACGGTGTCCAGTAGAAGTCCTTCGTCCTTGGGTAAAGTGATCACTACGTTTTCTCCCTTTGATGCAGGAACCAACTGTAATGCTTTGACCAATTTCTCTAGACCTTGAATGTCCGCATAAAAGTAATTCGTGCTGACCCGAGCATAGGGCGCGAGCCATTGGGCGGCAGAAAATGAGGAAAAAAGCGCGTGTCCGTTGCTCCTTTCTCCGATAGCGTTCCGCGCCGCATTTTCCAATGCGCTGCCATGTAAGGTGGTATAGAACTTTTTACGGTCCCCTGATGGACGCTCGTATGTTTCGACCCATGCATCCAAAAGGGCTTGGGGATCGTATAGACATACACCCTCGTTTGTTGTTCTTGCCCATTCTCGATTCAGCAGTGCGGTGCGGACATTGCTGACTTGACCCAGACTCGCTCCGGCAGCTTCGGAAAGTTCCATCACCCGCCAGGCTCGGTCCGGTTCCCGAAGCATCATACGAATGATCTGAGCTGATTTTGGTTTGAAGAGAGACTTCAGCTCCCTGTTCTCCGAGGGCGGCCTATCAGCAACTTGGTGGTCAATGAATACACCATCGAATGAAATCCAGGAATTGCCCTCCAGGTCCAGATATCCCACACCTTTTTCCCGACACGCTTGTCTGGCAGCGGGTGAAAGATAAGGTGCGACCACGATAGGTGTAGCCTCTGTGTTCCGCTCGTTCACGTAGTCGCGAAGCTGAAGTATGGCTGCGTTTATGAACCTGGGCTGGCCACTTGCTTTCACCTCGCAGACCAGAGAGTGCGATTTCCCTGATGTGTTTACCTCGACAGTGAAGTCGGGAGTCCAGGCTTTTGAAAGCGGGACAGATTTCAGGCTTTTAATCTCGAGGATCGGTATTTTACTCAAGAGGTTTCGCAGCGCGTCTCTTGAGTGGATTTCGAGCTCTTTCATTGATTTAACCCTTTTCAACGAATGCTGAAAATAGCCATTCTGGTGAAAACTGTCGATGATTTTCATCCAATATGATTATTTCAGCGACTGTTGAAAATAGGGTTAACAGTGAAATATGGAAAACTCACGTGCTGCTAGCCCAGCTTCCGCCATTTATCGATAAGCCGCACAGCGAGCCATACATTGAGCAGTGCAAACACCAGCAACGCCAGGACGACTAGCACGTAGAGCGTGCGCTCCACGTCGAAGTCCCAAAGATTCAGCGTGCTGCTGCCCATGATTTTCACAGCGGCAGGCAAGTTGACGTAAAACAGCGCCAGGAAGGCGCTGGTCAGAGGGAGGGCGCAGGCGAATAAAACGTTTGTTACCTTTTTTCGGCTACGTTTTCTGGCGAGCGGACCAGATTGGCTTTCATCCAGCTCCATTGCTTCATGCAGCCTCGGCCACGCCAGGTTGAACATGAAGGTGGTCAAGGTCAGCAGCAATCCACTGACCGCCACGATGTCACTGAACGGCATTGATCCCCAGCGTTGTGCAGAGCAAGTCGTGGGAATCCTCACTAATCTCGAACTGCCCGGCGCTGGCTTTACGTTTTGTGATGGGTTTGAAGGTCGGTTCGTTCTGTGTGATCAGCATGTTCAGTTCATCACGAATGACGTCTGAACTGATCACCACCAGGTACACCGTCTGCGCATGTTCCGCAGACTCGATCACGGCTCGCATGCTGTGCTGCAGAATATCGTCCAGCTGATTGCGAAAGCGCGAAACCGTGTTTTTCAGCAGGGTTTTGCTTTGGCTTTGGGTCAGCTGAAAAATCGTCGATATCTGAGATTCGGTCGGCAATGTCTGCCCGAAGTAGCTTTGAATCAGATACAGCAAGCGGTCCTGTTTCGCTTCATCGGCCCGACTCGGCATGCCGCCTTCAACCAGCATTTTCAAGTATTCGGTCAGGCTGGCCTTGGCGATTCGCTGCAGGGCGTGGGTGATTTCGTGGTCGGAGATCCTCAGGGTCTTTTTGACCGGCTCCTTTTGCTCGAGGTCGAATGCCTGGGCGTCGATCGTGAACGAGATCTGCATGGTTCAGACCCCCGTGATTACTTGGAAGGCTTGTTTGGATACGGATCTGCCACGGCGTCACCTTGGCCGGTCAGGATGTTCCAGCCATTGAGTTTGTGGGTACTTGGTTTGAAGTCTGGACACGGCGGAAGCGAAGTCTTTGACTGATTGGTGTATTCGCGCCCGCAGTCTGCGCACTCGTAAGTGCCTGCTGAAACATCACTGCCGTAGGGTACGTGGTCTTTTTTCATGGGGAAGATCTCCTGTGGATTCAGGGAAGATCCTATGCGGACTAATGCTGGCGGGATGTCGGACGTTTCGCTTAATCAGGTCAGACATTTCCTGCGCGCATAAAAAAGATCGCAGACTTCGTTAGCTCCTACAGGGTTTTCGTACATCCGAAAATCCGCTCTCGTAGGAGCTGCCGAAGGCTGCGATCTTTTTAAGGTTTGAATCAGTGACGCTTGCGATTGCTGATCAAGGTACCCACACCGGTGTCGGTGAAGATTTCCAGAAGAATCGCATTTGGCACCCGGCCATCAATGATCAACGAGCTGCCCACGCCACCTTGCACGGCTTCCAGCGCGCAACGGATCTTCGGCAGCATGCCGCCGTAGATGGTGCCGTCGGCGATCAAGTCGTCGACCTGTTGGGTGGTCAGGCCGGTCAGGACCGTGCCCGACTTGTCCATCAGGCCGGCGATGTTGGTCAGCAGCATAAGCTTTTCAGCTTTCAGCGCTTCGGCGACTTTACCGGCCACCAGGTCAGCGTTGATGTTGTACGACTCGCCGTTGGCGCCGACACCGATTGGCGCGATCACCGGGATGAAGTCACCTTTGACCAGCAGGTTCAGCAAGTCGGTGTTGATGCCGACCACTTCACCGACCTGGCCGATGTCGATGATTTCCGGTTGAGTCATCTCCGGCGTCTGGCGGGTCACGGTGAGCTTTTTCGCACGAATCAGCTCGGCATCTTTACCGGTCAGTCCGATGGCGCTGCCGCCATGACGGTTGATCAGGTTGACGATGTCCTTGTTGACCTGGCCACCGAGGACCATTTCCACCACGTCCATGGTTTGCGCGTCAGTCACGCGCATGCCATCGATGAAGTGGCTCTCGATCGACAGGCGCTTGAGCAGGTCGCCGATTTGCGGGCCGCCGCCGTGAACCACCACCGGGTTGATGCCGACGGCTTTCATCAGCACGATGTCGCGGGCGAAGCCGGTTTTCAGCTCCTCGCTTTCCATCGCGTTGCCGCCGTATTTGATCACCAGCGTCTTGCCGACATAGCGGCGAATGTAAGGCAGCGCTTCGGACAGGACCTTGGCGGTGTTGGCGGCGGCTTCGCGTTCGAGGGTCATTCAGGGCTCCGGGTGCTTCGTTAAATCAAAACGGTAATTGGAGATCAGGGGCAACACGCTTCAGTTGGACGTGGAAAACGTCCTTGATGCGCTGCAATTCAGCCTCGTCATCGGCCTCGAAGCGCAGCACCAGCACCGGTGTGGTGTTGGACGCGCGCACCAGGCCCCAGCCTTTGGCGTAGTCGACTCGCACGCCGTCAATGGTGGTCAGGTCGGCGCCTTCGCCCCACTTCGCGTCGTGCAGTGCATCAATGATGCTGAATTTGCTCTCTTCGGTCACATGGATATTGATTTCCGGCGTAGAAATATCGTTCGGGAAGGTCGCAAACAGCTCTTCCGCGGTGGATTTTTCTTTGCTGAGGATTTCCAGCAGACGCGCAGCGCTGTAAATGCCGTCGTCGAAACCGAACCAGCGTTCCTTGAAGAAGATGTGCCCACTCATTTCGCCGGCCAACAGGGCGCCGGTTTGTTTCATTTTCTTTTTGATCAACGAGTGACCGGTCTTCCACATTAGCGGACGGCCGCCGTATTCCTTGATCAGCGGTGTCAGGCGACGGGTGCATTTGACGTCGAAGATGATTTCCGCGTCAGCGTTGCGCGCCAGCACGTCACGGGCGAACAGCATCAGCAGGCGGTCCGGGTAAACGATGCTGCCGGTGTTGGTCACCACGCCGACGCGGTCGCCGTCGCCGTCGAAGGCCAGGCCCAGGTCAGCGTTGGTTTCCTTGACCTTGGCGATCAGGTCCACGAGGTTTTCAGGCTTGCCCGGGTCCGGGTGGTGATTCGGGAAGTTGCCGTCGACGTCGCAGAACAGCGGGATGACTTCGCAGTTCAGGGCTTCGATCAGTTGCGGGGCGATCACGCCGGCCGCGCCGTTACCGCAGTCGACCACGACTTTGAGGCGGCGAGCCAGTTTGATGTCCTGGACGATTTCGGTGTTGTAGCGGTCGAGGATCTCGACCTGGGTGATGCTGCCCTTGCCGCTGCTCAGGTTGTTGGTCTTGAGGCGTTCGTGCAGGGCCTGGATCTGTTCGTTGGCCAGGGTGTCGCCAGCGATGACGATCTTGAAGCCGTTGTAGTTCGACGGGTTGTGGCTGCCGGTGAGCATCACGCCGGATTTACCGGCCAGCACGTTGGCGGCGTAGTACAGCGCGGGCGTTGGCACCAGGCCGACGTCGCTGACGTGGCAACCGCTGTCGGCGAGGCCTTTGATCAGTTGTTCGACCAGTTCCGGGCCGGACAGGCGTCCGTCACGGCCGACGGACACGTTGGGTTCGTCCTGGGCCAGGCTCTGGGAACCGATGGCGCGACCGAGCCAATACGCGGTTTCAGCGTTCAAGAATTCCGGGACGGTGCCGCGAATATCGTAGGCGCGGAAGATGCTGTCGGGGAACTTGGGTGCGACTTGGGCTGGGGTGCTCATCTGTAGGAATGCTCCATCTCGAAAGTGGCTGGACCTGCCGCGAAGAACTCGTCGGCAGGCTCAAACTGAAGGGTATGACGGCGTTTTCCACTGAGAGTTCGTGGTGTGAAAAGGCCATGACCCCGACATCAGCGTGTAATGGAGCGGCCAATGCCTTGATTTTCAGTGATAAACCTTTCAGATGACGTCTTTGCAATTTGTGACGAGGGAGCTTGCTCCCGCCTCCCCGTAGGAGCTGCCGAAGGCTGCGATCTTTTGATTTTGATCTTAAAAAGCAAAATCAAAAGATCGTCCGAACGCGGCCCGAACCTTCGGCAGCTCCTACAGGGAGGGCATCTATCGGATCAATGGCTGCCGGAGTGGCCGAACCCGCCAGTGCCGCGCTGGGTTTCGACGAATTCTTCGACCATTTCAAAATGCGCTTGAACCACCGGTACCAGCACCAATTGGGCCAGGCGTTCGCCTACCACCATGTTGAAATCGGTCTGGCCACGGTTCCAGCACGACACCATCAGCGGGCCCTGGTAATCGGAGTCGATCAGGCCGACCAGGTTGCCCAGCACGATGCCGTGCTTATGGCCCAGGCCGGAGCGCGGCAGAATCAGCGCCGCCAAACCCGGATCGCCAATGTAGACGGACAGGCCAGTCGGGATCAGCAGGGTTTCGCCCGGCTTGATGACGGTGTCTTTTTCCAGCATGGCGCGCAGGTCGAGGCCGGCGGAGCCTGGCGTGGCGTACTGCGGCAGCGGGAAATCGGTACCGATGCGAGGGTCGAGGATCTTGGCTTGCAAAGCGTGCATGTAAATTAAACCTGGTTCAGACGTTCGGCGATAAAAGTGATCAGCTGGCGAGCAATCTTGCTCTTGCTGGTCTGGGCGAAAAGTGTGGCGTGTAGCTGGCGGTCGATCACGCTGCAGGCGTTTTCTTCGCTGTTGAAGCCAATGCTCGGGTTGGCGACGTCGTTGGCGACGATCAAATCGAGGTTTTTATCTTTCAACTTGCGGGCAGCGTAATCGAGCAAGTGTTCGGTTTCGGCGGCGAACCCGACACTGAACGGACGGTCGGGGCGTGTGGCAATGGTGGCCAGGATGTCTGGGTTACGCACCATCTGTAGCAACAAGCCGTCGCCGTTCGTAGGGTCTTTCTTGAGTTTCTGTGGGGCGACGACTTCCGGACGGTAGTCCGCGACCGCTGCCGAGGCGATGAACAGGTCGCAAGGGATCGCGGCTTCACACGCGGCGAGCATGTCGCGGGCGCTGACCACGTCGATGCGGGTGACGCGATCCGGGGTCGGCAGGTGCACCGGGCCGGTGATCAGCGTTACGCGGGCGCCGGCTTCCACCGCGGCTTCGGCCAGGGCAAAGCCCATCTTTCCGGAGCTGTGGTTGGTGATGTAGCGCACCGGGTCGATGTTTTCCTGGGTCGGGCCAGCGGTGATCAGCACGTGTTTGCCGGTCAGCGCCTGACGCTGGAAGCAGTCCGCCGCGCACTGGGCGAGGTCGGTGGCTTCGAGCATGCGACCCATGCCAACGTCGCCGCAGGCCTGGCTGCCGGAGGCCGGGCCGAAGGTTTTCAGGCCACGGCTCTCGAGGGTTTGCAGGTTGGCCTGGGTAGCCGGGTCGCGCCACATGGCCTGGTTCATCGCCGGGGCAACGGCGACCACTGCGTCGGTGGCCAGCACCAGCGTGGTCAGCAGGTCGTCGGCAATGCCTTGGGCCAGGCGGGCAATGAGGTCCGCGGTGGCGGGGGCGATCAGCACCAGGTCGGCCCATTTGGCCAGCTCGATGTGGCCCATGGCAGCTTCGGCCGCCGGGTCGAGCAAATCGAGGTGGACTGGATGCCCGGACAGGGCCTGCATGGTCAACGGTGTGATGAACTCGCTGCCGCCGCGGGTCATGACCACGCGCACTTCGGCACCCTGGTCGATCAGGCGGCGAACCAGGTCGGCGCTCTTGTAGGCAGCGATGCCGCCGCCGACGCCCAGAACGATGCGTTTCCGATACAGCCGCTGCATAGGTCTGCCTTTCATTTCGTTAATGACTGCATGGCGATACCCCCTCCCCAGGGATGAAATCGCCCGCAAAAAAGATGGGCTAAGATATCACAGCGACCGCTACGGAACAGCGGCGCCCACAGACCAGGGAGGTGCTATGAGTATTCGCGATTGGCCAGCGGCGGAACGGCCGCGGGAGAGGTTGCTTGAGTTGGGCTCGGGGAGCCTTTCAGACGCCGAACTGCTGGCGATTTTTTTACGAACGGGCGTGTCGGGTAAAAGCGCGGTAGATCTGGCGCGACACCTGTTGAATCAGTTTGGCAGCCTGCGCTCACTGCTCGAGGCCGATCAAGCAGCATTCAGCAGTGAGTTGGGGCTCGGGCCGGCGAAATTCGCTCAGTTGCAAGCGGTCCAGGAAATGAGCCGGCGGCATTTGGCCGAACGTGCGCGCCAAAAATCGGCGCTGGAGAATCCGCAGGCGGTTCGTGATTACCTGAAGTCAATGCTGCGCCACGAGCCTCACGAGGTGTTCGGCTGTCTGTTTTTGGATTCCAGGCATCAAGTGCAGACCTTTGAAGTGCTGTTTCGCGGATCCATCGACAGCACCAGTGTCTATCCGAGACAAGTGGTTAAACGTGCGCTGGCCCACAACGCCGCAGCGTTGATCCTCTGCCATAACCATCCGTCGGGTAATACCAACCCCAGTCAAGCCGACCGAGTGCTGACCAAGCGCCTGCAAGAGGCGCTGGACCTGATCGATGTGCGGGTGCTCGACCATTTCATCATCGGTGACGGCGATCCATTGTCCATGGCCGAGTATGGGTGGATGTAAGAGGAATCACGACAAACATAAAACCCTGTAGGAGCCGAGCTTGCTCGCGATGGCGTCGTATCAGTCACCCTGTTCAGTGAGTGAAGGAACGCCATCGCGAGCAAGCTCGGCTCCCACAGGTTTTTGTGGTGACGCTGATTACTTGAGGTTGACCTTGGAATAATCCTGGCGACCAAACGGGCTGACCTGATACCCCTCAACGTCCTTGCGCGTCAGCGCGAAGGCGGTCGGGTGGGCCAGCGGCAGCCACAGCGCCTGCTGCTGGATCTGCGCCTGGGCCTGTTCGTAGAGCTTGGTACGCACACCTTGCTCGCCGGTGGTCTTGCCGGCGCTGATCAGCTTGTCCAGGTCCTGGTTGCAGTAGCGGGCGAAGTTGGTGCCGGATTTGACCGCGGCGCAGGAAAACTGCGGCGTGAGGAAGTTGTCCGGGTCTCCGTTGTCGCCGGCCCAGCCCATGAACAACAGGTCGTGTTCACCGGCCTTGGCGCGGCGAATCAGTTCACCCCATTCGATCACCCGAATCTCGGCCTGAATGCCGATTTCCGCGAGGTCCGATTGCAGCATTTGAGCGCTGAGGCTCGGGTTCGGGTTGAGCAGACTGCCAGAAGGTCGGGTCCAGATGGTGGTCTGGAAACCGTCCTTGAGCCCGGCCTTCGCCATGAGTGCTTTGGCTTTTTCGACGTCATGCGGATAACCCGGCAGGCCTTTGGCGTAGCTCCAGGTGTTAGGCGGGTACGGGCCGTTGGCGGCCTCGGCGGTGTCTTCGAACACGGCTTTGACGTAGTTGGCCTTGTCGAACGCGAGGTTGATCGCCTGGCGCACTTCGGGCTTGTCCAGCGGCGGATGCTGGCTGTTGATGCCGACGAACGCGGTCATGAAGGCGTCAGTCTTTTCCACTTTCAGGGTCGGTTCTTTCAGCGCTGCCTGTACGTCCAGAGGCTTGGGCGATAGGGCGATCTGGCACTCGTTGCGGCGCAATTTCTGCAAACGCACGTTGGCGTCCGGGGTGATGGCGAAGATCAGCGGATCCACCGAAGGCTTGCCGCGGAAGTAGTCCGGGTTGGCCTTGTAGCGGATAGAGGCGTCCTTCTGGAAGCGTGTGAAAATGAATGGGCCGCTGCCGATCGGCTGGCTATTGAGCTTCTCCGGGGTGCCGGCCTTCATCAGTTTATCGGCGTATTCAGCCGAATAGATCGAGGCGAAGCCCATGCTCAGGGTCGCGAGGAAGGTCGAGTCCGGGTGGTCGAGGGTGAACCGTATGGTCAGCGGGTCCAGTGCGTCGATCTTCTTGATCAATGCCGGCAACTGCATCGACTGGGCGTGTGGGAAGCCGCTCTGGGCGACCTTGTGCCACGGGTTCGCCGGGTCGAGCATGCGGTCGAAACTGAATTTCACGTCTTCGGCGGTCAGGTCGCGGGTCGGGCTGAAGTATTCAGTGCGGTGGAATTTCACCTGCGGATGCAGTTTGAACACGTAGGTCAGGCCGTCGGGCGTGACTTCCCAGCTGTCCGCGAGGCTGGCGACCACTTTGCCGCTGGCGGTATCGAAATCCACCAGACGATTCATCAGCACGTCGGCCGAGGCGTTGGTGGTGGTCAGCGAGTTGTATTGCACCACGTCGAAGCCTTCCGGGCTTGCCTCAGTGCAAACGCTCAGAGCGGCGGCGTGGGCCAGTGGGCTCAGCAGAAGAGGGGCGAGCAACAGCGGTAGGGCAGCGAGGCGCATGGTCGGATTCCTTTACAGATCGAAGGCCCATCTGCAAGTGCAGTCTGGAAAAGGCTTACCCTAGTGGGCTCTTTTGCAAATGACTATCCCCTTTTTCATTTTAAGTGGACTATGTGCGCTTGTTTTCGGTGATGCGGGCCGAGGAAAACCCGGAATCGGTCGGTTGGCCGATTCTCTGCGACGAGCGGTCTTAATCGACGACAGCCTTTATCCAAGGCGCTTGGCGCGCGAAAAATGGGGAATTTACCAAGTCCGCGCACACGGAATGTTGTTGCTCTCCAGTCTTTCTGGTATAAAGCAGCGCTCTTTTCTAGGGGCCCGGTTCCTTCACTGTAGGTGTAGCCGGTAAGACCTCTAAAGAAACGCGGCGCCTGGCGCCAAATGACTGAGAGATTAAGCGGCCAACCCATGCCGGGTTGGGCATGTGGTTTTAGAGGGCTGAGGCATGTCGAGAGTATGTCAAGTTACCGGTAAGGGTCCGGTGACTGGGAATAACATTTCCCACGCAAACAACAAAACCCGTCGTCGTTTCCTGCCGAACCTGCAGCATCACCGCTTCTGGGTTGAAGAAGAGAAACGTTTCGTGCGTCTGCGCGTATCTGCCAAAGGCATGCGTATCATCGACAAGCGTGGCATTACTGTCGTGCTGGCCGAAATTCGCAAAGCTGGCAAGATCTAAGGGAGCTAATCATGCGTGAATTGATTCGAATGATTTCTAGCGCCGGTACTGGTCACTTCTACACTACCGACAAGAACAAGCGTACTACTCCGGACAAGCTCGAAAAGCGCATGTTCGATCCGCGCGTTCGTAAGCACGTGATGTACAAAGAAGGCAAAATCAAGTAATTGATTTTTCTCTCTTACGAAAAAGGCCCGTATCGCGAGATACGGGCCTTTTTTGTTGCCAAATGAACGGTTGCACCGAGTGATCAACCGCAGGACATGCTAGTAATCTTCAAGTCCAGATCGGTGATGACTCGCAGGCGATCGGGGTCGAATTCTTGCGTGACGGGATTGACTATAACCCTGGCTGCGCGCGTCTCCACGCGTGCCTGCTCCAAAACTGTCCGTGTTAAATATTCGCCGATGAGGTAGCTAGCCCGCTGCGCATTGCACCGCTTCAATTCGCCGGCATGCGCCTGCATCAGGGTCAGTGCAATGGTGAGACTTGTCAGAAGTCCCGCAGTGAAGAGTCTGCTCATGAGTATTCGCTTCCGTGTGAAAGATGAGGGTATGGCTCCTTTTCCCAGGAGCCAGGCCAGCATCCGCCATGGTCAGCGAAGCAGTGCGGTAACTATTTATCGCGAACCTCAGGCCTTCTGTTCAAACACTACATAAACCTTGCGGCACGGCTCCAGCACCTCCCAGGTACCGCGAAAGCCCGCCGGGATCACGAAGCGATCACCAACCCGCAAGGTCTTGCCGTTGCCTTCGTTGTCGCGCAGCACTGAAACGCCCTGAACGATTTCGCAGTATTCATGCTCGGTGTAGTTCACATGCCACTGGCCGACTTCGCCTTCCCACACGCCTGCGCTCATCTGGCCGCAAGGACTGTTGTAGTGGTTGTACACTGCTTGTTCAGGGTCGCCCTTGAGGACTTTCGCCGGGTCTGGTCGATAGCGATCGGGCTGGGTGGTGGCCTGGCTGAAGTCGACGATGTCCTGGATGCTCATTGTTGTTATCCCCCGTGATTGCGGCGCGATGGCTGGAAAGTCCAAAGTCTATGTTTATTAAAATGAACACCGCAAGGCCGTTTGCCGACCTTGTGTCAAATATATTGAAACAACCCCGGCCACTGGTTTAGGGTGGCAGTTGCCTTGGGCCGGAAAAGCAGGATGGCCGGGCAGAATTCCTGACAGCGCCCGCGAAGACCGTGGAGCGTTCGTATTCAATAAGAGGAGGACACTCGTATGACCACCCTGACTCGTGCCGATTGGGAACAACGGGCTCGCGATCTGAAGATCGAAGGCCGCGCCTACATCAATGGTGAATACACCGATGCTGTCTCCGCCGAGACCTTCGAGTGCATCAGCCCGGTCGATGGCCGTCTGCTGGGCAAGATTGCCAGCTGTGACGCCGCCGACGCCCAGCGCGCTGTTGAAAACGCCCGCGCCACTTTCAATTCCGGCGTCTGGTCGCGCCTGGCGCCGACCAAACGTAAAGCCACCATGATCCGTTTCGCCGGCCTGCTGAAACAGCACGCCGAAGAGCTGGCCCTGCTTGAAACCCTGGACATGGGCAAGCCGATCAGCGATTCCCTGTACATCGACGTTCCAGGCGCGGCGCAAGCCCTGAGCTGGAGCGGTGAAGCCATCGACAAGATCTACGACGAAGTGGCCGCGACTCCCCATGACCAGCTGGGTCTGGTGACCCGCGAACCCGTCGGCGTAGTCGGCGCCATCGTGCCGTGGAATTTCCCGCTGATGATGGCTTGCTGGAAGCTCGGCCCGGCGCTGTCCACCGGTAACTCGGTGATCCTCAAGCCATCCGAAAAATCACCGCTGACCGCCATCCGCATCGCTGCGCTGGCCGTCGAAGCCGGTATTCCGAAAGGCGTGCTGAACGTCCTGCCAGGCTACGGTCACACCGTCGGCAAGGCCCTGGCCCTGCACAATGATGTGGACACCCTGGTGTTCACCGGTTCGACCAAAATCGCCAAGCAACTGCTGATCTACTCCGGCGAATCGAACATGAAACGCGTCTGGCTCGAAGCTGGCGGCAAGAGCCCGAACATCGTGTTCGCCGATGCGCCGGATCTGCAAGCTGCCGCTGAATCGGCTGCCGGTGCCATCGCCTTCAACCAGGGCGAAGTCTGCACCGCCGGCTCGCGCCTGCTGGTGGAGCGTTCGATCAAGGATAAATTCCTGCCGCTGGTGATCGAGGCGCTCAAGACCTGGAAACCGGGCAACCCGCTGGACCCGGCAACCAATGTCGGCGCGCTGGTGGATACCCAGCAGATGAACACCGTGCTGTCCTACATCGAATCCGGCCACACCGACGGTGCCAAACTGGTGGCGGGCGGCAAGCGCATTCTTCAGGAAACCGGTGGCACTTACGTTGAACCGACGATTTTCGACGGCGTCAGCAATGCGATGAAAATCGCTCAGGAAGAAATCTTCGGCCCAGTGCTGTCGGTGATCACGTTCGATACCGCCGAAGAAGCCATTGCGATTGCCAACGACACCCCTTACGGCTTGGCCGCAGCGGTGTGGACCAAGGATATTTCCAAGGCCCATCTGACTGCCAAGGCACTGCGCGCTGGTAGCGTGTGGGTCAACCAGTATGACGGCGGCGACATGACGGCCCCGTTCGGTGGCTTCAAGCAGTCCGGCAACGGTCGCGACAAGTCGCTGCATGCGTTCGACAAGTACACCGAACTGAAGGCGACCTGGATCAAGTTGTAAGTCGTTAAAGGAGGCCTGTCGCAGTAACAGGCCTTCTAAACGACGCAGATCCTATGTGGGAGCGAGCCTGCTCGCGATTGCGGTGTGACAGTCGACGGAAATGTTGAATGTTGTACCGTCATCGCGAGCAGGCTCGCTCCCACAGTGTTTTGTGCTGTACAAAAAATATCCACAGGAGCGTGGGAAATGCGTTGGGCGACTTATTTCGCCGTATTGGCGTCCGTCTTGAGTGTTGGCCTGGCCTTGGGCGTCAGCATGCCGTTGGTGTCGTTTCGCCTGGAAAGCTGGGGTTACGGCTCGTTCGCTATCGGCGTGATGGCAGCGATGCCCGCCATTGGCGTATTGCTGGGGGCAAAGATCTCCAGCCATCTGGCCGCGCGTCTGGGCACGGCCAATCTGATGCGTTTGTGCCTATGGGCCGGGGCGTTGTCCATCGGTTTGCTGGCGCTGTTGCCGAGCTATCCGATTTGGCTGGTATTGCGGTTGATGATCGGGGTGATCCTGACCCTCGTCTTCATCCTCGGCGAAAGCTGGATCAACCAGCTTGTGGTTGAAGAGTGGCGCGGGCGCTTGGTGGCGTTGTATGGCAGCAGCTACGCGCTGAGTCAGCTGGCCGGGCCGTTGCTGCTTGGCGTACTGGGCACTGAGCACGATTACGGATTCTGGGTCGGCGTCGGTTTGCTGATGGCGGCACCGCTCCTGCTGCTGGGCCGCAGCGGTGCGCCCTCCAGCGAAGCCAGCAGCGTGACCTTCGGCGACTTGCTGGGTTTCTGCCGTGGCCTGCCGGCGATTGCCTGGGCAGTGTCGCTGTTCGCAGCGTTCGAAGCGATGATCCTGACCTTGTTGCCGGTGTATTGCCTGCGTCAGGGCTTTACGACGGAAATTGCGCTGGCGATGGTCAGCACGGTGGTGGTGGGTGATGCCTTGCTGCAGTTGCCGATTGGCGCACTGGCCGATCGCTTGTCGCGACGTACGTTGTTCACCGGGTGTGCGGTGGTCCTGCTGATATCGAGCCTGGCCATCCCGTTGTTGATCGACACGTTGCTGATCTGGCCGTTGTGGGTGTTGTTCGGTGCCAGTGCCGGCGGCTTGTTCACCTTGTCACTGATCCTGATCGGCGAGCGCTATCGCGACGATGCACTGGTGCGCGCCAATGCGCATATCGCGCAGCTGTGGGGGATCGGTTGCCTGGTCGGACCGCTGGCGGCCGGCGCCGGCAGTCAGTGGATCAGCGGGCATGCGTTGCCGCTGCTGATGGCGGCGGGTGCGTTGGGGTTGGTGATTCTGCTGTCACGGCAAGGCGCGTTTGGTGCCGTGCAACCCGCATAGATCGCCCAGATCGCAGCCTTCGGCAGCTCCTACATTTGAAATACGGTTTCCTGTAGGAGCTGCCGAAGGCTGCGATCTGGGCGATTGAGGCTACAACATCCGCTCCAGGCCGACCACGCTGCTGAGCCATGAATTGAAATGCTGCCACCAACTTCCCGGTTCTTTGGTCAGTGTGTGCTGTTTGCCGTCATCTTCAGTGACCCAGACGATCTGGCCCTTTTCCAGCCGGACGTGATAGCTGAGGGGCGGCGCCATACCCTCCAGTGCCAGTTCGCGCACCCGTCCGGCGAGCTTCGGGTTGTCCACCAGTACCCCGACTTCGGTGTTCCACAGTACCGAGCGCGGGTCGAAATTGAACGAGCCGATGAAGGCTTTTTGTCGGTCGAAAACCATCGCCTTGCTGTGCAGGCTGGATTCGGAACCACGGGAGGTGCGGCTCCCGCTGTGGAACAGGCTCGGTCCGCTGCCGCTGCGACCGTTGTCGCCGGGCTGGCGGCGTAATTCGAACAATTGCACACCGTGCTCCAGCAAGGCTTTGCGATAAGGCGCGTAACCACCATGCGTGGCCGGTACATCGGTGGCTTCCAGTGAATTGGTCAGCAAACTCACCGACACGCCCGCATCAGCGCGACCGGTCAGGTACACCAGGCCCGGTTGGGCGGGGACGATGTAGGGCGAGACCATGATCAGCTCCTTGCTGACCCCATTGAGTTCGGGCGCCAGCTGGGTGGTCAGTAGCAGGTGCGGGGCCGGTTCGCCGTCGGCCAGCACCTTGCTCGGTGCGTCCCACAGCGCCTGGTTCCAGGCCCAGATCAACTCTCGGCGCCAGACATCCAGGCGCGGGTGAGTGGTATAGGCCATTAACTGCTGATAAAGCGCGTGGTTCTGTTTGCGCGTTTCCTCCAGGGATTCGTCCAGTCGGGTCCGGGTATTTCTCAGATCCTTGGCTGTCGGCCTGGTCGAGAGAAACTGCTCGATCGGCTTGCTCAGGGCGCTGTTCCAGTACTGGTCGAAGCTATGCCCCAGCTGCTCTGCAACCGGGCCGACACTGAGCATGTCGATGTCGGTGAAATTGAGGTTGGGCTCGGCATCGAAATACTCGTCCCCCAGGTTGCGCCCGCCCACGATCGCCGCGCTGTTGTCTGCGACCCACAGTTTGTTGTGCATGCGTCGGTGTTGCTGCGACAGGTTGAAGAGTCGGCCCATGGTTCGCGTAACGACGGTGCTGCGGCCCAAGTGCAGCGGGTTGAACACCCGGATCTGAATCTTTGGATGTGCGGCAAGGGTCGCGATGATTCGATCCTGGCCATCGCTGGTGGTGTCGTCGAGCAAAATCCGCACCCGCACGCCGCGGTCGGCGGCGTTGAGCAGTTCGCTCACCAGTATTCGTGTGCTGATGCCGTCGTGGACAATGTAGTACTGCAGATCGAGGCTGCTTTGGGCTTTGCGAATCAGCTCGGCGCGGGCGGTGAAGGCCTCTGAGCTATCGGAGAGCAAGCGAAAGCCCGATTGGCCCCCATGGGGGGCGGCCTGTGCCTGGATCGAACGGCCGAACGCAGAATCGGCGGCCGGCAGGGCCTGGCTCGGTTCGCGAGGGACATTGAGTGTTGTACAGCCACCAAGGAGCGAGGCGAGTAACAGAAGAGCAAGCAGGAGCTGTCTGATTCTCACGGAGCGTATTCCGGGTGGTGACGGTTAGCATATGGACGCCGCGTCCCGAAGAAAGGTCAGTCGATTTCCGCCAGCAATTTGATGGCTGTCGCACCGACCTTGCGCACAGCTTCTTCGATCTGCGGGGTAGTTTTGGCAGCGTAGTTCATCCGCAGGCAATTGCGGTATTTGCCCGAGGCGGAAAAGATACTGCCGACGGCAATCTGTACGCCTTGATCGTGCAGCGCACGATTCAGTTTCAGGGTATCGAAGCCCTCCGGCAGCTCGACCCAGAGCATGAAGCTGCCCTGGGGGCGACTGGCGCGGGTTCCGGCCGGAAAATAGCGGCTGACCCAATCGATCATCACGTCGCGATTGCGTTGGTATTGGGTGCGCATCCGCCGCAAATGCGGTTCGAAATGTC
Organism: Pseudomonas sp. GM41(2012); assembly: GCF_000282315.2. GTDB lineage: Bacteria > Pseudomonadota > Gammaproteobacteria > Pseudomonadales > Pseudomonadaceae > Aquipseudomonas. The sequence continues at coordinate 312,537 of NZ_AKJN02000007.1, forward strand.
CGGCCTTGAGAAATTCGGCAATCGCGATCTGCGGTTGCGGCGCGGTAGAGCCGGTGCTGATGTATTTCATGTGCAGCACCCGTTCCAGATACCGTCCCGGCGCCACCCAACCGATACGCAGCCCCGGTGCCAGGGTCTTGGAAAAGGAACTGCACAGCAGGACGCGGCCGTCTTCGTCGAAGGATTTGATCGTACGCGGACGCGGGTAGGTGTAGGCCAGTTCGCCATACACATCGTCCTCGATGATCGCCACGTCGAAACGCTGTGCGAGTGTCAACAACGCGCGTTTACGTGACTCCGGCATGATGTAGCCCAGCGGGTTGTTGCAGTTGGGGGTCAACTGTATGGCCTTGATCGGCCATTGCTCCAAGGCCAATTCCAACGCATCAAGGCTGATCCCGGTGAGCGGGTCGGTGGGGATTTCCAGGGCTTTCATGCCCAGGCCCTTGAGCGTCTGCATGGCGCCGTGAAAGCTTGGCGAGTCCACGGCGACAATGTCGCCCGGCTCGCAGATGGAGCGGATGCTGGTGGACAGCGCTTCGTGACAACCGGTGGTGATCACCAGGTCGTGGGCAGTCAATTGGCAACCGGAATCGAGCAGCAGGCGGGCAATCTGTTCGCGCAGTTCGAGGGTGCCGTAGATGTTGTCGTAATACAGACCGGGCATGTCCTGCCGTCGGCTGATTCGCGCCAGGTTGCGCAGCAACGGTTTCATGGTCGGCGTGGTGATGTCCGGCATGCCGCGACCCAGTTGCACCACATCCTTGCGTGGCACCGCGCGGATCAGTTCCAGCACTTGATCCCACTGGGAAATATCCACCGGCCGCTGCGCCGGGCGGCCAATGGCCGGAAGCTCCGGCAGTTCACGACCCACCGGTACGAAGTAGCCCGACTTGGGTTTGGGTGTCGCCAGGCCGCTGTCTTCCAGCACGCGATACGCCTGCTGCACCGTGCTCAGGCTGACGCCGTGCTCAACACTCAACGCCCGCACTGACGGCAGCCGGTCGCCGGGGCGATAGAAGCCCTGTTCGATACGCGTGCCGAGCAGTTCGGCGAGGTTGACGTAAAGGGTCATGGCGCAGTCTCGGTGTGGGTGATTCGGTTGACCAGTACAGATGGGTCGAAAATAGGGGATTCAGACGCTGAAATGCAAAATCTGTATGGAATTAATACAGCCTCGTTGAATCTGTAATGCTTTTTGCCGTCGACGCATCATGAAAGCTCTGGCTACCCAAGTAAACAGGAGCAATCAAAATGAACGGCTTGAGCGATGTGCGGCTGACGTTACACAGTCAGGAACTGGCGGCAGGGCAAAACAACGGCGCACGCGAGGCGGTCATGCGCAACGCACCGTCCGGCCTGAGTCGGTGGGGCCTGTTCTGGCATCGTCTGCACACACGCAAGGCGTTGCTGGAGCTCACGCCCGAGCAGCTTAAGGACGTCGGGTTAAGTCGGGAGCAGGCGCGGGAGGAGGGGCTTAAACCGTTTTGGCGGATTTGAGTCTTGTGGTGTCCTTGCGGCCGCCATCGCGGGCAAGCCGTGCTCCTACAGGTCATGCGTCGTTCTTGAGATCAACACTAACCTGTAGGAGCACGGCTTGCCCGCGATGGCGTCGCTACAGGCGCTGAAAAATTTTTAGACCAACTCTTTAAGCCGATGCCACAACATCCCCAACGCCAACAACGGCGAGCGCAAATGCTTGCCGCCAGGAAAGGTGATATGCGGCACCTTGGCAAACAGATCGAACCCTCCACCCTGTTGGCCACTGATAGCTTCAGCCAACAACTTCCCCGCGAGGTGCGTGGCGTTCACGCCATGACCGGAATAAGCCTGCGCGTAATACACATTCGGCTGATCCTTGAGTCGCCCGATCTGCGGCAGACGGTTGGCGCCGATGCCGATCATCCCGCCCCATTGATAGTCGATCTTGACCCCGGCCAGTTGCGGGAAAACCTCCAGCATCTTCGGCCGCATGTAGGCGGCGATGTCCTTCGGGTCGCGACCTGAATAATGGCAGGCGCCGCCGAACAGCAAGCGGCGGTCCGCCGAGAGCCGGTAGTAATCCAGTGCCACCCGTTGATCGCAGACCGCCATGTTCTGCGGCAGTAGCGAGTGAGCCAAAGCTTCGCTCAAGGGTTCGGTGGCGATGATGTAGCTGCCGGCGGGCAGCACCTTGCCGCCGAGTTCGGGATTGAGTTCATTGAGGTAGGCGTTGCAGCCCAGCACCAGCGTCTTGGCGCGGACCGAACCTTGGGCGGTATGGACCTTGACCTCGGGGCCATAATCGATGCGGGTGACTGCCGATTGTTCGAACAGCTTCACCCCCAACTGTTGGGCGGCGGCCGCTTCGCCCAATGCCAGGTTCAGCGGATGCAGGTGCCCTGAACCCATGTCGATCAAACCGCCGACGTAACGGTCGGAACCCACAACGGAATGCATTTCACTGGCTTGCAGCAGACGGGTTTCATAACGGTAACCGAGACTGCGCAGCTCTTCGGCGTCCTCGGCAAAACCTTCGAGGTCCCGGGGCTTGTTGGCCAGGTCGCAATAACCCCAAGTCAGGTCGCAAGGGATCTGAAAACGCTCGACGCGCTGTCGGACGATTTCCACCGCTTCCAGGCCCATGAGTTTCATCTGACGCACGCCGTCCGCACCGACCACGTTGGCGAACTGATCGAGGCCATGGCCGACGCCACGAATCAACTGCCCGCCATTGCGTCCGCTGGCGCCCCAACCGATTTTGTGGGCTTCGAGCAGGATCACACTGAAGCCGCGTTCGGCCAGTTCAAGCGCCGTGTTCAACCCGGAGAACCCGCCACCGACCACGCACACGTCAGCCACCAGGTCGCCTGTGAGCACCGGATGATCGGGCTGCGGCAGGCTGCTGGCGGCGTAGTAAGAAGCAGGGTGCTGGTGGTTCGGGGCAGGTTGCTGAGCACGGGCATTCATGTGCGTGTTCCTGATTCTTGTGTTTAGAAAATTTGACGGAGCATAAGCCGGACCTTCGAATACGGGCAACACTGGTCGGTTGGTGCTGTCTGGATCGGGGCTTTTACGTCAGAATCCCGCTCTATTCCGCTTTTGGTCAACGCTTCGATGAGCTGCAACAGTCAGAAAATTCGCACGCTACGGCAGCAGATTCCCTCGTTCGAGTGCGTGCCCGGCTGCCATGACTGCTGTGGGCCGGTGACCACCTCGCCGGAAGAAATGTCCCGCCTGCCGCGCAAGACCCGGGCCGAGCAGGACGCTGCGATGGATGAACTCAATTGCGTTCACCTCGGACCCAACGGCTGCACCGTGTATGACGAGCGGCCACTGATTTGCCGGTTGTTCGGCACCACCAAGACCTTGCCGTGCCCGAATGGGCGGGGGCCGGTGGAGCTGATTCATCCGCGGGTCGAGAAGCAGATTCATGAGTACATGGCTTCGACGCGGCAGGTCCTGGTCTAAGCGTCGCCAGTTAAAAGATCGCAGCCTTCGGCAGCTCCTACGTCGGAATGCGTACACCTGTAGGAGCTGCCGAAGGCTGCGATCTTTTGATCTTCAATCCGGAATCGGCAGGTTCAAGCTCTCTTTCACTTCTTCCATCACGATGTAGCTCTTGGATTCGCGCACATGCGGCAGCTTGAGCAGGATGTCGCCCAGCAACTTGCGGTACGAGGCCATCTCGGAAATCCGCGCCTTCACCAAATAGTCGAAATCCCCTGACACCAAATGGCACTCCAGCACGTGGGGAAGCTTCAGGACCGCGCGTCGGAACTCTTCGAAAGTATCGCCGGATTTGTAGTCGAGGCTGATCTCGACGAACACCAGAAGACTACCCTTGAGGTGCTGCGGATTGAGCCGGGCGTTGTAGCCCATGATGATCCCTTCGCGCTCCAGCCGCCGGACCCGCTCGGTACATGGCGTGGTCGAGAGCCCGACCTTTTCCCCCAGCTCGGTGAAGGAGATGCGTCCGTCCGCTTGTAGGATCCGCAGGATGTTGCGGTCGATCTTGTCCAGCTCACGTTTGGTCTGAGTGTTGGTACGCATAGGGGATGCGCCTCCGTGAAAAGCGTTTTTGCCGAGAATTCTCGCCAAATATAGGCACTTATATAGTGAAAAGCACTGCCTAATCTTTTTTACACTGCGCACATCAATGCTCGACAACTACGAACGTCAGCGGCAAGCCGCGATGAGGGATATGAAAATGCGCGTTATGGTCTTGGGTAGCGGCGTCATCGGTACCACCAGTGCTTACTATCTGGCGCGTGCCGGATTTGAAGTGGTGGTCGTGGACCGTCAGCCAGCCGCTGCGATGGAGACCAGTTTCGCCAACGCCGGGCAGGTTTCGCCGGGTTATGCCTCGCCGTGGGCCGCGCCGGGCGTGCCGCTCAAGGCCATCAAGTGGCTGTTGCAGCGTCACGCACCGCTGGCGATCAAGGCCACCGCCGACATCGACCAATACCTGTGGATGGCGCAGATGCTGCGCAACTGCACCGCCAACCGTTATGCGGTGAACAAAGAGCGCATGGTCCGCCTGTCCGAGTACAGCCGTGACTGCCTCGACGAATTGCGCGCCGAAACCGGTATTGCCTACGAAGGCCGCAGCCTCGGTACTACCCAACTGTTCCGCACCCAGGCTCAACTCGACGGCGCCTGGAAAGACATCGCCGTGCTGAAAGAGTCCGGCGTGCCGTTCGAACTGCTCGACCGCGCCGGCATTGCCCGCGTTGAGCCTGCGCTGGCCAGCGTCACCGACATCCTCGCCGGTGCCCTGCGCCTGCCGAACGACCAGACTGGCGATTGCCAGATGTTCACCACCCGCCTGGTCGAAATGGCGACCAAACTGGGTGTGGAATTCCGCTTCGACCAGGACATTCAGCGTCTCGACTACGCCGGCGATCGCATCAACGGCGTATGGATCGACGGCAAGCTGGAAACCGCTGATCGCTACGTGCTGGCCCTGGGCAGCTACTCGCCGCAACTGCTCAAGCCGCTGGGGATCAAGGCACCGGTGTATCCGCTCAAGGGTTATTCCTTGACTGTGCCGATCACCAACCCGGCGATGGCCCCGACTTCGACTATTCTCGACGAGACCTACAAGGTTGCGATCACCCGTTTCGACAACCGCATCCGCGTCGGTGGCATGGCTGAAATAGCCGGTTTTGACCTGTCGCTGAACCCGCGTCGGCGCGAAACCCTGGAGATGATCGTCAACGACCTCTATCCTCAGGGCGGCGATCTGGCCCAGGCCAGTTTCTGGACCGGTCTGCGTCCGACTACGCCGGACGGTACACCGATCGTGGGTGCTACGCCGTTCAGCAATCTGTTTTTGAACACGGGTCACGGCACGCTTGGTTGGACCATGGCGTGCGGTTCCGGTCGCTTGCTGGCCGATCTGATGGCGAAGAAAACGCCGCAGATCAGCGCCGAAGGCCTCGATATTTCCCGTTATGGAAAAAAACTTCAGGAGTCTGCAAAACATGTCAATCCAGCGCCAGCTCACCAATGAGCGCATGAGCCAGATCGTAGTCCACAGCGGTACCGTGTATCTGGCAGGGCAGGTCGGCGACGATATGAACGCCGGGATTGAACAGCAGACCCGTGAAACGCTTGCCAACATCGAGCGTTTGCTGGATCTGGCCGGGACCGACAAGAGCCGTCTGCTGTCGGTAACGATTTACTTGAAAGACATTGATGCACACTTTGAAGGCATGAATGCGGTCTGGGACAAGTGGCTGCCAAAAGGCGTCGCCCCGGCCCGTGCCACCGTTGAATCGAAGTTGTGCGAACCGGAAATCCTGGTTGAGCTGTCGGTTGTCGCCGCTCTGCCATAAACCCGTCAGAAAGATCCCTCTCCCGGTGCTACTGGCGGTTCACGCCGTCAGCCAGCGCCGGTTTTTCTTCCCATGACCGCCTAGAAGTCTGCCGCCATGCGTCCAGCCCGTGCCCTGATCGACCTTCAAGCCCTGCGTCACAACTACCAAATCGCCCGTGAAGTCACGGGGGCCAAGGCCCTCGCGGTGATCAAGGCCGATGCCTACGGCCATGGCGCGGTGCGTTGCGCCCAGGCGCTGGAAGCCGAGGCAGACGGTTTTGCCGTGGCCTGTATTGAGGAGGCCCTGGAGCTGCGAGCCGCGGGCATTCGTGCGCCGGTGTTGTTGCTGGAAGGTTTTTTCGAAGCCGATGAGTTGTCACTGATCGTCGAGCATGATTTCTGGTGTGTGGTGCATTCGCTGTGGCAGCTCGAAGCCATCGAGAACGCTGCACTGAGCAAGCCGATCACGGTCTGGCTCAAACTCGATTCGGGCATGCATCGGGTGGGCTTGCATCCAAAGGATTATCAGGCGGGCTATCAACGACTGCTGGCCAGTGGCAAGGTGGCGAAGATTGTTCTGATGAGCCACTTCGCCCGGGCCGATGAGCTGCACAGTCAGGCCAGTATCGAGCAGGTCGCGGTGTTCGAAGCGGCGCGTCAGGGCTTGTCGGCCGAGGTCAGCCTGCGCAATTCGCCGGCAGTGCTCGGTTGGCCGCAGATTCCAAGTGACTGGGTTCGCCCGGGCATCATGCTCTACGGCGCGACTCCGTTTGAAGAGGCCAATGCCGTGGCGTCCCGCCTGCAACCGGTGATGACCCTCGAATCGAAAGTGATTTGCGTGCGTGAACTGCCGGCCGGCGAGCCGATCGGTTACGGCGCCAAATTCATCACCCAGAAACCGATGCGCGTGGGCGTGGTGGCCATGGGTTACGCCGATGGCTATCCACGTCAGGCACCGACCGGTACGCCAGTGATGGTCGCCGGGCAGCGCAGCCAGTTGATTGGCCGGGTGTCGATGGACATGCTCTGCATCGACCTGACCGATGTGCCGCAAGCCGGCCTCGGTTCGACCGTCGAATTGTGGGGCAAAAACATTCTCGCCAGCGACGTGGCCGCGGCCGCAGGCACGATTCCTTACCAGATCTTCTGCAACCTGCGTCGGGTGCCAATGCTCTATTCCGGGGCTTAGGTCAAAGCGCCCCGACCGAAAGTCGCTTCACCGAACAGGATTCAGGTCCAAGTGTTGTAAATACTGAACGCTGTCGCCATGATAACGCTCATATTCCTACAACCTGAATCCCTGGAGGCTCCAGCATTGGACGTCGGTGAACGACTGCAATCCATCCGTAAGCTCAAAGGACTTTCCCAGCGTGAACTCGCCAAACGCGCGGGCGTCACCAACAGCACCATTTCGATGATCGAGAAGAACAGCGTCAGCCCCTCGATCAGTTCGCTGAGGAAAGTATTGGGCGGGATTCCCATGTCCATGGTCGAGTTCTTTTCCGAAGAGATCCTGCAGGAAAAACCGACTCAGATCGTCTACAAAGCCAACGAGCTGATCGATATTTCCGATGGCGCAGTGACCATGAAACTGGTCGGCAGGGCTCATCCGAGCCGGGCCATCGCGTTCCTCAATGAAATCTATCCGCCAGGCGCCGACACCGGTGACGAGATGCTCACCCATGAGGGCGAGGAAACCGGGATTCTGCTCGAAGGTCGACTCGAACTGGTGGTAGGGCTTGAAACTTTTGTGCTCGAAGCCGGCGACAGCTACTACTTTGAAAGTACAAAACCGCACCGTTTCCGTAATCCGTTCGATGCGCCAGCGCGACTAATCAGCGCAGCTACTCCAGCGAATTTCTAATAAAAGAGGCATCCCGCGAGCATTGCGCAGGTGCCCGAGTTGTTTTTCCGCCACGCATAAGACCCCTTCGACTTTAGGGTTGTTTCAGTGTGGCGGGCTTACCGTTATACTTGCGCCCGCCTGCGAACCGTGGCCGTGGGCGTGACTAGCCACCATTGAGGGTGAACGCGTGAATCTAATTATGAAAATGCTGGCCGTACCAGCAACCGTATTGGCCCTTTGGGCAGTCAGCGCACAAGCTGCGACCAACGACGATATTGCTAAACGCCTTGAGCCAGTCGGCCAGGTTTGCGTTCAGGGTAAAGAGTGCAAGGGGATGGAAGTCGCTGCTTCTGCTGGCGGCGGTGGTGGTGCCAAAACGCCTGACGAAGTGATTGCCAAACATTGCAACGCTTGCCACGGCACCGGCCTGTTGGGCGCGCCGAAAATCGGTGATGCCGCAGCCTGGGGCGAGCGCGCCAAGAAGGAAGGCGGTGTTGACGGCTTGCTGGCGAAAGCCATCTCCGGCCTCAATGCAATGCCTCCAAAAGGCACCTGCGCCGATTGCGCAGACGCCGAACTCAAAGGCGCCATCCAGAAGATGTCCGGCCTGAAATAAGCCTTCATCTTCATCAAAAAGCCGCTTTCGAGCGGCTTTTTTGTGCCTGCGATTTACGCCTGAGACTGTTCATTGCAGCAAAGACCCGGCAAGCTCGGTCCAACCCCAATTCACGGAATGTAAGGGAGGATCAGATGGTCCAGCTGTGTTCTATCGAGCAAGCGGTCGATGATGTCCTGGCACGGTTGCCGGCGCATATCCACATGGGCCTGCCCCTCGGTCTGGGCAAACCCAACCACTTCGTCAACGCGCTGTTTCAACGCATCGCGCAGTTGCCCGAGCGGCAGCTGACGATCTACACCGCCCTGTGCCTGGGCCGTCCTTCCTTGGGCGACGGTTTGCAAAAGCGCTTTCTCGAGCCCTTCATCGAGCGGGTTTTTGGCGATTATCCGGAACTGGATTTCCTGGCCGACCTGCATCGCGACAGCCTGCCGCCCAACATTCATATCCAGCAATTCTTCATGCAGCCCGGCAGCTTGCTTCACAGCGCACAGGCCCAGCAGGATTACGTCAGTAGCAATTACAGCCACGCCGCGCGGGACATCAACGCCGCCGGGTTGAACCTGGTGGCGCAATTGGTGGCGAGCCACAGCGAGCACCCCGACCGCCTGAGCCTGAGCTGCAACCCGGACATCACCCTCGACCTGTTCCCCATGATCGCCAAGCGTCGGGCAGCGGGGGAGACGATCTTGCTGGTGGGCCAGGTGCACAACGATTTGCCGTACATGCCGGGCGATGCCGAAATCGCTATCGACACGTTCGACCTGTTGATCGACGAGAAGGACAGCACCACGCTGTTCTCCACGCCGAACATGCCGGTGGGTTTCCAGGATCACTTCATCGGGTTGCACGCCAGCACGCTGGTGCGCGACGGCGGCACTTTACAGATCGGCATCGGCGCCATGGGTGATGCCCTGACTGCTGCGCTGCTGGCGCGGCAGGCCGACAATGACGGTTACAAGGCGTTGCTGGCGGAGGTGAATCTCAGCCAGTGGGCGCAACTCATCGACCGCGAAGGTGGCGTCGAACCTTTCGCCAAGGGCCTTTACGGTTGCAGCGAAATGTTCGTCAACGGCTTGCTGGTGCTAGCTGACGCCGGGATCGTGCGGCGCAAGGTCTACCCCGATGTGCCGACCCAGCAACAAGCCAATGCCGGCACGCTGGATGAAGCCGCGCAGACTGACGGCATCTCGGTGCATGGCGGTTTCTTCCTTGGCCCGCGCAGTTTCTATGAGCGCCTGCGCGAGTTGCCGCAGAGCAAGCGGCTCGAATTCAACATGACCCGCATCAGCTACATCAACGAGCTCTACGGTCAGGAAGAACTCAAACGCTTGCAGCGCCTCGATGCGCGTTTCATCAACACCGTGTTCACCATGACCTTGCTGGGTGCAGGCGTGGCCGATCAGCTCGAAGGCGGGCGAGTACTCAGCGGTGTCGGCGGGCAGTACAACTTCGTTGCACAAGGACATGCACTGGAAGGGGCGCGTTCGGTGTTGCTTCTGCGCAGCTGGCGCGAATCAGGCGGTGAGGTCAGTTCGAACATTGTCTGGGAGTACGGCCATTGCACGATCCCGCGACACTTGCGAGACATCGTGGTCACCGAGTACGGCATCGCCGACCTGCGGGGCAAGACCGACGCGGCGGTGATCGAGGCGTTGCTGAACATCAGCGACTCGCGTTTCCAGCCGGGGTTGATCGAACAGGCTCAGGCCGTCGGCAAGTTGCCGAAGAGTTTCCGTATTGATCCAAGGTTCGCCGACAACAGCCCGCAGCGCTTGCAGGCCATTCAGGCGCGGCATCCGCAGTTGTTTCCGGAATATCCGTTGGGCTGTGATTTCAGCGCTGAGGAGAAGGATCTATTGCGGGCGCTGAACTGGCTGAAGAGCAAATTCAAGCTCACGGAGATTCTGGAACTGGGCAAGGCAGCGCTGGATGCGCCGGAGCCTTCGGAATTTCCGATGCACCTGGAGCGGATGCAGCTGACCAACCCGGAAGGGCTGAAAGAGGATTTGTTTCAACGGCTACTGCTCACCGGCCTGAAAGCCACCGCGCAATAACAGCCAACACAAAACCCTGTAGGAGCCGAGCTTGCTCCGGGCGGCGATCCGACGATGGCGTCGGGACAGTCAACATTGATGTTGAATGTTAGGCCCTAATCGCGAGCAAGCTCGGCTCCTACAGGGTTTGCGGTGCGATCATGTGCAGTGTGGCTTTTATTCGATGAAGGTTACGACGCCGCCAGCCAGCGATTGAACGCGGGCCAGGGATTCAACGCGATAACCCTGCGCATCCAGTTCCGCACGGCCGCCCTGGAACGACTTCTCGATCACGATCCCCAAACCCGCCACAGTCGCGCCGGCCTGTTTGATGATCGAGATCAGCGCTTGCGACGCCTTACCGTTGGCCAAAAAGTCATCGATGATCAGCACGCGATCGCTGCTGGTCAGGTGGCGCGGGGAGATCGCCACGGTGCTTTCGGTCTGCTTGGTGAACGAGTAAACGGTCGCCGACAGCAGGTTTTCGGTCAGGGTCAGGGACTGATGCTTGCGCGCAAAAATCACCGGTACGCCGAGGTTCAGACCGGTCATGATCGCCGGCGCGATGCCCGAGGCTTCGATGGTGACGATCTTGGTGATGCCCGAATCCTTGAACAGCGAGGCGAATTCGTCGCCGATCAGCTTCATCAGGGCCGGGTCGATCTGGTGGTTCAGAAAGGCGTCGACTTTCAGGACCTGGTCGGAAAGCACGATGCCTTCTTCGCGAATTTTCTTGTGCAGTGCTTCCATGAAGCGTTCCTCTAAGGACGGCTATGCGTCTAAGGCTGGTTAAAAAGTAGTCGATTCTAGCGCTTTAACATCGCGCGTATATCTGCCAATGCGGTATTGCCGCGAACGGCTTTGACTTCAACGGGCGTGTCGTCGGTGCCTTCCCAAGCCAGGTCGTCCGGTGGCAGCTCATCGAGGAAGCGGCTCGGCGCACAATCGATGATCTCGCCGTATTGCTTACGCTTGGCGGCGAAGGTGAAGGCCAGCGTCTGACGCGCTCGGGTAATTCCGACGTAGGCCAAGCGACGTTCTTCTTCGATGGTGTCGGCTTCGATACTGGAACGGTGCGGAAGGATTTCCTCTTCCATGCCCATGATGAACACGTAAGGGAATTCCAGACCCTTGGAGGCGTGCAGGGTCATCATCTGCACACCTTCGGCACCGTCTTCCTCTTCCTGCTGACGTTCGAGCATGTCGCGCAGGACGAGTTTGCCGATGGCGTCTTCGACGGTCATCTCGCCTTCTTCGTCTTTTTCGAGGGTGTTCTTCAACGCCTCGATCAGGAACCAGACGTTACCCATGCGGTAATCGGCGGCCTTGTCGCTGGAACTGTTGGTGCGCAGCCAGTTCTCGTAGTCGATGTCCATGACCATGCTGCGCAGCGCCGAGATCGGGTCTTCACCGGCGCATTGCTCGCGGACTTTGTCCATGAAGCGCTTGAAGCGCGACAGACGATCGGTGAAGCGCGTATCCAGATGCTCGCCCAGACCGATTTCGTCGGTGGCGGCGTACATCGAGATTTTGCGTTCGGTGGCGTAGTTGCCAAGCTTTTCCAGCGTGGTCGAGCCGATCTCCCGACGTGGGACGTTGATCACCCGCAGGAAGGCGTTGTCGTCGTCCGGGTTCACGATCAGGCGGAAGTAGGCCATCAGGTCTTTCACTTCCTGACGTCCGAAAAAGCTGTTGCCGCCGGACAGGCGATACGGAATCTGGTGGTGTTGCAGCTTCAGCTCGATCAGCTTGGCCTGGTAGTTACCGCGATACAGGATCGCAAAATCGCTGTAGGGCCGATCCGTGCGCAAGTGCAGGGTCAGCAGTTCCACGGCCACGCGCTCGGCTTCGGCGTCTTCGTTGCGGCAACGGATTACGCGGATCTCGTCGCCGTGGCCCATCTCGCTCCACAGCTGCTTTTCGAATTCGTGCGGGTTGTTCGAGATCAGCACGTTGGCGCAGCGCAGGATGCGGCTGGTGGAGCGATAGTTTTGCTCCAGCATCACCACTTTCAGGGACGGGTAATCGTCCTTGAGCAGCATCAGGTTTTCCGGCCGGGCGCCGCGCCAGGCGTAGATCGACTGGTCGTCATCGCCCACCACGGTGAACTGGTTGCGTATGCCGATGAGCAATTTCACCAGCAAATACTGGCTGGCGTTGGTGTCCTGGTATTCGTCCACCAGCAGGTAGCGGACTTTGTTCTGCCATTTTTCGAGGATGTCGGCGTGTTCCTGGAACAGCTTCACCGGCAGCAGGATCAGGTCGTCGAAGTCCACCGCGTTGAACGCCTTGAGCGTGCGCTGATAGTGGGTGTAGACGATGGCGGCGGTCTGTTCCTTGGGGTTGCGCGCGTTTTCCAGGGCTTCGGGCGGCAGGATCAGGTCGTTCTTCCACGAGCCGATCATGTTCTTGATCTCGTCGACGCCGTCGTCGCCCGAGTATTCCTTCTGCATGATGTCGGTCATCAGGGCTTTGACGTCGGTCTCGTCGAAGATCGAGAAACCCGGCTTGTAGCCCAGCCGCACGTGTTCCTTGCGGATGATGTTCAGGCCCAGATTGTGGAAGGTGCAGACGGTCAGGCCGCGGCCTTCGCCGCCCTTGAGCAGGGTGCCGACCCGTTCCTTCATCTCGCGCGCGGCCTTGTTGGTAAAGGTCATGGCGACGATGTACTGGGCGCGGATGCCACAGTTCTGGATCAGATGCGCAATTTTGCGGGTGATCACGCTGGTCTTGCCGGAGCCTGCACCGGCGAGCACCAAAAGAGGGCCGCCGACGTAGCTCACGGCTTCTTGCTGCCGGGGATTGAGTCGGGACATACGAAATCAGGGAGTCGTTTGCGAAATGGGCCGGCATTTTAACAGGCTCAGCGAATTGTGCTGCTCTCTCCGACTTGTGACGCAGCACGCTATCTATATTTGCCGGTTTTGATACTTTCACGCAGGATGCGCGATGAATGTGCGTCTATTGTTCGTTATTCAAGATACAAAGCCGCGTTTGATAACCGAGGTCATTTGGTCATTGGTTACCGGCGCTGCATAATGCCCGCCGCCTACATCTTTGCAGAGTCTAGGGAGCTAGCTTGTCTACGCCTGTCGAACCCTTGCGTTTGCTGCTACTGGCCGAAGAGCCAGCGTGGGCAGCGTTGTTGCGCGAGTGCCTGGCTCCGATGGGGAGCTCGACCGTGCTGATCAGCGCGCCGAGCTGGGAGTCGGTCAGCAGTCTGTTCGATGACAACCGCGGTGCGGTGTTGTTGACGATTCCAGCGCTTCAACCTCTACCTGGCCGTTGCAGCCTGCCGACGGTATTGCTGCTCGAACATGAGCCGCTGTCGCCGCCCGATGGGGTGAGTGACTGGCTGGTGCGCGATGTACTCGATCCCGGCATGTTGCGCCGGTGCCTGCGGCATGTGCGCGAACGTGGCCTGCTGGAAAACACCCTGCAGCGCCTGGCCGAGCAAGACCCGCTGACCGGCATCGCCAACCGCCAGGGTTTCCAGACCTTGCTGGCAGCACGCCTGGCGGAAAACGACGGCCGCGGCCTGGCCCTCGGTCACCTTGATCTCGACAACTTCCGTCACGCCAACGATGCCCTCGGCCACCAGGCCGGTGACCGGTTGATCCTGCAGGTGGTCGCGCGGCTGAAAAGCCAGCTTGAGGCCAGCGATCAGTTGGCCCGACTGGGCAGTGATGAGTTCGCCCTGCTGATCGACACCCGCCGTGCGCCTCAGCGCGCCGAATGGATGGCCGAACGCATTACCGAAGCCCTGTCCGAACCCTATTGGGTCGACGGCGAAAGCCTGTTGATCGGTTCCAGCCTCGGCATCGCTCACGCACGAGCGCAGGCCGGCGCCGACCCATTGATGTGGCACGCACACATCGCCATGCAACAAGCCAAAAGTACTCAGGGCTGTACCTTTCACATCTTCAACGAACGCATCAATCGCAATGCCCGCAGCATGGCCGATCTCGAAAGCGAGCTGCGCCGGGCGTTGCGTCGGGATGAACTGGAACTGCATTACCAGCCTCGCCTGAACCTAGAGGACGGGCAGATCGTCGGCCTCGAAGCCTTGGTGCGCTGGCGTCATGGCGAGCGCGGCTTGCTGCCACCGAGCGAATTCGTGCCGCTGGCCGAGCAAAGCGGCTTGATTGTGCCGCTCGGTTACTGGGTGATTTCCCGCGCCCTGCGCGACATGCAAGCGTTGCGCGAACGGGGTTTGCCGGCGTTGCACATGGCGATCAACCTGTCGTTCCGGCAGTTTCAGGACAGCCAATTGTTGTCGACTCTGAGCCGGCTGATTGCCGAGCGCGGTGTCGAGGCGCAATGGCTGGAGTTCGAACTGACTGAAACCGCGGTGATGCGCCGCAGCGATCTGGTGAAGCAGACCATGGATGCGTTGGGGCGTCTGGGTGTGCGCTTCTCCCTCGATGATTTCGGCACCGGGTTCTCTTCGTTTGTGCACCTCAACAGCCTGCCGATTACCTTGCTGAAGATCGATAAGAGCTTTGTCGGCGGCATGGAACAGCGCGAAGAGAATCGCAAACTGGTCCACGCGATGATCAATCTGGCGCACAACCTCAATCTTGAAGTGGTCGCCGAGGGCGTAGAAACGCCGGAGCAACTGGATCTGTTGCGCGGGTTTGGCTGCGATCAGGTGCAGGGCTATCTGATCAGCAAGCCGTTGCCGCTGGCGGAGTTGGTTGAGTACCTTACGTTCGGTAGCAGTCAGCAGCCCGCCCAGGAAGTCGTGAACTAACGAGGATCCTGTAGGAAGCAAGGCTTGCCCGCGATGCAGGCGACACGGTCTTGCAGGCACACCGCGTTATCGTTCATCGCGGGCAAGCCTTGCTCCTACAGGGATCTCAGTCTGGCTGAGCGATTTGGAAACTTGCCCCTGACGATGGCTCCTGCCGAATCATCCGCTTCATCTTCCACTCAAACGCCCACGTCAGGCTCACCGCCGCACACGCCAGCCCCAGCGCCAATCCCCACCAGACACCCGTCGGCCCCCAATTCAAATGGAAGGCCATCCACCAGGCGGCTGGCGCGCCAATCAGCCAATAACAGCCCAAACCCACGAGGAACGTGGTCTTGGCATCCTTGAGCCCGCGAATGCAGCCCATGGCGATGGTTTGCGTGCCGTCGAACAGCTCGAACCACGCGGCGACCGCCAACAGGCTCACGGCCAGGTTGATGACATCGCGAAACGCCGGGTCGTTGTGGTCCAGGAACAAACCGATCAACTGATTCGGCAGCAACCAGAAGACCATGGCGAAGGCAAGCATCGCCGCCGCGCCGAAAGCGATGCCGACCCGTCCGGCCAGCCGCGCATTCAGCAGCTGCCCGGCGCCGTAGTGCTGCCCGATGCGCATGGTGATCGCATAGGAAATCCCCGCCGGAATCATGAACGCCACCGAGACGATTTGCAGGGCGATCTGGTGTGCGCCCATTTGCGTACTGCCCATGGTGCCCATGCACAGCGCGGCGAACGCAAACAGTCCGACTTCCACCGCGTAGGTACCACCAATCGGCAGGCCCAGGCGCCACAGTTCCTTCAGATACTGACGGTCAGGCCGCGACAGGCCTTGGCGCAAGGGATAAGCGTCGTAGGCCGGATGCCGACGGATGTGCCAGGCCAGCGCCAGCGCCATGCAGTTGGCGACAACAGCGGTGACCAGCCCGATGCCCATCAGCCCCAGTTTCGGCAGGCCGAACATGCCGGTAATCAATGCGTAATTGAGCAGGAAGTTAGCCACGGTGCCGCCGAGGCTGATGACCATCACCGGGGTTGCCCGGCCGATGGCGCTGGTGAAGCCGCGCAAGGCCATGAAGCTCAGGTAGCCGGGCAGGGCGAACGGCAGGATCAGCAGGAACTGCCCGGCCGCGTGGACATTGGTTTCGGTCTGGCCGAACAGCAGCAACACCGGTTTGAGGTTCCACAGCAGCAGCCCGGCCACCAACGCCATCAACCACGCCAGCCATAACCCGGCCTGGGTCAGCCTGGCGGCGCCGACGATGTCGCCGGCACCCTGACGGATCGCCACCAGGGTGCCGACCGCGGCGATCACGCCAATGCAGAAGATCGACACGAACGAATAAGTTGCTGCGCCCAGGCCGCCACCGGCCAGCGCTTCGGGACTCAGGCGCGCCATCATCAAAGTGTCGGTGAGGACCATCAGCATGTGCGCCAACTGCGAGGCAATCAACGGCCCCGCCAGCCGCAGGATGGCCCAGAGTTCGGTACGTGCTGGATGCTGCATGGTCATCACGCTCGGTAATTAAAGAGGGACAGGAAAGCGTCGATTCTCGGCGCTCTACGGGGTTTGCACAAAGGGATAAAAAGGATGGGTTGCATGATTCAAACTCATGCTGGAAGTTTCTGCTAGGGTGACCGAATCCCGCTATAGGAGCTTTCCGAATGTCCCGTCGTCTTCCTCCCTTGTATGCCCTGCGCGCATTCGAAGCGGCGGCGCGGCACAGTTCGTTTACCCGTGCGGCCGAAGAACTGTCGATCACCCAAAGTGCGGTCAGCCGACACATTCGTACGCTAGAAGAGCATTTTGCCTGTCGGCTGTTTCACCGCAGTGGGCGCAATCTGCAACTGACCGAGTCGGCGCGGTTGATCCTGCCCGGCATTCGCGAAGGCTTCACCGCCCTGGAGCGGGCCTGCAATACCTTGCGCGCCGAAGATGACATCCTGCGCATGAAAGCACCGTCGACCCTGACCATGCGTTGGCTGCTGGCACGGCTCAGCCGCTTTCGGCACCTGCAACCGGGCAACGAGGTGCAATTGACCAGCGCCTGGATGGACGTCGACTCGGTGGACTTCAACCATGAGCCGTTCGACTGCGCCGTCATCCTCAGCAACGGAAATTTCCCACCGGACTGGGAGACGAGTTTCCTGTTCCCGGAAGAGCTGATTCCAGTCGGCGCGCCGAATCTTCTGCAGGATCAACCGTGGGATGTCGCACGGCTGGCCAATGCCGAACTGCTGCACCCGACACCGGACCGTCGCGACTGGCGCAGTTGGCTGGAACGCATGGGGCTGGCGGATCAGGTGTCGCTCAAGGGCGGGCAGGTGTTCGACACGCTGGAACTGGGCATGATCGCCGCCGCACGAGGTTATGGCGTGTCCATGGGCGATCTGCTGATGGTGGCGGAAGATGTGGCTCAGGGACGTCTGAGTCTGCCGTGGCCGACGGCCGTCGCCAGCGGTGAGAAATATTACCTGGTCTGGCCGAAAACCCGCCCCGGAGGTGAACGTTTGCGCAGGCTCAGCGACTTCCTGCAAGGCGAAGCCCGAGCAATGGAATTGCCCGACGTTCAACACTTGGGCTGAATCGATAGAGCCGCCGCAATGGCGGCCTTGAGCCATATCCCGGTTAATTACTCAAGTATTCCGATTTTCCGCCGAAAATGCAGGTGGAACCTTCGTGCAGGTTCGACGCAATTCCCATTAGAATTTTGCTGAGTGTGCAGCCAGATCAAGGAGGATCAGGTCGCTCGGCCAGGAGCTGTCATGTCTCAACCTCGTGCCCGGATCGCCTCACAGCTTGGTCTTGCGCTTGCCGTGATACTGGCGATTGTCATCAGCGGCAGTACCGTGTTCGCCCTGCGTTCGCTGGACGCCGCCAACCTCGCCACCCGCGAAGAGCACCTGGCCAGTGAAGCCCGGTTGCTGGCCGATCAGTTGAGTACCTTTCACGGCACGTTGCGTGAAAGCACCCAGCGCCTGAGCGGTCTGTTCGAGAAGCGCTTCAGCGCCGGTTTGAGCGTGCACCCGGATGAACCGGTGGCGGTAGCGGGCGCGCAGACGCCGGGCCTGCACCTGGGCAGCGAAGTGCTGAACAACAATTTCAAGGAAGTGGACGAGTTCAAGCAAATGACCGCCGGCGTTGCGACGGTGTTTGTGCGCAGTGGCGAAGACTTCATCCGGGTCAGCACGTCCCTGAGCAAACAGGACGGCACCCGGGCCATCGGCACGCTGCTCGATCACGCGAACCCGGCCTATGCGCGCTTGATGGCGGGGCAGGCCTACGTCGGTCGCGCCTTGCTGTTCGAACGCTCCTACATGACTCAGTACACCCCCGTACGTGACAGCAGCGGTAAGGTAATTGCTGTTCTGTTCGTAGGATTCGACTACACCGACGCGCAGAACGCGCAGTTTGCCAACCTCAAGCGCTTCCGTATCGGCCAGACCGGTTCCCTGGCGCTGCTGGATGAGCAGAGCAAATGGCTGGTGCCGATCGCGGGCGTACAAGCGCTGGATCAAGCAGTCCCGGCCATCGTCAGTCTGGCGAAAACGCCGGGCAAGGGCGAGTTCTGGAGCGACAAGTCCGAAGAGTTCTACAGCATTGCCGTACCGTTTGAAGGCGGCCCATGGTCGGTCGTGGCGAGCATGCCGAAAACCGAAATTCGTGCCGTGACTTGGAGTGTCGGCATTCAATTGGCGATTGGCAGTCTGCTGGCGATGTTGATCGCTGTGGGGGCGGCGGTCTGGTTGCTGCGCAGCAAACTCGCACCTTTGGGTGATCTGGTGCGTCAGGCCGAAGCCTTGGGCGCTGGTGATTTGAGCGTGCGTCTGAACGTATCGAGCAATGACGAAATCGGTCAGCTGGCCCGCGCGTTCAACCAGATGAGCCAGGCGCTGTCGACCATGGTCGAGCACATCCGCAAGGCCTCGCAAGAGGTCAACAGCCGCGCCCAGGCCTTGTCCGGTCTGTCCGGCGGCGCCTATGAAGGGATGGAGCAGCAGTCGGGCGAAATCACCAGCATGGCCGGCGCCGTGGAAGAGTTCAGCGCCACCTCCCTGAACATTGCCGACAACATGGGCAGCACTCAGCGTCTGGCTCAAGAAAACGCACAGCAAACCCAGATCGGTCGTACGTCGATGGACGAAGCGTCCTCGTCGCTGGAACAAATCGCCGGCGCGCTGAACAGCACGGCGACGGTGATCAATACCTTGGGTCAGCGCTCCCAGGAAATCGGTGGCATCGTCGGTGTGATTACCTCGATTGCCGATCAAACCAACCTGCTGGCGCTCAACGCCGCTATCGAAGCCGCTCGTGCCGGTGAGCAGGGGCGTGGTTTTGCGGTGGTGGCCGATGAGGTGCGTAACCTGGCGTCGCGTACCCGTCAGGCCACTGATGAAATTTCCGGGATGATCAGCAGCATCCAGCAGGAAACCGGCAATGCCATCAGCACCATGGAACAGGGCAATGTGTTGATGCAGGAAGGGTTGTCGCGTAACGCCAATGTGGCTTCAGCCTTGGCGCGGATCGACGAGCAGAGCCGTTCGGCCGGTGAGCAGTTTGCGGCGATTACCACCGCGACTCAGGAACAGAGCAGTACTGCGACGTTGCTCAGCAGTAACCTGCAGAGCATTGCGTTGGCGAACAGTGAGCAGCGTGAGGTGGTGTCCAATCTGGCGATCACCGCCAAAGAGCTGGAGAAGCTGGCGGCGGATTTGCGGCATGAGGTTGACCGGTTTCGTTGAGGCGCCGCTGAAATAGCCATCGTCGGAACGCCGCCCGGAGCCGGCTCACTCCCACACTGGATTTGTGATCGACACAAAACCCTGTGGGAGTGAGCCTGCTCGCGATGGGCTCACCTCAGTACTCAAGCCGAGTGACTAGTTGCACTTGGCATTGCTGGACACTTCCTTGGTCGCCTGTTTCAGCTGGCTACCCAGCTCCGCCGCATTGGTGCTGTTGTAAACCCGGCCACCGGTGTTTTCAGCGATGCAGCGTGACGGGCCACCGGCACCGATTTTCACCACGTTGACCCGCAGGCGCGGCTGTTCCCTGGCGATTCGGCGGGACACCGCGCAAGCGTCTTTATCGCAACCGTCCTCGCCGTCGACGAACATCACGATCACCGCATCGTTGTTGCGCCCGTCGACCGTGCTCGCCGCATGGGCCAGGCTGTCGGCCAGCGGTGTGCCATCGCTGGGAACCAGACCGCGAATCCCGTTGATCAGCCGCGGGCGGTCGCCAAACTTGAATACGCCCTGGTCCGGTGTTCTTTCGCAACCGGCGAAGGTGATCAGGCGAGTGTCGATCTTCGGGTCCAACCCATTGATCATGCCGGCCAGCGAGTCCTTGGCGACGTCCATGCGGCTGGGCTTGGCGAAGATCTGCATGGTGCGGTTCGGGTCCAGGTACTTGTTCATCTCATTGCCGAAGAACCAGTCCTCATCGGATTTCACCGACTTGATGTTCAAATCCATCGAGCCCGAGGTGTCGAGTACCACCACAAATTGCGGGGGCACGGCATCAGGCGCTTTTTTACGGCACGCGTAGTTGTCCAGCGTCGGGGCTGGAGGTGGCGGCGGTGGTGGCGGCGCGGCCACGACCGGTTTTGGCGGTGGGACTGGCTTGGGTGGCGGCACGGGTGCTGGTTCGGGCACGGGCTCTGGTTCCGGAACAGGTTTCGGTTCCACGACAGGCTCGGGAGCAGGCTCAACCGGTTTCTCGACGGGTGTCACCACGGGCGCTACCGGCGCAACCGGTGGAGCCACAACAACCGGCTCACGGTGCAGGAACCACCAGAGCCACAGTGCCAGAAGCAGCAACAACAGCGCGAGCAAGGCCGCCGCGATCCACCAGCCACGGCGCGACGGCGGTACGACCGGCACCACCGGAACCACCGGAGGTATGATCGGTTTGGGCGGGCGCTGGTTCCAGCGCACCACCAAAGGCTCGCCGTTGAGGCTGTAGAGTTTGTCCAGCTCCGGCGTGCCGAGCAGGCTGCGCAGGTCTTCGGCTTCCGTCGGTTGACCGCGTTTTTGCAGTTCGTCCGCCAGCTGTCCGAGGGACGTCTGGCGCAC
Organism: Pseudomonas sp. GM41(2012); assembly: GCF_000282315.2. Classification (GTDB taxonomy): domain Bacteria; phylum Pseudomonadota; class Gammaproteobacteria; order Pseudomonadales; family Pseudomonadaceae; genus Aquipseudomonas. The sequence goes on from NZ_AKJN02000007.1 coordinate 333,660, forward strand.
TTCATAGGTTTCCAGCAAACGTCGTTGCGCGTCCTCGTTGAGGTCGGCGTAGGGCGTAGGTTGGCCACCCAGTTCTGTCCACCATTCCAGCACGTCGCCGCTGCCCATCCGCGGGATGGCAAACAGGCTGGCGACGGTCGGCGGAAAGTGTTTCTGGATGAGGGCGACTTTAGCTTGCAGCGCACTCATCCCCTCCGGTGTGGCTTGCGCATCCCTGATGACCCGCTGCATGACGACGATTCCTGAAAAAAGTGCAGGCCTCCATCGGGAGGCCTGCGGGGTGAAAAGTTACTCTTCGTAGCCGAGGCTGAATTGCAGCTGATTGACCTTCTTCTGCAAGGCCTTCAGCTCTTCCTGCTTGGCCTTCAGCGTCGCTGGCGTTGATTTGGCCATTGGCGCTGCCTGCGAAGCCTTGAGCTGCTGCTCGAGACCGGCAATCTGCTTCTGCACACCGCTTTCGTTGCCACGACGGGCCTTGAGCGAGGTCAGCAGTTGCCCCAGCGACTGATTCAGCGCCGCCTGGGCTTTCTGCTGGCTGGCCAGGTCGGTTTTGGTGCTCAGCTGCTGGGCCTGAATGTTCTCGTACACCTGACGGAACATTGCGTTTTGCTGACGGGACTCGCTCAGGGCCAGTTCCTTCTGCTTGACCTGATCACTGTAACCACCGGAGTAGTCGCAGTTCATCTTGGTCAGCATGCTGCTGTCGCGATTGGTCGCATCGCATTCGCCCGGCTGGGTCGCGCAACCGCTCAAGGCCAGGACGGCGGTGAGGACCGCCAGTTGTCGTAGCGTCATGTGCTTAGCCCAGGGTGATGGCGGAGCGTTGGCTGTACAGACCGTCGACTTCCTTCTGCAGGGCAGCGACTTTCTGGTTCATTTTCATAATGTTCATGTCCACCTGCTTGATCTCGGCACCGGTGGCGCCTTGTGCACGCTCGGCGTCTGCCACTTTGGTGTACTCGGTGACTTTGATGCGCATGTTGCCGAGGTCTTTACGCAGGCGCGCGATGTTCGAATCGATATCGGCGATTTGCACCTGGGCCTTGGCCTTGTCGACTTTCTTGTTGGCGATGTCCTTTTTGATCTGGGCGATTTGCGCCTGGTCATCCTTGATCACTTGCTGAGCGGTCGCGGTACGGGCGATCACGTTCTGGGTGTCTAGTTCGACGTCGCTGTTCATTTTGGCCAAGCGGGTGGTGGTGTCGGAGTATTCGCTGCGACGCTGATCCAGGTAGTAGTTCGCGCCCATGGCCACGCCACACGCGGTAATACCGGCGGCGACGGCGCACACGGCTTTGTTGCTGCTGTTGGACAGCGCGCAAGCGAGGATGCCGGCACCGGCGCCGACGGCGCAGGCCTGGTAGCCGGACTTGCTGAAGAACTCTGCGTCCTGGCCCTGGGTCAGGCGCGGGTCGGTCCCGCCGCTGTCGCCGAGCATGGAGCTTCCGGTGTTGGCGCAACCGGTCAGCAGCAGGCTGCCGGCGACAACGAAAGCGATCTGTAGCTTGAAGCGAGTCCAAAGGCTGCGGGACATGGTGAAACTCCTCGGTGACGGTGTTGACGTGTTGTTATTAAGGTGAGTTATTAAGGTGAGTTATTGAGTGACGGTTTTGCAGCTGTTCAGCCAGGCTTCAGTGTCGATTTTCTGCTTTTGCAGGAACGCCTTCTGATTAGCCCAGTGGGTGCGCAAGTAAGGTTTGAGGTCTTGCAGCTGTTTGTTGCGGGTGATGATTTCTTCCATCACCGGGACCTGCGTTTCAAGCAATGGCTGGCCGTACAAGGTCGCCGATTCCACCAGGCTGCTGGCATAGTAACGGCTGAGCTTGTGCAGGCGATCCTTCTGCTCGTCGAGCTTGCCTTTGCGCATGTCGCAACTGGCGTCTTTTTCCGCGCTTTCGCAATTGAGCTTGTAGTTCTTTTGCAGGAAGTCCACGTACTGGCCGTCGTCTAGCATCTTGGTGCACAAGAATGCACCCAGATTGAGGCTGGCGCGAATCGCCTGGTCGCGGGTTTCTTCCTGCTGCTGGTTGCTGGCGCGCAACTTGTTTTCCAGGGCTTGGAGTTTTTCCTTGAGCGCTTTGTCTTCGACGCCCGAGGCCAGGCTGTTCAGAGACTGAACGGTGCCTTTGTCGGCAGATTCGGTTTCCTTGCTGCCGGTGCCGAGTTTCTTCCAGCTGCTTTCGATGCTGGCGACCCGTTCGCGAGACGTCAGGGTCGGCGACACCATGACAAGGCGCAGGCCGGTGGTTTTGTTTTTCACCTGGCCGTCGGCGTTGTAGTACGGCTGTTCCTTGCGCAACGCCGTGCGCAGATCAGCCTGAGCGGTCAGATAGTTGCCGCCACGCACCACATAGCCGCCGGCCTGACCGTGCTGGCGATCAAGTTTGTTCAGGCGAAACGGTTCGAACATCATTTCGTCGACGTTGCCGAGCATGTCATGCAGGCCCAGAGGATTGGGCTTTTGCAGGCCGGACAACTGCACTTTGCCGTTGGACGATTGCGCCCCGGCGAACCACTCGTAGGCGTTGATGCCTTCCGGCATCGGGTAGTGCGTGTCGCGAAACTCTGCAGCACCGACTTCCAGCCCGCCGCGCGCGGCGAACTCCCACTCGACTTCAGTCGGCAGGCGCAGGAAGCCCTGTGCGCCGTCCTCCTTGGGCAACTTGTCGGCGGCGTTTTTGCGCAGCCACAGGTTGTACTTGTCGGCGGCTTCGATGGCTTGCACCCAGCTCACTGCGGTTTGCGGCACGCGCATTTTGGTGGCGGCGGTGGGGCAGGTTGCTTCGGTCAGTGCGGCGTATTGCAGCTGACTCATCTCGTACTTGGCCATCAGGTAGTAGCGGGATTTGTCGTTCTTCGCGCCAGTGAAACTGCCGGCGATGAACGTCGGCCGGGTCTGTTCGACGTAGCCATATTCCGCGCCGTCCTGACCAATGTTGATCGGGTAGTCATCGAGCGGCCCGGCCAGGGGGATGAACACTTTGCGAAATACCATCGAGCCTTCGCAGGGCATCGGCAGCACCACGTCGGCGGCGTCCGGCATCGGGTTATAAAATTTCTCTTCCCAGCCCGCCGCCGAGGCGTCGAGCATATAGCCGAGGCTCAGGGGCAACAGCAAGCCAAAACGTTTATAGCTCACGCAGACTCTCCGCAGGTTGGATGTTGATGGCTCGCAGGGCGCCGATCACGGCCACCAATGCAGCGACCAAAAAAGTCAGGAGCAGGGCGGCAACGCCATGCCAGACAGTAATGTGGCAAACAAAGGTGCCGGTGGCCTGGCTGCTGCCGAGCAGGTAGTCGAACAGATGACTGCCGACGGCATAAAACCCCAGCCCGCCGACGTAGCCGGCCAGGCTCAGCACCAGCGCTTGCAGGACCACGAAACCGCCGACGGCCCGGCGCTTGAAGCCCAGCAGACGCAGGACCGCGAGGCTTTTGCGTTTGCGGTCGATGTTGGCCAGGAACGCGCCGACCATCGACGCCACGCAGCCGATCAGCGCCGCCACGGCGATCACGCCGAAGATCAGCCCCAGCACATGGTTGATCGCTTTGACGTTGTCGATGTCGGCCAGTCGGCTCGAGGTTTCGATGTGTTGTTCGTTGAGCCAGTGCTCCAGCGGTGCGACTTGATCGATGTCGCGCGCATACACGCGGGCGCGGGCATACAGCGGTTGCAGATCGCCCAGAGGCTTGCCGGTGACAACGCCGAACGCACTGACCTGATAACCGTCGCGAAAGCGCTCCAGATCCAGCAGCAGCGGTGGGGCGACAAACCCGGCCGCGCGACCGAAACGGGCGCCGTCGAGCACCGCCAGCACCGTCAGGGTTATCTCTCCTCGTTCATTGACACCTTCCAGACGACGCAACACCCGCAGCTGCACGCTGTCGCCGGCCTTGGCCTGTAAACGTTGCGCGGCGCGGGCGCTGAGGATCACTTGATTGCCGACCGGGTTGAGCGACGGCAGATCCAGTTGTGGATCGCCAGGTTCGGTGGCGATGATTTCCGCGCCTTCGACAAACCGTTGCATGCCGATCAGCAGGTCAGCCTGGGTATTGAGCGAGCGCGTCTGGCCGAGGGCAAAACCGGTTTCGGGGCGCAGGCGCAAACGCTCGATCCAGGCTGTGTCGTAATTGCCGTTGCTGAGCATCTTCACTTCAAGGTTGCGCGGGTCGCGCAGCAGTTCGTCCTGCAACTGGCTGACCACCCCGTGCTTGAGCCCGAACAGCAGCAACAACGGCGCAATCACCGCCACCAGGGAGGCGGCGATGCACAGCGAGACCTTGCGGTCGTGCCAGAGGTCTTGCAGCGCCAGGGAGCCCAACAGGCGCAAGCGATCAGTCCATCGGTTCAAACAGTGTCTCTCCCTGACGGCTGATAGCGCCGAGTCGCGGCAAGCCGAAATCTTTCAGCAAGGCCCAGTCATGGGACACAACGAGTGCGCTTAAACCCATGCTCGACACCAGGCTCAGCAGCAACTCGAACAAACGCCGGGCGCTGTGAGGGTCGAGCGCGGCGGTCGGCTCGTCGGCCAACAGCAGCAGCGGCTCATGGGCAATGGCGCGCACACAGGCAACGCGCTGACGCTCGCCGATCGACAAGGCCTGCGGTTGTTTATCCAGCAACCCTTGCAGGCGCAGCACGTCAACGGCGTGGTCGATGTGCTCGCTCTTCACCGACATCCCGAGCAACCGGCGCGGCAGGCCGATGTTGTCACGCACGCTCAGGAACGGCAGCAAGCCGCCGCTCTGCAAAATGAACCCCAAATGCCGTGAACGCACCGCTGCAAGCGCCGGCTGGTCATCAGTGGCGAGCAATTGGGCAATGTCTTGAGCGTGCGCCGCGCCCAGACGAAAGCGCTCGAGTTCCACCGGCGCGAGTAACAGGCCGATGGCTTCGAGCAAGGTGCTTTTGCCGCTGCCGCTCTCGCCGGTGATGGCGAGGATTTCTCCGGCGCCGACCTGCAAGTGCGGCAGTCGCACGTGATGAGCCTGTGCGCCTTCACCACGGCGCACCAGCAGGTTCTTGATATCGAGCATCGGCGTCTCGTTAAGGCATCATTTCCAGTGGCACGGGATACACGTTGTCCCGTGCATCACTGTCCTTGGCTAAAGCGACCCAACGGTCGACATCCGCGTTGTAACGCTGGTAATGCCGCAGTTTGGTGTTCAGCGTGCGGATGAATTTCTCTTGCGCCAGACCGTCCCAGCTCTTCCAGGTCTCTTCATCCAGGTTCAGCACTTCGCTCTGATAGGGCAGGTCTTCGAGGTACTCGCCGAGCACGCCCATATCCGCCAGTTTGGCGTTGCTGTTCTGTTTGAGCTGATTGGGATCGGCGCCCATGGTCGCCGCCACCGAACGCAGGCGATCGAACATTTCCGCCGGTGAAATCAGGCCTTCGTTGGCCGCATCGAGAATCTTCTTCATCACGTCGCTCAAGTCGCTGAGCTGGGATTTGGTCAGCAGCACCCGCACATCGGTGGTCGGAATGTTCTGCTTGATCAGGTCACGGTCGGTGATCCACGCCTTGAACACCGGCGGGGCTTTGCTGTTGGTCTTCTCGCCGAGGTAGGCGAGTTGCATGGCGTGGCCGATCAGCGCCGCGTCTTCGAGCATTTTCTTCTCGGCCGGGTCCTGCTTGGCGTTCGCCGCACTGCCGATGGCGTCCTCGCCCATGTAGGCGGCTTTCACTTGTGTAGTGATCGCGGCGGCCAGTGCGTCGACCTTGCGTCCGAATTCATTCACATCGCCAGCGTTCACCGGGTAATACAGCGAGGTGTTGGTGCCCGGGTAGGTCGACAGGTTCTGGTACTGCGCCTCGGCCTTGGCGTGGTCCTTGGCCCCGGCCGGAGTTTTCAAGTGCAGGGTGTAAATCGCCACGCCCGGATTGGCGGCTTCGATGCGCACCTGCGCGGCGCTCAAACCGGTCTTCGACAGTTTGTCGTCACCTTCGATGGCGCCCGCGTCGGTGATCAACACCACATAGCGCGCGCCGAACTGGCTCCAGTCGACCTTGTCGATGCTCTCCATGACGCCGGCAAAGGCGTCCTCATCGAAGCTGCTGCTCGACACGGAGGCCTGTTTGAGGTCGGCGATCTTGGCGAAAAAGTCGGCGCTGTCTTTCACTTTGGTTGGGTCGGCGTACATCTTGGTGGTGTATTCCAGCCCCGGCACCGCCTGGGTGTTGGAGCGGAAAGCGACCATGCCGAACTTGACCTGCTTGCCGAGGTTCTGCGCTTCGATTTTCTGATAAACCTTGCGGATCGCCTCGCGGGTGCGGTCGATGTACGGGTCCATCGAGATCGTCGAGTCGATGACAAACACCACCGCCGCACTGAATTCCTTCAGTTGGCTGGCGGTTTTGTCTTCGGCTGCCTTGCCACCGGCAGCGCTGTTGGCAGCACCGCCCTTGGCGTTCTTGTCATCCGGCTTGCTGACCGACGCGACGTTAAGCAGGCGCGTGCGGAAACCGCCTTCGGTCATGACTTCTTCGCCACTGAGCACCGGCAGCAGGTAGAACTGCTTTTGCAGGTCTACGAAGTATTCAGGTTCTTCAGCCAGTACGCCCGGTGCTTGTTGGCCCTTTTTCAGCGTGGCCCGCAGCGGCGCGACTTTGCTCACCGGGTCCGGCGCATCGAGGATGCCTTCGACGGTGGCGCGGTCCTTGAAGAACAGCAACCGGTCGCGGTTGGCCGGGTTGGTGAAGGCCAGTGTCAGCTGCATCTTCCAGTCAGTGGTGCAGCCGGCAGGCAGCCAGCCAATGGTTTTGCCGTAGCTGTCGGGGCCGACTTTCAGCCATTCGGCGTTTGCCGCTTGGGCGCGCTCGTACACATAAAAGCGGCTGAAGACCGGTTGTGCGTCACCTGCGGCACCGCCCGCTGTCGGGCTGATCTTGCAGCCCGGGGTGGTCAGCACGCGTTGGAACAGGGTCTTTTTACCGGCCTGGATCAGCGGTTTGTCATCGGCCTGGGACAGCGGGCTGAGACACAGCGCCAACAATGCGGCGCCGCTCAACAGGAATTGACTCACGGGAGAACGCATCACTTCTGCAACTCCTCGAAACGCTGCTTGGCTTCGGCGTTGTTCGGGTCCTGGGTGAGGATGGTTTCGTACCAATAGGCCGCCGTGGCATTGTCCGCGACCGGGAAGCACTCGCTGGCTTTCAGGTATTTAGGGTCGTATTCGCGGGCATAAGCGTTGGCGATCAGTGCGTCACCGGCCTGGGCACGGTTGGCGTACAGGCGCTGGGCGACACCGCAGTGTTTGCCGGCCTTGGCCTGGTTGATGATCTCCAGCAACTTGGCACTGTCGGGCGCCGCCTTGATGCAGGTCTGGACGAAGGTCAATTCGGGCAGGCTGTTCATGCTCTCCAGGGTGCAGGCTTGAGCGTCGGCGCCGGCCGGTGCGGCGGCAGCGGCTGTGGCCACCGGGGCAGTCGCCGGGGTGCGTTTGTAGAACCAGAATCCACCGCCCGCGGCCAGCAGCAACAACACGACAATCAACAGGCCGATCAGGCCTTTGTTGCTTTTCTTCACCGGTGCGGGAGGCGGCGTGTAGGCGCGCTCGGTGAGCACCGACTCCAATTCCACTTCCGGTTCGGCGGTGGAAAGGATCAGTTCAGGCAACTCCGGGATTTCCGGTGCCGGTGCCGGTGCACTCGGCGCCGTCAGTTCGGCGCCGCCGTACGTCGAGCGCGTCTGGCCGCCAGCCGTGGACGGCAAAACGCCAACGCCTGGCCGAACCACGCCTCTGTCGGTGTGGCCTTGGTTCTGTTCGCGCAGTTCGATCTGGAATTGCGAGTTGGCGCCGCCTTCCAGCAGCGGGTCGACCACGTCCGGGCCGACCTGTGCTTCCAGGCCTTCGCCGCTGGCCATGACATTGAAACGCGAGACCTTGAACCAGAATGGATTGTTGCTCCAGGCCTTGTGGTCCTGGAGGTAAAAACCGTCCTGGTTACGCTGAATGGAAAACTCCAGCTGTTCCTCGCCACCCTGCCACTTCTTCACAGTGAGGCGGGCCTGACCAGGCACATTGGGCTCTAACGCGAGCAGGTCGACACGAATTGGCATTGCTTATCTCGCTGTGAAGGCTGTGAGCACTTGGCCCAGCCGTTCGTTCTGTTCAGGGGTGATTTCACGTCCGGCGTCATGGCCGGCATTGTCCTGCGTGAGGTAGGCCAGGCCCGAGAGCCAATCGCCGAGATACCGCTGCGCCTGATTCGCCGGTTGCGCCGGTAGCACGGGCACTTGTCCCGGACTGATGTCGGTGTAGAACGAGAACAGCGGCGCCTTGGCACCGGCGCGGCTGTTCGGACGCTCGCTCACCGGCTTCTGCAGGTAGCCGAACCAGGACACGAAATCGCGCAGTACCCGTTGCACTTCCAGGACCTGGCGCTCGACCAGTTGATCGCGCCGTGCGCCGCTTTGTGCGCGCTTGAGTACCGCATGGCTCAGTTGCCCCGGCAAGTCCTGGCGATAGCCGGCGGTGATCAATTCGTCGACCACCGCTTCCAGCAATGCTTTTTCCAACCCCAGGAGGTTGAGCAGGCTTTGCCGGGTGGTCAGTTCACGCAGGTGCGCAATCCACGCCGTGAACGCCGCTTTGGCGAATCGGTGTTCGTTGCTTTGCAGTTCGGGCGCCGGGGTGCCGGTGTTGCTGCTGCCCGGCGCGTCGTGGCCCAGGTCGTCACCGAAATCGAAGTCGAAACCGGCGTCGTTGCCGTACAGGCTCTGGCTCGGTGTCGGGGCGACTGGCTCGTCCTTCACGGCCGGCTCGTCATCAGTTTCGTACACACCGCTGAGGTACAGGTCGCGGACCTCTTCGCTCGGCATGTCGAGTTGATCGATCAGCTCGCCGAGCACTGCCGGGCGACGGCCCAGGCCGGCCAGAATCATCTGCGCCTGGGCTTTCTTGACGGCAGCGGCACCGTCGCCGTCGGCGTGGTACCAGGTGCTCAGACCGTGAGTGGTCAGGCCTTCGAGGCATTCGCCCAATTGCTCGCGGATGCGCTGCAATTTGAATTCGATATTGGCCACGCCTTTGAAACTGCCGCTGAAGTGGCTGATGCCACCGTCATCGTTGCGCAGCATTTCTTTCCAGGCGTTGGCAGGATCGTGGATGTGTTTGCACACCAGTTCGTTGCTGGCGAAGCTGGTGCCCAGCGCGCTGACACGGTCCTGATAGCTGGCATTGAGGCCCGTTTCGGCACCCGTCGCGTCTTGTTCGATGAACGCCGCGTCCATGCGCGGTTTACGCACCAGGTAGGTGTTCTGGAACGGTGTGCCGGCCCAGTCGCTCATCCAGCTCAGGCTGCCGAAGCGCTCCAGCATGGTCAGCTTGACCATGCCGTTCCAGCTCTCGTCGTACTGATCAGGCGTCAGACTCAGGGAGTTGGTGATGCGCAGGTCGAGCATGGTCAGCGCCCAGATCAGACCGGTGTCGCGCTTGCTGCGAGCGGCCGAGTCGGCGCCTTGGGTCTTTTCGATCCACCGGGTCAGCACCGGGCCTACATCGTTGACGTCGCTCTGCTTGGTCGAACCGGTGCAGACCACCAGCGCGTTCATTTCCTGGTTATCGGTGTAGCGTTCGAACAGGTAGGCGACCTTGCCACGCAGGATCAGCTGCGAAACGGAGTTGTCCTTGGTGGCGGATTGCGGGTCGTTGGAGTCGGCGATCTCGTGCAGTTTCTGGCGCCCGCGATAACCGGGGAAATCCAGCAGGTCGACCTGATTGACGATGTCATCCACCGGCGCTTCGATCAGGCGGAAGGTCATTTCGGCCGTCAACGCCGCCAGTTGCGCAACTGGAATCGCCTGACTGTTTTGCAGGCGATCGCCAACCACTGGTCGAACGTCGATCGGCAAGTCCCGTGGGGTGCCGAAGCGTTCGAGAATGTCGACGTTCATGATGCTGTCGCGCTGGCTGTAGGTGTCGTTTTCGAAACTCACCAAGGCCTTCAGCGGTGCGAACACGGTCTCGGGCAGGCCTAGCTTGTGCAGCGCGCCGGCCAGTTGCTGATACACGCGTGTCAGTTCGCTTTGCTCGCCCCAGAGGATCGAAAACAGCTCGGCCCGTTCCTGGAAATTCAGGCGTGGCGCCAGTTGCAGTGCTTTGGGCCAGTACAGGTGCTCAAGTTTCTTCACCGAGTTGCGGAAGTTGTCGCGCAGGTAATCCCACAGCGACACCAGATCATCGGCGTTGACGCCCGTTTGCAGTGGCCCGGTTTCACGGCCTTCGAACGGTTTGAGTACGCGCTGGATGCGTTCTTCGTCGATCTCGTAGGAAATGCGCTCGAGGTCGAAATCCTTGAACCAGGAGTTGGCGAGAATCTTCGCCAGCTCGATTTCCTTGAACAGCGTGAGTTCTACCGGAAAGTCATTGTCCTGACTCTCGGTCGCCCGACGGCTGAAGCGCGTCACCAGGCCGGTGGCTTCCTTGCCGCCACCCACCGGGTTGATGTGCTTGATGAAGTCCAGGCGCTGGCCACCGAAATCAGTTTCCAGCTTGCCGTTCTGACCGGCGGCAAGGGCCGAGATCAGGTAGGACTTGCCGGCCTGGGACAAGCCGAAAAAACCAATGGTCATCGGCGTGCAGGCCACGCGACCGAGGCTGTGAGCCAGGTTGCGGGCGCGGTGCAGGCGGATGTTCAGGTTGTCGGCTTCGCTGTCCAGGCGTGGCGCGTTGCCGCGCGTCTGGGCAATCCAGTCCAGCGCCTGACCGGCACCGTTATAAACAGCGGCCCAACTGGCAGAGAGCTGAGTTTGATCGGGGGTCAGATCATTCATTTGCGTTTCACACTTCCACTGTCGAGCCAGTACTTGGTCTCGCTCAGGCCGGCGTCGAGCATGGTGTTGAGTTCCAGCTCGAGGTCGCTGCGCGGGTTGAAGTTGACGTTGTTACTGTTGGATTCGATGTCGCGAACCGAGAGGCGGTCGCTGACCAGATCCTGCTTGCGTGTGTACTTGTCCGCCGGCTTGACCTCGAACCGCACCTTGAGCAGCGGCGCGCTGCCGTTTTCACCGATCGCGCGGGAAAACTTCTCCCGACCGGCCTTGGTGAAACGCAGGGTATACAGCGGCGAGGCGGCCCAGCGGTCGGCGGCCAACTGACGGAAACCGAGGCGCAGATCGCCACGCATTTCCAGTTGTGGCGTGTCGGCGGCATCGCCAACGCCGATTTCCGGCAGCTTGATTTTGTAGTCCTCGGACTGGATGTCGCGGTACAGCACGTCGGCATCCTTGATCACGTTGTTCAGGTCGATCACGCCGATGTGCTTGACCGTCGAATACGGCTTGAGCGCCGAAGCACGGAAGTAGAAGTTCGGCACGCTGTGATTGGCGCACAACAGGCAGAGCATGGCGCCCACCGACGCGGTGCTTTTCGGGTCGTCGATCCGGCCGTTCTTGTGGAACGGGTACCAGCCGCCAGTGCGGTAGTTTTGCAGCGCCAGAATGCGCCCCGGTGGCAGCGGCAGCACCTTGCGAATGAACGCCTGGATGCCGGGCAGGCGCGAAGGGCGGCCAGTCAGCAGCAAGACATCGCACGGGTAATGCGCGACCACTTCACACAGCGCACCGAGAATCTTGGTGATATTGATCTGGTCGTTGAGGAACGCGGCGTGAAGCTTCTGCAGGTCGAAACTGATCGGCGCGTCATACAGGTCGAAACCGCTCTGACCGCCGACATCGCGCCGCACGGCGGCGTTGACGTAGTCGAGCACGGTCTGGCTGATCGCGTTGTCACCGATCAATTGACGGTAGCTTTGCGGGGTGACTTCTTGCGGCACTTGCGGATCGTAATGCTCGTACGCCTTGAGCAGCGCCAGGCCCAGCGGGGCGAACACCTGCAGGTTCAATTGCTGGCGCAGGATCATGTCCTGGGCGCTGACCGATTCATCGCCACACAGGCGTGACATCAGCGAATCCGGGGCTTTCACACCGGCGTTCTGCAAGGCTTTTTCGAAGCTTGGCAGGATGAAGTCCTGAATCACGTCCAGCAGGATGTCATCGCCAGCCACTTTGAAACCATCGCGAAAACGCTGCTCGGGCACGATGTGCACGTTGCTGCCGCTGCCGGTGTTGCCGGCGCGGTCGAGGCGATAGTCAGTGATCACCAGGTCCGTGGTACCACCGCCGATGTCGATGGTTGCCAGGGTGATGCGTTCGCGGTCGGTCTTGTCTGGCCGAGCGATGGTGTCGAAAAACTCTTCCGGGTGACCGGCGAAGTTCTCGTTGACCTCGGTGTACAGGTACACCAACTGGCCGCAGGAAGCTTCGTCCCATTCCACGCGGATGCTCGGGATCGGCGTGCGCGGGCTGACGGCCTGATCCTGATGTGGGTCCTCTTCGCCGGCATGCCAGCCGAGGCTCTTCCACACCAGGCCGATGGCTTGCAGCATGCGTTCGTTGAGAATGCTGCGCTCGGCCTGCGGCATGCCCGGCGGCACGGTCAGGGTGATGCTGTTGAGCTGACGCGGCACGCGGGTGTGACCCTGGCGGGAGCGCTGGGCCGGGCTGTTGATTTGCGACAGCGCCTGGGCCAGCACTTCGGCGAGCATGAAGGTCATCAGCGAGCTGCGCGAGTAACGCGGCATGAACACCGGCAGACGATCGTCTTCTTCGAGGCTGTAGAGCGCCTCGCCGGTTTCATTGATCAGGTGCGAGAACGGCGCGGCCGTGGCGTACGGCTCGCTGTCGGTCTTGATGTACGAGCAGTTGAAGCGCCAGCCGTGGCCGTAGGCGTTTTCGTCCCACAGATAACGTTTCGGGCTGGACAGGCCTGTGGAACCTTCGGTGCCACGGCGACGGCTGGCCAGACGGCTGGCCTCATTGCCGACGCGGGCAATCGTCGCCCATTGGAACGCATCGTGACGGCCGCTCTTGACCGAACAGTGGTCCTTGCCGAAGTACGCCTGGGCGAATTCCACACGGCTTTCGAACGGCAGATTGTAGGTGTGTTCCGGGGTGATCAGGTCGCGCAGTTCCAGCACGTAGTTTTGCTTCAGCCCGGAGCCGGCCTGACCGTGGTTTTCGATCAGGATGCCGCAGGTGCGCGAGTTGCCGACGTCCAGCACCAGGTCCACCGGAATCGGTTTGACCAGGCCATTGCTGTCGTTGGCGACAACTTTCAGTTCAGGGATTTCAACTTTCGCACGGGCCGTCGACTGCTGGGCGGCGGACGGCTTGCTCAATAGACTGAGCAAGTTGAGGTAGTGCGCCAAGTGATAGTTGGCGCGGATGTCGGCGTCCAGCTCGGCGCGCGAGCGGTGGGCATTGCCCTCGTTGAACACTTCCAGCAGCCACTCGTTGACCCACGGCTGGGCCAGGAACCAGCGGGTTTCGCTGGCCTTCGTCGCCAGTTTGAAGGACACGCCGGAGCTGATGTCTTCTTCGTTTGGCGCCAGGTAAGCGGTGCCGTCACGCTTGGGCATGACGCGGCTGTCGAACGCCATCGTCAGGCGGTGGGTGTTGCCGTCGATGTCGGGCGTCGCCAGCTTCACCAGACGCATGCGCGACCAGTTGGTCGGGCCTTCGTCGAAGCGATGCGGCGGCATGAAGCGGAAAAACGGGGTCGGCAGCCAGATACCGTCCAGCAACTCGAGGCTGCTTTTCATGTCGACGCTGAACGCAGGCTTGGCTTTCTCGACCTTTTCCGGTTCAGGTTCGTAGAAAAAGAAGTCTTTCTCTTCGTTGTATGACAGGCGGCAGATCAGCCCGCTGATCATCGGCGCGAATTCGCCCGCCGGTTCCTTGCGAGGATCCAGGCGCAGGGCGAAATCCATGAACTGGATGCCGGTGTCGCTGACCAGCGTGACGGTGTCTTCGAATTGGGTGACTTCAGGCAACATGTCGGGTTATTCCGTTTTTATTCGGCCACGTGCCGCATGGACATGGGGAATTGTTCTTTGCCGTAACCGCCGGTGCAGTCTGCGACTGTGGTCGCCCCTTTGCGGCAGTTGACCTTGGGCATGTCGTAAGTGCTGCCATCGCCACACACGGCCTGGCCCTGACTGTCGATGGCCAGGCTGCCACCCTTCATAGTAGCGCTCACCGGCCCGCTGCATTTCGTGCCGTCGGCCTGGTGTACGGTGACTTCGCCTTTACCGTCCTTGAGCTGGTATTCCAGACGCAGGGGTTTGCCGGTTCGGCGATCCTGAATACCGGCGCCGGCGCGGAACTGACCGTCGAGGAAATTGGCGGCACCGTCGGCGGCGTCTGGCGGAATGCTCAGGGGCGGGCCGGGTTTTGCGACGGCGGATTTCTCGGCCTCGGGCGATGTGATATCCGGCGGCGCAGTTTTGTTTTCGGGTGGCGCGGTTGGGGCTTCGGCTGCCGGGTCTGCTGCCAGGTCTTTGGCGGGGTCTTGGGTCACGCCGGCGGGTGCTGCATCAGCCTCGTTGCCCTCGACCGCCGGCGCTTCCACGCCCTGGGTTCCGGTCACAGCGGTGCCGGTTCCCGTGGTGGAGCCTATAACGGTGCCCGTCACAGGAACGCCATTGAGCGTCGTGGCATGGCCGGTCAGTTGTGGTTCTTCCAGTTGCCTTTCAACAGGCACGACGCCCTCGGGGAGCAGATCGACCGCCACCAGTGGAATCGGCACGCAACCGCGCAAGCCCAGTAATAACCACAAAAGCAGCAGCAACAAAGGCAGCAGCAACAGCCACCACCAGCGCCGCCACCACGGACGAGCAACCACCGGTACGACGGGCGGCGCAACCACGGGCGCGGCTTCGACCACCGGTGGCAGCGTAAACGCGGGCGGAACTTGATAGAGGCAGTGCAGGGGATCGCGATTGCCGGTACCGGCATGCTCGAAGCCCCAAAAGGTCAGCACCGGTTTGCCTTGCACCAGGTAGACGAAGTTTTCGTCGGGGAAATGAATCACACGCTTGAGCAGCTTGCCGAACACGGCTTTGTCGCCTTGCTGCTGTTCGGCTGGATCAGTGCCCAGGAAACGCTGGCTCAATTCGTCGAGCGAGTTCTTCAGCGCTTCAAGTTGGCGGCGTGCAGGCGCGCGTTCTTCTTCGGTCGCGCTGCTCCACGGGATCACATCGCCGTCGAGGCCGCTGTACCAGTCAATCTGGTTGCCGAGTTCATCGCTTTGAGGGATGGCCAGGTGATCGACCATTTCGGGGTTCTTGCGGCGAATGGCTTCGCGCAATTGCAGGGCTGCCCGGTAAACCGGTTGACCTGTCTCGCCCAGGGCAGTGAATGACCCGCTCTTACCGCTGCGTAATAGTGCCCCGCGCATTCAAACTCCGTATGTTCCGCTGCGCAAAAATGACAGACAAAAGTGTCTGCGCTTGCTCCTGCAATTAGCTGGCGACCTTAATGTCATAATGATGTCGCCGTCAATCTGCAAGAGGTTCAAAACCGTATGAGACTAGCGTAAGCGTGCGGAGGTTGCATGAGGTCAATTTAAATTGGCGTGGGAAGGCTCGGGTGTACGCTTTTTAAGCTTGCTGAATCGTTTCATCAGCGCTATAAAAAATGCACAACTCCAAGAAAGGCTTCCCCATGAATCCGCTCAAACTCGTCGTTGCCTTTGGCGCGCTGTCCGCCTCCCACGCCATGGCCTGGGATTACGTCCTGCTCGACAGCGACAAGGCTGCCCAAAACTGGCAGGTCACCAGCCAGCAACTCGGTGTAAAAACCGACAAACCCTTCTCCGTGACCCTTCGTAACTTGCACGGCGGTCGGCAGGAGGGCGTCAGCATCGTCGACATCGATAACGGCACGATGAAACTCTCGGTGGTACCGACCCGTGGCATGAACGTCCTGCAGGCGTCGGTCGGTAATGTGCGCATGGGTTGGGATTCGCCGGTCAAGGACGTGGTCAATCCGTCCTTCATCGAACTCAACGGTCGCGACGGGCTGGGCTGGCTCGAAGGCTTTAACGAACTGGTCACCCGTTGTGGCTACGAGTGGGTTGGTCACCCCGGCATGGATAACGGGGAATTGCTGACCCTCCACGGCCGCGCCGCCAACATCCCGGCCAGCAAAGTCACTTTGCACATCGATGAAAAAGCGCCTTACGCCATCAGCCTGCGCGGCGAGCTCAAAGAGCAGGCGTTCAAGAAAGTCGACTTCTCGGTGATGACTGAGCTGGTCACCGAACCGGGTAGCGTTGCGTTTACCCTCAATGACACCCTGACCAACAACGGTGATTATCCGAAGGAATATCAGGCGCTGTATCACAGTAACTTCAGTACGCCGTTTCTGGAGCAGGGCGCCCGTTTTGCCGCACCGGTGAAACAGGTATCGCCGTTCAATGACAAGGCCAAAGGGGATTTGCCGGATTGGCAGACTTACCGCGCACCGACCAAGGACTACGACGAGACGGTTTACAACGTTGTGCCTTATGGCGATGCCAAGGGTGATACGTTGACTGTGCTGCATAACAAGGCCGGCAATCTCGGGGTTTCCGTGGGTTTCAATACTCAACAGTTGCCGGTGTTCTCCCTGTGGAAAAACACGGACACCCAAGGGCAGGGCTATGTCACGGGTCTTGAACCGGGGACGAGCTTTTCCTACAACCGTCGGTATCAGCGGCCGCTTGGTTTGGTGCCGATGATTGGGGTTAAAGAGCAGAAGCAGTTTCAGATTAGGTACAGCTTGCTCGCGGATAAAGGGGCTGTGGATAAGGCGCTGAAGCGGGTGAGTGATATTCAAGGTGGGCGGGAGACTGAAGTGCGGCAGATTCCATTGGTGGATTTGACCAAGGAGTAAGCCGCGTCTCTCTATCGATTGACAAAAGCTAGGTGAGCAGTGATCTCGCATGTGGTGTTCACTGCTCATTGAAGGGTCAAAAGGGAAGTTTCATTTTTGAGGCTTGTGCGGCATCAAACAACCGCCGGATGAAATCGAAGTCATTCCAGGTTTGATTGGTATAAAACCGGTACTCCTTTTCTTCGATATCATCGAAGTAATAGATGACGTACTCCGCATATTTTTCATCGGAGTTGAAGCTGTAACGCAGAGAAAAGGAAAAGCCTGTTTCTTTTAGTTTTACGAACGAGTTGTTGTCGTCATAACTCCAGGAAAATTCGCCTTGTTCCGTCTTCTCGGTCAACGCTCTTACAAAGTTCAGGAATCTAGGCGGTAACATATTGTCGCCTTCTGGCCGGGTTAAGCTTTTCAAAATTCTCTTTGACGTTTTCACGCTGAGGCAGGCCGATATTGCAATGCTTCCGCCAAGTGCGCGCGTGTAATTGCATGCACCTGTTCAAGGTCTGCCAACGTGCGTGCGACCTTGAGCAGTCGATGGGCTGACCTAAGTGACAACGTCAAACGCTCGCAAGCAGTCTCCAGCCACGCTTCGTCGGTTGTGGATAACTTGCAGTGTCGACGCAGCCCTGGCAAATCAAGGAATGCGTTGGCACAGCCTTGGCGTTTGTTTTGACGCTCCCGGGCGTCGGCGACCAGTACCGCAGCAGTGGCGGTGTCATCACCGGGTTTGAGCTTAGGATTCAACGCCGTGGCTTCCCGAGCGACGGTCAGGTGCAGGTCGATCCGATCCAACAGAGGGCCCGACAATTTGTTGCGATAACGCTGGACCATGTCCGGTGTACAACTGCATTTGCCGCTGGGTTCGCCAAGATATCCACAGGGGCACGGGTTCATCGCGGCCACTAATTGAAAGCGAGCCGGAAATCTTACGCGATCCTTGGCGCGGGAAATCACGATATGACCGGATTCCAGTGGCTCCCTCAACACCTCCAACACCTTGCGATCGAATTCCGGGAGTTCATCAAGGAACAGAACGCCATGGTGGGCGAGGGTGATTTCGCCGGGCTGCGGTTTCGAGCCGCCGCCGACCAATGCCGCCCCGGAAGCGGAGTGGTGGGGCTGGCGGAATGGTCTTTGCGGCCAGTGGCTCAAGGGCATGCAACTGGTGACGGATTGAATGGCTGCGACTTCCAGCGCCTCGTTTTCGGCTAACGGGGGAAGCAGCCCCGGTAACCGACTCGCCAACAGTGTTTTCCCGGTCCCCGGCGGTCCGCTAAATAACAGGTTATGAGCCCCAGCCGCCGCAATCAGCAATGCGCGCTTGGCCGAGATTTGCCCCTGCACCTCATTCAAGTCCGGATAGGGTTTGCTGGCGTAGAGCAACCCATTGGAAACGTAGGGCTCCACCGGCGTATGTCCGTTGAAGTGCGCAACGGCTTCCAGCAGGTGATCCACGGCAAACACCTTCAACCCGGACGCCAGGCACGCCTCCTCGGCGTTCGCTCGCGGCACCATCAACGAGCGTCCGGCCTTGCGTGCAGCCAGCGCAGCCGGCAACACGCCTCTCACAGCACGTACCGCGCCTGACAACGCCAACTCTCCCAGACATTCAATGTCATCCAGCGTCAACGTCGGCACCTGGACGCTGGCGGACAGAATCCCCAACGCAATCGCCAGATCAAACCGTCCGCCATCCTTAGGTAAGTCCGCAGGCGCGAGATTCAACGTGATACGCCGCGCCGGGAATTGCAGACCCGAGTTGATGATTGCGCTGCGTACCCGATCCTTGCTTTCCTTTACTGCCGCTTCGGGTAATCCAACCATCGTCAATGACGGCAAACCATTGGCCAGATGGACTTCTACGGTAACGGCGGGCGCATCCACGCCAATCTGGGCGCGGCTGTGAACGATGGAGAGGGACATGGTCGTTCCTTGAGCTTTACGGGAACCGCTTCCTGCGGTTTTTTGAAGGGTAGTCGGGGGCGCGTAATGGCGCAGGCGCCAAATTTTCGCAGGATGTTGCGAGTGTCTTTCTGATGGGTGAAGCGTAAGGGAGTGGGGATTTGCGACGTAATCAGTCGCGAGATGAGGTTGTTGTAGGACGTTGCCTAGATCTATGAAGGACGGCGGCGAAAGCTGAATCGAAGGCGAAAAAAAACCGCCTTGAGGAAGCGGTTTTTTATGTGCGGGCTTCGGTGAGGCCAAGGCTTGCACATCCTCAACGGATACACTCACGGTGCTGAGATTATTCGCATCGGGTTATCGAACCAAGCGCGTGACTCTGTTGGGCACAACTGGGTTCAGATTCTTACTCCGGCTAGCAGGCCGGCAGGCTCAAGCTCTTTGCCTCGAGCTGCACCGACTTCAAGAAAGCGTCGTTGATTCGCAGACACGTTTCCGGCTAAACGGAGCGCTTCGGCATGAAACTCATAAACTAATAACAGCTTGGCCTTTCGTTTTTTTTGGTTCATAGACACCTCGTGTGTCTGGATCATCAGTTGATGTTATTGGTCATCCACGTAAATGACAAGGCGGTTGGTCTCGTCAAAATTGAATCCGAACTCCTGATAGTAGGAGACAACGTTAGGGTCAGGATCTTGTATCTCGATCTCGTTGCACCCCAGCATCCGCGCGTAAAATTCTGCTGCCAATAGCGCCATTTGAGCGATCCACCCGCGAAGTGGATGGGTTTTGTCCGGGTGCCCCTGTAAAAGGATGATCTTTATGCAGACAGTGCTTCTTCTTGGGGTCGCATAGCACAGGCCACATAGCTTCTGTGCATACCAGATCGCCAAATCGAAACCCTTGGCGTCCTTACACTTCCAGTCCGGGATGCTATCCCATGGATACAGGACTGCTTCTGTCCACAGATGAGAGGCATCTATCGCAGCAGTGGTAATAGGATCAAAACTGATCACCGACGTATCTATCTCTAGACCTTGAGCTGCACAGTCCTTGGCGAAGGTTTTGTGCGCCAGCTTTCGTGCATTCGATTTAAGAGTCTGGTCGCGGAGTTCCGTACCTTTTCCTTTTCTTCTCATCGCTCGTGTTCTGTTGGGATCAGGGAGATGAAAGATAAAGGGCTGGAGAGTGCTCACGTAATCAGGCGTGGGAGCCGCGTTCTGTAGGACCGTACTGGGATCATTGAAGGGCGTTAGATTAAAAGCTTTCAGATGTAGGAAATGGCAGCGTTAGCTGTGGGCTAATGCTGCCAGAAGACATACATATGCAGTTTGTGTAGTGCTATTGGTTGTTAAAGCGATTGCAACATCCGCGAAGCACGCTTCCACCACGGTGCATTGATCGCACGCTGCGGCCGTTCACCCTCCGGCAGCATGTGCGGAACATCCTGCAACCGAATCCACGGCTGGTTGTTCCAGTGCAGCAAACTCAGCGACATCTCCGGCCAGTTCAGCAGGCTCAGAATCGGGCGTTCGGTTGATGTGGGGTGCTGGGCGTCTCTGAGGGAGGGGACTACGTCGTGGGTCAGCCATTCGCGCAGGCCTCGGTATTCGGGGCAGTAGTGGTAGACGAGTAGGGCGTAGACGCCGGACTCGCTGATCAGCAGGGTGTTTTCGATGGTGCCGTGGATGACGACTCGCGCGGATTGATGTTGATCGGGATCGAGTTTGCGGACGGCGCGTTCGTCGAGGAAAAGACGAAGCAGACGGCCTAAGTCTCGGGCGCTGAACCAAGGCTGGTTTTCGATCAAAAGGGCGTGGAGGTGGAGTTTGTGGCGGGTGAAGACTTGGGGGATTAGATAAGCGTCATCGCTATTCATTGAAACAGCTCCTTTTGCTTAAGGGCTGCCGGCAATTGTCGCCAAACAATTGGGTGGCAGTTGTACGCGGGTTGGCGAACCGGAGCAAAAGGAACCCGGCAGACCCGAAGGTCTCCCACGCACAACCGCCATGACTTAAGAGATGGTCGTCGTGCGCCTTAAGCTTCCGGGTCGCCAAACCCAGTGCTGAATATTCAGCAGAAGGTGAGCTTAGGAACCGAGGCTTCACGGCGCAATCGGACGGCGGTGGTTTTCTTGTAGGACGTTGCCGGGGTTTTTGAGGGCTTAAAGATCAAAAGATCGCAGCCTTCGGCAGCTCCTACAGATAAATCTGAAGGTCGTTCCGACCTTATCGCGAGCAGGCTCGCTCCCACAGTGGGTTGGGTTTCACCGTGGGGTCTGCGGTGTTACTCGGTAGGTGGATTGAGCTTTGCTTCCAGCTCCGCCACCTTCGCCTCAAGACTCTCCAATCGCGCCCGAGTCCGTGCCAGCACAACCATTTGGCTATCAAACTCTTCCCGGCTTACCAGGTCCAGCTTGCTGAAGCCGCTCTGCAACAGAGCCTTGAACTGGCTTTCGATTTCGCTTTTCGGCAATGGGGTGTCGCCGCTGAAGAGGCGGGAGGCGGTGCCGCTCAGGGCATCGAGGAAGTCTTTGGGCGCGAGCATGGGTAATGTCCTGTCAACAATGGCGGGCAGTGTATCACGCAGTGTCTATAGTCAATCTCGCAGTCAGGGGTGCACGCTTTTCGCGCATGCGGACGGGCGGCCGCGCACTGTTGTTGTGCGTATCCGTCGGGCCATTTGCGCGAAGCAGCGTGCGGCAGCGGCCAAAGGCTTGAAATCAGTGGGTTTTGGCGAGATGGCAAGCTTTCTGCTTAGTCAGTAGTAACCCATGCACTGATGCAGTCGCTGTGACGAATGCAGTGCGCCAAGCGGAACGGGGGAAGTGTTTCGTGCGGAGTGGTTAGCAGGCGTCGGACGGGCGGGTAAGGCCGACGATGCGTTACAAAGCCAGGCACTGCGCTTAGACTTGAGTCGGGTTTGTTTTCCTGGGGCAAGTCCACCAATTCGGGAGAGAGTTTTCATGAAGCTAGTCACTGCCATCATCAAGCCGTTCAAACTGGACGACGTACGCGAGTCGCTGTCCGAGATCGGCGTGCAGGGCATTACCGTTACTGAAGTCAAAGGCTTCGGTCGGCAGAAGGGTCACACCGAGCTGTATCGCGGCGCGGAATACGTGGTCGATTTCCTGCCAAAGGTGAAGATCGATGTCGCCATTGACGACAAGGATCTTGACCGGGTTATCGAGGCGATAACCAAGGCTGCCAACACCGGCAAGATCGGTGACGGCAAGATCTTCGTGGTCAATCTGGAACAGGCGATTCGCATCCGTACCGGCGAAACCGATACCGACGCAATCTAAGCCGCCACAAACCCAACGCCCCAGGAGAAAACAATATGACTCTGCGTAAATTCGCAGGGCTAGGAGCCCTGTTGTCCCTCGTAATGCCCGGCCTGGCTATGGCGGCAGACGAAGTGGCGGCCCCAGTCCTCAACTCCGGCGACACCGCCTGGATGTTGACCTCGACAGCTCTTGTGCTGTTCATGACCATTCCCGGTCTCGCGCTGTTCTACGGCGGCATGGTTCGCTCCAAAAACATTCTTTCCGTGATGATGCAGTGCTTCGCCATTACCGGCCTGATCAGCATCCTGTGGGTCATTTATGGCTACAGCATCGCGTTCGACACCACCGGCATGGAACAGGGCGTCATCAACTTCAACTCGTTCTTCGGTGGCATGGGCAAGGCATTCCTCGCCGGTGTTACGCCAGCGAGCCTGACCGGCCCTGCGGCGCTGTTCCCTGAAGCGGTGTTCGTCACCTTCCAGATGACGTTCGCCATCATTACCCCCGCGCTGATCGTCGGTGCCTTCGCCGAGCGGATGAAGTTCTCCGCCATGCTGATCTTCATGGGCGTCTGGTTCACTCTGGTTTATGCGCCGATCGCGCACATGGTCTGGTCCGGTAACGGCGGCCTGTTGTGGGACTGGGGCGTGTTGGACTTCGCCGGCGGCACGGTGGTGCACATCAACGCCGGTGTGGCCGGTCTGATTGCCTGCCTGGTACTGGGCAAGCGCAAAGGTTTCCCGACTACCCCGATGGCGCCGCACAACCTCGGTTACACCCTGATGGGCGCTGCAATGCTGTGGGTCGGCTGGTTCGGCTTCAACGCCGGTTCCGCTGCTGCGGCCAACGGCACTGCCGGTATGGCGATGCTGGTGACCCAGATCGCAACCGCCGCCGCTGCATTGGGCTGGATGTTCGCCGAATGGATCACGCACGGCAAACCAAGTGCTTTGGGTATTGCTTCGGGTGTTGTGGCCGGTCTGGTTGCAATTACACCAGCCGCTGGCACCGTGGGCCCGATGGGGGCTCTGGTCATCGGTCTGGCAGCTGGCGTGGTGTGCTTCTTCTGCGCCACTACCCTGAAACGCAAACTCGGCTATGACGACTCCCTGGACGCCTTCGGTGTACACGGTATCGGCGGTATTCTCGGCGCGATCCTGACCGGTGTCTTCGCTGCACCGTCGCTGGGTGGCTTCGGCACCGTCACCGACATCGCCGCACAAGTCTGGATTCAGTGCAAAGGCGTGGGCTTCACGGTGATCTACACCGCGATCGTCACTTTCATCATTCTCAAGGTGCTGGACGCTGTCATGGGTCTGCGTATCACCGAAGAAGAAGAGGCTGTCGGCATCGATCTGGCACTCCACAACGAACGCGGCTACAACTTGTAAGCACGCGCACAAAAAATTTGCCCGGCTTGCCGGGCATTTTTTTGTCTGAAGTTTGTCAGTGAAGGAACTGCTGAAAGGTTTTTTCGTACACGTTTAGTGGCGTTTACGACGGGCGTTTTTCTGCGGCCAATGGCTTACATGATAGAAGGAATATTAGGGCCTTTGTTTTTTCCCAGAGCGCGCTAGAATGCGCCCCGAACGTGCGGAGAACTGTATGTGGCAACAGACTCTGATTACCCTGCGGGCGAGGCCCCGGGGCTTTCATCTGGTAACGGACGAGTTACTCGCCGGCCTGCCTGAACTCAAGGCATGTCGGGTCGGTCTGTTGCATTTGTGGCTGCAGCATACCTCGGCGTCGTTGACCATCAACGAAAACGCCGATCCGGCGGTACGTCGCGACTTCGAACGATTTTTCAATCGTCTGATCCCACAAGGAGCAGACGGCTATGAGCATAACGACGAAGGCCTGGACGACCTCCCGGCGCACTTCAAGGCCAGCGTACTTGGCTGTCAGCTCAGTTTGCCGATTTCGGGAGGCCGACTGGCGCTGGGGACCTGGCAAGGCGTTTATCTGGGCGAGCACCGTGATTTTGGCGGTGCCCGTAAAGTCCTCGCCACCGTGCACGGTGAAGAGGCATAAACCGCTGGTTACCAGCGTTTGTAGAATTTTTTCCGGCGGCCTTCGACAGACGGCGAAGCTGGGCTATAACTAATCTGCTTTTCGCAAGTCATGAGGTAGAACATGAGCGACGATGATCTGGAAAACGACGACCTCGAAGTAGGCGACGACGACGAAACCGAAGAAGGTCTGGAAACAGCAGCGGAAGACGTTGCTGACGACGATGGCGGTGAAGCCCCCGTTCCGACCGCCAAAGGCAAAGCCAAGGCAGCGGTATCGGTCGATGAGCTGCCGAGCGTCGAAGCGAAAAACAAGGAGCGCGATGCCCTGGCCAAGGCCATGGAAGAGTTCCTGGCCAAGGGCGGCAAGGTGCAGGAAGTGGAGGCCAATGTGGTCGCCGATCCGCCCAAGAAGCCTGATAACAAGTACGGCAGCCGGCCTATCTAAGGCCGCCGCTTGCTTGCTGAAAAAGCCCGCCGTCGCTGCGGGCTTTTTCATGGGCGAAGAAAAGGTCTTGGGCTTGACGCAAACCCTGTAGGAGCTGAGCTTGGTCCGGGCGGCGTTCCGACGATAGCGGTGTATCAGTCGATAAAAACTCTGAATGTAACGCCGCTATCGCGAGCAAGCTCAGCTCCTACAGGGGCGGTGTGTGATTTGCGGGTTAGTGTTGGGCGTTCCAGAGGGCCAACAACGCCGGCAACTCGCTCAGGCTGCGAATCTCGGCATCGGGTGCCTTCTCGGCTTCCCACACCTTGCCCGCCGGGTTAAACCAGATCGCCCGCAATCCCGCCTGCTGGGCGCCGGCAATGTCGTCACCCGGATGATCGCCGATATGCACGGCCGTCTCGGCCGTCGCACCACCGCGTTGCAACGCCTCATGAAACAGTCGCGCATCCGGCTTGCCGATGCCGATGTCTTCGGCGCACAAGGCAAACTTGAAGTAATCCGCCAGCCCTAACCGACGAACATCGGCGTTGCCATTGGTGACCACGCCAAGGGCGTAGTGATTGGCCAGCGTCTCGAGGGTCGGTTGCACCTCCGGGAAGATTTCCAGCTGATGCCGGGCATGCAGAAACACTTCAAAACTCTGATCGGCCAGGTCTGAGGCCTGACCCTGGTCGTAACCGGCCTCTTCCAGCGCGTGGAACAAGACTCGGCGGCGCAGGGCGCTGATGCGGTGCTTGAGGCCCGGCTCACTGCTCAGGATCCGCTCGCGAATCGCCCACAAATGCTCCACCGGTACGGCGCCCAGATTCGGTGCATGCTCGGTCAGCCATTCACGCAATACGGCTTCGGCGCTGACGATCACCGGGGCGGTATCCCACAGGGTGTCGTCGAGGTCGAAGGTGATCAATTGAATTCTCATGACTCATCGCCTTTGATGCGTTTGGCCCGTGGATGGGCGCTGTCGTAAACCGTCGCCAGGTGCTGGAAGTCCAGGTGGGTATAGATCTGGGTGGTTTTGATGTCCGAGTGACCGAGCAATTCCTGAACCGCCCGCAGGTCCTGGGACGATTCCAGCAAATGGCTGGCGAAGGAGTGCCGCAGCATGTGCGGATGCAGGTTCTGCCCCAACTCGCGCTCGCCAGCGGCTTTAACCCGCACTTGAATCGCCCGTGGGCCGAGTCGCCGGCCTTGCTGGCTGACAAACACCGCGTCGTCCGCCGGGTTGGTCATGGCCCGTAGTGGTAGCCACAACTCCAGCGCTTCGCGAGCTTTCTTGCCGACCGGCAGCAGTCGGGTCTTGCTGCCCTTGCCGAGCACTTGAACCATGCCGTCGGCCAGGTCCAACTGATCCAGATTGAGCCCGGTCAGCTCCGACAGCCGCAAACCTGAGGAATAAAACAGCTCCAGAATCGCCTGATCCCGACGCGCCAGAAAATCATCTTCCACCGCGCCCTCAAGCAGTTGCAGCGCACGATCGGTGTCGAGGGTTTTTGGCAGCCGACGTTCGCCTTTCGGCGGCGCCAGGCCGTTGGCCGGGTCGTGGTCGCAGAGGCCTTCGCGGTTCAGATAATGATAGAGCCCGCGCACCGCCGACAGCAGCCGCGCCAGGCTGCGGGACGATTGGCCCTGTGAATGCAGACGAGCGATCAGGCTGCGCAGGCGCTGAATGTCCAGGGCCGCCCAACTGCTGATGTTCTGTTTGACGCACCAGCCCAGCACTTTGTCGAGGTCGCGACGGTAGGCGTACAGGGTGTGAGGCGACACCTGCCGCTCACTGCGCAGGTGTTCGCAGTAAGCGTCCAGTTGCCGTTCCACGATCAGCGTACCGAGCGCAGGGAGGTGTTGACCCGGGGTAGCACGCGGCCCATGACTTCGGCGATGTAGCTGAGGAACAGCGTGCCCACCGAACTCTTGTAGTGCTGCGGGTCGCGGCTGGCGATGGCCAGGACGCCGTGGATGCCTTGGTAGCTGATGGCGACGACGGCGGTGGAGCCAATCTGCTTGCGCTGTTCTTCGCCAAACAGGAAGTCCAGTTCGTGTTCACGCAAGCTGCCGCTGACGCTTTTGTCTTCCGAGAGCAAGCCGCCGATGGCCGTTTGCGCGTCGGCATGGGTGACCCAGCGGCCTACCGGCATCGGGTTGTCACCCAGCAGAATCAGGCTGACGAAGGGCACCTGGAAGTCCTGGCGCAGACTGTCTTCGACACTGATTACTACGTCTTCCAGGCTGGTGGCGTCCATCAGCGCGAGAATCAGGCGGCGGGTCTTTTCGAAGAGGCGGTCGTTGTCGCGGGCCACGTCCATCAAGTGCGAGAGGCGGTGACGCAACTCGATATTGCGGTCACGCAGGATGGTCATCTGGCGTTCGACCAGCGAAATGGTGTCGCCGCGCTGGTGCGGAATGCGCAAGGTTGCGAGCAGGTCTTCATGCTCGACGAAGAAATCCGGATGAGCCTCCAGGTACGCGGCAATCGCCGCCGCCTCAAGGCTTTCGGAAGGGGATTCGTCGGGCTGTAGGGCGGGAACCTGGGGCTTATCTTTCATGGATTCGACTCTCTCAAAGACGCACTTGTCCTTCATAAACGCGCACTGCCGGGCCGGTCATCATGACCGGTTGGCCAGGGCCTGCCCATTCAATGGACAAACGCCCGCCGGGCAGGTCGATCAATAGTGGCGAATCCATCCACCCCTGGCTGATCGCGGCCACTGCAGCAGCGCAAGCGCCGGTTCCGCACGCCTGGGTTTCCCCGGTCCCGCGCTCCCAGACGCGCAGCTGCGCGCGGCTCCGGTCGATGACCTGGAGAAAACCGACATTGACCCGCGCCGGGAAGCGCGAATGGTTTTCGATTTTCGGCCCCAGTTCATGCACCGGTGCATTGTTGATGTCGCTGACCCGCAGCACGGCATGGGGGTTGCCCATGGACACGGCGGCCAGGTCGACCAGGGTGCCGTCGACGTCAACCTGATAGCTCGTGGCCTGCTCCGGCGCTTCAAATGGAATCTCGGCCGGCACCAGGCGCGGTGCGCCCATGTTGACACCGATCTGCCCGTCGCTGCGGATATCCAGTTCGATGATGCCGCTTTTGGTCTCGACGCGGATCTGCCGCTTCGCGGTCAGGCGCTTGTCGAGCACGAAGCGAGCGAAGCAGCGCGCACCGTTGCCGCACTGTTCCACTTCGGAGCCGTCGGCGTTGAAGATCCTATAGCGGAAATCCACGTCCGGGTTGCTGGGCGCTTCGACGATCAGCAACTGGTCGAAACCGATACCCGTATGCCGATCGCCCCATTGCTTGGCGTGTTTGGGCAGGATGTGCGCATGCTGGCTGACCAGGTCGAGGACCATGAAGTCATTGCCCAGGCCGTGCATCTTGGTAAAACGCAGCAGCATGGTTTTACTCCGGCAGCAGGCTTTCGCCAGCAAACAACTCGGCTACCGTCTCACGGCGACGCACTTCAAATGCCTGATCACCGTCCACCAACACTTCAACGGCACGGCCGCGGGTGTTGTAGTTGGAACTCATGACAAACCCGTAGGCACCGGCCGAATGCACGGCCAGCAGGTCGCCTTCTTCCAGGGCCAACTGACGATCCTTGGCCAGGAAGTCGCCGGTCTCGCAGATCGGCCCGACGATGTCGTAGGGGCGAGCCGCGGTGGTGCGCGGGCGCACAGCGGTGACGTCCATCCAGGCCTGGTACAGCGCCGGGCGGATCAGGTCGTTCATGGCCGCGTCGACGATGGCGAAGTCTTTGTGTTCGGTGTGCTTGAGGTACTCGACCTGGGTCAGCAGCACGCCGGCGTTGGCGACGATAAAGCGGCCCGGCTCGAACACCAGCGCCAGGTCACGACCGTCGAGACGCTCGCGTACGGCTTTGATGTAGTCGGCAGCCAATGGCGGCTCTTCATCGCGATAACGCACGCCCAAACCACCACCGAGATCGATGTGGCGCAGGTAGATGCCGCAATCGCCGAGGCGGTCGACCAGGCCCAGCAGGCGGTCGAGGGCGTCGATGAACGGCGGCAGGGTGGTCAGTTGCGAGCCGATATGACAATCGACACCGACCACTTCCAGGTTTGGCAGTTGCGCGGCGCGGATGTACACGTCTTCGGCGTCGGCGATGGCGATGCCGAACTTGTTCTCTTTAAGACCGGTAGAAATGTACGGATGGGTGCCGGCGTCGACATCCGGATTCACGCGCAGCGAGATCGGCGCACGAACGCCCAGCTCGGCGGCGACCACTTGCAGACGTTCCAGCTCATCGGTGGATTCGACGTTGAAGCAATGCACGCCGACTTCCAGCGCGCGACGCATGTCGTCACGGGTCTTGCCGACGCCGGAGAACACGATCTTGTCGGCGGAGCCGCCCGCGGCCAGTACGCGTTCCAGCTCACCACGGGAGACGATGTCAAAACCGGCGCCCAAACGCGCCAGGACATTCAGTACACCCAGGTTGGAGTTGGCCTTGACCGCAAAGCAGACCAGGTGCGGCATGCCGGCCAGCGCATCGGCGTAAGCCAGGTACTGGGCTTCGATGTGCGCACGGGAGTAGACGTAGGTCGGTGTGCCAAAGCGTTCGGCGATGGCGGACAGGGCAACACCTTCCGCGAACAGCTCGCCGTCACGGTAATTAAAAGCTTCCATGGCGTTCCCTTATTGGTAGACGTCGTGCTTGTGTGCTTTCGACGGAGACTTCTGCGACGACTTGGCCTGCTCGGCAGGATCCTGGCTATCGTCAGGCAGGTACAGCGGGCCTTTTTGACCGCAGGCCGACACAAGGCAGGCAACCGCGAGGAGCGCAGCAAGGGAAGAGATCAGGCGCTTCATGGCGAAATCCTTGAAAATGCATTAATTGCGCCGGAGTATACCGGCCACCCGGCAGCTTGCCTATGCGACGGGGCTCCCGTCCGGCGGGGCTTGGCGTGATGCCGGTCAGCCAAACGCAATCCCTGTGGGAGCGAGCCTGCTCGCGATGGCGGAGTGTCAGTCAACGAAGATGTTGAATATGATGGCCCCATCGCGAGCAGGCTCGCTCCCACAGGTTTGCAGGTCTGTAGGAAGGGCCCTTGGTCGTTATCCTTTGCAATCACCGGGGCTCGCCCGTATCTTGCGGCGCTTGAGCGTGAGTAGACACTTTTTGAGGTTCCCGCAATGAGTTTGACTGAAGCCCGTTTCCACGATCTGGTCGATGCCACCCAGCAGACGCTGGAGGATATTTTTGACGAGTGTGACCTGGATATCGATCTGGAGAGCTCGGCCGGTGTGCTCACCGTCAAGTTCGAAAACGGCAGCCAGTTGATTTTCAGCCGCCAGGAACCGCTGCGGCAGCTATGGCTGGCAGCCGTGTCCGGCGGGTTCCACTTCGATTACGACGAAGAGAGCAAGCGTTGGATGTGTGACAAGAGCGACGAACAACTCGGCGAGATGCTCGAGCGCATCGTCAAGCAGCAAGCTGACGCCGAGCTCGATTTCGAAGGTTTGTGAGATCGTGACCCAGCCTGCGCCCGTTCGTCCGCCCAAACCGCTCTACAGCAATGTCAGCCCGGCGGTGGCTTCACCGTGCAGCGGCGTGTGTCGGCTGGATGAGCAGAAGGTCTGCCTTGGGTGTTTTCGCCATGTCGAAGACATCCGCGAATGGCGCTCGGCCGATGACGATCGGCGTCGTGTCATCTGCGCCCAGGCCACACAGCGCAAGACCTTGGCATAAGGGCTTTTGTGGCGAGGGGGCTTGTCGGATCGCCGCACCGTCCCGTTCGGCTGCGAAGCAGTCGTGAGTTTTTTTGGGGGCGCTTCGCGACCCAACGGGGGCAAGCCCCCTCGCCACAGGGTTTTCTTCCACACGTCTGAAGCGCCACTCGGCCTCACTTGTTTATTTATTGAGCTGTGATAGTGTCCAGATACGCCTCAACCCATCGAGGCTCGTGAAAACCCCGCCTTTTTCTGGCGGGGTTTTGCTTTTTCTGTGCAGAAGAAAGGAGTCTGCCCAAATCATGACCGCACCTTCAATCACTCTTACCCGTCTGGACGTACAACGTCTGGAACGCCTGATCGACAGCCTGGATGACACGCTGCCGGGCGTTATCGCGCTGCAAACCGAACTGGATCGCGCCGATACCCTGGTCGGTCACGATGAAGTACCCGCCGATGTCGTGACCATGAATTCCCGTGTGCATTGCCGCGAAGAAGGCAGTGGCAAGGACTATCACCTGACGCTGGTTTATCCGAAGGATGCCAACGCCGACGAAGGCAAGATTTCCATTCTGGCGCCAGTGGGCAGCGCGCTGCTCGGCCTGAAGGTGGGTCAGCACATCGACTGGCCGGCACCGGGCGGCAAGACGCTCAAACTGACCCTGCTGGAAGTTGAATGGCAGCCGGCCGAGGGCGGTCACTTTCCGGAATAAGCTCGTCAGACCTGCTCGAGCGCCTCGTTCAATGCGCGCTCCAGGTCAGCCTTGTAGCGCAAATACAAAATGCTTGAACTCTGACCATCACCGAGCAGGCCCGACAGGTCCAGGTCGGTGATGTAGCAGCGATAGCGTTCGGTTTCACGGCGCTGCTCGACGATTTCCCGGGCGACCACGCTGAACAGTCGGTCGCCATGTTCCAGCTCTGAAAATTCCCGCTGATTGCAATACAACGTGACCTGCACCTGTCCCGGTGCTGCTTTGCCGACAATCGCCTGCACGTCGTAGAACGGTTTGTTGACCGGGGTTTGCGGCGCTGGCCGAGCTTCGACCCGACGCGCCCGTACAGGGCCGGAGGGCAGCAGTTGGTAATACAAGGTGTCCAGGCTCAGCGGCTGGGCGACGTCCATCGGCAGCAAGGCGTCGCGCCGGTACTGGATCGATTGCAGGAAACGTTGCAGCGGCACCAGCAGGCTTTGCTCGTCGTGATAGGGCAAGCGCTGCTGCCACAGGGCATTGAATTCATCCAGCACGTACAGGTCGGCGTGGTATTCGTTGATCCGGTAGAACACCTGAATGCAATCGGGCTGGCCCATCGGCAGGACCAGCGCCAGGTCGTGATCTTCCAGTGCCATCGGGTCCAGGTGCAGCGGGCTGTAGCTTGCCCGCTCTTCGCCCAGGTAATCGACCAGCGCCGGCAGCGTGGCGAGGGCGACATGATTGACCTGGCCGGGCACCAGTTCCAACACGTGGTAGTGCTGCTGGACCTGAATCAGGTAGCGATGATTGAGTTTGCTCAACAGCAGGTTCTGCGCGGTGTCGAGGATCTCTTCAACCCGCTGGGCGATAAACTGCGCGCGGTTGTGGCAGAAGCAACGAACCCGCAACGTGGGTTGTTGTAGCCCGCCGGGCAGGTTGTTGAGGTAATCGCGCACACAGTCGAGCAGCGCGTGAGGGCCGTCGAAGCGGCTGACCAGCACTTCGTTCCAACTGTTGAGCGTGACCTGATCCAGGGTCAGTACCAGGTTTTCCCGGACGCCGGCGTAACTCAGGGAGTCGGTGCGCTCGGTGGTCATCAGGATGTTCAGGTCGCGGTGGTGCTTGAGTGGATCGACGCCGACGTTCACCAGAATCAGCACTTCGCTCGGCACGCTGGCGCGCAGTAACGGTTCTTCGGCAACGGTCGTCAGCGGCAGGACGATGCTCTGTTGCAGGCTGCCGAGCAGGTTGAACAGTTCGAACTCGCTCAGGTCGCTGGTGCCGGGATGCAAGGCCAGGCGAGTGCTGCTGTCGATCACGCCATTGCGGTGACACCAGGTCAGCAGTTCCAGCAATTGGCGGCTGCGCTTGATCGGTGCGAAATGTTCCCATTCGAGGGCCGTCAGGCTGCCGTTGTACAACCCCCACTGAGTTTGACCCGATTCTTTTTTGTTCGGCGCGTGCACCAGCGTGAGGGTGTCTTCGGCCAGATCCGGGGCGATGCCAGGGTTGATGAACTCGACCTTGTCGGCCTTGCGCTCGAAAGCTGCGTACAGCCGTCGACCCAGCACGTTGAGGTCGCGCTTGTTGATCAGGCTGACGGTCTGTTCGTTGCGGGCGAACTGGGTCAGGAAGCGATAGCTGTAATTTAGCTCGTTGACCAAGGCCCTGCGTTCAGAGCCGACCTGACGGACTTTCCACTGGCTGCGGCTATCGAGCAGCGCCAGTTGACGATGGTCCCACTGCCATTCGTGGGCCAGGCGTTTGAGCAACGAACGCTGCCAGCTCTGCGTGCGACTGTTGCTGCCGGTGAGTTTGCGATTGACCTTCAGGTACAACGCCCGGCGTACCAGCTCCAGGCGTTCCGGCTCGCCACGGGCGGTGAGGTATTCCTCGATGCGCCGGTAAACCACGACGTAGGGATCCAGCTCATCAAGGTCGAGCCGATTGGCAAACACCGCTTGCTTGAAGCGCAGGCTCAGGCAATGGACCTTGGGATGTTCGCTGGCGTAGACCTCGATCAGCAGCAGCTTGAGGACCGATTTGTACGGCGACTCGATGCCCTTGAACAACTGCCAGAGCCCGGCACCGATAAATTCGCCAGGCGGGATATAGGCCAGATGCCCCAGGTCGAGGGTTTCATCGGCACGGATGAAGCGCTTGGACATCAGCGTGTGGGTGTAACGGTCGTAGCTCGCTTCTTCGTAGACGGGCACCAGCCACCAGATGGGCGTGCGTCCGGCCAGCCAGATCGCGGTGCGATAAAACTCGTCCAGCAGCAGATAGTGCTGGGTGGTGCCGCAGTCTTCCGAGCTCAGTTGGGTATCACGTTCGCCGCGTACGAAACGGGTCGGGTCGATCAGGAAGAAATGCGCCTCGGCGCCCTGACTGGCCGCCCAGGTTTCGAGAAGCTGGCATTTTTTGCGCAGTTCAGTGAGCTCGCTTTCGCTCAAGTCCGGCCCGTGACAGACCCACACGTCCATGTCGCTTCGGTCGGCCTGGGCGAGGGTGCCGAGGCTGCCCATCAGGAACAGGCCGTGAATCGGTCGCGGCGGATTGCTGCCATGGCGGGGCTTATAGGAAAACGAGCGGGTCAGGCGTTGGGCTTCGGCGAGGGTGTTGGCGTCGGGTTCGTAATTCGACAGCCCGGCCGGCGTGCCGCCCGAAACGTACCCCGGCAACAGCGGATGATTGACGTGGAAAAACAGCGGCAACAAGGTCAGCACTGCTTGCTGGCGGGTCGACAACCCTTCCATGGCGCGGGCCATGCGGCCTTCATTGAGCTTCAGAAAACGTGCGCGCAGCTGGCTGAGAACCTTGCGGTCGATTCCCTCGTCCAGATCGGGGCGGATTTCATGGGTGCGGGTCATGTCAGCTCAAACCGGCTCGCGGGGCTCAGACGTGGATGTCTGCGGATGAGGGGCAGTTTAGCGCCTCGGCTCCAGGACTTTTAAGCTGATTTTGTTTTTCCGGCGTCAGATTTTTATCGCGAGGCGACGACAGGTAACAGGGCAGGTAACGAAATGTGCCCGCGGAAATCCCGTAGCAGGGGTTTCCGTGGGCGCGACGGTAATGCTCAGGCAGTTTCCCGGACGTTGAGAATGGTCAGAACGGTTTGCACATTTTGCGCGGCGTCACGACCGAGGCTGGTCAGATAACCACCATCTGGCTGGGTGATCAGTTCTTTGTCGAACAGTCTTTGGGCGGCGGCAATGGCTTTCGGGGCAGCGGTTTGATGAATTTTCAAACCTTCCTGGGAACTGTCCAGGTTGAAGAGTGCGAGGATTTCCAGTTCGGCAACCAACTCAGGGGTAAGCGACATAAGGACTCCAGACTTTCTAGGAATTGGACGACAGCGTCCCTAAGGTGATCCCACTCGGGCGGCATGTCCAGTGCTCGCGACAGGGTTTTTTCGCCTTGGGAAGCATTCCCCGGTGGGTGGTGCGGCAGCGGGGTGGGTTCAGTGTAGTCAGGGGCTGGAGGAAGGCGGGAGCGATTGGTGACAATTTGTGTTGGAGCCGATTCTGTGGCGAGGGAGCGGCCGTCTGTGGCGAGGGGGCTTGCCCCCGTTGGGTCGCGAAGCGGCCCCAAAAGCTTTGCGACTGCTTCGCAGCCGAACGGGGGCAAGCCCCCTCGCCACAGGGGCCTGCGCGGTTATTTCTTTTCGGGCGGCAACTCTGGCAATGCACGCAACGCGGCTTCATACCATTCGGTATTGAACGCGCGGTCTTCTTCGAGGATTGCGTCGATTTCCACTGCCAGAACGTGTGCCATCAGATTGAGGATTTCTTCACGCTCGTAACCCACCAGGGTTAGCTTGTTGAAGGTCGCCTTGGCGGCTGGCGGGTTGTCGCTTTCGATCTGGTTTTCGATGGCTTCGACCAGGGTGTTTTCGGCGAACTCTTCTTCGTCGATCTCGATATCTGTTGGCTCGCTCATGGCAGGCTCCTCAAGTTAAGGCGGCCAGTTTACCTGCATTCAGCGCTGTGATGCTGCTGGCAAGAAACGTCGCGGCGTTCTATAAAAGGCACCTGCCAACCCCGCACGGCCTGGAGGCTATGTGATGCTCAAGCTTTATGGATTTTCCGTCAGCAACTACTACAACATGGTCAAGCTGGCGCTGCTCGAGAAGGGACTGCCGTTTGAAGAGGTGATGTTTCACCCGGGGCCGAGCCCCGAGGCATTAGCCATCAGCCCGCGCGGGAAGGTGCCGGTGCTGGGCGTCGAACAGGGTTTCGTCAACGAAACCAGCGTGATTCTCGAGTTCCTCGAACAAAGCCAGAAAGGCACGCCACTGTTGCCAAGCGATCCCTTTGAGCGATCGCAGGTCCTGGCACTGGCCAAGGAAATCGAGCTGTACATCGAATTGCCGGGGCGTGCCTGCTACGCCGAAGCATTTTTCGGCATGACTGTGCCGGATGCGATCAAGGAAAAGACCAAAGCCGAGTTGCTGCTGGGGTTTGCCTCACTGGGCAGGCACGGCAAGTTCGCCCCTTATGTGGCAGGCGACAGCCTGAGCATTGCGGATTTGTATTTCTTCTACAGCGTGCCGTTGGCCTGTGCGGTGGCGCAGAAGCTGTTTGACCTGGATTTGCTGGCTGAGATGCCGGCGGCCAAGGCGCTGCTGGAGCGTCTGGGGCAAAATCCGAATGTGCAGCGGATTGCGAAGGACAAGGAAGCGGCGATGCCAGCGTTTTTGGCGATGGTCGCGTCCAAGAAGTAGGTTTTTGCAGCGTTCTTGCGAATGTCATCGCGGGCACGCCTTGCTCCTACGGATCACGCGAATCCCTAGGAGCAAGGCTTGCCCGCGATGCTTTTAGCGGCTGGCGAGCAACGCCTGGCCGCGAACCACAGCCTTCTTGACCTGTGCCGGCGCAGTTCCGCCGATATGGTCACGGGCATTCACCGAGCCTTCCAGGGTCAGCACGGCGAACACGTCCTGATCGATCTGGTCGCTGAACTTGCGCAACTCTTCCAGGCTCATTTCCGCCAGGTCTTTACCGCTTTCCACGCCGTACTTCACGGCATGGCCAACGATTTCGTGGCAGTCACGGAACGGCAGACCACGACGTACCAGGTAGTCGGCCAGGTCGGTGGCGGTGGAGAAGCCGCGCAGGGCTGCTTCACGCATCATCGCGTGCTTGGGTTTGATCGCCGGGATCATGTCGGCAAAGGCCCGCAGCGAGTCGCGCAATGTGTCGGCGGCGTCGAACAGTGGCTCTTTATCTTCCTGGTTGTCCTTGTTGTAGGCCAGTGGCTGGCCTTTCATCAGGGTCAGCAGGCCCATCAGTGCACCGAATACGCGACCGGTCTTGCCACGCACCAGCTCCGGGACGTCCGGGTTTTTCTTTTGCGGCATGATCGAGCTGCCGGTGCAGAAACGGTCCGGCAGATCGATGAACTGGAACTGCGCGCTGGTCCACAGCACCAGCTCTTCGGAGAAGCGCGACAAGTGCATCATCGCGATGCTCGCGGCCGAGCAGAACTCGATGGCGAAGTCACGATCGGACACGTTGTCCAGCGAGTTACCGCCCACAGCGTCGAAGCCCAGCAGTTGAGCGGTGTATTCGCGGTCGATCGGGTAGGTGGTTCCGGCCAGTGCGGCACTGCCCAGCGGCATGCGGTTGGTACGTTTGCGGCAGTCGACCAGGCGTTCGTAGTCGCGGCTGAGCATTTCGAACCAGGCCAGCATGTGGTGCCCGAAGGTCACCGGCTGCGCGGTTTGCAGGTGGGTGAAGCCCGGCATGATGCTACCGGCTTCGCGCTCGGCCTGCTCCAGCAAGCCTTTTTGCAGGCGGGTGATTTCGCTCAGGATCAGGTCGATCTCGTCACGCAGCCACAGGCGGATGTCGGTGGCGACCTGGTCGTTACGGCTGCGCCCGGTGTGCAGCTTTTTACCGGTGACGCCGATGCGATCGGTCAGACGCGCCTCGATGTTCATGTGCACGTCTTCGAGGTCGATGCGCCAGTCGAACTGGCCGGCCTCGATTTCACCCTGGATGGTCTTCAGGCCATCAGTGATGCTGTCGCGCTCGGCATCGGTCAGCACGCCGACCTTGGCCAGCATCGTGGCGTGAGCGATCGAGCCCATGATGTCGTGGCGATACAGGCGCTGGTCGAAAGTGACGGAGGCGGTGAAGCGGGCGACGAAGGCGTCGACGGGTTCACTGAAGCGGCCGCCCCAGGACTGATTGGTCTTGTCAGTGCTCATGAATTCGCTCGTGTCGGCTGAAGAAAGATGGCGTAGAAAGCTGTCGCGGATAATAACAGGGTTGCCAATCCTGTCGCTGACACTGGTCGATACGTTTTTTTCTCAGGTGGCGGTCCATACTCGAATCAATGCCGAGGGGAATTGCGCAACGATATTTTTCAATTGAGCAATATCGTGCCGGCAACCGTCTACAGTTGGACAGTAGGACCAGCGCACTTCCAGACGCTGCAGCTGACTATAAGAAGAGGGGGTGTTCGTATTGTGTATCAACAAACCCTACGGCGATGCCTCGCCAATGCGGGCCTGGGCCGCCAAACGCACGACAGATGAAAATTTAGCCGTCGGTCGGGCGGCACTTTTTGGCCCTCGCGCTAGTCTTAGCGTGGATCGCGGTGACGGACGTCACTTCACCTGTCTACGCTATCCTTGTGCGAGACTCACGCAGGAATCCAGCGCAATATGAATGTCCTGATCGTTGATGACGAACCCCTTGCCCGCGAGCGCCTGAGCCGAATGGTTGGCGAACTCGAGGGATACAGTGTCCTGGAGCCTAGCGCCACGAACGGCGATGAGGCGTTGGCACTGATCGACAGCCACAAACCGGATATCGTGCTGCTCGATATCGGCATGCCAGGCCTCGATGGCCTGCAAGTGGCTGCACGGTTGTGCGAACGCGAAACCCCGCCCGCCGTGGTGTTTTGCACCGGGCCCGATGAATTTGCCGTGGAAGCCCTGCAGGCCAGCGCCGTGGGCTATCTGGTGAAGCCTGTGCGAACTGAACATTTACATGATGCATTGAAAAAAGCCGAGCGACCCAATCGTGTACAGCTCGCTGCCTTGACCCGTCCCGCAGCCGAAAGTGGCAGTGGCCCACGCAGCCACATCAGCGCCCGTACCCGTAAAGGCATCGAACTGATCCCGTTGGGTCAGGTGGTCTACTTTATTGCGGATCACAAATACGTGACCTTGCGCCACGAAGGCGGCGAAGTGCTGCTGGATGAGCCGCTCAAGGCCCTTGAAGATGAATTTGGTGACCGCTTCGTGCGAATCCACCGCAACGCGCTGGTTGCTCGCGAGCGCATCGAACGCCTGCAACGCACGCCTCTGGGGCATTTTCAGCTGTTCCTCAAAGGCTTGAACGGCGACGCCCTGATCGTCAGCCGACGGCATGTGGCGGGCGTGCGCAAGATGATGCAACAGCTTTAATCCGCCATTTTCGGGCGGGTTTCATCCCGATTGCTGGATGTCTGAGGCCAGGGAGGCCACGCGGTTTCTGATACAAGTCAAAGTGGATTTGGCTGAGCTGTTATTATCTGCCGTATCTATTCAGTACGGATTGATCCATGTCCTCTCGCGAAATCCGCATCGCCACCCGTAAAAGTGCACTCGCCCTGTGGCAGGCCGAATACGTCAAAGCCCGTCTGGAAGAGGCCCATCCGGGTCTGCTCGTGACGTTGGTGCCCATGGTCAGTCGCGGTGACAAGTTGCTCGACTCGCCACTGTCGAAAATCGGCGGCAAGGGCCTGTTCGTCAAAGAACTGGAAACCGCGCTGCTGGAAAACGAAGCCGACATCGCAGTGCACTCGATGAAAGACGTGCCGATGGACTTCCCTGAAGGTCTCGGTCTGTTTTGCATCTGTGAGCGCGAAGACCCGCGCGATGCATTCGTCTCCAACACCTACGCCAGCCTGGACGAATTGCCGCAAGGCAGCATCGTCGGCACCTCCAGCCTGCGCCGTCAGGCCCAGTTGCTGACCCGTCGTCCGGACCTGGAAATTCGCTTCCTGCGCGGCAACGTCAACACGCGCCTGGCCAAGCTCGATGCCGGTGAATACGACGCCATTATCCTCGCCGCCGCCGGCCTGATTCGTCTCGGCTTTGAAGATCGGATTACCTCGGCCATCAGCGTCGACGACAGTCTGCCGGCCGGTGGCCAAGGTGCGGTGGGTATCGAATGCCGCAGCGTCGACAGCGAAATTCACGCGCTGTTGGCACCGCTGCACCATCAGGACACCGCCACCCGCGTGACCGCCGAACGTGCTCTCAACAAACATTTGAATGGCGGCTGCCAAGTGCCGATCGCCTGCTATGCCGTGCTTGAAGGCGAGCAGATCTGGTTGCGGGGTCTTGTCGGTGATCCGAACGGCGGTCTGCTGCTCAGCGCCGAGGCTCGTGCGCCACGTAGCGACGCCGAAGCCTTGGGCGTGCAAGTGGCTGAAGACCTGTTGAGTCAAGGCGCCAACGACATTCTGAAAGCAGTCTACGGCGAGGCAGGTCACGAGTGACGGGTTGGCGCCTGCTGCTGACGCGTCCCGCGGATGAGTCGGCGGCGCTGAGCAGTCTTTTGGCCGAAAAGGGGATTTTCAGCAGCAGTTTGCCGCTTTTGGAGATCGAGCCGATTCCTGCTTCTGACACAATGCGCGAGATGATTCAGGGACTGGATCGCTATTGCGCGGTGATCGTGGTCAGCAAGCCGGCCGCCAGAATTGCCTTGGATCTGCTCGACAGGTATCGGCCGCAACCCCCTCGTTTGAAGTGGTTCAGCGTGGGGGCCGCCACCGCGCAGATCCTCGAGGATCGCGGGTTGGACATCAGCTTTCCGGTGGAGGGCGATGACAGCGAAGCCTTGCTTGAACTTCCTCAGTTGCGCGAGGCAATCGCGCGGCCCGCTCCACGCGTGCTGATCATGCGTGGGGAGGGCGGGCGCGAGTTGCTGGCTGAGCGTTTGCGCGAGCTTGGTGCTAGTGTCGAGTATCTGGAGTTGTACCGCCGCGACCTGCCGCAGTACCCGCCGGCAGCGCTGCCTGACCGGATCGAAGCGGAACGCTTGAACGGGCTGGTGGTCAGCAGTGGACAGGGTTTTGAGCACCTGCATCAATTGGCCGGCGATGCCTGGCCGCAATTGGCGCGGTTGCCGTTGTTTGTTCCAAGCCCCAGGGTCGCCGAGCTGGCACGTGCCGCCGGGGCCCAAACAGTTGTGGATTGTCGTGGCGCCAGTGCCGCGGCTTTGCTGACGGCGTTGCGGGAGCATCCCGGACCCGTTCTCTAATGCAAAGGATGGATACGTGAGCGAAACAGCCTTGCCTAAAGATGACGTCAAGCCAGTGCTCGATGCACCGGTTGAAGCACCGGTTGAAACCGGGCCACCTGCTGCAGTGCAGCGCCGAGGCAATGGGCTGGCAATCGTCGCGCTGCTGCTGGGCGCTGCCGGTGTCGCCGTGGGCGGTTGGGGAGTCTGGCAGGTGCGTCACCTGCAAGCCAATACTCAACTGCAGTTGAGTCAGGTCCAGGCATTGAACGATCAGGCACAGGACCTGAAGCTCAATGAGCAACGCCTGACTGCTCGCCTGGAGCAGATGCCTGCCGCCGCCGAGCTCGATGCGCGCAGTCGTTTGGTCACTCAACTTCAAGGCGATCAGCAGCGCTTGAATCAACGTCTGGAAACGGTTCTCGGCGCCAGCCGCAAGGATTGGCGTCTGGCCGAGGCCGAGCACCTGCTGCGTCTGGCCAGCCTGCGTCTTTCCGCGTTGCAGGACATCAGCAGTGCCCAGGCTTTGGTGCAGGGCGCCGATGAAATTCTGCGCGAACAGAATGACCCGGGTTCCTTTGCCGCTCGCGAGCAAGTGGCCAAAACACTGGTGGCATTGCGTAGCACCCAACAGCCGGATCGCACCGGTCTGTTCCTGCGACTGGGGGCGCTGCGCGATCAGGTGATCAGCCTCACCGAGTTGGCACCCGAGTACAAGGACCGTGGCGAATCCCTGCTGGGTCTCACCGCTGATGGCGATGGCGCCAGTCGTTGGGCGCAATGGTGGGATCAGGTCTCGCGCTACATCCGCATCGACTTCAACGCCGACAAGAATGTGCGTCCGTTGCTGGCCGGGCAGAGCCTGAGCCAGGTGCGCCTGGCCCTGAGCCTGGCGCTGGAGCAGGCGCAATGGGCCGCACTCAATGGCCAGGCCGCGGTTTATACCCAGGCGCTGGCCGAAGCGCGGGACGTGCTCAAGGGCAACTTCAACCCGGACAACCCTCAGAGCAAAGTGATGCTTGAGCAGGTTGGCGAGTTGAGCAAGCAACCGGTCACCGTTGTCACGCCAGACCTGACCGGCACGCTGAGTGCGGTTCAGGGGTATCTGGAGCGGCGTAACGTCAACGCCGAGGACTCGATCAAACCGATGGCCAAACCTGCCGCGGACACTGCGCAGGAGGCGACGCCATGAAACGCCTCTATGTGATCGTGTTCCTGGTGATCGCCGCTGCTGCCGCGCTCGGGCTGGCGATTGCCGAGCATTCCGGTTACGTGCTGATCGCCTATAAAAGCTTCCGTTACGAATCGAGCCTGTGGGCAACCCTGGCGTTGGTTGCCGTGCTCTGGCTGGTGTTCTGGGGCATCAAGGCGTTGATCGAATTGGTGACGACTTCCAGCGGTGTGGTCAATCCGTGGTCGCGGCGCAATCGCAGTCGCCGAGTGCAGGTGGCGATTGAACACGGTCAACTGGATCTGGCCGAAGGTCGCTGGGCCAGTGCGCAGCGCCATCTGCATCGGGCTGCGGAAGCCGAGCGCCTGCCTTTGCTTTACTACCTCGGCGCTGCCAGGGCCGCGAACGAACAAGGTCAATATGAGGAAAGCGACAACCTGCTGGAGCGCGCTCTTGAGCGACAACCCCAGGCAGAGTTGGCGATTGCCCTGAGCCACGCGCAATTACAGACTGATCGCGGCGATACCGACGGCGCCCTGGTGACCCTGCAAGCCATGCGCGAGCGTCATCCTCATAACGTCCAGACCTTGCGCCAGTTGCAGCGCTTGCACCAACAGCGGGGCGACTGGTCGGCCGTGATTCGTCTGCTGCCGGAGCTGCGCAAGGACAAGGTCCTGCCACCGGCCGAACTGGCCGAACTGGAACGCCGGGCCTGGGGTGAGAACCTGTCCCTGGCGGCGCATCAGGAAGAAGACGGGACGGTCGGCTTGCAATCGCTCAATCGCGCCTGGCAGCAGTTGACCTCAGCTCAGCGTCAGGAGCCGCAACTGGTGCTCGCTTATGCCGAGCAACTTCGGCAACTGGGTGCTCAGGTCGAGGCCGAAGAGATCCTGCGAACGGCGCTCAAGCGCAACTACGACAGTCATCTGGCGCGCCTCTACGGACTCGTTCGCGGTAGCGATCCGGCACGTCAACTGCACACGGCCGAGGGCTGGCTCAAGGATCATCCGGCCGATCCGAGCCTGTTGCTGACCCTGGGGCGCTTGTGTCTGCAAAGCAGCCTTTGGGGCAAGGCCCGGGACTATCTGGAGAGCAGCCTGCGAGTGCAGCGCAACCCGGAAGCCTGCGCGGAACTGGCGCGGCTGCTGGCGCAGCTGGGTGACACCGAGCGCAGCAATCACTTGTTCCAGGAGGGCTTGGTCTTGCTGGACGAGCGCTTGCTGGCGGCACCGTTGCCGGTTCCTGTTCACGCTTGAAGAGTGGTTGACGGGTCGCTCGAAGGAGCGATCCAGTCGCCTGCAAACTGTCGGGATTTTACCTTTGTAGTCCATCAACGGCAAAGTCCTACAGGGGACTACACCTAATCCTCTCGTTCCTGTCGGGAATTCCCTACACTTCTGTTGAAGTGTCCCCGCTGGCCTGCCTTGAAAGGCTGCAGCGCTTTCCTCTACCGTAACCGCCTGTCTCTACTGTTACGGAAATGCCATGTCTTTGGCCTGCTCACGCTCCTTGTTTTTCATGGCTTTCATTGCAGGTGCCCTGGTCCTGGGCGTGTCTTATTACCTGGAATATGCGGTCGGCCTCAAGCCTTGCGGGTTG
Organism: Pseudomonas sp. GM41(2012); assembly: GCF_000282315.2. GTDB lineage: Bacteria > Pseudomonadota > Gammaproteobacteria > Pseudomonadales > Pseudomonadaceae > Aquipseudomonas. The sequence goes on from NZ_AKJN02000007.1 coordinate 376,417, forward strand.
TGCCTGTTGCAGCGCTTTTGCCTCGCGTTGCTCACGGGTATTTGCCTGGTGGCTTCGGTGCATGGGCCGGGCCGCTTCGGGTCTTTCCTGTATTGGATGCTCGGGCTATTTTGCAGTCTGGCGGGTACGGTCACGGCGTGGCGGCAGGTTTTGCTGCAGAGCGATCCAACGCATCGGCTGATGACGTGCCCGCCTGATCTGGCTGTTCAGTACGAGGACATGCCCTGGTTTTGCCAAGTGACGCAGATGTTTAAAGGGGAGGCAGAGTGCGCGGAGATTTCCTGGACACTGTTCGACCTGAGCATTCCTGAGTGGAGCCTGCTGCTCTTCATGGCGATGACGATTTTAGGTATTTACCAGTTGCTGCGACTTGTCTGGAAAGCCTGTCTGCGACCGCTCAGCGGCGGTTCGTCGCACCGGGCGCTGGCAGGTGATTAAACACTTGTATGAACTTTATCTCCTGCGTACCTTGAAGCCATTGTCGCGCGGGCATAATCTGGCCCGCACGTGTCATTGGAATTGTGTTGCTCGAATGACGCTCTGCCTGGCCGATACTTGACCTTCAAGTGTGGCGACGGGTGTAGGGCAGCATGACCCACAAGGGAAGAGAGATCACCATGCTCGAAAGTTGTCAGAATGCTCAGGAACGTTGGGGTGGAGTGCATCTGCTGATCGATCGCTGGTTGCAGGAGCGTCACGAACTGGTTCGGGCCTATGATGCTCTCGGCGCCAAGCCTGAGGCACTGGGTGAGAACCGTAAGCCGTTGCAGGAATTCTGCGGCGTGCTGGTCGATTACGTGTCTGCCGGGCACTTCGAGATCTACGAACAGCTGACCGGCGAAGCCAAAGCGTTTGGTGACACTCGCGGGCTCGAGCTGGCCGAGACCATCTACCCTCGCATCGACGTCATCACCGAGAAGCTGCTCGCGTTCAACGACCTGTGTGATGCAGGTCAATGCGTGGCAGAGAAATTCAAAGAGTTGGGTGGCCTGTTGCACGAGCGCTTCGAACTGGAAGACTGCCTGATCGAAGTGCTGCACACCGCTCACAAGGAAGAGGACCCGGTTCAGGCCTGAACCCCCTTCCTGCAAGACCTCCAAAAACGGTGCGCTATGCGCGCCGTTTTTCGTTTCCGGTATTCAGCCTGTGGCACCGCGCAGTTCGACTTCGAATACCAGGGGTGTGAACGGCGCAATCAGGTCGCCGGCACCCTCGGCGCCATAGGCTTCGGCCGATGGAATCACCAGGCGCCATTTCGCACCGACCGGCATTTGCTGCAACGCGCTGCGCCAGCCGCTGATCACGCTGTCGAGACTGAACCACTGCGGCTGACTGTTCTGATCGAACACCGTGCCGTCGGGAAGGCGACCGATATACAGCACCTGGACTTTGCCGTTGGGGCCAGCTTTGGCACCCGCGCCTGGCGCCAACTCCGTTAGCAATATTCCATCGGCCAGCTCACGAACGCCCGGTCTGGCTTTTTCCTCGGCGAGAAAAGCCTGCTCTTTTTCGAGTGCGATTTCGCTTTGCGGCGTGCTCGGTTGCAAGGCGACCTGGGCTTCGTGCTCGGCAAGAATCTGTTCGATCTGCTCATCTTTCAGCGCCAGGGGTTTGCCTTGATAAGCTTGTTGCAAGCCTTGGATCAGCGCCTGAAGTTGCAGATCGGGAACCTCCTGGCGCAGGCGTTCGCCGAGGCTTGCGCCCAGGCTGTAAGAGAGATCATGAGTGTCATTTTCTTTGGTTTTTTCGGCGGCCTGGGCCACGGAAAAAAACACGCACAGTGATAAAAAAAGGTAGCGCGACATGGGCACTCTCCGACCTGAGATGCGGGGGATTATGCCAGTGTGAATGCGCTCGACGGTGAACTGGTTTTGCGCAAGCGCAGAAGAATTTCAATCCGTTGCAACGTCGCGCTTTGGATACTGTCAACATGCCCTAGCGGCGGTAGCAGCAGAGGTCTAGTATGAGCCGCACCCACGTCAGCCAGGAGGTAAACCATGTCGGCCACCAAGAAGCCTGTAAATACTCCGTTGCACTTACTCCAACAACTCTCGGGCAGCTTGCTCGAGCACCTGGAAAACGCTTGCTCCCAAGCCTTGGCTGATGCTGAAAAACTGCTCGCCAAACTGGAAAAGCAACGCGGAAAAGCGCAAGAAAAACTGCACAAGTCCCGTACCAAATTGCAGGACGCTGCGGCGGCCGGCAAGGCCAAGGCACAAGCCAAAGCCAAGGGTGCGGTGAAGGAGCTTGAGGACTTGCTCGATGCGCTCAAGGATCGTCAATCCGAAACTCGCAGCTACATTCTGCAACTCAAGCGCGATGCTCAAGAAAGCCTGAAACTGGCCCAGGGCGTCGGTCGTGTACAAGAGGCTGTCGGCAAGGCGTTGTCCCTGCGTTCGGCCAAGCCTGCTGCGGCTCCTGCCAAGAAAGCCGCTGCCAAACCGGCTGCTGCAAAAGCACCGGCCAAGCCTGCTGCCAAACCGGCCGCCAAAGCACCGGTGAAAGCCGCAGCAAAACCAGCAGCAAAACCTGCAGCGAGAAAACCAGTCGCTGCCAGCGCTGCGAAACCGGCTGCTAAAACGACGGCTGCCAAGCCTGCTGCCGCCAAGCCAGCCACTGCAAAAACGGCTGCTGCAAAACCAGCCGTGGCGAAAACTGCCGCAGCAAAACCAGCAGCCAAACCAGCAGCAAAAACGGCCGCTAAACCTGCAGCCAAACCCGCTGCCAAAACTGCTGCGGCGAAACCTGCGGCCAAGCCGGCTGCCAAACCTGTCGCGGCTAAAGCTGCTGCAAAACCAGCCGCTAAGCCGGCGGTAAAAGCTGCTGCAAAACCGGCGGCTAAAGCTGCTGCAAAACCAGCTGCAAAACCGGCGGTAAAAGCTGCTGCAAAACCAGCCGCTAAGCCGGCGGTAAAAGCTGCTGCAAAACCAGCCGCTAAACCAGCTGCAAAACCTGCTGCGGCTAAACCTGCCGCTGCTGCCAAGCCGGCCACCGCCAGCGCTGCAAAACCTGCTGCAGCCAAACCCGCTGCCAAGCCTGTTGCCGCCAAGCCGGCCGCCGCGCCAGTTGCCAAGCCAGCCAACCCGGTTCCGGCGGCAACGTCTGCTTTAGCAGCAGCCACATCGACAACGCCGCAAGCGCCAACGCCGGCCGCCGCGTCGATCGCAGCAACCCCCCCAACCAGCGCTTCCTAAGTGCCGGTTGCCGCGACGCGCAGCTGATGCAGCGCGTCGCGGTCCAGGTGGACGGCGCCTGCCGTCACACCTTCCAGCCAGGCCGATAGATCGGTCGCGTCACCCTGCGGCCAACTTTGCGCCGTTCTCTCCAGTCGCACCAACAGATGTCGCTCGGCTTCCAGTTCGAGTGCCTTCACTTGCTCGCGCAAGGCATTCAGTTCGCCATCGACTTCGGCGACGACTTTCCAATTCACCCGCAAGGCTCGCAGCGGGCGCACCACCTCTGCGTCCCACGGCTCGGCCACGCTACGCAGTTGCTGCAATCGGTGTTCGTTACAGGTGACGCCACGTTCTCCCAGCCACAGCCCGCAGAGCAGCAAGCACACATTGATATCCGCCGACTGCAATTGCAGGCATGCGGGTTCAACGCCGGGACGGGCGTAAGTACTAAGGGAAAAGCTCCACAGGTCAGAGGACATAGTGCTACTCGCGCCAGTTGCGAGCGAAGCTGGTAGACTCCGCCGCCATTATGATTCGACTTCAGAACCTGACTTTACAGCGTGGCCCGCAACGTCTGCTAGAAGACGCCGAGCTGACCCTGCACGCCGGCCACAAAGCCGGCCTCATCGGTGCCAACGGCGCCGGCAAATCGAGCCTGTTCGCCTTGCTTCTGGGTGACCTGCACCCGGACTCGGGTGATTGCTTCTTGCCGGCGGACTGGCGCATCGCCCACATGCGCCAGGAGATCGACACCCTCGATCGGGTGGCGGTCGACTATGTGCTCGATGGCGACCTGCGCCTGCGCGAGGTGCAACGCGACCTCGCGGCAGCCGAAGCGGCCCATGACGGTACCGCTCAGGCCCGCCTGCACTCGGAACTCGACAGCGCCGACGGTTACACCGCCGACGCCCGGGCCCGCAAGTTGCTGGCCGGCCTTGGGTTCACCAATGAACAGATGGATCGCCAGGTAGGAGATTTCTCTGGTGGTTGGCGGATGCGTCTGAACCTGGCGCAGGCTTTGATGTGTCCCTCGGACTTGTTGTTGCTCGACGAACCGACCAACCACTTGGACCTCGACGCCATCATCTGGCTCGAAGAATGGCTCAAAAGCTATCCCGGCACCTTGATGCTGATTTCCCACGACCGGGACTTCCTCGATGCCGTGGTCGATCACGTGGCCCACGTCGATCAGCGCAAGATCACCCTGTATCGCGGTGGTTACAGCGCCTTCGAACGCGCTCGCGCCGAACGTCTGGCCCAGCAACAGCAGGCCTACGAGAAGCAGCAGGCGCAACGTGCGCACATGGAAAGCTACATCGCCCGCTTCAAGGCCCAGGCCACCAAGGCCCGTCAGGCCCAGAGCCGGATCAAGGCGCTGGAGCGGATGGAAGAACTGTCCGCCGCCCACGTCGATTCGCCATTCGATTTCGTTTTCCGCGAATCAGTGAAAATCTCCAGCCCGTTGATTGACCTCTCCGACGCCCGACTGGGTTACGGCGAGCGAGCCGTGCTGGAGAAGGTCAAGCTGCAACTGATCCCCGGTGCGCGGATCGGTTTGCTTGGCCCGAACGGTGCCGGTAAATCGACCCTGATCAAAAACCTTGCCGGTGAACTCGAGCCGTTGTCCGGCCGTCTGACCCGTGGCGAGAACACCGTCGTTGGCTACTTCGCCCAACATCAGCTGGACTCGCTCGACTCCAAGGCCAGCCCGCTGCTGCACATGCAGCGCCTGGCGCCGACCGAGCGCGAGCAGACGCTGCGCGACTTCCTCGGTGGTTTCGACTTCCGCGGCGCGCGTATCGATGAGCCGGTGCTGAATTTCTCCGGTGGCGAAAAGGCCCGCCTGGCGCTGGCGTTGATCGCCTGGGGCCGGCCGAACCTGTTGCTGCTCGACGAACCGACCAACCACCTGGACCTGGAAATGCGCCTGGCGCTGACCATGGCCCTGCAGGAATTCAGTGGCGCGGTACTGGTAGTCTCCCACGATCGCCATTTGCTCAAAAGCACCACCGACAATTTCTATCTGGTGGCGGACGGCAAGGTCGAGGAGTTCGACGGCGACCTGGAAGACTACACCCGTTGGCTGGTGGACTACCGTCAGCGCAACGCCCCGGTCAGCACTACACCGGTCAATCCGGACAAGACCGACAAGAAGGCCCAGCGCCAGGCGGCGGCCGCGTTGCGTCAGCAACTTGCACCGCACAAGCGCGAGGCTGACAAGCTCGAAGCTGAGCTTGGCAAGCTGCACGAGAAACTGGCGAAGATCGATACCAGCCTCGGCGACAGCGACATTTACGAGCCTGCGCGCAAGAACGACTTGCGTGATCTGCTGGCCGAACAGGCCAAGCTGAAGGTCCGTGAAGCCGAGCTGGAAGAAGCCTGGATGGAAGCGCTGGAATTGCTTGAAAGCATGCAGGCGGAGCTGGAGGCTCTGTCTTGATGGAAGCTTTCAAGCTGCCATTGTCTGCCGTGTGGATTGAGCCTCTGTGGCTCTTTGGGCAAATCCTGCTGATCTTGTTGGCGGGCTACATCGCTCAGCGCTTCGTGGCCAAGTGCCTGACGCGTCTGGGCGAGCGCTATCCGTTGCCGCCGCAGTTGCTGATGCCGCTGCGTGGTGGTTTGCGCTGGCTGATCATGGGCAGCGCGCTGATCTTCGTCCTGGAACGCCTCGGCGTTTCGGCGACGGTGCTCTGGACCGCGTTGTCCGGGTTTGTCGCGGTAGCGGCAGTGGCGTTCTTCGCCATGTGGAGTGTGCTCTCGAATCTGTTGTGCGCAATCCTGATCTTCACCGTCGGCCCATTTCGGATCGGTGATGTGGTCGAGTTGGTGGACACCACCGACAAGCCCGGCGTCAAAGGCCGGGTCGTTGCGATCAACCTGCTCTACACCACGCTGATCGAAGCCGAAGAACTCGGCACCGGCAGCGCCATGGTGCAAGTGCCCAACAGCCTGTTCTTCCAGCGCTCGGTTCGACGCTGGCGCGGTACGGATGTGTTTCCGTCCAATGGGTTCGAAAAATAGTCGTTACCTCTTGCATAGAGGTTGTCTGATAAATCGTCATCGCGAGCAGGCCCTATAGCTGTAAACGCTGGTCGGCTTCAACTCTGTCCTGCAAAAAATCGGTAGTCATCGGCCCAAAGCCGCATTAGCTTAGACGTCTGTCACGAGTCTGAGTCGAGGTGTGCGATGGTGCTTCAAACATGGCTGGCGTTTTTTGCCGCCTGCTGGGTGATCAGTCTGTCTCCCGGTGCCGGCGCCATTGCGTCGATGTCCAGCGGTCTGCGATACGGTTTCTGGCGCGGTTATTGGAACGCCCTGGGCCTGCAACTGGGTCTGGCGTTACAGATTGCGATTGTCGCCGCCGGTGTCGGTGCAATCCTCGCGGCTTCGGCCACCGCTTTCTATGCGATCAAATGGTTTGGTGTGGCCTATCTGGTCTACCTGGCGGTCAAGCAATGGCGCGCGCTACCGCATGATATGAGCGACGACGCGGCTGTCCGGCAAATCGGCAAGCCGATGGCGCTGGTGTTCCGGGGTTTCCTGGTGAACGTCAGCAACCCCAAGGCGTTGGTGTTCATGCTCGCGGTGCTGCCGCAATTCATTGATCCGCATGCGCCGCTGGTGGCGCAGTACCTGATCCTTGGTGTGACCATGATCTGCGTCGACCTGATCGTCATGGCCGGCTACACCGGACTTGCATCGAAGGTGCTGCGGATGTTGCGCACGCCCAAACAGCAGAGACGCATGAACCGCACGTTTGCCGGGCTGTTCATTGGTGCGGCGGCATTCATGGCGACCCTTCGCAAAGCCGTGGTGTAAAGCCGTCAGGCACAAAAAAGGCGACCCTTGGTGTCGCCTTTTTTGTTTCACGGATCAGCGCAGGATGACCGGCGCGGTATCCGGTGGCAGGTCATTGCGCGGCTCCGGTTGTCCTGACGGCTCATAACTTCCATCCCCGAGCTGTTCGCTCAATTGTCGAGCAACATCCTCGCCCAGAGACCGGGAAACTTCACGCACCACCCGCGGGCGGTTCAATGAAACGTGGATATCCCGGTCGTTCACCAGTTTGGTGTCCTGAGCCTCGCCCATGGCGGTAAAGGCTGACGTTATCTCGTAAGTCCTGGTGTTGATCAGGCTGAAGTCGGCCACCAAGGTCAGTGCCAGCACTGCCGAATAGCTGTCGGTATTGGCCAGCTCGTTCATGTCCTGGGTGAAGTCGATGTCCGACAGCGTGCCGAACAGCACGTAGTCGGCACCCTTGAAGTGGCCGGCCTTGATGCGTTCGATTACGTCATACACATCGCTTTTAGCGCTGGTGGTGTAGGGCGTGCCCTGAATCAGCTGGAACATCCCGGTCTTGAGCATCTGACCTTTGATGTCACCACTGAAACGCCTGATTTCGGTCTGTTCCAGATAGCTGTTCTGCGTCGTGTACTCGTCATAACTGGACGAGCCACTGGTGCCGTAATAGTCCTGCTGATGATTGTCCCGGGCCGAGATCACGTGAACGTATTGGTCCACGCTCGCTTCGTAAGCCAAGTCGGTCACCGCGATTTTTGGGGCTGCCTGGGCGCCAACGGCGCAAGCCAGAGCCATGATGCCAATCCATGCACGCATTGCTCAGCGCTCCGTGGTCTTGCGGATTTCTTTCTCGTCCATCCACTCCGCCAGCCCGCTTTCGACGTCGATCAATTGCAGGCTGAATTTGTAGAAGACGTCCTTGTAATCGTTGCTGCGCTTGACGATGGAGCTGATCGAGCCTTCCAGACGATATCGGGCGGCGATCATGTTGCCGGTTTTGGCCACGGTGCTTTTCTTGTACAGGCCGCTCTGGTTTTGCAGCTTGAGCTGATCAACCTGGCTTTGCATATCGGTGTTGTCGCTGGCAAAACGCGCGGTGCCGGAGTGCATCAGCTGCGTTTTGATCGACGTGGTGATTTCCCGGGTGTCGATGTACTCGCTGGTCTTGTTCATCACGTCGTACACCTGAACCACCGGGCGACCTTTCAGAACGCCGGACTGGGCCAGGGAACGGGTCATGCTTTGCGCGATCATCTGCAGGTCGGTCGAGCCGAACTCGTTGGTGACCAATTCCACGGCTTTCGGGTCGCCATAGCTGATGTTGCCACTGCCCAATACCGGCGAGCGGTTTTCGGCACAGCCACCGATCAGCAGCGCAGCCAGGGCAAGGAGCGAAACGCGTACAAACATGGGCAAGGTCTCAAGTGGTCGGTTCACGGCGTATTGATCTCCAGGCGGAAATCCACGGCTTGGGGCACGGGAGCGATGGCCGGCAGGAAGCTGGTCTGCTCGGCATACAGGGTCAGGCTTTTCCAGGTGTCGGCTTCGGCAACGGGAAAGCCTTCCGGTCCTAGCCAAAGATAGCGGTAATACAGCGTTCGGTTGTGGGTGTCGGTGTTGCTCAACTGCGTGTTGACTGTCAGGAAGCCGTTTTCCCTGGCCATGCGCATCGGGCCGATGGCCACGTTCTCGATCGGTCCGGTGGCCATGACTTTGCTGGCGGCACTGCCCGGTTCCGGCGCAGGTGGCGGGGAGGCGCAACCGGCCAACAGGGCCAGCGCGACAACGGCGAAGCATTTCAATCCCATGAAAATCTCCGTTCAGGGTTGGGCAGGGCTGATTGCAGCCTGCGGTGCAGGAAGGGTATCGAGCTGCAGGGCAACATCGGCGACGAATCGACGGTCACCCACCGCGCGTAGGCTGAAGGCTTGATGTGTCTGATCCAGCTTGAACCTGTCCGGTTCAGCGTCCGGCACGTTGGGCAGCGTCACTTGGTGCAGGCCTTTCTTGAGCCGCAGGCGGGCGACCAGTGTCTTGTCCGGCAACGTACGCCAGCCGCGGGTATCGGCATCCTCGCGTTGAAGCTGCTGCAGGAGCGTTTCCTCAAGCTTTTCGGGTCTGTGCTTTTTCAGATAGGCCAGGTATTCGACATTGGACCGGGCACGATGGAGCGTGCGCTGGATAATACCCGGCATGTCATCACGCAAGGTGCGACGCGACATATCACCAAAGCTGTTGAGCAATGTCAGCTTGTGTTTTTTGCCGTCCACCATGATGAAGTCCACCGGTGGCGTGGAGGTGTCGGGGACGAGGATCGGGAACGACATGTTGGTGATGTAGGTTTCACCTTCGACGTCCACCGAAATCGGCACGCGCACCGAGCTGCGCGCCGGCGCCAGGCCGGTTTGCACGATCAGCAGAACGTCGACCTCGCCCGCCTTCAACGGGGATTTGGCCAGGTTACGCAAGGCTTGTTCGAGCAGCGGCGTATTGGGGCGCAGCTCGATGGCCTGGCGATAGCCCGCCGCGGCGAGGTCTTTCTCGTTCAAAGATTCATAAATGAAGCCGGCGAGGTAATGGCTGAACGCACTCTGGTAGCTGTTCTTCAGCGCGATCACTTCGGGGGCGTCGAGGGTCGCTACCGGGTAGCCCTGAAGGTCCTGGAATTTCATCGCGGCCCCTTCTTCCTTCGCCTGGTTTTCCAGTTCCAGGTATTGCTTGTCACGTTTGTCGGCAATGGTTGCTTCGCGCTCGTGGGTTTTCTTGATCATGACGCGCGCCAGTTCCGTTTCAGAGCCGGAGAGCATCATCAGGGCCATTTGCGTGGTCAGGGCGACTCTCTCGAAATCGTAGCCATCGTATAAGCGCACCTTGTCGTTGGCGCTGTAACTGTTGAACTCGGTGAATTTTTTGAAGGGGACGAACATGGGCGAATTGTCCCACCCTTCGATCAACCGGTCGGCGTAGTCCCAATGTTGATAACTGTCGGGGACATTGCCGGAGAGGCGCAGCAATTCGCCTTTTTCAAAGTGGTAAAGCAAGTCGCCCGGGGGAATGGGATTGTTGCGGTCGAGTACGGCAACCGCACCGTCGAGCTGCCCGGCCTTGAAATACTCGAGTGTTTCTCCCAGCTCCGCGTTGTAGTCGCGCATGGTGGGGCAGCCGCTCAGTAGCAGGCACGTACTGAGTACAAACATGAAGCGCAGGCGGGTAGCCATTTGCTGTGTGTCTTCCTTGAAAATAAGCCGCCATGAGGCGGCAAATTATAGACTTGGATGATGGCACTTTGTTCCTCTACCTCAGCGGCCGTCGCAGACAAAGCTTGAGTGAAACGCATTGGGAGTGAACAATGTGTTACTTCGTATTTCCATTTGAGATTCATTCATGACTGCCCCGTCCCGTTTCCTGGCCTGGCTGATGTTGCCGTTGTTTGCCCTGTGCAGTTTCAACCTGCTGGCCGACACGGTTGAAGGCGCGCCACAAGCGCTGCATTTGCTCGATTACATCGGTGCGGATTACCCGGAAACGGTGCAAGCGGGCAAGGTCATCAATGAATCCGAATACCAAGAGCAGCTGGAATTTACCAAGGCGCTACAAGGCTTGATTGCCACGATGCCGCCCAAGCCAGAAAAAGCCGGACTGGAGCAGGGCGTCAGCACGCTGCGCAACGCCATTGCTGCGCGACAAGACGGCGCGGACGTCGCCCGTCAGGCACGGCAACTCGGCGCGAAGCTGGCGGTGACCTATGAAGTCAGCCAGGCGCCGATCATTACGCCGGATCCGACCCGTGGTGCGCCGCTGTACGCTCAGCATTGTTCGGTGTGCCACGGCGACGCGGGTGCCGGGGATGGCCCGGCGGGCGTTGGTTTGACGCCGCCGCCGTCCAATCTGCGTGATGCGGCGCGGCTGGATCACCTGAGCCTCTACGCGATCTACAGCACCCTGGGCCTCGGTGTCGAAGGCACCGACATGCCGGCCTTCGCCGATCAGCTGGACGATCGTCAGCGTTGGGACCTGGCAACCTACATCGCCAGCTTCAGCGACGATCCGGCTGCTGCAAAAGCCGAGAAGACCTACAACATTGCCGACCTGGCCCGTCAGACTCCCGCAGAAGTGCAGGTTGCCGAGGGGCCGCAAGCGGCGGCGACCTTCCGTGCGCAGCGGGCGCAACCGCCGCAGGTCAAGCGTGGCCCGGCACAGTTGCTCGACTACACCGCCGCGACCCTGGACAAGAGCCTCTTCGCCTACCGTGCCGGTGATCACGATCAGGCCTATGACCTGTCGGTGGCGGCGTATCTGGAGGGTTTCGAACTGGTCGAAAGTTCTCTGGATAACGTCAATGCCAACGTGCGCAAAGACACTGAGAAATCGCTGATGGCTTACCGTCAGTCGTTGCAGGACGGTTTGCCGGTGGCTCAGGTCCAGCAGCGTCTGGACGCGGCCAAGGCCAAATTGAAGGAATCTGCCGGCCTGCTGGGCAGCGATGGCTTGAGTTGGTCCCTGAGCTACATCTCCGGTTTGTTGATTCTGTTGCGCGAAGGCCTGGAAGCGATTCTGGTGTTGGCGGCAATCCTCGCGTTCCTGCGTAATACCGGCCAGCAATCAGCGGTGCGCAGCGTCAACGTCGGTTGGGGCTTGGCGCTGCTGGCCGGTCTGGGGACCTGGGCGCTGGCGGCGTACGTGATCGATGTCAGCGGCTCGCAACGGGAATTGCTGGAAGGTGCGACGGCGTTGTTCGCTGCGGTCATGGTGCTTTGGCTCGGCGTGTGGATGCATGATCGTCGTCACGCGGCGGCCTGGCAGGATTACATCAAGAGCAGCCTGGTAGGCGGCGGTGGTCGTTTCGGGTTTGCGACGCTGGCGTTCTTCTCGGTGTATCGCGAACTGTTTGAAGTGATTCTGTTCTACGAGACCCTGTGGTTGCAGGCAGGTCCGGCGGGCCATAACGCGGTACTGGCGGGTGGTGCGACGGCGTTGGTTTTGTTGGTGGGTCTGGCCTGGGTGATCCTGCGCGGTTCGGCGAAATTGCCGCTGTCGTTGTTCTTCAGTATCAACGCCGGTCTGTTGTGTGCGTTGTCGGTGGTGTTTGCCGGGCATGGCGTGAAGGCGTTGCAGGAAGCCGGGATTTTCGGCACCCGGCCGGTGCCGTTCTTTGACTTCGACTGGCTGGGGATCCACGCTGACGCGTATTCGCTGAGTGCGCAGGCGGTGGCGATTATTGCGATCATCGTGCTGTATAGCCGTAGTCGGCTGGCGGAGAAGCGGCGGGTGCAGGTTTCTTAACAGCATTCGCTGCGCTCACAATCGCGGGCAAGTCGGACCGCCGCACCGCTTGCTCCTACAGGATTGCGTGCCTCTTGCGGCCGCGTATAGCCAGTAGGAGCAAGGCTTGCCCGCGATGCTTTTCAACAGAGGAAAACACAATGCGTGTCTGGATCGATGCTGACGCCTGCCCGCGGGCGGCCAAGGATCTGGTGGTGAAGTTCGCCCTCAAGCGCCAGTTCGAAGTGGTGCTGGTGGCCGGACAGCCGCAGATCAAACCGGGTTTGGCCCTGGTGAAGCTGATCGTGGTGCCAAGCGGTCCGGATGCCGCCGACGACTACCTGGTGGAATATGCGGTGCCGGGTGAGCTGGTGATCTGCAGCGATGTGCCGCTGGCCGACCGTCTGGTGAAAAAGGGCGTTGCGGCGCTGGATCCACGGGGTAAAGAGTTTGATGCGCAGAACATGGGCGATCGGTTGGCGGTGCGTAACCTGTTTGCCGATCTACGTGAGCAGGGGCAGATGAGCGGCGGGCCAGCGCCATTTGGTGAGCGTGAGAAGCAGGCGTTTGCCAATGCGCTGGACCGGATACTCACGCGGCTATCGCGCAAGTCTTAAGCATGACAGTTGTCCTTGTGGGAGCGAGCCTGCTCGCGATGGGGTCGGCACATCCAACATTGATGTTGACGGTTAGACCGCTATCGCGAGCAGGCTCACTCCCACACTGAGCACTCCCACACTGAGCTGTGTCAGGCGTCGTCTTCGTGGGTCAGTTCGAGGACGCGGTCTACCAGTTTGTTGATGCCCGAAGCCGCTTCACTGATGCTCTGCGCCAGCATGTACGCCGGGGTGCTGACCAGTTTGCGTGCTTTGTCTTCAACGATGTCAGTTACCGCGCAGTCGGCGTGTGTAGCGCCCATCTTGTTCATGGCGGCGGCAGTATCGGCGTCGTTGCCGATGGTGCAGGTCACGCCCGGTCCATATATCTTCGCCGCGAGTGCCGGCGAGATGCAGATCAGCCCGACTGGTTTACCAGCCTCGGCAAAGGCTTCAGCCAGCGCCAGTACTTCCGGTTGCACAGTGCAGCCGGCGCCTTCGACGGCGAAGTTCGACAGGTTCTTGGCCGCCCCGAAACCGCCCGGAACGATCAGCGCATCGAAGTCTTCCACGTCCGCTTCGCGGATATCCTTGATATTGCCCCGGGCGATCCGCGCCGATTCCACCAACACGTTGCGCGACTCGGGCATTTCTTCGCCGGTCAGGTGATTGATCACATGCAACTGCGTGATGTTCGGTGCGAAACACTGCACCTGAGCCCCCCGCTGGTCCAGACGCAGCAGGGTGATCACGCTTTCGTGGATCTCGGCGCCGTCGTACACGCCACAGCCGGACAGGATCACTGCAATTTTTTTGCTCATGGGCTTTTCTCCAGATTCATGGCGTTAAATGTCCACTAATTTGTCACTCGTTGCCATAGGGTTAATTCGCGGCTACACCTAGGATCTGTCCTCAAGATTCCGATCAGGACGCGTCATGGACTTCATTCTGTATGCGGTGCCGTTTTTCTTTGTGCTGATTGCCGCCGAACTGCTGGCCGACCGTTGGCGCGGGGTGAGCAATTATCGCGTGGCGGACGCGATCAACAGCATGAGCACCGGCGTGCTGTCGACCACCACCGGCCTGTTGACCAAAGGCGTCGGCCTGGTGACGTATGCGTTTGCCCTCAAGCACCTGGCGCTGGTCGAACTCTCGGCTGACAGCGTTTGGGTCTGGGTTTTCGCCTTCGTCCTCTACGACTTCTGCTACTACTGGCTGCATCGCATGGGCCATGAACGAAACATCCTCTGGGCGGCGCATTCGGTGCATCACCAGAGCGAGGACTACAACCTGTCCACGGCGCTGCGCCAGACCAGTACCGGCTTCCTGTTGAGCTGGATTTTCTATCTGCCGATGGCCGTGCTCGGCGTGCCGCTGCTGGTGTTCATAAGCGTCGCCTCGCTGAACTTGCTGTACCAATTCTGGGTGCATACCAAACACATTCCCAAGCTCGGCTGGTTCGAGTGGTTCTTTGTCACGCCGTCCAATCATCGCGCTCACCATGCACAGAACGCTCTCTACATGGATCGCAACTACGGCGGGGTGTTCATTATTTGGGACCGTCTATTTGGCTCGTTCCAGGAAGAGGACGATAACGAACCGGTGATTTTCGGCGTGACCACGCCGCTGGCGAGCTGGAATCCGTTGTGGGCGAACGTGCAGTTCTACGCGCAGCTGTGGGATGACGCGCGGCGTGCGCAAAGCCAATGGGACAAGCTGCGCATCTGGTTCATGCGCACCGGTTGGCGGCCGGCGGATGTGGCGGCCAGGTACCCGATGAACAAGCCCGACCTGAGTCAGTTCCGTAAATTCGAGGTGCCGCTGGACGGGCGTCAGCAGCTTTACGTCGTGTTGCAGTTCTGCGTCTACATCGCGTTGGGCAGCTACTTGATGAACCTGGAGCAGAGTTTGCCAACCGCCGCGCTGGTGCTCGGCTGGAGTGCCGTGGCGCTGGGTTTGTTTACGTTGGGCGTGGCCCTGGAGAATCGCCCGTGGGCGCTGAAGCTGGAGCTGCTGCGCCTGGCGTCGAATGTGCCGCTGGTGTGGCTGGCGCCGGTCGTTGGGCTGTGGCCGGCCAGCGCGGCAGGCTGGGTCGGCCTGCTGAGTTACAGCCTGCTCAGTGGTATTGGTCTCTACTGTTGCAGAAACCGTTTCACTCGACTGGCGTCGTAGGTTCGTTGGTTTTGGCTTGTTCAGCTTTCAAGGCCTGCTCGTCGGCGTAGATCTTCTTCGCCAGACGGGCGTTCTTGAGGCGACGGCGCAACCACAAGCAAAAGCCCAGTATCAGCAGGGCGCCAAGCACCCACAGCTCGTACTTCTTGACGCTGCCGAGCATGCCTTCGAGTACCGCACCGAAGTGATAGGCGGCGGCAGCCAGCGCCGCGGCCCAGATCGCCGCACCAATCCCGTTGAGCAGCAGATAACGTCCTGGCGGATAGCCCGACAGGCCGATCGCCACCGGCATCACCGTGCGCAGGCCATAGACAAAGCGGAAGCTCAGTACCCAGATGTCCGGGTGCCTGCGGATGTGTTCCAGCGCCCGGTCGCCCATCAATTGCCAGCGCGGTTTGCGCGCCAGCAACTTGCGGCCGTGCTTGCGCCCAAGGAAATACCACAGCTGATCGCCGGCATAACTGCCGAGGAACGCCACGATCATGACCACTTTGAGGTCCATGTATCCGCGGAACGCGAGGAAGCCGGCGAGCACCAGAATGGTTTCGCCTTCGAAAAACGTGCCGAGAAAGAGGGCGAAGTAGCCGAATTCCTGAAGAAATTGTTGGAGCATTGTCTGGATGCTGGCGAAATGAACGCGCAGCCTAACCCTTCGGGAACATTCATGAAAGTGTCCAAATGTGTCTCGACGTGAACATTTCCTACAAGGACAATGGAATGCGGCTACGTGACGCAGGGATGCACATAACTGTCATACGTTGGTCATAATGGCCGCTTATAACTGTCACGCTCGCCCGCCAGCGCGGGCTCAGGAGTCTGCCGTGAGCTTTACCCCCGCCAACCGTTTGTTTCCAGCAACCCGCCTGCGACGCAATCGTCGTGATGATTTTTCGCGTCGACTGGTCCGTGAAAACGTGCTGACCGTCGACGATCTGATCCTGCCGGTGTTCGTGCTGGACGGTGAAAACCGTCGCGAAGCGGTGGCGTCGATGCCGGGCGTCGAGCGCCTGACCATTGATCTGTTGCTTGAAGAAGCGGCCAAGTGGGTCGAGCTGGGGATTCCGGCACTGGCGTTGTTCCCGGTGACGCCGCCGGAGCTCAAGTCTCTGGACGCCGCCGAAGCCTGGAACCCCAACGGCATTGCCCAGCGCGCCACCCGCGCGTTGCGTGCGCAATTCCCTGAACTGGGTGTGATCACTGACGTCGCCCTGGACCCGTTCACCACTCATGGCCAGGACGGTATCCTCGACGAAGAAGGCTACGTGCAGAACGACATCACCGTCGACGCACTGGTCAAGCAGGCACTGTCCCACGCCGAAGCCGGCGCTCAGGTGGTGGCCCCGTCGGACATGATGGACGGTCGCATCCAGGCGATCCGCGAAGCGCTTGAGCTGGCCGATCACGTCAACGTGCGGATCATGGCCTACTCGGCGAAGTACGCCAGCGCCTATTACGGCCCGTTCCGCGATGCGGTCGGTTCGGCGCTGAACCTGGGCAAGGCCAACAAGGCCTCCTATCAGATGGACCCGGCCAACAGCAACGAAGCCCTGCACGAAGTGGCGGCGGACTTGTCAGAAGGCGCGGACATGGTCATGGTCAAGCCAGGCATGCCGTATCTGGACATCCTCTACCGAGTCAAAGAAGAATTTAAAGTGCCGACCTTTGTTTATCAGGTCAGCGGTGAATATGCCATGCACATGGCGGCGATCCAGAATGGCTGGTTGAGCGAAGGGGTTATCCTCGAATCCCTGACCGCTTTTAAACGTGCAGGCGCTGATGGCATCCTGACTTACTTTGCCGTCCGTGCTGCTCAATTGTTACGAGAGCAAAAATAGCCCTCCCAGGAACATTCGATGAATACCGAAGTACTCACTGAAGTTGCCGTAAAAGATGCTCAACCTGTGGTGGAGCAAATCGCCGAAACCCCGCCGGAACTGGAGCCTGCTCCACCCGCGGTGGTGGCCGAGCCCGCAATAGCGGCGCCAGCGATTGCCATTCCCGGCCTGGATGACAGCAGCCTGTACATCCATCGCGAGCTCTCGCAACTGCAGTTCAACATCCGCGTGCTGGAGCAGGCGCTGGATGAGTCCTACCCGTTGCTGGAGCGGCTGAAGTTTCTGCTGATCTTCTCCAGCAACCTGGACGAGTTCTTCGAGATTCGTGTGGCCGGCCTGAAGAAACAGATCACCTTCGCCCGCGAACAGGCCGGCGCCGATGGCCTGCAACCGCATCAGGCCCTGGCCCGCATCAGCGAATTGGTACACGGTCACGTCGACCGCCAGTACGCGATCCTCAACGACATTCTGTTGCCGGAGCTGGAAAAGCATCAGGTCCGCTTCATCCGTCGGCGTCATTGGACCACCAAGATCAAAACCTGGGTGCGCCGCTATTTCCGCGACGAGATCGCGCCGATCATTACCCCGATCGGCCTCGACCCGACGCACCCGTTCCCGTTGCTGGTGAACAAGAGCCTGAACTTCATCGTCGAACTCGAAGGTATCGACGCCTTCGGCCGCGATTCCGGTCTGGCGATCATTCCGGCGCCACGTTTGCTGCCGCGCGTTATCAAGTTGCCGGAAGAAGTGGGCGGCGCTGGCGACAATTACGTGTTCCTGTCGTCGATGATCCATGCGCACGCCGATGACCTGTTCCAGGGCATGAAGGTCAAGGGCTGCTACCAGTTCCGCCTGACCCGAAACGCCGACCTTGCCGTCGACACCGAAGATGTAGAAGACCTGGCCCGCGCCCTGCGCGGCGAGTTGTTCTCCCGTCGCTACGGTGATGCGGTGCGTCTGGAAGTGGCCGACACGTGCCCGAAACACCTGTCCGACTACTTGCTCAAGCAGTTCAACCTGCACGAGACCGAGCTGTATCAGGTCAACGGTCCGGTCAACCTGACTCGTCTGTTCAGCATCACCGGTCTGGACAGTCAGCGAGCGCTGCAATACACGCCGTTCACCCCGCAGATCCCGAAACTGCTGCAAAACAGCGAGAACATCTTCAGCGTGATCAGCAAGCAGGACATTCTGCTGCTGCACCCGTTCGAGTCCTTCACCCCTGTGGTCGACCTGCTGCGCCAGGCGGCCAAGGACCCGCATGTATTGGCGGTTCGTCAGACCCTGTACCGCTCCGGCGCCAACTCGGAAATCGTCGATGCGTTGGTCGATGCGGCGCGTAACGGCAAGGAAGTCACGGCGGTGATCGAGTTGCGTGCGCGGTTCGACGAAGAGTCCAACCTGCAGCTGGCCAGCCGTCTGCAAGCGGCCGGTGCGGTGGTGATTTACGGCGTGGTCGGCTTCAAGACCCACGCCAAGATGATGCTGATCTTGCGTCGTGAGGCTGGCGAGATTGTCCGTTACGCCCACTTGGGGACCGGTAACTACCACGCGGCCAACGCCCGTCTGTACACCGACTACAGCTTGCTGACCTCGGATGACGCCTTGTGCGAAGACGTCGGCAAACTGTTCAGCCAGCTAATCGGCATGGGTAAAACCCTGCGCATGAAGAAGCTGCTGCACGCGCCGTTCACGCTGAAGAAGGGCATGCTCGACATGATTGCCCGGGAGACCCAGTTCGCCCTCGACGGCAAACCGGCGCACATCATCGCCAAGTTCAACTCGCTGACCGATCCGAAGATCATCCGCGCGCTGTACAAGGCCAGTCAGTCCGGGGTGCGTATCGATCTGGTGGTGCGCGGCATGTGCTGCCTGCGTCCGGGCATCGCCGGGGTTTCGCACAACATCCACGTGCGCTCGATCATCGGGCGCTTCCTGGAGCACACCCGGGTCTTCTACTTCCTCAATGGCGGCGAAGAGCAGATGTTCCTGTCCAGCGCCGACTGGATGGAGCGCAACCTCGACAAGCGCGTCGAGACTTGCTTCCCCGTCGAGGGCAAGAAGCTGATCATGCGGGTCAAGAAAGAGCTGGAGCTGTATCTCACCGATAACACTCACAGCTGGAGCCTGCAGGCAGACGGTCGTTACATCCGCAACACGCCGACCGGCAACCAGAACCCGCGCAGCGCCCAGGCGACTTTGCTGGAGCGTTTGGGCAGCCCGATATTGGCCGTTCGTTAACGCAAACGTCGGGTAATAAAAAATGGCGATCCCTGCGGATCGCCATTTTTGCTTTCACCGCCGTCCGCTGTAGGAGCACAGCTTGCTGGCGATGGCGTCCGCGAGATCGCCATCGCCAGCAAGCTGTGCTCCTACAGCGATGGCGTCCGTGAGATCGCTATCGCCAGCAAGCTGTGCTCCTACAGCGATGGCGCCCGTGAGATCGCTATCGCCAGCAAGCTGTGCTCCTACAGCGATGGCGTCCGTGAGATCGCTATCGCCAGCAAGCTGTGCTCCTACAGCGATGGCGTCCGTGAGATCGCCATCGCCAGCAAGCTGTGCTCCTACAGGACCGTGTTTCAGCGGACGTTCAGGATGAAGCCGACGCGGGTCAGCCACTCCGCTTCAAGGGCGAAGTCGGCCTGGGTCAGCTGGTTTTCGTCCAGCCAGTTTTCCGGGAACTGCACATCAAGGCTGTCGCGGTTGGCGTGCAGCACGACCTGTGGCATTTCCTGGGTGCCACGGATGTGATGGAACAGGATCGCAAAGCGCAGCAGCACGCACAGGCGAATCAGCTTGATGCCTTCTTCGCCGAAATCGGCAAACCTGTCCCGGGGAATATTGCGGCGGTGGCCGCGCACCAGCAGCGCGAGCATCAGCTGGTCTTCGCGGGAGAACCCGGCCAGGTCCGAGTGCTCGATCAGGTAGGAGCCGTGCTTGTGATACTGATAGTGAGCGATGTCCAGGCCCACTTCATGGACCTTGGCCGCCCAACCCAGCAGTTCGCGCCAGACGCCGTCATCCAGGTCCCAATCCTCAGCCACTTGATCGAAAGCATGCAACGCCTTGCGCTCAACCCGCGCCGCTTGTTCCAGGTCGACGTGATAACGCTCCATCAGCGAGCTGAGCGTGCGCTCACGGACGTCTTCGTGATGATGACGGCCCAACAGGTCATAGAGCACGCCTTCGCGCAGGGCACCTTCACAGTGGTCCATGCGTTGCAGTTCGAGGGCATCGAAAATCGCTTCGAGAATTGCCAGGCCCGCCGGGAAAATCGCCCGACGGTCAGGCTTGATGCCTTCGAAATCGATCTTCTCGACGTCGCCAAGCTTGATCAGCTTGCGCTTGAGCCAGGCCAGGCCTTGGGCGTTAACCTCGCCCGTGCCATGACCGCCGGCCTTCAGTGCCAGGCCAATCGCACGAATGGTGCCCGAGGAGCCGATGGCTTCATCCCAGGTCAGCCGGTGCAGGGCGTGTTCGATGCTCATGATCTCCAGCCGCGCCGCCGTGTACGCCTGGGCGTAGCGGGCCGGGGTGATCTTGCCGTCCTTGAAATAGCGCTGGGTGTAGCTGACGCAGCCCATTTGCAGGCTTTCGCGCAGCAGTGGTTCAAAGCGCTGGCCGATGATGAATTCGGTACTGCCGCCGCCGATGTCGGCCACCAGGCGTTTGCCCGGGGTGTCGGCGAGGGTGTGGGAAACGCCGAGGTAAATCAGACGCGCTTCTTCACGACCGGAGATGACTTCCACCGGGTGGCCAAGGATTTCTTCAGCGCGGCGGATAAATTCGCCACGGTTACGGGCTTCACGCAGGGCGTTGGTGCCGACGATCCGCACGGCGCCTGGCGGCATACCGTTGATCAGTTGGGCAAAACGCTTCAGGCAATCGAGCCCGCGTTGCATGGATTCTTCACTGAGCTGACGCTCATCGTCGATGCCGGCGGCCAGCTGAACCTTCTCCCCGAGTCGTTCGAGAATACGGATTTCGCCGTTCTGGGCCTTGGCCACGACCATGTGAAAGCTGTTGGAGCCCAGGTCGATTGCGGCGATCAGGGACAGATTCTTGGCTTGGGATTGCGGCATGGTCAGGGGGTCTCGGTCGATAACCTCGACATCGTGCCACGATCAAACGCTGGCGCCAACGCGCAGTGTTCAAAGCCTTGATCCGGCGCAGGAAAGTCGGTGAACTCTGGGTCGCCATCGCGGGCAAGCCTTGCTCCTACAAGTTATGGGTGTACGCATTTTCCGAGTACGACTCCTATCTGTAGGAGCAAGGCTTGCCCGCGATGGCGTCAACACAGCCACTGAAGATCTCTCAGCCCGCCGCTTCAACGGTCCCGATGAAATTCGCGAGTTCCGCCGTTTGCGGGTTGGCAAACAGAATCTTCGGATCCCCCGCCTCATGCACCTTGCCCTGATGCATGAACACCAACTTATCCCCAACCTCCCGGGCAAAACGCATCTCATGGGTGACCATAATCAACGTCATCCCTTCCTTGGCCAGTTGCCGGACCACGCTCAGCACTTCATTGACCAATTCCGGGTCCAGCGCCGAGGTAATCTCATCGCACAGCAAGACCTTCGGCGACATCGCCAGCGCCCGGGCAATCGCCACCCGCTGTTGCTGCCCGCCAGACAACCGATCCGGGAAGGCATCGAATTTTTCCCCCAGCCCGACCCGCTCCAGCATCTCCCTCGCAAGGTCGGCGGCTTTGGCTTTCGGCACTTTCTGCACCACTTGCGGTGCGAGCATCACGTTCTCGCCGACCGTCAGGTGCGGAAACAGGTTGAACTGCTGAAACACCATCCCGACTTTCTGCCGCAAGCTGCGCAGGTCGGCACGGGCGGCGTCGAGGTATTCGCCGTCGACTTCGATCACGCCGTCGTTGATCGATTCCAGGCCATTGAGGGTGCGCAACAAGGTGGATTTTCCCGAGCCGCTGCGGCCGATGATCGCTACCACCTGACCTTCCTCGACGCTCAGGTCGATGCCTTTGAGCACATGGTGGTCGCCGTAATATTTATGCAGGGCCGAGATTCTAAGCAGAGGCATGCAGTCTCCTTTCCAGATAGCGCGCACTGAGGGACAAGGGGTAGCAGAGCAGGAAGTAACCGAGGGCCACGAGGCCGTAGACCATGAACGGTTCGAAGGTTGCGTTGGCGAGCATGCCGCCGGTCTTGGTCAGTTCGGTGAAGCCGATGATCGAGGTGACAGCGGTGCCTTTGACCACCTGCACCGAGAAGCCCACGGTCGGCGCCACGGCGATCCGCAGTGCTTGCGGCAGGATCACGTAGCGCAGTTGCTCCAGTGGGTTCAGCGCCAGGCTTGATGAAGCTTCCCACTGGCCGTTGGGGATCGATTCGACGCAACCACGCCAGATCTCCGCCAGGTAGGCGCTGGTGAACAGCGTCAGGGCTATCGCCGCCGCCATCCACGGCGAAATCTCTATCCCCGCCAGCGCCACGCCGAAGAACACCAGAAACAGCTGCATCAACAGCGGCGTGCCTTGGAACAGCTCGATGTAGGTGCGGGCGAAGTTGCGCGGCAGGGATTTTTTCGAGATGCGCATGACCATGATCAACAAGCCGATCAGTCCGCCACCGATAAACGCCACCAGCGACAGTGCCAGGGTCCATTGCAGGCCCGTGAGCAGGTTGCGTACGACGTCCCAGAAGGTGAAATCGCTCATTGGCTGCTCCTTGCGACAAAACGGCGGCCAATCCAGTTCAGTAACTGGCGGATCAGCAGCGCCATGCACAGGTAGAGCAGCGTGGTCAGCGCATAGGTCTCAAAGGCGCGGAAGTTGCGCGACTGAATGAAGTTGGCAGCGAAGCTCAGCTCTTCGGTGGCGATTTGCGAGCAGACCGCCGAACCCAGCATCACGATGATGATCTGGCTGCTCAATGCCGGCCAAACCTTGCCCAGCGCTGGCAGCAGGACCACGTGGCGAAAGGCTTCGAAGCGCGTCATCGCCAGCGCCGCAGCGGCTTCAAGCTGTCCTCGAGGGATCGCTTGGATGCCGGCGCGGATGATCTCGGTGGAATAGGCGCCGAGGTTGATTACCATCGCCAACACCGCCGCCTGCCATTCCGAAATCTGTACACCCAGTGACGGCAGGCCGAAGAAGATGAAAAACAACTGCACCAGAAACGGCGTGTTGCGGATCAACTCGACGTAGACCGCAAAAATGCCGGCGAACGGACGGATGTTCCACGCCCGCACCAGCGCCCCGACGATGCCCAGACTCACCCCGAGCACCGCGCCGATGGCCGTCAGTTCAAGGGTGAACAGCGCACCGCGCAGCAGCAGGTCGGTGTTGTGCACCACCGGTATGAAATCGAACTGATAAGCCATGTTCAGTCTCCGCAACGACGATCAGAGATCGGCCGGCAGCGGCTCTTTGAGCCAGGTCCGGGAGTTTTTCTCCAGCGCGCCGTCGGTCTTGGCGGTGGCGAGGATCTGGTTGACCTTGTCCAGCAGCGCCGGCTCGTTTTTGTTCACGCCGACGTGGACCGGGGAATCCTTGAGCTTCACTTTCAGCGCCGGAATGCGTTTCGGGTTGCGCTCGCTGATGGTCACCATCACCACGTTGCCGCTGGCGATTAGATCAACTTGCCCGGCGAGGTAGGCGGCGATGGTTGAGTTGTTGTCTTCGAAGCGCTTGATGGTCACGCCTTCGGGCGCGACTTTGGTCAGCTCGATGTCTTCGATGGCGCCACGGGTGACGCTGATGGTTTTGCCCTTGAGGTCGTCCAGGCTTTTGATGCTTGCGTCTGGCGGACCGAATACGGCGAGGTAGAACGGCGCGTAGGCACGGGAGAAGTCGATGACTTTCTCGCGCTCGGGGTTCTTGCCGAGGCTGGAGATCACCAGATCGACCTTGCCGGTGGTCAGGAATGGAATGCGGTTGGTGCTGTTGACCGGCGTCAGTTCGAGTTTGACCTTGAGTTGGTCGGCCAGCAGCTTGGCGGTGTCGATATCAAGGCCGCGCGGTTTCATGTCCGGGCCGACCGAGCCGAAGGGCGGGAAGTCCTGGGGCACGGCAACCTTGAGGACGCCGCGCTTGACCACATCCTCCAGACCGTCGGCGTGGGCGGGCGCCTGGCTCAGCATCAGGCTGGCAAACAGGGCGGCGAGGAGGGCGCTGTAACGCTGGGTCATGGCAAATCTCCGAATCGGCGAGAAGTGAATTCTGCGGATCGACAGAGCATGGGCCGTGCCAAGAGTCAGTTTTGAATGCCGCAGGCCACGGTTTTGCTGGATTCGTTCGGTCTTACTGGTCTGAACAGTCGTGCATGGTTTCGCACCCCGATAGCGCATCGCCGGATTTCACCGAACCCCCATGGGGCACGACTTGCCGGGCGTCGCGAATAGCTTTACAACTAACCGCTCATTGGCCTGGTTCGTCTGAAAAACCATGAACTCGATCTCCCGCGCCGTACCTGAAGTGGCGCTGCAAGCCATCCGTAAACTGATCACCGAACAGGGCTTCGGGCCGGGCGATGCCTTGCCCTCGCAACGGGATTTGGCGGTGCAATTGGGCGTCAGTCGGGCGTCGCTGCGCGAAGCGTTGTCGTCATTGAGTGCGTTGGGGGTGATCAGCATCCAGCCGGGCAAAGGTGTGTTCGTGCAGTCACCGGTTGATTTGCCGCGAGGTGATGTGGGGCTGAGTTGGCCGTTCGCGGCCCAGGCTTCGCCGCTGGATATCTTCCAGTTGCGCTACGCCCTGGAAGGCTTTGCCGCCGGTTTGGCGGCGGTGACCCTGAGTACTCACGAACTCGATGCACTGGAAGATAACGTCGCTGCCATGCGCGTCGAATTGAAGGCCGGCGACTTCGAGGCCGCGGCGCGACTGGATTTCGAGTTTCACCGGCGCATCCTGCTGGCAAGCGGCAATCAGGCGATGCTGAGCATCCTGACTGCCAGCGCCGACATCTTTCTAGAGAGCCAAAAGCTACCGTTCATCCGGGCCGAGCGGGCCATGGAAACCTGGCAGGAACACCGCAAAATCCTCCGCGCACTGGCCCGCCGGGCGTCCGGCGCGGCGCAGAAGGCCATGCACGAACATGTGCGTAACGCGGCACTGCGAACAGGAATTGCCTTCGTCGCTCCCGCCACCTCGTGACTTGAGCTATACCCAAACTCATGCGGCACCATAGCGAGACTCAATCATCTGCACCTTCCTGAACGAGGGAAGGGCGGCTATGATGGGCCACGTTTTTTTGCTTACAACCTGGAGACTTCCATGAGCAGCGATCTTATTAAACACGTCACCGACGCTAGCTTCGACGTCGACGTCCTCAAGGCCGAAGGCGCTGTACTGGTCGACTACTGGGCTGAATGGTGCGGCCCTTGCAAAATGATCGCTCCTGTTCTGGACGAAATTGCTGAAACCTACAAAGGCAAGCTGACCGTTGCCAAACTGAACATCGACGAAAACCAGGAAACTCCGGCCAAGCATGGCGTGCGTGGTATCCCGACTCTGATGCTGTTCAAGAACGGCAACGTTGAAGCGACCAAGGTTGGCGCGCTGTCGAAGTCGCAACTGGCTGCTTTCCTCGACGCCAACATCTAAGCGTCGTTTAAAGCGTCATCAAAAAGGCCCCGCACATCGCGGGGCCTTTTCGTTATTGAGGGCTAGACGCTCCGAAACTCAGGTGGTACATTCGGCCCCGCACTGGTTTCTCCACTGCCCCCTGCTAGCCGTCGCCGACGCACTCCTTTTCGAATAAGTACGCGATCCTGTCGCCTTCTCTGCGGCGCGGCCTCATTAAGCCAAAAGCTTAATTTCCCCCCCTCCATAAATGATTACGTCATTCCTATATGAATCTGACTGAACTCAAGCAAAAGCCGATTACCGAACTGCTCGAATTGGCCGAACAGATGGGCATAGAAAATATGGCCCGTTCGCGCAAGCAGGACGTGATTTTCTCCCTGCTCAAAAAGCACGCTAAAAGCGGCGAGGAAATCTCCGGTGATGGCGTGCTGGAGATTCTCCAGGACGGCTTCGGCTTCCTTCGCTCCGCTGACGCTTCCTATCTCGCCGGCCCAGACGATATCTACGTCTCGCCGAGTCAGATCCGTCGCTTCAACTTGCGCACCGGTGACACCATCGTTGGCAAGATCCGTCCTCCAAAGGAAGGCGAGCGTTATTTCGCGCTGCTCAAGGTCGACACGATCAACTACGATCGTCCCGAGAACGCGAAAAACAAGATTCTCTTCGAGAACCTGACCCCGCTGTTCCCGACTGTGCGCATGAAGATGGAAGCCGGCAACGGTTCCACCGAAGACTTGACCGGTCGTGTCATCGACCTGTGCGCCCCGATCGGCAAAGGCCAGCGCGGTCTGATCGTTGCACCGCCGAAAGCCGGTAAAACGATCATGCTGCAGAACATCGCAGCCAACATCGCTCGTAATAACCCTGAAGTTCACCTGATCGTATTGCTGATCGACGAACGTCCGGAAGAAGTAACCGAAATGCAGCGCACCGTGCGCGGCGAAGTGGTTGCCTCGACGTTCGACGAGCCGCCAACCCGCCACGTGCAGGTTGCCGAAATGGTGATCGAGAAGGCCAAGCGCCTGGTCGAACACAAGAAGGACGTGGTGATCCTGCTCGACTCCATCACCCGTCTGGCTCGCGCCTACAACACCGTGATCCCGAGCTCCGGCAAAGTACTCACCGGTGGTGTCGATGCCCACGCCCTGGAGAAACCGAAACGTTTCTTCGGTGCCGCGCGGAACATCGAAGAAGGCGGTTCGCTGACCATCATCGCCACCGCGCTGGTTGAAACCGGCTCGAAGATGGACGAAGTGATCTACGAAGAATTCAAAGGCACGGGCAACATGGAACTGCCGCTGGATCGTCGCATCGCCGAAAAACGCGTCTTCCCGGCTATCAACATCAACCGTTCCGGCACCCGCCGCGAAGAGTTGCTGACCGCCGACGACGAGTTGCAGCGCATGTGGATTCTTCGCAAGCTTCTGCACCCGATGGACGAAATCGCTGCCATCGAGTTCCTGGTCGACAAGCTGAAAACGACCAAGACTAACGATGAGTTCTTCCTGTCGATGAAACGCAAGTAAGTCGATAAGGCCAAGAAGCCGGGGAAACCCGGCTTTTTGCTATCTGATTTTTGATCAATTGCCAGTTCGTGGTTCTGAACAGAGGGGTTCGGCGCTAAACTGCCACCCCCGAACGGCACGGCCAACACGAGGCTCACGCATGCAGTATCGCGACTTGCGCGACTTTATCAGCGGTCTGGAAAAGCGCGGCGAACTCAAGCGCATCCAGGTTCCGGTGTCCCCAGTGCTCGAAATGACCGAGGTCTGCGACCGCACCCTGCGTGCCAAAGGTCCGGCCCTGCTTTTCGAAAAGCCCACGGGTTATGACATCCCGGTGCTCGGCAACCTGTTCGGCACCCCTGAGCGCGTGGCGCTGGGCATGGGCGCAGAAGCGGTCAGCGAATTGCGCGAAATCGGCAAGCTGCTGGCGTTCCTCAAGGAACCCGAGCCGCCGAAAGGCCTGAAAGATGCCTGGTCCAAGCTGCCGATCTTCCGCAAGATCATCGCCATGGCACCGAAAGTGGTCAAAGACGCGGTGTGCCAGGAAGTGGTCATCGAAGGCGACGACGTCGACCTCGCGATGCTGCCGGTGCAGACCTGCTGGCCGGGCGACGTCGGCCCGCTGATTACCTGGGGCCTGACCGTCACCAAAGGCCCGAACAAGGATCGCCAGAACCTCGGCATCTACCGTCAACAAGTGATCGGTCGCAACAAGGTCATCATGCGCTGGCTCAGTCACCGTGGCGGCGCGCTGGATTACCGCGAGTGGTGCGAGAAGCATCCTGGCCAGCCATTCCCGGTGTCCGTGGCGTTGGGCGCCGACCCGGCGACCATTCTTGGTGCTGTAACACCTGTGCCGGACAGCCTTTCCGAATACGCTTTCGCTGGCTTGTTGCGCGGCAACCGCACCGAACTGGTGAAGTGTCGTGGCAACGACTTGCAGGTCCCGGCGACCGCCGAGATCATCCTTGAAGGCGTGATCCATCCGGGCGAGATGGCCGATGAAGGCCCGTACGGCGACCACACCGGTTACTACAACGAAGTCGACAGCTTCCCGGTGTTCACCGTCGAGCGCATCACCCACCGCATCAAACCGATCTACCACAGCACCTACACCGGCCGTCCGCCGGATGAGCCGGCGATTCTTGGCGTGGCGCTGAACGAAGTGTTCGTGCCGATCCTGCAGAAGCAGTTCCCCGAGATCACCGACTTCTACCTGCCGCCCGAAGGTTGCTCGTACCGCATGGCCATCGTGACCATGAAGAAGTCGTATCCGGGCCACGCCAAGCGGGTAATGCTCGGTGTCTGGTCGTTTTTGCGACAGTTCATGTACACCAAGTTCGTTATCGTCTGTGATGACGATATCAACGCACGCGACTGGAACGACGTGATCTGGGCCATCACCACGCGCATGGACCCAAAGCGCGACACGGTGATGATCGACAACACGCCGATCGACTACCTGGACTTCGCCTCGCCGGTTTCCGGCCTGGGTTCGAAGATGGGGCTCGATGCCACGAACAAATGGCCGGGCGAAACCACTCGCGAGTGGGGCCGGGTGATCGTCAAGGACGAAGCCGTTACCCAGCGGATCGATGCCATCTGGAATCAGTTAGGAATAGATTGATGCGTGTAACCTTGCAGCCCTCCGGAGCAGTGCTACAGATTCTGCCCGGCGAGCGGATTCTCGATGGCGCGCGGCGTCTGGGCTATGAATGCCCGCAAAGCTGTCGAAACGGCAATTGCCACGTGTGCGCCGCACTGCTGGTGGAAGGGCGCGTCGAACAGGAAGGCGGTGTGCGCGACCATGGCGAGTTCTACACTTGCATTGCAGAGCCGCTGGAAGACTGCATCGTGCTGTGGGATGGCGTGCTCGCGCTGGGAGAATTGCCGGTGCGCAGCTTGTCGTGTCAGGTCATTGAATGCAGGGACGTCGGCGGCGATACCTGGCGTGTACGACTGCGAGCGCCGGCCGGCAAACCGCCGCGTTATCACGCCGGTCAGTACTTGATGATCGAGCGCGAGAATGGCGAGAAATCTGCGTTCTCCCTGGCCTCGGCGCCGCATGGCGGGCGTGATCTGGAAATTCATGTGCTGGCGCGCGAAAGCAGTGCGCTGAGCCTGATCGACCAGTTGCAACGCAACCTGATGGTGCGGATCGAAATGCCATTCGGCGACACCCATCTGGCGGAACTGCCGAACGGTCCACTGGTGCTGATTGCCGCGGGCACCGGCATGGGCCAGATCCATAGCCTGATCGAACATTGCCGCGCCACGGGCTTCAAACATCCGGTGCATCTGTATTGGGGCGTGCGTCGTCCTGAAGATTTTTATGCCATCGAACATTGGGATGAATGGCTGAAACTGCCCAATCTGTTCCTGCATAAAGTCGTCAGCGATCAATGCGGCTGGCAGGGGCGCTGCGGGATGTTGCATGAGGCGGTGTGCGAGGACTTCCCGGATCTGAAACCCTTGCATGTCTACGCCAGCGGCTCTCCGGCCATGGTCTACGGCACGCTGGATGCTTTGGTCGAAGCCGGGATGGATGCTCATCAAATGCGCGCGGATGTATTTGCGTACGCGCCGCGATCTTGATCCTCGATCTTGATCCGCGATTTTGATCCCCGCTCTTAATCGTTATAACTCTCTATATAGCCGATCGGTATTTATAAATTTATATAAATGCCGGTAGGTTATATGTCATCCAGGCAAATAGTTAAGAACTGTGCCATGGCATTTAAATTGCCTTAAAACATATGTGCCTTATTGTTACAGCGGTGCGTTCTATTAAGTAATTCTTCACCCGCGGGGAGCTGAACGCTAATCGCCATGAGCGCCATTGAATCTGCTTTTTTGAATCTGGCTTACCCTCCGCAGCTCGATCTGGGGCCGCAGCTCACGCACGAACAATTGCTCAGCTCAATGCAGTCGACGATGGCGCGCCACAAGGGCGGGCCGGTGTGGCTGTTCGCTTACGGTTCGCTGATCTGGCGTCCTGAATGTGCAGCGGTGGAGCGAGTGCGTGGTCGTGTGCATGGCTACCATCGCGGTTTGTATTTGTGGTCCCACGAACATCGCGGCACACCCGAAGTGCCTGGGCTGGTGTTCGGCCTGGATCGCGGTGGTTCTTGCAGCGGCTTCGCCTATCGCTTGCCTGAAGAACAACTTGAAGCCTCTCTTTACGCACTTTGGCAGCGCGAAATGCCATTCCCGTCCTATCGCCCACACTGGCTCAACTGCCGTCTTGAAGACGGAAGTCAGGTTCAGGCGTTGGGGTTTGTATTGGAGCGGCATCTGCCCAGCTATGCGGGCAACTTGCCGGATCACGTGTTGAGCCACGTGTTCGAAAACGCTTGCGGGCGTTACGGCACGACTCGCGATTATGTCGAGCAGACCGCCCACGCCCTGCGTAGCCACGCCATGCCAGACCGGAATCTGGAGGCGCGGCTCAAGCGCTGCAAATCAAAGGCCGATCAGGCGATTGCGTCTTCGCGGGTCTGACTGGCGATTTGCTTGTGCCCCAGCGTGGGAGCCAGGAATGCCATTGCCAGCAAGCAGGCGGCTACCAATAGGATGAAGCCGCCATCCCAACCGAAATAGTCCACGGTGTAGCCCATCAGCGCACTGGCCGCGACTGACCCGCCCAAGTAACCGAACAGACCGGTAAAACCAGCGGCTGTACCTGCGGCCTTCTTCGGTACCAGTTCCAGCGCTTGCAAGCCCACCAGCATCACCGGACCGTAGATCAGGAAGCCGATCGCGAACAGCGAGATCATGTCGACCATCGGGTTACCCGGCGGATTCAGCCAGTACACGATCGTCGCCACGGTCACCAATGCCATGAACACCATGCCGGTCAGGCCACGGTTACCACGGAAAACCTTGTCCGACATCCAGCCGCACAGCAACGTGCCCGGAATGCCTGCCCACTCATAGAGGAAATACGCCCACGACGTTTTATCGAAGTCGAAGTGCTTGACCTCTTTGAGGTAGGTCGGCGCCCAATCCAGGATGCCGTAGCGCAGCAAGTAGACGAAGACGTTAGCCAGGGCGATGAACCAGAGCATTTTGTTGCGCAGCACGTATTTGACGAAGATGTCCTTGGCGCTGAATTCTTCTTCGTGGCTGGCGTCGTAGCCTTCCGGGTAATCGTTCTTGTACTTCTCGATCGGCGGCAGGCCTGTCGATTGCGGCGTGTCGCGCATCACAATGAACGCAAAAACGGCGACCAGCAGCGCTACGGCGGCCGGGACGTAGAACTTGCTGTGCCAGTCGTTGAACCAGCCCATGCCGAGAATCGCCAACGGGCCGATCAAGCCACCGCCGACGTTATGCGCGGTATTCCAGACCGAAACCACACCGCCGCGCTCTTTCTGCGACCACCAGTGCACCATTGTGCGGCCACTTGGCGGCCAGCCCATGCCTTGTGCCCAACCGTTGATGAACAACAGGATGAACATCATGGTCACGCTGGACGTCGCCCACGGCGCGAAACCGAAAACGAACATCACCCCGGCGGAAACCACCAGGCCGAAGGGCAGGAAGTAACGCGGGTTGGAGCGGTCGGACACGATGCCCATCAAAAACTTGGACAGACCGTAGGCGATGGCAATCGCCGACATGGCCACACCCAGTTGACCCTTCGTATAGCCTTGGGCGATCAGATCGGGGAACGCCAGGGTGAAGTTTTTGCGCAGCAGGTAGTAACCCGCATAGCCAATGAAAATACCGGCGAAGATCTGCCAGCGAAGGCGTCGGTAGGTGTTGTCTATTTTTTCTTCAGGCAATGGAGCCTGATGTGCGGCAGGACGAAAGAAAGCAAACATTCAAGAGCTCCAGATTTCTTGTTTTGACTGCGGATGCGAATGTTACAGTTTCGTTACCGAAAATAGCACCGGTTCGCATCGGTCAAATAGCGGAAATTCTGGAGATTGCATGTTCTTTTATGAACATGTCGCTCAGGTATAAATGTAGGGCGCTGTGGGAATCGTTACTTGTAGGTCTACGTGCCGCATTTCGGTCCAGGGTAGGACGAGGCTTTGGGAAATGTCCTTCGTATGAATGGGAAGTCGTGGCGTTCTGTTGCGGTCTGAACAACTTCATTTGAAGTCCAGACCGCTGCATTGGGTTCAGCGAACCTGAACCACCACTTTCCCAACCGCTTTGCGCTGGCCAAGATCATTGATTGCCTGTGCCGCATTGCTCAGTGGATACACCTGCGACACCAGCGGTTTCAATTTGCCCTCGGCAAACCAGCCAAACAATTGCTGGAAGTTCGCCGCGTTGTCTTGAGGCTGGCGCTGGGCGAACGAGCCCCAGAACACGCCGACCACCGCTGCGCCTTTGAGCAGCGCGAGGTTCACAGGGAGTTCGGGGATGCGCCCGCTGGCGAAGCCGACAACCAGCAGGCGGCCGTTCCACGCGATGGCGCGGATGGCCTGGTCGAACAGATCGCCGCCCACCGGATCGTAGATCACATCGGCGCCCTGGCCATCGGTCAGGCGCTTGATTTCGTCCTTGAGACTGGTTTCGCTGTAGTTGATCAACTCATCGGCACCGGCAGCCTTGGCCACCGCGAGTTTTTCGGCGCTGCTGGCGGCGGCGATCACGCGGGCGCCCATGGCTTTGCCGATTTCTACAGCGGCCAGACCGACACCACCGGAAGCGCCGAGTACCAGCAAGGTTTCGCCCGGTTGCAGGTTGCCCCGTTGCTTGAGCGCGTGCATCGAAGTGCCGTAAGTCATGCTGAACGCGGCGGCGGTGTTGAAGTCCATCGATGGCGGGATGGGCAGTACGTTGTAGCCCGGCACCGCGACCTGTTCGGCGAAACTGCCCCAGCCGGTCAGCGCCATGACCCGGTCGCCAACCTTGAGGTGGCTGACTTTCTCGCCTACTTCGCTGACCACGCCAGCCGCTTCGCCGCCCGGGGAAAACGGGAAGGGCGGCTTGAACTGATATTTGCCCTCGATGATCAGCGTGTCCGGGAAATTCACCCCGGCGGCGTGCACGTCCAGCAGGATTTCATTCTTCTTCGCGACAGGACTGGCGACGTCTTCCAGCACCAGCGATTCGGCAGGGCCGAAGGCTTTGCACAGCACGGCTTTCATCAGGGCTATTCCTTTGGGAGTGATGGCCGATAAGTGTAGGTGTGTGAGTCGATGGGTCAACGAGCATGCCCGGCCCTGATAGTCAGCCATAAGCTTGTGCTTGAGCGGCGGGTCGTTATGCTAGGCCGCAAACCGGATAAGGAGCGAATTGTGAAAGCGTGGATCATGTTGTTGCTGGCCCTGTCTCTGCCTGTGGCAGCGATGGCCGAAGAAGCCAAAGAAGGTGCAGCTCCGAAGGTCAATTACATCACCCTGAGCCCGCCGTTCGTGGGCAACTACGGGCTGGACGGGACGCCGAAGCTCAAGGTCTATAAGGCCGATGTGGCGTTGCGAGTGACCGGTGATGAGGCGACCAAACTGGTGAAAGCCAATGAGCCGTTGATTCGTAATCAACTGGTGGCGTTGTTTGCCCAGCAGACCACTGAAGCGATGAACAACGTCGAGGCCAAGGAAAAGCTGCGTCAGGAAGCCCTTAAGCAGACCCAGCAAATCATGAGCGACGAAACCGGCAGCCCGGTGGTTGAGGATCTGTTGTTCAACAACCTCATCATCCAGTAATGCTGGATCTGTAGGAGCAAAGCTTGCTCGCGATAGCGCCCACAAGACCGCCATCGCCGGCAAGCCGTGCTCCTACAAAAGCGCACCAGCCAAGCCGCGCCCATTCAAAAAACATTTCAACGTAGCGCAATCACCGCCGCCCATTGCTCGGCCGTCACCGGCATCACCGACAGTCGCGAGCCTTTCTGCACCAGAGGCATCTCGGCCAGCGCCGCCTGCTGTTTTAGGTAATCCAGCTTAAGCACCTTGGGAAACGTCTCGACATGCGCGACATCGATCGCGCTCCAGGCGTTTTTCTCTGGCGTGGCTTTTGGATCGTAGTAATGACTCTCCGGCTCCAGCGCCGTCGGGTCCGGGTACGCGGCTTCGACGATCTTTCCGATCCCGGCGATCCCCGGTTCGGGGCAGCTGGAGTGATAGAAGAAAAACTGGTCGCCCACGGCCATGGCCCGCAGAAAATTACGCGCCTGGTAGTTGCGAACCCCGTCCCAGCGCGCTTTGCCAAGCGTCTCCAGGCCCTTGATCGAGAGCTCGTCGGGCTCGGATTTCATCAGCCAATAAGCCATGGTGTTTGCTCCTTGCGAAGTGGGTGGGCAAGTTGTCGGGGAATTTTATGACAAACCGACGGTCGGTTGACGCCAGCGTTTGCGTGTCGGTTCACGTTGTCGCAAAATGCCGGCCTTCTAAGCTTGACGCTGCTGCACGGCCTACACCTACAACGGAAACCGCTGCTGTCATCGTGTTGATGTGCCTTTGGGGGGCAATCGATGAAACGCAAACCGGATTTACTATGGATTTTGGTTATTTTGTTTGGCCTCGGCGTCGTGACCACCGGCTATGCCCAAAGCCTGTGGAGCAACAAGACCGACGCTCCGATCGAAATCGCGCAGCAACAAAAGCCGTCGGCCTTCAAACGCTGAAATTGTCCTCCGGACGCCGCACCCGTAGGAGCAAGCTTTGCTCCTACAGTGCGAAGCCGGCGAAATACCGCGCCTTGTCTGTCACCGTTCCCTGTAACGGCACATCCCAGCTCGCTTGAGCCAATCGTTCGACCTTCTGACATTCATGGGCCAGCCCCAATAGCGTCGGCTTGCGCCAGTTTTTACGTCGTGCCAGGTACGCCAGGCTTCGATCGTAGAAACCACCGCCCATGCCCAGGCGTCCGCCGACATCGTCAAACCCCACCAACGGCAGCAACACCAGATCCAGCGCCCAGACTTTGCGTTGCCGGGCGAGGTTGTGCATGGGTTCGAGAATACGAAACCGGTTGGGTTTCAGCTTCTCGCCGGGGCGAATTCGCTGGAACACCATTTTGGTTCGTGGCCAGGCGCTGAGCACCGGCAGATAAGTCGCCTTGCCCCGACGTTGAGCGGCACGCAGCAAAACACGCGGGTCGATTTCACCGTCGGTGGGCAGATACAGGGAGATATGTTTTGCGCGGCGAAACAGCGGTTGCTGGGCCAATTGCTTGTACAGCCCGCGAGCGGCCTGGCGTTGCTGACTGGGAGTCAGTGCGCGGCGGGCCTTGCGCAGCATGCGTCGAAGTTGCGGGCGAGGCAGCAGCGCAGGTTCGGTCATGGATTCGGGCTTCAGAAGGACAAGTACATAAAGCGTACCCGTAAAAAAGCCGATGCCGGTATTTAAACCGGCATCGGACTGGAATCAGGCTCCCCGGATGTACCGCTGTCGACTTAGCCCTTGAACCCGAAAGTTCAAGGTGGAAGATGCAGTAGGCTTTAAGGCTTTCCGTCTAGCGGACATGCACACCAGCCCAACGTGCAACCTCCAGGGTATAGCAAATCGGCTCAGGGACATCGCCAACTGGCAAGCACCCCAGGGAGTGATGCGAGTATACCCCAAGCGGTTTCGCGTTTCAGCCCTTGGTGACGTCCGGATCGGTTGCGAGCACCAGATCGACGCGATCCAGCAGGTCGCGAACCTGCTCACGGGTTGAACCGCTGGCCTGTACATCCGGGCGTTCTTCCTTGTGCAGGAGATCGTGCGTGATGTTCAGGGCAGCCATTACGGCGATGCGATCGGCGCCGATGACTTTGCCGCTGCTGCGGATTTCGCGCATCTTGCCGTCCAGGTAACGGGCGGCGCTCACCAGGTTGCTGCGCTCTTCCTGCGGGCAGATGATCGAATACTCTTTATCGAGGATCTGCACGGTAACGCTATTGCTTGAACTCATGAGTCTTGCTCCAGGGCCTTGAGGCGCGAAATCATTGATTCGACCTTACGCCGGGCGATTTCGTTCTTTTCAATGAGGTGAGCGCGTTCCTCGCGCCAGGTCTTTTCCTGAGCTAATAGGAGTCCGTTTTGACTCTTTAGTTGCTCGACGCGGGTAATTAGCAGTTCGAGTCTGGCCATCAGCGCTTGCAGGTCGGTGTCTTCCATTGTGTCCACTGAAAATGTGTCAGATGGGTGATAGCTGGCGGACAGCCTTTAATAGTCTTGGCGAGTCTGTCGATGTAGGATACAGGCCTTCATTCTAGACATAGCGCCGTCTGGCGCCTAGCTGCCCATGCCCATTCAGAATTCCCCGTACCAAGCCTTCGCCAAACTGCTGACTTCCAGCGGTCATAACGTCTCGCCTGCCGAACTGCATGGCCTGTTGCTCGGCCGCAGTTGCGCCGGTGCCGGTTTCGATGCCGAAGGCTGGTTGATTGATGCCGCCGAGCTGCTCGAAAGCGAACCGCAGGATAATGTCCGCAACGCCTTGATCGGCTTGCAGGAGATGGTCAAGGGCGAGCTCACTGGCGACGACGTGACCGTCGTTCTGCTGCTGCCGACCGATGACGAGCCACTGGCTGACCGTGCCGCCGCACTGGGCCAATGGTGCCAGGGTTTCCTCAGCGGTTTCGGCCTGAACTGCCGTGACAGCAGCATGCTGAGCACCGAGGCCACCGAAGTGCTTCAGGACCTGGCGGCTATTTCGCAGGTGCAAGACGCCCTGGAAGAGTCCGACGACGGCGAAAGCGATTACATGGAAGTGATGGAGTACCTGCGCGTCGCGCCGCTGCTGCTGTTCACCGAAAACAAAAAGCCGGACGCGCCGGCTGCCGCCAAACCGTCGTTGCATTAATCGCGTGTCAGGGAAAGCCATCTGCCCATGATTCATATCCCGAAATCGGAATACAGCCGTCGCCGCAAGGCCCTGATGGCGCAGATGGAACCCAACAGCATCGCCATCCTGCCCGCCGCCGCCGTTGCGATCCGCAACCGCGACGTCGAGCACGTCTACCGTCAGGACAGCGACTTCCAGTACCTCAGCGGTTTTCCCGAGCCTCAGGCGGTCATCGTTTTGATGCCTGGGCGTCTGCATGGCGAATACATACTGTTCTGCCGTGAACGCAATGCCGAACGGGAGTTGTGGGACGGCCTGCGCGCCGGGCAGGAAGGCGCGATTCGCGACTTTGGCGCCGACGACGCCTTCCCCATCACCGACATCGACGACATCTTGCCGGGCCTGATCGAAGGTCGCGACCGGGTGTATTCGGCCATGGGCAGCAACCCGGAATTCGACCGGCACCTGATGGACTGGATCAACGTGATCCGCTCTAAAGCGCACCTCGGCGCCCAGCCGCCGAACGAATTCGTTGCCCTGGATCATCTGCTTCACGACATGCGCCTGTATAAATCGGCGGCAGAAGTGAAGGTGATGCGCGAAGCCGCACGGATTTCCGCACAGGCACACATCCGCGCGATGCAGGCCAGTCGTGTGGGGCTGCATGAGTTCAGCCTCGAAGCCGAACTCGACTACGAATTCCGCAAGGGCGGGGCGAAAATGCCGGCCTACGGTTCGATCGTCGCCGCTGGGCGCAACAGCTGCATCCTGCATTACCAGCAGAATGACGCGGTGCTCAAGGACGGCGATCTGGTGTTGATCGATGCCGGTTGCGAGATCGACTGCTACGCCAGCGACATCACCCGCACCTGGCCGGTCAACGGCAAGTATTCAGCGGAACAGAAGGCAATTTACGAGTTGGTGCTGGCGTCGCAAGAAGCTGCGTTTGCGGAAATCGCCCCGGACAAACACTGGAATCAGGCCCACGAAGCTACAGTCCGGGTAATTACTGCCGGGTTGGTGAAGTTGGGCCTGTTGCAGGGCGACGTCGACGAGTTGATCGCCAGCGAAGCCTATAAAGCCTTTTACATGCACCGCGCCGGCCACTGGCTGGGCATGGATGTGCATGACGTTGGCGAATACAAGGTCGGCGGCGAATGGCGTGTATTGGAAGTCGGCATGGCGCTGACCGTGGAACCGGGCATCTATATTGCCCCGGGCAACCAGAACGTAGCGAAGAAATGGCGCGGCATTGGCGTGCGCATCGAGGACGACGTAGTGGTCACCAAAAGCGGCTGTGAAATCCTGACCAAAGGCGTACCGAAAACGGTCGCCGAGATCGAGGCCTTGATGGCCGCCGCGCGGACACAAGCGGCATGAGTCGAGTCAATCTGGCAATCATCGGTGGTGGTCTGGTCGGCGCCAGCCTGGCGTTGGCGTTGCAGGCCGGGGCCAAGGCTCGTGGCTGGAAGATCGTGCTGATCGAGCCGTTTGCCCCCGGCGACACCTACCAACCGAGCTACGACGCCCGTTCCTCGGCGTTGTCCTACGGTGCCAAGCAGATTTATCAACGCCTGGGTGTGTGGCAGGAAATCTCCCGCCGCGCCGAGCCGATCAAACAGATCCATGTCTCCGACCGTGGACGCTTCTCCACCGCGCGATTGTCGGCGATGGAAGAGGGCGTTCCGGCGCTGGGTTATGTGGTGGAAAACGCCTGGCTCGGCCAATGCCTCTGGCAGGGGCTGGACAAGGACGTGATCAGCTGGCGGTGCCCGGCGGAAGTCACGCGCATGGAGCCGCTGATCGATGGCTATCGCCTGACCCTCAACGACGAAACCACTTTGGAATGCGAACTTGCGGTGCTGGCTGATGGCGGCCGTTCCGGCCTGCGCGAGCAACTGGGGATCGGCATCAAAAAGCGCCCGTATAACCAGAGCGCGTTGATTGCCAACATCACACCGAGTGAAGCGCACAACGGCATGGCCTTCGAGCGTTTCACCGATGACGGGCCGATGGCCTTGTTGCCGTTGCCGGAAAACCGCTGCGCACTGGTCTGGACCCGATTGGGGATGGACGCGCAACGGCTGGCGGCCCTCGATGAAAAGAGCTTCCTCAGCGAGTTGCAGGGCGTGTTCGGTTATCGCCTCGGCACTTTGAAGCAGGTTGGCGCGCGGCATTTGTACCCGCTGACATTGATCGAGGCCGAAGAGCAGGTGCGTCCGCATCTGGCGATTCTCGGCAATGCTGCCCACAGCCTGCACCCGATTGCCGGGCAAGGTTTCAACCTGTCCTTGCGTGATGCTCAAGCGCTGGCCGATGCATTGCTGGCCAGCGAAACATCTCCCGGCGACTTTGCGACCTTGCAGGCCTACCGCGAGCGTCAGCGTCTGGATCAGAACCTGACCGTGGGTTTCTCCGATCAGGTCACCCGTTTGTTCGGCAGCACTCAACCATTGGTTTCCCTGGGCCGCAACATCGGTCTGCTCGGGCTGGACCTGTTGCCGCCGGCCAAACGCTGGTTCGCGCGGCAGGCCATGGGTTTGGGTACGCGTCCCGATGCTTAAGTGGCTGGCCAACACGTTCGGCAGCTTCTACCCGCCGTACCTCGGCGCCGGCACTTTGGTTAAATCCTTTTATAGGCGGCTCAAGCCGCAAGCGAGACAGGCTTAAAGCATGGAAATGCGCGCAGATCTGCTGATTGTCGGGGCCGGAATGGTCGGCAGCGCCCTGGCGCTGGCGTTGCAGGACAGCGGGCTGGAAGTCCTGCTGCTGGACGGCAGCCCCATGAGCGTCAAACCCTTCGATGCTCAGGCTTCGTTCGAGCCGCGAGTCAGCGCTTTATCGACTGCCAGCCAGCGGATTCTTGATCGTCTGGGCGTCTGGGACGGTATCGCCAAGCGGCGCAGCAGCCCCTACACCGACATGCAGGTTTGGGACGGCAGCGGCACCGGGCAAATCCATTTTTCGGCGGCCAGTGTGCATGCCGACGTGCTGGGGCATATCGTCGAGAACCGCGTGGTTCAGGACGCCTTGCTCGACCGCTTGCACGACTGCGATCTCGGCATGTTGGCCAACGCGCGCCTGGAGCAAATGCGTCGTTCCGGCGATGACTGGCTGCTGACCCTGGCCGATGGCCGCACCTTGCGCGCACCTTTGGTGATCGCAGCGGATGGCGCCAATTCCGCCGTTCGGCGTCTGACCGGCATGGCGACGCGCGAGTGGGACTACCTGCACCACGCGATTGTCACCAGCGTGCGCAGCGCCAAACCTCATCAACTGACTGCGTGGCAGCGCTTCACCGACAACGGTCCGCTGGCGTTTTTGCCGCTGGAGCGTGACGGTCAGCAGGATTGGTGTTCAATCGTCTGGTCGACCACCCCGAGCGAAGCCGAACACCTGATGGCGCTGGATGACGAGGGTTTCTGCAAAGAGCTGGAACGGGCCTTCGAAGGCCGACTCGGCAAGGTGCTCAGCGCCGACCCGCGTCTGTGCGTACCGCTGCGCCAGCGTCATGCCAAGCGTTATGTGGCTGAAGGTTTGGCGT
The DNA here is from genome assembly GCF_000282315.2 of Pseudomonas sp. GM41(2012). GTDB lineage: Bacteria > Pseudomonadota > Gammaproteobacteria > Pseudomonadales > Pseudomonadaceae > Aquipseudomonas. The sequence continues at coordinate 416,597 of NZ_AKJN02000007.1, forward strand.
TGATCGGTGATGCGGCGCACACCATTCACCCCTTGGCCGGGCAGGGCGTGAACCTTGGTTTTCTCGATGCCGCCGTGCTGGCCGAAGTGCTGTTGCAAGCGGCCACGCGTGGCGAACGTCTGGCGGATGTGAAAGTGCTCAGCCGTTACGAACGTCGGCGCATGCCCCACAACCTGGCGTTGATGGCGGCGATGGAAGGCTTCGAGCGCCTGTTCCAGGCTGATCCGTTGCCGATTCGCTGGTTGCGCAATGCCGGGTTGAAGATGGTCGACCAGATGCCCGAAGCCAAGGCGCTGTTCGTGCGTGAAGCGCTGGGGTTGACCGGGGATCTGCCGGCACTCGCCAAGGCCTGAAGTGGGCATGGCCCTGTGGCGAGGGGGCTTGTCGGATCGCCGCACCGCCCCGTTCGAGCGCGAAGCGGTCGCAAATCGGAATGCAGGGTTTGTCTGAAGATATGCCGGGGCTGCTTCGCAACCCAACGGGGGCAAGCCCCCTCGCCACATTGTTCATGCTTCTGTGCAACATCTGGTAACTCCTCCGCGAACTGTTCGATTGAGAAGCTAAATGTGAGTCCATATCATTTGGCTTCAATTTTTCAATCGAGAGATCGCTCCCATGTTGGTACCGAAGCGTCTACTGACCGCGTTCGCCCTGACCCTGATTGGCAGCACCGCTGCCCAGGCCGCTGACGAGGTGGTGGTTTACTCCTCGCGTATCGACGAGCTGATCAAGCCGGTCTTCGATGCCTACACCGCGAAAACCGGCGTGCAGGTGAAGTTCATCACCGACAAGGAAGCGCCGCTGATGCAGCGGATCAAGGCCGAGGGCGAGAACGCCACCGCGGACCTGCTGCTGACCGTCGATGCCGGCAACCTCTGGCAGGCCGAGCAAATGGGCATCCTGCAACCGTTCACCTCCAAGGTGATCGACGCCAACATCCCGCTGCAATACCGCTCATCCGCCCATGCCTGGACGGGCCTGAGCCTGCGGGCGAGGACCATCGCTTACTCCACCGATCGGGTGAAACCCGGTGAGTTGACCACCTACGAAGGTCTGGCCGACAAGAACTGGGAAGGCCGCCTGTGCCTGCGCACAGCGAAGAAGGTCTACAACCAGTCCCTGACCGCCACCATGATCGAAGTCCATGGCGCCGAAAAAACCGAGAAGATTCTCAAGGGCTGGGTGAGTAACCTGTCCACCGATGTGTTCTCGGATGACATCGCGGTGCTGGAGGCCATCAACGCGGGTCAATGCGACGTCGGCATCGTCAACACGTACTACTACGGTCGCCTGCACAAGCAGAAGCCTGATCTGGCGGTGAAGCTGTTCTGGCCGAACCAGGGTGATCGTGGCGTGCATGTGAACCTGTCGGGCATCGGCCTGACCAAACATGCTCCGCATCCGGAAGCGGCCAAGGCCTTGGTGGAATGGATGACCACACCGCAAGCACAGAAGATCTTTGCTGACGTGAACCAGGAATTCCCGGCCAACCCTGCGGTTCAGCCTTCTGCAGAAGTGGCGAGCTGGGGCAAGTTTGTGGCTGATACCTTGCCTGTGGAAATTGCGGGCAAGCGTCAGGCTGAAGCGATTCGCATGATGGATCGGGCTGGCTGGAACTGACTCCACTGTTATTGTGGCGAGCGGCTACCTGTGGCGAGGGGGTTTACCCCCGTTCGGCTGCGAAGCAGTCGTAAAATCTCCAGACGCGTTTTGTCTGGAGAAATGAGATCGCTGGTTTTAGGGCTGCTTCGCAGCCGAACGGGGGTAAACCCCCTCGCCACAGGTGGAGTGCCCGCAGCGCTGTGTCGCTCCCATATTTTCTAGAGAATCTCCTTGGCCCACCCCGCCCAACGCCGCTGGTATCCCCTGGTCTTCGCCATCGCTGCGCTGGTCCTGCTGCCACTTAGCGTTTTGCTATTGTCATGGCAAACCATCGATCATCAAATCTGGTCCCACCTCTGGGATACCCAGATGCCGCGCCTGCTGGGCAATACCCTGACCCTGGTACTCGGCGTCGGTATCGGCGTGACACTTTTGGGCGTGAGCCTGGCCTGGCTCACTAGTCTCTGCGAATTCCCTGGTCGGCGTTGGCTGGACTGGGCGCTGATGCTGCCTTTCGCCATTCCCGCCTATGTGCTGGCATTCGTCTTTGTCGGCCTGTTGGATTTTGCCGGCCCCGTGCAAACCCTGTTGCGCGAATGGTTCGGCTCGGGCTTGAGGTTGCCGCGCGTGCGCTCCACCGGCGGCGTGATTCTGGTCCTGGTGCTGGTCTTCTATCCCTACGTTTACCTGTTGGCGCGAACCGCGTTCCTGGCTCAGGGCAAAGGCTTGATGGAAGCGGCACGAGTCTTGGGGCAATCTCCGTGGCAAGCGTTCTGGCGAGTCGCGTTGCCCATGGCGCGCCCGGCCATCGGCGCTGGCGTGGCGCTGGCGTTGATGGAAACCCTGGCGGATTTCGGTGCGGTGTCGGTGTTCAACTTCGACACGTTCACGACCGCCATCTACAAAACCTGGTACGGATTTTTCAGCCTCTCCACCGCCGCGCAACTGGCCAGCCTGTTGCTGCTGGTGGTGATGGTCGTGCTGTACGGCGAGCGCCGTGCTCGCGGGGCCAACCGGGCGAGCAACGAACGACCACGGGTCAAGGCGCTGTATCACCTGCGCGGTTTCAAGGCGCTGGCGGCCATGAGTTGGTGCGGTCTGGTGTTCGCCTGCGCTTTCGTCATTCCAGTGCTTCAACTGGTGGTGTGGTTCTGGCAGCGCGGGCGCTTCGATCTGGATGAGCGTTACGCGGGGCTGATCGTCCATACGTTGTACCTGGGCGGCATGGCGGCGCTGATCACCGTCAGTGTTGCTTTAGTGCTGGCGTTTGCCCGGCGCCAGGCCCCGAACCGAGCGATCCGCACCGGCATCAGCCTCGCCAATCTCGGCTACGCCTTGCCAGGCTCGGTGCTGGCGGTGTCGATCATGCTGGCGTTCAGTTACCTGGACCGTGAACTGGTGATCCCGTTGTCAGGTTGGCTGGGGGGTGTCGGCAAACCATTGCTGCTGGGCAGCCTGTCGGCGTTGTTGCTGGCCTATCTGGTGCGTTTTATCGCGGTGGCTTATGGGCCGCTGGAAAGCAGTCTGGCGCGAATACGGCCATCTTTGCCCGAAGCGGCACGTAGCCTTGGCGTCAGTGGGCCACGACTGTTTTTCAAAGTGTATCTGCCGTTATTGCTGCCAGGAACGTTGAGCGCCGCGTTGCTGGTGTTCGTCGATGTGCTCAAGGAAATGCCCGCGACCCTTCTGATGCGCCCGTTTGGCTGGGACACGCTGGCGGTGCGGATCTTCGAAATGACCAGCGAAGGCGAGTGGGCGAGGGCCTCGTTGCCGGCACTGACCCTGGTTTTGGTCGGGCTGTTACCGGTCATCGGATTGATTCGACGTTCGGCGCATCGAAACGCCTAGGTGCCAGTCCTACACCTTGAGGCTACAATGCGCGGCATTCGGTGCGGTCCGTCCTACGGATCAGGTAGCTGAAATCGGCTGAAAGCCTTCTATTTCAAGGCTTTCACCCCGCACAGCACCGGCCCGCACCTTCGCCACGCCCGGAAGGAGAAACCCATGGGACTGCGCACGCCTCTGTATGACCTTCATCTCGCCCTCGGCGCGAAGATGGTCGATTTTGGCGGTTGGGATATGCCTTTGCATTACGGCTCGCAGGTCGAGGAGCACCATCAGGTGCGCCGCGATTGCGGGGTTTTCGATGTATCCCACATGACCGTGATCGATGTCAGCGGCCCTCAGGCCAAGACCTGGCTCCAGCATTTGCTGGCCAATGACGTCGAACGTCTGCACAGCCCTGGCCGTGCCTTGTACAGCACCATGCTCAACGAGCGCGGCGGCATCGTCGACGACATGATCGTCTACCGTCTCGAGGAAGGTTATCGGCTGGTGGTCAACGCCTCCACCCGCAATCAGGACCTCGCCTGGATGCAGGCTCACCTCGATGGTTTCAAGGTGCAGCTCAACGAGCGCTCCGAGTTGGCGATGCTGGCCATTCAAGGTCCTCAGGCCCGGCACAAAATCTCCGAACTGGTGACCCAGTCCCGCGGCAACCTGATTCAGATGCTCAAGCCCTTCGAAGGCCAGGCCGATGGTGACTGGTTTATCGCACGCACGGGTTACACCGGCGAAGATGGTCTGGAAATCGTTCTGCCAGCCAATCAGGCGCCAGGATTCTTCAACGATCTGGTGGGCGCGGGCATCTCGCCGATCGGCCTCGGGGCGCGCGATACGCTGCGGGTTGAAGCCGGTATGAACCTCTACGGTCAGGACATTCATCAAGACGTTTCACCGCTGGCCTCCAACATGGCCTGGAGCATTGCCTGGGAACCGGCCACTCGCCAGTTCATCGGTCGCAGTGCTCTTGAAGCCGAGCGGGCGGGTGGCGTGCAGCACAAACTGGTCGGTCTGGTCCTTGAGGAGCGTGGAGTTTTGCGTGCTCATCAAGTGGTCCGCATCGCCAATGTTGGCGAAGGGGAGATCACCAGTGGTAGTTTCTCTCCTACGCTTAGCAAGTCGATTGCACTGGCGCGCGTGCCGATGGCGACAGCCGACCGCGCAGAAGTGGAAATCCGTGGCAAGTGGTACCCGGTCCGAGTGGTCAAACCGACCTTCGTACGCCATGGCAAAACCTTGATCTAACCTTTTTTGGCGGGCAACGACCGCTGACAATTCTCTTGAGGACACAGAACATGAGCGATATTCCTGCCGACCTGCGTTTTGCCGAAAGTCACGAGTGGGCCCGTCTCGAAGCCGATGGCAGCGTTACCGTGGGCATCAGCGATCACGCTCAGGAAGCCTTGGGCGACGTGGTGTTCGTTGAGCTGACCGAAGTCGGAACAGTCTTCGCTGCCGGTGATCAATCCGGTGTGGTGGAGTCGGTTAAAGCCGCTTCGGACATCTACTCCCCGGTTGCCGGTGAAGTGATTGCGATCAACGAAGAACTGAGCGCCAACCCTGAGCTGCTCAACTCCGACCCGTACGGTGCCTGGATCTTCAAGCTCAAGCCAAGCAACGCGGCTGACCTGGACACGCTGCTGGACGCCGCCGGTTACAAGGCTGCCATCGGCGAATAACGTTGCTCTTGTAGGAGCATGGCTTGCCCGCGATGGCGTCCTCGAAAACACCATCGCGGGCAAGCCGTGCTCCTGCAAGGAACGATTCAAGGCTTTAGAACAGCCTTCACCGCTGCCACCGAACGCTCAACATCCGCTTTGCTCATGGCGGTGAACATCGGCAGTGAAACGATCAGGCGACCGACCCGCTCGGCGACCGGGAACATGCCCTCCTTGAACCCGCGTTCGCGGTAAAGACTCAGCAGGTGAATCGGCGGGTAGTGATAGCCGATACCAACCCCCAGTGCCTGCATCTGCTCCATGAAAGTAGCCCGTGCCGGTTGGCCATCCCTGCGCTCAGGCAGCACCAGCTGAAACAAATGCCAGTTGCTGTTCTCGAAATCCGCCGGGGGCAGTTGAGCCCCATACAACGCTTCGAAATCCTCGCCAAAACAAGCGAAATAGTGCCTGGCCAGTTCACGGCGATGGGCTGTGATTGCTTCGATGTGAGCAAATTGACCAAGGCCGATGGCCGCCGCAACGTCGGTCATGTTGAACTTGCCGCCCAGCACATCGACATCCAGACCATCGAAGCCGCTACGGGTGACGCCCTGTAAACGGTACTTTTGCGCCAGTTGCACTTCCTCGTCATTGTTCAATACCAGGCAACCGCCCTCTGACGAGGTGACGTTTTTGTTTGCCTGGAAACTGAAGGACACGAAATCGCCGGTCGAGCCAATGCGCTGGCCGTTCCAGCTCGAACCCAAGGCTTGCGCGGCGTCTTCGACAATCCGCAATCCGTGTTTTTTGGCGATCGCATACAACCGGCTCATGTCCACCGGCAAACCGGCGAGGTACACAGGAATGATCGCTTTGGTGCGCGGGGTGATTGCCGCTTCCAGCTGATCCAGGTCGATGTTGCGGGTGATCGGGTCAATGTCGGCAAACACCGGCGTAGCGCCGACTTCCAGAATGACGTTGGCGGTGGCCACCCAGGAAATCGGCGTGGTGATCACTTCATCGCCCGGCCCGATACCGGCAATGCGTAAGGCGATCTCCATGGTGCAGGTGCCGGAATTGAAGGTGCGCACCGGGCGCCCACCGAAATACTCCGAGAGTTGTTGTTCAAAGGCCTGAACCTTGGGGCCGCTGGTAATCCAGCCCGAGCGCAATACGTCACCCACAGCGGCAATCGTGTCTTCGTCGATGGTGGGTTTGGAGAATGGCAGGAAAGGCAGTTGGCTCATAAATACAGTCACCTGATCAGCGGACAATTGGGCAGATGCCGAGCATGATGATCCGCAATGATCGTTGGCGCCAATCCATCCGCTCGGGTATCGACTGCTATGCTGGTTTGACCGTGTTGCATCGACGTTGAGCGCCAGTCAAGAGAGAGCCCGTCATGTCCCAGTTGCCGTCCTTGAGCCAGTTACGCGACCCCAATGCCTTCCTTCGCCGCCACCTCGGGCCCGATGCCGCCGAACAACAGGCGATGCTCGACAGCCTCGGCCTCGGCAGCCGGGTCGAGTTGATCGAGCAGACGGTGCCGCCGGGAATCCGCCTGAACAGGCCGCTCGACCTGCCTCCCGCCCTCGACGAAGAAGCCGCGCTGGCCAAACTGCGCGGTTACGCCGAGCAAAACCAGGTCTGGACCAGCCTGATCGGCATGGGCTACCACGGCACCCTCACGCCAGCCGTTATTGTGCGCAACGTGCTGGAAAATCCCGGTTGGTACACCGCGTACACGCCCTATCAACCGGAGATCGCCCAGGGCCGGCTCGAAGCGCTGCTGAACTTCCAGCAATTGACCATCGACCTCACGGGACTGGAGCTGGCCAACGCCTCGTTGCTGGACGAAGCCACTGCGGCGGCGGAAGCCATGGCATTGGCCAAGCGTGTCGCCAAGTCCAGGAGCAATCTGTTCTTCGTCGACGAAAACTGTCATCCGCAGACCATTTCGGTGGTGCAGACCCGAGCAGAAGGGTTCGGCTTCGAGCTGATCATCGACTCTGTGGATAACTTGAAACAGCACCAAGTGTTCGGCGCGCTCCTGCAATACCCCGATACCCACGGCGAGATCCGCGATCTTCGTCCCTTGATCGATCATCTGCATGCGCAGCAAGCCTTGGCGTGTGTCGCCACCGATCTGCTGAGTCTGCTGTTGTTGACGCCGCCAGGGGAGCTGGGCGCCGACGTGGTGTTCGGTTCATCCCAGCGTTTCGGCGTGCCCATGGGTTACGGCGGCCCTCACGCGGCGTTTTTTGCCAGTCGCGATGAATACAAACGGGCGATTCCCGGGCGGATCATCGGCGTGTCGAAAGATGCCCGCGGCAACGTCGCCCTGCGTATGGCCCTGCAAACCCGCGAGCAACATATCCGCCGGGAGAAAGCTAATTCGAACATTTGCACCGCGCAGGTGCTGCTGGCCAACATTGCCAGTTTTTATGCGGTCTACCACGGTCCGGAAGGGCTCAAACGCATTGCCCAACGCGTGCATCGGCTGACCAGCATCCTCGCCGCTGGCCTGGAGCGCCACGGCATCACCCGCCTCAACACACACTTTTTCGACACGCTGACGCTGGAGGTTGGTGGTACTCAGACCGCAATCATCGAAAGTGCCCAGGCCGCGCAGATCAATTTGCGCATTCTCGGGCGTGGGCAGTTGGGGCTGAGCCTCGACGAAACCTCTGACGAATCCACCGTCGCGAAGTTGTTTGATGTGTTCCTCGGTTCCGATCATGGGCTCAACGTCGACGAACTGGACGCTGAAACCCTTGCTTCCGGCATTCCCGCAGGTCTGTTGCGTACCTCGTCTTATCTGCGTCACCCGGTGTTCAGCGCCCATCACAGCGAAACCGAGATGCTGCGCTACCTCAAGCAACTGGAGAACAAGGACCTGGCGCTCAACCAATCGATGATCCCGCTGGGCTCCTGCACCATGAAGCTCAACGCCACCAGCGAGATGATCCCGATCACATGGCCGCAGTTCGCCAACCTGCACCCGTTCGTGCCGAAAGAGCAGGCGGTCGGTTATTCGCTGATGATCGAAGAACTGGAGCGTTGGCTCTGCGCGATTACCGGTTTCGACGCGATCTGCATGCAGCCCAACTCGGGCGCCCAAGGCGAGTACGCCGGGTTGCTGGCGATCCGCAAATATCACGAGAGTCGTCATGAGGGCGCGCGGGATATCTGCTTGATCCCGTCCTCGGCCCACGGCACCAACCCGGCGTCGGCGCAGATGGCCGGCATGCGCGTGGTGATCGTCGAATGCGACGAAGCGGGCAACGTTGATCTGGATGACCTCAAAGGCAAGGCCGCGGAGGCCGCAGACAAACTCGCCTGCCTGATGGCGACGTATCCTTCGACCCACGGCGTATACGAGGAAGGCATCAGCGAAATCTGCGAAGTTATCCACAGCCACGGCGGCCAGGTGTACATGGATGGCGCCAACCTCAACGCCCAGGTCGGACTGGCGCGCCCGGCGGACATCGGCGCCGACGTGTCCCACATGAACCTGCACAAGACTTTCTGCATTCCCCATGGCGGCGGCGGGCCAGGCATGGGGCCGATTGGTGTGCGCGCGCATTTGGCGCCGTTCGTGGCCAATCACCCGGTGGTACCAATCGAAGGGCCACTGGCACAGAACGGCGCAGTCAGCGCAGCGCCTTGGGGCAGCGCGAGCATCCTGCCGATCAGCTGGATGTACATCGCGATGATGGGGCCGCAATTGGCGGATGCCAGTGAGGTGGCGATCCTCGCCGCGAATTACCTGGCGCGGCACTTGTCCGGGGCGTTTCCGGTGCTTTACACCGGGCGCAACGAGCGGGTGGCTCACGAATGCATTCTTGACCTGCGGCCACTCAAGGTGCTGACCGGGATCAGCGAGGAGGACGTCGCCAAGCGGCTGATGGACTATGGCTTCCATGCGCCGACCATGTCGTTTCCGGTGCCGGGGACGTTGATGGTGGAACCGACCGAAAGTGAATCGAAGGCAGAGCTGGACCGGTTTATCGGGGCGATGCTGAGTATCCGCGCGGAAATCACCGAGGTGCAGAACGGCAACTGGCCGGCCGATGACAACCCGCTGAAACGTTCACCGCATACCCTGGCGGATATCACCGGGGTTTGGGAGCGGTCCTACAGCATCGCGCAGGCGGTTACGCCGGATGCTCACACCAAGGCGCATAAGTACTGGCCGGTGGTGAACCGTGTCGATAACGTTTACGGCGATCGCAATTTGTTCTGTGCGTGTGTCCCGGTGGATGATTACCGTTGAGGAAGATCAAAAGATCGCAGCCTTCGGCAGCTCCTACAGAGCCCGTGTCGTACACACAATCAAGGTAGGAGCTGCCGAAGGCTGCGATCTTTGCTTTTCAGCGGGCAAAAAAATGCCGCTCATTGAGAGCGGCATTTTTGTTCAGCAATAAATCTTAATTCGAAGCAACGGCATTCTTCGCCAGGATCGCGTTCGCCAGTTCCATGTCCGTGGCCTGCAGGCCAGGGTTGTCGGCGCGGACTTTCTGCATCGCGGCCTCCAGGTATGGACCGCGAATGCCGCCGTCGCTGGCGACAAAGCTGCCGGCATCGTCCTGGGCGGCAACGATCAGCTTGTTATCCTTGAAGGTCAGGTAGGTCGAACCGGTGGTCGCACCGGATGAGATGACGTTACGCCAAAAGCTATCAGCCATCGCCGAACCGACAGGAAAGGACAACAAGGCGATGGTAGCGACAGCAAGTTTGAGACGCATATTGGGTGACTCCACTGGGTTAACTACGGCGTTGGATTGCCAATCCCCCAATCGAGTTCCGTAACGGCTCATTCAGCCGGTTCAACCAGCAAAATAGCCCCTTGCTGGCCGATTACCCGAACGCGGCTGCCCGCCGCGGCATCGCGCCCTCGGGCCATCCACACACCGTCGGCGACCTTGATCTTGCCGCTGCCGTCGACAATCGCTTGATGTACCACAAAGATTTTGCCGATCAGTTCCTGACCGCGCAGATTGAGGTTTGGCTGATCACTCATCCGCACCGCGTTGCGCTGGCGTCTCCACCAGTACAGGGCCGTGGCGATCGAGAGCAGGCCGAACAGCAGGAACTGCAATTCCCAGGACATGTCCGGCATTACAAAGGTCAGCACGCCGACGGCAGCGGCTGCCATGCCGATCCACAGCAAGTAGCCGCCGGCGCCGAACACTTCGAGAATCAGCAGCACCGTGCCAAATGCCAGCCAGTCCCAGAACGATAGGTGCTGCAGGAATGCCCACATAACGTGCCTCAGGCTTTCTTGTTATCGAACGTGGCCTTGACGATTTCGCCGATGCCGCCGACTGCGCCAATCATCGAGCTGGCCTCGAGCGGCATCAGAATCACTTTACTGTTGTTGGCCGAGGCCAGTTTGCCCAGCGCATCGATGTACTTTTGCGCAACGAAGTAATTGACCGCCTGCACGTTGCCGCCTGCGATGGCTTCGGACACCACTTTGGTGGCCTGGGCTTCGGCTTCGGCTTGACGTTCACGGGCTTCGGCTTCGAGGAATGCGGCCTGACGACCCCCTTCGGCCTCCAGAATCTGCGCCTGCTTCTTGCCTTCGGCAGTCAGAATCGCCGCGGCACGCAGACCTTCGGCTTCAAGAATTTGCGCGCGCTTGATCCGCTCGGCTTTCATCTGTCCCGACATCGCAGCCATCAAGTCAGCCGGCGGGCTGATGTCCTTGATCTCGATCCGGGTGATCTTGATGCCCCACGGCGCTGTGGCTTCGTCGACGGTGCGCAGCAGTTTTTCGTTGATCCCGTCACGCTGGCTGAGCATCGCGTCCAGCTCCATGGAGCCGAGCACGGTACGAATGTTGGTTTGCAGCAGGTTGCGGATCGCGTGTTCGAGGTTGTTGACCTCGTAGGCAGCCTGGGCGGTATTGACCACCTGGAAGAAGCACACGGCGTCGATCTGTACCGTGGCGTTATCTGCTGTGATGACTTCCTGGGGCGGAATATCCAGCACGCTTTCCATCACGTTGATCTTGCGACCGATGCGGTCCATCACCGGAATGATGATGTTGAGGCCGGGCTTGAGCGTGTTGGTGTAACGACCAAAACGCTCGACCGTCCACTGGTAACCCTGAGGTACGACCTTGAAGCCCATGAACAGAATGGCGACCACCAGGCCGACAAAAAGTAAAAGCACGCTTCCGATCTGCATAACGATTCCCTGTTAATCAATGAAATTTCGATCGCGAGAGTGTAGCGGCGTGGGTCGGTGATAAGAACAAGTTAGTCACCCTTGGCATCATCAGGAGACATAAAAGGTTTCATTTCTGCTCACTCTGCGGCGTTACCCGCAATACCTCCTCAATCGTCGTCAAACCCGCCGCCACTTTTTGCGCGCCTGACAATCGCAAACTGCGCATGCCTTCCTTGAACGCCTGACGCCGCACCGCCAGCAAATCGGTGTCGGGGTTGATCAGCGCTTTGACGCCGTCCGTCAGCTGCATGATTTCATAGACTCCCGCGCGGCCGCGGTAACCGGTATCGCGGCATTCAAGGCAACCGATGGCACGATGTGCGTTGTTCGGCAACGGTGCCTGCCAGGGCCGGGTCAAGGTTTGCCAGTCTTCTTCACCCAGGGTCAGCGGCGCCTTGCAATGCGGGCACAAGGTGCGGACCAGGCGCTGGGCCATGACGCCGAGCACCGTGGCTTTGATCAGGTAATGCGGCACGCCCAGCTCCAGCAAGCGGCTGATCGCGCTCGGCGCATCGTTGGTGTGCAGCGTCGACAGCACCAAGTGACCAGTGAGCGCAGCCTGGATCGCCATTTCAGCGGTTTCCAGATCACGGATCTCACCGATCATGATGATGTCCGGATCCTGTCGCATCAGTGCGCGCACACCGGCGGCGAAGGTCAGGTCGATGTTGTGTTGGACTTGCATCTGGTTGAACGCCGGCTCGACCATTTCGATCGGGTCTTCGATGGTGCAGAGGTTGACCTCCGGCGTCGCCAGTTTCTTCAGGGTGGTGTACAGCGTGGTGGTTTTGCCGGAACCGGTCGGGCCGGTGACCAGGATGATGCCGTTGGGCTGGCTCGTCATGTCCTGCCAGCGGCGCAAGTCATCGGCGGAGAAGCCCAGCTGATCAAAGTTCTTGAGCAGTACTTCCGGGTCGAAGATCCGCATGACCATTTTTTCGCCGAAGGCGGTAGGCAATGTCGACAGCCGCAGCTCGACTTCGCCACCATCCGGGGTTTTGGTCTTGACCCGGCCGTCCTGGGGTTTGCGTTTTTCCGCGACGTTCATCCGCCCGAGGCTTTTCAGGCGGCTGACGATCGCCATGGTCACATGCGGCGGGAATTGATAGACGTTGTGCAGCACGCCGTCGATGCGAAAGCGCACCGTGCCTTGTTCGCGCCGGGGTTCGATGTGGATGTCACTGGCGCGTTGCTGGAACGCGTACTGGAACAACCAGTCGACGATGTTGACGATGTGCGCGTCGTTGGCGTCCGGTTCCTGGTCGCTGGAGCCGAGGTTGAGCAACTGCTCGAAATTGCCCAGGGTGTTCATTTGCTGATCGGCGTTGGTCGCGCCGGTGACCGATTTGGCCAGGCGGAAAAACTCCACGCTGAAGCGCTGGATGTCGACCGGGTTGGCCACCACACGCTTGATCGGCAGTTTCAGCACATGGGTCAGGTCGGCTTCCCAACCGGTGACGTAGGGCTGGGCGCTGGCCACGGTCACCGCGTCGCGGTCGATAGACACGGCGAGAATCTTGTGGCGCTGGGCGAAGGCGTAGGACATCAACGGCGTAATCGCCGCGACGTTGATTTTCAGCGGATCGATGCGCAGATAAGGCTGACCGGCCTGCTGCGACAGCCACAGGGTCAGGCTTTCCAGGTCGAGGTGTTTACCGGGACGGCTGAGATCGTCCAGGTGTTGGCTGGCGATGAATTCCAGCGGGTGCATCTGGCCATTGGCAGCGTGACGGCGTCGAGCATTGAGCGCGTGTTCGGCCGAGTCCTGACTGATAAAACCTTGGGCGACCAGTTCACGCAGCAAATCATTGAGATCCAGCCAGCGGTCCTGAATGGCAAGTTGAACGGACATGCGGGCTCCTCATGAACAACAGTTCGCAAAGGATAGTCGCGGACCGGCAGACCGTTGGGCCACTACTCGACGAAGCCGTGTCGAGTTTTTTCAGCCCGCCGCCTGTGCCGGTTCATTCCACGCGCAATCAACCGCTTGCAGATCAACCGAACAGACGCTGATCAGGTTACGTAATTTTTCCGCGATCACTTGGGCGCGGTGCCAGCTCAGGCCGTCTATCACGATGTCGATCGACAACAGATCGTCCATCCGCTGCACGTTGACCTGTTGCGGCGTCAGAAACTGCAAAGCGAACAGGTTGAGCGCCCGGCACAGCAGGTCCGGTTCGGCCTCGGCCAAAAGTTGGTAATGAGCGCGGCAGTGGGCGTTGCTGACGTTCCAGACATCGGCGCGGGTATGCGGGCTGTTGACGGCTTCTAGATACGGCATGGTCGGTCTCCAAAATCACTGGAGGAATTTTTACATTCGGTGCCGGGCATTTCTTATCTATGATTGGGCTTATTGGCGATTGTTTGAATTGCTTGATTCGTTAAGTTATCAATCAAAGGTTTTTTTATGCATGGCGAGCTGGATGGCTACGACCGCAAGATTCTCGCGTTGCTGCAAGAGGACGCTTCGCTTTCCAGTGCACAGATTGCGGAACAGGTGGGGCTGTCGCAGTCGCCGTGCTGGCGGCGGATTCAGCGGATGAAGGAGGAGGGGATCATTCGCGGGCAGGTGACCTTGCTCGACCGGAAGAAAATCGGGCTTAACACGCAGATTTTCGCTGAAATCAAACTCAACGCTCACGGGCGGTCGAACTTCACCGAATTCACCGAGGCGATTCGTGGCTTTCCCGAAGTGCTGGAATGTTATGTGCTGATGGGGTCGGTGGATTTCTTGCTGCGGATTGTGACGGCGGACATTGAGGCGTATGAGCGCTTCTTCTTCGAGAAGCTGTCGATGGTGCCGGGGATTCAGGAGGTGAACTCGATCGTGGCGTTGTCGGAGATCAAGTCCACGACGAGTTTGCCGGTGTAACACTGACGTGGCGAGGGGGCTTGCCCCCGTTGGGATGCGTAGCAGCCCCAAAATGATGGGAGCGCTGCGCACTCCAACGGGGGCAAGCCCCCTCGCCACAGGGTGTTACATGCGCAGCAGCATTTTCCAGGCACGATTCTGATACACCGCAATCGCCTGCTGCTTACGCGCATCCAGCGATTCATCGGTGATCGGTTCGTTGGCCAATTGAGCAAGCTGTTTCAGCTCACCGTACAGGCGATCCATTTCCGGGATGTCCAGCACGCTGCGGGCGTGGTGCAGCCAGGCCTGGATGCGCTCGATACGCGGCAGTTGCTCGGCCAGGTCTTCCGGCTGTTGCTGATAACGCTGCAGTTGCAGGGAAGTCGCTTCTTCACCCAGCAGACGTGGCAACCAGCTGCCCAATTGCGCAGCGCCCTGGCGATTGCCGCGGACGTTGCGATCGGCAGCCCAGGTGCGGGCCAGCAACCAGCGCGAAGTGTTCAGCGAGAACAAGCCCCAACGCGGATCTTCCAGTTCTTCGAGGAACTGCTCCGGCGCGGCTTTGCGCACGTCTTCGTCGTCGATACCGGCCTGCACCAGCGGACGCCAGTCTTCGAGCAAGGCGTCCAGCGCTACGCGCAGATCGTGCGTCGACTGACGTGGCGCGGCTTGGCCCAGGCTGCTCAGCAGCGCACGCAATTCAGCCAGGTTTTCGACCCAGTCCTGTAACAGGCGCCAGTGGCCATTGAAGCGATACTGCTCGGCCAGGCGCTGGCTGCTGCTCAGCAAGTGCCAGCTCAGCGCGGCGAAAGCGTCGTCCAGCGGCATTTCGGCAGTGATCTGCGGCGCTGGCAGGCTCAACGAATAGCTGTTGGCGTCGTACAAACGATAACCGCGCTCGGCTTTGCTGATGTCACACGGCATCAGGGCCAGGGTCGCGGCCAGTTCGGCGGCCAGTTCCAGCAGAGCGGCCGGCTCGCCTTCGCGCAGTTCCAGTTCCAGTTCGCAGATTTCTTCTTTCTGCTTGCCCACGATCACGTGACCGAGATCCAGTGCGGCTTCGATCACCACTTTGGTCTTGCCACGGCCCCAAGCGATTTCCGCGCGTTCGCGGACGAAATCGGTGGTGAAGATCGGCTTCAGGGTTTTCTTGTCCAGCTCGGCCAGCTCTTCAGGCCAGCATTCGCCGTCGAGTTTCTTCACGTCGAGCTTGGCTTTGGGCAGATTCCAGTCGTATTCGTTACGCTCGGACAAACCGGCGACGCTCTGGCCGCGGGTCTTGAGGGTCTGAATCACTTCTTCGCCATCGCGGCGCAGGCGCAGGGCAACCTTGGCGCGGGCCAGGTCGCGCTCAGGCGTGTCGAAGTACTGATTCATCAACTCACGGCGTTCCCAGCCACTTTTGTTGCGTTTTTTCAGGAGCGGGTGCTCGCGCAGGGCCGCGAGAGTTTCTCGGCTGACGCGGAGTTTGATTTCGGTTTCTTTCTGCATGGCCGGAAAATCCAGGATCGGGAGCGCAGCCGGGGGAATGTGTGGCTGCCAAGGTCGTGCAGTGTACAGGACTCATCCGAGATAGGGTCTGTTGACGCTTGGTGACGGCCGCGACGGAGCCCCCCTTGGCGCAGGGCTGCGTTGCTCGGAACTCATTTGGGACAACCAAACCACTTTCCTCGCGCCTTGCCCTGCACCAAGGGGGGCTCCGTCTCGGCCGTCACCAAGCGTCAACAGACCCTACCCGCGCCGCGGCGGTTTATTCCTGTCACCGGATGGTTCTATGATGGACTTCAACTCGGGAGTTGGAGTCAGCGATGCCTTTACCGTCCATGAAAGATCAGTTCGCTGCGCTGATCGCTGCGCCGTCCGTCAGCTGTACGCAGGCCAGCCTCGATCAAACCAACCGTCCGGTGATCGATTTGCTGGCGACGTGGCTCGGCGATCTGGGTTTTACCTGCGACATCCAGCAGGTCAGCCCCGGAAAATTCAATCTGCTGGCCAGTTTCGGTTCAGGCCCTGGTGGCCTGGTGCTGGCCGGTCACAGTGACACGGTGCCGTTCGATGGTGCGCTGTGGCAGACCGATCCGCTGAAGCTGACCGAAGTCGACGGTCGCTGGGTGGGGCTGGGTAGTTGCGACATGAAGGGTTTTTTCGCCCTGGCCATCGAAGCCGTCATACCGCTGCTCGATCAGCCGTTCAAGCAACCGCTGCTGATCCTCGCCACTTGCGATGAAGAAAGCTCGATGTCCGGCGCTCGTGCCCTGGCCGAAGCCGGGCGTCCGCTCGGTCGTGCGGCGGTAATCGGCGAGCCGACCGGGCTCAAGCCGATCCGCATGCACAAAGGCATCATGATGGAGCGCATCGACATCCTCGGCCAGAGCGGCCACTCCTCGGATCCGCGCCTCGGCCACAGCGCCCTCGAAGCCATGCACGATGCCATCGGTGAACTGCGTGGTTTGCGGTTGGCGTGGCAGCGTGAATTCCGTAATCCACAGTTCAGCGTGCCGACGCCGACCCTGAATTTCGGCTGCATCCATGGTGGAGATAATCCCAACCGTATTTGCGGCCAGTGTTCGCTGGAGTTTGATCTGCGCCCGTTACCGGGCATGGACCCCAATGCCCTGCGCGCGGAGATTCTGCAGAAGCTCAAGCCCATTGCCGAGTGGCATCAGGTGAAGATCGATTACGCGCCGCTGTTCCCCGAAGTGCCGCCGTTCGAGCAGGCCGAGGATGCAGAATTGGTCCGGGTTGCGGAAAAGCTCACCGGCCATCGTGCCGAAGCAGTGGCGTTCGGCACCGAAGCGCCTTATCTTCAGCGTCTTGGCTGCGAAACTTTGGTGCTCGGCCCTGGCGACATCGCCTGTGCGCACCAACCGGGGGAATACCTCGAAATGTCACGTTTGCAGCCTACGGTGCATCTATTACGTCAACTGATTGAACATTACTGCCTGACACCGGCCGCAATGCAATCCCTGTAGGAGCCGAGCTTGCTCGCGATGGCGGCATTACATTCAACATTAATGTTGGCTGACCCACCGCTATCGCGAGCAAGCTCGGCTCCTACAGGTTTGTGTTTTATAAATTGCCGGTGTCCCAACCCGTATTCATGAGGAGAGCGCGCGTGTCGCCAAGCCTGTTCCGACGATAACCATCAGCCCGCTGTGCGTTTTCTGTTTCGCCCATTTTTTTGGCTGCTATTTATTACAGGCCCAGGTTCATGCCCGAATACGTTAATTGGCTCCGTCACGCTTCGCCTTACATCAACGCCCACCGCGATTGCACCTTCGTCGTCATGCTGCCCGGCGACGGCGTGGAGCACCCGAATTTCGGCAATATCGTCCACGACCTGGTGCTGTTGCACAGTCTGGGCGTGCGATTGGTGCTGGTTCACGGTTCCCGTCCGCAAATTGAAACCCGCCTGGCTGCGCGCGGCCTGACCCCGCATTACCACCACGGCATGCGCATCACCGATGCTGCAACGCTGGAGTGTGTGATCGATGCGGTGGGCCAGCTGCGTATCGCCATCGAAGCTCGGCTGTCCATGGACATGGCCTCATCGCCGATGCAGGGCTCGCGTCTGCGGGTGGCCAGCGGCAACCTGGTGACGGCGCGGCCGATTGGCGTGCTGGAAGGTGTCGACTATCACCACACCGGCGAAGTGCGTCGGGTCGACCGCAAGGGCATCAATCGCCTGCTGGATGAGCGCTCCATCGTGCTGCTGTCGCCGTTGGGTTACTCGCCGACCGGTGAGATTTTCAACCTCGCCTGCGAAGACGTCGCCACCCGCGCGGCCATCGATCTGGGGGCGGACAAGCTGCTGTTGTTCGGCGCTGACCTCGGTCTGATCGATGAAAACGGTCGTCTGGTTCGTGAGTTGCGGCCGCAACAAGTGCCGGCGCATCTGCAGCGCCTGGGCAGCAACTATCAGGCAGAGCTGCTGGATGCGGCCGCTGAGGCCTGTCGCGGTGGCGTGGCGCGCAGTCATATCGTCAGCTACGCCGAAAATGGCGCGCTGCTGACCGAACTGTTCACCCGTGACGGTGGCGGTACGCTGGTGGCCCAGGAGCAATTCGAGATTGTGCGCGAAGCGGCCATCGAAGACGTCGGTGGTTTGCTGGATTTGATCAGCCCGCTGGAAGAGCAGGGCATTCTGGTGCGGCGTTCCCGCGAGGTGCTGGAGCGTGAGATCGAGCAGTTCAGTGTGGTCGAACGCGAAGGCATGATCATCGCGTGTGCGGCGCTGTATCAGATTGCTGATTCGGATGCGGGCGAGTTGGCGTGTCTGGCGGTGAACCCGGAATACCGCCATGGCGGTCGTGGTGATGAGCTGCTGGAGCGCATCGAAACTCGTGCCCGGGCGCAGGGGCTGAAAACCCTGTTCGTATTGACGACCCGCACCGCTCACTGGTTTCGCGAGCGTGGGTTTGTGCCGAGCAGTGTTGAACGTCTGCCATCAGCGCGGGCGTCGCTGTACAACTATCAGCGTAATTCGAAGATCTTCGAAAAAACCTTGTAACCCTGTGGCGAGGGGGCTTGCCCCCGCTGGGCTGCGGAGCGGCCCCAAAACCGGTCAATGCGGTGTGCCTGACAGAACCGTATCGCTGATACAGGGAGTCCTTCGGCCTCCAACGGGGGCAAGCCCCCTCGCCACAGGTTCAGCGTGTTACTCCGTGACAAACTTCGCACTGACATAGGGCGAATAATCCGGCAGCACCGTCTCGACCTTCCCTTGTTCCTTCAAGAACTTCGCCGTCTCGCCAATCGCCTTGGCCGTGCCGCCGTCCAGCAGCGCGGTGGTCTGTTGGGCTTTGGCATCCGGGAACGTGGAACCGGCCAGCAACTCCGGCACATCGACGGCATTGGCGCCGGTCAGTTTGGCGATTTTTTGCACCGGTACCGAGTCAGCAGTCCAGCTGTCCTTATGCGCGGCATAGTCGGCGAACGAGTCCAGCGTGACCTTGGCGAATTTGGCCACCACCTCTGGGTGCTTCTCGGCGTAATCCTTGCGCGCGACCCAGACCTCGAAGGTCGGTGCACCCCATTGGCCGACCTGTGCCGCGTCGGTCAAGGTCTTGCCGGTCTTGCGAATTTCCCCCAGGGCGGGTGACCAGACAAACGCTCCATCGATGTCACCACGCTTCCACGCCGCCGCGATTTCCGCCGGTTGCAAATTCACCACTTTGACTTTCGAGGCATCCAGGCCCCAGTGCTTCAACGCACCCAGCAAACTGTAGTGGGAGGTTGAAACGAAGGGGGTGGCGATGGTCTTGCCGATCAGATCTTCCGGTTTATCAATGCCGCTGCCGTTGCGCACCACGAGTGCTTCAGCGGCGTTGATCTGGGCGGAAACAATGAACGCAACGATTGGCAGATTGCGCGAAGCAGCGGCTGCCAGCGGACTTGAACCGAGGTTGCCAATCTGTACGTCGCCAGAAGCAATGGCAGTAACCACTTCCGGGCCGCTATTGAAACGACGCCAGTCAATTTTCTGGCCTATGGTTTTTTCGTACAGTCCGTCTGCCTGGGGGACTTTGCTGGGGTCGATGCCGGTTTGATAGCCGATTGTGAGGTTTGCAGCGTGAGCGCTGAAAGATATTATTAGCGATACACAAACTGTAACAATTGAGCCGGATAGTGCGCGTTTGGTGGTCATGGCGCTGCCTTATCGATAGGGATTGATCGTGAGTTGCATCAAAGCTAATCGATCTAAAAAAAGGCTAACAAATACCATTTAGGAATTAGCTTATGAGCCGGTGCCCGTGTCTCGGCTCAAGGGGGAGTGCGGAGCTAAATTCCTAAACGGTATGAAAAAGAATTGGGTGATTCTTTTTGGGTTTATGAAGCGTTCATTGCCCGGCAGGAGCGAATTTACTGGGGATTAGACTATGGTCGTAGACACACAAAGTTACGATTGACTTGTGAGTCACGGTCTGGCGCTAATCGTGCATCTTAGGATCCGAGGCAATTAACCCCGGGCCAGGAACACAAGAATTAGAAACGATAGGAGCGAAACAATGAACAAGTCCACCTTGGCTCTGGCCGTGGCCGTAGGGGTTTTGGCGCAGCAGGCAGGCGCCGCAGGTTTCCTGGAAGACAGCAAGGCTTCCGTCAGTTCCCGCACCATGTATTACAACAACGATAACCGAGAAGGCGGTGCGGATCAGAGAGAGACCGCTGAAGGCCTGAAGTTCGACTATCTGTCTGGTTTTACCCAAGGCACTGTCGGTTTCGGTATCGACGCCCAAGCTCTCGTCGGTATTCATCTGGACGGCGGCAAAGGTCACCACCCAGCCAACAACAACACGTTCTTCCCAAGCGACAGCGATGGTTCGGCCGTGCACGAGTGGAGCCGCGCGGCGGCCAACGTCAAGGCCCGCTTCTCGAAGACCGAAGCCCACCTGGGTGGCGCTCTGCAACCGAACCTGCCGATCCTGGTAGCGAACGACAGCCGCGTGCTGCCACAGACCTTTGACGGTGGCACCATCACCTCGAAGGAAATCGACAACGTGACCCTTAACGCGGGTCAGTTGGAGCACTCGGCGGGTCGCGCCTCTTCGAACTCCACCGGCCTGGCCGTGGCTGGCGGTACTCAGGACAGCAATCAGTTCCGTTACGCCGGTGCTGACTGGAAGGTCACCAAAGACCTGACCCTGCAGTACTACCACTCGAATCTGAAGGATTACTACAAACAGGACTTCCTTGGCCTGATTCACGTTTTCCCGATCGACGCCAACCAGTCCTTCAAGACAGACTTGCGCTATTTCGACAGCAGCTCCGTTGGCAAGAACGGCGACGCCGGCTATCGCTTCAATAACAACAACGGTTTTGCCAGGACCCCGGGCGAGGTCGATAACAAGACCTGGAGCGCCATGTTCACCTACACCCTGGGTGGTAACGCCTTCCTGCTCGGTCACCAGCGCGTAAACGATGACGGCGGTTTCGTCTACCTGAACCAGGGCAACGTTGTGGATGGCAATGGTCATCCGGAAGCGAACGGAGGCGCGAGCTTCTACCTGTTCACCGATGCCATGATTAACGGTTTCGTCCGTGCCGGTGAAAACACCACCTTCGGTCAGTACTCCTATGACTTCGCAGCGTTGGGTGTACCGGGCCTGAAAACCTCGATCGCCTACCTGCACGGCGATAACATCAAGGCAACGAACGGCAGTGGCCCTGATGCATCCGAGTGGGAACGCGACATGCGGATCGACTACACCATCCAGCAGGGCTCTCTTAAAGGTTTCGGCGTGACGTTGCGTAATGGCGTCTACCGTGGCAGTGAAGTCAGCAACAACCCTGATGTTGACCAGACTCGTCTGATCTTCAACTACACCTACAGCTTCTTGTAATAGTCGTCAGAAAAAGCCTCGCCCGCCGGCGAGGCTTTTTTTTGTGTTTTTTCAATATTCCAAATAGAGCTTACATAGTAATTTTTTATTCTTTTTAGCTTTTAATCCAACCGTCTAAAGTGGGTGGCTTATGAGCCGATACCTTGTGTCCCGACTCAGAGTAATAACGCGAAGCTATATGCCTTAATGGCATGAAAAATGACGAAATAATTCTTTTTGTGTTTATCATGCGGGCCAAAATCACAGCGGTCAGGCCATCGCCGTCACACGGTCTGGCACTCACCGGGCATTTCAGGATCCAGGGCATTCGACCCAGGACCTCAAAAATTAGAAACGATAGGAGCGAAGCAAATGAACAAGTCCACCTTGGCCCTGGCTGTGGCCGTAGGGGTTTTGGCGCAGCAGGCAGGCGCCGCCGGTTTCATCGAAGACAGCAAAGCTACTTTGGGGCTGCGTAACTTCTACATCAACACGGATTACCGTGACGGCACTGCCGAACCAAGCAGGAACGAAGAGTGGGGCCAAGGCTTCGATCTGCGCTTCACTTCCGGTTATACCCAAGGCACTGTCGGTTTCGGTATCGACGCCATCGGCCTGCTGGGTGTACGTCTGGATTCGGGCGGCGGCACTAATGGCAACGTTAACGCCAATGGCACCCCTGGTACCGCTTATGGCGGCACTGTTTTCCCAAGCGAGTCCAACGGCCAAGCGGTGGATAACTTCTCCAGCCTGGGCCTGACTGCCAAAGCCAAGATCTCCCAGACCGAACTGAAGCTGGGTACCCTGCAGCCGAAGAACCCGGTAATCGTGACCAACGACGGTCGTCTGCTGCCGCAAACCTTTCAAGGTGGTCAGATCACCTCGAACGAAATCAAAGACCTGGCACTGGTCGGTGGCCAGATCGAGCACGCCAAAGGTCGTAACTCCAGCAACAACGAAGAGTTGTCGATTGCTGGTGCGAACTCTCCCACCGCTTCCGGTCGCGACAGCAACAAATTCTATTACGGTGGCGGTGACTACAAAATCACCAAAGACCTGACTGCCCAGTACTACTACGGCAACCTGGAAGATTTCTACAAGCAGCACTTCCTGGGTCTGGTTCACAACTGGGCAATCGGCCCGGGTGTTCTGAAATCCGACCTGCGCTACTTCAACAGCCGGGATGACGGCGCCAACGGTCACGACGCCAGCTACTTCACCTCTGGCAACTACAATGCGCCAAACGGTAAAGGCAAGGTCGACAACAACCTGTATAGCGGCCTGTTCCTGTATACCGTTGCCGGCCACACCTTCGGCGGCGGCTATCAGGCCAGCAACGGTAGCAGCGACTTCCCTTACTTGAACCAGGGTGACGGCGCTTCGGCTTACCTGACTACCGACATGCAGATCCAGAAGTTCGCCCGTGCCGGCGAGCGCACTTGGCAAGCACGCTACTCGTATGACTTTGCCAAGGTCGGTGTACCAGGTCTGACGGCCGGTGTGATCTACCTGAAAGGTGATGAAATTGATACCGTCAACGCTCGCGGTGGCGAGTTGGCTAACGGTGCTTCCGAGTGGGAACGCGACCTGACTCTGGCTTACGTCGTACAAGAAGGCGCGCTGAAAAACCTTGGTGTCACGTGGAAAAACGCTATGTGGCGTACCGACCTGCCGAGCACTCGTTCGCAGGACGAAAACCGTCTGATCGTCAGCTACTCGATCCCGCTGTTGTAATAGCACTCGCGTAACTGAAGTAAAAAAAGCCCCGCCTGGCATCTCGCCGGGCGGGGCTTTTGCGTTTTCAAGTCAGGCTCACCCCCGTAAACCCTCCTCGAAGTTTCCCTCTTTGTGCAGCAACTCAAGGCCTTCTCGAACCTTGTGGGCGATAGTCGTCCTGTCCGCTGCCGAGGTCCAGTGAACACATTTTTAATATTCTTTTACGATCTAAATAAATCGATATTTATTCTTTTTAATGAATAAGAAATGCAGGCACAGTTGACCTCAACAAGCACTCACCAGGAGCAGCACCATGAGCCTCAGACTGGGCGATATTGCCCCCGACTTTGAACAGGATTCCAGCGCCGGCACCCTCCGTTTCCACGAATGGCTGGGCGATAGCTGGGGCGTGCTGTTTTCCCACCCGGCGGACTTCACCCCGGTGTGCACCACGGAGTTGGGCTTCACTGCCAAGCTCAAGGACGAATTTACCCAACGTGGTGTGAAAGCCATTGCCCTGTCCGTGGACCCGGTGGATTCGCACCACAAGTGGATCGAAGACATCAACGAAACCCAGAACACCCTCGTCAACTTCCCGATCCTTGCCGATGCCGACCGGAAGGTCTCGGACCTCTACGACCTGATCCACCCGAACGCCAACGACACCCTGACCGTGCGTTCGCTGTTCGTGATCGACCCAAACAAAAAGGTTCGGCTGACCATCACCTACCCGGCGAGCACCGGCCGTAACTTCCATGAAATTCTGCGGGTGATCGACTCGCTGCAACTCACCGACAACTACAAGGTGGCCACCCCGGCCAACTGGCAGGACGGTGATGAAGTAGTGATCGTGCCGTCGCTCAAGGACGAAGACGAAATCAATAAACGTTTTCCCAAGGGCTATCGCGCGGTGAAGCCGTACCTGCGTCTGACGCCACAGCCCAATCGTTGAATTGAGATAACCACCCCTGTAGGAGCAAGGCTTGCCCGCGATGAGAGCGACTCGGTATTTCTGGCGTCAGGGATGACGCCATCGCGGGCAAGCCTTGCTCCTACAGGGACCCGGGAAAAGCCATTTCATATAGAACTACAATGCATAACCAAATGAATAAATATGATTTATGGATATAACAATCCCCTGTTAAGGTCACTTCCATCAAAGCGAGATCGCAAGCCGCGAATCGCCAACACCGTTCAAGGAATCCTCTGAATGCTGGTCGTCTCACTCGGTGGCAGTCCCAGCCAACGCTCCCGTTCCGGGGTGCTGCTGGAGCGCTCCCAACGCTGGTTGCAGGAGCAAGGTGTGGAAGTGGTGAGTTACCAGGTACGGGACTTCCCGGCCGAAGACTTGCTGCATGCACGCTTCGACAGCCCGAAGGTGATCGACCTGCTGCAACAGATTGAAAACGCCGATGGCCTGCTGATCGCCACGCCGGTCTACAAAGCGTCGTTCTCCGGCGCATTGAAAACCGTGCTGGACCTGCTGCCCGAACGCGCCCTGGCCCACAAAGTGGTGTTGCCAATGGCCACCGGCGGCAGCATCGCCCATATGTTGGCGGTGGATTACGCGCTCAAGCCTGTGTTGTCGGCGTTGAAAGCCCAGGAAATGCTTCACGGGATTTTCGCCGTAGACAGCCAGATCGCTTACGGCGAAGGCAGCGTCCAGGCGCAGTTGGCACCGGAGCTGGAAGAAAGACTGAATGAATCGCTGGAGCTGTTTTTCAGCGCCATGGCCCGACGGCCCAAGCCGATCGATCCGAACCTGTTGAATGAACGTTTATTGAGTGCTCGCTGGAGCATTTAAGCCAGTACTTAAGCCACACCTGAAATTGATGTACTGGCCTTACTCGCCCGCTAACGGGCAAGCAGGTGCAGCCAAAACCCAACTGCAAAAAGGAGAGCGCCATGCGCACTGTCATTTTGCGTCGTGGTCTGGTCGCTCTGTTTGCTGCGGCTGTAACCTTCGGCGCCATTACTCAAGCTCAAGCCGAGACATTGCGAATCGGCTATCAAAAATACGGCACTTTGGTGCTGCTCAAAGCCAAAGGCACTTTGGAAAAACGCCTCGCCGCCCAAGGCGTGGACGTGCAATGGACTGAATTCCCCGGCGGCCCGCAACTGCTCGAAGGCCTGAACGTCGGCTCCATCGACTTCGGCGTGACGGGTGAAACTCCACCGGTATTCGCTCAAGCCGCCGGCGCCGATCTGCTCTACGTCGCCTACGAACCACCAGCGCCTCACAGCGAAGCGATCCTGGTGCCGAAGGACTCGGCGATCAAATCGGTGCAGGACCTCAAGGGCAAGAAAGTCGTCCTGAACAAAGGCTCCAACGTTCACTACCTGTTGGTCCGCGCACTGGAAGATGCCGGCCTCAAATACACCGACATCCAGACCGTATTCCTGCCGCCGGCCGATGCCCGCGCTGCGTTCGAACGTGGCAGCGTCGATGCTTGGGTGATCTGGGACCCGTACCAGGCCGCCGCTGAACAACAATTGCAGGCACGCACCCTGCGTGATGGCCAAGGCATCGTCGACAACCATCAGTTCTACCTCGCGACCAAGCCCTATGCGCAGAAAAATCCTGAGGTGATCAAGACCCTGGTGGAAGAAGTGCGCGCGGTCGGCGAGTGGTCGAAGGCCAACCCCGAAGACGTGACTAAACAAGTCTCGCCACTGCTCGGCCTGCCGGCGGATATCACCCTGACCTCGGTGAAACGCCAGGGTTACGGCGCGCTGTTCCTCACACCTGAAGTGGTCGCCGCACAACAGAAAATCGCCGACAGCTTCTACCAGCTCAAGCTGATTCCAAAGCCGCTGAGCATCAAAGACGTGATCTGGACGCCTCCGGCGGCCGTTGCCAAAGCTCAGTAATTCGAATCCCTAAGGAGACCACTCCATGAGCCTCAATATCTTCTGGTTCCTGCCTACCCACGGCGACGGCCATTACCTTGGCACCGCCGAAGGCGCTCGCGCCGTCGACCACGGTTATCTGCAACAAGTCGCGCAAGCGGCGGATCGCCTGGGCTTCGGCGGGGTGCTGATTCCTACGGGTCGCTCTTGCGAAGACTCGTGGCTGGTGGCCGCGTCGCTGATCCCGGTGACCCAGCGTTTGAAATTCCTCGTCGCGCTACGCCCCGGGATCATTTCCCCGACGGTGGCAGCGCGTCAGGCCGCGACGCTGGATCGCCTGTCCGGCGGCCGTGCGTTGTTCAACCTGGTAACCGGCGGTGATCCGGAAGAATTGGCTGGCGACGGTTTGTTCCTGACTCACGAAGAACGCTATCAAGCCTCGGTGGAATTCACCCGCATCTGGCGCCGTGTGCTGGAAGGCGAAACCGTCGATTACGACGGTCAGCACATCAGCGTGAAGGGCGCCAAATTGCTCTATCCGCCGATCCAGCAACCGCGTCCGCCGCTGTACTTCGGCGGTTCTTCGGAAGCGGCGCAAGACCTCGCGGCAGAGCAGGTCGAAATGGTCCTGACCTGGGGCGAACCTCCGGCCGCCGTTGCCGAGAAGATCGAACAAGTGCGCGCCAAAGCCGCGAAGCTTGGGCGCACCGTGCGCTTCGGCATTCGTTTGCATGTGATCGTTCGTGAAACCAATGCCGAAGCCTGGCAAGCGGCGGATCGGCTGATCTCTCATCTGGACGACGACACCATCGCTCGCGCTCAAGCTTCTCTGGCGCGCTTCGACTCGGTCGGTCAGCAACGCATGGCCGCTCTGCATGGCGGCAGCCGTGACAACCTGGAAGTCAGCCCGAACCTGTGGGCCGGTGTCGGCCTGGTGCGTGGCGGTGCCGGTACAGCATTAGTGGGCGACGGTCCGACCGTGGCCGCTCGCGTGAAGGAATACGCGGACCTAGGCATCGACACGTTCATCTTCTCCGGTTATCCACACCTGGAAGAGTCTTATCGCGTCGCCGAATTGCTGTTCCCGCACCTGGACATCGAGCGTCCGCAATTGCCGAAAAGCGCCGGTTACGTCAGCCCGTTTGGTGAGATGGTCGCCAACGACATTCTCCCCAAAGCCGCGTCGCAGAGCTGAGGCGCGCCATGAAGAAACTTATCCATAACCTTGCGCCCTGGGCGTTGCCGGTGTTGCTGCTGGCGGTGTGGCAGTTGTCGGTGTCGGCGGGCTGGTTGTCGACACGGATTCTGCCGGCACCAATCGCCGTCATCGAAGCCGGCGTCAGCCTGGTGCGCAGCGGTGAAATCTGGACGCACCTGGCGATCAGCGGCTGGCGTGCAGCGCTGGGCTTCGCCATCGGCGGCAGCATCGGTCTGACCCTGGGCTTCATCACCGGCCTGTCGAAATGGGGCGAACGCCTGCTCGACAGTTCGGTGCAGATGATCCGCAACGTGCCGCACCTGGCGCTGATTCCACTGGTGATCCTGTGGTTCGGCATCGACGAGTCGGCGAAGATTTTCCTGGTGGCGTTGGGCACGTTGTTCCCGATCTACCTCAACACCTATCACGGCATCCGCAACGTCGATCCGGCGCTGGTGGAAATGTCCCGCAGTTATGGCTTGTCCGGTTTCAGCCTGTTCCGTCAGGTGATCCTGCCGGGCGCGCTGCCTTCGATTCTGGTCGGCGTGCGCTTCGCACTGGGCTTCATGTGGCTGACGTTGATCGTCGCGGAAACCATTTCCGCCAGCTCCGGCATCGGCTACCTGGCGATGAATGCCCGGGAGTTCTTGCAGACTGACGTGGTGGTACTGGCGATTCTTTTGTACGCCGTGCTCGGCAAACTCGCCGACCTCGCGGCCCGTGGACTTGAACGCGTGTGGTTGCGCTGGCACCCGGCCTATCAGGTTGTTAAAGGAGGTGCGGCATGACGGCTCAACAACCTCCACGCCTGCTGCGCGGGATTCCGCTGGCAGTGCGCAAACTACAGAAGACTTTTGGTTCGCGACAGGTTTTGCGCGAGATCGATCTGCACATCCCGGCAGGTCAGTTTGTCGCCGTGGTCGGTCGTAGCGGTTGCGGCAAAAGCACCTTGCTGCGCTTGCTCGCCGGTCTCGACAAACCCACGGGCGGTGAATTGCTCGCAGGTTCCGCGCCGCTGAGTAAGGCGCGGGAAGACACTCGACTGATGTTCCAGGAAGCGCGCTTGCTGCCGTGGAAAAAGGTCATCGACAACGTCGGCCTCGGGCTCAAGGGCAACTGGCGTCCGCAAGCGCTGGAAGCGTTGGAGTCGGTGGGCCTGGCGGATCGCGCCAATGAATGGCCGGCCGCCTTGTCCGGTGGCCAGAAGCAACGAGTGGCCCTGGCTCGCGCGCTGATCCATCAACCGCGTTTGCTGTTGCTGGACGAACCGCTGGGCGCGCTGGATGCACTGACCCGAATTGAAATGCAGCAACTGATCGAGCGGCTCTGGCAGAAGCACGGTTTCACCGTGTTGCTGGTCACCCACGATGTCAGTGAAGCGGTGGCGATTGCCGATCGGGTGATCCTGATCGAAGAGGGCGAAGTCGGCCTCGACCTGCACGTTGAGCTGCCGCGCCCTCGGGTTCGTGGCTCCCATCGGCTGGCGGCGCTGGAAACCGAAGTCCTCAATCGCGTGCTGGCGCTGCCCGGCGAGCCGCCGGCACCGGAACCTGTTTCAC
Organism: Pseudomonas sp. GM41(2012); assembly: GCF_000282315.2. Classification (GTDB taxonomy): domain Bacteria; phylum Pseudomonadota; class Gammaproteobacteria; order Pseudomonadales; family Pseudomonadaceae; genus Aquipseudomonas. The sequence goes on from NZ_AKJN02000007.1 coordinate 445,435, forward strand.
CATTGCCCACGCAATTGCGCTGGGCTCAATAACTCAAGCCTTATCCAACGACAGGAATCAACATCATGACGATCAAAGCCATCAACGTTCGTAACCAGTTCAAAGGCTCCATCAAGGAAATCGTACTCGGCGACGTGCTGTCCGAAATCGACGTACAAACCGCTTCCGGCATCGTCACCTCGGTGATCACCACTCGCTCGGTGAAAGAGCTGGAACTGGTGGTCGGCAGCGAAGTGATCGCGTTTGTGAAATCCACCGAGGTGTCGATCGCCAAGTTGTAAGCGCGTGCGCAAACAACAACCCCGAACGGTTTAAGCCCTTCGGGGTTTTTTATGCGTGTTTTCCGGTAAATCAGCGGTGCGGCTATCGCGAGCAGGCTCGCTCCCACAGTTGATCTCCAGTGAACATGAATTGTGTGCCCGATACTAATTCAATGTGGGAGTGAGCCTGCTCGCGATGAGGCCGGGATGGTCAGCGAATAATCAAACGGTGCGCTTGGGCAAATAGGGTGGCAAATACAGGCCCAGATAGGCATCGAATACCCGCATGCCTTCTTCGGCCATGCGCGACGTTATCTGTCCGTGTTGTTGCACCGAGCGCGCATAGACGCGGTCGCCGAGCTCCATCGCCAAGGCAAACACATCCACATCACTCGGCAGCCTCGGCAGTTCGAAGTGATGGTCGAACAGCTTGTGCATCAAGTCGCCGAGTTCGATGTCGTGCTGACGGTCAGCCTGGGTGACTTCGGTCAGCCCGTGCTGGGCAAGGATCAGTTGGCGGGCGGCGGCGTCTTCGTCATAGATGTCGAGCATGCGCTGCTCCACCAGTCGCGAAAGATCGCGCCAGCCGTTGAGGGCGTCGTGGTCGATGGGCGCTTGCAGGCAGGCACGGAATGCAGCATGGACGTCGGCCGTCAGGGCTTCGAGCAGCGCCGGGACGCTGGCAAAGAAGTGGTAGACGGAGGAGGGCGGGATCTCCGCGCGTTCGGCGACGCTGTAGATCGACAGGCTGGCCACGCCCTCGGCAGCCAGCAGCGTGCGGGCGGCATCGAGTATCGAATCGATCCGGGCCTGGCTGCGAGCGCGGGGTTTGCGAATGGTGGCGGTGCGCGTCATTGAAGTCTCCTGCGGGGCAGCGGGCATTGTACGCAGAGCGGGCAGATGTTCCATATCCCCTGTGGTGAGGGGATTTATCCCCGTTGGGTCGCGAAGCGGCCCCAAAGCCTGCAGCTGCGGTGTGTCAGGCGTATCGCGTACAGAGGTTTTGCGACTGCTTCGCAGCCGAACGGGGATAAATCCCCTCGCCACAATGTCTGTGTTCGGCCATAAAAAAACGCCGCAGGCTTTGTCAGCCGGCGGCGTTGTTTTTACTGCAACCGCTTACACGGTATGCAGGTACCAGTTGTACTCGAGGTCGGAGATGGAGTGTTCGAACTCCTCCAGCTCGCTCTCTTTACACGCGACGAAGATATCGATGTATTTCGGGTCGATGTACTTGGCCATGACTTCGCTGTCGTCCAGCTCACGCAATGCATCGCGCAGGTTGTTCGGCAGGCTTTGCTCGTTCTGCTCGTAGGAGTTGCCTTCCACGGGTGCGCCCGGCTCGATCTTGTTGGTCAGGCCGTGGTGCACGCCCGCCAGGACCGAAGCCATCAGCAGGTACGGGTTGGCATCGGCGCCGGCAACGCGGTGTTCCAGACGGACCGCGTCGGCGGAACCGGTCGGCACACGCACCGCAACAGTACGGTTATCCAGACCCCAGCACGGTGCATTCGGCACGTAGAACTGTGCGCCGAAACGACGGTAGGAGTTGACGTTCGGGCAGAGGAAAGCCATCTGCGCCGGTAGGGTCTCGAGCACACCGCCGATCGCGTGACGCAGTGCGGCGTTCTGCTCGGGATCCTCACTGGCAAAAATGTTTTTGCCGTCTTTATCAAGAATCGAGATGTGGACATGCAGACCGTTGCCCGCCTGGCCCGGGTAAGGCTTGGCCATGAACGTGGTGTCCATCTCATGGTCGTAGGCGATGTTTTTGATCAGACGTTTTAGCAGGACTGCGTAGTCGCAGGCCTTGATCGGGTCGGCAACGTGGTGCAGGTTCACTTCGAACTGCGCCGGGGCACTTTCCTTGACGATTGCGTCGGCAGGGATGCCTTGCTCTTTCGCACCTTCCAGAATGTCCTGGAGGCAGTCGACGTATTCGTCGAGGTCGTCGATCAGGTAAACCTGGGTCGAATGCGGGCGTTTGCCGGAGATCGGCGAGCGAGGCGGTTGTGGGCGACCGTTCACGTTCTCCTGGTCGATCAGGTAGAACTCCAGTTCAAACGCGGCGCAGATGGTCAGACCCATCTCGTCGAACTTGGCAACAACTTGACGCAGAACTTCACGGGGATCCGCGAAGAAAGGTTCACCTTCAAGTTCGTGCATGGTCATTAACAGTTGCGCGGTAGGGCGCTTTTGCCAAGGCTCATTGCACAGGGTGTCAGGGATTGGATAGCAGATTCGGTCAGCATCGCCGATGTCCAGGCCCAGGCCGGTGCTTTCCACCGTCGAGCCATTGATATCCAGAGCAAATAGAGAGGCCGGCAGGTTGATGCCTTTCTCGTAAACCTTGTGGAGGCTGGTGCGTTCAATGCGCTTGCCGCGCACCACACCATTCATATCCGCAATCAGAAGGTCAACGTACAGAACCTCAGGATGTTCCTTAAGGAACGCGTTCGCTTCGTTAAGCTGAACGGCACGCGGGGGTACCGACATGATGCAACACCTTTGTTGTTAAAAATATCAATCATTGATCTCTTCGGATTCCAGTCAACCCGAACGGCATGCCGAAGTCAAGCGAGGCCTTTTTTGCCCTAAAAAAGCACCCATTGGGCTTTTTTGAGGCACTTTGGGGCGTTTTTATGCCTTTGAGCGCTTTAGCGTCTGCGGGCTGGAGCGGGCCGTGTTGTATTTTTTACGGGGGTGTTGTGTAAAAAAATGAACAAGGCTAAGCTCGATTCAAACCCATAACACCAATAATACCGGGGTGCTTCATGTCTCGCCTGCCGTTAATCGGCGTCACCGCCTGCTCTAAGCAGATCGGTCTGCATGCTTATCACATCAGTGGCGACAAGTACGTCCGCGCCGTGGCCTCAGCGGCCAAGGGGCTGCCAGTGATTCTTCCGTCCCTGGCCGATTTGCTGGCACCGTCCGATATTCTGGACGGTCTGGATGGCATCCTCTTTACAGGCTCTCCTTCCAATATAGAACCGTTTCACTATAGCGGCCCAGCCAGCGCGCCGGGCACTGCTCATGATTCTGCACGAGATGCCACCACCCTCCCGTTGATCCGCGCCGCTGTCGAGGCCGGTATTCCCGTGCTTGGCATTTGCCGCGGCTTCCAGGAAATGAATGTGGCGTTCGGCGGCAGCCTGCATCAAAAAGTCCACGAAGCCGGTCCATTCATGGATCACCGTGAAGACGATAGCCTACCGCTTGAAGGACAGTATGCGCCAAGTCACCCGGTGCACATTCAGCCGGGTGGTGTGCTTGCAGGTCTGGGCCTGGCGAGCGAGATACAGGTCAATTCGATTCATGGTCAGGGCGTTGAACGTCTGGCGCCGGGCCTTTGCGTCGAAGCCTTGGCGCCTGATGGGTTGATCGAGGCAGTCTCGGTCCCGCAGGGCAAGGGTTTTGCTTTGGGAGTGCAATGGCATCCTGAATGGCAGGTAAGCTCAAACCCGGATTACCTTGCGATCTTCCAGGCATTTGGCAATGCCTGTCGTAAGCGCGCATTACAACGCGACGCCGATGCGTCAAACAACGCCTGACTTATTAGAGTCAGGAAACTCAGCCTAAGAGGCATTTATGAGTAACAACCTCGACCAGCTCACCGATTGGTTGAAAGACCACAAGATCACAGAAGTCGAATGCATGATCGCCGACTTGACCGGGATCACCCGGGGCAAGATTTCGCCGACCAACAAGTTCATTGCCGAAAAAGGCATGCGCCTGCCCGAGAGCGTTCTGTTGCAGACCGTGACCGGCGACTATGTCGAAGACGACATCTATTACGAACTGCTCGACCCGGCCGACATCGACATGATCTGCCGCCCCGACCAGAACGCGGTATTCCTTGTGCCCTGGGCCATCGAGCCCACCGCTCAGGTAATCCACGACACCTACGACAAGCAAGGCAACCCGATCGAGCTGTCGCCGCGCAACGTGCTCAAAAAGGTGCTGAAACTCTATTCCGACAAAGGCTGGCAGCCGATCGTGGCGCCAGAAATGGAGTTCTACCTGACCAAGCGCTGCGAAGACCCGGACTTCCCGCTGCAACCGCCGATTGGCCGTTCCGGTCGCCCGGAAACCGGTCGCCAGTCCTTCTCGATTGAAGCGGCAAACGAATTCGATCCGCTGTTCGAAGATGTCTATGACTGGTGCGAATTGCAGGAACTGGACCTCGACACGCTGATCCACGAGGACGGCACGGCGCAGATGGAAATCAACTTCCGTCACGGCGATGCCCTGTCCCTGGCCGACCAGATCCTGGTGTTCAAGCGCACCATGCGCGAAGCCGCGCTCAAGCACAACGTGGCAGCCACCTTCATGGCCAAGCCCATGACCGGCGAGCCGGGCAGTGCGATGCACTTGCACCAGAGCATCATCGACATCGAGACCGGCAAGAACGTCTTCTCCAATGAAGACGGGAGCATGAGCCAGCTGTTCCTGAACCACATCGGTGGTTTGCAGAAACTGATCCCCGAGTTGTTGCCGCTGTTCGCCCCGAACGTCAACTCGTTCCGCCGCTTCCTGCCGGACACCTCGGCACCGGTGAACGTGGAGTGGGGCGAAGAGAACCGTACCGTGGGCTTGCGGGTTCCGGATGCCGGGCCGCAAAACCGTCGGGTGGAAAACCGCCTGCCGGGCGCCGACGCCAACCCGTACCTGGCGATTGCCGCGAGCCTGCTCTGCGGTTACATCGGCATGGTCGAAGGCTTGAACCCGAGTGCGCCGGTGGTGGGCCGTGGCTATGAACGCCGCAACCTGCGCCTGCCACTGACCATCGAAGACGCGCTGGAACGCATGGAACACAGCGCGACTATCGAGAAATACCTGGGCAAGAAATTCATCACTGGCTACGTCGCGGTCAAGCGGGCCGAGCATGAAAACTTCAAGCGCGTGATCAGTTCGTGGGAGCGGGAATTCCTGCTCTTCGCCGTCTGATGCGCCGGGCGCGGCTGTAAATTGCCGCGTCCTTCACCGAAAAATCTTAGGAGAATTCGCATGACCAGCAACAACCCGCAAACCCGTGAATGGCAAACCCTGAGCAACGATCACCACCTGGCCCCGTTCAGCGATTTCAAGCAGCTGAAAGAGAAAGGCCCGCGGATCATCACCAACGCCAAGGGCGTTTACCTCTGGGACAGCGAAGGCAACAAGATCCTCGACGGCATGGCCGGTCTGTGGTGTGTAGCCATCGGCTACGGTCGCGATGAACTGGCCGATGCCGCCAGCAAACAAATGCGTGAACTGCCTTACTACAACCTGTTCTTCCAGACGGCTCACCCGCCGGTGCTGGAACTGGCCAAGGCCATCTCCGACATCGCGCCACAAGGCATGAACCATGTGTTCTTCACCGGTTCCGGCTCTGAAGGCAACGACACCATGCTGCGTATGGTTCGCCACTACTGGGCGATCAAGGGCCAGCCGAAGAAGAAAGTCATCATCAGCCGCAAGAACGGTTATCACGGTTCGACCGTGGCCGGCGCGAGCCTGGGTGGCATGACGTACATGCACGAACAAGGCGACTTGCCGATCCCGGGCATCGTCCACATCGCGCAGCCGTACTGGTTCGCTGAAGGCGGCGAGATGACACCGGAAGAGTTCGGTATCTGGGCGGCCAATCAGCTGGAAGAGAAGATTCTGGAAGTCGGCGTGGACAACGTCGGTGCCTTTATTGCCGAGCCGATCCAGGGTGCCGGCGGCGTGATTATTCCGCCAGACACCTACTGGCCGCGCATCAAGGAAATCCTCACCAAGTACGACATCCTGTTCGTGGCTGACGAAGTGATCTGTGGTTTCGGCCGCACCGGTGAGTGGTTCGGTACCGATTTCTACGACCTCAAACCCGACATGATGACCATCGCCAAAGGCCTGACGTCCGGCTACATCCCTATGGGTGGCCTGATCGTGCGTGACGAAGTGGTGGCGGTGCTCAACGAAGGTGGCGATTTCAACCACGGTTTCACCTATTCCGGGCACCCGGTGGCTGCTGCGGTGGCACTGGAGAACATCCGCATCCTGCGCGAAGAAAAAATTATCGAGCGCGTTCATGCAGAAACGGCACCCTATTTGCAAAAGCGTCTACGGGAACTGAACGATCACCCGTTGGTGGGGGAAGTGCGTGGGGTAGGTCTGCTGGGGGCAATCGAGCTGGTGAAGGACAAAGCCACTCGCAAGCGTTACGAAGGCAAGGGCGCCGGCATGATTTGCCGCACGTTCTGCTTCGAAAACGGCCTGATCATGCGCGCCGTGGGCGACACCATGATCATCGCTCCGCCACTGGTGATTACACCGGCTGAAATCGATGAGTTGGTGACCAAGGCACGCAAGTGTCTGGACCTGACCCTGAGTGCATTGCAGGGCTAAGTGCTAGGCTCTGAGCGGGGTGTGACGTGTGCACTTCGCTCAGCGCAAACAAAGGATGGGTCTTTCCTTGAAAGCCTGCCTTGGATCTTGCCAGACTACCGGTTGTTTCAGATGCCCAGGAAAGGCCGCTGAACACGTGGTTAAAAAGAAAAATTGGAGCATTACCCATGAAGGCATTAGGTATGAAGATAACTGGCAAGACCCTCCTCGCCATGTCCCTGATGGGCGTGATGGCGGGCGCAGTTCAGGCGGACGACAAGATTCTTCACGTGTACAACTGGTCCGATTACATCGCACCGGATACCGTCAAGAAGTTCGAAGCCGAGTCGGGGATCAAGGTTGTTTACGACGTATTCGACAGTAACGAAACCCTGGAAGCCAAGTTGCTGGCAGGCAAGTCCGGCTACGACATCGTCGTGCCGTCGAACAACTTCCTGGCCAAGCAGATAAAGGCTGGTGTTTACCAGAAGCTCGACAAGTCCAAGCTGCCTAACTGGAAGAACCTGAACCCTGACCTGCTTAAAGCCGTATCGGTAAGTGACCCGGGCAACGAACACGCGTTCCCGTACATGTGGGGTTCGATCGGTATTGGCTTCAACGCCGAGAAGGTCAAGGCTGCACTGGGTGCCGACGCACCGACCGATTCCTGGGACCTGATCTTCAAGCCTGAAAACGCTGCCAAGTTGAAGTCGTGCGGTATCAGCTTGCTGGACTCGCCAACCGAGATGATTCCGGTGGCGTTGCACTACCTGGGCCTGCCAACCGACAGCCAGAAGAAAGAAGACATCGACAAGGCTGAAGCGCTGATCATGAAGGTCCGTCCTTCGATCGCCTACTTCCACTCGTCCAAATACATCTCCGACCTGGCCAACGGCAACATCTGCGTAGCCGTAGGTTATTCGGGCGACATCTACCAGGCCAAGTCCCGTGCAGCTGAAGCCGGTGACAAGGTGAAAGTCAGCTACAACATTCCGAAAGAAGGTGCTGGCAGCTTCTACGACATGGTCGCCATCCCTAAAGATGCCGAAAACGTCGAAGGCGCCTACAAGTTCATGACCTTCCTGCAGAAGCCGGAAATCATGGCTGAAATCACCAACGCCGTGCGTTTCCCGAACGGTAACGCGGCTGCCACCCCGTTGGTTGATAAAGACATCACCAGCGATCCAGGCATCTACCCGCCAGCGAACGTGCTGGCCAAGCTGTACGCGATTGCCGACCTGCCGGCCGCGACCCAGCGACTCCTGACTCGCAGTTGGACCAAGATCAAATCCGGTAAGTAAGCCGGTTTGAGGCAATCACCTGCTGTCGTCGCCTGCGCGGTGACGGCAGCCGGTGTAATTAAATGACAGAAAGTTTTGCTGGAACGGTTTTTCGAGGGTAAGTTGCGCGCCGGTTTTGTTGCCAGGCAGCCAACGCTGTCATGTAACGCGGGGCAACTTGGGCCCAACTAATTTTAGAGGACCTCCACGTGCCTGTTTTTTCTTTGTTGCGCAATGCACTGCTGGTCGGCGCCGGACTGACGCTTGCCGTTAGTGTCCAGGCCGCTGGCACCGTGCATATTTATAACTGGTCGGACTATATCGGTTCGACGACCCTGGCAGACTTCCAGAAAGAAACCGGCATCAAGCCGGTGTATGACGTCTTTGATTCCAACGAAACCCTGGAAGGCAAGTTGCTGGCCGGGCGTACTGGTTATGACGTGGTCGTGCCGTCCAACCACTTCCTGGGCAAGCAGATCAAGGCGGGCGCTTTCCAGAAGCTCGACAAGTCGAAGCTGCCTAACTATTCCAACCTCGACCCGGTGCTGCTCAAGCGCCTGGAACAGAACGATCCGGGTAACTTGTACGCCGTGCCGTATCTGTGGGGCACCAACGGCATCGGTTACAACGTCGACAAAGTGAAGGCTGTACTGGGCCTCGACAAGATCGATTCCTGGGATGTGGTGTTCGAACCAGAGAACATCAAGAAACTGCACAGCTGTGGCGTGGCGTTCCTCGACTCCGCCGATGAAATGATGCCCACGGTCCTCAACTATATGGGCCTGAACGCCAACAGCACCAACCCCGAAGACTACAAAAAGGCCGAAGCCAAGTTGCTCGCGGTGCGGCCTTACGTGACCTATTTCCACTCGTCCAAATACATCGCGGACCTGGCCAACGGCGATATCTGCGTGGCGATCGGTTTTTCCGGCGACATGTTCCAGGCCAAGGCCCGGGCGGCTGAAGCCGGCAAAGGCATGAACATCGCCTACTCGATTCCGAAAGAGGGCGGCGCGCTCTGGTTCGACATGTTGGCGATCCCCAAGGATGCGGCCAACGTCAAGGAAGCCCATGCCTTCATCAACTATTTGCTCAAGCCTGAAGTGATTGCACAGGTCAGCGATTCGGTTGGCTACGCGAACCCCAACCCTGGCTCGGACAAATTGATGGAGCAATCAATCCGCACGGACGAATCGGTTTATCCACCACAAGCAGTCCTCGACAAGACTTACGTGTCTATCGAGTTACCACCAAACATTCAACGTTTGATGACCCGCAGCTGGACCAAGGTCAAGTCGGGTAAATAGCGACAAGGCTCAAACTATCCAAGGTTGGCTCACCTTGAGCGAACTGCACTCTTTTTTTCTGGGAGTTTCGTAAATGGCAGTTGCCTCCGGCGCCTATAAGAAAGCCCTCGAGGGCGACCAATCACCTAAACAGGTGTTGGTCAAAATCGACCGGGTCACGAAGAAATTCGACGAGACGATTGCCGTGGACGATGTGTCCCTGGAAATCAAGAAAGGCGAGATTTTCGCCCTGCTCGGCGGTTCGGGATCGGGCAAATCCACGTTGCTGCGCATGCTCGCAGGCTTCGAACGGCCCACGGAGGGGCGCATTTTCCTCGATGGCGTAGACATCACCGACATGCCGCCGTACGAGCGGCCGATCAACATGATGTTCCAGTCCTACGCCTTGTTCCCGCACATGACCGTCGCGCAGAACATCGCATTTGGCCTCAAACAGGACAAAATCCCCGCAGCTGAAGTCGATGCCCGTGTCGCGGACATGCTCAAGCTGGTTCAGATGACGCAATACGCCAAGCGCAAGCCGCATCAGTTGTCCGGTGGCCAGCGTCAGCGTGTGGCCCTGGCGCGTTCCCTGGCCAAGCGGCCGAAGCTATTGCTGCTCGACGAACCGATGGGTGCTCTGGACAAGAAGCTGCGTTCGCAAATGCAGCTTGAGCTTGTCGAGATCATCGAGCGGGTCGGCGTAACCTGCGTCATGGTGACCCACGACCAGGAAGAGGCCATGACCATGGCCGAGCGCATCGCGATCATGCACCTGGGCTGGATCGCCCAGATCGGCAGCCCGATCGACATCTACGAAACCCCGACCAGCCGTCTGGTCTGCGAGTTCATCGGCAACGTCAACATCTTCGACGGTGAAGTGATCGATGACGCCGAAGGTCATGCGACCATCACCTGCAAGGACCTGGACCGCCAGATTTACGTGGGCCACGGCATCAGCACCTCGGTGCAGGACAAATCCGTGACCTACGCGATCCGTCCGGAAAAACTGCTGGTGACGCCGACCATGCCGACTTGCGAATACAACTGGTCCAGCGGCAAGGTGCACGACATCGCCTACCTCGGTGGCCACTCGGTGTTCTACGTCGAACTGCCGAGTGGCAAGATCGTCCAGTCCTTCGTCGCCAACGCCGAGCGCCGCGGTCAGCGCCCAACCTGGGGTGACCAGGTCTACGTGTATTGGGAAGACGACAGCGGCGTGGTACTTCGCTCATGAACATGCGCAAATTCAAACGCCGACTCAGTCGAATAATTCCCGGTGGCCGTCAGATGGTCATCGGGGTTCCGTTCATTTGGCTGTTCATGTTCTTCATGTTGCCGTTCTTCATTGTCCTGAAGATCAGCTTCGCCGAAGCGGACGTGGCCATTCCGCCGTACACCGAGATCTACAGCTACCTCGACCAAAAGGTGCAGTTGCTGCTTAACCTGAGCAACTACGCGATGCTGGCCGGCGACGAGTTGTACATCGCCGCCTACCTCGGCTCGTTGAAGATGGCGCTGATCAGCACCGTCCTCTGTTTGCTGATCGGCTACCCGATGGCCTACGCCATTGCCAGTGCCCGCAAAGAGCTGCAAACGGTACTCGTGCTGCTGATCATGATGCCGACCTGGACCGCGATCCTGATCCGCGTTTATGCGTGGATGGGCATCCTCAGCAACAACGGTCTGCTCAATGGTTTCCTGATGACCATGGGCTGGATCGACGAACCGCTGCAGATCCTCAACACCAACCTCGCGGTATACATCGGCGTGGTTTATTCGTACTTGCCGTTCATGATCCTGCCGCTCTACGCCAACCTGGTGAAGCACGACAACAGCCTGCTGGAAGCCGCCTCCGACCTGGGGTCGAGCACGTTCAACAGCTTCTGGAAAATCACCATTCCCTTGTCCAAGAACGGCATCGTCGCCGGCTGCATGCTGGTGTTCATTCCGGTGGTGGGCGAGTTCGTGATCCCGGAACTGCTCGGCGGTCCGGAAACCCTGATGATCGGTAAAGTGCTCTGGCAAGAGTTCTTCAACAACCGTGACTGGCCGGTGGCGTCTGCCCTGGCGGTGGTGATGCTGGCGATCCTGATTGTGCCGATCATCCTGTTCAACCGCAGTCAGGCCAAGGAAATGGAGGGTAAAGAATGAAGCGCTTCCGTTTCTCAAGTTTCATGCTGGTGGCGGGTTTGCTGTTCATCTACGCGCCGATGCTGATCCTGGTGATCTACTCGTTCAACGCCTCGAAACTGGTGACGGTGTGGGGCGGCTGGTCGATCAAGTGGTACGTCGGCTTGATGGACAACACCCAACTGATGGGCTCGGTGGTGCGCTCGCTGGAAATCGCCTGCTACACGGCGGTGGCGGCGGTGGTGCTGGGTACGTTGGCGGCGTTTGTGCTGACCCGTATCACCCGCTTCAAGGGTCGCACGCTGTTCGGTGGCCTGGTCACCGCGCCGCTGGTGATGCCTGAAGTGATCACCGGTCTGTCGCTGTTGCTGCTGTTCGTGGCGATGGCGCAGATGATCGGTTGGCCACAGGAACGCGGCATCATCACCATCTGGATCGCCCACACCACGTTCTGTGCGGCGTATGTGGCGGTGGTGGTCTCGGCGCGCTTGCGTGAGCTGGACCTGTCCATCGAAGAGGCGGCCATGGACCTTGGCGCGCGGCCATGGAAGGTGTTCTTCCTGATCACCATCCCGATGATCGCGCCCTCCTTGGGGGCCGGCGGCATGATGTCGTTCGCCTTGTCCCTGGATGACCTGGTGTTGGCGAGCTTCGTATCGGGCCCAGGTTCGACGACCTTGCCGATGGAAGTGTTCTCGGCGGTGCGTCTGGGCGTGAAACCCGAGATCAACGCCGTGGCCAGTCTGATTTTGCTGGCGGTATCGCTGATGACGTTCCTGGTCTGGTTCTTCAGCCGTCGTGCCGAAGAAAGTCGCAAGCGTGCGATCCAGCAGGCGATCGAAGAAGGCGCTGCCGACTCCTGGAAACAACCGGACGTGCGTCGCGCCCAGCAGGCGCCGGAAGCGGCTTGAAGGTTGGCCACGAATAAGTGGCCACGCCAGATCCCACAGTTGTTTTACGACATCCAAGGGGACTTGCGGATGATCTCGACGAAGTTCATCGGTTTGAAGCCTGGCTCGCTATCCACCAGCACATCCGCGTTCACGGTGCCAAACGTGGTATCCGGCTTGTGTTTGAAGCCATTGGCAAACGCACACAGGATGCACTCCTTGAACCCTTCGCCACGCGGGTGGGCATGCACCACTGCTTCGCGTTGCGCGCTGGGGAACGCTGCGTAATCGATGCCCAACACATCCATTTCAACGCCCGCGGTGACCAGCGCCACATTAGGCCGCAGGTGTTGCGGCACGCCCGGTGTGGTGTGCAGGGCAATCGACAACCAGACCTGTTCGATATCATCGTCGGACAAACCGTAAGGCTTGAGGAATGCTTTGGCAGCGTTGGCGCTATCGACTTCGAAGCGCTCGTCGTCAGTGCGATGACCCTCCACCAGACCCAAGTCATGGAACATCGCGCCGACGTACAACAGTTCGGGGTTGTAGGTCAGTTGCTTGCGTTCGCCGCTCAAGGCACCGAACAGAAACACCCGGCGCGAGTGGTGATACAGCAGGTCTGATTCGACGTCGCGAATGTATTCCGTGGTGGCTTTGGTCAACGCGCTGTCGGGGATTTTGATACCGGCGATGATGCTGCTCATGCTGCTGTCCTCATGGGGGACGCCGTGGCGGCGCTGATGGAGTCAGTCTGTCCGCGCACCCCAAACCGGACAATCGATCCATGGCTGCGATCCCGGCCAATGAGCATGCATATCGCGCCAACCTCGCTTGTTGCACACGGATTGGCTAAGTTTGGTCTCGGCGAATAAGCTTTTGTGGCGAGGGGATTTATCCCCGTTGGGCTGCGAAGCGGCCCCAAAAAGCCTGGGAGCGCTGCGCACTCCAACGGGGCGGTGCGACGTTTCGCTAAATCCCCTCGCCACAGGTAAGCGTGATTCCTAGAGGCCTTCGAACCATGAGTAAAACCGTTGCCATCGTGGTCTTCGCCGGCGTTCAGTCCCTGGACGTCACCGGTCCCATGGATGTGTTTTGCGAAGCCAATCGTTTCCTTGAGCCCCCCGATCACTATCGACTGGAGGTGATTGGCGTCGAGCGCGGGGTGATGGCGTGTTCCAACGGTTTGTCACTCAATGCCCATCGGCATTTCAGCGAAGCGCTGGAGGCCTACGACTTGCTGCTGGTGGCCGGTGGGCCGCAGTTGCCGTTCATGGATTTTGGTGCGGCATTCGATACCTGGCTGCGCGATGCCTGCGCGCAGGCGCAACGCTTTGGCTCGATCTGCAACGGCGCGTTCATGCTCGCCCGGGCCGGATTGCTGGAAGGGCGAACGGTCACCACCCACTGGGGCGACGCCGCGGCGCTGGCGCAGTTGTGCCCGTCGACTCAGGTCGAGGCGGATCGTCTTTACGTGGAGGACGGCGAGCTCTACACCTCGGCGGGTGTCACGGCGGGGATTGATCTGTCGCTGTACTTGCTGGCCAGGGATCACGGGCCGGAAGTAGCGCTGAGTGTGGCAAAGCGACTGGTGGTGTTCACTCAGCGCTCGGGCGGGCAGTCACAGTTCAGCCCATTCCTCACGCCACACGCCGAACCCACTTCTGCCGTGGCGTTGGTGCAGCTCTATGTGTTGGCCAACCTGACGGGCGACCTGGCGATTGCCGACCTGGCCAACGCCGCCAACATGAGTGCCCGCAACTTTTCCCGGGTGTTTGCCAAAGAGGCGAAAGTCACCCCGGCGGAATTCGTCGAACGGGCCAGGGTGGATGCGGCGCGGGTGCTGCTTGAAAGCACCCACTCGCCGCTGAAGACCGTGGCTTATCAGTGCGGATTTCGCGATGCCCAGCACATGCGCAGTGTGTTCAACCGCAGGCTGGGCGTGACGCCACAGCAGTTCAGGCTGAACTTTGCGGCGATGGTTTGAACTGACATTTATGTTGCTTGTCAGGGCCTCATCGCGAGCAGGCTCACTCCCACATTGGATCGTCGGCGCACACAATATTTGTGTCCAATGAAGATCCATTGTGGGAGTGAGCCTGCTCGCGATGGCGTCAGCCCGGTCAACACAAATCTATTGCCCTGACCGCGCCGGCAACAGCTTCAACGTACTGCGGGTGTTGGCCGTGACTTCTTCGTCGTTGAGGTGCGCCTGGTAGTAAATCCCTTCGATATACGCCTCAGACTGGTCGTCATAGTGGCTGTCGAACGGTACGCCACTCTGGCCAACCGGGTTGACGGTCAGGCTGTGGGTCGGGTCGGCGAAGTCGATCAGGCGCCGCGTCGACGGACCGTAAGTCACAGGCCAAGGCGCCGGGCCGATCCTGGCCGAGAGGTTGTTCGGTACTTCATGGGTGCCGGGTGCCGCGAACGGGCCGACATTGAAGATCCGGTCCAGCGGCTTTTGTTGCCCCAGCGGATGGCCATGGGTCAGCGTGTGCGCCTTGCCCCACTGCCATTGCGCGAAATCGCCGCCGAGGGTGGTTTTGAGATGCGCGATGCTCGCCTGCCATGCAACCTTGACCGTATCGGCGCGGGTTTCCTTGCCGAGGGTGTTGCGGTTGTCCCACCACGGTGAATCGGCAGTCGCGGCCAAGCGCGGCAGTGCGGAATCAATCACCCGGGTCGACAGCAACGTCTCGAAGAAATCATTGCCCAGCTCATCGTGCATCGTCGCGTCAGCCAGGTTGAACAGGAACTGGTTGAATAGCGTGGCGCTGGTGGAGTCGAGCGGGTAGTCGCCTTTCCATTGGGCCAGTTGCTCAACCAGTTTGAGTTCGGCGGGATCGCTCACCACCTCACGCAGTACCGGCAACAACGGCGCCAGCAAGCGCGGGCCGTAAGCGGTGGTAGTGCCCAGTTGCAGCTTCTGGCTGGCGTCCAGATCCCACTTGATGGTTTTGTCGCTGAGCTGGCGATTGAGCTGCTGACCTCGATCGGCCAGGTTGTAGTAGCCGGGAATCTCCATGCCGGTCGGCGTCACTGGCTGGAAGTTGGCCGAGACGATGTAACCGCGTGCCGGGTTCTCTTCCTGTGGGTTGGCGCTGAACGGGTAAAAACCTTCCTTGTCCGCGTCGGCGGTGCTGCCATCGAGGATGAACCCCGGACGCACACCCGCCGGACGTTTTGGCAGTTGCGCCGCTGCCCACCAACCGATGTCGCCCTTGGCGTTGGCCCAGACGATGTTCAGGCCCGGCGCCTGGACCTTTGCGGAGGCACTGCGCGCCTTGGCCTGGGTGTCGGCGCGGTTGAGCTGATAGAAGCCTTCAAGGATCGGATTCTGGCTTTCAAGGAAACCCCACCACATGGCGATCGGCGTTTTACCGACGCCGCTGCCCAACGCATCGTTGACGATCGGACCGTGGGGCGACTGGCGCAGCACCAATGTCACCGGTGCCTGGCCCTTGACCGCGATCTGCTGTTCGCTGGTCACCATGTCCACCCACTTGCCGCGATACCAGACCTGATTGGAGTTGTCCGGGTTGACCTTCTCGGCGATCAGATCGAGGTCGTCGTTCTGGAACATGGTGATGCTCCAGCCGAAGTCGCGGTTCATCCCGAGAGAGGCGAACGGCATCAATGCCTGATAGTGGCCGTAGAGCTCGAAACCCGGCGCCGAGAGCTGCGCTTCATACCACACCGACGGCGCGGAAAAACGGATATGCGGGTCGCCGGCCAGCAGCGGTTTTCCGCTTTTGGTATGGCTGCCGGAGACGGCCCAGGCGTTGCTGCCCTCGAACTGCGGCAAGCCGTTGTCGGCCAGTGCCTGCTCGCTGAGGCGGGCGAGGGCGTTGAGGTCTTTCCAGTCGGTACTGGCGAGGGGTGGCATGGCAGCGCTGCGGTTTTTCGCCAGCACGCCTTTGGGCTGCCAGTCGAGATCGAAGACGTTCAGGTAGTTGGCGCCCAACTGATCGCGCACGTAGGTCAGCAACGGTTCGGTGCGAAACGCTGCGGCAAAACTGTAGGCCATGTAACCGGTAATGCTGATGGTGTCCTGGGCGGTGAACGGGCGTTTGGGAATGCCCAGCACATCAAACTCCGCAGGTTTTGGATGGCTGTCCTGATACTGGTTGATGCCATCCAGATAAGCTTGCATGGCGATAAAGGCCGGCGATTGTTTGTCCATGTTCGCCAGGTAGGTGTCGGCGCGTTCGCGAATGCGCAGGCTGCGCATCAGCTTGTCGGTGTCGAGCAGCTTTGGGCCCAGTACTTCGGCCAGTTCGCCGCGGGCGAGGCGGCGCAGGGCTTCCATCTGAAACAGCCGGTCCTGGGCGTGCACGTAGCCGAGGGCGCGGTACAGGTCGGTTTCGTTCTCGGCGCGGATGTGCGGGATGCCGCGCTCGTCATAGCGCACGGTGACCGAACCTTGCAGGTGCTGCAGTTCCACCATGCCTTGGCGTGTCGGCTGCTTGCTGTAGACGTACCAGCCTGCACCTGCGGCGAGCGCAACAATCAGCAGGGCGAGAACGGTCAGGCTACGTTTCATGGTGATTCCTTGTTGTTATCGTGGCAGCAATTCCCTGGCGCCACTGTTTAACACGGCTTGCCGACATGGCCATCGCACTTAGGAGGGATTCGCGTCTCCTGTCAGCCTTACTTCACAGCGTCGACAGGCCACGGGCAGTAACAACCCACGGCCAGTGTGTGCGTGGCATTCACCGCGCGGCCTTCGCTCAACGCTTGCAGAATCGGCTCAATAAAGCTGTTATTCGAATTGCAGGTCAGGCCTTCGCTGTACGGGCCGAAATACGCCAGTTTGCCGCTGCGATCCCAGATCGCCACGGCCGGGCTCGCGGGGATCTGTTCGGAACCTGGCAGGACGGCGATGCTTTTCAGGCTGCTTAAGGTGTTCGGCAACTGACCGTGGCTGCCGGGTTTTTGTACCGCATAAAACTCCACGCCTTGCGGTACATAACGCTCAACCAGTTCGCTCAGGTGTTGTTGATTACCGACGTTGCACGGGCAGGCCGGGTCCCAGAAGTGCACGAGGCGGATGGCGCCGGGGCCGGCGAGGTTGTCAGGCAGGCGCAGCGGGTCGCCGGAGAACACCGCGGTGCGCTCGCTGAACGCTCGCAGGTAGCGGCCCTGAAACCAGTCGTAAGCAGCCCACAGCACACCGGCACACACGAGGGCGAGCAGGCTGGCAAGCAGTGTGGCGCGGTAGGGCGAGCGCATGGATTTCAGTCCTCGAAGGTGCGCTAGCTTGCCATGCTTGCCCCAACAGATGAATATCGCAGGCCCATAAAGTCCGTTTCGTGTTCTGGAATTGCTCATGTCTGCCACTTTCGACCCCGATCACCTGCGTGCCAGCCTGCGGCCGCTGGCCGACTGGCAGCCGCTGTCGGAGGAAGCGCTGGCTTACCAGCATTTCTACGGGCTGGATTTTGCGGGGCGCAACGTGCGCAGTGGCCTTGGGCGTTTCGCGGTCGATGGTTATGACGTGGTCAGCCAGGTCTGGTGGCCCGAGCGGACGAAGGCGACGCTGTTTTTGTTCCACGGTTTTTACGATCACACCGGGCTTTACCGGCATGTGATCGAGTGGGCGCTGGATCAGAATTTTGCGGTGATTGCCTGCGACCTGCCGGGGCACGGACTGTCTAGCGGCGAACGGGCCAGCATCAAGGATTTCACCGAGTATCAGGACACGCTGCAAGGGTTGTTCGCCGAGGCGCAATCCCTCGATCTGCCGCAGCCGTGGCACTTGTGCGGGCAAAGCACGGGCGGCGCGATCGTGATTGATCATGTGCTCAATCAGGGCGCCAGCAGTCCGGCCCAGGGCCAGGTCATCTTACTGTCGCCGTTGGTAAGGCCGCGGGCCTGGGGCTGGTCGCAACTCAGCTATTACCTGCTCAAGCCTTTCGTCAAAGCCATCGCCCGGCGCTTCAGCGAGAACTCCAACGACCCTGATTTTCTGCCCTTCCTGCAAGCCGATCCGTTGCAGCCGCTCCGTTTGCCGACCGCCTGGGTCGGTGCGTTGGCGCGCTGGATCAAGCGCATCGAAGCAGCACCGTACAGCATGCGGCGACCGCTGATTGTGCAGGGGCAAGCGGACATGACCGTGGATTGGGAGCATAACCTTGAAGTGTTGCGGGGCAAGTTCGATCGGCCGCAGGTGCTGATGTTGCCTGAGGCGCGGCATCACCTGGCGAATGAAACGCTGGCGTTGCGGCGGGAGTATTTCGGGTTTTTGACCAAGCGGATCAAAGGCCGGAATCTTTAGCGGTCGTCAGGGCCTCATCGCGAGCAAGCTTTGCTCCTACGGATTTGGGTCGTTCGCAAAAATGGCGGTCCCCACTGATCCGTAGGAGCAAAGTTTGCTCGCGATAGCGATCTATAAGGCACCGAAGATTACTGGCGAAGACTTGAAGTGTCCTGCCCCACCGCCAACCCCGCGCGAATCGCCGCCAAGGCTGCCTGGTAATAAGCCTTGCCCTCGGTGGACTCGGCGAAGGTCGCGAACTCTTCCAGTTCTTCATCCGACAGGTCGCGATAGACATACAACAGCGTGTTGTTCAGGTCGCTGCCGATCTGGTCCATCAACCGCTGCCGCTGACCGTTCAACATGCCTTGAGCCTGACCACCGCCGAGCAGGCCGGGGATCATCGAACTGAGGCTGTCGGCCGCGACGCCGGCAATTGCCAGGCTGACTTCAGCGCCGGCTTCGCGAGCGGGCAAGGCCTGGGCCAGATGGCCGATGATCAGCATGCGGCTGTCGCTGGCCTGCACCTTGGGTAAACCCTTGGCGTTTTTTGCCAGCTGATCGCGACGGGTCGCGAGCAATTCGGCGGCCACGATTTTTTTGCCAAGGGGTGACTGAAAGAATGTCAGCGCAGGTTTCGGATCGGCGAGGGTCTTGCGCAATTGCGCTTCGGCGCGCTGGTCCACGGCCTGGGGGGCAAAGCGCTGATTGCTGTTATTCACCAGCGCCTGGAACACTGCCGGCGGCAGGCTGTTCTGGTACCGCTGCTGAGCCGCCGAGAGAGCGTCGTTGAAATGCGCGCGTTGTTCTGGCCAACCGGCGACCTTGTACAACTGGTCGTGGCCGTCTGCCCAAGCGGGCAATACACAGAACATCAACAGTGAAAAAAGCAAACGGCGCATAGGGACTCCTGTCAGCAGGCGACTATTCTCCGTGTGGCATTCGTCCTTGTCGAGAATTCGTATCAACCCGCTGCGCGGCTCTGTCGGATTTTCAGGCACAGGAATACTATGCGCGGCATGCGAATACCCTCTGATCACCCGCTGCTGTTACGTATCGTCGACGACCTGGCCGAACACGGCTGGTCGCAGCAGAATATTTTCCTTCCTCTGGGTCTGACCCGGGAACTGGCGGCTGAGTGCCGCAAACGTGCTGCCGAGGGCGAATTGGCCCCGGCCGCCGTAGGGCGCGGGTCGACATCCGGGATTCGCGAGGGGATTCGCGGCGACCATATCCAGTGGATCGAGCCCGGCCAGGCGTTGGCGTGCGATAGCTATCTGGATTTGATGGACAGCCTGCGCGAGGCGATGAATCGCGGTTTGTTTTTGGGCCTGGAAGATTTCGAAAGCCATTTCGCGCTGTACCCGCCGGGCGCGTTCTACCTCAGGCATGTCGACCGTTTCCGCGACGACGACCGGCGCATGGTGTCGGCGGTGGTCTATCTCAACGATGCCTGGCTGCCCGAGCACGGCGGGCAGTTGCGCATGTACCTGGATGAAAGCGTCGAACATGATGTAGTGCCTGCCGGCGGATGCCTGGTGGTGTTCCTGTCGGGTGAAGTGCCCCATGAAGTCCTGCCCGCGACCCGCGAACGCCTGTCGTTGACCGGCTGGTTCCGGCGTCGTGGTAACGAGCCGTTCTGATCATGCAAAAAATTCTGGTTAGCCGCTGTCTGCTGGGCCACCGCGTACGTTATGACGGCGGGGCCAGTGGACCTTTCGATCAGCTTCAGCAGTGGCTTGATGAAGGTCGGGTGGTGCCGTTGTGTCCAGAGGTGGCCGGCGGGTTGCCGACGCCAAGGGCAGCGGCAGAGATTCCGGGCGGGCAGGGTAGTGAAGTGCTTGATGGCCACGCCTCAGTAATCACCACCGAGGGCGAGGACGTCAGCGCCGAGTTTCTTTCGGGGGCTTATCAGGCGCTGGAACTGGTGCAAAAGCACGGCATCCGCATTGCCGTGCTCAAGGCCAACAGCCCGTCTTGCGGGAATCTGTTGACCTATGACGGGACGTTCAGTGGGGTGAAGGTGAGTGGCGAAGGCGTGACTGCCGCATTGCTCAAGCGCCATGGCGTGCAAGTCTTCAGTGAGCTCGAGTTGCCGCTGGCCGCACAGGCCCTGGCAACCCTGAACTAACGCCCTACACAAAACCACTGTAGGAGCTGAGCTTGCTCGCGATGGCGACCTAACATTCAACATCAATGTTGGCTGGTATGGCCCCATCGCGAGCAAGCTCAGCTCCCACAGGTTTATCTTTCACTTCAGATCTCCAGCGATTTCAGGGCTTGGGCGCCACACTCGCATCCGCTCCCAACCACTTCTGCTCCAGTGCCTCCAGTCGCCCATCCGCCTTGATCCGCTGCAGCGCGTTTTCCAGGCTGGCATGAAACGCCGGGTTACCTTTCTGAAACGGAATCGCCAGGCTCACTGCCGGGCCAGTCTTCGGCTTCTCTTGCGTCAGCGACTGCACCAGCAGAATCGAACGAGGCTCTTCCTTCTGCGCGATCAATTGCGCATTAGTGCGAATGTAAGGTTCGCTGAAATCGAAACGATCCTTGAGGTCCGGGGTCTCTGCTATGTGGTTGATGGCGATGTCGTATTTACCGCTTTCGACACCGGTCAACAGGTCGTCGGCATCGGTAATGACGAAGTCTGCCCGCACATCCAGTTCGTTGGCCAGCAGTTGCCCCAACTCGACTTCGAAGCCCGAGAGTTGGCCGTCTTCCTTGAAATTGAAGCGCGGTGTATTAGCCTCAAGGGCAATACGCAATTCGCCTCGGTCGTTTACATCGTCAATCAGTTCGGCATGAGCCAAAGGGCTCAGAAGGGGTAGCAGGCAGATCAGGCCAGGCAGAAAACGCATGGTCACTCCTTGAATTCATTATCGCGACGCTCTGTTCAGGCTCGCTTTGCTATGGTTGTCGAGAGCCTTCGACAACGAATGGCCGTGAAGTTGTCATGGCCACGCGGATTTTACGAAAAAACTGGAGAAGAGAATGAAAACCTTTATGTCACGAGCAGCATTGGCTGGCCTGTTGATGGGGGCTTCGATGCTGGCAACGGCGGCTACACCGGCTCCCAAAGGTGCAGAAGTGTCCATCGTTTCTCCTGCAGACGGAGCCACGGTACCGCAAACCGTCGTCGTCAAGTTCGCTGTCGAGAACATTGCGCTGGCGCCAGCGGGCGATGTCACCAAGAACACCGGCCATCACCACCTGCTGATCGATGTCGACAAACTGCCGGCCGCCGGTGCGCCGATCCCCAACGATGCCAACCACCTGCACTTCGGCAAGGCGCAGACCCAGGCAGAAATCAAGCTGACGCCGGGCAAACACACCTTGCAGCTGGAACTGGGCGATAGCGGCCACATGCCGTTCGATCCGCCGATCGTGTCGGAAAAAATCACGGTCAACGTTAAGTAGCGTTAGTCGCGCCCATGAAAAAGGAGACCCGAAGGTCTCCTTTTTTTGTCACTCAAGTCACTATCAGAACAACACGCGGCAACGAATGGTGCCGTTGATGTGCTGCAGCTTCTCTTGCGCCATTTCCGAGTACTCGGCGTCGACGTCGATCACGACGTAGCCGACTTTCTCGTTGGTCTGCAGGAACTGACCGGAAATGTTGATACCGTTTTCGGCGAAGACCTTGTTGATCTCGCTCATCACACCCGGAATGTTTTCGTGGATGTGCAGCAGACGGTGCTTGCCAGGGTGAGCCGGCAGGGCCACTTCCGGGAAGTTCACCGACGATACCGAGGTACCGTTGTCGCTGTACTTGACCAGTTTTTCAGCCACTTCCAGACCGATGTTGGCTTGCGCTTCAGCGGTGGAACCGCCGATGTGCGGAGTCAGGATCACGTTGTCCAGGCCACGCAGCGGGCTTTCGAACTCTTCTTCGTTGGAGCGTGGCTCCACCGGGAAGACGTCGATGGCCGCGCCGATCAGGTGCTTGTCCTTGATCGCGTCCGCCAGCGCTTGCAGTTCAACTACAGTGCCGCGAGCCGCGTTGATCAGGATGCCGCCCTTCTTGATCGCACGGATTTCTTTCTCGCCGATCATCCACTGGGTCGCAGCGGTTTCCGGAACGTGCAGGGTGACGATGTCGGACATGCCCAGCAGCTCGGTCAGGTTACCGACCTGAGTCGCGTTGCCCAAAGGCAGCTTGGTCACGGTGTCGTAGAAGTACACCTGCATGCCCAGGCCTTCCGCCAGGACCGACAGTTGAGTACCGATCGAGCCATAACCGACGATGCCGAGCTTCTTGCCACGGATCTCGAAGGAGTTGGCAGCGCTCTTGATCCAGCCGCCACGGTGGCAGGAAGCGTTCTTCTCAGGGATGCCGCGCAGCAACAGGATCGCTTCGGCCAGCACCAGCTCGGCAACGGAGCGAGTGTTGGAGTACGGAGCGTTGAACACTGCGATGCCGCGTTCGCGGGCAGCATTAAGGTCAACCTGGTTGGTGCCGATGCAGAAACAGCCGACAGCGACCAGTTTCTTCGCGTGATCGAAGATCTCTTCGGTCAGTTGAGTGCGCGAGCGAATGCCGATGAAGTGCGCATCAGCGATCTTTTCCTTCAGCTGGGCTTCCGGCAGAGAACCTGTGAGGTACTCGATGCTGGTGTAGCCCGCCGACTTGAGGACGTCGACAGCCGATTGGTGGACGCCTTCGAGAAGAAGGAACTTGATCTTGCTCTTATCGAGAGAAGTCTTGCTCATCTGCGTAAACCTGTATCCCGGAGAAAAATGGCAGGAATGGTCAGAGTGCCCTGCCTTATACGTACTGTTCCTTTTTGACGGCGTCTGTTGCCGTCATGCTGCGTTGCCGCTCCTCCCCATAGCGAGCTATGACTCGTCGCGGCGCCTTGCTTGACGGCAACAGCCACTCGTCAAAAGAGGAACGTACGTATAAGGCAGGGCACAGAACGCTGACCCCGACGGCAAGAAAGCCGTCGCCACAGAATAGCCGTTGGGCACTATCCTGCGGGGTCGGTATGCTAGCATATGCACCCCGCTAAACACTCATTCCTGCGACGTGAAGCGTTCTCAGGATGACCATGAATTGTTCGAGAGTTCTGTCGATGACCAATCCTGCCCTGATTGAAGAGCTGAAGACCCTGGTTGAGCCTGGCAAGGTGCTGACCGATGCCGACTCCCTGAATGCTTACGGTAAGGATTGGACCAAGCATTTCGCCCCGGCCCCGACCGCCATCGTGTTCCCCAAGACCACTGAGCAGGTCCAGGCCATTGTCCGTTGGGCCAATGAGCACAAAGTTGCGCTGGTGCCGTCCGGTGGTCGCACCGGGCTGTCCGCCGCTGCCGTGGCTGCCAATGGCGAAGTCGTTGTGTCCTTCGACTACATGAACCAGATCCTCGACGTGAACATGACCGACCGCACTGCGGTCTGCCAGCCGGGTGTGGTCACCGAACACCTGCAGAACGTCGCCGAAGATAAAGGCCTGTACTATCCGGTGGATTTTGCTTCGGCAGGTTCGAGCCAGATTGGCGGCAATATCGGCACCAATGCCGGCGGGATCAAGGTGATTCGCTACGGCATGACCCGTAACTGGGTCGCTGGCATGAAAGTGGTCACCGGCAAAGGTGATCTGCTGGAACTGAACAAAGACCTGATCAAGAACGCCACCGGTTACGATCTGCGTCAGCTGTTCATCGGCGCCGAAGGCACCCTCGGTTTTGTGGTCGAAGCCACCATGCGTCTGGACCGCGCGCCGAAAAACCTCACCGCCATGGTCCTCGGCACTGCCGATTTCGACTCGATCATGCCGGTGCTGCACGCGTTCCAGAGCAAGCTCGACCTGACCGCCTTCGAGTTCTTCTCCGATAAAGCCTTGGCCAAGGTCATGGGCCGGGGCGATGTACCCGCGCCATTCGAAACAGATTGCCCGTTCTACGCGCTGCTGGAATTCGAAGCGACCACCGAAGAAGTGGCCAACCACGCCCTGGAAACCTTCGAGCACTGCGTTGAGCAGGGCTGGGTGCTGGACGGCGTGATGAGCCAGAGCGAAACCCAGCTGCAGAACCTCTGGAAGCTGCGCGAATACATCTCCGAGACCATTTCCCACTGGACGCCGTACAAGAACGACATTTCGGTCACCGTGTCGAAAGTGCCGGCGTTCCTGAAGGAAATCGATGCGATCGTCGGCGAACACTACCCGGATTTCGAAATCGTCTGGTTCGGCCACATCGGCGACGGCAACCTGCACTTGAACATCCTCAAGCCGGAAAACCTGAGCAAGGACGAGTTCTTCGCCAAGTGCGCGACCGTCAACAAGTGGGTGTTCGAAACCGTCGAGAAGTACAACGGTTCGATTTCCGCCGAACACGGCGTGGGCATGACCAAGCGTGATTACTTGACCTACAGCCGCTCGCCGGTCGAGATCGAGTACATGAAAGCGGTTAAAGCGGTGTTCGATCCGAACGGCATCATGAACCCGGGCAAGATCTTCGCTGTTTGATTTTCGAACGTTCAGAGCACGAATAAGGAGTCGGTAATGAGCTATCAGCACCAGTATGTCGACGGTACGCGTATTCACTTCCCGCTGGGGAAAGTGGTGTGCATTGGCCGTAACTACGCCGAACACGCCAAGGAACTGGACAACCCGGTGCCTACAGAACCGCTGCTGTTCATCAAGCCGGGCAGCTGCGTCGTGCCGCTGGAAGGTGGTTTCAGCATTCCGACCGAGCGTGGTTCGGTGCATTACGAAGCGGAAATCGCGGTGTTGATCGGCAAACCTTTGTCGACCAAACCGAGCCGTGAAGAAGTGCTCGATGCTATCTCCGGCTTCGCCCCGGCCCTGGACCTGACCCTGCGCGACAAGCAGGCCGAGCTGAAAGCCAAGGGCCTGCCGTGGGAAATCGCCAAGTCCTTTGACGGCGCGGCGGTGATTGCGCCATTCGTGTCCGGCAGCACATTCGCTGACCTGACCGACATCGGCATCCGCCTGACCATCAACGGCGAAGTGCGCCAGGACGGCAACAGCAGCGCGATGCTCAACCCGATCGTGCCGATGATCCAGCACATGGCCGGCTGCTTCTCGCTGCAGGCCGGTGATGTGATCCTGACGGGTACGCCGGTTGGCGTTGGCCCGCTGAATGTCGGTGACGAACTGGTGCTGGAATTGCCGGGCGTCAGCAGCTTCACCAGCAGCGTGCGCTGATCCGCAAGCGCTGATTCCCTTGTAGGAGCATGGCTTGCCCGCGATAGCGGTGTATCTGACACACCGAGTCATCGTTCATCGCGAGCAAGCTTTGCTCCTACAGGTTGGGGTGCCCGCAAAGGGCAATCCCGCCATTTCCCGTTTTTTTCACATCTCGTCCGGATAATTCCGGGACTTGCGGCGTCTTAGCCGGTCCCAATTGTGCTATTACCCTTAGCCTGAATTTCTGGAACGCATCCCTCAATGCTTACCCAACAACCACTGCCCAAGCTTAAAACTGCCCGCCGTTCGCGCTTTGTCATGCGTTGGTATTCCTGGCTTTTGCTGGTGGCCGCCGCCGCGTATGGCCTCGCGTTTGCGATGCACTGGGATGACCGTGGTGTGCTTTGGGTGCGGGAGCGTTTCGAAAGCCCCGCCGAACGTCAGCAGAGCATCTGGCTGCCGGATTACCGGGCAGTGATCGATGCCAAGGTGCTGCCGGGCATGGAGAAGGACGAAGCGTCGGACCTGGCCTACGACCCTCAAACCAAAACCCTGTTCTCGGTCATGGGCAAGCACCCGTTCCTCGTCGAGCTGACACTGCAGGGCGACGTGCTGCGCAAAATGCCGCTGGTGGGCTGGAGCAATCCTGAAGGCGTGACCGTGATGGGCAACGGTCTGCTGGCGATCGTTGATGAGCGCGACCACATGCTCTCCATCGTCAAGGTTGACGCCGACACCCGCGAGCTGAACATCGCCAACTTTCCGAAATACGACCTCGGCCCTTCGAAAGACCAGAACAAGGCGTTCGAAGCCATTGTCTGGGATTCGCGCAATCAGCAAATGTTGCTGGGTGAAGAGCGTCCACCGGCGTTGTTCACCTGGAAAAGCAAGGATGGCCAGACACTCACCGGCGACAAGCAGAAACTCGCCAGTGACGAACTGGACATCCGCAACCTCTCGGCCCTGGCCATCGACCCTCGCACCGGTCACACCCTGGTGCTGTCTGCCGACTCCCACTTGTTGCTGGAGCTGGACGAGAAGGGCGAGCAGGTCAGCTTCATGACCTTGCTGGGCGGCTTCAATGGTTTGAAGAAGACCATTCCTCGCGCCGAAGGCGTGACCATGGACGAGGCGGGCACGCTGTACCTGGTGAGCGAGCCGAACCTGTTCTACCGCTTCGAAAAGCAACGGTAGCCATTAAGCTTCAATTCAGACTGCCGTGGTATTTCATCCGCCCGTCCTGATTCCGAACTTGCCCGAATGCGCCGACTTGCCCGCTCCAAATCCCTGATTCTGATCCTGTCGGTCATTGCGTTGATCGCGCTGGTTGCGGCCGGCCAGAACCTGCGCCTGTTCGAGCGCGCCTGGTTCAATCTGAACACCCTTTGGCAGCCAGAGAACGGTCAGTCCATCGCTCTGGATCAGTACCAGGTAGCGGTTGAGGCGCGAGTCATTGTTGGGCTGGAGGACGATGTTTCGGCGCTGACCTTCGATCCGGTGCGCAAAAGCCTGTTCACCGTCACCAACAAAAACTCAGAGCTGATCGAACTGTCGCTGGACGGCCAGATTATTCGACGCATTGCGTTGATCGGGTTTGGCGATCCGGAAGCCGTGGAATTCATCAGCGCCGACACCTACGTGATCACTGACGAGCGCGAGCAGCGGCTGATCAAGATTCATCTGGAGAACGGCACAACGTTCCTCGACGCCGCAGATGCCGAGCAGATGACCCTTGGCGTGCACATGAGCGGCAACAAGGGCTTCGAAGGCCTGGCTTACGACTCGGTGGGCAAGCGGTTGTTTGTCGCCAAGGAACGCGACCCGATGCTGATCTACGAAGTGCAGGGCTTTCCCCATTACAACCCGGAAAAATCCTACGCGGTGCACGTAGTAAACAACCCCAAGCGCGATGCCGGGATGTTCGTGACGGACCTGTCGAGCCTGCAGTACGACGAGCGCAGCGGCCATCTGTTGGCGTTGTCGGATGAGTCGCGGCTGATTCTGGAACTCGATGTGGACGGTCGACCGCTGAGTACCCTGTCATTGAGCAAAGGGCGTCAGGGGCTGCAGAAGACGGTGCCGCAAGCGGAAGGGATCGCCATGGATGACGACGGTACGATGTACCTGGTGAGCGAGCCGAACCTGTTCTACGTCTTTAAAAAACCAGCACAACCCTGACCAACACCCCAAATCTACTGTGGGAGCGAGCCTGCTCGCGATGAGGCCGTGTCAGTCGATCGAGATGTCGACTGACAGACCGCTATCGCGAGCAGGCTCACTCCCACATGGTTTATCTGCGTGTCGGATTACTTCGCGCGCAGGGTTTTCACGCCTTCGCTGGTGCCCAGCAGCAGCAAATCCGCTGGACGTGCCGCGAACAAACCGTTGGTGACCACGCCGACGATCGCATTGATCTGCGTCTCCAGCTCCACCGGGTTGGTGATCTGCATGTTGAACACGTCGAGGATGATGTTGCCGTTGTCGGTCAGCACGCCTTCGCGGTAGACCGGGTCGCCGCCGAGCTTCACCAGCTCGCGGGCCACATGGCTGCGGGCCATCGGGATCACTTCCACCGGCAGCGGGAACGCACCGAGCACCGGCACCAGTTTGCTGCCGTCGGCGATGCAGATGAAGGTCTTGGCCACAGCCGCCACAATCTTCTCGCGGGTCAGGGCTGCACCGCCGCCCTTGATCAGGTTCAGGTGCTCGTCGCTTTCATCGGCGCCGTCGACGTAGAACTCCAGGTCGCTGACCGTGTTCAGCTCATACACCGGAATGCCGTGACCCTTGAGGCGGGCAGCGGTAGCTTCGGAACTGGCGACCGCGCCGTCGAACGCGCCTTTGTGCTTGGCCAGTGCATCGATGAAGCAGTTGGCGGTGGAGCCGGTGCCGACCCCGACGATGCTCTTGTCGTCGAGTTTCGGGAGGATGAAGTCGACGGCGGCCTGAGCCACTGCCTGTTTGAGTTGATCCTGGGTCATGCGGGCTCCGAGGTGCCGAAGAAGGGACGAAAGGCCGGCATTATAGGCCCCGCGCCGGGGAAGGTCATTGCCCGATTGGCTGAAGGATCACACGGCCCCTGTGGCGAGGGGGCTTGCCCCCGTTGGAGTGCGAAGCGCTCCCCTGCATTCCCCCAGACACACCGCGTTCTCAGGTTTTACGACGGCTGCGCCGCCGAACGGGGATAAATCCCCTCGCCACAATGGATCTACAGTCACCTAAAACCTCTTGATTCGTGTGGTCGCCCAGCCGAAAGCCGGGTTAGACTCCTTGGCCCTGCCCAACCCGCTCAGTGATGCTTTCCGATGCTCGAACAGTACGTCAAAAAGATCCTCACCTCGCGCGTTTATGACGTTGCCGTAGAAACCCCATTGCAGACTGCCCGCCAGCTCTCCGAGCGGCTGGGCAACAGTATTTGGCTCAAGCGCGAAGACTTGCAGCCGGTGTTCTCGTTCAAGATTCGTGGCGCCTATAACAAGCTGACTCAGCTTTCCGACGAAGAGCGCGCTCGCGGCGTGGTCACCGCTTCCGCGGGCAACCACGCACAAGGCCTGGCCCTGGCGGCGAAAGTGTTGGGCGTGAAAGCGACCATCGTGATGCCCAAGACCACCCCGGAAATCAAAGTCGAAGGCGTGCGTTCACGCGGCGGCAAAGTGGTGCTGCACGGGGATTCGTTCCCGGAAGCCCTGGCCTACTCGCTGAAACTGGTCGACGAAAAAGGCTACGTCTACATCCACCCTTACGACGATCCCCACACCATTGCCGGGCAGGGCACGGTGGCAATGGAGATTCTGCGCCAGCACCCTGGCCGTCTGGACGCGATCTTCGTCCCGGTGGGTGGTGGCGGATTGATCGCCGGGATCGCGGCGTACGTGAAGTACCTGCGACCTGAAATCAAAATCATCGGTGTCGAGCCGGACGACTCCAACTGCCTGCAAGCCGCCATGGCCGCTGGCGAACGCGTGATCCTGCCGACCGTGGGCCTCTTCGCCGACGGCGTCGCTGTGGCGCAGATTGGTCAGCACACGTTCGACATCTGCAAAGATTATGTCGATGAAGTGATCACCGTCAGCACCGATGAAATCTGCGCGGCGATCAAGGACATCTACGACGATACCCGCTCGATCACCGAACCTGCCGGCGCCTTGGGCGTGGCCGGGATCAAGAAGTACGTCGAGCAACGCGGCGTCACCGGGCATACCTTCGTGGCCATCGACTCGGGCGCCAACGTCAACTTCGACCGCCTGCGCCACGTCGCCGAGCGTGCTGAGCTGGGCGAGGGCCGCGAAGCGATTATCGCCGTGACGATTCCCGAGAAACCGGGCAGCTTCAAGGCGTTCTGCGAAGCCATCGGCAAGCGCCAGATCACCGAATTCAACTATCGCTACAACACCGGCAGCGAGGCGCACATCTTTGTTGGCGTGCAGACGCACCCGGAAAACGATCCGCGCAGTGCGCTGCTTGCCAGCCTGACGGAGCAGGGTTTCCCGGTGCTCGACCTGACCGACAACGAGTTGGCCAAGTTGCACATCCGTCACATGGTTGGCGGACGTGCGGCGCATGTGGTGGATGAAGTGATTCTGCGCTTTGAATTCCCGGAGCGTCCGGGCGCGCTGTTCAACTTCCTCAACAAGCTCGGTGGGCGCTGGAACATCTCGATGTTCCATTACCGCAACCACGGCGCGGCGGATGGTCGTGTGGTCGCGGGCCTGCAAGTGCCTCACGATGAACGCCATCTGGTGCCCGCAGCACTGGAAGAAATCGGCTACCCGTACTGGGACGAAAGCGACAACCCGGCCTATCAGCTGTTTCTCGGCTGAGCGGCTACGCTGATGGCCAGGCCATAAGGAAATCGAACAATGGAAACGTTAACCGCCCTGAAAGTCGCTCATATGGTGGCGACGGTGTTGCTGCTGGTCAGCGCACTGGGTCTGGCGATCTGGGTCTGGCGTACGCGCCGTAACGGCGACGCAACGGCTCATGCGCGCACGTTGCAGCGGCCGCGAGTGTTTATCTGGCTGGTAATGGGGCTGGCGCTGCTGAGCATGCCGTTTACCGGCTGGTGGATGGTGCATCTGGTGGGCTGGCCGCTGGGGCAGATCTGGTTGTTGGCTTCCAGTGTGCTTTACACCGTCGCGGCGTTGGGCTGGTTCTGGTTGCTGGTGCGGCTGAATCGGCTGCGTAAAGCGCCGGCAGCGGGCAATGGGAAATTTACCTTTGCCCTCGCACTATTTAGCCTCGTTTGTTTTATCGCGATTGCGGGGTTGATGGGCGCCAAGCCGGTTTAAGGTTTAAATCGAGTCGCCCCAATCGCGAGCAGGCTCGCTCCCACATTGGATTTGTGATCGACGCAAATCCCTGTGGGAGCGAGCCTGCTCGCGATGGCGATATCAGTCGCGCAACGAAATCACCGGCCAACCACGCTTCTCGGCTTCAGCGCGCAGATTTGGATCAGGATCGACCGCAACCGGATTGGCCACTTGCTCAAGCAGCGCCAAATCATTCATCGAGTCGCTGTAGAAATAGCTGTCCTCCAACGAATACCCGGTTTCTTCCAGCCAGCGATTCAACCGCGTCACCTTGCCTTCACGGAAGCACGGGACATCAGTGCTGCGCCCGGTGTAGCGGCCATCAGCCATTTCACATTCCGTGGCGATCAGGGTTTCGACGCCCAGACGCTGGGCAATCGGCCCGGTAACAAAACGGTTGGTCGCGGTGATGATCACCAGCTTGTCACCCGCCGCGCGGTGCTTGGCCAGCAGTTCGAGACCCTTGGGTAACACAATCGGCTCAATGCAATCGCGCATGTAATCCAGGTGCCATTGATCCAGCGTGGCCATCTCGGTGCGGCCGAGGACTTCCAGGCAGAAGTTCAGGTAGGCATCGTTATCCAGTTTGCCGGCCAGGTAATCCTGATAGAACTCGTCGTTGCGTGCCTTGTAGGCGACGGCGTCGAGGAAGCCGCGTTCGCACAGGTAATCGCCCCAGGCGTGGTCACTGTCACCGCCCAAGAGCGTGTTGTCCAAGTCGAATAAAGCCAGCCGCATTGCAGTTACTCGCTGAAAAGTCTGTAGAAAGGCGTCCAGAATACGGACTTTTCACAAGAGTGCACATAAGGTAGACCGGCTCGTTGCTGCTATCACAACCTTTGTGGAACAATGCGGCGACATGCGTTTGCGAGGTTGTTGCCGTGATCGACCCCGATGGTTTCCGCCCCAATGTCGGGATCATTCTCACGAATGATGCCGGACAGGTGCTATGGGCTCGCCGTATCAATCAAGATGCCTGGCAGTTTCCACAGGGCGGGATCAACCCCCAGGAGACGCCGGAAGACGCCTTGTACCGCGAGTTGAACGAAGAAGTGGGTCTTGAGCGCGAAGATGTTGAAATTCTCGCCTGCACCCGGGGCTGGTTGCGCTATCGTTTGCCGCAACGTCTGGTCCGCACGCACAGCCAACCGCTGTGCATCGGCCAGAAACAGAAATGGTTTCTCCTGCGCCTGGTCTCCAACGAGCAGCGGGTGCGGATGGATTTGACCGGTAAACCGGAATTCGATGGCTGGCGCTGGGTCAGCTATTGGTATCCGTTGGGCCAGGTGGTGACATTCAAGCGCGAAGTGTATCGACGCGCTCTCAAAGAGCTTGCCCCGCGCCTTTTATCGCGCGACTGACGACGGAGTTCGACCCCGAGCCATGCTCAATACGCTGCGCAAGATCGTCCAGGAAGTTAACTCCGCCAAGGATCTCAAGGCGGCGTTGGGGATTATTGTGTTGCGCGTCAAAGAGGCCATGGGCAGCCAGGTCTGCTCGGTCTACTTGCTTGACCCTGAGACCAACCGCTTCGTGCTGATGGCCACCGAGGGCTTGAACAAGCGCTCGATCGGCAAAGTCAGCATGGCACCCAACGAAGGTCTGGTCGGCCTGGTCGGCACGCGTGAAGAACCCCTGAACCTCGAAAACGCCGCGGATCACCCGCGCTACCGCTACTTCGCCGAGACTGGTGAAGAGCGCTACGCCTCATTCCTCGGGGCGCCG
The DNA here is from genome assembly GCF_000282315.2 of Pseudomonas sp. GM41(2012). Lineage (GTDB taxonomy): Bacteria > Pseudomonadota > Gammaproteobacteria > Pseudomonadales > Pseudomonadaceae > Aquipseudomonas. Next base: position 478,079 of record NZ_AKJN02000007.1, read on the forward strand.
ATCATTCACCACCGCCGCGTCGTCGGCGTGTTGGTCATTCAGCAAAAGGAACGCCGCCAGTTCGATGAAGGTGAAGAAGCCTTCCTCGTGACGATGAGCGCACAACTTGCCGGCGTTATCGCCCACGCCGAAGCCACCGGTTCGATCCGGGGGCTGGGCCGTCAGGGCAAGGGCATCCAGGAAGCCAAGTTCATCGGCGTACCGGGTTCGCCGGGTGCGGCGGTCGGTACCGCGGTGGTCATGCTGCCGCCGGCCGATCTGGACGTGGTGCCGGACAAGACCATCACCGACATCGCCGCCGAACTCGGGCTGTTCAAGACCGCCATCGAAGGCGTACGCGCCGACATGCGCGCCTTGTCCGCCAAGCTGGCGAACCAGTTGCGCCCGGAAGAGCGTGCGCTGTTCGATGTCTACTTGATGATGCTCGACGATGCCTCGCTCGGCAGCGAAATCACCTCCGTGATCAAGACCGGCCAGTGGGCCCAGGGCGCGTTGCGTCAGGTGGTCGCCGAGCACGTCAATCGTTTCGAATTGATGGACGACGCTTACCTGCGTGAGCGCGCCTCGGACGTCAAAGACCTCGGCCGGCGCTTGCTCGCCTACTTGCAGGAAGAGCGTCAGCAGACCCTGGTCTACCCCGACAACACCATTCTGATCAGCGAAGAACTGACGCCGGCAATGCTTGGCGAGGTGCCGGAAGGCAAGCTGGTCGGTCTGGTGTCGGTACTCGGTTCCGGCAACTCCCACGTGGCGATCCTGGCGCGCGCCATGGGTATCCCGACGGTGATGGGCTTGGTCGACTTGCCGTATTCCAAGGTCGACGGCATCCAGATGATCGTCGACGGCTACCACGGCGAGGTCTACACCAACCCCAGCGAAGTGCTGCGCAAGCAGTTCGCCGAAGTGGTCGAGGAAGAGAAACAACTGGCCCTCGGGCTGGATGCTCTGCGGGACTTGCCGTGTGTGACCCTCGATGGTCACCGCATGCCGCTGTGGGTCAACACCGGCCTGCTGGCGGACGTGGCGCGAGCGCAGAAGCGTGGCGCGGAAGGCGTTGGTCTGTACCGTACCGAAGTGCCGTTCATGATCAATCAGAGGTTCCCAAGCGAAAAGGAGCAGCTGGCGATCTACCGCGAGCAGCTCGCCGCGTTCCACCCGCAACCGGTGACCATGCGCAGCCTGGACATCGGCGGCGACAAATCGCTGTCGTACTTCCCGATCAAGGAAGACAACCCGTTCCTCGGCTGGCGCGGCATTCGCGTCACGCTCGACCACCCGGAAATCTTCCTGGTGCAGACCCGCGCCATGCTCAAGGCCAGCGAAGGCTTGAACAACCTGCGGATCCTGCTGCCGATGATCTCCGGCACGCACGAGCTGGAAGAAGCCCTGCACCTGATTCACCGGGCCTGGGGCGAAGTCCGGGACGAAGGCTGCGACGTGCCTATGCCGCCGATCGGCGTGATGATCGAAATTCCGGCGGCGGTTTATCAGACCAAGGAACTGGCGCGGCAAGTGGACTTCCTGTCGGTCGGTTCCAACGACCTGACCCAGTACCTGTTGGCGGTGGACCGAAACAACCCGCGGGTAGCCGACCTCTACGACTACCTGCACCCAGCGGTGCTGCAAGCCCTTCAGAGCGTGGTGCGTGACGCTCATGCCGAAGGCAAGCCGGTGAGTATCTGCGGTGAGATGGCCGGTGACCCGGCAGCGGCAGTGCTGTTGATGGCGATGGGCTTCGACAGCCTGTCGATGAACGCCACCAACTTGCCGAAAGTGAAGTGGATGTTGCGTCAGATCAACCTGAGCAAGGCCAAGGAATTGCTCGCGGAACTGATGACCATCGACAACCCGCAAGTTATCCACAGCTCGCTGCAATTGGCGCTGAAGAACCTTGGGTTGGCGCGGATGATTAATCCGGCTTCGGCGAAGACCCTCTAAACCTGGTGCGACTCTAAAATCGACCCCTCACCCCAGCCCTCTCCCCATGGGGGAGAGGGGGAAAGGGAGCCGATCTCCATGCTGTTCAAACCCTGAGTTCGACTCGATTTCCTCGGTCGCAAAATATCAAAAAAACAACTCGGTCAGTCCCCTCTACCCTCTGGGGCGGTCCGACGTTTCGGGAGGGTTAGGGTGAGGGGTGGTTTTAACTGACACCTCACAATCTAAACCCGCACCTCTACCTCCCCCAAATGCCCGCCATACGGCCCAAAACTCCGCTCCACCATCCACCGCGTCCCATCCGCCTGAACAATCAACGCCGTACTCGCTCGCGTCCCATAAGTCGGACTGGCAATAAACACACTCGACAGCAATGTCTCGGTGGCCAACCCGACCCCGGTATCCGGTAGATCGGCAAACGGCGCCGTCTGCGGATCATTCAGCAACGCCAATAAAGCCTGGGGTTGCGGATCGTCCAGCACTTCCTCCAGCGCTGCCCGCGCCTTGAGCAGTTTCGGCCACGGCGTATCCAGCCCGGCGTTCGACAACCCATAAACCCCCGGTGGCAGCATCACCGCCTCAGTCTCCCGGGCATTGAAGTGCCACAGTTCGTTGGCATTGCCGACCAGCAGGTTAAATCCGGCATATTCCAGCGAACGTCCGACAACGTCCGCCAAGTAGTCATCTATCGACATGTCGCCGGTGAGGAATCGCGCGACCAGTTCACCTCGCGATTTGCGCGCGGGCGGCTGATGCGGATCGCGGATATTGGTCAGTGCGGCGAAACGTCCATTGGCGCCAACACCGAGCCAGGTGCCTCCGGCTTCCAGGTCGCGACCGGCATGCACATGCGGCGCTTCGGGCCATTGCGCCAGCGGCAGGCTGGGCCGGGCATAGAATTCGTCGCGGTTGGCCGCCACGATCAGCGGTTGGGCGTGACCCGGTCGCCAAGCGAAAACAATCAGGCACATAAGGCAGTCCTTGTGTGTTTTCTGCCCACTCTACTCAGTCATCGTGTGGGTATCCATCGCCATCCAGTGGAGCTTGAGGCCATGCATCCGTTACCATGCCGCTCTCATTTGGGGATGCGCATGGAATTTCTGCTCTATCTGGCGCTCGGCGCCTGTGCAGGTGTGCTGGCCGGGCTGTTCGGGGTCGGCGGCGGGATCATTATCGTTCCGGTGCTGGTCTACAGTTTCAAGCTGCAAGGCTTCGATCCGTCGATCCTCACGCACCTGGCGGTCGGCACGTCCCTGGCGACAATCATATTTACCTCGGTCAATGCGATCCGCGAGCATCACCGCCGCGGTGCCGTGCGTTGGCCGATTTTTGCCTGGATGACCCTCGGTATTCTCATCGGCGCCGGTTTCGGCGCGCTGACGGCTGAAGCGATCTCCGGGCCCAACCTGCAGAAAATCATTGGCGTCTTTGCGCTGGTCATCGCTGCGCAACTGGCACTGGATTTCAAACCCAAGGCCAGCCGAACGGTGCCGGGTAAAGTCGGTCTGACCGTGGCCGGCAGTGTGATTGGCTGGGCCTCGGCGATTTTCGGGATTGGTGGCGGCTCACTGACGGTGCCGTTCCTGACTTGGCGCAGCGTACCGATGCAGCAAGCCGTGGCGACTTCATCCGCCTGCGGCCTGCCGATTGCGTTGTCCAGTGCATTATTTTTCATGATTCTGGGCTGGCACGATCCATTGCTGCCGGCCCATAGTCTCGGTTTTGTTTATTTGCCGGCGCTGCTGGGGATCGCCCTGACCAGCATGTTCTTTGCCCGCCTTGGCGCACGACTGGCTCACAGCCTGTCGCCGAGGTTGCTGAAAAGACTGTTCGCCGCTTTGCTGTTCTGCGTGGGCTTGAATTTCCTGCTCTGACGCAGCGCAATCCTGACTTAATCCTGGCGTGACAGCGTCGCCCGGGAATTTTAAAGGTTTCAACTCTAACGAGGAGTCGCAATGCTGCCTTACCCGCAGATCGACCCGGTGGCATTGGCCATCGGTCCGCTGAAAATCCACTGGTACGGCTTGATGTACCTGATCGGCATCGGCGGCGCCTGGCTGCTGGCGTCGCGCCGGTTGAACCGCTTCGACCCGACCTGGAGTAAAGAGAAACTCTCCGACATGGTGTTCTGGATGTCGATGGGGGTCATTGTCGGCGGCCGCTTGGGCTATGTGCTGTTCTACGATCTGAGTGCTTACATCGCCAACCCGCTGTTGATCTTTGAAGTGTGGAAGGGCGGCATGTCGTTCCACGGCGGGTTCATCGGCGTGATGCTGGCCGCGTTGTGGTTCGGTAAAAAGAACGGCAAGTCGTTCTTCCAGCTGATGGACTTCGTCGCACCGATGGTGCCGATCGGTCTGGGCGCCGGACGTATTGGCAACTTCATCAACGCCGAGTTGTGGGGCAAGGCCACCGATGTGCCGTGGGCGATGGTCTTCCCGACCGATCCGGCGCAACTGGCGCGTCACCCGTCGCAGCTCTATCAGTTCGCGCTCGAAGGCGTGGCGCTGTTCGCCATTCTCTGGTTGTTCTCGCGCAAGCCGCGGCCGACCATGGCGGTGTCCGGGATGTTCGCGCTGTTCTATGGCATCTTCCGTTTCATCGTCGAATTCGTCCGCGTACCAGACGCGCAACTGGGCTATCTGGCCTGGAACTGGCTGACCATGGGTCAGGTACTGTGCGTACCGATGATCCTCGGCGGTCTGTACCTGATCTGGCTGGCGTATCACCGTGCACCGGCGGCTCCAGCGGCGGCTGTATAAATTCGAACCCCGGGGCGACGGTCCCGGGTTCAAGGACACAGGTAACTCATGAAGCAATATCTCGAACTGGTCGCCCACGTCATCAAGAACGGCACCAAACAGGCCAACCGCACCGGCGTGAACACCATCAGCTTCCCTGGCGCGATGCTGCGTTATGACCTGAAGGAAGGTTTCCCGGCGATCACCACCCGCAAGATGGCCTTCAAATCGGCTATCGGCGAGATGTGCGGTTTTCTGCGCGGGGTGAACAACGCCGCCGAGTTCCGTGCGCTGGGCTGCAAGGTCTGGGATCAGAACGCCAACGAAAACGCCCAGTGGCTGGCCAACCCGTTCCGCCAGGGCGAAGACGACCTCGGCGAGATCTACGGCGTGCAATGGCGCAAATGGCCGGCGTACAAGCAGATCCCGGTCAGCAACCAGGCCGCCATCGAGCAGACCCTGAGTCAGGGCTACCGCCAGATCGCCGAAGGCGAAGAAGACGGCCAGGCTTACGTGGTGCTGTACAAGGCGATCGACCAGATCCGCCAATGCGTCGACACCATCATCAAGGATCCGGGCAGCCGCCGTATCCTGTTCCACGGTTGGAACGTGGCCCAGCTCGATGAAATGGCTTTGCCGCCGTGCCACTTGCTGTACCAGTTCCACCCGAACGTCGAGACCAAAGAGATTTCTTTGACTCTGTACATCCGCTCCAATGATTTGGGCCTGGGCACGCCGTTCAACCTCACCGAAGGCGCCGCGCTGCTGAGCCTGATCGGTCGCCTGACCGGTTACACGCCGCGCTGGTTCACCTATTTCATCGGTGATGCCCACGTCTATGAAAACCATTTGGACATGCTGAATGAACAGCTCAAGCGCGAGCCGTTCCCGATGCCGAAACTGGTGATCAGCGACCGTGTGCCGGAGTTTGCCAAGACCGGTGTTTATCAGCCGGAGTGGCTGGAGTTGATCGAGCCGGGCGATTTTTCGCTGGAAGGCTACGAGCACCACGCCCCAATGACCGCGCCGATGGCGGTCTAAAGAACTACCGCAGATCCTGTAGGAGCCGAGCTTGCTCGCGATAGCGGTTAATCAGACACATCAATGTTGAATGTGCTGCCGCCATCGCGAGCAAGCTCGGCTCCTACAGGGTTTTGTGGTGTTTTCAGTGGCCGTGACTGCGGCCAATATGGGAATGCTCAACCTCTGTCGCTACAACCCCGCCACTCACTTCAAGCCGCTGCAAAATCCCGCACTGATCGATATCCGGCCCTTCGCTGCAACGTTGGCGCAGGTCGAGCAGTTGTGTCTGCAACGCCATCAACCCGTCGATCCGCGCCTTCACGTGATGAATGTGTTCGTCGATCAACGCATTCACGCTTTCACACTGATCCTGCGGACTGTCGCGCAGGGCCAGCAGGCTGCGGATTTCTTCCAGCGTCATGTCGAGCGTGCGGCAGTTGCGGATGAAAGTCAGGCGCTCGGCGTGGGCCTGGGTGTAGACGCGGTAGTTGCCGTCGCTGCGGGCCGGCTCCGGCAGCAGGTTTTCGCGCTCGTAGTAACGAATGGTTTCCACGGCGCAGTCGGTGAGTTTGGCCAGTTCTCCGATCTTCATGACGGCAATCTCCAAAAGGGTGCTTGACCCTATAGTGGCTACAGGGTCTTTACTTGGCAACAGGCACCTTTCCGGACGCGACCCAATGAGCGATTCCCTTCACACGCACAAACCCGAGGCTGATCACGATCACGATCACGATCACGATCATGATCATGATCACAGCCACAAGCTGCAGCCTGTGCAGAAACATCAGCATGGCGGCCACGGGGATTCCTGCTGTTCCGCCAAAGTGGCGGCACCGTCGCTGATCAAGTTGAGCGAAACCCCAACGGCTGGCGCGCGACTGAGCAATTTCCGCATCGACGCCATGGATTGCCCGACCGAGCAGACGCTGATCGAGAACAAACTCGGCAAACTTGTGGGCGTGCAGCAACTGGAATTCAACCTGATCAACCGCGTGTTGGGCGTCACCCATGACCTGCCGAGCACTGCGCCGATCATCGACGCCATCAAGTCCCTCGGCATGCAGGCCGAGCCGCTGGAGCAGGGCGCTGAACTGCCAGCACCGGCGCCCGAGAAAAAGCCCTGGTGGCCCTTGGCGCTGTCGGGTGTTGGCGCCCTGGTCGCCGAAGTTATCCACTTCACCAACGCTGCGCCGAACTGGGTGGTGGCGGTCATCGCGCTGATCTCGATCCTCAGCGGCGGCCTCGGCACCTATAAAAAGGGCTGGATCGCACTTAAAAACCTCAACCTGAACATCAACGCGCTGATGAGCATCGCGGTGACCGGCGCGATCCTGATCGGTCAGTGGCCGGAAGCGGCGATGGTGATGTTCCTGTTCACCGTGGCCGAGTTGATCGAAGCCAAGTCTTTGGACCGGGCACGCAACGCCATCAGTGGTCTGATGCAGATGACCCCGGAACAGGCCACGGTGCAGCAGGCCGACGGCAGTTGGGTCTTGCAGCCTGTCAAATCCATCGAACTGGGTGCGCGAGTGCGGGTGCGTCCCGGTGAGCGGATTGGTCTGGACGGTGAAGTGGTGGCGGGCAGTTCAACCATCGATCAGGCGCCGATCACCGGTGAAAGCCTGCCAGTGGAGAAGACCATCGGCGATAAAGTCTTCGCAGGCACCATCAACCAGGCCGGTTCCCTGGAGTACTCGGTAACTGCGGCGGCCAACAACTCGACCCTGGCGCGAATCATCCACGCCGTGGAACAGGCCCAGGGCGCGCGGGCACCGACCCAGCGTTTCGTCGACAGCTTCTCGAAAATCTACACCCCGGCGGTGTTCATCCTGGCGCTCGCCGTTGCGGTAATCCCGCCGCTGTTCATGGGCGCCGTATGGTTCGACTGGATCTACCGAGCGCTGGTGTTGCTGGTGGTTGCATGCCCATGTGCGCTGGTGATTTCTACGCCAGTGACCATCGTCAGCGGCCTCGCGGCGGCGGCGCGTAAAGGCATTCTGGTGAAGGGCGGCGTCTATCTGGAGGGCGGTTACAAGCTCGATTACCTGGCGTTGGACAAGACCGGCACGATCACGCACGGCAAACCGGTGCAGACCGATTACCTGTCGCTTGATCCGACCGCAGATGAATTGGCCCCGGCGATTGCGGCGGCGCTGGCCGGTCGCTCCGATCATCCGGTGTCCTTGGCCATTGCCAACGCGGCAGTGGATAAACAATTCGCACCGCTGACTGTGGATAACTTTGAAGCGCTGGCCGGTCGCGGTGTGCGCGGCGAAATCAATGGTCAGGTTTACCACTTGGGTAATCACCGTTTAGTGGAAGAACTGAACCTGTGCTCGCCTGCGCTGGAGGAAAAGCTGTTCGCGCTGGAGAAACAGGGCAAGTCCGTGGTGCTGCTGCTCGACAAATCCGGCCCGCTGGCACTGTTCGCCGTGGCCGACACCGTGAAAGAGTCCAGCCGCGAGGCGATCCAGCAACTGCACGAACTGGGCATCAAAACCCTGATGCTGACCGGCGATAACGTCCACACCGCTCAGGCGATTGCCGTACAAGTCGGCATCGACGAGGCCAAGGGCGATCTGCTGCCGACCGACAAGCTGCAAGCCATCGACGCCCTTTATGCACGGGGCCATAACGTCGGCATGGTCGGCGACGGCATCAACGACGCTCCAGCGCTGGCGCGAGCCGAGATCGGTTTCGCCATGGCGGCGGCGGGCACCGATACCGCCATCGAGACCGCCGATGTCGCCTTGATGGACGACGATCTGCGCAAGATCCCGACCTTCATCCGGCTGTCACGGCAAACCTCAAGCATCCTCAAACAGAACATTGCCCTGGCATTGGTCATCAAAGCGATCTTTCTTGGAGTAACCTTCGCCGGGATCGCCACCATGTGGATGGCGGTGTTCGCCGACATGGGCGTGAGCCTGTTGGTGGTGTTTAACGGTTTGCGCCTGTTGCGCAAATAAGCGATGAGGGAAGGGTGTGCTGAGTGCCGAGCTGAAGGCGTTTTACATGGTTGCCCGTCTGGGCAGCATTACCCTGGCGGCGAAAAAGCTCGGCCTGAGCCAACCCACGGTGACGACGCAGATTCGCAATCTGGAAAGTCAGTACTCGGTTGAACTGTTCTACCGTGGCGGCCGCCGCCTCAGCGTCAGCGATGAAGGTGCGCGGCTGCTGCCGATGGTCAAGGTGCTGTTGCAGCAGGAAGCCGACATCGAGTTTTTCCTGCGCAACAGCGGTCAGGTCCAAGGCACGTTGCGCATCGCCGCGACCGCGCCGTATTACATCCTCGATCTGGTGAAGACCTTTCGCGAGCGCTTGCCGCAGGTGGAAGTGTCAGTGGAAATCGGCAACTCCCAGCAGGTGCTTGAAGCACTGGAGGATTACCGGGTGGATGTCGCGGCGTCGTCGCAGTTGCTTGACGATGCACGGCTGATTCGCCGGGTGCTCGGCAGCGATCCGCTGGTGCTGGCGGTGCATCGCAATCATCCGCTGGCGGTCCACGACCATGTACCGCTCAGTGCGTTGGCCGGGCATACGTTATTGATGCGCGAATCGGGTTCGACCACTCGACGTCTGACCGAGGAATTGCTGGCCGGCGCCGGGGTGAGTTTTGGGCCGCTGCTGGAGATCGGCAGCCGTGAGTCGATCCGTGAGGCGGTGTTGCGCAACATCGGCATCAGCATCATTGCCCGGCAGGAAGTGCCGCATGATCCGCAACTGCGCGTGCTGACCATCGAGAATGCGCCGCAGATTCCCGAGTACTTGTACTGCCTCAAAGAGCGAAAAGGCGCACGGCTGCCGGCGGCGTTTCTGGGGTTGGCGCAGGAAATGGCCCCGGCCTGAAAATCTCTATTGCCTGTTCTGGCCTCATCGCGGGCAAGCCACGCTCCCACAGGATTTGCACAGTCCTGTGGGAGCGTGGCTTGCCCGCGATGGCGTCAGTTCAGACACCGCATGACTTCAACCAAAATCCTTGAATACCACTATCAGCCGTTTTTGCCTCACTGCCACATGACGGACGCATTACAAATCTAGGATGGCCTTCATCTGCTTGATGAGGTCTGTCCATGAACCACTCGATCGCAACTGCCCTGACCAACCCCGGCGCGCCGATGAAAGTGCGCGGCGTGCAGAAGCGCTTCGGCGCCTTCACCGCGCTGGATAACGTGTCCCTCGACGTGGCGGCCGGTGAACTGGTGTGTCTGCTCGGTCCGTCGGGCTGCGGCAAAACTACCTTGCTGCGCTGCATCGCTGGTCTGGAGAAGCAGGACAGCGGCGAGTTGTACCTCGGCGATCGCGACGTTTCCCACCTGGCGCCTCAGGCTCGGGACTACGGCATTCTGTTTCAGTCCTACGCGCTGTTTCCCAATCTCACCGTCGAAGCAAACATCGCCTACGGCCTCGCCGGCAGTGGTCGCGATGAAGTGCGCAAACGTGTAGGTCAGATGCTGGAGCTGGTTGGTCTGATCGGCAGTGAGAAAAAATACCCCGGCCAATTGTCCGGCGGCCAACAGCAGCGCGTCGCACTCGCTCGGGCATTGGCGCCGGCACCTTCGTTGCTGCTGCTGGATGAACCGATGTCGGCCCTCGACGCCCGGGTCCGCGAGCATCTGTGCACCGAACTGCGCCAACTGCAGCGCAACCTCGGCATCACCACCCTGATGGTCACCCACAATCAGGACGAAGCCATGCTGATGGCCGACCGCATCGCCGTGATGAACAACGGCAAGGTCGAGCAATACGCCACACCGCAGGAAATCTACGACCGCCCGGCCACACCGTTTGTGGCGGAGTTCGTCGGCCAGGGCAACTGGTTGCCATTCCAGCGCAGCAGCGACAGCCACGCCCTGGTCGGCGGGATGAACATGCGCTTGGCCGCCGATTCGGGCAACGCCGCATCCGGCCGTTTGTTCTGCCGCCCCGAAGCGATCAACGTCAACCCGTCCGTGCATGAAGAAAACCTGTTCCCGGCCAAGGTTCGCGAAATCACCTTCCTCGGCAATCGTTGCCGCATGAGCTTCGAACTCGATCAACTACCGGGTCATGCGCTGCTGGCGGAACTGGCGCCAGAAGCCATGCCGCGCCTCGGTGCACAGCAGATCATGGTCGCCTTGCCTCCGCGCAGCCTGCAGGTGTTTGCCTGATGAGCGCGAACCTCGCGCTGCCGATACCGCACAAGCAGGTTCGGCAGACCTCCCGTGCCGAGATCGGCGACCGGGTGTTCGTGGTCGGCGGCAAGGTCCTGTTGCTGGTGTTACTCGGCGTTGCGGTACTGATGCCGTTGCTGGCGATCTTCTGGCGCGGCTTCAGCTCCGAAGCCGGGCAGGGTGGCGGTCTGGTGGCCGCCCGTGAATTGGTGACCAGTGCCAATTTCCACTGGTTGCTCGGCAACAGTTTGAAAGTGTCCCTCAGCGTGGCGGCGATTGTCGTACCGCTGGCTTACCTGTTTGCCTACGCCCTGCAACGCACATTGATTCCGGGTAAAGGTATCTGGCGCGGCATGTCGCTGTTGCCGCTGATGGCGCCGTCGATGTTGCCGGGCATTGCGCTGGTTTATCTGTTCGGCAACCAGGGCATGCTGCGCGGTTTGCTTTCGGACAATATCTACGGCTTCTGGGGCATTGTTCTGGGTGAGGTCATCTACACCTTCCCACACGCGCTGATGATTCTGCTGTCGGCGCTGTCCCTGGCGGATGCGCGACTGTTCGATGCCGCCTCCAGCATGGGCGCGAGTCCGGCAAAAGCCTTCCGCAGCATTACCTGGCCGGCGACGCGTCAGGCCGTGTTCGCCGCGTTCTGTCTCGTCTTCACGTTGACCATCACCGACTTCGGCGTGCCCGTGGTGGTCGGTGGCGACTATCAAGTGCTGGCGCTGGAAGCCTACAAAGCCGTGGTCGGCCAGCAACAATTCGGTCGCGGCGCGTTGATTGGCATGGTCCTGCTGCTGCCGGCGCTGTTCAGCTTCGGTGTCGATGCCTGGTTGCGTCGGCGTCACGGCGATTCCATGAGCGGTCGGGCGCAGGTCTTTCAACCGGCGCCGTCGAAACTGCGGGACGGTTGCTACCTGGCCATCGTGCTGCTGATCTGCGCGGTGTTGCTGCTGGTGTTCGGCATGGCGGTGTACTCGTCACTGGTGAAATTCTGGCCGTACAACCTGTCGCTGTCGCTCAACCATTACCAGTTCAACGACACGGCGGGCGTTGGCTGGCTGGCCTACGGTAACAGCGTGAAGATGGCGTTGTGCACGGCGTTGATCGGCAGCGTGCTGATCTTCACTGGCGCCTACCTGATGGAAAAAACCAAGGGCCAGCACGGGCTGAATCTGACACTGCGCATGCTCAGTTTCGTACCGATGGCGGTGCCGGGTCTGGTGCTGGGCCTGGGTTATGTTTTCTTCTTCAACCTCACCGGCAACCCGCTGCATGTGCTCTACGGGAGCATGACCCTGCTGGTGGTTTGCACCATTGCTCACTATTTGACCACCGCGCAAATGACCGCCACCACCGCACTGCGCCAACTCGACGCCGAGTTCGAAGCCGCCGCGCTGTCGCTCAAGGCGCCGCTGTATCGGCATTACCTGCGGGTCACCGTGCCGATCTGTCTGCCGGCGCTGCTGGACATCGTGCGCTACCTGTTCGTCTCGGCCATGACCACCGTCTCGGCAGCGATCTTCCTCTACAGCCCCGACACCATCCTTGCGGCGGTGGCGGTGCTGAACATGGACGACGCCGGCAACGTCGGCGGCGCAGCGGCGATGTCGACCCTGATTCTGTTCACCTCGGCGGGCGTGTCCCTGCTGCTGGCCTGGGCTTCGCGCGGTTTGCTGCGTCGCTCCCAGGCCTGGCGGCAGACCGCGCCTGGTCATTGATTCGCTTCAACCCCTCAACTCAAAACAGGAAAAGATCATGTTCAAGCCCCTGGCCCTGGCCGCTGCTGTCCTCACCGCTTTCAGCCTGAACGCCTTCGCGGCGAAAACCGAGTTGACGGTGTACACCGCCCTCGAAGCCGAACAACTGAAGACCTATAAAGAAGCTTTCGAAAAAGCCAACCCGGACGTCGAAATCAAGTGGGTGCGCGACTCCACCGGCATCATCACCGCCAAACTGCTGGCCGAAAAAGCCCGCCCGCAAGCCGACGCAGTCTGGGGCCTGGCGGCTTCAAGCCTGGCAATCCTCGACCAGCAAGGCATGCTGCAAAGCTATGCGCCGAAGGACCTGGGCAAGATCGGCGGCAACTACCGCGATGCCGCCAACCCACCAGCCTGGGTCGGCATGGACGTCTGGGCCGCGACCATTTGCTTCAACACCGTCGAAGCCGAGAAACAGGGTTTGAGCAAACCGGTGAGCTGGCAGGACCTGACCAAGCCTGAGTACAAAGGCAAAATCGTGATGCCGAACCCGGCCTCGTCCGGCACCGGTTTCCTCGACGTCAGCGCCTGGCTGCAAACCTTCGGCGAGAAGCAGGGCTGGGCCTACATGGATGGCCTGCACCAGAACATCGGCCAGTACGTTCACTCCGGCTCCAAGCCTTGCAAACTGGCGGCGGCGGGCGAATTCCCGATCGGCATTTCCTTTGAATACCCGGCCGTTCAGTTAAAGCGTCAAGGTGCGCCACTGGACATCATCCTGCCGAAAGAGGGCCTGGGCTGGGAGATCGAAGCGACGGCTGTGATCAAGGGCACACCGCACGAAGAGGCGGCGAAGCAACTGGCTGACTTCTCCGCCAGCCCTGCAGCGATGGAGCTTTATAAAGAGAACTTCGCCGTCCTCGCGCAACCGGGTATTGCCAAGCCACAGACCGAATTACCGGCGGATTATGAGCAGCGTTTGATCAAGAACGACTTCGCCTGGGCGTCGAAGAATCGCGACGAAATCCTGACCGAATGGCGTAAGCGCTATGACGGCAAGTCCGAGAAAGTGGCTGCCAAGTAAGATCTTCATCGGCTGACAGGGCCTCATCGCGAGCAGGCTCACTCCCACATTGGATCTCCAGTGGATGGAGATTTGGGGTTGTCCCCAATCAACTGTGGGAGCGAGCCTGCTCGCGATAGCGGTCGTGAATTCAGGACAAAACCCCATGACACACCACAACGACATGCTGATCGTCGGCGCCGGCATCCTCGGTCTGTCCCACGCCTATGCCGCCGCCAGGCGCGGTCTGAAAGTCACCGTTTTCGAGCGCAGCGAAACGCCTTTGGGCGCCTCGGTGCGCAACTTCGGTCAGGCCCTGGTCACCGGCCAACCACCGGGCCCGATGCTCGAACTGGCCAAAGCCAGCCGCGAGATCTGGGGCCAATGGGCTCAACTCGCCGGCCTGCAACTCAAGCGCAACGGCTCGTACCTGTTTGCCCGCACCGAAGCCGAAGAACATCTGCTGGAAGCCTTCTGCGCCGGTCGCGCCGTGGAACACGGTTACCGCGTCGACCTGTTGCGTGGCGCTGTATTACGGGATTTGTACCGCGGCCAATTCAGCCATCACCGCGCCGCGTTGCACGGGATGGACGATCAGCAACTGTATTCCCGTGAAGCCATTCCAGCGTTGATCGACTACCTGCGTCGCCAGCTCGGCGTCACGTTTCACTTCTCCACACTCGTGCGCGACATCGAGCCCGGCCGCTTGCACAGCACCGCCGGATCCTTCAGTGCCGAGCAGATCATCGTCTGTTCCGGCCACGATTATCAGACGCTGCTGGCCGAGCCGATCGCCGAGCTCAACCCGCAAATCTGCCGCCTGCAAATGCTTCGCGCCCGACCGCAAATCAATCTCAACCTGCAACACGCGCTGCTTACCGGTTTGAGCTGCGTGCACTACGGCGCTTTCGCCGATCTGCCGGAAGCCGCCGCTGTACAGGCGCAAATTCTGCGAGACGCGCCGCACCTGCATGAAAACGGCATTCACCTGCTGATCAGCCCGACACCGTATGGCGAATTAATCATCGGCGACTCCCACCATCACGGCAGCGACCCGTCGCCGTTCAACGCCGAGCAGGTGGATAACTGGATGATTGAACTGGCCGAGCAGACGTTGGGCTGCAAGGTACAAGTGGTCGAGCGCTGGCAGGGCGTCTATGGTTCACGGGGGCCGGGGCCGTTCTCGTTCCTGCGGCCGATGCCGGGCGTGAGCGTGGCACTGATGCACACGGGTGTCGGCATGAGCGTCGGGCCGGCGATGGCTGAACGTAACGTAGCGACTGTGTTGGGAGAGCTTTGATGGACCGCAATGAGCAAGTGATCGCCGAGGTGTTCGGTCTGTACGAGCGCTTTGGCGACAGCGATTACATCGGCGAACCGGTGTCGCAGATCGAGCACATGTCCCAGGCCGCCGAACTGGCCATGGCCGAGGGCTTCGATGACGAAGTGGTGCTGGCCGCGTTCTTCCACGACATCGGGCATATCTGCGCAGAGAGTGCCGAGAACATGGGCGGCTTCGGCATGGTCAGTCACGAGCGCCTGGGCGCGGATTATTTACGCCGCGCAGGTTTCAGCGAGCGCATGGCGCGGCTGGTGGAGTATCACGTTCAGGCCAAGCGTTATCTGACGCTCAAAGAGCCTGGGTACTACGAGCGTTTGAGCGAAGCCAGTCGTCGGACGCTGGAGTATCAGGGCGGGGTGATGACGGCGGCCGAGGCTGAAGCGTTCGAGCAGGACCCGTTGTGCGAGATCAGTCTGCGGATGCGCCAGTGGGATGAGTTGGCGAAGGA
Source organism: Pseudomonas sp. GM41(2012) (assembly GCF_000282315.2). Lineage (GTDB taxonomy): Bacteria > Pseudomonadota > Gammaproteobacteria > Pseudomonadales > Pseudomonadaceae > Aquipseudomonas. Next base: position 493,487 of record NZ_AKJN02000007.1, read on the forward strand.
AATGCGGGTGCCAGTGATCGATCTCGAGGTTTTAAAGCGTAAAGCCGCGAGTGTCTTGTCCGGCGAGGCGCGCTGATTTGTCTCACAGGCAATCGAGAAACGGTGGATGGATCGCCTTGCGGTAACGGTTCAATCTGGGCTTTTCGCAAGGAAACGCACGGATGCGTTATTTGAAAGTGATTGCACAGGATCGAAGCGGGAAGGGCACGGCAGATACCGTTCATTTCCAGTTCTATGAAGATGAACAATTGCAGCGTGAGGCGACGGATGCGGATCGGCAACAGCTCAGGTCGCTCGGCAAAACCTATTTGAAATGCGCCTGGTTCAACGAGGGGGAAGGTGAGGAGCGGCACTTGCGCATCTTCTCGCAGAATCCATCCGCTGACGGCACACCTGAAACGGTGCGGCTACATTTTCACGAGGGGCAGAAGATTGCCTATAAAGCCGCGGCTCACGATCTTGATAACGATGGTGGACTGGAGGTGATACTGAGTTCGGATGTGGACAATGACGGACGCGCGGATCGCACGGATCGGCGACGAGTCGCCTCGATGGTGGAGGAGTTTTTGAAGCTCGGCGTATAAACCCGGGACCGAGTCGCTGCATTCGCGAGCAAGCCCGCTCCCACATTTAATCTGCAGTGATTAGAGGTTTTGTGTACGACGCAAATCCAATGTGGGAGCGGGCTTGCTCGCGAAGAGGCCCGCCTGAACTGCACATCACTCGGGCTTTACAACTGTTGCGCCAACACCTCAACCTGCTCTTGGCGCTCCCCCTGGCTCAACTTCGAATGCGGATTAAGCGAAGACCACTGCGGATGCGCCCGGGCCTTGTTCAGCGGTTCGGGCAGTTTGCCTTCGCGCCAGGTCTTGTCCTGTGGTGTGGCGACCTGAATGCTGTCCATCGCCGCATGCCCGCGGGCATTCAGCGCTTGCAGCAGTTGTCGCTGACGCAGCGCCAATAGACGCAGCACGCTGTCGTCAACGGTCAGCTCGCGCTGGCCTTTGATCTTACCCATCAACCGACTGCCATAGCTGCGGGCCGTTTGTAGGGCGCCACCGGCAATCGCGCCAGCCAATGCGGCCGCACCGAGGGTCAGGCCGCCGACCAGCAAATCGACCCCGGCCCCGGCTGCCGCGCCGGCCGCGATACCGCCACCGACTCGCACGCCGAGCTGTTTCAGGGTTTCCGGGTTGAACAAGTCATCGCCCCAACGGCCATCGAGCAGCGGCAAATCACTGGCCGCCGCGTCCTGTGGACGGAAGGCGTAGAGCTTGAGCAGCGCTTCGACGCAGCGTTGTTCCCGTTGTCGAACCGCTTTGCGCAGTTCATTGATAGCCTGCTGTTCTTGCTCGGCTTCGCTGACCACACTGCGCCGGCACGCGGCGCAGTCGATCAATAATTCGGCAATCAGCCGCGCCGCACTCTGTTGCCGGGCCTGGCGTTGGGCTTGCTGATCGGCGATCAGGCGTTCCAGTTGTGGGCGGGCGTTTTCCAGCAGCAGGGCGAGGCTTTCATACAGTCGACGTTCGCCGTCCTCCGGCGGTGCGACGCTGTCGAAACGCACCAAGGCGTGCAAGCCCAGACGTGCCAACGCTTCGCGCCAATCCGGTTCGCGGTGGTTGGCGCTGCTGACAAAATTCAGCACCGGCAGCAGCGGTTTGCCGCAGCTGGCCAACACTTCCAGTTCGTCGCGGTACTTGGCCAGCACCGGTTCCCGGGCGTCGATCACGTAGAGACCGGCGTCGCAGGTCAGCAGTTGCCGCAGTACCTTGGCTTCCTGTTCGAAACGCTGCCGCGCTTCGCTGCCCTCAAGAAAGCGCGCCAGACGCGCCGGGCCGTCCAGGCGTTCACCCGGTCGTTCCAGACGTTCGAGGTAGTCGAGCAGGGCGATGGCATCTTCCAGGCCCGGTGTGTCGAACAGATCGAGCAACGGCTCGCCGTCTACCGACAACCGTGCGCCTTCCACGTGTCGAGTGGTGCTGGGGCGATGAGAGACTTCGCCGAAACCGACATCGCGGGTCAGGGTGCGCAGCAACGAGGTTTTGCCGACGTTGGTGTGGCCGACCACCGCGAGCTTCAAGGGCGCTTTCCATGGATTAGTCATGACCGCTCTCCAGCCAGTTCAACGGCGCGCAATCGGCGAACGGCAAGTCCAGCTGTTGCAGCGCCACGTGCCAGTCGCCCAGCCTTTCGGCGTCCAGCGCTTCGCCCGGCGGAGCTTGCAGCAGCCAGACGCGGGTGGCGCTGGCGCTGCGGGCCAGTTCGGCGATCAGTGCCAGACTGCCGCGGTCCGGCGAACGTCGCGGATCGCAGGCGATGGCCAGGCGGGCCGGGGGAAAGCGGCTCAGCTGTTCGAGGAGTTTGTGCCGCGATTCGCGACTGTCGAGGATGCCGGCGTTGCTCACGGATTTCGGCAGTGGCGGCGGCCAAGGGCGTTGGTCGTCCAGCTCGATGGCCACCAACAGCGCGCCATCGCTTGGCAGGTCGCTGACACCGCTTTCAATACGATGCAATTGCTCTGGCTCAGCGTCGCTGATGCCCAGGCGTTCACTGGTCGGCATCAACCGTTCGCGCAGTTGGGCGTAACCGGGCAGGTTCAAATCCAGATGCAATGCCGCTTGCCCGGTTTTCCAGCGCCACAGGCAAAACAGCGCCAGCAACAGTCGCGGCGAAACTCCGTAGACCACCAGCACGCCGACCAACCAAGTTGCCCAGGCCTGACGAGCGCTTTCGATATTCAAAGCGGCGTCGCCGCTGGCGCGGATCATTTCCACGGTCGGAACGTTGAAACCCAGCATGGCCGGCAGGGCGCCGAGGGCCTGGGTCATGGCGACGAAGGTGTCGCCGCCCAGGAGCGTGGTTTCCCAGACGAAGCCATAACGCCGGGTCGCCATCAGCATCAACAGCATGACCAGCGCGCTGAGCATCGCCAGCAACCACAAGCCGTTGACCAGTACGCCGACCGCCCAGCGATTGAGTTTCTGTCGTTGCAGCAAGAGCAGCAGGGCCGGGGCCAGTTGCGCGGCTTTGGCATCGCGGGCGAGTTTTTCGCTGAGCCATAACCATAAGCGGCCGAGGGTAGCGCCGTGTTCGCCGGCGAAGACCAGGCCCAACGCCCAGCTCAGCAATAGAATCAGGTTCAGCCCGAGCAGACTGCCCAAGGCCCAGAACACATTGACCGGGATTTGTCCGTCACCCAGCGCGGCAAACGCCAGACCGGCGCCGCTGGCAATGGCCAGCACCGCCATCACGATCAGCGCCAGACGCGCGCCTTGAAGCCAATGTTTGAGGGCGCTGGTCAGCCCATCGCGCTCGGCCAGCCACAGGGCACGGCGTTGAATACGTGTCGGCAGATCGCCGCCCGCGCTGCGGGCCAGTCGGTTGGCTTCCAGATCATCCAGGGGACCGGCGTGTTCTTCACGCAGGCGCACCGTCTCGGTCAGCCAGAGGTTTTGCAGTGGAGTCAGTTCAGTCACGCGGCATCCCGTCGCTCAATTGAACGGTGAGCATAACCGCTGTGGCGCTTATCGGGGTACGGGAGGCTCTGGTATCCTCGCCGGCATGACTAAATCACTCCCCCTCAGCCTGATTGCAGCCCTCGGTGAAAACCGTGTGATCGGCGTCGACAACAGCATGCCCTGGCACTTGCCGGGGGACTTCAAATACTTCAAGGCCACGACGCTCGGCAAGCCGATCATCATGGGTCGCAAGACCTGGGATTCCCTCGGTCGACCGTTGCCGGGCCGGTTGAACATCGTGGTCAGCCGTCAGGCGGATCTGGCGTTGGAAGGCGCGGAGGTTTATCCGTCGCTGGAGGCTGCAGTGGTTCGCGCTGAAGAGTGGGCTCGGGAGCAGGGCGTCGATGAGCTGATGCTGATTGGTGGGGCGCAGTTGTATTCGCAAGGGATGGCGCAGGCTGATCGGTTGTATTTGACGCGCGTGGCGTTGAGCCCGGAAGGGGATGCGTGGTTTCCGGAGTTTGATTTGAACCAGTGGAAACTGGTGTCGAATGTTCCGAATCCAGCGGAAGGCGATAAGCCGGCGTACAACTTCGAGGTGTGGGAAAAGGCCTAAAAGCATCGCGGGCAAGCCCGCTCCCACAGTTTTAGTGGTGTTCACACGTTATGTGTTTCACCACAATTCCTGTGGGAGCGGGCTTGCCCGCGAAGAGGCCCGCTCAGGCAACGAAAGACTTAGGCGTGAGCCAACGACCCATGCTCATCCGCATCCAACAGCTCTTTATCGGTCTGCTGCATGATCTGGCTGGTAATCGCGCCGGCGGTAATCGAACCACTCACATTCAACGCCGTACGGCCCATATCAATCAGCGGCTCAACCGAAATCAGCAACGCCACCAGTGACACCGGCAAGCCCATCGCCGGCAACACGATCAACGCGGCAAACGTCGCGCCACCACCAACCCCCGCCACACCGGCCGAACTCAGCGTCACAATCGCCACCAGCGTCGCGATCCACAGCGGGTCCAACGGGTTGATGCCCACGGTTGGCGCGACCATCACTGCCAACATCGCCGGGTACAGACCGGCACAACCGTTCTGGCCAATGGTCGCGCCAAACGACGCGGCGAAACTGGCGATGGACTGTGGAATACCCAAACGGCTGGTCTGGGCTTCGATGCTCAGCGGAATGGTCGCAGCGCTGGAGCGGCTGGTGAAAGCAAACGTCAGCACCGGCCAGATCTTGCGGAAGAAGCGCAGCGGGTTGATCCCGGCGGCCGAGACCAGCAGGCCATGGACCACAAACATCAGGCCCAGCCCGATGTAGGAAACCACCACGAAACTGCCAAGTTTGATGATGTCCTGCAGGTTGGAGCCAGCGACCACTTTGGTCATCAGCGCCAATACGCCGTACGGGGTCAGCTTCATCACAAGACGCACCAGGCGCATCACCCAGGCTTGCAGGGTGTCGATGGCGTTGATCACTTTCTGACCTTTCTCGACGTCATCTTTCAACAGTTGCAGCGCCGCGACCCCAAGGAACGCAGCAAAAATCACTACGCTGATGATCGAGGTCGGCTTCGCGCGAGCGAGGTCGGCGAACGGGTTTTGTGGAATGAACGACAGCAACAGCTGCGGCACATTCAGGTCGGCAACCTTGCCCGCGTAGTCGGTCTGGATGGTTTGCAGGCGGGCCAATTCCTGAGTCCCGGCTACCAGGCCTTCGGCGGTCAGGCCGAAGAGGTTGGTCAACCCGATACCGATCAGCGCCGCAATGGCCGTGGTGAACAGCAGCGTGCCGATGGTCAGGAAGCTGATTTTGCCCAGCGACGAAGCGTTGTGCAGACGGGCCACAGCGCTGAGGATCGAGGCGAACACCAGCGGGATCACGATCATTTGCAGCAACTGCACGTAACCGTTGCCCACCAGATCGAACCAGCCGATCGAGGCTTTCAGTACCGGGTTGCCGGCACCGTAAACGGTGTGCAGAGCCACACCGAACACCACGCCCAGCACCAGCGCGAGCAGGACTTTTTTCGCCAGGCTCCAGGTGGTGTGACGGGTTTGCGCCAGGCCAAAGAGCAGGGCGAGGAACACCAGCAGATTGAGGATCAGCGGCAGATTCATTGGAACTCCGATAAAGACTTGTGCCGGCTACCTTCCGGGGCAGCCGCGAACCGGCAAGCCTAACAGCTTGATATCTAATGAATTAATATCAAAAACATCTGATTACTGTCGTTTTTGGAATAAGCGAGTGTCGCTGGCAGAGATGCAGCTGGCGTAATAGGGACGCAAGCGGTCGCGGGCAGACGAGGGCTGTCATATTAATTTGATAGCGTCGAGCTCTTTGAATCAGGGTCTTTTAATAAGGGAAGCATGCCGATGAAGCTCGCACCGAAATTTCTGGTTGCCGCACTCTGCCTGGGCCTTGCCGGCCAGGTATTCGCTACGGATTTGAAGCATTGGCCGGCCGATCAGGCCAAGGCGCTGGACGCAATGATTGCCGCCAACGCCAACAAAGGTAACTACGCGGTGTTCGACATGGACAACACCAGTTACCGCTACGACCTCGAAGAGTCGTTGCTGCCGTTCATGGAAAACAAGGGCCTGATCACCCGCGAGAAACTCGATCCGTCCCTGAAACTGATGCCGTTCAAAGACACTGCCGACCACAAGGAAAGCCTGTTCAGCTACTACTATCGCCTCTGCGAAGTCGACGACATGGTCTGCTATCCATGGGTCGCCCAAGTGTTCTCCGGCTTCACCCTCCAGGAACTCAAAGGCTACGTCGATGAGATGATGGCGTCCGGTAAACCGGTGCCGGCGACGTATTACGAAGGCGACGTGGTCAAGAAGCTCGACGTCAACCCGCCGAAAATCTTCACCGGCCAGAAAGAGCTCTACAACAAGCTGATGGAGAACGGCATCGAGGTCTACGTGATGACCGCCGCCTCCGAAGAACTGGTGCGCATGGTCGCCGCCGATCCGAAGTACGGCTACAACGTCAAACCGCAGAACGTAATCGGCGTGAGCTTGTTGCTCAAGGACCCGAAGACCGGCGAGCTGACCACGGCGCGCAAGCAGATCACCGCGGGCAAGTATGACGAGAAGGCCAACCTCGGCCTCGAGCTGACCCCGTACCTGTGGACCCCGGCGACCTGGATGGCCGGCAAGCACGCGGCGATCCTGACCTACATCGACGAGTGGAAAAAACCGGTGCTGGTGGGCGGCGATACCCCGAGCAGCGACGGTTACATGTTGTTCCACGATGTCGACGTGGCCAAGGGTGGCATCCACTTGTGGGTCAACCGCAAAGACAAATACATGACCCAGATTAACGGCATGATGGCCAAGCACGCCGCAGCTCAGACCAAGGAAGGGTTGCAGGTTACGGCGGACAAGAACTGGGTGATTGTGAAGCCTGAGGAGATTCAGTAAGACCGAGGCGCTGCCATCGCGAGCAAGCTCGCTCCCACAGTTGACCGAGTAGACCAAAAAAAACCCCGCACTTGGCGGGGTTTTTTGTCTTCGACAGTTAAGTTTTACAGCCCGTCGAGCATCGCCTTGTTACGCACAGCACCCTTGTCGGCGCTGGTCGCCAGCAGGGCGTAGGCCTTCAGTGCAGTGGTCACCTTGCGTGGACGTTTTTCCACAGGCTTCCAGCCTTTCTGATCCTGCTCGGCACGGCGACCGGCCATTTCTTCGTCGCTGATCAACAGGTTGATCGAGCGGTTCGGAATGTCGATCAGCACTTTGTCGCCATCCTGTACCAGACCAATCGCGCCGCCCGCCGCCGCTTCTGGCGAAGCGTGGCCGATGGACAGGCCCGAGGTGCCGCCGGAGAAGCGACCATCGGTGAGCAGGGCGCAAGCTTTGCCCAGGCCTTTGGATTTCAGGTACGACGTCGGGTACAGCATTTCCTGCATGCCCGGGCCACCTTTCGGGCCTTCGTAACGGATGATCACGATGTCGCCGGCTTTCACTTCGTCAGCGAGGATGCCGCGTACGGCGCTGTCCTGGCTTTCGAAGATCTTCGCGTTGCCTTCGAACACGTGGATCGACTCGTCGACGCCGGCGGTTTTCACCACGCAGCCGTCCAGCGCGATGTTGCCGTAGAGAACGGCCAGGCCGCCTTCTTTCGAGTAGGCGTGTTCGACACTGCGGATGCAGCCGTTTTCACGGTCGTCGTCCAGGGTTTCCCAACGGGTCGACTGGCTGAACGCGGTTTGCGTCGGGATCCCCGCGGGACCGGCCTTGAAGAAGTGATGCACCGCTTCGTCGTCGGTCTGGGTGATGTCCCACTTGGCGATGCCTTCGGCCAGGGTTTTGCTGTGCACGGTCGGCAGGTCGGTGTGCAGCAGACCGCCACGGGCCAGCGAGCCGAGGATGCTGAAGATCCCACCGGCGCGGTGCACGTCTTCCATGTGGTACTTCTGGATGTTCGGCGCAACTTTGCACAGTTGCGGCACGTGACGGGAGAGACGGTCGATGTCGCGCAGGTCGAAATCGATCTCGGCTTCCTGGGCCGCGGCCAGCAAGTGCAGGATGGTGTTGGTGGAACCGCCCATGGCGATGTCCAGCGTCATGGCGTTTTCGAACGCCTTGAAGTTGGCGATGTTGCGCGGCAATACCGACTCATCGTTGTCGCCGTAGTAACGCTTGCACAGCTCGACGATGGTGCGGCCGGCCTGCAGGAACAGCTGTTCGCGGTCGCTGTGGGTGGCCAGGGTCGAACCGTTGCCTGGCAATGCCAGGCCCAGGGCTTCAACCAGGCAGTTCATCGAGTTGGCGGTGAACATGCCGGAGCACGAGCCGCACGTCGGGCAGGCGCTGCGCTCGTACTCAGCGACTTTCTCGTCAGAAGCGCTGGAGTCGGCGGCGATCACCATGGCGTCGACGAGGTCGAGACCGTGGCTGGCCAGTTTGGTCTTGCCGGCTTCCATCGGGCCGCCGGAAACGAAGATCACCGGGATGTTCAGGCGCAGGGCGGCCATCAGCATGCCAGGGGTGATCTTGTCGCAGTTGGAGATGCAGACGATCGCATCGGCGCAGTGAGCGTTGACCATGTACTCGACGGAGTCGGCGATGATCTCGCGGCTCGGCAGCGAATACAGCATGCCGTCGTGGCCCATGGCGATGCCGTCATCCACTGCGATGGTGTTGAATTCTTTGGCGACACCGCCGGCGCGTTCGATTTCTCGGGCGACCAGTTGGCCCAGGTCCTTGAGGTGGACGTGGCCCGGTACGAACTGGGTGAAGGAGTTGGATATGGCGATGATCGGCTTTTTGAAGTCGTCATCTTTCATCCCCGTTGCGCGCCACAGTGCGCGGGCGCCGGCCATGTTGCGGCCATGGGTGGATGTTTTCGAGCGGTAATCAGGCATGAAGCACTCCGGGCGGCTAATCAGGTATCAAAAGGGAAGTGAGCTTCTATTGACGTCTGGAACACTCAGAAATGGCCGTGTGTCCGGAAGTTGCCGATAACTTTGCGGGATCGCCGCGCGCTTCAGCTTGAGCTCATAAACCCGCCGGGGGATGACTGGCGATGAATGTCGCGATTCTACACGGCTGGCGTCAGGAGGGAATGCCGGAAAAGGGGGATCCAGCACTGACGGGGCGTGTGGGATGACGACCGGCAGGAATCACCCGTTATTCAGCGAGAGCTGCCGACGTGTGATCAGTGCATTGAAGGAAACGCCGACGGTGCTCAAGGCGAGGAAACTCAATGCGAGAGTCGTTTGCAGATGGGCTCCACTCAGATTGATCAGGGCGCTGATCACCCCGCCAAAGATGAAGACCAGCGTGTTCCCGGCCGACGCCGATGTACCGGCACTGTCCGGGAACACTTCCATCGCTTTGGAGGTGGCGACAGGGCGGACGATGGTCGTGCCGGCGGTGCAGATGATCATAGGGATCAGCACGGTCAGGGCTGAAAGCCCCAGCAGATTTGAGAGCAAGAGCATCACCAGCCCCGAAAAGAAGATCAGGCTCAAACCAACAATGATCTGTGTATTGGCCGCGATCCGTCCATCGAGGACTCGAGCGACAATGCCGCCGATGATGTAGGCCACGCCATACAGCAACAATGTCAGGGAAAACTCGTAGGCCGAAAGCTGCAACTGCTCCATGAAGATCAGGGGCGAGATGACAATGAAGGAAAAGTGGCAGGTGAAGGCGATGGCGGCGATCAGCCAATAGCCGAGGAAACCCGCATCGCGACAGACGCGCCGGTAGGACTGAAGAATGCTTCGGCGCGGGGTTGTGGCGGTGTGCCGGTTTTCAAGAAAGAAACAGGCCTTGAGGAATACCGCAGCGGCGAGGGCAATAAAAACAATGAAACTGGCGGGCCAGTCCAGTGCCTGTTGCAACAGGGTGCCAGCCAGTGGCGAGACGGAAATGAAGATCCCGCTGGCGGTGACCATCAGAATCCGCAGTTGATCCCGCTCCTTGCCGTCGAACAGGTCCTGGACCAGCGCCTGCGAGAGTACGAAGCAACCGCAGCCGATGGCCTGCACCACCCGGAACATCAGGAACCAGGCGTAGTCGGTGGACAGCACGCAACCCGTCGCACCGACAATCGAGACAGCCATTCCCGCCAGCAGCAGACTTTTGCGCCCGATGACATCCGAGAGTGGACCGACCAGCAGTTGGGAAAGTGCGATCCCGATGGCAAACAGGCTGATGGAAAATGCGATGTCGGCTGGCGTGGTCCGGAAGTGTTCGGCCAGCGCCGGGAACGATGGCAGCAGAACATCCAGAGGGAAGACCCCGAGCATCACCATGGCCATTAACAGTGTGATCGCAGAGCGGCGGTGTTTGACACTGACCGCAGATTTTCCTTCATCCATCGACAAGTCCTGCCTGTACGAAGAGCTGCTGGTTAAAAGGCAGGTCGAAAAAACCTGCCTTTTCCATTGCCTGTAGCGTCGCGCCTGCACCTGATCGGGCGCGCTGAAGGCAGGCTTGCGGGCCGGTCAGGGTACTGAGGATTTCTGCGACGCAATTCTCCCTGAGGCCCACGCTGTTCAGGCTTTCCTTCAGCCAACGCTCATCGACCTCAAAGAACATCAGGAGGATGTCCACCAGCAGCTTCGCGGCGAACGTGCGTTGGCTGCTGTTCAGGGTCAGCCACAGATAATGGAACACTTCGCAAAAATAACGACTGTGTCGGGCCTCGTCGGCGAGGTGGTCCCTGAGCATTTCCTGGACGCTGGACACCAACTCGTTGCGGCAAACCTCGAGCAGTTCCCTGGCGATGATGGTCTCTGACACGAAACCGACGAGAAACCAGGCCAGCGCCTTATGCCTCTCTGGGCAGTGGTCAATCAGGGCGTTCAGTCGGGTAATGCGATGTGGCATCACCGGGCGTTGGGTCATGCCGTAGAGGTCGGCTATCTGCTCGGCGAGACTATTGGAGAACAGCGCGTGATAACCCTCATCGGTATAAAGCTGGAGGGCGGCCGTTTTCATCCGTCGGGGGATGGACGCACCAAGCTCATCGTGGACGATGATTTCCACGGAGCGGTTGACGATCCGATGTTCGAGCCGGGTGGTGTAGTCGAGGAAATACACCAGATGGTTGGCCGATAATCGATGGGTGATCGCGCTGCCGGCGGCTTCAATCACCGGGTGATTCAGGTAGGACAAGAAGGCGGGCGGGAACCAGTGTCGTGTTTCCAGTTGCCGCTCCAGATCTGATGGCAATTGATAGGTGTGCTCGCTGGTGCGTACCGAGGCTCGGGTGTTCCAGTCACCGAGGGTGAAGCGTTGTGCCCAGGCGTCGGGCAGTGACAGGTCGTCTGTGCGGGGCTCGGTCATTGTTGTGAGCCTCGGCTGCTGAGCAGTGCTTTTAATTCCTTGCACATCACCTGTCCGTCACTCTGGCCGCAGCCCACAAAAAACAACGGTTGTTCGGCGCTGTCCTCGATCCCCAGCAACGTTTCGACCTGATCGTCCGCCAACGCACCGGTCAGCCAGGTGCTTAACCCAAGTGCGGTGGCCACCAGTTGAAAGGTCTGGGAAATATGACCGGCCTCCACGTAGGCCATTCGGTACGCTCGCGAGTGTTCATATTTCCACCACAGTTTGTCGAAGCGAGCGGTGATGAACAGGCCGACTGGCAAGTTGTTGATGAAATGCTGCCCACACAACAACTGGCCCAAGGGCGAGACAGGCACCGGATTGACGAAGCTCAGAGCGTGTTCGTCGGGGTGGTAGGCGTAGAGACCGGGATTCAGGCCGCTGACGTTCTGAACATGAAGAAAACCTTCGCAGGCATTCAGCCCGCCACCGGATGGACTGCTGCGCCGGGCGCCCAGACCTTCAGCGATGGTTTCGTCGATGTCGTTGTCGCGCTCACGCAGATAACCAAGGGACAAATACAGAAGAGTGCTCACATCATCGAGGGAAACCCTTTCACCCGTGAAGGTGCGACAGGTCTTTCGTTCGATCAACGTCTTTACCAGCGCGTTTACCGGGAAGCAGGAAGGTTGAGGCAGGGCAATTCGTTCGGTTGGCGGGCGCTCTGTGCGTCTGGTCTCCGGGGCAGGAGTGGCCAGTACGTCGGCGCAATGGTCCAGATAGTGTCTCGACCATTCATCAATATCTTGGGGGACATATTCACAAGGAATGTTCTTGGTGCCGATATGAAATATCTTCGACAGTTCATCCCAGCCCCATTCAATGGGGGCTTGTATTGAAGGTGCGAGTATTCCCGCGTTCAGGAGTTGCGTGTCTATTATGTTGTTGTCATCAAACTTTTCAGGGGTGTCGATAAGGTGTGCGAGACGGGTTGAATATTCAAGATTCAATTCGAATTGTTTATGGTTCTTGTAATCCCAGACTATTTGGTCGGGCGTGCGAGGAAGTATGAATATATAAGGATTTATCTGCATGATTGGCGATTCACTCTGGTCTTTGCCATAGAAAACGCTGGGTAGCCGGCACTCCCCAGCGTTTCATTTACTTAGCGGACTTTTGGCGCAACCAGAAAAGCCAGGTTAGCGATTTTGTTGGTTTCCAGAGTAATTGCTTTCATGTTTTGAACTCCTTGTAATTGATAGTGAGTGTCACTCCTTTGTGACGACTTAATCATAGTTTGTAATGAGTTCTTATCAAGGGGAAATTGGGTAGGAATATTCCAGTAATTTTGTCGGATTGATCTGAGGGTTGGGTGATTCTTGTAAGTTCTGTCCGCTTAAATAACAGGCAAGGCGAAACGTCCTGCAAGTCATTAAGACCGCTGGAGTAGGAAGTTAGAGAGTTCAATAACAGATAATAGAACGGAGAGCCGGCTGGCTCCCCGTCAAACCGGCGAAATCAGCTGTTTGGCAGCAGACGGCAGGTGATGCTCTTGATGTAGCGGGTTTCGGCGATGGCCGGGTGAACCGGGTGATCCGGGCCCTGACCGCCACGCTCCAGCATCTGGATGTTGCGGTCCAGGTGACGGGCGCTGGTCAGCAGGATGTTCTGCAGATCGTCCTCGGGCAGGTGCATCGAGCACGAAGCGCTGACCAGGATGCCGTCCTTGCTGAGCAGGCGCATGGCTTGCTCGTTCAGGCGACGGTAGGCACCTTCACCGTTCTTCATGTCTTTTTTACGTTTGATGAACGCCGGAGGATCGGCAACGATCACGTCGAAACGCTCTTCGCTGGCTTTCAGCTCTTTCAGGGCTTCGAACACGTCACCTTCAATGCAGGTCATCTTGTCGGCGAAACCGTTCAGCGCGGCGTTGCGCTCGACGCCGTCGAGGGCGAAGGCCGATGCGTCGACGCAGAACACTTCACTGGCGCCGAACGCCGCCGCTTGCACGCCCCAGCCACCGATGTAGCTATACAGGTCCAGCACGCGTTTGCCTTTGGCGTAAGGTGCCAGGCGTGCGCGGTTCATGCGGTGGTCGTAGAACCAGCCGGTTTTCTGTCCCTGGATGACGGGTGCTTCGAACTTCACGCCGTTTTCTTCCAGGGCAACCCACTCCGGCACCAGGCCGAACACGGTTTCGACGTAACGGTTGAGGCCTTCGGCATCACGGGCAGCGGAGTCGTTCTTGAACAGAATGCCGCTAGGCTTGACCACTTGGGTCAGCGCTGCGATCACGTCTTCTTTATGGGCTTCCATGGTTGCCGAAGCGATCTGTACCACCAGGATGTCGCCGAAACGGTCGACTACCAGACCTGGCAGCAGGTCGGAATCGCCGTAAACCAGGCGATAGAACGGCTTGTCGAACAGGCGATCGCGCAGGGACAGCGCGACGTTCAGGCGATGCACCAGCAGCGACTTGTCCAGCGGCAACTTGATGTCGCGCGACAAGAGGCGGGCACAGATCAGGTTGTTCGGGCTCATGGCAACGATGCCCAGCGGCTTGCCGCTGGCGGCTTCGAGGATCGCCTGGTCGCCGGCCTTGAAGCCGTGCAAAGGAGTAGCGGCTACATCGATTTCGTTGCTGTAGACCCACAAGTGGCCGTTTCGCAGGCGACGGTCGGCGTTGGCTTTGAGGCGCAGGCTAGGCAGGGACATGACGTCGCTCCGGAAAAAAGAGCGGGAGTATAGCGTGTTGCGCACGGCCACGGCTTGGCGGATAGACCTGTGGCGAGGGGGTTTACCCCCGTTGGGGCGCGAAGCGGCCCCGAAACCAACAATATCGATTCAACAGACACACCGCGTTTGGCGAATCTACGACTGCTTCGCAGCCGAACGGGGGTAAACCCCCTCGCCACAATGAAATTTCGATGACATACCGACGGGTGTGTCGGATCCAACTTTATAAGGGTTAGAATCGCCGCCTGTCCCAGAGTGTGTACTTATGTCCCCAGAGCTGACTTCCGAACAGATTCAACAGTCCCTGCAAGGCATCAGCGTGCCGGCCCAGCCGCAAATCATGGTGGATTTGCAGATGGAACAGTACATGCCCGATCCGGATCTGGAGGTGATCGCGAAGCTGATCTCCCAGGACCCGGGCCTCTCTGGCGCCTTGTTGAAAATCGTCAACTCGCCGTATTACGGCTTGAGCAACAAGATCGCCTCGATTCAGCGTGCAGTGAACCTGCTGGGCAGCCGCTCGATCATCAACCTGATCAACGCGCAGTCGATCAAGGGCGAGATGAACGACGACACCATCGTTACCTTGAATCGTTTCTGGGATACCGCCCAGGACGTGGCGATGACCTGCCTGACCCTGGCCAAGCGCATCGGCGTCCAGGCCGGCGATGAAGCATACGCGCTGGGTCTGTTCCATGACTGCGGCGTGCCGCTGATGCTCAAGCGCTTCCCCAACTACATGACCGTTCTGGAAGAGGCTTACGCCAGCGCCAGCGCTGAATGCCGGGTGGTGGATACTGAGAATCGGGTGTTCAATACCAACCACGCGGTGGTGGGTTATTACACCGCCAAATCCTGGCGCCTGCCGGAGCATGTGACCGCCGCCATCGCCAATCACCACAATGCGTTGGCGATCTTCAGCGATGAGTCGTCGCGCAACAGTCAGCTGAAAAACCTGCTGGCGATCCTGAAAATGGCCGAGCACATTTGTGCGTCCTTCCGGGTGCTGGGCAACCAGCGTGATGACCATGAGTGGAACAGCATCGCACCGCTGGTTCTCGATTATGTCGGCCTCTCGGACTACGACTTCGAGACCCTCAAACAAACGATTCGTGACCTTGGCGCTCACCGCTGAGCGTTGCACAGCCTGATTCGAGAGCACCATGCCGGAACTGCCTGAAGTCGAAACCACTCGCCGCGGAATTGCACCACACCTGGAAGGCCAGCGCGTCAGCCGGGTGATCGTACGTGAGCGGCGCTTGCGCTGGCCGATCCCCGAAGACCTGGATGTGCGGCTGTCTGGCCAGCGCATCGTCCTGGTGGAGCGACGCGCGAAGTACCTGCTGATTAATGCCGAAGTCGGCACGCTGATCAGCCATTTGGGGATGTCGGGAAATCTGCGTCTGGTGGAAATCGGCACGCCGGTGGCCAAGCATGAGCATGTGGACATCGAGCTGGAATCCGGCCTGGCCCTGCGTTACACCGACCCGCGACGGTTTGGCGCGATGCTCTGGAGCCTCGACCCGCTCAATCACGAATTGTTGATTCGCCTGGGGCCGGAGCCGTTGACCGACCTGTTTGACGGCGAGCGCTTGTTCCAGCAGTCCCGCGGGCGATCCATGGCGGTCAAGCCGTTCATCATGGACAACGCGGTGGTGGTCGGCGTGGGCAATATCTACGCAACCGAAGCGTTGTTCGCCGCCGGTATCGACCCGCGTCGTGAGGCCAAGAGCATCTCTCGGGGGCGTTATCTGAAACTGGCGATCGAGATCAAACGCATCCTGGCGGCCGCTATCGAACGCGGCGGAACCACGCTGCGGGACTTTATCGGCGGTGACGGTCAGCCGGGTTATTTCCAGCAGGAACTGTTCGTGTACGGCCGTGGCGGTGCGCCCTGCAAGGTCTGCGGCACGGAGTTGCGGGAAGTGAAGCTCGGGCAGCGCGCCAGCGTCTTTTGCCCGCGTTGTCAGAGCTGAAACGCACAGGGTCTATAGTCAGTGTTCTGACTGTCTCGCCCAAGGACTGTGCCATGAACCTGTTTCGAACCCTTGTCGTCGTTTTGCTGCTGAGCATCGGTGCGCCAGCGCTGGCAGCAAATGCGGGCAGCGGCGACCCGCGCTACACCATCCAGAATCCCCCGGCGTACGCCATGATCGGCGATTTGCTGATTGCCCGACCTTTGTTGGTCGTGGCGACGGTGATTGGTGCCGGAGCGTTTGTGGTGTCGTTGCCGTTTACCGCGTTGGGTGGCGGCGTCGGCGATGCGGGGCAGGCGTTGGTGGTCGACCCGGCGAAAGCGGCGTTTGTGCGGTGTCTGGGGTGTATCGGGGAAGGGTTTGAGCAGACGGAGTGAAGCCAGTTACTTCTTTGGTGTGGCTGATGGCCCTATCGCGAGCAGGCTCGCTCCCACAGTAGACCGCGATTAACTGTGGGAGCGAGCCTGCTCGCGATAGGGCCGGCACATTCGCTACAAAACTATCTGATTCAAGCCTTGCCGGTAAGCTTCCGGTACTTCTCCATCAACTGCTCTTCAGTCTCCGGGTGCGCCTCGTCCAGCGGAATGCAATCCACCGGGCACACTTGCTGGCACTGAGGTTCGTCGTAGTGGCCGACGCACTGGGTGCACAGGTTCGGGTCGATCACGTAGATCTCTTCGCCCTGGGAGATGGCGGCGTTCGGACACTCGGGTTCGCAGACGTCGCAGTTGATGCAATCGTCGGTGATGATCAGGGACATGCTAACTCCAGCCAGGGCGGAAGGCCCGGGCGCAATAAACCAATGCGCACAATTGTGCCGCATTGGCGCCCGCAGTGCACGCGGACGCGATCAAGGGGAAAAGATCGTCCGAACGCGGCCCGAACCTGCGGCAGCTCCTACTTTTTAAAGCGTTCGTTCAGGGCATCCGCCACCGCAGGGTGTACAAACTTGGTGATATCACCGCCCAAGGCTGCAATTTCACGGACCAGCGTCGAGGAAATGTACGAATAACGCTCGGACGGGGTAAGAAACAGACTTTCCACATCCGGTGCCAGCTGACGGTTCATGTTGGCCAGCTGGAATTCGTATTCGAAGTCCGACACCGCACGCAAACCACGCAGGAACACGTTGGCGTTCTTCTCTTTGGCGAAATGCGCCAGCAGCGTCGAGAAGCCGACGACTTCAACGTTGGGCAGATGTTTAGTGACCTCGCGGGCCAGCGCCACACGCTGTTCCAGGGGAAACAACGGGTTTTTCTTCGGGCTGGCGGCGACGGCGATGATCACATGATCGAACAGGCGCGCGGCGCGTTCGACCAGATCGCCATGGCCCTTGGTAATAGGGTCGAAGGTACCTGGGTACAACACTCGGTTCATCGCGTCGTCCTGGCGGGAGTCCGTTGGGGAGTCGGATGGTATCGCAGCCTTCCCGGTCGGCCAAGTCGCCTTTTGGGTAAGAAAGCACTATAGACGCTTGGAATATTCTCCCTTTTCATGGGTTTTTCAAACGTTCGGCCAAAGAAGTTGCTATCTGCGCTGTCAGCCCGTAGACCGACAATTGTGGGTTTGCGCCAATGCTGGTGGGGAACAGAGAGCCATCATGAATCGACAGATTGCTTAGCTGATGATGCCGGCCGAGGCTGTCGGTCACGGCGTTTTTCGGGTCTTCACCCATGGCACAACCGCCCATCACATGGGCGCTGCCCAGGCGTGTGCGATACAGCTCCAGGCTCAGGCCGTCGATCAGCGTGCGCGCTTCGGCGAGGGTTTTCACGTAGCGAGCGTCGGCGTGCATGGGCATTACCGCCTTGGCACCGCCCGCGAACTGGATCTCGGCCATGCTGTGGAACGCCCGACGCAATCCGTCCCAGGCATAAGGTGAAACCTGATAGTCGAGCACCGGCGTGCCATCGCCGCGCAACTCGACGCTGCCGCCGGGGCTGTCCGGGTGAAAACCGTCCCGCAGCAACGCCAACATGGCGTGGGTGTGGGGCAGGTTTTCCATGTGCTGGGCGTTTTCCTTGCCGAAACCGCCGAGCAGGGTCGTAGCCAGCGCCGGGTGCAGCGGTGGCACTTCGAGTTTGTAAGACATTTTTCCGGTGGTGCCGTCCTGCCATTGGAAATGGTCGGAATAGATTGACTGTGGTGCACCATAAAACGGGTTGATCACCTCGTCGAACAGCCCGGCCGACATGTTCACCAAGTGTAGAAAAGTCCGTTTACCCAACCGTTTGTGCGGATCCGGTGCTTCTGAGCGCATGAGCAGCGCCGGGCTGTTGATTCCGCCGCCGGCCAGCACGTAATGCCGGGCCTTGACCGTGACCGTGTGTCCGGTAGGCGCGACGCAGCGCTCGTCCATCGCTACGCAATGCAAGCCCGTGACCTTGTCGCCGCTGATCAAGAGCTTTTCGGCGCGAGCCAGATAGAGCAACTCGCCGCCTTTTTCCAGGGTCGCCGGGATGGTCGTGACCAGCATCGATTGCTTGGCGTTGGTCGGGCAACCCATGCCGCAGTAGCCCAGGTTCCAACAGCCACGCACGTTGCGCGGGATCACATGCCAGGCATAGCCAAGTTTTTCGCAGCCTTTGCGGATCACGTCGTTGTTGGCGTTGGGCGGGATCATCCAGGGGGCGACGCCCAGGCGTTGTTCCATTTTTTCGAACCACGGCGCCATCTCGGCCGGCGTGTGGCCTTTGACGTCGTGTTCCTTGGCCCAGTGGTCGAGGGTCGGGTCCGGCGTGCGAAAGCTGGAGGTCCAGTTGATTAGTGTGGTGCCACCCACCGCCCGGCCCTGAAGGATAGTGATCGCGCCGTCCTTGCTCATGCGGCCGATGCCTTCCTGATAGAGGCTGGTGTAGGCTTGGTCTTCGAGCATCTTGAAGTCGCTGCTGGTCCTGAGCGGGCCTTCCTCGATCAGCAATACCTTGTAGCCCGCGGCGCTGAGGATTTCGGCGGTGGTGCCGCCCCCCGCGCCGCTGCCGATAATCGCCACGTCCGCTTCGAGGGTCAGGTCCTGGGTCAGTTGTGAGCCGTTATAGGTTTTCCAGCCACGGGCCAGGCCTTCGCGGAACGGATCGGGTACGGGCATCTTCAGGTTCTCTTCTTATTTTGAGTTCTGTGGTGAGGCGGCTGACGCCTTCGCGGGCAAGCCTTGCTCCTACAGGGTTTGAGTCGTTCACAAAAGGGTGGCCCACCTCAAACCCTGTAGGAGCAAGGCTTGCCCGCGATTGGGTCGACTCGGTCTTAAACGGTGGGCGGCCCGGGATACCCGCAATGCGCCCACGACTCCGCCCGGCTGTACCACGCCATCATCACCAATTGCAGCAGCGAGCTGTGACCCATGCGTAGCAAGCTCAGCGAGCTGTTTTCCCAGCGATCCATAAAGTGCCGGATCTCCTCGCTGCTGGCGTTTTCCCAACTGCCCCAAATCCCGGTCAGTGGTCCGCGGGTGATGCTCATTCCCAGCACGTCGAATAACTGCCGGGTCAACTTGAGCATTTCCGGCGATAGATGATTCAGACCGTTATCCAGGCAGTGCAGGGTTTCACCTACGGCCGCGGGCATTTTTTCGACGGCCACCGCGCCGTCGAGCATCACCGGAATCAGTGCCCGCAGAAACAGCAAGTCACCGCTGCGCAGAATCGCGAAGCCGCTGGCCGGTACGCTCGATGAACAACCGCTGAGGCTCGCGCCCAAACCGGTGGTGGCGAGAAAAGCGCTGGCACCCAGGCTGAATTTAAGCAAGCCGCGCCGTGACAGCGCGGGTGTGTCGGACAGACTTGGGCTCATTATTGTTATTACCCGAAGGGGATGATCGTTAGCGGATAAACAGCTTCTGGATCAGCTTCTGAATGGATTTGCCGTACGGCGGGTAGATCAATTTCGCCGCATTGAACCGCTGTTTGATCAGCACACCTTTGGCTTTGCTGAAGGTCAGGAAACCTTCGTGGCCGTGGTAATGGCCCATGCCCGAGGCGCCGATGCCGCCGAATGGCATGTCGTCTTGAGCGACGTGCAGCAGGGTGTCGTTCAGGCACACGCCGCCGGAATGGGTTTCGTGAAGTACGCGGTGTTGCTCGCGCTTGTCGTAGCCGAAGTAATACAGGGCCAGCGGACGAGGTCGCTCATTGATGTAGGCAAAGGCCTGATCCAGGTCCTTGTACGGAACGATCGGCAACAGCGGACCGAAGATTTCGTCCTGCATCACCATCATGTCGTTGCTGACGTTGAGCAGCAGGCTGTGGCCCATGCGGCGCCCCTGGCCCTTGTCGAACAACGGAATCAGCAGCGCGCCCTTGCTGGTGGCGTCGCTGATGTAGCCGTTGAGGCGCGCCAATTGTCGGTCATTGATGATCGCGGTGTAGTCCGGATTGTCGGTCAAGGTCGGATAAAACCCGCGAACCGCCTGACGATAGGCTTCGATGAAAGCTCCGACGCGATCTTCCGGCACCAGCACATAGTCCGGGGCCACGCAGGTCTGTCCGGCGTTGAGCGTCTTGCCGAAGGCGATGCGTTCGGCAGCGTCCTTGAGCGGCACGTCGCGAGACACGATGGCCGGGGATTTGCCGCCGAGTTCGAGGGTCACCGGGGTCAGGTTCTCGGCCGCCGCACGCATCACGTGTTTGCCGATGCTGGTGGCACCGGTGAACAGCAGGTGATCGAACCGCAATCTGGAGAACGCTACACCGATATCGGCTTCGCCCAGCACCACGCAGACCAGGTCTTGCGGGAAGATTCGGCCCAGCAGTTCCTTGAGCAACACACCGGTGGCGGGGGTCGATTCGCTGAGCTTGAGCATCACCCGATTGCCTGCCGACAACGCGCCTACCAATGGGCCGATGGCCAGATACAGCGGGTAGTTCCAGGGCACGATCACCCCGACCACACCCAACGGTTGATAAATGACTTTGGCCGCCGCGGGTTGAAAGGCAACCCCGACCTTGCGCTTCGACGCCTTCATCCAGCCTTTGAGGTGCTGACTGGCGTAGTGAATGCCGTGCAGGCTGGGCATCAGTTCGGCGAGCAGGGTTTCATCGGCGCTGCGATGGCTGAAATCCTGGCTGATGGCATCGATCAATGCCTGACGCTCATTGCTCAACAGATCGCGCAGGGCTTTTAGCCATTGCTGGCGCTGGCCGGCGGGCGGCATCGGGTTGGCGGCATACGCCGCGCGTTGGGCGTCGAACAGGGTCTGGAGCTCTTCCAGGGGCTGCTGCAGGTTCTGCAGGTAGGCGATGTCAGCAGTCATGGGCGGCTCCGGATTTATTGTAATGAGGGACTTTTTAGAGTCTATGCTCTATAAAGTCAAATGACATCCTGGCGCAGCTTTGTTTTATCCACTCGCGGATAGGTCGTAAGATGCCCGTCAACGCCTTTTGAATTAAAGCCCAAGCCATGGCCCCTCGGATCAAAACCAGCGAGCGCATCGTGCAGAACAGCCTGGAGCTGTTCAATCAGCGGGGTGAGCGCAGCATCAGCACCAACCACATTGCTGCCCACATGGAAATTTCCCCGGGCAACCTGTACTACCACTTCCCCAACAAGCAGGCGATCATCGCCGTGTTGTTCAGTGAGTACGAAAGCCTGGTGGACAGCTTCCTGCGCCCGCCCCAGGGGCGTGCCGCCACGGTCGAAGACAAGCGTTTCTACCTTCAGGAATTGCTGGCCGCCATGTGGCGCTACCGGTTTTTGCACCGTGATCTGGAGCACTTGCTCGACAGTGATCCGGAGCTGGCCGCCCGTTATCGGCGCTTTTCCCAACGCTGTCTGATCCATGGCACGCACATCTACGCGGGCTTCGTCGAGGCCGGCATCCTGCAAATGGACAAGGTTCAGATCGAATCCCTGACGCTCAATGCCTGGATCATCCTGACGTCCTGGGTGCGTTTTCTGTGCACCACGCGTGAAAATTCCAATCACCTGAGCGAGCAGGCCATAAAACGTGGTGTGTATCAGGTGCTGGTGCTTGAGGCCGGTTTTGTCACGGATCAGTCTCGCGATGCGGTGAATGCGCTGTTCGAGGAGTTTTACGTGCCGTTGGCCCAGGCGCTTGAAGAAGTGGGATAGAAAGTGCAGTAGGATCAAACATCGCCTATCACAGGAGCCCGTTATGCCCATAGCGCAACTGATCAGCCCGCAAGCGTTGGACCTGAAAAAGGAGCAGCCGGGGCTGGTGATTCTGGATTGTCGTTTTGCCCTCGAAGACCCGGATTACGGTCAGCGCAGCTATGCCGAAGGGCATATCGCCGAGTCGAGCTTTGCCGATCTTGAGCGTGATTTGAGCGGGACAGTGGTCAAGGGTGTGACCGGGCGCCATCCATTGCCTGAACCTGAAGACTTGATCGAACGCCTGCAAGCCTGGGGCGTCAACGCCGACAGCGATGTGGTTTTGTACGACGACGGCCCGGGTGCCTACGCGGCGCGGGCCTGGTGGTTGCTGGCCTGGCTGGGTAAACGTGATGGCGTGTTCATTCTGGATGGCGGGCTCAAGGCTTGGCACGCAGCCGGTTTGCCCCTGAGTCTTGATGCGCCGCAGATTGAACGTGGCACCTTCACGGGGACGCCGGACAACGCGCTGGTCTTGAGCGCCGAACAGCTCCAGAAACGTCTCGGCCAGCCTGCGCTGACCCTGCTTGATGCCCGCGGCTTGCCGCGTTTCAAGGGCGAAGTAGAACCGATCGACCCGATTGCCGGGCATATTCCCGGCGCGCAATGCGCGGCGTTCACAGACAATCTGGGCAGCGACGGGCGTTTTCTGCCGGCCGATCAGCTCAAGCAGCGTTTTGCCGAGAAGCTTGGTGATCGTTCGCCGACCGATCTGGTGGCGTACTGCGGTTCTGGCGTGACGGCCTGTCACAACCTGTTCGCATTGTGCCTGGCCGGCTATCCGTTGGGCTCGTTGTATGCCGGCTCATGGAGCGAGTGGATCAACGATCCTGCGCACGGCATCGCCATAGGCGAATAAACGCTTAACCCATGTGGGAGTGAGCCTGCTCGCGATTGCGGTTTAACATTCAACATTGATGCTGACTGGCACACCGTAATCGCGAGCAGGCTCGCTCCCACAGGGGCAATTGATGCGTTGAGATATCACCGTAGGCGGGCACTTCTATACGCCCCCGGCCCAACCCCATAAACCTGCTTGAACTGCCGGCTCAGATGACTCTGGTCAGCAAACCCCAGCTGCGTCGCCACTTCCAGCGGCAAGCAACCATTCTGTAACAACGCCCGAGCCCGAGCGATGCGCTGCTGCATCAGCCAGGTGTGTGGTGGCATGCCCGTGGCGCGGCGGAACACCCGGGCGAAGTGGAAGGGCGAAAGGTTGACCGCCGCGGCCAGTTCTTCCAGCGAAGGTGGCGTCGCCAATTGTGCTTGCAGCAGATCCTTGGCCAGCGTCACCGCGCGATGTTCCTTGCCCGGCTTGCCGGCAATCGGCACGCTCGCGTGCCGTTGCAGCAGCGACAGCATCATTTCCCGCCAGACCGTTTGTTGTTGCAGGGCCGTGGACGGACTTTCCAGCAGACGATGCAGTTGGCAGAAACCCTTCACCAGATCCGGATCGCGATACAGCGTCGCGCCGAACGCCGGCAAGTTGTTGGTCGGCAGTTCCAACTCATCGAGTAGCGACAGAATCTGACCGCTGTCCGGATAGAACGCCCGATACAACCAACCATCCTCCGTGCCTTTATGGCCAGTGTGCAGTTCGTCCGGATTGATCAGCACCAGCGTGCCGCTGCCGGCCAGGTGTTCGGCGCCGCGATAGCGATAGCGCTGGGCGCCGGCCATGATCATGCCGATCACGTAGCCGTCATGCACATGGGGTGCGAAACGGTGTTCGATATAGCGCGCGGACAATAGCTCGACACCGGCCAGCGGTGCTGTTTGCCAGAATCGGATCGACTCGCCCTGATCGACGTCCATGGCCTTACTGGCGACCCACGGCGGACAGCCACTGTGGGATGCGGCGTTCCAGGTAGTAGCCCGGTTGCCGGAACGAGCCGTCGACGAAGCCGACATGCCCACCCTTGGTCTGTAACTCGAATTGAGTGCAGGCGGACAATTCGTCGGCTTGCGGCAGGCTATGAGGAAATATAAACGGGTCATCGGCCGCTTGAATGATCAGGGTTGGCGTGCGAATTTCGCCAAGGAAATAGCGACTTGAGGCGCGGTCATAGTAATCCTTGGCATCGGCAAAACCGTTCAGCGGCGCGGTGACCCGGCCATCGAAATCCCAGAACGTACGCATGTTCTCCAGTGAGCCCAGCGCGGCCAATGCCGCCAGTCCTTCCTCGCGCCCATCGTGCTGGAACTGGCGCTGCTTGTTTTTAATGTAGGCCACCATCTCCCGCATGAAATGCGCCTGATAGACCTTCGAGAAACCCTGGCCGATACGGTCGGCGCATTGATCAAGACGAAACGGCACCGACACCGCCACCGCACCGACCACGCCACTGTTGCTGCCGGATTCGCCCAGGTGCTTGAGCAACACATTGCCGCCCAGGGAATAGCCGACCGCATACAGTGGCGCGAGCGGTCGTTGGGCTTTCAGGTGTTTGATGGTTTCGGCCAGGTCTTCACTGGCGCCGGAGTGGTAACTGCGCGGCAACAGATTGGGTTCGCCCGAACAGCCGCGCCAGTTCAGAGCGACGCTGGCCCAGCCTTGTGCACCCAGTGCTTTCTGTACCCCGGCTACGTAAGGCGAATTTGAAGAGCCGGTCAGCCCGTGCAATACCAGCACCAGTGGCGCCTCGACGCTGTGCGGGCCGTGCCAGTCGAGATCGAGAAAGTCGCCATCCTCAAGCCACAAGCGTTCGCGCTGGCGTTCGATGTGCGTGGTTTTGCGCCACAGCGGTCCCCACAAGGTTTGCAAGTGCGGGTTGCCGAGGCCGAAGGCCGGGGTGAAGCGTTCGCTGGGCTGGAGCACGATGTTTCTCTAAAAGGTCAAACAGTCGGCGCCAGGGCCGAAAAGCGTGGCCATGGCACCAGTGTCCAAAGAAACTAACTTGCCACAATCCCCGTCTCGGCGCGACACATGCTCTGCGGCACCTCGCTGGTCGGGAGGGGCAATGGCCGTTGTTCCAAGGTCGGGCCTACGGTCACCACTGACCATTGGTCCGCGTCAAAGTGTTTGTTCAAGGCTGTTTTGACTTGCGCAACAGTCAATTTCTGAGCCTGTTCGATTGAAAAATCCAGATCGAGCGGCAAGTCGTATTGGTTGATGTCGACCAGTAGATCGAGAATCTGTGAGTTGCTGGCGCTGTTCAACGCGCTGCTGCTGCGGAGTTGGCGCAGGGTGTCGTCGAGTTCCTGTTGTGTCGGACCCGTTTGCAAGTAGTCGCGATACATCGTCTGCACCAGCTTCACCGCACCTTCGCTGAACTGTGGGCTGGTACTCAGGCTGATGACGGCAGTTCCGCCTTCCTGCCAGAGGGTGTTTTTCAGTTGCACGACATAGGTCAAACCGCGTTTTCCTCTCAGCTCCGTCATCAGTCGGGAAGAGACTTTCTGCCCACCGAAAATCATATGGGCCATTCTTAGCGCCATGTAATCAGGGTGCTGCGGTGTCACTCCGGGCTGCCCCAGCATGATCTGCGTCTGACTCAGGGGGCGTTCGATATGTCGTGACGTTGCAACACCCTGTCGGCGGGGGACCGGAATCACGGGAGCCATTTTGGAACCTGCTGGCAGCGCGTTGAAAACCTGCATGCTCATCGCTTGGGCCTGTTCCAGTGTCAGGTCGCCGACCAGCGTAATCAGCACATTCGCCTTGCTATAGGCTTGCCGATGGAACGCCTGGACCTGTTCTCGAGAGAGCGAAGCCAGGCTTTTTTCTGTGCCATAGACGGGTTGGGCATAAGGGTGTCCTGCCATTAGCAGGTCATTCATGGCTTGGGTGATTTGTGAATCGGGATCCTGCTGCTGGGTCTGGAGCCAATCGGTCAGTTCTTTTTTGACGTTGACCAGTGCTGTGTCGGTCAGCAGGGGTTGGCCGAGTATCTGGGTAAATAGCAACAGCGCCGGGTCGCGCTTCTCGATGGCAGTCAGGCTGAGCAAGGACAGGGAGGCTCGATCCTGCTCGATTTTCATGTGGGTTTGTGCGCCGAGGCCGTCAAAGGTTTCGGTAATCGCTGATAGATCCTTGCCCGGTACACCTTCGTTAAGCAGGCTGAACGTCGTTGCCGCCAGACCGGAATGTTCACCATCTCGCGCGCTGCCGGCATCGAAACTGACATGCAGGTCGAACATCGGCAGTTCTGGCGTACGGATAAACAGCACCTTGCCACCGGACAGCGATTTCCAACCGTAGATCTTCAGGGGGCGCGAGGCTGCTGGCTGCGGGGTCAGCTCTGCCAGAGATTGCAGCCGTGGAGACTGAGCCACGGCGGGAAGCTGTGGTTCGGCGTTGGCCAAGGCCAGACTGCCTTGCAGGCCACCGATCACTAACAGCCACAGTGTCACGCAACTGACCTTATTCATTGTTTTTCTCCACATGGACATGGACATGGGCGGTGCTCAGGCGTTGTCGGGTCAGGTACGTCCGTGCGACGTGCTGGATGTCGGCGGGGGTCACCTGGTTCAGTTCATCGATATCCTCTTCCATCAGTCGCCAGGAAAGGCCAATGCTCTCAAGCGCACCGAGGTTACGCGCCTGGTTGACGATGTCGTCGCGGTCGTAGATCTGTGTGGCGATCAGCTGGGTGCGGGCACGTTCCAGTTCGACGCTGTCGGGCGGTGCGGACTTGAGTTCGTCGAGCAGTTCCCAGATGCGGGCCTGGGCTTGATCAAGGCTTTCGTTGCGTTGGCTGTGGAGCTGGGCGGTGAGGGTAAGAAGACTGTCGCCTCGATACAGCGAGTTGTATTCGGACGAGATGCTGGAAAACAGCCTGTCGGTAAGTTGCAGCCTTTTACGCAGGCGTGCGCTGTTCGAGCCGGCCAGCAAGGTGTTGAGCAGCCTTAATGCGTGCACCGTTCGACGGTTTTCGACAGTGGCAAGGCTTGGGGCATTGAACGACATGATCAATCGAGGCGCCGGGATCGCCTGGTGCAGGATGACTTTCCGTTCCCCGGGCTCGGCCAACTCCAACGATGTCCTTGCCGCGACAAACGGTCTGGCCGCAAGTACGCCGAAGTAGCGCTCGACCTGGGGTTTCACCTTTTCCAGCGTGACGTCACCGACAATGACGAGCGTGGCGTTACCGGGCGCGTAGTAGGTCTGGTACCAGTGACGCAGGTCATCGGCGTTCAAGCGTTGCAGGTCGTGCAGCCAGCCGATGATTGGCGCGCCATAGCTGCTGGCGGGAAAGGCGATGCTGCTGAGACGTTCTTGCGCGATTTTGTCGGGATCATCGTCAACCCGTAACCGTCGTTCTTCCTGAATGACGGCCAGTTCCGGAATGAAATCCTCGGCTCGCAAATGAGCTGTCGAGATCATGTCGGCCATCAATTCGAAGGCGACACCCAGCTGGTGAGGCTGCACGGTCTGGTGGTAGGTGGTGACGTCGCTATCGGTAAAGGCGTTATGTGTCGCGCCCAGATTGTCCAGAATGGCGGAAACTTCACCTGCACAGGTCTTGCTGCTGCCTTTGTGGAGCATGTGCTCCAGCGCGTGGGACAGGCCGGACTTCCCCGGCGGTTCATCGCTGGAGCCGACCTTGAACCAGAGTTGTGAGGTCACAACCGGGGCGCGATGGTCCTCGCGCACCACCACTTTCAGGCCGTTTTGCAACGTGAATTCGTGGGTCGGTTGTATGGGTTCGGCCAGTGCCGTGAAGGGCAGTAACCAGGAAAAGAGCAGCATCCTGCTGCGGGAGATGTTCATCCGTGTTCATCCTCAGTGGTTTACGGAAATTGCGTAAACCACTGTGGAGACTTGGACGAGGCCGTTGGCGTTAACTATTTATCGCACTTGATGCCTTGTTTCGCGCTAGGTCGCGATGACAGTTTCAGCTTGCCAGCGGGTTGCGCTGCCACAACGCGTAATACACCCGCCCGGATTTCTGCTCCCGGTGCAGGCGCCAGTTGCCTGGCAAGCCAAGGCTCGATGGCGCATTCTCGCTTTCAGTGTAGATCCAGGCTTCGTCGGCCAGCCACTGACGCTCTTCGAGCAAGGCGCAAACGCCTGGCAACAGGTTTTGGTTGAACGGCGGATCGAGGAACACCAGGTCGTAAGCCGTTGCTGTCTGGGTTTCCAGGTAGCGCAGGGCGTCGGCGGTCTGAATCTGGCCGGTGGTGCAGCGCAGCGTGCCCAGATGCTCCTTGATGCTGGCGACTGCGATGTTGCTGGCGTCCAGCGCCTGACCCATGGCCGCGCCGCGGGACAAGGCTTCGAGGAACAGCGCGCCGCTGCCGGCGAACGGGTCCAGGACCTTGGCGCCAGCAACATAAGGCGCGAGCCAGTTGAACAGGGTTTCACGCACCCGGTCCGGGGTAGGGCGCAGGCCCGGTGCATCCGGGAAGCTCAGCTTTCGGCTGCCCCATTCACCGCCGATGATGCGCAGTTGGTTCACGCCGTTATGCACGTTGTGTACGGGTTTTTTAGGACGAGTGGCCATTAATGCTCCGGAACCCCGAGCGGTTGCTCGGCAGGTTTATCAGTTGGGGCCGGTAACGGCTTTTGCGGCACGGTCGGGCCAGCGCTGACGATGACCATTTTGTCCGTGCTCAAGTGTTTGTTCAGTGCGGTTTTGACCTGCTCGACCGTCAGGCTCTGGGACTCGCGCATAAAGTCATCCAGATAACTCAGCGGCAGGTTGTAGAAACCCATGGCGCCGAGTTGGCCGACGATATCGGCGTTGCTGGCGGTGGACAGCGGGAAGCTGCCGGCCAGTTCACGCTTGGCGTCGTCGAGTTCTTTCTGGGTCGGGCCGGTTTTAAGGTAGTCGGCGAGCACATCCTGCACCAGTTTCAACGTACCTTCGCTCATCTCGGCGCGGGTTTGCAGG
The DNA here is from genome assembly GCF_000282315.2 of Pseudomonas sp. GM41(2012). GTDB lineage: Bacteria > Pseudomonadota > Gammaproteobacteria > Pseudomonadales > Pseudomonadaceae > Aquipseudomonas. The sequence continues at coordinate 522,401 of NZ_AKJN02000007.1, forward strand.
TTGATCATGAACGGGCCGCGCGCCTGCATCGGGGTGAAGCCCGAATAGACGCCGTAAGTCAGGCCGCGCTTCTCGCGCACTTCGCTCATCAGTCGTGTACCGAAACCACCGCCACCGAGGATCTGGTTGCCCATGGACAGTGCCGCGTAGTCCGGGTCGTCACGGTCGATGCCCAATTGCGCGAGCATCAGGTTGGTCTGCTTGGACGGAAACTCGATGTGACCGATGCTGGCCTTCGGTTCCTCCGGTTGCGGGATTTTCGCCAGCTCCGGGCCTTTTGGTAGCGCGCTGGAGACTTGTGCGGCAATCGCTTCGGCCTCGGTGCGAGACAGGTCGCCCACCAGCGCAATCACCACGTTGCCAGCCGCATAGGCTTTCTCATGGAACGCGCGCAGTTGCGCCACGGTAATCGCCGGAACGGTTTTCGCCGTGCCGTCGCTGGAGTGTGCGTACGGATGATCGCCGTACAGACGGTTCATCAGCTCCAGGCTCGCGAGTTTGCCGGGGTTCTGCTTCTGGTACTCGAAACCGGCGAGCATCTGGTTCTTGATGCGCGCAAAGGAATCGGCCGGGAAGGTCGGTTTGCCGATGACTTCAGAGAACAGCTTCAGGGCCGGTTCGCGTTTGTCCGCGGCACTGAGGCTGCGCAGGGAAGCCAGGGCCATGTCTTTAAATGCGCCGTTGCTAAAGTCTGCGCCCAGGCCTTCGAAACCCTGAGCGATGGCGCCGACATCTTTGCCGGCCACACCTTCGTTGAGCATGGCGTTGGTCAGCATGGAGAGGCCAGGTGCGTCGCCGTCCTGGCTGCTGCCGGCGGCAAAGATCAGGCGCATGTCGAACATCGGCAGCTCCCGGGCTTCAACGAACAGCACCTTGGCGCCCTCGGCGGTTTTCCAGGTCTGCACGTCCAGGGTGCGGTGGCTTGGTGCTTTGCCGTCGAGCTCGGCCAGTGATTGCAGTTTCTGGCTGGCCTTGGCCTTGTCGAGGGCTTCGCTGGCCTTGGACTCGTCGGTCTTCGAGAAGTAAAACGCGGCAGACCCGATCAAGGCGACAGCGATCAGGCCAATCAGCGCCAGGCGCGGTTTTTTATGCTCACTCATGAGTCGTCTCCTCTGGCAATACATGGGCGACGCTGAGACGTTCGCGGGTGAAATACAGCTTGGCGGCTTTCTGAATATCTTCCGGAGTCACGCTTTCCAGCTCGGCGAGTTCGGTGTCCATCAGCTTCCAGGACAGGCCGACGGTTTCCAGTTGGCCAATAGCGGTGGCTTGGCTGGTGATCGAGTCACGCTCGTAAACCAGGCCAGCGATGACCTGCGCGCGGACGCGTTCCAGTTCTTCAGCGGACGGCGCGGTGGTTTTCAGCTGTTCGAGCAGCTTCCACAGGCCAGCTTCAGCCTGAGCCATGGTTTTGTTTTTCTGCGTATTGGGCGTTGCCGACAAGGTGAACAGGCTGTCGCCACGGGTATAGGCGTCGTAACTCGACGAACCGCCGGAGACCAGCTCTTCGCCGCGCTCCAGTTGCGTCGGGATACGTCCGCTGTAGCCGCCGTCGAGCAGGGCGGAGATCAGGCGCAAGGCGTTGACCGAGCGTTTGTCTTGCGCGGTGGCGATGCTTGGCACGTTGAAGCCCAGCATCAGGCTTGGCAGTTGGGTCTGCACATGCAGCGTAATCTGGCGCTCACCGGGCTCGGCCAGCTCCATCGGGATTTTCGCTGGCGGCACATCACGTTTGGCGATCGGGCCAAAATAGCGCTGGGCGAGGGTTTTGACCTCGTCCGGGGTCACGTCGCCCACCACCACCAACGTGGCGTTGTTCGGCACGTACCAGGATTGGTACCAGTGGCGCAGCTCTTCGACTTTCATGCGGTCCAGGTCAGCCATCCAGCCGATGGTCGGCGTGTGGTAACCGCTGGCCGGGTAGGCCATGGCCTTGAAGCGTTCGTAGGCCTTGGACATCGGCTTGTCGTCGGTGCGCAGGCGACGTTCTTCTTTAATGACTTCGATCTCGCGGGCGAACTCGTCGGCCGGCAGGCGCAGGCTGGCCATGCGGTCGGCTTCCAGCTCGAAGGCCACGCCCAGACGGTCGCGGGCCAGCACCTGGTAATACGCCGTGAAGTCATCGCTGGTGAACGCGTTCTCTTCGGCGCCGAGGTCGCGCAGGATCAGCGACGCTTCGCCGGGGCCGACTTTCTCGCTGCCCTTGAACATCATGTGTTCCAGGGCGTGGGACAAACCGGTCTGGCCCGGGGTCTCGTAGCTGGAGCCGACCTTGTACCAGACTTGGGAAACCACCACCGGCGCTCGATGGTCTTCGCGCACGACGACCTTCAAGCCGTTATCGAGGGTGAATTCGTGAGTGGGTTGTGGATCGGCAGCCAGGGCCGAGAGGGGCAGACAAACTGTGCTGAGCAGCAGGCCTGCAGCGCGGCGGGCTAGAGCATTCATTCGTTTTTAAACCTTTGGGGCTGCCCGCTTGGTCTTAGCCTAGGCGGGCGAGGAGGTGCTAGGATACTGATCCGTTTTACTGGCGGCCACGCCTATCAGGCCTTTGATCGGTCAGCAGGTTGTTTGGGTTTGCGACGGAAGCTTTGAGTTTGTCAGCTAAACTCTGCGTTTTCGCCGACGATGCCGTTCCAGTCCTTCGTATTAGTCGACCTTTGAGGTGCTGTTTGCACCTCGACAAAATGTTGCGCGTGAACAAGCTGGGTCAATCGCAGTCTGTTCTGCATCGAATATTTATTTGCCGAGGCGCCCTTTGGCGCGTCGCTACCGTGAGATAGCCGTCCTCCATGTTTGGTTCCAACGACGACAAGAAAGCCCCAGCTGCGGCTGGCGAGAAGAAAAGCCTGTTCGGATGGCTGCGCAAAAAGCCGCAGGAACCCGTCGTCGAACAGCCACAGCCACTTCCTGAGCCCACGCCTGCGCCGGTAATAGAAGAAGAGCTTGCGCCGACTGTCTTGCCGATCGCCGAGCCGGTGTTGCAACCGGTCATCGAGCCTGAGCCTGATGTCGTCGCCGAAGTCGTGGCCCAAGTGCCGCTCACGCCCCTTGCCGAGCCATGGCTGACGTTGCCAGTGGCGGAAGAGCCGGTGTCATTGGTCGAAGATGAGCTGGCGCCGCACGTTACGCCGCCGATTCCAGCGTCGACTGCGTTTGCTGCTGAGCCCGTTCAAGCGCCAGTGGTTGAGCCGGTTGTCGCGCCAGTGGTGGTGGCCGAGCCTGAACCGGTTGTTCCAGAACCTGTGGTGCCCGCATTCGTTGCTCCGGTTGCTCCGATTGCCCCGGTTGTTCAAGCGCCGGCACCGGTCGTCGCTCCTGTCGCCGCCACACCAGTCGTTCCCGTCGAAGCGCCTGCCGAGCCCGCGCGTACCGCAGAAACCAAAGCCGGTTTCTTCGCCCGCCTGAAACAAGGCTTGTCCAAGACCAGCGCCAGCATCGGCGAAGGCATGGCCAGCCTGTTCCTGGGCAAGAAGATCATCGATGACGAGCTGCTCGAAGACATCGAAACCCGCCTGCTGACCGCCGATGTGGGCGTCGAGGCGACTTCGGTGATCATTCAGCGTCTGACTCAGAAGGTCGCCCGTAAAGAACTGGCCGATGCCGATGCGCTGTACAAATCCCTGCAAGCGGAACTGGCGGCGATGCTCAAGCCCGTCGAGCAACCGCTGAAAATCACTTCGCAGACCAAGCCGTTCGTCATCCTGGTCGTCGGCGTCAACGGTGCCGGCAAGACCACCACCATCGGCAAACTGGCGAAGAAGCTGCAGCTCGAGGGCAAGAAAGTCATGCTCGCGGCCGGCGATACCTTCCGCGCCGCCGCCGTCGAACAATTGCAGGTCTGGGGCGAGCGCAACAAAATCCCGGTCATCGCCCAGCACACTGGCGCTGACTCGGCTTCGGTCATCTTCGATGCCGTGCAAGCGGCCAAGGCCCGTGGCATCGACGTATTGATCGCCGACACCGCCGGTCGCCTGCACACCAAAGACAATTTGATGGAAGAGCTGAAGAAGGTTCGCCGAGTCATCAGCAAACTCGACGCCGACGCGCCTCACGAGGTGCTGTTGGTGCTTGATGCCGGTACGGGGCAGAACGCGATCAGCCAGGCCAAACAATTCAACCAGACCGTCGAACTGACCGGCCTGGCGCTGACCAAGCTCGATGGCACCGCCAAAGGTGGGGTGATTTTTGCCCTCGCCAAGCAATTTGGCCTGCCGATTCGCTACATCGGTGTCGGTGAAGGCATCGATGATTTGCGTACTTTTGAAGCAGAACCCTTTGTCCAGGCACTGTTTGCCGAGCGGGAGCGTTCATGATTCGTTTCGAACAGGTCGGTAAACGCTACCCGAACGGCCACGTCGGCTTGCATGAGCTGAGCTTTCGAGTCCGTCGGGGCGAGTTTTTGTTTGTGACCGGCCACTCTGGCGCCGGTAAAAGCACCTTGTTGCGCCTGCTGCTGGCGATGGAGCGTCCGACCACCGGCAAATTGCTGCTGGCCGGGCAAGACCTGAGCACCATCAGCAACGCACAGATTCCTTACCTGCGACGGCAGATCGGCGTGGTGTTCCAGAATCACCAGCTGTTGTTCGATCGCACAGTGTTCAACAACATCGCGCTGCCCTTGCAGATCCTTGGGTTGTCCAAGGCCGAGATCGCCAAGCGCGTGGATTCGGCGCTCGAGCGCGTGGCGCTGTCGGACAAGACCGACTTGTACCCCGGCGACCTGTCCACCGGTCAGCAACAGCGCGTCGGCATCGCCCGCGCCATTGTTCACCGCCCGGCCTTGCTGCTGGCGGACGAACCGACCGGTAACCTCGATCCACGCCTGGCGGCAGAAATCATGGGCGTGTTCGAAGACATCAACCGTTTGGGCACCAGCGTGCTGATTGCCAGTCACGACCTGGCACTGATCGCCCGCATGCGCCACCGCATGTTGACCCTGCAACGCGGCCGATTGATCGGTGACGGGGAGGCCGGCGTATGAGTGCGACACGCAGCCCCAAGGTTTCCGAGCGCGTGGCCCCGAAGGCCGCCGACCAGCAGCCGCAGAAGAAAAAACGCGACGATGATGACGGCCCGGATTTCGCCACGCTGTTTCGCGCTTGGGTCGAGAGTCATCGCGCCAGCCTGCTCGATAGCTTGCGTCGTTTGGGCAAGCAGCCCATCGGTAGCTTCTTCACCTGCATGGTGATGGCGGTTGCACTGAGTTTGCCGATGGGCCTGTCACTTTTGCTAAGTAACGTCGAGCGTCTCGGCGGTTCCTGGCAGCGTGCGGCGCAGATTTCCCTGTACCTGCAAATCGAGGCCAGCCCCGCGGAAGGCGAGTCATTGCGCGAGCAGATCAAGGGGATGCCTGGCGTAGCTGATGCTGAATATGTCGGCCGCGATCAGGCGCTGGAAGAGTTCCAGCAGCAGTCCGGTCTGGGCGAGGCGCTCAAGGAACTGCCGGAAAACCCGCTGCCGGGCGTGGTTTTGGTGACGCCGAACGAGGTCGATAAGCCAGCCCTTGAAGCATTACGACAAAAACTTTCCGAGTTGCCCAAGGTACAACAGGCGCAACTTGATCTAGTCTGGGTCGAGCGTCTGGCAGCCATCCTCAAGCTGGGTGACCGTTTCGTCTTCGGTCTGACCGTGCTTCTGGTTTCTGCATTACTTTTGGTGATAGGCAATACCATTCGTCTTCATATTGAAAACCGCCGCACAGAGATAGAAGTGATTAAACTCGTCGGCGGCACTGACAGCTATGTGCGCAGGCCCTTTCTGTACATGGGTGCGCTTTATGGCTTCGGTGCGGGGATTCTTTCCTGGGGTGTATTGGCGTTCGGCCTTGATTGGCTGAACGACGCGGTGGTCGGGCTGGCCGGTCTGTATGGCAGTGATTTTGCGCTGGCCGGAGTGCCAGTTGCCGACGGTCTGTCTCTCTTGCTTGGCGCGGTGCTGTTGGGGTATATCGGTGCATGGATTGCAGTCGCACGCCACCTGAGGGAGCTTGCGCCTAAGTAGTATCATTTTGCTCGTATTGACCTTTCAGCGTTTATGGGAACTTGTCTTTTGGTTTCCGGTCAATTTTCGCAGTGCTGAACTGCACGAGTTATGTAAGTCGGAGGTTTTTTCGTATGACCAATTCTTTGCAACCTGCATATGCTCTGGTCCCGGGTGCGAACCTGGAGGCCTATGTGCACACGGTGAACAGCATTCCATTGCTGACGCCGGAGCAGGAGCGTGAACTGGCCGAGAGTCTCTATTATGAGCAGGATTTGGGGGCGGCTCGGCAGATGGTGCTCGCCCACCTGCGTTTTGTTGTACATATCGCCCGTAGCTATTCCGGCTACGGTCTGGCTCAGGCTGACCTGATCCAGGAAGGCAACGTCGGCCTGATGAAGGCCGTGAAGCGCTTCAACCCGGAAATGGGTGTGCGTCTGGTTTCGTTCGCTGTGCACTGGATCAAGGCGGAAATCCACGAGTTCATCCTGCGCAACTGGCGCATCGTGAAAGTCGCGACCACCAAGGCCCAGCGCAAGCTGTTCTTCAACCTGCGCAGCCAGAAGAAGCGTCTGGCGTGGCTGAACAACGAGGAAGTCCACCGTGTGGCGGAAAGCCTCGGTGTAGAGCCTCGGGAAGTGCGGGAGATGGAAAGTCGCCTGACCGGCCATGACATGGCCTTCGACCCGGCCGCGGAAGCGGACGACGACAGTGCTTTCCAATCGCCGGCCAACTATCTGGAAGACCACCGGTACGACCCGGCCCGTCAGCTGGAAGATGCCGACTGGAGCGACAACTCTAACCACAACCTGCACGAAGCGCTTGAAGTGCTGGACGACCGCAGCCGTGACATCCTCTACCAGCGCTGGCTGGCAGAAGAAAAAGCCACGCTGCATGACCTGGCGCAGAAGTACAACGTGTCGGCCGAGCGTATTCGTCAGCTCGAGAAGAGCGCGATGAACAAGCTCAAGTTGTCGATCGCCGCCTAACCGCAGCTAAGGCATAAAAAAACGCCCCGATCATTGATCGGGGCGTTTTTGTTTGTACCCAATATTTCCGCCATACCACAAACCCCTATAGGAGCAAGGCTTGCCCGCGAAGGCGGTGTGTCATTCAGCAGTGATGTCGGCTGGCACATCGCCTTCGCGGGCAAGCCTTGCTCCTACAGAGTACGTCGAGTTATTGGGACCAAGGCGCGCGGCGTGAATCATTGATCCCTACCAGATAGCTGTCGCCACCGAGCTGACTCATCTGCTGTCGAATCCATCCCGCTCGCCGTGCGACGTAGTTAGTCGGATGACTGGCGCTCCAAACCCGCGGGTTAGGCAGCACCGCAGCCAGCAAACTGGCCTGCTGTCGGGACAGCGAACGAGCGCTGACACCAAAGTGATGCCTGGCTGCTGCTTCGGCGCCAAACACACCGTCATCCCACTCGACACTGTTGAGGTACACCTCAAGAATTCGCTGCTTGGGCCAGAACACTTCGATCAGCCCGGTAAACCAGGCTTCCAGGCCTTTGCGTAGCCAGCTGCGGCCGGACCACAGAAACAGATTCTTCGAGACCTGCTGGCTCAGGGTGCTGGCGCCGCGAATCGTTCCACCGAGTTCGTTGTGGGCCAGTGCGGCCTGGATCGCGCCAAAGTCAAAGCCCCAATGTTCCGGGAATTTCTGATCTTCGCCGGCAATCACCGCGACTTTCAGGTCATCGGAGATTTCATCCCAGGGTTTCCAGGTGCGCTGCAGGTCGATGGGCTCACCGTCAAACCAGGATTCGACCTTGCGCTCGACCATCAACGTTGTTCCCGGTGGCGGTACCACGCGAAAAATCAGCACCAGCAATACGCTGCCACCCGCGAACCAGAGCAGGGCCTTCGTGAATCGTCGCAAAAATAAACGCAGCATAGAGATGGCTTGGCCGAACCCGTTGAGCGGGCCATTATACAGACCCTGTGGATCGAGTCTGACTGGAGTTCTTCATGCTGCGTGGCTTTCTGATGCTGGCCGCTTTTTTCGGCTTCACCGGTGTTGCCCTTGGCGCGTTCGCCGCCCACGGCTTGAAAAGCCGCCTGACGCCCGAGTACCTGGCGATTTTCCACACCGGCGTGACCTATCAGTTGGTGCACACGTTGGCGTTGCTGGGCGTTGCGCTGCTGGCCACGCAGATTCCGGGGCGCCTGATCACATGGGCGGGTGCATCGTTCGTCGTCGGCATCCTGCTGTTTTCCGGCAGTCTGTACCTGTTGACCGTAACCGGAGTCAGCAAGCTAGGGATCATCACCCCCTTCGGCGGCCTGGCATTTCTTGTTGGCTGGTTGTGCCTGGGACTTGCCGCCTGGCGGTTGAGCTGACCGGGTGGTCCATTTCATGACGAATGGCTTGGGTCGCCAAGACTGATCGGGCTAGAATGCCAGCCCCTAAAAATGATGGCGGCATTCGGCATGCGCATTCAGTTGAACGGCGAATCCCTTGAACTGCCCGACGGTGAAACCGTTGCGGCCCTGCTGACCCGTCTGGAACTGACCGGACGCCGGGTGGCGGTCGAACTCAATCTGGATATCGTCCCGCGCAGCCAGCACGCAGAAACCACGCTGAACGACGGCGATTCCGTCGAAGTGGTTCACGCTATCGGCGGCGGCTAGCCGCCAAACACTGTGAAAACTGCTGCGTGCTGGGCGCCTTTGGCGCACGCAAGAAATACTGCGTTAAAAACAGGCTCGGAATGCTCATTTACAACCCGTAAACTCCGCTTCCTCGCCTGTTTTTGCCTTGTCTTTCCTTCGCTCGCGACGTTTTCACAGCGTTTGGTTAATAAGGAATTCTGCAAGAACCTCACCCCTACAGAGGATTTCCCATGAGCATCGTTCGTAGCGACAAGCCCTTCGTCCTGGCCGGTCGTACTTACCAGTCACGTTTGCTGGTAGGTACCGGCAAGTACCGCGACATGGAAGAAACCCGCCTGGCCATCGAAGCCTCGGGTGCCGAGATCGTCACTTTCGCCGTGCGCCGCACCAACCTCGGCCAGAACCCGGGCGAACCGAACCTGCTCGAAGTCCTGTCGCCGGATCGCTACACCTTCCTGCCTAACACCGCCGGTTGCTTCGACGCTACCGAGGCTGTGCGCACCTGCCGTCTGGCCCGTGAGCTGCTTGGTGGTCACAACCTGGTGAAGCTGGAAGTGCTGGCGGACCAGAAAACCCTGTTCCCCAACGTGATCGAAACCCTCAAGGCCGCCGAAGTGCTGGTCAAGGAAGGCTTCGACGTGATGGTTTACACCAGCGATGACCCGATCATCGCCCGTCAACTGGCGGAAATTGGCGTTATTGCGGTGATGCCGCTGGCCGGTCTGATCGGCACGGGCCTGGGGATCTGCAACCCGTACAACCTGCAGATCATCCTCGAAGAAGCCAAGATTCCTGTGTTGGTCGACGCCGGTGTCGGTACTGCTTCCGACGCTACCATTGCCATGGAACTGGGTTGCGAAGCGGTGCTGATGAACTCGGCCATCGCCCACGCCCAGCAGCCGATCATGATGGCTGAAGCCATGAAACACGCCATCGTTGCAGGTCGCTTGGCCTACCTCGCCGGCCGCATGCCGAAAAAACTCTATGCCAGCGCCTCCTCGCCGCTGGATGGTCTGATCAAGTAAGAGCCATTGATGACTGAATCAAACGACACGCCTATCCAGACGGAAGAAGGCGACGAGCGCCAACACCGCCGCATCAAGAGTTTCGTGATGCGCGCCGGTCGCATGACCGAAGGCCAACAACGCGGTCTGGAACAGGGCACGCCGCTGTTCGTGCTGCCTCTGGCTGACGCGCCGGTGGACTTCGACCAAGTGTTTGGTCGCTCGGCGCCGCGCTCGCTGGAAATCGGTTTTGGCATGGGCCATTCGCTGCTGGAAATGGCCGCGGCCTCGCCAGAGCAGGATTTCATCGGCGTGGAAGTGCACCGTCCGGGTGTTGGCGCGCTGCTCAATGGCGTGCTCACTCAGGGCCTGACCAACCTGCGGGTCTACGATTGCGACGCGATCGAAGTGCTCAACCGTTGTGTGGCCGACAACAGCCTCGATCGCCTGATGCTGTTTTTCCCGGACCCATGGCACAAGAGCCGCCACCACAAGCGCCGTATCGTTCAGGCGTCGTTCGCTGAACTGGTGCGCAGCAAGTTGAAGGTCGGCGGTGTGCTGCACATGGCCACCGACTGGGAACCGTACGCCGAGTACATGCTGGAAGTGATGAACGTTGCGCCGGGTTATCGCAACCTTGCCGAAGACGGCAAATGCGTCCCGCGCCCGGCCGAGCGCCCGATCACCAAGTTCGAACGCCGCGGCGAACGTCTTGGGCATGGCGTGTGGGACTTGAAGTTCGAAAAACAGTCCTAAACCGAAACGCTACACAAACTGTAGGAGCCGAGCTTGCTCGCGATGAGGCCATAACATTCAACATTTATGCTGATTGTTAAGCCGCCATCGCGAGCAAGCTCGGCTCCTACAGTTTTTGTTTTGTGTCTGGGAATCAGCGGCGGTCGGCGACGACACCGATGAGCACCAGCACCACCAACAACACCGGTGCCAGGCTGTAGTTGTTGAACTGGCTCAGGCCTTTGATGATCCATGGCGTGGCGTAGATCAGTGCGACGCCGCTGCCGATCATGCACAGCAGGGCCATCAGCGGGACGCGCAAGGCGCCGGCGATGCTGCCCAGACGTGCGTCGACCCAGCCTTTGATATCGGCGCCAAACAACACCAGCAGGCAGCCCACCAGTGCCAGAGCGATTTCAGACAGGTTGCTACGGCTCCAGCGGGACGCGGTGGCGAGCAGGTCGAGTATCAAATCCATTCGTTTTCCCTTAAGGCTGAAATCAGCTCAGAAATGTCTGCAGCAAGTCATTGAGGAAGAGTTGTCCGCGCTCGGTGGCCGCCAGACGTGACGGTTCGACCTGCAACAAGCCACTTTGTTCGGCGACCTGGCGGCTTTCGGCGAGGCTTTCCAGGCTCATCCCGGTGCGTTCCGGATACAGTCGCGATTCCACGCCCTCGGTCAGGCGCAAGGCGTTCATCAGGAACTCGAAGGGCATTTCTTCATTGGTCAGGGCTTTCTCCCCAGCCTTGAAACTTTTGGCCGGGTTGAGGTAGTCCTTCGGCAGACGGGTTTTCCAGGTACGGACGATGCGCCCGTCCGGATGGCTGAGCTTGCCGTGAGCCCCGGCACCGATGCCGATGAAGTCGCCGAAACTCCAGTAATTGAGGTTATGCCGCGCCGGACGGCCGGGCTGGGCATACGCCGAGACTTCGTATTGCGCGTAACCGTGCTCGGCCAGTAACGCCTGGCCGGCTTCCTGAATGTCCCACAACGTGTCGTCTTCCGGCAGCGTCGGCGGTTGGTTCCAGAACACCGTGTTCGGCTCCAGGGTCAGTTGATACCAAGACAAGTGCGTCGGTTTCAGGGCGATGGCCTGGCGCAGGTCGCTCAAGGCGTCGTCGAGAGACTGATCGGGTAAACCGTGCATCAGGTCCAGATTGAAGTTGTCGAACCCGGCCTGACGGGCCATGCCGGCGGCACGTACCGCTTCGTCACCGTTGTGAATCCGTCCCAGCGCTTTGAGTTTCTCTTCCTGAAAACTCTGGATGCCGATCGACAGGCGATTGATGCCCAGCGCTCGGTAGGCGACGAACTTCTCTTGTTCGAACGTCCCTGGGTTAGCTTCCAGGGTGATTTCGATGTCGCTGGCAAACGGGATGCGCTGCTCGACGCCTTTGAGCAAACGGCCCAGGGCTTCAGCGCTGAACAGGCTCGGCGTGCCGCCCCCAAAGAAGATCGAGCTCAACTCACGGCCGTAGACGGCGTGCAGGTCCTGATCGAGGTCGGCCAGCAGCGCGTCCACATACTCTTCTTCCGGCAGCACGGGGCTGGCGGTGTGGGAGTTGAAGTCGCAATAAGGGCATTTGCGCACACACCACGGGATGTGGATGTACAACGCCAAAGGCGGCAGCACGGGAAGCGCAGCCCGAGGCGATTGCGCGGCACCGCCGAAGATCAGCGGCGACGCGGATGAGTCATGGATCATTTCAGGCCCAGACGCTGGCGCAGCAGATCCATTGCACGGGCGCGGTGGCTGATGAGGTTCTTGTCGCTCGGGCTCAGTTCGGCGCTGGAGCAATCGCGCTCCGGCACCCAGAACAGCGGATCGTAACCAAAACCGTGTTCGCCGCTGGCCGCTGGCAGGATGCGTCCGTGCCACAAGCCTTCGCAGATAATCGGCAACGGATCGTCGGCGTGACGCACCAGCGCCAGCACGCAGACGAACTGTGCACCGCGTTCGGCTTGCGGCACGTCTTTCAACACGTCGAGCAGTTTGGCGTTGTTCGCCGCATCGCCCTGACCATCAGCGTAACGAGCCGAGTAGATCCCCGGCGCACCGCCGAGGAAATCCACCGCTAACCCCGAATCGTCTGCCAGTGCAGGCAGGCCGGAGATGCGCGCGGCATTGCGGGCCTTGAGGATGGCGTTCTCGACGAACGACAAGCCGGTTTCTTCAGGCTCGACACTGCTGAACTCGCCGATCGAGCGCAGTTGCACCGATTCGCCGAGCATGGCCTGGAGTTCCTTGAGTTTGCCGGCGTTGTGGCTGGCCAGTACGAGTTGCGTGAAATTGATCATTCGCCGGGGAAGAGCTCTTGGTTGAAATTGATGGTGTTGATTTTATCGCCGTTCTGCACCTTGATGTCGAAGGTCCGGACTTCCTGCTGATCGACCGGGAACTGGGCGATGTAGTAGATCGCGCCTTGTTCAGTGATCTGTTTGAACTTCAACGGTACGGTCTGGCTGGTCAGGTCTTTCACCGATCCGCTGACTTCAGCGGTCAGTGGTTTGCCATCCTTGAGCACGGAGACGTTTATCACACCCTGGTTCTTGCTTCGCGTCAGCCCGGCCGCTTTGGCGATGTCGGGTGTCAGGAAGGTGGAGTTGAAGGTGTTGTAGTGCACCGTTACATCGCCAAAGGTTTCCTTGCGCTCGCCTTTGATGACATCGGCGGCCATGGCGGTGACGCTCAGGCAGGCAGTAAGTACAAACAGCGCTAGACGACCCATGTTCGTTCTCCTCGAAGTGTCGCGACTCAGACCGCGACCTTGTGGTCTTGCAGCCCGGGGCTGCTGACGCGGTAAATACCGATTTCACCTAATAGATTAGGCCATAGCTTACTGGCCCACCCGTGACGGTGTTGTTGATCCACGGCAAGCCGATCAATGACCCTGGCTTCACGTTCGCGACACAACGCTTCAAAGTCTTCGAAGGTGCAAAAGTGGATGTTCGGCGTGTTGTACCAGGTGTACGGCAGAAAATCGGACACCGGCATCCGGCCCTTGCTCGCCAGGTACCAGCGGCAGCGCCAGTGACCGAAGTTGGGGAAGGTGATGATGCACTGGCGACCGACGCGCAGCATTTCGTCGAGGATCTTGTCCGGGTAGTGCACGGCTTGCAGCGCCTGGGTCATGACCACGACGTCGAAGCTGTTGCTGGCAAAGTTGCCCAGGCCCTTGTCCAGGTCCTGCTCAATCACGTTGATGCCCTTGGCCACGCACTCGGCGATGTTGTCCGGGTCGTTTTCCAGGCCATAGCCGGTGACTTGCTTGTTGTCGCGCAGCCAGGTCAGCAATTCGCCATCGCCGCAACCGAGGTCGAGCACGCGGCTGCCGGCGGGGATCCATTCCTGGATGATTTCCAGATCAGCTCTCATGGCTTTCTCACAACGTAATTCGGTTCATGTAGTTGCTGAACGCCTGCAGGTAGCGCGGGATCGGAATCAGGAAGGCGTCGTGGCCTTGCGGAGCGTCGATCTCGAGGTAGCAGACGTCTTTCTTGGCCGCCATCAGCGCGTCCACCAGCTCCCGCGAGCGGGCAGGGGAGAAGCGCCAGTCGGTAGTGAAAGACATCACGCAGAACTTGGCCTGGGCGTTGGCGAAGGTTTTCGCCAGGTCATCGTCGAAGTTCGCCGCCGGATCGAAGTAATCCAGCGCCTTGGTCATCAGCAGGTACGTGTTGGCGTCGAAGCGCCCGGAGAACTCTTCGCCCTGATAACGCAGGTAGCTTTCGACCTGGAATTCGACGCTGTGGAAGTCGTAGTTGAGCTTTTCGCTCTTCAGGCCCCGACCGAATTTCTCACCCATCGAGTCATCGGACAGGTACGTGATGTGCCCGACCATCCGCGCCAGCATCAAGCCACGCTTGGGAATCACGCCCGCTTCCTGGAACGAACCGCCGTGGAACTCGGGGTCGGTGAGGATCGCTTGGCGCGCCACTTCGTTGAACGCAATGTTCTGTGCCGACAGCTTGGGGGCCGAGGCGATGGCCAGGCAGTGGCGAATGCGATCCGGGTAGGTGATGCTCCACTGCATCGCCTGCATGCCACCGAGACTGCCGCCGATCACGGCGGCCCATTGGCCAATGCCGAGCAGGTCTGCCAGACGCGCCTGGCTGTGAACCCAGTCTTCCACGGTCAACACCGGGAAGTCGGCGCCAAACGGCCTGCCGGTTTCCGGATTGACGCTGCTCGGGCCGGTAGAGCCGTTGCAACCGCCGAGGTTGTTCAGGCTGACCACGAAGAATTTGTTGGTGTCGATTGGCTTGCCGGGGCCAATGCAGCTGTCCCACCAACCGGGTTTGCGGTCGTCGGGGCTGTGGAAGCCGGCAGCGTGATGGTGACCGGACAAGGCGTGGCAGATCAGCACGGCGTTGCTCGCCGCGGCATTCAGCGTGCCGTAGGTTTCGTAGATCAGGTCATAAGCTGGGAGCGAACGGCCGCAGGCCAAGGCCAGGGGTTCGCTGAAGTGCGCCACTTGCGGCGTCACCAGACCAACAGAATCGGGGGGAAAGGCAGCTGGCATCGACCCTGCTCTCGTTGAAATGAGGCGTAAGTCTAAAGACCGCTGTGGCTAGCGGCAAGCAAAGGCCGGGCCTGATTTTTTCCTGTCAGATCGAGGTGTGGCCATCGCGGGCAAGCCTTGCTCCTACGGGGTTTGTGTTGGTAGCGGAATTGGGTGCGACCCCGGACCTGTAGGAGCAAGGCTTGCTCGCGATGAACGATGACGCGGTCAGCCTGCCGGGCGCACAAGATCAGGCAAATCCGGCAGCTTCTTCGGCGAGCAGATCCGCACTCGCTTCTGCCGGTTCAACTCGCCGCTAATCAAACTCACCTGACTCTTGGACACCCCAAACGCCTTGGCCAGAAACGCTATCAAATACGCATTGGCCTTGCCTTCAACGGGAGGCGCCGTCAGGCGGATCTTCAATCGATCCCCGTGCAGCCCGCAGAAATCATCGCTGCGGGCCGCCGGTTGCAGGTGACACTCCAGAATCAGGTCGTCACCGTCCCAGCGAAAGTAGCTCACCGGGTCAGATCAGCAGACGCAGGATTTCCGGCATCATCGTCATGGCGGCGAGGTTGTTGATCACCAGCATGTCGATCAGCTTGAGCACCATGAACGCCAGGATCGGCGAGATATCCAGGCCGCCGAGGCTCGGCAGGATCTTGCGGAACGGCGCCAGGGCCGGCTCGCAGATCTGGTTCACCAGTTCGGCGCCAGGGTTATGGCTGCCCGGTGCGACCCAGGACAGGATCACGCTGATGATCAGGGCAAAGAAGAAAATCTTCAGGAACAGCGCGGTCACGCCAATCAGCGACCAGATCAGCAATTGCAGCGGGTTACCGGTGGTGCCGTAAGTCAGCAGCAGGGTCAGGGCCATCAACGCCAGTTGCACGAGGATCGCCAGCACCAGGGAGGACATGTCCAGGCCGAACATGCTCGGGATGATCCGGCGCAATGGCTTGAGCAGCGGCTGAGTGGCTTTCACGGCGAACTGGCAGAGTGGGTTGTAGAAGTTTGCGCGTACCAGTTGCAGTACGAAGCGCAGCAGCACGATCAGCAGGTACAGGCTGCCGAGGGTTTGCAGCACGTAGACCGCTGCAGTGTTCAATCCAATCATGTAAGGCTCCTTATTGACCCAGTTGTTCGGCCATCTCGGCCGAGCGGTGCGCAGCGGCGCCAAGTGCTTTTTCTACCAGGGCTTCGAAGCCACCGGCCTGGAACGACTTGATCGCCGCTTCCGTCGTGCCCGCAGGCGACGTCACGCGGCGACGCAGTTCCGCAGCGTCGACGTCACTGGCCACGGCCATGTGAGCAGCGCCCAAAGCGGTTTGCAGGGTCAGTTGTGCAGCGATGTCTGCTGGCAGACCAAGCTTCACGCCGGCCGCGGTCATGGCTTCGATCAGCAGGAAGAAGTACGCGGGGCCCGAGCCGGAAACGGCGGTGACCGCGTCCAGTTGCTGCTCTTCATCCAGCCACAGTGCGATGCCGACGGCGGACAGCAGTTCTTGCGCCTGTTTGCGTTGCTCGGTGCTCACTTCAGCCGTGGCGAACAAACCGCTCACACCCTGACGCAGCAGCGCCGGGGTATTGGGCATGCAACGCACGATCGGTTGGGCGCCGAGCCAGTTGTTCATGCTGGCGCAGGTGATGCCGGCCGCAATCGAGACCACCAGTTGATTCGGCTTGAGGCTTGGGCGAAGCGCTTCGCAGACGGCTTTCATCGCTTGAGGTTTGACCGCCAGTACGACGACTTCGGCGCCCTGGATGGCGTCGGCGTTGTCGGCGAACACCTCGATACCGTGTTCAGCGTTCACGCGAGCGCGGGTTTCAGCGCCCGGATCGCTGGCGCGGATCTGCGCGGCGTCCAGACCTTTGGCGCGCAGGCCGCCGATCAGGCTGGCCGCCATGTTGCCGGCACCGATAAAGGCAATACGAGTCTTGCTCATGTCAGGTCCTTATAGAGAGGTATGTCAGCCACGTTATGGCTGGCCGTAGTCGCGGGCACCAAACAGGGCCGTACCGATACGGACCCAGGTGGCGCCCATGGCGATGGCCGACTCAAGGTCGTGGCTCATGCCCATGGAAAGTGTGTCGAGCGGCAGGTTCAGGCTGGCTTGCAGGCTTTGTACGGCAGCAAAAGCGGCATCCTGGGCGGCGCGATCTTCAGTTGGCTCGGGGATTGCCATCAACCCGCGCAGCTTGATGCGCGGCAGTTCACTGATGGCATTGGCCAGGGCCGGCAGGTCAGCCGGGGTGCAGCCGGACTTGCTGGCTTCACCGCTGACGTTGACCTGGATGCAGATGTTCAGTGGGGGCAACTCGGCAGGACGTTGTTCGGACAGGCGTTGTGCGATTTTCAAACGATCCACGGAATGCACCCAGGCGAAGTGCTCGGCAATAGCGCGAGTCTTGTTCGATTGAATGGGGCCGATGAAGTGCCAGATCAAGGGCAGGTCGGCCAATTCGAGCTGTTTGCTCAGGGCTTCCTGCAAGTAGTTCTCACCAAAGTCGCGGAGGCCGGCGGCATACGCTTCGCGCAGGGCCTCGGCGGGCTTGGTCTTGCTCACGGCCAATAGCTGGACGCTGTCTGCGTCGCGCTTTGCGGCAACGGCAGCGGCGTGGATGCGTGAACTAACCTGAGCAATGTTGTCTGCTATCGTGGACATCAAGAGGCGCCGGCGGCTGAAGGTTCGCGGCATTCTACTGGAATTGAGGAACGCTATGGATATCACTGAGCTGCTGGCTTTCAGCGCGAAACAGGGCGCATCCGACTTGCATCTGTCTGCCGGCCTGCCCCCGATGATTCGGGTCGACGGCGATGTGCGGCGCATCAACCTGCCAGCCCTGGACCACAAACAGGTGCAGGCGCTGATCTACGACATCATGAACGACACGCAGCGGGTGGACTTCGAGAAGCACCTGGAGACCGACTTCTCCTTTGACGTGCCCGGCGTGGCGCGTTTTCGGGTTAACGCGTTCAACCACAATCGCGGTGCTGGCGCGGTGTTCCGGACCATTCCGTCCAAGGTCCTGAGTATGGACGACCTCGGTATGGGGGAGGTGTTTCGCAAGATTACCGAAGCGCCGCGGGGGCTGGTGCTGGTGACCGGTCCGACCGGTTCCGGCAAATCCACCACCCTGGCGGCGATGATCGATCACCTGAACACCCATCGTCATCACCACATCCTCACCATCGAAGACCCGATCGAGTTCGTCCACGAGTCACGCAAATGCTTGATCAATCAGCGTGAAGTCCATCGCGACACACGCAGTTTCGCCACGGCGCTGCGCTCGGCCCTGCGGGAGGACCCGGACGTGATTCTGGTGGGGGAAATGCGGGATCTCGAGACCATTCGCCTGGCGTTGACCGCCGCCGAAACCGGTCACCTGGTATTTGGCACGCTGCATACGACATCGGCGGCGAAAACCATTGACCGGGTGGTGGACGTGTTTCCGGGTGACGAGAAATCGATGGTTCGTTCGATGCTGTCCGAGTCGTTACTGGCGGTGGTGTCGCAGACGTTGGTCAAGAAGATCGGCGGCGGGCGGATCGCGGCCCACGAAATCATGCTCGGCACGTCAGCGATCCGTAACCTGATCCGCGAAGACAAGGTGGCGCAGATGTACTCGTCGATTCAGACCGGGGGAAACCTGGGGATGCAGACGCTGGATATGTGCTTGAAGGAGCTGGTGAGCAAGGGCTTGATCAGCCGCGAGCATGCGCGGGAGAAGGCGCGCACGCCGGATGGTTTTTGAAGCTTAAAAGCAAAAGATCGCAGCCTGCGGCAGCTCCTACAGGGAAATGCATAGTCCCGTGTAGGAGCTGCCGCAGGCTGCGATCTTTTGATCTTGCTTCAAATCAGCGTTGAACAACCTGTAAGGTGTTCTTCTCTTTCGGCATAACCCGCTTCGCAACCACGTAGTGGCTTTCCCAGTAGGGTTTTTTCAGCGTGTCGATGGTCACCGACTTGCCACGGCGTGGTGCGTGGATGAAGCGGTCGTTGCCCAGGTAGATGGCGACGTGATTGACCCGACGGCTCTTGATGTTGAAGAAAATCAGGTCGCCAGGCTTCAGATCCTTGCGATCGACTTTCTCCCCATGACCGCTGGCCATGGCGTTGGAAGTACGCGGCAGGTCGAACGTGGCGTCGTTGAACGCGTATTTCACCAGACCACTGCAGTCGAACCCTTTACTTGGGCTGCTGCCGCCCCAACGGTAAGGTGTACCGAGGACGTTTACGGCGCGGCTCAGCACGTTGCTGCTTTCCTTGGTCGCCATCGGCGGAACCAGGCTGCTGTTGCTGCTCAGTTGAGGAGCGCGTTTTAGGGTCTGTTTGTTTTTGCTCGAAGGAGCAGAAACATGGGATTTTGGGGTGTAACCATTAACGTTAGGAAGACGTTGCTCACGATTGGTGGCGTGGGCGGCCAGTGGCATCAAAAGGCAAATGGTTAGCCATGTCTTGAAAAATGGACGCATTAGGCAGGGCTCATATAAGTTAGCGCGCAACTTTATAACAGCTTTTTTGGCCCTTCCGCGGCCGTTGGTCGATTCAACCTTGGGGTCAACGGAACCAAATAAGCGGAAAATAGACGCGATTGTCGGACACAACGCTTGTGTTACAAGGGTTTGACGGGACACAAGGTAGCATTTGCCATACGTCGGCCACCTGTAAAAAAGTCACAAAGATTTAAAGAATATTTATCTATCGTGTGATTCGAGGTCCTTCATGAACACCTATCAACAACCCGTTTCGCATCAAGACACGCACAGCAAGGTGATCGGTTACCTGCTGTGGATTTTCGGTTTTACCGGCGCTCACCGCTTCTATTACGGCAAGCCGGTAACGGGGACGATTTGGTTCTTAACCCTCGGTTTGTTGGGTATCGGTTGGCTGATTGACCTGTTTCTGATCCCGGCCATGGATCGTGAAGCGGACCTGCGTTTTACCGCCGGGCCCATTAAGTACAACGTTGCGTGGATTCTGCTGACGTTTCTTGGGGTATTCGGCGTACACCGGATGTATCAGGGGAAGTGGATCAGCGGATTGCTGTACCTGGTGACGGGCGGGTTGTTCTTTCTGGGGGTGCTGTATGACTTCTGGACGCTGAATGACCAGGTGTCGATTCGCAATGCGCAGAACAGAGGTGCCTTCCAGTAAGCCATCGCTGGCAAGCCATGCTCCTACAGGGTGTTCATACACGATCCCGTAGGAGCAAAGCTTGCTCGCGATTGCAGCAACGCGGTCTTACGCCTGGTGGCTGATTCGTCCATCCACCAAGGTGTAACGCACCACGCCCGGCAGGCTGTGGCCAATGAACGGGCAGTTTTCGCCTTTGGACAGCCAGGTCTCGCCGGCCACGGTCGACGCCGCCGGGTCGAACAGCACGATGTCCGCCGGTCCACCTACCGCCAGTTTGCCCGCCGGCAGGCGCAATGCCTCGGCAGGTCCGGTGCTCAAGCGCGCCAGCAGCGTTGGCAGGTCCAGCAAACCATCCTCCACCAGCGTCATCGCCAACGGCAGCAGCAGTTCAACGCTGCTGATGCCCGGCTCGGTGGCCCCGAACGGCGCCAGTTTGGCATCCCGCTCGTGGGGTTGGTGATGGCTGGAAATCGCCGAGACGACACCGGATTTCACCGCTTCACGCAGGCCATCGCGGTCGGCGCGGGTGCGCAGCGGCGGCTGGACGTGATAGAGGCTGCTGAAGTCGATCAGCGCTTCGTCGGTCAGGATCAGCTGATACAGGGCGACATCGGCCGTCACCGGCAGGCCGCGAGCCTGGGCCTGAGCGATCAGGGCCACGCCACGGGCGCTGGTGAGCTGGCTGAAGTGCGCGCGCACGCCACTTTGCTCGACCAGCAGCAGATCCCGGGCCAGAGCCACGGTTTCAGCGGTTTCGGGAATGCCCGGCAAACCGAGGAAGCTGGCGGTCGGGCCTTCGTGGGCCAAGCCACCTTCGGCCAGATCATGGTCCTGAGAGTTGAAAATCACCGTCAGGTCGAAAGTTGCGGCGTACTCCAGCGCCCGGCACAGCGTGCGGGTGTTGCGGAAGCTGTCCAGGCCGTTGCCAAAGGCCACGCAACCGGCATCGCGCAAGGCGACCAGTTCGGCCAGCTGTTCGCCGTCCAGGCCTTTGCTCAGGGCGCCGATCGGGAACACCTTGGTGTTGCCGGCCTCGCGGGCGCGGTCGAGGATCAGTTCGGCCACGGCCGAGGTGTCCAGCACCGGTTTGGTTTTCGGCGGGCAGCACAGGCTGGTGACGCCACCGGCCGCGGCGGCGCGGGTTTCGCTGACGATTGAACCTTTACGGCTGTAGCCCGGCTCGCGCAGGGCGACGTTCAGGTCAACCAGCCCGGGGGCGGCGACCAGGCCTTTGGCGTCGAGGGTGTCGACGGCGACAAAACCGGCGGGCGCGGCGCCAAGGGCAATGATCTTGCAGGCTTCAATATGGATATCGGTAACTTGGTCCAGGCCGCTGGCCGGATCGATGACGCGTGCGCCGAGAATGCTGAGCTTCACTGGGCGTTCTCCTGCTCGAATTGGCGCTGGGCTGTTTGCCCGCTCATGGCCATCGACAGCACAGCCATACGAATTGCGATGCCGTAGGTGACCTGGTTGAGGATCACCGAGTGCGGGCCGTCGGCCACCGCCGACTCAATTTCCACCCCACGGTTGATTGGCCCCGGGTGCATGACGATGCAATCCGGTTTGGCTCCGGCCAGACGCGCGGTAGTCAGGCCGAACAGGCGGTAGAACTCGCCTTCGCTCGGCAGCAGGCCGCCAGTCATGCGTTCACGCTGCAGGCGCAGCATGATCACCACGTCGACGTCTTTCAGGCCTTCGGTCATGTCGGTGTAAACCTTCACGCCGTATTGCTCGATGCCGATCGGCAGCAGGGTTTTCGGCGCGATCACGCGGATGTCCGGGCAGCCGAGGGTTTTCAGCGCCAGCATGTTCGAGCGCGCCACCCGCGAGTGCAGGATGTCGCCGACGATGGCTACGGAAAGGTTTTCGAAGCCGCCCTTGTGCCGACGGATGGTGAGCATGTCGAGCATGCCCTGGGTCGGGTGGGCGTGGCGGCCGTCGCCGCCGTTGATGATCGCCACTTGCGGGCAGACATGTTCGGCGATGAAGTGCGCCGCGCCGGAATCACCGTGGCGCACGACGAACATGTCGGCGGCCATGGCTTCCAGGTTGCGCAGGGTGTCGAGCAGGGTTTCGCCCTTGCTCGCCGACGACGTGGACACGTTGAGGGTGATCACGTCCGCCGACAGTCGCTGAGCGGCCAGTTCGAAGGTGGTGCGGGTGCGGGTGGAGTTCTCGAAGAACACGTTGCACACGGTCTTGCCGCGCAGCAACGGGACTTTCTTCACCGCCCGGGCGCCGACTTCGAGGAACGAGTCGGCGGTGTCGAGGATTTCCGTCAGCAGCTCGCGGCGCAAACCGTCGAGCGAGAGGAAGTGGCGCAGCTGGCCCTGATCATTGAGCTGCAGCGGGCGCTTGGTTTCTAGAGGCGTCATCGCGAGGGGGACTCTCAATAGGGCGAATTAAAGGGCGAGGTCTTGCAGTTCGAGCTTGAGTTCCGGGCCGGACAGTTTCACCCGTTCGTGGGCGGCCAGCGACAGGGTCGCGCCGACCACATTCGGGCGGATCGGCAGCTCGCCGGCGTCCAGGTCCAGCAGGCAGACCAATGTCACGCTGGCCGGGCGGCCGTAGTCGAACAGCTCATTGAGGGCGGCGCGGATGGTCCGGCCGCTCATCAGCACGTCATCGATCAGCACCAGGTGTTGGCCTTCGATCTCGAACGGTAGGGCAGACGGGCGCACTTGTGGGTGCAGACCGTTCTGACTGAAGTCGTCGCGGTAGAAGGAGACGTCCAGGGTGCCGAGCGGCGAGTCGCTGCCCAGTTCATCGAGCAACGCCTGGGCGACCCAGACACCACCGGTACGAATACCGATGTAGCGCGGCTCGCTGATGCCACGGTGTTCCAGGTGCGCCTTGAGACGGGTCGCCATCTGGCTGATCAGTTCGGCGGGATTGGGCAGGCTCATGGTTGCTCCTTCTTGGGCCCGAGCCGGGTTCTGCTGGAGAGGTGGCTCGGGTTGTCGCTAAGTAGAGACGCGTGTTGCGGCTCTTCAGGATTCGAACAATGCGGTGTTTTCGTCGAGCCAGCCTTGCAGCAGCAGGGCGGCGGCGATGGCGTCCACCGGATTGTCACGGTAGCTGCCCTTTTGTCCGCCACGATCACGCCGTTCACCCTTGGCTTCGAAGGTGGTCAGGCGTTCATCGTGGGTATAGAAGGGCAGGTTGTAGCGGCCGTTGAGACGGCGGGCGAATTTCTCGGCGCGCAGGCACATGTCGCTCGGCGTGCCGTCCATGTTCAAGGGCAGGCCAACCACCACCGCATCGGGTTTCCACTCTTTAATCAGGGCTTCGACCTGATTCCAGTCGGGAATACCGTTTTGTGCCTTCAAGGTGCACAGCTCGCGGGCCTGGCCGGTAATCACCTGGCCGACCGCAACGCCGATCTGTTTGGTGCCGTAGTCGAAACCCAAAATCAGGCGCAGGGCCATCAGGCGTGTCCCGCCTGACTGGTCAGAAGGCTGAGATTGACGCCCAGGTGCTTGGCCGCTGCTTCCAGGCGCAGTTCGCTGCTGGTGTTGAACAAAATTTCGGCATCGAACGGGCAGGTCAGCCAGGCGTTCTGGGCCAGTTCGGCTTCCAGCTGCCCGGCTTCCCAGCCAGCGTATCCGAGGGCGATCAGGCTTTTCGCCGGACCGACGCCGTCGGCGATGGCGAACAGCACGTCCTGGGAGGTCGACAGGGCCAGTTTCTCATCGAGCTCAACGGTGGCCTGATAACTCTGCCCCGAAGGGTGCAGGACAAAACCACGATCGGTCTGCACCGGGCCGCCGATGAAGATCGGCACATGCTGGCAGAGCATCGGCGGTTCGATGTCGGGGCGCAATTGCTCGAGGATATCGGCCAGGTTGAGGTCTTGCGGACGATTGACCACCAGGCCCATGGCACCATTGGCCGTGTGCTCGACGATGTAGGTCAAGGTGTGCGCAAAGTTCGGGTCGACCATGTGAGGCATGGCGATCAGGAACTGATGCTTGAGGTAGCTGGGGCTGACGTTCTTCATGAGCGCTAGTGTGGCGTTGGAGGGACAAACTGACAAGCTGAGGATGCCGAATTTGGCAGTCGGCACAGACCAAATGTGGGAGCGGGCCTTTGTGGCGAGGGGGTTTACCCCCGTTGGGTTGCGAAGCGACCCCAAGCTTGCAACCCCGTTGTGTCTGACACACCGCATGCAATGGTTTTACGACTGCTGCGCAGCCGAACGGGGCGGTGCGACGTTTCGCTAAACCCCCTCACCACAAAGGCTCGCTCCCACAGGGGATTTGCGGTGATCAGTTGCTGGAGAGTCTGTCTCCGCGCGCAAACTTCCAGGTCCGGATGATTTCCAGGCGGTCGATGTCCGACAAATCCCCGGTAAACGGTGAAAACGGCGCCGCCAGCCGCACGATGCGCTGCGCCGCCTGATCCAGCAGCGGTTGCCCGGATGACTCCAGCACCAGCACTTCAAAGAGCGAGCCGTCGCGGTTGATCGAAACCATCAGGCGCAAATTGCCGTAGATCTGCTTGCGTCGTGCTTCGTCGGGGTAATTCAGGTTGCCGATGCGCTCGACTTTCTTGCGCCACTCGTCCTTATACCAGGCGCCCTTGTCGCGCATGGTCGACGCGGCGCTCAGGCGGTGGATACGCGGGCGCTTGGCATACAGCTGTTGTTCGTTGGCCAGTTCCGCTTCCAGGCTGGCGATGTCGGTGGACAGCTGTTCACTGTCGAACGTCGGCGCGGCGACGGCGGGTTTGGTGACGGGTTTGGGTTCTTCGGTTTTGGCCGCGGCCTTTTTCGGCTTGGGCGCGACGGTCGTCACCGCTGCCTTGGGTGCGGCTTCCTTCACTTCAGGCTTGGCCGCCGGCGGTGGCGTGACTTTCTGCACCTTGTTGTCCTGGAAAGGCGCGACCTCGGTGGTCTTGGGAATGGCCTTTTTATCCAGGGTGCCGCTGCCTTCCTGATTCTCTTGAGCGAGGAAATCGGCTTTCTCAGGCTTCTTTTCGCTTTTGAAGGTGGCGAGGGTGATTTCCAGGGTTTTGCTGATTTGCTTGGGTTCGACCATCGTAAAACCGACGCCCAACAGCAAGGCCAGGTGAATCAGCGCCGCGAGAAACAGGGTAAAACCGAGGCGATCAGCCGGGCGCACGCCACGATGGGCGAGTTCAGCGGGTAGATCGGACGGGAGCGTCATGACAAAAAAACCAACATCGCGTTTTTCACAGGCCGCGGATGATAACGCAATGTTGGTCGTTTCTTGGCTGTTCTATATCAACGGGCCTTGAGCTTCTGATCGATGGCATCCATCAACAGGCCACCAATGTCGGTGCCGAATGCGTTATCGATCTCGCGAATGCAGGTCGGGCTGGTGACGTTGATTTCGGTCAGATGCTCACCGATCACGTCGAGACCGACGAACAGCAGGCCTTTCTCGCGCAGGGTCGGGCCGACTTGTGCGGCGATCCAGCGATCTTTCTCGGTCAGCGGTCGGGCTTCGCCACGGCCACCGGCGGCGAGGTTGCCACGGGTTTCGCCAGCGGCCGGAATCCGCGCCAGGCAGTAATCCACCGGCTCGCCGTCGATCATCAGGATGCGCTTGTCGCCATCGACGATTGCCGGCAGGTAACCCTGAATCATGATCTGTTGTTTGCCATGCAGGGTCAGGGTTTCGAGGATCACCGACAGGTTCGGGTGGCCAGCGGTGTGACGGAAGATCGATGAACCGCCCATGCCGTCCAGCGGCTTGAGGATCACGTCGCCGTGATGGTCGGCGAATTCACGCAGTACGTCCGGGCGACGGCTGACGATGGTCGGCGGCGTGCACTGCGGGAACAGCGTGGCGAACAGTTTCTCGTTGCAGTCGCGCAGACTTTGCGGCTTGTTGACCACCAGCACGCCAGCGCGTTCGGCTTGCTCCAGCAGGTAAGTGGAGTAGACGAATTCCATGTCGAACGGCGGATCCTTGCGCATCAGGATCACGTCCAGATCGCTCAGCAGCGCGTCGGTCTCGGCTTCGAGCTCGAACCATTTTTCCGGGTTGGCGAAGACTTTCAACGGACGCATCCGCGCCCGCGCTTCGCCTTCGGCCTGGTACAAATCGCCCTGTTCCATATAGAACAGTTCCCAGCCGCGCTTCTGTGCGGCCAACAGCATGGCCAGCGAGCTATCCTTTTTATAGGAAATGCTGGCAATAGGATCCATGACAATCCCGACGCGAACGCTCATGGGTTTTTCCTCGAATTTGGGTGGTCCGACTGGACACGAAAAAGTGGCGTCAGATTGGCGCTCAGTGTGTGTCCGGTCAAGGAAAAACCACCGCGCCGGTCCCCCGATAGATTGCATTTGGAGACTGTGCTAAAAAGGCTGCGATATCGTTCCGGCCCTTAAACATCAAGGGTTTCGAGCCTCCGGTTATCGGAAATGGACAATTTGATTCGCAAAGGCGACGGCAGAGCATTTATGGAACAACATTCCAGCGCCTTGAAGGTCATGGTGATCGACGATTCGAAGACGATTCGCCGTACCGCCGAAACGCTGTTGAAGAACGTGGGATGTGAAGTGATCACCGCCATCGACGGTTTCGATGCCCTGGCCAAGATTGCCGACAATCACCCCGGCATCATCTTTGTCGACATCATGATGCCGCGTCTGGATGGTTATCAGACCTGCGCTTTAATCAAGAACAACAGTGCGTTCAAGTCCACGCCAGTGATTATGCTGTCGTCCAAGGACGGGCTGTTCGACAAGGCCAAGGGGCGCATCGTCGGCTCCGACCAGTTTTTGACCAAGCCTTTCAGCAAGGAAGAACTGCTGAACGCGATCCAGGCCCATGTACCGGGCTTCGCCGCCGTTTTGCCGCAGTAGGACACGCACAGTGACGCTCGGCCAGCGGGCCCGGCGTCGACAAGAATGGGGAAGACCATGGCACGTATTCTGATCGTCGATGATTCGCCGACCGAAATGTACAAACTGACCGGCATGCTGGAAAAGCACGGTCATGAAGTGTTGAAAGCCGAAAACGGCGCCGACGGCGTGGCACTGGCCCGTCAGGAAAAACCCGACGCCGTTCTGATGGACATCGTCATGCCTGGCCTCAATGGTTTCCAGGCGACCCGTCAGCTGACCAAAGACCCGGAAACCGGGCACATCCCGGTGATCATCATTACCACCAAGGATCAGGAGACTGACAAGGTCTGGGGCACGCGCCAGGGCGCCAAGGACTACCTGACCAAACCGGTCGACGAAGAAACCCTGATCAAGACCCTGAACAACGTGCTGGCCGGTTGATCGTCCGGCCATGACCGAGTCGCTGACGGCTTTCGAACTGCTGCTGCAGATCGACCAGCGTTGTCGTCTGCTGGCGGCGGACTTGCCGTCCCAGCCGACCCGACAAGACAGTTGGAGCGGCATCGGCTTTCGTCTGGGCGAGCACTGGTACGTTGCGCCGATGGGCGAGGTCAGCGAGGTGCTGCACGAGCCGCGGTTCACCCAGCTGCCGGGGGTCAGGCCCTGGGTCAAGGGTGTGGCCAACCTGCGCGGGCGTCTGTTGCCGATCATCGATTTGTGTGGGTTCTTCGGGCACGAGCTGTCAGCCGTGCGCAAGCAGCGCCGGGTATTGGTGGTCGAGCATAACGACGTGTTTACCGGGTTGATGGTCGATGAAGTCTTCGGCCTCCAGCACTTTGCCCAAGACAGCCTTGAGCTGGTAGAGACATTGAACAGCCCGATTGCACCGTTCATCAAAGGCCGGTTCCAGCGTGAGCAGACCTGGCAGGTGTTCAGCCCGTTTACGTTGGTGCAGTCCCAAAGCTTTATGCACGTCGCGCTGTAAACGCGGCCCCCCTGTGGGAGCGAGCTTGCTCGCGATGACGGACTCACAGCCAACATTAATGTCGACTGATACACCGCTATCGCGAGCAAGCTCGCTCCCACAGGTTCTTCGGCAATCTTTAAGGGTGTTGGTTACCGATGATAAAAGCAAAAACAGGCAAGCCAGAAGGGTCGCGCAGCCGGTCACAGATCATCGCGCTGTTCATCGCGCTGATCGTCTTCATCATGCTGCTGTTCGCCAACTTCGCGTACCTCAACACCCAGGCCACGTACGACAAACAGTACATCGGCCACGCCGGTGAGCTGCGCGTGTTGTCCCAGCGTATTGCCAAGAACGCCACCGAAGCCGCTGCCGGCAAGGCGGCGGCGTTCAAGCTGCTGAGCGATGCGCGCAATGACTTTGCCCAACGCTGGGGCTATCTGAAGAAAGGTGACCCCGCCACCGGCCTGCCGCCGGCGCCGTCCACCGTGCGCCCGGAAATGCGCGCCGTGCAACTGGACTGGGAACGCTTGCTGAAAAACACCGACGCGATCCTCTCCAGCGAACAGACCGTGCTGTCGCTGCATCAAGTCGCCGCGACCCTGGCCGAAACCGTGCCGCAGTTGCAGGTCGAGTACGAAAAAGTCGTCGAAACGCTCCTCCAGCGCGGTGCCCCGGCCGCGCAGGTGGCCATGGCCCAGCGCCAGTCGCTATTGGCTGAGCGGATTCTCGGGGCGGTGAACACCGTGCTGTCCGGTGATGAAAATTCGCAGCAGGCCGCCGACGCCTTCGGTCGCGATGCGGCGCGATTCGGCCTGGTGCTCAACGGCATGCTCCAGGGCAATCCGTCACTGAAAGTCAGCCAGGTTGAAGAC
Organism: Pseudomonas sp. GM41(2012); assembly: GCF_000282315.2. Lineage (GTDB taxonomy): Bacteria > Pseudomonadota > Gammaproteobacteria > Pseudomonadales > Pseudomonadaceae > Aquipseudomonas. The sequence goes on from NZ_AKJN02000007.1 coordinate 551,052, forward strand.
CGCGATGCTCGCGCGCGGTTGATCGAGATTTCCGAGCTGTTCGAATTCGTCTCGGGTTCGGTGGATGAAATCCTCGAAACCTCGCCGGAGCTGTTCAAGGTCCGCGAATCGGCGACCAATATTTTCACCCTGTCGCAGACCCTGCTCGAGGAAGCCTCGCACCTGGCCGGCGGTTTCGAAAACCTGGCCGGCGGGCGCAACACCGACACCATTGGCGGCTACGTGCTGGGCCTGTTGGCGCTGATGTCGATCATCCTCATTGGTCTGGTGATGGTCCGGGAAACCAACCGTCAGCTGCGCGAAACGGCCGAGAAGAACGAGCGTAACCAGAACGCAATCATGCGCCTGCTCGACGAGATCGAAGACTTGGCGGACGGCGACCTGACCGTGACTGCCTCGGTGACCGAAGACTTCACCGGGACCATCGCCGACTCGATCAACTATTCCGTGGACCAACTGCGCGATCTGGTGGCGACCATCAACCTCACCGCCGGCCAGGTCGCTGCCGCCGTGCAGGAAACCCAGGCCACCGCCATGCACCTGGCGCAGGCTTCTGAGCATCAGGCGCAGCAGATTGCCGAAGCCTCCACCGCAATCAACGACATGGCCCAGTCCATCGATCAGGTCTCGGCCAACGCCGCCGAATCATCGGCGGTGGCCGAACGTTCGGTGGAAATCGCCAACAAGGGCAACGAGGTGGTGCACAACACCATCCACGGCATGGACAATATTCGCGAGCAGATTCAAGACACCGCCAAGCGCATCAAACGCCTCGGCGAGTCCTCTCAGGAAATCGGCGACATTGTCAGCCTGATCGATGACATTGCCGACCAGACCAACATCCTTGCGCTCAACGCGGCGATCCAGGCCTCCATGGCCGGTGACGCCGGGCGCGGTTTCGCGGTGGTCGCCGATGAAGTTCAGCGGTTGGCCGAGCGCTCGTCCGCCGCCACCCGGCAGATCGAAACCCTGGTGCGGGCGATTCAGACCGACACCAACGAAGCGGTGATTTCCATGGAACAGACCACCACCGAAGTGGTGCGTGGCGCTCGTCTGGCGCAGGATGCCGGAGTGGCCCTGGAAGAAATCGAAGGTGTGTCGAAGACCCTCGCCGCGTTGATCCAGAGTATTTCCAACGCCGCCCAGCAACAGACGTCCTCGGCCGGTCAGATTTCCCTGACGATGAACGTGATCCAGCAGATCACCACGCAGACCTCGTCCGGCTCCACCGCCACCGCCGAGAGCATTGGCAACCTGGCGAAAATGGCCAGCCAGCTGCGGCGTTCGGTGTCCGGTTTCACCTTGCCGGCCGCCAAGGCTGAGGCTGCGGATAAAGTGTGAAACGCCTGCGAGCGAATGCATTTTTTGAGTAGAGCAGTGATTTGGAGTGGTTATGGGTGATCGGCACGACTATGTGGCCCTCGAGTGGGTCAAAGGCGAGATTGCCGAAACGCTGAAAGTGGCTCACCAGGCGATTGAAACGTTGCTTGATGACCCGCAGGCGACGCACGCCCTCAGCGAATGCCTGGCGTGCATCCATCAGGTTCACGGCAGTTTGCAGATGGTCGAATTCTACGGCGCGGCGCTGCTCGCCGAAGAGATGGAACATCTGACCACCGCCTTGCAACAGAACCGCGTCAGTCATCGCGATGAGACGCTCCACCTGTTGCTGCAAGCCCTTGGGCAGCTGCCGATTTACCTCGACCGGGTGCAAGGTGCGCGCCGCGACCTGCCGCTGGTGGTGTTGCCACTGATCAACGATCTGCGCAGCGCCCGTGGCGAAAGCCTGTTGTCGGAAACCAGCCTGTTCAGCCCGCAATTGCCGGACCTGCCGCCACTGGACGAAGAGTCGCTGGCGCTGCTGGAGCCGGCGGATTTACCGAACGTGCTGCGCAAGTTGCGGCAAATGTTGCAGATGGCCCTGGTCGGGTTACTGCGTGAACAGGACGGCGAAACCAATCTCGGTTACCTGACCAAGGTTTTTGCGCGCCTCGAAGGGCTGTGCGGCAACGCGCCCTTGAGCCCATTGTGGCAAGTCGCCTCGGCGCTGGTCGAAGGCATGCGCGACGGCTCGATTGCCAACAGCCCGGCGTTGCGCAGTCTGTTCAAGGAGGCCGACAAAGAACTGAAGCGCCTGCTCGAACAGGGCATGCCCGGCATCAATCAGCCGGCGCCGCTAGAGTTGCTCAAGAGTTTGCTGTTCTACATTGCCAAGACCGAACATCCCACCGGGCAGATGCTGACCATGAAAGATCGCTACGGACTGGACGACGCGCTGCCTGACAGCGCAATGGTCGACGAAGAACGAGCACGGCTGGCCGGTCCCGACCGCGATGCCATGCGCTCGGTGTTGGCCGCTTTGTGTGAAGAGCTGGTGCGGGTCAAGGAACGCCTGGACCTGTTCGTGCGCAGCGACCGCCAACACACCTCGGACCTCGAAAGCCTGCTGGCGCCCCTGCGGCAAATCGCCGACACCCTGGCGGTGCTCGGTTTCGGCCAGCCGCGCAAGGTCATCATCGATCAACTGGCGGTGGTGCTGAGCCTCGCCCAGGGCCAGCGTGAGCCCAACGACGCAATCCTGATGGACGTCGCCGGTGCCTTGCTCTACGTCGAAGCGACGCTGGCCGGCATGGTCGGCACCGTCGAGCCGGAAAGCCAGGAAGAAAGCCGCCTGCCGACCACCGACCTGACCCAGATCCATCAGATTGTGATCAAGGAAGCGCGCATCTGCCTGCAACAGGCCAAGGACATGATCGTCGACTACATCGACGCCGACTGGGACCGCCAGCATTTGCAGCCACTGCCGGCCCTGCTGACCCAAGTGCGCGGTGCGCTGGCGATGATTCCGTTGAGCCGTGCGGCGAGCCTGATCGAAACCTGCAACCACTTCATCCGCGAGCACCTGCTGCTGGATCCGGATCACCCCGGCTGGCAGGAACTGGACAGCCTGGCCGACGTCATCACCAGCATCGAGTACTACCTGGAGCGCCTCAGCGACGACCCCGAAGCGCCGGGCGAACAGTTGCTCGACGTCGCGGAAAAAAGCCTGGCCGCACTTGGCTTTTTCCCCAGCGAGCAGCAGGTGCCGGTGCTTGAAGATGTGCTCAGCCCGAGTGAAGCGCAGGTCATGCAGGATTTGCAGGAACTGGACGACCCTGAGACCGTCAAGTCACTGGCCGATGTATTGGCCAGCCCTGTGTCCTCCGTCAATCCGCCCGCCCTGACTATCCCCGGAAGCCTGTTGCCGCCGCCCACCGGTGAAGAGCCGGTGGACGATGAACTGCGGGAAGTGTTCCTCGAAGAGACCGATGAAGTCCTGGAAATCCTCCGGGAATACCTGCCGCGCTGGACGGCTAACCCCAACGATAAACCTGCCTTGAGTGAATTGCGTCGGGCATTCCACACCTTGAAAGGCAGTGGCCGAATGGTCCGCGCGTTGGTGTTGGGTGAACTGGCCTGGGCGGTGGAAAACTTGCTCAACCGCGTGCTGGAGCACAGCGTTGCGCCAGGGGCAGCGGTGCAACAATTGCTCCGCGATGCCCTGGACCTGCTGCCGAAGCTGGTGGCCGAATTTGCCGCCAATGCCCAGCGCCAATGCAACCAGGTCGACCAACTGGCTGCTCGCGCCCATGCCCTCGCCAAGGGCGATACGCCTGCCAGCGATGAAGATACCCAGGATGTGGCAGCCCTCGATCCGCTGTTGCTGGAGATCTTCCGCAAGGAAGCCGAGACCCATCTCGCCAGCCTCAACCGTTTCCTCGATCAAGCCGCCGAGCACGTGCCGTTGCAGGCCAGCGACGAGTTGCAGCGGGCGCTGCACACCCTCAAGGGCAGCGCCTCCATGGCTGGCGTATTGCCGATTGCCGAGCTGGCGACGCCACTGGATCATCTGGCCCGGGAGTACAAGGCGCACCTGCTCGCCCTCGACCTGGACGAAGTCGAACTGCTGCTCGAAGCCGAAGGATTGTTCCGTCTCGGGTTGCGACAGCTCAAGACTGATCCACTGGCGGAGATTCCCGGCGCCCGCTCATTGATCGAGCGCACCCGGGCGTTGCTGGCCGAGCGGCTGGAAACGCTCCTGAGTGCACCGAATACCAGATTGCGCATCAAGCGTGATCCGCAACTGATCAACAACTTCCTCGCCCAAGGCATGGACATCCTGCTGGACGCCGAAAGCCTGTTGCAGCGCTGGCAGCAACATCCCGGTGAGCGTCAGGAACTCAGTGCGCTGCTGGACGAATTGACCACCCTCGGCGAAGGCGCGCACCTGGCGGATCTGCATCCGGTGGATGAACTCTGCGAAGCCTTGCTCGACCTCTACGGCGCGGTGGAAGAAAGCAGCCTGGCGGTCAGCGAAGCGTTTTTCCATGAGGCGCAAAGTGCCCATGAAGCGCTGATCAATATGCTCGACGAACTGGCCGCCGGCCAGGAAGTCAGCCCGCAACCGGAACGTATTCGGGCCTTGCGCGGCTTGCTCGATGAGGGCCTGGATCCGTCGGCAATGGGGCTGATTCGCAGCGATGGCAGCCGCACATTGAGCATCCGGGAACTGGGCGACGCCACCGCCGAACTTGAAAACACACTACCCCCTGTGGGAGCGAGCCTGCTCGCGATGGACGTCAACGATGACGCATTATCGCAGGATAAACGCGGCGCCTATGAATCCATCGCGAGCAGGCTCGCTCCCACAAAGGATCATGAGCTGGACGACGAGATCGTTTCGATCTTCCTCGAAGAGGCGGTGGATATCCTCGAGAGCGCCGGCCAGGCTTTGCAGCGCTGGCTGGGCGACCCGGACAACGTTGCGCCGTTGTTGTCGTTGCAGCGAGATTTGCACACCCTCAAGGGGGGCGCGCGGATGGCCGAGGTCGAGCCGGTCGGTGAGCTGGCCCATGAACTGGAAAGCCTTTACGAAGGTCTGGTGGACCGCCGTTACGCCTACAGCGAAGCTTTGGCGCACTTGCTGCAACACAGTCATGACCGGCTCGCGCAGCTGCTTGAACAGTTGCAGAACCAGCGGCCATTGGGCGATCCGGGTGAGATGATCGAGGCCATTCGCGAGTTTCGTCAGGGCAACGCCAGCGCTGTTGAAACGGTCGAACCGGCACGGGCCGAGGACTCACCGAGTCATGATCCGGAGCTTCTGGAGATCTTCCTCGAGGAAGGTTTCGACATCATCGAAAACTCCGGCGCGGCGCTGGTGCGCTGGCAGGCTGAGCCGTCGAATCGTCAGGAAGTGGAAACCCTGCTGCGTGATTTGCACACCCTCAAGGGTGGCGCGCGGATGGTGGAAATCGCGCCGATCGGCGACCTCGCCCATGAGCTGGAATTCCTCTACGAAGGCCTGTCCGCTGGCGTGTTGCAACCCACTGCCGCGTTGTTCGGCTTGTTGCAAAGCAGCCACGACCGACTGGCGCAAATGCTCGACGCGACCCGTGCCGGTCAGCCATTGCCGCCCGCCGATCAACTGATCGATGAGATCAAGAATTTCAGTCATCCGGTGGCGCCCGAAACACCGGCGCCGGTCCAGGTGCCTGCAACGCCGAAAATCGAGACGCCGGCACTGCAATCCGATGTCGGCGCGGACATGGTCAAGGTCTCGGCAGAACTGCTCGACGATCTGGTCAACCTGGCCGGCGAAACCTCGATCTTCCGTGGGCGGATCGAACAACAGGTCAACGATGCACGTGTGACTCTGAGCGAAATGGAAACCACCATCGAGCGCATGCGCGACCAATTGCGCCGGCTCGACACCGAAACTCAGGGGCGGATTCTCAGCCGTCAGCAAGTCGACGCCGAACGCCTGGGCTACGAAGAATTCGATCCGCTGGAAATGGACCGTCACTCGCAGTTGCAGCAACTGTCGCGCGCGCTGTTCGAATCCGCCTCCGACTTGCTCGACCTCAAGGAAACCCTCGACCGACGCAATCAGGACGCGGAAAACCTGCTGCAACAACAGGGCCGCATCAACACCGAATTGCAGGAAGGCCTGATGCGTACGCGCATGGTGCCGTTCGAGCGGATGCTGCCGCGCCTGAAGCGGATCGTCCGTCAGGTCTCCAGCGAACTGGGCAAGGACGTGGAATTCATCGTCGGCAATGCCGAAGGCGAGATGGACCGCAACGTCCTCGAACGCATGGCCGCGCCGCTGGAACACATGCTGCGCAACGCCGTGGATCATGGCCTGGAATCCGCCGAGGTGCGTATCGCGGCGGGTAAACCGGCTCAGGGGCGAATCACCCTCGACCTGTCGCGAGAGGGCGGCGACATCATTTTCGACATCCGCGACGACGGTGCCGGTGTGCCGTTGGACGCGGTGCGGAGTAAGGCGATCAAACGCGGGTTGCTGGCCCCGGACAGCGATATCAGCGACCGCGACGTGTTGCAATTCATCCTGCAACCGGGGTTCTCCACCGCCGAGAAAATCACCCAGATTTCCGGACGCGGCGTCGGCATGGACGTGGTGCATGAAGAGGTCCGGCAGCTCGGCGGCAGCATGAGCATCGACTCTGTGCCGGGGCAGGGCGTGCACTTCCGGATTCGCCTGCCGTTTACCGTGTCGGTCAACCGGGCGCTGATGGTGCAGTGCTTTGATGATCAGTACGCGATCCCGCTGAACACCATCGACGGCATCGTTCGCGTGCTGCCCAACGAACTTGAAGGGCATTACCGGCTCGATCCGCCGACCTACAAATACGCCGGGCAAGACTATGAACTGTGCTACCTCGGCGAACTGCTGAAAACCAGCCAGCGTCCGAAACTGCTGGGCCAGAGCCTGCCGTTGCCGGTGTTGCTGGTGCAGTGCAACGAGCGGCACATCGCGGTGCAAGTCGACTCCATGGCTGGCACTCGCGAGATCGTGGTCAAAAGCCTCGGCCCGCAGTTTGCAGCGGTGCAGGGTTTGTCCGGGGCGACAATTCTCGGCGATGGGCGGGTGGTGCTGATTCTTGATTTGCTGGCGCCGATCCGCGCGATGCAGGCCCGTTTGCCGCAACAGCCAGTGACTCAGGACGCGGAGGTCGAGCCGCATAAACCGCTGCTGGTGCTGGTGGTCGATGATTCGGTGACCGTGCGCAAGGTCACCAGCCGTCTGCTGGAACGCCACGGCATGAACGTGCTGACCGCCAAGGACGGGGTCGACGCCATGTTGCTGCTTGAAGAGCACATGCCTGACCTGATGCTGCTGGACATCGAAATGCCGCGCATGGACGGTTTTGAAGTCGCGACCCAGGTCCGCGCCGACGAACGTCTGCAGCACCTGCCGATCATCATGATCACCTCCCGCACCGGGCAGAAACACCGCGATCGCGCCATGGCCATCGGCGTCAACGACTACCTCGGCAAGCCGTACCAGGAATCGGTGCTGCTCGACAGCATCCACCTGTGGAGCAAAACCCATGCTTGAGCACCGCACCAGCAACCTCACCGGCCTGCTGCTGCCCTTGGCTGACCGCAACCTGATCTTGCCCAACGTCGCTGTGGCGGAGCTTATTGATTACCAACCCAGCGCCTTCGACCTCGACACGCCGCCGTGGTACCTCGGGCGGGTCATGTGGCGGAACCGGCAGATTCCGTTGCTGAGTTTCGAGTCGGCGTGTGGGCAGAAAATCGTTATCGGTGAGCGAGCGCGGATCGTCATCCTCAATGCCCTTGGTGGGCGGCCCGATTTGAAATTCATCGCCTTGCTGGTGCAGGGGATTCCGCGGTCTTACAAGCTTGATAGTCAGTTGAGCTATGTGGATGTGCCGTTGTGCTCGCTGGAACAGGCGGCGGTGCAGGTGGGGGAGCAGGTGGCCAAGGTGCCGAATTTGTTGGCTCTGGAAGAACTGCTTGTGAATGCAAGTCTGGTCTGACCGGATCCCTGTGGCGAGGGGGCTTGCCCCCGTTCGGCTGCGTAGCAGTCGTAAAACCATTGCATGCGGTGTACCTGATACACCTCGGTTGCAGATTTTGGGGCCGCTTCGCGACCCAACGGGGGCAAGCCCCCTCACCACAAGGGTTCTGCGCTAAACCCCGGCCCGAGCCTTCATCTGCGCCGACTCATGATGATCCAGCGCCCGCTCCACCAACAATTGCACCCCATCCGCCATGCGGCTGAGCGCCAAGGCTACAGAGCGGCGTGAGCCTTCCACATCGTCCGCCAGATCGGCAGCAATGGCGCTGATGGACAGCAGGTCTTCGGAGGCATTGGTCAGGAGGGCTTCGGTGTCGATGTCGGGGGAGACGCTGAAGAGGTGATGTTTGCGGCGCTTGCCCGGTTTTTCAGGGGGTGGGAAGTAATAGGAAAAGACGCGGTCGGCGGCTTCCTTGAGTTTTTCGGCTTCGAGGGAGGCTTGGGGATCGGTGTCAGTGTTATCTGCTGAGTTGGGCGTTACCTTGGACATAATGAGTTTCCGCTTACAGATTGGAGTTGGCCCATTCGTTATGAATGGCGCTTTTGCGCCCTTTTTTTGGGGTTTCCAGTCCCAGTCACTGGATGTGCAGCGACACACAAACGATAAAGATCAACGCAAAAAACCACCAGTCGGCGGGTTCCGGCATTGCTGTAGGCAGCGACGCTAGATTGCGTAGCCTCACACCGTTCCTGCGGACAAACTTTTAAACACAAATCCCCATTTGGCTGGCGAAGGTTGAAGAGTCCCAAAAAGGGACTGATCGGTCCTTTTTTGGGACTTATTGATGATTGATGTGGCGCTTTCTAAGGACAGGTGTTTCAACACAAAAACTAGGTGTGTTCGAAATCCACCCCTCACCCCAGCCCTCTCCCCAGAGGGGAGAGGGGGAAAGGGAGCCGATCTTCAAGCCTTTCAAAACCTGAGTTCAACTTGATATCTCAGGTCGAAAAATTTCTTTTAAACGCATCGATCAGTCCCCTCGCCCCTCTGGGGAGAGGGTTAGGGTGAGGGGTGGATTTAACTGACATAAAAGAAAACCAGACCAACCATTACCCTAACCGTAACAATCCAACACTCTGCTTGATTGATGCCCCCACCCAACGCTCCTAAGGTGACTCCCACGACAGCGAACCCGTGGAGTGGTCATGACAACAACAATATCCCCCGACTCGCGATGGACGCGGCGGCGCAGCGAAAAGCAGCGGCGTCTCGAGCTGGTAAGGGGTCTTGCCGACGGTGTGGTCCTGCCCACCGACAAAATCGTTGCGGCGCTGGAGGCCTTGATCCTGCCCGGCGACCGTGTGGTGCTGGAGGGCAACAACCAGAAGCAGGCGGATTTCCTGTCCCGCTCCCTGGCCAAGGCCGATCCCGCGAAGCTGCATGACCTGCACATGATCATGCCCAGCGTCGGACGCTCCGAGCACCTGGACCTGTTCGAACGCGGCATCGCCCGTAAGCTCGACTTCTCCTTCGCCGGCACCCAGAGCCTGCGCATCAGCCAGTTGCTGGAAGACGGCCTGCTGGAAATCGGCGCGATCCATACCTACATCGAGCTCTATGCGCGACTGGTGGTGGACTTGATTCCGAACGTGGTGCTCTCGGCCGGTTTCATGGCCGACCGCGCCGGTAACATCTACACCGGCCCGAGCACCGAAGACACGCCCGCATTGATCGAACCTGCCGCCTTCAGCGACGGCATCGTCATCGTTCAGGTCAATCAACTGGTGGACGATGTCAGCGACCTGCCTCGTGTCGACATCCCAGCCTCCTGGGTCGATTTCGTGGTGGTGGCCGACAAGCCGTTCTACATCGAACCGCTGTTCACCCGCGACCCGCGCCACATCAAGCCTGTGCATGTGTTGATGGCGATGATGGCGATCCGCGGAATCTACGAAAAACACAACGTCCAGTCCCTTAACCACGGCATCGGTTTCAACACCGCCGCCATCGAGTTGATCCTGCCGACCTACGGCGAATCCCTCGGCCTGAAGGGCAAGATCTGCCGCAACTGGACCCTCAATCCGCACCCAACCTTGATCCCGGCCATCGAAAGCGGCTGGGTCGAAAGTGTGCATTGCTTCGGCACCGAACTGGGCATGGAAAACTACATCGCCGCCCGGCCCGACGTGTTCTTCACCGGTCGCGACGGCTCCCTGCGTTCCAACCGGATGTTCTGCCAACTGGCCGGGCAATACGCGGTGGACCTGTTCATCGGCGCCACCCTGCAAGTCGACGGTGACGGTCATTCCTCCACCGTGACGCGCGGTCGCCTGGCCGGTTTCGGTGGTGCGCCGAACATGGGCCATGACCCGCGCGGTCGCCGCCACGGCACCCCAGCCTGGCTCGACATGCGCCATGACGATGCGCCCGAAGCGCTGCTGGAGCGAGGCAAGAAACTCGTGGTGCAAATGGTCGAGACTTTCCAGGAAGGCGGCAAACCGACCTTCGTCGAAACCCTCGACGCCGTGGAAGTGGCGAGGAAAAGCGGCATGCCGCTGGCGCCGATCATGATCTATGGCGACGACGTCACCCACCTGCTGACTGAAGAAGGCATCGCCTATTTGTACAAAGCGCGTTCGCTGGAAGAGCGTCAGGCGATGATCGCGGCCGTGGCCGGGGTCACCGTGATCGGTCTGCGCCACAACCCGAAAGACACCGCGCGCATGCGCCGCGAAGGCCTGATCGCCTTGCCCGAAGACCTCGGCATCCGCCGCACCGACGCCACCCGCGAATTGCTCGCGGCAAAAAGCGTGGCCGATCTGGTCGAGTGGTCCGGTGGTCTCTACAACCCGCCCGCCAAGTTCAGGAGCTGGTAATGCACGCATTCAACCTGCAACCGAAAACCCTGTCCCTGGCTGAGCGGCTGGCGGATCTGGCCGTGGACGCACTGATCGACGAAGCGGACCTGTCGCCGAAACCGGCGCTGGTCGACCGTCGCGGCAATGGCGCGCACACCGATTTGAACCTCGGGCTGATGCACGCTTCGGCGCTGTCCCTGTGGCCTGCGTTCAAGGAAATGGCAGAGGCCGCCATCGAGTTCGGCGAAGTCGGTCTGCCGCTGCGCGAAGCGATTGGCCTGATCGGTCGTGAAGGCGAGGAAGTGATGCTCGCCACCACGGGCGGCGTGAACACCCATCGCGGGGCAATCTGGGCCTTGGGTCTGTTGGTCGCTGCTGCCGCGCTGGAATCCACGAATACCAAGGCAAGCGCTGTGACTTTGCGCGCCGCACGCCTTGCCTTGCTCGACGACCGTTACGCGCCGCGTCCTCTGAGCCACGGCGCGCAAGTCGCTCAGCGTTATGGCGCACGCGGTGCCCGTGAAGAAGCGCAGCTCGGTTTTCCGGCAGTGATCCAACGGGCGCTGCCGCAACTCAAACGCAGCCGCGCCGCCGGTCATGGCGAGCAGAGCGCCCGGCTCGATGCCTTGCTGGCGATCATGACGAATCTGGCCGACACCTGCGTGCTCTACCGCGCCGGCGAACAAGGCCTGCAGACCATGCAACTCGGCGCCCAAGCGGTACTCGACGCGGGCGGCAGCGCCAGCCTCGCCGGCCGTCGTCGTTTACATGACTTGGATGAACAACTGATCGCGTTGAACGCCTCGCCCGGCGGCGCTGCTGACTTGCTCGCCGCTTGCTTGTTCATCGACCGCATCGAATCCGGAGCTTTCTGATGGAAACCTTATCTTTTGAATTCCCCGCCGGGCAGCCGCCACGCGGCCGGACGCTGGTGGGCTGTGTCGGCTCGGGCGATCTGGAAGTGCTGATCGAACCAGGCCAGGTCGGCAAACTGACGATCAAGGTGCAGACCTCGGTCAACGGCGCCGAACAACGCTGGCAGCATCTGTTCGCGCGGATGTTCGACGGTCAGACACCACCGGCGATGGCGATCGATATCCACGATTTCGGTGCGACGCCGGGCGTGGTGCGCTTGCGTCTGGAACAAGGCTTCGAGGAGATCAGCCATGACTGATCTCCTCAACAAACACAGCTTCGTCGAACTCGGCGCCCGACAACGAGCGAAAGCCTTGCTCGACGCCGGCACCTTTCGCGAATTGCTCGACCCGTTCCAGCGAGTCATTTCGCCATGGCTGTCGCGCCAGGGCGTGGTGCCGCAAGCGGATGACGGCGTGGTGATCGCCAAGGGCAACATCGGCGGTTTGCCGGTGGTGATCGCCGCCATCGAAGGCGCATTCCAGGGCGGCAGCCTCGGTGAGGTCGGCGGGGCGAAGATTGCCGGTGCGCTGGAACTGGCGGCCGAAGACAACCGCAACGGCATTCCGACCCGCGCCGTGTTGCTGCTGGAAACCGGTGGCGTGCGTTTGCAGGAGGCCAACCTCGGGCTGGCTGCGATTGCCGATATTCATGCGGCGATTGTCGATCTGCGCCAATACCAGCCTGTTGTGGGTGTGGTGGCGGGCAGCGTCGGCTGCTTTGGCGGGATGTCGATTGCCGCCGGGTTGTGCAGTTATCTCCTGGTGACTCAGGAAGCGCGTCTTGGCCTGAACGGTCCGCAAGTGATCGAGCAGGAAGCCGGGCTTGAGGAATACGACTCCCGTGATCGTCCCTTCATCTGGAGCCTGACCGGTGGCGAGCAACGTTTTGCCAGTGGTTTGGTGGATCGTTTTGTCGCTGACGACGTGGCGCAGGTTCAGCAGCAGGTCAGTGAATTGCTTATGCAAGGTTTGCCGAAACAGCAACGCAGCCGTCAAGCCGAATGGTTCCTGCAACGGTTGGCTCGTCTGGACGCGGAGCCGCAAATCGAGCCGTCAACGGTTCGCGATCTGTATCAAGGAGAGCGCTCATGAGTTCGTATTCCCTGAGAGGTTTGAACTGGTTCAACGCCTTGAGTGCAGGCGCCAAACCGGTCGATGGTTTGCCGGCTTCGTTGAAAGTCGCTGATGGTGTATTGGGCGACCAACCTGTTCGGTTTATCGCGGTGGTGGCTGATCCCGACAACCGCTTCGTCCGCGCCCGCAATGGCGAGGTCGGTCTGCTGGAAGGTTGGGGACTGGCCAAAGCCGTGGATGACGTCATCGCAGCGGATCTGGATAAATCGCAGAAACGCGCCTTGATCGCCATCGTCGATGTGCCGAGTCAGGCCTACGGTCGGCGCGAAGAAGCGCTCGGCATTCATCAGGCCTTGGCCGGTGCCGCGGACAGTTATGCCCGCGCCCGACTGGCCGGCCATGCCGTGATTGGTTTGCTGGTGGGCAAGGCAATGTCCGGAGCGTTTCTGGCGCATGGGTATCAGGCCAATCGGCTGATCGCCTTGCGCGATCCGGGCGTGATGGTGCATGCGATGGGCAAGGCTTCGGCGGCGCGGGTGACGTTGCGCAGCGTCGAAGAACTCGAAGCCTTGGCCGCCAGCGTGCCGCCGATGGCGTACGACATCGACAGTTACGCGAGTCTTGGACTGCTCTGGGAAACCTTGTCGGTGGAACAGATCGAGCAGCCGACGGCGGCGGATCTGACGCGGGTGACTGAATGCCTGAGCCAGGCGATTGGCGATGTCGCCACCAGTGGCCGAGACCTGAGCAGCCGCTTGGGCGCGAGCAATCGTGCGGCGTCGAGCCAGGTGCGCCAATTGCTGAGAGCGCAGTGGTGAACACGCTTCTGGCCCACGACCTGCTCTGGGGGCTGACCCCGGAGCAGTTGCCTACGGATGCACCTTCGTGGGTGATCGAGTCGATCAGTGCGGGTCAACCGGTGGTGGTTCGGCGTGCGTTGAGCGCGGCGGATCACATCGCGGTCGGCGTGCGTGGACGTTTGCGGGAGCAGCGTTATGCGACGGTGATGTCGGTCGATGCGATTCAGCGTCAAGTCCGGCCGGAAGCGCTTTGTCATGTCGCGATTGATCGGGATTTGCCGGCAGTGCGCGCCCTCAATCAACTGCGGCCGATGCTCGATTCCTGTGAGTGGGTTTGGGGTGTCAGCGGCAGCGCCGGGTTTGAATTGGCCAGTGGTTTTGAGGCATTGCATGAGGGCAGCGATCTCGACTTGATCCTGCGTACACCGCAGCCGTTGGATCGTGTGCAGGCGCAGGCACTGGTGAAGCTTCTCGATGCTGCTGTCTGCCAGGTCGACATGCAGTTGCAGACTCCATTCGGTGCAGTCGCCTTGCGCGAATGGGCCGGTCCCTCGCAACGGGTCCTGCTAAAAAACGCCAGTGAAGCCTGTCTGGTAACCAATCCGTGGAACCCGCAGGAGCAAGCAGCGTGAGCAGCTTGCTGGTGTTCCCTGGCCAGGGCGCGCAGCAGCCGGGCATGCTGCATCGTTTGCCTGTGGAAACAGTGAACGAGGCAAGTGAAGTCCTCGGAGAAGACGCTTTTCTTCTGGATTCTGCCGAAGCGCTGAAGTCGACAAGAGCGGTTCAGCTTTGCTTGCTGATCGCTGGCGTCGCGGCTTCACGCCAGTTGTTAATGACGGCGGATTACGTGGCAGGATTGTCCATCGGCGCCTACCCGGCAGCGGTGGTCGCCGGTGCCTTGAGCTTCAGCGATGCGCTGCATCTGGTCAGCCTGCGCGGTGAACTGATGCAACAGGCTTATCCACAAGGCTATGGCATGACCGCGATCATCGGTCTGGACCTGGCCACGGTGGAAGAGTTGCTGGCGCAGGTTCACAGCGTCGACACGCCGGTTTACCTGGCCAACATCAACGCCGATAACCAGGTGGTGATTGCCGGCAGCGATGGCGCGATGAAAGCGGTCGCCGAGTTGGCCAAAGGTCGTGGTGCAGGTCTGGCCAAACGCCTGGCTGTCAGCGTGCCGTCCCACTGCCCGCTGCTGGAAACTCCTGCGAAAACTTTGGCCGAAGCCTTCGCCAAGGTGCCGCTGAAAACTCCGACGCTGGGCTACCTGAGTGGTAGTCGCGCCCGGCCCGTCAGCAACACTGAAGCCCTGCGCGACGACCTGGCGTTCAACATGTGCCGCGTGGTGGATTGGCGCGGCACGGTACAAAGCGCCTACGAGCGCGGCGTACGACTACAGATCGAACTGCCGCCCGGTGCGGTGCTGACCGGGCTGGCGCGCCGGGTGTTCGAGCAGGGCACCGTGATTGCCTTCGACGGTGCGCGGCTCGATACCTTGCAGGCGCTGTTGCGTGAGGAGGGAAGCCGCCAACTCTAGAACACCGACTCAGGCCTTCGAACAACAAAAACAACATTCGACGATGCACTTTGAGGACAACAACAATGATTATTTACGGTGTGGCGCTGTTGGCGATTTGTACGCTGGCAGGGGTGATCGTAGGCGACATGCTCGGCGTGTTGCTGGGCGTGAAATCAAACGTCGGCGGCGTCGGGATCGCGATGATCCTGTTGATCTGCGCGCGGTTGTGGATGCAAAAACGCGGCGGCATGACCAAGGATTGCGAGATGGGCGTCGGTTTCTGGGGCGCCATGTACATTCCGGTGGTGGTCGCAATGGCCGCGCAACAAAACGTCGTCACCGCCCTGCACGGCGGCCCGGTGGCGGTGCTGGCAGCGATCGGTTCTGTGGTGATCTGCGGTTGCACCATTGCCCTGATCAGCCGGACTCACAAAGGCGAACCGTTGCCCGATGAATCGGCGCAAGTAACGCCGGTCGGCACGCCAGTAGGAGGTCGCTGATATGTGGGAACTCATTGAGAAGGGTCTGACCAATAACAGTCTGGTGACGGCGTTCGCGTTCGTCGGCGTGATCATGTGGGTGTCGGTGGTGCTGTCCAAGCGCCTGACGTTCGGACGGATTCACGGTTCGGCGATTGCCATCGTCATCGGGCTTGTTCTGGCCTGGGTCGGCGGCACGATGACCGGTGGGCAAAAAGGCCTGGCGGACCTGACGCTGTTTTCCGGCATCGGTCTGATGGGCGGCGCCATGCTGCGGGACTTTGCAATCGTCGCCACGGCATTCGAAGTGCAAGCCACCGAAGCGAAAAAGGCCGGTTTGATCGGTGTGATTGCGCTGCTGCTGGGCACGATCCTGCCATTCATTGTCGGCGCGAGCATGGCCTGGGTGTTCGGTTATCGCGATGCGATCAGCATGACCACCATCGGCGCGGGCGCGGTGACTTACATCGTCGGGCCGGTGACCGGGGCGGCGATTGGTGCGAGTTCGGATGTGGTGGCGTTGTCGATTGCCACCGGGTTGATCAAGGCGATTTTTGTGATGGTTGGCACACCGATGGCGGCGCGCTGGATGGGGCTGGATAACCCACGCTCGGCGATGGTGTTTGGTGGGTTGGCTGGCACCGTCAGCGGTGTGACGGCGGGGTTGGCGGCGACGGATCGGCGGTTGGTGCCTTATGGCGCGTTGACGGCGACGTTCCACACTGGGCTTGGGTGCTTGCTGGGGCCTTCGTTGTTGTACTTTATTGTTCGCGGGATTGTCGGTTAAGCCTGGATTTGTAGCGCCGGTGATGGCCTCATCGCGGGCAAGCCATGCTCCTACAGGATGTGCGCGCTCTCTGTAGGAGCAAGGCTTGCCCGCGATGGGTGCGACGCGGTCTCAAGCCTGGCGATTGGCATACATCCGACACTCAGCCAGCAACGCCAACAGATTCGGATCCCGCTCCTTGGCCTTCAAGAACACCACGCCAATGTGCTGCTGCAACCGATACTTTTCCTGCAACGGAATCAGCTTCACCCGGTTCTCATACACCGCCGCAATCCGTCCCGGCAGCAACGCATAACCCACGCCCGAGCTGACCATGCTCAGCAGGGTGAAGATGTCGTTGACCTGCATCGCCACCTTCGGTTCGAACCCCGCTTGCTTGAACACCCGATTACCGTCCTGGTGCGTGGCAAAGCCCTGGGTCAGCGTAATGAATGTCTCGTCGCGCACTTCTGCAAGGTCGACTTCGGTCCGTTGAGCAAACTTTGAATCCGCCGGTGTGGCGAGAAAGATGTCGTCGGAAAACAGCGAAATCTGCTCGCAGTCCGGGTCGTTGACGCTCTCATCCAGCGACACCAGGATCGCGTCGACTTCCATGTTTTTGAGTTTGTACAGCAGGTCGAAGTTCGAGCCGAGGATCAGGTCGATGTTGAGTTCGCTGCGGCGGATCTTCAGGCCCATGATCAGTTGCGGCACGGTTTTTACCGTCAGCGAATACAGCGAGCCAAGCTTGAAGCGCTCGGCGGAGAACCCGGCGGCTTCGCGGGTCAGGCGCACGGTTTCGACCACATCCTGAATCAGCTTCTGCGCGCGTTCTTCCAGCACATAAGCGCTTTCGAGTGGGGTCAGGTTGCGGCCTTCGTGTTTGAATAGCGGGCAACGCAGGGCGCTTTCCAGGGAGTGAATAGCCCGGTGCACGCTGACGTTGCTGGTCTGCAATTCGGCGGCAGCCCGGGCCAGGTTGCCGGTGCGCATGAAGGCCAGGAACACCTCGAGTTTTTTCAGGGTCAACTCTTCATCGATCAGCATGATGCAGACTCTTTTTGGAATGGCTCGATTGTGCCCAATTGGCTGACGTTTGGCTCGATGGCTTTTGTAGGAGCTGCCGAAGGTTGCGATCTTTTGATCTTTGGCATCTTCAAGGGCGCCGAAAATTAAGATCAAAAGATCGCAGCCTCGTTTCACTCGACAGCTCCTACACAGCTCGTACACAGCTCCTACATCTTGAGGTGAGTAACACATGTATCACGGGGAAAGATTGAATGCCTGGACGCATCTGGTCGGGGCGGTGGCAGCGGTGGTCGGGGTGGTGTGGATGCTGGTGATCGCCGGCATGGACGGCAGCCCGTGGAAGATTGTCAGCGTGGCGATTTACGGGTTCACCTTGTTGGTGCTTTACAGTGCGTCGACCGTTTACCACAGCGTGCGTGGGCGCAAGAAGGCGATCATGCAGAAGGTCGATCACTTTTCGATCTACCTGTTGATTGCCGGCAGCTACACGCCATTCTGTCTTGTGACGCTACGCGGGCCGTGGGGCTGGACCTTGTTCGGAATTGTCTGGGGATTGGCGCTGATCGGCATCCTGCAAGAGATTAAACCGCGCTCGGAAGCGCGGATTCTGTCGATCGTGATCTACGCGGTGATGGGCTGGATCGTGCTGGTGGCGGTCAAGCCGTTACTGGCGGCGTTGGGCCCTGTCGGTTTTACCTGGTTGGCGTCGGGCGGGGTGTTGTACACCGTGGGCATTATCTTTTTTGCCCTCGATCATCGTCTGCGCCATGCCCACGGGATCTGGCATTTGTTCGTGATCGCCGGGAGTCTGCTGCACTTCGTGGCGATTATGTTTTATGTCCTTTGAGGCCTCTAAGGGATCAAGCGATCCAGCTGCGCCTGCGCCCGTCGGCTGAACACCTGCAACAAGTCGCTCAGGGTGTGCGGCGGCGGTTCGTCGGCGCAGGTCACCGCGTACAGGGTGATCGGTAACGCTGGCGCCAGAGGTCGAATCGCCGTGGTGGCGGGGGACGCGCCGAGCGCGGTAAACGGGTCGATCACCGCCAGCCCGGCACCGGATTCAACCATCGCCCGCGCCAGCGAATAGGTCTGCACGGCGATGCGAACCCGTGGCGGCGGATCGACTGCCTCAAGGTAGCTGTCGAGCCTGGCCGCCAGCGGATCGGCGCTGGACAGGCCGATCAGCGGCGCGCCGGCCAGTTCGATCAATGGTAATGGTTGGCCCAAGGCGTCGTCGGCCCAATAACCCAACGGCGCCAGCGCCACCAAAACTCCGCAGGCCAACACCTGCGCCTTCAGGCCCGGGTGATCCGGCGGTTGCAAGGTCAGCGCGACATCCACTTCGCGCATCAACAAATTCTGCATCAGTTCACGGCTGTGGGCGCTGGACAGCTCGCAGACGATGTCCGGGTAGCGTTGCGTCCATTCGTTGATGGCCGGCGGCAGCAGCGACAAGGCCAGCGCCGGAATCGCGCCAATCCGTACGCTGTGACCCGGCTCGCGTCGCAGGCTCTGGGCCAGGCGTCGCACGCCTTGCAGGCTTTCGGTGACCTTGTCGACTTCGCGCTCAAGCTCCAGCGCTTCGGGCGTGGCCTGCAATTTACCGCGCACCCGCAGGAATAACGGGAAGCCCAATTGCTGCTCGGCGTGTTGCAGCACTTTGCTTACCGCCGGCTGCGATACGTGCAGCAACTGCGCGGCGCCACTGACCGAACCGGTCTGGCGAATGGCCTGGAAAATCTCGATGTGTCGCAGTCGCATGGCAAGTCCATAACCTTTGTTTATGGGTCAGGCATCTTTATGCATTGTTCAACGCCTGTCACCTGGTCCTAATCTGAAGCCTGTTTCAACAACGGTTAAGGACAGACATGGCTCAGCGGGTTTGCATCATCGGTGGTGGCGTCATTGGGCTGACGACGGCTTACGCACTGGTGCGCGACGGCATCGACGTGACGCTGATCGAGGCCCGGGATTCGTTGGGCAGCGAGACCAGTTTCGCCAACGGCGGCCAGTTGTCCTACCGTTACGTCGCGCCGCTGGCCGATGCCGGCGTACCGTTGCAGGCGCTTGGCTGGATGCTGCGCGGTGACTCGCCGTTGAAGCTGCGCCCGCGCCTGGACCCGGCGCAATGGCGCTGGATGGCGTCCTTTCTGGCGGCCTGCCGTCGTTCGGTGAATCAGCGCAACGGTGCGCACCTGCTGCGTCTGGCGCTGCTGAGCCAATCCACGCTGCAAGGCTGGCGCGAAGAAGACCGCCTCGACGGTTTCGACTGGCGGCGCAACGGCAAACTGGTGACGTTTCGTGAAGCCGCGAGTTTTGAGCATGCGCGCCATGGCCTGGCGGATCCGCAACAGCAGCACGTGCTGTCGCGGGCCGAATGCGCACAGTTGGAGCCTGCACTCGCCGAGGCGCCGTTTGTGGGCGCGATTTATACCCCCGATGAGGAGGTCGCCGATTGTCATGCTTTCTGCCAGCGATTGATGGCTCGACTCCAGGCGTCGGGGCATTGCGAGTTTTTGCTCGGGCGCAAGGTCACCGGCATTCGCCACGTGGACGGCGCGGTGCAGGCCGTCGAAATGGGTTCGCAGGTGCTGCCGGTCGAGCAACTGGTGATTGCCGCCGGTCATCGCAGTCCGGCGCTGGCATTGCCGGGCATGAACTTGCCGCTGTATCCGCTCAAGGGCTACAGCCTGACCTTGCCCATCCACGCCGAACATCGTGCGCCGGAGCTGAGCATCACCGATTACAACCGCAAGATCGTTTATGCCCGCATCGGTGATCAACTGCGCGTGGCGGCGATGGTCGACATTGTCGGCTTCGACCCGGCGCTCGACCCCAAACGCCTGGCGCTGATCAAGCGCCAGGCACAGGAAACCTTGCCGAATGCCGGCGATTACGCCGCCGCCATCGAATGGGCCGGCATGCGCCCGGCGACCCCCAGCGGCGTGCCGTTGATCGGCGCCACGGCATACCGCAATCTGTGGCTCAACCTCGGCCATGGCGCCCTGGGTTTTACCCTGGCCTGTGGCAGCGCCCGGTTGCTCAGCGAGTTGATCGCCCGGCGCGCACCTTCGATTGAAATGCAGGGCCTCGCCCCCCGCGTCGCCTGACTTGAAAAGGAAAAGCCGATGAGCATCAACCGTATCAACAGCAACAGCCGGCTCTCTGGCGCGGTGACCTTTGGCGATCTGGTGTTTCTCTCGGGACAGGTTCCGGGTGACAGCACCGACGTCACCGGCCAAACCGCCGAGGTGCTGGCGAAGATCGACGCGTTGCTGGCCGAGGCTGGCAGCGACAAAGATCATCTGCTCAACGCGACCATTTACCTGAACGACATTGGCCGCGATTTCGCCGCCATGAACGAGGTCTGGTCGCAGTGGCTGTCGCCGGGCATGGCGCCGACCCGCACTACTTTGCAGGCGCAACTGGCCCGTCCAGAGGTCCTGGTGGAAATCACCGTGATCGCCGCCCGCCGCTAATCAACTGACCCACAACGGAGAATAACAATGCAAAAAATCACGTTGATCGGCTGCACCCTCGGCCTGCTGCTCGCCAGCCAGGTCCAGGCCAACGAAGCGCCACTGACCGGCACGCTGAACAAGGTTGCCAATGCCAAGAGCATCACGCTGGGCTATCGCGACGCGTCGGTGCCGTTCTCCTACGTGGGTGATCACACGGGGCAGCCGATGGGCTATTCGGTGGACCTGGCGAGCAAGATTGTCGAGCGCATCAAGCAAAAACTTGAACTGCCGGATCTGCAGGTGAAGTACAACCTGGTGACCTCGCAAACGCGCATTCCACTGGTGCAGAACGGCACGGTCGACCTTGAATGCGGCTCCACCGGCGTGACGGCCGAGCGCATGCAGCAAGTGGCGTTTTCCTACGGGTTTATCTACGTGAAGGGGCAGTTGCTCACGGCAAAGGACAGCGGCATCAAAAGCTTCGCCGACCTGCGCGGCAAGAACGTCGTGACCACCGCCGGCACCACTAATGAACGGTTTCTGAAGAGCTACAACGTCGATAACAAGATCGATATGTTCGTGATCAGCGCCAAGGACCACGGCGAAGCGTTCCAGATGCTGCAGTCGGGTCGGGCGGCGGCGTTCTATATGGATGACGCGCTGCTCTACGGCGAACGCGCCAAGGCCCGCGATCCGCATAACTGGGTTGTGGTGGGCGAGGAACAGTCGCGGGAAATCTACAGCTGCATGGTGCGCAAGGGCGACCCGCAGTTTCTTGAGTTGGTGAACTCGACACTTGCCGATCTGTACAGCTCAGGTGAGATCAACGGCATCTATCAGCGCTGGTTCCAGCAACCGATTCCGCCCAAAGGCCTGAACCTGGAATTCCCGATGACCAGCGAGTTGAAAGCGATCATTGCGAAGCCGGTGAGTGATCCGGTGCAATAGGATCAAAAGATCGCAGCCTGCGGCAGCTCCTACAATTGAAACGCGATCTCCCGTAGGAGCTGCCGCAGGCTGCGATCTTTTAGAAGTCACCCCAAAGTTGTTGGGCAACCGCCAATGCCACCACCGGCGCGGTTTCGGTGCGCAACACGCGAGGGCCGAGGCGGGCGGCGTGAAAACCGCCAGCCTTGGCCTGCTCGACTTCCGCATCGGACAACCCGCCTTCCGGGCCGATCAAAAACGCCAGCGTCGCCGGTTTCGCATGGCTCACCAACGGCTCAGCCACCGGATGCAGCACCAGTTTCAATTCGGCCTCCGTCTGCTTCAGCCAATCGGCCAGCAGCAGCGGCGGATGAATCACCGGCACCCGTGAACGCCCGCACTGCTCGCACGCGCTGATCGCAACCTGGCGCCAATGCATCAGGCGTTTGTCGGCGCGCTCATCCTTCAACCGGACTTCACAGCGGTCGCTGAAGATCGGGGTGATTTCCGTGACGCCCAACTCGGTGGCTTTCTGAATCGCCCAATCCATCCGCTCGCCACGGGACAAGCCCTGGCCGAGATGGATCGACAAGGGCGACTCGACCTGCCCGGTGAAGCTTTCATCGATCTGCACGACGACGCGCTTCTTGCCGACCTCCACCAGCGTGGCGCGGAACTCATGGCCCGAGCCGTCGAACAGTTGCAGCGCATCACCCTCGGCCATGCGCAGCACGCGGCTGATGTAATGGGCCTGGGCCTCGGGCAACTCGTGTTCGCCAGTGCTCAAGGGGGCGTCGATAAAGAAGCGGGACAGTCTCATCTTGGGTCTCTGAAAAGGGTGTTAATCATCTGAATCATTGTCGGCTTCTGTGTGTGAACCTTTGTGGGAGTGAGCCTGCTCGCGATAGCGGGGTGTCAGTCGACATCAATTTTGACTGTTACACCGCAATCGCGAGCAGGCTCACTCCCACATGGACCGCATCGTTCGATGCATCAGCCCGGATCGCGGAAGCCCGGGTGAAAGTCCTTCGGCACCGAAACACTGACGCTGTCACGGGTCGCGATGTCGATACCTTCACTCGCCACTTCGGCCAGAAAGTCGATCTGTTCAGGCGTGATCACGTACGGCGGCAGGAAGTACACCACGCTGCCCAACGGTCGAAGTAAAGCACCACGCTCCAGCGCATGCTGGAACACTTTCAAGCCGCGACGTTCCTGCCACGGATAAGCTTCCTTGGTGGCCTTGTCCTTGACCATCTCGATGGCCAGCACCATGCCGGTCTGGCGCACTTCCGAAACGTTCGGGTGATCGGCCAGGTGCGCGGTGGCGGTGGCCATGCGCTGGGCCAGCGCCTTGTTGTTCTCGATGACGTTGTCTTCTTCGAAGATATCCAAAGTCGCCAATGCCGCCGCGCACGCCAGCGGATTGCCGGTGTAGCTGTGGGAATGCAGGAAGGCGCGCAGGGTCGGGTAGTCGTCGTAGAAAGCGCTGTAGACATCTTCGGTGGTCACGCAGGCCGCCAACGGCAGGTAACCGCCGGTCAGGGCCTTGGACAGGCAGAGGAAGTCCGGGCGGATGCCGGCCTGTTCACAGGCAAACATCGTTCCGGTGCGGCCGAAGCCGACGGCAATTTCGTCGTGGATCAGGTGCACGCCATAGCGGTCGCAGGCTTCGCGCAGCAGTTTCAGGTACACCGGGTGGTACATGCGCATGCCGCCGGCGCCCTGGATCAGCGGCTCGACGATGACTGCTGCGACGGTGTCGTGGTTCTCGGCCAGGGTCTGTTCCATAGCCGCGAACATGTTCCGCGAGTGTTCTTCCCAGCTCATGCCTTCCGGGCGCAGGTAGCAATCGGGACTCGGCACCTTGATGGTGTCCAGCAACAGTGCCTTGTAGGTTTCGGTGAACAGTGGCACGTCGCCCACCGACATCGCCGCCATGGTCTCGCCGTGGTAGCTATTGGTCAGGGTGACGAAGCGCTTTTTGTTCGGCTGGCCGCGGTTGAGCCAGTAGTGAAAGCTCATTTTCAGCGCGACTTCGATGCAGGACGAACCGTTATCGGCGTAAAAGCATCGGGTCAGGCCTTCCGGCGTCATTTTCACCAGGCGCTCGGACAACTCGATCACTGGCTGATGACTGAAACCGGCAAGGATGACGTGCTCCAGCTGATCGACCTGATCCTTGATGCGCTGGTTGATTCGCGGGTTGGCGTGACCAAACACGTTGACCCACCAGGAGCTGACGGCGTCGAGGTAGCGTTTGCCTTCGAAGTCTTCCAGCCAGACGCCTTCACCGCGTTTGATCGGGATCAGTGGCAGCTGTTCGTGGTCTTTCATCTGGGTGCAGGGATGCCACAACACCGCGAGATCGCGTTGCATCCACTGATTATTCAGGCCCATTTTCAGTCTCCTCGAGGCGGCTCGCGACATGCGCGGGCAAACAATCGCGCAAGCCTATGCAATGCATCGTCTGGGGACAACCCATTGTGTGGATTGAGCTACTTTGTATAGGTGGATAGACGTCGCTGGCGGCCTTTTGATGGCTGACGTATTCTTCGCGGTTCTTTGAGCCGTCTGGCTCGTAAAACCGCTATTTCCTCGTATATTTCCGGAGTTCGCTGAATGTCTGCTGGTTGGCTGCGCGCCTGTGCGCTGGTGATGTTGGGGCTGTTCAGCGTGTCTGCGCTGGCCAAGGATAAAACGGCGATCGTGATCGGCGGAGGGCTGTCTGGCCTCACCGCGGCTTACGAACTGCAAAACAAGGGCTGGCAGGTCACCCTGCTGGAAGCCAAATCGAGCATGGGCGGTCGCTCCGGCATGGCCACCAGTGAGTGGATCGGCAACGACAAGACCCAACCGGTTCTGAACAAGTACGTATCGACCTTCAAGCTGAGCACCACGCCGGCCCCAGAGTTCGTGCGGACCCCGGGCTACCTGATTGACGGTGAGTATTTCACTGCCGCCGATCTGGCCACCAAGCAGCCGGCCACCAGCGACGCGCTCAAGCGCTATGAAAAGACCCTGGACGATCTGGCGCGCTCGATCGAAGACCCGCAGAACCCGGCGGCCAACAGCACACTGTTCGCCCTGGACCAGATCAACGTGTCCAACTGGCTCGACCGTCTGAATCTGCCGGCCACGGCACGTCAGTTGGTGAATCAGCAGATCCGTACCCGTTATGACGAACCGTCGCGCCTGTCGCTGCTGTACTTCGCACAGCAAAGCCGTGTTTACCTTGGCGTTGCCGACCGTGACCTGCGTGCTTCACGCCTGCCCGGCGGTAGCCCGGTGCTGGCCCAGGCGTTCGTCAAACAACTGAAAACCATCAAGACCAGCTCCCCGGTCTCGGCGATCACCCAAGACAAGGACGGCGTGACCGTCAAAGTCGGCAGCGTTGGCTATCAGGCTGACTACGTCGTTGTGGCCGTGCCATTGCGCGCACTGAACAAGATCCAGATGACTCCGTCGCTGGATGCCCAGCACATGGGCGCGATCAAGGGCACCAACTACGGTTGGCGCGACCAGATCATGCTGAAATTCAAGACACCCGTGTGGGAAAGCAAGGCGCGCATGACCGGCGAGATCTACAGCAACACCGGTCTGGGCATGTTGTGGGTTGAGCCGGCGATGAAGGGCGGCGCCAACGTGGTGATCAACCTGTCTGGCGACAACGCGCGCGTGATGCAGGCCTTCGGCGACAAGCAGTTGGTCGATCAGGTGTTGATCCGTCTGCACGCCTTTTATCCACAGGCGCGCGGTTCGTTCACCGGTTATGAGATCCGCCGTTACAGCGTCGACCCCTCGATGGGCGGCGCTTACCTGGCCTTCGGCCCTGGCCAGATCAGCAAATACTGGCGCCTGTGGGAACGTCCGATTCAGCGTGTAGCCTTTGCCGGCGAACACACTGACACCTTGTACCCGGGCACTCTGGAAGGCGCACTTCGCACCGGTCAGCGTGCAGCCAGTCAGGTAGAAGACCTGGCGGCGGGCAAGTCGTTTGAACCGGCGAAAGTTGTTCCGGCAGCGACCGTTGCGGCGGCCGGCGCGGTGGCGGCGAAGAAAGGTAACTTCTTCACCAACCTGTTCGGTGGTTCTGACGACAAACCGGCACCCGTCAAGGCGCCAGAGCCAGTGGCTCCGGTTGCTCCGGCACCGGCTCCAACACCTGCGCCGGCCCCAGCGCCAGCACCGGTAGAAGCGCCGAAACCAGTCACCCCGGTGAAAGCCGAACCCGCCAAAAAAGCCCCGGTCAAAGCTGCGGTGAAAAAACCTGCGGCCAAAGCCGAGGCCAAAAAGGCCCCGGTGAAGAAAGCTGAAACGGCGAAGAAAGTAGCGGCCAAGCCTGCTGCGACTCCGGCGACAGTTACCAAAGCGCAGTAAGCTTTGGGATTAAAGAAGCGCGGCAGAAATGCCGCGTTTTTTTATGCCTGAAGAAAACCAATATCAAGAATCGAATAAATATCAGGGCGCAGGTGTTCTTTAGTTGGACTGCATTTTTTCTTACACGCGGATCTTTAATCTTTCCTTAACTCACTCATTTCAGACTCTTGATCGTATTTCTCGATATTTCAAAGCGAAATTTTCCGCTTTTACTCGATAGATAACTCGATAGTCTTGGTCGCAGTTCTCACAGGATTTGGGCAATGCAGCTACGTAATTCTTCTTCGCGCTACGGTTGGGTCA
Organism: Pseudomonas sp. GM41(2012); assembly: GCF_000282315.2. Classification (GTDB taxonomy): domain Bacteria; phylum Pseudomonadota; class Gammaproteobacteria; order Pseudomonadales; family Pseudomonadaceae; genus Aquipseudomonas. Next base: position 577,403 of record NZ_AKJN02000007.1, read on the forward strand.
GCATTTTCATGCACTGGGGTGTGGCGCTGGCAGTCTTCGGTCTGTTTGCGTTGGGCTTGTGGATGGTCGGACTCGACTACTACAGCACCTGGCGCAAAGACGCGCCCGACTTGCACAAGAGCATTGGCCTGGTGCTGTTAGCCGTTATGGTTCTACGGGTGCTGTGGCGTTTTATCAGTCCGCCACCACCCGCACTTGAAAGCTATAGCCGCATGACGCGTATGGGCGCCACGTTCGGCCATTCGTTCCTGTATCTCAGTCTGTTTGCTGTGATGATTGCCGGTTACCTGATTTCCACCGCAGACGGTGTCGGGATTCCGGTGTTTGGCCTGTTTGAAGTTCCTGCACTGGTTTCCGGACTACCGGATCAGGCAGACACCGCCGGTGTGATTCATCTGTATCTGGCGTGGGCGCTGGTAATTTTTTCCGGTCTCCATGCGTTGGCAGCATTGAAACACCACTTTATTGATCGTGATGCGACCCTGACGCGAATGCTGGGGCGCAAAGCTTGATGCTCAACCTCGACTCCAAAGGAATAGAAAGTATGTTGAAAAAAACGCTCGCTGCTCTGGCAATCGGTTCTGCCTTGCTGTCCGCCAACGTGATGGCAGCCGACTACGTTGTCGACAAGGAAGGCCAGCACGCCTTCGTTGACTTCAAGATCAGCCACCTGGGCTACAGCTACATCATCGGTACCTTCAAGGACATCGACGGCAAGTTCAGCTTCGACGCTGCCAAGCCTGAAGCCAGCAAGATCGAGTTCAACGTGAACACCGCCAGCGTGTTCACCAACCATGCCGAGCGCGATAAGCACATTGCCAGCGGTGATTTCCTGAACGTGAGCAAATTCGCTAAAGCGACGTTTGTATCCACCAACGTCAAATCCACCGGCAAAAACGCCGCTGGCAAAGATACTGCGGACGTGACCGGTGACCTGACCCTGTTGGGCGTGACCAAGCCAGTCGTGGTCAAGGCCACTTTCCTGGGTGAAGGCAAGGACCCATGGGGCGGCTACCGTGCCGGCTTTGAAGGCACCACCAGCATCAAGCGTTCCGATTTCGGCAAGCAGAAAGACCTGGGCCCAGCGTCCGACGCGGTCGAGCTGTACGTGACGTTTGAAGGTGTGAAAGCGAAGTAACTTTCGCCGCTTGAACAAAAACGCCCCCGATCTCACGATCGGGGGCGTTTTTTATTGCCTGGCGCAATCCGCAACAACGACACGGAACCCTGTAGGAGCAAAGCTTGCTCGCGATGGCGTCATCAACCACACCACACACCGAGGTGAACCTATCGCGAGCAAGCTTTGCTCCTACAGGGTTTGGTGATGCATAAAAAAATGCCCCTGATCTCGCGATCAGGGGCATTTTTTATGGCAGCGGTAAATCAGCGGTTGCGGGTCAGCAAGGCTGGTTTCTCGCCGCGCGGACGGCCTGGCAGTTGATCCAGTTGCTCAGGAGTCGGGAACCGATCGGTTTTCGACTCTTTATGGATGATCTTCGGTGCCGGGCCGCGCGGGTTTTGCACGGCCGGTTCCGAACGCGGCTGGTCGTCGGTGCGAGCCGGGCGACGGTTGCGGGACTCTTCGCGGCGGGCCTGGCCGTCACGTGGAGCACCGTTGCGTGGGCCGCTGCGCTTGGCCGGCGGAGTGCCGGTGGTAGCGCCGTCGCTGCTGCGTGGGCCGCTTTGACGACCCTGAGGCTTGCCGCCGGTGCGCGGAGCACCTGCGCCGGCGCCAGTTGCTGCGCCTTGTGCCGGAGCACCCGGACGACGACCACGGCCCTGGGCCGGTTTGGCTTGAGGAACGTAGTCGACGCGGTTACCGAAGTTATCGATATCGTCGTCCAGGAACTCGTCCGGAGCACGGTCTGCAGCAGCAGCGCGTGGCGCTGGACGCTGTTGTTCGCGAGCCGGAGTGCCTTCGCGTGGCTTGTGTTCACGCGCCGGGCGATCGCCGCGGCCAGTGGCTGCAGGTTTTTCCTTGCCGCCCTTGTCCTTGCCTTTGTCTTTACGACCGCCACCACCGCCGGTGCCGTTCGGACCGTCGCCGCGCGGGCCACGTGGGTTGCGCGGGTTACGCACATCCGGACGCTCGCGAACTTCGGGTTTCTCGGCTTCTACAGCGCTGGAATCGAAGCCCATCAGGTTGCCGTCGGCAATCTTCTGCTTGGTCATGCGCTCGATGCTTTTCAGCAGCTTTTCTTCGTCCGGAGCGACCAGCGAGATCGCTTCGCCCGAACGACCGGCACGGCCAGTACGGCCGATACGGTGAACGTAATCTTCGTCAACGTTCGGCAGTTCGAAGTTGACCACGTGTGGCAACTGGTCGATGTCCAGGCCGCGAGCAGCGATGTCGGTGGCGACCAGGATACGCACTTCGCCGGCCTTGAAGTCGGCCAGGGCTTTGGTGCGAGCGTTCTGGCTCTTGTTACCGTGGATCGCAACGGCGCTGAGGCCGTGTTTGTCCAGGTACTCGGCCAGGCGGTTGGCGCCGTGCTTGGTGCGGGTGAACACCAGCACCTGTTCCCAGGCGCCTGCGGTGATCAAGTGCGCCAGCAGCGAACGCTTGTGGTTGGCTGGCAGGCGGAAAACACGCTGTTCGATACGCTCGACCGTGGTGTTCGGCGGCGTGACTTCGATGCGTTCCGGGTTGTGCAGCAGCTTGCCGGCGAGGTCGGTGATGTCTTTGGAGAAAGTCGCCGAGAACAGCAGGTTCTGACGTTTGCTCGGCAGACGGGCCAGAACCTTTTTCACGTCATGGACAAAGCCCATGTCGAGCATGCGGTCGGCTTCGTCCAGCACGAGGATTTCCACGTGGGACAAATCGACGCTGCCTTGACCGGCGAGGTCGAGCAGGCGGCCGGGGCAGGCCACCAGCACGTCAACACCGCGGGACATGGCCTGAACCTGCGGGTTCATGCCGACGCCGCCGAAGATGCAGGCGCTGACGAACTTCAGGTCACGTGCATAGACCTTGAAGCTCTCGTGTACTTGAGCCGCGAGTTCGCGGGTAGGGGTCAGGACCAGTACGCGCGGTTGGCGCGGGCCGTGACGCTGGGATTTGTCCGGGTGACCGTTGGGGAACAACCGCTCCAGAATCGGAAGGGCGAAGCCGCCGGTTTTGCCAGTACCTGTCTGAGCCGCGACCATCAGGTCGCGACCTTGCAACACGGCGGGAATGGCCCGCTGTTGCACCGGAGTAGGCTCGGTATAGCCCGCTGCCTCGATGGCGCGGACTAAAGCCTCGGAGAGACCGAGGGAAGCAAAGGACATGAGTAATCCTGTTTTAGTTAGGGCTTGGCCCAATGGGAGTCTTGCCTGGCGCGAATGGCGTTTAAGAGGAACGCAATCCCGTCCGGTCCTGCTGGGCCAAGAAGGCTCATCTGGAGTGCTCGCGCGGGCTGAAAAGCTGCGCTGTAGCGGGATCGAGATGCCTTGAACAAGTCCGAGCGTCCGGGCGTGAGCCTGGCGGGAAGGCCGGAGTATAACAGAGCAATCACTGCGCGCCGCTTTCCTGCTGCTCAACGGTTTTTCCGCTGGCGGCGGTGGCTCTGGTGGCTTTGACCTCGGCCGCCGGTTCGGCGCCATAACGGGCGCTCAATTCAGCGTACGCAGGCTCGCGCTTGAAGCGTTTGAGTTCGGCGCCGAAGCGCTGCACCAACAAGTCCATGCCGGCGTTGCGGCGTACGGCCAGGAACTGGCTTTGGTGGCTGATGACGGTCGGGTTCTCGGTAATCTTGTCGCGGATGCCCAATTCGTCGAGCAAGTGCTGACCAACCCTGCGATCAGTGATCAGCAGGTCGATCCGCCCGCGCACCAGTTTGCCGAAGTTGGCTTCATGGGTCGGCGCCGGTTCGCGAGTGAACAGTGTCGATTCGCTGAAGTCCTGGCTGTACAGATAGCCCGGGGAAGTGCCGATGGTCAGCCCCTTCAGGTCGGCCAGGGTGTGAAAAGGGTGGGGCCGCTCATTGGCGTAGAACATCACGAACTCCACTTCCGAGAGCGGCTCGCCGGGGTAGAGCAGGGTGGCGTCGCGCTCATCGCTGTGGAAGATGTCCAGCGCGCCATCTGCCTGGCCCGTTTCGAGCATCGACAGGCAGCGTTTCCACGGCAGGAACTGCCATTCCACTTCGATGCCCAGGCGTTTGAAGACAATGGCGGTGGTTTCGTAGTCCAGCCCCAGGGATTTACCGTTTTCCTCATACACGTACGGCGCCCAGGGTTCAGTGACAATGCGCAGCTTCTCGCCCCGAGCGGCGAAGCTCAGGCAAGTAAAAAGAAACACGGTCAGTAACTGCGCGATCAAAGGCATGGCTTGAGATTACGACGAGAAACCGGAAAGAGCCAGAAACGGGATCCAGAAGCTCTGACTCAGAGTGTTGCTGCACAATAAAAGGGCGCTGAATACAAAAGATCGCAGCCTCGTTTCACTCGACAGCTCCTACAGGGGATTGCGTACTCTGTAGGAGCTGTCGAGTGAAACGAGGCTGCGATCTCTTGATTTTGCTTCTACCGTGGCAACTTCAGATTGTTCCACACTGCCAGGCTCGGTTCGGCCTGGTTCAGCGTGTAGAAGTGCAGCCCTGGAGCGCCACCTTGCAGCAGGCGTTCGCACATCTCGGTGATGACTTGCTCACCAAAGCCTTGAATGCTCTGGGTGTCGTCGCCGTAGGCTTCCAGCTGCTTGCGGATCCAGCGCGGGATTTCCGCACCGCAGGCATCGGAGAAGCGCGCGAGCTTGCTGTAGTTGGTGATCGGCATGATCCCCGGAACGATCGGGATGTTCACGCCCATCGCCCGTACACGCTCGACGAAGTAGAAGTAGCTGTCGGCGTTGAAGAAGTACTGGGTGATCGCACTGTTGGCGCCAGCGTTGGCCTTGCGCACGAAGTTGTTCAGATCGTCTTCGAAATTGCGCGCTTGCGGGTGCATTTCCGGGTAGGCGGCGACTTCGATGTGGAAATGATCGCCGGTTTCTTCACGAATGAATTCAACCAGGTCATTGGCGTGGCGCATTTCACCACTGGCCATGCCCATGCCGGAAGGCAGGTCACCGCGCAGGGCAACGATACGGGTGATGCCGGCCGCCTTGTATTGGGCCAGCAGGCCGCGCAAGTCGTCCTTGCTGTCGCCAACGCAGGACAAATGCGGTGCGGCAGGGACTTTGACTTCGCTTTCGAGCTGCAACACGGTGTTGAGGGTGCGATCACGGGTCGAACCGCCAGCGCCGTAGGTGCAGGAGAAGAAGTCAGGATTGTAGGTCGCCAGATGACGGGCAGTGGCGATCAGTTTTTCATGCCCAGCGTCGGTCTTCGTAGGGAAGAACTCGAAGCTGTAGCGACGTTCTTGGGACATGGTCATATCCTTGGAAGCACGAGAACCCGCTGTAGGAGCAAAGCTTGCTCGCGATGCAGGCACCGCGGTTTTTCAAATGCACCGCGGTGATGCTATCGCGAGCAAGCTCTGCTCCTACAGGTCAGCGTAGTTCCTGCCTGAGTGGCAGGAACCGATCAGTAGCGGTAAGCGTGCGGCTTGAACGGACCTTCAACGGTCACGCCGATGTAGTCGGCCTGAGTCTTGGTCAGTTGAGTCACAACGCCGCCGAAACCGCGGACCATTTCCAGGGCCACTTCTTCGTCGAGTTTCTTCGGCAGTACTTCAACAGTCAGGCGCTCGGCTTTCTGGGCTGGCGACAGGTCGGCGTACTTCTGGCCGAACAGGAAGATCTGAGCCAGAACCTGGTTGGCGAACGAGCCGTCCATGATGCGGCTTGGGTGACCGGTTGCGTTACCCAGGTTAACCAGACGGCCTTCGGCCAGCAGGATCAGGTAGTCGTCGTTCTGGGCGTCGAATGCGCCAGGGCCGGTACGGTGGATCTTGTGAACCTGTGGCTTCACTTCTTCCCATGCCCAGTTCTTGCGCATGAAAGCGGTGTCGATTTCGTTGTCGAAGTGGCCGATGTTGCAGACAACAGCGCGCTTCTTCAGGGCTTTGAGCATGTTCGAGTCGCAAACGTTGACGTTACCGGTGGTGGTCACGATCAGGTCGATCTTGCCCAGCAGCGCTTTGTCGATGCTTGCTTCAGTACCGTTGTTGATACCGTCGATGAACGGCGAAACCAGCTCGTAACCGTCCATGCAGGCTTGCATGGCGCAGATCGGGTCGACTTCGGAGACTTTAACGATCATGCCTTCCTGACGCAGGGACTGGGCGGAGCCCTTGCCCACGTCACCGTAACCGATGACCAGCGCTTGCTTGCCGGACAACAGGTGGTCGGTACCGCGCTTGATCGCATCGTTCAGGCTGTGACGGCAGCCGTACTTGTTGTCGTTCTTGCTCTTGGTCACCGAGTCATTGACGTTGATGGCCGGGATTTTCAGCTCGCCCTTGGCCAGCATGTCCAGCAGGCGGTGAACGCCAGTGGTGGTTTCTTCGGTAACGCCGTGGACGCGGTCCAGGATCGCCGGGTATTTCTTGTGCAGCAACTCGGTCAGGTCGCCGCCGTCGTCGAGGATCATGTTGGCATCCCAAGGCGCGCCATCTTTAAGGATGGTTTGCTCCAGACACCACTCGTACTCTTCTTCAGTTTCTCCTTTCCAGGCGAAAACCGGGATACCGGCAGCAGCGATAGCGGCAGCGGCCTGGTCCTGAGTCGAGAAAATGTTGCAGGACGACCAGCGTACTTCGGCACCCAGGGCAACCAGGGTTTCGATCAGCACGGCAGTCTGAATGGTCATGTGGATGCAGCCGAGGATTTTCGCGCCTTTGAGCGGCTGCTCACCGGCGTACTTGCGGCGCAGACCCATCAGGGCTGGCATTTCGGATTCAGCGATGATGGTTTCGCGACGGCCCCAGGCAGCCAGGGACATGTCGGCAACTTTGTAATCGTTAAAATCTGCAGGCGTGATAACAGCGCTCATGATGAGCCTCCATTCGTAATGTATGCGAATGGGCGCCGTTGTGCGTTTAGTGTCTGACCGATAACGGTCAAGCAACGCCCCATCCGAGCCTGACAGGTCGAACCTGCTGCAGCGCCCCTCGGACAGGTGGCGGGAAAACGGTAGCAATGGAACGTTACCGTTTTGAAACGGTGGCGATTATAGCCGTGTGAGCGATACTTCCAAAGCGTTTCTGTTGGTCAATGTCTGAACGGTAATCGAGACCATAGTCGATGCTTGATAGAGCTCTAGGTCGGGCTCTGCCATGATGCCCACCATCATTCGGCAAGACGCTCAGGAGTGAATATGAATTTCCACACCCGCAAATGGGTAAAACCCGAAGACCTCAACCCCAACGGCACGCTGTTCGGCGGTAGCCTGTTGCGCTGGCTCGATGAAGAAGCAGCGATCTACGCCATCGTCCAGCTGGGCAATCAGCGTGTGGTCACCAAGTACATTTCAGAGATCAACTTCGTCAGCGCCTCGCGCCAGGGCGACATCATTGAACTGGGCATCACCGCCACCGAATTCGGTCGCACCTCCATCACCCTGAAGTGCGAAGTGCGTAACAAGATCACCCGCAAAAGCATCCTGACGGTGGAGAAGATTGTCTTCGTCAATCTGGGTGAAGACGGCTTGCCTGCACCGCACGGCCGGACCGAGATCACGTACGTCAAAGACCAGTTCAAGGATGACATCGCCCCGTAGGAGCAAAGCTTGCTCGCGATGGCGTCATTTGCGTTGCCGCCGAAGCCGAGGTGAGCCCATCGCGGGCAAGCCATGCTCCTACAGGGGTGGTTTCGTTTGTACGATCAGTGAACAGCTCCGAACCCTGCGTGTCGTACCTACATCACACACCACGGGTTCCGGAGCTTTATGGACGCGCAAAACGAAGGCAAGACCCCGAACCTCTCCCCTGAAGAACAGCACGACGTCGACAAGAGCCAGCCACCGCGGGCGGCGGTGCTGCACGAAATCATCCGCACCCAGGGCGATCAGGAACTCGAGCGCAGTGTCGCCGCCTTGTGGTGGTCGGCACTGGCCGCCGGCCTGACCATGGGCCTGTCGCTGATGGCCATGGGGCTGCTCAATTCCCGTCTGCCGGACGGCGAAGGCTTCAAGGTGATCGCCAGTTTCGGTTACTGCGCAGGCTTTCTCGCGGTGATCCTCGCCCGTCAGCAATTGTTCACCGAGAACACCCTGACGGCGGTGCTGCCGATCATGACCAAACCCACACTGAGCAATTTCGGTCGATTGCTACGCCTGTGGTCGGTGGTGCTGGTGGGCAACCTCTGCGGCACGTTGCTGGTGGCGTATGTGATGCTGAATCTGCCGATTTTCGACAGCAAGACCGACCTGGCCTTCCTTGATATCGGGCGCAAGATCATGGAGAACGATGCCAGCCAGATGTTCGCCAAAGGCATTGTGTCGGGCTGGATGATCGCCACCATGGTCTGGATGATTCCGTCCATGGAGAGCGCGAAGATGTGGATCATCATCCTCATCACCTACCTCATGGCGCTGGGGGATTTCACCCACATCGTGGTCGGGTCCGCCGAGGTCTCGTATCTGGTGTTTGCCGGCGAGTTGCCGTGGAAGGATTTCTGGCTGGTGTTCGCCGGGCCGACGCTGGCGGGGAACATCGTCGGCGGCAGCTTCATCTTTGCGCTGATCAGCCATGCACAAATTCGCAGCGAGAGTGGCCCGCCGAAGAAGTCTACGGATCAAGGCCGGGAGCCTGACCCGCAGAAGACCAAAAAGTAATCAATGATGCTGGGCCTGTGCCGCTGGCGCAGACTCATCCTTGGTCACGTGCTTGACCAGTTTGCCGATGCTCAATCCCTGCAACAGGATCGACGACAGCACCACGATGTAGGTGATGCTCAGCAGCAAGTCGCGCTCCGGACCCGGCGGCAAGGCCAAGGCCAGTGCCACCGAAACGCCCCCGCGCAAACCACCCCAGGTCAGAATCCGGATCGTCCCGCGCGGCACTGTGCGCCAGCGCCGCAACAACACGATGGCCGGCGCCACCGTCAGCAGGCGCGAGAGCAGAATCGCCAGTGCCAGCAAACTCGCCGCCAGCACGTGCAACCAGTTGAACGGCAGCAGCAACAACTCCATGCCGATCAGGGCGAACAGCAGGGCGTTGAGCATGTCATCGAGCAATTCCCAGAAACCGTCCAGGTACTTGCGGGTCATGTCGTTCATCGCCAGGTTGCGGCCCAGGTTGCCGATGATCAGGCCGGCGACCACCATCGCGATCGGAGCGGAGACGTGCAGTTCCGACGCCATGGCCGAGCCGCCGATGACCAGCGCCAGGGTCAGCATCACCTCGATCTGGTGTTGTTCGATGCTCTTGATCATCAGGTACACCAGGTAACCGATCAGCCCACCAAACAGCGCACCGCCAATCGCCTCGTGGGCGAACAGCATGGCCGTGGCGCCGACGGTCGGGGTTTCGCCGAGTTGCGCGATGCCCAGCAACACGGTGAACACCACCACGGCGGTGCCATCGTTGAATAGCGATTCGCCGACGATGGTGGTTTTCAGGGGCTTGGACGCGTTGGCGGTCCGCAGTACGCCGAGCACCGCGATCGGGTCGGTGGGGGAAATCAGCGCGCCGAACAGCAGGCAATAAAGGAAGCTCACGTGCCAGCCGAACAGGGCGAAAATGTAATAGGCGAGGCTGCCGATCACCGCGGTGGCGATCAATACGCCGAAGGTCGCCAACAAACCGATGGGCCAGCGATGGCTGCGCAGGTCATTCAGGTTGACGTGCAGGGCGCCGGCAAACAGCAGGAAGGACAGCATCCAGTTCATCAGCAGATCGCCGAAGTCGATCTGGCCGATCAGCTGTTGCACGCGTTCTTCGAGACCGGGGTAGCCGATGAAACTCAAACCTTGCAGCAGCAGGGAAAACATCAGCGCGGTGACCATGACGCCGATGGTCGGTGGCAGGCCGATGAAGCGGAAGTTCACGTAGGTGAGGAGGGTGGTGAGGCAGATAAACGCAGCGACAAGTTCAAGCATCCGGGGTCCTTGGATGGGAGGAAGAAAGTAGGTTCGGGCAGGTGCATTGCGTCAACTTCTTCGCGGGCAAGCCTTGCTCCAACAGGGATTGCGTAAACCCTGTAGGAGCAAGGCTTGCCCGCGAAAGCATTGTCATGGGCGAAGCAATTGTTCAGCCGGACACATTGACCGCAGCCACACCGCGACGTTGCAGGTAGATGTAGAAAAGCGCCGTCAGCACCGTCAAGCCACTGACCAGCGCGCCCGTCCACGGCAAGTCCGCCAGATCCGCACCACTGGCGACAACCAGCCCGCCAATCCACGCACCAGCCGCGTTGCCGAGGTTGAACGCGCTCTGGTTCAACGTTGAACCCAGGTTCGGCGCTTCATGGGCCTGATCGATGATCAGCAATTGCAAAATCGGGCACAGGGCAAAGGCGAAGATGCCCCACAACACCAGGGTGATTGCGGCTGGAATCACCGAGTGGCTGGTCTGTGTGAACGCGGCCAGCACGACCAGTACGGCCAGTGCCATGCCCACCAGCGACGGCAACAATCGACTGTCAGCCAGGCGACCGCCGAGCATGCTACCGGCGGTCAACCCCACACCAAATAACAACAACATGATGGTCACGCCATGCGGGCTGACGCCGGTGATGTCTTGCAGGATGGGGGCAATGTAAGTGAAGACGCTGAACAGGCTGGTCGACGCCAGCACGCTCATGCCCAGCGCCAGCAACACGTTGACTTTGCCCAGCACTTTGAACTCGCTGGCGAGATTTGCCTTGTCCATCGCGATGTCCTTCGGCAACCAGACCCATTGCGCGATAGCCGCGATCACACCGATCACCGATACCGCCCAGAACGTCGAGCGCCAGCCGGCGTATTGCCCGAGCGCGGTGCCCAAAGGCACGCCCAGCACGTTGGCCAGGGTCAGGCCGGTGAACATCATCGCAATCGCCTGGGCGCGTTTGTTCGGTGCCACCAAACCGGCGGCGACCACCGAACCGATGCCGAAGAACGCACCGTGGCAGAGCGCGGTGACCACGCGTGCGGCCATCAGCGTTGCGTAGTTCGGCGCCAGGGCGCAGAGAATGTTGCCGAGGATGAACATCAGGGTCATGCCCAGCAGCGTGGCTTTGCGCGGCATGTTGGCGGTGCCGACCGCGAGGATCGGCGCACCGAACACCACGCCGAGGGCGTAGCCGGTGATCAGCAGGCCCGCGTGGGGGATGCTCACGGCGAGGTCGCGGGCGACGTCGGGCAACAAACCCATGATGACGAATTCAGTGGTGCCGATGCCGAACGCGGCAACAGCGAGGGCAAGCAAGGCGAGTGGCATGCGCAAGGTCTCTGTCGGTAGTCTTGACGCTCTGATCAGGCATACGCATGCCGACGCCCGTTCTCGACGAGAGCGGGCGGTGACAAAAATTTATTGGAATTAGTCTGTGCGCAACTGAGTGCGGCGTGGTCGCTTGCAGTATAAACAGCTGCTGACATATGGCGAATCAATTATCTCCCCCGCTTCATGTAGGAGCACGGCTTGCCGGCGATGGCGCTCTTGAGACCGCCATCGCGGGCAAGCCTTGCTCCTACAGAGCCGGGGCGGTCAATAAAAGGAGTGTGCCGTGCTTGCAACAGCACTGGTGTTAGTAGCGGCGCTGTTGCACGCGGCGTGGAATACCCTGATCAAATTCAGTGCGGAACGGCTGTTGGTGGTGGCCTGCATGGACAGCGTGGCAATGCTGTTTGTCGCGCTGATGCTGCCGTTCGTGGCGTTGCCACCCCTGGACATCTGGCCGTGGATTCTGGCGTCGGCGGCGTTTGAATTGCTTTATCGCTATTTGCTGATCCAGGCCTATCGGGTCGGCGACCTCGGGTTGGTCTACCCGCTGATGCGTGGCTTGTCGCCGCTGGTGGTGCTGGCACTGACGCTGATTTTTGCCGGGGAAGTGCTGACGAACCAGCAGATCTTCGGGATTCTGCTGATCCCGTTCGGCATGCTTTGCCTGCTCTGGCAGGGCGGCGGCGGTGCGCGATTGCCGTGGTCGATGCTGCCGGTGGTGGCGTTGATCGGCCTGTGCATCGGCTGCTACACCTTCATTGATGGCCAGGCGTTGCGGCGCTGGTCACATCCACTGGATTACCTGGTGTGGGTCACGTTGCTCAGCGCCTGGCCGTTCCCGTTACTGGCGCTGGTGCGTAAACGACCGGCCTTCATGTTGTTCTGGCGTGAACAGTGGCGACTGGGGTTGGCGGTCGGGTTTTGCGTGTTGTTCAGCTACGCTCTGGTGCTGTGGGCCATGCAGCTGGGCTCGATTGCCGAAGCGGCGGCATTGCGCGAGATCAGCGTGATTCTGGTGGTGCTGTTCGGCATGCGTTACCTGAAAGAACCTTTCGGCAGGCCACGGCTCTTAGCCTGTGGGCTGGTGCTGATCGGCATGCTGGTGATGAAGTTTTGACTGGAGCTCGACTCTTGAAACCTGAAGAAGGGATTGCGTTATGACGGTTGCTCTGTGGTGCATTTTGATCGCGATTTTCCTGCCCTATATCTGCGCGGGCATCGCCAGGGCCTGTGGCGGGTTCAGGCTGAAAGATAACTATGACCCTCGTGACTTTCTCGAGTCGTTGAATGGTTTGGGCCGACGCGCGTATGCGGCGCACCTGAACAGTTTGGAAGTGATTCCGGCGTTCGCGGCGGCGGTGATCGTTGCGCACCTGGCCGGCAATGCCGAACTGGTGACGATCAATGTGCTGGCAGTGTTGTTCATCACCAGTCGGCTGCTGTACATCATTTGCTACTTGGCGGACTGGGCGATTTTGCGGTCGCTGGTGTGGTTGGTGGGGCTGGGGTTGATCGTCAGCTTCTTTGTGGTTTCTGTTTAAGAGCAAGATCAAAAGATCGCAGGCTGCGCCAGCTCCTACAGGGGATATGCGATCCATGTAGGAGCTGGCGCAGCTTGCGATCTTTTGACTTTAAAGCTTGTCGGTCACCTGCGGCACTTGCGGCAACGCTGCGCCTTTAGGCCAGAGCATCCAGATCTGTCCCTGCTGTTTCATGTCGCCGGCCAATTGCCCGGCCGCCTCGCCCGTGCCCCAGAACAGGTCTGCACGGACTTCGCCGGCAATTGCGCCGCCGGTGTCCTGAGCGGCAACCGGGCGTACCAGTGCGGTACCGTCCGGTTTAGTGGTCGATAGCCACAACAGACTGCCCAGCGGAATCACTTTGCGATCCACCGCCGCGCTGTAGCCGGCGGTCAGCGGTACGTTCAACGAGCCGCGAGGTCCTTCGTTGCTGTCCGGATTGCGGGTGAAGAATACGTAGCTGGGGTTGCTGCCCAGCAGTTCCGGAATGCGCGTCGGATTGGCCTTGGCCCAATTGCTGATGGCGCCCATGGTCACTTCTTCTTTTTTCAGCTCGCCCTGGTCCACCAGCCAGCGGCCGATCGGTCGATACGGGTGACCGTTCTGGTCGGCATACGCAATGCGCAACTGGCGGCCATCATCGAGCTGGATACGACCCGAACCCTGGATTTGCAGGAATTGCAGGTTCATCGGATCGGTCAGCCAGGCAACAACCGGTGCCTTGACCCCTTTGGTTTCAATCGTGGCCGCATCGTCGTAAGGCTTGAGCACGCGACCTTCGAGTCGTCCGCGCAGGCGTTTGCCTTTGAGTTCCGGATAAATGCTGTCCAGAGAGACAATGATCATGTCCTCGGGCACGCCGTACACCGGGATGCTTGCCACTTCGGTCTGGGTCAGGCTGCCGGGGTAGACCGGCTCGTAATAGCCGGTGATCAAACCGTTGGGATTGTCATTGGCGGCGCGCAGGCCGTAGACGTCGAGGTTCTGCTTGAGGAAGCCACGAATGTCGCTGGCGGTTTGCGGCACGTTGGCGGCAGCCGCACACGTCGAGCCCCACACGGGGTCGGCTTTGAGTCGGGTGCAGGCGCTGCGCCACGAACCGAAGCCGGCGACCAGGTCGTTGTCGGACACCGTTGGAAGTGCTTCCCACGTGGCGCTGGAGTACGTCGCCAGGGCGTGGGTTTTCGGTGTGTTGTTGTCGCCACCGGTGCAGCCCGCAAGCACGGCCACCATCGGAAGGGTCCAGGCGAGGTTGTGACGCCATGCCTTGAAACGGCTGTTCATGGAGTAATTCCTTTGTCGGTTGCCTGAGTGCTCCATGCGCTCAAACAACCCGTATTGATAATAGGGCTATTGGTCTTTGCCGATGACGCGAGGATACTGGCCGCCGTTCCCGTGACCTGAAGCCACCATGACTCTTAAAAGACTTTCTGTTGTATTGCTGGCCTGCCTGACGTTGTCCGCCTGCGGTGGTGTCGACCCCAACTCGCCGCTGGGCCAGCGCAAGGCGATCTTCAAGCAAATGCTCAAGACCGGCGAAGACCTGGGCGGCATGTTGCGTGGTCGCATCCCGTTTGACGGTCCGAAATTCGCTGACGGTGCCGTGAAGCTCGATGCGTTGTCCCGTGAACCCTGGAAACATTTTCCGCAGGTGCGCGAAGAAGATCACACCAGCGCCAAGAGCGATGTCTGGCAGAAACAGGAACACTTCCAGGACATGGCCCGCACCCTTGAAGCCGCCACCGGTGAATTGGTGATTGCCAGCAAGGTTCAGCCTTACAAGGCCAGTAACCTTGGGCCGGCGGTGCAGAAGGTCGAAGATGCCTGCAGTGCTTGCCATAAAGAGTTTCGGGATCATTGATTGGCAACTCATTCCTGTGGCGAGGGGGTTTACCCCCCGTTCGGCGGCGTAGCCGTCGTATACCCGGCAGTTGCGGTCTGTCTGACTAACCGCGTTTGGGGCCGCTTCGCAGCCCAACGGGGCGGTGCGACGTTTCGCTAAACCCCCTCGCCACAAAAGCTCCGTCGCTCAGCCGGGGACTTATTTGTCCAGCTCATCGAGTGCGTCCTGCAATTCCTTGCGGGACTCGGCGAGTTTGTCTTTGCGCTTGTTGATCTTCTCGGCGTCGCCTTTCTTCATGGCCTTGTCGAGGTCTGCCTGACGCTTGCTGACTTCGTGCTTGGCGTCGAGCACCTTGTTCTCCCGTTCTTTTTTCAGGGAAGCATCGGTGCAATGAGCAGTGACTTCGCTCAGGGCCGTTTCAAGGCCTGCCTGCTGGTCGGCGTTACCGTGAGACTTGGCCAGTTCAATCTGATTGATGATGCCCTGCTTCTTTGCGGCGCAGCCGGTCAGCCCTGGAGCTTCTTCGGCGGCCATCAGTGGAGCGGCCAGCACGCTGCAAAGGGTCAACAGGGCGAGCGGTGAAAGAAGTTTCATAAAAGCTCCATGTGAAAAAGCGATCGGGTCGAGGTGGCGATGGGGTGTTTGAGCCCGGCGGCACCATTGGGTTCCCGGGTTGGCGGGCATCGCCGGCCGCTAAAAACCGTCAATCCCCGCACCACGTAATGTTTCACTCAAGGCCAGGACCTGCGGGTCGCGGAAAAATGCGCTCAATTGCGCTGCGCGTCCCGGGCCGATGCCGGCTTCTGCCTGCCATTGTTCGATATTTCGTTGTGCCAGTTCCTGCCATGAATCCGCAAGCCGCGCCTGGCCGGTCGGTGGTAAACCCAGGGCTTTGAGCCAGCGAGCGAAAGGGCGCTGTCGGGCACTGTTGAAACTGTTCAAAAGACGAGTGCTGCTGCGTTCGCCGAAGCCGTCAATGTTAGCAAGCTCTTGAGCATCGAGGGTCAACCAATCCAACAGGCCATTCAGGCGGCCTGTTTCGAAAAGTTTCTCCCAAGTGCCAGGACCGACATGTGGCAACGCCAGGCCCTGCTTACCGCTGAGCCAGGTCAGTCGGGCGAGGAATTGGCTTTCGCACCCCGGTGTCGGCTGCCAGCAACTCAAATGATGAAAGTCCTCCGCCAGCGGTACGCTCAATTCAGCGCGTTGAGTGCTGCGCAGCATGACCCCGTCAAGCCTGGGAATGGTCAGGCCCGCCAGGCTGATGGCGACCTGGTCTCCGGGCCGGATATCCAGTGCTTCCCAGCGTTGCAACGAGCTCACACTGACTCGCTTGATCTGCCGGTCATCGAGCATCACCGGTGTCAGTTCCAGTACCGGGGTGATCCGTCCGGTCCGTCCAATCTTGAAATGGACCTTGCGCACCTCGGCCAGGGCCTGGGCAAAAGGGTATTTCCAGGCGACGCTCCAATAAGGCGGTTTAGCCTGCCAGCGCTCGGCGGGTGGGCGCTGATCCTGGCGCAGGACGATGCCATCACTGGTGAAGGGCAGGGGCGAGCGATACCAGTGATCGCGCCAGCGTTCAGCGTCGGCAAATACCTTGATCGAGTGACTGTAAGGTGCGGTGCTCGGAAAACCCAACTCATCCAGAACTGCGACGCGCGCGGGCAAACTGGCCGGGCCTTGGGGCCAGTCCCAGACAAACAGGCCGATCCCGGCGGCTTGCTCAGTGCTTAATTTTTTGCGGGCCATCAAGCCGGCCACTGTGGCGCGTGCGTTGAGGCTGCCGGCACGGGCCTGTACGTGGTCGGTCAGGCGCCAATAGAGTTCGCCTTGCAGCAGCAGGTCCAGTGGCTGCGGCAGTTGTTGGGGGATGGCGGCGATCTGGCGCGCCGAAGCCGTCCAGTCCTGGCCCTTTACTCCGTCACCGCGGCTGATAGCTTGAGTCAGCAGACCTTTGCGGTAGATCAGCGTCACCGCCACGCCGTCGATCTTGGGTTGAATCCAGACATCGCTCCGTCCATTTAGCCAGGCTTCGACGGCGCGACCATCGTGGAGTTTTTCCAGGCCAGTGTGGGCGATGGGATGAGGGATCGTGCCGCCCGCGGTGCGTAGCGGTTCCGCGGATTGGGCCAGGTCGAAACACGTGCGCCATTCGGTCAGTCGTGCACGGGACTGATCGTAGAGTTCATCGGCGACCAATGAGCGGCCGCGCCGGTGATAGCTGTCGTCCCAGAGGTCGATTTGTTTCTGCAGTGACGTGATTTCGTCCAGGGCGCGTGCGGGTGGCCAGTCAGGGCACTCGGTAGCGTTTGAACTCAGGCAAACAAAGGTCAGGAGAAAACAGAAAAACAGGCGCAGAAGCATCGTGAGCGTCCTTGCTCGGGGAGAATGCTTTCAAGGTTAGTCAGCTTTCGGGCGTCGTTAGCGAGGATGTTTTTCGGTGTGTTTCGAGAGGCAGGAAGATCAGGAGATCGCAGCCTCGTTTCACTCGACAGCTCCTACACAAGTCCCTGTAGGAGCTGTCGAGTGAAACGAGGCTGCGATCTTTCGATTTTCACGCAATAAAAAGCCCCGCACGGTGAACCGTGCAGGGCTTTTGGTACCGCCGGGGAAGTCTTACAGGCCGGCAGCAGCGCGCAAGGAATCGGCGCGGTCGGTCTTTTCCCAAGTGAAGGTGGTGAAAGTGTCTTCGCCCACAGTCTTGGTAGTCGGAGTGCGACCGAAGTGGCCGTACGCAGCGGTTTCCTGGTACATCGGGTGCAGCAGGTCGAGCATGGTGGTGATTGCGTATGGACGCAGGTCGAACACTTCGCGAACCAGTTTGACGATTTTGTCGTCGCTGATTTTGCCGGTGCCGAAGGTGTTCAGCGAGATCGACGTCGGCTGAGCAACACCGATGGCGTAGGAAACCTGAATCTCGCAACGCTCGGCCAGGCCGGCCGCCACGATGTTTTTGGCCACGTAACGACCTGCGTAGGCGGCCGAACGGTCAACCTTCGATGGGTCTTTACCGGAGAACGCGCCGCCGCCGTGACGGGCCATGCCGCCGTAGCTGTCAACGATGATCTTGCGACCGGTCAGGCCGCAGTCGCCAACCGGGCCACCGATGATGAACTGGCCAGTCGGGTTGATGTGGAACTGGGTGTCCTTGGACAGCAGTTCGGCAGGCAGTACGTGCTTGACGATCAGCTCCATCACGCCTTCGCGCAAGTCTTTGTAGGACACGTCAGGGTTGTGCTGGGTCGACAGTACAACGGCGTCGATACCGACAACCTTGCCGCCTTCGTAACGGCAAGTCACTTGCGACTTGGCATCCGGGCGCAGCCAAGGCAGCAGGCCGGATTTACGGGCTTGGGCCTGACGCTGAACCAGCTGGTGCGAGAAGGTGATCGGTGCTGGCATCAGCACGTCGGTTTCGTTGCTGGCGTAGCCGAACATCAGGCCCTGATCGCCGGCGCCCTGATCTTCAGGCTTGGCACGGTCGACACCCTGGTTGATGTCAGGAGACTGTTTGCCAATGATGTTCATCACGCCGCAAGTGGCGCCGTCGAAGCCGACATCGGAGCTGTTGTAGCCGATGTCCAGAATCACGTTACGCACGATCTCTTCCAGGTCGACCCAGGCCGACGTGGTGACTTCACCTGCGATGATTGCAACGCCGGTTTTTACCAGGGTCTCGACCGCTACACGGGCGAACTTGTCTTCAGCAATGATGGCGTCCAGCACCGCATCGGAAATCTGGTCGGCGATTTTGTCCGGATGCCCTTCGGACACGGACTCGGAGGTGAAGAGGGAGTATTCGCTCATCTCGATTTTTTCCTGAATTTACCGATGGTGAGTGTCGCCAGCCGGTCGCTGAAAATGGCGGACCTGGATCTGGAAACCATTACGTAAGCCTACATAGAGGCTTTCCCCGGGAACGAGTCCCGCAGCGGTGGCCCAACGGGCCAAATCGTCCTGTTCAAACCCCAACCATAGATCACCGCAGGCCTCCCTGGCCCAACTCTGGTTGTGGCTACATAACTCTGTCACGAGCAGGCTACCGCTCGGTTGCAGCAAGTCGGCCATGTGCTTGAGTGCTTCGGCCGGTGCGGCGAAATGGTGCAGCACCATGTTCAGTACAACGCAGTCAGCCTTGAGGCGGACACCGTTCAATGCATCGGCCAGTTGCAGGCTGACGTTAGCCAGCGTTTCACGTTCGCAAACCTGGCGCGCCAGTTCGAGCATCGCCGGGCTGTTGTCCAGCGCCGTGACCTGGGTGAAACGGCGCGCCAGTTCCGGCAGAAATGCGCCATCTCCGGGGCCGACTTCGATGGCCGTGGCGCCTTCGCTGAAACTCAGCTTGTCGAGCAATGCCACCACGCTTTCGCGGTATTGCGGCAGACCGGCGATCAAGTCTTGCTGGGCGCGAAACTTCTCCGCGACCCGTGAGAAAAAGTCCTGGCTGGCCGCCGCTCGTTGTCCATGGACCTGACCGATCCGCGACTGCACCTCGGCAGGCAGGGACAGGTTGTCCACTTCTTCCAGCAAGGCTGCGTGCAGTTTGCCGCCCAGCAGGTCGGTGTGGGGCAGGGCGCGACGGTAGAAAATCGCGTTGCCTTCACGGCGCGTCGCCACCAGGTCGGCCTGGGCCAATACCTTGAGGTGATGACTCATGCCGGACTGGCCGATGCCAAAGATCTGCGCCAGCTCCAGTACGCCAAACGAATCGTTGGCCAGCGCGCGCAATACATTCAGCCGCAGAGGATCGCCGCCAGCCTTGCACAGGGCCGCCAGCTCATCGCAATCGTCAGGTCGAATGGAAGGCGCACGTAAATTCATAAGGCCAGCAGTCTAGTGACGGTCAGAAAACACCGCAAGAGCAATATCAAAAAGTTTTGATATTGCTCGATAGATGGCACTTCTCGGGGAAAGGGTCACTCTACAAATCGTCAGCGGAAAGGTTTCACCAGGCGAATGCGACTTTATCCACCGGAAAAACGCCTTCAGATGACTATCTGTCATTGCCCCGAGGCGGGTGGGTGAGGGAAAATGCTCGCCTTTTTTCCGTTTCGTTTTATTCACTCTCGATTCAATATCCGCAGGAGAACAGCGATGCCCAGCCGTCGTGAGCGTGCCAACGCCATTCGTGCCCTCAGCATGGATGCCGTGCAAAAAGCCAACAGCGGCCATCCCGGTGCCCCTATGGGTATGGCGGATATCGCCGAAGTACTTTGGCGTGACTACCTGAAGCACAACCCGAGCAATCCATCGTTCGCCGACCGAGACCGCTTCGTGCTGTCCAACGGTCACGGCTCGATGTTGATCTACTCGCTGCTGCACCTGACCGGCTACGATCTGTCGATCGAAGACCTGAAGAACTTCCGCCAGCTGCACAGCCGTACCCCGGGTCACCCGGAATTCGGCTACACCCCAGGCGTTGAAACCACCACCGGTCCACTGGGCCAAGGCCTGGCCAACGCCGTTGGTTTTGCCCTGGCAGAAAAAGTCCTGGCGGCGCAGTTCAACCGTCCGGGCCACAATGTTGTTGACCACCACACCTACGTGTTCCTGGGTGATGGCTGCATGATGGAAGGCATTTCCCACGAAGTCGGCTCCCTGGCCGGTACTTTGGGCCTCAACAAGCTGATCGCCTTCTACGACGACAACGGCATCTCCATCGATGGCGAAGTCGAAGGCTGGTTCACCGACGACACGCCCAAGCGTTTCGAAGCCTACAACTGGCTGGTGATCCGCAACGTCGACGGTCACGATCCTGAAGAGATCAAGATCGCGATCGAAACTGCGCGCAAAAGCGATCAGCCAACCCTGATCTGCTGCAAGACCACCATTGGTTTCGGTTCGCCGAACAAGCAAGGCAAGGAAGACTGCCACGGCGCCCCACTGGGTGACGCGGAAATCGCTCTGACCCGTGCTGCGCTGAAATGGAATCACGGTCCGTTCGAAATCCCGGCCGACATCTACGCCGAGTGGGACGCCAAGGAAACCGGTCGCGCGGCCGAAGCCGAATGGGATCAGCGTTTCGCTGCCTACTCTGCCGCTTTCCCTGAGTTGGCCAACGAGCTGATTCGTCGTCTGAGCGGCGAACTGCCGGAAGACTTCGCTGAAAAAGCCTCTGCTTATATTGCTGAAGTCGCTGCCAAAGGCGAAACCATCGCCAGCCGTAAAGCCAGCCAGAACGCATTGAATGCCTACGGCCCGCTGTTGCCTGAACTGCTGGGCGGCTCCGCTGACCTGGCCGGTTCCAACCTGACCCTGTGGAAAGGTTGCAAAGGTGTTACGGCTGAAGACGCCAGCGGCAACTACATGTACTACGGCGTTCGCGAGTTCGGCATGAGCGCGATCATGAACGGCGTGACCCTGCACGGCGGTCTGGTGCCTTACGGCGCGACCTTCCTGATGTTCATGGAATACGCCCGCAACGCCGTGCGCATGGCCTCGCTGATGAAGCAGCGTGTCGTGTTCGTCTACACCCACGACTCCATCGGTCTGGGCGAAGACGGCCCGACTCACCAGCCGATCGAGCAACTGACCAGCTTGCGCAGCACGCCGAACCTCGACACCTGGCGCCCAGCTGATGCCGTTGAATCGGCGGTGTGCTGGAAAATGGCTCTGGAACGCAAGGATGGCCCTTCGGCGCTGATCTTCTCGCGTCAGAACCTGCAGCACCAAACCCGTAATGCGTTCCAGATCGCCGACATCGCCCGTGGCGGTTACGTGTTGAAGGACTGCGACGGTGAGCCTGAGCTGATCCTGATCTCTACCGGTTCGGAAGTCGGTCTGGCCGTTCAGGCCTACGACAAGCTGACCGAACAAGGTCGCAAAGTGCGTGTTGTTTCGATGCCTTGCACCAGCGTGTTCGATGCTCAGGACGCCGGTTACAAGCAAGCCGTTCTGCCGTTGCAGGTCAGCGCCCGTATCGCCATCGAAGCCGCCCACGCGGACTACTGGTACAAGTACGTGGGCCTGGAAGGCCGCGTGATCGGCATGACCACCTACGGCGAGTCGGCGCCTGCGCCTGCCTTGTTCGAAGAGTTCGGCTTCACCCTGGAAAACATCCTGGGTCAGGCTGAAGAGCTGCTGGAAGACTAAGTCCAGGTGATGTATTGCCTGTTCTGACGCCATCGCGAGCAAGCTCGGCTCCTACAGATCACGTTGACCTGTAGGAGCAAGGCTTGCCCGCGATAGCGTTGGTTCAGGCAACGCAGCACTGACGGATTCACCCCGGTAATCGAGAACCCCATGCCTCAACCGCGTCCTTACAAAGTTGCACTCAACGGCTACGGCCGGATTGGTCGTTGCGTCTTGCGTGCGTTGTTTGAGCGAGGCGATAAGGCCGGGTTTGAAATTGTTGCGATCAACGATCTGGCCGACATGGCCAGCATCGAATACCTGACACGCTTCGACTCCACTCACGGGCGTTTTCCCGGGGAAGTGAAGGTCGACGGCGATTGTCTGCATATTAATGGCGACTGCGTGAAGGTCCTGCGCAGTGCCACCCCCGAAGGTATCGATTGGGCGTCGCTGGGCGTCGATCTGGTGCTGGAGTGCTCCGGCGCTTACCACACTCGTGAAGACGGCCAGCGTTTCCTCGACGCCGGTGCGCCGCGCGTGCTGTTTTCCCAGCCGATGGCCAGCGAAGCGGATGTCGACGCCACCATCGTCTACGGCGTGAACCAGGATTGCCTGACCGGTGATGAGTTGCTGGTGTCCAACGCGTCCTGCACCACCAACTGCGGCGTGCCGCTGTTGCGCCTGCTGGATCAGGCCATTGGTCTGGAATACGTGTCGATCACCACCATTCACTCGGCGATGAACGATCAGCCAGTGATCGACGCCTATCATCACGAAGACTTGCGCCGCACCCGTTCGGCGTTTCAATCGGTGATTCCGGTGTCCACTGGTCTGGCGCGAGGCATTGAACGCCTGCTGCCGGAACTTGCCGGGAGAATTCAGGCCAAAGCCGTGCGGGTGCCGACGGTTAACGTGTCTTGCCTCGACATTACGATGCAGACCGTGAGCGACACCGACGCCACCGAGGTCAACCGGATTCTGCGCGAGGCCGCCACCCATGGCCCGCTCAAAGGCCTTCTGGCCTATACCGAGTTGCCTCACGCCAGTTGTGATTTCAACCATGACCCACATTCGGCCATCGTCGATGCCAGTCAGACTCGAGTTTCCGGCCCACGGCTGGTGAATATCCTGGCCTGGTTCGACAACGAATGGGGTTTTGCCAATCGAATGCTGGATGTTGCGGAACACTATCTGCGTACATCTGCCTCTCCAAAACAGTAGGAAATGCGACCCATGACCGTGTTGAAGATGACCGACCTCGATCTGCAAGGTAAGCGCGTACTGATCCGCGAAGACCTCAACGTCCCAGTCAAGGACGGTGTAGTCACCAGCGATGCGCGAATCCTGGCCTCGCTGCCGACCATCAAGCTGGCCCTGGAAAAAGGCGCGGCCGTGATGGTCTGCTCGCACCTTGGCCGTCCGACCGAAGGCGAGTTCTCGGCCGAAAACAGCCTCAAGCCAGTCGCTGACTACCTGAGCAAGGCTCTGGGTCGCGAAGTGCCGCTGGTGGCCGACTACCTGAACGGCGTTGACGTGAAGGCCGGCGACATCGTGCTGTTCGAAAACGTGCGCTTCAACAAGGGCGAGAAAAAGAACGCTGACGAACTGGCCCAGCAATACGCCGCCCTGTGCGACGTGTTCGTGATGGACGCCTTCGGCACCGCTCACCGCGCCGAGGGTTCGACCCATGGCGTGGCCAAGTTCGCCAAAGTCGCGGCCGCTGGTCCGTTGCTGGCTGCTGAGCTGGACGCACTGGGCAAAGCCCTCGGCGCCCCGGCCCAGCCAATGGCGGCGATTGTTGCCGGCTCCAAGGTTTCGACCAAACTCGACGTGCTGAACAGCCTGAGCCAGATCTGCAACCAGCTGATCGTCGGCGGCGGCATTGCCAACACCTTCCTGGCTGCTGCCGGTCACCCGGTCGGCAAGTCCCTGTACGAGCCGGACCTGCTGGACACCGCTCGCGCCATCGCCGCCAAGGTCAGCGTGCCACTGCCGGTCGACGTCGTGGTTGCCAAGGAGTTCGCTGAAAGCGCGACCGCTACTGTCAAGCTGATCGCTGATGTGGCCGCAGACGACATGATTCTGGACATCGGCCCACAGACCGCGGCGAATTTCGCCGAGCTGCTGAAGTCGTCCAAAACCATTCTGTGGAACGGCCCGGTGGGCGTGTTCGAGTTTGACCAGTTCGGTAACGGCACCAAAGTCCTGGCCCAGGCCATCGCAGAAAGCTCGGCATTCTCCATCGCTGGCGGCGGCGACACCCTGGCCGCCATCGATAAATATGGCGTTGCCGATCAGATCTCCTACATTTCTACCGGTGGCGGCGCGTTTCTCGAGTTCGTCGAAGGCAAGGTGCTGCCGGCCGTTGAAGTCCTGGAAAGCCGGGCGAAGGCCTGAGGCCGCCCATTTGACCAGGCAAAGGAGTGTTCAGATGGTCAAAACATTAGCGATGTTGATTATCGCGGGGTCGCTGGCGGCTTGCGGGAGTAACCCGAAAGCTCCGAAGGTACCGGAGACACCTGAACAGGACAAAGGCTGCTACCAGGCCGACTGGCAGGCCGAAACCAACCCGGTGATCAACAAGCGTTCCGGGCCTGATGGCCTGGACAAATACGAGACACAGACCCCGGCCAAGGAACATGGTTGCCCTTGAAGGGTCTGACACTTTACTCAGGGCTGGCGGCGTGCGCCGTCAGTCGAGGAACATGGATGAAAGGTTTTATCGCCGTTACGGCGCTGGCTCTGCTGGCAGGTTGCGCTAATTTGAACCTGTTCAAGCCTGCCGAATCGACGGACAGCTGGACCACCTGGACCTGCGACAGTCAGGCCAAAGTGCTCTGGCGCTACACCGACGAAAGCCGCAAGGAAGTCGACGTTCGCCTGGGCGGTGCCGATCAGGTCTACCGCTTGAAGCATGAGCCGGGCGCCGAAGGTTCGCTGTACAGCAACGACATGCTGGCGTTTCACATAAAAGGTGAGGAAGGCCTGGTGTACTGGGTCGCCACCAATGATTTGATCGGCCGCGGTTGTAAAGCGCAGTAATACGCAGGGCTGACCCTAGACCTGTAGGAGCCGAGCTTGCTCGCGATGAGGCCAGCACATTCAACACCTGTGTTGGCAGTTAAACCGCCATCGCGAGCAAGCTCGGCTCCTACAGGAAATCGACGGCTCTCAGGATTTTTGTAATACCGAATTGGCAGGCCGGGGCAACCCCCGATCTGCAATAACTTGAATAGCCGCCGCCGCTACGGCAGGCTGGCACGATTAACGACCCTCAACCGGGAGATACACACACAATGGCACTTATCAGCATGCGCCAGATGCTGGACCACGCAGCCGAGTTCGGCTACGGCGTTCCAGCCTTCAACGTCAACAACCTTGAGCAGATGCGCGCCATCATGGAAGCCGCTGACAAGACTGACTCCCCGGTGATCGTCCAGGCTTCGGCCGGTGCTCGCAAATACGCCGGCGCACCGTTCCTGCGTCACCTGATCCTGGCGGCAATCGAAGAGTTCCCGCACATCCCGGTGTGCATGCACCAGGACCACGGCACCAGCCCTGACGTCTGCCAGCGCTCCATCCAACTGGGCTTCAGCTCGGTGATGATGGACGGTTCCCTGGGCGAAGACGGCAAGACCCCGACCGACTACGACTACAACATCCGTGTCACCCAACAAACTGTAGCCATGGCTCACGCCTGCGGCGTATCGGTAGAAGGCGAGTTGGGCTGCCTGGGTTCGCTGGAAACCGGCATGGCCGGTGAAGAAGACGGCATCGGCGCCGAAGGCGTTCTGGATCACAGCCAAATGCTGACCGACCCGGAAGAAGCCGCTGACTTCGTCAAACGCACCCAGGTCGACGCCCTGGCCATCGCCATCGGCACCAGCCACGGCGCGTACAAGTTCACCAAGCCGCCTACCGGCGACGTGCTGGCCATCGACCGCATCAAAGAAATCCACAAACGCATCCCGAACACCCACCTGGTGATGCACGGTTCGTCTTCGGTTCCGCAAGACTGGCTGGCGATCATCAACCAGTACGGCGGCGACATCAAAGAAACCTACGGCGTGCCGGTTGAAGAAATCGTCGAAGGCATCAAGCACGGCGTGCGCAAGGTCAACATCGACACCGACCTGCGCCTGGCGTCCACCGGTGCGATGCGTCGCCTGATGGCCACCAACCCGAGCGAGTTTGATCCGCGTAAGTTCTTCGGCGCGACTGTGACTGCCATGCGTGATGTGTGTATCGCACGTTATGAAGCGTTTGGTACGGCGGGTAATGCTTCGAAGATCAAGCCGATCTCGTTGGAAGGGATGTATCAGCGTTATTTGAAGGGTGAGTTGAACGCTAAGGTTAACTAAGCCTTTGGTGTTTGAGTCGCATTAATGAACCCGCCGTGAGGCGGGTTTTTTAATGCCTGGTAAATTCTTCCAGATGTAACATCGCACAGACAGTGAGCTGTTTTCGGGTATGCAGACTGAATGGGATGCGGGGCGGCTGATGGCGCTTAATGATTCGATAACACCGGGGCTGCGGCGCTAGCCTGTCGTAGTGGACGTGAAAAAGCGGGGCAGTTGATCAGCGCTGTCCGGCGATCTTCACCGGTCCGGCAGTGACATCAAAGAAACCTACGGCGTACCGGTTGAAGAAATCGTCGAAGGCATCAAGCACGGCGAAGCCTGTGAGTCGACCCTGCTTATTAAAACCATCGAAAGGCGGTTTTTTTATAATGGTAGCCAGAGGGAGGACTCTTTTCTGGGTAATGGGCTTTACAACACCTCTACCGTTGGTCGGTATAGGTATTTTTGACAGGTAGTAAGAAGCAAGTTGCCTACCTAGAGTAGGGGTAATCGTCGAAGTCTCGACGGTCATTTCAGAGGGTAATTACTATGGCTGCCTATATTGATTCAATCTGGGGCGGCAATGCCTCAATAACGGTTAGTGGGCGGGGAACGCCAAGCTATAGGATCTATCTGCATCAAGCGGGCACAGGTCAGAGGTTGGGGACTGGTGTTGTTGGGGCGGATGGCAGTTATTCGTTTACGACGCAGGAGGCAACGGTGCAAAGGTGCAGAGGTCAGACTATTTCTGTGCAAGTCCGGGAGACCGCGGACAATATTAATCATTCCGATTGGAGTCTTGATACCGATGTTTATATTAGCTGAGTCAAGCTGTTAACTGGCAGCAAAAAGAAGGGGCCGAAAGGGGGCGCTCGATACGAAATTCGCACTCCGCAGTGCTCCCCGACGGAAAGAGCCATTTCCCCGCATTTCTTTTTTAAAGTTATATCTGTTATCGCAAAAGCGTATTAAAAACTGTAATTTATTACAGGTGACTTAATGCTGGCTGCTACCTAGTGTAAATGCGCAGCCGGAGAAGAAAGAGGTAGTGGATTAAACAGATCTTTCACCTTTCTTTTTAAGTCGGATGGTGAGCGAGGGCCTGCACAAGTGAGTACTAATAAAGTAGAAGAATGATGTGAAGACATTTTTTAATGGAGTGATAATTCCGAGCCCATTGCTTGCGTTAGTTAAGCGGCTAATGTGACTATAAATAAAAACCCGTAATATTGCGGGTTTTTATTATTTGATTCCCTACTATTTTTGCGTATCAAATCCGCGCTGCTCAATCACCCGAAACACATCGCTTACATCCTGGATCATGATCCGGGCAATGTTGGTGACGGTGTTGATGTCGTTCTCGGCGTAGTCCGGCAGGCTGGTGCAGGCCATAAGGTTGAGGTATTTGAGAACGGCGCTGAGGCGTTCGCTGACGCAGTTGTGGAGTTCGCGCAGCGGGGCGTCGCTGTCGATCAGCAGGACAGGGTAGTCGGTGGCGAATTGGGACATGGGGGTGAAGCGGCGTGGCGGTTGTTGATTGCTCATGGAAAATCCTTAACTCAAGAAAGAATTCGCCACCGTTTGCTGCGAAACAAATTGGGTGGCAGCTGTGCGCGGGTTCGCAGACCGAGGAGTTAAGACCCGGCAGACCCGAGGGTCTCCCACGCACAGCCGCCATAAAGAACGAGTACGGGCAAACACTGCCCGTGTCGTATTTTGACGGTTGTGGTTCTAACTCGGTAGGGCTGCGAAACCCTATCACCGACTGCTGTCAGCGACGGGGCGAACTATAAGCGGCGACTTTGGTGGCTGCAACCGGGGTGTAGGAGCGCGCACGGGCATTGTGGCGAGGGGGCTTGCCCCCGTTCGGCAGCGTAGCTGTCGTAAAACCGGGCGCTGCGGTGTGTCTGAGGAAATTGCGTAGCAGGGTTTGGGGCTGCTTCGCAGCCCAACGGGGGCAAGCCCCCTCGCCACAGTGGGAGTGGTCCTACGAGGTTTTCGGACGTTGGGATTTGTAGCAGCTGTCGAGCTTGCGAGGCCGTGGTGAGGGGATTCATCCCCGTTGGGCTGCGAAGCGGCCCCTGTTTTTCCAGCCACTCCGCGTCCAATGGATTACGACGGCTTCGCCGCCGAACGGGGATGAATCCCCTCACCACGGCCTCGCAGGCTCGACAGCTGCTACAGAGATCGAGTTGTTCTTGGGAGCGTCCCGGGCGTGGGAGCGATCAGCGGGAGAGGGCTACCTATCGTGATCAATATCGAGTTTGCTGAACGTCACTTTCCCGCCTTCGCTGGTGTAACCGGTGTGGTCCTGCACATACACCCCGGCCTTGAAGTACAGCGGCTTGACGCTCCAGGTCTTGCTGATGTCGGTGTCCCACTGGTAGCCCGCCGCACTGATGCCCAGCGCGCCGCCCGGGCTCAGGTGGATGAGGTAGGAAAACTCCCGATCCAGTTTCACCCCGGTAGCGATGGTGATTATCCGGGCAGTATCGTCATCGGGGTGCATACGAACCTTGGCGACGAGGTTGCCCGACTGTGTGCTGGTCGAGTACTGATACTCGAGCTTCACCATCGGTTTCTGGCTTTCATAGGCGTGGATCTGGCCAATGACGATCTTGCCCGAACTCGGTACCTGATTCACCGCCAGGGTGGCGCGCAGGGTGTTGTCGGCGTCCGGGTAGAGCCAGTTTTTCAGCGTGCCATTGCTGTAGGTTTCGCGAAGTTCGGTGCGGGGATACTTTGCGTTTTCAGTTTTGGAACCGGTGACCGGGGCCCAGAAAAACAAGGTGCCGGTGTCGGAGTGGAAGTATTGGTCCTTGAAGCCATCCACCAGTTTTGAGGTTTCAACGGTGTACGGCGGATTGCCGACGGGAACGCTGAGGTTCCAGGTTGCGAGATCGATCATAGACAAAAGCTTCCACGGATTTTTTACTGCACGTACGTTCCAGAAGCTCTGGCGCGCGCCTTGGGGGCAATCCTTATAATCGCAGAAGTTCAATTTGTTAATGCGTAAATGACAAACGGGTGACGTCAAAATCCTGTTAAAAGGCCATCTTTCCCGGTTTTAGGGGGCTGTGGCGCCGACCGTTAGTCGGCAAATGGACGCTTTGGTTAAATGATGGCGTACTGATAGCTTCTGCTTTTGCGGAACCCGGTCTAGAGTGAAGGCTTAGTATTTGTCCGGTTTTCACGAGAAACCGGCCTGACGTCCCGCATAAGAGAAGCAGCATGGAATGCGCGCAACCCACGCCAGCTGAAGGCAACTCAATTCTTTTAATCGTTGATGATTACCCTGAAAACCTGATCAGCATGCGCGCGTTGTTGCAGCGCCAGGACTGGCAGGTCATGACCGCCGCCTCGGGCTTCGAGGCGCTCAGTCTGTTACTCGAACACGATATCGACCTGGTACTGCTGGATGTGCAGATGCCGGGCATGGACGGTTTTGAAGTGGCACGCCTGATGCGCGGCAGCCAACGAACCCGCCTCACGCCGATCATTTTCCTTACCGCCAACGAACAGTCCCAGGACGCCGTGATCAAGGGCTATGCCAGTGGCGCGGTGGATTACCTGTTCAAACCGTTCGACCCGCAAATTCTCAAGCCCAAAGTCCAGGCGCTGCTCGAGCATCAGCGCAATCGCCGTGCGTTGCAGCGCCTGAGCCACGATCTGGAGGTCGCACGCGCATTTAATGCCTCGGTGCTCGACAATGCCGCCGAAGGCATCCTGGTGGTTGGTGAGGACGGTCTGATCCGCTTCGCCAATCCGGCGATGTCGCGGCTGCTCAACGCCACGCTGCAAGACCTGCAAGGCAAAGAGTTCCTGGATTTCCTGCAAAACCCGCACATCCCGATCTGGGCCGACTCCGAGTTGTTCGCCGGTTACAAACGCGGTGAAACCCTGCGCCTGCACGATGCATTGCTGCGTACGGCGCCCGGTCAGCAGGTGCCCGTGGCGCTGTCCTGCGCACCGTTGCCCAGCGAACAACATGCGATGGTGGTGACTGTGCTGGACATGTCGGTGGTGCGCCATCTGCATCAGCAACTGGAGTTCCAGGCGGTCACTGACCCCTTGACCGGGCTGCTCAATCGTCGCGGCTTTTACCAGACGGCGGAAAACCTGCTGCTGCGTGGCGACCGCTCAGAGAGTGCCTGGGTGCTGCTGTATCTGGACCTCGACGGCTTCAAACGGGTCAACGATTCCCTCGGTCACGATGCCGGCGACCGGGTGCTGCGGTGGGTGTCCGAGCAGTTGAAGGCCTGTTTGCGGCCCTTCGACATTCTGGCGCGCATGGGTGGTGATGAATTCACAGCGTTGCTGGATCTGGAATTCCCCGAGCAAGCGGCAAAGATTGCCGAGAAGCTGATTGAGCGGGTGTCGATCTGTCAGCAGATCGATGGTCTGGATATCGCGTTGGGCGCCAGCATCGGCATTGCGACGTACCCGGATTGCGGTTCCAATCTCGACGGCTTGCTGCGTGCGTCGGACATCGCCATGTACGAAGCCAAGCGCGCCGGCCGTCAGCAGTATCGTTTCTATGATCACGAAATGAACGGCCGGGCACGCTCGCGGCGGATGCTCGAAGAAAGTGTGCACGCGGCGATCGAGAACCGTGATTTCAATTTGGTGTATCAACCTCAAGTGGCCATTGCCAGCGGGCAGATTCGCGGGTTCGAAGCGCTGATCCGCTGGCAGCACCCGAGCGTTGGCGATGTACCTCCGGGGCTATTTTTGCCCTTGCTGGAAGAGGCGCGGTTGATCAGTCGCCTGGGCAGCTGGATCTATCAACAAGGGGCGAGCCAGCGAAAAGCCTGGGAAACCTTGTTTGCCGACGACCTGGTGCTGGGCGTCAGTTTGAGCAGTACGCAATTCGGCATGCCCAATCTGGTCACCGAGTTGCGCCAGGTACTGGAGCGCCATGGTTTGCAGGCGCACCATCTGGAAGTCGAGGTCACGGAAGAGGCCCTGGTGCAAAACCCCGAGGAAACCCGTAAACAACTGCGCCTGCTGCGTAACCTGGGTGTGCGAGTGGCCCTGGATGACTTTGGTTCCGGACCGTGTTCGCTGTCTCATCTGCGGGATCTGGAGTTGGACACGCTCAAGTTCGACCGGCATTTGATTGCCCGGCTTCTGGAGTCCTCACGTGATGCGGCGCTGGTGCGCAATGTGATTGAGCTGTGCAAGGAGTACGGGATGCTGGTGATTGCCGAGGGGGTGGAAACCGTTGCGCAATATCGGTGGCTGCAAGCCAATGGTTGCGAGTACGTGCAAGGGTTTCTGGTCGCACGGCCGATGATGGCCGAAGACGTCGGCGACTTTGTGCGGCCGTTCGACTGGAACACGCTGACCGGCTGAATTCGCTACACTGGCGACCTTTTCGTGAATTGTGTTGCCGCCCCAATGACCGCGTTGAAATACCTCCAGGCCTATCCTGCAGCACTGCAGGACCAAGTGCGCCAGCTGATCGCCGACGGTCGGCTGGGCGACTACCTGAGCCAGCGTTACCCGGAAAAACACCGAGTACAGAGCGACAAGGCGTTGTACACCTATACGCTGGACCTCAAGCAGGAATACCTGCGAAATGCCCCAGCCATCGATAAGGTGTTGTTCGACAACCGCCTGGACCTGACCCACCGCGCCCTCGGATTGCACACCGCGATATCGCGGGTGCAGGGCGGCAAGCTCAAGGCCAAGAAAGAAATTCGTGTCGCTTCATTGTTCAAGGATGCACCTGCCGAGTTTCTGAAAATGATCGTGGTGCATGAACTGGCACACTTCAAAGAGTCGGATCACAACAAGGCGTTCTACAAGCTTTGCGAACACATGTTGCCGGGGTATCACCAGGTGGAGTTCGATGTGCGGGTGTACCTGACGTGGCGGGATATGCAATAGAAATCAAAATATCGCAGCCGGGAGTGTTTAGATGGATGTAAGCAAGACCAAGAGCAGCTTCTATCGTCGGTTGTACGTGGCGTACCTGATTGATAGCGGGTTGGCCAGTAGCGTCCCGGCGCTGACCGAAGTGACCGGCATGCCCCGGCGCACGGCTCAGGACACCATCGCGGCATTGGCGGATCTGGACATCGTTTGCGAGTTCCAGCAGGAAGAAGGCGCGCGCAATCATGCCGGGCGCTATCGGATTCGCGAGTGGGGGGCGATAGATCGGGGGTGGATCGAGCGCAATCTTCGGCAGATCAAAGCGGTGCTGGAATATCCCTGATTGTTGGGTTCGCTTTAGATCGACCCCTCACCCCAGCCCTCCCGAAACGTCGGACCGCCCCATAGGGGCGAGGGGGAAAGGGAGCAGATCTTCATGCTTTTCAAAGCCTGAGTTCGACGCGGAATTTCAGGTCGATGTAGCTCGAGAGAACAACTCAGTCAGTCCCCTCGCCCCTTTGGGGCGGTCCGACGTTTCGGGAGGGTTAGGGTGAGGGGCTGATTCCAGAGTCTGTCGCAAGTCTCAAGCCCGGCGCATCCCGATATGCGGAATGTCATCCTCGAGAAATTCCTCGCCCACCACCACAAAACCGTACCGCCCGTAATACCCCTGCAAATGCGCCTGTGCCGAGAGATAGATCGGTACTTCAGGCCAGCGCTTTTCAGCCTGTTTCAACGCCTGTGCCATCAACTCATGCCCAAGCCCGGTACTGCGCGCTTGAGGGGCAATGATCACCCGCCCGATAACCACGTCGCCACCCTGTAACTCCGGGTCGAGCAACCGCAGGTACGCCACCAGCCGATCCCCGTCCCAGGCCATTAAATGGCAGGTGTCACCTTCCAGATCCTGGCCGTCGACGTCCTGATAGGCGCATTTCTGCTCAACGACAAACACCTCTGCACGCAGCTGCAGAATGGCATACAGCTGCTCTTTGCCCAGATCGCTATGGTGTTTGCAGACCCAATCGATTGTCATCTTCACACTCCTTGAACATCGTCGCTCCGATACTAAGCGCCCAGGCGAAAGATGTCTGTATGGCAGAGAAATCTGTGACAAAGGCCAAAATGCCATCATTCATTTCGCGCGACCTTGTCTTGTTTGTGTAATCTGGGATGAAGCGCTGTGCAGTGGCTTCGATGAGCTAATGTGAGTACCTGGGTTTGGCAGTACGGGGGCCTTGGAGTTTTGGCTGAAAACACGTCGGGCGTCCCGCCCGCTAAGGATTTTCTAGCATGCCGCGATTGCTTCGAGCCTTTGCTTTGACTGGATTGCTGTTGCTGACTCAAAGTGCGGCGGCGGAAAAGCTGCGATTGGTAGCCGATGCCTGGCCGCCCTTTACTGACTCCACGCTGGTCAACGGTGGGTTGGCTACGGACATCGTCAGTACAGCACTGGCCCGGGCCGGTTATGCCAGTGACTTTGAACAAGTGCCATGGGCGCGTGCCTTGCTGGGGGTTGGCGAGGGTCGATATGACGTGCTGGTCAACGCCTGGTACACCGACGATCGTACGAAGCTTGGCCAGTTTTCCGGCGAATACCTGCTCAACCGGGTGCGCTTTCTCAAGCGCAAGGACACAGCGATCGAATACAACAACCTGCAACAACTGCATACCTACCCGATAGCCGTGGTGCGCGGTTACGCCTACTCGCCAGAGTTCGATGACGACGTATCGCTGCAGAAAGTCCCGGTGCACAGCTTCTCCATGGCTGTGCGCATGGTCGCCGCCGACCGGGTCAAGTTGACGCTGGAAGACGAATACGTCGCGCGTTACTTCCTGGCCCGGGAATCAACCAAGGTGCGCAATGCCGTGGAGTTTTTGCCCAAGGCATTGAGCGAGAACAGCCTGCACATCCTGGTCAGCCTGAAGAACCCCAGGCATGAACAGATCGTCGCCGGTTTCGACCGTGAGATCGCGGCGATGAAAGTGGATGGGAGTTATCAGCGGTTGATGGAACAACATGGGATGTGAGTTTTTGTGGTGTGGCTGATGGCCTCATCGCGAGCAGGCTCGCTCCCACATTAGATCTCTGTCGTACAAAAAATCTGTACCCACAGCAGATCAAATGTGGGAGCGAGCCTGCTCGCGATGAGGCCGGCTCAGCCACCGCAGATCTCAATCCTCACTCGTTTCCTTGATGAGGTGCGCCGCCAACGTCCGCAATGGCCCAAGCTGACGACAGATCAACGCCAACTGCGTCTGCACCAACCGCTGCCCTTCATCGATTTCATCCGGCATCTGCTCAAGCTCGTTGGCCAGTGCCTCTTCCTCATCGCTCTGAATCGCAATCGGCAGTTTGCTCGCCAGCCCTTGGGCAATTTCATCGATGCTGGCGGCCAGTCTCACGCCGGCACCGTCGATCAAATGCTCGCGCACGTCGGGCGGTAGCTGGGTTTCCCGGTGTGCGCCCAGTCCGGACAAATAACTGAGCAAGGTGTGCGACAGCACCAGGAAGCGGAACCCGACATCCGCCTCCTTACGGAAATGCCCCGGCTCCATCAGCATGTTGGCGAGCGTCGTCGACAGTGCCGCGTCGGCGTTGTGCGCATTGCGTCGGGCCAGGCGATACGCCAGGTCGTCGCTTTTGCCGGCGGCGTATTGCTGCATGATCTGGCGCAGGTAAATGCTGTTGCACGTGAGGGTGTTGGCCAGCACTTTGTTCAGGCGTCGGCCCTGCCAGTCCGGCAGGAACAGGAACACCGCCAGCCCGGCGATCAGACTGCCGAGCAAGGTATCGAACAGCCGTGGCAGGAACAGCCCGTAACCATCCCCGACCTGGTTGAAGCAGAAGAGCACCATCAAGGTGATCGCGGCCGTCGCCAAGGTGTAGCGGGTAGTGCGGTTGATAAAGAACACCACCCCGGCGGCGATTGCGAAGCACGATTGGATCAAGGGGTTCGGAAACAGATCGAACAGCGCCCAGGCGACGGTCAGGCCGATGGCGGTGCCGATGATCCGCTGGCCGAGTTTGCGGCGGGTGGCGCCATAGTTCGGTTGGCAGACAAACAGTGTGGTGAGGATGATCCAGTAACCCTGAGACGGGTGGATCAAATGCACCATCCCGTAGCCGATGCTCAAGGCCAGGGGCAAACGCAGTGCGTGACGGAACAGCAATGACGTCGGTGTCAGCTGCGTGCGTAACCGAATCCAAACATCTTTGAGGTTGCGGGGCGAACGGTCGAGCAGGCTGCTGTCGGTGGCGTCGGCCAGGGCATCGGGGTTGCTGGCGTCGCTGAGCAAACGATCGAGCGTGCCAAGGTTGGCCGCCAGTGCCCGCAACGACCGCAACAGTCCGCGCCACGCCGGGTTGCTCTGAATGCGCAGGTGTTCGAGGGAGGCGTGCAGGTCGCTCAGGGCTTCGGCGAAGCTGGCGTCATAGATGAACGGCTGGCGCATCTGGATCGACTCGGCCAGCGCTCGGCAGGCCTTGCCTTGCTGGCGCAGCAGGCGCTGGCAGCGGAACATCACGTCGCTGTGAAAGAAGGCATCGGCGAGGGCGTTGTAAGGGTAGTGCGAGGAACTGGCGCGCTCGTGGATGTCCTGAGCGAGGAAGTACAGCTTCAGGTAACGGCTGAGTTTCGAGCCCGGCCGACCGTTGCCGACCCGGTGCAGGATGATTTCCTTGGCGGCGTTCAGTGCGGCCACGACACGACCGTTTTGTTGCGCCAGTTCCAGTCGACGCGCTTCCACGTCCATCTGCCGAATCGGCTCGAACAGCGACGATTTCAGCTTCAGGTAAAAACCCAGTTCACGGAACAATCGCGCCAGGCTTTGCTGCACCGGCTGATTGGAAAACATCGCCTGCCACAGCACCGAGAGCAAACCGTACCACGCGGCACCGGCCACCAGCAGCACTGGCTCGTGCCAGAAATCGATGACTTCGCCGCCGCGCTGGTCCACGCCGATCATGGTGTAGACCGACAGAATCAACGTCGCCGAGGCAATCGCGCCATAGCGTTCACCCAAGGCGCCGAGCATGGTCAGGCCGAAACTGGCCAGGGCCAGGGCGATGACAAAAACGACGGGGTAGGGGAAGAGCAGTTCGACGGAGAGGGCGGCGACGCTGAAGCACACCAGCGTTACGGCCAGTGCGTTTAGGCGGCCTTGCCAACTGTCGTCGGTCTCGGCCAGGGCGCTGGCGATGATCCCGAGGAACAGCGGGATCAGCAGCCCCATTTCATCCTTGTACCAACACAGCGCCATGCTGCCGGTCAGGGCGATGAACACCCGCACGCTGTAGCTGAATTTATCCAGCGCCCAGAGGCGACGCAGAGACTGACTAAAGGGGGTCGATGACATGAAGTGCGAGGGCCTTCCGAGGCGATGACGCTAAATTGAGCCAGTAATGACGCCGACGCAATGGCGCCGATCACATCTGACAGCAAAATCTGTTCCTTCCCTGGCGAGCCTTCCCTAAATGTAGGAGCTGAGCTTGCTCGCGATGACGGATTAACATTCAGCAATGATGTTGGCGGTTAGTGCGCTATCGCGAGCAAGCTCGGCTCCTACAGGGGGAAACGATAACGCGGCGTATCAGGCGTACTGCGCAGCAGCGTAGCCGGAGGCCCAGGCCCACTGGAAGTTGAAACCGCCCAGATGCCCAGTGACGTCGAGCACTTCGCCGATGAAATACAGGCCGGGGCTTTTCAGCGATTCCATGGTCTTGGACGACACCTCGTTGGTATCGACGCCGCCCAATGTCACTTCAGCGGTGCGATAACCTTCAGTGCCGGCCGGCACCACTTTCCAGCTCGCCAGTTTTTCGGCGATGTCGGCGATTTCCGCGTGGGTGTACTGCTTCATTGGTTTGGAGACGAACCAGTTATCCGCCAGCAGGTTGGCCATCTTCTTGGTGAAGATTTCCCCCAGCAGGGTTTTCAGCTCGCTGTTCGGACGTTCGGCTTGCTGCTGTTGCAGCCAGGTCGGCACGTCGTGGTCCGGCATCAGATTGATCTCAACCGTGTCGCCGGATTCCCAAAACGATGAAATCTGCAAAATCGCCGGACCACTGAGGCCGCGGTGGGTGAACAGGATGTTCTCGCGGAAATTCTGGTCGTTGCAGCTCACCAGGCAATCCACCGACGTACCGGACAGTTCGGTGCAAAGCTCTTTGAGCTGATCGGTGATGGTGAACGGCACCAGCCCGGCGCGGGTC
The DNA here is from genome assembly GCF_000282315.2 of Pseudomonas sp. GM41(2012). Taxonomy (GTDB): domain Bacteria; phylum Pseudomonadota; class Gammaproteobacteria; order Pseudomonadales; family Pseudomonadaceae; genus Aquipseudomonas. The sequence continues at coordinate 614,564 of NZ_AKJN02000007.1, forward strand.
GGCAGCAAGTCGTGGCCGAACTGCTTGGCCACCTGATAGCCGAAACCAGTGGCGCCCAGCGTCGGGATCGACAAGCCGCCCGTGGCAATCACTAACGATTCGCAGGTGATCTGATCGAGGGTGGTTTGCAGCAGGTAGCCGCTTTCCATTTTCTCGATGTGCTGGATCGAGGTGTCCAGGTGCAGGCTGACGCCGACCTGATCGCACTCGTTGAGGAGCATCTCGAGGATGTCGCTGGATTTGTTATCGCAGAACAGCTGGCCGAGTTTTTTCTCGTGGTACGGCACGCCGTGTTTGGCGACCATGCCGATGAAATCCCACTGGGTGTAACGGGCCAGGGCGGATTTGCAGAAGTGTTCGTTCTGCGAGAGGAAATTGCTCGGTTCGGTGTACATGTTGGTGAAATTACAGCGGCCACCGCCCGACATCAGGATTTTCTTGCCGGCCTTGTTGGCATGGTCCAGCAACATCACTTTACGCCCGCGCCCGGCGGCGGTCAGCGCACACATCAAACCTGCGGCGCCAGCGCCAATGATCACGACTTCGGTAGAGCGCAAAACGGTGTCCTCACACAAATCTCAGGGCTGGCGCACTCCTGTAGGAGCAAGGCTTGCCCGCGATGAACGATAACGCGGTCCACCTATCGGACCGCGGCGCCTCAATCGCGAGCAAGCTTTGCTCCTACAGGGCGGTCGCGGTTTTACAGGATACGCACGCGCAGCGAACGACCTTTGATCTTGCCGTCATTCAGGCGCTGCAAGGCTTGCTTGGCGATCCCGCGTTCCACAGCCACATAGGCCTGGAAGTCGAAAATCGCGATCTTGCCAACCTGAGCGCCCGGAATACCCGCATCACCAGTCAGTGCGCCCAGAATGTCACCCGGACGCACCTTGTCTTTACGGCCAGCGCCAATGACCAGCGTGCTCATCATTGGCAGCAGCGGTGCGCCGCCCTGTGACTTGAGGTTGTCCAGCTGATCCCAGCTCAACGGCGACTTCTGCAGTAGCTCGATGGCTTGGGCGCGGTGCGCTTCGGACGGTGCGACCAGGCTGATCGCAATCCCTTTCTCACCGGCGCGACCGGTACGGCCAACACGGTGGATGTGGATTTCCGAATCACGGGCCAGTTCGACGTTGATCACCATGTCCAGCGCATCGATGTCCAGACCGCGAGCGGCGACGTCGGTAGCAACCAGCACCGAGGTGCTGCGGTTGGCGAACATGGCGAGCACCTGGTCACGGTCACGCTGTTCCAGATCGCCGTGCAGGCCGACGGCGGAGATGCCTTTGGAGGTCAGGTGATCGACGGTTTCCTGAACCTGCTGCTTGGTGAAGCAGAAGGCGACACACGATGCCGGACGATGATGCGCGAGGACTTTGACCACGGCGTCCATGCGCTCTTCCGGGGAAATCTCGTAGAAGCGCTGCTCGATCTGTGTGTCGTCGTGGAACGCCTCGGCCTTCACGATCTGAGGCGTGCGCATGAATTTCGCCGCCAACTGCTTGATACCCGTCGGGTACGTGGCGGAGAACAGCAGGGTCTGGCGACGCGCTGGAGTCTGGGCAATGATTTCTTCGATGGAGTCGTAGAAACCCATGTCGAGCATGCGGTCGGCTTCGTCGAGGATCAGCGTGTTCAGGCCATGGAGCACCAGCGAACCTTTGCGCAAATGCTGCTGAAGGCGGCCCGGGGTGCCGACGATGATGTGCGCGCCATGCTCCAGAGAGCCGATCTGCGGGCCGAAGGACACGCCGCCACACAGGGTCAGGACCTTGATGTTGTCTTCGGCACGGGCCAGGCGACGGATTTCCTTGGCAACCTGGTCGGCCAGTTCGCGAGTCGGGCAGATGACCAGCGCCTGGCAACCGAAGAAGCGCGGATTGATCGGGTTCAGCAGGCCGATACCGAAGGCGGCGGTTTTGCCGCTGCCGGTCTTGGCTTGGGCGATCAGGTCCATCCCCTTGAGGATCACCGGCAAGCTCTGCGCCTGGATCGGCGTCATCTCGGCATAACCCAAAGAGTCGAGGTTAGCCAGCATGGCGGCGGACAGCGGCAAAGTATTAAAAGCGGTGGCGATGGTGGTCACGGGACTGGCCTGCAAAACAAAATGTCGCGCAGTGTACCAGCCCGGTGGCCATTCGCCCTAAGGCTCTATGTGCTCTTCCGGACGCTTGACGCGCCGTCCGTCTTCCTTTGAGAGCTGGGAAAAGATCGTTGCGGCCAGCATTGCCATGATCCCGACCGTCACAAAGGTCAGCTGGAACGCGCCCAAAACCGTGTCCACACCATCGTTACCGATTTCTGCCGTGAACCCGCCGAGCAAGGCGCCGGCACAGGCAACGCCAAGGCTCAGGGACAATTGCGCGACCACCGACAGCAGGCTGTTGCCGCTACTGGCGCTGGCGTCGTCGAGGTCGATCAGGGTGACGGTGTTCATTGCGGTGAACTGCAAGGAGTTGATCGCCCCCAGAATTGAAAGCATCACCAACAGCAGCCAGTACGGCGTTTGCTCGCTGACCAGCCCCATGCTAGCCAGCATCAACCCCAGCGCCAACGTGTTGCCGGTGAGCACGATGCGATAGCCCAAGCGTTCGATCAGCGGTCGCGCCACCGACTTGGCGACCATCGCCGCTGCCGCCAGCGGCAGCATGCTCATCCCGGCCTGGGAGGGCGAATAACCCAGCGCAATTTGCAGCAGTAACGGCACGAGAAATGGCAGGGCGCCGCTGCCCAGACGGGCGAACAGGTTGCCGAGGATGCCCACGGCAAACGTCCGGGTCTTGAACAGTGACGGCGCGAACAGCGGATTATCGATGTGCCCGGCCCGCAACCAGTACGCCGCCAGACAGGCCATGCCGGCGAACAGCAGCAACATCACCCGCAAGTGCGGCAGGTGCAGTTCGCCGAGGCCTTCCATGGCGATGGTAATCAGCACCATCGCCGCGCCGAACAGCAAAAAGCCCAAGCTGTCGAAGCGGGTGCGTTCAGTGCCGCGCAGGTCGGGGATGAATTTCCACACCGCGTAACAACCGACAGCGCCGACCGGCAGGTTGATCAGGAAGATCCAGTGCCAGGTCAGGTATTCCACCATCCAGCCGCCCATGGTCGGGCCGATCAACGGGCCGAGCAGGCCGGGAATGGTAATGAAGCCCATGATCCGCACCAGCTCCGAGCGGGGGTACGCCCTGAGCACCACAAGTCGCCCGACCGGCAACATCAGCGCGCCGCCCAGGCCTTGAATCACCCGCGCGCCAATCAACAGGCTCAGGGTGTTCGACAGTGCGCAGAGCAACGAGCCGAGGCTGAACAGCAGGATCGCGCTGAAGAAGATTTTCCTGGTGCCGAAACGGTCGGCGATCCAGCCCGAGGCAGGGATCAGCAAGGCGACGGTGAGCATGTAGGCGATGATCACGCCCTGCATGCGCAAGGGGTCTTCGGCCAGGTCTCGGGCCATGGCGGGCAGGGCGGTGTTGAGGATGGTCCCGTCGAGGGATTGCATGAAAAACGCGATGGCGACAACCCACGGCACCCAGCGGGCGGTGACAGCGTCGAGAGGCGGGCGGTTGGGCATGGGACCTCTTGTGGGTGTGATTCAGGGAGTCCGTGGTGTCTTCATCGCGGGCAAGCCTTGCTCCTACAGGTCCGGCGTCGTCCGCAAGCCCCGCGGCAACCCCCGATCCCGTAGGAGCAAGGCTTGCCCGCGATTGCTTTTTACAGGGTCAAGGTCAGTTTGCTGATCAGCGCCCCCGGCAACAACGCCGACGCCGTGGCCCGCTGGCTGTAGGTACTGGCCGACAACATCAGCTCGCGCTCCTCGGTCAATGCTTCCAGCTGCGACCCCAGCAAACTGTAGGCACTGTCATCAAACCGCATGGTGCTCACCGGTGCCTGAATCTCGCCGTTCTCGACCCAGAAGGTCGCAAACCGCGTCATGCCGGTCAGGCGTGCCGCCGGCTGATCGGAGTAGTTCAGGTACCACAGGTTGCTGATGTACAAGCCCGTGCCCAATTGCTTGAGAATCTCTGCATCAGGCAACGTACCGGCCGCCATGTTCACTGCGCTTGGCATTTCACCACCGCTGGCGCCGTTGGCGGTCAGGCCGTACTCGGCCGCACTGCGTGAACTGACCATCTGCGCGCCAGCCTTGCCGTTGACGATCAACCCCAGATCGCTGCGCGGATAACCTTCGCCGGAGAATGCCGGGCTCAACGAACCGCTGACCTTTTCATCCACCGACACCAACGGGCTGAACGCACTGTCGCCCGCGTAAAGCTTCTGCAGCGGGCTGTTTTTGCTGGCAATCGACTGCGCCGAGAAACCGCCCCAGCCCAGCATGTCCATGATTTCTCCCAGGGCTGCCGGTGCCAGATAGGCGCGGTACTGACCCGGCGCCAGGGTGTGTTGCGGTCTGCCGAGAAACGCCAACTGCTCGCGTGCCTGAGCAAAGCGCTTGGCAAAACCGTCGCTGTTCCAGTCGTGCCCGGCGTAACTGGCTTTCACCGCCTGGCCGTTTTCGTGGACCAGACTGAAATCAAAATTGAAGCTGTTGGCCTGATGCCAGCCGAACGCGCCCGAAGAACTGGCGAAACCGCGACTGATCGGGCCGGCGGCGTAGAAACCCACCAGGTCCAGCCCTTCGGCGGCCTGGGTGATTTCAGCGACCACTTGCTCGGTGTCTGGCAGCGGATGCTCCTGCACATTCTTGCTCTGCCAGCCGTTGTAGTTGAGCAGCAGGTACGGATCCTGCGGCAGCAACGGCAAGGTTTCGCGCAGCTGTTGCAGACCTTCGGCCAGGCGCTGCACATCGACTGCGGCATCACCCGACAGCGTGATGTTCAGGTCGGCGTGGCGCCCCTCGTTGATCAGTTTGAAACCGACGCTCGCCTGTTGCACCTGCCCGGCCTGACGGACCTTGGCGTGGTTGAAGCGCACGAAGGCCGAGGATTCGGCGGCGTAGCTGAGGGTGAATTGCTCCGGCTCGCGAATCGCATCGCGCAGCCAATTGACCAAGGCCTTGAATGCATCGGCCTGATTTTTTGGGGCGCTTTTAAAGTCAGTCATCAGGCATCTCCCCCAAACACATCAACGTTGCTGAACACACAGGCCGGCGAGGCATGGCCGACGCGGATCACCTGGTTCGGCTCGCCTTTGCCGCAGTTCGGCGTGCCCAGGACCTTGACGGAGTTGGCATCGCCGACGGCGCTGAGGCTTTTCCAGAACTGTGCGGAAATCGCCCGGTAGTTCGGGTTCTTGACCACGCCTTTGAGTTCGCCGTTTTCGATCAGCTGGCCCCATTCACAGCCGAACTGGAACTTGTTGCGGGCATCGTCGATGGACCAGGACCGGTTGGTGCTCATCAAAATGCCGTGCTCGATGTTGCCGATCATCTGCTCCAGCGGTTGATCGCCGGCCTCGATGTTCAGGTTGGCCATGCGATCGATCGGCGGACGGTTCCAGCTGCAGGCGCGGCTGTTGGCCACGCCCTCCATGCCTGCGCGAAACTGTGACAGCGCGCCGCCCAATGGGCGCAGCAGCAAGCCTTCTTTAATCAGGAATTGTTTGCTCGCGGCAGTACCGTCGTCGTCATGGCCATAGCTGGCGAGCTGCTCGGGGATGTCCGGGTCGAAGGTCACGTTGAGCAGTTTGGAGCCGTATTGCAGGCTGCCGAAGTCTTCGACCTTGACGAAACTGGTACCGGCGTAATTGCGCTCATCGCCGAGGATGCGGTCCAGTTCCAGCGGGTGACCGATGGACTCGTGGATCTGCAGCATCATCTGGTCCGGCATCAACAGCAGGTCGCGCGGGCCTTTCGGGGTGTTCGGTGCCAGCAGCAATTGCAGCGCCTGATCGGCGATTTTCGGGCCAGCGCCGACCAGGCCACAACGGCTGATCACATCAAAACCGCCCTGTTGACCGAAGTTCTCGCGGCCCAGGGTTCGGGTCTGGCTGTCGTTGCCGTCGTAGGCGGTGACTTCCAGGCTCGGGTAGACGAACCGCTGGGCCTGGCGCAGTTCGGCGCCGGCGTTGCTGAGGTAGATCTGCTCGACGTTAGTGATGCCGATGCTCACTTCCCAGTTCACCAGTCGCTCATCCTTGGGCACGGCGGCGGATTCGGCGCCGAGCAGTTGGTAGCAATCGCTCAGGGACGGGAAGGGCTGGTCGAGGTTCGGCGAAAAGTAGTCGGCGCGGTCGCTGGAGACCACTTGCGCGCTCAGGTCGAGCAGGGCGTGGGGCTTGAGTCGGCGGGCTTGTTGCTCGGCCTTCTCCAGTGCGGCTTGCAGGCCTTGTTGCGACAGGTCGTTGGTCGCGGCGTAGGCTTCGACACCGTTGACCCGAACAGTCAGCATCGCGCCTTCGTCACGACTCAGGCTCGGAGGTTCGGCGACATTCTTGCGCACTGACAGGTACTGGCCGGACTCGCGCACATAACGCAGCGAAAAGAATTCAGCGCCCGTGCGCAAGGCAGCGAAGCGCTGCTTGAGCTGGGGATGGAAATCGAACATTCGGGAACCTCCTTGGTATGGAGTGGCGGTGTATCGATGTCGCGAGGGGGGTGAAACGTTTGCGTGGCGCTAGATTAGGCCGGTGCGGGGGGTAGGATCAAGCGCGGAGCGGTGTAGGAAAGGTTTACCAGGAGAGGTGTAGTGTTTGGTCGGGCCCTATCGCGAGCAAGCTCGGCTCCTACGGGATTGGGGATGATCACAAAAATGTGATTCAACCTCAATCCGTAGGAGCCGAGCTTGCTCGCGATTGGCCGTGACGCGGTTTTACTGAGCAGTCAGGCTCACATCCCGCAACGGCTTGCCACGCACCGGTGCATCGCCAGCCACGAAGTAGGCAGCCTTGCTACGCGGCAACGGCTTGCGACCACGGATCTTGTCGGCGATTTTCTCGGCGATCATGATCGTCGGCGCGTTCAGGTTGCCGGTGGTGATGATCGGCATGATCGAGGCATCGACCACACGCAGGCTCTGCATGCCGTGCACACGACCTTCAGCGTCAACCACGGCCATTTCGTCGGTGCCCATCTTGCACGAGCAGGACGGGTGGAACGCGGTTTCGGCGTGTTCGCGGATGAACTTGTCGAGCTGTTCATCGGTTTGCACGTCGATGCCCGGGCTGATTTCGCGGCCACGGAAAGCGTCCAGTGCAGGCTGTTGCATGATTTCACGGGTCAGGCGGATGCCGTCGCGGAATTCCTGCCAGTCCTGCTCGGTGGCCATGTAGTTGAACAGGATGCTCGGGTACTCGCGCGGATCCTTCGACTTGGCCTGGATGCGACCACGGCTTGGCGAACGCATGGAACCCATGTGCGCCTGGAAACCGTGCTCTTTCACACCGTTGCTGCCGTTGTAGTTAATCGCGACCGGCAGGAAGTGGTACTGGATGTTCGGCCAATCGAATTCCGGACGGGTACGAATGAAACCGCCAGCTTCGAACTGGTTGCTGGCGCCGATGCCGGTGCCTTTGAACAGCCACTTGGCACCGATGGCCGGCTGGTTGTGCAGCAGCAGCGACGGGTACAGCGAGACCGGTTGGGTGCACGCGTATTGCAGGTACAACTCGAGGTGATCCTGCAGGTTTTCACCGACGCCCGGCAGGTCGTGGACCACCGGGATGTCGAGTTTTTTCAGCAGCTCGGCCGGGCCGACGCCGGAGCGTTGCAGAATCTGCGGCGAAGCGATGGCGCCGGAGCACAGCAGCACTTCTTTGCGGGCGCGAACTTCAACGCGCTCTTCAGCGGCGCCGATCAGGTAACGCACGCCGACCGCACGCTTGCCTTCAAACAGAATCTTGTCGGTCAGGGCGTGGGTGACGATGGTCAGGGTCGAGCGCTTCTTGGCGATGTCCAGGTAACCGCGAGCGGTGCTGGCGCGACGGCCGTTCGGCGTCACGGTGCGGTCCATCGGACCGAAGCCTTCTTGCTGGTAGCCGTTCAGGTCTTCGGTGCGCGGGTAACCGGCTTGTACGCCTGCTTCAACCATCGCGTGGAACAGCGGGTTGTTGCCGGCTTTCGGTGTGGTCACGCTGACCGGACCGTCGCCACCGTGGTAGTCGTTCGGGCCGATGTCGCGGGTTTCGGCCTTGCGGAAATACGGCAGGCAGTTCAGGTAGTCCCAGTCTTCCAGACCTGGCAGCTTGGCCCAGTTGTCGTAGTCCATCGCGTTGCCGCGGATGTAACACATGCCGTTGATCAGCGAGGAACCACCCAGGCCTTTGCCGCGACCGCATTCCATCCGGCGACCGTCCATGTGTGGCTCTGGATCGGTTTCGTAGGCCCAGTTGTAGCGACGACCTTGCAGCGGGAACGCCAAAGCGGCCGGCATTTGCGTGCGGAAATCCATGCGGTAGTCCGGGCCGCCTGCTTCGAGCAGCAGGACGGTGACGCCTTCGTCTTCAGTCAGACGGGTCGCCAGGGTGTTACCGGCCGAGCCGGCACCGATGATGATGTAATCGAATTCTTGGGACATTGAATGCACCCTCTTTGAAATTGGTCAGGTCATGGCGAGTGCTGCGCACTCAATCGCGGGCAAGCCTTGCTCCTACAGGTTGGGTGTCATACACAAAACCTGTAGGAGCATGGCTTGCCCGCGATGGCGGCATCACAGGCGACGCATAACTGGCGCCTTAGAAAACCGAGGCGTAATCGCCCAGTTCGACCTGTACCGATTTGATGCGTGTGAAGTTGTTCAGCGAGCTGATGCCGTTCTCACGGCCCACACCCGACTGCTTGTAGCCGCCGACCGGCATCTTGGCGTCGGACTCGCCCCAGGCGTTGATCCAGCAGATACCGGCTTCCAGTTGATGAATCACGCGGTGAGCGCGGTTCAGGTCCTTGGTGACGACGCCAGCGGCCAGGCCGAACTCGGTGTCGTTGGCGCGACGGATCACTTCTTCTTCGGTTTCGTAAGTCAGGATCGCCATCACCGGGCCGAAGATTTCTTCGCGAACGATGGTCATCTCGTCGGTGCAGTCGGTGAACACGGTCGGTGCCACGAACGCGCCTTTGGCGAATTCGCCTTCGGTCAGACGGCTGCCGCCGCACAGAACGCGAGCGCCTTCTTCCTTACCTTTGGCGATGTAACCCAGCACGCTTTCCATGTGGGCGAAGCTGACCAGCGGGCCGAAGTTGGTGTTCTCGTCTTGCGGGTTGCCGACGCGGATGCGCGCAACGCGTTCAACAATCTTCGCTTCGAAAGCGGCTTTCAGGTGGCTCGGTACGAACACGCGAGTGCCGTTGGTGCAGACCTGACCGGAGCTGTAGAAGTTGGCCATCATGGCGGTATCGGCGGCGCGATCGAGGTCGGCGTCGTCGAAAATGATCAGCGGGGATTTGCCGCCCAGTTCCATGGTCACGTCTTTCAGCGACGAGGCGGAAGCGCTGGCCATGACCTTCTTGCCGGTGTCGGTGCCGCCGGTGAAGGAGATTTTTTCGATGCGTGGGTGCTCGGTCAGCCAGGTACCGACTTCACGGCCGCTGCCGGTCAGGACGTTGAACACGCCAGCCGGAACGCCGGCTTCGGTGTAGATCTCGGCCAGTTTCAGCGTGGTCAGGGAAGTGACTTCGCTTGGCTTGAAGATCATCGCGTTACCGGCCGCCAGGGCTGGTGCGGATTTCCACAGGGCGATCTGGATCGGGTAGTTCCACGCGCCGATACCGGCCACGATGCCCAGCGGCTCGCGACGGGTGTAGACGAAGGAAGTGGTGCGCAGTGGAATCTGCTCGCCTTCGATGGCCGGAACCAGACCTGCGTAGTACTCCAGCACGTCAGCGCCGGTGACGATGTCGACGTACTTGGTTTCGGAGAACGACTTGCCGGTGTCCAGGGTTTCCAGGGCGGCCAGTTCATCGTTGCGCTCGCGCAGGATGTCGACGGCACGACGCAGGATGCGCGAACGCTCCATGGCAGTCATTGCAGCCCAGATTTTCTGGCCCTTTTCAGCGCTGACTACAGCGCGCTCAACGTCTTCCTTGGTCGCACGTTGTACGGTTGCGAGGACTTCACCGTTAGCCGGGTTGATGGCTTCGAAGGTGGCGTCGCTGCTGGCGTCACTGTAGCCGCCATCGATGTAGAGTTTTTGCAGTTCGAAACGGGCCATAAAGTCCTCGCAAGTGCATAAGTTAGTTGGCGTTAACCACCGGGCGTGCCGTAAAGCCTTGGCAACGCTGGTCAGTGGCGGTTCAGGTGCTGAGCGGTTCTGTGTGCTCTAACTCACCTGCTTGGCCAGTTGGAAATCCATGTATTCGTAAGCGATCTGGTGCGCTTGCTCAGTGTCGAAAGCATCTCCCGACAGCGCGCCGCGCAACCACAAACCGTCAATGAGGGCTGCCAGGCCGCGGGCTGCACTGCGCGCGTCATCGAGCGGCAATACACGGCGGAACTGGCAGCACAGGTTGGAATACAGACGGTGATCGTTGATCCGCTGCAACCTGTGCAAAGACGGGTGGTGCATGCTGGTGGCCCAGAAGGCCAGCCAGGTTTTCATTGCCGGGCCATTGACCTGGCTGGCGTCGAAGTTGCCTTCGATAATCACCTGGAGGTGCGCCCGCGGGCTGCTGTCCTCCAGCGCCTGACGGCGCGCGGTGACGTTCTCGCTGAGGACACTCATCAGATACTGCGCGGTGGCCGCGATCAGGCCGTTCTTGTCCTGAAAATAGTGACTGATGATGCCATTCGAGACACCGGCCAAACGGGCGATCAGCGCAATGCTGGCGTCCCCCATTCCGACCTGATCTACCGCCTGCAATGTGGCTTCGATCAACTGCTGGCGGCGGATGGGTTGCATACCGACCTTGGGCATCTTGCACATCTCCTTAGGCCTTCCGGCGGACGTGAAACGTCTATCGGATTGAGGGCCAGTCTATTTTGTTTTGATTGAACGTTCAATCAACAAAGAATAAGATCTGCGACAATTCGTCGCTACCTACAGGTTTTTCCTACATGTAGTTGGCGGAAAAACGACATCTGAAAATGCTCGAAACCCACACGCTCAAGCGTTCAGGGGTTTCGGGCTTTTTTCGGGCTGTCTTTATATCACCCGCTGGTCGGCTGCCAACTAACCGAATGGTCGGGTAACGCGTTGCCTTGTGTTTTTCTCTCGCACTGCCTGGAGCATCTGTGCCATGAGTTCTGCCTCTCTAATAAAGACCCCACCCGAGAAGGTGACGGTCAACGGTTGGGTGTTCTACACCTCTACCGCGTTGATCCTGTTGTTGACTGCCATTCTGATCGTCGCCCCGCAAGAGGCCGGCAGATTGCTCGGTATTGCCCAGGCCTGGTTGTCCCGCAGCTTCGGCTGGTACTACATGGTGGTGATCGCCGCTTACCTGGTGTTCGTGGTCGGCCTGGCGTTTTCGTCCTACGGCAAGCTCAAGCTGGGCAGCAAGGACGACACCCCAGACTTCAGCTACGGCGCCTGGGCGGGGATGCTGTTCTCGTCGGGTATCGGCATTTCGCTGCTGTACTTCGGTGCTTCCGAGCCGCTGGACCACTACTTCAATCCGCCGGAAGGTGTGGCTGCCAGCAACATGGCGGCACGTCAGGCGGTTCAGCTGACGTTCCTGCACTGGGGCCTGCACGGCTGGGCGATCTACGCCTTGGTCGGCCTGGCCGTTGCTTACTTTGCTTACCGTCATAACCAACCGCTGGCGTTGCGTTCGGCGCTGTATCCGCTGGTGGGTGAGCGTTGGGTCAAAGGCGCCGCCGGTCACGCGGTGGACGGCTTCGGCATGTTCGTGACCCTGCTGGGTCTGGTGACGAACCTGGGGATTGGTTCGCTGCAAGTGTCGTCGGGGCTTGAAAACCTGTTCGGCATGGAACACAGCAACACCAACCTGCTGATCGTGATCATCGTGATGAGCACCGTGGCGACCATCGCGGCTGTGTCGGGCGTGGAAAACGGTATCCGCCGTCTGTCCAACCTGAACATCGTGCTGTTCAGTGGCCTGCTGATTTTCGTGCTGCTGTTCGGCCCGACCCTGCACCTGCTCAATGGCTTCGTGCAAAACATCGGCGACTACCTGAACGGCGTGGTGCTGAAGACCTTCGACCTCTATGTGTACGAAGGCGACAGCGAGAAGTCTGACCGCTGGTTGGGCCTGTGGACCCTGTTCTACTGGGCCTGGTGGATTTCCTGGGCCCCATTCGTCGGCATGTTCATCGCGCGTATTTCCCGTGGTCGCACGGTGCGTGAACTGGTCGCTGGCGTGCTCCTGATTCCACTGGGTTTCACCCTGGCATGGCTGTCGATCTTCGGTAACTCGGCCCTGGACCTGGTGATGAACCATGGGGCGGTGGAGCTCGGCAAGACGGCGCTGGAACAGCCGTCGATGGCGATTTACCAACTGCTTGAGCACTACCCGGCGTCGAAAATCGTGATCGGCGTGTCGATCTTTGTCGGTTTCGTGCTGTTCCTGACCCCAGCGGATTCCGGCGCGGTGATGATGGCCAACCTTTCGTGCAAGGGCGGCAACGTCGACGAAGACGCCCCGCACTGGCTGCGGATCTTCTGGTCGGCGGTGATCACGCTGGTGACCATCGGCCTGCTGTTCGCCGGTAACTTCGAAGCCATGCAAACCATGGTGGTGCTGGCCGGCCTGCCGTTCTCGGTGGTGCTGGTGTTCTTCATGTTCGGCTTGCACAAGGCGATGCGCCAGGACGTGCAGATCGAACAGGAGCAAGCGGAGCTCGCAGCCCGCGGTCGTCGTGGTTTCAGCGAGCGTTTGACGCAGCTGGACTTGCAGCCGAATCAGTCGATTGTTCAGCGTTTCATGGACAAGCAAGTCAGCCCGGCGCTGGAAGATGCGGCTGTGCAATTGCGCGCTCAGGGTCTGGATGTGCAGACGTTGCTGGGCAAATCGAAACGCTGCATGGGCCTGCGGATCGAGATGGAAGAGGGCAACCCTTTTGTCTACGAAGTAAGCCTGGACGGCTATCTGGCAGCGGCGAGCGACACGGTGTCGGCTGAAAGTGCTGATGAACCGCGTGCACGTTATTACCGCGCCGAGGTGTACCTGCACAACGGCAGCCAGGACTACGATTTGATGGGCTTCACTCAGGATCAGATCACCCGTGACGTGCTCGATCAGTTTGAAAGCCATCGGCAACTCCTTGGCCGGGTCTATAGCTGAGACTTGAGGTGATGCGGTGTTTCAGTGACAGCGCGTCGCGTTCATCGCGGGCAAGCCATGCTCCTACAGGAACGGCGCAACACCTGTAGGAGCTGAGCTTGCTCGCGATGGGGCCATCAGGGTCAATACACAATCGACCCAATATCTCGATAAACAAAAACGCCGCGATCATCTCGCGGCGTTTTTGTGTGTGTTGCCTTACCCCAGGTTCTTGCCGAGCAGTGCGTGATACAGCTCACTGTCACCCAGAATCCCGACGACTTTGTTGTTGTCGTGCAATACCAGCTTGTTGCCTGTCTGATATCGAATCTGCAGCGCGTCGCGCATGCCGATGTTCGAGTCGACCAGCGTCGGCCGACGACCCAAACCTTCAACTGCTTGCCCAGGGATCCAGTTCTGCAGGTCCAGGCTTGCGCCGTTCTGGCGTGCGCCTTTGATGGTGTTGCCTTCGGCCAGGTCCAGCCAGGAATCACCGCCCGGATCGAGGCATACCGAACCGTTGATGCGTTTGCAGTTGTCCAGGGTGCGCATCAGGCTGCGACCGCACAGTACGTTCAGCGGATTGGTGTGGGCGACGAAGGTCCGCACGTAATCGTCCGCAGGGTTCAACACGATCTCTTCAGGTTTGCTGTACTGAATGATCCGACCGTCTTTCATGATTGCAATACGGCTGCCGAGCTTCAGGGCTTCATCGAGGTCGTGGCTCACGAAAACGATGGTCTTGCTCAGCTTGCGTTGCAGTTCCAGCAGTTCGTCTTGCAGGCCTTGGCGGATCAGTGGGTCGAGTGCCGAGAACGGTTCGTCCATCAGCAGGATGTCGGCGTCCATCGCCAGGGCACGGGCCAGGCCCACGCGTTGTTGCATACCACCGGACAGCTCGTTGGGTTTCTTGTTGCGCCATTGGGTCAGGCCCACCAGCTCAAGCTTTTCATCCACCAGTTTGCGGCGTTCTTTCTCAGGGCGCCCCTGCATTTCCAGACCGAAACTGATGTTCTCGCGCACCGTCAACCAAGGCATCAGGGCGAACTTCTGGAACACCATCGCAATGCGCTTGGTGCGCATCATTTTCAGTTCTGCCGGAGTGCAGGAGGCGATGTCGATCTGCTTGCCTTCGTGCTCGACGAACAGCTTGCCGCGGCTGACTGTGTTAAGGCCGTTGATGCAGCGCAGCAGACTGGACTTGCCGGAGCCGGAAAGGCCCATCAGTACGCAGATTTCACCTTTTTCGACGTCCAGGCTGGCCTTTTCGACCCCAACGATCTGCCCGGTCTTTTTCAGGATCTCGTTACGGGTCATGCCTTGATCCAGCAGCTTGAGCGCCTCGCGTGGATCCTTGGAGAAGATTACGTCGACGTCTTCGAAGCGAATAATGCTCATGCGTCACCCCCTACTTTAGCTTCGGGTTGTTTGCAGATACGGTCGAGCATGATCGCCAGCAGTACGATCGCCAGGCCGGCTTCGAAGCCCAGGGCGATATCAGCAGTGTTCAGTGCGTTGACCACGGGTTTGCCCAGGCCGTCGGCGCCCACCAGTGCCGCGATCACCACCATCGACAACGACAGCATGATGCACTGGGTGATACCGGCCGCGATGCTTGGCATGGCGTGGGGCAGTTCGATTCGCGAGAGCAGCTGACGTCGCGAGCAGCCAAAGGCCTTGCCAGCGTCCATCAATTCTTCCGGGACATCGCGAATACCCAGGTAAGTCAGGCGGATAGGTGCGGCAATCGCGAACACCACCGTAGAAATCAGACCCGGGACCACACCCAGACCGAAGAGGGTCAGGGTAGGAATGAGGTACACGAAGGTCGGTACGGTCTGCATCAGATCGAGCACCGGACGCATCAGTGTGTAAAACATCGGTTTATGCGCGGCGACAATACCCAACGGCACGCCGATGACCACGCAGACCAGGGTGGCGAACAACACCTGGGCAAGGGTTTCCATGGTTTCCTGCCAGTACCCCAGATTGAGGATCAGCAGGAAGGAGGCGATGACAAAAACGGTCAGGCCCCACTTTCGTTGAATGAAGTGTGCCAGTAGAGCGATGAGGCCGATCAATGCCAGCGGGTTGAACCAGGTCAGCGCAAAAGTCACGCCGTGGATCATCGTTTCCAGTGACACGGCGATTGCGTCGAAGGTGCTGGCGCCGTTTTGCGTCAACCATTCAACGAAGCCCGCGATGTACTGGCCTAAGGGTATTTTCTGATCAATCAGCATGGTAGTGAACGTCCGCATGCAAGGAAATAAACAGCCCGGGCGAGCGAACTCGCCCGGCGTAAGCGATTACTGCGCGAGCTTGGCTTTCACGGCCTCCAGGCCTGGTTTACCGTCAATGGTGGTCACGCCAGCGAGCCAGGTATCGAGGACCTGTGGATTCTTTTTCAGCCAGGCCTTGGCGGCCGCTTCAGGCTTCATTTTGTCGTCCAGGACGTTGCCCATCAGCGAGCTTTCCATGTCGACGGTGAACTCCAGGTTTTTCAGCAGCTGACCGACGTTGCTGCATTCCTGGACATAACCCTTGCGGGTGTTGGTCGCCACGGTGGCGGCACCGAAGTCCGGGCCGAAGAAATCGTCACCACCGGTGAGATATTGGATCTTGAAGCGCTTGTTCATCGGGTGCGGCGCCCAGCCGAGGAACACCACGGCGGTGTCGCGTTTCTGGGCGCGGTCGACTTGCGACAACATGCCCGCTTCGCTGGACTCGACGATCTTGAATCCGGCGTCTTTCAAGCCGAAGGCGTTCTTGTCGATCATACTCTGAATCAGACGGTTGCCATCGTTACCCGGCTCGATGCCGTAGATCTTGCCGTCGAGCTCTTTCTTGAATTTCGGAATATCAGAGAAATCGTGAAGACCTTTGTCATACAGCGCTTGAGGTACGGCGAGGGTGTACTTGGCGCCGGTGAGGTTGGTGCGCACGACGTCCACGGTGCCGGCATCGCGATAAGCCTTGATGTCGTTTTCCATGGTCGGCATCCAGTTACCGAGGAATACGTCCATGTTCTTGCCGTCGGCCAGGGACTTGTAGGTCACCGGCACGGAAATCATCGTGGTTTTGGTCTTGTAGCCGAGGGCATCGAGAACGACGCTGGTGGTGGCGGTGGTGACGGTAATGTCAGTCCAGCCGACATCGGAGAAGTTTACGGTGCTGCATTGAGCCGGTTCTGCGGCTTGAGCCAGAAACGGCAGACTCAGCATGGCGGCCAACAACAACGACGGGGAACCTTTCATGGATGGACTCCTTGGTGTTTTTTTTGGCAGTGTTCCGACTGGACCACCGCACTTATAGGTTGCGGTTGGATGGCGTTTTGGAGACATCTCTACCACGGCGCCTTGCAATCGAGTCGATACGATCATGTACCAGTGAAAATCTGACGCCTACAGGGTGCGTCGTAACCAGTACAGGGATGGTCGCATCCAGTGTCGGTGACGTCGTTTACAGCTTTTTTCAGCCCCCTTTGCCCCTCTGATCCGCAAAAAAACGGCGAAAACGCAGCGTCAAAGCCTCGCGGCGTTCGTGGGCATGAGTGCGTCGGTGTGAGACGTCGAACGACATGACAAAAGCCTGATGATGCGGCCATCTCGGCGGATTGCAGCTTGAGCGTAGCAGCTCCGTCACTGGGCGCTTTTGCGTCTGGAGTTGGCACATCCAGGAGTTCGGCAGTAATGGCTATCAGTGTTTTCGACCTGTTCAAAATCGGCATCGGCCCTTCCAGTTCGCACACCGTGGGGCCGATGCGCGCCGCGGCGTTGTTCGTGCAAGGTTTGCGTGAGCAGGGCCTTTTGGAAAAAGTACGGCGCGTCGAAGTTCAGCTTTATGGTTCGTTGTCGGCCACCGGCATCGGTCACGGCAGCGACAACGCAGTGATCATGGGCCTGATGGGCGAGTGGCCGGACGCGATTGATCCGTCGCAAATCGGCATCCGCATCGAAACCCTGCGCGAAACCCACACCCTGTTGCTCGACGGTCGTTTGTCGGTCCCGTTCATCTGGGCCCGGGACATGCGCCTGATCGACGAGAATCTGCCGTTCCACCCCAACGCCATGACGCTGATCGTCGAAGGTGATGACGGCGAGCTGCATCGCGATACCTACTATTCCATCGGCGGCGGTTTTGTCGTCGATGAAGCACAGGCTTCCAGCGGTGTGGTCGATCTGGATCGCACCGTGCTGCCGTACGATTTCTCCAGCGCCGTCGAGTTGCTCAGCCTCTGCAAGCAGCACAACTTGCGCGTTGCAGAATTGATGTTGGCCAACGAGAAAGTCTGGCGCAGCGAAGAGGAAATCCGCGCTGGCCTGATGACACTCTGGCGTGCCATGCAGGATTGCGTGGAGCAAGGCCTCAAGCACGAAGGCATCTTGCCCGGCGGCCTGAATGTGCGTCGTCGCGCGGCCAAATTGCACCGCAGCCTGCAAGAACTGAACAAGCCCAACGTGATCGGCTCGACCTTGAGCGCCATGGAATGGGTCAACCTGTTCGCCCTAGCGGTCAACGAAGAAAACGCCGCTGGCGGGCGCATGGTCACGGCGCCGACCAATGGCGCGGCGGGGATCATTCCGGCGGTGCTGCACTACTTTATGAAGTTCAGCGAAGTGGTGACCGACGCCAACGTGGTCGACTATTTCCTCAGTGCGGCAGCGGTCGGGATTCTGTGCAAGAAGAACGCTTCGATTTCCGGTGCCGAAGTCGGTTGCCAGGGCGAAGTCGGTTCGGCCTGCGCCATGGCGGCGGCCGGGCTGGCGGAGATTCTGGGGGCGACACCGGAGCAGCTGTGTAACGCGGCGGAAATCGGTCTGGAACACAACCTCGGCCTGACCTGCGACCCGGTGGGCGGGCTGGTGCAAGTACCGTGCATCGAGCGCAATGCGATTGCCGCGGTGAAAGCCATCAACGCAGCGCAGATGGCGCTGCGTGGCGACGGCCAGCACTTTATCTCGCTAGATCGGGTAATCCGCACGATGCGTGATACCGGCGCTGATATGCATGACAAATATAAAGAGACATCGCGCGGTGGGTTGGCGGTTAGTGCGGTTGAGTGCTGAGACCGAGTTGACCCCATCGCGAGCAAGCTTTGCTCCTACAGGTTTGATGTCGATCACGAAATGTGGGCACACCGGGCTTCTGTAGGAGCAAAGCTTGCTCGCGATAGCTGTAGACCAGTCAAAACTGCGCGCAAAGTGAACACCGGAATCAAAACGCGCCACGTTTTGGCGCGTCGCTTACAGATAAGCCACTTGCCGGAGATCCGGGA
Source organism: Pseudomonas sp. GM41(2012) (assembly GCF_000282315.2). GTDB lineage: Bacteria > Pseudomonadota > Gammaproteobacteria > Pseudomonadales > Pseudomonadaceae > Aquipseudomonas. The sequence goes on from NZ_AKJN02000007.1 coordinate 632,950, forward strand.
TCCAGGTTGGCCATTACCGCCTGTCACCTGTGCTTGCGGTGACACTCTTCACCAGGTCGCTGTAGCCCTGTTCCCACAAGTGCTACCGATTTGCTCAAGCCCAACGGGGCAGAGCGTCTCCCGCCGATAATGGCACTTACAACCCCCACTCGCGGCGCGGCTTATATAGACGCGGCGCGACGTCGTTTTCAGGAGTTATTGAACAGCCATTCAACTTTAGGCATGGCATTTGCTCTGTCATTACAAAGCCCGTCTCCCACGCGAGAACGATGGCAATAACAAGAGCCTCCGCCTGAGGCCATCACCCGCTTTGTGTGAGGAGATACCGCGATGACGACGTTCAACTCCGGGGCCCAACCCCAGAACCGTGCGCCTCAATCCATCGGCTTTCTGCTGCTGGACAATTTCACGCTTATTTCTCTGGCCTCCGCAGTAGAACCCCTGCGCATGGCCAACCAATTGTCCGGTCGCGAGTTGTATCGCTGGACCACAATGACCGTCGACGGTGGTCAGGTCTGGGCCAGTGACGGTCTGCAGATCACCCCCGACTGCTCCATGCACAAAGCACCTGCCCTGGACACCATCATTGTCTGCGGCGGTATCGGCATCCAGCGCACTGTTACCCGTGAACACGTGTCATGGCTGCAAAGCCAGGCGCGTCAGTCCAAGCGTCTGGGCGCGGTCTGCACCGGCAGCTGGGCCCTGGCCTGCGCCGGTTTGCTGGACGGTTTCGATTGCAGCGTGCACTGGGAATGCCTGGCCGCTATGCAGGAAGCGTTTCCGCGTGTGGCCATGAGTACGCGTCTGTTCACCCTCGACCGTAACCGTTTCACCAGTTCCGGCGGCACCGCGCCGCTGGACATGATGCTGCACCTGATCAGCCGCGATCATGGCCGTGAACTGTCGGCCGCGATCTCGGAAATGTTTGTCTACGAACGCATCCGCAACGAGCAGGATCACCAGCGTGTGCCGCTCAAGCACATGCTTGGCACCAACCAGCCGAAATTGCAGGAAATCGTCGCGCTGATGGAAGCCAACCTGGAAGAGCCGATCGACCTCGACGAGCTGGCGGTGTACGTCGCCGTGTCGCGTCGTCAGCTGGAGCGGCTGTTCCAGAAATACCTGCACTGCTCGCCGTCGCGTTACTACCTGAAACTGCGCTTGATCCGCGCCCGGCAGCTGCTCAAGCAAACGCCGATGTCGATCATCGAAGTGGCGTCTGTGTGTGGCTTCGTGTCTACGCCGCACTTCTCCAAGTGCTACCGCGAATACTTCGGCATTCCGCCGCGTGACGAACGCGTAGGTTCCAACACCACCCAACAAGTGGCGATGATGCCGCTGCCGCAAGCGCTGGTGTTGTCACCGTTGTCCGGGCCGCTGTCGGCGTTGAGTCAGGCGCGTAACGAGTCGACGTTCGCCAGCGTAAGGCTCTAAACCGCGCTGGCTTCATTCGCGGGCAAGCCTCGCTCCTACAGGACTGATGTCGATCGCGATTGTTCGATACGACGCCAAACCTGTAGGAGCGAGGCTTGCCCGCGAAGGCAATCTATCAGGCGCTACGGCTCTGCTGATACTCCGCCAACGCGGGCAGCAATTGCTTGTCGATGGCCTGGCGCACGGCCGGCAGGATGGTCGCACTGCTGGTGTACATCTGCTTGACCATGGTCCGCAGTTCCGTTGCCCGTTCGTTGTTCAAACCCCGTACCGCGCATTCGCAGGCCTGCTCAGCGGTTGCACCAGGGGGTACTGCAAATCCTAATGCCTTGAGCTGGCCCAACAGGTCTTCCTGGTCAATCAAATCGGCGTACATCATGACGCAATCCTTCTTCAGGGAACGGTGTCGTGGTTCGATTCTCATAGGGGTGCGGAGTGGCGGCAAGGACGATTTGTCGCAATGGCCGCAATACCTATGAACAGGTCGTTTTCGGCTAACTTGCTACGGATGGGAGTGGGCACACTGGGATCAGCTGGCTTCACGAAGGTTTGGTCACCCTCGCGCAACGGCTCCTCAACAGTACCCACCTCTGCCCCGATCCTGTCACGGCTTGATCGGGGTTTTTTTTGCCTGTGAATCAGGGATATATGAGGTGTATGGACTGGCGCCATCGCGGGCAGGCCTTGCTCCTACAGGATATCGGCTCGTACCTCTGTAGGAGCAAGGCTTGCCCGCGATGAACGATGACGCGGTTTACCGTTGCAACACCAAAATCCGCGACAACAATTCATCACGATCGACATAACAGCCCTGAAAATGCCGGGCGCCAGTAGCAGGGTCGAAAGCGTTGCGGGCGTGGAGGGTGCGGCGGTTGTCGAAACACCACATTTCGCCGGGATTTAACCGCGTCATCACCCGGAATCGCGCTTCCCGGGTCATCGCAATAAAGCGGCGGTAGGCGTGATAGAGCGCGGGCATCTGCTCGACTGACGTATCGAACGGACCGCGCAGAAAATTCGCCATGCGGATTTCCGACACCTGCCCAAAGGCATCCAGCGCGATGATCGGCGCCAGGCAGCGGTAGTCGCTGTGGCGGTCTTTGTTGCGGAACTCCACAGGGATTTCGCAAAGGCTTTTGAACGCCTCCGGATCTTCATCGCGCAAGGCTTCGGCAATGGCAAAACCGTCGACGAAAATACTCTCGCCACCTTCGGCGTCATTCACCAGGCAATGCAGAAATTGCAGCCCCGGTTGCAACTCCCGGGTTGGCAGGTCGCTGTGCAGCGGCAGGTTGAAAGCGGTGTAGGCATTGCTGTCGGCATCGGCCTTGGATTGCACGTTGAACAGCACGCCAAAGTTGCTCTCGCGGATGAAGGAAATCCGCTGGGCAATCAACTTCAATGAGCCCGGCTCGGTGGGCACACCGCGGACCTGAGTCAGGCCGGTATCGCGCACGGCGAGCAGCCATTGCAGCAAGGCATCGTTGTCGTTCATCAACACCTGGTAGTCGAACACCGGCAGCGTCAGGTTGCTGTTCCAGAGCAGGCTTTTTGGCTTGGATGCCCGGCGTTCGGCGCGGGACTCGTCATCGTAGGCGTGGGCCCGTAGCCAGCCAGGATCGAAGCGGCTGAGATGGCCGTCCTGCCAATCGACACGCAGGCAGCCTTCAGCATCAACGCTGACGTCCGAGGGCTTGAGGTTTTCGGCGACATCGACGATTTCCAGCACTTGCTCGCGGGTGACGGTGTAGACGCACATCGGGCACGGGCAGTTGTCCCGCAGCCACTGATGATGAAACGGGCTGACACGATCATCGGCCCACTTCACTTGAATTCGGTCCGCCAGGGTGTGTACGGCGGTCAACGCGCTGATCAACGGGTAGGTACGGAAGTCGGCAAAAGCGGCGGCGGTGTTCAATGGCGATCTCCTTGTTATTTTTTAGGGGGTAACGCGATCACTCGGCCAATGTAGTCGGGGGCGGGAAGGTCGGTTTGCTCGGCGACGATGGCTTGCAGCTTGCTCAAGGTGTCTTCGCTGAACGGAGCGGAGCGCGGCCCGGCGAGGTCGACGTGCAGCAGCATTTGCTCATTGCCTGCCAATTCCTTCTCATCACCCGCCAGATGCAGGCTGTGATAGAGGTGCAGGCGTTTGCTGTCGTGGCCGATGATTTGGGTGTGCACTTCGACGTCGGCGTCGAGCTTCACTTCGTGCAGGTAATTGAGGTGCAGTTCTAGGGTGAACAACGAGTTGCCGCTGGCTTCGCGGTTGTTGCTGTCCATGCCCAGACGATCCATCAGCGCGTCGGTGGCGTAGCTGAAAATCAGCAGGTAGAAGGCGTCGCGCAGGTGGCCGTTGTAGTCGACCCAGTCGGGGATGATTTTGGTTTGGTAGGTGGTGAGGGTGGGCATGGTGTCGGTTCCGGCTTTGGGAGTTTGTTTGTGTTCAAGATCCACCCCTCACCCCAACCCTCCCGAAACGTCGGACCGCCCCAGAGGGGAGAGGGGGAAAGGGGGGCCGATCGGGGGCTTTTCAGAACCTGAGTTCGACTCGGACTTTCAGGTCGATGTAGCTCCAAGAACACCTCGGTCAGTCCCCTCTACCCTCTGGGGCGGTCCGACGTTTCGGGAGGGTTAGGGTGAGGGGTGGATCTCAAGCCGACCGCTATCAGTCGGCAAACGCCATCCCATGCTTCTCTTTAGTGGTCTTCACCGCCTCCAGCACTGCCAGCAAGCAATCATCACGATAGCGCTCCAGCGCCGAAATGCTGTGCGTGCCCAACTGATCGCTGGTGCCATCCACCACATCATCAATCAACTTGTCGGTCAGCTCCGGCGCCGGCAGATACGTCCACGGCAACTGCAACGCCGGTCCGAATTGCGCCATGAAGTGCCGCATGCCCGCATCGCCACCCGCCAGGGTATACGTCAAGAACGTGCCCATGAACGACCAGCGCAGACCCGCGCCAAAGCGGATCGCATCATCGATTTCACCGGTGGTCGCCACGCCGTCGTTGACCAGGTGCAGCGCCTCGCGCCACAGCGCTTCGAGCAAGCGGTCAGCGATAAAACCGGGTACTTCCTTGCGCACATGCAGCGGACGCATGCCCAAGGATTCATAGACTTTCATTGCCGCTTGAACCGCTTCCGGGGTGGTGTTTTTGCCGCCCACCACTTCCACCAGCGGCAGCAGGTAAACCGGGTTGAACGGGTGGCCGACGACGCAGCGTTCCGGGTGTGTCGAACTCTCGTAGAACTCGCTTGGCAACAGGCCGGAAGTACTGGAGCCGATCAAGGCATTGGGCTTGGCTGCAGCGCTGATTTTGCTGTGCAGTTCCAGTTTAAGGTCCAGACGCTCAGGGGCGCTTTCCTGAATGAAATCCGCATCGCGAACGCATTCTTCAATGGTGGCGACAAAGCGCAACCGATCCTGCGATGCACCAGGCGCAAGGCCCTGTTTCTCCAAAGCGCCCCAGGCATTGGCGACGCGTTTGCGCAGCGCGGCTTCGGCGCCGGGCGCCGGGTCCCAGGCCACCACGTCGAGGCCGTGGGCGAGGGCGCGGGACACCCAACCGCTGCCGATGACACCGCTGCCCAGGGCGGCGAAGGTTTTGATTTCAGTGATAAAGCTCATGGTCACTTCCTGAATTTGGCTCGGAAAAAAAACTGTGGGAGCGAGCCTGCTCGCGATGGCGTCGGTACATCCGATGCATCAATTGAGGCAGGTAAACCGCTATCGCGAGCAGGCTCACTCCCACAGGGGGAAAGTGTGTGGGGGTTAACCGCGCTTGGTCAGGCCCATTTTTGCCCGGCCTTCTGCCGGCGTCAGAACACGGGCGCCGAGGCGGCTGAGGATTTCCGAGGCGCGCTCGACCAGTTGGCCGTTGGTCGCCAGTACGCCCTTGTCCAGCCAGATGTTGTCTTCCAGTCCGACGCGCACGTTGCCGCCGAGCAGCACCGCTTGCGCCGCCATCGGCATCTGCATGCGACCGATGCCGAAGCCGGCCCACACAGCGTTAGCCGGCAGGTTGTCGACCATGGCTTTCATGGTGGTGGTATCAGCCGGCGCGCCCCATGGGATGCCCAGGCAGAGCTGGAACAGCGGGTCGTCGAGCAATCCTTCCTTGATCAACTGCTTGGCGAACCACAGGTGACCGGTGTCGAAAATTTCCAGCTCGGCCTTCACGCCCAGCTCTTGAATGCGTTTGGCACCAGCGCGTAGCTGGGCCGGGGTGGACACGTAAATGGTGTCGCCGTCGCCGAAGTTAAGGGTGCCGCAATCGAGGGTGCAGATTTCCGGCAGCAGTGCTTCAACGTGGGCCAGACGGGTCAGCGGGCCGACCAGGTCGGTGTTCGGGCCGAACTCCATCGGGTTCTCGCCCGCACCGATTTCCAGGTCGCCGCCCATGCCTGCGGTGAGGTTGACGATGATGTCGACGTCCGCCTCGCGGATGCGCTCCATCACTTCGCGATACAGCGCTACATCACGGCTGAATTTGCCGGTTTCGGGGTTACGAACGTGGCAGTGAACGACAGTGGCGCCAGCCTTGGCGGCTTCCACGGCGGCTGCGGCGATTTGTTTCGGGGTGACCGGCACGTGTGGGCTCTTGCTGGTCGTGTCGCCAGCACCGGTGAGTGCGCAGGTGATGATGACGTCGTGGTTCATGAGGCGGGTTCCTTGCAGGCGTGATGATTCCGTTCGCAGCCCGGTCGGGCTGCGAGTCGGTGGTTCAATCGGGTTTATTTGATGGTCAGTTTCAGGTTGTCAGCCGCCGGTTTGCCATCGAAGGTGGTCACGCCTTCGAGCCAGCGTTGCTTGTCTTGCGGGTGATCTTTCAGCCATTGCTTGGCTGATTCGAAGGCGTCCTTGTGATCCAGCAGCGGCTGCATCATCCGGCTCTCGTCTTCGGCGGTGTAGGTCAGGTTGCTCAGCAAACGACCGATGTTCGGGCATTGCTCGGCGTATTTCGGCGCGGTGACGGTCCAGACCGTGGCCATGCCTTCGTTCGGGCCCAGGGCGTCTTCGCTGCCGGTGAGGTAGGTCATTTGCACGTTGACGTTCATCGGGTGCGGCGCCCAGCCGAAGAACACCACGGCCTCTTTGCGTCGCACGGCGCGATCCACTGCCGCGAGCATGCCGGCCTCACTGGACTCGACCAACTGGAACTTGCCGAGGCCAAACTGGTTCTTGGCGATCATCGCCTTGATCTGGGTGTTGGCACCCGAGCCAGGCTCGATGCCGTAGATCTTGCCGCCCAGTTCCTTTTCAAACTTGGCGATGTCGGCAAAGGTTTTCAGGCCCTTGTCGGCGAGATATGTTGGTACGGCAAGGGTGGCGCGGGCGTCTTTCAGGCTTGGCGCCTCAAGCACTTTGACCTGATTGGCCGCGACGAACGGGGTGATGGTCTGAGTCATCAGCGGGTTCCAGTAGCCCAGGAACAAGTCCAGGCGCTGGTCGCGGATCCCGGCGAAGATGATTTGCTGGGAAGCGCTGGTTTGTTTGGTGTTGTAGCCGAGGCCATCGAGCAGGACTTGGGTCATGGCACTGGTGGCGATCACGTCGGTCCAGTTCACAACGCCCATGCGCACGTTCTGGCATGAAGCAGGTTCGGCCGCCATGACGCTGGCGCTCAAGAAAGCGGTACCGCTGAGTGCAAGAACACAGCTGCTGATCAGTCGTTTCATCTCAGGTTTCCTCGGCAGTTCGTTATTGTGGGTCCGGGCGTCTTCGTGCGCCGGTGATGCCCAAGTTACGCAGCTAAGGCCCTGTGAAAACGCACTGCGGCGACCAGCTCTTGCACTGCGGCGACCTGCGCTCTTGAATGCCGCGCGCAAGTGGCGTATCAACGTCCACACGCTTCCCGCCCTCTCGTTACTTGCCAGTCGAGTGCGCTCCATGTCCCAGGATTTCTACTTCTTGTTGATGCCGGGCTTCTCGGCGATTGGATTTATCTCGGCCATCGAGCCGCTGCGGGTCGCCAATCGCTTTCGCGGCGAGCTCTATCGCTGGCATGTGCTCAGCGCGGACGGCGGCGCGGTATTGGCCAGCAACGGCATGTCGGTCAACGCCGATGCGGCGCTGGAACCGCTGAAGAAAGGCGCTACCTTGCTGGTGGTCGCCGGATTCGAACCGCTGAAGTTCACCACCCCGGCCCTGGAACACTGGCTACGCCGCCTGGACAACGAAGGCGTGACCCTTGGTGCCATCGACACCGGCAGTTTCATCCTCGCCGAGGCCGGCCTGCTCGACGGCCATCGCCTGACCCTGCACTGGGAAGCCATCGACGCCTTCAAGGAGTCCTATCCACAGCTCAGCGTCACCCAGGAGCTGTTCGAGATCGACCGTCGGCGCATCACCTCCGCCGGCGGTACCGCTTCCATCGACCTGATGCTCGACCTCATCAGTCAGGCCCATGGCCCGGAACTGGCGATCCAGGTCAGCGAACAATTCGTACTCGGCCGCATCCGCCCGCGCAAAGACCACCAGCGCATGGAAGTCGCCACGCGTTATGGCATCAGCAACAAGAAACTGGTGCAGGTGATTGGGGAGATGGAGCAGCACAGCGAACCGCCGCTGAGCACGCTGGAATTGGCCGAATCGATCAAGGTGACGCGACGGCAACTGGAGCGATTGTTTCGGTTGCACCTGAACGACACACCGAGCAATTTTTACTTGCGATTAAGGCTGGAGAAGGCGCGGCAATTGCTGCGCCAGACCGATATGAGCGTGCTGGAGGTAAGCATTGCTTGCGGGTTTGAATCACCGTCGTACTTCACTCGCAGCTATCGGGCGAAGTTTGAGCGGTGCCCTCGCGAAGACCGACGTACCGCAAAAGCATGAACAACATAGAAACCTGTGGGAGCGAGCCTGCTCGCGATGGCGGTCTGTCATTCAAGTTGATATCGACTGATCCACCGCTATCGCGAGCAGGCTGGCTCCCACAGTTTTGATCTGCTGTGGGCGTTACTTCTTCATCAACGCCGAGCAGGCCGCTTTAAACGCTTCATGCTGATACTTGTTCAGCGTGGCCGGCAGTTCGAAGTCGAATTTCTTGTTCTGCGCATTGATGGTCTGTGGCGACAGCAGCGTGACCTCGCAATTTTCCAGCAACTGGAAAACACCCTCGATCTTGAACGTGGTCGGCCCACCGGCGAACTCACCCTTCTTGCTGCGTTTCTTGATCGCAATCCGGTCGATGGAATTTTCCCGCACAAACGATGCCACCTGAGCGGCAAAAACTTTGACGTTCGCGGCTTCGTCGTCATCGTCGAGGGCGATTTTCTTGGTGTTCAGCGGGATGTGACTCAGGGCCTGATCGTCGAGGGAAGCCACAGCAATGATGGCTTCGCTGCCTTTGATTTCGATGCCGCAGATTTTCATTTGAATCCCTTTACTGGCTGAAGATGTTCAGCTTACAGGTCTGGATGGCTGGGGTTTGTGCTTACTCCTGCCCAATCGACTCCAAAAACTCCGACCGCTCGTCACTCATCCGCGCCACGCAATCATTCTGCGCAATCGTGAACGCCTTGCTACCGGCTGTCGCCGGGAACGCTTCAACTGCGCAATCCGCATCCCGAGTCTTCAACCACTGCTGTTGAGCGGCCTTGAGCTTGGCGGTGATGTCGGTCAGTTGCGCCGGGTTCTTGCCGTAGAGCGTCTGCATGCGCTCGTTCAGGCTTTTGTAGTTTTCGCTCAGCAGGTCTTCGGCGGTGGTTCTGCTGTAGACCGAGCATTCCAGGGTCTGAACCTCGTTTTCGACTTTGTCGCAGGGGTTATCGTCGGCCACTTCAGCCGCGTGTACGCCGGTCGCTATCAGTGCCAAAGCCAGGAAGATCGATTTCATTGCGCCGCCGCCCCTTTTTCCAGTAAAGCATCCAGTAATGGCGCGAATTCTGGCCCATGCGCAGGCCCTTGAACAGGTGGCTCATGACGTCCGGCGACGACCCTTTGTCGCGGATTGACGCTTTCGGCAAACCCCCTGTCGTTTTTGCACCCGGCTGCCCCCTCCCTCAGGCATATGCTGGCCCCAAAGCGCCGGCACACGATTCGGCGCATGAATCGCTAATAGGGGACAGCCTGATGAGCCCAGCCGAATTGCACGCCGACAGCATCGTTATCGACGGTCTGATTATTGCCAAGTGGAACCGTGAGCTGTTCGAAGACATGCGCAAGGGCGGTCTGACCGCGGCCAACTGCACCGTGTCGGTGTGGGAGGGCTTCCAGGCCACCGTCAACAATATCGCCGCCAGCCAGAAGCTGATCCGCGAAAACAGCGACCTGGTGATTCCAGTGCGCACCACCGCCGATATTCGCAAGGCCAAGGAGCAGGGCAAGACCGGCATCCTGTTCGGTTTCCAGAATGCTCACGCGTTTGAAGACCAGATCGGCTACGTCGAGGTGTTCAAGCAGCTGGGCGTCGGTATTGTGCAGATGTGCTACAACACCCAGAACCTGGTTGGCACCGGTTGCTACGAGCGTGATGGCGGCCTGTCGGGTTTCGGTCGTGAAATCGTTGCCGAGATGAACCGCGTCGGCGTCATGTGCGACCTGTCCCACGTCGGCTCGAAAACTTCCGAAGAAGTCATCCTCGAGTCCAAGAAGCCGGTTTGCTACTCCCATTGCCTGCCGTCGGGCCTGAAGATTCACCCGCGCAACAAATCCGATGAAGAACTGAAGTTCATCGCCGATCACGGCGGTTTCGTCGGCGTGACCATGTTTGCGCCATTCCTGGCCAAGGGCATCGATTCGACCATCGACGATTACGCCGAAGCCATCGAATACACCATGAACATCGTCGGCGAAGACGCCATTGGTATCGGCACCGACTTCACCCAGGGCCATGGCCAGGACTTCTTCGAGTACCTGACCCATGACAAGGGCTACGCCCGCCGCCTGACCAGCTTCGGCAAGATCATCAACCCGCTGGGCATCCGCACCGTCGGCGAGTTCCCGAACCTGACCGAAACCCTGCTCAAGCGCGGCCATTCCGAGCGCGTGGTCCGCAAGATCATGGGCGAGAACTGGGTGAACGTCTTGAAGGACGTCTGGGGCGAGTAAGCCACAGCACCTCTGAATCCTTTCCCCCGGCCGTCCGCGCCGGGGGGCAACACCAAAATTTTTCTGGAGTTAAGTTTCCATGGCCAAGATCGCCCCGCAATTGCCAATCGAAGTCGACAGCGAAACCGGTGTCTGGACCTCCGACGCCCTGCCAATGCTGTATGTGCCGCGTCATTTCTTCGTCAACAACCACATGGGCATCGAGGAAGTGCTGGGCGCCGACGCCTACGCCGAAATCCTCTACAAGGCCGGCTACAAGTCCGCCTGGCACTGGTGTGAAAAAGAAGCTGAATGCCACGGCCTGGAAGGCGTTGCGGTGTTCGAACACTACATGAAGCGCCTGTCGCAGCGCGGCTGGGGCCTGTTCAAGATCCAGGACATCGACCTCGACAAAGGCACTGCCAGCGTCAAGCTCGAACACTCCGCATTTGTCTACGTGTACGGCAAGGTCGGGCGCAAGGTCGACTACATGTTCACCGGTTGGTTTGCCGGTGCCATGGACCAGATTCTGCAAGCCCGCGGCAGCAAGATCCGCACCGTTGCCGAACAGGTTTACGGTGGCTCCGAAGAAGGCCACGACGACGGCCTGTTCACCGTCAAGCCGTTGTAAGTCGAGGAACCCGCCATGGCTTTCGAAGCAATGTTCCAGCCGATCCAGATCGGCAAACTGACCATCCGCAACCGCGTGCTCAGCACCGCGCACGCCGAGGTTTATGCCACCGACGGCGGCATGACCACCGACCGGTACGTCAAGTATTACGAAGAGAAAGCCAAGGGCGGGATCGGCCTGGCGATTTGCGGTGGTTCCTCCAGTGTGGCCATCGACAGCCCGCAAGGCTGGTGGAAGTCGGTCAACCTGGCCGACGACCGGATCATTCCGCACTTCCAGAACCTGGCTGATGCCATGCACAAGCATGGCGCCAAGATCATGATCCAGATTACCCACATGGGGCGTCGTTCCCGCTGGGACGGCGAGCATTGGCCAACCCTGCTGTCGCCGTCGGGCATCCGTGAGCCGGTGCACCGTGCGACCTGCAAAACCATCGAGCCGGAAGAAATCTGGCGGGTGATCGGCAACTACGCCAGCGCCGCGGCGCGGGCCAAGGCCGGTGGCCTGGACGGTGTCGAGCTGTCTGCTGTGCACCAGCACATGATCGACCAGTTCTGGAGCCCACGCGTCAACAAACGTACCGACGAATGGGGCGGCAGCTTCGAGAACCGCATGCGTTTCGGCCTGGAAGTGATCAAGGCTGTGCGGGCTGAAGTCGGCCCGGATTTCTGCGTCGGCATCCGTCTGTGCGGTGATGAATTCCACCCGGACGGCTTGTCCCACGAGGACATGAAGCAGATCGCCAAGTACTACGACGACACCGGCATGATCGACTTCATCGGCGTGGTGGGTTCGGGTTGCGACACCCACAACACCCTGGCCAACGTTATCCCGAACATGAGTTATCCACCGGAGCCATTCCTGCACTTGGCGGCCGGTATCAAGGAAGTGGTGAAGGCCCCGGTGCTGCACGCGCAGAACATCAAGGACCCGAACCAGGCGACCCGTATTCTGGAAGGCGGCTACGTGGACATGGTCGGCATGACCCGCGCCCACATCGCCGACCCGCACCTGATCGCCAAGATCAAAATGGGTCAGGTCGACCAGATCAAGCAATGCGTCGGCGCCAACTACTGCATCGACCGTCAGTACCAGGGCCTGGACGTGTTGTGCATCCAGAACGCCGCGACCTCCCGTGAATACATGGGCGTGCCGCACATCATCGAGAAATCGACCGGTGTGAAGCGCAAAGTCGTGGTGGTCGGTGCCGGTCCTGCCGGGATGGAAGCGGCGCGTGTGTCGGCCGAACGTGGCCACGACGTGACCCTGTTCGAGAAGAAAGAATTCATCGGCGGGCAGATCACTACCGCGTCGAAAGCTCCACAACGGGACCAGATCGCCGGCATCACGCGTTGGTTCCAACTGGAGCTGGCGCGCTTGAAAGTCGATCTGCGCCTGGGCGTGGCGGCGGATGCGGCGACCATTCTCGACCTGCGTCCGGACGTGGTGGTACTCGCTGTCGGCGGTCATCCGTTCCTGGAGCAGAACGAACATTGGGGCGCGGCTGAAGGCCTTGTGGTCAGCAGCTGGGACATCCTCGATGGCAAGGTTGCACCGGGCAAGAACGTGCTGGTTTACGACACCATTTGCGAGTTCACCGGGATGTCGACCGCCGACTTCCTCGCCGACAAGGGCAGCCAGGTTGAGATCGTCACTGACGACATCAAACCGGGCGTGGCGATTGGCGGCACATCGTTCCCGACGTACTACCGCAGCATGTACCCGAAAGAAGTGATCATGACCGGGGACATGATGCTGGAGAAGGTCTACCGCGAAGGCGACAAGCTGGTGGCGGTGCTGGAAAACGAATACACCGGCGCCAAAGAGGAGCGGGTGGTGGATCAGGTCGTCGTCGAAAACGGCGTGCGTCCGGACGAAGAAATCTACTACGCCATGAAGGAAGGCTCGCGCAACAAAGGCCAGATGGACATCGAAGCCCTGTTCGCGATCAAGCCACAACCTTCGCTGAGCCAGGCGGGCGACGGCTACTTGCTGTTCCGCATCGGCGACTGCGTGGCGCAGCGCAACACCCACGCGGCGATCTATGACGCGTTGCGGTTGTGCAAGGATTTCTAACGGCATCACCACCATCACTGTGGCGAGGGGGCTTGCCCCCGTTGGGCTGCGAAGCGGCCCTAAAGTCAGCCAATGCGGTCTGTCAGTAAAAATGCATTGGCCGGTTTACGACTGCTTCGCAGCCGAACGGGGGCAAGCCCCCTCGCCACAGGTAGGTGCCAAGCCTTCACCGGCACGCACATGAACCCGTGCAAGACCCCGAGGTCTTTGGGAGCTCCACCATGTTGAACACCCTTCTTCCAATCCTGTTGTTCGCAGCCCTGGGCCTTGCCGTCCTCGGCGCGTTGCGGCGGGTGGCTATGTGGCGCCGAGGCCGGGCTTCGAAAGTCGACCTGATCGGCGGCCTGTTCGCCATGCCCAAGCGCTATATGGTCGATTTGCACCATGTCGTCGCGCGGGACAAATACATCGCCAACACTCACGTGGCCACGGCCGGTGGTGCGGTGGCGTCGATTGTGCTGGCGATCCTGGTTCACGGTTTCGGCCTGCACAATCGCATTCTCGGTGTTGCCCTGTTGATTGCCTCGGCGGTGATGTTCGTCGGTGCGATTTTCATGTTCCTGCGTCGTCGCAACCCACCGGCTCGCCTTTCCAAAGGGCCATGGATGCGTCTGCCGAAAAGCCTGTTGGCGTTCTCTGCGAGCTTCTTCCTGTTGACCCTGCCGGTCGCCGGCATCCTCCCGGAAAACTTCGGCGGTTGGGTGGTGGCAGCGATCCTCGGCGTCGGTGTGCTGTGGGGCGTTAGCGAACTGTTCTTCGGCATGACCTGGGGCGGGCCGATGAAGCACGCCTTTGCCGGTGCCTTGCACCTGGCCTGGCACCGTCGCGCCGAACGCTTTGGTGGCGGCCGCTCCACCGGTTTGAAACCGCTGGACCTGAGCGATCCAACCGCGCCACTGGGCGTGGAAAAACCCAAGGATTTCACCTGGAACCAACTGCTCGGCTTCGACGCCTGCGTGCAGTGCGGTAAGTGCGAAGCCGCATGCCCGGCGTTCGCCGCCGGCCAGCCGCTGAACCCGAAAAAGCTGATTCAAGACATGGTCGTCGGCCTTGCCGGTGGCACTGATGCCAAATTCGCCGGCAGCCCGTATCCGGGCAAGGCCATCGGCGAACACGCCGGCAACCCGCATCAACCGATCGTCAACGGCCTGGTGGACGCTGAAACCTTGTGGTCCTGCACCACTTGCCGCGCCTGCGTCGAGGAGTGCCCGATGATGATCGAGCACGTCGACGCCATCGTCGACATGCGCCGCCATCTGACCCTGGAAAAAGGCGCGACCCCGAACAAGGGCGCCGAAGTCCTCGAAAACCTGATCGCCACCGACAACCCTGGCGGTTTCGCCCCGGGCGGGCGGATGAACTGGGCGGCGGACTTGAACCTCAATCTGATGAGCGAGAAGAAGTCGGTCGACGTGCTGTTCTGGGTCGGCGACGGTGCCTTCGACATGCGCAACCAGCGCACCCTGCGCGCCTTCGTCAAAGTGCTGAAAGCGGCCAAGGTCGACTTCGCGGTACTGGGCCTCGAAGAGCGCGACAGCGGTGACGTAGCCCGACGTCTGGGCGACGAAGCGACCTTCCAGTTGTTGGCCAAACGCAACATCCAGACTCTGGCCAAATACAGCTTCAACCGCATCGTCACCTGCGACCCGCACAGCTTCCACGTGCTGAAAAACGAGTACGGCGCCTTCGACGGCAACTACCTCGTGCAGCACCACAGCACCTACATGGCGGAAATCATCGGCGCTGGCGCCCTGAACCTCGGCCAGCACAAAGGCAGCAGCGTGACTTATCACGACCCTTGCTACCTCGGCCGCTACAACGGCGAATACGAGGCACCGCGTGAAGTGCTGCGCGCCCTGGGTATCGAGATCAAGGAAATGCAACGCTCCGGTTTCCGCTCGCGCTGCTGCGGCGGTGGTGGCGGTGCGCCGATCACCGACATCCCGGGCAAGCAACGGATCCCCGACATGCGCATGGAAGACATCCGCGAAACCGGCGCCGAACTGGTGGCCGTGGGTTGTCCACAGTGCACCGCGATGCTCGAAGGCGTGGTCGAACCAAGACCGTTGATCAAGGACATCGCCGAACTGGTGGCGGACGCGTTGCTCGAAGATGCGGCCCCGAGCAAGCCGACCAAACCGGCCCAACGTGAACCTGCGGAGGCCCACTGATGAGCGACATTATCCGCCGCGACCCACGCGCCGAATGGATCGCCCGTAACCGTCTGCACCCGCTGCACGCGGCCATGCAACCGGCGCAACACAGCTGGATGGGGCCTAACGGCGTCATCCGCAAGAATCCTCACGGGATCGGTTTTATCGGTCCCAACGGGATCAAGCGAATCGACCGCAGCGGCGCTCAACAGGGCGGGGCGACTAAACGCTCGGCCGCGGTTGAAGTGCAATTGCCGCTGCATCAAGTGCCACAACCGGCGTTCTACATCAACGTGGTGCCGGACATGGTCGGCGGCCGCTTGAGCAGCCACGACCGCGACTTGCTGGGCCTGGCTCATCAGTTGGCCGGTAAGGACGGCGCGGTGTTGGCCGTGGTTTTCGGCGAACACAAAGAAAACGCCTTCGCCACCGCTGGCGTCGATCGCTTGCTGGTGCTGGATGGCGAAGAGTTCAGTGGTTATGCACCGGAACAACGGGTCCAGGGCCTGCGGGCTGTGGATAACCAGTTCAGCCCGCGTCACTGGTTGCTGCCGGACAGTCGCAGCGGTGGTGGTGAATTGGGTCGACGCTTTGCCGCCGCGCTGGGCGAACGCCCGGCCACGCGGGTCTGGCAGGTCAAGGATCAGGAATGCATCGGCCGCGCCGGTGCCGGTTTGCAAGACCTTGCGCGCCCGGTGGCACGCTTGATTCTGGCTGCCATCGAGTGCGCCGAACCTGTGAGCGAAACCCGTCACGAGGCCTTGCCGGTGGAGTTATCCACAGCCGTGGCGCGCAGCTTGTCGCGCATCGAGGATTTGGGCGCAGTGGCGGTGGACCCGGCGGCGATTCCGATGGCCGAAGCCGAGTTCATCTTCTCCGGCGGCAACGGGGTCAAGGACTGGGGGCTTTTCCACAGGACCGCCGAGGCGTTGGGTGCTACCGAAGGCGCCTCCCGTGTGGCGGTGGACGATGGCTTCATGGCGCGCGACCGCCAGGTCGGCGCGTCCGGCACCTGGGTCACTGCGCGGGTTTACGTGGCGGTGGGGATTTCCGGGGCGATCCAGCACCTGCAAGGCATCGGTGCCTGCGACAAGGTGGTGGCGATCAACCTCGACCCTGGCTGCGACATGATCAAACGGGCCGACCTGTCGGTGATCGGCGAGAGCGCCGAGATTCTTCAAGCCTTGATCGATGCGGTAGAGGCTTACCGCAATGAAGCCAAGCGCGATGCGGCTTAAGGAAAGGAAAGGGTTATGAGCACGAAAATCATCAGCCTGGTGTCCATCGGCGCCCACCCGACCTCCGGCCGGCCACGTCGCGCGGAACAGGATGCGCGGGCGGTGGAGCTGGGTCTGCAGCTTGCTGGGGATAACCTGCAAGTGCTGCATGCCGGCGACGTCGCGGAGCCGGCGTTGCGTGCCTATTTGGGCATGGGCCTGGAACAGTTGCATGTGCTGGAGCAACCGGAAGGCGCCGATGCGCTACCGGCATTGACCGCGTATTTGCGTGACGCCGGGGCACAGGTCGTGCTGACCGGCAGTCAGGCGGAAACCGGTGAAGGCTCGGGCATGTTGCCGTTCTTGCTGGCCGAAAGCCTGGGCTGGCCGCTGGTCGTGGGGCTGGCTCAAGTTGAATCCATCGACGGTAATTCAGCGCTGGTGCTGCAAGCCTTGCCTCGCGGTCAGCGCCGTCGGTTGAAAGTGCGGCTGCCGTTCCTCGCAACTGTGGATAACGCTGCACCGAAACCTCGGCAGAGCGCCTACGGCCCGGCCCGACGCGGGGTGTTGCAGGCGGATGAAGTCGAAGTGATCGACGATGAACTGCTGGCGGTTGCCACGCTGCAACCGGCCAAGCCACGGCCTAAACGCTTGAAGGTGATCAAGGCCAAGAGCGGCGCGGACCGGATGAAAGCCGCGACGGCCAAGGCCAGCGGTGGCGGCGGGCAGGTGCTTAAAGGCGTGACTGCGCAAGCAGGTGCCGAGGCGATCCTCAAGTTGCTGATCGAAGAAGGCGTAGTCCGCTAACGGACATCCAGTGAAGATCTAATGTGGGAGCGAGCCTGCTCGCGAAAGGGGTGGGTCAGTCAACATTTCCGGTGACTGACCCACCCCTTTCGCGAGCAGGCTCGCTTGTATGGTAGGACTTGAAGGGAGGAGAAGGGACAAGGCTCGATTCTGACTGTTGACGCAGTACAGACCGTGGGAGAGTTCGCCCCTCCTCCTTTCACCCAAGCGCCGATAAAGAATGCATCGGGCCTAGACCGACGATAGGAACAAGCCTGCGCCCCTGGGTGAGCCCTTCAAGTGCTTAAAACCATATCCCGGAGGAAATCCTATGGCAATGCCGGTTTCTGCTTCAAAGCCGATCGTGGGCGTGGATGTCGCCAAGAATGAGTTGGTGATTTATCACGCCGAACTGGGCCTGCTTGAAGAGATTCCCAACAATAAAACAGCCATCAAGAAGTGGTTGAAGGCCTTGCCGAGCACGGTGGCCATTGCCGTCGAAGCCACCAATATCTACCACTTGGAGTTCGCCGATCTGGCCTACGAGGCCGGATGCGTGATTTACATGGTGGGCGGCTATGAACTCAAGCATTACCGCGAAGGTGTGAAGGTCCGTGCCAAAACTGATGCACTGGATGCCAAGTTGCTTGCTCGGTATCTGAAAAATGAACATGAAGAGCTTCACCCATGGACCCCGCCATCCCCACTATACCGCCAGCTGCTG
Source organism: Pseudomonas sp. GM41(2012) (assembly GCF_000282315.2). Lineage (GTDB taxonomy): Bacteria > Pseudomonadota > Gammaproteobacteria > Pseudomonadales > Pseudomonadaceae > Aquipseudomonas. Next base: position 651,005 of record NZ_AKJN02000007.1, read on the forward strand.
AGTCTTTTCCGCCGCCGGGCGGCGTTGGTCCAGGCAAGGGTCGGCCTGGTGCAAAGCTGGGCCAATGAGCCGCTGCTCAAGACCGCTTTTGCCGAACAAGTGAAGTCCATGCAACAGCTTGAGATGCTGATCGAGAAGACGATCAACGATCAGCTCAAAGAAGCCGGTTTGCTGGGCCAGTTAAAACGCTGTCTGAAAGTGGAAGGCATTGGTTTTTTGACAGGTGCGCGTTTGATCACGGCGTTTCAGCGGGGTGACTTCAGAAACGCGGATGCCTTTATCGCCTTTCTGGGAATGGATTTGCGGGTATCAAAATCAGGGCAAAAAGACGGCCGCCGCAGTTTGACCAAGCGCGGTGACCCGGAGGCTCGGCGGCTGCTGCACAATGCGGCAATGTCGGCGAGTCGCACCGAGGCCTGGAAAGATTTTTATCAAGAACAAAGAGCTCGGGGTTTCAGCACCACTCAAGCATTGGTGATGCTGGCTCGAAAGCTCGCTCGGGTGGTATTCGCTCTGCTAAAGGGGCAGGACGAATACCAACCGAAAGTCAGTTGAGGGCTTCCCCTCAACCATAGAATCTCCCACAGGGGGCTCGTGTCACCGACATTTATGGGGAAATAATGACCGTTGAATTTCGTTCGGCTCTGCGCGCGGATGCGCGGGAGATTGCTCGTCTGTTCCAGATTTCATCAGAGGGCGCTGCAGATTACATCTGGAGCCAGCTCGCGCAACCCGGTCAGGACCTGCTGGACGTGGGCGCCAGTCGTTACGCCCGTGACGACGTCGATTTTTCTTATCAGAACTGCCTCATCGCCGAGGTGCAGGGAAACGTCATCGGCATGATGCACAGCTACGTGATGCGTCACGACCCTCTGGCGCCTCCAGTGACCGATCCAGTCCTGGCCCCGTACGCCAAAATGGAAATCCCCGACACCCTCTACATCTCCAGCCTCGCGCTGCATGAAGGCTGGCGAAACCAGGGGCTGGGCAAGCAATTCCTCGCCTACGCTTACGACCGTGCCAACCAGCTAGGGCTCAATGGCTTGAGCCTGATCGACTACGCGGTAAACACCGGCGCCCGCCGGTTTTACGAGCGACATGGCTTTCGTATCGTCGACACCTGCCAGATCACGCCCCATCCGATGATTCGGGTCACGGGTGAGGCCTATCTGATGTATCGGCCCTGATGAGCTACATTTTTCTATGAGCTGGCTTTCCATGAGCAGGGCGGGGTGGCAGCAGCGCTAATTCCTCAAACTCGTTTTCAAGAATGGGTTGAACATGGGAGCGGTCAGTCGACGTGAGACCTGTCTGATCGGTGGCGTGATGCTTGTTGTGTTTTTTCTGGTTGTAACCACGCGTTCGATAGCTGATACCAGAAAGGAAGATCCGGATTTTTACAAATGGCTGGCGTCTGAACAGGGACAAACAGCGTCCCTGGCGCAGATGAAACAGCAATGCGACAAGGTGCTGGATGCTGAAAAGAACCTGAATTGTTCAGTGTCCGTTTTCTCCCGAATGTTCGAGGCCAAAACCGCAAACCTGATCCCCGAGTATTATCTGGCGATCAAGCGTCGTCATGCTCAGGCAATCGCGAATGACCCTGAACTCAACGCGATGTTCTCCATGTTCGGCAGCGAATCCCTCGCGACCCTGCGGGCGCTCGGCGATTTTTCGGTGACAAGAACCAAGCGACACGAGGTGCTGGCGATTCATCCTTACGCCAGCGACAGTCACGTCACTGACGAGGTGCTGCCTTACCTCGATGTCAAAGCGGCCAATGGTGTCTCTTCGCGCTTCATTCTGGACACTGGGGCACCGCAAACCCGGGTTAACCACGACACCGCGAAGCTGATGGGTATCAGGTTATTAACCGACTCTCACTATGGCTACAGCACGTTTTATGGTGAACGTGACCTGTCTGCCAAACTCGGGATCTTTGAGTCTTTAACGATAGGCTCAAGCGAGTTCAGAAACGTCCTGGTGTTTGTCAGCGACCGGGATAACTTACTGGGGCTTGATCTGATCGGTAAGTTGGGGCGTTTGAAGGTCACCAAAAAGACCCTGGAGATTAACGCCGAACCTCCCGCGCGATGCGATTCGCGAATTAACTACGCGCGCATGGACATTAATCAACGACTGACCATTGCCGCACGCCTGGATCGTCGGGCCACGCCGGTGATTATTGACACCGGCAATGTTGATTACCTGACATCGTCCTCGCCCGGCAACTCACCCGTTCATGTCACCGATGAACCTCGTTCCCAAACCTTCAAGGGTGAATTGAGCCTGTCGGGCCATATCCAATCGATCACCTACAACTACTACCCGGACTTTACGATTCCTCCGTCGTTATTGCTGGGTCAGTACGTGCCTTCGCTTTTGCTTGGGTGGGGTGCATTCAATGATTATGAGTTGAATCTGGATATCGACTCGGGATGGTCGTGTTTCAACAGGACCTGATCGTGGTTACCCACAATCCCTGTTAGTGCTTCTGTGGATAACGTGTTCGCCCATCGCTACACCCCATACAAACCAGGCCCTGCAACCCTTCGTACAAAAAACAACCAGCCTAACTTGCGGTTTTTTCAGGCTTTTTCCAGAGGATAACTTTGGACGCGAGCCAATACTTGCCCCCAATCTCTGTTAGCGCATCTGTGGATAAGATGTTCGCTGTCCTCTGCAGGCCATATAGAACGGGCCTATCAGGCGACTGATCAAAAAACGATCAAATCATCGTTTTAAGCCGGTAAACCTCGTGCAAACCCCGATTTATCGCGGCTTCCAACGGTTTTCCACAGATCTGCCCAAGTTGCCCCCAAAGTCTGTTGGCGTTTCTGTGGATAAGGTGTTCGCCATCCTCTGCAAGCCACGTATAACGTGCCTTTCAAGCTTTCGATCAAAAAACAACCAATCGTTGTTCAAAACCCTGCTTCTGGATAAGTCACGGATTTTCTTCAGTTTCTGTGGAGAAAGTTTCCACGAAATCCACACTTGTCCCCATTAACTGTGGGTGGAGGTGTGGATAACTTGTTCGCGAAACCCTGGAAGCCACGTGGCGTATAGGCCTGAATGGAATAGATCAGATTTCATACAGTTCTAAATGGGTTCCTTGACTTCGAACTCTCGGCTGTCTTCACTCACAGGGCACAAGGACAGCCGCCACTTATCCACATCTGGTTCAGGGAGAACGCGTGATGGATAGCCAGCCACTTCGCTCGCCCCCGATTCTCTACGCAACCTGCGTGCCCACGCCGGCTGCTTTGTTGCGCAAGCGCATTCACCGCCATGCCGCCAATCAGCGCGCCCGTCTATAGCACCTGACATTTCCTGATGCCCCCGCTGGCTGCCGCTGAGTTCACTCAGTGGCCAGGTATTCGTTCGCCCATCGATTGCAGGCAACCGAAGAGTTGCCCCATCTGCCTGAGAGAGGAATAGACCCATGACACGGATCGCAACGCCCATCAGCGACATCAAGGAACATTACGACGTGATCGTGATTGGCTCGGGTTACGGCGGCGGGATCGCTGCGTCGCGCCTGTCCCGCGCTGGCAAGCGAGTCTGCCTGCTGGAACGCGGTCGCGAAATGCAGCCCGGCGAGTATCCCAACACGATGTTGGCGGCAACCGAGGAGTTGCAGGTGCATGACCCGGACGGCCACATCGGCTCGCGCACCGGCTTATTCGACTTGCACGTCAACGCCCAGCAGAACGTGGTGGTCGGTTGCGGCCTGGGCGGCACTTCGCTGATCAACGCCAACGTCGCCCTTGAGCCGGAGCCCGGTGTATTCGACGATCCGCGCTGGCCACTGGCGGTGCGTGAACATCGCGACACCTTGCTCAAGGACGGTTACGCCCGGGCTCGGGAAATGCTCAAACCCATGCCGTACCCCAGCACTTCGCCGGTGTTGCCCAAACTCGAAGCCAACAAGAAGTCGGCGGATTACCTCAAGCAAGGCGCGCACTTCTACAGGCCGCCGATCAACGTGACGTTCGACAAACTGCCGAACAACCTCAACCACGTCGGCGTCGAGCAATTGCCTTGCAATCACTGCGGCGACTGCGTGTCGGGCTGTAACAACAAGGCCAAGAACACCACGCTGATGAACTACCTGCCGGACGCCTGGAATCACGGCGCGGAGATTTTCTGTCAGGCCGAGGTTCGGCATCTGGAGCGCGACGGCGATGGCTGGATCGTGCATTTCCAGTACCTGGACAGCGGTCGCGAGAAATTTTCGGCGCCGACGCTGTTCGTCAAAGCCGACATCGTGGTCGTCTCCGCCGGCACCCTGGGCTCTACTGAAATCCTTCTGCGCTCCCGGGACAAAGGCCTGTCGATGTCCGGCCAGCTCGGCGAAAACATGAGTGGCAACGGTGACATCCTCGGTTTCGGCCACAACTGCGAGCAACCGATCAACGGCATCGGTTTCGGTGCCCATCCGGCCAAGGAACTGCACCCGGTCGGCCCGTGCATCACGTCGGTCATCGACATGCGCACCGAAGGCGATTGGCGCAGCCGCATGGTCATCGAAGAAGGTTCGATCCCCGGTGCTCTCGGGCGGCCGATGGTGCCGAGCATGGCCGGGTTCGCCGAGCTGATCGGCAAAGCCACCGACGACAGTTTGATCGGCAAGTTGAAATACAAGGAGCGCGAAGCCGAAAGCTTCCTCCGTGGCCCGTACTACGGCGCGCTGCACAACATGCAGACGTACCTGATCATGAGCCACGACAACGGCAAGGGCCGGATGGTGCTGGACAGCAAGGATCAGCTGCGCATCGACTGGCCGGGCGTCGGCGAGCAGGAAAACGTCAAGATCGGCAACGAGCGCCTGCACCAGAGTACCAAGGCGTTGGGCGGGATCTGGGTCGAGAATCCGATCTGGACCAAGCTGCTCAAGCACAGCATCGTTTCGGTTCACCCTTTAGGCGGTTGCGTGATGGGCGAAGACGCGGGGCAGGGCGTGGTCAACCACAAGGGCCAGGTGTTCAGCGGAGCCAACGGGACCGACGTGTATGCGAGTTTGTACGTAACCGACGGCGCGGTGATTCCGACGTCTCTGGCCGTTAATCCGCTGCTGACCATATCGGCGGTGAGCGAACGCAACGTAGGCCTGCTGGCCGCTGATCGCGGTTGGCAGATCGACTACACGTTGCCCTCGGCGCCGCGCAAACAAGTGGCGCCACCGACCCTTGGCGTGCAATTCACCGAAACCATGAAAGGCTACTTCTCCCGGGCCTTCACGGCGGCCCAAAGCACTGACCTGAAGGTTTACGAAGCGGCGGCCAAGCGCGGCGAGGCGGACAACTCGCCCATCGATTTCACCCTGACCATCACCGCCAACGACCTCAATCGCATGATCAAGGAGCCGGAGCACGCGGCGACGCTGGTGGGGACGGTCAACGCGCCAAGCCTGTCGCCACAGCCGCTGACCGCCAGCAATGGCGTGTTCAACCTGTTCGAGCAGTATCAGGAACAGGTCGGCGTGCGGCACATGAAGTACGACATGAAACTGACCGCCGAGGACGGCAACGACTATTTCTTCAGCGCCTTCAAAACCGTGCCCGAAGACAACGGCGTGCTAAACATCTGGCACGACACCAGCACGCTGTACGTGACGCTGTATCGCGGGCCGGACAAAACCGGCGAGGTGATCGGCTCCGGGGTGATGCACATCCATCCGACCGATTTCGCCAAGCAAATGACCACCATGAAGGTGCTCAACGCCCGTAACGAGCGCGAGCGTATCGAAGGCCTGGCGCGGTTCGGCAAGTTCTTTGCCGGGATACTCTGGGAGAGCTACGGCGGCGTGTTCGCTGGCGACATCTACTTCAACCCCGACGCACCGCCACGGCTCAAACGACCTCTGGATGCGCCGCCGCCAGTGGTGCACTTCTTCGAGACCGAAGACAACGTCGAGCTGCGCCTGACCCGCTATCAGGGCGGCAGCAAAGGGCCGGTGATGCTGGTTCATGGGTTGGGCGTGGGTTCGAATATCTTCTCCACCGACACCATCCAGACCAACCTGCTGGAGTACCTGTGCAAGCACGAGTACGACGTCTGGTTGCTGGATTTGCGGGTGAGCATCCTGCTGCCGGCGAGCAAGAAGGAATGGAACGGCGACCAGATCGCCCAGTACGATTTCGAGGCGGCCATCACGCAGATCAAGCAGGAAACCAAAGCGCCCGACGTGCAATGCGTGGTGCACTGCTACGGCGCGACGACTTTCTTCATGTCGTTGCTGGCCGGGTTGCAGGGCGTGCGTTCCGTTGTGTGCTCGCAGATCGCGGCAGATGCCGTGGTTGCCACGGCGACCGGGCTCAAGGCCGGTTTGCACCTGCCAGGCATGCTTGACGCCATTGGCATCAAATCCCTCACCGCTTACGCCGACAACAAGGAAAACTGGTTCAACAAACTCTATGACAAAGCCCTCAACGGCTACGCCCGGATCGAGGCTCAGGGTTACTGCACCAACCCGGTGTGCCATCGCATCACCTTCATGTACGCATCGTTGTATCGCCACGACACCCTCAACGAAACCCTGCACGACAACCTGCACGAACTGTTCGGCGAGTCGAACATGCACACCTTCGAGCACCTCGCGCTGATCGTGCGCAAAGGGCATCTGGTGGACTTCAAGGGCGAGGACGTCTACATGCCGCACTTCGACCGGTTGAGCATGCCGATCTGCTTTATCAGCGGCGCGGACAACCAGTGCTACCTACCGGAAAGCACGCTCAAGACTTACGAACGCGTGTGCAAGGTGCATGGGCCGGAGCGCTATAGCCGGCATGTGGTGCCGGGTTACGGCCATATCGACTGCATGTTCGGCAAGGACGCGGTGGTCGATGTGTACCCGATCATCCTGCAACACCTGGAGAAAACAGCCCTCGGTTGATCTGACAGGCCGTGTTGGATTCATCGCGGGCAAGCCTTGCTCCTACAGGTTTCGCACTGCTTTTGTAGGAGCAAGGCTTGCCCGCGATGACGGTCTCTCAGGCGCTACACCTCGCGGGTCAAGCACAAGGAAAAGGATGATATGGACAGTTACATCCGTTGGTTTCAACGCTTCATCTGGCTAGGCATCGTGATGAACATGGTCTTCGCAATCCCGGCGCTTTTCGCTCCGGCGCTGCTGACCTCCATGCTCGGGATGCCACCGCAACTCTCAGATCCGTGGCTGGAAAACGCCGGCATGTTGCTGGTGGGGATCAGCCTGTTCTACATGCCGTCAGGCTTCAACGCGCCACGATACGTCGTGCATTCGTGGCTGTGCGTGTTGTCGCGATTGGTCGCCGTAGCGTTCTGGATCTACCTGATCAACACCAGCAACCAGGCTCAGGTGTTCGTGCCGATGCTGATGGGCGATCTGAGCATGTTCCTGATCCTCGGGATCTTGCTGTACCTGGGCAGCGCTCCGGTCAATCGGCCGCTGGCGTTGCTTCGCGACGGCTGGCGTGAATGGCGCGCAGCCTGGGCGTTACGCTGGCAGCGGCACAGCTTCAAGGTCGCCACGCTGGTCGTGGTGCTGGCATTGGGATTCATCGGTTACCAGACCTGGTACCAGATGCTGCGGGTAGTGCCGGCAGAGCAATACGCCTCTGACGAAGATCACTACAAGTACGCCGCCATCGGCCTGGGGATCGAAGCGCGGATTCCCTACTACCTGTTCGCCGTGTTGCCGCAGATGTGCCCGGAAAAAATGCCGAAACCCGGCGGCTACGAGGTCTTCGGTTTCCTCTACGAGAACGGCAAGGATCTACCCATCGGCATGGCCAAGCGGCAGATCGGCTACCCGACCGTGGAGCCTAACTGCGCCCTGTGCCACACCGGCTCCTATCGGGCCAATACCAGCGACGTCGCCATCCCGGTGGCCACCGCGCCGGCCAATACCCTGCAACTGCAGGCCTTCCAGTGGTTCGCCTACGATTGCGCCAGCGACCCGAAATTCACCACTGACGCGGTGATGGCCGCGATCAACAGCAAGTTTCAGCTCGGGTTTTTCGAGCGCTTGTACAACCGCTACCTGATCATCCCGATGGCCACGAGCGCGCTGATCAAGCAGAAGCAGGCCTATGCCTGGCAGCAACTGCGCGCACCGCAAGGGCCGGGGCGCACCGACACCTTCAACCCGACAAAAATGGTGGTGTTCGGCTTCCCGGATGACTCGACCATCGGCACCGTCGACTTGCCGCAAGTCTGGAACCAGAAGCCCCGGGAGTCGCTGTACCTGCACTGGGACGGCAACAACAACGATATCCATGAGCGCAACTACGCCGCGGCCATGGCCGTGGGCGCGACGCCGGAATCCGTATTGCCGGCCAGTTTCAACCGGGTGACCAACTGGCTGTTGGGCCACAAATCCCCGGCCTGGCCGTTCGCGCTGGATCAGGCCAAGGCTGCCCGGGGTAAACCGGTCTGGGACAACAACTGCGCCGGTTGCCATGATTTCGGCCGCGCCGACACTGGTCAGGTCACCACCAACATAGATGAACTGGGCACCGATCCCCATCGACTGAACTCGTTCACCACAGGTCTTGTGACAGCCTTCCACGGCTTCAAGACATCGCCGTTCGATTTTGGCGCTTACCGCAAGACCCAGAGCTACAGCAACACGCCGACCGACGGCGTCTGGTTGCGTGCGCCGTACTTGCACAACGGTTCGGTGCCGACCCTGTGGGATTTGTTGCAACCACCGGAACAGCGGCCGCAGGTGTTCTTCACCGGCTCCGATGTGTACGACCAGGACAAGGTCGGCTTCATCACCAGCGGTGAGCAAATGAAAGCCTCGGCGGACTTCAAATACGACACGCGTCTTGAGGGCAACCATAACGGTGGCCACCTGTACGGCACGCAGCTGTCGGAACTCGATAAACGGGCACTCATCGAGTTCATGAAAACCCTGTGATCCCACTACGGATGGAGGAATACCGACATGTCACTCGTCACTCATTGGGAACATGAATACGACAAGGTCAAGCTGCGCATGCACGGGCTGTTCACGCGGCTGGAAATGTCCTGGAAGAAACTCGTCAGCGAGCTTGAGCCGGAAGAGTTCGAGGCCATCGTTGCGCTGCTGCAGCGCGGTCACGACCAGGCGCAATACGTGCTCAAGCACGGCGACTTGCCGGACGATCAGCCGAGCGTGCCGTGGGAGTTGTCCCACGGTTTGTCGATCCTGCACATCGGCAACGCCACACCCTTGCCGCAATCGGTAGACGAATTGCAGACCCGAGTGCTCAAAGACGGCAGCCTGCTCGGATGTCGCAAATGGGAGCTGCTGGACTTGCTGTGGAGCGAGGCGCTGCTGAAGTGGATCGAGAACCTGCGCCATCACGCACCGTTCGCCACCAACCCGGCGCTGATGAAAATGGACAGCGACGTGACCCTGGCGATTGCTGGCGACTGGGGCACCGGGCCGTTCGACAGTCATGCACCGGCGGTGGCGGTAGCCAATCAGATGCAACTGGCTCAGGCCGATTTCACCATTCACCTGGGGGATGTGTATTACGCCGGGACCCGCTCTCAGGAAGACGTCGACATGGTCGGCTGGCCCATGGGCAAGCACGGTTCGTTCACCCTCAATTCCAACCACGAGATGTACAGCGGCGCCCACGGCTACTTCAAGGAATTGGCCAAACGTTTTCCGGCGCAGCAGGGCACCAGTTACTTCGCGTTGTACAACGATGACTGGCTGGTGGTCGGGCTCGACAGCGCTTATGCCTCGGATGCGATCAACCTGTACATGGACGGTGCACTGAACAAGGAGCAGATCGCCTGGATGAAAGATCTGCCCCAGCGCAAGAAGCTCATGGTGCTCAGCCATCACCAGGGTTTCGACATTACCGGGCACAACAAGACGGCGCTGTATCAGCCGGTGTGTGAAGCCTTGGGCCGCGAGCCGGATTATTGGTATTGGGGGCATTTGCACAACGGCATCTGCTACGCGGCTCAGGGCGGTTTGCATGCGCGCTGCGCGGGGCACGGGGCGATTCCGTATGGCAATGCCAGCGAGCTGGACAGGCACTCGCGTGTCTTGTGGTCGGAAACGCAAAATGCGCGGGATGAGGCGTACCCGGATCGGGTGTTGAACGGTTATGTGAAGGTGCGGCTGGTGGGGGAAAACATCGAAGAGACGTTTATTGGCGAGGATGGCAGTGTGCGGTGGTCTTCAAGCTGATCAGGTGAATGTGAGGCCGCCATCGCGAGCAGGCTCGCTCCCACATTTGATCTTCGGCGCACCAAAGATCCCCTGTGGGAGCGAGCCTGCTCGCGATGCTTTTGCTCTTAGCCTTGAACCGGAACCCCTTTGAGATACGGCGCAGGTTCCGCGCCAAGATTGTTCAGCAACCGCTCGCTGTACCAATCCACGAAGTTCACCACGCCAAACTCATAAGTCTTGGAGTAAGGCCCTGGCTGGTAAGCCGTGGAGTTGATCCCGCGCTGGTTCTCTTCAGCCAGGCGACGGTCCTGGTCGTTGGTCGCATCCCAGACCTGGCGCATGCGCTCCACGTCGTAGTCCACGCCTTCGACCGCGTCCTTGTGGACGATCCACTTGGTGGTGACCATGGTTTCCTGCGCGCTGATCGGCCACACGGTGAACACGATGATGTGGTCGCCCATGCAGTGGTTCCAGGAGTGCGGCAGGTGCAGGATGCGCATCGAGCCCAGGTCCGGGTTTTTGATCCGGCCCATGAGCTTGGCGCAGCCTTGTTTGCCGTCCAGGGTCATCGACACGGTGCCTTTGAGCAGCGGCATGCGCACGATGCGGTTACGCAGGCCGAAGCTGGCGTGGGCGTAAGGAATCTTCTCGGCTTCCCAGGCAGCAGCGGAGGCCGCGACGTGGTCCTTGAAGGCCTGGTCGGCACGCGGGTCGGTGACGTCGTCCCATTCCAGCAGGGTTTTCAGCAGTTCCGGGTGCGACGCGTTGCAGTGGTAGCACTCGCGGTTGTTTTCCAGCACCAGTTTCCAGTTGGCTTTTTCCATCAAGGTGGTGGTGATCGCCACCTTGGTGTTCTCCATGTCGTACGGTTCCATGTAATGGTTCAGCGTCGACAGGAAGTCATCAATGGCTGGCGGGTTCTCCGACAGGCTGATGAAGATGTAGCCGCCGGCAGTCTTCACGTTTACCGGTTTGAGGCCGTATTCCTTCATGTCGAAGTCGGCGCCCATTTCGGTACCGGCGAACAGCAGGCGACCGTCCAGTTCGTACGTCCACTGGTGGTAGTGGCAGACCAGTTTGGCGACCTTGCCTTTTTCACTGGTGCACAGCCGCGAACCACGGTGACGGCAGACGTTGTGGAACGCATGGATCACGCCTTCGGCGCCGCGGATCACGATGATCGGGTTCTTGCCGACTTGCAGGGTCAAATAGTTGCCCTTGGTCGGGATTTCGCAGGCCATGCCGGCAATCAACCACTCTTTCTGAAAGATTTCCTGCATGTCGATATCAAACAGCCGCTCGTCAGAGTAAAACGGCTGCGGCAGCGAGAAAGTGCGCTCGCGCTCTTGCAGCATCTGCGCGGTGGCCTTGCGTGCGGGTTCCAGTGGATCGCCCAGGCTCAGGGTAGTGGTGACGTCCATCATTTAATCCTCAAGGCCATTCTGTGTGGCCGGCGAAAGTGGCTAATCAGGTTTGCTACGCAAGGTGTAAAGGTTGTGTCTTGGTATGGAGCGAGTGTGGGGCCGGCGCTAGCCAGAACCTTATCCATGGGCGACATGGCCCAATCTGTTCCCGACGCGCAACCCCCGGTAGATGCGGGCTGGTCGCGATAAGTATGTGAATGTCGCAGATAGGTAAATGGGTGGTTCGCACGTTACGCAGAATCGCCAACATAAGGCCGACCATCGGCGGTGGAGAACAGCATGTCCAACAGCTTCCTGAATCCGGTAACCACCCAGACCTGGGCCAATGGTCGACACATCGTCCGTTGCGTCAAAGTCATCCAGGAAACCTGGGATGTGCGCACCTTCTGTTTTATGGCCGACCAGCCAATCCTGTTCTTCTTCAAGCCGGGGCAGTTTGTCACCCTGGAGCTGGAAATCGAAGGGGTGCCGATCATGCGCTCCTACACCATTTCCAGCTCGCCGTCGGTGCCGTACAGCTTTTCGGTGACCATCAAGCGTGTGCCGGGCGGCAAAGTGTCGAACTGGCTGCACGACACCCTGCACGAAGGCCAGGAGCTGGCGGTGCACGGGCCGGTCGGGCTGTTCAACGCCATGGACTTCACCGCGCCGAAGGTGCTGTACCTCAGCGGTGGCGTCGGTATCACGCCGGTCATGTCGATGGCGCGCTGGTTCTACGACACCAACGGCAACGTCGACATGGTGTTTATCCACAGCGCCCGCTCGCCCAAAGACATCATTTACCACCGCGAGCTGGAACACATGGCGTCGCGGATCGATAACTTCAGCCTGCACCTGATCTGCGAGAAACATGGTCTGGGCGAGCCGTGGGCCGGTTATCGCGGGTACCTGAACCACAAGATGCTCGAGCTGATGGCGCCCGACTTCATGGAGCGCGAAGTCTTCTGCTGTGGCCCGACGCCGTATATGAATGCGGTCAAGCGGATGCTCGAGACAGCCGGCTTCGACATGTCGCGTTATCACGAGGAATCCTTCGGCGCTACGCCAGCGGAAGCCCGTGCCGATGCGGTGGAGCAAGCCGAAATCGCCGCAGACGCACCGGACATCGACGCGGCGGACCTGCACCAGGTGGAATTCACCGCGTCCGGCAAGAGCATTCGTGTTGCACCGGGTGAAACCGTGCACGCGGCGGCTGCCAAGCTTGGTTTGTTGATTCCGAAGGCTTGCGGGATGGGGATCTGCGGGACGTGCAAGGTGATGAAGCTGGGTGGCGAGGTCGAAATGGACCACAACGGCGGGATCACCGAGGAAGACGAAGCGGAAGGGTTCATTCTTTCGTGCTGCAGCGTGCCGAAGGGCGACGTGCGCATCGAGTTTTGATGTAAGGCTGGGAGGGTAACTAACTTCTAGAACCACCCCTCACCCCAGCCCTCTCCCCACGGGGGAGAGGGGGAAAGGGAGCAGATTTGCGTTGGTTTCAGAACCTGAGTTCAACTCGATATTTCAGGTCGATGTAGCTCCAAGAACACCTCGGTCAGTTCCCTCTACCCTCTGGGGAGAGGGTTAGGGTGAGGGGTGGATATCAACCAACAAACAAATCCGGCATCAGTGGGTCGGTGGTGTCAGGCGCAAATCGATACTGTTCAAAATCCGTCACCCCGTGTTCCCCCAGAATCTCTTCATCAATCAGCAATCGCCCAGTAATGCTGCGACCGCTGCTGCTCAGAATCACATGGGCGGCATCCGCCATAATCGCCGGCGTGCGCGCATGCTTGAACGACTCGCGTGACCCCAACTGAAACTCGATGGCAGCGGTGGCAATCATCGTCTGCGGCCACAGCGAATTAACGCTGATGCCATAACCGGCAAATTCCTCGCTCATGCCCAACGTCAGCATGCTCATGCCGTATTTGGTCACCGTGTAGGGGCTGTACTGGGCAAACCATTTGCTCGCCAGATTCAGTGGCGGGGAAAGGTTGAGAATGTGTCCGCCGCTTTTCTTCAGATAGGGCAGTGCAGCCTGACTGCACAGCAGCACGGCGCGGGTGTTGATCTGGTGCATCAGGTCGAAGCGCTTGAGTTCGATGTGTTGAACCCCGGTCAGCTTAATCGCGCCGGCATTGTTGATCAGCGCATCAATGCCGCCGAAATGCTCGTTGGCCTTGGCCAGTGCCTCGCGCACCGCGACGTCATCACGCACATCCACCTGCAAGGCCAGCGCCTTGCCGCCCGCGGCTTCGACTTCCGCGGCCACGCTGAAAATCGTGCCCGGCAGTTTGGGGTGGGGATCGGCGCTTTTGGCGGCAATCACAATGTTGGCCCCATCCCGTGCGGCACGTAGCGCAATTTCGCGACCAATCCCGCGGCTGGCGCCGGTGATGAACAGGGTTTTGCCTTGTAAAGACATGCGTGCGCTCCTGATTATTGTTATGTGAGCGAAGGCTCGACAAACAATGTAGACCATGTCTTTCAGGGCAAACGATCAGGGGCAGCAGGACTGTAGGAGCTGGTAGGAGCTGGTAGGAGCTGTCGAGTGCAACGAGGCTGCGATCTTTTGACGTTGGTTTTTAAGATCAAAAGATCGCAGCCTCGTTGCACTCGACAGCTCCTACCAGCTCCTACCAGCTCCTGCAGTCCTCAAGGGGGAGGGTTTAGCGGGACATGACTTCGCGAATATCCGTCGCCAATTCGCGTACGCGTTCTTCTTCGGTGTCCCACGAGCACATGAAGCGTGCGCCGCCGTTGCCGATGAAGGTGTAGAAGCGCCAGCCTTTGGCCGTCAGTGCGGCGATGGCCGGTTCCGAGAGTTGCAGGAAAACGCCGTTGGCCTGCACCGGGAACATCAGTTCCACGCCAGGAATATCGCTCACCAGTTCAGCCAGCAGCTGCGCGCAGTGGTTGGCGTGTTTGGCGTATTTGAGCCAGGCGTCGTTTTCCAGAATCCCGACCCACGGCGCCGACAGGAAACGCATCTTCGAGGCCAGTTGACCGGCCTGTTTGCAGCGGTAATCGAAGTCTTCAGCCAGTTTGTGGTTGAAGAACAGAATCGCTTCCCCCACCGCCATGCCGTTTTTCGTGCCGCCGAAGCACAACACGTCGACGCCGGCCTTCCAGGTCAGGTCGGCGGGCGTGCAGCCGAGGAAAGCGCAGGCGTTGGAGAAACGCGCGCCGTCCATGTGCAGGTTCAGGCCCAGTTCTTTGCACGTAGCGCTGATGGCGCGGATTTCTTCCGGGGTGTAGACGCTGCCGACTTCGGTGGCCTGGGTCAGGGTCACGACGCGCGGTTTCGGGTAGTGGATGTCCTGGCGCTTGAGCGCGATTTCGCGGATCGATTCCGGGGTCAGCTTGCCGTTTTCAGTGCGGGCGATGAGCAGCTTGGAACCGTTGGAAAAGAATTCCGGTGCGCCACATTCGTCGGTTTCGACGTGGGCGGTTTCCGAGCAGATCACGCTGTGGTAACTCTGGCACAGCGACGACAGGGCCAGGGAGTTGGCCGCGGTGCCGTTGAAGGCGAAGAACACTTCGCAGTCGGTTTCGAACAGTTTGCGGAAATCGTCGGACGCGCGTGCGGTCCATTCGTCGTCGCCATAGGCGCGTTGGTGGCCGTGGTTGGCCTGTTCCATGGCAGCCCAGGCTTCAGGGCAGATACCGGAATAGTTGTCGCTGGCGAATTGTTGGCTCTTATCGGTCATGGCCGGCTTCCGTGGTCGAGGCTCTTATGGTGAAGAGCTTCGTGGTCAATGATGGTGCGCACTTTACCCAAGATCGTCAGGAGAGCACACGGGATGATGCTGTCAGAAAAATACAAGGACGACAGGCAATTATGCACATGACGCAAAGGGATGGGGCACTGGATCTGCTCAAGTGGCTGGCGCTGCTCTGCATGGTGCTCGATCACCTGCGATATATCGGTTATTCCGTCGATATTCTGTATGTACCGGGACGGTTGGCGTTCCCGTGGTTCTGTCTGGCGATGGCCGCAAACCTGGCGCGGGCCCGCGCGGTGACGACCGGCGGCCAGTGGCGTTATCTGGGGTGGTTGCTGCTGTTTAGCGCCATCAGCGAAATTCCCTACCGGATGTACATTCCTGATCCCGACACCTTGAACGTGCTGCCCACGTTGGCGCTGGGATTGCTGGTGGCCCGTGGCTGGCAGGACCGAACCCTGCAAACGCGACTGTTGGCGACAGGCGCCTTGCTGCTGGCGGCGCTGTTTGCGGAGCGACTGATGTTCGGCTTCTTTGGGGTACTGTTGCCGCTGGCGATGTTGCTGGTGATCAAGCGTCCCTGGTATTTCAGCCTGTTGCCGGGGCTGGTGTGCCTGGCAGCCAATCAGTGGCCAGTGCTGTATTCCTCCGCGCAGTTTCACAATGTTGAAGCGATCCTCGGCATCGCCGCTTGTCTGATTGCGCCACTGGCCGGCCTGCTTTTGCTGCGCCACGCCGGCCAGTTCAAACCTCCGCCACCGATGCGCCGCTGGGCGTATGCCCTATATCCACTGCATTTTTTACTTCTGCTTGCAGTGCGACAGATCATCGCCTAACCCCTGTGGGAGTGAGCCTGCTCGCGATGAGGGAGTGTCAGGCGACATCAATGTTGCTGACTCACCGTCATCGCGAGCAGGCTCGCTCCCACAGGGGATCTCTGCTGGTTTGGAGAGTGTGTCCGGCCAGCCATTTCCCCTCATGTCGTAAACGCACCTTTGCGTGGCGTCCGTAGGCATTTGGCCTGTCTGCGCCGGTCATACCATCGCATTCAAAGGGCACTGTCGAAACACCAGTGCCTTACCGAGACGAATGGCGCATAGATGCCGCTGGGAGAGACGCGATGTTCAGCAAGCAAGACCAGATCCAGGGTTACGACGATGCACTGCTGGCGGCGATGAATGCCGAGGAGCAACGCCAGGAAGATCACATCGAGCTGATCGCGTCAGAGAACTACACCAGCAAACGCGTCATGGAAGCGCAAGGCAGTGGCCTGACCAACAAATACGCCGAAGGCTATCCGGGCAAGCGCTACTACGGTGGCTGCGAGCACGTCGATAAAGTTGAAGCGCTGGCCATCGAACGCGCCAAGCAACTGTTCGGCGCCGACTACGCCAACGTGCAGCCGCACTCCGGTTCTTCCGCCAACAGCGCCGTTTACCTGGCCCTGATCCAGCCAGGCGACACCATTCTCGGCATGAGCCTGGCCCACGGCGGCCACCTGACCCACGGCGCGAAAGTGTCGTCCTCGGGCAAGCTCTACAACGCCGTGCAGTACGGCATCGACACCAAGACCGGGTTGATCGATTACGACGAAGTCGAACGTCTGGCCGTCGAGTGCAAGCCGAAAATGATCGTTGCCGGGTTCTCGGCTTACTCCAAGACCCTCGACTTCCCACGCTTCCGGCAGATTGCCGACAAGGTCGGTGCGCTGCTGTTCGTCGACATGGCCCACGTGGCCGGTCTGGTCGCCGCTGGTCTGTATCCGAATCCGCTGCCGTACGCTGACGTGGTCACCACCACCACCCACAAGACCCTGCGCGGTCCACGTGGCGGGTTGATCCTGGCCAAGTCCAACGAAGAGATCGAGAAAAAGCTCAACGCCGCGGTATTCCCCGGCGCACAGGGCGGCCCGCTGATGCACGTCATCGCTGGTAAAGCGGTGTGCTTCAAGGAAGCGCTGGAGCCTGGTTTCAAGGTCTATCAGCAACAAGTTATCGACAACGCCCAGGCCATGGCCGGCGTATTTATCAAACGCGGCTACGATGTAGTGTCCGGCGGTACCGATAACCACCTGTTCCTGGTCAGCCTGATCCGTCAGGGCCTTACCGGTAAAGAGGCGGATGCAGCCCTCGGCCGTGCCGGTATCACCGTGAACAAGAACGCTGTCCCGAACGATCCACAGTCGCCGTTCGTGACCTCCGGCCTGCGCATCGGCACCCCGGCGGTGACCACTCGCGGCTTCAAGGTTACCCAATGCGTTGAGTTGGCCGGCTGGATCTGCGACATCCTCGACAACCTCGGCGACGCCGATGTCGAGGCCAATGTTGCGCAGCAAGTTTCGGCCCTGTGCGCGGACTTCCCGGTTTATCGCTGAGCGCGGTTTTGGAGTAAATGACTATGCAACGCTACTCGGGCTTCGGCCTCTTCAAACACTCCCTCAGCCATCACGAAAACTGGCAGAAAATGTGGCGCACGCCGACCCCTAAAAAGGTCTATGACGTGGTCATCGTCGGCGGTGGCGGGCATGGTCTGGCGACCGCCTACTACCTGGCCAAAGAGCACGGCATCACTAACGTGGCCGTGGTCGAAAAAGGCTGGCTGGGCGGCGGTAACACCGCGCGCAACACCACCATCGTTCGCTCCAACTACCTGTGGGACGAGTCGGCGCACCTGTACGAACACGCGATGAAATTGTGGGAAGGCCTGTCCCAGGACCTGAACTATAACGTGATGTTCTCCCAGCGTGGCGTTTACAACCTGTGCCACACCCTGCAGGACATCCGTGATTCCGAGCGTCGGGTCAGCGCCAACCGCCTCAACGGCGTGGACGGTGAACTGCTCGATGCCAAACAAGTGGCCGACGAGATTCCGTACCTCGACTGCTCCAAGAACACTCGCTACCCGGTGATGGGCGCAACCGTCCAGCGCCGTGGCGGCGTGGCCCGTCACGATGCCGTGGCCTGGGGCTTTGCCCGTGCCGCCGACGCCTTGGGCGTGGATTTGATTCAACAGACCGAAGTGATCGGCTTCCGCAAGGAAAACGGTGTGTGCATCGGTGTTGAAACCAACAAAGGCTTCATCGGCGCCAAGCGCGTCGGTGTAGTGACCGCCGGTAACTCCGGGCACATGGCCAAACTCGCCGGTTTCCGTCTGCCGATCGAATCGCACCCGCTGCAAGCGCTGGTGTCCGAACCGATCAAGCCGATTATCGACAGCGTGATCATGTCCAACGCCGTACACGGTTACATCAGCCAGTCCGACAAGGGCGACCTGGTGATCGGCGCCGGTATCGACGGCTACAACGGCTACGGCCAGCGTGGTTCGTACCCGGTGATCGAACACACCATTCAAGCCATCGTCGAGATGTTCCCGGTGTTGTCCCGCGTACGCATGAACCGTCAGTGGGGCGGCATCGTCGACACCACGCCGGACGCATGCCCGATCATCTCGAAAACCCCGGTTCCGAACATGTTCTTCAACTGCGGTTGGGGCACCGGTGGCTTCAAGGCAACACCTGGCTCGGGCAACGTATTTGCCGCGAGTCTGGCCAAGGGTGAAATGCACCCATTGGCTGCACCTTTCTCCATCGACCGTTTCCACAACGGTGCGTTGATCGATGAACACGGCGCTGCTGCGGTTGCCCACTAACAGGAGAAATCCCCATGTTGCATATCTTCTGTCCTCACTGCGGCGAACTGCGCTCCGAAGAGGAATTCCACGCATCCGGCCAGGCGCACATCCCGCGTCCACTGGATCCGACCAACTGCACCGACGAGGAGTGGGGCGACTACATGTTCTTCCGCGATAACCCTCGCGGTCTGCACCACGAGCTGTGGGATCACGTCGCCGGTTGCCGTCAGTACTTCAACGCCACCCGTGACACCGTGACCTACGAGATTCTCGAAACTTACAAGATCGGCACCAAGCCACAATTCACCGACAAGACCGATAGCCCGAAAGCGGCCGCCACGGCTCTGGGAGAGAAGGTATGAGCCAGATCAATCGCCTGTCCAACGGCGGACGGATCGACCGCAACAAAGTGCTGAGCTTCACCTTCAACGGCCAGGTCTACAAAGGCTTTGAAGGCGATTCCCTGGCCGCGGCCTTGCTGGCCAACGGTGTCGATATCATCGGTCGCAGCTTCAAGTATTCCCGTCCGCGCGGCATCTTCGCCGCCGGTGCAGAAGAGCCGAACGCCGTACTGCAAATTGGCGCGACTGAAGCCACGCAGATCCCGAACGTACGCGCCACGCAACAAGCGCTGTATCAAGGTTTGGTCGCCACCAGCACCAACGGCTGGCCGAGCGTGAACAACGACATGATGGGGATTCTCGGCAAGGTCGGCGGCAAGCTGATGCCGCCGGGCTTCTACTACAAAACCTTCATGTACCCGCAATCGTTCTGGATGACTTACGAGAAGTACATTCGTAAGGCTGCTGGTCTTGGCCGCTCGCCGACCGAGAACGATCCGGACACCTACGACTACATGAACCAGCACTGCGACGTGCTGATCGTCGGTGGTGGCCCTGCTGGCCTGGCCGCTGCACTGGCGGCTGCGCGCAGCGGTGCCCGTGTGATCCTCGCCGATGAACAGGAAGAGTTCGGCGGCAGCCTGCTCGATTCCCGCGAAAGCCTCGACGGCAAGCCTGCTGCCGAATGGATCGCCAGCGTCATCGCCGAACTGAAAGACACCCCGGACGTGCTGCTGTTGCCGCGCGCCACGGTCAACGGTTACCACGACCATAACTTCCTGACCATTCACGAGCGCCTGACCGATCACCTCGGCGATCGCGCCCCAATTGGCCAGGTCCGTCAGCGCATCCACCGCGTTCGCGCCAAGCGTGTAGTGCTGGCGACCGGCGCTCACGAGCGTCCACTGGTTTACGGCAACAACGACGTGCCGGGCAACATGCTCGCCGGCGCTGTGTCGACTTACGTGCGCCGTTACGGCGTGGCACCGGGCAAAAAACTGGTGCTGTCGACCAACAACGATCACGCCTATCGCGTTGCACTGGATTGGCTCGACGCCAGTCTGCAAGTCGTCGCCATCGCCGATGCCCGCAGCAATCCGCGCGGTGCGCTGGTTGAAGAAGCACGGGCCAAAGGCATTCGCATCCTGACCGGTAGCGCCGTGATCGAGACGCGTGGCAGCAAGCACGTGACCGCCGCTCGCGTTGCCGCGATCGACGTAAAAGCGCACACCGTGACCAGTCCTGGTGAGTGGCTCGATTGCGACCTGGTTGCCAGCTCCGGCGGTTACAGCCCGGTGGTTCACTTGGCCTCGCACCTGGGCGGCAAGCCGATCTGGCGTGAAGACATCCTCGGTTTCGTACCGGGTGAAGCACCGCAGAAACGCGTGTGCGTCGGTGGCATCAACGGCGTCTACGGCCTCGGCGATTCCCTGGCCGATGGTTTTGAAGGCGGCGCTCGCGCCGCTGCAGAAGCCGGGTTCCAAACGGTCGAAGGCGTACTGCCGAAAGCCCTGAGTCGTCTCGAAGAGCCGACTCTGGCGCTGTTCCAGGTGCCCCATGAAAAAGCTACCGCACGTGCGCCGAAGCAATTCGTCGACCTGCAAAACGACGTCACCGCCGCCGCCATCGAACTGGCGACCCGCGAAGGCTTCGAGTCGGTCGAGCACGTCAAACGCTACACCGCACTGGGCTTCGGCACTGACCAGGGCAAGCTCGGCAACGTCAACGGTCTGGCCATCGCCGCCCGTTCGCTGAACGTGACCATCCCGCAGATGGGCACCACCATGTTCCGTCCGAACTACACGCCGGTAACATTTGGCGCTGTAGCCGGCCGTCACTGTGGGCACATCTTCGAGCCGGTGCGTTTCACTGCGCTGCATCACTGGCACGTGAAGAACGGCGCCGAGTTCGAAGACGTCGGTCAATGGAAGCGTCCGTGGTACTTCCCGAAAAACGGTGAAGACCTGCACACCGCCGTGAAGCGCGAGTGCAAAGCCGTGCGCGACAGCGTCGGCCTGCTGGACGCTTCGACCCTGGGCAAAATCGACATCCAGGGCCCGGATTCGCGTGAGTTCCTCAACCGCATCTACACCAACGCCTGGACCAAGCTCGACGTGGGCAAGGCCCGCTACGGCCTGATGTGCAAAGAAGACGGCATGGTGTTCGACGACGGCGTGACTGCATGCCTTGCCGACAACCACTTCGTGATGACCACCACCACCGGCGGCGCTGCACGCGTGCTGCAATGGCTGGAAATCTACCACCAGACCGAATGGCCAGACCTGAAGGTGTACTTCACGTCCGTGACGGATCACTGGGCAACCATGACCCTGTCCGGGCCGAACAGCCGCAAGCTGCTCAGCGAAGTCACCGACATCGACCTGAGCAACGAAGCCTTCCCGTTCATGACCTGGAAAGAAGGTCTGGTCGGTGGTGTGCCGGCGCGGGTGTTCCGGATTTCGTTTACCGGTGAACTGTCGTACGAAGTCAACGTTCAGGCCGACTACGCGATGGGCGTTCTGGAAAAAATCGTCGAGGCCGGGAAGAAGTACAACCTGACCCCGTACGGCACCGAAACCATGCACGTGCTGCGGGCCGAGAAGGGCTTCATCATCGTCGGTCAGGACACTGACAGCTCGATGACCCCGGACGACCTGAACATGGGCTGGTGTGTCGGTCGCACCAAACCGTTCTCGTGGATTGGCCAGCGTGGCATGAACCGCGAAGACTGCGTGCGTGATCAACGCAAACAGTTGGTCGGTCTGAAGCCGATCGATCCGACCAAATGGCTGCCGGAAGGGGCGCAACTGGTGTTCAACACCAAGCAAGCCATCCCAATGACCATGGTCGGTCACGTGACCTCCAGCTACTTGCACAACTCCCTGGGCTATTCGTTTGCCATGGGTGTGGTCAAGGGCGGCTTGAAGCGCATGGGTGAGCGTGTGTTCGCACCGCTGGCCGATGGCAGCGTGATCGAGGCGGAAATCGTTTCTTCGGTGTTCTTCGATCCGAAAGGCGATCGCCAGAACATCTAATGGCTTCGGGTCCTGTGGGGTGCCTGCTACCGCCATCGCGAGCAGGCTCGCTCCCACAGGAGATCGCGGTCAAATGTGGGAGCGAGCCTGCTCGCGATGGCGGCAGAACAGCCTCCACAGGACCAACAGAATTTAGGAAAGGTGCTTTATGACCGCAGCCAATGTTTACCAACAACGCCCAACCACTGGGGCCAAGGCCGAGTCGTCGCTGCATCACGCCGACCTCGCCAGCCTGGTGGGCAAGGGCCGCAAAAGCGCCGGCGTGATCGTGCGTGAGAAAAAACTCCTCGGCCACCTGACCATTCGTGGCGATGGCCACGATGCCGCGTTCGCTGCCGGTGTGCACAAAGCCCTCGGTATCGAATTGCCGGGCGCGCTGACTGTCGTCGTCAAAGGCGAAACCAGCCTGCAATGGATGGGGCCGGATGAATGGCTGCTGATCGTGCCGACCGGTGAAGAATTTGCCGCCGAGAAGAAACTGCGTGAAGCGCTGGGCGACCTGCACATCGCAATCACCAACGTCAGCGGCGGCCAGCAGCTCCTCGAACTGAGCGGCCCGAACGTGCGCCAGGTGCTGATGAAGTCCACCAGCTACGACGTGCACCCCAACAGCTTCCCGGTGGGCAAGGCTGTGGGCACGGTGTTTGCCAAGTCGCAACTGGTGATTCGTCATACCGCCGAAGACACCTGGGAACTGCTGATTCGTCGCAGCTTCTCGGATTACTGGTGGTTGTGGTTGCAGGATGCGGCGGCTGAGTACGGGTTGAGTGTTCAGGCTTAAAGGGGTTTGAGTTGGCTTCGATATTGAGGCTGGCTTTAGATCGACCCCTCACCCCAACCCTCCCGAAACGTCGGACCGCCCCAGAGGGGAGAGGGGGAAAGGGGGCAGATCTCCAGTGTTTTCGATGTTTAGGTTCGACTTGGAAGCGCTTTTATAGAACCTGAGTTCAACTCGGTATTTCAGGTCGATGTAGCTCCAAGAGCAACTCGGGTCAGTCCCCTCGCCCCTTTGGGGAGAGGGTTAGGGTGAGGGGGTGGATTTCCCTGACACCCAGCACAATGAACAGGAGTCACCGCACTATGAGCCGCGCCCCAGACACATGGATTCTGACCGCCGACTGCCCAAGCGTCCTCGGCACCGTGGACGCGGTGACCCGCTTTCTGTTCGAGCAGGGCTGCTACGTCACTGAGCACCATTCCTTCGATGATCGGCTTTCGGGCCGTTTCTTCATTCGCGTGGAATTCCGCCAGCCCGACGGCTTTGACGAACAAGCCTTCCGCGCCGGCCTCGAAGAACGCGGCCAAGCCTTTGGCATGATCTTCGAACTGACCGCGCCGAACTATCGGCCGAAAGTGGTGATCATGGTCTCCAAGGCCGATCACTGCCTCAACGATTTGCTCTACCGCCAGCGCATCGGCCAGTTGTCGATGGACGTGGCCGCCGTGGTTTCCAACCACCCGGACCTCAAGCCGTTGGCGGACTGGCATCAGATTCCGTACTACCACTTCCCGCTGGACCCGAACGACAAACCGTCGCAGGAGCGTCAGGTCTGGCAGGTGATTGAAGAGTCCGGCGCCGAACTGGTGATCCTTGCCCGTTACATGCAAGTCCTGTCGCCAGAGCTGTGCCGCAAACTCGACGGCAAGGCGATCAACATCCATCACTCCTTGCTGCCGGGTTTCAAGGGCGCCAAGCCCTATCACCAGGCCTACAACAAGGGCGTGAAACTGGTCGGCGCCACGGCGCACTACATCAACAACGACCTGGACGAGGGGCCGATCATCGCCCAGGGCGTAGAGGCTGTGGACCACAGTCATTACCCGGAAGATTTGATCGCCAAGGGGCGGGATATCGAAGGGCTGACCCTGGCCAGGGCCGTTGGTTATCACATTGAACGAAGGGTTTTCCTGAACGCCAATCGCACTGTCGTTCTTTAGATCGCCATCGCGAGCAGGCTCACTCCCACAGGGGATTTGTGTCTGCCCACAGATCTCAGACACACCAAAGATCCATTGTGGGAGCGAGCCTGCTCGCGATGAGGCCCTGACAAACAACGCAAGACACACAAGCAATAACCCGAGCAATCAACGCGCCGCCGCTCCATGGCGACGCGACCGCTACATAAAAACAACAGCGAGGTGAAAGCATGTCTGGCAATCGTGGTGTGGTGTATCTCGGCAATGGCAAAGTCGAAATACAGAAAATCGACTATCCGAAAATGCAGGACCCGCGCGGCAGGAAGATTAATCACGCTGTCATCCTGCGTGTGGTGTCCACCAACATCTGTGGTTCCGACCAGCACATGGTGCGCGGTCGTACTACAGCTCAAACCGGCCTGGTACTGGGTCACGAAATCACCGGTGAAGTGATCGAGAAGGGCAGCGACGTCGAGAACCTGCAGATCGGCGATCTGGTGTCCGTCCCGTTCAACGTCGCTTGCGGGCGCTGCCGTTCCTGCAAAGAAATGCACACTGGTGTCTGTCTGAGTGTTAACCCGGCGCGTCCGGGCGGTGCTTACGGTTATGTCGACATGGGCGACTGGACCGGCGGTCAGGCTGAATACGCGATGGTGCCGTATGCCGACTTCAACCTGCTGAAACTTCCGGATCGCGACCGCGCGATGGAAAAAATCCGCGACCTGACCTGCCTCTCCGACATCCTGCCGACCGGTTACCACGGCGCAGTGACGGCGGGCGTTGGCCCGGGCAGCACCGTTTACATCGCCGGTGCCGGTCCTGTCGGTCTGGCCGCTGCCGCTTCCGCTCGCCTGTTGGGCGCGGCTGTGGTGATCATCGGTGACGTCAACACCGTCCGCCTGGCGCACGCCAAGGCTCAGGGTTTTGAAATCGCCGACCTGTCCCTGGACACCCCGCTGCACGAACAAATCGCTGCACTGCTGGGCGAGCCAGAAGTGGATTGCGCCATCGACGCCGTGGGCTTCGAAGCGCGTGGTCACGGTCATGACGGCGTGAAACACGAGGCTCCGGCCACCGTGCTTAACTCGCTGATGGGCGTGGTTCGGGTGGCTGGCAAAATCGGTATCCCGGGCTTGTACGTGACTGAAGATCCGGGTGCAGTCGACGCCGCCGCGAAGATGGGCAGCCTGAGCATCCGCTTCGGTCTGGGCTGGGCCAAATCCCACAGCTTCCACACGGGCCAGACGCCAGTGATGAAGTACAACCGCCAGCTGATGCAGGCGATCATGTGGGACCGTATCCACATTGCCGACATCGTGGGTGTTGAGGTGATCAGCCTCGATGACGCGCCACGTGGTTATGGCGAGTTCGATGCGGGCGTGCCGAAGAAGTTTGTGATCGATCCGCACAAACTGTTCAGCGCAGCGTAAGGCCTTCAGGCAAAACAAAACGGCGACCCTCGGGTCGCCGTTTTTTATGGCCGGAATGATCGTTCCCACGCTCGGTCCATTCTTTTTCGACTGTTCGTCGGGGGCTAGCCAAGACTCGGAACAATCCCCCAGGATGCCAGTCCAAACCATGGTTTTCCGCCGCCCATTGCCGGGTGGTTTTCATGGCACTTGAGGATGTCTGGATGAAGATTTCACGCGGTTTTGCACTGGCTTCGCTGATGTGTCTGGCGGCCAGTCCGGTCTTTGCTCAGTTCAGCCTGTTCGATGCGGCCAATGCCCTCTCCGGCACGCAGGACGATGACGCCGCCGCAGCCGCGCCGACCGCGCAGACGGCCGATCTGCTGAGTGCGCTCAGCCAATTGAACGTGACGACAGAACAAGCCATTGGCGGTGCCGGGGCGATGCTCGGTCTGGCGAAGAATCAATTGAGTTCGACCGACTACTCAGAATTGGCCAAAAGCGTGCCCGGAATCGACTTGCTGTCGAGTGGCGGTGAACTGGGCGTCCTCAGCGGCTTGCTTGGCTCGTCCGGTAAAACGGCAGGTCTGGACAACCTCTTGGGCAACGTGAGTAACACCAACGACCTGAACAGTGCCTTCAACGCATTGGGCATGGACACTGGCATGATCGGCCTGTTTGCCCCCGTGCTCCTTCAATTTTTCGGTCAGCAAGGCGTCGGCGGTTCACTGCTGACAAACCTGGGCGGGATCTGGGGCGCAGGCACCGGTACCTGATTCAGCGGCGCTCGGCGCGCAACGCGTCGATGCGCAGGTCCTTCTCGATCCAGAGCTGGTTGACCCAGTTCTGGATGGTTTCGCGAAACTGCGAATCGTTTTCGTAATCGCCCTGCCACAGCGCCGGGTCAAGTTCGCGGGTCTTGATGTCGATGATGACCCTCGGCACGTTGCCGCTGAGCAAATCCCAGAACCCCGGAATCGTCTGCTGCGGATACACCACCGTCACATCGAGGACGGCGTCCAGCTGTTCGCCCATTGCCGCCAATACAAACGCCACGCCACCAGCCTTGGGCCTGAGCAGGTGGGTGAAGGGTGATTGCTGCTGGGCACTTTTCGCCGCGGTATAGCGTGTGCCTTCCAGGTAATTGACCACCGTCACTGGTTGACGCTTGTACAACTCGCACGCCGCTTTGGTGATCTCCAGGTCCTTGCCGGCCAACTCTGGGTGCTTCGCCAGGAATGCCTTGGTGTAGCGTTTCATGAACGGGTAATCCAGCGCCCACCATGCCAACCCGAGAAACGGCACCCAGATCAGCTCTTTCTTGAGGAAGAACTTGAAGAACGGCGTGCGGCGATTCAGGGTCTGGATCAGCGCCGGGATATCGACCCAGGATTGATGGTTGCTGATCACCAGATACGACGTGTCGACCCGCAGATCATCACCGCCACGGATGTCCCATTGCGTGGGGATGCACAGGCGGAAAATCAGCTTGTCGATTTCGGCCCAGGTCTCGGCGATCCCCATCACCGTCCATGAGGCGTAATCACGCAAGCGCCCGGGCAGGACCAGTTTGAGCAAGGCGAACACCATCAGCGGCCCGAACAGGGCCAGGGTGTTGAGCAACAGCAGGAGGGTAACGAAACAGCCGGTGAGCAGGCGGCGCATAGGTAACTCTTGAAAGCTTTTGGGCGCGCAATGATAAGCAGCTTCGGACGGCAGGCCAAATCGGTGACGACGAATGTTTCACCTTTACGTGGTTATGCTGGTCCTGTCGTGATCATCCCGGGCCCCATCGCGAGCAGGCTCGCTCCCACAGGATTTGTGTGTTGAACACATGAACTGTGAACAATAGAGATCCCTGTGGGAGCGAGCCTGCTCGCGAAAGATCTGAAGAACGAACGAATTCCCTACTGGCGGTCTAAAATTCCGCGTTCGACGCCCCAATTGCCCAAGGAAGCCCATTACGTGAAATCCCTCCTTGCACTGCTTTCCCTCGTGGCCCTGCCGGTCCTGGCTGCTGAGCCGACCCTGTACGGGCGCTACGAATACATCGCGCTGCCGGAAATCGGTGGCGAAGTCCTCAAGGCCAAGATGGACACCGGCGCCCTGACCGCGTCGCTGTCGGCCAAAGACATCGAAACCTTCACCCGTGATGGCGACGAGTGGGTGCGTTTCCGCCTCGCTACCAAAGGCGCGAGCAACAAGGTCTACGAGCACAAGGTTGCGCGGATCAGCAAGATCAAGACTCGCTCCGAAGAAGACGAGGACGACAAAGAAGCGGTCGAACCCACCAAGCGTCCGGTGGTTGATCTGGAACTGTGCCTGGGCAACGTCAAGCGCACCGTGGAGGTCAACCTCACCGACCGCAGCAGCTTCAACTACCCTTTGTTGATCGGTGCCAAAGCCTTGCGTGAGTTCGGCGCGGCGGTGAACCCGGCACGGCGCTTTACCGCGGACAAACCCGACTGCTGATTTCAAGTGGTCTCATTGACGTGACGTGAGCCTTGGGGCACCGTTCGCCCACTTAACTCCCGGGCTCGGACGCCATGCCTCATATCCTGATTGTCGAAGACGAAGCGGCGATTGCCGACACCCTGATTTTCGCCTTGCAGGGCGAGGGCTTCACCACCACCTGGCTGAGCCTTGGCGCCGCGGCGCTTGAGCATCAGCGCCAGACTCCGGCCGACCTGATCATTCTCGACATTGGTCTGCCGGACATCAGCGGCTTCGAGACCTGCAAGCAATTGCGCCGTTTCAGCGAAGTGCCGGTGATCTTCCTCAGCGCCCGGGATGCTGAAATCGATCGCGTCGTGGGCCTGGAAATCGGTGCCGACGATTACGTGGTCAAGCCGTTCAGCCCAAGGGAAGTGGCGGCGCGGGTCCGGGCGATTCTCAAACGCATGGCGCCGCGAGCGACCGCCGAGGTGGCATCGGCACTGTTTCGCATCGACAGCGAACGGGTGCAGATCAGCTATCGCGGTCAGCTTCTAACCCTGACCCGCCATGAGTTCCGCCTGCTGCAATGCCTGCTGGACCAACCCGAACGCGTCTTCAGCCGCGAGCAATTACTTGATGCGCTGGGCGTCGCTGCAGATGCCGGGTACGAGCGCAGCATCGACAGCCACATCAAGAGCGTGCGCGCCAAATTGCGTCAGGTGAAGGCCGACGCGGAACCAATCCAGACCCATCGCGGACTTGGCTACAGCTACAGCCCGGGGCGTAGCTGATGCCTCTCGGAATCCGGATTTTTCTGGTTTATGTGCTGTTTATCGGCCTGACCGGTTATTTCGTGCTGAACACCGTGATGGAAGAAATCCGTCCCGGCGTGCGCCAGTCCACCGAAGAAACGCTGGTCGACACCGCCAATCTCATGGCCGAGATCCTGCGCGATGACTTCAAGGCCGGCACCCTGAATCAGAACCGCTGGCCCGAGCTACTCAAGGCTTATGGCGAACGGCAACCGAAGGCGAGCATCTGGGGCTTGCCGAAGAATCAGGTCAACCACCGCATCTACGTCACCGATGCCAAGGGCATTGTGGTGCTGGACTCCAGCGGCATGGCAGTGGGGCAGGACTACTCGCGCTGGAACGACGTTTTACTGACCCTGCGAGGCGAATACGGCGCTCGTTCCAGCCGCAGCGATCCGGACGATCCGAACTCCTCGGTAATGCACGTCGGTGCCCCGATTCGCGACAACGGCCAGATCATCGGTGTGGTCACCGTGGCCAAACCCAACAGCTCGTTGCAGCCATACGTTGATCGCACCGAACGGCGATTGCTCGCCTGGGGGGCGGGGTTGATCGGCCTCGGTCTGCTGTTTGGCGCGCTGTTGTCGTGGTGGTTGAGCGCGGCGCTGCGGCGGCTGACTGCTTACGCTCAGGCCGTCAGTGAAGGCCGGCGGGTCGAGGTTCCGCACTACCGTGGCGGCGAACTGGAACAACTGGCGACGGCGGTGGAGCAGATGCGCACGCAACTCGAAGGCAAAGCCTACGTCGAGCGTTACGTGCACACCTTGACCCACGAACTGAAAAGCCCGCTGGCGGCGATTCGTGGTGCGGCGGAGTTGCTGCAAGGCGAGATGCCGCTGGCCCAGCAACAGCGTTTTGTCAGCAACATCGACAGCGAAAGTGCGCGAATGCAGCAGTTGATCGAACGCCTGTTGAATCTGGCCCTGGTCGAGCAACGCCAAGGGCTGGAGGAACGGGTGGCGGTGCCGCTGGCGAAGTTGGTGGATGAATTGCTGAGCGCTCAGGCGGCGCGTATCGAAGGCAAGCAGTTGCGCGTGGAACAAACCATTGCAGCGGATCTGGTGCTGACCGGTGAACCGTTCCTGTTGCGTCAGGCGCTGGGCAATCTGCTGGAGAATGCGTTGGATTTCACGCCTGCAACGGGCGTGTTGCGATTCAGTGCCGCAAAGGTCGGTGAGCAAATCGAATTCAAACTTTTTAACCAGGCCGAGGCGATTCCCGACTATGCGTTACCGCGGTTGAGCGAACGATTCTATTCGCTGCCGCGCCCGGACAGCGGGCGCAAGAGCACGGGGCTGGGGCTTAACTTCGTTGAAGAGGTGGTTAAGTTGCATGGTGGCGCGGTTAGCGTCGGTAATGTCGATGGTGGTGTTCAAGTCATATTGCGTATGCCTGCTTAGATCCACCCCTCACCCCAGCCCTCTCCCCACAGGGGAGAGGGGGAAAGGGAGCCGATCTCCATGGTTTTCAAATCCTGAGTTCGACTCGATACCTCAGGTCGATGTAACTCGAAAGAACACACCGGTCAGTCCCCTCTACCCCCTGGGGAGAGGGTTAGGGTGAGGGGTGGTTTTCCTTGCCGAAAACACTCTCCACAAAGTCTCCACATTCCCCCCACAAATCCCCCACACATCGATCCCAGACTCTCCCCATCCAAACAGGGAGAGTCCCATGAACCGCAGCCTGACCCTAAAACTCGGGGCAATTGCCCTTCTGATTCTGTTGTTGCTGATCCCGCTCCTGATGATTAACGGTGTGATCCAGGATCGCCAGCGACTGCGCGACGGCGTGCTCGAAGACATCGCCCGCAGCTCCAGCTACAGCCAGCAACTGAGCGGTCCGATCATGGTGGTGCCGTATCGCAAAGTGGTGCGGATCTGGAAGACCAATGAGAAAACCAACAAGCGCTACCAGGAAACCGGCGAAGAACGCGGCCATCTGTATTTCCTGCCGGAGCGTTTCGAGCTCGACGGCAACGTGCAGACCGAGTTGCGCTCGCGGGGTATTTACGAGGCGCGGCTGTACCACGCCGACAACCACATCAGCGGCCTGTTTTCGATTCCCGCGCAGCTGGGCATCAAGGAAGATTTCGCCGACTATCAGTTTGATCAAGCGTTTCTGACGATAGGCATCAGCGATATCCGCGGGATCGAAAATGCCCTGAAACTGGACCTTAATGGTCAGAGTCTGGACTTTGAACCGGGCACGCAGCTGGGTTGGCTAGGCGAGGGGGCACACGTCATGTTGCCCGCGCTGGACAGGCACAAAGGCGCGGAACTGGCGTTCGCCTTTGACCTGCGCCTGCAGGGCACCGGCCAGTTGCAGATCACTCCGGTCGGCAAAACCAGCAAGGTGCAACTGGCGGCCAACTGGCCTCACCCGAGCTTTATCGGCAACTACTTGCCGGCTCAGCGTGAAGTCACCGGGACAGGTTTTACCGCGAATTGGCAGACTTCGTTCTTTTCCACCAACCTGGAAGAAGCCTTGACCAACTGCCTGGCCAGCGACCGTTGTGACGAGTTCAAGAGCCGCAACTTCGGGGTGAGTTTCATTGATCCGGTGGATCAGTACCTCAAGAGTGATCGGGCGATCAAATACGCGCTGCTGTTCATTGCCCTGACCTTCGCCGGATTCTTCCTGTTCGAAGTGCTCAAAAGCATGGCCGTGCATCCCATCCAGTACGCGTTGGTGGGGGTGGCGCTGGCGTTTTTCTACCTGTTGCTGCTATCGCTGTCCGAGCACATCGGCTTTGCCCTGGCATACCTGTTGTCGGCGGGCAGCTGTGTGTTGTTGATCGGTTTTTATGTCTGCCATGTGCTGCGCAGCGTGCGTCACGGCTTGAGTTTTTCGGCGGGATTGGCGGCGTTGTATGGCTTGCTCTATGGCTTGCTCAGTGCCGAGGATTACGCGTTGTTGATGGGTTCGCTGCTGTTGTTCGGGTTGTTGGGCGTGTTCATGGTGCTGACCCGCAAACTGGACTGGTATGGGATCGGGCAGAAGTCGGCCAAGCCGTTGGTGTTTGATATCGGGGCGGTGGAATGAGCCGGTCGTTGGGGTTGCGTGAGGATCAGCGGGAAGGGGAAGCGTTGGCGACGCGGATTGCGGTGTTGTTTCCAGTGGATCCGCTGTGGTGCATTCGCGAGCAGGCTCACTCCCACAAGGGATCTCCAGTGAACACAAAATTCGTGCACACAACCGATCAACTGTGGGAGCGGGCTTGCTCGCGAAGAGGCCCTGACAGCCAGTGAAAATCTAAACCTTCGGCATAGTCGCCAGCATCGAGGCCCGCTGACTCACCTCAAAATACCAGTTCGCCAGCTGTGGATTCACCGTGCGCCATTCCAGATCCGGATGGCGCAAATCCAGGTAACCCAACGCACAGGCAACACTGATCGCCGCCACATCGAAATGGCTGGTCAGCTCGGCAATCGCCTCCGCTTCCAGCACGGCCAGGCCGCGACGAATCTTCTCGCGCTGGCCATCGAGCCACTCATCCCAGTGTTTTTCCGGGGCACGCAGGGCGACTTCATAACGAATCAGCACCGCAGCGTCCATGATTCCGTCGGCCAGGGAGGCCAGGGTCAGGCGCCGCCAGCGGGCTGAGCCGTCGCGCGGTATCAGCGGGTTGCCGACGTGCTGGTGGTCGAGGTAATCGAGGATCACCCGGCTGTCATGGATGACGTTGCCATCGGCCAGGCGCAGGGCCGGGATTTTACCCAGCGGGTTGTCTTCGTTGAGCATCAGGTCCGGGCTGACCGGTGTGAGCACGCAGTCTTGCAGCGCCACGCGGTCCTGTTGACCGGTTTCGTGCAGCAGCACCATGACTTTGCGGACGAAGGGCGATAAAGGATTGTGGAACAGGGTCATGCTGGCGGCGGACATGGCAGCGTCTCGGTATGGGCAGTGCTGGGCAGCATAGCGCGTGGATCACGCCACTTGTAGGAGCAAAGCTTGCTCGCGATGGGATCGACTCGGTCATTCAGTCAGACCACGGTGATCCCATCGCGAGCAAGCTTTGCTCCTACAGGTTTGGTGTTGTTAGCGGCGTTGCAGCAGGCCGCGCAGGGCAAGGGCGGCGGGAATGCCCAGGCCAAGCCAGCTCAATGCGTCCCATACACCATCCCCCAGCAACGCGGCAAACAACCCCGCGGCACTGAGCAGGGCGATAACCGTGGGGGTGGAGAACACCTTCCAGAAATTCGACTGCCGCGGCCTCATGCTGGACTCTCCGCGTTTTCGAGCACCGGTTTCACAGCCTTGCGCCGCACCACCCACAGGTAAACCCCGCTGCCGAGCACGATGATGGTCAGCCCATCCAGCGTGGCCCAGAGGATCTTCATCGGCATGCCGCCGTAATCACCGAAGTGCAGCGGTTGAGACATGCCCATGGCGTCCATGTACCACGGGCGTTCGGCCACGGCGGTGACTTGCAGGGTGTTGGCGTCGATCAGCACCGGTGTCAGCAGGTGCGAGGTCAGGTGAGTGCTGCCTTTCATGAACACCGCGTAATGGTGTTCGCTGGAGAAGCGTGTGCCGGGGAAGGCGATGAAGTCTGGCTGCATGCCCGGTGCGACTTCCTTGGCGATGTCGAGCAAACGGGTCGCGGGCGCCAGTTGTGTCAGTGGCGGCGCGTCACGGTACGGCGCGACCATCGCGCTCAGGCTGTCGTTGCGCCACGCGGCGATCAGCAGGTCGGCACAGGCGCTGATGACGCCGGTGACACCGACCACCAAGGCCCAGGTCAAGGTCACCACGCCGATCAGGTTATGCAGATCGAGCCAGCGCAGGCGCGTGGATTTGTCCTGGCGCACGGTGGCGAATTTCAAACGGCGCATGAACGGCAGGTACAGCACCGTCCCGGAGACAATCGCCACCACGAACAGAATGCCCATGAACGCCAGCAGCAACTTGCCCGGCAGACCGGCGAACATGTCCACGTGCAGGCGCAACATGATCATCATGAAGCCGCCGTTGGCCGACGGCATCTCCAGCGCTTCGCCGGTGCGGGCGTCGAGCATGAAGGTGTGAGACGAATTCGGCTCGGTGCCGGCGGTGGCCGCCATGATCGTGATCGCGGCGTTGGGCTCGTCTTCGTCGAAGCCGAAATACTGCATGACCTCGCCGGGACGATGCTTTTCAGCCGCCTGCACCAATTGCTGCAAATTCAGATGCGGGGTGTCCGCCGGCATCGCCTTCAATTCAGCGGCATCGCCCAGCAAATGGTCGATCTCGTGATGGAAGATCAATGGCAGGCCCGTCAGTGCGAGCATCAGCAGGAACACGGTGCAGATCAGGCTGGACCAGGTGTGGACGAAGGACCAGCGGCGAATTGTTTTGCTTTTCATTTCATAGCCTTCAGAAATACCAAAGCCGTCCCTGTCGGACGGCTCGGGTCTTGGGCGTTTCAGGTCAGGCCATTACCACTTGTAAGTGGCACTGGCGACGACGCTGCGTTGGTCGCCGTAGTAGCAGTAGAAGCTGTCGCACGTGGAGATGTAGTCCTTGTCGAACAGGTTGGTGGCGTTCAGTGCCAGGGAGGCGCCTTTGAGACTGTTGTCCAGACGGCCCAGGTCGTAATGAACCGCCGCATCGAACACCGTATAAGCGTCGGCCTTGCCCAGCCAGGTATTGCCCTGGTCGCCGTAGGTGTTGCCGGTATAGCGAGCGCCGGCGCCGATGCCGAAACCGTCCAGCACGCCGTTGTGCCAGGTGTAATCGGTCCACAGGGATGCCTGCTGGTTAGGCATCAGTTGCAGACGATTGCCTTTGAAATCGCCGTTCTGCACTTCGGATTTGGCCAGGGTGTAAGCGGCGATGACCTTGAGGTTCTCGGTGACGTCGGAAACGGCTTCCAGTTCCAGGCCTTTGACTTTCACTTCGCCGGTCTGGCTGGTGACCGAAACGTTGTCCGAGTTGGTCGTGGTGACGGAGACGTTTTTCTGGGTCAGGTCGTAGACCGCAGCGGTCAACAGGGTGCTGCTGCCAGGCGGTTGGTACTTGATGCCCAGTTCCCACTGTTTGCCTTCAGTCGGCTTGAACGAATCGGTCGGCGATGCCGTGGCATTGCTGGTCGGCTGGAACGACTCGGCGTACGACAGGTACGGCACGATGCCGTTGTCGAACACGTAGCTGATCGCCGCGTTGCCGCTGAAGTTCTTGTCGCGCTCGGTATGGGTGGCATCGCCTTTGTTGAAGAATTTGGTGCCGGTGTGGACCCAGTCTTCACGCCCACCCAACGTCAGACGCCATTGGTCGAGGGCCATCTGGTCCTGGACGTACAGGCCGGTCTGGTAGGTTTTCTGGTCGTAGTCATAGAACGCCGCCGAACGTGGCGGACGAACAATGGGCTGGCCATAGATTGGGTTGTTGACGTTGGTGGTCAGACCGTCACCGAAGATCGAGGTGTAGTTGGTGTTGGTGCGCTGATGATCGAGGCCGATCAGCAGAGTGTGGCGGATGTCGCCGGTCGCGAAGTCGCCCTGGAAGTTGTTGTCCACGGCGAACTGGCTGATGTCCTCGTCGACACTGGTGCTCGAGCGGCCAACGTTGCCTTCGGCATCCACCTGGGTGAACGGGTAGGCGCCGGGGGTGAGGGCTTGGAAGGACAAGTCCGATTTGGTGTAACGCAGGTTCTGCTTGAACTGCCAGACATCGTTCAAGCGATGTTCAAAGGCGTAGCCCAGTGCGTAGTAAGTGCGGTCGTAGAATTCCCAGTCCGGGTCGCCCAGGTTTTTATGATGGGAAATCTTGCCGAGCGGCGAATGGATCTTGGTGCCTTGCACCGGCAGGAATTGGCTGGTGATCCCGGTATCGTCACGGGTGAACTGCGTCAGCAGGGTGAATTTGGTGTCTTCGTCGATGTTCCAGGTCAGGCTCGGCGCGATGTTGTAGCGCTTGTTGTCGACGTGGTCGACCTGCGTGCCGCTGTCGCGCACCACACCGCTCAAACCGTAGAGGAACTGGCCTTCGTCATCGATCTTGCCGGTGCTGGCGAAGTTGATCTGGCGATGATTGTCACTGCCGTATTGCACCTGGATTTCGCTGCTCGACTCGGTGCTGGGACGACGGCTGACCATGTCCAGCAAGCCGCCTGGCGGGGTCTGGCCGTAGACCGACGAGGCCGGGCCACGCAGCAGGGCGAGGCGTTCGAGGTTCCAGGTTTCCTGTTTCGGGTTGGCGTACACGCCTTTTGGCAGTGGCAGGCCATCGAGGAATTGCGTCGGTTCGAAACCGCGTACGCGCAGCCAGTCGGCACGGGTGTCGCTGCCGTAGCTGCTGGCGGTGATGCCGGGCATGTAGCGCACCGCGTCATCGAGGCTATGCACATTGCGGTCGTCCATTTGCTCGCGGGTGGCGATCGAAATCGAACGCGGTGCTTCGACCAGCGCGGTATCGGTCTTGGTGCCGGCGGCGGTGCGGGTCGCCAGGTAACCTTGCACCGGTCCCCAGGCACTTTCGGTGTTTTCCACGCCAATGACGGCGGTTTCCGGCAGAGCCATCACGCCTTCAGGCACGGCCACCA
This sequence comes from Pseudomonas sp. GM41(2012), assembly GCF_000282315.2. Taxonomy (GTDB): domain Bacteria; phylum Pseudomonadota; class Gammaproteobacteria; order Pseudomonadales; family Pseudomonadaceae; genus Aquipseudomonas. The sequence continues at coordinate 687,397 of NZ_AKJN02000007.1, forward strand.
GGCTGAAGGTGCCAGTGCTGCTTTGTTCCAGTTGCAGACCGGTGCCGCGCAAGGCTTCGCGCAGGGCGTTGGCTGCGTCGAACTGGCCTTTGACCGGCGCCGAGGTCTTGCCTGCCGCCAGCGATGGATTCAACGACAGCGCCAGACCCGCCTGGCTGGCGATCTGGTTCAGGGTGCTGGCCAATGGCGCGGCCGGCAGGTTGTAGGCGCGAACGCTGGACGCCTGTTCAGCGGCAATCAGCTGACTGCTGGCCAGAGGGGCACAAAGGGCAATGGCAATCGCCAGCAAACTGGGGCGCAACACGGTGTCGAGCGAACGGGACATACAGCGGCTCCTGAATGGAAATATTTCTCAATTGCCTAGGTGCCGGACGAGAATTCAAAAGTGATAGGGCTGATTGAAAATAATTTCGATTCATCATTTGTGGTGGAGCTGATGGCCTCTTCGCGGGCAAGCCTCGCTCCTACAGGGTTTGTGTCGTTCTCGAATAACGCACAAATCTGTAGGAGCGAGGCTTGCCCGCGAAGATGTCGGGTCAGGCACAGCCAAAATCAGGGCTTTGCGTCAGTTTTTGCCGCCACCGTCACCCACCACGGCGTGTGCTGTTCGATCTGCACCGGCAGGGTCGGCAGCAGGGCGTTCAGGGCCAGATCGGTGTCGTGCAGCGGGAAGCTGCCAGTGATGCGCAGGTCGGCGATTTCTGGCGCAACGCCAAGATACCCGCGTCGATAACGACCGAGTTCATGCACCAGGTCTTCCAGCCGTGTGTTGTCCACCACCAGCATGCCGCGGGTCCAGGCATCGGCGCCTAGGTTGAGCGCGACGATCGGCCCGAGGCCATTGCTGCGCATCAGGACTTGCTGGCCTTCACGCAGAATCTGCTCTTCAGGACTTGACTCGGGATGGGCCGCCACCGCCGATTTCAGCACGCTCAGGCGCGTACCTTCTTCTTCACGCTTGACCAGGAACCTTGTCCCCAGTGCACGCATGCTGCCTTCGCGGGTTTCGACGATAAACGGCCGGGCGTCGCCATGACCGGTTTCGACGAGGATTTCCCCTTCCTGGAGAATGATCAGCCGTTGTTTTTCATCGAAACGCACATCCACGGCACTGTGGGTGTTGAGGTTGATCAGCGTGCCGTCAGTCAGGCGCAGGGTGCGTTGCTCACCGGTGGCGGTGCGCTGGTCGGCCAGCCAATAGTCGATCGGCAGATAACGATCACCGGCGAACAACGCCAACCCGATCACCGCGACGATGCTGGCCATGCCGCTGCCGAGTTTGCGCACGCGCCGGCGAATGCTTTCGCGCGATTGCAGTAACGCGGTACGTGCCGGGCCGCTGGCAACGCTGAAGCGCTGGTCGAGCATGCCCAATTGGCGCCAGGCCCGCGCATGCTCTTCGTGGGCAGCATGCCATTTGGCGAACTCTTCGCGCTCCACCGGGTTGCCGGAGTCCAGGGACAACTGCCAGGCAATCGCCGCATCCAGCACCTGCGCGGAGACGGGCTTGGAGCTGACCGGACTCATACCGGCTCACCGTACAACGCGATGTAGCACTGACGAATGCCTTGGGCCAGATACTGACGCACCCGCGGCACTGACACGCCCAGGCGCTGGGCGATTTCGGCGTGGCCGAGACCGTCGAGACGGTTATACAGAAACGCTGCCCGGGCCTTGCTTGAGAGCTTGCCGAGCAGGCGGTCGATGGCTTTGAGGTCTTCGAGGATCAGCTGCTGTTCCTCCACCGACGGTTGTTCACCGGCGGGGATCAGCATCAGTTCGGTGAGGTAGGCCTGTTCCAGCGCGGCGCGGCGGAAATAGTCGAACAGCAGACCCTTGGCAATCGCCACCAGAAACGCTCGCGGTTCACGCGGCTCCTTCAGTTCTTCACGACCCAGCAAACGCACGAAAGTGTCCTGACTCAGGTCTTCGGCCCGTTGCGGACAGGCCACATTGCGTCGAAGCCAGGCCAACAGCCAACCGCGATGGTCGCGATACAACGCACCAACGAGCTCACTTTGAGGGCTTTGGACTGACGACACGCAGCATCACCGATTGGGAAGTGTTAACTAACGAGAATTGTTCGCGATTGTGGCAGAGGCGGGGGAGGTAAGCAATTGGCGCTGGTCGGGTGGGGCGTGGGAGGTTTGTTTGAGTGCACGGCTTGAAATCGACCCCTCACCCTAACCCTCTCCCCAAAGGGGCGAGGGGACAGACTGTGGGTTTCTTTAGAAAATTTGCGACTTGAAATATCGAGATGAACTCAAGTCTTGAAATGCATGGAGATCGGCTCCCTTTCCCCCTCTCCCCATTGGGGAGAGGGTTGGGGTGAGGGGTGGCTCTTGAATTTGCCACTACTTCAAAACGAAGGCGCGCGCTGCCGTCGCTTCCACTGACTCAACCGCTGCTGCAGATTCAACGGACTATGAATCTGCAACTGCCGCGCCCGGCTGAACAGAATCAACGCCAGCTCAGCGGTGGCCAACGCATCGGCACTGGCATTGTGGCGCTCGAACACTTCCAGTTTGAACCAGTCGATCCACTGATCCAGCCCGGCATCGCGAATGTGCGCCTGAGGGCAAAGCAGCGGCGCGATATCAGCTACATCCAGAAACGAATGCTGCAACTTGTAGCCCAGATGATCTTTCAGCGCGCGGCCGAGCATGTGCTGATCGAATGGCGCATGAAACGCCAGCACCGGGCTGTCGCCGACGAACTCCATGAACTCGACCAGGGCCTGAGCCGGATCGCTGCCCGCGGCAATCGCACTCGGCCCCAGGCCATGGATCAACACGCTGGGAGCCAATTTCATGTCGGCGCATTGCAACGTGCGTTCGAACTGCTGGCTGAAATCGATCGCGCCGTCCTCGATCACCACCGCGCCGATGGACAACACCCGATCCCTGTTCAGGTTCAGCCCGGTGGTTTCCAGGTCGAGCACCACCCAGCGCTGTTCGCGCAGGCTGCATTCGCCCAGCTCTGCCGCCGAAGGCAAGCGTTGCAGACGTTGTTGAAGTTCGCCGGGAAGGCTCGGACCTGCCGGGCGCAGCCATGAAAACAGGCTCATAGCTGATACCGCAGGGCCAGGCTGCTTTGCAGGCGTTGTGCCTGGCGCAGGGATTCACGCAGGATCCGTCGATCAAGATGATTGAGGCTGTCCGGATCGACCCGGTTGGAGTAGGGCAAGTTCTCCCGAGTCTGTAGCTGATGTTGCTGCATGCGGGCTTGCTGAATGAAGTGATAGGCCTCTTCGTACGCGGCACCGTCCAGCCGTTCGATGACTTCTTTGTCCACCAGTTGGCGAAAGCGCTCCAGCGTGTTGTTCGCCTCGACGCCATGGGCCAGGGCGAGCAGTCGGGCACCGTCGACAAACGGCGTCAGCCCCTGGATTTTCAAGTCCAGAGTGGCTTTCTCGCCACTCTTGCGAGCCAGTACGAACTCACGGAAACGTCCTACAGGCGGACGATTGCGCAGGGCGTTCTCGGCCATCATCCGTTGGAACAGTCGGTTGTCATTCACCTGATCGAGAATGCCCTGACGCAGCTGCTCGCAGCCTTGCTCGTCGCCCCAGACCACCCGCAAGTCGAAGTAAATGCTCGAACCCAACAGGTTCTCCGGCGTGGCCTCGCGGATAAACGCGGCAAAACGTCGTGACCATTCGGCCCGGGACAGACACAGCTCGGGGTTGCCGGCCATGATGTTGCCCTTGCACAGGGTGAAACCGCAGAGCGCCAGGCTTTGGTTGATCTGCTGGGCGATGGGCAGCAATTTGCCGCGAATCTCGGCGGCGTGGGCCGCGTCCCGGGCTTCGAACAGAATGCCGTTGTCCTGATCGGTGTGCAGCGTCTGTTCGCGGCGGCCTTCGCTACCGAAGCACAGCCAACTAAACGGAATGCCGGGGTCGCCTTTCTCGGCGAGGGTCAGTTCGATCACCCGGCACACGGTGTGGTCGTTGAGCAGGGTGATGATGTGCGTGATCTGGGTTGAAGAGGCACCGTGGGCCAGCATGCGCTCCACCAGTTGGCCGATCTCGCCGCGCATTGCGACCAGATTTTCTACCTTCTGAGCGCTGCGGATAGTCCGCGCCAGATGCACCAGATCGACCCGTTGCAGGGAAAACAGATCACGTTCCGAGACCACGCCGCACAGGCGATGATCCTTCACCAGACAGACGTGGGCGATGTGCCGCTCGGTCATGGCAATTGCCGCATCGAAGGCGCTGTGGTCCGGCGACAGGAAAAACGGCGCCTGGGTCATGTGGCGCTCGATGGCTTCGTTGAAATCGTTAGTGCCGTCGGCCACCACGTGGCGCAGGTCGCGCAGGGTGAAAATCCCCAGCGGCGCTTTATGTTCGTCGACCACCACAATGCTGCCGACCTGCTGCTCATGCATCAGGGTCACGGCCTCACGCAGTGGAGTGGTCGGGCTGCAGGTGACCGGATGACGCATGGCCAATTCGCCCAACCGGGTATTGAGCGAGTACTGGGTGCCGAGGGTTTCCACGGCTTTTTGCTGGACTTGCTGGTTGACCTGATCCAGCAGGCTGCTCACGCCGCGTAGGGCAAAGTCGCGAAACGCGTTGGAAAGCGCGAACAGTTTGATGAACGCCAGCTTGTTCAGCTGTAGGCAAAAAGTGTCTTCGGAGGCCAGGTGTTCGGTACGCGTCGCGCGCTCACCCAGTAGCGCGGCGAGGGGGAAACACTCGCCGGTGGTGATTTCGAAGGTGGTTTCGGTGCCGCCCTTGGCCGTATGGGGGCGTTCACCCACGACCCGGCCTTGCTTGACGATGTAGAAATGCTCAACCGGGCCGTCGGCGGGCTTGAGGATGCTCTCGCCGGGCGCATAAAAACGCAGCTGACACTGCTCGACCAGGTACGCCAGGTGGCCGTGTTCCATCTGATTGAAGGGCGGGAAGCGCTGAAGGAATTGCAAAGTGCCCTGGATGTTCTGCAACACCGCGGTTTTCCCTGCCTGTGTGAAGGCGTCCGCTTTACTCATAACCATTACCGCAGTCTTTTTTGAATTGTTGTTGTCGGATGACTTAGCCATGGTCGGCCCCTGCGCGCGGGGTGCCCATTGGACGTAAGTCTAGGTAGGCAGTGAGGCTGTCGATATTTGGGAAATGTCTGACGCAACTGTGGGAAAAACCTCCTACATTGGCTATAGGAAACTTTTCCGACGACGTGCACATTGAAGGTCTGCTTAGCGATGTCTGACCGATGTGCTAGGGAATAGAAATGAAAACGTAGAGTAAGCCATGTCCGACCACGATATTTTGAGTGACGCCGAGCGCAAGGCGCTGAGTGACGTCATGCTGGAACCTGACCTGCCGCCGCAACGGGTGCTGATCGTCGACGACGATAAAGACGCGCGCGAGTTACTGTCGGAGATTCTGGCGCTGGACGGGGTGCGCTGCATGACTGCCGCCAGTGGCGAAACGGCACTCAAGATGGTGGAGACGATGCCATCGATTGGCCTGGTGATTACCGATCTGCGGATGCGAAATGTCGATGGTCTGGACTTGATCCGCCAGGTCCGTGAATCGGTTCGGGCGGCAATGCCGTTCATCATCGTTTCCGGTGACGCCGACGTGAAAGATGCGATCGCTGCGATGCACTTGAGCGTGGTCGACTTCCTGCTCAAGCCTGTCGATACCGGCAAGCTGTTGGAGCTGGTCAAGCATGAGTTGGGAATAGATGTGTAGGTGATCGTTCCCAAACAAAAAAGCCCTGATCTTTCGATCAGGGCTTTTTTTGTCCGGCGTCAGCGCTTAGTTACAGGCCATTGGCAGCCTTGAACTCGCGGCGGCGACGGTGCAGGACCGGCTCGGTGTAGCCGTTCGGCTGCTTCGTGCCTTCGACCACCAGTTCGACCGCCGCCTGGAAGGCGATGTTGCTGTCGAAGTCAGGTGCCAGCGGACGATACAGCGGGTCATTGGCGTTCTGACGGTCAACCACCGGCGCCATGCGCTTGAGGCTTTCCATGACCTGATCTTCGGTGACGATGCCGTGACGCAGCCAGTTGGCGATGTGCTGGCTGGAAATCCGCAGCGTCGCACGGTCTTCCATCAGGCCGACGTCATTGATGTCCGGCACTTTCGAACAGCCCACGCCCTGGTCGATCCAGCGCACCACATAACCGAGAATGCCCTGGGCGTTGTTATCCAGTTCGTTCTTGATCTGCTCTGCAGTCCAGTCCGGATTGACGGCCAGCGGGATGGTCAGGATGTCGTCCACCGAAGCGCGCGCACGTTTGGCCAACTCGGCCTGACGGGCGAACACATCGACCTTGTGGTAGTGCAGCGCATGCAGCGCGGCAGCGGTCGGCGATGGAACCCACGCAGTGTTGGCACCCGCCAGCGGGTGAGCGATTTTCTGTTCGAGCATCGCTGCCATCAGGTCGGGCATCGCCCACATACCTTTACCGATCTGCGCGCGACCTTGCAGGCCGGTGCTCAAACCGATATCGACGTTCCAGTTCTCGTAGGCGCCGATCCACTTCTCAGCCTTCATGTCCGCCTTGCGCACCATCGGGCCGGCTTCCATGGAGGTGTGGATTTCATCGCCGGTACGGTCGAGGAAACCGGTGTTGATGAACACTACACGCTCGCTGGCAGCCTTGATGCAGGCCTTGAGGTTGACCGTGGTACGGCGCTCCTCGTCCATGATCCCGACTTTCAGCGTGTGACGTGGCAAGCCGAGTACTTCTTCGATGCGACCGAACAGCTCGTTGGTGAACGCGGCTTCTTCCGGGCCGTGCATCTTCGGCTTCACGATGTAGACCGAGCCGGTACGGCTGTTCTTGCGCGAGTTGTTGCCGTTGAGGCTGTGGATGGCCGCGAGGCTGGTGACCAGACCGTCGAGGATGCCTTCCGGCACTTCGTTGCCGTCTTTATCGAGGATCGCGTCGATGGTCATCAGGTGACCGACGTTGCGCACGAACAGCAGCGAACGACCGTGCAGGCTCAGTTCTTTACCATCGACACCGGTGTAAGTGCGGTCGGCGTTCATGGTGCGGGTAAAGGTCTGACCGCCCTTGGAGACTTCTTCCGACAGATCGCCCTTCATCAGGCCGAGCCAGTTACGGTAGATCACCACTTTGTCATCGGCATCGACGGCGGCGACGGAGTCTTCGCAGTCCATGATGGTGGTCAGCGCGGCTTCCATCAGGATGTCTTTGAGGCCGGCAGCATCGGTCTGGCCAACCGGGGTGCTGGCGTCGACCTGGATTTCGAAGTGCAGGCCGTTGTTTTTCAGCAGGATCGCGGTCGGTGCGGCTACATCGCCGTGGAAACCGATCAGCTGTGCATCGTTGCGCAGGCCAGTATTGCTGCCACCTTTAAGGGCGACCACCAGTTTGCCGTCAACGATCTTGTAGCCGGTGGAATCGACGTGAGAGCCGACAGCCAATGGCGCCGCTTCGTCGAGGAAGGCACGGGCGAAGGCGATGACCTTGTCGCCGCGAACCTTGTTGTAGCCTTTGCCTTTTTCCGCGCCGTCAGCTTCGCTGATGGCATCGGTGCCGTAGAGCGCGTCATACAGCGAACCCCAACGGGCGTTCGAGGCATTGAGCGCAAAACGGGCGTTCATCACCGGAACCACAAGCTGTGGACCGGCCATGCGGGCGATTTCGTCATCGACGTTTTGCGTCGTTGCCTGGAAATCAGCCGCTTCTGGCAGCAGATAACCGATGTCTTGCAGGAAGGCTTTATAGGCCACGGCGTCGTGTGGTTGACCGGCACGGGATTGGTGCCAGCCATCGATACGAGCCTGGAAATCATCGCGTTTGGCGAGTAGGGCTTTGTTCTTCGGCGCCAGGTCATGAATGACCTTGTCGGCACCGGCCCAGAACTTATCGGCGGTGAGGCCGGTACCGGGAATGGCTTCGTTGTTCACGAAGTCGAACAGGACTTTGGCGACCTGCAGGCCACCGACTTGAACGTGTTCAGTCATTGCTTGCCTCACTCTGCTCAGCTATTTCGCTTTTCAGCTCTTCAATTTAACAATGAAGCCTCTGGCATTTAAACCACAAACCTGTTGACCAGTACATGCCATTGCGGGCGGCTGGGTTATGACCAATCAACGGCGTTGAGGCCTTGCTGACGGGGCTTTCAGGGTTGTGGCTGCACCTGCGGCAGACATCGATCCAGCGTTATGTAGTGCGCGCTGCGGCATACTACATGATGAATTGCGCTTGTGAAAATTAGACTAATTACGTCGTTCTGCGACGCCATGACGCATTGCAGTCACGTCGGGGAACGGGATGTTCTCAAAAAACTATTGGATTGTTCCAGTTAAATATAAAAAGTTGTACACGATTTGTGTTTTTGCAGCTTCATCCGTGGAGCTCCCATCGCGGGCAAGCCTTGCTCCTACAGGTTTCGGGGAAATCGAAATCGTGTGATTGACGCAGACCCGTAGGAGCAAGGCTTGCCCGCGATGACGTCAGACGATTCAACACCGAATCAACCCTTGCCTATACTTGGTCTTCTATAACAAAAGTCATGACAAGAGGGCTGCGCCATGGACCACCTCGTACTCACTGTATTCGCTCCGGACAAGCCTGGGCAGGTCGAGCGCATTGCCCAATGCATCGCCGAGCACGGCGGTAACTGGCTGGAGAGTCGCATGTCGCGCATGGCCGGGCAGTTCGCCGGGATTCTTCGCGTGGGCGTGCCGGCCGAGGCCTACGATGAATTGGTCGATTCCCTACAGGCGTTGTCCACCCATGGCATTCGCGTGCTGATTGCCGAAAGCGGCATCGAGCAATCCTGCACCTGGAAACCGATAGCCATGGAATTGGTGGGCAATGACCGCCCGGGGATCGTACGCGACATCACGCGTCTGCTGAGTGAGCAGGGGGTAAACCTGGAAAGTCTGGTGACCGAAGTACGTCCGGCGCCGATGAGCAGCGAGCCTTTGTTCCACGCTGAAGCGATTCTCGCAGTGCCGTTGACGCTGTCGTTGGACGTGCTGCAATCGCGCCTGGAAACGCTGGCGGATGATTTGATGGTCGAATTGGTGCTGCGCAGTGAACCCTGAACAGGTTATCCAAGTTATACGTGCACCTGCCTGTGGATAACCTGTAGAGACCGTCCTCTAGGCCACGTCGTCCGGGACTCTTCAAGAACTGATCAAAAAACCAGCAGTTTCAGGGACTTGCACACAAACGCCGGGGATCACGTTGTGGATAACCTTGGGAAGGATCGATGCAGGCCACGGTAGCCGTGGCTTGCAGAGGTTTGTGCGTTTTTTGATCAGCTGCGGCGGCGCAGACTTATCCACGCGTCGACGCTGTAAACCGCCAGGCCCGCCCAGATAAATATGAACGCTACCAGTGTGCTCGACGACAATTGTTCGCCAAACAACAGAACGGCTTGCAACAGCACCAGCGTTGGCGCCAGGTACTGGAGGAAGCCCAACGTCGTGTAGGGCAAATGCCTTGCAGCGGCGTTGAAACACACCAGTGGCACCAGCGTCACCGGACCGGCGGCCACCAACCACCAGGCTTCGGACGTGGTCCAGAATTCGGGCTGTGCGCTGGTGGCCGTCTGATTGAATAGCAGCCAGGCAATCGCAATCGGCACCAGCATCCAGGTTTCCACCACCAGACCCGGTAATGCCTTGACCGGTGCCTGCTTTCGGATCAATCCGTAGAAACCGAAGGTCAGCGCCAGCACCAACGACACCCATGGCAGGCTGCCGACTTGCCAGACCTGCTGCGCGACACCGACCGCCGCCAGGCTAACCGCCAGCCATTGCATGCGCCGCAGCCGTTCGCCAAGGATCAGCATGCCCAACAGCACGTTCACCAGTGGGTTGATGTAGTAACCGAGACTGGCTTCCAGCATGCGCCCGTTGTTCACCGACCAGACGTAGGTCAGCCAGTTGGCTGCGATCAGCGTGCCGCTCAGGGCGAGGATCGCCAAGCGTTTCGGGTTGTCACGCAACTCGCGCCACCAGCCCGGATGTTTCCACACCATCAGCAGCAAAGCGCCGAACAGCGCGGACCAGAGCACTCGGTGGATGATGATTTCCACGGCGGGCACGCTGGCGATGGCTTTGAAGTAGAGCGGGAAAAGTCCCCAGATGATGTAGGCACTCAGGCCCAGAATGTACCCGCGACGCGGGTTGGCGGCTTGCATGCAGAATCCTTGCTTAGGCAGCTAACAAAGAGGGGATTGTAAGGCGGTTGTATAGACGTGTCGTGTCGCTTTTTTTTTTGTAGGAGCATGGCTTGCCCGCGATTGGATTGATGCGGTCTGTCTGGCGGACCGCGTTATCGTTCATCGCGGGCAAGCCTTGCTCCTACAAGGGGGCGCGGTGTTTAGAAGAGTTTTAGGGGTTCTTCATTGAGCGCAGCCAACTGTTCGCGCAAGGCCAACACCTGGTCGCCCCAATACCGTTCACTGCCGAACCACGGGAAACTGTGCGGGAACGCCGGGTCGTCCCAGCGGCGGGCGAGCCAGGCGCTGTAGTGCATCAGGCGCAAGGCGCGTAGCGGTTCGATCAACGCCAGTTCCCGCGGATCGAAGTCGTGGAACTCACTGTAGCCGTCCATCAATTCCGACAACTGACCGAGACATTCCTGACGATCACCCGCCAGCATCATCCAGATGTCCTGCACCGCCGGGCCCATGCGGCAGTCGTCGAGGTCGACGATGTGGAACATCTCGTCGCGGCACATCATGTTGCCGGGGTGGCAGTCGCCGTGCATGCGGATGTTCTTGTGCGGCGTGGCCTTGTAAACCTCTTCCACCCGCTTGAGCAGGTCACGGGCCACGGACTCGTAGGCCGGCAGCAGGCTTTTGGGTACGAAATTGCCTTCGAGCAATGTCGTCAGCGAGTCATGACCGAAGTTTTTCACACCCAGTGCTTCGCGGTGTTCGAACGGTTTTGTAGTGCCGACGGCGTGCAGGCGACCGAGCAGTTGCCCCAGGCGATACAGCTGATCGAGATTGCCCGGCTCCGGCGCACGGCCACCACGGCGGGGGAACAGGGTGAAGCGGAAACCGTTGTGTTCGTGCAGGCTGGCACCGTTGTGAATCATCGGCGCGACCACCGGAACGTCGCACTCGGCGAGTTCGAAGGTGAATTGGTGCTCTTCGAGAATCGCTTCATTGGTCCAGCGCTGCGGACGGTAGAACTTGGCGATCAGCGGCTCGGAGTCTTCGATACCGACCTGATAGACACGGTTCTCGTAGCTGTTGAGCGCCAGAATGCGCGCGTCGCTGAGAAAGCCGATGCTTTCGACGGCATCGAGCACGAGGTCTGGGGTGAGGGTTGCAAACGGGTGGGCCATGCTGACTCCTGCGCGCAGCAGGCTGCCGCGTCCGGCCAAGCATGGTAGCGCAGACGGCGGAAGATAGGTGGTGACTGTGCTGACGCTATCGCGAGCAGGCTCGCTCCCACATGGGGTCTACGGTGTGTACAGGGTTTGTGACACACAGGAGATCACCTGTGGGAGCGAGCCTGCTCGCGATGGGGCCGAGTCAGGCGCCGACGATGCCACCGTCCTCACGGGAAATCGCCATCACCGAAGACCGCGGCTTGCCATTCGGCAGATGCTCAGGGAACGTCGACCCGCCGTTTTCCCCCGGATGCTGAATCCCGACAAACAAGGTCTTCTGATCCGGCGAGAAGCTGATCCCCGTCACCTCGCAGCCCACCGGCCCGACCATGAAGCGGCGGATCTCCCCGGTGACCGGATCAGCGCAGAGCATCTGATTGTTGCCCATGCCCGCGAAGTCGCCTGCGTTGCTCGAATCGCCATCCGTCAGAATCCACAACCGCCCAGCCTTGTCGAAACCCAAGCCGTCCGGGCTGTTGAACATGTTCTGCGGTGTGATGTTCGATGAACCGCCCTTCGGCGTGCCAGTGTGGACGCCCGGGTTGCCGGCGACCACAAACAGATCCCAGGCAAAGTTTTTCGAACCGTGATCGTCACGGTCGGTGCGCCAACGCAAAATCTGCCCGTAGACGTTCTTCTCGCGCGGGTTCGGCCCGCCCACTGGTTGCCCGTCCTCGCCACGCTTGGCGTTGTTGGTCAGCGTGCAATAGACCTGGCCATCCTTGGGGCTGACGACGATCCATTCCGGGCGGTCCATGCGCGTAGCTTTCACCACGCTGGCCGCGAGGCGGGCGTGAATCAACACTTCGGCCTGATCGGCGAAACCGCTGCTGGCGTCGATGCCGTTTTTGCCGTGGGTCAGTTCGATCCACTCGCCCTGGCCTTTCGGGTGATCGGCATTGCCGTCGCCCGCGTCGAAGCGCGCCACGTACAAGGTGCCGTGGTCCAGCAGGTCGCGGTTGGCCTTGGGGTTTTTATGGTTGATCTTGTCGCGGCTGACAAATTTGTAGATGAACTCGCCGCGCTCATCGTCGCCCATGTACACCACGGCGTGACCGTCACTGGTTTCGGCCAGGGCGGCGTTTTCATGTTTGAAGCGGCCCAGCGCGGTGCGTTTGACGGGCGTCGATTGCGGATCGAACGGGTCGATCTCCACGACCCAGCCGTGACGGTTGAGCTCGTTCGGATTCTTCGCCAGGTCGAAACGCTCGTCGTGTGGGTGCCAGTTGATCTCTTTACTGGTCGCCACTGCGCCGTAGCGTTTTTGCGCGGCGTCGAACTTGTGTTCGGCATTGCTGCTGCCGAAGCAGTCAGTGAAGTTCTCTTCGCAGGTCAGATACGTGCCCCACGGTGTCTTGCCGTTGGCGCAGTTCTGGAAGGTACCAAGGACGTTCTTGCCGTGTGGGTCTGCACTGGTTTTCAGCAGTTCGTGGCCGGCGGCCGGACCGCTCAGGCTGATCGGCGCGTTGCCGTGAATGCGCCGGTTGTAGCGCGAGCCCTGGACGAAATGCCATTGGCCGTTCTTGCGCTGCACTTCGATCACCGACACGCCTTCACAGGCCAGTGCCTTGCGCACGTCAGCAGCCGATTGCGGCATGCCGCCGTGGGCGTAGAGGTAGCGATAGTTGGTGTATTCGTTGTTGATCGCCATCAGCGCCCGGTTGTTGTCGCCGGGAAATTCGAACAGGCTCATGCCGTCGTTGTTGTCGCCGAACTGGACTTCCTGATGTTCGGCCGTGCCGTTGCCGCTCGGGTCGAATGCCGGGCCGTTCTTCTGCAGGGGCTGGCCCCAACTGATCAATACCGAAGATTTGTAGCCTGGCGGCAGGGTGATGGCGTCGCTGGTGGCGGCGGGGATACTGTCAAAACCCAACAGTTTGCTGGAGCCGGCGCTGACGCTGGCGGCCAGCACGCTGCGGCTCAGCAGATTGCCGCCCAGGAACATGGCTGCACCGCAAAGGGCACCGGCGCTGATGAAACCTCGACGGCTGAGGCCGACCATGTTCTCGAGGTCGGTGGATTGGTTGTCTTCTAATAGGCTCACATCAGGCTCCCTGCGGGTTTTTGCAGTCACCTTAATGAGCGTTAATGACACTTGTGTTTCAAAGCGGTGTACCGAGCAAAACGTTGGATGGCGCGAACTGTACCTGCACCGGTTTATCGGCGGCCAGACCGAGGGTTCTCAAGTGCAGCGGTTCGGCCAGCGCGCAGAGTGTCTGGCCATTGGGCAGGCCGATGCGCACTTCGCTGGGGCCGTCCTCGGCGTCGAGAATTTCCTCGATGATGCCCTTCAGGCAATTATTGCCGGGTGTTGCCACTTGATCGATGCCCAGCAACTCCAGCCAACCGGCCTTGATCAGCGCAACCACTACGGTGCCGGTTTCCAGTTCCAGACGCGTGGTGCTGTCGTGGGTGATCTGCGCATCGATGCTCAAACCTTCGGCCAGTTCAAGGCGAATCCGGTCGTTGTGCCCTTGGTTATCAATCGCTACGACCTTGCCGTGCAGTTGATTGCGCGCGCTGGTTCTGAGCATCAGTCGGCCGAGCAGGTCGAGATCGCTGGTATCTTCGGCAGCTTCCAGCACCTGAGCCTGCAAGGCTTGCAGCTTTTGATACAGGCGCAACACGCGCTCGCCTTCGCTGGAGAGTTTGGCGCCACCGCCGCCCTTGCCGCCGACACTGCGCTCCACCAACGGTTTTTGCGCGAGGTTGTTCAACTCATCGATGGCGTCCCAAGCCGCTTTGTAACTCAGCCCCGCGCTTTTCGCGGCGCGGGTGATCGAGCCCTGTTCGGCAATGTGTTGCAGCAACGCGATGCGCTGCGGACGACGGACGATGTGCTGCGACAACAACGTAGGCAAGGACATGGCAAGACGCTTTGGGTTGTGGCGATGGGAAGGACGTTGGCGGCTTGGGGCGCGGGAGTCAAGTCAGGTCATATCCTTGTGGGAGTGAGCCTGCTCGCGATGGGGTTATCAACTTCACCATAGATGCGACGGATAGACCGTCATCGCGAGCAGGCTCGCTCCCACCCTGAATGCCACTAAATCAGGGCGCATCGCCGGGTTTGGGTGTGCGGGCCAGGCAATAGACGTCGACCCGAGCGGCGCCGGCGTCCATCAGCAGGCGAGCCAGGGCTTGGGCCGTGGCGCCGGTGGTCAACACATCGTCCACCAATGCTAAATGACGACCCTTGATGCACGCATCGGGCGTCAGGGCGAAGGCGTTGCGCAGGTTCTTTTTGCGGGCCTCGGCATTCAGGTCCTGTTGGGCGCTGGTGTCCTGAATCCTCAGCAACAGCGTTTCATCGCACGGGATGTCGAGGCTGCTGCTGAGCCAACGGGCGAGCATCGCGGCCTGGTTGAAACCCCGTTGGCGCAGTCGTTTGGAGGCCAGCGGAACCGGGATGAGCGCATCGGGTCGATTCAGGTCTTCATCAAAGCGATGTTGCAGGAACTGAGTGAGAAGTTCGGCGAGCAGACGACCAAACGGCCACTTCGCAGAGTGTTTGAAGCGCGTGATCAACGTGTCCACCGGAAAGCTGTAAGTCCAGGGCGTAGCGACCCGCTCAAAGGCTGGCGGTTGTTTCAGGCATTGACCGCAGGTCAGGCCAGCGGCGGGCAACGGCAGCGCGCAGGTTTGGCATTGATCGCCCAGCCATGGCAGCTCCGTTTCACAGGCCATGCAGATGGGTGTGCATTCATCGGCGGGTTCTGAACAGAGCAAACAGGATTGATCGTTTTTTAACCAGATGTAAACCGGTCCTTCGTGTCGTGGTTGACAGCGCATGAGTCTTCCTTAAATATGCCGAACATCCGTGTCGCGTCTGTGGGTATTCCATTCCCCAGCCGCTTGCCAAGCATAAAACAAAGGAAACGCCCATGAGCGCCAGCACCACTGCAACCCTGCGTCATGACTGGTCTTTGGCCGAAGTCAAAGCACTCTTCGTTCAGCCATTCAACGACCTGTTGTTCCAGGCGCAGACGGTGCACCGTGCGCATTTCGACGCCAATCGGGTCCAGGTGTCGACGCTGCTGTCGATCAAAACCGGCGCCTGCCCGGAAGATTGCAAATATTGTCCGCAGTCCGGTCACTACAACACCGGCCTGGAAAAAGAAAAGCTGATGGAAGTGCAGAAGGTCCTCGAAGAGGCCGCTCGCGCCAAGGCCATCGGTTCGACCCGTTTCTGCATGGGCGCGGCGTGGAAACATCCGTCGGCCAAAGACATGCCTTACGTGCTGGAAATGGTCAAAGGCGTGAAAGCCATGGGCCTGGAAACCTGCATGACTCTCGGTCGCCTTGATCAGGACCAGACCGTCGCTCTGGCTGACGCCGGCCTCGACTACTACAACCACAACCTCGACACCTCGCCTGAGTTCTACGGCAGCATCATCACCACCCGCACTTACAGCGAGCGCCTGCAAACCCTGGCCTACGTGCGTGAGTCCGGGATGAAGATCTGCTCCGGCGGCATTCTCGGCATGGGCGAGTCGCTTGATGATCGCGCCAATCTGCTGATCCAGCTGGCCAACCTGCCAGAGCATCCAGAGTCGGTGCCGATCAACATGTTGGTGAAAGTCGCCGGTACGCCGCTGGAAAATGCTGACGATATCGACCCGTTCGACTTCATCCGCATGCTGGCTGTCGCACGTATCCTGATGCCGCAATCCCACGTGCGCCTGTCCGCCGGCCGCGAAGCGATGAACGAGCAGATGCAGGCCCTGGCGTTCTTCGCCGGTGCCAACTCGATTTTCTACGGCGAAAAACTGCTGACCACCGCCAACCCGCAGGCCGACAAGGACATGCAACTGTTTTCGCGCCTGGGCATCTTGCCGGAAGCGCGTGAAGAGCACGCTGACGAAGTCCATCAGGCCGCGATCGAACAAGCGCTGGTTGAGCAGAAGAGCAGCGAGCAGTTCTATAACGCTGCCGTCTGACCATCCTGCTCTGTAGGAGCAAGGCTTGCCCGCGATTGATACGCCTCGGTCTGTCTGAATAACTGCGGCGATCCTATCGCGAGCAAGCTTTGCTCCTACAGGGGCTGTACCTCTTTTCTCATCGCGAGGTCTGCATGTCTTTCGATCTCAGCGCGCGCCTTGCTGCCCGTCGTGCCGAAAATCTCTACCGCCAACGCCCATTGCTCGAAAGCCCTCAAGGCCCGGAAGTGGTGGTCGATGGTCAGCCGTTGCTGGCGTTCTGTAACAACGACTACCTGGGCCTGGCCAATCACCCGCAAGTGATCGAAGCCTGGCGCGCCGGTGCGACCCGTTGGGGCGTCGGCGGCGGGGCGTCGCATTTGGTCATCGGCCACAGCAGTCCGCATCACGCGCTGGAAGAGGCCTTGGCCGATTTCACCGGTCGCCCGCGCGCGCTGTTGTTCACCACCGGGTACATGGCCAACCTCGGCGCGGTCACCGCGCTGGTCGGGCAGGGCGATACGGTGCTGGAAGACCGGCTCAATCACGCGTCCCTGCTGGATGCGGGTCTGTTGTCCGGCGCGCGCTTCAATCGCTATCTGCACAACGACGCGGCGAGTCTGGCCAAGCGTCTCGAGAAGGCGACCGGCAATACCCTGGTGGTCACCGACGGCGTGTTCAGCATGGACGGCGACATTGCCGACCTGCCGGCGTTGGCGCGGGAAGCCAAGGCCAAAGGAGCCTGGTTGATGGTTGATGACGCTCACGGCTTTGGTCCGCTGGGTGCCAATGGCGGCGGGATCGTCGAGCATTTCGGTCTGAGTCAGGAAGACGTGCCGGTGCTTGTCGGCACCCTCGGCAAGGCTTTCGGGACCGCCGGGGCTTTTGTGGCTGGCAGCGAAGAGCTGATCGAGAGCCTGATCCAGTTCGCCCGTCCCTACATTTACACCACCAGCCAGCCGCCGGCACTGGCCTGCGCGACGCTGAAAAGCCTTGAGTTGCTGCGCACTGAGCACTGGCGACGTGAACATCTGAAAACGTTGATCCGCCAGTTCCGCCACGGTGCCGAGCAGATCGGCCTGGAGTTGATGGACAGCTTCACGCCGATCCAGCCGATCATGATCGGCGATGCCGGGCGTGCGGTTCGACTGTCGCAGATGCTGCGTGAACGCGGTCTGATGGTCACTGCGATCCGTCCACCGACCGTGCCCGCCGGCAGCGCTCGACTGCGAGTGACCCTGACCGCCGCCCACAGCGAGGCGCAGGTACAGCTATTGTTAAATGGACTGGCCGATTGTTTTCAACAACTGGGACCGGAGCCAAGCCATGCGTGATCGTCTGATTCTGCTGCCCGGCTGGGGTCTCGGCATTTCTCCCCTGGAGCCCTTGGCGGCAGCGTTGCAAGGACTGGATGAACGCTTGCGGGTCGAGATCGAACCGTTGCCGGAACTGGAATCGAGCGATCTTGAGGAGTGGCTCGATGAGCTGGATTCGACGGTGCCTCAGGACGCCTGGCTCGGCGGCTGGTCGCTGGGCGGCATGCTCGCTTCAGAGTTGGCGGCCCGGCGCGGCGATCGCTGCTGCGGCTTGCTGACCCTGGCGAGCAATCCTTCTTTTGTCGCCCATGAGCAATGGCCGAGTGCGATGCCTGCCGAAACCTTCGATGCGTTTCTGGCCGGTTGCAAGGCTGATCCGCGCATGACGTTGAAACGTTTCTCGCTGCTCTGCGCTCAGGGGGCCGAAGACCCGCGCGGCTTGTCTCGGCTGTTGCTCGGCGGCGCGCCACACACTTCGGCAGAGGTGCTGATGAGCGGCCTGGAGCTGCTCGCACAACTGGATACCCGCCAGGCTTTGCAGGCGTTCCGTGGCCCGCAACTGCACTTGTTCGCCGGCCTCGACGGACTGGTTCCAGCCGAAGCGGCGGGCGACCTGCTGACATTGCTGCCGGATGTTGAAATCGGTCTGATCGAGCAGGCCAGTCACGCGTTTCTTCTGGAAGACCCTCACGGAGTGGCGGGGGCGATTCAGGCCTTTTTGCATGAGTCCGGTGATGACTGATTTATCCCTTCCCAACCTGTCCGGCGGTTTGCCCGACAAACGCCAGGTGGCGGCCTCTTTTTCCCGTGCGGCGGCAAGCTACGACAGCGTGGCCGAATTTCAGCGCGATGTTGGCAGTGAATTGTCGAGTCGTTTGCCTGAGGGCTTTGTGCCGGGTGTCTGGCTGGATCTGGGCTGCGGCACCGGGCATTTCAGCCGTGCATTGGGCGAGCGATTTCCTGCAAGTCACGGCCTGGCATTGGACATCGCCGAAGGCATGCTCAATCACGCCCGGCCGTTGGGTGGTGCAACGCATTTCATCGCAGGCGATGCCGAGCGGTTACCGTTGCAGGATTCGACCTGCGATCTGATCTTCTCCAGCCTGGCGGTGCAGTGGTGTGCGGACTTCGCTTCGGTGCTCAGTGAAGCCAATCGGGTGCTGAAACCAGGCGGAATTTTCGCGTTTGCTAGTCTATGCGCAGGCACACTGTTCGAGCTGCGTGACAGCTGGCGACAGGTGGATGGCATGGTGCACGTCAACCGCTTCCGCGAGTTCGGGGTTTATCAACAGCTTTGCGCGGACAGTGGGTTGAGCGTCGCGAGTCTGGAAACCCGACCGCACGTGTTGCATTACCCGGATGTGCGCAGCCTGACCCATGAACTGAAGGCGCTGGGTGCCCACAACCTGAACCCCGGTCGGCCGGGTGGTTTGACCGGCAGGGCGCGGATCCTCGGTTTGATCGAGGCTTATGAGCGGTTTCGTCAGGCCAAAGGATTGCCGGCGACTTATCAAGTGGTCTACGCCGTGTTGGAGAAACCCTTATGAGCGCAGCCTATTTCATCACCGGTACTGACACTGATGTCGGCAAGACCACCATTGCCGCAGGTTTGCTGCATGCCGCGCGGTCGGCCGGTTTGAGCACGGCGGCGGGCAAGCCGGTCGCCTCCGGTTGCGATGTGACGCCCAAGGGCTTGCGCAACGCTGATGCATTGGCGCTGTTGGCGCAGTGCTCGTTGCCTTTGACTTATGCGCAGGTCAATCCAGTGGCATTCGAACCTGCGATCGCACCGCATCTGGCAGCGCGGGAGGCCGGTGTGGCATTGACTGTGCAATCACTGTTGACGCCCATGCAGGAAATTCTCGATATGCAAGCGGACTTCACCTTGATCGAAGGTGCTGGAGGCTGGCGGGTGCCTTTGGCCGATCAGGATAATCTGTCGGACTTGGCGATGGCGCTGGGCCTGCCGGTGATCCTGGTGGTGGGCGTGCGCCTGGGTTGCATCAACCATGCGCTGCTGACAGCCGAGGCGATTGCTCAGGACGGTTTGCAGTTGGCGGGGTGGGTGGCCAATATCATCGATCCGAAGACTTCGCGTCTGGAAGAAAACCTTGCGACGCTCGCTGAGCGGATCCCGGCACCGTGCCTGGGGCGTGTGCCGAAACTCAAGTTGGTGACCGCTGAAGCAGTGGCGGAGCATCTGCAACTGGATTTACTGGACTGAGTTTTCTGGCAGGGGTTTTAACTATGACAAGGCACTGTGCCATTAGTGTTTTTGTCGAGCCTTTTGTCAGTGGGTCTGGTTCAATGGCCGCTGTTGATCCTTTGTAGGACGAGTTCTCCCATGGAAATCTCAGGAAACACCGCTTTTTATGCCGGTCTGAGCACTATTCAGACAGGGCAGAACCGTGTCGATCAGGCCTCTGGCCAGATCGCCAACACGACGATCGAGCGTTCGGTGACCAGCCAGTCTTCCGAGGCTCAGGTTGATCGTCTGCGCTCGGTGGATCGCAGTCAGCAGTCGGACCTGGCCAGTAACATGGTCGAGATGTCCCAAGGCAAATTGCAGGTAGAACTGGGTGTCAAAGTCGCCAAGGCATCCGATGAAATGCTCGGTACGCTGATTGATACCTACGCTTGAATCCTCGCTGAACCCGCACCCTCAACGCCGCGAATATTCGCGGCGTTTTTCTGCGTAAATCCTTCTCCCTCAACTAATCTTTCCTCCACTGCGTATTGCTCAGGCGACGGTGTTGTGTGGCTGTGGGTCTGGTATTTGCCCCGGGTGATGACGAACGGCAAAAGATCGGCGCTTGACAAGATTTAGGCGTAAACGTATGTTTCAAACAACTGTTTGACCGTCACAACAAATCAACGCGGTCGTTCATTCCCGGTTACATCAGCAGAGGTTTATCGCTATGCCTGACTACAAGGCCCCCTTGCGTGATATTCGCTTCGTTCGTGACGAACTGCTCGGCTACGAAGCGCACTATCAGAGCCTTCCGGCTTGCCAGGACGCTACTCCAGACATGGTTGACGCCATTCTCGAAGAAGGCGCCAAGTTTTGTGAGCAGGTGCTGGCTCCGCTGAACCGCGTGGGTGACACCGAAGGCTGCACCTGGAGCGAGTCCGGCGTTAAAACGCCGACCGGTTTCAAAGAAGCCTACAAACAATTCGTCGAAGGCGGCTGGCCAAGCCTGGCCCACGACGTAGAGCACGGCGGCCAAGGCCTGCCGGAGTCTCTGGGTCTGGCCGTCAGCGAAATGGTTGGCGAAGCCAACTGGTCGTGGGGCATGTACCCGGGCCTGTCTCATGGTGCGATGAACACCATTTCCGAGCACGGCACGCCTGAGCAACAAGAGGCTTACCTGACCAAGCTGGTTTCCGGTGAGTGGACCGGCACCATGTGCCTGACCGAACCGCATTGCGGCACCGACCTGGGCATGCTGCGCACCAAGGCCGAACCTCAGGCCGACGGTTCCTACAAAGTCTCTGGCACCAAGATCTTCATCTCGGCCGGTGAACACGACATGGCCGACAACATCGTCCACATCGTGCTGGCACGTCTGCCGGATGCACCGGCTGGCACCAAAGGTATTTCGCTGTTCATCGTTCCCAAGTTCATGCCGAACGAAGACGGTTCGGTCGGCGCACGCAACGCAGTGACCTGTGGTTCCCTGGAACACAAGATGGGCATCCACGGCAACGCCACCTGCGTGATGAACTTCGACGCGGCCACCGGTTATCTGATCGGCCCGGCGAACAAAGGCCTGAACTGCATGTTCACCTTCATGAACACCGCACGTCTGGGCACCGCGCTGCAAGGTCTGGCTCACGCCGAGATCGGCTTCCAGGGCGGTCTGAAATACGCTCGTGATCGTCTGCAAATGCGCTCCCTGACTGGCCCGAAAGCGCCGGAAAAAGCCGCTGACCCGATCATCGTTCACCCTGACGTACGTCGCATGCTGTTGACCATGAAGGCGTTCGCCGAAGGCAACCGCGCGATGGTTTACTTCACTGCCAAGCAAGTCGACATCGTCAAATACGGCGTGGACGAAGAAGAGAAGAAGAAGGCCGACGCACTGCTGGCGTTCATGACGCCAATTGCCAAAGCCTTCATGACTGAAGTCGGCTTCGAATCCGCCAACCACGGCGTGCAAATCTACGGCGGCCACGGCTTCATCGCCGAGTGGGGCATGGAGCAGAACGTTCGCGACAGCCGTATTTCGATGCTGTACGAAGGCACCACCGGTATCCAGGCACTCGACTTGCTGGGCCGTAAAGTGCTGATGACTCAAGGCGAAGCCCTGAAAAGCTTCACCAAGATCGTCCACAAGTTCTGCCAGACCAACGAAGGCAACGAAGCGGTCAAAGAGTTCGTCGAGCCATTGGCTGCGCTGAACAAAGAGTGGGGCGAGCTGACCATGAAGGTCGGTATGGCGGCCATGAAGGATCGCGAAGAAGTCGGCGCGGCGTCGGTGGATTACCTGATGTACTCCGGTTACGCCTGCCTGGCTTACTTCTGGGCGGACATGGCGCGTCTGGCTGCCGAAAAACTGGCTTCCGGCACCACCGAAACGGCGTTCTACACCGCCAAGCTGCAGACTGCGCGCTTCTACTTCCAGCGCATCCTGCCGCGTACCCGCACTCACGTTGTCACCATGCTGTCGGGCGCCAACAACCTGATGGACATGAAGGAAGAAGACTTCGCGCTGGGTTACTAAGCCCCACGCTGTCGCTTCATAAAGCCGCTGCTTCCTCGGGAGCAGCGGCTTTTTTGTGCGCGATATCTACGCGTAAATATTCCTGACTAAAACGCTAAGAAGAATGCCTTTGCTGCCGTTAAAGAGGGTGGCGATGTGACATGTCGCCCGAAGAGAAGGCACAATGCCATCTTTGTTTGCCGGGTCGGAGCTTTACCCTTGCCGCGTTCTTCCGCTGTACGTTTCAGCCATTTCCTGCCGTCATTACTGCTTTTGCTCGCGGGGCTGGCGGCTGCGTACGTGAAGGATCTGAACGTCTTTTTCACCTCGCTGTTCAACGTACTGCCAACCCTGGTGTTGTTGCTCGGCGGTGCTTACTGCGCGGTTTACCGACGTCAGCGTGAGCTGTTTCTGATGGTCACGGTGTACATCGCCTACTTCCTGCTCGACACCCAGACCGACTATTACCGCGACAACGGCAAGGTTCGTGAAGACGCCGCTGTGGTCTTCCATCTGTGCTGCCTGTTGCTGCCGCTGCTATTTGGTGTGTTCGCCGCCTGGCAAGAGCGCACCCACCTGTTCCAGGACATGGTGGCGCGCTTCGCCGTGTTGCTGGCGTTCGGTAGCGTGGCGTTGGGGCTGGAACAAAGTTACCCACAGGCGCTGTTGATGTGGCTGTCGGAGATCCGTTGGCCAGCGTTGCATGGCGCCTGGATGAGTCTGATCCAGTTGTCTTATCCCGTGTTCATCGCCTCGTTTGTATTGCTGGCCTGGCAATACTGGCGCAACCCGAGACCCTTGCATGCTGCCCAATTGGTGGGCCTGCTCGGGTTGTTCTGGATGTTGCCGAAAACCTTCATCCTGCCGTTTACCCTGAACATCATGTGCAGTCAGGTGATGTTGATGATTGCCGCAGCGGTCGCCCACGAGGCCTACCAAATGGCCTTCCGGGACGAACTTACAGGCCTGCCGGGCCGTCGCGCCTTGAATGAGCGGATGCAGCGGTTGGGGCGCAATTATGTGCTGGCGATGAGTGACGTCGATCACTTCAAGAAATTCAATGACACCCACGGTCACGATGTCGGCGATCAGGTACTGCGACTTGTCGCCAGCAAGCTGTCGAAAATCGGTGGCGGCGGTAGGGCATATCGTTACGGCGGTGAGGAATTCGCCCTGGTGTTCGCAGGCAAGACCCTCGAAGAGTGTATGCCGCACCTGGAAGTCATCCGCGAGTCCATCGCCACCTACAACATTCAACTGCGTAATCAGGACAGCCGTCCTCAGGACGACCAGCAAGGTCGTCAACGTCGCGCAGGCTCGGGCGCCTCAAGTGTGTCGGTCACCGTCAGCATCGGCGTGGCCGAACGACTGGAGCAGCGCACCCCCGAGAAAGTGCTCAAGTCCGCGGACGAGGCGCTCTACAGTGCCAAGGGGGCGGGGCGAAACTGTGTAGTGGCGTTCGGTCAGAGCCGTCGTGGCGCGGTGCGCATGGACGCCGCTAATGATTGAGTGATGATGGCGCATTCAGCGTCTGGACTGTGATTGTGAGGCCGGGTGCGCGGCAGTAGGTTTGGGGAATCTGCTGCCGGAGAAATGACCATGCCTGAGTACAAAGCTCCCCTGCGCGACATGCGCTTTCTGATCGACCACGTCTTCGATTTTCACAGCAACTACGCCGCGCTGGGTGCCACCGATGCCAGCCCGGACATGGTCAATGCGATCCTCGAAGAAGGTGCGAAATTCTGTGAGAACGTTCTTGCACCGCTGAACCGCAGCGGCGACGAAGAAGGCTGCCATTTCGACAATGGCGTGGTGACTACGCCTACAGGCTTCAAGCAGGCCTTCGCACAATACGTTGAAGGTGGCTGGCACGGTCTGGCGGCTGATCCGGTTTACGGTGGCCAGGGTTTGCCGAGTTCGCTGGGGCTGGTCATTAGCGAAATGGTTGGCTCCAGCAACACCTCCTGGGGCATGTACCCCGGCCTGACTCACGGCGCAATGTCGGCAATCCACGCCCATGGCACTGAAGAACAGAAACAGACTTACCTGAGCAAGCTCACCGCCGGCCAATGGACCGGCACCATGTGCCTGACCGAAGCCCATTGCGGCACCGACCTGGGCATCATCAAAACCCGCGCCGTGCCTGCCGCCGACGGCAGCTATGCGATTTCCGGCAGCAAGATCTTCATCTCCGCCGGCGAGCACGACATGAGTGAAAACATCATTCACCTGGTGTTGGCGAAGCTGCCGGACGCTCCGGCTGGGACCAAGGGCATTTCCCTGTTCATCGTTCCTAAATTCCTACCCAACGACGAAGGTGAGGCGGGAGAGCGCAACGGCGTTTCCTGCGGATCGATCGAACACAAAATGGGCATCAAGGCCTCGGCTACCTGCGTGCTGAACTTCGATGACGCCAAGGGCTTCTTGATCGGTGAGCCGAACAAGGGCCTGAACTGCATGTTCACCATGATGAACCATGCTCGACTGGGCACCGGTATGCAGGGTTTATGTCTCGGGGAGGCGAGCTTTCAAGGCGCGATCAAGTACGCCAATGATCGTCTGCAGATGCGCGCGCTGACCGGTCCGAAAGCGCCGGAAAAAGCCGCCGATCCGATCATCGTTCATCCTGATGTGCGCAGGATGTTACTGACCATGAAGGCCTTCAACGAAGGCAATCGGGCGCTGACTTATTTCACCGCGCAGTTGCTGGACGTGGCGCATCTGAGCCCGGATCAAACGGCGCGTCAGGAGGCTGAAGACCTGCTGGCGTTCCTCACGCCGATCTGCAAAGCCTTCATGACCGATACCGGGCTGGAAGTGACCAACCACGGCATGCAGGTGTTCGGCGGTCACGGTTTCATCCGCGAGTGGGGCATGGAGCAGTTGGTACGCGACTGCCGGATTGCACCGATCTACGAAGGCACCAACGGCATTCAGGCGCTGGACTTGCTTGGCAGAAAAGTCCTCGGCAGCCAAGGGAAATTGCTGCGCGGGTTCACCAGAATCGTCCACAAGTTCTGTGCGGCAAACGCCGGACACCCGCAACTCGCCAGCTACGTGGCGCAGCTCAACGACCTGAATCAGCAGTGGGGAGAGGTGACCACCAAAGTCGGCATGGCGGCGATGAAAAATCCGGATGAAGTCGGCGCGGCGTCGGTGGATTACCTGATGTACAGCGGTTACATCATCCTCGGCTATCTGTGGCTGCGCATGGCGCTGGTCGCTCAGGCACAGCTCGATTCGGGCAGTGGCGATGCCGATTACTGCCAGGCAAAACTGGCGACCAGCGATTTTTACTTCAAGCGTTTGCTGCCACGCACGGCGGCTCATCGGGCGGCCATCGAGGCGGGCAGCGATTGTCTGATGAACCTGCCTGCGGAGTTATTCGCACTATAGTGTTTCAAACCGACGTAAAAGAGCCCGCCTAGTTGCGGGCTTCTTTAATGGTTCGCTTTTCAGTGACTAAAAATAACAAATCGGTCATGAGCTGACCCTATGTGTCGTAAAAGTTGTTGGGTTACACTCGAACCCAACGAAAAGCACCACTCCTACGAATCACCTGTTTAGATCTTGCGAGGTTTGCCATGGCTGACTACAAAGCGCCCCTGCGCGATATGCGCTTCGTCCTCAATGAAGTTTTCGAGGTCGCCAAACTCTGGGCCGAGCTGCCTGCGCTGGCCGAGACTGTCGATGCTGAAACGGTCGAAGCCATTCTTGAAGAGGCCGGCAAGGTCACCAGCAAAAGCATCGCGCCCCTGAGCCGTGCGGCTGACGAAGAAGGTTGCCATTGGGCGGACGGTGCCGTCACCACGCCGGCAGGTTTCACACAGGCTTATCAGACTTACGCTGAAGGCGGTTGGGTCGGTGTCGGCGGCGATTCGACCTACGGCGGCATGGGCATGCCCAAGGCTGTTTCGGCGCAAGTCGAAGAAATGGTCAACTCCGCCAGCCTGTCGTTCGGCCTGTACCCGATGCTGACCGCGGGCGCCTGCCTGTCGATCAACGCCCACGCCAGCGAAGCGCTGAAAACCGCGTACCTGCCGAACATGTACGCCGGCGTCTGGGCTGGCTCCATGTGCCTGACCGAGCCACACGCCGGCACGGACCTGGGGATCATTCGCACCAAAGCCGATCCTCAGGCCGACGGGTCCTACAAAGTCAGCGGTACCAAGATCTTCATCACCGGTGGTGAGCATGACTTGACCGAGAACATCATTCATTTGGTGCTGGCCAAGCTACCGGACGCACCGGCGGGGCCGAAGGGTATTTCGCTGTTCCTGGTGCCGAAGTTCATGGTCAATGCCGATGGCTCCCTGGGCGCGCGCAACCCGGCGACTTGCGGTTCAATCGAACACAAGATGGGCATCCAGGCCTCCGCGACCTGCGTGATGAACTTCGACGAGGCCGTGGGTTATCTGGTCGGCGAGCCAAACAAAGGTCTGGCTGCGATGTTCACCATGATGAACTACGAACGTCTGGGCGTCGGTATCCAGGGCCTGGCCAGCGGCGAGCGCTCTTACCAGAACGCCGTCGAATACGCCCGCGACCGCCTGCAAAGCCGTTCGCCGACCGGGGCGCAGAACAAGGACAAGGTCGCTGACCCGATCATCGTCCACCCGGACGTGCGTCGCATGTTGCTGACCATGAAAGCCTCGAACGAAGGCGGTCGTGCCTTCTCGACTTACGTGGCCATGCAACTGGACACCGCCAAGTTCAGCGAAGACGCCACCACCCGCAAGCGCGCGGAAGATTTGGTGGCCTTGCTGACCCCGGTGGCCAAGGCGTTCCTGACCGACCTGGGTCTGGAAACCACCATTCACGGCCAGCAGGTTTTCGGCGGCCACGGTTACATCCGTGAGTGGGGCCAGGAGCAACTGGTGCGCGACGTGCGCATCACCCAGATCTACGAAGGCACCAACGGCATTCAGGCGCTGGACCTGGTAGGTCGCAAGATCGTCGGCACCGGCGGGGCGTTCTACAACCTGTTTGCCGATGAGATCCGTCATTTCACCGCGACCGCCAGCGCTGATCTGGTGGAGTTCACCAAACCGCTGAACGATGCGGTGACTACCCTCGACGAACTGACCGCCTGGTTGCTGGATCGGGCGAAAAACAACCCGAACGAAATCGGTGCTGCCTCGGTCGAGTATCTGCAAGCATTCGGTTACACGGCGTATGCCTACATGTGGGCACTGATGGCCAAGGCCGCTTTTGGCAAAGAAGCGCAGGACGATTTCTACGCGAGCAAGTTGGGCACGGCGCGGTTCTATTTCGCACGCCTGCTGCCGCGCATTCACTCGTTGAGCGCGTCGGTGAAGGCCGGCAGCGAGTCGTTGTTCCTGCTGGACGCAGGACAGTTCTGACAATGTAACGTCATGTAAGCATTCTCTTACATGACGTGCTGCTCTTCTCCCATAGATGAAGATTGGATCCACAGCTAATCTACTTCACATGGACGTCGCGCAGGAAGCGCAAAGCAACAACACGGACACGTAGGATTCTGCCAGGACGGCGGAGTGAAATGGATGTCAGGGAAACAGTCTGCAAAGCCCCGCTTCGGCGGGGTTTTCTTTTGCCTGCAGAAAAGTGCTTAGCTCATCTCATCCAGTGTTGCCGGGCTGATCAAACGCCCCTCCGCGCCATTCATCACTTCTTCCAGCAACGTACGCAACAAGGTCAGCGAGGCCTGTTGTCGTTGCACGTCCCGACACACCAATCCGACTTTCAGCGGCACCCTCGGCTCGCTCAGTGGTTTCCACAACAGTTCCTTGTTGCCGTGTGCCTGTTGTGAGCGTCCGGGCAGCACCGTCGCCAGTCGCGTATGCGGCAAACTGTCGAGAATCCCCGCCATGTTGTTCAGTTCTGCCTGTACCTGCGGGCGTCGTCCCAGATTGGCCAGTTGCGCTTGCCAGATCTGCCGCACTTGAAACTCTTCACCCAGCAGCAACATCGGCAATTCGGCAGCCTGACTCATCGAGACTTTCTTGAATTCGCGCAACGGGTGATCCGCCGGGATGACCAGGGTCAGCTCGTCTTCGTACAGCATCACACCGTGCAACCCCGGCTGACGAGGTGGCAGATAGCTGATGCCGATGTCCAGCGAGCCATTGAGCAAGCGCCGCTCGATTTCCAGCCCCGTCAGTTCATAGATTTGCACCACCAAATGCGGCTGCGCCTTGCGCACGCGTTCGAGCATCTGCGGCACCAGGCTGCTATGAACGGTCTGCAATACACCGATGGCCAGTGTGCGCAGTGCCTGGCCCTTGAAGTTGCCCAAGGCTTCCCGTGCCCGTTGCAATCCATCCAGCAAGGGCAGGGCATGGTTGTACAACGTATGAGCAGCCAGGGTCGGCAACAGGCGTTTGCTGCTGCGTTCGAACAGGCTCACATCGAGGTTTTGCTCGAGGTGGCGGATCTGCTGGGACAACGCCGGTTGGGAGATTGAAAGCCGCTCGGCAGCCCGGCCCACATGCCCTTCTTCGTAGACCGCGACGAAATAACGCAGTTGCTTGAAATCCATAAGGTGTGCTTATCGAAAATGCTGGGAAATCGAAATGGCTCAAGGCCTCGCGTGAGCCTAGTCTAACCGCATTCACAAGGCTTATAGGGCCACAGAGCGCGATGAATACCGTTTGCTTCAATGGTGTTTACATAGGTAAGGCAAAAAACCTCGCACGAGGTTTGATCAGATGAACTTGTTCAGCTTGCGGCGCAATCCTCCGAGTCTTGATGACTTGGCCGTGGACGCCTTCTTGCCGTCCCAAGGCGACAATCTTTCCAGCGAGTGCCTGATGCCCAGTGTTGAGCGACCGAAACAGATATTCGTGCGCGGCCAGGGCTCATGGTTGTGGGACAGCGATGACCGCGCGTATCTGGATTTCTCACAGGGTGGCGGGGCCAATAGCCTCGGACACAGTCCTTCGATTCTGGTCAACGCCATCGCTGCGCAGGCTCAGTCGCTGATCAACCCCGGCTTCGGCCTGCATAACCGCGGCATGCTCAATCTTGCTGAGCGACTGTGCTCCAGCACCGGCAGTGATCAGGCCTACCTGCTCAACAGTGGCAGCGAAGCCTGTGAAGCAGCGATCAAACTGGCGCGTAAATGGGGCCAACGACATCGCGGTGGGGCTTCGCGGATCATCGTTGCCAATAACGGCTGTCATGGTCGTAGTCTGGGGACGATGTCGGCGTCGGACAGTTCGAATCTGACTAACCGATTCGAGCCGCTGCTTCCGGGCTTCAGTCACGTGCCGTTCAATGATCTTGCGGCCTTGCATGCGGCCGTCGACGCCCAGACCGTGGCGATCATGCTCGAACCGATCCAGAGCGAAGCCGGGGTGATACCGGCCACCGAGCATTACCTCAAAGGCGTCGAGCGCCTGTGCCGTGAGCTTGGGATTCTGCTGATCTTCGACGAAGTGCAAACCGGCATCGGTCGTTGCGGCACTTTACTCGCCGAACAATCCTACGGCGTGCGGGCAGATATCGTCGTTCTCGGCAAAGGGCTGGGCGGTGGCGTGCCATTGGCAGCGTTGTTGGCGCGGGGCAAAGCCTGCTGTTTCGACGTCGGCGAAGTGACAGGCACTCATCATGGCAATGCACTGATGACGGCTGCCGGTCTTGCCGTCCTCGACAGCGTTCAGGACAAGGGGTTTCTCGATCATGTCGGGGAAATCGGTCAGCACCTGAGCGAAGGTCTGCAGCGTTTATCCCATCGCTATGGTCACGGCGAGTTGCGCGGACAAGGACTGTTCTGGGGTCTTACCTTGTCCGACGAATCGGCTGACGCCGTCGTCAAAGCGGCGTTGTATGAAGGCCTGCTGCTCAATGCTCCGCAGCCCGATTGCCTGCGCTTTACCCCGGCCCTGACCGTCAGCAAAACCAACGTCGACGAAATGCTCCTGCGCCTGGCCCGCGCCTTCTCCCGTGTGCGCACTGCGCAACTGCAGTGCCGCAAAGGGATTGCCGTCTGATCAGACTCGCCCTACACGAATTCCCGAACCGTCTCGCGGTATAACGCATCGCCCCATGCCTGATTCTTTTGGTGTGGGGCGTTTTTTTGTCTCTGGATTTCGCCGGAAAGGTTTCACGTCTCGGACGTGATGGCACTGAACCCTGACGAACGGTAAAGGTCGATTAGCTGTTGGCTCACACGAGCCAACTTCAATCAGGAGCTAACCCCATGGACTTTATTCGCATCATCATCGCCATTCTGTTGCCGCCACTGGGTGTGTTTCTGCAAGTCGGTTTCGCCGGGGCGTTCTGGCTGAATATTCTGCTGACGCTGTGCGGTTACATTCCAGGGATCGTGCATGCGGTGTACATCATTGCCAAGCGCTGAGTTTAGCGGCACCCGTTAGATCGCTTTCGCGAGCAGGCTCGCTCCCACAGGGATTTCTGTACACCACAGATCCATTGTGGGAGCGAGCCTGCTCGCGAATGGGGCGACACAATTCCTGCACGGGCCACAGGCTTCAGTCCGCCAACTCCATCACCCGCCGATAAAACAACCACTCCTGCTCCAGCGCATGGGCCTGATTGCCGGCCTTGCGAAAGCCATGGCGTTCGTCGGCGTAGTAATGCGCTTCAACCAGAATGCCTTTGTCCTGCAATGCCGTGACCATGTCGCGGGTCTGTTGCGGCACCACCACGGCGTCCAGTTCACCCTGAAAGAAAATCACCGGAACGCTGATGTTGCCCGCATGCAGCAACGGCGTTCGTGCGGCGTAGCGTTCGGCATCTTGCAACGGGTCGCCGATCAGCCAATCCAGATAATCGCCTTCGAACTTGTGAGTCGTCCGGCCCAGTGCCACGGGGTCACTGACGCCATACAGGCTGGCGCCGGCGCGGAAGACGGTGTGAAAGGCCAGCGCACACAGAGTGGTGTAGCCACCGGCACTGCCGCCGCGGATAAACGCCTTATTGCCGTCGATCAATCCGCGATCGGCAAGATGAGCGACGACTGCGCAGGCATCCTCCACATCCACTTCGCCCCAGCTCAAATGCAGCGCTTGCCGATAAGCCCGGCCATAGCCACTGCTTCCGCGGTAGTTGAGGTCGGCCACGGCGAAGCCGCGTTGCGCCCAGTACTGGATCCGCGGATCGAGCATCGGGTAGCAGGCCGACGTCGGGCCGCCGTGGATGAACACCACCAGAGGCGGTTTCGCATCACCGGTCATCGCTGGATAGAAGAAACCGTGGGCCTCGCCCGAACCGCTCGGGTAGCGCAGGGTTTGCGGGACGCTGATCTGCTCGGCGGGCAACGGTGCAATACCGCCGGCCAGTGTTTTGACCTGCCGGGTCTGGCGGTCGATGGCAATGACTGCCGACGAACTGACTGGCGAAGCGGCGATGCAGTAAATGAACTGCTCATCCAGTGCGAGGGAGCGGAAACGGCTGTAATCGCCCGTGAAATCTTCACCGGCATCACCACAAAGACCCAGTTTGCCAAACCCGTCTTCGGTCCAGCTCGCCAGATAGCGGCCTTCGCTCAGCGGCAACCAAGTGCAGCCACCCAGCTGCCATGGTGCAGGCCCATGATCCGCTGCGGCACTCGGCAGCGGGCTCAGACCGTCTGCCGATTCCACCCAAGGCTGCCAGTAGCCGCCGCGATCAGTCAGGCAAAACAGACGGCCGCTTGTATCGAATCTCGGTTGTTGCAGCGATTCCTCAGCGTCTTTGCCCGCCACGCAACGTGGCAGAGAAAAACGGCCATCGTCCAGGCGTTCGGCAACCATCAGGCGAGTCGCGGTCCATGGCTGATCCGGGCGGCTCCACTCGATCCACGCCAGTCGTTGAGCGTCGGGACTCAACGTCGGCGCAGCATAGAAATCAGCGCCTTCTGCCAGCAGATGACGTACTCCGTCAGCCAGGTCGATAGCCACCAGACGATGCCGATCGCGGTTTTCTTCAACCGCCAATACCTGCCCGTTAGCGAACTGCAGATCGCCATATCGGCATTCACCTGAGCTCAGTAACTCAGGTGTCTCGCCGGCCAGCGACTGTCGATACAGCTGTTGGTCCGCCTCGTTGACGAACACGATCCCGTCATCGGTCAGACAGAACGCGCCGCCGCCGTATTCGTACACGCGACTGCGCACACTGAAGCCCGCTGGCGTCAGGCAATGCGCCTGGCCGTCACGCCAATGCCAGATCCGGCAGGCGGCATCCTCGGGTCGGTACTCGTTCCAGAACAAGCCATGTGGGCCGACCTGCAATTCGGCGAAGTCGATGCCGGCCGCGACGGCCCTGGCAGCGCTGAAGGGTTCAGCTTTTAGCGATGAGTCGTGAATTTCGTTCATTGCGAAAGGCCAGTTGTTCAATGGTCTGGGTCGCGTGTTCGGCTTCTTCGCGAGCCTTGAGGATCACGCCGTGATGTTCCGACTTGCTGCACACCGGGTCGGCGTTGCTCGCGTCCCCCGTGAGCATGAATGCCTGGCAGCGACAGCCGCCGAAGTCTTTTTCTTTCTCGTCACAGGAGCGGCACGGTTCGGGCATCCAGTCGTAACCGCGAAAGCGGTTGAAGCCGAACGAGTCGTACCAGATGTGCTGCATGCTGTGGTCGCGCACGTTGGGAAACTGCACCGGCATCTGTCGGGCGCCATGACAGGGCAGGGCGGTTCCGTCCGGCGTGACGGTCAGAAAGATACTGCCCCAACCGTTCATGCAGGCTTTCGGGCGTTCTTCGTAATAGTCCGGGGTGACGAAAATCAGCTTGCACGGATGCCCTTCGGCTTCCAGTTTGGCGCGGTATTCGTTGGTGATGCGTTCGGCGCGGACCAGTTGTTCCTTGGTCGGCAACAGACCGACCCGGTTGAGCTGCGCCCAGCCGTAGAACTGGCACGTGGCGAGTTCCACAAAGTCCGCCTCAAGGGCGATGCACAGCTCGATGATCCGGTCGATCTTGTCGATGTTGTGCCGATGGGTCACGAAGTTCAGCACCATCGGATAACCGTGGGCTTTCACCGCGCGGGCCATTTCCAGCTTCTGGGCGAAGGCTTTTTTCGAACCGGCCAGCAAGTTGTTCACTTGCTCGTCGCTGGCCTGAAAGCTGATCTGAATGTGGTCCAGGCCGGCCTTTTTGAAGTCGCTGATTTTCTGCTCGGTCAGGCCGATGCCGGAGGTGATCAGGTTGGTGTAAAACCCCAACTTGCGCGCCTCGGCAATCAGCTCGGCGAGGTCCTGGCGGACCAGCGGTTCGCCGCCGGAGAAGCCCAATTGCGCCGCGCCCATCTCCCGCGCTTCGCGAAAAACCTTGATCCACTGTTCGGTGCTCAGTTCTTTGCCTTGCTCGGCGAAGTCCAGCGGATTGGAACAGTACGGGCATTGCAGCGGGCAGCGATACGTCAGCTCGGCCAGCAGCCACAGCGGCAGGCCGATTTCCGGTTTGGGCGGTAACTTGTCTGACGCGGATTCAGGCAAGTTCGATCCAGTGCTGAGCACGGGCGACCTCCATGAATTGTTCGATGTCGTCACCGAGCTCGGGCACACCGGGGAACTGCGCGTCCAGTTCGGCGATGATCGCCGCGACGTCACGCTCGCCGTCGATCAAACCGCCGATCAGTGCGGCACTTTCGTTGAGTTTGATCATGCCTTCCGGGTAGAGCAGCACATGACCTTTCTGTGCCGGTTCGTACTGGAAGCGGTAGCCGGTACGCCAGGTCGGGGTCTTGTTGCGATCAAAACTCATAAGGTGATTCCTTTATGCCAGACCCGTTGCTCGGTCACGCTGTGATACGGCGGGCGTTTCAGTTCATAGGCCATGCTCATGGCATCGAGCATGCTCCAAAGAATGTCCAGTTTGAACTGGAGAATTTCCAGCATGCGCTCTTGGCCGGCCAGCGTCGTGTAGTGCTGCAGGGTGATCGCCAAGCCGTGTTCCACGTCGCGACGTGCCTGACCCAGACGCGTGCGGAAATATTCGTAACCCGCCGGGTCGATCCACGGGTAGTGCTGCGGCCAACTGTCGAGGCGCGACTGGTGGATTTGTGGCGCAAACAGTTCGGTCAGCGAGCTGCTGGCGGCTTCCTGCCAACTGGCACGGCGGGCGAAGTTGACGTAGGCATCGACGGCAAAACGTACGCCAGGCAGTACCAATTCCTGCGAGCGTAGTTGATCCGGGTCGAGGCCGACGGCCTGGCCCAGGCGCAGCCAGGCTTCGATGCCACCGTCTTCGCCGGGGGCGCCGTCATGGTCGAGCAGGCGCTGAATCCACTCACGACGAATCTCGCGGTCCGGGCAGTTGGCGAGGATCGCAGCGTCCTTGAGCGGGATGTTCACCTGATAGTAGAAACGGTTGGCGACCCAGCCCTGGATCTGCGAGCGCGATGCCCGGCCTTCGTACATCGCCACGTGGTACGGGTGATGAATGTGGTAGTAGGCGCCTTTGGCTCGCAGGGCCGCTTCGAATTCGGCGGGGGACATTGCTGTGTCAGTCATTTCGGTTCTCCGGGTACGACCGGTGGATTCTTTGGTGTCTGGTCGGACGCCTTCGCGAGCAAGCCCGCTCCCACATTGGATTTTTGGCGTTCAGAAAATCCCTGTGGGAGCGGGCTTGCCCGCGAAGAGGCCGGCCGCTACAACACAATACTCATGCCGTCATACGCCACTTCAACCTCACGCCGAGCCAGTTCTGCACGCTCCGGCGAATCCTCATCGAGAATCGGGTTGGTGTTGTTGATGTGGATAAGCACTTTGCGCTGCTTGGGCAGTTGTTCCAGCACTTCCAGCATGCCGCCGGGGCCGTTCTGCGCCAGGTGGCCCATTTCCCGGCCAGTGCGGGTGCCGACGCCACGGCGCTGCATTTCGTCGTCATCCCACATCGTGCCGTCCACCAGCAGGCAATCGCTGCCGGCCATGATCTCGAGCAGCGGTGCGTCGACCTTGCCCAGACCCGGTGCGTAGAACAGTTTGCCGCCGGTGTTGAGGTCTTCAACGATCAGGCCGATGTTGTCGCCGGGGTGCGGGTCGAAACGGTGCGGCGAGTACGGTGGGGCGGCGCTGCGCAGCGGAAGCGGGGTGAAGCGCAGGCTTGGGCAGGCCGGGATGGTGAAGCTGCGGTCGAGCTCGATCGGGTTCCAGGTCAGCCCGCCGTTCCAGTGGGTCAGCATGGTGAACAGCGGAAAACCGGTGCTCAGGTCTTCGTGGACCATGTCAGTGCACCAGACCTGGTGCGGGCAACCTTCACGCAAGCTGAGCAGGCCGGTGGTGTGATCGATCTGGCTGTCCATCAGGATGATCGCGTTGATGCCGGTATCGCGCAGGGCCCGGCCCGGTTGCATCGGGGCGAAGCTCTGGAGTTGGGCGCGGATGTCCGGCGATGCGTTGCACAACACCCAATTCACGCCGTTATCGGAAATGGCGATGGACGACTGGGTCCGCGCCTTGGCGTTCAGGCTGCCATCGCGAAAACCGGCGCAGTTCACGCAGTTGCAGTTCCACTGGGGGAAACCACCGCCGGCGGCGGAACCTAGAATCTGGACAAACATGGCCGCTCCATCATTTTGAAAACTGAAAATAAAAACGCCCCGGCGAGCCGAGGCGTTGCACTGCGCTACAAAAAGATTAGCGGCTTGCGAAGTACATGGTGACTTCAAAGCCGATACGCAGGTCGGTGTAAGCAGGTTTGGACCAGGACATAGAGCGCTCCTTCAGGTGATGGGACAGTTGAGATCTATACATATAGTCCACCTCCAGCCGGAGATGTTCAGATAGTTAGGTGGCTATGTTACTCAAAATTACAGGGTGATTGACCGGGAATCTTTGAGAAAGCTAATTGCAGCACCGGTAATGATCATTTTGCCGCTTGCCAAGGCAAGCCCGGGCACGGTCCGCTGGCCAGACAGCGCCAACCGCCTTCGGCCTGATTCAGTCGTTGTGCTGCGGCCAGTAAGGTTTCACGGTCGATCATCAGAATCGTCTGAGGTAGAAACTCCAGATAATCTGACGAGTGGCCGGCCAGTTTGCCCTGCCAGAGCAGTTCGGCGGCCTGCGCATTGGGCAGCGCCGCGCTATCGAATTGATCGGCCAGTGCCTGGCGTTGGTCGATGAAGGTCTCGTCATCGATGTCGTTAATCATCCCGGCCAATCCGCTCAGGAAGTGTTCGATGTGTTCCAGCAGATCCAGAGGGGCGACGCTGGGTGATTGCACGCCGAACAGCAGCCCTGTCTGCCCATGGATCTGCCGCAGGGCGCTGAACACCGCATAACCGAGCTGCAGTTCTACCCGCAGGCGTTGGTAAAACGGCGTCTGGCAGACGTGAGCCAGCAAGCGCCAGGCGGCTTCGTCAGCGATGTTTGCGGTTGCCGTCGGGCAAAAGAGCAACAACGCGTGTTCGCTGGACCCGGTATCGACCGCGCTCCACAGATGCTGCGCGTTTATCGGCGAGGGCGGCGAGAGTTGATTGTCCGCAGTGCCAGGCACACGACTCAAGGCAAGGCCCATCGCCGCTTGTGTCTGGGCGGACAGGCCGGTCGCCAGACCATCCCAGCGTGCGCTCGACCAAAGCTGCATCAAATCGTCCGAGTCAGCGGTGCGCTCAAGGCAGTGATCAGGCAGCGCTTTAAGCAACTGTCGAATCGGCATCAACGCAACGCTCGGCGGCTCTTCTTGCGAGAAACCGGCATCAGGTGTTGTCAGTTCTTTCAGCGCATGTTCGAGGACGGTCGACATTGGCTCCTGTAGCCCGGTCATTTTCAGCAGCCATTCATTGCCTGATGCGCTAAAGGAAAAATCGACACCTGCCTGACGCGCGTCTTCACGCAATGGCTGAAGGCGGGTTTCCAGGCTCGCCTGAAGGTTGCTACGAGGTGCCGAATCCAGACGCCAGCGCAGGTAAACGGCACCTTCGGCACTGTTATCCGGCAACGCCTGACTGAACTGCATGGGCGACCGCTCACGACGACCGCGCGAGCGATCCTGGGCAAAGGTCCGCAGGCCTCGGTGTTTGCTGGTCTGGCCGCGGATCAGTCCGGCACTCGGGGCCGGAGCCTCGGCGCGTAAAAACGGATTAGGTGTTGGCAGTTGCCATTGGCCGGTGAAGTTATCCACAGCGCCGATTTGTTTCAGGACGTCCTTGAGGGCTGCAACACCCGATTGGGATAACTCTGTTTCACGCTGCTCGCTGTCCATTCGGGCCAGTTGCAGGGCGCCGCTGACTTGCTGTTGGCGTTGCAGCAGGGCGGCGTATTCTTCACGCAATCCTGTCCAGGGTTGCTGTGAGGCAAAGAACCCAAGCCAATCCAGTAGCTGTTCGCGGATCCCGTTGGGCGTCGCGTTGGCCGGCAGCGTGAATTCGATGTGCAACAAAGCCTGGCCGGCGAATTGATACAACGGCGCAGCTTTCAGGCTGTCAGCCACCCCGTGCTCGCGCAATTGCGCCAGTAGACCACCGGGTTTCGCGGTGTTCAGCCAATGACACAGGAACGCCAGCGCCTCGGGCGATGAATCGGGCAATGCTTCGAAGGCAAACAGCAGATCCAGTCGACGCGCTCCAGTCTGTTGATAACTTTTGTCCGAAGAATCCATCAATGATGTAGGCGCCTGTTGCGGGACTTTTTCCCCTACGGGAATCGCAGCGCTAAAGCGCTGAGCCATCGCCCTCAACTCATCGAGACTCTGCGGCCCGGTCAGGCTCAAGGTCATCTGTCCGGTCTGATAAAACCGCTGATAGAAACCCTGCAAGGCGTGCTGGAACTCAGGTTGCGGCACCGGCAGGCTGTAGCGGTTGCCGGCATGAAACGCCCGCAGCGGATGCGCTTCTGAAAGACCGTCGAACAGCGCGAATTGCTGCTGAGCGGCCGTATCCCGAGACCATGCGACAAATTCTGCGTGCACCACTTCCCGTTCCCGCCGCTGATCGTCCGGATTCATACGCGGATGAGCGAGCATGTCCGACAGGCGCTCCAGTCCCCCGGCAAACGACTGAGGCGGTAATTCGAAAAAGTACTCCGTGGTGCGTTCGCTGGTCCGCGCATTCACCTGGCCGCCATGACCTTGGACGTAAGCCATCAGCCCTTGTCCCGCAGGAAAGCGTTCCGTACCGAGAAACAGCAGATGCTCAAGGAAATGCGCCAGCCCGGGCCACGCTAGCGGCACATCATGGCTGCCCGCAGCGACGCGCAACGCCGCAGCACTGCGCTTCAAATCGGGAGCATGACGCAGCGTCACCCGCAGGCCGTTGGCCAGGGTTTCAGTGTGAGGGTGGGGGTGATTCAGCGCAGGCATGAGCACTTCCAGAACAGAGAAGTGCCAATGCTAGCGGATAACGATGGATCAGCGCTTGTTAAGCTCGCTGTAAAGCTCGGGGCGACGATCGAGGAAGTAGCGATTGGCGGCGCGGGAATCGACCATCAACTGACGATCCAGCTCACCGACAATCAGTGCTTCATCAAGGCCGGCCTGTGCGATGCGGCTGCCATCTGGCGCGGCGATGCTGCTCTGGCCGCAATACTGAATCTCGCCTTCGTTGCCGCAATAGTTGGCGTAAGCCACATAGCACTGGTTTTCGAAGGCCCGGGCGCGGACGGTGACGTCAGCGATGAAGTCGAAGGGAATCATGTTCGCCGTCGGCACCAGGATCAGCTCGGCGCCGGCCAGGGCCAGGCGTCGGGCGTTTTCCGGGAACTCCAGGTCGTAGCAGATCAGGAAACCGAGCTTCCAGCCATTGAGTTCAACCAGCGGAAACTCATCCGGCCCGGCGCTGAACATCGAGTGATCGAGGTCGCCGAACAGGTGAGTCTTGCGGTAGTTGCACAACCGCTCGCCATTGGCGTCGATCAACTGCACGGCGTTGTAGATCTGCCCGTCCTCGGTGCGCTCGGGATAGCCATACAAAATGGCGATCCCGGCCGTCTTGGCGATGCGCGCGATTTGCTGCGCCGACTCACC
Organism: Pseudomonas sp. GM41(2012); assembly: GCF_000282315.2. Classification (GTDB taxonomy): domain Bacteria; phylum Pseudomonadota; class Gammaproteobacteria; order Pseudomonadales; family Pseudomonadaceae; genus Aquipseudomonas. The sequence goes on from NZ_AKJN02000007.1 coordinate 726,569, forward strand.
GTTGTGCACTTCCGCCAGCACGCTGACGGCATCGATGCCGATGTTGTAACCGGTCAAAAACATCTCCGGCAGCACCAGCAAATCCGCGCCCTTGGCCTCCAGCGCCAATTGATGCAGACGTTGCAGATTACCTGCGACATCCAGGGGCAGCGGTGGACATTGGTAAAGGGCTACGCGCATTTCGGATTCCTCTTACTCGGGCAGGGCGATCGGACCGATCTCGTTGAACACATCTCCTGGACCCGGGTTCTCGGCGTGAGTTTCACCGCCGAAGTGTTTCATGATGCCCCACACCGCATTAAGCGAGGTCTGCACTGCGCCTTCGACCCACGCAGGCGTCCACGAAACATCGTCGCCAGCGATGAAAATCCCGCGCTGCTCGGCCGGCATATCGGCCTGCATGAAGTGCGCGTACATGCGCTGGTTGTAGCGATAGTGACCGGGCAGCGCGCCTTTGAAAGCCCCGAGGAAATGCGGGTCGGCTTCCCAGGACACGGTGATCGGATCACCAATGATTCGCGCCGCGATGTCGACTTTCGGGTAGATCTTCTTCAACGCATCCAGCGCCAGTTTCACGCGTTTGTCCACCGGTTGCGGGAGCATTTTCAGCGCGTCGCTCATCCACGAGTACGACAGGCAAATCACGCCCGGCTTGTCGTCGCCGTTATCGAACAGATAAGTGCCGCGGGTCAGGCGATCGGTGAGGGTCATGCTCATCAAGTCGCGGCCGGTTTCCGGATCCTTGTCCTTCCAGAATGGCCGATCGACCATCACGAAGGTTTTCGACGATTGCATGTAGCGCGTACGGTCGAGGGCCATCCACATCTTTTGCGAGAACAGGGTTTCGTCACATTCGATCTGGGTGGTCAGCAGCCAGCTCTGGCACGTGGTCAGCACTGCTGCGTATTCGCGTGTGTCGCCCCAGTTATCGGTGACGGCAAAGCGCCCGTCTGCCGCGTGGGCAATCTTTTTCACGCCGGTACGTGGCGCGCCGTTGTGCAGGGAGCTGAGGCTGGTGCCTTGCGGCCAGTGCACGCAACGTTCCGGCACATGACGCCAGATCCCCAATGGCACTTGCTCCACGCCGCCGACCACCAAATGCTGGTGATCGTCGCAGTTGGTCATGACCACGCGGAAGATTTCCAGCATCGAATTCGGGAAGTCCGAGTCCCAGCCGCCGGTGCCGAAACCGACCTGACCAAACACTTCGCGGTGATGGAACGAGAGTTTGGCGAAGGCTTTGGAAGTGGCAACGAAGTCGTAGAAAGTGCGGTCGTCCCACAGCGGAACGAGGGTGTTCCACAGCTCTTTGAGGCGCGGCACATCGCGGTCGCGGATCGCTTGCTGGATGTCAGAGAACTGCGATCCGGCTTCCAGCGCGTCGGCCCAGGCGTCGGCGACTTCCTGGAACAGTGCAGGAAGATCCGCCAGTTTCTGTGCGTAATGGGTTTGGCCTTCGAGGTCGATCACCGTGCTGCCCGAGGCCGGTGTCAGCGGGTTCGGGAAAGGTTTGGTTTCGAGGCCGAGCTTGTCGACATAGTGATAAAACGCGGTGGACGACACCGGGAAGCGCATACCGCCGAGTTCGGCGATGATGCCTTCAGCGCCGTTGAATGCCTGGGAGCGCAGACGGCCGCCCATTTTCGAGGCTTCGTAGACGACGGGTTTGAGGCCTAGTTTCATCAATTCGTACGCGGCCACCAGACCTGCGATGCCGGCACCGACGATCGCAACCTCGGCGCCATGGTTGTGCGCAGGGATGCTGCCCAGGCCGGCCGGGTGCTCGATCCAGTCGTCGAAGGCGAAGGGAAAGTCCGGACCGAAAATGGTGACTGGTTTTTTACCGTCTGCAGGATGGCGATTGTTCTTGTTCATGGCTGACCTTGCTGGCGACCGGACGCGGCATGCGCGTCTGAGTATAGGAAAAGATGGCAGCCATTCTAGAGAGCGTAGAACACGTTAATAAGACGCAATGTGTCGTCGTTTTGCTAATTGTTTGATCATAATGACGACTGGTCGCTACACATCGTAATGTAGGAGCCGAGCTTGCTCGCGATGAGGCCCTCCCAGACACCAAAGAGCGATCGGCAAAAACTCAAACCGGCTGCCCCCGATCAATCTTGCTGCTCAAGATGATCGACGTAGTCGTCTTCTCCACCCCATCCACACTGCCGATCTGATCCAGCAACTGATCCAGCTGCTCAGGTGAATCGGTGCGCAACCACGCCACGTAATCAAATTCGCCACTGACCGCGCACAACTGCTGCACCTGAGCCATCGCGCTAAGGCGTCGCAACACTTCCTTGCCCGAGCGGGGTTGCACCGTGATCCCGACGTACGCCTGCAAGCCGCCATCCACGACACGTTGACCCAAACGTACGCCGTAACCGGTGATCACCTTGGCTTTTTCCAGCCGGGCCAGCCGCGAAGTGACGGTGGTGCGAGCGATGCCCAATTGTCGCGCGAGCATGGCCACGCTTTCGCGGGCATTGATCTGCAGGGCTGCAATCAATTGGCGGTCGATTTCGTCAAGAACGGGCGGGCGGGTGTCAGGCAAGGGTCGTCTCCAGCGGCACAGATCAATGGGTTGGCATGTTACAGGCACATCTCGCACCGCGGAGGGTTGATCTCGCCTCAGTACCGTTCATACCGTTTTCTACATGTCGGGTTTTTCTTTGGCTGAACAAGGCGCGATCGACAGGATGGACACCAACAGTCAGTCGTAGTCGAATGCGAAATCGAGGGATGCGAGGCAATGGAAATGACAAAGAAAATGCCGCCCGCTGTACGGGAACGTGCGTTGCAGATTGCCAATCACGAAATGGCTCATTACGTGATTGCCCGAGCCTTGGGGTTTGAAACGGGTGGCGTGACCCTGACTGTGACCATGGACTTGCGGCATCAAGGCGGGGCGTCCATTAGCTTGGTGCGGCCAATTTCGTCGATGGACGCCATGAGGGAACATCTGGAAGCGCGGATGATGGTCCTGTTTGCTGGCGCTATGGGGCAGGCATTGGTTTCAAAGCATTCGCTCGACAAACGCGTCGATAAGTCGAAAGCGACAGCCATCCTCAAAGGAGAGCTTGGCGCGGAACAGGATTACGCAAAAATAAGGGAGTTACGGCACTTGCTGCGCAATATTGCCTACCCCGATACGGATCCGGCCTCGTCTGACCGCATAGCGGCTGAGCTGAAAGAGATTACTGATCGTGTGTGGTTTCGGACCCAAACGATCGTAGAGGCGTTGGCCGATACGATTACCGAATTGGGACGCGTGCTGGTCGACGGCATGGTCATCGTGGAGCAGTGGGGTAGGGCGGCGGATACGTATGAGGTCGTATGGACGGGTGCAATGCTTGAACAACTGCGGCTGGTGCAGGCCATTCCAGCGTTAACGGTTGCTTCTTAAGTTGAGATTGATCTGCACGTATGAAGATTTGAAGCCCCGAACACGTTATTCCAACAGACACGAAAAAGCCGCGCATTGCGCGGCTTTCTTGTTTGGTGGGCCCAGTAGGACTCGAACCTACGACCAAGGGATTATGAGTCCCCTGCTCTAACCAACTGAGCTATAGGCCCTCAGTAGGCCGCGGATTATAGCGACGGTTTCTCGGCTGTGCTATCCGAAAAGTCTGAAATGGCTATACGAAGAAACGTCGCGGCAAATTCTTCCGGTGGCAAGGGCAGGCTGACGATGTAGCCCTGGATCTGTTCACAGCCTTCGGCAGCGAGGAATTGCTGCTGCGCGAGGGTTTCGACGCCCTCGGCGATGATGGTGAATTGCATGCTGCGGCCCAGGGCGATGATGGCGCGAACGATGGCTGCGTCGTGGGGATCATCCGGTAGGCCGCGGACGAAAGACTGGTCGATCTTGAGAATGTCCAGTGGCAAACGTTTGAGGTAACTCAGGGACGAGTAACCGGTGCCGAAGTCGTCGATCGCCAGTTGCACACCCAGGTGTTTGAGTTGATGCAGCACTGCCAACGCCTCTTCAGCCTGGCTCATGATGAAGTTTTCAGTAATTTCCAGTTGCAGGAAACCGGGTTTGAGGCGGTTGTCCTTGAGCAATTGTTCGATCCGGCCGAGCAGGTTCGGCTGGCGCAATTGAGCACCCGCGAGGTTGACCGACAGCGGGCCGACGGGTTCGTAAACCTGATTCCACTCGAACATCTGCCGGCAGGCGGTTTCGAGAACCCAATCGCCGATTTGCAGGATCATGCCGTTTTCTTCGGCCAGCGGAATGAAGTGCTCCGGTGGCACATCGCCGAAGGTCGGGTGGCGCCAGCGAATGAGCGCTTCTGCGCCAACCAGGCGATGGTCGACCAGGCTGATCTTCGGTTGATAATGGAGGTGCAGTTCGTTGCGCTCGATAGCGCGTCGCAGTTCATGTTCCAGTGCCACTCGTTCGCTGGCTTGAGCGGTGAGGTCGCGGGTGTAGCTTTCGACCCGGTTGCGACCCTTGGCCTTTGAGCGGTACATCGCCGCATCGGCGTTCTTGACCAGTGTGGCGACGTCGCAGCCATCCTTGGGATACAGGCTGGTGCCGATACTGGCGCTGATAAAAAACTCATGTTCGCCAGCCTGGAATGGTGCGCCGAAGCAATTGAGCAATTTGGTCGCGATGTTGTCGGCGTCACTGGATTGCTGCAGCCCGGGCAGCAGGATGATGAATTCGTCGCCGCCCAGGCGCGCCACGGTGTCGATGTCGCGCAACTGCTCCTTGAGGCGCACGGCAATGCCCTTGAGCAACAGGTCACCGACCGGGTGACCCAGGCTGTCGTTGATGTGTTTGAAACGGTCCAGGTCCAGGAACAGCACCGCGCCCTGGCCGCCGTTTTCCTGTTGGTTGTTGAGCGCAGTCAGCAATCGGCTCTCGAACAGCGTGCGATTTGGCAGCCCGGTCAGCGGGTCGTGGTGTGCCTGGTAATCGAGCTTGGCCTGGGCGTGTTTGAGGCTGGAAATGTCCGCGAACACCGCGACAAAATGGGTGACGAATTTGTCTCGGTTGCGCACCGCACTGATGGTCAGCCAGCTCGGATAGAGCTCGCCATTCTTGCGCCGGTTGGAAATTTCACCCTGCCAATGACCTTCGGCCGTCAGTTGATGCCACATGGCGGCGTAAAACGCGCTGTCGTGCAGGCCCGAGGCGAGCAGGCGAGGGGTATGGCCCAATGCTTCGCTCTCGCTGTAGCCGGTGATTTCGGTAAACGCACGGTTGACCGCGCTGATGTGTTGTTGAGTGTCGGTGATCAATACACCTTCGGCGGTGCTCTCGAATACCGTGGCGGCCTGCTGCAGCTTCTCCTGCATCAGGTGTCGCTCGGTGATGTCTCGGGCGATGGTCAACATGCAATCTTCATCGCCGATCGGTAGCGGACGGCTGGACACCTCGCAGAGGCGGATCTGTCCGTCGCTGCGGCGTATATGGCAACTGAAGTCGCGGACGAAACCGTCCCGGTGCAGCAGATCGAGCATCTGTTTGCGTTCGTTGAGATTGACCCAGATTCCCAGCTCGAGGGCGGAACGATCCACGGACATCGCGCTGTTGAAACCGGTAATGCGACTGAAACCCTCGTTGACCTCAATCAGTAAACCGTCGCTCTGCCGTGACAATAGCAAGCCGTCGGGTGAGGCATGGAAGGCCTTGGCGAATTTCTCTTCGGAGGTTTGCAGTTGTTGCTGGGTTTCCTTGAGCTGGCTGATGTCCCGTACGACGACCACCAAGGCCGGGGTCGTATCGAGGTCGAAAGGCTCGGCGGAAATCAGGCCGGTAAACACTTGGCCATTGTTGCGGCGAAAGGGCATCTCCAGGTTACGGATGCTGCCGGCCTGCAACCGTTGCAACAAGCCCGGCCCGACGCCGGGTATGCCCCAGATGTTCAGGTCGGTGGCCGTCTGGCCGATGACGTCTTCGGCCTTGAGACCGATCTGTTCTTCGAACGCTTCGTTGACCTCCAGCAGGCAGCCGTCGGAGAGTCGCGCGATGACTAGTATGTCCGGGCATTGCTGGAACACCGAGGCGAACTTCTGTTCCGACAGGCGCAACGCCTCTTCGGTGCGCTTGGCGTCGCTGATGTCGATCATCAGCCCGCGCATCACCGGTTCATGGCCGTGCTCGATCAGGCTGACGATATCGCGCACCCAAATGCAGCGGCCATCGGCGGTGATGACCCGGTAATCGTGGCTGTGATCGCGCCCGGCCAGTACTTCGTGATCACAGAAGGTCTGGGCGCGAGTCAGGTCGGCCGGGTGGATAATGTTGCGCCAGAAGCCCGGAATCAGCCAGTGAGACAAGGGGTAACCGAGCAGATCCTCGGCATGGGGGGACACATAGCTGTAGGTGAAATCGCTGATCCGCGCTTCCCAGGCGATGGCCGAAAGGCTCTCCACCAGCCCGCGGTAATGGTATTCACTGCTGCGCAGTTCTTGTTCCAGGTCGACCCGGCGGGCAATTTCTGAACTCAGCCGGCGGTTGATCCGGATAACCATCGCCAGCACGATGATCAGCAGCAGCATTCCCGGTAGACCGTAAACCAGCAGATCGTTCCAGAATGTACGATGATCGAGGACGTTACCGACCCAGTGCTCCTGAATTTCATTGATTTCGTTCGGGGACATGTCCGCCAGGACTTTATCCAGAATGCCGACCAGTACCTTGTTGTTCCGGGGCACGCCCATCGCCAATTGATAGCGATAGGGGGTTTCGCCGCTGACGTAGAGCCCGTCGAGCTTGAGCTGACGCAGGCTCCAGACGCTAGAGGCGAGATCGCCGACCACCGCATCCACTTCATCGGTAGCCAGCGCCTGCAGCGCTGAGCTGACGTTGGGCATCGCCACCAGATTGAGGTCGGGATTGTGGGTGCGCAACAGCTCGTGGGGTGCGTAGTTTTCCACCACGGCGACTTTCAGGCCGTACAAGTCTTTGAGTTTGCGTGGCTGTGGGCCTCCGACATGGGCAAGGATGACAATCGGAAAGTCCAGGTAGGGGCGGGTGAATGAGAGGTAAGTCTGGCGCTCCGGGGTCGACATGATGCCGGGCAACAGGTCCAGCTTGGCTTGTTTGGCCTGTTCCAGGACGGCGGTCCAGCTGACGGGCTCGATGGGCGTGAGCTTGATGGCCAGGGTTTGACGGATCCGGTCGATATAGTCTGCTGCAAGGCCCTGATAGCGGCCCTGATCGTCGCGAAACTCGAAGGGTGGCCATGACGCATCGACACCCAGACGCAAGTTTGGGTGAGCCGCCAGCCAGCTACGTTCTTCGTCGGTCAGAGTCAGCGCGCCAGCCGTTGCGGTCCAGGTCAATAGCGACAGCAAAAAAAGCACGGTCGGCAGTCTGGGCATAACGGTCTCGTTATGGCTCGGGGAATGTTTCGAGTGTAGACGGGCAATTCGGAGGGGGGGAGGTGCGGGGGATTTAATCTGTATAAAAGCAAAACCCCCGGCCTGGGCCGGGGGTTTTGTTATTACTCGTCGAGGAAGGAGCGCAAATGCTCGCTTCTCGTCGGGTGGCGCAGCTTGCGCAGCGCCTTGGCTTCGATCTGACGAATCCGTTCACGGGTCACGTCGAACTGCTTACCAACCTCCTCGAGGGTGTGGTCGGTATTCATGTCGATACCGAAGCGCATGCGTAGAACCTTGGCTTCACGGGCAGTGAGGCCGGACAGAACTTCGCGAGTCGCTTCTTTAAGGCTCTCAACAGTGGCGACATCGATTGGCGACTGCATGGTCGAGTCTTCGATGAAGTCACCCAAATGGGAGTCTTCGTCATCACCGATCGGGGTTTCCATGGAGATCGGCTCTTTAGCGATCTTCAATACCTTGCGGATCTTGTCCTCAGGCATTTCCATGCGTTCGCCCAGCTCTTCCGGGGTCGGTTCGCGACCCATTTCCTGCAACATCTGGCGGGAAATGCGGTTGAGCTTGTTGATCGTCTCGATCATGTGCACCGGAATACGGATGGTGCGGGCCTGGTCGGCGATCGAGCGAGTGATCGCCTGACGGATCCACCAGGTGGCATAAGTCGAGAATTTGTAGCCGCGGCGGTATTCGAATTTATCTACCGCTTTCATCAAGCCGATGTTGCCTTCCTGGATCAGATCGAGGAATTGCAGGCCACGGTTGGTGTACTTCTTGGCGATGGAGATCACCAGACGCAAGTTCGCTTCAACCATCTCTTTCTTCGCGCGGCGGGCCTTGGCCTCACCGATCGACATGCGACGGTTGATGTCCTTGATCTCGGCGATCGTCAAACCGGTTTCGGTTTGCAGCGCGGTCAGCTTCTGCTGGCAACGAATGATGTCCGGTTGCAGGCGACCAATGGCTTCAGCGTATTTGCTTTTGCCTTTGGCCAGTGCGTCGGTCCAGCTTTCGTCGACTTCGTTGCCCGGGAACTGGCGCAGGAAGTCGGCACGCGGCATGCGGGCATCACGAACGCAAAGTTGCATGATCGCGCGCTCTTGCTGACGCAGACGATCCAGGGCACTGCGAACACGCTCGACCAGGCCTTCGAATTGCTTCGGAACCAGTTTGATCGGCATGAACAACTCAGCCAGAAGCACCAGCTCGGCAATTGCCAGCTTGTTGCCACGACCGTGCTTTTTCAGCGCCTTGCGGGTGATTTCCATCTGATCGGAGACAGCGCCAAAGCGCTGAGCTGCGATGACCGGATCCGGACCGCTTTCGGCTTCTTCTTCGTCGTCGGTGCTGGCTTCAGCGTCGTCGTCGTCGGTATCGTCGTCCGCTTTCACGGCTTTCGGGTCGACAGGCGGCGGCACTTCTGCAGCAGGCGGCGCAATGCCGTCGTCCGGGTCGATATAACCGCTCAGGACGTCGGACAGGCGGCCACCTTCGGTGGTGACGCGAGTGTATTCGGAGAGAATATGGTCAACCGTGCCAGGGAAGTGCGCAATTGCGCCCATCACTTCGCGGATGCCCTCTTCAATACGTTTGGCGATTTCGATTTCGCCTTCACGTGTGAGGAGCTCTACCGTACCCATTTCACGCATGTACATGCGCACTGGGTCGGTGGTGCGACCAATGTCGGTCTCGACCGCTGCCAACGCTGCTGCTGCCTCTTCGGCCGCGGCTTCGTCGGTATCGGCGTCGGCCAGCATAAGGGAATCCTTATCTGGCGCAACCTCGAATACGTTGATCCCCATGTCATTGATCATGCGGATGATGTCTTCCACCTGTTCCGGATCTGAAATATCCTCCGGCAGGTGGTCGTTGACCTCCGCGTAAGTCAGGTAACCCTGCTCACGACCAAGTGTGATCAACTCTTTGATACGAGACTGCTGTTGCGCTTTTCCGGACATAACACCCTATCCACTGAAGGTCTTGGCGGGCAAAAAACAAGCCGAGGATTATACCTGAGCTATGACCTCACGCGCCAGTTGAGGTCGGGCTTGTTGCGGAAACATTGCGACTTAATAGGTCGCGCAGTTGATTTTTCTCTTCGGCACTCAGTTCACTTTGACGTGCTTTTCTGAGAAGTTGTTCCAGGTTTCGCTCGCGTTGGCGGGCTGACAAGCTAGTAATGGTGTCGAAAAACTGTTGTTCAAGGTTATCTCCGTCAATCAGCCATTCCTTTTCCGCCAGCGCCTTGAGCAAACGTCCTTGCTCCGTTCCGTGCCAGCGTGCAATCAACTGAAATGAGTTTAGCTTGGGATTCTTCTGTACGGCTTCGAGAAGGGCCACCAGTAATTGCGTGTTGGTGTGATCCTCGGCAGCAAAGTGCCCGGCATCCTCGACTTTCTCGGCCAATTGCGGGTGATGCAATAGCGTGCGCAAGGCGGCCAGGGTTGGCGGCTCTACAGCAGCCGGCACCCGTGGCGCGCGGGGTTGATCGTGATCACCGCCGCGTTTGCCGTTTTTGTCCCACGGTTTTTTGTCCCATTTTTTGCCGCCGGCGCCGGGTTTCTTCGGCGTCCATTCCTGCTGCGGCACATACATCTCTTGTGTCTGCGGCTGATGGTAGTCGCTGTAATCCGGCATGGCGTCGTAATCAATGCCCGGGTCGTACGCCGGTGGGGCCTCCTGAGGAGCGCTTTGCACCAACTGGCTCACGGCTTCACCGCTAAGCCCGGTAATTTCGGTCAGGCGCTGACGCATCAGGATGCGCAGGTTCGCCCCCGGGACTTTGTCGATCAGCGGCGCGGCGAGGGTGGCCATGTGGGCCTTGCCTTCGAGCGAGCGTGGGTCCGATTCCTCGGTCAGCTGCTGAAAAAAATAATCCGCTAAGGGTTGGGCGTGCTGGTTGATCCGTGCGCGGAAGGCATCAGTGCCTTCGGAGCGGACCAGCGTGTCCGGGTCTTCGCCTTCGGGCAGAAACAGAAAGCGTGCGCGCCGCCCGTCCTGCAGGCTCGGCAGCGCTGCCTCCAATGCCCGCCAGGCGGCATTTCGACCTGCCTGATCGCCGTCGAAACAGAACAGCACGTTGGGCACGACGCGAAACAGGCGCTTCAAGTGCTCTTCGCTGGTGGCGGTGCCCAGGGTCGCGACAGCGTTGCGCAGGCCTTGCTGGGCGAGGGCGATAACATCCATGTAGCCTTCGACGACGATGATTTCGTCGAGGTTGCGGTTGTTCTTGCGTGCTTCATAAAGGCCGTAGAGTTCCTGGCCCTTATGGAATACCGGGGTTTCCGGTGAGTTCAGGTATTTCGGCTTGTCGTCGCCCAATACCCGGCCGCCGAAGGCGATGATTCGCCCGCGGCTGTCGCGGATCGGGAACATCACGCGATCGCGGAAGCGGTCATAGCGTTTGCCGGTTTCGGCGTTCTCGATCAGCAGGCCAGCATCGATCATGGCTTTCTGTTGCAGGGTGTCGCTGCTCAAGTGCTTGAACAGATTGTCCCAGCCAGGCGGGGCAAAGCCGAGGCCGAAGTCTCGGGCGATTTCGCCGGTCAGTCCGCGGCCTTTCAAGTAATCCACAGCTGCTTTTCGCGATGGATGGCTTTTCAGTGCCTGACGGTAAAAGTCGGCGGCGGCGGTGAGTAGCGGGTAGAGCGGCGAATCGGTCGGCTGCCGCGGTTTGTGCGGCCGTCCGCTTTCTTCGCGGGGGATTTCCATGCCGGCGGCTTTGGCCAGTTCTTCGACAGCCTGGACGAAATCCAGATTGTCGTGGTCCATCATGAAGCCGAGGGCGTTGCCGCCAGCGCCGCAGCCAAAGCAATAGTAAAACTGCTTTTCGGGGCTGACGCTGAAGGAGGGGGTTTTCTCTTTGTGAAACGGGCAGCAGGCGGTGTAGTTCTTGCCAGCCTTTTTCATTTGCAGGCGCGAGCTGACCACATCGACGATGTCGGTGCGGTTCAGAAGGTCGTCAATGAAGCTCTGGGGAATTAGCCCGGCCATGGCGTTCTCGTCATCTGCGCTGCAATGGATCCGAAACGAAGAGCGGCTGAACGCGGGTCGTTGTTTGAGGCGCGCAAAATGTGCGGCTCGACCAGTGTCGTCTGCGTAATCGCTGTCGGGAAGTGTATCTGCCGAAAATCCACTGACGTTAGTACCAATCAGTATTCGACTATTTGAAAGTGTTGCGCTGAAATCCGCTGCGGCCTGTCGATGGCCTCGGATAGCTCATAAGCTGGCACGCAAGAAGGTGCCTTGGGCTGATCGTCGTGAGAGGAATCAGTGGGTGTGCTCGTCAGTAGCCTTGGAAGGCTCGTCAGAAAAGACGTGCACCGCTGGCAAAAGAGCCAGGTCTGACGCTGTGAAGCAGATTTGTCTTGGTCGCGTGTGCGGCTTTGACGGTGAAGCATCAAGCGTTTTCCGCAAATGCCATTAGCCCGGCTGAGGGCCGGGCTTGGCAGAAGCTTGCTACGAACGTCTGTGTATTAGTACAGACGAACGGCGCGGCGCTGTTCGCGCTGAACTTTCTTGGCGTGACGCTTAACAGCGGCTGCTGCTTTGCGCTTACGCTCAGAAGTAGGCTTCTCGTAGAATTCGCGGCTACGAACTTCAGCCAGTACACCGGCTTTTTCGCAGGAGCGCTTGAAACGACGCAGAGCTACGTCGAAGGGTTCGTTCTCTTTTACTTTGACGGCTGGCATCCAGAGCTACCTTCATTCATTACCGGGGTCAACATCCTCGTGGCAAAAGAGCACTTGAAGACGTCGGTTTTTAAGGGTTGCGGATGTTAACCCCTCATCGCTCGGAATGCAAAGCCTCTGATCGAAAACCGCTAGTCGGGGCATCACATGGCGACTATTATGCGCGCCTTCGAATTCAGCCTAAACAAGGCGCAAACCCATGCTAGTACTGGGATTAGAAACCTCCTGCGACGAAACCGGTGTCGCATTATATGACAGTGAACGCGGCCTGCTGGCCGACGCGCTGTTCAGCCAGATCGACCTGCACCGCGCCTATGGCGGGGTCGTGCCGGAGCTGGCCTCGCGTGACCACGTCAAACGCATGCTGCCCTTGATTCGTCAGGTGTTGGCCGAAGCTGACTGTGTGCCGACCGAGATCGACGCCATCGCTTATACCGCGGGTCCTGGCCTGGTCGGTGCCTTGTTGGTGGGCGCTTCCTGCGCTCAGGCGCTGGCCTTCGCCTGGGGTATTCCGGCGCTGGGTGTGCACCACATGGAAGGTCACCTGCTGGCACCGATGCTGGAGTCGCAACCACCGGAATTTCCGTTCGTCGCTTTGTTGGTGTCTGGCGGTCATACGCAGCTGGTTCAGGTCGACGGGATCGGTCAATACACGCTGTTGGGCGAGACCCTCGACGATGCTGCCGGCGAAGCTTTTGACAAGACCGCGAAGATGATGGGCCTCAATTATCCGGGGGGCCCGGAAATCGCTCGGCTGGCGGAGCAAGGGGTTGCAGGACGTTTCACTTTCCCGCGTCCGATGTGCGACCGCCCAGGCCTGGCTTTCAGTTTCAGTGGCTTGAAAACCTTCGCCCTGAACACCTGGCAGCAGAGCGTCAGCGCCGGGGACGACAGCGAGCAAGCCCGTTGCGACATCTCGCTGGCGTTCCAGCAGGCCGTGGTGGAGACTTTGACCATCAAGTGCAAGCGTGCCCTGAAGCAGGCCGGTATGAGGCGTCTGGTGATCGCTGGCGGCGTCAGCGCCAACAAGGCACTGCGTACCTCACTGGAGAAGATGCTCGGCGACATGAAGGGCGACGTTTTTTATGCCCGTCCGGAGTTTTGCACCGACAACGGCGCGATGATTGCCTTTGCCGGCTGCCAGCGCTTACAGGCCGGTCAGCACGAAAGCCTGGCGATCAGCGTGCAGGCGCGTTGGCCGATGGAGCAATTATCTGCGCTGTGATGAGCGGCGCTCATGCCCGGTATTTAAAAATGCCGTTCGCGCCCGGCAAACAGGTCGCGTAGATTGCCCCGATGACGCCAGACGATCAGTCCCGTGAGTGCGCTCATGGGCAGCAGTGCCGCCGGTTCTTGCCAGGCCAGTAGCGGCAGGGTCAGCGGTGTAGCGATCAAGGCCGCCAGTGAGCTGGTGCGAGTCAGGTAGAACGTCAGCAGCCAGGCGCAGACCGCCAGCAGTGCGGCGGGCGGGTAGAGGCCCAGCAGCATGCCGGCAGAGGTGGCGACACCTTTACCGCCGCGGAAGCGAAAGTACAACGGGAACAGGTGACCGATGACGGCGCAGACGCCGATCCAGGCCTGTTCTTGAAGCGAAAGGCCCGCAACGCCGGCGATCAGTACGGGTAGCAGGCCTTTGAAGAGGTCCCCGATCAAGGTCAGGACGGCGAGTTTTTTGCCGGCCAGGCGCAACATGTTGGTGGCGCCGGCATTACCCGAGCCACTCATTCGCGGATCGGGGTTACCGGTCAGGCGGCTGAGCAAAATGGCGAAGGACAGAGAGCCGAGCAGGTAGGCGAGGGTCGCCAGTAACCAAAACATGCTAACTATTCCGGGCGAGGACGCCCTGATTCTAACGGCGCATTGCGCCCTTGTCGTGCAGCGGAGAAAAGTGCTTGGACAGAGTGTTTATCGAGGGCCTGGAAGTCGACACCGTGATTGGTGCCTACGACTGGGAGCGAGGCATCCGACAGTGCTTGCGTCTTGATCTGAGTTTCGCCTGGGATAATCGCCCGGCCGCCGCCGGTGATGACCTGACTCTGGCGCTCGATTACGCCAGTGTGTCGTCGCGTATCCAGGCCTTTGCCGAGCAGGCGCAGTTCCAGCTGGTCGAGACGTTCGCCGAGCGTCTGACGGAAGTCCTGATGAGCGAATTCAACATCACCTGGATGCGCCTCAAGCTGACCAAGCCAGGCGCCATCCCGGCTGCCACGGGTGGTGTGGGCGTGGAGATCGAGCGCGGATGTCGCTGACTCAGGTGTTTCTCGGGCTCGGTAGCAATATCGAGCGCGAATCCCATTTGCAGGCTGGCCTGGAAGCTTTGGCCGGTTTCCTGGTGGATATACGCTGCTCGGCGGTGTTCGAAAGCCAGCCGGTGGGGATCAAGAGCGGGCCATTCTTCAATTTTGTGGTGTCGGCTTTTACCGATTTGCCGCTGATGGAGCTGGATCGCCGGCTGAAATTCATCGAGGCGGACAACGGCCGGTATGCGCCGGATCGCAAGGGTTTGCCGCTGGATATCGACGTGCTGCTGTTCGGCGATCTGGTGGGCAACTTTGATGGCTTGATCCTGCCGCGGGCAGAAATTCTGAAAAATGCCTTTGTGCTGTGGCCGTTGTCGCTGATTGCGCCGGATCGCGTGCATCCGGGGGTAGGCAAGAGCTTTGCGACGTTGTGGCGCGAGGCGCAGATTGATCAGGTGTTGGCGCCGGTGGCGTTTGAGTGGCGTGGCGAGCAGCTGACCCCTTCGAATTTGTTGTGAAGCAAAAGATCGCAGCCTTCGGCAGCTCCTACAGGGGATTGATGTAAATCCGTAGGAGCTGCCGAAGGCTGCGATCTTTTGATCTTGCTTACGCTTGTTCTTTGTAAGCCTTCAACGCCTTGAGCCGCTCGCGCTTGATCGCCTCACCCAGCTCCGGTCCTTTGAATCCCTTCTCCAGCAACGGCTGAACCGCTACGGTCCGAGCAGCATTCGCCGCCCCTCGCAAATAATCAGCCTGTGGGTAACTTCGCTGCTCCAGCCCTTTGCGTCCTCGGGCGTCCATCTCGCACGCTGCGATAAATTCCTCGAACCGCTGCGGCCGACGGTAAACGTCAAAACTCTGTAGCAACTCCAGCAAAGTCGACGGCTTCAGCTCCAGGGCGCGATGGCCGTGGGTGTGATATTCGCCCACCAGCAGAGCCAGCTCCTGACAGTCCTTCGGCGCCTTGAAGCGTTCGTTGACCGCTTTTATCAGCTTCAAGCCCTTGTGCTCATGAGCAATGTGTCGGGGCCACTCCTCCTCGGGCGTCAGTCCCTTGCCGAGGTCGTGCAGCAGGCAGGCCCAACGCACGGTGAGTGGTTGTTTGTGCCGCGCCGCTTGCTCCAGCACGCTCAAAGTGTGCACGCCTGTGTCGATTTCCGGGTGGTGGGCTTCCGGTTGCGGTACGCCGAACAGGGCATCGACTTCCGGCATCAATACCTTGAGAGCGCCACACTCGCGCAGCACTTCGATGAACACCTGTGGCTGATCTTCCATCAGGGCGCGGGAAATTTCCTTCCAGCTGCGTTCGGCGGTCAAGGCTTCCAGTTCGCCTGACTCGCTGAGTTGGCGCATCAGTTCCAGCGTCTCCGGCGCCACGGTGAAACCGAGCCCCGCGTAACGAGCTGCAAAGCGGGCAACGCGCAGAACCCTGAGCGGATCTTCGGCAAACGCGGGGGAAACGTGACGAAGCAAGCGTGCCTCGAGATCGCGCTGGCCGTGGTAAGGATCGGTCAGGTTCTGCTGATCGTCTTCGGCCATGGCATTGATGGTCAGGTCACGACGGATCAGGTCTTCTTCGAGGGTGACTTCGGGGCTGGCATGAAAGGTAAAGCCGCCGTAACCACGACCGCTTTTGCGCTCGGTCCGGGCGAGGGCGTATTCCTCACCGCTTTTTGGATGAAGAAACACCGGGAAATCCGCACCCACCGGGCGAAAGCCCTTGGCGAGCATTTCTTCAGTGGTGGCGCCAACCACAACCCAGTCGATGTCGGTGACAGGCTTGCCCAGCAGGCGATCGCGTACCGCACCGCCGACTTTATAAATCTGCATAAAAAACCTCCGTTAGCTCGACAGAATAACCTTTGCGTCGAACCTCCGGAGGCAGAAACAGGATCAAAGATGGATGACAGCCAGGTCCAGCCGGCCGTAATCCCCTTCGCTATGTTCACCTCTGGGCGGAACATGATGGGTTTTCATCACCTGGTCGCCTTGCAGGGTTTCCAGATGAATATCGAAGCCCCAGAGGCGGTGCAGGTGTTTGAGCACTTCCTCGGTGGACTCGCCCAGCGGTTTGCGGTCGTGTTGCTGGTGACGCAAGGTCAGCGAGCGGTCACCACGCCGGTCGATGCTGTAAATCTGCACGTTGGGTTCACGATTGCCGAGGTTGTACTGCGCCGCCAGGGTTTCACGGATGATGCGGTAGCCACCTTCGTCATGAATGGCCGGGACCAGCAGATCCTCCTTCTGGTCGTCATCAAGAATGCTGAACAATTTCAGGTCACGAATCACCTGGGGTGACAGGTATTGCAGGATGAAGCTTTCATCCTTGAAGCTGCTCATGGCGAACTTGATACTCGACAGCCAGTCGGTGCCGGCAATCTCAGGGAACCAGCGATAGTCCTCTTCGGTAGGGTGTTCACACATGCGGCGAATGTCCCGGTACATGGCAAAACCCAGGGTGTAGGGGTTGATGCCGTTGTAGTAGGGGCTGTCGAAGCCAGGTTGGTAGACCACGCTGGTGTGCGACGTCAAAAACTCCATCATGAAGCCGTCGGTCACCAGGCCTTCGTCATACAGGTCGTTCATCAGGGTGTAATGCCAGAACGTGGCCCACCCCTCGTTCATCACCTGAGTCTGACGTTGCGGGTAGAAATACTGAGCGATCTTGCGCACGATCCGCACGATTTCCCGCTGCCATGGCTCCAGCAGTGGTGCGTGTTTTTCGATGAAGTAGAGGATGTTTTCCTGAGGTTCGGCGGGGAAGCGCGCGTTGTCCTTGTCGCTGTACTTGTCCGCACCTTTTGGAATGGTCCGCCACAGATCGTTGATCTGTTTCTGCAAATGCTCTTCACGGTCCTTTTGCCGACGACGTTCTTCTTCGGCGGAAATCGGATATGGGCGTTTGTAGCGATCGACCCCATAGTTCATCAGGGCGTGGCAGGAATCCAGCAGGTCCTCGACCGCGTCGATACCGTGGCGCTCTTCGCACTGCATGATGTATTGCTTGGCGAAGACCAGGTAATCGATGATCGAACTGGCGTCAGTCCAGGTGCGGAACAGGTAGTTGCCTTTGAAAAAGCTGTTATGCCCGTAGCAGGCATGGGCGACGACCAAAGCCTGCATGCAGATGGTGTTTTCTTCCATCAAATAGGCGATGCATGGGTCCGAGTTGATCACGATTTCGTACGCCAGCCCCATCTGGCCACGACTGTAGGATTTCTCGGTGCTGAGGAAGTGTTTGCCGTAGGACCAATGGTGATAGCCCAGCGGCATGCCGACGGAGGCGTAGGCGTCCATCATCTGCTCGGCGGTGATCACTTCGATCTGGTTGGGGTAAGTATCGAGCGCGTAGCGAGCCGCCAGACGACTGATTTCTTTGTCGTAGGCCTGAATCAGCTCGAACGTCCATTCGGAGCCGGTGGAAATGGGTTGGCGCTTCTGCTCTTTGGCGGTCATGTCACTAACCTGCGCTGGAAGAGTTCACGGAAGACCGGATAGATATCCCCGGCCGAGACCAGTTGTTGTTGGGCAAAAGTGTCAGAGAAGGCTTCGGCGATGCGTTCGTACTCGAACCAAAGGGCCTGATGTTCGCGCGGGGTGATCTCAACGTAAGTGTAGTACTGCACGAACGGCATGATCTGGTTGATCAGAATGTCGCGGCAGATTGGTGAGTCGTCGTTCCAGTTGTCGCCGTCGGAGGCCTGGGCGGCATAGATATTCCACTCATTGCTCGGATAGCGTTCGGCCATGATCTCCTGCATCAGTTTCAAGGCGCTGGAAACGATGGTGCCGCCGGTTTCGCGAGAATAGAAAAACTCCTCTTCGTCCACTTCCCGGGCACTGGTGTGGTGGCGGATGAACACGACGTCGATCTTGTCGTAGTTACGCTTGAGGAACAGGTACAGCAGGATAAAGAAGCGCTTGGCGATGTCCTTGGTCGCTTGGGTCATGGAGCCGGACACGTCCATCAGGCAGAACATTACCGCCTTGGAACTGGGGTTGGGTTGCTTGATGAGCAGGTTGTACTTGAGGTCGAAGGTATCAAGGAACGGTACGCGATGAATGCGCGCACTGAGTTTTTCGATTTCTGCTTCGACTTTCTGAATATCGCCGAAATTGTCTGGCTCATCACGCTTGAGTCGCAGCAGTTCTTCCTTGGCTTCGCGTAATTTCGCCCGGCTGCTGCCAGACAGGGCGATTCGCCGTGCATGGGCCGAGCGCAGGGTGCGGATGATGTTGATCCGCGACGGATTGCCCTCGTTACTGATCCCGGCACGAACGGTCTTGAAGGTGTCGGTGCCGGTCAGGTTGCGCTTGACCAGGTTCGGTAGCTCAAGGTCCTCGAACATGAATTCGAGGAATTCCTCCTGGGTGATCTGGAAGACAAACTCGTCCATCCCTTCGCCCGAGTTGCCGGCCTTGCCGGGGCCTCTGCCACCGCCACCTCCGGGCGGGCGGGCAATGTGCTCGCCGCTGGTGAATTCCTTGTTGCCCGGGTGCACGACGGTCTGCTTGCCACCGCGACCGTGGTGAAGCACCGGCTCGTCAATGTCGCGACCGGGAATGCTGATCTGTTCGCCGTGTTCCATATCGGTAATGGAGCGCCGGCTGACCGCCTCTTCGACAGCCTTTTTGATGTGATCACGGTAACGCCGCAGAAACCGCTGACGGTTCACCGTGCTCTTGTTCTTGCCATTGAGACGTCGGTCGATCACATAGCTCATGACTGCTCCTTAGAAGCTGTCCTGAAAGGGGCGAGCGGTTATGCAGCATCGACGGTGCCAAGGGATGTTCACGCTCCCCCAAGCGCTTTTGGACGCTGATTGAACCTCGCTACCGACTTTCGAACACCTCCCAGAGGTCTGTGTAACAGAAAATGCGTACACAGGCCTCTGGCTGACGACAACCGGTCTGACCGGCAGCGGGTTATTGTGATTTTCTGACCCGCAGGTACCACTCGGACAGCAGTCGTACCTGTTTGTCGGTGTAGCCCCGCTCGACCATCCGTGTGACGAAGTCGTTGTGCTTCTGCTGGTCCTCTTTGCTGGCCTTGGCGTTGAAGCTGATGACTGGCAGGAGGTCCTCGGTGTTGGAGAACATTTTCTTCTCGATGACCACCCGCAGTTTTTCGTAGCTGAGCCAGGTCGGGTTCTTGCCGTTGTTATTGGCCCGGGCACGCAGTACGAAGTTGACGATTTCGTTGCGGAAATCCTTCGGATTGCTGATGCCGGCCGGTTTTTCGATTTTCTCCAGTTCTTCGTTCAGCGCTACGCGGTTGAGGATCTCGCCGGTTTCCGGGTCGCGGTATTCCTGGTCCTGGATCCAGAAGTCGGCGTACAGCACATAGCGATCGAAGATGTTCTGGCCATACTCGCTATAAGACTCGAGGTAGGCGGTCTGGATCTCCTTGCCGATGAATTCGATATAACGCGGTGCCAGGTACTCCTTGAGGAAGCGCAGATAGCGTTCGCGGGTTTCCGCCTGGAATTGTTCCTGTTCGATCTGTTGTTCCAGCACGTACAGCAAGTGCACCGGGTTGGCGGCGATTTCGTGTGGATCGAAGTTGAACACTTTCGACAGGATCTTGAACGCGAAGCGAGTCGACAGGCCGTTCATGCCTTCGTCGACACCCGCGTTGTCGCGGTACTCCTGGATCGACTTGGCCTTCGGATCGGTATCCTTGAGGTTTTCACCGTCATACACGCGCATCTTGGAGTAGATGTTGGAGTTCTCCGGCTCTTTCAGTCGCGAGAGTACGGTGAACTGGGCAAGCATCTTCAGGGTGTCAGGCGCGCAGTGAGCCTTGGCCAGTGAGCTGTTGAACAAGAGCTTGTCGTAGATCTTCACTTCGTCGCTGACCCGTAGGCAGTACGGCACTTTGACGATGTAGATCCGGTCGATGAAAGCTTCGTTGTTTTTGTTGTTGCGGAAGGTATGCCATTCAGATTCGTTGGAGTGGGCCAGCAGGATCCCGGTAAACGGAATGGCCCCCAGACCTTCGGTACTGTTGTAGTTGCCTTCCTGAGTGGCGGTCAGCAGTGGGTGCAGCACCTTGATCGGTGCCTTGAACATTTCGACGAATTCCATCAGGCCCTGGTTGGCCCGGCACAGTGCGCCCGAGTAGCTGTAGGCGTCGGCATCGTTCTGTGGGTATTCCTCGAGTTTGCGAATATCGACCTTGCCCACCAGCGCCGAGATGTCCTGGTTGTTTTCATCTCCCGGCTCGGTTTTGGCCACGGCGATCTGGTTGAGGATCGACGGATACAGCTTCACCACACGGAACTGGCTGATGTCGCCGCCGAATTCGGCGAGGCGTTTGGTCGCCCATGGCGACATGATGGTATTGAGGTAGCGCCGTGGAATGCCGAAGTCTTCCTCGAGAATCGCGCCATCTTCAGTGGCGTTGAACAGACCCAGAGGTGATTCGAATACCGGCGAGCCCTTGATCGCGTAGAAGGGCACTTTTTCGATCAGCTGTTTCAGCTTCTCGGCCAGGGATGATTTACCGCCACCCACAGGGCCGAGCAAATAGAGAATCTGTTTCTTCTCTTCCAGGCCCTGAGCGGCATGGCGGAAATACGACACGATCTGGTCAATGCATTCTTCCATCCCGTGGAAGTCTTCAAAGGCCGGATAGCGGCGGATTACCTTGTTGGAAAAGATTCGCGACAGCCTCGAGTTGGCCGAGGTGTCGAGGAGCTCCGGTTCACCGATGGCCAGTAACAGACGCTCGGCGGCGGAGGCGTAGGCGCTGCGGTCGCTTTTGCACAGTTCAAGATACTCTTGCAGCGAGAGTTCTTCCTGGCGTGTGGACTCGAAGCGTTGTTGGAAGTGGCTAAAGATACTCATGACGTCACCTCGCTCGATACGTGGAGCCGACGCCGGATCATTCAGTCGATGCTGGCAGCGACCGAATATGCAGTCGCTGTTTACCCCCCAGAACTCTTTCGAAGCTGACTACCCCGAAAGCTACTCCCGATGACCCGCGCGCCGGTGTACCGGCTCTCCCCTGTTTTGGATGGCCTGCGCTTAAGGATAGTTGGGAATTCGGGAGGTAAAGGCGAGATACGTAATTAGTTGTGGCAGACCGTTCGTCTGCCACCGCGCAAGCCCGCGGGGACCGGGGCTTGCGCGTTACAAAAATATTATTCGGAAGTGCCTTGCGCCGTTTCCGAAGGGTAAGTCGTACGCCACAGCTCAAAACCACCATCCATGCTGTAGACGTCGGAGAAGCCCTGACTAATGAGGTACGCAGCGGCGCTCTGACTGGAATTGCCGTGGTAGCAGACCACCACGGTTGGTGCGTCGAGGTCGGCAGCGCGGATGAAATCCGAGATGGAGTGGTTATCCAGATGCTTCGAGCCGGCGATGTGCAGTGCGGCAAAGGTCGCAGGGTCGCGAACATCGACCACCACCGCGCCTTGCTCGCGCAGGGCCTGGGCCTGTTCCGGGGGGATACGTTTGAATTCGCTCATGGCGGGCTCCTGTGGCTCGGCTGAAAGCGCAGTCTAGCGCGGGGCGCTTGCTGACGATGGTTCGGGGATAAGTGTGGCGACTGGCGGCAGGGCAAGGCCATGCTCGTCGCATTTGCAAGACAGGCGTTCACCGCTGTCGACATTCATGAGGGTCAGGGCGCCACCCCAGACACAACCGGTGTCGAGGGCCGAGATGCCCGGCTCATTGCATCGGCCTTCCAGAGCGGCCCAGTGGCCGAAGATGATCTTCAGGCCCTTGGTCTTGCGCTCTTTGTGCTGAAACCAGGGTTTGTAGCCCGGTGGCGCATTGTCGAGGCCTTCCTTGCTTTTGAGGTCAAGCTTGCCCTCGGCGGTACAAAACCGCATACGGGTGAAATAGTTGGTGATCACCCGCAGGCGTGTCACGCCTTTGAGATCGTTGTCCCATTTCGCCGGATCGTTGCCGTACATGCCATCGAGGTAGGGCGGCAACAGGTTGTCATCGCGTAATGCCGTCTCGACTTCGGCGGCATACTTCAAGGCTTTGCGCAGCGACCACTGGGGCGGAATGCCAGCATGTACCAGGGCGACATCGCGCTGTTCGTCGTAGTGCATGAGCTTTTGCTGACGCAGCCACTCCAGCAGTTCCGCGCAATCGGGCGCGGCGAGAATCTCGAGCAGGGTGTCGGACTTCTTCAAGCGTTCGATGTTTTTCCCGGCAGCCAGCAAGTGCAGGTCGTGGTTGCCGAGCACGCATACCAGCGATTCGCGGATGCTATAGAGGAAGCGCAAGGTGTCCAGGGACTGCGGGCCACGGTTGACCAGATCGCCGACCAGCCACAGACGATCCCGTGTCGGGTCGAAGGCGACTTGCTTGAGCAGGCATTGCAGTGCTTGAAGGCAGCCTTGCAGATCGCCGACGGCGTACGTTGCCATCAGTGCAGGGCTCCGGGCACCGCCAGGCGGAATGGGGCGATGATGGCGTCGAAGTGTTTGCCGTCGTCGGCAACCATTTCATAAGTGCCCTGCATCGTGCCGACCTTGGAGGTCATGACGGTGCCGCTGCTGTAGGTGTGGCTTTCGCCCACCTCGATCAACGGTTGCTGGCCAACAACGCCGGCTCCGCGAACCTCTTCGACATGCCCGTCACCGTCGGTGATCACCCAGTGCCGCGACAACAGTTTGGCCGGTAGCTCGCCATTGTTGTGCACGGTGATGGTATAGGCGAAGGCAAAGCGATTTTGCTCGGGTTGCGATTGTTCTGCCAGATAGCGGGTGACGACGCTGACGTCGACCTGGTAACGAGGATCGGACATGCAAGAGGCCTTAAACGAAGCGGAACGCGGGGCGTAGCTGATGGAGATCAGTCTAGGCCAAGTACCGGGTAGTAGACCAGACATGAAGGCTGGTGTCCTACCCGATAACGCTCATAGCCTGTCAGTCGGCGGCGGGCGTCTGTAGGACTTGTTCGCTGAGCTTGTCGGCCAGACGCACGAAGGCGGCCAGGTCGAGCTGTTCGGGACGCAGGCTGCCATCAACGCCGGCGGCTTCGATTTCAGCGTTGCTCAGCAGCAGCTTGAGGGTGTTGCGCAGGGTCTTGCGGCGCTGGTTAAAGGCTTCGCGTACGACACGCTCCAACAGCTTGTGATCCTTGGCGGGGTGCGGCAGCACCGCGTGAGGCACCAGGCGCACGATAGCCGAATCGACTTTGGGCGGCGGATTGAACGCACCCGGGCCAACGTTGAACAGATGTTCAACCCGGCAGTGATACTGAACCATGATCGACAAGCGACCCCAGTCACCACCACCAGGGCCTGCTGCCAGGCGCTCGACCACTTCCTTTTGCAGCATGAAATGCATGTCGCGAATCAGACTGGCGTTATGCAGCAGGTGAAAAATCAGCGGCGTAGAGATGTTGTACGGCAGATTGCCGACCACCCGCAGGCTGTTCGGCGCGGCGTTCAGGCTGGTGAAGTCGAACTTCAGCGCGTCACCCTGATGCAGGCTGAAATTGCTCTTGCTGGCAAATTGCTGGTTGAGGATCGGGATCAGATCCTTGTCCAGTTCCACCACGTCCAACTGGGCGCCGCTGTTGAGCAGGCCTTGAGTCAGTGCGCCCTGGCCAGGGCCGATTTCCAGCAGGCGGTCTTCGGGCTTGGCGCGGATGGCGCGCAGGATGCGGTCGATAACGCCGGCATCGTGCAGGAAGTTCTGGCCAAAGCGTTTGCGCGCCTTGTGTTGGTAATGCTCGGTCATAAACGGGTCTCGGCCATCTGGTAGGCGGTTTCCAGGGCGACTTGCAGGCTGCCGGTATCGATTTTGCCGCTGCCGGCCAGGTCCAGGGCAGTGCCGTGGTCGACCGATGTGCGGATGATCGGCAAGCCGAGGGTCACGTTGACTGCCGCGCCGAAGCCTTTGTACTTCAGCACAGGCAAGCCCTGGTCGTGGTACATCGCCAGCACTGCATCGCAGTGCTCCAGATACTTGGGGGTAAACAGAGTGTCGGCGGGCAGGGGGCCACGAAGGTCCATTCCTTCGCCGCGCAGGCGCTCTAATGTAGGTTCGATAATGTCGATTTCTTCATGGCCCAGGTGTCCGCCTTCGCCGGCATGGGGGTTGAGCCCACACACGAGGATGCGTGGCTGGGCAATGCCGAATTTTTCTTGTAGATCGGCGTGCAGAATTCGCGTGACCCGTTCCAGACGCTCCGGCGTGATCGCATCGGCAATCTCGCGAAGAGGCAGGTGAGTGGTGACCAGTGCCACGCGCAATCCGCGAGTAGCGAGCATCATCACCACTTGTGCGGTATGGGTCAGGTCGGCGAGAAATTCTGTGTGCCCGGAAAAGGCGATCCCGGATTCATTGATCACGCCCTTGTGCACAGGGGCTGTGATCATGCCGGCAAAATGCCCGTCCAGACAGCCTTGGCCAGCTCGAGTCAGGGTTTCGAGAACGAAAGCCGCGTTGGCCTTGTCCAGTTGCCCGGCAGTGACCTTGGCGTTGAGCGGTGTATCCCAGACATACAGGCTGTTCGCTGGCGCGGGTACATCCGGCCAGTTGTCCGGGGTTACCGGCAGCAAATCGACAACCACACCCAGCTGCACGGCCCGCTCAAGGAGCAGGTCGAGGCTGGTAATGGCAATCAGGGGATGTGGCTGGGCTTGCGAGGCGAGCAGCAGGCACAGGTCGGGACCTATGCCGGCCGGTTCGCCGGGTGTCAGCGCGAAACGTTTGGGTTTCACTGCGCTGCCTGGTCTGCACCAGGGAGTTTGATCTCTACGTACGCTTCGTCACGGATCTGACGCAGCCAGGTTTGCAGCTCTTCGTCATATTTGCGGTTACGCAATACGGTCATTGCTTGCTGCTCGCGGGCCTGGGTGGTGCTGTCAGTGGCGCGACGGCCAAGGACTTCCAGAACGTGCCAGCCATATTGGGTCTGGAACGGCTTGGACAGCTGACCTTGTGGGGTCTTGGCCATCACTTCGCGGAACTCGGGAACCAGTGCATTCGGGTCGATCCAGTTCAGGTCGCCACCGTTGAGGGCGGAACCCGGATCTTCCGAGAAGCTTTTCGCCAGTTCGCCGAAATCTTCGCCCGCTTCGATTCGGGTGTAGAGGGACTGAGCCAGGGCTTTGGTTTTTGCTTCGTCGCGGATCGGACTCGGTTTGACCAGGATATGACGCACGTGCACTTCATCGCGTGTCTGGGTCTCACCGCCACGCTTGTCGAGGATCTTCAGGATGATGAAGCCGCCCGGTGTGCGCATTGGCTGGGTAATGTCGCCGACAGCCATGGTGCTCAGCATGCGATCGAAAGGAGGTGGCAGTTGACCGGCTTTACGCCAGCCCATGTCGCCACCTTCCAGTGCGGTTTCGCTGGCGGATTTGGCGATTGCCAACTGACCGAAGTCAGCGCCTTGCTTGAGCTGCTGGTAAACCGCGTCGGCCTGTTTGGCTGCATTCTGAATCGCGTCGGAGTTGGCGCTTTCCGGCGTAGGAATCAGGATGTTGGCCAGGCGGAATTCTTCGGACAGCTGCATTTTGCCAAGGTCGGAAGCGAGGAAGTTCTTCACTTCTTGTTCGGAAACCTGGATGCGCTCGGCCACACGACGCTGACGCACGCGGCTGATGACCATCTCGCGGCGAATCTGGTCACGGGCGTCGTCGTAAGACAGACCGTCGCGAGTCAGGGCAGCGCGGAATTGATCCACGGACATGTTGTTGCGCTGGGCAATAGTGCCGACAGCCTGGTTCAGTTCTTCATCGGTAATGCGGATACCGGAACGCTCGCCGATCTGCAATTGCAGGTTTTCGACGATCAGACGTTCAAGTACCTGCTGATCCAGCACGTTGGCCGGCGGTACGGCAGCACCGCGCTTGGCGATGGTTTGCTGAACTTCATGAACGCGTTGGTCCAGTTGGCTCTGCATGACCACGTCGTTATCGACAATGGCCACCACTTTATCGATGGACTGCACCGCGGCGTTCGCCGCGGTACCCAGGAACAACGCGCCCAGCATCAGCGGGCGCAGACAATCAGAAAGCTTGGTCTTCACGTTCACGATAACCTTGGATGCCTTTGTCGAGGAAGCTCTCTACTTTGGCGCCGGTGAGGCCGCCGAGTCCCTTCAGAACAATTTGTAGGAAGATGCCGTGGTCGCCTTTTTCGTTTTCCGGGGCGTTCTGACTGAACTCGTCATACGAAACCCAGTAACGGTTGATCAGGCGCAGTTTCCAGCAGCAGTTGTCGTACTCGAAACCACCGAAAGCTTCCAGGGTACGGTTACGGTTGTAGTCATACTGCCAGCGGCTGATGGCGTTCCATTGCGGCACGATCGGCCAGATCACCGAGAAATCGTGCTGCTCAATCTTGTAGTAGTCCTTCACGTA
This sequence comes from Pseudomonas sp. GM41(2012), assembly GCF_000282315.2. Classification (GTDB taxonomy): domain Bacteria; phylum Pseudomonadota; class Gammaproteobacteria; order Pseudomonadales; family Pseudomonadaceae; genus Aquipseudomonas. Next base: position 753,199 of record NZ_AKJN02000007.1, read on the forward strand.
GCCAGGTTGGCCCGGGGTGCCGTAGTCACCACCGCCCACTTGCCATTTACCGGTGTTCTGGTCGTAACGGACCTGGTCATTACGATAGCGATAGCCGGCGTTGATGACCTTGTTCGGATTGTCTTCAGGCTGGTAGTGGAACATCGCGCTGCCCGAGCGAGGGCTGCGACTGTCCGGGTCCCAGTTGTAGTCGGCCGTGGTGCGCCAATCGCGGTTCCAGCGATATTCGTATTCCAGGGCATAAGGCGAAACGTTGGCGTGTGCGTCGTCGCGGGTTTTCGCGTCGATACCTGGCAACTGGACTTCGCGGTCCTTGAAGTACAAGGCCTGGCCAACACTGATACGTTGACGTTCGAAACCGTTTTCTTCGATCCAGCGGTTGGTCACGCCCAGCGACAGTTTGTTCTCGTCACCGACGCGGTCGGAGCCGGAGAAGCGGTTGTCACGGAACAGCGACGCGTAGTTGAAGGTGTATTCGCTGGTGTCAAATACCGGAATGTCTTCCTGATCCGTTTCAGGGACGTACAGGTAGAACAGGCGCGGTTCGAGGGTCTGGCGATAATTCTTGCCGAACCATTGGGTGTTGCGATCGAAGTACAGGCCGCTGTCGATGCTTGCAATCGGTACGCCACGGTTCTGGCTGCTGCTGAAGGTGCCGTTGAGCTTGTCCTGTTCAGCGCTCTGCGAGGCGATATCATTTTTACCCTTGCCGTCCAGATCCAGTTGGTACTGGGTGTACTGGTACTTGAGCGATGGCTTCAGGAAGCCATAAGTCCAGTCCATCGGCAGGCTGACACCTGGCTTGAGATTCAATCGGTCGCCGTTGGCACGTGCCAAACCTTGAACGTTGTTATCAAGGCGCGGTTCAACGGTGCCATCTTCGTTTACAAAATTACCGTTCTTCAAGTCACGGTCAAATCGAACGACTTCTGTCTCGTAGTCGAAGTTCAGGCCACTCGGGTGAGTCGGCAACTGACCATTGAAAGTGATCTGTGGCAAGCGGTCGTACGGCGTAATGTCGGAAACCGTCGCGAGCTGATAAGCCTGTGCATTCAAGCGAGCGGTGTAGCTGTCTCCACGATAGGTGACAGAACCCTGCTGGTTCACGAAGTCAGAGCTTTTCACACCGATCTGGTCAGTCTGCAGATCCTGGAAGTAATACGGATCGCTGAGCTTGGTGTAATCGACTTGTGTCAGAACGCGCGAGTCGAGACCGCCCTTGTGCTGCCAGTTATACATGTAGCGATTTTTCTGGTAATCGGTCTGACCACTGCGATCGGTGTCTTCGTCGTTGAGGTACGCGGCGCCGAACTGACCTTCGCTGGACGGAGTCAGGTAACGGAATTCGCCTTCCATCAACAGCCCGTGTTTGCTCATGTAGCGCGGGTACAACGTGGCATCGTAGTTTGGTGCCAGGTTGAAGTAATACGGTGTGACCAGCATGAAGCCGGTATCGCTGCCGGTGCCGATGGTCGGCGGCAGGAAGCCGGACTGGCGACGGTCATCGATAGGGAAATAGATGTACGGCGTGTACAGAACCGGAATGTCCTTGACCCGCAGCGTCACGTTGGTCGCGGTACCGAAACCGGTGGCCGGGTTCAAGGTGATGTTGTTGCCCTTGAGCTGCCAGGCGTTGCTGTCCGGTTCGCACGTGGTGTACGTACCATCCTTGAGGCGGATGATCGCGTTCTCGGCACGTTTGGCGTACAGCGCGTTACCGCGGATACGGGATTTATGCATCACGTATTCGGCGTTGTCGACCTTGGCTTCACCGGTGTCGAGCTGCACATCGGCGTGGTCGCCCACGATCAGTGCGCCGTTGTCGCGAATACGGACGTTGCCGCTCAGTTCGCCACGGCTCTCGGCCTGGTACAGGTTCGCTTCGTCGGCTTCGACCTGCATGCTGCCCTGGCGCATGACCACGTCGCCCGCGAGGGTCGCGACCTGCTCGTCCTGCTTGTAACGAGAGGCTTTGGCGCCGAGAAAGGTCGGAGCGTCACTTTTATTCGTCTTGTCATTCATGCCAGGACGAATCGGTTCGATATAGGAACCAGAGCAGTAAGGACCTGTTTCAGCCAATTGCGCTGCAGTGAGCTTCTCGCGCGGAACCCAGTCGAGGTGACTGTAGTCTTCGCTACGCGACTTCAGGCCACGGCCCTTGGATTCGGTCACCAGCACAGGCTTTGCGCCGGTGTCTTGACTTAAACCGCTGTCAGCCGGAGTCTCGCCGCTCGTGCTTGCCGCCGCACTGCCGTCATGGACGGGGCGAGGTGGCAGCGCAGCTGCTGGAGATTTTGGCGCACAGTTCCAGGCACCCGAAGCAGAGACTGAGCAGTCATACTGTTCCGCGGCGACCACGAACGAAGTGGCTAGAGGTTGCAGGGCCAGCAGACTGCCGGTAACCAACAACGGAAATTTTTTACGAAACGCGGGGGATTTCAATGCCATCTTATTAGTCCGGGCTTCCTGCGTGCCATCTGCCCGCGGTGTGGGCCGCACGCCTCTCGATGGTCTGAAAAAGATGCTGGATAATAAAGCATGACCCGCTTGACGGCTAGCGCCGTCGGAGACCCTTGCAATGCCTGACCAAGATGTACGTTTGCAACACCTGAAAGTTTGGCTCAATGAGCAATTGGCCGTCCTCTTTGCAGAGCAGTATTGGGGTGTCGTACCCCCGGCCACGTTGACCGCGGCCAGTAGCGATGCGAGTTTTCGACGTTATTTTCGCTGGGAAGGCGAGGGCAGAAGCTTTGTCGTGATGGACGCGCCACCGCCCCAGGAAAACTGTAAACCTTTCGTGGATATCGCTTTTTTGCTGGCGAAATCCGGAATAAATGTTCCGAAAATTTATGCTGAAGACCTCGAACGTGGTTTTCTTTTGCTCAATGACCTGGGCAACAAGACTTACCTTGACGTGATCGACAGCGAAAATGCCGACGATTTGTTCGAGGATGCCCTGCAAGCACTGCTGGCTTTTCAGCAGTTGCCGATGGTTGCACCACTGCCAAGTTATGACGTAGCGCTGCTGCGCCGTGAGCTGGAGTTGTTCCCTGAGTGGTACGTGAAGCGCGAGTTGGGCACCGAGTTCGACTCGGCGCAGCAAATGCTCTGGCAGAACGTGACTGAGCTATTGATCGACAGCGCACTGGCCCAGCCTAAAGTGCTGGTGCACCGCGATTACATGCCACGCAACCTGATGCTCAGCGAGCCAAATCCCGGCGTACTGGATTTCCAGGACGCAGTCTATGGTCCCGTGACCTACGACGTGACCTGCCTGTTCAAGGATGCGTTCCTCAGTTGGCCCGAGGAGCGTGTGCGCGGCTGGCTGGAGGCTTACTGGCAGCAAGCGGGCGATCTCGGAATCCCGGTTCAGCCCGACTTCGAAGATTTCCTGCGTGCCAGTGACCTGATGGGCGTGCAGCGACACCTGAAAGTGATCGGCATCTTTGCCCGCATCTGCCACCGTGACGGCAAGCCACGCTATCTTGGTGATGTACCGCGCTTCTTTGCTTATATAGACGCCGTGATCGCCCGCCGTCCTGAACTGGCCGAGCTGGATGTGTTGCTGCTGAGTCTGCGTGCTGGAGTGAATGCATGAAGGCAATGATTCTGGCGGCAGGGAAAGGCGAGCGCATGCGCCCGCTGACCCTGACAACGCCGAAACCGCTGGTTCGCGCGGGCGGTATACCGTTGATCGAGTATCACTTGAAAGCCTTGGCGGTGGCGGGGTTTACCGAGGTGGTGATCAACCATGCCTGGCTCGGCCAGTTGATCGAAAACTACCTGGGTGATGGCTCGCAATACGGCGTACGTATTCAGTACTCGCCGGAAGGTGAGCCACTGGAAACCGGAGGCGGGATTTTCCGCGCGCTGCCGTTGCTGGGTGACGAGGCCTTTATGGTGGTCAACGGTGACATCTGGACCGATTACGACTTCAGCGTATTGCACCACCCCATCACCGGGCTGGCGCATTTGGTGTTGGCGGACAACCCTGCCCATCATCCGACCGGCGATTTCAGTCTGATCGACGGGCAAGTACGCGACGGTCAACCGGACACTGCAACCCTGACCTACAGCGGCATCGCGGTCCTGCATCCGCAGCTGTTCGACGGTTGCTCCGCCGGTGCCTTCAAGCTTGCACCGCTGCTGCGCAAGGCCATGGCCGATGGACAAGTCACCGGCGAGCACTTGAGTGGACATTGGGTGGATGTTGGCACTCATGAACGTCTGGCTGAAGTCGAAACCCTGTTAGAAGCGAGACGCTGAGATGTTGTGGCCAGGGACTCTGATTGGAGCCGGAGCGGGCTTTTACATCGCCAGCATTCCGGGGGCCATGCTTGGCGCCTTGTTGGGGCAGGTGCTGGATCGGCACTTGCACATACATAGCTGGGCGCACTTGCGAGAAAAGCTCGGTGGCCGCTCGGTGCTGCGCAACGATGAACTGCTGTTTGTGTTGTTGGGACGGCTGGCCAAGAGCGATGGACGGGTGGTGGAGGGCCATATCCAGCAGGCCCGTCAGGAAATGCGTTCTCTGGACATGACCGAGTCGGCCCAGCGCCGGGCCATTGCCGCGTTCAATCGCGGCAAGTCGGGAAATGACCGGTTGCGCGGTTATTTGCGCCGCTTGAGCGCTCAGCCTCATGCGGCCGAAGGCGTCTTGCGCGCCTGTTGGCGGATGGTCTGGGCGGATGGCCGCGCCGGCAGTGCTGAACGAGAGCTGATCAGGCAGTGGGGTAAATGGCTGGGCTGGACGTCACGACAGGTGCAGGCGCTGTCGGCCGATTACGAGCAGCACAAATTTGCACAGGCCAGCACCGTGCTGACCTATCAAGATGCCCTGCGGCTTTTGGGCGTTTCGGCGACCACCGAGCCGGCGCAGATCAAGCGTGCTTATCGACGTCTGCTGAGTCGCCATCACCCGGACAAGATCGCCGGCAGCGGTGCGACGGCGCTGCAGGTGCGCGAAGCCACTGACAAGACTCGCGAACTGCATAGCGCCTACACATTGATTCGCGAGCGGCGGGATTTTCGTTAGCGGCCCGGAAGATCAAAAGATCGCAGCCTGCGGCAGCTCCTACACTGGGTTATGCGTACACCTGTAGGAGCTGCCGCAGGCTGCGATCTTTTGCTTATGTTTAATTCGCATTCTGTGGATTTAACCAGCCACGCACCCGACGGAACAGCTGCTCTTGCTCAGCCTTGGAATTACCCGGCAAAGCCTTGAGCGAAACCTGACTGAACCCCGAAGTCTTCAAACGTTTGCTGGCTTGCAAGCGCTCCAGCGCCAGGTTGCGATCCAGCGGCTTGTCCATATAGAAGATGTCTGCAGTGGGCAGCTTCAGGGTCGGTGTCAGCTCGGCCAGCTCTGGTTTGGCTTTCACCGGCATTTGAGCGGCGACCATCACAAACTTCTCCACTTGCGAGGGCTGCTTCTCGCTCAGGTAGCGCGCGGCCCAGTAAGCGCCAGTGCCATGCCCCAGCACGACAATGCGGCGAGCGCTTTGCTGTTCGGCGTAGGCAATAGCGGCGTCGATGCGGGCGAAGATTCGTTCGGCGTCGGCTTTGGCCTGTTCCTCGGTGGTTTCGGCGATCGCCTTGTCCGCCACCTCCGCTTCACCGCCTGCCGCTTGTTCGATGGGCGCAGCAGTGGTCGAGTCTTTGCTGGCGGTGTCAGCGGCTTTTGGTGTGGGTGCGACTTCTACGATACGCGGCGCAATGGCATCGCTTTGCAGGTCCGGCAAGGTGATACTCAGGCTGCTCCAGTCGGCGTCCGGCAATTTACGTCGCAATGGACCGATTGCTTGCGGCCAGTCAACGGTTTCGCCGGCGCCCGGGATGATAATCACCGCGCCTTTGGGCTCGGCGGTATTGGCCGGTTTCCACAAGGCCAGAAACGTGTCGCTGCCCGCTTGCAGTTGCTGCTGTTCCTGAGCAGGGATCTGTCGCTCAAGTGCAGACGCTTCTTCCTGACTACGCTCAAGCAGCGGCTGGCGCTCGACCGGTTTTTCTTCGGCGGGTGTTTCCGTAGTGGCAGGTGCCGGGTCGGCAGCCTCGACGGAAAAGGCACAAGGCAGGATCAGCGACAGGCACAATGCTGGCAGTGCCAGGCGGTAGACAGGGGGCATCGGATATTCCAGGCCAGAAGTTATTCCGGCAGCCTAATGGGTTGGTCAGTATTTGTCAGTGTGTGAGATTTCGATGATGCGTTTTCGCTGCCTGTGGGTTATCGGCTGTTTGTGGTTTCCCTTGATGGGCTGGGCGGCTCCCGCGCCACCGGTGCACGTCGCGCAATTGTCCGCGGGCCAGCAGCAATGGCTGGCGCAGCATGGCGAATTGCGCGTGGGAGTGGTGTTGCAGGTGCCTTACGCCCAATACGATCGCCGCTTGCAGCGTTTGTCCGGGGTCAATGTCGAGCTGATGAAGTGGCTGGCCAAGGCGCTCAAAGTCGAGCTGAGCTGGCGCAACTTCCCAGACCTGGAGCAACTGGAAGCCGCCGCGCGCGAGGGTGAAATCGACATCGCTCCGGGGCTGACCCAAACCCCCGGTGGCCTGCGGCTCTGGCAGTTTTCCGACCCGTATATGCGGGTACCGCAACTGGTGGTCAGCGACCAGAAAAGCACTGGCGTGGTCGAGCTGGAAAAACTCGACAGCCAGACCCGCGTCGCCGTGCGCATGCCCGGCGCCACCGCCGATTACCTGCGTAGCAATTACCCGCACCTGAATCTTCAAGGCGTACCGATCGAACGCCAGGCACTGCAACTGTTATTGAGTCAGCAGGCCAGTTACGCCGTGGTCGACGAAGCGCAGCTGGGGCGTTTGTCTGCCGAACCTGAGTTCGCCGGGCTGGTGGTGGTCGGTGATATCGGCTTGCCGCAACTGTTGCGGGTGGCCACGCGCCGGGATTGGCCAGAACTGGCCGGCATCGTTGAAAGCGCGCTGCGGGCGATCCCGGCCAAGGACCTGGAGCAACTGCACAACCAATGGCTGCAACCCAAATACCCGCGCCTGACCGAATCCCCGGGGTTCTGGCAAAACCTCTGCCTGTTGTTGGCGGTGCTGATGCTGAGCAGCATGGCTATCGTGTTCTGGCAGCGTCGGCAGCAGCACAGTCTTGAGCATCGTCTGCTGGCAGCGCGCGAAGACATTGCCCTGCGTGCCGCCAGCGAAGAAGCCTTGCGCCTCACTCAGTTTTCCATCGATCAGAGCACTGTCGGCATCCTTTGGGTCAACTGGGACAGCCATGTGCGCTACGCCAATCGCGCGGCCGAAACCATGCTGGGTTATCCGGCGGGCGGGATCATTGATCGGCCGCTGATCGACTTCGAGCCCGGCTTGCACATGGACCGCTGGCTGAACCTGTGGAAACGCGCCCGGGCCAGTGAGGACGGAGCGCAAAGTTTCGAAACCAACTGCATACGGGCGGATGGCAGCAACCTGCCGGTGGACGTTTCGCTGAGCTTTTTGCGGTTTCGCGACAGCGAATACCTGGTGGTTTACCTCAATGACGTCACCGAGCGCCGTCGTGCATTGGCTGCGTTGCAGGAAAGCGAGGCGCGTCTGCAAGGGATCGCTGCCAACGTTCCAGGATTGGTCTTTCGTCTGGAGCGGGCACCGGTGACGGGGCAGATCGACTTTGCCTACATCAGTGAAGGCAGCGAGAGCCTGGTCGGTTACTCGCCGGCAACCCTGGCCCATCGCGACAAAGGCCTGCGCAGCCTGGTGCACCCGGACGACAAGGCCAGTTATCACCAAACCCAGGACCATGCGCTGGACACCGACAGTGACTGGTCGTGGCAGGGACGGATTCTCACCCGATCCGGCGAACAGCGCTGGGCCGAGATCAAGGCCATCACCCGCCGACTCGAAGACGGCGCCTATGTCTGGGACGGGATCGTCTGGGACATCAGCGAGAGCAAGCGCATCGAACTGGAACTGGCCAGTTCTCGCGAGCAGTTGCGCGAGTTGTCCGCGCACCTGGAGAGTGTGCGGGAAGAGGAAAAAGCCCGCATCGCCCGGGAAGTACACGACGAACTGGGGCAGATGTTGACCGTGCTCAAACTGGAAACCTCCATGTGCGAACTGGCTTACGCGCAGCTCGACCCCGGTCTGAACGAACGCTTGAACAGTATGAAGCGCTTGATCGCTCAGCTGTTCCAACTGGTTCGCGATGTAGCCACTGCACTGCGGCCGCCGATTCTCGACGCCGGGATCGCCTCGGCCATCGAGTGGCAGGCTCGCCGATTCGAGGCGCGCACGCAGATTCCGTGTCTGGTGCAGGTGCCGGAGAACCTGCCGGTACTCAGTGATGCCAAGGCGATTGGCCTGTTCCGGATCCTTCAGGAAGCGCTGACCAATGTCATGCGCCATGCCCAGGCGCATACTGTCGAACTGACATTGGCGCTGGAAGGCGACGAGTTGTGTCTGACCGTCAGCGATGATGGCGTAGGATTTGTCCCCGCCACCGGTAGGTCAACCTCCTTCGGGGTGGTCGGCATGCGCGAGCGAGTGTTGATCATGGGCGGGCAGTTGTCGCTTGAGAGTGAACCGGGTGAAGGCACGACCCTGAGCGTGCGAGTGCCGCTGGATGAGGAGAAGTAAGTGATCCGTGTACTGGTAGCCGAAGACCACACCATCGTCCGCGAAGGCATCAAGCAATTGATCGGCCTGGCCAAGGATTTGCTGGTGGTAGGGGAGGCGAGCAATGGCGAGCAGTTGCTCGAGACGTTGCGCCATGTTCCCTGTGAAGTGGTCTTGCTGGACATCTCCATGCCTGGGGTTAACGGCTTGGAGGCGATTCCGCGGATTCGTGCGCTAAACAATCCGCCAGCGATTCTGGTGTTGTCGATGCACGACGAAGCGCAAATGGCCGCCCGTGCGTTGAAGATCGGCGCTGCGGGCTATGCGACCAAGGACAGCGATCCGGCACTGCTGCTGACGGCGATCCGCAAGGTCGCGGCGGGCGGGCGCTACATCGACCCGGACCTGGCCGACCGCATGGTCTTCGAAGTCGGCCTGACCGATTCGCGGCCGTTGCACTCGTTGTTGTCCGAGCGCGAATTCTCGGTGTTCGAACGCCTGGCCCAGGGCGCCAACGTCAATGACATCGCCCAGCAACTGGCCTTGAGCAGCAAAACCATCAGCACCCACAAGGCGCGGCTGATGCAGAAACTCAACATCACCTCCCTGGCTGAACTTGTGAAGTACGCCATGGAGCACAAACTCCTCTAAAGGCACCGTTTCCCCGTAGGAGCACAGCTTGCTGGCGATGGCGTCCTTGAAATCGCCATCGCCAGCAAGCTGTGCTCCTACAGGGATGAAACGTCGCCATGTCCATTTGCGACATGCCCGGCAACCCGCTTTTGCCCGTTCTTGCGGCTTGCAGCGTCAAGATTGCCGCTGCCCCTATCCATCCCCGCCATCCTTGTAGGGCAATCCCTACCCCCAACCTTCCATCCTGCTGAGGCCATTCTCTCCTGCGCCCCGATTTGCGTGGCCGGCAGCGTCCACTAGGCTTAGTCCACAGCAGTCATCACAACAAAGGTGTGGGTATGAGCCAGGTCGATTCAAACGCAGGGGCCAGCGATATTCTGGTCAGCTTTCGTGGAGTGCAAAAAAGCTACGACGGCGAGAACCTGATCGTCAAAGACCTCAACCTGGAGATTCGCAAAGGCGAATTCCTCACCTTGCTCGGGCCGTCCGGCTCCGGCAAGACCACCAGCCTGATGATGCTCGCCGGTTTCGAAACACCGACCGCAGGCGAAATCCAGCTGGCCGGGCGTTCCATCAACAACGTGCCGCCGCACAAACGCGACATCGGCATGGTGTTCCAGAACTACGCGTTGTTCCCGCACATGACCGTTGCCGAGAACCTGGCGTTCCCGTTGACCGTGCGCGGCTTGAACAAGAGCGACGTTAGCGACAAGGTCAAAAAAGTCCTGAGCATGGTTCAGCTCGACACCTTCGCCCAGCGTTATCCGGCGCAACTGTCCGGCGGTCAGCAACAGCGTGTGGCTTTGGCCCGTGCCTTGGTGTTCGAACCGCAACTGGTGCTGATGGACGAACCCCTCGGCGCACTGGACAAACAACTGCGTGAACACATGCAGATGGAAATCAAGCACCTGCACCAGCGCCTCGGCGTGACCGTGGTCTACGTGACCCACGACCAGGGCGAAGCCCTGACCATGTCCGATCGCGTGGCTGTCTTCCACCAGGGCGAAATCCAGCAGATCGCTCCGCCGCGCACCCTCTACGAAGAGCCGAAAAACACCTTCGTCGCCAACTTCATTGGTGAGAACAATCGCCTCAACGGCCGCTTGCACAGCCACACCGGCGACCGCTGCGTGGTTGAGTTGGGACGCGGTGAAAAGGTTGAAGCCCTGGCGGTCAACGTTGGCAAGACCGGCGAGCCGGTCACGCTGTCGATTCGCCCCGAGCGCATAAGCCTCAACGGCGCAAGCGATCAGTGCGTCAACCGCTTCTCAGGGCGGGTGGAGGAATTCATCTATCTGGGCGACCACGTCCGGGTTCGCCTGGAAGTCTGCGGCAAGACCGATTTCTTTGTGAAACAACCGATTGCCGAGCTCGATCCCGCGCTGGCCGTCGGCGACGTGGTACCGCTTGGCTGGCAGGTCGAACACGTTCGCGCGCTCGACCCACTTCTAGAGGCGCATTGATCGCCCCCCTGCTTCAACAACACCAACCCTGCACGTGGAGAGAACAATAAATGTTGAGATCCCTGAAATTCACCGCTTTGGTCATGGGCATGATCGGCGCGGCACACGCAATGGCGGCGGGCCCGGACCTGACCGTGGTGTCCTTTGGCGGGGCGAACAAGGCGGCGCAGGTCAAAGCCTTCTACGCACCATGGGAAGCGGCAGGTAACGGCAAGATCGTGGCGGGCGAGTACAACGGCGAAATGGCCAAGGTCAAAGCCATGGTCGACACCAAGAGCGTGTCCTGGGACCTGGTAGAAGTTGAATCGCCAGAACTGTCCCGTGGTTGCGACGAAGACATGTTCGAGCAGCTTGATCCGAAGTTGTTCGGCAAGTCCGAAGACTACGTCAAAGGCGCCATCCAGCCATGCGGCGTGGGCTTCTTCGTGTGGTCGACCGTGCTGGCCTACAACGCCGACAAGCTGAAATCTGCACCGACCAGCTGGGTGGATTTCTGGGACACCAAGAAATTCCCGGGCAAACGTGGCCTGCGTAAAGGCGCCAAGTACACCCTGGAATTCGCTCTGATGGCCGACGGCGTTGCGCCGAAAGACGTCTACAAAGTACTGGCCGGCAAGGACGGTCAGGACCGCGCGTTCAAGAAGCTTGATGAGCTCAAACCAAGCATCCAGTGGTGGGAAGCCGGCGCGCAACCGCCGCAGTACCTCGCTTCCGGCGACGTGGTCATGAGCTCGGCCTACAACGGCCGGATCGCTGCCGTGCAAAAAGAAAGCAACCTGAAAGTCGTGTGGAACGGCGGTATCTACGACTTCGACGCCTGGGCCATCCCGAAAGGTCTGGACGCCAAGCGCGCCGAAGCAGCGAAGAAATTCATCGCCTTCTCCGTGGCGCCGCAGCAGCAGAAGACCTACTCGGAAAACATCGCCTACGGCCCGGCCAACGTTCAAGCCGTACCGTTGCTGGCCAAGGATGTCCTCAAAGACATGCCGACCACCCCGGAAAACATCGCCAACCAGGTGCAGATCGACGTCAGCTTCTGGGCTGACAACGGTGAGCAACTGGAACAGCGCTTCAATTCCTGGGCTGCGAAGTAACCAGAGGGCTCGCCCTCCTGTGAGGGCGAGCTTTTGTGGCGAGGGGGCTTGCCCCCGTTGGGTCGCGAAGCGGCCCCAAAACCTGCAATCGCCGTATATCAGGTATACCGAGTGTGATGTTTTACGACTGCTTCGCAGCCGAACGGGGGCAAGCCCCCTCGCCACAAGTTCGCTCCCACATTATCGATTGATCAAAGATTTCCGGAGTACGCCATGGCCACCGCCATTCCCCTGAACGCGGGCACCGACCCCACCTTGAAGCAGCGGCTCAAGCACGCCGAGCGGATCAACCGCTGGAAAGCACAAGCCTTGATCGCGCCGTTGGTGCTGTTTCTGTTGCTGGTGTTCCTGGTGCCCATCGTGGCGCTGCTCTACAAAAGTGTCGGTAACCCGGAAGTGGTCGGCGGCATGCCGCGCACCGTGGCGGCTATCGCCAGTTGGGATGGCCGAGGCCTGCCCGCTGAACCGGTTTACAAGGCGACCAGCGAAGACCTCGCTGAAGCCCGCAAGAATCAGACCTTGGGCGACCTGTCCAAGCGCTTGAACATGGAGTTGGCCGGCTACCGCAGCCTGCTGACCAAAACCGCACGTGCCTTACCGTTCGCCACCGAACCGGCCTCCTATAAAGAAGCGCTGGAAGGTCTCGACGAGCGCTGGGGCGACCCGGCCTACTGGCAAGCCGTGCGCCGCAACACCAGCAGCATCACGCCTTATTACTTGCTGGCGGCGGTCGACCACCGTATCGACGACCTCGGCGAAATCGCCCCGGCCACACCCGATCAGGCGATCTACCTCGACATCTTCGCCCGGACATTCTGGATGGGGCTGATCATCACCGTGATCTGTCTGCTGCTGGCGTATCCGTTGGCCTACCTGTTGGCGAACTTGCCGTCACGGCAAAGCAACCTGCTGATGATTCTGGTGCTGCTGCCGTTCTGGACCTCGATCCTGGTGCGGGTCGCCGCGTGGATCGTGTTGCTGCAATCGGGTGGCTTGATCAACAGCGGCCTGATGGCGATGGGCATCATCGATAAACCGCTGGAGCTAGTGTTCAACCGCACCGGGGTTTACATCTCCATGGTGCACATCCTGCTGCCGTTCATGATTCTGCCGATCTACAGCGTGATGAAAGGCATCTCGCCGACCTACATGCGCGCCGCGATTTCCCTCGGCTGCCACCCGTTCGCCAGTTTCTGGCGGGTGTATTTCCCGCAGACCTATGCCGGTGTCGGCGCCGGTTGCCTGTTGGTGTTCATCCTTGCCATCGGCTACTACATCACCCCGGCCTTGCTGGGCAGTCCGAACGATCAGATGGTCAGTTACTTCGTCGCCTTCTACACCAACACCAGCATCAACTGGGGCATGGCGACCGCACTCGGTGGGCTGCTGCTGTTGGCGACCGTGGTGCTTTATCTGATTTACAGCTGGCTGGTGGGCGCCAGTCGCCTGCGCCTGAGCTAAGGGGAGAACGAAATGCTGAGTCCTTATATGTCGCCCATTGAGCGGGTGTGGTTCTACGGTTTGCGGATTCTCTGCGGCTTGATTTTGTTGTTCCTGATCCTTCCGGTGCTGGTGATCATTCCGCTGTCGTTCAACTCGGGGAGTTTTCTGGTCTATCCGCTGCAAGGCTTCTCTCTGCACTGGTACCAGGACTTCTTTGCTTCGGCGGAATGGATGCGTTCGTTGAAGAACAGCATGATCGTGGCTCCGGCGGCGACCGTGCTGGCGATGATCTTCGGCACGCTGGCAGCGATCGGCCTGACCCGGGGCGATTTCCCGGGCAAACCGCTGGTGATGGCGCTGGTGATTTCGCCGATGGTGGTGCCGGTTGTGATCATTGGTGTGGCCAGTTACCTGACCTTTGCCCCACTGGGATTTGGCAACAGCTATATCTCGCTGATCGTCGTGCACGCCGTCTTGGGTGTGCCGTTTGTGATCATCACGGTGTCGGCGACCTTGCAGGGGTTTAACCAAAACCTGGTGCGTGCTGCTGCGAGCCTGGGTGCTTCGCCGCTGACGGCGTTCCGTCGGGTGACCTTGCCGCTGATTGCGCCTGGCGTGATCTCCGGTGCGCTGTTTGCCTTCGCGACTTCGTTCGATGAAGTGGTGGTGACGCTGTTCCTCGCTGGTCCTGAACAAGCGACATTGCCACGGCAGATGTTCAGCGGTATCCGCGAAAACCTCAGCCCGACCATCGCGGCGGCGGCGACGTTGCTGATTGCCTTCTCGGTGATCCTGCTGCTGACTCTGGAATGGCTGCGCGGCCGTAGCGAAAAACTGCGTACCGCCCAGGTCTGACATTGTCTCTGTAGGAGCTGTCGAGTGAAACGAGGCTGCGATCTTTTGATCTTGTTTCAAAAAAGCAAAATCAAAAGATCACAGCCTCGTTTCACTCGACAGCTCCTACAGGGTTTTGTGTGATTTTCGGGGGCGCGGGTCATTCTTGACCTGAATAGCAGACAAACCCCAATCCCCAGCTACTCTTGTGCCCAGCTCCCCTATCTATAAGAGGCTGCGCACATGAGTCTTTCCTCTTTCAAAATCGCCCACAAACTGATCACCGGCGCCGGTGCCATCGAGCAACTGGCGGCTGAACTGACACGCCTGGACATCGACAACCCGCTGATCGTCACCGATGCCGCACTGGTCAAGTCCGGCACGGTCGAGATCGCGCTGGCGCAGCTGGGCGACCGAACCTACGAAATTTTCGACCGTGTATTGCCTGACCCGGAAATCGCCATCGTCGAAGACTGCATGCGGGTCTACCGCGAGGGCGGGCACGACGGCCTGATCGGTCTCGGCGGCGGCAGTGCCATCGACATCGCTAAAAGTGTCGCGGCCTACGCCGGTTATCACGGGGCGCTGGAGGATCTGTTCGGCATCGATCAGGTGCCGCGCAAAGGCCCGCCGCTGATCGCCATTCCAACCACCGCCGGCACCGGCTCGGAAGTCACCAACGTGGCGATCCTCTCCGACAAGGTCGCGCAGCTGAAAAAAGGCATCGTCAGCGACTATCTATTACCGGACGTGGCGCTGGTCAGCCCGCAAATGACCCTGACCTGTCCGCGCAGTGTCACGGCTGCCAGTGGCGTCGATGCACTGGTGCACGCCATCGAATCTTATCTATCGTTGAACGCCTCACCGATTACCGACGCGCTGGCCATCGGCGCCATCAAGCTCATCGCCAAGGCGCTGCCGAAGGCTTACGCCAATCCATCCAATCTCCAGGCCCGCGAAGACATGGCCACCGCCAGCCTGATGGCCGGCATGGCGTTCGGCAATGCCGGGGTCGGTGCGGTGCACGCGCTGGCGTATCCGTTGGGCGGCCGATTCAACATTGCCCATGGCGTCAGCAACGCCTTGCTGCTGCCGTATGTCATGACCTGGAACAAAATGGCCTGCGTGGAGCGCATGCAGGATATCGCCGAGGCCATGGGGGTGAAGACCGCTCATCTGAGCGCCAACGACGCGGCGGACAAGGCCGTAGAGGCGATGACCGAGTTGTGCGTTGCGGTAGAAATCCCGCCAGGACTGCGCAGCTTCGGCGTTCCAGAAGACGCCATCCCGGCCATGGCCGTGGAAGCGGCGGGAATTGAGCGCCTGATGCGCAACAATCCGCGCAAATTGAGTGCGGTCGATATCGAGAAGATCTACCGAGCGGCTTACTGATCATCGCAGTCACGTCGCGCGCGTCAAAGCATGAGGTATACAATGCGCGCCATCGTGATTTTGCTCAAAAAAGGTGCGTCATGCAGCCCTTCGTAATTGCTCCGTCGATTCTCTCCGCCGACTTCGCCCGCTTGGGTGAAGAAGTGGACAACGTCCTGGCCGCTGGCGCCGACTTCGTGCACTTCGATGTCATGGACAACCACTACGTGCCGAACCTGACCATCGGCCCGATGGTGTGCGCTGCACTGCGCAAGTACGGCGTGACCGCGCCGATCGACGCGCACCTGATGGTCAGCCCGGTGGACCGCATCGTCGGTGACTTCATCGAAGCCGGCGCGACCTACATCACTTTTCACCCGGAAGCCTCGCAGCACGTCGACCGTTCCCTGCAACTGATCCGCGAAGGCGGCTGCAAGTCGGGCCTGGTGTTCAACCCGGCGACCCCGCTGGACGTGCTCAAGTACGTGATGGACAAGGTCGACATGATCCTGCTGATGAGCGTCAACCCGGGCTTCGGCGGGCAGAAGTTCATCCCCGGCACCCTCGACAAGCTGCGTGAAGCGCGGGCGCTGATCGATGCTTCCGGCCGTGACATCCGCCTGGAAATCGACGGCGGCGTCAACGTGAACAACATTCGTGAAATCGCGGCTGCTGGCGCCGACACCTTCGTCGCCGGCTCGGCGATCTTCAATGCGCCGAACTACCAAGAGGTGATTGAAAAGATGCGTTCCGAACTGGCGCTGACCCGCCCATGAGTGGCTTTGAGCAGCTGTTCCCGGGGTCTCTGCCGCGGCTGGTGATGTTCGATCTGGATGGCACGCTGGTCGATTCGGTCCCCGACCTCGCAGCGGCTGTGGATAACATGCTGCTCAAACTCGGGCGAAAACCTGCCGGCATCGAATCGGTGCGTGAGTGGGTTGGCAACGGCGTGCACACGCTGGTACGCCGGGCCTTGGCCAACCATATCGACGCCGAGGGTGTCGATGAGGTCGAAGCCGAGCATGCCCTGGAACTGTTCAACGGTTTTTATGAGGACGGTCACGAGCTGACGGTGGTCTACCCCGGCGTGCGCGACACCCTGAAATGGCTGCACAAGCAGGGTGTCGAGATGGCGCTGATCACCAACAAGCCGGAGCGCTTCGTCGCACCGCTGCTGGACCAGATGAAAATCGGTCGTTATTTCCGCTTGATCATCGGCGGCGACACCCTGCCACAGAAAAAGCCGGACCCGGCAGCGCTGTTTTTCGTGATGAAAATGACCAACATCCCGGCGTCGCAATCCTTGTTCGTCGGCGATTCGCGCAGCGATGTGCTGGCGGCGAAAGCGGCGGGGGTCAAATGCGTGGCGCTCAGTTATGGCTATAACCACGGCCGGCCGATTGCCGAAGAGTCGCCGGCGCTGGTGATTGACGATCTGCGCAAGTTAATTCGCGGTTGCCTGGATCCAGCCGCTGAGATAACGTTGCCCGACGCTGTTCAACCCCCTTCTGGAAACGCCATCGTGGTGGTCACTCGCAAACTCTGGATGAAAGTCATCAAGGCCTTGGCCCGCTGGCGTTGGCGCGCCTGACTTGTTCCTGGCCGGCATACCGGCGCGTTTGCATACCTGACTGTTAGACCCTCAAGCCACGAGGCTACCCCATGATCCGCGAAGAATTCCTGCGTTTGGCCGCTGCCGGCTACAACCGCATCCCGCTTGCCTGCGAAACCCTGGCCGACTTCGACACGCCGCTGTCGATCTACCTGAAACTGGCCGACGAGCCCAACTCCTACCTGCTGGAATCGGTACAGGGCGGGGAGAAGTGGGGGCGTTACTCGATCATCGGTCTGCCGTGCCGCACCGTGCTGCGGGTTCACGACCATCACGTCAGCGTGACCCACGACGGCATCGAGATCGAAAGCCACGAAGCCGAAGATCCGCTGGCCTTCGTCGAAGCATTCAAAGCCCGCTACAACGTGCCGACCATCCCTGGCCTGCCGCGCTTCAATGGCGGTCTGGTGGGTTACTTCGGTTACGACTGCGTGCGCTATGTGGAGAAGCGTCTGGGCAAGTGCCCGAACCCGGATCCGTTGGGCGTGCCGGACATTCTGCTGATGGTTTCCGACGCGGTGGTCGTGTTCGACAACCTCGCCGGCAAGATGCACGCGATTGTCCTGGCCGATCCCTCGCAGGACGATGCTTTCGAACAAGGTCAGGCGCGCCTGGAAGAGCTGCTGGAAAAACTCCGTCAGCCGATTACCCCGCGCCGTGGCCTGGATTTCAGCAAGCAACAGTCTGCTGATCCAGTGTTTCGTTCGAGCTTCACCCAGGACGATTACGAAAAAGCCGTCGACACCATCAAGGAATACATCCTGGCCGGTGACTGCATGCAGGTCGTGCCGTCCCAGCGCATGTCGATCGACTTCAAGGCTGCGCCCATCGATCTGTACCGGGCGCTGCGTTGCTTCAACCCGACGCCATATATGTACTTCTTCAACTTCGGCGACTTCCATGTCGTCGGCAGTTCGCCGGAAGTGCTGGTGCGGGTCGAAGACAACCTGATCACCGTGCGCCCGATCGCCGGCACTCGCCCACGCGGGGCCAACGAAGAGGCGGACCTGGCGCTGGAAAAAGACCTGCTGTCCGACGACAAGGAAATTGCCGAGCACTTGATGCTGATCGACCTGGGTCGTAACGACACCGGTCGGGTCTCGGAAATCGGTTCGGTGAAACTCACTGAAAAAATGGTGATCGAGCGTTATTCCAACGTGATGCACATCGTGTCCAACGTCACCGGTCAATTGAAGGCCGGCCTGACGGCGATGGACGCACTGCGGGCGATTCTGCCGGCGGGCACCTTGTCTGGCGCACCGAAGATTCGCGCGATGGAAATCATCGACGAACTGGAACCGGTCAAGCGTGGAGTCTACGGCGGCGCCGTCGGCTACTTCGCCTGGAACGGCAACATGGACACCGCGATCGCGATCCGCACCGCGGTGATCAAGAACGGCGAACTGCACGTGCAGGCCGGTGGCGGCATCGTTGCCGACTCGGTACCGGCGCTGGAATGGGAAGAAACCCTGAACAAGCGCCGCGCGATGTTCCGTGCGGTGGCCCTGGCTGAACAAACCCCGGCAAGCTGACCGATGGACGTTACCCGTATGACATGTCGCTTTGACTGACAAAGTGCAGGACGCTGCGGGTAAATCATTCGAAGGCTGTATTCAAAGTCAGTAAATTCAAGAGGTTCTTAACGCCATGTTGCTGATGATCGATAACTACGACTCTTTTACTTACAACGTTGTGCAATACCTCGGTGAGCTCGGCTCCCTGGTCAAAGTCGTGCGCAACGATGAGCTCACCATTGCCGAAATCGAAGCCCTCAACCCTGAGCGGATCGTCGTTTCACCCGGCCCTTGCACGCCGAACGAAGCCGGCGTGTCGATTGATGTGATCAAACATTTTGGCGGAAAACTGCCGATTCTCGGCGTGTGCCTGGGCCATCAGTCCATCGGCCAGGCCTTTGGCGGCGATGTGGTGCGCGCCCGCCAGGTCATGCACGGCAAGACCAGCCCGGTGTTCCACGAGGATAAAGGCGTATTTGAAGGCCTGAACCATCCGCTGACAGTCACCCGCTATCATTCACTGATCGTCAAACGCGAAACCCTGCCCGATTGCCTGGAGCTTACCGCCTGGACCCAGCTTGAAGACGGTTCGGTCGACGAGATCATGGGCCTGCGCCACAAGACCTTGAACATCGAGGGCGTCCAGTTTCACCCTGAGTCGATCCTCACCGAACAGGGCCACGAGCTGTTCGCTAATTTCCTCAAACAAACCGGCGGCACGCGCTAAGGACTTTTCATGAATATCAAGACAGCCCTGAGCCGTATCGTCGAACAGCTCGACCTCAGCACCGATGAGATGCGCGATGTCATGCGCGAAATCATGACCGGTCAATGCACGGATGCGCAGATCGGCGCGTTCATGATGGCCATGCGCATGAAGAGTGAAAGCATCGACGAGATCGTCGGCGCCGTGTCGGTCATGCGCGAGCTGGCGGACAAGGTCGAACTCAAGACCCTCGACGGCGTCGTCGACGTGGTCGGTACCGGTGGCGATGGCGCGAACATTTTTAACGTCTCGACCGCTTCCTCGTTCGTGGTCGCGGCGGCCGGTTGCACCGTGGCCAAGCACGGTAACCGTGCGGTTTCGGGCAAAAGCGGCAGCGCCGATTTGCTGGAAGCGGCGGGTATCTACCTGAACCTGACGCCGGTTCAGGTGGCTCGCTGCATCGACAACGTCGGCATCGGTTTCATGTTCGCCCAGACCCATCACAGCGCCATGAAGCACGCCGCCGGCCCGCGCCGGGAGCTGGGCTTGCGCACGCTGTTCAACATGCTCGGCCCGCTTACGAATCCGGCCGGAGTGAAGCATCAGGTGGTGGGCGTGTTCAATCAGGCGTTGTGCCGGCCGCTGGCCGAAGTCTTGCAGCGTATGGGCAGCAAGCACGTGCTGGTGGTGCACTCGAAGGATGGCCTGGACGAGTTCAGTCTGGCGGCGCCAACCTTCGTGGCGGAATTGAAAGATGACCAGATCACCGAGTATTGGGTCGAGCCAGAAGACCTGGGCATGAAAAGCCAGAGCCTGCACGGTCTGGCAGTGGATAGCCCGGTGGCTTCCCTGGAGCTGATTCGCGATGCCTTGGGCAAGCGCAAGACCGAGAACGGTCAGAAAGCCGCGGAAATGATTATGCTCAATGCCGGTGCCGCGCTGTACGCCGCCGACCATGCCAGCAGTTTGAAAGAAGGCGTTGCCCTGGCGCACGATGCGCTGCACACAGGCCTCGCTCGGGAAAAACTGGAGGAGTTGGGTGCATTTACCGCGGTATTCAAAGTGGAGAATGAGGGATGAGTGTACCGACGGTTCTGGAAAACATTCTGGCCCGTAAAGTCCAGGAAGTCGCTGAGCGAAGCGCTCGCGTAAGCCTGGCGGAGCTGGAAAGTCTGGCCAAGGCGGCCGATGCACCCCGTGGTTTTGCCAAGGCATTGTTGGCTCAGGCCAAGCTCAAGCAGCCAGCGGTCATTGCAGAAATCAAAAAAGCTTCACCGAGCAAAGGCGTGATTCGCGAGAACTTCGTTCCCGCCGACATCGCCAAGAGTTACGAGAAGGGCGGCGCGACCTGTCTGTCAGTGCTCACCGATATCGATTACTTCCAGGGCGCCGATGCGTATCTGCAACAGGCGCGGGCGGCGTGCAAACTGCCGGTGATCCGCAAGGACTTCATGATTGATCCGTATCAGATCGTTGAAGCCCGAGCGTTGGGCGCCGACTGCGTGCTGCTGATCGTCTCCGCACTGGATGACGTGAAAATGGCCGAGTTGGCTGCCGTCGCCAAAAGTGTCGGCCTCGATGTGCTGGTGGAAGTTCACGATGGCGACGAGCTGGAGCGGGCCTTGAAAACCCTCGACACTCCGTTGATCGGCGTCAACAACCGCAACCTGCACACCTTCGAAGTCAATCTGGAAACCACCCTCGATCTGTTGCCGCGTATCCCGCGTGATCGCCTGGTGATCACCGAAAGTGGCATTCTCAACCGGGCCGATGTCGAACTGATGGAAATCAGCGACGTGTACGCGTTCCTGGTTGGCGAAGCGTTCATGCGCGCCGAAAGCCCGGGCACCGAGCTGCAGCGTCTGTTCTTTCCTGAGCGTGGTATCGCGGTGAGCGGTTCTACACTCGACTGAACGTGACTTGATGAAGAAGCCGGCGATGCCGGCTTTTTTATACCCAAAACAAAGGATGTCTACTGCCATGACCCAGCCCATCGCCTTGACCGTCGAAGGCGGCCTGCTCGCCGAACAGGATCTGTTGGCCCATGTGTGCACCGGCGATTCGGAGTTTGGCCTGCTGTTCTGGCAACCCAGTGATAAGGCACTGGTCATGCCGCGACGGTTGAATCGTCTGCCTGGGTTCGAGGCCGCGTGCGAAGTGTCGGCTGCGGCAGGTTGGCCGGTGTTGTTGCGTGAAACCGGCGGTGAGCCGGTGCCGCAATCGGCCTCGACGATCAACATTGCACTGGTCTACGCGCCACCGCGTAGCGAGGGTGACCAGAACCGCATCGAAACCGGTTATCGCCGGCTTTGCGATCCGATTTGTCAGTTACTCGATGAACTGGGCGGCGTTTCGTCTTTAGGCGAAATAGAAGGTGCGTTCTGTGATGGGCGATTCAACGTCAACCTTGATGGGCGCAAGATGGTCGGCACGGCTCAACGCTGGCGCCAGAGCAAGGGCGGTACGCGTCCGGTAGGGTTGGTGCACGGTGCTTTGTTGCTCGATAACGAGCGTGAGTCGATGGTTGCGGCGGTTAACCGTTTCAATGAAGCCTGTGGTCTGGAGCAGCGAGTTCGCGCCGAGAGCCACATTGCTCTTCATGAAAAATATGCAGCACCTGATGCGTTGGGGCGACTCGACGCGTTGTACCGCGAATTGCTGGCAGACATGTTCAGGGTTTAGCGCGTACCGAAGACCACCATGGTCTTGCCTTTGACGTCCACCAGGTTGCGTTCTTCCAGGTCCTTGAGTACGCGACCGACCATCTCACGTGAACAACCGACAATCCGCCCGATCTCTTGACGGGTCACCTTGATCTGCATGCCATCGGGATGGGTCATTGCATCTGGCTGCTTGCACAGTTCCAGGAGGCAGCGTGCGACGCGGCCGGTAACGTCGAAGAATGCAAGGTCACCCACTTTGCGGGTGGTGTTGCGCAGGCGCTGTGCGATTTGTCCGCTGAGCACGTAAAGAATGTCTGGATCCTGTTGGGACAGCTCGCGGAATTTCGCGTAGCTGATCTCCGCGACTTCGCATTCGATCTTGGCGCGCACCCAGGCGCTGCGTTCCTGTTCCAGGCCGGCCTGTTCAAACAGGCCCAACTCGCCGAAAAAGTCTCCGGAGTTCAGGTAGGCGATGATCATTTCGCGGCCATCGTCATCCTCGATCAGGATGGTGACCGAACCCTTGATGATGAAGAACAGGGTGTCCGAGCGATCACCGGCACAAATGATATTGCTTTTGGCCGCATAACGACGGCGCTGGCAGTGCATCAATAGCTTGTCGAGGTTCTTGATCTTGGGTGTTGGGGTAATAGCAACCATGGTTGTATCCCGAAAAGACTTCACGGTGTGTTTGATTTTTTTATGAGTCGCTGAGGTTGCTATAAAGCTGGCAATGCGCCAGTGAATTGGCGCCAGCTTAACAGACACTTCCTGCAATATTCGAGAATTTACCTACAGCACATCGGCTTGCGTCGCAGGAAGGCGAGACGTCGTCAATCAAGGCCCCTGTGCTAAGCTGGCGACCCTTTTTTATACAGTGGAGTCTTGGCGATGAAGGCACGCATCCAATGGGCTGGCGAAGCCATGTTCCTCGGTGAATCCGGCAGCGGTCATGTCGTGGTTATGGACGGTCCGCCCGATGCCGGCGGTCGCAACCTGGGTGTCCGGCCGATGGAAATGCTCCTGCTGGGTGTTGGCGGTTGCAGCAATTTCGACGTGGTCAGCATCCTCAAGAAGTCCCGTCAGGCCGTTGAAAGCTGCGAAGCTTTCCTCGAAGCCGAGCGTGCCACCGAAGATCCGAAGGTTTTCACCAAGATTCACATGCACTTCGTGGTCAAGGGTCGCGGCTTGAAAGAAGCCCAGGTCAAGCGCGCCATCGAGCTGTCTGCCGAGAAGTATTGCTCGGCGTCGATCATGCTGGGTGCGGCTGGCGTGGCAATTACCCATGACTACGAGATCATCGAGCTCGGTTGAATCGACATTCAACTATCATAAAGGCAGTGCAGACTGTGGCGATCCCAAGCTGACGTCTGCACAATGCGCCACTTTTTTCAGGGTAGTAGCCCGTCCGCCGACAGTCCGCGCACCCGAACAGATAACCAAAATAGCCATTGTGAAGAGGTGTTAACCGTCCTGCGCAGGTGTGTCGTTCGCATCTGACGGGCATGCTTGATCATGCGGCCGGGCCGCAATACATAGAGAGTCTTAACGGTGAAAAGCAAACTCAAGCTCCACGGGTTCAATAACCTGACAAAGACCTTGAGCTTCAACATCTATGACATCTGCTACGCGCAAACCCCGCAAGACCAACAGGCTTACGTCGAGTACATTAATAAAGAGTACAACGCCAAGCGCCTGACGCAGATCCTCACAGAAGTTGTCGATATCATTGGTGCCAACATCCTGAACATCGCCAGTCAGGACTATGAACCCCAGGGCGCCAGTGTCACGATTCTGATCTCTGAAGAGCCGGTGACGCCTACCGACAGCCAGATCGAAGAGTCCCCGGGCCCGCTGCCTGAAATTATCCTGGCCCACCTCGACAAGAGCCACATCACGGTGCACTCCTACCCGGAAATCCATCCGGACGATGGCATCGCGACATTCCGTGTGGACATTGATGTGTCGACCTGTGGCGTCATTTCACCGCTAAAGGCGCTCAACTTCCTGATCCATCAGTTCGATTCGGACATCGTGACCGTGGATTATCGTGTGCGCGGTTTCACCCGTGATGTGGAAGGCAACAAGCACTTCATCGACCACGAGATCAACTCGATTCAGAACTACCTTTCCGAAGACACTCGGGGCGCGTACCAGATGACCGACGTGAACGTGTACCAGGAAAACCTGTTCCACACCAAAATGCTGCTGAAGAACTTCGAGCTGGATAACTACCTGTTCGGCGACGCCACCAGCAGCCTGTCCGCTGAGCAGCGTGCCCAGGTGACCGAGCGTGTGAAACACGAGATGCTGGAAATCTTCTACGCGCGCAACATGTCGAACTAAGATTTTCGAGTGCCCTTGTAGGAGCAAGGCTTGCCCGCGATGGCGATCTCAAGGACGCAATCGCGGGCAAGCCTTGCTCCTACAAAAGTGTTTGGGGTCAGATCCGGTAAGTACTCTTGGTCATGACCTTGGCCATCAGGCTCATGCCAAACTTCACCGGTGCCGGGAAGCGGAAACCCCCAGCCTCCAGCGCGCTTTCGGCGTGGTGTTCTTCATCAATGCGCATCTGCTCGAGGATCGCCCGGGACTTTTCGTCCTCGGCTGGCAGTTGCTCAAGGTGTTCGTTGAGGTGTTTGCACACTTGATGCTCGGTAGCGGCAACGAAACCCAGGCTGACTTTATCGCTGATCAACCCGGCTACCGCGCCAATCCCGAACGACATGCCATAGAACAGCGGATTGAGAATGCTGGTGTGGCTGCCCAACTGTTTTATGCGTTGTTCGCACCAGACCAGGTGGTCGATTTCTTCTTCGGCGGCATGCTCCATGGCGGCGCGCACTTGCGGCAGCTTGGCGGTCAGGGCCTGACCCTGATACAGCGCCTGGGCACAGACTTCGCCGGTATGGTTGATGCGCATCAGACCGGCGACGTGCCGGGTGTCTTCGTCGCTCATTTGCGCATCCGGCTGCACGATAGCGGGCGAAGGACGGTACGGCTGACCACTGAAGGGCAGCAAGGTACGCATCGCGGCATCGGCTTGTAGCAGAAGGCGGTCAATCGGCGAGTAGTGACGTTGGGTTGTCATGCTGACCTCCGGGAAGAATCTCGGCGGCCAGTTTAACCCAATCGGCCAGGGAAGGTTTGCGCTGAGTCATTGCGACGCAGGTGCTTGTGGGAGCGGGATTGCCCACCCCCACAGGGCTTACTGCAATCAGCCCGGCGGCCAATGCATCTGGCGCTGACCCAATACATGCATATGTATGTGATAGACGGTCTGCCCGCCCAGTGGATTGCAATTCATGACCACGCGAAAGCCCTCTTCGCAACCCAGTTCCAGGGCCAGACGCTGGGCGGTGAACAGAATATGCCCAGCCAATGCCTTGTCGTCCTCGGTCAGGTCGTTAAGCGTGCGCACCGCTTTTTTCGGGATCACCAGAAAATGCACGGGTGCCTGTGGGGCGATGTCGTGGAAGGCCAGTACCTGGTCGTCCTCGTAAATGATCTTTGCCGGGATTTCCCGGTTGATGATTTTGGTGAACAGAGTATCCACAGCTTTTTTCTCCGTTGTTTGGGCTGGCCTGAGTGTAACCATGGGTTATGCCCGAGCCCAGCCTTTTACCTTGAGGGTGCGATCAGCGCGGGCAGTAAGCCTTGTTGACCATGCCGGCGATTGTCCGGGTCAGCCAGCGCGAGCCGAGTCGCGGCAGGAAGGCACGCCAGCGGTTGCGTCGACCTGGAATGATGATGGCGCGATTTTTCTCCAGAGCCCGGACGGTGTAGAGCGCGACTTCCTCGGGGCTCATCAGCATTTTGCTGTCGCTCAGTTTGTCAGCGTCCAATTGCGCGGTGCGGAAAAACGCCGTGCGGGTAGGGCCGGGGCAGAGCACCGAGACCTTGACCGCGCATTTTTTCAGCTCGACGCGCAACCCTTCGGAAAAGTGCAGCACATAAGCCTTGCTGGCGTAATAAGTACTCATCCACGGGCCAGGATGGAACGCCGCCACCGAGGCGACATTCAAAATCTGCCCGCCGCCCTGCAGCGCCATGCTGTTGCCGATCGCGTGACACAAGCGAGTGAGTGCGAGGATGTTCACTTCGATCAGGTCCTGCTCGGTCATCCAGTCCTGAGCCAGAAAAGGGCCGCAGGTGCCGATGCCGGCGCAGTTGACCAGCAAATCGATCTGTCGGTCACCTTCCTCCAGCTCCAGCAGAAAACCGGACAGCCGTAGCGGCTCGCCGAGGTCACAGGCTCGGAACAACACTTCCACGCCAAAACGTTGGGTCAGTTCAATCGCAATACTTTCCAGCTGATCACGCTGACGGGCCACCAGAATCAAGCTGCGGCCGCGCCGGGCCAGCGCTTCGGCCATCGCCAGGCCGATGCCGCTGGAAGCGCCAGTGATCAGAGCGTAACGGGTCATGCATTTCTCCATCGCAACAGCTCCGCGCCGGCGACGCAGGTGTCACGGGCGGGGAGCGCTGTTCATTCTTTCGCAGAGTCTACAGGGGGCTGGGCTTCTTCGGCTGCATCGTCGGCTGAATTTGGCGCGGGCTCTGCTTCCACAGCGGTTTGATCTTCGATCTCTTCGGTGGTCACGGAGTCACTTTCATAGCCGCTCTGGGTGGCGCTTTCGTATTCGCTCTGGAGGGTAGTAAGGCCACCGGTCAGTCCGCCGATGAACAAGATCGCGATAAACACCAGCCACAGTGACGACAGGACCTTGACCGCGGTGCTGTTGGGCGGTGGTGGCGCACCGTATCGATTGGCGGTGTTATTACCCGGCGCAATCATCATTACGAACGGGAAGAAGCTGCCCACGAACGGCACGAGCGTCAGCAGCCAGAGCCAACCAGACCAGCCAATATCATGCAGGCGCTGGACACTGAACTGGATGCTGACGAACGCCAGCGCCACGAAGAGAATAAAGGCCAGCAAGCCACCGAGAATCAGGCCGGCGGTAGTGTCCGCAGTGATAAGGGCCAAGCCGAAAACAGCAAGCACAGCGCCAACACCAAGGGTTACCAGCGTCAGCGACATCGTCCAGGCCAGATAACGCAAACGACCGATCCGACCCTCGAAGCTGAACGGCTTGAGTGTGGAAAACGCAGGCAAGGCTTCGCCAACGGTCGCCCGGGGTGGTGCGTAAGGGGATTCAGGATCTGCCGCGATGGCAGGGGCGTGTTCATGAACGTCAGCCAGGTTCAGTTCGATCGAGGGTTCGGATTCGATCCGGGCATCGATACCGGTTTTGGTCAGCGCCTGGAGATAAGTCTGCGCATCGCCCTGCGACAGGTCGCGTTTGAGCGCAACCGGTTTGCCACTGAACAGCCGCTCGATGGCAGCCACATCGCTTTTGAACAACTCGGCGA
Source organism: Pseudomonas sp. GM41(2012) (assembly GCF_000282315.2). Taxonomy (GTDB): domain Bacteria; phylum Pseudomonadota; class Gammaproteobacteria; order Pseudomonadales; family Pseudomonadaceae; genus Aquipseudomonas. Next base: position 780,485 of record NZ_AKJN02000007.1, read on the forward strand.
GATTGAGCTTGGCGGTGCTGACGTCAACACCTGGCAGCAGAGCGCCGTCGAACACGATCTTGAAACGGTTTTCGCTCATTGCGAGGCATCCTTGTCGCGAATGTTTTAGGGAGTATTGCGGGTTGAGTGTAAAGCCAGCCGGAATGGACTGGCCAAGTTTTCCTGTCAGCGTGGCCAGCGCTTGGGCAGCGCTGCCGCCAGCTCCAGCGCTTTGCGGTACTCGGCATCAAGGCGAGCGACCAATTGATCGACACTCGGCAGGTCATCGATCTCGCCGACACCCTGGCCCGCGGACCAGACGGTTTTCCAGGCTTTGGCTTCATCGCTTACGGGCTTGAGTTTGGAGCCGAAGTCCACCTCGCCCTTGCCTTGCAGCGCAGCCATGTCGAAACCTGCAGCCTCAAGGCTCTGACGCATAAAGCTCGCCGGTACTCCCGACACCGCTGGAGTATGGACGATGTCCGCGGCTCTGGCAGTCAGCAGCATCTCTTTATAGGCGTCAGGCGCATGACTTTCGGTGGTGCCGATAAATCGCGTGCCGAAGTAGGCCAGATCCGCACCGAGCAGTTGTGCCGCGAGAATCTCGTGGCCGTGGTTCAGGCAACCGGCCAGCAGCAGGGTCTTGTCGAAGAATTGGCGGATCTCGGCAATCAGCGAGAACGGGCTCCAGGTTCCGGCGTGTCCGCCGGCGCCCGCTGCCACGGCGATCAAACCATCGACCCCGGCCGCGGCGGCTTTCTCTGCGTGGCGACGAGTCGTCACGTCATGGAACACCAGGCCGCCATAGCTGTGCACTGCATCGACCAGTTCTTTCACTGCGCCGAGACTGGTGATCACAATCGGCACTTTGTGTTCGATGCAGATCGCCAGGTCCGCTTGCAGCCGCGGGTTGCTGTGGTGGACGATCAGATTCACCGCATAAGGCGCCGGATTCTCCAGTGTCGCCAACCCTGCTTCGATCTCTTCCAGCCAGGCCTTGAAGCCGCTGCTCTCGCGCTGGTTCAGCGCAGGAAAGCTGCCCACCACGCCATTACGGCAGCAGGCGAGCACCAGTTGTGGGTTGGAGATCAGGAACATTGGCGCTGCGACCACTGGCAGACGCAAGCGTTGTTCGAGCAGAGCGGGCAGCGACATTGGAAGTACCCCGATGAGTTGTGCTTATTGGCGTTAGAACGGCCGGACGACGACCAGAATTACAATGGCCAGCAATATCAGAACCGGCACTTCATTGAACCAGCGATAAAAGACATGACTGCGGGTGTTCTCGCCACGGGCAAAACGTTTCACCTGGGCGCCGCACATGTGGTGGTAGCCGATGAGGATCACCACCAGCGTCAACTTCGCGTGAATCCAGGCACCTTGACTAAATATGCTGGGGTTCAAGGCGATCAGTGCGATGCCGAAAATCAGGGTGGCGATCATCGCCGGGCCCATGATGCCGCGGTAGAGTTTGCGCTCCATGATGCTGAAACGTTCTTTGCTGACGGTGTCTTCGCTTTGGGCGTGATAAACGAACAGGCGCGGCAGGTAGAACAGCCCGGCAAACCAGCAGACCATGCTGACGATGTGAAGCGCTTTGAGCCACAGATAAAGCATTTTTAGTTATTCCCAGGTTCACGGTAGCGAAGATAGTAGAGGGTAGCGCGCCCGCACGTCACCTTGGCGGTTGTCGCAGAGCCGCGCGGCCCCTATTATCGACGGCTTTCCAGTGGGTTCGTTGAGGGCAGGTTTATGGTCAAGGTCGGTATCGTCGGCGGCACGGGTTACACCGGTGTCGAACTGCTGCGTCTGTTGGCGCAGCATCCGCAAGCAGAAGTGGTCGTCATTACTTCCCGATCCGAGGCCGGTCTGGCCGTGGCTGATATGTATCCGAACCTGCGCGGTCATTACGATGGCCTGGCGTTCAGCGTTCCGGACATCAAGACGCTGGGCGCCTGCGACGTGGTGTTCTTCGCCACGCCTCACGGTGTTGCCCATGCGCTGGCTGGCGAACTGTTGGCGGCCGGGACCAAAGTCATCGACCTGTCGGCGGACTTCCGTCTGCAGGACGCCGATGAGTGGGCCAAGTGGTACGGTCAGCCGCACGGCGCGCCGGAACTGCTGGAAGAGGCGGTTTACGGCTTGCCGGAAGTCAATCGCGAGCAGATCAAGCAGGCTCGTCTGATCGCCGTGCCGGGTTGCTACCCGACTGCTACGCAATTGGGTTTCCTGCCATTGCTTGAAGCAGGTCTGGCCGATACCACCCGTTTGATTGCTGACTGCAAATCCGGCGTCAGTGGTGCCGGTCGTGGCGCGTCTGTAGGTTCGCTGTACTCCGAGACGTCGGAAAGCATGAAGGCTTACGCCGTCAAAGGTCACCGTCACCTGCCGGAAATCCGCCAGGGTCTGCGTCGTGCCGCGGGCAAGGACGTCGGTCTGACGTTCGTTCCGCACCTGACGCCAATGATTCGAGGCATCCACTCGACGCTCTACGCGACCGTCGTGGATCGCTCGGTGGATCTGCAGGCACTGTTTGAAAAGCGTTATGCCAACGAACCGTTCGTCGATGTCATGCCGGCCGGCAGCCATCCGGAAACCCGCAGCGTGCGTGGTGCCAACGTTTGCCGTATTGCGGTGCATCGTCCGCAGGATGGTGATCTGGTGGTGGTGTTGTCGGTGATCGACAACCTGGTCAAAGGTGCGTCGGGTCAGGCGGTGCAGAACATGAACATCCTGTTCGGGCTGGATGAGCGCCTGGGCTTGTCTCACGCTGGCATGTTGCCGTAAGGCTTTAGCCCGCTTAGCAAAAAGGCCCGTCTGACGGGCCTTTTTGCATTCCAGGCTTACGATTGGGTTGATTGATATACCGTAACAATAGTTGACCGATTTTCTAGGAGAAGCGGATAATGCGCGTCATCACGCATTATGGCGGCGTAACGCCGGGAGATAGTTAGCATGAGCGTCGAATCCTTCACCCCCACGGCTTTGCAATTCACCCACGGTGCCGCGCACAAGGTGAAGAGCCTGGTCGATGAAGAGGGGAATGATCGCTTGAAGCTGCGCGTATTCGTTACGGGTGGCGGTTGTTCAGGTTTTCAGTACGGCTTCACCTTCGATGAGGAAGTGGCCGATGACGACACCATTGTCGAGCGCGAAGGGGTGAGTCTGGTCGTTGACCCGATGAGCTTCCAGTACCTGGCAGGTGCCGAGGTGGATTATCAGGAAGGTCTGGAAGGATCGCGCTTCGTGATCAAGAATCCGAACGCCAGCACCACGTGTGGCTGCGGCTCTTCGTTCTCGATCTGATCGCAATCATCGCATCACCAAGCGCCGCATGGCCTCAGGGCTCTGCGGCGTTTTGCTGTCCGGGATTTGGTTTGGGTGGTCAGGCAGGGTATATAGCGCCGAGTACGCGCAGGCCGCTTGCGCCGGTGACGCTCGGGCGATTGGCGGCGATGCCTTCAAGGCAGCAATGGGCCAGCCAGGCGAAGGCCATGGCTTCGACCCAGTCCGGGTCTACACCGTAAGCCGCAGTGCTGCTGACCCTGGTGTTCGGCAGCAAGCTGGCCAAGCGGTTCATCAGCGTGGCGTTGTGGGCGCCGCCGCCGCAGACCAACAGTTCCCGGGTATCTGATTGGGCGTTCTGCAGTGACTCGATAATGGTCAGTGCGGTCAGCTCAAGCAGTGTTGCTTGCACGTCTTCGGCGGCGAAGGTCGGCAGTTTCGATAGATGTTGTGTCAGCCATGGCAGGTTGAACACTTCACGGCCGGTGCTCTTGGGGCCTTTGGTCACGAAAAATGGATCACTGAGCAGTTCGTTCAGCAGAGCCGGTTCGACCTTGCCGCTGGCAGCCCATTGACCGTCACGATCAAAGTTTTCGCCGCGCTGCTGATGAATCCAGGCATCCAGCAGAACATTGCCCGGGCCACAGTCGAAACCGGCTACCGGTTTGCCGGGTTCGATCAGGCTGAGGTTGCTGAATCCGCCAACGTTCAATACCGCGCGATTGTCTGCGCGTTCTTCAAACAACGCTTCGTGAAAGGCTGGAACCAGTGGGGCGCCTTGTCCGCCAGCTGCAACATCGCGGCTGCGAAAATCGCTGACCACTGTGATGCCGGTCAACTCGGTCAGAAGGGCAGGGTTGCCAATCTGCACGGTGAAGCCGCGCGCCGGCTCGTGGCGAATGGTCTGGCCGTGGCTGCCAATCGCGCGAATGTCTTCGGGTTTCAGTTTTTGTTGGTCGAGGAGGGTGTGGATACCCTGTGCCGCCAGTTTCACCCAGTTTTGCTGGGCGATGGCGGAGCGGGCAATCTCGTCTGGGCCGCTGGCGCACAAGCCAAGCAGCTCGGTGCGCAGTGAGTCAGGCATGGGAATGTAGTGCGTGGCGATCAGTTTGATTGCCGGGGCCAGCTCGACCAGCGCTATGTCCAGGCCGTCGAGGCTGGTCCCGGACATCACGCCTATATAGAACGTCATGGCTTAGCGCTTGCTCGAAGCCAGCTGCGTGGATTTCTCTTGATCCATGCGCGCCATCAGCGGTTGGCTCTGCGCGAGGAAACGTGCGCGCTCGGCTTTGGAGATCGGATCGGCCATCGCCACTTTCTGACCTAGTGGGTCGACGTGCACGCCATTGACCTGGAACTCGTAATGCAAATGCGGTCCGGTGGAAAGTCCGGTGGTACCGATATAGCCGATCACCTGGCCTTGCTTGACGCTACTGCCCGTCTGCACGCCTTTGGCAAAGCCCTGCATGTGGCCGTACAGCGTACGGTAGGTATTGCCGTGCTGGATGATCACGGTGTTGCCGTAGCCGCCACGGCGACCGGCCAGCAACACTTTGCCGTCACCGGCTGCCTTGATTGGAGTGCCACGCGGCGCTGCATAGTCGACGCCTTTGTGAGCGCGGATCTTGTTCAGGATCGGGTGCTTGCGGCCCATCGAGAATTTCGAGCTGATGCGGGCGAAGTCCACCGGGGTACGGATAAACGCCTTGCGCATACTGTTGCCGTCAGCAGTGTAGTAACTGCTGTTGCCTTGTTTATTGGTGTAACGCACGGCGGTGTAGGTCTTGCCGCGGTTAGTGAAGCGAGCGGAAAGGATCGGGCCATTGCCGACAGCCTTGCCGTTGACGACTTTCTGTTCGTAGATGACATCGAACTCGTCACCCTGGCGAATATCCTGGGCGAAGTCGACGTCATAGCCAAACACGCTGGCCATGTCCATGGTCAGGCTGTGGGACAAACCGGCGCGTGCAGCGGACTGCGACAGCGAGCTGTTGATCACGCCATGAACATAGGCCGAGCGCACGGTCGGCTTGGCGGTAATGCGGTTGAATGCATAACCCTTGTCATTCTTGGTCAAGGTGATGCTTTCGACGTCGCTGACCTTGCTGTGAAGGTTGGTCAGTTGGCCATTGGGGTTCAGTTCGAATTCGAGTTTCTGGCCGTGTTTGAGTTGGCTGAACTGCTTGGCCTGCTTGTCACTCGCCAGCACTTCATGCACCGAAGCTGCTGGAAGGCCGACTTTTTCAAACAGGGTGGAGAGGGTATCGCCTTTAGAAACGATCACTTCCCTGTGGTTTGGAGACTTTTTTTCTTCGATCACTGGCGCCGGCGCTGGCGCGGCCTGTGCGGTTTCCTGGGGTTCTTCGGCGCTGTTTTCGATCTGCGCAAAAGGGGAAGCTGCTGGCTCATTTGTGGCCTGGACGGCCTCGGCAGCGTCTTGATCTTGTGTCAGTTGTTCAGCAGGGCTTTCCAGTTCAAGACTCAGGGTCGTCTTTTTGGCTTCAACATCACTGGAAGGAAATACCAGAAGCGCCAGGCTCAGAAGAGCGGCGATGCCACTTGCTGCGAGCAGGTGGGTCTTCGGGTAAAGCGGCGGCGCTTTAGACGATTCTTTGGTCATAGGTAATTTTTGACTTTGAAAAAGATGAATTGGAAAAGATGAATGACATGATGAAGATGAAATAACTGTATAAAATATAACCAAATCATCCCTGAAGCAAGTCCGCGAACGCTGAGTCTGTGGATTGGTGTCCGTGCGCCGGGCAAAACTTGTATTTGACGCGCGATCTTGTATGGTTGGTTCCCTTTGAATTCGAGCCTTGCGGGTCTGTTATGAAGTCGGTTGAAGAGCAGCTAGCGCTGATTAAACGTGGTGCGGAAGAACTGTTGGTCGAGTCCGAGCTGATCGAAAAGCTCAAGCGTGGCCAGCCGCTACGTATTAAGGCAGGCTTTGATCCGACCGCGCCGGATTTGCACCTGGGGCATACCGTGCTTATTAATAAGCTGCGCCAGTTCCAGGAGCTGGGGCATCAGGTGATCTTCCTTATAGGTGACTTCACCGGGATGATCGGCGATCCGAGCGGCAAGAGTGCGACACGTCCTCCTCTTACCCGCGAGCAGGTTCTCGAGAATGCCGAGACCTACAAGACCCAGGTTTTCAAGATTCTTGATCCGGCGAAAACCGAAGTTGCGTTCAACTCCACCTGGATGGATCAGATGGGGCCGGCCGACTTCATTCGCCTGACTTCTCAGTACACCGTGGCTCGCATGCTCGAGCGCGACGACTTCGACAAGCGCTACACCACCAATCAACCGATCGCCATTCATGAGTTCCTCTATCCGCTGGTTCAGGGTTATGACTCGGTTGCTTTGCGCGCGGATGTCGAGCTGGGTGGTACTGATCAGAAGTTCAACCTGTTGATGGGGCGTGAACTGCAGCGTGGATATGGTCAAGAGGCTCAGTGCATTCTGACCATGCCGCTGCTCGAAGGTCTGGATGGCGTGAAAAAGATGTCCAAGTCCTTGGGCAACTACGTGGGTATTCAGGAAGCGCCGGGTGTGATGTACGGCAAACTGGTTTCCATTCCGGATGTGCTGATGTGGCGCTACTTCGAATTGCTCAGTTTCCGCTCCATGGAGGAGATCAATGCATTCCGTGCCGATGTCGAGGCGGGTGCCAATCCGCGTGATATCAAGATCAAGCTGGCTGAAGAGATCGTTGCGCGTTTCCATGGTGAAGAGGCGGCGGCCAGTGCGCACCGTGGGGCGGGTAACCGTATGAAGGAAGGTGAGCTGCCGGACGATCTGCCAGAGATCGAATTGACTGCTGCTGAAGACATGCCGATTGCTGCTGTCCTTAATAAGGCAGGTCTGGTCAAGAACTCGGCTGTTGCGCGGGACCTTCTAGGTTCTGGTGGTGTGCGTATAGATGGTGAGGTGGTCGATCGCACCTTTATATACGCACTGGGCGCGACCCATGTCTGCCAGGCTGGGAAGAAGGCATTTGCGCGTATTACGCTCAAATCCGAGTAAAGCTCGAATTAGGGGTTGACGGCAGATTCTGGAAGTCTATAATTCGCCCCACTTCCGGCGCAGTCGAAACGGAAAACTCCTTGGTAAACAATGAGTTACGCAGTTTTCGACGGCGAGTTACTTCAGGTCATCGAAGCCCAGAAGGAGTTGATCAGGCGGTCTGTTTTTGCCTAATTGACGATTCGATCTTCTCGGTCGAAAGCGGAACAAAAGAGGTGTTGACAGCAGCGAGTAACGCTGTAGAATTCGCCTCCCGCTAACGAGAGATCGCAAGCGCAAGTGGTTGAAGTTGCAAAGGAAACTTTGAAAACTTCAGAAAATAACCGCTTGACAGCAACAGAGGCTGCTGTAGAATGCGCGCCTCGGTTGAGACGAAAGATCTTAACCAACCGCTCTTTAACAACTGAATCAAGCAATTCGTGTGGGTGCTTGTGGAGTCAGACTGATAGTCAACAAGATTATCAGCATCACAAGTTACTCCGCGAGAAATCAAAGATGTAACCAACGATTGCTGAGCCAAGTTTAGGGTTTCTTAAAAACCCAAAGATGTTTGAACTGAAGAGTTTGATCATGGCTCAGATTGAACGCTGGCGGCAGGCCTAACACATGCAAGTCGAGCGGCAGCACGGGTACTTGTACCTGGTGGCGAGCGGCGGACGGGTGAGTAATGCCTAGGAATCTGCCTGGTAGTGGGGGATAACGCTCGGAAACGGACGCTAATACCGCATACGTCCTACGGGAGAAAGCAGGGGACCTTCGGGCCTTGCGCTATCAGATGAGCCTAGGTCGGATTAGCTAGTTGGTGAGGTAATGGCTCACCAAGGCGACGATCCGTAACTGGTCTGAGAGGATGATCAGTCACACTGGAACTGAGACACGGTCCAGACTCCTACGGGAGGCAGCAGTGGGGAATATTGGACAATGGGCGAAAGCCTGATCCAGCCATGCCGCGTGTGTGAAGAAGGTCTTCGGATTGTAAAGCACTTTAAGTTGGGAGGAAGGGCGTTAACCTAATACGTTGGTGTCTTGACGTTACCGACAGAATAAGCACCGGCTAACTCTGTGCCAGCAGCCGCGGTAATACAGAGGGTGCAAGCGTTAATCGGAATTACTGGGCGTAAAGCGCGCGTAGGTGGTTTGTTAAGTTGGATGTGAAATCCCCGGGCTCAACCTGGGAACTGCATTCAAAACTGACAAGCTAGAGTATGGTAGAGGGTGGTGGAATTTCCTGTGTAGCGGTGAAATGCGTAGATATAGGAAGGAACACCAGTGGCGAAGGCGACCACCTGGACTGATACTGACACTGAGGTGCGAAAGCGTGGGGAGCAAACAGGATTAGATACCCTGGTAGTCCACGCCGTAAACGATGTCAACTAGCCGTTGGGAGCCTTGAGCTCTTAGTGGCGCAGCTAACGCATTAAGTTGACCGCCTGGGGAGTACGGCCGCAAGGTTAAAACTCAAATGAATTGACGGGGGCCCGCACAAGCGGTGGAGCATGTGGTTTAATTCGAAGCAACGCGAAGAACCTTACCAGGCCTTGACATCCAATGAACTTTCCAGAGATGGATTGGTGCCTTCGGGAACATTGAGACAGGTGCTGCATGGCTGTCGTCAGCTCGTGTCGTGAGATGTTGGGTTAAGTCCCGTAACGAGCGCAACCCTTGTCCTTAGTTACCAGCACGTAATGGTGGGCACTCTAAGGAGACTGCCGGTGACAAACCGGAGGAAGGTGGGGATGACGTCAAGTCATCATGGCCCTTACGGCCTGGGCTACACACGTGCTACAATGGTCGGTACAGAGGGTTGCCAAGCCGCGAGGTGGAGCTAATCCCAGAAAACCGATCGTAGTCCGGATCGCAGTCTGCAACTCGACTGCGTGAAGTCGGAATCGCTAGTAATCGCGAATCAGAATGTCGCGGTGAATACGTTCCCGGGCCTTGTACACACCGCCCGTCACACCATGGGAGTGGGTTGCACCAGAAGTAGCTAGTCTAACCTTCGGGAGGACGGTTACCACGGTGTGATTCATGACTGGGGTGAAGTCGTAACAAGGTAGCCGTAGGGGAACCTGCGGCTGGATCACCTCCTTAATCGACGACATCAGCTGCTCCATAAGTTCCCACACGAATTGCTTGATTCATTGAAGAAGACGATAAAGAAGCAGCCCGAAATTGGGTCTGTAGCTCAGTTGGTTAGAGCGCACCCCTGATAAGGGTGAGGTCGGCAGTTCGAATCTGCCCAGACCCACCAATTTTGTGTGGGAACCTGTAGAAATACGGGGCCATAGCTCAGCTGGGAGAGCGCCTGCCTTGCACGCAGGAGGTCAACGGTTCGATCCCGTTTGGCTCCACCACTACTGCTTCTGTTTGTTGAAAGCTTAGAAATGAGCATTCCATCGTGATGATGGTGAATGTTGATTTCTAGTCTTTGGCTAGATCGTTCTTTAAAAATTTGGGTATGTGATAGAAAGATAGACTGAACGTTACTTTCACTGGTAACGGATCAGGCTAAGGTAAAATTTGTGAGTTGCTCTTAACTGAGTATTATCGAATTTTCGGCGAATGTCGTCTTCACAGTATAACCAGATTGCTTGGGGTTATATGGTCAAGTGAAGAAGCGCATACGGTGGATGCCTTGGCAGTCAGAGGCGATGAAAGACGTGGTAGCCTGCGAAAAGCTTCGGGGAGTCGGCAAACAGACTTTGATCCGGAGATGTCTGAATGGGGGAACCCAGCCATCATAAGATGGTTATCTTAAGCTGAATACATAGGCTTAAGAGGCGAACCAGGGGAACTGAAACATCTAAGTACCCTGAGGAAAAGAAATCAACCGAGATTCCCTTAGTAGTGGCGAGCGAACGGGGACTAGCCCTTAAGTGGCTTTGAGATTAGCGGAACGCTCTGGAAAGTGCGGCCATAGTGGGTGATAGCCCTGTACGCGAAAATCTCTTAGTCATGAAATCGAGTAGGACGGAGCACGAGAAACTTTGTCTGAATATGGGGGGACCATCCTCCAAGGCTAAATACTACTGACTGACCGATAGTGAACTAGTACCGTGAGGGAAAGGCGAAAAGAACCCCGGAGAGGGGAGTGAAATAGATCCTGAAACCGTATGCGTACAAGCAGTGGGAGCCCACTTTGTTGGGTGACTGCGTACCTTTTGTATAATGGGTCAGCGACTTATTTTCAGTGGCGAGCTTAACCGAATAGGGGAGGCGTAGCGAAAGCGAGTCTTAATAGGGCGTCTAGTCGCTGGGAATAGACCCGAAACCGGGCGATCTATCCATGGGCAGGTTGAAGGTTGGGTAACACTAACTGGAGGACCGAACCGACTACCGTTGAAAAGTTAGCGGATGACCTGTGGATCGGAGTGAAAGGCTAATCAAGCTCGGAGATAGCTGGTTCTCCTCGAAAGCTATTTAGGTAGCGCCTCATGTATCACTGTAGGGGGTAGAGCACTGTTTCGGCTAGGGGGTCATCCCGACTTACCAAACCGATGCAAACTCCGAATACCTACAAGTGCCGAGCATGGGAGACACACGGCGGGTGCTAACGTCCGTCGTGAAAAGGGAAACAACCCAGACCGTCAGCTAAGGTCCCAAAGTTATGGTTAAGTGGGAAACGATGTGGGAAGGCTTAGACAGCTAGGAGGTTGGCTTAGAAGCAGCCACCCTTTAAAGAAAGCGTAATAGCTCACTAGTCGAGTCGGCCTGCGCGGAAGATGTAACGGGGCTCAAACCATACACCGAAGCTACGGGTATCACTTAGGTGATGCGGTAGAGGAGCGTTCTGTAAGCCTGTGAAGGTGAGTTGAGAAGCTTGCTGGAGGTATCAGAAGTGCGAATGCTGACATGAGTAACGACAATGGGTGTGAAAAACACCCACGCCGAAAGACCAAGGTTTCCTGCGCAACGTTAATCGACGCAGGGTTAGTCGGTCCCTAAGGCGAGGCTGAAAAGCGTAGTCGATGGAAAACAGGTTAATATTCCTGTACTTCTGGTTATTGCGATGGAGGGACGGAGAAGGCTAGGCCAGCTTGGCGTTGGTTGTCCAAGTTTAAGGTGGTAGGCTGGAATCTTAGGTAAATCCGGGATTCCAAGGCCGAGAGCTGATGACGAGTTACCCTTTGGGTGACGAAGTGGTTGATGCCATGCTTCCAAGAAAAGCTTCTAAGCTTCAGGTAACCAGGAACCGTACCCCAAACCGACACAGGTGGTTGGGTAGAGAATACCAAGGCGCTTGAGAGAACTCGGGTGAAGGAACTAGGCAAAATGGCACCGTAACTTCGGGAGAAGGTGCGCCGGTGAGGGTGAAGCATTTACTGCGTAAGCCCATGCCGGTCGAAGATACCAGGCCGCTGCGACTGTTTATTAAAAACACAGCACTCTGCAAACACGAAAGTGGACGTATAGGGTGTGACGCCTGCCCGGTGCCGGAAGGTTAATTGATGGGGTTAGCTAACGCGAAGCTCTTGATCGAAGCCCCGGTAAACGGCGGCCGTAACTATAACGGTCCTAAGGTAGCGAAATTCCTTGTCGGGTAAGTTCCGACCTGCACGAATGGCGTAACGATGGCGGCGCTGTCTCCACCCGAGACTCAGTGAAATTGAAATCGCTGTGAAGATGCAGTGTATCCGCGGCTAGACGGAAAGACCCCGTGAACCTTTACTATAGCTTTGCACTGGACTTTGAATTTGCTTGTGTAGGATAGGTGGGAGGCTTTGAAGCGTGGACGCCAGTTCGCGTGGAGCCAACCTTGAAATACCACCCTGGCAACTTTGAGGTTCTAACTCAGGTCCGTTATCCGGATCGAGGACAGTGTATGGTGGGTAGTTTGACTGGGGCGGTCTCCTCCTAAAGAGTAACGGAGGAGTACGAAGGTGCGCTCAGACCGGTCGGAAATCGGTCGTAGAGTATAAAGGCAAAAGCGCGCTTGACTGCGAGACAGACACGTCGAGCAGGTACGAAAGTAGGTCTTAGTGATCCGGTGGTTCTGTATGGAAGGGCCATCGCTCAACGGATAAAAGGTACTCCGGGGATAACAGGCTGATACCGCCCAAGAGTTCATATCGACGGCGGTGTTTGGCACCTCGATGTCGGCTCATCACATCCTGGGGCTGAAGCCGGTCCCAAGGGTATGGCTGTTCGCCATTTAAAGTGGTACGCGAGCTGGGTTTAGAACGTCGTGAGACAGTTCGGTCCCTATCTGCCGTGGACGTTTGAGATTTGAGAGGGGCTGCTCCTAGTACGAGAGGACCGGAGTGGACGAACCTCTGGTGTTCCGGTTGTCACGCCAGTGGCATTGCCGGGTAGCTATGTTCGGAATAGATAACCGCTGAAAGCATCTAAGCGGGAAACTAGCCTCAAGATGAGATCTCACTGGGACCTTGAGTCCCCTGAAGGGCCGTCGAAGACTACGACGTTGATAGGTTGGGTGTGTAAGCGCTGTGAGGCGTTGAGCTAACCAATACTAATTGCCCGTGAGGCTTGACCATATAACACCCAAGCAATTTGACTACTCGAAAGAGCATCAGATTGCGGTGTGTGAAGACGAAATGAACCGAAAGTTCGAATCTCACAAAACACCGAAAGCTGTCACATACCCAATTTGCTGAAGCGAAGCCAACTGGCTACGACTCAGTACCCGAATTTCTTGACGACCATAGAGCATTGGAACCACCTGATCCCATCCCGAACTCAGCAGTGAAACGATGCATCGCCGATGGTAGTGTGGGGTTTCCCCATGTGAGAGTAGGTCATCGTCAAGATTAAATTCCGAAACCCCTATCTGCGTATGCAGGTAGGGGTTTTGTTTTGTCCGCAGGAAAACTGACCTGTAGGGTTTCTATGCAATGGCGCGGGGCATGGCTATCATGCGGGCCTCATTGTGAGGCGAGACTTGCATGCTGACATTGTTAAAGCTTCTTAAAGATGGCCGATTCCATTCGGGTCAGGCCTTGGGCGTCGCCTTGGGTGTCAGTCGTAGTGCCGTTTGGAAGCAGCTTCAGCATTTAGAAGCTGAGCTGGGATTATCCATTCATAAGGTGCGGGGTCGCGGCTATCAACTGGCTGCGCCATTGACGCTGCTTGATCCTGTCGAGATAAGAGAACAAGCGCCTTCTTGTGATTGGCCCATCCTGGTTTTCGATTCAATTGACTCCACTAATGCCGAGGCTTTGCGTGCCATAGAGCGGGGTCAAGCGGCGCCCTTTCTGGTGCTCGCGGAACGGCAAACTGCAGGTCGCGGGCGGCGTGGACGAAAGTGGGCGAGCCCATTTGCAGAAAACATCTATTACAGCCTCGTGCTACGTATTGACGGTGGAATGCGCCAGCTGGAAGGCTTGAGTCTAGTTGTTGGGCTCGCCGTCATGCAGGCCTTGCGAGAGCTCGGTATTTCGGGGGCTGGATTGAAGTGGCCCAACGATGTTCTGGTGGGTCAGAAGAAGATTGCCGGGATATTGCTCGAGCTGGTGGGGGATCCTGCTGATGTGTGTCACGTTGTACTGGGCGTGGGAATTAATGTGAACATGCAGATTACCGATGAGGTGGATCAGCAGTGGACGTCCATGCGGCTAGAGTCGGGCAAGGTGTTTGATCGAAATCACTTGGTCGGGGAGTTGGGCGCGATGCTCCAGGCATATCTGTGTCGTCATCAAGTCGACGGATTTTCAGCTATCCAGGCAGAGTGGGAGCAAAATCATCTCTGGCAGGGGCGAGCCGTGTCGTTGATCGCAGGCGTTAACCATATAGAAGGCGAAGTGCTGGGTATTGATAGTCAGGGTGCTCTACGCTTGAAGGTGGGTGGTGTGGAAAAAGTCTTTAGTGGTGGTGAGCTCAGTCTGAGGTTGCGTGATGATTCTTGAGCTCGACTGCGGAAACAGTTTTATCAAGTGGCGTGTGCTAGACGCGGATGTTCGGCGGGTGGTTGGCGAGGGGGTCGTAGATTCGGACCTCGCGTTGTTGGAGGGTTTAAAAGCGCTCAAGGGGCTCGCTCTCAAGTTTTGTCGTTTGGTCAGTGTCAGGACCTCGGATGAAACCAGTGCGCTGGTTTCTCTGCTGACAGAAGCTTTTGGTGTGTCGGTGGTATGCGCGGCGCCGTCCCGGGAAATGTCCGGGGTTCGTAATGGTTATGAGGAGTTCGAGCGGTTAGGGCTCGACCGTTGGCTGGCGATGCTTGGGGGATTCCATCTGGCCTCGGGCGCTTGTCTTGTGCTTGATTTTGGTACGGCTGTTACTGCGGACTTCATCTCCGGGAATGGAGAGCATCTCGGAGGGTTTATATGTCCGGGTATGCCGCTGATGCGAAACCAATTGCGTACCCATACTCGTAGAATTCGTTATGGCGATCTGGCAGCCGAGCGCGCTCTGGAAAGTCTCGTTCCTGGTCGAACAACTGTCGAAGCGGTCGAGCGGGGGTGCTTGTTGATGCTGAGAGGCTTTGTCCTGACGCAGTTAGAGTTGGCGCGTAGCTATTGGGGGGATGATTTTGTTGTGTTCCTCACTGGAGGGGATGCAGACCTGGTTTCCGAGATCGTGACTGAGGCCAGGGTGGTTCCTGATCTGGTGTTTGTAGGTTTGGCGATGGCGTGCCCCTTGTCCTGAGGTTTTTATGCGTTGGTTGTTTCTGCTGCTGCTTGTTCTCAATGTGTTCTATTACATCTGGCACCAACAAGAGGCTCCTTTGCGTGCGAAGGATGTAACCCCTTTGAGTTTGTATCGGGGGTCGCAGCAGGATATTCGCTTGTTGAGTGAGACGACTGACGCGGCTCGTGATAAAGGAAAGCCTGTCCAGGCAGACGATGGATGTCTCTATCTTGGCGGCTTTACTCGTCAGGAGGCGGCTCAGGCGGTTGAGCGGCGATTGAGTGGCATGGAAATCAAGTTCGAGTCCTTGCTGAGGGCTCCTCCCGGGTCTGATGGTTACTGGGTGCGTGTGGCACCAGAAAGCCGGCGTTGGCTAGATGACTCGCAGCTGAAAAACCTTTCTAGAGAATTCAATGAGTTAAAACATAAAATAATGCCCTGCGAAGGGGTTGCGCCCGCCGATTAGTTTGCATAGAATGGCGCCCGCTTCGCAGTGAAGACCTTTAATGGTTAACGCCGCAAAGTGACGTCAACGCAGCTAACCTCAGGTTTTTAATGAGAAAATGCTTGACAGAAGGCTGGCATGATATAGAATGCCGGCTCGCTTAGGAGGGGTTCCCGAGCGGCCAAAGGGATCAGACTGTAAATCTGACGTCTACGACTTCGAAGGTTCGAATCCTTCCCCCTCCACCATTTTTAGCGAGAGCTGCAAGCTCTGCGGGTATAGTTTAGTGGTAGAACCTCAGCCTTCCAAGCTGATGATGCGGGTTCGATTCCCGCTACCCGCTCCAAGTTTGCAGATCCTGCGTAGTGTTACGCTCTTGTAGCTCAGTTGGTAGAGCACACCCTTGGTAAGGGTGAGGTCAGCGGTTCAAATCCGCTCAAGAGCTCCATATAACAAGGCAGATATGAAAATATCTGCCTTTGTTTTAATGGCTTGTTTGACCTGCTCAATTCTTCTCCTAGGGGTGATTTTGATGGCTAAGGAAAAGTTCGAACGTAATAAGCCGCACGTCAACGTTGGTACCATTGGTCACGTCGATCACGGTAAAACCACTCTGACTGCTGCTTTGACCCGCGTCTGCTCCGAAGTTTTCGGTTCGGCAAAGGTTGACTTCGACAAGATCGATAGCGCCCCTGAAGAAAAAGCTCGTGGTATCACCATCAACACCGCTCACGTTGAGTACGATTCGGCTGTGCGTCACTACGCACACGTTGACTGTCCAGGTCACGCTGACTACGTAAAAAACATGATTACCGGTGCTGCTCAGATGGATGGCGCGATTCTGGTTTGCTCGGCCGCTGATGGTCCGATGCCGCAAACCCGTGAGCACATCCTTCTGTCCCGCCAGGTTGGCGTTCCGTACATTGTTGTCTTCCTGAACAAGGCTGACATGGTTGATGACGCGGAGCTGCTGGAGTTGGTTGAGATGGAAGTGCGCGACCTGCTGAGCACTTACGATTTCCCAGGTGATGACACTCCGATCATCATTGGTTCGGCGCTGATGGCGCTGAATGGTCAAGACGACAACGAGATGGGTACTACTGCCGTCAAGAAGTTGGTCGAGACTCTGGATAGCTACATTCCGCAGCCTGAGCGTGCTATTGATAAGCCGTTCCTGATGCCGATCGAGGATGTTTTCTCGATCTCCGGTCGCGGTACTGTTGTGACTGGTCGTGTTGAGCGTGGCATTGTTCGCATTCAGGAAGAGGTTGAGATTGTTGGTCTTCGTGACACTGTCAAAACTACTTGCACTGGTGTTGAGATGTTCCGCAAGCTGCTCGACGAAGGTCGTGCTGGCGAGAACTGCGGCGTGTTGCTGCGTGGTACCAAGCGTGATGATGTTGAGCGTGGCCAGGTTCTGGTCAAGCCGGGCACTGTCAAGCCGCATACCAAGTTCACTGCTGAGGTTTACGTTCTGAGCAAGGAAGAAGGCGGTCGTCATACTCCGTTCTTCAAGGGTTACCGTCCACAGTTCTACTTCCGTACCACGGACGTGACCGGTAACTGCGAATTGCCAGAAGGCGTTGAAATGGTGATGCCGGGTGACAACGTTCAGATGACTGTCACCCTGATCAAAACCATCGCAATGGAAGATGGTCTGCGTTTTGCCATTCGTGAGGGCGGTCGTACCGTCGGCGCTGGTGTCGTTGCTAAGGTTATCGAGTAAATTGTTGTAATGTCTTTTTCGGGCCGGCATAATGGTCGGCCTGATTTTGTTTTAGGTCAGTAGCTCAATTGGCAGAGCGACGGTCTCCAAAACCGTAGGTTGGGGGTTCGATTCCCTCCTGACCTGCCAGATTCACTTGGTGTGTCTGGCTTTCTTTTCACAGGATCTTCATAGATGACTCCTAAAGCTGAAGCTCAAGGCTCTCGCTTCGATCTGCTCAAGTGGCTAGTAGTAGTTGCTTTGGTGGTTGTTGGCGTTGTTGGCAATCAGTATTACTCTGCTTCGCCGATCCTGTACCGCGTACTTGCTTTGCTCGCCATTGCTGCTGTAGCTGCCTTTGTAGGCCTGCAAACAGTCAAGGGCAAGTCTTTCTTTGTACTGGTTAAGGAAGCTCGCACCGAGATTCGTAAAGTCGTATGGCCAACTCGCCAAGAAACCACGCAGACCACGTTGATCGTTGTGGCTGTTGTTCTGGTTATGGCGTTGCTGTTGTGGGGGCTTGATTCCCTGCTCGGCTGGCTTGTTTCCTTGATTGTCGGCTAAGGGTGTCCCGTGGCTAAGCGTTGGTACGTTGTGCATGCTTACTCCGGTTACGAGAAGCATGTCATGCGCTCGTTGGTAGAGCGCGTAAAGCTGGCTGGCATGGAAGATGGCTTTGGTGAAATTCTGGTTCCCACTGAAGAAGTGGTTGAAATGCGTAATGGCCAGAAACGCAAAAGCGAGCGCAAGTTCTTCCCAGGTTATGTGCTGGTTCAGATGGACATGAATGAGGGTACTTGGCACTTGGTCAAGGATACACCTCGGGTGATGGGTTTTATTGGCGGTACTGCTGATAAGCCTGCACCTATCACAGATAAAGAGGCAGAAGCGATTCTGCGTCGTGTTGCTGATGGTAGCGATAAGCCGAAGCCGAAGACGTTGTTCGAGCCAGGTGAGTCGGTACGTGTCAATGACGGTCCGTTTGCCGACTTTACTGGCACGGTCGAAGAAGTTAACTACGAGAAGAGCCGGATCCAAGTGGCAGTGCTCATTTTCGGTCGCTCTACTCCGGTAGAGCTAGAGTTCAGCCAGGTCGAAAAAGTCTAGCTGAGCAAGCATCCCAACCCCGCAGCCCTAGGCTGTGGGGTTTTGTCGTCACTGGGATAAACGCGCAAGTAACCGGGGAGCCTTTCGAGGCGTTCGAACCCGTAATTGGAGTGCCTCATGGCCAAGAAGATTACCGCTTACATCAAGCTGCAAGTGAAGGCCGCTCAGGCTAACCCAAGCCCACCTGTTGGTCCTGCTCTGGGTCAGCACGGCGTGAACATCATGGAATTCTGCAAGGCTTTCAACGCCCGTACTCAGGGTATTGAGCCAGGTCTGCCGACTCCAGTGATCATCACTGTCTACAGCGACCGTAGCTTCACTTTCGAAACCAAATCCACACCTGCTTCGGTTCTGCTGAAGAAAGCTGCTGGTCTGACTAGCGGTTCCGCTCGTCCGAACACCGTTAAGGTTGGCACCGTTACCCGTGCTCAGCTGGAAGAAATCGCGAAAACCAAAAACGCGGATCTGACTGCAGCTGATATGGACGCGGCCGTGCGTACTATCGCCGGTTCTGCTCGTAGCATGGGCCTTAACGTGGAGGGTGTGTAATGGCTAAGTTGACCAAGCGTCAAAAGGCTATCGCCGGCAAAATCGAAGCAGGCAAGTCCTACAACTTTGTAGACGCTGCTGCTCTGCTGGCTGAGCTGTCGACCGTCAAGTTCAGCGAGTCGTTTGACGTTGCTGTAAACTTGGGTGTTGACCCGCGTAAATCCGACCAGGTCGTTCGTAGCGCTACTGTGCTGCCGCACGGCACTGGCAAGACCGTTCGCGTTGCTGTGTTCACCCAGGGTCCAGCTGCTGAGGCCGCTTTGGCTGCCGGCGCTGACCGTGTAGGTATGGACGATCTGGCTGCCGAAATGAAAGGCGGCGACCTGAACTATGACGTAGTTATCGCATCCCCGGATGCAATGCGCGTTGTTGGTCAGTTGGGTCAGATCCTGGGCCCACGTGGCCTGATGCCTAACCCTAAGGTCGGCACCGTAACGCCAGACGTAGCTACCGCGGTTAAAAACGCCAAGGCTGGTCAGGTTCGTTATCGCACCGACAAAAACGGCATCATCCACACCTCCGTTGGCAAAGTCGGTTTCGACGCCGTCAAGCTGAAGGAAAACGTTGAAGCCCTGATCGCTGATCTGAAGCGTATCAAGCCAGCTTCCTCGAAAGGTATTTACGTCAAGCGCGTTACCCTGAGCACCACCATGGGTCCAGGCCTGGTCATCGACCAAGGTTCGCTCGACGCGTAAGACACAGATTGGCGCAAGCGATTGCGCCAATTGAAAGATTGGGGTCCCTGCCTGGCGGGGGCTATCCAAGACCGTAGGCGACGCAAGTCTTAAACCTCAAGCCTACGCAGATGGTGCTCCCGGTTCCTTACCGAATCAGACACCAAAACGACATCTGGCCTCGGTTGGATGAAACGGTAACAAGCAGGAGTTTTTCCCGTGGCAATTAAACTTGAAGACAAGAAGGCCATCGTCGCTGAAGTCAACAAGGCTGCCCAAGTTGCTCTGTCCGCTGTCGTGGCTGATGCCCGTGGCGTAACAGTAGGCGCTATGACCGGACTCCGTAAAGAGGCTCGTGAAGCTGGCGTTTACGTACGTGTTGTACGTAACACTCTGCTCAAGCGCGCCGTTGCTGGCACTCAATATGACGTGCTCAACGACGTGTTCACCGGCCCGACCTTGATTGCATTCTCCAAAGATCATCCGGGCGCTGCTGCTCGTATCTTCAAAGAGTTCGCAAAAGGTCAGGATAAGTTCGAGATCAAGGCAGCTGCGTTCGAGGGCAAGTTCCTCGCAGCTAATCAGATCGACGTACTGGCAAGCCTGCCGACCCGTGACGAAGCAATTTCTCAGCTGATGAGCGTGATTCAAGGCGCAACCAGCAAATTGGCTCGTACTCTGGCGGCTCTTCGCGACCAGAAAGAAGCTGCCGCAGCCTAAGGCTGAGCGACTCCTTTCAGCGTTTATTGTTTATTTCGATGGCCGCGTAGGCTGTCACCCCAATACAGGAATTTATAGTCATGTCTCTGACTAACGACCAAATCATCGAAGCAATCGGCGAAAAATCCGTTCTGGAAATCGTTGAGCTGATCAAGGCCATGGAAGAGAAGTTCGGCGTTTCCGCTGCCGCTGCTTCCGCTGGTCCAGCTGCTGTCGCTGCCGTTGTTGAAGAACAAACTGAATTCAACGTCATGCTGCTGGAAGCTGGCGAGAAGAAAGTTAACGTGATCAAGGCAGTACGTGAACTGACCGGTCTGGGCCTGAAAGAAGCCAAGGCTGTAGTTGACGGCGCTCCTGGCGTTGTTCTGGAAGCTGTTTCGAAAGACGCAGCTGACAAAGCAAAAGCCACTCTGGAAGAAGCAGGCGCTAAAGTCGAGCTGAAGTAAGCATCGACTTTGCGTCTCCAGCCCGAGCGTTAAGCGAAAGGCTGATGGCTGGTGGCTCTTGCCACCGGCCTTTTTCCGTTATTGGCAGCCGACTGGGTCGGTGCTGATAACGAGTTGTAACCACCCGATGCGGTGGCGCAAACCATGGGGTTTGCACGATTTTCTGGCTGCTCCCGTCGGGAGGGGCCAAACAAGCAGGTGACCAAGCTGGGGAACGCTGATGGCTTACTCATATACTGAGAAAAAACGTATCCGCAAGGACTTTAGCAAGTTGCCGGACGTCATGGATGTGCCGTACCTCCTGGCCATCCAGCTGGATTCGTATCGTGAATTCTTGCAAGCGGGAGCGACTAAAGATCAGTTCCGCGACGTGGGCCTGCATGCGGCCTTCAAATCCGTTTTCCCGATCATCAGCTACTCCGGCAATGCTGCGCTGGAGTACGTCGGTTATCGCCTGGGCGAACCGGCATTTGATGTCAAAGAATGCGTATTGCGCGGTGTAACTTACGCCGTACCTTTGCGGGTAAAAGTGCGCCTGATCATTTTCGACAAAGAATCGTCGAACAAAGCGATCAAGGACATCAAAGAGCAAGAAGTCTACATGGGTGAAATCCCCCTGATGACTGAGAACGGTACCTTTGTAATCAACGGTACCGAGCGTGTAATCGTTTCCCAGCTGCACCGTTCCCCGGGCGTGTTCTTCGACCACGACCGTGGCAAGACGCACAGCTCCGGCAAACTGTTGTACTCGGCGCGTATCATTCCTTACCGCGGTTCGTGGTTGGACTTCGAGTTCGACCCGAAAGACTGCGTATTCGTGCGTATCGACCGTCGTCGCAAGCTGCCTGCATCGGTACTGCTGCGCGCGCTCGGCTATACCACTGAAGAAGTGCTCGACGCGTTCTACACCACCAACGTCTTCCACGTGCAAGGTGAAAACCTCAGCCTGGAACTGGTGCCTCACCGCCTGCGCGGTGAAATTGCTGTCCTGGATATCCTGGATGACAAAGGCAAGGTTATTGTCGAGCAAGGTCGTCGTATCACTGCTCGCCACATCAACCAGCTGGAAAAAGCCGGGATCAAAGAGCTGCAAGTGCCTCTGGACTACGTCCTGGGTCGCACTACCGCCAAGGTCATCGTGCATCCGGCAACCGGCGAAATCCTGGCAGAGTGCAACACTGAGCTGAACACCGAGATCCTGGCAAAAATCGCCAAGTCTCAGGTTGTTCGCATCGAAACTCTGTACACCAACGATATCGACTGCGGTCCGTTCGTCTCCGACACGCTGAAGATCGACTCCACCAGCAACCAATTGGAAGCGCTGGTCGAGATCTATCGCATGATGCGTCCAGGCGAGCCGCCAACCAAAGACGCTGCCGAAACTCTGTTCAACAACCTGTTCTTCAGTCCTGAGCGCTATGACCTGTCTGCGGTCGGCCGGATGAAGTTCAACCGTCGTATCGGTCGTACCGAGATCGAAGGTTCGGGCGTGTTGTGCAAAGAAGACATCGTTGCGGTGCTGAAGACTCTGGTCGACATCCGTAACGGTAAAGGCATCGTCGATGACATCGACCACCTGGGTAACCGTCGTGTTCGCTGCGTAGGCGAAATGGCCGAGAACCAGTTCCGCGTTGGCCTGGTACGTGTTGAGCGTGCGGTCAAAGAGCGTCTGTCGATGGCTGAAAGCGAAGGCCTGATGCCGCAAGACCTGATCAACGCCAAGCCAGTGGCTGCGGCGGTGAAAGAGTTCTTCGGTTCCAGCCAGCTTTCCCAGTTCATGGACCAGAACAACCCGCTGTCCGAGATCACCCACAAGCGTCGTGTTTCTGCACTCGGCCCTGGCGGTTTGACTCGTGAACGTGCTGGCTTTGAAGTTCGTGACGTACACCCGACTCACTACGGTCGTGTATGCCCGATTGAAACGCCGGAAGGTCCGAACATCGGTCTGATCAACTCCCTGGCCGCTTATGCGCGCACCAACCAGTACGGCTTCCTCGAAAGCCCGTACCGTGTGGTGAAAGACGCTCTGGTCACCGACGAGATCGTGTTCCTGTCCGCCATCGAAGAAGCTGATCACGTGATCGCTCAGGCTTCGGCCACGATGAACGACAAGAAAATGCTGATCGACGAGCTGGTAGCTGTTCGTCACTTGAACGAGTTCACCGTCAAGGCGCCGGAAGACGTCACCTTGATGGACGTTTCTCCGAAGCAGGTAGTTTCGGTTGCAGCGTCGCTGATCCCGTTCCTGGAGCACGATGACGCCAACCGTGCGTTGATGGGTTCGAACATGCAGCGTCAAGCTGTACCAACCCTGCGTGCTGACAAGCCGCTGGTCGGTACTGGCATGGAGCGTAACGTAGCTCGTGACTCCGGCGTTTGCGTCGTGGCTCGTCGTGGCGGCGTTATCGATTCCGTCGACGCCAGCCGTATCGTGGTTCGTGTTGCTGATGATGAAGTTGAAACCGGTGAAGCTGGTGTCGACATCTACAACCTGACCAAATACACCCGTTCCAACCAGAACACCTGCATCAACCAGCGTCCGCTGGTGCGTAAAGGTGATCGGGTTCAGCGTAGCGACATCATGGCTGACGGCCCGTCCACCGACATGGGTGAACTGGCGCTGGGTCAGAACATGCGCATCGCGTTCATGGCCTGGAACGGTTACAACTTCGAAGACTCCATCTGCCTGTCGGAACGAGTTGTTCAAGAAGACCGCTTTACCACGATCCACATTCAGGAACTGACCTGTGTGGCACGTGACACCAAGCTTGGGCCAGAGGAAATCACTGCAGACATCCCGAACGTGGGTGAAGCTGCACTGAACAAGCTGGACGAAGCCGGTATCGTTTACGTAGGTGCTGAAGTTGGCGCAGGCGACATCCTGGTTGGTAAGGTCACTCCGAAAGGCGAGACCCAACTGACTCCGGAAGAAAAACTGCTGCGTGCCATCTTCGGTGAAAAAGCCAGCGACGTTAAAGACACCTCCCTGCGTGTGCCTACCGGCACCAAGGGTACCGTCATCGACGTACAGGTCTTCACCCGCGACGGCGTTGAGCGTGATGCTCGTGCACTGTCGATCGAGAAGACTCAGCTCGACGAGATCCGCAAGGACCTGAACGAAGAGTTCCGTATCGTTGAAGGCGCAACTTTCGAACGTCTGCGTTCCGCTCTGGTCGGCCACAAAGCCGAAGGCGGCGCCGGTCTGAAGAAAGGTCAGGACATCACCGACGAAGTTCTCGACGGTCTTGAGCATGGTCAGTGGTTCAAACTGCGCATGGCTGAAGATGCTCTGAACGAGCAGCTCGAGAAGGCTCAGGCCTATATCGTTGATCGCCGCCGTCTGCTGGACGACAAGTTCGAAGACAAGAAGCGCAAACTGCAGCAGGGCGATGACCTGGCTCCAGGCGTGCTGAAAATCGTCAAGGTTTACCTGGCAATCCGTCGCCGCATTCAGCCGGGCGACAAGATGGCCGGTCGTCACGGTAACAAAGGTGTGGTCTCCGTGATCATGCCGGTTGAAGACATGCCGCACGATGCCAATGGCACCCCGGTCGACGTCGTCCTCAACCCGTTGGGCGTACCTTCGCGTATGAACGTTGGTCAGATCCTTGAAACCCACCTGGGCCTCGCGGCTAAAGGTCTGGGCGAGAAGATCAACCGGATGATCGAAGAGCAGCGCAAAGTCGCTGAGCTTCGTAAATTCCTCGACGAGATCTACAACCAGATCGGCGGTCGTAACGAAGATCTGGATAGCTTCTCCGACCAGGAAATCCTGGATCTGGCGAAGAACCTGCGTGGCGGCGTTCCAATGGCCACTCCAGTGTTCGACGGCGCCAAGGAAAGCGAAATCAAGGCCATGCTGAAACTGGCAGACCTGCCAGAAAGCGGCCAGATGCAGCTGACCGACGGCCGTACCGGCAACAAGTTCGAGCGCCCGGTTACTGTTGGCTACATGTACATGCTGAAGCTGAACCACTTGGTAGACGACAAGATGCACGCTCGTTCTACCGGTTCGTACAGCCTGGTTACTCAGCAGCCGCTGGGTGGTAAGGCGCAGTTCGGTGGTCAGCGTTTCGGGGAGATGGAGGTCTGGGCACTGGAAGCATACGGTGCTGCTTACACTCTGCAAGAAATGCTCACAGTGAAGTCGGACGATGTGAACGGCCGTACCAAGATGTACAAAAACATCGTGGATGGCGATCACCGTATGGAGCCGGGCATGCCCGAGTCCTTCAACGTGTTGATCAAGGAAATTCGTTCCCTCGGCATCGATATCGATCTGGAAACCGAATAACACGTGACGCGAATCGAGAGCGGGGCAGGATTGCCCGCTCTCTGCTCCGCCAGGAGGAAAGGCCTTGAAAGACCTACTGAATTTGCTGAAAAACCAGGGTCAAGTCGAAGAGTTCGACGCCATCCGTATTGGATTGGCATCGCCTGAGATGATCCGTTCGTGGTCGTTCGGTGAAGTTAAAAAGCCGGAAACCATCAACTACCGTACGTTCAAACCTGAGCGCGACGGCCTGTTCTGCGCCAAGATCTTTGGCCCGGTAAAGGATTACGAGTGCCTGTGCGGTAAGTACAAGCGCTTGAAGCATCGCGGTGTGATCTGCGAGAAGTGCGGCGTTGAAGTCGCGCTGGCCAAAGTTCGTCGTGAGCGCATGGCGCACATCGAACTGGCTTCCCCAGTTGCCCACATCTGGTTCCTGAAGTCGCTGCCGTCGCGTATCGGCTTGCTGATGGACATGACCCTGCGTGATATCGAACGCGTTCTCTACTTCGAGAGCTATGTCGTTATCGATCCAGGCATGACCACCCTTGAAAAAGGGCAGCTGCTCAACGATGAGCAGTACTTCGAAGCGCTGGAAGAGTTCGGCGACGATTTCGATGCCCGCATGGGTGCCGAAGCTGTCCGTGAACTGCTGCACGCTATCGACCTGGAACACGAGATTGGCCGTCTGCGTGAAGAAATTCCGCAAACCAACTCCGAAACCAAAATCAAGAAGCTGTCCAAGCGTCTGAAGTTGATGGAAGCCTTCCAGGGTTCCGGCAACCTTCCAGAATGGATGGTGCTGACCGTTCTGCCGGTCCTGCCGCCAGATCTGCGTCCACTGGTCCCGCTGGATGGCGGTCGCTTCGCGACTTCCGACCTCAACGATCTGTATCGTCGAGTGATCAACCGTAACAACCGCTTGAAGCGCCTGCTTGATCTGTCCGCTCCGGACATCATCGTGCGCAACGAAAAGCGTATGTTGCAGGAAGCTGTCGACGCACTGCTCGATAACGGTCGTCGTGGCCGCGCTATCACTGGTTCCAACAAGCGTCCTCTGAAATCCCTGGCTGACATGATCAAGGGTAAACAAGGTCGTTTCCGTCAGAACTTGCTCGGTAAGCGTGTTGACTACTCCGGTCGTTCGGTAATTACCGTAGGTCCGACCCTGCGTCTGCACCAGTGCGGTCTGCCGAAGAAGATGGCTCTCGAGCTGTTCAAACCGTTCATTTTCGGCAAGCTGGAAATGCGTGGTCTCGCTACCACCATCAAAGCTGCCAAGAAGATGGTTGAGCGCGAGCTGCCAGAGGTTTGGGACGTTCTCGCTGAAGTGATCCGTGAACACCCGGTTCTCCTCAACCGTGCACCGACCCTTCACCGTCTGGGTATCCAGGCGTTTGAACCGGTACTGATCGAAGGTAAGGCTATCCAGCTGCACCCTCTGGTCTGTGCTGCGTACAACGCCGACTTCGACGGCGACCAAATGGCCGTGCACGTACCGCTGACACTGGAAGCCCAGTTGGAAGCGCGTGCGTTGATGATGTCGACCAACAACATTCTGTCGCCAGCCAACGGTGAGCCAATCATCGTTCCGTCGCAGGACGTTGTATTGGGTCTGTACTACATGACTCGTGAAGCGATCAACGCCAAGGGCGAAGGTCGTGTGTTCGCGGATCTGCAAGAAGTTGACCGTGTGTTCCGTGCCGGTGAAGCCGCACTGCACGCCAAGGTCAAAGTGCGGATCAACGAAACCGTCAACGATCGTGATGGTGGCAGCGTCAAGAACACCCGTATCGTCGACACCACTGTCGGCCGTGCGCTGTTGTTCCAGGTTGTTCCGCCTGGCCTGTCGTACGACGTCGTCAACCAGCCGATGAAGAAAAAGGCGATCTCCAAGCTGATCAACCAGTGCTACCGCGTGGTTGGTTTGAAAGAGACCGTGATCTTCGCTGACCAGTTGATGTACACCGGTTTTGCCTATTCGACCATTTCCGGCGTTTCCATCGGTGTTAACGACTTCGTTATCCCGGATGAAAAAGCCCGCATCATCAATGCTGCTACTGATGAAGTGAAAGAGATCGAAAGTCAGTACGCCTCCGGCCTGGTAACCCAGGGCGAGAAGTACAACAAAGTGATCGACCTTTGGTCCAAGGCGAACGACGAAGTTTCCAAGGCGATGATGGCCAACCTCTCGAAAGAGAAAGTCATCGACCGTCATGGCGTCGAAGTCGACCAGGAATCCTTCAACTCGATGTACATGATGGCCGACTCGGGCGCACGGGGTTCTGCTGCGCAGATCCGTCAGCTCGCCGGTATGCGTGGCCTGATGGCCAAGCCGGACGGTTCCATCATCGAAACGCCGATTACTGCGAACTTCCGTGAAGGTTTGAGCGTACTTCAGTACTTCATCTCCACTCACGGTGCTCGTAAAGGTTTGGCGGATACCGCGTTGAAAACTGCGAACTCCGGTTACCTGACTCGTCGTCTGGTAGACGTGGCGCAGGATCTGGTAGTAACCGAGATCGATTGCGGCACCGAACATGGCCTGGTAATGACTCCGCACATTGAAGGCGGTGACGTTGTTGAGCCGCTGGGTGAGCGCGTATTGGGTCGTGTTATTGCCCGTGACGTGTTCAAGCCAGGTACCGAAGAAATCATCGTTCCTGCCGGTACGCTGGTAGACGAGAAGTGGGTCGAGTTCATCGAGCTGAACAGCATCGACGAAGTGATCGTGCGTTCGCCGATCAGCTGCGAAACCCGCTACGGCATTTGCGCCAAGTGCTACGGCCGTGACTTGGCTCGTGGTCACCAGGTGAACATCGGTGAAGCGGTCGGCGTTATCGCTGCCCAGTCCATCGGTGAGCCGGGTACCCAGCTGACCATGCGTACGTTCCACATCGGTGGTGCGGCAAGCCGGACCTCCGCAGCTGACAGCGTTCAGGTGAAGAATGGCGGTACCGTCCGTCTGCACAACCTGAAGCACGTTGAGCGAGTGGATGGTTGCCTGGTTGCTGTGTCCCGTTCCGGTGAGCTGGCGATCGCTGATGACTTCGGTCGTGAGCGCGAGCGTTACAAGCTGCCGTACGGTGCTGTGATTTCGGTTAAAGAAGGTGACAAGGTCGACGCTGGCGCAATCGTGGCCAAGTGGGATCCGCACACTCACCCAATCGTTACCGAAATGAAAGGTACCGTGACCTACGTGGGCATGGAAGAAGGCATCACGATCAAGCGTCAGACTGACGAATTGACCGGTATGACCAACATTGAAGTACTCGACGCCAAAGACCGTCCAGCTGCCGGTAAAGATATCCGTCCTGCTGTGAAGATGGTTGATGACAACGGCAAGGATCTCTTGCTGCCGGGTACCGACGTAATTGCTCAGTACTTCCTGCCTGCTAACGCCCTGGTTGGTGTAGCGGATGGCGCGAAGATTGCGATCGGTGATGTTATCGCTCGTATCCCGCAAGAGACTTCGAAGACCCGTGACATCACCGGTGGTCTGCCGCGTGTTGCCGACTTGTTCGAAGCACGTCGTCCGAAAGAAGCCTCGATTCTGGCTGAAGTCAGCGGCACCATCGCGTTCGGTAAAGAGACCAAGGGCAAGCGCCGTCTGGTTATCACTCCGAACGATGGCACCGATCCGTACGAAGAGCTGATTCCGAAGTGGCGTCACCTGAACGTCTTCGAAGGCGAACAGGTAAACCGCGGCGAAGTTATCTCCGACGGCCCGAGCGATCCACACGACATCCTGCGTCTGCTGGGTGTGAGTGCGCTGGCCAAGTACATCGTAAACGAGATCCAGGACGTTTATCGTCTGCAAGGCGTGAAGATCAACGACAAGCACATCGAGACCATCCTGCGTCAGATGTTGCGTAAGGTTGAAATCGCTGAATCTGGCGACTCGACTTTCATCAAGGGCGACCAGATGGAGTTGACTCACGTTCTGGTAGAGAACGAGCGTTTGGCTGGCGACGAGAAATTCGTTTCCAAGTTCACTCGCGTGCTGCTGGGTATCACCAAGGCGTCGTTGTCCACCGAATCGTTCATCTCGGCGGCTTCCTTCCAGGAAACCACTCGCGTACTGACCGAAGCGGCGGTAACCGGCAAGCGCGATTACCTGCGCGGCCTGAAAGAAAACGTGGTCGTGGGTCGTCTGATCCCGGCTGGTACCGGTCTGGCTTATCACAGCGAGCGCAAGCGCCGCCGTGATGCTGACAAACCGTTGCGCGTAAGCGCCAGTGAAGTGGAAGCTGCACTGACCGAAGCGCTGAACTCGAGCGGTAACTGAGTTCTGCGGTAAATGAGCGTAAGGCCCTGGCCATTCCGTTCATCGAATCGAGACAATTTGTCGAGGTTGGATGAGCGGGGAGGTCGGGGCCTTGCCTTGACTGGGGGCAAGATCCTCTTTAGACTCTTGTACCCCTAAATTTGGCGGGAATTCGTTCCTGCCATTTTGCTTTTCTTGCAAGACAATAGCGTCGCAAGACAACAGTGGAGCTAGTAGATGGCAACTATCAACCAGCTGGTACGTCAGCCGCGTAAGCGTATCGTCGAGAAATCCGACGTACCTGCGCTGCAGAACTGCCCGCAACGTCGTGGCGTATGCACCCGTGTGTATACCACCACGCCGAAAAAACCTAACTCGGCACTGCGTAAAGTATGCCGTGTGCGTCTGACCAACGGTTTCGAGGTTTCCTCGTACATCGGCGGTGAAGGCCACAACCTGCAAGAGCACAGCGTGGTGCTGATCCGCGGCGGTCGTGTAAAAGACTTGCCAGGTGTTCGTTACCACACCGTACGCGGTTCTTTGGATACTTCCGGCGTTAAAGGTCGTAACCAGGGTCGTTCGAAGTACGGTACCAAGAAGCCTAAGTAGTAGTGGCTTTTTGTAAAAACTGATTTTCTATTTTTCTGAGTCGATAAGAGTAAGGTCGGAGGCGTCCCGAGAGGGCACCGATTCCGAGCGAACCTGAAGACCGTTTGAGGGCTTATCCATGCCAAGAAGACGCGTAGCAGCCAAGCGCGAAGTGCTTGACGATCCAAAATACGGAAGCCAAATCCTGGCCAAGTTCATGAACCACGTAATGGAAAGCGGCAAGAAAGCCGTTGCCGAGCGTATCGTTTATGGCGCGCTGGAGAAGGTTAAAGAACGCAAGAACAGCGACCCCCTGGAAATCTTCGAGAAAGCTCTCGACGCCATCGCTCCGCTGGTCGAAGTAAAGTCGCGCCGTGTAGGCGGTGCTACTTACCAGGTTCCGGTTGAAGTTCGTCCGTCCCGTCGTAACGCCCTGGCAATGCGCTGGTTGGTAGACTTCGCCCGCAAGCGCGGCGAGAAGTCTATGGCTCTGCGTTTGGCTGGCGAACTGTTGGACGCTGCCGAAGGTAAAGGTGCTGCAGTTAAGAAGCGTGAAGACGTGCACCGTATGGCTGAAGCCAACAAGGCTTTCTCGCACTACCGCTTCTAATTTTAGCGTCACTAATTTTGCGAGGGCTTTATGGCTCGTACTACACCGATTAATCGCTACCGTAACATTGGTATCGTTGCTCACGTGGATGCTGGTAAGACCACCACCACCGAGCGCGTCCTTTTTTACACTGGCAAAAGTCACAAGATGGGCGAGGTGCATGACGGCGCCGCGACCACAGACTGGATGGTGCAGGAGCAGGAGCGTGGTATTACCATTACTTCTGCTGCTATTACCGCCTTCTGGCAGGGTTCCGAGAAGCAGCACAAAGACCAATACCGCTTCAACGTTATTGATACCCCGGGCCACGTTGACTTCACTATTGAAGTTGAACGTTCCCTGCGTGTACTCGATGGCGCGGTCGTTGTGTTCTGCGGCACCTCGGGCGTTGAGCCTCAGTCGGAAACCGTATGGCGTCAAGCCAACAAATACGGCGTTCCACGTCTTGTTTACGTAAACAAGATGGACCGTGCTGGTGCGAACTTCCTGCGCGTGATCGGTCAGATCAAGCAGCGTCTGGGTCACACCCCGGTGCCAATCCAGTTGGCTATCGGTTCCGAAGACAACTTCCAGGGTCAGATCGATCTGTTGGCCATGGAAGCTGTTTACTGGAACGACGCTGACAAAGGCATGGTTCCAGTTCGCAAGCCTATCCCTGCTGAACTGCAGGAACTGGCTGACGAGTGGCGCGGCAACATGGTTGAGGCTGCGGCCGAAGCCAGCGAAGAGCTGATGAACAAGTACCTCGAAGGTGAAGAACTCACCAACGCGGAAATCAAGGCCGCTCTGCGTCAGCGTACTATCGCTGGTGAGATCGTTCTGGCTGTTTGCGGTTCTTCCTTCAAGAACAAGGGTGTTCCCCTGGTTCTCGACGCCGTTATCGACTACCTGCCTGCTCCTACCGACATTCCTGCCATCAAGGGTACTGACCCGGATGACGAGACCAAGGAAATGGAGCGTCACGCAGACGACAGCGAGCCGTTCTCGGCTCTGGCGTTCAAGATCGCTACCGACCCATTCGTGGGTACCTTGACCTTCGTTCGAGTTTACTCGGGCGTGTTGGCCTCCGGCGACGGTGTGATCAACTCGGTTAAAGGCAAGAAAGAGCGCGTGGGTCGTATGGTGCAAATGCACGCAAACGCCCGTGAAGAAATCAAGGAAGTACGCGCTGGTGACATCGCGGCCTTGATCGGCATGAAGGACGTCACCACTGGCGAAACTTTGTGCAACGCTGATAAGCCAATTATCCTGGTTCGCATGGACTTCCCGGAGCCGGTTATTTCGGTTGCCGTAGAGCCTAAGACCAAGGACGACCAGGAAAAAATGGGTATCGCTCTGGGCAAACTTGCTCAGGAAGACCCGTCTTTCCGCGTCAAGACTGATGAAGAGACTGGTCAAACGATCATCTCCGGCATGGGCGAGTTGCACCTGGACATCCTGGTTGACCGGATGCGCCGTGAGTTCAACGTCGAAGCCAACATCGGTAAGCCTCAAGTTTCGTACCGTGAGCGCATCACGAAGAGCTGCGAAATTGAAGGCAAGTTCGTTCGCCAATCCGGCGGTCGTGGCCAGTTCGGTCACTGCTGGATTCGTTTTGCTCCTGCTGACGAAGGTCAGGAAGGTCTGCAATTCCTGAACGAAGTAGTGGGTGGTGTGGTTCCTAAGGAATACATCCCGGCTATCCAGAAGGGTATCGAAGAGCAGATGAAGAACGGCGTTGTCGCCGGCTATCCGCTGATCGGCCTGAAGGCTACCGTGTTTGATGGTTCCTACCACGACGTCGACTCGAACGAGATGGCGTTTAAGGTGGCTGCTTCCATGGCGACCAAGCAACTGGCCCAGAAGGGCGGTGGTGAGTTGCTTGAGCCGATCATGGCGGTAGAGGTTGTTACGCCTGAAGACTATATGGGTGACGTGATGGGCGACCTTAACCGTCGTCGCGGCATGATCCTGGGTATGGAAGACACGGTTTCCGGCAAAGTGATTCGCGCCGAGGTTCCGTTGGGTGAGATGTTCGGTTACGCAACCGACGTACGCTCCATGTCCCAAGGTCGCGCAAGCTACTCTATGGAATTCAAAAAATACAATACGGCTCCGTCGCACATCGTCGAAACCGTTACCAAAAAACAAGGCTGATTCAGCCCCTTTAGGCTAGGAGTTAATTGTCGTGGCTAAAGAAAAATTTGACCGTACCCTCCCGCACGTCAACGTTGGCACCATCGGTCACGTCGACCACGGTAAAACCACGCTGACCGCTGCTCTGACTCGCGTCTGCTCCGAAGTTTTCGGTTCGGCTGTTGTTGCTTTCGATAAAATCGACAGCGCTCCAGAAGAAAAGGCTCGTGGTATCACCATCAACACCGCGCACGTTGAATACAACTCGCTGATCCGTCACTACGCTCACGTTGACTGCCCAGGTCACGCTGACTATGTGAAGAACATGATCACCGGTGCTGCTCAGATGGACGGCGCTATCCTGGTTTGCTCGGCCGCTGATGGTCCGATGCCACAAACTCGTGAGCACATCCTGCTGTCCCGTCAGGTTGGCGTTCCGTACATCGTTGTCTTCCTGAACAAGGCTGACATGGTTGACGACGCTGAGCTGCTGGAACTGGTTGAGATGGAAGTGCGCGATCTGCTGAGCACTTACGACTTCCCAGGTGACGACACTCCGATCATCATCGGTTCGGCTCTGATGGCCCTGAACGGCCAAGACGACAACGAAATGGGCACCACTGCCGTTCGTAAACTGGTTGAGACTCTGGACAGCTACATCCCAGATCCAGTTCGTGTTATCGACAAGCCGTTCCTGATGCCAATCGAAGACGTATTCTCGATCTCCGGTCGCGGTACTGTTGTAACTGGCCGTATCGAGCGCGGTATCGTCAAGGTTCAGGATCCACTGGAAATCGTTGGTCTGCGTGACACTACCGTCACCACCTGCACCGGTGTTGAAATGTTCCGTAAGCTGCTCGACGAAGGTCGTGCTGGCGAGAACTGCGGCGTGCTGCTGCGCGGCACCAAGCGTGACGACGTTGAGCGTGGCCAGGTTCTGGTCAAGCCAGGTTCGGTTAAGCCGCACACTACCTTCGAAGCTGAAGTGTACGTGTTGAGCAAAGAAGAAGGCGGTCGCCACACTCCGTTCTTCAAAGGCTACCGTCCACAGTTCTACTTCCGGACCACTGACGTGACCGGTAACTGCGAACTGCCGGAAGGCGTTGAAATGGTAATGCCAGGCGACAACATCAAAATGGTTGTCACCCTGATCAAAACCATCGCAATGGAAGATGGTCTGCGTTTCGCTATTCGTGAAGGCGGTCGTACCGTCGGCGCTGGCGTCGTAGCCAAAATCATCGCTTAATAAGTGATGACTTGAAAAAGCCCCCGCCTAGCGGGGGCTTTTTTATTGGGTTGACACTGTAGTAGCCCGTCTATAGAATTGCGCCTCCTTTTAACGGGCGTATTGCGCTCGCTGGGAATAGCAGCCGGAGTCTGAAATCCAATGCAAAATCAGCAAATCCGTATCAGGTTGAAGGCTTTTGACCATCGCCTGATCGACCAATCCACCCAGGAAATCGTGGAAACCGCGAAACGTACTGGTGCTCAAGTGCGTGGTCCAATTCCACTGCCTACCCGTAAAGAGCGGTTCACCGTTCTGGTCTCCCCGCACGTCAACAAAGACGCGCGTGACCAGTACGAGATCCGTACTCATAAGCGCGTTCTGGACATCGTCCAGCCAACGGATAAAACCGTTGATGCTCTTATGAAGCTTGATCTTGCGGCCGGTGTGGAAGTGCAGATCAGCCTCGGCTAAGACTCGGTCTTAGTCGTGTAACGCTCTGAAATGGGCGGCCATAGCGGGTGAAAGCCCCGTACACTCATGAGGTTTACAACATGACTATTGGTGTAGTCGGTCGTAAATGCGGTATGACCCGTATTTTCACCGAAGAAGGTGTCTCCATTCCGGTCACGGTCATTGAGATCGAACCGAATCGCGTCACCCAGTTCAAAACTGAAGAGACCGATGGCTATCGTGCAGTGCAAGTCACTGTAGGCGAGCGTCGTGCTTCGCGTGTTACAGCTGCTCAAGCTGGCCACTTCGCTAAAGCGAACGTTGCCGCTGGTCGTACCGTAATGGAATTCCGTCTTGAAGAAGGCGAGTACCAGGCCGGCGATCTGATCAACGCTGAAATCTTCGCCGCTGGTCAACTGGTTGATGTAACCGGTCAGTCCAAGGGTAAAGGCTTCCAGGGTACGATCAAGCGTTGGAATTTCCGCGGGCAAGATAATACCCACGGTAACTCCGTATCCCACCGCGTTCCAGGCTCTATCGGCCAGTGCCAGACTCCTGGTCGTGTATTCAAGGGCAAAAAAATGTCCGGTCATATGGGCGCTGAGCGCGTGACCGTGCAGTCCCTCGAAGTAGTGCGCGTGGACGCTGAACGCAATCTGTTGTTGGTCAAGGGCGCTGTTCCTGGCGCTACTGGCGGCAACTTGGTTGTACGTCCAGCAGCCAAGGCTCGCGGTTAAGGGGAAGCTGACATGCAATTAAATGTAAATGACGCTCAAGCGATCGAAGTTTCCGAACTGACATTTGGCGGCGAATTCAACGAGACGCTGGTTCACCAAGCAGTCGTGGCCTACATGGCCGGCGGCCGTCAAGGTAGCAAGCAGCAAAAGACCCGTTCCGACGTTCGTGGTGGCGGTAAGCGCCCATGGCGTCAGAAAGGTACTGGCCGTGCTCGTGCCGGTACTATCCGTAGCCCAATCTGGCGTGGCGGCGGTACCACTTTCGCAGCTCGTCCTCAGGATCACACCCAGAAGCTGAACAAGAAGATGTATCGCGCAGCAATGCGTTCCATCCTTGCTGAGCTGGTGCGTACTGATCGTCTGGTTGTGGTTCAGGACTTCGCTGTTGATGCACCGAAGACCAAAGATCTGCTGAACAAGCTGACCGGCATGGGCCTGACTGACGTCTTGATCGTGTCTGAAGTGGTTGATCAGAACCTGTACCTGGCTGCTCGTAACCTGCCACACGTTGATGTACGTGACGTGCAAGGTTCCGATCCAGTTAGTCTGATCGCATACGACAAGGTGTTGATCACCGTGTCGGCCGTGAAGAAATTCGAGGAGCTGCTGGGATGAACCAGGAACGCGTATTTAAAGTTCTGCTTGGCCCGCACGTTTCCGAGAAGGCTACGGTTCTGGCTGACAAGAAAGGCCAGTTCGTTTTCAAGGTTGCAACTGACGCAACCAAGCTGGAAATCAAGAAGGCCGTCGAAAGCCTGTTCAGCGTGAAAGTAGAGCGTGTTACTACCCTGAATGTTCTGGGTAAGAGCAAGCGCACTGCTCGCGGTCTGGGCAAGCGTAATGACTGGAAGAAGGCAGTTATCTCCCTTCAGCCAGGCCAAGATCTCGATTTCAGCAGCAGTGCTGAGTAAGGAAGGGGTGCATCATGGCAATCGTTAAATGCAAACCGACTTCCCCTGGCCGCCGTTTTGTGGTCAAGGTGGTCAACCAGGAGCTGCATAAAGGCGCTCCTCACGCACCGCTGCTCGAGAAAAAATCGAAGACTGGTGGTCGTAACAACAATGGTCGTATTACCACTCGTCACATCGGTGGTGGCCATAAGCAGCATTATCGTCTGGTCGATTTCCGTCGCAACGACAAAGATGGCATCTCTGCCACTGTCGAGCGTATTGAATACGATCCAAACCGTACTGCTCACATCGCTCTGCTGCTGTACGCAGATGGCGAGCGTCGCTACATCATCGCCCCTAAAGGCGTGAGTGCTGGCGACCAGCTGATCGCAGGTGCCCTGGCGCCGATCAAGCCGGGCAACGCTCTGCAACTGCGTAACATTCCAGTTGGTAGCACCGTACACGGCATCGAATTGAAGCCAGGTAAAGGCGCGCAAATCGCTCGTTCCGCTGGTGCTTCGGCTCAGCTGATCGCTCGTGAAGGTGTCTACGTGACCCTGCGTCTGCGTTCTGGTGAGATGCGTAAAGTGCTGGCTGAATGCCGCGCGACCCTGGGTGAAGTCTCGAACTCCGAGCACAGCCTGCGTTCGCTGGGTAAAGCTGGTGCCAAACGCTGGCGTGGCGTTCGCCCAACCGTTCGTGGTGTTGCCATGAACCCGGTTGACCACCCACATGGTGGTGGTGAAGGTCGTACCTCTGGTGGTCGTCATCCG
This sequence comes from Pseudomonas sp. GM41(2012), assembly GCF_000282315.2. Classification (GTDB taxonomy): domain Bacteria; phylum Pseudomonadota; class Gammaproteobacteria; order Pseudomonadales; family Pseudomonadaceae; genus Aquipseudomonas. The sequence continues at coordinate 816,939 of NZ_AKJN02000007.1, forward strand.
GTATCGCCATGGGGCTTCCCGACTAAGGGCGCGAAGACTCGTGGTAATAAGCGTACCGACAAAATGATCGTCCGTCGTCGCAAGTAAATAGAGGGATACGACAGTGCCACGTTCTCTGAAAAAAGGTCCTTTTATTGATCTTCACCTACTGAAGAAGATCGAAGTGGCGGCGGAAAAGAACGATCGCAAACCAGTTAAAACCTGGTCGCGTCGTTCGATGATCCTGCCACAAATGGTCGGTTTGACCATTGCAGTTCATAACGGTCGTCAACATGTTCCAGTTCTCGTGAACGAAGACATGGTCGGCCACAAACTGGGCGAGTTTGCCGGTACCCGCACATATCGTGGGCACGTGGCAGACAAGAAAGCCAAGCGTTAAGGGGTAAGGAACGATGGAAGTAGCCGCTAAGTTGTCGGGCGCTCGAATCTCCGCCCAGAAAGCCCGCTTGGTCGCCGACCAGATCCGCGGGAAGAAGGTGGGCGAAGCGCTCAACCTGTTGGCTTTCAGCAGTAAGAAAGCCGCCGAGATCATGAAGAAAGTGCTGGAGTCGGCCGTAGCCAACGCCGAGCATAACGAAGGCGCAGACGTTGATGACCTTAAAGTCAGCACCGTTTTCGTCAACGAAGGGCGTTCGCTGAAGCGAATCATGCCACGTGCCAAAGGCCGTGCTGATCGCATCGTCAAGCGGTCTTGCCATATCACTGTCAAGGTTGCTGACAAGTAACGGAGTCGAAGAGATGGGTCAGAAAGTACATCCCATTGGCATTCGCCTGGGAATCGTCAAGGAGCACACCTCCGTCTGGTACGCAGACGGTCGGACTTATGCGGACTATTTGTTCGCTGATCTGAAGGTGCGTGAGTATCTCCAAGACAAACTAAAAAGCGCGTCCGTAAGCCGTATCGATATCCATCGTCCGGCTCAAACTGCACGTATCACCATCCACACCGCTCGTCCAGGTATCGTTATCGGGAAGAAAGGTGAAGATGTTGAGAAACTGCGTCAGGACCTGACCAAACAAATGGGTGTGCCTGTGCACATCAATATCGAAGAAATCCGCAAGCCGGAGCTCGACGGTATGTTGGTTGCGCAGAGCGTAGCTCAGCAGCTGGAGCGTCGCGTAATGTTCCGTCGCGCTATGAAGCGCGCTGTACAGAACGCCATGCGCATTGGTGCCAAAGGCATCAAAATCCAAGTGAGCGGTCGTCTCGGCGGTGCTGAAATCGCACGTACTGAATGGTATCGCGAAGGTCGTGTGCCACTGCACACCCTGCGTGCCGACATCGACTATGCCAACTACGAAGCTCACACCACTTACGGTGTGATCGGTGTAAAGGTTTGGATCTTCAAAGGCGAAGTAATTGGTGGTCGCCAAGAAGAACTGAAGCCACAAGCACCAGCGCCTCGTAAAAAAGCTGCTAAGTAAGGGGTACGCCAAATGTTGCAACCAAAGCGTACGAAGTTCCGCAAGCAGATGACAGGCCACAACCGTGGTCTGGCTCAGCGCGGTAGCAAAGTCAGCTTCGGCGAGTTCGCGCTGAAGTCTGTAGCTCGTGGTCGTCTCACCGCTCGTCAGATCGAGTCAGCGCGTCGTGCTCTGACCCGTCACGTTAAACGTGGCGGCAAGATCTGGATCCGTGTATTCCCGGACAAGCCTATTTCCAAAAAGCCACTCGAAGTTCGGATGGGTAAAGGTAAGGGTAGTGTGGAGTACTGGGTTGCCCAGATTCAGCCAGGCAAAGTCCTGTATGAAATCGAGGGTGTTACTGAAGAGCTGGCGCGTGAGGCTTTTGCCCTGGCTGCTGCAAAGCTGCCGCTCGCCACCGCCTTTGTTAAACGGACGGTGATGTGATGAAAGCGAATGAACTTCGTGAAAAATCCGCACAGCAGCTGAACGAGCAACTGCTCGGCCTGCTGCGCGACCAGTTCAATCTGCGTATGCAGAAAGCAACTGGCCAGTTGGGGCAGTCTCATCTGCTCTCGCAAGTTAAACGTGACATCGCTCGCGTGAAGACTGTGCTTAACCAGCAGGCAGGTAAGTAATCATGGCTGAAGCCGAAAAAACTGTCCGTACGCTGACTGGCCGTGTTGTCAGCGACAAGATGGACAAAACCATCACCGTTCTGATCGAGCGTCGCGTTAAGCACCCGATCTACGGTAAATACGTTAAGCGTTCGACTAAGCTGCACGCGCACGACGAAACCAATCAGTGCCACATCGGCGACAAAGTCACTATTCGTGAAACTCGTCCTTTGGCCAAGACCAAGTCTTGGGCGCTGGTTGATGTTCTCGAACGCGCTGTGGAAGTCTAAGGACTAGGGGTCGGAGAAATTATATGATTCAGACTCAATCCATGCTCGATGTGGCCGATAACAGCGGCGCTCGCCGTGTTATGTGCATCAAGGTGCTGGGTGGCTCCCATCGTCGTTACGCTGGTATCGGTGACATCATCAAAGTTACCGTCAAGGAAGCAATTCCTCGCGGTAAAGTGAAAAAAGGCCAAGTGATGACTGCTGTTGTAGTCCGCACTCGTCACGGCGTACGCCGTGCTGATGGCTCCATTATCCGCTTTGATGGCAACGCTGCTGTTCTTCTGAACAACAAGCAAGAGCCGATCGGCACCCGTATCTTTGGGCCAGTGACCCGTGAACTTCGTACTGAGAAGTTCATGAAGATCGTCTCGCTCGCCCCAGAAGTGCTGTAAGGAGATCCGACATGCAAAAGATTCGTCGTGACGACGAGATCATCGTGATCGCCGGCAAAGACAAAGGTAAGCGCGGTAAGGTGCTTAAGGTTCTCGCTAATAACCGTCTGGTTATTGGTGGTCTGAACCTGGTTAAGCGTCATACCAAGCCTAACCCGGCGTCGGGCGTACAAGGCGGTATCGTCGAAAAAGAAGCTCCACTGGACGCTTCTAACGTCGCCATTTTCAACGGCGAAACCAACAAGGCTGACCGCGTTGGTTTCAAAGTAGAAGACGGCAAGAAAATTCGTGTCTTCAAGTCGACCCAAAAAGCGGTTGATGCTTGAACACTGCTAGGTAGAAGACCATGGCACGACTAAAAGAGATTTACTGGAAGGAAATCGCACCGAAGCTTAAGGAAGAACTTAAGCTTTCGAACGTGATGGAAGTTCCACGCGTTACAAAAATCACCCTGAACATGGGTTTGGGCGAAGCGGTCGGTGACAAAAAAGTCATCGAGCACGCTGTTGCCGACCTGGAAAAGATCACCGGCCAGAAAGTCGTTGTGACCTACGCTCGGAAATCCATCGCTGGCTTTAAAGTCCGTGAAGGTTGGCCGATCGGCGTCAAAGTGACCCTGCGCCGTGAGCGTATGTACGAGTTCCTGGATCGTCTGCTGTCGATCTCCCTGCCTCGGGTTCGCGACTTCCGCGGCCTGAATGCCAAGTCCTTCGATGGTCGTGGTAACTACAGCATGGGCGTTAAAGAGCAGATCATCTTCCCGGAAATCGACTACGACAAGATCGATGCTCTCCGCGGTCTGGACATTACCCTGACCACCACTGCCAAGAACGATGATGAAGGTCGCGCCCTGCTGCGTGCTTTCAAATTCCCGTTCCGCAACTGATTGGAGTAGGAAAATGGCCAAGATGAGCATGAAAAACCGCGAGCTGAAGCGTCAGCTCACGGTTGCCAAGTACGCCAAAAAGCGTGCAGCACTGAAAGCTATCATCGTTGATCTGAACGCAAGTCCAGAAGCACGTTGGGAAGCTACAGTAGCTCTGCAGAAGCAGCCACGTGACGCAAGCGCCTCGCGCATGCGTAACCGCTGCCGCCTGACCGGTCGTCCACACGGCGTTTACCGCAAGTTCGGCCTTGGCCGTAACAAACTGCGTGAAGCTGCAATGCGTGGTGACGTACCTGGTCTGGTTAAAGCCAGCTGGTAAGCACTATCAAAGTCTCGGTGTTCGGGATCGCAAGATCCTGACCGCCGGTGACCTTGAACTTGAATCAAGCCCCTTTTGGGGCTTGATTCATTTGTGGGGTGTGTCTAGAATACCCGGCTCGCCTGAGCCCGTGCTTTTTCCGCATGGATGAGCTCGGCGACAAGTAGTAGCCGCAAGGCTAATTTTTTTGTATTAGGAGCGTCTAGCCCATGAGTATGCAGGACCCGTTAGCGGACATGCTAACTCGAATCCGTAATGCCCAGATGGCTGAAAAGTCCGTCGTAAGCATGCCATCTTCTACTTTGAAGGTAGCTGTTGCCAAAGTCCTGAAGGACGAAGGTTACATTGCGGGTTATCAGATCAGCAGCGAAATCAAACCACTGCTGTCCATCGAGCTGAAGTACTTCGAAGGCCGTCCGGTCATCGAAGAAGTGAAGCGCGTTAGCCGTCCAGGCCTGCGTCAGTACAAGTCCGTCGATGATCTGCCAAAAGTTCGTGGCGGTCTCGGTGTGTCTATCGTCTCCACCAACAAAGGTGTGATGACGGATCGTGCTGCGCGCGCTGCCGGTGTCGGCGGCGAAGTTCTTTGCACTGTGTTCTAAGGGGGGATAAGCATGTCACGCGTCGCTAAGAACCCCGTTAAGCTGCCAGCCGGTGTCGAAGTCAAATTCGCAGGCCAACAGCTTTCGGTGAAGGGTGCCAAGGGCACTCTCGAACTGAACATCCATTCGTCCGTTGAGATCGTTGAAGAAGCTGGTGAGCTGCGTTTCGCTGCTCGCAATGGCGATCAACAAACTCGCGCAATGGCTGGTACCACTCGTGCGTTGGTAAACAACATGGTCCAAGGCGTAAGCCAAGGCTTCGAGCGCAAGCTCCAGCTGGTCGGTGTTGGTTACAAAGCGCAAGCAAAAGGCACAGTGCTGAACCTGGCTCTTGGCTTCTCGCACCCAGTGGATTATGAACTGCCGGAAGGCATCACCGCTGAGACTCCTAGCCAAACCGACATCCTGATTCGGGGTATCGATAAGCAGCTGGTAGGTCAAGTGGCCGCCGAGATCCGCGACTTCCGTCCACCAGAGCCGTACAAAGGCAAAGGTGTGCGCTACGCGGACGAAGTCGTCCGTCGTAAAGAAGCCAAGAAGAAGTAGGGCATAGCAAATGACCGACAAAAAAGTTACTCGACTGCGTCGCGCTCGCAAAGCACGCCTGAAAATGCACGAACTTGAAGTCGTGCGTCTCTGCGTGTTCCGCTCGTCGCAGCACATCTACGCCCAGGTCATTTCGGCCGACGGCAACAAAGTCCTGGCATCTGCCTCGACTTTGGATAAAGAACTGCGTGATGGCGCCACTGGCAACATCGACGCGGCCACTAAGGTTGGCCAGCTGGTCGCTACGCGTGCTAAAGCCGCTGGCGTCTCGCAGGTGGCTTTCGACCGCTCTGGCTTCAAGTACCACGGCCGCGTCAAGGCGCTGGCTGATGCTGCTCGTGAAGCTGGGCTGGAGTTCTAAGTTATGTCAAATAACGACCAAAAGCGCGACGAAGGCTACATCGAGAAGCTGGTTCAAGTTAACCGCGTAGCCAAAACCGTTAAAGGCGGCCGTATCTTCACTTTCACCGCGTTGACCGTGGTTGGTGATGGTAAAGGGCGTGTTGGCTTCGGCCGTGGCAAGTCGCGTGAAGTGCCTGCTGCGATCCAGAAGGCAATGGAAGCTGCTCGCCGCAACATGATCCAAGTTGATCTGAACGGCACCACGCTGCAGTACGCAATGAAGTCCGGTCACGGCGCTTCGAAGGTGTACATGCAGCCTGCTTCTGAAGGTACCGGTATCATCGCTGGCGGCGCTATGCGTGCTGTCCTCGAAGTTGCTGGCGTTCAGAACGTTCTGGCCAAGTGCTACGGCTCGACTAACCCGGTAAACGTGGTTCACGCCACTTTCAAAGGTTTGAAAGCTATGCAGTCTCCTGAATCCATTGCCGCCAAGCGTGGCAAAAGCGTCAAGGAGATCTTCTGATCATGGCTACCGTAAAAGTTACGCTGATCAAAAGCATGACCGGCCGCATCCCTAACCACAAATTGTGCGTTAAGGGTCTGGGTCTGCGTCGCATCGGTCACACTGTAGAAGTACTTGATACTCCCGAGAATCGCGGGATGATCAACAAGGCTTACTACATGCTGCGTGTCGAGGGTTAATCGATGAAACTCAATGATCTGAGTCCAGCGCCGGGTTCCCGTCGCGAAAAGCATCGTCCGGGCCGTGGTATCGGTAGTGGTTTGGGTAAGACCGGTGGCCGTGGCCACAAAGGTCAGTCCTCCCGCTCCGGTGGCACCATTGCTCCAGGCTTTGAAGGCGGTCAACAGCCGCTGCATCGTCGCCTGCCGAAATTCGGTTTCGTTTCCCTGAAAGCCATGGATCGCGCAGAAGTGCGTTTGTCCGAGCTGGCTAAAGTGGAAGGCGACATCGTCACCGTGCAGTCCTTGAAAGATGCCAACGTGATCAACGTCAACGTTCAGCGTGTGAAAATCATGCTGTCCGGCGAAGTTACTCGCGCTGTCACCATCGGAAAGGGAATCGGCGCCACCAAAGGTGCGCGTGCGGCTATCGAAGCAGCTGGCGGCAAGTTCGAGGAATAAATGGCTAAGCAAGGTGCTCTCTCTGCGCTCGGCAAAGGCGGTATGTCTGAACTCTGGGCTCGTCTGCGTTTTCTGTTCCTGGCGATTATCGTCTACCGAATAGGCGCACACATCCCGGTTCCAGGTATCAACCCGGACCGACTCGCGGACCTGTTTCGACAGAATGAGGGGACCATTCTTAGCTTGTTCAACATGTTTTCCGGCGGCGCGCTGGAACGGATGAGCATCTTTGCACTGGGGATCATGCCGTACATTTCGGCATCGATCATCATGCAGCTGATGACCGCCGTGAGCCCGCAGCTGGAACAGTTGAAGAAGGAAGGTGAAGCTGGCCGTCGCAAGATCAGCCAGTACACCCGCTACGGCACTGTCGTTCTCGCTCTCGTTCAGGCAATTGGCATGTCCATTGGTCTGGCGGGGCAGGGCGTTGCGTTCACTGGTGACTTTGGCTTCCATTTCGTCGCGGTATCCACTTTTGTGGCTGGTGCGATGTTCATGATGTGGCTGGGTGAGCAGATTACTGAGCGTGGTGTTGGCAACGGTATCTCGATGTTGATTTTTTCGGGTATCGTCGCCGGTCTTCCGAGAGCGATCGGGCAGTCTTTCGAGTCTGCGCGTCAGGGTGATATCAACATCTTCGCCCTGGTTGCCATCGGTTTGCTGGCAGTAGCGATTATCGGTTTCGTGGTGTTCATTGAGCGTGGTCAGCGTCGTATTGCTGTTCACTACGCCAAGCGTCAGCAGGGCCGCAAGGTCTTCGCTGCGCAGACTAGCCACTTGCCGCTGAAGGTGAACATGGCCGGTGTTATTCCGGCCATTTTCGCGAGCAGCATTTTGCTGTTCCCGGCTTCGTTGGGTGCCTGGTTCGGCCAGTCTGAAGGTATGGGCTGGTTGCAGGACATCTCGCAGTCGATCGCTCCTGGTCAGCCGTTGAATATTCTGCTGTTTAGTGCAGGGATTATTTTCTTCTGCTTCTTCTATACGGCGTTGATGTTCAATCCGAAAGACGTAGCGGAAAACCTGAAGAAGTCCGGTGCCTTTATTCCGGGCATCCGTCCAGGTGAGCAGTCTGCGCGCTACATTGATGGCGTTCTGACTCGCTTGACCATGTTCGGTGCTCTTTACATGACGGCCGTGTGCTTGCTGCCCCAGTTCCTGGTGGTTGCAGCAAACGTACCGTTCTACCTTGGCGGGACCTCGTTGCTGATCGTCGTCGTGGTTGTGATGGACTTCATGTCCCAAGTACAATCGCACCTCGTTTCGCACCAGTACGAATCCCTGATGAAGAAAGCCAACCTGAAGGGTTACGGCAGCGGCATGTTGCGCTGAGTACCCATAAGGTTCGAGGAGTTGGTGATGAAAGTTCGTGCATCGGTGAAAAAGCTGTGCCGTAACTGCAAGATTATTCGCCGCGAAGGTGTTGTTCGAGTAATTTGCAGCGCGGAACCGCGTCACAAACAGCGCCAAGGCTGAGTGTGATTGTGCTTCAAGCCCGGTAGCTAGTGCGCTACCGGGTTGATTATTTGTTATTACAGCGATATTATCTCGCGCCCTATTTCTTGGCTTCCGGGGCGTAGGTAGCTGTCAATTGGAGTCCCACTGAATGGCCCGTATTGCAGGCGTTAACATTCCAGATAACAAGCATACTGTTATCTCGCTGACCTACATCTATGGTGTTGGTCGCACTACTGCACAGAAGATCTGTGCAGTGACTGGGGTAAACCCAGCCGCAAAGATCAAAGATCTGAGCGACGAGCAGATTGAACAGCTGCGTGGCGAAGTGGCGAAGTTCACCACTGAAGGTGACCTGCGTCGCGAAATCAACATGAAAATCAAGCGTTTGATGGACCTCGGTTGCTATCGCGGTCTGCGTCATCGTCGTGGTCTTCCAGTACGCGGTCAGCGTACCAAGACTAACGCGCGTACCCGTAAAGGTCCGCGTAAGCCGATCCGCAAGTAATCGCCCCAGCGAATCGACAGGAAATTAATCATGGCTAAACCTGCTGCTCGTCCTCGTAAAAAAGTCAAAAAGACAGTGGTTGATGGCATCGCCCACATCCACGCGTCTTTTAACAACACAATCGTGACCATCACCGACCGTCAAGGTAACGCTCTTTCCTGGGCTACCTCCGGTGGTTCGGGTTTCCGCGGTTCCCGCAAGTCCACCCCGTTTGCTGCTCAAGTAGCTGCTGAACGTGCTGGTCAAGCTGCGCTGGAATACGGCCTGAAAAACCTCGACGTCAACGTCAAAGGTCCAGGCCCAGGTCGTGAATCTGCAGTCCGCGCTTTGAACGGCTGTGGCTACAAGATCGCCAGCATCACCGACGTGACGCCAATCCCGCACAACGGGTGCCGTCCGCCGAAGAAGCGCCGCGTGTAATCCAGGAGATTGTAAAGAATGGCTCGTTACATTGGTCCAAAATGCAAACTCGCTCGTCGCGAAGGCACCGATCTCTTCTTGAAGAGCGGCGTGCGCGCGATCGAATCGAAGTGCAACATTGAAGCAGCACCTGGTATCCACGGCCAACGCCGCGGTCGCCAGTCCGATTACGGCACCCAACTGCGTGAAAAGCAGAAGGTCCGTCGTATCTACGGCGTTCTCGAGCGTCAATTCAGCGGCTACTACAAAGAAGCTGCTGGCAAGAAAGGTGCAACTGGCGAAAACCTGTTGCAACTGCTCGAATGCCGTCTGGACAACGTTGTATACCGTATGGGTTTTGGCTCTACTCGTGCCGAATCCCGTCAGCTGGTATCGCACAAATCCGTAAGCGTTAACGGTCAGACCGTAAACGTGCCGTCGTACCAGGTTCGTGCTGGTGACGTGGTTGCGATTCGCGAGAAAGCAAAGAACCAACTTCGCATTGTCCAAGCTCTCGATCTGTGTGCCCAACGTGGCCGCGTAGAATGGGTAGAAGTAGACACTGAGAAGAAGTCGGGCGTTTTCAAGAACGTTCCAGCTCGCAGTGATCTGTCCGCCGACATCAACGAAAGCCTGATTGTCGAGCTCTACTCCAAGTAAGGGCTAGAAAATAGGTGCATCCATGCAGATTTCGGTAAATGAGTTCCTGACACCCCGCCATATTGATGTGCAGGTTGTCAGTCCAACCCGCGCCAAGATCACTCTCGAGCCTCTCGAGCGTGGTTTTGGCCACACCCTGGGCAACGCGCTGCGCCGCATCCTGTTGTCCTCAATGCCCGGCTGCGCAGTAGTCGAGGCCGAGATTGACGGTGTGCTCCATGAGTACAGCGCCATCGAAGGTGTACAGGAAGACGTAATTGAAATCCTGTTGAACCTTAAAGGTCTGGCTATCAAGCTGCACGGCCGTGACGAAGTTACGCTGACCTTGTCGAAGAAGGGTTCGGGGGTGGTTACCGCTGCCGATATTCAGCTGGATCATGATGTCGAGATCGTTAACCCCGATCACGTAATCGCTAACCTGGCGTCTAACGGCGCCCTGAACATGAAGCTCACCGTAGCTCGTGGTCGTGGTTATGAACCGGCAGACTCGCGTCAGAGCGATGAAGACGAAAGCCGCAGCATCGGTCGCTTGCAGCTTGACTCTTCGTTCAGCCCGGTTCGCCGTATCGCATACGTGGTGGAAAACGCCCGTGTCGAACAGCGTACTAACCTGGACAAGCTGGTTATTGATCTGGAAACCAACGGTACTCTGGATCCTGAAGAGGCTATTCGCCGCGCTGCAACCATTCTGCAACAGCAGTTGGCTGCGTTCGTCGACCTCAAAGGTGACAGTGAGCCAGTGGTTGTCGAGCAGGAAGACGAGATCGATCCGATCCTGCTTCGCCCGGTTGACGATCTGGAACTGACTGTACGTTCGGCTAACTGCCTTAAGGCGGAAAACATCTACTACATCGGTGACCTGATTCAGCGTACCGAAGTAGAGCTGTTGAAGACTCCGAACCTTGGCAAGAAATCCTTGACTGAAATCAAGGACGTTCTGGCCTCCCGCGGTCTGTCCCTCGGCATGCGCCTCGACAACTGGCCGCCTGCAAGTCTTAAGAAGGACGACAAGGCGACTGCCTGATCGTCGTAATCACCGAACGTTGTGTTTGGTAAGGAATGAACCATGCGTCATCGTAAAAGTGGTCGTCACCTGAGCCGCACTAGCTCGCACCGCAAGGCCATGTTTCAAAACATGGCAGTGTCGCTGTTCGAGCACGAGCTGATCAAAACTACACTGCCGAAAGCTAAAGAACTGCGTCGCGTTGCTGAGCCGCTGATCACTTTGGCCAAGACAGACAGCCTGGCTAACCGCCGTCTGGCTTTCGACCGTACTCGTTCGAAAGCTATCGTTGGTAAGCTCTTCAACGACCTGGGCAAGCGTTACGCTACCCGTGAGGGTGGCTACCTGCGCATCCTCAAGTGCGGTTTCCGCACTGGCGACAACGCGCCTATGGCGTACGTCGAGTTGGTTGATCGTCCTGCCGGTGGTGAAGCTGTATCCGCTGAGTAAGACGTCAGTCTGAAACGAAGAACCGGGCCTAGTGCCCGGTTTTTTGTGCGCGCTCGAAAAGTATCGAAACGCCCGGACGATAAAGCCTTATTAGTATTTATCTATCGATTCTCACAATTTAATGAATTTGATGGTGTCATGTTGATGGTCAATACTCCCTCTCAGCCGATTAGCCGGCAGTAGGAAAGACTGACAGAGGAAGACATCGCATGAGCCAAAATAAAACCCTTACCACCGCCAGTGGCGCTCCTGTCGCTGATAACCAGAATTCCCGTTCCGCCGGCCCTCGTGGCCCGCTGCTGCTCGACGACTTTCACCTGATCGAGAAGCTTGCCCACTTCAACCGTGAAAACATCCCTGAGCGTCGCGTACACGCCAAAGGTTCGGGTGCTTACGGTACGTTCACCGTCACTCGGGACATCACCGAGTACACCAGCGCCAAACTGTTTGAGTCTGTCGGCAAGCAAACCCCAACCTTCCTGCGGTTTTCCACCGTTGGCGGTGAGCGTGGTTCGGCCGACACCGAGCGCGATCCACGCGGTTTCGCGCTGAAGTTCTACACCGAAGAAGGCAACTGGGACATCGTCGGCAACAACACGCCAGTGTTCTTCATCCGCGATCCTTTGAAATTCCCGGACTTTATTCATACCCAGAAACGTCTGCCGCAAAGCAATCTGAAAAGCGCGCAAATGATGTGGGACTTCTGGTCGCACTCACCTGAGGCGTTGCACCAGGTCACCATTCTGTTCTCGGACCGTGGCATCCCCGATGGCTACCGTCACATGCACGGCTTCGGCAGCCATACCTACAGCCTGATTAACGCCAATGGCGAACGTCACTGGGTGAAATGGCACTACAAGACCAAGCAAGGGATTAAAAACCTGGCGCCAGCAGAAGCAGCACGCCTGGCGGGTACCGATCCGGATTACGCACAGCGTGATCTGTTCGGCGCGATCGAACGCGGTGATTTTCCGAAATGGCGCGTGTGCATCCAGATCATGACCGAGGCTCAGGCCGCAGCGCACTACGAGAACCCGTTTGACGTGACTAAGACCTGGTCGCAAAAAGAGTTTCCACTGATCGAAGTGGGCGAGTTGGAGCTTAACCGCAACCCGCAGAACTATTTTGCTGAGGTCGAGCAAGCGGCGTTCGGGCCGAGCAACATGGTCCCGGGTGTCGGTTTGTCGCCTGACCGCATGCTGCAAGGTCGAGTGTTCGCTTACGCAGATGCTCACCGCTACCGTATTGGCACTAACCACCAGCAGCTGCCGGTGAACGCGCCTCACAGTCCGGTGAACAGCTATCAGCGCGACGGTTCGATGGCGTTTGGCAGCAATGGCGGTGCGACACCTAACTACGAGCCGAACAGCTACATTGAGTCGCCGAAACAAGCGCCTCGTTATGCAGAGCCAGCGCTGGTGCTGAGTGGTGCGGCTGATCGTTACGATCATCGCGAAGATACTGACTACTACAGCCACGCGGGTGCGCTGTTCCGTCTGATGAGCGATGCGCAGAAAACGCTGCTGATCACCAACATTGCTGGTGCGATGGCGGGTGTTTCCGGTGACGTGATTGATCGTCAGCTGCAGCACTTCTTCAAGGCCGACCCGGCGTATGGAGAAGCAATCGCAAAAGCGTTGGGCGTACAGCTTAACGAAGTCTAAACGAGAAGCAGAACCGCCCTCATTAGGGCGGTTTTTGCGTTATTTAAACCACTTTTCTCAGAATATCTTCGCTTTTATCGCGCAGGCAGAGTGACCAAACAGTCTGCTTGGTTCAAACTACAGACTTTCAAGCAGGGAGATGTAGGGCGATGCAAGGCCACCCAGACGTAATCGATTACCTCAACACGTTGCTGACCGGCGAACTGGCGGCGCGTGATCAATATTTCGTCCATTCGCGGATGTATGAGGACTGGGGTTTCACCAAGCTCTACGAACGTATCAACCACGAGATGGAAGAAGAGGCCGGGCACGCTGATGCCCTGATGCGTCGGATTCTGATGCTCGAAGGCACGCCGCGCATGCGTCCGGACGACCTTGATGTCGGCACTACCGTGCCGGACATGCTCGCCGCTGACCTGCGACTGGAATACAAAGTCCGCGCCGCGCTTTGCAAGGGCATCAAGCTCTGCGAGCAGCACAAAGACTATGTCAGCCGCGAGATGCTGCGAGTTCAATTGCATGACACCGAAGAAGACCACACCTACTGGCTTGAAAAGCAGATGGGTCTGATCAAGTTGATCGGTCTCGAGAACTACCTGCAATCCCACGCCTGATTCTGCTTTGTAGGAGCACGGCTTGCCGGCGATGGCGTCCTCGAAATCGCCATCGCGAGCAAGCTTTGCTCCTACAGACGCAAGATACAAAAAAGCCCCTGTCACCGATAAAGTGACAGGGGCTTTTTCTTGGCCGTGATTCAGGCCTTGTCGCGAGCCAGTAGCGGCTTGAGGTAGAAGCCAGTGTGGGATTGCTTCATCTCTGACACTTCTTCCGGCGTACCGACGGCAATGATCTGTCCGCCCTTGGAACCGCCTTCCGGCCCGAGGTCCACCAACCAGTCAGCTGTTTTGATGACATCAAGGTTATGTTCGATCACCACCACAGTGTTGCCGTGGTCGCGCAATCGATGCAAAACGTCGAGCAGTTGCTGAATATCCGCAAAGTGCAGGCCGGTCGTCGGCTCATCGAGGATGTACAGCGTCTTGCCGGTATCGCGCTTGGACAGTTCACGGGACAACTTCACCCGCTGGGCTTCACCACCCGATAGCGTGGTCGCTGATTGCCCGAGCTTGATGTACGACAGGCCGACATCCATCAGCGTCTGAAGCTTGCGCGCCAGGGCCGGAACCGCATCGAAGAACACCCGCGCTTCCTCGATCGTCATCTCGAGGGTTTCGTGAATGTTCTTGCCCTTGTACTTGATCTCCAGGGTTTCGCGGTTGTAGCGCTTGCTCTTGCAGACGTCGCATGGGACATAGATGTCCGGCAGGAAGTGCATTTCCACCTTGATCAGGCCATCGCCCTGACACGCTTCGCAACGTCCGCCCTTCACGTTGAAGGAGAAGCGTCCAGGACCATAACCTCGGGAGCGGGACTCCGGCACACCGGCGAACAGTTCGCGAATCGGTGTGAACAACCCGGTGTAGGTCGCCGGGTTGGAGCGTGGCGTTCGACCGATCGGGCTCTGGTCGATGTCGACAACCTTATCCAGATGCTCCAGACCTTTGATGCTGTCGTGAGCGGCCGCTTCGAGCGTCGTTGCACCGTTCAGTGCCGTAGCGCTAAGCGGGAACAGGGTGTTGTTGATCAGCGTCGACTTGCCCGAGCCGGACACGCCGGTTACACAGGTCAGCAGGCCGATTGGAATGTCCAGATCGACATCGCGCAAGTTGTTGCCACGGGCGCCCTTGAGGGACAGCGACAACTTCTTGTTACGCGGCGTGCGTTTGGCCGGGACTGCAATCTTCACCCGGCCCGACAGGTATTTGCCGGTCAGCGAATCTGGATGAGCCATGACTTCGGCCGGCGTACCTTCAGCGACAATGTGTCCGCCGTGTACACCTGCGCCCGGACCGATATCCACCACGTAGTCAGCCAGGCGAATCGCATCTTCGTCGTGCTCGACCACGATCACCGTGTTGCCGATATCCCGCAAGTGCTTGAGGGTGCCGAGCAGCCGATCGTTGTCCCGCTGGTGCAAACCAATTGACGGCTCGTCGAGAATGTACAGAACGCCAACCAGGCCTGCGCCGATCTGGCTGGCCAGACGGATACGTTGCGCTTCACCACCGGACAACGTGTCGGCACTGCGATCCAGCGACAAATAGTCCAGGCCAACGTTGACCAGGAACTGCAGTCGCTCGCGAATTTCCTTGAGAATCTTGTCGGCAATTTCACCGCGACGGCCAGTAAGCTTCAGTACGCCGAAATATTCACAGGCATCGCCAATCGGTAGATTGGTCACCGCTGGCAGCGTCTTCTCGCCCACCCATACATGCCGCGCCTCGCGCCGCAGTCGAGTACCGCGGCAATCGGGGCAATGCTGGGTGCTGAGGAACTTGGCCAGCTCCTCACGCACCGAGGCGGACTCGGTTTCGCGGTAGCGACGTTCCAGATTCGGCACGATGCCTTCGAACGGGTGCGAACGTTTGACGATGTCGCCACGGTCGTTCAGGTATTTGAAGTCGACGTTCTGCGACCCGCTGCCGTGCAGGATGAACTTCTGCTGATCGGCCGGCAGTTCGTTGAACGGCACTTCCAGGCTGAACTTGTAGTGCGAAGCCAACGAGCCGAGCATCTGGAAGTAATAGACGTTGCGCCGGTCCCAGCCACGAATCGCGCCCTCGGCCAGTGTCAGTTCGCCATTGACCAATCGCTTGATGTCGAAGAACTGCTTAACACCCAGGCCATCGCAAGTCGGGCAAGCGCCAGCCGGGTTGTTGAAGGAGAACAGCTTGGGTTCCAGCTCGCTGATGGCATGACCGCAGATCGGGCAGGCGAAGCGCGCGGAGAAGATGATTTCTTCGCCGGGCTCGTCGTCCATCGGCGCGACCAGGGCGATGCCGTCTGCCAGCTTCAGCGCGGTCTCGAACGACTCGGCCAGGCGCTGTTGCAGGTCGGCGCGCACCTTGAAGCGGTCGACCACCACATCGATCGAGTGCTTCTTCTGCTTATCCAGCTTCGGCAATTCGTCCAGCTCACAGAGCCTGCCGTTGACCCGGGCTCGCACAAAGCCCTGGGCGCGCAGTTCTTCGAAGACCGAAAGGTGTTCGCCTTTACGCTCGCGGATCACCGGGGCCAGCAGCATCAGTTTGCTGCCCTCCGGTTGGGCGAGGACCAGGTCGACCATTTGGCTGACGGTCTGCGCTTCCAGCGGAATGTCGTGATCCGGGCAACGCGGAATACCCACGCGAGCATAAAGCAGGCGCAGGTAGTCGTAGATTTCGGTGATGGTGCCGACCGTCGAACGCGGGTTGTGCGAGGTCGACTTCTGCTCGATGGAAATAGCTGGCGACAATCCTTCGATGGTGTCGACGTCAGGTTTTTCCATCATCGACAAAAATTGCCGGGCGTACGCCGACAACGATTCGACGTAGCGGCGCTGGCCTTCGGCGTACAGCGTATCGAACGCCAGGGACGATTTGCCGGATCCGGACAGGCCGGTGATGACGATCAGTTTGTCCCGTGGCAGGGTCAGGTCGATGTTCTTCAGGTTGTGGGTTCGGGCCCCACGAATCAGGATCTTGTCCAAAGTGGCCTCGCTCGGCGGGCGTCGAAAACGTAGGAGTATACGGCCAAATACTGGATGGATGCACACTATCGAATGAGCGGGTTGCAGCCTTACATGAAGAGTCTGTCAGCAGAGCGCGTCAAAGCGTCGCGATATACCCCGTCAATCGATGGGACTGGTAGAATCGCCGCCGGTTCACATGAGGTTTTTCCATGCACGATCCCCACAGCGAACGCATGAGTGGCAGTGAGACCCGCGCGGCAAGCGGTCTGGCCCTGGTGTTCGCCTTCCGTATGCTTGGCATGTTCATGGTGTTGCCGGTACTGGCGACCTATGGGATGGATCTGGCAGGAGCGACCCCGGCCCTCATCGGGCTGGCGATTGGCGCTTACGGCCTGACCCAGGCGATCTTCCAGATTCCTTTCGGCTTCATTTCCGACCGCATCGGCCGTCGTCCGGTGATTTACCTGGGGCTGATCGTCTTCGCCCTCGGTAGCGTGCTGGCGGCCAATGCCGATTCGATCTGGGGCGTGATCGCCGGACGAATCCTGCAAGGCGCCGGGGCGATTTCTGCGGCGGTGATGGCGTTACTGTCAGACCTGACCCGTGAACAGCATCGGACCAAAGCGATGGCCATGATCGGCATGACGATCGGTCTGTCGTTCGCTGTCGCGATGGTTGTAGGACCGTTGCTGACCCGCGCCTTCGGCCTGTCCGGATTGTTCCTCGCCACGGGCGGCATGGCGCTGTTCGGCATCGTGATCGTGATGTTCATGGTGCCGCGCTCGACCGGGCCGTTGCAGCACCGCGAGTCCGGTGTTGCGCGCCAGGCGCTGATACCGACGCTCAAGCACCCGGACCTGCTGCGTCTGGACCTGGGCATTTTTGTGTTGCACGCGATGTTGATGTCGAGCTTCGTTGCGTTGCCGTTGGCGCTGGTCGAAAAAGCCGGGCTGCCCAAAGAGCAGCATTGGTGGGTGTACCTGACCGCGCTGCTGATTTCCTTCTTCGCCATGATCCCGTTCATTATCTACGGCGAGAAGAAACGCAAAATGAAACGAGTTTTACTCGGCTCCGTCACGACGCTGATGCTCACTGAGCTATTCTTCTGGCAGTTCGGCGATAGCTTGCGAGCTCTGGTGATCGGAACGGTGGTGTTCTTTACTGCGTTCAACTTACTGGAAGCTTCTCTACCATCGCTGATCAGCAAGGTTTCACCGGCAGGCGGCAAAGGCACGGCGATGGGGGTTTATTCCACCAGCCAGTTCCTTGGCTCGGCGCTCGGTGGCATCCTCGGCGGTTGGCTGTTCCAGCATGGCGGTTTGTCGGTTGTATTCCTTGGATGCGCCGGCCTGGCTGCCCTCTGGCTGGCCTTTGCTGTTACCATGCGCGAACCACCTTATGTCACGAGCCTGCGCTTGCCGTTGTCGCCCGAGGCGATCCGCGAAGCGGGTCTGGTTGAGCGCCTGAAGGCCGTCGTAGGGGTAACAGATGCGGTGATCGTTGCTGATGAAGCAGCGATTTACATCAAATTGGACACAGAACTATTGGATCGCACCACCCTTGAGCGCCTGGTGAACAACCCGGCCGGGGCAGCGTGCGTAGCCTAGGAGAACGTTATGGCCCGTGGGGTTAACAAAGTCATATTGGTCGGCACTTGCGGCCAGGATCCCGAAGTTCGCTACTTGCCTAACGGTAACGCCGTGACCAACCTGAGTCTGGCGACCAGCGAACAGTGGACCGACAAGCAAACCGGTCAGAAGGTCGAGAAGACCGAATGGCACCGTGTGTCGATGTTCGGCAAAGTTGCCGAAATCGCCGGCGAGTACCTGCGTAAAGGTTCGCAGGTCTACATCGAAGGCAAGCTGCAGACCCGCGAGTGGGAAAAAGACGGTATCAAGCGTTACACCACTGAAATCGTGGTCGACATGCAAGGCACCATGCAACTGCTGGGCGGCCGTCCACAGCAGGGCGACCAACAAGGCGGGGGCAATAACTACCAGCAGTCCGCCCCGGCCCCACGCCAACAGGCTCCGCGTCCGCAGCAATCGGCAGCACCGCAACAGTCGCGTCAGGCTCCGGCTCCACAGCAGGCTGCTCCGCAACCGGCTCCGGATTTCGACAGCTTTGATGACGATATCCCGTTCTAAAAAGCAGCTATCCAGTCAGTAACAAAAAAGCGAAGCCATCTGGCTTCGCTTTTTTGTTGGCGCTATTAACTGAATAACGCGCTCACATTGGCCCGTGCCGAGTGCAGTTTCTTGTAGCTATCGATCAACCGCAGGTGCCTGTCGAGCCCCTCCAGTTTCAAGCTGGTCGGCGTCAAGCCATGGAAACGCACGCTGCCGTCCACAGAACCGATCGCTGCATCCGTGCGCTCGTTGCCAAACATCCGGCGGAAGTTGGCCTCGTAG
Source organism: Pseudomonas sp. GM41(2012) (assembly GCF_000282315.2). Classification (GTDB taxonomy): domain Bacteria; phylum Pseudomonadota; class Gammaproteobacteria; order Pseudomonadales; family Pseudomonadaceae; genus Aquipseudomonas. The sequence goes on from NZ_AKJN02000007.1 coordinate 835,598, forward strand.
TCTTCCAGTTCCAGGTCTTCGTCCAGCTTCATCTCCAGCACCACATTGACCGCCTGGTAGAACAAACCACGCTCAACCGTGTTGTCGTTGTACTGCAGGAACATTTCTACCGCCTCTTTCGCCTCTTCATATTGCTGCAAGGCGAGATAAATCAGCAGCTTCAACTCAAGAATCGTCAGCTGACCCCACGCCGTATTGTCGTCAAATTCGATGCCGATCAGGCTGGTGATGTCGGTGTAGTCGTCCAGCTCACTTTCCACCAGACGTTCAACCAGCGATTGCAGTTCTTCTTCGTTCAGGCGATGCAGGTTCAGGATATCGGCGCGGAAGAACAGCGCTTTGTTGGTGTTATCCCAGATCAGATCGTCCGCAGGATAGATTTCCGAATAGTCCGGCACCAGGATGCGGCACGCCGTTGCGCCGATGTGCTCGTAAACCGCCATGTACGATTCTTTGCCCATGCCTTTAAGAATGCCGAACAAGGTCGCGGCTTCCTCGGCATTCGAGTTTTCACCCTGGCCGGAGAAGTCCCACTCCACGAATTCGTAATCGGACTTGGAGCTGAAGAAGCGCCACGACACCACGCCGCTGGAGTCGATAAAGTGCTCGACGAAGTTGTTCGGCTCGGTCACCGCATGGCCTTCAAACGTCGGCTGGGGCAGGTCGTTGAGGCCTTCGAAGCTGCGGCCCTGCAACAATTCGGTCAAGCTGCGTTCCAGCGCCACTTCCAGGCTCGGGTGCGCGCCGAACGAGGCGAACACACCGCCGGTACGCGGGTTCATCAACGTGACGCACATCACCGGGAATTCACCCCCCAGGGACGCGTCCTTCACCAACACGGGGAATCCCTGCTCTTCCAGCGCCTGAATACCGGCCAGTATGGCGGGGTACTTTGCCAGCACGCTGGCCGGCACATCCGGGAGTGCGAATTCGCCTTCGATGATTTCGCGCTTTACCGCGCGCTCGAAGATCTCCGACAGGCACTGCACCTGGGCTTCGGCCAGTGTGTTACCGGCACTCATGCCGTTGCTCAGGAAAAGGTTTTCAATCAGGTTGGACGGGAAGTACACCACCTCACCGTCCGACTGGCGCACGTAGGGCAGCGAGCAGATGCCGCGCTCTTCATTGCCCGAGTTGGTGTCGATCAGATGGGAACCGCGCAACTCGCCCTCTCGGTTGTAAATCTTCAGGCAGTGCGCGTCGAGTATTTCGGCCGGCAGTTCATCTTTACGGCCAGGCTTGAACCAGCGCTCGTTCGGGTAATGCACAAACGGCGCGTTGGCGATGTCTTCGCCCCAGAACTGGTCGTTGTAGAAGAAGTTGCAGTTGAGTCGTTCGATAAACTCGCCCAACGCCGACGCCAACGCGCCTTCCTTGGTCGCACCCTTGCCGTTGGTAAAGCACATCGGTGAGTGCGCGTCGCGGATATGCAGCGACCACACGTTGGGCACGATATTGCGCCACGAGGCGATTTCAATCTTCATGCCCAGGTCCGCCAGAATGGCCGACATGTTGGCGATGGTTTGCTCCAGCGGCAGATCCTTGCCCGCGATATAGGTGTGCGCCTCTGAATTAGACGCAGGCATCAGCAACGCCTGGGCATCGGCGTCGAGGTTTTCCACCTCTTCGATCACAAACTCAGGCCCGGCTTGCACCACTTTTTTCACGGTGCAACGGTCGATGGAACGCAGGATGCCTTGGCGGTCCTTGTCGGAGATGTCCGCCGGTAGCTCGACCTGGATCTTGAAAATCTGGTTGTAACGGTTTTCCGGGTCAACAATATTGTTCTGCGACAGGCGGATGTTTTCGGTGGGGATGCTGCGAGTGTCGCAGTACAACTTCACGAAATACGCCGCACACAACGCCGACGAAGCCAGGAAGTAATCGAACGGACCCGGTGCCGAGCCATCGCCTTTGTAGCGGATAGGTTGATCGGCCACCACCGTGAAGTCGTCGAACTTGGCTTCAAGTCGAAGGTTGTCGAGAAAGTTGACCTTGATTTCCATGGGGGGTTACCAGAATAACGGGCTAGACGATTTGGTCGCCATTATCCGGCTTTTCGGCCGTAAGTCTCAGAAAAAAGGCCAGTCATATGCGCACGCGACTGGCCTTTTTTGTTTCGGGAGCGTCGGATTGCAGTATCTGACGCAGACGCGTTGGTCAGTGATGCGCCGCCAGGAACTCGTCAGTGGACACCACGCTTGCATAGGCGAAGCCTAGGGCCGACATGAACGCGGCGTGCACGTGGGCTGCCGGGACAGTGACGCCGTTAAATTCCAGATCACGGGTAGCGCAGGCGTCGTGAATCACCGTGACGGTGTAGCCAAGATCGGCGGCGGCACGGGTGACGCCGTCGATACACATGTGACTCATGCTGCCGACGACGACCAGTTCTTTGATGTCTTGCTCGTCGAGGATCGATTTCAGATCGGTTTCGCGGAACGAGTTGACGAAGTGCTTGAGCACGACCGGTTCGTCGGCGCGGTTGAGGACTTTGGGGTGCAGCTTCGCGCCTTCGGAGCCCGGAGTGAAAAAGGGCGCTTCGGCGGAGGTGAATTCGTGGCGGATGTGCACCACCGAATCACCGGCATCGCGGAAGGCTTTGATCAGTCGTGCGGCGTTGTCCGCGGCAGTGTCAGCGCCGACCAGCGGCCACTTGCCTTGGGGGAAGTAGTCATTTTGGAAATCGACTACGATGAGTGCTTGCTTGGCCATGACTGTTTCCTCGAAGTGCTTGTTGGTGTGGAATGAAGTATTGGGTCTGGCAGGCCGTCCGAGGATTGGCCGCACCGACAATAGAAGGGGGAAAACTGACAATGGACGCAGAAAAGCCAATCGCCGAGCTGGGTGTGCTGATCTATCCCGGTGCGCAGATGGCGGCGGTGCATGGGTTGACGGACTTGTTCGGGGTGGCGAACCGGATTGCCGCCGAGCATCAGGCGGCGCAGTTGCCGTTGCTGCGGGTCAGCCATTGGCAGGTTGATGGCGATCAGGCGCCCGAGCGGGTCTACGACAGTCATCCCGCTGCGGACGGCGCGTTGGTGGCGGTGTTGATCCCGCCGTCGATTGCCGGTTTTTCCGAAGGCCAGGCACCGCAGGGGCTGATTCGCTGGCTGCGTCAGCAACATGCCAATGGTGCGACACTCGGCGGGGTTTGTGTGGGGTCGATTCTGTTGGCCGAGAGCGGTCTGCTCGACGGTCGCAGCGCCACCACCCACTGGACCTCGGCCAAAACCTTCGCCGAGCGTTATCCGGCGATCAAGCTCAAGGCCGACACACCCATCGTTGACGACGGCGACCTGATCACCACGGCGGGGCTGATGGCGTGGTCCGAGCTGGGCTTGCGTCTGGTCAACCGTCTGCTGGGGCCGAGCATCGCCACCAGCACTGCGCGGTTTTTGGTGGTGGAACACAGCGACAGCGCCAGTGAATGCGGCAGCAATTTTTCACCCATTCTCAGCCATGGAGATGCTTCGATTCTCAAGGTCCAGCATTGGCTGCAAAGCACCGGAGCGACCGATGTGTCGCTGGCGACGATGGCCGAGCGGGCAGGACTGGAAGAACGCACGTTCCTGCGTCGATTTCGCGCGGCAACCGGGCTCAAACCCACCGAGTATTGCCAGCACCTGCGGGTCGGCAAGGCCCGGGAAATGCTTGAGTTCACCAACGGCACCATCGATCACATTGCCTGGACGGTGGGGTATCAGGATCCGAGTGCATTTCGGGCAACGTTCAAGAAGATTACCGGGTTGGCGCCGAGTGATTACCGGACACGGTTTGGGGTGACACCGACTGCCGTAACTCGGTAGCCAGATCACAACAGAACAAAATGTGGGAGCGGGCTTGCTCGCGAATACGGTGTGTCATTCAGCATTAATATCGACTGACAGATTGCATTCGCGAGCAAGCCCGCTCCCACATTTTGATCTGTGTAAGACTTCGGTCGTGCAAAATGCAGGGGTCTTGAAGGCTGTCGTGCAGAATCAAACAGGCAGGGTGCCATCATGTTTTTCGCAACTGGCTGATTTGAAAAACGTTTGTTATTGATCCGCCTTGGCCTGATCTCTGCACCCCTTCAACTACATTCATCAAGCGCAGATTGAAGGGGGACGCATGACCCCAGCAAATCGCAAGAAACTGGTGGTCGCCCACTCCGTGCGCCCCGAGGCTCCGTTGCACGAAGTGGAAACCAATCGTGCGCTGGCCCGTTGGCTGGCGCAGATCCTGGGGCTTAAATACGGCGGCAGTTACGACCCGGAGCTTCACAACGGTCGAGATCTGTATCTGTTGCCGACCCAGACACTTGTTGGCGCCGCTGCCGCCCGGCAATTGGGTGTCAAGGGGCCGGAGGATTTGTGGGGCGGTTACGTCGAGCATGATTTCATCTGCACCAAAGCCATCAGTCACGGGTTGCGCAACAAAAATGCTCACGCTCCGGAAGGCTGGTCACCGTTGTTTTGCGAACGTGTGCGCAGTGTGGTGCTCGACGGCCTCAGTGTTTTTTCCATGGACGATGCGCGGCCCGCGGCAGAACACCTGCTCTACACCGGTCCAATCCGCATCAAGCCTATTCATGCCTGCGCCGGACGCGGTCAGGAAGTGATCAAAAGCCTCGACCAGTTCGATGCCATCCTCGCCAGACCCGAGGCCAAAGCGCTGTTCACCGAAGGCGTGGTGCTGGAGCAGGACCTGGACCACGTGATCACCCACAGCGTTGGTCAGAGTTTTATCGGCGACACGGTGCTGAGTTATTGCGGTGATCAATACTTGACCAAAGACGGTCAGGGCGAGCAGGTTTATGGAGGGTCCAACCTGCTGGTGGTGCGGGGTGACTACGATGATCTGCTCGAACTGGAACTGCCGGACGATGTTCAGCTGGCGATCCACCAGGCGCAAGTGTTCGACCGTGCCGCGGATGAGGCTTATCCCGGTTTCTACGCTTCGCGGCGCAACTACGACATCGCCCAAGGCGTGGACAGTAACGGCAAACCGCGCAGCGGCGTGCTCGAGCAGTCCTGGCGGATGGGCGGTGCCAGCAGCGCCGAAGTCGCCGCCTTGCAAAGCTTCGTCAACGACCCCGGGATGCGCGCCATTCGCGTGTCGTCGGTCGAGACCTACAGCGACCAGCCGCTGCCGGCGGACGCCATCGAGGTGTATCGCGGGCCGGCGCAAAACAGTGACTTTCTTCTCAAGTACGTAACGGTTAAATCCTATGACGGCTAGAAGCGAAACCATTCAGATCGACATCGATGATGAACAGATGATTGGGACCTTTCTCAGTCCAAAATCGAAAGTGCCCGGCGTGCTCTTTGTGCACGGTTGGGGCGGCAGTCAGGAGCGGGACCTGGAACGGGCGAAAGGCATCGCCGGTTTGGGTTGCGTTTGCCTTACGTTCGACTTGCGCGGGCACACTGGCGGGGCCGGTCTTGCGCTGAATCGAGTCACGCGCGAAGACAACCTGCGCGATCTGCTGGCGGCGTATGACCGACTGCTCGCGCACCCGGCGCTCGATACCTCGGCGATTGCCGTGGTCGGCACCAGTTATGGCGGTTACCTGGCCTCGATCCTGACGTCTTTGCGTCCGGTGCGCTGGCTGGCGCTGCGGGTACCGGCGCTGTATCGCGATGATCAATGGCACACGCCCAAACGTGACCTGGACAAGCTCGATTTACGTGATTACCGCAGCACGATCGTCCGAGCCGACAGCAATCGCGCGCTGCATGCCTGTTCGCAATTCACCGGGGATGTGCTGTTGGTCGAGTCAGAGACTGACGACTATGTACCGCACGCGACCATCATGAGTTATCGCGCGGCCTGTCAGCAGACCCACTCGCTGACCCACCGGATTATCGACGGCGCTGATCACGCCTTGAGCGAGCCTGTTTCGCAGCAGGCGTACACCTCGATACTGGTGGGGTGGATCACAGAGATGGTGGTGGGCGAGCGGTTGAGCATTATTCAGTCATCGTGAAAAAACGGGACGGCTAATGCTTCGGTTTCTTCGAAATTCGCAACGACTTGGCCTTGGCTTCCACGATCAGGTACATCACCAGGGTAATCAGTAGCGGCAAGATGAAATAGATCGCCCGATACGCCAGCAATCCGGCCACCAGGCTGCCTCGGGACACTTCATGTTGCAGCAGCGCCACGAACACCGCTTCAAGCACGCCGAGCCCGGCAGGAATGTGCGTGATAACCCCGGCAATCGCGCTGATCAGCAACACCCCAAGCACCAGCGGGTAATCCAGCTTGCTCGGCAGCAAGGTGAAAATCACCGCCGCCATCAGCGACCAGTTCAGCGCCCCGAGGGCCAGTTGCAGCACCGCCATGCGCAGGGACGGCAGGTTGATTTCCACCCCGCGTATCGCCCACTCCCGTCGCTTGGAAAACTGACACGCTGCCAGGTACCCCGCGCTCACCAGCAACAACAACACGCCTACACCTTGCAAGGCGTCGCTGCTCAGCTTCCAGCCTGGCGGCATTCGCACCAGTCCGCTGCTGAACACTGCACCGGCAATCACCATGTAGCCGAACCAGTTTGTCGCCAGGCTCAACCCGAGAATTTTCGCGATGTTGCTCTTGCTCACCCCGAGTCGCGAATACAGCCGATAGCGCATGGCAATGCCGCCGACCCACGCGCTCAGATTGAGGTTGAAGGCATAGCTGATAATCCCTACCGGCAGGATCTGTTTCCACGTCAGGTCCTGGCGAATGTAGGTACGGCCGATCAGGTCGAAGCAGGCGTAAACCAGAAAACTCACCAACGTCAGAGCGGAGGCGATGATCAGCGTGCGCACCTTGAAATCTGCGAGGTTGTCGAACACTTCATCCCATTCGATGCGCTGGGCAAGCATGGTGAACAGCACGATCAGCGCCAGGAAAAACAGCATCGTCATCGGCCGTTTCCAGCGGCTCCAGCGGGATTTGGTCGGGTTGTCGGCGTGGGACGCCGGTTGTGTATCAGAGTGGCTCATCAGGTGTCACTCCCGGCGGAATGGGAAAAGCGTTTCAGGCGCGGCTGGTGCGCCGGCAGCCAACCGGCCCAGGCCGGGAAGTGCCGCAGGAAGTGAAACACCAGAAAGCCGACGGTCATGTGCCAGACCCGCCCGCGCGGGGACTTGTCTGCGGACATGACCTTGCAGTGGTTGTTACTCAAGTCTTCGAGGCGCTCGAACAGGTCGCGGTTGAAGGCGCGATCGCGGATCAACACATTGGCTTCCAGGTTCAAGGACAGGCTCAACGGGTCGAGGTTGCTCGAACCGACCGTGCTCCAATCCTCATCCACCAGCGCGACTTTGCCGTGCAGCGGACGGTCGCAATATTCGTAAATCTGCACACCGGACTTGAGCAGGTAGTCATAGGTCATGCGCGCGGCGAGTTTGGCCGCCAGCATGTCGGGCTGACCTTGCAGGATGAGGCGCACATCGACGCCACGGCGCGCCGCGTCGCGGATCTCGCGCAGCAGGCGATAGCCCGGAAAGAAGTAGGCATTGGCGATCACCACCCGGCGCTGGGCACTGCGCAGCACCTGCCGGTAAACCTCTTCGATGTCGGTCGGATGTTCGCCGTTGTCGCGGTACACCAGGCGAACCTGGCCGTCATGATCGGTGAACGCCAGCTCCGAGCGCCGTTGCCTGCGGCGTTGCCACCAGTATTTGGCGCGAGCCGGGCGACCGCATTGCAGCAAGGCGAAGTGATGGATGTCGGCCACCGCCGGGCCTTGCACTTCAACGGAATAATCCTGTTTGGCCTCAGGGCCGAAGTCAGCCAGATGGTCGGCAGAAAAGTTGATGCCGCCGATGAACGCAATCGTGCCGTCGACCACCACGATCTTGCGGTGCAGGCGGCGGAACCAGTTGGTGCGGATGCCCAGAGTTTTGGGCGCCGGGTCGAAAATCTGGATGCGCACGCCGGCCTCGCTCAGGGCGGCGAGGTATCCCGTGCTCAGTTCACCGCAGCCAAAGCCATCGAGACTGGCGGTGATTCGCACGCCGCGTTGAGCGGCGGCGATCAGTACTTCCTGCAGCTCATCACCGACCTTGTCCTCGAACACAATGAAGGTTTCCAGGAGGATTTCAGTCTTGGCCTGACGCATCGCTTCGAACACCCGAGGGAAATACGCTTCGCCGTTTTCCAGCAGCTCTACGCGGTTGTTGCCTTGCCAGCCATATTCGACGTCGACCACGCCCGGCTCACGAATCGGCGGGGTTGTGGATAAGTGCTCCACGTTGGTTTTATCCATCGATGGGCTGCTCATAGCTCGATCTCCACCGACAGCGGTGCATGGTCGGAAAGGTGTGACCAGGGCCGCGCGGCCAGCACTTGCGGTTGACTGGCCTTGAGGTTGCGCACGTAGATGCGGTCAAGGCGCAACGCCGGCAAGCGTGCTGGAAAACTGCGCGCCGGTTTGCCGTGGAGTTCGGCGAAAACCTCCCGCAACCCGCTGGGTTTGAGCAGTGCGTCGGCACGCTGGCGCCAGTCGTTGAAGTCACCGGCAACGATCACCGGGGCATCGCTGGGCAGTTCTTCGAGGCGCTGGGCCAGCAACTTGAGCTGTTCGGTGCGGTGGGTTTCGCGAAGGCCCAGATGCACACAAATGGCATGCACTTCCTGGCCGTCACCGGGCAGGCGCAGCACGCAATGCAGGATGCCACGGTTCTCGTGACCGCTGATGGAGACGTCGAGGTTGTCGTGGCGAATGATCTGGAATTTCGACAGCAGTGCATTGCCGTGATCGCCCGCCGGATAGACCGCGTTGCGCCCATAGGCGAACTGCGGCCACAGGGTGTCGGCGAGGAATTCGTATTGCGGCATCGCCGGCCAATTGCTGTAGCGCTGGGGATGACGCTCGTGGGTGCCGTGGACTTCCTGCAAAAACACCACGTCGGCGGATACGCTGCGCACCGCTTCGCGCAATTCCGGCAGGATGAAACGCCGGTTGAGCGCGGTGAAGCCCTTGTGCGTGTTGACCGTCAGCACGGTAAAGCGGCGCACGGAGGTGATGATGGGTTGCTGTTCGTCGGTGGTGCCGACCGGTTCGGAAATGCTCATGACAGCACTCCTTCGGCGGCCCGTTCACCGGGTCGGGTGGCGAGGTCTTTATCCAGATGAAAGCGCTCCAGCAAGCGGCGGGCATCGAAGGGCGCGCGGACTTTGATGTCGTTGTCGAAGTAGCAAAACACCTCACGGTACTTGCGCGCCTTGGGCTTTTGCCGGGGTGCGATCAGCTGCGGGTCGGGCGGTTGCTGACCGTGGTACCAGGCCTCGATCCGGTCACCCCAACGCTTCAGCGCCTCGGGGGTGTAACCGCTGGCATAGAGTTCTTCGGCACCGTGCAGGCGCAGGTAAACGAAGTCGCTGGTGAGGTCTTCGCGGTACGGCCATTTACCGGCGGTGTCGGCGATCACCAGCGCAGCATTGTGGCGTTTGAGCAGGCGGATGAAGGCGGGGTCGACGAAGCTCTCATTCCTGATTTCTACGGCATGGCGCAAAGGCTTTTTTCCGTAGGTCTTCAGGCTGGCGTGACCGTTCACGTGCGAATCATGCTGGCGGGCGAGGGCAGCGGCCTCTTCGGTGTTGTGGGGCAACTGCTCGAGAAAGGTCTCGAACAACTCGGCATCGAATTTGAAGTTGGGCGGGAATTGCCAGAGGATCGGGCCGAGTTTTTCCTTGAGTTCCAGCACCCCGGACGCAAAGAAATTCGCGAGGGGTTTATGGATGTCCCGCAGTCGCCTGATGTGGGTGATGAAACGCGGGGCTTTGACGCTGAAAACGAAGCCCCTCGGGGTTTCGGCGTACCACTGGGCATAACGTTCGGGCCGTTGCAGGGCGTAAAACGATCCATTGATTTCGATGCTGTTGACTGCCCGTGAGGCGAATTGCAATTCGCGCTTGTGGGTCAGCCCCTTCGGGTAGAAATCCCCCCGCCAGGGCGTGTAGCGCCAGCCTGAAATACCGATGTGGATCGCCGCCATATCGCCTCCCGTCTGATGGTCTTTCGGACTGCCCCTGTCTTTTGATGACTGCGGGGCGGGCGAGAAAGTTTCGACGGGACTACGGACGGTCAACACACCACTTTTCGCATCTTGTAGGAGCAAGGCTTGCCCGCGATGGTGGCGGCACATTCAATGTTGATGTGACTGATAAACCGACATCGCGAGCAAGCTTTGCTCCTACAAAAGCAATCAGTGACCGGCGACGATGCGGGTCGAGCCTTCAACCGGTTCGGCATACACCGGACCCAACCGATCAAGACGACCGCTCCACGCGGTCAGCGCCAACGCGACCAGCACCACCAGACCACCGATCCATGCGGTGTGAATCAGGCCCATGTGAGCAACGATCAAGCCACCGCCCCACGCGCCACCGGCGATGCCGAGGTTGAACGCGGCGATGTTCAGGCCCGACGCGACGTCCACCGCGTGCGGGGTGTGATGTTCGGCCTGACGCACCACGTAAACCTGCAGGCCCGGCACGTTGCCGAACGCAACCGCACCCCAGACCAGCACGGTGGCCAGGGCCAGCCATGGGTTGCCAGCGGTAAAGGTCAGTACGAACAACACGGCAGCGAGCAGGGCGAAGATGATTTTCAGGGCGCTGATCGGGCCGCGTTTGTCCGCCAGTTTGCCACCCCAGATGTTACCGACGGCCACCGAGATGCCATAGACCAGCAGCACCAGGCTAACGGTGCTGGCGCTGAAGCCGGAAATGTCCTGGAGAATCGGTGCCAGGAAGGTGAACGCGATGAACGAGCCGCCGTAACCAACCGCTGTCATGGCGTACACCAGCAGCAGACGGGGTTGCTTGAGCACCTGCAATTGCTGCAACAGTGAAGCCGGTTTGCTGTGGGCAATGTTTTTCGGCACGTAAAGCAGGCTGCCGATGAACGCGATCACCCCCAGTGCAGACACCGCGAGGAAGGTTTCACGCCAGCCGAAATGCTGACCAATGAACGTCCCCAGTGGCACGCCGGTAACCAGTGCCACCGTCAGGCCGGTGAACATGATGGCGATCGCACTGGCGGCTTTCTCCTTCGGCACGAGGCTGGTGGCGATGGTCGAGCCAATCGAAAAGAACACCCCGTGGGCCAGGCCGGTGACGATCCGCGCAATGATCAGCGACTCGTAACTCGGCGCTTTCCAGGCCAGCAGGTTGCCGAGGGTGAACAGCACCATCAACGACAACAGCAGCATTTTGCGCGGGACTTTGCCGGTGAGGGCGGTCAGCACCGGGGCGCCAATGGCAACGCCCAATGCGTAGAGGCTGACCAGCAGGCCGGCGGACGGCAGGCTGACGCCGAGGTCGGCGCCGATGGTGGGTAACAGGCCAACGATGACGAACTCGGTCGTCCCGATGGCGAAGGCGCTGAGGGTCAGCGCGAGCAAGGCAATGGGCATGGCTGCAACTCCGGTGGATTGATTGATGGAGCGCAGTGTCCGGGTTTGGGTTGTGTGGAAAAATAGAGGGATGGGCATTTGATATTTGCTTTGTGCGCAAAGATCAAAAGCGCCCCCTCACCCTAACCCTCCCGAAACGTCGGACCGCCCCAAAGGGGCGAGGGGACTGACCGAGTTGTTCTTAAAGCTACATCGACCTGAAAGACCTGAGTCGAACTCAGGTTTGAAAAACATGAAGATCGGCTCCCTTTCCCCCTCTCCCCTCTGGGGAGAGGGCTGGGGTGAGGGGTGGCCCTTGATTTCACCCAAAAACCGAACTTGCCTACAATTCCTCGATCAGTTCCTTACCGACCCTTTTGCAGGAGCACCGCGTTTGTTCAAGTTCAAGACCGCGATACTACTGGGGGCATTGGCGATTCTGGGCAGCAACGAGCTGGAGGCAGCCGCACTGCCGGGTGTGCCGGCGGCGGCCACGGCCACGACACCACTGGCCCACCCCGAACCGCTGGTACAGGGTGGTTTGCTGGGTGCCATCAGTTCGAGCATTGAGGAAGTCCAGGGAAAACTCGATCTCAACGAGGACCTGTTGGACGCCTGGCGTCTGCGGGCAGACCGGGCGGCGGTTGAGGTGGATCAACTGGTCAATCATCCATCGTCCCGCTCGAGCTGGAGCGTGGCGGGGGATTTCCTGCTGTTGTCCGGTGTGTGGATTGGCGTTTTCGCGCTGCTCTGGTTGCTTGGCGGGCTGCTCGCCAAACGTCTGTGCCAGAACCGCCTGCTGCTGACTCGCGAGCGCGGTCAGGCGTTACTCGGTTATGTGTTGCCCTACACGGTTCCGGCGCTGATCAGCCTGCCGCTGACGCTGTATGTCAGCCACTTTCTGCAAGTGTCCGCCGGCCGGGCGCTGGCATTGTGTTTCGCCTATGCCACCAGCAGCGGCATTTTCGCCGCGTCGTTGCTGTTGTCGCTGGTGGTGCTGTTCAACGCCGGCCACAAACGCCGAGCGGTGCAGATTATTCGTCAGTACAGCCCACGACCGCTGTTTTTGATGGGCTTCCTCGTGGCCCTGAGCGACGGCTTGACCAGCCCGCAGATCGCCCGCCTGCTCGGCGGCAATCTCACCAGCAGCGTCGCGGTGTTCACCGGGGTGGCGGCCTCGGTCACCTTTGGCATTTTGGTGATCAAGATGCGCCGTCCGGTCGCCCATCTGATCAGCATTTTGCCGTTGGCCCAGCGCCTCAGTCAGCCGGCCTTGCGTGAAATGCTGCGGATCTTTTCCGGGCTCTGGTACTGGCCGATTCTGTTGATGGTGCTGGTGTCGGTGATCAACCTCATCGGCATTGGCGATGACAACCAGAAAGTCCTGCGCTGTGCGCTGTTTACCACGGTGTTGCTGATTGCGACGGTGTTTCTCAGCACGTCGCTTCATCACCTCTTCAAGTCGCGCAGTGAGTTGGCCGTGCGCCGCAGCAGTGCCTACAAAGAACGCTTTATCAGCCTTTCGCACGCGTTGCTGCGCATCGCACTGGCGATTGTGTTCATCGATGTCCTGGGGCGAATCTGGGGTGTGTCGCTGTTTGAGTTTGCGGTGAGCAATTCGGTCGGCCGGGCGATCAGTGATTCCCTGAGCCGAATCGGTTTGATTTTCCTGGTGACCTGGATGGTCTGGGTGGTATTGGACACGGCGATTCAGGAAGCCCTGAAACCCCCTGTCAGCAAACGCTCGGCGCGCCAGCCCAGCACCCGGGTCAAAACCATTCTGCCGCTGCTGCGCAACGCGATCAAAATCGTCCTGGTGGTGATCTGCGCCATCACCACCATGGCTAACCTGGGGATCAACGTTGCACCGTTTCTGGCCGGTGCCGGAGTCGTGGGGCTGGCGATCGGTTTCGGATCCCAGCAGCTGGTGCAGGACGTGATCACCGGGTTGTTCATCATCATCGAAGACACGTTGTCGATTGGCGATTGGGTGGTACTCGACTCTGGCCACGCCGGCACCGTCGAAGGCCTGACCATCCGCACCTTGCGCCTGCGCGACGGCAAGGGGTTTGTGCACTCGGTGCCGTTCGGTCAGATCAAGGCCGTGACCAATCAATCGCGGCAATTCGCCTATGCGTTTTTCTCGGTGCAATTCACTTACGACACCGATGTCGACAAGGCTATCGAGTTGATCCGCGAGGCCGGGGATTCCATCCGCGACGATGCGTTCCTCAAGTACAACCTGCAAGGGCCGCTGGATGTGTTTGGTGTCGACAAGATGGACCTTAACGGCGTGGTGCTGACGGCTCAGTTTCGCACGGTGTCGGGTGGGCAATACGCGGTCAGTCGCGCGTTCAACCAGCGTTTGAAAAAGCTTGTGGATAACAGCCCGTGGGTGCATTTCGCGCAGACTTATCCACAGCAGGTCTTGATGCCCAGACAGGGTGTTGAGCCACTGCAAAGCGATGGGCTTGTGTCGGAGCATTCATCGGTGTTCCTGCCGGATCAGCCGAGAACCCAATGATTTGTGTTGGGGCGGACGGCCCCTTCGCGAGCAGGCTCGCTCCCACAATGTTCCGTGTTGAATATCATTTTTGGGCCGGACACAAATCCCCTGTAGGAGCGAGCTTGCTCGCGAAGGGGCCAGACCAGGCAAAGCTAATGCCGGATCAGTTTGTTGTGTAGTTCGGCAGTTGATTGCTGATCCAGCTCCAGCCAGAAAGTCTGCTTGCCGGCAATCTCGGCAGCGGCCGGCAACCCATCGCGATACACCAATCGATTACTCGCCAATGCCGGTACTTTTGCACCCGGTAAAAGCGTCCCGGCGAGGTTCAGTGGATCAACCCCACACACGGCAATCAAACTCCCGTCATGCGGCCGTCGCCGCACCTCGCGCAGCAACGGTATGGCCTCGGGCAACGCAAACTGTTCACCGGCCAAGCCACTGACAAACCGCCCGCCGCGAATCTCGCCGCGAGCTTCCAGCCGATGGAACGTGCGCAGCAATTCCCGCCAGCTCGGCAGCCAATCGGCTTCACGTTCCAGCAAGCGCCAGAACACCACGCCGTAGCGCCGGAGCAAGGTCATGGCGATGTGTTCAAGGGTGTCGGTCGGTGTGGGTGCCGGACGTTTGTTATCCACAACCGGAGCTTGCGCGCCGCGTCGCAGCAAGGCCCAGCGCCCGGCATCGTCCATCCCGCCGACAAACGCTCCGCGCCCGCGTCGGCTGCTGCGATTCTGGCGCTTGCTGGCCGGGGTGATCAGCGCTCGCAGACCGGCGAAGCTGTCGGCATTCACCAACCCGGCGCCGACCAATTCCTGCAAGGCGATTTCCAATTCCGAGCGCAGCAGATGAGCTTCATGAGTCAGCTCATCGAAAAACAGCGCGCCGTGTTGGCTGAGTGCTTCATAAACTTTTTGCGTCTTGGGCGACAGCTCGCTGACAGGTGTCTGCTCGGTCAATCCGCTCCACAACCCGACCTGACTGCGTGGCAGCAGCAGAATCGGTGTGCTGCGCAGCGCCGTGCTGGCGCTTTTGTTGCGCGCGGTCAGCCGCGTCCACACCAGTTTTCCGTTGCGACACAGGTCATCCAGCCAACTCGCTGAATAGTCTTTTATTCGTGCCGGCAAAATATCGCTGTCCCAGGCTGAAGCGGCGGCGGGGTAGCCTTCGAACTGACCGACTATCGCGGGCAATACTGCGTTGCCCTGACCCTGAGTTGCAGCGGACAGATGCTGCCAGTCGAACAGGAAACGCATGAAATCCTGCAACGCCACGGGCTCGATTTCCCGCCGCAGACGCTTGACGGTGTAGCGGTGAATCCGCGCCAGCAGGTGCCGCTCGCACCATTCTTCCTCCGCCGTGCCGGGCGTGAATTGACCGCGCAACACATAGCCTTCGCGTTCCAGTTGCGCCAACGCCTGGGTGACTTGAGTCGCCGGCAAAGCGAGCGGTCCGGCAATCGCGTTCAGCGGCAACGGACCGAACGCGCTGAGCCGCGCCCGAATTACTTCCAGCACCGCTTCGTCCGCCGTCCAGACTTCATCGAATCCGGGCAACACCTCCAACGGTGGCTGCAAAATCGCGTGTGGATAAATCGCGTTCAGGCAAGTCAGCCGCTCCAGTGCCAACCATAGCGCTTGCCCGGCATTGACTTGCAAGCGGCTGGCGCGACCGCTGTCGGCCAGGGCGTTCAGCCAATCGAGCCAGTCTGGATTAGCCAAGGCCTCGGCGTCGGAGATGCACGCGAGGCTCATCAACGCCTCATGCATTTCATCGACGCCGGTGGGCGTTGGCCAGGCTTCCTCGCGCACCGCTTGAATCGCGTCCGCATCCAGCGCACCGAGGTCGTCGGTGGACTGTGGATCGCTCCAGCGGCGGTTGAGCACTGCTTGAGTGCGGCGCTCTTCCAGCGGCGCATCGTCGAGAAAGGTGTAGGGCCGGGCACTGAGAATTTCCGCTGCCAGTGGTGAGGGCGCCGGCAGGTCGCGGCTGATCAGGCGGATGTCACCGCGCTCCATGCGCCGCAACAACGCCAGCCAGCCTTCGCTGTCCATGGCTTCGTGCAGGCAATCGTCGAGGGTTTGTTCCACCAGTGGATGGTCGGGAATTTCCCGTTCGCCGGCGAGGTTTTCCACGCAGGCAATCTGATCGGGAAACACGCTGGCGATCAGGTCTTCGCTTTTCATCCGCTGGATCTGCGGCGGGACTTTGCGTCCGCCACTGTAGCGCGGCAGCGCCAGCGCGACCCCGGCATTCCAGCGCCAGCGCACACCGAACAGCGGCGCGTCGAGCACGGCTTGAATCAGGGTGTGCTCGGCGCTGTTGCTGTGCAGGTAGCGCCAGACGTCATCGAGTTCAAAACTGTGGCCGGTGGACAGCGACAGGACGATGGCGTCTTCGCTGGCGGCGGCCTGCAATTCGAAGTTGAAGGTGCGGCAAAAACGCTTGCGCAGGGCCAGGCCCCAGGCACGGTTGATGCGGCTGCCGAACGGCGTGTGGATGATCAGTTGCGTGCCGCCGGACTCGTCGAAAAACCGCTCCATCAGCAGCGTGTCTTGTGACGGCAGGGCGCCCAATGTCAGGCGCGCACGGGCCAGGTAATCGATCAATTGTTCGGCACTGGCCAGGTTCAGACCGAGGGTGTCGGTCAGCCAGTCGGTCGCGGGCTGCAAGTGACCGGGTGTGGCGCCGAGCAGCTCATCGAGTTGCGCTTGCAGGCGGGCCACGGCGAACGACAGTTCAGCGCTGCGCCCCGGCGCTTCGCCGAGCCAGAAGGGAATGGTCGGCGGTTGGCCCTGAGCGTCTTCGACCCGGACCTTGCCGGTTTCGACTCGCAGAATCCGGTAGGAGGTATTGCCCAACTGGAAGATATCCCCGGCGATGCTTTCCACCGCAAAGTCTTCGTTGACGCTGCCGATGTTCAGCCCTTGGGGTTCGAGTAAAACGCTGTAGTCGGCGTTGTCCGGGATCGTCCCGCCGCTGGTCACGGCCGTCAGCTTGGCGCCCCGGCGACCGCGCAGGGTGCGGGTCACAGCGTCGCGGTGCAGGTAAGCGCTGCGGATGCCGAGGCGACCGTTGTAGCCTTCGGCGAGCATCTGCAGCAGCGCTTGATAATGCTTTTCGTCGAGCTCGCTGTAGGGCGAGGCGTTGCGGAACATCTCCAGCAGCGCCTGCTCCTGCCATTCCTGGCAACTGACCTCGGCGATGATTTGTTGCGCGAGTACGTCCAGTGGCGCCTTGGGGATCAGCAAGGTGTCGAGTTCGCCGCGCCGCACGCAGTCGAGCAGGGCGGCGCACTCGATCAGGTCGTCGCGGGTGGTGGCAAACAAACGGCCCTTGGGCGTGCCGCCGACTTGGTGCCCGGAGCGGCCGACCCGTTGCAGAAACCCGGCAATCGAACGCGGTGAAGCAATCTGGCAGACCAGATCGACATCGCCGATGTCGATCCCCAGTTCCAGGGACGCCGTGGCGATCAACACTTGCAGCTCGCCGCGCTTGAGGCGCTGTTCGGCGTCGAGACGAAACTCCTTGGCCAGACTGCCGTGGTGGGCGGCCACCGCGTCCTTGCCGAGGCGTTCGCTCAAGTGACGGCTCAGGCGTTCGGCGAGGCGGCGGGTGTTGACGAAAATCAGCGTGGTGCGGTGTTCGCGGGCGAGGGCGGCGAGGCGGTCGTAGACCAGTTCCCAGATGTCATTGGCCATCACCGCCGACAACGGCACCGGCGGCACTTCGATGTCCAGATCCCGCGGGCGGGCGTGGCCGATGTCGATGATTTCGCACGCACGCTCACGGCCAACCAGAAATTGCGAGACGGCTTCAATGGGTTTTTGCGTGGCAGACAGGCCGATCCGCATCAGCGGTTGTGCGCATAAAGCTTGCAGTCGCTCGAGGCTCAGGGCCAGATGACTGCCGCGCTTGCTGGCGGCGATCGCGTGAATTTCGTCGACGATCACCGTGCGGGCGGTACTGAGCATTTGTCGACCGGAGTCGGAGCCGAGCAGCACGTAAAGGGATTCCGGGGTGGTCACCAAGATATGCGGCGCGGTCTTGCGCATCGCCGAGCGGTCTTTTTGCGGTGTATCGCCAGTGCGCACGGCAGTGTTGATCTGCAATTGCGGCAGGCCCATCGCGCGTAACTGCTCGGTGATGCCGGCCAGTGGGTCTTGCAGGTTGATCTGGATGTCGTTGGACAAGGCCTTTAGCGGCGAAACGTAGACCACCAGGGTTTCATCCGGCAGATGACCGCCGTTGGCCATTGCGCGGTGGACCAGATCGTCGATGACCGCGAGGAACGCGGTGAGGGTCTTGCCGGAGCCTGTGGGTGCGGCGACCAGGGTCGAACGGTGCTGGCGGATCAACGGCCACGCCCGGGCCTGGGCGGCGGTGACCGTCGGGAAGGTGCTGCTGAACCAGGCGCTGACGGCGGGGTGGAAGCCTGCCAGGGCGCTGTCCGTCGGGATTGGCAGATTCATGTCCTGATTTATGCGGGTGAGTCGGGGAAGTTGCAAGCCCTTGAAGCTGACCGGTATCCCTGTGGTGAGGGGGCTTGCCCCCGTTGGGCTGCGAAGCGGCCCCAGAATCAACAAATATGTTTCGTCTGGCACACCGCATCGACTGGATAGCGACTGCTTCGCAGCCGAACGGGGCGATGCGGCGTTCCGACAAGCCTCCTCGCCACACAGGCGCCGCAGATCTCAGGTATCTACACTTTACGGATGACGGTTGCGCACTAAACCCGCAAAATGCAACGATTCCGGCAACTATCGACGGCATCGCCCGCGAGCGGTGTCGATAAAGCCATTGTTTCAATCAGACTGGGCCTGCTGACTCTATGCGAATGCGCCTTATGTTACTGGGCGGCGGAAATGCCCTTGGGCAGGCGCTGATTCGCCTCGGTGCGGAGGAAGATATCGGCTTCCTCGCCCCCCGCCCACCGCAAGACGGCTGGGACGCCGCGAGCCTGACGCAACTGCTCGACGACACCCGTCCAGACGCGTTGATCAACCTCGCCTATTACTTCGACTGGTTTCAGGCGGAGACGGTCAGCGAACAACGTCTGGCCGGGCAGGAACGGGCGATCGAGCGTCTGGCCGAACTGTGCCAGCATCACAACATCGTGCTGCTGCAACCGTCGAGCTATCGTGTGTTCGATGGCTCCCGGGCGACGGCCTACAGCGAAAAAGACGAACCGGTGCCCTTGGGCCTGCGCGGTCAGGCCTTGTGGCGGATCGAACAAAGCGTCCGCGCCACCTGCCCGCAACACGTGTTGCTACGATTCGGCTGGCTGCTGGATGACAGCCCCGACGGCACCCTCGGGCGTTTCCTCGGCCGCGCCGAACTACCGGAAGAATTGCTGATGGCCGATGATCGCCGGGGCAATCCGACGCCGGTGGATGACGCCGCCCGAGTGATCATCTCGGTCCTCAAGCAACTCGATTGCTCGGCTCCGCTGTGGGGCACCTACCATTACGCCGGGCATGAGGCGACCACACCGCTGGCACTTGGGCAGGCGATCCTCAGCGAAGCACGCGCCCTGCATCCGCTGGCCATCGAAGCGCCGACCGCCCAGGCTCACGCCGCCCGGCCCGACGCCGCCGAAGAACCGCAACACGCGGTGCTGGCCTGCAAGAAAATTCTGCACACTTTCGGGATCAAACCCCGCGCCTGGCGTGCGGCACTCCCGGGTTTACTGGATAGGTTTTATCGCCATGGCTGACGGCCCCGTTTTAATCACCGGCGGCGCCGGTTTCATCGGCTCGCACCTCACCGATGCTTTACTCGCCAAGGGCCATTCGGTGCGCATCCTCGATGACCTCTCCACCGGCAAACGCAGCAACTTGCCACTGGACAATCCCGGCGTCGAACTGATCGTGGGCGATGTCGCCGATGCCGCGCTGGTCGCGCAGGCGATGGTCGGTTGCAGCGCTGTGGCGCACCTGGCCGCGGTGGCGTCGGTGCAGGCGTCGGTGGATGATCCGGTGAAGACTCACCAGAGCAATTTCATTGGTTCGCTGAATGTCTGCGAAGCCATGCGCCAGACCGGCGTCAAGCGGGTGCTGTACGCGTCCAGTGCAGCGGTCTACGGCAACAATGGCGAAGGCGAGTCTATCGACGAAGACACGCCCAAGGCGCCGTTGACGCCCTACGCGTCGGACAAATTGGCGAGCGAGCATTACTTCGACTTTTACCGTCGCCAGCATGGTCTGGAACCGGTGATTTTCCGCTTCTTCAACATCTTCGGCCCGCGCCAGGATCCGTCCTCGCCGTACTCCGGGGTGATCAGCATTTTCAGCGAACGCGCACAGAAGGGCCTGCCGATCACGGTGTTCGGTGACGGTGAGCAGACTCGTGATTTCGTCTACGTCGAAGACCTGGTCGACTTGCTGGTGCAAGCCATCGAGAAACCGCAGGTCGAAGTCGGTGCGGTCAATGTCGGCTGGAATCAAGCCACGACCCTCAAGCAAATGCTTGAAGCCCTTGAAGCGGTGGTCGGTCCATTGCCGCCGGTGAGCTATGGCCCGGCGCGCTCCGGTGACATCCGCCACTCGCGAGCGAACAATCAGCGTTTGCTGGAGCGCTTTACCTACCCGGAACAGACACCGATGCGTGTCGGCCTGGCGCGGTTGTTGGGACGCTGAGGTTTTCCGCGACCATGAAAAAGGCGCCTTTCGAGGCGCCTTTTTTTGTGCAGAGATTTTAGAACTTGTAACCCAGGCCAACCATGTAGATGAACGGGTCTACGTCCACATCGACCTTGGCGCGAGTGCCCTGCGCCACTGCGTTATTTTGCACTGTCGCGGTGGTGTCGATGTCGATGTAGCGCACCTGGGCGTTGATCATGATGGTGTCGGTCAGCATGTAGTCGGCGCCGACCTGGAACGCCATGCCCCAGGAGTTATCTGCCTTGAAGTTACTGAAGCCGTTGGCGCTGGCTTCGCTGCCAACGTGCTCGTCGTAGATCCAGGTGTAGTTGATACCGGCGCCGACATACGGCTGGAACGCGGACTTCGAGTCCAGTGGGTAGTACACAACGCTCAGCGTCGGTGGCAGGTGTTTCAGCGAACCGAGTTTGCCGTTGGCTGCGCCCAGGGCGGTGCCTTTGAGCTTCACGTCATGCTCGAACGGCGAGGCCGCCAGCAGCTCGATCCCCCAGTGGCTGTTGAGCATGTAAGCGAAGTTCAGACCCAGTTGCGTGTCGCTGCTCATAGTGGCCTTGCCACCCAGATCGGCACCCTTCAGCGGACCTTGATCAACCTTGACGCTGGAGCTGTCGGCTTTCGGGTTGACGGTGATTGCACCGGCGCGAACGATGATATCGCCGGCTTCGTGGGCGTAGGCTAACGGTGCTGCGAGCGCGAGGGCTAACAGCGAAGCGCTGAGCAAAGACTTGTGCATGGAGGGCTCCAAAGGACGTTAAAAATTTTTGATGTCCAATGGTACGGAGGCGTCTGGTACGGTCTTTTGACTCAGCTCAATGAAACAGTGATGGCCCTGATTTTGTTGGCGCCTATGATGGCCTCATCGCGAGCAGGCTCGCTCCCACAGGGGATTTGTGTTGATGCACAGATTAAATGTGGGAGCGAGCCCGCTCGCGATGGCTATCTATCAAACACCCCATAACTCCCGGTTTCACTCCGGCAATTCGTACACATAAATCTTGTCCGCCTGCATCTGATACCCGGCATCCGCCAACTCGCTGGTCGACGCTTTAACCTGTAATGCCCCCTCGATCCAGTACGGCTGATACAACTCGTCGAGCTTCACACCCACCTCGCTTTTGACGTGTACGATCTGGTTCGACGGCGGTGGCGGCACGTGGATGCAGGCGCCGAAGTAAGGCACCAGCAGAAACTCGGTAGTGCGACCTTCTTCACTCACTTCCAGCGGCACGATGTAGCCCGGCAGCCGAATGTGCTGACCGTCGAGACTCTTCACCACCGGCGCATTGGGCATGTCTTGCTTGGCCGCGGGCGCCGACTCGGCGGCCAACGCGTTGCCCATCTGCGACAGGTCGTGCAGCGGCGTCATGTTCGGCACTTCCGGCGCGGCGTCCGGCGGGATCATTTCCGGCCAGGTCAGGTCTTTCGGCTCGGCCGCCCACAGGGGCAGGGCGACCAGCATCAACAGCGCAAGCACAGCGCGGGGCATGTTCAACGTCCTCATAAACGGATCGACAGGCCATCGGCCAGGGATTGGCGATACGCGCGCCAGGCCGGCACGCTGCCCATTAGCAACGCGGCGATCAGGATGCCGCCGAGCAGCGTCCATTCATATTCGCTCGGCCAGGCCAGCGGCAGGTACAAGCCGTAATTGGCTTGCACATAACCTTGGGCCAACGCGATGCCCACATACAGCAGCGCCACCCCGGCGATCACGCCCGACAGCGCCAAGGCAAACGCCTCCAGCACCAGCAACGTCGCGATGTGCCACGGCCGGGCACCCACCGAACGCAGAATCGCCATCTCCCGACGGCGTTCGTTGAGACTGGTGAGGATCGCCGTGAGCATGCCGATCAACCCGGTCAGCACCACGAACAGCGAGACCACGAACAAGGCTTTTTCCGCCGTGCTCATCAAACTCCACAGTTCTTGCAGCGCCACGCCCGGGAGGATCGCCAGCATCGGTTCACCCCGAAATTCGTTGATCTCACGTTGCAGCGCGAAGGTCGAAATCTTGCTGTTGAGGCCGAGCATGAACGCGGTGATCGCTTGCGGCGTCAGGTCCATGTTACGAGCCTGATCGGCACTGATCCGACCGTTGCCGCGCGCCGGCACGCCGTTGTGCCAGTCGATGTGAATCGCTTCCATACCGCCGAGGCTGATGTGCAACGTGCGGTCCACCGGGGTGCCGGTGCGTTTGAGAATGCCGACCACGGTGAACGGCTTGTCGTCGTGCTTGACCAGGCTGATCACCGCCACGCCGTGGGCCAGCACCAGTTTGTCGCCGAGTTTGTAATGCAGCGCATCGGCCACTTCGGCACCGAGTACCACTTCGAACGGGTCAGTGGCGAAGGCGCGGCCGTCGGCCAGTTCCAGGTGTTGCTGATGACCGTATTGGTAATGCTCGAAGTACGCCTCGGTGGTGCCCATCACCCGATAACCGCGATGGGAATCGCCGAGGGACATCGGGATCGCCCACTTCACTTTCGGGTTGTTGGCAAAGTGTTCGAAGCTGTCCCAACGGATGTTGTTGGTGGCGTTGCCGATGCGGAACACCGAGTACAGCAACAGGTTCACCGAGCCGGAACGGGCGCCGACGATCAGGTCGGTACCGCTGATGGTGCTGGCAAAACTGGCCTTGGCTTCGGTGCGCACCCGTTCCACCGCCAGCAGCAGGCAGACCGACAGGGCGATGGCGAACGCGGTGAGGATCGCGGTGAAGCGGCGGTTAGCCAGGCTGGCCATGGCTAGACGAAACAAATACATCTCAGACCTCGGACGGGGTGGCGGCGCGATTGAGATCGGCCAGCGACAGGTGGCGATCGAACAGCGGCGCGAGGCTTTGGTCATGGCTGACAAATAATAGGCTCGCCCCGGCTTCGCGGCATTCGGCGAACAGCAAGCGAATGAAGTTCTCGCGGGCGTCATAATCCAGGGCCGAGGTCGGTTCGTCGGCGATCACCAATTCAGGCTGACCGATCAACGCGCGCGCAGCGGCCACCCGTTGCTGTTGGCCGATGGACAGCGAATCGGCGCGACGACTGAGGATGCTCTCGTCCTTCAGACCCAAGTGGGCGAGGAGGGTGGCCGCCGCCTGATCGATGCTGCCGTGGCGCAGGATCGCTCGTTCAGCGCGTAGCTTGGAGAAGTGGCAGGGCAACTCAACGTTCTCACGCACCGAAAGAAACGGCAGCAAGTTGAACTGCTGGAAGATGTAGCCGGTGTGATTGACCCGGAAGCGGTCGCGAGCGCCGGCCGAGAGTTCGCTCAGTTCCTGGCCCAGCAATCGGATGCTGCCGCGATTGGGCTTCTGCACACCGCCGAGCAGGCCGAGCAGGGTGGTCTTGCCGCTGCCGCTGGGGCCTTTGAGGAACAGGGTTTCGCCGGGTTCCAGGCGAAACGCCGGGATATCCAGCAGCGGCGGATGACCGGGCCAACTGAAGCCCAGGTCGGACAGTTCGATGAGTGCTTGGGTCATAGCGCCGATTTCATGGGTTTGGTGACCTGTAGGAGCTGTCGAGTGAAACGAGGCTGCGATCTTTTGATCCTGATCTTGATCTTTAAAGTCAAAAGATCGCAGCCTCGTTTCACTCGACAGCTCCTACAGTCCTACAGGGATCTGGG
Source organism: Pseudomonas sp. GM41(2012) (assembly GCF_000282315.2). GTDB lineage: Bacteria > Pseudomonadota > Gammaproteobacteria > Pseudomonadales > Pseudomonadaceae > Aquipseudomonas. The sequence goes on from NZ_AKJN02000007.1 coordinate 859,759, forward strand.
GGATCAGAATTTCAGGGCGGCAGCCTTGGCCGTCACTTCCACACCTTGCTGGCCGCTCGGGCTGATCAGTTGTACCTGAATCTTCTGGGTCGCCGGGAAGGTGTTGAAGATGTTCGCCAGATCCAGAGTTTTCAGCGCGCCCGGTGCCGAGCAGCTGAATTGATAATGAGCGTGGATTTCGCTGTGGTCGTGGTGATGTTCGCCATCCTTTGCGTCTTCGTCGTGATCATCATCGGCATCCGGTTTATCACCAAACAGCGGACTTTCCAGTTCCTGAGTCGCAACTACGCAACCAGCGGCTTTCGGCAGGTTGAACAGCACCTGCGGTTTCTCTAACTGCGCACGAACGGCGGCGACTTTGGCTTTGTCGGCGTCGGTGGTGGCGGCGTGTTCGAAGCCCACCAGGTTCATCGCCGGGCTTTCCAGTTCCAGCTCCAGGGTCTGACCGTCCAGCGCTGCGTTCAGGCGACCGACGCCATGTTCGTGGGCGCTGAGGCTGCCGTGCTCATGATCATGTTCATCAACGGCGTGGGCGACCGTCAGCGGTAACAGGGCAAACGGCAGAGCGAGAAGCAGACGGCGCATGGCGGGTCTCCGAAAAGTAAAATGAAGAATTTGTTATGTAATCTTATAACGTAAGTGCGGAGAGTTTGACCGCCTGCTTGGCGTTGCACAAGTCCCATGGGAGCATGCAAGCCAGAAATGTGCAGGAGCAGACTTATGTTGCGTATACGCGGAAGCATCGGCGACTGGCCGGTGGATTTGACGCTGGAGATGGATGACGGCGACTGGGCACGGCTCGGTGCGCAGTTGCAGGTGGTGACACCGGAGGCCAGTGCTGCACCGGCAAAACCGATCAATCAGGATGATGCGCTGTGGCAGATCGCCAAGGATTTGCTGCGCAAGGCCGGGCAATTGAGCGGGCCGGATTTGCTCGATCAGCTGGAAGGGCTGACCGGCAGCGCGGCGTCGGGCAAGCGATTGCTGGTACGTTTGCGCCACTGCTCTGATGTGAAAGTGACGAGCGGCGGCGATACGCCGCTCTACAGCTGGCAAGAGCCAGGTAGGAGCTGAGCTTGCTCGCGATGGCGTACCTGAGATCGCCATCGCCGGCAAGCCGTGCTCCTACGGAACGGGTTAATACAACGCGGCAAACAACTTGCGACGATACGTGGTCACCAGCGGGTGATCGTTGCCCAGCAGTTCGAACACCTGCAGCAAGGTCTTGTGCGGCAGGCCTTCGCTGTAGCTGCGATTACGCACGAACAGCTTGAGCAGCGCATCCAGCGCCGCGTCGTACTGCTGACGGGCCAGTTGCTGGATCGCCAGCTGATAAACCGCTTCATCGTCCTGCGGATTTTTCGCCAGACGCGCTTTCAGGTCTGCCGCATCCGGCAAATCCTTGGCCTGGCCGAGGAACTGGATCTGCGCCTTGGCGCCGGCGAGGGCGGCCTTATGCTCATCGCTCGTGACCGCGTCGAGCACGATTTGCGCTTCGCCCAACTCTCCACGTTCGGTGAGGCAACGGGCGTAGAGAATCAGTGCCTTGGCATTGGTGTTGTCTTCGCCCAGCAGCACTTTGAGGATGGCTTCGGCGTCGGCAAAGCGGTTGTCATCAAACAGCGCCTGAGCTTGCTCAAACGGATCGGCAGCAGTCGGCGGCGGCATTTGCACGTGAGGTTCGAGCATCGCGCGCACGGCGGATTCCGGCTGTGCACCGGCAAAACCATCCACCGGCTGACCGTCCTTGAACAGCACCACCGTCGGCAGGCTGCGAATGCCGAAGCGCGAAACGATGTCCGGCTCGACGTCGCAGTTGACCTTGGCCAGCAGCAACTCGCCCTGATAGCTCTCGGCGATGGTTTGCAGCATCGGCATCAAGGCCTTGCACGGCGCACACCATTCGGCCCAGAAATCCACCAGCACCGGTTTGTGGAAAGAGTTCTCGATCACCGACTGCTCGAAATCGGCAGTCGTGGCGTCGAAGATGTACGGCGTTTCCTGACTCATGGGGGATCTCTTGGAAGCGTGAATCTGCTCACTATAAGGGCTGGCGCAAAAGATCGCAGCCTTCGGCAGCTCCTACATTGACCGAGTGCGAACCCGATCCTGTAGGAGCTGCCGCAGGCTGCGATCTTTTAGCGGCTTCAAACGCGCCGCGCATGGTAGAGACTCACATGCCGAAACTCTTCGGGCTCGGCCAGATCGGGCAGGGTCATCGCTTCCAGCATCTCGATGCGTTGATACAACGGGTGGCGAAAATCCCTCACGCGCGAATCGGCCACCAGGGCTTGCTGGCCGCGACTCAGGAAATCATCGAGCAACGGCAGATTCGCCCGGTCGTACAGCACGTCCGCCACCAGAATCAGATCAAATCGATCCGCTTCGGCGAAAAAATCCGTCGAGTAGTTGAGGTGTACGTCATTGAGTTCGGCATTCGCCCGACACGCGGCAATCGCCAGCGGGTCCAGGTCACAGGCCACCACTTCCAGCGCTCCGGCCTTCACCGCCGCAATCCCCGCCACCCCGGAACCAGCACCGAAATCCAACACCCGTTTGCCTTTGACCCACTCAGGGAATTCGGCGAGATAACGGGCGACCGCCAGCCCACTGGCCCAGCAAAAACTCCAATAAGGCGGCTCATGGAGAATCCGCCGGGTTTCTTCCGGGCTGAACGCGCGGTCCATGTTGTCGCCGTCGATCAGCCAAAGCTTCAGATCGGTGTCCGGCAATTCACAGGCAACCAGCTGTGCGTCACCGAGCAGTTCACCCAGCGCCTGTTGCAGGTCGAGCGGTGCAATCATGGCGCTTTGACGAATTGCAGCTGACCCAGCGCTTGCGTCGTTGGCTGGCTGATGACTTGCGACGGCAGATGCAAAATCAGCTGGCCGGATTGACTGGCGCGGCCACGCAGTTCAACGCGGGCACCGACCGGGAAGGATTCCGGATTGAAACGCAGGTGAAACGGCAGAATCTGATTGGTGCCGATCAGGCTGGAACTGGCCAGCAATTGTTGCGGGCGGTCCTTATCGTCGATTACCAGCAGCGCCAACTCGACTTCGGCGCCGGCCGGCACGCCTTGCAGGGTGCCGCTCAATTCACGCTGATACGCGGGCAGCGGACCGAGGTTGGCCGATTCCCTGGCTTTCTTCTGTGCCTGTTCTGGCGCGGGGCCTGGCGTCGGCGGCTGGGGCTTGGGCGCATCGCTGCTGCAGGCCACCAGCAGGCTGAAAAGACTGAGCAAAACGAGCGGTCTTAGGGACATTTGCGGCTCCAGCAAGGCGTAATCCATGGATCAAACTATATAGCCCGTCTGTATACCGCAAACCCTATGGCTTGTCTTGCCACGGGGATGCGCTACCATGGCCCTCCCTTTTTTTGTTGCCTGCCACCATGCACTGTCCCTTCTGCGGTGCCAACGACACCAAGGTCATCGACTCGCGTCTGGTCGCCGAGGGCGAACAGGTACGCCGCCGGCGTGAATGCCTGGCCTGCGGCGAGCGTTTCACGACGTTCGAGACGGCCGAACTGGTGTTGCCGCGCCTGATCAAAACCGACGGCAGCCGCCAGCCGTTCGACGAAGAAAAACTCCGCGCCGGCATGCAGCGTGCGCTGGAGAAACGCCCGGTGAGTGTCGAGCGCCTGGAATCGTCGTTGGTGCACATCAAACACAAACTGCGCGCCACCGGTGAGCGAGAGGTTAAATCCCTTGTCGTCGGTGAACTGGTGATGGCCGAGCTGCAAAAACTCGACGAAGTCGCCTACATTCGTTTCGCCTCCGTGTATCGGCGCTTTCAGGACCTCAACGAGTTCCGCGAAGAGATCGATCGCCTGGCCAGAGAGCCGGTGAAAGAATGACCACATCTTCCGAACAAGCCATTCTCGACGCCCATTACATGGCCCGCGCGCTGGAACTGGCGCGCAAAGGTCATTACACGACCCACCCCAACCCTCGGGTTGGCTGCGTGATCGTGCGTGACGGGCAAATCGTAGGCGAAGGCTGGCACGTGCGCACCGGCGAACCCCACGCCGAAGTCCACGCCCTGCGCGCCGCCGGCGACAAGGCTCGAGGCGCCACCGCTTATGTGACCCTTGAGCCTTGCAGCCATCATGGACGGACGCCGCCTTGTGCGGATGCGCTGGTACATGCTGGTGTGGCTCGGGTCGTTGCGGCGATGCAAGACCCGAATCCGTCGGTTGCCGGTCGTGGCATGCAGCGCCTGGCCCAGGCCGGCATCGCTACCGAAAGCGGCGTGCTGGAAGGCGAAGCGCGCAAGCTCAATGAAGGTTTCCTCAAGCGCATGGAGCACGGCTTGCCGTTCGTGCGGGTCAAGTTGGCCATGAGCCTCGACGGTCGCACGGCGATGGAAAGCGGCGAAAGCCAATGGATCACCGGTCCTGCGGCGCGTTCGGCGGTGCAACGCCTGCGCGCGCAGGCCAGCGTGGTGCTGACCGGCGCCGACACGGTGCTGGCAGACAACGCCCGTCTCACCGTGCGTGCCGATGAACTAGGCCTGGATCCTGAGCAAACGGCCCTGGCCATGAGCCGTCCGCCGCTGCGTGTGTTGATTGACGGCCGCCTGCGAGTGCCGCTGGATGCACCGTTCTTCAAGGCTGGCCCGGCGCTGGTCGCCACGTGCATGGCGATCGAAGAGCAATACGCCAATGGTCCGGAATGCCTGATCGTGGCGGGCGAGGATGGCTTGGTCGACCTGCGCAAATTGCTGGTCGAACTCGCCGCCCGTGGGGTCAACGAAGTGTTGGTCGAAGCGGGCCCGCGACTGGCGGGTGCCTTTGCTCAGCAAGGACTGGTGGACGAGTTTCAGATTTTCATCGCCGGCAAGTTTTTAGGTTCGTCTGCGCGCCCGTTGCTGGATTGGCCGCTCGCGCAAATGAAGGATGCGCCTGAACTCAAAATCACCGAAATCCGCGCGGTTGGCGATGACTGGCGAGTCATCGCCATTCCTTCGCCAGCGGCGAGCGTATAATTGCGGGCCTGCGCCACGCGACGGCCCTGTTCTCGAGGAGGACTCCATGTTTACCGGCATCATCGAATCCATCGGCAGTATTCGTGCATTGACCCCAAAAGGCGGAGATGTGCGGGTACACGTAGAAACCGGCAAGCTCGACTTGAGCGACGTCAAACTGGGTGACAGCATCGCGGTCAACGGCGTGTGCCTGACAGCGGTTGAGTTGCCAGGCAACGGCTTTGCGGCGGACGTCAGTCGCGAAACCCTCGACTGCACCGCCATGAATGATCTGAAAAGCGGCAGCCCGGTGAACCTGGAAAAAGCCCTGACCCCGACCACTCGCCTCGGCGGGCATCTGGTCAGCGGCCATGTCGATGGCGTGGGCGAAGTGGTTGCCCGTACCGAGAATGCCCGCGCGGTGGAATTCCGCATCCGAGCGCCGAAAGAGCTGGCCAAGTACATCGCCCATAAAGGCTCGATCACTGTCGACGGCACCAGCCTGACCGTGAACGCGGTCGATGGCGCCGAGTTCTTGCTGACGATCATTCCGCATACCCTGAGCGAAACCATCATGGCGTCTTACCAGCCAGGTCGCCGGGTGAATCTTGAAGTTGACTTGCTGGCACGTTATCTGGAGCGCCTGCTGTTAGGCGATAAAGCCGCAGAGTCTGACTCTTCGCAAAGGCCGTCCAGTAACATCACCGAAAGCTTTCTGGCCGCCAACGGCTACCTCAAATCCTGACCCAAGGGGGTGCCTTGTGGCGCTCAATAGCATCGAAGAACTGGTTGAAGACATCCGCCAAGGCAAGATGGTCATCCTCATGGATGACGAAGACCGCGAGAACGAAGGCGACCTGATCATGGCCGCCGAGTGCTGCCAGCCTGAACACATCAACTTCATGGCCAAGCACGCCCGTGGCCTGATCTGCATGCCGATGAGCCGCGAGCGCTGCGAACTGCTGAAGCTGCCCTTGATGGCGCCGCGCAACGGTTCCGGCTTCGGCACCAAGTTCACCGTGTCCATCGAAGCAGCCACCGGCGTGACCACCGGCATCTCTGCTGCTGACCGTGCGCGCACCGTGCAAGCGGCCGCCGCGAAAGAAGCCAAGGCTGAAGACATCGTCAGCCCCGGCCACATCTTCCCGCTGATGGCCCAGGCCGGCGGCACCCTCGCTCGCGCCGGCCACACCGAAGCGGCGTGCGACCTGGCGCGCATGGCCGGTTTCGAGCCGAGCGGCGTGATCTGCGAAGTGATGAACGACGACGGCACCATGTCCCGCCGCGCCGAACTGGAAGCGTTTGCTGCCGAACACAACATCAAGATCGGCACCATCGCCGACCTGATTCACTACCGGATGATCCACGAACGTACCGTTCAGCGGATTGCCGAGCAGCCGCTGGACAGCGAACTGGGCCAATTCAACCTGGTGACCTATCGTGATTCCGTGGAAGGCGACGTGCACATGGCCCTGACTTTGGGCACCGTGTGCGCCGAAGAGCCGACCCTGGTTCGGGTGCACAACATGGACCCGCTGCGCGACCTGTTGATGGTCAAGCAGCCTGGCCGCTGGAGCCTGCGCGCCGCGATGGCCGCGGTTGCCGAGGCTGGTAGCGGTGTCGTGCTGTTGCTCGGCCACCCGCTCGATGGCGACGTGTTGCTGGCGCATATCCGCGAAACCGCGGAGCACGTTCCGGCGAAAAAACCGACCACCTACAGCATCGTTGGTGCCGGTTCGCAGATCCTTCGGGACCTGGGCGTGCGCAAAATGCGTCTGATGAGTGCGCCAATGAAATTTAATGCGATATCCGGTTTCGATCTGGAAGTTGTAGAATACGTGCCCTCCGAATAATGACCCGGAGATTCGTATTGCTGGTGTTCACCCATTGTGGCGAGGGGATTTATCCCCGTTGGACTGCGTAGCAGTCCCAAAATAGGGGCCGCTACGCAGCCCAACGGGGATAAATCCCCTCGCCACAGGGGTGTAGTCGAGCAGCAATGCGGTTTTTCCGGCCGTGTATTCGTGGCTAATATCACTGAGGGACGCGTACGAGACGCGTCCCGGCTCTTTAAGAGATCTAACGAATGACCCTGAAGACCATCGAAGGTACCTTCATCGCCCCTAAAGGCCGCTACGCTTTGGTAGTAGGCCGCTTCAACAGCTTCGTCGTTGAAAGTCTGGTCAGCGGTGCAGTTGATGCCCTGGTTCGCCACGGCGTGAGCGAAAGCGACATCACCATCATCCGCGCACCTGGCGCCTTCGAAATCCCGCTGGTTGCGCAGAAAGTCGCTCAGAAGGGCGAATACGCGGCAATCATCGCCCTGGGCGCGGTCATTCGTGGCGGTACTCCGCATTTCGAATACGTGGCTGGCGAATGCACCAAGGGCCTGGCCCAGGTGTCCATGGAGTTCGGCGTTCCAGTCGCATTTGGCGTGCTGACCGTTGATTCCATCGAGCAAGCCATCGAACGTTCCGGCACCAAGGCCGGTAACAAAGGTGCTGAAGCTGCCCTGTCCGCTCTGGAAATGGTCAGCCTGCTGGCGCAGTTGGAGGCCAAGTGATTAGCGACGAAAGCGATCGTTTCAACCCGCGCGATCCAAAGCCTGCGGATGCCGGCAAGCCATCGAAAAGCGTCAAGCGTCGCGAAGCCCGTCAGCTCGCGACTCAGGCGCTGTACCAATGGCACATGGCCAAGCAATCTTTGAACGAGATCGAAGCGCAGTTTCGGGTCGATAACGATTTCAGCGATGTCGATGCCGCTTACTTTCACGACATCCTGCACGGCGTTCCGGCCCACAAGCCTGAAATCGACGCTGCACTGACGCCGTGCCTGGACATCACCATCGAAGAGCTGGACCCGGTTGAACTGGCCGTTCTGCGCCTGTCGACCTGGGAACTGCTCAAGCGCGTCGACGTGCCGTACCGCGTTGTGATCAACGAAGGTATCGAGCTGGCGAAAGTCTTCGGTTCCACCGACGGCCACAAGTTCGTCAACGGTGTACTCGACAAACTGGCCCCGCGTCTGCGTGAAGCTGAAGTGAAGGCGTTCAAGCGCTAATCCGCGCTTGGAGATGCCATGGGCGAGTTTGAGCTGATCCGCAATTTCTTCGCCGCCGCGCCTTGTGCGCAGGGCGGCGAAGGCGTTGCCCTCGGGATCGGCGATGACTGCGCCTTGCTGGCTGTTCCCCCCGGGGAGCAGTTGGCCATTTCTACCGACACACTGGTTGCCGGTGTGCATTTCGCAGACCCTTGCGACCCGTTTCTGCTCGGTCAGCGCTCGCTGGCTGTGGCCGTCAGCGATCTGGCTGCCATGGGCGCCACTCCCGTTGCCTTTACCCTTGCCCTGACCTTGCCGACGGTGACCGCCGATTGGCTGGACGCCTACGCCCGTGGTTTGAACATCATGGCGCAGCGCTGCGGTGTGGCGCTGGTGGGCGGTGATACCACCCGAGGGCCGTTGAGCCTGACCATGACGGTGTTCGGTCGTGTGCCGGCAGGCTTGGCGTTGACCCGCAGCGGTGCGCAGCCAGGCGATTTGCTGTGCGTTGGCGGTGAGCTTGGCAACGCGGCGGGGGCATTGCCGCTGGTGCTCGGTCAGCGTACAGCTGAAGCCACCATCGCCGATCCGCTGCTGGCACATTACTGGTCGCCGCAGCCGCAACTCGCATTGGGCCAGGCACTGCGCGGCAAAGCCACCTCGGCGCTGGACATCTCCGACGGCCTGCTCGCGGACTGTGGGCACATCGCGCTCGCGTCGAAGGTCGGCATTCAGGTTGAACGGGACACGCTGCCGTTGTCGAACGCTTTAGTGGCCTTCCTCGGTCAGTCGGGTGCCGAAAAAGCGGCCCTGAGCGGTGGTGATGATTACGTGTTGGCCTTTACCTTGCCGCCCGTCGAGTTAGCGCAGTTGTTGAACGACGGCTGGCCGATCCATGTGGTCGGCCGTGTCGTGACGGGGCAGGGCGTGGTGCTGCTGGACGCCGACGGACAAGACATCACCCCGCAAACCCGGGGTTATCAACATTTTCGGGAGACACCGTGACAGATCATCCCAAACAGGTCCCGGCGGAATTCGTACCGCCGTCGGTCTGGCGCAATCCGTGGCACTTCCTGGCGTTCGGCTTTGGCTCGGGCACCTTGCCAAAAGCACCGGGCACCTGGGGTTCGTTAGTTGCGCTACCCTTTATTCCGTTGTGGCAGATGCTGCCCGATTGGGGTTACTGGCTGATGCTCGGCATCACCATGCTGTTTGGCTTCTGGCTGTGCGGCAAGGTCGCCGACGATTTGCGGGTGCACGACCACGAAGGCATCGTCTGGGATGAAATGGTCGGGATGTGGATCACCCTGTGGCTGGTGCCGGAAGGTTGGTACTGGTTGCTGGCGGGGTTTTTGATGTTCCGCTTCTTCGACATCCTCAAGCCGTGGCCGATTCGCTGGATCGACCGGCATGTGCATGGCGGCGTCGGGATCATGCTCGATGATGTATTGGCCGGGGTGTTTGCGTGGCTGGGGATGCAGGGATTGGTTTGGTTTTTCGCCTGAGTGGCGAAGCAGAGGACTAGGGATGGCTCGACGCTGGTTGATGGCGATGGTCTTTGCGGTGTTCAGCTCGCTCGTTCAGGCGGACGATGCAGTGACGACGCCGTCGGTGATTCATCTGGCCAGCGAAGACTGGGAAGACTACACCGCCGCCGATGGCCACGGTCTGGGCTGGGACGTATTGCGGGAAGTCTTCGAGCCGGCAGGGGTCAAACTGGACATCCGCAGCGAACCTTACGTGCGCTCCATGGGGCTGGCCCAGCGCGGCGAAGTGGATGCCTGTGTCGGCTCCTATCTTGATGAGTCCAGCGATCTGCTCTATCCGCGCTGGAACTTCGATACCGATCACATCTATGCCCTGGGGCTGGTCAGCAACCCCGCGCCGACCCTGGAAACCCTGGGCAACTATCGACTGGCCTGGATTCGCGGCTACGACTATCAGGATTACCTGCCCAACGTACGCCGCTATAACGAAGTACTACGGCGTACCGGGATTTTGTCGATGTTGACCCGCAACCGCGCTGACTTTTACATCGACGCGCTGACCGAGGTCGACTATGTCCTCAGGAGGGCCAAGGATCCGTCGCAGTTCCGTCGCACCCACATTGCGGAATTGCCGCTGTATCTGTGCTTTGCCAAGACCCCCAAGGCCCAGACGCTGATGGCGCTGTTCGACGAACGCATGGAGCAGCTGGTGAAAAGCGGCCAGCTGAAACCGATCTTCGAACGCTGGAAACAACCCTATCCATTCGACCCAAACTAAGCGGGAACCCTGTAGCGCTTGATTAACCCTGTGGGAGTGAGCCTGCTCGCGATGACGGTGTATCAGTCGACATCAATGGTGAAAGGCAGACCGCTATCGCGAGCAGGCTCACTCCCACAGGGGGGCTGTGGTGGCTTGAGATCTAACTTTTTGATTGTTATGCCCCATAATTCAGCCTAAGCGTCTGTCGGAACGTGCTGTTACAATGCCGCGTCTGCGAATCTCCAGTACTTATTGATCAGGAGCACACCGGTGCCTGTCGTTTTTGTCGCCGCTTCCAAGCTGCCAACGCCTTTTGCGCAATTCACCATGCACGGCTTTCTCGATGAAGACAACGGGCGCGAGCACGTTGTGCTGAGCCTGGGTGAGTTTGCCGACGGTGCCCCGGTACTCGGCCGGTTGCACTCCGAATGCCTGACCGGCGATGCCTTGTTCAGCCAGCGTTGCGACTGCGGCTCGCAACTTGAGGCCGCCTTGCAGGCCATCGCCCGTGAGGGCCGTGGCGTATTGCTGTACTTGCGTCAGGAAGGTCGCGGCATTGGCCTGCTGAACAAGATCCGCGCCTATGAATTGCAGGATGGCGGCGCCGATACCGTTGAAGCCAACGAGCGTCTGGGCTTTGCCGCTGACCAACGTGACTACGCCATGTGCCTGCCGATGCTGGAGCACCTGGGTGTGAAATCCCTGCGTCTGATGACCAACAACCCACGCAAGGTCAAAGCCTTGACCGACATGGGCATCGTGGTCGCCGAGCGCGTGCCGCTGCACACCGGCCATAACCCGCATAACAAACTCTACCTGGCCACCAAGGCCAGCAAGCTCGACCACATGATGGGCAACGAGCATCAGGGTGAGGCTGACCGGGCGTGACCCGCGGTCAGGTTCGGCGGCGACTGTCCGTCAATTGGTGGCAATACCTGGCGCTGGCCTTGGTGCCGCTGTTCGTGATCAACGGCGTATTTGGTCAGAGCGAGGCGATCCTGCCGGTGCTGGCGATGCCGTTGTTCATCGCCGGTGTGGCATCGATGTTTGTCAGCCTGAAATTCTTTGGCGGCTACAAACACGCGCTGATCGCCACTCAAAAAGCCCTCGACACCCCTGAAGAGCCTGCTGCCTGGATCGCCCTGGCTGCCAAGCGTCGCGCGGCGTTCCTGGCTGCCGGCCTGCCGGCCTGGATCGCTGCGCTGGCGGTATTCGTCGGCCTCGAAGCCGTGCCGTTGATGCTGCTGGCGCTGTCGACCCTGGTGCTGTTTTACCTCTACCGTATTCCGCGTCAACTCGGCTGATGCGGCCCGTCTGGCTGGCGGTTTTGCTGCTGGCCGTCAGTGGCCAGGCGGCTGCGGTCGAACGCGTTGTCAGCCTCGCGCCATCGCTCTCTGAAATCGTTGTTGAGCTGGGTTCAGCCGACCTGCTGGTGGGTGTGCTGGATGCCGGTGAGCGTCCTGCCGAGCTCAAAGATCTGCCTTCGGTTGGCCGCTATGGCCAGCTGGACATGGAACAGCTGCTCAGTCTCAAGCCCGATCTGTTGTTGCTCTGGCCCGGCAGCGTTGGCCCGGCCCAGCGTGAACAACTCAAGCGGTTGAACATCCCGACCTACGTTGCCGAACCCCACAACCTCGAACAACTCACTGCGCAGATTGAGGCGATTGCCTCGCAGCTCGGCCGTCCGGAGCGTGGTGTTTCATTGGCTGAGAAGTTGCGTCAGCGACTGGATTCGCTACGCCAGCGTTATCGTCGAGATGTGCCATTGCGGGTGTTTTATCAGGTCTGGGATCGGCCGCTGTACACCGTAGGCGGCGGGCAGATCATCAGCGATGCGCTTGAAGTGTGCGGGGCGCGCAATGTGTTTGCCGACCTGACGCTGCCGGCGCCGCAGGTCAGTATTGAGGCGGTATTGCAGCGTAATCCCGAGGTGATTCTGGCCAGTGATCAGTCGCAACTCGATGCGTGGAAAGCCTGGCCGCAGGTTGCCGCAGTGGCGCAGGGGCAATTGCTTTTGGTAACGGATAAGGGGCTGGAGCGGCCGAGCGGGCAGATGATCGAAGCGACGGCGAAATTGTGCCAGGTGATTGCGCCCTGTGGCGAGGGGGCTTGCCCCCGTTCGGCCGCGCAGCGGCCGTAATCCGGTTAACGCGTTGTGTCTGATAAAACTTGGTGGCTGGACTGGGGGCCGCTTCGCGGCCCAACGGGGGCAAGCCCCCTCGCCACAGGTGACTGCGCCAGTCTTTATAGCTCCGGTGTCCAGGTCACCCCAAACATCCACGCCCGACCTTCCTCTCGATACCCATACTGACTACCGTCATGACTGTACAGCGCCCGGCTGTAACCCTTGTCCAACAGGTTATCGACCTTCAGCTCAAGCTTGATCTCACGATTCAATTCCCAGCTGCTACGCAACCCCAGCAACGCGTACCCGCCTAACGGCTGCTGATTGTTCTCATCGTCATAGCTGCTGCTCACAGCCTGCCAGCTGGCGCCGAGCCCTAGCCGGTCAAACTGCCGATCCAGATCCAGGCTCAAGGTCCGCCGCGCGCGCCGAGCCAGGGTGTGGCCGCTGTCGCGATCCCGCGGGTCGATGATCGCCACGCCGAGGTTGCTCTGCCAGCCGAACAGTTCCTGTTTCAAAGCCGCTTCGAAACCGTTGATGCGTGCCGAGGCGACGTTCTGCGGCCGGTTGTTACTGCCGAAAATAATCGCGTCTTCCAGGTCCGTACGGTAAAGCGAAGCTTCCAGGCGAGCGGTGTCGGTCAGTTGACTGCGCCATTGCAGCTCGTAGCTTTTCGAGGTCTCGGGTTTCAGGTCCGGATTACTGAAGTCGGGGTAATACAGGTCATTGAACGTCGGCGCGCGGAAGCCTTCGCTGTAGGTCAGCAGCACATCGTTGTCCGGATTCAGCGGCAGAGTGAAGGTGCCGCTCCAGCTGTTCTGGCCGCCGAACTGCTGGTTCTGATCGCGGCGCAGGCCCAGTTCGGTGGAGAAGCTGTCCGCCTGGTAATGATGCTGAATGAACGCGGCACGGTTCCAGCGGCTGTCCTCGTCGAATGGCGTGCTGCTGTTGACCCGGTCCTCATACCAGTCGCCGCCGAGGATCAAGCTGTTGCGCGCGTCGAGGGTCAGGTCGTTCTGCCAGTTAACCGAGTCGCGATACGTGTTGAACACGCTGCGTTCGTCACTGAGCTTGTCCAAAGTCTTCTCGCGGTTTTCGCTGTGGCCGAACTCGACACGGGTTTTCCACAGGTCATTGATCCGCGCATCGACGTAACTGCTGACGCTGCTCACCGCGAAGTCGCTGTAGGGCTGCTGCTGGACTGACTCGAACGTGTCCATGTCGAAGCGGCCGAACGGATTGTCGAACTCACTTTTGCCACGGTTATCCAGCAGGTTGGCGCCAATTTCGATGTCATCGGTGAGGGCGTGACTCAGGCTCAAACTCATCGATTGGTTGCGGTACTCGTCATGATCGCCATCGCTGGGATACGACTCACGGGTGCGATTGATTCCGGCGGTTTCATCGAGGCTGGCGCCGAGGTTGAACCGGGTCTGCTCGTCGCCGCCGGACAGCCCGAGGCTGCGTTCCCAGGTCTGGTTGCTGCCAAAGCCCACGTGCATTCGCGGTTGCAGGCCTTGCTCGCCGCCGCGACGAGTGAAGATCTGGATCACTCCGCCAATCGCATCGCTGCCATAAATCACCGAGCGGGAGCCGCGCAACACTTCCACGCGCTCGACCTGTTCGATGTTGATGTGTTGCAGGTTGCTGTCGCCGGAGGTGGCGTTGCCGATGCGCTGGCCGTCGACCAGCACCAGGCTCTGGGCCGACTTGGTGCCGCGAATGTAAATCCCCGGCAAACTGCCGCGCCCGCCGGTTTGCCCGACCTGTACGCCCGGCACACGACGCAGCAAGTCAGTGACGCTGCTTGGCTGCAGACGATCAATGTCTTCGCGGGTGAACACGGTGTTGGCGGCGCTGCTGTCATTGCGCGCTTCGACCTGACGGTTGGCGCTGATCAGCACGTCGGGAAGCTTCAGGGCCTGATCGCGCTCGAAGGTGTCGGCCAGCAGTTGGCCGGCCGGCAGGAGCGTCAGCGTCAGGGCGAGGGGGGAGAGTTTCATCGGTAATCCGTTGGCTTTGGAGCGAATACAGTTTTGAAAGGCATGAAAACCAATGTGGGAGCGAGCCTGCTCGCGATGACGGTGTGTCAGTCAAAGAATTGTTGACTGTCAGTCCGCTATCGCGAGCAGGCTCGCTCCCACAGGGTATTGCGTGTATCCAGTAGGTCAGATGTTCAGCAGTTGCAAACGCTCACGCACCGACGCTTCGATCCCGGCCTCATCCAGCCCGCATTCGGCCAGCATTTGCGCAGGCTTGGCGTGCTCGACGTAACTGTCCGGCAAGCCCAGGTGCAGCATCGACTTGAGGATGTTTTCACGGGCGAGAAACTCGCTGACGGCGCCACCGGCACCGCCCATGATCGCGTTCTCTTCGATGGTCACCAGCAATTCATGGCTACCAGCGATTTCGCGAACCAGTGCTTCATCGAGCGGTTTGACGAAGCGCATGTCGACCACGGTGGCATCCAGCGTCTCGGCGACTTTCAGCGCCTCGGCCAGTTGCACGCCGAACACCAGCAGGGCGACTTTGCTGCCCTGACGACGAACCACACCCTTGCCGATTTCGATCGGCTCGAGGTTTTTCTCGATCGTCGCGTTCGGGCCAGAGCCGCGCGGGTAACGCACCGCCGCCGGGCCGTTGAACAGGTGGCCGGTGGTGAGCATTTTGCGCAGTTCGTTTTCGTCGCTCGGGGTCATCACCAGCATGCCGGGGATGCAGCGCAGGAACGACAGGTCGAAGCTGCCCGCGTGAGTCGGGCCGTCTTCGCCCACCAGACCGGCGCGGTCGATGGCGAACAGTACGTCGAGGTTTTGCACCGCGACGTCATGAATCAATTGGTCGTAGCCACGTTGCAGGAACGTCGAATAAATCGCCACCACCGGTTTCGCGCCTTCGCAGGCCATGCCGGCAGCGAGGGTCACAGCGTGTTGCTCGGCAATCGCCACATCGAAATAGCGCAGCGGGAAACGCTCGCTGAAGGCCACCAGATCGGAGCCTTCCTTCATCGCGGGAGTGATGCCCACCAAACGCGGATCAGACGCGGCCATGTCGCATAGCCATTCACCAAATACGCCGGAATACTTCGGTCCGCCCGCTTTCTTCGGCGCGGCGGCCGGAGCGTCCAGCGGTTCGAGTTTGGTGATCGCGTGGTAACCGATCGGGTCGACTTCCGCCGGGGCGAAGCCTTTGCCTTTCTTGGTGACGACGTGCAGGAACTGCGGGCCTTTCAGATCGCGCATGTTGCGCAGGGTGGCGATCAGGGTCGGCAGGTCGTGGCCATCGATCGGGCCGATGTAGTTCCAGCCCAGTTCTTCAAACAGCGTGCCGGGAACCAGCATGCCTTTGGCGTATTCTTCGGTGCGACGGGCGATTTCCCAGGCGCCGGGCAGGCGCGACAGGACCTTTTTGCTGCCTTCACGCATGCTCGCGTAAGTGCGGCTGGAAAGGATTTTCGCCAGATAGTTCGACAGCCCGCCGACGTTGCGCGAGATCGACATGTCGTTGTCGTTGAGGATTACCAGCATGTTGGCGTCCACTTCCGGCGCATGGTTCAGCGCCTCGAAGGCCATGCCGGCGGTCAATGCGCCGTCGCCGATCACGGCGATCGCCTTGCGATCACTGTTTTGCAGGCGGGCGGCAATGGCCATGCCCAGCGCTGCGCTGATCGAGGTGCTGGAGTGGCCGACGCCAAAGGTGTCGTACTCGCTCTCGGACCGACGCGGGAAGGCCGCGACGCCGTCCTTCTGGCGCAGGGTGCCCATGCGCTCGCGACGGCCGGTGAGGATTTTGTGCGGATAAGCCTGATGACCCACGTCCCACACCAGCCGGTCATCCGGGGTGTCGAAGACGTAATGCAGCGCGATAGTCAGCTCGATGACGCCCAGGCCAGCACCGAAATGCCCGCCGGTCTGACCGACCGTGTAGAGCAATTCCAGGCGCAACTCATCGGCCAGGGTTTCCAGCTCGGCTTCGCCTAACCGGCGCAGGCCGTCCGGCGTGTTGGCACGGTCGAGCAGGGGCGTGGTCGGGCGCTTGCGGGGAATCTCATGAAACGTCGTGGGCATCAGGCGAATCGTTATAGGTATAAAAGATGCGGCAGTTTACCTGATGCATCGCCCCCTGCCCACGCGTTGGTTTTAACTTGGCGGATACGCCGTCAGCTACGGCGGGTGACGATATAGCGGGCCAGATCGCGCAACGGCTCGGCCGCCGCGTCAAACGGTCGCAGCGCGTGCAGGGCCTGATCACGCAGTTCCAGGGCGTAGGCCTTGGCAGCGTCGAGGCCGAGCAGAGCCGGATAGGTCGGCTTGTCACGTGCGATGTCGGCGCCTTGGCGCTTGCCGAGGGTTTCGGTATCGCTTTCGACGTCGAGAATGTCGTCCTGCACCTGGAACGCCAGACCGATAGCCTGTGCATAAGTCTGCAAAGACTTCAGTTCGTCCTTCTCCGCGCGGCCGCTGGCCAAGGCGCCGAGTTTGACGCTGACCTCGATCAGCGCGCCGGTCTTGTGCCGGTGCATGTATTCGAGGGCTTTTTGATCGAGTTTCAGACCGACCGAACCAAGGTCGATGGCCTGACCGCCGACCATACCGGCCGGGCCTGCGGCCAATGCGAGAGCACTGACCATTTGCAGGCGGAGGTGATCGGAGGTGAGAGCAGCGTCAGAGTTGCTCAGGCGTGGATCAAGCAGGGCGCTGAAGGCCAGGCTCTGCAAGCCGTCACCGGCCAGAATCGCGCAGGCTTCATCGAATTTTTTGTGAGTAGTCGGCTGGCCGCGACGCAGATCGTCGTCGTCCATGGCCGGCAAATCGTCATGCACCAGGGAATAAGCGTGAATCAACTCCACCGCGCACGCTGCGCCGTTGGCCTGCTCAGCCTTGCCGCCCAGCGCTTCGCACGCGGCGTAGGCCAGCAGCGGGCGAACCCGTTTGCCGCCATTCATCACGCTGTAGCGCATGGCTTCGTACAGGCGCGCGAGCTCAGGGCTTGGCGCGCTGAACAGGGTTTCCAGTGCTGCGTTGACGCGGGCCTGGCTGGTCGCCGAATACGCTGCAATCATTCTGGTTGATCCGCGTCGAAGGGTTCCTCGGCCAGTTCGCCGTCACGCTCGAGCAGCACCTGAACCTTTTGCTCGGCCTGGGCCAGCGCCGCCTGGCAATCGCGGGTCAGACCGATGCCTTGCTCGAAAGCCGTCAGCGAGTCTTCCAGCGACAATTCGCCGTTCTCCAGACGCTCTACCAGCGTTTGCAGGTCAGCGAGAGATTGTTCGAAATCCAGTGCAGCTTTTTTGCGGGCCATGGCGGCTATTTCCGGTTGACGTTAAACCGGCGCGACACTAGCAGACATGGGGGTTATGGGCAAATGAGCGGGAGACTCAACCGCTGTATTTCCCAGTAAACCAACCCTGTGGCGAGGGGATTTAGTGGAACGCCGCATCGCCCCGTTCGGCTGCGAAGCAGTCGTCAATCCGGACAACTCGGTCTGTTTGGCCGGACGCTGGGGGCCGCTTCGCGACCCAACGGGGATAAATCCCCTCGCCACAGTTGTGTGTCGCAGCAGGTTACTGTGTTGAGTCACCGGGATAGCTGATTTGATAGCGGGTACTGCGCCCACCACCAGGCAGGCGTATGAGGCATCCTTTCTCCAACAACTCGGTCAGATGACGGGTTGCGGTAGCTTTGGATACCTTCGCCACGGCCTGATACTGCGCCGCACTGATGCCCTCCGAGAAACCTCGTTCCCCACCATCGAGTAAGCGGTTCAGCACCTTGGTTTGCTCGGTTGAAAGCTCTGATTCCCGGTGCGCCTGCCAGAAACGCGCCTTACCCAGCACGCTTTCGATCCGCGCCATGGCCTGTTGCAAGCTGCGCAGCAGGGTTTGCAGAAACCATTCCAGCCACTCGGTGATATCCAGTGTGGCTTTTTGGCAGGATTCGAGCACTCGATAATAGCCGGACCGGTCTTCGAGAATGCTCGCGGACATGGCATAGAAGCGGATGGCTTGGTCTTCACCCTGAGCCAATGCCAGATCGGTGATCGTTCGCGTCAGGCGACCGTTGCCATCGTCGAAGGGGTGCAGTGTGACAAACCAGAAGTGCGCGATGCCGGCCCGCAGCAATGGATCAAGTCCCGCCTGATTCCGGCTGGCGGTAAACCAGGAGAGGAAGGTGTCGAGCTGTCGCTCAAGGCCCTGACGAGGCGGGGCTTCGAAGTGAACGGTTGGTCTGTCGAGGCGGCCGGACACTACTTGCATTGGATCATCGCCGCGTAGCGCACCGACACGGATCGGCCGGGCGGCGAGATCGGTCTCTTGCTCGGGAAACAGCCATTCGTGCCAATCCAGTAATCGCTCCAGCGTCAGCGGTTCAGCGAAATGCTGAGTGGCGTCGAGCATCAATTGCGCCAGCCCTTCACTGCGCTGGCTGACATTATTAGCATCGTCCAGCTCCAGGCCCAGCCGCCGCGCCAATGACGAGCGAACCGAGCCGACATTGAGCTGCTCACCCTCAATGGCGGATGAGGTCACGATGTTCTGCAACAGTGCATCCAGTTCGCTCTGGGCGCTAAGCGAACTGCCCACTGAACTCGCCATGCCCATCAATCGCCCTTGGGCTTGGACACACTCGCGCAAAAACGGCCCCAACCGCTCTGCTTGCCAGTTGAAGTTGGGCCAATCGGGCTGCTGCCAGATCCAGTGAGGTGCCATGAACTCGGTACTCTTGGAGTGGTGAGCCGAATAGAAATGCTATTCGGCTCATATATTGAGCCGAATATGACGCCTATTCGGCTCACCGTCCACCTGACAGCGTGAATCCCACCGCAAAAATAGATGTATCTGATTGTTAAAAAACCGCCGAATGGCTAATCTTCGCGCCTTCTACGACCCGAAAGTCATGGGTCTTTCTGACGAAACGCAGTTTTTGGATCTGTAACGCGCCGAGGATCGGGCGCAAGGTTTCGTTATGCATGGCAGGAGGCGTCACATGCGTTCATTTCTTCTATTGCTGATGGGGCTCGTCTGCGCGACCGCTGCCTGGGCCGAGCCGACGGCCGAGTTGTCGGAGCCGGTCGGCGGCTGGCGCTACAACGGCCTGCTCGATCGCAGCGAATATCCTCAAGTCGCCTATCCCACGCCACCGATCGATCGCGGTGTGCAGCGCAATCGCACCATGATCCAGGGCCAACTCAAGGCCATTGGCACTCAGCGAGGGCCGCACACCCTGGCCGTCAACGGCAATCCTCTGAATCTGTACACCGACGACCAAGGGCGTTTCGCCCGGCCGTATGCGTTCGGCGCCGGCTCCAACAGCGTTGAAGTACGCAGCGCTGAAGGCAAATCGCTCAAGCGCGTTCAATTCTATGAAGCCAACAACCTGCGCACCCCGGCGCGGATTCGCGTGGTGCTGGGTTGGGACGATCCGAAAGCCGAACTCGACCTGCACATCATTACCCCCGACGGCCAGCATGCGTTCTGGGCTCGCCCGGCGATGAGCAACGGCGGTGGTCTGGACCCGGATGGCGTCGATGGCCCCGGCCCGGAAATGTTCACCATGACCGCGCCGATGCATGGCACCTATCTGGTTTACGTGAACTATTGGGGCAACTTTGGCAGTGGCGGCTATAACTTCGATGAGACCAGCAACCAGAACGAGGTGATCACCTCGCAGATCAACCTGGTGCTCAACGAAAACACCGTCGACGAAAAACGCGAGACCTTCATCGTGCCTTTGCGGGCAATCGGCGACCTGCTGCTGGTCAAGACTTTCAACTATTAAACATCCCGCTCCACGGATGACATCGGGTTTTGTGAACATGAGCGATAACACTGTTTCTCCGGCCGCTGAAACGCCTGCAGCCAAAACTCCTCGCCGCTGGCCGGCTCTGGTAGTAGGGCTGGTCCTGGTGGCGGGCGTCGCGGCCGGGTTGGGCTGGTTCATGCACAAACCCAAGGCGCCCCCGGCGCAGTTGGCCAGTGACAAACTGGGCATGAGCCGGCCGGACGGTCTGCTCGAAACCCATTCGTTGAGCCAGTTGCCCAAGGATTTGCTGGCGGTGCCGTTCCTCAAGGAAACCCTCACCGAAGATTTCGTCTTCTATTACGAAGCGCACGCCGATCGCCTCGGCTTGATCGGCAGTCTGCGGCGGATCATTTACGAACATGACCTGAAGTTGCAGGACAGCCTGATCGAGCAGCTCTTCGATCAACCGGCAGACGTCGCGCTGTGGCGTGGGGCGGATGGTCGCCTGAAAGACTTTTTGTTGGTGATGGATCGCGGTGGTCTGGCCAAGGTGCTGGAGCCGCTGGCGAAAGTAGCGCTGGATGATTCGCAGCTGACCCAACTGGCTGAAATCAAGGTTGCCGGCGATGTGGTGCCGCTTTATCAACTCACCTACAACCACAGCAAAGCGCTGCTGTTCGCCTCTCATGGCGACAAACTGGTGGTGCTGTCCAATCCGGCCAAGCTGTATGAGGCCGGTCACGGTCCGGTCGAAGAACCCGGCATGGTGTCGACGGAATCGCTGGAAGCACTGCTCGGCGGCCAGAAACTGTTCCCCGAAGCCTTCGGCCTGCCACCGCGCGCGCCTGAAGTAAAACAACGCCTGTCGGTCAACTCCAGCGTCCTGGCCATGGGTTATCAGCGCTTCATCCCGAACTTCGCCGGGCTGCGTTTCGACATGGACGACAAGGGCTGGCACAGCTTCCTGGCCATGGACGAACTGGACGACCAGCCGGACTTCGATTTCAAGCCGATCTGGCAAGCCATGCCGATGGGCGCCAGTGCCTGTGTCGCCTTGCCGCTCGCCGCCGAGCAGCAAAAACCATTGCTGGTAAAACTCGGTGCCGAAGAGTCGGTGGCTCAGGCCCTGACCGAACACATGGCCGGTGCCGCTGGCCTGTGCTGGTACGCTGATTCGCGGTTGTACACGCCGCTGTTAGTGGCCAGCCTGAACGATGACGACAGCGCCAAACTCGACGGCGACCTGGGCAATCTGTTCGGCTCGATGGTCGGCGCCTACGAAGGCAACGTCGAAGAGCACGCGTTTCCGGTGATCGAGAAACAGGAAGGCCCGACCCACCAATGGCAGCGTCAGGTCAGCTCTAACTTCGGTCCTTACAAGGCCAAGGATGCCGAGAATCCGGACGCAATCACCGGCAAGGCATTCATGAAAGTCAGCCTGGTACGCCACGGTTCGACGCTGCTGTTCTCCCTCGATGACAAGCTCGTGGACAAAGCCCTCGGCACCCTCGACAAACGCTTCCCGCCGATGGCCGACGTGGTACCGAAAGACCTGCTGATGCCGGTCTACTTCGGCCCGGATTCGATGGCGCAACTGATGCAACAGGAAACCCTCGACAGCCTGCCGCAGGACATGGAGCCGGTGTTCTACAACGCCGCGCAAACCTACCTGATCCCGAAACTGCGCAAGCTCGGCGGCTACGGCAAATACGCCCTGACCTTGCCGGAAGGCAGCGAGCCCGACGGCCATTGGCAATGGCTGCCGCTGGAATGGAAAGCCCTGTGACAGCACTTATCCGAGGCCTCGGCCTGCTGGCGTTGCTGCTGGGCACCCGGGCATTTGCCACTGAGACGCCGCCGCTGGACGTGCAGCAATCCCAGGTGTTCCGCGCCTGGTTCGTGCGCATCGCCCAGGAACAACTGACCCAAGGCCCGAGCCCGCGCTGGTATCAGCAGGACTGCGCGGGCCTGGTCCGTTTTGCCGCCAACGAAGCGCTGAAAGTCCACGACGACAAATGGCTGCGCAGCAATGGTTTGTCCAATCGCTATCTGCCGCCGGAGCTGCAACTAAGCGAGGCCCAACGCGGCCTCGCCCAGCAATGGCAGCAGGGCGGTGGCAAGGTCGGGCCGTACGTCAACGCGATCAAACTGATTCAGTTCAACAGCCATTTGGTCGGCCGCGATCTGGCGCAAGCCCGGCCCGGCGACCTGATGTTTTTCGATCAGGGCGACGACCAGCACCTGATGATCTGGATGGGCCGCTACATCGCCTATCACACCGGCACCACCACCCCGACTGACAACGGCATGCGCTCCGCAAGCCTGCAGCAACTCATGACATGGAAGGACACCCGATGGATACCCGACGCAGCCAACCCCAACTTCATCGGCGTCTATCGACTGAACTTTCTCTCCCAATGATCGGTGCCCGCATGCTGCGTTTTCTGCCCCTGCTGTTGGTCTTGGTGCTGCCTTTTTCGGCGGTCAACGCCGAAGACACCGTCGAGCCGAGTGGCTACACACCGGTGGCCGGTGAAAGCTTTTTCCTGCTGGCCGACAGCAGTTTTGCCAGCGACGAACAGGCGATGGTTCGCCTCGAAGCGCCGGGTCGCGATTATCGTCGGTTCCGCATGGAGCCTTACGGCGGCGCCGACATTCGGGTGTACCGCATCGACAAGCCGCTGGATTTCCTCAAGCGTCAGAAGAACCTGCACCGCGTGGTCAGCGACGGTCAGTTCAAGGGTGAAGGCCTGTCGAACACCCTTGCGTACCTGTGGGACAACTGGTACCGCAAATCCCGTCGGGTGATGCAACGCGCGTTCTCCTACGAATCGCGTAAGCAAGTCACCGAGGAAGTGCCGGAGCTGAAGATGGGCGCCGCCATGGCCGCGCCAACGCCCTATGACGCTCAGCCGCAATTCGCGCTGATTCCGGGCTTGCCGGTGGTCAGCCAATTCCGCTATCCGCTGTGGCAAGCCAAACCGATCCAGCCGCCTGAAGGCGTGAACCTGGCCGGATCTTCCAGTGAGTTCGTCAGCGTTGCACCGGGTAACGTGTACATCCCGTTGGGCAATCTGAAACCGGGTCTGTACCTGGTGGAAGCGCTGATCGGCAAGTACCGTGCGACCACCATGGTCTTCGTCTCCAACACCGTGGCCGTGAGCAAGATTGCCGGTGATGAATTGCTGGTGTGGGCCGCGCGCAAACACCAAGGCAGTTCGGTGCCGAAGGTGAATGTGCTGTGGACCGATGGCCTCGGCGTGATGAGCAGTGGCGCCACCGATGCCGATGGTTTGCTGCGTCTGAAACACGTCAGCCCGGAGCGTTCCTTCGTGATTGGCGAGGACGAAGAGGGTGGGGTGTTTGTCTCAGAAAACTTCTATTACGACAGCGAAATCTACGACACCAAACTCTATGCCTTCACCGACCGGCCGCTGTATCGGCCGGGGGATTGGGTGTCGCTGAAGATCGTCGGTCGCGAGTTCAAGAACGCCCGCGACTCTGTGCTGCCGACTGCAGCAGACGTCAACGTGACCGTGCTCGATGCCACCGGCACGGCGCTGCAATCGCTGGCGCTGAAACTCGACTCCAAGGCGGGCACTCAAGGCCGTTTCCAGTTGCCGGATAACGCGGTAGCGGGTGGTTACGAGCTGCGTTTCAGCTACAAGGATCAGGCCTACAGCAGCGCCTTCCGTGTCGCCGAATACATCAAGCCGCACTTCGAGATTTCCCTGAACCTGGCCAAGCAGGATTACCGCACCGGTGAACCGGTGAAGGGCAGCCTCGTGCTGCTGTACCCGGACGGTAAACCGGTGGCCAACGCCAAGTTGAGCCTGAGCCTGCGCGCCCAACAACTGTCGATGGTCGACAACGAACTGCAATACCTCGGGCAATTCCCGGTTGAGCTGACCAGCACCGAACTGACCACCGACGCCAAGGGCAACGCGACGCTGGATCTGCCGGCGGCCGAGAAACCGAGTCGCTACATGCTCACCGTGTTCGCCAGCGATGGCGCGGCGTATCGGGTCAAGACCACCAAGGAAATCCTCATCGACCGCGGCGCGGCGAGTTTCAGCCTGCGTGCGCCTCAGCGTTTTAGCGCGGTGGGCGACAAGGTTGCGTTCGGTTATTTGAATGAAGGCGGCAGCGAGCAAAGCAAAGCGGTCACGCCGAGCAGCTACAGCTGGGTGCGTCTGGAAGACCAGAGCACTGGCGAAGGCAAACTCGCCGCGAAAGACAAAGGCTTCACCCTGGCCTTCGACCGTCCGGGTACTTACAACCTGACGTTGAAGGATGATCATGGCCGCGTGGTGGGTGCCACCGGTCATTCGGTCACGGGCGACGGCGTCAAAGCCGTGCCGGGCACCGTGGAAATCGTCCTCGATAAACCCGAGTACAAGGCTGGCGACGAAGCCCTGGCATTGATCACGTTCCCAGAGCCGATCAGCGATGCACTGCTGTCGCTGGAGCGCGACAAGGTCGAGGCCACAGCGCTGCTGTCCAAGGGCGGCGACTGGCTGAAGATGGAAAAACTCAGCGAGACCCAATACCGCGCGCGGATCCCGGTGAAGGACAATTTTGCGCCGAACCTGACGTTCTCCGTGCTGTACACCAAGGGCGGTCAGTACAGCTTCCAGAACGCCGGTATCAAGGTGATCGCGCCGCAAATCGACGTGGCGATTGCCACGGACAAAGAGGCATATCAGCCGGGCGATACCGTGTCGGTGGACTTGACCACGCAGTTCGCTGGCAAGCCTGTCCCAGCGCACCTGACGGTCAGCGTGGTGGACGAAATGGTCTACGCGTTGCAACCGGAAGTGGCGCCGACCATCGACCAGTTTTTCTACCACCCGCGCCGCAACAACGTGCGCACCAGCGCCAGTCTGTCGTTCATCAGCTACGACGTGGCATTGCCGGGCAGCCCTGGCGCGCCGGGCAAAGCTAACCGTAGCGAGCGGGGCGTGAAAGTGCTGGAGCGGCCGCGTCGTGAAGACGTCGACACTGCCGCGTGGCAGCCGGAATTGATCACTGACGCCAACGGCAAAACCCGTTTCACCTTCAAGATGCCGGACTCGCTGACCCGCTGGCGCATCACCGCCCGGGCCATCGCAGATGACGGTCAGGTCGGGCAGAAAAAGCAATTCGTGCGCTCGGAAAAACCGCTGTACCTGAAGTGGAGCGGCCCCACCAAATTCCGCACAGGCGACAAACCGGATCTCGGCGTGTTCGCTTTCAGTCAGGCCGAGAAACCGGTCAAGGCTGAGCTGGTGATTCATTTCGGCGGTACCGAACAACGCGTCCCCGTGACGCTGAATAACGGCATTAACTACATCGCGCTACCTGCGTTCGCGTTGGCCAGTGGCGAGTGGACGGCTGAGCTGGTGCAGGACGGCAAAACGGCTGATGCCTTGGCTGTGCGGCTGACCGCGACCGGCGAAGGCTGGCAGGTGACTCAGAACCAAAGCCTGGACGCGGCCAGCGGTGATACGCCGCTGACCTTGCCTGCAGACGCGACGGATATTCGCCTGCGTCTGGACGACAGTCCGCAAGCGCTGTTCCGCTCGGCACTCGACGATCTGTTGAGCTATCCATACGGCGGCGTCGAACAAACGGCCAGTCGTTTGTTGCCGCTGAGCATTGCGTATCCGACCTTGTCGTCGAATCCGCAGATCCGCGATCGCTTGCGCCTGATCATGCAGAACAGCCGTCTGCGCCTGGTGCAAATGGCCGGGCCTTCGGCGAGTTTCACCTGGTGGGGCATGGACGGTGAACCGGATGCGTTCCTCACCGCTTACGCTTACTACGCCGACTGGCACGCCAGCAAAGCCTTGGAACTGAGCCTGCCGCCGGAGCATTGGCAGCGAGTGTTGGAGGTCTATTCGAAGCAGACGAAAGACACGCCGCTGTTGCAGCGCGCGCTGATTCTGTCGTTCGCCAAACAGATGCAATTGCCGGTGAACACCTTGCTCAGCGGTTTGATGGATGATCTGTCGAAAGCGGGCGAAGGCAATGCGGCGAACCTGATGGACGATGGCGAAGACAGCATCGTCATGAGCGATCCGGATTCGGCGTTGGGTCTGGCTGCTGCTCGTGCGCTGACGGCCTCGTTGGCGAAGCAATCGAAGGTGACTCTCCCGGACGCCTTCAATCGTCAATTGCCAGACGCGCAACAACGATTGGCGGTCAGTTCGCAGCCGTTTGCCGAAGCGTTGAACCTGTCGCTGCAAGCTTTCGATCAGGCTCACGCGCAAGCGTTGCTGCAACGTTTGCTGCCACAACAATCAACCCTGGAACGCGCATTGGCGTTGACCTGGTTGCAACGCAGCATCGAGCAGGCATCGCCCACCATTGCACTGGCACCGGGTGAAGGCTGGAAGAAAAAATACGGTGATACCGGGGAGACTTATTGGACGTGGCAGGGTGCTGCGCCTGTGCCCGCAGTGCTGTCGCTGACCGGTGCGCAAGAGCGTCCGTTGCGAGCGGCGTTGAGCTTCCAGACCAAACAACCACTGGTTGATCCGATGGCCGTGACCATCACCCGTCGCCTGTCGCGTCTGGTGCCGGGCGACGAAGCCTTCACCTTCAAACTGGAAGCGGTTGGTGCCAAGCCGTTGTCCAGCGACAGCCTGTATCTGGACGAAGTGATCATCACCAGCAAAGCCGCCAAACCGCTGCGCTACGGCATGCTCGAAGTGCCGCTGCCACCGGGCGCCGATGTCGAGCGCACCACGTGGGGCATCAAGCTCATGGGCAAGGCCGGCACCGAACCGTCCGCGTTGGAGAAGGCGCGTTTCGAGCCGGGGCAGATGGCCTATGCCATTCCGGTCGATGCCTTGAGTGGTGAATTGCGTCTGCGTCATTTGGTGCGCTTCTCGCAGAAAGGCCAGTTCAATCTGCCGCCGGTGCGTTTCACTCAGGTCTACGCGCCACAGCATCAGGCTCAGGAACAGAAACCTGCCCTCGGCCAAGTCACGGTCAACTGACATGACCCGACCTTTGGTCTGGTGGCTGCTGTGTTTGATTCCTGCGCTGGCGACAGCGCAGGACGAACCGCTGCGGCTGGCCTTTAAAGGTGAGTTGCTGTCGTTGAGCCGGACTCAGGTGATCGCGCGCGAGCCGTTGCCTGCTGATCTGCAGACGCCGTTGGGCAGTGTGTGGAAGTTGTTTGTGTACGGCTGGCTGGTGGATACCAATGCCCATGAGCCGGCTTACGAATGTCGCGGTCAGTCGAAGGACGAAGTTTACTGCTGCACGGCGGGCGGCAAGATTGAGCGCGATCAGGCCTTGGTGAAGTCGTGCGGTTTGTACTTTGAACCGCAGCGGCTGGGCATTGCTGGCGCTGACTGGCGCACGTATTGGCAGGCGCGGCAGGCACCGGAGTGGTTGCTGGATTTGGCTTCGTTGCAGCCTTCCACGCGAGTTTCAGTGACTGAGTTGCTGCGAATGCTGGCCGTGATGCCGGCACAGGATCAAGCGCGACGGGTGTTGCTGGATGTGGTGTTGAATGCGGATGACGGCAATGTCGTGGGCGAACTTGGTGGCCGGTTGCGGGTGAAAACCTGGAGCTGGTTGGGGGATCAGGACCCTTCGTCGCGTCAGGGTGGTTTTGCCGGGTGGACGGTGGATGGCACGCCGGTTTGGGCGGGTGGGCGTGGGACCAGTAAAATGATCTTGCGTCACTACGGTGAGGCGTTGGCTTCGGCGTTGCCGGTGAATTGGCCTTCGGATGCGGGACGGTGTGTCGAGGTGGGGCTGTTTTCACGCTATCCCATCGTGCGCGTTCTGGAGGGGGATCGTGTGGTTGAGTCCGGCCCCTTGCTGGGCGATTACCGCGTCGAATTCACCAATGGCAACCAACTCGATATCCACAGCGACGGCGAACTGTTTTTGCTGAAAGACAAACTGATCGCCCGCTTGGACCGCGAAGAATACGTCGCCCGCGTCCTGCAACGCGAAGCCAGACCCGAACCCGCCGAAGCCGCCAAAGCTTTGGCCATCGCCATCCGTACGTACCTGCTGCAAAACGCCACCCGCAACGGCGACTGCCTGAGCATCGACGACAGCAGCAGCCGGCAACGCGTCGCCCCACGTCCAGCCTCCGCCGAATCACGCAACATCGCCGCCTGGACCAGCGACCTGGTCCTCGCCGGCAGCACCGTCACCTACCACTCCGACCAGCCCGGCCCGGACAAACTCTCCTGGCAGCAAGCCGTCGAACAAGCCAACGCCGGCCAACGCTACGACGCTATCCTGCTCCACGCCTACCCCCGCGCCAGCCTCAGCCGCTGGGACAATCCAGTCGCTTCCTGCGAAGCACTCCCCGCCGCGCAAGACTGGCTGCTGAACCAGCGCCGCGGCTGGCGTCCGCGGTTGGAAAGCGAGGTTGGCTACAACGAAGTCAGCACCTTCGCCGTCTGCCGTCTGGCCTTCGGCCGCCCCTATGTCGACCGCGAACGCCAGCGCATTTATGTGCGCGGCGTGTTGTCGCTGCAAGACCGTCTCGACCTGACCCACGAATACCTGCACCTGGCCTTCGAAGCACACCCCAGCGGCCAGGATGAAACCTACATCGAAGGGCTCGCCCGCCACCTCTTGCTGGAATAGGCCATGAAACTCCGTTATCCACAGGTCTTCCTGTTCCTCTGCTCCTTTTGCGTATGGCCGACCACGTTCGCCGCCGAAAGCGCCGCCAAACTCGACACCCCCGTTGGCGGCTGGCGCACTGGTGCGCCTGAAGGCGAAGGCGAAAACTTTCGCCAAATCGTCAACTACCCGGCCTCCTCGGTAAACACCCCGGTGGGGCAGGCCAACACTGCACGCATCATCGGGCAAATCAATGCGACGCCCAAGTCTGGTGAGCCGGGCCGGTTGATCGTCAACGGCGTCAGCATGCCACTGAAAATCGATCCTGCCGGCCGCTTTGATCGCCCGTTCTCATTCCCCAGCGGCAGCAACAGCGTCGAAGTCCGCAGCCCCGATGGCCAGCAACGGCATCGCACGCAATTCCTCAACGCCAGCGGCGGGGCCACTCCGGCGAAGTTGCGGGTGCTACTGGCTTGGGACAGTGACGGCACCGACCTCGACTTGCACCTCATCACCCCCGACGGCGCCCACATCTGGTACGGCGACCGCGTTGCTCCTAACGGTGCTGCGCTCGATGTGGACGTGACGACGGGCTACGGCCCGGAAATCTTCGCCATGCCGGCGCCGATCAAAGGCCAATACCTTGTCTATGTGAACTACTTTGGGGGCGGGTATCGGAGTGATGAGGAAGGGCAGGAGGAGGCGGTTCAGCCGCTGACGACGGCTCAGGTGACGGTGATTACGGAGGAGGGGACGCCGAACGAGAAGATGGAGACGTTTTTGGTGCCGATGCGGGCGGTGGGGGAGTTGACGTTGGTTAAGGGGTTTAGTTATCCGTGAGGGCCAATCGGGCAGCAGGCTACTGCCTATTTGATTAATCAGTGCCCACTTACTAGATACTTGAAAATTGATGCTCAGGGGCTACAGAGTCAATCAGTTAAGCGTTATTTGTGGCTCTTGGGCTACGAAATGGTATTCGCTGAAGCGATTGCTGGCCTTGCAGCGTTGTGCCTCTAGGGCTACATTAATCGTCGTTCTGGCGATTTTTGATGCTTGAGGGCTACAAATGACCACCTTGTTTGATGTGGCTGAAATGCTGAAACAAGCCCGACGCGAGGCTCATTTGAGCCAAGGTGCCTTGGCCACCCGCGCTGGTGTCTCACGGTCGACAGTGGCGCGCATGGAAACCATGGCGAAAGGCGATATGAGCGTATCGGCTTTGGTGCGCCTATTGGACGCTGCCGGATATGACTTGAAACTGGTGAAGGCTGGTCACGGGCGCACGGTTGAGGACATCCTCGCAGAACAGCGTTCCGGAATTTCAGACTCATGATTTTAGATGTCCACGTCAGCGGGAAAATGGTCGCCCGGCTCTATCGAGAGCGCGATGAGTATGTTTTGAAATATCTCCCTGGCACGGCGGTAACAGACTTCGTCAGCTTGGCATTGCCTGTCCGTGAAGAGCCGTGGCGCTGGCCCCGAGATCTTTTCCCGTTTTTTCGCCAGAACCTGCCGGAGGGATACTTGCTTGGGGTCATTCGTGAAGAGTTTGGTGCATTGCTGGACGGTACCGACTTATCTCTACTTGCTGTGATCGGTGGCGCGGGGATTGGTCGGGTAACGGTGACACCTGAAGGCGTGCTACCCGGGGGCGAATTAGAGCCTTTGGAAATAGGCCAACTGCTGAAGGCTGAAAATACCAGCGAACATTTTTCGACGCTGGTGCGTCGTTACGCACGCGCCGCTGTCTCCGGTGTCGTTCCGAAGTTCATTGCAAACGATGTTGAACATGACGCTATACCTCTGGGAAAACCCACGCTGCGTACCGGTTTTCACATCATCAAAGGTTCGGACGATACGACACCCTTCCTGGGCTTCAACGAGTTTTACACCATGCAGGTATTGGAGCGGCTACAGGTCGTACCGGTAGCCACCTGTCGGATGTCTGAGGATGGTCGCGTCTTGGTCGTAGATCGTTTTGATGTGGATGAAAACGGCCAACCGCGCTGCGGGCTGGAAGATGCCTGCGGGCTATTGGGATTACCGCCCCACGAGAAGTATGCAACTACCACCGAACGAGTATGGAACGCCACCCGTCCCTACATACCTGGAGACCGGTTACGTGAGCAGCGTGAGCACTTAGGCTGGCACGTTTTGGCTAACTACGTGGTGCGAAACGCCGACTGTCACGCCAAAAACATCGCGCTCTATTACACCTCGCGAACCGACGTCGCCTTCACACCGATCTATGACTTGGTGACCACTCAGGCTTATCCCCGTTTCGCTTCGAGCCCCCCAGGTTTATCTGTGGGCGGTCGGCAGACCTGGACGCCGGGCCGCACGTTTGAGATCTTCTTCAATGGTGTTTTGGGTATTCCCCCGCGTCAGTACGCCACGATGGTCGAGCAACTGTGCGAGTCGGCCGTCACTGTAGGAAAAGAGGTGATCGAAGCCGCGAAAAACGAGCCAGCCTGGCGTGATGTGGCCAAACACATGGTGCATGCCTGGAACGAAGGTATGGAAACATTACGTAGTCAGAAAGCGGCTCCGCATTTTCGAGGGTTGGATACCGCTATTTCGGAGGCGGGTTTTTCAGGGCCGCGAACGGCAGAAAGCAGTCGAGTGCAGATTGGCCGTTCAGAGTTGTTGGCACCGAGAAAACACAAGTAACTCGCCGCGGTCTCGCCCTCTTATTTCTCCCTTATGCATCGAACACAATGGATTAAAAAAGCCCGAAAGTGGCTGAGACCGTTGATCCAGCAAAGGAGCAGAGAACTTCAAAAGATGAGAATAGCTTTCTCTCAGGCATTAAAAAGCCGGCTTGTGGTTAGCTTTTTATTGATCTATATTTTTGAAAAACAAAAAGTTAGGTGTTTTGGAAAGTGCTCAGATCCCCCAATTGTTCCCCCACTTTTTTGTGATTTTTTGCACGGTATTTGACCGGCTTTTTCTAGGGTAATGAGGCACGGTTTATATCCTCAGGGTATTTGCTTAGGGCAGAGACACACCATTTACAACCCCATCGACTGAATCATCTCAACTTCACCCACTATCTCTGGTGTGACTACCGCATCCTTAAGCATCAGTTTTCCGCGCAGCAAACGATCAAGATGGACATCGAATGAGTCATGCCTTGGGTGAAGTGCGATGGGCAGATGGATGTGGACTTCCTTTTTCTGACCTATTCGATAAACCCGATCTGAAGCCTGAGCCTCCTTGGCAGGGTTCCAGTGGCGCTCCACGTGCACAACGTGGTTGGCTCCGACTACGGTAAGGCCGACACCCGCGGCAACCGGCGACATGATCAGCACGTTAAAGCCAGCCTGCGCCTCAAACTTTGCAATCAGTTGCTTACGAGTCAGCACATCAGATTTTTTGGGTACCGCTGCAGTGTCACCGTTGATGATCGAAATATTCAAATCAAAAATCTGGTCTAGCCAAAGCTTCACCACGCGCTGTAAGCGTTTGGTCACCATGAAGAGGATCACCTTCTCTTCCCGCTTACTGATTCGATCTAACACGTTTAACAGAACGACCAACTTCCCGGATTCCGACATTCGCGTACGCGCTTCTTTGGCATTTCCTGCCAACAAGTGGCTCTCCTGCCGCAACCACGGATGCAGGGAAATCTCTCGAAGGTTCTGCAGCACGCCCAGTGCGCGCCCACGCATATCTTCCGTGGCCCGCTGGCTGCGATAGTTGTCGAGTACGGCGTCGTATGCCCTCAATTGCGCTCCGCTCATGCACTGCGCGAGTTGGGTATCATGACTAAGCTGGCTACCTTCAAGTTGGGGCACGCCGCTGTGAATCGTTTTACTTGGAAGCCCTCTTAATTGGTCCTCCTTGACCCGACGCAACATGAACGCGCCGACAGCATCGCGCAGCTTGCCGCCGAGATCACGTCTGACCTCATCTCGGTCATCATCGGCTGCATTCAATATTGGCTTGATCCAGGTGTCACGAAACTCTCTCCAGCCACCCAATAAGCCAGGTTGGGCTGTATCCATCAAGCACCAAAAATCCCCAAGGCTGTTCTCCACGGGCGTGCCAGTAGCAAGCAATTTGAAGTCAGCCTTCAGGCCCTTGGCTGCGCGGGTCTGCGCGGCATTGGGATTTTTAATGTTCTGGGCCTCATCAAAGATAACGAGGCCCCAATCAATTCGGCACAACGAGAACTGGTAATCACGCAGAGACTGATAGGTTGTCAGCACCAGTCGACGATCCATGTCCAGGCGATGAGCGCCGCATTCGGGACCAATGGCCAATGCATACCGAAGAGCGTCATCAGCCATTTGTCCCTCATCATCCATCAATGAGGCCAACTGGCTGGATTCCCGCTCTGCACCTTTGATTCGGAAACGACTCAGATCCCTCCCCGATTGCAACACGACAATGTCGCGGAACGGAATGCCGTTGAAGGTATGACTGACCTCATCCTCCCAATTTTCCAAGAGGCTTAGCGGGGCCACGACCAAGACTGGCTTCTGCGGCCGACCCGCAGCCTTTTGTTCAGACAAGTACTCACCTACCGTAACCAAGGACATATAGGTCTTGCCGAGCCCCATATCGTCTGCCAGCAGGCTGCCCTGTAGTCGATAAAGGTCGTCATGGTCGGCCTGCAACGCAGATGCCAACAACCCGAGCATCCAATCAATACCCTCGCGCTGGTGTGGAAACGGCTGGCGTGCATAGGCTTCCCAGTTTGGTTCGCGAACTGCCTTGGCCTGGCTAGCCATACGCAAAAGCTCGTTATTTATTTTATTAGCATCGTGCAACAAGACGCTGACTCGTTCTTTTATGTCGTCTGCCGCGTCAGAACCGTCCGGTGTCTCGGTCTTCGATATGCTGAAAGCCGTCTTGGCTTTTGCTAATTGTTCCTCCACCCGCTCCGAGTTGGAGATATCCACCGACTCCCCATCGAAGATCAGGCTCTCCGCACCTTGCTGTTTTGCTGCTGCGTAGGCATCCGAGAATCGCACCAAATCCTCCTCGGACTGCACCAACTTGGAAATGATCTCAACAGGAGCCGCACGAGTATCAAGACTAAACCAGTCTTGCTTTTTGGTATCAAGCTCGCCGAACTCCATATGCTGGAGCTTGCCGATGCCGGCCACACGAATGGAAAAGCCTAGGTCCAGATTGACCAATGCGGCATCCAGAAATGCACTCGGCGTCGCGATGAATTCGGCAACCCTGTCGGCAGGAATACGCTTGTTACCCAGTACCTCCTTGATTGCCTGCATTTTCTGCGGGTCTAGGAGCACCACGCGATTATCGATACGCAGCACGCCCCCATCAGCGCCCATGTCGAGCTGTGACCAGCGCTTCTCTAATTGATCTGGCGTTGAGCCGTCACCTAGACTGGGGCAGAGAATCAAGCTGCCATCAGGCAAGCGGGTAGCGACGACGCCAATATTTTCGGGCACCACCACCTCCAATCGCTCAAAGTGGCTGAGGTCGATGCGCATGCCGCTGCGTGCTGCAGTCTGGAGTTCGGCCATTAGCC
This sequence comes from Pseudomonas sp. GM41(2012), assembly GCF_000282315.2. Lineage (GTDB taxonomy): Bacteria > Pseudomonadota > Gammaproteobacteria > Pseudomonadales > Pseudomonadaceae > Aquipseudomonas. The sequence goes on from NZ_AKJN02000007.1 coordinate 893,968, forward strand.
GCAGATTGGCCGACTCCCCACGTTGCTCGGGCTGCAGTTTCTGGTGATGCTCCCAAGCCATCAATCCCATTAGCTCCGCAGGCGTAAGACGGTAGGCCTCGCTCAAGGTCAAATAGAGCAACGGCCCCTTGCGGGTAAATGGCACCTCGCCTGAGTCGGACGATACCAGCAGCTGTGTCTTGAAACTGCTATTCCCGGTTCGACCGCTGAGCTGACTAACAAAACCCATATTGAAGCGACGCGGCAGACGCAGAATTTCTGCCTGTTCATCGTCTAGGCCCGCCGCGTCTTCCGCGGAAAGATGAAAGCCATTGGCAAGAGGCAAGGCAATGCCCTGCTCTTCGAGCATATGCAGGACTACCAGTTGAATCTTCTGCAACGCGTTGCCCAGACCCTCGACAAGATCTGCATAAACCTTTCGATCTAGGTAGAGATTTAGACCTTCCGAGTCTGCATGGTAGATAAAACCCTGCTGTGTACTCAGCTTGGCACTGCCTTCTCCCAGCAGGCTTTTGAAGATTTCGACTAGTCCCATGTTGCTCAATCCCCTGCGGGCAGATGGTCTAGGGCGGCAGCGATATCTGCACGAACCGACCAACCAAAACTATCAGTTTGTTGGCACAAAGCATTTAGTCGGCCGTATAGAACCTGATTGATTTCGCGTGCTTCGACCGTCAGCACATTGGCTGCGTAACGCACCTTGTCGCCGGGGTTGGTGGCGAAGTAGCGCAGCACGTTTAGCTCAAACGTACCGAGATGGCTCAGAAGATCCTTCAGCGGATCATTCCCGCTCTCAGGCAAAGGCTTGATAGATTTTGAAATGGTACTTGAGTGCAGCTCCTCTGGCTGTGGGGGAGGTCTCGGTGCCGAATTCAAACTCGTTTGCTGAGGTCGCGTTGGCGCAACGGCACCTCTTTCGGCCTGCACAAAAGTAGGGGCTGCTGCCCAGGTAGATCGCTCTGTAGATTTCAGAACCTGTGCATTTTTGCGTCTAACAACGGGTATGCCGTATCTGCTCAAATATGACCTGTACTCCTGCCTGCTTAGTAACTGCTCCAAATCCAGCCCGATACCATTATTCGCGAGGAATTCGAATACCTTGCGTTGCCAAGTACCATTGTGAACAATCGCTTCGTATGGAAGGGAGGGGTACATTTCCCGATACTTATGAGGCAATCCAGAGATTAGGTCTGAGTGCGTGAAATGATTGCGTTCGTAAGATTGCAATGAGGTTCCCGGCTGAGCAAGGTATACCCAAACCTTAAAGCTATGCGAACCTTCGATCAGGTGAAAATCGCCACAATCTAAATAGATTACGGCTTTGTCGTTCATTATGCCGTCCATACGAGCAAACTCGGTTTTCATTTCTTCGCCGAGGATGCGATGCACTGACTCCTTGGCAAGGCGACCTAGCATCAATCGCGTATGGCGAATCAACCCCAGCCGATACAGACCTTCGAGAAAGAGCTTGCGGGCTGGAAACATGCGTTGCAGATCTTGCTTCCCCGACTCCACACCGTACTGCTGGACCGCCTGAAGGAATAGACGCAGATCCTCTTTGGATAACCAACCACGGACCTTCCCAATACGCTCCTCGCCCAGCGGTTGCCACCACTCACGGAAATTTTTGGAAGAGCTGGCAATACGTGGGTCGCCAGCCAGGCTCAGGATGAAGTTTTGCCACGCATCTCCAGGCTCACTGCCTGCGCGGTCGATCATAATCTCTAGTGCAGCATGACCAATGCGCCGACCATCCTCGTACGGTGCGTTGTTCACCTCAGGCTTAAGCAATTCGTCGAGCACATCGCTCCACTCCCCCGGCGACAGTTCTCGCAGCACTGCCAGGTAGTAATGCGCCCGACAAACATCGCCGTAGCGCCCGACATCGAAGCCATTCAAGCCCATCTTCTCGAAGGCCTCAGTTAGCTCTCCACCCTCGTCGCGTACCCTATTGATCAGTTGCACTGGACCGTCGAGTGTTAATAGCCATTCACCCTCCCGGTTCAAGGTCATCAAGGGATCCGTTCCGAAGGTCGTTGGCCGACTCGGAATACGGCTTATCTGCACGAGCAAATGCAGTTCAAGCCGCTTACGCAAGCTATCTTCACCGTGTTTGTTGTACGCATCCAGACCGTCAAAATAACGAAAATATAACTGGATCAGCTGAATCAGAGTTAAGCGACTCAACCGTGGTTGCTGATATTCGACCAGCACGTCGAGTATCCTGGCATTAAACAATCGCTTACCCACTACCTCGTCGTGCAACCATAGCCAAGTCAGTGCTCGGGCTCCTAGCCGACGTCCGAGCAGTTCTCGTAAATCATCGAAGCGCCCGGTGCTAGCCATGTCTCGAAGCGCGGCAAGTGTGCGCTCAAATGCATCGCTGCTGCCTACTTTGGTCTTCATCCGTTTGGTTTTTTCCACCAACTGCCCCCAGCCCTCAATAACCGTTGGCAACCACTCACCAGAATGGTTTTCGATGGGGGGTAACTTCATCATTGGGAGTTCTCAAGAAGCGTCTTGAGTGCCTCATATTCTGTGCTCTGTGGGCGGCGGATGGTAAAACGGATGTCGATGCGACGGTTTAAGCGATAGCTATCTTCGCTTCCCTGATCCTTGTTCACCGGTCGGGTCTCGGCATAGCCGCTGACCGAGAACAACGGTTCACCGTCTTGATTGTTCAGCCGGTCCAAACGTTGCGCCTGGGGTAGTTCAGAGCTCCAGAATTGCCACAATGAAATGGCACGGAACGTCGAAAGTCCCCAGTTGCCTTTGCCCATGAACCCGGGGAATGGCCGATTGTCGGTATGGCCCTCGATGAAAATGGTGTCCAGATAATTGATCCGATCATCCCGTTTGATAACTTGGGCAATCACCTCGCCAATCTCAAGTGCTGTCGGTTGATAACGCGGTTGAATCTCGAAAGCGCCCGTATCGAAGCCAAGCAACTCGTTGGGGATTCGTAACACGGTATGATTCTCGGTAACCTGGACCTTGACTCCACGCTTGCGCAGTTCCTCTACGGCTTCGTCTAGAATAGTGCGGCGAACTTTTTCCGCCTGCTCCAGCTGGGAAACCTGTTTATCGAACTGCGCGCTTTTCTCCATCAACTGAAGAATCAGCACCACCGAGGCGAGGATGAATAGCACCAGAAGCGCCGACATGATGTCGACGAAGGACCTCCAGTAAGGATCTTCATCCTCCATCGGGGCTTCATTGGACTTGCGCCAGCGCTTCAATGGGCCTCCAGTTCATCGACCACGTTACTGATTGCTTGCACGGCTGCGTGCATCGTGTTCGCAAAGCTAAGGGTTTCCTTGTTCCACTGGTCCATTCGCTCATGCACCTGCTGGCGTACCTCACCAGCGTAGGCACGCAGCCACTGCTCTGCCTGTTGCTCGACGCCTTCCACCTGTTTGCGTAAAGCCTCGCCCAATGCGGTGAATTCGCCACGAACACCGATAAGAAACTCTTGCTGATGGCTCCTCATCTCGCCAAAGCCATTGCGTGCCTCGCCCGCTGCCTGTTCGAAACGCTGCGCACTGTCGAGCAATGCCTGCTGCAGCTTTGCGAGAACCTCTGCCTGGCTGTTCAGCTGGGTGGCCAGTTGGGCATTTTGGGTGCCCGCGGATTCGATTCGTTGTGTCACGCTTTCTAAGCGCTGACCAAGCAACTCGGCAGCTTGGCGAACATTGGTGGAAAGCAGACCAAGTTGATTGGCACTGTTGTCCATGTGCCGACTACTGGCGAAAGCGGCGTCGCTCGCTTGTTGTAGCCCACCCATGAGTTGCTGGTGTTGTTCGGCCATCTGCCGGCTCTGCTGCTGGGTAACCTGCACTGCGCTGGCGATACCTTTAAGCAGCTCCTGCTGCTGCATCGTCATGCTTTCCAACTGCTCGTTGAAGCGTTGCTGACGCGACTGTTCACGCTGTTCGGACTGCTGACCCTGGCCGGCCATTTGTTCACCAAAATTGTTCAGCAACTTACCCACCGTCTCTTCCAGTGCATGTTGCTGCGCGGCTGAGGCTTCGGCGAGAGCACTCACTTGCTGTTGGTGCTGAGCAAAGCTAGAAGCCTGCTGATGCTCGTGGCGCAAGGAGCGCTCCTGTTCCCGCTGCTCCGCTGCGCCCATTTGCGAATCTAGTTGAGCATTGAGGTTTGTCATCAAGCGAGAGAACATTTTCTCCAGGTTGTCATGCCGCTGGTTACCGGCCTCGGACAGCGCCTGCAGTTGTTCACGGCTGGAATTGGTGACTCTGTCCAGCAACGCTGATTGACTGGCGCTCGCCTCGGCCAGCAGACGCTCAACCATCGTCTGGCGCTCTTCATCGCGGCGTTGCGCTGAACCGAGCTGGCTATTCAGCTGACTGGTCAGGTCGGTCATCAGCTCGTTAAAGCGACTTTCCGTTTGTTGCTGACTTTGCTCCGCGGCGGAGGCAATGCGCCCCAGTTGCTCTTCGAACTGCCGGTTTTGCTGCTGGCTGCCCTCCAATTGCCGAGTTTGTTGGTCGCTCAGTGTATGGGACAACTGATTGAGCCGCGCGGTCATGCCCCCCACCGCTGCGTTCACATCGGCAGCAGCCTGCTGCATCAAATTACCTTGCTCGCGGCCGGCCGAAGTGATGCCAGACATGAAGTTGCCGACCAGCTTCTCCAGCATTTGTGTGGACTGCTGGCTGCTGGTACTGATCAGGGTTTGGATGGCTGGCGCCATGATGTTGTTCAACGCATCCGTCATCGCTTGTTGCATCGCATCGCCCATGCCTGCAAGGTTTTCCTGCAAGCGGTCGCCGATGCGTTCGTGCAGTTCTTGGAGGGCTTCCTTGCTCTCACGGCTGTAGTCGGCAATATGCACCAGCGATTGTTCGGCGGGGATAAGCTGGTAGAGAGAGTCAATCCGATGCTGCAAAGCATGAATTTGGCTCAATGCGAAGCGCTCGACCAACTTTTCGATAAAGTTGAGCAGCAGGCTGAAGAATACGCCCCACACAGAGGTCATAAAGGCGACTGCCGCGCCTTGGATCATGACGTCAATGCCAGAACGCAGTTGTTCCACTCCGGCATGACTGTCGAGTTTCAGTTTCGAGAGACCAATTGTCAGCCCTACGAAGGTGGCCAAAACACCCAGTCCTACCAGGAAACCAGGTAGGGAGGCCAGCAAACGGCTGGAGGTTAGCCCTGAAGCGAGTGTGCGGGGGTTAAAAAACTGTTCGGCGTCCAGCGTGTTAAACAACTGTTTGTGATCGCTGGAACTGACCAGGCTGTCATCGAATTCGCGCCAGAGCGCCCCAATGCCCGTTGACTTTAATGTCAGGGCTTTTTGCAGTGTTTCCCTACGGTTGAGCGCCAGATTTTCGCGGTTTTGCCCTTCCAGCAGGCTACCCAAAGCACGCATACGCACCTTGAATCTAAACCAGTCAAGCAGCAGGAAGACAATACAACCCGCAGCGATGGTGGCCATAACAATCCAAAACCAGGCGCTCAAGGCTTCGGTAGTACCGAGCGTGAGTGATGTGAAGTTGGGCCAAAGGTGTTTAAGCAGTTCCATCATGGCAGTGCGTCCGTGAGGTCCAGCATAAAGGGAAAGAAATCAGGGGAATCGCTTGCTCGCTTATGGACTTCACCCATTGCCCATTGAGTCCCTTAGCGCCGACTTGCTCGGGGGAGGGAGGAGGTCTTTGTATACGGAGTTTCAGCCTTCAAAAAAGGTTTAGCACGGTTTCTTCATTCGATCGCTGCATTCCGTGGAGTGAAGGTGAATTCCCTATACCGATCATCCGAGAGAATCAGTGGGCTTGATTTAGAAATAACTAATTTTTTAGTGCCCGCCCTGAGCATTTCTTGGATGCATGTCTTTTCGCAATCACATTAGCCTTCTGATTTCTCGATAAAGGATTAAGTGGTCGAAGGTGCGCCCTCTGAAAAACGCGGCGTCCAAAAAACGCTCTCTAACCAGCAAATGGGTGCTACTGGACTGCACCGTCCGACGATATGTTGCTTATCGACACGTGCGAATGCTGGTTACTTGCACAGTGAAAGCATGTACGCGCCTCCCAAGCTTTCCTAGCCGTCTAACGCTTCGAGCTGGCTAAAACAGGTAAAGACAGGTGCTTTTTATTGACAGTTCATAGCTAGACATTGCGGTGCCATCATCTAGCCTTCAATGAGTTGTCCCTCCTCCGAAAGGATTTCGCAATGCCCCAGGACACCATTAAGCTTGCATGTATCGTCGCTGCCAGCCTTGCTTTCCTGCTGATAGGGTATTGGATCGGCAGTCGACTGTCGGCCGCCAAGGCCGCTCAGCACAACGCCGAACTGCAAGCGAAGGCCTTGGCTGATCATCAACAGCTTCAAGGTGATCTTGCACTCGCCCAGCAGCGCGAACAGCAACTGAACCAAGATATCAACACGCATCAGCTCAAAAGCCAGCAACTGGAAAGCGGAATTGCTGCGTTAACTGACTTAGAGAAGGCCTTGACTGCGCAGGTGAGTGGCCTACAAGAAAAATTGCTGGCTGAACAAACTCGAACCGTAGAAAAGGCAACAGAGCTGTCCGTCCAGACTCAGAAAATAGAGCAGGGGACGGCTCAGCTTGGCGATCAGCAGAATCAAAATGCGACCTTGCGTGAACAGCTGAGTCAGGCCTTGGAGCAGGTTAAGCATTTGACAGAACTCAAAGTCGCCTACGACGCGCTGGACAATCGGTTCGTCAAAGCCCAAGAAGTACTGACCACTCAGAGCGAACTGCTTGGCCAAGCCGCCGAGCAGAAACAGAACCTCGAGGATGCCAGAACCAAGATCGAAAAACAGGATAGCGAACTGCGGAGTCTGCAGGCCCAACTCAACGACTTGCAAACGACACTGGCTCATCTCGATACAGGTAGAGCCAAGGACCAGGAGGCCGCAGAAGCCAAGCTACGGCTGCTCCAGGAGAACAAAGAGCAGCTCAAGCAAGAGTTTCAGAACCTGGCGACACAGATTTTCGACACTAAACAGCAAACCTTCTCCGAACAGAGCCGACAGGGGCTGGACGCACTTCTCAAACCTTTCAAAGATCAGCTTGAGTCATTCCGTCAGCGCGTCGATCAGGTACACACTGATACCGTCCAAGGGCAAAGTTCAATGAAGACTGAGCTAGGAAAATTGATGGAGCTCAACGCACAAATCACCACCGAAGCTTCAAATTTGACCAAAGCATTGAAGGGAGACAAGAAACTGCAGGGTACGTGGGGTGAACAAAAGGTTGAACTGCTGCTGGAACAGGCCGGGTTGCGCAAGGGCATTGAATACCAGCGTGAGGCTAATTTTAAAAACGACGATGCTGAAAATAATCGTCCGGATTTTGTGATTCAGCTCCCGGAAGGTAAGCACATCATCATTGACAGTAAGATGTCGTTGGTTGCCTACACCGAATACGTTTCATCAGAAACGGATGAGGCTTGTGCGAAGGCGCTTGCGGCGCATGTGCAGGCATTGAAAGTACACATCACCAGCCTCTCCGGCAAAAAGTACCCGGAGTTGAAGGACATGGACTCTCCCGACTTTGTGTTCCTGTTCATACCCGTTGAACCCGCGTACTTAGTCGCGGCGGAACATAGCCCAGGTGTATTTCAGGACGCCTATGAAAAGCGGATCGCGATCGTGACAGCTACGACTCTGTTGCCTGTTCTGCGCGTGATCTCAAACCTGTGGACCATCCAGCGCCAAAACCGAAGCACACTTCTGCTGGCACAGCAGGCGACCCGTGTTTACGACAAGTTACGGGTGTTCGTAGAGAAGATGGACAAGCTGGGAAATCAACTCTCTACGGTTCAAAAAACCTTTGCCGATGGGATGAATACCTTGAGTGGCTCGCATGGCAGCCTGACCAAAACCGTCGACAAGTTTGTGGACTTGGGTGTGAAGGTGGTTAAGCGTCTACCTGCGTCAGCGACCGTGGCTGATGATGACCTCGACGCTGATATTGAGATGGTTACTTTCGAAGAAGCGGTGAACGAATGAACAGTCAGCCACCAAGGTGACATCGTCACTCGCTCCTCTGATATCCCTTTATATCCCTTCCACCTCAATCCCATGCTCCGCCAGCCATTCCTTGCGTTGTGCATAATCAGGCATCGCCCGATCAAGCCTCAGCCAAAAGTCTGGGGTGTGGTGCGGTTCGTGTAGATGGACCATTTCATGGAGCACAACATATTCAGCGATGCACTTGGGCAGAAGAATGCTATTCCAGTGGAAGTACAGAACTTCACCTTTGCCGCTTGAGCCCCAGCGATAGCCAAGATCCTGCACTCGCACCCCTCCGAGGGAAACGTCCATACGTCCTTGGTACTCCTTTGCCCGCAAGACGAGCCAGTTACGGGCATGCAGGCTGTACCAGCGAATAAAGTGCTCCCTTGCCTGTGACGGCTGGCTACGTAGCAGCAAAAAGCGCCCGCCGGTAAGCTTCAGTGGCACGTTCTAATCGTCTACCAACTTGAGCCTATAACTGCGACCGAGGTACAGGAAGCCTTCACCGTCCACATATTCCTTGGTAGGCACCGCATGCAGGAGGCGTTCATTTTCGGCCAGGCGAGAGTAAATCCAGAAGCTTTTTTCCTGCACGAATTGGCCCAGCGATTTTTCGTCTGCCTCAAGCGGTGCCAAGAGCACTAACGTAGTCTTCGTAGGTGCCTGGCTCGGTCACATTTTCGACATGCTTTGCGGTCAGCTTGCCCATCTTTTCGGCCCTCTGGTCCCCCACTTGATCCCCCACTTGACTGTGGAAGACGATGGATGAAAACGGAAGTCACAGGAACAAAAATAGGCTGAAACCCTTGATCTAGCAAGGCTCTCTCGATTTTCAGTAGATGAGGGTAGCCTTCAAAAAAGGCATTAAAAAGCCGGCTTGTGGCCGGCTTCTCGGGGACTGGCTTGGATCATTTTTGGTAAACCGCGCCAGCCTTCAAAACGTACACCCGGATCTTGCGTCCGGCTGTGGGACTTGGCGAGAAAGTCATCTGCCTTGTCGGTGCGATTCTCCGCCGCGAGGCGGGTCGATGCGCAAATGTGGGGCGCAGCATACTGATTTTTTTGCAGAATTCCCAGCATGGCGTGCGACCTAGAGCGATTGCGGTTACGTGTAGCAGCTTCGCCAGCTGCTACACAGTGATGTGTTTACAGAAAAGGTACGGGTGGCCTGCGTTTGTTCAGGGTCGACCACCAGAACACCCATCCCAGCACCCTTATGTTTTGTTCTTCGATTTGCGGAGGTCTGAAGACTTCATCCGGGTAATCGGAGCTGTTGTGGCTGCGCATGCGTATCGCGTTGCCTGGTACCCGGCTCAGGTATTTGATGCGCAACATGCCGTCGTGCTCGATTGCGTAAATCTCTCCGTCGACAATTTGCGTGAGCCCGCGGTCGATGGCGACGATGGAGCCATCTTCAATTCGTTCGGCCATGCTGTTGCCAACCATGCGGGCGCAGATGGCATCGGCGTGGTTGATTTCCAGGGAGTCAAGATCGCTGCGTGGCAGGCGGATCGATTCGCTGGGGTCTTTGATGACATGGGTTTTGTCGGAGCCGGGGGCGGTGGCCGCTTCTTTGTAAAAGGGGAGTTCGATATCGACTGGGTCGATGACCCGATAGGTGCCCCGGATTGACTGGGCGTCGAAGGTGTTGCCGTTTGCATCGATCAGATGCAATTCCCTGGCGTCTTGCGGTCCTTCGCCGGTTTTCAGCCATTCAGTGTTCACGGACAGTCTTCTGGCGACATCTTCCATGCGGTAGTCAGGAACGCCGCGGGTATACCAGTTATGGACAGTTTGAGGGTCGGAAATTCCCAGGAATTCGGCAAATCTCGTTGTCGTGATTTGTAGCTCTCTCAGGAGCATTCTGAATCGTGGGCCGCAGGTTTTGTTCTTTTTCATAAACACGAGTCTAGCCGTGCTGCATAAGGCTTTGATTCAACAAAACGTTCAAATCTGGCGTGAAATTTAAGTCCTGATGTAAGACGTCTTTTGTAAAAATTAAACAAGAAAAAACCGGTTTGCCCGGCCGTTAAATGTGCTGTTGAACATGATTTTCAGACGCCCACAAAAAACCCCGGATCAACCGGGGTTCTTCGTTATAACCGTTCGTGAGAGACGGCTATCAGCCTTTATAGGCAGCAACCGACTTCATGATCTCGGTGCGAGCGGCTTCTGAGTCGCCCCAACCTTCGATCTTCACCCATTTGCCTTTTTCGAGGTCTTTGTAGTTCGCGAAGAAGTGCTCGATCTGCTGAATCAGCAGCGGTGGCAGGTCGCTGCATTCCTTCACGTCGACGTACAGCTGGGACAGCTTGTCGTGTGGGACTGCGATGACTTTGGCATCGCCGCCGCCGTCGTCGGTCATGTGCAGGATGCCGATTGGGCGAGCGCGGATAACCGAACCTGGAGCAACCGGGTAAGGGGTCACGACCAGCACGTCGAGGGGGTCACCGTCGTCAGCCAGGGTGTTCGGGATGAAACCGTAGTTGGCCGGGTAGAACATCGGGGTGGCCATGAAACGGTCAACGAACAGGCAATCGCTGTCTTTGTCGATTTCGTATTTGATCGGCGCGTGGTTGGCCGGAATCTCGATCGCGACGTAGATGTCGTTCGGCAGGTCTTTGCCAGCCGGAATCTTGCTGTAGCTCATTGGGCGGTGCCCCCGTTAGTTGACCAAAAACACTTGGCCGGATTGACCAAAAAGTGGCGGCGATTATAGGCATATTCCGCCGCCGATGCTATGTACCAGAGGTCGTAGAGACCTTAGTCGCGTGCCTGATAGACCGGGTTCTCGGCCAGAAGTTGCCGCAGCCGGGCCAGAGGGTCCTGACGATAAAACAGCTTCAGCTGTTCATAGACCTGAGGATACGCCTCGTGCAGCAAATCCGGGGCGCTGAAGAAATATTCGCTGGTGACCGCGAAGAACTCGGCCGGGTTTTCCGCAGCGTACGGGTCGATGGCGGTGTCAGCGTCGGGATTGCGGTCCAGTTGCCGATCAAGGTCGTCGTAGGCCTCTTGCATGACTTTGGCCCAATCGCTCACCCGCATGTCGGCGTGCAGCGGCGGCAGGCCGTTGGCGTTGCCGTTGAGCATGTCGAGTTTATGCGCGAGTTCGTGGATCACCAGGTTGTAGCCTTCCCAGCCACCGCTGGCCATCACGCCGGGCCACGCGAGGATGATCGGGCCCTGCTGCCAGGCTTCGCCGCTGTGTTCGCCGTTCCATTCGTGCTCGACACCACTGGCATCTCGATGGCGCTGGGGGCTGAGGAAGTCGTCGGGATAGAGGACGATTTCGTGGAAGCCCTGATACCAGTTCAGATCGCCCAGGTGCAGCAGCGGCAGTTGCGCCTGAGCGGCGAGCAGCAGGCGTTGCTCCTGGTGGAGCTCGACGCCGGGCAGGGTGGTCAGGTGTTTGTCCTGGAGGAACAGCACACTGGCTTGGCGCAGCCACTGGTCTTCGGCGGCGCTGATGCCATCGAGAAAACTCAGGTGATGGCGCACCCGCTGCCACATGTCGTCGGCAATCGGATGCTTGGCCAGGATGCGCCGGCGACGCCAAGCGCTAAGGGACCACATGGTGAATCAGCGTGATTGAGCTTTGGACGCGGCGTTAGCAAGGCGACTGCGGATCATGCCGATGATCATCGGTAGCAGCGACAGCAGGATGATGCCCACGACCAGCAGCGACAGGTTCTTTTTGATGAACGGTACGTTGCCGAAGAAGTAACCGAGGGTCACCAGACCGCCCACCCAGAGGATCGTGCCAAAAACACTGAAGGCGAAGAAACGCGGGTACGGCATTTTGCCCACGCCGGCGACAAACGGTGCAAAGGTGCGAATGATCGGCATGAAACGCGCCAACGTCACCGTTTTGCCGCCGTGCTTGTCGTAGAAGTCGTGGGTTTGTTTCAGGTAGTCGCGACGGAAGATTTTCGAGTTCGGGTTCCTGAACAAACGCTCGCCGGCCGTTCGTCCGATCAGGTAGTTGGTGCTGTCGCCAAGGATTGCCGCCAGCATCAGCAGGCCCCCCAGCAGCACTGGGTCCATGCCGCCGCCGGCGGCTACTGCGCCAGCGATGAATAGCAGGGAATCGCCCGGCAGGAACGGCATCACCACCAGGCCGGTTTCGCAGAAGATCACCAGGAACAAAATGGCGTAAATCCATGCCCCGTAGTTGTTTACCAGCAAATCGAGGTACACATCGAGATGCAGGATAATGTCGAGCGGGTTGAAATCCATGGAGAGCACCTGTGGTGACGGCCCGACTCTGCAGGCCTGTGCGGATGACTTCGCGAAAGCCTACATACGGGTGTAGTTTTTCTTACAAGCCGGAAAGGTCGGCATTATACGATCGGAGAAGTGAAAAGAGCGTTGAGTTTGTAGCGGGGAGTTTCGGAGCGCAGTGAGAGGACGATCGCAGCCACAGGGCCTTACCCATAAGGGCTGCGATCTTTTCGGCTTACAGCTCGTCGCTGATCGGCAACACGTAGTTCTTGAACTCGGTGTCTTCCTTGAACCCGATGGATTCGTAGGTTTTGCGCGCGACTTCGTTATTGCTGCTGGTGGAAACGCGCATGCGTACAGCGTTGGTTTCCTTGGCCATTTTTTTCGCGGTGCGGATGAGGTTGTCGGCCACCAACTGGCGGCGAGCCTCTTCGGCGACGTAGATGTCGTTGAGGATCCACACGCGCTTCAGCGAAAGGGACGAAAAGCTCGGATACAACTGACAGAAACCCATCAGTTTGTTGCTGTCGTCATCGGCCAGGGCCAGGTAGATCACCGACTCCTTGCGACGCAGGCGCTTTTCAAGGAACGCCCGGGACGAGTCCGGATAAGCCAGGGAGCCATAAAACTCGCGATATTTGACGAACAACGGGGTCAACAGGTCCAGGTGTTCGAGGGTCGCTTGAATAATCCGCATGGTAGGTCTCGTCTTCAAGTGGCTGTCTTACGTGGTGACGGCGACGGGAAACACTGGCGGCCGTGCATCGATCCTGCCTGAAACTGAATCAGAAACGCAATGCGGAAACGGTTCAGGCATCCGACGGGCTCAGTAGGAAATTACCTTTCTTGTCCGCTCCTGCGTCCGACTCCAGTGTCAGAACCTGGGCTTCGTCCTTCAGATTGACCCCTGACAACTGCCGCCGACAGGCCTCGCGCATCAAATACAGCAAACGGTGTGCCGCCATGCCGTAACTCAGGCCTTCGAGTCGGACATTGGAGATGCAGTTGCGATAGGCATCCGTCAGCCCGACCTTTGGATTGTAGGTGAAATACAGCCCCAGGCTGTCCGGGGAACTGAGGCCAGGGCGTTCGCCGATCAGAATCACCACCATTTTCGCACCCAGCAGTTCGCCGATCTCGTCGGCTACGGCGACTCGGCCCTGTTCCACCAGAATGACCGGTGAGACGGACCAGCCGTCATTCACAATCTGATCTTCCATCCGCGCCAGAAACGGCAGGGTATGGCGATGAACGGCCAGCGCCGACAACCCATCGGCAACGACAATGGCCAGATCGACACCGCCGGGATTGGCCAATGCGTAATCGCGCAGTGTCTGAGCCGACTCATCACTGAGCTTTCGCCCCAAATCGGGGCGTTGCAAATAACTGTTCCGGTCCGTAGCGGCGCTGTGTAGCAGCAAACTGGCACGCCCGCGTTCAGCTAGTTGTGCGCTGAGCCCCGCAGAGTCGAACGGCAAGTGCACCGCATCCCGTGCGTGAGCGTGGGCGTACTGGAAATCCAGCTGCGCGCTGGTCGGCATGCTGGTGCCCGTACGACCAAGGGCAATCCGTGCCGGTGTCAGGCGGCGCAGTTCCAGTAACGGGTTTTCTGGATCAGCAGGTGGTTTGTCCATTTCAACACTCATCCCAGTTGCCCCATCGCTTGGCGGAAGGCCGGCGGCAGGCTGTCGCCGAAGTGAATCTTGCCGTCTGCCTGGGTGAAAATGCCCATTCTCGCCAGCCATTGTTCGAATTCCGGCGCAGGCTTCAGGCCCAGTGTCTGGCGGGCGTAAAGCGCGTCGTGGAACGACGTGGTCTGGTAGTTGAGCATGATGTCGTCGGAGCCGGGAATGCCCATGATGAAGTTGATCCCGGCCACGCCCAACAGGGTCAGCAGGGTGTCCATGTCGTCCTGGTCGGCTTCGGCGTGGTTGGTGTAACAGATGTCGCAGCCCATCGGCACGCCCAGGAGCTTGCCGCAGAAGTGGTCTTCGAGGCCGGCGCGGATGATCTGTTTACCGTTGTAGAGGTATTCCGGGCCGATGAATCCTACGACGGTGTTCACCAGGAACGGTTTGAAATGTCGCGCCACAGCGTAGGCGCGGGTTTCGCAGGTCTGTTGATCGATGCCGTGGTGGGCGTTGGCTGACAAGGCGCTGCCCTGACCGGTCTCGAAATACATCAGGTTCTGCCCCAGCGTGCCGCGATTCAGGCTCAAACCGGCGTCGTAGCCTTCCTGCAACACGTTCAGGTTGATACCAAAACTGGCGTTCGCCGCCTCGGTGCCGGCGATCGACTGGAACACCAGGTCCAGCGGAACACCGCGATTTATGGCCTCAATGGACGTGGTGACGTGGGTCAGCACGCACGCTTGTGTAGGAATTTCGTAGCGCTGGATGATCGCGTCGAGCATTTCCAGCATGGCGCAGATGGAGGCGATGCTATCGGTGGCCGGGTTGATGCCGATCATCGCGTCACCGTTACCGTACAGCAGGCCGTCGAGAATGCTCGCGGCGATACCGGCGGGTTCGTCGGTGGGGTGGTTGGGTTGCAGACGGGTGGATAGCCGACCGCGCAGGCCCATCGTGCTGCGGAACCGGGTGACCACGCGGATTTTCTGCGCGACCAGCACCAGATCCTGCACGCGCATGATCTTCGACACGGCGGCGGCCATTTCCGGGGTCAGGCCTGGCGCGAGGGTGCGCAGGCTCTGTTCGTCGGCGGCATCGCTGAGCAACCAGTCGCGAAAGCCGCCGACGGTGAGGTGGCTGACGGCGGCGAAGGCTTGTTTGTCGTGAGTGTCGATGATCAGTCGGGTGACTTCATCGACCTCGTACGGAATGAGTACTTCTTGCAGGAAGTGGCTGAGCGGGATGTTGGCGAGGGCCATCTGCGCGGCCACACGCTCGCCGTCATTGAGGGCGGCGACGCCGGCCAGAAAGTCCCCGGAACGCGCCGGACTGGCCTTGGCCATGACGTCCTTGAGGCTGTCGAAACGGTAGGTCTGGGCGCCGACGGAATGGGCAAATGCGGCCATGGGACGGAGTCCTCCTGATTCTGAAGTGATGACCTGTAGGAGCAAGGCTTGCCCGCGATGGCTTCACCGCGGTGTAGCTGTCCGACCGCAGTGAGGCCATCGCGGGCAAGCCTTGCTCCTACAGGGTAGGGTTGTCGACCCAAAATAGGACAGGCGCCGGGAATCAGCCCGGCGCCGGTGCAACTCAGACGCCTTCGAGCATCGCGTCCGCCGGCGCATCGAAGCGCTGCTTGGCGGTCAATTGGAAATACAAGTAACCGGCAGCCATAAACCCGAGGAACACACACCCGATCAGTGTGTTGAACCAGGCCATCGCCACCAGGCACACCACCGCCAGGAACAGCGCAATCCCCGGCACGATCGGATAACCCGGTGCGCGGAAGGTGCGTTCAAGGTTCGGCTCGGTTTTACGCAGTTTGAACAGGCTCAGCATACTGATGATGTACATCACGATGGCACCGAATACCGACATGGTGATCATTGCTGCCGTCAGGGTCATGCCTTGCAGGTTGACCAGGCCGTCGCTGTAGATCGCCGCGATGCCGATCACGCCGCCGGCCAGGATCGCCCGGTGCGGGGTCTGGAAGCGCGAGAGCTTGGCCAGGCTGCGAGGCAGGTAACCGGCCCGGGCCAGCGCAAAGAACTGCCGCGAGTAGCCAAGAATGATCCCGTGGAAACTCGCCACCAGACCGAACAGGCCGATCCACACCAGCATGTGCATCCAGGTCGAATTGTTGCCGACCACGGCTTTCATTGCCTGAGGCAACGGATCGTTGATGTTCGCCAGTTGACGCCAGTCGCCAACGCCGCCCGCCATCACCATCACGCCGATGGCCAGGAACACCAGGGTCAGAATGCCACTGACATAAGCCCTGGGAATCGTACGTTTCGGGTCCTTGGCCTCTTCGGCCGCCATCGCCGCGCCTTCAATCGCAAGGAAAAACCAGATCGCAAAGGGGATCGCCGCAAAGATGCCGGGAATCGAGCCCATGGTGAACTCGTTGGCGCCCGACCAGCCGTTAAGCGCGAAATTACTGAAGCTGAAGCCCGGCGCAACGACGCCCATGAACACCAACAATTCGGCGACCGCCAGCACGGTGACGACCAGTTCAAACGTCGCGGCGATGCTGACGCCGAGGATATTCAAGCCCATGAACACGAAATAGGCGCCAACGGCGGCGATCTTGGGGTCAAGTTCCGGGTATTGCACGTTGAGGTAGGCGCCGATGGCCATGGCAATCGCCGGGGGTGCAAAGACGAACTCAATCAGGGTAGCGATGCCGGCGATCAGTCCGCCTTTCTCACCGAAGGCCCGCCGGCTGTAGGCAAATGGCCCGCCTGCGTGGGGAATCGCGGTAGTCAATTCGGTGAAGCTGAAGATGAAACAGGTGTACATCGTCGCCACCATCAGTGCGGTGACGAGGAAACCCAGGGTCCCTGCGGTGCCCCAGCCGTAACTCCAGCCGAAGTACTCGCCGGAAATCACCAGGCCGACGGCAATGCCCCATAAATGCAGGGTGCCGAGTGTGGGTTTGAGCTGTGTAGTAGAAGTCATAAGTCCTCGCTGTCTTTTTTATTTTTTGATTTGTTGGACTTTCGGGTATGAAGTTTTCGTGTAGAGCGGGCACGCAAAGCCCGTGCCAGAGCGGCAGGGCGATGTTTTGCGGTGTCATTGAGGACGCCATCGCGAGCAGGCTCGCTCCCACATTGGTTTTGTGAACGCCACAGATCAAATGTGGGAGTGAGCCTGCTCGCGATGGCCATCTGAAGGGCGACGCAGAAACCTCTGCATCGCCCACGCTTTTTAGAAGAAGCCCAACGGATTAATGTCGTAGCTCACCAGCAGGTTTTTGGTCTGCTGATAATGGTCGAGCATCATCTTGTGGGTTTCACGCCCCACGCCGGACTTCTTGTAACCGCCGAACGCGGCATGCGCCGGGTACAGGTGGTAGCAGTTGGTCCACACACGACCGGCCTTGATCGCGCGGCCCATGCGGTAGGCGCGGTTGATGTCGCGGGTCCACAGGCCGGCACCCAGGCCGAACTCGGTGTCGTTGGCGATGGCCAGGGCTTCGGCTTCGTCCTTGAAGGTGGTGATGCTCACCACCGGGCCAAAGATTTCTTCCTGGAACACGCGCATTTTGTTGGTGCCCTTGAGCAGGGTCGGCTGGATGTAATACCCGGTCGCCAGGTTGCCCTCGAGTTTTTCCACCTTGCCGCCGGTCAACAGCTCGGCGCCTTCGCCCTTGGCGATTTCCAGGTACGAAAGGATTTTGTCGAATTGCTGCTCGGACGCCTGGGCGCCGACCATGGTGTCGGTGTCCAGCGGGTCGCCACGTTTGATCGACAGCACTTTCTTCATCACGACTTTCATGAAGTCGTCGTAGATCGATTCCTGCACCAAGGCGCGGGATGGGCAGGTGCAGACTTCGCCCTGGTTGAAGAACGCCAGCACCAGGCCTTCGGCGGCTTTTTCAATGAAGCTTGGCTCGGCCTTCATGATGTCTTCGAAGAAGATGTTCGGCGACTTGCCACCCAGCTCCACGGTGGACGGAATGATGTTTTCGGCGGCGCATTTCATGATGTGCGAGCCGACCGGGGTCGAGCCGGTGAAGGCGATCTTGGCGATGCGTTTGCTGGTGGCCAGCGCTTCGCCGGCTTCTTTGCCGAAGCCTTGCACCACGTTCAGCACGCCCGGCGGCAGCAGGTCGCCGATCAGCTCCATCAGCACGGTAATGCCCAGTGGCGTTTGTTCGGCCGGCTTGAGCACCACGCAGTTGCCGGCGGCCAGGGCCGGGGCGAGTTTCCAGGCGGCCATCAGGATCGGGAAGTTCCACGGGATGATCTGCCCGACCACCCCCAGTGGTTCATGGATGTGATAGGCCACGGTGTTGCCGTCGATTTCGGCAGCGCTGCCTTCCTGGGCGCGGATGCACCCGGCGAAGTAGCGGAAATGGTCCGCCGCCAGCGGGATATCGGCGTTGAGGGTTTCACGCACGGCTTTGCCGTTGTCCCAGGATTCGGTGATTGCCAGGACTTCGAGGTTCTGTTCGATGCGGTCGGCGATTTTCAGCAGCACCAGCGAGCGAGCCTGGGCGGACGTGGCGCCCCAGGCATCAGCGGCCGCATGGGCGGCGTCCAGGGCCTTTTCGATGTCTTCGGCCGTGGAGCGCGGGAATTCGGCAATCGGTTGGCCATTCACTGGCGAGGTATTGGTGAAGTACTGACCTTTAACAGGCGCGACGAACTCGCCGCCGATGTAGTTACCGTATTTGCTCTTGAACGAAACGATAGCGCCTTCAGTACCGGGGTGAGCGTAACGCATGGTGATTTCTCCTTGGCTTTTGTGCTTATAAGGGAGAGCGCATGTGCGCCTGCTATAAGCGTAGAGCAAAGGTCGGGCCACCGCCTTGCAGGTCAGGTAAATCAAGGCCTTACGCGATTTTTGTCGGACCGGCGGACTCTGTCTGTGACGGTTTCGGTACGGTCCCAGTGACACTTTGTACCGCTTCTGGCGCAACGTGTGACGGGACGGTCTCGCCAGCATTGCAATGCGCGTCGCGCTGGAGGATGCTCGGCACAACCCCTGTAGGAGCTGTCGAGTGAAACGAGGCTGCGATCTTTTGATTTTGCTTTTCAGGAACAAGATCAAAAGATCGCAGCCTCGTTTCACTCGACAGCTCCTACAGGGGCGGTTGTAAACCGCTCGGGGAGAACAATAAGAAATGCACGACAACCATTTGAGTCGCCATGCCCAGCAGGTCCTGACTGTCACTCAGGGCAAATCCCACCTGCACGGCCCCGGCAGCGACCCGTCGATTGCCCGTTCCTGGCTGCGCTGTCTTGAGGATTATCACCTCGACCCGGCCCTGACCATGGCGCCGACAGTGCTCGAACATGGCCGCGTACTCGAAAGCCGCGAGCGTTTGCAGCAAGTGCTGCACATCGCCGGCAGCGAAATGACCAGCCTTCATCAGCAGCTCTCCGGCGCTGGCCACGCGGTTCTGCTGACCGACGCCCGTGGGGTGATCCTCAATTGCGTCACCGCGCCTGCCGAGCGGAAGATTTTCGAGCGCGCCGGCCTCTGGCTCGGTGCTGACTGGAGCGAAGCGTGCGAAGGCACCAACGGCATTGGCACCTGTCTGGTGGAGCGTCAGTCCCTGACCATCCATCAGGACGAGCACTTCCGCGGCCGTCACACCGGCCTGACCTGCTCGGCGAGCCCGGTGTTCGACCCTCACGGCGAACTGCTGGCGGTGCTCGACGTGTCCTCTGCGCGCCATGAGGTCTCTCGTCAAAGTCAGTTCCACACCATGGCCCTGGTCAATCTGTCGGCGAAGATGATCGAGAGCTGCTATTTCCTGCGCTACTTCGACAATCAATGGCTGCTGCGTTTTCACCTTCAGGCCGAATCCGTCGGGCTGTTTAGCGAAGGCTTGCTGGCGTTCGACGGGGAAGGGCGGATCAGTGCGGTCAACCAGAGTGCGCTGAACCTGCTGGGACATATTCGCGGCGGATTGTTGGGTAAGCCGGTCGAGGCATTTTTCGATTGTTCGCTGGATGACTTGCTCGGCCGCGCCAGCGTCAATGCCAGCGCCAGTTGGCCATTGCGTACCCGAGACGGGCGGAGTCTGTTTGCAGTGTTGCGCGGGCAGCCACGCAGCATTCCGGTGCCGGTGGTGCAAAGTGCGGTGATCGCCGAACCTTCGCGCTTGTCGGGCATTTGTCTGGGCGACACGGGGTTGCAGGAAGATTTCCGCAAATCCTTGCGCGTGTTCGAGCGGGACGTTCCGCTACTGATCAACGGCGAAACCGGTTCCGGCAAAGAAGCGTTTGCCAAAGCCGTCCATCAGGCCAGCCAGCGAGCAGAAAAAGCCTTCGTCGCCCTCAACTGCGCCGCCATCCCCGAAAGCCTGATCGAGAGCGAACTGTTTGGCTATCGCGGCGGCAGCTTTACCGGTGCGCGCAAGGAAGGCATGCGCGGCAAGTTGCAACAGGCCGATGGCGGGACTCTGTTCCTCGATGAAATCGGCGACATGCCCCTGGCGTTGCAGACCCGGCTATTAAGGGTGCTGGAAGATCGTCAGGTGGTGCCGATCGGCGGCGAGCCGGAGTCGGTCAACGTACGGATCATCAGCGCCACTCACCGTAATTTGCTGGAGCGGGTGCAGGACGGTAGCTTCCGCGAGGATTTGTATTACCGGCTCAACGGGCTGGAAGTTGCACTGCCGGCGCTGCGTGATCGCAGTGACAAGTCTCAGTTGCTCGACTTTTTGCTGGCCGAAGAGGCCGGTGGGGAAACCGTATTGATCGACGGCCCGGCCCGCCAGGCGTTGCTGGCCTTCGCCTGGCCGGGGAACGTGCGGCAGTTGCGCAATGTGCTGCGCACGTTAGCGGCGTTGTGCGATGGCGGGCGGATCGGGCTGGAGGATTTGCCGGTGATGATTCGTCAGGCTCGGCCGGTGCCGGTTGTTGCGGTTGAAGCGTCGTCGGAGCATCCGCTGGATGATGCTGAGCGGTTCGCGTTGCTGAATGTGCTGGAACAGACGCGTTGGCATATGACTAATACAGCGGAACAGTTGGGTGTCAGTCGTAACACCCTTTATAGAAAGCTGCGTAAACATGGGATTGCCCGTTAAATCACTTCTGTGGCGAGAGGGCTTGTCGGACCGCGGCACCGCCCCGTTGGGCCGCGAAGCGGCCCCAAAACCTGAGTACTCGATTTCCAGGCACACCGAGTTGCCGGGTTTACGACTGCTGCGCAGCCGAACGGGGGCAAGCCCCCTCACCACAGTTGTCCGCGCAGCTCTCAGCTAAAGAGTGCGAATTTTCCCACCCTACGCTAACCTGCGGCCATGTTTTACGAGGTCGACTAATGCATATTCATATTCTTGGTATCTGCGGCACTTTCATGGGTTCGATGGCGGTTCTGGCCAAAGAGCTGGGCCATCACGTGACGGGCTCCGATGCCAACGTCTATCCGCCGATGAGCACTCAACTTGAGGCTCAGGGCATTGAGTTGACCCAAGGCTATGACCCGGCGCAGCTCGATCCGGCACCGGATCTGGTGGTGATCGGCAATGCCATGTCCCGCGGCAACCCGGCTGTCGAATACGTGCTGAACAAAGGCCTGCCGTACGTCTCCGGCCCGCAATGGCTGTCAGATCACGTGCTGCAAGGTCGCTGGGTGCTGGCCGTCGCCGGTACCCACGGCAAAACCACCACCAGCAGCATGCTCGCCTGGGTGCTGGAGCACGCGGGCATGAGCCCGGGTTTCCTGATCGGCGGCGTGCCGCAAAACTTCTCGGTGTCCGCCCGCTTGGGTGACACACCGTTCTTCGTGATCGAAGCCGACGAGTACGACAGCGCGTTCTTCGACAAGCGCTCCAAGTTCGTTCACTACCGTCCGCGCACGGCGATCCTGAACAACCTGGAATACGATCACGCCGACATCTTCCCCGATCTGCCAGCCATCGAGCGGCAATTCCACCATTTGGTACGGACCATCCCGAGCGAAGGCCTGGTGATCCACCCGACCACCGAGCCAGCTTTGCAGCGGGTGATCGAGATGGGCTGCTGGACCCCGGTGCAAACCACCGGTGCTGGCGGTCAGTGGCAGGTAAAACTGCTGAGCGAAGACGGTTCGAAGTTTGAAGTGATGTTCGAAGGTGTCGCTCAAGGTGTGGTCGAGTGGGACATGACCGGCCAACACAACGTCGCCAACGCCCTGGCCACATTGGCTGCGGCCCGTCACGTCGGTGTTGTGCCGTCCATGGGCATTGCTGCTCTTAGCGCCTTCAAAAGCGTCAAGCGTCGGATGGAGAAAGTCGCGGAAGTCCGTGGCATTACCATCTATGACGACTTCGCTCACCATCCGACGGCGATTGCGACGACCCTCGACGGTCTGCGTAAGCGCATCGGCGATGCACCGCTGATTGCGATCATCGAGCCGCGCTCCAACTCCATGAAGCTCGGCGCTCACCGCGACGGCTTGCCGGAAAGCGTGGTCGATGCCGATCAGGTGATCTGGTATGCGCCGGCCAACCTCGGTTGGGATCTGGGGGCTACTGCTGCGTTGTGCACGGTCCCGTCGATCGTCAGCGATTCGCTGGAAGGCATCATCGAGCGCGTGAAGAGCCAGGCCCAGCCCGGCACTCACGTGGTGATCATGAGCAACGGCGGCTTCGGTGGCCTGCACGGCAAACTCGCCGAGGCGCTGCAATGAACAACGGCCCGGAACGCATCACGCTGGCGATGACCGGTGCTTCCGGCGCCCAATATGGTTTGCGCCTGCTGGACTGCCTGATTCGTGAAGACCGCGAGGTGCACTTCCTGATTTCCAAGGCAGCGCAGCTGGTGATGGCCACCGAGACTGACGTTACGTTGCCGCCGAAAACCCAGATGATGCAGGCCTTCCTCACTGAATACACCGGTGCTGCCGCCGGGCAGATTCGGGTGTATGGCAAGGAAGACTGGATGTCACCAGTGGCCTCCGGCTCCGGTGCTCCGGCAGCGATGGTGGTGGTGCCGTGTTCCACCGGGACCTTGTCGGCTATTGCGACGGGGGCCTGCAACAACCTGATCGAGCGTGCTGCCGACGTCACTTTGAAGGAACGTCGTCAGCTGATTCTGGTGCCGCGTGAGGCGCCGTATTCAAGCATCCATCTGGAGAACATGCTCAAGTTGTCGAACATGGGCGTGACGATTTTGCCGGCGTCGCCAGGCTTTTATCATCAGCCGCAAACCATCGACGACTTGATCGATTTTGTCGTGGCGCGAATTCTCAATCTGCTGAACATTCCCCAGGACATGCTGCCGCGTTGGGGCGAACACCATCTGACCAGCGATGAATAAGCTGTTGGCGATTGTGCTGGCGCTGCAATTGGTTGGCTGCGCCACGGCGCGAACGCTCGATGCCGCCAAGCCAGGGGCGCCGGTGGTGTATTCGGGGGCGCGTCTGGATTTGTATGCGATGAACGGCGGTTGCTGCGCCATGGACCGCTTCGGCGCAGAAGCCCCGAGCTACCCCGGCGTCGACCTGCCGGCCAGTGCGTTGCTCGACACGCTGCTGTTGCCGCTGTCGGTGCTCACGGTGATCGGGGTAAGTTTTCAGGCAACGGGTGGATTGTAGGAGAGCCATGTGGCGAGGGGGCTTGCCCCCGTTCGGCTGCGCAGCAGTCGTAAATCCACAGCTCGCGGTGTATCTGAAAAATGGAGATGGCCGGTTTTGGGGCTGCTTTGCAGCCCAACGGGGGCAAGCCCCCTCGCCACAGGTCTGCGAATTACTTTCCTAACTTACGCAACTCATCCGACTCAACAATCCGCAGCCCATCCTGCTCTTCCAGCGCCAGTCGCCACATGGCGCGGGCCAGTTGGCAGGCTTCGATGCCGCGGTATTTGCCGGGGATCAAACGGGACAAAGGCCCGACGAATTGCTCAGCCATGCGCGGTTCCAAACGCTCGCCCAGCAGCAGCGAAGGTCGGCAAATAGTCAGTTGCGGCCAGTCCTGTGCGCGCAATGCATATTCCATTTCGCCTTTGACCCGGTTGTAGAAAATCGGGGACCTGCGATCGGCACCCAGGGCACTGATCACGATCAGGTGCCGTGCGCCCATCTCCCGTGCACGTTTGGCGAACGCCACCACCATGTCCAGGTCCACCGCGCGAAAGGCCTGTTCCGAGCCGGCTTTCTTGATAGTGGTGCCCAGGCAGCAGTAGGCAATGTCGACGCGACCATTCAATTGCGGCAGAAATTCCGCTGGGTCGCCGACCGGATTTTCCAGGTGGGGGTGCTCGGCCAATGGCCGGCGTGACGGCGCCAATACTCGTGAGATCGTGGGCTCATTGAGCAGGCGATCAAGTAAATGTTCACCGGTCAACCCGGTAGCTCCGGCAAGCAATACGTGTTGAGGCGTCAAGTACATAGTGTTTCCCCCTTGATACTCTTCAGCTTAGTTGCTCTTTGCATCCTTGCTGTCGGTGGAGACACTTTGAAGCGCTTTTCGTGCCTGCTGCTTGCGTAACAGCTGCCAGTGAGAGAGAACGGTTTTCGGCGCCCAGATCTGCGGTTCAGAGGCTTCGAAGCTGTCCGCCAGTTCGCGTTCTGCAACGGTGGCCTTGGCCAGTTTGAAGGCTTGCTCCAGGTCGTCGGTCTGGTTCAGTGCCTGGGCGAACAGTGCGTCGCCGAAGTAGGTGAAGTTGGCTTCTTCCGAGCAGCCAAAGGACACGCGGTCAGCGCGCGAGGCGGTCATGATCAGGGTGCGTTCATCCTTGAGCGCGGGAATGAAGCCGCCCGAGTAACAGGACGAAATCACGATGATCTTGTCGCGGTTTTTCAGCGGAGAGAGCACCGCGGCGAGTTCGTCGGCCGGCAGATCGGACAGTTCCATGCGCGGCTGGTCGAGCACCAGTTCGTGTTCGCTGGAGCCGTGGCTGGTCAGGTAGATGAAGATCAAGTCTTCCGGGCCACTGCGTTCGGCCAGGGTGGCGGCGGCGCGGCGCAGGTTTTCCCGGGTGGCCATCGGCCGGTCGACGAGGTGGTCGCGATGGTTCACCAAGCGGATCTGGCCAAACGCACCAAAGCGGCTGTTGAGCATATTGCTGACGTAATCGGATTCGCGCAGGAACACGCTTTGCTTGCCGTCACCGCCCAAGGTCAAGGTGTACAGCTCGACCGCCGGGGTCGAAGCCGGCACGTTGGACAGTGCATCGTTGAGCAGACGGCCCTGGGCGAGCAAACCGAGTTCCAGGCTGTCGGGCAGCAGCTTGCCTTCGGCATCGCGAACACGCTGGCCATTGACCCACGTACCGTTTTGCACCGTGCCGTCAGTCAGCACCAGGGTGCCGTGCCCCGAGTAGCTGTCACCGTCGAATTGACCAATGTAGAAGCTGCCGTCGGACAGGTTCAATCGACCTTGGCCGGTGAAGCGCCAGTCACTGAACTGGCCGATGTAATGGCTGCCGTCGGCGCCGATCAACTCGCCCTTGCCGTTCAGCGACCCTTCCTTGAATTGACCGAGCCAGACATCACCGTCGGCGTTCTCGTAGCGGCCCTTGCCGTGCAGTTGGTTGTTCTTGAAACCGCCGACATAGATATCGCCATCGGCGCTGTTGAACGTCCCGTTGCCTTCGAGCTGACCGTCGACGAAATGCCCGGTGAACTGATTGCCGCTGGCGTCGCCCCGTTGGCCTTCGCCGTTGGGTTTGCCGTGGGCGAACTGGCCCTGATACGAACTGCCGTCTTCGAGTTCGAGACGACCGAGCCCTGAATATTGATCGGCCTTGAATTCACCGCGGTAGGTCATACCGTTTTCTTTGAGGGTGCCTTCGCCGTCCCGTCGACCGGCTTTGAAACTGCCGGTGAAACTGCTGCCGCTGGTGGTCAGTGTGCCCTTGCCGTCGAACAGCCCTAGTTTGAATCCCCCGCGATAGACTTCGCCGTTACTGCCGTGCCATTCGCCCTGGCCATGCCATTGGCCCTTGTCGAAATCGCCGGCGTACCAGCTGCCGTTCGGATAATCGATACGGCCCTGGCCTTGCAGCAATCCGTTGACCAGTTCTCCGCGATAGCGTCCGCCGTCCGGCAAGCGGGCATCGGGGGGCAACAGCGATTCGCCGTCGCCGCAAGCGGTGAGCAATAGGGTCAGAGCGAGGAGTGCAAGTGGGCGCATAGCGGGATCCGGGCAATTAGGCGACCGAGTATGCCGCAGCTGTTTGACCTTATATAGCCAGTAAACAGGAGAGGGCGCGAAACAGCGTGAGCTGCTTCGCATCCGGGATGGGTTACACGAAGCAGAGAGACAGTGGCTCGGCGATGTAGGCCGGCTTGTCCGAGCCTTCGATCTCAAGCGTGGCGGTGGCCTTGAGCAGCCATTGGCCGGGTTTCTTCTCGGTGACTTCGTTCATGTCGACCTTGAGTCGTACCCTGGAATTGACCTTCACTGGCTGGATGAAACGCACGGTATCCAGACCGTAGTTGACCACCATCTTCGCCCCTTCAGGGAGGATCAGGATGTCTTCCATCAGTTTGGGGATCAGCGACAGCGACAGGAAACCGTGTGCAATGGTGCTGCCAAATGGCGTTTGCGCGGCTTTGACCGGGTCGACGTGGATGAACTGATAGTCCCCTGTGGCTTCGGCGAACAGGTTGATGCGCTCCTGATCGATGGTGAGCCATTCGGAACGTCCGAGTTCCTTGCCGACATAATCTTTGAGCTCTGCAACTGGAACATAGGGCATTGAGACTCTCCTTGGGTTCATCGGTTTTATAGTTTTGAGGTGGGGGGATTTGACCTCCCGGATTACCACTTTAGATCAACATGGCAAATGGCTCCGGTCAACTGACCATGAATTTGGCGAATGCCGGTCTATAGCGTTGGCGTGCTTATAATGTTCGGCCCGCTTGTGCGGGATGATATTGGCGGGAGATGACGGATGTTGTTACGTGGCCTGACCTGGCTGGTGCTGTTCCAATTGCTGGGCACAGCCATCAACCACTTGTTTTTACCGATACTGCCGGGGCCGATTGTCGGCCTGCTGTTGCTGTTGGTATTCCTGATCAGTCGTGGCCAGGTTGGCGAACCGCTGAACCTCGCGGCCAGCAGTCTGCTGCGTTACCTGCCGTTATTGCTGGTGCCGCCCGCCGTGGGTGTGATGGTTTACGCTAAAGACATTGCCGCGGATTTCTGGGCCATCGTCGGTGCGCTGGTGTTGTCTCTGTTGCTGTCCATGGCCTTCGCTGGCGTGCTGATGCAGCGCATGGTCAAGCGTCACGCTCATCGTGAGGATGGCCAATGATCTTCGACTGGCACGGCGCCTGGGCATCGGTGATTCATCATCCGTTGTTCGGTATCGGTATTACGCTGGGGGCTTATCAGCTGGTGCTGGCGGCGTTCGAGAAAACCCGCTGGATCTTTCTGCAACCGGTGCTGGTCTCGATGCTGCTGGTGATCGGCGTATTGGTGGGTTGCGGCCTGACCTATGCCGAGTACCGCAAAAGCACCGAGATCCTCAGTATCCTGCTCGGGCCGGCGACCGTGGCGCTGGCTGTGCCGCTGTACCTCAATCTGCGACGCATTCGGCAGTTGTTCTGGCCGATATTTACTACGCTGGTGATAGGTGGCGTCGTCGCTACTGGCATGGGCGTATTGCTGGGCTGGTCGTTTGGTGCCGAACACATGATCCTGATGACCATGGCACCGAAGTCGG
This sequence comes from Pseudomonas sp. GM41(2012), assembly GCF_000282315.2. GTDB lineage: Bacteria > Pseudomonadota > Gammaproteobacteria > Pseudomonadales > Pseudomonadaceae > Aquipseudomonas. Next base: position 921,443 of record NZ_AKJN02000007.1, read on the forward strand.
TGACGTCGCCGATTGCCATGCTGGTGGCGGAGCAGATCGGTGGCGTCGCGGCGCTGGCAGCGGTGTTCGTGTTGATTACCGGGGTGATCGGGGCGATCTTCGGGCCGAGTCTTTTGACCCGGCTGGGTGTGCACAGCCCTGAGGCGCGCGGTATGGCATTGGGCATGACGGCGCACGCGGTAGGCACTGCGGTGGCGATGCAGGAAAATGAAGAGTGCGGCGCCTTCGCGGCGCTGGCGATGAGTCTGATGGGCGTGGCCACGGCAGTTTTCCTGCCGTTGGCGGTGTCGATGGTGGTGTAAGGAAATGTCTATGAGCTTGCCGCTTTTTCCGCTGAACACAGTGTTGTTTCCTGGCTGCATCCTCGATTTGCAGATCTTCGAGGCGCGCTACCTGGACATGATCAGTCGCTGCATGAAACAGGGCGGCGGCTTTGGCGTGGTGTGCATCCTTGACGGCGAAGAAGTCGGCATCGCCCCGGCGGGCTACGCGCTGGTCGGATGCGAGGCGCTGATCACTGATTTCAAACAGCAGGACAATGGCTTGCTGGGCATTCGGGTGCAGGGCGGACGGCGTTTCCACGTGCTGCGCACCGAGATTCAGCGCGATCAGCTGACCGTCGCCGAGGTCGAGTGGCTGGAGGACGAACCTGAGCAACCGCTGCAGGATGAAGACGCCGACCTGGTTGCGCTGCTCAAAGCCTTGGCCGAACACCCGATGGTCGAAGCGTTGAACATGGGCACCGAGGCAACCGGGCAGCAGTCGTTGGCCAATCAGTTGGCGTACCTGTTGCCGTTTGCCGAAGTGGACAAGATCGACCTGCTGCAACTCGATGATCCGCAGCAGCGACTGGATGCGATTCAGGCGCTGCTGGATGAGTTGCAGGGTGAGTTGTTTGCCTGATCAGTAGGCATACCGCAACATCGCATGCGGTAAGTGCCGCAATGCAAAGAACCCGAACAGCGCCACCAGCGCTGGCAACACCAACCACCAGACCTTCGGTGGCATGGCGTTGAGCGGCGCCGGGCGCTGATTTAGCCACAAGCTCGCCGCACACACGCACGCTGCCAGCATCGCGCCGGCCAACACATCCGTCGGCCAGTGCGCGCCCAGGTACACCCGCGACAGGGCAATCGCCAGCGCCGGCAAGCAACCTACCAGCAGCCAGGTCAGGCGCATGCGCGGCGGTTGTCCGCGGCCGGCCAGCACGGCCAGCGTCAGAAACAGCGCAAAAGAGCCCGAGGCGTGGCCGCTGGGCATGCTGTAGCTGGTCAGAGGATCGCTCAACACTTCCGGGCGTACGCGGGCGAAAAAGTGTTTGGTCGCGGTGTTGCCCAGCGCGGTGCAAAGCAGGGTGCTGCCGGCGAAAATCGCCTGGCGCCATTGCCGGGTGAGCAACAGCAAACCCGTCAGCAGGGCGCTGAACAACAGCATGTTGCGAAACTCGCCGATCAGCGTGAATGTCACCGCGACTTCATCGAGCATCGGGCTGCGGTGTTCCTGCACCAGGGTCATCAAGCCCTGATCGAGGGCGGTCAGATGCGGATAGCCGATAAACAGTCCGGCCAAAATCAGGAAGCTCATTCCGGTAATCAGCATCGTCGCTTTGCGATGACGGCGCAGACTGCTGGTGGCGCTCAAGCCCACCATGACGACGATGCTGCCGGCGACGATCCCGGCTTCAGGCCAGAAACCCTCCGGCAACGGCAGGCGAATCGCCGCCCCCGTGGCCCAGCCGGGCAGCAGATAGGCAACGGTCCAGCCAGCGGCGGCCAGCAGACTGACGGCGGCGAAGCGCGGGAAGGGCATGTCGAACATCCCCGCGACCATCGGCAGCATCGGCCGCAGGGGACCGATGAAGCGCCCGACCAGCAGGCTGGCGATGCCGTAGCGCTGGAAATACGCTTCGGCGCCGGCGATCCATTCCGGATGATGGCGCAGGCCTGGCAGGCGCCGGATGTTCTGATGGAAATGTCGCCCGATGAAGTACGAAACGATGTCCCCCAGCACACCGGCGAGAAAGCCCAGCAGCAGCGTTTCACCCAACGACAGCGCGCCACTGCCGGCCAGTACCGCCACGGCAAACAGCAGCACCGTGCCGGGTACGATCAGCCCGGCAATCGCCAGGCATTCCACAAAGGCCACTATGAACACCGCCGCGGCCAGCCATTGCGGGTTGACCGTCAACCAACCGGTCACGCTATCGAGCCATGGGCCCATAAAAACAACTCCATCGACAATTCAATTGGCCCTAGGCGGGCGAACACAATCTTCAAAACGCTATAAATCCCTGTGGGAGCCCTGTGGCGAGGGGGCTTGTCGGAACGCCGCACCGCCCCGTTTGAGTGCGTAGCACTCACAAAATATTTGGCACAACATCAATTTTGGGGCCGCTTCGCAGCCCAACGGGGGCGAGCCCCCTCGCCACAGGTCGCTCCCACAGGGGAATTTTCATTGTTCAGGTCAGCAAAAAATAATCGCGACCTTCGACCTGCCCCCGTCGCAACGGGTTGCGCGTGCAATACGGCGCGTAAGCCGCATCGACGAAACGGTACATCAAATGCTCATCGCGGCCGTGGGGAATGCCCAAACGTGTGGTTTGTATAATGTGAGCGGGCGCCGGGCCGATATCTTCCACCAGCAGCACTTCATGGTCGAAGCGCTTGGCGTCCCAGACCGGCACCTTCAGGCCCAACGCTTTGCAGAGCAATGTCTGTCCGGCGCAAAGCTTTTGCGAAGGGCGAGGGCGACCCTGGGCGTCGGGATTGTTCAACAGCATCTGCGCCAGGCTCGCCGGCCCGCTCAAGTCATCGACCCACGGATAGGCGGATTTGATCAGCACAGCATTGCCCGGCCCCTGGGCGCTGAAGTTCAGAGAGTCGCCGCCACGGGCGTAGTACATATAGATGTGGCCGCCATCCAGAAACAAAGCCTTACGTTTTTCTGTGTAGCCGAGGGAGGCGTGGCTGCCTTTTTCTTCGAAGTAATAGGCTTCGGTCTCGATAATTCGGGCGCTGAGCCACAGGTCGCCGACCCGGTGACGAATGACTTTACCGAGTAAATCCCGGGCCAGCGTTTGGGCATCTCTGTCGAAAAATGCATCCGCGAGCCCCTTGGGCAGGCTCGTCGCGGACGTGCGAACAGTCAGGTTAGTCATGATGAACGGCGTTTATCAGGGCTGATTGAGTCGCGATGATAACAATTTGCAGCTTAATCACGGCTGAACGTCGGCAAATTGCCCTCCATTTCGACCATCCGCCCGTCACCGCTGTTAGTCCCGGGACGCGACAGCTATAATCTGCCGCTTTACTCTTTACCAAGACCTAAGCAAAGACCACTCCAGACCATGACTGAGTCCGTTCTTGACTACATGACCCGATTGGGTCGCGCTGCCCGCGAAGCTTCTCGCGTCATCGGCCGTGCCAGCACCGCGCAGAAAAACCGCGCCTTGCAGGCAGCAGCCAATGCGTTGGACGCCGCACGCGCCGAGCTGACGGCTGCCAATGAACTGGATTTGGCCGCTGGCCGCGCCAATGGTCTTGAGCCTGCATTGCTTGAGCGTCTGGCGCTGACCCCCGAACGTATCGACGGCATGATCGTCGGTTTGCGTCAGGTGGCGGCTCTGCCGGATCCGGTCGGCGCGATCCGCGACATGAGCTTTAGGCCGTCGGGCATTCAGGTCGGCAAGATGCGCGTGCCGTTGGGCGTGATCGGGATCATCTACGAATCCCGTCCGAACGTGACGATCGATGCCGCCAGCCTGTGCCTGAAGTCTGGCAACGCGACCATTCTGCGTGGCGGCTCCGAGGCGATTCATTCCAATCGTGCCATTGCCGCCTGCATCCAGCGCGGTCTGGCCGAAGCCGATTTGCCTGCCGCCGTGGTGCAAGTGGTCGAAACCACTGACCGTGCCGCCGTTGGCGCACTGATCACCATGCCCGAGTACGTCGACGTTATCGTGCCCCGTGGCGGCCGTGGCCTGATCGAGCGCGTCAGCCGTGACGCTCGCGTGCCGGTTATCAAGCATCTGGACGGCATCTGTCACGTTTACGTCAGTGCTCATGCCGACCTGCCGAAAGCCCAGCGCATCGCGTTCAACGCCAAGACTTACCGTTATGGCATCTGCGGTGCGATGGAAACCCTGCTGGTGGACCAATCGGTCGCCAAGGATTTCCTGCCATCGATGGCCGCACAGTTCCGCGAAAAAGGCGTCGAGCTGCGCGGCTGCGAGCGCACCCGGGCGATCATCGAGGCTGTTGCCGCCACTGAAGAAGACTGGAACACCGAGTACCTGGCGCCGATTCTCTCGATCCGTGTGGTCGACGGGCTGGACCAGGCCATCGAACACATTAACAAGTACGGCTCCCATCACACCGATTCGATTGTCAGTGAAAACCTTGCTGACACCCGGCGTTTCGTCGCTGAAGTCGATTCATCGTCGGTCATGATCAACACCCCGACATGCTTCGCCGATGGCTTCGAATACGGATTGGGTGCCGAGATTGGCATTTCTACTGATAAGCTGCACGCCCGCGGCCCGGTGGGCCTCGAAGGTCTGACCTGCGAGAAGTACATCGTGGTCGGTGATGGCCAGTTGCGCGGCCAGGCGTCAGACTGACTTGGGCGACCTCGACCTGTCAGCCCCGGTAACCGCCAGCGAGCCTGCGCCTCGACGCATTGGCATGCTGGGTGGAACCTTCGACCCGGTGCATATCGGCCATTTGCGCGGTGCACTGGAAGTCGCCGAATCGCTGGCGCTCGATGAGCTGCGTCTGACACCCAGTGCCAGACCACCTCATCGCGGTACGCCGCAGGTATCGGCGAAAGACCGTCTGGCGATGGTCGAGTGCGCGGTGGCCGGTGTGGCGCCGCTGGTGGTGGACGCCCGCGAATTGCAGCGGGACAAACCGTCCTACACCATCGACACCCTGGAACTGATGCGCGCAGAACTTGCCGCCTCCGACCAGGTTTTTCTACTTTTGGGCTGGGACGCATTTTGCGGCCTGCCCACTTGGCATCGCTGGGAAGAGTTGCTCCAGCATTGCCACATCCTGGTGCTGCAACGCCCGGATGCCGACAGCGAACCGCCGGATGCCTTGCGCAATCTGTTGGCGGCACGCTCGGTGAGCGACCCGCTGGCCCTCAAAGGGCCGAGCGGACAGATTGCATTCGTCTGGCAGACACCGCTCGCGGTATCCGCCACCCAGATCCGTCAACTGCTGGCCAGCGGTAAGTCGGTACGTTTCCTGGTGCCCGACGCGGTCCTGGCCTACATCGATGCGCACGGTCTCTACCGTGCGTCGAACTGAAAAAGGGAGCGCTTCAAAACACGTGAACGCGTGTACCGAAGCGCCCGAACATACGAGCAAAACGAGTTTTATATGACTGACAAAGACGTAACTAAAGTAAAGCGCAAAGGCACGTTCAAGAGCGCCCCGCTGCCAGTAGAAGTTCCAACCGGCCCTGAGCTGCGCGGCGAAGAGCTGGTCAAGGTTGCCGTAGCGGCCCTGGAAGACGTCAAGGGCCAGGACATCCAGGTGATCGACGTTCGTGAAAAGCAGAGCATTACTGACTTCATGATCATCGCCACCGGTACCTCCAACCGCCAGATCGGCGCGATGCTGGACAAGGTCCGCGAAGCGGTCAAAGCCCAGGGCGTCAAGCCGCTGGGTGAAGAAGGCAAGGGCGACAGCGACTGGGTCCTGCTGGATATGGATGATGTCATCGTGCACATGATGACCGCTTCGGCTCGTCAGTTTTACGACCTGGAGCGTCTGTGGTCCGGTGCAGAACAGAGCCGTGCTCTGAACGCGGCTCACCACAGCCCGGAAAACACCCATGAGCACTTCGTCAAGCTCAACAAAGACCAGCAATAAGGGACCGCTGTGCGACTGCGACTGATCGCCGTCGGTTCTCGCATGCCCAAGTGGGTGGAAGAAGGCTGGCATGAATATGCCAAGCGTCTTCCGTCCGAGCTGGCGCTGGAACTGGTGGAAATACCGCTCAACACCCGTGGCAAGAACGCCGACGTGGCGCGATTCATCCGTCAGGAAGGCGAAGCCATGCTGGCCAAGGTCGGGCCGAACGAGCGTGTTGTGACCCTCGAAGTCCACGGCAAGCCCTGGAGCACCGAGCAACTGGCGGTCGAGCTCGATCGCTGGCGGCTGGACTCGCGCACGGTGAATTTCATGGTCGGCGGCCCCGAAGGGCTGGCGCCGGAAGTCTGTGCCCGGGCCGATCAGCGCTGGTCGCTCTCGCCGCTGACGTTGCCGCACCCGCTGGTGCGAATCCTGATCGGCGAACAGCTGTATCGTGCCTGGACAGTCCTGTCCGGCCACCCTTACCACAAGTAGTTCTGCCCTCATGCCCCAGCCGATCCGCATCAAGGACCACGAAAAAGACGCCCGTCTGGTGCGTGGCCGCGTCGTGTTCGGGGCAATTGCGGTGGTGTCGCTGATCTGTGTGCTGATCGCGCGGCTGTATTTCCTCCAGGTGATTCAGTACGAGTACCACTCGACCCTGTCGGAAAACAACCGCGTCCATGTGCAGCCGATTCCGCCGACTCGGGGCTTGATCTTCGATCGCAATGGCGTGGTGGTGGCGGATAACCGGCCCAGCTTCAGCTTGAGCATGACCCGTGAGCGCTCCGGCGAATGGCAGCAAGTGCTCGACGTCATTGTCGAAGTGCTGGAGCTGACGCCCGAGGACCGGGTGATCTTCGAGAAGCGCATGCGTCAGGGGCGCCGGCCGTTCGAGCCGGTGCCGATCCTGTTCGAGCTGACCGAAGAACAGATCGCCCGCATCGCGGTGAACCAGTTCCGTCTGCCGGGTGTGGAAGTGGTCGCGCAGCTGGTGCGTCACTACCCGCAGGGCGCGCACTTTGCGCACTCGGTGGGATATATGGGGCGGATCAACGAGAAAGAGCTCAAGTCTCTGGACCCGGTGAGTTACAGCGGCACCCATCAAATTGGCAAAACTGGCATTGAGCGCTTCTACGAGCCCGAATTGCACGGTCAGGTCGGTTACGAAGAAGTCGAGACCAACGCCCGTGGCCGCGTGCTGCGGGTACTCAAACGTACCGAACCGATTTCCGGCAAGGACATCGTCCTGAGCCTGGACATCAAATTGCAGGAGGCCGCCGAAGCTGCACTCGGCGGTCGCCGTGGCGCAGTGGTGGCGCTGGACCCGAAAACCGGCGAAGTCCTGGCGATGGTCAGTCAGCCGAGTTTTGACCCGAACCTGTTTGTCACCGGCATCAGCTTCAAGGCCTATTCCGAGTTGCGCGATTCCATCGACCGGCCACTGTTCAACCGCGTGCTGCGCGGCCTGTACCCGCCGGGCTCGACCATCAAACCGGCCGTGGCAATTGCCGGCCTGGATTCTGGCGTTGTGAACGCGTCGAGTCGGGTGTATGACCCCGGCTATTACCAGTTGCCCAACTACGATCACAAATACCGTAACTGGAACCGTACCGGTGACGGCTACGTCGATCTGGACACGGCGATCATGCGCTCCAACGACACCTACTTTTACGACCTGGCCCACAAGCTGGGGATCGATCGGCTGTCGGCCTACCTGGGCAAGTTCGGCATTGGCCAGAAGGTCTCGCTGGACATGTTCGAAGAGTCGCCGGGGCTGATGCCGACACGGGAATGGAAGCGGGCAACCCGTCGTCAGGCCTGGTTCCCGGGCGAGACGCTGATTCTGGGGATCGGTCAGGGCTACATGCAATCAACGCCCTTACAACTGGCCCAGGCCACGGCGCTGGTCGCGAACAAAGGGGTGTGGAACCGTCCGCACCTGGCCAAGACCGTCGAAGGCGAGCGGCCGAAGGATGAAAATCCGATGCCGGACATCATCCTGCGTGACCCGTCCGACTGGACCAAGGTCAACCACGGCATGCAGCAGGTGATGCACGGTGCCCGGGGTACCGCGCGCAAGGCGGCGATCGGTTCGCAATACCGGATTGCCGGCAAGAGTGGTACGGCCCAGGTGGTCGCGATCAAGCAGGGTGAGAAGTACGACCGTTCCAAGGTTCAGGAGCGTCACCGCGACCACGCCTTGTTCGTCGGCTTCGCGCCGGCCGACAACCCGCAAATCGTGGTGTCGGTGATGGTCGAGAACGGTGAGTCCGGTTCCGGCGTCGCCGCGCCAGTAGTGCGTCAAGTCATGGACGCCTGGCTCCTGGACCAGGACGGCCGACTGAAAGCCGAATACGCCAGCCCTATCAGTGCGGAGGCTACGGCCCGTGAAGAGTAATTTCGATCGCATCCTCTCCAGTGAGGATGTGATGCGTCGCCGTGCGACGCTGTTGCAACGCCTGCACATCGACGGCCCCTTGCTGATCCTGCTGTTGACGCTCGCCGCCGGCAGCCTGTTCGTGCTGTATTCGGCCAGCGGCAAAAGCTGGGATCTGTTGGCCAAGCAAGCCACTTCGTTCGGCATCGGCCTGGTATCGATGATCGTCATCGCCCAATTCGAACCGCGCTTCATGGCCCGTTGGGTGCCGGTCGGTTATGTGCTCGGTGTGCTGTTGCTGGTGGTGGTGGACGTCATGGGCCACAACGCCATGGGTGCTACGCGCTGGATCAACATTCCCGGGGTGATCCGCTTCCAGCCCTCGGAATTCATGAAGATCCTGATGCCGGCGACCATCGCCTGGTACTTGTCCAAGCGCACCTTGCCGCCGCAGCTCAAGCATGTGGGCGTCAGTCTGTTTCTGATTGGGTTGCCCTTCATCCTGATCGTGCGTCAGCCCGACCTCGGCACTTCGCTGCTGATTCTGGCCGGCGGTGCGTTTGTGCTGTTTATGGGTGGCTTGAAGTGGCGCTGGATCATCAGCGTGATCGCCGCCGCCGTGCCGGTGGCCGTGGCGATGTGGTTCTTCATCATGCACGACTACCAGAAACAGCGAATCCTGACCTTCCTCGACCCCGAGAGCGATCCGCTGGGCACTGGCTGGAACATCATTCAGTCGAAAGCCGCCATCGGTTCCGGCGGCGTGTTCGGCAAAGGCTGGTTGCTTGGCACTCAGTCGCACCTGGACTTCCTGCCGGAAAGCCACACCGACTTCATTATTGCCGTCATGGGCGAAGAATTCGGCCTGGTGGGTATCTGCGCACTGCTGCTGATTTACCTGCTATTGATCGGCCGCGGACTGGTGATTACCGCTCAGGCCCAGACATTGTTCGGCAAATTGCTCGCGGGCAGCCTGACCATGACGTTTTTTGTTTACGTTTTCGTCAACATCGGTATGGTCAGTGGCCTGTTGCCGGTTGTGGGGGTGCCGTTGCCGTTCATTAGCTACGGAGGAACTTCGCTGGTGACGCTGCTGTCAGCGTTTGGGGTTTTGATGTCGATCCATACCCATCGTAAGTGGATCGCTCAGGTTTGAATAAGGTGAAGATTTCAATGCAAGTAATGCGTGGCTGGGCGACTCGATATGCGCCATGGGTCGGCCTGGTAAGCATCCTTGGCACAGCGCAGGACGCGTTGGCCGGCGATTACGAAGGCTCACCGCAAGTGGCCGAATTCGTCGGTGAAATGACCCGCGACTACGGTTTTGCCGGTGAACAGCTGATGGGCGTGTTCCGCGAAGCCGAGCGCAAGCAGTCGATTCTGGACGCGATCTCGAAACCTGCCGAGCGGGTCAAGCAGTGGAGCGAGTACCGCCCGATGTTCATCACCGACGCGCGCATCGCCCGTGGTGTGGACTTCTGGCGTCAGCACGAGGCGGTACTGGCCCGTGCCGAGCAGGAATACGGCGTACCGGCGCAGGTTATTGTTTCGATCATCGGTGTCGAGACCTTTTTCGGTCGCAATACCGGCAACTTTCGGGTAATCGACGCCTTGTCGACCCTGGGTTTCGACTATCCTCCCCGTGCCGAATTTTTCCGCAAGGAATTGCGTGAGTTCCTGTTGCTGGCCCGGGAAGAGCAGGTCGATCCGCTGACTCTCAAAGGCTCTTACGCTGGTGCCATGGGTTTGCCGCAGTTCATGCCGAGCAGCTTTCGTGCCTACGCGGTGGACTTCGACGGTGACGGCCACATTAATATCTGGACCGATCCGGACGATGCCATTGGCAGCGTCGCCAGCTATTTCAAGCGTCACGGCTGGGTAGCCGGCGAACCGGTGGTCAGTCGCGCCGATGTGCGTGGCGATCAGGTGGACGAAGGTTTGACCACGGGTATCGAACCGACTAAAACCGTCGGGGAGTTGCGGGCGCTGGGGTGGTCAAGTCATGATGCGCTGCGCGATGATATGCCGGTCACGGCTTTCCGCCTGGAAGGTGACAATGGCCCCGAATACTGGATGGGCCTGACGAATTTTTACGCAATCACGCGTTATAACCGCAGCGTGATGTACGCCATGGCCGTACATCAACTGTCTGAACAGCTGGTCCAAGCACGGGGCGTCAAGTAATGCGGGCATTGCCTATGAATAAACCCCTGAAGCTGATGGCATTCGCCGCGTTGGCGGTGCTGATCGCCAGTTGTTCGACCAGCCGTTCGCCGACCCAGAAGTCTTCCACCGCCGTGCGCGCAGCGCCAGGCCTGGACATCAACCGCGCGCACAAAGATGGCGCGCCGTGGTGGGACGTCGATGTTTCGCGCATCCCGGATGCCACGCCGACCCTGCATACAGGTCCTTATAAAGCCAACCCCTATACCGTTCTGGGCAAGACGTACTTCCCATTGCAGGAATCCAAGACCTACGTGGCCTCGGGCACTGCGTCTTGGTATGGCACCAAGTTCCACGGTCAGAACACCGCCAATGGCGAGGTTTACGACCTGTATGGCATGAGTGCTGCTCACAAGACCTTGCCACTGCCGAGTTACGTTCGGGTGACCAACCTGGACAACAACAAGAGCGTAGTCCTGCGGGTCAACGACCGTGGGCCGTTCTATTCGGACCGGATCATCGACTTGTCCTACGCAGCGGCCAAGAAACTCGGCTATGCCGAAACCGGCACCGCGCGGGTCAAGGTCGAAGGCATCGATCCGCAGCAATGGTGGGCAGCCAAAGGCCGTCCGGCGCCTTTGATGCTTAACGAGCCGCAAGTCGCGCAAAATAGCGCCCCGACGATTACGGCTTCGGCCGGCACCGTCGAACAATGGACGCCACCGCCGCAGCAACACGCCGCGGCCGTTGTGCCCTCGCCGATCGATGCAAAAAAAAACGCTTCTGTACCAGCCTCTGGCCAGTATCTGCAGGTGGGCGCGTTCGCCAACCCGGACGCTGCAGAACTCCTGAGATCGAAGCTCAGCGGAATGGTGAGCGCTCCGGTGTTCATCAGTTCGATCGTGCGCAATCAACAGACGCTGCATCGGGTGCGCCTGGGGCCGATCGGCTCGCCGGGTGAAATCCAGCAAGTGCAGAACAGTGTGCGCCTGGCCAATCTCGGTTCGCCGAGCCTGGTCACTGCCGAGTAATACGTAGTACTTGATTGACGGTTCGCTTGCGGTTTGGGGGGTGGACCTGGTTGTTGGCTCGTTAAAGAACAAAAGCCCGGCAAGGGTTACAGAGTGAGCAACTGAACACGCGATGACCCGTTAGAAGGTCATCTGATTAGTTTTGCCCCTTAGGGCAGTTTCCATTAGCGATTTCGAGAGACGGATGAACATCACCACCTTTGCCAAACGCCTGTGTCTGCTAGTCCCGCTGCTCCTCTCGCCTGCCGCTTTCGCGGTCGAGATGATGCCGTCGCCACCGCAACTGGCCGCCAAAGCCTATGTACTCATGGACGCCAGCAGCGGCAACGTGCTGGTGGAGAACAACGGTGACCAGCGTCTGCCTCCGGCCAGCCTGACCAAGCTGATGACCGCGTACATCGCGACCCTGGAAATCCGTCGTGGCCAGATCGGCGAAAACGACCCGGTGACCGTCAGCGAAAACGCCTGGCGCACCGGCGGTTCGCGGATGTTCATCAAGGTCGGCTCGCAAGTCACGGTCAGCGACCTGCTGCACGGCATCATCATTCAGTCGGGTAACGACGCCAGCGTTGCGCTCTCCGAGCACATCGCCGGCAGCGAAGACGCCTTCGCTGACATGATGAACAAAACCGTGGCCGATCTGGGCATGACCAACAGCCACTTCATGAACCCGACCGGTCTGCCGAACCCTGAGCACTACTCGTCGGCTCACGACATGGCGGTGCTGGCTCGCGCGATCATCCACGAAGACCCGGCTCACTACGCGATCTACTCGCAGAAAGAGTTCTTCTGGAACGGCATCAAGCAACCTAACCGTAACCTGCTGCTGTGGCGCGACAAGACGGTCGACGGCCTGAAAACCGGTCACACCGACGAAGCCGGCTACTGCATGGTGTCTTCGGCAGTACGTGATGGCATGCGCCTGATCGCTGTGGTGTTCGGCACCAACAGTGAAGTGGCTCGCGCCTCCGAAACCCAGAAGCTGTTGACCTACGGTTTCCGCTTCTTCGAAACCCAGACGTTCTATCAGAAAGGCGCCGAGCTGGCTCAGGCTCCTGTCTGGAAAGGCACCACCAATCAAGTCAAGGCCGGCCTGGCTGAAGACCTGACCATGACCCTGCCAAAAGGCCAGCTGAAAAAGCTCGCCGCGAGCATGACCATGAACCCGCAACTGATTGCGCCAATCGCCAAGGGCGATGTAATCGGTAAAGTCGAAGTGAAGCTGGATGACAAAGTCGTGCATAGCGCTGATCTGATCGCTCTGGACGCGGTCGACGAGGGTGGTATCTTCCGCCGCATGTGGGATAGCATCCGTCTATTCTTCTACGGCTTGTTCAACTGAATTAGTGTGGACTTGCATGGCCCTGTTCCAATCCGGAACGGGGCCATGTCCGTTGCCACGGCTTACGAGGCCGTTACGCCATGACAGACACCGAAGTAAAGGCGCCAAAAATCGAATTTCCCTGCGCGGATTACCCTATCAAGGTAATCGGCGACACCGGCGTGGGTTTCAAGGACAAGATCATCGCGATCCTTGAGAAACACGCGACCGTTGACCACAAGACCCTGGCCGAGCGCCAGAGTACCAACGGCAAGTACACGACCATCCAGTTGCACATCATCGCCACCGGCCAGGAACAGCTGTACGACATCAACAGCGAGTTGCGGGCTACCGGTTTCGTGCACATGGTGCTGTGATGTCTGGCACGCTGGGCTTTCGCGAGCTCGGCCAGATGGCTTACGAGCCGGTCTGGCACGCCATGCAACGCTTCACCAACGAACGCGGCAGCGATGCCGCGGACGAGATCTGGCTGGTCGAGCACCCACCGGTGTTCACCCAGGGGCAGGCCGGCAAGGCTGAGCACTTGTTACTCCCGGGAGATATTCCGGTAGTAAAGGTTGATCGCGGTGGTCAGGTGACTTATCACGGTCCCGGCCAATTGGTGGCCTACCTGTTGCTCGACGTACGCAAGCTGGGTTTCGGCGTGCGTGACCTGGTCAGCCGCATGGAACAATGCCTGATCGAGTTGCTGGCCAGCTATGGCGTCACTGCCGTGGCCAAGCCGGATGCTCCGGGTGTCTACGTCAATGGGGCGAAAATCGCTTCTCTGGGTCTGCGGATCCGCCACGGTTGCTCCTTTCATGGCCTGGCCCTGAATGTGGACATGAACCTGGAACCGTTTCGACGGATTAATCCCTGCGGCTACGCCGGGCTGGCGATGACCCAGCTGAGCGATCACGCAGGATCGATTGAATTTGCCGAGGTAAGTGCCCGGCTGCGCGCGCAGCTCGTCAAACACCTCGACTATGCTGAGCAGACGACCCTAACGGGCGGAATCGACTGATATGACTACTGATGCAGTGCAAACCATGATCCCGACGCTGGATGTCACCGAGCGTCCGGCCCCGCGTGCCAAGGTTGAAGCCGGCGTGAAGCTGCGCGGCGCCGAGAAGGTTGCACGTATCCCGGTGAAGATCATTCCGACCACCGAACTGCCGAAGAAACCTGACTGGATTCGTGTGCGTATCCCGGTTTCCCCGGAAGTCGACCGCATCAAGGCCCTGTTGCGCAAACACAAGCTGCACAGTGTCTGCGAAGAGGCGTCCTGCCCGAACCTGGGCGAATGCTTCTCCGGCGGCACCGCGACCTTCATGATCATGGGTGACATCTGCACCCGTCGCTGCCCGTTCTGCGACGTTGGCCACGGTCGTCCGAAGCCACTGGACACCAACGAGCCGGAAAGCCTGGCCATCGCCATCGCGGACCTGAAACTCAAGTACGTGGTGATCACCTCGGTTGACCGCGACGACCTGCGTGACGGCGGTGCCCAGCACTTTGCCGACTGCATCCGCGAGATCCGCAAGCTGTCGCCGAACGTGCAGCTCGAAACCCTGGTCCCGGATTACCGTGGCCGCATGGACGTTGCGCTGGAAATCACCGCTGCCGAGCCGCCTGATGTGTTCAACCACAACCTGGAAACCGTGCCGCGCCTGTACAAGGCCGCGCGTCCGGGTTCGGATTACCAGTGGTCGCTGACCCTGCTGCAACGCTTCAAGCAGATGATGCCGCACATTCCGACCAAGTCCGGCCTGATGCTGGGTCTGGGCGAGACTGACGAAGAAGTGATCGAAGTCATGAAGCGCATGCGCGAACACGACATCGACATGCTGACTCTGGGCCAGTACCTGCAACCGTCCCGCAGCCACTTGCCGGTCCAGCGTTTCGTGCACCCGGACGTGTTCGCCTGGTTCGCCGAGGAAGGTTACAAGATGGGCTTCAAGAACGTCGCTTCCGGCCCGCTGGTACGTTCCTCGTACCACGCCGACGAGCAGGCGAAACTGGTTAAAGCCGAGCTGATGTCGTCCTGATCTGCTGCCAGACATGAAAAACGCCCGCAGGCATTCAGCCTCGCGGGCGTTTTTTTGCCTGCCTACGGCAATGACAGACTTTTCCTGCAACTTTCGGCGCGACTGACCCTCTTCTGTTTGTCCCCGTTCCTGACTACTGTGTGCTTGACGCATTCACGCAGGGAGATTCATGGATGACCGTTCGACCGACTCACACCCTTTGTCCTCACGCACCCGTTCCGGCCTTGCCGTCGCAAGGGCTGATCGGCGTTATTGCGCCCGCCGGTCCCGCAGCGCTGGACACCGACAAGGCCATCACCTGGATGCGCGCTCGCGGATACTCACTGCGGGTTTTCCCTGGCGTGTACGAGAAAGATGATTATTTGGCCGGCAGTGATGATGTACGGCTCAATGACCTGCACGCGGCGTTTGCCGACAGTGAGGTCGACGCGATCATTTGCTTGCGTGGGGGTTACGGTACGCCGCGGTTGCTCGATCGCATCGACTTTGAGCTGCTGCGCAACAATGCCAAGCCGTTCATCGGCTACAGCGACATCACCGCGCTGCACTTGGCGATCAGCCGTTATGCGGGCTTCGTGACCTTTCATGGTCCGATGCTCAACGCCGACCTGCTGGGTGACAAGCAAAAACCTACCGAGTCTTCATTCTTCAACATGCTCAGAGGGCAGGTGAAGGCGGGCAGTGTGCTGGCGCACCCGGTCGCCTACCCGTTGACGACGATTGAGCCTGGTATCGCTCACGGGCGCTTGCTGGGGGGCAATCTGTCGCTGATCGCCGCGACCATGGGGACGCCGTATGAGTTGGATGCCGAGGGCGTCATCCTGTTCATCGAGGACATTAACGAGCCGTTGTATCGAATCGACCGGCTGCTGACCCACCTGCGCCTGGCCGGCACGCTGCACAAGCTGCGCGGGGTTTTGGTGGGGGATGTGGCGGGGGTTGATACGGTTTCTCTGGAGCGCTTGCTCAAGCGGACCTTTGCGCCTTTGCGGATACCGGTGTTGGCAGGGTGGCGCAGCGGGCATTGCGATCCGAATTTGACGTTGCCGATGGGGGCGCTGGTCAGATTGGATGCGGGGAACAAGGCGTTGGTGTTGGAGCAGGATGTGGTGATCAGGGCTTAGGAATTCGTCGCCTGACAGTCAGTCATCGCGGGCAAGCCATGCTCCTACAGGTAACGCGTCGTTCACCCATTTTGTGAACATCGCTGAACCTGTAGGAGCATGGCTTGCCCGCGATGCTTTTAGCGGTTACGAAGGCCTTCGAGCAACTTATGCGTCGGATACCCATCTGCCGGCCAGCCAAACGACTGCTGGGCGCTGCGGATCGCCTTGCGGGTGTTGGCGCCGATAATGCCGTCGGCGGTGCCCGCGTCGTAGTTCTGAGCACTCAACAGGCTTTGCAGCTCGATCCGCTCGGTACGGCTCAGCGGCAAATCATCTTTCGGCCACGTGCCGTTGATCAGGCCGGCGCCGTTGAAACGCTCTGACAACAGGCTAACGGCAAGGGCGTAAGACGACGAGTTGTTGTACTTGAGGATCGCGCGGAAGTTGTCGAGCACCAGGAACGCCGGGCCACGGTAACCGGCCGGCAGCAGCAGGGCGGCTGACAGGTGTTCGGAGCCTGGCGGAACCTGACCGCCATTGGGCAGGGTGACACCCAGTTGCAGCCATTCGGCGACGCTCTTGCGAATCGTGCCATCGGCCAGGACGTAGTTGAAACTGCCCGGTAACTGCACTTCAAAGCCCCACGGCTGGCCTTTCTGCCAGCCTGAGCTTTGCAGGTAATGCGCCGTCGAGGCCAGCGCGTCGGCTGGGCTGCCCCAGATGTCGCGGCGACCATCGCCATCGAAGTCCACGGCGTGGGTGTTGTAGGTGGTCGGGATGAACTGGGTCTGGCCCATGGCGCCGGCCCAGGAGCCAAGCATTTTCTCAGGCTCGATATCACCCTGTTGCAGGATCTGCAGGGCGGCGATCAGTTGCGCGTGGGCAAACCCGGGACGCCGACCTTCATAGGCCAGGGTCGCCAGGGAATTAATCACCGACTTGTTGCCCTGGAACTGCCCGAAGTTACTTTCCATGCCCCACACCGAGACCAGTGCCTGACGATCGACGCCGTAGCGTTGTTCGATGCTTTGCAGGATGTCGGCGTACTGGCTGACCAGCGCCTGGCCTTTGTGTACCCGCAGCGGCGAAAGGGCGCCGTCGAGGTATTCCCATACCGGGCGGGAAAATTCCGGTTGGCTGCGGTCGGCACGGATCACGCTGGTGTCGAGGCTGACATTGGCGAAGGCGCGGTCGAACAGGTCGGCGCGAATACCGGCGGCCAGAGCGTCCTTGCGGAAACCCGCCTGCCATTCGGCGAAGGTCTGGGTGGGCTGGATGTCGAGGTTTTCACCGGTCGGAACCACGGGCGGAATGACCGCAGGGGCTGTCGCGACGGGGAGGGTCTGAAGCGGCTTGGCGTCGGCAGCGGTGGGTTTTTCCGCGCAGGCGACTAGCAAAATGAGGCTGGAGGCAGCGATCAGTTGGCGCAGGGGCCAACGACGGGAAATACAAAGGGGCATGCACGGGTCCAGGGAGTACGAATCAGGTGCAGACCTTAACATGTTGAGCGAGCGCTTGCCTTTCAGGCCGCCAGAAAGTAAGAAGCCTCCCAGCTATTAGACTGGAAGGCTTCGCGGCGGTAGCTGCCTTTGCCCTTGCCGGCTGGTTCCTGACGGCTACGGAACAGTGGCTGGGCAATGATGGATTTGGCCTTGTTGGGGCCATTTTTGGATGGCTTTTTGCTCATGATCAGATCTCTCGATTGAGTGGGTTTTGCGGGGGAAATAGTCTGCCGAAGTCGGGGTTCTGTCTATAGGACAAATGCAGGTTGTTTTTGTAGGAAGCAGGATCTTTTGATCTTATTCAGCGGGCAACGACAATCTTTGGCCAGCCATCAACAACGACAATCGACTCAAACTCATCCACGGCGAACCGGCTGCCTGGCCTTTGATCTGTGCGTCGATGCGCTGAGCTTCCAGCAATAGCTGCGCCCAGCGTTGCGCCGAGTAGCGTTGCAAGGCTTTGCTCATCAATGGTTTACGTTTGTCCCAGACCGGCGGTCGGGCAGAGCTGAAGGCTTTGTCCAGTGGCACGCCCTGGCTGTACTGCAGCGACAGGTTGGCCAACAGACGCAGCTCCCGGGCCAGCGCCCAGAGAATCACCGGTGGTTCGACGCCTTCACCGCGCAGCCCTTCGAGCATGCGCAGGGCATGAGCCGCTTCACCGTTGAGAATCGCGTCGGTCAGTCCAAAGACATCGAAGCGCGCACTGTCAGCGACGGCCGCTTGCACGGTTTCGACGGTGATCTGACCGCCTTCGGCCATCAGTTTGAGCTTTTCGATTTCCTGGGCAGCCGCGAGCAGGTTGCCCTCGACCCGTGCGGCGATCAGTTCAACGGCGTCCTGGCTGGCGGAAAGCCCGGCCTGGGACAACCGTTGACGGATCCAGCTCGGCAACTGGTTGGCCTCTATCGGCCAGATTTGCACGAACTGGGTCTGCTGGCCTTCGACCAGCGCCTTGCCCCACTTGGTTTTCTGCGCACTGCCATCAAGTTTCGGCAGGCTGATCAGCAACACCGTGTCTTCGGCGGGCCGTGAGCAGTACTCGATAAACGCGGCAGCGCCTTTGTCACCGGGTTTGCCGGACGGCAGACGCAGTTCCAGCAGGCGCTTTTCAGCAAACAGCGACATGCTCGCGCCGGCTTGCAGCAACGTTCCCCAGTCGAAACTGGCGTCGGCGGCGAAGACCTGGCGCTCGTCGAATCCCTGTTGGCGGGCGGCGGCACGAATGGCGTCGGCGGCTTCCTGACACAGCAGTGGGTCATCGCCACTGATGATGTAGACCGGCGCGAGGGCACCTTGCAGGTGTTTGGCGAGTTGGGCGGGGGCGAGTTTCATAGGAGAGGGCGAACGGGGCGCCTGAGCGCCCCGTAAGTCTTACTGCTGCGGCAGTTCGATTGGCGACTGGCGCGGCGTTTGCGCTTCAGCCTTCTGCGCCGCTTCCAGTGCATCGGCTTCAGCCTTGGCTCTGGCTTCGGCGGTCTGTTGCAGCTGATCCAGCTGGGTCGGCGTGAGCTGTTGCAGGCGCAGCATCATCCGTTGAACCAGTTCACGACGGGTTTCCTTGCGGGCGTCGTTGACTTCCTGGTCGGAACCCACCAGGTTGTTGCCGTCGTGTATGTAGACCTTCTGCACTTCGAGCTTGTCACTCAGCAGCGACAGGTTGCGCCCACCACGGATATCGTAGTTCAGCACCGTAGTCACCTGATACTCGCCAGTACGACCGGCACCTGCGTAGCTGAGGATGCGCTGGTTTTCCTGCTCATCGGTCAGCACCAGCTTGTAAGGTGCACCGCTGTAGACCTTGACGCCGCTGCTTTCCAGTACCTGACGCAGTTGAGTAACCGTTTCGCCGTAGGCGTTACGGGCACTCAGATCGAGTTCCTTGATCGTCAGTTCAGTGGTGCCGGTGCCGCGCAGCTGGAAACCGCAGGCGCTCAACAGGACCGCAAGGCCCATCACCAGCAAATTGCGTTTGATCATCTTGTTGCTCCCCTTGAAACCATGTGGGCCGATCTTGCGGCCCGAAAGGTTTTACTCGGCGCCAGGCATGACCTGGCGCCTGATCCAATTAGCTGGCGACGATATTGACCAGTTTCCCGGGCACTACGATCACTTTACGAATGGTCAGACCGTCAACAAAGCGCAGCACGTTCTCGTTGGCCCGTGCGGCGGCTTCGACTTCTTCGCGGCTGGCGCTGGCGGGCATTTCGATGTGGCCGCGCAGCTTGCCGTTGACCTGGATGACCAGTTGCAGGCTGTCCTGCACCAACGCGCTTTCGTCCAGCACCGGCCAAGCGGCGTCGATCACCGGGTCAGCGTGACCCAGTTGATTCCACAGCTCGTGGCTGATGTGTGGCGTGATCGGAGCCAGCAGCAGAGTGACGGCTTCCAGACCTTCGTGAACCAGCGCGCGATCCTGTTCGGTGCCTTGCGGGGCTTTTTCCAGCACGTTCATCAGCGTCATCACCTGAGCGATGGCGGTGTTGAATTTGTGGTTCTGGCCGACGTCGTGGCTGGCCTGCTTGATCGCCTGGTGGATCGAGCGACGAATGACTTTCTGCTCCTCATTCAGGCTGGCGACGTCCAGTTTGCCCGGCAGGCCCTGAGTGACATGGGCTTGAGCCAGGCGCCAGACACGCTTGAGGAAGCGGTGCGAACCTTCTACTCCGGAGTCGGACCATTCCGCGCTCATGTCGGGTGGCGAGGCGAACATCATGAACAGGCGGCAGGTGTCTGCGCCGAACTGGTCGATCATCGACTGTGGGTCGACGCCGTTGTTCTTCGACTTGGCCATCTTCTCGGTGCCGCCGATTTCCACCGGCAGGCCGTCTGCGATCAGCTTGGCGCTAATGACTTTGGCTTTGCTGTCGCGTTCGAGTTCGACGTCCGCCGGGTTGAACCAGGTGTAAGCACCGTTGGCTTCGCGACGATAGTAAGTCTCGGCGATCACCATGCCCTGGGTCAGCAGGTTCTTGAACGGCTCGTTGGAACTCACCAGGCCTTCGTCGCGCATCAGCTTGTGGAAGAAGCGCGCGTAGAGCAGGTGAAGAATCGCGTGTTCGATACCGCCGATGTACTGATCAACCGGCAACCAATGGTCGGCCGCCGATTTTTCCACCAGACCGCCTTCATAGTGCGGGGAGGCGTAACGGGCGTAGTACCACGAGGACTCGACGAAGGTGTCCATGGTGTCGGTTTCACGCTTGGCCGGTGCGCCGCATTTCGGGCAGCTGCACTCGTAGAACTCGGGCATGCGCGCCAATGGCGAACCAGCGCCGTCCGGTACGACGTCTTCCGGCAGCACGACTGGCAACTGATCTTCCGGGACCGGCACATCACCGCAGGTATTGCAGTGGATGATCGGGATCGGGCAGCCCCAGTAGCGCTGACGGCTGATGCCCCAGTCGCGCAGGCGGAACTGGGTACGCGAGGCGCCGAGGTTCTTCTTGATCAGCGCGACTTCGATGGCATCGAAAGCGCCCGCGAAGTCGAGGCCGTCAAACTCGCCGGAATTGATCAACGTGCCGTATTCGTTGTAAGCGGCCTGCCACGGCGTCGGCGTTTCCTCGCCGGCGCTGGTGCGCACGACAGGTTTGACCGGCAGGTTGTATTTGGTGGCGAACTCGAAATCACGTTCGTCGTGCGCCGGAACGGCCATTACTGCGCCATCGCCGTAGTGCATCAGCACGTAGTTGGCGACCCACACCGGGAGCTTCTCACCGGTCAGTGGATGCTCGACGAACAGCGAAGTGCGCAGGCCTTTTTTCTCTTGAGTGGCGACGTCGGCTTCGGCGACGCTGCCGCCCTTGCATTCAGCGATGAACGCTTGCAGCTCAGGGTTGTTCTGCGCGGCCAGGGTCGCCAGGTGGTGTTCGGCGGCTACGGCAACGTAGGTCGCGCCCATCAAGGTGTCCGGACGGGTAGTGAACACTTTCAGGACACCGGCTTCGCCGATGGAAGCGACGTCGTACGGGAACTGCACTTCCATGCCGCGGGATTTGCCGATCCAGTTGCGCTGCATGGTCTTGACCTGTTCAGGCCAGCCAGTCAGCTCGTCGAGGCTCTCCAGCAGCTCATCCGCGTAAGCGGTGATCTTGAAGTAGTACATCGGGATTTCGCGCTTTTCGATCAGCGCGCCGGAACGCCAGCCGCGACCGTCGATCACCTGTTCGTTGGCCAGAACGGTCTGATCAACCGGGTCCCAGTTCACGGTGCCACTTTTTTTGTAAATCACGCCTTTTTCGAACAGGCGAGTGAACAGCCATTGTTCCCAGCGGTAGTAATCAGGCTTGCAGGTGGTGACTTCGCGGGACCAGTCCACCGCGAGGCCTAGGCTGCGCAGCTGGTTTTTCATGTAGGCGATGTTTTCGTAGGTCCACTTGGCGGGCGCTACGTTGTTCTTCATCGCGGCGTTTTCCGCCGGCATGCCGAAGGCGTCCCAACCCATGGGTTGCAGGACGTTCTTGCCTTGCATGCGCTGGTAGCGGGAGATCACGTCGCCGATGGTGTAGTTGCGCACGTGCCCCATGTGTAGCTTGCCGCTGGGGTAAGGGAACATCGACAGGCAGTAGAAAGTCTCCTTGCCTGGCTGTTCACTGACTTCAAAGGACTTTTGCTCGTCCCAGAAGGACTGGGCGGCGGCTTCGATTTCACGGGGCTGATATTGTTCGTGCATGGCTACTTTTGAACTGAATAGGGGTGGCCTAATCCTCTTCAATGCAACGCTGGACGGTGATCACGCCAAATCGGCGTTTCGGTGCCCAGACGAGCTGGAAGTGGAGTTACAGGAAGCGCCGTAGCATACATGACCGCACTCTACCGAGGGAAACCCTGATTACTGCTGCGGGTCGCCCAAAAACCGCTGCGAGGGCCGTTGGTCGCAGCACTCAGCCGGTTTGTTCATGGAAGCTAAGCTCTAAATGGGGAGTGAGTCTTATCTTCAATGAGGTGATGGATGGTTGAGTCACGGCAAAAAGTTACAAAACCGGAGCTGTACGAAAGACTGATCGATCGTCTGGGAATTGCCCTGGACGCGGCAAAAACCGCTGGCCGGTTACGCGATGAGCGTCCGCTGGAACTGGAATTGCGTGGCTTGAGCCCCGCAGAGTTTGCACTGGTCAAGGCGTATCTCGATCGCAGTGAACGTGAGACACACGGATGCTTGTCAGAAGCAGTGAAGCAACTCGACGCACCACGTTCGGCCAAGATCATCTGGCTCAAGGACAAGGTTCCCGGCAGGGACGCTGTAAAGGTCCGGTCTTTGCAATTCAAGTAAGGACACTGGAAGCAATGTCTGATGTATTTGTGAAGCATATTCCTTCCGTATTTGTTGTCGCGTTGCGTCAACCCACTTAGGCTTCGGGCATCTTTTTGGAGATGCTCGATGCCTTTTCGATATTTCGTTAAACAACTCCTGTTGCCGCCCGGCATTCTTTTGCTGCTGTTGGTGCTTGCCTGGTGGTTGCGCCGCTCAAGACCGCGCCTTGCCGGGTTGTGCTTTGCACTGGGCGTGGGCGGCTTCTGGCTGATGAGCTTGCCGGTGGTGGTGCAGTGGGGCGCCAAGGCGCTGGAGCGTGAAGCACCGCTGGCTCGTGATGAATGGGCGACATTGGCGCAGCGTGCCGACGCGATTGTAGTGCTGGGCGCGGGGCGTGAACGTGGCGATCTGGCCTGGGACAGCGACCAGCCGACGGGTGTGGCGCTGCAGCGCGAGCGGTATACGGCGCGGCTGGCCAAGGCCTCGGGCTTGCCGGTCCTGACCAGTGGCGGCCTGCATTACGACACGCCACCGACTGAAGCCAGGTTGATGGCCGACTCGTTGCAAGATGATTTCGGCGTCCCCGTGCGTTGGCAGGAAGGGCGCAGCCGCACGACCTGGGAGAACGCGCAGTTCAGCGCCGAGGTGTTGTTGCCGCAAGGGATCAAACGCGTGGTGATCGTGACTCAGGCCTGGCACATGCCGCGAGCCGTCTGGAGTTTCAAAAAAGCAGGTTTTGAAGTGGTGCCAGCGCCGATGGGGTTTTTAGGCGTGGACAACGCCCGGCCGCTGGGCGGCTGGATGCCGGAATTCAAGTCGATCTGGCAGAGTGGGCAGTTGTTGAATGAGGCAGTGGGGCAGATCGGGTATTCGTTGTTTTACCGCTGAAGATCAAAGGATCGCAGCCTCGTTTCACTCGACAGCTCCTACAGGGGATTGCGTACTCTGTAGGAGCTGTCGAGTGAAACGAGGCTGCGATCTTTTTACTAATACCTAAACGGTCTTGGCCATTCGGCTAGCCACTAGCGCCCAGCCAAACAACAGCACGCAAACAATGATCAGCGGCCATGAACGCCATTCCAGATAAGGCGTCAGGTTGTGCATGGGCACCACTTCACCGTACAAAATGCCACGCTCGAACTGAGGGATCTGCACGGTAATCTGACCGAACGGGTTGATCAAGCCGGTCACGCCATTGTTGGTGGCGCGGATCATCCAGCGACCAGCCTCCAGCGCGCGCATCTGCGCCATCTGTAAATGTTGCAGCGGGCCGATAGACGTGCCGAACCAGGTGTCATTACTGATGGTCAGCAGCAGTTCGCTACGCGCCGCAAGGCTGGCGGCGAATTCCGGGTAAACCACTTCGTAGCAGATGAACGGCGCAATCTGATAGCCCTTGGCTTGCAGCATCGGCTGATCGGCGGGACCGCGGGCAAAGTCCGACATCGGCAGGTCGAAGAAGGCGATCAGCCCGCGCAGCACTTCCTGCAACGGAACATATTCGCCAAACGGCACCAGCTTCTGTTTGAGGTAGGTGCCATCGCCTTCGCCCACGACAGTGATGCCGTTGTAGAAATGCTTCTGGTGATGGACTTCCTCGCGAATCGGTACACCGGTAATCAGTGCGGACTTACGCTCTGCTGCGAAGCTTCCCATCATGTTCAGGTAGCCCTCGGCGGACTCCTTGAGCACAGGGATGGCCGTTTCCGGCCAGATCAGCAAGTCGACCCGTTTCGAACTGAAGCTCATGTCGCGGTACAGCGCCAACTGCGCGTTGAGCTGCGCCGGGTCCCACTTCATGCTCTGTTCGATGTTGCCCTGAATCGCCGCGACACTCAGCGGAGCTCCCGCCGGGGTTGTCCAGGCGTGTTCCTTGAGCGCCATGCCGGCCACCCAAGGGCCGACCAGCAGCAACACACCCGCGGCGATGAAACCTTTGCGGCCGGTGCGCATTAGACGCAAAGCGTTATAGATCAGCGCTGCCGTCAGGGCCAGGGTGAAGGAAATCAGCCACATCCCGCCGAGCGGTGCGAGCCCGGCCAACGGGCCGTCGAGCTGACTGTAGCCGGAATAAAGCCAGGGGAAACCCGTCAGGAACCAGCCACGAAAGGCTTCCTGACCGACCCACAACGCCGCAAACGCCAGGGCGTCGGCCAGCGGCGCTTCGTTACGGCGCAGCCAGCGCGCCCAGATCCAGGCGGGCAGGGCGAAGAACCAGGCAATCGCCGCCGTGAAGATCAGCATCAGGAAACCGGCCAGCAGCACCGAAGCGCCGCCGAAGTGGTGGATGCTGTAGTAGATCCAACTGGTGCCGGCGCCAAACAGGCCGAAACCGAAACACCAGCCACGGCCCAGGGCCTGACGTGGGTTCAGCTCGCGTAAGCCGGCATAGAAGAAACCGACCGCCAGCAACGCCAGCGGCCAGATATCGAACGGCGCCAGGGCCAGGGTGGTGAGTGCACCGGCCGCCACGGCCAGCAGGTTACCGGGCCAGCCGGGGCGGGTTACGCGGAGCATGTCAATCCTTAACGGGCAATGGGCGTCAGGCGAAGCAAGTGAATCCGACGGCTGTCGGCGTTCAGGATGCGGAAGCGATAAGGACCGATTTCAGTGATTTCGTTGCGTTTTGGCAAGTGCCCGAACGCGCTCATCACCAGACCGCCGACAGTGTCGAATTCGTCATCGGAGAATTGGCTGTCGAAGAATTCGTTGAAGTTCTCGATCGGCGTCAGGGCCTTGATCAGGAAATCACCGCTGGGCAGCGGCTTGATGTAGCTGTCTTCTTCGACGTCATGCTCGTCTTCGATGTCGCCGACAATCTGTTCCAGCACGTCTTCGATGGTCACCAGGCCCGCCACACCGCCGTATTCGTCGATGACGATGGCCATGTGGTTGTGGTTGGCGCGGAACTCGCGCAGCAGCACATTCAGGCGCTTGGACTCGGGCACGAAAGTGGCCGGGCGCAGCAAGTCCTTGATGTTGAAGCTGTCGCCGTTCTCCTTGAGGATCAACGGCAGCAAGTCCTTGGCCAGCAACACGCCCATCACGTCATCGTGGCTTTCGCCGATCACCGGGTAGCGGGAGTGGGCCGAGTCGACCACGGCAGGCAGGAACTCGCGGGGTGTCTGGGTCGCCTTGATGCTGATCATCTGCGAGCGCGGGACCATGATGTCCCGTACTTGCAGGTCAGCAACCTGGATGGCGCCTTCGACGATGGCCAGCGCTTCGCTGTCCAGCAACTTGTTTTGGTGTGCGTCGCGCAGCAGCTCCAGCAGCTCCTGGCGGTTCTTCGGCTCGTGGGCAAAAGCCTGGGTGAGCTTACCCAGCCATGACTTTTGCCCGTTGCTCGATCGATCTTCGCTCATAGCGATTACTCTGAATCCTTTGTTGTAACGATAGGGGATGTGTCTGTTTCGTCGTCCGCATACGGGTCGGGATAGCCCAACTCTGCAAGCAACGTTCGTTCCAGTGCTTCCATTTCTTCGGCTTCATCGTCATCTATATGGTCGTAACCCAATAGATGCAAGCAGCCGTGAATGACCAGATGAGCCCAGTGGGCCTTGAGTGCCTTGTCTTGTTCGGCGGCTTCGCGCTCGACCACCGCCACGCAGATCACCAGATCGCCCAGCAGCGGGATGTCGAGAAACTCGTCGGGCACATCGGCAGGAAACGACAAGACGTTAGTGGCGTAATCCTTTTGCCGCCAGGTGTGGTTCAGCTCGCGACCTTCCTCTTCATCGACCAAACGGATGGTCATTTCGGAGTCGGCGGTGCGCTGGCGCAGCGCCAGTTCGCACCATTGGCGGAACTCGGCTTCGCTTGGGGCTGGCGCTTCGGTAGCCAGTTGCAGATCAAGCTCAAGCATCGTGGCGATTGTCCTTGGACGAGAACTTCGCCGGTTCGTCGGCGACGCGATTCTCGAAGCGCTCGTAAGCTTCGACAATGCGCTGCACCAGTGGATGGCGCACGACGTCTTTGGGCATGAAATGGGTGAAGCTGATGCCCGGTACATCCTTGAGCACTTCGATCACATGGTGCAGCCCGGACTTGGTGCCTTTCGGCAGGTCGACCTGGGTGATGTCACCGGTGATGACGGCGGTAGAGCCGAAGCCGATCCGGGTCAGGAACATCTTCATCTGCTCGACGGTGGTGTTCTGGCTTTCGTCGAGGATGATGAAACTGTTGTTCAAGGTGCGACCGCGCATGTAGGCCAGCGGCGCAACTTCGATCACCTGACGCTCGATCAGCTTGGCGACGTATTCGAAGCCGAGCATTTCGTAGAGTGCGTCGTAGAGCGGGCGCAGGTACGGGTCGATCTTCTGCGACAGGTCGCCGGGCAGGAAGCCGAGCTTTTCGCCCGCTTCAACTGCCGGACGCACCAGCAGGATGCGGCGAATCTGCTCGCGTTCCAGCGCGTCTACCGCGCAGGCAACGGCCAGATAGGTCTTGCCGGTACCGGCCGGGCCGATGCCGAAGTTGATGTCGTTACCGAGGATTTCCTTCACGTAGCGCAACTGATTCAAGCCGCGAGGGCGAATCATGCCTTTTTTGGTGCGCAAGGCGACGGAAGGTTCGGAGGGGGAGACGTTGTCCAGCTCTTCGACGGCCGATTCCTGCAGGAACAGGTGAACCATGTCCGGCGACAGCTCGGTACCCTTGGTTTCCCGGTACAGGCGGCGCAGGAGGTTTTCCGCGGAGGTGGTGTGCTTGGGCTCGCCGATCAGTTCGAACTGGTCTCCGCGGTTGCGGATCTCGATATTCAGGCGCTGTTCGATCAAGCGCAAATGCTCGTCGAATTGCCCGCACAGATTGGCGAAGCGGCGAGCTTCAAAAGGCTCGAGGATAAAACGATGTGGTTCTATGGGTGCGTTCAAGGTCGTATTTAGCCGCCCTGGGGCAATTAAGATGAAATCAAGGATAACGCCAGAGGCCTGGGTGCGAAAGGTCTTATACAGACCAATGTTCAACACAGGACTTGTAGGAGCAAAGCTTGCTCGCGATGGCTGTCTGGCATTCAACATATGAGTCGTCTGACCTGGCGCCATCGCGAGCAAGCTTTGCTCCTACAGTCATGTGCTGTGTTATTGGATCAGCGAGCCCCGCAGCGAGTGCGGTTGTGCGGCGTCGATATGCACATCGGCGAACTGACCAATCAACGTCGGATTGTCGCAGCGGAAATTGACGATGCGGTTATTCTCGGTCCGGCCTTGCAGTTCGCCGGGGTCTTTTTTCGAATAATCGGTCACCAGGATCCGCTGGATCGAACCGACCATTTGTCGGCTGATCTCGAAGCCTTGTTGGTTCAGGCGATGTTGCAGGGCGTTCAGGCGTTCTTTTTTCAGCGCTTCCGGCGTTTCGTCGGCCAGATCGGCAGCCGGAGTGCCTGGGCGCTGGCTATAGACGAACGAGTAGGAGAAGTCGAAACCGACGTCTTCGATCAGCTTCATGGTCTGTTCGAAGTCTTTTTCGGTCTCGCCCGGGAAACCAACGATGAAGTCCGAGCTGATGCAAATCCCCGGCACCGCAGCACGCAGCTTGCGCAGTTTGGATTTGTATTCCAGCGCGGTGTGGTTGCGCTTCATCGCCGCCAGGATTCGGTCCGAACCCGATTGCACCGGCAAGTGCAGGTGTTTGACCAGTTCCGGCACGTCGGCGTGGGCCTGGATCAGGCTGTCGGAGAACTCCAGCGGGTGTGAGGTGGTGTAGCGGATGCGGTCGATGCCATCGACGGCGGCGACGACGCGGATCAGTTCGGCCAGGTCAGCCAAACGGCCGTCATGAGTGGTCCCGCGATAGCCATTGACGTTCTGCCCCAGCAGGGTCACTTCGCGCACGCCGTTTTCGGCGAGGTGGATGATCTCGGCGATCACGTCATCGAACGGCCGGCTGACTTCTTCACCACGGGTGTAAGGCACCACGCAGAAGGTGCAGTACTTGCTGCAGCCTTCCATGACCGACACGTAGGCGCTTGGGCCATCGATGCGCGGCTCGGGCAAGTGGTCGAATTTTTCGATTTCCGGAAACGAGACGTCGACTTGCGGCAGCTTGGTAGCGCGGGCGGCGTCGATCATTTCCGGCAGGCGGTGCAGGGTCTGCGGGCCGAAGACCACGTCCACGTAAGGGGCGCGGTCGCGAATGGCAGCGCCTTCCTGGCTGGCCACGCAACCGCCAACGGCAATGACCATGTCCGGGTTGGCCAGTTTCAATTCGCGCCAGCGGCCGAGTTGGGAATACACCCGGTCCTGGGCGCGTTCGCGGATCGAGCAGGTATTGAGCAGGATCACGTCGGCATCTTCAGCGCGAGCGGTGACTTCCAGGGCCTGATGTTCGCCCAGCAGATCGACCATGCGCGAGCTGTCGTACTCGTTCATCTGGCAACCGTGGGTTTCGATGTAAAGCTTCTTGGCCATGGACAGAGTCATCACGTGATTCAAAGAACCGCGCATTATAGGGAACATGTTCCAAGGTTCCTACCGTTGCGCGTCCGGCGGCTATGCTATAGTTCGCGCCCTCATTTTTATCCCCGATGTGTTGCTCGCCCACCATGACCAAACGTGAAGCTCCAATCTACAAGGTGATTTTCCTCAACCAGGGCCAGGTGTACGAAATGTATGCCAAGCAGATCTATCAAAGTGATCTGTGGGGCTTCCTGGAAGTGGAAGAGTTCGTCTTTGGCGAGCGCACGCAAGTGGTCGTCGATCCGAGCGAAGAGAAGCTCAAGGCACAGTTCGAAGGTGTTGTGCGCAGCTTTGTGCCGATGCATTCGATCGTGCGGATCGACGAAGTCGAGCGCCTCGGCACGCCGAAAATCAGCGAAGCCCGCGGCGCGGTCGGCAATGTCATGCCGTTTCCGATGCCGATGCCTGAGAAGTAGGCCGCCAATTGGTTGGCTAGAGGGGGCTTGCTGTGGCTGGTGGTGCTTGTTGTGGCGAGGGGGCTTGCCCCCGTTGGGCTGCGAAGCGGCCCCTAAATCAGCCGCCGCCACCTTCCAGACAGACCGCGTGTGCTGACTTTACGACTGCTGCGCAGCCGAACGGGGCGGTGCGGCGGTCCGACAAGCCCCCTCGCCACAAAGGCCCTTGCCACATTAAGGCAGGGGCGAGAACGGCGTACGCCCATCGGCGCTCTGCAATTCCATCAAGTACTTGCGGAAGATTTGCCCCAGCACTTGGGTAGCGACTTCCAGTTCTTCGCGGGGCATTTTCTCGGCGACTTCGTCGGCGGTGTCCAACGCTTCTTCAGCGCCATTGACCGCCGCCATTTTCAGCACGATATACGCCTGAATGTTATTGGCCGGTACGCCTTCGCCGTGGAAGAACATGGAGCCGAGTTTGAATTGCGCCTGTGCATGGCCTTGCAACGAGGCCTTTTCGAAGTAGCTCAGGGCTTTTTTGAGGTCGCGCGGCGTATTTTTGCCGTCGTAGTAGAACTCACCCAACTCGTATTGCGCTTGCGCATCCCCTTCATCCGACGCTTTCTGGCAGGCGGCGAGCGCCTGTGCCAGGTCTTGCGGCTGAGTATTGAGGGTGCAACGACCCATCGCTGGGATTAACAACGAGTTGCCGCCTGCTTGTGCGAGCGCGAGCAGGGGCTGAAGGAGCAACAGGCAGCCCAGTGCAAGGGCGCGGCCGGTGCGGTTCATGGGAATCGACTTACCTCTGAGGGGCGCGCGGACCCATCGAGGGAT
This sequence comes from Pseudomonas sp. GM41(2012), assembly GCF_000282315.2. Taxonomy (GTDB): domain Bacteria; phylum Pseudomonadota; class Gammaproteobacteria; order Pseudomonadales; family Pseudomonadaceae; genus Aquipseudomonas. The sequence continues at coordinate 951,796 of NZ_AKJN02000007.1, forward strand.
CCAATAAGCGCGCATTATGAAATAAGCAGGGCCAACCTTACAAAGTCTTTACTCGTTTTTCTGCTGCGCGGGGAATATATCGGCCACTTTGCTGGGTATTTGAGCAGAAGCGAAGGAATAAGGGCGGGAATGCAGGTGAAAGCTGACGCTGGCAACCGCCAACGTCAGCGGCACAGCGTTATTTCAATGCAGCAAATGCGCGCTCGGCGGCATCCAGCGTCAGTTTCAGCTCGGTTTCGCCGTGGGCGATCGAAGTGAAGCCGGCTTCGAAGGCGCTCGGCGCCAGGTACACGCCGCCTTCGAGCATCAGGTGGAAGAAGCGCCCGAACAGGGCGGCGTCGCTGGCCATCACGTCATCGAAGGTCACGATGTCGTCGGCGCCGCTGAAGTACAGACCGAACATGCCACCGGCCTGTGTGGTCACGAACGGAATGCCCGCGGCATCCGCGCGTTGTTGCAGGCCATCGAGCAGGCGACTGGTGTAGTCAGTCAGCTCTGCGTGGAAGCCCGGGCGGCTGATCAGGCGCAGGGTCGTCAGGCCGGCAGCCATGGCCAGCGGGTTACCCGACAAGGTGCCCGCCTGATAGACCGGGCCCAATGGTGCGATGTGCGACATGATTTCGCGCTTGCCGCCGAAGCAGCCAACCGGCATGCCGCCACCGATGATTTTGCCGAAGGTGGTCAGGTCTGGCGTCACGCCGTAGTGGGCTTGTGCACCGCCGAGGGCAACGCGGAAACCGGTCATCACTTCGTCGAAAATCAGCACCACGCCATGCTTGTCGCACAGGGTGCGCAGGCCTTCGAGGAAACCTGGCGCCGGCGGTACGCAGTTCATGTTGCCGGCCACTGGCTCGACGATGATGCAGGCCACTTCCTGGCCGACTTCGGCGAGCATGGTTTCTACGGCGTCGATGTCGTTGAACGGCAGGGTCAGGGTGTGCTTGGCGAAGGCCGCCGGCACACCGGCCGAGCTCGGCACGCCTTGGGTCAGGGCGCCGGAGCCGGCCTTGACCAGCAAGCTGTCGGAGTGGCCGTGGTAGCAGCCTTCGAACTTGATGATGCTGTCGCGGCCGGTGAAACCACGGGCCAGACGGATCGCACTCATGGTGGCTTCGGTGCCGGAGCTGACCATGCGCACCATTTCCATCGACGGCACGATCGAGCAGACCAGATCCGCCATCTGGGTTTCCATCTCGGTCGGTGCGCCGTAGGACAATCCGTGCTCAAGCTGTTTGCGCACGGCGTCCAGCACGTCCGGGTGGCTGTGGCCGAGAATCATCGGCCCCCAGGAACCGACGTAATCCACATAACGCTTGTTGTCTTCGTCGGTGACGTAGGCGCCTTCCGCGTGTTTGAAAAACAGCGGGGTGCCGCCAACGCTTTTGAACGCGCGAACAGGCGAGTTCACGCCACCGGGAATATGTTTCTGGGCATTGGCAAACAGCGTTTCGGAACGAGACATGATCGGGCTCTCAAATCAGATTTTTAGTAATTCATTGAATGCGCGGGCGCGGCGTGTCACTTCAGCCGTGCTCTCGGCGCCAAACAGGCCGTGGACGACCGCCAGCAGATCGACCCCGTGGGCCACCAGCGGGGCGGCGTTTTCCAGGGTGATGCCGCCAATCGCGCAGATCGGCAGGTGCAGTTTGCTGCGGGCCTGGTCGAGCAGTTCGAGGCTGCAGGTCGGTGCGCCGGGTTTGGTGTTGGAGTTGAAGAAGCGGCCGAAGGCGACGTAACTGGCGCCTTCCTTGGCCGCTTGCTCGGCGAGTTCGAGTTGCGCGTGGCAGGTCGAACCGATGATCGCCTGGCGACCGAGCAATGCGCGGGCCGGGGTCAGCGGGCCATCGGTCTGGCCCAGGTGCACGCCGACGTTCAGGCGCGCGGCCAACTCGGCGTCATCATTGATGATCAGCTGGGTCTTGTAGCGTTCGCACAGATCGCGCAAGGCTTGGGCCTCGCGCAGACGGCGGGCCTCGTCGCTGCTCTTGTCGCGGTATTGCAGCAGGGTGACGCCGCCTTCCAGCGCCGCCTCCACGTACGAAAGAAATTTACCGGCCAGCAGTTGGCTATCGGTAATGGCGTACAGGCCACGTAGCTTCATCGGGCAATCCTTTTTGCTTTACGCATGGACAGTTACGAACAGAAATCCAGCGGCAGGCGGCGCGGTACGAACTGGCCTTTGCCCAACTGCTCCGCATCACGCAGGGTGCGCCACGTGTAGTTAAGCGCGGTCTGCACGGCACTGGCGAGATTTTCGCCGAGGGCCAGACGACCGGCGAGGGCACTGGCCAGCGTGCAACCGGAGCCGTGATAACTGCCGGGCAAGCGCTGGCAGGTGAAGGTTTCGCGGTGACCGTCGCGGCTGTACAGGCGATTGTGGATTTCGTGTTCATCGCCATGGCCGCCAGTGATCAGCAGGTGTTTGACGAATGGCAGGAGTTTTTCAGCGCACTCGTCCGCGGTGCCTTCAGGCAGTTCGGCGAGGATGCGGGCTTCGGGAAGGTTAGGGGTGGCGATGATCGACAGAGGCAGCAGGCGCTCGCGCATGGCGTAGCCGACTTCGTCCTTGCCCAGGCGTCCGCCGCCACCGGCGCGCAGCACCGGGTCGCAGACCACCGGCAAATGCGGGTGCGCTGACAACAGTTCGACCACGGTGTCGACCATTTCCAGGGAACCGAGCATGCCCAGTTTCACCGCCGCGACCGTCGAGTCGTTGAGCACGGCATTGGCCTGGGCCAACACCCACTCACGGTCGAGGACGCGGAAGTCAGTGACGTTGACCGTGTCTTGCACGGTCAGGGCGGTGACGGCCGGGGCCGCATGACAACCCTGAGCGAGCAGGGCTTCGATATCTGCCTGCAAGCCGGCGCCACCACTTGGGTCGTGGCCGGAGAGACAGAGGACAACGGGGCGAGAGCTGTAGATATTCATGGTGCGCGAGCTTACCACCAAACATCTTTTTTCGGGTGGAGTGGCCGCCAGGTTTGCCGATACATTGTGGGGGCTTGTCGGAATGCCGCATCACCCCGTTCGGCTGCGCAGCAGTCGTAAACCTGAAGACGCGGTGTTCCTTATCAAATGCAAAGGGGGCGCTCCGCACCCAACGGGGGCAAGCCCCCTCGCCACAGAAGTTCGGCATTGTCACAATCTGACCGGCGGAACAGCTCTAGCCCAATGCATTGAGCTGGAACGCCCGTTCTAGAGCCTTTGTAGGAAAAATTTCAATGGTGTTCAATGGCCACCAACGGCTATGCTAGAGTGGATCCAAACCAATAACAGGTAATACCGGTTTTACGTCTACTCAAAAGGAATGAGGGGCTTCCTGAGATAACCGGACAGGCCACGCTGGGGCTTAAATGCGCTATTTGCTGATGTTGCTGTTGTGCTTGCCCCTCATGGCGAGTGCAGTCGAATTCGACGAATTCACTCAAAGCCTTCCCCTGGGCCGAACCTTGCAAGTGTTCGAAGACGCGGGCGGTCAGGCGACCGTCGCCGATGTCCGTGCGCAGGCAGCGGCCGGAAACTTCAAGCCCCACGATAAAGCTACCCTCAACGCCGGTTACTCGCGTTCAGTGTTCTGGCTGAAAATCGACCTGCATTACCGCCCGAACAACCCCGCGGTGCAACGCACCTGGTTGCTGGAACTGGCCTATCCACCCCTTGATCACATTGATCTTTATTTGCCCGATGCGGCCGGTGACTATCAACTGGCACGTCAGACCGGTGATGCCTTGCCGTTCGACAGTCGCGAGATCCGCCAGAACAACTATTTGTTCGATCTGAACTTCACCGCTGATCAAGCGCAAACCCTGTACCTGCGCCTGCAAAGTGAAGGGTCGATCCAGGCGCCGGTCACCCTATGGTCGAGCACTGCCTACCTGGAAGAGCAACCGATCCGACTGTATGTGCTGGGGCTGATCTACGGCGTATTGCTGGGGATGCTGGTGTACAACCTGTTCATCTATCTCAGCGTGCGCGATACCAGCTATCTCTATTACATCTTCTATATCGCCTCGTTCGGTTTGTATCAGCTGTCAGTGAATGGCGCGGCCGTGGAGTATTTCTGGCCGAACAATCCCTGGTGGGCCAACGCGGCGACGCCTTTTTTCATCGGTTGCTCAAGCCTGTTCGGCAGCCAGTTCGCGCGCAGCTTCTTGCAGACGGCGACCCACAGTCGCTGGCTCGACCGCTTATTGCTGGCGTTGATCGCGTTTAGCGCAGTGGTTGTCGGGTTGTCGTTGATGACCAGTTACGCCCTGGCCCTGCGCCTGGCGACGGCGCTGGCACTGACGTTCACCATCGTGATTTTTGCCGCAGGGATTTTCGCCTGGCTGCGTGGCCTGCGAGTGGCGCGTTATTTCATCATTGCCTGGTCGGCGTTTTTACTCGGCGGCATCATCAACACCCTGATGGTGCTGGGTTACCTGCCAAACGTGTTCCTGACCATGTATTCCAGCCAGATCGGCTCGGCGATTGAAGTGGCGCTGCTGTCCCTGGCGCTGGCCGATCGCATTAATGCCATGCGCGAGCAACAGGCACAGACCCTGTTCGATGCCGGTCAAACGCTTGAAGTGCTGAACCAGCAATTGGCTCGCAGTAACAAGCTCAAGGACGAATTCCTCGCCACCCTGACCCACGAACTGCGCACGCCCATGAACGGTGTGATCGGTTCGCTTGAGCTGATGCAGACCGTCGAGATGGACCCGGAGCTGGAGCAATACCAGCAAACGGCCTACGGTTCGGCGCGAGACATGATGCGCATGGTCAACGGCATCCTCACCCTGACCGAGTTGCAGGCCGGCAAGCTCAAGACCTATCCGGCCGTTTTCAGTTTGCGCGGCGTGGTCGAGGCTTTGCGCCTGCAGTTCGAGGGCAACGCGTCGAGCAAGTCGCTGGACTTCAAAGTCGAGGTCACGCCGGGACTGCCGGATCGCTTGCACGGCGACAGCGCCAAGTTGGCGCAATGCCTGGAATGCCTGCTGGATAACGCGATCAAGTTCACGCGGATCGGCGGACTGGCGCTGCGGGTGACGGGTAAACCCGTGGCGCCCGACCGACTGGCGCTGTCCTTTGCGGTGATCGACACCGGCATCGGCTTCACCGATCTGGGGGAGGCGACACTGTATCAGCGGTTCTTCCAGCTCGATGGCTCGATGACCCGTGAGTACGGCGGTCTGGGCGTCGGCCTGGCAATCTGTCGGCAACTGGTCGAACTGCTCGGTGGAAAACTGACCCACCGCTCCGAGCTTGGTCGTGGCAGCCGCTTCCAGCTCGACGTCGAGTTCGAACTGCCCGTGGTGGAGCGGTCGCCAGTGCCCCTGATGAACCGGGAGTTTCCCCGCCTGCGACTGCCTCAGGACTGCACCGTACTGCTGGTTGATGACAACAGCATCAATCAGTTGGTGATGCGCGGCATGTTGCTCAAACTTGGGTTCCGGGTGCGCTCCACCGACAACGGGGCTACCGCGATCGATCACTTGCAGCGCGAAACCTTCGATGCGGTATTGCTCGACTACCAGCTTCCACCGCTGGACGGCACGTCCCTCTGTTGCCAGATCCGCGCGTTGCCGGGCTGCGCCGAACTGCCGGTGTTCGTGATTGCCTTGAGCATTGATCGGGAGCGGTGCCCGACCGGTGCCTTGATCGATTATCTGAACAAACCGGTGAAATTCGAGGACCTGCAGGCAGCGCTCTATCGCCGGGTTCTGTGTCCAAGACAGGGCGAAAGCGCCGACAGTTAGGCAGATATGACGCTTTGTTCGGCCAGGGGGCGGTGCTTAACTGAAGTTCCTTGGCTGACCAAAGGAGCCCCGTCATGAACCTGCATCAGTTCGCCGAAACCCACGAAGTCACCAACCAGCCACCGTCGCTGGACGGCGCCAACCTGTATCGCATCGACCTGCCGTTGCAGGAGTGGTCGCGGCATTTCGGGGCCGGGTGGGCCGAGTCGCGGATCGACGCTTACGGCGCCCTGGCCGGTGGGCCGCTGATGGAAGCGGGGTTCCTGGCCAATCAGAACAAGCCGGTTTTCAGCAGCCATGACCGTTACGGCCATCGCATCGACCTGGTTGAATTTCACCCGGCGTATCACGAGTTGATGCGCACGGCGATCGAGCACGGTCTGACTTCGTTGCCCTGGGCACATCCGCAGTCCGGCACCCACGTCGCCCGCGCCTCCATGACCTACCTGCACAGCCAGGCCGAAGCCGGTAGTGGTTGCCCGCTGACCATGACCTTCGCCAGCGTCCCGGCGATGCGCCTGCAAGCGGATCTGGCGGAGCAATGGCTGCCGAAAATCCTCTCCACCGAATACGACCCGCGCAACGTCGGCATGGCCCACAAGGCCGGGGTCACCATCGGCATGGCGATGACCGAGAAACAGGGCGGCACCGACGTGCGGGCCAACACCACCAAGGCTTTTCCGGTCGGCGCCAGTGGTCCGGGCCAGGCGTATGAACTGGTGGGCCACAAGTGGTTCTGTTCGGCGCCGATGTGCGATGCCTTCCTCACCCTGGCTCAGACTGACAAGGGGTTGACCTGTTTCCTGCTGCCGCGCCATCGCCCGGACGACACGCGCAATCAGTTCTACATACAGCGCCTGAAGAACAAGCTCGGCAATTGCTCCAACGCGTCCAGCGAAGTGGAGTTCCGTGGTGCGCTGGCGTGGATGGTTGGCGAGGAGGGACGGGGCGTTCCGACCATCATCGAAATGGTCGCCATGACCCGCTTCGATTGCATGGTCGGCTCCAGTTCGCTGATGCGCCAGGCCCTGACCCAGGCCAGCCATCACTGCGCTCACCGCAAGGTCGGCGGCAAATTGCTCAGCGAACAACCCTTGATGCAGAACGTACTGGCCGACCTGGCCCTGGAAAGCGAAGCCGCCCTGGCTTTGAGCCTGCGCATGGGCCGGGCGCTGGATCATCTGGATGACGAGCATGAAGCCAAATTCGCCCGGCTGGTCACGGCGGTAGGCAAATACTGGATCTGCAAACGCGCGCCTGGGATGATCAACGAAGCCGCCGAATGCATGGGCGGCGCCGGTTATGTCGAAGACAGCATCTTGCCGCGGTTGTACCGTGAAGCTCCGGTCAATTCGACGTGGGAAGGTTCCGGCAACGTGCAATGCCTCGACGTATTGCGAGCGTTGTCCAAGGAGCCGGGCGTGCTCGACGTATTGTTCAGCGAATTGGGCGATGGTCATGGCGACAAGCGCCTGGCCGCACACATCACTCAATTGCAGGCAGCGTTCAAGGACACCAGCGACATTCAGTATCGTGCGCGGCAGCTTACCGAAGACATCGCCTTGGGCCTTCAGGCCAAGCTGTTGCTGGAGACGGGCAACGCGGCCGTGAGTGACGCTTTCATCGCCAGCCGCCTCGGTTCCGCCGGTCGGGTGTACGGCGCGTTACCGCGTGGGCTGGATGTAGAAGCGATTGTCGCCCGGTCGACACCGCTTCTATGAGCGACCCCGATCCAATGTGGGAGTGAGCCTGCTCGCGATGACGGTTCAACATTCAACAGTTATGTCGACTGTCATACCGCTATCGCGAGCAGGCTCGCTCCCACAGTGGATCTAGGGTGGACTTGGCATTTGTGTAGCAACCGCTGTTCCCGTGAAGCGACGATGCAGGCAAGATGAAGGCCTGCAAGTCAGAACACAGGATGCTGATCGTGACCGAAGCTTTTATTGTCGTTCAAACCGCCGAGCAAGCCGTGGACCGGCTTGCGCTCTTGCACAATCGTGCAACCACCGCGCTGAACCAGGCGCTCAAGCGTTACCTCAAGGATCGAGTCGAACCGGACGCCGAACAGCGTGCGATGTTTCGTTATCCCGAACTGCGTCTGACCTACCATTGCCAGGGCGAAGTCCCACAGACCACTCGCGCCTACGCCAAGGTTCAACTGCCGGGGACTTACAGCGTCACCGTCACTCATCCCGCCGCCTTCCGTAAATACCTGCTGGAACAGCTAGTGCCGCTGATGCATGACTTCACCGTGACGGTGGAAGTCGGCATCAGCCAGCAAAACATTCCTTATCCGTACGTGGTTGAGCAGGGCGAAGAACTGGCCGGCTCCGGCGTCACCGCTGCCGTGCTGGCGCGGGTGTTCCCGAGTACGGATTTGTCGGCTGCGACCGATGGCATCGCCGACGGTCTGTACGATTGGGAAAACACCGACCCGCTGCCGCTGGCCTTGTTCGACGCTGCGCGGGTGGATTTCTCCCTGCGCCGTCTGGTGCATTACACCGGCAGCGACTGGCGTCATGTGCAGCCATGGATTCTGCTGACCAACTACCACCGCTATGTTGACCAGTTCATCGTCCATGGCCTGGAACAGTTGCGCAGCGATCCGCGTTTCGTGCGCATGGTCCTGCCGGGCAACGTGATCATCGAAAAGAGCATGGACCACGGCGAAGCTTCGGCGATTGCCGCCGGTGTGGTCTGGCACCGCTATCAGATGCCGGCCTATCACCTGATCGCCAGCGACGGCCACGGCGTGACCCTGGTGAACATCGGCGTCGGCCCGTCCAACGCCAAGAACATCACCGACCATTTGGCGGTGCTGCGTCCGCATTGCTGGCTGATGATCGGCCACTGTGGCGGTTTGCGTCAGTCGCAGACGATTGGCGATTACGTGCTGGCGCACGCTTACATGCGTCGCGACGGGATTCTCGATCGGGTCGTGCCGCCGAATATTCCGATTCCGGCCCTGGCCGAAGTGCAAATGGCGTTGCAGCAAGCGGCGGCCAATATCACCGGTGAGAAGGGCGACGAACTGAAAAAACGCCTGCGCACCGGCACCGTACTGACCTACGACGACCGTAACTGGGAATTGCGCTGGGCTCAGGAACGTCCGCTGATCAACCTGTCTCGCGCCGTGGCGGTGGACATGGAAAGCGGCACCGTCGCCGCCCAAGGTTATCGCTTGCGGGTTCCGTACGGCACGTTGCTCTGTGTGTCGGACAAACCGTTGCACAGCGAAATCAAACTGCCGGGTTCGGCCAACGCCTTCTATGAACGCGCGGTCAGCCAGCATTTGAAGATCGGCATCGAGGCGGTGGATTTGCTGCGCACCGAACTCAACTCGCTGCACTCGCGCAAACTGCGCAGCTTCGACGAGCCGCCGTTCCGCTGATTGCGAGATGGTCATTTAGCGGTCAGGGCACTAGCATTAGCAGCCCTGACCGTTAGATGTTCACTTCCCATGTCCCGTCCTCAACGTCCCGTTTCCCGCCGCCCTGGCGTGAAGCCTGCGCCATCGTCCTCAGCCCCGCGCCGTGTCGCCAAAGCGCCACCGGCCGAGCCGAAGCTGATTCTGTTCAACAAGCCGTTCGATGTGCTGACGCAATTCAGCGACGGAGAAGGGCGGGCGACGCTCAAGGATTACATCGAGATTCCCGGGATTTACCCGGCAGGACGGCTGGACCGCGACAGTGAAGGTTTGCTGCTGCTGACCAACGATGGCCAGCTTCAGGCGCGGATCGCCGACCCGAAACACAAACTGGCCAAGACTTATTGGGTGCAGGTTGAAGGCGAGCCGAGTGCTGAGCAATTGCAGCGATTGCGCGATGGTGTCGAACTGAATGACGGCATGACGCTACCGGCTGAAGCGCGGCAGCTTGAAGTACCTGAACTGTGGCCACGCAACCCGCCCGTGCGCTTTCGCAAAAGCGTGCCAACGAGCTGGCTGGAATTGGTGATTCGCGAAGGGCGTAACCGTCAGGTACGACGCATGACCGCGGCGGTCGGTTTGCCGACATTGCGTCTGGTACGAGTCAGAATCGGCGACTGGTCGATCGAAGGGCTCGATCAGGGCCAGTGGAAGGAAGTGCCGGCGCGTTTATAACGTGCCGGATTCAATCAGGCCGATGACCACGCTTTTGATTACGAACGCGGCCACGCCCAGGCCAAGTACGAAGAACAGGATGAACGAGCCAAAGCGTCCGGCCTTGGACTTCTTCGCCAGATCCCAGACGATGAAACCCATGAAAATGATCAGGATGCTGACCAGTCCGGTCATCATCCACTCTTCGAATACTGCAGGATCCATCGAACATCTCCAGCGCGGGCGGGGCTAAAAGGCGCTGGAGTATACGCCACGGCGAATTGGCGGAGTATTGACCTGCGTCGGTGTGTCGCAGTCATTTGTCTGAAAACACACTGTGGCGAGGGGATTTATCCCCGTTCCAGTGCGTAGCACTGGCCGAGACTTTTAGGGTCGCTTCGCAACCCAGCGGGGATAAATCCCCTCGCCACAATCAGCTGCGCAGATGAGTCAGCGGCAACTCGGTGCTATTGAGCACCTGATTAAGCACAAAACTCGACCGCACACTTGTCACCCCTTCAATCCGGGTGAGGTGTCCCAGCAGCAGTTTTTGATAATGGTCCATGTCCGGCACGACGACCTTGAGCTGGTAGTCAGCATCCATCCCGGTCACCAGGCTGCACTCCAGCACCTGCGGCAACGTACGAATCGCCGCTTCGAAGTTTTCGAAACGCTCCGGCGTATGCCGGTCCATGCCGATCAACACGTAAGCCGTCAGGCTCAAACCGAGCATCTTGCGGTCCAGCAGGGCCACCTGGCGGGAGATGTAGCCGTCATCTTCCAGCTGCTTGACCCGCCGCGAGCATGGCGACGGGGACAAGCCGATGCGTTCGGCCAGCTCCTGGTTGGAGATGCGCGCGTCACGCTGCAATTCCGCCAAAATGCTCAGGTCGTATCGGTCGAGTTTGCTCATCAATCAGGCCTTTGTCATAACTATTGCGGTAGATTATCTATCCAGGGTTAAAAATTGCGCAAGTGATGTTTATTTGAGCAATCTTCGCAATCCTCTGCCGGCGCCGCGAGCCTATTCTTATCACCAGAATCACTGCTCGGACAAACAGTCCAGTGCGGCTCGCCCAATCAGGCCAGCTGCGGTCGCCACCCCCACCGGGGATGAGCCGGCCCCCGAGCTACACACTGTCCAGAAGACGGCGTGAGGTGAGCCGACGTCAAAAGCGTCGAGCACGGACGAAGTTCTCAAAGGGAGGCCGACGGGTCTCCCTTTTCTTTTGCCCGGAATTTGCCGACTGCCCTCAATAAATAAGTTGCGCGACTGATAACCTGTTGCAGAACCGGCCTGTGCTTTCCCAGTCTTACGTACAGGCCCTAACCCGCAGTGAGGAAAAGCATGAAGTCGCGCATCTGGCGTTTGGCCGGTGTTGGTTTGCTGTGTGTAAGTGTCACTGCGCAATCGCTGGCCGATGAGCCGCAAAACCGTGGCCCCGATGGCGGGCAACGCGGCTCGGATGGCCATCAGGGGAACAATCAGGGCCACGGCGGCAATAACCAGCCGCACCCGCAGAATAACGACATCATTCGTGGCGACAACAGTCGCCAGTTCGAGCACAACGGCCAGAATCAGAACGACGGTCAATGGCAGAACCGTGCGCCGCACGACTACAACAATCCGGTTCGACCACCGCCGCCGCAACTACCGGCCAATGACCTGCCGATTCAGGGGCGGCCCGACACCGTGCGCCAGACCCAGCAGCCACAGCGTGGCTACTATCAGGACGTGCCTCGGCGCAACGATAACAACCCGCATTGGCAGAACAACGGTCCGCGCCCCGATGACCATCGCTGGTCTGGTCGCCCGGATGGGCATGGCAATGGCTGGGGACCTGGCCCGCAGTACCGTCCCGGTCATGTGATCGATCGCTTCGCCGACCGTGATTACCGTGTGCCGTACCGTGGTCAGGATTACTTCTACTCCGGCGGCTACTGGTATCGCCCACAAGGCCCGCGCTACGTGGTGGTGCAGCCGCCCCGCGGGATTCGCGTCAGCTACTTGCCCGATTACGCGCGTGAAGTGTGGATCGGCGGGGCGCTGTTGTTCCTGGCGGCCGGCTCTTATTACGCCTATCAGGAAAGCACTCAGGATTACATCGTGGTCGAGCCGCCCGTACAACCGCAGCCGCAACCGGTCAGCAATGGTTATGACGTGGTGGCGTATCCGGCCAACGGTCAGTCGCCAGAGCAGGTCAACCAGGACGGTTACGAGTGCTATCAATACGCGGTGCAGCAGAGTGGCTTCGATCCGCGAACGGCCACCTACCAGCCGGACCCGTCGGTGGTACAAGCCTATCGTCAGGCCCAGGGCAACTGCCTGAGCAGTCGCGGCTATCAGGTTTCTTTCTGAGCCCTGCCTGCCAGTGCCACTTCCTGCGGGTCGGCGTGCACCAGCACTTCGGCTCGCGGATAAGCCGCGTGAATCGCCTCGGCGGCTTGATCGCTGATGCCGTGAGCGACTGACAGGGTCAAATCCCCCGGCAATTCCAGGTGCAACTGCACGAACCACTGGTTGCCGGAAACCCGCGTACGCAGGTCGTGCGCCCCCAATACTCCCGGTACGCTGCAGGCCAGTTCGAGCATGTGCTGGCTGACGTCCGTTGGCAGCTCTTCATCCATCAGCACCGTAAAACTTTCCCGGGCGATATGAATCGCGCTCCAGAGAATGTAGGCAGCGATCCCCAAACCGAACCAGGGGTCGACCTGATGCCAGCCATACCCGGCGAGCACCAGCGCCACCAGAATGCTGCCGTTGAGCAGCAGGTCCGAGCGGTAATGCAGGGAGTCGGCGCGCACGGCGTTGGAGCCGGTCGCCTTGACGACCCGATGTTGCAACATCAGCAGGGCCAGGGTCAGTGCCAGGGAAAACACAATTACCCCGATACTGATCCACGGCGCCCCCACCGGTTCAGGGTGTTTCAGTCGATCGATCGCCTGCAAGGCAATCAGCACCGCACTGCCGCCAATGAACAACGCCTGAGCCATGCCCGCCAGCGACTCGGCCTTGCCATGGCCGTAACGGTGATCATCGTCGGCTGGGCGCAAGGCGTAATGCACAGCGAGCAGGTTGAGCAGCGAGGTGACGCCGTCGAGGGTCGAGTCGGTCAACCCGGCGAGCATGCTCACTGAGCCGCTCAACCACCAGGCGATGGCTTTGGCGACGATCAGCGTGCACGCCACCGCCACCGAGGCACGGGTCGCCAGCCGCAGCAGGCGGGCGTGTTCGGAGCTGGAGATCATAAGTGCGGCTATTCCTTTAAGTGCACGGGTTACGCGGCAGGTTGCAGGCCGAACATGGCCAGTTGCTGGGCGCTGCCCTTGTGCTGGATCAGGCGTGGGTCATCCAGCGGGAAGCTGCGGCCCAGTTCAGTTTCGAGAATAGTCTGCAACTTGTGATTATCGACCTTGCCGTCGGCGCCGATGGCTTCCTTGAGTTTTTCCGGGGCCACCTGTGCGGTCTCGCCGGGCGCGTAGTAAATCGCGCCAGTGGCGAAGTCCACGGCAAACGCGATCAGGCCGGGGATGATGTAGAACAGCAGACCCACGGCATCCAGCGCGGCGATGGCCGGGTCGATCTTGCCGTCAATCTGACCGCGACGGTCAGGGTAGAAAATCGACCCGCAAGCGGTGACCTGGGTCAGCAACGTCGCGACCAATACACCGCCAATCAAGCGAAAGGGAACACGCATATGAAATCTCCTGAGTCATCTGGAAAACGAAGCGTAGCCGTTATGAATTAGGACCGTGATAAACGCCGGGCAGTTCGCCGTTATACTCGCGCCTCTGTTTGGGAGCCAGCATGATTTCTTTGCCGATTGATGAAGTTTTACCCGCCCTGCGTGAAGCCTTGGCTACACGCCACGAAGCTGTGCTCGAAGCACCGCCCGGCGCCGGTAAAACCACCCGCGTGCCACTGGCCTTGCTCAACGAGCCCTGGTTGGCCGGGCAGACCATTCTGATGCTTGAACCGCGCCGTTTGGCTGCGCGGGCAGCAGCGGAACGCCTGGCCAGTGAGCTGGGCGAGAAGGTCGGCGAAACCGTCGGTTATCGCATTCGTCTCGACAGCAAAGTCGGCCCCAACACCCGCATTGAAGTGGTCACCGAAGGGATTCTCACCCGACGCTTGCAGGACGACCCGGCGCTCGAAGGCGTTGGCCTGCTGATCTTCGACGAATTCCACGAGCGCAGCCTGGACGCCGATCTGGCGCTGGCCTTGAGCCTGAATGGCCGCGAGCTGTTTCGTGACGATCAGCCGTTGAAGATCCTGTTGATGTCGGCAACCCTGGAAGGCGAACGCCTGGCCGGGTTGCTCGATGACGCGCCGATCCTGCGCAGCGAAGGCCGCATGTACCCGGTGGCGATGCGCTGGGGCCGACCGTTCCAGCCCGGTGAATTCATCGAGCCGCGTCTGGTGCAGACCATTCTCGAAGCCTTGAACGATGAAACCGGTAGCGTGCTGGTGTTCCTGCCGGGGCAGGCGGAAATCCGTCGGGTGCATCAGCAACTCGCCGATGCACTGGGCGAGAGCACACAGGTTCTGCTCTGCCCGTTGCACGGTGAGCTGGATCTGGCCGCGCAACGCGCCGCGATCGATCCGGCCCCCGCCGGCAAACGCAAAGTGGTGCTGGCGACCAACATCGCCGAGACCAGCCTGACCATCAACGGCGTGCGCGTGGTAATCGATGCCGGGCTGGCGCGGGTGCCGCGTTTCGATCCGGGCAGCGGCATGGCCCGCCTCGATACTCAGCGTATTTCCAAAGCCAGCGCCACTCAGCGCGCGGGCCGGGCGGGGCGGTTGGAGCCGGGCGTGTGTTATCGGTTGTGGTCGCAGGATCAGCACGAGCAACTGGCGGCCTACGCCAGTGCGGAAATCCTCTCGGCAGATCTTGCCGGATTAGCGTTGCAGCTCGGTCGTTGGGGCGTGACACCGGGGCAATTGGTGTGGCTCGACGTACCGCCCGCCGCCGCTTATGCACAAGCTCAGGACTTGCTTGAGCGCCTGGGCGCACTGGACGGCGAAGCGCTGACCCGCCACGGTCAGGCCATGGCCGAACTGCCGGCGCATCCGCGTATCGCGCATTTGCTGTTGCGCGGTCAGGCGCTCGGCTTGGCCAACATGGCCTGCGATGTCGCGGCCTTGCTCGGCGAGCGAGATATTTTGCGCGGTGCCGGGGCGGATCTGCACAGCCGATTGGTGCTGTTGTCCGGCGAAGAACGCGCCGCACGCGGCGCTCAAGGTGGCGTGCAACGTGCCCGGCAACTGGCGCGGCAGTATCGCGGTTACCTGCGGGGTAAAGCGTCGGAACCGGTCAGCGATCCGGATCATCCGCGTTGGCTGGGCGCGCTGTTGGCGTTGGCCTATCCCGACCGCGTTGCCCAACAGCGACGGGCCGGTGGCGCGGAGTATCGCTTGGCCAATGGCCGCGCGGCGTTGTTCGCCGAAGCCGACAGTTTGATGAAGCAACCGTGGCTGGTGATCGCCGATCTCGGCAGTCGTCAGGGGCAGCGTGAAGAACGGATTTATCTGGCGGCGGATTTCGATCCGGCGCTGTTCGATTCAGTGCTCGCCGAGCAAGTGCGCGTGGTCGATCAACTGGATTGGGATGAGCGCGAAGGCGTGTTGCGCGCCGAGCGTCAGCGTAAGGTCGGTGAGTTGATCCTCAGCCGTGAACCCCTGACCGGGCTCGATGAAACTGCCCGCAGTCAGGCATTGGTCAATCTGGTGCGGCGCAAAGGTCTGGAGCTGCTGCCCTGGACGCCAGAGCTGCGTCAGTGGCAGGCGCGGGTAGCGTTGTTGCGGCAGCTGGATCTCGTCAGCAAGGAGCAGAGTGAATGGCCGGATGTCAGCGACGCCGCCCTGCTCAAAAGTCTCGAACATTGGCTGATGCCGTATCTGGGCAAAGTCTCGCGGCTCAGCCATTTCGCCAATCTGGACCTGTCGAGCATCGTCCATAACCTATTGCCGTGGCCGCTGCCGCAACGGCTCGATGAGCTGGCGCCGCATCATCTGAGCGTGCCATCGGGTTCGTCGATTCGTCTGGATTACAGCGAGCAACCGCCGATTCTGGCGGTGCGGCTGCAGGAGTTGTTCGGCCTGGCCGAGACCCCGCGGATTGCCGGTGGCCGGCAGGTGGTCAAACTGCATCTGCTGTCCCCGGCGCGACGGCCGGTGCAGGTGACCCAGGATTTGGCGAATTTCTGGCGTAGCACTTACGCCGAAGTGAAGAAGGATTTGAAGGGGCGGTATCCGAAGCACTACTGGCCGGATGACCCGCTGGTGGCCGAAGCGACCGCGCGGATCAAACCCCGCAAATAATCCTTAATGCCGAACACAAAACCTGTGGCGAGGGGGCTTGTCGGAACGCCGCATCGCCCCGTTCGGCTGCGCAGCAGTCGCAAAACCTTTGCATGCGGTGTACCTGACACACCTCGGTTGCAGGCTTTGGGGCGGCTTCGCCACCCAACGGGGGCAAGCCCCCCCGCCACAGGGGTTTCGACTGGCTCAACAGTTGTGCCAGGCATTAAGGCCTGGTAGCAGCCTTCGCGGTGAGCTGCTCCCGGCAATAGTCGGCAAACAACTGCGCCGGTTTGGTCAACTGCCCGCGCTTCAACCACGCCGCCACCAGCCCTGAGCCGGTGATGTCTTCGACGATGTCCACGCACACCACTTTCTGGCCGTCATAGGTGCATTCCGAATGCGGCCGGGTGACCAGGATCGAGAAGCCGAAGCCTTGCCCGACCATGCCCCGGACCATCTCGATCGACGGTGAGCTGAAGGCAATGTTCGGCGTCAGTCCCAACTCTTCGAACAGGCTGACGAAGTAGGTCCGGCTCGGTTGCACGTCCAGCAGAATCATCGGCTCCAGGCACAGATCACGCAGCGACACCTGCTTGAGCTGGGCAAAGCGATGATCCGCCGGCAGTAACGCATAAGGCCGTTGCGCCGGCATCAGTGGTTCGGTCTGGATAGTGGCGTCGAGGTCGTGTTCATACAAGATCGCCAGGTCGAAGGTGCCCGAGGTCAGGCCTTGCACCAGCTCTTGCTGTTCGCCGTCGCGGATACGGATTTTCACCCCCGGATACAACGCCGAGAACCCGGCAATCAACTGCGGCAGGTACAGCGGCGCGACCGTTTCGAAGCAACCGATATCGATTTGCCCGGCCACCACGTCGTTGTCGGCGAGGGCGTTCTGTTCGAACTCCTTGGCCATGCGCAGCAGTTCCTGGGCCTTGCGGTAGAAGCGTGCGCCGCTGGGGGTCAAGGACACGCCCTGGGCGTGATGACGGATCAGCAGTTGCACGCCGAAGCTGTCCTCCAGGCCTTTGATCGCCGTGGAAATCGCCGGTTGGGCGATGTACAGCTTGCGCGACGCCTCGGCGACGCTGCCGCATTCGACGGTGGTGATGAAGTACTTCAATTGACGCAGGTTGTAGGCAGCCACGGCAAACCTCGGGGTGGATGATTTCGACATCCAGGCAATTTTCGCGCCGACTGCATCCGTTCTGACGACGGTGTTGTTATGCCTGAACAATAACCACATACCGCGCCACCGGGGAGATCGGCTGCCCAGTTTTTTCATGGTCTGCGAAGACATTTTTACTATTTTTCCTCGACACAGGCCTGGGCCACCATCCAATCCACAAGAAAGCCCATGGAGCATCTGAACGTGTTCGAGCTTACATTCTGGCAAAACAAAGCCGCTGCGCTGCAGTTTCCCGATCAAGCCGTGATCGACGGCAAACCCCGTGCGGCGCAGTCGGGGCAGACCTTCGCCGCGATCAACCCCGCCACCGGTGAGTGCCTGGCCAACGTGGCCGCGTGCGGCGAAGAAGATGTGGACGCCGCGGTGCGCAATGCACGGCAAGTGTTCGAGGCCGGCACCTGGTCGGCGCGTTCGCCGAGTGAGCGTAAGCAAGTGCTGTTGCGCCTGGCCGATCTGATCATGACCCATCGCGAAGAACTGGCGCTGCTCGATTCGCTGAACATGGGCAAACCGGTGATGGACGCCTACAACATCGACGTGCCGGGCGCCGCCGGGGTGTTTCGCTGGTACGCCGAAAGCCTCGACAAACTCTACGACCAGATCGCCCCCAGCGCGCAGAACGTGCTGGCGACCATCACCCGCGAAGCGCTTGGCGTGGTCGCTGCCGTGGTGCCCTGGAATTTCCCGCTGGACATGGCCGCGTGGAAACTCGCACCGGCGTTGGCGGCGGGTAATTCGGTGATCCTCAAACCCGCCGAGCAGTCACCGTTTTCCGCCCTGCGTCTGGCCGAGCTGGCGCTGGAAGCCGGCCTGCCAGCCGGTGTGTTGAACGTGCTGCCGGGGCTCGGCGAACAGACCGGCAAAGCCCTCGGTTTGCACCCGGATGTCGATTGTCTGGTGTTCACTGGCTCCACCGAAGTCGGCAAATATTTCATGCAGTACTCGGCGCAATCGAACCTGAAACAGGTGTGGCTGGAGTGCGGCGGCAAGAGCGCCAATCTGGTGTTTGCCGATTGTCAGGACCTCGACCTCGCTGCAGAGAAAGCCGCGTTCGGGATCTTCTTCAATCAGGGGGAAGTCTGCTCGGCCAACTCACGGTTGCTGGTGGAACGTTCGATCCACGATGAGTTCGTCGAGCGTCTCAAAGTGCAGGCCGAACGTTGGCAACCGGGTGATCCATTGGACCCGTCGAGTAGCGCCGGAGCCATCGTCGATAGCCGTCAAACCGCACGCATCATGAAGTTCATCCAAAACGCCGAGAGCCAAGGCGCGGCCAAGGTGTGTGGCGGGCGACAGTCGATTTTCAACGGCTCCGACAACTTCATTCAGCCGACGATTTTCACTGGCGTGAGCCCGGACATGCCGCTGTTTCGCGATGAAGTGTTTGGCCCGGTGCTGGCGGTCACGGCGTTCGATGATGAGGCTCACGCCTTGCAACTGGCCAACGACAGCGTCTACGGTTTGGCCGCGTCGCTGTGGACCGACGACCTCAACCGCGCCCATCGCGTGGCGCGGCAATTGCGAGCCGGCACGGTGTCGGTCAACAGCGTCGATGCGCTGGATGTGACCGTGCCTTTCGGTGGCGGCAAACAATCCGGTTTCGGCCGCGACCTGTCGCTGCATTCATTCGATAAATACACCCAGTTGAAGACCACCTGGTTTCAGCTGCGCTCATAACAGCCGCTAATAACAAAACGGAGAACTGGCGATGACCACACCACGTGAAACCCGCGACTACCAGGCCGCCGACGCTGCGCACCACATCCACGCATTCGTCGATCAAAAAGCGCTCAACGATGAAGGACCCCGGGTGATGGTTCGTGGCGAGCGTCTGCACCTGTGGGACAACGATGGTCGGCGTTACCTCGACGGCATGTCCGGGCTGTGGTGCACCAACCTCGGTTACGGCCGCAAGGATCTGGCGGCTGCGGCGACTCGGCAGCTGGAGCAGTTGCCGTACTACAACATGTTTTTCCACACCACCCACCCGCAGGTGATCGAGCTTTCGGAGCTGCTGTTCAGCCTGTTGCCGGGGCACTACAGCCACGCGATCTACACCAACTCCGGCTCCGAGGCCAACGAGGTGCTGATCCGCACCGTGCGTCGTTACTGGACGATTCTCGGCAAGCCCGAGAAGAAAATCATGATCGGTCGCTGGAACGGTTACCACGGCTCGACCCTGGCGGCGACGGCACTCGGTGGCATGAAATTCATGCACGAAATGGGCGGCATGATTCCCGACATCGAACACATCGATGAGCCGTACTTTTTCGCCCACGAGGGCAACCTGACCCCGGCCGAATTTGGCCTGCGGGCGGCGCAGCAACTGGAAGCGAAGATTCTCGAGCTCGGCGCGGACAAGGTCGCCGGTTTTATCGCCGAACCGTTCCAGGGCGCGGGCGGGATGATCTTTCCACCCGAGAGTTACTGGCCGGAAATTCAGCGGATCTGCCGCAAGTACGATGTGCTGTTGTGCGCTGACGAAGTGATCGGCGGCTTCGGTCGCACCGGCGAATGGTTCGCCCACGAGCACTTCGGTTTCGAGCCGGACACGCTGTCGATCGCCAAGGGTTTGACCTCGGGTTACATCCCCATGGGCGGTCTGATTCTGTCGAAGAAAATGGCTCAGGTACTGGTGGAGCAGGGCGGGGTGTTTGCCCACGGCTTGACCTACTCCGGGCACCCGGTGGCGGCCGCAGTGGCCATCGCCAACCTCACGGCGTTGCGCGATGAAGGGGTGGTGGCGCGGGTCAAGGATGACATCGGGCCGTACCTGCAACAGTGCTTACGCGAGGTGTTCGGTAATCACCCGTTGGTGGGCGATATTCAGGGTGTCGGCATGGTGGCGGCGTTGCAATTGGCTGAGGATAAAACCAGTCGAAAGCGCTTTGCCAATGAGAACGACATTGCCTGGCGTTGCCGCACGATTGGCTTTGAAGAGGGGGTGATTATTCGCTCGACGTTGGGGCGGATGATCATGGCGCCGGCGTTGATTGCCAGTCGGGAAGAGGTTGATGAACTGGTTGGCAAAACCCTGAAAGCGGTTGATCGTACGGCGCAGGAATACGGCCGACTCTGACATCGTCGGAAGGTCCTGCGGACCTTATCGCGGGCAAGCCATGCTCCTACGGGATTTGTGTCGGTCGCAGAATTCAGGCAGGGGGTGTCAGAAATTTTGTGTTCGGGCATAACATGAGTAAGAGGTGCATGTATGCCAACCAAGAAGAAACCCGCGTTGCGAGAGCTACCGAAAATCCCGAAAGAGCTGCTCGAGCAATTCACTGATGGACCGATGACCGCTGAAGCCATTGAGGACGCCTCTGCGGCGTTCAAGAAGGCTTTGATCGAGAGAGCCCTGAATGCTGAACTCGGTCACCACTTGGGCTATCCGCCGGGCGCGCAGCGCCCAGAGGATGAAACCAACCAGCGCAATGGCAAAAGCGGCAAGACGGTTCTAACCGGCGATGGCCCGCTCCGACTGGATATTCCTCGCGACCGGGACGGCAGTTTTTCTCCCATCCTGATTCCCAAGCACGAGCGCCGTTACACCGGATTCGACGACAAGATCATCGCCATGTATGCCCGTGGAATGACTGTCAGAGAGATCCGTGCGTTTCTTTCCGAGCAGTACGGTACGGACGTTTCTCCCGACTTCATCAGCTCTGTAACCGATGAGGTCATGGCAGAGATCGGTGCATGGCAACAGCGGCCTTTGGAGCCGATGTATCCGGTTATTTTCTTCGATGCTCTGCGGGTCAAAATCCGCGAAGAGGGGCTGGTTCGCAATAAGGCGATCTACTTGGCCCTGGGTGTTTTGCCTGACGGAACACGCGATATTCTCGGCATTTGGATCGAAAATACCGAGGGTGCCAAATTCTGGATGAAGGTGTTCAACGACCTCAAGACACGTGGCGTCGAAGACGTGTTGATTGCTGTGACCGATGGCCTTAAAGGCATGCCAGAAGCTCTCAGCGCCGTTTTTCCAGAAACGACACTGCAAACATGCATTGTTCATCTGATCCGCAACAGTCTTGATTACGCGGCTTGGGATAAGCGTCGTGAACTGGCCAAGGCGCTCAAACCGATCTATCAGGCAGTCACCGCCGAAGCGGCCGAGCAGGCGCTGGATGCGTTTGAAAGCGGGCCATGGGGCAAGCAGTATCCGACGGTAGTGGCTGCTTGGCGCCGCGCTTGGGATCGTGTGATCCCATTTTTCGTTTTCCCGCCAGCGATCCGAAAAGTGATCTACACGACCAACGCCATTGAGAGCATCAACGCTCAACTGCGCAAGATCATCAAAACCCGAGGTCACTTCCCGACCGACGATGCGGCGACAAAACTGATCTGGCTTGGGCTGCGCAACATCACAGCAAACTGGGGCTCAGCGGCCCATGACTGGAAAAGTGCAATGAATCAATTCGCGATTCTGTACGGAGATCGATTTATCAGGCCGACCTGGTAAAAGCATGGCCTGCCTAACAGCAGGCCGTTACCGGCCCGCACACAAAAAATCTGACAGTTCCTTCAGGCACGACACAAACCCTGTAGGAGCATGGCTTGCCCGCGATAGCTTTCGCCCATTCAACACACCTCTCACCTTTTGCACCCACCCCGTGCACCCCCGCCAATCCCGCCCTTTTACGGCGCACGCTACCCAGTTTTTTCATCACTCCCATCGACATATTTCCTAATTTTCCTAATCCCCACCGTGGGTCAACATCGACCTTGCCAGTCAGCCAAACGCTGCTCGCCGAAAGGTCCATCAGAGACCTCAGGTGGCAGCACTTCTCCAAGGCTGCTGGCCGTACTGCCCATGACAAAACTAAATCAACAGCTTTGGGAGTGCTCCATGATCAAGTCCTTGCTTACCCGCTTCGCACATCCACTGGCGGTCACCGCCATCGCCGCGACGGTCGCTACCAGCGCCCAGGCCGGCACCCTTTCTATCGGCCATACCACGTGGGTCGGTTACGGCACGCTCTACCTGGCTCAGGGCCTGGGCTACTTCAAGGAAAACGGTTTGACCGTCGAATTACCCGTCGTCGAAGAGGCGTCTATGTACATGGCCGCGCAAGCTTCGGGCGAGTTGTCGGGCTCGGCGTCGACCATCGACGAAGTGCTCAAGTACCGTCCGCAATTCTGCTTCAAGGCTGTAGCTGCGCTGGATGACAGCCATGGTGGCGACGGTGTTTTGGTCGGCAAGGACGTCAAGAGTTTGCAGGAGTTGAAAGGCAAGGCCGTGGCGGTGAACGAAGGTTCGACCTCGCAGTTCTGGCTGTCGTACCTGCTGAAAAAACACGGCATGAAAATGAGTGACATCACCGTGCAGAACATGACGGCTGACGACGCCGCCACCGCGTTCATCGCCGGTCGCGTGCCCGCCGCCGTGACCTGGGAACCGCACCTGTCGATGGTTCGCAGCAAGCAACAAGGCAAAGTGCTGATCGACAGCAGCAGTACGCCGGGAGTGATTGTCGACGTGGTCGCGCTCAACTGCACGGTCATCGAGAAGCAGCCGGAAGACGTCAAGGCGTTGGTGGCCGGTCTGTACAAAGCGGTGCAGTACACCAAGGATCATCCGCAAGAAGCTTACAAAATCATGGCCAAAGGCGTCGGCGGTTACCTGGCCGATCCGAAGGAGCTGGCCGCTGCCGCGCAGGGCGTGCGCTTCTACGATCAGGCCATGAGCGAAAAACTCCTGGGCTCGCCGGGCAATCCGGGCGACAGCGAACCGCTGATCAAACTGGCCAACGAGACCGCCAGTGAATTGCAGGGTAAACCCTACAACGTCAGCAATGACGACCTGATCGACAACCGCTTCGTCAGCCCGCTCTAGGAGGTTCGCATGTTCAAGCGCAATTCATGGCTGAGCCGCTGCATCACGCCCAAGACCGGTTTGCCGGTGTCGGTGATCTGGAGCGCGAGCGGTCTGGCCTGGGTGTTGTTGGTCGGCCTGTGGGCCGGATTGTCTTACGGCGGCGTGGTGCCGGGCATGTTCCTGCCGACACCGGGCGCGGTGGTCGAGGCCGCTGTGCGCCTGAGCCGCGACGGCACGCTCGGTCTGCATGTGTGGGCCAGCCTCGAAGTGGTCATGGTCGGCTTCATCGTGTCGTCGCTGGTGGCGGTGCCGCTGGGGTTGTTGATGGGCAGCTTTCGCATCGTCCAGGCGTTCCTCGAGCCGATGGTCAATTTCATCCGCTACCTGCCGGTCACTTCGTTCGTGCCGCTGTTCATTTTGTGGATCGGCATCGGTCTGGAGCAGCGGGTTTCGGTGATCATCTTCGGCGTGTTTTTCCAGCAACTGGTGATGATCGCGGACGTGTCCAAAGGCATCTCCAAGGACCTGATCAACGCGTCTTACACCTTGGGTTCGAACCGCCGCGATGCGGTGCTGCATGTGATCGCCCCGGCGTCGTTGCCGGGTGTGCTCGACACCTTGCGCGTTACCATGGGCTGGGCCTGGACTTATCTGGTGGTTGCCGAGCTGGTCGCGGCTTCCAGCGGTCTGGGTTACTTGAGCCTTAAAGCCATGCGCGGCTTTCAGGTTGATGTGATTTTCCTGGCTATCGCGATCATCGGCCTGCTGGGCCTGGTCACCGATCAACTGTTCCGTTTCCTTCGTTTGAGGATCGCCGCATGGGCTCAGTAAGCGCCGTCAACCCTCGTTTCGTCACGCCACAGGCCGCCCCGGCGCACGCCGCGCCACGGCTGCAAGTGGACAAGGTCAGTCTTCGCTATCAAAAGCCCGACGGTGGCGTGTTCACCGCGCTGGATCAGGTGTCGTTCGAAGTGCCGGATCAGCAATTCGCCGTGCTGGTGGGGCCTTCGGGCTGCGGCAAGTCGAGTCTGCTGTATCTCACGGCGGGTTTGAATGAGCCCACGGAAGGCGAAATCTACGTCGGTGGCCAGCAAGTTCAAGGGCCGGGTGCGGATCGCGGCATGGTGTTCCAGAGCTATACGCTGTTCCCGTGGCTGACCGTGCGCCAGAACGTCGAGTTCGGCCTCAAGCGTCGCGGTATGGCAGCCGCCCAGCGCAAGGAGATCGTCGACTACTACGTCAACGAAGTGGGCCTGACCGGGTTTGCCGACAACTACGCCAAGCAGCTGTCCGGCGGCATGATGCAGCGCGTCGCCATTGCTCGGGCGCTGGCCAACGATCCGCAAATCCTGCTGATGGACGAGCCCTTCGGTGCACTCGACAGCCAGACGCGCCTGCAAATGCAGCAGCTGTTGTTGCGGGTCTGGGGCAACAGCAAGAAGACCGTGTTGTTCGTGACCCACGATATCGACGAGGCGATTCTGCTGGGCGACAGGGTCTACGTGATGGGCGCCAGGCCTGGGCGGATCAAGCAGATTCTGGACGTGCCGATCGAACGCCCACGGACCCTGGACATGGTCATGGAGCGCTCGTTCATCGACATGAAGCGCAAGATTTTCGGGCTGCTACATGATGAGCTTGAAGAGGAACATTGAGTTGCACCCAATCCCTGTAGGAGCCGAGCTTGCTCGCGATGAGGCCGGCACATTCAGCATTGATGTTGGCTGACACACCGCCATCGCGAGCAAGCTCAGCTCCTACAGGTTTCAGTGGTTAAGGAGTTGCAGGCAGCAGGAACCGCGCAATCACCGGCAAGTGATCGGAGATCCGCAAGGTATCGTCCTGTCTCACCATCGCCTCGACCCGTTTGATCCGCGGACTGTAGAACAGGTAGTCGACAGTCCGGTCCGGGCCGTTCAAGCCCGGATCATTCGGGTAATGGGTCAACCACCGTGCCCGGTCGATGCCGCTGGCTTCGTTGTTGGTCGGGATCATCGGGTATTTGTCCCACAGCGCATGCAGCGCACTGTCGGCGGAGTAGGGCGAGCGTTGCTCGTCGGGCAGGCGTCGATATTGCCCCAGCGGTAACAGGTTGAAGTCCCCACCGATCAACCACGGCGTGCCGCGGCTTTCGAATTTGTCGAGGACTTTGACCATGGCCGTCACCTGAGACTGCGGCGTTTCGTCGGGCTGGATGACGCGGTCCAGATGGGTGTTGAGCACCGCTATCTGGCCGCCGTCGCTCAACTGCAGATACGTGGCCAACAAGGCATTTTTCGGTTTGAACTGGCGGGTGATGAAATTGGCCGGTGCGACCGGTAATTGCAGGCGTTCGGCGTGTTCGATCTGGTAGCGGCTGAGGGTGGCCAGTTGCCGACCGACGCTGCCAAAAATGTGCGGTTCAGGCACAAAGTCGGCTTTCCAGTCGAAGGCGTGAGCGCTGCACGGATACAGGTCCGCGACTCGCTCCTGAAGCAGCTTGAACTGGTTTTGGTAATCGCTGGCCTTGGCGTCGTCATCGAGCTCCTGCAACAACACGACGTCCGGTTGCTCGTCGCGGATCACCCGCGCCACTTCATCGAGGCTGAAAGCCATGTCTTCGGGCGTGGGTTTTTCGTCATTGCCGGCCGCCAGGTCATTCCAGAACACGTAGCGTTTTCCCGCCAGGTACTGGACGTTCCAGGTCATCACCTTCAGCGCCTGACCGGGCACCAGCGTCGGTGCCTGGGCGTTGCAACTGACCGGTAAGGCTTCCTTGGCTTCGGGTCGCCAGGTCAGGTTGTAGATCAGCAAGGCAATCAGGCCGGTCACGGTCAACAGGCCCAGCAGGGTGTAGCGCAGTAGACGGGTCATGGCTCGGCTTATAGCGTTACAAAAGTTGACCCCGAGCATAACCGAGCGTCGGGTTTAATCCCAAGAGTGAAACGGCCTGCCCAGCAATTAGCCGAAACACACGCCTGTAGCCACAGTCGGTCAAAGCGGCCCGTCAATTTTCTCGGGCACCTTGTCGATCAGCATGAACAAGCGGAACAGCACCACGCTGACGAACAGTTGCAGGAAGCTGTGAGCGCTGTCGATCAGCAGGGAAATCACCGGGTTCTGCGGTTCGGGATAGACCGCCAGGGTCGCGCCCTTGAGCACCCACAACGGGCCCATTACACAGAGAATGCACACCAGGATGCGCAGGAAATGGCCGCGGGTCAGGCGCAGGCTTTCCTTCATTGCCGCCAGCGGTGCCATGCCGCGCAGCACCAGCAAATACTCGCCAAACGCGAGGGTCACCATCAGCCAGATGCCCGGCAGGAAATACAGCGACAGGCCGATCAGGATCAGCAGCGTATTGAGCGCCGTCAGCACGGCAAAACGCGGCCATAGGTAGGCGGACCTCGACAGCAGGTCACGGTTGCGCGGCGATTCGCCACGGCTGCGAGCATCGAGAAACAGGATCAGCGCGGCGGTGTACAGCGGGTAAATCAACAAGCCGACTATCACGCTGATACCGGGAAAGCTGTCGGGCTCCGTGGAGTGGTCGACCACTTGTTGCAACAGCGCCTCCAGAATCACCAGCGGCAGGCACAGCCGCACGATCTGGCCCAGATTGCGCTTGAAGAAATACAGTGAGTCACGCAGTACATCGAACGAATTCATCAGTCGGTATCGCAGGTTGGAAGCAGTGGCCCACTTTAACCGATGAAGCGCTTTGGGGCGCAAACGTAAACGTTCGGTAAAGACCATTGAAACATCCTGTATCAGCCTCCATTACGGATGAGCACCTTATCCACAGTGGATAAGGGTGACGATATTCCCGGCAATCTACGAGGTCGCCATGAACAGCGAAGAACAAACCCTGATCGATGGACTGTTTTCCCGGCTGCAACAGGCCGAAACGGACTCAGCCCCGCGCGACGCCCAGGCCGAGGCGCGGATCAAGGAACACCTGACTCGCCAGCCAGCGGCAGGCTATTTCATGACCCAGGCGATTCTGGTGCAAGAGGCCGCCCTCAAAAGCCTCGACGAACAGAACAAGCAGCTCGCCCAGCAAGTCCAGCAATTGCAGGCCGAACTGCAATCGGCCAAGGCGCAGCCGGCTGCTGCAGCACCGAGCAGCGGTGGCTTCCTGTCGAGCATTTTCGGTGGCGGTTCCCGTGATCCGCAGCCAGCGCCCACCCAAAGTCCACCCGCATCGGGCGGTGGCGGCTGGCGTGAACCGGCGCGGCCGTCGTTCAACTCGCAGCCGCCACAACAGAACTTCGGTGCGGCGCCGCCTCAGCAGAATTACGCCCCGCAACAGCCTGCCGGCAGTGGTTTCCTCGGTGGTGCACTGAAAACCGCCGCCGGTGTGGCCGGTGGTGTGATGCTGGCGCAAGGCATCAGCAGCCTGTTTCATCACAATCAGCAGCCGGAAGTGGTTGAAGTGATCAAGGAAGAACCGGCTCAGGTCAATGATCAGAGCGGCGATAACGGCTGGAGAGATGATCAGCGCGTGGCTGACAACTCCAGTGATCAGGGCGGCTTTACCGACGCCGACTACAGCGATGACAGCTCATCGTTCTTCGGCGGCGACGACGATTCCTTCGTCTGATTCATCTGTGGCGAGGGGGCAAGCCCCCTCGCCACACGGCCGATTATTCGCGGAACAATCCTTCAGGCTGGCATACTGGGCAACTTTTCGGGCCTGGTGCCTGATCCTGCCTGCGCTGCGGCGCGCCAACGAGGATGACCGGTGAAAAAAATCGCAGTGTTCGCCGATGTCCAGAACCTCTATTACACCGTGCGTCAGGCCTATGGTTGCCATTTCAACTATGCCGCGCTGTGGGCTGATATCAGCAAACAGGGCGAGATCGTCGAGGCCTATGCCTACGCCATCGATCGTGGCGACAGCAAACAACAGCAATTCCAGCAGATCCTGCGCAACCTCGGCTTCGTCGTGAAGCTCAAGCCCTACATCCAGCGCAGCGATGGCTCGGCCAAAGGCGACTGGGACGTGGGCATCACCCTCGACATCATGGACGCCGCCGATCATGTCGACGAAGTGGTGCTGGCCTCCGGTGACGGTGATTTCGACATGCTGCTGGAGCGCATCATCACCAAGCACGGGGTGCAAGCCGTGGCCTACGGCGTGCCGGGCTTGACGGCCAACTCGCTGATCCGCGCCGCCAGCCGCTACGTGCCGATCGAAGGCGCGTTGTTGCTCAAGAATTGATTTTTACGGAGTTGAAACAGGTTTGGAACGCATAGCAGTCATCGACTTTGAAACCACCGGGATCTCCCCGAGCAGCAGCTGCCGGGCCACGGAAATTGCCGTGGTGATCCTTGAACAGGGGCGCATCGTCGAGCGTTACCAAAGCCTGATGAACGCCGGCGTGCGTGTCCCGGCCTTCATCGAACAACTCACCGGCATCAGCAACGCCATGCTGCGCACCGCGCCATCGGCAGAGCAAGTGATGAACGAAGTCAACGAATTCGTCGGCATCACACCGCTACTGGCGCACAACGCCGCGTTCGACCAGAAGTTCTGGGACTTTGAGCTGGGGCGTATCAAACGCACACGCTTGCAGAACTTTGCCTGCTCGCTGCTACTCGCCCGCCGTTTGATGCCCGCCGCGCCGAACCACAAACTCGGCACCCTCACCACGTTCGCCAACCTGCCTGACACCGGCAAGGCTCACCGGGCCATGGCCGATGCCGAGATGGCGGCCAACCTGACGGCGCATCTGGCACAAGAACTGCGGCATAAGCATGGGTTGCGCGAGTTGTCGCATGATCTGTTGGTGAGCTTGCAAAAAGTGCCAGCGGCGAAGATCAATGAGCATCTCAAGCGACATCGTGGGTTCTAACTGACACACCAAAAATTCCCTGTAGGAGCTGAGCTTGCTCGCGATGACGGTTTAACAGTCAACATTGATGGTGACTGACACGCCGCCATCGCGAGCAAGCTCAGCTCCTACAGGAGAACTATTTACCATTCCCTTCCAGCTGCCCCAGCGGCACGCGCTTCTCTATCGCGCTCGATAGCACAATCGAGGTCTTGCTGAACCCGAACTTGGCAATCCGGTTGATCAACTCTTCCAGCTCCGGCATCGAACCCACCGCCGCTTGCATGATCACGCACGGATCACCCGTCACCCGGTGGCATTCGGTCAGTTGCGGGATTTTGATCAGGTCGTCGTAGGCCTTCTGGTTGCCGTGCTGGTTCAGCCGCAGTTCGATCACGCACTGGATCGGCAGGCCGAGCTTGGCCATGTCGACTTTCGCCTGATAACCGGTGATCACCCCGCAGGCTTCGAGTTTGGCCACGCGCTCGGCCACGGCCGGAGCGGACAGGTTCACTTTGCGCGCCAGGTCGGCGTAGGACGCACGACCGTTTTCCAACAGGGCGCTGAGGAGCATGCGGTCGTATTTGTCCATCGTCGGACTCCTGAAAAATGACTGACTTTCGAAAACACGGTTTATAGCGATGATCTCCGTGTTTTGAAAAGTGTACCGGCGCTATAAACAGGTTTTGTAACTTATTTTAAGCCGCTGGCCTTTCTAGAATAGCTGTTCACTTGTCTTGCCTACGAGCTGCCCCATGCCTGGCTTACGTCGTTTTCCCTTACCGTTGATCGCTGCCTTTTTCGCGTTGTACGTGATTTGGGGCTCGACTTACCTGGTGATTCGCATCGGCGTGGAGTACTGGCCGCCGCTGCTGCTCGCTGGTATCCGCTTCGTGATCGCCGGAACGTTGATGTATGCGTTCCTGCGTTGGCGTGGGGCGCCAGCCCCGACCTGGGCTCAGTGGAAAGCCGCCGGGATCATCGGGATTTTGCTGCTGGCGTGCGGTAACGGCGGGGTGAGCGTGGCCGAACACATGGGCGTCGCCTCGGGTGTGGCTGCGTTGGCGGTGGCGACGGTGCCGCTGTTTACCTTGCTCTGCGGATATTTCTGGGGCGCGCGTAATACCCGTCTCGAATGGGCGGGGATTGTTCTCGGGCTGATCGGCATTGCCATGCTCAATCTCGGCTCCAACTTGCAATCGAGCCCGTTGGGCGCCGCCTTGCTGATATTCGCGGCAGCGTCCTGGGCCTTCGGTTCGGTATGGAGCAAACACTTGCCGCTGCCCCAGGGCGCGATGGCCAGTGCCGTGGAAATGTTGGTCGGCGGTGTAGCGCTGCTGATCGGCAGTGCGCTGAGCGGTGAGCATCTGGAAGCCATGCCGCCGATCGAAGGCTGGGCGGCCCTGGCCTACCTGACCTTCTTCGGCTCGATCATCGCTTTCAACGCTTACATGTACCTGTTGAAAAACGTGCGGCCGGCGGCGGCCACCAGTTATGCCTACGTCAACCCGGCCGTGGCGGTGTTGCTGGGGATCGTGTTTGTCGGCGAGACCATCGGTATAGAGGAAGCATTGGCCATGGCGGTGATTATCAGCGCCGTGGTGTTGATCGGTTTGCCGCAGTGGCACCGGGCTCCGGAACGACCTGTAGCCGTGGTGCAGACAGAATCGAGCGTGAATTAGGGTAAACTGCGCGCCATTGCACGCCCGCTCTGATTTTTCCTACGGTAATCCCATGACTTTCGCCTCCCTTGGCCTGATCGAACCCTTGCTGCGCTCTCTCGAGACGCTCGGCTACCAGACCCCGACGCCGGTTCAGGCGCAAGCCATTCCGGCGGTGCTGGCCGGTCGCGACCTGATGGCCGCCGCCCAGACCGGGACAGGCAAGACCGCCGGCTTCGCGCTGCCGCTCCTGCAATTGCTGGCCATGGAAGGGCCGAAAGTGGCGTCCAACTCGGTGCGCGCACTGATTCTGGTGCCGACCCGCGAATTGGCCGAGCAGGTTCACGAGGCCGTGCGTCAGTACGCCGAGAATCTGCCGTTGAGCACTTACGCGGTGTACGGCGGCGTCAGCATCAACCCGCAAATGATGAAGCTGCGCAAAGGTGTTGACGTGCTGGTGGCGACGCCGGGTCGTTTGCTCGACCTGTATCGCCAGAAGGCCCTCAAGTTCAATCAGCTGCAAACCCTGATCCTGGACGAAGCCGATCGCATGCTTGATCTGGGTTTCTCCGAAGAACTGGGGAACATTTACCGCGTGCTGCCCAAGCAGCGTCAGACGCTGTTGTTCTCCGCGACGTTCTCCGACGCGATCCGCTTGCTGGCCGGGCAAATGCTCAACGATCCGCTGAGCATCGAAGTCAGCCCGCGCAACGTAGCTGCCAACACCGTCAAGCAATGGGTGGTGACGGTGGACAAGAAGCGCAAGCCGGAGCTGTTCATCCACTTACTGCGCAAGGGCAAGTGGAAGCAGGTGCTGGTGTTCGCCAAGACCCGCAATGGCGTGGACGCGCTGGTGGAAAAACTCCAGGGATTGGGCGTCAATGCCGACGGCATCCACGGCGACAAACCGCAGGCAACTCGTCAGCGTGCGCTGGACCGTTTCAAGGCCAGTGAAGTGCAGATTCTTGTGGCCACCGACGTCGCGGCCCGTGGTCTGGATATCGAAGATTTGCCATTGGTGGTCAACTTCGACCTGCCGATCGTGGCTGAGGACTACATCCACCGGATCGGCCGTACCGGTCGTGCGGGTGCAACCGGGCAGGCGATTTCGCTGGTCTGCGCTGATGAAGTGAATCTGCTGTCAGCCATCGAGACGTTGACTCGTCAGACATTGCCTCGCCAGATGGAGCATGACTTCGAGCCTGAGCACCGGGTGCCGGATACCGATGCCAGCGGTCAGGTCGTCAAAAAGCCGAAAAAACCGAAGAAGCCAAAGACCTCCGGTGGCGGTAAACGCAACCTGGGTAAGTGGGTTGAGAGTGGGGATGCTTCGGTGCCGGAGCCTTCGATCAAACCTGTGCGCAAGGTGCCGGTGTTTAATACTGGGCCGCGCAAGAAGAAGCCTTGAATACACGCGGCGTCTGTTAGGCCGCCTTCGCGAGCAAGCCCGCTCCCACACTGGATCTGTGTCGTCCACAAATCCCCTGTGGGAGCGGGCTTGCTCGCGAAGGGATCAACTCGGTTTCAAGCCTTGTGCTTCAACCACTCCACCATCCCCAACCCTGCCGCTCGCCCACTGGCGAAACACGCGGTCAGCAGATAGCCCCCCGTCGGCGCTTCCCAATCCAGCATTTCCCCCGCGCAGAACACGCCCGGCAGTTGCTTGAGCATCAAACGTTCATCCATCGCTTCGAACATCACGCCACCCGCACTGCTGATGGCCTCGTCCAGTGGGCGGGCTTTCACCAGTGTCAGTGGAAGCGCCTTGATCGCTTTAGCCAGCTGCACCGGATCGGCGAAGTATTCGGCTGGAGTGAGTTCGCGCAGCAGAGCCGCTTTCACGCCATCAATGCCGAGCTGACTGTGCAGATGTTTAGCCATGGAACGTGAACCGCGTGGTTTGCTCAGCGCAGCCTGCACTTTATCCACAGGTCTGCCCGGCAACAGGTCCAGGTAAATGGTCGCCGAGGCGTGTTGATTGATGGCTTCGCGGATCGGCGCCGACAAGGCGTAGATCAAACTGCCTTCAATCCCGGTTGCCGTGATCACACATTCCCCGAGTCGCGGCACGTCGTCATTGAGGCCAATGGCGATGTTTTTCAGCGGTGCACCGGCGAATTTGCTGACCATCAACTCGCTCCAGGCCTGCACCTCGAAGCCGCAATTACTCGGTTGCAGCGGCGCGAGTCCTACGCCGTGTTGTTCCAGTGCCAGCATCCAGGCGCCGTCCGAGCCGAGCCGCGACCAGCTGCCGCCGCCGAGGGCCAGCAAGGTGGCGTCAGGTTTGACGGTTTTTTCGCCTTCGGGGCTGTCGATGCGCAATCCACCGCTGTCATCCCAGCCGAGCCAGCGGTGACGGGTGTGGATAACGACGCCGCTGTCTCGCAGGCGTTTGAGCCAGGCACGCAACAGGGGGGCGGCTTTCATGTCTGTAGGGAAGACTCGGCCGGAGCTGCCGACAAAGGTTTCGATGCCCAGGTCATGAATCCATTGGCACAGCGCATCGGCACCGAAGCCACGCAGCAGTGGCGCAATCTGCGGCGCGCGTTCGGCGTAGCGTGAGAGAAATGCCGGGTAGGCTTCGGAATGGGTGATGTTCATGCCACCCACGCCGGCCAGCAGGAATTTTCGCCCCACTGAAGGCATGCCGTCGTACAGATCGACCTTGATCCCGGCCTGGCTCAGCACTTCGGCGGCCATAAGGCCGGCGGGGCCGCCGCCGATGATGGCGACGTGAGGGGGGAGGGAAGTCGAGGGCTGAGTCATGGGATGCGCTGCGGTATGGCGGAATGAAGCCGGGCATTCTACCAGCACCATTACCTGTGGGAGCGAGCCTGCTCGCGATAGCGGTCTGACAGTCACTTCAATTGCTGGATGTGCCTCCGCTATCGCGAGCAGGCTCACTCCCACATGGGCTCTGTTGTGTTTATAAGAGGGTGATCAAAAAACAACCAGCGCTCTGTAGGCTACACAGCACATAGCCTGCAGGACCTTTCACTCAGGTTATCCACAGGCAGTTCCACAGGCATTGTGGGTAAAGACCCACACCTCAATGACAACCTGATGACTGCCAGACTCGTTGCGCGCTGTGATGCAGGATTCCATGACGGCGCGCCAACGCCTTGCGGTCCTTGCTGTAGCCGCCGCCGATGACCCCGACCACCGGAATATCCCGGCCCAGGCAATGGCGCATAACACTTTCGTCTCTGGCGGCGACGCCTTCGTCAGTCAGCTTCAGGTAGCCGAGCGCGTCATCTTTATGCACATCGACGCCGGCGTCGTACAACACCAGGTCAGGTTGGTAAAGCGGCAGCAGATAATTCAGCGCATCGTCCACCACCTTCAGGTAATCGGCATCGCCCATGCCCATGGGCAGTGGAATGTCCCAGTCACTTTCGGCTTTGCGTGCAGGAAAGTTCTTCTCGCAGTGCAGGGAAACGGTCACCGCTTCCGGGGTGTTGTGCAGGATCCGTGCAGTCCCATCGCCCTGATGCACATCGCAGTCGAAGATCAGCACCCGATTCACACGGCCGCTTTCCAGCAGGAAATGGCTGATCACGGCCAGGTCATTGAAGATGCAGAACCCGGCAGGATGGTCATAGTGAGCGTGATGGGTGCCGCCGGCCAAGTGACAGGCCAAACCATGTTCCAGCGCCTGCTCGGCCGCCAGCAGCGAGCCGCCAACCGCCCGTACCGTGCGCCGGGCCAGGGCTTCGCTCCAGGGCAGGCCGAGGCGCCGCTGGTCTTCGCGGGACAACTCGCCGCCCATGTAGCGTTCGATATACGCAGGGTCATGTGCGAGCGCGAGAATCTCTGGCGGGCAGAGGTCGGGGCGCAGGAGATCGGCGTCGCGAGTCAGTCCGCTGTCCACCAGGTGATCGCGCAGCAGGCGAAACTTGTCCATGGGGAAGCGGTGATCCGCCGGGAACTCGGGACTGTAGTCTTCGTGGTAGATCAGGGGCAGGGGCATGACGAATTAACGTAGGAATGAAGGACGGATCCTACCAGCGTTGTAGACTTGCGGCATGGAAAGGGGGAGATGATGGAACCGATACTGGAACTCGAGAGCGCGCGACTGCTGTTACGGCAGTGGAGCGATGAAGATTTGCCGGAGTTTGCGGCGATGTGCGCCGATCCGCAGGTGATGCGATATTTTCCGGCACCTTTAAGTCGTCTGGAAAGTGCCTCGCTGATCGGACGGATTCGTGGCCATTTTGCCGAACATGGCTTCGGTCTCTGGGCGCTGGAGCGCAAGGATACCGGGGCATTTATCGGTTTTACCGGGCTCGCCGTGGTTGGCTTCGACGCACGCTTTACCCCGGCCACCGAAATCGGCTGGCGCCTGGCCCGCGAGCACTGGGGCCTTGGCTACGCCAGTGAAGCGGCGTGGACCGCTCTGCGTTGCGGGTTTGACCGGTTGGCGCTGAAAGAAGTGGTGTCCTTCACCACCGAAACCAACACGCCGTCGCAGAAAGTCATGCAGGCCATCGGCATGCACCATGATTCAGCCGATGATTTCGACCACCCGATGCTCGCGGCCGATCATCCCCTGCGTCACCATGCGCTGTACCGCATCACCCGTGAACAATGGCTGCAAACCTTGCATGGATAAGCCGGCACGGACGTTTACAATGGCTCCCATGGGCCCTGGCCAGAAATTGAATCGACCGTCGCAGCCAAGACTGCGCGGCATGCGTTGTGTGAGGAGAGTCTGAATGAGCCAAGTGTTGGATGATCTGGTTGACCTGCTGACCCTGGAACCGATCGAAGAAAACCTGTTCCGTGGCCGTAGCCAGGACCTGGGTTTTCGTCAGCTGTTCGGTGGTCAGGTGATCGGTCAGTCCCTGTCGGCGGCCAGTCAGACGGTCGAAGAAGCGCGCCATGTGCATTCGATGCACGGCTATTTCCTGCGTCCCGGCGATTCCGCGTTGCCGGTGGTTTATCAGGTTGATCGGGTGCGCGACGGTGGCAGTTTCAGCACGCGCCGGGTGACGGCGATCCAGAAGGGCAACCCGATTTTCACCTGCAGCGCGTCGTTCCAGTACGACGAAGAAGGCTTCCAGCACCAGGCCGAGATGCCGGTTGTGGTCGGCCCGGAGAACCTGCCGTCGGAGCTGGAGCTCACTCAGCAGCGCGCGCACCTGATTCCCGAGCACATGCGCGAAAAATTTCTGTGCCCGAAACCGATCGAGTTCCGACCGATCACCGAGAAAGATCCCTACAACCCGCAGCCGTCCGATCCGATCAAGTACGTCTGGTTTCGCGCCGACGGTGCCTTGGCCGACTCTCCGGCGCTGCATAAATACTTGCTGGCCTACGCCTCGGACTTCGGTCTGCTGACTACGTCGATGCAGCCTCACGGCAAGTCGGTCTGGCAGAAAGACATGCAGGTCGCCAGCCTCGATCACGCACTGTGGTTCCATCAGGATCTACGTGCCGATGATTGGTTGCTGTATGCGATGGACAGCCCTTGGGCGGGCAACTCGCGCGGCTTTTCCCGTGGCAGCGTGTTCAATCGTGCCGGGCAACTGGTGGCGTCGGTCACGCAGGAAGGCCTGATTCGCCACCGCAAGGATTGGGCATGAGCCTGGCCGAGGTGCGGCACTGGGTGTTCGACATGGACGGCACCCTGACGGTGGCCGTGCATGACTTCGCGGCGATCCGCGTGGCGTTGGCGATTCCTGCCGAACACGACATCCTGACCCACCTCGCCACGCTGCCGGCCGATGAAGCCGCCGCCAAACATGCGTGGTTGCTGGAACACGAACGAGACCTGGCACTGGGTTCGAAAGCGGCACCGGGCGCGGTAGAGCTGGTGCGCGAGCTGGCCGGGCGCGGTTATCGCCTGGGCATTCTCACGCGCAATGCGCGCGAACTGGCGCATGTCACGCTAGAGGCGATCGGCCTGGCCGACTGCTTCGCGGTGGAGGATGTACTGGGCCGTGATGAAGCACCGCCAAAACCGCATCCCGGTGGTTTGCTGAAGTTGGCCCAGGCCTGGAATGTCCCGGCCAGTGAGATGGTGATGGTCGGTGACTACCGTTTTGATCTGGATTGCGGTCGGGCGGCAGGGGCGCGGACGGTGTTGGTGAACCTGCCGGATAATCCCTGGCCTGAGTTGACGGATTGGCATGCGGCCGATTGCGTGGCGTTGCGGGAAATGTTGTTCGCTTGAGGGCCTCATCGCGGGCAAGCCTTGCTCCTACAGGTGATGCGTCGCTCTTGTAGGTGCAAGGCTTGCCCGCGATGACGTCAGATCAGGCAATACACAACTCACTGACCAAACAACGCCTTCTGCCCCTGCGGCGAGTTAAACATCCCATCCCCGTCATGCCCGACCCCGGGCACTTCAATCAGTTGCTGACTCAATCCTTGAGGATGCAGCCGCTTCAGATAAGCAAAATAATTGCGCCCGCGAGCCAATCGATTGGCGCCCTGAGCTTGGGCCTCACAGCTTTTATCCAGCGCCGGCTGCTTCGGGTCGCTGTCCTGCTGCCCGAGTAGATAAACGACATCGCGTTTGACGTAGTTTTCCTCCAACTGCTTGGCGTTTTGCCCTTTGGCATAGGCGGGTAAATCCACCAGTCCATATTTCCAGCGATTGAAATTCGGGCAACCGGCGTGTTTGAACGCCACCGGCCGTCGTTCATCGAAGTACGCATAAGACGACGGGTTGGCAATGACGTAACGCACCTGTATGTCGGCCGCCTTGAGCGCTGGCTGATCGTGGCCCAGCAACGCGTATCGCTGCACCACCTGAGCGCCGCCGGAGTGACCGGCGATGACGATTTGCTTCACATCCGGAAACTGTTTTCGATCGCCGATTCGGGCGATGATTTCGTCGAGCGCCGCGTAGGAACTCATGGCAAACGGAGCGCTGGATACACCGCCCTCCATCCAGTCATTGCCCTGCCAACGCAATACGCTGTCGGCCACGGGATGGGCCGCGACGTCGGTTTCATTGAGAAATTGCGGGGCGATCACCAAGGTGCTCGCGGTTTGCCCGGCCTGTTCGGCCGCGTGCACGGCGCTCTGGCGATAGGTATCGGCATTGCGCAATCGACCATGGATGATGATCAGCACGCGTTCGATTTTCGTCGGCGCCGTGCCGATGCCCACCGCGATTTCACCTGCCGTCAGCAGCAGGCGTCCAGAGCTGACCTCTTTGACCGCATGCTCGGCAGCCTGGGCGCTTGCGCAGGTGATCAGTAGAGCTAACAGCCACTTATTCATTTATAGGTTTTTCGCTGCAAAGGTATCGCACTGGCCGACCTGGCCTTGCGCGAAGCCGATTTTGAACCAGCGCACCCTTTGCGCCGACGTACCATGAGTAAACGAGTCCGGCACCACACGACCCTGACCTTGCTGTTGCAAGCGGTCATCGCCGATGGCATTGGCGGCGTTCAAGGCTTCTTCGATGTCACCGGGTTCCAGCCAGTTCAGCCGTTTCTGCGCATTGTTGGCCCAGACTCCGGCCAGGCAATCGGCCTGCAGTTCCTGGCGTACCAGCAAACCGCCGTCGCCTTCCATCTGCCGACCCTGTTGGCGGGCGGTCTGAATCTTCGCCGACACACCGAGCAAGGTCTGCACGTGGTGTCCGATTTCGTGAGCGATCACGTAGGCCTGAGCGAAGTCGCCAGCGGCGGAAAAACGTTGGGACATTTCCTGGAAGAAGCTCATGTCCAGGTAGACCTTCTGGTCCGCCGGGCAATAGAACGGACCGGTCGCCGAACTGGCCAGACCGCAGGCCGAGTTGACGCGGCCGCTGAACAGCACCAGGGTCGGGTCCTTATATTGACGACCGGCCTGTTGGAAAATCTGACCCCAGGTGTCTTCGGTATCGCCGAGGATCGAGCGCACGAACTCGGCTCCTTCATCAGTGGCCGGCGGTGCCTTGCGGGTTTGAGTCGGGGCCGGTGCTGATTGCTCGCTCATCTGCCCGGTTAGTTGCCCGAGGATTTGCAGCGGGTCCTGGCCGGTGATCCAGCCGATCCCGACGATCAAGATAATCGCCGTCAGGCTCAGGCCCTTGCCGCCACCGAAGCGCATCCCGCCACCGCCACTGCCGACATCATCTCCACGGGCATCGACCACGTTGTCGCTGCGTCGGCCTTTTTTCCATAGCATGTGGGAATCCTCTGATTGTCCGTGGGGATGAGTGTTGCTGCTGAGTGGGAGCGGCGCCAGTCCGGTCGTCCATCTTTTGTTGCGCACAGCAGCCGTCCCGGCAACCTGTGGTGGGTGGCCGGGAGTCTTCCAGACTCGTATTGAACACGGACAACCCATCTAATTCCTTCAGTCGACGGGTTTTTATCGAGCAGGCGACCGCCTGCATCGAGGGAATCACTGGTCGAACGCATCCCACACTGGCGCAAAGTCTGGATTGACCTGGCGTTCGTGTTTGGACAAACCGGCGATCAACGCACGGTCTTCGTCATCCAGGTTCACCTCGAGCGCCACCAGGAATTAGTCGATCTCCTGTTCGTAAGCAGTAATGCCTGCGATATGTCGCGCGGCGATGTAGCCAAAGGTCAGCGCCGGACCAAGATTGATGCCGCCGGCGGGGTAGTGCCCGCCCATGATGCTGGCCATGTCGCCGCCTGCTGCGTACAGCCCGGCAATGGCCTCGCCCGATTCGCCGAGAGCCTGGGCGTGTTGATTGACCTTGAGGCCGGCGAAGGTGCCGAAGCAGCCGGGCTGGACCTTCACGGCATAGAATGGGCCTTGTTCGATCGGGGCGACGCAAGGGTTGGGTTGCTGCAACGCATCACCCTGTTTGCGGTTGTAAGGCGTCGAGCCGCGACCGAACAGCGGGTCTTCACCGGTGCGCGCGTGCCGGTTGTATTCGGACACAGTGCGGCGCAAACCATTCGGATCGATGCCGCAGGCCTTGGCCAATTCCTCGATCGTGTTACCGGTTTTCAGATAGCCGCTGCGGACAAAGGACGACAACGGCACTGGAAACGGCCGAGAGATACCCAAGCCATAACGCCGCTGAAAGCCATGGGTGCAGACCAGCCAGGAGGCGACGGCTTCGCCCTTCGGCGCGGCGGCGACCATGGCCGTCACATAGTCGTAGTAGCCATTGGCTTCGTTGACGAAGCGCTGGCCGTTGCTCAACACGCCGATGATCCCCGGTTTGCCGCGCTCGATGATGTGCGGGAAGTGGCCGATGCTGCCGTCCTTGTGTGGCACTTGCGAAACCGGGGCCCAGGCCACGGGCGACGCCATGTTGGTGTCGACCCTGGCGCCGGCGCTTTCACCCAGTCGCAAGCCATCGCCAGCTACGCCGAGGGGCGGCAGCGCCAGGTGTTCGTGCCCGGTTGGCGTACGGGGAAACAATGCCTTGCGCCGCTCGATGTCATTGGCAAATCCGCCAGCTGCCAGCACCACAGCCTTGCGTGTATGGATGCGGATTTTGCCTTTGGCAGTGCTGACCACCGCGCCTCGGACCTGATCGTTTTCGCGCAGCAGCTCGGTAACGGGTGCCGACTCCCAGAGCAATACGCCGAGGTCTTCGGCGGATTTTGCCAACCGAGCCACCAGCGCTACACCGTTGACCAGTTGCATCGCCCGACCATGCACAGCGAGGTCGAGCAGGTGCCGCGAAAAGCGCCGGGTCACGTGCCAAGCTGCGGACAGTGAGCGCGTCAGATTGAGAAAGGCCGAGAGGTCCGCACCTGCCATGATTGGCATGCCCATGAATGACGTTTCCCGCATAGTCTTGCGAAGACGCTTGAGTAGCTTGCCGACTTTTCGCCCGTCATAAGGCGCCGCGATGACCGAACGTCCACCGGTGCCGGCGCCGGGCGTGTCGCCATGAATGTCGGCAATGGCGTTGCCGTCGGCGAATTGCAGTGAGGTGTGCTGCTCGAAGAACGCCACCATCCGCGGCCCGGCTTCGAGGAACGCATCGATCATGGCCGGCTCATAACGCTCGCCCAATTCGTGTTTCAGGTAAGTGCGCGGTTGCTCGACGTCTTCGACGATCCCGGCGCGCTGGGCCAAGGGATTGCACGGCACCCAGGCCCAGCCACCGGACCACGCCGTGGCGCCGCCGAACACCGGATCTTTTTCGACCACGATGACTTTCAAGCCGTGCCACGCGGCTGTCACAGCAGTCGATAACCCAGCCGCACCGGAGCCGACGATCAGCACGTCGCAATCGATATCCGGGAGGTTTTTTGATTCGGCAGGCATCGTCTGAAGCTCCAGCGGTTTGTGTTTTTTGGAATTTGATTCCAGAAAATATAGGAGCGTGATCGGGCTCGGCAACTGTTCAACGGGTAAAGCGGGCGGTTATCGGACAGTGGGTTCCAGATTTCGCATTCGGTCGGTTGTCTTCTAGAATCGGACAAATTTTGTGTGGAACCTCCCATGGCCGGCAGTCAGATCGAACGTGTTTTCAGCGTGCTTGAAAGCCTCACCAGTGATCCTCGTGGCCTGCCGATGCAGACGCTGGCGGAGCAACTGGATATTCCCAAAAGCGCGACTCACCGGTTGCTCGCCGAGCTGATTCGGCTGGGTTACGTGCGACAGAATCCGGAGAACCTGCGGTATCACCTGTCGACCAAACTGGTGGCCATGGGTTTCCGTTACCTGTCGGGCAGCGGCGCCGATATTGTGCAGCCGGTGCTTGATCGCCTCGCCCAGGAAACCGGCGAGCTGGTGCGTCTTGGGGTGATTGAAGGTGAGCGGCAGATCTGGATTGCCAAATCCCAGGGCGCCCGTTCCGGCCTGCGTTACGACCCGGACATGGGCCGCGATGCGCCTTTGTTTTATACCGCGTCGGGGCATGCGTGGCTGGCGTGTATGAGCGATGCCGAGGCGCTGTCCCTGGTTGAGCGGCAGGGTGGCGAGCGGCCGAAGGACCTCGGGCCGAATGCACCGCGCTCCAACATCGAACTGCTGGAACGCCTGCGCCTTGCGCGGGAGCAGGGTTATGCCTGGGTCGAGGAGAGTTCGGCGGTGGGCACCTCGGCGATTGCTGCGGTGGTGCGACATCCGAGTGATGGTCGAGTCATCGGTGTGCTGAGCATCGCCGGGCCGAGCGCGCGGATGCCGGGGGCGCGATTGCATGAGTTGGCGCCGCTGTTGTTGAAGTTTGCCGATGAACTGTCGGCGGCCAGTCTGGCGTCTGAGCTATTCAGCTGACCACTACCCCTGTAGGAGCAAAGCTTGCTCGCGATGCAGGCGCCGCGGAGTCTCAGACAGACCGCGTCATCGTTCATCGCGAGCAAGCTTTGCTCCTACAGAAGCTGTGCGTTGTTCGCACACTTTTGCGGTTTACTTGTGTGAGAATCTGGAACCAGGTTCTAAATTGTTGGAATTCGCCCTTCCAACAATAATCACAAGAGGACCGCACGATGCATTCACCCCTGCGTATTGCCCTGATCGGGGCTGGCAATATGGGCCAGCAGCACTACCAGCATCTGAAGTCGCTGACGGAAGCGACCTTGTGCGCAGTGGCCGATCCGGGTCCGCAAGCAATGGGCCTGGCCGCCGAGTGGGGCGTGGCGTATTTCGCTGATCAACGTCAGATGTTGGAGCAGGTCAAGCCAGACGCGGTGATCGTCGCTAACCCGAACACGCTGCACGTCAGCACCGCACTCGATTGCCTCGCTGTCGGCGTGCCGGTCCTGCTGGAAAAACCGGTGGGCGTGCACAGGGATGAAGTCAGCAAACTGGTCGCCGCTTCTAAAGCCACGGGCGTTCCTGTGCTGGTCGGTCATCATCGCCGCCACAACCCGCTGATCGTCCGCGCCCATGAGCTGGTGCAAAGCGGCGCGTTGGGCCGGCTGACGACGGTGACCGCGCTCTGGCAGTTGCGCAAACCCGACAGCTATTTCGAGACGCCCTGGCGCCGCGAACCCGGCGCGGGAATGTTGCTGACCAACCTGATTCACGACCTCGATCTGCTCCGGCATTTGTGTGGCGAAGTGCGGCAGGTTCAGGCGATCACCAGCAACGCGGTACGCGGGTTTGCCAACGAAGATTGCGCGGCGGTGTTGCTGCAATTCGACAGCGGCGCGCTGGGTAGCCTGACCGGTTCGGATGCGGTCGCGGCACCCTGGAGCTGGGAGCTGGATTCCGGCGAGAACCCGGCGTACCCACGTCAGGCCGATCAGCCGTGTTATCTGCTGGCCGGGACCGGTGGTGCGTTGAGCATTCCGCAACTCAAGCGTTGGCACTACGCCGACACTGATGGGGGATGGCATCAGCCGTTGCTGCCGGTGCAGGAAAGCTTCAGCGCCGATGAAGCGCTGCGTTTGCAGTTGCAGCATTTCGTGCGCGTGGTGCGTCGGGAAGTCGAGCCGTTGGTAAGCGTCGCCGATGCCGCCCGCACGTTGGCGCTGATTGAAGCGATACGCGAGGCCGCCGAAACCGGCCGTGCCTGCGCACCGACCTTGATCGAGGGTTGAGCATGAACAATCGGATCTTTTCCCTGGCCAGCCTGACGGTGCTGGAATTGTCACCGCCCGAGATGGTCGAAGTGGCAGCACAGGCTGGTTACAGTCATGTCGGATTACGCTTGGAGCCTGCGACGCCTGAAGAACATCACTTTGCGCTGGTCGCCGATGTCGGGTTACGGCGCAGGACGTTGGCGCGACTGCGCGATACCGGCATTCGTGTGTTGGATGTCGAAATCCTGCGTCTTAAACCGGAAACCGTCGTCGCCGATTTCGAGAAGATTCTGGCGGTCGGTGCCGAATTCGCTGCCAGTGAATTGCTGGTGGCCGGTAACGATTCTGACGAACAGCGGCTCACCGATAACTTCGCTCGGCTGTGTGATCTGGCGGCACCTTACGGGCTTCATCCGCATTTGGAATTCATGCCGTGGACCGATGCGCGCAATCTCGAACAGGCGGTGCGCGTCGTCGAAAACGCGGGGCGTGAAAACGGCGCGGTATTGGTGGATGCGTTTCACTTCGACCGTTCGGGTTCACGGCTGGAAGCTCTGGCCACAGTTGCCCCGTCACGGTTACGGTATGCCCAGCTGTGCGACGTTGCCGGGCCACGGCCGACGGACATGGCGGAAATTCTGCGCCAGGCCCGTAACGAGCGGCGTTTTCCGGGCGATGGCGATTGTGATCTGGCGGGGTTGTTGCAATGTTTACCGGCTGATATCCCGTTGAGCCTGGAGATCCCCACCGTGAAATTACTTGAGCAGGGCGTGAGCGGGTTGCAGCGGGCGCGGATGGCGTTGAGTAAAACCCGTGAATTGTTAGCGCGGCTGTAAGCGGTGCTGCGCACCTTTCGCGGGCAAGCCACGCTCCCACAAGGACAATAGTGAACCTGTGGGAGCGGGCGTGCCCGCGATGCTTTTGACT
Source organism: Pseudomonas sp. GM41(2012) (assembly GCF_000282315.2). Classification (GTDB taxonomy): domain Bacteria; phylum Pseudomonadota; class Gammaproteobacteria; order Pseudomonadales; family Pseudomonadaceae; genus Aquipseudomonas. Next base: position 995,740 of record NZ_AKJN02000007.1, read on the forward strand.
TTAAAAACAAAGGATATCCAATGACCGTCAGCACTCCGCTCTCCGGCGTAAACCAACCCTTCAAAGGGATTCTGCTGATCGTCGTTGCGACCTTCCTGTTTTCCAGTCACGACGCCTTGTCGAAGTACCTCTCGGGCTTCTACCCGATCGTCATGGTGGTGTGGGCCCGCTATCTGGTTCACACCTTACTGATGGCCGGGATTTTTCTGCCGCAATCCGGGCTGGGTGTCCTACGAACCAAACGGCCGTTACTTCAGCTGTTGCGGGCGTTGTGCCTGTTGGGCACCAGTCTGTTTTTCACCACCGGCTTGCAGTACATCCCCTTGGCCGAAGCCACGGCGGTCAACTTTCTTGCGCCGGTTCTGGTGACTGCGCTGTCGGTGCCACTGCTGCGCGAGCACGTCACGCGTGGCCAGTGGATTGCGGTGATTTGCGGCTTCATCGGCGTGTTGATCATCGTCCATCCCGGCGGAGAACTCTTTACCCCGGCGGTGTTGCTGCCACTCTGCTCGGCGCTGTTTTTCTGCTTCTATCAGTTGCTCACCCGCAAGCTCAGCAACATCGACAGCCCGACCACCAGCAACTTTTTCGCCGGGCTGTGCAACACATTGGTGATGAGCGCGCTGGTGCCATTCTTCTGGCAAGTCCCCAGCCTGGGGCATGGATTCATGATGGTGGCGCTGGGCGCCTGCGGGATGACGGCTCACCTGTTTCTGACGCAAGCCTTCCGTCACGCCGCCCCGGCATTGTTGGCGCCGTTTGGTTATTGCCAGATTGTCTTTGCCGGTTTGCTGGGCTGGTTGCTGTTTTCTCACACACCGACCCTGACCACCGTGGTGGGGATCGCGGTGATTTGTTGCAGCGGGTTGGCAGCCGCCTGGCAGCAGAGTCGTCGGTGAGAGCAGCAGGGCAGGCCTGGAATCAGGCCTGCCGGGGGAGGGGTTTTACGGGGTGACGGTCGGAATCTTGCGCGGTGCCATGAAGTACATCCAGATCAGCGTGATGAAGTACATCGCTGGAATCATGGTGAACAGCACGGTGTAGTTGTTGTTGGTGATCGTCAGAATGTGGCCGACCAACTGGGTCATGAACATCCCGCCGATGGCCGCGCACATGCCACCGAAGCCGAACACCGTACTCATCATGTGTTTAGGCGTGTAGTCCATCACCAGGCTCCAGATATTCGCGGTCCAGGCCTGGTGCGCACCGATGGCCAGGGAGATGGCGAACACCGCGACCCACAGGCTGCTCGAACCCGCCGCCATAATCACGCCGACGATGCAGCAGGCGAACAGGAACATGGACATCAGCCGCGCCTTGATCGGGTTGACGCCGCGGCCAATCAAGAACGAGGACAGGATCCCGCCGCCGACGCTGCCGAAATCGGCAGTGAGGTAGATGATGATCAGCGGGATACCCATCTGGGTCACGTTGATCCCCAGGTTGTATTGCTGATTGAGGAACGGCGGCAGCCAGTAGAGGTAGAACCAGAACACCGGCGCGGTAATCGCGTAAGCCAGGGCGAAGGCCCAGGTGCCACGCATGCGCAGGATTTTCGAGAACGGTACGCGGGATTGTTCCGGCTCTACTTCCTTCTGGATGTAGTCCAGTTCCGATTGTTTAACGCTCGGGTGATCTTCCGGGTTGAAGTACTTCAAGCCCCAGAACAGCAACCAGATTCCGCCCAGCGACGACATACACAGGAACGCGGCCTGCCAGCCCCAGACGTGGAGGATCAGCGGCAACAACATGGGGGTGAACATCGCACCGACGTTGGTCCCGGCGTTGAAGATGCCGGTGGCCACGGCGCGTTCACCGGCCGGGAACCACAACCGGGTGGTCTTCACGCACGCCGGGTAGTTGGCAGCTTCCGTCAGACCCAGAATGAATCGGCAGACCATGAAGCCGACGGCCGAAGTGGCCAGGCCGTGGGCGCCGGTCGCCAGGCTCCAGAGCAGCACGGCGAAGAAGAACACGCGCTTGACGCCGACCCGATCGATCAACCGGCCTTGCAGCACGAAACCGATGGCGTAGCCGACCTGGAACCAGAAGTTGATGTTGGCGTAGTCCATCGCCGTCCAGCTCATTTCCTTGGCGAGAATAGGCTGCATCACGCCCAGTGCGGCGCGGTCGATGTAGTTCAGGGTGGTGGCGAAGAACACCAGCGCCAGCATGCCCCAACGGGTTTTGCCGACCGCCATCGCACCGCGGATCTTGTCGCCGATGCCGCCAGTGGCAGGAGTCATGGAGGAACGCTCCATGGAAGAGCTTTCAGAAGGAGTCATGTAGGCCACCGATTATTTTTATGTGGTGTTCTGGGTCTTTGGTCACCGGGGCCCGTGGTTGATGACGGGCCCCAATGTGGCGTTGATGTTGCGCAGTGGACGAAAAATCGTCAATTCGCCAAGGGTCATTGTGTTCGATAATCGCACGCAAAACTAACTGGATAGTACACTTTGAATTGCTGTGCAGATTCCCCCGGCCAATAATTCGCTCACAGATAAACGCGATCCCTGTAGGAGCTGTCGAGTGAAACGAGGCTGCGATCTTTTGATGTCGGTTTTTAAGATCAAAAGATCGCAGCCTCGTTTCACTCGACAGCTCCTACGTAAAAGCGAAAGCGTGCGATGTCGATAACAAGATTGTCTCCACCACCGGGAGTCGAAATATGCAGCGTTCCATTGCCACCGTGTCCTTGAGCGGTACCCTGCCGGAAAAACTTGAAGCCATCGCCGCCGCCGGTTTCGACGGGGTGGAAATTTTCGAAAACGACCTTCTCTACTACGACGGCAGTCCGCGGGAAATTAAACAGATGTGCGCCGATCTCGGGATCGCGATCACGCTGTTTCAACCCTTCCGGGATTTCGAGGGCTGCCGCCGTGACCGCCTGCCGCGCAACCTGGAGCGGGCCGAGCGCAAGTTCGACCTGATGCAGGAACTGGGCACCGACCTGGTGCTGGTGTGCAGCAACGCTTCGGCCGACGCCATCGGTGACGAACAGATTCTGATCGACGACTTGCGCTTGCTGGCCGAACGCGCCGGTGTTCGTGGTTTGCGCATCGGTTACGAAGCGCTGGCCTGGGGCCGCCACGTGAACACTTATCAACAGGTGTGGAACATTGTCCGTCAGGCCGATCATCCAAACCTCGGCGTGTTGCTGGACAGTTTTCACACGCTGTCGCTCAAGGGTGATCCGAGCGCAATCGCCGAGATTCCCGGCGACAAGATTTTCTTCGTGCAAATGGCCGACGCGCCGATCCTGGCCATGGACGTGCTGGAGTGGAGCCGGCATTTCCGCTGTTTCCCGGGCCAGGGCGAATTCGATCTGCCGGGTTTTCTCGCGCCAATCATCAAGAGCGGTTACACCGGGTCGTTGTCGCTGGAGATCTTCAACGACGGCTTCCGCGCCGCGCCGCCACGGGCCAATGCCGCCGACGGTTTGCGCTCGTTGCTGTACCTGGAAGAGAAAACTCGCGAGCGTCTGGCGCAGGAAGCCACGCCACCGGCCACAGTCGACATTCTGTTCGAGACGCCCAAGGCCAGCGAGTACAACGGCATCGAGTTTCTTGAATTCGCCGTGGACGAAAGCCTTGGCGCCAAGCTGTCCCATTGGCTGGAGCGGTTGGGTTTCGTCAAAGCCGGCCAGCATCGTTCCAAGAGCGTGAGCTTGCTGCGTCAGGGTGATATCAACCTGATCCTCAACTCCGAGCCTTACTCGTTCGCCCACAGTTTTTTTGAGGCTCATGGCCCCTCGCTGTGCGCCACCGCCGTGCGGGTCAAGGACAGCGCCAGTGCGCTGGCTCGGGCCGTGGCTTATAAAGGTCAGCCGTATCGCGGGCTGGTTGGCCCCAATGAACTGGAGCTCGCCGCAGTGCGCGCACCGGATGGCAGCCTGATTTATCTGGTGGACCAGGACGCCGATGTCTACGGCACCGACTTCAATCTGCAACCCACCGCCGTGGCCAGTGGCGGTCTCAAGCGCATCGACCACATGGCCATGGCGCTGCCGGCCGACAGCCTCGACAGTTGGGTGCTGTTCTATAAAAGCCTGCTGGATTTCGAGGCCGACGATGAAGTGGTGCTGCCTGACCCGTACGGTCTGGTAAAGAGTCGGGCGCTGCGCAGTCGGGACAGTTCGATCCGCTTGCCGCTGAACATTTCCGAGAACCGCAACACCGCGATCTCACATGCACTGTCGAGTTATCGCGGCTCCGGCGTGCATCACATCGCCTTCGATTGCGACGACATCTTTGCCGAAGTCAGCCGGGCGAAAGAGGCGGGCGTACCGCTGCTGGATATCCCGCTCAATTACTACGATGACCTCGCCGCGCGGTTCGATTTTGACGACGAGTTCCTCAGCGAACTGGCCTATTACAACGTGCTCTACGACCGCGATGCCCAAGGTGGCGAGCTGTTCCATGTGTACACCGAACCGTTCGAAGGACGCTTCTTCTTCGAGATCATCCAGCGCAAGAACGCTTACGCAGGTTACGGCGCAGCCAACGTCGCGGTGCGACTGGCGGCCATGGCCAAGTCTCGAAGCGGTGCCGTACGTCAGGCAAAGTTGTAGGAAAATCGTAAACATGGGTACAAACCGCCGCCGCGCGGCTTCCTTCACTGTGCGGCGCGGCCCATAATCGCCAACCTGTGCAGTGATGGCCGTGAGCCCGCAATGACGATAACTTCAGAACTCTCCGCAGCGCCCGACGAGCCGATTGTCGAGCCGCGCAAGAGTCGCAAGAACAACCCGGAAAAGACCCGCGAGAATATCCTTCAAGAGGCGATTGTCGAGTTCGTCCAGCAGGGGCTTTCCGGCGCTCGTGTCGATGCGATTGCCGAGCGCATCCACACCTCAAAACGCATGATCTATTACTACTTCGGCAGTAAGGAACAGCTCTACGTCGAGGTGCTGGAGAAACTCTACGGCGATATCCGCAGCACCGAAAACCGTCTGCACCTGGCCGAACTGGCGCCGGTGGAAGCGATTCGGCGGCTGGTGGAATTCACGTTCGACCATCATGATCGCAACGTCGATTTTGTGCGGATTGTCAGCATCGAGAACATTCACAACGCTGAATACGTGAAGCGCTCCGATGCGATCAAGGCGATGAACAACACCATCCTCGATTCACTGGGCGAGATTTTGCGTCGCGGCGCGGAGGACGGTGTGTTCCGCGCGGGGCTCGAGCCATTGGATGTGCATCTGCTGATCAGCTCGTTCTGCTTCTATCGCGTGTCGAACCGCCATACTTTCGGTGAGATCTTTCAGGTCGACTTGCCGGACGAAAGCATCAAGCAGCGTCATCGGGAGATGATCTGCGAGTCGGTTTTGCGGTATCTGCAGGCCTGATTCATTTGAAAGATCGCAGCACGCCATCCACTGTAGGAGTTGCCGCAGGCTGCGATCTTTTGATGTTTAACCCTTCATGCTCTGAAAATGCTCGAGCATTCGCTGCGCATCCGGCACCACGCCGCTGAACAACTCAAACGCCTTCACCGCCTGAAATACGGCCATGTTGCCGCCATCCAGCGTTCGGCAACCCAACGCGCGGGCGTTGCGCAGCAGTTCGGTTTCCAGCGGGAAGTAAACGATTTCCGCCACCCACAATTCACCTCTAAGCAGCTCCACCGGCACTGGCATGCCCGGTAGTTTTTTCATGCCCATCGGGGTGGTGTTTACCAGGCCGTCAGCCTGGGCAAGGGTGCTCGGCAAGTCATGGCCCGCCACCGCCCGGCCGACGCCGAAATGTTGATTGAGGTTGTCCGCCAGGCTCTGGGCGCGGCTGATCTCCACGTCGAAAATGTTCAGCAGCTGTACGCCTTCACTCAAGAGGGCATGGGCCACTGCCGCACCGGCGCCACCGGCACCCATTTGCACGACGCGCTCAAGGGCAACGCCCTGCAAGCCGCGACGGAAACCTTCGGCGAAGCCCAGGCAATCGGTGTTGTGGCCGATGCGTTTGCCGTCCTTCAGCACGACCGTGTTCACCGCCCCAATGCCGCGGGCTTCCGGTGATAATTCGTCGAGTAGCGGGATGATCGTCTGCTTGCACGGAAAGGTGATATTCAGGCCGGTGAAGTTCATCCGCTCGGCGGCGATCAGCAGGTCGGGCAGGGCGCCGCTGTCGAGTTTCAACGGGTCCAGATCGATCAGGCGATAGAGGTAACGCAAACCCTGGGCATCGCCTTCATGCTCGTGCAGGGCAGGGGTGCGAGAAGCCTGGATGCCGGCGCCGATCAGTCCGGCCAGTACAGCGTTGGTCTGAGTCACGGCCTTCACCCCTTCAAACGTTGGCTGAAATGCTCCAGCGCCAGGCGATAGCCGTGGCTGCCGAAACCGGCCATCACCGCTGTGGCGATGGCCGACACAAAAGAGTGATGGCGGAAGGGCTCGCGGGCATGAACGTTGGACAGGTGGACTTCGATCACCGGCAATTCGCTGGCGACCAGGGCATCGCGGATCGCGACCGAGGTGTGGGTCCAGGCGGCCGGGTTGATGACGATCCCGGCGCAACGGCCGCGAGCGGCGTGAATCCAGTCGAGCAGTTCGCCTTCATGATTGGTCTGGCGAAACTCCACCGCCAGGCCGAACTCTTCGGCGGCACGACCGCACAAGGCTGAGATGTCGGCCAGGGTTTCGTGGCCGTAAGTCGCCGGCTCACGGGTGCCGAGCAGGTTCAAATTGGGGCCGTTGAGCACCAGAACGATAGGGGACATCGGGGTCTCTCCACTTATTGTTTTTGGCATTGGCCGAGGGTTTCAGCCTGTGGAGATAAATTGTACTAGCTGGTTAATTTGGTCAATTGAAGAGGCTGTTCTCAGGGTTAATGTGTGCGGTGATCGGACGGTTTCGGCTTTTCAGCGGGGCAGATGCTCAACCAGAAAATCGATGAACGCCCTTAAACGCAATGGCATATGGCGAGTTTGCGGGTAGAGCAGGGTGAACGGTCGCGAGCGCCCGCCATACGGCTTGAGCACTTCCACCAGCGAGCCATCGGCCAGTTCGTTTTCGACGATGAAGCGATAGGTCTGGAACAGTCCCGCGCCATGTTTGGCCAGGGTCACGCCGCCCAGCACATCGTCGGAACAACTGAAATTGCCCTCGGCCAGAATCTCCCGGTGCACGCCATTGTCGTTGAACAGCCAGGCAATCCGTCGACCGCTGCTGGGCAATTCGTACTGGATGCACTCGTGCTGTTTAAGATCATCCAGCGTTTGTGGAATGCCCGCGTGCTTGAGGTAGTCAGGACTGGCAATCATCACCAGCGCGGCGTCTTCCAACTGTCGGGCGATCAGGCCGGAATCCGGAATCGCCCGCACGCGGATCGCCATGTCATAGCCTTCACCGACGAAATCGATGTTGCGATTACTGATGTGCGACTCGACCTTCACTGCTGGAAAGCGCGCCCGGAAAGCCGGCAACAACGGCAGAATCCGGTGATGGGCATAGGTGGTGGGAATGCTGATGCGCAAGGTGCCGGAAGGCTGTTGCTGCTGGCCCATGACCTCGCGCTGGGCCTCGACCAGTTGCACCAGCGCCTGGCGACATTCTTCGTAATACCGGCGACCACTGTCGGTCAGTTTGACGCTGCGGGTGGTGCGGGCGAACAACTGCACGCCCAGGCGTTCTTCCATTCGCGACACCGAACGGCTTACGGCTGCGGGCGTTACGCCAGCGCCCAGTGCGGCAGCGGTAAAGCTGCCGGCCTCGGCGGCCAGGCAAAACAGCTCGATGCTGCCCAGTTGAAGATCGTCGAATTGTCGCTGCATGATTGATTACACCGGGGATCAAATGAAGTGTGTGAGTCAGTGTTTATCAGATGCCTGCACACAGATACAGGGCGTTCGTGATGAGCAAACCAGTCGGGTTGATTTCCTGACAGCCAAGACAGCCGTCCTCGGGACGGCTTTTTTGTAGGCGCGAGGAAAGGATTGCTTACTATTTTGCGGTGTTATCCACCGGCCCGAGCCGAGCCTTGGCGCTAGTCTCAAAAGTCGCAGTGATGATTCAGCACAGCGCCAGTTATCGGATTTTTCAGGGAATGTCGGGTCTTCGGGCTCATTAACCTAACGGATGGGTTAGCATGCGATTATTCAGCTACAAAGGGTTTTCAATGGTGATCATGTTGCGCGATGAGCATTGCCCGCCGCATGCACATGTGGATGCCGGAACCTGGAGTGCGCGCTTCAAATTCAGTTTCTGGCACAACAGTGTCGAGCTGTGGGACGTGGTTCCTCATTCTCGCAGGCCACCTGTGGCGGTGCTGGAAGGGTTGCGTCACGCCCTCGGACAACCCGCTCATTTGCGCCGCGCCCGATGTATCTGGTGGGACAAGCTGCACACGGTCTGCCTCGATCATCAGATATGGGACTGGCAAACCAGTGAAGTCGTGGTGGTAAAAAGGGTCGCCAGTACGACGTGCATGATTGGCTCGGCTTGCTATGAGCCCGAGACGAACAAGACCCTGCTGGCGCTGATGGGCGCTCCGGAGGGCGTGGAGATCGAACTATGAAAACGATAACAGCAAAAATGTTGGTGGATCGGCCTGTAACCGAAGCCGTGCTGGATGAAGCCATCCAGCGTGGCCAGGTGCGCCACAAAGGCGGCCTGCAGGCGACTTCGGTGACCTTTGTGGAACCGTGCCTGGCTGTCAATTTCATTGATGGCAGTGGCGTGCTGTTGCCCGTGCAGCACTATCCGGAGTTCGATGATTTCGACGTCGAGGATTTCGCAGACCTGAAAGTCGGCTTTTCCGGGACCGCCCTTTGCCACGAGGGCAAGGATCTGCAGGTCTCCATTGCCGGGATGGTTTCGGCCAGCAAGCCGCTGATGGATATGGCCGCGTCGGTCATCGCCTCGCGTAATGGTCGCCAAAGCAGCGCTGCCAAAGCAGAGGCTGCGCGGGTAAATGGCCGTAAGGGCGGGCGTCCGCGCAAGACCGATATCACCCTTTAAGCACGCACAAAAAAGCCGTCGTGATGACGGCTGATTTGTATCTGGCGTCGGCAATTACCGGCGGGTCAACAACACCCCGGATTCCATGTGATGGGTCCACGGAAACTGATCAAACATTGCGCATCGGGTGATGCGATGGGTGTCGTGCAACTGGGCGATGTTGGCGGCCAGGGTTTCCGGGTTGCAGGAGATGTAGAGGATGTTGTCGAAGCGACGGGTCAGCTCGCAGGTGTCCGGATCCATGCCGGCGCGAGGCGGATCGACAAAGACGCTACCGAACTCGTAGCTCTTCAGATCGATACCGTGCAGGCGACGGAACGGACGAACTTCGTTCAGGGCTTCGGTCAGCTCCTCGGCGGACAAGCGCACCAAGGTGACGTTATCCACAGCATTTTCGCTGAGATTGCTCAACGCGGCGTTGACCGACGCCTTGCTGATTTCGGTGGCCAGCACTTTGCGCACGCGCGTCGCGAGCGGCAAGGTGAAGTTGCCGTTGCCGCAATACAGCTCCAGCAAATCGTCGGAGCGATCGCCAAGTGAGTCGTAAGCCCAGTTGAGCATCTTCTGGTTCACGGTGCCGTTGGGCTGGGTGAACGCGCCTTCCGGCTGGCGATAGCTGAAGGTGCGACCGCCGACGTCCATCTGCTCGACCACGTAATCGAGACCGATCACTTCGCGTTTGCCCTTGGAACGGCCGATGATGCTGACGTTCAAGTCGGCTGCCAGTTTCGACGCCGCCGTGTGCCAGTGCTCGTCCAGCGGGCGGTGATAGCACAGCGTGATCATCGCATCGCCGGCCAGGGTGGTCAGGAACTCCACCTGAAACAGCTTGTTGCTCAGGGCCGCACTGGCTTGCCACGCTGCCTTCAGCTGCGGCATCAATTCGTTGATGCGCAGGCTGGCAATCGGGAATTCTTCGATCAGGATCGGCGTGCGCTTGTCTTCCTGGGAAAACATCGCGTAGTGACGATCACCAGCTTCGCGCCACAGGCGGAATTCGGCGCGCAGGCGGAAGTTTTTCAGCGGCGAGTCGAACACCGCAGGTTCTGGCGCACCGAACGGGGCCAACAGGTCACGCAGGCGCGTGACCTTCTCTTCGAGCTGAACGGCGTAAGCCTTGGAATCAAAAGTCATGCGTTGAACCAACCCAGCTTGATCACGAACAGAATCGACAGAATCACCAGTGCCGAGTTCAGCTCACGGCCGCGGCCGGACAGCAACTTGATCGCGGTCCAGGAGATGAAACCGAAGGCGATGCCGTTGGCGATGGAATAAGTGAACGGCATGGCCAGAGCAGTGACCACGACCGGTGCGGCGACGGTGATGTCGTCCCAGTCTATTTCGGCCAGGCCGGATGTCATCAATACCGCGACGAACAGCAGTGCAGGCGCGGTAGCAAAGGCTGGAACGCTGGCCGCCAATGGCGAGAAGAACAGCGCCAGCAGGAACAGAATCGCCACGACAACGGCGGTCAGGCCGGTGCGGCCACCGGCACTCACGCCGGCTGCGGATTCGATGTAACTGGTGGTGGTCGAGGTGCCCAGCAGCGAGCCGGCCATGGCCGCGGTACTGTCGGCGATCAGGGCGCGACCCATTTTCGGCATGTGGCCGTCCTTGCCCATCAGGCCCGCGCGCTTGGCGACGCCGATCAGGGTGCCGGAGTTGTCGAACAGGTCGACGAACAGGAAAGCGAAGATCACGCTGACCAGCCCGATGTCCAGGGCGCCCTTGATGTCCAGTTGCAGGAAGGTCGGGGCCAGGGACGGCGGCATCGACATTACGCCGCCGAACGGGGTGAAGCCCATCACGATCGAAACGATGGTCACTGCCAGAATGCCGATCAGGACCGCACCGCGCACTTTCAACGCTTCAAGCGCCACGATCAGGGCAAAGCCGAGGGTCGCGAGGATCGGGGCCGGTTGTTTCAAATCGCCGAGGCCGACCATGGTTGCCGGGTTGCTCACCACGATGCCCGCGTTGTGCAGGGCGATCAGGGCCAGGAACAGGCCGATACCGGCGGCAATCGCCGAGCGCAGCGGCAACGGGATACTGTTGATGATCCATTCGCGGATGCGGAAGATCGACAGCAGGAAGAACAGCACCGCCGAAATGAACACCGCTCCCAGCGCCACTTGCCAGGTGTGGCCCATGTGCAGGACCACGGTGTAGGTAAAGAAGGCGTTCAGGCCCATGCCCGGCGCGAGAGCGATCGGGTAGTTGGCGATCAGGCCCATCACCGTCGAACCGATGGCGGCTGCCAGACACGTGGCGACGAACACCGCTCCCTTGTCCATGCCGGTCTCGCCGAGAATGCTTGGGTTGACGAACAGAATGTAGGCCATGGCCAAAAAGGTCGTGAAGCCCGCCAGAATCTCGGTCCGCACGTTGGTGTTGTGTGCCTTGAGTTGAAACAGCCTTTCCAGCATGTCTGCTCCCCGTGGCGCGCCAGGCGCCGTGAATGTATCGACCTCAACAGCAAAGCACAGACCGCTGCTGGCGCCTGGTAATTTTCTGAGGGTCGGAAAAAGCCGCGCATCATACCAGCAGCGTGGGGTTATGGCTGCTTATGGCTGCGATCGTCGTCGATGTTTTGCGGTAAAGCCAAGTGCGCCATACTGCGCGCTGGTTTTGGGGGTACTTATGTATTGCATGAATAAACGTCTGATTGCCATGTTCGGAGTATCGATCGCCTTGTTCCTGGGGGCACACACCGCCTCGGCTGCATCGGCGGCACCGTTGAGTCAGGTGAAGGTACTCAAGGTCGAATCGCCGGGCTGTGGTTTTGAGGATATTGCGCAGGGGCAAGAGCAAACCCGCTGCAATCACAGCGGACCGAACATCAAGGTCTACGTGCTGGAAGTCGGGTACGGTCGTAGCGCGCATGTCGGGCTGGACGGTTTTGAAGTGAACGGTACCCGGACCCCGGTCTGTGCTTTTGATAATGGCAACCTGACTGAGTGCACCGTCGGGAAAAAAGCCGTCGGCTATCTGTACGTCTTCGATCTGTCGGGTAAACAGGAAGGCACGTTCACCTTCAGCAACACGTCGATCAACGCGCCAGGCAATACGTTGTCGACGCAGCTTTACATCAAGTAACGGCGGGCTCGAACAAGGGGCAGGAAAGCTGACTACGCTTTAAAGATCATCCAGTGGACTGTGCCCATGACCTTTAGAGCTCTGATTACCCTCGCCGAGGGCATCGATGACCTGCAATCAGCGACCCTGATCGATGTGCTACGCCGTGCCAAGGTTGAAGTGGTGGTGGCCAGCGTCGAGGGACGGCGCATGCTCACCTGCGCGCGCGGCACCCGAGTGACGTCCGATGCGATGCTGGTGGACGTGCTGGCACAGCCGTTCGACCTGATCGTCCTGCCCGGTGGTGACGTGGGGGCGCAACATCTGGCGGCGCATCAACCCCTGCAACAATTGATCAAGGATCAGGCGGCGGCCGGGCGCCTGTTCGCCGGCATCGCCGAGGCCCCGGCGCTGGCGTTGCAAGCCTTTGGCGTACTGCGTCAGCGGCGCATGACGTGCCTGCCCTCGGCCAGTCATCAACTGTTGGGGTGCAACTTCGTCGATCAACCGGTGGTGGTCGACGGCAACTGCATCACTGCCCAAGGTTCAGGGGCGGCGTTGCAATTCGCCCTGACGCTGGTGGAGCAACTCTGCGGCAAAGCCAAGCGAGCGGCGGTGGCGGGGGAGTTGGTGGTTTAGAAAATGTCAGGCGTGGGCGGCAATGGGTTCGATGACCGGTTGCTCACGCTGCTCTGCTTGCCAGAGATCGTAATCAGTCTGAACACCTAGCCACATTCTGGCCTTACCAATTCCAGCCCGCTCCAGGCGTACCGCCAAATCAGGGCTGATCGGCGCATGGCCATGCAGCACTCGCGATAGATGCGGACGCGCAAATCGCAGGTGCCGGGCCAGTTCTGTCACGCTGATGCCAAGTTCAGGCAATACATCCATCAAAAGGGTTTCGCCAGGGTGTGGCGGGTTGTGCATGGGCATGTCCTGCCTCCTGATCAGTGATAGTCCAGATAATCGACCAGTTCGATATCTGAACCGATAAAACGAAAAATAACTCGCCAGTTCCCTGAGACGCTCAGTGACCAAAATTCGGTCAACTCTCCCTTGAGTGGGTGTAATCGCCATCCCGGAAGGTCCAGGTCGCCAGGTAGTGCTGCGCGGTCCATGAACTGAAGCATCCGAGACAAACGCTTCGCATGGTCTGCGCGGATCCCACGAGTCGAACCTGTTTCATAGAAGCCACGAAGGCCTTTGTGCTGAAAGGATTTGATCATGGGATAAGTGTAAGGCGATACATTACACCTGATGCACTATCTATGTATTGCACCTGCTCGGCAAAAGTGTGATCGGCAAACTGCTTCAGACCTTCACTTCTTCCACCGGCACATGCATGCGGTCGCGGTTAGCCAGGGTCGGGAACAGTTTGATCCACGCCCCGGTCACCACCAATGTGCCAATACCGCCCATGACCACGGCCGGCACGGTGCCGAACCAGTGGGCGGTCAAGCCGGATTCAAACTCGCCCAACTGGTTCGAAGCGCCGATGAACAAACCGTTCACGGCACTGACCCGGCCGCGCATTTCGTCCGGGGTTTCCAGTTGCACGAAGGAGGCGCGGATCACCATGCTGATCATGTCCGCCGCGCCCAGCACCACCAATACCGCCAGGGAAAACCAGAACGAGGTCGACAGGCCGAACGCAATGGTCGCGACGCCGAACACACCCACTGCGGTGAACATGACCCGTCCGACTTTGCGCTCCACGGCAAATCTCGCCAGGTACAGCGACATCAGCAGTGCACCGACTGCCGGCGCTGAACGCAGCAGGCCCAGGCCCCAAGGGCCGGTCAGCAGAATGTCCTTGGCGAACACCGGCAGCAACGCCGTCGCGCCACCGAGCAGGACGGCAAACAGGTCCAGAGAAATCGCCCCGAGAATGTCCGGACGACTACGAATGAAGCGGATGCCCGCCAGCAACGAATCCAGGGTTGCCTTGCCCTTGTTCAGCGGTGTCTGCCGTGCGGGCAGGTTGAGCATCAGCAGGCAGGCGATGAGGTAGAGGATCACCGTCGGGCCATAGACCCAGACGCTGCCGAAGGCGTAAAGCAACCCACCGAGGGCCGGGGCAACGATAGTCGCCGATTGCTGTGCGGATTGGGCGGCGGCGACCGCGCGGGGGAACAGCGCGCTGGGCACGATGCTCGGCAACAAGGCCTGAGTGGTCGGCATTTCGAAGGAGCGGGCAGCGCCGAGCAGGAACGCGAGGATGAAGATCATCTCCCGGGTGACATTGTCGGTCGCGCTACCGATGGCCAGCGACAGGGCGATCAACGCTTGCAGGGACTGGCAGATTGCCGCGACCTTGCGCCGGTCATAACGGTCCGCGACATGCCCGGTGTGCAGCATGAACAGCACACGCGGGGCGAATTCCACCAGACCGACGAGGCCCAGGTCGAGCACATTGCCGGTCAGTTGGTAGAGGTTCCAGCCAATGGCCACCGTGAGCATCTGGAAACCGCTGGCGGTAAACACCCGAGCCAGCCAGAACGCGATAAAAGGGCGGTGATGACGTAACAGCAAGGGCGCTTGGCTGGGCATCTGAGGGCAGGTCTTGAGCGAGGGGAGGGTCGAGATTATCACCAAGCTGTAACCAAAAGTTGCAGGGCAGGGAAATTTCGTTAGCTAGACACCGATCTCGAATTTATCGCGGGTCCATGTGGCGAGGGGGCTTGTCGGAACGCCGCATCGCCCCGTCCGGCTGCGAAGCAGTCGTAAATCCGGTTACTGCGGTAGGGTTGGAAGAAATGAGTTGGCCGGGTTTAGGGCCGCTTCGCAGCCCAACGGGGGCAAGCCCCCTCGCCACAGAGGATCGCAGTGGCCGGAATGTCCAGTGAGGCAACCTGTCACGCGGCAAAAGACCACACCGTCCATCGTCAAAAATGGGACTACTCTTTTAGCGTTGCTTGATCCAGATCAAGACCGCTCGTGGAATTGATCCGGCGGCCAGATGGCCAGACTCCCTACGTTGTGATGTTTGTAGAAAAAGAACGAATTCAAATTCGCCACACTCCATATCCGTGGGGGCAGTGGGTGTAGGCCACAAGCCTTCAGCCGGTATTACCTGACAGAGGAAGACTTATGTTCGGTTTGGAGGCACTTGATCTCGCCCGGATTCAGTTCGCGTTCACCATTTCGTTTCACATTCTATTTCCCGCCATCACCATTGGCCTGGCGAGTTACCTGGCGGTGCTCGAAGGTCTGTGGCTGAAAACCCATAACGACACGTACCGCGATCTGTACCACTTCTGGTCGAAGATCTTTGCGGTCAATTTCGGCATGGGCGTGGTCTCCGGACTCGTCATGGCCTATCAGTTCGGCACCAACTGGAGCCGCTTCTCGGACTTCGCCGGCTCCGTGACCGGGCCACTGCTGACGTACGAAGTACTCACCGCTTTCTTCCTCGAAGCCGGTTTCCTCGGTGTCATGCTGTTCGGCTGGAACAAGGTCGGGCGCAATCTGCACTTCTTCGCCACGGTCATGGTCGCCATCGGCACACTGATCTCGACCTTCTGGATTCTCGCTTCCAACAGCTGGATGCAGACGCCGCAAGGCTACGAAATCGTCAACGGCCAGGTCATTCCGGTGGACTGGCTGGCGGTGATCTTCAACCCGTCGTTCCCGTACCGCCTGATGCACATGGCCACGGCAGCGTTCGTTGCGACCGCCTTCTTCGTTGGTTCCTCGGCGGCCTGGCATTTGCTGCGCGGCAAGGACAACCCGGCGATCCGCACCATGCTCTCGATGGCCATGTGGATGGCCCTGATCGTGGCGCCGATTCAGGCGGTCATCGGTGACTTCCACGGCCTCAATACGCTCAAGCATCAGCCAGCAAAAATCGCCGCGATCGAAGGTCACTGGGAAAACCACGGCGATGAGCCGACCCCGCTGATTCTGTTCGGCTGGCCGGACATGAAAGAAGAGCGGACCAAATTCGCGGTAGAGATCCCGTACCTGGGCAGCCTGATCCTCACGCACTCGCTGGACAAACAGGTCCCGGCACTCAAGGAGTTCCCGCCTGAAGACCGGCCGAATTCGACCATCGTGTTCTGGTCGTTCCGGATCATGGTGGGTCTGGGCATGCTGATGATCTTCACCGGTTTGTGGAGCCTGTGGCTGCGTAAACGCGACAAGCTGTATACCTCGCGACCGTTCCTGTACCTGGCGTTGTGGATGGGGCCGTCCGGCCTGATCGCAATCCTCGCCGGTTGGTTCACCACTGAAATCGGCCGTCAGCCGTGGGTGGTCTACGGCCTGATGCGCACGGCAGACGCGTCCTCCAATCACAGCTTCATGCAGATGAGCATCACGTTGATCATGTTCGTCGTGGTCTATTTCGCGCTGTTCGGTGCCGGTCTGGGCTACATGATGCGGCTGGTGCGCAAAGGGCCGAAGATCGACGAAGGCAAGGAAACCAACGAGGGTGGTCCTGGCCAGAAACGCACGCCGGCCCGTCCGCTGTCCGCCGCCGATGACAACGGTGACGGCGACCACCGCCCCAGCCTGACCAAGGAGATTTGACTCATGGGTATTGATCTTCCGCTGATCTGGGCCGTGATCATCATCTTCGGCATCATGATGTACGTGGTCATGGACGGTTTCGATTTGGGGATCGGGATTCTCTTCCCGTTCATTCCGGGCAAGACCGATCGTGACGTGATGATGAACACCGTAGCGCCGGTCTGGGACGGTAACGAAACCTGGCTGGTACTGGGCGGCGCAGCGTTGTTCGGTGCCTTTCCGCTGGCCTATTCGGTGGTGCTCTCGGCGTTGTACCTGCCGCTGATTTTTATGCTGATCGGGCTGATCTTCCGCGGTGTGGCCTTCGAGTTCCGCTTCAAGGCCAGGGACGACAAGCGCCATCTCTGGGACAAGGCGTTCATCGGTGGCTCGATCGCCGCCACCTTTTTCCAGGGCGTTGCGTTGGGTGCATTCATTGATGGGTTGCCGGTGGTCAATCGCCAATTTGCCGGTGGCTCACTGGACTGGTTGACGCCGTTCACCCTGTTCTGCGGCGTGGCGCTGGTGGTGGCTTATGCGTTGCTCGGTTGCACCTGGCTGATCATGAAGACCGAAGGCAAATTGCAGGAGCAGATGCATGATCTGGCTCGGCCACTGGCTTTCGTGGTACTGGCGGTGATTGGTATCGTCAGCATCTGGACCCCGCTGGCCCACGCCGAGATTGCCGCTCGCTGGTTCACCCTGCCGAACCTGTTCTGGTTCCTGCCGGTGCCGATTCTGGTGCTGGTGACCATGTACGGTCTGATCCGTGCAGTGGCTCGCAATGCGCACTACACGCCATTCCTGCTGACGCTGGTGCTGATCTTCCTCGGCTACAGCGGTTTGGGTATCAGCCTGTGGCCGAACATCGTGCCGCCGTCGATCTCGATCTGGGACGCCGCCGCACCGCCGCAAAGCCAGGGCTTCATGCTGGTGGGCACGCTGTTCATCATCCCGTTCATCCTGGGTTACACCTTCTGGAGCTACTACGTGTTCCGCGGCAAGGTCACCCACGAAGATGGCTATCACTAGACCGCGCGACCGTGGCGCAGGGCTGATACCTGCGCCATTTCTTCAGAGGAGATTGCGATGATGGCGGGTAAACATTCCTTGCAGGAAATCGAAGCAGCAGAGAAAAAGCCGCTCTGGCAGCGACTCGGCTGGTTGGCGATGATCTGGACCGGCAGCGTTGTGGCGCTGTTCATCGTGGCCAGCCTGATGCGCATGTTTATGAATGCCGCGGGCCTGTCGACCCACTGATTTTTTGCACCGGATCCCATCCCGTTGCCTTGCGGCACGGATTTACAACCCTCCTTGGCTGGAGGGTTTTTTTTACCCGGGATTATTTTCGGGCTTTAAGGATCACGAACTTGGGTGTGGCCGCCACTTGCTCGACGCCGCGGAACAACCGCGCGAGCTTGCTGTGATAACCCAGATGACGGTTGCCGACGATGTATAACGCGCCGCCGACGACCAGAGCCTCTCGGGCCTGCTGGAACATGCGCCAGGCCAGGAAGTCGCCGACGACTTGTTGTTGGTGAAACGGTGGGTTGCACAGTACGACGTCCAGAGACTCAGGTTCCTGACCTGCCAAACCATCGCCGGCACGTACCACCACTTCCCGCTCACCCAGCGCTGCGCGCCAGTTTTCGGCTGCCGATTGCACGGCCATGAACGACTCGTCCACGAGCGTGTAGTGGGCCTCTGGGTTTTGCAGGGCGCTGGCGATGGCCAACACCCCGTTGCCACAACCGAGGTCGGCAACCCGCGCTGAGCCAAGGTTTTTTGGCAGGTGTGGCAAGAACGCTCGCGTGCCGATATCCAGCCCTTCGCGGCAGAACACATTGGCGTGATTCAGCAGTTCGATCTCAGGGGCGTCGAGTCGATAGCGGGTCGGGTAGGGGGACACGACGGGTGCTTTGACTTCAGCGGTCGCGATCAATAGCCGAGCCTTCTTCACCGCCAACGAGGCTTGCACCGGGCCGATGTAGCGCTCCAGCAGATCGCCCGCGGCGCGTGGCAAATGCTTGATCATCGCCGCAGCAATCACCTGGGCTCCCGGCGCCAGTTGACCCTGCAAGCGAATCAATTGTTCTTCCAGCAAGGCGAGGGTTTTCGGGACCCGGATCAGTACCCGGTCGAAAGGGCCTGAAAAGGCTTCGCTGGCCGGTACGCTTGGCACCGCATCAAATGCCTGGCCGTTACGGATCAGATTTTTTTCCAGTCCCTGAAAGGCCAGGAACGAGTCGCCGCTGCTGGTCACTTGAACCTTGCCCGCCAGGCTGGCGGCCAATGCGCCAAAGCTGTCGTTGAGCACCAAAACCCGAGTGTCGGCCGAGGGCTGTTGGTCAGCCAAATGGGTGAGCAGGTATTCGTCTGCGGCATCAAAGGCCTGCAGCGGTTCGTTCTGCTGTTCGGGCTGGCGGATCAGGTCGAGTCGGGCGAAGGGTGTTTCGAGCAAGGGCATGAGGCGGGGCTCTGGGTAATCAACGGGGTCATCAACAGGTGTCCCGCAGCCCAAGGGCGTTGTAGCGGGCGAGACCGTCCGAGTGTACTGCGTCGTGAAGGTTCACACGTCAACACTCAAGAAGGACCGCAAATGGTACGTTTTTTTCTTTTGGATTACTTGCAGGTTTTTTGGCTCAGCGTATCTCGCTGCTGTTGAGAATTCCGTCCTTGGTAGCGGCAATGACTGCGGAAATCTTGTTATTGACCCCCAGTTTCAGAATCGCGCTTTGCACATGAAAATTGACCGTGCGTGCGCTGAGATTGAGGATTCTGGCGCTCTCATAGGCAGTCTTGCCATCAGCCGCCAGTTTCAATACATCGATCTCACGGGGGGACAAATGCGGCACGGGTGGCTTGGCCGATTTCTTGGGCAGTGTCTGTGCGATCAACGCATGCAGGTGGCGACCGATGAATACGGAAAAGCCGAGATTTTCATACAGCTCAAACGCAGTGATCGGGCAATGGCTTCTGGCCAGACTCAGAATGCTGCAAACACCACTGTCCTCGTCATGGACCGATTGCGACCAGCCATGCTGCAATCCTTGTTTCTCAAGCGAATCCCACAACCACGGGGTCTTGGAATAAAGATCTTCGCTCCAAAGAACGGGCAATCTGGAGTGATTGCAGTGAGCCACTACTGGATCTATTGCATTGAAATTTTTTTGTTCATATTCAATGTTCCAGTCCGTAGGGTAGTTGTTGAGCTGGACGGTATTAAAGTGGTCAGCTTTTGTTGGGTATGTTGTTGAAAAAGCGAAAAATTTAAAACCTATATTTTTCGCGAAACCCAGTGAAATCCGGTAGGCAATATCAATCTCCGTTGTTCGCAATAACTGGTTGAGTTGTGATTCCTTCCACCTCTCCATTGTGTCTCTCCAGGTGTGATGTTACTTGTGGGTGCTTTTTTGGATCCAATGATCTGGCACGTGCCGAGTGTAGGATGTTTCCTACATTCGTGTGAGACTTTTTGGCTTTGTTTACGATTTTTAAGCAAGTATCTGGTTCTAACGTTAAGGAGTACTGGCGTAAATAACAAAAATGTCAGTCTCACTATAAACAGGCTTGAATGTGTGTGTTAACCGACTGGTTAATGTTAAGTCGTATTATGAAGTCCATGTGAATGAGGCCTTGGCTAAAGCCACTACAAATCACCGGTGTTTAAGCCCTCCGCTTTGCGGGACACTGTGGCTATCTGTTGAATGGAGCACCCCATGACCGCCAGTGCAGAAAAATTCACTCGCCAGACCTTGCTCGACGTCCAGTCGCTGACCCCCAGTCTGTTCACCCTGCGAACCACTCGGGACCCGGGTTTTCGTTTTCGTGCAGGACAATTCGCCCGGCTGGGCGTTACCAAGGCTGACGGCAGCACCGTCTGGCGCGCCTATTCCATGGTGTCGTCGCCCTATGACGAGTTCCTCGAATTCTTTTCCATTGTGGTGCCCGGGGGGGAGTTCACCAGTGAGCTGAGTCGGCTGGGAGTCGGCGATACGCTGCTGGTCGAGCGTCAGGCCTTTGGTTACCTCACGCTGGATCGCTTTGTCGACGGTCGTGATCTCTGGCTGTTATCCACAGGCACCGGCCTGGCGCCGTTTCTGTCGATCCTGCAGGACTTCGAGGTCTGGGAGAAATTCGAACGAATCATCCTCGTCTACAGCGTGCGCGAAGCTCGGGAACTGGCTTATCAGGACCTCGTCAGCGGGTTGGCCCAGCGCGACTATTTAGCAGAGTTTGCACACAAGCTGCAGTTCATCACCACCGTCACCCGGGAGCAGCATGCTGGCGCTCTGAGCGGCCGGATCACTGCGCTGATCGAAAATGGCGAGCTGGAGCAGGCGGCAGGCCTGGCGCTGACGGCCGAGCACTCAAGGGTCATGCTCTGCGGCAATCCGCAGATGATCGATGACACGCGCAAATTGCTCAAACAGCGCCACATGCACTTGAGCCTCAGTCGCCGACCCGGGCAAGTGGCGGTGGAAAACTACTGGTAAAAAAACGGCGCCTCAAGGGCGCCGTTTGTTGTTTCACTTATACGTTCAGGGCCGATTGTTCTGAGCCTTGAGCAGATCGCGGATCTCTTCCAGCAGCTCTTCTTCCTTGGTCGGAACCGGCGGCAGCGTTGGCGCAACGGCCTCTTCGCGTTTCAGGCGGTTGATGGCTTTGACGCCCATGAAGATCGCGAAGGCGACGATGATGAAGTCAATCAGGCTCTGGATGAATTTGCCGTAGGCCAGCACTACCGCCGGGACATCGCCGTTGGCTGCTTTGAGCGTGACGGCCAGGTCACTGAAGTCCACCCCTCCGATCAGCAGGCCAATGGGTGGCATCACCACATCGCCGACGAATGATGAAACGATCTTGCCGAAGGCGGCGCCGATGATGATGCCGACGGCCATGTCGACCACGTTACCTTTGACCGCGAAGGCCTTGAACTCACTTATCACGCCCATAGGTTATTTCCTTGTTACAGATGAGGTTGGTGAATGCAGTGTAAATCAGCAGGATGCTTCCTGCTCGAAACAACTGCTTACAGAGCTTGCTGGCTACATTGCCGTCACTCTGCTCGGGTAGCCGGGATTAAGGCCTCCAGCGCACCCGCTGAACATTTTAGGCGTCGATCACTCGCTTCTGACGAATGGAGGGAGGTGCAGGATAGAACTATAGAGAGTAGGGGTGTTCGTATCACGGGGGTTGATGCAAGACAATGTACGGTACATGAAGTTTTTATATGAATGGTTCGCAGGGTATAAAGACTCGCGCCTCAAACAAATTTCCTGTGCTAAATGTTAGAAGGCCATTATATTGCCATTGGCTTGGTTGTTAGAATTATAAGGTTGGCTTAATAGTTTGGTTGTACGCTCAGGTTTTAAATAGTTAAGATTTGTACAGGTTTCGATTTTTGTTTCATTGGGCAGGACTATTGTTTGGTTGGGTATGTTGAGACGGGAAGTTGTACAAGTTTTTATAATTAGTCATGCGGTGGATATATTTCAGGGGCTGAGCAAGTTTTTACCGAAGATCCGCTGGGTAACTTCGCCGCGCTGATCCGCACCAGCTGAGCTATCATCGCGGTTTTTGCCGGGAGTTCAGATGGCCAAGGCCAAGCGCATGTACGGCTGCACCGAGTGCGGCTCAACCTTCCCCAAGTGGGCTGGCCAGTGCGGTGAGTGCGGGGCCTGGAACACCCTGACCGAAACCATGGTGGAGAGCGGCGGCGCCGCAGCCCCTAGCGGTCGCACCGGCTGGACCGGTCAACAGGCACAGATCAAGACCCTGGCCGAAGTCAGCGTCGAAGAAATCCCGCGTTTTTCCACAGCGTCCAGCGAGCTCGATCGAGTGCTGGGCGGTGGTCTGGTAGACGGTTCGGTGGTGCTGATCGGCGGTGATCCGGGCATCGGCAAATCGACCATTCTCCTGCAAACCTTGTGCAACCTCGCCAAAGTCATGCCGGCACTGTACGTCACCGGCGAAGAATC
The DNA here is from genome assembly GCF_000282315.2 of Pseudomonas sp. GM41(2012). Classification (GTDB taxonomy): domain Bacteria; phylum Pseudomonadota; class Gammaproteobacteria; order Pseudomonadales; family Pseudomonadaceae; genus Aquipseudomonas. The sequence goes on from NZ_AKJN02000007.1 coordinate 1,018,261, forward strand.
CCAGCAGCAAGTGGCCATGCGCGCTCGCCGTCTCGGCTTGCCTCAGGATCAACTGCGGGTGATGACCGAAACCTGCATCGAAACCATCATCGCCACCGCCCGGCAGGAAAAACCCAAGGTGATGGTGATCGACTCGATTCAGACGATCTTCACCGAGCAACTTCAATCGGCACCGGGCGGCGTGTCCCAGGTCAGGGAAAGCGCGGCGTTGCTGGTGCGCTATGCGAAGCAGAGCGGCACGGCCATTTTCCTGGTCGGCCACGTGACCAAGGAAGGCGCTTTGGCGGGACCGCGAGTGTTGGAGCATATGGTCGACACGGTGCTGTATTTCGAAGGCGAATCCGATGGGCGCTTGCGTTTGCTGCGGGCGGTGAAGAACCGTTTCGGCGCCGTCAACGAACTGGGCGTATTTGGTATGACCGACAAGGGGCTGAAAGAAGTCTCCAACCCTTCGGCGATTTTTCTCACCCGTGCGCAGGAAGAAGTGCCAGGCAGCGTGGTCATGGCGACGTGGGAAGGGACACGGCCGATGCTGGTGGAGGTCCAGGCGCTGGTGGACGACAGTCACCTGGCCAATCCACGTCGGGTAACGCTGGGTCTGGATCAGAATCGGCTGGCGATGTTGTTGGCGGTGCTGCACCGTCACGGCGGCATTCCGACCCACGATCAGGATGTGTTTCTCAACGTGGTTGGCGGGGTGAAGGTGCTGGAAACGGCCTCCGATCTGGCGCTGATGGCGGCGGTCATGTCCAGTTTGCGCAACCGGCCACTGCCCCACGATCTGCTGGTGTTTGGCGAGGTCGGGCTTTCCGGCGAAGTACGCCCGGTGCCGAGTGGTCAGGAACGCTTGAAAGAAGCCGCCAAGCACGGCTTCAAACGCGCCATCGTGCCTAAGGGCAATGCGCCGAAAGAAGCACCGCCGGGGTTGCAGATTATTGCCGTAACGCGTCTGGAGCAGGCGCTCGACGCCCTCTTCGAATAACTTTCCAGACAGAACAAAAACCCTGTGGGAGTGAGCCTGCTCGCGATAGCGGACTATCACTCAACATTTATGTCGACTGGCATACCGCTATCGCGAGCAGGCTCACTCCCACATGGGTATGGGATTGCCCTTCAGTATTCGATCAGTGCACCCAACTCCCGTTCGAGCTCCTGCGAGTCGCCAAGGTTGAGCTCAACCAACCGCCGCAGGCGTTCGATGGATTCCAGGCTGATGTGTTTGCAGACGAACCCGAGCTGACCATGATCATCGTGGGTCAGTTGCACATCCATCTTGATGGCGACGTCCTCGTTGAGATGAACATCGACCAGGAAATGCCAGTCCCGATTCCCCAGCCACGGTTCGGGCTTTTCGATCAACAGTCCCTTAAGGGACAGGTCGATCAACTTCACCGGCCAGATGAATTCCCCTTGGCTCAGCTCGGTTCGGGCATCGAACGCAATACGTTTGAAGCGGCGGCGATCGGCAGGGTGCTCGCTCATGGCGCAATCCTCGTAAATGTTCGCTGACTATAGACCCGCATTGTCACAGGCTGCCAGCAAAGTGATGGCTCAACCCATGTCAGGGGATGGCCTTTGCGGCCGTTAGCGCTAAACTCGGGATGGCTGTCTTTCTTGTCCACCCTGGCTGGAATCATAAAATGAAAAATAATAATAGCCTGCTACGCCATCTACCCTGGCTGCTGCTGGCAATCGTAGGGGCGTGCGCCCTAGGGGTTGTGGCGTTGCGCCGAGGCGAGGCGATCAACGCCTTGTGGATTGTGGTCGCCGCCGTGGCCATCTATCTGGTTGCGTATCGTTACTACAGTCTGTTCATCGCTAACAATGTGATGCAACTCGACCCGCGACGGGCCACCCCCGCCGTGCTCAACAATGACGGTCTGGACTACGTCCCCACCAACAAACACATCCTCTTCGGTCACCACTTTGCAGCCATCGCTGGCGCGGGGCCGCTGGTCGGTCCGGTTCTGGCGGCGCAGATGGGTTATCTGCCCGGCACGCTGTGGCTGATTGCCGGCGTGGTGCTGGCGGGTGCCGTTCAGGACTTCATGGTCCTGTTCATGTCCACCCGCCGCAATGGCCGTTCCCTGGGCGACATGGTCCGTGAGGAAATGGGCCGCATCCCCGGCACCATCGCGCTGTTTGGCTGCTTCCTGATCATGATCATCATCCTCGCGGTGCTGGCGTTGATCGTTGTGAAAGCCCTGGCCGAGAGCCCGTGGGGCATTTTCACGGTGATGGCGACCATCCCGATCGCGATGTTCATGGGCATCTACATGCGCTACATCCGCCCGGGCCGCATCGGTGAAATCTCCGTTGTCGGCGTGTTGTTGCTGCTCGGTTCGATCTGGCTGGGCGGGCAGATTGCTGCTGATCCGGTCTGGGCCAAGGCCTTTACCTTTACCGGGATCCAGATCACCTGGATGCTGATCGGTTACGGTTTCGTTGCCGCGGTATTGCCGGTGTGGCTGATTCTGGCGCCGCGTGACTACCTGTCGACGTTCCTGAAAATCGGCACCATCGTGGCCTTGGCGATCGGCATCCTGATCACCATGCCTGACCTGAAAATGCCGGCACTCACCCAGTTCATCGATGGCACCGGCCCGGTATGGAAGGGCGGTCTGTTCCCGTTCCTGTTCATCACCATCGCCTGTGGCGCAGTCTCCGGTTTCCATGCGCTGATTGCTTCGGGCACTACGCCGAAGTTGTTGGCCAGCGAAGGCCATGCCCGTTACATCGGTTACGGCGGCATGCTGATGGAATCCTTCGTCGCCATCATGGCCATGGTCGCCGCTTCGGTGATCGAGCCGGGCGTGTACTTCGCCATGAACAGCCCGGCGGCGCTTGTCGGCTCTGACGCTGTTACGGTTGCTCAGACTGTCAGCAGCTGGGGCTTTGCGATTACTCCGGAAGCGCTGCAAGCGGTGGCCAAGGACATCGGTGAAACCACGATCCTGGCCCGTGCCGGTGGTGCACCGACCCTGGCAGTCGGTATCGCGCAGATCCTGCACCACCTTCTGCCGGGTGAGAACACCATGGCGTTCTGGTACCACTTCGCGATCCTGTTCGAAGCGCTGTTCATCCTGACGGCTGTGGATGCCGGTACCCGTGCCGGCCGTTTCATGCTGCAGGACTTGCTCGGCTCCTTCGTGCCGGCGCTGAAACGCACCGAATCCTGGACCGCCAACCTGATCGCAACCGCCGGGTGTGTGGCGATGTGGGGTTACTTGTTGTATCAGGGCGTGATCGATCCGCTGGGTGGCATCAATACCTTGTGGCCGTTGTTCGGTATCTCCAACCAGATGCTCGCCGGTATCGCGCTGATGTTGGCGACCGTCGTGCTGATCAAAATGAAACGCCAGCGCTACGTCTGGGTCACCATGTTGCCCGCTGTGTGGCTGCTGATCTGCACCACCACCGCAGGCTTCATCAAGCTGTTCGATGCCAACCCGGCGATCGGTTTCCTGGCCTTGGCCAAGAAGTACAGCGATGCGCTGGCCAACGGTCAGATCCTCGCCCCGGCCAAGGACATTACGCAGATGCAACACGTGATCTTCAACGCCTACACCAACGCAACGCTGACGGCGCTGTTCCTGTTCGTGGTATTCAGTATCCTGTTCTATGCGCTCAAGGTCGGTATTTCCGCCTGGGGCAGCAAGGAACGTACGGATAAAGAAGCGCCATTCCAGGCTCTGCCGGATGCGTAATCGAGGATTGCAGCATGTTCAATGACCTGAGTCGCCTCGGTAAATACCTCGGTCAGGCTGCGCGCCTGATGGTCGGGATGCCCGACTACGACAATTACGTCGAGCATATGCAAACCAAACACCCGGACAAACCGGTGATGACCTATGAGATGTTCTTTCGGGAACGCCAAGAGGCTCGTTACGGTGGCAAGGGTGGGCCGAAGTGCTGTTGATCCAGTTGTCGGGTTAACAGCAATCCCTGTGGGAGCTAGCCTGCTGGCGATGGCGGCTGAACATTCAACATCACTGTTGATTGACAGTCCGCCATCGCCAGCAGGCTAGCTCCCACATTTGTTTTGTGTTGATACTTCTATTCAGTGAGTCAGGAGATTCAGTTTGTCCTCTCCCATCCCCGTCACGATCCTCAGCGGCTTCCTCGGCGCCGGCAAGACCACGCTGCTGCGGTACCTGCTCAAAGCCGAACACGGCCTGAAAATCGCCGTGATCGAGAACGAATTCAGCGATGCCGGTATCGACACCCAACTGTTGGGCGACGAACCGGTGCAAGTGATGACGCTGTCCAACGGCTGCGTCTGCTGCACCATCCACACTGACCTGACCAAGGCCTTGTACCTGCTGCTCGAACGCCTGGACAGCGGCGAAATCGCCTTCGACCGTCTGGTGATCGAATGCACCGGCCTGGCCGACCCGGCACCGGTGGCCCAGACGTTTTTCATCGATGAAGAGCTGCGCGAGCGCTACATCCTCGACGGCATCATCACCCTGGTCGATGCGGCGCATGCCGACACTCACCTGACTCAAACCATCGCCCAGGCGCAGATCGGTTTCGCCGACCGCTTGCTGGTGAGCAAGCGCGATCTGGTGGACGAGGCGACCTTTACCGCGCTGAGCGAGCGCCTGACCCGCATCAATCGTCGCGCACCGATCCGTGTGGTCGAGCACGGCAAAATTGACCTGGCCGAATTGCTCGACGTGCGCGGTTTCAACCTCAATGCCGACCTTGGCGGCGGCGTCAGCCTGCGCCCGGTGAGCAAAGCGCCGTCCATCGACCGCATTTCCAGCCTGGTGCTGCGCACCGACAAGCCGCTGGATATCGACAAGCTCAGCGAGTTCATGAACGAACTGCTGGAAGACCATGGCAAGCAATTGCTGCGCTACAAAGGCGTGCTGAACATCCTTGGCGAGCCGCGGCGCATGGTGTTTCAGGGTGTGTTGAAGTTGTACGGATTCGATTGGGACACGGAGTGGGCCGATGATGAAACGCGCGAAAGCGTGATCGTGTTCATTGCCGATGATTTGCCGGAAGAGAAGATTCGCGAGGGGTTTGCGCGGGTGGCGGCGGAGTAAGGTCCGACATTTTCAGCGGGCCTGATGCCGCCATCGCGAGCAGGCTCGCTCCCACAGGGGAATGTATTTCAAATGTGGGAGCGAGCCTGCTCGCGATAGCAGCCTAACCGACAACACAATTCTGACTGAGTGTCGGTCCGGCGTTGAGCAACATCGCTTCCAAATGATCCAGATGCTGGCCCAGCAAGTTCTCAGCCTTCACGGCTTCGCCGCGTTCCACGGCTTCCAGAATCGCTTGGTGCTTATGCCAAACGCAATAATCCTCCAGCCCTACCTCAAACTGCGCAATCGCCAGTGAAGTCAACGGCACCAAGCTGCCAAGAAAATGCGCCAACGGTGCGTTCCCCGCCATTTGCGCCAATCGCAGATGAAACTCCCCCGATAACCGGATCGCCGCACCCCGCGCAGTGCATTGGCGCTCGCTCTCGATCAGGTTTCGCAGCGGCTTCAAGTCCTGTAGGCGCGATTGACAGGCCAGTCGCACCAAGGTGATTTCGGCCAACCGCCGTGCATGCAGCATTTGCCGGGTTTGCTCGCTGTCGAGCGCGGCGACCCGAGGCCGATGATTGGCTCGAAGGACGATGACCTGTTGATGGGACAGCCGCGTCAGCACGCCGCGAATATCACTGCGCCGGGCGTTAAACATCTGCGCCAGGCTTTCTTCGGTAAAGCGACTGGCTGTATCAAGGCGCTGTTCGAGAATGGCGTCGAAGACCCGGGAGTAGAGATCATCCACCGGCCGGGGAAAGGGCAGGGCAGTGAGGGTTTGCGGTGAGGCGAAGCTGTTCATGGCCTGTCTCCAGTTCGAAGCGGACTCAACTGACGAGGTTGTCGTCCGGAATATTCAATTCGATGCCCATCCGCTGGCCTTCCCGAAGGATGTGCCGACGCATCTCGGCGCTGGCCTGGGCGCTGTTTTTGCTGCGAATAGCGCGCACCACGGCTTCGTTCTCCTCAAGGCGCTCAGCCAAATGCTCCGGGGAGTTGCGCAGCACGTCGGCACTTTGCTTGAGGGCGTTGCTGGTCTGTTGCACCACACTCTGGAAGATCGGATTCGAGGTCAGCGTGAACAGCTCTTCGTGGAACGCGATGTAAGCGTTCACCCCGGCTTCGCTGTCGTTGGCTTCCAGCGCCTCGCGCATGTCCATCAGGGTCAGGCGCAGTTGCCCGACTTCCTTGCTGCTGATCGACTGCGCCACCAGGCCGACAATGAACGGTTCAAGCGTGTAGCGCAGTTGCAGCACGTCTTCCAGGCTCGCACCGGCGACTGCGCTGTCGTGGCTTTGGCTGTCGCTGAGATTGGCCTCCAGCACCACCACGCCTTTACCCGGCATGGAACGCACCAGCCCGAGGGTTTCCAGGACGATGACGGCTTCACGCAGGCTCGGGCGGCTGATGCCCAGTTGCTCAGCCAGCTCGCGCTGCCCCGGCAGCATCTCGCCGGAGCGCCACTGACCGCGGGCCAAAGCGGCCCGGAGTTTTTCTACTACTGAATTCACAACGGTCGACGAGGTGATCACTGTTCGCTCCATGAGCATTCAAAACGATTGATGACCGTGCCTGCCCGTGGGCAGGCACGGCGATTATTCAGAATTCCTGCTGATGCGCAGGGCCGACAGGCTTTCTCGGCTGGAAGGTATAACCCACTTGGCCGGAAAGTACTTTGTTCGCCCGTTGGATATCGATGTCCTTTTCCCAGCGCGCGATGGCCACGGTGGCGACGCAGTTGCCGATCAGGTTGGTCAGCGCCCGGCCGATGCCCATGAACCAGTCCACCGCCAACACCAGCACCAGGCCGACCACCGGAATCGCCGGGATCGCCGTCAGTGTCGCCGCGAGAATCACCAGCGCCGAACCGGGAATCCCGTGAGCACCTTTGGAGGTGATCAACGACACCAGCAGAATGGTCAGCAGGTCGGTCATGGCCAGCGGCGTGCCGGTGGCATTGGCGATGAAGACGATGGCGAGGGTCAGGTAGATCGAGAAACCGTCCAGGTTGAACGAGTAACCGGTTGGAATGACCAGCCCGACCGTCGAACTGCCAATGCCCAGATGCTCAAGCTTGCGCATGATTTGTGGTAGCACGGCGTCGGAGGAGGCGGTGCCCATGACGATCAGCAGTTCTTCGCGCAGGTACTTGAGCAATGGCCACATCTTCAGGCCCGAAAGGCGCATCACCAGGCCGAGAATCAATGTCACAAACGCCACACAGGTCAGGTAAAACAGGCCGACCAGGCTGCCCAGGTGCTGCAGCGAATCCAGGCCATATTTGCTGGTGGTGAAAGCAATGGCGCCGAACACGCCGATCGGCGCCAGACGCACGATCATGCCCATGATGCGGAAGATCACGTGGCTCAGCTCATTGATCAGCCGGGAAATCCCCGACGCTGCTTCGCCCACCAGGTTCAGCGCACTGCCGAACAGCACCGAAAACAGCAGGACTTGCAGAATGTTGTTCTCCGCGAAGGCGCCGATTACCGAGGTCGGGATCAGGTTCATCAGGAACTGGGAGGTGGTTTGCATGTGCTGACCGCGCTGGGCGATGTCGCCCATGTCGGCAGCGGAAAGCTGATCCAGATGAATGTTCGCGCCGCTGCCGATGCCGGTGGTGAACGCGAACACCAGACCAATCACCAGGGCGATGGTGGTCAGGATTTCGAAGTAGATCACCGATTTCAGGCCGATGCGTCCGACCTTCTTCAGGTCGCCGGCACCGCTGATGCCGCTGACCACTACGCAGAACACGATCAGACCGATAAGCATCTTGATCAGTTTGATGAAGCCATCGCCGAGCGGTTTGAGCTGGGCGGAGTATTCAGGAAGGGTCAGCCCACAGACGATGCCGAGCACCAGTCCGAGAACCACTTGGAGGAAGATTGAACGCGAGCACCATCTGAGCATGGGAGGAATCCTGGTCGGTGTCCTGGCTGCCGTGCGCTTCGCGCATCAGATTCAGGACTTAATTATTGTGGTCTTACCGGTATGTCCAGTGCAGGCGCAGTCTAGGCGCTGTTTTTGGGTGTTCGCAAGTAAATTTTGAGTGATTGGCATGACCGGTCTTACCAGTTGGGCGCAATGCCTCGACCTTGAGCCTTTTCGCGGTTTGAAAAAAAATCGCGGACGAAAAAAAACCGGCCATCACTGGCCGGTTTTTTCATTGCTGCGGTTTAGCGGGCTGATTAGGCGCCGTATACCGGCAGCTTCTTGCAGATAGCCTTGACCTTCTCGCGAACGGCGTCGATCACCGTTTCGTTGTTCAGATCCGCCAGGATGTCGCAGATCCAGCCGGCCAGTTCTTTGCACTCTGCTTCCTTGAAGCCACGAGTGGTCACAGCCGGAGTACCGAAGCGCAGACCGGAGGTGACGAACGGGGAGCGTGGATCGTTTGGCACGGAGTTCTTGTTCACGGTGATGAACGCTTTGCCCAGAGCGGCGTCGGCGTCTTTACCGGAGATTTCCTGCTTGATCAGCGACAGCAGGAACAGGTGGTTCTGAGTACCGCCCGACACCACGTCGTAACCGCGCTCGATGAACACGCCGGCCATGGCCTGGGCGTTTTTCACCACTTGTTGCTGGTAAGTCTTGAACTCAGGCTGCAGCGCTTCCTTGAAGCAGATCGCTTTAGCGGCGATCACGTGCTCCAGCGGGCCACCCTGGGCGCCCGGGAATACCGCGGAGTTCAGCTTCTTCTCGATGTCGGCGTTGGCGCGAGCCAGGATCAGGCCGCCACGTGGACCGCGCAGGGTCTTGTGCGTGGTGGTGGTCACGACGTCAGCGAAAGGCACAGGGTTCGGGTAGACGCCAGCGGCGACCAGACCGGCCACGTGGGCCATGTCGACGAACAGGTAGGCGCCAACCTTGTCAGCGATTTCGCGGAAGCGCGGGAAGTCCAGAATCTGCGAGTAGGCAGAGAAACCGGCCACGATCATTTTCGGCTTGTGCTCAACCGCCAGACGCTCGACTTCGTCGTAGTCGATCAGGCCGTTGCCGTCGATACCGTATTGAACGGCGTTGTACAGCTTGCCGGAGGAGGAAACGCTGGCACCGTGGGTCAAGTGACCGCCGTGCGCCAGGCTCATGCCCAGGATGGTGTCGCCCGCTTGCAGCAGAGCCAGGTAAACGGCGCTGTTGGCTTGCGAACCGGCGTGCGGCTGAACGTTGGCGTAATCAGCGCCGAACAGTTCTTTTGCACGGTCGATGGCCAGTTGCTCGACCACGTCGACGAACTCGCAACCACCGTAGTAGCGCTTGCCCGGGTAGCCTTCGGCGTACTTGTTGGTCAGTACCGAGCCTTGAGCTTCCATGACCGCAGGGCTGGTGTAGTTTTCCGAAGCGATCAGCTCAATGTGCTCTTCCTGGCGCTGAGCTTCTTGCTCCATGGCGGCAAAGAGATCGGCGTCGTACTTGGCAATAGTCAAATCACGGCTGAACATGGCGGTCCTCAGGGATCGGGGCAGAAAAGGGGGGCATTCTAACCCAATGGGTTTTAGATGGCATATGAAAGGACATCATGTCGCAGACAAGTGGGCTTCATGACGGGATCAGCGGTGATCATGCTGGCCTCATCGCGAGCAGGCTCGCTCCCACAGTGGATCTTCAGTGGTCACAAATCTTGCGTGCACCCAAAAAACCTGTGGGAGCGAGCCTGCTCGCGATAGGGCCATCAGCAGCGCTGAAGATTTCAGTCGAACATGAAGAGCGCATCATTGCTGAACTGCGCTTCAAACCGGTTCGCCGGCATCGGACGGCCGAACAGATACCCCTGAACCTCGTCGCAACCATGCTCACGCAGGAAGTCGAGTTGCTCGTGGGTTTCCACGCCCTCGGCGATGACCGCCAGATTGAGGCTGTGGGCCATGGCGATGATTGCGCGGGCAATCTGCGCATCCTGCTCGCCCGACGGCAGGCCGTCGACGAAGGTGCGGTCGATTTTCAGCACGTCGATCGGAAACTGCTTGAGGTAGTTGAGCGATGAGTAACCGGTGCCGAAGTCGTCGACCGCAATGCTCAGGCCGAGATTTTTCAGCCCGGCGAGAATCTGCATCGCTTCGCTGACTTCGCGCATCAGGATACTTTCGGTCAGTTCCAGCTCCAGGCATGCCGGCGACAGGCCGGTTTCCTTGAGGATGGTGGCGATCCGCGTCCCGAGTTGGCCGTCGGAGAACTGCCGGGCCGAAATGTTCACCGACACCTTCGGCACCCGGACCTTGGCCTGATGCCAGCTCTTGAGCTGACGGCAGGCCTCGCTGATCACCCAGTCGCCGACATCCACCACCAGACCGAGCTCTTCGAGCACCGGAATGAAGTCTCCCGGCGGCACCAGACCGCGTCGTGGATGGCGCCAGCGCAGCAAGGCTTCGGCGCCGGTCAGGCGTTTGCCATCGCCGCTGAACTGCGGTTGGTAGTAGAGGACGAATTCGTTCTGCTCCAGGGCGTGACGCAAGTCGCTTTCCAGCTCCAGACGCTCCAGGGCGCTGGCGTTCATGTCGGCCTGATAGAACTGGAAGTTGTTCTTGCCGCGCTCCTTGGCGTGATACATCGCGGTGTCGGCGTTTTTCATCAGCTGGCTGAGTTCGTTACCGTCCTGAGGGCTCAGGGCGATGCCGATACTGGCGGTGACGAAGAACTCGCGGCCTTCAAGCACGAACGGTTTCACCAGGCTGGCGAGAATCTGTTCGGCCACATGAATCGCCCGGTTCAAGGCAATTTCACGGTTGGCCCGCGGTTGCAGGAGCAAGGTGAACTCATCGCCGCCCATGCGCGCCACGGTGTCGTCATCATCGACACAGCCGAGCAGGCGCGTGGCCATTTCCTTGAGCATGCGATCGCCGGCGGCGTGGCCCAGGGAGTCGTTGATCGGTTTGAAGCGGTCCAGGTCGAGGAACATCAGCACCACCCAGGACTTCTGCCGTTCGGCTGATTGCAGCGCCGAGTGCAGGCGATCCTGGAACAGTGTGCGGTTGGGCAAGTGGGTCAGGGCGTCGTAATAGGCGAGGCGGTGAATCCGCTGCTCACTGGCCTTGCGTTCGCTGATGTCGCTGAAGAAGCACACGTAGCTGGCCAGATCGCCTTCGTCATCCAGCACCGCCGTGATCCCGACCCAGGCCGGGTAATGCTCGCCATTGCGTCGTTTGAGCCAGACTTCGCCTTCCCACGTGCTGTGCTGATGCAACTGCTTGAGGACATAACGCAGATGGGCTTCCTGCTGCTCGTCGACGGTCAGCATGTTCGGCAACTGGTCGAGCACCTGCTCCACCGCATAACCGCTGACACGGCTGAAGGCTTCGTTAGCCTGGACGATATAGCCGGCCGGGTCGGTGATCAGGATCGCCGAGGTCGAGTGCTCAAATACGGTCGCAGCCATGCGCAGGTCTTTTTCGGCCCGGCGTTGCTGGCTGATGTCACGACCGACGCCCAGCACGCCTTCGAATGCACCGTGTTCGTCCCAGACCAGCACCAGCCGCAGTTCGATCGGAATCTTGCGCCCGTCGGCCCGCAGGCAATCGAACAAAAACAGTTGGGTCTGCACTTGGCTGCGCAACAGCGCCAGTTGGTCGGGTTTATTCAGCGCTTTGCTGACCCGGTCCATCAGTTGATAAATGCCGGTCAGCTGTTGTGGGTTGGCGATGGTCGATTGCCAGCCGTTCTGGAAAATCCAGTCGGCGTCGTAGCCCAGCACGGCTTGCACCGACGGGCTGACGTAGTTGAGCGCGATCTTGCTGTCGGTTGAGAAAATCACGTCGCTGATGCTTTCGGCGAGCATCCGGTAGCGCTGCTCGCTGTCGCGCAGGGACTCACTGGCTTCAATCTGATCGGTGATGTCCTTGGCCACGCCGATGATCCGCGTGACCTGGTCGTGCTTGTCCCGCGCCAGCGCCTGTTCGCGGATGTCGAAGCGCCGCCATTTACCGTCCCGGTGGCGGAAGCGCAGCTGGCATTGCATCAATTGTCTGTAACCGGCCTGGCGCTGGGTCTGGCGTGAGCGGTGGTAGAAGTCGGCATCTTCGGGGTTCAGCAGAATTTCCCAGAAATACTCGCCCATCTGGTGCAGTTCGGTGCGGTTGTAACCGAGCGTCTGGCCCAGGTGGTGGTTGCTGAAAATCATTCGCTGGCTGATCACGTCCTGCACGTACAGATGATCCGGCACGGTGCGTACCACGTCGGACCAGAATCCTTCACGCTCCAGCAGCGACAGTTCGACGAGCTTGCGGCTGGTGATGTCGGTGATGCTCAGGATCACCGCTTTATAGTCGTCCTGGTCTTCCGGCAGACGCAGGACCAGCCACAAATGTTGGTCGCGGCCATTGGCGTCTTGCAGTTTGATTTCCAGTTCAAGCTGTTTCTGCTGGTTGAGCACCGCGTCGAGCACTTGATTGCCGATGGCGGTGCCGTCCTGCGGGTTACCGTCGATCAGCAGTTTCCAGGCTTGATCGCAGGTGTTGACGTTGAGCAGTTGCAGGGCGACCAGGTTGACTTCGGTGATGCGCAATTCCTGCAGCAGGTGCTGGCGCTGTTCCGGTGTTTCGAGCCAGACCTTCAGTTGTTCGCTGCTGTGCAGCTGAGCATTGTCGAAGACGCTTTTGAGCCCGGACACGTCGAGTACACACAAGGCGACGCCAGTGCCTTCGAAAATATCCTGGTAGCGTCGACGGCCTTCGTGCACCTGGTGTTGGCGGCGGCGCATGTTCAGCAGAGCGATGAACGGCAGGAGCGAAAAGGCCAGGCCCAGAAGGCATTTGCCGATGAACGCCGGCAGCAGGTGTTCGATCACCCGTTGCCGGTCGAACAACCCGCGCAGTTGCCAGTCGCTGCTGCTCAGGGGCACGGTCAGCACGCTGTTGGCCAGCTCATCCGGTGTTATCACCGCCGGAGTGGCCGAGGGCTGGCCATCGTCGCGGCTGATGATCTGGTGATTGACGCGGTTTTCCACCACCCACAGCGGGCGAATACCGGTTTCGTTTTGTTTGGTCAGCGACGAGAAAAATGTCGGCGTCAGGCGCAGAACCCAGTAGCCACGGGTGCTGCCACTGGCTTGATGCAGCAGCAGATGCACCACCGAACCGTCATTGGCGTTGCTGAAATAATGGGCCTGGGCGCGACTACGCCGCACCAGATCGCTCAGGTAGTCGGCGTCGTCGCTGTCTTCGACACTGTCATTGAGGATTTTCCCGGAAGGGCTGAGCAACGCGAGGCTGCGCAGCTCGGGCAAGGATTTTTGCAGTTTGCGAAACAGCGCCTGCTGTTCGTCGGCGCTTTGCGGTTGTTCGACGATCGGTAGCAGGTTGAGGGCGATCTGGGCGTTGAGTGCCATGTTCAGGCTGACTTGCGAGGCCAGATCGGCGGTGTAGTCGATGGTGTACTGACGCTGGTTTTTCTGGGTTTCGCGAAGCTGATCCAGCAACTGCCAAAACAGCAGCGCGAGCAGCAGCAGGACGAGCATCGCCAGCGCGCCCTTCAAGGATCCACGCAGGGGTGAGCCGGTCGCAGGATTGAGTGCGCTCACGGAAGAAGGTGGGGTGACATTAGACAAACTGTAATCCTGCGGTTTGGCTGGACTGGCGCGACGTGCACTATAAGCCGGACGCCCGGAGGGCGGCTAGCATGCCCTGAGTTGTGGCAAAGTGCCAGACCCACTCGGCTGGACTGCCTTCCGTCAATCAGGTAGCTTTGCCGGTTACGCGGGAGCGTTCCAGCTCCTAGAATCAGGTTTTTTCAGCGCGCAGCATTGATAGCTATCAATCGTCGACGCGCACAACCTGGACGGGCATCGCCCGCGCCCCAATCATTCATCGTTCACTGACCCTAGGTTCTCCATGGCTCAATACGTATTCACCATGCATCGGCTGGGTAAAGTTGTTCCGCCGAAGCGGGAAATCCTGAAAAACATTTCGCTGTCGTTCTTCCCGGGCGCCAAGATTGGCGTACTCGGCCTTAACGGTTCGGGTAAGTCCACGCTGCTGAAAATCATGGCCGGCGTCGACACCGAGTTCGAGGGCGAAGCCCGTCCGATGCCAGAGCTGAACATCGGCTACCTGCCGCAAGAACCGATCCTGGACCCGACCAAGACCGTACGTGAAGTGGTCGAGGAAGCGGTCAGCGTGATCAAGAACGCCCAGGCTCGCCTGGACGAGGTCTACGCGGCTTACGCCGATGAAGATGCCGACTTCGACAAACTGGCTGCCGAACAAGCCAAGCTCGAAGCCATTCTGCAGGCCAGCGACGGTCACAACCTGGATCGCCAACTGGAAGTCGCCGCCGATGCGCTGCGTCTGCCGGCCTGGGATGCCAAGGTCGAATTCCTGTCCGGTGGTGAGAAGCGTCGTGTGGCCCTGTGCCGCCTGCTGCTGTCTGCTCCCGACATGCTGCTGCTCGACGAACCAACCAACCACCTGGACGCCGATTCCGTCGCCTGGCTGGAGCACTTCCTGCACGATTTCCCGGGCACCGTGGTTGCGATCACGCACGACCGTTACTTCCTGGACAACGTTGCCGGCTGGATCCTCGAGCTCGACCGCGGCGCTGGTATCCCGTACGAGGGCAACTATTCGGGTTGGCTTGAAGCCAAGTCCGATCGTCTGGCTGCCGAATCCAAGCAGCAGTCGGCCCACGAAAAAGCCATGAAGGAAGAACTGGAGTGGGTGCGCAAAGGCGCCAAGGCCCGCCAGTCCAAATCCAAGGCTCGTCTGCAACGCTTCGAAGAAATGCAATCGCAGGAATTCCAGAAGCGCAGCGAAACCAACGAGATCTACATCCCGGCCGGTCCACGCCTGGGCGACAAGGTTATCGAATTCAAGAACGTTTCCAAGGGTTATGGCGATCGCGTGCTGATCGACAACCTGTCGTTCTCCATGCCTAAAGGCGCCATCGTTGGCGTGATCGGCGGTAACGGTGCCGGTAAATCGACCCTGTTCCGCATGCTGATGGGCAAGGAAACACCGGATTCGGGCAGCATCGAAGTCGGCGAAACCGTGCAACTGGCGTGCGTCGATCAGAGCCGCGAAGACCTGGACGGCAGCAAGACTGTGTTCCAGCAAATCTCCGACGGTTCCGATCAGATCCGCATCGGCAACTACGAGATCCCGTCGCGCACCTACGTCGGTCGCTTCAACTTCAAGGGCGGCGATCAGCAGAAGTTCGTCAAGGACCTGTCCGGTGGTGAGCGCGGTCGCTTGCACCTGGCCCTGACCCTGAAAGAGGGCGGCAACGTCCTGCTGCTCGACGAACCGTCCAACGACCTCGACGTTGAAACCCTGCGTTCCCTGGAAGAAGCCCTGCTGGACTTCCCGGGCGCTGCCATTGTGATCTCTCACGATCGGTGGTTCCTTGACCGCGTCGCGACTCACATCCTGGCGTACGAAGACGACTCGCAAGCGGTGTTCTTCGAAGGCAACTACACCGAGTACGAAGCCGATCGCCGCAAACGCCTGGGTGAAGCGGCGACTCAGCCGCACCGTGTACGGCACAAGAAACTGGCCTGATTTCAGGTTGGTTGCATGAAAAAACGGAGCCTTCGGGGCTCCGTTTTTTTTGGTCTTTCAGATAGACCGTAGCGCGGCCATCGCGAGCAGGCTCGCTCCCACATGGGATCTATCTTCAACCAATGGAGATCTACTGTGGGAGCGAGCCTGCTCGCGATGCGATTCCCAAATCAGTGCAAGCCTGGATCTGATAATCCCTAATCGGGTGCAATAAAGAGCTTTTCAGGTGCGTATTTACATCAGGCGCACCATTTAATTTCATAATTGCGACATTTTGTTCTGTCATGGTGCGCAATCAGTTTGCTAAAGTCCGGCCCAATCTCTTCCAACGACAATAAATTTGCCGAGACTTTTCCATGATCGAATCCGTTGAATCCTTCCTTGCCCGCCTGAAAAAACGCGACCCGGACCAGCCTGAATTCCACCAGGCCGTGGAAGAAGTCCTGCGCAGTCTGTGGCCATTTCTGGAAGCCAATCCGCACTATTTGACGTCGGGCATTCTGGAGCGGATTTGCGAGCCGGAGCGGGCGATCGTTTTCAGGGTTTCCTGGGTCGACGATCAAGGCAAAGTGCAGGTCAATCGCGGATTCCGCATCCAGATGAACAGCGCTATTGGTCCGTACAAGGGTGGGCTGCGTTTCCATCCATCGGTGAACCTTGGCGTGCTGAAGTTCCTTGCCTTCGAGCAGACCTTCAAAAACTCGCTGACGTCGCTGCCGATGGGCGGTGGCAAGGGTGGTTCGGACTTCGACCCGAAAGGCAAAAGCGACGCTGAAGTCATGCGGTTTTGCCAGGCCTTCATGAGCGAGTTGTACCGTCACATCGGTGCAGACGTTGACGTTCCGGCCGGTGATATCGGCGTCGGTGCGCGCGAGATCGGTTTCCTGTTCGGCCAATACAAGCGCCTGAGCAACCAGTTCACCAGCGTGTTGACCGGCAAGGGGCCGAGCTATGGCGGCAGCCTGATTCGCCCGGAAGCCACCGGTTTCGGCTGTGTGTACTTCGCTGAAGAAATGCTCAAGCGCAGCGGTGAAACCGTCGAAGGCAAGCGCGTGGCCATCTCCGGTTCCGGCAACGTCGCGCAATATGCGGCGCGCAAAGTCATGGACCTGGGCGGCAAAGTGATTTCGTTGTCCGATTCCGAA
The DNA here is from genome assembly GCF_000282315.2 of Pseudomonas sp. GM41(2012). GTDB lineage: Bacteria > Pseudomonadota > Gammaproteobacteria > Pseudomonadales > Pseudomonadaceae > Aquipseudomonas. Next base: position 1,034,938 of record NZ_AKJN02000007.1, read on the forward strand.
GGCACGCTGTACTGCGAAAGCGGTTTGACCGAAGAGCAGTGGCTGGCGGTGCTGGAGCTGAAAAACGTCCAGCGTGGGCGCATAAGTGAACTGGCCGGCCGTTTTGGCCTGGAGTTCAAGGCCGGCCAGCACCCATGGGCGCTGAGTTGCGACATCGCGCTGCCCTGCGCGACACAAAACGAGCTGGATGCCGAGGCGGCCCGCACGTTATTGCGCAACGGCTGCCTCTGCGTAGCGGAAGGCGCGAACATGCCGACCACCCTTGAAGCCGTAGACGTGTTTATCGAGGCGGGGATTCTGTTCGCGCCAGGCAAGGCTTCCAATGCCGGTGGTGTCGCGGTGAGCGGGCTGGAGATGTCGCAGAACGCCATGCGCCTGCTATGGACCGGTGGTGAAGTGGACAGCAAACTCCACGCGATCATGCAGTCGATCCACCACGCTTGCGTGCATTACGGCGAAGAGAATGGCCGGATCAACTACGTCAAAGGCGCGAACATCGCCGGCTTCGTCAAAGTTGCCGACGCGATGCTCGCCCAAGGCGTGGTTTAAGCCGGCTCGATACGGATGATCTCGATCAACTGATCGCCAGCCGGACGTTGCCACAGCACCTCGTCGCCGAGTTGCGCCCCGAGCAGCGCCCGGCCCAGCGGTGAACCCCAGTTGATCAGACCCGCCGACGCATCGGCCTGATCTTCACCGACCAGTTGCACGGTTTGCTCAGTGTTGTATTCGTCGGCGAAGGTCACACGGCTGCCGATCTGCACTTTTTGCCTTGAGTTGGCGGCGGTCACGACCTGGGCGCTTTGCAGGCGCTGGTTGAAATACCGCAAATCCCGTTCAAGGTCCGCCAGGCGCTGCTTGTCGGCGTGCTCGCCTTTGGCTGATTGCTCGCTGTGCAGGTGTTGCAATTCGGCGACTTTCACCTGCAACTGGGCCAGCCCCGTGGGCGTGACGTAATTGGGCTGCGCACTGACCTGCCGTTCGACGGGCTGATCGGCTTGCGCGGCGGCGTTATCTTCATTGACGAAGGCACGACTCATGGTTTTCTCCCGTTATAGGATTTGGGCCATGGTCGCAGGCTTTTAGTTTCGACAGATATCTGTCAGCGACTTATTGCGAGCGAAAAGCACGAGCGGCGTCCTGGTCCTTCTGCTGCTGCCAGGCTTTTTCGCGCTCGTCCCAATGGTGGCTGCGATAATCCTCACGGTCCTCGCTTTCGCGCATCGCCTGACACTGACGGAAGCCATCGCTCCAGCCCTCGGCGTACTGCTTGTCCTTGAGGTAACGCGGAACGTTTTTACGAAACTCTCCGGTGATTGCCCCGGCCGCTTGCCGGCCACTGCTGCAACCGTCATCGAAGCCATCGGCGAATGCCGGTGGATAACCCTTGGCGATCAGATCCTCGTGGGTCGTCTGGCAACCCGCGATCAACATCAGCAAACCCACCACACCCACGCAACGCCACATCTCAGACTCCCAGACCGTCAACGGCCTATAGGAGAAGTCTAGGAGTGGATTCGTGAGCGGGATGTGAAAGAGAGATCTGTAGGAGCACAGCTTGCTGGCGATGGCATCACCTCGGTCTATCTGAACAATCGCGTCGATATCATCGCCAGCAAGCTGTGCTCCTACAGGTAATGTGGGGCGGTTAGTAGTGATACCACTTCATCTCAAGCATCACTTCGTTCTCGGGCGAAGCCAGGTGGCTGAATTCGCGCTGGGCACTCAGGCGCAAACCCAGGTTGCGCGACAATTCCCACTGCTGATTCAGACTCACGCTACGGCGCACTTCGCCATTGGTGAAGAAGTCGCCCTTGGCTTCCAGGCTGAAGTTGCCCAACGGGTTTTTCCACAGCAAACCGCTGTTGAAGCCCGCCGCCGGCGCGATGAAACCGGCAAAGTCGTTGTTGTGTTCAATGCGCACGGTGCCCAATGCAAAGCCGAGCATGTCGTCGCCCAGTTGCCAGGTCCCGCCGGCACCACCATTGACGTGGCTGACCAGGGTTTCGTCGTCATGCTTGCCCGGCACGCGCTCCAGGCCGCCAGTAACTTGCCAGGAGAGTGGCTGCAGTAATTCATTGCGCGGGGTCAGGGAACGGATGGTCGCCAGGTCCAATTGCTGCAACTGCCAGTGATTGCCCTCGTACTGGCGCAGCTTCATTTGCAGGATTTCGATCTGCGCGCCGAGAGGAAAGCTCTCGGCGTTGTCGTTGAGGTCGTGATAAGCCATGCGCAAGCCATACTCGCCAAACGCCTTGTCGCCTCGAGTGCCAATACCGGCCTGCCAGGTGCGCGATTCATGGCCATCCTCAGGCAGGCCGGGTTGCGGGATGTCCAGTTCCGGTGCCGGGTTCTGGTTGATCGCCCGCAGCAATTCGAAACTGCGCTGCGCCCGTTGCGGATCACGCTCCTGGCCGTTGGCGCGGTAGCGCTCCAGGCGATAGGCGGCGTCGATAATCAACGCCTGACGATCCTTGGGTTGAGACTTGAATGTCGGGTCTTGCAGTTGCTTCTGGTCGGCGCTGACTTTCAGCACCCAGTCCTGTTCTTCAGTGGTCAACGGCTCGGCGCGACTCAGCAGTTCACGTTCGCGAGACGGTCGATACTGAATGGATTCCACCAGTCCGGCTTCTTTCACCGCTTTGACGGTGTCCGTAGGAATCGCGGTCAGCGGGAATTGTTCGGTCAATCGCAGGCTTGGACGGGCCACTTGTAGCAGTTCCAGCAGGCGATAAGAGCAGTTTTCGTCGAAGAAAAAATAGTCGAACTGGATCTGCTTGAGCTCCCAGACGTGCTCGACCATGCGCTCGGTTTCTGCCTGGGTCAGATTGAGGCGGTACTCCCACAGATCGCGATTCTCGAGGCTGCGGTACTCCGAGAGTTTTTCTTGATAAGGCACCAGGGCAAACAGACCGGGATAGCCGCCCATCAAGCCTTTCCAGGCGTACAGGATGCTGTTGTCCGAGCCTTCGATGTATGCGCCGAAGTTGATCGCATAACTGAGCAGGGCGGTTTGATCGCTTTGTACATTGGCCTGGTCGATGCGCAGCAATGTGTGGCCGAACATCGATGACGGACTGTTCAGATACGCTGCCGGGAAAATCATCACCGCACTGTGGGGCGAAACATCCTTGAACCATTGCTTGAATTCGGTGCAGGGAAGCGTCGGCAGATCGGTCAGGTTGAGCTGTGCCTTGAGCCAGCGGGTGCGGGCCGGGTAGACGCATTGCGCATGTTTTTCGCCAGCACTGGCCGGGGCGTACAGTGCTTGCACGGTCGCCGCCAGCTCGCGGTCAGGGTGTTCATTGCCGTCGGCGGCGAGGAAGAATTTCTTGTCGCTGACATAGCTGCGCCAGCCGCCGAGTTTGGCGGTTTCGTAGTGACCCAGGGAAATCCAGAAGGGATCATTGGCCAGTTGCTGCAAACGTTGATTGTCGATTTTGGGCGTGGCAGACAGCGGGGCGCAGACACAGAGCGCCAGCCAGGCAAGGCGTTTGAGCATAATGGGCAACTTAATTCGAAAGAAACAAAGACCCAAAGGGGGCAGGCCAAAAGGGCCAGGTCCAAAAAATAAAACCCGCTCCCCGAAAGGAGCGGGCGGGTCGAGCTTAAGCTTGAGTAGCGTACTTGGCCAGACGAGGATCGCTCTTCAGAACGGCCAGGGTGTTGGTATGCACGTCGTCAGCAGTCACATCAGCCTTGCTGAAGATCTGCTGGAAGTGCTCATGAGTGACGGCGGCGAAATGCGCACGGTCTTCCGGTGCCACGCCCAGGACTACAGCGTAAGTGGTCAGCGCTTCGCCCTGACCTTTAGCCATGTCTTCGGACAGCTCGTTCATCATGCCATTCATGGCAATCCAGGATTTGCCGCCATAGGTCAGCGATGCATTGGTCGAGCAACCGTTGGTACCCGAAGTCATACCGAACGTTGCGTTGCCGGAAGTGCCGTTGGTGGTGGATGCCAGGAAGTGCGCCGGGGTGCCACGCTGACCTTCGAACAGCATGTTGCCCCAACCGCAATCCGGGCCGCCTGGGGCCTGTGCCATTGCGTTGATGGATACAGCGGTGAAGAGAGTACCGAGAAGAATCCGTTTCATAGCTATGTTCTCTTTGTGTGCATACCAATGGACAAGGTGCTGGCCCCTAAAGGTGCCAGTGGGCCGGTTATTCGTTCCAGCCGCGCAGCAGGAGTTTAAGCATTTTCTGGGCGTTCCGTAATCTTTTGCGAAACATTCCTTGAAAACACTGATTTTGACCCTCTCGGCCCGGGGCTGATGCTTCGTCTAAACTTTGGCTAGAGGCGCGCCTTGCAAGTGAGGTATGGGCAGCGCCAGAATGCCGCTATCTGCCCCGCCTGATGTAAGGAAGCCCGATGCCTGATCCTGTTGCTGCCAGCTTGCGTCTAGCGCCTGAAGCGCTGACCCGTCCGTTTTCCGCTGAACAGTTCAGCTTCTCTACCACCAATGATTTGGAGCCCTTCCGCGGTGTGCTTGGCCAGGAACGTGCGGTCGAAGCCTTGCAGTTCGGTGTGGCGATGCCACGCCCCGGTTACAACGTATTCGTCATGGGCGAGCCCGGCACCGGCCGGTTTTCGTTCGTCAAACGCTACCTGAAAGCCGAAGGTAAACGCCTGCAGACCCCGGCGGACTGGGTCTACGTCAACAATTTCGATGATCCCCGCGAGCCTCGCGCACTGGAGTTGCCGTCGGGCACCGCCGGCGCCTTTATCGATGACATCAACGGCTTGATCGACAACCTGCTGGCTACTTTTCCGGCCGTGTTCGAACACCCGTCCTACCAGCAAAAGAAAAGCGCCATCGACCGCGCCTTCAACCAGCGTTACGACAAGGCGCTGGACGTGATCGAGCGCCTGGCGCTGGAGAAGGACGTTGCGCTGTACCGCGACAGCACCAATATCGCCTTTACGCCGATGAGCGAAGGCAAGGCTGTGGACGAAGCCGAATTTGCCCAGTTGCCGGAAGCTGATCGCGAGCGTTTTCACGACGACATTGCATGGCTGGAAGAGCGTCTGAACGAAGAACTCGCCAGCCTGCCGCAGTGGAAGCGTGAGTCGAGCAATCTACTGCGCCAGCTAAACGAAGAAACCATCACCCTGGCCTTGCAGCCATTGCTGTCTCCGTTGTCGGAGAAGTATGCGGAAAACGCGGCGGTCTGCGGTTACCTGCAAGCGATGCAGGTGTACCTGCTCAAGACCGTGGTCGAGCAACTGGTGGACGACAGCAAGACGGACGCCATCGCCCGCAAGCTGCTGGAAGAGCAATACGCGCCGAGCCTGGTGGTCGGTCATCCGTTCAGCGGTGGTGCGCCAGTGGTCTTTGAGCCGCACCCGACTTACGAAAACCTGTTCGGCCGCATCGAGTACACCACCGATCAGGGCGCGCTCTACACCACGTATCGACAATTGCGTCCGGGTGCGCTGCACCGCGCCAACGGCGGCTTCCTGATTCTTGAAGCGGAAAAAATGCTCAGCGAGCCGTTCGTGTGGGATGCGCTCAAACGCGCGCTGCAATCGCGCAAACTGAAAATGGAATCGCCGCTGGGCGAGATGGGTCGTTTCGCCACCGTGACCCTGACGCCGCAACACATTCCGCTGCAGGTCAAAGTGGTCATCATCGGCGCCCGACAGCTCTACTACACGCTGCAGGACCTCGATCCGGACTTCCAGGAGATGTTCCGCGTCCTGGTGGACTTCGACGAAGACATCCCGATGGTCGACGAAAGCCTGGAGCAGTTCGCCCAGTTGCTCAAGACCCGCACCTCCGAAGAAGGCATGGCGCCGCTGACCGCTGATGCGGTGGCGCGTCTGGCGACTTACAGTGCTCGCCTGGCTGAGCACCAGGGGCGTTTGTCGGCGCGGATCGGTGATTTGTTCCAACTGGTCAGCGAGGCGGATTTCATTCGCCAACTGGCCAGTGACGAAATGACCGACGCCGGGCACATCGAACGTGCGCTCAAGGCCAAGGCCACGCGTACCGGGCGCGTCTCGGCGCGGATTCTCGATGACATGCTGGCCGGGATCATCCTGATCGACACCGCAGGTGCGGCGGTCGGCAAGTGCAACGGGCTGACAGTGCTGGAGGTCGGCGACTCGGCGTTCGGTATACCGGCGCGGATCTCCGCCACGGTCTATCCGGGCGGTAGCGGCATCGTCGACATCGAGCGCGAGGTTAACCTCGGTCAGCCGATTCACTCCAAAGGCGTGATGATCCTCACGGGGTATCTGGGCAGTCGTTACGCTCAGGAATTCCCGCTGGCGATTTCCGCGAGTATCGCCCTGGAGCAATCCTACGGTTACGTCGATGGTGATAGTGCATCGTTGGGCGAGGCTTGCACGCTGATTTCGGCGCTGTCGAAAACCCCGCTCAAGCAGTGTTTTGCGATTACCGGTTCGATCAACCAGTTCGGTGAAGTGCAGGCGGTGGGCGGGGTCAACGAGAAGATCGAAGGCTTCTTCCGGCTCTGCGAAGCGCGCGGGCTGACCGGTGAGCAGGGCGCAATCATTCCCCACGCCAACGTTGCCACGCTGATGCTCGACGAGAAAGTGCTGACGGCGGTGCGTGCGGGGCAGTTCCACGTCTACGCCGTGCGCCAGGCTGATGAAGCCCTGAGCCTGTTGGTCGGCGAGCCGGCCGGTGCGCCGGACGCCGATGGCCAGTTCCCTGAAGGCAGCGTTAACGCGCGGGTGGTGGAGCGTTTGCGGGTCATCGCAGAAATGATCAGCGAAGAAGACCTCAAGGAAGCCGAGAAAGAAGCCGCACAGGAAGCACTGGTCGAGGCCAAACCGGCCTGACACAAACCTGAGGTCACCTCAACCCCTGTAGGAGCCGAGCTTGCTCGCGATAGCGGACTGTCAGTCAGTGCCTCATCGCGAGCAAGCTCGGCTCCTACAGGTTTTGGTGTGTTGTCGGAATCGACATTCAGTTCAAAAGTGCCATCAGTCTGGCGTCAATATTCACACAATGACCATTCGGCGCCTTCTGGTCTCACTTGACGTGCTAGTCAGACTTTTCCTCTATTCTCAGGTCAAGGATATCGACAGTAATCACTGGATCGAGACAGCCCTCCCGTGGGGGCTGAATACCGGATCTACCGAGGGTCGCCGCCATGTCGCGCAACCTCTGCCTCACCCGTCAATGCCTGGGCCTTGTGACCCGTATCGAGTGTGCCATCCGCCCATTGGCGGGGGATACGGGCATGTGGACCTTGCTTTTCGCCGCTGGAATGGCTGGCGAACAACCTTCCGCCATTAAAGCCCAGGGCCCGTTTCATGGCCCCTTTGTGGCTGAGTCGATTCTCGACACCATCGTTGAAAGCCTCACCCTGCACGGCTATGAACTGGCCGATGATCCGCAAATCTGGTGCCTGCACTTGCAAGCTCAGCTGAGGGAAATCAATGGTGGCCGCTGCCGCAACACTGGAGGTTTCGAGTTTCGGCCCGAGCACTGAACAGGCTATTGAGCAAGGCTGGACGTGTCCGCCTTGTCGAGTTTGACCTCGAAGCCATATTGCACGGTGGAGAGATCGGTTCGTTGATAGGTTTCCAGACGGGTTGGCTGCCCGTAGAAGTAATGCACCCCCAATAATGCCGGGCCTTCTGCGCTCGCATCGTGGCTGACCGAAAGAATCTCCTTCAGATAATTGCCGCTGTCGTCCTTGGCGAAGAAACGCCAGTCCTGGGCGGGAAACAGCTTCAGATCAACCACCAGCGCATTGCCTTTGAGCGTCAGCCCTTTGGGCAGCTGATGGGCGTCGATGGTTTTCTTTTCGATGGTGGCGAGAAACAGCGGCATGGAGCCCACCGCATAAGCCGGCGTTTCCGGAAACAGGTTCAAGTCGTAGGTGATGATGCCGCGCAGGGGATCGACCTGGTAAGCCTCAGGCGGCAATTCGATCGGCTCATCGCGCTTGCCGTTACTGTCCTCGGTAAAGAAACTGACCGGGCTTTCGCCGGGGGTGAAGGAGGTGCCGAGCAGCTCGTCATTGAAGCTTCTGGGGTGATCGAAGTCGATACGCACAGCGCTGGGGTCTTCGACCGACTGACTGATGCGGACGCTTTTTTTCAGTTGTTCCTCGCCAAGTGTGGCGCCCTTGAGCCAGATCGGGGCCTGGTCGTCGTATACCACCACCGGCAGCGTCAGTGGCTGGATGGTCTTTTGCGTGGTGTGTGGGTCGAAGCGAAGTACCGGCAGGTTCAGGTCCTTGCGGGTCACCGTGGCGGTTGAAAAGTCCAGGACGCTGACCTCAAGCGTTTCGATCGGCCCGTTGAAGTACACCTTGGAATAATGGTGGCTCTGTTGCTTCTCGAAGGCGCGCTGTTCTTCCTCGATCTGTTTCTCGAAGCTCTCGCTCCAGGCTTTCTGCTGTTGCATTTTCGCCAGTTGCTTTTGATAGAAGGCTATTTGTGCGGAGGTTTCGTTGATCGAGCCTGAGCGCGAGAGAAATTGTCCGGTGCTGTCCTTGGCCTGGACGATCAGCGGGTTCAGCGGTGTTTCGCTGACCTCGGGGGCCAGTGGCGCGCTGTTGTTGAATTCGATTTCGGCGTAGTTGTTGGCAAGGTTCAGCAGGGTGACGCTGAGGTTGTCGTTGGTGCGAGTCTGGCCAACGTCCTTTTTCGTCAGGTCGAAGCTGTAGAGCCGACGCGGCGCGATGACTTCCACCTTGCCTTGCAGGCTCACCGGTTGTGGCTGGTTCTTGTTTTCGACATCCAGGCCATCGATGAAGGGGTAGGTCACCGTCAGGTCGTCGGGGTTGGTCAGGTTTGAGCTCGATGGGCTCAGTTGAATTCCAGGATCGGTTTCTGACCATTCCGGCTGAAACGGGATGACGCGTTTGTTGCTCAAAGTCACCGATTGCCATTCAAGACTATGGGGAAAGAGAAACGCGACCGGAATGTTGAAGTTGAAGGGGAACACCGGTTGCAGGTCGGTCAGGTAGTCGGAACTGGAATCTTTGTGCAGCACGAACAGGCCGTTGATGTACGTGTCGACCAAGGCTTGTGGAGTGGGGTAGTGCTTGAGGACGGCGAGGGCGTCTTCGCCATATTCTGTTTCCACCGGTTTGCTGTCGAGCTTGAGCTGGGCACGCTCAAGCAGCAACAGTGAGCCGCCGAGTTCAGCCACGGCATCCTTGAGTTTCGGATCTTGAATCGCATCCAGAGACTTCTCGAACTGCGCCGTCTTTTCCTCGAGGCTGACCTGGCGCTTCTCATCGCTGGGTGAGCAGGCACTCATCAGCAAAGCCAGGCAAATTCCGGCGCTCGTTAAAGGCAATCGCACATCCATTTCCCGTCTTCCTGTCCGATGTCGCTGAGCTGTCAATGCTTTGGACACTAGCAGAAAAACCTTGTCACACACGCGCAGGTTGCGGATTTCCCAACGGTTTCTGGGTGTGACAGGCGGCTGTTATACTCGCGGCCATTTCCAGGCCTTGTGTGAGATTTGATGGAACGCTTTATCGAAAATGCAATGTACGCCAGCCGCTGGCTGCTGGCGCCGATCTACTTCGGTCTGTCCCTTGGGCTGCTGGCCCTGGCGCTGAAATTCTTCCAGGAAGTGTTCCACGTCATCCCTAACGTGTTCTCGATGGCCGAGTCGGATCTGATTCTGGTGCTGCTGTCGCTGATCGACATGGCGCTGGTAGGCGGTTTGCTGGTGATGGTGATGATTTCCGGTTACGAGAACTTCGTTTCCCAACTGGACATCGACGAGGACAAGGAAAAGCTCAACTGGCTGGGCACCATGGATTCCTCTTCATTGAAGATGAAGGTAGCCGCTTCCATCGTGGCCATTTCGTCCATCCACCTGCTGCGGATTTTCATGGACGCCAAGAACGTCGATCCCGAGCATTTGAAGTGGTACGTGATTATCCACATGACCTTCGTGATTTCGGCGTTTGCCATGGGTTATCTGGATAAGCTCACTAAACACTGATTCACACAACCCCTGTAGGAGCAAAGCTTGCTCGCGATGACATCACTGCGGTTTAAAGGCAAACCGCGCTGATCCCATCGCGAGCAAGCTTTGCTCCTACGGTCGGGTGGTAAACAGACGGGCGGTGTCGTTTGTGGCTTGTACTTTGATGCGCCGAGGCCTATGCCTGTAATGATCTTGGCTCGCCACTGCGTGAGGTGTGTTCATGGACCTGAAAGAGTTGAATGCTTATGCCATCGCAGGGAAGATCGATGAGCTCAACCTGATTTCAATGGAAGGTGGGATCTACTTGTTGGAAGCGCGGATGCATGGCGCGGCGTACCCATTGAGCGATGCCCACGGCCAGATGTTTCATTTGCGTTCGGTCGAGCATGCACGTGAAGTGCTTCATGCCTTTCCCAGCTTGCCGTTCAACCTTGTACATGTTTCGGTTCATGACGAGATGTGTGGACTCGGTGCCAATTCCGAGGGGAGCCTGAAGGTACCGATTGCGTGGCACCACTGACGCCCCTCATCAACGCGATGGCATCTGTGCTAGTCTGCTGGCCCTTTTGGTTCCGGGCGCTCCGGGACGCGCTGTGTACGCACGGCTAGTTCCAGGGTCGTCCGCACAGCGGAGCAGTGTCATGTCCGAAGTAAATCTGTCCACCGACGAAACCCGCGTCAGCTACGGTATTGGCCGTCAGCTGGGCGATCAACTGCGCGACAACCCGCCACCGGGCGTTAACCTGGACGCGATCCTGGCAGGTCTGACCGACGCTTTCGCCGGCAAGGAAAGCCGTGTAGGTCAGGAAGAAATGTCCGCGAGCTTCAAGGTCATTCGCGAAATCATGCAAGCTGAAGCAGCTGCCAAAGCTGAAGCCGCTGCTGGCGAAGGCCTGGCATTCCTGGCTGAAAACGCCAAGCGTGATGGCATCACCACCCTGGCTTCCGGCCTGCAATTTGAAGTGCTGACTCAAGGTGAAGGCGCCAAGCCAACCCGTGAAGATCAAGTGCGCACTCACTACCACGGCACCCTGATCGACGGCACTGTGTTCGACAGCTCCTACGATCGTGGTCAGCCTGCAGAATTCCCGGTTGGCGGCGTGATCGCTGGCTGGACCGAAGCCCTGCAACTGATGAACGCCGGCAGCAAATGGCGTCTGTACGTGCCGAGCGAACTGGCTTACGGCGCTCAAGGCGTTGGCAGCATTCCGCCGCACAGCGTACTGGTATTCGACGTCGAACTGCTCGACGTTCTGTAAGACCGTAACCCTGTAGGAGCATGCGGGCGGCGTTCCGACTTGCCCGCGATGGCATCAACTCTGTTTCAAGTCGGAACCGAGTCGTCTGCATCGCGAGCAAGCTCTGCTCCTACAGGGTTTTGTATGTCTCATATTTCGATCTTGTGGTGCAGTTCGCTTGTCGGGCGCAATGCCCGGGCATAGCAGAACAGAAACAGATTGCGTACCAGTTCCTTGAGCACCACCGGCTCGCTGGAACTCAAGCCGTTGACGTCCAGATCACCCTGATCCTGCAGCTCGTTCAAGGCTTCTTCTTCAAGCACTGCACAGACTTCCCCGGTTTCCCGATGCAGGATCCTGAGGTAAGGGTGTGGGCGGTCCAGCCAGGCATCGATCAAATAAGTCATGGGTCTCATCTCCATTGATGGGTTTCAATGAGAATAATTCTTATTCATCAAATAGCAAGGACCTATTGGCGGTTTGTGTTTTTTTAAGGGTAAAGGTTGCGTAAGGTCAAAACGGCTGGCGTTTGGCTATTGCGAGGGATTGTTGGGCGAAGCGGGGGAGGGTGAAGCACCATCCCACGCAGGACGCGGGATGGAATACAGCAGGCTCAGACTTTTCTGACGAACTCGGATTTGAGCTTCATCGGGCCGATGCCGTCGATCTTGCAGTCGATGTCGTGATCACCATCGCACAGGCGGATGTTCTTGACCTTGGTGCCGACCTTGACCACCAGCGACGTGCCTTTGACCTTGAGGTCCTTGATCACGGTGATTGTGTCGCCGTCCTGCAGGACGTTGCCGACCGAATCCTTTTTCACGGTGTCATCGGACACTGCTTCGGCTTCGCCGCTGGCGGACCACTCGTGGGCGCACTCAGGGCAAATCAGCTGGGCGCCGTCTTCGTAGGTGTATTCGGAATTGCATTTTGGGCAGGGTGGCAACGTGCTCACTAAAGCTCCTTGGATTGAGGATCGCTAAAAGTCGCACATTATATAGGGTTTTGTCGGAGGAGGGAGCTGGCTGCAAAAGATCGCAGCCTTCGGCAGCTCCTACAGGCGTACACAAAACCCTGTAGGAGCTGCCGAAGGCTGCGATCTTTGATCTTGCTTTTAGTGCGTGCGGGCGACCGCAAATTCACTCAATTCGACCAGAGCATCGCGGTATTCGCTGGCAGGCAGCGCATCGAGGCACTTGATCGCGCGGGCCACGTAGTCACGGGCCAGTTGCGCGGTGTATTCCAGCGAACCTGAGGCTTCCACGGCTTCGCGGATGCTTTCCAGGTCTTCGATGCCACCTTTCTGGATCGCCTTGCGCACCAGTGCAGCCTGCTCAGGCGTGCCTTCGCGCATGGTGTAGATCAGCGGCAGGGTCGGTTTGCCTTCAGCCAGATCGTCACCGACGTTCTTGCCCAGGGTTTCGGCGTCGCCTTTGTAGTCCAGCAGGTCGTCGACCAATTGGAACGCCACGCCCAGGTGATCGCCGAATGTACGCAGGGCTTCTGACTGTTCCGATGTCGCTTCGCAGAGCGCTGCAGCACTGTGTGTCGAGGCCTCAAAGAGCATCGCGGTCTTGCCGCGGATGACTTCCATGTAGGTTTCTTCGGTGGTGCTGGCGTCACGAACCTTGGACAGCTGCAACACTTCGCCTTCGGCGATGATGCGCGTGGCTTGCGAAAGGATTTTCATCACCGGCATGGAGCCCAGTTCGACCATCATTTCGAAGGATCGCGAATACAGGAAGTCGCCCACCAGCACGCTAGGGGCGTTGCCCCACATGGCGTTGGCGGTCGAGCGGCCACGGCGCATGCCGGACATGTCGACCACGTCGTCGTGCAGCAGGGTTGCGGTGTGCAGGAACTCGATGGTCGCGGCCAGCAGGCGCAGGTCATCGCCTTCGCGACCCAGTGCCTTGCCACACAGCAACACCAATAGAGGACGCAGGCGTTTACCACCAGCCGAGGTAATGTAATCGCCGATTTTCGATACCAGCGGCACTCGGGAAGTCAGCTGCTTCTTGATGATGCCGTCGACGGCGCTAAAATCGTCCGCCACCGCGCGGTAGAAAGCTTGGGGTTGCATCAGCGACAGTTGCTCCAGAAGGGTTGCGCGGCATGCTAGGACCCACGTCGGCGGGTGTCAAGGCACGATGGACGGCCTCTTGCATCACCCCGGCAGCTTGCGTACAATCGCGCACCCTGAACTTCCTGGGCAGCACCTGCCTTACGCAATTGCAAACAGGCCTTCCAGCCCAATGCAGCCATGCCAGCCAATACCTCTTCTTATAAAGAGCTGGGTGAGCAGGATTATCGGAGAAATACCATGTCGTACGCAGTAATTGTTACTGGTGGCAAGCAATACAAGGTCGCCCCAGGTGAATACCTGAAGATCGAAAAACTGGAGATCGCTACCGGCGAATCCGTTACTTTTGATCGCGTTCTGTTGGTCGCCAATGGCGATGACGTGAACATCGGCGCTCCAGTTGTTGCTGGCGCTACCGTTGTGGCTGAAGTGATCTCCCAAGGTCGTCACGATAAAGTCCGCATCATCAAGTTCCGTCGTCGTAAGCACCACATGAAGCGTATGGGCCACCGCCAGTGGTACACCGAGATCAAAATCACCGGTATTCAGGCTTAATTTCAGCCTAATTCCTCACTAGGAGAATTGACTCATGGCACACAAAAAAGCTGGTGGTAGTACCCGTAACGGTCGCGACTCAGAAGCCAAACGCCTTGGCGTGAAGATGTATGGCGGCCAGGTTATCATTCCGGGCAACATCATCGTGCGTCAGCGCGGCACCCAATTCCACGCCGGTTACGGTGTTGGCATGGGTAAAGATCACACTCTGTTCGCTAAAATCGACGGCGTGATCAAGTTTGAAGTAAAAGGCGCTTTCAACCGCCGTTACGTGAGCATTGTCCCGAAGACTGAAGTCGTCGCGGCATAATTACGTAGTTGCTGGAAAAGCCCTGTCTCGCGACGGGGCTTTTTCGTTTGTGGGGTGAGTCTCTTGCAAAGCTGTTTGTGATGGGCTCCAGCGCTGGATTTGCGGTCGTTGATTGAGGTCGCTGCGCTCATTTTTGCAAGAGTCTTATGTCTTAGTGTTTTTCGGCTCGTCCGTATGACGAGAGGCGTTTTGTTATGAAGTTTGTTGATGAAGTATCGATTCGAGTAAAGGCCGGCGACGGCGGCAACGGTTGCATGAGCTTCCGTCGCGAAAAATTCATTGAAAACGGTGGCCCGAACGGCGGTGACGGTGGTGATGGCGGCTCGGTCTACATGATCGCCGACGAAAACCTCAACACCCTGGTGGACTACCGTTACACCCGGCACTTTGATGCCGAGCGTGGTTCCAACGGCGGCAGCACTGACTGCACCGGCAAGAAAGGTGAAGAGTTGGTCCTGCGTGTTCCGGTCGGCACGACCGTTATCGACTCCGCCACTCAGGAAGTGATCGGCGACCTGACCAAGGCTGGCCAGCGTCTGCTGGTGGCGCATGGCGGCTGGCACGGTCTGGGTAACACCCGTTTCAAATCCAGTACCAACCGTGCTCCGCGCCAGACCACTCCGGGTAAGCCGGGTGAGGCGCGTGACCTGAAGCTGGAAATGAAGGTGTTGGCGGACGTCGGCCTGCTGGGCTTGCCGAACGCCGGTAAAAGTACCCTGATCCGCGCTGTATCGGCCGCCAAGCCGAAAGTCGCTGACTACCCGTTTACCACTCTGGTGCCGAATCTGGGTGTGGTCAGTGTCGATCGCTGGAAAAGCTTTGTGGTCGCGGATATTCCGGGCCTGATCGAAGGTGCTTCCGACGGCGCTGGCCTGGGGATTCGCTTCCTCAAGCACTTGTCGCGTACCCGTCTGTTGCTGCACCTCGTTGACATGGCGCCGCTGGATGACACCAGCGCTCCGGATGCTGCAGAAGTGATCGTCAGCGAACTGACCAAGTTCAGCCCGTCCCTGGCTGAGCGTGATCGTTGGTTGGTGCTGAACAAGTGCGACCAGATTCTTGAGGAAGAGCACGAAGAGCGCGTCAAGGAAATCGTAGATCGCCTGGAGTGGACCGGTCCTGTCTATGTGATCTCTGCGATCTCTAAGCTGGGTACCGAGCGTCTGTGCCACGACATCATGCGTTATCTGGAAGATCGTGCCGATCGTCTGGCTGCGGACCCTGCGTACAAAGAAGAGTTGGCCGAACTCGATCAGCGCATCGAAGACGAAGCTCGTGCTCAGCTGCAGGCCCTGGATGACCAGCGTGCCCTGCGCCGTAGCGGCGTGAAGTCGGTCCACGACATCGGCGACGATGATTGGGACGAAGAAGATGTGGATGACGAAGACGGTCCGGAAATCATTTACGTGCGTGACTGATTCGTTGCGATAAACTTAAACGCCGCTCACTAGAGCGGCGTTTTAGTATCTGGAAATCGGTAGTCACGAATAACGTTACGGGTAGCGCTGGGTCGCGCTGCCCTCAAGCTAAGGTTGAAGATGATGCGGAGCAAGGTGACAGGTGCGCAGCGTTGGGTCGTGAAGATCGGCAGCGCTTTGCTGACAGCGGACGGCAAGGGCCTGGATCGCGCGGCAATGAGTGTTTGGGTCGAGCAGATGGTGGCTTTGCATGAGGCTGGCGTCGAGCTGGTGCTGGTGTCCTCCGGGGCGGTGGCGGCCGGCATGAGTCGCTTGGGCTGGACCGTACGACCCAGTGCGATGCACGAGTTGCAGGCCGCTGCCGCCATCGGTCAGATGGGGTTGGTGCAAGCCTGGGAGTCGAGCTTTGCCGAGCATGGCCGGCATACCGCGCAGATTCTCCTGACCCACGACGACTTGTCCGACCGCAAGCGCTACCTGAATGCCCGCAGCACCTTGCGCGCGCTGGTCGAACTGAAAGTTATTCCGGTGATCAACGAGAACGACACTGTAGTCACTGATGAAATACGTTTCGGCGACAACGACACCCTGGCGGCGCTGGTAGCCAACCTGGTCGAAGCTGACTTGCTGGTGATCCTTACCGATCGCGATGGCATGTTCGACGCCGATCCGCGCAACAACCCTGACGCCAACCTGATTTACGAAGCGCGCGCTGATGATCCGGCGCTGGATGCGGTGGCGGGCGGTACGGGTGGTGCGCTGGGTCGTGGCGGCATGCAGACCAAGTTGCGTGCTGCGCGGCTGGCGGCTCGCTCCGGTGCGCATACCATCATCGTTGGCGGGCGTATTGAACGCGTGCTGGATCGTCTCAAGGCGGGCGAGCGCATCGGCACCTTGCTGTCGCCTGAGCGTGGCCTGTTGGCGGCGCGTAAGCAATGGCTGGCCGGGCATCTGCAAACCCGCGGCACGCTCGTGCTGGATGCTGGTGCGGTGACGGCGCTGTCCAAAGGCAACAAAAGTTTACTGCCTGTGGGTGTCAAACTGGTGCAGGGCAGCTTCCGTCGTGGCGAGATGGTGGTTTGCGTGGCGCCGGACGGTCGTGAAGTCGCCCGAGGCCTGGCCAACTACAGCGCGCTGGAAGCACAAAAAATCATCGGTCAGTCGTCTGAGGCGATTGTCGGTCTGTTGGGTTACATGGCGGAGCCGGAACTGGTTCATCGCGATAACCTGATCCTGGTCTGAGGGAATACTTGAATGCGCGTGGCAAAAGGATTGTTGGGTCTGCTGTTGGCGATGCCGCTGCTGGCCTCGGCCGAGGAGATTGGTCAGGTGTCGACGGTGTTCAAGTTTGTCGGTCCGAACGACCGCATCGTCGTCGAAGCGTTTGATGATCCAAAGGTTGAGGGTGTGACTTGCTACCTGTCGCGAGCCAAGACGGGTGGCGTGAAGGGTGGTTTGGGATTGGCTGAAGATCGCGCGGAAGCGTCTATCGCTTGTCGTCAGGTCGGGCCGATCCGCTTCAAAGGCGAGTTGAAGGATGGTGACGAGGTGTTCAAGGAGCGCACGTCGCTGGTGTTCAAGACCATGCAGGTGGTGCGATTCCTCGACAAGAAGCGCAATACGCTGGTGTACCTGGTCTATAGCGATCGTGTGATCGAGGGTAGTCCACAGAATGCGGTCACCGCCATCCCAATCCTGCCGTGGGCGAGCGCTCAATAAGCTAGCGAAGATCCAAATTGTGGGAGCGAGCCTGCTCGCGAAGAGGGGGTGTCAGTCGGCATTAATGTCGTCTGACACGCCGCTTTCGCGAGCAGGCTCACTCCCACATTTTTTTTGCGCTGGATTTGCCAAATCGCAGGCAATAAAAAACCGACCCTAGGGTCGGTTTTTTAACAAGCTTATCGCTTATGCGGCAACAGCAAGGTTCAGAGCCTTGACGTGACCGTTCAGGCGGCTCTTATGACGAGCAGCCTTGTTCTTGTGGATGATGCCTTTATCGGCCATACGGTCGATAACTGGCACGGCCAGAACGTAAGCAGCTTGAGCTTTTTCAGCGTCTTTTGCGTCGATGGCTTTAACTACATTCTTGATGTAGGTACGAACCATGGAACGCAGGCTGGCGTTGTGGCTGCGACGCTTCTCAGCCTGTTTTGCACGTTTTTTGGCGGAAGGTGTGTTGGCCACCGTCGAGCTCCTCGAAAGACTTTTTAGGAAATAGCAAACAAAATAGGCCGCGAATCATGCCGATGAGTTGATGTCTTGTCAAGGGCGGTTGAGACGTTCCGCTAAGTGGTAGGTATAAAGAGGCGGGATATTTATTTCCGGCGCTTGACCTGTAAACTCGCGAGCTTTGGCTCTGTGCTGCTGCGGCGCGGAGTATCGCATAAGTAGGCGCTTTGTTCGCCTGCTGTTTATCGACAGGCACAAACTCTTTCAATGAATCTGCTCAAATCGTTGGCCGCCGTCAGCTCTATCACGATGCTTTCCCGGGTTCTGGGGTTCGTTCGTGACACTCTCATTGCACGTACATTTGGCGCCGGGATGGCGACCGACGCCTTCTTTATCGCCTTCAAATTGCCCAATTTGCTGCGGCGGATCTTCGCCGAGGGGGCTTTTTCCCAGGCATTCGTGCCGATTCTTGCTGAATATAAAAGCCAGAAGGGCGAGGAGGCGACGCGAACCTTCATTGCCTACGTCTCGGGCCTGCTGACGCTGGTGCTGGCGTTGGTCACCGCTTTGGGCATGATCGCTGCGCCGTGGGTCATCTGGGCAACCGCGCCGGGTTTCACCGATACGCCGGAAAAATTCGAGCTGACGGCCAGCCTGTTGCGCGTGACCTTCCCTTATATATTGCTGATCTCCCTGTCTTCATTGGCCGGGGCGATCCTCAATACCTATAACCGCTTCTCGGTGCCGGCCTTCGTGCCGACCCTGCTCAACGTCAGCATGATCATCTTTTCGGTGTTCCTGACACCGTATTTCGATCCGCCGGTCATGGCGCTGGGCTGGGCAGTACTGGTGGGTGGCCTGGCGCAATTGCTCTATCAGCTGCCGCACCTGAAAAAGCTCGGCCTGCTGGTGTTGCCACGCCTGAACCTGCGTGACAGCGGCGTCTGGCGGGTCATGAAACAAATGCTGCCGGCGATTCTCGGCGTTTCGGTGAGTCAGATCTCGCTGATCATCAACACTATTTTCGCTTCGTTCCTGGTCGCCGGTTCCGTGTCCTGGATGTACTACGCCGACCGTTTGATGGAGTTGCCGTCCGGTGTGCTGGGCGTGGCGCTGGGTACGATTCTCCTGCCGACCCTGGCCAAGACTTATGCCAGCAAGGATCGTGAGGAGTATTCGCGGATCCTCGATTGGGGGCTGCGCCTGTGCTTCATGTTGGTGCTGCCGTGCTCCCTGGCGCTGGGGATTCTCGCCGAGCCGTTGACGGTTTCTTTGTTCCAGTACGGCCAGTTCAGTGCGTTTGACGCCTCCATGACCCAGCGGGCGCTGATCGCTTATTCGGTCGGTTTGCTCGGGATTATTGTGATAAAAGTGCTGGCGCCGGGCTTTTATGCGCAACAAAACATCCGCACACCGGTAAAAATCGCGATTTTTACCCTGATCGTTACCCAGTTGTTCAACCTGGTATTGATCGGCCCGCTGGCCCACGCCGGTCTGGCGCTGGCCATCAGCATCGGCGCGTGCATTAACGCCGGCCTGCTGTTCTATCAGCTGCGCAAGCAGCAGATGTATGAGCCGCAACCGGGGTGGGCGAAGTTTGGCTTCAAGCTAGTGATAGCCGTGTTAGTGATGTCTGCTGTATTGCTGCTTGGAATGCATTTCATGCCAGCCTGGGATCAAGGGCATATGCTGGAGAGGTTCCTGCGTCTGGGCGCATTGGTCATTGCCGGTGTGGTGGCTTATTTCGGCATGTTGCTGTTGATGGGCTTCCGTTTGCGCGACTTCAATCGCAAGGCGCTGAGCTGAGGTTGCGACCTCGATAAACACGGGCGAATCGACGGTTTTGTCGGCTCGATCACTTTGGGTTACGGTGTTGCCTGTCGTCGGCCGCCGGGTGTGGTTATAATCGACCACTTTATGAGCAAGAAGCGCGTTATGCAGCTGGTTCGAGGCCTCCACAACCTGCGCCCCCAGCATCGGGGCTGTGTCGCCACTATTGGCAACTTTGACGGTGTTCACCGTGGCCACCAGGCTATCCTGGCGAGGCTCCGTGAGCGTGCGCTCGAGTTGGGCGTGCCCAGCTGCGTGGTGATTTTTGAGCCGCAGCCGCGAGAGTTCTTCGCGCCGGACACGGCTCCGGCCCGTCTGGCCCGGCTGCGGGACAAACTGCAGCTGCTGGCCGAAGAGGGTGTCGACCGGGTCCTGTGCCTGGCCTTCAACCAGCGCTTGAGCAAGCTCAGCGCCGCCGAATTCGTCGATACCATTCTGGTGGACGGCCTCGGTGTACAACATCTTGAGGTCGGTGACGATTTCCGTTTCGGCTGTGACCGGGTAGGGGATTTCGATTTCCTGCAACAGGCTGGCGTCCTGCAGGGCTTTACCGTCGAAGCGGCGCAGACCGTGGAGCTTGACGGTATTCGCGTCAGCAGCACCCAGGTCCGCAATGCCCTAGCGGCTGCCGATTTTGCTTTGGCCGAGCGACTGCTCGGTCGTCCGTTCCGGATTGCCGGGCGGGTCCTGCATGGCCAGAAGCTGGCGCGCCAATTGGGGACGCCGACGGCCAACATACAACTCAAGCGTCGTCGCGTGCCGCTGACCGGGGTTTACCTGGTCAACGTCGACATCGACGGCAAGACCTGGCCAGGCGTCGCCAACATTGGCGTGCGGCCAACCGTTCAAGGTGATGGCAAAGCCCACCTCGAAGTGCATCTTTTAGATTTTGCCGGCGATCTGTATGACCGGCGTTTGACGGTGGTTTTCCACCACAAGCTGCGTGAAGAGCAGCGTTTCGCCTCTCTGGAGGCGCTTAAGACGGCGATCAATGCGGATGTTGCCGCCGCCCGTGCCCTGTCGCACCTAGCGCCAATCGCTAATGAAGAGCCTTAAATGACCGACTATAAAGCCACGCTAAACCTTCCGGACACCGCCTTCCCAATGAAGGCCGGCCTGCCTCAGCGCGAACCGCAGATTCTGCAGCGCTGGGACAGCATTGGCCTGTACGGTAAGTTGCGCGAGATTGGCAAGGATCGTCCGAAGTTCGTACTTCACGACGGTCCTCCGTACGCCAACGGCACGATTCACATCGGTCATGCGCTGAACAAGATTCTCAAGGACATGATCATCCGCTCGAAAACCCTGTCGGGCTTCGACGCGCCTTATGTTCCGGGCTGGGACTGCCACGGTCTGCCGATCGAGCACAAAGTCGAAGTGACCCACGGTAAAAACCTGGGCGCGGACAAGACCCGCGAACTGTGCCGTGCCTACGCCACCGAGCAGATCGAAGGCCAGAAGTCCGAATTCATCCGTCTGGGCGTGTTGGGCGACTTTGCCAACCCGTACAAGACCATGGACTTCAAAAACGAGGCCGGTGAAATTCGTGCCTTGGCAGAAATCGTCAAGGGCGGTTTCGTGTTCAAGGGCCTGAAGCCTGTGAACTGGTGCTTCGACTGCGGTTCGGCCCTGGCTGAAGCAGAAGTCGAGTACGAGAACAAAAAGTCCTCGACCATCGACGTGGCGTTCCCGATTGCCGACGAAGCCAGGCTGGCTGCCGCTTTCGGTCTGCCTGCGCTGGGTAAACCTGCCTCGATCGTGATCTGGACCACCACCCCGTGGACCATCCCGGCCAACCAGGCATTGAACGTTCACCCGGAATTCAACTACGCCCTGGTCGATGTCGGCGACAAACTGCTGGTGCTGGCGGAAGAGCTGGTCGAGTCGTGCCTGGCCCGTTACAACCTGGAAGGCTCGGTCATCGCGACCACCACCGGTAAAGAGCTGGAACTGATCAACTTCCGTCACCCGTTCTACGATCGCCTGTCGCCGGTTTACCTGGCCGACTACGTTGAACTGGGCGCTGGCACCGGCGTGGTTCACTCCTCGCCGGCCTACGGCGTAGACGACTTCGTGACCTGCAAGAAGTACGGCATGGTCAACGATGACATCATCAATCCGGTTCAAAGCAACGGCGTTTACGTACCGTCGCTGGAATTCTTCGGCGGCCAGTTCATCTGGAAGGCCAACCCGGCCATCGTCGACAAGTTGACCGAAGTCGGTGCGCTGCTGCACACCAGCATCATCGAACACAGCTACATGCACTGCTGGCGTCACAAGACCCCGCTGATCTACCGCGCCACCGCGCAGTGGTTCATCGGCATGGACAAAGAGCCTGTGACCGGCGACACCCTGCGCAAGCGGGCGATCAAAGCCATCGAAGAGACCAAGTTCGTTCCGGCCTGGGGCCAGGCGCGCCTGCACTCGATGATCGCCAACCGTCCTGACTGGTGCATCTCCCGTCAGCGCAACTGGGGCGTGCCGATCCCGTTCTTCCTGAACAAGGAAAGCGGCGAGCTGCACCCACGTACTGCTGAATTGATGGAAGAAGTCGCCAAGCGCGTCGAAGTCGAAGGCATCGAAGCCTGGTTCAAGATGGACGCCGCCGAGTTGCTCGGTGACGAAGCGCCGCAGTACGACAAGATCAGCGACACTCTGGACGTCTGGTTCGATTCGGGCACCACGCACTGGCACGTTCTGCGCGGTTCGCACTCGATGGGCCACGAAACCGGTCCACGTGCCGACCTGTACCTGGAAGGTTCGGACCAACACCGTGGCTGGTTCCACTCGTCGTTGCTGACCGGTTGCGCCATCGACAACCACGCGCCATACCGCGAGCTGCTGACTCACGGCTTCACCGTCGACGAGTCCGGTCGCAAGATGTCCAAGTCCCTGGGCAACGTGATCGCGCCGCAAAAGGTCAACGACACCCTGGGCGCCGACATCATGCGTCTGTGGGTTGCTTCCACCGATTACTCGGGTGAAATGGCAGTTTCCGAGCAGATCCTGCAACGCAGTGCGGACGCCTACCGGCGGATCCGTAACACCGCGCGCTTCCTGCTCTCCAACCTGACCGGCTTCAACCCGGCCACCGACATCCTGCCGGCCGAAGAAATGCTGGCGCTGGACCGTTGGGCCGTGGATCGCACCCTGCTGCTGCAACGCGAGCTGCAAGAGCACTACGGTGAATACCGCTTCTGGAACGTCTACTCCAAGATCCACAACTTCTGCGTGCAGGAGTTGGGCGGTTTCTACCTCGACATCATCAAGGACCGTCAGTACACCACTGGCGCCAACAGCAAGGCCCGCCGTTCGGCGCAAACCGCGCTGTACCACATCTCCGAAGCGCTGGTGCGCTGGATCGCGCCGATCCTCGCGTTCACCGCTGACGAACTGTGGGAATACCTGCCGGGCGAGCGTAACGAATCGGTAATGCTCAACACCTGGTACGAAGGTCTGACCGAGCTGCCGGAAAACGTCGAGCTGGACCGCGCCTACTGGGAGCGGATCATGGCGGTGAAGGTCGCGGTCAACAAGGAAATGGAAATCCAGCGCGCGGCCAAGGCCGTCGGTGGCAACCTGCAAGCCGAAGTGACGCTGTACGCCGAAGAGGCGCTGAGCGCCGACCTGGCCAAGCTGAGCAACGAACTGCGCTTCGTATTGATCACCTCGACCGCGACCGTTGCACCGTTCGTTCAGGCGCCGGCCGATGCCGTGGTCACCGAAGTCAGCGGTTTGAAACTGCAAGTGGTCAAGTCGAGCCACGCCAAGTGCGCCCGTTGCTGGCACTGCCGTGAAGACGTCGGTGTGAACCCGGAGCATCCGGAAATCTGCGGTCGTTGCGTCGACAACATCAGCGGCGCTGGCGAGGTTCGTCACTATGCCTAATGCGGCTGGCCGTTTCGGACGGCTGAGCTGGCTCTGGTTGAGTTTGCTGGTCCTGGTCATCGACCAGGCCAGCAAGTTCTACTTCGAAGGCAAGCTCGAGATGTTCCAGCAAATCGTGGTGATCCCCGATTTGTTCAGCTGGACCCTGGCCTATAACACGGGCGCGGCATTCAGCTTCCTGGCCGACAGTTCCGGCTGGCAGCGCTGGTTGTTTGCCCTGATCGCGGTCGTGGTCAGTGCGGTGCTGGTAGTGTGGCTCAAGCGTCTGGGGCGCAACGAAACCTGGCTGGCCGTCGCTTTGGCGCTGGTGCTGGGTGGCGCGCTGGGTAATCTGTACGACCGCATTGCCCTGGGCCATGTGATCGATTTCATTCTGGTGCATTGGCAGAACCGCTGGTATTTCCCGGCGTTCAACTTTGCCGACAGTGCAATCTCTGTCGGTGCCGTAATGCTTGCGCTGGACATGTTCAAAAGTAAGAAAACCGGAGAAGCCGTTCATGACTGAACAGGTATTGGCTGAGCAACGCATCCGCCAGAACACGGAAGTCACCTTGCACTTTGCACTGCGCCTGGAGAACGGCGACACCGTCGACAGCACCTTCGACAAAGCCCCGGCGACCTTCAAGGTCGGTGACGGCAACCTGTTGCCAGGGTTCGAAGCAGCGCTGTTCGGCTTCAAGGCTGGCGACAAGCGTACGCTGACGATTCAGCCGGAAAACGCTTTTGGCCAACCCAACCCGCAGAACGTACAGATCATCCCTCGCTCGCAGTTCAAGGACATGGAACTGTCGCCTGGCTTGCTGGTGATCTTCAACGATGCGGCCAATACTGAGTTGCCCGGTGTAGTGAAGACATTCGATGACGAGCAAGTGACCATCGACTTCAACCACCCGCTGGCCGGCAAGACATTGACCTTTGACGTCGAGATCATCAACGTCAAATCGCTCTAACGTGTAGGAGCTGAGCTTGCTCGCGATGGCGTCATGACATTCAACATCAATGTTGACTGAAACATCGCCATCGCGAGCAAACTCAGCTCCTACAGGGTTGTAATGATCTAACTTCTTGCGCGCAAGACACGAGGCACAGCATGCAAATCAAACTCGCCAACCCCCGTGGCTTCTGCGCCGGTGTGGACCGGGCAATCGAAATCGTCAACCGCGCCCTGGAAGTTTTCGGGCCGCCGATCTACGTGCGCCACGAAGTGGTCCACAATAAATTCGTCGTCGAAGACCTGCGTGCTCGCGGGGCGATTTTCGTCGAAGAACTGGATCAGGTGCCGGACGACGTCATCGTGATCTTCAGTGCCCACGGTGTTTCCCAGGCCGTGCGCACCGAAGCCGCCGGTCGTGGCCTGAAGGTGTTCGACGCCACTTGCCCGCTGGTGACCAAGGTACACATCGAAGTGGCACGCTACAGCCGCGACGGCCGTGAATGCATTCTCATCGGCCACGCCGGTCATCCGGAAGTCGAAGGCACCATGGGCCAGTACGATGGCAGCAATGGTGGCGCGATCTATCTGGTCGAAGACGAGAAAGACGTCGCCGAATTGCAGGTGAACAACCCTGAAAAACTGGCGTTCGTGACCCAGACCACCCTGTCCATGGACGATACCAGCCGCGTCATCGACGCACTGCGTACTCGCTTCCCGGCGATCGGTGGCCCGCGCAAGGACGACATCTGCTACGCCACGCAAAACCGTCAGGACGCGGTCAAGCAACTCGCCGACGAATGCGACGTGGTCCTGGTGGTCGGCAGCCCGAACAGCTCCAACTCCAATCGCCTGCGTGAACTGGCCGAGCGCATGGCCACCCCGGCCTACCTGATCGACGGTGCCGAAGACCTGCAAAAGAGCTGGTTCGACGGTGTCGAGCGAATCGGCATCACCGCTGGTGCCTCCGCACCGGAAGTGCTGGTGCGTGGCGTGATCCAGCAATTGCAGGCGTGGGGCGCTACCGGTGCCGATGAGCTGGCCGGTCGCGAGGAGAACATTACCTTCTCCATGCCTAAAGAGTTGCGCGTCCGCTCCCTGCTTTAACGCTTTTGCCCCCTGGGCACAGCGCCTGCTCAGCCTTATGGCTGCGCAGGCTGACGCGACCGGTCGCGGCCAGCACCACTTGGAGCTGAGTGACCGGTTCGCGGGCTGCGCAAATGTGCAGTGTCCCCGCTTGAAAGGCCCGTCCGGGCATCTGTGGCTCGCCAATACTGTTGAAGCGTATGTATCGCCTGACCGGCCAATTGCCGACAATCGGCACCTCAGCGCCACTCGCGCGCTCAATCAGCAGCGGATTGCTGTTGTCCTCCGCCCCTTTGCCACTGATATCCAGAATGATCCGCCAGCCCTGACTCCAGTCGCCGTTGATGCCGTGAATCACGACGCTCTGGTTGCGTGTGATGGCAACGGTTCTGGCGTTGCGTATACCGCTGATAAGCGACTCTGCCACCTGTTCGCGATGGTTCGATTCAGTCAGTGCAGCAAACGCCGGACTGACCAACAGCAGAACAATCCCGACAATTGTCAGTCCCATGAGCAGTTCGATCAGGCTGAAACCTCGCTGATGCATGTCATCTCCCTCCCTGGAGTGCTGCGGCCCGCGCGATCCCTGCGCGAGTAATGGCAAAACAACCGTACATCCGCCGGTCGAATGTTCTAGCGTGTAGAAGCAGGTATAGCCGACGGCAACGGAGGGCACCGATGGATCATCGTACAAAAGGTTTCACGCTGATCGAGTTGCTGGTCGCGCTCGCGGTGTTTCTGGTCCTGATCACGCTGGTCGTACCGGCGTTTACCCGTTCGGTGCAAATCACCAAGGCCGACACCGAAATCGGCGATCTGCAACGCGGACTCAATTTCGCCCGACTGGAGGCTATCGACCGTGGTGTCACCACCCGGCTGCGCCCGACGGCTGGCGGCAGCGTCTGGAGCGGAGAATTAACGGTCTTTGACGGTACTGGCAATCCGGCCAATGTATTGCGGGTTGTTCCAGCGATGAGCAGCGGCGCGACTCTGACGCTAACCTCAGGAGTGACCGCCATCGATTTCAACAACCTTGGCGGGTTGTCGGCACCGTCCACGGCGGTGGTGATCAGCTACGTACGGGGGGCGGAAAGCAGGACACTGAATGTGTGTTTGAACGGACGAATTCTATTGGGTGGAAGCTGCGGATGAGGGGATGGAGCAAGCGTGCACAGGAGGGCATGACGCTGATCGAAGTCTTGGTTGCGTTGTTGATTCTCAGCGTGGGGCTGTTGGGGGCTGCGGCGATTCAGCTCAATGCGCTGAAGTACACGGACAGCGCGCGGATGACCAGCCAGGCGAGTTTTATCGCCTACGACATGATGGACCGCATTCGCGCCAACTCCGGTGCCGACTACACCGTCACGCCTGCGACCTCGGGCAACCTGAGCGTCGCTCGGGATCAGGATCTCTACGACTTCACCACCAACATTGTCAATTTCGGCGGTGCCACTGCCACCGGTAGCGTTACGCTCAATCAGCGGGTGTACACCATCACCATCACCTGGGATGACTCGCGGGCGGCCAACACTGCCAATTCACGCCGTAGTTTCGTCCTGACCAGTCGCGCCACCCTTGATCCGGTGTCGACGCCATGAACCGGTCCAGCAGAGGTTTCGGCCTGATCGAGTTACTGATCGCCCTGGCGCTGAGTCTGGTCGTGGTCCTGGGTGTGGCGCAGATTTTCATCGCGGCCAAGAACACTTATGTCAGCCAGAACACCGCTGCCGCCATGCAGGAAGATGCGCGTTTCGTGCTGAGCAAGATGATTCAGGAAATTCGCATGGTCGGCATGTTCGGATGTCTGGGGGCGGTCACTGATTCAAGCTCGGCGGGTGACTTCAATGCCAGCCAGACAACGCCCATCAATTGGGATAACGCCAACCTCAAACTGACCCTGGTGACAGCGGATGTCGGCAGCAGTGGCGGGGTACCGACCTGGACGGTGGTTTCTGATTGTCGGAACAATGCGACGGCCTACACCGGCGTCCGGGTTCCGGGGGCGGGAGAGCTGGCGTTTCCGATCCGGCGCTTGATCTACAGCTTCAACAACAATCAACTGCTGATGGGTGTCGGCAGCGGCACGCCGGCTCAGGCAGTGCTGGTGAACAACGTCAGTGCCTTCAACGTGAGCTTCGGCCTCGCCAGTTCCGCCAATGATGTGGCTGCCTCCAGTTACAGCAGTAACCCCACTGATCCGGCGCGCATCCGTAGTGTTCGCCTGACGTTGACCCTCACCGACCCGAACAACCGGGTAAGCAATCAAACCTTCAACGTGGTTGCCGCGCTGCGCAACCGCTTGCCATGAGGGGAGGGCCGATGAGTATTTTTCCCGTGACCCCTCCCGCCCAGCGGGGCATGGCGCTGCTGGTCAGCCTGGTGTTTCTTCTGTTGCTGACACTGATCGGCCTTTCATCCATGCAAAACGCCACCCTGCAGGAAAAAATGGCCGCCAGCGTGACCTTGCGCAATCAGTCGTTCCAGGGCGCCGAGTCGGCGTTGCGCGTAGGTGAAAGCGCGGTACAACTGGAGACCTATTCGTTGCCGGTCTGCAGCGGCACTACCCAATGCGCGCCACCGGCCGAGTCGTCGACAATCACCGGCGCCGGCTTCAATTCAACCTCGGGGGTGACCTGGATCGCCTCCGGCAGCGGTTTTTACGGGGTGCAGAACATCGGCACCACCCTGACCGCCGTGAATGTGCCGAGCAACACCTCGACAACGCTGTACCGGGTGACCGCAGTCGGCATCGCGGGCAACTCGCGCAGTGTAGTGGAGAGTATCTATGCGAAGTACTGAGGCCCGCACAGGCTGGCGCCGTTGGTTGTTGCAGTTGTTCTGCGGCGCGGCGTCGAGCCTTTATCTGGCAGCGCCGGCTTATGCCTTCACGCCCTCGGATTCGCCGCTGTTGAATGCCGCCGCCGTGGCCCCCAATGTGATGCTGTTACTCGATGACTCGGGGAGTATGAACAGCATTATCTGGGCGGCAGGCTTCGACCCGACGATCACGCGCACTCAGGTGACTATTTGCCTCTCGAATGGTTCGTGCTTGAAAGGGCGTGAACTTGATATGACCGACAGCAATATCTCCTTGTCGAGTTTGACTCGAGGAACATGTTCGAAAGGATGGTACGGTTTTTATAACAACAGCTTTTTCGGTCTGGATTCGCTTTGCCTGAAGCTTCCCGATCCGGTAGGGGGTGAGGACACTCGCTATTCGGCGAAATACTTGTCGTATCTGGTAAGCCTCGCCAACAATTCCGACCGGGATTTCACCGATGGCTCGATTCCCAATGACTACCGGATGAATGTAGCGCGCAACGTTTCCAAGGCACTGGTGGCCAGCAACCGCTCGCTGCGTATCGGTCTGGCGACGTTCAACCTGGCGGTCGGAAACCATAAGAATGACGGCGGTTACATCGCCCGCTCGATCAGTGATTTGTCGGCAGTCAGCGGCACCGTGACGCAGGCTCAGGCCGATACCAACTACAACGCATTGATCGCCGGAATCGACGAACTGAGCGCACAGGCCAATACGCCGCTGGCTGAAGCCTACTATGAGATCACCCGCTATTTTCGTGGCATGACGCCGTACAACAACTCGACGCCCACCACCTACACCAGCCCGATTCAGTATCGCTGCCAGAGAAATTACGGGGTGGTGATCACCGATGGTCTGCCCACCTACGACCGAACCTTTCCGACTGACGATCCGCTGGGTGGCAGCCGCTTACCAAACTGGGACGGGATCAGCAGTAACGATGGCGCCGACCGCTTTGGCGACGACGAGGGCGACACCCTGTACCTGGATGACATCGCCAAGTTTGCCTTCGATATCGACATGCGCTCCACGGGAATCGATGCCGCGGGCAAAAGCTGGGACGCCCCGGATTTTCCCGGGCAGAACATGAATACCTACACCGTGGGGTTCGCCGCGGCAAACCAAATGCTGGCGGACGCCGCGACCTACGGGCAGGGCAAGTACTACCAGGCGACTGACGGCGCCGAGCTCAACAGCTCGCTGTCTTCAGCCCTGAGCGACATCACCTCCAAGGCGGGCTCAGGCGGCAGTGGTGTGGCCAACGGCACGACGCTGTCCAGCAATTCAAGCTACTTCCAGACCAGCTACAACCCCAAGGACTGGCGCGGCACCATTAAGTCCTTTGGCTTCACATCGGCGGGCGCGGTGAACACGGCCGCGGTGCTGTGGACGACCGATACCACCATCGTGCCCGGTGCTACCGCACCGACCTACCAGTCCTGGAATACCCTGACCAACGCCGTTGTTACCCTGGCCTACAGCAATTTTTCCCCAGCCCAGCAGACCTTCCTCAGCCAGAACCTGCCCACCGGTATCACCGGCAGCGATCTGGTGGAGTGGAGCAAGGGCACTAACAAAACCGGGTTGAGAACGCGCAGTGTATTGCTCGGCGATATCATCAATTCGCCTCTCGTGCTGGCCGCGCCCACGGACAAAACCGCGTCCGATCTGGTGGGTGACACCACTTACAGCACCTACCTCGCCACCAAAGCCGCCAACATGAGCTCCAGCCTGGTGGTGAACGCCAATGACGGTTTTGTAAACGTCATCAGCTCGACCAGCGGTGTCAGACGCTACGGCTATATGCCCTCCAGCGTGCTGCCATCATTGCGCTACATCGCTGACCCCACTTACATCAATGGTGTGAGCCACAAATACCTGGTCGACGGCCAGGTCGGTGTGTTCGATGCCCAACTCGGCAGCGCCTGGAAAACCCTGGCGATTGGAGGAACAGGGGCGGGCGGCAAAACCTTTTATGCACTGCAACTGTTCGACGCATCGGCCGGTAACGTGACTAACGCGTTGTGGGAGATCAGTGCACCGGCCACAGCAAATACGGCGAACGTTTTCAATGATCTGGGTTATGCCTATGCGCGTCCCGAAGTGGCACGCTTGGCCGATGGTCGCTGGGCGGCATTCATCTCCAACGGTTATGGCAGCAACTCGGGGGTGGCAGCGCTGTATGTGGTGGATATCCGCGACGGCTCGCTGATCAAGAAAATCGTGGTCGACAGTACAGAAACCACGAACGGCCTGTCGTCGGTGAAGCTCAGGGTCGACTCGCAAAATGTGGTGCAGGCCGCCTATGGGGGCGATCTGAAAGGGCGGTTGTGGAAGTTCGATTTGAGTGGCACTACCTCCGACACCTGGGGCGTGGCGTTTTCCGGCAAGCCGTTGTTCACCACTGCAGGTGGCGCGACCCAGCCGATTACCACGCAACCGTTGCTGGCCGATCACGCATTGGGCGGCAAGGAAGTGTTTTTCGGTACCGGCAAGTTCAATGAGGCCGCCGACAAGACCAACAAAGACCTTCAGGCTTTCTATGCCGTGTGGGATGCGGAAGGTGGCTCCGGGCAAATCACAACGTCCAGTTTGCAGGCGCAGGCGGTGACCGGTGTGTTCTCGGGTAGCAGTGGGCAATTCATCACCACCAGCCAGAACGAAGTGACCTACCCGGCAGAGAAGGGCTGGTATCTGCCATTGGTTTACAACAACGTGTTGACCGGCGAGCGGGTAATCAATCAGGCCAGTCTGGTGGCCGGCCGGATCGTGTTCACCACGGCCAGCGTGGACACCACCGACCCTTGCGCCAGTTTCGGCACCGGCAAACTGGTCGAGCTGGATGCATTCAGCGGTAAGATGCTCAATTACGCGGTCCTCGACAGCAATGGCGACGGGTTGGTCGATACAAAGGATTCGATCTCCAGCGGGGTGATTTTCACCGGTGGTATTCCGACGCTGAACGCGATCGTCAACAATGCGTCCCGCAAGATTGTGAACGACTCCAGCGGTGGCATCAGCTCCCTGGTGGAAAAGCCCGGCAGCGGCGGCAGCCGTCGCATCATGTGGCGACAAATACAGTAAGTGAGAGTTGAGGCATGCGCAGATCCAACCGAGGTTTTACCCTGATCGAAATCATGATCGTGATTGCGATCATCGGGATCGTCATCACCATTGGCTACCCGAGCCTCACCGAGTATGTGAACAAGGGCCGCCGCACTGAAGTCGCCGGCCTGCTCTCCGAACAAGCGCAGATCCTTGAACGCTTCTATTCGAAGAATAATGTCTACACCAATGCCACCGGCCTGAGCGCCGGTAATGACTTCTACACCATCACGCCGACCCTGACCGATCAGACCTTCCTGCTGACGGCGGTGCGCAAGCCCGGCAAGGCCATGGCAGCTGACAAGTGCGGTGATTTCACCATCACCAACACTGGCGTCAGAAGCATGGTCAATGCGACGGCCGCGACCAAGGATTGCTGGGGGCGCTGAGTTCTTTTTTGGGTGCCTTTTGTGCCCTCTGTCTATTTAACGGTTGGATCAGAACATGACCAGGCAACAGCAAGTGGTGATTGTCGGCGGCGGCGTGATTGGCCTGCTGACAGCGTTCAATCTCGCGTCAGAAGTGCAGAGCGTTGTGCTGCTGGATCGCTCGAACGTCGGTCAGGAGTCGTCCTGGGCCGGCGGCGGCATCGTCTCGCCGCTCTACC
The DNA here is from genome assembly GCF_000282315.2 of Pseudomonas sp. GM41(2012). Classification (GTDB taxonomy): domain Bacteria; phylum Pseudomonadota; class Gammaproteobacteria; order Pseudomonadales; family Pseudomonadaceae; genus Aquipseudomonas. Next base: position 1,066,914 of record NZ_AKJN02000007.1, read on the forward strand.
CGTGGCGCTACAGCCCGGCGGTCACCGCGTTGGCGCATTGGTCCCAGGATTTTTATCCACAGCTGGGTGAGCGACTGTTTGCCGCCACCGGTGTCGATCCTGAGGTGCATACCACCGGGTTGTACTGGCTGGATCTGGATGATGAGGCCGAGGCGCTGGCCTGGGCCGAGCGGGAAAATCGTCCGTTGCGGGCTGTGGATATCTCGGCCGCTCATGACGCGGTGCCGGTGCTGGGGAGCGGTTTCTCCCGGGCGATCTACATGGCCGATGTGGCCAATGTGCGTAATCCGCGACTGGTGAAGTCCCTCAAGGCTGCGTTGCTGGCGCTGCCGAACGTGACGATTCATGAGCAGTGTGAAGTCAGCGGGTTTATCCGTGAAGGCGCTACGGTAGTTGGGGTGCAGACCTCGGCGGGAGCGATTCATGGCGATCAGGTGGTTCTGACCGCAGGCGCCTGGAGCGGTGATTTACTCAAGAGCCTGGATCTGGAGCTGCCGGTCGAGCCGGTGAAAGGTCAGATGATTCTGTACAAATGCGCAGCGGATTTCCTGCCGAGCATGGTTCTGGCCAAGGGGCGTTATGCGATCCCTCGGCGCGATGGGCACATTCTGATCGGCAGTACGCTGGAGCATGAAGGCTTCGACAAGACGCCAACCGAATCTGCCCTGGAGAGCCTGAAGGCGTCGGCGGTGGAGTTGATTCCTGCACTGGCGGATGCCGAGGTCGTGGGGCACTGGGCCGGGTTGCGACCGGGTTCACCGGAAGGCATTCCCTACATCGGTCGGGTGCCAGGGTTCGAAGGGCTTTGGCTGAATTGCGGGCATTACCGTAATGGCTTGGTGCTGGCGCCAGCGTCGTGTCAGTTGTTTGCGGATGTGATGCTGGGGCGTGAGCCGATCATTGATCCGGCGCCGTATGCACCGGCTGGACGTATTTGACCGCATGATTTTTGTTGTCGGTCAGATCGCCTTCGCGGGCAAGCCTCGCTCCTACAGGTTTGAGTCGATCAATAAGTTTGTGAACGACATAAATCTGTAGGAGCGAGGCTTGCCCGCGAAGAGGCCCTCAATCGAGTCCCAGTTTCTTGAGCCTGTAGCGCATCGACCGGAATGAAAGATTCAACCGCTGAGCCGCCGCCGTGCGGTTCCAGCGGGTTTCTTCCAGAGCCTGGAGGATAAGGTTGCGTTCGACGTTCTCCAGGTAGTCTTCCAGGTTGTCGATCTGCGTCAGGTCCGGCACACCGCCTTCCGGGTTGCAGTTGCCTTCGGCCAGTCGCAGGTCGCTGGCTTCAATTTGTTTGTTTTCGCACAACGTGTGCGCCCGTTCGAGCATGTTCTCCAGTTCCCGCACATTGCCGGGGAAGCGATAGCTTTTCAGCGCATCGAGGGCTTGGGGGTGGAGTGTTGCGGCGGGTTGGCCGGTACTGATGGCCAGCCGTTTGAGCACATGGCTGGCGAGGGATTCGATGTCGTCACGGCGTTCGCGCAAGGGCGGCACCCGTAGTTCGATCACGTTCAACCGGTAGTACAAATCCTGGCGAAAGCGTTCGGCGGCGACTTCGGCGTCGAGGTCTTTGTGGGTGGCGCAAAGGATACGCACATCGACCACGGTTTCCTGTTGCTCGCCGACACCGCGAACGGCTTTTTCCTGTATTGCCCGTAGCAGTTTGACCTGCATCGCCAGCGGCAAATCAGCCACTTCGTCGAGGAACAGAGTGCCGCCATGGGCCGCCTGGAACAGTCCGGGTTTGTCTTCGATGGCACCGCTGAAGCTGCCTTTGCGATGACCGAAAAATTCGCTCTCCATCAATTCTGACGGAATCGCCCCGCAATTGACCGGGATAAAGGGTTGGCTGGCGCGCGGTCCTTGCTCATGGATCAGTCGCGCGACCAATTCCTTGCCGCTGCCGGATTCGCCGCTGATGTACACCGGTGCCTGGCTGCGGGCCAGTTTGTCGATGTGTTTGCGCAAGGCGCGCATAGGTGGTGAATCACCCAGCAGCCGGCGATCGATGGCGATGCCGGTGCCGCCCGGCGCAGGCAACCGAAGCGCGCTGCTGACCAGTTCCCGCAGGCGAGTGAGGTCCACCGGTTTGGTCAGGAAGTCGAAGGCGCCGGCCTTGAGGGCGTTGATCGCCGTTTCCAGGCTGCCATAAGCGGTGATCATGGCCACCGGTACTTGGGGGTGGCGTTGCTGGATGTGTTGCACCAGCTCAAGGCCGGTGCCGTCCGGCAAGCGCATGTCGGTGAGGCACAAATCGAACGACTCTCGCGAGAGCAGGGCCTGGGCTTCGCCGAGGTTGCGGGCACTGAAGGTGTCGAGTTTCATCCGTCCCAGGGTGATTTCCAGGAGTTCGCGGATATCCGGTTCGTCGTCGACGATCAGGACTTTTTGCCGTGGGCTCATGTTCAACTTTGTTTCCGTCCGTGAGCAAAAGTGATGCGAAAGCAGCCGCCGCCTTGGCGTGGTTTGAAGTCTAGGCGGGCCTGGTTGCTTTCGCACAGCTCACGGGACAGATAAAGCCCCAGGCCGGTGCCTTGGGTGCTGGTGGTGAAGAACGGTTCGAACAAGTGCACGTGATGCTCTGGCGCCACGCCGGGGCCATCGTCCAGGATCTCGAGGATCGGCAGCTGGCTGTCCGAATCGACAAACAATTCGAGCCAGACCTGTGCCAGGTCGTGATTCAAGGCGCTATGGCGCCAGGCGTTACGCAACAGATTGTCGAGAATCTGGGTCAGTTGGTCTGGATCCATCAGGGTTTTGAAGTCTCCTGAGCCGATGCGCAGATGAATCTGCTGATGCTCGGTCGCCCTCTCGCGGGTTTCGTTGACGAACTGTTCCAGCCACGGCTTCAGATCAAGCCGTTGCGCTACGGTTTGCTGGCGGCGGGACAGTTGCAGGACGTTTTCGATTACCCGATTCATTCGCTGAGAGTGGTCTTGAATAATCTGTGTCAGACGTCGATCCGCGCCGTTCAGTTCCTCTGATTCCTGCAATAGCTGCGCGGCATGACTAACGGCGCCCAGTGGATTGCGGATTTCATGGGCGATACCGGCGGTCAGGCGACCGAGTGCGGCGAGCTTCAATTGCTGGGCTTGTTGAGCGATTTGCGCGAGGTCTTCGAGAAAGACCAGGGTCTGGTGGTGTGGGCTTTGGTCCAGGGCAATGAAGCTCGGTTGCAGCTCCAGACCACTGCTGGCGACTTTCAGGCTCTGGGGGCGCAGCGTCGGATTGTTGAGCCACAGTTGCAGGCGTTCGACCAGGCTGGGCAAGTAGTCGTCGATCAACTGGCCTGCAAGATTTTCCCTGCCTAACAGGTTCAGGGCGCTGTGGTTGGCCAGTTGAACCCGCCGCTGGTCGTCGAGTACCAGGATGCCGGTCCGCATGCGTTGCAGGATCAGGGCGTTGAGGGCTTCGAGGCTGACGACTTCGCTGGCCCGTTGTTCGGCGAGGGTTTCGCTGACCTCCAGGCGTCGGATCAGTCCTTGCACCAGCAATGCCGCAGCAAAACACAAAGCGCCGAGCGTGCCGACTTGCAGGTAATCGTTGGGGGTGGCGGGATGGCTGAAACTCAGGAGGAAGCTCAGCCCGACGATGCCGAGCGCGCCAACGGCGGCAATCAGCAGGCCGATGCGCCCTCGCAACAAGGTGTTACTGATGGCTACCGATACGATCAGCAAGTTGCCGATGGCGCTGGCCACACCGCCGGCGGCGTAGAACAGACCGCACAGCAGCAGGACGTCGGTCAGCGCCAGGCTGAACAGTTGCGCCGGGCGCCGGGTGTTCCCGAGGAATACCACCAGCAGGATGTTCAGCACCAGGTAAAACCAGCTGCCACTGCGCAGCAGGTCGTCATTGCTGAACGTCAGCAGCTGGTTGTCCATGTTGCTGGCGATCAACAGCACCAGGGTGATGCCGATGCTCAAACGGTAGAGGTGATAGAGGCGCAGCAGTCGCTGGGCCTGTTTGCTGCCGGGACTGGAGGTCTCAGCGATCACTGGAACCCGGGCCTTGCTCAAGATGAGCCTGGCTGCAATACCACTGTTGTTGAAGGCTCAGCGCGCGGTCGCGTGGCAGGTGTACGCCGCAATGGGCGCAGCGGACCATGGGGGCCGCTTCCAGCTCGGCAGAGGACTTGGGCACGGAAGCCTGGCCCTTGAACTTGCGCCAGAACCATACCGCAGCGGCAATCAGGGCGATCCAGAACAGTAAACGAAGCATGATGAGCTGCTATTTGACGAGTGATGAGCCAGTTTAGCCAAGGACATGACCAGCGCACAGCGTAATCATCGAGCCCATAAAAAAGGAGCCTCGAAAGGCTCCTTTTTGTACAACCCGATGTGTCAGTCAAACACGCCGAAGGTCATGTAGCTGAACCACGAACGGTCAGTATTGTTGGCTTCAGACTCGTGCTGTTCTTCTTCGATCACGTCGCCATTTTCATCTTTAGGCTTGAGATCGTTCGGAATCGCGTCCTTGGCGTCCTGGAACTGCTTCTGCACGTCCTGGTTGGCGCGGGTTTCGCCCGGCGGAAGCGGTGGACGGGATTCGATCAGGCCCAGGGTCGCCTTGCTCAGCCACGAACGGTTGTCGGCTTCGGCCACCGATGGGTGGAACTGACCGTCGACCAGGCTTGGATGGTTCGGGTAGTTGAGCTTCAGGGTTTCGAGGCTGGTAGCGGCCAGATCGTCCAGGTGCAGACGCTGGTAGGCCTCTGTCATCACCGCCAGGCCGTCACCGACCGAAGGGGTTTCCTGGAAGTTTTCCACCACGTAGCGACCACGGTTCGCGGCGGCGACATAGGCCTGACGGGTCAGGTAGTAGTCGGCAACGTGAATCTCGTAGGCCGCCAGCAGGTTGCGCAGGTAGATCATGCGCTGCTTGGCGTCCGGCGAGTAGCGGCTGTTGGGGAAACGGCTGGTCAGCTGCGCGAACTCGTTGTAGGAGTCGCGAGCGGCACCCGGGTCACGCTTGGTCATGTCCAACGGCAGGAAGCGCGACAACAGGCCGACGTCCTGGTCGAAAGAAGTCAGACCCTTGAGGTAATACGCGTAATCCACGTTCGGGTGCTGCGGGTGCAGACGAATAAAGCGCTCGGCGGCGGACTTCGCAGCTTCAGGCTCGGTGTTCTTGTAGTTGGCGTAGATGAGCTCGAGTTGAGCCTGATCGGCGTAGCGACCGAACGGATAACGCGACTCCAGCGCCTTTAGCTTGGCTGTGGCGGCGGTGTAGCTATTGTTGTCCAGATCGTGCTGAGCCTGCTGGTACAGCTCGACCTCGCTCAGGTTTTCGTCTACGACTTCCTTCGATGAGCAAGCAGCGGTCAATGCGAGGATGGCGATCAGCAGCAGGTGTTTCACTTGCATGGCGGCTTGCGTCCCTATGACGGCCGCTGTCTTGGGCGGGGCCGTCCTGTTATGATGAGCGCCCCGTTGAATAGCCTCGGGGCAAAAGACGCCGTATTTAACCACAAGCGCGCAGCCGAAACCAAAGGCTGTGCCGACGCCTAGTCTGAGCATGTCCGATAAAATTGAACTTCGCGCAGAGGTGCCGTCCGAATTGGGCGGCCAACGCCTCGATCAAGTCGCCGCACAATTATTCGCTGAGCACTCGCGCTCGCGCCTTTCCGCCTGGATCAAAGACGGCCGCCTGACTGTGGATGGGGCGGTTATCCGCCCGCGAGACATCGTTCATGGTGGTGCCATTCTTGAACTCACTGCCGAGCAGGAAGCTCAGGGCGAATGGATCGCTCAAGACATCGAGCTGGACATCGTCTATGAAGACGACGACATCCTGGTGATCAACAAACCCGCGGGTCTGGTGGTGCATCCTGCCGCCGGTCACGCTGATGGCACCTTGCTCAACGCGTTGCTGCACCACGTGCCGGACATCATCAATGTGCCCCGCGCCGGTATCGTGCATCGCCTGGACAAGGACACCACTGGTCTGATGGTGGTGGCCAAGACCATTCAGGCGCAGACACAGCTTGTGACGCAATTGCAGAGCCGCAGCGTAAGCCGGATCTACGAGTGCATCGTGATCGGTGTGGTGACTGCCGGCGGCAAGATCAACGCGCCGATCGGTCGTCACGGTCAGCAACGCCAGCGCATGGCCGTGATGGAAGGTGGCAAGCAGGCCGTCAGCCATTACCGCGTGCTCGAGCGTTTCCGCTCCCACACTCACGTGCGGGTGAAGCTGGAAACCGGTCGTACGCACCAGATTCGTGTGCATATGGCCCACATCAACTACCCGTTGGTCGGAGATCCTGCCTACGGCGGTCGTTTCCGTATTCCGCCGGCGGCCAGTGTGACCATGGTCGAATCGTTGAAGGCGTTCCCGCGTCAGGCGCTGCATGCGCGGTTCCTGGAGCTGGATCACCCGACCACCGGTAAACGCATGAGCTGGGAATCGCCACTGCCGGACGATTTCGTCTGGTTGCTGACGCTGCTCAAGCAAGACCGCGAGGCATTCATCGGATGAGTGACTGGCTGATTCCCGACTGGCCTGCGCCTGCCGGGGTGAAAGCCTGCGTTACCACCCGTGCGGGCGGCGTCAGTCTGGCGCCGTTCGACAGCCTCAACCTCGGCGATCACGTCGATGACAGCCCCGAAGCTGTGGTCGAAAACCGCCGTCGCCTCACCAATCATTTCTCTATTCAACCGGCCTGGTTAAAGCAGGTTCACGGCATTGCCGTGGCCCACGCAGACCCAAGCCTTACGGCCACTGCCGATGCCAGCTGGACGGCAACGCCCGGTATTGCCTGCACGGCGATGACCGCGGATTGCCTGCCGGCGCTATTCTGTGACCGTGCCGGTACTCGCGTAGCGGCGGCCCATGCCGGTTGGCGCGGGTTGGCGGCGGGTGTGCTGGAAGCAACCCTCGACAGTCTGGCCGTGCCGCCAGAAGAAGTGCTGGTCTGGCTCGGTCCGGCCATTGGCCCGCAAGCCTTTGAAGTCGGCCCTGAAGTGCGTGAAACCTTCGTCGAGCAATTACCCGAAGCCGCTAAAGCGTTTGTACCGAGTGCAAATGCTGGCAAATTCATGGCTGACATCTATGAGCTGGCGCGCTTGCGTCTGGCGGCTCGCGGTGTCACCGCTGTTTATGGTGGCGGTTTCTGTACCGTGACCGATCCTCGCTTCTTTTCTTACCGCCGCAGTCCACGCACCGGTCGGTTTGCCTCCTTGATCTGGCTCGAACGCTAGGCTTGCCTGACCTGCATCAACGTCACGACGCTTGAAACTCCCAGAATCGACCACATCTAGTGAGGTATCTGGCAGGTTTCTTCATTCAGGATGTTTTATAGGTCCGACCTGCTCAAAAGGAAGGTGACCCATGCGTATAGACCGTTTAACCAGCAAGTTGCAGTTAGCCTTGTCCGACGCCCAATCCCTGGCCGTCGGCCTCGATCATCCGGGCATTGAACCGGCGCACTTGATGCAAGCCATGCTTGAACAGCAGGGTGGTTCGATCAAACCCCTGTTGATGCAGGTGGGCTTCGACGTCAACAGCCTGCGTAAAGAGCTGACCAAAGAGCTCGACCAACTACCAAAAATCCAGAACCCGACCGGCGACGTCAACATGTCGCAGGATTTGGCGCGCCTGCTCAACCAGGCCGATCGCCTGGCCCAGCAGAAGGGCGACCAGTTCATCTCCAGCGAGCTGGTGCTGCTCGCCGCCATGGACGAGAACAGCAAGCTCGGCAAATTGTTGCTCGGTCAGGGCGTCAGCAAGAAAGCCCTGGAAAACGCGATCAACAACCTGCGTGGTGGTGAGGCCGTCAATGACGCCAACCACGAAGAGTCGCGCCAGGCGCTGGATAAATACACCGTCGACCTGACCAAGCGTGCCGAAGAAGGCAAGCTCGATCCGGTGATCGGCCGTGATGACGAAATTCGCCGGACCATTCAGGTCCTGCAACGCCGTACCAAGAACAACCCGGTGCTGATCGGTGAGCCTGGCGTGGGTAAAACCGCCATCGCCGAAGGCCTGGCCCAGCGCATCATCAACGGCGAAGTCCCGGATGGACTGAAAGGCAAGCGCCTGCTGTCCCTGGACATGGGGTCGCTGATCGCCGGTGCCAAGTACCGTGGCGAGTTCGAAGAACGCCTCAAATCCCTGCTCAACGAACTGTCGAAGCAGGAAGGGCAGATCATTCTGTTCATCGACGAGCTGCACACCATGGTCGGCGCCGGTAAAGGCGAAGGTTCCATGGACGCGGGCAATATGCTCAAGCCTGCGTTGGCCCGTGGTGAATTGCACTGCGTCGGCGCGACCACGCTCAACGAGTACCGCCAATATATAGAGAAGGATGCGGCCCTCGAGCGGCGCTTCCAGAAAGTCTTGGTGGATGAGCCGAGCGAAGAAGACACCATCGCCATCCTGCGTGGCCTGAAAGAGCGCTACGAGGTTCACCACAAGGTGGCGATCACCGACGGCGCGATCATCGCCGCGGCCAAGCTCAGTCATCGCTACATCACCGATCGTCAGCTGCCGGACAAAGCCATCGACCTGATCGACGAAGCCGCCAGCCGCATCCGCATGGAGATCGACTCCAAGCCGGAAGTGCTGGACCGTCTGGAGCGTCGTCTGATTCAGCTGAAGGTGGAATCCCAGGCGCTGAAGAAAGAAAGCGACGACGCGGCGAAGAAACGTCTGGAAAAACTCCAGGAAGAAATCGTTCGTCACGAGCGTGAGTACTCGGACCTGGAGGAAATCTGGAACGCGGAAAAAGCCGAAGTCCAGGGTTCTGCGCAGATCCAGCAGAAAATCGAACAGTCCCGTCAGGAACTGGAAGCTGCCCGCCGCAAAGGCGACCTGAACCGCATGGCCGAGTTGCAGTACGGGATCATCCCGGACCTGGAGCGCAGCCTGCAAATGGTCGACCAGCACGGCAAAACTGAAAACCAGTTGCTGCGCAGCAAGGTTACTGAAGAAGAGATCGCTGAAGTCGTTTCGAAGTGGACCGGTATTCCGGTGTCGAAAATGCTCGAGGGCGAGCGCGACAAGCTGATGAAGATGGAAAGCCTGTTGCACCAACGTGTGATCGGCCAGGACGAAGCGGTGATTGCCGTTTCCAACGCCGTGCGGCGCTCCCGCGCCGGTTTGTCCGATCCGAATCGCCCGAGCGGTTCGTTCATGTTCCTCGGCCCGACCGGAGTCGGTAAAACCGAGCTGTGCAAGGCGCTGGCCGAGTTCCTCTTTGATACGGAAGAGGCGATGGTGCGGATCGACATGTCCGAGTTCATGGAGAAACATTCCGTGGCGCGTCTGATCGGTGCGCCACCAGGCTACGTAGGCTATGAAGAGGGCGGTTACCTGACCGAGGCGGTGCGTCGCAAGCCTTATTCGGTGATCCTCCTGGACGAGGTCGAGAAGGCCCACCCGGACGTCTTCAACATCTTGCTGCAAGTGCTGGAAGATGGCCGACTGACCGACAGTCATGGCCGCACGGTGGATTTCAAAAATACCGTGATTGTCATGACCTCCAACCTCGGTTCGGTGCAGATCCAGGAATTGGTCGGTGATCGTGAGGCTCAGCGTGCGGCAGTGATGGATGCGATTTCCACGCACTTCCGGCCGGAGTTCATCAACCGGGTCGATGAGGTGGTGATCTTCGAGCCGTTGGCTCGTGATCAGATCGCGGGCATTACCGAGATCCAGTTGGGTCGCCTGCGCAGTCGCCTGACCGAGCGCGAGCTGAAGCTTGAACTGAGCCCTGAGGCCATGGATAAGCTGATCGCGGTGGGTTACGACCCGGTTTACGGCGCACGGCCGCTCAAACGAGCGATCCAGCGCTGGATCGAGAACCCGCTGGCGCAGCTGATTCTGTCCGGTCGTTTCATGCCGGGCGATACCGCCAAGGGTGTTGTGGAGAACGACGAAATCGTATTTGTCTGATCCACGACGGCAGCAAAATTGAAGAGGCCTCGCATTGCGAGGCCTTTTTTTCGCCAGGCTGTTGAACTTAAAGGAAAAGGCTTGTAAAGTGCGCCCCGCAGTAAGTCGCCCTGAAGGGTTCCAGCTCCCCAAGCAGGAATCTGAAATAAGTTGCAAATCATTAACTTGAAAGCAATTTAGGGGGTTGACAGAGGTGCTTAAGATTGTAGAATAGCGCGCCTCAGACACACGAACGCAGCGATGCGAACGGGTCGAAGAGGTGAAGCAAGCTTCACAGTTGTAAATTGAAATATGTAGTTCCGTGATAGCTCAGTCGGTAGAGCAAATGACTGTTAATCATTGGGTCCCAGGTTCGAGTCCTGGTCACGGAGCCAATTTCAAACCGGGGTATAGCGCAGTCCGGTAGCGCGCCTGCTTTGGGAGCAGGATGTCAGGAGTTCGAATCCCCTTACCCCGACCATTTTTGGGTCGTTAGCTCAGTTGGTAGAGCAGTTGGCTTTTAACCAATTGGTCGTAGGTTCGAATCCCACACGACCCACCATTTTTGAAACCAGTTCACGCTGGGATCAGATCTTAAGATCAGAGGCCAAAAGCACTGATCGAAGAAGGCGACTTTTTAAAGGTCGCCTTTTTATTACCGGGGTATAGCGCAGTCCGGTAGCGCGCCTGCTTTGGGAGCAGGATGTCAGGAGTTCGAATCCCCTTACCCCGACCATATTAAAAATCCTCGTATCGAAAGATACGGGGATTTTTTTTGTCTTCGATTTTTTGTCTTCGAGAAATAACACTTCAGTCATCGTACAACTTGCCGATAACGAGGCGACGGGGTACTGCCGAAACAACGCCCCTTATCCAGGCCACTACAAGAAAAAGGCGTTCGTTATGGTGCTTCGACAGTTAAATATCGCTCCTCGGGCAGCCTTGGGGTTTGCCTTGATTGCCGTATTGGTCGCTTTGCTCGGGATTTTTGCCCTGGGGCAGATGTCGAGCATTCGCGATAGCGAGGTGGCGGTGGAGAAACAATGGCTACCGAGCATTCGCGGCGGTGACGAGATCCGCGAGATCATGCTGCGCATCCGTACCATTTCCCTGCGCATGGCCCTGGATCAGGATCCGAAGAATATCGCTGTCTACCGCGGCCAGATGGACACTCGCGACAAAGAGTTGAGCGAGAAGATTGCGGCGTATGACAGGTTGGTCAACACAGTCGAAGGCAAAGCCTTGTATGACCAGTTCAAAACTACCTTCGCGGCTTATCGTGCCGGCATTGCCCAATCTTTTTCCCTGGCCGAGCAGGGTCGTCATGACGAATTGACCAAGTTGCTGCTGGTCGACATGAAAACCGTGGTCGATGGTTCCGGCAAGCAGCTCACTGACCTGGCGGATCTGTTCGCCAAACAAGTCGCCGCCGAGAGCCAGAAATCTGCAGCGCATTACGAAACATCGCGGATGATCGTCAGCCTGTTTATCGCATTGGCGGCATTGGCCACCGTCGGCCTGGCCATGCTGCTGACCCGCAGCATCGTCAAACCGTTGAGCGAAGCGTTGGATGCCGCGGAAAACGTGGCACGAGGCGACCTGACGCGCCCCATCGAAACCCATGGCAACGATGAAGTGAGTCGTTTGCTCAAGGCATTGGCGACCATGCAGCGCAACCTGCGCGAAACCTTGCAAGGTATCAGCGGCTCGGCCGCGCAATTGGCGACAGCGGCTGACGAGTTGAATGCCGTCACCCTCGACAGCACGCAGAACCTGCAACAGCAGAACAATGAGATTGAACAAGCGGCGACGGCTGTCACTGAAATGACCACCGCGGTGGAGGAGGTCGCCCGCAACGCGGTGTCGACCTCCGACGCCACGCGCCAATCCAGTGAGTCCGCGCACGCCGGGCAGGAGCGGGTCAGCGAAACAGTCACGGCCATCGGCGCCCTGGCCAGCGATGTACAGATCACGGGTGGATTGGTGCAGTCCCTGGCCAACCAGTCTCAGGACATCGGCAAGGTACTGGATGTGATTCGTGCGATTGCCGAGCAAACCAACTTGCTGGCCCTCAACGCAGCCATTGAAGCGGCGCGCGCCGGGGAAAGCGGTCGCGGTTTCGCGGTGGTTGCCGACGAAGTTCGCGCTTTGGCCCATCGCACGCAGCAATCGACTCAGGAAATCGAGCAAATGGTTCAGGGCATGCGCAACGGCTCAACTCAGGCGCTGGATTCCATGCACGCCAGCTCAAGCCGTGCGGCCAGCACATTGGCCTTGGCCGAGCGTGCAGGTGAAGCGTTGCAGACCATCACCGCGTCGGTTCATCAGATTCACGAGCGCAATCTGGTGATCGCCAGCGCTGCCGAAGAACAGGCGCAGGTGGCGCGGGAAGTGGATCGCAACCTGGTGAATATTCGCGACCTTTCGGTGCGTTCCGCCGCCGGGGCGGATCAGACCAGCGCGTCCAGCCATGAGCTGTCACAACTGGCTAATGCCTTGCAGGGCATGGTGCGGCGCTTCCAGCTTTAAATCTTCCAGACGCAAAAAAGCCGCGCTTCTCGACGGAAAAGCGCGGCCTGGTGCTCGGCAGCTTAGGCGCCGTCTTGGTCTTTCAAGTGCTCGAACAGGCCTTTTGGCATTTTCTTGCCATTGGCTTCGAAGTTGGCTTTCACGTTGTTGTAAGCCTCTTGCTCGTCGATGAAGCCGTCATGGTTGGTGTCGATCTTGTCGAAGTTGGACTTCGGCGCGACTTTCAGGAATTCGGCACGGGATACCTTGCCGTCGCCATCCGTGTCGGTTTTTGCCATCGAGGCATCGCCACACTTGCCTTCGCCACATTTACCTTCAGGCGTCTTCACGACCTGTTCGGACGACGCCAGCAGGTAGCCCTGAGTCAGCGGTTGCGCGGCGAATACGGAGCCGGACAACATCATGCCACCGGCCAAAACCGCGCCGAGCAGACCGATAGTGTTTTTGGTGGTACGGGACATTTCAATACTCCTGGGTTGCACGACACAACCGTTCGATAAAGGACGCCACGTAAGTGCGGCGATAACCGTAGCTGGAGGGTTGCCTTGCTCGGGTGTGGCCATTTAGCGGGTGTGGTGTATCGCTACTGTGTCGCGCAAGAGGGAGTTTGTAAGCGAAGGGGATGAAACGGCGGGGGAGATACAGTGAGACACAGATCTCCAAATCAATGGAGATCAACTGTGGGAGTGAGCCTGCTCGCGATGGCGGTGTGTCAGGCGACATTGATGTCGACTGTTTAGACGCTATCGCGAGCAGGCTCGCTCCCACAGTGGATTTGTGTGGTGTCAGTGAAGTTTGAGACGCGGCTCAGTCCCGCGCCCGATCTTGCTCCCCAACATCAACATCGCGGTACGAAACGCGCCATACAGCGCCATCTGGTGCATGCGATACAGCGACACGTAAAACATCCGTGCCAGCCAGCCTTCCAGCATCACGCTGCCGGTGAGGTTGCCCATCAAGTTACCCACAGCCGAAAAACGCGACAGCGAGATCAACGAGCCATAGTCGGTGTATTTGTACTCAGGCAGCGGCTTGCCTTCGATCCGCAGTTTCAGCGATTTGGCCAGCAACGAAGCTTGCTGATGCGCAGCCTGGGCGCGCGGCGGCACATTGCGATCGGTGCCTGGCTGCGGGCAGGCCGCGCAGTCACCGAAGGCGAAGATGTTCTCGTCGCGGGTGGATTGCAGGGTCGGCAGCACTTGCAGCTGATTGATCCGGTTGGTCTCCAGGCCATCAATGTCCTTGAGGAAGCCCGGTGCACGAATCCCGGCCGCCCAGACTTTCAGGCTGGCGTTGATGACTTTGCCATCGGCGGTAATCAGGCTGTCGGCCGTCACTTCGCTGACCGCAGCATTGGTCATGACGTTGACCCCGAGTTTCTCCAGGGTTTTATGCACAGGCCCGCCGATACGTTCCGGCAGCGCAGGCAATACCCGTGGCCCGGCTTCGATCAGGGTGATGTGCATGTTTTCCGGTTTGATCCGGTCCAGGCCGTAAGCCGCCAGTTCATGGGCGGCGTTGTGCAGTTCGGCGGCCAGTTCAACCCCGGTAGCGCCGGCGCCGACGATGGCCACGCTGATCTGCTCGACCTTGTCGGTCTGCCCGGCATGGGCGCGCAGGTAGTGGTTGAGCAATTGCTGGTGGAAGCGCTCGGCCTGTTTGCGGGTGTCGAGGAACAGGCAGTGTTGCGCCGCGCCCTGAGTCCCGAAATCGTTGGTGGTGCTGCCGACCGCGATCACCAGCGAGTCGTAACCCACTTCGCGTGCCGGGACCAGTTCAATGCCGGCTTCGTCGTAGGTGGCGGCCAGCTGGATTTTCTTCTGTGCGCGATCAAGCCCGCTCATGCGCCCCAGCTGGAACTCGAAGTGGTTCCATTTTGCCTGGGCAACATAGTTGAGTTCGTCTTCGGAAGAGTTCAGCGACCCTGCCGCCACTTCGTGCAACAGCGGTTTCCAGATGTGGGTCAGGTTCGCGTCGACCAGCATCACACTGGCCGTGCCGCGCTTGCCCAGAGTCTTACCCAGACGGGTAGCCAACTCCAGACCGCCGGCGCCGCCGCCAACGATGACAATACGATGAGTCATGGGGATATCTCGCAAGGCTAAAAGAAATCGGTGCAATTACCCGAGCGAGCGCGATGCAGCTCATAGCGTCAGGTAACTGATAAGTCGGCTCAACAGGCCCAGACCAATGGTCACTGCCAACACCACCACCAGGAGCATCCACGGCCGGAAAGGCCGGCGCTCGACTTGGTGCTGGGACAGTTGCAGGTACTCTTCGACATGCTTTTGGTCGTCGGGGTTCAGGCGGCTGGTCATATTGGGCCTCGTCAGGGGTAGACGTAGCTGAATGTGTAGAAGCTACAGGCTGATTTAACGAACGTTGAACGGAGCATAGCCGCTGTCCGGAACAGGCTCGACGCTCACCGTATCGTCCAGGCGAATGATTCCACTTTGTAACACCCGGGCGGTGATTCCGCCATGTCCGCGAACGGCCTGAAAGGTCCCGGGGCCGAGGTTATTCTCGAGACGGGCGCAGGGTTGGCACCAGCCGGTGGTTTCGAAAATCGCCTGGCCAATCTTGAAGCGCCGACCCTTGAGACTGAAGAGATTGATGCCGCTGACGACGATGTTGCGCCGCAAATCCTGCGCTAGCACCGGTTGATCCGCCGGGCGGGCCATCAGTGAGTTGATCACCGCCAGATGCTCCCATTGCAGCAGCGTTACCTGCCGCGCATTGCGTACGCCGGGACGCGCGTGATCACCGGTCAAGCCGGCTTCAAGTCGCGCCTCTACGGCATCGAGTTCGATCATTTGAGAACGTGATTGCGGCCGCACGCCGATCCAGCGAACGCGACCCGTTTGCGGCACTTCGGCAATCAGCGCCTGCAATGGACTCACAGGCTGATCCCGACGTCGAAAACAATGCTGCGACCCAGGTTGCTGCGCAGGAAATCCGGCGCATCCGGGTGCGCGAACAGCACACGGGCGAAGGTCGGGCCGACCAGCGACAACGAGCGCCAGCCCTGACGCAGGTATTCGGTTGGTGGCGGGAAATGGCTGTTGAGGTCCAGCACTTCGCGCTTGAGGCTGGCGAAGGCGATGATGTCCAGTTCGCCCAGGTCCATCCCGCGTTCTTTGTAGTTGTGAGCTTTTTTGCGCAAGGTCGGCGCCAGTCTCAGCAAGAATTCATTGGCCGGAATGCGCCGGGGCTTGGCCTCGCGGCGCACCAGCGAACTCAGGGAGAACGCGCTGCGCCGGCGTTGCAGCTCATCGCGCCATTCATCGTTGAGGCGTCGGCCTTCATCGAGCACGAAAAACACTTCGAAACTGGCGTCACGAAACAGCACGTCCGGCGGCTCCCCGGCCGGGGCGAATTCGTCGGCGCGATAGGGAATGTTCAGGCCTTGCAGCAGGCGCTGACAGACCCAACGCTCACGCTCCCATTTGCGGGCATTGGACAGGAACGCGTTGGCTTGCTCGGCCGCAATGGTCAGCAGGCGTAAATAATCTGAGTCATCCATAAGCCCAAGCTTAGCGTTCAAATGTGATCGCAAAAAAGACAATTTGTCGGAGAGGGCCAAAGTCTGCCCGATCTTCCTCGCGTCACGCCCGCCACAATCCGCATTCAGCGCCCGGTTCAGGGCCTTGCACAAAACGGATAGCGATCTGCGCAAAGCGGATATTGCCTCGCGCCTGGCGCCTCTACCCTCGGCTGTACGGACGTTAGCCGTGTTGCCGACGCTCTTAAAAAAATAACAACAAGAGATAAATGCCATGCGCAAGATCGACGTACATGCGGTTATCGACAACGCACGATTCAATCGCTTTCACTGGATGGTGCTGTTCTGGTGTGCCCTGATCATCATTTTCGACGGTTACGATTTGGTGATCTACGGCGTGGTGCTGCCGATGCTGATGAAAGAGTGGGGGCTCAGTCCTCTGCAAGCGGGCGCACTGGGCAGTTATGCACTGTTCGGGATGATGTTCGGCGCGCTGTTTTTCGGCCCGCTGTCGGACAGGATCGGTCGCAAAAAAACCATCACGATCTGCGTGATGCTGTTCAGCGGTTTTACCGTGCTCAATGGTTTTGCCCGCAACCCCACCGAGTTTGGCCTTTGCCGGTTCATTGCCGGGCTTGGTATTGGCGGGGTGATGCCCAACGTCGTGGCGCTGATGAACGAGTACGCGCCGAAGAAAATCCGCAGCACGCTGGTGGCGATCATGTTCAGCGGCTATTCGGTAGGCGGCATGCTCTCGGCGGGGCTCGGTATCGTGCTGATCCCGAGTTTTGGCTGGCAATCGGTGTTCTACGTGGCGGTGCTGCCGTTGCTGTTGTTGCCGTTGATCATGTATTTCCTGCCCGAGTCGGTGGGTTTCATGCTGCGCCAGGGGCGCAATGAAGAGGCGCGCAACATCCTGCAGCGGATTGACCCGGCGTACGTCGCGCAAACCGGCGATCAGTTGCACATGAGCGAAGTGAAGGGCACCGGCACGCCGGTGTTGCAACTGTTTCGGGAAGGTCGTGCGCTGCGCACGCTGATGTTGTGGCTGGCGTTTTTCTGCTGCTTGCTGATGGTCTACGCCTTGAGTTCCTGGCTGCCGAAACTGATGGCCAACGCCGGTTACAGTCTGGGCTCGAGTCTGTCGTTCCTGCTGGTGCTTAACTTCGGTGCCATTTTCGGCGCGGTGGGCGGCGGTGTGCTGGGAGACAAACTCAACCTGCCGCGGGTGTTGGCGGTGTTCTTCGCCGTGGCTGCGGTGTCGATCACCTTGCTGGGTTTCAATAGCCCGATGCCGCTGTTGTACCTGCTGATCGCCATTGCCGGCGCCACCACCATTGGCTCGCAGATTCTGTTGTACGCCTGCGCCGCGCAGTTCTATTCCATGACCATTCGCTCCACCGGTTTGGGTTGGGCCTCGGGCATCGGGCGCAACGGTGCCATCGTCGGACCGCTGCTGGGCGGTGCGTTGCTCGGGATCAGCCTGCCGCTGCAACTGAACTTCATGGCCTTTGCCTTGCCCGGTGCGGTGGCCGCGATTGCCATGACCGTGTTCGCCATCAGCAGTCGGCGCAGCGCCAAACAAAAGTTGCCGGGCATCCACGGATCGCCTGACGGGGCTGTCGGCGAGGTTTCATGAAAATCTTCTTCCAGGACTTTTCCCTGTCTGCTGCCGTCGCCGGATTTATCGCCACGGTGATTTCCTACGCAGGCCCTTTGGTGATCATCTTTCAGGCCGCCGAGACCGCGCACCTCTCACGGGAGGTGCTGTCTTCCTGGGTCTGGGCGATTTCCATCGGCAGCGCCGTGCTCGGCATCGGTTTGAGCCTGCGTTACCGCGTCCCGGTGATCATCGCGTGGTCGGCACCGGGGTCGGCGTTGCTGGTGGCACTGTTGCCGGGGATCTCCATGCCGGAGGCGGTGGGTGCTTACTTGGTCAGCAGCCTGATTATCTTTCTGGTCGGGGTCTCGGGGGCGTTTGACCGGATCATCGGCAAACTGCCTGCGGCGATTGCGGCAGCGATGCTGGCGGGGATTCTGTTCAGCTTCGGCACCGGGTTATTCGTCTCGTTGCAGGGCAAACCGTTGCTGGTGCTGGCGATGTTCGCCACGTACCTGATCTGCAAACGGCTGATGCCGCGGTATGCGGTGTTGATGGTG
Source organism: Pseudomonas sp. GM41(2012) (assembly GCF_000282315.2). Taxonomy (GTDB): domain Bacteria; phylum Pseudomonadota; class Gammaproteobacteria; order Pseudomonadales; family Pseudomonadaceae; genus Aquipseudomonas. The sequence goes on from NZ_AKJN02000007.1 coordinate 1,084,981, forward strand.
CTGCTGGTGGGCTGCTCGATGGCTTTTCTCGCCGGTGATTTGCGCAGCGAGGCGTTGGTGATCGGGTTGGCCACGCCGGTGTGGATCACGCCCGCGTTCAGCCTGAGCGCGACCCTGAATATCGCCTTGCCGCTGGTGATGGTGGCGCTGACCGGCCAGTTCGTTCCCGGCATGGCGGTGCTGCGCGCCAGCGGTTACCCAACACCGGCCGGTCCGATCATCGCCAGCAGTGCGGTGGGCACGGCGCTGTTGGCACCGTTCGGTTGCCATGGGCTGAATCTGGCGGCCATCACCGCGGCGATTTGTACCGGGCGCGAGGCCCATGAAAATCCCGGCAAACGCTATGTGGCCGGGGTTGTGGGCGGGCTGTGTTACCTGGTGCTGGGGATCTTCGGCGCCACCCTGGTTTCACTGTTTTCGGCGTTCCCCAAAGAACTGATCGCGGCCTTGGCCGGGCTGGCGCTGTTCGCCGCGATCGCCGGGGCGTTGGCCGGCGCAATGGCCGTGCCGAGCGATCGCGAAGCTGCGTTGGTGACGTTTCTGACCACCGCGTCGGGCATATCGTTGTTGGGTTTGACCGCTGCTTTTTGGGGGCTGATTTTCGGCATGGTCACGCACGTGTTGTTAAAGGCCCGTCGTCCCGTTCCCCGCAGCAAATCCGCTGCGGCTGAAACACTTCAACCTGTCGATAAATAAAAATAAGAGAAAAAACAATGAAACAGATTCTTCCAACAACCGGTTCAGTGTTGTCCATGGCGGTCGTCTCGAGTTTCTCCGTCGGTGCGATGGCGGCCGAGAGTGGCTTCATCGAAGACACCACGGCGACCTTGCAAGCACGCAACTATTACTTCAGCCGGGACTTTTCCGACATCGTCGGGGCCAACCAGCAATCGAAGGCTGAAGAGTGGGCGCAGGGCTTCATCCTCAACGTCAAATCCGGTTACACCCAGGGCCCCGTCGGTTTTGGTGTGGATGTCATTGGCCTGCTCGGCCTCAAGCTCGACAGCAGCCCGGACCGGGTCAATACCGGTTTGCTACCGGTGCAGAGTGACGGGCGCGCGGCGAATGAATACAGCCGTCTGGAAGGCGCGTTGAAGGTGCGTTTCTCCAAAACCGAAGTGAAGGTGGGTGAACTGCAACCCAACCTGCCGGTGCTGGCCTTCAGCGATATCCGTTTGCTGCCGCCCAGCTATCAGGGCGCGAGCATCAGCTCGAACGAGATCAATGGCCTGACCTTACAAGGTGGCCACTTGAGCTCGACCAGCCTGCGCAACGAGGCCGGCGACGAAAAGATGCAAGCCATGCTCGGTCATGTACCGCAGCGTCAGGTCAGCAGCGATGGCTTCAACTTTGCCGGCGCCGATTATTCCTTCAACGATAAACGCAGCTCGGTCAGCGCCTGGTTCGGGCAACTGGAAGATATCTACAACCAGCGCTTTCTCGGCCTCAAGCACAGCGAGCCACTCGGTAACTGGATCCTGGGCGCCAACCTTGGGTATTACGATTCGCGCGAAGACGGCAAAAAGCTGCTGGGCAACATCGACAACCAGGCGTTCTTCTCCTTGCTGTCGGCCAAGCGTGGCGGCCACACGTTTTATGTCGGCTATCAGGGCATGTTCGGCGACAGCGCCTTTCCACGAGTGTTTGCCAACATCAGCCCACTGGGTAACGAGGTGCCGACCTACGAGTTCGCCTACACCGATGAGCGCTCCTGGCAGGCGCGTTACGACTACGATTTCGCGGCCCTCGGCGTGCCGGGGCTGACCAGCACCGTGCGCTACATCACCGGCAGCAATGTCGATACCGGCAAAGGGTTCGAGGGCAAGGACCGCGAACGCGATCTGGACATCGGCTATGTGCTGCAGAGCGGCAGCCTCAAAGGCCTCGGGATCCGAGTGCGCAACGCGATGGCTCGCTCCAACTACCGCAGTGATATCGACGAAAACCGCCTGATCCTCAGTTACACCTGGACACTGCTATGACCACTGAAAAAGAACAACCCACTTACAAAATCGGCTTGCAGGTCAAGCTGGAGCAATTGACCGAGTCCGTGCTGCAAACCGAGGAAGACATGCGTTTTGCCAATCAACTGGCGCGCACGGCAGGTGAACGGGTGAAGGCGAGTGCGCTGAGCATGCAGTCTTCGGCCAGTGTGCTGGAAGATCTGAACCTCTACATGCAGCGTCTGGATCAAGTGTTCGATGAGCTCGGCAGTCAGTCGATGCGCATCGGCGCGATTGTCGGCAGCATCCAGGACATCTCCCGTCAGACCAACCTGTTGGCGTTGAACGCAGCCATTGAGGCGGCGAGGGCGGGCAGCCATGGCCGAGGGTTTGCGGTGGTGGCCGATGAGGTGCGCAATCTCTCGCGTCAAGCCGCGGACTCCAGTGCGCAGATCCGGCAAATCGCTACGGGGCTGGAACAGTCCGCTGAACAGGCACGCCAAGGTCTTCAGCAGTTGTCCGGCTCCACACGTCTGGGTTTGGAAAAAGCCGGAGTGGCCCTGCACTCGATGGGCGAACTGCAAAGCGGTGCGGTTGCCAGGGTCGAGGTGGTCGAACGCATCATGGCGCGTCTGGCCGGCCTGCATGATCTGGCCTTGCAGGCGAAACGAATGATCGTGTGAGTCGTGCCAGTGATTACAGGTTGCTCGTGCAATCACCCATGACCTCGTACGTCACGCGATGGGTCTGACCTTGATGATCGACATACTCCATGGCCGCAGGCACAACCCCGCAGGCGGTCGCGGTGTTCGACACTGAAACCACTTCGGCAATGTCCAGCGGCTGTGTCGGGTTGTACGAGGTGGCGGCGGGTTCGTTGCCGGCGGCCAAGGCCGAGGTGGCGACAACGGTCAGGAACAAGCTGATCAGGGTTTTCATTTTTCCGTGCTCCGTGTTGATTTCGATACCTGAATTCTAGTCTTTGCCCGCGACCGATAAAGGGGCCAATGCCTGATTCAGCTTTACGAAAAAGGTAACAATCGGTGGCTCTTTTTGATTGGGGACATATCCGTTTCTGCGGTGATGGCTGATTACGGTTCCGCCCTTACGGCGGGTCACTTGGAAAAGCCCCAAGTAACCAAGGGCTCCTGCCCCTTTCGTTCGGTGCCTCGCTAAGGCTCGGCATGCCCTCGCTCCGGTCCTGCTCCGTGGGCCCGCCGCCATCGGCCATCCATGGCCGGGGGCGGCTAACCCGGCATCCATGCCGGGTTGCCCACTACGCAGAACCTCCACTCGGCCTCTCGAGGCGGCGGTGCATCCAGATCAAAAGCTGCAGGCGAGCTAACGCTCGGCCTGTTGAGTGGTGAGAAGCGTGCGTACACCCTTCCCTCTGTAGGAGCTGTCGAGTGAAACGAGGCTGCGATCTTTTGATCTTGCCGTGGCTGTGGCTGTGGCTGTGGCTTTTGATTTTGATCTGTTGCCCCTTTCCCAGAGGCCGAACGCAGGCGTTGCGCAGGGGGCACCGCGGCAAGGATGCCGCGGTAGCCGCCCCCGGCCATGGATGGCCGATGGCGGCGGGCCCCCGGAGCAATGCCGGAGTGAGGGCATGCCGAGCCTAGGCGAGGCACCGAATGGCGGGGCAAGAGCCCTTGGTTACTTGGGGCTTTTCCAAGTGACTCGCTGTAAGAGCGAAACCGCCAGCAGCCGCTACCGCAGCAACGGATATGCCCCCCATCGTAAACGCCCGAAATCGAAGCGCATTCAAAGGCCGGTGTAGACTGAGAACCTGTTCTCTTTCGGCAAGACAAGGGAGTGTGCCCAGCCATGATCGGCGCCGAGTTACTGTCACCTGAAACCCTCACGGCGGGGTGGTTGATCTATGTGCCGGTACTGATCTGGGCCGTTGCACGAGCACCGTGGGTCGAACTGTTCAGCGACAGTCGCCGCCAACATCTGTTGTTTGGCACGGTGTTCGCGCTGTTCATGCTCTGGCTGGTGCGACAAGACTTCGACACCGGCGTGTCCTACCACTTTATCGGCATGACCGCCGTGACCCTGTTGCTCGACTGGCCGCTGGCGATTGTCGGCGGGTTGGTGGCGCAAGCGGGACTGGTGCTGCTCGGGCGGCAGGATCTGGCGGCGATGGGGGTCAACGGCGCGCTGCTGATTCTACTGCCGGTGCTGGTCACCGAATGTTGCGCGATCCTGGTGGAGCGAGCGCAACCGCGTAATCCCTTTGTGTATATCTTCGTGTCCGGTTTTTTTGCAGCGGCACTGTCGGCGTTGCTGTGCCTGCTGCTGGCGCTGTGGCTGCTGTGGTTCGACGAACGTTTCGCCATGCCGTATTGGCTGGAAGATTTTGTCGGTTATCTGTGGCTGCTGATTTTTCCGGAAGCGTTCATCAACGGCATGGTGGTCAGCGCGTTGGTGGTGTTTTGCCCCGAGTGGCTGGAGACGTTCAATCGTACGCGCTACCTTTCGGCCCCCTGGAAAGACGACGATCCCAAATCTTGATCCACATCAAAGGCAAAAATCGCTCACGAATCCATGCTCTGGAAAACCTTCAGGAGCATCGAAATGAGTGTCTACGAATGGGCAAGGCAGGAGTTGCGTCAAAGTCTGGATGGGGCGCAGGAAGTGGGTTTTGATCCGGGGTTGAGCCTGCGTGCCTTGCTCAGTGCAGTGGTGCAACAGAGCAAGGCAGTGCGCAGTGTCGAAGACCTGGCCGATGAGTTGCGTTTTCTCGCGGAAAACCTCGATGACAGCCAGGACTACGGTTTTATGCGGCCTTGAAGATCAGTGCCGCGGCTCGAAGTCTTCGCTGAACAGATCGTCTTCGGCATCAGGGCTGACCGGAATCTTGTGTTCTTCCGAGGCCCATGCCCCGAGGTCGATCAATTTGCAGCGATCCGAGCAGAACGGCCGGTTGACGTTGCTGGCGACCCATTCGACAGGGGCGCCACAGGTTGGGCAATTGACGGTTGGGGTCTGGCTCATGACTGGCCTCCACGCAAAGTAAGGTAAAAGTGATGCAGGCGTTCGACCTCGCTGTGCAGCCAGGCGAGGTCGCGGTCGTTGACCACCACATCGTCGGCGTGGCTCACGCGGTCCTGTCGGCTGGATTGGGCCTTGAGGATCGCCTGGACCTGTTGCTCGCTGGTCTGGTCACGCTGCAGGGTGCGCTCGATCTGTAGTTGTTCCGGGGCATCGATCACCAGGACTCGCTGGGTCATGGCGTACTGCCCGGACTCGATCAGCAGCGGCGAAACCAGAATCGCGTAAGACGATTGTGCCTTGGCCAGATGATCGGCGATTTCCTTGGCGATCAGCGGATGCAACAACGCTTCGAGCCAGCGGCGTTCCTCTGGTACTTCGAAGATCAGTTTGCGCAACGCCGCGCGATCCAGCTGCCCGTCGGCTTGCAATACGCCGGTGCCGAAGTGTTCGGCGATCCTGGCCAGCGCCGGGCGCCCCGGCTCTACCACCCAACGCGCCGCGTGATCGGCGTCCACTACGTGCACGCCCAAGTCGATGAAGTGCTGGGCAGCCGCGCTTTTGCCGCTGCCGATGCCGCCGGTCAGGCCGAGAATCCAGGGTTTTTCCACAGGGGTATTCATTTCAAACCGACAAACTGCCAATAGAAGCCGGTTATTTGACCACCCCAGAGCAAGGCAATCCAGCCGGCAATTGCCAGATAGGGTCCGAAGGGGATCGGCGTGGAGGTTTTCGCGTTGCGCAAACGCAGCAAAATCACGCCGACAACGGCGCCCACCATCGACGATAACAGGATGGTCAGTGGCAAGATCTGCCAGCCACCCCAAGCGCCGAACATCGCGAGCAACTTGAAATCACCGTGGCCCATGCCTTCCTTGCCGGTGATCAGCTTGAACAGCCAGAACACCGACCACAACGCCATATAGCCGACCACCGCGCCCCACAATGCGTCATGCAATGGCACGAATAAGGTGAAACTGTTGAGGATCAGCCCCAGCCATATCAGCGGCAGCACCAGCACATCCGGCAGCAGTTGGTGCTCGGCGTCGATCAGGCTCATGGTCAGCAACCCCCAGCTCAGGAGCAGCACCATGCAGGCCTGCCAGCCGAAACCGAAATGCCAGGCGATGAACGCCGAGAGCAGACCGCAGGCCAGTTCGGTCAGCGGGTAGCGTTTGCTGATGGCTGCCGTGCAGTTCGAGCATCGCCCCCTTAAAAACAGATAACTGAGCAACGGAATATTTTCCCAGGCGCGGATTCGATGGCCGCAATGTGGGCACTGGGAATGGGGCAGCATCAGGTTGAAGGTCGGCAGCGGTGTTTCGCCTGGCAAGCCCAGCACTTCACGAGCCTCCTCACGCCATTCGCGGTCAAGCATTTTTGGCAGGCGCCAGACCACCACGTTGAGAAAGCTGCCAATCAGCAGGCCGACCAACATGGCTGCAATCACGAAGGTCAACGGCTGGAGGGTCGGAATGTCGTTCAAGGGCATGTCAGATCGCTGTGCCGAGTTGGAAGATGGGCAGGTACATCGCAACCACCAGGCCCCCGACGATAACACCCAGCACCACCATGATGAACGGTTCCATCAGGCTGGTGAGGTTATCGACCATGTTGTCCACTTCGTCCTCATAGAAGCTCGCGACCTTGTCGAGCATATCGTCCAGTGCGCCGGACTCTTCGCCAATCGCAGTCATCTGGATCGCCATATTCGGAAAGATACCGGAGGCGCGCATGGAAAAATTCAGCTGCATACCGGTCGACACGTCCTGCTTGATACGCAGCACCGCCTGCTTGAACACGATGTTGCCGGTAGCGCCGGCCACCGAATCCAGGGCTTCCACCAGTGGCACACCTGCCGCAAAGGTAGTCGACAGCGTGCGGGCGTAACGGGCCACGGCGGACTTGTACATCAGCGTGCCAATCAGCGGGAACTTCAGCAGCCAGGTGTCCATTCGGTCCCGAAAGCCTTGCGACGTTTTAAACGCGTGGCGCACGCCGAAGATGGCCGCGATCAGCACGCCGAGCATCGCCCACCACCAGTCCTGCATGAATTCCGAGAGGCCGATGACCATCACCGTGAACGCTGGCAATTCGGCGCCAAACCCTTTGAATACCGATTCGAACTGCGGCACCACTTTGACCAGCAGAATCCCGGTCACAATGATCGCGACGAACACCACCGCCAGCGGGTAGGTCATGGCTTTCTTGATCTTGGCCTTGAGGCTTTCGCTCTTTTCCTTATAGGTCGCCACTCTCTCCAGCAGGGTATCGAGGGCACCGGCCTGCTCGCCAGCATCGACCAGGTTGCAGTAGAGCTCATCGAAATACTGAGGCTTTTTGCGCAGGGAGGCGGCGAAGCTGTTCCCCGCTGCGACTTCCTGTTTCACCTCGTCAATCAGTGTGCGCATGGCCGGGTTATCAAAGCCTTCACCGATGATGTCGAAGGACTGCAGCAGCGGTACGCCGGCCTTCATCATGGTCGCCATCTGCCGGGTGAACAGAGCAATGTCCTGGGCCTTGATGCGCTTTCCCAGGTTGAAAATCGAGGCGGACTTCTTGCGTACCTTGCCGGGGTTGATGCCCTGTTTGCGCAACTGGGCCTTGATCAACGCCGGATTCTGACCGCTCAATTCGCCCGTCATTTTGGTGCCTTTGCGGTCTGTGCCTTCCCAGGCGTAGACGCTGATTTTTGCTGCTTTGACCGCCATATTCAGTCCTTGGTGACCCGGTTGATTTCTTCAAGGCTGGTGATGCCTTGCATGGCCTTGAGCAGGCCTGACGTGCGCAGGTCGTTGAAGCCGTCTTTACGCATCTGACTGTCGATTTCCAGTGAATTGCCTTCGGCCATGATCAGCCGTTGCAGGTCCTGTGTGTTCTTCACCACTTCATAAATCCCGACTCGCCCTTTGTAACCGCCGTTGCACTGATCGCAACCGACAGGCTCATAGATCGTGAATGAGCCGATGCGTTCCTCGGGGAAACCTTCCTTGAGCAGCGCCTCACGGGGAATCTCGATCGGTTTTTTGCAATGGCTGCACAGCTTGCGTGCCAGGCGCTGGGCAATGATCAGGCTGATCGAGGTGGCAATGTTGAAACCTGGAATGCCCATGTTGTGCAGGCGCGTCAGGGTTTCGGCGGCGCTGTTGGTGTGCAGGGTCGACAGCACCAGGTGACCGGTCTGGGCGGCTTTGATAGCGATTTCGGCGGTTTCGAGGTCGCGGATCTCGCCGACCATGATCACGTCCGGGTCCTGTCGCAGAAAGGAGCGCAGCGCCTGGGCGAAGTCCATTCCCTGTTTGGGATTGACGTTGACCTGGTTGATGCCTTCCATGTTGATCTCCACCGGGTCTTCGGCGGTGGAGATGTTGATGTCCACGGTGTTGAGAATGTTCAGCCCGGTGTAGAGCGACACAGTCTTGCCCGAGCCGGTGGGCCCGGTCACCAGAATCATCCCCTGCGGCTGCTTGAGGGCAGCCATGTACAGGTCTTTCTGGTCGGGCTCATAGCCGAGGGCGTCGATGCCCATTTGGGCGCTGGACGGGTCGAGGATCCGGATCACCACTTTCTCGCCCCATAGGGTCGGCAGGGTATTGACCCGAAAGTCGATGGATTTGCTCTTGGACAGGCGCATCTTGATCCGCCCGTCCTGGGGCCGGCGCCGTTCGGAGATGTCGAGGCTGGCCATGACTTTCAGCCGCGCTGCGATGCGATTGGCCAGGTGAATCGGTGGCTTGGCGACTTCACGCAAAATACCGTCAGTGCGTATCCGCACACGGTAGGTTTTTTCGTAGGGTTCGAAATGCAGGTCGGAAGAGCCGCTTTTGATCGCGTCCAGCAACATCTTGTGGACGAAGCGCACCACCGGCGCGTCATCGGCATCCTGGCCGGCGATGGCCTCCAGTTTGCTGTCCTCGATCGACTCGATGTCCACGCCATCAAGGTCGACATCGGCCATGTCTTCCAGGCCGGTGCCTTGGGTATCGAAGAATTTTTCGATGGCGTCGCTGAGCTTGTCGTCCTCCACCAGGATGGCTTCGGTATTCAGCCCGGAGCTGAACTGGATGTCATTGATGGCTTGATGATTGGTCGGGTCGGAAACACCCACGAACAACTTGTTGCCGCGCCGCCAGAGGGGCAGGGCGTGGTGCTGGCGAATCAGCTTCTCGCTGACCAGCCCCTTGGGTTGGGTTTCCTTGTCCAGACAGTTGAGGTCGAGCAAGGCCATGCCGAAGTGTTCCGAAGCGATCTCGGCGACCTGGCGACTCTTCACCAGTTTGTTCTGCACCAGATAACTGACCAGGGAGATTTTGTTGCGTTGGGCTTGCTGATACGCCTGTTGCGCGCTTTTGTCAGTGAGCAGCTCGGCCAGGACCAATTGCTTGGCCAGACCGCTAAGGGCGATGTCATTCATTGGGATACCGGACGCAGACAGTTCATGAGTTATAGCCTAGTCAAGCGGAGGAACCAAACCAGCGGCGTTGAGGTGACAAAAAGTGTCAGATAGTGCGGATTCTGGGGGTAGGAAAGGGCGCTGGACTCGCCTTACGCCCCGCCAACAGGGGGCTCGGCGCTTGGCATGGGCTGTGCTGCGGCTAGTTCAGATCATGAGATTTCGACTCATGCATGGAGCTTGTCTATGAAGACTCAAAAAGGTTTTACCCTGATCGAGCTGCTGATCGTGGTGGCGATCATTGGGATTCTGGCGACGTTTGCGTTGCCTCAGTACTCCAAGTATCAAGCCCGGGCCAAAGTGACGGCCGGCCTGGCTGAGATCAGCGCGTTGAAAGTGCCTTTCGAAGACATCATCAACCAAGGCACCAACCCTACATTGCTATTGGTTGCAGGTAACGCGGCGGCGACGACCTCCAATTGCACGCTGGCTGCCTCAGGGACAGCTTCAGACGGTGCAGGCACGATCACGTGTACGCTGGTTAATGCGCCAGGGCCGGTGTTGGGCAAGACCATCACACTGACTCGCTCATCAGGAAACACGGCGGGCACCTGGACGTGTGCCAGCAATGTCAACGCTGACTTTGCACCAAAAGGCTGTCCCGGCAGTGGTGCGTAATCTGGCGGCTTGATCTGATGCCTCGTCTGTTTGACGGGGCATTTTTTTGTTCGCCGTTCGGGAAAAATTGAGTAATTGAGAAAACTTCCAATAATTCATGGCCTTAGGCCTGCGGTAAAACCCGCAACTTGCATGTCGATAATTTGGAAGTCATGCATTTTGCATGATTCCGAAAATCAGGTGTTTTTGTAAGTTATTGATTTTTATGTATTTGTTGGCTGTTTCAAAGTTGGCACAGCGTTCGCACTATCTCCAGTAACCCTGCTGACAAGACACGCAGCAGACTTTATGAAAAACAGGAGTTACTCGTATGAAGAAGTTCGCTATCGCTGCCGCTACTGCTACCGCGCTGACCCTGACCATGGCCAACGCTGCATTTGCACAGACCACTCAAACCACCCAGGCTCCGATGACTCTGGCGGCGGGTGAAGTCACCAAAGCCAAAGAAGCTACTTCCGATACCTGGATCACCACTAAAGTCAAAGCCGACCTGGTGACCGAGAAAGGCATTCCTGGTACCGACATCAAAGTCGAAACCAACAAAGGCGTAGTGTCCCTGTCGTCCACCGTTGCGGTGACTGACGCTCAGAAAGCCACCGCCGTGGCGATCGCCAAGAAAATCAAAGGCGTCCAGGCGGTCTCCGCTGACGGCCTGAAATCCGAGTAAGACAAGGCTTCTCGCCTGGACTGGGAGAAGGTGCGACAGACGGGCCGAGCAATACGTCTGCCGCCTCAGGAGAGTTCATGCGAAAGGCCATAAGGATGTGGCCATTACAGGCCCCGGACATTCGTGTCAGGGGCCTGTTCTATTTGTGAGCGACGCAAAACCAAATGTGGGAGCGAGCCTGCTCGAAATTGCGGACTAACATTCGACATTAATGTTGAATAAAAGACCGCTATCGCGAGCAGGCTCGCTCCCACATTGACCGGGGCCTACATAAGATTGTGGTGGGGTCAGCTACCGCGCTTGCTGGTGATCTGCTTCAAACGATTACCTTCAAAACGCAGGTACTGATACATCCCGCCGTTGGGCCCGTAGGTCCATTCCTCGACTTGAAATTCTTCCCGTCGGTTAGCGCTGCGCTTGTAGCCCAACAGATCACGGCTGACCGGTTCTCCGCATTTCTGCAGCACTTCGCTGGACCTGTCCCCGACACTGACCAATTGACTGCCGCAGCGCAGGGTGTCGGCGGCCGAGGCCTGACTGGCGATCATCGCCAGAGCCAGGCTCATCAGCCATTTCGCGCCCATCACTCGGCGTCCAGATGCAGCGGCGTAACCACTCGACCGTCACTTTCCGCTTCGCCGAGGTTAGCGTCGATGAAGTACACGCGGTCATCGGCCAACTGAGCTTTGTCGACCAGGTAGTCCTTGATGCTGCTGGCGCGCTCCTGGCCCAGCTGGCGTAAGAGAACGTCGCTGGAACTCCAGAACTTGATTATGCCTTCGCGCATTTTTGCCGTGCGTTCTTCCTTGCCCAGATCCTTCCACTCGGCGGGCGGCTGCGTCTTCAGGCGCGTGCGATAGATCCCTTCCAGCAGCGGACCTTTCTCGTTATCCGGTACATCCAGCAATGAAGCCTGAGCCGGCACCTTGTCACCGCGGCGCTGGAGCATTTTGTAGTAGTTGTACTGGTATTCACGTTCCAGACGTTGCTCGGCGATCAGCGGGCCATCGCTGCTGGCGGCCGCGGTGCCTTCGATTTCCAGGCGCAGGGCCGGACGTTCCTTGAGGGCCTGGGACAGTTTGACCAGTGAACCTTCGGCCTCTTTGCTCAGGTCGCTTGAACCCGGCGCAAACGACACGGTGCCCAAATCTTCTGAACCACCGCCACTGACCAGCCCGCCAATCATTTTGAAGGGTGCAGCTGCGGCTTTCACGATCAGGTTGCGCAGGGTCTGCCAGATGATAGGCATGACACTGAATTGCGGGTTGTTCAGGTCGCCGCTCACCGGCAGCTCGATGGAAATCTTGCCGTCGACATCCTTGAGCAAGGCAATCGCCAGCTTCAGCGGCAGGCTCACGGCGTCTGGGCTGTCGACCTTTTCACCCAGTTGCAGCTGCTCGACCACCACTTTGTTTTCGGCCAGGAGTTGGCCGTTGGTGATCTTGTAATGCAGGTCGAGATTGAGTCGGCCCTTGCGGATGCGGTAACCGGCGAACTTGCCGGAGTAGGGCGTGAGTGTGGTCAGTTCAACACGTTTGAAACTGGTGGCGATGTCGAGGCTGGCCATCGGGTCGAACGGGTTGACCGAGCCCTTGATGGTGACCGGTGCATAACGGTCGACCTTGCCTTTGATATCGACGCTGGCCGGTTTCGCCTGACGGCTGTCGATGGTGCCGATTTGCCCATTGAGCTGTTGAATGGCCGTGGCGAAATTCGGGGTCAGGCTGAAGTCGGCGAAGTTGGCCGAGCCGTCATTGATGGCAATGCCGCCAATGTGGATGCCCAGCGGTTTTTCCTGGCTGGCCGGTTTGGCAGCGGCCGTTTTGGCGCCGGAGTCCGGCGGTTGCGGAATCAGCAGGTCGTCGATGTTGGTGGTGCGATCATCGTTGATCATGAAACGCGCATAAGGCTGGAACAGGTTGACCTTGTCGATCGACAGGCTGTCGCCGTGCTGATAGTTCAGGCCTTCGAGCACCAACTGCTGCCACTTGAGGAAGTCGCGGGTTTTGAGGGTGTCGAGGGTATGCAGTTGATCGACTTGAGCACGGCCGGTGACGCTGAATGCCAGCGGCTCGGTGCTTTTCAGATCGACCGCCAGATCACTGCCGAGCATCCCGCTGCGCAGTTCCAGGCGAATGAACGGGGTGATATAGGACTGGGCGACGCGCAGGTCGATGTCCTTGGTTTGTACGTTTAACCTGGCGCTGACCGGGGCGAGATTGACGATACCGTCTGCCGTGAGCTTGCCTTGCTTGCCCACGCCCGTATCGAGCTTGAGGTTAAAAGGCGAGCCATTGAGGCTGTCGAAATTCTGCAGGTCCAGGTTCAGCGGGCCTACATCCAGCGCCACCACGGGTTGTGCCTTGCGGTCAGCCAGATGCACTTGGTAATTGCGCAGTTGCACGTCTTTGAGCAGCACCTGCCATGGCTTGCTCGGTGGCGCCGGGTCGGATTTCGGTGAGTCGGCGGCGGCTGGCGTGGCGGCCGGTTCGGCCTTGGCTTTGACGGCTGCTTTGGACGGTTGGCTGGCGAACAGTTTCTGCCAATCGAGTTGCCCGTCGGCCTCGAGGGCGGCCCAGGTTTCCAGTTTCTGGCTGCGGATCTTGCCGACGACCACTTGTTGCTTGGCCAGGTCTACGGTGGTTTCGCTGATGTCCAGACGCTCAAGCTTCGCCAGCGGCCGACCGTCTGGTGCTTTGATCGCGAACGGCGCGATGCTGACGGCGACGTTGCTCAATAGCAGTTCGGTTTCCTTGGACAGGTTGAGTTTGTAGTCGGTGCTCAGGCTGAGGACGCCGTCTTCAAGCACCAGTGGCACCGCGTCACGCACATAGGGCCAAAAGGATTTCATTTTGCCGTTGGTGATCTTCAGCTTACCTTCGGAGGTGATCGGGATCAGGCTGAAATTGCCGGTCCAGTCGATCTGTCCACCTGCCGGGCCGATGGCGACCAAGGTCATGTCGGCACTGTCTTCAGGCAGGGTGCTGAGGTTTTTCAGTTCGAAGTCGAGTTTGTCGTAGAGGAATTCGATGGGTTCGCTGGGGCGTTGATCCTGGAAATGCACGACACCGCCGGCCAGTTTGATCCGCTCGATGCGCAACGGGAACGGTTTGGCGTTCGGGTCGGCCGGGGTCGGTTCACTGGCGGGGATTTTGAACAGGCCAAGCAGATTGAGCTTACCGTCCTTGCCGAAGAGGATTTCGGTCTTGGGTTTGTCGATTTCGATATCGGACAGGTGCAGCGCTTTGGTCCAGAGGCTGTCGATTTGCAGGTTGGCGTACAGGCGCTCGAAGCCGACCTGCTCCTTGCCCGGCTCGCCGATGATCAGGCCCCACAGGGTGACTTCAAGGCTGAAGGGGTTGAGTTCGATACGCTGGATCGTCGCGGGCGTTGTCGCGTAACTGGCCAATTGTTGATTGGCCACCCGCAACGCGATACCCGGCAAAATCAGAAACCCCAGCAGACTGTAGAGGGCTAGAGCGGTCAACAGAGCGCCAATAGCGCGAATCAATCCTTTGGGCATGTGCGGCTTCATCTGTCTGAATCGGAGTGCGTTGGAGTATGGCATGCGTTTCCGGTTCCGAAGTGATCCTGCTTTATAGGATTTATCTGATTTTTCGGACGAATCTCAGAGCTGAAGAATCAGGGTTTTCAGCGGCGGCTGTTCATCCATTGACGGAAAATCGCCGCCCGGTTTCATCACTGTCCACTCGCGCACCGGCCGGCCGGCTTTCTCTGCACAACGCAAAACTTGCTCGCGCCAGTCGTCCATGCTGACTTTTGCCAGATTATTGCAGCAGATCAGAACACCATTGTCGGCGGTGGTCAGCAGTGCCGGCTTCAGCAGGCTCTGATAGTCGCGCAGCAGGTCGACGGTGCCGAAAGCGCTCTTGGCCCAGGCTGGCGGATCCAGCAGCACCAGGTCGTACTGACGCTGTTCCAGACGTTGATAGCTCGGCAGTTTTTGCCCACGGCGCTGGCTGATCGGCAGGCCGGCCAACTGGCGGATGGCCGGGAAGTAGTCGGACTGGATGAAGTCCATGGTCGGCAACTGCGGATTGAGCAGGCCGTTCTCACGGCCGACGGCCAGGTTGCCCTCAGCGAAGTCGAGGTTGCAGACTTCGCTCGCGCCACCGGCCGCCGCACTCAGGCCGACGCCACAGGTGTAGGCGAACAGGTTCAGCACACTTTTGTTTTTGCTGTGCTGCTTGACCCAGCCGCGCGTGTTGCGCAGGTCGAGGAACAGCAGCGGGTCCTGGCCGGCGTGGCGGCCGCGAACCCGGTAATTCAAGCCCCATTCGTGACCGATCAAGTCTTGCAGGGCGGCTTCGTCGGCGCGGTAGACGGTGTCTTCACGGTCGATGCGTGAGTTGCCACGGGAGCGATCGTTGTAGACCAGCAGCGTTTCGAGGCCCAGGTGCTGATTGATGGTGTCGTGCAGTTGCAGCAGCGCATCTCGTTCCAGCGACTGGTGAAAGCTTTGCACCAGCAATTGCGGGCCGTAGCGGTCGATCGTCAGGCCGCCGGCGCCTTCCTGGCTGCCGTGGAACAGGCGATAGCAATCGGTGCCTTGCTGATGCAGCTCGGCCAGCAGGTCTTGACGGCGATCGAGTGCGGCGCGCAGCGCCTGATTCAAGGAAGACATGCTGGGCGCCTTGCAGGAGGGAATTTGGCGCGGGAGTTTAACAGCTTGGCGCGGGACCGAGGTGCTGCCATCGCGAGCAGGCTCGCTCCCACAGGAAATCTCTATTGTTTGAAAATTTATGCTCGACACAAATCCACTGTGGGAGCGAGCCTGCTCGCGATGCTTTTAGGGGCAATCAGGTCAACAACCCCATCCGTCGTTTGGCCCGGTGTACCGAGCCGTTACGCACCGCCCAGCGCAGCATTGGCACGCTGCGATTGACGCTGGCGCGGATCAGCTTGCGTTGCAGCGGGCTCTGGCTGACGCCCAGCATGTCACTGGCCCAGTCCGGCAGCAGGTCGATCCCGGCCTTCATCATTAAACCGCCGAAAGGTCTGGCCAAACGGCTGGGGGACGGGGCGTTCAACAACAGCCGTAACACCTCTCGACTGCGCTCATCGCACAGTAGCTGTGGGCGAATGCGCTCAAGATAATCGGCAATTTCCTGCCGCGAACGCGGCACGTTACGAGCACCGAGCCGTTCGGCGACCAACGCGATTTCCGCGTAGTAACGGTCCTGATCAGCCAGGGACAGGTTCGGATTGCGGTAACGCAAATGGGCCGCGAGGAAGTTGCTGACTTCGGCCACGTGCACCCAGGTCAACAGATCGGGATCGCTGGCGGCGTAGGGCCGGCCATCCGGTGCCGTGCCGGTCACTTGCAGGTGGATGGTGCGGACTTTCTCGATCAGCCAGTCGGCGTCCTTTCGCGAACCGAAGGTGGTGCCGGAAATGAACTGCCCGGTGCGACGCAGTCGGCCGATCATGTCCTCGCGGAAATTCGAGTGGTCCCAGACCCCGGCCAGGGCCAGTGGATGCAGGGCTTGCAGCATCAGGGCGCTGATGCCGCCGATCAGCATGCTGCTGAAGTCGCCATGCACTTGCCAGCTCACCGAATCGGGGCCGAACAAGCCGGGATCACCCTTGGGGTTTTCCAGGTCGAGCTTGCCCAGAGACAGACCGGTCAGGCTCATGATCTGGGTTTCGATGCGGGTTCGAATGAATTCCATGGCGACTCAGTGGCGGAAAAGGAGGCGCGGCCATTAACGGCCGCGCAGGCTTTTGAAACAAGCGATTACTGGTTCAGGCGTTTATCGACCAACTCCTGGACCACGCTCGGGTCAGCCAGGGTCGAGGTGTCGCCCAGGCTGTCCAGTTCGTTGCAGGCGATCTTGCGCAGAATGCGCCGCATGATCTTGCCCGAACGGGTTTTCGGCAAGGCCGGCGCCCACTGGATCAGGTCCGGTTTGGCGAAGCTGCCGATTTCCTCGCTGACGTGAGCCAGCAGTTCTTTCTTCAGTTCGTCACTGGGCTCGGTGCCGTTCATGGGGGTGACAAAGGCGTATATGCCCTGACCCTTGACGTCGTGCGGGTAACCGACCACCGCTGCTTCGGCGATGCTGTCGTGCAGCACAAGCGCGCTTTCCACTTCTGCGGTGCCGATGCGGTGCCCGGACACGTTGATCACATCGTCGATGCGCCCGGTGATCCAGTAATCGCCATCCTCATCGCGCCGGGCGCCGTCGCCGGTGAAATAGTAACCGGGGTAGGGTTTGAAGTAGGTGTCGACCATTCGTTGCGGGTCGCCGTAGACGCTGCGAATCTGCGCCGGCCAGCTGGATTTGATCGCCAGCACGCCGCTGCCGGCGCCTTTGATTTCCTTGCCCACTTCATCGAGCAATACCGGTTGCACGCCGAACATCGGTTGCGTGGCGCAACCGGGTTTGATCCGTTGCGCGCTGACCAGCGGGCTGAGCATGATGCCGCCGGTTTCGGTCTGCCACCAGGTATCGACGATCGGACAACGCTGTTCGCCGACGGCATTGAAGTACCACTCCCACGCTTCCGGGTTGATGGGCTCACCGACAGTGCCGAGTAATCTGAGGCTCGCGCGGGAAGTTTCCTTCAACGGTTCGGGGCCTTCACGCATCAGGGAGCGCAGGGCGGTCGGGGCGGTATAGAAAATGTTTACATGGTGCTTGTCGATCACCTGCCAGAAGCGCGAGCTGCTCGGGTAGCTCGGTACGCCTTCGAAGATCAGCGTGGTCGCGCCGTTGGCCAGCGGACCGTAGACGATGTAGCTGTGGCCGGTGACCCAGCCGACATCGGCGGTGCACCAGAAGACTTCGTCGTCGCGGTAGTCGAGCACGTACTTGAAGGTCATCGCCGCTTGCAGCAAGTAGCCGCCGGTGGTGTGCAGCACGCCTTTGGGTTTGCCGGTGCTGCCGGAGGTGTAGAGGATAAACAGCGGGTCTTCGGCGCCCATCGGCTCAGGCGGACAATCGTCGCTGACGTCACGCAGCGCCTGGTGATACCAGATGTCCCGGCCCTCGACCCAGTCCACTTCGCCCTGGGTACGCTCGACCACGATGACAGTGCTGACGTTCGGGCAGCTTTGCAGCGCCTTGTCGACCTTCTGCTTGAGCGGCACGACTTTGCCGCCGCGCACGCCTTCATCGGCGGTGATCACGGTGCGGCAGTCGGCATCGAGAATCCGGTCACGCACAGAGTCCGGCGAGAAACCACCGAACACCACCGAATGCACCGCACCAATGCGCGTGCAGGCGAGCATGGCGTAGGCGGTTTCGGGGATCATCGGCATGTAGATGCACACGCGGTCGCCTTTCTTCACGCCACGGCTTTTGAGCACGTTGGCCAGGCGGCAGACGTTGTGATGAAGTTTTTTGTAGCTGATCTGCGTGGATTCGGCAGGGTCGTCGCCTTCCCAGATGATCGCGGTTTGATCGCCGCGCTTTTCCAGGTGGCGGTCAATGCAGTTGTAACTGACATTTAACTTTCCGCCGGCGAACCAGCTCGCTTCACCGGTTTTCAGGTTATAGCGCTGGACGGTATCCCACGGGGTACTCCAGTCAAGAAAGCGTGTGGCCTGTTCGGCCCAGAAGGTGCTGGGGTGCTCGATGGATTGGCGGTACAGGCGCTTGTAGTCGTCTTGACTCAATTGTGCAGCCCGGCGGACGGCATCGGCTTGGGGGAACGTGCTGATATCGAACATGACGGTTCCTTATTCTTGTTTTGCGACAAGTAATAAAGATGCGCCGAGTGTGGAGAGGGTTCAAGACCCGAAAACAAACCCCCCTGTAGGAGCCGAGCTTGCTCGCGATGCAGACGCCGCGGTGTATCAGGTACACCGCGTTATCGTTCATCGCGAGCAAGCTCGGCTCCTACAGGAATGGGGGGGTTAGCCGCGGTGACGACCGCGGAAGTAGTTGATCAAGCCTTGGGTCGAGGCATCGTCAGCCGGGGTTTCTTCGCTGCCGACCAGGCGGTTGTAGACGCCTTTGCCCAGCTCTTTACCCAGTTCCACGCCCCACTGGTCGAAGGCGTTGATGCCCCAGATCACGCTTTGCACGAAGACTTTGTGTTCGTACATCGCCACCAATGCGCCGAGACGACGCGGGCTGATGCGTTCGACCACCAACGTATTGCTCGGACGGTTGCCCGGGATCACCTTGTGAGGCGCGAGTTTCTGCACCTCTTCTTCGCTGATGCCTTTGTCGCGCAACTCGGCTTCGGCCTCGGCAAGGGTCTTGCCCAGCATCAGCGCCTGGCTTTGTGACAGGCAGTTGGCGTACAGCCACTGGTGGTGGTCGGACACCGGGTTGAAGCTGACGATCGGCACGATGAAGTCGGCCGGGATCAGTTGAGTGCCCTGGTGCAGCAACTGGTGGTAAGCGTGCTGACCGTTGCAACCCACGCCGCCCCAGATCACCGGACCGGTGTCGGTGGACACTGGCGTGCCGTCCTGACGCACGCTCTTGCCGTTGGATTCCATGTCCAGCTGTTGCAAATGCTTGGTGATGTTACGCAGGTAGTGGTCGTACGGCAGGATCGCGTGGCTTTGCGCGCCCCAGAAATTTCCGTACCACACGCCGAGCAAGGCCAGCAGCACCGGCATGTTCTGTTCGAAAGGCGCGCTCTGGAAATGCTGGTCCATGGTGTAGGCACCGGACAGCAGTTCCTTGAAGTTCGACATGCCGATGGCCAGCGCGATTGGCAAACCGATGGCCGACCACAGCGAGTAACGGCCGCCAACCCAGTCCCACATCGGGAAGATGTTTTCTTCGCGGATCCCGAAGGCCACCGCCGCTGCATTGTTGCTGGAGACGGCAATGAAGTGACGGTACAGCTCGGCTTCCGAACCACCCTGAGCCAGGTACCAGGCGCGTGCGGCCTGGGCATTCTTCAAGGTTTCGAGGGTGTTGAAGGATTTCGACGAAACGATGAACAGCGTGGTTTCGGCACGCAGCTTCATGGTCAGTTCGTGGAACTCACTGCCGTCGATGTTCGCCAGGTAATGGCAGCGCACACCCTTCTGGGCGTAGGACAGCAGCGCTTCGGAGACCAGCTCCGGGCCGAGGAACGAGCCACCGATGCCGATGTTCACCACGTCAGTGATCGGCTTCTCGGAGTAACCGCGCCACAAACCGTCGTGGATACGGCCCACGAGGTCGGTGATCTGGTTCAGGACCTTGTGCACTTCCGGCATCACGTTGACGCCGTTGACCTTCAGCTTGTCGCCGACCGGACGGCGCAGTGCGGTGTGCAGGGCCGGGCGGCCTTCGGAGGAGTTGACGATTTCGCCTTCGAACAGCGCTTTGATCGCGCCCTGGAGGTCGACTTCGTTGGCCAGGCTCACCAGCAGATCGCGGGTCTGGGCGTTGATCAGGTTTTTCGAGTAGTCGAGAAACAGGCCGCAGCTGCTGAGGGTGAATTGGGTAAAGCGCTGCGGATCGGCATTAAAGGCTTCGCGCATGCTGAAATCTTGCATGGCTTGGCGGTGGTCATTCAACGCTTGCCAGGCGGGCAGAGCGGTAACGTCTTGAGGGGTGCGGTAATACGCCATCGCTGCGGGTTTCCTTTTTACTTGAACGGCCTTTTGAACACTAAAAATACCGGAGCGCTGTGGGTGGGCGTCCGGTCAACTGCGTCGACACGATTTCATGACACAGGGCGAATACAGTAAACCTCGCGCTGCGATCTGTCTTGACTTTGTCTGACCCGTTCCCGGTACTTTTTTATACATCGAGCAGGGAACGGTCCGACAAACGGAAGGGGGAGGGGCAAAGACTGGATCAGGCGACCTGAACCGGAATGGCATTGCTGGTGTGGCTCAGTTCATTACCCGGCGCCATGTAGAGCATGCGTGGCTTGAAGTTGAGCAGCTCGGCTTCGCTGTAGTGGGCATAAGCGCAGATGATCACGCGGTCACCGACCTTGGCCTTGTGCGCTGCGGCACCGTTGACCGAGATCATGCGCGAGCCTTCTTCGCCACGAATCGCGTAGGTGGTGAAGCGTTCACCATTGTCGATGTTGTAGATCTGGATCTGTTCGTATTCACGGATGCCGGACAGGTCCAGCCATTCGCCGTCGATGGCGCAAGAACCTTCGTAATCGAGTACAGCGTGGGTGACTTCGGCGCGATGCAGCTTGGCTTTTAGCATGATGGCGTGCATGAGTGTTTCCCCAGGTCGGAATCGAACGGCGGGCATTGTGCCCAAAGGCTTCAGGGCCGGCAATACGGCGTGAGAACCCACACAGAACGCTGTAGGAGCTGAGCTTGCTCGCGATGAGGGAGTGACATTCAACATATGTGTTGGCTGACAGTCCGCCATCGCGAGCAAGCTCGGCTCCTACAGGGGGATTGTGGTGTTCAGGCGGGTGCGTCGAGGTTCAGATGCAGGTTATCGATCAACCGCGTAGTGCCCAGGAACGCCGCCACCAGAATCACCAGATCCCGATCTTGCGCGGTCGCCGGGCGCAAGGTCAGCGCATGACGAATCTCCAGATAGTCTGGACGCAAACCTGCCGCTTCAAGCTGCTTGATCTGCGCGCCAATCAACGCCGGGAAATCCCGTTCGCCCTGTTTGATCGCGTCGGCAATCTGGCTCAAACCGCGATATACAACCGGCGCAACGGCCCGCTGTTCTTCGCTGAGGAAACCATTGCGCGACGACAGCGCCAGGCCATCGGCTGCACGTACCGTCGGTTCGCCGATGATCTGGATCGGCATGTTCAGGTCATGCACCAGGGCACGGATCACCGCCAGTTGCTGGAAGTCTTTCTGGCCGAAGATCGCCAGGTCCGGCTGGACCATATTGAACAGCTTGGTGACTACCGTCGCCACACCTTCGAAATGCCCGGGACGGCTGGCGCCGCACAGGCCTTCGGAGAGTTGCGGAACGCTGACGCGGGTCTGGCCGACCATACCGTCGGGGTACATTTCTTCAACGGTTGGCGCGAACAGCAAGTGGCAACCGGCCTGGAGCAGTTTCTCCTGATCGGCTGCGAGGGTGCGCGGGTACTTGTCGAGGTCTTCACCGGCGCCGAACTGCAGCGGGTTGACGAAAATGCTCGCGACCACGAAATCCACCCGTTGGGTGGCTTTGGTCACCAGTGCCACATGACCGCTGTGCAGGTTGCCCATGGTCGGCACGAAGCCGATGCGCTTGCCTTCACTGCGGGCACGGGCCACGGCGGCCCGCAATTCGCGTACGGTTTTTACGGTGTTCATGCAGAGAATCCGTGTTCGATACCAGGGAAAGTCGCCGCTTTGACTTCAGTGACGTACGCACCAAGCGCCGCTTGAATATTTTGTTGCCCGGCCATGAAGTTCTTCACGAACTTTGGCACACGGCCAGTGATCGACAGGCCGAGCATGTCGTGCAGAACCAGTACCTGGCCATCAGTGCCACTGCCGGCGCCGATGCCGATCACCGGAATACCCACCGCCTGGGTGATTTCCTGAGCCAGTTCACTCGGTACGCACTCGAGCAACAGCATGGCTGCCCCTGCCTGTTCCAGAGCGATGGCATCGGCGCGCATCTGGCGTGCCTGGTTCTCGCTGCGGCCCTGGACTTTGTAACCGCCCAGAATATTCACCGATTGCGGTGTCAGCCCCATGTGCGCGCACACCGGGATACCGCGTTCGGCCAGCAGACGGATCGAGTCCGCCAGCCACAGCGCACCTTCAACCTTGACCATGTGCGCACCCGCCTGCATCAACAGGGCGCTGTTGGTCATGGTTTGTTCGAGGGTGGCGTAGGCCATGAAGGGCAGGTCGGCGAGGATCAACGCATCGGTGTTACCGCGTTTGACGGATGCCACGTGGTAAGCCATTTCCGCGGTGGTGACCGGCAGGGTGCTGTCGTGACCTTGCAAAACCATGCCAAGGGAGTCGCCCACCAGCAGCACTTCGACGCCAGCCTCATTACAGGCGTGGGCGAAGGTCGCGTCATAGCAGGTCAGCATGGTGATCTTTTCACCTTTTTGCTTGAGACCTTGCAGAGTGGTCAGGGTGATGGCTGGCATGAAAAGTTCCTCATTCAGGCGCTGTGGAAACTACTGCGAGTAACGCGCGTGATTCTTCGTTAAATACAGGCGCACGGTCTGTTGTCGTGCTTTTAAGGCCTGGATTGCGCCCTTCAACGCCGTGTTGGCGGCAGCGGGACGCCTATAGTCGTGAGGAGAACTCGGGAAGTCAATTGCGTGTGTTACCGCATTGTTACGCGTGGGGTGTTACCGGGGTAACTGATGCGATTCAGCAGGATTGCCGTCGATCTTGAGTCCGGTACAAAACACTGTGGGAGCGGGCTTGCCCGCGATAGCGATTTTACATTCAACATCAATGTTGACCGGTCGTTCGCCATCGCGGGCAAGCCCGCTCCCACAGGGATTAGCAGTCAGGCTGAGGAAGGCGTTCCAGGCCGACGAACGGGCAGGCAGCGAGCAAATCACTCAGGCTGCGGCCATCAGCCAGACGCAAATCCGCAGGCGCCAGTTCGGCCAGTGGATAGAGAACGAAAGCTCGTTCCTGCATATGGTAGTGAGGCACCTTGAGGCGAGGTTCATCGATCAACCGATCACCGAACAATACGATGTCGAGATCCAGCGTACGCGGCCCCCAACGTTCAAGGCGCTCGCGGCCCTGTCCGTTCTCAATGGCTTGCAGCGCATCAAGCAGCTCCAGCGGCGGGAGCGTGCTGTCGAGGGCGGCAACCGCGTTGGTATAACGCGGTTGGCCGGGCAGTAGCGAGTCGCTCTGATAAAACCCGGAAACCCCGATCAGTTCGGTCTGCGGCAACTGTGTCAGCGCCTCGACGGCGCTGCGCAATTGTTCGGCGGGGTCAGCCAGATTGCTGCCCATGCCGATGTAGATGCGTTCCATGGATTACTCGCCCGTGGCGCTCGGTGCACCGGCGGTGCGTTTGCGCTTGGCGCCACCGCTGCGGCGACGCTTGCGTGGTGCGCCAGTGCCGTCATCCTTGCCGCTGAGGTCGCGGATCATGTCGCGACGTTCGCTGTCGTTGGCGTCCTGATAATCCGTCCACCATTCGCCCAGGCCATCGGTCTGCTCGCCGGCGCTTTCGCGCAGCAGCAGGAAGTCGTAACCGGCACGGAACCGCGGGTTGTCCAGCAACAGGTCGGCGCGCTTGCCGCTGCGGCGTGGCAGACGCTCTTGCATGTCCCAGATCTCGCGGATCGGCATGGTGAAGCGTTTCGGAATCGCGATGCGCTGGCACTGTTCGGCAATCAATTCATGAGCGGCTTCCTGCATCGCTGGAATCGGCGGCATGCCACGTTCTTGCAAACGCAATACACGGGCCGGCAGGGCTGGCCAAAGCAGCGCCGCAAACAGGAACGCCGGGGTCACCGGTTTGTTCTGTTTGATCCGCAGATCAGTGTTGATCAACGCTTCGCTGATCAGCGTGTGGGTGTACGTCGGGTTGTATTCCAGGGCCTCGGCACTGGCCGGGAACAGCGGATCGAACAGCTGCAGGTCGACCAGCATCTCGAAGGTGTCCGCGGCATGGCCGGAGAGGAACAGCTTGAGTACCTCCTCGAACAGGCGGGCCGATGGAATCTCGCGCAGCATCGGTGCCAATTCACGGATTGGCGCGGCGCTGTGTTTTTCGATGCCGAAATTCAGCTTGGCGGCGAAACGCACGGCTCGCAGCATCCGTACCGGATCTTCCTGGTAGCGTTGCTTCGGGTCGCCGATCAGGCGGATCAGGTGATTGCGGATGTCGTGTACGCCGTTGGCGTAATCGAGGATGCGCTCGCTGACCGGATCGTAATACAAGGCGTTGATGGTGAAGTCGCGGCGCTGCGCGTCTTCTTCCAGCGTGCCATAGACGTTATCGCGCAGGATGCGCCCGCTCTCGTTGCGGGAAGACTGGTTGCTGTCTTCCTCTTCATCGTTTTGCGGGTGATTGGCGCGAAAGGTCGCGACTTCAATGATTTCGCGGCCAAAGTGGATGTGCACCAGTTTGAAGCGGCGACCGATGATCCGCGCGTTGCGGAATTCGGCTCGCACCTGTTCGGGCGTGGCACTGGTGGCGACGTCGAAATCTTTTGGCGTGATGCCGAGCAGCATGTCACGCACACAGCCGCCGACCAGGTAAGCCTGATAACCGGCGTTCTGCAGGCGTTCGACGATGTTCACCGCGTAGCGACTGAATTGGGCCTTTTGCAGCGAATGTTGGCCGCTGTTGAGCACTTCAGGCGTACTGCGAATGTGTTGCGTATGACGCTTGGGAGAACGGAATGACTGGAACAGCTTCTTCAGCATGGGATGCACTGTTTGAAGGAATGTTCGGCCAAAACGAAGAATGACCGCATGATGGGCGGGGATTCTAGCATTTAGTCGGGGGATGGTGTAGGAAGCTGCGCAAGCGCTTGAAGCAGGGGCGATTGGCGTGTCTAAACGCCAGAAACTACAAGGGGAGCCGAAGCTCCCCAAGAAAGTAGTTGCATGCTCTATTTTTATTTTTGATTCGGGCTTTTTGTTTTTGTTAAGTGCCCTCGCCATGAAGTTTTTCCTTCATGACCCTCCCAATCGGGAGCCAAGAGCAAACGGATTGCTTTGGTCGCTGTGTTGCAGTGATCTTGCGATCCAACCAGTTCAGGCTCTGTCTTGTGACAGTTTTTTGTTGTTCTCGGCCTGGTCGTGGGGCAAGCCCCAAATACAACGCCTCTCCAAAAGAATCAGTTAGCTACGCCTCTCGCCGTCTTGTTTTTATTGTGCGTGAGTCGATACGTCTTATTTTTATTGTCTTGTGCATTGCTTGTTATTGTTCTTGTACCAAACATATAGCAGGGTGCGTGCCAACTTTTACGAGGCCCAGCAAAACAAGGGGTTAAGCAGCTTGGCGGGTTTTTTCGAGGCCAAAAAAAGCCGGGGCTTCGTTACCGTAAGCCCCGGCTTCTGTTACGTGAAAAAGGTGAGGTAACAGTTTTTTCACCTTGTCACGTGTTACCTGCGCATCAGACAGGTGACGTTCAGCTCTCGCTGGCCACCCCGGTCTTGCGCCGCGGAATGCCCAGGCGCTGACGACGTTCCCACAGGCATTTGCGACTGACACCGAGTTTGCGTGCCAACTCGGTTTCGGTCATGTGGTCCTGGTGCTCGAGAACGAAGTGCTGGAAGTAGTCTTCCAGTGACAGGTCTTCAGTCGGCTCATGGCTATTGTTGCCGGCGGCGCTGCCCTGTTGTGGTGGCAGGCCGATGAAGTCGTCATCGTCCAGATCGCTCAGTTCGATATCGATCCCCAGCAGCTCGGCGGAAATCTCCGGGCTCTCGCACAGGATGACCGCACGTTCTACGGCGTTTTCCAGCTCACGTACGTTACCCGGCCAGGAGTAATGACGGATGGCCTGTTCGGCATCCGGGGCAAACTTCAGGTCGGTGCGGTTGACCCGCGCGCTCTGCCGCGCCAGGAACGCGTTGGCAATTTCGTTGACGTCGGCGCCGCGCTCGCGCAGGGCTGGCAGTTTCAGGGCGATCACGTGAAGGCGGTAATACAAGTCTTCACGGAACTGGCCGATCTTCGCCAGGCTCTTGAGGTCCCGGTGAGTCGCGGCGATCAGGCGCACATCGACTTTCTGGGACTGCACCGAACCCACACGACGAATTTCACCTTCTTGCAGCACGCGCAACAGGCGGGCCTGGGCTTCCAGTGGCAGTTCGCCGATTTCGTCGAGGAACAGGGTGCCGCCGTCGGCCGCTTCTACCAGGCCGGCACGCCCGGCGCTGGCGCCAGTGAACGCGCCTTTTTCGTGGCCGAACAGTTCGGACTCGATCAGGCTTTCCGGAATGGCCGCGCAGTTCACCGAAATCATCGGCGCCTTGGCGCGTTTGGACAGGTTGTGCAGGGCACGCGCCACCAGTTCTTTACCGGTGCCGGATTCGCCCTGGATCAGGACATTGGAGTCGGTTGGCGCGACTTTGCGGATCTTGCTGTACAGATCCTGCATGGGCGGGCAGGAGCCGATGATGCCGATTTCGCCATTGTTGTTGCTGGCGCCCGGTTTCGCGGCGCCATTACCGGCTTTACCGACGACCGGTTCACCGCTGGCTTGCACAGTTTGACGGTCACGCAGGATTCGCGCGACGGCTTGCAGCATTTCATCGTGATCGAAAGGCTTGGCGATGTAATCCACCGCGCCCATCTTCATCGAGTCGACCGCCGAACGCAGGCTGGCGTAGCTGGTCATGATCAGCACCGGAGTGCCCTGGCCGAGTTTGATCAACTCGGTGCCAGGCGCGCCCGGCAGACGCAGGTCGCTGACGATCAGGTCGAACGTGGGAATGGTGAAGCGTTCTTGTGCTTCCTGCACTGAACCGGCTTCGCTGACCTGATACTGGTTACGTTCCAGCAGGCGGCGCAAGGCGGAGCGGATAATTGTTTCGTCTTCGACGATCAAAATGTGCGGCATTGATTCGATACTCTCGACGGTCTCAGTTCACAGCGGACGTCGCTTCGACATGACGCGGCAAGGTCACCCGGATACGGGTGCCGCGTTGGCTTTGAACATCAGCCGGGCTGTCGATGGTGATTTGTCCATAATGCTCTTCAACGATGGAATAGACCAGTGCAAGGCCCAGACCGGTGCCTTCGCCAGGATCCTTGGTGGTGAAGAAAGGTTCGAACAATCTATCCATGATGTTCTTCGGAATACCGCTGCCTTCGTCTTCCACGATCAAATCGACCGTGTGTTCGCCGGCTTCGCTTTTGACTCGCACCGCACTGCCGGGAGGCGAGGCGTCGCGGGCGTTTGAGAGCAGGTTGATCAGTACTTGCGCAAGTCGCTGCGGATCGCCTTCGACCCAGTGATCGGGATCGCACAGGTTGTAAAACTGTACTTCGAAATTGCGTCGGTTCAGCGCCAGCAAACCGATGGCATCCTGGGCCACTTCGGCCAGACAGACGGGCTCGTCGCTGTGCTGATGACTGCCGGCATGGGCGAAGCTCATCAGCGACTGAACGATGCGCGACACGCGTTTGGTCTGTTCCAGGATCTGCCCGCTGATTTCCTTCAGTTCGCTGTCTTCTTCGCGTTCTTCGCGCAGGTTCTGTGCAAGGCAGGCGATGCCAGTGATCGGGTTGCCGATTTCATGGGCCACACCGGCGGCGAGTCGACCGATGCTGGCCAGGCGCTCGGAGTGCACCAGTTTGTCTTCGAGCATCTGGGTTTCGGTGAGGTCTTCCACCAGCAGCACCAGGCCGCTGTTGCCCGGGGCCAACGGTTCATCGATCGCGGCTTTGTGCAGGTTCAGCCAGCGCGTCTGGCCGTCGAGGGCCAGGTGCTGTTTGTGCAAATGCTCGTCCGGCAGATTGATGAAGCCTTGCAGCAGCTCTTTCCAGGGATCGGCAATGGTGCTCAGCCGCGAACCGACCACACGCTGTGCGGCAATGCCGGTCAGTTCCTCCATGGCTTTGTTCCACATGAGGATTTCCTGATCCTTGGCCAGCGAGCAAACACCCATCGGCAATTCCTGCAGGGTCTGGCGGTGATAGCGGCGCAGGGCATCGAGTTCGGCGGCAAGCCCGGTCAGGCGCGAGTGGTAATCCTCGAGGCGACTTTCGATGAAGTGGATGTCTTCGGTGACGTAGTTTTCGCCGCCGGCCTTATAAGGCAGGAATGTTTCGACCATGTCCTGAGCCACGCTCGGCCCCATCAAGCCGGAGAGGTTGGCTTCGATACGGTCGCGCAAGCGGCGCAAGGCGTAAGGCCGGCGCTCATCGAAAGGCAGATAGAGGTCGCGCAGGGCCTGTTCGACTTCTTTCTGCGCAGCCTTGGCGCCCAAGGGTTTGGCAAGCTGTGTGGCGAATTCCTGGGGTGAGGCGGCGTGCAATTCGCGGCGTTGCGGCCGGCGCACGTTGTCCACGGCGCAGGCTTCGGCGGCGCTGGCCTCTTCGCTGCTGGCGTTGGTGAACAGCGAGATCAGGGTGAACATCAGCACGTTGGCCGCCAGCGAGGCGATCGCCGCCATGTGCCAACTGGTGTCGTCCAGCACGTAGATCATGTTCAGCAGCGGTATGTAGAAGCCCTGCAGATTGCCGACCAGCGGCAGCAGCATAGTCACCAGCCACACCAGAATCCCCGCGAGCAAACCGGCGATGAAACCGCGGCGGTTGGCGGTCGGCCAGTACAGTACCGACAGCACGCCCGGCAGGAATTGCAGGGTGGCGACGAAGGCGACGATGCCCAGATTCGCCAGATCCTGTTCCGCGCCCAGCAGCAGGTAGAAACCGTAACCGGCCATGATGATCGCGACGATCAGCCCCCGGCGGGTCCACTTCAGCCAGCGGTAGATATTGCCTTCGGCCGGCGGCTGATAGAGCGGCAGCACCAAATGGTTCAGCGCCATCCCGGACAGGGCCAGGGTGGTGACAATGATCAAACCGCTGGCCGCTGACAATCCGCCGATATAGGCCAATAGCGCCAGGGCCTTGCTGTTGGCGGCGATGCCGATACCCAGCGTGAAGTATTCCGGGTTGGTGGTGGCGCCGAGTTTCAGTCCGGCCCAGAGAATCAGCGGTACCGCCAGGCTCATCAACAGCAGGAACAGTGGCAAGCCCCAGCTCGCACTGACCAGCGAGCGCGGGTTGAGGTTTTCGGTAAACGTCATGTGGTACATGTGCGGCATCACAATCGCCGAAGCGAAGAACACCAGCAGCAGCGTGCGCCATGGACCTTCCTGCAATGGCGTGTGCAAAGCGGCGAGGGCGGTCTGGTTTTGCAGCAGCCACAGTTCCAGCTGTTGCGGACCGTCGAATACGCCGTACAACGCATACAAGCCAACGCCGCCAATGGCGATCAGCTTGATCACCGATTCAAAGGCAATCGCAAACACCAGGCCTTCGTGTTTCTCCCGTGTCGCAATGTGCCGCGAGCCAAAGAAAATCGTGAACAGCGTAATCAGTGCGCAGAAGCTCAGGGCCACGCGATGTTGCACCGGCTCGCGGGTGAGGATGCCGATGGAGTCGGCCACCGCCTGAATCTGCAACGCCAGCAGCGGCAGCACGCCGATCAGCATGAAGATCGTGGTCAATGCGCCGGCCCAGGTGCTGCGGAAGCGGAAGGCGAACAGATCGGCCAGCGACGACAGCTGATACGTGCGGGTGATTTTCAGGATCGGATACAAAAGCACCGGCGCCAGCAGAAACGCGCCGGAGACGCCCAGATAGCTGGACAAAAATCCGTAGCCGTATTGATAGGCCAGGCCCACCGTGCCGTAAAACGCCCACGCACTGGCATACACGCCCAGCGACAGGGTGTAGGTCAGCGGGTGGCGAATGATCGCCCGGGGGATCATGCCCCGTTCGCTGATCCAGGCTACGCCGAACAGCACCGCCAGGTAGGCGGCGCTGATCAGGATCATCTGGGTCAGGCTAAAGCTCATCGGCATCTTTTTGGCTCTGCAGGATGAAGGTCACGACGATCAGAATCAGCCAGAGCAGATAAGGGCGATACCAGGCGCCAGTGGCGTCGATCCACCAATCCATGATGGCTGGGGAGAACAGATAAATCCCCACTACCAGGAGCAGGACCAAGCGATAGATGTACATCCCGGCCTCTCTTTTTTATGCGCGTGCCCGAAAACGTGCGGCGATGGTAACGGATGGGCGCGCCACTGCAAGTGTGATCACTGTAGTTGTGCTTCGGGCAGGTTGAGTGTGCGCGGGATCAACCCTGCATCCCAGTGGGCGATGCCCCAGTTCAACACTTCCCGTGGGGTGGCGTAAGCCAGTTCGGCACCGGGATTGTGCCCCAGTGCGCGCAATGCACGCAGCAACAAGGGGGTTGCCTGATCTTCGGTCAGCGGCGGCGAACGATAGGACTTGCCGAGCTTGTGGCCATCGGGCTGGATGATCAGCGGGATATGCAGATAGCGCGGTTGCGGCAGGCCAAGCAGTTCTTGCAAGTAGAGCTGGCGCGGCGTGGAGTCGAGCAGGTCGGCGCCGCGGACGACATCGGTAATGCCTTGCCAGGCGTCGTCCAGCACCACCGCCAATTGATAGGCGTAGAGCCCGTCGCGGCGACGAATCACGAAATCGCCGACGTCCCGGCCCAGGTGTTGGCGGTATTCGCCTTGCACCCGGTCGATGAAGTGATATTCCAGTTCGGGGACACGCAGGCGAATCGCAGCATTTTTAGTGTCATGACCGGCGTTGCGGCACAGCCCTGGATAAATCCCGTGATAGGGCGCAAGTGTTTTGCGTGAACAGGTGCACGCGTAGGCCAGGCCGTGATTGAACAGGCGATTGAGGACTTCGGCGTAGGCATCGTGCCGGTCACTCTGTCGGACCACTTCTCCATCCCACTCGAAACCGTAGCTTTCCAGGGCTTTGAGGATCGCCGCTTGAGCGCCGGGCTCTTCCCGTGGCGGATCGAGATCTTCCATGCGCATCAACCAACGGCCACCCACCGAGCGTGCGTCGAGGTACGAGGCCAGCGCTGCGACCAGCGAACCGAAATGCAGATGGCCACTGGGCGTGGGGGCGAAGCGCCCGATGTAGGGAGTGGAAGTCGTGGCGGTCATGGACGAATGTTACATCTCTGGTCGTGCGCGAGTCCCTGTGGGAGTGAGCCTGCTCGCGATAGCGGTTTCACATACAACACATTCGTTGACTGACACACCGCAATCGCGAGCAGGCTCGCTCCCACAGGAGGGCTCGCCGTGGCGAATGTCAGAAACAAAAACGGAGCGTTCGCACGCTCCGTTTTTCGTTCAAGTCGAGATTACTTGCCGACTTGCTTTTCCTTGATTTCCGCCAGGGTCTTGCAGTCAACGCACATGTCGGCGGTAGGGCGGGCTTCCAGTCGCTTGACGCCGATTTCGACGCCGCAGGACTCGCACCAGCCATATTCTTCGTCTTCGATCAGTTGCAGCGTCTTGTCGATCTTTTTGATCAACTTGCGCTCGCGGTCACGGGCACGCAGCTCGAGGCTGAATTCTTCTTCCTGGCTGGCACGGTCTGCCGGGTCCGGGAAGTTGGCCGCTTCGTCTTTCATGTGATCAACAGTACGGTCGACTTCCTGCATCAAGTCCTGTTTCCACTTATTCAGGATCTTGGTGAAGTGAGCGCGCATGGGCTTGCCCATGTACTCCTCGCCCTTCACTTCTTTGTAGGGTTCGAAGCCGCTGATCGACTGGTTCTGTTGTTGCTTTGCTTGGGTGGACATGAAATAGACCGCCTCTACTCTTGTAATCCATTGCGCAGGATTGCTCCATCACCGACACCTGCCGGCCCTGCGGCTGCAAGCGGGCGAACTTACCAGATCAAATCGGGCCGCGCTACTCCCGGATGTCGAGGTAGTGGCCCGCTGTGCTTGCAAATGATTGCAAAGCCTTGTCTGGTGGTGCTGGAGACCTGATCAATTATTGATTTTAGTCAAACCTGAGACACACGCTTGAGTCGTTTGAGAACAGCGTTATAACGGTCTGACCGCTTTAGGTTCTCGCTCGTTCCTGTGCTTGGGTAGAATTGGTTTTTTTCCCTGTTGAAGGAAGGCTAATGGCTCAGTCCTACAGTGCCCGCAGTCGCGCGATCGAACCTTTCCATGTCATGGCGCTGCTGGCGCGGGCCAATGAACTGCAAGCTGCTGGTCACGACGTGATCCACCTGGAGATCGGCGAACCTGACTTCACCACTGCCGAGCCGATCATTCAGGCCGGCCAGGCCGCCTTGACGGCGGGGAAGACCCGTTACACCGCCGCGCGTGGCATTCCCGAGTTGCGTGAGGCCATTTCCGGCTTTTATCAGCAACGTTACGGTTTGAACATCGACCCGCAGCGAATTCTCATCACGCCTGGCGGTTCCGGTGCGCTGCTGTTGGCCAGCGCCTTGTTGGTGGATCCGGGCAAGCACTGGCTGCTGGCGGACCCGGGATACCCGTGCAACCGGCACTTTTTGCGGCTGGTGGAAGGTGCGGCACAGCTTGTTCCTGTAGGCCCGGACGTGCGCTATCAGCTGACGCCGGAACTGATTGCCCGCCACTGGGACCACGACAGCGTCGGCGCCCTGGTGGCGTCGCCAGCCAATCCGACCGGGACGATCCTGACCCGCGATGAACTGGCGGGCCTGTCGGCTGCGATCAAGGAGCGACACGGTCATCTGGTGGTGGACGAGATCTATCACGGTCTGACCTACGGCACTGATGCGGCCAGCGTGCTGGAAGTCGATAACAGTGCCTTTGTACTGAATAGTTTTTCCAAGTATTTCGGCATGACGGGATGGCGACTGGGTTGGCTGGTGGCGCCTGAAGCGGCGGTCGGTGAGCTGGAAAAGCTCGCCCAGAACCTCTACATCAGCGCCCCGAGCATGGCTCAGCACGCCGCACTGGCCTGCTTCGAACCGGCCACAATCAGCATTCTGGAAGAACGTCGCGCCGAATTCGGCCGTCGTCGGGATTTCCTGCTGCCAGCCCTGCGAGAGTTGGGCTTTGGTATCGCCGTTGAGCCTGAAGGCGCGTTCTACTTGTATGCCGATATCAGCAAGTTCGGCGGCGATGCCTTCGCGTTCTGCCGGCATTTCCTCGAAACCGAACACGTGGCGATTACTCCGGGTCTGGACTTCGGTCGTTATCAGGCCGGCCATCATGTGCGGTTTGCCTACACCCAAAGTCTTCCGAGGCTACAAGAAGCGGTCGAGCGGATTGCGCGCGGCTTGAAGAGCTGGCAAGGCTGATGCGTTTTCATCCTCCCCTCGAAGAAGGTCGTTTGATTCGTCGTTACAAGCGTTTTCTCGCCGATATCGAAACCGTTAGCGGCGAGTTGCTGACTATTCACTGCCCGAACACCGGCTCGATGCTCAATTGCCAGGTCGAAGGCGGGCAGGTCTGGTTCAGCCGTTCCAACGACCCCAAGCGCAAGTTGCCCGGTACCTGGGAAGTCGGCGAAACCCCGCAGGGGCGCTTGTTTTGCGTGAACACCGGGCGGGCCAACGGCTTGATCGAAGAAGCACTGCGAGCGGGTGTCATCACTGAACTCAACGGCTTTACCGAACTGAAGCGCGAAGTGGCCTACGGTCAGGAAAGCAGTCGCATCGATTTCCGCCTCGATTACCCGAGCGGGCCGGCGTATGTCGAAGTCAAAAGTGTCACCCTGGGCTTCGACGGCTCACGGGTAGCGGCATTTCCCGATGCAGTGACCCAGCGCGGGGCCAAGCATTTGCGCGAATTGGCGCATTTGGCCCGGGATGGAATTCGTGCGGTGCAGTTGTATTGCGTCAATCTCACCGGCATCGACGCTGTGCGTCCTGCAAAAGAAATCGATTCGGCCTACGCCGACGCTTTGCGTGAAGCGGTGGCGTGCGGAGTCGAAGTGTTGGCCTATGGCGTACGTTTGACCCACGAAGAGATGGTGGTCGATCGGCGTCTGGAGGTGTTGCTCAACGGCTAAAGACTGACCCAGATCCCTTGCTCGTCTTCGCGGCAGGCGACGGTGGTCAGGGACTGACCGGCGCAAGGGCCGGCGACGCATTCGCCGTCTTCGATCAGAAACAGTGCGCCGTGGGTCGCGCACTGGATCAGGCTGTTGCTGGGGTCGAGAAACTGGTCGGGCTTCCATTCCAGTCCCACGCCACGGTGCGGGCAGCGATTGATGTAGACGTAAACCTGGCCGCCACGGCGCACGGCAAAGAGCTTCTGGCCGTCGATGTCGAAACCGCGACTGCTGGCATCGGCCAGCTCAACGCCTGCACAAAGAAACTTCATGTCTATCCTCAAGTCCGGCGGCTCGTGACTGGATATGTCCGAGCTTGACGTTCAAATGCAAACAATTATCAAATGGCCGCCTTGCCCTTCGGTTACAGATGCCAGGCGCCTAGGATACGTGGCCTGTCATTTCTATGCCCGGGAAAACCCTAAAGGAAGCTGTTTATGCGCCTGAGTACCCGCGTTGCTGCGCTCTGTGTCGGACTCCTCGTCAGCCACCACGCCGCAGCGGCCGAGTCGCCACAACGTTGGGTCAGTGCCGGGGGAGCTTTATCGGAATGGATCAGCGCGCTGGGCGGTGAATCGAAACTGGTCGGTGTCGACACCACCAGCCAGCACCCGGAATCGCTCAAGGCATTGCCGAGCATCGGGTATCAGCGGCAATTGTCGGCGGAGGGCATCTTGAGCTTACGCCCGCAGATACTGGTTGGCACCGAAGAAACGGGACCGCCACCTGTACTTTCGCAGGTTCGCAGTGCGGGTGTGCAGGTCGAGCTGTTCTCGGCCCAGCCGGACCTGCCGACGTTGCAGGGCAATTTGCAGCGTCTGGGCAAGTTGCTTGGCGCTGACGATCAGGCCTCACAGCTGTTCCAGGCTTATCAACAGCAACTCGATCAGCAAAAGATCCGGGTCACTCGGGCGCAGTTGAAGGAAAAATCGCCGGGCGTGCTGTTGTTGCTTGGCCACGCGGGCGGCAAACCGCTCATCGCCGGCAAGGACACCGCCGCCGATTGGTTGCTGCAACAGGCCGGCGGACACAATCTGGCCACGCATACCGGCTACAAACCCTTTTCTGTCGAATCCCTGGTCAGCCTGGATCCTGAGGTGCTGGTGTTTGCTGATCGCGCACTGACCGGCGATGCAGCCCGTGCGGCGTTGTTCAAGGAGAATCCGATCCTGTCCTCGACCCGCGCGGCCAAGGACGGGCGAGTCATAGAGCTTGATCCGACGTTGTTGGTCGGGGGCTTGGGGCCGCGGCTACCCGATGCGATGAAAAAACTGTCTGACGCCTTTTACCCCGATTCGGCCGGCCAATGACCATCCTGGTTAAACCCCGCGCTTTGTTCATTGGTCTGATCCTGCTGTGTTTGCTGGCCATCTGGTTGTCATTGGCGCTTGGACCGGTGAGCTTGCCGTTGTTCGACACCTTGCGCGCAGCCCTGCGGCTGGTGGGGGTACCGATCGCGCCCGACGGGCTGGAGCAGGCGGGGCTGATCCTCGGGCAGATTCGTTTGCCGCGAACCTTGTTGGGTTTGGCCGTGGGAGGGGTGTTGGCATTGTCCGGCGTGGCGATGCAGGGGTTGTTTCGTAATCCTCTGGCCGATCCGGGGCTGGTCGGCGTCTCCAGCGGTGCGGCATTGGGCGCGGCGATTGCGATCGTCGGTGGTTCTGTGTTCGGCGGTCTGCCTGAATCCTTCGGGCCGTATCTGTTATCGCTGTGCGCGTTTCTCGGCGGGCTCGGCGTGACCGCGTTGGTGTATCGACTGGGCCGGCGCAACGGGCAGACCAATGTCGCGACCATGCTGCTGGCCGGTATTGCGTTGACTGCGCTGGCCGGTTCCGCCGTGGGGCTGTTCACCTATCTGGCGGATGATGCGACGCTGCGCACCCTGACGTTCTGGAACCTGGGCAGCCTCAATGGCGCCAGCTATTCGCGACTCTGGCCGTTACTGCTGATCAGTGCCGGCGTGGCGCTGTGGCTGCCGCGCCGGGCCAAAGCCTTGAATGCGTTGTTGCTGGGTGAGTCGGAGGCGGGTCACCTGGGTATCGACGTCGAACGGCTCAAGCGCGAGTTGGTGTTCTGCACGGCGTTGGGTGTCGGTGCTGCGGTGGCCGCGGCGGGGATGATCGGGTTTGTTGGTCTGGTGGTGCCGCATCTGGTGCGACTGCTGGCCGGTCCGGATCATCGTGTGCTGTTGCCAGCGTCAGTATTGGCCGGTGCCAGTCTTTTGTTGTTTGCCGATCTGGTAGCGCGACTGGCCCTGGCGCCGGCCGAATTGCCGATCGGGATCGTCACGGCTTTCATCGGTGCGCCGTTCTTTCTGTATTTACTGGTCAGGGGGCGTGCCTGATGTTGCGAACGCAAAATCTGCAAATCCGTCGAGGCCGAAAGATTGTCCTGACGGACATTACGCTTGAGCTCAAACCGGGCGAAGTTCTCGGCGTGCTGGGGCCGAATGGCGCCGGCAAAAGCACTTTGCTCGGCGCCTTGTGCGGTGAGTTGCGGGCTCATCAGGGCAGCGTCTGGCTCGACGAGCGCGAGTTGAGCGATTGGATGGGGACGGCGCGAGCGCAGCGCTTGGCGGTATTGCCGCAGGTGTCGACCCTGGACTTCGCCTTTCGTGTCGAAGAGGTGGTCGGCATGGGCCGCTTGCCCCATCAAAGCGGTCGGGTCCGCGATGAAGAGATCGTCGCCGCCGCATTACACGCAGCCGATGCCGGGCATTTGAGTGGCCGCAGCTATCTGGCCTTGTCCGGTGGCGAACGTCAGCGGGTGCATCTGGCGCGGGTTCTGGCGCAGCTCTGGCCGGGCGAAGCGGGGCAAACGTTGTTGCTCGATGAGCCAACGTCGATGCTCGACCCGCTTCATCAGCACACCACGTTGCAAGCCGTACGCGAGTTCGCCAATCGTGGCGCGGCGGTGTTGGTGATCTTGCATGATCTGAACCTGGCAGCGCGCTATTGTGATCGCCTGTTACTGCTCGAAGGCGGGCGCCCTGTGGCGCTCGATACACCAGAGCAGGTGTTGCGCCCGGAGCCACTCAAGGCCGTGTTCGGGCTGGAAGTGCTGGTGCAGCGGCATCCGGAGCGTGGGCATCCGCTGATCATCGCCCGCTGAGTTTTTTATGGAGTGAAAACATGCGTGGGATTTTGATGCTGGCCTTGGTGTTGCTGAGTGCCTGTCAGCATGTTTCGACTCCGCCACCGGTTGTCGGCGAGATTAGGGACTTGCGCAGCGGTCAGACCCTCACGGCAGAGCAACTTGTTAAACGGTTGGAAAAGCCCTCGAGGCTGATCGTGGGCGAGCAACATGACAATCGCGATCATCATGAACTGCAGCTGTGGTTATTGAAGTCGCTGGGTGAACGGCGACCTCAAGGCAGTCTGCTGATGGAAATGCTCACGCCGGATCAACAGCCGCGTGTCGATGACGTTCGTCATACCTCGACACCACCGGCGGATTTGCCCGATGCATTAGCCTGGCAGTCGGGGTGGGACTGGAATCTGTACGGGCCGATCGTTCGCTTCGCGCTGTCCCAGCCATACCCGCTGCTGGCAGCCAATCTGGACATGCCTGAAGTCCGTGCCGTTTACGCCAACCCTCCGCCATTGAGCGGTTCGCGCTCCAACGCTGCTTCAGTCAAGGACGAGTTATTGAAGCAAGTCAGCGAATCCCACTGCGGCCTGCTGCCGACATCGCAAATGCCGGCGATGCTGGCGGTCCAGCAGCAACGTGACCGACGGATGGCCGAACGCCTGCTGGCGGCTCCCACGCCTTCATTGCTGTTTGCCGGCGCTTACCATGCGCGCAAGGATGTCGGCGTGCCGATTCATGTGCTTGATCTGGGAGAGCCTCAGGCGCCTGTGGTGTTGTTGCTGGCGGAGCAGGGCAGCGAGGTCACACCGGCCATGGCGGATTACGTCTGGTACACGCCCGCCATGCCACCGCAGGATTACTGCGCGCAAATGCGTAAGCAATTTGGCAAGTGATCGAATGACTTTTCTCCAGGCAAAAAAAGACCCGGCAAGAGCCGGGTCAAATAACCGTGATTAGCCTGATGAGGAGATATCTGAGAGTCCGAACCAAGGGCTTTTCAAATATCGACCAGTCTCGCGACCAGTTGTGATAATCATAGCGATTCTCATTATCAAGTCAACCGCTGATTCCTCAATTCTTTGAAATGCGCTGCCCGTTCGCTTGAAACGCCCTTAATCATTGGGCTTCAGCCTGTTCGCTTGAGCGAGTTCATCAGAATGATCTGCTTGTTCAGCAGGTCGATATGTCGGGCCATGCTCGCAATCAGGCCATGGGCGATCTTCGGATTGCTTTGGGTCAGGCTGAGAAACTGGTCTTTGGGGATCAGCATGACAGTGCTGGGCTCGCTGGTGATCACGCTGGCGTTACGCTTCTCGCCAGTGAACACCGCCATGGCGCCAAAAATCTCGTCCTTGGGGATATCGCCGACTTTGTGCCCGTCGACAAAGGCCTCGGCGTGGCCATCAATGATGACGAACACCTGATCCGGTTCATCGCCCTGACGGATCAACACTTCGCCACTGGCCACGCGCTGAAAGCCATTGGTGCTTCGAAACTCGGGTTGTTTCAGACGGGCGACGGCGTCGGACAGCAGGGCGGACTGACCGGCCATGTATTGAAGAAACAACTCCGAACGCTCCGGGTCGGCGTAGATATGCTGAAAAACCTCGGATCGCAGATAAGGCGTCAGTGTCAAAGGGCTATCGCTGCGAAAGCGGCAACGCGGTAGCTCGGTGCCCTGACGCAAGCCGATCAGATCTCCCTCGTGCAGGTAGAACAATGCCCGATCATCGATGAATCCATGCAGCAGGCCATTGTCCAGCACAAAGAGTTGATTGCCGGGTAACAGGACGGCCAGATCATCGACGGCTGAAAATTCCAGGCGCGGTCCGCAGGGCATCAAGCCTTCCAGCAGCCGGACGGGAATATGTTGCAGTCGGTTGATCAGCGCGTCGGCGTAAGCCGGTTGTTCCCCAAGTAGGTACATGGCTGCTGCGCCCGTTCAGTTTTTGTGACGTGACGAGATAGCTTCCAGCTGTTTGTTCAAGGCGTCCTTGCGCTCGGCGGGAATGTCATTCCAGTGCACATCCATCAGGGCACCTTCGATGGCATACAACAACACCTTGGACGCCCGAAACCCGCGCGTGCGCACGGCCCGATAAGCATCCACCGCCCCCAGGCGACGCAAGTCCGAGGCGCTGTGGATGCCCACGGCATGCAGCCACTGCGCCGACGTCTTGCCAAGATTCTTCAGGTGCTGCAGTTCATCATTCATCAAGCCTCCTTGCGACGGCCGAACGGTGCGTGGGCGAGCTTCTCAGGAGTGTAGCCATCAGTAGGAAAAGCGTGATTGTTTGGTCGGTT
Source organism: Pseudomonas sp. GM41(2012) (assembly GCF_000282315.2). GTDB lineage: Bacteria > Pseudomonadota > Gammaproteobacteria > Pseudomonadales > Pseudomonadaceae > Aquipseudomonas. Next base: position 1,124,484 of record NZ_AKJN02000007.1, read on the forward strand.
TCGACGCAAAAGCTTCTAAGAAGCGAAGTCTCGAAGCGGCGTGAGAGTCCGCGAGCGCGGTAGGAAGAGAGGGCGGTGGAATCAGGGTTCCGGGCAAAATATGCCCTGCGTTCAGCGCAATGCGGGGGCGCCGAACGGGTCAGTTAAAAGTCGCTTTTAGCGGGTGCGATAACGCAGGCGTGTACCGAAATTCATCGACATCAGGATCTCGTCAGCACTCAGCTCTGGCGGGAAGTAGGCGCCGGAGATCTGTGCGTGAGCAAGGCTCGCGCCTTCCAGGGAGGCGTTGCGAAAATCGATGCCGCGCAAGTCGGCGGAGCGGAAATAGGCATCGGTAAAGTCGACGCCGTCGGCATTCAGTTCACGCAGATCCAGCCCCCGGAAATCGCCACCGACCATGTCGATAGGTCCGTCTTTTGGGCGCTCGTTGTTGAAGCCAGTGATGTCGTCTTTGTGCAGCAAAGCATAAAGCGGGGTGTCGAGAAGTTTCGGCTGGCTCATGTCAGATCACCTGTTGGTTTTATGACGCCAGTATAGTGCCACTATTTGGCAGCCGTGAAGCCGGCGAAGGCTTCACGGCTGAAATAGTTTCTTACAGACCCGGCAGGCGCTGGCGAATTTGCGCAACGACTGTATCGAGGGTTCCGCTTTCATTGGTCTGAACGCGTTTGCTGCACAGAATCTCTGCTGGCGTCAGAGCCTCGCGAGTGGCTTGCTGGGCTTCGATAACCGCCAGGTTGGCGTCGGACGGGTCCTTTTTGTCTGCCTGACGCAGGGCCAGCCAAGTCTCGATCACCGCTTGCGGCGCATTGCAATCGAGGATCAGGAATGGCGCGCCGGTGGCTTCGGCAATTTTCGCTGCGCCGTCACGCTGGTCGCGTTTGAGGTACGTCGCATCGATCACTACGGGGAAGCCAGCACGCAGGATCACCGCGGCAATTTCATGCAGACGGGTGTAAGTGGCGGCACTGGCGTCAGCGCTATAGATGCCGGCCTGAGGGTCGTTTGGCACGGTTTGCGCGCCGAACAGACGTTTGCGCTCTACATCGGAACGCAGGCGAATGGCGCCCAATGCTTCCACCAGACGCAGGGCCACATGGCTCTTGCCGACGGCAGAAACACCGTGGGTGATGGCCATGAAGCGCGAAGGAATGGTGCTGTAGCTTTCCGCCAGGTTGGCGTAATTGCGGTACTGACGCAGGGTGGTGGCTCGCTGCACCGGGTCGGCCTCGGCCGGCATGCTGAACAGGCTGACCTTGGCGCGAACCAGTGCGCGGTAGGCTTTATAGAAGTTCAGCAACTCAAGGCCCTGGTAATCGCCGGTCAATTCCAGGTACTGGCTGATGAAGCGGCGCGCCAGGCTCTTCAGGCCACGGTCTTCCAGGTCCATCGCCAGGAAGCCGGTGTCGGCATAAACGTCGGTGAAGCGGAACGGTTCGTTGAACTCGATGCAGTCGAAGATCACGACCTTGCCGTCGATCACGGTGGCGTTGCCCAGGTGGATGTCACCGTGGCATTCGCGGATGAAACCTTCGGCCTTGCGCTGGGCGAACAGTGGCTTGAGGCGTTCGAAGCTGCTTTCGGCCCAGGCTTGCAGTGCATCCAGTTGCAGCAGATCAGCCTTGTCGCTGAGGAACGGGCGGATCTGTTCGAAGTTCTGGCGTACCGGTGCCATCACGCTATCCGGAGTGCCGGCTTCGTGTTCGGCAGGCACTTTCGGTGCGCTGAGGTGGAATTGGGCGATCTGCGCGGCCATCTCGTCGATGTGCGCAGTGGTCAATTCACCATTGGCTTGTAGGGTGCTGAGTAACCCGCTCTGTGGGAATTGGCGCATTTTCAGTGCGTAATCGACGACCGGACCCTCGCCGCCCAGTTGTGGGGCTTCGGCGCTGCCGGTGATTGGCAACACTTCGAGATACAAATCGTTGGTCAGGCGCTGGTTAAGACGCAGCTCTTCCCCGCAAAAATGCTTGCGAGCGTCGAGGTTGGTGAAATCCAGGAAGCCGAAATTCACTGGCTTCTTCACTTTATAAGCAAAGGGGCCGGTGAGGATTACCCAGGAAATATGGGTTTCGATGACCTGGAACCCGTCTACGGGATGCGGGTAGAGGGCCGGGTTTTGCAGGGCAGCGATCAGGGACTGGCTCACAGGCGATCCTTCAGAGTCTGGGGAAAATTCACGGCCGTCATTATGGCCGCAAGTCCGTCTGACGCAAACCTCGGAGGGCTTCTGTTGAGTATGAATAAAGTGCGTATAATCCGCCGCCATGACTCGTACTCGATCCCCCCGCACCCCAAAAAAACCACCTTCCAAGGGCCTGCGCCCCTGGCTGGGCTGGGCCCTTAAACTCAGTCTGGTCGGCCTTGTGGTGCTGGCCGGGTTCGCGGTTTACCTCGACGCGATCGTCCAGGAGAAGTTCTCCGGCAAGCGCTGGACCATTCCGGCCAAGGTGTACGCGCGCCCGCTGGAGCTGTTTACCGGCCAAAAGTTGAGCAAGGAAGACTTCCTCACCGAGCTCGACGCCTTGGGCTACCGACGCGAAGCCGTGAGCAATGGCCCCGGCGCGGCGGCGGTCAGTGGCAACACCGTCGACTTGAATACCCGTGGCTTCCAGTTCTATGAAGGCCTGGAGAAACCCCAGCCTGTGCGCGTGCGGTTCTCCGGCGACTATGTGGCCGAGCTTTCGGCGACCAACGGTTCGAAGCTTTCTGTGGTGCGCCTTGAGCCGCTGCTGATCGGCGGGATTTACCCGAAAAACCTCGAAGATCGCATTCTGATCAAGATCGATCAGGTCCCGCCCTATCTGCTGGAAACCCTGGTCGCTGTGGAAGACCGGGATTTCTATAGCCATTGGGGCGTGTCGCCCAAGTCGATTGCCCGCGCCGTCTACGTCAACACCTCTGGCGGCAAGATGACCCAGGGCGGCAGTACGCTGACGCAACAGTTGGTCAAGAATTTCTACCTGACCAGCGAACGCAGCCTGACCCGCAAACTCACCGAAGCCATGATGGCGATGTTGCTTGAGCTGCATTACGACAAGCGAGAGATTCTTGAGGCTTACCTCAATGAAGTGTTCGTCGGTCAGGATGGCCAGCGCGCAGTGCATGGCTTCGGCTTGGCAAGCCAGTTTTTCTTCGGGCAACCGTTGTCCGAGCTGAAACTGCATCAAGTCGCAATGCTGGTGGGCATGGTCAAGGGGCCGTCCTATTACAACCCGCGTCGCAACCCTGAACGGGCGCTTGAGCGGCGCAATCTCGTGCTCGATGTACTTGAGCAACAAGGTGTTGCCACCCCCGAGCAGGTCGCTGCCGCGAAGACAATGCCACTGGGTGTGACGACTCGTGGCAAGCTGGCGGACAGCTCGTTCCCCGGCTTCCTCGACCTGGTCAAGCGTCAGCTGCGCGAAGACTATCGCGACGAAGACTTGACCGAAGAAGGTCTGCGGATCTTCACCAGTTTCGACCCGATCCTGCAGATGAAAGCCGAGGCGTCGGTCAACGACACCTTCAAGAGACTCTCCGGGCGCAAGGGTTCCGATGAGGTTGAAGCGGCCATGGTCGTGACCAACCCGGAAACCGGTGAAGTCCAGGCCATGATCGGCAGTCGTCAGGCGAGTTTTGCCGGCTTCAACCGTGCGCTGGATGCTGTACGACCGATCGGCTCTTTGATCAAGCCGGCGGTTTATCTGACAGCCCTTGAGAAGCCAAGCCAGTACACATTGACCAGTTGGCTGTCGGACGATTCCTTTTCGGTCAAAGGCGCGGACGGTCAAGTCTGGAAGCCGCAGAACTACGATCGCCGTTCCCATGGCACCGTATTCCTGTATCAGGGCCTGGCGCATTCCTACAACCTGTCAACCGCGCGTCTCGGGTTGGCGGTGGGCGTGCCGAATGTCCTGAAGACCCTGGCGCGTCTTGGTGTGAGTCGCGAATTCCCGGCGTTCCCGTCGATGTTGCTGGGCGCTGGCGGTCTGACCCCGATAGAAGTGGCGACGATGTACCAGACCCTGGCCAACGGTGGTTTCAATACGCCGATGCGCGGGATCCGTAGCGTATTGACCGCTGAAGGCGAACCGCTCAAGCGTTATCCGTTCCAGATTCAGCAGCGTTTCGATCCGGCCTCCATTTACCTGATTCAGAGCGCCATGCAGCGGGTCATGCGTGAAGGTACCGGTAGTTCGGTTTACAACGTGTTGCCGAAAACCCTGACCCTGGCCGGTAAGACTGGTACCAGTAACGATTCGCGGGACAGCTGGTTTGCCGGTTTCAGTCAGGACCTGCTGGCAGTGGTCTGGCTGGGGCGCGATGACAACGGCAAGACGCCGTTCACCGGCGCCACCGGAGCGTTGCAGGTCTGGACCAGTTTCATGCGCAAGGCCGATCCGTTGCCGCTGGACATGCCGCAGCCAGACAACATTGTTCAGGCCTGGGTCGATTCGCGTACTGGGCAAGGCTCTGATGCCAACTGCCCAGGTGCGGTGCAGATGCCGTATATTCGCGGCAGCGAACCGCCTCCCGGTGCTGCTTGCGGTGGCGAAAGCCCTGTTTCCGGCGAAACGGTGATGGATTGGGTCAAGGGCTGGATGAATTAAGCAAAGAGGGTTTCAAGTGAACAAGTGGTTGATTCCAGCGGTTACCGCCGTGGCTTTGCTCAGCGGTTGCTCCTCCGTACAACGCGGGTCGATTCCGGTTGTTGATTCCGGTAGCGCCGTTTCGAACAGTGAACGGATTTCGGCGAATGGCGGTTTCCGTCAGACGACGACTAAACGTCCTGCGCAAGCCCAGACTCAGGCGATTCCACAAGGTGATACCGGCGTCGTCGTGATGGTGCCAGGTGGCGGCGCAGTGACGTCGGCACCGATCAGCACTGCACCGATCACGCCAGGCCCGATTACCCCGGGGCCGATGGATGCCGCGCCGGTGCAGTCGGCACCGGTCAATCAGGGCAGTTACAGCATGCCGTCGACGCCGAGCGGGATTCCTTCGGCGAGCTCCGGTGGCTTGTCTGCCGACGAGCAATTGGACGGTCCGGTTCTGGCCTTGCTGACTACCGCTCAGCAGCAACAGGCGAGCGGTGATCTCAACGGTGCTTCCTCCAGTCTCGAGCGCGCCCAGCGAGTTGCGCCGCGTGAGCCGCAAGTGCTTTATCGTCTGGCTCAGGTGCGTATGGCTCAAGGCGATGCGCCACAAGCCGAGCAGTTTGCTCGTCGTGGCCTGACCTTCGCCAATGGTCGTCCGGCACTTCAGGCCAGCTTGTGGGAATTGATCGCTCAGGCGCGTGAGAAACAGGGTGATTCTGCTGGCGCAGCATTGGCCCGTCAGAAGGCCAAGGTTTCGCTGTGATGGATGCGCGCTTTCCGAAGATTGCCGAACAGTTGCTGCTGATCGAGCGCGAGCTGCGGGTTCAGGGTTGGTGGGACGAGGTCTCGCCCTCCGCCGAAGCGCTTTCCAGTGTCGAACCCTTCTCGGTCGATACGCTGGATTTCGAGCAGTGGCTGCAATGGATCTTCCTTCCGCGGATGAAGGTGATCCTCGAACAGGATCTGCCCTTGCCAAACGCTTCGGGAATTCAGGAGATGGCCGAAATGGTCTTCGCTGCCCGCAATGTTCAAGGCAGGGATCGGCAACTTCAGGTGCTGCTCAAAGAGTTTGATCTACTGATCACCGCCTCCCGCTAACTCCGATCCGTTGTAGGAGCCGAGCTTGCTCGCGATTGCAGGCGCCGCGGTGTGACAGATACACCGCGACATCGTTCATCGCGAGCAAGCTCTGCTCCTACAGGTGTCTACTGGCAGTTTTCCGCAATCTGTTTCTGTGCTTCGCTGATGCGCTCCTGCCGCTGCTGGTCGGTCAGGCGACGCATCTCGCCTTCGACATCCTCCCGTATTCGCGGATTGTTCTGCAGTTGAGCCAGGTTCGTCCGCGCCTGTTCGCAGAACTCCTTTAGCTGGGCTTGCTGCTCGCTGACCTGCTTTTTCACTTTTTTGTCGATGGCCTGTTGATCGCCAATGGCACCGCTGCGTGGCTGCGGGGGCTGGTTGCTGGAAGGCGAGGAGGGCGTGACCACGGTGGTGGCTTCCTGGCCTTGGGGCGGCTGGGCGTCGAAGTGGGTAACGCCCTGGGCGTCGACCCATTTGTAGATCTGAGCGGCCATGCCCAGAGGGCTGATGCCAATCAACAGGCTGACGGTCAGGAAAAACGTTCGCATGCCATTTCCTTGTATTGGGTTGCGCAATTGAAGCTAACACAGTTGCTGTTTAGCGGTTTTTTCTTGCTTTCTCATGTGCTTAGTTCAATAAAGCACATAGACGACTTGACTTGGAGAGGACGAAACAGAAGAATCCAAAGTCCGCTGTAGAGGGACTGCCAGAAGCAGGCCCGCTCAGCAGATCATGAGGCGCACATCCGCGCCGACCTGTTACACCCGCAACGCGTTACCTCGCGCTGGGTGGGAAAGGCCCGCAACACTTGGGACGATCCCAATACTTGCTCAGTCAGTGCTGACGTAGTCGGCGACCACCGTCGCTCATGCTCTGCTGAGAAGTAAACCTATTAAGACCCGTCCTCTGTTATGTGGGCGGTATTCTGGCGTTTTAGAGGTGAACAACGTGGAGCTTTTATCTGGCGGTGAGATGCTCGTCCGCTTTTTGCGTGACGAAGGCGTCAAATATATCTACGGGTACCCGGGTGGTGCTCTTCTTCATGTCTACGATGCCCTGTTCAAAGAACCGGAAGTGACCCACATCCTGGTTCGTCACGAACAGGCTGCGACCCATATGGCTGACGGCTATGCCCGTGCCACCGGTAAAGCCGGTGTGGTACTGGTGACCTCCGGCCCGGGCGCAACCAACGCCATTACCGGTATTGCCACGGCCTACATGGACTCCATTCCGATGGTGGTCATTTCCGGCCAGGTGCCTAGCACCATGGTGGGCACCGATGCGTTCCAGGAAACCGACATGATCGGTATCTCCCGGCCGATCGTGAAGCACAGCTTCATGATCAAGCACGCGTCGGAAATCCCGGAAGTCATGAAGAAAGCGTTCTACCTCGCGCAATCCGGTCGTCCTGGTCCGGTCGTTGTCGATATCCCGAAAGACATGACCAACCCGGCCGAGAAGTTCGAATACATCTTCCCGAAAAAAGCCAAGCTGCGTTCCTATAGCCCGGCCGTTCGCGGTCACTCCGGGCAAATCCGCAAGGCGGCAGAAATGCTCCTGGCGGCCAAGCGTCCTGTGATGTATGCAGGCGGCGGCGTGATTCTCGGTGGTGGTTCCGCGCCGCTGACCGAGCTGGCGAAGATGCTCAACCTGCCAGTGACCAATACCCTGATGGGTCTGGGTGCCTACCCTGGCACCGACCGTCAGTTTATCGGCATGCTCGGCATGCACGGCAGCTACACCGCTAACCTGGCGATGCATCATGCCGACGTGATCCTTGCAGTCGGCGCTCGTTTCGATGACCGCGTGATCAACGGCCCGGCGAAGTTCTGCCCGAACGCCAAGATCATTCACATCGACATCGACCCGGCTTCGATTTCCAAGACCATCAAGGCAGACGTGCCTATCGTCGGTCCGGTCGAGAGTGTCCTGACCGAGATGGTCGCGATCCTCAAGGAAATCGGCGAAACCCCGAACAAGGAGTCCGTTGCCAGCTGGTGGAAGCAAGTTGATGAGTGGCGCGGTGATCGCGGCCTGTTCCCTTACGACAAGGGCGACGGCAGCGTCATCAAGCCGCAGACCGTGATCGAAACCTTGTGCGAAGTGACCAAGGGCGATGCCTTTGTCGCCTCCGACGTGGGCCAGCACCAGATGTTCGCGGCGCAGTACTACACGTTCAACAAGCCGAACCGCTGGATCAACTCCGGCGGCCTGGGCACCATGGGCTTCGGTTTTCCGGCGGCCATGGGCATCAAGCTGAGCTTCCCGGATGACGACGTCGTTTGCGTGACGGGCGAGGGCAGTATCCAGATGAACATTCAGGAACTGTCCACCTGTCTGCAATATGGCTTGCCGGTCAAAATCGTCATCCTGAACAACGGCGTTTTGGGTATGGTTCGCCAGTGGCAAGACATGAGCTATGGTAGCCGTCACTCGCATTCCTACATGGAATCGCTGCCTGATTTCGTCAAGCTGGCAGAGGCCTATGGTCACGTCGGCATGCGCATCACTGAATCGAAAGATTTGAAGGCGAAGATGGAAGAAGCGTTTGCCATGAAAGATCGTCTGGTGATCATTGATGTTTCGGTCGACACCAGCGAGCACGTCTACCCGATGCAGATCAAAGACGGCTCCATGCGCGATATGTGGCTGAGCAAGACGGAGCGTACATAATCATGCGGCACATTATTTCCTTGCTTCTGGAAAACGAACCGGGTGCTCTGTCTCGTGTAGTCGGCCTGTTCTCGCAGCGCAACTACAACATCGAAAGCCTGACCGTGGCACCTACCGAAGACCCGACCCTGTCGCGTCTGACGCTGACCACGGTTGGCCACGATGAAGTTATCGAGCAGATCACCAAGAACCTGAACAAGTTGATCGAAGTGGTCAAACTGGTCGACCTGTCGGAGAGTGCTCACATCGAGCGCGAGCTGATGCTGGTCAAGGTCAAGGCTACCGGCGCCCAGCGCGCCGAGATCAAACGCACTACCGATATTTATCGTGGGCAGATCGTTGACGTCAGCGCTAGCGTGTATACCGTTCAATTGACCGGTACCAGCGATAAGCTCGACAGCTTCATTCAGTCCATTGGCACCGCCTCGATTCTGGAGACCGTCCGCAGCGGCGTAACCGGTATTGCCCGCGGCGACAAAGTACTCAGCATCTAAACCAAATTAGCGAATGGCCTGAACGGCCTGGATATGTAGGGGAATTTCATGAAAGTTTATTACGAAAAAGACTGCGACCTGTCGATCATCCAGGGCAAGAAAGTTGCCATCATCGGTTACGGTTCCCAGGGCCACGCTCAAGCGTGCAACCTGAAAGACTCCGGCGTTGACGTTACTGTTGGTCTGCGTAAAGGTTCGGCGACTGTTGCCAAAGCCGAAGCTCACGGCCTGAAAGTGACCGACGTTGCTTCCGCTGTTGCGGCTGCCGACCTGGTCATGATCCTGACCCCGGACGAGTTCCAGTCCGCTCTGTACAAGAACGAAATCGAGCCGAACATCAAGAAAGGCGCCACCCTGGCCTTCTCCCACGGCTTCGCGATCCACTACAACCAGGTTGTTCCGCGCGCTGACCTCGACGTGATCATGATCGCGCCGAAAGCTCCGGGCCACACCGTGCGTTCCGAGTTCGTCAAAGGCGGCGGTATCCCTGACCTGATCGCTATCTATCAGGATGCTTCCGGCAACGCCAAAAACGTTGCACTGTCCTACGCCGCTGGCGTTGGTGGCGGTCGTACCGGCATCATCGAAACCACCTTCAAGGACGAGACTGAAACCGACCTGTTCGGCGAACAAGCCGTTCTGTGCGGCGGTACCGTTGAACTGGTTAAAGCCGGTTTCGAAACCCTGGTTGAAGCTGGCTACGCGCCGGAAATGGCCTACTTCGAATGCCTGCACGAACTGAAGCTGATCGTTGACCTCATGTACGAAGGCGGTATCGCCAACATGAACTACTCGATCTCCAACAACGCTGAATACGGCGAGTACGTGACCGGTCCGGAAGTGATCAACGCCGAATCCCGTCAGGCCATGCGCAACGCCCTGAAACGTATTCAGGACGGCGAATACGCCAAGATGTTCATCAGCGAAGGCGCTACCGGCTATCCTTCGATGACCGCCAAGCGTCGTAACAACGCCGCTCACGGTATCGAAATCATCGGCGAGCAACTGCGCTCCATGATGCCGTGGATCGGTGCCAACAAGATCGTCGACAAAGCTAAAAACTAAGTCGCGCACTTGTACGGAAAACGCGGCCTAGGCCGCGTTTTTTCGTTTGGGTGGCTGGTTCTGGTATAAAGCTGCATCGTTTGCGGCCGAACCGTCGTCCCAGACACCTGTCCAAACTTTCCACCCCGTTGCAAGGTAATGTCCATGAGCGAACGTCCCGAAGAGCCAAACCAGGCTTCTGACGCCGAAAGCCTGCTGCCCATCGATGAACACATCGAAGAAGGGCATGACGCTGAAGGCCGTAAAGTCCGGCATCGTGGTATCTATCTTCTGCCGAATCTGTTCACCACTGCGAATCTGTTCGCAGGGTTTTATTCCATCATCAACTCGATGAGCGCCCAGAGCGCCTTGAGTGCCGGTGATTCGATTGGTGCGAGCAAGTATTTTGCTTTTGCAGCGATCGCGATTTTTGTCGCAATGGTGCTCGACGGCCTCGATGGTCGCGTTGCCCGTATGACCAATACCCAGAGCGCCTTCGGTGCCGAGTACGACTCGCTGTCCGACATGGTCGCCTTTGGTGTTGCGCCAGCATTGTTGGCATTCGGTTGGGCCTTGGGCGACATGGGTAAGGTCGGCTGGATGGTTGCCTTCATTTATGTAGCCGGTGCAGCGTTGCGTCTGGCGCGTTTCAATACCCAGGTCGGCACTGCGGACAAGCGCTACTTCATTGGTCTGGCCAGTCCGGCTGCTGCTGGTGTGGTTGCAGGCATTGTCTGGGCGTTCAGTGATTACGGCATCCAGGGCTCGAAGATGTCCTTCCTGGTTGCGCTGATGGTCGCGGCCGCCGGCATGCTGATGGTCAGTAACATCAAGTACAACAGCTTCAAGGAGCTGGACTTGAAAGGGCGTGTACCTTTCGTGGCGATTCTTGCCGTGGTGTTGGTGTTTGCCGTGGTGTTCAGTGATCCACCACGCATTCTGCTGCTGGTTTTCCTCGCTTATGCAGCCTCTGGCCCGGTTCAATATCTGTTACGTCTTCGTCGGCACAAAAACGCTTAGCTTCCCTCATACTCCGCAGTCTATTGGTGCATCTGTTCTCCAATGCTGCGGAGTTGCCATGCTGATCAAAGTCCCCAAAGCGTCTGACTGTCATGAGTCGGACGTCACGCCTGAATCTTTCTATCTATCTCGTCGCAATGTGCTCGGTGCCGCCGTTGCCGGTTTGGCTGTAAGCAGTCTGCCGCGTTGGGCCAGTGCCGAGGATGCTGCGCGTTATTCGGATGTCGAGCCTGGCAAGGCACCTTCCTGGTTTGCCGAAAAACTGCCTTCTACTAGATGGGGTGCGGTTAACGTCAAGGATGAGGCGATCACGCCATTCAAGGACGCGACCCATTACAACAACTTCTATGAGTTCGGCACCGACAAAGGTGATCCTGCCGCCAATGCCGGCGCGCTGAAAACCGAGCCTTGGAGTGTGGTAATAGACGGGGAGGTGGGCAAACCAGGACGGTACGCACTGGAAGACTTCATGAAGCCTCATCAGTTGGAGGAGCGCATCTACCGTCTTCGCTGTGTGGAGGCCTGGTCGATGGTCATTCCCTGGATCGGATTTCCCATCTCGGCCCTGCTCAAGGAAGTCGAGCCGACTTCCAAAGCCAAATTCATTCGCTTCGAAACCCTGGAAGATTCCAAGAGCATGCCCGGGCAACGTTCCGGTTTTGCCTTGATCGATTGGCCATATGTGGAAGGGCTGCGTCTGGATGAGGCGATGAATCCGTTGGCGATTCTTGCCGTGGGTATGTACGGACGTGAGCTGCCCAATCAGAACGGCGCGCCTCTGCGTTTGGTGGTGCCGTGGAAGTACGGCTTCAAGAGCATCAAATCCATCGTGCGGATCAGTTTGGTGAGTGAGCAGCCGAAAACCACCTGGCAGAGCATTGCTGCGGATGAGTACGGCTTCTATGCGAACGTGAATCCGACAGTCGATCATCCGCGTTGGACTCAGGCGCGTGAGCGGCGTTTGCCGAGCGGGCTGTTCAAGCCCAATGTGCGGGACACACAGATGTTCAATGGCTACTCGGATGAAGTCGCCTCTCTATATACAGGGCTCGATTTGCGGAAGAACTACTGATGCGATTTCCGTTTTGGCGAATTGGCGTCTTTATAGCTGCTGCGATCTGGCCGCTGCTTTGGTTGTATCAGGCCTGGGAGGATGTGTTGGGGCCTGATCCGGGCAAGGTACTGGTTGACCGGTTGGGGCTGGGGACGCTTGTCCTGCTGCTCATTACGTTAAGCATGACACCTGTGCAGAAGCTTACCGGTTGGGCGGGGTGGGTTGCTGTCCGGCGGCAACTGGGGTTGTGGTGCTTCGCTTATGTGGTTTTGCATTTGAGTGGGTATACGGCGTTCATCCTCGGCTTTGATTGGTCGCAGTTGGGTGTCGAGTTGCGCAAACGGCCGTACATTATTGTCGGGACGCTTGGGTTTCTGTGTTTATTGGCCTTGGCGGTGACCTCAAATCGCTATAGTCAGCGGCGTTTGGGTTCTGGCTGGAAGAAATTACATCGTCTTGCCTATGGGGTTCTCGGGCTTGGATTGCTGCATATGTTGTGGATCGTGCGCGCTGATCTTAAGGAGTGGGCGGTTTATGCTTCTATAGGTGCATTGCTATTAGTGTTGCGACTACCCCCTGTAACCCGCCGAATCCCACGATTAATAGCCAAAAAGACACCGTCTGCACGAAAAGCTTAATTAAGGGTTGACGGCAGATTCTGGAAGTCTATAATTCGCCCCACTTCCGGCGCAGTCGAAACGGAAAACTCCTTGGTAAACAATGAGTTACGCAGTTTTCGACGGCGAGTTACTTCAGGTCATCGAAGCCCAGAAGGAGTTGATCAGGCGGTCTGTTTTTGCCTAATTGACGATTCGATCTTCTCGGTCGAAAGCGGAACAAAAGAGGTGTTGACAGCGGCGAGTAACGCTGTAGAATTCGCCTCCCGCTAACGAGAGATCGCAAGCGCAAGTGGTTGAAGTTGCAAAGGAAACTTTGAAAACTTCAGAAAATAACCGCTTGACAGCAACAGAGGCTGCTGTAGAATGCGCGCCTCGGTTGAGACGAAAGATCTTAACCAACCGCTCTTTAACAACTGAATCAAGCAATTCGTGTGGGTGCTTGTGGAGTCAGACTGATAGTCAACAAGATTATCAGCATCACAAGTTACTCCGCGAGAAATCAAAGATGTAACCAACGATTGCTGAGCCAAGTTTAGGGTTTCTTAAAAACCCAAAGATGTTTGAACTGAAGAGTTTGATCATGGCTCAGATTGAACGCTGGCGGCAGGCCTAACACATGCAAGTCGAGCGGCAGCACGGGTACTTGTACCTGGTGGCGAGCGGCGGACGGGTGAGTAATGCCTAGGAATCTGCCTGGTAGTGGGGGATAACGCTCGGAAACGGACGCTAATACCGCATACGTCCTACGGGAGAAAGCAGGGGACCTTCGGGCCTTGCGCTATCAGATGAGCCTAGGTCGGATTAGCTAGTTGGTGAGGTAATGGCTCACCAAGGCGACGATCCGTAACTGGTCTGAGAGGATGATCAGTCACACTGGAACTGAGACACGGTCCAGACTCCTACGGGAGGCAGCAGTGGGGAATATTGGACAATGGGCGAAAGCCTGATCCAGCCATGCCGCGTGTGTGAAGAAGGTCTTCGGATTGTAAAGCACTTTAAGTTGGGAGGAAGGGCGTTAACCTAATACGTTGGTGTCTTGACGTTACCGACAGAATAAGCACCGGCTAACTCTGTGCCAGCAGCCGCGGTAATACAGAGGGTGCAAGCGTTAATCGGAATTACTGGGCGTAAAGCGCGCGTAGGTGGTTTGTTAAGTTGGATGTGAAATCCCCGGGCTCAACCTGGGAACTGCATTCAAAACTGACAAGCTAGAGTATGGTAGAGGGTGGTGGAATTTCCTGTGTAGCGGTGAAATGCGTAGATATAGGAAGGAACACCAGTGGCGAAGGCGACCACCTGGACTGATACTGACACTGAGGTGCGAAAGCGTGGGGAGCAAACAGGATTAGATACCCTGGTAGTCCACGCCGTAAACGATGTCAACTAGCCGTTGGGAGCCTTGAGCTCTTAGTGGCGCAGCTAACGCATTAAGTTGACCGCCTGGGGAGTACGGCCGCAAGGTTAAAACTCAAATGAATTGACGGGGGCCCGCACAAGCGGTGGAGCATGTGGTTTAATTCGAAGCAACGCGAAGAACCTTACCAGGCCTTGACATCCAATGAACTTTCCAGAGATGGATTGGTGCCTTCGGGAGCATTGAGACAGGTGCTGCATGGCTGTCGTCAGCTCGTGTCGTGAGATGTTGGGTTAAGTCCCGTAACGAGCGCAACCCTTGTCCTTAGTTACCAGCACGTAATGGTGGGCACTCTAAGGAGACTGCCGGTGACAAACCGGAGGAAGGTGGGGATGACGTCAAGTCATCATGGCCCTTACGGCCTGGGCTACACACGTGCTACAATGGTCGGTACAGAGGGTTGCCAAGCCGCGAGGTGGAGCTAATCCCAGAAAACCGATCGTAGTCCGGATCGCAGTCTGCAACTCGACTGCGTGAAGTCGGAATCGCTAGTAATCGCGAATCAGAATGTCGCGGTGAATACGTTCCCGGGCCTTGTACACACCGCCCGTCACACCATGGGAGTGGGTTGCACCAGAAGTAGCTAGTCTAACCTTCGGGAGGACGGTTACCACGGTGTGATTCATGACTGGGGTGAAGTCGTAACAAGGTAGCCGTAGGGGAACCTGCGGCTGGATCACCTCCTTAATCGACGACATCAGCTGCTCCATAAGCTCCCACACGAATTGCTTGATTCATTGAAGAAGACGATAAAAGAAGCAGCCCGAAATTGGGTCTGTAGCTCAGTTGGTTAGAGCGCACCCCTGATAAGGGTGAGGTCGGCAGTTCGAATCTGCCCAGACCCACCAATTTTGTGTGGGAACCTGTAGAAATACGGGGCCATAGCTCAGCTGGGAGAGCGCCTGCCTTGCACGCAGGAGGTCAACGGTTCGATCCCGTTTGGCTCCACCACTACTGCTTCTGTTTGTTGAAAGCTTAGAAATGAGCATTCCATCGTGATGATGGTGAATGTTGATTTCTAGTCTTTGGCTAGATCGTTCTTTAAAAATTTGGGTATGTGATAGAAAGATAGACTGAACGTTACTTTCACTGGTAACGGATCAGGCTAAGGTAAAATTTGTGAGTTGCTCTTAATTGAGTATTATCGAATTTTCGGCGAATGTCGTCTTCACAGTATAACCAGATTGCTTGGGGTTATATGGTCAAGTGAAGAAGCGCATACGGTGGATGCCTTGGCAGTCAGAGGCGATGAAAGACGTGGTAGCCTGCGAAAAGCTTCGGGGAGTCGGCAAACAGACTTTGATCCGGAGATGTCTGAATGGGGGAACCCAGCCATCATAAGATGGTTATCTTAAGCTGAATACATAGGCTTAAGAGGCGAACCAGGGGAACTGAAACATCTAAGTACCCTGAGGAAAAGAAATCAACCGAGATTCCCTTAGTAGTGGCGAGCGAACGGGGACTAGCCCTTAAGTGGCTTTGAGATTAGCGGAACGCTCTGGAAAGTGCGGCCATAGTGGGTGATAGCCCTGTACGCGAAAATCTCTTAGTCATGAAATCGAGTAGGACGGAGCACGAGAAACTTTGTCTGAATATGGGGGGACCATCCTCCAAGGCTAAATACTACTGACTGACCGATAGTGAACTAGTACCGTGAGGGAAAGGCGAAAAGAACCCCGGAGAGGGGAGTGAAATAGATCCTGAAACCGTATGCGTACAAGCAGTGGGAGCCCACTTTGTTGGGTGACTGCGTACCTTTTGTATAATGGGTCAGCGACTTATTTTCAGTGGCGAGCTTAACCGAATAGGGGAGGCGTAGCGAAAGCGAGTCTTAATAGGGCGTCTAGTCGCTGGGAATAGACCCGAAACCGGGCGATCTATCCATGGGCAGGTTGAAGGTTGGGTAACACTAACTGGAGGACCGAACCGACTACCGTTGAAAAGTTAGCGGATGACCTGTGGATCGGAGTGAAAGGCTAATCAAGCTCGGAGATAGCTGGTTCTCCTCGAAAGCTATTTAGGTAGCGCCTCATGTATCACTGTAGGGGGTAGAGCACTGTTTCGGCTAGGGGGTCATCCCGACTTACCAAACCGATGCAAACTCCGAATACCTACAAGTGCCGAGCATGGGAGACACACGGCGGGTGCTAACGTCCGTCGTGAAAAGGGAAACAACCCAGACCGTCAGCTAAGGTCCCAAAGTTATGGTTAAGTGGGAAACGATGTGGGAAGGCTTAGACAGCTAGGAGGTTGGCTTAGAAGCAGCCACCCTTTAAAGAAAGCGTAATAGCTCACTAGTCGAGTCGGCCTGCGCGGAAGATGTAACGGGGCTCAAACCATACACCGAAGCTACGGGTATCACTTAGGTGATGCGGTAGAGGAGCGTTCTGTAAGCCTGTGAAGGTGAGTTGAGAAGCTTGCTGGAGGTATCAGAAGTGCGAATGCTGACATGAGTAACGACAATGGGTGTGAAAAACACCCACGCCGAAAGACCAAGGTTTCCTGCGCAACGTTAATCGACGCAGGGTTAGTCGGTCCCTAAGGCGAGGCTGAAAAGCGTAGTCGATGGAAAACAGGTTAATATTCCTGTACTTCTGGTTATTGCGATGGAGGGACGGAGAAGGCTAGGCCAGCTTGGCGTTGGTTGTCCAAGTTTAAGGTGGTAGGCTGGAATCTTAGGTAAATCCGGGATTCTAAGGCCGAGAGCTGATGACGAGTTACCCTCTGGGTGACGAAGTGGTTGATGCCATGCTTCCAAGAAAAGCTTCTAAGCTTCAGGTAACCAGGAACCGTACCCCAAACCGACACAGGTGGTTGGGTAGAGAATACCAAGGCGCTTGAGAGAACTCGGGTGAAGGAACTAGGCAAAATGGCACCGTAACTTCGGGAGAAGGTGCGCCGGTGAGGGTGAAGCATTTACTGCGTAAGCCCATGCCGGTCGAAGATACCAGGCCGCTGCGACTGTTTATTAAAAACACAGCACTCTGCAAACACGAAAGTGGACGTATAGGGTGTGACGCCTGCCCGGTGCCGGAAGGTTAATTGATGGGGTTAGCTAACGCGAAGCTCTTGATCGAAGCCCCGGTAAACGGCGGCCGTAACTATAACGGTCCTAAGGTAGCGAAATTCCTTGTCGGGTAAGTTCCGACCTGCACGAATGGCGTAACGATGGCGGCGCTGTCTCCACCCGAGACTCAGTGAAATTGAAATCGCTGTGAAGATGCAGTGTATCCGCGGCTAGACGGAAAGACCCCGTGAACCTTTACTATAGCTTTGCACTGGACTTTGAATTTGCTTGTGTAGGATAGGTGGGAGGCTTTGAAGCGTGGACGCCAGTTCGCGTGGAGCCAACCTTGAAATACCACCCTGGCAACTTTGAGGTTCTAACTCAGGTCCGTTATCCGGATCGAGGACAGTGTATGGTGGGTAGTTTGACTGGGGCGGTCTCCTCCTAAAGAGTAACGGAGGAGTACGAAGGTGCGCTCAGACCGGTCGGAAATCGGTCGTAGAGTATAAAGGCAAAAGCGCGCTTGACTGCGAGACAGACACGTCGAGCAGGTACGAAAGTAGGTCTTAGTGATCCGGTGGTTCTGTATGGAAGGGCCATCGCTCAACGGATAAAAGGTACTCCGGGGATAACAGGCTGATACCGCCCAAGAGTTCATATCGACGGCGGTGTTTGGCACCTCGATGTCGGCTCATCACATCCTGGGGCTGAAGCCGGTCCCAAGGGTATGGCTGTTCGCCATTTAAAGTGGTACGCGAGCTGGGTTTAGAACGTCGTGAGACAGTTCGGTCCCTATCTGCCGTGGACGTTTGAGATTTGAGAGGGGCTGCTCCTAGTACGAGAGGACCGGAGTGGACGAACCTCTGGTGTTCCGGTTGTCACGCCAGTGGCATTGCCGGGTAGCTATGTTCGGAATAGATAACCGCTGAAAGCATCTAAGCGGGAAACTAGCCTCAAGATGAGATCTCACTGGGACCTTGAGTCCCCTGAAGGGCCGTCGAAGACTACGACGTTGATAGGTTGGGTGTGTAAGCGCTGTGAGGCGTTGAGCTAACCAATACTAATTGCCCGTGAGGCTTGACCATATAACACCCAAGCAATTTGACTACTCGAAAGAGCATCAGATTGCGGTGTGTGAAGACGAAATGAACCGAAAGTTCGAATCTCACAAAACACCGAAAGCTGTCACATACCCAATTTGCTGAAGCGAAGCCAGCTGGCTACGACTCAGTACCCGAATTTCTTGACGACCATAGAGCATTGGAACCACCTGATCCCATCCCGAACTCAGCAGTGAAACGATGCATCGCCGATGGTAGTGTGGGGTTTCCCCATGTGAGAGTAGGTCATCGTCAAGATTAAATTCCGAAACCCCTATCTGCGTATGCAGGTAGGGGTTTTGTTTTGCCCGCAGGAAAGTGGCTTTCAGTTAAAGCACAAATTTGCACAGTTATTTTCGATCCATGACACTAGAATAGGTCCAACTTTTTCGGAGCCAGAGCCTTTATGCCAGATCCGGTTGACGCCCCAGGGCTGTCAGAATTACCGCTGGACGACTTGGTAGCGTGTCATGAGTGCGACTTGCTGATGCGCAAGCCCGAACTCGCCCATGGCGAGAAAGCCCTCTGTCCGCGCTGCGGCTACGAGCTCTACGCTCATCGGCATAACGTCATACAGCGCAGTCTCGCCTTGGTGCTCGCCGCTCTGTTGTTGTATATCCCGGCGAACTTTTTACCCATCATGCAACTCCATCTACTCGGGCAGTCATCGCACGACACCGTCTGGAGCGGCGTTGTTGGCCTGTTCGATACCGGAATGCAAGGCGTCGCAGTCGTGGTGTTTCTCTGCAGCATGGGAATCCCGCTGCTCAAGTTGCTTTGCCAACTGGTTGTACTGCTGAGTATTCGTTTTGATATTGGACGCAGTTACGGCCTGTTGCTCTACCGCATTTATCACCATTTACGCGATTGGGGGATGCTCGAGGTCTACCTCATGGGCGTATTGGTGGCGATCGTCAAACTGGCAGATATGGCAGCAATTACCGTCGGGTTTGGCCTGGCGTGCTTTATCGGCTTGTTGTTGGTTCAGGTCTGGTTGGAGGTTGTGATGTCGCCCCATCAGATCTGGCAGGCTTTATCAGGAGAGGATGCCCATGCGGGCGATTGATGCAGGCATTCTGATTTGCGCTGAATGTCATGAATTGAACAAGCAGGAAGCCGACACCGACGAGCAGGTCTGCACCCGTTGCGGTGCGCTGGTTCACGCCCGTCGCCCGAACAGTGTGATGCGTACCTGGGCGTTGCTGGTGACCGCCGCGGTGCTCTACATCCCGGCCAACGTGTTGCCGATCATGACCGTCAGTTCACTGGGGCAGGGCGATCCCAGCACCATCATGTCCGGTGTGATCCAGCTGGTTCAACACGGCATGATCCCCATCGCCGCCGTGGTTTTTATCGCCAGCATTCTGGTACCAACGTTCAAATTGGTGGGCATCGCGCTGCTGCTGTTTTCCGTGCAGCGCCGCCAACCCCTGTCAGCTCGCCAACGCATTTGGATGTACCGCTTTATTGAGTTCATTGGCCGCTGGTCAATGCTCGATATTTTTGTGATCGCCATCCTGGTGGCGGTTGTGAATTTCGGACGGCTTGCCAGCGTCGAAGCCAATCTTGGCGCCATCGCTTTCGCCAGCGTGGTGATTCTGACAATGCTTGCCGCAGTAACTTTCGATCCCCGACTGATTTGGGATAACACGGAGTCGGACGACGACCATGACTGATTTGCCTACAGCAAAAACCCGACCGGCCTCGAACTGGTCAGCTATTTGGGTGTTGCCCCTGATCGCCCTGATCATCGGCGGCTGGCTCGGCTGGCGTGCCTACAACGAGACCGGTATCGAAATTCAGGTGCGTTTCGAAAGTGGTGAAGGCATTCAGGCCAACAAGACCGAAGTCGTTTACAAAGGCATGTCGGTGGGTAAGGTAAAGACCCTCAAACTCGATGACGAAGGCAACACCAGAGGCGTAATCGCTACCGTCGAGATGAACAAGGACGTTGAGCCGTACCTGCGGACCAGCACCCGTTTCTGGCTGGTCAAGCCGAGCGTGACGCTGGCCGGCATCACTGGCCTGGAGACGCTGGTCTCGGGTAACTACGTGGCGGTAAGCCCGGGCGAGGGTGAGCCGACTCGCAAGTTCAAAGCCTTGGCCGAAGAGCCACCGCTGTCGGACGCCCAGCCCGGTCTACACCTGACCATCAAGGCTGATCGTCTCGGTTCACTCAATCGCGGCAGCCCGGTGTTCTATAAGCAGATCAAGGTCGGCCAGATCAAAAGTTATCTGCTGTCCGAAGACCAAAGCACTGTCGAACTCAAAGTTTTCATCGAGCCCACCTACGCCAAACTGGTACGCAAACACACGCGTTTCTGGAACGCCAGCGGCATCAGCATCGACGCCAACCTGTCGGGTGTGAAGGTGCGCAGCGAGTCCCTGGCGAGCATTGTCGCCGGCGGTATCGCGTTTGCCACACCGGAGAACCGCAAGGACAGCCCGCCCACCGACCCGAGTCTACCGTTTCGTCTCTACGAAGATTTCGATGCAGCCGCCGCCGGTATTCGGGTCAAGGTCAAACTCAGCGACTTCGAAGGCATGCAGGCGGGTCGCACACCGGTGATGTACAAAGGCATCCAGGTCGGCAATCTGAAAGCACTCAAGATCGATCCTGATCTATCCAGTGCCACCGCCGAATTGACCCTCGATCCTCTGGCTGAAGATTACCTGGTCGAAGGCACCCAGTTCTGGGTGGTCAAACCGTCGATCTCGCTTGCCGGTATCACCGGGCTCGAAGCGTTGGTCAAAGGTAACTACATCGCCGTGCGTCCTGGAGACAAAGGCGCCGCACCGCAGCGCGAGTTTGTGGCTCGGCCGAAGGCACCGCCGCTCGACTTGCGTGCGCCAGGATTGCACTTGGTGCTGTTCACCGAAAACCTCGGTTCACTGGAGGTCGGCAGCCCGATTCTCTACAAACAGGTCAAGGTCGGTTCGGTCCAGAGCTATCAGTTCTCACGCACCAAAAAGCAGTTGGTGATTGGTGTGCATATCGAGAAGGAATACGAAGGGCTGGTCAACGCCTCGACACGGTTCTGGAATGCCAGTGGCATCACGCTCACGGGTGGACTGACGGGGGGGATCCAGGTCAAAAGTGAGTCGCTGCAAAGCCTGATGGCTGGCGGTATTGCCTTCGAAACCCCGGAAGCCAAGGCGCCGTTGCAGAAGCGGATTCCGCGTTTCCGTTTGTTTACCAGTCATGATGAGGCGACGCAAAAAGGCGCCGTGGTCACGATCAGGGTTGATCGCGCCGATGGTTTGCGCAGCGGCACACCGATTCGGTTCAAAGGCCTGGATGTCGGCAAGATTGAAGACGTCGACCTCAGCGATGACCTGCAATCGGTGCTGCTGACTGCACGAATCACAGAAGTGCCGGAGCGTATCGCTCGGGTCGGCAGTCAGTTCTGGGTGGTCAAACCTGAACTGGGTCTGATCAAGACATCCAACCTCGAAACGCTGGTCACTGGCCAATACATCGAAGTGCAACCCGCCGCGAAAAACCTCGGCCCGCAGAAGAACTTCGTGGCCCTGGCCAATCCGCCGGAAGACTCTAAACAAGAGGCGGGATTGAGTCTGGTATTGAGCGCTGCCCGCCGTGGTTCGCTGAAAACAGGTGTGCCGGTCACTTATCGCGAAATCACCGTGGGCAAGGTGACAGGCTATGAACTCGGCCAGACGGCGGATCGTGTGTTGGTGCACATCCTTATCGAGCCGAAGTACGCGCCGTTAGTGCGCAGTGGTACGCGTTTCTGGAACTCGAGTGGTTTTGGCTTTGATTACGGTTTGTTCAAAGGGGCGACGATGCGTACCGAATCGCTGGAGACGTTGATTCAGGGCGGTATCGCTTTCGCCACGCCGGACGGCGAGCGCATGGGCAGTCCGGCGCGAGCTGAGCAAACGTTCCCGCTGTTCGATAAGTTCGAAGATGAATGGCTGACCTGGGCGCCGAAGATTTCAATCGGCAAGTAAGCCCAAAACAGCAGGCATGAAAAAGGCCGCGATCCATTGGATCGCGGCCTTTTTCGTCTCTAACGGTTCAAATCAGACCGCATCCAGCTCCGGCTCGTCCGCTTCAACATTAGCGGCAGCCTTCACCTCATCGTGACGACGAATGTACTTCCAGTCCGCCTCGTCGATGTAGATCCCATTCGGCCCGCTGCCACCTTCCAGGTCGATGGCGACACTGGCGCAGACCTGCGGCTTCACACTCGCCAGGATCGGTACGAAGCCCAGTTGCAGACTGGTTTCCAGCAGCGCTGCCTGGTTCTTCTCGTCAATGTCCGCTGCCTCGTCGAGGTAGTACGGCAGGCGCACGCGACCGGCCTGGTCGCGGTCCATCAAGTGCAGCAACAAGTACATGTTGGTCAGCGCCTTGATGGTCATCGTGGTGCCGTTGGATGCCGCGCCGTCGATGTCGGTGTGGATCACCGGCTGGCCGTTGACCTTGGTGATCTCGAACGCGAGCTCGAACAGGTCCTTGAGGCCGAGTTGATTGTGGTTAGCCGCCACCAGCCGCGCCAGGTATTCCTTGGCTTCCTCGTTCTTGTTGTCCTGATCGGCGCTTTGGCTCAGGTCGAAGACCGAAAGGGTTTCACCTTCTTCGTACTGGCCGGCGCTGTGGATGATCTGGTCGATGTGCTTGAGCGCTTCCTTGTTTGGCGCCAGGACAATACGGAAGCTTTGCAGGTTGGAGACCTGACGCTTGTTGATCTCGCGGTTGAACAGCGCCAGTTGATGCTCAAGGCTGTCGTAGTCGCTGCGGATGTTGCGCAGGGTCCGGGCGATGTCGGTGACGGCCGCACGGCGGGCCTTGCCAAGGGTCAGGGCTTCGTCGGTGCGGTGTGCGTAAGCGTTGATCAGCAGTTGCAGGCGGCGCTCCATGTCGTCTTCGCTGTCGAACTTGGCCACACCCTTGAGGCGGACCTGAGCGTACAGCGCCTCGATCTGACCATCGCTGCGCTGCAAACCCTGCCAGCTGTCCTGATAGTCATTGAGCAGCGGCAGCAGGTTGTCCATGGAATCGTCGATCGGTTCCATGAACGGTGTACCGAACGGCAGATCTGCGGGCAGCAGCTGACGGCGGCGCAGGGCGTCGTCGAGGGTGCGTTGCTTGGCTTCCATGTCGCCGATCTGTCGGCCGACCAATTGCAGTTTGGCCGACAGTTGCTGGACGCGTTCGGTGAAGGCGTCGCTGGAGCGTTTCAATTCCTCCTGAGCGGCTTCCATCTGTGCCAATTGCTCAAGCTTGTCGTCTTCCTCGGCGCTCAGGGTTTGCGCGCGGCGGAAGTCTTCCAGCGCTTTCTGCGCATCCAGCACTTGCTGGTACAGCGCTTCGGTCTGGGTCTTGCTCGCGGCGCGGTCGGCGGCCACGGCAGCTTGAGTTTTCAGTTGCTTGAGTTCTTTGTCCAGACGCTCTTTCTGATCGCGTAATGCCGCGCGGTCAGCCAAGGCTTGCAGGGCCGGCGGCTCGATGTGCGAGATGTCGATGGACAGGCCCGGTACTTCGAAGCGCTCGCCTTTGAAGCCATCGAGAATCAGCTCCATGGATTTGACCCACTGACCGTCCTCGTCCAGCGTAATACCGTGCTCACCCAGCGGCAGGCTGAACAACGCGCTATTGAACAAACGCATCAGGCGCTCGACATCCTGTTGCGAGAATTCCTCGCGCAGACGGGCGTAGCTGTTGTTGTCGGCGTGATCGAGTTGCTGTTTGACCGACTTCAGGCGTTTTTCCAGATCGCGCAGGCGTTCTTCCAGGTCTTCGGCAGAGAACTGCCGCGACTGCGCCAGCGCACCGGCCAGTTCATCGTGCGCGTCCTTGGCCGCGAGCAGTTGCTGCTCCAGGACTTTGACGTCATCGACCAGCGCGAAGCGATGCTTGAGCACCGACAACTCGCCGAGCCAGCGCTGGATGCCGGTAATTTCCCGCTCCAGACGCATCAGCTCTTGAGTGCCGCCACGCTGATCGTTTTGCAGCGCGTCCTGTTCGTTGCGGTAGTGCTCGGCCTGAATCGTCAGCTCTTCCTTGCGCGCACTGGCGTAGTCCGACCAGGTGCCGAGCAGGGAATCGAGCAGCGGGGAGATCCGGTGCAGTTTGCCGCGCAGGATATTGCGCTGGGTCACGCCCGCCGCAAGGGCTTCGACCAACGGGCCGGCGGTGACCAGCGAGTTGTAGTCCTGCTCCATGCGTCGTACATCGCGGAACGCTTCTTCGCACGCGGCGATGTAGTCGACGCTACCGGAACGCAGGCTGTGTTCGAACGCATCGAGAAACAGCTGCTTGAGCTTGGCCGCGGTGATTTCGCGCATGTGCAGCAGGTTGATGAACAGTGCGCGGAACGTCTTCAGGCTCTGCTCGCTGGTGGAACGCAGCGGGATCAGCGTCAGGTCCAGCGGAATCGAGGTGTGACCGCCCACCAGCAAACGACGCAGTTCATCCGGTTTGAGTTCGTAGGCTTTCAGGCCTTCGCGCTCAAGGTTGGTGAACAATTCTTTCTGACGCAGGCAGGTGTCGTTTTTCTGGTAATGGGCCAGATCCAGTTTGCCGGCGTAGGCAAAGAACTGGTGACCGAAACCACCGCCCGGGCCGCGACCGACCACACCAATCACATGTGGACCGTGGGGCAGCGAGACTTCGACCAGGATGTAACTGGTGTCCGAGGCGAAGTAGAAACGCCGGGATTGTTCCAGGCTGTACTTGCCGAAACTCATGTCCGACATGCGCGCCAGGATCGGGAACTGCAAGGCGTTGATCGACGCGGATTTACCGAGGTTGTTCGCGCCGTAAACCGACAATGGTTCTTCCAGCGGGAACAGGCCGAGGCTGTAACCGGCGGTGTTCAAAAGGGCAAAGCGGCGAATGCCGTAGCGTTCCTTGCTCATGCGTCGGTCTCCTGTTCTTCGGCGATGGCGCGGGCCATGGCGTCTTCTTCGCTTTCTTCAGCGAAGTCGCTGAGATCGAGCGGGTCATCGGTTTCCAAAAGTTTTTCGTCGCTGTCGTCATCGATCAGCACGGGCACCGGCAATGGCAACACGCTGTGCAGGCTTGCGGCCAAGTCACGATCCTGCTGGACCGACAGGCAGACATCGAGGAAACGGTGCATCGGCGGCAGGAAACGGTAGATGCCGTTCTCTTCACCGGCAAAACCGAGCTGAGTCATGCGGCGCATGATTTTTTCTTCGAGTTCTTCGACGGTCTGCACTTCGGCCTGGATAAACAGGTCGCGGTATTTCTCCAGCAGCGATGGCAACTCGTCGCGGCCGAGGCTGCCACCGTCGAGTACGGCGACCGGGTCACGGCCCTGATCGGCCAGATGTTCGACGAGGATGAAGGTGAACAGCGCCAGACGTTGCGCGGTCTTGTTCACCGCTGCCGCCGCGAGGTCCGGGACGAAGTAGTAGAAACCACGGGTGTCGCAGACCAGTTCAAAGCCCAGCGCCTTGAACAGCGTGCGGTACTGGTCCTGGAAATTCGACAGTTGCGCGTACAGCTCCGGGTCGCGGCGGCTGACGTGGTAGCCCTTGAACAGCTCGCGAAAGATCGGCGCCAGCTGGGACAGTTCGTTTAGATCAAGATGCATGTGGGATGCTCGCAGAATCCTCGGCGGCGGTGTCGCGGGCCGAGAGCAGGGCGAAGGAGCGCAGGCTGACCTGATGCTCGTGAGTGTGGTAATCGCGGCGTTCCAGACGCTCGCGTGTGAAGCGCTTTTCCCGCGACAGGCGCGAGAACCAATAAAGCAATTCGTCGGTAGCGCCGTCCGGTTCCTGCTCCAGCAACCAGGTCATCAGGTCCGGCATCGGCAGGGCGTCTTCGCAACGTTCGAGCATTTCCCGAACCGTGCGTGGCGCGCGCGGCGCTTCGCCTTTCTGCGTTTTGTGGGCCTTGGGGAAGCGCGCCGGTTTCGGCTCGAAACGCGCCAGGGCATAAACGTAGGCTTCGACCTGACTGGCGCTGCCGAGGAAGGTGCTTTGCGGGCGGGTGAACATTGGCATCGCCGCTTGTGGCACCGCATCGATGCCTTTGCGACGAATGGCCGACAAGGCCAGCGCCGCGCCACGGGTCACGGCGTTGTGTCGACGGGCTTCTTCACGCAGCGGCAGCAACAGCTCGCGGGCATGACGCAGCGTCAGCTGGGCGCTGGTCTGCATTTCGAGGATGCGCGCGTGGGTGCGCAGCAGCATGTCGTCATCGACCAGATGGCCGAGGCGCTGCTGCTCGGTGAGCATCTTCAGCAGCACGTTCTCGACCTTGCGCACGCCTTGTTCGAAGGCGCCGTCGGCGTTCACCAACTGAATCATCGGCTCGACGTATTCGTCCCAGGTCGCCAGTACTTCAGCGTAACGCTGACGCAGGGGAATCTGCCGGTCGCTGGTCTTGGCGCGCTCGGCGACAGCCACCAGGGCCTGTTCGTCGTTGGCGAGTTTCTTCAGTACGTCCCGTACGCGCATGTCGAGCAGGCGCAACTGGCGGGCCAGGTCGTGGCCGTCGCGGATGTCGAAGGCGTCCTGGATATAACCGGCCAGACGCTCGAGATGGCGCAGATAGGCTTCGATCTCCAGGCACAGGCCCAGACGGTGCTCACGGCGCAGGTAGGCGAGGAAGTCGTGGATCTGCGCATTGAGCTCGAAACGGTTCGGGCTTTTCGCCACGGGAACCAGAATGTCGAGGCGGATCCACACGTCCAGCAGGCTGGTGATGTCCTGCGGCGTACTGTCGAGTTGCTGGGCGGCCAACTGTGAACGCAATTCGTTGAGGCTCAGGGTGCCTTGGTCGAAGTGCTCGCACAGTGGCTCCAGAAGTGCCCAGTGTTCAGCGAGGGCGCGCAAGACGCGCTTGGGTTCGATCATCGGAATGGCCGGCTGGTTGGCGATTAAAAGTCGCGATTGTACTGCATCACGCCCGTTGCGATTCACTCTCGGGACGGACAGTTGGCTTTCTATCGATCAAGCGTGGGCGATCTTGAGCGAAGGGCGGTAGAATCACCGCACTTTAGTTATCCACAAGTGGCCGACCTTTGCTTATCGAGTCCCGTCGTCGCGCTTATTTGACCGCCATGCAGGTGGTCAACTGGCTGCCGCGCACCGAATTGCCCTTTGCTGCGCCCTCGCGCCCTGAGTTGCTGGAGATGCCCGAGCCGTTGGTCGTCGCGCCGGTTGCTCCGGTTGCGCCCGTGCCTGTGGCTGATTCGCCCGTGGAACCGCTGGTCAAACCGGCCGAACGGGTGAAAATCGAGGTACCACGGCCATCGTTGGCCAGCACGCGCACGAATGCCAAGGTTGAAGAAGAGGCCGCTCCGGTTGTGGCCAGGGCGCCTGTCGTGCCGCCACCGCGTTTCGCCCTGCAATTGCTGCGGGCCGGGCGTTGCCTGCTGCTGGTGGAGTTACCCACAGGCGAATCGTTCCAGACCCGCGACCCTGCCTATCTGTTGCTCAAAGATATGCTGCGCGCCGCCGGTCTGCCGGACAGCCCGCAGATCGTCGGCGAGCCGGTGCGTTGGCCGCTGTTGTCTCGGGGCACCATGGATCAAGGCCCGGAAGCGGCTCGCGACTTCGTGCAAGGTTTTCTCTCGGCCCGGCTGGAAGACGCACCGTGCGTCTGCGTGTGGCTGATCGGCCTGCCGGCGGTGCGTTTCGCCGGTGAGGCGAACGCCGAATCCTTCAACCGTGAACTCCAGGTCGAAGGCCTGGGCTCGGTCTGGGCCCTGCCGGGTCTGGAATTATTAATGGAAGAGCCACAGCGTAAGGCTGATGTCTGGCAAGCCATGCGTCGGCTGATGGCGCGCTGGAAAGAATCGAATGAGTGACGCTGTATCGTTCCGCCCGATGACCGAGGCGGACCTGGACGCTGTACTGAAAATCGAATACGCGGCTTACAGCCATCCCTGGACTCGCGGGATTTTTCTCGATGGGCTGGGTAAATATCAGATATGGCTGATGTTTGAAGGCCAGCAGCAGGTCGGTCACGGGGTGGTGCAGATCATCCTTGATGAAGCGCATCTGCTGAACATCACCGTCAAACCGGAAAACCAGGGCCGTGGCCTGGGTTTGACGTTGCTGGAGCATTTGATGTCCCGGGCGTATGACGCCAAGGCGCGGGAGTGTTTTCTGGAAGTGCGCGACAGCAACCGTGGCGCGTTCAAGTTGTATGAGCGTTATGGGTTTAACGAGATCGGTCGGCGGCGCGATTATTACCCGGCAGTGGGTGGGCGTGAAGATGCCGTTGTAATGGCCTGCACCCTCGTCGACTGAGCCTTAAAAGCATCGCGGGCAAGCCATGCTCCTACAGGTTTGGTGCCAAACACAGAATGTGTGATCGACATGAATCCTGTAGGAGCATGCGGTGCGGCGATCCGACTTGCCCGCGATGGCGTACTGTCAGGCGCCACAGATCAACGATTACCGTCCATCGGATCCCGCCGCGCCAGTTCCTCTTCATCCAGCCCATTCCCCCCGCCAATATCGTCTTCATCGACAATGCTCAAATCCCAATCGGCCTGGCCACCTTCACCCGCTTCGTGAGCGTCCCGTGCGCCGTCTTCACGGATCAGGGTTTCCGGGCTCATGTCGTCGTCGGTGGGCTCATGGTCATCGGTCGAGGCCCCGGTCATGCCGGCTTCACGTACGCGTTCGCGAGGCATCAGGCGTTCACGCTCTGATTGCGTCAGCTCGTCGCCGATTTTGGCACTGGGTTCTTCCTCGTCGAAATCCAGCTCATGCATCGAACCCATGCGGTCTTCGTTGTCATCGATGGGCTCGGGTTGCACCGCATCGTACGGACGTCGTGATTCAGTCATGGTAATTCCTCATACTGTAGGCCTTACTACGGTGGACCCCCTGGGCTGCTGAGAATTCCTCCGGCATGGAAAACCGGGTATCTGCATCTGGTGCGTGACCCCGACAGAGGGTTGTCTGTCATAGAAGCGCATCATTCTCGAGGCTTCATTGCATGAACGAATTACAAGATCTGATTGATAACAACGAGCGCTGGGCTGACGCGATCACCAAAGAAGATCCTGATTTCTTCGCCAAGCTGGCCCGTCAGCAAACCCCGGAATACCTGTGGATCGGTTGCTCCGACGCCCGGGTGCCGGCGAACGAGATCGTCGGCATGCTGCCCGGCGATCTGTTTGTACACCGCAATGTGGCCAACGTAGTGCTGCACACCGACCTCAACTGCCTGTCGGTGATTCAGTACGCGGTCGACGTGCTGAAGGTCAAACACATCCTCGTTACCGGCCACTATGGCTGCGGCGGCGTGCGCGCCTCAATGCAGGACCGTCAGCTGGGCCTGATCGACGGCTGGCTGCGCTCGATTCGCGATCTCTATTATGAAAAACGCGAAGAGCTCGCCAAATTGCCCACTGAAGAAGAGCGGGTCGACCGTCTCTGCGAATACAACGTGATCCAGCAAGTGGCCAACGTCGGGCACACCAGCATTGTGCAAAACGCCTGGCACCGCGGGCAAAGCCTGTCGGTTCACGGCTGCATCTATGGCATCAAGGACGGTCGCTGGAAAAGCCTGAACGCCACCATCAGCGGTTTCGAGCAATTGCCGCCGCAATACCGTCTGCGTCCGGTCGAGGCGTTGTAACGCCCTTCAGCATAGACTTCGCCGGCGCCAGTGTTGCAGAAACAACTGGCCGTCGGCGTTCGGCGGTTCATCGTAGCCGGTGATCCAGCCACGGCAGTCGAACGAGCCACACTGGCAGGCGAACTGACGCATGAGTTTGTCTTCGGTGGTGGCGTAGTCCATCGTCAGTCGATCGCCTTTTTTGATGTCCTTCAGCGCCCACAACCACAGCTCGCTCATGTCGAGAAATACGTTTGGGTCGCAGGAGTGTCGCAGCAGCCCGCAGAAGCGCGGGTCGTAGACATGAATGTCACGGGCCAGTTGCCGGGTATGCCGACAGCGATAAGGCAGCAGGTGCCCCGACGCCCGACAAATTCGGCTGATGCGTGGAAAGTCCCGGAGTACTGCGACGGCTGCCGCGGATCCGTGGCTGTTGTCGATAATCTCGAAGTCGGCCCTGGAGGGGAATCCAAGGCGAACGGGCAGCTCCGCAAATGGATAAATCCCATCGGGAGGTTGTGCAAGCGTCTCGTGCGGGGCGTGGGTTTTCATAACGATCCTTGTTGGCTTGGGTGCTGCGACCTCCATCAGCTAACGATCCTGTCAGCTCTGCAACACATGGGTGCGATTCAAGCCTCTCGCAAATGAAACGGCGGGTCTACTGTCAGTTATGACAGTAGACCCGCCGTTCATCGTTTTACAGGGGCGAGGCAGGGATCGCAGTCGCGGGTAACGGGGCTTTCAGCTGTTTGAGCTGAGATTTGATCGGTGCCGTCGCGCACTTGGCCACGGCGTTTTCGGGTGTCAGGTTGCGAATCGAGGTGTAGAACAGCTCGCAGGTTTTTTCTGCCTGGGCCACTTGCCAGTTTTGGGTGCAACTTCTCAGTTCAATGTCGGGATTAGTGTCCGGTTGGCGGCCCATGGCGGCCTGCCAGCACGCGGCACTCAAATCCTGCCCCATGACTTTAAGGCCAGCCGCGTCGGCCTTGGCCTGGGCATCTTTGCCGGTATAGCTTTCCGGGTCGGCGGCATACCAAATGTAGCTTGGGTGGTTGGAACCCAGCACTGGCACTTTCACCCCGTCGCTCGGACTGATGCTGACCAGGCTCAGTACGTTCACGGTCGGCCCGTATTGCTGCTTGATCCAGTTACGCACCGGCGCGCCAAAGGCGACCATCGGCAACGCCGCACCGCTGGCGTTCTGGCTGAGTTGCTTGACCATCGTGGTCTGGTAGTCCTTGAAGTAGTCGTAGACGCCTTCCAGATCCTTGCCCGCGCTGGACGGCGCGGCAATCGGTGCAATGTCGATGATGGTCTGGTAGCCCGGCGTCTGAGCGGCAGGAATGCCGTTGACAGTCAGCAGCGTAGCCCAGCGATCGGTGGTGGCGGATCGCAGGTAATCCTGAGCCTGGGTCAACGAATAGTCAGGTGGGAAGTGCAGCAGTTCAACGCTTTTGCGGTTTTCCAGAGCCATGCCCAGTGGCAGGAACAGATACCAGCTGTAAGCCCACTTGCCATCGGCATTCAGCTTGCTGGCGCCGGTATAGGCCAGATCACCGGCATCGAGCAACGCCGCCAACGGTTTTTCATAGCCATGGGGCACGCCGCTGATTTCGGCGTAGAGCTGATTGTTATCGGTTTTGACCAGCACTTTCGCGGTGCTGTAACCATCGCGCTGCACGCTTTGAGTCAGGTAATGCTCGACTGTTTGCTCCAGCGTCCAGTTGCGAAAGCAGATCACGTTGCAGTTGTTGGGGTAAGCGAACAGGCGGGTGACGCGTTCTGTACTGCCCAGCTTCAGGTCGACATCGGCATGGGCGGCGGCGCTCAGGGTGAGGGCCGCGAGGGTGAATCCTGCGAGTTTGAACATGCTCAGATCCTTTTCAGCGTGGTCCCGTTAATTGGGGTACGCGCCATACTGGATCAGCGGCGTTACACAGAACAGTGGTTGCGTGTAGTTTTTTTGCGTAGAGCCTGCGGTATGGATGCCAGGAACTCTCGGTTATGGAGCCCGGCCCGGGCTTGATGTCTATGGGCCGGACGGAGGTTGAAGCGTTACAACAGCTTTAGTGCCAGATGAGTACCGGCGCGCAAGTACTCGACCTGTGCAAATACGGCATCCTTGACGATGGCCTCTCCTGTATCGGTCAGTTTGGCTTTTTTGGCATCAATGATGGACGTTTGCGTTAATTGCATGACTACGTCCATCGCTTTTTGAAGGGCGGTCAAATTGTTGTGCTGGCCGAACTCGCGGACGACAGCGTCCATACGACGATCTGCATCATCACGCAGCTTTTTGTATTCAACGACTGAAACCCTACCGTCCTGGTAAATCTCGTTGATCATCTCTTCCAGCGTTTTCGATATTAAAGACATGTGTTTTTTCATCCTTGGTCAGTGCTGTCTTGCTTTGAAAAGTGTGTGAGCCGTCGGAGTTTACTCAGCGATTTATAGGTTGGAGATAAGAACTCTCCGGGTTTTATGTCAGGCGCAATCGAGCCTGTTTGTAGGATAAATCCAGGCCTTTGTTTCATGCTCAAGCAGGGTGAACTGATTGCACCTGCCCGCAGCAGGTGCAATCACTGACGTGTTACGGCATGACCGGTGCCGTATACATCAGCGTCGTCCCTAACGCCCACAGCAGAAACAGCACCAGCGGCGTGTGCACCAGCAGTTGCACGAACGAAAACCCGATCAAGTCCCGCGCCTTCAACCCGAGCACACCCAGCAGCGGCAGCATGTAGAACGGGTTGATCAGGTTCGGCAGGGCTTCGGCGGCGTTGTAGATCTGCACGGCCCAGCCCAGGTGGTAGTTCAGGTCGGTGGCCACTTGCATGACGTACGGCGCTTCGATGATCCATTTGCCCCCGCCGGACGGGATGAAGAAACCGAGGATCGCCGAGTACACGCCCATCAGCAGCGCGTAGGTGTCATGGGACGCGATTTGTACGAAAAAGGTCGAGATGTGGTGAGCCAGCGTCTGAGCGTCAGTCCCTTTGACGGTAGTCATCAGCGCGGCGATCGAGCCGTACAGCGGGAACTGAATCAGTACGCCCGTGGTGGTCGGTACCGCGCGGGACACAGCGTCAAGGAAGCTGCGCGGGCGCCAGTGCAGCAGGGCACCGAGCATGATGAACAGGAAGTTGTAGGTGTTCAGCCCGGAAATCGCACTGATCGCCGGTTTGGTCGAGAACTCGTGGAACAGCCATCCGGCCGCCAGCAGCACCAGCAAAATCGTCAGCAGCGGGCTGTGCTCCAGCCATTCGCCGGGTCGGGTGCGCGGTTGCAACGGCGGCAGGTTAAAGCTCGGATCGATGCCGCAGGCTTTGGCATCACGTGCCGAGTTCGGGCCGGGTGCGGTGGCGTAGGCAATGACCAGCGAGATCACGATCAGCGCCAGCAACATCACCCCGGACTGCCAGAGAAAGATCGTTTGCGTGAAAGGAATCACCCCGGTGATCGACAGAATCGACGGCGGCAGGCTGGCCGGGTTGGCCTGCAATTGCGCAGCGGACGAGGAAAGGCCCAAGGCCCATACCGCGCCGAGACCCAGATAGGCGGCAGCACCGGCAGCGCGGTAATCCATTTTCAGATCGGTACGGCGGGCGAGGGCGCGCACCAGCAAACCGCCAAACACCAGCGACAGCCCCCAGTTCAGCAGCGAAGCGACCATGGAGATCAACGCAACCCAGGCCACGGCCGAGCGGCCGTTTTTCGGGATTCGCGCCAGCCGGTCGATCAGTTTCACCGCCGGCGGAGAGCTGGCAACCACATAACCGCCGATCACCACGAAAGCCATCTGCATGGTGAACGGGATCAGGCTCCAGAAGCCGTCACCGAAGGCCATGGCGGCGTCAGTGGGTTTGGCGCCCATGAACAGGGTGGCCACGGCGACGATAATCACCGCCAGTGCGGCAAACACCCAGGAGTCAGGGAACCAGCGTTCGGCAAAACTTGAGCAGCGCAGGGCAAAGCGGGCGGAGCGGGTATCTTCGATATCAGCGGCCACGGGTGTACCTCGAATTTTTATGTTTGTTGTGGTCTTTGGGGCCACGAAGGCCTGTCTAGACAGGTGCCAACAGTAAAACAATCGGTTCTATTTTGTGACCAAGTTTTACGCGTCTAGGACTTTGGTCTAACGGGTTGTCCGTTGGCGCGTTTGCGTAGACCATGGGCGCCTTGGTTTTTTGCCTATGCCAGAGTTCTTTTCATGACTGCCAACACCCACTCGCCTCCGGCGCCGTTCACCCGCTCGGATTACAAGACCCTCGGCCTTGCGGCCCTTGGCGGCGCGCTGGAAATCTACGATTTCATCATTTTCGTATTTTTCGCCCTGACCCTCAGCCAGCTGTTCTTCCCACCGGAAATGCCTGAGTGGCTGCGACTGCTGCAAAGCTTCGGGATCTTCGCTACCGGTTATCTGGCGCGGCCGTTGGGCGGGATTCTGATGGCGCATTTCGCCGACCGACTGGGCCGCAAGAAGGTCTTCAGCCTCAGCATCCTGATGATGGCGCTGCCGTGCCTGCTGATCGGCATCATGCCGACCTACGCGCAGATCGGGTATTTCGCACCGCTGCTGCTGTTGGCCCTGCGAATTCTCCAGGGCGCGGCGGTGGGCGGCGAAGTGCCGAGTGCCTGGGTGTTCGTCGCCGAGCATGCACCGGTCGGGCATCGCGGTTATGCCCTGGGTTTCCTGCAGGCCGGGCTGACGTTTGGTTACCTGATAGGTGCACTGACGGCGACGTTTCTGGCACAGGCGTTCACTCCGGCAGAAATCCTTGATTACGCCTGGCGTTACCCGTTCCTGCTGGGCGGTGTGTTCGGCGTAATTGGCGTCTGGCTACGCCGCTGGCTCAGCGAAACCCCGGTGTTCATGGCCATGCAGGCCCAACGTGATGCGGCCGTCGAACTGCCGCTGCGCACGGTCTTGCGTGAACACCGTCTGGCCATGCTGCCGGCGATGATCCTCACCTGCGTACTGACCTCGGCGGTGGTGGTGTTCGTGGTGATCACCCCGACCATGATGCAGAAAACCTTCGGTATGACCGCCAGTCACACCTTCGGCCTGAGTGCCTTGGGCATTGTTTTTCTGAATATCGGCTGCGTTCTCGCCGGGCTGCTGGTCGACCGCATTGGCGCCTGGCGCACGGTGATGCTCTATAGCCTGCTGCTGCCATTGGGCATCGGCGTGCTCTATACCTGCCTGATCATCGGTGGCAGCTGGATCGGTCTGGCGTACGCGGTGGCCGGTCTCTGTTGCGGGGTGGTCGGTGCGGTGCCGTCGGTGATGGTCAGCCTGTTCCCGGCGCGGATTCGTGTCTCGGGGATTTCCTTCACCTACAACATTGCCTACGCCGTCTGGGCGAGTATCACACCGTTGTTGCTGATCGGTCTGATGCCGTGGAGCCCATGGGTCTGTGTGATCTTCAGCGCGGTGATGGGGGCAGTGGGTGTGAGTTGTGCCGCGTATTTTGGAGCGCGGCTGCCTAATATCGGGAGCCGCAGCGTGGCTTCAAGCCAGGGCAAATCGTTGAAAGACTGCGTTAATCCGTAACAGGCATCCATATCCCGCGTAGCGGGGGAGCGGAAAAAAGAATGGGCACGCCAACCAGGTTGGGTGCCCATTTTTTTATGGGGTGGCGGATTAGATGACGCGGCTTTGTTGCTTGGCAAAAATCGCCGCTATCTCGGGTTCATCCAGATGATCCAGCATTCGCTCCACCAACAAATGCACCCCGTCAGCCATGCGACTGAGTGCCAAGGCGACAGAGCGGCGGGAACCGTCCACATCGTCGGCGAGGTTGGCGGCGATGGCGCTGATGGACAGCAAATCTTCCGAGGCATTGGCGAGAAGGGTTTCAGGGTTGATACCCGGGCAGACGCTGAAGAGCTGGCCGTTACGTTTTGGTGGTTTCTTTTCGGTGGGTGGGAAGTGATGGTCGAGGGCGCGTTCGGCGGCTTCGTGGAGCTTGTTGGAGTCGAGTGATTCGTAGGGCGATGCCGGATCGGTTTCCGGCGGATTTGGTGTGACCTTGAACATTGGCTCAATCCTCATATGAGTGAGGCCACGACCCGTTCGCGACTAAACGTAGGGGTGGCGGCTGTGCACAGGTTAGTCGACCGATGAGCCAAGAAATCGGCGCGCCGAAGCGCCCTGCGCACAGCCACCATCAAGTACAGGCAAGAGATACCTGAATGATAGAGACACCGTGCGTCTTGACATCGGCGGGCGACTAAACCCGACCACTGATAGGCAGTGGCAGGGAAACGATAGAGGCCAAGGCTAAGGCGCACAAGCCGGCAGATTCTGGCGTAGCCGTAGGCAACGACGCAAGGAGTTGTAGCTTGCAGGAAGTAACCATGCGCCGTTTTAAACAAGCGCCGTCGCGCGGTGTTGTTGGCAGGAAACGATATTTGACAACATTCGGCTTAACGGATGCGTCCTACGCTAAATATCGATTCGTCTGACTGCGCCAATTCGTAGATCCACGCAAAGTCCCGTGTCTTTAAAAGACACAGGGATATGTGGATGCACAGCGCTGCCAACCACGTCATTTTCAGACGCGCCGCTGATTTTTCCTGCGACATTCAGGTACTCAATCAGCCCACGCGCATCACCCCAACGCTCCCTACACCATCGCTGCAATCCCCCGGCGAGCGCATCGCGCTGGCCGCTGACCTGGCCCCGCACTGGGCCAGCCAACGGGGGCGTCCATGACCCACCCTGCGAACCTCGCCGCAGCGGCGGCCTCCAAATCCCCCATCGGCTCTCTGGGTGCCTGCCCTCTGCGGCAAACTCATGTGCAGTTGTTGCCCTTGCGTTACGGGCTGGTGGAAAAGCCCCTCGATCCGAGTGCCGAACTGAAGCTGCCGTATGCCCTGACGACCCGCCCGCTGGGCATTCGCCTGCTGCGCGATGGCTGGTTGTACGTCATCGACAGCGTGACCGGCCACCTGCATGAATACCAAGTGCTCAACGGATTGATCAGCGCCTTGTTGCACAAGGGCGCCAAGCTCGATGGCGATCAGCGCACGCCCATCGAAGAGCGTCCGGCACTGGTGTTTTCAAGACGCAGCACCTTGCATGTGAGCTTCGCCGAAGTGCAGTGGACGGCGGCCAAATGCACGCAAGTGCTCGACAGCCGAGCCGAGCGTGACCACTTCATGCAGGCCGTCGACCTCGGCCCGGTGCATTGCCAAACCGGTGGCGAACACCTGCTGACGGTCGCGCAAGGCAAACAGTGGCTGGCAGAGATTGCGACGGTTCCGGCCCGGCAGGCACAAGTCGCAAAAGACCGCGCCGACCTGGAAGCGGCGTCGCCACTGGACGCCGTTCTGATGCCGACGTTGCACGTCAGCGATGCCCCCGCGCACGAACGTGAACCCTATCTGTGGGAGCAGCCGCGGCGCTTTCGCGAGGCGCACATCGGCGAGTTGCTCGGACGGGTGCGCCCGGCTTATCAGGACGACACGTTGTTCCTCGTGGTGCACGACGACCTCGGCGTGTTGCGCGATCTGGCTGACTATCAAGACACCGTGGTCGGCTGGGTCGACGACTGGAGCAATGCCGATAACAACGAACGTAATTATTTGCTGGCTTGCTATATCGAATCTTTGAGCCTGCTCAGTCCCGCGGATACCGGCAATCTGGCCGACGCCAGCGACGATCCGCGAGTCCAGGCGCTTTTTGGCGATCTGGAACAATTGCCCGAACCGGATCGCGAGCACACCCGCAAAGCCTTGCTGGATTACCTGAACAAGGGCGGCAAGGTCGAGTCGCCGGACGCTCCCGTGCCCCCGGCACTGGAGCAGGCGCGTAAAGAAGCGCATGCCGAAGCGTTCAAATTCGCCAAGTACCAGGGCGCTACCCCCGACTTCACCGCCCACAGCCGCGCCAGTGACGAGGCCGACCGGCGTTACTACACGCGCCAACATTTCAAGGTCGCCCCCGACGATTTCGTCGAACGTCACCTCGATACCTTGATCAAACTCGGCCAAGAGCAAAACCAACGCATCGTCGATGTGCTCGAAGGTTCCTATTTCAGTGGCAAACGCGGGGTCAACGATTTCATCGATCGGCCGGCCATGGACAGCGCACTGTTTCAGCACCGCGACGACCTTGGCCGCTGGAACCGCTTGCTCGAACGCATCACCGCTGACCGCACGATGCTGGTGGGTGCCGGTCGCTTCCATCGCTCGGCCTGGTATTACGACGCGCAGAATCAACAGCAACTCCACCAGGCCTTCACCGCCGAATACGCCTGCCTCAAGGACATCTGCCGCAGTGACCACGCGAGCGAAGTTCTGCTCGGTTATCTGGAAAAACACCCGGAACTGACCCGGCCGCTGTTCTACACCTTGCCCCTGCGTCTGCAGCCAGAACGGGCCGCGCAATACGCCACGTTGTTCAACGCCGGCATGGGGGTGTTCAACAACCTGCCGCACTGGTTGGGCGAGTTACAGAAAATCGAACAGCCGCACCTGCCGGCGCTCGACGATCTGCCCGAGCACACCCGCGCCGTTGCGGACGCGGCCCAGCACAGCCTCAGCCCGGCGCTGAACCTGGGCCTGAGCCGGGCGTTGGAAGGGTTCGACCTGGCGGGAGAGAAAATCCCCGACCTCCACGAACTGTTCCGACGCCTGCCCAAAGCCTTGTCGCCACGGATCCTCGATGCGGCGAAAACCACCGGGGTGACCTTTACTGTTGCCAGCCCGGCGGAACACGCGGCGCTGCAAACCAACCTCAAGGAACTGCTCAAGGAGCGCGATTACCTGAAAACCCTGACTCGTGAACGTAGCCAGATTACCCACAACAAAAACCGGGCAGGGCATAAAACGCCGAGGGCGGTGGAATTGCAGGGCGAGATCGTGCGGGTGCGCGGGCAGTTGACGCAACTGGAAGGCCGGTTGGCCGGGGCGCTGAGCCCGATTGCCGAACTGCCGGATCAGTCGGCGCGCCTGTACGGCGCGACGCCGGCTCGCGCGGGGGTGACGCTGGTGTTTCCACCGGCGCAGCAGTTGGAGGTGCGGAGTTTGTTGAAGGACATTCGGCTGGGGGTTGGCTCGGTGCCGAATGCGAAGTTGATTCGGAGCGAGGGAATGGGGTTGTTGGTGTTTTTGGTGCAGGGGGTGAATTTGGTTTCGGTCATAAGGGAAACGTTTAACCAATCACGAGACAAGCGTAAGTTGGAGCCGTTGATTGGTGCGAGTTTTGCGACGGGGGCGGCAGGATTCACCGCGGCGCAAAGTCTGGCTGATACGGCGTTGAAGGCGCGTAGCGCTGTGCTCGTTGCGGGTCTTCAGCACCATGCTTTGCAAAATGTGCATGTGCAAATGGGCAAGATGCATGTTGGTTTGGGTGGCTTTACCTACGTTTTAGGTTTTGCGTCTTCAATGGTCAGCCTTATCAACCACCACCAGAATTGGCAACAGGCGACGCGGAGCGGGAATGCTGCTGCACAGAATAGTGCAGCGCTCGCGACAGCGGGGGCGGCCGGCATGACGACCGTCAATGCCTATGGCTTTGGTCACACCTTACACGCGGGTTCCACCGTACTGATGGCAAAAAACACTGCCGCAAGAACCGCCGCCTGGGCTGCCGCGGGTACCCGTCTCTCCACCGTGTTCTTCCGCTTCAACCTGGCTGGCGCCCTGTTCACCGTGCTGGAACTGGGTGGCACTTGGCTGTACAACCGCTACAACCTCAGCGCCCACGATAAGTGGCTGAAAACTACGCCCTGGAGCCTGGATGCGGATGAACGCGGTGACCATACCCTGGATGAGTATCAAAGCTATCTGGCCTATTTGCTTCATGCTCCATATGTCCAACTCGGTCCGAACAAGCATGACACCTGGCTGAAAGACCTGCTGTTAAAGGCCAAGCCCAAAGACATCCATCTGGTGCTGCCAGGGCTCAAGCTCAATGATTTTCAGCCGCCCCTGAGCGGTCAACCGGCTCATCGCTTGGGGATCGGCGCCCAGCGTCTTTCCGTGCCGCTCCACAGTCGTGGAGTTCCGCGCGAGCGCAAGGACGTCATCAGTGAGGAAGTCGCGAACAGCCTGCGCATCGTGCAAACAGGACCCGACCGGCTGGTGTTATGCCTGCAATATCCAGTAGATCCCGACGCCGAATTCACCCCAGCGTCCGAAACACTGGAATTGGCGGTCTGTATCCAGACCTTGAACGCCAAGGGCGCGTGGGTTTCTCGCATTCGGGTCATTCGCCTGAACCCTCGGACCGAAAGCCATTTCCCTGCACTACCTTCTAACTCCGTTACCGAGCATCCGCCGCTGTTGCTGGTTGAAACCCATTTGCTGGAGTTGGCCGACCATGCCCACCAACCTTGATATCCCGATGCCCGCGCCGCAGCTTGAGCAATCCCGCAAAGCCGGCGACGTCGAACCATTTGCCAGTGGGAAGATTACCTACCTTGCACCGTTGCCACTGCCGACAGCGCTGCCGCCGCATGGCCCTCACATAGGGGAGTTAAATGAGGTGTACATGGACTTCGGACTGGGATCACCGCAAGTCTTTATGTGGCAAATGACTCTAGGCTTACCATTCAGTGGAGCCTTCATGATCACGTTCCTAATCCCGCCAGCAATTGGCTGCATGGGGCTTATGTTCGGATATGACTTCGCATACACATGGGAATTTGTCGTTGATTTATTCTTCGCCATCTATGGATATGCCTTGGTTACCGGATTTTCCATGCTGGCAATCGGCCTCGGCGTCTGGCACCACAACCACAACAAACGCGCTGCTATCATCCCAACCCGCTTCAACCGCCAACGCCGCGAAGTCTGCTTCATGCCCGAAGACGCCACCGAACCCGTGTTCGTCCCTTGGGAATCCCTCTCCGCCTGGATCATCGAAGCCCAAGGCGCCACCCAATACGGCATCCACCGCCAATACGGCATGGGCATCGGTTTCCAGCACGGCGAGACTCTGACCAGCGTCGAATTTCCCTGCTTCGGCCTGCCCATCGCTATCAGCCATTGGGAAGCGATTCGCGGCTACATGGAATACGAAATCCACGACCTCAAATCCATCCAGGACCCGCAAGATCTGCAAGGCCCGAACGACCCGCCTCACGAAGGCCTGCACACCTTCCACAACGCCCGCGCACGCATGCACCAGCAAATCCGCGACGGCCAACGTGGTCGAGTGTCCGGGTTCTTCTGGTACCTGTACCACGTGATGACCCTGTGGACGATTCCCAATCGCCTGACCGAATGGGAAGTCCGCCGCCTCCAGAAGCTGGCCCCGCAGGCCATGCCTGAAGCGATGCGGCAATGGTCCGAGCCGTTGCCGAAGGAACAATGGGTGAAGCCCAGTGAAGAGCTGCTGCGCCTTAGCGCACAGGTCCGCGCCCTGCACAAACGTCAACCGCGACGCCCGATCACCGAAATTTTTGCCGTGGTACAGCGCGCGAATCCGACCGACAAACGTCGCGCATGAGCTGTTACAGCCGTAAACCCTGCTCGACTATCAGGAAAAACACCCGGAATTGATCCAGAGTGGCAAAGCGACTCATCGCCTGGGGATCGGCGCCCACCGTCTTTCCGTGCCACTCCACAATCGTGGAGTACCGCGCGAGCGCAAGGACGTCATCAGTGAGGAAGTCGCAAACAGCCTGCGCATCGTGCAAACAGGACCTGACCGGCTGGTGATATGCCTGCAATTTCCCGTGGAACCTGATGCCGAATTTACCCCAGCGTCTGAAACGTTGGAGCTGGCAGTCTGTATCCAGAGCTTGAACGCCAAGGGCGCGTGGGTTTCTCGCATTCGGGTCATTCGCCTGAACCCTCGGGGTGACGGCCGCTTTCCGGCGTTAGCCCCTCAATCCGTTACCGAGCATCCACCGTTGTTGCTGGTTGAGGCCCATTTGCTGGAGTTGGCTGACCATGCCCAACAAGATTGATATCCCGATGCCCGCGCCACAACTTGAGCAATCCCGAAGTGCCGGAGACGTTGAACCGTTTCCAAGTGGGAAAATCACTTATCTCGCGCCGTTGCCACTACCGACAGCGCTGCCACCGCACGGTCCGCATATCGGGGATCTGAATGAGGTGTTCATGGACTTTGGCTTGGGTTCACCGCAGGTGTTTTCATGGCAGGTCGTATTAGGATTACCGTTCAGTGGTACCTTCATGATCGCCTTCCTCTTTCCGCTAATTGGCGGCTTCCTTGGACTCGTACTTGGATATAGCTGGGAAGATACTAGAGATTCCATCGAAGGGATCTTCCATGCGTCCTACGGACTAGCCCTGATAACCGGCTTCTCTGCTCTAGCCATCCTCTTCTTCACTTGGCTCCACTATCACAACAAACGCGCCGCTATCATTCCCACCCGCTTCAACCGCCAACGCCGCGAAGTCTGCTTCATGCCCGAAGACACCACCGAACCTGTCTTCGTCCCTTGGGAATCTTTATCCGCCTGGGTCATCGAAGCCCAAGGCGCCACCCAATACGGCATCCACCGCCAATACGGCATGGGCATCGGTTTCCAGCACGGCGAGACTCTGACCAGCGTCGAATTTCCCTGCTTCGGTCTTTCCCTGGCCATCAGCCATTGGGAAGCCATCGCGGCTACATGGAATACGAAATCCACGACCTCAAATCCATCCAAGCCCCGCAAGACCTGCAAGGCCCCGACGATCCGCCCCACGAAGGCCTGCACACCTTCCACAACGCCCGCGCACGCATGCATCAGCAAATCCGCGACGGCCAACGTGGTCGAGTGTCCGGCTTCTTCTGGTACCTCTACCACGTCATGACCCTGTGGACGATTCCCAACCACCTGACCGAATGGGAAGTCCGCCGCCTCCAGAAAATGGCCCCGCAGGCCATGCCTGAAGTGATGCGCCAATGGTCCGCGCCGTTGCCAAAGGAACAATGGGCCAAACCAAGTGAAGAGCTGCTGCGCCTCAGCGCACAGGTTCGCGCCCTGCATAAACGCCAACCTCGCCGACCGATTACCGAGATCTTTGCTGAAGTGCAGCGCTTGAATTCCGGTGGCAAACATTCCGTATGAGTATTTCCCCCATGAACTCAGGGCGTGTTCAGGACCGGACTGGCGACAAGACGCGCATCAACATGCCTAACTATTTTTGTAGGACAACCCTGAAACACTCTTCAGAAAATATCCCCAAGGCCGATGGTTAGGCTGCATACCGCTTTCTATCCCTGTCCATCGGTGTATCCCATGTTCAATAAACGCTTGAAGCAGGAGCTGTCGGCTCTTCGCGAAGAACTCTCCAGCCTCCAGCAAGTGAAGGAAAGTCTGGAAAGCGAGATGCTAGTCCTGACCCTCGATGCCGATGGGCGGATTCAATCGATCAACCAGAACTTCATGGGTGAGATGCTCTACAAAAGCAGCGACCTGATAGAGCGACACATCGAAGACATCGTCCCGACCCATGTGAAGTCGGACGAATTCCACCAGCGCTTCAAGGCCGCACTGACCCGTGGCGAGCACTTTGCCGGCACGGTGCGCTTGTTGCGTGGCAATGGTCAGGAAGCCTGGCTGCGCTCGATCGTGCAGCCGGTTCGGTCTGCGGACGGCCGGATCAAACACTTCTCGATTTACTCCAGTGACCTGACCCGCACCATCGAGGCGTCTCGTGAGCATGAGAACCTGATCGGCGCGCTTGTGCGCTCCACGGCAGTGATCGAGTTCGACCTCAATGGCAATGTTTTGGCAGCCAACGACCGGTTCCTCAGCGGCATGGGTTACAGCCTGGCGCAAATCAAGGGCAAACATCACCGCACCTTCTGCGAACCCGAAGAAGCCAACAGCGCCGGGTATCAGGATTTCTGGCGCCGCTTGAATGCAGGCGAGTTCGTCGCCGGGCGCTTCAAACGCATCGACAGCCACGGTCGTGTGGTCTGGCTGGAGGCTTCCTACAACCCGGTGGTCGATGCCAACAACAAGCTCTACAAAGTGGTGAAGTTCGCCACGGTGATTACCGATCAAGTCAATCAGGAGCAAGCCGTCGCCGAAGCGGCCAACATTGCCTACAGCACCTCGCAGCAAACCGACAGCAGCGCGCAGCGCGGTAACGCGGTGGTGACTCAGGCGGTCAATGTGATGCGTAACCTGGCCACGCACATGCAGACCGCCGGCGAAGGCATCGAAGCGCTGAACGAGCAGTCGCTGGTGATCGGCACGATCGTCAAAACCATCAGCGGGATTGCCGAA
The DNA here is from genome assembly GCF_000282315.2 of Pseudomonas sp. GM41(2012). GTDB lineage: Bacteria > Pseudomonadota > Gammaproteobacteria > Pseudomonadales > Pseudomonadaceae > Aquipseudomonas. The sequence goes on from NZ_AKJN02000007.1 coordinate 1,168,346, forward strand.
CAGACCAACCTGCTGGCGCTCAACGCAGCCATCGAAGCGGCTCGGGCCGGGGAACAGGGGCGTGGTTTCGCGGTGGTGGCGGATGAGGTCCGGCAATTGGCTTCGCGCACCAGCCAGGCAACCGATGAGATTGTCGGCGTGGTGCGGCAGAACCAGGACATGGCGCGCAACGCCGTGGCGCTGATGACCGAGGGCAAACTCCAGGCTGAACAGGGGCTGGCGCTGGCGGCAGAGGCGGGGACGGTGATTGTCGAGATTCAGGACGGTGCACAGAAAGTGGTGAACGCAGTCGGGCAGTTTGCCAATCAGTTGGCGACTTGATGCCTGCCATCGCGGCGTAAATCGCTACAATCGGCGTTTTCCCCAGGAGCAGCCATCATGAGCGTTTCTCACCGCCGTCCGGTTCCCTTGGCCAAGGCGTATCGTCTGCTCAATCACGGCCCGACCGTGCTGGTCAGCGCGGCTCATGACGGCCAGCGCAACATCATGGCGGCGGCCTGGGCCATGCCGCTGGATTTCGAGCCGCCGAAAATTGCCGTGGTGCTGGACAAGTCCACCTGGACACGGCAATTGCTGGAGGCTTCGGGCACGTTTGTGTTGAATGTTCCCTGCGCCGCCCAGGCCGATATCGTCCAGACCGTGGGTTCGACGTCCGGCCTGGAATTGACCCGGGACCAAGGCCGGGACAAGTTCCAGGTCTATGGTTTGCCGACGTTCAGCGCTGAATTGATCGATGCGCCGATGCTCGAAGGCTGCGTTGCCTGGCTGGAATGCCGACTGCTGCCGGAGCCAAGCAATCACCAGCAGTACGATCTGTTCCTGGCCGAAGTGATTGCCGCTCAGGCAGACGAGCGGGTGTTCAGTGACGGTCGCTGGCACTTCGAAGGGCAAGACGCGTTGCGCACCTTGCACCATGTGGCGGGCGGACATTTCCTGAAAATCGGCGATCCAGTGGACGGCAAAACCTTGCAGCCGTAAGCCGCCGGCCTTTCACACCCAGACGTCATTCTGTGCAGTACGCTCGCCACCTTCGTTACCCGTGTTCAGCACACCCTTGGGCTCGATCAGCAGGAGTTTCACCTCCTGCTCGGCGAACGGTTTGTGCTCGACACCTTTTGACACCACATACATTTCGCCGGCGTTCACCAGCACGTGGCCATCGCGAAAGTCGATACGCAGTTGTCCTTCAAGGACGATGAAGGTTTCGTCGGTATCAGGGTGATCGTGCCAAATGAAATCCCCCAGCAGCTTCACCACCTTGAACTGGTAGTCGTTCATTTCGGCGATGACCCTGGGCGTCCAGTACGGGCCGATCCTGGCGATTTTTTCAGCGAAATTCAGGCTTTCGTAAGCTTTCATGAAGCAGCTCTCATGGTTGATCGTAGATCCACGATAGCCGGCGCATCGGTGTGCTTCTTGAACGATTGTGCGTGGCTCAACGGCGGTGCATTTTCATCCAGCGGGCCGGCGACAAGCCGTAGGTTTTGCTGAACTGCCGGGTCATGTGGCTTTGATCGGTGAAGCCGGCGATCAGCGCGGCGCTGACCAGTGACTGGCCCTGGATCAGCAGCGAGCGGACCAGGTCGAGGCGGCGCATGGTCAGGTATCGATAAGGGCTGGTGCCGAACAACAGGCGAAAATCCCGCGACAGACTCCAGCGATCGCGACCGCTGTGTTGCGCCAGTTCTTCCAGCGTCACGGTGCGATCCAGCGCGCTGTGGATGAACTCCCGAGCGCGTTCGGCGGCCACGTAGTCGAAGCTCTGGCGGGTGGCAGGTACGCCGGAAACGCTGTTCAAGGCTTGGGCCAGATCGAACAGCGCATCCTGCTCTTCCAGAGGCTCGAGGGGACAATCGAGGCTTCGCAGCAGCACGGCGGTGGTGGCGAACAAACGTGGATCGGCTGACAGGCCGGTCTTGATAAACGGCAACGGCTGCCCGCCGAGCATCTGCTGGATCAGCGCCGGTTCGATGTACATCATTCGGTACTGGAACCCGGTCTCGGTGCCGGCTTCGCCATCGTGAACTTCGTCCGGATGCAGCACCATGGTCCCGCCCGGCAGACTGTGGCGCCAGCCACCGCGGTACTGAAAACTCTGCACACCGGCCAGGGTATGGCCGATGGCGTAGGTGTCGTGGCGGTGAAGGTCGTAGCCGTGGCCTGCAAAAAACGCCTCGAAACGTTGAAGCCCGCCAACGTCGGGCGCGCGGTGGAACCAGTCGATAGCGGGCGTTTGCTTGGCCATGGAGGTGTTGCCTTGAACTCGATGCTGAACACGTTACCCCACTCACGAACCGCCTGTCTGCTGCCGATCGAATCTCCCAGCTGGTAGAAAATCCCCGACTAATGTTGCAAGGTGTTGCATATTTTCTAAGCCAAGAAGGCGCCCCACATCATGGAAATATCCCACCTGAGCTACGTCGCTCCGTTGTTGTCATTGGCGCTGTTGTGGACGGTTGCGGTGGTGACGCCGGGGCCGAACTTCTTCAACACCGCGCAATTGGCTGCCAGTTGCTCCCGGCGCCACGGGGTCGTCGCCGCACTCGGCGTGGCCACGGGCACGGTGCTTTGGGGGTTGGCGGGTGGCCTGGGCATCAAATCGCTGTTCAGCGCTGCGCCGACGCTCTACCTGAGCTTCAAGATTGCCGGCGGTTGTTACCTGATCTATCTGGGTTTGAAGCAGTTCAAGCGCAAACCACCGAGTGTGCCGGGCGATAACGGCTCGCTGAATGTCGCCGGTCGCACGCTGCTATCGGCTTATGGCCGGGGCTTTGTGGGCAACATGACCAACCCCAAGGCCGCGCTGTTCGTCGCAACGATTTTCGCCACGGCCATGCCGGCCTCGCCGCCACCGATGTTGCTGGCGCTGGCCGTGCTGACCATGGCGACCTTGTCATTCAGTTGGTATTGCAGCGTGGCGCTGCTGTTTGCCAGCCGTCGGGTCGCGGGTGCTTATGATCGTTCGCGTAAATGGCTGGATCGCTTCGCCGGCAGTTGCTATCTGTTGTTCGGCGCGCATCTGGTGGCCAATCGTTGAGGAGTTCTGAATGAGCAAGCTGCGGGTAGGCATTATTTTTGGCGGCCGTTCGGCTGAACACGAAGTGTCGCTGCAATCGGCGAAAAACATCGTCGATGCGCTGGATCGTTCGCGCTTTGAGCCGGTGCTGATCGGTATCGATAAACAAGGCCACTGGCATCTGAACGACCCTTCGAACTTCCTGCTCAACCAGGAAAACCCGGCGCTGATCGCCCTTAACCAATCCAACCGCGAACTGGCCGTCGTGCCGGGCAAGGCCAGTCAGCAATTGGTCGAAACCTCCAGTCAGGAAATGCTAGGGCACGTCGATGTGATCTTCCCGATCGTCCACGGCACCCTGGGCGAAGACGGTTGCCTGCAAGGCTTGCTGCGCATGGCCGATCTGCCGTTTGTCGGCTCCGATGTACTCGGTTCGGCCGTTTGCATGGACAAGGACATCAGCAAACGCCTGCTGCGTGACGCCGGGTTGGCGGTCACGCCGTTCGTCACCCTGACCCGCGCCACCGCAGCGCGCACCGGGTTCGCCGAGGTGCAAGGCAAACTCGGCTTGCCGCTGTTCGTCAAACCGGCGAACCAAGGATCTTCCGTGGGCGTCAGCAAGGTGAATGACGAAGCCGAGTACGCGGCAGCAGTGGCGCTGGCCCTGGGTTTCGATGAGAAAGTCCTGGTCGAGTCCGCCGTCCGTGGCCGCGAGATTGAATGCGCGGTGCTCGGCAACGAAGACGCCATCGCCAGCGGTTGCGGCGAGATCGTGGTGCGCAGCGGGTTCTATTCCTACGACAGCAAATACATCGACGCTCAAGCGGCGGAAGTGGTGGTGCCGGCAAACATCAGCCTCGAGGCCAGTGAACGCATCCGTGCCCTGGCCGTCGAGGCATTCCAGGTGTTGGGCTGTTCCGGGCTGGCGCGGGTCGACGTGTTCCTGACCGACAGCGGCGAAGTGCTGATCAATGAGATCAACTCGTTGCCCGGCTTCACCCGCATCAGCATGTACCCCAAGTTATGGCAGGCCGCCGGTATGACGTACAGCGAGTTGGTCAGCCGTTTGATCGACCTGGCGCTGGAGAAGCATCAGGCGCGACAGGCGCTGAAGATCTCTCGCTAGGCTGAATCCGGCGCGCAGTGAACTTTGAAGTCGTCATCCAGTTCGACGGCAACGATCACGGCGTCTCATATCATTTTGGGTATGTCGGCCTGATTCGTCTGCCGACGCAGATCAAGCCTGCTTTATCGGCTTGATCAGGCTCTGTGCGGGTATCCCGAATAAATCGTGAAGTTTCCAGATCATCGGAAGCGTCAACGCACGTTTGCCATTGAGCACTTCATACACCCGGTTTGTGCGGCCAATGGCGGGTGCAAGGTCAGCCGCAGACAGGCCGGACTGCTCCATACGAAACTTGATTGCATCGATCGGATTGGGCAAGTCCACCGGAAACTGCTTCGATTCATAGGCTTCGATCAGCGTGATCATAATGTCGAAGTAATCACCCTCAAGGGTGCCAGGCTCTGGTTCGTTGTCGAACAGCGCTGACACGTTCTTGAGGGCTGCACGACAGTCCTCGTCGGTGTGAATGGCGCGGATGTTCATGGGTTACTCCATCTCGACGGTATCAGCGTCGATTGCGTCGTACTGTTTGTGAGTGCCGACTTTATCCAAAAAACAGTCACTTGCGGGTAGGAAAAGGCTGCGTGAAGTGGCCGATCAGGATTTATCAGGTGTAAAAAAGGGCCTACCTCCCGGTAAGCCCTTGCTCATTCCCGCGTAAGACTCAATCCCCCAACGCTGCCCCCTCGCGCCGCGGATCAGCCCCACCCGCCAACGACGTTTTCCCTTGCGCATCCTTCACCCGAACAATCGCCTGGGTCCCGCTGGTCATGTCGATCTCGCTCACGCTGTGCCCTTTGTCTTTCAGCGCCTGAATCAGCGCCGGGCTGAACTGCCCCTGTTCCAGTTCGGTCGGGCCGTTGCGGCTGCCGAAGTTGGGCAGGCTGATGGCGGTTTGTGGGTCGAGGTTCCAGTCGAGCAGGCCGATGGTGGATTTGGCGACGTATTCGATGATCTGCGAGCCGCCGGGGGAGCCGATGGTGGCGAGGAATTCGCCGCTCTGGCGGTCGAAAATCAGGGTCGGAGCCATGGACGAGCGTGGGCGTTTGCCGGGTTCGACGCGATTGGCAACCTTCTGGCCATTCTCTTCGGGGATGAACGAGAAGTCGGTCATCTGGTTGTTCAGCAGGAAACCCTGAACCATCAGGTGCGAGCCAAACGCGGATTCCACGGTGGTGGTCATGGATACGGCGCCGCCTTCGTCATCCACCGCCACCACTTGCGAGGTGGATATGCGCAGCGGCGAACGGTCCGGTGCGTAGGCGACCTGAATGCCCGGCGGGGTGCCGGGTTTGGCGGTGCCCATGCTGCGATCGCCGATCAGGGCCGCGCGGTCGGCCAGATACGCAGGGTCCACCAGACCTTTGACGGGGACGGGCACGAAGTCTGCGTCGGCCACGTACTGCGCGCGGTCGGCGTAGGCCAGGCGCTCGGCCTCGGAGATCAGGTGCACGGCTTCAGGCGTCGGTTCGATGCCCGCAGGTTTGTTTGTCTTGACCGGTTTGAGCGGCGCCAGGGCAAAACGCGGGTCACGTGTTTCCAACGCCTGCAAGGTGCCGAGAATCTGCGCCACGGCGATCCCGCCTGACGACGGTGGCGGCATGCCGCAGACCTGCCAGCGTTTGTAGTCGGTGCACAGCGGCGCGCGTTCCTTGGCGCTGTAGCCGTTGAGGTCGTTCAGCGACAGGCTGCCAGGGTTGGCGTGGCCCTGAACCTTGGCGACGATCTCCTGTGCGACGGGGCCTTTGTACAACGCATCCGGTCCTTCCTTGGCGATGCGTTTGAACACCGCGGCCAGCGCCGGGTTTTTCAGCGTAGTGCCTGCGGCTTTCGGGCTGCCATCGGCATTCAGGAAGTAGGCGACCATGTCCGGCGAGCGTCGAATGGACGAGTCCGAGGCGATCAACTGGTGAAGGCGTGGCGAGATGGCGAAGCCTTGTTCCGCGAGTTTGATCGCCGGTTCGAACAGCCGCGCCCACGGCAGATGACCGTGTTTCTGATGGGCCAACTCGAGTGCCCGCAACACGCCCGGTGTCCCGACTGAACGACCGCCAATCTGCGCCTGGGGGAACGGCATCGGTTTACCGTCGGCTTGCAGGAATAGCTTCTCGGTGGCGCCGGCCGGAGCGGTTTCGCGACCGTCATAAGTGCGCACAGCCTTGCCATCCCACAGCACGATCAACGCGCCACCGCCAATGCCCGAGGATTGCGGCTCGACCAGGGTCAGCACGGCCTGCATCGCGATCGCGGCATCGATTGCCGAACCACCCTGGCGCAACATCTCCCGCCCGGCCTCGGCCGCCAGCGGATTGGCCGCGGCAGCCATGTGTTTTGAAGCATATTGGGTCTGCAGGTCGGCGCGATAACCTGACGCGACTTCTGGCGCGACAGGCAACGTCGAAGTGGTCGGGGCGCTACAGGCTGCGAGGGTTAAAGCAGCGGCGATCAGCGAAAAGGCTGACAGGCGATAGTGGCTCAAGTGGAAGGTTGAGAACACGTGGGGGCACTCCGTCCGTGGGAAAGATCAGGGGACTTTATCGGCCGAAAGGAAGTGACGCAAACCAGCCCCTACAGCAAAGATGCTTTTGCCCTTCATGAGTCCGCGGATTTTCTGTAGGGTCGAGGGCAACAGACTGGCCAGAAGATCAACAAGAGGCAGACATGCAGACCGAGTTCCCCACCCAGCCAAGTTACCGCACCCAGCGTGATCAATTCCTGGCCGTCGCGACCGCGGCCGGTGCGACGCTGACCGAGTACCCGCATCCACTCAAAGGGCCGTTCGGTGAGCCGTTGAGCACCGATGTGGCCGTGCTGGGTGATCCGCGCGCGAAGCGTTTGCTGATTGCGCTGAGTGGCACTCATGGCGTCGAAGGCTTCTATGGTTCGGGGTGTCAGATCAAGTGGTTGCAGGCGTTGGGCAAGCGTTCGCTGCCGGCCGATGTCGCGGTGGTGATGATCCACCTGATCAATCCGTGGGGCACTGCGTGGCTGCGTCGGGTCAACGAAGACAACATCGACCTGAACCGCAATCACCTGAACTTCGACCATGCATTGCCAGATAATCAGGCCTACGCAGCGCTGCATGAAATCTATGCCTGCACGCAGTTGCAGGGCCCGGAACGTGATCGCGCCGATGCCTTGCTCGATGAACAAATCGCCGAACACGGCTGGCCCGCGGTGATGTCGATTGTCGAGGGTGGCCAGCACCGTCATCCCGATGGTTTGTTCTACGGCGGACTGGCGCCGAGCTGGTCGAACCGCACGTTGCACCAAATCATTCAAAAGCATGTTTCCCATGCCGAAGTGGCCATGTGTTTCGACTTGCACACCGGGGCAGGGGAGTACGGTCATCCGATGTTGCTGACCATTACCGAGTCGGCGTATCCAGCGCTTGCGGATGCGCAGGCGATTTATGGTCCCTGGCTCTATACCTTGCACACAGGCGCCGACACGCTGAGCGAAACCGGCGTTGCTGCCACTGCTACCGGCTACACCTCGCAGGCGTTGATCAATGCGTTGCCGCACGTGCGGTTGATGCCGTTTGTGATCGAGTGCGGGACGTATCCCGGCGCCGACGTTCATCGTCATCTGCGCGATGATCACTGGCTGCATCTGCATGGCAATCCGAGTGATGCAGTGGGGCGCGGGATCAAACTGAATCTGGTGGAGCAGTTCTATCCCGCCGACAGCGACTGGCAGGCGATGGTCTGGCTGCGCACCTGGCAGATTTGGGAGCGGGCGTTGTCAGCATTGCCGGCGATCCGTTCCTGACGTGGTTTGCGGGGACGTGGCCTCTCGTTGCCCGAACTCATGCGGTTCAAATCTTCCTGCAACCGCAGCATGCTTTCTTCGCCGACGCGGATGAAGCCGCTGCGGGGCTGATCCAGGTCGAGGGTGATGGTGAAGACCATGGCAATCAGGATCGCGAAGATGGCCGTCGAGCCGTGCCGTCGACGGTGGCCCAGGCCATAGCTGTAAGCGATGAAACCCAACGCACCGATGGCCACGACGAACAGCAGATTGATGACGGTTGCCGGGACATGATCGTCCTGCTCAGCGCGGCGCTTTTCATTGACGTTGTAGACGTCGGTCAACGACTGGATCACCAGGTTCATGGCGGCTGTCGCTTCGCCCTGAGCCTCGGCGGCTGCAGCCAGATTCCATAACTGGTCCTCGATCATCCGGGACGATTCGCTGGCGGCCTCCAACAGTTTCTCGTCCGTGCCGGCGCGCATGAATTCAATCCGTGCCGAGACATAGTCCTTGAGCATCGTCGACATCTTCCCGCGCAGATCAGACGGCAGCAATTTCGCTCGCAGATAGGTCGAGCCGATCACCGTGACTTCATCTTGAATCAGTGTTTTGCGCGCTTCGAAACGTGAGGTGGCCATGGCGAAGTTGAAACCCAGCAACAACGCGAGAAGGCCGAGGAGGGCGGTCTGCAAAACGGTGAGGTGGGAGCGGGTCGAATCATTGCTGTGGGTTCGGTGATGACGGCCGAGACGAAAAGCGAGTTCCAGCACCACGCAGAAGATGGCGACCACGATGAAAAACAGAATGATCTCGTCCAGGCCCCATTGCATAGGGTGGTCCCTCTGCGTTCAAGCTTTGGCATTAACTGTAGGAGAGAACCGCGAAGAGTGGGCATTAACCGCCCTGTGGGCCGGGAGCACTTTTCTCGAGGCATAAAAAAACGGCCTACCTTTCGGTAAGCCGTTTTTAGTACTTGGTGGCTACACAGGGACTTGAACCCCGGACCCCAGCATTATGAATGCTATGCTCTAACCAACTGAGCTATGTAGCCAAGTGGCGCGCATTATTGGCTTGGAACAGAGATGTGTCAAGCGTAAATCTAAAATATTTCTCTACGCTTTCAACCGCTTATCCGCCTGGCCCGAAAAAACGGGCCAGGGGAGGGCATTAACTGAGCTGAAATCTCCCGGTATTGGCACTCAAGGCCTTACTGCCCTGGCTCAAGGTGTCCGCTGCCAGGTTCACCGCTCGCGCGCCTTCGAGCAAGCGTACCGCGGCCTGATCGACTTGCTGGATATTGCCGCTAACCTCGTCGGCGGTGGTCGCTTGCTCGTCGACCGCTGTGGCGATCTGCGCCAGGGTGTCGGTGACGCTCTGCACGGCACTGGCAATTTCCCCCAGGCGCTCGCCGAGGCCAGTGACGGCCTGGGCGTCGGACTGGGCCTGGCCGCAAGCGGCTTCCATCAGGCTCACCGCTTCGTTTACGGTGCTGCGCAGGCTGTCGACAGTGCCGGCAATCTGCGCGGTGGAGGACTGGGTGCGTTGTGACAGACTACGCACTTCATCGGCCACCACCGCAAAGCCACGGCCTTGCTCACCTGCGCGAGCGGCCTCGATGGCGGCGTTAAGTGCCAACAAGTTCGTCTGCTCGGCAACGCCGCGAATGGTATCCACCACCAACTGAATCTGCTGTCCTTGCTCACTGACCCGGCCCAGTGCCGCAGCGGTGTCGTTCAAGCGCTGATTGAGTTGCTGAATACTCGCCGTCGTGCGCTGGCTGTCACGGCTGCTGTCGGCGGCGATGCGCTGGGTGTGCTGAGCGCTGCCGGAGGCCTGTTCGCAACTCTGGGCGACCCCTTGAGAGGTCGCGGCCAATTGCGTGGCTGCCGCGGCGATCTGGCTGATCTGCAACTGCTGAGCTTCGACTTCCCCAAGGGCACCGCTGGAGTGATGGTTGAGGGTGCGCACCGCGTTGCTCAGCTGCAAGGTTTCATGATCGACCCCCAGCAGGCTGTTGCGCAGTTGCACCACCGCGACGTTGAGGGCGGTGCTGATGGCGGCCAGTTCATCGCGGCCTTCTACCGGTACTTGCAGGCTCAGATTGCCGTCGCGCAACGCTTCGGCCAGCAGGGTAATGCCGCTGGCGCTACGACGGATCGAGGCCTGCAAGCAGATGAACAGGTACAGCGCGGCCAGCAGCAGGCAGCCAAAAATGCTCGCTACCAGGATGAACTGGCGGATGGCAGAACCGTGGTAATAGTCCAGACGCTGATCCAGTGACACCAACGACTGTTGACGCAACGAAGCGAGGTCGGCGAGCAGGGTGTCGAGGCTGCGTTCGAACTCTTCCGGCTTGAGCTTGATGCTGCCGCCGAACACGCCGTCATCGAGGACTTTCAACTCGGCGTCCAGGTGCTTGAGGCTGTCATGGTATTGCCCGGCCCAGGCTTGCAACGCGCTGGGCAGTCGCGCTTCCAGCAGGCTTGCGGTTTTGACCAACTGCTCCCGGGCATCGCCGATGCGGCTGCGCAAGTCGCGCAATTGCAGACGACTTTGCAGGGTGAACTGCCCGGACACCACCGACGCCTGGCCGACGCTGGCGAGACGGCCGACTCGTTCAATCAGGTCTGGCGCGTGTTGCGTGGAGATCTGGGTCAGTAGATAGGTTTCCAGCCACGGCGCCAGCGTCAGGCGATTATCCATGGCGATCTGCTCGCGCAAGGCTTGCAGGGCACTCAAGGCATTGGTGAAACGATCGTAACCGTCCGGCCACCAACCGACGCTGCTCAGGCTTTTCGAGTCCAGGCCGTTGAGGGCGGTTTGCAGGGCTTGATAACGGGCCAGGGTTTCGCCCTCGGCGCCTTCGGTTTGCAGTGCGTTGCCGAGGTCCGTGGTGGCTTGGGCGACGGCTGGCTGAACCGTATCGAAAGCCGCCATCGCCGCGATCGTCGCGGGTGTCGGCTGGCGATTGGTTTCCGTGGCGCGCCAGCGAGCCGCGCGGTCACGCTGAGCGGCGAGCAGGTTATCCAGAGCATCCAGAGCGAGCAGTTGCCGAACCCCGGCACGTTCGCCGGAGATCAGGTTCAGTTTGTCGCGATAGTCCTGACCGATCATCCACAGGCTGCCCGTCAACGGCAGGATAAACAGTAGAAACAACAGCTGAAATTTGCGTGCGAAGCCAAAACGCCCCAGCAACCCGATCCCCGGTGATAAAAAAGCCTGCATGCCCCAAAACTCCTCTGGACACCACGCACCATCGGCGTGCGTCGCAACCGTTGCGGTCGCGACCTGTGCCCTTCTAAAAGGCCTCGAAAGTTCACCCTCGTCAGCTCTGTAGGCCGGCTCTGTAGCGAAACTTCCCATTCTCGGTCCCCTTTGTAAGGGGCCGCGTTGAAGCGGATTACCAAGGCAAGATTCAGACCATGGCGTTGCGCTATCATCTTTTCAGCGATGAAAATCAAGGTCGTTAGCAGGCTAAGGGGATGGCGCTGCTGCACTGAAAAATGGCACATTGACGCACCTGCCCGTGTGCACCCATCCGTTGTACGGAAACTCTTATGGCTATCAGCAATGTCCAGACCGGCGCGCAGCCGGCATCCGCGACTTCACAAAGCAGCCCTTTGGTCATGCGCATCATCGGCGCCGTGGCGCTGGCGCATTTGATCAACGACTTGATCCAGTCGGTGCTGCCGTCGATCTATCCGATGCTCAAGGCCAACTATGGCCTGACGTTCACCCAGGTTGGCCTGATCACTTTGACGTTCCAGCTGACGGCTTCGCTGTTGCAGCCGTGGGTTGGTTACTACACCGATCGGCACCCCAAACCCTGGCTGCTACCGGCCGGGACGGTCTGCACGTTGATCGGTATTTTGATGATGTCGGTGGTCGGCACCTTCCCGTTGATTTTGCTGGCTGCAGGGTTGATCGGTATCGGCTCCTCGACCTTTCACCCGGAAGCTTCTCGCGTGGCGCGACTGGCTTCGGGCGGGCGATTTGGCCTGGCGCAATCGACCTTTCAGGTGGGTGGTAATGCCGGTTCGGCCTTCGGTCCGTTGCTCGCCGCCGCGATCATCATTCCGTTCGGTCAGGGCCATGTGGCCTGGTTCGGACTGTTCGCGGTGTTTGCGCTGTTCGTGCTTTATCGGATCAGCCGCTGGTACGCCAATCACTTGAGCCTGTTCAAACTCAAGCAAGGCCAGGCGGCGACGCATGGCTTGTCGAAGAACCGTGTGATCAGTGCACTGGTGGTACTTGGGTTGCTGGTGTTTTCCAAGTATTTCTACATGTCCAGCCTCACCAGTTACTTCACCTTTTACCTGATCGAGAAATTCGACCTGTCGGTGGCGAGTTCACAGTTGCACCTGTTCCTGTTTCTCGGAGCGGTAGCGGCGGGGACCTTCTTCGGTGGGCCGATCGGCGACAAGATCGGGCGTAAGGCCGTGATCTGGTTCTCGATCCTCGGCGTAGCGCCGTTCACCCTGATCCTGCCTCACGTGGACCTGTTCTGGACCAGCATTCTCAGCGTCGTGATCGGCTTCATCCTGGCGTCAGCATTCTCGGCAATCGTGGTGTATGCGCAAGAACTGGTGCCGGGCAATGTCGGGATGATTGCCGGGGTGTTCTTCGGATTGATGTTCGGCTTTGGCGGGATTGGTGCCGCATTGCTCGGGCATTTGGCCGACATACACGGCATCGAATACGTGTACTTGCTGTGTTCGTTCCTGCCGTTGTTTGGCGTGCTGGCGATCTTCCTGCCAAGAACCAGAAAAGCCTGATAGCTCACCGCCCTGTAGGAGCAAAGCTTGCTCGCGATGGCCATTACGCGATTTACCAGAAGTACCGCGTATCGTTCATCGCGAGCAAGCTTTGCTCCTACAGGCTCAGGCACTGCTGTTGCGGAAGCTGCCAGGTGTGATGCCGACTACTTTTTTGAAGGCTCGGGTCATGTGGCTTTGATCGAAGAAGCCGCAAGTGAATGACGCTTCTGCGAGACTGGACCCGGTGCGCAGCAGTTTTTGGACCTGGGCGATTCTTTTCTGGATTTGAAAGCTGTGGGGGGAGACGCCAACGCTTTTTTTGAACACCCGGATCAGATAAAGAGGGTCAAGGTTCACCAGTTGCGCCAGTTCTTCCAGAGACAGATGTTTGTCGAACTCGTCTTCGAGCTTCCTCTTGATCTTTTGCACTGCGTGCTGCTCAGCCGCATTGACTGGTTCGATGGGCGCTCCGCTACGCTCGAAGAGCTGCGTCACCAGATCCAGCAGGATAGTTTCCCGTTCAAGGCTGGAGGGGGATTTTTCAATGATTTGATGTTGATGCAAAAAGGTCCGGGCGAAGTCGGGGGCCTGGCTCAGAGCTGTTTGAAAAAGATGAATATGATCGTCTGAAAAACGCCCTTGAAACACCATCCGATTGACCCATTCGGGGTCGATATAGAGCATTCGATACATCCAGCCCTCATCATGGCCAGGCAAGCCGTCGTGGATCTCCCCGGGAGTAATGGTGACCACACTGCCAGCGACCCCCATGTAGTAACTGCCGCGATAAAAAAGTTTTTCAACACCGCTACTTATAACGCCGACAGCGTACCGGTCATGTGAATGTCGGCCGAAAGATTGAGTGCTGTAACGCGCAGATAGCAACTCACAGTCGCCTTCGGGTATACGCCAGAATTGAACAAAGTCCTTGTCTTTTTGAGGGGCTTTGTGACGGCGACTCTCGTCCATGAATTGTCCAGTTTTGTGCAATACGTATGAAAAAAAGGTCGCTAAATTTAGCACCTATTTCATAACACAAGCGAGGGGATGCGATGTCTACAAAATTGGTAGTTGGGGATTTTAATAAGTCTTCGTGGTCATTTCGTGCGTGGCTGGTTCTTGTGACAGCGGATGTAGCATTTGAAACCCTTCAGATCAAACTGGAACAAAGCGACACCCGCCAGCGCATTCTGGAGCACTCGCCTTCCGGCAAGGTACCGGCGCTGCTGCTTGAAGATGTCGTCATCAACGACAGCCTGGCCATCAGCGAATACATTGCCGGCACATACCCCGCCGCTAACCTCTGGCCCCTGGATTCACGGATCAAGGCCCTGGCACGAGCTGCTGCGGCAGAGATGCACTCCGGTTTCACTCACCTTCGCACGCAGATGTCGTTTGGCCTGAACACCGGTGACATCCCGGAAAGCCTGACCGCCGAGACCCGAGAGGAAATCAAGCGGGTATTCGCTATCTGGAACCAACTCCGTGAGGTGAGCGGTTCAACACAGTTCCTCTGCGGTGACTTCGGCATTGTTGATGCGATGTTTGTTCCGGTGGTGTTCCGCTTCCGTCGTTATGGTGTTGCCATTCCTGCGCAACTACAGGGCTATGTCGAAAACATCCTGGGTTATGCACCGGTACAACAATGGTTGAAGTTGGCCGCGCAAGAAGTTTAAAGCGTTGTGTTGCTGATAACTATTAAAGCCAATTAAGAGTTAGTTGCTTTTTTGCTTTGTCGAGCCTGGTGAGCCCGCGCAATCCTCGTACTTTGGTCTTTATCAATGAGGTTTCTCATGTCGACTAATAACAATCGGGCAATCATTGAATTGACCATCGGTGGACTGATGCTCAGTCTGTCTGCTCTGGCCGTCGCTTTCGCCCATATCGGCGCGGGTGGCGCGGGGTTCTATCGGATGGTGTTCGCCTCGATCCTGTTCTTCCTGCTGCTCAAGGTGCGCAAAACACCGGTGCTGCTTAAAAGCGCCAAGGCGCAGCTGTACACCGCGTTGGCCGGGGTGTTTTTGGCCATCGACCTGGTGCTCTGGCACCAGAGCATCTATATCGTCGGACCGGGCATCGGGTCGATCCTGACCAACTGTCAGGTGTTCTTCATGACCCTGCTGGGGTTGTACCTGTTGAAGGAAAAACCTTCGGTCTACTTCCTGGTATCCATTACCTTGGCATTTGTTGGGCTCTATCTGTTGTTGCTACCCGAGATGACCAGTGCGGTAGGGATCAAGGGCGTGGTGTATGGCGTGCTGTCGGGGCTGGCATATGCCATCTGTGTGTACTTCCTGAAGATCAATACCCAGTTGCCGGACGGCGGGGGTGACAAGATCGCACAGATGCTCAATTTGAGTCTTTGGGCTGCACTGGTTCTGCTGGCATACGCGCTGGCAACTGGGGAAAGCTTGGCCATCGTGGATGGGCAAACCTTGCTGATGCTGATCATATACGGGGTATTGGTGCAGTTTGTCGGCTGGTTGCTGGTCAATCGTTCGATCGGAGCCATCAGCTTGGGGTTGGCCGGTCTGATCCTGTTACTGGAACCGGTGATCACGTATTTCATTGATGTCACCTTTCTCGGCAAGGTCAGCTCCACGCTGCAGATTTGCGGTGCGCTGGTGACTATCTTTGCGGTTTACATCGGCTCAATCAAACCGCCGGAAAAAGCGCACCCTTTACCGGAAGCGACCTGACAGAAGGTGTATCGCGGCGGTATCACGCACAGGTCCGCAAGGTCTGCGTCCAGTCGAGGAAGATGGTGATCCCAAGATGCAAAAATCCCCGTATCAGCGAGTGATTACGGGGATTTTCAGTCTATCGAGTTCCGTGTAAATCCACGGTCACCGTTACACGTTGAAGCGGAAGTGCATCACGTCGCCGTCTTTAACGATGTAGTCCTTGCCTTCCAGACGCCATTTACCAGCTTCTTTGGTGCCGGCTTCGCCCTTGTACTGGATGAAGTCGTCGTAGGCGATGACTTCGGCGCGGATGAAGCCTTTCTCGAAGTCGGTGTGGATCACGCCAGCGGCTTGCGGTGCGGTGGCACCCACGCGGACGGTCCAGGCGCGGACTTCTTCGACACCGGCGGTGAAGTAGGTCTGCAGGTGCAGCATTTCGTAGCCAGCGCGGATTACGCGGTTCAGGCCAGGTTCTTCGAGGCCCAGGGCTTCGAGGAACATGTCTTTCTCTTCACCGTCTTCCAGCTCGGCGATTTCGGCTTCGATCTTGTTGCAGACCGGAACCACCATGGCACCTTCTTCTTCGGCGATGGCTTTAACGATGTCCAGCAGCGGGTTGTTCTCGAAACCGTCTTCAGCGACGTTGGCGATGTACATGACCGGTTTGGTGGTCAGCAGGTGGAAGCCACGAATCACCGCTTTGTCGTCGGCGCCCATGGTCTTCATCAGCGTACGAGCAGGCTTGCCGAGGGTGAAGTGAGCGATCAATTGCTCCAGCAGGCCTTTCTGGACCACGGCGTCCTTGTCGCCACCCTTGGCGTTGCGGGCGACTTTCTGCAGTTGCTTCTCGCAGCTGTCGAGGTCGGCAAAGATCAGTTCCAGGTCGATGATTTCGATGTCGCGTTTCGGGTCGACGCTGTTGGAGACGTGAATCACGTTCTCGTCTTCGAAGCAGCGGACTACGTGCGCGATGGCATCGGTTTCACGGATGTTGGCGAGGAACTTGTTGCCCAGGCCTTCACCTTTCGAGGCGCCGGCAACCAGGCCTGCGATGTCGACGAATTCCATGGTGGTCGGCAGGATGCGCTTTGGATTGACGATGGCCGCCAGGGCTTCCAGACGTGGATCCGGCATCGGCACGATACCGGTGTTCGGCTCGATGGTGCAGAAGGGGAAGTTCTCGGCCGCGATCCCGGATTTGGTCAGGGCGTTGAATAGGGTGGACTTGCCGACGTTAGGCAGGCCGACGATGCCGCAATTGAATCCCATGGTGTTTTCCCCGAGGAGTGAGTCAGGCCTTCTGGCTGTGCAGGTTTTTCATCGCGCGGTTCCATTCACCGGCGAGGATATCCGGCAGCACGCCGAGGGCAAAGTCGATGCTGGCATCGAGTTTTTCCTGTTCGGCGCGTGGCGCACGACCCAGGACGAAATTTGAAACCATACTGGCAACGCCCGGGTGGCCAATGCCAAGCCGCAAGCGGTGAAAGGTATTCTGATTGCCCAGCTGCGCGATGATGTCGCGCAACCCGTTGTGACCGCCATGGCCGCCGCCCTGTTTGAGCTTGGCAACGCCAGGTGGCAGGTCGAGTTCGTCATGCGCCACCAGGATTTCTTCAGGCGTAATGCGGAAGAAGCCGGCAAGTGCCGCGACGGCCTGGCCGCTGCGGTTCATGTAGGTGGTGGGAATCAGCAGACGAACATCCTGACCTTGATGCGAATAGCGCCCGGTCAGGCCGAAATACTTGCGATCCGCCACAAGGTTTACGCCTTGTGCGTTCGCGATGCGCTCAACAAAAAGGGCCCCTGCGTTATGCCGGGTCTGTTCGTATTCAGCGCCTGGATTTCCCAGGCCAACGATCAGTTTGATGGCAGTCACGATAGGGGCCCTTCCTTGGAGTGGTGGATAACATCGCCGCGACAGGTGTGTGCGGCGAAAGTGGACGACAAGTGCTCATTTACCATTATGTAAACTCCGCGTTCTCGCCCGCTTTCTCGCTACGCTCTAGTCCGCGATGTTTCCGGTCACTCCGGCGAACAGAGTGAAATTACTCTGCTGCGCCTTCTTCAGTAGCTTCTGGAGCAACACGTGGAGCGTGAACGTTGGCAACAGCCTTGTCATCACCGTGTGCCAGAGCAACAAACTCAACGCCTTTAGGGGCTTTGAGGTCGGACAGGTGAATGATCGAGCCAACTTCGGCGTTAGCCAGGTCAACTTCGATGAATTCAGGCAGGTCTTTCGGCAGGCAGGTCACTTCGATTTCCGAAACAACGTGCGAAATTTCGCCGCCTTTCTTGGTCGGAGCTTCTTCACCAACAAAGTGTACAGGCACGATAGCGGTCAGTTTCTGGCCAGCTACAACGCGTACGAAGTCAGCGTGCAACACGTGGCCTTTGGCCGGGTGACGCTGCAGAGCTTTGATGATTACGTTTTGCTTGGTGCCGCCAACGTTCAGCTCGATGATGTGGCTGTAAGCCGCTTCGTTTTCGAGCAGTTTGGCAACTTCTTTAGCCAGCATGCTGATGGATTCAGGGGCTTTTTCGCCACCGTAAACTACAGCTGGTACCAGGCTTGCGAGACGACGCAGGCGGCGGCTCGCACCTTTCCCCAGGTCGGAACGCACTTCAGCATTCAGAGTAAATTCGTTCATGTTGTATCTCCAAAATAACCACATTCGCCCCAGCGTTTGCGACCAGCGCTAAAGGCGATATGGGCAAAAAAGCCCCGCCCCGACAGGAATGCCGGGGCGGGGCGCTTTTCGTCAACGAGATAGTCGAGAAGGGCAGGGCCCTTAACGGAACATCGCGCTGATCGATTCTTCGTTGCTGATGCGGCGAACCGCTTCGGCAACTACCGGCGCGATATCCAGTTGACGGATACGCGAGCAGGCTTGAGCAGCAGCGGACAACGGGATGGTGTTAGTCACCACCAGTTCGTCCAGCATTGAGTTTTCGATGTTTTCGATCGCCCGACCGGACAGCACAGGGTGTGTGCAGTAGGCGAAAACCTTGGCAGCGCCATGCTCTTTCAGGGCCTTGGCCGCGTGGCACAGAGTGCCGGCGGTATCGACCATGTCATCGACCAGAATACAGGTACGCCCTTCGACATCACCGATGATATGCATCACTTCAGAGTGATTGGCTTTCTCACGGCGTTTGTCGATGATCCCGAGATCCACGCCCAGGGATTTGGCAACAGCACGTGCACGCACGACGCCGCCAATGTCCGGGGACACGATCATCAGGTTTTCGAAGCGCTGATCTTCAATGTCATCCACCAATACCGGGGAGCCGTAGATGTTATCTACCGGAATATCGAAGAAACCCTGGATTTGGTCAGCATGCAGATCAACCGTGAGAACACGGTCGATGCCGACTACGGTAAGCATGTCAGCAACGACTTTCGCGCTGATAGCCACACGTGCGGAACGCGGACGGCGATCCTGACGGGCATAACCAAAGTAAGGAATAACAGCAGTGATACGAGTAGCCGAGGAGCGGCGGAAGGCATCAGCCATCACTACCAGTTCCATCAGGTTATCGTTAGTCGGAGCGCAAGTCGGCTGAATAATGAAGACATCTTTACCGCGGACGTTTTCATTGATCTCGGCAGTAATTTCGCCGTCGGAGAACTTACCGACAGAGATGTCACCGAGAGGGATATGCAGCTGACGTACAACACGCCGAGCCAGATCGGGGTTAGCGTTCCCCGTAAAGACCATCATCTTGGACACGCGCAGTACCTAGAGGCTGAGGGTAACCTGGATGAGTATAGAAAATGGCAGGGGCGGCTGGATTCGAACCAACGCATGGCAGGATCAAAACCTGCTGCCTTACCGCTTGGCGACGCCCCTGTATCTGTTGCAACGAGTACCCAGTACTCGATTCCTTTTAGAGCAGACTTTGCAGCTTGCGATGCAACATCGAAACGTTGCTTCCCTTTGCTACAAACCCTGTAAGGGTCTCTGTAAGAAGGGCCGAGACTTTATCAGCTTCAGCTTTGCTTGGGAAGCCCCCAAACACACAACTTCCAGTTCCGGTGAGTTTTGCTTCGGTAAATTTACCTAACAAATCCAATGCGTTACGTACATCTGGGTAACGCCTTGCTACCACCGGTAAGCAGTCATTTCGACTGTTTCCCTTGGGAACGGGGCGCACTTTAATGGGAGAAGAGTTACGTGTCAACAACGGATCTGAAAAAATTTCTGCTGTACTTACAGAGACTTGCGGCACAAGCACGAGATACCACGGTTCTTCGGGGTCTACAGGGGTCAGTTTCTCCCCCACGCCTTCTGCAAAAGCCGCGTGCCCACGCACGAAAACCGGGACGTCGGCGCCAAGCGTCAGGCCTAGAACGGCCAGTCGATCCTCATCCCAACCCAGTTGCCAGAGATGATTGAGGCCGAGCAAAGTCGTCGCAGCATTTGAACTGCCACCACCGATGCCACCGCCCATGGGCAGAATTTTTTCGATCCAGATGTCGATACCGAGCGAACAACCGGATTGCTCCTGAAGTTTTTTTGCTGCTCGAACAATCAGATTGCTGTCGTGAGGAACGCCATCGAATTCGGTGTGCAGTCGAATCACACCGTCATCACGAACGGCGAACGTGATTTCATCGCCGTAATCGAGAAACTGAAAAATAGTCTGCAACTCGTGATAACCGTCTTCACGGCGACCGAGGATGTGCAGCATCAGATTGAGTTTGGCCGGAGAGGGCAGCGTCAAGCGCGGAGCGGTCATGTTCACTGCCCCAATTTGCGAGGTTGCCATTCCTTGATCACCAGCGTGACGTCAAGGTCGGTGCCGTGCAGTTTGATCCGCTCGGGCAGCCAAAAGCCGTTTTGCTCGGCATAGCTGAGGTATTCGACCTGCCAGCCATCCTGCTCAAGATTGGCCAGGCGGCTGTCGGCATCCAGCGTCAGACGGCTTTTGCTGTTCGGAGCCGGGAGCCCGCGAACCCACCAGGCCAGATTGGACACCGGTAACTTCCAGCCCAGTTGTTCTTCGACCAATACTTCAGGCGTCGGCGCTTCATAGCGGCCCTGGTTGGCGACTTCCAGCGAGACTTTGCCCGGGCGGCCGGTCAGGCGTGCTGCCCCGCGACCCAGGGGGCCGGAGAGGCGAATGTCGTAGTAATCCTGTCGCTGCAGCCAGAACAACGTGCCGCTGCCCGAGTCTTTCGGGGCGCGAATGCCGATCTTGCCGTTGATCTGCCAGCCGTCGAGGCTGGTCAGTTGCTGTTTGTACTCGCGCCATTGGGCCGGGTTGCCTTTGCCCTGGACCGATTCGCGGGCGCCGAAGCCCGCACAACCGGCGAGCAGGGCGATGAAACTGAAAACAATGAGGTGGCGCAAAAACATAATCTTAAAGAGTCTCTGATCCGGTCAGGCGCTTGATGGTGCCGCGCAGGATGGGGCTGTCGGGCTGTTCCTTGAGGAACTTGCTCCAGATTTGTCTGGCTTCCCGTTGCTTGCCATTGGCCCACAGGACTTCGCCCAGGTGCGCGGCGACTTCTTGATCGGGGAAGCGCTCCAGCGCCTGACGCAGCAGGCGTTCGGCTTCGTCGAAATTGCCCATGCGGAAGTTCACCCAGCCGAGGCTGTCGAGTACCGCCGGGTCTTCCGGATTGATCTTGTGTGCCTGTTCGATCAAGGCCTTGGCTTCGGCGTAGCGCGTCGTACGGTCGGACAGGGTGTAACCGAGGGCGTTCAACGCCATCGCGTTGTCCGGGTCGCGCTTGATGATCAGGCGCAGGTCTTTTTCCATCTGCGCCAGGTCATTGCGTTTTTCCGCTTGCATGGCGCGGGTGTACAGCAGATTCAGATCGTCCGGGTATTGCTGCAAGGCTTGCTTCAATACATTCCAGGCCTTGTCGGGCTGTTTATTGGCGGACAAGGTTTCGGCTTCGATCAAATACAACTGAATCGCGTAATCGGGCTGCTCATCGCGCTCCGCAGCCAGGCGGCTTTGGGCTTCGGCGGTCTTGCCGTTATTCATCAGGATATCGGCCTGACGCAATTGCGCCGGCAGGTAATCGTTGCCCGGGCCGACCTGGGCGTACTCGATCAGCGCTCCTTGAGGGTCATTGCGCTCTTCAGCGATACGACCGAGGTTCAAGTGCGCCGAATCGACATGGCTTTCCCGGGCAATCAGGTCTTCCAGATAGCCCTTGGCCTCATTCCAGGCCTTGGCTTCCAGGCAGACCAACGCCAGGGAGTAACGCAGTTCGTCGTCTTCAGGGTACTGCTGAACCAGGCTCGAGAACTCGGCTTTGGCGTCGTCCATGCGGTCCTGTTCAACCAGCATGCGCGCATAAGTCAGGCGCAGGCGTTTGTCGTCCGGGTATTTCTTGATGCTTTTTTGCAGCAGCGGCAAGGCTTCATCGCCACGACTGAGGGTCTGCAGCAGGCGTGCGCGCAGCAGAATCGGTGCTATTTCGCCTTCGTCCGGAGGATTGTCTTCCAGCAGGCCCAGCGCACCCTTGGCGTCACCGTCCTGTTGCAGAAGCAACGCTTTGCCGAAAATCAGCTGACTGTTGTTCGGATGGCGCTGCAATAAACGGTCAAAACTTTTCATCAAGCCGTTGCGCGTGTCCTGGTCGGTATCGGCCGCAGACAGGGCGAGGAAGTCGAAATGCGTGTCGCCCTTGCCCTGCAGGACTTTCTCCATATAGGCCATGGAGTCGTCATAACGCCCGGCACGAGCCAGTTGCACGGCAGCGGCCCGTTGCGCCTCGAGGTCTTGCGGCGCGTTTTTCGCCCAGATCAACGCGGTGTCCAGGGCAGCCTGATCGGCGCCCAGGTACTCGGCGATACGGAATGCACGCTCGGAGACGCCCGGATCCTGAGTGTTGATCGCCTGGGTCACGTAGTTGTCCAGGGCAATGTCGAAACGATTGCGCTGGCCAGCCAGTTCGGCGCTCAACAGACTGAAGATGGTTTCTTCACTGAATGAGCTGTAAACCTTGGGCTTTTCAGGGGCCGGAGTGCTGTCTTCGACCGGCGGCGTACCGTCCGACGAAACGGGTGCCAAGGCCTGGCAGCCGCTGAGGAAGACAAAAGCGAGGAGCAACGCGGAAGATCTATTCATATAGGAAGAGGACGACTAACCTGCGGTCGGATCATCATGACACAAGCCTTCGGCCAAACATAACCGAGTCTCAATTGGCGCCTTTATAGAGGCAGGTCATTGGGACAATCGTAGGAGCTGCCGCAGGCTGCGATCTTTTGATCTTGCCTGTGCGGCACCTTTGAAACCTGAAAAGATCGCAGCCTTCGGCGGCTCCTACAGGGGCGATAGATATCGAATAGTTGTTCTGGCTCTGTCGAAGTAGGACAATTGCCGGCTTCACGTCACCATCAGCGACCTTGAATGGCCTTCCTTGCACTCGGTATTAACCACAAGACTGCTTCAGTAGACGTCCGCGAGCGCGTGGCCTTTACCCCTGAGCAGCTGGTGGAGGCTTTGCAGCAGCTCTGCCGACTCACCGACAGCCGCGAAGCTGCGATCCTCTCCACCTGCAATCGCAGTGAACTCTATATAGAACAGGATCACCTTTCGGCGGACGTCATCCTGCGCTGGCTGGCCGATTATCACCATTTGAGCCTCGAAGAGCTGCGCGCGAGCGCTTATGTGCACGAAGATGATGCGGCAGTTCGTCACATGATGCGGGTGGCATCCGGGCTCGATTCGCTGGTGTTGGGCGAACCGCAGATTCTCGGCCAGATGAAATCGGCCTACGCCGTGGCCCGCGAGGCCGGCACCATCGGTCCGTTGCTCGGGCGGCTGTTCCAGGCCACGTTCAATGCGGCCAAACAGGTGCGCACCGACACCGCTATCGGCGAGAACCCGGTATCCGTGGCGTTTGCCGCGGTCAGTCTGGCAAAACAGATTTTCAGCGACTTGCAACGCAGCCAGGCCTTGCTGATCGGTGCCGGCGAGACCATCACCCTGGTCGCCCGCCACCTGCACGAATTGGGTGTGAAACGCATCGTCGTCGCCAACCGCACCCTGGAGCGCGCGAGCATTCTGGCCGAGCAGTTCGGCGCCCACGCGGTGTTGCTCTCGGACATCCCGGCGGAACTGGTGCGCAGCGACATCGTTATCAGCTCCACCGCCAGCCAGTTGCCGATCCTGGGCAAGGGCGCGGTGGAAAGCGCCTTGAAACTGCGCAAGCACAAGCCGATCTTCATGGTAGACATCGCCGTCCCCCGGGATATCGAGCCGGAAGTCGGCGAACTGGACGACGTTTACCTGTATAGCGTCGACGATCTCCACGAAGTGGTCGCCGAGAACCTCAAGAGTCGCCAGGGCGCAGCCCAGGCGGCGGAAGAGATGGTCTCGGTGGGTGCCGAAGATTTCATGGTTCGCCTGCGTGAACTGGCGGCGGTGGATGTGCTCAAGGCCTATCGCCAACAAAGCGAGCGCCTGCGCGACGAAGAATTACAGAAGGCTCAGCGCATGCTGGCCAACGGCAGCAGCGCCGAAGACGTGCTGGTGCAGCTGGCGCGGGGCCTGACCAACA
Source organism: Pseudomonas sp. GM41(2012) (assembly GCF_000282315.2). Taxonomy (GTDB): domain Bacteria; phylum Pseudomonadota; class Gammaproteobacteria; order Pseudomonadales; family Pseudomonadaceae; genus Aquipseudomonas. The sequence goes on from NZ_AKJN02000007.1 coordinate 1,192,206, forward strand.
AACTCTTGCACGCACCGAGCGTGCAGTTGAAAAAGCTCTCTGCCGAAGGCCGCCTCGATGCGCTGGCCATGGCCCAGGAACTCTTTGCCCTGAATGAGGGCTCATCGGATAGCTTTTCGGATAAAAAACCGCAATGAAAGCGTCACTGCTCAATAAGCTGGACATCCTCCAGGACCGTTTCGAGGAATTGACCGCCTTGCTTGGCGACGGCGAAGTCATTTCCGATCAGGCCAAATTCCGCACCTATTCCAAGGAATACGCGGAAGTCGAACCGATTGTCGAAACCTATAAACAGTTGCTCAAGGTACAAAGCGATCTCGAGGGCGCTCAGGCGCTGCTCAAGGACAGCGACCCGGACATGCGTGAAATGGCCGTGGAAGAAGTCCGCGAAGCCAAAGAGCAACTGATCGACATCGAAGCCAGCCTGCAACGCATGCTGCTGCCCAAGGATCCGAACGATGGGCGCAACGTGTTCCTCGAAATCCGCGCTGGCACCGGCGGTGACGAGGCGGCGATTTTCTCCGGCGACCTGTTCCGCATGTATTCGCGTTACGCCGAGCGTCGCGGCTGGCGGGTGGAAATCCTCTCGGAGAACATCGGTGAACACGGCGGCTTTAAAGAAGTCATCGCTCGCGTCGAAGGCGACAACGTCTACGGCAAGCTGAAATTCGAATCCGGTGCCCACCGCGTACAACGGGTTCCCGCTACCGAATCCCAGGGTCGCATCCACACCTCGGCCTGCACCGTAGCCGTGTTGCCCGAGCCGGACGAGCAGGAAGCAATCGAGATCAACCCCTCGGATTTGCGCATCGATACCTACAAATCCTCCGGTGCCGGTGGTCAGCACGTTAACAAAACGGACTCGGCGATCCGCATCACGCACTTACCGTCCGGTATTGTCGTCGAGTGCCAGGAAGAGCGTTCCCAGCACAAGAACCGCGCCCGGGCGATGTCCTGGCTGTCGGCCAAGCTCAATGATCAGCAGACCAGCGCCGCCGCGAACGCTATCGCCAGCGAGCGTAAGTTGCTGGTCGGTTCGGGCGATCGCTCGGAGCGGATCCGCACGTACAACTTTGCCCAGGGGCGGGTCACCGACCACCGGGTCAACCTGACGCTGTATTCCCTCGACGAAATCCTCGCGGGTGGCGTCGATGCGGTGATCGAGCCGTTGCTGGCCGAATACCAGGCCGACCAATTGGCAGCGATAGGTGAGTAAATGACGATCATTGCCAGTTTGTTGCGCGCCGCCGACCTGCCAGATTCGCCCTCCGCGCGCCTGGATGCGGAATTGTTGCTGGCCGCTGCGTTGGGCAAGTCCCGCAGTTTTTTGCACACCTGGCCCGAGCGTATCGTTCCAAGCGAAGCGGCGCTTAAATTTGCCGAGTATTTGCAGCGCCGTCGTGGCGGTGAGCCAGTGGCTTACATCCTCGGTCAGCAAGGTTTCTGGAAGCTTGATCTGGAAGTGGCGCCGCACACGCTGATCCCGCGCCCGGACACCGAGCTGTTAGTGGAAGCGGCGCTTGAACTCCTGCCAGCCACACCTGCCAAGGTCCTCGACCTCGGCACCGGCAGCGGCGCCATTGCATTGGCCCTGGCCAGCGAGCGTCCAGCCTGGAAGGTGACCGCCGTGGATCGCGTGCTCGAAGCCGTGGCCCTGGCCGAGCGCAATCGCCAGCGCTTGCATCTGAACAACGCCACCGTGCTGAGCAGTCATTGGTTCAGTGCGCTGGAAGGTCAGCGTTTTCAGCTGATCATCAGCAACCCGCCTTACATTGCCTCCGCCGATCCGCATCTGGTGGAAGGCGATGTGCGCTTCGAACCGGCCAGTGCCCTGGTGGCCGGCGTCGATGGGCTCGACGATCTGCGTCTGATCGTCGCCCAGGCGCCGGATTATCTGGAAGCGGGCGGTTGGCTGATGCTTGAACACGGTTACGATCAAGCTACTGCGGTACGCGATTTGCTGCTGACCCGCGGCTTTGAAGAAGTCCACAGCCGCACCGATCTGGGCGGTCACGAACGTATCAGCCTGGGGCGCCTGCCGTGCTGAATGATCAGGAATTATTGCGCTACAGTCGACAGATTCTGTTGCAACACGTCGACATCGACGGCCAGTTGCGACTGAAAGAAAGCCGCGTGTTGATCGTCGGCCTCGGCGGCCTCGGCTCGCCGGTTGCGCTGTATCTGGCTGCCGCCGGCGTTGGCGAGTTGCATTTGGCGGACTTCGACACTGTCGACCTGACCAACCTGCAACGCCAGATCGTTCACGACACCGACAGCGTCGGCCTGAGTAAAGTCGATTCGGCGATTCGCCGACTGACTGCAATCAACCCCGAAATTCAGTTGATCGCCCATCGCACCGCGCTGGACGAAGATTCCCTGGCCGCCGCCGTGGCTGCTGTGGATCTGGTGTTGGACTGTTCCGACAATTTCTCCACCCGCGAAGCGGTCAACGCTGCGTGTGTCGCCGCCGGCAAACCTCTGGTGAGCGGCGCAGCGATTCGGCTGGAAGGGCAGTTGTCGGTGTTTGACCCGCGTCGTCCTGAAAGCCCGTGCTACCACTGTTTATATGGTCACGGCAGCGAAGCCGAACTGACCTGCAGCGAAGCTGGCGTCGTAGGGCCATTGGTTGGCCTGGTGGGCAGCCTCCAGGCGCTGGAAGCCATGAAGTTGCTGGTGGGTTTCGGCGAGCCGCTGGTGGGGCGCCTGTTGTTGATCGATGCCTTGGGCTCGCGCTTTCGCGAATTGCGGGTCAAGCGAGATCCGGGCTGCAGCGTTTGTGGTTCGAAGCATGCGTGAAGCGCCGATTGGCGTGTTCGACTCCGGCGTCGGTGGGCTTTCGGTGCTGGCCGAGATCCAGCGTTTGCTGCCCAACGAATCACTGTTGTATGTCGCCGATTGCGGGAATATTCCCTACGGCGAGAAAACCCCGGAATTCATCCGTCATCGCTGCAGCGTGATGGCCGGTTTTTTTCAGCAGCAGGGCGCCAAGGCCTTGGTGCTGGCCTGCAACACGGCGACGGTCGCTGGCGTTGCCGACTTGCGACGCGATTATCCCGAGTGGCCCATCGTCGGCATGGAGCCGGCGGTCAAACCGGCCGCTGCCGCCACCCGCAGCGGTGTGGTCGGTGTGCTCGCCACCACCGGCACCTTGCAGAGTGCCAAGTTCGCCGCGTTGCTCGACCGTTTCGCCACCGATGTGCGAGTCATCACCCAGCCGTGCCCCGGCCTGGTGGAGCTGATTGAAAACGGCGATCTGCACAGCGAGGCATTGCGCCAGTTGCTGGCCAGGTATGTCGAACCGCTGCTCGGTGCCGGGTGCGACACGATAATTCTTGGCTGCACGCATTATCCCTTCCTAAAGCCGTTGCTTAAGCAGATGATCCCCGATGACATCAGCTTGATTGATACCGGTGCCGCTGTAGCACGGCAACTTCAGCGATTGTTGGCCGAGCGGGAATTGCTCGCCGAGGAGCCTGCACGTGCTGCGCAGTTCTGGACGAGTGCCGATCCGGAGCATTTCAGAAATATCTTGCCAATACTGTGGAATACCGCTGGTGTTGTGCGAAGCTTCAAGGAGTAAACAAAACTCGGGGCAAACGAGTAATTGGGGTGAGCTTCTAATTAATCGTCGACTTCTATAGCGTCAAGCAACAAAAAAACCATACGAAATCGTTCGGAAAAGGATGTTTCTAATGAAGCGACTATCCTGCTTGGCCGCGATTGCGGCCGCACTGATGGGGCACAGTTTTACCGCACAGGCGGCAGGCGTGGAGTTCGCGGTCGGCCAGACTAGCGACTCGACCATGACCTATCGACTGGGCATGCAATTCGATTGGGACAAGAGCTGGTTGCAGAGTGATATCGGTCGTGTGACCGGTTACTGGAGCGGTGCCTACACCTATTGGGAAGGCGACACGACCTCCAGCAACCACAGCCTGTCGTTCTCGCCTGTGTTTGTTTACGAGTTTGCCGGTCAAAACGTCAAGCCGTACCTGGAGGCCGGGATTGGCGTGGCGTTGTTCTCTCATAGCGAACTTGAAAACAACAACCTCGGTGGTGCTTTTCAGTTCGAAGACCGATTCGGCTTTGGTCTGCGCTTTGCGGGCGGACATGAAGTCGGGATTCGTGCGACGCACTACTCCAATGCCGGTCTTAACAGTTACAACGACGGCGTAGAAAGCTACTCGCTGCACTACACGATGCCGCTCTAAGCCTTGGCGCTTTTAATGTGGGAGCGATCCATGTGGCGAGGGGATTTATCCCCGTTCGACTGCGAAGCAGTCGTAAACGCGGTTTAACTTTGAAATGCCGGGGCTGCTCTGCAGCCCAACGGGGATAAATCCCCTCGCCACACAGGCTCGCTCCCACATTTGATTTTGGTGCCTGCTTGTTCACCGATACGCCGTGGTAATCCCTTGGCGTTCGTCGATGCATTCTGGTGCGCCCATCTCGAACTCCCGGCAGATCAACGGGCGTTTTTCATAGATGGTGCACATCATCGTGTTGCGATCCAGCGCGGCGCACCAGCCGTCATCCAGACGCAGCATGACCTCCCCACCCCAGTCATCGGTATCGATAAAACGTTCGGGCACGCCCGTGTCCGTGATCAGCATGACTTCGAGCTGACAGCAGCAAGCTGCGCAGGTCGAGCAGGTGACCGCAGGCTCGGCGATTTGCGTATGGGGAATGGTTTTCATGGCGCCCAGTGTAAGGCAGTGAGCCGGTGCTGTGTGAAAGGCCTGACGGACGCTTGGTTGCCGGGTTCGAACAGGGTGATCTTATGGCTGCGATTCAGCAGCCAGGTGCGATCAGCCTTGAGATGCGGGTGATTTCACGGCTGGTCCTTGATCGGCGGATTGCTGCGCACCATGCGTTTGCCGATTGCCAGTTTTCCTCGGTTGGGTATTGTCGACAATGGCCAGAGGTCGGCCATGAACAACGCCGGAAAGGCTATCTCCAGCGGACGATTCTTGAGTTCAGCGAAGATGTAGCGTGCAGACTTGTCCGGCGGCCAGTTGAGTGGCATGGGGACGTTTTGCGCCGTCAGCGGCGTCTCGACAAACCCCGGGCTGACCACGGTGACTTCGATGCCTTCCGGCGCAAGATCAATTCGCGACGATTCAAACAGGTAACGCAGCCCGGGCTTTGAGGCACCATGCGCCTCGGACCGTGGCAGCGGCAGGTAGGTAACCGAGCTGGCGACGCCCACCAGATACGGCGCGGTGCCTGCGCGCAAAAGCGGCAGGGCAGCCTGGATGCAATAGCTGCTGGCAAGCAGGTTGGTGCGCACTACGTGCTCGACGATCGACGAATCGAACTGCTGAACGTCGACGTATTCGCAAGTGCCGGCGTTGAGAATAACTGTGTCCAGAGCTCCCCACGCCTCGGCGATCTGTTCGCCGATTTCTCGCACGGTCTGGCTGTTGGTCAGGTCACCGGCCACCACCAGCACTTGCCCCGGATAACGCTGGGACAAGACTTTGAGTGGCGCCACCAAGCGAGCGCTCACCGCGAGGTGAGCACCGGTTTTCAGTATTTCTTCGGCTAGCGAGGCGCCAATGCCGTTGCTGGCACCTGTCAGCCAGTAGCGCCGTGGAGGTGTAAAACTCATCCCATTCTCCTTTTCAGTCAGGCAATCGCCCGGCGTGTTCTTTTGATGGCAGATTCTTGAACGCGGCCAGCGCCCGTTGGCGAGAGCTGCTCAGATTGACGATCGGCGACGGATAATCCGCCACGCCGAACAGGCCGCTAAGGTTCGCCGGGTTGTGCACATCCTTCTTGTTCAGCCCGGCCAGTTCTGGCAGCCAGTGCTTGATGAACAGCCCCTCGCTGTCGAATTTCTCCGACTGGCTCAGCGGGTTGAAAATCCGGAAGTAGGGCGCTGAATCGGTGCCCGTGGACGAACTCCACTGCCAGCCACCGTTGTTCGCCGCCAGGTCGCCATCGATCAGATGACGCATGAAAAAACGCTCGCCTTCACGCCAGTCAATCAGCAGGTTCTTGGTCAGGAACATCGCCACCACCATGCGCAGACGGTTGTGCATCCAGCCGGTTTCAAGCAATTGGCGCATGGCCGCGTCGATAATCGGCAGGCCGGTACGGGCCTCTTGCCAGGCCAGGAGTTCATCCGGGGCATCGCGCCAGGCGAGGGTTTCGGTTTCCGGTCGGAAGGCGCGATGACGCGAGACTCGTGGGTAGCCCACCAGAATGTGTTTGTAGAATTCACGCCACAGCAATTCGTTGATCCAGGTGACGGTACCGACCTTGCCACTTTCGAACTCGCCCTGATTGCTTTGCAGCGCGGCGTGCAGACACTGACGGGGGGAAATCACCCCGGCGGCGAGATAGGCCGACAGCTGACTGGTGCCGGGTTTTGCCGGGAAATCGCGTTCGCTTTTGTAGTCGTCAATCTGGGCGTCGGCAAAGGTGTCGAGGCGACGGTGGGCTTCGGCTTCACCGGCAGGCCATAGACGGCGCAAACTGTCGCTCGGCGTTGCGAAGCCTTCAACATTTGATGGGATCTTGTCGCTGCTGATCGCCAGCGGCGCCTGCGCGGCGGGTGCTGCGACCCGCTTCGGTAACGACCCGCGCAGGCGGTCGTAACACACCTTGCGGAACTGGCTGAAAACCTGAAAGTAAGTGCCCGTTTTGGTCAGTACGGTGCCCGGTTTTAACAGCAGTTGATCAAGGTAGCTAAAAAAGTCGATGCAATTGGCTTTCAGTGTTTCGGCCACGGCTGCGTCACGACGGCTTTCATGAATGCCGTACTCCTCGTTGACGTGCACCACGCCAATCTTCAACTGTTGGCAAAGATCGAGCAGCACCCTGGGTGCCTCATCCCAGCGAGATGCCTTGCGGATCAACAAGGGAATGTTCAGCTCATCCAGCGCGCCGCGTAACTCGCTCAGGTTGCGCAGCCAGAAATCCACTTTGCACGGCGCGTCATCGTGCTCCAGCCATTGCTCCGGGCTCAGCAGATACACCGCCACAGTCGGGCCGCGGGCTGCGGCGGCCGAGAGGGCGGTGTTGTCCTGTAGGCGCAAGTCGCTGCGCAGCCAGATCAATTGCACAGAGGAGTCCGCACGATTCATTAAAAATTCGCCATTAAATGAGCCCACGCTGAACCAGGCCCTGATGAGCGGCTAACGGATCTTCAGCCAGGAACAAATCAGTAATCTTGAACGTTCGTGCGGACAACTCGGTGTGGTGGATGCATACCGTTGGTCCGGCAATCATTTTTGGGCAACTGACACCATTCAAAAGTTTCGGCAGCTGCGAAAGATTCATCGCCTTGCTGGAATACAGCAGTACGCCGCGGGCTTGCAGATGATCGACCGCCAGCGCGAGTTCGCCAGCGGGGAGCGGCCAGTCAAACACTTCCACCGGGCAATCGGCGCTGCTGATCAACCAGGCGGTCAGCCACAGGTGAGGTTCCAGTGGCAGGTCCGAGTGATTGATCAACAACAGTGGCGCGGTGCGTAACTGACGGTTGTTATGGTAGATGCGTGCGCCAAATTTGCTGCGTAACCAGGAATAAAAAAACACTTGCTCCATCTGCGCGCCGAACTGGCCTTGCCAGCGTTGCTCCAGTTCAGCCAGCAATGGCATCAGCAGTTGTGCGCACAAGGTCCGTGGTGGATACAGCGCCATGGCCTGATTGACAGTGTCATCAACGGTGCGTTCGTTCAGTTGAGTGACCGCTTGCAGCAGCGTATGGCGCAGCACTTGCCAATCGCTTTCGACGGATTCGGTAAAGGCCTGCGGGGTGTCGAGCAGTGGCTTGACCTGGCTGACGGCCACGCCACGGTTGAGCCAGGTGAGGATCGTCAGGATGCGTTGAACGTGTTCGGCAGAGAACAGTCGATGACCCTTTGGCGTGCGTTGCGGCATGATCAGGCCATAACGCCGTTCCCAGGCTCGCAGGGTGACGGCGTTGACACCGGTCTGCCGCGCGACCTCACGGATCGGCAGCCAGCCGTCGTCGAGGGCTTTCTTGAAGTCGGCGCCGAGGTCTTCGCTGGCGCTGGTGTCGAGTGGGCTTTTCATTGGATTGGCATTAGATCGCGTTTCGCAGGCTGAGATTTTCCGGATGCGGTTGCAGGTAAACCTGTTGTGCAATGTAGGGATCCGGGTGTTGACGGAAGTAGTGTTTGAGCAGCGTCAACGGCACCACCAACGGCACGATGCCGTGGCGGTACTGACCGATGACGTGTTGCACTTCCTGTTTGTCTTCAGGGCTGATGGCCTGTTTGAGATAGCCACTGATGTGTTGCAGGACGTTGGTGTGGGTGCGGCGGGTGGCGCATTTCTTCAAGGCTGCCATCAGCTCGCTGAAGTAGCGTGGGCCGAGTTCGTTCGGGTCGGTCTGGCCCATGTTGCCCAGCAGGTTACCCAGGGTTTTGTAGTGCACCGGGTTGTGGGCCATCAGCAGGTATTTGTAGCGCGAGTGAAAGTCCGTGAGGCCACGGCGAGTCAGGCCGTCGCGCAGCAACTGCTGCCAGGCACTGTAGGCGAACACGCGGGTGAGGAAGTTTTCTCGCAGCACCGGGTCGTTGAGTCGGCCGTCTTCTTCCACCGGCAAATCCGGATGCCGCGCGCAGAACGCCTGGGCGTAGATACCACGGCCACCACCGTCCACCGGCACACTGTTGGCGTGGTAGACCTTGACCCGATCCAGGCCGCATGACGGGGATTTCTGCATGAAGATGTAGCCGCAGATGTCGCCCAGTTCCGCGGCCATTTTCTGACCGTACTCGGCGAGCGGCCGGGTGACATTGAGTGTTGTGTTAACGGTACCGATAGCTTCTGGATGTTGTGGATCGCCCACCAGACGGATTGGTTCACGGGGAATGCCGAGACCGATGGCGACTTCCGGACAGACCGGGACAAAATCGAAATAGTCCGTGAGGGTGCGACTGCACAGCCGCGACGCCTTGTGCCCACCGTTGAAACGCACTTCTGCGCCCATCAGGCAGGCGCTGATGGCGATCTTCGGTTTCACGGTGACGTGGGGCATCGGAGCACCTCGAATCTAAACCTGTACAGACTGTTCGGTCTGTACAACATAACTTCATCATAGATTCAAAGGTGTACAAGTCAAATTCTTTGTATAGGTTTTACCGTCGGCCTCCTACCAGATCGATGCGGTTCACTGCAGATGCGCGTGCAAGCGGCGGGCGGCTTCCTGGCCGCTGAGCCAGGCGCCTTCGACACGACCGGACAAGCACCAGTCGCCACACACATAAAGGCCCAGATCGGCATCGGCCAGGGCTCCCCATTCATGGCTGCTGGCGGGTCGAGCGTAGAGCCAGCGGTGGGCGAGGCTGAAGGTCGGGGCGGGCATGGCGTCGTGCAGCAATTCGGCAAATGCGCCGTGCAATTGCTCGATCACCGCTTCCTTGGACAGGTCGATATGTTGCCGGCTCCAGGCACTGGTTGCATGCAGCACCCATGTATCGAGGGTGTTATCGCGCCCGGGTTTGCTGCGGTTGCGAGCCAGCCAGTCGAGTGGACTGTCCTGTACGAAACAGCCTTCCATGGGCGTATCCAGCGGTGTCTCGAACGCCAGCGCGACAGCCCAGGTCGGGTCCATTTTCACCCCGGCGGCGGCACCGGCGAGTTTCGGTGCGGTGGCCAGCAGTGCAGTCGCCTGAGGCGCCGGCGTGGCGATGATCACATGACTGAACGGGCCGTGGGTGAAGCCTTCGGCGTCCTGCAGATGCCAGTGCTCCTCGCCGCGATAGACCTCGGTAATGCGGCAGGCGAAATGCACTTCCAGGTCGCCGAGCAGGCCGCGGGTGATGGCGCTCATGCGCGGCGTGCCGACCCAGCGAGTCTGTTCGTCCGGCGACAGGCTGAGCTGGCCGCCATGGTAGGTGTAGAGCTGCGGCATCCATTCAGCGACCCAGCCGTTGCCTTGCCAGCGCTGGACTTCCGTGACGAAGCGGCGATCGCGGGCGGTGAAATATTGCGCGCCCATGTCCAGAGCCCCCGCATCGCTGCGCTTGCTTGACATGCGTCCGCCACTGCCGCGGCTTTTATCGAAAAGTTGAACGACGTGCCCGACCTCTGTCAGGGCCTGGGCGGCGGAGAGCCCGGCGATGCCGGTGCCGATGATTGCGATAGGTACAGTCATAGGGGCCTCGTTTACCTTTCTGTACAGACTACGCCGTGGTTGAAACCTGTACAATATTGTTTTTTGGTATAACTTTTAGCGTTCTCGTTCTGACAGCTTGGCCTATTGTTAAACACAGAGCCTGCCCGATACCAAAGATCCCTGCTTATAAAAATAGACTAGTGATCAAGGTAAAACGCCACGCGAGGAAGAAGTCATGCACATATTGCTGACCGGCGGTACTGGTTTGATAGGACGTCAGCTCTGCCGACACTGGTTGAGTCAGGGACATCGTTTGACTGTCTTGAGCCGCACACCTGAAAAGGTCGCGAAAATTTGCGGTGCGCAGGTGCGGGGAATCGCACTGTTCGAGGACCTTAGACAAGAAACGGTTGATGCCATTATCAATCTGGCGGGCGCACCGATTGCCGACCGGCCATGGACGTCCAAGCGCAAGGCGCTGCTCTGGAGTAGCCGGATCACGCTGACCGAAACGATGCTGGCCTGGCTCGAAAGCCGCGCGCAGAAACCGCAGGTATTGATTTCGGGCTCTGCTATTGGCTGGTATGGCGACGGCGGGGAACGCGAATTGACCGAGAAATCTCCACCGGTCATCGATGATTTCGCCAGCCAGTTGTGCATTGCCTGGGAAGAAACAGCCCAGCGCGCCGAGGCGTTGGGCATTCGCGTGATTCTCATCCGCACCGGGCTGGTGTTGTCGGCCGAGGGCGGCTTTTTGTCGCGGCTGTTGCTGCCGTTCAAAGTGGGACTGGGCGGGCCTATCGGCAGTGGCCGGCAGTGGATGCCGTGGATCCATATCAACGATCAAATCGCCCTGATTGATTTTCTTCTGCATCAGGAAGACACCAGTGGTCCTTATAATGCCTGCGCGCCCAAGCCGGTGCGCAACCGCGAGTTCGCCAATACGTTAGGCAGCGTGCTGCACCGCCCGACGTTCATGCCCATGCCGGCCCTGGCGTTGAAGGTGTGTCTGGGCGAGTTGTCATTGCTGTTGCTGGGTGGCCAGAAGGCCGTACCGGCTCGCTTGCTGGAAGCGGGTTTCACTTTCCAGTTCACTGATTTGCGCGCGGCTCTGGACGACCTTTCCAACCGCCTTTGAAATAGGACGTTGCATGACCGATCACGCATTGCTTCTGGTCAATCTGGGCTCACCGGCTTCCACCTCGGTGGCGGATGTGCGCAGTTACCTCAATCAATTTCTGATGGACCCGTATGTGATCGACCTGCCATGGCCGGTGCGACGCTTGCTGGTGTCGCTGATCCTGTTCAAGCGCCCGGAACAGTCGGCCCACGCCTACGCCTCGATCTGGTGGGAGGAGGGCTCGCCGTTGGTGGTGCTCAGCCGTCGCCTGCAACAGGCCATGACTGCCCAGTGGCGTCACGGGCCGGTGGAACTGGCGATGCGTTACGGTGAGCCGTCGATTGAGTCGGCGCTGGTGCGACTGGCGGCCCAGGGTCACAAGCGGGTCACACTCGCACCGCTCTATCCACAGTTCGCCGACAGCACCGTGACCACGGTGATCGAGGAGGCCAAGCGGGTGGTGCGCGAAAAGCAGCTGGATGTGCAGTTTTCGATTCTCCAGCCGTTCTACGATCAACCGGAATACCTTGATGCACTGGTGGCCAGCGCCAAGCCGCATTTGCAGCAGGATTACGATCACCTGCTGTTAAGCTTTCACGGATTGCCGGAGCGGCATCTGAAGAAGCTCAATCCCGGCCACAGTTTTGAGGGGGGCGGCGATTGCTGCGCGGGTGCCCCCCCGGAAGTGGTCGCGACCTGTTATCGCGGGCAATGCCTGCGTACGGCGGCAGAGTTTGCCAAACGCGTGGGATTGCCGGACGGCAAGTGGTCGGTGTCGTTTCAGTCGCGTCTGGGGCGGGCCAAATGGATCGAACCCTACACCGAAGCGCGCCTTGATGAGTTGGCGGGAATGGGCGTGAAGAAAGTGCTGGTGATGTGCCCGGCGTTCGTTGCCGATTGCATCGAGACGCTGGAAGAGATCGGGGATCGCGGCAAGGAGTTGTTCCGCGAGGCGGGGGGAGAGGAGTTGGTGCTGGTGCCGTGTCTTAACGACGATCCGCAGTGGGCGCGGGCGTTGAGCACCTTGTGTGAACGAGCGCCGTTGGCGTTGTAAGCCCAAAAGCTTCGCGGGCAAGCCTCGCTCCTACAGGATGTCATCGTTCCATAGATCGACACAAAACCTGTAGGAGCGAGGCTTGCCCGCGATAGCAATCTCAAGATCGGCTTACAGCAGTGACTCATTCGCCTTCTTGTGCTTCCAGCTGTCATTACCCGGCAGCAACAGGTTCAGCGCAATCGCCGTCACCGCGCACAGCGCGATGCCTTTGAGGCCGAAGTCGTCCGGCCCTGTGCCGGTGCCGACCAGTACGCCGCCAATCCCGAACACCAGGGTCACCGAGACAATCACCAGATTGCGTGCTTCGCCCAGATCGATCTTGTGGCGAATCAGGGTGTTCATGCCCACCGCCGCAATCGAACCGAACAACAGGCACAGAATCCCGCCCATCACCGGCACCGGAATGCTTTGCAGCAGCGCGCCGAACTTGCCGATGAACGCCAGGCTGATGGCGAATATCGCCGCCCAGGTCATGATCTTCGGGTTGTAGTTCTTGGTCAGCATCACCGCGCCAGTCACTTCGGCATAGGTGGTGTTGGGTGGACCGCCAAACAGGCCGGCTGCGGTGGTGGCAATGCCATCGCCGAGCAGGGTGCGGTGCAGGCCGGGTTTCTTCAGGTAATCGCGACCGGTCACGCTACCGACAGCGATCACGCCGCCGATGTGCTCGATGGCCGGAGCCAGGGCCACCGGAACGATGAACAGAATCGCCTGCCAGTTGAATTCCGGCGCGGTGAAGTGCGGGATTGCAAACCACGGTGCAGCAGCAATTTTCGCGGTATCAACGACGCCGAAATAAAACGCCATCGCAAAACCCACCAACACGCCCGAGATGATCGGCACCAGGCGGAAGATGCCTTTACCGAACACCGCGACGATCAGGGTGGTCAGCAGCGCGGGCATCGAGATCAGCATTGCGGTCTGATAATGAATCAGTTCGGTGCCGTCGCCAGCCTTGCCCATTGCCATGTTGGCGGCGATCGGCGCCATGGCCAGGCCGATGGAGATGATCACCGGGCCAATCACCACGGGTGGCAGCAGGCGGTCAATGAAACCGGTGCCTTTGATCTTCACCGCAAGGCCAAGGAAGGTGTAGACGAAACCGGCCGCCATCACGCCGCCCATGGTCGCCGCGAGACCGAATTGGCCCTTGGCGAGAATGATCGGGGTGATGAAGGCAAAGCTCGACGCCAGGAACACCGGCACCTGACGCCCGGTGACGATCTGGAACAGAATCGTCCCCAGGCCTGCGGTGAACAGCGCCACGTTCGGGTCGAGGCCGGTAATCAACGGCATTAACACCAGAGCGCCGAAGGCCACGAACAGCATCTGCGCACCCGACAGCACCGTGCGCCAGAGCGGATCGTTGAACTCTTGCTGCATGCTCAAGCGTCCTTCTGCTTGGTGCCGAAGATCTTGTCACCGGCATCGCCCAGGCCTGGGATGATGTAACCGTGTTCGTTCAGTTTTTCGTCAATGGACGCGGTGTAGATGGTCACGTCCGGGTGAGCCTTCTCTACGGCGGCAATGCCTTCAGGGGCCGCCACCAGCACCATTGCGCGGATATCCCGGCAACCGGCCTTTTTCAGCAGGTCGATGGTCGCGACCATGGAACTGCCGGTGGCGAGCATCGGGTCGATGATCATCGCCAGGCGTTCGTTGATTTCCGGGACCAGTTTTTCCAGGTAGGTATGAGCCTGCAACGTTTGTTCATTGCGGGCCACGCCCACGGCGCTGACTTTGGCGCCCGGGATCAGGCTCAGCACGCCTTCGAGCATGCCGATGCCGGCGCGCAGGATCGGTACTACAGTAATTTTCTTGCCGGCGATTTTCTCGACCGACACCGTGCCGCACCAGCCTTCGATGTCGTAGCTTTCCAGCGGCAGATCTTTGGTGGCTTCATAGGTCAGCAGGGCACCGACTTCCTGAGCGAGCTCACGGAAATTCTTCGTGCTGATGTCGGCGCGGCGCATAAGACCGAGTTTATGGCGGATCAGCGGATGGCGGATCTCGAGGATGGGCATGGGAAAGGCTCCGGCGGCGGGCAAAAAAACCGGCCTAGATTAATCTATCCGAGGGTGTTGTCCTATAGACATTCAGAACGTTAGTCCACAAACGCTTGATCTGGCCTCGCTTGATGCGTACCTTTGCCCGCTTTTCCTGAACCGCCACCCCCTGGAGAACGCCATGTCCGCTGATCTCGAGCATATCCGTCAAATCATGCGAGAGGCTGACTGCCTGTACACCGAAGCTGAAGTCGAGGCGGCCATCGCCCGCGTCGGTGCACAAATCAACGACCAGCTGGCTGAAAGCAATCCGGTGGTGTTCTGCGTGATGAACGGCGGGCTGATTTTCTCCGGCAAGCTGCTGACCCATCTGAACTTCCCGCTGGAAGCGTCCTACCTGCACGCCACTCGTTATCGCAACGAAACCAGCGGCGGCGACCTGTTCTGGAAAGCCAAGCCGGAAGTGTCGTTCCTCGACCGCGACGTGCTGATCATCGACGACATCCTCGATGAAGGTCACACCCTGGGCGCGATCATCGACTACTGCAAACACGCCGGCGCCCGCGCTGTGCACACCGCCGTGCTGATCGACAAGGACCACGACCGCAAGGCTCGCCCGGACCTGAAAGCCGATTTCGTCGGCCTGCCATGCATCGACCGTTACATCTTCGGTTACGGCATGGACTACAAAGGCTACTGGCGTAACGCCAACGGGATTTTTGCTGTTAAAGGCATGTAAGAAAATGACCGCTCCGAGCTTTCTCGATCAAACCCTGTTCGCTGAATTGGCCGAGAAAGCCGCAGCCAATCCTCGCGGGCGTCAGCATCACAACTTCCATCAGATGGAAGACGCCTGTCATCGCATGGTGGTTGGCTTGCAGCCTGACACCTATATCCCGCCTCACCGGCACTTGGGGGAAAACAAGGCTGAAACCTTGTTGGTCCTCAAAGGGCGACTGGGTGTGTTGATCTTCGATGAGTCAGGCGCGGTGGTGAACAAACAAATCCTGCAGGCCGGTGGCGACTGTCTCGGCGTGGACCTGCCAGCCGGTGTGTTCCATAGCCTGGTGGTACTGGAAACGGACAGCCTGATGTTCGAGTGCAAGGCGGGCCCGTATCGCCCGGTCGGTGAAGGTGAGCTTGCTCACTGGGCGCCGCGCGAAGGCGAGCCTGGTGTGGCTGAGTATCAGGCGTGGATGCGCGCGCAGTTCGATTGAACACATACCCTGTGGGAGCGAGCCTGCTCGCGATAGCGGTCTGAGTGACACACTTATGCTGGATGTGCCGACGTAATCGCGAGCAGGCTCGCTCCCACAGTGGATCGCGTCCACAGAAGTAATTTCAAATACCCATGCTAGAGTGCTCGGCCTCGCCCTCCGGAGTCTGTCATGAGCCTTTTGATCCGTAGCTGCGCCGCCCTGTTGCTGACCGTCAGCCTGCCGCTGGCGGCCGCCCCGGCGCCGATGCACGCGCAGTTCCTGCCCCCGGATGACCTGACCCTGCGTGACGCGGAGCCCGAGCAGCAACAGCTGTTGCAGGTTACCGAGTACTCGGTGGTGGTCGGCAGTCAACGTCAGTCCAACCAACAGCCGATTCCGGTGACCTCACCATTGCTGATCCGTCTCAAGGGCAAATCCTTGAACAAGGGCGCGACCATCAACCAGGTGCTGGTCAATTTCGATGGCGAAAGCAAAAGCCTGAAAAAGCCGATCTACGACGACAAGAGCAAAACCCTGACGCTGTTTTACCCGATGGCCCAGTACCGGGTGGTGATCGACTTGTTGCGCAATGACACGGTGTATTGCCAGTTCCTCAGCTACGCCAACGGTCATGTCTGGGCCGATCTGCACACGGGCGCTGTTCGTCCGCGTTGAGCCCGGTGGCAAGGGAGGGGTAAACTGCCCGCCCCGTGAAATGTCTGCGAGCTGGAGTCGGCAATGCGTAAAGATAAGAAGCAAGTGATTGGTGACGAGATCGGCGATGAGCAGATCAAGCTGTTCCTCGATTTCGAACCGGTCGACGCCACGTCGCCGTCGCTGCACAAGCTGATCAAGGCCTACCGCGGCCTGCGCATCGATGACTTCGGGCGTTTTCTGACGTTCTTCGTCGAAGCCGGTCTGGATCTGGACGGCAAGGATGAGCACGGCAATGACTTCGTCGCCCTGATCAAGGATCAGCGCAACGCGGCCGAGTACATCGAACTGATCGAAAAGGCTCGCGGCTAACATGCATTTGTAGGAGCACGGCTTGCCGGCGATGGCGTCCTTGAAATCGCCATCGCCGGCAAGCCGTGCTCCTACAGAAAGGCATAAAAAAACGCCCCGCTCTCAATGAGGACGGGGCGTTTTTTATGCGGCCGAATCAAGCGTAGCTTTCGGTCTCGTTGCTGGCTTCAACCAGTTCCAGCGCGACGTTGTTCTGCACATTGATCTTGCGATACAGCGCAGCGTCGGTTTCCAGGACTTTTTCCCGCGCCGGGAAGATTTCCGCCAGTTTGGCCGCCCATTCGCCTTTGGCTTTGTTCGGGAAGCATTTTTCGATCAGTTCCAGCATGATCGAAACGGTCACCGACGCACCTGGCGAAGCGCCGAGCAGGGCAGCAAGGGTACCGTCCTTGGCCGCGACCAGTTCGGTACCGAACTGCAGAACGCCACCCTTTTTCGGGTCTTTCTTGATGATCTGCACCCGTTGGCCGGCCACTTCCAGGCGCCAGTCTTCGGCTTTCGCTTCAGGGTAGAAGCGACGCAGCGAGTCCAGACGCTGCTCCATCGACTGCATCACTTCGCTGACCAGGTACTTGGTCAGGTCCATGTTGTTTTTGGCCACGGCCAGCATCGGGCCGATGTTGCCAGCGCGAACCGACATCGGCAGGTCCATGAAGGAGCCGTGCTTGAGGAACTTGGTGGTGAAACCGGCGTAAGGTCCGAACAGCAGGGACTTCTTGCCATCGACTACGCGGGTGTCCAGGTGCGGCACCGACATCGGAGGCGAACCCACCGCCGCCTGGCTGTAGACCTTGGCCTGGTGGTGTTTGACCACTTCCGGGTTGTCGCAACGCAGCCACTGGCCGCTGATCGGGAAGCCGCCGAAGCCTTTGCTTTCTTCGATGCCCGAAGCTTGCAGCAGCGGCAGTGCCGCGCCGCCAGCGCCGAGGAACACGAATTTCGCGTCGACGTCACGGGAATTGCCGCTGTTGACGTCCTTGATGCTGACGGTCCAGCCGCTGCCGTTACGCTTGAGGCCGGTCACGCGCTTGCAGTACTTGACCTGGGCATCGGGTGCGCTGGTCAGGTGCTTGAGCAGTTGATTGGTCAGGGCGCCGAAGTTGACGTCGGTGCCGTTCATGACGCGGGTGGCGGCGACGACTTCGTCAGCCGGCCGGCCAGGCATCATCAGCGGCATCCACTCCGCCATGGTGGCCTTGTCTTCGGTGTATTCCATGTCCGAGAAGGCGTGGTGCTTGCTCAGCGTCTTGAAGCGTTCCTTGAGGAAGGAAACGCCATCGTCGCCCTGCACGAAGCTCAGGTGCGGCACCGGGCTGATGAACGTCTTGCACGAGCCGAACGTATTTTTCTTGGTCAGGTAGGACCAGAACTGCTTCGACACCTCGAACTGGGTATTGATGTGCACGGCTTTCTTGATGTCGACGGTGCCGTCGGCGGCCTGCGGCGTGTAGTTGAGCTCACACAGCCCGGCGTGACCGGTACCGGCGTTGTTCCACGGGTTCGAACTCTCCGCGGCACCGGAATCCATCAGCTCGACGACTTCCAGCTTGATCGCGGGGTCGAGCTCTTTGAGCAGTACAGCGAGGGTGGCACTCATGATGCCGGCCCCAACCAGTACTACGTCGACTGCTTCGTTATGCGCCATTTAACGCGTCTCCAAAATCTGCAGCACCAAATTGTCGGCATGGCTGCCAGGTGTTCAGGGGCGTGTCAGTGATGCCCCAGGTACTCATGGCAGTATCGCCATGTCCGAATCTTCGCAATTTTTTGCAACTTCGACGGACGCTACCGGCCGGGTCTAAAAGAGTTACATGAACTCACTTCAACGCGCGGCTGGCAATTCGACTTATGGTCGATACATCCGTTTGTGCAACCAAATCCGTAGAGGACAGGCTTCAGGATCCGGTGTTCGAGGCGTACTCGGTCCTGTGTCGTTGGGCTGTTTCAGACGCTAATGGTGCATATTCAGACGCAAAACTATTCATTTGCTCGCCACACTCTTGTGAAGTTGTGAAAACCCGTTTTTTTCACGCTCTTTTGAAGACGTGAACCTCAAAAAAGGGCTGCCCCAGCCTGGCACCGTGCCCGGATGGATTGCCGCCATGGGATACATGACAGGCAAAACGGGCAAACAGCTCAGTGACCGAGCGTAATGACAGCTCTGCAGATTCGCGAAAAGTGGGGGTTTTGCTCAAGGAACAGCAAGCGCGCCAGCTTCACTCGATCTGTGTGGGCGGCTCTCTGTAGGGCGGTGCGGGGTGTCAATACAAGCGCATTGACGATGCTGCGAGGCCCGATCAGGAGACGTCCTTATAATCGGGGGGAGATTGTAGCGAAGAAACGCAGGGAAATGGTCGTGTTTAATGACTTTTATTAGGTGTTCGGTCAGGTGGTCAACAGTTGCTGAGCCCGCGCACGTGGCTGGCGCTGGCTGACACGGGCGCTAGGGGGCAAGGGGTGGTGTAACCAATTCAGACGGATTTCTTCGATTTCGACCCAGTCATCGCCCATGGGCTGAAGGCTGCACTGTTTGAACGCCTGGCAGTGGCCGTTGCGGTCGAGCAGGGCGAAGCAGCGATGCAGAGGGCGAGGATTGAACAGCGAGATGAGATAGCGCATGGCGAAGTACCTTGTAGGTGACTGCTATGAAGATAGCCAGCAAACCGTGACGAGCAAGTGTATGGGCGGTGACATCTCTGTGACAGGAACCCGATTCCCAAGGGTTTGTCAGACATTTCAGTAATCACTGAAGGGCTCTAGTTAGCCGCAGTGGCGCACCGCTATACTGCGGGCCTTAGTGCCTGATTCTGGAGAGAAGCGCATGTTGCAACGCCTGTTGTTCGGTTTGATCACTGTGACCAGTTTGACCCTGGTCGGCTGCGCCCACAGCCCGCAACAACTGAATCCGGAGCCCAAGCTGACGGCTCAGCTGGCACCGGTCGGCCATGGTCAGCCGGTGGTGGTGCGTGTGGTGGACGGTCGTCCGTCGCCGACTCTGGGCACCCGTGGTGGCCTGTACCCTGAGACCAGCGCGATCACCGTGCAGGGCGCGCAGATTCTGCCGAAGTTGCAGGCTCAGGCCGAAGCGGCCGTGCGGTTGTTGGGTTTTACGCCAACCAACAATGCACCGAATGCACCGCAAATCACCGTGACCCTGGCCGAGCTGAAGTATCAGTCGCCTAAAGAAGGCATGTATGTGACTGAAGCCACCATTGGCGCGACGTTCCGCTCCGATGTGCAGAATGCCAACCGTCGTTACAGCGGTCGTTATGGTGCGTCCCTGGATCAGCGTTTTGGTATGGCGCCGAATCAGGAAACCAACACCAAGCTGGTCAGCGATGTGTTGAGCGATGCGTTGACGCGTCTGTTCAAGGATCCGACGATTGGTCAGATTCTCGGCGAGTAAACGTTCGCTGGATTCAAAAAAGCCCGGTGCCAGCAATGGCCCCGGGCTTTTTCGTGCCGACCGATTTTCTCGAGTTCACCCGACCCCCTGTAGGAGCCGAGCTTGCTCGCGATGGCGTAGTGTCAGACGACATCAATGTTGAAGGTTAAACCGCTATCGCGAGCAAGCTCGGCTCCTACAGGGGATCTGCGGAATGACGGCGTCGTGACACAGGACAGGAATGGGTCAAATGGTTCGTTATTTGTCGGAAAGCAAGGGCAGGAGGTGAGGCTTTCGGTAGAATTCGCGCCGCGGTCGTCGGTTCGGCGTCTGCCACCTGTTTTGCTGAGGTCCGTGATGTCGTTGCATTTGATTTCGCTGTTTACCAACCATCCTGCCAAGTTGATCAACCTGTTGGCCTTGTTGCTTGCCTTTCCGGGCGGCTGGTTGCTGCATGCCACTCGTCGCCGCGAACAGCGCGCGCTGGCCATTCTCGAAACGCAAAGCCAGAGCCGTCGTATCGATGAACCGACGTTGATGCTGGATGGGGCGACCTTGCGCATGAACCGGTTTTTCTATCGATTCGGTTTTGCCTGCCTGGGGTTGGCGCTGCTGGTGTCGTGGATCAGTACGCGCTTCTGACTCTCTAAAAGCAAAAGATCGCAGCCTCGTTTCACTCGACAGCTCCTACAGAGGATAGCGTTCGCCCTGTAGGAGCTGTCGAGTGAAACGAGGCTGCGATCTTTTGATCTTGCTTCAAAAAAACCTTACAGCGGCAAACCTGCTTTCACACGGTACTGATTGCGCACTGGCGTCGCGTATTGCAGGACCATGAACGGACGATGCTCCTCAGGGCACGCGTCCAGACGCTGTTGCCATTGCTCCTGAGCCTTGGCCAGTTCGTCGGCCGCGAACACTTCAGAGGCTTTCGGCACCGGCAATTGCGGGTCGGCGTCTTTCCACTGGGCGTAGGCCAGGTAGTGCACCGGGAACAGGCGATAGCCGCCGAGGATTTGCCGGTCCATCTCGATCGCCAATTGCTTGGTGTCATCGAACAGCTCGGTGATCGGCGAGGCGAAGTTCACATGCACCCGGCCCTTGTAGCCGGTGATGCCCTTGGCGATGCTCACATCGTCCTCGCCCGGTACTTTTGTGTAGCTGCCGGTGGTGGCGCGGATGAACAGCTCGCGAGCCTTGGCTTGATCGCACGGGTCATATTCGTAGCTGATCGACACCGGGGTGAGGTTCAACGACTGAATGACTTCGCCGAACGGCTCGTCCTTGCGGCTCATGTGGAACATCTTGAGGATGGCCGACTCGGTACGGTCGTCGCCGTCCTTGGCCCGTCCTTCGGCCTGGGCGATCCAGATCGAGGCGCAATCGTTGCGGATCGAGTGGTTGATGTAGGCCGACAGCAGCTGATACGCCGCCATCTTCTCGCGTCGACCGGCGATCGAACGGTGCACGATAAAGCTCTTGTTCAGGCGCATCAGATCGCTGACGAAGGGCTTTTGCAGCAGGTTGTCGCCGATCGCGATGCGCGGTGTCGGCAGGCCGGCGTGGTACACGGCGTAGTTGACGAAGGCCGGGTCCATTACGATGTCGCGGTGGTTGGCGATGAACAGGTAGGCGCTGCCGGACTTGAACTGCTCGACGCCGGTGTACGTCACACCGTCCGTGGCTCGCTCGATGGTATGGTCGACGTACATCTCGACTTTATCCTGCAACGTGGCCACCGACGTCACGTCGGCGAACTCACGGCGCAGCCGATGAGCTATAAGAGGTTTGAGCATCCAGCCGAAAGCACCGGCAAAACGCGGGAAGCGGAAGTGGATGAGGATATCTAGAAACGCCTTGTCGCCGAGCAGCCGGTCCAGCACCGCAGGGACTTCGCTGTCATTGTAAGGTCGGATGGCATCGAATTCGCCCATCATGCTCTCTTGTTAGAAACGGCTAGGGTAAGTAAAGGTTTTGATCGAAATACAACGGGGTACGGTCTGAAAAGTTAGCCAGACAAAAATAGCCCTGCAAATAGACCGGCGATTATACGCACAAGTCACCTGGGAGACCGCGATGCTGGAAACCGAGCGCTACGAATGTCCGTATTGTGGTGAAGAGGCTGAGGCCGTTCTGGACTTGTCCGGTGGCGATCAGACCTATATCGAAGACTGTCCGGTGTGTTGTCGCCCCATCACGTTTGTCCTGCAGACTGACGGTCAGGAATGGTTGCTCGAAGTTCATAGCGAAAACGAATGAAAGGGGCACCCCATGCAGCGAATCTACGAGCCGGAAAACCTCATGGAAGGTGAGTTGCTGCAAAGCATGTTGGCCAGCGAGGGCATTGAAGCGCATCTGGTGGGGCGCGATTTGCTCGGTGGCAGCGGCGAATTGCCGATCTTCGGCCTGCTGGGCCTGTCGGTCGATAACGACGAGGCCGAGTACGCCCGTGAGCTGATCACCGCGTACAATGCCGCGCTGCCACTGCCCGGCGATGAACCGGAAAGTTTTCCCGGCACGCTGGTCTGTTAGGCTGACGTTCGTTTTATCAAGAGTCGTGTTGCCCCATGTGTGGACGTTATGCCCTGTTTCGCTGGAACCCCGCCTTCGCGGCCCTGCCTGGCTTCCCCGCCGGTCAGCAGGCCCAGTGGAATATTTCTCCCAACGATTCGGTGTTGATGCTGCGCGCTGGCGTTGAGGGTCAGCGCGAGTTGGCCCGCGCGCGTTGGGGGCTGACGCCGCCATGGCTGACCGATTTGTCCCGTACGCCAGCCCATGCCCGGGCTGAAACCGTTGCCGAACAACCGATGTTTCGCCAGGCCCTGCGCGAACGCCGTTGCCTGCTGCCGGCCAATGGTTTTTACGAATGGCGCGGGACCACACGCAAGCGTCCGTATTGGCTGACACCGGGGGAGGGCTCGACGCTGTTCTTTGCGGCGATCTGGGAAGCGTATCCGGTGCAGGAGCAGGTGTGGCTGAGTACAGCGGTGATCACGCAACCGGCGGCGAGTCAGCGCCGGCCGTTGATTCTCGATGCGGCGGGGCAGGAGGCGTGGCTCAATCCCGAAACGCCGTTGCATGCCTTGCAAGCGTTACTCGCCAGTGAACCCGCGGCGTTGCGCGAGCGGGTGTTGGCGAATCTGGTGAATGATCCGAAGCTCAATGGGCCGGAGTGTCTAACGCCGGGTTGATGAACCGTGAGTGTCTTCAAATATTTGTCAGGTTCAAAATCGACCCCTCACCCCAGCCCTCTCCCCACGGGGGAGAGGGGAAAGGGAGACGATCTCGGTTGCTTTCAGAACCTGAGATCGGCTCGGTAATTCAGGTCGATGTAGCTCCAAGAACACCTCGGTCAGTCCCCTCTCCCTCCGGGAGGGAGAGGGGAAAGGGAGACGATCTCGGTTGCTTTCAGAACCTGAATTCGGCTCGGTAATTCAGGTCGATGTAGCTCTAAGAACACCTCGGTCAGTCCCCTCTCCCTCCGGGAGGGAGAGGGGAAAGGGAGACGATCTCGGTTGCTTTCAGAACCTGAGATCGGCTCGGTAATTCAGGTCGATGTAGCTCCAAGAACACCTCGGTCAGTCCCCTCGCCCTCCGGGAGGTAG
Source organism: Pseudomonas sp. GM41(2012) (assembly GCF_000282315.2). Classification (GTDB taxonomy): domain Bacteria; phylum Pseudomonadota; class Gammaproteobacteria; order Pseudomonadales; family Pseudomonadaceae; genus Aquipseudomonas. The sequence goes on from NZ_AKJN02000007.1 coordinate 1,215,697, forward strand.
AGGGGAAAGGGAGACGATCTCGGTTGCTTTCAGAACCTGAGTTCGGCTCGGTAATTCAGGTCGATGTAGCTCCAAGAACACCTCGGTCAGTCCCCTCTCCCTCCGGGAGGGAGAGGGGAAAGGGGGACGATCTCGGTTGCTTTCAGAACCTGAGTTCGGCTCGGTAATTCAGGTCGATGTAGCTCCAAGAACACCTCGGTCAGTCCCCTCTCCCTCCGGGAGGGAGAGGGGAAAGGGAGACGATCTCGGTTGCTTTCAGAACCTGAGATCGGCTCGGTAATTCAGGTCGATGTAGCTCTAAGAACACCTCGGTCAGTCCCCTCGCCCCTTGGGGAGAGGGTTAGGGTGAGGGGGCTCTTCAGACCTTGAACTGATTGATCAACCGCCGCTGCTGCTCAGCCAGCTTGGTCAGGTCCGCACTCGCCGCACTCGACTCATCCGCTCCGCCCGCCACTTCATTGGCCACTTGCCCGATGTTGATCACGTTACGGTTGATGTCGTCAGCCACCGCACTCTGTTCCTCGGCCGCACTGGCAATCTGGGTGTTCATGTCGTTGATCACCGACACCGCCTGAGTAATCGTCTCCAGCGCCTCGGCCGCTTTCGCCGCGTGCTGCACGCTTTCGTCGGTACGGTTCTGACTGTCCTCCATCACCCGCACCACATCGCGCGTGCCTTGTTGCAGTTGCTGAATCATGGTCTGAATTTCTTCAGTGGCTTTCTGAGTCTTCTGCGCCAGGTTGCGCACTTCATCGGCCACCACCGCAAAACCGCGTCCCTGTTCGCCAGCTCGTGCCGCTTCGATGGCCGCGTTCAAGGCCAGCAGGTTGGTCTGTTCGGCGATCCCGCGAATCGCTGTCAGGATCGCATTGATATTCTCGCTGTCCTTGGCCAAGGTTTGCACCACGCCGACGGCCTTACCGATTTCTATCGCCAGCACGCCAATCGAGTTCGACGTATCGCGCACGATTTGCATGCCCTGCGCTGCTGCCTGATCCGCGTGACTGGCGGCTTGCGCAGCCTGAGTCGCGTTGCGCGCCACGTCCTGAGCGGTCGCTGTCATTTCATGCACCGCAGTGGCCACCTGATCAATCTCGGCCATTTGCTTGTGCACGCCGATGTTGGTGCGGATGGCGATGTCGGCGGTGTGTTCCGACGAATCACTGACGCTCTGCACCGAAGTCACCACCTGGGTGATCATCACCTGCAACTTGGCCAGGAAGGTGTTGAAGCCTTTGGCGATCGAGCCCAGTTCATCGGCACGGTCACTGCTCAGGCGTCGAGTCAGGTCACCTTCGCCCTGAGCGATGTCGTCGAGCATGGCAACCATCTGCTTCAGCGGTCGGGCAATGCCGTGGCCCACCAGCCAGATCACTAGCAAGCCGATACCGGCAATCAACAAGCCGACCATGGCCATGCCGAAGGTGTCGGACTTGCGCTGGGCGTCCAGATCACCCTGAAGTTTTTGCAGATCGGCCATCACCGCGTTCAGCGGCAGTTGCAGCATGAGGGTCCAGCGAGCGTCGGTCTGGCCGATGCCGAACGGCAGGTACAACTCGATACGGCCCTGGGCCTTGTCGACGGTGTAGGTGACTTCGCCGCGCTTGAGATTGGCCATGTTGGCGATCTGCTGGCTGTCGAGGATGTCGCTGACCTTCTCGCCGAATTTGCTTGGGTCCTTGGTGTAGGCAACGATCCGGCTGTTGCCGCCAATCAGGGCCATTTCACCGGCGCCGCTGTACAACTTCTGATTCGCGCCGAGGAGCATTTCCTGAATGAAGTTCACCGACAGGTCGGCGCCGACGATGCCCTGGAAGGCTCCGTTGAGCATGATCGGTTCTATAAAGGAGGCGAGCATGACGATCTTGTCGCCGACCTTGTAGGGCGCCGGATCGATCACGCAGGGTTTTTTGGTTTCTTTCGAGCACAGGTAGTACTCGCTGGCGCGTACGCCGGTGGACAGGGTTTTCTGGTCGTCGACGTCCACCAGTTTGTCCAGGCCCAGACTGCCGTCTTCGTTGCGGAACCACCACGGCAGGAAGCGGCCGTTGCTGGCATCGATGCCGACCACCGGGGTGCCGACGTAGGCTGCATCGTTGTGATCGAGGGCGTTTTTTTCCCAGCCGATGTAGGTGCCGAGAATTTTCGGGTTCTTGGTGACGTTTTCCTTGATCAGGCTGATCAATTGCTCACGGCTCAGGTTCAACTGCGGCTGGCCATCGGCGCCCGGGGTGCCGATCAATGCGTTGACTCGCACCAGTCCGCCGGCAATCAGCAGTGGCGCTTCTAGCTCGCGCTGGATCTGGCTGACCTGGGTTTGCGCCAGTGAGGTCAGGCGTTGTTCGATGACTTGCTCGAATTGTGCCTGGGTCCGCTGCTGGACCATGTCTTGTGTCCGTGCGCCGGAAAACAGCGCGTACAGCACCAGGGCTGCCACGACACTAAGAACGATGGCGCCGGCGAGGGCCGCCACGGAAAACTGGATGGACTTGAATTTCATGGGTGCTCCGCACGCAAGAGGACGTCTGCGGTGCTGTATCGGCAGGGGGGGCGATGGCCATGAGCGGAGGTTGGCGAATTGGCTGTTTTGGAGGGATTGATGTCGCAAACGAATCATTGCGGGCCGCTATCGACCGTGGTGGGCACCGTTAAGTGAATTTTTTCCTACGGCCATGAGAGCTTTGTCTTAAATGTGCGTCTACATCTCTGTGGTATCTGGCGTCGATACAATTCCACGCCTAGGATACGCGGCATGTTTTCAGGGAGTTTTTTGATGAACAAGACATTGGTTGTGTGTGCACTGAGCGCAGGTTTGCTGCTCGCCGGTTGTCAGTCGGTCAACACCACCAGCGGTGGCGCGGTGGGCGTTGAGCGCAAGCAGTACATGTTCAGCATGCTGTCGACCGACGAGGTCAACCAGATGTACGCCCAGTCTTATCAAAAGACTGTCGGAGAGGCGAGCACCAAAGGCGTGCTGGACAAGACCAGTAACGAGGCCAAACGTGTCCAGGCGATTGCCGACCGGCTGATTGCCCAGGCGCCGATTTTCCGTCCGGATTCGGCCCAATGGAAATGGGAAGTCAACCTGATCAAGAGCGACGAACTCAACGCCAACTGCGGGCCTGGCGGCAAGATCATTTTCTACACGGGGCTGATCGACAAGCTGCAACTGACCGACGATGAGATCGCCGCGATCATGGGCCACGAAATCGCCCACGCCCTGCGCGAGCATGGTCGTGAAGCGATGTCCAAGGCTTACGGCATCGAAATGGCCAAGCAGGGCGCCGGTGCCTTGTTCGGTCTGGGTCAGGACAGTCTGGCGCTGGCGGATACCGTGGCCAACTACGGCATGACCTTGCCCAACAGTCGCGCCAATGAAAACGAGGCGGACCTGATCGGCCTGGAACTGGCCGCTCGCGCCGGTTACAACCCGAACGCCGCGATCACCTTGTGGAACAAGATGACCAAAGCCTCGGAAGGTTCGCCGCCGGAGTTCATGAGTACTCACCCGGCGTCGTCGAGTCGTATTGCTTCTTTGCAGGCGGCGATCCCGAAAGTCATGCCGCTGTACGAGAAAGCCAAAAAGTCCTGACGGTCATGTATTGAGGCTTCCGGCCTCATCGCGAGCAGGCTCGCTCCCACAGGGTTATCGGTTGAGCACAAAATTTGTGTACGACATAAATCATTGTGGGAGCGAGCCTGCTCGCGATGAACGATAACGCGGTCTATCGACCTAAACCGTCAAACCCAACCGCTGCTCTGCATCGCCTTGTACACCGCGACAATGGCGAGGATGAAGAATGCCGACGCCGCCAGGCGACGAATTAGCGTCAACGGCAATTTATCCGCGGCAAAGTTACCCGCCAAAACCACTGGCACGTTGGCAATCAACATGCCGGCGGTAGTGCCGATGATCACCAGCCACAGTTCCGGGTATTGCGCCGCGAGCATTACCGTGGCGACTTGAGTCTTGTCGCCCATCTCCGCAAGGAAAAACGCGATCAGCGTGGTCAGGAACGGTCCGAACTTGCGGGCGGTGCTGGCTTCGTCGTCATCCATCTTGTCCGGCACCAGGGTCCACAATGCGGTCGCGGTGAAGCTCGCGGCGAGGATCCAGTGCAGCGTCGCATTCGAGAAGAAACTACCGACCCAGGCGCCTACCGCGCCAGCTGCTGCGTGGTTGGCCAGGGTTGCAGCGACGATACCGGCGATGATCGGCCAGGGTTTGCGAAAGCGAGCGGCAAGAATGAGCGCGAGCAGTTGCGTCTTGTCGCCGATTTCGGCCAAGGCAACGATTGCGGTGGGAACGAGAAGTGAATCCAGCATCAGGGTTTTCCTAAGGGGCGGGTCGACACGGCTATGACACGTACAACCTTCCCGCCCCGGGTAAGGTGTTCGTGTCATAGGTCTTGTCAAACCCTGCGATCCGTCTGATGCGGACGCTTGGGTCGCATACGCCATGGTCTGTTGACCAAGTATGTTGACGTATGCCGGACGAGCATGGCGCTCGTGGGAGACTACTCCCCTAGGACGGAGCGGATTCTGCCTAGGCAAAATCCGTTAGGCAAGCACTTATTTATCAGCCGCGTTTGGCCCGATAGATTCTGAAACCCTGCCCCTCGGCCTTGATTGCGCACACGCCGAGGTGCTCTTCGATCAGCGGCTGGTACTTCAGGAAGCTGTTGGCTACCAAGCGCAGTTCGCCGCCGTTTTTCAGATGTTTGGCCGCTTTTCGCAGCAAGTTCTCGGTAGCGAAGTAGTCGGTGTGGACGCCGACATGGAACGGCGGGTTGCTCAAAATCGCGCTCAAGCCCATCGGTGCTGCGTCGATACCGTCACCGGTAATCACGTCAGCTTCCAGACCGTTGGCAGCCAATGTCAGGCGACTACTGGCAGCCGCAAACGCATCCACATCAAGCAACGTGACCTGGTTGTGTGGGTAACGACGTTTCACGGCTGCTCCCAACACACCGGCGCCGCAACCGAAGTCCAGCAAATGGCCGCTCGGCAATTTGTCCAGATGTTCCAGCAACAGCGCGCTGCCGCGATCCAGTCGACCGTGGCTGAACACGCCCGGCAGGCTGATGACTTTTAGCGGACCTTCGGCCAGCGGCAACTCATAAGTCTGGGCCAGGCTTTCCAGCGACTTGGCTTGCGGCGCCGTGGCCACAGTAACCAGCCACAGCTGGCAATGCCGCGCGCTATCGAGCTTGCGCGGTTTGCCGAACGGGTTCAGTTGTTTGGCGGCGCCTTCGATCCCGCTGCGTTTTTCCCCCACCAGGTACAACTCGCGACCGGCCAGGCGCGAGGCGAGGGCGTTGAGGATGTAATCGGTCAGGTCCTTGGACTTGGGCAAAAAAACCACGGCGGTTTCAAACTCACGCTCGGGGGCGTTCACACCAAAATGGCTGCGCTCGGCGAAACGTGCGTCCAGTGCGGCCTGGTCGCCGGCATGCCAGCACCAACCGTGGGCATCGGGCAGTCGGCCCAGCAGGTCATCGGCGGGCAAACCGGCCAGCAGCACCGAACCCTGGAATAACTCGGCCTGACGAAGCAGTACTTCACTGCGCGGATCCATACTCTGCTCCTGTGAAAAAAGTGCCGCAGTCTATCAACTGACGACCCGCAGTGCTTTACCGCTGAAGTATCCCTGCGCGTTTTCGGTCAACTGACCCACGATCCGCTGGCGTGCCTCGCGGCTGCCCCAGGCGTTGTGCGGGGTGACAATCAACCGTGGAATGTCGTGGGCCAGCAGCGGATTGCCGGCGGTCGGTGGTTCGACGCTCAACACGTCGGTGGCCGCACCACCCAGGTGACCGTTGCGCAAGGCATCGGCCAGGGCCTGTTCGTCGATCAGGCCGCCGCGTGCGGTGTTGACCACGAACGCACCGGGTTTCATCGAGGCCAGCTCACGGGCTCCGATGAAGTGGCGGGTGTGTTCGTTGAGCGGGCAGTGCAGGGTCAGCGCGTCGATCTGCGGCAGCAGCTCTTCCAGTGGCAAACGATCCGGTCGGGCAGGGCGCCCGGGAATCTGCCCGAGCAGTACACGCATGCCAAAGGCTTCGGCCAGTCGTGCGACCGCGCCGCCCAGTTCGCCGTGACCGAGCAGGCCGAGGGTTTTGCCTTCCAGTTCGACAATCGGGTAATCCAGCAGGCAGAACTGTTTCGCCTGCTGCCAGCGACCTTCGCCGACAGCCTTTTGATAATCGGCCAGGCGCGTGGCCAGATTGAGCAGCAACATGATCGTGTGCTGCGCCACCGACGGCGTGCCGTAACCCTGGCAGTTGCAGACGGTAATGCCATGGGCGCGGGCGGCGGCGAGGTCAACGTTGTTGGTGCCGGTGGCGGTGATCAGGATCAGTTTCAGCTCGGGGCTGGCAGCGATGGCGGCGGCGTCGATCAGGATTTTGTTGCTGATGGCAACGGTGGCGCCCTTGAGGCGTTCGATCACCTGGTCCGGCGTGGTCTGGGCGAAAAGCTGTAAGTCGCTGAAACACTCTTGCAGCGGGCTGAGGTCGAGGTCGCCCAGGTCCAGGGACGGGTGGTCGAGGAAAACGGCGCGGTGAGTGTTCGTCATCAACTGTACCTTTTGTGCAATGAACTGAAGGCGTAATCTGCCGAGCCTACCAGATGAAACAAACAGTTACGCTTGGCCAAAAGGATCCCCCATGTACTGGACAGAGTTTTTGACCGTTGCCCTGATTCACTTGCTGGCCGTGGCCAGCCCCGGCCCGGACTTTGCCGTGGTGGTGCGTGAGAGCGTGACCCATGGTCGTCGCGCTGGCACTTGGACGGCGTTGGGTGTCGGCACGGCCATTTTCCTGCACGTCGGCTATTCGTTGCTCGGCATTGGCCTGATCGTGTCCCAGTCGATCGTGTTGTTTAATGCCCTGAAATGGGCGGCCGCCGCGTACCTGCTGTACATCGGCTTCAAGGCCCTGCGAGCACAGCCGGCCCAACCGGCGGCTGACGATCTGCACAAGGAAGCGGGCGAGCGCACTGCTCGCGGCGCTTTCACTTCGGGTTTCGTGACCAACGGTCTGAACCCAAAAGCGACGCTGTTCTTCCTCTCGCTGTTCACCGTGGTGATCAATCCGCACACGCCGCTGACGGTACAGGCGGGCTACGGCCTCTACCTCGCGGCGGCCACCGCTGTGTGGTTCTGCCTGGTGGCGATGCTGTTCAGCCAGCAGAGCGTGCGCGCAGGTTTTGCCCGGATGGGCCATTGGTTCGATCGGACCATGGGCGCGGTACTGATCGCCATCGGTGTGAAACTCGCGTTTACCGAGATGCACTGAGGCCCGGTGAGGTGGCTAGCGATGTAGTACCAGCCGCGTGAAGCGTTTGAAGCTGGTTCTATTGAGGTGCCGCCAGGGAATCGAGCGCAACAGTTGCCAGGCTTCTGTCTTGTCTTCGACCACGGCATATTTGAGGGCCTTGTTTACCAGTCTGGTGCGGGCACTCTGATAGCCGGGATGGTTCACGTACGGCGCGATTGCCTCAAGGTCCGCCTGGAGCAGCATCCGGTATTTTCTCGACAGGTTGTTGGCATGGCGGCGATAGCGGGTCATGCAGATCGGCAATTCATGGATCTCATAACCCAGCCGGGCAATCCGTAACGTCATCTGAAAGTCCTGAACCTGCAGCTTCGGCGCGTAGAAGTCGGCACCTCGCATCGCTTTCATGCGATAGAGCGCAACAGGGGCGCCGACCACGACAGCACCTCTGAGGACCTGATCGAAGTTGTAGGTGTGTATCCGGTCGCGTTGTTGCTGCTTGATGGTGTTGCCATCGCTGTCCATGTAGCTGATCAGCGCACCTACGCAGCCGACATTCGGGTGCTTGCCCAGGTATTCGGCGCGAATACGCACGGACTCCGGCAGCATGATGTCATCCAGGTCCGGCGTCGACACATAGACGCCTTTGGCGTATCGCAAGCCGTGGTTGAGCGCCGCGCTCACGCCCCGGTTCGGTTGCGAATACAGCCGGAAGTCGTAGGTTTGTTGCAATCGCTTGAGTTTGGCGAGGCTGTCGTCGCTGGACCCGTCATCCACGATGATGACTTCGAAGTTCGGGTAGTCCTGGGCAAAGATGCTCTTGATGGCGTCTTCCAGAAATCTTTGCATGTTGAAGCAGGGCGCCACGATGGAAACCAGGGGCGCTTGTGTCGATCGGGAGTTCTCGGGGGCGGTCAGTTCAATACTCATTGTTGTATGCGATACCGATGGAGTGTGACCAGACAGGTCTAGTGACAAGATCCTTCTCTTGAAGATGAGGTGGAGGGTTGGGCGGTTTGGCTGCCAACCGATCGGCTCATCGTGTCCGCATCGTACGTAGGGTCACAGACAACTGTTGCGCGCATGCGTTTCAACGTTTTACAGCGCTGATCCCGAATTCCCGACGAAACACGCCAGAAGTGGTGGCGCAAAGCTAGCATTTGTCCGGTTCTGCAAATCATTCCTTTGGCTGATTTGGCTGGCGTCCAAGGGCACTAAAGTGCTTACTTTCAAGCCACGACCGTGCAGTCAGAAAAGGGACTCTTATGTTGCAGACTCGCGTTATCCCCCCAGCCGAAGGCGCTTACCAGTATCCGCTGCTGATTAAACGGCTGCTGATGTCCGGCGCCCGTTATGAGAAAACCCGCGAGATCATTTACCGCGACCAGTTGCGCTACAGCTATCCGACCCTGATCGAACGGGTCGCCAGGCTGGCCAACGTGCTGACGGCGGCCGGCGTCAAGGCCGGGGATACCGTGGCGGTGATGGACTGGGACAGCCATCGTTATCTGGAATGCATGTTCGCCATCCCGATGATTGGCGCGGTGATCCACACCATTAACGTGCGCCTGTCGCCGGAACAGATCCTCTACACCATGAACCACGCCGAGGACCGCTTTGTGCTGGTCAACAGCGAGTTCGTCGGGTTGTACCAGGCCATTGCCGGGCACCTGACCACGGTGGAGAAAACCCTGTTGCTGACTGACCTGCCGGAAAAAACCGCCGACCTGCCGAACCTCATCGGCGAGTATGAGCAGTTGCTGGCAGCGGCGAGCACGCAGTACGACTTCCAGGACTTCGACGAAAACTCGGTCGCGACCACGTTCTACACCACCGGCACCACCGGTAATCCCAAAGGTGTGTACTTCACCCATCGGCAACTGGTGCTGCACACCATGGGTGTGTCGACCATCATGGGCGCCATCGACAGCGTGCGGTTGCTGGGCACCAACGACGTGTACATGCCGATCACCCCGATGTTCCATGTGCACGCCTGGGGCTTGCCGTATGTGGCGACCATGCTCGGGCTCAAGCAGGTCTATCCCGGTCGCTATGACCCTGAATACCTGGTTGAGCTGTGGCGCAAGGAGAAGGTCACCTTTTCCCATTGCGTGCCGACCATCCTGCAAATGGTCCTCAATTCCAAAGCGGCGCAAGGCACGGATTTCGGTGGCTGGAAAATCGTCATCGGTGGCAGTGCGCTGAACCGTGCGCTATACGACGCGGCCAAGGCCAAGGGCATCCAACTGACCGCTGCTTACGGCATGTCGGAAACCGGGCCGTTGGTGTCGTGTGCACACCTCAACGATGAGCTGATGGCCGGCACCGAAGACGAACGCACCACGTACCGGATCAAGGCCGGTGTACCGGGGCCATTGGTGGAGGCGGCGATCGTCGACACCGACGGCAACTTCCTGCCCGCCGATGGCGAGACCCAAGGCGAACTGGTGCTGCGTGCGCCATGGCTCACCGAAGGCTATTTCAACGAACCGCAAAAGGGCACCGAGCTCTGGGCCGGGGGCTGGCTGCACACTGGCGACGTAGCGACCCTGGATAGCATGGGTGTGATCGACATTCGCGACCGGATCAAAGACGTGATCAAGACCGGCGGCGAGTGGATCTCCTCCCTGGACCTTGAAGACTTGATCAGCCGCCACCCTGCGGTACGCGAAGTAGCAGTGGTGGGCATCGCTGATCCGCAGTGGGGTGAACGTCCGTTCGCACTGCTGGTGGTCCGCGAAGGCCATGAGATCGGGGCCAAAGAACTGAAGGAACACCTCAAGCCGTTCGTGGAACTGGGGCACTTGAGCAAGTGGGCCATCCCGAGTCAGATTGCCCTTGTTACTGAAATTCCCAAGACCAGCGTCGGTAAACTCGACAAGAAGCGTATTCGCGTCGACATCACCGAATGGCAAGCCAACAACAGTACCTTCCTCTCGACGCTTTAAGCGTCACTTGGCGTGCCCAAAAGGGCACGCCAGCCCCACCAAGCAAGCGCTTGGCTTGTCAAATCTGAAATTTCAGCCATTCTTGCCGTGCCGACGGGTGTCGGCTTGGCAAAGGACTGTTCCAGAGTGGCTGGCAGCTGCAAATCACACTTTAGAGGGATCAAGCAGTACTACCTGCTGGCTATAGTCCGCTCAAGGATTTTTAAGAACGGAGCAAACGCACAAACCGGGGCGATGCAACTTTGGAATGACTTAGGGACACCTTGGCTCCCAGTCATCCACAGCGTTTTTAGAAGTGCTCACTGCCATAACAATAATGCACATGGAGTAGCGTCGATGACATCAGTAAACCAGTTCTGGCGCCGGGCAAAACTGCCCCTGGCTGTCAGTCTTGCCTCTACGCTCGCCGGGCCAGCATTCGGCGTCAGTTTCAACGTTGGTGAAATCGAAGGTCAGTTCGACTCGTCCCTGTCGATCGGTGCCAGTTGGTCGACTGAAAATGCCAACAAGAACCTCATCGGCGTCAACAACGGCGGCCGCGGCCTGTCCCAGACTTCCGACGACGGTCACCTGAACTTCAAGAGCGGCGAAACATTCTCCAAAATCTTCAAGGGCATCCATGACCTTGAATTGAAATATGGCGATACCGGCGTTTTCGTCCGTGGCAAATACTGGTACGACTTTGAACTCAAGGACGAAAGCCGTCCGTTCAAGGACATCAGCGACAGCAACCGCAAGGAAGGCGCAAAGTCCTCCGGCGGCCAGATCCTCGACGCCTTCGTCTACCACAACTACTCCGTTGCCGATCAGCCGGGCTCCGTGCGTCTGGGCAAGCAAGTAGTGAGTTGGGGTGAAAGTACCTTCATCGGCGGCGGCATCAACTCGATCAACCCGATCGACGTGTCCGCGTTCCGTCGCCCCGGTGCCGAGATCAAGGAAGGCCTGATCCCGGTCAACATGTTCTACGTGTCCCAGAGCCTCACCGAGAACCTCTCGACCGAAGCCTTCTACCAGCTCGAATGGGACCAGACCGTTGTCGACAACTGCGGCACCTTCTTCTCGCAACCGGACGTGATTGCGGATGGCTGCGACAACAACCTGGCCGTACTGCGCACCCGTAACGGGCTCAACAGTGCACTGGCGGCTGCAGGGCTGCCGGCTTCGTTGCGTAATGCCAGCATCAACACCCTGGCTGCCAGGGGCGTGACCTGGGGTGACCCGGATGAAGGTGTAATCGTTCGTCGCGGTCCGGATCGCGATGCCCGTGACAGCGGTCAATTCGGCGTGTCCTTCAAATACATGTTCGATCCGCTGGACACCGAGTTCGGCGCCTACTTCATGAACTACCACAGCCGTGCGCCGATTTTCAGCGGCAAAGGTGCTCCGGCAAGCGCTTATAGCGCGACGGGCCTGGTGGGTTCGCTGGTGGCCAGGGGTGTTCCTCTCGCTGTCGCGCGTAACCTGGCACCGACCTTGTTGCCATTGAATGTGGCCGGTAACTCCAGCTACTACGTCGAGTACCCTGAAGATATTCGCCTGTATGGCTTGAGCTTCTCTACCACGTTACCGACAGGTACTGCGTGGAGTGGTGAAGTCAGCTACCGGCCGAATGCTCCGGTTCAGCTCAACACTACCGACATTCTCTTTTCCGGTCTGACGCCTCTGAACCCTAACGTTTCCGTACTCCAAGGTACGCCAGGGGAGGATCAAAAAGGCTATCGCCGCAAGGAAGTGACCCAGCTCCAGACGACTCTTACTCACTTCTTCGACCAGGTGATGGGCGCTGAGCGACTGACCTTAGTGGGCGAGGTCGGCTTTACTCACGTTGGTGGTCTGGAAAGCACTAACAAAGCGCGTTACGGTCGTGACCCGAGCTACGGCCCTGGTCCATTGCCAGGTGGTCAGTGCGTAGCATTGAACACCTCTACCCTGGCAGGCGGACCGCAAAACAACGTCAGTCGCTATTGCGAAAATGACGGGTTCACCACCGCAAACTCCTGGGGCTACCGTGGTCGTGCCATCTGGGAGTACAACGACGTATTCGCCGGTGTGAACCTCAAGCCGAACGTGGCCTGGTCTCATGACGTGGAAGGCTACTCGCCTGGCCCTGGCGGTAACTTCGAGGAAGGTCGCAAAGCGGTGAGCCTGGGCGTCGATGCCGAGTACCAGAACACCTACACCGCGAGCCTGGCTTACACCAACTTCTTTGATGGCAAGTACACCACCGTCGATGACCGCGATTTCGTTGCGCTCAGCTTCGGCGTGAACTTCTAAGCACTGCATTATCAGGACGAACACACCTATGAAAATAACAAAGAGTCTGTTCCACGTCGGTGTTCTGGGGCTTTCGCTGCTGGCGACCGGCGTCATGGCAGCGGTCCCTGCGGCCGAAGCGGACAAACTGGGCAAGAGCCTGACCCCGATGGGCGCCGAGATGGCGGGTAACGCTGACGGGTCGATCCCGGCCTGGAAGCCGATGGCGAAAAATGCCGGCACCGCCGACAGCAAAGGTTTCCTGTCCGACCCGTTTGCCAGTGAAAAACCACTGTTCACCATCACCGCGCAGAATGTCGACCAGTACAAGGACAAACTCGCACCGGGCCAGTACGCGATGTTCAAGCGCTACCCGGAAACCTTCAAAATGCCGGTCTACCCGTCCCATCGCGGCGCGACCGTGCCGGATGCCGTGTTTGCCTCCATCAAGAAAAACGCCACCGCCACTAACCTGGTGTCCGGCGGCAACGGTCTGGAGAACTTCGAAACTGCCGTTCCATTCCCGATTCCGAAGACCGGCGTCGAAGTCATCTGGAACCACATCACCCGCTATCGCGGTGGCAGCGTGACCCGTCTGGTGACCCAGGCCACGCCGCAGCCGAACGGCTCGTACAGCCTGGTGTACTTCCAGGACCAGTTCGTGTTCCGCGACAAGATGAAGGATTACGATCCGGCGAACCCGGGCAACATCCTGTTCTACTTCAAGCAGAAAGTGACCGCGCCGGCACGTCTGGCCGGTGGTGTGCTGCTGGTGCACGAAACCCTCGACCAGGTGAAGGAACCGCGTTCGGCGTGGGTCTACAACGCCGGTCAGCGCCGTGTGCGTCGCGCACCACAAGTGTCCTATGACGGGCCGGGTACCGCAGCCGATGGACTGCGTACCTCCGACAACCTGGACATGTACAACGGTGCACCGGATCGTTACGACTGGAAGCTCGAAGGCAAGAAAGAGATGTACATCGCCTCCGACAGCTACAAGCTCGACTCGCCGCAACTCAAGTACGACGACATCATCAAGGCCGGTCACATCAACCAGGACCTGGCACGTTACGAGCTGCGCCGGGTCTGGCATGTGGTGGCTACCTTGAAGGAAGGTCAGCGTCACATCTATGCCAAGCGTGACTTCTACATCGACGAAGACACCTGGCAAGCGGCCGTGATCGATCACTACGACGGTCGTAATCAACTGTGGCGTGTGGCGGAAGCTCACTCCCAGAACTACTACAACGTTCAAGTGCCGTGGTACACCCTGGAAACTTTGTACGACCTGCAATCGGGCCGCTACCTGGCACTGGGCATGAAGAACGAAGAGAAATCGGCGTATGACTTCGGCTTCACCGCCACCACCAGCGACTTCACTCCGGCCGCTCTGCGCCAGGATGGTGTTCGCTAAGCTGCCCTGAACAGAGGCCGCATCCTCGAGAAACGCCCCGACTGGTTCGGGGCGTTTTTTTTTGCAATTCACATCGATGTAGCCGCTATGGTCTGTAGGAGCCGAGCTTGCTCGCGATGGCGTCCGTATCACCTCCGCATGATTATCGATACACCGCGTCGCCCCAATCGCGGGCAAGCCATGCTCCTACGGTCTTTTTGTAGCCATTTGTAGCAACAACCTTCAATCCCTCTTCGTTTACCGCTAGGCTGCGGACATCTGCAACGCCGCCAACCGCCATTCAAACAAGAGCCGGCCATGACTGATCTGTCCCCACACCTGGGCCCTGCAAGCGTTGCCGTCGTCGCACTGGACGGGCGTTTTTTTCGGCCTCCGTTGCCCGACGGCCATGTGCTGCGGCCTCGTCTGTGCGAGCGCCTGAGTGCGGGCCTCGGTGGCAGGTTGTTGCTGGTCAGCGCACCGGCGGGGTTTGGCAAGAGTTCGTTGGCCGTGGAGTTCTGTCAGGGCTTGCCGGCCCACTGGCAAAGTCTGTGGCTGGGGTTGAGTCCGCGAGACAGCGATCCCGGACGTTTTCTTGAGCGGTTGCTCGAAGGCCTCCAGGACTTTTTTCCGCAACTGGGCAGCCAGTCCCTGGGCCTGTTGAAAATGCGCCAGCGGCACCAGCCGTTTGCCTTTGAAGAATGGCTGGACGGTTTGCTCGATGAGTTGGCCGTGCACCTGTCTGCGAGTACGCCCCTGCTGTTGGTGCTGGATGACTACCATTTGGCGCAGGGCCCGGTTCTCGATCGCTGCCTGCAATTTTTCCTCAATCACCTGCCTGACGGCTTGCTGGTCATGGTCACCAGTCGGCAGCGGCCGGACTGGCATCTGGCGCGCCTGCGGCTGTCGCGGCAACTGCTCGAGTTGAATGAACAAGACTTGCGCCTGACTCACGATGAAGCCCTGACCCTGCTTGATCGGCACAGCAGTTCCTTGCGCGGCGAAGCGCTGGAGAGCCTGATCCAGCGCAGCGAAGGTTGGGTTGCCGGGTTGCGTTTCTGGCTGTTGGCGGCGTCTGAAGCGGGCTCCCAGGGTGCTTTGCCGCAGGCCTTGCATGGCGGGGAAGGGCTGATCCGCGATTATCTGCTGGAAGAAGTCATCGATTGTCTGCCCGCCGAAGTGCAGTCCTTCCTTTACGACACAGCCCCTCAGGAACGCTTTTGCAGCGAGCTGTGCGATGCCGTTCGCGAAGCCCATGACAGTGCCGAGATCCTGCGTTTTCTGCTGGCCCATCAGGTGTTCCTGGTGCCACTGGATGAAAACGGTCACTGGTATCGCTACCACCATTTGTTTTCCGACCTGTTGCGCACCCGGCCTACCGCGCAAACGATGGTGCCGGCGGCCAGCCTGCACCTGCGCGCCTGTCGCTGGTTCAATGCCCAGGGGCTGCTCGATGAAGCGGTGGAGCAGGCATTGCGCGCCGGGCACCTGGACGTCGCGGCGAACCTGGTGCAGAACCTGTCCGAAGAGCAACTGCTGGCCGAACAGAACGTCGGCATGTTGCTGCGCTGGAAAATGGACTTGCCCGACAGCCTGCTGATCAGCACACCACGGCTGATCGTGCTGTACAGCTGGGCGTTGGGGCTGGCCTGTCAACTGGACGCCGCCGAGGAGCTGGCCAGTCATTTGTGCCGCTTCCTGCCGGCCCCGTCCGCCACTGCGCAGAAATCCATGCTGGCGCAATGGCTGGCCCTGAGCGGGATCATCGCTCGCGGGCGTGGCAATCGTGAGCTGACGCTGCTTTATTGCACCGAAGCGCAGGAGAGTCTGCCGGCCAAACGCTACGGGCAGCGCCTGATGTGCCTCTCGACCCTGTCCAACCTGGCCATTGCCGACGGCGACTTGTGGCGTGCCCGCGGGTTGAACCGTGAATCTCTGGAGTTGGCGCAACGGGTCGGCAACCCGCTGTTCGAAGCGCTGGCCCATTACGATCGCGCTCGCGTGCTGCAAGCGCGAGGGGAAATCCTGCGTTCGCTGGATGAAGTGCGCCAGGGGCTGCAACGCCTGCAACCGTTATCCCCGCAACGGCTCTATGCCGTACGCGCCCGACTGACTTTGTATGAAGGCTTTTTGTTAGCCCTGCGCTTGCAGCCCCAAGCCGCACGGGCACGCTTGCAAGCCGGTTTGAATGAAGCACGCGCCTGTCGTGATATCAGCGTATTGATCGGTCACTGCGTGATTGCCAGGCTTGAAGGCAGCAGCGGCGAATTCGGCAAAGCCTTCGCCGAACTCGCCGAAGCCGAACGCCTGATGCACATCTGGGACGTGCCACCGATCTACTACCTGGCGATGATCACCCTGGTCAAATGCGAACTCTGGCTGGCTCAGGGGCGTACCGATCTGGCCGAAGCCTGGCTCGCTCGCTTGGGCCAGACCTACAACGGCGAACACGCGGCAGCCCCTCCGGAGTTCCATCCACAACTGCCGCTGCATATCGAGTTGCAGCAGGCCTTGCTGGAGGTCATTCAGGGGCAGCCGATGCTGTCCGAAGGACGATTGAACGCGTTGCTTGAGGATGGACAGCAAACCGGCAGGCAACTGCTCAGCGTGATGGCACTGACTCAAAAAGTGACGTTGATGCTGGGGAGCGGACGCGAACCCGAGGCCCGCAAGGCCCTGAGTCAGGCGCTTGAAGCGGCAGCCGGTGGCGTGCTGCAACCGTTTGACAGGTTGTTGGTGGAACATCCGGACTGGCTGCGTAACCAACTTCAACTCGGTGTGCCGACGGCTGTTTCACAGAGCCTTTCAGAACAACTTCCGACAGTGGCAGCCCGTCCCGCGGAGTCATCCGCCGCAGCGGAACAACTCAGTACGCGGGAAATGGCCGTCCTGCGACTGATCGCCCAGGGTTGTTCAAATCAGGAGATCAGCGATCAGTTGTTTATTTCGCTGCACACGGTGAAAACCCATGCCAGCCATATCAACAGCAAGCTTGGTGTTGAACGGCGCACGCAGGCGGTGGCGCGGGCGAAGGAGTTGGGGGTGTTGGGGTAGCTGAAACTCGAGTGCATTCACCACAGCAAAACGCCCCGAACCAGTCGGGGCGTTTTTCATTGTGTTGCCGTTGTCACGCGACCAAATCGCTGGTGTTGAAGCTATTGACGCCCACCAACTGGATTTCGAAGTCCGCGCCCAAGTCGCCATTGACGTTGCCATAGAGCACATGGTCGACGAAGCGCAATTGGCCTGCCGTCGTGAAGTCGTTCGAGTCGATGAAGCTGAACTTGTTAATCCCGGCACTCAAGAGATTGGCATCGAATTTCGAGAAGTCGATTTTATCTCCGTCCAGGGTGCTGAAGTCGGTGATGATATCGCGCAAACCGCCTTTACCCAGTTCGTTCAGAGCATTGAACACGAACAGATCGGCGCCCGCACCACCCGTCAGGGTGTCGGTCCCCAACCCGCCGATCAGCGTGTCATTACCAGCCCCGCCGTCCAGTAAATCGCCCCCGGCACCACCGTTAAGCAGGTTGTTGCCGTCGTTACCGGTCAGCGCGTTGTTCAGGGCATTACCGGTGCCAATGAGATTGCCGCTTCCGGTGAGGGTCAGATTTTCCAGATTCGCACCCAAGGTGTAGCTGAGCGAGGACACCACGGTGTCGATTTCGCTGGACAGGGTGCTGGTCTCGGTGACGACGTCTTTCACGTTGTCGACGATGTAAGTGTCGTTACCGCTGCCACCGATCAGGGTGTCCGCCCCGATGCCACCGTCGAGAATGTTGTCGCCGGTGTTGCCGACGAGGCGGTTGTTCAGGGCGTTCCCGGTGCCGTTGATGTCAGCCGTCCCGGTCAGGCTCAGGTACTCAAGGTTGGTGCCCAGGCTGTAGTCGATGGACGACATCACAGTGTCGATCTCGGTGGCCAGGGCACTGGTTTCTGTGACCAGGTCATTGACGTTATCGACGACGTAAATATCATTGCCTGCACCGCCAATCATGACGTCCGCACCCGTGCCGCCATTCAGGGTATTGGCCGCTGCGTTACCGGTCAGGGTGTTGTCCAGCTCGTTACCGGTCAGGCTCAATGCCGCAACACCCAACAACTGCGCGTCTTCGACATGGCTCGACAAGGTGTAGCTGACCGACGTCTTGATCAAGTCGCGGCCTTCATCGGCCCGTTCGATGATGGTGTCAGCAACGTTATCGACGAAATAAACATCATCGCCGATACCACCGCTCAATGTGTCCGCGCCGACGCCGCCATCCAGCAAGTTGTTGCCATCGTTGCCGATCAGTACGTTGCGCAGGGCATTACCGATGCCAATGAGATTGCCGCTGCCGGTGAGGGTCAGATTTTCCAGATTCACACCGAGGGTGTAATTGAGCGAGGCGACCACGGTGTCAATTTCGCTGGCCAGAATGCTGGTCTCGGTGACGACGTCTTTGATGTTGTCGACGATGTAGGTGTCGTTGCCGGTGCCGCCGATCATTACGTCAGCGCCGAGGCCGCCGTCGAGGATGTTGTTGCCGGCGTTGCCGACGAGGCGGTTGTTCAGGGCGTTACCGGTGCCGTTAATGCCGGCCGTCCCCGTGAGGGTCAGGTACTCGACGTTGTTGCCCAGGGTGTAGTTGATCGAGGCCATGACGGTATCGATCTCGCTCAGCGATGTGCCGCTTTCGGTCACCGTATCGCCGATATTGTCGACGACATAGGTGTCGTTGCCGGCGCCGCCGTCCAGCGTGTCTGCCCCGGTGCCACCATTGAGCACGTTTACGCCGGCATTGCCGGTGAGCACATTGTCCAGCTCGTTGCCGGTGATATTGAGCGCTGCGATACCGGTCAGTCGAGCATCCTCGACGTTGGCACCAAGGACGTAGCTGATGGACGTATTGACCAGGTCGTGGCCTTCGCTGGCTTGTTCGATGACTTTGTCGCCGATGTTGTCGACGAAATAGGTGTCGTCTCCGGTGTTACCGGTGAGGGTGTCTGCGCCGACGCCGCCATCCAGAATGTCGTTGCCGGCCCCGCCTTGCAGGTTGTTGGCGAAGGCATTGCCGATGAGGCTGTTGTCCAGATCGTTGCCGATCACGGTGAAGGTGCCGGCACCGGTGAGGGTGACGTTTTCCACGTTGGCCAGATTAGTCAGCCTCAGATCGACCACGCCGGTCAGCGCAGTGGCGGCGTAGGTGATGTTGAGCAAGTCGGTGCCCTTGTCGGCGTCTTCTTGCAGCAGGGCCAGTTCCCCAGCCTGGTCGAGGATGTAAGTGTCATTGCCGGCACCACCGATCAGAGTGTCGGTCCCGACGCCGCCGTTCAGCACGTCATTGCCGGCGCCGCCTTGCAGGGTGTTGGCGACGGCGTTGCCGATCAGGGTGTTGTCCAGATCGTTGCCGATCACGCTAAAGGTGCCGGCACCGATGAGGGTGACGTTTTCCACGTTGGCCAGATTGGCCTGGCTCAGATCGACCACGTTGTTCAACACTGTGGCGGCGTAGGTGATGTTGAGCAGGTCGGTGCCCTCGTCGGCGTCTTCTTGTAGTAGGGCCAGCTCTGCGAGTTGATCGAGGATGTACGTGTCATTGCCAGCACCACCGATCAGCGTATCGACCCCGGCACCGCCGTTGAGCAGGTTGTTGCCGTCGTTACCGGTCAGCACGTTGTTCAGGGCGTTACCGGTGGCACTGAGGTGGGTCGCGCCGGTGAGGGTCAGGTTTTCCAGATTCGCGCCGAGGGTGTAATTGAGCGAGGACACCACGGTGTCGACTTCGTCGGCCAGGGTGCTGGTCTCGGTGACGACGTCTTTCACGTTGTCGACGATGTAAGTGTCGTTGCCGGTGCCGCCGATCAGGGTGTCGCCGCCGCCACCACCGTTGAGGATGTTGTCGCCGGTGTTGCCGACGAGGCGGTTGTTCAGGGCATTGCCGGTGCCGTTGAGATTAGCGGTGCCGGTCAGGGTCAGGTACTCGAGGTTGTTGCCCAGGGTGTAGTCGATCGAAGCCATGACGGTGTCGATCTCGGTCAGCGATGTGCCGCTTTCGATGACGCTATCGCCGATATTGTCGACAACATAAGTGTCGTTACCGGCACCACCGTTCAGGGTGTCCGCGCCGGCCATGCCGTTCAGTACGTTGGCGGCAGCGTTACCGGTCAAGGTGTTGTCGAGGCTATTACCAGTCAGGTTCAATGCCGCCATACCCAGCAACAGCGCATCTTCGACGTTGTCCGACAGGGTATGGCTGACCGAGGTCTTGATCAGGTCGCGGCCTTCGTCAACCCCTTCGATAACGTTGTCGAAGAGGCTGTCGATGATGTAAATGTCGTTACCCAAGCCACCGCTCAAGGTGTCTGCGCCGATGCCCCCGTCCAGCTGGTTGTTGCCATTGTTGCCGGTCAGCACGTTGTTCAGGGTGTTGCCGGTCCCGTTGAGGTGGGCAGTGCCGGAGAGGATCAGTTTCTCGACGTTGGCACTCAGGGTGTAGTTGATCGAGGACACCACGGTGTCGACTTCGCCGGCCAGGGTGCTGGTTTCGCTGACGATGTCTTTGATGTTATCGACGAGGTAGGTGTCGTTGCCGGTGCCGCCGTTCATCACGTCGGCGCCGAGATCGCCGTCGAGGATGTTGTCGCCGGTGTTGCCGACGAGGCGGTTGTTCAGGGCATTGCCGGTGCCGTTGAGGTTGGCCGTGCCGGCCAGGGTCAGGTACTCGACGTTGTTGCCCAGGGTGTAGTCGATGGACGACACGACGGTATCGATCTCGGTCAGCGATGTGCTGCTTTCGATGACGCTATCGCCGATATTGTCGACGACATAAGTGTCGTTACCGGCGCCGCCGTTCAGGGTGTCGGCGCCGTCCATGCCGTTCAGTACGTTGGCGGCGGCGTTACCGGTCAAGGTGTTGTTGAGGCTATTGCCAGTCAGGTTCAGTGCCGCCACACCCAGCAACAGCGCATCTTCGACGTTGTCGGCCAGGGCATAGCTGACCGAGGTCTTGATCAGGTCGAGGCCTTCATCGGCCGCTTCGATCACTTTGTCGGCCACGTTGTCGACGATGTAAACGTCGTCGCCGGTGCCACCGTTCAAGGTGTCGGCGCCGACGCCGCCGTCCAGCACGTCTTTGCCGGCGCCACCGTTCAGGGTGTTGGCGAAGGCGTTGCCGATCAGGCTGTTGTCCAGTTCGTTGCCGATCACGGTGAAGGTGCCGGACCCGGTGAGGGTGACGTTTTCCACGTTGGCCAGATTGGCCTGGCTCAGATCGACCACGTTGGTCAGCACTGTGGCTGCGTAGGTGATGTTGAGCAGATCGGTGCCTTTGTCGGCGTCTTCCTGCAGCAGGGCCAGTTCTGCGGCTTGATCAAGGTAATAGAAGTCATTGCCACCCCCACCGATCAGGGTGTCGACGCCCGCGCCCCCGTTGAGGGTGTTGCTGGCGTCGTTACCGGTCAGTACGTTACGCAGCGCATTGCCGGTGCCGCTGAGGCTGTCGGTACCGGTGAGCGTCAGGTTTTCCAGATTGGCACCGAGGATATAGCTGCGTGAGGACATCACGGTATCGATCTCGGTGACCAGGGTGCTGGTCTCGGTGATGACGTCGCTGAAGTTCTCGACGATGTAGGTGTCGTTCCCGGTGCCACCGATCATCACGTCGGCACCAAGACCACCGTTAAGGACGTTGTCGCCGGCGTTGCCGACGAGACGGTTGTTCAGGGCGTTCCCGGTGCCGTTGAGATTGGCCGTACCGGTCAGGGTCAGGTACTCAAAGTTTGCGCCCAAGGTGTAATCAATGGACGACACGACGGTGTCAATCTCGCTCGGCGACGTACCGAGTTCGATGACGAGATCGCCGACGTTGTCTACCACATAGACATCGTTGCCTGCACCAGCAGCCATTGTGTCAGCGCCGCCCATGCCGTTAAGCACATTGTTCAGCGCGTTGCCGATCAGCACATCGTCAAAGGCCGAGCCTTTTGCGTTCTCGATTTTTGCGCCATAGGCAATCGCCAGTCCGTTATTGATGAGCGTCTGATTGGCCCCATCGATGAATTCCTTGCCGATATTGCTGAACGCGCCTTCGTTGAGGTCCAGCAGGACCGATGCCAGCTGGTTGCTGGCATCGATCGTATCGTTGCCGCCAGCATCCCAGATGGTCTCGAATATAGATTTGTCAGATGCCCAGCTATAGACGTTGTTGCCGGTTTGCCAGAGCGTGTTGGCTCCGTAGAGCTGTTGCATGGCGAGAATATCCAGCAGCATCGGCGTCGTCGGCTGGTAGGAATACGAATTGTTGTAACTCATGATCGTGTAATGCGAATCGTCGAACTCGGGAGCGATCACCTGGGTGTTGGAATGGCTTGCCTCGAATGGATGCTTGAGACCCAGGGCATGGCCGATTTCATGCACAAACGTCATGAAGTCGTAGGTGCCTTTGACGGGTGTCGGGTTATTCGTCGTCGGCGAGATCCAGACATCTCCGCCCAACGGCGTTGTGTCTGGGGAGTACGCCCAGGCAGCGGCACCGGCATCCATGTCCCAATAGCCGCCGAAACGCAAGTCGCCCGCGCTGCTGCTATTGTCACTGACCTGGGTGAATTTGATATTGGCCACGGCGCTCCACGCACCCAGTGCGCTGGTTACGGCGTTTTGTTGGGCCGATGTCAGGGCGAAACTGTTCAGATACTCTTTTTCGGCGCTGTACTCGATGGCGAAGTACGACTGGCCGGGATTGACGAAACTATAGGTCAACCGTGTCGCGAAGATGTCATTGCCCCAGTCAGGACTCGACCAGGAGGTGCCGTCGATCAGACTGTCGATCGTTTGGTTACCGGTAAAAAAGGAAGGCTTTGTTAACACGTAACCAAGAGGAGACGACATCTGGATATCCTGAGTGGGATGCGACCGTCCTGAATGTGGCCGCTACAAAAAGGCGATTTTGCACTAGAAGTAGCGCCAATTGATATCATAGGGCCACTGTTTTTGTGCGATTGACGTCAAATAACCGGCATGCAGAGGCGTATCGGCTCGCCGCGTTGAACCTGAAGAAAAGGCGGCTGGTATCCTGTTCAAAATCGACTCGTCAGGACCTCCCATGAATGCCCCAAGCCCAGCGCTGATCCGCGAAACCTTCCCCGTAGGCCCGTTGCAGTGCAACTGCACGATAATCGGCGATCCGATCACCAAAAAGGCCATCGTGGTCGATCCGGGGGGCAATCACGAACTGATCCTTGCGCGGCTCGACGCACTGGGCCTGAAAGTGGTCAGCATCATTCATACCCACGCGCACCTCGATCACTTCCTGGCTTCCGGTCAGTTGAAGGAGAAAACCGGCGCAACCCTGCACCTGCATAAAGAAGATCAATTTCTGTGGGACAACCTGGAAATGCAGTGCCAGATGTTCGGTGTGCCCTACACGCCAGTGCCGCCGCCGGATCGCTGGTTGGCCGATGATGAAGAACTGGCCTGCGGCTGCGGCGTGGCGTTGCACACACCGGGTCATACGCCGGGTTCCATGAGCTTTTGGTTTTCAGAGGCTAAGCTGCTGATTGCCGGTGACACGTTGTTTCGTCGCGGGGTAGGGCGCACGGATTTGTGGGGTGGCGATCAGGCGACCATCGTGCGGTCGATCAAGCAGCGGCTGTACACCCTCGATGAAGAGGCGACGGTGGTGACCGGGCATGGTCCGGACACACGTCTGGGCGATGAAATGCGCGAGAACCCTTTTGTGCGGGCTTAATTGCTACAGACGGAATTTTTGTCCGCCGAAACGATCCAACGCCCGCAAAGGCTGATGCCTTGTCCGTTGCACCACAGAATGCAAAAAGTAGGAGCTCTTCATGTTCACCAAGCAGCGTTTGATTATTGTCGCTACGGCTGTGGCCTTGTTGTCTGGCTGCGCCTCGCCCAACCCTTACGACAACCAGGGCCAGGCCGACGGTGGTTCCACGGGCATGAGCAAAACCGCTAAATACGGTGGCCTCGGCGCTCTGGCCGGTGCTTTGGCCGGTGCCGCCATCAGCCACGATAACCGTGGCAAGGGCGCGCTGATTGGCGCTGCGGTAGTGGGTGCTTCCGCTGCCGGTTACGGTTATTACGCCGACCAGCAAGAGAAAAAGCTGCGCGCCAGCATGGCCAACACCGGGGTGGAAGTGCAGCGCCAGGGTGATGAGATCAAACTGATCATGCCGGGTAACATCACCTTCGCTACCGATTCGGCGAACATCGCGTCGAGCTTCTATCAGCCGCTGAACAATCTGGCGGGCTCGCTCAAAGAGTTCAGCCAGAACCAGATCGAAATCGTCGGCTACACCGACAGCACCGGCAGCCGTCAGCACAACATGGACCTGTCCCAGCGTCGGGCCCAGAGCGTGGCGACTTACCTGACGTCCCAGGGCGTGAGCGGTGCCAACCTGTCGGCTCGCGGTGCCGGGCCGGATAACCCGATTGCCAGCAACGGTGACGTCAATGGCCGGGCGCAGAACCGCCGGGTCGAGGTCAACCTGAAGGCGATTCCGGGCCAGCAGTATGGTGGTCAGCAACAGTAAGGTACGGTTCAGCAAAAAAATGCCCGCCCGATCCTCAACAGATCGGGCGGGCTTTTTTGTATCGACTGCTCTGGCCCCATCGCGAGCAGGCTCGCTCCCACAGGGGGGGACGCATTTCAACTGTGGGAGTGAGCCTGCTCGCGATGGGGCCCGAATGGGCGCCAGAGATATTGGATCAGCAACAAATAAGCCCCCGGACAATCACTCATCCGGGGGCTTTTTCATGTCGCGCGAAACCTGATTACTTCTTCAGGCCGTAATGCTCATCGAGCATGCCCGGCGCGTTCGGGGCTTTGGGGGCGTAGTCGCGAGGCGGCTCCTGATTGCGCGGCGGCGTCAGGCGTTCCCGTGGGGCGGCTGCCGCATCGGCGTGCAGCGAGGCCAGCAGGCGTTGGCGGGTTTGCTCGTCCAGGGCCAGGCGGTTGGCACCCTCGGCGAGATGATCCTGCACTTCCTGATAGCTCTGAGTCAGCTTCTTGACCAGTGTTGCAGTGCTGTTGAAGTGGGTAACCACCTCGTTCTGATAACTGTCGAAACGTTCCTGAATGTCATCCAGCTGACGTTGCGTGCTGCTAGGCGCGGCATTCGGCACCAGGCGAGCGATCAGGAAACCAATGGCGACACCCACAACCAGGGCAAGAGTCGGTAACAACCAAACTAAGAGCGAGTGTTCCACGAGTCCTTCCTCTATAAACGGCTTTGCTTTACGTTAACGGCTCGAACCTGCGCTGTATACCGCGATTCACTCGCAATAGATTGGCACAGACAATTTGCTAGACGAGTCGACCCGATTCGAGGTCACGGAGTTCCTTCCTTGCTTATGCGCGAAACCCCTGTAGTGATTGATGGCCCGGTCGGCCAACTGGAAGCCCTTTACCTGGATAACGAGCAGCCACGCGGCATTGCGCTGATCTGCCATCCGAACCCGGTGCAGGGCGGCACCATGCTCAACAAAGTGGTCTCGACCCTGCAGCGCACTGCGCGCGACGCCGGTTTGATTACTTTGCGTTTCAACTACCGTGGCGTCGGTGCCAGCGAAGGCACCCACGATATGGGCACCGGCGAAGTCGACGACGCCCAGGCCGTCGCCGAATGGCTACGAGCCAAACACCCCGAGTTGCCGCTGACGCTGTTCGGATTCTCCTTCGGCGGTTTTGTGGCAGCAAGTCTCGGCGGACGTCTGGAAGCCAAGGGTGAGCAGCTCAAGCACCTGTTCATGGTCGCGCCGGCGGTGATGCGTCTGGGCGATCAGGATCAACTGCCGCAGCAAGGCGAGCTGACCCTGATCCAGCCGGAAACCGACGAAGTCATCGATCCGCAAGCTGTCTACGACTGGTCCTCGAAACTCGAGCGCCCCCATGAGCTGCTGAAAGTGGCAGAATGCGGACACTTTTTTCATGGCAAGCTGACCGATCTCAAGGATCTGATCCTGCCGCGTCTTTCGAATTGATTGCAGTCTGACAAGCGATTACCCATGACGACTCGTACCCGTATTCTCACCGGCATCACCACCACCGGCACGCCGCACCTGGGCAACTACGCCGGCGCCATCCGCCCGGCGATCATCGCCAGCCGTGACAGCAATGCCGATTCGTTCTACTTCCTGGCCGACTACCACGCCCTGATCAAATGCGATGACCCGCTGCGCATCCAGCGCTCGCGTCTGGAAATCGCTGCGACCTGGCTGGCCGGTGGGCTGGATGTGGACCGCGTAACCTTCTATCGCCAGTCCGACATCCCGGAAATCCCCGAGCTGACCTGGCTGCTGACCTGCGTTGCCGCCAAGGGCCTGCTCAACCGCGCCCACGCCTACAAGGCCTCAGTGGACAAGAACGTCGAAACCGGCGAAGACCCGGACGCCGGCATCACCATGGGCTTGTACAGCTACCCGGTGCTGATGGCCGCGGACATTCTGATGTTCAACGCCCACAAGGTGCCGGTCGGTCGTGACCAGATCCAGCACGTGGAAATGGCCCGTGACATCGGCCAGCGCTTCAACCACCTGTTCGGCCAGGGCAAAGAATTCTTCACCATGCCCGAGGCGCTGATCGAAGAAAGCGTCGCCACGCTGCCAGGCCTCGACGGTCGCAAGATGTCGAAGAGCTACGACAACACCATTCCGTTGTTCAGCAGCGCCAAGGAAATGAAGGACGCGATTTCGCGGATCGTCACCGACTCCCGTGCGCCGGGCGAGGCGAAAGATCCGGATAACTCGCACCTGTTCACCTTGTTCCAGGCCTTCGCTACCCCGGCGCAGTCCGACGAATTCCGCAGCGAATTGTTGCAGGGCCTTGGTTGGGGCGAGGCGAAGAATCGTCTGTTCCAGTTGCTCGACAGCGAGCTGGGTGAGTCCCGCGAGCGTTATCACCAGTTGATTGAGCGCCCGGCGGACCTGGAAGACATGCTGCAGCTCGGCGCCCAAAAGGCCCGCTCGGTAGCGACGCCATTCCTTCATGAATTGCGCGAAGCGGTCGGCCTGCGTTCCTTTGTTGCCCAGGCGCAAGTCGCGACCACCACCAAGAAGAAAGCCGCGAAAGCCGCGCGTTTCGTCAGTTTCCGTGAAGACGACGGCAGTTTCCGCTTCCGTCTGCTGGCGGCCGACGGCGAGCAACTGCTGCTGTCGCGCAACTTCGCCGACGGTAAAACCGCGGGCCAGGTGACCAAGCAACTGCAATCGGGTCAGCCATTGGACGTGCGCAACGAAGACCTGAGCTTCAGCGTCTGGCTGGAAGGCGAGTGCGTCGGCGACAGCCCTGCCTTTGCTGACAGCGCCGCTCGCGATGCCGCCATCGAGACCTTGCGAGTTGCTCTGACGCCGGTTCAGGAATAAATCAGCGGCTCGGCCCGACCAAGGGCTGATTGCCATTCCCACGGGCCGTCGCTACAGTGACGGCCCGTTTTTGTTGCCTTGCTAACGAATTATGACGCCCCTAGAACGATATCAAGCTGATCTGAAACGCCCGGAATTCTTCCATGACGCCGCGCAGGAAACTGCGGTGCGCCACTTGCAGCGCCTGTACGACGATCTGGTCGCGGCCTCGCACAGCAAACCGGGTCTGTTCGGCAAACTGTTTGGCAAGAAAGACGCGGCACCGGTCAAGGGTCTGTACTTCTGGGGTGGCGTCGGTCGCGGCAAGACCTATCTGGTCGACACCTTCTTCGAAGCGCTGCCGTTCAAGGAAAAGGTCCGCACTCACTTTCACCGCTTCATGAAGCGCGTGCATGAAGAGATGAAGACCCTCGGCGGCGAGAAAAACCCGCTGACCATCATCGCCAAGCGCTTCTCTGACGAAGCCCGGGTGATTTGTTTCGATGAGTTCTTCGTGTCCGATATCACCGACGCGATGATCCTCGGCACGCTGATGGAAGAGCTGTTCAAGAACGGCGTGACCCTGGTCGCGACTTCGAACATCGTGCCGGACGGTCTGTACAAGGACGGCCTGCAACGTGCCCGCTTCCTGCCAGCGATTGCGCTGATCAAGCAGAACACCGAGATCGTCAACGTCGACAGCGGCGTCGATTATCGTCTGCGTCACCTTGAGCAAGCGGAGCTGTTCCACTTTCCGCTGGATGATGCGTCCCACGAAAGCCTGCGCAAGAGCTTCCGCGCCCTGACGCCGGAATGCACGGCAGCCATCGAGAACGATGTGCTGATGATCGAGAACCGCGAAATCCGCGCCTTGCGTACGTGCGATGACGTGGCCTGGTTCGACTTCCGCGAACTCTGCGACGGCCCGCGCAGCCAGAACGATTACATCGAACTGGGCAAGATCTTCCACGCCGTGTTGCTCAGCGGTGTCGAGCAAATGAGCGTCACCACCGACGACATCGCCCGACGCTTTATCAACATGGTCGACGAGTTCTACGACCGCAACGTGAAGCTGATCATTTCTGCTGAAGTCGAGCTCAAAGACCTCTACACCGGCGGTCGCCTGAACTTCGAGTTCCAGCGCACCCTGAGTCGCCTGCTGGAAATGCAGTCCCACGAATTCCTGTCCCGGGCACATAAGCCGTAGGACGTTTCGGAAAATAAAAAAAGGCCTGCATTGCAGGCCTTTTTTTGTGCGCTGTAGAAACTCTCTTGCACATCAAGATCCCTGTGGGAGCGAGCCTGCTCGCGATTGCGGTGTGTCAGTCACATCAATGTTTAATGTGATACCGCTATCGTCGGAGCGCCGCCCGGAGCCGGCTCGCTCCCACATTGGATTTGTGTTCAGTCTTTAAGCGGCTTGTTGGAACTGCTGCCGATACTGGTTCGGCGACAACTCCGTGTGCTGACGGAACAGCCGAGCGAAGAAGCTCGCATCGTCATAGCCGACTTCATAGCTGATGGTCTTGATGCTCTTGCGGCTGCCGGACAGCAGGCCCTTGGCGGTTTCGATGCGCAGTCGTTGCAGGTAATGCAGCGGCTTGTCGCCGGTGGCGGTCTGGAAGCGCCGCATGAAGTTACGGATGCTCATGCCGTGTTCGCGAGCCACGTCTTCGAAGCGGAATTTGTCGGCGAAGTGTTCTTCGAGCCAGTGCTGGATCTGCAGGATGATCACATCCTGGTGCAGCTTCTGACCGCCGAAACCGATTCGTCCTGGCGAGTAGCTGCGCTGCACTTCATAAAGGATGTCGCGGGCCACGGCCTGGGACACGTTGGCGCCGCAGAAGCGTTCGATCAGGTAAATGTAAAGGTCGCAGGCCGAGGTGGTGCCGCCAGCGCAATACAAGTTGTCGGCGTCGGTCAGGTGTTTGTCCTGATTGAGCTGAACCCGTGGGAAGCGTTCGGCAAACGCGTTGAAGAAGCGCCAGTAAGTGGTCGCTTCCTTGCCGTCGAGCAGCCCGGCCTCGGCCAGCCAGAACACCCCGGTGGCTTCGCCGCAGAGGACTGCACCGCGAGCATGTTGCTGGCGCAGCCAGGGCAGGACTTGTGGGTAACGTTGGCAAAGCGTGTCGAAATCGTCCCAGAAGGCTGGAAGGACAATGATATCGGCGTTTTCCAGGCCGCCATCCACCGGCATGATCACATCGCTGAAGCTGTTCACCGGTTTGCCGTCGGGGCTGACCAGGCGGGTTTCGAACGCGGGAGTCAGGCCTTGGCCCAGTTGTTTGCCGTAACGCAGGCTGGCCAGGTGGAAGAAATCCTTGGCTTGCATGAGGGTGGAAGCGAAAACCCGGTCGATAGCCAGGATGCTGACGCGCCGCAAGGGCGTGGAGACTTGGTTAGACATAATTCAACTTTATTCTTATAGGGGAAAGTGGTCACCAGACGGCTGGATCGTCTTATTTTTTGTCGGATGTGTCCAGTGTCCTGTATCGGATGCGAGGCATAGTCTCTGAAGGTCAATTCCGGCTAACAATAACGACAGGTGCCGCATGATCCCCAGAACCTTGTTCAGCTCCGAGCACGAACTTTTTCGCGACAGCGTGCGAACGTTCCTCGAAAAAGAGGCCGTGCCGTTCCATGGGCAATGGGAAAAACAAGGCTATATCGACCGCAATCTCTGGAACAAGGCAGGGGAGGCGGGGATGCTGTGTTCGCATCTGCCGGAAGAGTACGGCGGTCTGGGGGCAGACTTTCTCTACAGCGCGGTGGTGATCGAAGAGATCGGTCGTCTCGGCCTGACCGGTATCGGTTTTTCCCTGCATTCGGACATTGTCGCGCCGTACATCCTGCATTACGGCAGTGAAGCGCTGAAACACAAATACCTGCCGAAGCTGGTGTCTGGCGAGATGGTCACGGCGATTGCCATGACCGAGCCGGGTGCCGGTTCCGACCTGCAAGGGGTGAAAACCACCGCGGTGCTCGATGGCGACGAGTACGTGATCAACGGTTCGAAGACGTTCATCACCAACGGCTATCTGGCGGACCTGGTGATTGTCGTGGCCAAGACCGATCCGAAGGCTGGCGCGAAAGGCACCAGCCTGTTTCTGGTGGAAGCCAACACCCCGGGCTTCGCCAAGGGCAAGCGTCTGGAAAAAGTCGGCATGAAGGCTCAGGACACCTCGGAACTGTTCTTCCAGGACGTTCGGGTGCCCAAGGAAAACCTGTTGGGGCAGGCCGGGATGGGCTTCGCGTACCTGATGCAGGAATTGCCGCAGGAGCGTCTTACCGTTGCCGTCGGCGGGCTTGCTTCGGCTGAAGCTGCGTTGCAATGGACGCTGGATTACACCCGCGAGCGCAAGGCATTCGGCAAGGCGATCGCCGACTTCCAGAACACCCGCTTCAAACTGGCGGAGATGGCGACCGAGATTCAGATCGGTCGGGTCTTCGTCGATCGCTGTCTGGAACTGCACCTGCAAGGCAAACTCGACGTTCCGACCGCAGCGATGGCCAAGTACTGGGGCACCGACCTGCAATGCAAAGTGCTCGACGAGTGCGTGCAGTTGCATGGTGGTTACGGTTTCATGTGGGAATACCCGATCGCCCGGGCGTGGGCGGATGCGCGGGTGCAGCGGATCTATGCGGGGACCAACGAGATCATGAAGGAGATCATTGCGCGGTCGCTCTGACCTTGCAGTGACTGTTATACCGCCATCGCGAGCAGGCTCGCTCCCACAGGGATTGCGCAAAACCTGTGGGAGCGAGCCTGCTCGCGATTGGGTCTATGCATCAATCAAGGTGCAGGATTGGGCTGATCCTGGTGAATCGCCTCGATCCCTGCCAACACTTCATCGGAAAGTTTCAGATCGAAGCTGGCAATGTTGCTGTCCAGCTGCTCCATCGTCGTCGCGCCAATGATGTTGCTGGTCACAAATGGCTGCTGAGTGACAAATGCCAACGCCATTTGCGCCGGGTCCAGGCCGTGTTCACGCGCCAGTGCCACATAACGACTGCACGCGGCTTCCGACTGCGGGTTGAAATAGCGGCTGAAGCGGCTGTAGAGGCTCAGGCGACCTTTAGGCGGGCGCGCGCCACCTTCGTACTTACCCGACAGGAAACCGAACGCCAGCGGCGAATAGGCGAGCAGGCCGCACTGTTCGCGGATAGCGATTTCCGCCAGGCCGACTTCGAAGCTGCGGTTGAGCAGGTTGTACGGGTTCTGGATCGACACGGCGCGCGGCCAGCCACGGGCTTCGGCCAGGGCGAGAAAGCGCATGGTGCCCCATGGCGTTTCATTGGACAGGCCGATGTGGCGGATCTTGCCGGCCTTGACCTGCTCGTCCAGTGCTTCGAGGGTGTCCTCCAGCGGCGTGAGGTTGGCTTCGGTCTGGTGTTTGTAACCGAGCTGGCCGAAGAAATTGGTGCTGCGCTCCGGCCAATGCAGCTGGTAGAGGTCGATGTAGTCGGTCTGCAAGCGCTTGAGGCTGGCGTCCACGGCTTCGGTGATGTGCTGGCGGTTGTGCCGCAGGTTTTTGTCGCGGATGTAGTCGATGGTGTTACCGGGGCCGGCGATCTTGCTGGCCAGGATCCAGTCGGCGCGATCACCACGGCTTTTGAAGTAATTGCCGATGTAGCGCTCGGTGGTGGCGTAGGTTTCGGCCTTGGGCGGCACCGGGTACATCTCGGCAGTATCGATGAAATTGATCCCGGCGCTCTTGGCCCGTTCAATCTGGGCGAAGGCTTCAGCCTCGCTGTTTTGCTCGCCCCAGGTCATGGTGCCGAGGCAGATGGCGCTCACGTTCAGATTGGTTCGGCCTAGCTGTCGATAATCCATCGGGTGCTCCTTGGGCAAAACAATCATAAAAGCAGGTTGAATTATTTTTCGCAATCTGCATAATTGCGCACCTCTTTCTGCAGTGGAAGTGATGCGCCGCCGCCGAAGAATCTTGCCGTTGAACGGACGCGCCGACCCGAGCCCCCGAAAGCGTCTGTATCCGGCTGCCTTTGACTTGTCAAAGTACGCACTATTCAGTAAGATCCGCCGTCTAATTTACAGGGCGGCCCCTGAGGCTATAAAGAATGAAAACTTTTACTGCTAAACCGGAAACAGTACAGCGCGACTGGTTTGTCGTCGACGCTGCAGGTCAGACCCTGGGTCGTCTGGCCACCGAAATCGCGAGCCGTCTGCGTGGCAAGCATAAAGCTGAGTACACTCCTCACGTTGACACCGGCGATTACATCGTCGTTATCAATGCCGAGCAGATTCGTGTAACCGGTGCTAAAACCACCGACAAAATCTACTACTCCCACTCCGGTTTCCCGGGCGGCATCAAGTCGATCAACTTCGAAAAGCTGATTGCTAAAGCCCCTGAGCGCGTGATCGAGACCGCGGTCAAAGGCATGCTGCCTAAGAACCCGCTGGGTCGCGACATGTATCGTAAGCTGAAAGTCTATGCGGGCGCTGTACACCCTCATACTGCTCAGCAGCCCCAAGAACTGAAGTTTTAACGGAATAGTTCATTATGTCGGCGACTCAAAATTACGGCACTGGCCGTCGCAAGACCGCAACCGCACGCGTTTTCCTGCGTCCGGGTACTGGTAACATCTCCATCAACAACCGCACCCTGGAAAATTTCTTCGGCCGCGAAACTGCCCGCATGGTAGTTCGTCAGCCGCTGGAACTGACTGAGACTGTCGAGAAATTCGACATCTACGTCACCGTGATCGGTGGTGGTGTAAGTGGTCAAGC
Source organism: Pseudomonas sp. GM41(2012) (assembly GCF_000282315.2). Taxonomy (GTDB): domain Bacteria; phylum Pseudomonadota; class Gammaproteobacteria; order Pseudomonadales; family Pseudomonadaceae; genus Aquipseudomonas. Next base: position 1,248,662 of record NZ_AKJN02000007.1, read on the forward strand.
TGGCGCAATCCGCCACGGTATCACTCGCGCACTGATGCAGTACGACGAAACCCTGCGTGGCGCTCTGCGCAAAGCTGGCTTCGTTACTCGCGATGCACGTGAAGTTGAACGTAAGAAAGTTGGTCTGCGTAAAGCGCGTAAGCGTCCGCAGTACTCGAAGCGTTAATTCGCTTTTACGTTCAAAAAGAACGCCCAGTTTCCTCGCGAAGCTGGGCGTTTTTTTATGGGCGCGATTTATCAAAGAATTGCTCTGTGACAACTTGCCACAGCCGTAGAAGCCCTATACTGCAAGGCTTGGCAGTTAAGCCCCTCGGTAATTACCTTGTCAGAATTGGGGCTTTTCATTACCATTCGGCAAAATTTTTATAAGTTCAGATTTTTACTTAGTAGACGCCTGATTTAACAGGCCACAAAGCTGATGGGAGAGGACTGAATGAGCAATGACGGCGTGAATGCAGGCCGGCGTCGCTTCTTGGTAGCAGCCACATCCGTGGTGGGTGCTGCAGGAGCGGTGGGGGCTGCGGTCCCGTTCGTGGGGTCATGGTTTCCCAGTGCCAAGGCGAAAGCCGCAGGTGCACCGGTGAAGGTGAATGTCAGCAAAATCGAGCCAGGCCAGCAGATGATTGCTGAGTGGCGCGGTCAGCCGGTGTTCATTGTCCGCCGTACCGGGGAAATCCTGGGGAATCTGAAAAAGATCGAGGGCCAGCTGTCTGACCCGACCTCCAAGAACTCGACACAACCGACCTATGTCGACCCGGAAACGCGTTCGATCAAGCCAGAGGTTCTGCTGCTGATCGGTATCTGTACGCACCTGGGTTGCTCGCCGACCTTCCGTCCAGAAGTGGCACCTGCGGATCTGGGCAAGGACTGGGTAGGTGGTTATTTCTGCCCTTGCCACGGTTCCCACTACGATCTGGCTGGCCGCGTCTACAAGTCGCAACCTGCGCCTTTGAACCTGCCAGTTCCCCCGCATTCCTATGAGACCGATGACATCATTGTCATTGGCGTCGATACGGAGAAAGCGTGATGAGCAAGTTCATGGATTGGGTTGATGCGCGCTTTCCCGCGACCAAAATGTGGGAAGACCATCTCAGCAAGTACTACGCCCCGAAGAACTTCAACTTCTTCTATTTCTTTGGTTCCCTCGCACTGCTCGTTCTGGTCAACCAGATCGTTACCGGTGTATGGCTGACCATGAGCTACACCCCGTCGGCGGAAGAGGCGTTTGCATCCGTCGAATACATCATGCGCGACGTCGAGTACGGCTCGATCCTGCGTCTGCTGCACTCCACCGGCGCCTCGGCGTTCTTCATCGTGGTCTATCTGCACATGTTCCGTGGCTTGCTCTACGGTTCGTACCAGAAACCGCGTGAGCTGGTGTGGGTCTTCGGCATGCTGATCTACCTGGCGCTGATGGCTGAAGCCTTCATGGGTTACCTGCTGCCGTGGGGGCAGATGTCCTACTGGGGTGCCCAGGTGATCATCTCGCTGTTCGGTGCGATCCCGGTCATCGGCAACGACCTGACTCAGTGGATCCGTGGTGACTACCTGATTTCCGGTATCACCCTGAACCGCTTCTTCGCCCTGCACGTTGTTGCCTTGCCGATCGTGATCCTCGGTCTGGTGGTGCTGCACGTTCTGGCGCTGCACGAAGTCGGTTCGAACAACCCGGACGGCGTGGACATCAAGAAATTCAAAGACGAAAACGGCGTACCGCTGGATGGCATTGCCTTCCACCCGTACTACACCGTGAAAGATATCGTCGGCGTGGTGGTGTTCCTGTTCATCTTCTGCTCGATCGTGTTCTTCTTCCCGGAAATGGGTGGTTATTTCCTCGAGAAGCCGAACTTTGAAGTGGCGAACGCCTTCAAGACCCCAGAGCACATCGCTCCGGTCTGGTACTTCACACCGTTCTACGCGATTCTGCGGGCGATTCCGGACAAGCTCCTGGGCGTTATCGCCATGGGCGCGGCCATTGCTGTGCTGTTCGTCCTGCCATGGCTCGATCGTAGCCCGGTCAAGTCGATGCGTTACAAGGGTTGGCTGAGCAAGATCTGGCTCTGGGTGTTCTGCATCTCGTTCGTGATCCTGGGCGTGCTGGGCGTATTGGCCCCAACCCCTGAGCGGACGTTGCTGTCGCAGGTATGTACCTTCCTGTACTTCGCCTACTTCATTCTGATGCCGTTCTACACCAGGCTCGAGAAGACCAAACCGGTTCCGGAAAGGGTGACTGGCTGATGAAAAAGCTATTTGCTGTACTGATTCTTGCTGCTTTGCCTGTGCTGTCCTTCGCGGCCGAACACGGTGGTCCTGAGCTCGAAAAGGTCGATATCGACGTTTCCGACAAGGCTGCCATGCAGGATGGTGCGCGTACATTCGCCAACTACTGCATGGGCTGTCACAGCGCCAAGTTCCAGCGTTACGAGCGTGTCGCCGATGACTTGGGCATTCCACACGACCTGATGCTCTCGAAGCTGGTGTTCACCGGCGCCAAGATCGGCGACCACATGAGCATCGGCATGCAGCCGGCTGACGCCAAGGCCTGGTTCGGTGCGGCGCCGCCCGACCTGACCCTGGTCGCCCGCGTTCGTGGCACTGACTGGCTCTACGGTTACCTGAAATCTTTCTACGAAGACCCATCGCGTCCTTGGGGCGTGAACAACAAGGTATTCCCGAACGTCGGGATGCCTAACGTTCTGGTCGGCCTGCAGGGTCGTCAGGTGGTAGGCTGTAAACAAGTTCAAATCGTCGATGACGGCAAGAAGCAATACGATCCGCTGACCGGCACGGCTTTGACTCATGAAGCCTGCGACCAGCTGACCATACTGCCGAAAACCGGCACGCTGAACGAAGAGCAGTTCGACGAGAAGGTCAAGAATCTGGTGACCTTCCTGGCCTACTCGGCCAACCCGGTGAAGCTGCAGCATCAGCGCATCGGTACCTATGTGTTGCTGTACCTGGCGTTCTTCTTCGTATTCGCATACTTGCTCAAGCGTGAATACTGGAAAGACGTCCATTGATATTGCTGTAAAATTGCTGTCAATCGCGCGCGCCCAAGGGCGTCTCTGAAGGTGTAACGAGCCTGGTGATCCAGGCGTTACGAGAGGCGCCCTCTGGGCGCGCGCGTTTTTCCGTTTCCGATAATTTCAACAAGCGAGGAGGACCGCCATGGGCGTGACCAATCGGTTGGCCTGTTACTCCGACCCCGCCGACCACTATTCCCACCGAGTGCGTATCGTACTTGCAGAGAAGGGTGTCAGCGCCGAGATCATTTACGTGGAAGCTGGTCGCCAGCCGCCTAAACTGATTGAAGTGAACCCTTACGGCAGCTTGCCCACCCTGGTCGATCGTGACCTGGCGTTGTGGGAGTCGACCGTGGTGATGGAATATCTGGATGAGCGTTATCCGCACCCGCCTTTACTGCCGGTTTATCCAGTGGCGCGTGCCAACAGCCGTCTGCTGATTCATCGTATTCAGCGTGACTGGTGTGGTCTGGTGGATCTGATCCTGGATTCCCGGTCCAAGGAAGCAGCCCGTGTCGTGGCTCGTAAAGAGCTGCGCGAAAGCCTGACTGGCGTGTCGCCGTTGTTCGCCGACAAGCCGTTTTTCCTCAGTGAGGAACAAAGTCTGGTGGATTGCTGCCTATTGCCAATACTCTGGCGATTGCCGATTCTGGGTATTGAACTGCCGCGGCCTGCCAAGCCGCTGCTTGATTATATGGAGCGCTCGTTTGCGCGTGAGGCTTTCCAGGCGAGTCTGTCTGGTGTCGAACGCGATATGCGCTAAGGCTTAAGGAGCCGCTATGAACTCCAGTCGACCTTATCTGGTCCGCGCGCTCTACGAGTGGATTGTGGACAACGATTGCACCCCGCACATGCTGGTCAATTCCGAGTATCCGTCGGTGCAGGTGCCTCAGGGTTTTGCCAGTGACGGACAGATTGTCCTGAACGTATCGCCGGCAGCCGTGCGTCATCTGCACATGGACAACGAAGCGGTCAGCTTCGAAGGGCGTTTCGGTGGCGTGCCACACACCCTGTACGTGCCTATCGCATCGATCCTGGGCATTTACGCCCGGGAGAACGGTCAGGGCATGGTGTTCGATCTGGAATCGCCTATGGAAGACGAGGAAGAGATCGAGCCGGATGACGATATTCCGCCACCCGACAGTGAGCCGCCGCGTCCCAGCGGTCGACCCAGTTTGAAAGTGGTGAAGTAATAAAAAAGGCGATCCGAAAGGATCGCCTTTTTTATTACTTCACCACTTTCAAACCGTAGGAGCTGTCGAGTGAAACGAGGCTGCGATCTTTTGATCTCGATTTTGATTTTTGATTTTTCAAGATCAAAAGATCGCAGCCTCGTTTCTCTCGACAGCTCCTACACAGCTCCTGCAGATCGATATCAGTCGATGTACTCAAACAGCTTCACGATTTTCTGCACTCCGGAAACGCCCTGCACCAAATTGGTGGCTTGGGCAGCTTCCTGTTTGGTCAGCAGACCCAGCAGGTAGACGATGCCGTTCTCGGTGACGACCTTGATGCGCGAGCCCGGAATGTTCGGATCGGTGAGCATCTGCGTCTTGATCTTGGAGGTCAGCCAGGTGTCGTTCTGGCGGGCAAGGAAGCCGGAAGGTGGCAGGACTTGCAGTTCGTTGTGGACTGTCTTCACGCGCTGAACAGCGGCAGCGGCCTGTTCGGCCTTGGCCTTGAGGTCGGCACGCGGGGTTTGCCCGGCAAGCAGCACGACGCCATTGAAGCTGGTGACGACGATGTGCGAGTCGTTATCCAGGGCTGGATCGGCCTTGGCAATGTTCACGCCGACCTTGGTGTCGATCAGAGAGTCGTCGATCTTGCTGCCGAAGGTGCGGGTGCCGCGGTCATCTTCAATCGGTGCTTCACGGCTGGCGTTAACCACCGAGGTGCAGCCGCTGATGCCGAGGCACAGTGTCAAGGCCAGAAGGCCTAGGCGATTAGGGGTCATTCTTCACTCCCGAACAGTTGGCTGTCGATCAAATCGCAAAGGCAATGGATCGCCAGCAGGTGGACTTCCTGAATACGTGCGGTGACGTTGGCCGGTACGCGAATCTCGACGTCCTCGGGCAATAGCAGCGACGCCATGCCGCCGCCATCGCGACCGGTCAATGCTACGACAACCATTTCGCGATCATGTGCGGCCTGGATCGCTTGAATAATGTTTGCCGAGTTGCCGCTGGTGGAAATCGCCAGCAATACGTCACCCGGCTGGCCGAGGGCGCGGATCTGTTTGGAGAAGATTTCGTTGTAGCTGTAGTCGTTGGCGATCGAGGTAATCGTCGAGCTGTCGGTGGTCAGCGCAATCGCTGGCAGGCTCGGACGCTCACGCTCGAAACGGTTGAGCAGCTCGGACGAGAAGTGCTGGGCATCACCGGCAGAGCCGCCGTTGCCGCAGGACAGCATTTTGCCTTCGTTGAGCAGGGCGTTGACCATCACTTGGCTGGCTTGCTCGATGTGCGGTGCAAGTACGTCCATCGCCATTTGCTTGGTATCGATACTGGCCTGAAAAAGCTGGCGAATTCGGGATTGCATGTCCATCTGTGTGACCTTAATTAGCGCGGCTACTCGGCACATGAATGTGCAGCCCGCAAAGCAAAGAGCAAAAGTGTTGGGTGAAAGTGTCCGGTTCGGGGTGCACGCGATCAGCTGTCGAAGGCATTCTGCAACCAGTTCAACTGATCGAGGTTGCTGTCGATGGCAACCACGTCGAAACGGCAAGGGGAATTGGCCCAACGCGACTCGCGCTGAAGAAAATACTGCGCGGCAATTATCAGTTTCTGCCGTTTGCGCTCATCGATGCTACCGAGCGCGCCACCCCATTGAGTGTTTTTTCTGTAGCGGACTTCAACGAATACTACTGTATCGCCATCAAGCATGACCAGATCAAGCTCGCCGCGTTTACACAACCAGTTCTGCGCCAGCAGGCGCAGACCTTGTTGTTGAAGATGCTCGAGCGCATGGCGCTCGGCATCTTTACCGCTTTGCTGGCGTGATCGGTCGGGCATCAGTGCGGGGTGTCCGGCAGGCGTTGAACCTGGCCGCTGACAAACTGTGCCCACGGCAACTGGCGGACCACACGTTGGTTCTGAGTCATGCCCAGGCTGCCCGATTGACCTTCGATGCGGCTGTCCGGCAGAGCCTTGAGTTGCCCCAGGCGTGGTGCCAGGCGATAGGCATCAACACCCATCGCGTACAGACGGCCCAGGCTGCCAGCAGCTTGCGGCCACTGAGCGGTCACTTGCTTGCGCAGTGGATCGTTAGCCTCCAGCAACCATGGGGTTTCGCAGAAGCGAATGCCGTTCATGTCGTTGTACTGGTTCACATCGCCGCTGGCACTGAACACGTGGGAGGTGGCATAAACCGGCACGTCGCCGGCGTACTGGAAGTTCAGGGTCGGCTTGATCTGCTGGGCTTGCTGAGGCGTTGCAGCCAGGAAGATGAACTCGATGTCCTGGCGACGCGAAGGCTGGGCGGCTACCTGTCCGCCAACGGTGCTTTGCAGGCTCTTGGCACGACCTTCGCTCTGACGCAGCTGGAACATGTCGGCGATCTGCTGGGCCAGTTGAACCGGTTGGTCGACGCGTTCGGTGGCGACGATGCTGCCACCGTTAGCCTGCCAATCCTGGCTGAACGCTTTCAAGACGCGATCGCCCCATTCGCCTTTCGGCACCATGATAGCTGCGCGATGCAGGCCATCGGCGCGAGCGCGGCGGGACACTTCGCGGGCTTCGTCTTCAGCCGCAAGACCGAACTGGAACAGTTGGGCCGGACCTTGGGCGCCTTCGCTGTAATTCAGCGCCAGGGTGGTGATCGGCAGTTGCGGGCGAGCGCTGAGCTGTTTGACCAGCGGTTTCTCCAGCGGGCCGACGACCAGTTGCACGCCATCGGCCTGAGCCTTGCGATAGAACTCGTCGAGGGACGTCAGGCGCGAGCTGTCATAGAACTCGATCGCTGGTGGCTTCTGCCCGGCTTGTTGGGCCTGGTAGTGAGCAGCCATGAAGCCTTCACGCAGTGCTTTGCCAACCGACGCCAGCGGGCCGTCTTGTGGCAGCAGCAGGGCGATTTTGCTCAGGGGCTGGCTGGCCAGTTCCTTGAGCTTGGTCAGTGGCAGCGGCAATTGAATGGCGGCCGGGTGCTTTGGATTCTGTGCGCGCCAGTTGTCGATCGCGGCTTGCTGCTGTTCCAGGGTGCCGGCAGTTTTCACCGCCAGTGCCAGACCCATCCAGCCGCCGAGGTCGTCGGTGGTGCTCGGCTGCAATTGATCAGTCGGTAGCGAGGCGATCAGGGTCCAGATCGCTTCGTGGTTTTTGCTGGCGGCTTCACCTTCAAGCATTGGCGCGATGAAGATGCGCTCCCGTGCGGCGGCCAGCGTCTGGCCATCGGCTTCAAGGGCGCGGGCACGAACAGTGCCGGTGCGAACCTGTTGCTCAACCGGTAGTTCACTCAGGCGTTGCAGGCTCGGATGACTCAAGGCTGTCAGCGCCGCTTTGGGCTGATTGCGAACCATGGCCAGTTCAGCCGCCAGGGTGCTGGCGAACACCTGTTGGCCAGGCTTGAGGGTTTCGACCGGGACTTGTTGCAGGATTTGCGCGGACTGGCCGGCATTCCCCTGACGATAGGCCAGGTCTGCCGCGCTCAGGCGCAACAGGGAGGCTTTTTCCGGGTCTTTGCTTTGAGCGGCCTGTGCGAGCAGTTGCTCGATACTGGCATCCGGGGTCCGTGGAAGTTCGCCAAGGCTGGAGGAGGGCGAGCTGGCGCAAGCCGCCAGCAAGGCAGCAAGGCAGAGGGCAGTGAACAGCCGCAGGCAAGCGATCATGTAGTGTTCCTGATACTCGATCAAATTAGCGTGGAATTGTACCCAAGCACTGGCCGGGGCGCGATGTTACTGGTGTGAATCGATCAATTTAGCTCGTGCAAATGTTGCGGTACTGCACAAAAGGCTGCAAAACCGAGGGTTGCTTGCGCGTATCGCGAACGTCGCGACGCGCTACAATGGCGGCTTTTACCGATCATGAGGTGTGCGCTTTGACTGCTCCAGGTGCTTTGAATTCCGCTGCTGGCTCGCTTTATGTGGTGGCGACGCCCATCGGCAACCTGGACGACATCAGTGCGCGTGCGCTGAAGATCCTGCGCGAGGTCGCCCTGATCGCCGCCGAAGATACCCGTCACTCCCAGCGATTGATGCAGCATTTCGGCATTCCTACGCCGCTGGCGGCCTGCCATGAACACAATGAGCGGGATGAAGGTAGCCGCTTTATCACGCGTTTGCTTGCCGGCGACGATGTGGCGCTGATTTCAGATGCCGGCACGCCGCTGATTTCCGATCCGGGTTATCACCTGGTGCGTCAGGCCCGTGCTGCGGGGATCAATGTGGTGCCGGTTCCGGGCGCCTGCGCGTTGATCGCGGCGTTGTCGGCGGCGGGTCTGCCGTCGGACCGTTTCATCTTCGAAGGCTTCCTGCCGGCCAAGGCAGTCGGTCGGCGCGCCCGTCTTGAGTTGGTAAAGGAAGAGCCGCGCACGCTGATTTTTTATGAGGCCCCGCACCGGATCCTTGAGTGCCTTCAAGACATGGAGTTGGTGTTTGGTGGTGAGCGTCCAGCATTGCTGGCGCGCGAGCTGACCAAGACGTTCGAAACCCTTAAAGGCTTGCCTCTGGCTGAGTTGCGCGAGTTCGTCGAGTCAGACAGCAATCAGCAGCGCGGTGAGTGCGTGGTGTTGGTGGCGGGTTGGTCTGCCCCCGAGACCGAGGACGCCGTGAGCAGTGAAGCGATGCGCATTCTGAATCTGTTGCTTGAAGAAATGCCGCTCAAGCGAGCCGCAGCGTTGGCGGCGCAAATTACCGGCGAGCGCAAGAATGTGCTCTATCAGGTCGCGCTGGATAAACAGAAGGGCGAGTGAAAACCGACGTGCAGGCGCAGCCCAAGGTGTTTAGCGCTTGTCCTTCGGTCGCTCTGCCGTTAATCTTCGCGGCGGAGAGTCGATCGGACAGTCGCTGCCCTCTATGAAAATTAGGGGGGGGAGGAAAGTCCGGGCTCCATAGGGCGAAGTGCCAGGTAATGCCTGGGAGGCGTGAGCCTACGGAAAGTGCCACAGAAAATAACCGCCTAAGCGCTTCGGCGCCGGTAAGGGTGAAAAGGTGCGGTAAGAGCGCACCGCACGTCTGGCAACAGTTCGTGGCTAGGTAAACCCCACTTGGAGCAAGACCAAATAGGGTCCCAAGGCGTGGCCCGCGCTGGGACCGGGTAGGTTGCTAAAGATGTCCAGTGATGGCCATCGTAGACGAATGACTGTTCAAGACAGAACCCGGCTTACAGATCGACTCTCCACCTTTTTTCCCCTCCCTGCTTTAATCATTGAGCAGGGCACCTGTAGTAGCAATTTCCCTCCTTACAGAATCAACAGCAGAAGCACTTTCCTAATACCGAAAAAATCTTACTCTTAACAAATCACTTTAACTTTCGAACGCAGCCTTCTGTGCTGATTCAAGTTATTGAGCAGGACGACACGTCAGATTCTCGCTGCCCCTCCTTTTGCGCTCCTAAATCTCAGTTCTGTAAGGGTTTTCCTTTAATCCGCGCCTTGACGGTGCGGTGGCCGCATTCCTATAGTGTGCGCAAGTGGCGGAAAGTGGCATGAAGTGGGTTTTTTGAGCTCAAAACGCTAATATTTGGAGAAACGCTGACGTGTTTCGCGGAGCTAACGCTATTAGTCTCGACGCAAAGGGCCGTCTCGCTATGCCGAGCCGGTACCGTGACGAGCTCGTTTCGCGTAGTTCCGGTCAGTTAATCGTCACAATTGATGCCGTTGATCCGTGTTTGTGTGTTTACCCCCTCGATGAGTGGGAAATTATTGAAACCAAACTGCGCGCACTTCCTTCGCTTCGCGAAGAGAACCGCCGCCTGCAACGTTTACTGATTGGTAATGCCGTCGACCTCGAGCTCGATGGCAGTGGTCGTTTTCTGGTTCCACCGCGTCTTCGTGAATATGCCAAGTTGGATAAGCGCGCGATGTTGGTAGGCCAACTGAACAAGTTCCAATTGTGGGACGAGGATGCCTGGGATGCGGTTTCTGCCGCTGACCTGGCTGCCATTCAACAACCGGGCGCCATGCCTGATGAACTGCGTGATTTGATCCTGTGACTATTGATAGCGGCTTTAACCACATCACCGTACTGCTTGACGAAGCCGTGGAGGCTCTCGCCGTACGTCCTGATGGCTGCTATCTGGACGGTACGTTCGGGCGCGGCGGACACAGCCGGTTGATCCTCAGCCAGCTCGGCCCCGATGGTCGGGTACTCGGGTTCGACAAAGATCCACAAGCGATTGCCACCGGGCAAACGCTAGCGGCCGAAGACGGCCGCTTTGTCGTTGTGCAGCGCAGCTTTGCCGAGCTCGGCTCGGAAGTCGCCGAACGTGGTCTAGCCGGCAAGGTCAGCGGCGTTTTGCTTGATCTCGGCGTATCTTCGCCGCAGCTCGACGACCCTGAACGCGGCTTCAGTTTCCTCAACGATGGCCCGCTGGACATGCGCATGGACCCGTCCCGCGGGATCAGCGCTGCCGAATTCGTCAACACCGCCCCGGTGGAAGAAATCGCCCGGGTGTTCAAGCAATACGGCGAAGAACGTTTCTCCGGCCGGATGGCCCGTGCCGTGGCCGAGCGTCGCGACATCAAACCGTTCGAGCGCACTGCCGATCTGGCTGAAGTCCTGAAAGTCGCCAACCCTGCATGGGAAAAGGGCAAAAACCCGGCGACCCGTGCGTTCCAGGGCTTGCGAATTCACGTCAACAACGAACTGGGTGATCTGGAAGCAGGCCTCGAAGCCGCACTGGAATGCCTGGAAGTCGGTGGCCGCCTGGTGGTCATCAGCTTCCACTCGCTGGAAGACCGCATCGTCAAACTGTTCATGCGCAAACTGGTGAAAGGCGAAGCCGACAACTTGCCGCGCAACCTGCCGGTACGTCACGTCGCCTTCGAACCAATAATCAAAATCCATGGCAAAGCGCAGTCCGCCTCCGAGGCCGAACTCAAAGCCAACCCACGTTCCCGTAGCGCCGTCATGCGCGTCGCGGAGAAGCTGCGGTGAGCAAGCTTTTCGCCAAGCCACTTCCCGGCGGAAGCTTTTTCATGTTTCTGCTGTTTATTGGCGTGCTCGTGTCGGCCATCGGCGTTTCCTATAGCGCCCACTGGAACCGTCAACTGTTGAACTCCCTGTACAACGAGTTGAGCGTGCGCGACAAGGCGCAAGCGGAGTGGGGCCGTTTGATTCTCGAACAGAGCACCTGGACCGCCCACAGCCGTATCGAAGTCCTGGCGACCGAGCAACTGAAGATGCGCATTCCTGGCGCAGCTGAAGTGCAGATGGTGGCGCCATGATGAAACTCGAGGGTGCACTCTTTCCATGGCGGTTCCGCCTGGTGCTGGGTTTGCTCGGCGTCATGGTCGTGGCTATTTGCTGGCGCATCATCGACCTGCAAGTCGTCGACCGGGCCTTTCTTAAAGGTCAGGGCGATGCGCGCAGCGTTCGTCATATCCCGATTCCGGCTCACCGTGGTCTGATCACCGACCGTAACGGCGAGCCTTTGGCCGTGAGTACCCCGGTCACCACCCTTTGGGCCAATGCCAAGGAAATGCAAACGGCCAAAGAGAAGTGGCCTGCACTGGCGGCTGCCTTGGGGCAGGACCCGAAAGCCCTGGCCGAACGTCTCGAGGCCCAGGCCAACAAAGAATTCATCTACCTGGTTCGCGGGCTGACCCCCGAGCAAGGCCAGTCCGTGCTCGATCTGAAAGTGCCGGGCGTTTATGGCATCGAAGAATTCCGTCGTTTCTACCCGGCCGGTGAAGTCACTGCCCATATGGTCGGTTTTACCGACATCGATGACCACGGTCGTGAAGGCGTCGAGCTGGCCTACGACGAATGGCTGGCCGGGGTCCCCGGCAAGCGGCAGGTGATCAAGGATCGGCGTGGCCGACTTATCAAGGATGTTCAGGTCACCAAAAACGCCAAGGCCGGAAAGCCCTTGGCGTTGTCCATTGACCTGCGTCTGCAATACCTGGCCAACCGTGAACTGCGTAACGCGATCATCGAGAACGGCGCCAAGGCTGGCAGCCTGGTGATCATGGACGTGAAGAGCGGCGAGATCCTCGCCATGGTCAACCAGCCGACCTACAACCCGAACAACCGTCGCAACCTGCAACCGGCGATGATGCGTAACCGCGCGATGATCGACGTGTTCGAACCGGGTTCGACCATGAAAGCGATTTCCATGAGCGCCGCGATTGAAACCGGGCGCTGGAAGCCGACCGATACCGTTGAGGTTTATCCGGGCACCTTGCAGATTGGTAAATACACCATCAAGGACGTCTCCAAATCCGAAGGCCCGGTGCTCGACCTGACTGGCATCCTGATCAACTCCAGTAACGTCGGCATGAGTAAGGTCGCCTTCGATATCGGCGGCGAAACGATTTTCCGTCTGGCGCAAAAAGTCGGCCTCGGCCAGGACACCGGCCTGGGCTTCCCGGGCGAGCGCGTCGGCAACCTCCCGAACTATCGCGAATGGCGCAAGGCTGAAACCGCCACGCTGTCTTACGGCTACGGTATTTCCGTGACCGCGATCCAGTTGGTCCACGCCTTCTCGGCCCTGGCCAACAACGGTCGCCTCGCGCCGCTGACCCTGATCAAAACGGACAAGGCGCCGCAAACCACGCAGGTATTGCCGGAAGCTGTCGCGAAAACCATGCAAACCATGCTGCAACAAGTGATCGAAGCTCCGCGCGGTGTATTCCGTGCGCAAGTGCCGGCGTATCACGTGGGCGGCAAGTCGGGTACCGCGCGTAAAACGTCGGTCGGCACCAAAGGCTACGCCGAGAATTCCTACCGCTCGCTGTTCGCCGGCTTCGGCCCGATGAACGACCCGCGCTACGCCATCGTGGTGGTGATCGATGAGCCGACCAAGGCCGGTTACTTCGGTGGTCTGGTATCGGCCCCGGTGTTCAGCAAAGTGATGTCCGGGACCTTGCGCCTGATGAACATCACCCCGGACAACCTGCCACCTACTCAACAAGCGAACGCAGCACCGGTCGTTCCGCTGAAAGCCAATGGAGGGCGAGGCTGATGTCTCTGAGTCTGAACAAGATTTTCGCCCACGCCGGCCGCGATCTGTTGATCCGCGAACTGACCCTGGACAGCCGCAACGTGCGGGCTGGTGATCTGTTTCTCGCCGTCCCTGGCGGCAAGTTCGACGGCCGCGCGCACATCGCCGACGCCCTGCAACGCGGCGCTGCCGCTGTGGCGTATGAAGTCGTAGGCGCGACCGTATTGCCGATTACCGATGTTCCACTGATTCCGGTCAAAGGCCTGGCGGCGCAGCTGTCGGACATCGCCGGGCGTTTTTACGGTGACCCTAGTCGTCACCTGAACCTGATCGGCGTGACCGGCACCAACGGCAAAACCAGCGTGACGCAGTTGGTTGCGCAAGCCTTGGATTTGCTCGGCCAGCACTGCGGCATCGTCGGCACGTTGGGCACCGGTTTTTACGGCGCGCTCGAAAGCGGCTTGCACACCACGCCGAACCCGATCGCCGTGCAGGCAACCCTCGCCGACCTGAAAAAGGCCGGTGCCAAAGCCGTCGCCATGGAAGTTTCTTCCCACGGTCTGGATCAGGGCCGCGTGACCGCACTGGCGTTCGATGTGGCGGTGATGACCAACCTGTCCCGCGATCACCTGGATTACCACGGCACGATGCAAGCCTACGGTGAAGCCAAGGCCAAGCTGTTTGCCTGGAACGATTTGAAGTGCAGGGTGGTTAACCTCGACGACGAATTCGGCCGCCAACTGGCTGCGGACAAACTCGAGTCGCGCCTGATCACCTACAGCCTGGAAAACTCCAGTGCCTACCTTTATTGCCGCGAAGCGCAGTTCGATGACGAAGGCGTACGCGCCATATTGGTCACGCCACAAGGTGAGCATCACTTGCGCAGCACCTTGCTCGGTCGTTTCAACCTGAGCAACGTGCTGGCCGCGGTCGGCGCCTTGCTGGGCCTGGACTACGCGCTGGACGAAATCCTCAACGTGCTGCCGAAGCTCGAAGGCCCGGCCGGACGCATGCAGCGCCTCGGCGGCGGTACTCAGCCGCTGGTCGTGGTCGATTACGCCCACACACCGGATGCGCTGGAAAAAGTCTTGATGGCCCTGCGTCCTCATGCCAAAGGCCGTTTGCTGTGCCTGTTCGGTTGCGGTGGTGATCGCGATCGCGGCAAACGTCCGCTCATGGCTGAAGTGGTCGAACGTCTGGCTGACGGCGTGCTGGTGACCGATGACAACCCGCGCACCGAAGACCCGGCAGTGATCTTCGACGACATCCGCGCCGGTTTTACCGCTGTGGATAAAGTCACCTTCGTCGCTGGCCGTGGCCAGGCGATTGCCCAATTGATCGCCAGCGCTTCGGCGGATGACGTGATTGTCCTGGCCGGTAAAGGTCACGAGGACTATCAGGAAATCAACGGCCAGCGTCACGCGTTCTCCGATCTGGTCGAGGCCGATCACGCCTTGACCACGTGGGAGGTGGCCCATGCTTAAAGCCCTGAAACTGAGCGAACTGACCGGCGCGCTGAATGCCCGCCTGGTCACTGCCGATGCCAGCTTCGACGGCGTCAGCATCGACAGCCGCGCGATCAAACCAAGCCAACTCTTTATTGCCCTGACCGGCCCGCGCTTCGATGGTCATGACTATCTCAATGACGTCGCCGCCAAAGGCGCCGTAGCGGCGTTGGTCGAGCGCGAAGTCGCCGGCAGCGCACTGCCGCAATTGCTGGTCAAAGATACGCGTCAGGCACTGGGGCAACTCGGTGCGTTGAACCGTGCGGCTTACACCCATCCTGTTGCGGCCATCACCGGTTCCAGCGGCAAGACCACGGTCAAGGAAATGCTCGCCAGCATCCTGCGCACACGCGGTCCGGTGTTGGCGACCCGCGGCAACCTGAACAATGACCTCGGCGTTCCGCTGACCCTGCTCGAACTCGCACCGGAACATACCGCTGCGGTGATCGAACTGGGTGCTTCGCGTCTCGGCGAAATTGCCTACACCGTCGGCATGACCAAGCCGCACGTGGCCGTGCTCAACAACGCCGGGACCGCCCACGTCGGCGAGTTCGGCGGGCCGGAAAAAATCGTTGAAGCCAAGGGCGAGATTATTGAAGGGCTGGATGCCGATGGCGTCGCCGTTCTCAATCTTGACGACAAGGCGTTCGACATCTGGAAGACCCGCGCTGCCGGTCGCAAAGTGCTGACCTTCGCCCTGAGCAATGTCAGTGCCGATTTCTACGCCAGCGATCTGGACCGCGACGCTCGCGGTTGCCCGGCGTTCAACCTGCACAGTCCTGAAGGTATGGCGCGCGTTCAACTGAACCTGCTCGGCACCCATAACGTTGCCAATGCCTTGGCCGCCGCCGCCGCTGCCCATGCGCTGGGCGTGTCGCTGTTCGGTATCGCCACCGGTCTGGGCGCGGTGCAACCGGTCAAGGGCCGCACCGTCGCGCAACTGGCCAGCAATGGCATGCGCGTGATCGATGACACATACAACGCGAACCCCACCTCCATGTGCGCCGCCGTTGATATACTCGCCGGCTTTTCCGGCCGCACCGTTCTGGTGCTCGGGGATATCGGCGAGTTGGGCGATTGGGCGGAGCAGGGGCACCGCGATGTGGGCGCGTACGCCCGCGGCAAGGTTTCCGCGCTTTACGCTGTCGGGCCAATGATGGCTCACGCCGTGAACGCTTTCGGTCCACAGGCCTTTCACTTCAGCACTCAGGCTGAACTGATCAAGGCCCTGGGCGCCGAGCAAGACACAAACACCACCATTTTGATCAAGGGCTCGCGCAGCGCTGCGATGGAAAACATCGTCGCCGCTTTGTGCGGGACCAGCCTGGAGAAACATTAATGCTGCTGCTGCTAGCGGAGTATCTGCAACAGTTCTACAAAGGCTTCGCGGTCTTTCAGTACCTGACCCTGCGCGGGATTCTCGGTGTGCTGACCGCGTTGGTTTTGTCGCTGTGCTACGGCCCGTGGATGATCCGCACATTACAGAACCGTCAGATCGGTCAATCCGTTCGCAACGACGGTCCACAATCGCACCTGTCCAAGTCCGGCACCCCGACCATGGGCGGCGCGCTGATTCTGTCGTCCATCGGCGTCAGCACTTTGCTTTGGGCTGACCTGAGCAACCGTTACGTATGGACCGTGCTGCTGGTGACTTTGCTGTTCGGCGCGATCGGCTGGGTCGACGATTACCGCAAAGTGATCGAGAAGAACTCCCGTGGCTTGCCGAGCCGCTGGAAGTACTTCTGGCAATCGGTGTTCGGCCTGGGCGCAGCGATCTTCCTTTATATGACCGCAGCGACACCGGTGGAAACCACCCTGATCCTGCCGATGCTCAAGGACCACAGCATTCCGCTGGGCATAGGTTTCATTGTCCTGACTTACTTCGTGATTGTCGGCTCGAGCAACGCGGTCAACCTGACTGACGGCCTCGACGGTCTGGCGATCATGCCCACCGTAATGGTCGGCGGCGGGTTGGGCATTTTCTGCTACCTGTCGGGTAACGTGAAATTCGCTGAATACCTGCTGATCCCGTATGTACCGGGCGCAGGCGAGTTGATTGTGTTCTGCGGCGCCTTGATCGGTGCGGGCCTCGGGTTCCTCTGGTTCAACACGTATCCGGCTCAGGTGTTCATGGGCGACGTCGGCGCACTGGCGCTGGGCGCGGCACTGGGCACCATCGCGGTGATCGTCCGTCAGGAAATCGTCCTGTTCATCATGGGCGGCGTGTTCGTGATGGAGACCCTGTCAGTCGTCATTCAGGTTGCGTCCTTTAAGCTCACCGGTCGCCGTGTGTTCCGCATGGCACCGATTCACCACCACTTTGAACTCAAGGGCTGGCCCGAGCCACGCGTGATCGTCCGTTTCTGGATCATCACCGTGATTCTCGTGCTGGTTGGCCTTGCCACCCTGAAGCTGAGGTAGAACGAGTGTCTCTGATCGCTTCTGACCACTTCCGCATCGTTGTCGGCCTCGGCAAGAGCGGCATGTCCCTGGTTCGCTTCCTGGCGAACCGGGGCACGTCGTTTGCTGTCGCCGACACGCGGGAAAATCCACCGGAACTGGCCACGCTCAAGCGTGACTATCCGCACGTGGAAGTGCGTTGTGGCGAGCTGGACGTCGAATTCCTGTGCCGCGCCGACGAGCTCTACGTGAGCCCCGGCCTGGCGCTGGCGACCCCGGCCCTGCAGGCTGCCGCCGCCCGTGGCGTGAAAATGTCCGGTGACATCGAGCTGTTCGCGCGTAACGCGAAGGCGCCGATCGTCGCCATCAGCGGCTCCAACGCAAAAAGCACCGTCACCACACTGGTCGGCGAGATGGCTGCGGCGGCCGGCAAGCGTGTTGCTGTTGGCGGCAACCTCGGTACGCCAGCGCTGGACCTGCTCAGCGACGACGTCGAGCTGTACGTGATGGAACTGTCGAGCTTCCAGCTCGAAACCACCGATCAGCTCAACGCCGAAGTGGCGACCGTGCTCAACGTCAGCGAAGACCACATGGACCGCTATAGCGGTCTGCCGGCCTATCACCTGGCCAAGCACCGGATCTTCCGGGGGGCCAGGCAGTTTGTGGTCAACCGTCAGGATGCCCTGAGCCGTCCGCTGATTGGCGAAGGTCAGCCATGCTGGACCTTCGGTTTGAGCAAACCTGATTTCAAGGCATTCGGTATCCGCGAAGAAGACGGCGAGAAGTACCTGGCCTTCGAATTCCAGAACCTGATGCCGGTGCGCGAGTTGAAAATTCGCGGCGCCCACAACCAGTCCAACGCCTTGGCGGCATTGGCCCTGGGCCACGCCGTCGGCCTGCCGTTCGACGCCATGCTGTCGAGCCTGCGCACCTTCGCCGGGCTTGAGCATCGCTGCCAGTGGGTCCGTGACCTGAATGGCGTGAGCTACTACAACGATTCCAAAGCCACCAACGTCGGTGCCGCACTGGCTGCCATCGAAGGCCTGGGCGCGGACATTGACGGCAAGCTCGTGCTGATCGCCGGTGGCGACGGCAAGGGTGCCGAGTTCAAGGACTTGCGTGATCCGGTGGCGGCCAACTGCCGCGCCGTGGTGCTGATGGGCCGCGACTCCGACCTGATCGCTCAGGCCATCGGCGATGGCGTGCCACTGATTCGCGTCAACTCGCTGATCGAAGCGGTCGAGCAATGCCGCGCCATCGCAGAGACGGGCGACGCCGTGTTGTTGTCGCCGGCCTGCGCCAGTTTCGACATGTTCAAGAATTACGAAGACCGTGGTCACCAGTTCGTCCGCGCAGTGGAGGATCTGGCATGAGCCTGATGAACATCATCAAGCCTTATCCGTCGCCGATCATCACCGGGCGCGGCATCGACCTCGACTTCCCGATGCTCGCCGGCTGCCTGGCATTGATCGGCCTCGGGCTGGTCATGATTGCATCGGCATCGACCGAAGTGGCGGCTGTGCAGTCGGGCAGCGCCCTGTATTACATGATTCGCCACCTTATCTACGTAGTGCTGGGCCTGGGTGCCTGCATCGTCACCATGATGATTCCGATTGCTACCTGGCAACGCCTGGGCTGGCTGATGCTGATTGGTGCGTTCGGTTTGCTGGTGATGGTGATCATCCCGGGGATCGGCCGTGAAGTGAACGGTTCGATGCGCTGGATCGGCTTCAGTTTCTTCAACGTTCAGCCGTCGGAAATCGCCAAGGTATTTGTCGTTATTTACCTCGCCGGTTACCTGGTGCGTCGCCAGAAAGAAGTGCGTGAAAGCTGGATGGGCTTCTTCAAGCCGTTCATCGTTCTGCTGCCAATGGCGGGTCTGTTGCTGATGGAGCCGGACTTCGGTGCCACCGTCGTGATGATGGGGGCTGCTGCTGCGATGCTGTTCCTCGGCGGGGTTGGCCTGTTCCGTTTTTCCTTGATGGTTGTCCTGGCGGTCGCGGCGGTGGTGTTGCTGATTCAAGTGCAGCCGTATCGAATGGCGCGCCTGACCAACTTTGCGGATCCGTGGGCCGACCAGTTCGGTGCCGGCTATCAGTTGTCTCAAGCGTTGATCGCTTTTGGTCGCGGCGAATGGCTGGGCGTTGGCCTGGGCAACAGCGTGCAGAAACAGTTCTACCTGCCGGAAGCCCACACCGACTTCGTGTTCTCGGTCCTGGCCGAAGAACTGGGCGCCGTCGGTTCTTTGTGCACGGTAGCGCTGTTCGTCTTTGTCTGTATTCGGGGCATGTACATCGGTTATTGGGCCGAGAAGGCCAAGCAGTTTTTTGCCGCCTACATCGCGTACGGCTTGTCGTTCCTGTGGATTGGTCAGTTTCTGATCAACATCGGGGTGAACGTCGGTCTGCTGCCAACCAAAGGTCTGACCCTGCCGTTCCTCAGTTATGGCGGCAGCTCGTTGGTGATCTGCTGTGCCTGTCTTGGCTTGTTGCTGCGCATCGAATGGGAAAGTCGAACCCACTTGGGCAGCGAAGAGATGGAATTCCATGAGAGCGACTTCGCCGAGGAGCCGACCCATGGGCGCTAACGTATTGATCATGGCGGGCGGCACCGGTGGCCACGTGTTCCCGGCGCTGGCGTGTGCTCGCGAATTCCAGGCCCGTGGTTACACCGTGCATTGGCTCGGGACACCGCGCGGCATCGAGAACGATCTGGTTCCGGTGGCCGGCATCGAACTGCATCGAATCAATGCCAGCGGATTGCGTGGCAAGGGCAAGCTGTCCCTGCTCAAGGCGCCGTTCATGTTGCTCAAGTCGATCTGGCAGGCGCGGGCGATCATTCGTCAGCTGCGGCCGGTGTGTGTCGTCGGCTTTGGTGGTTTTGTGACCGGTCCTGGTGGCGTTGCCGCCAAACTGGCCGGTGTGCCGGTGATCGTTCACGAGCAGAACGCCGTGGCCGGTACCGCCAATCGGTTGCTGGTGCCGTTGGCCGCCCGAGTCTGTGAAGCGTTCCCCGACACCTTTACCCTGTCGGGCAGCCGTCGGACCACCGGTAACCCGGTGCGCACCGAGCTGTTCCTCGAAACACCGCGACAGGCTCTGGCCGGTCGCAAGGCGCGTTTGCTGATCCTGGGTGGAAGCCTGGGCGCAGAACCGTTGAACAAGTTGCTGCCTGAAGCCCTGTCGCAAGTCGCCCCCGACCTGCGTCCGGAAGTGTTTCATCAGGCCGGCAAAAACCACGATGAAGTGACTGCAGAGCGCTATCGCGCGGCTGGCGTCGAGGCGCAAGTGCAGCCTTTCATCAAAGACATGGCCCAAGCCTATGGCTGGGCCGACCTGGTGGTGTGCCGCGCAGGCGCGTTGACCATCAGTGAACTGGCCGCCGCCGGTCTGCCCTCGATGCTGGTGCCTTTGCCCCACGCGATCGACGATCACCAGACCCGCAACGCCGATTATTTGGCCCGTGAAGGCGCTGCCTTCCTGATGCCGCAAAGAACGACTGGCGCAGCGGATCTTGCCGCACGCCTGACAGAGGTCCTGATGCAACCACAACGACTCACCGACATGGCCACCGCGGCACGCCGCCTGGCCAAACCCGATGCAACCCGTAACGTGGTCGATACCTGCCTGGAGGTGGCCCATGGTTGAGAACCAGAAAGCCATGCCGCAACCGGAAATGCGCCGCATCCGTCGCATCCACTTCGTCGGGATCGGCGGCGTGGGCATGTGCGGCATTGCCGAAGTGTTGTTGAACCTGGGCTATGAAGTGTCCGGTTCCGACCTGAAAGCTTCGCCGGTGACCGAGCGTCTCGAGTCCTTCGGCGCTCAGATCTTTATCGGCCACCGCGCCGAGAACGCCGCGAACGCCGATGTGCTGGTCACTTCCAGTGCCGTGAACACGTCCAACCCGGAAGTCGCCACTGCTCTGGAACGCCGCATTCCGGTGGTGCCTCGCGCTGAAATGCTGGCTGAGCTGATGCGCTACCGCCACGGCATCGCCGTCGCCGGCACGCACGGCAAAACCACCACCACCAGCCTGATCGCTTCGGTGTTTGCCGCCGGTGGCCTGGACCCGACATTCGTGATCGGTGGCCGTCTGAATGCCGCGGGCACCAATGCCCAGCTTGGCACCAGCCGTTACCTGATCGCTGAAGCTGACGAAAGCGACGCCAGCTTCCTGCACTTGCAGCCGTTGGTGGCCGTGGTCACCAACATCGACGCCGACCACATGGCGACCTACGACGGTGACTTCAACAAACTGAAGAAAACCTTCGTCGAGTTCCTCCACAACCTGCCGTTCTATGGTCTGGCGGTGGTGTGCCTGGACGATCCGGTGGTGCGTGAAATCCTGCCGTTGGTGAAACGTCCGACCGTCACTTATGGCTTCGGCGACGACTGCGATGTGCGCGCGATCAATGTGCGCCAGCAGGGCATGCAGACCTTCTTTACCGTGCTGCGTCCTGATCGCGATCCGCTGGATGTCTCGGTGAACATGCCGGGTAACCACAACGTGTTGAACGCCCTGGCAACCATCTGCATCGCCTCCGATGAAGGCGTCAGCGATGAAGCCATCGTCCAGGGCCTGTCCGGGTTCCAGGGTGTCGGCCGACGCTTCCAGGTCTACGGCGAACTGCCGGTAGACGGTGGCAGCGTGATGCTGGTCGACGACTACGGTCACCACCCGACCGAAGTCGCCGCGGTCATCAAAGCCGTGCGCGGTGGCTGGCCGGAACGCCGTCTGGTGATGGTCTACCAGCCGCACCGTTACAGCCGCACCCGTGATCTGTACGACGATTTCGTCAATGTATTGGCCGACGCCAACGTCCTGCTGCTGATGGAAGTCTACCCGGCCGGTGAAGAACCGATCCCGGGCGCCGACAGCCGCAAGCTGTGCAACAGCATTCGTCAGCGCGGTCAGCTCGACCCGATCTACATCGAGCGCGGTGTTGATCTCGCGCCGGTGGTCAAGCCGCTGCTGCGTGCTGGCGACATCCTGCTGTGCCAGGGCGCCGGTGACATCGGTGGTCTTGCACCGAAACTGTTGAAAAGTCCGTTGTTCGCAGGCGCCGTTGCTGCGCCGAGTGTGGGGAAGTTGAAATGACTGCTGCTTACGCCAACCTCGTCTCCACGATTGCGCCGAAAGATTTCGGCCGCGTCGCCGTGCTCTTCGGCGGCAAGAGTGCCGAGCGTGAGGTTTCTCTCAAGTCGGGTAACGCGGTTCTCGACGCGCTGCTAAGCGCCGGTGTGGACGCGTTTGGTCTCGACGTGGGCGATGATCTCTTGCAGCGTCTGCTGAACGAAAAAATCGATCGTGCCTTCATCATTCTCCACGGTCGTGGCGGTGAAGACGGCAGCATGCAGGGCCTGCTGGAATGCCTGGGTATTCCGTACACCGGCAGTGGCATTCTTGCTTCCGCGCTGGCCATGGACAAGCTGCGGACCAAACAGGTCTGGCACAGCCTGGGTATTCCGACGCCACGCCATGCCGTACTGAGCAGCGAGGCTGATTGTATTTCGGCGGCGACGGAACTGGGCTTCCCTTTGATCGTCAAACCGGCCCATGAAGGTTCAAGTATCGGGATGGCCAAAGTGACCTCCGCGTCGGAGTTGATCGACGCGTGGAAAGCGGCCGCTACCTACGATTCGCAAGTGTTGGTCGAACAATGGATTCAAGGTCCGGAGTTCACCATCGCCACCCTGCGTGACCAGGTGTTGCCACCGATTGCCCTGGGCACGACGCACAGCTTCTACGACTACGACGCCAAGTATGTGGCTTCCGATACCCAGTACCGGATTCCGTGTGGCCTGGACAGCAACAAAGAAAAAGAACTGATGGACCTCACGGCGAAAGCCTGTGAGGCGCTGGGTATCGCCGGTTGGGGCAGGGCTGACGTGATGCAGGACGCCGACGGGCAGTTCTGGTTCCTGGAAGTCAATACCGCACCGGGCATGACCGATCACAGTCTGGTGCCGATGGCGGCTCGTGCTGCCGGTCTGGATTTCCAGCAACTGGTTCTGGCGATTCTGGCCGCAAGTATCGAGCCGCGAGGTTAAGACCATGCAAGGCGCACAGCTGAGACATCAGCCCTCCGCACCACCCGGCCGCAAGCCGGTACCGCGGGGTGCCAGCCGAATGGTGGCCAAAGAGCCGATGTCTGCGCGCCTGCCGAAAGCCAATTTTGGTTTTCTGAAAAGCCTGTTCTGGCCGGTGCTGTTGGTCGCACTGGGTTTCGGTACTTACGAAGGCGCGCAGCGTTTGTTGCCGTACGCCGACCGGCCGATCACCAAGATCAACGTGCAGGGCGACTTGAGTTACATCAGCCAGCAAGCGGTGCAGCAGCGGATCGCCCCGTACGTGGCGTCGAGCTTCTTCACCATCGATCTTGCGAGCATGCGCACCGAGCTTGAAACGATGCCATGGATTGCCCACGCCGAAGTGCGTCGGGTGTGGCCGGATCAAGTGGTGATTCGCCTGGAAGAACAACTGCCGGTGGCCCGTTGGGGCGATGAATCGCTGTTGAACAACCAGGGTCAGGCGTTCACCCCGCGTGAGCTGGCGAACTACGAACACTTGCCACAGCTGTTCGGTCCACAACGGGCCCAACAGCAAGTGATGCAGCAATACCAGGTGCTGAGCCAGATGCTCAGGCCGTTGGGCTTCTCGATTGCACGCCTGGAGTTGCGTGATCGAGGTAGCTGGTTCCTGACCACCGGCGCCGGCAGCGCGGGTCCGGGAATCGAACTGTTGCTGGGACGCGGCAACCTGCTGGAAAAGATGCGCCGCTTCATTGCCATCTATGACAAGACGCTTAAAGAACAGATTACGAACATTGCGCGCATCGATCTGCGCTACGCCAACGGCCTCGCTGTTGGCTGGCGGGAACCTGTAGCGCCCACGACAGCCCAACCCGCTGTCGCGAAGAATTAAGAAGAGGCAGGACCCATGGCAAACGTGCAAAGCGGCAAAATGATCGTCGGTCTCGATATCGGCACCTCCAAGGTGGTGGCGCTGGTCGGCGAGGTCTCGGACGACGGCACGCTGGAAATCGTCGGGATCGGTACCCATCCGTCCCGTGGCCTGAAGAAAGGCGTGGTGGTCAATATCGAGTCCACCGTGCAATCGATCCAGCGCGCGATCGAAGAAGCGCAGCTGATGGCTGGTTGCCGCATTCACTCGGCGTTCGTCGGTGTGGCTGGCAATCATATCCGCAGCCTGAACTCCCACGGCATCGTGGCGATTCGTGATCGCGAAGTCAGCTCCGCCGACCTCGAGCGCGTGCTCGACGCCGCCCAGGCCGTGGCAATCCCGGCTGACCAGCGCGTGCTGCACACCCTGCCGCAGGATTACGTGATCGATAACCAGGAAGGTGTTCGTGAGCCTCTGGGCATGTCGGGCGTACGTCTGGAAGCCAAGGTTCACGTGGTCACCTGCGCCGTCAACGCCGCACAGAACATTGAAAAATGCGTGCGCCGCTGCGGCCTGGAAATCGACGACATCATTCTCGAGCAACTGGCTTCGGCCTACTCGGTCCTGACCGACGACGAGAAAGAGCTGGGCGTGTGCCTGGTGGACATCGGCGGCGGCACCACCGACATCGCGATCTTCACCGAAGGCGCGATCCGTCACACCGCGGTCATCCCGATTGCGGGCGACCAGGTAACCAACGACATCGCCATGGCGTTGCGCACCCCGACCCAGTACGCCGAAGAAATCAAGATTCGCTACGCCTGCGCCCTGGCCAAACTGGCCGGTGCCGGTGAAACCATCAAGGTCCCAAGTGTCGGCGACCGTCCACCGCGCGAGCTGTCCCGTCAGGCCTTGGCCGAAGTGGTCGAGCCGCGTTACGACGAACTGTTCACGCTGATCCAGGCCGAACTGCGTCGCAGTGGCTACGAGGACCTGATCCCGGCCGGCATCGTGCTGACCGGTGGTACGTCGAAGATGGAAGGCGCAGTCGAACTGGCCGAAGAAATCTTCCACATGCCGGTCCGCCTGGGCGTGCCGCATGGCGTCAAGGGCCTGGACGATGTGGTCCGCAACCCGATTTATTCCACTGGCGTTGGCCTGTTGATGTACGGCCTGCAGAAGCAGTCCGACGGGATTTCGTTCTCGGGCATCAGCAGCCGTGACAGCTACAGCAATGAAGAACCGAAAGCCGCCTTGCTCGATCGCATCAAGAGCTGGGTACAAGGCAACTTCTAAAGATTTACCGCAGCACCGTTGTAGATACAGGCAGTAGGCGAAAAAACTAGAGAAATGAAAGGAGAGGGAAAATGTTCGAACTCGTAGACAACATCCCCGCAAGCCCGGTTATTAAAGTTATCGGTGTTGGCGGAGGCGGCGGCAACGCTGTCAACCACATGGTCAAGAGCAACATTGAAGGCGTTGAATTCATCTGCGCCAACACTGATGCCCAAGCGCTGAAAAGCATCGGCGCGCGGACCATCCTGCAACTGGGCACCGGCGTGACCAAAGGTCTCGGCGCTGGCGCCAACCCTGAAGTAGGTCGTCAGGCCGCTCTCGAAGATCGTGAGCGCATTGCCGAAGTCCTGCAGGGCACTAATATGGTGTTCATCACCACCGGCATGGGCGGTGGTACCGGTACCGGTGCTGCGCCGATCATTGCTGAAGTGGCCAAGGAAATGGGGATTCTCACCGTAGCGGTGGTGACTCGTCCGTTCCCGTTCGAAGGTCGCAAGCGCATGCAGATCGCCGATGAAGGCATCCGTCTGCTGTCTGAAAGCGTCGACTCGTTGATCACCATTCCCAACGAGAAGCTGCTGACCATCCTTGGCAAGGACGCAAGCCTGCTGTCCGCATTCGCCAAGGCCGACGATGTACTGGCCGGTGCCGTTCGCGGTATCTCCGACATCATCAAGCGTCCGGGCATGATCAACGTCGACTTTGCCGACGTGCGTACCGTGATGAGCGAAATGGGCATGGCGATGATGGGCACTGGCTGCGCCAGCGGTCCGAACCGTGCACGCGAGGCCACCGAAGCGGCCATTCGCAACCCGTTGCTGGAAGATGTGAACCTGCAAGGTGCACGCGGCATCCTGGTGAACATCACCGCCGGTCCTGACCTGTCCCTGGGTGAGTACTCCGACGTGGGTAGCATCATCGAAGCCTTCGCTTCCGAGCACGCGATGGTCAAGGTCGGTACCGTTATCGATCCGGACATGCGCGACGAGCTGCACGTGACCGTGGTTGCCACAGGTCTGGGCGCGAAAATCGAGAAGCCTGTGAAGGTTATCGACAACACCATGCACACCTCCGTGGCTTCGCAACCGCAGCAACAAGCGCCTTCGCGTCAGGACGCGCCAGCGGTAAACTATCGTGACCTGGACCGTCCGACCGTCATGCGCAACCAGGCTCAGGCCGGTGCTGCGACTGCCGCGAAGATGAATCCGCAAGATGATCTGGACTACCTGGACATCCCGGCTTTCCTGCGTCGTCAGGCCGATTAATGGAATGTATCAGGGCTATGAAGGTGATTGGTGTTCAGCAAAGGTCTGGTCTGCTATCATCGCCAGCCTTTGTTGATACCAGTTCGCAATTTGCGCTGAAGCGGCCCAAGCCATGATTAAACAACGCACACTGAAAAATATTATCCGTGCTACAGGTGTAGGCCTGCACTCCGGGGAGAAGGTATACCTGACCCTCAAGCCCGCACCTATCGACACCGGCATTGTGTTTGTTCGTGCCGATCTCGACCCTGTGGTGCAGATTCCTGCCCGCGCGGAAAACGTTGGTGAAACCACGATGTCGACCACATTGGTCAGTGGTGACACCAAAGTGGATACGGTGGAGCACTTGCTCTCGGCCATGGCTGGCCTGGGCATCGATAACGCCTACGTCGAGCTCTCCGCGTCTGAAGTTCCGATCATGGATGGTAGCGCTGGACCTTTCGTATTCCTGATTCAATCGGCCGGCCTGGAAGAACAGGACGCACCGAAGAAGTTCATCCGGATCCTGCGGGAAGTGACAGTGGAAGACGGCGACAAGCGCGCCACTTTCGTCCCTTTCGAAGGCTTCAAGGTGAGTTTCGAGATCGATTTCGATCACCCGGTTTTCCGTAACCGCACACAAAGTGCAAGCGTGGATTTTTCCAGCACTTCGTTCGTAAAAGAAGTCAGCCGCGCCCGTACCTTTGGTTTCATGAGTGATATCGAGTACCTGCGCAAGCACAACCTCGCACTCGGCGGCAGCGTTGAAAACGCTATTGTGGTCGACGCGGATGGTGTACTGAACGAAGACGGCCTTCGCTATGAAGACGAATTCGTGAAGCACAAGATCCTCGATGCAATTGGTGACCTCTACCTGCTGGGCAATAGCCTGATTGGTGAGTTCAAGGGCTTCAAGTCCGGACATGCATTGAACAACCAGCTGCTGCGCAAGTTGATTGAGCAGACAGATGCTTGGGAAGTCGTGACTTTCGAAGACGCCAGCACTGCACCGATCTCTTACATGCGTCCAGTTGCGGCCGTGTAAGTAAAAAACCTCTCTAGTTTTTTAAAGGCTACCTTCGGGTGGCCTTTTTTTATGCCTGCGGGAACGATCAGGCAGCGACCACCCGATTCCTGCCTGCTTCCTTGGCCTGATACAGCGCCTTGTCCGCTGCAAACAATAGCTGTTCCAGACTGATCTCGGCGGAGGTGGTCCAGGTACTGATACCGATACTGACAGTAATCGGCGACTCGGCACCCGGCACCAGCGGCAATTGTTCCACTGTCGAGCGGATGTGTTCGGCAATCTGTTGCGCACCCTGGCTGTCGGTTTCCGCAAGAATCACCGAGAACTCCTCACCGCCATAACGGGCGACCAGATCGGCTGGTCGCCTCACATTGTCGGAGATCACCTTGGCCACCGAGCGCAACGCATCGTCGCCAGCCTGATGCCCATGACGATCGTTGAACGCCTTGAAATGGTCGGCATCAATCATCAGCAGCGACAACGGCTGGCCGGAACGTTGAGCGCGGAACCACTCATGGCGCAGGACCTGATCCAGCGTTCGGCGGTTGGCCAGGCCGGTCAAGGCATCGGTAGCCGCCAGTTGCGCCAGTTCCTGTTCGGCGTTGTGGCGCAGGCGCAGTTCCCGGCTGAGCAGCCAAGTCAGCCAGAGCAAGCCGATGCACAGCGCAACAGTCGCAACGCTGACCACCACCGCCGTGCGCTTCCACGACGCAAACACTTCATCACTGGACAGTGCAACGATGACGATCAACGGCAAGTTGCCCACCTTGGAGAACGTGTACAGGCGTTTGTCCTTATAGCGGCTTGAAACACCGGTGAAGCTGCCGTTGCCTTCTTTGACGATGCGCTGAAAGTTGGGACGGTTGCTGAAGTCCTTGCCAATAAGCTCTTCGGCCAAGCGGGGTTCCTGGGCCAGAAGAATCCCGTCCGAGCTGATCAGGTTGACCGAGCTGTCACGACCGATGCTCAAGCTGTTGAACAGTTGATCGAAATAACTCAAGCGCATGGCGGCTTCGGCCACGCCAAGAAATTCACCCTGTGAGCCGCTGACCCGGCGACTGAAGCTGATTCGCCATTCATGTTCAGGCAGTCTGGAACGGAAGGGACGGCTGATGAACATGCTCGGGTCGCGATTGTTCACGTGCGACTGAAAGTATTCGCGGTCAGCAAAATTGCCCTTTCTGGGCTCTACCGAGGCCGAGTCGGCGATCACGTCGCCCTTGTTGTCCAGCAACAAAATGTCGCCCTTGTACGGCGCGGCAGTGGCGCGGTCAAACAAGGCCAGATGGCGGATGCTAGGGGAAACGTTCTTGAGGTCTTCACGCTGGGAGGCGGCGATCAAGCCGAGCAAGGACAGGTCATAGAGTTCGACATTGCGCAGCACGTCGGCGTCGATCAGTTGCACGATGTTGGTGGCTGCACGAGTGGCCGACTGTTCAGCATTGGCCCGTTCGCGAATGAGCAGGAACGTCACGATGCTTAATATCGCAATTACCAACAGCAAACTACCAAGAACCAGAAGCCGCTCCGATCGCGTCGACCGGATCGGATGGTGAGATGTTGCATTGCTCACACTCATGGTTCTGACTTCTGCTAATGAGGCGTTATGAAAGTGTTTTGCAAGACTCAGGCAGAATCCCAGAAACCGTTTGCGTTCGGAGCGCCTGTATAAATCCCGGATAAAAAAAAGGCCAGCAAAACATGCTGGCCTTTTGCTTATTGAAGCTTAGAAGACATTGAGCGGGTAGTCGACGATCACCCGGTATTCATCGGTGTCCTGATCCAGCGCGCCGTAGCCGTTGCCTCCACGGTTGGTCGCCCATTGCAGACGCAACGCCAGGTTTTTGGCCTTGCCGCCCTGAACCACATAGTTGAGATCAATGTCGCGTTCCCAGTGCCTGGCGTTTTTGCCGTCAGCGCTGTACCACGAGGCATAACCGGGGCTGTCCGGATCGACCTTGGTCAGGTCCAGTTCACCTCGGGAGTAAGAGACCGCCGAGGTCAGGCCGGGTAGGCCGAGCCCGACAAAGTCGTAGGCGTACTTGAGTTTCCATGAGCGTTCGTTCGGGCCGTTGAAGTCCGAATACTGCTGGGAATTGTCGAGGTAGACGCTGTCGCCCTGGCTGATGTAGTCGAACGGCGTGTTGCCGTTGACCCGCTGATAGGCCGCGGTAACGCTGTGATTGCCCACGCCAACGGTGAAATGCAGGCTGTAGGTGTTGTTGTCGATGTGGCCCAGCAGCGCATCGCCGGTGTCTTGCGTGTGATAGGCATGCAGACCCGGGTTGAGGCTGACCAGATCGTTCAAGGCGTAGGTGTAATCCAGGTCGTAGTAATACTGGTTCCAGATGTCCTTGAGTTCGGAAGCATAGAGGCTGCTGGTCAACCCCGGCAGGCCGCTCCAGGCCACGCCGGCCCAATTCAGGTGCTTACTTTCGTCACCGTCGGCCAGGCTGCCGTAGGACGTGCCGATTCGGGTGTGTCCACTCTGGTTGTAAGGCTTGGTGAAACTCGCCTGGCCACCTTCGATCATCCAGCCGTCGAAACTGTGGTTGGTCAGGCTGACGCCGCGAAAGGTCTGGGGCAGCATGCGGGTTTCGCCGCCGGCGATCACCGGGTTGGTGAGAAACAAGTCACCGGCCTTCAGTTCAGTATTGAAGGCACGCATTTTCAGCGTGCCGCCCGCCGTCGAGAAAGAACCTGGCGCTTTGCCGTTGCCATCGCTGACCGGCAGGATGCTCGAATTATCAGTGCCGCCACCGCCGTCGAGCTTGAGCCCGAGCATGGCGTGGGCGTCAACGCCGAAACCGACGGTGCCTTGGGTGTAGCCCGATTCGAAGAGGCCAAGGAAACCCTGGCCCCATTCAATGTTGTCGTCCGTCTGCTGCAGGCGGTTGCGGTTCATGTAGTAGTTACGGGCGTTGAGGTTGAGGCTCGATCCTTCAACGAAACCTTCGGCGTTTGAGTCGTCTGCGGCGTGAGCAGCAGGCGTCACCGTTGCAGCGATTGCAATGAATAAAGGGCTGAATCTGAGAGGGAAACGCACTAGCGGTAAAGCTCCTTGGGTCAACTAAGAGCCTCATTGTTTTGAGACTCAGGATGTTTCTTGTTAGGGAAGACGAACTAAAGCTGTTTAAAACCACAACGAAAAAAAGCCGCTGATAGCAGCGGCTTTGAAGACAACTTTTCAAAGGGAAGAGCCGATGAAAAGTGTCGAGGGAAACAGAGTGATACTGGGCAATCAGCTGTCTTTCTCAACCACTGGCTGGGCCTGAGTGCTCGACGCTTGAGGGGTTTGCGCAGCTTCCTGAGCCTTGGCCGTCATTTCGCTCTGAGACTGTTCGAACGCAGCCGCGCGTGCGGAGTTTTGCGTGACGAACGTCTGCGACTCTTCAGCGATGGCGAACGGAGACAGAAACAAAGAGGACAAAACGAAAGCGCTGGCAATACCCATAGTGTTGGACATCTTTAAAACCTTCTTGCTTGGCAAGTGCTGTTTGGTGGGGCCAAGATAAGGGGGATTTGCGAGGGGAAAAAGAGCGGATTCATGAAAGGACTGTTGCGCTTAAAGCAACAGTAGATAGCCGGAGTGAACAAGTCCTGTGGTGAGGTGGCTTCTGAGGTGATGGGCTCTGGGCTGAGGGGACTTCTGTGCTGAAGGGGCTTTTGTAGTGAAGGGGTTTTTGTTGCAAAAGGGCTTTTGTGGTGAAGGGGTTTTTGTGGCAAAGGGGCTTTTGTGGCGAGGGGACTTGTCCCCGTTCCAGTGCGTAGCGCTGGCAAGATTTCGGTAACACTATAGATTTTTGGGGCCGCTCCGCAGCCCAACGGGGACAAGTCCCCTCGCCACAAAAGCCCCTTCAGCACAGAAGTCCCCTCAGCCCAGAGCCCTTCACCACAAAAGCCCCTTCAGCACAGAAGGTCCCTCAGCCCAGAGCCCATCACCACAAAAGGCCCCTCACCACAAAAGCCCTTTCACCAAAGAAGCCCGCTTGCCACAGAGGGCCGGGCTGGATCAGACGGGGAGGTGAATGCCGAAGGTATTCATGCCGTGATCACTGCGCACAAACACATCCCCGCCGTGCATCAGTGCAATCGCCTTGACGATCGCCAACCCCAAGCCATGGTTATTCCCACTGTTGCTGCGCGACGCATCGACCCGATAAAAACGCTCAAACAGCCGCGACAAATGCTCGCTGGCAATCGGCGATCCAGGGTTCGCAACCCCGATGCTGACCTGATGCTCCTCAACCTCGATCCGCACCTCAATCACCTGCCCAGGCTCGGTGTGCTGCACCGCGTTGCTTAGCAGGTTGATCAACGCCCGGCGCAGATGAGCAATCTCGATCCGCACCTGCGCATCACCGCTGACCTGCACCTGAACCTGCGCGTCTTCAAGAATGAAATCCAGATACTCCAGCGTCGTTGCCACTTCATCGGCCAGCGAGGTGGAGGTCAGTTTGGTGGCTTTGCTGCCTTGGTCTGCGCTGGCGAGGAACAGCATGTCGTTGATGATCGAGCGCAGTCGCTCAAGCTCTTCAAGGTTCGATTGCAGCACTTCAAAATAGTGTTCGGCGGATCGCCCGCGAGTCAGCGCAACCTGGGTCTGGCCGATCAGGTTGGTCAGGGGCGAGCGCAGTTCATGGGCCACGTCCGCGTTGAACGACTCAAGGCGTGAGTAAGCCTGTTCGACTCGCTCCAGTGTCGAGTTGAACGAGTTCACGAACTGATTCAGTTCCGGCGGTAGTGGCGACAATTGCAGGCGACCGGACAGCAGTGGCGGTGCCAGTCGCTGGGCTTCCTGGGACAGCTTGATCAGCGGTTTAAGGCCGATTCGCGCCACCCAATAACCGAGGGCTGAGGCCAGCAACACGCCGATGATCGCCAGGCTGATCAGTGCAATCAGCAAATGGTGCTGAGTCTGCAAAAACGTCTCGGTGTCGATGCCGATCATGAAGCGCAACGGCGGGCGTTGATCCTTGGCCGGGAACTGACTGACCAGCACTTTCAGCGGATAAGGCTGATCCGCAAGATTCAAGTCGCGCATGCCCAGCGGGCCTTCGGCAAAGGCGCGGATCTGTGGCGTCAGGTTGCCGTATTCGTAGTGCGGATCACCGCTGATGATCCAGAAGCTGATGCGTTTGTCTTCTTCGCCGAGCAGCTTGAGCTTGTTGTTGATCTTCACCCAATGCTCGGGCGTGCCATAACGCCCGACCGTGGATTCAAGCACGCTGTAGCGCGCGTCCAGTTCAGCCTCGGGCAACAAACCCAGGCCTTTATCGACCTGTTGATACAGCGCCCAGCCGATCAACAGAAACACTAGCAGCGCCACCAGCGTGAACATCCCGCTCAGGCGCAGGGCAATCGAGTTACTGGACACCACGGCTCTCCAGCACATAACCCATGCCACGAATCGTGTGCAGCAGCTTCTCTTCGAACGGCCCGTCGAGCTTTGCGCGCAAGCGTTTGATCGCGACTTCGACAACGTTGGCGTCGCTGTCGAAATTGATGTCCCAGACCATTTCGGCAATGGCGGTTTTCGACAGAATTTCACCCTGACGGCGGGCCAGCACGCTCAATAGCGAGAACTCCTTGGCGGTCAGGTCCAGACGCGTGCCGGCACGGGTGGCTTTGCGGCTGATCAAATCTATCCACAGGTCGGCGATGCTCACCTGCACCGGTTCGTAGCCACCGCTGCGGCGGGTCAGCGCCTGAAGGCGCGCCACCAGTTCCAGAAAGGAAAACGGTTTGCCAAGGTAATCGTCGGCACCGTCGCGCAGGCCTTTGATGCGATCTTCCACACGCTCGCGGGCGGTGAGCATGATCACCGGGGTTTGCTTGCGCGCACGCAACGCGCGCAGTACGCCGAAGCCGTCGAGGCCCGGCAGCATGACGTCGAGGACGATCACCGCGTAGTCGCTTTCCAGCGCCAGGTGCAGGCCTTCAACGCCGTCGCGCGCCAGGTCCACGGTGTAACCCTGTTCCGTCAGGCCGCGGTGCAGATAATCCGCGGTTTTTTCTTCGTCTTCGATAATCAGAACGCGCATGACCCCGCCTCAGTCTGTGGTCGTCAGCGCCGACATCGGTGCTGGTTTTGGTCGATGGAATAGCCGTTCGAGCATTAAGTATATGACCGGCGTGGTGAACAACGTCAGCGCCTGGCTCACCAGCAAGCCGCCGACCACCGCGATGCCCAATGGCTGGCGCAGTTCGGCGCCGGTGCCGTAGCCGAGCATCAGCGGCAGGGCGCCAAGCAGGGCGGCGAGGGTGGTCATGATGATCGGCCGGAACCGCGTCAAACACGCCTCATAGATCGCCTCTTCGGGAGGCAAGCCACGGTTACGTTGGGCGTCCAGCGCGAAGTCGATCATCAGAATGCCGTTCTTCTTGACGATGCCGATCAGCAGCACCAGCCCGATCAGCGCCATGATCGAAAAGTCCTGCCCGCAAATCCACAGCATGATCACCGCACCGAGCCCCGCCGACGGCAGCGTCGAGATGATGGTCAGCGGATGGACGAAGCTCTCGTAGAGCACGCCGAGAATGATGTACACCGCCACCAGCGCCGCGAGGATCAGCCACGGCTGACTGGCCAGCGAACTCTGGAACGCCTGGGCCGCGCCCTGGAAATTACCGCTGATGGCCACCGGCATGCCGATGTCGGTCTTGGCCTGATTGAGCATGATCACCGCATCGCCCAACGCGACGCCGGGCGCCAGGTTGAACGACAGGTTGGCCGCCGGGAACATCCCGTCGTGAGCAATGGACAACGGGCCGATCGTGGGCGCATCGAATTTGGCCAGGGCTGACAGCGGCACCATTTCCCCGCTCAGGGGCGAGCGCAGGTAGAAATAGTTGAGGCTTTCGGCCTTGCCGCGCTGCTTGGTGTCCAGTTCCAGAATCACGTTGTACTGGTTGGTCTGGGTCTGAAACTCATTGATCTGCCGCTGGCCGAAGGCGTCGTACAACGCTTCGTCGACATCGCTGGCGGTCAGGCCGAAACGCGCTGCGGCGCTGCGGTCAATGCTGATGTGGGTGATGCTGCCACCCAGTTGCAGGTCGTTGGAAATGTCACGGAACGCCGGGTTGGCGCGCAGTTTTTCCGTCAGGCGCTGGGTCCAGGTGCTCAGGAGTGCCCCGTCGTTGCTCTTGAGCACGTATTGGTACTGCGCGCGACTCGGACCGGAGCTGAGGTTGATGTCTTGCCCGGCGCGCAGGTACAGCACGATGCCCGGGACTTTCATCAGTTGCGGACGAATCCGGTCGATGAACTGGCTGGCGGACACATCGCGGTCACCGCGTTTTTTCAGCGAAATCCAGAAGCGGCCGTTGGCGATGGTCTGGTTGCTGCCCGAAACGCCGACCGAATGGGAGAACGTCTCGACGGCGGGATCGGCGGCAACGATTTCGGCCATCGCCAGGTGTTTTTTCACCATGTCGCCGTAGGAAATATCAGCGGCTGCTTCGGTGGTGCCAAGGACGAAACCGGTGTCCTGTACCGGGAAGAAACCCTTCGGAATGAAAATGTACCCGGCGACCGCCAGGCCGAGGGACAGACCGAACACACCGATCATCAATTTCTGATGGGCGAGGGCGCGGCGCAAGCCCTTCTCATACAGCGCCAGCAAGCGTTCGCCGAAACCCGGTTTGCCGTGGGCGTGATGCACCGGCGCGCGCATGAATAGCGCCGCCAGGGTCGGCGCCAGCGTCAGGGACACCACCACGGAAATCATGATGGTCGAGGTGGCGGTCAGGGCGAATTCCTTGAACAGCCGCCCGACCACACCCCCCATGAACAGCAGCGGAATGAACGCCGCCACCAGCGAGAAGCTGATCGAGACCACGGTAAAACCGATCTCGCCGGCGCCCTTGATCGCCGCCTCGCGCATGCCGTCGCCGGCTTCCAGGTGACGGTGAATGTTTTCCACCACCACAATCGCATCGTCCACCACAAACCCGACCGACACCACGATAGCGACCAGTGTCAGGTTATTCAGACTGAAGCCCATGATGTACATCAGGGCAAAACTGGCGATCAGCGACACACCGAGCACCGACGCCACGATCAGGGTCGCCGACAACTGCCGCAGGAACAGCGCCATCACTGCCACCACCAGCAGGATTGCGATCAGCAGGGTGACTTCCACTTCATGCAACGAAGCACGGATGGTCTGGGTGCGGTCGATCAACACTTTGACCTGCACCGATGCCGGCAGCATGGCCTCCAGCGTTGGCAGGGCCGCTTGAATACGGTCCACGGTCTCGACGATGTTGGCCCCCGGTTGCCGGAAAATCACCAGGTTCACCCCCGGCTGACCGTCAGCCCAGGCCTGGATGTAGGCATCTTCCGAACCGTTGACGACTTTGGCCACATCCTTGAGATGAACCGGTGCGCCATCCTTGTAGGAAACAATCAGCTGACCGTATTCCTGGGGGTGGAACAATTGGTCGTTGGTGGACAAGGTCGAAATGCTCGACTCGCCGTACAACGCCCCCTTGGCCAGGTTGAGGCTGGTCTGCTGGATCGCCAGACGAATGTCCGCCAGGGTCAAGCCAATGGCGGCGAGTTTGTCCGCTGACGCCTGCACGCGAATCGCCGGACGTTGCTGACCGGTGATGTTGATTTGGCCTACGCCATCGATCTGGCTGATCTGGCGGGCGAGCAGGGTTTCCACCAGGTCACTGACTTCGGTGCCGGGCATTTGCGGCGAGTTGATGCTGAGGATCAGCACCGGGCTGTCGGCCGGATTGACCTTCCTCCAGTTCGGCAGGTTCGGCATGTCTTTGGGCAGTTTGCCGGCGGCGGTGTTGATCGCGGCCTGGACTTCCTGCGCGGCGGTGTCGATGCTTTTGTCGAGGGTGAATTGCAGGGTCAGAATGGTCGAGCCCAGGGCGCTGCTCGAGGTCATCTGGGTCACGCCGGGAATGGCGCTGAATTGCACTTCAAGCGGCGTGGCCACCGACGAGGCCATGGTTTCGGGGTTGGCGCCGGGCAATTGCGCGGCGACCTGGATGGTCGGGAATTCCGCTTCTGGCAATGGCGCGATGGGCAGGCGCGGGAACGCGATGACCCCGAGCAGCACCAGCGCAAAGGTCAGCAGGATCGTCGCCACCGGATGGTCGATGCACCACGCGGAAACCGAGCCATGGCCCTTCATGGTTTCGGCTCCGATTGCACCACTTGCGGTGGGTCGGTCACTACCTGCACGGTCGAACCCGGTTTGAGCCGCGACTGGCCGTCGCTGACCAGCACATCGCCCGGTTTCACGCCTTTGATGAGGTCCTGGCCGCTGCCTTGATAAACCATCTGCACCTGAACGGCTTCGACCTTGTCGCCATTGACCCGGTAGACGAAATGTTGATCGAGGCCACGTTGTACGACGGTGGGCGGCACCACCAGCGCATTTTTATCCAGTGCGGTCTGAATCTTTACCGTTACCAGCAGGCCCGGCCAGAGTTTCTGTGCTGGGTTGGCGAATTCGGCTTTGGCGCGGATGGTCCCGGTGTTGGCGTTGATCTGGTTGTCGATCAGGGTCAGGCGGCCTTCGCCCAGCAGGTTGCCGGTTTCCCCGTCGGTGTCGGCGCCGATATAAGCCTTGACCGGCGTGTGCTGTGGATCGTTGATCAGTCCCTGCAGGGTCGGCAGCATTTGCTGTGGCAGCGAGAACTCCACGGCGATCGGGTCGATCTGGGTCACCGTGAACAGGCCTTGAGCGTCGGTCATGCGCAGGAAGTTGCCTTCATCCACTGTGCGAATACCGACGCGACCGGTCACTGGGGAGCGAATCTGTGTGTAGGAGAGCTGCACTTGAGCGGCGTCGATCGAGGCCTGGTTACCTTGGGCGGTGGCTTTGAGTTGGTTGACCAACGCCTGTTGCTGGTCATAAGTCTGTTTGGATACGCCGTCGTCCACGCTCAGTAGCTTGTAGCGTTTGAGGTTGACCAGCGCGACTTGCAGCTGCGCCTGGCTTTCGCCGAGTTGCGCCCGGGCCTGATCGAGGCTGGCGCGGATCGAGCGGTCGTCGATGGTGGCGAGCAGGTCGCCTTTGTTCACCAGTTGGCCTTCCTTGACCAACAATTTGGTGAGGATGCCGTCAATTTGCGGGCGCACCACAACGCTATGCAGGGACAGTACCGAGCCGATGCCGCTGACGTAGCGGGGGACGTCTTTTTCGGTGACGTTCACTACCCGAACGGGGATCGCAGTGGGTGCGGTCAGTTTGGTGGTAGCGGGCTTGACGGCGTACCACAGGCCCAGCGCTGCCAGAACGATCAGAAGGGCTGCGAGCAAGGCGGGTTTTTTCTGAATTCGCATGCGAGTGGGGCGCCGGGGCTGGGGTGGTCGGAATTCTTTCAGGTTTATACCTTCCTTTATAAACCTGTTCGCCCGTCAGGAAGGTGACTGCTAACTGACGGCGCTGTCAGTTTGCTAGCCGGCCAGGCGGTTGTGGACCGGGTACATATCCATTTCTGCGGTAACGGCCACTTAGGGTTTCGCCCTTACGGCGACTCACTTTTTTTTCAAACCGGTACGTGTCAAGGTACCTGTCGCCTTGCTCCTACAGTTGTTAGCCCGTTGCGCCCCTAATTTCAGGGCGTTCCGGGTTTAAATACACCGCATCTGCGAGCTAACGCTCGGCCTGTTGAGTGGTGAAAAAGCGGATGATGTACGCCGCTTTGCTTCTGTAGGAGCATGGCTTGCCCGCGATGGCGGCCTGACAGCTGACCAATGTCTCGCAGATGGACACCGTTCCATTGTAGGAGCCGAGCTTGGTCCGGGCGGCGTTCCGACGAAGGCGTCAGGTCAGTCGATACAAAACCCGACGGACTCGCTTGCTGCTTGAAGCTTGCGACTCCCGACACAGGTATACTGCCGCCTTTCGCGGCTCGCTGACCGGGCCCGACTCTATGCATCACCCGGAGCTTTCATGACTTCCCCAACACAACCGCCGGTTGCCGACGCTTTGAGCGACGACCAGGCTGACCTGCCAGACAGCGTCGACTCCAGCGCAGACAGCGAAACCAAAGCCGAGATCCCGGCGTTCAAGTTCCCGTTCAAGCCGGGCGACCTGGCCGCAGCGAAGAACGCCAGCCAGCCCTGGTACAAGAACGGCGCCAAGAATGGCCATACCAAGACGCCGGGGGCGGCGCCTCCTGGCACTCGTCGCTCCATGGGTAAACGCTGACTGTCAGGCGTTTTGTTGAGCGGTAATTGTTCTTTCTGTCATTGAGATAGTTCTTACAAAGATGAGCGATTTGTCCTCTGGGTAAGTCGGTGGCCACTCGTCGAAGATTCATGCCCGTGAATTTTCGATGAAGGCCGCCAAAATGTCTCTGGTAAAAACCCTCTCTCTACTGTCGCTGGTGGCCCTGACCACTGGCTGCATGTCGTCCACGTCCGATCCACAGATCCGTTTCGGTGTTGAAGCCCTGGTTCCGCCGTTCGAGAGCCGTAACGACAAGGGGGAGCTGGTCGGATTGAACATCGAGTTGGGTAACGCACTGTGTGCCGAAACCAAATCCCGCTGTGTCTGGGTTGATCAGGATTACGCGACCAACATTCATGCCCTTGAAGCCAACCGTTTCGACGTGATCATGCCGATGACCGCCACCCCTGCGCGTCGCGAGCGGGTTGATTTCACCGAAGACCTGTATCCCTTGAGTAACCGTCTGGTGGCTCGCGTGGGCTCGAATTTGCAGCCGGATGCGCAATCACTCAAGGGCAAGCGTGTCGGCGTCCTTGCGGGGACAAGTCGCGAGGCTTTCGCCAAGGCTCGCTGGGCGGCGGCCGGGGTGACGGTGCGCAGTTTCAATTTCAACGACCAATTGGTCGCCAGCCTGCTGGCGGGTGATATCGATGCGACCCTGCAAGACTCCGTTGAAATTACCCACGCGTTATTAAGCCTGCCCCAAGGGCAAGCTTTCGCGTTTGCCGGAGCCCCTCTCAAGGACCCCATGCTGGGCAGTGGCGTGGCCATGGCCGTGCGAAAAACCGACACCCTGCTGCGCGATAACCTGAATGCGGCGCTTGAGCGTCTCAAGCAAAATGGCCAGTACCAGGCGATTACCCAGCGTTATTTGCCTCCCGCAGCGCCAGCCTCACCACGCTACTTTCCGAATGAGGAAGGTCTGGCATTCTCCGATGCGGTGCAGGTCGGCGAGACCATTTACCTTTCCGGGCTGCTCGGCCTCGGGGCTGATGGTGAGTTGGTGAAGGGCGGCATCGGCCCGGAGACGACCCAGGTCATGGAGAACTTGCGTACCGCGCTGCAACGCAGTGGTTCGTCCCTGGTTCAAGTGGCCAAATGCACGGTCATCCTTGCCGACATAAGGGATTTTTCCGCCATGAATGCTGTGTATCGTAGTTTCTTTGCGGCGGATCGTTTGCCCGCACGTACAACGTTTGCCGGCAAGTTGGTCGAGAACGCGCGGGTAGAAGTGGAATGTCTGGCGGTGACGGCCAGCTAACCCTCTTGACGACGAATCACTGCGCAACGGGATTGCGCAGTGGTTCCGAAGTCTTGGGTCTCAGGCTGCCCGCAACGAAATGAACGCGTAATTCTCGGGAGCATCCGTCGCCACGTGCGCCCCGGCCGCCTGCACTTGCCCGGCGACGTCCTCGCCCGACACATGAAACAACCAGTCAGCGCCTGACTCAGCCATTGGCTGTGTCGTAACTTGGTCGATGACCACGGCGAACGCCGTCATGTCCGGCAGATAAGCAGTAAACCCATCGCCCTTCAGTGCTGTAGTCCGAATCCCCAGCAACGCGCAAATCGCATCCTTGGTCCGAATGTCATCGCGATCCGCCTGGCGGGAGCGCTGGATCAATCCGGCCAGTTCCTGATCGACCAATTCACCCCCCACAATCAGATCCGGTCCCTTTTCCCACGACTCGGGAGGACATTCCTTCACGGCAATGTTCAGGGGAATATGCGGATTGATTTCCATCGGGTAAATGCGGCACACCAGCGGCCGGCGTTCATAGATGCGGCAGAGGTTATCTTCGTCAAGATTCCGGCAACGACCAACGTTGTAGGCGGCGAAGGTGATGGCTATGTACGCCTCGGTTGCGCCGCTTCGAACCATCAGCGAACGGCGTTCGGCGTGTTCGCGTTGCTGCACTGGCAGGCCCAGGCCATTACCCAGGAAACCTTCCACCAGCACGATCACCTGACCGCCATCGGCCGCCCACATCCGGGCTTCGGGCAGGGTCAGGGGCACATGGTGGTCGTTGCAGCATTTGCCGCAACCTACGCAGGAAAACGTCGTATTCATTGAACGGCCAGTCGCATAAAAGGACATGAAGCGGCGACAGAATGTCGTCGTAAAGGCCGCTATCGAAGCAAGTTATGCGCCAGTCACTGCGGTTGGGCGGATGGAGTCCCATTCGGTGACGTAAGCGGTCTTGCTTTTTTTGTTGTAAAGACACAGTTCGGTGCCTTGCTGGCCTTTCATGTGTTTTTGCGGGTATTGGCCTTGCAACAGCAGTGCGGTGTAGCCAACCCGGTCATCGAACTGGGCGGCGTTGCCCACGGGTTTGACATTTTTCAAGCCGCTGGCCTTGGTGCAACTGGCAAGCACGGCTTTGTCGTAGGCGGCCCAGGCGTCGGGGCTGGAAGCGTGAGCCTGGGAGGCGAGAGCGGTGAGGCAGAGGAGAGTCAGGCTTGCTGCTTTCATGGGGGCGGGCATCCTTGGGGGTGTTTGGGCCAAGGTTGGAGTATGCCTGATGGTTTCAGGTTGAATGTTTCGGCCCCTTCGCGAGCAGGCTCGCTCCCACATTGGCTCTGCATCGGACACAGATTCTGTGTACGACGAAGATCTATTGTGGGAGCGAGCCTGCTCGCGAAGGCGGTGTGTCAGGCCGGAACCGGTTCCCGGCGGATCACACGCATCCCGGCACTTTCATACAGCCGCTGCGCCCGAAGGTTGTCTTCCAGCACTTTCAAATCCACAAAACCTTCGCGTCGTTGCTGAAATATGTTGAAAGCATGTAGCAGCAACGCGCGTCCTAAACCTTGGCCTTGAGCCCGTGGATGCACCACCAGGTTCTTGATATAGGCGCTGGTCCAGCACTGGCACACGCCGACGATGCCTTCGGCATCCAGAGCGATGAAGCACAGGCTCGGATCATATTCAGGATCGGTTTCAAAACGCTGTTGCCAAACGTCCAGGACCGGCACGCGACCGCCACCTTCCTGATAGCCCAATTCCATCAAACGATGAACGGCTTCAGCCAGTTCGGGGCGGTATTCGCTGAGGGTGATTCCCTGAGGCCAAGCGATCGCAGGCACACCTTCAGTGAGGTTGCGCCGCA
This sequence comes from Pseudomonas sp. GM41(2012), assembly GCF_000282315.2. Taxonomy (GTDB): domain Bacteria; phylum Pseudomonadota; class Gammaproteobacteria; order Pseudomonadales; family Pseudomonadaceae; genus Aquipseudomonas. Next base: position 1,290,474 of record NZ_AKJN02000007.1, read on the forward strand.
TCAGAAAGCAGAAGTCCTTGCTCAAGCTTCAATGACCTTGTTCAGCGACAGCCTTGGCCGCCTCGATCAGGCACTTGGTCAGTTCTGGCGAGGAGAACTTGGTCAGCACCGCGTTCGCGCCGGCAAGACGGGCCTTTTCGCTGTTCATCGCACTGTCCAAAGAGGTGTGCAGCAGCACGTAGAGGTGCGAGAAGTCCGGGGTTTCGCGCAGGGTTCGGGTAAAGGCGTAGCCGTCCATCTCCGACATTTCGATGTCCGAGACGATCAGGTTGATCTGCTGGGCCGTGCCTTGCAGGTCCAGCAAGCAGTCGATGGCTTCCTTGGCACTGCGGGCGGTGTGGCATTGCAGGCCGAGGTTGCGCAGGGTGTGGACCGACTGCTGCAGCGCCACCTGGCTGTCATCGACCACCAGAATCCGCGCGTTGCCGAGTACTTCGGCGTCTTCCATGCTCAGTTCGGTCGGGGCCGTTTCGATCTGCGCCGGGGCGATGCCATGGATCACTTTTTCGATGTCCAGCACCTGTACCAACGTGCCGTCGACCGAGGTCACGCCAGTGATGTATGAACGCACGCCGCCAGAGCCGAACGGCGGTGGACGGATGTCGGTGGTCAGGCAGTGGACGATCTTGCTCACGGCCTGAACGTGCAAACCCTGCTTGGAACGGCTGACATCGGTGACGATCAGGCAGCCACCGTTCGGGTCTTCCAGCGGCCGTTCGCCGATGGCACGGCTGAGGTCGATCACCGACAACGAGGCACCGCGCAGGGTGGCGATGCCTTTGACGTGGGGGTGCGACTCCGGCAGCTTGGTCAGCGGCGGGCAGGGAATGATTTCACTGACTTTCAGCAGGTTGATCGCCATCAGCTTGCCGCTGCGCAAAGTAAACAGCAGAAGCGAAAGTGAGTCTGCGCGGGCTTTGTTTGAAGACATAAAAACCTTCTGTGGAAAAAGGTGATGGGCAATCGCGAGGATCGCCAGCAGCTATCGATGCCGGGTTATCGACTTGTTGCGGGCAGGCTTTAGGGCTAATCCCTATCCATTGGTCCAACAGCGAACCCTGTGGCGAGGGGGCTTGTCGGAACGCCGCACCGCCCCGTTGGGGCGCGAAGCGCTCCCCCGCTATTTTCCAGTTAGAGCTTCATGGCTGGTTTCACGACCGCTCCGCGGCCGAACGGGGGCAAGCCCCCTCGCCACAAGGATCCCATTCGCCACAATAATCGGGTTACTTCATGCCGAGGCGTTTGGCCATTCTTCCAAGATTCGCCCGATCCAAGCCTAGCTCACGCGCCGCACTCGCCCAATTGTTATGGTGCCGTTCCAGACAGGCGTTAATCAGTCGACGCTGATAATCCTCGGTCGCCGCCCGCAAGTCTCCCGAGACCAAAGCCGCAGGGCTGACAGGGACTGGCTCGGTCGCAAGCTCAACGCTGCCATTGGGCAAATCCAGATCCGCCGCGCTCAAACTCAGAATCTTCGGCCGCTCCTTGCAGTTACCCAGCGCCTTCAAGGCACTGCGGCCAATCAAGTGCTCCAGCTCCCGCACATTGCCCGGCCATGTGTACGCCAGCAATGCAGCCTGCGCATCGCTGGTCAGGCGCAGGCTGTTGAGGCCCATGCGAGAGCGGTTTTGCTCCAGAAAATAGCCACTGAGCAACAGCACATCCCGCCCACGATCACGCAGTGCTGGCACCAGCAACGGATAAACGCTGAGGCGGTGATAGAAGTCGGCCCGGTAGCGGCCGCTGCGCACTTCCTCGGCCAGGTCGCGGTTGGTCGCGGCGATCAGTCGTACGTCGACCAGATGCTCTTTATCCGACCCCAATCGCTGCAGCTGACCGCTTTGCAGGACGCGCAGCAATTTGGCCTGGACGGTCAGGGACAGTTCACCGACTTCATCGAGAAACAGCGTGCCGCCATTGGCCAGTTCAAACTTGCCGCGCCGATCGTTCATTGCGCCGGTGAAGGCGCCGCGGACGTGGCCGAATAGTTCGCTTTCAACCAGCGTGTCCGGCAGCGCGGCGCAGTTGAGGCTGATGATCGGCTTGTCGGCCCGGGGCGATGCGGCGTGGATGGCTTGGGCGACCAGTTCCTTGCCGACCCCGGTTTCGCCGGTGATCAGCACGGTAAGGTCGCTGCCGCCCACCAGATTGATTTCTTCCACCAGCCGTTTGTGGGCCTTGCTCTGGCCAATCATCTCGCGGTTCTGCTGGCCGCTGGCTTGTCGGTAAACCTCGGCCCGCTGATGTTCGTCTTCGACACGATTGGCCAGGCGTTCGATGCGCTCGGCGGCATTGACGGTGGCGGCGGCGAGGCTGGCGAAGGCCTCCAGGGCGTCCAGTTCGATCGGTTCGAAGCGCTCCGGATCGAGTGCGTCGAGGGTCAGTAAACCCCACGGGCGCTCATCGATAAACAGCGGGCAACCCATGCAGTCGTGGACTTCCAGATGCTCATCGAGGCCATCGACCAGTCCGTCGTAAGGGTCGGGCAAGTCGCTGTCGGCGGCGAAACGGGTCGGGCCGTGGCTGCTGAGCAGCGCTTCGAAACGCGGGTGTTCGCTGATTTTGAAGCGTCGACCGAGGGTGTCGGTGCTCAACCCGTCGACGGCCAGCGGCACCAACCATTCGCCATCAAGGCGCAGCAGGGCGGCAGCATCGCACGGGAGCAAGGCCCGCATGGCTTCGAGCAAGCGCCGATAGCGCTCACCTTCGGGGAGTTCGCGGGACAGGTCGGCGACCAGTGGCAGCAGGGTGGTGAGCAAGGCTTTTGCAGTCATAGTGACTCCATGTAGTCGGTATGACTATAAGTCAGTGTGTGTCGAAATGACTATAAAAAGTTTAACTAATTGATTTGTATGGTTTTATTTTCTGGCATGGAAACTGATAGGTATAAGGCAATCAGTTAGCAATCCAAGTAGATCAGGAGTCGCCTTATGCTTAGCGTTCAAGACCGTGCAATCGTCAAATCCACCGTGCCCTTGCTGGAAAGCGGTGGCGAAGCATTGATCACTCATTTCTACCGCATGATGCTGTCCGAATACCCGGAAGTACGCCCGCTGTTCAACCAGGCCCACCAGGCCAGCGGTGATCAGCCGCGTGCCCTGGCCAACGGTGTCTTGATGTATGCGCGGCACATCGACCAGCTCGATCAGTTGGGCGACCTGGTGGCCAAGATCATCAACAAGCACGTGGCCCTGCAAATCCTTCCGGAACATTACCCGATTGTCGGTTCCTGCCTGCTGCGAGCCATCTCAGAAGTGCTGGGTGAAGAGATCGCCACACCTGAAGTGATGGCTGCGTGGGGGGCGGCTTACGGTCAATTGGCCGACATCCTGATCGGCGCCGAAACCAGCATCTACGACCAGAAGGAACAGGCACCGGGCGGCTGGCGCGGGGCGCGGGAATTCATCGTGGTGGCCAAGGTCGACGAAAGCGAGGAAATCACCTCGTTCTACTTTGAACCAGCCGACAAAGGCCCGATTCTGGCGGCAGAGCCAGGCCAGTACATCGGCATGAAACTGATCCTCGATGGCGAAGAGATTCGTCGCAACTACTCGCTATCGGCCTTGGCCAACAAGGGCCAGTACCGGATCAGCGTCAAACGTGAAACCGGTGGCCGCGCCTCCAACCACCTGCACGATCATTTGCATGTGGGTTCCAGCATCCAGCTGTTCCCGCCATCGGGCGAATTCACCCTGACCGACAGCGACAAACCGTTGGTGCTGATCAGTGGCGGCGTCGGCATCACTCCGACCCTGGCAATGCTGGAAGCGGCGCTGGCGACCGAACGGCCGGTGCACTTTATCCATTGCGCACGTAACGGTAGCGTTCACGCCTTCCGCGACTGGATTGATGGCTTGGCCGCGCGTCACCCGCAACTCAAACGCTTTTATTGCTACGACGAAGATGATGGCGTGAGCCCGGCGGCGGACAAGGTTGGGTTGTTGAGCCAGGAGCAACTGGGCGAGTGGTTGCCGCAGCAGCGCGATCTGGACGCTTATTTCCTCGGTCCTAAAGGCTTCATGGCGGCGGTCAAGCGCCACCTGAAAGCGCTGGGTGTACCGGAGAAGCAAAGCCGTTACGAGTTCTTCGGGCCGGCTTCGGTTCTGGAGTAACCGCTTATTCTGTAGGAGCACGGCTTGCCCGCGATGGCGCTTTCACGACCGCCATCCATCTGTAGGAGCATGGCTTGCCCGCGATGGCGCCCTTGAGATCGCTATCGCCGGCAAGCCGTGCTCCTACAGGTAGATGGCGGTCTTTCAGCCCTTCAGTTCTTTCAAATGTTTGTATACCGTTGCCCGCCCCATGTTCAGCACGTTCGCCACATAGTTGGAGGCGCTTTTACCTTTGAAGGCGCCTTCGGCGTGCAGTGCCAGCACCAATTCGCGCTTATGGTCACGGGTCAGCAGGTTCAGGCTCAGCTGACGCTCGCGCAGCCAGGCGTGGAGGAAGGTGTTGATCCGCTCCTGCCAGTCATCGCGAAACAGCGATTCCGGTTGCGGAATCAACTTGCTCGGTGACAGGAACAGGTCCAGAGCGGCTTTGGCATTTTCGAACAACGAAATATTCAGATTGATGCACAGCACCGCCAGCGGACGACCTTCGCTGTCGCGCAGCACGCTGCTCAGGCTGCGAATCTTCTGACCATCCCAATTGAGCTTTTCGTACGGCCCAATATTTCGTTCGCTGACCTCTTCGCTGAGCATGTCCTCCAGCGACGAGTCATCACCGATTTCCCGTTTGGACAGGTTGTTGGCGATGTAATCGACCTTTTGGGTGCGCAGGTCGTGCAGCACCACCTCGGCGTGAGGAAAGAACAACGTGGCGATGGCATCGGCGATCGCACGGAAATTGTCCAGCGGCGAGCTCTTCAATGCAGAGTCATCAACGGCCGGTTCTTGTTCTTTGGCGTTCATAAAGTGGAGCTCCAGACAGCATCAGCGCCCGTCAAAAAAGGGCGCTGGAAGTTTGCCGCAATCGTGTCAGCACGTCACCTGCGTCCGAAAGTCAGCCCAGTCGAGCGGGGGAGAGCATCTGGGTGTTCAGACCGAAGCGAGTCAGTTGCTCGGGCAAGGCTTCACCGCGTACCAGTGCAGCGCTGGCCTGGCCCATGGCCGGCGAGGTCTGAATGCCATAACCGCCTTGTGCCGCTACCCAGAATAACCCCGGCACCTGTGGATCGAAACCGGACAGCAAATCACCGTCGCTCACGAAACTGCGCAAGCCGGCCCAGGTGCGGGTCGGACGGCGGATAGTCAGGGTGGTGGCTTCTTCGATCTGGTAGATGCCCATCGCAATGTCCAGCTCTTCGGGCTGCACGTCGTGCGGTTCCACCGGGTCGGCGTTGGCTGGCGAGCCGAGGAACATTCCGGCGTCGGGCTTCATGTAGAAGGATTCGTCGAGGCTGACCAGCATTGGCCAATGGTGGATGTCCACGCCCTCGGGGCCGGCGAAGATGAACGCCGCACGGCGCTTGGGTTGCAGGCCCAGCGGATTGGCACCGGCCAGCTCGCCGATTTTGTCGGCCCAGGCGCCTGCCGCGTTGATGACGATCGGGGCGCTGAAGGTCTGACCGCTGGTTTGTACTTGCCATACACCTTCGGCGTCGCGGGTCAGGCTCAGGACTTCGCTGTCGGTATGAACTTCGCCCTTGTTGCGTCGGATACCGCGCAGGTAACCCTGGTGCAAGGCATCGGTGTCGATGTCGCTGGCGGTCGGGTCGTAAATCGCACCATGGACTTTTTCCCGACGCAGGATCGGCAGGCGCACGCAGGCCTCTTCGGCGCTGAGCAGTTGCATCTCCGGCACCGTGGCTTTGGCGCTCAGGTATTGATTGTTCAGTTCGGCCGGGTCACCGGTGAAGTCCACGGTCATCTCGCCACGCGGGGTCAGCAGCGGGTGTTCGCAGAAACCGGCCGGCGGCGTGTCGAAGAAATCACGGCTGGCCTGGGTTAGCGCCCGAACCTGCGGTGTGCCATAGGCGGCGGTGAACAGTGCGGCCGAGCGTCCGGTGGAGTGGTAAGCCGGATGGGATTCGCGTTCGAGCACGATCACTCGGGCGTGCTGCGACAACCAGAAACCGGTGGAAGCGCCGGCAATCCCGCCGCCGATGATGATGAAATCTGCCTGGCTCATGAACGTCTCCTGATGGGGCGTAAATGCCGAAATGGTGGAATTCCCCTGTAGGAGCTGACGAGTGAAACGAGGCTGCGATCTTTTGACTTTGCTTTTTAAAGGCAAGATCAAAAGATCGCAGCCTTCGGCAGCTCCTACAGGGGTTTGTGGGGTTAGTGCTGTAGGCGGTAAAGGGCATTGGCCAGTGCAATGTCTTCCAGGCCCAGGCCAATGGAGCGGAAGAACACGTGACGGTCGTAGCCAGGGCGCTGCACTTTTTCGCTGAGCAGATCGGGCAGGTCGCCGATGATCGCGTTTTTGTCCCAGCCATGTTGTTCACCGGCAATCAGCATCTCGCCGGCCGAGCCCGGGGTGGTCAGACGATAGTCGCAGAACACTTGCATGTCATTGAGGCTCTGCGGCGGCACTTCGTGGGCACGTGGTGCGTTGGTGCTGATCGAGGTGATCAGCGCCGGTTTGCTCAAGCTTGACGGGTCGATCACCGGGCCTGCGGACGAGGTGCAGAGCATGATCACGTCGGCGTCTTGAACCGCTGCTTCACGACTATCGACGATGGTCAGGCGTGGATCGAGGCTTTTGAGCTGCGCCAATACCTCGGGATTCTTGTCGCTCAGGCTCGGCGAGTAGAGGCTGATGCTCTGCCAGTCGCGCAGGCCTTTGACGTAGTGCAAGTGCGCCTGGGCGACCTTGCCGCTGCCGATGATCGCCAGGCGCTGCGCCTTCAGCGGGGCGAGGGCATCGACCGCCACGGCGGTGGTTGCGGCGGTGCGTGCCGTGGTCAGTTCGCCGGCATCGCAGAGCAGCAACGGCTGGCCGGTCTGCATCGACATCAGCAGCGTCCAGGCGGTCACCAGCGGGCCTTGTTCGCGCACGATGTACGGCGAGGTCTTGACCCCGTAAACGCCGTCTTCGGCCAGCACGCCCAGGTAGTTGATGAAGTCGCCAGCGCCCTGCGGGAACTCCACCAGTTGCTGCGCCGGTTGCACAGCTTGCCCGGCGGCCAGGTCGCGGAACAGTTTGCGCAGGATCTGCGGCACGTCGACCTGCGCCAGCAGCTCGCGGGCCTGAGGTTGGGTGATCACGTAAGGCGTACTGGACATGGTCGGCTCCGGGAGCTGGAAGTAAACTAATTTGTCCATTATGGACTTTTAGTTGTCTCGAGCAAGCTCCTGTTGAAAAAAACCGGACGAAAAAAAAGCGCAGTCCGTTTCCGGCTGCGCCTCTTTTAATGCGACCCGCGTTACGGGCGCTTGCGCTCAACCGCCCGCAGCAGATGCGTCGGTGGTGTTTCGCAGCTGATCTTGCGACCCAGCAGCGCCTCGATGGACGGTAGCTGGTAGGAGTCGTCTTCACCGGCAAAACTGATGGACACGCCATCGGCGCCGGCACGACCGGTACGACCGATGCGATGCACATAGTCGTCCGGGACTTCCGGCAGGGTGAAGTTGATCACGTGGCTGATGCCGTCGATGTGAATGCCGCGACCGGCCACATCGGTGGCGACCAGGACGCGGATCTTGCCTTCGCGGAAACCTTCCAGAGTCTTGATGCGCTTGTGCTGCGGCACGTCGCCGGACAGTTGCGCGGCGTTGACGCCGTCACGCACCAGACGTTCTTCGATGCGCCGCACTTCATCCTTGCGGTTGGCAAACACCATCACCCGCTCCCAACCGTTGTCGTTGACCAGGTTGTAGAGCAGTTTGTATTTGTCGGCACCGGCGACGGCGTAGATGTGCTGCTCGACATTTTCGCTGGCCACGTTCTGCGACTCGATCTCGACGATCGACGGGTCGGTGGTCCATTGCTTGGCCAGGTTCATCACGTCTTCGGTGAAGGTCGCGGAGAACAGCAGCGTCTGACGCTCGTTCTTCGGCGGAGTCTGGCGAATGATCTGACGCACTTGTGGGATGAAACCCATGTCGAGCATCCGGTCGGCTTCGTCCAGGACCATGACTTCGACCATGTCCAGGTGCACGTCGCCACGCTGGTTGAAGTCCAGCAAGCGGCCCGGTGTGGCCACGAGGATGTCGCAATGACGGGCTTCGAGGTGCTTGAGCTGCTTGTCGAAGTCCATGCCACCAACGAACGTCATGACGTTGAGACCGGTGTATTTGGTCAGGTCGGCCGCGTCCTTGGCGATCTGCACCACCAGTTCCCGGGTCGGCGCGATGATCAGCGCCCGCGGTTCACCCATGTAACGCTCTTTCGGCGGCGGGGTTTCCAGCAACTGGGTGATGATTGAAATCAGGAATGCAGCGGTTTTGCCGGTGCCGGTCTGGGCGCGACCGATGGCATCTTTGCCGGCCAGGGTGAAGCCGAGGACTTGTGCCTGGATCGGCGTGCAATACGGGAAGCCCAGGTCCTGGATGGCGTGCATCAGTTCGGGGGCGAGTTTGAAATCGTGGAAACGGGTTTTGCCTTCCTGGGGTTCGACGGCGAAGTCTTCGAGTTTCCAGGGGATAACCGGTGCTTTTGGCTTGGGTTCGCGACGCGGTCGGGCAGGTTTCGCAGCTTCGCTGCTCGGTTCTTCAGAGGCCTGGGCCTCAACGGGTTGGACGGCCGGTGTGGTGATCGGCTCGTGCTTCGGTACCGCTACGGTTGCGGTCCGGCCAGACTGATTACCGTCGGTGCGGTGGCTGGGATGGTGAGACGGAGCGCTGGAGACTGGCGCGAGCTGCTCAGTCTCGCTTTTACCGAACATTTTCTTGAGTGCTTTGAGCACGGTCATCTCATCAATTGGTTAAGGAATATACGCCGGGCAGTGTAATGCAAGAATCAGGCGCGGCGTAGTGGGATGGATCAATGGGCTGCTTTTCACATAAACAGTTAACGCAAGCGCTCGGCGAGCCAGACACCAATGTCGCGTATCTCCTCGGGTAACACTTCGTGGCCCATTGGGTATTCCTGCCATGTCACGGTGACACCATGCTGCTTTAAATACTCGTAGGCGGTGCGGCCCATGGAGTTTTGAACGACGTCATCGTACTGGCCGTGCAAAGACAGCACGGGAATGCGCTGCTGGCTGGCGGAAAGCTCCAGTTCATCGCTGAAGGTCGGTGCATAGGTCGAGAGGGCAAGTACGCCACCCAGCGGTCCCTGCCATTTCAGAAATGCGGTGTGTAACGCCACCGCGCCACCTTGGGAAAAACCTGCCAGGAATATCCGCGAGGCGTCTATTCCGATGGCGCGCTCCACTTCGATCAAATTGACGATCCTCTGCGCCGACTCTTCCAGCTGCTCGCGGTTGATCGCGCGCGCGGGGCTCATGGCCAATATGTCGTACCAGCTCGGCATCTCGTAACCACCATTGATGGTCACCGCGCAGGTCGGTGCCTGGGGCAGAACGAAGCGAGTGGTCAGCAGGGTTTCCTGCAGCGCTTCGGCCACCGGCAGAAAGTCGTAGCGATCGGCACCCAGGCCGTGCAGCCAGATAACGCAGGCGTCTGCGGGCTTGACGGGCTGAAGAATCAAGGGCTCGGTCATGGTTGCTCCAATATTGTGCAGGCGCTCTCATTGAGTGCGAGGTCTGAGGGCGTGCCTGGTTGATCAGTTAAGAAGATGTCGCAAGGCTACAAGTTTTGCTATTGACCTGTCGCGCAATCGCTTCGGCGAGCGGTCTGGTACGGGCTTTGCTATGGGGAAACGGTGCAACCCATCTCGCGCCTTGCGGTAACACTATCAGTGTACTGCTGGCGGTGGGATAGCAAAGAATCCGGTGATGGATGTTCGCCAGTGGCCGCTACGGGCTTCGCGAACGTGAAAGGGCTACAGCCCGTTCGGCCGATTGGTGAGAAGTGAGTTGTCCATGATGTGGATTTTCTCCTACTAGACTCATAGCGCAGGTCTTACGTCGGTTGACCCCAAAAAAAGCCAACACGGGTCAACAACGCCTCATAAGGGTGCGACTGGACTCAGCTCCGACACAACAAGAGCAAAACTGGAGGTTTGAATGAAGATGTTGAAATCCACCCTGGCTATCGTGACTGCAGCCGCAGTACTCGGTGTCAGTGGGTTCGCTCAGGCGGGTGCAACCCTGGATGCAGTGCAGAAGAAAGGTTTCGTACAGTGCGGCGTAAGTGACGGTCTGCCGGGCTTCTCGGTTCCAGACTCCACTGGCAAGATCATCGGTATCGATGCTGACGTCTGCCGCGCTGTGGCCGCTGCCGTATTCGGCGACGCGACCAAGGTCAAATTCAGCCAGTTGAACGCCAAAGAGCGCTTCACCGCGCTGCAGTCCGGCGAAATCGACGTGCTGTCGCGTAACACCACCTGGACCAGCTCCCGCGATTCGGGCATGGGTCTGGTGTTTGCTGGCGTGACGTACTACGACGGCATCGGCTTCCTGGTGAACAACAAGCTGGGCGTGAAGAGCGCTAAAGAGCTCGACGGCGCCACCATCTGCATTCAAGCCGGTACCACGACCGAGCTGAACGTTTCCGACTACTTCCGCGGCAACGGTCTGAAATACACCCCGATCACCTTCGACACCTCCGATGAAAGCGCCAAGTCGCTGGAATCCGGTCGTTGCGACGTGCTGACCTCCGACAAATCCCAGCTCTACGCACAACGCAGCAAGCTGGCGACCCCGACCGACTACGTCGTTCTGCCGGAAACCATCTCCAAGGAGCCTCTGGGCCCTGTCGTGCGTAAAGGCGACGAAGAGTGGTTCAGCATCGTCAAGTGGACCCTGTTCGCGATGCTCAATGCTGAAGAAATGGGTATCACCCAGAAAAACGTTGAAGCTGAAGCCAAATCCACCAAGAACCCGGACGTCGCTCGTCTGCTGGGCGCTGACGGTGAATACGGCAAAGACCTGAAAGTGAAGAAAGACTGGGTCGTGCAGATCGTCAAGCAAGTGGGTAACTACGGTGAAGTGTTCGAGAAAAACCTCGGCAAAGGCACTCCACTGGCCATCGACCGCGGGCTGAACGCTCTGTGGAACAACGGCGGCATTCAATACGCACCACCAGTGCGCTGATGGTTCTATCACCCGGTGGGCCAACCACCGGGTGATGTTCTGTTCCATTATTTGCGGGGCACTTCATGCAAAATTCAATCGGCGCACCAAAGCAGAGGCTCAGCCTCAGCGATCCAAAAGTGCGTGCGTGGCTGTTTCAGATCATCACCATTGTGGCGGTGGTCTCGATGGGCTGGTATCTGTTCGACAACACGCAGACCAACCTTCAACACCGGGGCATTACCTCCGGTTTCAGCTTTCTGGAGCGCAGTGCCGGTTTCGGCATCGCTCAACACCTGATCGACTACACCGAATCGGACAGCTATGCCCGGGTGTTTGTCATCGGCCTGCTCAACACGCTGCTGGTGACCTTCATCGGCGTGATCCTGGCGACGATCCTCGGGTTCATCGTTGGTGTGTCACGGCTGTCGAAGAACTGGATCATTGCCAAGCTGGCGACGGTGTATGTAGAGGTTTTCCGTAACATTCCGCCGCTGCTGCAAATCCTGTTCTGGTACTTCGCGGTGTTCCTGACCATGCCGGGGCCACGCAACAGCCATAACTTCGGCGACACCTTCTTTGTCAGCAGTCGGGGCCTGAACATGCCGGCCGCGTTGACGGCGGATGGTTTCTGGCCGTTTGTGGTCAGCATCGTCGTGGCCATTGTCGCCATCGTGCTGATGAGCCGCTGGGCGACCAAACGCTTCGAAGAGACCGGCGTACCGTTCCACAAGTTCTGGGTGGGCCTGGCGCTGTTCCTGGTGATCCCTGCGCTGTGCGCATTGATCTTCGGCGCGCCGCTGCACTGGGAAATGCCGAAGCTGCAAGGCTTCAACTTCGTCGGTGGCTGGGTACTGATCCCGGAGCTGCTGGCGCTGACCCTGGCCCTGACGGTGTACACCGCGGCGTTTATCGCCGAGATCGTGCGTTCGGGCATCAAGTCGGTCAGCCACGGCCAGACGGAAGCGGCGCACTCGTTGGGGTTACGCAACGGTCCGACCCTGCGCAAGGTGATCATCCCGCAAGCCCTGCGCGTGATCATTCCACCGCTGACCAGCCAATACCTGAACCTGGCGAAGAACTCCTCGCTGGCGGCCGGTATCGGTTATCCGGAAATGGTTTCGTTGTTTGCCGGTACGGTGCTGAACCAGACCGGGCAGGCGATCGAGGTGATTGCTATCACCATGAGCGTGTACCTGGCGATCAGTATCAGCATTTCCCTGCTGATGAACTGGTACAACAAGCGCATTGCGCTGATCGAGCGGTAAGGAAAAGCGCATGACGACTCATACTTTCAAACCTGACATGCCGCCCCCGAACCGCAGTATCGGTGTCGTGGCGTGGATGCGCGCCAACATGTTCTCCAGCTGGCTCAACACCCTGCTGACCCTGTTTGCGTTCTACCTGATCTACCTGGTGGTTCCACCGATCCTGAGCTGGGCGATCCTCGATGCCAACTGGGTCGGCACCACGCGCGCCGATTGTACGAAGGACGGCGCCTGCTGGGTGTTCATCCAACAGCGCTTCGGCCAGTTCATGTACGGCTACTATCCGACAGACCTGCGCTGGCGTGTGGACCTGACCGTGTGGCTGGCGGTCATCGGCGTGGCACCGCTGTTTATCCCGCGCTTTCACCATAAAGCGGTATATGGGCTGAGCTTCCTGGTGCTGTACCCGATCGTTGCGTACTTCCTGTTGCATGGCGGCCTCTTCGGTCTGAGCACCGTGGCGACCAGTCAGTGGGGCGGGCTGATGCTGACTCTGGTGATCGCCACTGTCGGTATTGCCGGTGCATTGCCGCTGGGTATTGTCCTTGCGTTGGGCCGTCGTTCGAACATGCCGGCGATTCGCGTGGTCTGCGTGACTTTCATCGAATTCTGGCGCGGCGTACCGTTGATCACGGTGCTGTTCATGTCCTCGGTGATGCTGCCGTTGTTCCTGCCTGAAGGCATGAACTTCGACAAATTGCTGCGGGCACTGATCGGCGTGATCCTGTTCCAGTCGGCGTACGTCGCCGAAGTGGTGCGCGGTGGTCTGCAAGCGATTCCCAAAGGTCAGTACGAAGCGGCTGCTGCGATGGGCCTCGGCTACTGGCGCAGCATGGGCCTGGTGATTCTGCCGCAAGCCCTGAAGCTGGTGATCCCCGGCATCGTCAACACCTTCATTGCGCTGTTCAAGGACACGAGTCTGGTGATCATCATCGGCCTGTTCGACTTGCTCAACAGCGTCAAACAAGCCGCCGCCGACCCGAAATGGTTGGGCATGGCCACCGAAGGCTATGTGTTCGCGGCCCTGGTGTTCTGGATTTTCTGTTTTGGTATGTCGCGCTATTCCATGCATCTGGAACGCAAGCTCGACACTGGCCACAAGCGTTAGGAGTTCTGTAATGAGCGAAGCAATCAAAAAGCCTGTGAGCCCTGAAGGCATTATTCAGATGCAGGGCGTGAACAAGTGGTACGGCCAGTTCCACGTGTTGAAAGACATCAACCTGAACGTTAAACAGGGCGAGCGTATCGTCCTGTGCGGCCCGTCGGGTTCCGGCAAATCCACCACCATTCGTTGCCTCAACCGTCTGGAAGAACACCAGCAGGGCCGCATCGTGGTCGATGGCGTGGAGCTGACCAACGACCTCAAGCAGATCGAATCGGTACGCCGTGAAGTCGGCATGGTGTTCCAGCACTTCAACCTGTTCCCGCACCTGACCATCCTGCAGAACTGCACCCTGGCGCCGATGTGGGTGCGCAAGATGCCCAAGCGCAAGGCCGAAGAAATCGCCATGCATTACCTGGAACGCGTCCGCATTCCGGAGCAGGCGCATAAATTCCCGGGGCAATTGTCCGGCGGTCAGCAACAGCGTGTGGCGATTGCCCGTGCCCTGTGCATGAAACCGAAAATCATGCTGTTCGACGAACCGACCTCGGCACTCGACCCGGAGATGGTGAAAGAGGTTCTCGACACCATGATCGGCCTGGCCGAAGACGGCATGACCATGCTCTGCGTGACCCACGAGATGGGCTTCGCCCGCACCGTGGCCAACCGTGTGATCTTCATGGACAAGGGTGAAATCGTCGAACAGGCTGCGCCGAACGACTTCTTCGATAACCCGCAGAATGAACGTACCAAGCTGTTCTTGAGCCAGATCCTGCATTGATTGGCGCTTGGCAGTGAAATAAACCCGGACAGTGTTCCGGGTTTATTTTTGTCTGGGTTTTGTGAGTCAGGAAGCAAGCGCGGCTTGGCGCTCCTGATCGAGGCTCGTTAATAAATGGCGCAAATCTGCACCTTCGCAAAGTGCTTGCACGTCATCCAGCAGGTGTGGGTGTCGATCCAGTAAGCGCATCAGCATAAATAGAGGCTGAGGCGGCGCCAGCTCGGCGCGCTCGTAGCGGGAAAAAGCATTGTGGCCGCCGCCGGAAAGTAATTTCACCGCTTCTTTCTGCGAGAGTTTCAGCTTGCGACGGATACGCTTCATCTCGGAAGCCATGAGTTGATGGCAATCGATCAGCAGTTGATCACTAGCCTCTGAGTATCGCTCGGCGCTGCCGTCATCGAATTCGATTTCACCGCAGACCCGACACTCGTAGCCTGAAATGTCGCCTATCTGACGTGTCATCTTTTTGAAATCGATAGTGAAGCTACGCCCTTCGAAATGCTGCAACCCATCATGAGTACCGCAGCTGAAACATTGCTTTCCATTCATGCGTCTTTCTCCTTGAAGGAGATTACCGGAGGCCCACCACCGGGGCGGTAAGTCACTTTGATGTAAATCTCCAGACCGTGAGTCTTCATGTGATAAACGTCCTGCCAGATCCGGTGATCGGCAAAGGTCGTCATCGACTTGTACAACATTCTGTTTTCCAGCGCGCAGACGACTTGCAGCATTTGGGAAAGGCTTAAATCCATTCGCCGGCCGCCTTCCCGTGCTGCACCGGTAAATGCCTTTGTCCCTAATCTGACAATCTCCGCCTTGACCACTGACAAGTCGAAGTGGGGTGTGTTCTTTTCCATAAGAAGCCGCTTGCCCTGTCCCTAAAATTACCCTTAAAGGGTAATTTTGACTAATCGAAAATCCCGCTCCTTCTCCTGCCCTTTGAACTTAGGCGGTTGCCGTCCTACGTGTAGCTGACTAACATGTCAGAAAATTCATCCTATGATTGGATGAAAGGGCGAATCCAATGTCAGAAATTTCTCCACTCATAAAGCGGTCCCTGGTCGATCAGGCCCTGGACCAGTTACGCCTGCGTATTACAGAAGGCGTCTGGACGGTCGGCCAGCGTTTACCCACCGAACCCGAGCTGTCCGCCGAGCTGGGCATCAGCCGCAATACCGTGCGTGAAGCCATGCGCGTATTGGCGTTTTCCGGGTTGATCGAAATCCGTCAGGGCGACGGCAGCTATCTGCGGGCGGTGGTCGATCCGCTCGACACCATGAAGGCGTTGTCCCGCTGCTCCCATGAACAGGCCCGGGAAACCCGGCACATTCTGGAAGTCGAGGCCATCGGCCTCGCCGCGTTGCGTCGTACCGACGAAGACCTGGTGGCATTGCGCGAGGCGTTGGGTGTCAGCGGCAGCCACTATCACGGCGATCTCGACACGTATATCGCCTGCGATCTGGTGTTCCACCGGCGTTTGGTGGACGCCGCGCACAACCCGACCCTCAGCGAGCTGTATCGCTATTTTTCCAGCGTCATCGGTGCGCAGTTGCGCGAAACCCTGAACATTTCCCCCCGACGCCAAGAGGTGTTCGACCTCCATATCGAACTGCTTGATGCCGTCGAGCAACGCGACCCGGAACGGGCCAAAGCCCTGTCGAGGCAGTTGATCAATGAACCTTGAAACCGAGAACCCCATGTCCAGCCAGCAGGTCGACAACAGCAGCATTCCCCAAGCCAAGCGCACGGCGGAGCTCGAAGAGCTGCTGATCGACGCCGAGGCGGATGATGAACAGGTCCAGCAAAGTCACCCGATCCTGCGGCGGCCGTGGCTGCTGTTGCTGGGCCTGATTCTGGTGGCGCTGAACCTGCGCCCGGCGCTGTCGAGCATGGCGCCGATGCTCAGCGAGGTGTCGAAAACCCTCGGTTTGTCGGCAGCCCAGGCCGGTTTGCTGACGACGTTGCCGGTGCTGTGCCTCGGCTTGTTTGCACCGCTGGCGCCCGTGCTGGCCCGACGTTTCGGCGCCGAGCGAGTGGTGCTGGGCATTCTCTTGATGTTGGCCGGCGGGATCATCCTGCGCAGTTCGCTCGGCGAGATCGGTCTGTTTGCCGGCAGCGTGCTGGCGGGCGCGAGCATCGGCGTGATCGGCGTATTGCTGCCCGGCATCGTTAAACGCGACTTTGCCAAACACGCGGGCACCATGACCGGCGTCTACACCATGGCCCTGTGCCTGGGGGCGGCGATGGCCGCGGGCGCGACCGTGCCGTTGAGCGAGCATTTCGACAAGAGCTGGGCCTTGGGCCTCGGTTTCTGGGTGGTTCCGGCATTGGTCGCGGCGATTTTCTGGTTGCCACAAGTCGGGCAGAAACACGGCGCGCACAACGTCGCGTATCGGGTTCGCGGCCTGTTGCGTGATCCACTTGCCTGGCAAGTGACGCTCTACATGGGCCTGCAATCCTCACTGGCCTACATCGTGTTCGGCTGGTTGCCGTCGATCCTGATCGGTCGCGGCCTGACGCCGACCCAGGCGGGGCTGGTGCTGTCAGGCTCGGTCATCGTTCAGTTGGCAAGTTCACTGGCGGCGCCATGGCTGGCGACGCGTGGCAAGGATCAGCGTCTGGCGATCGTCATCGTCATGCTGCTGACCCTTGGCGGCTTGTTCGGTTGTCTTTACGCACCGATCGACGGCTTGTGGGGCTGGGCGATCCTGCTGGGTCTGGGGCAGGGCGGTACGTTCAGTCTGGCGTTGACCCTGATCGTGCTGCGTTCGCGGGACGCCCATGTCGCGGCGAACCTGTCGAGCATGGCCCAGGGCTTCGGTTACACCCTGGCGTCCATGGGGCCGTTCGCGGTTGGCATCGTGCATGACTGGACCGGTGGCTGGAACGCCTTGGGCTGGATATTCGGCATCATCGGCCTTGGGGCGATCATCGCCGGCCTTGGCGCTGGACGTTCGCTGTACGTCCAGGTCGAAAGCGAAAAGGTCTGACAGCCGCACACTGTCGGTATTCGGCTCACGAATGCCGATAGTGTTTCGCGCCTTTGTTGACTATCGTGCAGGCAAACTTTTGAAGCCACTTTGCACATCAGGGAGCCTGTCCATGAGTGATGCCCACAACGCATTGATCACCCAGTTCTACCAAGCCTTCCAGCGGCTGGATGCCGAGGCCATGAGCGCCTGCTATACCGACGACGTGGTGTTCAGTGATCCGGCGTTCGGCGAACTTCGCGGCCGCGATGCAGGCGACATGTGGCGGATGCTCACTACTCGGGCCAAGGATTTTTCCCTGACGTTCGATAACGTGCGCAGCGATGAGCGCACGGGCGGCGCCCATTGGGTGGCGACGTACCTGTTCAGTCAGACCGGCAACACCGTGGTCAACGACATTCAGGCGCGCTTCGTTTTTCGCGACGGCAAGATTTGCGAGCATCACGACAGCTTCGATCTGTGGGGCTGGTCCCGACAGGCGCTGGGTTTCAAAGGGCTGTTGTTGGGCTGGACGCCAGTGGTGAGAAACGCCGTGCGCGCTCAAGCCTTGAAGGGGCTGAAGGCATTCCAGGCCAGTCGCTGATAAGATCGCGGCTTGTTTCCTTTCAAGCCTTGATCGTCACGTGAACAGCGCCAGCGAATCTTCCGTCATTGCCGCCGAACCGTCGCTGCCTGTCAGCAAACCCTGGTTCGTCTACCTCGTTCGCGCGGCCAATGGTTCGCTCTACTGCGGGATCAGCGATGATCCCGTGCGCCGCTTCGCCACTCACCAGCGTGGTAAGGGCGCACGCTTTTTTCTCTCCAGCCCTGCCGTGGCATTGGTTTACACCGAAGCCTGCCGCGATAAAAGCGAAGCGCTGCGTCAGGAACGGCTGATCAAAAAACTCAAGAAAAGCGCCAAGGAATGCTTGGTGGCGAGTGCCGCTGCGGGCTTATCAATCTGACTGATAAGTGCCCATCAGGCAGATCGGTGGGCTGCTCCGGAAATGCGCGCTAAGCTGCGGATTCCCAATCCGTGCGGCGGAGCCGAGCATGTCAGAGTTAATTCTTCATCATTACCCGACGTCCCTTTTCGCCGAAAAGGCCCGCTTGCTGCTGGGATTCAAGGGTCTGTCCTGGCGCTCGGTGAAGATCTCGCCGGTGATGCCAAAACCCGATCTGACCGCGCTGACCGGCGGTTACCGCAAGACGCCGGTGTTGCAGATTGGCGCGGATATCTATTGCGACACGTCGCTGATTGCCCGTCGGCTGGAGCAGGAAAAAGCCTTGCCGGCGTTCTTCCCGGAAGGCCAGGAAATGATCGCCGCGACCTTCGCCGCGTGGGCGGATTCGGTGGTGTTCCAGCACGCGGTCAGCCTGGTGTTTCAACCGGAATCGATCGCCGTGCGCTTTGCTAATATGCCGCCGGAAGCGATCAAGGCGTTTATTGCTGATCGCGCGGAGTTGTTCAGCGGTGGCAGCGCCACACGGTTGTCGGCTGAACAGGCCCGGCATCAGTGGCCGACCATCATGGCGCGTCTGGAGCAACAGCTTCAGCGCGAACAGGGCGACTTCCTGTTCGGCGAGCCGTCGATTGCCGACTTCGCCCTGGCCCATCCGTTGTGGTTCCTCAAGGCCGCGCCCGTCACGTCACCGTTGGTCGATGCTTATCCAGCGGTTTCGGCATGGCTGGGGCGCGTGTTGGGCTTCGGTCATGGCGCGTTCAGCGAGATGTCCTCCGAGGAGGCGCTGGAGGTTGCGCGCAATGCCACTCCGGCCGCATTGCCGGAGGAGCAATTCGACGAGCCGAATGGTTTTGAGGCCGGCCAGCAGGTGGTCATTGCCGCCATCGATTACGGCGTTGACCCGGTGGCGGGTGAGTTGCTGTTTGCAGGCAGTGAGGAATTGATTTTGCGTCGTGAAGACGAGCGGGGCGGTGTGGTACATGTGCACTTTCCGCGCTTTGGCTTCCGCATCGAAAAACGCTGAACCGTACTCCTGTAGGAGCATGGCTTGCCCGCGATGGCCGCGACTCGGTGTAACCGTCACACCGTGTAATCGTTCATCGCGGGCGAGCCATGCTCCTACAGGGATTTGTGTTTACTTCAGTGCGGCGAGAATGGTGTCCGGGTCATACCCGCGAATCAACGTCCCGTTCACATCGATGATCGGAATTCCGCTGCCACCCAGCACCTCGTAGGCCTTGCGCGCCTCGGCATCCTTCTCGATATCGAATTCCTTATAGGGAATTCCCTTCTGATCGAGAAAGCGCCGGGTCAGTTTGCAGTAACCGCACCATTCGGTGGCATAGAGCACGACGTTGGCCTTGGCCTGAGTCTGCTCGGACACCACCTGCGCTGGATGGAACACCCGCTCGATCTTGCCCCAGTTCTGGTAGACCACGACCACCAGCAGGATCAGCAGGAATTTCTTCAGTACGCCGCCGAGCATCAGTTACGTCGCTTGAGCTGATCGGTGAGCTGGGTCGGCAGACCTTTGATGATCAGCGTGCCGGCTTCTTCGTCGTATTCGATCTTCGAGCCCAGCAGGTGCGCTTCGAAGCTGATGGACAGGCCTTCGGCGCGGCCGGTGAAGCGGCGGAACTGGTTGAGGGTACGTTTATCGGCCGGGATCTCCGGCGACAGGCCGTAGTCCTTGTTGCGGATGTGATCGTAAAAGGCTTTCGGGCGCTCTTCGTCGATCAGCTCCGAGAGTTCTTCCAGGCCCATGGGTTCACCCAGTTTTGCCTGGCTGCTGGCGTAATCCACCAGGGTCTTGGTCTTCTCGCGGGCGGATTCTTCCGGCAGGTCTTCGCTTTCAACGAAGTCACTGAAGGCTTTGAGCAGGGTGCGGGTTTCGCCGGGGCCGTCGACGCCTTCCTGGCAGCCGATGAAGTCGCGGAAATACTCCGAAACCTTTTTGCCGTTCTTGCCTTTGATGAACGAAATGTACTGCTTGGACTGCTTGTTGTTCTGCCACTCGGACACGTTGATCCGTGCCGCCAGGTGCAGTTGGCCCAGATCCAGGTGCCGGGACGGGGTCACGTCCAGTTGATCGGTCACTGCAACGCCTTCACTGTGGTGTAGCAGGGCGATCGCCAGGTAGTCGGTCATGCCTTGCTGATAATGCGCAAACAGCACGTGGCCGCCCACAGAGAGGTTCGATTCCTCCATCAGCTTTTGCAGGTGTTCCACCGCCACCCGGCTGAACGCCGTGAAATCCTTGCCGCCATCGAGGTATTCCTTCAGCCAGCCGCTGAACGGATGCGCCCCGGACTCGGCATGGAAGAAACCCCAGGCCTTGCCTTGTTTGGCGTTGTAGCTCTCATTGAGGTCGGCAAGCATGTACTCGATAGCGCTCGACTCGGCCAGTTCGGAATCGCGAGCGTGGAGAACTGCGGGTGTGCCGTCGGGTTTTTTGTCGATCAGGTGGACGATGCAATGGCGGATCGGCATGGGCTTCTCGGCTGATTGAAGAGAGGAGGGCGTGCTCCCCCAAAAAGTGCCAAGTGTACCGCAACCACTGGTTTTGGCGCGGCACGAAGGGCAATTCGCAGGTGTCCGATGGCGCTTATGCTGTTTTTTACCGTTTTAGAACAATAAAGCTGACCAAATGGGTAGCTAGAGGCGGATATTTCCCCGTCTCTGTGCTAGTTTTGCCCGGTCTTACGCGAAGTCACTGCGTTAAGCGTGCATTCAGCATTTGTCAGGTCGAACCAAACCCTGATTTCGGTATCTATAACCCCGACTCGTCGCGGTTATGGCCGAGGGTGCCAGATCCAGAAGATCGGGCTCGATGGCTGACACTGCACTCTGCAATCCATATGAATTTGATAGGGAAGGAACACTACATGGCTCTTACTAAAGACCAACTGATCGCCGACATCGCTGAAGCTATCGACGCGCCAAAAACCACCGCGCGTAACGCTCTGGACCAACTGGGCCAAATCGTTGCTGATCAGCTGGAAAACGGCGGCGAAATCACTCTGCCAGGTATCGGCAAACTGAAAGTGACTGAGCGTCCTGCCCGTACCGGCCGCAACCCTTCGACTGGCGCTGCCATCGAAATCGCTGCCAAGAAAGTTATCAAGCTGGTTGTGGCCAAAGGCCTGACTGACGCTGTTAACAAGTAAGACGCAGTAAAAAAAAGCCGTGCTCCGGAGTGATCCGGGCACGGCTTTTTTGTGTCTGCGATTTAGCGATTGCCCCGCAAACACCACTAAACCAATTGTGGGAGCGAGCCTGCTCGCGATGGCTGCGTGTCAGTTAACGATGATGTCGACTGATACATCGCCATCGCCGGCAAGCCGGTCTCACTCCCACAGTTGATTTGTGTCGGTCAGTGACTCAGCTTTTCTTTACCCAGCGCTCGCGCCAGACCTGCTGCTCGGATTTGGTCTGGAAGGTCCAGGCGACGAAGCGGCTTTGCTTCTGGCCCTGAGACATTTCCACGACCTGGCTTTCCAATACACCGGCCTTTTTCAAGGCTGTCTTGATCGCCGGCAGGTTGGAGGCTTTCGAGACCAAGGTACTGAACCAAAGCACTTTGTGCTGGAAATGCGCGCTCTCGGCGATCAGTTGCGTCACAAACCGTGCTTCGCCACCTTCACACCACAATTCTGCCGATTGACCGCCAAAGTTCAGCACCGGCAGTTTGCGTTTTGGATCGGCACGGCCCAGCGCGCGCCATTTACGCTCGCTGCCCTTGGTCGCTTCGTCCATCGAGGCGTGGAATGGCGGGTTGCACATGGTCAGGTCAAAGCGTTCGCCGGGTTCGAGCAGGCCCAGCAGAATGTGCTTGGGATTGCTTTGCAGGCGCAACTGGATCGCTTTGTTCAGCCCGTTGGACTGGACGATGGCTTTGGCGGCGGCCACGGCCGTCGGGTCGATTTCCGAGCCGAGGAAGTGCCAGCGATAGTCGCTGTAACCGATCAACGGATAGACGCAGTTGGCGCCCATGCCGATATCGAGCACCTTGACCGGCGCGCCGCGCGGGATCTCACCGTCGTTGACGCTGGCCAGCAGGTCGGCCAGGAAGTGCACGTAATCGGCACGGCCCGGAACCGGTGGGCAGAGGTAGTCGGCCGGGATGTCCCAATGGGCGACGCCGTAGAACGACTTGAGCAACGCACGGTTGAACACCCGCACTGCGTCCGGGCTGGCGAAGTCGATGCTTTCTTTGCCGTACGGGTTGATGATCACGAACTTCGCCAGTTCCGGCGTGGTTTTGATCAGCGCCGGGAAGTCGTAACGACCCTGATGGCGGTTGCGCGGGTGCAGGCTGGCCTTCTCGCGGGGCTCCACGGCTTTGGCCGGGGTGGCGGAATCAGGCTTTTTGCGCGCAGGGCGGGGTGTGCGGGGGGCGTTCATGGGTGTGGTCGATTCGGGTATGGCTAAAAGTGGCGGGTATTGTCCCACATCCAGCCGTTGTGAACCCAATTGTGACAAACAGCACAATCCCCCTGTGGGAGATTCTATGGTTGAGGGGAAGCCCTCAACTGACTTTCGGTTGGTATTCGTCCTGCCCCTTTAGCAGAGCGAATACCACCCGAGCGAGCTTTCGAGCCAGCATCACCAATGCTTGAGTGGTGCTGAAACCCCGAGCTCTTTGTTCTTGATAAAAATCTTTCCAGGCCTCGGTGCGACTCGCCGACATTGCCGCATTGTGCAGCAGCCGCCGAGCCTCCGGGTCACCGCGCTTGGTCAAACTGCGGCGGCCGTCTTTTTGCCCTGATTTTGATACCCGCAAATCCATTCCCAGAAAGGCGATAAAGGCATCCGCGTTTCTGAAGTCACCCCGCTGAAACGCCGTGATCAAACGCGCACCTGTCAAAAAACCAATGCCTTCCACTTTCAGACAGCGTTTTAACTGGCCCAGCAAACCGGCTTCTTTGAGCTGATCGTTGATCGTCTTCTCGATCAGCATCTCAAGCTGTTGCATGGACTTCACTTGTTCGGCAAAAGCGGTCTTGAGCAGCGGCTCATTGGCCCAGCTTTGCACCAGGCCGACCCTTGCCTGGACCAACGCCGCCCGGCGGCGGAAAAGACTCAGCAGCTGGCGGTATAGTGGGGATGGCGGGGTCCATGGGTGAAGCTCTTCATGTTCATTTTTCAGATACCGAGCAAGCAACTTGGCATCCAGTGCATCAGTTTTGGCACGGACCTTCACACCTTCGCGGTAATGCTTGAGTTCATAGCCGCCCACCATGTAAATCACGCATCCGGCCTCGTAGGCCAGATCGGCGAACTCCAAGTGGTAGATATTGGTGGCTTCGACGGCAATGGCCACCGTGCTCGGCAAGGCCTTCAACCACTTCTTGATGGCTGTTTTATTGTTGGGAATCTCTTCAAGCAGGCCCAGTTCGGCGTGATAAATCACCAACTCATTCTTGGCGACATCCACGCCCACGATCGGCTTTGAAGCAGAAACCGGCATTGCCATAGGATTTCCTCCGGGATATGGTTTTAAGCACTTGAAGGGCTCACCCAGGGGCGCAGGCTTGTTCCTATCGTCGGTCTAGGCCCGATGCATTCTTTATCGGCGCTTGGGTGAAAGGAGGAGGGGCGAACTCTCCCACGGTCTGTACTGCGTCAACAGTCAGAATCGAGCCTTGTCCCTTCTCCTCCCTTCAAGTCCTACCATACAAGCGAGCCTGCTCGCGATGGCGGCGAAACAGGCGACATCAATGTTGAATGTTATGGCCTCATCGCGAGCAGGCTCGCTCCCACAAGGGATTTGTGGTGCAGGGAGAAAGTGATGGGCACAAAAAAGGGAGGCCGTTTCGGGCCTCCCTCTTTCATTGCGATTTGCCGTTACAGGCTGGCAATCCGCGCATGCTGCTCGGCCAACTTGCCCAAAGCCTGTTCAGCTTCAGCCAGTTTGGCGCGTTCCTTCTCGATGACTTCGGCCGGGGCCTTGTCGACGAAACCGGCGTTAGACAGCTTGCCGCCCACGCGCTGAACTTCACCCTGCAGACGCAGGATTTCCTTGTCCAGACGCGCCAGTTCGGCGTCTTTGTCGATCAGTCCGGCCATCGGCACCAGCACTTCCATCTCGCCGACCAGTGCGGTGGCGGACAGTGGTGCTTCTTCGCCAGCAGCCAACACGGTGATCGATTCGAGGCGAGCCAGCTTTTTCAGCAGGGCTTCGTTCTCAGTGAGACGACGCTGATCTTCGGCGCTGACGTTTTTCAGGAACAGGTTCAACGGCTTGCCTGGACCGATGTTCATCTCGGCGCGAATGTTGCGCGTGCCAAGCATCAACGTCTTCAGCCACTCGATGTCATCTTCGGCGCCCTGATCAATGCGCGCTTCATTGGCCACTGGCCAAGGTTGCAGCATGATCGTCTTGCCTTCGATACCGGCCAGCGGCGCGATGCGCTGCCAGATTTCTTCGGTGATGAACGGCATGAACGGATGCGCCAGACGCAGCGCGACTTCCAATACCCGCACCAGCGTACGGCGGGTGCCGCGCTGACGTTCGACCGGCGCGTTTTCGTCCCACAGCACAGGCTTGGACAGTTCCAGGTACCAGTCGCAATACTGGTTCCAGATGAACTCGTACAAGGCTTGTGCAGCCAGGTCGAAGCGGAACTGATCGAGTTGACGGGTCACTTCGGCTTCGGTGCGTTGCAGCTGCGAAATGATCCAGCGATCCGCCAGCGACAGCTCGTAAGCTTCGCCGTTCTGACCGCAGTCTTCGCCCTTGTCCAGCACGTAGCGCGCGGCGTTCCAGATCTTGTTGCAGAAGTTGCGATAGCCCTCGACGCGGCCCATGTCGAACTTGATGTCGCGACCGGTGGACGCCAGCGAGCAGAAGGTGAAGCGCAGGGCGTCGGTGCCGTAGCTGGCGATGCCGTCGGCGAACTCGTCGCGGGTCTGCTTCTCGATCTTCTTCGCCAGTTTCGGCTGCATCATGCCGGAGGTGCGTTTCTGCACCAGGTCTTCGAGCTCGATGCCGTCGATGATGTCCAGCGGGTCCAGGACGTTGCCCTTGGACTTGGACATCTTCTGGCCCTGGCCATCTCGCACCAGGCCATGAACATAAACGGTCTTGAACGGAACCTGCGGCGTGCCGTCTTCGTTCTTCACCAAGTGCATGGTGAGCATGATCATCCGGGCAACCCAGAAGAAAATGATGTCGAAACCGGTCACCAACACGTCGGTGGAATGGAATTTCTTCAGGAATTCGGTCTGCTCAGGCCAGCCGAGCGTGGAGAAGGTCCACAGACCCGAACTGAACCAGGTGTCGAGAACGTCGTTGTCCTGTTGCAGTGCAACGTCCGGGCCGAGGTTGTGCTTGGCACGTACTTCGGCTTCGTCGCGACCGACGTAGACCTTGCCCGACTCGTCGTACCAGGCCGGAATCCGGTGGCCCCACCACAGCTGACGGCTGATGCACCAGTCCTGGATGTCGCGCATCCACGAGAAGTACATGTTTTCGTACTGTTTCGGCACGAACGCGATGCGGCCGTCTTCAACAGCAGCGATGGCTGGCTCAGCCAGTGGCTTGGTCGACACGTACCACTGGTCGGTCAGCCACGGCTCGATGATGGTGCCGGAACGGTCACCTTTAGGCACTTTCAGCGCGTGATCGTTGACGCTGACCAACAGGTCGGCGGTATCAAACGCTGCAACGATCTGCTTGCGCGCTTCGAAGCGATCCAGGCCGGCGTATTCGGCCGGGATCTTGCCGTCGATGCTTTCGTTGAGGGTGCCATCGAGGTTGAACACCTGACAGGCCGGCAATACAGCGGCGTTCTTGTCGAAGATGTTCAGCAGCGGCAGGTTGTGGCGCTTGCCGACTTCGTAGTCGTTGAAATCGTGGGCCGGGGTGATTTTCACGCAGCCGGTGCCGAATTCAGGGTCGCAGTAATCGTCGGCGATGATCGGAATGCGGCGGCCGACCAGCGGCAGCTCGACAAACTTGCCGATCAGGGCCTGGTAGCGTTCATCGTTCGGGTTAACGGCTACGGCGGCGTCGCCAAGCATGGTTTCCGGGCGAGTGGTCGCGACGATCAGGTAATCGTTGCCTTCAGCGGTCTTGGCGCCATCGGCCAGTGGGTATTTCAGGTTCCACAGGAAACCTTTCTCGTCGTGGTTTTCCACTTCGAGGTCGGAAATCGCCGTGTGCAACTTGGTGTCCCAGTTGACCAGGCGCTTGCCGCGGTAGATCAGGCCGTCTTCGTGCAAGCGCACAAAGGCTTCTTTCACGGCTTCCGAGAGGCCGTCGTCCATGGTGAATCGCTCGCGGCCCCAGTCCACGGACGAGCCAAGACGGCGGATCTGACGGCTGATGTTGCCGCCGGACTGATCCTTCCATTCCCAGACTTTCTCGAGGAATTTCTCACGGCCCAGATCGTGACGATTCTGGCCCTGGGCTTCGAGTTGACGCTCCACCAGCATTTGCGTAGCGATACCGGCGTGGTCGGTACCCGGCTGCCACAGGGTGTTGCGGCCCTGCATGCGGCGGAAACGGATCAGGGCGTCCATGATCGCGTTGTTGAAGCCGTGACCCATGTGCAGGCTGCCGGTGACGTTCGGCGGCGGGATCATGATGGTGTAGGACTCGCCCGCGCCTTGCGGGGCGAAGTAATTCTCTGACTCCCAGGTGTTGTACCAGGAAGTTTCAATGGCGTGCGGCTGGTAGGTCTTATCCATGCGCGGCGGGACCCTATTGGCATTTATTCAGGAAAAGCCGGCAAGTATAGCGGGGCATGGGGCGTAGGGCGAGCCGGGGTAGACCGGGCGCATCTCAAACTGTGGGAGCAAGCTTTTGTGGCGAGGGGGTTTAGCGAAACGTCGCACCGCCCCGTTCGGCTGCGAAGCAGTCGTTAAACCTGAGCATGCGGTCCGCCAGACACACCACGGTGGCAGGTTTTGGGGCCGCTTCGCGACCCAACGGGGGTAAACCCCCTCGCCACAAAGGCTCGCTCCCACAGGGATAGGGGTTATTCGTACTGGCTCAACAACCGTTCCATTCGCGCAGCCAAGCGGCGTTTGATTTCGGTTTCGATGTGCGGGGCGAAGTCGTCGATCACGTCTTGCATGATCAATTGCGCGGCAGCGCGCAGTTCGCCATCCAGGTGCAGCAGGTCGTCGGGCCCCTTGCTGGCGGCGGGTGCCGGTTGGGCAGCAGGGGCTGCT
This sequence comes from Pseudomonas sp. GM41(2012), assembly GCF_000282315.2. GTDB lineage: Bacteria > Pseudomonadota > Gammaproteobacteria > Pseudomonadales > Pseudomonadaceae > Aquipseudomonas. Next base: position 1,317,828 of record NZ_AKJN02000007.1, read on the forward strand.
GGGGCGGGTGGCGTCGGTTCGAGAATGGGCGGGCTGGCGCCGACCGTATCGAACAGCATCGGAATCTGTTCCTGGTCACCTTCCTCGACCGTGTCGGTGAGCAAGGGCGGTTGCAGGTTGTCGTCGCCGAGCAATTGACGGATCGACTCAAGGTCGTCCAGCAGGTGCGCGGACTTTTGCAGCGGTTTTGGAGTGTCCATCGGAATGCTCAGAGTCGCTGTAAACGGTGATCTTGCAGAGGATAGCCCTGTTCGCGGTAGAAACGGAAACTCTCCCGCGCAGCCGTACGAATCGTCGGATCTTCCACCACCACTTCCGCCACGCGGGCGAACTTGTTGGCGAATGCCGGGACTTTCAGGGCGAGATTGACCAACAGGTCCTGATGCGGGCCGCAGTCATCGCCAAGGCCCAACACAATCAAACCGTCCGGCTCATTTTCAGCGGGGCCGTGGGGCACAAAGCTTTCGCCCTTGAAGGCCCACAGACGCGCATCGAGATCGTCACGCTGGGCAGCATCGGTGCAATGCAGATAGATGCGGTGACCCATGCGCCAGGCTTTTTCGGTGAGCTTGCAGGCAAAGTCCAGCCGCGCCGAAGGATCGGCGCTGGGCAGGATATAGAAGTCGACTTTGGTCATTGCGGTTCCTGAGCTTCAAGTGGCATCACCCGAGGGAGATGCCACCGGAAGTCATCGGTTTCAGGCTTTGGCGCGGTCCAGCAGGTATTGGGTCAGCAATGGAACCGGACGGCCAGTGGCGCCCTTGTCCTTGCCGCCGCTGGTCCAGGCCGTGCCGGCGATGTCCAGGTGCGCCCAGTTGAGGTTCTTGGTGAAGCGCGACAGGAAGCAGGCAGCGGTGATGGTGCCGGCTTTCGGGCCGCCAATGTTGGCGATGTCGGCGAACGGGCTGTCCAGCTGTTCCTGGTACTCATCGAACAGCGGCAGTTGCCAGGCGCGATCGTCAGCCGATTGGCCAGCGCTCAGCAGTTGGCCGATCAGTTCGTCGTTGTTGCCCAGCAGGCCCGACGTGTGGGAACCCAATGCAACGACGCAAGCGCCGGTCAGGGTCGCGATGTCGATCACCGCTTGCGGCTTGAAGCGCTCGGAGTAGGTCAGGGCGTCGCACAGCACCAGACGGCCTTCGGCGTCGGTGTTGAGGATTTCCACGGTCTGGCCGCTCATGGTGGTGACGATGTCGCCAGGACGCGAAGCGTTGCCGCTCGGCATGTTCTCGGCGCAGGCCAGGATGCACACGAGGTTGATCGGCAGTTTCAGCTCGAGCACGGCACGCAGCGTACCGAATACGCTGGCAGCGCCGCCCATGTCGTACTTCATTTCATCCATGCCGGCGCCCGGTTTCAGGCTGATGCCGCCAGTGTCAAAGGTGATGCCTTTGCCGACCAGTGCATACGGCTTCTCGGATTTCTTGCCGCCGTTGTATTGCATGACAATCAGGCGCGGTGGCTGGGCGCTGCCCTGGCCCACGGCGTAGAACGAGCCCATGCCCAGGTCCTTGATCTTCTTTTCATCAAGGACTTCGACTTTCAGGCCCTTGAATTCTTTGCCCAGGTTCTTCGCTTGCTCACCGAGGAACGTCGGGTGGCAGATGTTCGGCGGCAGGTTGCCCAGGTCGCGGGTGAACGCCATGCCGTTGGCGATGGCAGTGGCGTGGGCCACGGCGCGCTCGACTTCAGCCTGTGCCGCCTTGATGGTCACCAGGGTGACTTTCTTCAGGGTGCGAGGTTCGGCTTTCTGGCTCTTGAACTGATCGAACGTGTATTCGCCGTCGACCAGGGTTTCGGCCAGCAGGCGGGTCTTGCCGTAGCTGTCACGGCCTTTGATCACGACTTCGTCCAGTGCCAGGACCGCATCGCTGCCGCCCAGGCCTTTAAGGGTGTTGAGGATGCCGGCAATGATCTTGCGGAACGGGCGGTCGCCCAGCTCTTCGTCTTTGCCCACGCCCACCAGCAGCACGCGTTCGGCCTTGAGGTTCGGCAGGCTGTGCAGCAACAGACTCTGACCGACTTTGCCAGCCAGGTCGCCGCGCTTGAGCACAGCGCTGATAGCGCCACCGCTCAGTTCGTCGAGTTGTTTGGCAACGGCGCCGAGCTTGCGGCCTTCGCCGACGGCGACCACCAGAGTGGCGGTTTTCAACGTTTCTGGGCTAACGCTTTTTACAACCAGTTCCATGTCCGGGTCCCTGAATTAATGGTCAACACGCAAGAGCTCGACGGCATGCATTCGAGCTTGCTTATAAATAGGAAGACGCAGGTCACGGCCCGCGACAAAGGCCGCAGTTTGAACCTCGTGCCCCGAGCCTGACAACCCTCGGTCGTACGATCTTCAGCGCTTTACCCGCCTGCTTGAGCATGCGCAGTGACAGGCGGACCCATTCACAGGATAATGCGCCAACTTTTTCGGCGGCTCTGCCCTGCGGGCCGTCTGATACGTTTGCTTGTTTGGCCGCCTTAGCCTGACAACCCTGGAGTGTCTGGTTTGATTGTCTTCCGTTACCTATCCCGCGAAGTCCTGTTGACCTTGAGCGCCGTCAGCGCTGTGCTGCTGGTCATCATCATGAGCGGTCGCTTCATCAAGTACCTCGCCCAGGCGGCCTCTGGCCTCCTGGATCCGGGCTCGCTATTCCTGATCATGGGCTTTCGTCTGCCGGGTTTCCTGCAGCTGATTTTGCCTTTGGGCCTGTTTCTCGGAATCCTGCTGGCCTATGGTCGCTTGTACCTTGAAAGCGAAATGACGGTGCTGTCTGCCACCGGCATGAGCCAGCAGCGTCTGTTTGCCATGACCCTTTTCCCAGCCACCCTGGTCGCACTGGTGGTGGCATGGCTGAGCCTGAGCCTGGCACCACAAGGCGCCAATCAGTTCCAGTTGCTGTTGAACAAGCAGGATGCCCTGACCGAGTTCGACACCCTCGAGCCGGGTCGCTTCCAGGCGCTGCGTGACGGGACGCGGGTGACCTACACCGAAACGCTGTCGGATGATCGCATCAACCTCGGCGGCGTATTCATTTCGCAGAAAAACGTCAATTCCGATAACAAGGATCGCGGGATTTCCGTGCTGGTGGCCGAGAAGGGCCGTCAGGAAATTCGGCCCGATGGTAACCGTTACCTGATTCTCGACAACGGCTATCGCTATGACGGCAATCCGGGTCAGGCCGACTATCGGGCGATCAAGTACGAGGAGTACGGCGTCTTGCTGCCCAAGCCGGACGTCAGCGACGAGGTGACTGACCGTGACGCGATGTCCACCGGCGCGTTGCTGGGCAGTGACGACATCCGTTTGCATACCGAGCTGCAATGGCGTTTGTCCTTGCCGTTGCTGGTCTTCATCGTGACCTTGATGGCGGTGCCGTTGTCGCGGGTCAATCCGCGTCAGGGCCGTTTCCTCAAGCTGTTGCCGGCGATTCTTCTATATATGGCTTACCTGTCCATCCTGATTGCCGCTCGTAGCGCCCTTGAAAAGGGCAAAATCCCGCCAGCTCTGGGGTTGTGGTGGGTGCATGCAATCTTCCTGGCCATAGGCCTGGGCTTGCTCTATTGGGAACCCTTGCAGTTGAAGCTGGCGAGTCGTCGCAGCGCGCTGGAGGTGGCTCGTGGATAAGCTCGATCGCTACATTGGTAGCAGCGTATTCGTGGCAATTCTGGCGGTACTGGGGATCATTCTCGGTCTGGCGACGCTGTTCGCGTTCATCGATGAAATGAGTGAGGTCAGCGATACCTACACCTTGGTCGACGTGTTGAGTTATGTCCTGCTGACCGCGCCGCGGCGTCTTTACGACATGTTGCCGATGGCTGCGCTGATCGGTTGCCTGATCGGCCTCGGCAGTCTCGCCAGTCACAGCGAGCTGACCATCATGCGCGCTGCGGGCGTGTCGATCGGGCGCATCGTCTGGGCGGTCATGAAGCCAATGCTGATCCTGATGGTGGTGGGTGTGCTGATCGGCGAATACGTTGCGCCGGCCACCGAAGTCACTGCTCAGGCCAATCGCTCCCTGGCTCAGGGCGGCGGCGATGCGCAGAGCGCCAAGCATGGTTTGTGGCACCGCCAGGGAGATGAGTTTATCCACGTCAACTCTGTGCAACCCGATGGTTTGCTGTACGGCGTCACCCGTTATCGTTTCGATAATGAGCGTCATATGCTGTCTTCCAGCTTCGCCAAGAAGGCGAAGTTCGATCAGGACCACTGGCAATTGAGCGACATCACCACCACGCTGTTCCATGAAAAGAGCACTGAAGTGGTCACTACCCCGGTCGAGCGCTGGGATGTCGCCTTGAGTCCGCAGCTGTTGAATACCGTGGTCATGTCGCCTGAGACGCTGTCGATCAGTGGTCTATGGGGGTACATCCACTACCTGGCTGACCAGGGCTTGAGCAATGGTCGTTACTGGCTGGCATTTTGGGTCAAGGTGTTGCAGCCGCTGGTCACCGCCGCGCTGGTGCTGATGGCAATTTCCTTCATTTTCGGTCCGTTGCGCTCGGTGACCCTCGGTCAGCGGGTGTTCACCGGTGTGCTGGTGGGCTTCACCTTTCGCATTGTTCAGGATTTGCTCGGTCCTTCGAGCCTGGTCTTCGGTTTCTCGCCACTGTTTGCGGTCCTTGTGCCGGCGGGTGTTTGTGCCTTGGCCGGGGTCTGGTTGTTGCGTCGGGCCGGTTGATCAAGGGTTTCTCCTGACCTTGCAGGTCACTCAAAACGCCCCTGTCGCAAGACCGGGGCGTTTTTGTAGGCGCCGTCTGACCTGCGAACGTGACGCTTGCGCCGTGGATCAGGTACAATTCCCGGCTATTTTTCGGCGGGCTATGCCTGCAGCCTTTTTGAGTGTTGATCCGTGAGTGATTTGAGTCATATCCGCAATTTCTCCATCATCGCCCACATTGACCATGGCAAGTCGACGCTGGCCGATCGCTTCATCCAGATGTGTGGCGGCCTTGCCGAGCGCGAAATGGAAGCCCAGGTTCTGGACTCCATGGACCTGGAACGTGAACGCGGGATCACCATCAAGGCCCACAGCGTCACCCTGTATTACACCGCTCGCGATGGCATCAAGTACCAGCTGAACTTCATTGACACCCCGGGCCACGTCGACTTCACCTATGAAGTCAGCCGGTCGCTGGCGGCCTGTGAAGGCGCGTTGCTGGTGGTCGATGCCGGTCAGGGCGTTGAAGCGCAGTCGGTAGCCAACTGCTACACCGCGATTGAGCAGGGCCTGGAAGTGATGCCGGTCCTGAACAAGATCGACCTGCCTCAGGCCGATCCGGACCGCGTGAAAGAAGAAATCGAAAAAATCATCGGCATCGATGCCACCGACGCGGTCGAGTGCAGTGCCAAGACCGGTCTGGGCGTCGACGAAGTGCTGGAGCGTCTGGTCAAGACCATTCCTGCGCCGACCGGCAACTATGAAGATCCGCTGCAAGCGTTGATCATCGACTCCTGGTTCGACAACTACCTGGGCGTTGTTTCCCTGGTTCGCGTGCGCCACGGTCGTGTGAAGAAGGGCGACAAGATCCTGGTCAAGTCCACCGGCAAGATCCACCTCGTGGACAGCGTCGGTGTCTTCAACCCGAAACACACCGCCACCGTTGACCTGAAGGCCGGCGAAGTGGGCTTCATCATCGCTGGCATCAAGGACATTCACGGTGCGCCGGTCGGTGACACCCTGACCTTGAGCTCCACGCCGGACGTCGACGTGCTGCCAGGCTTCAAACGCATTCAGCCGCAGGTATACGCCGGCCTGTTCCCGGTCAGCTCCGACGACTTCGAAGATTTCCGTGAAGCCCTGCAAAAGCTCACGCTCAACGACTCGTCCCTGCAATACACCCCGGAAAGCTCCGACGCACTGGGCTTCGGCTTCCGTTGCGGGTTCCTCGGCATGCTGCACATGGAAATCATCCAGGAGCGCCTGGAGCGCGAGTACGACCTGGACCTGATCACCACGGCGCCGACGGTAATTTTCGAGCTGCTGCTGAAAACCGGCGAAACGATTTACGTCGACAACCCGTCGAAGCTGCCAGACCTGTCCTCGATCGAAGACATGCGTGAACCGATCGTGCGGGCCAATATTCTTGTGCCGCAAGAGCACCTGGGCAACGTCATTACCCTGTGCATCGAGAAGCGTGGCGTCCAGCACGACATGCTGTTCCTCGGTACCCAGGTCCAGGTGACCTACGATTTGCCGATGAACGAAGTGGTCCTGGACTTCTTCGACCGTCTGAAATCCACCAGCCGTGGCTATGCTTCGCTGGATTACCATTTCGATCGTTATCAATCGGCTAATCTGGTGAAACTGGATGTGCTGATCAACGGTGACAAGGTCGACGCCCTGGCGTTGATCGTGCACAAGGATAACGCGCACTACAAAGGTCGCCAGCTGACCGAGAAGATGAAAGAACTGATTCCACGTCAGATGTTCGACGTCGCAATCCAGGCCGCCATTGGCGGGCAGATCATTGCGCGGACTTCCGTCAAGGCACTCAGAAAGAACGTATTGGCCAAATGCTACGGCGGTGACGTTAGCCGTAAGAAAAAACTGCTGGAAAAGCAAAAGGCCGGTAAAAAACGCATGAAGCAAGTCGGTAACGTGGAAATTCCACAAGAAGCCTTCCTTGCAGTGCTCAGGTTGGATAGTTAGGTCCTATGTCACTAAATTTCCCGCTGTTGCTGGTCATCGCCGTGTTCGTCTGCGGCCTGTTGGCGTTGCTCGATCTGCTGTTCCTGGCGCCACGGCGCCGGGCTGCCATTAACTCTTACCAGGGTAGCGTCAGCCAGGCTGACATGGTGGTGGTCGAGAAACTGAACAAAGAGCCGCTGCTGGTCGAATACGGCAAGTCGTTCTTCCCGGTGTTGTTCATCGTGCTGGTACTGCGCTCGTTCCTGGTGGAACCGTTCCAGATTCCTTCGGGCTCGATGAAACCTACACTGGATGTTGGCGACTTCATTCTGGTGAACAAGTTTTCTTACGGGATCCGCTTGCCGGTGATCGACAAGAAAGTCATCGAAGTCGGTGATCCACAGCGCGGCGATGTGATGGTGTTCCGCTACCCGAGCGATCCGAACGTCAACTACATTAAACGTGTGGTGGGCCTGCCGGGTGACCAGATTCGTTACACCGCCGACAAGCGTCTGTTCGTCAACGGTGAGTCGATTGCCGAACAACTGGTCGGCTCCGAGCCGGGCACGTTGGGCAGCGCTGAGCTCTACAAGGAAAAACTCGGCATCGCCGAGCACCTGATCCGCAAGGAAATGAGCCGCTATCGTGCATCGCCGGACCATACATGGACCGTGCCTGCCGGGCACTACTTCATGATGGGCGACAACCGCGACAACTCGAACGACAGTCGCTACTGGGATGATCCGAGCATTCCCAAGGATCTGCTGGGCATGGTTCCCGACAAGAATATCGTCGGCAAGGCCTTTGCAGTCTGGATGAGCTGGCCGGAACCCAAACTCAGTCACCTGCCGAATTTCTCGCGGGTTGGCCTGATCAAGTAATCAAACACGGCGCTGTTGAACACAGCGCCGAATGCATTTCTGGAGTCGGCACAATCGACGCCAGACGCATGAAAACAATGATATTCAGGACGTAATTTTTGAACACAGCGTTAATTGTCCCAAGCCTGCGCCGCACCACGGCGATGGCGGTGGAATCCAGCCACGAACTCAGCGTGGGTAAACCGTGAGCGTCTCCTTAAGCCGTCTAGAGCGTCAGCTCGGCTACACCTTCAAGGATCAGGAACTGATGGTCCTGGCCCTGACTCACCGCAGTTTTGCCGGGCGTAACAACGAACGCCTGGAATTCCTCGGTGATGCCATCCTTAACTTCGTCGCTGGCGAGGCGCTGTTCGATCGCTTCCCGCTGGCCCGCGAAGGTCAGTTGTCGCGCTTGCGCGCACGCCTGGTGAAAGGCGAGACCCTGGCCGTACTGGCTCGTGGTTTCGATCTGGGCGAATACCTGCGCCTGGGTTCCGGTGAATTGAAAAGCGGCGGGTTCCGTCGCGAGTCGATTCTGGCCGATGCCCTTGAAGCGCTGATTGGTGCGATCTACCTGGATGCCGGCATGGACATGGCACGTGAACGCGTGTTGGCCTGGCTGGCCGGGGAGTTCGAAGGCCTGACGCTGGTCGACACCAACAAAGATCCAAAAACCCGCCTGCAAGAGTTCTTGCAGTCCCGTGGTTGCGAACTGCCGCGTTACGAAGTGGTGGATATCCAGGGTGAGCCGCATTGCCGGACGTTCTTCGTCGAATGTGAAATCACCTTACTGAATGAAAAAAGCCGAGGTCAGGGTGTGAGCCGTCGTATTGCCGAACAGGTAGCGGCCGCTGCAGCACTGATTGCCCTGGGCGTGGAGAATGGCCATGACTGATTCAACTGCAACTCGCTGTGGCTATGTCGCCATCGTCGGCCGTCCCAACGTGGGCAAGTCCACGCTGCTGAACCACATCCTCGGTCAGAAGCTGGCGATCACCTCGCGCAAGCCTCAGACCACTCGCCACAATATGCTCGGCATCAAGACCGAGGGCGCCGTGCAGGCGATCTACGTCGACACCCCCGGCATGCACAAAGGTGGCGAGAAAGCCCTGAACCGCTACATGAACAAGACCGCTTCGGCAGCGCTGAAAGACGTCGACGTGGTGATCTTCGTGGTTGACCGCACCAAGTGGACCGACGAAGACCAGATGGTCCTCGAGCGCGTTCAATACGTGACCGGCCCGCTGATCGTGGCGCTGAACAAGACTGACCGCATCGAAGACAAAGCCGAGCTGATGCCGCACCTGACCTGGTTGCAGGAACAGTTGCCGAACGCGCAGATCATGCCGATCTCGGCCCAGCACGGGCATAACCTCGAAACGCTGGAGCGCGTGATTGCTGGTTACCTGCCAGAAAACGATCACTTCTTCCCGGAAGACCAGATCACCGACCGCAGCAGCCGCTTCCTCGCCGCTGAACTGGTACGCGAGAAAATCATGCGCCAGATGGGCGCCGAGCTGCCGTACCAGATCACCGTCGAAATCGAAGAGTTCAAGCAACAGGGCAAAACCCTGCACATCCATGCCTTGATCCTCGTCGAGCGCGACGGCCAGAAGAAAATCATCATTGGCGACAAGGGTGAGCGGATCAAGCGCATCGGCACCGAGGCACGCAAGGACATGGAGTTGCTGTTCGACTCCAAGATCATGCTCAACCTCTGGGTCAAGGTGAAAGGCGGCTGGTCCGACGATGAGCGCGCCTTGCGTTCGCTGGGTTACGGCGACCTGTAACACCGGTTCCTGATACACCGAAGTACCCTGTGGGAGCGAGCCTGCTCGCGATAGCGGTCTGCCAGTCAACATCAATGTTGAATGTCATGCCCTCATCGCGAGCAGGCTCGCTCCCACATTGGTTTTGGGTGGTTTATAAATCTGTGCTGACTCATTGAGAACGCTGACTTCCATGTCCCAAACCCCTCCCATCGGCCAACCCGCCTTCGTGCTCCACTCCCGCGCTTACCGCGAGAACAGCGCATTGGTGGATTTCCTCACGCCGCAAGGCCGGCTGCGGGCGGTGTTGCGCAGTGCGCGGGGCAAGGCCGGGACGTTGGCACGGCCGTTCGTGCCGCTGGAAGTCGAATTCCGTGGGCGTGGTGAGTTGAAGAATGTCGGGCGCATGGAAAGCGCTGGCGTCTCCACCTGGCTCAATGGTGAGGCGCTGTTCAGCGGTCTCTACCTCAATGAGCTGTTGATTCGGCTGCTGCCGTCCGAAGACCCGCATCCCGCTGTGTTTGACCATTACGCCGCGACCCTGCTTGCGCTTGCTGAAGGTCGTCCGCTGGAACCGTTGTTGCGTTCCTTCGAATGGCGGCTGCTGGATGACTTGGGTTACGGCTTCGCTCTGACTACCGACATTCATGGCGAGCCCATCGCGCCGGATGGTCTCTACCGTCTGCAAGTGGATGCGGGGCTCGAACGGGTCTACCTGCTGCAACCCGGTCTGTTCAACGGCACCGAACTGTTGGCCATGGCCGATGCAGATTGGTCAGCCCCCGGCGCGCTATCGGCAGCCAAGCGATTGATGCGCCAGGCACTGGCCGTTCATCTGGGCGGTCGTCCCTTGGTAAGTCGCGAGTTGTTTCGCAAGCCGTAGGGTCTGTTGATGCTTGGCAGCGGCCGCGCCGGGCGCCCACTTGGCGCAAGGCTGCGTTGCTCGGAACTTATTTGGAACAACCAAACTATGTTCCTCGCGCCTTGCCCTGCACCAAGTGGTCATCCGTCGCGGCCGCTGCCAAACATCAACAGACCCTATCTCCCCGTGTATGCTGTGCACCGAACTTTCCCTTCTTCAGGAGCGCTTCCGTGACCACCAGCAATCGCATTCTTCTTGGCGTGAACATCGACCATGTTGCCACCCTGCGTCAGGCCCGGGGCACTCGCTATCCGGATCCGGTCAAGGCAGCACTGGACGCGGAAGAGGCGGGCGCTGACGGCATAACCGTGCACCTGCGCGAAGACCGTCGGCACATTCAGGAGCGCGACGTGTTGCTGCTCAAGGATGTGCTGCAAACCCGCATGAACTTCGAAATGGGCGTGACCGAGGAGATGATGGCGTTCGCCGAGCGCATCCGCCCGGCGCACATTTGCCTGGTGCCGGAAACCCGTCAAGAGCTGACGACCGAAGGTGGTCTGGACGTGGCGGGGCAGGAAGCGCGGATCAAGGCGGCGGTGGATCGTCTGGCGAAAATCGGCTGTGAAGTGTCGCTGTTCATTGATGCTGACGAGCGGCAGATCGAAGCGTCCCGTCGTGTTGGTGCGCCGGCTATTGAACTGCATACCGGTCGTTATGCCGATGCCGAGACGCCGACCGATGTGGCTGAAGAGCTCAAGCGTGTGGCGGATGGCGTGGCGTTTGGTCTGGCTCAAGGTTTGATCGTCAATGCTGGCCACGGTCTGCACTATCACAACGTTGAAGCTGTAGCGGCGATCAAGGGCATCAACGAACTGAACATCGGCCACGCGCTGGTGGCTCATGCGTTGTTCGTCGGGTTCAAGTCGGCGGTGTCTGAAATGAAAGCACTGATCCTGGCTGCTGCGCTCAAGGGCTGACGTCGGCGGCGCTGCCATCGCGGGCAAGCCTTGCTCCTACAGGTCCGTGTCGAACGCACAACTTTCGTTCACCCGGACCTGTAGGAGCAAGGCTTGCCCGCGATGGCGTCTTTGAAGGCTGCGAAGATTTAAAGCTGTGGGGTTTCCGGATTTGGCTTGGTCTTGTCGACCCCCGGCACATGCAGGTTGCCTTCGGCGACCTGATTGCCTTCAAGCTGCGGCTGCGTCACCCAGGTCAGGATGTCGTAGTAGCGACGGATGTTCGCCACAAAGTGAACGGGTTCGCCGCCACGGGCATAGCCGTAACGGGTTTTGCTGAACCACTTCTTCTCGGACAGGCGCGGCAGGATCTTTTTCACGTCCAGCCACTTGTTCGGGTTCAGTCCTTCCTTGGCCGCCAGTTTGCGCGCGTCATCCAGATGACCGCTGCCAACGTTGTAGGCCGCCAGTGCAAACCATGTGCGATCCGGCTCCTGGATCGACTCATCCAGCTGATCCTTCATGTAGGCCAGGTACTTGGCGCCACCCATGATGCTTTGTTTAGGGTCCAGTCGATTAGACACACCCATGGCCTGCGCAGTGTTCTGGGTCAGCATCATCAGGCCGCGCACGCCAGTCTTCGACGTGACGGCCGCTTGCCATAGCGATTCCTGATAACCGACCGCGGCCAGCAAGCGCCAATCGACTTTCTCTTTCTTGGCGTACGCCTTGAAGTGCTGTTCGTATTTGGGCAGACGTTGCTGCAAGTGTTGGGCGAAGGTGGTGGCGCCCATGTAACCCAGTACATCGACGTGCCCGTAATAGCGGTCTTTCAGACGCTGCAAGGTGCCGTTTTTCTTCACCTTGTCGAGGTAGTCGTTGATCTCGTTGAGCAAGCTGTTGTCGTCGCCAGCGGCCACCGCCCAGCTCTGGTTGCTGGCGTCACCGAGGTCGAAGGCTACCCGCACGTTGGGGAAGTAGACCTGGTTCATCGCGACTTCGTTTGAATCGACCAGGGTCAGGTCTATCTGATCTTCATCGACCATCCGCAGCAAGTCGACGACTTCAACGGCGTCGGACTCTTCGTATTCAATGCCGGGATATTTCTTTTTCAGCTCCGCCAATTGCTCGGCGTGGGTGCTGCCCTTGAGCACCATGATCTTCTTGCCCACCAGATCCTTCGCGTCGGTCGGCCGGGATTGGCCGTTGCGATAGATGACCTGCGGGGTGACTTCGAGATAGGAGTGGGAAAACCGCACCTGCTTTTTACGTACTTCGCTGCTGACCAGGCCGGCAGCAGCGATCACCGGGCCGTTGGGCTTGCCCACCTGATTGAACAGGTCGTCGAGGTTGTCGGCGGTTTCGATTTTGAGTTCCACCCCCAGATCGTCGGCGAAGCGCTTCACCAGCTCGTATTCGAAGCCGGTTTCACCGTTGCGATCCTGAAAGTAGGTGGCGGGGCTGTTACGGGTAACCACCCGCAGCACGCCATCCTCCTTTACGCGCTCCAGCGTGTTGGGTTTATCAACACAGCCACTGAGCACCAGGAAGAGTCCGGTTGCGATCAGCCATTTGGCGAACCGCGGACGCAAAGCCGTTGGGGAAAACATCTGCGCAGTATACGCAAAGGACCACGAGCGCCATATCTCGACAGCGAAGGGCTTGTCTGCTAGGCAACTGAAAACCGCTCCGGAGCCCGCAGGAATGGGCCCGAGCAGCATTTTGTGACAGAAAAAATATCGCTCGACGTGCGCCTGTTTTATGTCCGAACACCCGGCCCGACGCCCGGGTGCAGCCGCCCGTACCGTTTCGGGTGATGTCGCGGCCTGTTTAGGCTAGAATGCACGGCCTCAAAGCACACCCCTTCCCGAGGCTGTCCCGAAGATGTTGATCCTGCGCGGCGCTCCTGCCCTTTCTGCCTTTCGCCACAGCAAACTCCTTGAGCAACTGAGCCAGAAAGTTCCGGCTGTCAGTGGCTTGTATGCTGAATTCGCTCACTTCGCCGAAGTTACCGGCGTCCTGACCGGCGACGAACAGCAGGTGCTCGCGCGCCTTCTGAAGTACGGCCCAAGTGTTCCGGTTCAAGAGCCGACCGGTCGTCTGTTTCTGGTGTTGCCGCGGTTCGGCACCATCTCGCCATGGTCCAGTAAAGCCAGCGACATCGCTCGCAACTGCGGCCTGACGAAAATCCAGCGCCTGGAGCGCGGTATTGCGTTCTACGTCGCCGGCCAGTTCAGCGACGCCGAAGCGCAGCTGATCTCCGATGCGCTGCACGACCGCATGACCCAGATCGTCCTCGACAACCTTGAACAAGCAGCCGGCCTGTTCAGCCATGCCGAGCCGAAACCGTTGACCGCAATCGACGTGCTGGGTGGCGGCCGCGCCGCGCTGGAAAAAGCCAACACCGAGCTGGGCCTGGCCCTGGCCGAAGACGAGATCGACTACCTGGTCAACGCCTTCGTCGGCTTGAAGCGCAACCCCCACGACATCGAACTGATGATGTTCGCCCAGGCGAACTCCGAGCACTGCCGTCACAAGATCTTCAACGCCAGTTGGGACATCGACGGTCAGAGCCAGGAAAAAAGCCTGTTCGGCATGATCAAGAACACCTACGTGATGCACAGCGAAGGCGTTCTGTCGGCTTATAAGGACAACGCATCGGTGATCGTCGGCAACGTCGCCGGTCGTTTCTTCCCGGACCCTGAAACCCGCCAGTACGGCGCGGTGCAGGAACCGGTGCACATCTTGATGAAAGTCGAAACGCACAACCACCCGACTGCGATTGCCCCGTTCCCGGGCGCATCCACCGGTTCCGGTGGCGAGATTCGCGACGAAGGCGCAACCGGCCGTGGTGCCAAGCCAAAGGCTGGCCTGACCGGTTTCACCGTGTCCAACCTGCAAATCCCGGGCTTCGAACAGCCGTGGGAAGTGCCGTACGGCAAGCCTGAGCGCATCGTTACCGCGCTGGACATCATGATCGAAGGCCCACTGGGTGGCGCCGCGTTCAACAACGAATTCGGTCGTCCGGCCCTGACCGGTTACTTCCGTACCTTCGAACAGTCGATCACCACCCCGCGTGGCGACGAAGTTCGCGGTTACCACAAGCCGATCATGCTGGCCGGCGGTATGGGTAACATCCGTGCCGAACACGTGCAGAAAGGCGAGATCACCGTTGGCTCCAAGCTGATCGTGCTCGGCGGCCCGGCGATGCTGATCGGCCTGGGCGGCGGCGCGGCTTCCTCCATGGCCACCGGCACCAGCTCGGCAGACCTGGACTTCGCTTCCGTACAGCGCGAAAACCCGGAAATGGAACGTCGCTGCCAGGAAGTCATCGACCGTTGCTGGCAGTTGGGTGAACACAACCCGATCAGCTTCATCCACGACGTCGGCGCGGGCGGTCTGTCCAACGCCTTCCCGGAACTGGTCAACGATGGCAACCGTGGCGGTCGCTTCGAACTGCGCAACATTCCAAACGACGAGCCGGGCATGGCCCCGCACGAAATCTGGAGTAACGAATCCCAGGAACGCTATGTTCTGGCGGTCGGCCCGGCTGACTTCGAACGCTTCCAGGCGATCTGCGAGCGCGAGCGTTGCCCGTTCGCCGTCGTCGGCGAAGCCACTGCCGAGCCGCAACTGACGGTCACCGACAGCCACTTCGGTAACAGCCCGGTGGACATGCCACTCGAAGTGCTGCTGGGCAAAGCCCCACGCATGCACCGTTCGGCCGTTCGCGAAAATGAAATGGGCGACGATTTCGATCCGTCGACCCTGGAGATCGCAGACTGCGTCGAACGCGTTCTGCATCACCCGGCCGTGGCGAGCAAAAGCTTCCTGATCACCATCGGCGACCGCACCATCACCGGCCTCGTGGCCCGTGATCAGATGGTCGGCCCGTGGCAGGTTCCGGTGGCCGACGTTGCCGTCACCGCCACCAGCTTCGACGTCTACACCGGTGAAGCCATGGCCATGGGCGAGCGCACTCCGCTGGCACTGCTGGACGCTCCGGCGTCGGGCCGTATGGCCATCGGCGAAACCCTGACCAACATCGCGGCTTCGCGCATTAACAAGATCTCCGACATCAAACTGTCGGCGAACTGGATGTCCGCTGCCGGTCACCCGGGTGAAGACGCGCGTCTGTACGACACCGTGAAAGCGGTCGGTATGGAGTTGTGCCCGGACCTCGGCATCACCATTCCGGTGGGCAAGGACTCCATGTCCATGGCCACGCGCTGGAACGACGAAGGCGTCGACAAGACCGTGACCTCGCCGATGTCCCTGATCGTGACCGGTTTCGCGCCTGTGGCTGACATCCGTCAGACCCTGACGCCGGAACTGCGCATGGACAAGGGCACCACCGACCTGATCCTGATCGATCTGGGCCGTGGCCAGAACCGGATGGGCGCCTCGATCCTGGCTCAGGTTCACGGCAAGCTCGGTTCGCAAGCGCCGGACGTCGACGATGCCGAAGACCTCAAAGCCTTCTTCGCCGTGATCCAGGGCCTCAACGCCGACGGTCACCTGCTGGCTTACCACGACCGTTCCGACGGTGGTCTGTTGACCAGCACCGTGGAAATGGCCTTCGCCGGCCATTGCGGTCTGAGCCTGAACCTCGACGGTCTGGCAGAGACTTCTGCCGACATCGCCGCGATCCTGTTCAACGAAGAACTGGGCGCCGTGATCCAGGTTCGCCAGGACGCTACTCCAGACATCCTCGCGCAGTTCAGCGCTGCCGGTCTGGGCGAGTGCGTGTCGGTGATCGGTCAGCCGATGAACAACGGCCAGATCAGCATCACCTTCAACGGCGAAACCGTCTTTGAAGGTCAGCGTCGTCTGCTGCAGCGTCAATGGGCTGAGACCAGCTACCAGATCCAGCGGCTGCGTGATAACGCCGACTGCGCCGAACAAGAGTTCGACGTGCTGCTGCAAGAAGACAACCCGGGCCTGAGCGTCAAGCTCAGCTACGACGTCAACCAGGACGTCGCCGCGCCTTACATCAAGAAAGGCATCCGCCCACAGGTTGCCGTGCTGCGTGAGCAGGGCGTCAACGGTCAGGTGGAAATGGCGGCCGCGTTCGACCGCGCCGGTTTCAACGCGATCGACGTGCACATGAGCGACATTCTGGCCGGCCGTGTCGACCTGAACGAGTTCAAAGGTCTGGTGGCGTGCGGTGGTTTCTCCTACGGCGACGTTCTCGGCGCCGGCGAAGGCTGGGCCAAGTCCGCGCTGTTCAACAGCCGCGCTCGCGATGCGTTCCAGGGCTTCTTCGAACGTACCGACAGCTTCACCCTCGGCGTGTGCAACGGTTGCCAGATGATGTCCAACTTGCACGAGCTGATCCCGGGCAGCGAGTTCTGGCCGCACTTTGTGCGTAACCGTTCCGAGCAGTTCGAAGCCCGTGTGGCGATGGTTCAGGTTCAGGAATCGAACTCGATCTTCCTGCAGGGCATGGCCGGTTCGCGTATGCCGATCGCTATTGCTCACGGTGAAGGTCATGCCGAGTTCGCCAGCGAAGAAGCGTTGCTGGAAGCTGATCTGTCGGGTTGCGTGGCGATGCGTTTTGTCGACAACCACGGCAAGGTCACCGAAAACTACCCGGCCAACCCGAACGGCTCGCCGCGCGGGATCACCGGTTTGACCAGCCGCGACGGTCGCGTGACGATCATGATGCCGCACCCGGAGCGTGTGTTCCGCGCGGTGCAGAACTCGTGGCGTTCGGAAGACTGGAACGAAGACGCACCTTGGATGCGTATGTTCCGTAATGCGCGGGTCTGGGTGAACTAAGAGCGGGTGAACTAAGCGCTGTGTACAAGCTCAGTTTTTTTGTTCCAACCAGTCACGTCGAAGACGTGAAAAGTGCCGTATTCGCCGCCGGTGGCGGACGGATCGGCGTGTACGACCATTGCGCCTGGCAAGTGCTCGGCCTCGGCCAGTTTCGTCCATTGGATGGCAGTCAGCCGTTCATTGGGGAAGCGGGGCAGGTCGAGCAGGTTGAGGAATGGAAGGTTGAGCTTGTGGTCAGTGACGAGTTGATTCGGGCGGTGGTGGTGGCTCTGAAGCAGAGTCATCCCTATGAGACGCCGGCTTATGAGGTGTGGCGGTTGGAGGATTTTTGATCTGCCTGCCGCTGAATTGAGAAACCCGTTGAATTTGCGTTCAGCGGGTTTTTTGTTGCCTGAACAAATGAATGCACACACCCCTTGTAGGAGCTGTCGAGTGAAACGAGGCTGCGATCTTTTGACCTTGAAAAATCAAAATCAAAAGATCGCAGCCTCGTTTCACTCGACAGCTCCTACAGGGGGCGTGGGTTAAACCTTGGCACTCACCTCGCTGCGATTCACCAACGCATCCAGCGCATCACTCAAACTCGATGCCTTGTCGCCAATCAGTAGATGCCAAATCCCTCCCTCCAACTGACTGACGCCCTGGCAACCCAACGCCTTCAGATCACATTCCGACAACGCCTTGCCATCCGCCAGTTGCAATCGAATCCGGGTCATGGCGATGCAATCCATCTGCAACACGTTCTCGCCGCCACCCAAAGCGTTCAGCCATTGCTGTGCTTCTGTATTTGCCATCGCCGCAGGTTTCGGTACATCGATCACCGCAGCGGGGGAGGAAATGATCGCGCGCCCCAACGCAGGCATCGCCAAGCGAATCTCATCGGCAATGCTGTCCGCCATCGGCCCGACCACCACCTGCAAACTCCCACCCTTGCCCGGACGCACCACCGCCATCGCACCCAGCGCTTTCAACTGCGCATCGTTTGCCTTGTTGCGATCCACCATGTCCAGCCGCAACCGAGTGGTGCAGGCACCCACGGTGATCAAATTCTGCGCACCACCCAGCGCCTTGATGTAAGCGCCAGCCCGCTCGCTATCGGCGACGACGACTTTGTCGCCCGTTGGAATGTCTTCACGCCCCGGGGTCTTGAGGTTGAAGCGGCGAATGCAGAAATCGAACACCACGTAGTAGATCACCGCATACGCCAGCCCCACCGGCACCACCAGCCAGCCATTGGTGGATTTACCCCAGCCGAGAATCATGTCGATAAAGCCACCGGAGAAGGTAAAGCCGAGGTGGATGTTCAACAGGTTGGTGAGGGCCATCGACAAACCCGTTAGCAGCGCGTGCAGTAAAAAGAGCAGTGGCGCGAGGAACATGAAGGCGAATTCGACGGGTTCGGTCACGCCGGTGAGGAACGAGGTGAGCGCCATGGACAGGAAGATCCCGCCCATGACTTTGCGCCGTTCCGGCAGGGCGTTGCGGTACATCGCCAGGCAGGCGGCGGGCAGGCCGAAGAGCATCATCGGGAACATGCCGGTGGTGAATTGGCCACCCTTGGGGTCGCCGGCAAAGTAGCGCGAAATATCGCCGGTCACGAGGGCGCCCGTGGTCGGGTCGGTGAAATTGCCGAAGACGAACCAGGCCATGTTGTTGATGATGTGATGCAGGCCGGTGACGATCAGCAGGCGGTTGAGCACGCCGAAAATGAAGGCGCCGATGCTGCCGCTTTCCAGCATCAACACACCGAAGCTGTTGATGCCGTGTTGTATGGGCGGCCAGATCAAGCCAAAGATGACGCCCAGGCCGACGGCGGCGAACCCGGTGACAATCGGCACGAAGCGCCGGCCGCCGAAGAACGCCAGGTACTCCGGCAGTTTGATGTCCTTGAAACGGTTGTACAGCGCGCCCGCCATCAAGCCGCTGACGATCCCGGCGAGCATGCCCATGTTGATGCTCGCGTCGAGCACCTTGAGGGTGGAGATCATCACTAGGTAGCCAATGACTCCGGCCAGGCCTGCGGTGCCGTTGTTGTCCTTGGCGAAACCGACTGCGATGCCGATGGCGAAGATCATCGCCAGGTTGGCGAAGATCACCTGGCCGGCGTCATGGATGATCGCGATGTTCAGCAGGTCGGTGTCGCCCAGGCGCAGCAACAGGCCGGCAATCGGCAGGATCGCGATCGGCAGCATCAGCGCGCGGCCGAGGCGTTGCAGGCCTTCGATGAAGTAGTGGTACATGGCGTATCTCCCTGGATTTTTGTTCTAGTTGTTCAGCTCAGAGGCCATTGCTGGTGACAGGCGTGACGCACCGCAGCGGCGCTGCTCAATTTGAGCAGGTCCTGGCAGATGCGTCGGCATTCGGCGGCGTCGAGGTGACGGACGCGGTCCTTGATTTCACCGATCTGCACCGGGCTGACCGACAACTCGCTGACGCCCAGGCCAATCAGCACTGGTGTGGCCAGCGGATCAGAGGCGAGCGCGCCGCAGACACCGACCCAACGGTTATGCACCGCCGCACCAGCGCAGGTCTGAGCGATCAACCGCAGCAGCGCCGGGTGCATGGCGTCGACCCGCGAGGCGAGGCCAGCGTGGTCGCGGTCCATGGCCAGGGTGTATTGGGACAAGTCGTTGGTGCCGATCGACAGGAAGTCCGCGTGTTCGGCCAGTTGCTCGGCCAGCAGCGCGGCGGCGGGGACTTCGATCATCACGCCCAGCTCAGGGCGCTCACTCACACCGAGTTCAGTGCACAACGCATCGAGACGCTGGCGGACGTGCAGCAACTCATCGACTTCGGTCACCATCGGCAGCAGGATCCGGCAACGCGACAGCGGGCTGACATGCAGTAATGCGCGCAATTGCTGATCGAGGATTTCCGGACGGACCTGAGCCAGGCGAATACCGCGCAGACCAAGCACGGGGTTGGCCTCAGCCGGCAGCGGCAAATAGTCGAGTTGTTTGTCGCCGCCAACGTCGATGGTGCGGATGATCACCGACTTGTTGCCCATGGCGTCGAGCACGGCTTGATAGGCGACGCGCTGTTCCTCTTCGTCCGGTGCGGTGTTGCGGTCGACGAAGAGAAACTCGGTACGCAGCAAGCCGACGCCGTCGGCGCCATTGGCCAGGGCATCAGCCGCTTCAGCGCTGGAGGCCACATTGGCGGCGACTTCAATCTGCAAACCGTCGAGCGTCAGCGCCGGGGTGTGAGCCTGAGCCTGTTGCTCGGCGCGGCGCTGTTGATGATCGAGTTGCGCCTGATGCACTTCGGCCAAACGTTCGGCACTTGGTATCAGTTCGAGACGACCGCCATCGGCATCCAACACGACCGCCTGGCCTTGCTGTTGATCCAGCAGCGTAGAACCCAGGGCGACCATGCACGGCAAACCTTTGCCGCGAGCGAGAATCGCCACGTGGGAAGTCGCGCCGCCCTCGGCCATGCACAACCCGGCAACACCTTGCTGACTGAGTTGCAGCAGATCGGAAGGGGTCAGTTCATGCGCGGCGACGATGGCGCCGGCCGGCACGTCGTAGTGCCAGGTTTCGCCGAGCAAGGCGCGCAGCACGCGTTGTTTGAGGTCGCGCAGATCGTTGGCGCGCTCGGCCAACAACGGGCTGCCGAGTTGCTGGAGCACTTCGCACTGCACGTCGATCGATTGGCTCCAGGCGTGGGTTGCGGCCATGCCCTGATCGATGGAGGTGTTTGCTGCGTTCAGCAGCGCCGGGTCTTCGAGCAGGGCGAGGTGTGCGGCGAAGATCGCTTCTTCGTCGGTGTTCTTATGTTTTCTTGCTTGGGCCAGCGTGTGGTCGATTTCACCGCGCACAACGGTCAGCGCGGTGTCGAGAGCGAGCAGCTGTTGCTCGGGATCATGGTTGCCGGCGTCCACCGGCAGGCTGATGGCGCTCAAGCGGAACAACGGCCCGCCAACCAAACCGGGAGCGGCACAAACACCGTGCAGCACACCCGCTTCGGCAGTTCGAGTGCGTCGGTCAATCGGTGTCGGCGTGGCGGCGTGGCTGTCTTCGGCCAGCGCTGTGGATAACGCGATCAGCAACGCTTGCAACGCGGCTTCGGCGTCCGGGCCCTGGCAACTGACCTGAACCTCGTCCTGTTCGCCGATGGCCAAGCCCATCAATCCGATCAAGCTGTCGCAGGTCGCTGATTTGCCAGCGAAGTGCAGCTGCGATTTGCTCTTGAAACCTTGTGCTGTTTGGCGAATCAACGCTGCCGGACGGGCATGCAAACCGCCGCGATGGGCGATGCGAACGTAGCCATGAATCTCTTCCCCGCAGAGCTCCGCTTCAGCCTGTGCGCCCGACGCGTGCCGACGAATGATGTGTAGCAATGGCTCGCCAACTTTCACCGACTTCAGCGTGATTGGCCGCGCCTGAAAGTCCTGGCTGTTGGTCAGGATCATCAGGCTGACCAGGCTTTTGCACTGCTGCGCGACCTTGTCCAGGTCGTAGCGCAACAGCGGCTGGCCGTTGCTGACCCGCGCACCTTCCTTGACCAGCATCGAGAAGCCTTCGCCCTGCAACTCGACTGTGTCGAGGCCCAGGTGCAGCAGCAATTCGGCGCCGTTGTCGGCACGCAAGGTGACGGCATGGCCGGTGCGCGCGACGTGCACCACGATGCCGGCGCACGGGGCGTGGAGGGTGTCGTTCAGCGGATCGATGGCGATCCCGTCGCCCATCGCACCGCTGGCGAACACCGGGTCCGGGACTTTGGCGAGCGTGAGCACCGGGCCGCTGAGCGGGGCGCTGAGGGTCAGCTCTTTATTATTGTTGTGCATGGCTCGGTCTCATCAGTAAAAAACTACGGTTCGGATCAACTCGCCCGCCCCCTCTCTTGGGTTTTTCGTGCGCGCTTTGAATTAATGGGTGCGGGTCACTTTGCTCAAGTGTCGCGGCTGGTCCGGGTCCAGGCCTCGGGCGACGGCCAATCCGGCGGCCATGACGTAGAAACTCTGGATCGCCAGAATCGGGTCGAGGGCCGGGTGCTCGGCACGGCTCAGGGTGAGGTCGCGTTCGGCAATGTCATCCGGTGCGGCCAGCAACACGCGGGCACCGCGCTGGCGCATGTCGGCGGCGAGGCTCAGCAAACCGGCCTGCTCGGCGCCGCGTGGGGCGAAGATCAGCAGTGGATAATTTTCATCGATCAACGCCATCGGGCCATGACGGACCTCGGCGCTGCTGAAGGCTTCGGCCTGGATCGCCGAGGTTTCCTTGAATTTCAACGCGGCTTCCTGGGCGATGGCGAAACCGGCGCCACGGCCAATCACCATCAGGCGTTGGCAATTACGCAGGGCATCGATGGCCAGGCTCCAGTCCTGTTGCGCCGCCTCGCGCAAACCTTCCGGCAGTGCGAGGCCGGCCTCCAGCAATTGCGTGTCCTCTTTCCAGTGGGCGATCAGACGGGCGCTGGCGCTAAGGGTGGCGATAAAACTTTTGGTCGCCGCGACGCTGTTTTCGGTGCCAGCACAAAGCGGCAAGCTGAACTCACACGCCGCCTCCAGCGGCGAACTCTCGGCGTTGACCATCGAGATGCTCAGGGCGCCGCGCTTGCGCAGCAGACGCATGCTGTTCACCAGATCGGGACTTTGCCCGGACTGCGAGAAAGCGAACGCCACTTGGCCGCTGACCTTCAGCGGCGCTTGCAGCATGGTCACCACCGACATCGGCAACGATGCCACCGGGAAGCCCAATTGCTGCATGGTCAGGTAGGCGAAGTAACTGGCGGCATGATCGGAGCTGCCGCGAGCGACGGTCATCACCACTTGCGGCGGCTGACGGCGAAGGCGCCCGGCGATCTCGATCATTTGCGGGTCGAGTTGCTGCAATTGGGCCTGCACGGCTTCGAATGAGGACAGCGCCTCTTCAAGCATTTTTGAAGTCAATGTCTTCTCCTTCGACCATGACGGCGGTCAGTGTGAGTGAGCGATCGAGCCGCACGCAGTCGGCCCAGCTGCCGGGTTGCAGGCGCCCGCGTTCGTTGAGGCCGAGGTAGTCGGCGGGGAATTGCGAAAGACGTTGCGAGGCCTCGGCGATCGGCAAACCGATCTTCACCAGATTGCGCAGGGCCTGATCCATGGTCAGCGTGCTGCCGGCCAGCGTGCCGTCGGGCAAGCGCACACCGCCCAGGCATTTGGTCACGGTGTGGCTGCCGAGCTTGTACTCACCGTCCGGCATACCCGCTGCGGCGGTCGAATCGGTAACGCAATACAGACACGGGATTGAGCGCAGGGCCACACGGATGGCGCCGGGGTGCACGTGCAGCAAGTCCGGAATCAGTTCTGCGTATTTGGCGTGAGCCAGTGCCGCGCCGACGATGCCCGGCTCACGGTGATGCAGCGGGCTCATGGCGTTGTAGAGGTGGGTGAAACTGCTGGCGCCGGCGTTCAGCGCGGCAACGCCTTCCTCGTAGCTGCCGAGGGTGTGGCCGATTTGCATGCGCACACCGCGAGCGCTGAGGTCACGGATCAAGGCGTCGTGGCCGGCGATTTCCGGGGCGATGGTGATCACCCGGATCGGCGCGAGTGCCAGGTATTCTTCGACTTCGGCCATCAATGCGGTGTGGGCGAAATTCGGTTGGGCGCCGAGTTTGCCGGGGTTGATGTATGGGCCTTCAAGGTGCACGCCGAGGACTCGGGCGCTGCCTTTCGGGCGCTGTTCGCAATATTCGCCGACGGCTTTGAGCACGCTGGAAATTTCTGCAGGCGGCGCGGTCATGGTGGTCGCCAGCAGCGAGGTCGTGCCGAAACGCACGTGGGTTTTGGTGATGGTCTGGAAGGCTGGCGCACCTTCCATGATGTCTTTGCCGCCGCCGCCATGAACGTGCAGGTCGATGAAACCCGGCAGCAGGTAAGGCAGGTCGTTGTCGGCCGGATCGCACGGTTGGCCTTCGATCGATACGACCTTGCCGTGTTCGTGAGTCAGCCGGCCGCGAACCCAGCCGTGGGCGGTGAGGATGTTGTCTTCGGACATGATCGGTTCTCGTTGCTCGATTAGCGGCGAAGCTCTGCGACAAAGTCGTAGTAGTCGTTGCGGCAATAGGTGTCGGTGACTTCGATCGGCGTGTTGTCTTCCAGGTAGCCGACCCGGGTCATCAGCAGCATGGCGGTGCCGGGGGCGATGCCCACCAGGGCGGCGAATTCGTCCGAGGCGTTGATCGCCTGAATGTGCTGCAGGGCGCGGACGATCGGCTTGCCGATGCCGTCGAGGTATTCGTACAGGGAGTCGCCCACCGCTTGCGGCTTGGGAATGATCGAGGCGGGCAGGGTGCTCATTTCGATTGCCATCACCGTGTCGTCGGCTTTGCGCAGTCGCTTGAGCCGGGCGACCTTGTCGTTCGGCGAGAGGCCCAGGCGGATCAGTTCTTCGTGGGTCGGCGGAGTGATTTCACGCTCCAGCCATTGCGAGCCGGGGACGAAGCCTTTCAGGCGCAGCATCTCGCTGAAACCCGAGAGGCGCGACAGCGGTTGTTCCAGGCGTGGGGTGATGAAGGTGCCGGAACCCTGGTTGCGGCGAATCAGGCCTTGTTCGAACAGAACTTCCAGCGCCTTGCGGGCGGTGACGCGGGAGATGCCCAGCATTTCGCTGAGGTTGCGCTCCGACGGCATGGCCTGTTCGGCTTTCCACTGGCCGGCATGGATCGCCGCTTCCAGATTGCGCGCCAGTTGCAGGTACAACGGCGTGGGCTGGGTGTCGTCAGGACGTAGGGCCTGGAGGTCATTCATGTATGTTTGGTCCGATGCGGATATAGGATTGTTGTCGCCCGGTGGTGGGGTGAAACCTAATACCACTTAAATACCATGTCAATGAGACCACTTTGCTGTTGGCGTGGGAAAGCCTGCCCTGATGGATGGGTAATAGGGTTGATGGTTTGAAGTGGTATTAGTGGTGGGGATTTCAACAGCAAAGATCGCAGCCTTCGGCAGCTCCTACGAGTGAAATTGGTATCTACCCGGTAGGAGCTGCCGAAGGCTGCGATCTTTTGATTTATTTTTTCAGAGGGCGACCGAAGGTAGCGGTCGAAACACGAATTAACTGGCGACGCGGTCCACTGTGGCGAGGGGGCTTGCCCCCGTTCGGCTGCGAAGCAGTCGTAAAATCAGAAAACGCGGTTGTGCCAGTTGAACCACGATTGCAGGTTTTGGCACTGCTTCGCAGCGCAACGGGGGTAAACCCCCTCGCCACAAAAGCTTCTCGCCAGCCTTAAAGTTACCCGTTACGGACGGATTTCGATCATCGTGCCGTCCGGCACCAAACCCCAAACCTCGCGCATGTCCATGTTGCGCATGGCAATGCAGCCGTCGGTCCAGTCCAGCGTGTGGAACAGGTCTTCGGGGTTTTCTTCAGTGTCCGGGGTGCCGTGGATCATGATCATGCTACCGGGTTCGACGCCTTCACGTCGGGAGCGTACGGAGTCACTGATGTTCGGGTAGGAGATGTGCATCGCCAGATTGAATTTATCGCTGACCTTGCGCCAGTCCAGCCAGTAAAAACCTTCAGGCGTGCGTTTGTCGCCTTCCATGAGTTTCGGGCCGATGGGTCTTTTTCCCAATGAGATGCGATAGGTCTTGATCGGCTTGCCGTCATTGATCAATTGCAATTGGTGGGCGGACTTGAGCACGAGAACTTTTTCGATGACTTTGCCGTCCAGCGATTCCGCAACGGAAGCCTGGGAGACAGCGACGAACGCCAAGCAAAACAGGGCAAGCAACCAGCGCATTGAAACGATATCCCTAAGAGGTGTCGCGACTATTAAGTTATAGGTGATTTTAGAGCCAGGAGCTTTATGTGTTGGCAGGCTGAGCAAGTGGCGGGATCGACTCGGACCGCACGGGGTAGACCTCGGCCCGCCGGTCAGCAAAGAAGCATTCTAAGGTACGGCCCACTGTGCGGAAAGCCAACTCGGACCACGGGATGTCGGCTTCGTCGAAAAGCGCCACTTCCAGGCTCTCGGGGCCGGCGGCAAAGTCCAGGTCCACCAGCTCGGCGCGGAAGAACACATGCACCTGGCTGATGTGCGGCACGTCGATCAATGTATAGATGCTCAGGTTGCGCACCCGCGCGCAGGCTTCTTCGGCCGTCTCGCGAATGGCCGCCTGCTCGATGGTTTCCCCGTTTTCCATGAAACCGGCGGGCAGGGTCCAATAACCGCGCCGAGGCTCGATGGCGCGTCGGCACAGCAAGACCTTGGAGCCCCAGGTCGCCACGCAACCGGCGACGATATTGGGGTTCTGGTAGTGAATCGCCTGACAGCTGTCGCAGACAAAACGCAGGCGCGAATCGCCCTCTGGAATGCGTTGGGTCACCGGGTTGCCGCACTGACTGCAAAATTTCATGCTTGGGTTCCTGAATGCTGCGCCTATCTTGGCGTGCGGCGGTGTCTGTCGGCAAGTTGTCGTTTAGCGACATGCAGTGGTTATGGGGTTGGGCGGCCGGTTCGATTGGTGCATGATGCGAGATAGAGAACAAATCGAGAAGACTCATGCTGGACGAGCTACTTCACCGAGTAAGTAATCACACTCCAAGCACACTGGAAACCGATAAGCGTTTCCCCGAAGCCGCCGTGCTGGTGCCCATCACCCGCAGTGACGAGCCGGAACTGGTTCTGACCCTGCGCGCCAGCGGGCTCTCGACCCATGGCGGCGAAGTCGCCTTTCCCGGCGGGCGACGCGACCCTGAAGACCCTGACCTTATTTTCACCGCCCTGCGCGAAGCCGAAGAAGAAATCGGCCTGCCGCCGGGGCTGGTCGAAGTGATCGGCCCGCTGAGCCCGTTGATCTCCCTGCACGGCATCAAGGTCACACCCTATGTCGGTGTGATTCCGGACTTTGTCGAGTACCGGGCCAACGATGCCGAGATTGCCGCCGTCTTCAGCGTACCGCTGGAGTTCTTCCGCAAGGATCCGCGCGAGCACACCCATCGAATCGATTACCAGGGTCGCAGTTGGTACGTGCCGAGCTATCGTTATGGCGAGTACAAAATCTGGGGCCTGACGGCGATTATGATCGTCGAGTTGATCAACCTGCTCTATGACGCCAAAATCAGCCTGCACCAGCCACCCAAGACGTTTATCAATACCTGAAGCCATCGCCCGTATGGCGTGAACCCCCGCTTTTTGCACGTGAGCCAGCCTGGCCTTGAGGACAATAAGATGAAATATCGCCTGGGCGACGCCCGCGTCGAAACCCATCCGCAGAGCTGGGTCGCACCCAATGCCGTACTGGTGGGTAAGGTCAAACTGGAAGAGGGCGCCAACGTCTGGTTCAACGCTGTGCTGCGTGGCGACAACGAACTGATCCTGATCGGCAAGAACAGCAACGTCCAGGACGGCACGGTGATGCACACCGACATGGGTTACCCCCTGACCATCGGTACCGGCGTGACCATCGGCCATAACGCCATGCTTCATGGCTGCACGGTCGGCGATTACAGCTTGATCGGGATTAACGCGGTGATCCTCAACGGCGCGAAAATCGGCAAGAACTGCATCATCGGCGCCAACTCACTGATTGGTGAGGGCAAGGAGATTCCAGACGGTTCGCTGGTCATGGGCTCCCCCGGCAAAGTGGTGCGCGAGCTGACCGAGCCGCAGAAGAAAATGCTGGAGGCCAGTGCTGCTCACTATGTGCATAACTCTCAACGTTATGCCCGCGATCTGGTTGAGCAGGAAGAATGAGCACGCCCGAACGCCCGGTTCGATCGCCTTGCGTGAATATCTGCGCGCTGGACGAGGACGATATTTGCACCGGGTGCCAGCGCACAGTGGAAGAGATCACGCGCTGGAGCCGGATGGACAACGAAGAGCGGCGCAAGGTGTTGGGGTTGTGTCATGAGCGGGCCAAATCCAGCGGGATTCTCTGGATGCTGGGCAAGACACCAGACCTGTAGGTACCCTGTGCGCCAAATTGACAGGTTTCCCACTCGCCCATGCTCTTCCTGATTGCCTACATCAGCAGCGTCGTGCTGATCAACTACGCCTTTTCCACCGCTCCGCACCTGGACATCATCTGGTCGGCCTGGGGTGGTTTGGTCTTCGTTTTGCGCGACATGGTGCAAACCCGTTTTGGCCATGGCGCGATCGCGGCGATGCTGGCAGCGCTGGTGTTGTCCTACGTGACGTCCGATCCCTCCATCGCGCTGGCCAGCGCCACGGCGTTTGCGGTGTCCGAATGCATCGATTGGCTGGTGTTCAGCATCACCAAGCGTCCCTTGCACGACCGCCTGTGGATAAGTTCAGCGCTGAGCATTCCTCTCGATACCTTCATTTTCTTCGGCATGATCGATGCGTTCACCCCGGCCGTGATCCTCACCGCCATGGGCTCGAAGTTCGCCGGCGTGACCGCCGTGTGGCTGATCATGGCCTGGCGCTTGCGCAAGCAAGCCGTCGTCAGCTGAAGCCAAACTTGCAGGTTCATGTAAAATGCCGCGCTTTCTCCCCATGGGAAGCGCGCCAGGCGTAGCGACCCTCGATGATCCGCTTCTTGAGGACCTGAGATGACCCGTATCGGAACTCCATTGTCGCCAACCGCGACCCGCGTATTGCTGTGTGGCTGTGGCGAGTTGGGCAAGGAAGTGGTGATCGAGCTGCAACGCCTGGGTGTTGAAGTGATTGCCGTGGATCGCTACGCCAATGCCCCGGCCATGCAAGTCGCGCATCGCAGCCATGTGATCAACATGCTCGACGGCGCCGCCCTGCGTGCGGTGATCGAAGCCGAAAAGCCGCATTTCATCGTGCCGGAAATCGAAGCCATTGCCACCGCGACCCTCGTGGAGCTGGAAGCCGAAGGCTTCACCGTGATCCCGACCGCTCGCGCCGCGCAGTTGACCATGAACCGTGAAGGCATCCGTCGCCTGGCCGCCGAAGAGCTGGACCTGCCGACCTCGCCGTACCACTTCGCCGACACCTTCGAGGATTACAGCAAGGCTGTCGAAGACCTCGGCTTCCCCTGTGTGGTTAAACCGGTGATGAGCTCGTCGGGCAAAGGCCAGAGCCTGCTGCGCAGTGCCGATGACGTGAAAACCGCTTGGGATTACGCTCAAGAAGGTGGCCGTGCCGGTAAAGGCCGCGTGATCGTCGAAGGCTTTATCGACTTCGACTACGAAATCACCCTGTTGACCGTGCGTCACGTTGGCGGCACTACGTTCTGCGCGCCAGTCGGCCACCGTCAGGAGAAGGGCGACTATCAGGAATCCTGGCAGCCACAAGCCATGAGCCCGATTGCCCTGGCCGAATCCGAGCGCGTTGCCAAAGCCGTCACTGAAGCCTTGGGTGGCCGTGGTCTGTTTGGTGTCGAGCTGTTCATCAAGGGCGATCAAGTCTGGTTCAGCGAAGTCTCTCCGCGTCCACATGACACCGGTCTGGTGACGTTGATTTCCCAGGACCTGTCGCAGTTCGCGCTGCACGCACGAGCGATTCTGGGCCTGCCGATTCCATTGATCCGTCAGTTCGGTCCATCGGCTTCGGCGGTGATTCTGGTGGAAGGGCAGTCCACTCAGACGGCTTTCGCCAATCTCGGTGCTGCGTTGAGCGAGCCGGATACGGCGCTGCGTCTGTTCGGCAAGCCTGAGGTGAATGGTCAGCGCCGGATGGGTGTGGCGTTGGCGCGGGATGAGTCGATTGACGCGGCTCGTGCTAAAGCGACCCGCGCTTCTCAGGCTGTTGTTGTAGAGCTGTAAAAGCATCGCGAGCAAGCTTTGCTCCTACAGGTTTGCGTCGATCCACGATGGTGTGAACGACGCAGAACTGTAGGAGCAAAGCTTGCTCGCGATTGCGGTCTATCAGGCAACCCGATTCAGATCGTTGTTGCGCGTTTCCTTCAGGCACAGCACCGCAATCAAGCTCAGCACCGCCGCCCCCGACACATACCCGCCGACATAACTCAAACCACCCATCGCCACCAGCTTCTGTGCGAAGAACGGCGCCGCTGAGGCCCCGACAATGCCGCCCAGGTTGTAGGCCGCTGACGCACCGGTATAGCGAACGTGAGTTGGAAACAGCTCCGGCAGCAGCGCGCCCATCGGCGCAAACGTCACGCCCATCAGAAACAGCTCGATGCACAGGAACAGCGCCACGCCCCAGGTCGAACCTTGGGTCAACAGCGGCTCCATCAGGAAGCCGGACAGAATTGCCAGCACACCGCCGATGATCAGCACCGGTTTGCGCCCGTATCGATCACTGGCCCAGGCCGACAGCGGCGTAGCGGCGGCCATGAACAGCACGGCGAAGCACAGCAGCGCGAGGAAGGTCTCGCGGGTGTAGCCGAGCGTCGACACGCCATAGCTCAGCGAAAACACCGTCGAGATATAGAACAGCGCGTAGCACACCACCATCGATCCGGCACCCAGCAGCATCGGCGCCCAATACTGGCTGAACAGCTCGACCAGCGGGATCTTCACCCGCTCCTGGCGAGCCATTGCGTTGGCAAACACCGGGGTTTCGTGAAGCTTGAGGCGCACATACAGGCCGACCATCACCAGCGCGGCACTGAGCAGGAACGGAATCCGCCAGCCCCACGAACGGAACTGCTCGTCGTCCAGGGTCATGGCCAGCGTAAGAAACAGCCCATTGGCCGCGAGGAATCCGATCGAGGGGCCAAGCTGCGGGAACATGCCGAACCAGGCGCGTTTGCCCTTCGGCGCATTCTCCGTCGCCAGCAGCGCCGCACCGCCCCATTCGCCGCCGAGTCCCAGGCCCTGGCCGAAGCGCAGCACGCAAAGCAGGATCGGCGCCCAGGCCCCGATGCTGTCGTAACCCGGTAGTACGCCGATCAGCGTGGTGCACACGCCCATCAGCAGCAGCGAGGCAACCAGCGTCGACTTGCGCCCGATGCGGTCACCAAAGTGGCCGAACAGCGCCGAGCCCAGCGGTCGAGCCAGGAAGGCGATACCGAAGGTGAGGAACGCCGAGAGCATCTGGGCTGTGCCGGAGGTCTGCGGAAAAAATACCGGACCGATCACCAGCGCAGCAGCAGTGGCATAGACGTAGAAGTCGTAGAACTCGATGGCGGTGCCGATGAAACTCGCGGTCGCCACGCGGGTGGCGGAGTTCGTCGGTTGCGCAGGTGCGGTGTCGTTATAAGTCGTGCTGGTCGTCATGCGGTTATCCCTGACAGTCATGTGCCCCAGTGGAGCGAATTATTATGGTCGAACACCCAGGGATGTGGGTTTGATGCTGGGTGCGGGTAGCACGGGGGTATGGCGGGGCTTGGGTAAGCGGGGATGATTATAGGAAGGAGGCTAACGATCGAACAAGTGGCCAAGCGCTGGCGATGACAACAAGTGGATAAGGCTGGCAATGCAATTGTGGCGAGGGGATTTATCCCCGTTGGGCTGCGAAGCGGCCCCAGTACTTCAAAGTCAAACCGCTTTCGATGGGTTGACGACTGCTTCGCAGCCGAACGGGGATAAATCCCCTCGCCACAGATAAATCCCACTCCGCAGATAAACCCCCTCAGCGCAGGGGAGGTGCCACGGTTTAGATTACTGCGGGGACTGAACTGGTATGCCAGATCAAAACCCGCGTGACGCGATTGTCTTCCGTCTCCAGAATCTCCAGCCGATAACGCCCGATCTTCAGGCATACCGCACTGTCCGGAATCGTTTCCAGCGCCTCGGTCACCAACCCGTTGAGGGTTTTCGGACCGTCGCTCGGCAAGTGCCAGCCCAGGCTCTTGTTCAATTCGCGAATCGACGCCGCCCCTTCGATCACCAGGCGGCCATCGGCCTGTGGATGGATATGCGGGTTATCCAGGCTGTGCTGGTTTTCGAACTCGCCGACGATTTCTTCGAGGATGTCTTCCAGAGTCACGACTCCGAGCACTTCGCCGTACTCGTCGACCACCACGCCCAGGCGTCGCTGTTGTTTGTGGAAATTCAACAGCTGCAGTTGCAACGGAGTGCTTTCCGGTACGAAGTAGGGGTCGTGACAGGCTGCCAGCAGTGCCTCTCGGGTCAGGCTGGCGTCAGACAGCAGATGGCGGATCTGCCGGGTATTGAGCACCGCCTCGACCTGATTGATGTCGCTGTGGAAAACCGGCAAGCGTGTGCGTTTATTGGCGCGAAGCTGCTCAATGATTTCCTCGAGGGAGTCGTCCAGATTGACCCCGTCGACGTCACTGCGTGGCACCAGAATGTCGTTGACCGTGATGTTGTCCAGCGCATGGATGCCTGATAGCGGGTGTGGGCGGCAGGCGGCGTGTTCGTGATCGTCGTGCCGATCGTTCGGGGTCTCGTCTTCGCTCTGCTGCACCACTTTGACTTTGCGGGCGAACGGTCGCATCAGCAGCTGGCTTATGCCATTGAGCAACCAGGCGGCGGGATAGATGATTTTCAGTGGCGCGCCCAGCAAGGTGTTGCCCAGGGCCAGGACGGCGTCCGGATAACGGACGGCGAGGGTGCGCGGCAGGTAGTCGGCGAACACCAGCAGCACGGCGCCAGCCCCCAGGCAGGCCACCCATGGGCCGTTTTCCGCCCAAGTGAAAATCGCCAGCAAGGTGCTGATGACCACGACCAGTGCGCGGCACAGGGTGTTGCAGAGGATCAGGCTATTGAGCGAAAAGCTCAGTTTTGCCACTGGCTTGTCGCTCGAACGCGAAGCTGTCCGCTGGGCGAGCAAGTGCTGTTGCGCAGCTTCGATGGCGGTAAACAGCCCCGACCATAAAATCAGCAGGGCCACTACCGCGAGCATCGGCCCTATGGGCAAGTCGTCCATTAATGCCGCCCGTCAGATATGCAGGATGTATTCACGAACCAGCTTACTGCCGAAATAGGCCAGCATCAGCAGGCAGAAACCGGCGAGGGTCCAGCGAATGGCTTTGTGTCCACGCCAGCCGAGGCGATTACGGCCCCATAGCAGCACGCTGAAGACGATCCAGGCCAGGCATGCCAGCAAGGTTTTGTGCACCAGGTGCTGGGCGAAAAGGTTGTCGACGAACAGCCAGCCGGAGATCAGCGACAGCGACAGCAGGGTCCAGCCGGCCCAGAGGAAACCGAACAGCAGGCTTTCCATAGTTTGCAGCGGCGGGAAGTTCTTGATCAGGCCCGACGGGTGTTTGTGCTTGAGTTGATGGTCTTGAACCAGCAGCAGCAACGCCTGGAATACCGCGATGGTGAACATGCCGTAGGCAAGGATCGACAGCAGGATGTGGGCGAGGATGCCCGGTTCTTCGTCGATGATCTGCACGGTGCCGGCGGGGGCGAACTGTGCGAGCAGCACGGTGGCGGCGCCGAGCGGGAACAGCAATATAAGCAGGTTTTCCACCGGGATCCGCGAGCAGGCCAGCAGGGTCAGGGCAATCACCGCGGCGGCAATCAGGCTGGCGGCGCTGAAAAAATCCAGGCCCAGGCCAATCGGTGTCAGCAGGTGGGTGAACAGACTGGCGCTATGAGCCAGCACGGCGAGCACACCGAGCGTGACCAGCAGGCGTTTGTTCGCCTTGGCACCGGTGGCCAGACGAGTGCCTTGATAGAGGGTCGCAGCGGCATATAAGCAGGCGGCGGCGAGGGTAGCTAGCAAACTGGGTGACAAGGGGAGCATAAATCCTGTTAGGCAAGCCCGAAAGGCGCTGAGTTTGGCATAGAACCCCCACAGCACGAAAGACCATGCAACCTGACGACGAGGTGTCCGCCAGACGCAGTCTTCGCTATAATCCGCGACCTGCCCACGCCGCAGGCTCGCCGAGCACATGTTTATTCCGGTCTGGGCCGCCATTATCCCGGTCTACACAGGGCCTGAAAGGATCGCGCAATGTTTGAAAACTTAACCGACCGTCTCTCGCAGACGCTGCGCCATGTCACCGGCAAGGCCAAGCTGACCGAAGACAACATCAAAGACACCCTGCGCGAAGTGCGCATGGCGTTGCTCGAAGCTGACGTCGCCTTGCCGGTCGTCAAGGACTTCGTCAATTCGGTCAAGGAACGCGCCGTCGGCACCGAGGTGTCGCGCAGCCTGACGCCGGGCCAGGCCTTCGTGAAGATCGTCCAGGCCGAACTCGAAAGCCTGATGGGCGCGGCCAACGAAGACCTGAACCTGAGCGCCGTTCCTCCTGCCGTCGTGCTGATGGCCGGTTTGCAGGGTGCGGGTAAAACCACCACCGCCGGCAAACTCGCGCGCTTCCTTAAAGAGCGCAAGAAGAAGTCGGTCATGGTCGTGTCTGCGGACGTTTACCGTCCGGCAGCGATCAAGCAGCTGGAAATGCTCGCGGGTGAAGTCGGCGTTACCTTCTTCCCGTCCGATCTGAGCCAGAAGCCGGTCGACATCGCGCAAGCAGCCATTAAAGAAGCAAAACTGAAATTCATCGACGTGGTCATCGTCGATACCGCCGGTCGCCTGCACATCGATGAAGAGATGATGGGCGAGATCAAGGCGCTGCATGCCGCGATCAACCCGGTTGAAACGCTGTTCGTGGTCGACGCCATGACCGGCCAGGACGCCGCCAACACGGCCAAGGCCTTCGGCGATGCTCTGCCGCTGACCGGTGTGATCCTGACCAAGGTCGACGGCGACGCCCGTGGCGGTGCTGCACTGTCGGTGCGCGCCATCACCGGCAAGCCGATCAAGTTCATCGGTATGGGCGAGAAGAGCGACGCGCTCGAGCCGTTCCATCCTGAGCGTATTGCTTCGCGCATCCTCGGTATGGGCGACGTGCTCAGTCTGATCGAGCAGGCCGAACAGACCCTCGACAAGGACAAGGCCGACAAACTGGCCAAGAAACTGAAGAAGGGTAAGGGCTTCGACCTCGAAGACTTCCGCGATCAGCTGCAACAGATGAAAAACATGGGCGGCCTCGGCGGCCTCATGGACAAACTGCCGAACATCGGCGGTATGAACCTGGCGCAGATGGGCAATGCCCAAGGCGCGGCAGAGAAACAATTCAAGCAGATGGAAGCCATCATCAATTCCATGACCCCGGCCGAGCGCCGCGACCCTGAGATGATCAGCGGTTCGCGCAAACGCCGGATCGCCATGGGGTCCGGCACTCAGGTGCAGGACATCGGTCGCTTGATCAAGCAGCACAAGCAGATGCAGAAGATGATGAAGAAGTTCTCCGCAAAAGGCGGAATGGCCAAAATGATGCGCGGCATGGGCGGTATGTTGCCCGGCGGCGGCGCGCCTAGAATGTAATTAATTTACGCAGGGGCTTGCCCTTGCACCTCCCACACGGAAGTGGGATCTCCAGCAAACCCGCACTTGGCGGGAGCTGACTGGCCGTTTTCAACGACGGCTCTATAGCAAATCTTGATGGCGGCCGATAGGCAGCCGGAAAAAGACATTTGCAAAAGTCCGGATATTCCTTAGAATATGCGGCCTTTCGGGCACCTATGCCCGCTGTGCCTTTAGATTTGCAGCACCGACTACAGGAACGATGTTCACATGCTAACAATCCGTCTTGCCCTTGGCGGCTCCAAAAAGCGCCCGTTTTACCACTTGACCGTAACCGACAGCCGCAACCCGCGCGACGGTTCGCACAAGGAACAGGTTGGTTTCTTCAACCCTGTTGCTCGTGGTCAAGAAGTCCGTCTGTCCGTGAACCAAGAGCGCGTAGCCTACTGGCTGAGCGTTGGTGCACAACCTTCTGAGCGTGTTGCTCAGTTGTTGAAGGACGCGGCTAAGGCTGCGGCCTGAGCAATATGAACGCGACGCCAGCTGTTGCTGATGATTTGATCGTTATCGGCAAAATTTATTCGGTTCATGGCGTTCGCGGCGAAGTGAAGGTTTATTCCTTTACTGATCCGACTGAAAACCTGTTGCAGTACAAAACCTGGACGCTCAAGCGCGAAGGTAGTGTGAAACAGGTCGAGCTGGTCAGCGGACGCGGGAACGACAAGTTCCTGGTCGCAAAGCTCAAGGGTCTTGATGATCGGGAAGAAGCACGTCTTCTGGCTGGTTATGAGATCTGCGTGCCGCGCAACCTGTTCCCTGAATTGACCGACGGCGAGTACTACTGGTACGAGCTGGAAGGTCTGAAGGTCATTGATCAACTCGGGCAATTGCTCGGGAAAATCGATCATCTTCTGGAAACCGGCGCCAATGATGTAATGGTGGTCAAGCCTTGCGCTGGCAGCCTGGATGATCGCGAACGCCT
The DNA here is from genome assembly GCF_000282315.2 of Pseudomonas sp. GM41(2012). Lineage (GTDB taxonomy): Bacteria > Pseudomonadota > Gammaproteobacteria > Pseudomonadales > Pseudomonadaceae > Aquipseudomonas. The sequence continues at coordinate 1,353,763 of NZ_AKJN02000007.1, forward strand.
GTTGCCCTATACGGAGCAATGCGTGTTGGCCGTCGACCTTGCCGCAGGCGAGATGAAGGTGGAATGGGATGCGGACTTCTAAACGTGGCTAACCTGCGCGTAGAAGTGATCAGTTTGTTTCCCGAGATGTTCTCCGCCATCAGCGAGTACGGCATCACCAGTCGTGCGGTGAAACAGGGGCTCTTGCAGCTCACCTGTTGGAATCCGCGAGACTACACGACGGATCGACATCACACTGTGGACGATCGCCCATTTGGCGGTGGTCCGGGCATGGTGATGAAGATCAAGCCCCTGGAAGATGCGTTGGTTCAGGCCAAGGCAGCAGCCGGGGAGGCGGCGAAGGTAATTTACCTGTCCCCCCAAGGCCGTCAACTGACTCAGTCGGCGGTACGCGAGTTGGCGAATCTGGATGCATTGATCCTGATTGCCGGCCGCTATGAAGGCATTGACGAGCGTTTTATTGATGCTCATGTCGATGAAGAGTGGTCGATTGGCGACTATGTACTGTCTGGCGGCGAGCTGCCGGCGATGGTCCTGATCGATGCGGTTACACGACTGCTGCCTGGAGCTTTAGGGCATGCGGACTCCGCCGAGGAAGATTCCTTTACGGATGGTTTGCTGGATTGCCCGCACTACACCCGACCGGAGGTGTATGCGGATCAGCGTGTTCCCGACGTATTGCTAAGTGGCAATCACGCGCATATCCGGCGTTGGCGTTTACAGCAGTCCCTTGGTAGGACCTTTGAACGACGCGCCGATCTTCTGGAAAGCCGCTCGCTTTCTGGAGAAGAGAAGAAGCTGCTCGAGGAATACATCCGCGAGCGGGACGATAGTTAACAACGTATCGATGGTAGATCCGACGATTTACCTTAGGAGCACAGCATGACTAACAAAATCATCCTTGCACTCGAAGCAGAGCAGATGACCAAAGAGATCCCTACCTTTGCCCCGGGCGACACCATTGTCGTTCAGGTGAAAGTGAAGGAAGGCGACCGTTCGCGTCTGCAAGCGTTCGAAGGTGTTGTTATCGCCAAGCGTAACCGCGGCGTAAACAGTGCTTTCACCGTTCGTAAAATCTCCAACGGTGTTGGCGTAGAGCGTACTTTCCAGACCTACAGCCCGCAAATCGACAGCATGGCCGTTAAACGTCGCGGTGACGTACGTAAAGCCAAGCTGTACTACCTGCGTGACCTGTCCGGTAAAGCAGCTCGCATCAAGGAAAAACTGGCTTAAGTCCAGCTTCCGATGCAGAAAAAAGCAGCCTACGGGCTGCTTTTTTGTTGCCTGCGATTTATCTTCCCTCACCGTACTGTCGGTCTTGCCTGAGCCTTTATGCCCGCCATCGATCATCCACTGATAGACCAATTCCTCGACGCCCTGTGGCTGGAGAAAGGTCTTTCCGATAACACCCGCGATGCCTATCGCAGCGACCTGGCCCTGTTCAACGGCTGGCTGCAGGAGAAGGGACTGGAATTGATCAACGCCGGCCGCGAATTGATCCTCGATCACTTGGCCTGGCGCCTGGAGCAGAACTACAAACCCCGTTCCACTGCGAGATTTCTCTCGGGTGTGCGCGGCTTTTACCGCTATTTGCTGCGGGAAAAGTTGATCGCGGTCGACCCGACGTTACGCGTCGATATGCCTCAACTCGGTAGGCCGTTGCCCAAATCTCTGTCGGAAGCAGACGTAGAAGCGCTGTTGAAGGCTCCGGACTTGAGCGAAGCCATCGGCCAACGCGACCGCGCCATGCTCGAAGTGCTTTATGCCTGCGGCTTGCGCGTGACGGAACTGATCAGCCTGACGCTGGAACAGGTCAATCTGCGCCAAGGCGTGCTACGAGTGATGGGCAAGGGCAGCAAGGAGCGGCTGGTGCCGATGGGCGAGGAGGCGATTGTCTGGGTCGAGCGTTACCTGCGCGATGGCCGCCAGGAGCTGCTTGGCGGGCGTCCCAGCGATGTCATGTTCCCCAGCCAGCGCGGCGAGCAGATGACTCGGCAGACCTTCTGGCATCGCATCAAGCACCAGGCCAAGGTTGCCGGGATCGGCAAGTCGCTGTCGCCGCATACCCTGCGTCATGCCTTTGCCACGCACTTGCTCAACCACGGCGCCGACCTGCGGGTGGTGCAAATGCTGCTCGGCCACAGCGATCTGTCGACTACGCAGATCTACACCCACGTCGCCCGCGCCCGCTTGCAGGACCTGCACGCCAAACACCACCCCAGAGGCTGAACAAAATCCCTGTAGGAGTGAGCCTGCTCGCGATGGCGATCTGTCAGTCACCGCTGTGTTGTCAGGACTACCGCTATCGCGAGCAGGCTCACTCCTACAGGGGATTGCGTTGTCCCAATGTCTTGCGTCAGGCGCATTCGGCCACAGGGGCCTTATGTGGTAGGCTTTGCCGGTTTGCACGATGGGCGTTTATGACCCGGTGTTTCGGCACGGGCGTTCTGATCGTCCCATTTGTCCGCCTTCAGGAGTTCTCATGCGTCTGACCCAGATTTTCGCCGCCGCAGCCATTGCGTTGGTCAGTACCTTTGCCGTCGCCGATGATGCGGCCGACAAAGCCATTCGTAAAAGCCTGGAAAACCTCCAGCTCGAAGTGCCGGTAGAAAGCATCACCGCCAGTCCGCTGCCGGGCCTGTACGAAGTCAAGCTGCAAGGCAGCCGCGTGCTTTACGCCAGCGCCGACGGCCAATACGTGGTGCAGGGCTACATGTTCCAGCTCAAGGACGGCAAACCGGTCAACCTGACCGAGAAGACCGAACGCCTGGGCGTGTCCAAACTGATCAACGCCATTCCAGTCGCGGAAACCGTGGTCTACCCGGCGATCGGCGAAACCAAATCGCACATCACCGTGTTTACCGATACCACCTGCCCGTACTGCCACAAGCTGCACGCTGAAGTGCCTGAGCTGAACAAGCGCGGCATCGAAGTACGTTACGTCGCGTTCCCGCGCCAGGGCCTGGGCTCGCCGGGTGACGAACAGCTGCAAGCGGTCTGGTGCTCGAAAGACAAGAAAGCGGCCATGGACAAGATGGTCGACGGCAAGGAAATCAAGGCCGCCAAGTGCGATAACCCGGTTTCCAAGCAGTTCGCCCTCGGTCAGTCGATCGGCGTGAACGGTACACCGGCCATCGTTTTGGCCGACGGCCAGGTCATTCCGGGCTACCAGCCTGCGCCACAAGTCGCCAAACTGGCGTTGGGCGCGAAGTAAATTCGCATCGTCACGGTCAGCCATTGACGATCATGGTTCGGCGGCAGCATTCGCCGGGCCATTAATAGAGAACCGCGAGTATGCGGTTGTTTTCACGGCCGGCCTTGAGTCGGCCGTTTCATGGGGAGTTCACAGTGAAACCGGTCAAAGTAGGCATCTGTGGGTTAGGGACCGTCGGTGGCGGTACCTTCAACGTACTTCAGCGTAACGCCGAGGAAATTTCTCGTCGTGCCGGGCGTGGAATCGAAGTGGCACAAATTGCCATGCGCACGCCAAAGCCTCAGTTCCAGACGACCGGTATTGCGATTACCAACGATGTCTTCGAAGTGGCCACGAACCCTGAGATCGACATCGTCATAGAGCTGATGGGCGGCTACACCGTTGCCCGCGAGCTGGTACTCAAAGCGATCGAGAACGGAAAACATGTGGTGACCGCGAACAAGGCGTTGATCGCCGTTCACGGTAATGAAATTTTCGCCAAGGCCCGCGAGAAGGGCGTGATTGTGGCGTTCGAAGCCGCCGTGGCCGGTGGCATTCCGGTGATCAAGGCGATCCGTGAAGGCCTGTCGGCCAACCGCATCAACTGGGTTGCCGGCATCATCAACGGCACGGGTAACTTCATCCTCACCGAAATGCGTGAGAAGGGCCGGACTTTCGAAGACGTACTCGCCGAGGCACAAGCCCTGGGTTACGCCGAGGCCGATCCGACCTTCGACGTTGAAGGCATCGACGCGGCCCACAAGCTGACGATTCTGGCGTCCATCGCGTTCGGTATTCCGCTGCAGTTCGACAAGGCCTACACCGAAGGCATCACCAAGCTGACCACCGCTGACGTGAACTACGCCGAAGCGCTGGGCTATCGCATCAAGCACCTGGGCGTGGCGCGCAGCACCGCGGCCGGCATCGAACTGCGCGTGCACCCGACGCTGATCCCGGCCGATCGCTTGCTCGCCAACGTCAACGGCGTGATGAACGCGGTGATGGTCAACGGCGATGCTGCCGGTTCGACCTTGTTCTACGGCGCCGGCGCCGGCATGGAGCCGACGGCTTCGTCGGTGATCGCCGACCTGGTGGACGTGGTTCGCGCCATGACCTCCGATCCGGAAAACCGCGTACCGCACCTGGCCTTCCAGCCGGATTCGCTATCGGCCCATCCGATCCTGCCGATCGAAGCCTGTGAAAGCGCCTACTACCTGCGCATTCAGGCCAAGGACCATCCGGGCGTGTTGGCTCAGGTGGCGAGCATCCTGTCGGAGCGCGGCATTAACATCGAATCGATCATGCAGAAAGAAGTCGAAGAGCATGACGGTCTGGTGCCAATGATCCTGCTGACGCACCGTGTGCTGGAACAGCACATGAACGACGCGATCACCGCCCTGGAAGCGTTGGAAGGCGTGGTCGGCCCGGTCGTACGAATCCGCGTCGAGCACCTGAACTAAGCCGTTATCGTTCACCGGGCTCGCCTGCGAGCCCGGGTTTGCGAACACTGTCTATTGGAGCCAGTCATGCGTTATATCAGTACCCGCGGCCAGGCACCGGCCCTGAATTTCGAAGACGTCCTGCTGGCCGGTCTGGCTACGGACGGTGGTCTGTACGTCCCGGAAAACCTGCCACGTTTCACTCAGGAAGAAATCGCTTCCTGGGCCGGCCTGCCGTATCACGAGCTGGCCTTCCGGGTGATGCGCCCATTCGTGACCGGCAGCATTCCTGATGCCGATTTCAAAAAGATCCTCGAAGAAACCTACGGCGTGTTCTCGCACAACGCCGTGGCACCACTGCGTCAGCTGAACGGTAACGAATGGGTGCTGGAGCTGTTCCACGGCCCGACCCTCGCGTTCAAAGACTTCGCCTTGCAGCTGCTGGGTCGTCTGCTCGACTACGTGCTGGAAAAACGTGGTGAGCGCGTAGTGATTGTCGGCGCCACCTCTGGCGACACCGGTTCGGCCGCCATCGAAGGCTGCAAGCACTGCGAAAACGTCGACATCTTCATCCTGCACCCGCACAACCGTGTGTCCGAAGTGCAGCGTCGTCAGATGACCACCATTTTCGGCGAGAACATCCACAACATCGCGATCGAAGGCAACTTCGATGACTGCCAGGAAATGGTCAAGGCCAGCTTCGCCGACCAGAGCTTCCTCAAAGGCACGCGTCTGGTCGCCGTAAACTCGATCAACTGGGCGCGAATCATGGCCCAGATCGTTTACTACTTCCACGCAGCCCTGCAGTTGGGCGGCCCGGCACGTTCGGTATCGTTCTCGGTGCCAACCGGCAACTTCGGCGACATTTTCGCCGGTTACCTGGCGCGCAACATGGGCCTGCCGATCAACCAGTTGATCGTCGCCACCAACCGCAACGACATCCTGCATCGCTTCATGAGCGGCAATCAGTACGTCAAGGACACCCTGCACGCCACGCTGTCGCCGTCGATGGACATCATGGTGTCGTCGAACTTCGAACGCCTGCTGTTCGACCTGCACGGTCGCAACGGCGCAGCGATCGCCGGGCTGATGGACACCTTCAAACAAGGTGGCGGTTTCAGCGTCGAACAGGAACGCTGGACCGAAGCCCGCAACCTGTTCGATTCGCTGGCCGTGGATGACGCTCAAACCTGCGAAACCATCGCCGAAGTCTTCGAGCAAACCGGCGAGCTGCTTGATCCGCACACCGCCATCGGCGTGAAGGCGGCGCGCGAGTGCCGTCGCAGCCTGGATATCCCGATGGTGATCCTCGGTACGGCGCATCCGGTCAAATTCCCGGATGCAGTGGAAAAAGCCGGCGTAGGAAAAGCGCTCGAACTGCCTGCACATCTTTCTGATTTGTTTGAGCGAGATGAGCGCTGCACCGTGCTGCCAAATGACCTGAAAGCCGTGCAGGCCTTTGTCAGCAAGCATGGCAACCGCGGAAAGCCTCTGTAACCAATTAAAACTGTCACATTTTGAAGCCCGTCTCCTGACGGGCTTTCTCATTTCTGCGTGTCACACTTGCCGGGTTTTCGCCCCATGAAGGACGGGCGAGTTGATCACGAAGGAAGTGGCAATGCTGTTTTTCAGAGGGTTAAAACCAGCCACGTGCTGGATGTTTTTTTTAGTCGGCACCCTGGGCTTTGCTCAATGGGGGGGCGCGTCGCAATTGGCGGCGAGCGATTCCAAAGGATCGGTTGCTGGCCCAAGGATCGAGCTGGATGCTCAAGAGTTGAAATGGATTGCCGAGCATTCGAAAGTCATCGTCGCCTCGGTGCAATACCCGCTGTACCTGTTCAAGGATAAGCACGGCCAATGGAGTGGCTTGAACAATGATCTGCTCAACCGCATCAGCGCGATGACGGGATTGCAGTTTGTTCATGAAGAATCGTTTTCCACCGATCAGTTGCTCGGGCGACTGGAAGATGGCGCAGCGGACATGAGCACGACGCTGGCGATGAATGACGAACGCAAGTCGTTTCTGGATTTCAGTCATGCGTTCGGTGGCGCTGGCTGGGTGTTCGTCGGGCGGGCCGGGGCGCCCAAGGTGCAATCCCTGGAGCAGCTGTCGGGAAGGGTTCTGGTGTTGCCGACCCGGCATGCGCTGGAGGCCACGATTCGCCGCGACTATCCCGACATCGAGCTGCGCTCGGTTAAAACTTACGCGGAGGCCCGGGCGCTGGTCGAGAGCGGTGAGGCTTATGCCACCATCGAAAACGAAACCGGCGCACAACTTTATCCGTCCGGGCAGCTCAAGGTCGGGTATACGGTGGAGGGCAAATGGGAGGCGGACCACCTGGCCGTACGCAAAGGTCAGCCTCAGCTGTCGAGCATCCTCAACAAGGCGCTCGAGGCGCTTGATCCTGCCGAATTGCGCGCCATTCGCCTGAAATGGCTCAATGGGATTGCCCCCGTCAAGGTGCCCGGTACCTGGCCCCGGCTCGCCGAGTGGGGCTGCTGGGGAATGTTTATCGTCAGCCTGTTCGGCCTGTTGTCCCTGCTCTGGAACCGACGGCTCACGGTATTGATCCAGCAACGCCTGGATGCCGAGAAAAGTCTGAGTGATCAGCTCGCCTTCCAGCATGCGTTGATGGACGCCATGCCCGATCCGATGTTTGTTCGTGATCTGGAAGGGCGTTTGATCATGTGCAACAAAAGTTATGAGGAGGGCTTGTCGACCCGTTTCGACCAGGTTCAGGGACGACAGCTGATTGAACTGAACGTCTTGCCCAAAGAGACTGCCGAACTGCTGCATGCAGAGTTCATGGCCCAGCTCGGTACGCGCAAGTCGCGCTTCAGTGAGCGTCAATTGATGTTCAACAACGGCGTCAGGCATATCTATCAGTGGACGGTGCCTTTTTACGGTGCCGACGGACAATTGCGGGGCTTGCTGGGAGGATGGACCGATATCGGCAAGCGCAAGCAGCAGGCGTGAGGCGCCTGTTTTTTATCTGTCATCTTGGGCGTGCATGCTCTGTTGACCAGAGGCGCAGGTTCCCCAGCAGTCGGTATCCAGAACTTTCTTCTCGAGCCAGTGGTCATTTACTGTAGGTACGCCCCAGGCACTTTGTTTTCGGACTATTGAGTGGTGATCGAGATGGAAAGTATCAGTCTATTGCTCGGTGAAGCTCTGAGCCCGTATCAGGTAACGTTGACCCCGTCGGGAACCCATGGCGAATGCCTGGTGACACTGAAAAATGCGACCGGCGCGATCGTGGTCGAACGGGTGTTCAATCAGGCCCAGTTGACCAGCAAGCGTCTGCTGACGGATGTCGTCGACGGTTTGCATCGCGACGTGCTGATCGCCGAAGGCAGGCTGGAGCCCTGCGTCATCGCGGCGTTACGCAATGCTGCTCAGGACAAGATCCTGGCCAACCGAAATTGAATTGTTTTTTGTGGGAACCTTCCTGCGCTTAGGTCAGTCAGACCTTGTAACAGCAGGATCAAGCATTGTGCTCCGGTGCTTGTAGCTTGCTGCCACTGGTCTTTGTATAGACCACGTTTAACCCCGAGTCGTCTCCCCACTTCTCGGGGTTTCTTTTTGCCTGCGATTTGTCATTGCTCGGCCTGGTGCAGGAAAAATGCCCGGCTGGCTTCCAGGTAATCGCTGCGACTTTCGGGGTCCAGCCAGGCGGCGTACGCCTCGCTCAAGTGATCGTGGGGCAGGGTGCGCAGCAGTTGGTTGATCTCGATGATCGCCTGCCGGCCCTGAGGGGTGTCAGTACAGCCGATGTAACCGGACAGGTATTTGCCCGTGCCGCGAATCGGGTAGAACTGCAATTGATCTTCCGCGATCCCTTGCTGCTGGGCCTGGTAGCGGATTTCCGAGCGGTACCCCAACAGCATCCGCAAGCGCCCCAGGCGTTGCATTTGCAACAGGCTGCCCAAGGCATCATTACCGTAGTGGAGGGTCAGTGAGTTGGCTGGCGCTTGTTTGAGCAGCGCGTCGAGATATTCGCCGTAGTTGCGCTCGGCAATAATGCCCAGTTTCTCCCGGCCACTGGTCAGCAGGGCCGCCAGGTCCACTTCGCCGTCCTTGATAAAGGGCGCCAGCACTTCCCGATCAACGCGCCGTACTGCCAGGCCATTACTCATGGCCCGAAAGACCGGGATGGAAAACGCGATCCAGCCATCGCGCTCCTTGCTCCAGTTCAGCGCCGCATCGCACGTGAGGAGTGGCTCGTGGAGCATTTGCAAGCCACGAGCGCGATTGACTCGCATCAGGGTGTGTTCGTATTGCGGCATGCGGGCGATCAGCAGCGGCAGCAGTTGATCGATGACGCCCTGGCCCTTTTTCGACCCTTCGAAAATCATCAGCGGTGGAAGGTCGCGCAACAGCCAGACCAGGGTTTCCTTCGGTTGCGCCAACGCTGGCTGAGCCTGGCCGGCGAGCAACAGGAAAAACGCGAACGCGCACAATGCTCGTCCACCGCGCGTCAGGCAGTGGTTGATGGGCCGCGCAAGCAGGCACCTCAGCTTAGATGGCCCCGTCCTCACGCAGCTTTGCGATCTGTTCCTTGTCATAACCAAGATCGTTGAGTACCTGCGCATTGTGTTCGCCCAACTGCGGCCCGACCCATTCCGATGTTCCGGGTGTCTCTGAGAGTTTCGGCACGATTCCCGGCATCTTGAAATCTTTGCCGTCCGGCAACTTGGCCTTCAGGAACATTTCCCGGGCCAGGTACTGCGGATCACTGAACATATCTTCTGCACTGAAGATCCGGCTGGCCGGTACGTCGGCCTGATTCAACTGCTCGATGATAGTGTCGAGCGGCAGCGAGTTGACCCAGCGATCAATCACCCCATAAATCTCGTCGCGACGGCTATCGCGTCCGTCGTTGCTCGCCAACGCAGGGTCATTGGCCAGGTCCTCGCGACCGATGATCAGCATGAAACGTTTGAAGATCGCGTCGCCATTGGCGCCGATCTGCACATGTTTGCCGTCGGCACTGGTGTGGATCGAGGAGGGCGTGATGCCCGGCATGATGTTGCCGGTGCGTTCGCGGATGAAACCGAACACGTCGAACTCCGGGACCATGCTTTCCATCATGGCGAAGATCGCTTCATACAGCGCCACATCCACCACTTGGCCGAGGCCACCGTTGACCTCGCGATGACGCAGGGCCATCAAGGCGCCGATCACGCCCCAGAGCGCGGCAATAGAGTCGCCGATGGAAATCCCGGTGCGCACCGGTGGCCGGTCTTCGAACCCGGTGATGTAGCGCAAGCCGCCCATGGATTCACCGACGGCGCCAAAACCTGGTTGATCTTTCATCGGCCCGGTCTGACCGAAACCCGAGAGGCGCACCATCACCAGTTTCGGGTTCAGAGCGTGCAAGACTTCCCAGCCCAAGCCGAGCTTTTCCAGCACGCCAGGGCGAAAGTTCTCGATCAGGATGTCCGCCTCGCTGAGCAGTTTTTTCAGGATCGCCAGGCCGTCGGGGTGTTTGAGGTTCAGGGTCAGGGATTTCTTGTTCCGCGCCTGGACGAACCACCACAGCGAGGTGCCTTCATACAGTTTTCGCCATTTGCGCAATGGATCGCCGCCATCGGGGGACTCGATTTTGATCACCTCGGCACCAAACTCTCCGCATATGCGCGAGGCAAACGGCCCGGCGATCAGCGTACCCAATTCAATGACTTTCAGCCCTGAGAGCGGTTTTCCGGTGAGCGGCATGCTGGATCCTGTAGGACAAAGGTTGAGCGAATACAGGGTTTTAACATAGCCGAACGTCAGACGACCAAGGTTGATCGCCTTCAATTCGTGGATTGCCTACCGCATCGGTTAGACTTGCCGCCTTTCCCCGTATCAAGAAGCCCGTTCATGGCCCAGCCGTCCACGACCTACAAGTTTGAACTGAACCTTACCGACCTCGACCGCAGTGTCTACGAGAGCGTGAAGCAGACCATCGCCCGTCACCCTTCGGAGACCGAAGAGCGTATGACCGTGCGGCTGCTGGCCTACGCCTTTTGGTACAACGAGCAGTTGTCGTTCGGTCGCGGTCTGTCAGACGTGGACGAACCTGCCCTGTGGGAAAAGAGCCTGGACGACCGCGTTTTGCACTGGATCGAAGTCGGCCAGCCAGACGCCGATCGCCTGACCTGGTGCTCGCGTCGCACCGAGCGCACCAGCCTGCTGGCCTACGGCAGCCTGCGCGTCTGGGAGACCAAAGTGATCCCGGCGATCAAAAACCTGAAAAACGTGCACATCGCTGCTGTTCCCCAGGACGTGCTGGAAACCCTGGCCAAAGACATGCCCCGGGTTATCAAGTGGGATGTGATGATCAGCGAAGGGACGATTTTCGTCACTGACGACCGTGGTCAGCATGAAGTCCAGTTGCAGTGGCTGAGCGGCGAACGCGGCTGATTACTCGCTGCTGGTCCGCGTTATCCGGTTTTATCCTACGTATTCAAGAGAAGCACCTGTCACCCCATGCGCATCGAACCTCGCCTGTTGCCCGACACCCTGCCATTCCTCGGTGATCTGCCGCCGCTGCTGACCCGTCTGTACGCGGCGCGGGGCGTGCTGTCCGAGGCTGAACTGGACAAGAGCCTGGCGCGGCTGATCCCGTTCCAGCAACTCAAAGGCATCGATGCCGCGATGGATTTGCTGGTGACGGCGCTCGAGCAGCGTCAGCGGATTCTGATCGTCGGTGACTTCGACGCCGATGGGGCGACGGCCAGCACCGTGGGCATGTTGGGCTTGCGCCTGCTGGGCGCGGCGCACGTCGACTACTTGGTGCCGAACCGGTTCGAGTACGGCTACGGCCTGACGCCGGAAATCGTTGAAGTGGCGCTGACCCGTACACCCCAGTTGCTGATCACTGTGGACAACGGAATCTCCAGCGTTGAAGGCGTGGCGGCGGCAAAAAAGGCCGGGCTCCAGGTGCTGGTCACCGACCACCACTTGCCCGGTGACGAGTTGCCGTTGGCCGATGCCATCGTCAATCCGAACCAGCCAGGTTGCGAGTTCCCGAGCAAGGCACTGGCCGGCGTCGGGGTGATTTTCTATGTGCTGATGGCTTTGCGTGCGCGTTTGCGCAGCCTCGGTTGGTACGAGAGCAAGCCGCAACCGAATATCGGTGAGTTGCTGGATCTTGTGGCCCTGGGCAGCGTCGCCGACGTGGTACCGCTGGATGCCAACAACCGGATTCTGGTGCACCAAGGCCTGGAGCGGATTCGCGCCGGGCGCGCACGGCCGGGGATCAAGGCGATCCTCGAAGTCGCCAAGCGTGACCACACGCGCATCACCTCTACCGACCTGGGTTTCATTGTTGGCCCGCGTCTGAACGCGGCGGGGCGTCTGGATGACATGAGCCTGGGCATCGAATGCCTGCTCACCGAAGACGCTGGTCTGGCGCGTGAAATGGCCGCTCAACTCGACGGCATGAACCAGGACCGTAAATCCATTGAGCAGGGCATGCAGCGTGAAGCGCTGGCTCAACTGAAGGATTTGCCGGTCGAGTCGATGCCGTTCGGCTTGTGCCTGTTCGATCCCGAGTGGCACCAAGGTGTCATCGGAATCCTCGCATCGCGTATGAAAGAACGCTATTTCCGTCCGACCATTGCCTTTGCCGATGCCGGCGATGGCTTGCTCAAGGGCTCGGGGCGTTCGGTTCAGGGATTTCATATTCGCGACGCGTTGAGCGTGGTGGCGGCGCAGCATCCGAATCTGATCAGCAAATACGGCGGCCATGCGATGGCCGCCGGCCTGACGCTGCCGGAAGCGAATTTTCCGTTGTTCGCCGAAGCCTTTGACGCGGAAGTGCGTAGGCAATTACGCGAAGAAGACCTGACCGGGCGATTGCTGTCGGACGGCACGTTGGCGGTCGAGGAATTCCACCTGGAACTGGCCCGCGCCCTGCGTCATGCCGGACCCTGGGGGCAGCACTTCCCGGAGCCGTTGTTCCACGGCGTGTTCCAGTTGGTCGAGCAGCGAGTGGTCGGCGAGCGGCACCTCAAAGTGGTGCTGAAGAGTGAATGTGGCTCGGTAAAACTGGATGGCATTGCCTTCGGAATCGACCGCGACATCTGGCCGAATCCGACCATCAAGTGGGTGGAATTGGCCTACAAACTCGATCTCAACGAGTTCCGTGGCAACGAGACGGTGCAGTTGATGATTGCCCACATCGAACCGCGTTGAAGATCAAAAGATCGCAGCCTTCGGCAGCTCCTACAGGTGTACGCCGATCTATGTAGGAGCTGCCGAAGGCTGCGATCTTTTCTTGAACCCACCGAGATTCTCCGATGTCGACTAGTCTCTAAGCACTGCTTGATTATCCTTGTGACGTCTTGTCGAATTTTTTGCCCGCGGGGGCGGGTGCTGCACCTTTTTCCTGTCACTCGTCGACTTTCAAACAGAACCCTGGAGCCTGCCCACTGATTCGAGAGGTGCCCCATGAGTCTGCTGCTTGAACCCTATACCCTTCGCCAATTGACCCTGCTCAACCGCATTGCGGTATCGCCGATGTGCCAGTACTCCAGCGTTGATGGACTGGCCAATGACTGGCACCTGGTCCATCTCGGCAGCCGCGCTGTCGGCGGCGCCGGCCTGGTGTTTACCGAAGCTACGGCGGTCACGGCCGACGGGCGCATCACCGCCGAGGACCTCGGCCTGTGGAACGATGAACAGATCGAACCGTTGCAACGCATCACGCGCTTCATTGCGGCGCAAGGCGCTGTGGCCGGCATTCAGTTGGCTCACGCCGGGCGCAAGGCCAGCACCCATCGGCCGTGGATCGGCAAACATGGCAGCGTCAAACCCGAAGACGGTGGCTGGGTGCCGGTGGGCCCTTCGCCGATTGCTTTCGACCCGCAGCACACACACCCCAAGCAGCTCGATGATGGCGAGATCGCTGAGGTCATTCAGGCCTTTGTCGCTTCGGCCAAGCGAGCACTGACCGCCGGTTTCAAAGTGGTGGAAATACACGCCGCGCACGGCTACCTGTTGCATCAGTTTCTTTCGCCTCTGAGCAATCAGCGGCGCGATCAATATGGTGGTTCGTTCGAGAATCGCATCCGGCTGGTGCTGCAAGTCACCGAAGCGGTGCGTGCAGTGTGGCCTGAAGAGCTACCGCTGTTCGTGCGGGTGTCGGCCACCGATTGGGTGGAAGACGGCTGGAACCCGGATGAAACCGTGGAGCTGGCACGACGCCTCCACGCGTTGGGCGTAGACCTGATTGACGTCTCGTCGGGCGGTACGGCGGCCAACGCCGAGATTCCTACAGGTCCCGGGTATCAGACCCGTTTCGCCGAACGTGTGCGCAAAGAGTCAGGTATTGCCACCGGCACGGTAGGAATGATTACTGAGCCGGCGCAGGCCGAGCACATTCTGCGCACCTGCCAGGCGGACATCATCTTTCTCGCCCGTGAGCTGTTGCGTGATCCGTACTGGCCGCTGCATGCCGATGATGACCTGGGGGGACGCAAGGCCATCTGGCCGGCGCAGTATCAGCGGGCCACCCATCGTGAACAGCCGATTCATGAGTCGGATTTGCGCGACTGATTGATGCTGTAAAAACCAAAAAGCCCCGATCGTTGTGATCGGGGCTTTTGTGTTTCTGTGCACTGAGGTTTGTTGTCTGTCAGGCCCTCATCGCGAGCAGGCTCGCTCCCACATTGGATCTCCATGAGACACAGCTCCTGTGTCCGACGATGATCACCTGTGGGAGCGAGCCTGCTCGCGATGGGGCCAGCCCAGACCCCCGATTACTCTCAGGTGTACTTGCGCTTATCCGGCGCCGGCGGGAAATACTGGTACAACCAGGTCTCACTCAACGTCCGGTCATTGGTGCGAATGAACAACCGCAGCTCAACCGGAGCCACGCTGTCATTGGTCGGGTACCAGTCAAAGGTAATGCGGTAACCCTTGATGTCATCCAGCACCAGCACGTTGAAATCCTTGACCTGCCCATTCGAGCACGTGACCACCGGCTCGATCCCCGCGCCTTCCGGCAAGCGATCCAGACCGCCTCCGGTGAAGTCCACGGCAAACCGTCGAGCCCAAACCTCCGGGTAATGCTCGCCGGGGGCCCAGCCTTCGATGAAGCCGCCCATGCCCGAACGAGTGGCGTTGACCCGCGCCAACGGCGTGCCGACCGGTGGCAGTGCGCTCCAGTACAGCTTGTAGCCGTAGTTCAGTGAGTCGCCGGCCGCGACCGGTTTCTTCGGGGTCCAGAACGCGACGATGTTATCCAGGGTTTCGCCCGTCGTAGGAATTTCCAACAGATCGATAGAGCCTTCGCCCCACGCGGTCGTAGGTTCTACCCACAGGCTCGGACGCTTGCTGTACCAGTCGACGGTGTCTTGATAGCTGTCGAACTCATGATCGGTCTGCACCAGACCGAAACCTTTCGGGTCGGTGTCGGCGAAGGCGTTGAATTGCAGGGTGGCCGGGTTGTTCAGCGGGCGGCAGATCCACTCGCCGTTGCCGCGCCACATGGCCAGGCGATCAGAATCGTGGATTTGCGGGTGAATCGTGTCGCACATGCGCCGTTCATGGGTGCCGCAGCTGAACATGCTGGTCATCGGCGCGATGCCCAGTTGTTCGATGGCAGTGCGCGCATTGATGTGGGCATCGATGCCCATGACGACCTGGCTGGCCTGACAGTCGATGTCGAAACGGTAAGCGCCGGTAGCACTCGGTGAATCCAGCAGGGCGTAGACCACGAAACGGGTGCTGTCCTTGTCCGGGGTCTCGAACCAGAACTTGGTGAAGTCCGGGAATTCTTCACGCTTCTTGGCATAGGTATCGATCGCCAGGCCGCGTGCCGACAGACCGTACTGGCCTGAGGCATCGACTGCACGGAAATAGCTGGCGCCGAGGAAGGACAGCACGTCGTGCTGGTCCAGCTCCGGGGCCTTGAACAGCTTGAACCCGGAAAACCCCAGGTCGCCCGTAAGCTGTTTGGTATCGACCGTGGTTTTTTCATAGTTGAACAGGGACGGGCGGAAATGCACCTCCCGCGCCTGACGCGTCTTGGGGTCGACGCTGTACATGCGCACCGGCTGCTTGAAACCCATGCCCACGTGGAAAAACTGCACATCCAGCTGACCATTGAGGTCATTCCACAGCGAGTGGTTGCCGTCGTAGCGGATCGCGTTGAAATTCTGCGGTGTCATGGTCGCCAGGGTCGGCGGCAACACCTGCTTGGTGTCCTGATAGCGATTGCCGGCGAGCTGCTTGGCCTGGATTTTCAGCGCTTCGAAGTCGAACGCCTGAGCCTCGCCATCCGCCGCGCCGGTACCGGCCCAGGCCCGCGAAGCCAGCAGACCGGTGGCTGATAATCCGGTGTAGGCAGCGATGGCCATGGATGCTTTGAGCAAATTCCTGCGGTGCATAAGTTCAACCTGTCGTGAACAATCCCGCGCCGTTCCTGGCACGTGCTGGATCAAAAAAAAAAGGTTCGGACATGCCTTCGGCCAAACGCAACGGACATTAAACAGATAACAAATAGCTTAAACCGTTCGGTTGCGGAGAAAAAATGATTGGTAGCACTTTGGCTTCGTGGCAATGAAACAAGAAATGTCGGTTAAGTTTTCCGACAGTACTTTCTGATTTATAGGGCATTTCTGCTTTTTTTGACTAATTACTCTAAAAATCGCTTTTCACCGCCGCGATAGTTCCTATTCTGTGTTCATGACCGACCACTGCCCTTCAGGCCGGCGACTACAAAAAGGAGAGGGCGATGCGGTTTTTGAAGTTTTCTCGGACTTATAGAAGGACATCGTCCATGACGAAAGTACAAGGCATCACCCAGTTGTTGGGAATCCTTCCTTGCCTGACCACTGTGCGCCGAAGGCGTCGGGTCAGTTCGGACGAGATGAAATTGTTGGAGCGCTATCGGGAGCTGTCGGAAAGCGACCAGATTGCGATGCGGTATCTGGTGGATGCGATGAGGAGTGTTTCGCGGTTTTGATCGAGGACGGTTACCGTGAAAGCCATTTGGCTTTTACGGTGGCCAGCCAGGTCAGCTTGCCAGCATCGGCGTCGATGATGCCTTCCTGGATTGCTTGGCGGCGAGCCGCAATATTTTTTTGCTCGATGGTTTGTCGCAGATACTTTTCTGAAAAGGCGCTATCACTTGGAATCACTTCAGTGACGCTTTGGCTGGTGATGCGCGGTTTGCTCATGGCTGCAGATTGCTCTTGCGGGAGATTGAACAGGTGTATTCAAACCAAAGGGGCGGACTGTGAAGTCTGCCCCTTTTTCATTTGTTCATCTCGCCTTCAACTGCAAGTGCCCATGATCGGGAACGGTCGCTGTACCTGCATCAGATCAGGCATATCCCGCCATTTGATCCAGGCCTGATGTTGCCAATGCAGCAGCGGCACCGAGATCCCGGCCCACTGCAACGAACTCAGGCTTGGAATGTTATCCACAGATGTCGCTTTCGACTCACGCAGCGAAGGTATGACTTCGTTGCTCAGCCATTGGCGCAGGTTTCGGTTTTCCGGGACGAAGTGGTGCACCAGAAGGGCATACATCCCTGATTCGCTGATCATCAGTGATTCGACTGTTTTGCCGTTCTTCAGCATCCAGACATGTTGGCGCTGATCGGGGTCGAGTTTCAGGGTGAGGCGTTGGTCCATCGGGCGACCCATCAAACGACCGAGATCCTGGACGCAGAACCAGGCTTGGTTGTTCTGCATGAAGGCGTGTAGGAAGCGGTTGTGGCGGGTGAAGATGGTTGGGATGAAATGAGGATGGGTTTCAGACGGATTTAGCGTGTGTTCAAGCATTTTTTCGACTCCAAGTTGAAAAGGGAGCCGCCACTCAGAGGAGCGCGGTTGCGCCATGTTGATAGTGTTCCGGCTTCGACCCCGGGCCGCTGATTTGGCAGCGACGAGGTAAAGCCTATCGTTCAGGCGCTCGCGGCGCCAAGTCTACCTTGGCGCCGCATGCTGTAGGAATCGGTGTCTATGCCGGAAGGTTCGATCTGTAGGAATTTCCTGTTTTTGCCTGAAGTGCAGTCAAGCAGCGTCACAGCCGTGGTTTTTCCTATAGCTTTTCCCGCATTCAGGAACGAACTGCAGGTTTGTTACATGTTGATCGAATTTTCAGTTTCCAATTATCGCTCCTTCCGTGACAAACAAACCCTGTCCATGGCTGCGACGCCGCGCTTGAGCAAAAAGCGCAACGTGTTCACACCCATCGTAAATGGAGAAAAACTGCCTGATTTGTTGAAGGTGGCGGCGATTTACGGACCGAACGCATCCGGTAAATCTTCGCTTATCCGGGCGATGGGCGTCATGGGGAGTTTGCTCGCTTCGATACCCACATCGAATGATGAACCGCTTCCGGTCTCGCCATTTCGTTTTGACCCACAACTTCAAAACGAACCCAGTTCTTTTGAGTACAACTTCATTCAACGCGAGGTCCGATATCGGTTTGTTCTGCGCATGACTGCGCAGCGGATTATCGAGGAACAACTGGTTTCCTATCCCAAAGGTAAGGAAACGCTGTTGTATTCGCGTTGCTTTGTTGATGAGGGAGAGCATTATGTTTTTGGCTCAAGCCTTGAGGGCGGCAAAGAGGTGCACAACGCCTGGCGGCGTCTGACGAGCCCCAAGATGTTGTTTATTTCGCAGGCGGTTGCGAACAGTAGTGAAGAGTTGACTCAGTTGCGGGGGCCGTTTAGCTGGTTTCAAACCGGTCTACTCGTTATCGAGCAGAACAACATGATGGGGCTGTCAGCAGCGTCCATCAGATTTCTTCGGATGGCATCGGATTACACACATGATTTACGAGACTTTCTAAAGGAAGTGGATATCCCGGTGTCAGCGATCCGTCTCAACACCGAAGACGCAGAGTCTGTTCAACGCACCAAAAAACTCACACTGAAAGAGTTCTTCGCCGCAGCCCAAAAAGACAAAGTAACCCTCACACATACGAGCTTTTTAGGCACCGCTGAGTTTGATTTTTCCGAGGAGTCCGACGGTACGAAAAACCTGATTGGATTCTGGCTGCCCTGGTTCATGATCAATCACGCCGATGGTAGCGGGATACTTTCTGTCGATGAGTTGGACAGCAGTCTTCATCCCTCAATAGTCGCGGACTTGATTGAGAAACACCTGGACGGTGGGCTGGATACTCAACTGATCTTTACCACTCACGACACTCATCTAATGAACGCCAAAGCGCTTCGGCGCGATCAGTTCTGGATCACCGAAAGAGACGCTAACGGTGCAACCTGCCTTTTTTCTGTTTACGACTTTGAAGGACGGGAAGGGGAGGATGTTGAGAAACGCTACTTTGAAGGTCGTTATCGCGGGTTGCCACTGATAAGGCGGGGTTGACCATGGCGCGTTCGATACGGCTATTTGATCGAAAGGCACCGCGGTTCAAGCCTCAACCCAAAGTGTTGATCCTTTGTGAAGACAGCAAGTCAGGAAAACGATATCTGGAGGAGGCTGCATTTCATTTTCGCGCCAAAGCTCAAGTGGAAATTGCCCACTGTGGCGTCACACACCCAAGTGGCATTGTAGAAACAGCAATAGCCCGCCAGAAATGCTTCGACAAGATTTTTTGTGCATTGGATCGCGATACACATCTGTGTTTTGAACGAGCAATAAATCTGGCGAGGCCTCATCCGAAAATCAAAGTCATCGCTTCGTACCCCTGTTTTGAGTTTTGGTTGCTTCTGCACTTCGGTTTCAATCGAAAACCATTTCGAGCGGTTGGGAAGCACTCTCCAGGCGACTTGGTGGCCAAGAGCCTCAGAGAAAAACCCAGCATGCATAAATACGAGAAAGGCGAAGAGACCAACTATTTCGCAAAACTTTTAGGTGAGCCATTCCAAAGGGCGAGAGACTTGGCACCAAAGATTATCGAGGACGTCGCTATCAGCGGCGAACCCAACCCCAGCACCGAAATCCACCTGCTTATGGACGAATTCGAAACCCTCTCCAAGCCTCAAGCAATCTAGCATCACGAACCCTGCCCGCATCACTGCGAGCAGGGCAACCGTCATTACCGACTAACCTTCCAAGCATCCCCCGCAGGCGCAGTCCCATGGTCATACGGCTTGGCCAGCCACATATAAACCAGCCCCAAACCAATCACGATCGCGGTACTCAACACCATCGCGTAGTTGATGTACCACGCCGCATCCGGCGTGCGCGGCCAGGCCATGTTGATGATCGCGCCGACGCCATAGACCAGCGCGCCGATGTTCACGGCCCAGCCCCAGGCGCCGAGGGTGAATTTGCCGCTCGGTTTCCAGCCCTTCATGCGTGCATACAACGCGGCGAGCACGATCATCTGGAATGCCAGGTAGATACCGATGGCCGCGAAGCTGACGATGGTTGCCACCGCATCCTGCAGGAAGAAGCCCAGCACAATGATCAGCGCCGGCAGGACGCCGGACACGAATAGCGCCGCAACCGGCACCTGAGTCGTAGGGGAAATCTTCTTCAGCAGTGAGCTGCCAATGACCATTTCATCCCGAGCATAGGAATACAGCAGACGACTCGCCGCGGCTTGCAGGCTGATGACGCAGGAGATGAAGGAAATCATCACCACGCCCATCACCACTTTCGAACCGACCGGGCCGAAGGCGTTGTTGAGGATGGTGGTGACCGGGTCCTTGTCGGTGCCATTGATGACGGCTTGCATGTCTGGCACGGCGAGGATCAGCGCCAGGCAGGCGAACATCGCTGCGATGCCGCCGATGTAGATGGTTATGCGCATGGCCACCGGAATTTGCTTGCTCGGGTTCGGGGTTTCTTCGGCCACGTCGCCGCAGGCCTCGAAGCCGTAGTACAGGAACATCCCCGCCAGCGAGGCGGTGAGGAATGCCGGCAGATACGAGCCGTCGACGCTGATATCGAAGGTGTTGAACAACACACTGATCGATTGATGACGTTCGAAGATCAGCAGATAAACGCCGACGATTACCGCACCGACCAGTTCGCAGAGGAAGCCGAACATGGCGATCCGCGCCAGCACTTTGGTGCCGCTGAGGTTGACCAAGGTGGCGAACAACGTCAGGAACAGTGCGATGACGATGTTGGTGTTGTTGCTCGGTTCAAAGCCCATCATCGCGGCCAGGTACGGACCGGCGCCCACCGCAACAGCCGCGATGGTTACGCACAGGGCGATGGAGTAGATCCAGCCGACCATCCACGCCCAGCGCTTGCCCACCAAGCGACGAGCCCACGGGTACACGCCGCCGGAAATCGGGAACTGCGAGACCACTTCACCGAAGATCAGGCACACCAGCAACTGGCCGCATCCGACCAGCAAATAGGCCCAGAACATCGGAGGCCCACCGGCGGCGAGGCACAGGCCGAACAGGGTATAAACCCCTACGACCGGAGAGAGATAAGTGAAGCCCAGGGCGAAGTTTTCCCACAGGCTCATGCTGCGATTGAAGTTCGAGGTGTAACCCAGTTTGCGTAGCTGCTCGGCGTCGCTGTCCGCGACGGGTACAGCGAGTTCGGGTGTTGTATCCATGGTGTTAGCTCCGGAAAATCGGCAGATTTCGGATGTCCGAAACCGTGGCAGGGCCATGACGGCGCTACCCGGATCGGTGGTTATTGTTTTGTGTTGCGGTGAGGCCATCGCGAGCAGGCTCGCTCCCACATGGATTGCGCTGAACCTGTGGGAGCGAGCCTGCTCGCGATGCTTTTAGTGCTTGAACATCACATGCCGAACGACGGTGTAGTCCTCCAGCCCGTACATGGACATGTCCTTGCCATAACCGGACAGTTTCTGACCGCCGTGCGGCATTTCGCTGACCAGCATGAAGTGCGTATTCACCCAGGTGCAGCCGTACTGCAAGCGTGCGGACAAGCGATGCGCACGCCCGACATCCGAGGTCCAGACCGACGACGCCAGGCCGTAGTTCGAATCGTTGGCCCAGCCCAGCACCTGCGCTTCATCGGCGAATTTGGTCACCGACACCACCGGCCCGAACACTTCACGACGGACGATTTCATCGTCTTGTTGCGCGTCGGCCAACACCGTTGGTTCGAAGAAGAAGCCATTGCCCTCGACAGCCTTGCCGCCAGTGATCAAGCGGATATGCGGCTGCGCCAAGGCACGCTCGACAAACCCCGCCACACGGTCGCGATGTTGCGCGGTGATCAATGGGCCCAGTTCGGTCGACGGATCATCCTGCACACCGTACTTGATGCTGCTGACCGCTTCGCCGAGCTTCTCGACGAATTTGTCGTAGATGCCTTCCTGCGCGTAGATGCGGCAGGCGGCGGTGCAGTCCTGGCCGGCGTTGTAGAAGCCGAAGGTGCGAATGCCTTCCACGGCGGCGTCGATGTCGGCGTCGTCGAAGATGATCACCGGGGCCTTGCCGCCGAGTTCCATGTGCATGCGTTTGACGCTGTCGGCGGTGCTGGAAATGATGTTCGAACCGGTGGCGATCGAACCGGTCAACGAGACCATGCGCACTTTCGGGTGCGTGACCAGTGGATTGCCAACCGTAGGACCACGACCAAACACCAGGTTAAGTACGCCGGCCGGGAAAATCTCCGACGCCAGTTCCGCCAGGCGTAGCGCGGTCAGCGGGGTTTGTTCCGACGGCTTGAGCACCACGGTATTACCCGCGGCGAGGGCTGGGGCGATTTTCCAGGCGACCATCATCAGCGGGTAGTTCCACGGTGCGATGGACGCGATCACGCCGACCGGGTCGCGACGGATCATCGAGGTGTGGCCGTGCAGGTATTCACCGCCCGCCGAACCGCTCATGCAACGGCTGGCGCCGGCGAAGAAACGGAACACGTCGGCAATCGCCGGGATCTCGTCGTTCAGTGCAGCACTGTAAGGCTTGCCGCAGTTGTCTGATTCCAGTTTGGCCAGCTCTTCGCCGTGGGTTTCGATAGCGTCGGCGAGTTTGAGCAGCAGCAGCGAACGTTCTTTCGGCGTGGTTTGCGACCAGCCTTCGAAGGCGCTGTCGGCGGCACGCACGGCGGCATCGACCTGGGCTTCACTGGCTTCGTTGATTTCGACCAACACACGACCGAGGGCCGGGTTGAACACCGGTTGGGCGGGGCCTTCGCCGTCGATCAGTTGGCCATTGATCAAGAGTTTGGTTTGCATGGCATTGTCCTCATTAACACTTTTTATTGTTCTGTCTGAACCGGATCTAAATGTAGGAGTGAGCCTGCTCGCGATAGCGGTGTATCAGCCGACATCTATGTTGAATGTGATGTCCTCATCGCGAGCAGGCTCACTCCCACAGTTGATTCGGTTCCTACAGCTATTCGGTTATTTCCCGCCACTGCCCGCAACACTCTCGCCGCCACGGGTCAGGTAATAGGCGCCGAGGATCGGCAGCATGGTCACCATCATCACCAGCATCGCGACGACGTTGGTCACCGGCACGTCCCGTGGGCGGCTGAGCTGGTTGAGCAGCCACAGCGGCAGGGTGCGTTCATGGCCGGCGGTGAAGGTGGTGACGATGATTTCGTCGAACGACAGGGCGAACGCCAACATGCCGCCGGCCAGCAACGCCGAGCCGAGGTTCGGCAGGACGATGTAGCGGAAGGTCTGCCAGCCGTCGGCGCCGAGGTCCATTGAAGCCTCGATCAAACTGTGAGAAGTGCGACGCAAGCGGGCGATGACGTTGTTGTAGACGATCACCACACAGAAGGTCGCGTGACCGACGATGATGGTGAACATCCCCGGCTCGATCCCCAGCGTCTTGAACGTCGCCAGCAACGCGATGCCGGTGATGATCCCCGGCAAGGCAATCGGCAGGATCAGCATCAGCGAGATGCCTTGCTTGCCGAAGAAATCCCGGCGGTACAACGCCGCCGATGCCAGCGTGCCAAGGACCAGCGCAATCAACGTCGCGACGGAGGCGATTTGCAACGACAGCTTGATCGCTTCCAGCACGTCGGGACGCAAGAACGCCACGCCGATCCACTTCAACGTGAAGCCTTTAGGCGGAAAACTGAACGCCGCGTCTTCGGTGTTGAAGGCGTACAGGAAGATGATCAGGATCGGGAAGTGCAGAAACAGCAACCCGCCCCAAGCTGCGATGCGCAGGCCGAGCGAGGCTTTCTCCCCGTGCGTTTCCGGCGCTTGTTTTTTTGCATCAGAGCGCATCGAAGGCCCCCAGTCGTTTCACGATAGTCAGGTAAATGGCGATCAACACAATCGGCACCAACGTGAAGGCCGCGGCCATCGGCATATTGCCGATCGCGCCTTGCTGGGCGTACACCATGCTGCCGACGAAGTAGCCCGGCGGACCCACCAGTTGCGGCACGATGAAGTCGCCCAGGGTCAGTGAAAAGGTGAAGATCGAACCGGCGGCGATGCCCGGAATCGACAGCGGTAAAGTCACTTGCATAAAGGTCTGGCGCGGCTTGGCGCCAAGGTCGGCCGAGGCTTGCAGCAAGGACGGCGGCAGACGTTCCAGCGAGGCCTGAATCGGCAGGATCATGAACGGCAGCCAGATGTAGACGAACACCATGAACCGGCCCAGGTGCGAGGTCGACAAGGTGCTGCCGCCGACGCCCGGAATGCCCAAAACGAATTGCAAAACCGGCTCAAGACCCAGGTGCTGAACGAACCACTGCGCCACGCCGCCCTTGGCCAGCAGCAAGGTCCAGGCATACGCCTTGACGATGTAACTGGCCCACATCGGCATCATCACCGCGATGTAGAAAAACGCCTTGGTTTTGCCGGTGGTGTAGCGCGCCATGTAGTAGGCGATCGGGAACGCGACGATGGCGCTGGCGATCGAGACGACGACGGCCATGCTCAAGGTGCGCAGGATGATGTCGAAGTTCGACGGCTGGAACAGCGCAGCGAAGTTCGCCAGGGTCAGGTCGGGCGTGACCGCCATGGTGAAGTCATCGAAGGTGTAGAAGCCCTGCCATAGCAGAACCAGCAGCGAGCCGAGGTAGATCGCGCCGAACCACAGCAGCGGCGGTACCAGCAGCAGCGACAGGTAAAAATTCGGCCGGCGATACAGCAGGTTGGAAAACCTGCGCAATGGCGAGCCGCCGGTCGGGGTTTGAGAAAGAGCCACGCTGTTCATCTCACACCCCACCGACAGCGTTGTCGTGCAACGGGATCATCGCTTCCCGTGCCCAGCGTGCGCTGATGCGTTGTCCGGTCTGATGTTGCGCGCTGACGTCGAGCCACTGGACGTTGGCCTGGCTGATGTTCAGGGTCTGGCCGTTTTCCAGTTTCAGTTCATAGCGCGTGGCGCTGCCCTGGTACTGAATGTCATGGAGCAAACCGCTGACTTCGATTTCATGACTGGCCAGCGGCCCTTCGGCGAAACGCACGTGCTCCGGACGAATCGAAAACGGCTGTGGATTGCCGCTCAATTGTTTCGCCAGGTCGCCGCGAATCACGTTGGAGGTGCCGACAAATTCGGCGACAAAGGTTGTAGCCGGTTTCATGTAGAGGTTGCGCGGGGTATCGACCTGCTCGATGCGCCCCTTGTTGAACACCGCCACGCGATCCGACATCGACAGCGCTTCCGTCTGGTCGTGGGTGACGAAGATGAAGGTGATGCCGAGCTGGCGTTGCAGCTTCTTCAGTTCACCCTGCATTTGCTCGCGCAGTTTTAAGTCGAGCGCGCCCAACGGTTCATCGAGCAGCAGCACGCGCGGACGATTGACCAGGGCGCGGGCCAGGGCCACACGCTGGCGCTGACCGCCGGACAGTTGCACCGGTTTACGCTCGCCATAACCGCCGAGGGCGACCATGTCGAGGGCTTCTTCGGCGCGTTTCTGGCGTTCGGTTTTGCCGATGCCTTTGACTTTCAAACCATAAGCGACGTTGTC
The DNA here is from genome assembly GCF_000282315.2 of Pseudomonas sp. GM41(2012). Lineage (GTDB taxonomy): Bacteria > Pseudomonadota > Gammaproteobacteria > Pseudomonadales > Pseudomonadaceae > Aquipseudomonas. The sequence continues at coordinate 1,379,197 of NZ_AKJN02000007.1, forward strand.
GAGTACGTTCATGTGCGGAAACAGCGCGTAATCCTGGAACACGGTGTTCACGTCACGCTGATACGGCGGCAGCCCGGCGGCCTCTAAGCCGTGAATACGGATAGAGCCAGCACTCGGCTGTTCGAAACCGGCGATCAGGCGCAGACAGGTGGTTTTGCCCGAACCGGAAGGGCCCAGCATGGAAAAGAACTCGCCGTCCTGGATATCGATGGAAACCCGATCAACGGCCTTCACTTCGCCGAACTGACGGGAAACGTTGGTGAACTGGACTGCAAGCGTCATGGTGCGGTGCTCCAAAAAGGCGAAGGTCGTCGCGGCGGCCCTGCCTGGACTTCTGAGGAATCTGAATCGTTGCGGTGTCACGGTCGAATGAGCGCGGCCTGCTTTTAGCTCCCTCTCCCTTCGGGAGAGGGCGGGGGGTGAGGGCCGCGGTGTCGGTCATTCCCAAGAGTCGAGGCGGAGTCAAAAGCCACCCCTCACCCCAGCCCTCTCCCCACGGGGGAGAGGGGGAAAGGGAGTTGAACGTGTCGTGCTTGAGAACTTAACGGCCACCCATGATCGCGATGTAATCCTGGGTCCAGCGGCTGTATGGCACGAACTTGCCGCCCTCAGCCTGCGGGGTTTTCCAGAAGGCGATCTTCTCGAACTGGTCGAAGCCGTTGGTTTTGCAGCCCTCGGCGCCGAGCAATTCGCTCTCCTTGCACCCCGCCGGAACCGACGGCAGCGAACCGAACCAGGCCGCCAGGTCACCCTGGACTTTCGGTTGCAGCGACCAGTCCATCCACTTGTAGGCACAGTTCGGGTGCTTGGCTTCGGCGTGCAACATGGTGGTGTCGGCCCAACCCGTTGCACCTTCTTTTGGAATGACCGAGGCAACCGGCTGCTTGTCCGCCACCAGGCCGTTGACCATATAGCCCCAGGTGCTGGACGCCGCGACGCCTTCGTTTTTGACGTCACTCATCTGGACCGTTGCGTCATGCCAGTAGCGGTGGATCAAGGGCTGTTGCTTGCGAAGCAGCTCCAGCGCCGCTTTGTATTGCGCTTCGTTGAGCTGGTACGGGTCCTTGATGCCCAGTTCCGGCTGTTTCGATTTGAGATAAAGCGCCGCATCGGCGATGTAGATCGGGCCGTCGTAGGCCTGGACCCGGCCTTTGTTGGACTTACCGTCCGGCAGGGTTTGCTCTTCGAACACCACGCTCCAGCTGTCCGGCGCCGTTTTGAAGATATTGGTGTTGTACATCAACACGTTCGGGCCCCATTGGTACGGGGTGCCGTAGGTTTGTTTATTGACGACGTACCACGGGCCATCCTTGAGGCGAGGGTCAATGTTCTTCCAGTTCGGGATCAACGCCGTGTTGATCGGCTGTACACGCTTGCCGGCGATCAACCGCAGGGAGGCGTCGCCGGATGCCGTCACCAGGTCGTAGCCACCCTTGGACATCAGGCTGACCATCTCATCGGAAGTGGCGGCAGTCTTGACGTTGATTTTGCAGCCGGTTTCCTTTTCGAAGCCGGTGACCCAGTCGTAGGCCTTGTCGCTTTCGCCACGTTCGATGTAGCCAGGCCAGGCCACAATATCCAGCTGACCTTCGCCGGCACCGACGGCTTTCAGCGGATCGGCGGCCTGGATACTGGCACTGGCCAGCAGCGCGGTGGTGATTGCACTGAGCAGTGCGGTCTTGTGCACGAACATGGGGTTTCCCTCTTCTTTAATTATGGTCGGGGCAGTTTTGAACGTGGTGAAGCAGGCCGTTAGCGGCTTGTTATAAGCGTAGTCAGAGATGCTGGCCGTGGCGGGCCATGATGTGCCGCACCACGCTGTAGTCCTGGAGCGAATCGCTGGATAAGTCTTTGCCGTAGCCCGAACGCTTCAGGCCGCCGTGGGGCATTTCGCTGACCAGCATGAAATGGCTGTTGATCCAGGTGCAGCCGTACTGCAAGCGCGCCGCGACCTGCATCGCCTTGTCGAGGTTCTGGGTCCAGACCGAGGAGGCGAGGCCGTATTCCGAGTCGTTGGCCCAGTCCACGGCTTGTTCGAGCTGATCGAAACGGGTCACGGTGACCACCGGCCCGAACACTTCGCGCTGGACGATCTCATCGGTCTGCTTGCAACCGGCCAGCAAGGTTGGCTGGTAATAGAAGCCGGCACCGGAATGCACCGCCGCGCCGGTCACTCGTTCGATGTGCGGCTGGCCGAGGGCGCGCTCGACGAAACTGGCCACGCGGTCGCGTTGGCGGGTGCTGATCAGCGGGCCGATCTCGTTGTCGGCGTCGCGCTTGCCGGCGAAGCGCAGGCTGCTGACCGCTGAGCCGAGTTCGGCCACCAAGCGATCATGAATCCCGGCCTGTGCATAAATGCGGCAGGCCGCGGTGCAATCCTGGCCGGCGTTGTAATAGCCATAAGTGCGCACGCCTTCGACCACGGCTTGAATGTCCGCATCGTTGCAAACGATCACCGGCGCTTTGCCGCCGAGTTCGAGGTGAGTGCGTTTCAGGGTTTTCGCCGCGGCTTGCAGGATTTTTTGCCCGGTAACGATATCGCCGGTCAGCGACACCATGCGCACTTTAGGGTGACTGACCAAGTGGCTGCCGACGCCTTCACCGCCACCGCAAATGATGTTGATCACACCGCGCGGCAGGATCTCGGCCAGCGCGGGCGCCAGGGCCAGAATCGACAGCGGCGTGTGTTCGGACGGCTTGAACACCAGCGTGTTGCCGGCGGCCAGGGCCGGGGCGATTTTCCACGCGGCCATCATGATCGGGTAGTTCCACGGCGCAATCGAGGCCACCACACCAATCGGATCACGACGGACCATGCTGGTGTAACCCGGCAGGTATTCGCCGCTGAGCTGGCCGGTCTGGCAGCGCACGGCGCCGGCGAAGAAGCGGAACACATCGACCGTGGCGCTCAAGTCATCCTGACGCGCCAGGTGCAACGGCTTGCCACAGTTCAGGGATTCGAGGCGGGCGAGGAGGTCGGCTTGTTTTTCGATGGCGTTGGCGATGTCCAGCAACAGGTTCGAGCGTTGTTGCGGCGTGGTCCGCGACCAACCGGCAAAGGCGCGGTGGGCGGCGAGGATCGCGGCTTCGACTTGCTCGGTGCTGGCTTCGGCGATGTGGATCAGCACTTCCCCGGTGGCCGGGTTGAGGATCGGTTCGACAAACCCCTGGCCCGCGACCAATTCGCCATCGATCAACAACGCGGTGAACAACGGGGTCTGCGCGCCAGCCATTTTTCGGGTTCTCTTTTCTTGTGTGGCCATGCTGCTCCCTATGACTGGGGCGCGGCCGTCTTATAGATGTACCAAGACTAGGCGCCGCACCCGAGGTCGACAAATACTAAATACTGAAGGTGGCGTTCGATTAAATAGATGGCTTGCGCCCGCCGTGGGGCTGCTCGCGGGCGACGGTCAGGAATGGGTCCACCAGCGCTGGGCGCGCGGTGCCGCGACGCCAGGCCAAGCCGACGTCGAGGGTCTGGCTCAGGTCGGCAATCGGGCGCGCTTCGATGATGTCGCCCTCCAGTGACCATGGGCGATAGGTCATGTCGGGCTGGATCGACACGCCCAATCCCGCGGCCACGAGGCTTCGCACCGCTTCCGTCGACGCCGTTCTCAAGGTGATGCGCGGTTGTAGGGAGGCCGCTGTCCACATGCGCTGGGCGTTGCGGTCCATTTCATCGACGTTCAGCTGAATCAACGGCTCACGGGCCACGTCGGCGAGGTTGATGCTGTCGTGTTCCAGTAGCGGATGCTGGGCCGGCAGCCACAGCCGATGGGGCGAGTGGGTCAGCACTTCGGTTTGCAAGGCGTGGCGGTCTTCGAGGTTGGAGAGGATCAGTACGCCGACATCAATCTCGCCGCTGACCAGCAAATGCTCGATGTATGGGCGCTCATCCTCCATCACCCGGATTTCGACGTTGGGGTAGGCACGCTGGAAACGGGTGAGCAAGTCTGCGAGGTAATAACCGGCCACCAGGCTGGTCACGCCGATGATCAACTGCCCGGCGACTTGATCGGTACTCTGCTGCAGGCTGCGTTTGGCGTTGTCCACCGTCGCCAGAATCAGGTGCGCCTGGCGTAGGAATTGGTGGCCCTGGTGGGTCAGCGTCATGCCCTTGGCGTGGCGGTTGAACAGGCCGACGCCGATTTCCTGCTCCAGTTGCTGGATCGCCAGGGTCAGTGTCGATTGGGAAATAAACGCGGTTTGCGCGGCGGCGGAGATCGAACCGGTCTCGGCCACGGCGATGAAGTGACGGATCTGACGCAAGGTCATCATGGAGAAAGTACCCGGTGGGCGGTTTTTATAGATTGACTCGAGTGTATATCTATTTTTCTGAAGTGCTGCGGGTGCTGCGCAACATCTAGAAGCACTCTCGCCCCCGAATGCCGGGCACTTTCGATCTAGGCTGATGGCCTTATTGATCCGGTTAACCCCTTTTTTGGAGGCGGCAAATGAACACGCGTGGATTGCTCGATCAGCTACTCAAGTCCGGTCAGGACATGTTGCAGAACAAGGCCGGCGGCTCACAAAACAAGACCTCCAGCGGTGGTTTGGGCGGATTGCTCGGCGGTAGCGGCGGTTCGGGCGGCCTCGGCAGTCTGCTTTCGGGCGCGGGCGGCGGGGCGTTGGCGGCGGGTGCCATGGGCCTGTTGCTCGGCAGCAAAAAGGCACGCAACGTCGGCGGTAAAGTCGCCCTCTACGGCGGCCTCGCGGCGCTCGGCGTCATTGCCTACAAGGCCTACGGTAATTGGCAGTCCCAGCAGGGCTCCGCGCCGAAGACTGAACCGCAGACACTCGACCGCCTGCCTCCAGCGCAAGTCGAGTTGCATAGCCAGGCGATACTCAAGGCGCTGGTTGCGGCGGCCAAAGCCGATGGCCACGTTGATGAACGCGAACGTGCATTGATAGAAGGCGAATTCACCAAACTCGACAACGATCAGGAATTGCAGCAGTGGCTGCATGCCGAACTCAGCAAGCCGCTCGACCCGACAGAAGTCGCCCGCGCTGCCAGCACCCCGGAAATGGCTGCCGAGATGTACATCGCCAGTGTGATGCTGGTGGATGAAGAGAGCTTCATGGAAAAGTCCTACCTCGATGAGCTTGCACGTCAGTTGAAGCTTGAGCCGGGGTTGAAGGCCGAGCTGGAGAAACAGGTTCGTCAGGCTTCTATCTAAGCGTTGTTTAAAAAGCGCGTTCCGCGAGGGCTTTGAGTAACCTCGATCCACCGGAATAGATGTGCAGTCAGTTAATTCGGGTCATCGTTCTTCGCGAGCAGGCTCGCTCCCACATAGATCGTGTGTGGGAGCGAGCCTGCTCGCGATGACATTTTCAGCAGCACCACAGATTTTATTGTCATTGCACGACTCGTTTCTTCCGATTCACCCCTGGCAACAGTCTTATAAATGAAACACAGCCCTCAGCTATACTCCGCAGCATTTGAACCGCACCCGAGGACTGACTGTGAAGAACTGGACGTTGCGCCAACGCATCTTGGCGAGTTTTGCGGTGATTATCGCGATCATGCTGCTGATGGTCGTGGTGTCTTTTTCTCGGCTGACGAAGATCGACGCCGGCGTAGAATCAGTCCGCACCGATGCGGTCCCCGGGGTGTATTTCAGTTCGATGATCCGCGGCGCGTGGGTCGACAGTTTTAACCTCACCCAACAGATTGTCGGCCTTTCCGGACGTCGCGAAATAACCGTCGCAGACCAGACCATGTACAAAAGCTTCGAAGAGCGCTTGAACGAGCAAATAGCCAACTACCGAAAAACCATTTTCAGGCAGGACGATCGGGCCCTGTTCGACGAGTTCGAAGTGCGTCATCAGCTCTACAACAAAGAATTGACCAACGTTCTCGATCTCTATCAGCGCAAAGAGTACGACCAGGCGGTTCTTGCCCTGGAGCAAAAACTTATGCCGGCCTGGATCAATGGGCGCAAGCAGTTGAACAGCCTTCTTGAAAATAATCATGCCCAGTCTGAGCAATCCACGCAGGCCATCGGTGATGCAGTGACGGCCGCCAAAATCAGCATGGGCGTCTCGATGCTGGTGGCGATCATCGTCGCCGGCCTCTGCGGCCTGCTGTTGATGCGCGCAATCATGGCGCCGATGAACCGGATCGTCGAAATTCTCGAAGTCATGCGTACCGGCGATCTCAGCAGTCGCCTGAACCTTGATCGTAAAGATGAGTTCGGCGCCGTGGAAACCGGCTTCAACGACATGATGACCGAGCTGACGTCCCTGGTGTCCCAGGCCCAGCGTTCCTCGGTGCAGGTCACCACTTCGGTGACCGAGATCGCCGCCACCTCCAAACAACAGCAAGCGACCGCCACCGAAACCGCCGCCACCACCACCGAAATTGGCGCGACGTCCCGTGAGATTGCGGCCACTTCGCGGGATCTGGTGCGCACGATGACCGAAGTCTCCACCGCCGCCGATCAGGCCTCGGTGCTCGCCGGTTCCGGGCAGCAAGGCCTGGCGCGGATGGAAGAGACCATGCACTCGGTGATGGGCGCGGCGGATCTGGTCAACGCCAAACTGGCGATCCTCAATGAGAAGGCCGGCAACATCAATCAGGTGGTAGTGACCATCGTCAAGGTCGCCGACCAGACCAATCTGCTGTCGCTCAACGCGGCGATTGAGGCCGAAAAGGCCGGTGAATACGGCCGCGGGTTTGCCGTGGTCGCCACCGAAGTGCGACGTCTGGCGGACCAGACCGCCGTTGCCACGTACGACATCGAGCAGATGGTGCGCGAGATCCAGTCGGCGGTGTCGGCCGGGGTCATGGGCATGGACAAGTTCTCTGAAGAGGTGCGCCGCGGCATGTCCGAGGTGCAGCAGGTCGGCGAGCAGTTGTCGCAGATCATCCATCAGGTTCAGGCATTGGCGCCGCGGGTGTTGATGGTCAACGAAGGCATGCAGGCCCAGGCCACGGGCGCCGAACAGATCAATCATGCGCTGGTGCAGTTGGGCGATGCCAGCAGCCAGACCGTCGAGTCCCTGCGCCAGGCCAGTTTCGCCATCGACGAACTGAGCCAGGTGGCCGTAGGGCTGCGTGGTGGCGTTTCGCGATTCAAAGTCTGATGAGTGAACCCACGGCCAAACGCACCGCCGTGAAGCCGGCGCTGCAATCATTGTTTCTGGTGTTCCGCATCGGCAACGAGCGCTATGCCTTGCAGGCCATCGAGGTGGCGGAAGTGCTGCCGTGTCTGCCGTTGAAACCGATTCCCCGCGCGCCGGAATGGGTGGCCGGGGTGTTCGCCTACCGCGGCGCGGTGGTGCCGGTGATCGACCTCAGTGCGCTGACGTTCGGCCAACCGGCCCAGGCCCGCACCAGCACCCGCTTGGTGCTGGTTAATTACCGTCCGGATGAGTTCGCTGAGGCGCAATTGCTCGGGCTGATTCTGGAACAGGCCACCGATACCTTGCGCTGCAACCCGGCGGATTTTCAGCCCTATGGCCTGGACAATCGTCAGGCGCCGTACCTTGGGCCGGTGCGTGAAGATGCCCAGGGTTTGCTGCAATGGGTGCGGGTCGCCGACTTGCTCGACGATCAGGTTCGCGCCCTGCTGTATCCGTCGCCGCCGCGGGACCTGGCGCTGCTTGAGGAGCGGCCATGAGCAGTGATCAACGGTTTTTCGATTTCCTCAAAGAGCGCATCGGTCTCGACGTGACCTCGGTGGGACCGGCGATCATCGAGCGTGCGGTGCGCCAGCGCAGCACGGCATCCAAGGCGCTGACGGCCGATGAGTACTGGCACACCTTGCTGGGTTCGCAGGACGAGCAGCAGGCGTTGATCGAAGCGGTGATTGTCCCCGAGACCTGGTTTTTCCGTTACCCGGAATCCTTCGCCACGTTGGCGAAACTGGCCACCAAACGCCTGAACGACATCAACAACATGCGCGCACTGCGGATTCTCAGCCTGCCGTGTTCCACCGGTGAAGAACCGTATTCCATCGCCATGGCGCTGCTCGATGCCGGGTTACAGCCGCACCAGTTCAAGGTCGAAGGCATGGACGTCAGTCCGTTGTCGGTGGAAAAAGCCCGACGCGCGCTGTACGGCAAGAATTCGTTCCGGGGTCAGGACATCGCCTTTCGCGACCGGCATTTCACCGCCGAAGGCGAGGAGGGCTATCGCCTCTGCGGGCGAGTGCTCGAACAAGTGCGTTTGCAGGTCGGCAATCTGCTGGATCCGACATTGCTGGCCAACGAACTTCCGTATGACTTTGTGTTTTGCCGCAACCTGCTGATCTATTTCGATCAGCCGACCCAGCAGCAAGTGTTCGAGGTGCTCAAGCGTCTGACCCATGTGGATGGCGTGCTGTTTATCGGCCCGGCCGAGGGCAGTTTGCTCGGCCGTTTAGGCATGCGTTCGATCGGCATCCCGCAGTCCTTTGCGTTCAGTCGTCAGAGCGCTCCAGAGCCTGCGCCCATTGCGACGTTCGTTCCGACGCCTCTGCCCGTGCACCAACCGGTGCGCAGCGTGACACCGCCGCCCGTTCGCAGCCGGCCCTTCGCACCGGTGGCGCCGCTCCCTGTCGTGACGAAAGTCGCCAACCCGGACACCGCCGCGCTGCTGGCGAACATCGCCGCGCTGGCCAACGAAGGCAAAAGTGCCGAGGCCCGCGCCGCGTGCGATAGCTATTTGCGCAGTCATGAACCCGTGGCCCAAGTCTTCTACTGGCTGGGCTTGCTCAGCGATGTCGCCGGCAGAGTCCTTGAGGCTCAGGGTTTTTATCGCAAGGCGTTGTACCTCGACCCGCAACATCCCGACGCGTTGATGCACCTGGCGGCGTTGCTGCAATCCTTGGGCGACACGGCGGGAGCCAGACGATTGCAGGACCGCGCCGCCCGCAGCGAGCGCGCCGCTGACAGTGAGCGTAACCGATGATCGCCGCCGACACTTTTAGCCTCACCCATCAAGATGCCCAGGCCATCGACGACTGCTGGAACCGCATCGGTATCCACGGCGACAAGTCCTGCCCGCTACTGAGCGATCACATTCACTGCCGCAATTGCGCGGTGTATTCGGCCGCGGCGACGCGCTTGCTCGACCGCTACGCGTTACAGCAGGAAGACCGCGGGCAAGTCTCCACGGCGGTCGAGAGCGAGGTGAAAACCCGTTCGCTGCTGATGTTCCGTCTGGGCGAAGAATGGCTGGCCCTGGCCACTCGCAGTCTGGTGGAAGTCGCGCCGCTGCAAGCGATTCATTCCCTGCCGCACCAACGCTCCCGGGCCTTGCTCGGCGTGGCGAATGTGCGCGGCGCGTTGGTGGCGTGCCTGTCGCTGGTGGAATTGCTCGGGCTCGACGGCGCCAGCAGCGTGGCGTCCGGCGCGCGGGTCATGCCGCGCATGCTGATCATCGCCGCCCACGGCGGACCGGTGGTGGCGCCGGTGGACGAAGTGGACGGGATTCACGCCATCGACGAACGCATCCTCGAGGCGGCGTCCCGTTCTGGCACGCAGGCCAGCGCCAAATACACCCGTGGCGTGTTGCAATTCAAAGGCCGCAGCCTGCGTTGGCTGGATGAAGAACAGCTGCTGTCCGCCGTGACCCGGAGCCTTACATGACCCCCGAGCAAATGCGCGACGCCTCTTTGCTGGAACTGTTCAGTCTGGAAGCCGAGGCCCAGACCTTGGTGCTAAGCGCCGGCCTGCTGGCGCTCGAGCGCGATCCGACCCAGGCCGATTACCTCGAGTCGTGCATGCGCGCGGCCCACTCGCTCAAAGGCGCGGCGCGGATTGTCGGCGTGGATGCCGGGGTCAGCGTCGCCCATGTGATGGAAGATTACCTGGTCAGCGCCCAGGAAGGGCGCCTGTACCTGCGGCCCGAATACATTGATGCACTGTTGCAAGGCACCGATCTGCTGATGCGAATTGCGACGCCGAGCAACGCTCCGGCGCCTGCGGATATCGAAGCTTACGTCGTCTTGATGGGACGGCTGCTTGATCACATGGTGGCTACCCCCATCGCGCCGCCGATGGCAGAACTTCAGCTGGAACCGCCGACGCCCAAGGTTGAGCCGCCCATGCTGGCCGCCACCGAAGCCCCCCCAGCAGCGCCCGCCGAGCCAACGCCCAAGACTAAACGCACCACCGAAAACGGCGAGCGGGTGCTGCGGGTCACGGCCGAACGCCTGAACAGCCTGCTTGATCTGTCGAGCAAATCCCTGGTGGAAACCCTGCGGCTCAAACCGCACCTGGCCACCATGCAACGCCTCAAGCGTATGCAGAACAAGGGCCTGCGGGCCCTGGAAAATCTCAACGTCCACCTCAAGGACCATGCCTTGAGTCTGGAAGCACAGGAAGCCCTCGAAGACGCTCGTCGGCTACTGGCTGAATCTCAGCAATTGCTGGTGGAAAAGAACGCCGAACTGGATGAGTTCGCCTGGCAGGCCAGTCAACGGGCGCAAGTGCTGTACGACACCGCGCTGGCCTGCCGCATGCGGCCGTTTGCCGATGTGTTGGCCGGGCAAGAGCGCATGGTCCGCGACCTCGGTCGCAGCCTCGGCAAACAGGTGCGGCTGGAGATCGAAGGTGAGAAAACCCAGGTCGACCGCGACGTGTTGGAAAAGCTTGAAGCGCCGCTGACCCACCTGCTGCGCAATGCCGTGGATCACGGCATCGAATCCCCGGAGCAGCGGCTATTGGCGGGCAAACCCGCTGAAGGCCTGATCCGTTTGCGTGCATCCCATCAGGCTGGTCTGTTGGTGCTGGAGCTGAGTGATGACGGCAATGGCGTCGATCTGGAAAAGGTCCGCCGCAGCATCATCGAGCGCCAATTGTCCCCGGCCGAAACCGCCGCGCAATTGAGTGAAGAAGAGCTGCTGACCTTCCTGTTTCTGCCAGGTTTCAGCATGCGCGACACGGTCACCGAAGTCTCCGGGCGCGGCGTCGGACTGGATTCGGTCCAGCACATGGTCCGCCAGGTGCGCGGCGCGGTCGTACTGGAGCAGGCGGCGGGCGAGGGCAGTCGCTTCCATCTCGAAGTGCCGCTGACCCTGTCGGTGGTGCGCAGTCTGGTGGTGGAAGTCGGTGACGAGGCGTATGCCTTCCCGCTGGCCCACATCGAACGGATGTGCGATCTGGAGCCGGCGGACATTGTCCAGGTCGAAGGCCGTCAGCATTTCTGGCACGAAGGCCGGCATGTCGGGCTGGTCGCGGCCAGTCAGCTGTTGCAGCGTCCGGCGGGCCAGAACAGTCAGCAAACCCTCAAAGTGGTGGTGATTCGCGAGCGCGAGGCGATTTACGGCGTGGCGGTCGAGCGTTTTGTCGGCGAGCGGACGTTGGTCGTTTTGCCGCTGGACGAGCGTCTGGGCAAGGTGCAGGACATTTCCGCCGGGGCCTTGCTCGACGATGGTTCGGTGGTGCTGATCGTCGACGTCGAAGACATGTTGCGTTCGGTGGACAAACTGCTCAATACCGGGCGTCTTGAGCGCATTGCCCGTCAAGGCAACCAGGCGGTTGAAGCGGCTCGAAAACGGATTCTGGTGGTCGACGATTCGCTGACCGTACGTGAGCTGCAACGCAAGTTGCTACTCAATCGAGGCTACGACGTGGCGGTGGCGGTGGACGGGATGGATGGCTGGAACGCCTTGCGTTCGGAGGATTTCGATCTGCTGATCACCGACATCGATATGCCACGCATGGATGGCATCGAACTGGTGTCTTTGTTGCGTCGGGACAATCGCCTGCAATCCCTGCCGGTGATGGTGGTGTCTTATAAAGATCGTGAAGAGGACCGTCGCCGTGGACTGGACGCTGGAGCCGACTATTATCTAGCCAAAGCCAGTTTTCATGACGACGCCCTGCTTGACGCGGTGGTTGAGCTCATTGGAGGAGCACGTGCATGAAAATAGCGATCGTCAACGACATGCCCATGGCTGTGGAGGCCCTGCGCCGCGCCCTGGCCTTCGATCCGGCGCACGAGGTGGTCTGGGTCGCCAGTAATGGGGCCGAGGCGGTGCAGCGTTGCGCTGAAAATACGCCGGATCTGATTCTGATGGACCTGATCATGCCGGTGATGGATGGCATCGAGGCGACCCGGCGGATCATGGCCGAGACGCCGTGCGCGATTGTCATCGTTACGGTCGACCGCCAGCAGAACGTGCATCGGGTGTTTGAGGCCATGGGTCACGGCGCGCTGGATGTGGTCGATACGCCGGCCATCGGTGGCGGCAATGCCCAAGAGGCAGCGGCCCCGTTACTGCGCAAGATCATAAACATCGGTTGGCTGATCGGTGACCGCGGCAATCGCGAGCGAGCCGCCCCAAGCCCGCTGCGCAGTTCAGGTTCGCGCCAGCGCCTGATCGCCATTGGCTCATCGGCAGGTGGGCCGGCCGCGCTGGAAGTATTGCTCAAGGGGTTGCCGCGAGATTTTTCGGCCGCCATCGTGCTGGTGCAGCACGTGGACCAGGTGTTCGCCGCCGGCATGGCCGAATGGCTCAGCAGCGCCAGCGGCCTGAATGTGCGCCTGGCCCAGGAAGGCGAGCCTCCGCAGGCCGGCTCGGTGTTGCTGGCGGGTACTAACCACCATATTCGCTTGTTGAAAAACGGCACGCTGGCCTACACCGCCGAACCGGTCAACGAAATCTACCGGCCCTCGATCGATGTGTTCTTCGAGAGCGTGGCCAGTTACTGGAACGGCGATGCCGTGGGGGTTTTGCTCACCGGCATGGGACGCGATGGCGCGCAGGGGCTTAAACTCATGCGCCAACAGGGCTACCTGACCATCGCTCAGGATCAGCACAGCAGCGCGGTGTATGGCATGCCGAAGGCGGCAGCGGCCATCGACGCCGCTGTGGAGATTCGCCCACTGGAAAAGATAGCGCCACGATTGCTGGAGATTTTCCCCACATGAAGACATTTCACAGCAATCTGGCCCAAGTAGTACTCAGGTGACTGCCCATGACTGATTTACAGCTCGACGACTTCAAAACCGACGAAAACGCCGCCATGGTGTTGTTGGTGGACGATCAGGCAATGATCGGCGAGGCGGTACGCCGCGGGTTGTCGAACGAAGATAACATCGACTTCCATTTCTGCGCCGACCCGCACCAGGCCATCGCCCATGCGATCCGCATCAAACCGACGGTGATTCTGCAGGATCTGGTGATGCCCGGTCTTGACGGCTTGAGCCTGGTGCGCGAGTACCGCAACCACCCGGCGACCAAGGACATCCCGATCATTGTCCTGTCGACCAAGGAAGACCCGCTGATCAAGAGCGCGGCGTTTGCGGCCGGGGCCAATGATTACCTGGTCAAATTGCCGGACAACATCGAACTGGTGGCGCGCATCCGCTATCACTCGCGCTCCTACATGACGTTGCTGCAGCGTGACGCCGCGTATCGCGCATTGCGGGTCAGCCAGCAGCAGTTGCTCGACACCAACCTGGTGCTGCAACGCTTGATGAACTCGGACGGCCTGACCGGGCTGTCGAACCGCCGGCATTTCGACGAATACCTGGAGCTTGAGTGGCGCCGTTCGCTGCGCGACCAGAGTCAACTGTCGCTGCTGATGATCGATGTCGACTACTTCAAGTCCTACAACGACAGCTTCGGCCACCTTGAAGGCGATGAAGCCCTGCGCAAAGTGGCCACGGCGATTCGTGATGCCAGCGCCCGACCTTCGGACCTGCCGGCCCGTTACGGCGGCGAAGAATTCGCCCTGGTGCTGCCCAATACTTCGCCGGGCGGCGCGAGACTGGTCGCGGAAAAACTGCGCCAGACCGTGGATTCGCTAAAGATTCCGCATGTTTTCCCGGCCGAAGGTTCAAGCCTGACCATCAGCATCGGCCTGTCGACCATGACTCCGCAACCGGGTGGCGATTGCCGTCAATTGATCCTGGCGGCGGACAAGGGGCTGTACCTGGCGAAGAACAATGGGCGTAATCAGGTCGGGATTGAGTGAAAGGGCTGGTTGGTATCTGTGTTGTAGCTTGAATCCACCCCTCACCCCAGCCCTCTCCCCACGGGGGAGAGGGGAAAGGGAGCCGATCGGGGGCTTTTCAGAACCTGAGTTCGACTCGGAATTTCAGGTCGCAGTATTTCGCAAGACACTT
>NZ_AKJN02000006.1 GCF_000282315.2 Pseudomonas sp. GM41(2012)
GGGTCAGTCGACATCATTGTTGGATGATCGACCGCTTTCGCGAGCAGGCTCGCTCCCACATTTTTTGATCCGGTTACAGGCCAATATCCCACTCCTGTCTCTTATACACATCTAGATGTGTATAAGAGACAGACAATACGCTATCGTCGGATCGCCGCCCGGAGCCAGCTCGGCTCCTACAAGGGATTGGCGGTGGTTTGTGGAATGCGATTGGGAGGGCCGTCGATGTGGCATCAGTCCCTACGTGATGTTCGCCGTTTGCGCCGCGACAATCGGTCTGGGCTCGTGGGCAAGTTACGAATGGGTGGAAAAATGCAGCTATCGGTGGCTGAAAGGCCGAATCGACGGCGATTTGGCTATCGAGGCCGTTCCAGCTCTTTCCCGACAAAAATACTAGGACTTTGTACGGCGCGATGATTGGCGTAAACTGCGCCCAAGCCTGCGAGGAGTTTCCATGACCGCTATTACCATTACCGACGCCGCCCACGATTATCTGGCTGATCTGCTCTCCAAGCAGAACACCCCAGGCATCGGCATCCGCGTCTTTATCACCCAGCCTGGCACCCAGTACGCCGAAACCTGCATTGCTTATTGCAAGCCGGGCGAAGAAAAACCTGAAGACACGGCGCTGGGGCTCAAAAGCTTCACCGCTTACATCGACTCGTTCAGCGAAGCGTTCCTGGACGATGCGGTAGTCGACTACGCCACCGACCGTATGGGCGGTCAGCTCACCATTAAGGCGCCAAACGCCAAAGTACCGATGGTCAGCGCCGACAGCCCGGTCAATGAGCGTATCAACTATTACCTGCAAACCGAGATCAACCCGGGGCTGGCCAGCCACGGCGGTCAGGTCAGCCTGATCGATGTGGTCGAAGACGGCATCGCCGTGCTGAAGTTCGGCGGCGGTTGCCAGGGCTGCGGCCAGGCAGACGTCACCCTTCGCGAAGGCATCGAGCGCACCTTGCTCGAGCGCATTCCCGAGCTCAAGGGTGTTCGTGACGTCACCGACCACACGCAGAAAGAAAACGCCTACTACTAAGTAAGGTGTTCGCTGCAAACATAAAAAACGGCGCCCCGTGAGCGCCGTTTTTTTATGGGGGAAGCCTTAAAAGATCGCAGCCTCCGGTAGCTCCTACATAGGGATGCGTTCACCTGTAGGAGCTGCCGAAGGCTGCGATCTTTTGATCTTTTGATCTTATGGGCGATACAAATGCGCATGCCCCGCACGATACAGCGACGACTCGCTGAAATGATCACTGCCCAAAACCCGACCCACCAAAATCAACGCCGTGCGCCGAAACCCCTTGGCTTCAACCTTCGCGGCAATGTCTTCAAGCGTCCCCACCACCCAATCCTGATCCGGCCAGGTCGCCCGGTGAATCACCGCGATCGGGCAATCCGCGCCGTAATGCGGCAGCAATTCGGCCAGGATCTTCTCCAGATGATTGACCCCCAGATGAATCGCCATAGTCGCCCCGTGCTGCGCCAGGCTGCCAAGCTCTTCGCCGGCAGGCATCGCAGTTTTGTCGGCATAGCGGGTCAGGATCACGCTTTGCGACACGTCGGGTAACGTCAGTTCCGCGCCCAATAGTGCCGCGCAGGCCGCCGTGGCCGTGACGCCGGGAATGATTTCAAACGGGATGTCGAGTTCGCGCAGATAGCGGATCTGCTCGCCAATCGCACCATAAAGACTCGGATCGCCGGAGTGCACCCTGGCCACGTCCTGGCCCTTGGCGTGGGCGGATTTGATCAGCTCGATGATCTGTTCCAGGTGCAGTTCGGCGCTGTTGACCACCTGTTCGGCGCGATGGCCTTCCAGCACGGCGGCGGGCACCAGGGAGCCGGCATAGATGATCACCGGGCAGCTGCGAATCAGCCGTTGGCCTTTGACTGTGATCAGTTCCGGGTCGCCGGGACCTGCGCCAATGAAGTAGACGGTCATCGTCGGTTCCTGTGAGAAAAAGGGGTTGGGCAAGGCTTCAGATGAAGATTGCTCATGATCGATGGCGGGGATTATCGAGGATATTAGGCGGCGCCGGCCAATGCCAAGGTGGCCTGGGCATATTTTTGTCGTGGAATCAGCAATTTTGCCGGTGCCTGGGCCAGTTGTTCGGCCAGGGCCAGGGCGGCACTTTCCGCTACGCCGTAGCAGCCGGTGCGTTCGAACGCGATGTCCGAGCGGTGGCTGAGTAGCGGTTGATAGCCGGCCAGTTGTTCGCTGCTGAAGTACATCAACGGTAACTCAAGCTGTTCGGCCAGTTCGATCAAGCCAGGTTCTTCGCGCTTCAGGTCGATGCTGGCCAGGGCTTTGATCTGGTGAAGCTCGATTTTATGAGCCTGTAACGCCTGATCGAGTAGCGCCCGCAGCGTGCTGACGGGGCAGCCGCGCTGGCAGCCCAGGCCGACCACTAAAGTCGGCGCTGTGCTGATCTCAGTCATGCGTGGTATTGACCATCGCTTTTGCGGCGGAACAACCAGGCACTGATCAGGCCCAGGGCCAGCCAGAATGCCGCGTTGGTCAACTGCGAAGCGATTTTGAACTGAGCTTCCAGGGCTTCCGGAGCCAGCATCGAGTGGACTTCCGGTTGTGGTGCGCCGATCACGTGAGGAACGGCCAGGATGGCCACGCCAAGCACTTTCATCAGCCAGTGACGGCTGAACACGATCAATGCGATGCCGACCGCGGTGGAGGCCGCCGTGCCGATCCACCAGATCTGCCGTTGCGCCAAATCAGCGGCGGCAGTGCCCGGCAGCTCAGGCGGCAGACCGAGGGTCGGTGCCAGCACGAACGTCGCGTAACCGGCCAGGCCCCAAAGCAGGCCTTGGGAGGTTTTGGTCGGTGCGCGCAAGGTGTAAAGACCGGCCAGCATCAGGGCGAAACCGACCGCTACCACCAGGTTGCCGCCGGTGGTGGACAGCACGCGCTGCCAGCCGTCTTCCGGCTCCCAGGCCTCAGCATCGTGGGTGTGAGCGGCGACAGCACCTGCGGCGTGTTCGTGAACTTCAACCGCGGTGGGCTCGGATTTTTCGTAAGTCTCGGCCTGCAGAATCAGCGGAGCCACCCAGAAGCTTTGCAGCAACGTCAGCAACAGGGCGGCCAGCAGCCCGGTGAACCCTGCGGTTTGCGCGATACGCTTGATCATGTGGGCAGGTCTCAATGACACGGGAATGCAGAGCTGTGGCGGGTATCGTGAGCGGCGTTGTGCACCGCTTCGATGTGCGAGAAACCGGCGAAATACACAAGGCACGCACCCAGGATCGACGCACACACGGCGGCGGTCAGGCGTTGAGTCAGGGTATTGGTGGTGCTGGCGGTGCTCTTATCGGTGTTGCTGCCGGTGCTGCTGATGATCGACATGGCGCTTCCCTCTGGTCTGTCAGCGGGTGATACAGAGCGCATGGAAGACCCCTGCGAGTCGGGCACGCAGAGGTTCAAACAGCGCCCGCCCACCGCGGGTTTGTTATTCAGTGATCGTAATGGTCACTTTGTGTTGCGGGCCGGTCTCCGGGCTCACGAGGGGGCACTGGCTTTCGCCTTGACCTGCAAGCATCACCTTCCCATGCCGAACTGCTGGCACAGTGGATCTGACGCTTCGCTCGCTTACCGTTGCGGGGGCAGCACCGGACTGACATGACTTTAGAGTAAAGCACATGATTCACCGGTTTCCCGTTTCACCCTGTGAAGGGCACCCGTAACAAGGCGTGTAGGAGAGCATGGGCGGGGGTTGGACGTCAATTGGCAAGGGTTCTCAACTCGACACCTCAGTGCCTCAATCGCGGGCAAGCCTTGCTCCTACAGGACGGCGGCGCTCTTGTAGGAGCAAGGCTTGCCCGCGATAGCGTCCTGAGGGTCGGCACAAGACATTGACCCGCCCCCACACGATGCGTAGCCTTGCGCTTTCGAGGTTCTTCGGCGTTTGCCGAAGCTAAGAAGGGAACGCGGTCGATGCCGCGGCTGCCCCCGCAACTGTGAACGGTGATGTTCGCTGCCACGCCACTGCAAACCCTGTGCAACGGGTTCGCGGGAAGGCGCAGCGAATGCCAGGCCCACCAGCCCTGCACACCGTCAGCCAGGAGACCTGCCTCGACACAGATTCTCACTACAACCGGGCGGGGTGATCCGGTGACGAACTCTTCCGCGCGCGCCTCCGCCGCTGCGATTGTCGTCCCGTATGCCCGCCACCTTGCCAAAGGGCATCCGATGAAAACACTGGCCAAACTCCCCGTCACCATCGTTACCGGCTTCCTCGGCTCGGGCAAAACCACATTGCTGCGGCACATGCTCGACAACGCTCAGGGCCGTCGCATTGCGGTGATCGTCAACGAGTTCGGCGAGCTGGGCATCGACGGCGAAATCCTCAAGCAGTGCTCCATCGGTTGCACTGAAGAAGAAGCCAACGGCCGCGTCTACGAACTGGCCAACGGCTGCCTGTGCTGCACCGTTCAGGAAGAATTCTTCCCGGTGATGCGCGAATTGGTCGCCCGTCGCGGCGACCTCGACCACATCCTCATCGAAACTTCGGGCCTGGCCCTGCCAAAACCGCTGGTGCAAGCCTTCCAGTGGCCGGAAATCCGCAGCGCCTGCACCGTTGACGCGGTCATCACCGTGGTCGACAGCCCAGCGGTCGCCGCCGGCACCTTCGCGGCTTTCCCGGACCAGGTCGATGCCCAGCGCAAACTCGACCCGAACCTGGACCACGAATCGCCGCTGCACGAACTGTTCGCCGACCAACTGGCCAGCGCCGACCTGGTGATCCTCAACAAGGCCGACCTGATCAGCCCTGAAGACCTGGCCCGTGTACGCCTGGAAGTCGCTGAAGAACTGCCGCCCGCGGTGAAAGTCATCGAAGCCAGCAGCGGTCGCGTGCCACTGGACGTGCTGATCGGCCTCGGCGCCGGCTCTGAAGAACACATCGACAGCCGTCACAGTCATCACGATCACCACCATGAAGACGACCACGACCACGATGCCTTCGACTCCATCTCCATCGAACTGCCGCAAGCCGACGAAAGCCTGCTGCTGGACGCGTTGACTCAACTGGTGGTCCAGCACGGCATCCTGCGCGTCAAAGGCTTCGCGGCGATTCCGAACAAGCCGATGCGCCTGCTGATCCAGGGCGTGGGCACACGTTTCGACAAGCACTTCGACCGTCAGTGGGGCGCCGACGAAGCGCGTACCACGCGCCTGGTGTTGATCGGTCAGGAGCTGGACGCCACTCTGCTTGAAGCGCAATTGCGCGCTGCGCTCAGCGTTTAAGCCATGCACCTGCTCAGGACCCAGCCCGGCGGTTTCGTGTCGGATGACAACATTGCCGACCTTGGACAAACCCCCGCCGAGCTGGTGATCCTGTGCAGCGGCGACTCCAGCCTCGCGCTGCTCGCCGAAGCGGCGCAGCAGTTGCCCGACGATTACCCCAGCGTGCGCCTGGCCAATCCGATGCAGGTGCAGAATCACGCCTCGGTCGACCTGTATGTCGACGAAGTGCTGCGCCACGCCAAGGTGATTCTGATCTCGTTGCATGGCGGTATCGCCTATTGGCGTTATGGCGTCGAGCGTCTGGTGCAGCTGTCGGAACGCGGCGTGCAGCTGATTCTGGTGCCCGGCGATGACCGCCCGGACCCGGAACTCAGCGACCTGAGCACAGTGGGCGCGGAAGACCGCGACCGGCTCTGGCAGTTTTTGCGTCAGGGCGGCATGAGCAATGCCCTGGATTTTTTCCGCTGCCTCGCCAATTGTTGGCTGGATCGCGACTACGCCTGGGCCGAGCCGCAAACCTTGCCGCGCACGGCGATTTACCACCCGCGCAAAAGCCCCGCTGAACTGAAGGATTGGCAAGCCGACTGGCAGGCCGGTCAACCGGTGGCGGCGGTGCTGTTCTACCGCTCGCATTTGCAGGCGGCCAACACCGGCTTCATCGATGTTTTCTGCCTGCGTTTGCAGGCGGCGGGGCTGAACCCGTTGCCGATTGCCGTGGCCAGTCTGAAAGAGCCCGGCTGCCTGACGGTGGTTGAGGACTGGCTGGATGAAGTCGAGGCCGGCGTAATTCTCAACACCACCGGTTTCGCCCAATCCAGCCCCGAGGCGCCGCATTTGCGACCGTTTCGCCGCAACATCCCGGTGATCCAGGCGATCTGCGCGCAGGACAACGAGCCCGGATGGCGCGCCAGCGAACAAGGCCTCGGCCCGCGTGATCTGGCGATGCACATCGCGCTGCCGGAACTGGATGGGCGGATCATCAGCCGACCGATCAGCTTCAAGGACCTGGCCTGGCGCAGCGAGCGCAGTCAATCCGATGTGGTCTGCTATCGACCACAACCGGAACGCATGGATTTTGTCGCCGAACTGGCGCGGCGCTGGATTGATCTGGCACGAGTGCCCAACGCTGAAAAACGCATCGCCCTGATCCTCGCCAACTACCCGACCCGCGACGGTCGCATCGGCAATGGCGTGGGCCTCGACACCCCGGCCGCGGCGCTGAACATCCTGCGTGCGCTGCATAAAGAAGGTTATCCGCTGCCGGCCGAGTTGCCTGATAGCGGCACCGCGTTGGTCCAGCAATTACTCGGTGGCGTCAGCAACGACCTCGACACCCTCGACCAGCGCCCGTGTATGCAAAGCCTCGCGCTGGACGACTACAACCTGATGTTCAACGCCTTGCCCGAATCCAATCGCCAAGCGGTGCTGGAGCGTTGGGGCTCGCCGCAAAGCGATCCGATGTTCCGTGGCGGGCGAATGATGATCGCCGGGCTGCGCTTTGGCCTGACCTTCGTCGGCATTCAACCGGCGCGGGGTTATCAGGTCGATCCGAGCGCGGTGTATCACGACCCGGACCTGGTGCCGCCTCACGGTTACCTGGCGTTCTATTTCTGGTTGCGCAACACCTATGGTGCCCACGGCGTGATCCACGTCGGCAAGCACGGCAACCTCGAATGGTTGCCGGGCAAAGGCGTCGGTCTGTCCGAGCATTGCTGGCCGGATGCGCTGCTCGGTCCGCTGCCGAACATCTATCCGTTCATCGTCAACGATCCGGGCGAGGGCGCCCAGGCCAAGCGCCGCACGCAAGCGGTGATCATCGATCACCTGATGCCGCCGCTGACCCGCGCCGAAACGTACGGCCCGTTGCGCAACCTCGAACTACTCGCCGACGAGTATTACGAAGCGCAAATGCTCGACCCGCGCCGTGCCCGGGAATTGCAACGCGACATCCTGCAACTGGTACGCGAGACGCACATCGACCGCGAACTGCAACTGGACGAAAAGCTCGACAGTGATGCCGATGCAGCGATCTGGCTGCCGCGTCTGGACACCTATTTGTGCGACTTGAAAGAGTCGCAGATCCGCGACGGCCTGCATGTGTTTGGCGAGTCGCCGATCGGGCGCTTGCGCATCGACACGTTGCTGGCGCTGTTACGTATTCCGCGTGGCGATGGGCGCGGTGCGCAATCGAGTCTGCTGCGGGCCTTGGCCAAGGCGTTCACGCTGGGCTTCGATCCGCTGGATTGCGCGCTCGCCGAACCTTGGACCGGGCCACGTCCGATTGAATTGCAAACCCTCACCGATGAAGTCTGGCGCACAGCAGGTGATACCCGCGAACGTCTGGAACTGTTTGCTGCTCAACTGATCTCGCAGACGTTGAATACCGAGGTCGAGCCCGTCCCCTGGGGGAGCGAGCTTTTGTGGCGAGGGGATTTATCCCCGTTGGGTCGCGAAGCGGCCCCAAAAAATGGGACTGCTGCGCAGTCCAACGGGGCGGTGCGACGTTTCGCTAAATCCCCTCGCCACAAAAGCTCTGTCCCACAGGAGGCGGGCTGGTCAGAAGTGAGCGCCATCGTCGACAGCCTGCGTGAAGTCGTCGCGCCACGGCTGGATGCCTGCGGCCCGGCGGAAATGCGCGGTCTGCTCGATGCGCTCAGTGGCCGCTTCGTGCCGGCCGGCCCCAGCGGTGCGCCGAGTCGCGGTCGACTCGACGTGCTGCCGACCGGGCGCAACTTCTACTCGGTGGACGTGCGTAACCTGCCGACCACCACCGCGTGGCGTATCGGTTTTCAGTCGGCCAACCTGATTCTCGAACGACACCTGCAAGACCACGGCGATCACTTGCGTCAGCTCGGCTTGTCGGTGTGGGGCACCGCGACCATGCGCACCGGTGGCGACGACATCGCCCAGGCCATGGCGCTGATGGGCGTGCGCCCGGTCTGGGCCACGGGCAGTCAACGGGTCGACGACTTCGAGATTCTGCCGCTGAGTCTGCTGGACCGTCCGCGCGTGGACGTGACCTTGCGCGTCTCCGGATTCTTCCGCGATGCCTTTGCCAATCTGATCCGTCTGTTCGACGCCGCCGTGCAAGCGGTCGCCGCCCTCGACGAACCGGACGACCTCAACCCCCTGGCCGCCAAGGTGCGTGCCGAGCGCGAAGCGTTGATGCAATCGGGGCTGGATGAAGACGCGGCGAAGCGTCAGGCCGGTTGGCGCATCTTTGGCGCCAAACCCGGTGCTTACGGCGCGGGCGTGCAGGGCGCCATCGATGGTCGTCTGTGGCAAAGCCGCGATGACCTGGCCGAGGTTTACCTGAACTGGGGCGGCTACGCTTACGGCGGTTCTGACGAAGGCACCGCGGCGCGCGAGCAGTTCGCTCAGCGCCTGAGCCAGGTGCAGGCGGTGCTGCAAAACCAGGACAACCGTGAGCACGACTTGCTCGATTCCAACGACTATTACCAGTTTCAGGGCGGCATGCTCGCGGCGGTGGAAAGCCTCAGTGGTGAAGCCGCGGCCAGTTACCATGGCGATCACAGTCAGCCGGATCTGCCGAAGATCCGCACATTGAAGGAAGAGCTGAACCGGGTGATTCGCTCCCGGGCGGCCAATCCGAAGTGGATCGACGGCGTGAAGCGCCACGGCTATAAAGGCGCGTTTGAACTGGCGGCGACGGTCGATAACCTGTTCGCCTTCGACGCTACAACGCAGTTGATCGACGACCACCAGTACGCGTTGCTGGCGGATGCGTATTTGCTGGATCCGGCGACCCGGGATTTTGTTCGTGAGCATAATCCGCATGCGTTGCGCGATATGACTGAACGGATGCTGGAGGCGCAGCAGCGGGGGATGTGGAAGGCGCCGGGCGAGTATCGCGAGGCGCTGGAGAATTTGTTGTTGGACATAGAAGAAGACACCTGACGCGCCGCAAACCCCTGTGGGAGTGAGCCTGCTCGCGATAGCGGTCGACCAGTCAATATTGATGTCGATTGATCCACCGCTATCGCGAGCAGGCTCACTCCCACAAGGTACAAAGTGTGCCTGCTACCGACCATGACCGAGTATTGAAGATGACCGACACCCCCCATTTCCCGCTTTCCGCCGTGGTCGGCGCTGACGATCTCAAACTCGCCCTCTACCTGACCGCCATCGACCCGAAAATCGGCGGCGTACTCATCGAAGGCCCTCGCGGCATGGCCAAGTCAACACTGGCCCGAGGCCTGGCGGACTTGCTCGCCAGCGGCCAATTCGTCACCTTGCCGCTCGGCGCCACCGAAGAACGGCTGGTCGGCACCCTCGACCTGGACGCAGCCCTGAGCGAGGGTCGCGCACAGTTTTCCGCCGGTGTACTGGCCAAGGCCGACGGCGGCGTGCTCTACGTTGATGAGGTCAATTTATTGCCCGATCACCTGGTGGACCTGCTGCTGGACGTGGCCGCCAGCGGCACCAACCTGATCGAGCGCGACGGCATTTCCCATCGGCATTCGGCGAAGTTCGTGCTGATCGGCACCATGAACCCGGAAGAGGGTGAGCTGCGTCCGCAACTGCTCGACCGCTTTGGCCTGAACGTCGCCCTCAGTGGTCACACCGCACCGACCGAACGCGGCCAGATCATCCGGCGACGGCTGGATTTCGACAGCGATCCCCATAGCTTCTGCGCCGAATGGGAACGCCAACAGCAGTCGCTGCGCGAACGTTGCCAGAAAGCACGCAGCACGCTGGCAAGCATCCCGCTCGACGATCATGCGCTGGCGCAGATTACAGAGCGCTGCTTTGCCGCCGGGGTCGATGGCTTGCGGGCCGACCTGGTCTGGTTGCGTGCCGCGCGTGCCCACGCGGCATGGCGTGGGGCGAATGCAATCGCCGAGGAAGACATCGACGCCGTCGCCGAATTTGCCTTGCGCCATCGCCGCCGCGAGCCATCGCCACCAGCGCCGCAACAAAGTCAGCCGCCCTCTACGCAGCATTCCAACCCGAGCGAAGGCCAGGGCCAATGGGGTGAAATGCCCGCTCAGGCGTTACCGGTCGGCGCACGCCGTGAAGTGCCGAGCTGGCCAAAAAAGCCCTAGGCATTCGCCCTCGATCTGACGCGGGGGCGAATGCCAGACCCCGCGCCGGACGACTGGACAACGGCAAACAGGGTAAACGTCACGCGGCGCGTAGCGGCTCGATCAATTGGCCCGGTACCTTACTGAACGGCCGCCCGCGTCGGCGTGATGATGTGTTGTTTCACCTGCGCACCCGCTCGCCCCACGAACTGTGGCTGGTGATCGTCGACGCCTCGGCTTCGACTCGTCGCCATCAGGCGTTGAGCGATGCCAAGGGCTTGCTCGCGCAACTGTTCGACGACGCCTATCGCCAGCGTGCACGCTTGGCGTTGCTCACTGCCAGTGGTCATGTGCCGAAATGGCAAGTGCAAGGGTTGAAAGCCTCCGCGGGTTTGCGCGACTGGCTTGATGGGCTGGGAGCGGGCGGTGGTACGCCATTGCTGGCGGCGCTGGGTGAAGCGGGGCGCTGGCTGGCGGTCAGGCAGAAGCGTTTTCCGGCGGAACAGCAGCGCTTGTTGCTGGTGACCGATGGCCGATTGAAGGACTGGTCGATGTTGCCGGCGCTTGATTGTCCGGGACTGCTGATCGACATCGAACGGGGGCCGATTCGGCTTGGACGGTCTAAAGTCTTGGCTACCGAGTTGCAGGCCGAATATCAACATATCGATGATATGGAGTGAACCGAAAAGATCGCAGCCTGCGGCAGCTCCTACAATGAACGGCGTACACCCGTAGGAGCTGCCGCAGGCTGCGATCTTTTGATCTTCACAGGAGTGAGTCATGCGAGTTCTAGCCGCCAACATTCAGGACGATTTCCGCGTCAAAGCCTACGCCGGCACCAATGGCGTGCTGTTGGCCATGGATCTGGCCGAACACCGGCGCAAAGGCCTCTTGGGTTTCGCCATCGAAAAGCAGCAAGGCCCCAAGCCCTGGCTGTTCCTGTTCAACAGCCTGACCTTCCCCGGCAAGGTGCATACCTTTCCCCAGTTTCACGCCACCCCCAGTGATATCGCGCCATTACAGAAATTTCGCTGGGCCGATTACGCGGTCAATCCGGGGGCGACGATCCATTACCGAATCCACCTGGCTTACGGCAGCGTTGATGCGCCGCAACTGGGTGAGTTCCTGGAAGTGACGGTCACCTCCGACAATGGTCAGCCGAATAACCAAAGCGTGATCTTCAATCGCGCAGTGGCGGCCAGCCAGGCGTTCCAGCGCAAGTTTCCCGAGCTCGATGCGCTGATCAGCGCCAACAAGAACCTGCCCATCGAAGCCTGGCCGGATATCCCGCGGCAATGGCTGGAAAACGGTTTGCTCGGACGTTTGCTGGGGTTTATCGAGCGTGCGGTGGATGGCCAGTGGGCGCTGGACGTTGCGATCTACGAGTATGAATTGCAGGCCATTGTCGATGCGGTCAATGCCGCGTTCGAACGTGGGGTGAACGTTCGCGTGCTTTATCATGCCCAGCCGGGCGATGAAGACACCGCCATGAACGAGGCCAGCCTGGAAAAAATCCCGGCAGAGAACAAGCGCGGACGGGTCACCCATAACATCTTCCACAACAAATTCATGGTGCTGAGCCGGCTCGAAGCGGCGGGGCAGCGTCAGCCGGAAGCGGTGCTTTGCGGCAGCACCAATTTCACGCCCAACGGCGTTTACCGCCAGGCCAACGTGGTGCATGTGCTGGACGACACGCGCGTCAGCACCAGCTATCTGCACACCTTCGAGCAGGTCTGGGCCAACCCTGCGGATGTCGGTGCCACCCGAAACTGGCTCACGCAAAACAACCCGATGGATTCGCTGCAGCCGATGTTCGCCGGTTTCTCTCCTCGCTCGGGCCAAGGGGATCTGCAAGCGTTTGTCGAGATCATCAACGCGGCGAAAAAAGACGTGCTGTTCGTCACCGCGTTCGCCTTGCCCGACGACATCCTGAACGCCTTGCTCGGCTTGCCCCACGACGACATTTTGCGTTACGGCCTGCAAAACACCGCCAGCCGTATCACCGGTTTCCACGCCGACCGCACCGCCGAATTCGCCGCCACCGCGCTGCTCAACACCGGGCTGGAAGGCTGGCTTCGAGAGAACATGAAAGGCCAGAAGGGCAACCTGCTGGTGCACACCAAAGCCGTGGTGACGGACTTCACCAGCGATGCGCCGACGATCATCAGCGGCAGCCACAACCTCAGTGCCGCGGCCAGCAATGGCAATGACGAGAACTACCTGATCATTCGCGGTGATACCGATCTGGCAGACCGTTATGGTCTGGAACTGCTGCGGTTCTACGAGCATTACCGCTTTCGCTACTTCGCCAGGAAACTCGCGCTCAAGCAGGTCCATCCGTTGGCGGCGGATGACAGCTGGACCGATGATTACTATCGCGCGGGGGATTTGCGCCAGCTATCCAGATTGCGTTTTTCCGGACGGTAACCCCCCCCCTTGTGGGAGTGAGCCTGCTCGCGATAGCGCCCGACCAGTCAATATTGATGCCGCCTGACACACCGCAATCGCGAGCAGGCTCACTCCCACATTGGATTACTTCATTCCCATCGCCTGCCGATACTGGCGAGTCCGCCGGGCGATGTGCACGCGGTCGAGAATCAACGCCCATAGCGCCGATACGTCGGGACGGGTCTTGCGCCCACGGCTCAGGCGATTGAGCTGGAACTTCACGACGGCCATGCTCGCCAGTGCCGCCAGGGGTTTGCGTTTCCAGCGAATCGGCGGCAGTTGCGGGTGACTGTTCTGACCTTCGCGCCAGCGTTTGACCAGTTGAGGTTCAATCGCCAGTGCTGTGCCGATTCCAGCCATGGCGATACCGCTGTCGAGCACCTGTTCGACGATCGCCAGGCGCCGAATCCCGCCGGTCACCATCACCGGCATGTTCGCCACACTGGCCAGCTCACCGGCCATCTCCAGAAAGTACGCTTCACGCGCCAGGGTCCGACCATCCCGGGCCTCGCCTTGCATGGCCGGGGCTTCGTAGCTGCCGCCGGAGAGTTCCAGCAGATCGATCGATTGATCGTTGAGCCACTGAATCACTTGCCGGGCATCGTCGGCATCGAAACCGCCGCGCTGGAAGTCTGCGGAGTTGAGTTTCACCGCCACGCAAAATGTCGGCGATACAGATTTGCGCACGGCGCTGATCACCGCCAACAACAAGCGCGCGCGATTTTCCAGAGAACCACCCCAGCGGTCGGTTCGGCGGTTGGTCAAGGGCGAGAGGAACTGGCTGATCAGATAACCGTGTGCGGCATGAATCTGCACCCCGGTGAAACCGGCCTTTTCCGCCAGGGCCGCGCTGGTGGCGAAGCGTTGGATCACGTCTTCGATGTCGCGCTCGCTCATGGGCTTGGGCTCGGCAAACATCTTCGAGAACCCACCCAGGTCCAGCGCCACTGCGGATGGCGCCAACGCTTGCTGGCCGAGGTTGGCCATGGTCTGACGGCCGGGATGATTGAGCTGCATCCAGAACTGCGCGCCACCGGCCCGACCGATGCTGGCCCATTGGCGAAAGCGTTCAAGGTGCCGCTCATCTTCCAGCACCACGCCACCGGGCCCGGTCATGGCGCGGCGGTCGATCATTACGTTGCCAGTCAGCAACAGGCCGGTTTCGCCTTCGGCCCACGCCTGATACAGACGGAACAAGGCCTCTGCAGGTGCCTGCTCGCTGTCAGCGAGGTTCTCTTCCATCGCGGCTTTGGCGATGCGGTTGCCGATGGTCTGGCCGTTGGGCAAATTCAACGCTTGGAAGGGCGACATACTTGACTCCTCATCAGTGAAGAGTAGAGGCTAAGCTTAAAGTTAACTTTAATGTCAAGCAGGCAAATGAGGCTGAGATGAAGATTGGTGAATTGGCGGAGTTAAGTGGCTTCAACCCGTCGCGTATTCGGTTTTACGAGGCCCAGGGCCTGATCCAGAAAGTGGAACGTCGGGCCAACGGCTACCGGCATTACCCCGAGCAGGTATTGCAGACGCTGTACCTGATCCAATGCGCCCAGCAGGCCGGGTTCAGCCTGGAAGAGTTGAAACAGTTGATGCCCGACACCATCACCGGTGAATTCAAGCACGACGAACTGCTGGCGGGGCTTAAGCGCAAAGTCGATCAGATCGAAGAAATGCAGCTGCACCTGGCGCAGAGCAAGGCGAAGCTGCTGGCGGTGATCGACGACATACAGGCGAAACCCGAAGGTATTGGCTGCGATGCGAATGCCGAGCGGGTGCTGGCGTCATTCAAGGATTCGCGCCGATAGCTGCGGTCGACGGAGCAGGGATCGGATTGCGCATCAGCGTGCCCACCACCAGCGCACCCAGTAATGCCAACAACCCCGCGACCCACAACAGCAGACTGAAGCCGCCGACGAAGGCTTGCCGGGCCAACGGTTCGACCACGGTGCGCGCGGTTTCCGGCAACAGGCCCATCGCCGCCGTCATGTCACCAGCCACCACCCGCGAGGCGATGCCCTGGGTTTGGCCGAGCCATTGGGCACCCTGTGCCGTCAGGCTCGTACGCAACAACAGCTCGGTATGACTGGACAGCAACGCACCGAACACGCCGATGGCCAGTACGATTGCGCTGAAGCGCATGGTGGTGCTCATGCCTGAAGCCATGCCGGTACGCTCCCGTGGCACGCAGGCCATGATGTTCTTTTGCGTATCGCCGTTGAGCAGTCCGGCACCGGCGCCCGTCACGGCAATCGCCAGGGCGAAGGGCAGGTAACCGCCGCTGCTGACCGCCCAGGCGTTGAGCAGGTTACCGCTGCCGACCAGGGTCAAACCGGCGGCCATCAACGTGGCGGGGGCAAATCGACTCGCCAGACGTACGCCGATGCGCGGGCAAATCAGCATGGTCAGGGCAAACGGCAACATCCCCAGACCTGAAGCGATGGCCGAGAAACCCAGGCCATTTTGCAGGTAGAAGGGCAGCAGGGTCATCATCACCTGGGCGCAGCCAGCGTAGGCAAACATGCCCAATAGCGCACCGATGAAGCGCGGATGCTTGAACAGTTGCAGGTCGACCATCGGCCGCCGCTGCATCCGTTCAATCACCACGAAAAGCCCCAACAACAGAGCGCCGCCGATCAGCCGAGCGTAGGTCAGCGGGTTGCTCCAGCCAATCCGGTTCGCCTCGATCAGGCCCCAGATCAGGCACAGCAAACTCGCACTGAACGCCAGACTGCCCCAGGGATCAAGGCGTGCGGACTGAGTGTCGCGGGACTCCGGCACGGCGCGCCAGACCATCACCATCAGGAACAATCCGACGGGCAGGTTCAGGTAGAAAATCCAGCGCCAGCCCATGTATTCGGTGATCAGCCCGCCGACCGTCGGCGCGGCGGTCATCGCCACCCCCATGCACGCGCCCCAGAACGCCCAGGCCTTGGCCCGTTCCACTTCATCGTGAAAGGTGTGGCCGATGGAGGCGAGGGCCGAGGTCAGCAGCAAGGCCGCGCCAATACCCTTGATCGCCCGGGCGATATCGAGGAACAGCGCAGTGGGCGCGGCACCGCAACCGATGGACGCGAGGATGAAAATGGCCAATCCGCAGAGCAGGGTTTTCTGCCGGCCGAAGCGGTCGGCGATGCTGCCAGCCGGCAACAAAAGAGCGGCGAAGGCCAGCATGTAAGCGCTGACCACCCATTCGATGTCGGCAAAGTTAGCGCCCAAGTCGCGGGCGATCGTAGGCAGGGTGACGGCGACAATGTTGGTGTCGAGGACGATCAGCGAGCAAACACCTGAGGCTGTGAGTAATGTCAGGCGCGGACTCACCGTGGGTTTGACGGGCATGGCAGCGTTTCTCTACTGTAAAAGTCAGTGCAGCTTATCGCCGGTTGCTACTTTCCTTGTTAGGTACGCCTTGTCACTTCATTACCTTTGAGCTAACGCACTGATGGATATTCGCCATTTCCGCTATTTTCTGGCCGTTGCCCGGCAAGGCAACTTCACCCGCGCTGCCGAACAACTCGGTATCGCGCCGCCGACCTTGACTCGACAGATCCAGGACATGGAGAACGAACTCGGCACGCGATTGTTCGTGCGCCAGACACGTGAAGTCAGCCTGACCGAGGCCGGCGCCGCGTTGCTGATCGAGGCCGAGGCGACGGTGCGGCAATTCGAATACGCTCAGTACAACGCCCAGCGTGCCGGGCGCGGGGATATTGGCCATATCGAACTGGGTTACGTGGCGTCGGCGGTGTATTCGGGCTTGCTGCAGAAGCAGGTGCAAGCCTTCAGCCGCGAGTGTCCTGACGTCAGCCTGAACGTACGGGAAAGTCCCATGGCGTCATTGCCGATGATGGTGGTCGAGGGGCGTTTCGATATTGGCTATGTCCGCTCACCCATGACCTTGCCAGAGGGCCTGGAAGCCATTCGCCTGGACGCAGAAGGTTTTGTGCTGGCGCTGCCGACCGAGTCCTGGCTGTGCCGACTGCCAGAGATTGGTCCGGAACATTTGCAGAACGAGACGTTCATCCTGCCGGAGCAAATCAGCGGCACCTTGCAAGTCGCCGCCGAGGGTGGATTCGCGCCGAAACTGGGGGCGCAACCGGGTGGGTTGGTGGCGGTCATTGCGTTGGTGTCGTTAGGGCAGGGCGTTGCAGTCGTGCCTGAGTCGGTGGTCGGGCATGTGGGTTTGCCCGGCGTGGTGTACCGGGCCATCAAAGGTTGCGAGGCGAGTTCGTGGTTGTCGTTGATTTATCGGCGATTCGAGAAGTCCGCGGCAGTAATCCGGTACATCGAGCAAGTCAAAAATCGCTAAGCGTAAAAGCTTCGCGAGCAGGCTCGCTCCCACAATTGACCGAGTTACCCAAACAGACACAGTCATCTGTGGGAGCGAGCTTGGCACGGACTAACCGTAAACCCGCCGATTCAACTGCCGGGTTGCGCGAGGCACAGTGCGCAACCTTCGCAGGGTCTGGCGCAACCACGCCAGATCGTGAACCGGTTTGCGCTTCACCGTTGCCGGTTTCACCTTGCCAATGTGCCTGGCGAAGTCCTCCTGCAAGGTTTGCTCTGTACCGATTCCCTTGAGCTTCTTCAGCAACTTCCCCTCCTTGTAAAACAGCACGGTGGGTGTGCCGGTGACGTCCGGGTGGCGGGGGGATTCGCTGGTGTTCAGCATGTAGATCTGCGCGTGATGCCGATACGGCTCAGCGATCTGGCGAAACACCGGTCCGGCCATTTCGCAGGCGGGACAGTGTTGACTGCCGAAGTACAGGATCACCGGGCGCCAGGTTTTCAGGGCCTTGCGGTAGACCGGGGCCAGCGCTGTATGAGTGGTTATCGAGCTCATTGAAATCTCCGTCTTCAATATGGGCACGTGTTGTAGCGGTAAAGGGGCTGGTAGCCAGATGTCTGGCTACCAGTTGGTCAGACTTCAACGTTGCTCGAGTTTCACATCATCGAAATACGATCCATAAGTGTCGAACGGACCATCGTTTGCTTCCAGTTTGATCGACACTTTGTTGGTACCTGCAGGCACATTGAAGTCTACGAAGTGCGCGCTCCAGGGGGTGCCACCGCCGATATCGAGGCGTCGCATCTCCCACGATGGATGCAGCAAAACTTGTGCTGTGCAGGCGGAGCCTCGCTCTGTTTTCATTTTCACGGAAAACCGGAACTTGCCCTCGCTGGCGATCGTAACGTCCTGAGTGATCAGGCCAGGTGCCTGCAAGACACAATAACCGTCTTCATAGCGGGCTTTCTCCGGTGAATTCGGTGTCCAATGCTGGCCTTCTTCTGTGAAATCACCATTGAGTAGCAAGTTGGCGGTTGAGGATGGTTGAGACATGTGAAAACTCCTGTAAGTGGTTTGTCAAAAACCGCAAGCCCAGCCAATCCCGTGTGATGGAAGGTTTGAGCGGTTGCACCGATTGAGCGCTCATAACCTGCGGTCCACAACTGTCAAATCTGACAGGTCGCCTCTGAAAACCGATGAACGGTCATAAACTGATAGCCTGGCGCATTAGTGCGAACGGGCAGGCATGCGCCGTGTTTTTAGGGTGCGCCACGCACCTTTTGTGGCCTTGCTACTCACGGGTGTAGCCCGCGGTAGCAGCCTCGCCGCGGTCGATAGTGCGCAGTATTCAGGTCAGATTTTCTATCCTCTTGAATTAATAGTCTTTTCGGATCCGTGAGGATTTTCTGCCGATCCTGTGGCACACTTTCTGCTGTCTATTCCGTTGTTACATACCAATATCCGGTATAGCGGAATAAACATCACCCTGGAGTGCTTGCCATGCATCGCCGACCTTCCTTGTTTAAAGCGTGTGTTTTTGTTTTCGCGGCTTCGGCTGCTGTCATGGGTGTGGCCCAGGCGGCGGACAGTAAGCTCGATAGCGTGCTGGCCCGCGGGAAACTGATTGTGGGCACGGGCAGTACCAATGCGCCGTGGCACTTCCAGGGAGCGGACGGCAAGTTGCAGGGTTTTGATATCGATATCGCGCGGATGGTGGCGAAAGGGTTGTTCAACGACCCAAGCAAGGTCGAGTTCGTGGTGCAGTCGTCCGATGCGCGGATTCCCAACCTGCTGACCGACAAGGTCGACATGAGCTGTCAGTTCATCACCGTGACTGCCAGCCGTGCCCAGCAAGTGGCGTTTACGCTGCCGTACTACCGCGAAGGTGTCGGCCTGCTGTTGCCGGCCAACAGCAAGTACAAGGAAATCGAAGACCTTAGAGCCGCCGGCGACAGCGTGACTGTGGCGGTGCTGCAGAACGTGTACGCCGAAGAACTGGTGCATCAGGCCTTGCCCAAAGCCAAGGTCGATCAGTACGACAGCGTGGACCTGATGTATCAAGCGGTGAACTCCGGCCGTGCCGACGCCGCTGCCACCGATCAGTCTTCGGTTAAGTACCTGATGGTGCAGAACCAGGGGCGCTATCGCAGCCCGGCTTATGCCTGGAGCCCGCAAACCTACGCGTGCGCGGTCAAGCGCGGCGATCAGGACTGGCTGAATTTCGTCAACACCACCTTGCATGAAGCCATGACCGGCGTTGAATTCCCGACCTACGCGGCCTCCTTCAAGCAGTGGTTCGGTGTCGAACTCCCGACGCCAGCCATCGGTTTCCCCGTCGAATTCAAATGATCCCGTGAGAGCGGGGCGGTCATCAATCGCCCCGTTCAAGGTACTGCTGACCATGAACTATCAGTTGAATTTTGCCGCCGTGTGGCGCGATTTCGACACCTTGCTGGCGGGGCTCGGTCTGGGCCTCGAACTGGCGCTGGTGTCGATCGCCATCGGCTGCGTGATCGGCCTGCTGATGGCGTTTGCTTTGCTCTCAAAGCACCGCGCGTTGCGGGTGCTGGCGTCGGTGTATGTGACGGTGATCCGTAACACGCCGATTCTGGTGTTGATTCTGTTGATCTACTTTGCCTTGCCCAGCCTGGGCATTCGTCTGGACAAGATCCCGTCGTTCATCATCACCCTGTCGCTGTATGCCGGGGCCTATCTGACCGAAGTGTTCCGCGGCGGGCTGTTGAGCATTCCCAAAGGCCAGCGCGAAGCGGGGTTGGCGATCGGTTTGGGCGAGTGGCAGGTCAAGGCGTACGTCACCGTGCCGGTGATGCTGCGCAATGTGCTGCCGGCCTTGTCGAACAACTTCATTTCGCTGTTCAAGGACACCTCGCTGGCCGCGGCGATTGCTGTGCCGGAGCTGACCTATTACGCGCGCAAGATCAATGTCGAGAGCTACCGGGTGATTGAAACCTGGCTGGTGACCACAGCGCTCTATGTGGCGGCCTGTTACCTCATTGCCATGATGCTGCGTTACCTCGAGCAGCGTCTGGCGATTCGCCGATAGGAGGCCCACATGTACGAATCCCCCAGTTGGTTGCATGAGTTGTGGGTTGCCCGGGAAGTGTTGTGGCAAGGCTTTTTGACCAGTGTGCAGGTCTCGGCCCTGTCGATTCTGTTGGGCACGATGGTCGGCATCGTCGCCGGCCTGGTGCTGACCTACGGCAAGTTCTGGATGCGCGCGCCGTTTCGGTTTTACGTCGACATCATTCGCGGCACTCCCGTGTTTGTATTGGTGCTCGCTTGCTTCTATATGGCGCCGGCGTTGGGCTGGCAGATCAGTGCCTTTCAGGCGGGTGCGTTGGGGCTGACGCTGTTTTGCGGCTCCCATGTTGCCGAGATTGTGCGCGGCGCGTTGCAAGCGTTGCCCAGTGGTCAGATGGAAGCGAGCAAGGCCATCGGCCTGACGTTCTTTCAAGCACTCGGTTACGTGTTGTTGCCTCAGGCATTGCGGCAGATCTTGCCGACTTGGGTCAACTCGTCCACCGAGATCGTCAAGGCTTCGACGCTGTTGTCGGTGATCGGTGTCGCCGAGTTGTTGCTCAGCACGCAGCAGATCATCGCCCGGACCTTCATGACCCTCGAGTTTTACCTGTTCGCCGGATTTCTGTTTTTCGTCATCAACTACGCCATCGAATTACTCGGCCGGCACATTGAAAAGCGGGTGGCCTTGCCATGACTCAACCTCAGCTCTCTAACGCAAAAGACGCCAACGCTCAAAACGATCAGCCCTTGCTGGACATTCGCGGGTTGCACAAAAAGTACGGCCAGCTCGAAGTGCTCAAGGGCGTCGACCTGACGATGCAGCGCGGCAACGTCGTGACGCTGATCGGTTCCAGCGGCTCGGGCAAGACCACGCTGCTGCGCTGCGTGAACATGCTCGAAGAGTTCCAGGGCGGGCAGATCATGCTCGATGGCGAGTCCATCGGTTATGACGAGGTCAACGGCAAGCGCGTGCGTCACCCGGAAAAAGTCATCGCCCGGCATCGGGCCATGACCGGCATGGCGTTCCAGCAGTTCAACCTGTTTCCGCACCTCACGGCTTTACAGAACGTCACCCTCGGTTTGCTCAAGGTCAAAAAGCTGCACAAGGATGAAGCGGTGGCCCTGGCGGAAAAATGGCTGGAGCGGGTCGGCTTGCTGGAACGCCGCGATCACTTCCCCGGTCAGTTGTCCGGTGGTCAGCAGCAGCGTGTGGCGATTGCCCGGGCGATTGCGATGAACCCGAGCCTGATGCTGTTCGACGAAGTCACTTCGGCCCTCGACCCGGAGCTGGTGGGCGAAGTGCTGAGCGTGATCAAAGGCCTGGCCGAGGACGGTATGACCATGCTGTTGGTGACCCACGAAATGCGCTTCGCCTTTGAGGTCTCGGACAAAATCGTCTTCATGAATCAGGGGCGGATCGAAGAGCAGGGGCCACCCAAGGAACTGTTCGAACGCCCGCAATCACCGCGTCTGGCGGAATTTCTCAAGAACACGCGGTTCTGATTTTTTTTCAGAAACATTTTCACTTTTCAATCAGGAGAAACACTCATGAGCATTACTCGTTACGGCACCGGTAGCACCGCCGGTGGCGGCCAGCCCCGTCCTTTCGCCCGCGCCGTTGAAGCCGATGGCTGGCTGCATGTGTCCGGGCAAGTACCGGCGCTGGATGGCGAAATCATTGTGGGTGGCATCGTCGAACAGACTCACCAGACCATGAAGAACCTGATCGCGATTCTCGAAGAGGCGGGTTATGGCCTCGAAGATGTAGTGCGCACCGGTGTGTGGCTGGAAGACCCGCGGGATTTCTGGAGTTTCAACAAGGTGTTCTCCGAATACTTCAAAAGCGAACACGCACCGGCCCGGGCCTGTGTGCAGGCGAACATGATGGTCGATTGCAAGGTCGAGATCGACTGCATCGCGTACAAGAAAAAGGCCTGAACCGCGGTGACTTCATCGCGGGCAAGCCATGCTCCTACAAGAGCGTTGCTCTGGTTAAACTCCCGGCGACTTTGAATGGGAACCAATGAAATGACCGAAGACACCATCAAACGCCGGGCTCGCGGTCTGGACCGGGCGTTCGATATCCTCGATTTCCTCAAGGAAGTCGGCAAGCCGCTACGCCCGAACGAAATCGCCAGCGGCATCGGCAGCCCGAAATCCACGGTCTACGAATTGGTGGCCTCCCTGTTGGAGCGACGGATTCTGGAGGCCGTGGGCAAGGACGGTCACGTCTACCTCGGCCGTCAGCTGTACTTCCTCGGGCAGGCGCATTTACGCCATTTCGACCTGACCCGCGAGGCTGATCATGCCTTGCAGGAGATCGTCAGCCAGACCCGCGAAACCGCGCAGATGTGCCTGCTCAACGGACGAAAATACACCGTGGCCTTGATGAAAGAGGGCGAGCGGCATTTCCGCATTTCCTCGGACATCGGCGAGAACGCGCCGATCCCCTGGACCGCTTCCGGGCGCCTGCTGCTGGCGCACTTGAGCGACCAGGAAATCGTCGACCTGATCGACCACGACGATTTCATCCTGCCCAATGGCGAGCGTCTGCCGTTGGCGCAGTTTCTCCAGGAGATTCGTCAGGCTGCTATAGATGGGTTCTTCTCTTTCGATAGCGTTGCCGACACCTTTACCCATTGCTTCGCTGCCCCGGTCAAAGACCCGAACGGCGTGGCCATTGCGACCCTGTGCATCGTCGCCCCACGGGCCGATGCCAAGACCAATTACAACGACTACCGCCGGGTGCTGATTGACAGTGCCAACAGCCTGGCCCGTCGCATCAACGAATAACAGCGGCTGCCTGCGGCCGCGAATGTGAGGAGTTCGACCATGTTTTCTGCCAAAACTACTGCCACCGTGGAAAAGGGCTTTGCCCACACAGGCGCCAATCTGGTGCGCGACGTCAGCCTGCCTGCGCTGGTGCTGCACCGCGAAGCGCTGGAACACAACATTCGCTGGATGCAGGACTTTGTCAGCAACAGCGGCGCGGAACTTGCGCCCCACGGTAAAACCAGCATGACCCCGGCGCTGTTTCGCCGCCAACTGGACGCCGGTGCCTGGGGCATCACCCTGGCCAGCGCCACGCAAACCCGCGCGGCTTACGCCCATGGCGTGCATCGGGTGCTGATGGCGAACCAATTGGTCGGCACGCCGAACATGGCGTTGATCGCCGATCTGCTGACGGACCCGACTTTCGACTTCCATTGCATGGTCGATCACCCGGACAACGTCGCTGACCTGGGCGCGTATTTCGCCTCCCGTGGTGTGCGCTTGAACGTGATGATCGAGTACGGCGTGGTCGGCGGTCGTTGCGGTTGTCGCACGGAAGACGAAGTGGTCGCGCTGGCCAAAGCCATTGCGGCACAACCGGCCCTGGCGCTGACCGGGATCGAAGGCTACGAAGGGGTGATTCACGGCGATCACGCGGTGAGTGGCATCCGTGCGTTCGCTGATTCTCTGGTGCGCCTGGCCGTGCAATTGCAGGACAGCGGCGCGTTCGCCATTCCCAAACCGATCATCACTGCGTCGGGTTCGGCCTGGTATGACCTGATCGCTGAATCCTTCGAAACGCAGAACGCCGGCGGGCGTTTCCTCAGCGTGTTGCGTCCCGGCAGCTACGTAGCTCACGACCATGGCATCTACAAAGAAGCGCAATGCTGCGTGCTCGACCGCCGCAGCGACCTGCACGAAGGCCTGCGCCCGGCGCTGGAAGTCTGGGCTCACGTGCAGTCATTGCCGGAGCCGGGTTTTGCGGTGATCGCCCTGGGTAAACGCGACGTGGCCTACGACGCCGGGTTGCCGGTGCCGCTGTTGCGTTACAAGGCGGGCGTGGTGCCGGCGACGGGCGACGACGTCAGCGCCTGCAAGGTGACGGCAGTGATGGACCAGCATGCGTTCATGACCGTGGCGCCGGGGGTCGAGTTGCGGGTGGGGGACATTATTTCCTTTGGTACTTCGCACCCGTGCCTGACGTTCGACAAGTGGCGTATCGGGTGTCTGGTGGATGAGCAGCTGAATGTCATCGAAACCATGGAAACCTGTTTCTAAGGCTCCAGACCGAGGCGCGGCCATCGCGAGCAAGCTCGGCTCCTACAGGATGGGTGGTTGCAAATCCTGTAGGAGCCGAGCTTGCTCGCGATGACGGCCGGCCAAACAACACAGAAACACCAGAGACACCACAACAATGAACACCATCAGCACCCTCGGCCCCAACACCCCGCGCATCGCCCTGATCGGCGAATGCATGATCGAGTTGCAGCAACGCGCCGACGGCAGCCTGCAACAGAGTTTCGGCGGCGATACTTTGAACACGGCGGTCTACCTGTCCCGGGAGCTGGGTGAGGGCGGCACCGTAGATTACGTCACCGCCCTGGGCGACGACAGTTTCAGCGATGCCATGTGCCAGAGCTGGGCCGACGAAAACATCGGGCTGGGCATGGTCCAGCGTTTGCCCGGCCGCTTGCCCGGCTTGTATTGCATCCAGACTGACGCTGCCGGCGAACGGCGTTTTCTTTACTGGCGCAACGAGGCGGCAGTCCGCGATTGTTTCACCACCCCGGCCGCCGCGCCGATCCTGGCGGCACTGCCGGATTACGATGTGCTGTATTTCAGTGGCATCACCCTGGCGGTGCTCGGTGCCCAAGGTCGGGAGAAGTTACTGGAAACCCTGATCGAAGCCCGGCAGCGAGATGCGCGGATCGTGTTCGACAACAACTACCGGCCACGTTTGTGGGCGTCGATCGAGGACGCGCGGGCGGCCTATCGCAGCGTTCTGCCCTATGTCGACCTGGCATTGCTGACTGTCGATGACGAACAGGCGCTGTTTGATTTTTCCGATTGCGAGGCGGTGTTTGCCGCTTACGAGCAGATTGGCACGCCTGAAGTGGTACTCAAGCGTGGCGCCGAGGCGAGTCTGATTCGTTGTGATGGCGAATCGTTTGAAGTGCCGGCGCAGGTGGTCGAGCGGGTGGTGGACACCACGGCGGCGGGGGATTCGTTCAGTGCGGCGTATTTGGCCAGTCGGCTCAAGGGCGGCAGCCCGGTTGAGGCTGCTGAAGCGGGGCATCGGCTGGCGAGTCGGGTGATTCAGGTGCCGGGAGCACTCATTCCAAAAAACTGAAATGCAATCCCTGTGGCGAGGGGGCTTGCCCCCGTTGGGCTGCGAAGCAGCCCCAAGCCCTGCGACCCTGACCTACCTGACACACCGAGTGCGCAGGATTTACGACTGCTGCGCAGCCGAACGGGGGCAAGCCCCCTCGCCACAGGGTCCTCGGCCAACCGATCAATCCCGGTAAAACACCTGCACCAGGTGATAGCCGAACTTGCTCTTGATCGGTCCATGCACCACGCGCAATGGTTTTTTGAAAATCACCGCATCGATGACTCCGACCATCTGCCCGGGCCGCACTTCACCCAGGTCGCCGCCGCGCTTGCCGGACGGGCAGGTGGAATACTTCTTGGCCAGCACATCGAAGGCTTCGCCCTTGGCGATGCGTTGTTTGAGCTGTTCGGCTTCTTCCGAGGTTTTCACCAGAATATGGCGGGCTTGAGCTTTCATTGGGGCAGGTACCTTGCAACGGTGGTGGCTATGTGGGTGCCAGCGTGGCGCGCGCGATTATGCCTTAACTCAGTCCGGTTGACCGATCATCGCGCGAATCTTGTTGGCCAACAGGTCCATGGAAAAGGGCTTGGCCACCATGTCCATGCCGTCCTCCAGGAAGCCCTGGCGCTCGGCGGCTTTTTCCGCGTAACCGGTCATGAACAGCACTTTGAGTTCGGGGCGGTGCTGGCGCGCAATCTCCGCCAGTTGCCGACCGTTCATCCCAGGCAGCCCGACATCGGTGACCAGCAAATCGACCCGCAGGTCGGATTCCAGCAAGGGCAGGGCGGTCTTTGCGTCTTCGGCTTCATGGGCGTGATAACCCAGCTCGTTGAGCAGGTCGAGCACCAGCATGCGCACCGCCGGGTCGTCCTCCACCAACACCACGGTTTCACCGGCGATCGCGGCCGGCGCTTCGCTGGTGACCGGCATCAGGATGTTTTCGGGCTCTGCAGCGTGCAGCCGCGGCAGGTACAGACGAACGCTGGTGCCCTGGCCCGGCAAGCTGAACAGGCTGACATGCCCGCCCGACTGCTGGGCAAAACCATAAATCATCGACAACCCAAGACCGGTGCCCTGGCCGATGGGTTTGGTGGTGAAGAACGGGTCGAAGGCCTTGGCCAGCACCGACGGTGTCATGCCGGTACCGTTGTCGCTGACGGCAATCATCAGGTAATCCCCAGCCTTGACCGGCTCCAGGGTGTTGATGTCAC
This sequence comes from Pseudomonas sp. GM41(2012), assembly GCF_000282315.2. Classification (GTDB taxonomy): domain Bacteria; phylum Pseudomonadota; class Gammaproteobacteria; order Pseudomonadales; family Pseudomonadaceae; genus Aquipseudomonas. The sequence continues at coordinate 26,390 of NZ_AKJN02000006.1, forward strand.
TGCTGTCGAGGTAAACGTTGGCGGTTTCGATCCGCAACTCGCCGCCATCGGGCATGGCGTCCCGGGCGTTGATCACCAGATTCAGCAGGGCATTTTCCAGCTGGCTGACGTCGGTGCTGACCGGCCAGACGTCATCGGCCAGTTGCAGTTTGAGCTCGATGTGGTCGCCCTTGGTCCGGCTGAGCAGATCTTCCAGGGAATGGATCAGATCATTGGCGTTCAGCGGCTTGCGGTCCAGTGACTGACGCCGGGAAAACGCCAGCAGGCGATGGGTCAGGGCGGCGGCGCGGTTGGCCGAGGACACTGCCGCCTCGCTGAAACGGCCCACCTCGGCGGCGCGCCCGTCGGCGATGTAGCGCTGCATCAAGTCGAGGCTGCCGATGATCCCGGTGAGCATATTGTTGAAGTCATGGGCGATGCCGCCGGTGAGCTGACCGAGCGCTTCCATCTTCTGCGCATGGCGCAACGCCTCTTCGGCGCGTTCGCGTTCGAACATCTCGTTCTGCAGTCGCTGGTTGGCTTCAGCCAATTGTTGGGTGCGGGCGGCGACTCGCTCCTCAAGGGTTTCGTTGAGATTGCGCAGGGCTTCTTCAGTCTGTTTGCGCTCGGTTTCGTCAATCACAAAGATATAGAAACCATTGACCGCACCATCCGCCCCGTGGCGCGGCAAGTAGTTCATCAGCGCATGGCGGATGCTGCCGTCACGGTGCGGGGTGCGGATGCTGAAACAACAAGGCTTGCCGGACAGTGCCTGGACGATGTGTTCGGCGCGCAAGGCATAGGCTTCTTCACCCAGTACTTCACGGATGGTTTTGCCAAAGAGCTCCTGAGGCGTCAGCCCGTACCAGTCGAGGTAGGCCGCATTGTTCAGGCGAAAGCGTTCTTCGCTGTCCACGTAGCTGATCAGGATCGGCATGGCGTTGATGATCAGTTGCAGCTCGGTCTGACTTTGCCGCAAGGCTTGTTCTGTGTGTTTACGTTCGGTCAGGTCCAGGGCAGCGCCGAGGAAGCGGATCGGCCGGCCATGGTGGTCCTTGTAGCAACGACCCCGGGCAAACACCCAGCGCAGCTGACCGTCGGCTTGCAGCAGGCGATATTCCTCGGCGTACTCGGTGCCGTGGGTGATGGAGTGCTTGATGCTGCGGGTGACCATCGCGCGGTCTTCCGGGTGCACGCCCTGAAGGTAGGCGCTGATGGGCAACTGATTGGCGAGCAGCGGGTCGATACCGTGTAACTGGGCGAAGTGGGCGTCGGCAATAAAGCGGTCTTCGCTGATGTCCCAATCCCAGGTGCCGACGGCGTCGGTGGCCGCGAGGGCCAGTTGCAGGCGCTCCTCGGTTTCGTGCTGGGCCTTGAGGCTGGCAGCCGAACGCTGCTCGAGTTCGAGGGCGATGCGTCGGCGTTCGTTGGTTTCGATGGCGGTCACCAGAATCCCGGCGACCTGGGCGCTTTCATCGCGGATAGGGCTGTAGGTCAGGTCCAGCCAGAAATCGGAATCCTGGCCATTACGCTGCAAGGTGAAGCGCTGTTCGCTGTAGGTCCGTACCTGTCCTTGTAGGACGGCGCTGTAAATGGGGTCGGTAAAGTCTTTTAACTCTGGCCAGATCAGGTGTGTCGGCTGTCCGAAGGCATGTGGATGCTTGCTGCCGGCCAGCAGGGCGAAGCCGTCGTTGTAGATCTGCGTGAGCTGCGGCCCCCACAGCAACAGCATGGGCATCGGCGAGTGAATCACGATATCCACGGCGGTTCGCAGGCTTTGCGGCCAGGTACTGGCAGCGCCCAGTGGGCTGCGGCTCCAGTCCAGTCGGGCAATCAAGGCCTGGGCATCGCTGCCGGTCGGTGTTGCGTTCATCAAAATGTCCTGCGCTTAAGTCGGTGTGGCGGTGTCAACTATCCTTGTACCGCAGTAGATGCCGGATGACCCGTTTGGGTCGTATTTATTCATTGAATGCTTCGCGGGTGCTTTTTGCCATGGAAATCGATGCACTGTTAAGGCTCCTGGCCAGCCAGAATGGCTCCGATCTTTATCTGTCCACCGGTGCGCCACCCAGCGCACGGTTCGAGGGTGTGCTTAAACCCTTGGCTGATCAGCCGTTCAAGCCGGGAGAAGTCGCGGCCATTGCCGCGTCCATCATGGACGCCGAACAGCGTCTGGAGTTCGACCGGGAACTGGAGATGAACCTGGCGATTTCCTTGACCGGTATCGGGCGTTTTCGGGTCAATATCTTTAAACAACGCAACGATGTATCGATTGTGGCGCGCAACATCAAGCTCGACATTCCGCGTTTCGAAGACCTCAAACTGCCGCCGGTGCTGCTCGAAACGGTGATGCTCAAACAAGGACTGATGCTGTTCGTCGGCGCTACCGACTCGGGCAAGTCTACCTCGCTGGCGGCATTGGTCGACTACCGCAATCGCCACAGCAGTGGCCACATCATCACCATTGAAGACCCGGTCGAGTACATCCATCGGCACAAGATGTCGATCATTAACCAGCGCGAGGTCGGCGTCGATACCCGCAGCTTTCACGCTGCATTGAAAAACACCCTGCGCCAGGCACCTGACGTGGTGCTGATCGGCGAAATCCGCGACCGCGAAACGATGGAGCATGCACTGGCATTTGCCGATACCGGTCATCTGGTGATTTCCACCCTGCATGCCCATAACGCCCATCAGGCGCTGGACCGGATCATCAACTTCTTTCCCGAAGAGCGGCGGACGCAACTCCTGCATGACCTTGGCAATAACCTGAAAGCGTTCGTGTCCCAGCGGTTGGTGTGTACCCGCGACGGTCAGCGACGGGCGGCGGTGGAAGTGATGATCGGCACGCCGACCATCGGCGATCTGATCCGGCGCAATGAGCTTTCAGAGCTGAAGGGGATCATGGAGAAGTCAGTGGAACTGGGGATGCAGACGTTCGACGGAGCGCTTTACGCGTTGGTCGTCGAGGGGGCGATCAATGAGGAGGAAGCGTTGAAGCATGCGGATTCGGTGAACAATTTGCGCTTGCGGATCAAGTTGCATGCCGATGCCACGCCTGGCCCCCATACACCGCCGGGTGAATGGGGACTGATGGACTGACACCGCTCCCACACTCGATCTCTGTCAATCAAGGAGTTCGGGGCGGTTGCGGAACTGTTCCAGCGCCTCGGGATTGGCCAAGGCATCAGTGTTTTTTACCGTCTCGCCATGCACCACATTCCTCACCGCCAGTTCCACGATTTTGCCGCTGATGGTCCGCGGTATATCGGTCACCGCGACAATCTTCGCCGGCACATGCCTCGGTGTGGTGTTGGCGCGGATGACCTGGCGAATCTGTTGTTGCAGCGCTTCGTCCAGTTCGACGCCTTCACGCAATCGCACGAACAGCACCACCCGCACGTCATCCTGCCATTGCTGACCGATGGCCACGCTGTCCAGAACCTGTGGGACTTTCTCCACCTGACGGTAGATTTCTGCGGTGCCGATGCGCACGCCGCCGGGGTTGAGCACGGCGTCGGAGCGTCCGTGGATCATCATCCCGCCGTGGGGCAATTGTTCCGCGTAATCGCCTTGGGCCCAGACGCCGGGGAACTGACTGAAATACGAGGCGCGAAGCTTTTCCTGCTGAGGATCATTCCAGAACCCGATGGGGATTGCCGGGAAGTGCCGGGTGCACACCAGCTCACCTTTTTCGCCGATCACCGGCTGACCGTTGTCGTTCCAGACTTCCACCGCCATGCCCAGGCTTTTGCCTTGTATCTCGCCACGGCGCACCGGTTGCAGAGGATTGCTGTTCACAAAACACGACACGATGTCGGTGCCGCCGGACATCGAGGCCAGGCACAGGTCAGGCTTGAGGTCGCGGTAGACGTAGTCGTAACTCTGCGGCGACAACGCGGAACCGGTGCACAGCAGGGTTTTGAGGCTGCTCAGGTCATGGCTTTCGCGAGGTTTGATGCCGCTGCTTTCCAGGGTCGCGAGGTACTTGGGGCTGGTGCCGAAGACACTGATGCGTTCGTCGTCGATCAAGTCGATCAGGCGCTCGGGGGCGGGATGGAATGGCGAGCCGTCGTACAGCACCACCGTGCTGTCCACGGCCAGCGCCGAGACCAGCCAGTTCCACATCATCCAGCCGCACGTGGTGTAGTAGAACAACCGGTCACCGGGGCCGAGGTCGCAATGCAATCCGTGTTCCTTGACGTGTTGCAGCAACACGCCGCCGGTACTGTGAATGATGCATTTCGGCACGCCGGTGGTGCCGCTGGAATAGAGGATGTACAGCGGATGCGCGAAGGGCACTGGGACGAAATCCGGCTCGCCACCCACGTCGTAGAAATCATCCCAGAGCGTCACGTTGGCGCGGGTGTGGAAATGTTCGATGCGCACTTGCGGTCGGGCGTAAGGCACGACAATCAATTGCTGTAAGGATGGCAAGCGTTCAAGGATTTCATTGACCTTGGCGGTCTGGTCGATGTCCTTGCCGGCATAGCGGTAACCGGCGCAGGTGATCAGCACTGTCGGTTCGATCTGGCCGAAGCGATCGATGACCCCTTGGGTGCCGAAGTCCGGGGAAGAGCAGGACCAGATCGCTCCCAAACTGGTGGTGCCGAGCATCGCCACGAGGGTTTGCCAGGTATTGGGCATGCACGCCGCGACGCGGTCACCGAGGCCGACACCGGCGGCTTTCAAGCTGTTCTGAAAACCGGCGACATGCTCCGCCAGTTCGGCCCAGGTCAGGTGTTCACGCTGGCCGTTCTCGCCGATGGCAATGACCGCCACGGCATCGTCGCGACGGCGCATCAGGTGTTCGGCGAAGTTCAGGGTGGCGCCGGGAAACCATTGGGCGCTGGGCATTTGCGCGCCCTCGACCAGCACAGCGTCCGGTTGATCGTGGAAACGGATGTCGAAGAAATCGACGATGGCCTGCCAGAAGGCTTCACGCTGATCGATGGACCATTGATGCAGGGCAGGGTAGTCGTCGACGTGGAGATTGTGTCGCTGATTGATGAAGCGCCGAAAGGCCTCCATGCGGGTCTTGCTGATGCGCTCGGCGCTGGGTTGCCAGAGGATGTCGGACATGGCTTGCCTCTTCTTCTATCTTCAGATCCATTCGCGAGCAGGCTCGCTCCCACAGGGGATCGCATTTCAATGTGGGAGCGAGCCTGCTCGCGATGAACGATAACGCGGTCTAACGTCAGATCACTGCGCCAACCACCCACCATCGATATTCCACGCCGCGCCACGCACCTGGCTGCCGGCCTCACTGCACAAAAACAGCACCAGTTCGCCCAATTGTGGCGGCGTCACAAACTCCAGGGAAGGCTGCTTCTCGGCCAGCAAATCATGTTGCGCCTGTTGCGGGTCGATCCCTTTGGCGATGCGCTCATCAATCTGTTTCTGCACCAGTGGCGTCAGCACCCAACCTGGGCAGATGGCGTTGCAGGTGACGTTGGTAGTGGCGGTTTCCAGGCCCACCACCTTGGTCAAACCGATCACCCCATGCTTGGCTGCCACGTAAGCCGCCTTGCCCACAGATCCGACCTGACCGTGCACCGAAGCGATGTTGATGATCCGCCCCCAGCCCTTGGCGCGCATGCCTGGCAGGCTCAAACGGGAGCTGTGGAATACCGAAGACAGGTTGATCGCAATGATCGAATCCCAGCGTTCCACCGGGAACTCTTCCACCGGCGCCACATGCTGGATGCCGGCATTGTTGACCAGGATGTCCACGCCGCCGAACTCACGCTCGGCGTAGGCGATCATGTCGGCGATCTGCTCAGGGTTGCTCACGTCAGCCGGGTGATGGCCAACCTTGCCACCGAATTGTTCAACTTCGGCAATCACTTTGGACGCATCACCGAAACCGTTGAGGATCAGATTGGCGCCGGCCTTGGCCAGGCTGAGGGCAATCCCTAAGCCGATGCCGCTGGTGGAACCGGTGACCAGTGCAGTCTTGCCCGAAAGAGTCGTCATGAATACCTCACACAATGCCAGTGGCGTAGAAAGTACCGATCACCACAAAAACCGCCAGGGTCTTGATCAGCGTAATACAGAAAATGTCTTTGTAGGCTTCGCGGTGGGTCAGGCCGGTGACCGCCAGCAAGGTAATCACCGCGCCGTTGTGCGGCAGGGTGTCCATGCCACCACTGGCCATCGCGGCCACCCGGTGCAGCACTTCCAGCGGAATGTTTGCCGCGTGGGCCGCAGCGATGAAGTCATTGGCCATGGCCGCCAGCGCAATGCTCATGCCGCCCGATGCAGAACCGGTGATGCCGGCCAGCAGGGTCACGGTGATCGCTTCGTTGACCAGCGGATTGGGTATGCTCTTGAGCCAGTCGGCCAGCACCAGGAAGCCCGGCAACGAGGCGATCACTGCACCGAAACCGTATTCCGATGCGGTGTTCATCGCCGCCAGCAACGAACCGCTGACCGCACTTCTACTGCCTTCGGCCAACTTGCCGCGAATCGCCTGGAAGCCGAACACCAGCACCATGATGATGCCGACCAGCAACGCAGCTTGAACGGCCCAGATCGCCGTGAGTTTGGCGATGTCTGTGGTCACCGGCGCGGCCATGCCCGGCAGCGCCAGGCTGTGGGTCTTGCCATACCACTGTGGAATCCACTGGGTAAACAGCAGGTTCATGATGCCCACCGCCAGCAGCGGCGACAGTGCAATCCATGGGTTGGGCAGTTTGATGTCGGCAGCAGTTTCCGGTTCGTTGCGCAGCTCGGTGCCATAACCCTCACCGGCGCGCTGCGCCTTGTTGCGCTGGCGCTGCAGAAACAGCATGCCGGCGCAGACCACGAAGATTGCGCCGATCAGGCCCAGCCAGGGCGCGGCCCAGGCGGTGGTGTTGAAGAAGGTGCTGGGGATGATGTTCTGAATTTGCGGGGTGCCGGGCAGGGCGTCCATGGTGAACGAGAATGCACCGAGGGCGATGGTCGCCGGGATGAGTCGCTTGGGAATATTGCTCTGGCGGAACATTTCAGCAGCAAACGGGTAGACCGCGAATACCACCACGAACAGCGACACGCCGCCGTAAGTCAGCAGGGCGCAGACCAGCACGATCACCAGCATCGCCTGACGCGTGCCAAGCAGGCGAATCGCTGCGGCGACGATGGAGCGCGAAAAGCCCGACAGCTCGATCAGCTTGCCGAACACTGCACCGAGCAGGAACACCGGAAAATACAGTTTGATGAAGCCGACCATTTTCTCCATGAACACCCCGGTGAAAGCGGGGGCGACGGCGGAAGGGTCGGTGAGCAGCACGGCGCCGAGGGCGGCAATCGGGGCAAAGAGGATAACGCTGTAGCCACGGTAGGCCGCGAGCATTAGCAGCGTGAGGGCTGCCAAGGCAATGATCACACTCATGGTGTGTCTCCTGGATTGTTATTTTTTTAGGGTGGATCTTGGTGGGAGAGGGCTTTAGCGAGTTTCGTGCCAGATGGCTAACTAGTTGAAATATAAGGAAATATTTTTGGTGTTCAGTGGCGCGCTCAGATTTCGTCTCTGTTTTGAGAATATTGCTGATTGGGCGGGCGCCTTCGCGGGCAAGCCTTGCTCCTACAGGGGGTTATGGCAATCGCTTGATTTGTGCGCGCCGCACCTCTGTAGGAGCAAGGCTTGCCCGCGATGAGGCCAGTATCTACCAATAGAGATCTATGTCTCTTTATAGAGACTCTGCAATCCCCAGCGCCACCATCTTCTTGTACAACGTCGACCGCCCCAGCCCCAACCGTGCCGCCGCTTCAACAACCTTCCCGCCGCATTGCGTGAGGGCCGCTTCAATCAACTGCCGATCAAACCGCTCCCGAGCCGCACTGAACGTCTCATGCGCAACCGGCTCAATCGTGACAGGCGCCACGCGCTCTACCGGTGTGAACGTCCCAATCGCCGCGCGGATATCCGTGGCATTCAGCATCAAGTCATCACTGAGCAGCGCTGCGCGCTCCAGCACATTGCGCAGCTCGCGAATGTTCCCCGGCCAGGCATGTTGACCCAGCAGTTCCAGGGCTTCTCGGTTCAATTCGTGCTGACTGCGCAGCTCCTCCAGAATCGCTTCACTGAGGGCTGGCAGGTCATCGAGTCGATCACGCAGCGGCGGGACCTGGATCGGCAGCACGTTGAGGCGGTAATACAGGTCGGCGCGAAATTCGCCGCGTTTGATCGCGGCTTCCAGATCCGTGGAGGTCGCGGCAATCACCCGCACATCGCTCTGGATCACTTCGTTGGAACCCACCGGCTCGAATTCTTTCTCCTGCAGGACCCGCAGCAATTTGCTTTGCAGGGGCAACGGCATGTCGCCGATTTCATCGAGAAACAGGGTGCCGCCCTGGGCGATCTGCAACTTGCCGGCGCGGCCCTTGCGATCGGCGCCGGTAAACGCGCCGGGCGCAGTGCCGAAGAATTCCGCTTCCAGCAACGATTCGGGAATCGCCGCGCTGTTGATGCTGACGAAGGCTTTGTGCGCGCGCGGCGAAGCGCCGTGGATCGCCTGAGCCAGCAGCTCTTTGCCGGTGCCGGTTTCACCGAGCAGCAACACCGGGGATTCCGCACTGGCACTGCGTCGGGCACGGCGCTTGACTTCGAGGCTGGCGGCGCTGGTGCCGATAAAGTGCGCGAAGTTGTACTTGGTCTGCCGCGCCCGCAACAGCGAGCGGGTGGACGCCAGTTCTTCCTGCATGCTCATGTAGCGCTTGAGCATCGGCGAGAGGCTGCGCAATTCATCGAACAGCGCAAACCCGATGGCGCCGATCACCACGCCGGCGTCGTCATGAATCGGCAGGCGCATCACCACCAGCGGTTCTTTGGGGGTGTCCTGCATATCGAGCAGGATCGGCCGACCGGTGCGCACCACCTCGCGCAACAGACTGCCGGGGATCACACTTTCGCAGGCCTTGCCGATCGCCACTTCCGCCGATTCCAGGCCGAAGCGCCGGGCATAGCGCTCGTTCATCCAGACGATGTTCGCATCGCGGTCGACAATCACCGTGCCTTCGCTGGACTGCTCGATGATCTCGAACAACGAACGGATGGCCAGAAGGCGAACGCGCTGGTAGTCCTTGAGGCTTTCGGTGGTGTTCATGGGCGTCATGTCCAAAATGTGTAGTGTCGGTGCGGGCCTAATCGCGAGCAGGCTCGCTCCCACATTGGATTGCATTTCAAACTGTGGGAGTGAGCCTGCTCGCGATGGCCGCGCCGCGGTTTCAAGTCTTAACCCGGATGCGCCGCCGCCAACAGCTCCTTGGTATACGGATGCTGCGGCGATTCAAACACGTCGTGGCTGGCGCCGCTTTCCACGACTTTGCCGTCTTTGATCACGATCATGTCGTGAGCCAGTGCACGCACCACTGCCAGATCGTGACTGATAAACAGATACGTCAGGCCATGTTTTTCCTGAAGCTGGCGGAGCAGGGCGACCACTTGTTTTTGCACCGTGCGATCCAGCGCCGAGGTCGGTTCGTCCAGCAGGATCAGCGCCGGTTTCAGCACCAGCGCCCGGGCGATGGCGATGCGTTGGCGTTGGCCGCCGGAAAACTCGTGGGGGTAGCGATGACGGCTTTGCGGATCGAGGCCGACCTCCACCAATGCCCGAATCACTTCGGCTTTGCATTCGTCAGCCGTCAACTGGCTATGCACCTCTAGGCCTTCACTGATGATCTGCGCCACGGACATTCGCGGGCTGAGGCTGCCGAACGGGTCCTGGAACACCACCTGCATTTTCTTGCGCCACGGCCGCAGCTGTTTTTGCGTCAGGCCGTCCAGCGCTTCACCTTGAAAGCGAATGCTGCCTTCGGAGTCGAGCAAGCGCAGGATCGCCTGACCCAGCGTCGACTTGCCGGAGCCGGATTCGCCCACAATGCCCAGCGTCTTGCCGCGTTGAATGTTGAGGCTGATGCCGTCCACGGCCTTCAGGTAAGTCTTGCGCTGAAACAGCCCGCCACCGAGGGCGAACTGCACCCGCAAGTCGTCCACCTCAAGCACGTTCTCGCGCTCGTCCCTGGGCAGTGCTTCACCTTCCGGTTCGGCATTCAGCAACACGCAGCTGTAAGGATGTTTCGGTTCGGTAAACAATATTTCGCAAGGTGCCTGCTCGACGATTTCCCCGGCCTTCATCACGCAGACTCGTTGGGCAATGCTGCGCACCAGATTGAGGTCGTGGCTGATCAGCAGCAGCGACATGCCGAGACGCTGTTGCAGGGATTTGAGCAGCAGCAGGATCTTGCGTTGCACTGTCACGTCCAGCGCTGTGGTCGGTTCGTCGGCGATCAGCAACTCCGGTTCGCAGGCCAGGGCCATGGCGATCATCACCCGTTGCCGTTGGCCACCGGACAATTGATGGGGATAGGCCTTGAGCCGCTCTTTGGGTTTCTGAATGCCGACCAGATGCAGCAACTCGAGTATCCGCGCTTGCGCCGCTTTACCGGCCAGGCCCTTGTGCAGCAGCAGGGTTTCGCCGATCTGCTTTTCGATGCTGTGCAATGGGTTGAGCGAAGTCATGGGCTCCTGGAAGATCATCGCGATGCGGTTGCCCCGCAGTTCTCGCAAGACCTTGGCCGGAGCGCCGACCAGCTCCTTGCCGCGATAGCGAATGCTGCCTGTGGTTTCGGTGCCGGTCTCGGGCAGCAGTTGCAGGATCGAGTGAGCGGTCACCGACTTGCCGCAGCCCGACTCGCCCACCAGCGCCAGGCATTCGCCGGGGCGGATATCCAGGCACAGATTGCGCACCACGGTCTGGCCGCTGAAGGCCACGCGAAGGTCACGGATTTCGATCAGGTTGTTACTCATATCAACAGTCCGCGTCATGACCTGGGATCAAAGGCATCTCGCAATGCCTCCCCGATAAACACCAGTAAAGAAAGAATCAGCGCCAGGGTGAAAAACGCCGTCAATCCCAGCCACGGCGCTTGCAGGTTCTGCTTGCCCTGACCGATCAACTCGCCCAGCGATGCGCTGCCGGCCGGCATGCCGAAACCGAGGAAGTCCAACGCCGTGAGGGTGGAGATCGCACCGGTCAGAATGAACGGCAGATAACTCAGGGTCGCGTTCATTGCGTTGGGCAGGATGTGCCGGACGATAACCTTGCGGTCAGTCAGGCCCAGCGCACGGGCGGCTTTGACGTATTCCAGGTTGCGTCCGCGCAGAAACTCGGCGCGCACCACGTCCACCAGGGCCAACCAGGAAAACAGCGCCATGATCCCCAGCAGCCACCAGAAATTAGGCTCGACGAACCCCGACAGGATGATCAGCAGGTACAGCACCGGCAGTCCCGACCAAACCTCCAGCAACCGTTGACCGATCAGGTCGACCCAGCCGCCGTAATAGCCTTGCAGGGCGCCGGCAGCGATGCCGATCAGTGCGCTGACAAAGGTCAGCATCAAGGCAAACAGGATTGACACCCGAGCACCGAAAATCACTCGGGCCAACACGTCCCGCGCCTGATCGTCGGTGCCCAGCCAGTTGACCTTCGTCGGAGGGCTGGGCGCCGGTTGATTGAGGTCATAGTTCGGCGTGTCGTCGCTGAAGGGGATTGGCGGGAACAGCATCCAGCCACCGTCCTTTTGAATCAGCTTCTGCACATAATCGCTGCGGTAGTCCGCCTGGAACGGCAGCTGCCCGCCAAACTCCTGCTCGGTATGACGCTTCAGGGCCGGGAAGTAGAGCGAGTCCTGGTAGCTGACGATTAGTGGTTTGTCGTTGGCGATCAGCTCACCACCGAGGGTCAAGAGGAACAGGCCGACAAACAGCCACAGCGACCACCAGCCGCGACGGTTTTTCTTGAAACGCTCAAAACGACGACGACCTAACGGCGAGAGCTTGAACATCAGGCGTTCCTCCCGGCGAAGTCGATACGCGGGTCGACGAGGGTGTAGCAGAGGTCGCCGACCAGTTTTATCAAGAGACCGAACAGCGTGAAGATGAACAGCGAACCGAACACCACCGGATAGTCCCGTGAAACTGCGGCTTCGTAGCTCATGCGACCCAGGCCGTCGAGAGAGAAAATCACTTCGATCAGCAGCGAGCCGGCGAAAAATACGCTGATGAACGCCTGGGGAATCCCCGAGACCACCAGCAACATGGCATTGCGAAACACGTGACCGTAAAGCACTCGGCGTTCGCTCAGACCCTTGGCGCGGGCGGTGACCACGTACTGGCGCGTGATTTCATTGAGGAAGGAGTTTTTGGTCAGAATGGTCAGCGTGGCGAACCCGCCGATCACCAGCGCCGTCACCGGCAATACCAGGTGCCAGAAGTAATCGGCGATTTTGCCCACGGTCGACAGCGATTCGAAGTTGTCCGAGACCAGCCCGCGCACCGGGAACCAGTTCAGCGAGGTACCGCCGGCGAAGACCACGATCAGGAACATCGCGAACAGGAACGCCGGCATGGCGTAGCCGATGACGATCGCGGTGCTGCTCCAGATATCGAAATGGCTGCCGTGGTGCACGGCCTTGCGGATGCCCAAAGGGATCGACACCAGGTAGGTGATCAGCGTTGCCCAGAGCCCGAGGGAAATGGTCACCGGCATTTTTTCCAGGATCAGGTCGGTGACGGTTGCGCCGCGGAAAAAGCTCTTGCCGAAGTCCAGGCGCGCATAACTGGTGAGCATCAGCCACAGGCGTTCGTGCGCTGGTTTGTCGAAGCCGTACTGCTTTTCGATGTCCTTGATCAGTTGCGGGTCGAGGCCTCGACTGGATCGGGAGGTGCCGGACATGCGTTCGCTGGAACCGCCGCCGACACTCGCACCGCCGATGCCTTGCAAGTGCGCGATGGCCTGTTCCACCGGGCCGCCCGGCGCGGCCTGGACGATGATGAAGTTGACCAGAAGAATGATCACCAGCGTCGGAATGATCAGCAGCAGACGCCGCAGTATGTAAGCCCACATCAGTGCGGCCCTCCGGGTTTGCCACGGCTGATTTGCTCAGCGGTCATCTGTTGGTTGGTCAGCGGCGTGGTGCTGATTTCCCACCAGCTCTCGATGGCTTCGTCATTGCTCGCTTGCTCGTTGGGCCTGCCGAAACGATTCCACCACACGGTGGAGCTGCCCGGTGGGTAATAGTTGGGAATCCAGTAGTAGTTCCATTGCAGCACCCGGTCCAGCGCGTGGGCGTAGTGCAGCATTTCGGGTTGGGTGGTGGCGCGAATCAGTCCGGCGATCAGTGTGTCGACCGCCGGATTTTTCAACACCATGTAGTTATTGGCGCCAGGGTCGTTGGCCGAGACCGAGCCGAAGTAATTGAGCAGTTCACCGCCGGGCGACGTCGTGACCGGGTAGCCGGTGACGATCATGTCGTAGTCGCGGCTCATCAGGCGATTCACGTATTGGGACGAGTCGATGCGGCGGATGTTCATGTCGATGCCGATCTGTTTCAGGGTGCGCTTATAAGGCAGCAGCAATCGGTCCATGCCGTTCTGGCTGACCAGGAAAGTGAAACTCAATGACTGGCCTTCGGCGTTGACCAGTTGATCGCCATCGGGTTCCCAGTCGGCCTGTTTGAGCAAATCGAGTGCCTGCAACTGTTTGTCGCGTATCACGCCACTGCCATCGGTTTTCGGTGCCTGGAAAACCTGGGTGAACACCTCGTCGGGGATCTGCCCGCGCAGCGGTTCGAGAATTGCCAGTTCGCCGGCGTCCGGCAGCTGTCGGGCGGCGAGGTCGGTGTTGGAAAAGAAACTCTGCTGGCGGATGTACATGTCGCGCATCATCTGCCGGTTGCTCCACTCGAAATCCCAGAGCATGACCAGCGCCTGACGCACTCGACGGTCCTGGAACAGCGGGTTTTGCAGATTGAACACAAAACCCTGAGCCGGTTGCGGGGCTTGGGTTGCCAGATGCGCCTTTTGCAAGCGCCCGTCGCTGAGGGCCGGGCCGTCGTAGCCGATGGAGAAAGCGGTGGCGGAGAATTCTCGGTTGTAGTCGTAGGCACCGCCGCGCAGAACCTGGCGCGCGACGTCGGTATCGCCGAAGTACTCGATGCTGAATCGATCGAAATTGTAGAGGCCGCGGCTGACCGGTAAATCCTTGCCCCACCAATCGGCGTTGCGCTCGAAGGTGATGCTGCGACCGGAGTCGACCTTGCCTACCCTGTAGGGACCGCTGCCCAACGGTGGCTCGTAACCGCCGCCATTGGCGAAGTCGCGAGTCTTCCACCAATGCTCGGGAAACACCGGCAAGGTCGCGATATCGAGGGGCAGGGTACGGTTTTCATTGCTTTTAAAGTCGAACCGAACCGTCAGAGGTGATTCCACTTCGACGCCTTTGACGTCGGCAAATTGAGTGCGATAACGCAGGCTGCCCTGGGTCATCAACAGGTCGAAGGTGTAGCGCACGTCTTCGGCCGTGATCGGTTTGCCGTCGGCGAAACGGGCCTTGGGGTTCAGGTAGAAGCGCAGAAACAAACCGTCGTCCGAGCGCTCCATCATCGAAGCCACCAAGCCGTACACGGTGTAAGGCTCGTCCAGCGAACGCTGGGCGAGGGGCGAGTAAAGCAGGCCGTCGACCTGCGTGACGCCAATGCCTTTATCGATGTAGGGCAACATATGATCGAAATGACCGATTTCGACGGCCGAGCGGCGCATCGTGCCACCCTTGGGGGCTTGCGGGTTTGTGTAGGCAAAATGACTAAAGCCGGCAGGATACTTCGCCGGTTCACCGTACACGGTCAACGCATGTTGCGGTGCTGCAGTCACGCCGGTGACGCTCAATAACAGAGCCACGGCCGTGAACAATAAAGTAGGGAACGCCAGTCGCATTGTCAGCCTTAGAGCCGGGTGGTCAATAACCGCAATTTGTACGCTAGCGGCGCGTCCCTCGCCACCCGTATCACGTATCCGAAACAAAACGGCCCACCAAAAGGCGGGCCGTTGAGCAGAAAACTTTAGGCTTGATCAGTCCTGACGGCTGGTCACTTCCAGCAGGTGGTAACCGAACTGGGTCTTGACCGGGCCTTGCACCACGTTGATCGGTGCGCTGAAGACCACGGTGTCGAATTCCTTGACCATCTGGCCTGGACCGAACGAACCCAGATCACCGCCCTGGCGGCTGGACGGGCAAGTGGAGTTGGCTTTGGCGACTTCGGCGAAATCAGCGCCGCCTTCGATTTGGGCTTTCAATTCGTTGCACTTGGCTTCGCTGGCAACGAGGATGTGACGGGCAGTGGCTTTAGCCATGGTGAAATACTCCTTTCAATGTTCAGTAAAGTGCGGAGCCTACCGGATTCAGTGGTCTATTTCTTCTCAAAGTTCCGTACAGATTATGCAGGCCGATACGGTTTTCCTTTATAGGCCGGCATTTCTCAGGCGCTCCGCATGCTGCACATACAGGGCAATCGGGTCGATGCCCTTGCGCAACGGACCGGCGGTCTGGCTGAGGCTGTCCAGATGATCCAGCGGGTAGTCGGACCGGATGACTTTGCCCAAATGGGAGCTGTAGCGGCCAACCAGGCCATCGTTCTGTTCGGGTTCGGTGGTGAAGTAGTGGGAAAAGGCGCGGAGGAACCCGTGCAGCGGATTCAGGGCATCAAGCCCTTTGTCGAGGAGGTCGCCCTGCAGGGTGCCGCTCCAGGAGTAATAGCGTACGCCGTCGACCAGTTCGCGACCCTTGCCCCCCCAGGTTTTCGGCAAACCCTGTGGGTATTTGTCGTTGAACGCGCCTACGCCTTCGGTGGTCAGGGCATTCAGCGCGGCAACGGCGTTCTGCGGCAGGTGACGGTGGCCGCTGAGCAACGATAGAAAGTCTGCAAACAACGTTGCAACCGTCGAGGCGACGTGTTCCGGCAGGCGCCCGGGCGTTAGCGCCTTGCGCAAGAAGTCGGCCAGTTCCGAGCCGTGATTCGGTCCGCTGACGGAGGTCACCGAGGCGATTGCCTGCGGCGCTGTCGCCGCCGCAAAACGTGCGGCGAGTGCGCCTTGGCTGTGGCCGATCAGGTTGACTTTATTTGCACCGGTTCCTTCCAGTACCCGTTCGATCTGCGCCAGGAGTTGGTCGCCGCGGACCTCATTGCTATGGGTAGCCGACAGGTGCGGGATAAACACTCTTGCGCCTGCATTCCTGAGTGCCTGCTTGACGTCATGAAAGAGTTCGACCTTGCCGATGCGGTCGAAGCCGAAGAGCCCGTGGACCAACAGGATCGGATACTGAGTAGTTGCATTCCGTAGCATGTTCTTTCCCTTTTTCGCAGTGGTTCAGAGGTGTGTTGATGGGCTCACTCTAAAGCACGCCTGCTGTTCGGCGTTGCATGAAAAAGCCGCTGTAACCTGATGAAAACGGAATAGAAAATGTACGAAAGTTCGAAAGTAGATGAGGTCTTGTTCGGAATATTTGGACATCTTTTGATCTGTAACAGAGCGCTTTACTGCGATGGCCTACTTCGCGAACACCCTTTACCTGTGAGTCGTGTCTCAATTCCGACGTCCAGTCCTCGATAGGAGGACTGGACGAGAGTGTGGCTCACGCCGATTGTTGATCCCTGCTCTGCGCTCTGAGCCGATCGGCTGCCTGGCGCAACAACAGTTCTGTTCCGCTCCAGCCAAGGCAGCCGTCCGTGACTGACACGCCGTAACGCATGGACGGGCTCAGTGGTTGGCAGCCTTCGAACAGGTGACTCTCGATCATCATGCCGATCAGTGATCGATCACCTTGCAGGCGCTGTTCAAGCACATCGTTAAACACCGCTGGCTGACGCAACGGGTCTTTGCCGCTGTTGGCATGGCTGCAGTCGACCATGATCCGGGCCGGGATCTTCAGTTTGGTCAAATCGCTGTTCACCTGGGCGATGCTGTCGCGGTTGTAGTTCGGCCCACGGTGTCCGCCACGCAGTACCAGGTGGGTGTCGGGGTTGCCCGGCGTTTGAATGATTGCCGGATGGCCCTGGCTGTCGACACCGAAATGGCGATGCGGATGGGCGGCAGAGCGCATGGCGTCGCTGGCCACACCGACACCACCATCGGTGCCGTTCTTGAAGCCGACCGGCATGCTCAGGCCGCTGGCCATTTCCCGATGGATCTGCGATTCGGTGGTGCGAGCGCCAATGGCGACCCAGCTCAGCAGATCGTCGAAGTAGCCGGCAGCCATCGGTTGCAGCAGTTCGGTGGCAATCGGCAGTCCCAGGCGGAGCATCTCGCGCATCAACTCGCGGGACAGGGTCAAGCCGCCGGCCATGTCATCGCTGCCATCCAGATGGGGATCGTAGGCCAGGCCTTTCCAGCCGACCGTGGTGCGGGGTTTTTCGACGTAGGCGCGCATCACCAGCAGCATTTCATCGCTGACCTCGGCGGCGAGGCGGGCGAGGTTGCCGGCGTATTCGAGGGCGGATTGAGGATCGTGAATCGAGCAGGGACCGACGATGACCAGCAGACGGGAGTCTTCACCGTTGAGGATCGCGCGAACCGCCTGGCGGTGGGCGGCGACTTGCTGGCTCAGGACGTTGCTGAGTGGCAATTGCTGTTTGAGTTGCAATGAGCTGGGCAGACGCAGGGTCAGCGCTTCATTGGCAGGGCTCAAGGTGGACAGCGGCAGAGCAGAGATGGACGAGTTCATATTCGGGCTTCCTGGGCTGGCGGCGGGTTCGTTCCCGCGCGCTCGGCCCTACTGGGGTGTTCGACAATTGGCCGGATTGGCTGCGTGTGTGTGCTTGCCACCTGTGGGTGACCGATCGGAGGCGGCAGGCTGTCCCGAGCGGAGGCTGCTAAATCGCCAGGCGGTAAAACTGTCGTAACGGTAATAAGTGGCGTAGTTCATTGTTGAATCCTCTGGTTGTCTGGTGTGTCGCTAAAAATGTGTGGGGCTGGAAAAACAAAACCCCCGGTCGGGAAGCCGACCGGGGGTTGAGAAATCTCTGGTGGCGACCCGTTTAAAGTGGGCGCCGTGTGGGTATCAGGCGCGCCAGTGGCTAAACCAATACCCAAAATAAAAGCTGACCGGAGCACAAACGTCATTCACCCGGGCAGCCGCCACCGAGCGCAGGGCGCTGACGGTACGAAGCTGTGAGAGGGCGTTGAACATGGTTTTGTCTCCGATGAGTGCGCCGAGCTTACGCGAGGCCGGTACGTGGTTTCAATCAGAAAATGCTATCGATCACCGGCGGCATTTTCTATCGCTTGAGTGCGTCACCGGTTGTGACACACTTTGTGCTTCGCTTATATACAACGTCACAAGGACGAATCATGACGCCACTGATCATCGCCGCTGCTCAATCGATCTCCATCGCCGGTGACCTTGCCGCAAACATTGTGTGGCATCAGCGCTTCATGCAAGTTGCCGCGGAGCAGGGCGTGCAATTGCTGGTGTTCCCGGAGTTATCGCTGACCGGGTACGAGCGTGGGCTTGCGGCTGAATTGGCCATTGCGCCAGACGCCGAGGTTCTGCAACCGCTGCGGGATTTCGCGCGGGAAGTCGGTGTGACGACTGTCGTCGGGATGCCAATTCGCCTGTCGGAGGATTCGCCGGTATTGATTGGGGCGTTGGTGTTGGGTGCTGATGGATCGCTCGGGATCTACAGCAAGCAGCATCTGCATCCAGGCGAAGAAGTGGCATTTGCACCGGGAACCGGCGGTTCGACCCTGACCGTAGGTGCTGATACGGTCGCGTTGGCGGTGTGCGCGGATTTCTCTCACGCCAGTCATGCAGCCGCGGCGGCGCAGCAAGGCGCCGATCTCTATGCGGCGGGCGTGCTGATCACGGAAAACGGCTACGCCCCGGATACCGCGTTGTTGCAAGGCTACGCCAGCGCTCATTCGATGACGGTCCTGATGGCCAACCATGGCGGTGCAACGGGTGGCTGGGAATCGGCAGGACGCAGCGCGATCTGGGCGTCGGACGGTTCGCTGATTGCGGCCGCACCGGGTACAGGCAATCTGATGGTCGTGGCTCGCCGCGATGCTGACGGTTGGAAGGGGCAATTAGTGGAGGTTGCATTGGGGTGATGGTATTTGAATTACGTCCGGCGACATCCCGGGATCTCGACTTCGCTCGTGAACTGACCCGCAACAACATGCTGCGCTATTACATTCAGCACGATCTGCTGTGGCAGGACGAAGGGTTCGATGTTGGCTGGGCAGGGCGCGAGAACTGGTTGATTGTGAGTGGCAGTACCGTGTTGGGCTTTTTCAGTCTGAGTCGTGACGCCAAAGCCCTGTACATCCGCGAACTGCACGTCCTCGAAGCGTTTCGGGGGCAGGGCGCCGGCTCCTGGACGATTGATCAGGTATTCGCCATGGCGTGCAAGGAACGGCGTCCGGCATTACGTTTGACGGTTTTTGAAAATAATCCCGCGCAAGCGTTGTATGAGAGAAAGGGACTGAAGGTGGTCGGCACGGACGAGTGTTTCCTGAGAATGCAGCGCGATATCGATGCCTCGCCCGGCTGAAACATGCATGCGACAAGCCTTTCAAGATGTATTGAAACTTTTTATATGACGCTTGCCGCTAGGTCTGCCAGTTGCTTTTTGCTAAGGTGTCGGCAACCCAATAAGACCATTTCGCGAGGTGTCTGCTTGATTAGGGTGCTAGTAGTCGATGATCATGATCTCGTTCGTACAGGCATTACACGAATGCTGGCTGACATCGATGGCCTGCAAGTAGTCGGCCAGGCTGAGTCAGGCGAAGAATCCCTGCTCAAGGCGCGTGAGTTGAAACCCGATGTGGTGCTGATGGACGTCAAGATGCCCGGCATCGGCGGTCTTGAAGCCACACGCAAATTATTGCGCAGTCATCCGGATATCAAAGTCGTCGCGGTCACCGTGTGCGAAGAAGACCCGTTTCCGACGCGGTTGTTGCAGGCAGGGGCCGCGGGCTATCTGACCAAGGGTGCCGGACTGCCGGAAATGGTCCAGGCCATCCGCCTGGTGTTTGCCGGGCAGCGCTACATCAGCCCGCAAATTGCACAGCAACTGGCGATCAAATCCTTCCAGCCGACCAATGATTCGCCCTTCGACGCCTTGTCGGAGCGGGAAATCCAGATCGCGCTGATGATTGTCGGCTGTCAGAAGGTCCAGATCATTTCCGACAAACTGTGTCTGTCGCCAAAAACCGTGAACACTTACCGTTACCGCATTTTCGAAAAGCTTTCGATCAGCAGCGATGTCGAGTTGACGCTGTTGGCGGTTCGTCACGGCATGGTCGATGCCAGTCTCTGAAAATGACTGAAGTCTTCGATCCAAGCGCCTTTCTGTCGACGGTCAGTGGGCGTCCCGGTGTGTATCGCATGTTCGACAGCGAGGCACGCCTGCTCTACGTCGGCAAGGCCAAGAACCTCAAGAATCGCCTGTCGAGTTACTTCCGCAAATCCGGTCTTGCGCCCAAGACCGCGGCGCTGGTCGCGCGTATCGCTCAGGTCGAAACGACGATTACGGCCAATGAAACCGAAGCCTTGTTGCTTGAGCAGACGCTGATCAAGGAGTGGCGTCCGCCCTACAACATCCTGCTGCGCGACGATAAATCCTACCCCTACGTCTTTCTCTCGGATGGCCAGTTCCCTCGCTTGAGCATCCATCGCGGTGCAAAAAAGGCCAAGGGCAAGTATTTCGGCCCTTATCCCAGCGCCGGTGCGATTCGTGAAAGCCTGAGCCTGCTGCAGAAGACGTTTTTCGTTCGTCAGTGCGAAGACAGCTATTACAAGAACCGCACGCGTCCTTGCCTGCAATACCAGATCAAACGCTGCAAGGCGCCCTGTGTCGGGCTGGTGGAGCCCGAGGTGTATGCCGAAGACGTACGGCACTCGGTGATGTTCCTTGAGGGGCGCAGCAATGCGCTGACGGATGAGTTGTCCGCAGGAATGGAAGAGGCGGCGATCAACCTCGAGTTCGAGCGTGCGGCCGAGCTGCGGGATCAGATCTCATTACTGCGCCGGGTCCAGGACCAGCAAAGCATGGAAGGCGGGACGGGCGATGTCGATGTGATCGCAGCGTTTGTCAATCCGGGTGGTGCTTGCGTTCATTTGATCAGTGTGCGTGGCGGGCGGGTGTTGGGGAGCAAGAACTTCTTTCCGCAGGTGGGTATTGAAGAGGACGTTTCTGAAGTCATGGCGGCGTTTCTCGGCCAGTACTTCATCAGCAGTCCCGAGCGCGACTTGCCCAGCGAACTGATCGTCAACGTGGTTCACGAAGACTTCCCGATCCTGATCGCGGCCATCGATGAGCTGCGCGGTCGCGAATTGACCATCAGTCATCGGGTTCGTGGTACGCGAGCACGCTGGCAACAGTTGGCGGTCACCAATGCCGAGCAGGCCCTGGGAGCGCGACTGGCTAACCGTCAACACGTTGCTGCACGCTTCGATGCCCTGGCGGAAGTGCTGAACCTGGACGAACCGCCACAGCGCCTGGAGTGTTACGACATCAGTCACTCCAGCGGCGAAGCGACCGTGGCATCCTGCGTGGTGTTCGGTCCCGAAGGTCCGATCAAGTCCGACTACCGTCGCTACAACATTGAAGGCGTCACCCCGGGCGATGACTACGCCGCGATGCATCAGGCCCTGACCCGACGCTTCAGCAAGCTGAAGGACGGGGAGGGCAAGCTACCGGACATTTTGCTGGTGGACGGTGGCAAGGGGCAGCTGTCCATGGCCCGCGACGTGCTCAATGAACTGGCCGTGCCGGATCTGATTCTGCTGGGCGTCGCCAAGGGCGCCACGCGTAAGGCCGGTTTCGAAACCCTGTACCTGAATGATGCTGCCCACGAATTCACCTTGCGCGGTGATTCCCCCGCGCTGCATTTGATCCAGCAGATACGCGACGAAGCTCACCGTTTCGCGATTACCGGGCACCGCGCCCGTCGTGGCAAAACTCGCCGCACGTCTACGCTTGAGGGCGTAGCTGGCGTCGGGCCGACACGTCGCCGCGATTTGTTGAAACATTTTGGTGGATTGCAGGAGCTGTCTCGTGCCAGCATCGAAGAGATCGCCAAAGCACCCGGGATCAGTAAAAAGCTCGCAGAGTTGATTTATGCCAATCTGCACAGCGAGTAGAATGCCCCCTCACCTCGTAGCCAGTTGTGCCGATGAATATCCCTAATCTGATTACCGTACTACGCGTCCTGCTCATTCCGATCTTCATTTTACTGTTCTACCTGCCGTATCAATGGAGCTACCTGGCGTCCGCCTCGGTGTTCGCATTTGCCGCCGCCACAGACTGGCTGGATGGGTATCTGGCTCGCCGACTGGAACAAAGCACACCGTTCGGGGCTTTCCTCGATCCCGTGGCTGACAAGCTGATGGTCGCCGTTGCGCTGGTATTGCTGGTGCAAGAACATGGCAACCTGTGGCTCACACTGCCGGCCGCCGTGATCATCGGTCGCGAGATTGTCGTCTCGGCACTTCGCGAATGGATGGCCGAACTCGGCGCTCGTGCTCACGTCGCGGTGTCGAACCTGGGTAAATGGAAAACCGCCGCGCAAATGCTGGCGCTGGTGATCCTGCTGGCCAATCCGTCGGACTTTACGTTCTGGGTGCTGCTGGGTTACGCCTTGCTGCTGATATCCGCGGGCCTGACGTTGTGGTCCATGGTCCAGTATTTGCGCGCTGCCTGGCCGCATCTGAAGACCGACGTGGAAAAGAAATAAACTTTTTTGAATCAAGGGGTTGACGGGGCTTCTGGATTCTATAGAATGCGCCACACCAAGACGCGGGAATAGCTCAGTTGGTAGAGCACGACCTTGCCAAGGTCGGGGTCGCGAGTTCGAGTCTCGTTTCCCGCTCCAAGCATTAAAAAATGGATCTCTGAAAAGAGGTCCATTTTTTTCGTCCAAAGAAAAGTTTTTCTTTGGCTTTTCCCTCGACATCTGCTGAAAAAACATACCCCGCCTTGGATAGGGTGGGGGTTGGTGGAGCGGTTACTTTAGTCGTATCCAGACGCTCCTACCAACGCAACTCGAAAGCATTTTTTGCGCCCGGCTGGATGCTGCTGCCCAAGCGTGCGCACTCGCGAGAAAGGGTGTCGTGCAGCCATTGACGGTCATCCCCTTCGGCGCGACAAATGCGATAGCGACGCACGCGGGTGGGTATCAGGTCCAGCGACTGCAGGTGCCCGCCCGGGTCCAGCGAGGCAAAGTACAGAAGCCCCAGATCGCCGCGAAAGGCTGTGTGGCCCTCGATGCCTTCGTAATCGTTCAGTAGATCACCGCAGCCATAGAGAATCAGGCGTTCGTGGTACACCTCGATGCCCTTGACGTGGTGCGAGGAATGCCCGTGCACCACGTCAACTCCGGCCTCGTCGATCAAGGCATGGGCGAACCGGACCTGCTCGCGCGGGATATCGAACCCCCAGTTGCCGCCCCAGTGAATGGAGGCGACCACCAGATCCCCCGGATTTTTGCCCTCGAGAATCCGTTTGGCCACAGGGCGCAGGCTTTGCATCGACAAATCTTCCAGTCGCGCGACGCCCGCGCGCCTATCCGTGGCGGCCCAATCCGGCGCAATGCCGCTGTCGGGTGCACCGAGGCCAAACACCAGCAAGCGCCGCCCGCCAGGCTGCGGCAGCACGGCGGGCGCTTCGGCAGATTGCCGATTGTGCCCGGCGCCAGCGCTGCACATACCGTTGCTCGCCAGGGTATCCAGCGTATCGGCCAGCCCGGTTGCCCCCCAGTCCAGCACATGGTTGTTGGCCAGCACGCAGCAGTCGATGCCGGCTGCGCTGATGGCCGGGAAGTTCTCCGGGCTCATGCGGTAATTGATGCCCTTTGGCTCCGGTCGTCCGCGGCGGGACACCGCAGTTTCCAGATTGATGATGCGTGCGTGTGGCCGACGAAGTTCGAACTCTTCCAGCGCAACGCCCCAGACATAGGTAAAATCGGCTGGGCATGGAATCGAGCCACTGAGTCTTTCTGCCAGCCGGACGTAGTCGCCGGCATTCTTGACGTAAGCTTCGTAAAGCCGCGGATCACCAGGATGCGGCAGTACTGAGTCGATGCCGCGGGCGGTCATGACGTCGCCGGCGAGAAACAGCTTCAGCGTATCGGTAACAGTTGCCATGGCACCCTCCCACGCAAACTGGGGACAGTCCCCGATTAGCTCACCTGCGGCTCCATCACTACAATCATCACGCCTCAACTATAGCCAGGTTCCCAACGTGTCTAAGACCAGGGTCGTTCGGCCGCTGGCAGCATCGTTGACAACCATAGCTGGCGCTTCGTCAACGACGTGCCGACCGGCATCTACACCATTCCGGAGATCAGCTCGATCGGCAAGAACGAGCAGGAGCTGACTCAGGCCAAGGTACCGTACGAAGTGGGCAAGGCGTTCTTCAAGGGCATGGCGCGTGCACAGATCGTCGGCGAGCCCCAGGGCATGCTGAAGATTCAGTCCGCGAGACCCTGGAAGTGCTGGGCGTTCACTGCTTCGGTTATCAGCGTCGAAGATCGTTCACTTGGACAGTGAGCCGAGGTAGCGGGAAATGTCCTGCCTGGGTCATCGGATTTTCTGGCGCAATCTGTCATAGCGACGCCCTATCCACCAATGGACAATCGACTGGCTGGGCTCCCGATACCTCGAGGGCCTCGATCAGGTGCCGGGCAGCATTGCGACCGATCTCGTAGTACGGCAGTTGCACTGTGGTCAGCGGCGGGATGAACAGTTCGGCAATGCCGATCATGTTGTCATAGCCGAGCACGGCGACATCGTCGGGAATTTTCAGGCCCCGGCCCAACAACAGCTGATAGGCACAGAAGGCAATGCGGTCGTTGCCACAGATCAGAATGTCGAATTGGGGGCGACCCTCAATGATGTGCCGGTCGAGGATGGCTGCGGTTTCGCCATAGGCATCATGATCAGAAAGGTCGTATTGCAGGAGTGCGTCAGGCGCCAGGCCGAATGCCTGACAGGCACGCTGCAAGCCTTTTTGTCGCAGGTCCCAGGCCAGACTCTGTTTTGGCAGATTGATACACAGAGGGCGCCGATAGCCTTGGCTTAACGCGTGATGTACGGCTCGATACTGCCCCTTTTCGTCGTCTGGCACATAACTGACCAGGCGACTGTCATCGGCCAGGCAATTGGCGAGTACCAGTGGTTTGCTCTTCAACCGCTCGGGAATGCTCACCTGGCGCAACCCCATGGCGCTGAAGATCAATCCGTCGGGACGGTGCGATAACATAAGGTCGATGTTCTGGTCGGTGGGCGGGTTGCTCAACAGGTTAAGGATGAACACATTCCAACCCGCCTGCTGCGCGGTCTGTTCGATGGACAGCAGCAATTCGACCGCGAACGGTGTGGTCGCGGTGTCCAGCGCGAACACACCGATGGTTCGCGACTGGAGGTTGTCGCCGCGCATCTTGCGCGCCGACAGGCTCGGTACGAATTGCAGTTCATCAATGGCACGACGCACCCGCAGAAGGGTTTCGGGGCTCAGTTTTTCCGGGTTGTTGAGCGCGCGAGAAACCGTCATCAGGGACACGCCGGCCAGTTGTGCAACGTCTTTCACTGAAGTCATGCGAGGCGAGGCCGGTCAGGTTGACGCAGAATCATGACACAGGGCCCGGGCTTCTCGCGACTCGAATGACGCTGCTCATAGCCATCCCGAGGCCAGAGGCCATGCCTTGGGAATGCAGACACGCCCGCCACTTCCGCTGGCCAGCAGCTTCACGCCCAGGCTGTCGGGCCGCGGATAGAGGCGACTGCTGAGGCTGAAGCGCCCGTTTTCGTCGAACACCTCGATGGACGAGCGATCGAGAAACACCCGCAGTTCCAGTTGCCCTTGTGTCGGGTCTATCGCCACGCTGCGCTGACCGCTGACTTGCGCACCCGAGCGGCTACGGTCAAGCACCAGGCGCTGCAGCGCAGCATCGTAGTAAAGCAGGGTTTGTTCATGACCATCATCGCTGCAACGCAAGGCGATTCCGAGGTGGTCATCGGTGCAGCCGAGCAGATCCAGATGCACATGGATTTCGAGCATATCGCCATTCACTTCCGGCACCCAGCGGGTTCCCGACTCACCCCACCAGAGCGTGCCCGGCAATGGCGCCTGGCGCAGAGCGGTGAGCTCCCGTGCCGGATACACGCAAAGGCGATCGGCGCACAGGTCAAGTTCGCGCGGCAAACCGAGCATGCCGCACCAGTGATGGGCCTGGCTCGGCATCGGGCTTTCCCACATGTCGAGCCATGCCCACACAAGACGTCGACCATCGGCGGCCAGTAGCGTTTGCGCGGCATAGAAATCGTGGCCGTTATCCAGCTCGATAAAAGGCCCGCCGGTGAAGTGCCATTCGCTGTCGAGGCGGCCCACTCGATAACCGGTCTGGTATTTGTTGAGCCGCTCGTAACCCTGGGGTTGCATGCCTTGAGGGGAGTAGAGCAGCACATCGCGCCCATTCAGCCGGAACAGATCCGGGCACTCCCACATATAGCCATCGCCCTCGCTGCCGCTGGCCACATAATCGAGGAACTCCCAGGTGTGCAGATCGGTGGAACGGTACAGCGGCAGCAGCGGTTTATCGCCCAGGCGTGCGCCGGCAATCAGATACCAACAGTCATCCTCCTGCCAGACCTTGGGGTCGCGAAAGTGCATGATCGTGTCTTGAGGCGCGGTCTCGATGACGGCGCCATGCTTGATGAACCGGATGCCGTCGGTACTGGTGGCCAGGCACTGGACTTGACGGATCGAGCGTTCGTCACCCACTTCCCCTAGCCAGGTGTGCCCGGTGTAGATCAGTGCCAGGGTATCGCCACACACCACCGCGCTACCGGAAAAACAACCGTCACGGTCGAAGTCATCGCCGGGCGCCAGCGCAATGGGCAGATGCTGCCAATGGACCAGATCGGCACTCTTGGCATGCCCCCAATACATCGGGCCCCATTTCGCTTCGAAGGGGTAGTGCTGATAGAAAACGTGGTATTCGCCGCGAAAGTACACTACCCCGTTTGGGTCGTTCATCCAGCCCGCCGCAGGGGCAAGATGATAACCGGGTTGGTAATCGTGGATGACGCGAGACAGGCCATCATTCAGCGCATGCTGCGCAAGCTCAAGGGTAGCGGACATCGGATCGTTCATGGAATTCAAAGCCAAGGTCATAGGGCTGCTTCTCGTACCGAGTGCAGCGGGACGTCGTCTGCCAGGGCCTGTGGGTAGCGTTTCAAGGCTGTGCCATCGGCGTCGAACAGGTGCAGATTGCCGGGGTCCAGCTGCAGCTCGACCTGATCGCCCACTCGCCATCCGGCGTTGACTTCACAACGACAGATCAGTGGTTCGTCCTGACCGGTATCGAGGTGCACATAGGTTTCGCTGCCCAGATACTCGACCGCGGTCACAACGACGCCGGCGGTTCCATCCGCTGCCTTGAGCGACAGGTGTTCCGGGCGAATTCCCAGGCTCAACTGTGCGTCCGCCGCCAGGTTCGAGCTGTCAAAGGGCAGGGAACTCATCCCCAATACGGGGGTATGAACCAGGCTGGTTTTACCTGGCGCATGCAGGCGCGCCGCCAGAAAGTTCATTCTGGGCGAACCGAGAAAACCGGCGACAAAGCGACTGGCCGGGCGTTCATAGAGTTCGCGCGGTGAGCCGACCTGCTCGATGCGACCGCCATTGAGCACGACAATTTTGTCGGCCAGGGTCATCGCTTCAACCTGATCGTGGGTGACATAGATCATGGTCGAGCCCAGCCGATCATGCAGCCGGGCGATTTCGTTGCGCATCTGCACCCGCAACGAGGCATCCAGGTTGGACAGCGGCTCATCGAACAACAGAATGTCCGGTTCCCGCGCCATGGCTCTGCCCATGGCCACACGCTGACGCTGCCCACCGGACAGTTCCTTTGGTTTGCGTTGCAGCAGTTTGTCCAATTGAAGGATTTGCGCTGTTTTCAGCACGCGTTCGCTCAGGCTGCTCTTTTCAGTCTTGGCCAGTTTGAGACCAAAGCTGATGTTGTCGTAGACGCTCATGTGCGGGTACAGCGCATAAGACTGAAACACCATACCGACGCCACGCTCGCGCGGTTCCAGGTCGTTGACCCGACGCCCGTCGATCAACAGGTCACCGCCGCAGATCGAATTCAGGCCGGCGATCAGTCGTAGCAGGGTCGATTTTCCGCAGCCCGAAGGGCCGACGAACACCACGAATTCACCCGTCGCGATTTCCAGGCTGACGTCGCGAAGAATCCGCATGCCGCCCAATTGTTTGTTCACGTTGTCCAGTTTCAATTTGATCACGATGCTGTTCCTTGTCTTTGTTGGGCATCAACCCTTTAACGCGCCGGCAGTGAGACCGGAAACGATTCGGCGCTGGAAGATCAGCACCAGAATCACCAGTGGGACGGTGACCAGCACCGAGGCGGCCATCAACAACCCCCAAGGCAACTCATGGGGGCTGCCGCCGGAAATCAGGGCGATGGCCACCGGCACCGTGCGTTGCGTGTCGGTGAGAGTGAAGGTCAGGGCAAACAGGAACTCGTTCCACGCTGCGATGAAGGCCAATAAGCCGGTGGTGACCAGTGCAGGCCAGAGCAGGGGCAACAGCACCCGGGTCAGCGTGACCCATGGGGACGCGCCATCCATGATTGCCGCTTCTTCCAGTTCATGGGGCAGTTGCCCCATGAACGTGGTCAGCACCCAGACGGTGAAGGGCAGGGTGAAAATCGTGTAGCTCAGGATCAACGCCCAGGACGTGTTGTACAGGCCCAGGGCGCGGATCACTTCGAACAGCCCCGACAGCACCGCGACCTGGGGAAACATCGACACGCCAAGGACCATCATCAAGACCGTGCCACGCCCACGGAACTTCACCCGGCCCAAGGCATAGGCGGCGGTCAGGCTGAGGAACAGCGCCAGCGTCACCACGCACAGCGCAACCACCAGCGAGTTACCGATCGCCCGCAGGAATGAGGCTTGATGGAGTACCGCCGCGTAATTGGAGAAGTCGGGGTTATCGATCCAGTAGCTCACCTCGAACAAGGCGCTGGACGGCTTCAGCGAAGTCACGATGGCGTAGTAGAAAGGGAAGACCGCATACAGCAGCAGAACCCCGATCAGACACCAGAATCCGAGACGCAACAGTGATTTTTTCAGTAGGCGCAGGTTCATGACCGGACCTCCAGTTGACGGCGTCCGAGGTAGAGATAAAGCATGGCGATGACCGCAACCACCAGAAACAACAGCGTCGAGGCCGCGCTGCCGTAACCGACGTCCTGGAACTCCACGAGGTGCTGGCGGGCATACACCGACATGCTCATGGTGCTCGACGAGTTCGAGGTCAGCACATAGATGACGTCGAATACCCGCAGCGAGTCGAGGATGCGGAAGATCGCCGCCACCAGCAGTGCGGGCATCAGCAGGGGCAGCGTGACACGCCAGAACACCTTCAGCGGATGAATGCCATCGACCCTGGCGGCTTCGTAGCAATCGCTCGGCAACATCTGCAAGGCCGCCAGCATCAGCAGCGTGACAAAAGGCACGGTCTTCCAGACGTCGACGATGATCACCGCCCACATCGACAAATCCGCATCTGCCGTCCAGGCCAGGGGCGCGTCAATCAGGCCAAGGCTCAGCATCAGGTGATTGATGATGCCGAACTGGTCGTTAAGCATCCATGACCAGATCTTCGCCGAGACAATGGTCGGAATCGCCCAGGGAATCAGAATCAACGCACGTACCAGAGAACGTCCGGTGAACTTGATGTTTAGCAGTAACGCCACCAGCAGTCCCAGTACGACTTCCAGTCCCACGGACACCACGGTGAAATGCAAGGTGTTGCGCACAGCGTTCCACCATTGAGGATCGACCAGGACGCCCGACCAGGTGGAACCGTTGTGGAACAGATAATTGCCAAAGCCTATGAAGGTTCCGCCACCGGTGTCCGCCAGGTTGGCGTCGGTCAGGCTGAACCAGAATGTGCGCAATAACGGCCAGGCCGCCACCAGGGCCAGACACAGCAACATCGGCGTCAGAAACAGCCAGGCAGCGCGTACTCGGCGACGTTGTACGGGCGTTTCCCTGGTGAGCAGAAGCTCGTCACAGGGGGCATGGGTAGTAGAGACAGACATGGTGATTTCCTTCCTTGTGGCTTACCAGTTCCGGCGTTTGATGCGCGTGAGTTCGCTTTCCAGTTCGGCCAGCGCCTGATCGACAGGCAACTCGCCCGCGAGCACGCCATGCACTCGATCGAAGAACGCATTGGAGACCCGTGGATAGCGATCGGCAGTGATGGAGGCGGGGCGCATCACCCCATCGTTGAGAATGCTGTGCAACTGAGCGTAATAAGGCATTGCCGCGAGCAGTTCGGGATCTTGATACAGCGACTCGATAACCGGGTTATAGGCGCCTATCAGGGCACGACGTTTTTGCTCTTGGGCACTGGTCAGGTAGCTCACCAGCTCGGCGGCAAGTTTTGGATGGGCGCTGTAACGCGATACCGCCAGGCCCCAGCCACCGAGAGTGGATGCATGGGTGCCGGCTTCGCCGCCGCGGGGCAGGGGAGCGACACCGACCTTGTCTTTTACGGCACTGTCCTGACTTTGAACCAGGGCCCAGACATACGGCCAGTTACGCATGAACAGCGCATTTCCCGACTGGAATACGCCACGTCCTTCTTCCTCGGTGTAATTGAGCACGCCCCGCGGGGAGATGTCTCCGACCCAGCTTTTCGCCAGGGTCAAAGCTGTCCTTGAGGCCTGATTGTTGACCACGATGTCGCCTCGTGAATTGACCAGTCCGCCTTCCGGTTGGCTGCTGATCCACTCCAGCGCATTGCACGTCAGGCCCTCGTAGGCGCGCCCCTGAAATACGTAACCCCATGCATTGGGATTCCCGGCAGTGCGCTCGGCCTGTTGAATACTCTTGGCGGTAGCGGTCATTTCCTCCCAGGTCTGTGGCACCTGCTGGTTGTACTTCTCGAGCAAGTCCTTGCGGTAGTACAGCAGACCCGAGTCGGTAAACCACGGCATTGTCACCAGCCGTCCGTTCACCGTGGCGTTATCCACCTGTGCCTGGAAGTAACCTTGGGTCGCGTTAGCGGGAAGCACCTCGCGCAGATCCATCAGATGTTTGGCCAGCATCCCCGGCCACACCATATCGATTTGAATGATGTCGATGTCGCTGGATTGCGCACTGAGAATCTGTTGGTAGAACGACAACCGCTCGGTTGCCGAGTTAGGCGTGGAAACCACCTCGACGTTGTTGCCAGTCTGTTTCGACCACGCCTCGACAGCCTCCTTGCAGAGTTGCAGTTCCGCACCTACCGCACCGCACGAGATCGTTAAATCGGCTGCGCTCGAGAGAGATGGAAGCCCGGCGCAGAGGGTGAGCAGCGCTGCTGGAAGGAGAGATTTCAGCTGTTTCATAAAGCCCTCTTTATTTTTGTTTTTAGAGAAGTTAACGTTAACATCGCCAAATGTAGCAGCGTATTTGCGATGAGGCATCCTTTTTTTCGTCGATTTTGACAATTGATACCTAAGGAAAAAAGGCCGGTCGCGGGAACAAAACAATAAAAACAAAACAGGGAAATCCACATGCAGAAAGCATCAAGCTGGCTACTCGCAGGCGTGCTCGGCACCTCGGCGGCGACCTCTCAGGCCGCGACTCTGGAAGAACGCATGGCCGCGTTTGAAGCCCGTGCCAGCGCCGCGGAAAAGCGTGCGGCCGCAGCCGAACAGCAAACCCAGGCGCTTGCCAGGGAATTGCAGCAGATCAAACTCGCCGCTCCCGTCTTGCAACCCGCCGGGTCCACTGCGACAGCCATTTCGGCGCCTGCTTTGGACACCCGACTGGCAAAACTCGAAGCCCGTCAGCAAAGCATGGAAAAGCAGGGGAGTACCGGAGGACACCTCACTGACGGGTTCAGCTTCAAGGGTTACGCTCGCTCCGGATTACTGATCAACGATGGACTGGGGGGTGGACGTGGCGGTCCTTATACAACCCCGGCCGGGTCAGTCGGTGGCGCCGTCGGGCGACTCGGCAATGAAGACGATACCTACATGCGCATCGACCTGTCGAAAGAGGCCTATGCGCAGAACGGCACCCATTCCAAATTCACGGTTTCCATTGCCGACGGTGTGGAAAGTTCCAATGACTGGACGGCCGATGAGAGCAACCTGAACGTGCGTCAGGTCTTTACCGAACTCGATCATCTCGCCGCCTTCAAGGGGAGCTCGGTGTTCGAAAACTCCACGTTGTGGGCAGGCAAGCGATTCGATAGGGACAATTTCGATATCCACTGGCTGGACTCGGACGTCGTCTTTCTGGCCGGCACCGGAGGTGGAATCTACGATGTGCAGATGAATAAAAACTGGCGGTCGAATTACTCCTTGATCGGGCGTAACTACGGGGATTTCAGTGAGGGCGGTATCAATGCCGATGTGGAAAGCTACATCCTGACCTCTAACCAGTTCTTCGATAATGGTCAGTGGCAGTGGATGTTCAATGGCATTGGCTCAAAGAAAAACGACATCGGCACCCGCACCAATGAAGCGGGTCTGACGCCTGCGGATTCCGGCTTGCACAGCATGCTGGCCAATCACCAGAAAGACTTTTTCGGCAGGGAAGGCTTCTTCAAAATGGCGCTGCTCTATGGGCAAGGTCTGGGGGCAGAAGTCAAAAACATTGGCTCGGATGGCGAACTGATCGACGACGCCCGCGCTCTGCGGCTGGCGCTTTACGGCGAGACACCCCTTGCACCTGGCTGGCGAGTCGGCCCCAGTTTGCTGGCCGAACAGAGCAAGGATCGATACGTCAAAGGTGATGACTATCGCTGGATGACACTGAACGTGCGTTTGGCCAATGAAATCAACAGCAATTTCGAGATGGCCTACGAGTTGAGCTGGCAAACCATGAACCTCGACCCCAAGGGCTACCTGCAACGTAATGCGGTCGACGGCAACTTCTGGAAATTCACTATCGCCCCGACATTCAAACCTGACGTTGGAGACCTGCTCACACGTCCTGAATTGCGAGTATTCGCAAGCCTCATGAACTGGTCTTCGGACCTGGACCGATACAGTTCCACAGACAACTTCGGCAAGTCGGACTTCAACGCCGGAGGTGTATGGCAGTACGGCATACAGATGGAAACCTGGTTTTGATATCGGCTTCATCTGCGACAGGTTCCGTGCTGTAACCAACCTTTGGCGTTTGTCGATCGTTCCGCTGCTCCACTTTACGTGCGTTGGCGCAGTAGTGTTGGTCGTGTTCAGCGTTGTCGCCTGGCCGAACTTTAAACGGCGCTCTCCCTGGGGGCTTGGCTCAAGGACTACAACCTGGCGCTCTAGCGAACCTGTTCGGCCAGGGCGCCTTCGATCTGTGGACCTTTAGTGGCGGCCAGGTGACCTCCAATGAAATCGCCGGCCTGACCCTCTTTGGCGGCCAGTTTCGTAGCAACAGCCCACGCAACGACGCGAGCATGGAAGACATGTTCATGAACGGCAAAGCCGCGTTCACCTCCGACCGTTTCAACTTCGGCGGCGGCGAATACAGCTTCAACGACAAGCGCACCCAGATCGGTCTGTGGTACGCCGAATTGACCGATATCTACCAGCAACAATATGTCAACCTCACCCACAGCCAGCCCGTGGGCGACTGGACTCTGAATTATCACCGCTGATATATCGGCTGAAAAATCTCAGCGTTAGATGGCGAAATTCGAATGTTCGCAGGGGTTTCAGCGCCAATGAGTTTGATGAAAACCGGATTTTTATTAATTATCCTATATCGTTATTGTGACGAAAATTCTGCACGCTCAATACTTGGCAGTGGCGGCGAGTCAATAAAAAATCATTCCGTCAGGCTTACCTGCGCCGCCTCGTCAAACTTCAACCGGGCCGCTTCAACCTCGGGCAATTTATCGAGCGTCCATTTATGCAATTCGCGAAATGGCTGCTGCAGTGTTCGACCAAGTTGGGTGATCTCATACTGGACTGCCACAGGCGAGAACGAAATGACCTTGCGCGAGACAAGACCATTTCGTTCCAGCCGTCGCAGGCACTGTGTCAGTGCCTTCTGAGTGACGCCCTCCAGGCGGCGCCTGATGGCATTAAAGCGATGCGGTCCGTCATCAAGTACTGCCAGAACCATCATTGACCACTTATCTGCGATTTGGTCGAACAGCGCCCGGCTTGGGCACTCCGACGAAAAACATTGCGGCTTTAATTCCAGCATCGAAGTTTCCTCATGTATACCTAGGCGACTCTAGGTGCCTAATTGACATTTGGTTTACAAAATATACTTATATGGCTTCCAAAAGCAAATGGACTCCATCCAATGTCAAACCCTGATACCAGCATTTTATTTCGTCCTTTTTCCATCCGGTCGCTTGAACTGAAAAACCGGATTGTCATGGCGCCAATGACGCGTCTGTTCTCACCTGAAGGCATCCCGGGTGAAGCGAGCACTGCTTACTACCGGCGGCGGGCAGAGGGACGTGTCGGGCTGATTTTGTCGGAAGGCACCGTGATTGATCGCCCGGCATCACGCAATGATTCCGGCATTCCTTTTTTTCACGGCGAAGCGGCGCTGGCTGGGTGGAAAAACGTGATCGATGCGGTCCACAACGCTGGCGGGCGCATGGCACCGCAGATCTGGCACACCGGTGCCACGCGTTACATCAACGACTGGGAGCCAGATGCGCCAGTGGAAAGCCCGTCGGGCCTTGATTCGCCAGGCGACCTGCGTGGTGTGGCGATGAGTGAAGAGGACATTGCCGACACGGTAGCAGCGTTCGCCAAGGCCGCAGCGGATGCCAAACGACTGGGCTTCGATACCGTTGAGATCCACGGAGCCCATGGTTATTTGATCGATCAGTTTTTCTGGTCTGGTACCAATCTGCGCACCGACCGCTACGGCGGCCCGACAATCAAGGAACGCTCGCGCTTTGCCAGCGAGATCGTATCTGCTGTTCGTCATGCTGTTGGCCCTGAATTCCCGATCATCATGCGTGTCAGCCAGTGGAAGCAACAGGATTACGGAGTACGCGTCGCTGAAACGCCAGCTGTGATGGAAGACTGGCTGTTGCCATTAGTCGAGGCTGGTGTCGACGTCCTGCACTGCTCACAACGTCGCTTCTGGGAACCTGAGTTCCCCGAGATTGACGGTGAGAACGGCCTGAACTGCGCGGGCTGGGCGAAGAAAGTAACCGGGGCCGCGACCATCAGTGTTGGTTCGGTTGGGCTAGAAAATGATGTTACTAATGCCTTCGCCGGCAAGGGATCAACTCCTGCGAGTTTGGATCGGCTCGTCGAGCGCATGGAGCGCGAAGAGTTTGATCTGATCGCTGTAGGGCGTGTTCTGCTGAGTGACAAGGATTGGGCCGCCAAAGTTGAAAAAGGCGATTACGCAGACCTAAAGGGCTTCAATCCGGCATCTTTAGCCGAATTGGTTTGAGCCTTGTTGCGGAGTAGAGAGTGCGATGCCACAAAGGTTTAGTCTGAAAAAATCAGAGGTCTAGCCTCGGATGTTGCGAGGTCGAGTCGCAATCCGTTGTTGAGTGCAGCTTGACTGTTTCAATGACTGACCTGATACGGCCACTCAACATCCGTCAGAATTGGATTAAATTACAGTGGGTCCCGGGCATCTACGTGCGAGTCGTAGATGTCCGTTGGCGGGGTGATACAGCGTCGCCACGGGTGATGCCGGCGTTTCCACACGAAAGCGCCCGCTGGTACGCTCAG
This sequence comes from Pseudomonas sp. GM41(2012), assembly GCF_000282315.2. Classification (GTDB taxonomy): domain Bacteria; phylum Pseudomonadota; class Gammaproteobacteria; order Pseudomonadales; family Pseudomonadaceae; genus Aquipseudomonas. The sequence continues at coordinate 61,941 of NZ_AKJN02000006.1, forward strand.
GGCCGCGCCATAGATGACGTACCGATATGGCAAGGGGGGAGCGACCGGCCAGGGGAAGGTGTATTCAAGTATACCTAGTTGGGATTTGGTGCCTAATTGAAACCAGGGCGTATATCATTGGTTTCTTTAGCCATCGCCTCTACTTGAAGTTTGGGTGTACGGAACAGGACTGATCATGACGCTTGGCACCAACCAGCCAAGGTTGCAGGAAATCGTGGCGCTGATGGACGCCAACCTCGAAGAACCGATCGACCTCGACGAACTGGCAGTTTTTGTTTCCGTGTCGCGGCGTCAGCTGGAGCGGTTGTTTCAGAAATACCTGCACTGCTCACCGTCCCGCTATTACTTGAAACTGCGCCTGATTCGCGCCCGACAACTGCTCAAGCAAACACCCATGTCGATCATCGAAGTGGCGTCGGTGTGTGGCTTCGTGTCCACACCGTACTTCTCCAAGTGCTACCGCGAGTACTACGGCATTCCACCACGCGACGAGCGTGTGGGTTCCAACACCACGCAACAAGTGGCAATGATACCGCTGCCACAAGCGCTGGGGCTGTCACCGTTGTCCGCCCCGTCGTCGGCGCTCGGCCAAGCTCGCAACGAATCAACTTTTGCCAGCGTTCGGGTATAAAACTATATCGCGATGGACTTTGAGCTCATTACTCAGGATTTTCCGGCCTTTCAAAGCCTATGCGAGAGGCTTTATGAGGCTATTGCATCACTGATAGACCTGGCCACGTTGATCATAGGAGTTAATCTCGCAACTTTTTCACTACTCTGGCGAGATAAAAAAGTACCGACTGAGAATGGGAATTGATATTATTCGATGTCAATTCTCGCCGAGCTCCTGAGGTGCCCGGCATCTTCTCAAGGTTGTATGTCGATGCGTCGAACTCTCGTTTCTCTGTGTGTGATCCAAGCCATTTCCCCGACCACCTGGGCTGACCAGGCACCGACTGATCCTGCGTCAATAGAGTTACAAGCGATCGACATCAACGGCACATTCGAAGAGCCGGCCCAGGGCCCGGTCCAGGGGTATCGGGCGACCCGTTCGGCCAGTGCGACGCGCACAGACACTCCGATTCATGAAACCCCACAATCGATCAGCGTGGTCACCCGGGATGTCGTGGAAGACCTCGGCGCCACCCGCTTGCAAGACGCTCTCGATTACGCAGGAGGCGTGGGCCGCGCGAACAATTTCGGTGGCCAGGGCCTGACCACTTTCACCGTGCGTGGCTTTACCACCGGTGAGTTCTACCGCAATGGTTTCCCGATCAACCGCGGTTATCCGAACATGCCCGATGCCAATACCATCGAGCGCCTGGAGGTCCTACGCGGGCCAGCCACCACGCTCTATGGCCGTGGCGACCCGGGCGGCACCTTCAACGTGGTGTCCAAACAACCCCTGACCGAGCGCACTGTGACCTTGGGCAGTCAGCTCAATGATCAGGGCATGCGTCGCGGAACGCTGGATGCCTCAGGACCGCTGGATGATGAAGGGCAACTGGCCTATCGGCTCAACGTGATAGGCGAGGGTGGCGACACCTTTCGTGATCACGTTGAAAACGAGCGTTACGGTGTGGCGCCGGTCCTCGGTTGGCAGGTCAACGACACCACCCGTATCACCTTCGAAGGCGATTTCATGCGCAACAACGCGCCGCTCGATCGGGGTGTGACCCGCTATCGCAATCAGATCGGCGTCGCGTCGCGGGATACTTTTTTCGGTGAAAAGGATATCGGCAAACTGCACAACGACAACAACATGGCGCAACTGCGTTTCGAGCATTTCCTGAACGACGACTGGACCTTGGGCGGTGGCACGCAATATCTCGACGGCAGTTTGCAAGGCAATGCTATCGAAGCCAACGGTGTTGCTGCCGACGGCCGAACGCTGGGGCGCAACTTCAACTATCGCAAGCTGGAGTGGCGTGACCTTGATGTGCAGTTGAATCTGACCGGACATTTTTCCACCGGTGGATTCGACCACACGTTGTTCACGGGCATCGAGTATGAGGATTACGATTACAAGTCGATCATCCGTCGCTCCAGTGGGGCGGTGAGTGCCTACCCCATCGATATTTTCAATCCGGTCTACGGCCAGCCGCGTCCGGCGTTGACTCGCACCACCACCCACGATCAGGAAAACCTCAAGACCTATGCCGCTTTCGTGCAAGACCAGGTGACCCTGGCCGAGGGGTTGAAAGCTTTGGCTAGCGTGCGTTTCGAACGCTTCGAACAGGATTACGACAACTACCTCGTCAACGGCCCGAGCTGGACCAACAGCGACAACGCCGTTACCCCGCGTCTGGGGCTGATCTACGATCTGACCCCGACCGTGGCGATCTATGCCGATACGGCGCGGTCCTTCAAGCCCAACAGCGGTGCCAGTCGAACGGGGGGCGGCTTCAAGCCTGAAGAAGGGAAATCCTATGAGGTGGGTGTCAAGTGGGAGGCCCTTGATCGTCAGTTAAACGTGGACGCCGCGGTGTATCAGATCGAAAAACGCAATGTCCTGACGACAGACCCTGTGGACTCCACCTTCAGCGTTGCGGCGGGTGGAGTTCGCAGCCGTGGCTTCGATCTGAATGTGGCCGGCAACCTCACGCCAGAGTGGCGCATGATCGGTGGCTACGCCTACGTGGATGCCGAAGTCACCCACGACAACGTGCTGAAGTCAGGCACCCGCCTGGTGAACATTCCGCGCAACAGTTTCAGCCTGCTGAACGTCTACGAGTTTCAGGACGGTGGCCTCAAAGGACTGGGCCTGGGACTGGGCGCCAAGTATGTCGACGAGCGCGCCGGCCAGACCGCGGCCAATGCCTTCTCCATGGATAGCTACGAGGTGTTCGACCTGCTCAGCTTTTACAAAGTCAACGAGCACCTGCGGCTTAACCTCGACCTGAAGAATGTGTTCGACAGCCACTATGATGAAGGCGCCTTTGGCAACGTTTACGCCTATCCGGGCGCGCCGAGAACCGTGCAAATGGGTTTCTCGTACACGTTGTAGCGGATAGATTGGCAGTGCCCTTGCCATGAGGTCGGCATTGAGTGTCATTTCATGTCTTTGGCCTGCACCCACAGCACGGCGTCTTGCGACAGGGGTTTGCCCTTATGGGTTTTCGTTGAGCCGATGTCGAGCGCTGCAATGCCCCACCAGCCGGCCCGGGGCAGGCCGATGGTCACGATGCCCTGAGCGTCCGAGTACGTGCTTTCGGGTCATTTTTTTCGTTCCGGCGGGAACCACTGAAATCCAGCACCATCCAGTGCTTTTAAGTCCTGAATTGAGTCTCAAGTGAGAGTCTTGAATTCGGACAAGCACTGTCGCCGTGATGAGGCGCGTGCTTTGGTTGCCCAGGGCATCAACCCTTATGACCCTTATGAGCACGTAAATAGCAGCGTCGCGCAGTTCGTAGCGCAGTTCGTAGCGCAGCGGAGCACACTTTTGGTGGGGGGACCCTACTTGCTCGCGAAAACTGCAATGCCCGCGATACAGATCCTGACCAGATATCAATCCAACTGATGCCGATAAGGCAAGTCCGGCCCGGTCTTGCCGCAGGTCAGGGCGGCGGCGCTGACGGCGAAGGTGAGCATCGCGTCGATCTGTTCGCGACTCAAGCGCTGCAAACCCTCCACCGAATCCAGCTGCTGTTCGGTCAGCCAGGCGATCAACGCCGCTTGGAAGGTGTCGCCGGCGCCCACGGTATCAGCCATCACCACCGCGCAGGCCGGCGCCGACCAACTGCCATGGCGGCGGCTGAACACCGTTGCTCCCTGGCCGCCACGGGTGAGGAATACCAGCTGGCAGCGGTGTTCCAGCCAGCCATGGATCACGCTCTGCGGATCACGCTCGGGGTAGAGCAGGTTCAGGTCCTCGTCGCTGACCTTGATCAGGTCGGCATGCTCGACCAGAGTGTTGATGCGTTCGCGCCACAGTTCGATATTCGGTTCCGGGTTCAGTCGCACGTTGGGGTCGAGGCTGATCAGGCGTTTGCCGCTTTCCCGGCGGACCAGGGCCAGCAGGGTGTCGGCAATCGGCTGCACCACCAGCGAGAACGAGCCGATATGCAACCCACGCACCTCAGCGCCTAACTCAGGTAAATGCCCCGGCAACAGCTGGCGATCGGCACAGCCTTCGCCTCGGAAGCTGTAATGCGGCGAGCCGTCGGCACCGACGGCGACCATCGCCAGAGTGGTCGGTGCGTCGACGTCCTGCAGGTAGTCCGGGCGCACGCCTTCCTCCTGCAGCACTTGCTGTAAACGCCGGCCGAGGTAGTCGCTGGACAGCCCGGCGAACAGCGCGACGTCGATGCCCAGGCGGCGCAAGCCAACGGCGACGTTGAACGGCGAACCACCGGCAATCGCTTTGTAGTTCACTTTTGAAGCTTGAGCGTTGACGTCGTTTTCACTGAAGAAGTCGAACAGCGCTTCACCACATACCAGATACATAGTCATTCGCTCTTAAAGGTTCGCTACAAGTTGTTGATAGCGTTCGTAGGCCTGTTAGCGTTAAAAAGCTAGCCAAGCAAAGCTGTTGGTTAACGCGTGATTCTTTCTCAAAAGAGAGGAATTGGGATCTTAATTTGTGATCGTGAAGTCAGCGATATTGCTGGCCGAAATCACAATGTCGGCATTCGGAAGGTCGTTGCGATGAACTTTTTCATAGGAAGTAGCCTCATCGAAACCCAATGATCGCCATCGATCAAGCAGGCGCGCTTCCAGGGTTCTGCGGTCAGCCTGCAGCATTATGGTGGCGTCAAAACAGTCTCTTAAGGACGACCATGGGGCGAGGTCTAATAGAAGGTAGTTTCCTTCCACGATGAGATATTTCACGTCAGAGGGAATCAACTGTCCTGCAGCACGGGATATCTCCAGGATTCGATCGAATACCGGAACGGCAATCACTGGTTCGTTGTTCGCACGAAGCCGCAGCAGCAGACTCCTGAAGCCACCCACATCGAATGTATCAGGTGAGCCCTTACGATCCAAAAGGTTCAAGGATCCAAGAACCGCGTCATCGTAATGAAAGCCATCCCCGGGAACGACAACTGCGCTCCCCGGCATAACGCTATTAAGAGCCTCTACCAAGGCCTGAGAAACGGTGGACTTACCGGCACCAGGCGGCCCCGCTAGCGCAACGACAATTCGATTACCAGACAGAGCCTTAACGTAGTTGAGTAGCTCTGTGCTTACTATTGTGTTTGTTTTGGTAAACATGCCAAATCTCTCCTCAGCAGCCGTCGCTCAGGTTTCCCGTAGGTTCGCCCTTCTAGGGTTTTTCATGCCGTTCGGCCGCTGCGAGCACCTCGCAGCAGCCATTTCCCGCATGACAGAGGTGGGACCCCTATGTCATTTGACTCAATCGCTCAGTGGTCAGCTTGCCAGCCTTTGTACTCCATGACGTTGGCTCGTGTTACCAGTGAGGGTTGAAGCAATACCGTTGTGCTTTCCAAAGATTTGCCATTCAACAGGTCATAACCCATCGTTACGGCCTGTTGTGCCTGGCCCCAAGGGGATTGGGAGGCGGATGCCTGGATCTGTGTATCGCTTTTGAGCGCAGTCTCTATATCGGGAGCTCCATCCACCGATGCGATAATGATGCCTTTGCGCTTGAGTTGTTTTGCTGCCAGGTCTGCACCTATGGCCTGGGGGTCATTGATCGCGAACACCGCGTCGACTTTTGCAAAGCGAGTCAAGTCGCCTTGCATCACGCTGTAGCCACCTTCGCGCGAGCCTTTGGCATCCTGATTATCAGACAGTACTTTGATATCGGGCGCCTGCGCGAAAACACTCTTACAGCCATTGACTCGGTCCAAGACTGCTGAAGTTTGCGTACCATTCTGGATAATAACGTTACCCTTGCCACCCAGTTTCTCAGAGATGTACTGACATACAATCCTGCCGGCTTCGACGTTATCGGTCTGTACCGTGGCGTTGGCACCTTGCACCATGACATCTACGCCCACAACCACTATGCCTGCCTTCCTTGCTTTCGCAATCGCAGGCGCGATTGCGACAGGGTCGACGGCGTTGACAAGAATCAAGTCTACGCCCGAAGAAATGAAGTTATCGATTTGAGTGAACTGCTTATTCAAATCGTAATCTGCCGACACTGAGATAAATTTTGCGGCGGGATTGATATGCAGGGCCTCGGCTTTGGCGCCATCTACCATCGCGACAAAGTAAGGATTGCCCAGCGAGCCAACAGTTATCCCGACGGATTTCAACTCTCGCGCTTGAGCGCTGCTAAATGCCAGTAGTGTACAAACAGCGGTAAATATTATTTTTTTCATGAACACTGTCTCTTGTTATTGGAGTGTGGGGGGGTATATATGATTCAGGTTCGTGCACCTGACTGCCGAAAGCGATCGAGGGCTACCGCTCCGATGATGACAACACCTTTGATAATGTATTGCCAGATATCCGAAACTCCCAGCAATATCAGGCCATTGGAAAGTGTGGCGATAATCAGGGCGCCAATTAGCGTACCGACGATAGTGCCGACGCCTCCTGTAAAGCGCGTGCCTCCCAGAATAACGGCGGCGATAGCGTCGAGCTCATAAGACTGTCCCATTTGCAGTCCATTAGCAGCCATCAGTCGAGCGGAAGTCATGATGGCCCCCACGCCCGCCAATAAACCGGACAGGGCATAAGTAAATAACAGGACTTTCCAGACTTTGATTCCCGACAACCGTGCGGCCTCAGGATTACCGCCCACTGCGTAAATCTGTACGCCTAACACCGTACGTCGAAGAATAACCCACGAAAGAGTAACCACGACTACCGCGATTACAACCAGCCATGGCACCCCGAACAACGTATCGTTTCCAATGTAAGCAAAGGACAGGTCGGGATTGAAAACCGTTTTGTCTTCGCCGATGAGGCGTGCGATTCCACGCATCGCAGTCAAACCGCCTAGCGTGACTATAAATGCCGGTAGCTTTCCAAACGCGACCAATACACCATTGACGAGCCCTAGCAGCAGTCCGACTCCAAGCCCCGCAGCGATGGCCAGGGGAGCAAAACCCGGAACTTGCGATACCAATAGCGCCACTACTGCGGAAACAGCCAGAATCGAACCAACCGAAAGGTCGATTCCACCTGTCAAAATCACGAAAGTCAGACCTGACGCCAATACCACATTGATAGAGGCTTGCTGACTGATGATCGAGAAATTCTGAACCGAGAAAAAGCTCTCGCTCATCAGGCCAAAGCCCACGCAAAGGAGTAACAGTACGGGCAGCATGCCCGCCACTCTCATCAGTTGGCGCATTTTATCCTGGGTGGAAACTCCGGCGATGCTTCGTACATCAGGCGTGGTGAAGTCACTTGCTACTTTGTTTTGCAGTGGGGAAGTCATTGGACTAAGTCTCCGTTGGCTAGAGTCAACCTGTCGCTGCCTGTGGCAGACGCGATAATGGCTTCAGGTGTGATATCAAGACCGCTGTGGCCACCGAGTTCGGTGACAAGTTTACCTTCACACATGACCAATACACGGTCGGCAATTCCAACGATTTCTGGTAGTTCACTTGAAATTATCACTACGCAAACGCCGGATGCTGCTAATGCATTGATGATTTTATATATTTCTGATTTAGCCCCAATGTCGACACCCGATGTAGGCTCGTCGAGGAACAATACTCTGGGCTTCATCTCCAGCAGACGAGCCAGCAAAACTTTTTGCTGGTTGCCTCCGGACAGTGCTCCAACATTGATATCTGAAGACGCTTTGATATTGAGTGCCTGGATTGCTTGTTTGGTACGTCCAGTTCCGGCGGTTCGGTCCACGAACCCCGCATATCGAGCATCACTTCCCACAACACATACATTGATATTGTCGTGGACACTCATGTCGAGAAAAAGGCCCAGTGCTTTGCGGTCTTCTGTCAGATAGACGATGCCTGCGTTACCTGCATCGCGAGGAGAGCGTATGACTGCAACTTCGCCGTCCATTTCAATCTTTCCGCCTGAGTACGCGTCGACGCCTGCGATTAATCGGGCAAGTTCGGTTCTTCCAGAACCCACCAGTCCTGCAATCCCGAGAATTTCGCCGGCATACAGATCGAAACTGCAATCCTGAATTTTGAAGTCATCTGTAAGATTGCGAACACGTAGTATCGGTTGCTCGTAAGAGCACAAAGGACGCTCATGGGCGTAGAAGCCGGAAACATCGCGGCCAACCATCATCCGGACCAGGGTTTCAGCTGACAGCGTGACGCGATCCAGCGAACCAACGTAACGACCGTCCCGGAGCACCGAAACAAAGTCGGACAATGCGTATATCTCGGCCATACGATGGCTGATATAGATGATCGCGACGCCATCATCACGTAGCTGGCGAATCAATGTAAAAAGACTTTCGGTTTCTTTTGTGGATAGCGGCGTTGTAGGCTCGTCCATCACCAGGATTCGCGTATCGGCATGAATTGCACGCGCGATTTCAACAAGTTGTTGGTCCGCAATCGACAAGGTACCGACCAGTGCGTGCGGATCAAATGTGACGCCAAGTCGCTTTAGTACTACGAGCGCACCTTCGGTCATTGCCTTGCGGTTTATAACTCCACATCGTCGAATCTCTCTACCCAGGTAGATGTTCTCCACCACGCTCATATTCGCGCACAAGCTGAGCTCTTGATAGATGACGGATATGCCATGGCGCTTCGCATCGTTCACGCCATAGTTTCGAATCTCACATCCGTCGATTCGAATAGTGCCACTGTCGGCGACATAGGCCCCCGATAGTATTTTCATCAGGGTGGATTTTCCGGCGCCGTTTTCGCCCATTAGCGCGTGGATTTGTCCAGGGAAAATACTGAGGTCAATGTCATGCAGGACGCGCACCCCATTGAATGACTTCGAGATGGAATGCATTTCCAATAGGGCAGGAGGGGGGCTTTCAGATCCAGTGCTCAGCATAGCTGTTAACTCCTTATCTACCGATTTGAGAAGCAGTTGAAACCTCTCATCGGTGTTCTTGTTCGAGCAACATAGTCGAAAGGAAAGCGCTTGCGCAAGCGCTTTCCTTTTCGTTCGAGGAATTCTCCAAAAAGCACTTCCATGTCCATCCCCTAGGGAAGCCCCGATCAAAGATGAGGTGAATAGGATGTTAGGAAAGCGCTTGCGCAAGCGCTTTCGTCTCGGCTATGCTTTTTTCAACAAGCGCTGCTGCGTCCATCAATTGGTTCGCAGGATGATCGCTACGATAATAAAAAGGAGTGCCCGGCTATGCTGCATAGCGGATTCCACCATCTCGATTCACAGACTTCAGATGTGCTGCACACCTCGCTGGGTCTTTCACGAAATTGCGGGTTCGTCCCGGCATCAATTCCGAGAGCCATCGACGCATTTTCTCGCCGTGAGCTTTACAATAGGTAGCAACTGGACATGAGTTCAGCGCTATCCATCAAATCACGTGAGAAAGGAGTGATACACAGTGGGCGCAAAGATGAGCGATGTCGCGAGAGCCGCGAACGTATCAATGTCTACGGTATCTCATGTACTCAACGGTACTCGTAAAGTACATCCTGACACCGTCCGTAGTGTGAATCAGGCTGTAGAGTCCGTAGGCTATATTCGAAACTCACTCGCTCGGTCTCTGGCTCGTTCCTCTTCGGGTTCGGGTGCTATCGGCGTGGCGATTGCTACGCTTTCAAACTATTATTTCAGTGAAACAGTACGTGCCATCGAAGCGGCATGCGCGAAAAGCGGTTTGATGATGATACTGGTCAATACGCAAAGAGATCCGGAACAGGAACTCAAAGCGGTCAAGGCACTGCATGAGCGACGTGTTGACGGGATTGTACTCGCTTCGGAATATGATCCGGAAAATCGAGTATTTAATTACTTAAAAGCCAACAAGATACCCACGGTTCTCATCGATCGACTTCTCTCGACGTCTTTTGATCAGGTGGGGGTAGAGAATAAGCACTCCTCTCAAGAGTTGATTGCACATTTGATTAAGCTTGGTCATCGGCGTATCGGGATGGTATCCGGACGATTGACCCAGTCTTCTTCTCATGAGCGAATTGACGGCTACCGTGCGGCTTTGGCTGACGCTGGAATTGAGTACGAAGATCAATTGGTTTGCTGTGGTGAATCGGCGATTGCGCCGGCAATGGAAGCCACTCGCCATTTGCTATCGCTAGAGCACCCGCCCACCGCAATAATGACTGCAAACAACTTGATGACTATTGGTGCAATGCAGGCTCTTCGTGAAGCGGGGCTTGAGGTGCCAAAGGATATCGCGCTGGTTGGCTTTGACGATTTCGACTGGGCGGATGCTTTTAGCCCAAGACTGACAGTTGTAGCGCAACCTCTCGAGGAACTCGGAGCCCAGGCTGTGAAGCTTTTATTGAAGCGTATCAAGCAACCTGAGGGTAGACGTCAGACTATTAGATTAAAACCCTCTTTAATCCAGCGAGATTCTTGCGGCGCTCCCAAATGACTGTACTCAGGGTTTCGTCCTGAGGATTTAGCGGTGCAGACGTGAATTACTTGACTCTTGTTCACGTCTCGCCGCCTGGATAACTTTGAAACTAAACGACTAGCACCTGGTTTCCATTTGTCGTGCACGTATATGTATGTTTTCAGTGTTTTCTGCTTGAGTGTCCCGCGTTCGGTTTTGTTTTTCTTCAGGTAATTGGTTGTAACTGCAAAATGCAGAGCTTATTCCTGTGATGGCGCTTCTGCGTTCGCAGAATTACGAAATGCTTAAATTTGAATGGCAAGAAAAGAGTTGATTGAGACGGCACAAGCCGTATTGGCGAAGAAGGGCTGAGCATGAATAACTACAACAAAACGAATGATGTGACTGCACTGCCGGCATGGCGCAATCTGCTCGACCATCGGGAGAGCATGAAAAATTTTAGTATGCGCGATGCCTTTCGAGATAACAGTAAACGCTTTCAAGACTTTTCCTTGGCGGGCTGCGGGCTTTTTTTGGATTACTCCAAAAACCTGATCACTCACGAAACGCGTTCATTGCTTGTAAACCTTGCTCGCGAGGCAGGCGTGGAACAGGCCGCGCGTGCCATGTTCAGTGGAGAGAAAATCAACTGCTCCGAGGGACGTCCAGTGCTGCATACGGCGCTGCGGCGACCAGTGGGAGACGCTTTGATGGTCGATGGTCGCAACTTGATGCGCGATGTGCATGGAGCCTTGGCGCAGATGACTGACGTTGTGAGTCGTATCCATAACCATCTGTGGCGTGGTTACAACGACAAGGTCATCACCGATGTCGTAAACATTGGTATTGGTGGCTCATTTCTGGGCCCGGAGCTTGTCTCTGAGGCGCTGGCGCCTTTTGCTCGGCATGGGGTGCGGTGCCATTATCTAGCTAATATCGACGGCAGTGAGTTCCGAGAGGTTACAGCCGAACTGAACGTAGAAACAACGCTGTTCATCATCTCCAGCAAAACCTTCGGTACTCTTGAAACCTTGAAGAATGCACAAGCTTCTCGTAGCTGGTACTTGGCTAAGGGCGGGACGGAAGAGAAGCTATATCGCCATTTCATTGCTGTGACCAGTAATCGCCAGGCAGCGCTGGATTTCGGCATCCGTGAAGCAAACATATTTCCTATGTGGGACTGGGTCGGTGGCCGTTACTCACTATGGTCTGCAATTGGCCTGCCGATTGCGCTGGCCATTGGCATCGCTAACTTCAAGGAACTGCTATCCGGCGCATACGCTATGGATCAGCATTTCCTGAACGAACCATTGGAACAGAACCTTCCTGTTCTTTTAGCGGTACTCGGCGTTTGGTATCACAATTTTTGGGGTGCGCAAAGCTATGCTTTCTTGCCCTATGACCATTACCTGCGCAACTTCGTTAAGCATCTGCAGCAGATGGACATGGAGTCAAATGGCAAAAGTGTTCGTCATGACGGCACGTCAGTGTCTTGCACCACGGGCCCGGTAATCTGGGGCGGCGTGGGGTGTAACGGACAGCACGCTTACCACCAGTTGCTGCATCAGGGAACGGCTCTGATTCCAGCTGACTTCATTGTGCCTGTGGTCAGCCACAATCCAGTGGCTGATCATCAGGAATGGCTGTATGCCAATTGCTTGTCTCAAAGCCAAGCGCTGATGTGGGGCAAAACTCGCAGTGAAGCTGAGGCAGAGTTAAAAGCCAAAGGCCTTTCCTCCAGTGAGATTGAACGACTGGCACCGCATAAAGTGATCCCCGGTAACCGGCCAAGCAATACAGTTGCTCTTGAGATCATCAATCCACATAGCCTTGGTGCGCTGATCGCCCTTTATGAGCACAAGGTCTTTGTCCAGGGCGTAATTTGGGGAGTCAATTCGTTTGATCAATGGGGCGTGGAACTGGGCAAGGAGCTAAGTAACAGCGTGCATAGCCTCCTGACTCGCTATGACGCACAACCGGCTGATGATTCCTCGACGCAGGGTCTTATAGATTTCTTCCGAGGACGTCATCGGGGGTAGAGCCTCATAAGATTGGACGGGACTAATGCCTTATCGTTAGCTCGTCTGGTCACTTTGCGCCGGCAATGCCTGGATTTTTCTCATTGGTTCAGCGGTGCCTTTTCTATTCGATTTAACTTGGTATTTCCCTTTCTGAAACAGGTGCGTGGGAGTTAACCGCGTACTTTGATTAAAAGCGTGCTGTTCGCGTCGGCCTTATCCAATAAATATAACAAACAAAAGGTGTTATGAATGAACGTTAAAACTCTCAGCGCAGTTCTGGGTGCGTCCTTTGCTGTCGGCTTTTTGCCCGTTGACGCGTATTCAACAGACTTCAGTGGTTATTTCAGAACCGGAGTAGGGGATTCGACTCAAGGAGGGAAACAGTCGTGTTTCCAGCTACCGGGCGCGCAATCCAAATACCGTCTTGGCAACGAATGTGAGCAATATCTGGAGCTGGATTTGCGCCAGGATCTGCTTTCACTGGACGACGGCTCGGTGGTCAGCGTGGAAGGCATGGCACAGTTTTATAACGAATATGGCCATGAACCAAAATTTGACGGGGAGCACGGCTATACGCGGATGAGCCAGCTCTACGCTGAGTGGAGCAAGATGCCGGCATTGAATGGCGGTTCTTTCTGGGCGGGCCGTCGTTACTACAACCGAAACGACATCAATATTTCCGACTACTTCTACTGGAACCAAAGCTCAACAGGCTTTGGGTTCGACCAGGTCGCATTGGGAGATCTGAAATACAGCTACGTGTTCTCACGCAAGGACAACGTCTTCCAAAAGGATTTTGTTACCCGTCATGATGTGACCGTCAGCGGATTCAACACAAATCCCGGTGGCGAGGTTCAACTGGGCGTCAGTTATCTGGACAAGCCGAGCCGCGAGAATGCTCATCAGGGCTGGTCGGTGGTTGCCCAGCACAAGCAGGTCGCGTTTCTTGGCGGAGTCAACAAGTTCGCTGTTCAATACGGCCGAGGGCCGGGCACCGCATTGGGCTACACCGGTGATACCACGTTGGATGAGAGCAACAAGAGCTGGCGGCTCGTGGAGTTTTTCGACTGGCAAATGACCCATGCTTTTAGTGGTCAAGTTGAATTGGTCTATCAAAAAGACACGCGCCCTGATGGTGATGATCAGAACTGGTTATCCATTGGTGTTCGGCCAATTTATGCGTTCACGGACCAGTTCAAGTTGATCACCGAAGTTGGGCGCGACCAGGTTGAAGCTGCAGACGGTACCCGAAAACTCACTAAGTACACCATCGCGCCTACCTGGTCACCGAAGGGCCCTGGATTCTGGGACAGGCCGGAATTTCGTCTGTATTACACCTACGCTACCTGGAACAAGGTTGCGCAACGCGCCGCCAGCTTGCAATCTCCGGGATCGGCGCTGTCTGATACCGGTGCGTTTGGTACAGACCTGCAAGGTTCCAACGTAGGTGTTCAGGTCGAGTATTGGTGGAAATAAGTCCTGAAATGACAGGGCTGACAATCAGCCCGGATCTGCTTCGACAACTGCGGATAGCGAGGGCAATCCAACGCTTCCTCTCAAGCAGGAAGTGGTGAACCGCGAGAGGAAGTGAGCGAGTCAGAGGGTGCTGAACGTTGTGACGTTCAGCACCCTGGTCGATCGAACATTGTTGAAGTTTTTTCAGGCGAGTCACTCAGAGTGAGAGACAACGTCACCATCCTTTTATCCAGTGATCGAGTTTGTAATCGCGCACTGATGCACCGGCGCGAAAGTCACCTATGCCGCCGCTTCGTCGCTTCTTGCAGCTGCATTCGAAAGTATCAGCTCAAATATTCGTCCAGGTTGCTGGATTCTTCTGCAAAGCGCTCGATCAGAAATTCGAGAAGGGCGCGTACGCGAGGTGCCATATACCGGTTACGTTGATATAGGGCATGTACCGGCGCGTCCTCAGACCGCCACTGCGGCAATAGAATCTTCAAGCGTCCTGCTCGTAGGTCTGCGCCAATATCCCACATCGATTTCATTGCAATGCCGTAACCGTGAACCGCCCACTCTCGAGCAACCGCGCCATCATTCGTCTCGCGAGCGTTTGCAAGCGGGACCCTATAACTTTCGACTTTGTCATTTCGGCTGAAGCGCCAGTCGTTTGCAGGCCCGGCGACAGAGTTAAGGACAATGCAGTCGAAACGTTCCAAATCCCGTGGATGTTCGGGGGCGCCGTGTTTTGCCAGATATCGAGGCGATGCACACAGCACGCGCCGATTGGGTGCCAGGGGGCGGGCAACGAAGGAACTGTCCGGCGGCACGCCAAATCGGATGGCGAGATCAATATCGTCTTGCAACAAATTCGACAGCGAATCCGACAGCACCAGCGCGAACCTCACCTCAGGGTATTGCGTGTTGAACTGGTCAAGCCAGCTCTTTAACACGTTGCGACCGAAATCCGAGGTAGCGGATATTCGCATCTTGCCACCCACGACGCTTTTCCCAGCTTGGAGAAAGGCATTGCCATCGTCGAGTGCCTGGAGTGCCTGCTGGCAATAGGACAAATACGTCCGCCCTTCATCCGTCAAGCGCAGGTGGCGTGTCGTGCGCTCGAACAGGCGCGTATGCAACACAGATTCGAGCTTAACCAGGCGCGCACTCGCGGCAGCGGGGGATAGCCCGAGCTTGCGACCTGCAGCCGACAATCCACCGAGATTTGCTGCTTCGACAAACAGCCTGATGTCGCCTAGGTAGTCCATGATATTTCGAAATTTTTTGAAAGTTATTCAAATAATACGCCAATTATCAAATTGAGGAGGGCTACGCAAAATAGCGGCATGAACAAACAGCCAGAGTCTCGTCATGAAGCTTGACCATGCAACGATCGTCACCGGAGACCTCGAAGGCGCACGGCGCTTTCTTTGCTCCGTCGTTGGCCTCAGCGAGGGTCCACGTCCGCCATTCGGCGTAAGTGGCTACTGGCTTTATGCAAACGGGCAGCCGGTCATTCATCTGATCGAAGCGGCCGCCGCCTCGTCTGGGAAACCAGTTCCCCCTCGTATTGACCATATCGGATTGCGCCTCAACAGCCTTCAGGAATGGTCGCAGTCGCTCGATCGGATTCGACTCAGCGGCGTTCACTATGGGCTCAATGAAGTGCCGCTTGCGGGCGAACGCCAGTTGTTCGTCGCAATGGCATCCGGCGTCGTCATCGAACTGGTCACCAATCAGCAATCAGTCATCCCCTGAGCAGCCGAGCCTTTATCAAACTGCGGTTCGACCGTGTATCCCTCATTACCTATCGATTGGAGAATCCTCATGTCGCTTTTGCCTGTTGCGCGCCTGACCCGCGCAAGTTGTTGGTTACTCACTTCTCTGGTCACCGTCGCGCTGACCCCCGTCTTCGCCGCGACCGATTCGCTCGTCCAGCCCCGCACTGTGATCGTCGATCATAGTCTTGCGAAAACACAGGTCGAGGCGCAGATCCTGGCCGCACGCCGCTATGGCACGTTCTGGACCACCGGCGACGAAGCTCTCGCGCACGCCGCCCTGGCACCCGACTTCAAGGATTCAACACTGCCGCCAGGTCGCCCCCAAGGCATCACCGGGCCGATCACGGCATCGAAAACGATGCATGCGGCTATTCCCGATATCCAGTGTGAAGTGGAGCAGATGATGGTGGTTGGCGACCGAGTCATCGCTCATTTGCATTTCACCGGCCACTTTACCGGCCAGTTCAAGAGCGTCCAGGGCAAAGGGCAGCCGATCGACTTCATCGCGACCGATATTTATCGCGTCGTCGAAGGTCGCATCGCTGAGAACTGGCATCTCGAAGACAATCTGACTCTGCTGCAACAGCTCGGCTTGATTGCCAAGTAAGGATATTTCACTGATGAACATTGACCATGAACCCATTGCTGACGGCCCGAATACATTGGAGCAAGTCAGCCGCCGGACGTTTCTCAATCGAGCCGGGGCGGCAGCGGGCGTTCTTGCTGCGAGTGCGGTGTTCCCTACCGTCGCAGCCGCGCAAGCTGCTCCCTCCACGTCAAAGCTCGTGACTACGCCACGCCATGGTCAGTTCTGGCCTGACGGCATTCGGCTGGTCATTTCCATTTCCATGCAATTTGAGGCGGGTGGACAGCCGTCCAAAGGTACGGACAGTCCTTTCCCCAAGGTAGATTTTCCGCCGGACATTCCATCGGATCTAGCAGCCAATACCTGGTTCGCCTACGGCTATCGCGAGGGAATTCCACGCATGCTCGATCTGTGGGATCGCCACCATGTCAAGGTGACCTCGCACATGATCGGCGAGGCCGCTCGGCGGCATCCCGAAATGGCAAGAGAGATCGTTGCGCGCGGCCATGAAGCGGCCGGACACGGTCCTCGCTGGAGTTCCCAGTATGCGATGAGCCGCGAGGAGGAGAAGCAGTTCCTCATCCAGGCAGCCAGCATGGTCGAAGAAGTCACGGGCCAGCGACCGATAGGCTACAACTGCAACTGGCTGCGGCGTGGTCCGAACACGTTGTCGTTGCTACAAGAGTTGGGCTACGTCTACCACATCGATGATTTGAGTCGCGATGAGCCTTTCATCGAACAGGTCAACGGCAAGGACTTCGTCGTGGTGCCATATACGCTGCGCAACAACGACATCCTGCTGATCGAAGGCCGCAACTATTCGCCGACCCAGTTCCTGGAGCAGATCAAGCTGGATTTCGATCAACTCTACGAAGAAGCCGGCACACGCCGCCGCATGATGTCGGTCAGCGCTCATGACCGCATCAGCGGCTCGCCGCAGATGGTGAGGGTCTGGGACGAGTTTCTGCGTTACGCCAAAAGCCGGCCGGGGGTCGCATTCATGCGCAAGGACGAGATTGCACGCTACATCCAGAACAGCCCGCTGACTTTGCGCGAAGCTGAAACACTATAAAAACGGCCCGAATTGCGGCCGTCATGGCGCTTTTCGTTTGACGCTATGTGAAACGATCGGCTGTGGCATGTCGGTCGGATGTCCCATCCCGACTTCCACAACGGCGAGTTTCCGGTCGCGCCTTCGGCGGTTCCGTTCGACGTGTTGGCGACCGATCTGGCCGAGCGCGATGCCGCGACGCTCCGATTTTGCCGAAGAAGCTATCCGCGTTCTCGCCGGCCAATCGATGTCCTGGGCTGTACTTGAAGCCTTCAGCAATCTGCTTCAGAGCGATGGTGCGGAAAACCTCCTTGTTGCGCTCGATCCAGCCAAAAGAAACCCCTTGGATTTCAATGGGTCGGATACCAGGTGCGAGTCTCGTTTCCCGCTCCAAATATTGCGCTGCAGAGTTCCACTGAATTCTGCAAGCGACTGAAATCAGGACCTTCGGGTCCTTTTTTCGTTCCGGCGGGAACCACTGAAATCCGGCGCCATCCAGTGCTTTTAAGTCCTGATTTGAGTCTCGAATGAGAATCTTGAATTCGGACGCGCACTGAATCGGTTTGTTGCTGGAGCAGCTTGGATAGCGAGATGAGGATTTGGCCCGATTGGTGATCTGGTCAAGGCTTCAATTACAGAACAAGCAGACCTGATTCTGCAACTCGAACAGTATATTCGCGGTCACTAATTGCCTGCCCACGGGCGCAAGAAATTTTGCTCGGGCAAAAAAGGGAGTCTTGGAAAGTGAGCAGGGCTTTGAGGTAACAACCTCATTTCTGAATGGCCGGAAGCACTATCAGGCGTTCACTGACGAACAGCAACAGCCTAGCGACTCTTGTCGGCGGGCGAACTCTGGATGAGGGGGGCCTCTCATTAGCCTCGGCCTATTGGAAGGCCGAGGTTTTTCGTTGGCCCCGAGCACCAGCACCACGTCCGGTACGATGAACCCTTGGGTGCACCGCTTTTCTACGTGCGCGAAGGCGAATCCAGCGATCCGCCAAATCCAATGATTGCTTTGGTTTCCAGGTATTCCTCAAAGCCGTAGACACCGTACTCACGACCATTACCCGATCGCTTATAGCCACCGAACGGAGCCATTGGATTCCAGGCGGGGTAGTTCAGATGCACTTGTCCTGCTCGAATACGAGAGGCAACGGCACGCGCAAGATCAAGGTTCTGCGCCTGAACATGGGCGCCCAGCCCATATACCGTGTCGTTTGCGATAGCGACCGCCTCATCGATCGTTTCATACGGAATGATGCACAACACTGGGCCAAAAATTTCTTCTTGAGCGATCCGCATGGCGGAATCGACTTCGGAGAAAATAGTCGGTCGGGTATAGAAGCCTTTTTCAAAACCCGGCACACGTCCTGGTCCACCGCAAACGAGTTTTGCGCCTTCGTTCAGGCCGGCCTCGATCATTGCTTGCACGCGATTGAACTGGGCCTCGTTGGCAATGGGACCGAGTACCGTCTCTTCCGATTGCGGGTCACCCACGATGATTGCATTGGCGGTTGCGGCAGCCAGCGATTCGACTTCCGCCAGCCTGTCCTTTGGAACGATCATTCTTGTCGGGGCGCTGCACGATTGTCCGACGTTGCGAAAGGCAGACATCACTCCCAGCGGGACGGCTTTGGCGAAGTCAGCGTCGGGAAGAAAAAGATTCGGCGACTTGCCTCCCAGTTCTTGTGTGACGCGTTTCACCGTATGGGCGGCCGCCTGTGCGACCAGCGCGCCCGCGCGGTTGGAGCCGGTAATCGAAATCATATCGATATCGGGATGCGCGGCCATGGCTGCGCCGACCTCGGGACCACTTCCGTTCACTAGGTTGAAGACGCCAGGAGGGAGGCCTGCGTCATGCACCAGTTGTGCAAAAAGAAGGGCGCTCAGAGGTGACAGCTCGCTCGGTTTCAAGACCACTGTGCACCCGGCAGCAATCGCCGGGGCAACTTTTGCGGTGATTTGATAAAGCGGCCAGTTCCACGGAGTGATGAGACCGCAGACGCCTATGGGTTCGCGTTCAATCGCGGTGCCGCCTTCAACTGTTTGGAAACGATAGGTGGACAGGAGATCACGTGCGACCCGAACGTGTTCGGCCGCCAGAGGCACTTGCATTGCCCGTGCGAAACCGATGGCAGCGCCCATTTCCAGAGAGAGAGCCTGCGCAAGAACCTCTTTGCGCTCAAGGATGAGGTCATAGATCTTTCCAAGGACAAGCGCACGCGACTTCGCGGAGGAAGCAGACCAACCAGGAAACGCTGCACGCGCCGCGGCTACTGCCCGATCAACATCCTCGGCAGAGCCACGCGCGACCTCAGCTACAACGGCTTCACTTGCCGGATTGACCACAGGCAAACTTGCCGGGATTGCAGGGGAAGACCAACAGCCGTTGATATAAAACTTGTGAGACGTTTGTGGATCAACGCTGTAGTTATTCGAAGATTGTGTTGTCATCCAACTAGCTCCTTGGAGCGGTAATAGGCGCTGCGAACAGCAGGGCCGGGGAGGTCGCGAGTCAGAGCATCACCGTAGCGACCAGTACATCCCTAGGGCCCTGTCACATCAATAAACTAACAAAATGGCTCAGGCAAAATATGCCGTTGTTCAAGTCGGCAAAGGATAATCTGCTGTATCTGCCGGGCTAACTTTGCATCAATGCAACTGAGCCGCTTACGTTGGCATTGCGTTCCGATAAAACCCTTGCTGGCGGTCGTGATCGCTAGCCGATAGCTTGAGTAACCAGAGCAAACTGCTCGATTCCGCCGCTTGATTGCGGGGGCACGCCGAGAACCATTCGCGGCGCTCTGTCGACGCACTGCAACCCCAGGCTCTCCAACCAGCCGGCCAACCCGCAATCGGCCAGAATGTCGAAGCGAACAAAGGCACCGGGTATCAAACGCAGAAGGAGGGTAATCAAGTGCTGGGCCTGTTCCAGGTTTTGTGCGACAACCGGACCAATGATATGGCCACGGCCAAAACGGCGGAGCAGGGCAGTCCCTTGTAGTTTTCCATCCACGTCAATGCCGACCACGTACTCGGCCATCGGGAGCAAATCGTTGAGTACCGCTGTGCGGTCAAGGCCGCTACCAGCATTGGCCAATTCAATCAGCCTTGGGTAATCGGCTGGGCCTAATGCGTGACAATAAGAACCCTTGATCAAAGGGCTCAGCTCTGGTGTCTGTGGCACGCCTTGATGCTGCTGGATTCGCGCGAAGTCGACGAATCCCATGCTTGCATAGAGCGGTGCGCCCGACTCGGTGGCATTGAGAATCGGCGTGCGTGGTGCAGTGGCTTCCAGGCACAGGTTCATCAGTCGACGTCCGATCCCCTTTCCTTGGTGCTCATCACTCACGATCACCAGGCCGATGGAGGAATAAGCACCTTGATGGCAGGCGAATGCTACGCCGACCAACTGACCGTTATGTTCCGTGACAAAGCCTTCGGACGTGCGCTGTACCATGGCCCAGTCTTCTTCTCGGTGAGGCCATTTCAGGTGCACGGAGAGAGCATGTGCCGCAGGCATGTCGGCCGCGGTTACAGTGCGGTAAAGATAGGCAGAATCTGACGTTGCAGGCATGGAGCCTCCTTGAAGATGGCGATCTTGAGTGGGGCGATCAGGGAGTTGCGGTGCGCGGCTCATATAAGTTTGCCTGTGCTGAGGAGGCTTGTAGATAACGGCATCGCAATCGCGGATGGGTTAGTAAACCGACGGATATCGAATGGACTGATCAAGGTGCTGGTACTGCCGGTGCTGATCAGTTCGGCCATCACGTCGCCGACGCCCGGTCCGAGCTGGAAGCCATGGCCGCAGAAGCCGAAGGCATAAAACAAGCCGTCGACGGTGCCGCTGGGGCCGATGACCGGCAGGGAGTCCGGCGTATAGCTCTCGATGCCGCTCCACACCCGGATGATGTTCAGCTTCTCGGCCCCCGGCAGCAGACGGCGCATTTGCCGCATCTGGTTGAGCAGGCTTTCCGGCTTGAAGTAGGCGCGCCGGTTGAACATGTCTGGTTTGCAGCGGTTGCCGCCGCCGATGATGATGTTGCCGCGGGGGATCTGGCGGAAGTAGATCACCTCTTCCTTGATTTTGGTAAAGACGCCGATCACGGTCGGCAAGGCGTAGGGCACCGGCTCGGTCACCGACATCTGCGGACCATTGGGTTCCAGCGGCACCGGTTCGCCGAATTGCTCGGACAGCTTGGCGGCCCAGGCGCCCGCGGTGATCAACAGTTGCTGGGCGACGAATAGCTGGCCATCGGCGGTTGTGACGTGGAATTCGTCATTGATCTTCTGCACCTCGGCGACCTCGGTTCGCTCTTCGATCCGCGCACCAAGACGGCGGGCTGCCCGGGCAAAGGCCGGGGCGGCTAGACGCGGGTTGGCGTGGCCATCGTGGGGCGCATAGGAGCCGCCTTTGACTTCCGGGCCGAGGAACGGGAAACGGGCATGCAAGGCCTTGCCGGTGAGGATCTGCAAGTCCAGTTCACGGGCCTCCGGGGCCGCGGCATAGGCCTCCAGTTCAGCAATTTCATCTTCGCGATAACACACACGCATATGGCCGCTGGCGATGAACTCGAGGTCGTCGTCGATCAGCTCCGGCAGTCGTTTCCACAACGCCCAGGAACGGTTGGCCAGTTCTAGCTGGCCGAGGTAACGCCCCTGGCGTCGCACGTTGCCGAAGTTCACGCCGCTGGCGTACTGACCGATCTGGTCTCGCTCCAGCAGGGTGACCGAGTGTCCACGCTGGCGCAGGAAAAACGCCGACGTTGAGCCCATGATGCCGCCACCGATAATCAGGACATCGCTTTTTTGCGGTTTCATGAGGGCTCCTCGATGATCGTCATCGGTAAGGGTTTGACCGGGGCTTGACCGCGCTGACGACCGACCTGCTCCACGCAAACGCCGGCCGCCGCGGCAATCACTTCAGTCCCCGCCTGGGAGCAATAACGCCCTTGGCAGCGGCCCATGCCGACCCGGCTGAACGCCTTGGCCCGGTTGACTTCGCAGGCGCCTTTTTCCCGGACCACGGCCCGTAACTCGCCCGCGCTGATCATTTCGCAGCGGCAGACGATGGCCGTGTCCGGCAACGCTTTGGCTTGCGCCGCCGGCCAGGGAAACGCCTGGGCCAGGCCGAGACGAAACTCATCCATTACCGCCAGCGCGTGCCGTTGTTCGTCGCGCAACCCGATGTTCACCGGTTGCTGAAGATCCTCCAGCAGCGCCATGGCCACCAGTCTTCCGGCGTGCTCGGCGGCATCGGCACCGCGAATTTTCGAACCATCGCCGGCGGCATATACACCGCTGACCGAGGTCCGACCGTCTTCATCGACGGCCAGCCACCATTGGCCGGACGCTTCATCGAAGCGCATACGGCAACCGGCCAGGTCGGCCAATTGGGTTTCCGGGCGCAAGTGATAACCCAGGGCCACGGCATCGCAATCCACCGCCAAGGTCTCACCGCGCGCCGTGCGCACGCTTACGCCACTAACACCACTGGCCGCATCGCCGAGCACTTGCAGCGGCGAAATGCCCAGATGCACCGGGATCTTCGCTCGATAGAGCTGCGCCAGCAGTTTCATCCCGGTGAACAGCAAGCCGGGGCGTGCCAACAGCTTGGGCAATGCGCCGATTCGCTTGCTCAACGGCGAGGTGTCGAGCACCGCCGCCACCTTGGCGCCGGCCTTGACGTATTGGCTGGCGACCAGATACAGCAACGGCCCGCTGCCCATGAACACCACGCGGTGGCCGATGGACACGGCCTGGGACTTGAGCGCGATCTGCGCCCCGCCGAGGCTGTAGGTGCCCGCCAATTGCCAGCCTTCGATTGGCATCAAGCGGTCGGTGGCGCCGGTGCACAGGATCAGGGCGTCGTACTCCACCATCGAGTGCTTGCCCTGGCTAACGCAGCACAGTTGCCCCGGTGTCAAGTTCCACACCAGCGTGTCCGGACGGTAGTCGATCTGCCCGCGCAAGCGGTCAAAGCTATGGTGCAGGTCGTTGGCCTTGGCGGCTTCGGTGCCATACAGGGTGGCGTAATCGCGGGTAAAGCCTTCGGGCTGGCGACGGTAGATCTGCCCGCCATCCCGGCGATTCTCGTCGATCAAGATGGGCTTGAAACCAGCAGCGACCAGGGTTTCGGCACAACGTATGCCGGCCGGCCCGGCGCCGACGATAACGACTCGGTGAGTGCTCAGCCGCGCAGTGGCCATATCGCCTCCGGTTGTGTGGTGACAATATCCAGCCCTTCACGGACCTCATTGGAACAGGCGCGCAGGCGCTCGCCGCTGCGGGTCCAGACCCAACAATCCTGACACGCGCCCATCAGGCAGAAACCGGCGCGGCGACCCGAATCGAATTCCGATTGGCGCAGTGCCGCGCCCTGAGTCAGCAGCGCGACCATCAGGGTGTCGCCCTGCAACGCTGTGATGGGCAAGCCGTCCACCCAAAGTTTTACGCAGAGGCGTTCGTGCTCTCCCAGTCTTGCAAGGCGCCCCGTCATAGGTAGGTTTCCTTTTGTTCACCGCGGGCCAGTGCTTCGATTTCGATCAAGTAACCATGATGCAAGACCGGAACGGGTACCACGGCGCGTGCTGGCCGATGTTCACCCAGGTAATGGGCATAAATCCGATCAAAGGCGGGCCAGTGTTCAATCCCTACGACATAGACAGTGACCTTCAGGAGGTCACTCGTACTCCGGCCCGCTTCGCTGAGGATCGCCATGAGGTTGTCGAGGGCGATTGATGCTTGAACCTCAAACGGTTGGTCGACACTGTGGTCGCCATTCGCGCGTACCGGCAGTTGCCCGGACACATATAAAACACCCTCGTGCAATACCGCCTGGGAGTAATGTCCACCCGGAGCTGCTGCATTAGCCGTGTGGATTAAGTCGATCGAACCTGCTTGATTACCAGCCATGTAGGCGACTCCAGGTGTGCACGAGACCCTCGGCGTCACAGGCGTGATAGTCCGGGAATTGCGCGCCCGTGGCACATGCATGGTTGGGCAGAATGCGCAGACGGCTGCCGATGGGGAAGCGCGCTACGATGTTGGCGCTCTCGGCCGCTCCAAGGGTGATGATGCCGTGTTCCTGGTTGGCGCCAGTGACCAGCGCGCCCTCGATCCAGTCGCCAGCTTCGGTACACACCTGTCCGTAACCGAAGTCCTGTCGCTGGCGTTGCGTGCCGCGATCACGACTCATGGCCATCCAGCCGGCATCGGTGATGATCCAGCCTTTATCTTGCTGGTGGCCGATGACGGTGGTCAGCACGCTCAGTGCCAACTCGTCTGTCTGGCAGACGCCGATGTTGTGCATTACCAGGTCGAAGAACACATAGACGCCTGCGCGTACTTCAGTGACGCCTTCCAGACTCAGTGCCGACAGTGCCGTGGGAGTGGCGCCGATGCTGACCTCTGGACACGCCATCCCGGCGTCGCGGATTCTTTCGGCGGCGCTGACGCAGAGGAAGCGTTCTTGTTCGGCCAAAATCTGCAGCGCTTCAAGATTGTCGAGTTCGTAACTGGACCCGGCGTGGGTCATCACGCCTCGCAATTGCATGCCCCCCTCAACAAGGACACGTGCGACGTCTATGAGTGCGTTGTCTTCAACGGTCAGACCGGATCGATGGCCGTCGCAATCTATCTCGATCCAGACCTCGAATCGTTCGTCGTGTTTCTGCCCGAAGGAGACGATGGCTTGAGCCCCGATCACACTGTCGGTGAGCACGCTCAGCTTGCAGCCTTTGCGCCTGAGTGTCAGTGCTGGGACCAATTTGCCGGGCGCTATTGCAACGGCGTAGAAAATGTCGCTGATGCCTTCAGCGAAACAATGCTCAGCTTCCTTCAGGGTGGAAACCGTGACACCGCTTGCGCCAGCGGCTATCTGAGCCTTGATCACGGGGAGGCATTTGCTGGTTTTGATGTGTGGGCGCAAACGCACACCCAGGGTATCCATGCGTTGCTGCATGCGCTGGATATTGCGCTGCATTTTCGGGACATCGACTATCGCGACGGGTGTGTCGAGGGAGGCAATAGGGGCTGACATGACAGGACTCGGGTGGCTGGGTATGGGGTTCACTCTACTCAGCTGTCATGAAGTTGTGGTTCAATGAATCGTCATCAATCATTAAGTAAAATTGAATGATCTCCGTCGAAGACCTACGTCTGGCCGTAACGCTGGCGCGCTCCGAGTCTTTAAGCGCTGCCGCCAGAGTCCTCAATGTCTCACCACCGGCGTTGTCCATGCGTCTGCGTAAACTGGAGACGCTGCTGGGTCTGACCCTGGCCAATCGCGATGCCCGGCGCCTGAGTCTTACTGTCGATGGTGAGCGTTTCTCCCGTGAATGCGCGATCTTGCTGGAACAGCTGGATGCGCTCCCGGAATCCTTCAAGCAACAAGACGAGCGGCTGGTGGGCACACTCAGGCTGGCGGCGCCGTTCGGCTATGGGCGACAGCGCATTGCGCCTCTGCTGGCCCGTTTTGCCAGGTTGCATCCACAGCTGTGCCTGCACCTGGATTTACGCGAAACGCCGTGGCCTGATCGTCACGACAGCGATGCGGTGATCCACATCGGTAACCTCAACGACAGCCTGTGGATCGCCAGGCCACTCACACAAAACAACCGATGGTTATGCGCCAGTCCGGCCTATCTTGAGCAGCACGGTGTACCGTCGTTGCCGGAGCAACTCGCCGAGCATCGCTGCATTTGCATTCGTGAGAATGATGAAGATGTCACGCTGTGGCATATGCGAAAGGGGCAGGGGCGCAAAACGTTGCGCATCGAACCCGTATTGTTGAGCAACGATGGAAGCGTAGCCCGGCGTTGGGCCGAGCAAGGCTTGGGGTTGGTGTTACGTTCGCAATGGGATGTCAGTGACGCAATCGCCAACGGCAGCCTGATACGGGTGTTGGCGGATTGGCAATTCGACAGCGCACCGATCAACCTGTTGGTGCCCTCACGCAAACTCCGCAGCCCTCGCGTACAGGCATTGGTGGCATTCCTGGAAGATGCATTGAAAGCATGATCAGGGCGAGAAGCAGCACGGATCACTTCGTTGGTCAGCACCGGTTGGCGATGCATGATCGGCGTTATTCAAATATCTGTTGAGGGGATTACATCTTTTCTTTCAGGTATCAAATTTTGCTCATTTGACCGCTTCCCTGTTACAGCGAACACCGACTCCGGTGGTAATTGGCCCCGTCTCTCCCTCGCAGCACAATCAGCGGGCGTAT
Source organism: Pseudomonas sp. GM41(2012) (assembly GCF_000282315.2). Lineage (GTDB taxonomy): Bacteria > Pseudomonadota > Gammaproteobacteria > Pseudomonadales > Pseudomonadaceae > Aquipseudomonas. The sequence goes on from NZ_AKJN02000006.1 coordinate 88,466, forward strand.
CCTCAGGGGATGCGCCCGTTCTCGTTCCACCAGTCGTAGATTCTGCCGCACGTTGCGTTGTGCATGGCTCGTCGGCGCACCATAACAGTCCACAAAGGCATAGAAACAGGGGTGGAGCGCCTGAGTCTGGAGCATCCCGCAAAGTCTGCTGAGCAAGCCCTGCAAAACGGTGGTTTGTACCAAGCAGCCTATACTTTTAACAGTTTATGCATGGTCTCTTGGTGTTGTAATAATTCCGTGATGCAGCGTTGCACCGATGCTTCCCGAACGGTGTAACTGCTTGCCCCGTCATGACCTCAACAATCATCCAGGACTGCACTCATGAGCTTTCTTCGACCCAAGTTTATTACCTTTGACTGCTACGGCACGTTGACCAACTTTCAAATGGGAAACATGACGCGCGAACTGTTCGCCGATCGTGTCCCTGCCGAGCAAATGGATCAATTCGTCAAGGACTTCTCCGCCTATCGCCTGGATCAGGTGATGGGTGACTGGCGGCCATATGATGAGATTATCAAGACCTCCTTGGCGCGGGTCTGCAAACGTTGGGGTGTCGAGTACAAAGGCGAAGGCCAGCTTTACTACGATGCCGTACCGACGTGGGGTCCGCATGCTGACGTGCCGGCTGGCCTGGCGAAAATCGCCGACAAGATTCCGCTGGTGATTTTCTCCAACGCGATGGACGAGCAGATCATGTCCAACGTCGACAAGCTCGGCGCGCCTTTCCATAAAGTCTTCACTGCCCAGCAAGCTCAGGCCTACAAGCCGCGCCTGGCTGCCTTCGAGTTCATGCTCGACAACCTCGGCTGCGGGCCGGAGGACGTTCTACATGTGTCCTCGAGCTTCCGTTATGACCTGATGCCGGCCCACGACATGAAGATCAAGAACAAGGCCTTCGTTGCCCGTGGTCATGAACAGCCGGCGAATGCCGTCTATGGCTACCACCAGATCCCCGATATCGGCGGGTTGGCCGGGTTGGTCGGTCTCTGAGTCTCAAGGCACTCTTCAAGGCGAAAGGGGTTAGACATGGGCAGTGAGTCCTATTGGCTCGATACCGCACCGGCATTCACCGGTGCTCAGCTCGGTGCATTGCCCGGGCAGGTCGATGTGGCCATCGTCGGTGGTGGTCTCACCGGCCTGGCGGCGGCCCGCACCTTGGCCTTGAAGGGGGCCAGTGTGGTGGTGCTGGAAGCTGGGCGGGTGATTGGCGAAGCTTCGGGGCGCAATGGCGGCCAGTGCAACACCGGCGTTGCCCAGGACTACGCAGCACTCAGTGCCAGCCTTGGCGCTGATAAGGCGCGTGCTTATTACCAGGCCTATGAAAGCGCCGTACAGAGCGTCGTCTCTTTGGTGGAGCAGGAGCAAATTGCCTGCGACCTCAAACGCAATGGCAAGCTCAAACTGGCCGCCAAACCGATGCATTACGAAGGCCTGGCGCGCACCTGCGAATTGATTCGGCGAGAGGTCGATGCCGATGTCGAGTTGCTGTCCGCGCAAGAGGCCCGCGTGGAAGTCAATTCGGCCCAGTTCCATGGTGGGCTGCTGCAGCGCAACGGCGTGCAGATGCACGTTGGGCGCTTCGGTGTCGGGCTGGCCGAGGCGGCGGCACGTCACGGCGCATTGATTTTCCAAGGTGTGTCGGTGACGGACTGGAAAGCCCGTGCCGGCGGCTATCAGGTCAACACCACCAAGGGCTCGCTGCACGCCAAGCAGGTTTTACTGGCCACAGGCACGTGCCAGCAGGGCGGATTGGGCTGGTATCGGCGGCGGATCGTACCGGTGGGCAGTTTCGTTATCGCCACCGAGGTGCTACCGCAGGCCCTGATCGACAGCTTGCTACCGGCACGGCGTTCCTATGTCACCAGCCGCATGATCGGTAACTACTTCCGCCTGACGCCGGACAACCGCTTGCTGTTTGGCGGCCGTGCGCGGTTTGCCATGTCTGACAGCGTTTCCGACGCCAAGAGCGGCAAAGTGTTGCAAGCGGCGATGGTCCAGATGTTCCCGCAGTTGGCGGGCGTGAAGATCGACTATTGCTGGGGTGGGTTGGTGGACATGACCTCTGATCGGTTGCCCCGGGCCGGCCAGCATGGAGGTGTTTATTACTCCATGGGTTATAGCGGTCATGGGGTGCAGATGTCGGTGCACATGGGGCAGGTCATGGCCGAGGTCATGGCCGGCAAGGTCGAAGCCAATCCTTGGCGCGAACTCGACTGGCCGGCAATTCCCGGTCATTTCGGCAAGCCCTGGTTTCTGCCTCTGGTAGGTGCGTATTACCGCCTGCAGGACTATCTACATTGAGTTCATGTGGTTGCTTTTCATTTTTACGTTTCAATCACGCTGCGCTTAATCGCCAGCAATCGAGCCCTATCATTGACGAAAGGTAGATCTGACATGACTGACAACAAAAAAAATATCGACTCCCAGTTGATCACCGGTGAAGAAAGTCTGCGCGTATTCGAAGGGCTCAATCGCGGCATGTCGCGCCGCAATGCGTTGCAGATGCTGGGGTTGGCCGGGGTGGCTGTCGCGGGTGCCAGTAGTCTGTTCGGCGCCGCCGGCAAGCTGTTTGCCGATGAAGAAGCCGCAACCCCTGGCAAAGGAAAACCAGGCGGACGGATTCGCGTTGCCGGTCAGACCTCTTCCACCGCCGACACCCTCGATCCGGCCAAGGGCTCATCGTCAACCGACTACGTGCGTCATTACATGTTCTACAACGGCCTGACGCGTTTCGACAGCCATATGGTCCCGCAGCTGGAGTTGGCCGAGCGCATTGAAACCACTGACGCCAAGCTCTGGGTCATCACCCTGCGCAAGGAAGTGACTTTCCATAACGGCAAGGCCCTGACAGCCGCCGATGTGGTGTTTTCTCTGTTGCGGCACAAGGATCCAATCACCGGTTCCAAGGTCCTGCCACTGGCGGAGCAGTTCGCCGAAGTCAAGGCCAACGGCACCCACGAAGTGCAGATACAATTGAGCGGCCCAAATGCTGAACTGCCGTCGATTCTTGCCATTTCCCACCTGCTGATCGTGCCCGAAGGCACGAGCGACTTCAGTCAGGGGATCGGTACCGGTCCGTTTAAGGTCAAGGAGTTCAAGCCGGGTGTGCGTTCGATCGGTGTGCGTAACACCAGTTACTGGAAACCGGGCTTGCCATACTTGGACGAGATCGAATTCATCGGTATCGCCGACGAGCCGTCACGGGTCAACGCGCTGTTATCGGGCGATGTGCAGATCATTAACGAGGTTAACCCGCGCTCAACGGTCCGCATCAAGGGCAGCACCAAGCATCGAGTCGTGGACTCGCCGTCGGGTAACTACACTGACCTGATCATCCGTCAGGATCAGATGCCAGGCCAAAGCCCGGAATTCACCCAGGCCATGAAATTGCTTTTGGACCGGGAACAGATCAAATCGGCGATATTCCGTGGCTACGCGAGGGTCGGTAACGATCACCCAATTGCACCCGGTGCGCGCTTCTTCAACGCCGACCTGCCACAACGTATCTACGATCCGGAAAAAGCCAGGTTTCTGCTCAAAAAGGCCGGCATGGAAAGCATCTCTATGCCGCTGATGTGCTCGCCGGCCGCCACCGGTTCAGTGGACATCGCCGTGCTGCTGCAACAGTCGGCCAAAGAGGCCGGGCTCAAGCTCGACGTCAACCGCCTGCCGGGCGATGGCTACTGGTCCAATCACTGGGCGAAGCATCCGCTGACCTTCGGCAACATCAACCCGCGGCCCAATGCCGACATGCTTTTCTCGCAGTTCTTCCAGTCGACAGCACCCTGGAATGAATCCGGCTGGAAAAACGAACAGTTCGACCAGCTGTTAGTACAAGCCCGAGGTGAAACCGACGAGGCCAAGCGCGGCAAGATGTATGCAGATATGCAAACCCTGGTGCATGAGCACAGCGGTATCGGCATTCCGGTATTCATCAGCAACATCGATGGCGTCGACCAGCGCGTCAAAGGCTATGGCACCAACCCCCTGGGCGGTTTCATGGGGTACATGTTCTCCGAGCAGATCTGGCTGGACGCTTGATAACAGTCGGGTTTTTGCTGCAGCGATATTGCATGAGGATAGGGTGATGAATAGCAACACACTGTGGTTGATCGGCCGGCGCCTGGGCGCGGCGATCGTGACCTTGTTGATTGTGTCCATGGTGGTTTTCGCCATCACGGCGGTGCTGCCGGGGGACGCGGCGCAACAGTCTCTGGGGCAATTCGCCACGCCCGAACAGGTGGCAGCCTTGCGCCTGAAAATGGGGCTGGATCAGCCTGGTGTGTTGCGTTACCTGCACTGGTTGATGGGCCTGCTCAGCGGTGAGATGGGAGTGTCGGTATCCAACGCCATGCCGGTCAGCGACTTGATGGCCGGGCGAGTGCCCAACACCCTGATGCTGGCGGCCACCACGGCGCTGGTGTCAGTGCCGGTGGCTTTGATCCTGGGCGTCGGCTCAGCGATGGGCCGCGGTGGGCGCATCGACAGCTTCCTCAGCTTTTTCACCTTGACCATGGTGGCGGTGCCGGAGTTTCTGGTCGCGACCCTGGCGGTGCTGATTTTTGCGGTGAACCTGGGCTGGTTGTCGGCGTTGTCTTATTCCAGCGAAATCACCACACCACTGCAATTCCTGCGCACTTACGCGTTGCCGGTGATGACGCTGTGCTGCGTCATCGTCGCGCAAATGGCGCGTATGACCCGGGCGGCGGTGATCGATCAGCTCGACAGTCCTTACGTGGAAATGGCCCGGCTCAAAGGCGTGAGCAAGATGCGGATCGTCCTGCGCCATGCCTTGCCCAATGCCATCGGGCCGATTGCCAATGCCATCGCTCTGAGCCTGTCCTATCTGTTAGGTGGGGTGGTGATCGTCGAGACGATCTTCAACTACCCCGGCATCGCCAGTTTGATGGTCGACGCAGTGACGAACCGCGACATGGCGCTGGTTCAGGCCTGCACCATGTTGTTTTGTACGGCGTATCTGACGTTGGTGCTGATTGCCGACCTGTGCGCGATTCTTTCCAATCCGAGGCTGAGAAATCAATGAACAATCTCATTGTGAAATCGCCGCCTGCTGCGCCCGAACTGGCGGGGGGCAAGGTCTCCCATGGGTCCTGGCTCGGCCTGGCCGGTGCTGCGATGTGTGTGATCTGGTTGTTGGTGGCCATCTTCGGCCCGTGGCTGGCGCCACATCCGGTAGGGGAAGTGGTCTCTGATAATGTATTCGACAACCTGAGCATTGCTTACCCATTCGGCACCGATTACCTGGGCCGCGACATGCTCAGCCGGATCCTCGTCGGCGCACGCTTCACCGTCGGCCTGGCATTGGTGGCCGCGGTAATGGCCAGCGGTCTGGGGACCAGCTTCGCATTGCTGTCAGTAGTTTCACCAAAGTGGCTGGATGAGTTGATCAGTCGCCTGATGGACGCCTTCATTTCGATCCCGAGCAAGATGCTGGCGCTGATCATGGTCTCGGCCTTCGGCTCTTCGGTCACCTTGCTGATCTGCACGGCGGTATTGAGTTTCACCCCGGGCGCGTTCCGTATCGCCCGCAGTATGGCGGTGAATATCGAAGCGCTGGAGTACGTGCAAGTGGCCCGTACTCGCGGCGAGCGTCGGCTGTACGTCGCCTGCGTGGAAATCCTGCCCAACATTCTCAACCCGGTGCTGACGGATCTGGGGCTGCGCTTCGGTTACATCGTGTTGTTACTCAGTGGCATGAGCTTCCTCGGCCTCGGGGTGCAACCGCCTGACGCCGACCTTGGCTCATTGGTGCGCGAGAACATCGGCGGCCTCAACCAGGGTGCACCGGCCATCGTAATTCCGGCCCTGGCCATCGGCACCCTGACCATCGGTGTGAATCTGTTTATCGACCGGCTGTCGTCGCTGCGTAGTCGACGTTCGGGAGGCCATTGAAATGAGCGAATTGATTCGAGTCCAGGGCCTGCGAGTGGTCGCCTGTGGCGAGCTCGGTGAGGTGGAAATCGTCAAGGGCGTCAGCTTCTCCCTGCAAAAGGGTGAAGTGCTGGCATTGATCGGTGAGTCTGGCTCCGGCAAGACCACCATCGCCCTGGCGTTGCTCGGTTATGCCCGGCGCGGTTGTCGGCTGGCAGGCGGTGTGGTGCAAATCGGCGAACACGACATGCTGGCGTTGAGCGAAAGCGAGCTGCAAGGCCTGCGCGGCAATCGGGTGTCGTACATCGCGCAAAGCGCTGCGGCGGCGTTCAACCCGGCGAAAAAACTCATCGACCAAGTGGTGGAGGGCGCGTTGATTCATGGTCTGGGCAGCCGGGCTGTGCTTGAGGCCAAGGCCATCGAGTTGTTCCGCGACCTGGCCCTGCCAGACCCCGATCGCATTGGCCAGCGCTATCCTCATCAGGTCTCTGGCGGGCAACTGCAACGCGTGATGGCGGCCATGGCACTGATCAGCGATCCACTGCTGGTGGTGCTCGACGAACCGACCACGGCACTTGATGTGACGACCCAGATCGACGTGCTGCGTGCCTTCAAACGGGTGGTACGCGAACGTGGCGCGACGGCAGTCTATGTATCCCACGACCTCGCTGTGGTCGCGCAGATGGCTGATCAGATCGTGGTGCTCAATGGTGGCGAAATTTTCGAACAGAGTGCCACGGCGCCATTGCTCAAAGGCCCTGCCCACGAATACACCCGCAGCTTGCTGGCGGCAGCACGGCCGGACACCACGATCCGTCCACCCTGCGGTATCGCTGAAGACACGCCTTTACTGACTATCCAGGGCCTGACCGCCGGTTACGGCAACAAGAACTCGCAAGGCATGCCGGCAATTCGCGTGCTGGAAGACATCGACCTGACGGTTCGCAGAGGTCAGGCCATCGGCGTGATCGGTGAGTCGGGTTCCGGCAAGTCGACCCTGGCGAGGGTGGTGGCCGGGTTGCTGACGCCGGCACTCGGCGGTTTGACTTTCGATGGCCAGCCTTTGGGCGGCAGCCTGTCCGAGCGCACGGACGAACAGTTCCGCCGCATTCAGATGGTCTTTCAGAATGCCGACACCGCGCTCAACCCGATGCACAGTGTCAGTACGATTCTGAGTCGTCCTCTGAAAATGTATTTCGGCCTTAAGGGCGCCGCACTGCGCGAACGTATCGGCGAGTTGCTGGATCTGGTGCGCTTGCCGCGAGCCATGGCCGAACGTCGTCCGAATGAACTGTCCGGCGGGCAAAAGCAACGGGTCAACCTGGCCCGGGCCCTGGCCGCCAAGCCGGATCTGATTCTGTGCGATGAAGTGACCTCCGCGCTGGATACCGTGGTGGGTGCAGCGATTCTCGAACTACTGCGTGACCTGCGTCAGGAGCTGGGCGTTTCCTATCTGTTCATCAGTCACGACATCTCCACCGTCCGCGCGCTGTGCGACGACATTGTGGTGATGTACAGCGGCCACAAGATTCAGGCCGGCACTCGCCAGTCGTACGCCCAGGCGCCTTTCCATCCCTACACCGACCTGTTGATCCATTCGGTACCGGAGTTGCGCCAGGGTTGGCTGGAAGGCTGCGGCACAACGACCTGCGGCTCGCTGCCGCCCATTGGCGCAAAAGCCAATGTGCCTGGGCTGTGCACGTTCCTCAACCGTTGCCCGGTACGGGTTGACGGCCTGTGCAATTGCGTCCCGCCGGACCGTCGGTTGATTGTTGGCGGCAGTGAAGTCCTTTGTCATCACGACAGTGCCGAATTGCTGAAAACCCAGCAGGATTCCAACAGCATGAACGCAGGAGCCTATGCATGAACGGGCGTTTCGTAAGGCTGGCCGAACAGGGCCGGCCCACCATCAAACTGCAGGTAGACGGCAAGCCCATCGAGGCGCTACAGGGCGATACGCTGATGGTCGCGTTGCTGACCCAGGGTTCGGCGTTGCGCCAATCTGAATTCGATTCGGGTCGCCGCGCCGGTTTCTGCCTGATGGGCGCGTGTCAGGATTGTTGGGTCTGGACCCGCAGCGGCGAGCGTCTACGCGCCTGTTCCAATGAGGTCCGTGAAGGGCTGGATATTGTCACCACACAACCGGAGGCGATATGGCCACTGCGCGGCTGAGCACTCACCGAGTCGTTATCGTCGGCGCCGGGCCGGCCGGTATTCGCTGTGCCGAAACCCTGGTCGCCGCAGGTTTCAAGCCCATCCTGATCGATGAAAATCGCCGGGATGGCGGGCAGATCTACCGTCGCCAACCCGAAGGCTTTACCCGCGATTACGCCACGCTGTATGGCACCGAAGCCGCCAAGGCCAACGACCTGCACCAGAGCTTCGACCGCTTGCGCGGGCAGATCGACTACCGTCCGGACACCCTGGTGTGGAACCTGACGCCGGGGCAACTGTGCTGCGTTAGCCAGGGCAAGCACTCGATGGTGGAGTACGACGCCCTGATCCTGTGCACCGGCGCCACCGACCGCTTGATGCCAATCGAAGGCTGGCAATTGGCGGGCACCTACAGCCTCGGCGGGGCGCAGATCGCGCTCAAGTCCCAGGCCGTGTCCATCGGTCACCGCGTGGTGTTCATGGGCAGCGGGCCGCTGCTGTATCTGGTCGCCAGCCAATACGTCAAGGCTGGCGCCAAGGTGGCGGCGGTGCTCGACACCTCGCCGTTGAGCAAGCGAATCGGCGCATTGCCCAAGCTGTTGGCACGCCCCGGCTTGCTGTTCACCGGGATGAAACTGCTGGCGCAGCTCTATCGAGCGAAGATCCCGGTGCATCTGGGCATTTCGCCGCTGCAAGTGCTCGGCGATGCGGCCAGTGGTGTTAGTGGCGTAAGCGTGCGCACGGCGCGCGGTGAGACCTTGGCGGTGGATTGCGATGCCGTGGCCCTGGGTTATCACTTGCGCCCGGAAACCCAATTGGCCGACCTGGCCGGTTGCCGTATGCGCTTCGATGAAGCGTCCGGCCAATGGTGGCTGGCCGTCGATGAAGACGGTCGGACCTCGGTCAGCGGTGTATATGCCGCCGGCGACGGTTCGAAAATTCGCGGTGCCGATGCCGCCGAGCACGCCGGAAGACTAGTGGCCATGGCGCTGCTGGAGGATCTTCAGCAACCGGTGAACATCGGGTTGCGCGACGAACAACGGCACGCGCTGGCGGTAATGGATGAGTTTCGTCTGGGTCTGGCCCAGGCGTTTCCCTGGCCGGCGGCGCAAGCCAAAGCGTTGCCGGACACGGCCATCGTCTGCCGCTGCGAAATGATCAGCGCGGGCGAGTTACGGGCCGTGGTCCGGGAAAAAGGCGCCTGCGAAGTCAACCGGGCCAAGGCGTTCAGCCGGGTCGGCATGGGCCGCTGCCAGGGCCGTTATTGCTCCCAGGCCGGGGCTGAAGTGATTGCTGCGGCCTCCGGCGTTTGCGTGGAACAGGTCGGTCGTCAGCGCGGTCAGGCACCGGTCAAACCCCTTTCGATGCTCACCGAGGAGGTGTCGTCATGACGCTACACAAAGCCGATGTCGTGATTGTCGGCGGCGGCCTGATGGGCTCGGCGGCGGCGTTTTTCCTGCGCCAGCGCGGGCAGTCGGTGATTCTGCTGGAACGCGACCAGATCGGTCAGTACGCCAGCGGCGTGAACTTCGGCAACGTGCGACGCCAGGGGCGTTACCTCGGGCAGCTGGAACTGGCCAATCGCTCCTGGGCGCTGTGGAAGCGTCTGCCGGAACTGATCGACGATGACCTGGAATTCATCGCCAGCGGGCATATGCGGGTGTGTTACCGCGAAGACGAGATCGCCGAGCTGCAAGCCTACGCAGATGCCCCTGAGGCAGAGCAGCTGGACCTGAAGATCTTTCGTGGCGACGAGTTGCACAAGCGCTTTCCATTTCTCGGCCCGGATGTGAAGGGCGGCTCTTATGCTCCCCACGATGGGCATGCCAACCCGCGTCTGGCCGCCCCGGCATTTGCCCGCGCGGCACGACGCCTTGGTGCGCGGATCGAAGAGCGCACTGAAGTGGCCGAGGTGCAAAAGGTCGGTGGCGAGTTCAATGTCACCACCACCGATGGCCGCCAATTCAGCGCCGCTCAGCTGTTGATCACCGCCGGCGCCTGGGGCCAGAAACTGTCGGCGCAGTTCGGCGAGCCGGTGCCATTGGAAACCCATGGCCCGCAGATGGCCGTGACTGAACCGGTGCCGTATGCCTTGCCGACGGTGATCGGTGTGTACACCAAAATTCCCGAGGAAGTGATTTATTTCCGCCAGATACCCCGCGGCAATATCGTCATCGGCGGCGGTTATCGCAGCAAGCCGGACATGCTCAATCGCCGGGCCTATGTCGAGCCACGCAGCATCCTCAATCAGATGGAGCAGATGCGCCGCCTGCTGCCGGGAGTCGGCAACCTGAACATCATCCGGGTGTGGAGCGGCATCGAAGGCTACTTACCTGATTCCCTGCCGGTCATGGGCCCCAGCGGCACTGTTGATGGCTTGTTTTATGCCTTCGGCTTCTGCGGCCATGGCTTCCAGCTGGGTCCGGGCGTGGGCGACGTGATGGCCGAACTGATCAGTACCGGTAGCACCAGCACTTCGATTTCACCGTTCTCCATCAACCGGTTCGCTTCTTCAGCCGAGCAACGGAGCAAGGCCTCATGAAACCCCGCGTACTGGACATTCTCAAACGTCTGATGGCCTTCGACACCGTGTCGTCGGAGTCGAACATGGCCTTGATCGAGTACGTGCGCGATCTGCTGCTGACCAAGGGCATCGAGTCGTTGATCGTCAAGGATTCCACCGGTAAAAAAGCCAACCTGTTCGCCAGTACCGGGCCGCGGGAGGTGCCGGGGATTTTGTTGTCCGGGCACACCGATGTGGTGCCTGCAGCAGGGCAAGCCTGGACCTTCCCGGCGTTTCAGGCGACCGTGCAGGACGGACGGATTTATGGCCGTGGCAGTTGCGATATGAAGGGCTTTGTCGCGCTGGCTATCGACGCCATGCTCGATGCCGCCGATCATCCGTTGAGTCGGCCCTTGCAACTGGCGCTGTCCCATGACGAAGAAATCGGCTGCGTGGGTGTTCGACGCTTGCTGGATGTGTTGCATCTGGCGCCGGTGCGACCGTTTCTTTGCGTGATCGGTGAGCCGACCAACATGCAGTTTGTGCTTGGGCACAAGGGCAAGGGTTCTTACCGCTCTTACTGTCGTGGCCTGGAAGCGCATTCCTCTCTGGCACCGCGTTCGGTCAATGCGATTCACGTGGCTTGCGATTTCATCGCTGCGCTGCGTCAGAGCCAGCAGCAACTGCAAGAGCAGGGCGCCCAGGATGCCGGCTATGACGTGCCCTTCAGTACCGTGCATGTCGGGCAGATTGTCGGCGGCAAGGCGCTGAACATCGTGCCGAACCTGTGCACCCTGGATTTCGAAGTGCGCAACTTGCCGGCGGACGATCTGGATCAGTTTCTGGAGCAGATGCGCGAGCGTGCCGAAGTGATCGTGCGCGAAGCTAAAAAGCTGTCCAGCGTGGCGGATATCGAAATTGAAACGCTGAACGTCTATCCCGGCCTCGATACCCACCCGAGTGTCGAGGCGGTGCGCTTTCTGAAAAACTTCGCCGCGCCGGATACCGGCACTGCCAAAGTCTCATTCGGCACTGAGGGCGGGTTGTTCAAACAACGCCTGGATGTGCCGGTGGTGGTCTGTGGCCCAGGCTCGATAGAACAGGCACACAAGCCTGACGAGTTCATCGAGATTAGCCAGATGGAAGCCGGGGAGCACTTTCTACAAGGGTTATTAGGCTCGATGCGGGTTTAGTGCATCGTTTGCTTACTCCGAACACTCGCTCACCGCGCTTATGGCCTTGTTATGGCGTGGCGTTCAGGAAGGCGTGATGTCCTGAGCTTGAGTTCATCCGCTCATCGTGCTGACAGTGTGGGAAGTGCTGAGAAAGGCTTCCCAGGCTTGCTTGACTGCGCCTATTCAGAAAAACCGCCAGCCACTCGCAACCCTTCCGGAGTTCCCCCATGAAAGTGCTTGAGCGCCTGTCATTCGCTGGCAAGTTCGCCTTGCTCGGCTTGCTAGCCGTGACCCTGATTGCCATTCCTACCAGCCTCTACGTACTGGGTGCGTATCAGAATAGCCACCAGACAAATCTGGAGCTGCGCGGCATAAGACCAGTGCAGGCGTTGCTCCAGCTAATCCACTTGACACAGCAGCATCGCGATCTGGCATCCGTCGTGCTAACCGGCAATCGGGACTTCAACAAAGCCCGTCTGGACAAGCAGGCCGAAGTGGATCGCGCCGTCGAAGCAACCGACCAGGTTTTACAGGAGGCCCAAGTCGCCCCCACCATTCTGGCCGTCTGGCGAGAGGCGCAGCAACAATGGCAAGAATTGGCCGGCCAGGTTGATCAGGCCGCAGTCAAGAGCCCGCAGAGTCTGGTCCGGCACAGCCAGTTGATCGCAGCCTATCTGCTGATCGAGGACGCAATGCTCGATCACTTCAAACTGTCCCTTGATCCAGTGTTAGGGACGTACTCGTTGATGGCGGGCGCCTTGATCGAGTTGCCGCAAGCCACCGAGTTGTTGGGTCAGTTGCGTGGTGCCGGCGGCTTGTATCTGGCGCAGGGTCGGATCCTGCCTGAGCAACAAGGTGCGCTGCGTGGCTTGGCCACCCAGGCGCTGAGCAGCGTTGACAAGGCTGCACGTGCCTTGACCAAGGCGAGTGCCGCCGAGCCGGAACTCAAGGCTTTACTAGAAGCGCCGCTAACGGCACTAGGTCCGCAAATCCGGCAGGCGCTTGAACTCAGCAATGCGCGATTGGTATCGGTCGTCGAAATGGACATGGATTTCGCGCCCAGCGCAAGCCCCGCAGGAAATAACGAGCCTGCCGATGCCTTGTACGCGCTTAAGCTGAATTACCCGGTCGGCGACTATTTGACTGCTTACAACAAACCTGTTGACGCCTTGTATGCCCTTGGCCGTTCAGCGCTGACGGCGCTCGATAACGCGCTGATAGAACGTCGCGACAGCGCCCGGCAGAGCGTCATCCTGATGTCCGCAGGTTTGCTGGCGCTGTTGTTAGCTGGCGGCACCTTGGCCACCTTGATCGTGCTGCGACTGCTTAAGCAGTTGGCGATTGCCATGACGGCAGCCGAGCGTATCGCCAAGGGTGACCTGACCCAACCACTGATTATCGTTGGCATGGATGAGGCGGCGCGCCTGCTGCAAGCGCTTGAGCGCATGCAAATGAACCTTCGTGGTACGGTCAGACAGGTGCTGAGTTCTTCCGGGCGGCTGGCCACGACATCCGCTCAGTTGAATGCAGTGACCGATGACGCCACCCGTGGTTTGCAACGGCAGAGCGGCGAGCTCGACCAGGCCGCCACTGCGGTCACCGAAATGACTGCCGCGATCGAAGAGGTGGCGCGCAATGCCGCCTGTGCCTCGGAGGTATCCCAGACAGCAGACCAGCGCTCGCGTCAAGGCCAGGAGAGCGTCAGCCGTACAGTCGGCACCATCGAATCGTTGGCCGAGGATATCGAGGATACTGCGGGGGCCCTGCATGCCCTGGCAGGCCAGATAGGTGATATCGGCTCGGTGCTGGATGTGATTCGAGGCATTGCCGAGCAAACCAATCTGCTCGCCCTGAATGCCGCGATCGAGGCGGCCCGCGCGGGCGAAAGCGGACGGGGTTTCGCCGTAGTGGCCGACGAGGTCCGGGCCTTGGCGCAACGAACCCAGGAATCGACCAAACAGATCGAGAGCATCATCGGCTTGGTGCAAAAAGGCAGTCAGGGCACCCTGCGGGCTATGCAAAGCAGTAACGGTAAAACCCGCGAAGCCCTGGAGGTCGCTCGTGCGGCAGGCGTGGCACTGAATGCCATCGTCGACGACATTGCCCAGATCAACGAACGCAATCTATACATTGCGAGTGCCACCGAAGAGCAGTCCCATGTTGCTCGTGAGGTGGACCGCAACCTGCTCAATATCCGTGATGTTTCCCAGCAGGCCTCGGCCGGGGCCAGTCAGAGCCAGGCCTCTAGTCGGGAACTCGCGGGCTTGGCCAGCGAGTTGAATAGCATGGTCAAGCATTTCATTGTCTGATCCAGACTCGTTGCGCCCTATCCATGCTCGATGACCGGCTGCCTCTCGGCACCGGGGACCGCCACGATAGCCATCACAAACCAACAGTAGAGCCTGCCGTCGAATGCTGATTTTCAGCATTCAAGGCTGCTGGGGTGGCGCTTTCAGCATCCTCGCCTGTGGCGACTCAATAGACTGAAGGCTGTCTCGAAACAGGACTCGACCATGCTCAAGAATTTCCTGAAAGACCCCAGCCTGCTGGCAGAACTCGCCTATGTCGACGGGCAGTGGATCGGCGCCGACAACGCCGCAACCCTGGACGTCATCGACCCGGCCACCGGCCAGTTGATTGGCCGCGTACCGGCGATGCAAGGTGCGGAAACCCGTCGCGCCATCGAAGCGGCCGAAAAAGCCTGGCCGGCCTGGCGCGCTCGCCCGGCAGCAGAACGTGCGGCGCTGCTCGAGCGCTGGTATCAGGCCATGATCGATAACCTCGACGACTTGGCGCTGATCATGACCTGCGAACAGGGCAAACCGTTGAACGAAGCCAAAGGCGAAATTCGCTACGGCGCCGGTTTCGTCAAATGGTTCGCCGAGGAGGCCCGACGGGTCTACGGCGAAACCATGCCGGCCCCCAGCGGTGACCGCCGACTGCTGACGCTCAAGCAACCGGTGGGTGTGTGCGCCGCGATTACCCCGTGGAATTTCCCCAACGCGATGATCACCCGCAAATGCGCGCCGGCCCTCGCGGCCGGGTGCCCGATCATTGTCAAGCCCTCGGACCTGACGCCGTTGTCTGCTTTGGCGTTGGCGGTACTGGCCGAGCGCGTGGGCATCCCGGCCGGGGTGTTCAACGTGTTGACCGGCATGCCCGCCGGCATCGGCGAAGAGCTGACCGGCAACCCGAGCGTGCGCAAGATTTCCTTCACCGGCTCGACCGCCGTCGGCCGCTTGTTGATGCGCCAGAGCGCCGAACACATCAAGCGCTTGAGCCTGGAACTGGGCGGTAACGCGCCGTTCATTGTGTTCGACGATGCCGATCTGGAGCAGGCGGTGGCCGGCATCATGCTCAGCAAGTTTCGCAACGCCGGGCAAACCTGCGTCTGTGCCAACCGCATTCTGGTGCAGGACGGCATCTACGAACGCTTCGCCCAGCGCCTGGTGGAGGAGGTGGGCAAGCTCAAGATCGGTAACGGCCTGGACGCCGACGTCACCATCGGCCCGCTGATCAACCCGGCGGCGGTGAGCAAAGTCGCCCGGCACATCGACGATGCCCTGAGCCAGGGCGCACGTTTGCTCTGCGGCGGCATGCCCGAGGGCGACAGCCAGTTTGTCCAGCCGACGGTCCTCGGCGAGGCCCACGCGGGCATGCTGCTGGCCAACGAAGAAACCTTCGGCCCGGTGGCGCCGCTGATGCGCTTTACCGATGAAGTCGAAGCCCTCGCGCTGGCCAATGCCACGCCTTACGGTCTGGGTGCCTACTATTTCACCCAGGACTTGCGTCGTTCATGGCGTTTCGGCGAGGCGCTGGAGTTCGGCATGATCGGCCTCAACACCGGGATCATTTCCATGGAAGTCGCCCCGTTCGGCGGCATCAAACAATCAGGCCTGGGCCGCGAGGGCAGCAAGTACGGTCTGGATGAATACCTTGAAGTCAAAGCCTTCCACATCGGTGGGCTGTAATTCACAGACACGGGAGGCAGATTGATGAGCAAGACATTCAAAATCGCCGCGATTGCCGGCGATGGCATTGGCAAGGAAGTCCTGCCGGAAGGGCTGCGAGTACTGGAGCAAGCCGCGAAGAAATGGCAGCTGGATCTGAGCATCGAAGTGCTCGACTGGGCGCACTGCGATTACTATCTGGAACACGGGCAAATGATGCCCGACGACTGGTTCGAGCAGCTCAAGGGTTTCGACGCGATCTACTTCGGCGCTGTGGGCTGGCCGGACAAAGTGCCGGACCACATTTCCCTGTGGGGTTCGCTGCTGAAGTTTCGCCGTGACTTCGACCAATACGTGAACATCCGTCCGGTGCGGCTGTTTCCCGGCGTGCCGTGTCCTCTGGCCGGACGCGAAGCGGGGGACATCGACTTCGTGGTGATCCGCGAGAACACCGAGGGCGAGTATTCGTCGGTGGGCGGCAAGATGTTCGAAGGCACCGAGCATGAGTTCGTGCTGCAAGAGTCGGTGTTTACCCGACGCGGCGTGGACCGGATTCTCAAGTTTGCCTTCGAGCTGGCCCACACCCGACCGCGCAAACGCCTGACGGCGGCGACCAAGTCCAACGGGATTTCCATCAGCATGCCGTACTGGGACGAACGCACCGCATTGATGGCGGCGCAGTACCCGGACATCACCTGGGACAAGCAGCACATCGACATTCTCTGCGCGCGTTTCGTGCTGCAACCGGACCGTTTTGATGTGGTCGTGGCGTCGAACCTGTTCGGTGACATCCTGTCCGACCTGGGGCCGGCCTGCGCCGGGACCATCGGTATTGCGCCGTCGGCCAACCTTGATCCGGAGCGGCGCTTTCCGTCGCTGTTCGAGCCAGTGCATGGCTCGGCGCCGGACATCTATGGGCAGAACATCGCCAACCCGATTGCGATGATCTGGTCCGGTGCCTTGATGCTGGACTTCCTGGGCAATGGCGATGAGCGCTATCGTGCGGCTCATGACGGCATTCTCAAGGCCATCGAGCAGGTCATCGCCGAGGGGCCGATCACCCCCGATCTGGGAGGGCAGGGCTCGACTCAGGATGTCGGTATGGCAATCGCCGCGGCGCTTTGAGCTGAGGTAACACCAGGGCGGTTTGACCGCTCTATTCATTCTTGTGTGTCACCCTTTTAGCCCGTCTCACTGCGGGCTTTTTTTATCGCGCGCAAATACCCCTCTGACAGTCTCTTCTCAAGGTGGCCTGTTGAGCGCCTGCGCAGTGGAACCGCTTCTAACGGCTCTTTCCTTCAGTGTGCGAAGGGCCAGCGAAGAGGGATCAAAGGAATGTGAAGGACGTCGAGTATGCGGTTGTTATTGATGGTTTTGGTGGGTTGCGCCATGCACGCCAAGAGTTGGGCGAGCGCGCCAATAGACGTGGTCATTCTCTGTGACGCGGGCTATCCACCCTACAGCTATGCCGAAGCCCAAAATGATCTCAACTGGTTAGTCGAAGGACCTTGGCTCTCCGGTGAGGCGGGCTACCTTGGTTATATCCGGCTCAATGCTTCGGCCTACCTTTACAAGCCAAAATTCATGCAGAGTCTCGATAAGGTTCTGGCGGAGTTGGACGGTGATGGCAGCATCGAGCGCCTGGTAAAAAGTTACGATTTGGTCAACCCTTTCTACTCCCCGGGTGACGGAATCTAACAGGTTGCCGGACTCGAAAAACTTAAGGCAGCTTTCTGATCTCAATGCTTAGAACGATGAGATCAGAAAGGTGTGTGCAGACGCATCCTCTATTCGTTGTCAGGCAGTCCACCGGCCTATCTGCTTGCAACCACCTGCTTTAGCGCCTCGACAAAGCGGCGCAGATCGCTCTTCTGCGTGTAGATGCTCGGCGACACCCGAAGTCCGCTTATGTGCCTGATCTGGCGGAACTTGACATGCACCTTGTGGGTGTTTCGAAGTTCCTGCTCAACCCATCGAGCATCGCATTGATCGATGGAGAACAGGCTTACTGCGCCCAGCTCGACGGTATCAAGTGGCGTGTGAAGCCTGAAACCGGGAATGTCTTTGGCGAGGTCAACCCAGTAGCGGGTCAGCTCCTGTAGACGCGCGTGAATGGTTTGCGTGCCGATCTCTTTATGGAAACGGATAGCCGGGACAATGCCTGCCTGTATCGCCGAGTTATAGGTGCCGAGATTCCAATGATCGAACTTGTCGATCTGCAGCGGCGGAGGGTCGAAAGGCCCTAGCAACGGCCAGGTGCTGTCGATTCGGTCGCGTCTGACAATCAGCATGCCATTGCCGACCGGCGCACCCAGCCATTTGTGGAGGCTGGTGACGAAGTAGTCGCAATCAAGTTCGCGGAAGCTGAGTGGCATCTGCGCAAACGTCTGGGCACCGTCCACCACTGTGATAATCGCTCGCGCCCGGGCTAGCGCACAGATGCGCTTTACCGGTAGGGCCCGCCCGGTCCAGTGCAGCATGTGGGTCAGCTGGATCACCCGGGTGCGTGGTGTAATTGCCTGCGCATAAGCTTTCACGATGATTTCCTCATCGTCCATCAGGTCAAAGTCGACGGTCACCACTTCGATGCCTTCGCGTTGCTGGCGCTGCAGCCATCCGGCTATTACGCTCGGATAGTCCCACAGTGAGACCAGCACCTGGTCGCCGGCCTTCAACGGGATGCCGAAGATGGCTGTCGACAAGCCTTCGGATGAGTTACGGTTCAGGGCGATCTCATCAGGATCGCAATCGGCCATGTCAGCCAGCTGTTGCTTGATCGTAGGGAGCTCGGCGTCGAGCTTGCTCCACATATTGACGTCCGGATTTTGGCTGATCAGCCGATAGGCATCGATCATAGCCTGCTCTACCACCAGCGGCGGCGGGCTCACGGCCGCGTTGTTCAGGTTCAATAGGGGGCGCTGCTCCGGATAGGCTGCGCGCACGCGCTCCCAGAATGCTTCCCCAGCGACCGACTTGTCTGACATCGACTGCACTTCCATTTCCGCTTCTCACCTCAATTTGAATGGTTGACTGGGGCTTGGACATTTGCCACGCCCATGAGCTTCAACGCCACGGTTGGTGATCTATTCAGAGCTGTCTGGACCATCAATAGCCGTTCGCTAAAGCCGATATAGATTAGGGTTCAGTATTTTTTTACCGAGTCTTCGAGCGTGCGCGCCTGAGCGTCAATGGGCGGGTCCCTGGGCTCCTCAGTGACTGGCTTATCGTCGCCCATGGATTTGCGGAACCCCCTGATCGTGTCGCCGAGGTCCGACCCCAAACCTTTCAGGCGCCTGGTTCCGAACAGCATGACCACGATCAACAGGATGATCAGGAGTTTTCCGGTACTGAAGCCACCTAATCCCATTGTCTGAGCTCCGCAAGTGATTGATCGGTTTTGTGGTGGGGCCAGCAGAGGAGAATCCGTCTGCCAGTGCTAACGTGTTTCGAGTTACTTGACGACGTAGAACTTGCGTACATAGGCGCTGCTATTCCAGGCGCATGGGGCACCTCGGGGCACGAATACCGTATCGCCAGTGTTGACTGTCAGATCGATCCCGTCCGCCAGCTGGAGGGTGACGCTGCCTTCGATCAGGTGCATCAGTTCATGCAGCAGGTGCGGCCTCGCCCCGCGGGTATAGGGTGTCGAATCCCAGACGCCGATGCGCAGGTTGGTCGGTTCTTCGACAAACAAATTGTGTGAGCGACATTGCGGTGCCGGGCTTAGCAGAATTTCTGGCCCCGGTGCCGCCGAGGGAGAGAGCAGGGTTAGCGGGGGGAGCGCGGTGAGCCCGGGATGGCGCTCTTCGACGAGCTGGGTATCCGCGCAGAATGCCCAGAGAGAGTCGGGTTGCGCCTCGATCTGGAGCGACGTACCGCGGGCGATCACGGCGCTGTCGCCGGGATTTAGTTGGAGCCTGTGATCCTGGCTCTGCAGGGTGACGCGTCCCGCGTGAACCACGATCGTTTCGCTGTAGGGATAGTCATCGACATTGAACTGTCCGCTCGCCTGGACCACGCCGGCAGCGATGTCATCCGCCCCTAGATAAGCAATGTGCCGGTCGAAAGGATCGGTGGCCCCCAACGAACCGGGGGTGAATTTTGTTGAAGCGGGACTGCCGTCGGCGTGTGCCAACAGCACTGCAGTGTGTTCGAGCATGAAAGTGTTTCTCCAGGAAAATGCATTGGGTGTAACGCCGGGTTTGTCAGCCGATGGCCTGAGTCACCAGCGCAAACTGGCGCACTGCGCCGATAGCCTGCGGTGGGGTGCCACGAGCCATTTGCGCAACGGTGTCGACGTGCTTCAGCCCGGCGTCTTCGAGCCAAGAGGCCAGCCCGCTATCGGACGGTATATCCATGCGCACGAATGCGTTTGGCACTTGGGCCAAAAACACCGCGATCAAGTGCTTGGCCTGCTCTGGATTTTCTGCGATGACCGGGCCGATGCAGCGACCACGGCCGAATGGACGCAGCATGGCGAAGGCGCGCAGCTGACCATCGCGTTCGATACCAACCGAGTGTTCGACAATATCGAATAGATCATTGAGCACGGCGTGTCTGTTCAGGCCACTGCCGGCGTTGGCCAGTTCGATCTGGTCGTTCCGATCGGCTTCGGTCAGCGCGCGGCAGTGCTCATCGGCTGCCAGGTCATTTGGTACAGGAGCCAGTGCGTGCCCCTGATGTTGTTGAATATGTCCAAAGTCAATGAATCCCTGGCTGGCATAAAGTGGAGCACCGGCTAGCGTCGCATTGAGTATGGCGGTACGTGATCCGCATGCCTCAAGTGCCAGCTCCATCAGCTTGCGACCTATACCCTGGCCCTGGTACTCATCACTGACGATCACCAGACCGATGGTGGCGTAATGTCCCTGCGGACAGGTGAACGCAGTACCGATCAGGCGGCCTTCGTCTTCCACGACAAAACCTTTCGCGATGCGCTGCAACATGGCCCATTCTTCCAGGCGATGGGGCCACTTCAACTGTACGGACAAGGCGTGGGCTGACGCCACATCGGCCGAGGTCATGGGGCGATAGAGATATGCAGAGCGTTGCGAGTTGGACATGTCAGGTCTCCATTGACAGGGAGCTTAATCGGTCGGATTTTTCCGCTGAAAGTATTTGTATCTCACCTGCGGCGAGGCCTGACAAGAGGCCCCCATTGATTCGGTAGATTCCGTAAGCGACGGCTCTGCGGGCCACAGTTATTGCTCAAATGAGGCGCAAGGTCGGCAGTAAATACCGGGTTGGTTTTCGGGATGCAGACCAAAGAGAAAGGCACTGTGTCGATTGAATCTGGTGCGCGATGGTGTGGTTGCCGTCGAGTTCGACAACTGCGGGTTAGTACCTTCGCTTGAGGTCAACCAGGCCAAGCATTGATTCACCGCGTTGATGACGGCGGATATTCTCCAGCAACACGCTAAACGCACTTTCCGGTTGGGTCATCGCAGCGATATGCGGTGTCAGCAATATTTGCGGATGGTGCCAGAAGGGATGGTCCGGCGCCGCCGGCTCCTGTTCCAGCACGTCTAGCACCGCCGCGCTGAGCTGACCGCTGGCCAAAGCCTCAAGCAGATCCTCTTCTATCAGGTGCCCACCGCGGCCCATGTTGACCAAGGCAGCGCCTTTGGGCAGGTGCTGGAACAACTGACGGTTGAGAATCCCTTTTGTCTGCTCGGTCAATGGCAGGACACAAAGCACTATGTCGCACTGGCCGAGGAAGGCCGGAAGTTGCTCGTCCCCCGCAAAGCAGTCCACCCCGGCAATACGATGCTCGCTACGTGCCCAGCCCGATAAGGCGAACCCAAAGGTCTGCAAGGTGGCCAGAATCTGTTGAGCCTGCGTACCGAGGCCCATGACGCCTACCCGACGTTTGGCTGCCGGTTGCAGCAGGTGAGCCTGCCAGCACCGAGCCATTTGTTGCTGGCGATAACGGAGCATATCCCGGTGCAGGCTCAGCACCGCAAAAGTGGCGTACTCGCACATGCCCCGGGTGATGCTCGGGTCGAGTAAACGTACCACCGGCAGGGTCGTTGGCAGGCGGTCAAGGTCAAGTTGGTCGACCCCGGCTGACAAGGCGAACAGTACCTGCAGGTTTGGTAACAATGTTTCGAGATCGTCCGGCGCCTGCCACGCCGCCAGGTAGCGAATGTCCTGCGGATCGCCGATGTCTGGCCAGGCACGCCATTCGATATCCGGAGCGTGCTCAGCGAATAGACGCTTCCATTGTTCGCCGCGCACCGGGTCAGCTTTATAGAGCAGGGCCATGGGTAACTTCTCGCATTAGATTGGGGGTATCCAGCATGCCCGAGTGGCAGAGCAGGATATGTCGAAAGAATCTGCTTAAACGCATAACGTTGCGTTGTATGGGGCGTATGTCGGCAGATTCCATGGGGCTGGCCGCCGCTGAAGGAATCTGCTGTTTGCCGGGGTGAAAACAGTCGATCCGAATTTCTCAGAGGCCAAGTTCGGCTTAGACAATTGCGTCGAAAGCTTAACCTGTGAACCACATCGCAGCCGCTTCCCGGCTGCCAGGCCCACCATGAGAGATGCCAATGAACAGTAAAGTCGAAGAAACCCCGAGTTTGCTCCGTCAACGCGATCAATTCGTGCCACGGGGTTTGGTCACCGCACACCCGCTGGTTATCGATCGTGCCCAGGGTTCCGAGGTGTGGGACGTGGATGGGGCGCGTTACCTGGACTTCGTCGGTGGCATCGGCGTGTTGAACATCGGTCACAATCACCCGAAGGTGGTCGCGGCGGTGCAAGCCCAATTGCAAAAGGTCAGCCATGCTTGTTTCCAGGTAGTGGCTTACAAACCTTATCTCGACCTGGTCCAGCGTTTGTGCGAGTTGGTCGGTGGTCGTGAAGCCTACAAGGCGGCGCTGTTTACCTCCGGTGCAGAGGCTGTGGAGAACGCGGTGAAGATCGCTCGCGCGCATACCAATCGCCCAGCGGTCATCTCCTTTCGTGGCGGTTTCCATGGACGCACTTTGCTCGGCACGACCTTGACCGGCATGAGCCAGCCCTACAAGCAGAACTTCGGTCCCTTCGCTCCTGAGGTCTTTCATACCCCGTACCCTAACGCCTATCGCGGTTTTACCAGCGAGATGGCCCTGCAAGCCCTGAACGAATTGCTGGCGACCCAAGTTCCTGCAGACCGGGTAGCAGCGATCATCATCGAGCCGGTGCAGGGCGATGGCGGCTTCCTCTCCGCGCCGCCGGAGTTTCTCCAGGCGCTGCGGACTCTGACCGAACAACATGGCATCGTGCTCATTCTCGATGAAATTCAGACCGGTTTTGGCCGTACCGGAAAATGGTTCGGTTTTCAGCACGCCGGGATTCAGCCGGATCTGGTCACCGTCGCCAAGAGCCTGGCAGGTGGTTTGCCAATATCGGGCGTGGTGGGTCGTGCACACATCATGGACGCGCCATTACCCGGTGGTCTCGGTGGCACCTACGGCGGTAACGCGCTGGCTTGTGCGGCCGCATTGGCAGTGATCGAAACTTACGAACAGGACCAGTTGCTTGAGCGTGGTGAGGTATTGGGTGAGCGGCTGCGTCAAGGCCTTCTGCGCTTGCAGGCACGTCACCCTCGTATTGGTGACGTACGCGGCACCGGCTTCATGCTGGCAATCGAATTGATCAAAGACGATGAGGCCCGCAGCCCCGATGCAGAACTCACCCAACAATTGATCGATCAGGCCAGGGTTGGCGGGCTGTTGGTGATCAAATGCGGGGTGTACCGAAATGTGTTGCGCTTCCTTGCTCCTCTGGTAACCGAAGAACAACAGATCGACGAAGCGCTGACCATTCTTGAAGCGGCATTATTGCGAGTGTTGGATTAATCTCAGGTCTCGGTTGGCGCAATGTAGCAATGCGCCAACCGAGGCATTTAGAGCACATGGATTGATGAATGCATCATGGGAGGCTACACCATGTACCTGACTGATTATCGTGCACTGCTGATCGATTGCGACGAGGT
This sequence comes from Pseudomonas sp. GM41(2012), assembly GCF_000282315.2. Taxonomy (GTDB): domain Bacteria; phylum Pseudomonadota; class Gammaproteobacteria; order Pseudomonadales; family Pseudomonadaceae; genus Aquipseudomonas. The sequence goes on from NZ_AKJN02000006.1 coordinate 112,121, forward strand.
CCTGGTCGATCGGGATTCCGGTATCTGGACGGCCCTGCAACCGTTGCTCGAAAATCATCTGGGCGTGCTGGGCAGGGAAGAGGTATTGGCCGCATTTGACGAGGCGGTACGCACGCTCTATCCACGTTTTTCCGAACTGGGTTTCAGTGGCTTATTGTGCTTCGCCCATCGTCAGTTGGCAGAGCGCTTCGGGCTCAAGGCCAGTTGGGAGGAGGGCATGAGTTTCGCCCGATCGGTGGGCAACTGGTCGCTGTTCGAGGATGCGCCCGGCGCCATGTTGTATTTGCGCAAATTCTATCGGCTGCTGGTGTGCTGCGATCGTGATGCCGAGGATCGCGAACAGCTCTGTGAGCGCTTGGGAATTACGCCCGAAGACTTGCTTTCCCGAGTCAGCAAGCCACTGGAGGACAGTGTCTGGTTGCAGGACAATAACCTGCAAGCCAAAGATATCCTGCAGGTCTCCAGGCCTCCTGCCGAGCCGCCAAAATCGGCTGGTTTGTGCCTGATTTGTCGTGGGCATGGCAACGATACCCAGCAATGTCCTGCGGATTTTTGCATCAATAGCATGGCCGACCTGGTTGCTCAGCATCAGCTATCTTTGCGACGCTGACTTTGCTAAAACCTCTGTATAACTGAATGGCAACCAAGAGGTACACGATGGAAGGTTTAATCAAACTAGACCGAATTGATATCAGTATCCTGGTTGAGCTTCAAAAGGACGGCCGAATGACTAACGTCAGCCTGGCCGATGCGGTGGGTCTGTCGTCCAGCCCATGTTTGCAACGGGTCAAGCGGCTTGAGTCGGCCGGCTATATTTCCGGGTATAGAGCCCATCTCAATCTTGCCAAAATCACCGACTCAGTCACGGTATTTACTGAGATCACGCTCAGCGACCACAAGCGGGAGGACTTCGCCAAGTTCGAGTCCAATATCCGCTTGGTCGATGAGGTGCTCGAGTGCCACTTGATCAGCGGCGGTTACGATTATCTGGTGCGTTTCATGACCTGCAGCATCCAGCACTATCAGGAAGTGATTGAAGGTCTGCTGGACAAGAATATCGGTATTTCAAAATACTTCAGTTACATCGTCATTAAATCGCCGGTACTGAAAGATGGGGTCCCGCTTCGCAGGTTATTGCGCCACTGATGCCACCCGGGTCAATTGGATCAGACGAAGTAAGAAGTAGTACGAAATTCAAATCCATATTGCTCAGCTGCTTCCAGATATGACTTGTCGTTAGAAGAGCTCAACACCATCACGGGCGTGCTTGAGACGTCGGCTATAGCGCTTGCGAGCCGAGCACGTTTGATCAGCGCAAAACATTTAACAAAAACAACTATTCACCGAGGTAGCAAAGATGAGTGCGGCTTCTCTGTATCCCGTTCGTCCCGAGGTTTTGGCCAACACGCTGACTGACGAGGCGACCTACAAGGCCATGTACCAGCAGTCCGTCGTCAACCCGGACGGCTTCTGGCGCGAGCAAGCCAAGCGCCTCGACTGGATCAAGCCTTTCACCACGGTGAAACAGACTTCCTTTGACGATCACCATGTCGACATCAAATGGTTCGCCGACGGCACCCTGAACGTTTCCTACAACTGCCTCGACCGTCATCTGGCCGAGCGCGGCGATCAAGTCGCGATCATTTGGGAAGGGGATGACCCTGCCGAAAGCCGCAACATCACCTACCGCGAGCTGCACGAACAAGTCTGCAAGTTCGCCAACGCCCTGCGCGGCCAGGATGTGCACCGCGGCGACGTGGTGACTATCTATATGCCGATGATCCCCGAAGCCGTGGTCGCCATGCTGGCGTGTACCCGGATCGGCGCGATTCACTCGGTGGTGTTTGGTGGTTTCTCGCCGGAAGCCCTGGCCGGTCGCATCATCGACTGCAAATCCAAAGTGGTGATCACCGCCGACGAAGGCATTCGTGCCGGCAAGAAGATTCCACTGAAGAGCAACGTCGACGACGCGCTGACCAACCCGGAAACCAGCAGCATTCAGAAAGTCATCGTGTGCCAGCGCACCGGTGGCAACATCAAGTGGAACCAGCATCGCGACATCTGGTACGAAGACCTGATGAAAGTGGCCGGCAGTGTCTGCGCGCCGAAAGAGATGGGCGCGGAAGAAGCGCTGTTCATCCTGTACACCTCCGGTTCGACCGGTAAGCCGAAGGGCGTGCAGCACACCACCGCCGGTTACCTGTTGTACGCGGCGATGACCCACGAGCGCGTGTTCGATTACCGTCCGGGCGAAGTCTACTGGTGCACCGCCGACGTCGGCTGGGTCACCGGCCACAGTTACATCGTCTACGGCCCGCTGGCCAATGGCGCGACCACGCTGCTGTTCGAAGGCGTGCCGAACTACCCGGACATCACCCGGGTGGCGAAAATCGTCGACAAGCACAAGGTCAACATCCTTTACACCGCGCCCACCGCCATTCGCGCGATGATGGCGTCGGGCAAGGCCGCCGTGGAAGGCGCCGATGGCAGCAGCCTGCGCCTGCTCGGTTCGGTCGGTGAGCCGATCAACCCGGAAGCGTGGGACTGGTACTACAAGAACGTCGGCCAGTCCCGTTGCCCGATCGTCGACACCTGGTGGCAGACCGAAACGGGCGGCAACATGATGAGCCCGCTGCCGGGTGCGCACGCACTCAAGCCGGGCTCGGCGGCACGTCCGTTCTTCGGCGTGGTGCCGGCCCTGGTGGACAACTTGGGCAACATCATCGAAGGCGTGGCCGAGGGCAACCTGGTGATTCTCGATTCGTGGCCGGGCCAGGCGCGCACGCTGTATGGCGACCATGACCGCTTCGTCGATACCTACTTCAAGACGTTCCGCGGCATGTACTTCACCGGTGACGGTGCGCGTCGTGATGAAGACGGTTACTACTGGATCACCGGTCGCGTGGATGATGTGCTCAACGTCTCCGGCCACCGCATGGGGACTGCCGAGATCGAAAGTGCGATGGTCGCTCACCCGAAGGTCGCCGAAGCGGCGGTGGTCGGTGTGCCGCACGACATCAAAGGCCAGGGTATCTATGTCTACGTCACGATTAATAGCGGCGAAGATGCAGACGAAAAACTGCGTACTGAGCTGAAGAACTGGGTGCGCAAGGAAATCGGCCCGATTGCCTCGCCGGATGTCATCCAGTGGGCGCCGGGGCTGCCGAAAACCCGTTCGGGCAAGATCATGCGCCGCATTCTGCGCAAGATTGCGGCTGCCGAATACGATGGGTTGGGGGATATCTCCACCTTGGCCGATCCGGGTGTGCTGCAGCATCTGATCGACACCCACAAAACCATGAACGCTTCATAAACTACAAAAAAGCCATGTCGAGGATGACGCTTCCCCCGGTCCTGTAACGCCGAGCATGTCGGCTCTATCGCCAGGGAGAACGCGCAGATTGCTTCTATGTCGTTCTAAAGGGGCATCTGGAGATATATCAGGACACCGAAGCTGGCCGCAAAGTCATCCGAACGACTACCGAGGGGGAAAGCGTTGGGTTTCCCGCAATGCTGGCGATGCGCCCCAGGCTATTTAATGGTGCTGCGACCGGTGAATGCATAGCGCTTAAAATTTCTTGCCAGTTTCTATTCAGGCTTCATGAGCTGGATAGCCAACAATATGAAATATTTGTTATTAACCTTTCTCGGGATATGAGTCGCTTTATGAGTGATTGCGCTCGCCGCTGATCTGCATGACGGGAGGTATTTGTCTGAGCCAGGCGCGCCCGCCGGAAAGCTGCTGCGCCCGAGGTCGGCATGGTGCAGAAGATTGGCTTGGAGTCATCCTTTTTTTTGTTCTTGATGCGTCCTTTGAACAAGTCCAGAATTGAGTCCATTCCTGCTTCAGGAATAACAGAAACCCCTTAGATTTCAATGGGTCGGACACCAGATGCGAGTCTCGTTTCCCGCTCCAAGCATTCACAAAAACGCCACTCAGTAGAGTGGCGTTTTTGTGTGCGCGTGATTTGTATCTGGCATTGATATAAGAGGCTTCGGCCTCTTTTTTCGTTGTGGCGGTAAGCATGAAAATCCACGGCCACCCAGAGTGACTTTGCTGGATTTAATGAGCAGGGCCGAACAGCGCAAGGCGTTAACGACTGGTGCCAGGAACACTCGCTCGGCGATTTGCGGATTGACCGGGGCACGGGCGTTGAGCACCCGGTCGACGGTCGCGACACTGCTCGGCGACGGTCGCTATGATAGGGCTCGTGCGCCTGTTCATGGCGAGCCTCACGAGTGCCTTGATAGAGAACTATCAAGCTCTATAGCGGCCGGATGATAGCTTGATAGGGAATCGGTGCAAGGGATTGAGTGCAATTTCCCGACCCCCTATATTTTCTCCTGCGATGTGATTCCACATCCAGGCAAGCGCCTGAAACTATCAAGCTTGCGGAGAATAAGAACATGTCCGAACCAAGTCTGGCTTTTGCACATGTCATCCAGCCTTTATCCAGTGACTACCGATTGTCCGGTCCCGAAGTCGCCCGAGCGGCGGAAAAAAGCCTGGTGTCGGCCCACTGGTATCAATCGGCGCTACTGCGCAAACGCCTCAAGGAACTGATGCAGCGCCGCGATGGCCCGGGTTTGCGCGACACTGCGATCTGATTGGCTGGCCCGGCCAAATACCCCCGATAGCCTGTCCTTCACCTGTGAGCCAGGTCCACCGCCTTACGCCATCACCGGTGCTGATGGGTCGACTATTTAGCTTGGGGGGAGCCAATATTTGTCACTGTTGAATCGGGCCAGGTTTCTTTTTTATTGCGCACTAATTGTTTTGATAACGTACAAACACCAACAATAAAAAATAGGAATTTTAAATATGCATATCAAGTCTCGCGTGCTGGCTTCTACGATGTTGCTTCTGATGAGTACCTCTGTGCTGGCTGAGCTCAGGATCGGTGTAAGCATGCCGACATTCGATGATACTTATCTTACGGCCTTGCGAAATTATTTAAGCAGTCGAGCCCAAAAGGAAGGGGTAGATCTACAGTTTGAAGATGCACGGAATGACGTGGTCAAACAATTAAACCAGGTTCAGAGTTTCATTAGCCAGAAAGTCGATGCCGTCATAGTCAATCCGGTGGATACCGGTGCCACGGACGCCATTACTGAATCGGCCGTCAAAGCAGGAATTCCTTTGATTTACCTTAACCGGAGACCCGATAAACCTCAGCTGCCTGACGGCGTAGTAACAGTGACCTCTGATGACAAGGAGTCTGGGAGAATGCAAGCGCAATTCTTGGCTCAGAGGCTGGATGGCAAAGGTCGAGTGGCCATTTTGTTGGGGGACTTGGCCAACAATGCAACTCACAGTCGTACGGCTGGTTTTAAGGAGGTCCTAGCCAAGTATCCGAATATTAATTTAGTTGAGGAGCAGAGTGGCTCCTGGCTCCGTGAAAAAGGTATGGATATTACAAATAATTGGTTGGTGGCCGGTAAAAAAATTGACGCGATTTTATCAAATAACGATGAAATGGCGATTGGGGCGGCGATGGCACTACGTCAATCAGGCGTAAAGGAAGTTCTTGTTGGAGGGGTTGACGGTACTTCCGACGGGTTGGCCGCGATTCAACGAGGCCTCATGACGGTATCCGTGTTCCAGGATGCTAGAGGTCAATCAGAAGGTGCCCTGGAGGCTGCCATAAAAATGATTGATAAAAAAGCAGTTGAACAGAGTTTGTTTATTCCTTATCGCCTCATCACACCCGAAAACGTTGCGGAGTTCCAACGGTTGACGAATAACTAAAATTGTCCATCTGCCGGATAGAGTTTCGAACGTCTTGGAGTGCAAGTTTTCGGCATCGCGCAGGATGTTCAGCGTGAGCTCCTGCGTGTTGCCGATGTACTTGTGGCTTGCCAGCGGCACACTGTCTATGAGTAATGTAAACGCCAGCTTCGCGCTACAACACGGTCAGGCCTAACCCTGATAGCAGCATCGCCGCCTGGCTTTTGGAGATAATCGCGCCCTTGAACATCTTCGCATCGACAAGGCGTAGTCCATCCAGACTCGCCTCCCGCAAATCAGCCTGGTCGAAACGAGCATTATTGACCCGGGCCAGCGACAAGCTTCCCCCCTCAAGAAAGACGGCATGACGAAAGTCGCAGTAACTCAGATCGGCGTCGGCAAAGTCGAGGCCTCGCAGCTGCGATTTGTAGAATGAAAGGCCGGACAGGCAGGCGCTGCGCAGCACGCAGTCGGAAAAACTTAAACCCAGGGTTGAGGTGTCAATGAAATTGGCGCCCGTCAGCTTGCAGCCGTCAAAGGAGGCGTGAGCCAGCTTGCTGTGCTGCCACTGGGTATTGTTCAGGTCGGAGCTGACGAACTTGGCATCGACCAATGTTGCCGAGCGAAACATCGCGTGTGCTGCTCGGCAACTCAACCACTCGGCGCTATCGAGCTTCGCCGCGGTCAGATTGCTGCCGGCGAAGAGGCAGCGTTCGAAGCGTGCGCCTTGCAGATTCACCCGCGACAGATCCTGACCGCTGAAGTCGACACCGGTGAACCAGAGGGGCAAGGACTGCCCCTGGATCAACTCCGCTAGAGAAGTTGCGTCGAGTTCGCCGGGACCGATCTTCAGATAATCACATTCAGTGTGCATTGACCCTCCTGGGGGGGTGACGATAAGTGGCTGGGCTCAATTACCGCTATTTCCGGCTGCATCAGCACGCCATCCACCGCCCAGGCTTTTGAACAGGTTGGTCAGTGCGATCTGTCGTTCGGTGCTGACCTGAATCAGCGTGGATTGATCGCTGAAGGCGCTGCGCTGGGCATCCAGGTAGCGCAAATGGGTATCCACTCCCCCTTCGTAGCGGGCCTTGGCTAGTTTCAGTGCCTCTTGGCTGGAATCGGCCAGTGCCTGGCGGGCGACTTCCTCGCGGCGCAGCGTGTCGGTGGCGGCGAGGCTGTCGGCGACCTCGCGGAAAGCGCTCTGGATCGTGTCTTCATAGTTGGCCACTGCCGAATCCTTGCGCACCTTGGCCAGGTCCAGGCCGGCCCGATTACGTCCGCCGGCGAAGATCGGCAATGACAGACTAGGGGCGAAGGTCCAGGCGTTCGAACCACCGTCAAACAACCCGGACAACTCCTTGCTGGAACTACCGAACGAGCCGGTCAGTGACAGGCGCGGGAAGAACGCCGCCCTGGCGGCACCGATGTCGGCATTGCGTGCCTTGAGTCGGTGTTCGCTGGCGAGGATATCCGGACGCCGTTCGATCAGCGTCGACGAGGTGCCGGGTTCGATGTCCTGCACCAGCAGCAGCTCGTCCTGAGGTGTGGCGGGCAGGTAGCTCTCTGCATCCTGTGTACCGATCAGCAGTTGCAGGGTATGACCTGCCTGGCGTAGCTGTCGATCGGTGCTCTCCAGGTCGGCCCGGGCCTGTTCGGTCAGCCCCAGGGCCTCTTGATAATCCAGTGCCGTGGCGGTGCCGGCCTTGCGTCGCTGGGTTATCAGTTCCAGTGAGGCCTTGCGCGTCTCAAGAGTCTGTCGGGTAAGCGCCAGGCGCCGTTGTGCACCGTCACGGGTCAAGTAGGCCTGGGTGACTTCGGCCACCAGAGCGATCTGCGTGCCGCGGGTTGCTTCTGCAGTCGCCAGGTACTGTTCCAGTGCCGCGTCGGACAGGTTGCGCACTCGACCGAACAGATCGAGCTCGAACTCGCTCATCCCGAGGCCGACCTGATAAGTGCTGTTGACCTGTGGGTTGTTTGTGGTCGAAAGGTCACCGGGCAGACGTTGGCGATTGCCGCTGGCGGTGGCGTTGAGCGACGGTACGCGGTCGGCGCGCTGGATCCGGTATTGGGCGCGCGCGGCGTCGATGTCCAGCAGCGCCTGGCGCAGACTGCGGTTATTGTCCAGGGCGGCCGTCACGGCCCGACGCAGCTGCGGGTCGATAATAAAGGCTTGCCAGTTCAAGGCATCGGCATCGACGACGGCGGTGCCGGTTTTTTGCTGTGACGCGTCGCTCCATTGCATAGCCACCGGCGATGCGGGCCGATGGTAGTCGGGGGCCAGCGAGCAGCCCCCCAGCACGACACTCAGTGTCGCTACGGTGGACCAGCGAAGGTTATTCGAGTGCATGGGGGTTACTCCGTGGTCCGGGTTTCGCCAGAGGCGGATGATTGAGGTTTGCGTTGCAGCCAGGACAGCACCCAGACGAAAAACACCGGGACAAAGATCACCCCCAGCAGGGTGGCGCTGAGCATGCCGCCAATCACCCCGGTGCCGATGGCGCGCTGGCTGGCAGCGCCGGCTCCGGTGGCCAGCGTCAGAGGAACGACGCCGAGGATAAAGGCCATGGAGGTCATCACGATGGGGCGAAAACGCAGGCGCGCGGCCTGAATAGCCGCCTCGCGTACGGGCACGCCTTGTTCCCACAGTTCTTTGGCGAACTCGACGATCAGGATCGCGTTTTTCGCCGCCAGGCCGATGATGGTGATCAGGCCGACCTTGAAATAGACGTCATTGGGCATGCCGGCGGCAGTGACGGCCAGCACGGCGCCCAGCGCACCTACCGGCACGATCAGCATCACCGTCAACGGGATGGCCCAACTCTCATAGAGCGCGACCAGCAACAGAAACACCACTAAAAAGGCCAAGGCAAAGACCGTTAAGGCCTGGCCGCTGGCGACCTTTTCCTGATAGGACAGGCCGGTCCATTCGTAACCTATGCCGGGTGGAAGTTCGGCGGCCAGGCGTTCCAGTTCGGCCATGGCTTCGCCGGTGCTGACGCCGTGCGCCGCATCCCCGGCGATTTTAATGGCCGGGTAGCCGTTGTAGCGGGCGATCTGCACCGCGCCGTCCTCCCAGCGAGTAGAAACAAACGCGCTCAGCGGCACCAAGGCATTGCTGTCGTTGGGGACATACAGCTTGAGCACGCTTTCGGGTGTCATGCGGGCGGCCTGTTCGGCTTGCACCACCACGCGTTGCAGGCGGCCGGCATTGGCGAAGTCATTGATCACCGTGGAGCCGAACGCCGTTGACAGAGCGTTGTTGATCGAATCGAAACTCACCCCTAGCGCTCGGGCCTTCTCCCGATCGATATCCAGGCGCAACTGCGGTGCTTCAGCCAGGCCTTCCATAATCGTGTAGAGAATCTTCGGATTGCCGTTGGCCTTGCCCAGCAACTGGTCACGCGCTGCCAACAGGGCTTCTCGGCCGAGTCCGGCGCGGTCTTGCAGGCGCAGGGCGAAGCCGCCGGAAGTGCCCATGCCTTCAATCGGCGGCGGGCTCACGGCCATGACGGTGCCGTCATTCAGGCTGGCAAACCGTTGGTTGAAGGCTGCCGCCTCGTCCGCCGCCGACTGTCCCTTGCCGCGCTCAGACCAATCTTTCAACGTCGGGAAGGCGAGGCCGGCGTTTTCGCCCTGGCCGGAAAAACTGAAACCCAGCAACATGGTCATCGAGGCTGTGGTGTCCCGGGACATCATGTAGCGTTCCAGTTCTCGGGCCGTCTGGTCAGTGCGGTTACGGGTGGCCCCAGGAGGGAGCTGGACATCGATAATCAGGTAACCCTGGTCCTCGATGGGGACGAAAGACTCGGGCAGGCGCAGGTAGAAAAAGCCCAGTAGGGCGACGATGCCCGCATAGATCAACATGTAGCGCCCGGTGCGTTTGACCAAGGTGCTGTTGAGGCGCTCATAGCGGTTTGCGAGGCGGTTGAAGCCCCGGTTGAACGCGCCGAAGAAACCGCGCTTTTCGTGATGCCCGACCGGGACGGGTTTGAGCAGGGTGGCACACAGCGCCGGGGTGAAGGTGAGGGCCAGGAAACCCGAAAACAGAATGGACACTGCCAGCGACAATGAAAACTGCTGATAGATCACGCCCACCGACCCGGACATAAAGGCCAGCGGCAGGAAGACCGCCGACAGGACCAGGGTGATGCCGATGATTGCGCCCGACACCTGGCCCATCGCCTTGACCGTCGCAGCGGCGGGGCTGAGTCCTTCCTCAGCCATGATTCGCTCGACGTTCTCCACCACCACGATGGCGTCGTCCACCAGGATGCCGATGGCCAGCACCATGCCGAACATGGTCATCATGTTCACCGAGAAACCCAGCAAGTACATGAAGGTCAGGGTGCCCAGCAGGCAGACCGGCACCACGATGCCAGGGATCAACGTGTAGCGGATGTTCTGCAGAAACAGGAACATCACCAGGAACACCAGGACCATGGCTTCGATCAGGGTGTAGATCACTTTGTCGATGGCTACGTCGACGAAGCGCGAGGTGTCGTAGGGAACGGAGAACTCGGCATCGCTGGGCAGATTGACTGAGAGTTCGTTCAGGCGTTGCTTGACTGCCGCCACCGTTGCAATGGCATTGGCGCCGGGGGCAAGTTGCACTGCGGCGGCAACGGCAGGCTTGCCGTTGAGGCGCGACTCGAAGTTGTAGCTTTGACTGCCCACGGCGATGCGTGCCACATCGGCCAAGCGCACAGTCGAGCCGTCCTGTTTGGCTCGCAGGACGATACGGCCGAACTCCTCAGGGTTGTCCAAGGTGCCCTTGACCGCCAGGGTCGCGGTCAGTTCCTGTTGCGACGAGCCGGGGGTGCTGCCGAAACTGCCGGCCGGCACCTGGACGTTCTGCGTGCGGATCGCCGCATTTACATCGTCGATGGACAGCCCATAACCGATCAACTTCTGCGGATCGATCCAGACCCGCATGGCGGCTTCAGCCGCGAAAAACTGCAGCCGACCGACACCTTTGACGCGACTGATTTCATTGTTGACGTTGCGCGCGGCGTAGTCGGCGAGGGCGACGGTGTCTTTGCCGGCGCTGTCGCCTTTGTAGCTCAGGGTGTAAATCATCAGGAAGCCGGAACTGGCTTGCTCGACCTGCAGGCCCAGATCGAGCACGGCCTTGGGCAGACGCGCCTCGGCTTTCTTGATCCGGTTCTGGACATCGACCTGGGCCAGCGGTGGGCTGGTCCCGGGTTCGAAGGTCACGACGATCTCGCCGGTACCGTTGGAGTTGCTGGTGGACTCGTAGTAGAGCAGGCCCTTGGCGCCATTGAGTTCTTCCTCGATGACGCTGGTGACCGAATCCACCAGGACTTTCGCCGAGGCGCCCGGGTAGTTGGCGGTAATGGTGATCTGCGGTGGCGCGACGACCGGGTACTGGGCCACCGGAAGCAACGGGATGACCAGCAGACCGGCGAGCATGATGAACAACGCGACGACCCAGGCAAAATTCGGGCGTCGGATAAAAAACTGAGACATGTCGTTTCCTTGAGCGCTACGCCCTTACTGGACCTTGGCCTGCTGGGTAGTCAGCGATTTGGCAATGACTTTGTCGCCCGGATTGATGCCGTTCATTGCGCCGGTGACGATCTGGTCACCCACGACCAGTCCCTTGGTGATCTGCCAGCGGGAGCCCTGCATGGCGCCGGTGTTCACCGGTTTGGCTTCGATTGTCTGGTCCTGGCCGATGACCAGCACTCGTGCCTGACCATCGGCAGAGCGCTGCACGGCGCGTTGCGGTATCAGAATGGCGGCCTTGTCCAGGCCTTGTGGCGCACTGACGCGCACGTACATGCCCGGCAGCAGCGCCGTTCCCGGGTTGGCGAAGCGCCCGCGCAGCGAGATCTGGCCGGTGGCGCGGTCCACGGCGACATCGGAGAACAGCAACTCGCCCTGGCTCTGGTGCTCTGAGCCTTCGACACTTAGGGTCAGCGGTGTTTCAGCGTTGCCGGTAAGGCGCCCCTGTTCGATGGCTGCGCGCATACGCAATGCATCGGCTGCGGGCTGGGTGAAGTCGACGTAGATCGGGTCCAGTTGCTGGATGCGCGCCATCATGGTTGCGTCGCCTTGACCGACCAATGCACCCTCGGTGACCAGGGCTCGGCCGATGCGCCCGGCGATAGGGGCTTTGACCGTGGAGTAGCTCAGGTTCAACTGGGCTGTCTCGACATCGGCCTGGGCCGAGCGCTTGGCTGCCAGAGCGCTTTGCAGGGCCGCTTTGGCGGTATCGAAGTCCTGCTGACTTACGGCCTCGATCTTGACCAGCGGTTCATAACGCTTGACGGTCGTCTGAGCCTGGAACAGCGCAGCATCGGTCTTGGCCAGCTCGCCCTGAGCCCGCGAGAGCGCAGCCTTGAACGGCGCCGGGTCGATCTGAAACAGCAGATCGCCGGCTTTGACATCCGCGCCTTCCTCGAAATGCCGAGCCAGCACGATGCCCGCTACCCGTGCGCGCACTTCAGCCACGCGCACCGGCTCTACACGCCCCGGTAGTTGTGCGATCAGGGTCAGTGGTTCGCTGCTGACTGTCATCGCTTCGACTTCACGCGGCCCCCCGGGTCCGCCCCAACCCTGCGGCGGCTTTTCACAACCTGCCAGTGCCAGGCTCAATGCGGCCAATAAAGGGAGTACCGGAACCACTTGCCATCTGCGCGACGTACTCATCTTTCACCTGGGCCACGCCCATTAGCTGCTAAAGATGCGAATGATTGTTTATTTTCTCAAATGAGTCAATATTGACTCATGAGAGGCTTTTGTGAGCAACTTAGCCATAGCACTTGAGAAGATGAGCCATTTCTGCACAATGCTCGCACGTCATTCTGATAATCGAAGAAACGCCTAATGGATTTATCTGCAGCGAACGAGAAACTGTTGAAGGCCCTGGCGATTGCCATGGTCGATCACCCGGCAGGGACGTTCAAAGACATCGCCGAAGCCGCAGGTGTGAGCAAGGCCACGTTGAATCGCTTCTGTGGCACACGTAACAACCTCATTGAGATGCTGTTCAATTACGGCTCTGTCGTGATCAATCAGGTCATGGAGAACGCGAACCTGCAGGAGGCACCGCCGCTTGAGGCCCTCCAGCGCCTGATCGAAAGTCATTTGACCCATCGTGAACTTCTGGCTTTCCTGGCCTTCCACTGGCGGCCTGACTCACTGGATGAATGCGCAAGCGGCAGTCGCTGGCAGCCTTATTCGGACGCGCTGGACAATTTCTTTCTGCGCGGTCAGCACAAAGGAGTGTTTCGCATCGACATCAGTGCCCAAGTGCTGACGGAGATGTTTGCCTCGATCATTTACGGATTTGTCGATGCGGAACGGCGTGGGCGGGTTGCCCGCGTCGGCATGGCGACGCAGGTCATGCAGTTTTTTCTGCAGGGCGCTACCAGCCGTTGAAGGCTGGGCCTCGGAACCGACGCTACGGTGTCGATGCTCGCGGGGCAGGGGACTTGCACGTATTTGAATAGCGACCGCTGTCTCCAGAGGTCGCTATCTGGGTGCAGATTCAGGTTTTCAAACCGTTCGATTGGGGCTGAGTGTTATCGGTGCATGTGGTGAATGCGGTCAAAGCCAGGCTTTGATCCGGGCTTTGACAGCCTCAGTCGAAATGCCGTAACGATCGTGCAGCGTCGGCAAGGCCCCGGCATCCAGAAATGCATCGGGTAATGCAATCTGCCTGTAGGTCGGCGTCACGCCATTGCGCAGCAACACGCCGGCGACTGCCTCGCCCAGTCCACCAATAATGGAGCTGTTTTCTGCGGTGACCACCAGGCGACCAGGTTTGCGGGCTTCAGCCAGAATGGTTTGCTCATCCAGCGGTTTGATCGTCGGCACGTGCAGCACGGCAACATCAACCCCGTCCGCTTGCAGCTCTTTTGCAGCCTCCAATGCACGCATGGTCATCAAGCCGGTGGAGATGATCAGAACATCGTTGCCGGTACGCAGGGTCTTGGCTTTGCCGATCTCGAATTTGTAGCCGTACTCGTCCAGTACCAGCGGCACATTTCCGCGTAGCAAGCGCATGTAAACCGGGCCTTGGTGCGCTGCGATGGCGGGCACGGCCTGTTCGATTTCAAGTGCATCGCACGGGTCGACGATCATCAGGTTGGGCATGGCGCGGAAGATTGCCAGATCATCTGTAGCCTGGTGACTAGGGCCGTAACCGGTGGTGAGGCCGGGCAAGCCACAGACGATCTTGACGTTGAGGTTCTCTTCAGCAATCGCCATGCAGATGAAGTCATAGGCGCGGCGCGAAGCGAACACGGCGTAGGTGGTGGCAAAGGGTACGAAACCTTCGCGGGCCATACCCGCTGCCGCACTCATCAGCAGTTGCTCGGCCATGCCCATCTGATAGAAACGATCCGGATGCGCCTTGGCGAAAATGTGCAGGTCAGTGTACTTGGACAAGTCGGCGGACAGGCCGACGATATCCGGACGCTGATCTGCAAGCGCGGCCAGCGCATGACCAAAAGGTGCGGACCTGGTGGCCTGACCTTCTGAGGCAATCGAGGCGATCATCGCCGAGGTGGTCAGGCGTTTTTTGGCCGGTTCAACCGTGGAAGACGGAGTGTTGGCTGCGTTGCTCATTGGTTTTTTCCTTCTTCAAGGTTGCTCAGTGCCAGATCCCATTCGTGTTCTTCCACTCGGATGAAATGGGTTTTTTCACGGGATTCGAGGAAGGGCACACCTTTGCCCATTTTGGTATCGCAAATGATCACCCGTGGCTGGGTGCCGAGATGGTTGCGCGCGGCGTCGAATGCGGCGACCAGTGCTTCCAGATCATTGCCATCGACGCGCTGGGTGAACCAGCCAAAAGCCTGCCAGCGATCGACGATAGGCTCGAACGACAGGATTTCACTCGAGTAACCATCAGCTTGCTGGTTGTTGACGTCGACGATGGCGATCAGGTTGTCGAGCTTCCAGTGCGACGCCGACATCACCGCTTCCCAGGTCGAGCCTTCATTCAGCTCGCCGTCCGACAGCAGGTTGTAGACGAAGGCAGTTGAGCCTTTGCGTTTGAGGCCCAGGCAGGCACCGACCGCGATGCCCAGGCCCTGACCGAGCGAACCGCCGGTGATCTCCATGCCGGGGGTGTAGGTGGCCATGCCCGACATCGGCAGGCGGCTGTCGTCCGCGCCGTAGGTTTCCAGTTCATCGAGCGGGATGATGTCGGCTTCGATCAGGGCCGCATACAGTGCAATCGCGTAGTGACCGATCGACAGGTAAAAGCGATCGCGGGCTTCCCATTCCGGGTCTTCGGGTCGATAGTTCAATGCGTGGAAGTAGGACACGGCCAGCAGGTCGGCGGCGCCGAGGGCCTGGCCGACGTAGCCTTGTCCCTGAACCTGCCCCATGCGCAATGCGTGGCGGCGGATGTTGTGGGCACGTTGCGCCAGAGTCGTGGATGTCGCGAATGCAGGATGAGCAGTCATAGTGAAAACTCCAATAAATCAACGATTGACCAAGGCGGCGGGGATGCGCAGCACCAGCGTGGCACCGAACAGCAGTACGCCGGTGATCAGGTACATGCCGATGGCGCTGGAGCCGGTCTGTGTGGTGATCCAGCCGATCAGGTAGGGCGAGCAGAAACCGGCGAGGTTGGCGAAGCTATTGACGGCCGCGATGCCGGCTGCGGCAGATACCCCACCGAGCAACGTGGTAGGCAGCATCCAGAACAGCGACGTCGCGGACAGAATTCCGGAAGCGGCCAGGCAAAGGCTGAGAATGGAGAGCGTTATATTCCCCCCCATCAGAGCCGCCAGGCTCAGCCCGATAGCACCCGCGATCATCGGTACAATGAGATGCCAGCGGCGCTCACGATGTTTGTCACCGCTGCGTCCGGCATACAGCATGGCCACAATCGCACAGAGATAGGGCAGGCTGGTCAGGAAGCCGATGTGCAGCGGATCGGACACCCCTGCGTTACGCACCAGGGTCGGCAGCCAGAAGGTGATGGCGTACTGTCCCATCACCACGCAGAAGTAGATGCCGGCCAGCAACCACAGACGACGATCGCGGATGAACTCGCCCACCGAGGCATGGGTGACTTTCTGCTGGTCGTCCTCGGCCAGTTCGCGGCTGATCAGTGCTTTCTCGTCATCATCGAGCCAAGTGGCCTGATGCACGCCGTCCTTGAGATAGCTCAGCACCAGCAACCCGACAACGACCGTGGGCACCGCCTCCAGCACGAACATCCATTGCCAGCCGGCCCAGCCGTGCATGCCAGCGAAGTGAGTCATGATCCAGCCGGAGAGCGGGCCGCCGACCATTCCCGACAGCGGAATGGCGATAAACCACAGCACGGTCATGCGGGCACGCCGGTACGACGGAAACCAGTAGGTCAGATACAGCAGCAGCCCCGGCGCCAGGCCCGCTTCGGCAATGCCGAGCAGAAAGCGCAGCGCATAAAATTGCCAGGCAGTCTCGACGAAGGCGAACAGCGCGGAGACGATGCCCCAGGTGATCATGATGCGCGCGATCCACACGCGTGCACCGACCTTATGGAGAATGATGTTGCTGGGGACTTCGCACAGGAAGTAACCAATGAAGAACATGCCGGCACCCAGTCCGTAGACCGTTTCGCTGAGTGCCAGATCGTTCATCATTTGCAGCTTGGCAAAGCCGACATTGACCCGATCAAGATAGGCGCACAGGTAGCACAGCATCAAAAAGGGCATCAGGCGCCACGCGGTTTTACGGTAGGCGTTGGAGCGCACGGTCGAAACCGCTTCGAGCGACAAGGTTGTCATGATGGTCTGATCTCTTGTTTTTATTGACCGCCAGGCCATGAGGCCCGGCTGCGTCGTCGATCCAGATCCGCACGGGCCGCGAGGCCCGCCAGGTGTCATCAGTGAATCAGCATGCCGCCGTTCACATCCAGGGTGATGCCGGTCAGATAAGAGGACAGGTCGCTGGCCAGAAACAGCGCCGCATTGGCCACATCCTGAGCTTCACCCAAACGTCCCAGGGGGATGCCGTCGATGATCGCGTGCCGGCGCTCGTCCTGCATCAGGCCGCCGGTGATGTCGGTGTGAATCAACCCGGGAGCAATCGAGTTGACGCGTACCTTGTCCGGCCCGAGTTCGCGCGCCATGGCTTTGGCCAGACCCAGCACGCCCGCTTTGGCGGCACTGTAATGAGGGCCACCGAAAATGCCACCGCCCCGTTGAGCGGAAACGGACGACATGCACACGATGCTGCCGGAGGACTGTTGACGCATGGTTGGAATCACTGCCTGCGACATGAGCAGGGTGCCGCGCAGACTGACGTCCAGCACCTTGTCGTAATCGGCAGGGCGGATGTCCAGGGTTTTGAGTGGTTGGGTGATGCCGGCGTTGTTGACGAGAATATCGATGCGGCCGAAATGCTCGATGATTTTGGCGACTGCTTGCTGAACTTGCGATTCGTCAGCGACGTTGGCCGCAAGACCGAGATGACCTTCGCCGAGGGAAGCAGCGGCATCGCGAGCGGCGGATTCATCCAGATCGAGTATCACGACGCGGGCGCCTTGTTGTGCGAAAGTGATCGCTGTTGCCCGGCCAATGCCACGTGCTGAAGCTGCACCGGTGATGATCGCGACCTTGCCTTGAAGAAGCATGGGAGGGTACCTCTGATTGTTGTTATTGGGTCGACCCGAATTGAATCGATGGCTCAGCTTGTTCCCCAGCCCCGCCTTGAGCAATAACGTGAACTTCACTGGATGCTGAAAAAAATTCAGCACTCGCCAATGAAATGATCGGATGGTTGAATAGGTGAACGCCCGGCCTATGCCACTTGCAGCGGAATAACAATAATCATGCGTTCACCCGGCGATGCACCTGCGATACTGCCACCCCTGAAAGCCATTCAGGCCTTTGAACAGACCGCCCGCTTTGGCAATGTAGCGCGTGCAGCGGAACTGCTCGACCTGACACCCTCGGCGGTCAGCCACCAGTTGGCCAAACTGGAGGCGATGATCGGTCGACAGTTATTTTTCAGAACGGCCAGAGGCGTGACGCTGACCCCGATCGGCGAGCAATACCTCACTGAGGTTTCCGGCATCCTGCACAGTCTCGCCGTGGCGACCGAGCGCGCCGCCAGTGATGTCAGCCTTGATTGTCTGCGATTGCACTCCTCGCCCAGTTTTGGCCTGTTGTGGCTGATGCCGCGTCTGGAGCAGTTTCGCCAGAGCCATCC
This sequence comes from Pseudomonas sp. GM41(2012), assembly GCF_000282315.2. GTDB lineage: Bacteria > Pseudomonadota > Gammaproteobacteria > Pseudomonadales > Pseudomonadaceae > Aquipseudomonas. Next base: position 130,035 of record NZ_AKJN02000006.1, read on the forward strand.
CGATATTCAGCTCAACCTCTCGTGTTCCTACGAATCGCTGCACTTCAGTCGAGACAAGATCGATGTCGACATCCGCCATGGGATGCCCAATTGGCCGAGCTTCGAGGTGCGAACGATACGTGATGAAAAAATTGCGGTGATGGCGTCCCCGAAACTGTTGGAAAAGCACCCGATCCGAATGGTCGCGGATCTGCTGGACAGCAATCTGATCCTTTCGGAGGCCACGCTGATCAAATGGCCACAGTTGTTTGCACAACATGGCTTGTCACGTCCAGAAAAACCCTATTCGCTGAGCTTCGACCGGTCTTACATGACATTGGAGGCCGCCAGCCACGGGCTTGGCTTTGCTTTGGAAAGCACATTGCTGGCGCAGGATTATCTCGCGCGCGGTGCTTTGGTAGAGGTAGCCCCGGAGCTGAGCGCTTCAATTACTGCACACCATTTGGTTTTCCCAAGGGCCCACTCAAACTTTCCCAGGGTCAGACGATTCCTGGAATGGATGCAGAAAGAGTTGGGGCATGATTTCAGTTACTGACTGTCAGTTAGGTGCGGGGAGCTCCTATACCATGGTCATCAAGAGCCCATCGACAGCGAGACCGCTTTTGCGGCGTTCGATATTTGGAGTGGTGTTCGATCGGGCGATGTCGTTTTTGAATCGCCACGATAAACGAGAGAACACATCTGATCGACGCGCTTGCGACCATCGCGGCAATCCTGTGGAAAATGATACCCACGGCCTGATAGCGGCCTCTGCGCGTGGCTGTAGAAAGCACTCGGTAGCGCGACTCGGACTTATGTTCTTCTCGTTCTTGACATGCCCTCCGAGCAAGTCCAAAAATGAGCCATTCCCACTGAGGGGATATTAAAAAACTTTTAGATTTCAATGGGTCGGTCACCAGATGCGAGTCTCGTTTCCCGCTCCAGGATTCACAAAAAACGCCACTCAATGAGTGGCGTTTTTTTGTGCGTGATATTTACACGAAGCGTTGAAAAGAGAGTAGGCGTACGGGGAATACGCCTTGTGCAGGGTATGCGTGTGGTGAAGGCCGTACTCAAGTTAGTGCCGTAGGCCAGTGGCATGGACAACGCGACGTCTATTTATTCAGTTACCCAATTTAGCTCACGACTTAGGCCCGCCACGGTGGAAGAGCCCCTTCGAAAAGTGAAAAGGCTCGATGCAGGAAACTGTTGAAGCGAGCGGCATCACGCCGAAGCCCTGCCTGTTGACCACCAATCAGGCACAGATGGGCCACCTGACCAATCACTTCTGCTTGGCCTGGCATAGGGACCAAGCGGCGGCATGTCCGTATCGCGAAGTCCAGTCGTCTTGTGTCAACACGCTGCTGAAACTCGCCTACCAACGGATCGTGCAGCGACCAGGCCCGGATGGAAACTTCCCGCCCAGGTTGTTTCTCCGCGGCAATACTCAAGTAGCGTTTCAAGGTTTCGCCCGCGCTACGACCCTGCGCCGCATAAGCGAGCATGCGCTCCGTGTAGTCTTCTTCCCAAGCGGCCAGCAAGGTGCGGACAAAGTCTTCGCGATTGCGGAAATGGTGATAGAACGATCCGCGGGTCACATTCAATCGGCGCGATAGACTCTCGGCCGAAACGCCAATATGTCCTATTTGGTCGAGGGCCTCAAAACCAGCAGCGATCCAATGGTTACGAGTTAGTTTTCTCACCAGTTATTTCGCTCCATATTTAGCGCCATACAGACTGTGTATGGTGCGCAACCGATTGATACGCTGCGAACACCAGCAAAGATGGCCGTTGCGTTTTGCACGCCAGCACTTTTCATGGAGCTCGCCTTGAAGAAAATCGTTCTGGTTGCTTTCGACCAATTCACTGATATCGACCTATTCCTGATGTGGGACATTTTAGGCCGCAACACTGAGGACTGGCACGTCCGAATAGTGGGTTCCAGCTCTATCGTGCGATCAGCGCACGGCCTGCCTGTTTCGGTGCACGGTCCGCTTTCCGAGGCCAATAGTGCCGACGCGGTATTGTTCGTCAGCGGCAAGGAAGGGATACCTGCTGCACTTGCCGCCCCAGATTTCCTGCCGTCGTTTGAACTTGACTCCAGACGCCAGCGAATCGGCTCCATATGCGCCGGAGCTTTCATTCTCGAACGGCTTGGGCTGCTCAGCGGCCAAGCAACTACACACCCGGATGCACGATCGAGCTTGCAAGCTCTGGGACTTGAGCCCGTGGACCAGCCTCTTGTATGCCAGGGGAACGTTGCAACCGCTGGCGGATGCCTTTCGGCGCTCTATCTGGTGGGATGGTTGGTTGAATCCTGGTTCGATGTCGACAAGCGCCGTGCGACGTTGCTCCCTGTTCTGCCAGCTGGCCAGAAAGAGCTCTATGATGCCTTGATCGGGCTCAGTATCCGACAAGGAGAAGTTGGCGCCTCGCGACATGGCAGGTCGTCTAATTAGTAGTTAGAACTCAGGAGAGATCCCCGATGCCCCGAGAATTTGAGCTCATTATGTCCGTGCCAGTCCCCACGAGGTCCGGCATCACCCACCTTTACAAGTCGATGAACCTAGCGGACGCTTTTGCGATTCGGCTCCCTGCGGGCACATCTACCAATCCAGATTTGCTAGCTCGATTCATCCTTTCCCACCAGCCATCCTGGATCGGATGGCTCTTGAAAGTCCGAGACATTATCGTTGCCTGTTTTGGTCTCAAGACAGCCAAACACTTGGCATCACTTGCTAATCGGATTGGAGCCTTCAAGGTCTACAGTACGAACCAGACTGAAATCGTGTTGGGGGAGGACGACAAGCACCTCGACTTCCGGATATCGGTTCTATGTTCTGCAGAGGCAGAACCAGAAGGCAGTCGCCAACTCGTTTTTTCAACTGTGGTCCAGTGCCACAACCGTCTAGGCCGGGCCTACATCTTCGTTATTGCCCCATTTCACCGCTTGGTTGTTAAGGCCAGCCTACTCCGTGCAGCGCGCGTCGGTTGGCCTCTGGCTTGCCCCTAAGGCTGAGAGCGCTGTGTGCCCCCTGAGGTCTAACCCTTCCATCGAAAGGCTGTGCTGGCAAGCCTGGCCAAGTCTCTCACGCTCTACGGCCATTTTTGTGAGTCCGTGAATTCAACCGAATTTGAGGAACTGAAACACGGACGTAATATTCGGGCAATACAATTCGCGGCAATGGAATAAAGGTGTAAGAGATGAATCGGCCATCACGAAGCATGCGCAAGTTGCTCGACTCAGTCGCCACCAACAACGAGATGGCGGCGCTTGATGTAATGCGCGCAACTGAGCAGATCAAGGACGAGTTGTTGCGCCAGCGGCTGCTCAATCTAATTCACCGGCTCAATCAGGACGCCAATGACTTGCGATTGGCGCGCGACGACATCCAGGGCGGCGCCATCAAATTAGCGTGACCGGCCGCCGGCGGGCCCAATGCAGCCGGTCCCTAAATCACTTCCTTCCCTGGCTTTATGTTGGACGCGACAGTTTTGATCGCGACGCCAGCACATAATCCAGACTCGGCGAGTCCGGCAACTCGGTTGCGTAATCGCAGGATTGCCTTCAGCGGGCCAACCCCGGAAGAGGGGGCGCGGTGAAACAGAACAGCAAGCATGCCGAAACTACTGAAGCCTTCAAGCTACATTCTGCGGGCGCCGTTACGCGGAGTCGAAAGGTCGGTCAGCAGTTTTTTCGATGTGCTTTGATTGTTCGGTAGTTCGTCGCTGAGGTCCCAGATCTCAAGCATTTTTGCGTACTCGAACGCGTGGCGAGGATCGTTCTGAACCCACCTCTGAAAGTCCAGACGTTCTTCGGTCGTACAGGTGTCATCATGCAAGCGCATACACCAATGGGCGGCTTGAGTGAGGATTTGTTCGTCCAGCGAGGAAGGATTAGGAGGCTTCATTGACAACTACCTGTAGGACCGGATAAGCCACTCTACGAGGCAGTTTGGTAAAAAAACGTCAAAAAGAAGTCGTAATTATTTTGGTAAATATCGTGAGTATGCGACTTGAAATCTGGCTCGAGCGGCGTGTCAGTGCTTGCCTGATTTCAACCATACCGAGACACATAGTCCGCTTTTTTTCATCTCGTCCGAGTAACTCAATCGAACGTGAACTCCCGTACGATCGGCTATCGCTTTGACGATCGACAAGCCCAGCCCAGAGCCCGCTTCATCAGTTCCCAGACATCGATAAAACGGATCGAACACTCGCGATTGTTCCTCTGCCGAGATGCCTGGGCCTGAGTCCTTGACCTGCAGGATTGCAGTCTCTTGCGCCAGCTCGACTGAAAGGTCGATCCGTCCACCATGGGGCGTGTAACGGATCGCATTGTCCACCAGATTCTTGACCAGGATTAACAGGTCCATTTCGTTGATGGTGACATGCACGTCCTCGATACTTTCAACGCCAATATCGATGTGTTTACGTTCTGCCAGCGGTAATAAATCTTCCAATACGCGGCGATAGACTTCATGGACTGAAACGGCCGTCTGTGGTCGGTCAGAGCTTGCTTGCGCGGTCGCCAGGGTCAACAGTTGATCAATCAGTTTTCTACCGCGCTCTATTCCCCGGGACAACGGCAACAGGCGCTCACGGGCCGGCCCCGGCATCTCGGTGGCGGCCAGTCGCTCAGCTTGCAGGGAAAGGGCTGTCATGGGCGAACGCAGTTCGTGGGCAGCGTCGGCGACGAAGCGACGCTGGTTTTCCATGGACTGCGCAACACGCGCGAGCAAGCGATTGATAGCCACGACGAAAGGCCGAATCTCGGTCGGCAAATGGCGCTCGTCGATAGGGTGCAGTGCCTGTTCATCGCGTCGATCGATGTCAGCCGAAAGGGCGGCAATCGGACGGAACAGTTTGCGCACCAGGTCGCCCACCACCAGCAATAGCACCGGAAACAGAATGAGAAACGGCAGCAAACTTCGCCAGGCGCTCTCGCGGGCTTCTTTGTCGCGGACGCCGGTTTCTTGAGCGACGACGATGCGTTCACCGCGGGCTGTGGTTCTGACCAGCACACGAAAGTCTTCGCCCGTGACATTTAAGGTCGAGAGGCCATCGGCCAGTGTGGTGGGGAAGGGCAGTGGTATCAGGGTGTCATCGTTGCCGATGGCTTTACTGCCATCGGCCAGGTATTGCACGATGACCCTGGATTCTTCATTGTCGCCATCGACTTCCTGGGACGCGGGATAGTGTAGGGACATCTGCTGCCGATCAAACAAGACGGCCACCTGGCGCAAGGTATCGTCCTGCATTTCGTGGGCCTCGTCGAACGCAGAGGCAAACGCAAAAATCCCGGCCAGCACCGCAACGATCAGGATGGCCAGCGATAGCGTCACGGACAGGCGTAGTTGTACCGAGTCCCTCAAACGCTTTTTGAAACCATCCATCCCATCCCCCTCACGTTCTTGATGACATGGCTTCCTAGCTTGCGCCGCAGGGCATGAATCAAAAACTCCACCGCGTTGCTTTCCACTTCATTGCCCCAACCATAGATGCGGTCTTCGAGTTCACTGCGCGAGAGAATTGCGCCTGGTCGAATCATCAATGCCTGCAGCAGGGCGAACTCACGACTGGACAATTGGATGTCGCGATTTTCTAAGGTGGTGGCTTGTTTGGCGATCAAGTCCAGCGACACTACGCCATTGTCCAGCACGGACAGGGCAGCGCCACCTTTACGGCGAAGCACGGCTCGTATACGGGCCAGCAGCTCCGCCATATCGAACGGTTTGAGCAGGTAGTCGTCAGCGCCACCGTCAAGGCCGCGCAAGCGATCACCCAGGTCGTCCCGTGCGGTGATGATCAGCAGTGGCACCGGGTTGTTGCGCGCGCGAATGCTGTCGAGTACATCCAGGCCATCCTTCCCGGGCAACCCAAGATCCAGTAGCACCAGGTCATAGTGTTGGGTGTCCAGCGTTGCAAGAGCGGTGAGACCGTTTTTCACCCAGTCAGTGGCATAACTCGCATCGTTCAGGGCGCCCTGGGTCGCTTCGCCAATCATCGGGTCGTCTTCAACCAGCAATATCCGCATTTGCCGCTCCAGAAAAAAGCGCGACCGTCATGACCGTCGCGCCTGTATTGAAGCATCTGTACAAATGTTTGTCCGTTGTGGGATCACCTTCGGGATCAGGATGTGCCCTTCATCGAATCGAAGGCCTTCAACAGCTCATCCATCATAGCCTTGCAGTCGTTCTGTTGCGGGTTACTGGCGCGCAAGGCATCGAGTGCGCGGTCGATCGCCTTGTCCACGACATGCCAGTCGCTGGCAGCGCGAGGTTTGATCCCGGCTTCGGCCGAGTCCCAAGTGGTTTCCAGATCCTTGATTCGGGCTTTCGCACCGGGCAGATCATTTTTGCCGACGAGCACGGCTACGTCGGCGGCTATGTTGCGGAACTCGGACAGATCCCCCAATTTTGAACCCGACTGGGTTTGAGTGCTCACCGAGCTTGAGGTCGTACCCGCATTGGGCTTGTCGGCAGGTTTCGAGCAACCGGCGGCGACGCTGAGCAAAAAAATGGATGAGACGATGGCAACGTGGCGAATGATGTTTTGAATCTGGCGCATGAAGATTCCTTAAATGACTTTTGGGCGTTTACTGAGTGACGGTTTTGCGATTGCCGACGCTGATTTGCGCGACCGCAACCAGAATGACAATGACGCACAGGAAGATGGCACTGGTCCAGGTGGCGCCCATTCCGAGACCGCCGTAGGTTTTGGCCTGGGTCAGCAAGTCGCCGAGGGAGGCGCCGAATGGACGGGTCAGGATGTAGGCGATCCAGAACGTCAGCACCATATTGCAGCCCATGCGCCAGGCCACCAGGGTGGCAGCGATCAGCGCACCGAAGATGACGGCACCGAGGGTGAAACCCAGGCCCAAGGCTTCGGTAGCCAGGTCACCGGCGGCGGTACCGAGGGCAAAGGTGCAGAGCACCGTGGCCCAATAAAACAACTCTCGTCGCGGCGTGACAATTTCGCGGATCGACACGTTGTGTTCGGTCCGGTACCAGACCAGGAAGTTAATCGCCAACAAAGCGGAAAATACTGCCGTACTGGTGTACAGACTGACGTCCAGTACGTCGGTCAAAATGTCGGTGATTTGTGTCCCGACGATGCTCACCAATACGACGGTCAACCAGTAAATCCAGGGCGTGTAGGCTTTGGTGCGCAATTGGTAGAACATCGCGATTGCCAGTAAAACCGCCATGCCGATACTGGTCGGGCCCGCGCCGAAGCCGGCATCGACGGCAAGAAAGTCAGCGCCAGTTTCACCCACGGTCGTTGACAAGATCTTGATCACCCAGAATGACAGCGTCACTTCGGGTACTTTATTGAGCCAGTCGGCTATTGCGGATTTCATAGGCGCGTAGCCTCTCCTGAGTAGCGCGAAATGTGCGCAGGGGAGAAGGTACGTAACGAAACTTAGCTGAGCCTGAGGGGCGGCAAATCGGTCGCCAGTTCATCTGGCGCCGCACGAATGTTTCGACCAAAGGCCTGAAAGATCTGCGCGGGAGGTTCTCAGTGCCTGCACGATCACTTACGCTTTGCGACGAAGAGGGCAGCATTCTCAGCATCCGATTGATTCATCATAAAACGATATCGTCGATCAGGATGTGGTGTTGCCCGCGACTGCATTTCTCGATCCGCGCCTCGACCTTATAGACGTTGCGAAGCATCCGTTCGGTAATCACCTCATGGCACGGACCGCTGCCTTGAGTTGTACCCTGCGCGATCACTAACACCTGGTCGGCAAAGCGCAGGGCCTGATTCAGGTCGTGAATCGCTATGAACACGATCACCTCGCGTTTACGAGCCAGCGCGCGCATGAAGTTCAGCACCTGTACCTGTCGATGCATGTCGAGTGCGCTGGTTGGTTCGTCCATCAATAGCACTTCCGGTTCGCGCACCAGGGTTTGTGCGATCGACACTAACTGCTGCTGACCGCCGCTGAGTTCTCCGAGGTTGCGGAAGGACAATTCGGTGATCCCGAGTGCGCCGAGAATCTCGTCCACCAATTTCAATTCATCGTCGTGGACAACCCAGCCGGGTGTCAGTTGTTTGCGCGCCAGCAGCACTGATTCGTAAACCGTCAGACGGGCGCTGGCATTCAGACCCTGAGGCATGTAGCTGATGCCCTGATGGCCCTTTTTCGCATCTTGCAGGATGACCTGGCCCGGCCCGTCGATCAGCCCGGCCATACGCTTGAACAACGTCGACTTTCCCGCCGCGTTGGGGCCGACCACCGCGACAACCTGACCGCCCATGAAGGCGGCAGTGGTGACGCCGGAAATGATTTCGCGCTGCCCGTAGCGGGCACCGAGGTTCTCAAGCTGGATCTTCACCATGAGTTTTTCTTCCCGCTGAGAATCAGAGATATGAAGAACGGCACGCCGATTAGTGACGTGACCACGCCGATTGGAAAAATGGCGCCGGGGATCAGGGTTTTGCTGACCACCGAACTGGCGGACAGAATCAACGAGCCAGTCAGCAATGAAGCCGGCAGGAAGAAGCGTTGATCTTCTCCAATCAGCATCCGCGCGATATGCGGGCCGACCAGCCCGATAAAACCGATGGTGCCGACAAAGGCCACCGGGAACGAGGCGAGCAGGCTGACCATGATCAGTGTCTGAAAACGCAAGCTGCGCACGTTGATCCCGAAACTCGCGGCCTTGTCATCACCCAAACGCAACGCGGTCAGAGCCCAGGCGCGTTTGGCAAAGATTGGCAGGGTGATGAAGATCACCAGGCAGATCACACCCAGTTTGGGCCAGGTGGCTTTGGTCAGGCTGCCCATCGTCCAGAACACCACGGCCGCGACGGCTTGCTCGGTGGCAAAAAACTGCACCAATGCCAGCAGTGCATTGAACGTGAATACCAAGGCAATGCCGAGCAGCACGATCGTTTCGGCCGTCACACCGCGACGCATGCTCAGGAAGTGGATCAGCAGCGCTGACAGCATGGCCATGATGAACGCGTTCACCGGCACCATGTACTGCGCCGCCAACGGGAACAACGCCACACCAAACGCCAGGCCCATCGCGGCGCCGAAACTGGCGGCGGCGGAAATGCCCAGCGTGAACGGGCTGGCCAGCGGGTTGTTGAGGATTGTCTGCATCTGTGCGCCCGCCAACGACAACGCCGCGCCGACTGCGACGGCCATCAGCGCGACCGGCAGACGGATTTCCCACATCACGACCCGTACTTGTGCCGAAGCGGTGTCTGGCGAAAACAGTGCGCCGAGCACTTCGCTGAGGCTGTAGCTAGCGGGTCCGAGGGCCAGATCAAGCAGGACACTGCACATCAGTAACACCACGAGCCCGCCAAGGATCAGGCGTTTTCGCAGCACCATTCGGCGGTAGGTGTCGCGCTGAACGACCATTGCTTCATTCAGTGAGCTCATGGTTTAGCCTCTGTCTTGCGCAGGCTGACGAAATAACCCGGTTCGTAAGGCACGGGCAGAAACCGCTCATGCAGCTCGCGAAACGAGGAGTCGGGGTCGAGGTCGGCAAACAGCGTCGGATGAAACCATTTCGCCAATTGCTGGATGGCCACGAACTGGTAGGGACTGTTGTAAAACTGGTGCCAGATGGCGTGAAACGCTTGGTCGTCCTGAGCCTTGATGCCCGCATAGGCAGGGCGTTGTGTGTACCACGCCAGTTTGTGCCTGGCTTGGGTCATGTCCGCAGCAGGGCCGACGGCGACCCAATGGCCACCGGGTGAAAAGGCTTCCCAGTTAGCGCTGGTGACGACGACATGGGCAGGGTTGGCGACGATGACTTGCTCGGGGTTCAACTGGCCGAACGTGGTGGGGATGATGCTTCTGGCGATGTTGTTGCCACCGGCCATGTCGACGAACAGGCCGAAGTTTTCATTGCCGAAACTCAGGCAGCAATCATCGGTGTAGCCACCGATGCGCTCGATGAATACGCTGGGGCGGGAAGGATGGTGGGCCTTGATGACGTCGGTGACGCGATGGATCTGTTGGTTGCGAAAGTCGATGAAAGCCTCGGCACGAGCCTCCTTGCCAAACAACTGGCCGAACAGGCGCATGGTCGGCTCGGTGTTTTGCATCGGGTTATTGCGAAAGTCGACGTAAACCACCGGAATGCCCAGCGCGTCGAGTTTCTCGATGTAGCGCGCATCTTCGGTGGCGTGTTGAGCCTCGATGTTCAGGATGATCACATCGGGTCGCTGGGAAATCGCTTGCTCGATGTCGAAGGTGCCGTCTTCAAATCCGCCGAAGGTCGGGATTTTGGCTATATCGGGAAATTTGCGCAGGTAGGCGCCGTAGGTGTCCGGGTCTGACTGGATCAAATCCTTGCGCCAGCCGACGATGCGCTCGATGGGGTTTTGCGTGTCCAGTGCGGCGACCAGGTACAACTGGCGGCCCTCACCGAGGATGACCCTTCTGACCGGAAGATGGACCTTGACCTTGCGCCCGAGCAGATCGGTTACCGTGCCGAGCGCGGGATCCGGATCGGCGGCGAGCGCATTGCGCGGCATCAGCGAAAGCAGCGACAGGCACACCAGCCCTGCGAACAGCAGTGCAACGTAAGTGAGGCGGTGTCGAAAAAGGGTAACCATGGTTTATGCCTTTGCAGAAGTCAGACCGGACAACGGCTCAAGTCGCCGCCCCGGACAGAAGGTTTCAGAAATCGATGGTGGCCGACAGCAGCAGGGTGCGTGGTGAACCTTGGGAGAACGCACCGTAGGAAGCGACGCCCGACCAATACTCGCGGTCGAGTACGTTTTGCACGGCGGCGCGCAATGTGGTTGGTCGTTCCGCGATGCGGGTGGCATAGCGCACACCGACATCGATGCGGGTCCAGGCATCGAGTGCCTGGGTGTTGGCCTGGTTCACGTACTGGCTGGCGGTGTAAATCGCCCCACTGGTCAACGTCAGGCCTTCGACTCCCGGGGTGTCCCACTCGACCCAAAGGTTGGCCTGAACGTCAGGGACGCCGACCGGTTTGTTGCCACGGTTGGCGGCAACGCCGGTTTTGGTCAGTTCACCATCGAGGAGGGTCACGCCACCGAGCAGGCGCGTGCCGTGGGCAATTTCACCAAACAGGTTCAGCTCCACGCCGCGGTTGCGCTGCTCGCCCTGTACCGAGAACACCCCGGACGACAGCTCGCCACTGGGTTTCTTGATCTGAAACAGTGCCAGTGTGGACGTGAAGCTGCCGTAGTCGATCTTGACCCCGACTTCCTGTTGTCGGGACACGTAGGGTGAAAAAATCTCGCCTGCGTTCGAGGCGGCGGACGGCGCAATGTCACCCTTGCTCAAGCCTTCGATGTAGTTGTAATAGAACGCTACGTGGTCCCAGGGTTTGGCGACGACGCCGAACATCGGTGTGGTATCGCTTTTGTCGTAGGAGGTGGTGACTGCCCCGGCCGCGTTGTAGTTGTCGGACTTGATGTTCTGCTTGCGCACGCCGACGGTGACTTGCAAGCGTTCGTCCAGCACCGACAGGGTGTCGGCGAGGGCGACGCCTGACAGTTCGCTCTCGGAAATTTTCGGCGTATCCGGTGTGGCGATGGAAGGTTTTTGACGGTCCACAGGGTGGTAGATGTTTGACAGCAGGGCCGGGCCGGAAATGATCCCCCGGGATAATTCATCGCGATAGCGGGTGACTTGCAGGGCTGTGCTGTGACTGACTGGCCCGGTGTCGAAGCGCAGGCGGGCACCGGCGTCGACCGTGTAACGCTGGACTTCGAATTTGTAGTAGCCGGGGATTGAAGAGGTGTCGCCGGCAGCGTTGATGATGGTCGGGGTTTGATCGGACATGCGCGCGACATCCGATTTGCCGCCGCCAGCGTGGGCGAAAACGGTCAGGGCATCATTGAGGTCGTACTCACCACCGAGCAACGCCGACTTGTCACGGGTTTCGGCCCACCCCCATTCCTGGCTGACACTGGTACGGCCGTTGGCGGCAGAGGGAATCGGTACACCGGGGGCGATCAGAAAGGGACGCGACGCGGCGTTGAATTGTTCTTTCTGGCTGATCAGATCCAGCGTGGTCCGCAGACGATCGCCCTGATAGTCCAGGGAGATGGCGCCGACGTCGACCTCCCGGGATTGCTTGTCGATTGCCGTGTCGCCTTGCTGGACACTGCCGTTGATCCGTACACCGAAGCGGCGTTCCTCGCCAAAGCGCCGACTGATGTCGAGGTGGCCACCCAGTTGCGTATTCAGGGCGTAACGGGCGGTGAACCGGCTCAGGTCCTCGTCCAGTGAACGCTTGGGAACCACGTTGATCACGCCGCCGACAGCGCTGTTGGGTGACATGCCATAGAGCAGGGCGCCAGGACCTTTGACCACTTCGATGCGTTCGGCGTACTCGGTGAACACCCGGTAGTTGGACGCCACACCGTAAACGCCGTCGAACGCCAGCTCACCGAGATTGCCTTCGCCGACGGGAAAGCCACGGATGAAGAACGAGTCGACAATCCCTCCCGCCTGGCCCGTGGAGCGCACCGAAGAGTCACGCTCCAGCACATCGCCCACGGTGACCGCCTGTTGATCCTTGATCAGCGCCGAGGTGTAGGTGCTGATGCTGAATGGCGCGTCCATCACATCCCTGTTGCCCAGTATTCCGAGTCGCGCGCCGCTGGCGACCTGACCGCCCGGGTACACGGTCGGCAAGCTGTCGGTACGTCGGTCGGTGCCATCGACTGCGGTTTCCGGCAGGGTCACCTGGCGAAGCACTAGCGTGTAGCTGCCGTCGTTGCGCGCAACCATTTCCAGGCCACTGCCGGCCAGTAAGCGCGTGACCGCTTCCTGCGTGGAGTAAGTGCCCCAAAGCCCCGGACTGGTCAGGCCTTCGGTGATCGAGGGCTGAAACGACAATGCGATGTCGGCGTCCACGGCAAAGCTCGACAGGGTTGCGCCGAGCGGGCCGGAGGCGATGTTATAAGCACGGACCACCGTAGCGTCCAGTTGCGCCGGTTCGGCGGCCAAAGCAAGCGGGCAGGCGGCACTGGCCAGGGCAAGGCTGAGCAACACTCTGCGGATAACGGGCTTGAGCTGACGATCCGGACGCAGGGGCCGTGCAACGAGCATGAATGGATGACCCTATGGACGAGGTGAAAAGGTTGTTCCTTTCTTTGCCAGTTGAGATCAAAAAAAGTATCACCTGCGCAGCGATTTTTTTGCGTGAGGTCAAGCCGCAGAGAGCGTCACCCAGTAACCGCTCAAGTGGCCGGTGACGAGCACCGGGTAGGTTTGGGTCAGCATGTTCAACGTGCGTTGGGTATCACTGATGGGGAAGGCGCCGGAAATACGCAGATCGGCAATCGCCGGATCGCAACGTACGAAGCCTCTGCGATAGCGCGTCAGTTCGGCGACGAAATCCGCCAGACGCATTTTGTCGGCCATCAGCATGCCTCGGGTCCAGGCACCGGCGTAGCGATCGCTCGGGCTCAGTTGGCCAAAGGTCTGTGATGAAAAATCGGTGCGTTGCCCGGCATTGACGATGATCGGCGTTGCCTCACGGCTATCTGCCAATTCAACCCTCACGGCGCCGTCCAGTACCGCGAGATGGGTACGCGGCTGTTGTTCGCGAACCGTAAACCGTGTGCCCAACGCCTGCATCCGGCCCTGGCGTGTGCCGACCAGAAAGGGGCGGGGCAGCGGTGAAATATCTGGCGCGGTCTGCACCAGGATTTCACCTTCGCGCAAGTTGATGAGCCGCTGATTGGCGTCGAACAGCACGTCGATGGCTGTGTCGGTATTGAGGGTGATGTGCGAACCGTCAGCCAGGGTCAGCTCGCGCCGCTGGCCAACGGCCGTCCGGTAGTCGGCCGACCATTGCTGCGATTCCACCAGCTTCCAGCTGCCCCACCCGGCGGGGAGCACTGCCAGCAGCATGGCCAGTTTCCCCAGTGCCATGCGGCGTTCGGGATTGCTCGGGCGGTCCAGTGCCGACATCGCCAGCGACGGTGGCAATCCGCCGAGCTTGCGTTGCAGCAGTTGCGCGCGGGACCAGGCCCGATCACGCTCGGGGCTACTGACTTTCCAGCATTCCCATTGCGCGCGTTCGGTGTCGCTGAGGTCGTTTTCACTCAGGCGCATCAACCACTCGGCGGCCTCTTCGAGGACTTTGGGGTCGAGCGGTGGCTCATGGCGACGTGTGAGCATTCATTCCACCAGCATCAGGCACTGCACGAAAGCCTGTTTCATGTAGCGCTTGACGGTGATCAGAGAGACGTTCAGTTGCCCGGCGATATCGTCGTACTTCAGCCCGCCGATCTGCGACAGCAAAAACGCACGCTTGACCAGCGGGGGGAGGGTGTCGAGCATCGCGTCGATCTCGTGCAGCGTTTCCAGCACCATGAAGTGCAATTCGGCCGAAGGCACTTCCTGGGCGGGCAGATGCGCGAGTGCGTCCAGGTAGGCGCGTTCCAGGGCCTTGCGCTGATACCAATTGATCAGAATGCCCTTGGCTACGCAGGTCAGGTAGGCCCGGGGCTGGTCGATGGTCGTGACCTGGGAGGCGAGGATGCGGGTGAAGGTGTCCTGCGCCAGATCTGCCGCATCCATGGCGTTACCCAGTTTTTTCTTGAGCGTGGCGTACAGCCAGCCGTGATGGCCGCTGTACAGTGCCTCGATCACGCGCAGATGATTGTCGTTATTCGCGGAAAGGGTTTCGCTCATGGCTGCAGGTTTTTTGCAATTGAGAAGTATTCCCAATGCTAATTGACAACAAGCCTGTGACGCAAGCGTGATTCAGCATCCTGCTCTTGAGTCAGTCGCCGGGTGGCGCCTGGCCAGGCTGCATGACCACCGGCCAGTAACGCAGGGCGACGATGGGAATCAGCGCAACCGTATAGGCCAGGCAAACAAACAGGTAGGTGTACTGCAAACCATAGACCTGGCTAAGCAGGCCACCCGCCGAGATGCCCGCGATCGACGCGAATTGCGCGGTGCCTTGTGCAATCCCCAACACATGGCCCTGTTGCGAGTTGTCGGCGGTTTTCGAGATCAAGGCCATCAGCACGGGCGTGGTGGCACCCAGCAGCACTCCCCAGATGAAATAGGCGATGACAAACACGAACGCGTTGCGTGTGACACCTGCCACGGCGGTCAGGGCGATGAATCCGATGACGACGTAAGTGACGCGTTGCAGGGTTTCCTGCTGGGTGAGGTGCTCGAAGTACCTTGACCACGCCGTTGCCGAAACAATGAAACCCAATGCCAGCAAGCCGTAACACAGGCCGACGACCGAGTTGCTGACGTCGAACACCGAGCGGACATACAGCGAGAACGAGGTCTGCGGAAGCGTCCGCGCCAACAGCAAAATGCCCATGACGCTCAGCAGCGACAACAGCGCAGAACTTTGCCAGACGCTGTCGGTGCGGCCAGCCGCAGCAGGGGTGTTGGCGGCTGTTGTTTTCTTCACCGGTGGCACATCTGGCAACGTCATCGCCGCCACTACGGTACACATTGCACACAGTGCCGAGGCGATGATGTTGATCCAGAAGAACGTCGCATAGTCGAGGATCAGACCGCCGACCACCGCGCCGAGCAATGAACCGACGTTAGTCGATATCTGCAGGATCGCGAACAGCCGCGCCCGCCGGGAAGGTGCTTCGATACTGACACCATAAGCTTGTGCCGGGGCGATGTACCCGGCGAAGGCGCCTTGCAGAAAACGCAGGATCAGGATGACCCAGATGTCGCCGGACAGCGCCAGCCCAAGCTGGGTCAACGACAAACCGGCGAGGGCGCGGATCATCATCAACTTGTGGCCGTACCGGTCGCCGATACGCCCCCAAAAGGCACTGGTCAGAATAATACCCAGCATCGGCCCGACGTAGACGGCGATACTGGCGAAACTGAATACCGATTCAGAAGAGGTCAGCCCACGCAGGTGGACGGGCCAGAATGGGCCGCTCATTTCCATCGCACCCATGGAGATGAGCTGGATCGTGAATAGAAGATAAATCAGAATTCTTACGCTCGAACCCTGGACGGGACCTGCATGGGGCATGAGTCAGCCTCGGTAGTTAAACGGCAACAAACGGGTTCGTTAAGGTGGCCTCCTGAAACCTGTTCTGCTCTAAAACGCATTATTTAAAGTTTTTTTTCGCTATTACCTTTGCCGCTCACAAATTTTTCATTTCGTTTTGATTATAAGCCTCCGCAGGTACAGAAGAGCCTTGCAAACAAGCAGAGTGATTTATGGAAGTGACCGTTGTTAGTAACGACTATGTCGGCTTGGTAGAAGCGTGTCGTCGGATGTGTGGCAAGGATGTTAACGCTAGTCGTGTTGCCGGTGGAAACGCCGCCATTGTGCTTTCTGAATTCATTGACGTCGACCGCCGCAATTTCGAGTTCCAGTTGCTGGATGTGGTCGACAAAGAAGCACTGCTGGGTTTGTTTGCTGAAAATGAGTTCGAACACGTTGTCCACCCGGCAGCCCAAGCCGGTGTGCGCTATTCGATCGATCATCCTGACACCTGCCGATGTCGTTCTATGCCGCGACCAAGCGCGCCAATGAATTGATGGCCCACGCTTACTCCCCTCTCTATGGCATTCCCGTTACCGGTTTGCGGTTCTTTACCGTGTATGGGCCTTAGGGCCGGCGGCGTGCAGTGTTTTGTCGATTGGTACCGCAACTATTACGGCGTCTAGCCGCTCACACCTCAGTTTTTTTTACGGAAATGTCATGCAAGAAACGCCTTATGTGTCGGTCCTGATTCCGGCAAAAAACGAAGCCGGTAACCTCATTCCACTTCTGGAGGAAGTGCGTGTAGCGCTGGCCGACGAGACCTTTGAAGTCATAGTGGTTGACGATGGCAGCACCGATGCCACAGCCACCGAATTACGGACATTACAAGGTAATGGCTACAGTCAGTTGCGGGTGCTCAGTCATGCTCGTTCCCTCGGGCAGAGCACCTCGATTTACCACGCTGCTGAAGTGGCACGTGGGCATTGGTTGGCAACCCTTGATGGCGATGGTCAGAACGATCCAGCCGATCTAACGAAAATGCTCGATTTGGTCCGTGGTTCGGAGGGTAAACCCGGCGGGGTCAAACTGGTGGCGGGTCACCGCGTGAACCGCCGGGACACGGCGAGCAAACGCTGGGCTTCGCGATTTGCCAACAAGCTGCGCAGTCGCCTGCTGAAAGACCAAACGCCCGATACCGGTTGCGGCATCAAATTGATTGAACGGGAGGCGTTTCTGCGCTTGCCGTATTTCGATCACATGCACCGTTTTATTCCTGCGCTGATCCGTCGTCACAACGGCCGAATGTTGATTCAACCAGTGAACCACCGTGAGCGCGGTGCAGGGGTTTCCAACTACGGAAACCTCGACCGGGCCCTTGTGGGCATAGTTGATTTGTTCGGGGTGTGGTGGCTGATAAAACGCACCCGCCTGGAAGTCAACGCCCAAGAAACTGAGGTCTGACATGGGCAGAGAAACTTTGTGGTTGGCCGTTGGTTTCGTTGGCCAGTTGGCTTTTACCGGGCGTTTTGTCTTGCAGTGGCTATACAGCGAATACAAAAAACGCAGCATGATCCCTGTTGGATTCTGGTACCTGAGTATCGTCGGCAGTGCGCTGTTGTTGGCGTACGCAATCTACCGCGAAGACCCGGTTTTCATAGTCGGCCAGTCCTTCGGTTTTATTGTGTACCTGCGCAATTTGCAATTGATTGCAAAACATCGTGAGCAGGAAAGCCACGAGCTGGAAAAAAAGGACTGAATCGGTGCGGATACGACTATCTACTTCGCGGTTAGAGCAATTGGCTTACGCAGACAAACCTCCACTTTTCATGTGGGCGGTGGCGCTATTCGTGCAACTTGCCCATCTGCCAAAAGTAGCCCTGTACTTGCCCGCGCTATTGGCGAGTGCCGTTGTTATTAGTTCACGAAAACACGATGAGCCCGTTGAGCAGACTCACGCATTCTCGTGCATCTTGGGGAAGGAGTGAGGCGCGTATGAGAACTGAAGGCGAGGCGTTCCGGCCGATGCAAGCGGCGCGGCGCGCGCTGGATTGGCCAACTCTGGGCGTGGCAGTGTTGCTCCTGCTGCTGTTTTACTGGGGACTGGGGAGTTTGCCGTTCCTGAGCGTCAATGAAGCCCGGCGCGCCGTGACGACACGGGAAATGCACGAGGCTGGCCAATGGCTGTTGCCGTACATGAACGGCGAGTTGTACCTGTCCAAACCACCGTTGTTCTATTGGCTGGCCCTGGTCAGCACGTCACTGCTGGGCAGCCTCTCCGAATGGAGCGTGCGCCTGCCTTCGGCGCTGTTTGCGACGCTGTGTTGTCTGACCTTGTATCGCCAGGCTTGTGCATTCGCCGGGCGACAAGTGGCGTTGCTGGCTGTGGTGTTCCTGGCGGCGAATGCCGGGTTCAGCCTGTTTGCCCGCCGGGCGGAAATAGAAATGCCTTTGACCGGCCTGTGTCTGCTGGCGCTGTTTTGCGCATGGCGCTTTCTGTTCGCGCAAGGCGGTCGCGGCTGGGTCTGGCTCAGTTACGGGCTGCTCGGCTGTGCCTTGCTGACCAAGGGGCCGGTCTGCCTGTTGTGGGTGACCGCACCGATACTGGTCTATGCGTTGATCAGCCGCGATCGTCTGGCCCGAGCTTTTCTGTGTGACAGCTGGGGCTGGATGCTTGCGGTGCTGGTCGGGATATCCTGGTATCTGGCGGTGTCCCTGCAGGAGGGCTGGAGCGTCTGGTCGGCCATCCTCAACGAAGACATCGTCAAGAAAATCAATGGCCAGGGGGCAGAAGCCTGGTACGCCTATCTGTTGTATCTGAGTGGGGATTTCTTTCCCTTCTGGCTGATACTACTGGTGCGGCCGCGGCAACTCTGGCACGCCATCCGCCTGAGCCCGCAGCTGACCCTGTTGCTGTGCTGCATTCTGGTGCCGCTGCTGCTGTTCTCGCTGTTCACCGAGAAGCACGCCAAATACCTGTTGCCTATCTACCCGGCCATCGCCCTGCTGTTGGCCTGGCGCTGGAGCCAACTGCTGACCCAGGCCCGGCACCCTTGGCAGCGCTGGAGTCTGCGCATTGTTCCGGCCGTGGTACTGGCGGGCTACACGCTGTTCTACTTGGGTCTTGAAGGGCGGGTGTTTGCCCATCGGATCGAAGGATTTGCGCAGATAAAAGCCGCCACCGATGCGTACCCAAACTTCCCGGCCTATAGCTTGGGAACTGCGGACATTCGCCTGGTCTATTACATGGGGCGGCCCGTCAGTTCGATCACCGAGTCGCAAGCCAGCAGCGTAGCCCATACGCCGGGCCTGCTGTTTGTCCAGGAACCGCTTCCTGCGGCATTGCAAGCCCTGGCGCCTTGCACCCTGACGCGGATCGAGTCGTACCTGAAACCCAAACGTTCGGCCGTGTTGCTCGGGCTAGGCTCTTTTTGCGCTAATCAGGGCCAGATCAAGCCTTGAATCTGCGTCATTGAAGCTCTGCATGACTGGATGTTGGCCCAGCGTGATCTTGTGCCCAACAGATCGGCAACATGAGCTTGATCCAGTCTGCGCGCCTCAACAGTGAGAACATCACCAAGCAATAGCTTCCGCCACTAGTCGCCCCGCACCGGTCTATCGATGCGGGGGCTGAAGCTGCAGATTTCGTTGCATCGTTTCCGCGCAGCCGCCATGGCTTTAGCAGTACGGTTCGGCTCTCCCGACGGATTCGGTAAACGACCGAGCCTGCATTCAGCATTCTCGTGATGACCCATCCAATAGCTACAGTGCGGCCGAACGCCCACTGGATTTACATTCCTTGCGCTGAGTAATCCGCCCTCTGAAAAAAATTCCCTCAAGGTGATACTTTTTTGTATCTCGACTGGCAAATAAGAGTGATAACCATTTTACCTTAGTCAAAAGGATCCATTCGTCATGTCTGTTGCAAGTCGACCTTGCGGTGAGCGCGTGTTAACACTGGCCATCCGTACCGCTATGCTGAGTTTCGTCTTGGCTGCAGGAAGCGCCAACTCCTGGGCCGCAGGCCCCAAGCAACTGGATGCTGTCGCTGCCAAGACCTATAACATTTCAGCTGGTCCACTGACGGGCGCGCTGTCCACCTTTGCCAAGGACTCAGGCATTGCATTGTCGTTTGAACCTACGTTGACTGAGGGGCTGGATAGCCCAGGCTTGTCCGGTACCTACTCGGGCCGTGAAGGGGTTGCGCGACTGCTGGCAGGCAGCGGACTGGATCTGGTCCAGCGCGAAGATGGCAGTTACACATTGGCTCATCACCCGGAGGTCGGTTCAGATGGCCTGACGTTGGGCGCAACCAACATCAATGCCAATTACAGCGGTCCGAGCGCGCTTCCGGAAGTCCTTGCCGGTGGTCAGGTTGCCCGCGGCGCGCGCCTGGGAATGATGGGCAACAAGGATGTGATGGACACACCCTTCAGCGTGACCAGCTACACCGCCAAGACCCTGGCCGACCTGCAAACGGTGACAGTTGCCGATGCTCTGGAGCGCGATCCCTCCGTCCGCTCTACCGGTCAAACCGGTGGCATTGTTGATTCCTTTTTCATACGCGGTTTCCCGGTTGGCGAAGGCAACCTGGGCGAGCTGGCCTTCGACGGTATGTATGGCGTGGCGCCCAACTACCGGGTGTTCACCGAATATGCCGAGCGCGTCGAAGTCCTCAAGGGACCGGGTGCCTTGATGTACGGGATCTCGCCAAACAGTGGTGTCGGTGGCGTGATCAATATCGTTCCCAAGCGGCCACTTGCCGAAGACCTGACCCGCTTTACGGCCAGTTACGCATCGGACTCGCAAGTGGGCGGTCATCTGGATATCAGCCGTCGCTTTGGCGACGAGAATCAGTTTGGCGTGCGCTTCAACGGCAGCCTTCAGGGCGGTGACACTGCCGTTGATGATCAGGAAAGAGCGGTCGATATCGGTGCCATTGCGCTCGATTACCAAGGCGAGCGGTTGCGCTTGAACCTTGACTTCATCAGCCAGAAAGAAAGCTTTGATGCAGCCTCGCGGCCCTTCACTGTCGCGCCGGGCATTGATGTTCCGTCCGCACCCAATGGCCGTACCAACCTGTCGCAGAAATGGGGATGGTCGGACACCAAAGAGCAGTCGGCATTGCTGGGTGGTGAATATGATCTGAGTGATGCGGTAACCGTTTTCGCTCATGCCGGTGGCGGAAAATCAGACGTCAAGCGGATGTCCGACCAAGTGCCGAGAATTCTTAACGACGCAGGTGATACCAGCAATATTCCCGGTTACTACAAATTCAACGTTGATCGCTCGACGGCGGATGTGGGTATCCGCGGCGTGTTCGCTACGGGTCCCGTCACCCATACGACCACGTTGATGGCGACCCGATATCAGGACGAACTGTCTCGGGGGATCAACAACGGGACGGAAATCCGTTCGAACATCTACCACCCGGTGGATGTGCCCAAGCAATTCATCAATGCACCAAAAGTGCTGCGCATTTCCGAATCGGAGCTGTCTGGCGTCGCGCTGACCGACACCCTGTCTGTGCTGGACGACCGTATCCAGTTGACCTTGGGCGTGCGCAAGCAAGACATCGAGTCACGTAACTACAATGCGGCAGGCTCGGTCAGCTCTAAATACGACGACAGTGCCACAACTCCGCTGGTGGGTGTGGTGGTCAAGCCCTGGGAAGACGTCTCGTTTTACTACAACTACGTCGAGGGCTTGAGTAAAGGTGATATCGCACCAGGCACGGCAGCCAACGCCGGCGAAACGTTCGCACCTTATGAGTCGAAGCAACACGAGCTTGGCGTCAAATATGAACATGGCACGTTCATGACCACCCTGGCGTTGTTCCAGATTGAGAAGCCCAGTGGCGAAATGGGCGCAGGCAATGTGTTCTCGGTTCAGGCAGAACAACGCAACCGCGGCGTGGAGTTGAGCATGTTCGGGGAAGTGGCACCGGGCACTCGCTTGATGGGCGGAGTGACCTTCCTCGATGGCGAGCTGACTGATTCGGCCACTGCCGCTAATAGAGGCAATGAACCGGTAGGCGTGCCCGACGTACAAGCCAACCTGTGGGCTGAATGGGATACGCCGTGGCTGGAGGGCTTTACCCTCACCGGGGGGGCGATTTACACCGGCAGCCAATACGTCAATCAGGCTAATACCCAGGAACTGGATGCTTGGACGCGTTTCGATACGGGGGCTCGTTACACCACCAAAATTGAGGGTCGACCGACGACGTTCCGCGCCACGGTTCAGAACGTCTTCGATCGTGAGTACTGGTCGGGTGTCGCCTCGTATGGTGCGTTCTCGCCAGGCTACCCTCGGACCCTGCAACTGTCGGCCACCGTCGATTTCTGATGGGGGAGGGCATAACAGTTTGCTAGCCGGTAATTCGAACTTCCGAGGATAGAGCTTCGATTACCCCTTTTGCCTTGTAGCGATATCGCTGCAAGTCTGACAACAAAAAGCCCGCGCATGGCGGGCTCTCTGTATGGGGTCAAATCCTTTTGTCCGTTCAATCTGCGCTCCGTTCTGTGAGCAATTCGTGAAAAGCATGTCGATGGAACGAAAAAAACCCGGCACTTAGCCGGGCTCTCTGTCGATGGGGCCAAATCCCTTTGGCTGACCGCATTGTGCCGGGTGGGTGTGACGAAGGCATGACAGAGCGTCCGGTCATGCTGATAGAATCGGTCAGGTTATAGATAACACCCTTCTGAGAAACGATATGAATACACAATTGACGGAAGAAGAGATGCGCCGGGCACTGTTCGGTGATCCTGAGCCCCTTGCGCCGGCAATTACCTCACACGTGCAAGACTCCGTCCCGGATGTCGTGATCGTGCAACCGGTAAAGGCAGCGAAGAAAAAGATAGTCTCAAAAGGCTTCACGCCCAGGTTGAGAGTCACGCTGCGGGTAGGAAATGAGTTTGAAGGCAAGATGCACGAGATAGTACATGAGGCCGATACGCTGAGCTCCCTGGTTGCAGAGCAAGAAGCTACTAAGGCGGCCAGAACAAAATTCAGGTTTGTGGAAGTGGTGTCGGTCAAGTCGATGTAAGTGGGCACTCTTCCTCATGGGTCGACAGGAGCGCAGCTCATTGAACTGGTTGGCGTTCGGGCTTGGCCACGAGGTGGGGCCATTCTCCAGGAGCTTTGCGGACGGCCATGAGCGTAATCCGGTTGTTTGCGTTAGTGGCAGGGTGCCACAATCGTTTTTTTTAGTTGAGTCATGATCAGGTGGATCACATGGATGGCCCAGGATCTCGGAGTGACCAAGAGTTTTTCATAGCCGGGCAGGTGCGAGCTGACCGATTGCATCAACTATTTCGCCAATCAGTTTCTGCGGTTTTTGGTAGCTACCTCGCTGCCATCATGCTGTGTTGGCTGTGTTGGGATCGTTTTGAACACAGCGTTGTTCTTTGGTGGCTGGCCATACTGGCCGGATCGACGCTGTTACGCATTTCGATGTTTGTTGCCTATTTTCGCAGCGACGAAAGTGAACGTACACCTCAACGCTGGGAGCGCAAATACTGGAGCACGCTCGTGTTATCCGCCAGTATCTGGGGGGGAGGCGCATTCATTGTCATGCCAGCAGACGATCTTTTGTCGCAGGCGTTGGTCATGCTCTTTGCTGTCGGGATGTCTGTCAGCGCGGTGTCCTGCTACTCGGCCTACCTCTATATGACACTCGTGTCCATTGGACTGGTTCTGTTGCCGTGCACCGCCTGGCTGCTGTTTCAATCGTCGACGATTCAAGTCGGCATGGCACTCTCGGTTTTGGTGTTCGCGTCATTTGTTGCCCGCGCTACAAGGAAAATGTCCGAGGCACTGGAAACCGCCTTTCGACTAACCCGTGAAATGGAACATGCGAACAGCATTTCAACCCGTGCAGCACAAACGGATGAACTGACCGGCCTGAAGAGTCGACGAGCTTTTTTCGAGCATGCCCAGCAGCTCTACAACGAATGTGAAACCAACCGGTTAGGGTTGTGCGCCGTAATGTTGGACATGGATCACTTCAAGCATATCAACGACACCTACGGCCATCAGGTTGGGGATCAGGTTTTGCGTCAAATGGGTGTGGTCATCAGTTCGTCCTTTCGTGCAACGGATATCCACGGCCGGTTAGGTGGAGAAGAATTCGCCGTTCTACTCCCGGACACCTCCATTGAGGCCGCCGTCAAGATTGCAGAACAGCTCATCCAGACTATTGCTGGATTGATGATCGAGCCTGTTCACTGCATAACAGCAAGCCTCGGCGTAGCGTCAACGGATGCCGGTAATAAAGATCTGCACAGCTTGATGAACAATGCTGATAAAGCGCTGTATCGAGCCAAGGCGCTGGGACGTAATCAAGTCGCTGTTGCTCAGTAGGTTTGGCTTCATTGCGCACTCGAGATCAAGCGGTCATTTGAGTCTTCGCGCTGCCAGCCGCCGCCCAATGCCTTGAATGTGGCCACTGCAGCGCGAGCCGATTCAGTTTGTGCTTGGGCTCTACCATCAGATGCCGCTAAAAGGTTTTCATCGGCGTCCAAAACTTCTATCAGGCTGACAACGCCTTTTTCATACGCGGTAAACGACGTCGCTCGTGCTTTCGCATAAGCAGACTCGCCCTGGGCTAGCTTTTCGGATTGCTGCTCGCGGTTGATCAGTGCCGAAAAAGCGGTTTCGACATCCTCGCAGGCCCGCAGAACTGACTGGCGGTAAACGGCTAACGCTTCGGCTTCTTGACCCTTCGCCAAGTCAATTTGGGCGTTGATGCGGCCAAAATCGAACAGCCTCCAGCGTAGTCCCAGGACCGCCGAGGCCTGACTGGCACCGTTGCTGAAAAGGTTCCCGCCGGATACCGACGTAGCGCTGCCTAGCAGCGCACCTACAGAAAATTTGGGGTAGTACTCGGAGATGGCTTCGCCGATGCGTGCATTCGATGCCGCCAGTCGGCGCTCAGCGACGATCAAATCTGGACGCCGACGCAGCAGATCGGCCGGAGAGCCTAAGTCGGCGAGACTTGGCACATCAGGGATGCGCGCCGACTTAATCAATTGCGCGCTGTAAGTACCCGGCGGTTTGCCTAACAGGACATCCAGCGCATTCATCGCAGCTGCAAGGCCAGCCTGCAGTGCCGGCACGGTCGCCTGTGCTTGATTCAGCGACCCTTGGGTCTGGTTCAACTGTAGTTCGGCAGCTAATCCTTTTGCATACAGGTGCTCGATGGTGGTGAGCAGTTGTTGTCGCGTGTCTACCTGCTTTCGGGCAATTTCCAGGCGCGCTTGCAGGCCACGGATGCTGATGTACAGGTCTGCTGTCTGCGCTACCACCGCGAGGCGGGTGGCAATCGCTCCGGCTTGGGAGGCCTGATAATCGGCGAAGGCTGCCTCTTTGCCTCGGCGTAGTCCGCCAAATACGTCCAGCTCCCAGCCTGCGTTCAGATTCGCCTCATAGGCGCTACCGTAGCGATTATAGGATGGGTCTGAATTCAGTACTTGGCCCAACGGTGTCTCTACGGACTGCCGGGCTCTCGCCGCTTGGCCATTGACTGTAGCCGATGGCAAAAGCGCTGCGTCAGCTGCCCCCAAACCCGCGCGAGCCTGCTCGATCCTTGCTGTTGCTTGAGCTAAATCGAGATTTTGTTCCAGTGCTCGATTGATCAGCTGACTGAGTACGGGGTCATTGAACGCGTTCCACCAAGCGGCGAGATCAGTGGGTGCTGCATCAACCTGGTGTGCTGTAGATGTTTGCGCCAAAAAATGCTCAGGCAATTCCACGTTGGGCTCTGAATAGTCAGGGCCCACTGCGCAACCCGCAACCATACCGAAACACAGCAAGACGGCAAAACGAGGAGGGTGCATGTGATACCTTCGGAATGATCGATTTGTGACGATATTACAATTTGGTCACAAGTTGTCAACTACCTTCAGGGTGCGTAAGCTGCTCGCATGAACCAGCCATCAGTTTCTTCGCCCAGCGCCCGTGGCCCAGCCGATCACGACATCCGAGACCAGATTGTCGCGGCGGCCAACGAACATTTCAGTCAATACGGTTACAGCAAGACAACAGTCTCCGACCTGGCCAAAGCCATCGGTTTTTCCAAGGCTTACATCTACAAGTTCTTCGATTCCAAGCAGGCGATTGGTGAGGCTATTTGTAGAAATTGTCTGTCGGAAATCGTTGCGGCTGTTGAGCAGGCCATCAATGTTGAGGGTCTCTCGCCGACTGAGCGCTTCCGACGTTTGGTCAAAACCTTGATCACCACGGGTGTAGACCTGTTTTTTAATGACCGAAAACTTTACGACATCGCGGCGTTCGCCGCTTCGGAAAGCTGGCCCAGCTCACGAGTTTATGACGCGCGCATCAAGAGCTTCGTGCTGCAGATCGTGCGAGAGGGGCGGGAACTCGGTGAGTTTGAGCGCAAGACACCGTTGGACGAGACAGTGGAATCGATTCATCTCGCTCTACGGCCTTTCATCAATCCTCTGCTGTTGCAGTACAACCTCGATGTTGTTGAAGAGGCTCCCGGGCTCATTTCCAACCTGATTCTACGCGGCCTGATGCCTTAAAATGCTTGGCTGATGGAACCGTTGCGCACCCGCGGCAGCCTGCGTATCTAAAAAATCGGAACTCAAACCCCTGCGTTGCTCTGATCATCAGGGCAGCTTTCATTCGGCCGAATTGTGACTATTGACTAAATTGGTCACTTGAATAAGTATGGCGTATCCGCTTCCAAGAGGTCTCTATGATCCAGCGCCGCCACACGTCATTCATTTTCATTGGCTTGTTGCCGTTTGCCTTAGCGGCATGCAACGAGGCCATACCTTCAGATCCTCGCCTTCAAATGCCCTTGGTGCGCATCGCGGTGGTTCAACCCTCCGCGCCTGCAGATCGGGTATTCACCGGTATCGTCGCAGCTCGGGTTCAGAGCGATCTCGGCTTTCGAGTTCCTGGGAAAGTGCTGGAACGTTTGGTGGACACCGGGCAGAGCGTCAAGCGCGGGCAGCCACTCATGCGAATCGATGCTAATGATCTGGCGCTGACCGCGCGGGCGCAGCAGGAAGCGATGCTGGCCGCCATGGCCCGATCCCGGCAGGCCTCAGATGATGAGCTTCGCTACCGGGATTTGGTGTCTGTTGGCGCTGTATCCGCTTCAGCTTATGCAGGGTTCAAAGCGGCTGCCGACTCGGCGAAAGCGCAGCTTAACGCGGCCAAAGCCCAGGCTGATGTGGCGAGAAACTCTACCGGCTATTCGACGTTGCTGGCTGATGCTGACGGGGTTGTTGTCGACACCTTGGCAGAGCCGGGGCAGGTGATAGGCGCAGGTCAGGTGGTTGTACGAATTGCCCATTCCGGGCAGCGCGAGGCGGTGATCCAGTTGCCTGAAACGCTACGTCCTGCGATAGGGTCGTCGGCGACGGTTGAACTTTATGGGCAAAACCAACGTGCAGGCAGCGCGCGTTTACGCCAGTTGTCCGATTCGGCTGACCGGCAAACCCGTACCTTTGAGGCGCGCTATGTGTTGGAGGGAGCGCTTGCTGATGCCATCCTGGGTTCGACCATCTCAGTTGCCATAGACGGTACGCCAGTCGCCAATGCCAATGAATTACAAGTGCCTATCGCTGCCCTCTACGACGCGGGTAAAGGTCCTGGTGTCTGGGCCATTGGGGGCGAGCCTGAGCAGGTGACGTGGCGCCCTGTCACGGTACTCAGCCTAAGCAATGCAGAAACTGCTCGAGTGACGGGCAACCTCCAGATCGACGATCGTATCGTCGCGCTGGGTGCGCATCTGTTAAGTGAAGGGGAACGGGTCAGGTCTCAAATGCCCGTCAGCGCCCAAGCACCGGTGGCCGAGGTGCGCCGATGATCGGGTTCAATCTGTCCGCACTAGCGGTGCGTGAGCGTTCGATCACGCTGTTTTTGATTCTGCTGATTTCCGTAGGTGGGCTGTATGCCTTCTTCAAACTGGGGCGCGCGGAAGACCCTGCCTTCACCATCAAACAAATGACGGTGGTGACTGCCTGGCCTGGGGCGACTGCTCAGGAGATGCAGGACCAGGTGGTTGAAAAGCTGGAAAAGCGCATGCAGGAACTGCGTTGGTACGACCGGACCGAGACCTTTACCCGGCCAGGCTTGGCTTTCACCACAGTTTATCTGCTCGACGGCACGCCGCCCTCCGCCGTCCCGGAGGAGTTTTACCAGGCACGCAAGAAAATCCTTGATGAGGAGAAGGGGTTGCCGTCCGGGGGGATCGGTCCGATGGTCAATGATGAGTATGCCGATGTCACCTTCGCTCTATATGCGCTAAAGGCCAAGGGCGAACCGCAGCGCTTGCTGGTGCGCGAGGCCGAGGTCTTGCGCCAGCGTCTGCTGCACGTGGCGGGAGTGAAGAAGGTCAATATCATTGGTGAGCAGTCCGAGCGCATTTTTGTCGACTTTTCATACGAGCGTCTGGCGACACTGGGTGTTTCCGCACGAGATATCTTCAGCGCGATGAACGCGCAGAACATGATGACTCCGGCCGGTTCGGTTGAGGCGAAGGGCCCGCAGGTTTTCATCCGACTGGATGGTGCGTTTGATGACTTGCAGAAGATTCGGGATACGCCCCTGGTAGTGCAGGGCAGAACCCTCAAATTGTCCGATGTGGCTGAGGTCAAGCGTGGCTATGAGGACCCCTCTACGTTCTCGGTGCGCAACAACGGTGAGCCGGCATTGTTGCTCGGCGTGGTGATGCGCGATGGCTGGAACGGCCTGGATTTAGGTAAGGCGCTCGACGCCGAGACAACGTCGATCAATGAGCAAATGCCTTTAGGCATGACGCTGACCAAGGTCACCGATCAGGCGGTGAATATTGGTGGGTCCGTCAACGAGTTCATGGTCAAGTTTTTTGCGGCGCTAGGGGTGGTGTTGCTGGTGTGCTTCCTCAGCATGGGCTGGCGAGTCGGTATCGTCGTCGCTGCGGCGGTGCCGTTGACTCTGGCTGCGGTGTTCATTGTCATGGCCGCCACAGGTAAAGACTTTGACCGGATCACGCTGGGGTCGTTGATTCTGGCGCTGGGGCTACTTGTGGACGATGCAATCATTGCCATTGAAATGATGGTGGTGAAGATGGAGGAGGGCTACGACCGAATCAGAGCCTCCGCCTATGCCTGGAGCCATACTGCAGCCCCGATGTTGTCGGGCACGCTGGTCACTGCCATAGGCTTTATGCCCAACGGTTTTGCCAAATCTACGGCCGGTGAGTACACCGCCAATATGTTCTGGATCGTCGGCATTGCGCTCATTACCTCCTGGGTGGTGGCAGTGGTGTTCACACCTTACCTGGGCGTCAAACTGCTGCCGCAGATCAAGGTGCCTGAAGGGGGGCATGCAGCGATTTACGGTACACCGAATTACCTGCGTTTCAGGCGTTTGTTGGGGACGGTTATTCGCCGTAAAGGCCTTGTAGCGATATCCGTCGTGGCCTTGTTCATTGTGTCGATTATTGGCATGGGCTTGGTGAAGAAACAGTTCTTCCCTACATCAGACCGGCCCGAGGTGCTGGTTGAGGTGCAGATGCCGTACGGGACGTCGATCGAGCAAACCGATTTGGCGGCGGCCAAGGTCGAGGCGTGGTTGGCAAAACAACCGGAGGCTCGGATAGTGACCGCTTACATTGGTCAGGGCGCGCCACGCTTCTATCTCGCGATGGCACCTGAGTTGCCGGATCCTTCGTTTGCAAAAATCGTCGTGCTGACAGCGAGTCAGGAAGAGCGCGAGGCGCTCAAAATCCGGCTGCGGCAAGCCGCGGCGGATGGCTTGGCGCCTGAAGCACGGGTGCGTGTAACACAGTTGGTGTTTGGTCCTTATTCGCCGTACCCGGTGGCCTTTCGGGTTATGGGCGCGGACCGGACCGTGTTGCGTGATATCGCCGCACAGGTGCGCGAGGTCATGGCTGCTAGTCCCATGACGAGAACCGTCAACACCGACATGGGCGAGCGCGTTCCGGCACTCCACCTCACGCTGGATCAGGATCGTTTGCAGGCATTTGGTTTAACCTCCACTGATGTTGCTCAGCAACTGCAGTTCCTGTTGACCGGAGCGCCTGTCACCCAAGTGCGTGAAGATATCCGATCGGTCCAGGTGGTCGCGCGCTCTGCTGGAAACACACGTCTGGATCCTTCAAAAATTGACGCCTTCACACTGACCGGCGCTCAGGGTCAACGGGTCTCGCTGTCTCAGGTCGGGACGGTCGATGCGCGCATGGAAGAGCCCATTCTGCGGCGCCGTGACCGTACGCCGACCATCACCGTACGCGGTGATGTGGCTGAAGGACTTCAGCCCCCGGATGTCTCCAGCGCCGTGATGAAGCAACTGCAACCGGTCATTGAACAGTTGCCTGTGGGCTACCGGATTGAGTTGGCAGGTGCGATTGAGGAGTCGGGTAAAGCGAACAAGGCGTTGCTGCCGTTGTTCCCGATCATGATCGCGCTGATGTTGCTGACCATCATTATTCAGGTGCGCTCGATGTCGGCGATGATGATGGTTTTCGCCACCGCGCCCCTGGGGTTGATTGGTGTGGTGCCGATTCTTCTGCTGTTCCAACAGCCGTTCGGGATCAACGCCTTGGTGGGACTGATTGCGTTGTCAGGGATTCTGATGCGCAACGCGCTGATCCTTATCGGTCAGATTCACTCCAATGAGCAAGCCGGCCTGACGCCTTATGACGCATTGGTCGAAGCCACTGTACAACGGGCGCGGCCGGTGATCCTCACGGCAATGGCGGCAATGTTGGCTTTCATTCCACTGACTCATTCAGTGTTCTGGGGCACGCTGGCGTACACGCTGATTGGCGGTACGTTCGCCGGCACAGTGCTGACATTGGTGTTCCTGCCAGCGATGTACTCCCTCTGGTTCAAGATCAGACCTGAGTCTGCAAGTGATGTGGATGCGCGCACTCAATCCGCATGAGCAATGCGAGCCTGGACCGTTTCGAGACGCAGAGGAGAACCGAGATGACTTTGTTGGCCCGGCGGGTGGAGCAATTTGATCCCGGTGAGCCATTTGCTGTGGGTTGCCTTCCAATTGGGCGTCGATCTGTTTACCTGACACCGAGCCGCCGAGGGGACGCAACATCTCCTCGGCGGCCAACCTTCAGTCAGTCACGGAACCCTGCGGTATTCTCCCGGCGAAACTGTCCACCAGGCTCGCCACCACCATTTCTCCCATCCGCGTGCGGGTCTGCAGCGTCGCACTGGCGCGATGGGGCTGCAGTACCACTTTCTCGTTGGCAAACAGTGCCTCGGGAACGTTAGGTTCATCGACAAACACATCCAGCGCTGCACCCGCGATCTCACCAGCGGCAAGCGCCGCCACCAGATCGACCTCGTTGACCAGCTTGCCGCGCGCCACGTTGATCAGATACCCGTCCTTGCCCAGCGCCTGCAGCACCTCGGCATTGATGATGGCTTCAGCCTTGTCGGCAGCGGCCGCGAGAATCAGCGCATCACTGTTGCTGGCCAGCTGCTTCAGATCGGCGATGAAAGTGTGGTTCACATCGTTCATCGGCTGCAGATCGGTGTAACTGATCGGGCAGCCGAACGCTGCGGCCCGGGTCGCCACTGCACGGCCGACCCGGCCCATGCCGACGATGCCGATGCGCATGCCCGACACCTGACGCGCCAACGGCAACGGGGCCAGCGGTGTCGGGCTCTGGGGCCATTGCCCCGAACGCACATAACGATCACTGGTGCACAGACCCCGGCACACGGCAATCAACAAGCCGATGGCCAGGTCGGCGACGTCTTCGGTCAGCGCGCCGATGGTTGCGGTCACGCGAATTCCGCGATCCCGGGCGTACGCCAGATCCACCGCATCGGTACCCACGCCGTTGACCGCCACCACTTCCAGTTTCGGTAATTGCGCCATCAGCCCTTGGCTGATACCGGTATGCCCGCCGGTGATCACGGCGCGAATATTCGCGCCGTGTTCCTGCAAATAAGCCTGCTTGTCGGCCTGCTGGAAGTAACGTCTGACGGTAAACAACTCATCGAGCCGCGCGTTGATTTCAGGGATCAGGATCGGGCTGAGCTGCAAGACTTCTGGCTTCATGTAAACCTCGCGTAACGGAATAAAAAGGCCGGTTTAACCGCGACCGGCAAACGGCATGGCAGTGGCCATGACGGTCATGTTCAGGACGTTCGCCTCCAGCGGCAGACTGGCGATGTAGCGCACCGCATCGGCCACATGCTTGACGTCCACCATCGGCTCCACGGCGATGGTGCCGTTGGCCTGGCGCACGCCTTTGGTCATGCGCACCGACATTTCGGTCAGGGCGTTGCCGATGTCGATCTGGCTGCAGGCGATGTTGAATTCGCGCCCGTCCAGGGCCAGGGATTTGGTCAGCCCCAGCACCGCGTGTTTGCTGGCGGTGTAGGCGCTGCTGAAGGGGCGTGGGGTATGCGCCGAGATCGAGCCATTGTTGATGATGCGTCCGCCCTGTGGCTGTTGCCGGCGCATCAGCCCGAAGGCACCACGGGCACAGAGGAAAACGCCGTTGAGGTTGGTGTCGATCACGTTTCGCCACTGCTCGAATGTCAGCTCATCGAGCGGCACGGCAGGGGCGTTGACCCCGGCGTTGTTAAACACCACGTCGAGGCGTCCGTATACCTCGGTGATGGTGGCAAACAGCGCATCGACACTGGCCGGGTCGCGCACATCAGTGGGCACCGCCAGCGCTTCGTGTCCTTCGCTGAGCGCCAATTCGACCAAGGCCTGCAATGGCTCCGGCCGACGTCCGGCCACTACCAGGGTGAATCCGTCCGCCATCAGAGCCAGGGCCACGGCGCGGCCGATTCCGCTACCGGCGCCGGTAACCAGGGCCACTTTCAAAGGACTGTTCATGTTGTTATCTCCTTCCTCAATTCACGAGGGCGTGTGGCGGGTTCAAGGTCGTGGACCGACGCGCATTTCCAGTTGGCCGATGCCGTCGATCCCGGCGTTGATGATGTCGCCTGGTTGCAGCACATCGACGCCTGCCGGGCTGCCGGTCATGATCAAGTCACCGGCCCGCAGCGCTACCGATTGCGAGATGCGGCTGATGATTTCACTGACCGACCAGATCTGGCTGTCGAGGCTGTCGCGCTGGCGCTCTTCGCCGTTGACGTTCAGCCACAAATCGCCATCCGGGTGTCCGGCGCGAGTCACCGGCACGATGGCGGTCATCGGCGCGGCGCCGTCGAACACCTTGGCACCTTCCCACGGCAAACCATTGCTTTTGGCCGCGCGCTGGACATCACGACGGGTCAGATCAAGACCGGCGGCATAGCCCCAGACATAGGCCAACGCCTGACTCTGCGGAATATTGGCGCCGCCTTCACCGATGGCCACGACCAATTCGATTTCGTGGACAAACTCTTCGGTCAACGGCGGGAAAGTCACTTCACCCGCCGCATCCACCACGTTGTTCGCCGGTTTCATGAAGAACACTGGCGGCTGGCGGGACTGGCCTTGGGTGTCTGGCCAAGGGTAGTTGCGGCCGACGCAAAATACCCGGCCAACGGGAAAGCGCTGCTGGCTGCCGGCAACCGGCAAGGTCACGGGCAGATCCGGGGTAAACACGTACTCGGTCATCGTCATTTTTGTAGTCGTCCTGTTTGAAGCGTCAGCGTACGGCGGCAATCTTTTGCAAAGTTGGACGAAAGCCGCCTCGTGTTGGAGAAAAACGGTGTCTTGGCTCAGCGCGCCTTGAGTTCGATGCGATACAAACGACCGAGCAGCAACGAGTAGGACAAGGTCCCGATCAACGCCACGCCGCCAATGAACCAGAAGGCGTAGGCAAACGAGCCGGTTGCGTGGACGATGCCGCCAATCACGATCGGGGTGACGATCCCGCCGATGTTGGCGGCCAGGCTGGTGACTCCGCCGGTCAGGCCGATCAGTTCCTTGGGCGCGACTTCCGATACGGCCGCCCACGACGACGAAGCGATTCCCTGGGCGAAGAAGGCTATGGTCAGCACGGCAATGCAGATCACATTCGAGTCGGTGAAATTCACCAGCACAATCGACATGCCCAGCATCGATCCGACCACCAATGGCAACTTGCGAGCGAAGGACATTGAGTAACCACGGCGTATCAGCAAGTCGGAGACGATGCCGGCCAGCAGAATGCCGACCGTTGCACCCACGAACGGCAGCACCGCGAAGATTCCGGCCTTGATCATGGTCAGCTTGCGTTCTTCGATCAGGTACGTCGGGAACCAGGTCAGGAAAAAGTACAACGCCGAGGTGCTGGCGAACTTGCCGATGCAAATCGCCCAGATCTGCCGATAACTGAACAGCTCGGCGATCTGCCGCCAGTTGAACCGGGTGCGTTCCTGACTGCTCTTGACCAGTCCACCCCCGGCTTCGATGTACTTCAGCTCTTCCTGGCTGACGTTCTTGCAGCTCAGCGGATCGCGGTACACGTAGAGCCAGATCACACCGAACACAATGCCGAGTATTCCGGTGCTGTAGAAAACATGGCGCCAGTCATAGGTCGTGGCCAGCCATAACAGCACGCCGGTAAACAGAGCCGTGCCCAGATATTGGCCGCACACGTAAATGCTGCTGGCCAGGCCCCGTTCGCGGGCCGGGAACCACACCGTGACCGCTCGGCTGTTGGCCGGAAACGCTGGAGCTTCCATGGCACCGACGGCCAGGCGCAGCCCGAACAGCGAAGCGAATCCTGTGGCGAAGCCTTGGCACACGGTGACCGTCGACCAACTGATCAGCGACACCCCGTAAGTGAACCGGGAACCGAAGCGATCGGCAATGAACCCGGCAGGCACCAAGGCGAGTGCGTAGGTCCAGGCAAACGCGGAAAAGATCAGGCCCATTTCGATCTTGTCCAGGCCCAGATCCTTGGCCATGAAAGGTGCGGCAATCGAGATGTTTACCCGGTCGATGTAATTGATGATGGTCGCAATCAGCAGCAATGACAGCATGAACCAGCGCCGACGCGTCGGCAGTCGCTGAGGCAACAGGGCGTCCCGGGCGCCGGCGCTCACCGACGACGCGGTGGACGGGGAGGTTTGCGAGTTCGACATGAGTAGACCTTTTTATTGTTAGATGAATCGAGATGTTCGCGCGCAGCCGAAGCCGTGCCCGCAGTGCCGGGGCAGAGCAATCGCTACTTGAATGAGAGGCGCGGACAGCCGCTGTCAGGCGCTCAAATACGCCTTCGGACTGGCTCGATCGGGGGAGGGTTGGCGAGGGGGAAAAACAGGTTCATCACGTGCGCACCTTTTGATTGTTTTTGGAAGGTTCGGGCTGCATTGGCTATCACAGTGGTCGTACAACTTCTCAAAATCAACGGAGGCGTTAGATCGTTTTTTCTTCTAAAAAAGGCGATGAATACAGGTGTCCAAGAAAAAACAAATCAGCGTATTTCCTTGGTTATGCTTTATTTGTTTCATAAGTTTATGTTTTTAAATGATTAATTGTTTTTGTGTGTGCGTAGATTTTTTGGACAGGCGACACATCACACACGGATACAATTAATTCTCTATATTGCATTGTCATCCTATGACGTGTTGAAGCCCTCGGTGTCTGCCTTCACAATTACCGCAGTCGCCGCCTGCATCGCGGCGCGACGACAATCTGTCCATGTACCTGTCGAGGATCCTCAGGCGATGTTGTCACCGAATCGAGTGCCCACTTACGTCATGCAGCAACGCAGCGAATTGACGGACTTTTACATCCGCGACAAAAAGGGTCGGCACGCCGAAACCAGTCCACATCGCCATGAGTATTTCCAAATCCAGGTTAACCTCGGTGGCGATACCGTGCAGCACATCGGCAACGTCGAACGTCCGTTTCCGCGCAATACGCTGGCCTTCATCCTGCCGCATCGCGTGCACGTGATTCCGCATCCGGCCGACAGCAATTTCATGGTGATCAATTTTTCCCAGACCTTCCTGCTACCGCACTTGCAGTGTGACCCGATGGATCTGGAGGAAGTCTCGATTCTCCTGGCGCCGGAGTTGTCGCCGTTCCGCTTTCAGGAACATCTGGATTTCATTCTGGGCGATGAGGACTTCCGCAAAGTCTGTGCCTTGATTGAACAGATGCGAGTCCTGGATGAGAACCGTCAGTTTGGCACCCGCGAGATGCTCAAGGGGTTGCTGCTGCAATTGGTGGGGAGCGTTTGTGCCTTGTATGCCGAGCCGCTCAAACGATTGGCCGAAGAGAATGCCGCCGAAGTCAGCCGCCGCGATGCGCTGAGCAGGATGTCCGAATACTTGCGCAAGAATATTGCCGACCCCGATCTCAACCTGATCAAGGTGGCTGCTGCGACCTACCTGTCACCGACGTATCTGACGCACTGGTTGCGCAAGGAAATCGGCAAGACCTTCACTGAGCTGGTGCTCGAGCGCAGGATGCACGCGGCACGCAATTATCTGCTCAATGGAACCCGGCCGGTGGGGGAGGTGGCGAGGTTGTGCGGTTTCGCTGACGAGGCTTATTTCTCCCGACGCTTTCGCCAGATACATGGCCAGCCCCCAGGGCAGTTCAGACGTCAGCAACTCAATCCCGATACTCCGCAATCACCGTCCAACACGTGATCGACAGCTGTAGGTGATGTGGCGGTAGATATGAGGTCGATCTGGGCGCACCGGATTGGCCGAAATCGGACCTCACCGCAGCATCGCTAGGATGGCTAACCTTCTTCCGTCAGAGACCCTACGCACTGATGCATGTCGAAATCAGACTCGCACGTGGCGCGCTCAGGCTACTTGCGTGGATGACTGGGCGCGTAAGGTGGCGTGTCATTTCATGTCAGTGTGCAGTTGCGATGACTGATGGGGAATGCTCCAAAGCGCTGAGGTTCGCCGCTTTCGATAAGGGGCAACAGGAAGAAATGATGATCGCCTGACCCTCAGTCAGCACGCGCTAACGTCGATCACCAGAGAACAAAAAAAAACAATGAATAGCCTGAACTCCAAAGATTCGAACGGTCAGTTGGCACAGGGTTTCAAGCCGCGACACGTCACCATGCTTTCCATCGCGGGGATTATCGGCGCAGGCTTGTTTGTTGGGTCGGGACATGCCATCGCTGCTGCCGGTCCGGCGGTATTGCTGGCTTATCTGTGCTCCGGCCTGTTGGTCGTATTGGTCATGCGCATGCTGGGCGAAATGGCAGTGGCCAACCCGGACACTGGTTCTTTCTCAACCTATGCCGATCAGGCGATCGGGCGTTGGGCCGGCTTCACCATCGGCTGGCTCTACTGGTGGTTCTGGGTGTTGGTGATTCCGATCGAAGCGCTCGCGGCCGGGCATGTATTGAACCAATGGTTTCCGCAAGTCGACACCTGGCTGTTTGCCTTGTCATCCATTGTCCTGTTGGTCGTGACCAACCTGTTCAGTGTGTCCAAATACGGCGAGTTCGAATTCTGGTTTGCGATGGCCAAGGTCGTGGCGATCATCGGATTTATCGGCCTTGGTTTTGCGGTGTTGATGGGTTGGATTCCCGAGCGGGAAGCCAGCGGGTTGAGTCGACTCATGGAGGAACATGGCGGGTTTGCGCCCAATGGTTTGTCAGCGGTCGTAGGTGCTTTCATCACCATCATGTTCAGCTTCATCGGTACAGAAGCGGTGACCATCGCTGCGGCCGAATCCAGCAATCCTGCGCAGAACATCGCTAAAGCCACACGTTCGGTGATCTGGCGCATTGGGGTGTTCTACCTGCTGTCCATTTTCGTGGTCATTTCCGTGGTGCCCTGGAATGATCCGTTGCTGGCGTCGGTGGGCTCTTACCAGCGAGCGCTGGAACTGATGAACATCCCCCACGCCAAGTTCATGGTAGATGTGGTGGTGTTGATTGCTGTGGCCAGCTGCATGAACTCGTCGATCTATATTGCCTCGCGCATGTTGTTTTCGCTGGGCAAGCGCGGTGATGCACCGAAGCCGCTGAAGGTGACGTCGTCGGCGGGCGTGCCGAGAGCTGCGGTGATCGCCAGCACCGTACTGGGTGCCGGTGTGACCTTGTTCAGCTATTTCATGCCAGCCGGACTGTTCCAGTTTCTGCTCGCCAGCTCCGGCGCCATTGCGTTGTTGGTGTACCTGGTTATCGCCGTGTCGCAATTGCGCATGCGCAAGATTCTGCGTCGGCAGAACGTCACGCTGACCTTCAAGATGTGGTTGTTTCCCTGGCTCACCTGGTTGGTCATCGTGTTCATCTGCGCAGCGTTGGCAGTGATGATGGTGACGCCCGAGCACCGTATGGAGGTTTCTTCGACCATCGGCCTGGCGCTGGTGATTTCCTTTATCGGCCTTGTGACCACGCGTCACCATGGTCAGCCGCAGAGGGCGGTGTCGGCGGAAAGTGCATAGCAGTTACATCCAGCGTAAACCTGCTTGCGACCTTATCAGTGCTCGAGCAGTGGCCAGGCGGCAAAACCGCCTGCGCCACAGGCCATTACCGTCACTGCGAGAATAATCTTCGATGGCATACGACACCTCCAGGGCCGCTCCTCCCCAATCCATTGGTTTTTTGCTGCTGGACCAATTCACTTTGATCTCTCTGGCGTCTGCAGTAGAGCCTCTACGAATGGCCAATCAGTTGACCGGTCAAGAGCTCTATCGTTGGCATACTTTGAGTTTGGCGGGGGAGCAGGTATGGGCAAGCGACGGCATGCCCATCACTCCAAACTCCTCGATCATTAACGCACCGATGCTTGATACCGTAATCGTCTGCGGTGGCATTGGCATTCAAAGCGCTGTGACCCGGGAACACGTTACCTGGTTGCGATCCCAGGCACGGCGTTCGAAGCGGATCGGGGGCGTGTGCACCGGCAGTTGGGCCTTGGCCAAGGCAGGCTTGCTCGATGGCTTCGATTGCAGTGTGCACTGGGAATTTCTGGCCGCCATGCAGGAAGCTTTTCCGCGAGTGAACCTCAGCTCCAGTTTATTCACCCTCGACCGTGACCGCTTCACCAGTTCTGGTGGAACTGCGCCAATGGACATGATGCTGCACCTGATCAGTCGCGATCATGGTCATGAACTATCAGCGGCCATCTCCGAAATGTTCGTCTACGAGCGAATCCGCAACGAGCAGGATCACCAACGAGTGCCCCTCAAGCACATGCTCGGTACCCATCAACCAAAGTTGCAGGAAGTCGTCGCCTTGATGGAGGCCAATCTGGAAGAACCGATCGACCTCGATGAACTGGCGAATTATGTCGGCTTGTCACGTCGACAGCTTGAGCGGTTGTTCCAGAAGTACCTACATTCCTCGCCTTCGCGGTATTACCTCAAACTGCGCCTGATTCGCGCACGTCAGTTGCTCAAGCAAACGCCGATCTCCATCGTAGAGTTGTCGGTGGTGTGTGGCTTTGTGTCCACACCCCATTTTTCAAAGTGCTATCGCGAGTGTTTCGGCATTCCACCCAGCGACGAGCGCTTGGTGGCGCAAACGCACCCGCTAGTGACAGCAAGATCGATTGCGCAGGCATTGCCATTGGCAAGGCCGATGAGCTTGCTGGATCAGGCACGTGATGAGTCAACCTTCGCAAGTATCAAAATTTTGAAATCCTGAACAATCGGGGTGATCTTTTCGACTTCGGGACCGCCGATCCCGCGTGGCGCGGCGGTATCTGGCAACCCCTTCAAAAGCTCTTTCATATCGATCATCCATTAAAAAAAACACCCCTTAGCCCCAGATAACATGATTTTTCACACGCTCAAGCCTTCCCTATAGTCATCGCAAGCCCAATCGGAACACATCTGTGTTTCATCGATGCGAGATAAATTTATGGATGACAAGACAAAACCCGGCCATAGCCAGGGTGCTGGTTTGGGGACGCGAGTGGTTTGGGGAGGGGAGCAAGTTCAGCATCCCTACAACGCTACCCAAACTCCCATCGTAGTCAGTGCCGCCTACGGTTACCAAGACATTGATGAATGGTATGACGTGGCATTGGGTAAAGAACCTGGCTTCATTTACAGCCGCATGAGCAACCCTACGGTCTCTGTCCTGGAAGACAAACTCTGCGAGCTTGAAAGCGCAGAGTCGGCTGTCGCGTTCAGTACCGGGATGGCCGCAATCAGTGGAGTGCTGCATACCTTCCTGTCCTGTGGTCAGCGTGTGGTTTCTACACGCGACAGTTACGGCGGCACAAACAAAATCTTCGAAGAGTTTCTCCCTCGCATGGGAGTCGAGGTCACGCTTTGCGATACCCTCGACACCGAATCTATCGAGTATGAGATCGCAAAAGGCTGCAATGTCCTTTACCTGGAAACCCCGACGAACCCAACACTGAAGGTTCTGGATATTCGACGTCTGGTGGTGGCAGCGAAGCGCGTTGGGGCTTTGGTCATAGCAGACAATACGTTCGCGACGCCTTTAAATCAGAATCCCCTTGCCCTTGGGGTTGATGTGGTAGTTCACAGCGCTACCAAGTTTCTGTCCGGTCATGGCGATGTGCTTGGCGGTATGGTCTGCGGCAGCGAGGATCTTATGTCTCAAGTTCGCCACTACCGCGAAATCAATGGGGCCTCGCTGGATCCGTTCTCGGCTTATCTCATCATCCGGGGCATCAAGACTCTGGCTTTGCGTCTTCGTCAGCAGCAGGTGAGCGCACAAGCACTGGCCGAGTATCTCTGCACCGAGCCGCTGGTTGAATCTGTGAACTATCCGGGACTGCCTCAACATCGAGGTCATGTCATTGCTCGCTCGCAGATGCGTGGATTTGGCGCAATTGTCAGCTTCGTGCTGGTAGGGGGCATGGACACAGTGACTCGTTTGCTACCGCTGCTTAAGTATGCCCATCGTGCGGGCAACCTGGGAGCGGTTGAAACCATCTACGGGCCGGCACGGACGACTAGCCATGTGGAAAACACCTTGGATGAGCGCGAGGCACTTGGGATTTCTGAGGGCTTGGTCAGGGTCTCTGTAGGTATTGAAGATACGGCCGACTTGCTGGCTGATCTTAAACAAGCATTTGAGTTGGTTCGCAGTAAACAAGGTCATTCAAGCCTCCACGCTGGAAACACCGAGCGTTTCACCGAGGTGGGAACCTGAACTCGGTAAGACTTCCGTTCATGAATAGTGAAAACAATAACAACTAGCGACAAATTAATTGTGCTGCCTATTAGTCGGTTACGAGAAATTTTGTCCGAGCATTTCATGAGAATATAGCTATGACTATCCAAGCAAAAAACGATCAGTCCGATCCAGGGTTGAATTTCAAAAAAGAAATGCAAACCCGTCACATTGTTATGTTGGCGTTGGGCGGAGTTATCGGTACGGGATTATTCCTTACCTCCGGTTATACCGTTAATCAGGCAGGGCCACTCGGTGCGGTAATTGCCTACATCATCGGCGCGGTGATGGTGTATCTGGTAATGGTCTGTCTCGGTGAGTTGGCGGTACAGATGCCAGAAACCGGATCTTTCAGTACTTATGCAACTCGATACTTGGGCCCAGGTACGGGTTATACAGTGGCCTGGCTGTACTGGCTCACTTGGGCCGTAGCTATTGGGTCTGAATTTACGGCTGCGGGTATCCTGATGGTTCGGTGGTTCCCCGATACACCGGTATGGATTTGGAGCGCTTTTTTTGCCATTGGAGTCTTTGTAAGCAACGTTGTATCTGTTCGTCTGTTTGCGGAGACTGAATTCTGGCTTTCGCTGATTAAAGTTTTGACAGTTATCACTTTTATCGTCATTGGCGGTGGGGCTATTTGCGGCCTCTTCCAGGTACAGCATTTGCAGGGCGCTGGTCTCTCCAACTTTACCCGCGAAGGGCTTTTCCCTACAGGTTTCTTACCCATTGCGATGACACTTCTAGCTGTCTCCTTCGCATTTTCCGGGACTGAGCTTATCGGGATTGCGGCAGGTGAAGCGCAGGATCCTCAGACAAGCGTTCCCAAGGCGATCCGCACCACAGTAGTACGTTTGGCGCTGTTCTTCGTAGGTACGATTTTTGTCCTTGCGACCTTGCTGCCTCGCGAGCAGGCCGGCGTCATCGAAAGTCCCTTCGTGATGGTGTTCGAGCTGATTGGTATCCCGTACTCAGCTGACATCATGAACTTCGTCATTCTTACTGCGCTGATTTCTGCGGCTAACTCAGGGTTGTATGCGGCTTCGCGCATGCTTTGGACGCTCAGTGATCAAGGGCACATGCCTAAGCGTTTCGCCAGGCTATCGCGCCAG
Source organism: Pseudomonas sp. GM41(2012) (assembly GCF_000282315.2). GTDB lineage: Bacteria > Pseudomonadota > Gammaproteobacteria > Pseudomonadales > Pseudomonadaceae > Aquipseudomonas. The sequence goes on from NZ_AKJN02000006.1 coordinate 172,118, forward strand.
GGTACGCCGGTTAATGCGATCGTCTTGAGTATGGCCGGTGCTGTCGCGTCTCTTCTAAGCAGTGTGCTTGCACCGAATACGGTTTACCTGGCCCTTGTGTCGATTTCTGGACTTGCAGTGGTGGTCGTGTGGATGAGTATCGCTGCGAGCCAGATAGCCTTCCGCCGACAATACGTCGCCAATGGCGGGCGAGTTGAGGATCTGCATTTCCGTGTACGCGGCTACCCTTGGGTTCCAATTGGTGCGCTGTTGTGCTGCTTGCTGGCCTGTGTCGGTATTGCCTTTGATCCGGAACAGCGTGTAGCACTTTACTTCGGCCTTCCGTTTATCGCGTGGTGTTACTTCGTTTATTGGATCACCCGCAAAAAGCGAGAAGAACGGTTGGCATTGGCGGCAGCTGTCCATCATTCCGCTGGCGCAGCTTGATTGGCTCAGGCAATGATTGAGCTCCGATAAGTTTCGATAAGGTTGCGCCGATGAATCAGAAATCACTACCACCCTTGAATTGGTTGAGGGCATTCGAAGTGTCGGCGCGGTATTTGAATTTCACCCATGCAGCGGAGGAGTTGCACCTGACTCAAGGTGCAGTCAGTCAACAGATCCGTCAGTTGGAGGGGCACCTCGGTGTGGCGCTATTCAAGCGCCTGCCCCGAGGGCTTGGCTTGAGCGAAGAAGGGCAGTCGTACTTGCCAGTGGTACAGGACGCAATCAGTCGTCTGGCGGTGGGTACCAACGAGATCTTTGGTCAGCGTAATCGAAGGCATGTGAAGGTGCGTGGCAGCCTTTCCTTCCTTCATTATTGGTTGGCGCCTCGGCTCGCAGATTTTTGTCGAGAGTATCCCCTCATCGACATCCGATACATCAGCAACATTTGGGTGAAGGAACCGGACGGAGAGGATGACCTGGAGATTCGCTGGGGATGCGGTGAGTGGTCGGGATTGCACTCTCAGCGATTAACGTGGGACATCCTCCAGCCCGTTTGCTCGCCAGAGCTTATGGCCAGCTCACCGATACGTGAGCCTCGCGATTTGATGAACCATTCTTTGCTTCACGTGTTGGGGTACGAGGAAGGTTGGGGTTACTGGTTGAAGCGGGTTGGAGCAAACGAAGTCGATTATTCCCGTGGTCTTCAGTTCGACACACTGATATCCACAATTCGCATGGCAGAACTAGGTCAGGGCGTCGCCTTGGCGCGGTCTTCCGTAGTGGAAGATTTGCTCAAGAGTGGGCACCTGATTGCTCCGTTCAATCACCGAATCGAGGCCAGCGAGTCTTTTTATCTAGTACGTGAGCAGGCCGAGGAGCTTTCGACTGATGCCGCGACTTTTTCTACTTGGTTGGTGGCTCAAGCTCACCGCCTTTTGTAATTCTGATCTGGAGTCATCATGCATTACGTAAGCACACGCGGCGGTGACGTGCGGGCGGATTTTCGCAGTGTGGTTCTGTCGGGGCTAGCCGACGATGGTGGTCTCTATGTCCCGGCAAGTTTGCCTGTCTTCACTGAGAAGCAAATTACCAGTTGGTCGTGGTTACCATTCGATGAGCTGGTCTGGCGAGTGGTCTCACCCTACGTTGGCTCTTCCATGGACGAAAGCACGCTGCGGGCCTTGCTGAGCGACAGCTATCGAAACTTCAACCACCGCGCTATTACGCCACTTGAACAGATTGGCCATAACGAGTGGATACTTCAGCTGTTTCATGGCCCGACCCATTCGTCCAAAGATTTTGCTGCGCAACTGCAATCGCGCTTGGTGGAGCACTTCTTGGGTGAGGTCGGTGGAGAGGCGCTGATCGTCGGCGCGACCAATGGCGATACCGGACTGGCTGCGCTTGAGGCGTTTGCTAACTGCCCGGGCACTCGGATGGCGATACTGTATCCGCGCAATGGGCTACCGGCTGAGCAACTCTCAGTCCTGCAAGCAGCAGACCCAGAGCGGGTTCAGCTTTTTCCAGTAGATGGCAACTTTGACGATTGCCAGACGCTGGTCTCTCGGCTCTTTCGCGCCTGGCCGTTAGATGGGGTAATACCGATCTGTTTCAACTCCACGAACTGGGTCGGCGTCCTCGCACAGATCGTTTTTTATTTCCATGCTGCCTTGCAACTGGGGGGCGGGACACGTCCTGTAGGCTTCAGCGTTCCAGCAGCCAGCTCTGCTGAGATCTATGCCGGCTACATCGCTCAGAAAATGGGATTACCCATCAACCAGGTGATCATTTCTACGAACAGTAATGACGCACTTCACCAGTTCATTCACCGCAATCGCTACTCGACCCGAGTGAGCAACCGAACATTGTCTCCGGCGATGGACTTCTCCCTGTTTTCCAATTTGGAGCGGTTCATTTGGGAGCTGTATGGGCACGATGGCAGCTCAACGAAGGCGTTAATGGAGCACTTTGAGGAGTGCGGCGAGTTAAGCATTGGCAACCAGCAGTGGCTCCGAGCCCGAGTTTTGTTCGATTCCTATGCAGTAGACGAATCACAGGTTCGCGACGAAGTCGTCAAGTTGTTCCGTGAGACCGGGTCTGCCATTGATCCGCATACCGCTGTGGGCGTGCTGGCTGGCCGAATTCATCGACGCAGTCTGGGGGCTCCAATGGTGACCTTTGGGCAAATTGCTCCGGCCAAATCTGCGGCTCTATTGTCCGAGTTAGGTGTCTGGCAGAAAGAGGTGCCAACAATTCCTGACATCTTTGCTCAGCCACCGTACTTGGCTAAAGGTGATCTAGACGGTCTATGCCAGGCCCTTTTGTTGGCGCAGCAGAGGCACGTATGAAGCGCATTCTGGATCCGCTGGATGAGCGCATACTTGCCGAACTTACAGCGAATGCTCGTATCGCCCATGTTGAGCTGGGCGCCAAGGTCAACTTGTCTCGCAATGCTGTGCGCCAGCGCATTGAGCGTCTTGAGCGAGACGGCGCCATCCAGGGTTATACAGTACGTCTGGGTGATTCCCGACGGCCTTCTTCGCTGATCAGTGCAGTGATCTTTGTCTACCGCTACGACCGCATGCGTGGAGAAGAGGTACTTGCCGCGCTGCGCTCGCTCCCCGAGGTGGTTCAGTGTGAAGTCTTGAGTGGTGAGTTTGATTTGATGCTTCGAGTCAATGCTGCCTCTCCCGAACGTGTCCATCTCGTTTGGAAGGAAATCTCTGCGATGCCAGGGGTGGAAAACACCGTCACCTCATTCGTCCTTTCTGCAGTGTTTTGAGCACAAAGAAAGACGCTTTCTGCCCCTGTACACACCTTGTCTTGCTGTACGGGCAAAACGGCCATCAAATACAGCACTCTGCCATATTCAACTGCCAAAGCTCGGCTCTTAGGATGTTCCTATCGAACAACATCAATAAAGGAACAGCTTTATGACTGAGTACAAAATTGCCTTGGTAGGGTTTGGTGGCGTGAACCGTGGCTTCGCCCAATTGGTCGCCGATCGTAATGCCGAGTGGAAAGAGTCCCTGGGCTTCACTATCAAAATTGTCGGTGTCACCGATCTGTTCCTGGGCTCCATCGTTGCTAAAGACGGTCTGGAAGCAAAGCAGTTGGTCGCGCTGCCCGTTGAAAAAGGTGCTTTCGCTCAACTGCCTGGCGGCAATGCTGAGGCCTTCAATGAAACTGTGATCAAGCATTCTGGTGCTGACATGATTGCTGAAGCCACCTTCACCAACCCTGTCGATGGTGAGCCCGCTACTACGTTCTGCCGCTGGGCACTGGAAAGCGGCATCCATGTTGTGACCACCAACAAGGGGCCGATTGCGTTACACGGCGCTGAGCTTAAGGATTTGGCGCGTCGTAATGGTGTTGCCTTCGAGTACGAAGGTTCGGTTATGAGCGGTACGCCAGTGATTCGCCTGGCAAGACAGGCTATGGCTGGTGCAGAGGTTCAAGGCTTTGAAGGCATACTGAACGGGACCTCCAATTACGTGCTGACACGCATGAAGGACGGCCTGACTTTTAACGACGCAGTCACAGAGGCCCAACAGCTCGGCTATGCCGAGGCAGACCCAACTGCTGATGTGGAGGGTTTTGACGTTCGTCTCAAGGTGGTGATCCTCGCCAACGAACTGCTCAATGCTCGATTGAGCGTCAGTGATGTGGCTTGCTCAGGGATTAGCAGCATCAGTCCAGAAGACATCGCTCAAGCAAGTGCCAACGGTGCAAGTTGGAAGCTGATCGGCTCTGCAAATCGCGAAGTTGATGGCTCGGTTCGAGCGAGTGTGGAAGCTCGACTGCTGCCGAATTCGCATCCTCTTGCAGGAATTTCCGGCGCCACGAACGCGGTGTCGTTCAATACTGCACTGCTGGGTGCCGTCACTGTATCCGGCCCTGGAGCAGGTCGTATCGAGACTGCCTTTGCATTGCTGTCAGACATCATCGCCATCCATACCACCCACGGCAAGTAATAGGAGAGCAGTCATGAGCGTATCCAGCATGGCCAACATCCAGCTTGTTGATGCCAAACAGATTGATGTGTTCAGTCCATTCGATGGTCGCCTGGTGGGAAGCGTACCTTGCCTCGATGCAGCCGCAGTTCCTGGCTTGCTGGAACGCGCGCGAATCGGCGTGCGCGAGAGTGCGGCAATGCCCCGTCACCTGCGCGCACGCATCCTTGAGGAAACGGCTCGACGTGTAGAGCACGAGGCAGAGGCGTTCGCCAGACTCATTGTTGCAGAGGCAGGAAAAACGCTGCGGCAAGCAGAGAAGGAAGTGAAGCGTTGTGTGAACACGCTGAAGTTATCGGCGGAAGAGGCTCGTCGTAACGCCGGGGAAGTGATTCCATTCGAGGCCTATGAAGGTTCCGAATCGCGCCAAGGCTGGTTCACTCGCGAACCGTTGGGGCTTATCGTCGCGATCACCCCATACAACGATCCGCTGAACCTGGTCGCCCATAAACTGGGCCCGGCTATTGCCGGTGGCAATGCTGTGATCCTGAAACCCTCAGAGCTCGCGCCGTTGTCCGCTCTCAAGCTGGTCGAGTGCCTGGTGGAAGCGGGTCTACCTCCGTCCGTGGTAACCCCGGCGACCGGAGGCGTCGATCTGGGTAAGGCATTGGTGGAGCTGCGAGAAGTGCGGATGATTTCCTTCACGGGTGGCTTTGCCACTGGAGAATCCATTGCTCGAAGTGCAGGCTTGAAGAAACTTGCGATGGATCTGGGGGGGAATGCACCGGTTCTAGTGCTCGATGACTGTGATCTTGAACCGACCGTAGAGTCTTGCGTATCGGGTGCTTTCTGGGCAGCAGGACAGAACTGCATCGGCACGCAGCGCATCCTCGTCCATAGTTCAATCTATGAAGATTTCCGTGAGCGTTTTGTCAGCCAAGCGCGTGCATTGGTACTTGGCGATCCTGATCAGCGAGCAACGGATGTTGGCCCGATGATTACGGAGCAGGCGGCTCGTCGCACCGAACAATTGGTGAATGAAGCGCTGGCTGAGGGCGCTCTTCTCCTGTGCGGGCACCATCGCGACGTAGGAAGCTATGCGCCAACCGTGCTCGAGCGCGTAAACCATAACAGTCGGATTTGGCAGCAGGAGGTCTTCGCGCCAGTGGTCATCCTGGAGTCCTTTGAGCATCTGGATGATGCTATTGCTCTGGCCAATGCTCCAGAGTACAGCTTGCATGCGGGACTCTTCACTCGCGATCTTTCCAAGGCATTGAAGTTGGCTCGCCTCATTGAAGCCGGTGGTGTGATGATCAATGATTCGTCCGATTACCGTTTTGATGCCATGCCTTTCGGTGGATTCAAATACGGAAGTTTGGGGCGAGAAGGGGTTCGATTCGCCTATGAAGACATGACACAACCCAAAGTGGTCTGCATCAACGAAATGGGATGAGCTCTTTGGGGGGATGTTCACCACTTCCCGTACATTCGATTTCAGTGGTTTTCTGCTGATTAGCGAGTTGCGGAGTGAAATGTCAGCCAGGGAGACTTCGTTCGCTTGATCAGGCGGACTCGGTGAGATTCGCTGCAGTCTCGACCGAGTACCGCCGCAATACCTGCCATTGCGCGTCAATCGGCCAGCTCCGATGGATGCAGACCATCGGTGCTGGACTCGGCACTACTTGACCTCCTCGACCTCATAATTCACGTAGCCAAACTCGTTGCTGCGGGCCGCCACGTATTTGCCGTTTTGCTCGAACACCGTGGCCTCGAAGGGCGTGCCGCCGAGTGTTGTCAGCAGGTGCCCGTCCTTGATTTCATACTTGGCCGGCACGCCAAACTGGCCGCCATGCAGCATGTTCAGGTATTCCCCCTGCGCAGGCGGCTTGCCGTCGACGCTGGTGACCAGACGTTGGCCGTCGGTGCCATAGACGATTTCAAACGTCTGGCCGGTGACGGTATTGCGCACCTTGATGGTTTTGCCCACCACGTAGGCTTGCAACTGCTCGTTGGTGAGCGCTTTGGCACCGTCGGTTTTCAACTGGTCAATGGTTTTGCCCGCAGCGACTAGCCTGCTGTCCTCAGCATTCGGCGTGTACCAGATCGGTGAGGTCCATGCGCGTTCCTGGACGGTGGCCGGGACATCGGCCGGCGGCGGTACTTGCAACTTGGCCGCGTCATAGGTGCTCCAGCGCGGTGTCGGGATCTGCAGCACGCGGGCGTAGTAGAACGCGTGCTGCGCCGGATCGAAATCCGGATCGATCCAGATTTTTTTCAGCTCGGTGGCGCCGATGGTATTGGTGTAAATGGCCTTGGAAACGTCAACCGTCGAGCCCACCGGCGGGACGTTGCCGGTGGCCTGGTCCGGTTGGCGATCACCGGACCAGGCGACGTCGTAGATCTTCTCGAAGGTCTGGCCGTTTTTGGTCCAGCCCTTGATGATCTGGATGCGGTCGAGGTTGCCATCTTCGGCATCCTTGACCGCCCACACCACGAAGGACGGTGCCGCTTTACCCGGTTTTGCCGGCAAGTCGCCGCCCATGGGAACGCCCTTGGCGTAAGCGGCATGCACCCAGTCTTTTTCGTTCCACACACTGCTGTCGAAGTCCCAGCCACCAAACATGCGTACGGGGATGCGCACGCCGCTGGTGCCATAGACTTCCTTGCGTTTCATGGCATCGAAGATCGATTCACGGGTGTTTTCTTCAGCCCAGACACCGGCTAATCCCGACGTGCTGGTTTGCAGGGCCATCATCCCCGAGTTCTGTTTGCCGGAAAGACGCGCCGCCGGGGTGCTGTCGGTAAAGCCGTGGGAGCCGAAGTTGTTGCTCTGCGAATAGGGGATCACCCCGTTGTGCGAGTCGCTGGCGCCGACCACGCCCATTTTGTAGGGGTTGTATCCGCGAGCCTCCTGCAAGGCCATGCCGTTTTGCCAGGCTTGCCTGATGTAACTGCCATTGAGTTTCGACGTGCTGTTGTCGATGCCAATCAGGAAACTCATGATTTCATAATTGGCAAATTCGTCGGTCGGCGACAGTTCGGGGTGGGTTTCGGAGGTGCCCTTGACCTGGTGAATTTCAGTGAGGGATTCATTGCGCATCCGCGTTTCGGCCCAGGCGGCATCGATGGGGCGGCCACGGTCATCGACGTCCACCGGAAACATCAGGCCGTTGCTGAGGTTGCCGTTGTGAGAGATCGCCAGCACCTCATTGCCCTTTTTGCGTTGATCGTCCATCCAGCCCCACAAGTCTTCCGGTTTGTCCGAGTCGAGGGCCGTAAAGGGCAGGTCCGGCACTTTCTTCGAATCGCGGAAAAACACATTGCGGTGCATGTTTTGATTGTTCGGTGCCGAGGTCCATTCATAGGCGACGAACGTGGTGAACTTGCCGGGCTTGTAGTACTTGTCGGCGATGGCGATGTTCTGCTGCCAGATGTTGCCGGCCACCTTCGGATCAATCAGCTCCTTGATCGGATGGCTCAAGCTGCCGGCGATCCATTTGAACACCCGGTTGAAATCTTCCGGGGTCTTGGCAATCAGCTTTTGCGCGATGGGCAGTTTGCTGAAGTCTGACTTCGGATCGTTGGCCAGGGCGATCACGCCCACGTATTCCGAGTGGTCGGTCACGCCATGGAAATCCAGCGGTCGGCCTTTGAGCTGCACTTCAAACCCCATCGGATGCTTGACCGGCATCCCAAGTGAGTATTGGTAGGCCTGCTCGGGATCGACCTGATGGTTTCCGATCAGGTAGGCATCAATCGACCAGGAGGTGTGCGAGTGCGTCTGGCCAAAGTAAACCTCGCGATCCGGGTCGCCCTCTGCCAAGGCTAGTGTGCCGACGGCAAGCACGGCGCAACCTAACAGTGACGGCACGGTGGTGTGTGTAGGGGTTTTCATATTCCACCTCTTGGGAATACGGCGGTGACAGGGTGCACTCAGGTCCAGAAACTCGAGACCCGTTGAAAAAACCAGAAGGCCGCCAGCGTACCCAGCCCGTAGGAAGCAATCGGTCTGGCATACAAGCGCGCGGGCTGTGGCAGTCGACAACGCAGCAACAGTGCTCGCAGGCTCAACACGGCGGCGACAAACATCAGTTGGCCGATCTCGACGCCGACATTGAAGGTGAACAGCGCCAGAGGCAGGTCGTGCTGGGGCAAGCCGATTTGCGCCAGCGCACCGGCAAAACCAAAGCCGTGCAACAAGCCAAAATAGAACGCCACGACCCAGGGCCATTGAATGGTGAAGCTGGCTTCACCACGATTCTTGCGGGCGATTTCCACCGCCAGCAACAGAATGCTCAATGCAATCGTCGCTTCCACGGGAGGGCCGGGAAGCCGCACCGCGCCCAGTGCAGCAAGCGCCAGGGTGATGGAGTGGGCGAGGGTAAACGCGGTAATGGTCTTCACCAGCATCCAGCCGTTACCCACCAGCAGCAGAAGGCCGAAGACGAACAACAGGTGATCGAAGCCACTCAGGATGTGCTGGATGCCATGGACCAAAAACCCACCGGCCACCGAGAACATTCCCGGCGTGGCAGCGATTTCTATCCAGGGTTGTGCAGGGTGGACGAGGGTGGTCGTCAGGCTGCCGTCCAGGCGCGAGACGCGTACCAGCACATCGGTGATGCTCGCTTGCAGGCCGATGAATTCGATGCGTTGGCCGACCAGTCCCGTGGGACCGGCATCAATAATCCGGCGCTCGATCAGTGAATCGTTCAGTTCGCTTTCAACCGGCTCAACGACAGTGCGCACACCGTCGGCAAACCTCAGCGCAATCGGCAAGCGCATGCCGGAAAGCACCGGCGTGCGCCACATGACGTCATAGCGCCCGGCGGCCGTTTCGTTGATTTCCAGGTAGGCAGGGCGGGACTCATGGGCCATGGCCGTCAGCCCCATGAACCAGAGCAACAACAGCCAGACCGTGCGCTTCATCACGGCTGCTCCGTTTGAGTAGCGACAATCCCGCTGGTAGACGTCGGCATCACCACTACAACTTCATAACGTGCTTTCAGCGCATCGAAATGTTCGCGTTTCGATGCGCTGCGTTGCTCGGACAACCAATCGGACTTGACCTGCTGAGCCACGGTTTCAAAGGGCGGTGCCGGTGGTTTGGCCAGCGCTTCAATCCACACCAGGTGCCAGCCAAAACCGGACTCCACAGGTCCTACCCAACTTCCGGGCGTTTGCTTGAACAATGAAATGGCAAACGTTGAACCAAAGACCCGCGCCACCTGATCCCGGGATTGTTCTGTGTAGGCGCTTTTAAACATGAAGGCATCGCCTTCTCCACTGTTCTGGTCAGTCAGGCCACTTAACGCGGCCTGAGCCTGCGCTTGCGCATCCGCACCGCGTTTGTCCAGGGCGAAAAACAAATGACGGAAGGTCGCAAGTGGCGGCAGGGCATACGCGTCCTGATGCTGGTTATACCAAGCCTCAAGTACACCGGGTGCAGGCTCGCGAAGTGACGCGACATCTTCGGCGAGGAAATCCATTTTTTGCGCCAGTCGGCGGCGAATGATGGTGTCGTCTTTATCCAGGCCAAGTTTCAGTGCTTCGCGATAGAGGATTTCCTCTTTCACATATTCATCAATCAGGCCCTGCAACTGTTGCTCCGATGCCGGTCGTTGCCATCGCGCCAGCCACGAGATCGCGATCCACTGAACAATCTCCGGGGTAATTTCGATGCGTTGCGGATCTTGATTGACGGCGGAACGGTGCAAACCTCCGTACAACACAAAGAGTGCAAAACCGGCGATTAAAAAGTGCAGTAACGGCTGGCGAAGGTATCGCTTGATTAACGAAAGTCGAGACTCTTTCGCTTCGGAGACGGTTAAGTTCATGACTTATTGCCCCACGCTATACTCGAATAGTTTTCGAAGCAGAGTGGAGTATTGCTGCTGGTCCGGAACTTTCCACCGAGGTTAATCACGATAGGCACTAAGTATTAGTCGCAATCGGATTAACCCATTCCACAAGGCTGTTCAGATCGTCACCGCTCCAGGGAGATCACACATTGAGCTCCATCTTCATCGGCGCCATCGTTTTCGCCTGCCTGTTCGCTGCCGCGCTGATAGGGATGCTGCTGCGCATGCGATTACCGATTCATCACCTGGATGCCGAGTCCAAAGAAGTCATCCGCCTGGCAACGGCCGTGGTGGGGACGCTGTCCGCGCTGGCGCTTGGGCTGCTGATTGCGTCTGCAAAAAACGTCTATGACAGTTATGAGATTGAAGTGCGGACATCGGCAGCACGCATCGTCCTGCTCGACAGGGTCATGGACCAGTATGGCCCGGAGACAGCGCAAGCTCGAACCCGCCTGCGTCAGTTGATTGAAACCCGGTTAAACCGGGGCTGGGGCTTTTCGCCCGCTGGGTCGATGGTGGTCGATTCTATTGACGAGTCTGCGGGTATCGAACCGATTCAGGTTGTGCTCCGGGCGCTCACGCCCGCCAATGAACCACAACGCATGCTGCAGGCCCGCGCACTGGAAGTCAGCACTCAGTTGGCGGAAGCCCACTGGATTCTGGTCGAGAGCAATACGGAGGGACTGCCTACGGCGTTTCTTGTCATCCTGACCTGCTGGCTGGCCTGGCTATTCGCGACGTTCGGTCTTCAGGCGCCGGCAAATCCTACGGTTATAGGCGTCATGCTCATCTGCTCCTTGTCGGTTGCCGCTGCGGTGTTTCTGGTGGTCGATATGGCTCATCCTTACATTGGTGTCATCCATGTTTCGGATGCCCCATTGCGAACTGCGCTCATGCATATCGGTAAGTAACCCTGGCTACAGCGTCCTTGAATATCGACAGGTGCTAAAAAAACCGCCCGGCGAATAACCGGGCGGCGTTTCCTGTTGGTGCGTACATTCCGTTTGGGTCGAGGCGTTATCCCTTGTCCGCCTTGCCGGCGGCGGCCGCAAATTTCGCCAGATGCACATCCAGTCGACGAGGAGGTCGGTTGTGGTCTTCGGCCTGCTCCTTGCGGCGAATGGCATTACGCACCATCAATGAACCCAGGTAGCGGACCGGCTCCGGTGGGAAATGGCCAAGCGGACCTTGTAGTAGCGGCGAGCGTGTCCAAGGGTTATCCAGGCCCAGCACCAGCGACGACAGGATCTGTCCACCCATATGGCACGGACCGACGCCGCTGCCGGAATACCCGAAACCATAGAAGATATTGCCGCTTGCGCCCATGCGGCCGAAGAAAGGCACCCCGGTGACTGAGCGATCGGAAGGGCCATTCCAGGTGGCGGCGATACCGACATCGGCAAAGTCCGGAAAGAACTCCGTCAACGTGTTGCGCAGCAGTCCTGCGTAGGGTGATGGCTGGTCGAATACCGGCAGGATGCGCCCGCCGTAGGCGAAGGTGTTGCCCCCTTTGCCGAGCATGATTCGGCCGTCCGGAGTGTTGTGGTAGTAGTGCACGAATATCCGCGAGTCGAGTACGGTGACTCCGCTGGTCAAGCCGATCTTCTTGAGCAGATCAGGTCGCGGCTCGGTGATGATCATGTCGCTGGAGACGATAGCCACCGAACGCGAGAACTGTGGAAAGGCACGGGCCATCCAGGCGTTCATCGCCAACACGACCCGGTCGCAGGTCACTTTCCCTTTGGGCGTATTGACGACGGCCGGCATTCCCTCTTCCAGACCGGTCATCGGCGTGCCCTCGAAAATACGCACGCCCAGTTCCAGTGCGACTCGGCGCAGCCCACGCACCAGCTTGCCCGGTTGCACACTGGCCGCCGCCGGCGAGAACCAGCCCTCGATGTGCCGTGTCGAGCCGGCCATGCGTTGCACGTCAGGCAGCGCACATTTGGAGAAAGAGTTAATGCCATGGCGCTCCAGTGCCGCGATCACCCCGTCGGTCGAGCCGACCTGGGCGCGATTGGTCGCCGTGTAGAGCGTGCCGTCGAGACGGTAGTCGGCATCCACCGCGTACTTTTCGCAAAAGGTGCCGATGGCGTAGATGCTCTGCTCCGATTCCTTGACCAGGCGTATCGCCTCCTGGACGCCGAACAAGCGCTCAAGGGTGAAGTACTTGGCCGACCAGGACAGCGCGCAGCCTCCATTGCGTCCACTGGCACCGGCACCGCAGATGTCGGCTTCGACGATGACCACGTCCAGCTCGGGATTCTGTTCCTTGAGCATGATGGCGGTCCATAAACCGGTATAGCCACCGCCGACGATGCAGACGTCGGCGCGGGTGTTCTGTTGCAACGCAGGGCAGGGCGTAGCGGGTTGATTTTTCAGGGCCTGGTCCAGCCAGTAAGGGCGCATGGGGTCTTCTCCGTTGGATCGGTTCGAGGCAGGGTTCAGGACACAATCAGCCGCAAGCGGCGACCACGATCATTTCCACGCGCCAACCGGGGTCGATCAACTGAGCCAGCGTGCAAGCGCGTGTGGGCGCATGGCCTTCAGGGAAAAACTCGTCCCAGACCCTGTTCAGCCCTTCATAGTCCTCGCGATGGGCGAGCAGGATGCGCACCGAAAGCACCCGCTCGCGGCTGCTGCCGGCGCTGAGCAAAAGCTGCTCGATACCGGCGAGCACTTCACGGGTCTGCGCCCCGATATCACCACTGAGGTCCGAGGCGACCTGGCCACCGATGTAGAGATGGTTGTCGTACCGGACCATGTCCGAACGGCGTTTTGCCACAGCGAAACGTTCAATTTCCATAAAGCATTCCTGGTAGGTACGAGGGGCGGCACTTGTGAAAATCATGCTTGCAGTTCATCGTCCATAAATAAAATCGATTTATCGTATGGCAAGATAAGTTGAACCTATAGCGAGGTGCGCCGATGACGATTTCCCATACCCAACTCAAGGCGTTTCACGCCGTTGCAATGAATGGCAGCTTCACCCGGGCAGCCGAGCAACTCTGCCTGTCACAACCCGCGGTATCCGACCAGGTGCGCAAGCTCGAGGATTATTACGGGGTGATGGTGTTCTACCGCGACAAGCGCCTGGTGCGGCTGACGGAAGTGGGCGAGCGGTTGTTCGGCCTGACCCAGCGCCTGTTCGATATCAGTATCGATGCCCACGACATGCTGACGGACTACCGCACCCTGTCGACGGGAACCCTGAACCTTGCCGTGGATGCGCCGGTGCACGTCTTGCCCTATGTCTCACGCTTCTGTAGCCGTTACCCCGGCGTTGAAGTGAAGATCGAAACCGCCAATACCGACGAGGTCTTGCAGCGGTTGTTCAGCCACCAGGCCGACATCGCCTTGCTGGGGCGCAACATCGAGGACGATCGCCTGATGACGCTGCACCTGCGCAGCGATCCAATGCTCGCCTTCGTCGCCCATGACCATCCCTGGGCGCAACGGGATTCCATCTGCCTTGCCGACCTGGACAACACACCCATGGTCTTGCGCGAGCAAGGTTCGGTCACACGGTTATCGCTGGAGGAGGAGATGGCTGCGGCGGGGTTGCACATTCGCAAGGCAATCGAAGTGGAAGGGCGTGAAGCGGCACGCGAGGCCGTGGCGATTGGCATGGGCGTCGGGGTGGTCTCGGCAGCCGAGCTGGGCTCGGACTCCCGGGTTCGCGGCTTGCCGATCGTTGACTGTCAGCGGCACTTCACCGAGACATTGGTCTGTCTGCGGGCACAGAGTTCGCGACGTATCCTGACGACCTTTTTTGACATGGTTCGAGAAGGGTTGGGCGAGTGAGATTCATCGTTCGATCGTGGCTGATAGCTGCCAGTCAGGAAGGGCAGATATCGGCCCAGGCCTGGTCAAAGGCAGTAATTATTGGCCGTTGTTGATGTGGTGTCTGACAGATCGCCATCGCGAGCAGGCTCGCTCCCACAGTAGTTCTTTGGTGATCACAAGTTCTGTGTTCACTGGAGATCAACTGTGGGAGCGAGCCTGCTCGCGATGAGGCCCGCACTGCCAATACAAAAAACCCAGGCAGTAAAAAGCCCCGCCAGGCTCAACACCTGACGGGGCTTCGATGACTCAGGAACGGCAGGTTAAGCGACGTTCATGGTCTTGTGCGTATCAATCAAATGCTGCACCACACCCGGATCCGCCAGGGTGGAGATATCCCCCAACCCATCGTATTCGGCCGTGGCAATCTTGCGCAGAATGCGGCGCATGATCTTGCCCGAGCGAGTCTTCGGCAGCCCCGGCGCCCACTGGATGACATCCGGCGAGGCAATCGGACCGATCTCCTTGCGCACCCAGTTCTTCAGCTCCAGACGCAGCTGCTCGCTCGGCTCTTCGCCACCGATCAACGTGACGTAGACATAGATGCCCTGGCCCTTGATGTCGTGCGGCACACCGACCACCGCCGCTTCGGCGACTTTCGGGTGGGCGACCATCGCGCTTTCGATCTCGGCGGTGCCCATGCGGTGGCCGGAGACGTTGAGCACGTCATCCACGCGACCGGTAATCCAGTAGTAACCGTCTTCGTCACGACGCGCACCGTCACCGGTGAAGTACATGCCGCGGAACGTCTTGAAGTAGGTATCGACGAAGCGGTCATGGTCGCCATACAGCGTGCGTGCCTGGCCTGGCCACGAATCGAGAATCACCAGGTTGCCCTCGGCCACGCCTTCGATGATGTTGCCCAGGTTGTCCACCAACGCCGGCACCACACCGAAGAACGGACGTGCCGCCGAACCCGGCTTGAGCGCGTGCGCACCCGGCAGCGGGCTCATCATGTTGCCGCCCGTTTCGGTCTGCCACCAGGTGTCGACGATCGGGCAACGGGACTGGCCGACGTTCTTGTAGTACCAGTCCCACGCTTCCGGGTTGATCGGCTCACCGACCGAACCGAGCAGGCGCAGGCTGCTGCCATCGGCACCTTCCACGGCGGCCTTGCCCGACGCCATCATCGCGCGGATGGCGGTGGGGGCGGTGTAGAGGATGTTGACCTTGTGCTTGTCGACGATTTTCGCCACCCGGGTGATGTCCGGGTAGTTCGGCACGCCTTCGAACAGCAGCGTGGTCGCGCCATTGGCCAGCGGGCCGTAGACGATGTAACTGTGGCCGGTGACCCAACCGACGTCGGCGGTGCACCAGTAGACTTCGCCCGGACGGTAATCGAACACGCGCTCGTGGGTCATCGCCGCGTACAACAGGTAGCCGGCGGTGGTGTGCTGCACGCCCTTCGGCTTGCCGGTCGAACCGGAGGTGTACAGGATGAACAGCGCTTCTTCCGCGCCCATCTCTTTCGGCGCGCAGACACTGCCCGCCACTTTCATCAGGTCTTCGTACCAGATGTCGCGATGCTGGTTCCACTTGATGTTGCCACCGGTGCGCTGGCACACGATGACTTTCTGAATGCTGCTGGTTTCCGGGTTGGTCAGCGCATCGTCGACGTTGCTCTTGAGCGGGATCTTCTTGCCGGCACGAATGCCTTCGTCAGCGGTGATCACCACTTTGGATTTGCAGTCGATGATCCGACCCGCCAGGGCTTCCGGCGAGAAACCACCAAACACCACCGAGTGAATCGCGCCGATCCGGGTACAGGCCAGCATGGCGACCACGGCTTCGGGGATCATCGGCATATAGATAGTCACCACGTCGCCGCGGTGCACATCCTGGCCACGCAGGGCGTTGGCGAACTTGCAGACTTGTTCGTGCAGCTCGCGGTAGGTGATGTTGCGGCTTTCGGCAGGGTCATCCCCTTCCCAAATGATCGCGACTTGATCGCCGCGCTCGGCCAGATGACGGTCGAGGCAGTTGTAGGAAACGTTCAGGGTGCCGTCGGCGAACCATTTGATGTCGACATGGTGATCGTCGAAGGAAGTCTGTTTCACCGTGGTGAAAGGCTTGATCCAGTCGAGGCGCTTGGCTTGCTCGCGCCAGAAGCCGTCCGGGTTGACGACGGACTGCTGGTACATGGCCTTGTAGGTCGCCTCGTCGGTCAGCGTGTTGGCCAAAACCTCGGGACGAACGGGATACAGAGAAGCCGCACTCATCTTTGTTACCTCGGTGGAATAGTTGTTCTTGTGGTCTGTAACGGGTTTGGAACCCAAGCATTCGGGCCATTGCAACACTCAAATCCGGAAGCGACTGAGCAGTTTGTCCTGTTGGCCGACGTGGTCCACCATCACTGAACATTGACGAACCTGTTTGTCCGCACTGCCGGATACTTCAAGGCTGATGTCGCGGATATTGGTCGTGTTGCGATTGATTTCTTCGGTCGTGGCGCTTTGTTCTTCAGCCGCCGCGGCAATCTGCAGGTTCATGTCATTGATCCGATAAATGGCCTCACGAATGCGCTCGAGGGTGTCATTGGCTGCATTGGCATCCCCGGCCGTCTGGCTGGCCGTGTCGCGGCTCTGCTGCATTTGCACTTGGGCGTGTTTCACGCCCGTCTGCAACTGGTCGATCATCTCGCGTATTTCCTGCGTGGATTGCTGGGTTCGCGAGGCCAGTGAGCGTACCTCATCAGCCACCACGGCAAATCCGCGTCCCGATTCGCCGGCCCGTGCCGCCTCGATGGCGGCATTGAGCGCGAGCAAATTGGTTTGGTCGGCGATGCTGGTGATGACCGCCACGATGGATTCGATGCTTTGACTGAGCGTGGACAACTCATTGATCGCATGACCGGTGGCGTCCATCTCCTCAGCCAGCCGCTTGATCGCCCCCGTCGACCTGGAGACAAGGGCAACCCCGTCTGCTGTTTCCTCGTTGGCAGCGATCGCCGCCTCGGCCGCGGCTTGAGCGTTGCGCGCCACATCCTCGGCGGTCGAGGCCATCTCGGTCATGGCGGTGGCCAGTTGATCCAGTTCTTGTAATTGAACCTGTACGCGGTTGGCTGCCTGATCCGCGTCACACGACGTCGCTGTGGTGCTCTCGCGGACCTGTTGCGAGCTGTTTTTCACATCGCCAATGAGCGTTTTCAGGTTCTGCAGGAACTGATTGAACTCCCCGGCGACCAGCGCAATTTCATCATTGCCGACCACGGGTAGTTGGCGCGTCAGGTCGCCTTCTCCGCGATTGATGTCGGCCAACGAATCCTTGAGTTGATCCAGGGGCCGCAGTAGCCGCCGTACCAGCAGGCCCAGCACCAACAGGCTAATCAGCACGCCCAGGCCAGTACCGATGACGGCCCGCCAACTCAGGGTGTGGGCTGCGGCCATCACGATGTCCTGATCCAGCACCACGCCGATATACCAATCCATCCCCTTGAGATTGGAGAGCGGAATGAAGGACACCAGAAGGGACTTCCCGCCACTGCTGACCTCCTGAAGCTGGCTGTCGAGAGGCAGAGCGCTGCCGGCGAAAAGCTGGTTGTAGGGCTTGCCGTTCAGTTCAGCGTCCGGGTGGGAAATGATGTTGCCATTTTTGCTCAGCAAGAACGCATAACCGGCCCCACCGAAATCCAGTGTATTGATGGCCTCGGCAACTGTGTTCAGGCGGATGTCACCACCCAGTACGCCAAGAAACTGACCCGCATCGCTGATCCTGGTGACGACCGAGATCAGGATTTCGTTGGAGGTCGAGGCCTTGTAGGGCTCGGTTAAAACGGCCTGGCTGCCCGCCTTGCCGGTCGCGTACCAAGGTCGCGAGCGACCATCATAGTCAGGTTTCGGGTTCCAGGATGCGTTGTTCTTGATGGGTTTGCCATCGGACTGAAGGGCACCAAATACCACTTCGAATTGATCCTGCAATATTGGGGATTCGATAATGCGTTGGGTGGCTTCCGGGCTGTACTGGCTGTCGATGGCCTGCGCCGCTAAGTCAATCAGGCGAAGTTTGCCGTTCAGCCAGTTTTCGATCTGACGTGCTACCGCATTGCTCGATTCGGAGATGCTCGCCTCGACCTGGTGACGCAAAATCGTACGTATCTGCTCTACCTGAACCAGCGATAGAAGACTGGTTGTCACGAACAGCACACAAGCAGCCACAAGGCTCACCTTGTAACGGATTTTCATCGAGGACTCCAAAGGATCGATCAAGGGGAGCAGGGCATCCAGTCCTTGAATGTTCGGTGTGTCATTGAGGACGCCATCGCGGGCAAGCCATGCTCCTACAGGTACAACGCGATCCTGTAGGAGCAAGGCTTGCCCGCGATAGCCGTTACGCGGTATCGCGCCGGATCAGAAGAAGCCCAACGGATTGATGTCGTAGCTCACCAGCAGGTTTTTCGTTTGCTGATAATGATCGAGCATCATCTTGTGGGTTTCACGCCCCACGCCGGACTTCTTGTAACCGCCGAACGCGGCATGCGCCGGGTACAGGTGGTAGCAGTTGGTCCACACACGACCGGCCTTGATGGCGCGGCCCATGCGGTAGGCGCGGTTGATGTCGCGGGTCCACAGGCCGGCACCGAGGCCGAACTCGGTGTCGTTGGCAATGGCCAGGGCTTCGGCTTCGTCCTTGAAGGTGGTGATGCTCACCACCGGGCCAAAGATTTCTTCCTGGAACACGCGCATTTTGTTGGTGCCCTTGAGCAGGGTCGGCTGGATGTAATACCCGGTCGCCAGGTTGCCCTCGAGTTTTTCCACCTTGCCGCCGGTCAGCAGCTCGGCGCCTTCGCCCTTCGCGATTTCCAGGTACGACAGGATTTTGTCGAATTGCTGCTCGGACGCCTGGGCCCCGACCATGGTGTCGGTGTCCAGTGGATCGCCACGTTTGATCGACAGCACTTTTTTCATCACGACTTTCATGAAGTCGTCGTAGATCGACTCTTGCACCAAGGCGCGGGACGGGCAGGTGCAGACTTCGCCCTGGTTAAAGAACGCCAGCACCAGGCCTTCGGCGGCTTTTTCGATGAAGCTTGGCTCGGCCTTCATGATGTCTTCGAAGAAGATGTTCGGCGACTTGCCACCCAGCTCCACGGTGGACGGAATGATGTTTTCGGCGGCGCATTTCATGATGTGCGAGCCGACCGGGGTCGAGCCGGTGAAGGCGATCTTGGCGATGCGTTTGCTGGTGGCCAGCGCCTCGCCGGCTTCTTTACCGAAGCCTTGCACCACGTTCAGCACGCCCGGCGGCAACAGGTCGCCGATCAGCTCCATCAGCACGGTAATGCCCAGCGGCGTTTGTTCGGCTGGCTTGAGCACCACGCAGTTACCGGCCGCCAGCGCCGGGGCGAGTTTCCAGGCGGCCATCAGGATCGGGAAGTTCCACGGGATGATCTGCCCGACCACGCCCAGCGGCTCATGGAAGTGATAGGCCGCGGTGTGTTCGTTGATTTCGGCCGAGCTGCCTTCCTGCGCACGGATGCAACCGGCGTAGTAGCGGAAGTGATCCACGGCCAGCGGGATGTCGGCATTGAGGGTTTCGCGCACAGCTTTGCCGTTGTCCCAGGTTTCGGTGACGGCCAGCAGTTCGAGGTTCTGTTCGATACGGTCGGCGATTTTCAGCAGCACCAGCGAGCGGTTCTGAACCGAGGTTTTACCCCAGGCATCGGCCGCCGCATGGGCAGCGTCGAGGGCCTTTTCGATGTCTTCGGCCGTGGAACGCGGGAATTCGGCAATCGGTTGGCCATTCACCGGCGAGGTGGTGGTGAAGTACTGACCGTTGACCGGTGCGACGAACTCGCCGCCGATGTAGTTACCGTAACGGGACTTGAAGGAAACGATGGCACCGGGAGTGCCTGGGTGGGCGTAGTTCATGGTGAGGTTCTCTTGTTGTTTTTTGGTTGCGACCGCCCGTGAGGCGGCCGCTGTCAGTTGCACAAGCCGCTCGGGATCAGGAGCCCTGAGGCGTTTCTCCGCGTGCCAGGCGCGCATTGATGTCTTCAATGACGGCCGGTAGATCGACGATGGTGTCGATCAGGTAGTGCGGGCGAGAGCCTTCGAACATCTTGACGATGCGCGCGCGTTCCTCGGCCAATTCCTCCAGGGACAAATCCTTGAATTCTTCATAGGTCAGGCCCAGTGCGTTGCCGGAACAGGTCAGCGCGACCGTCCACATGCCGGCGCTTCGACCTTCAAGAATGCCCGGCCAGGTGTCGTCGACCTTCACGCAAGCGGCGACGTCGTTGATCCCCAAGGCGATAACGTTGGCCAGCGCCTGGGCCGGGTGCGGACGCCCATTGGGCACTTCGTCAGTCGCCACGACGTAGTCGGCGACGTAGCCATTCTTGCGCGCCAGCTCGACGACTTTCTCCATGACCACCGCTGGGTAACCGGAGCACGAACCGATTTTCAGCCCCTTGTCGCGCAAGGCATCAATCGTATCCAGCGCACCCGGAATCAGCGCCGAGTGCAGGGCGATTTTCTCGATCTGCAGCGGCATGAAGCGCTCATAAAGGGCGGTGACATCGTCATCAGTCGGCAGGCGACCGAAGGCGGCCTGGTAACGTGCGGCGATCTGAGGCTCGTTGCACAAAGTGCGGATGTGGTCCCATTTGCCCATGCCCATCGGTCCACGGGCTTCGGCCAGGGAAACTGCTACGCCAAACTCGGCGAAGGCTTCGACGAAGATTTGAGTCGGTGCGAAGGAACCGAAATCAACGACGGTGCCCGCCCAGTCCAGGACCACGGCTTGCAGTTGGGAAGGTTGTTTGTAGTTCATGATGAACGCTCCAGCGAAGGGTAAGTGGGTACGACGAATTCAGGAGTTGGTGCCGACGATGACCGGTTGTACCGGGATCGAGACAGACAGTTGGCTTTCCACAGTTTTCGGGCGGCTGTTCCAAAACGGCAGCAACATCAAGATGGCCAGGAGTGCAGCGCCGGTGAACACCATGAACACGGTGATGGTGTCGAAGTAACCCGGCAGCAGGCCACCGAGGACTGCACCGACCGAACCACAACCGTTGACGAAACCTGCGGCGGACGCCGCTCCGTCCTTGCTGCCGAAGTCGATGGCCGCGGAGCCGCTGATCATCGAGTCCGGCCCGTAGAGCGTCAGGCCCATCATGAACAGCAGGCCGACCACCAGGTACAGGCTTCCGCTTTGCATGGCGGGAACGAACAGAGCCAGGCAAACGGTGAGGACCACCAGGCTGAGGACGCACACCGGTATACGACGGGCGCCGAAGTATTTATCTGATGCGATACCGATGAGGATGGGACCGATCAGTCCCGCCAGTTCAAAGGAGGTCGGGACGATGGCGGAGGCGACCTTGCCAATCTCGGGCATGCGTTCGTAGATGATGACTGGGCCCCACAGGAGGATGGCGTAGCGCGCGGGCTTGAGCATGAAATAGGCAAGGCCGAGAACCAGCACGGTTCGATTTTTCATCACGGTGCGCAAGCCAGCCCACATGCTTTCGCGCGGAACTACGACATTGCTGACGGGTTCGATCTCGATCTCGACAGGCGGCAGACCTACGTCTTCCGGCTGGTTGCGTTGCAGGAAAAAGAACAACACTGCCACCACCAGCACCACGACAGCGCTGCTGATGAACGCTATGCGCCAGTCGTGGTAGGCGTTGTAGGCCCACCAACCGGCAAACGGAGTGGCCACCATCCCGCCAAAGGCATAAGAGGTGCTCCAGTACCCCAGCACGCGGCCACGCACGCCTGTACTGAAGAAACTGCCGACGTTCTTGCATAGACCTGACCAGCCGGTGGACTGAGCCAGACCTTGTACCAGCATGCAGGAGACGAATATCGGTAAGGTGGCGTAGGTGCCCATGAGCAGGGCTGCTATGGCCGAGACGACGAGGCCGCTCAGTACGACGACTCTTGGGCCGAAGCGGTCAGAGAAGTTGCCCCACAGAAACTGGCCCACGGCATAAGCGGTCAGGTAAAGGGCGTCGAGATTGGCCATCATGGCCTTTTCGAGCATGAAGCTTGGGTCCTCGCCAATACCAAGCTTGGCGACAGAGAACGCTTTGCGGGTGAAGTAGAAGGCGGCATAAGCCACCCAAGTGATCAGGAAAATCTGCACGCGCCAACGCTGAAGAGATTTCCAGCCGCTTGCGAGAGGGCTTGTCGTGTTGTTCATGGTGTACTGATCCCGTATGTGGTGCCAGACAGCGCAAATTGGTCGGTTTTTGTTTTTGTTTTCGGTGCACAAGTCTGTCCAGATGCACGGCATCGATCAGATGGCCGCGAGAATGGCATCAGGCTTCAAGTTATGAATGACTGCGGTCGCTGACTCCTGCCCGGCGCTGCCGAGCGATACGTCACCGAATCCATGGTTTAAAAAAAGATCCCCGCCCAGAGGCGCTACCCATTGCACCTATGCTCGAATCGGCAGGGATCTTGAAAGGGGTCGTCAGGCTGCCGGTTTTGGCATGTCCACGCCCATCGCCACGAGGCTGTCAGCAATGGCGCGCAGCAGTTGGTGAACGATGTATTCGTCGATCTGACCGATGCAGCCGATGCGGAAGCTTTCGGCCTGGGTCAGCTTGCCCGGGTAGATGATGAATTGGCGGGTCTTGAGCTCATCGTAGAAACGCATGAACTCAAAGTTCGGATGCTCGGGGCAAAAGAACGTGGTGATGATCGGCGACAGCCAGCAGTCTTCCAGCAGGGTGCGGAATCCCAGTTCACGCATGCCGCTCACCAGCACGTCGCGGTTGCGTGTATAGCGCGCCTGACGACCTTGCACTCCGCCTTCAGTTGCGTGCTGTTCGAGCGCTTTGTGAAACGCCACCACACTGTGGGTCGGCGGAGTGAAGCGCCACTGACCGGTGCGCTCCATGTAGACCCACTGCTCGTAGAGGTCAAGGGACAACGAGTTGGCGCGACCCTTGGCGGACTCCAGTACGCTGCGACGGATGATCACAAAGCCGAAGCCCGGAATGCCCTCGATGCACTTGTTGGCCGAAGACACCAGCACATCGAAGGGGATTTCTTTGACGGTCACCGGCACAGCGCCGAAGGTGCTCATGGCGTCGATGATCAAGCTCTTGCCGTGGGCCTTCACCACGTCGGCGATCTCGCGCAGCGGGTTGAGGATGCCGGAGCTGGTTTCGCAATGAACCAAAAAGACATGGGTCACGTCCGGATTGGCCGTGAGCAGGGCGTCAACTTCATCGGGCTGCGGTGGCAGGTAGTCGCCCTTGTCCAGAGAGATGAAGGCGCGGCCGAGATACTCCAGGGTTTTGGTGGCGCGCTGGCCGTAGGCGCCATTCATCAGCACCAGGGCCTTGCCATCACGCGGGATGGCGGTGGCCAGGGCGGCTTCAACCGAATAGCTGCCGCTACCTTGCAGAGGCACACAGGCGAAGCTGTCGTCCTCTACGCCGGCCATGCTCAGCAATTGCTGGCGAACTTCAGCGGTGACCTGATTGAAGGCACCGTCCCATGAGCCCCAGTCGCGAAGCATCGCTTCCTTGGTGGCTTTGGAGGTGGTGAGCGGGCCTGGGGTCAGCAGGTAGGGTTCACCCAAAGCTGGAGTTGCCAGCGGTTGAGTGGTCGGGAATTCGGCTTTGGTCATGATCTTCTCCGGCGGTATTGTTTTTGTGGTGAGGAGTGATGCATGGGTGGATATAAACAATGAATTAGAAATAAGAAAAATCGTTTTATTGTATTTCATAAATAAGCTGAGCTTATTAGTGCCGCGTATCGATTTGGCCGATACAAGCCTCGAATCAACCGATTTGAACAATGCATCCAGAGCGGTAACTCTTCGTCTATTTCAGGCATCTACGGTCGGCGAACGAAGAGGGTGGTCGATCATCGAAGCCGCCGAACGCGGCGTGGTACAGGGGGTAGCAGTGGGTCCACAGACATGACCCATGCGATACGCGCGATTGATTCAGTTGTGGCCGTCCTTGGACGGCCACTGTCAGTTTCAACAGGTGGCGTCAGCAACCTTGAGGGGTTTCACCACGCGCCAGGCGGGCATTGATGTCTTCGATGACGGCCGGCAACTCGACGATGGTGTCGATCAGATAGTGCGGGCGAGAACCTTCGAACATCTTGGTAATGCGGGCACGTTCTTCGGCCAGTTTGTCAGAGGACAGGGCCTTGAACTGATCGTAGGTCAAGCCCAGCGCGTTGCCGGAACAGGTCAGTGCGACGGTCCACATGCCTGCGCTACGACCTTCGAGAATGCCGGGCCAGGTGTCGTCGACCTTCACGCAGGCGGCGACATCGCTGATCCCCAAAGCAATCACATTGG
Source organism: Pseudomonas sp. GM41(2012) (assembly GCF_000282315.2). Lineage (GTDB taxonomy): Bacteria > Pseudomonadota > Gammaproteobacteria > Pseudomonadales > Pseudomonadaceae > Aquipseudomonas. The sequence goes on from NZ_AKJN02000006.1 coordinate 196,479, forward strand.
CCAACGCCTGAGCCGGGTGCGGACGACCATTGGGCACTTCGTCGGTCGCTACGACGTGGTCGGCGACGTAGCCGTTTTTGCGCGCCAGCTCGACAACTTTCTCCATCACGACTGCCGGATAACCGGAGCACGAACCGATTTTCAGACCCTTGTCGCGCAACGCATCGATGGCGTCCAGGGCACCGGGAATCAGCGCGGAGTGCAGGGCGATTTTCTCGATCTGCAGCGGCATGAAGCGCTCGTAAAGCGCGGTGACATCCTCATCGGTCGGCAGGCGATCGAAGGCCGCACGGTAGCGTTCGGCGATCTGTGGCTGGTTGCACAGCGTGCGGATATGATCCCACTTGCCCATGCCCATCGGACCGCGGGCCTCTTCCAGGGAGACGGCGACGCCGAACTCGCCGAACGCCTCGACGAAGATTTGAGTCGGTGCGAAGGAACCGAAATCAACGACGGTGCCCGCCCAGTCCAGGACCACGGCTTGCAGTTGAGTAGGTTGTTTATAGTGCATGGTGAATCTCCAATTTTGGGTAGGGGAAGGCCGTCCCTCTTGTCACCAGGAGGTAAGCCTATTGATTGTTGAAACGCGTTACGGAATCAGGTGGTCGGTATGGGACTGGAGTCGAACAACTCCGCGATCATCGGCCGGTTCCTGCGAATACCCAGGCAGCACAGGTGGTAGTCGATTGAAAACGGGTGATCGACAAAGGTGATCGGCTTGGTGCCTGGCGTTTCGGCGTACTCGACGGCCGACACGAAACCGATACCGATGCCCTTGGCGATGGCGTGGACAATCGCCTCGCGACTGTTCAATTGCATGACACAGTTCAGATCGACGCCAAGACGCTTGCAGCTTTCTTCCACCAGTTGCCGGGTGCGTGAGCTTTTTTCCCTCAGGACCCACTTTTCGTCGCTGATCTGCTCGACGTACACCTCTTTCTGCCGGGCCCAGGGATGGTCATCGCGAACCACGGCAATAATCGGATAGCGTCGATAGAGCTGCGTATCAAAGCGCTGGTCGAATTCGGAGAGCGCAAGAATCGCCACATCGATGTCGAAGTTGAAAAGCCGATCCAGCGTCTCTTTTTCGGGAGAAAACGACGTTTCCAGTTCAATGTCCGGATGCCGCTGCATCAATTCGTAAGTCAGGTTCATCGCAATGGGCGGGGAGACCGCGCCCAAGCGCAGCATCCCGGTTTTGCGTTGCTTGAAACTTTGCAGAAGTTGCACGGCTTCATCCTCTTGGCCGAACAGGCCCTGGGTGATCGCATAGAGCTTGTGTCCCGCCGAACTCATTTCGATAAACCGGCCTCGGCGATGAAAGAGTTCCACGGAGAACTTCTTCTCCAGCGCGTTGACCTGTTCACTGACAGTCGGCTGACCAACGCTCAGGTACTCGGCGGCGAGGGTGAAACTGCCGGTCTTCGCCACCGCATGAAAGGAACGTAGCCACTTGTGGTACTGGTACATAGAAGATCCTGTTCCTGAGCCGCCGCTGTTGATTCAAGCCTCTGTGCCGGGCCATCAGCGTCTGATGAACAGCGCGACCACCGCACTGCACAGGCATGCAGCCGTAACCACGATGAAGATCAGAGACGTGTTGCCGGTACTGTCGAGCATACTGCCGATCAGCGGTTCCGCCAGGCCGGCGAACAGATAGGACGAGAAGTTCATCACACCGGTTGCCGTGCCCGCGCGCTTTGCGCCGACCAGGTCCGGGCAGAGCGCCCAGAAACTCGACGCCGGGCCGTAGACGAAGAAACCGCAAAGGAACAACGCTACAAGACCGGTCGCGCTATGAGGTGCAAGGGTCCACATCCACAGGCTCGTGCCTGCCCCCAGGAACATGTAGAGCATGATCGCCAGGTAGCGTTTGGAGCCGAACAGCTTGTCCGATATCCAGCCATTACTGAGCGCGCCGATGGCCATGCCCACTGGCAGGGCAACCGTGATCCACTTCGGATCGATCATGCTGTCGCCGCTTTTCCAGTTGGCACCCAGAAAGTGCACCGGTACCCAGACGATCAAGCCATAGCGAGCGGCGTTCTGAAAACCCAGGGACACCGCAGCGATGATCAAACGAAAGTTCTTCAGCACGGCTTTGTAGCGTTGCGCGGAGGTTTCGACTTCGCCGTGTGCCACTTCATGATTTTTGTCATCGGCATTGGCGACGCCGGTATCGGCGAGCGGCTCGAAACCCATGTCCTGCGGACGTTCACGCGCCACCAGGTAGAAAATGATGCCACCCGCCAGCATCAACAGCACGGGCAACCGGAAGATCCAGCGCCACTCCAGATGCATGACCTCAAGCACTACGATGGAGGTCACATAAGAAAGGACCGAGGCGCAACCGGCGGCGAACACATAAAAGCCATAGACCTTGCCGCGCTCACCGGCGCTCCACCAATTGGAGATCAATCGACTGCCTGGCGCCCAGCCCAATGCCTGGAAGTATCCATTGATGCCCCAGGGCAGGATCAGCGCGGAAAAACTACTGGCGAAGCTGGTCGCCCAGTTGGCGCCGCAGGACAGTACGGCGCCAAGGGTCATGATGCGTCGGCCGCCGAACTTGTCGGCGAGGTTGCCGTTGATGGCCTGGCCAATGGCATAGGCCCAGAGCATCGCAGCCGATGCCCACCCAAGGTGTTCCTTGGTAAAACCGAACTCGGCCTGAATGCCTGGAATGGCAAAACCGAAGGTTTGCCGTCCCGTGTAGAAAAACAGATAACAGAACATCGCCGCCAGCAGCATGCGCCACTGGGCGACTCGAAACGACGAGGTGGAGACTGCGATACCTGGCATGGTTTGGGCACGATTCATGATCTTTTCCTTATTATTGTTCGGTCCCTCCGAATGGCGTCGGAGGGTGCACTCTTTTGTGGGTGCAGCAGGAAATCGTCGCGGTTCGTTACGCCGCTGGCGGTGCTTGGTTGGGCTGGCGGATGTCAGGCGGCTTGTGAACCGATGAAGTTCTTGCCGCGTGCGCCTTGCATGGCGAAATTGATCATCTCTTCAGCCTCCTTTGCCGTGACGCCGTAGTCGGCAAATTCGGTTTTCACGTCAAGGCTGTGCAAGAACTCGCGCAACTGGCTTTGGGCCTTGTGCAAGTCATTGCCGAAAATTCGCTGAAGCGTTCGGTCGCGTGCTTCGTCATGGCCCCAGGCAAGGCCCAGAACCAGCGGGAGGGTGAAGGAGCAGGCGATGCCATGCGGTAGGCCATAGCGCAGGGTCATTTCGTAAGAGATCGAATGGGCCAGTGCAGTTTTGGTATTGGAAAATGCCATCCCGGCTTTGAGTGCCGCGAGCGCCATCCTGGAGCGCAGCTCTTTGTTGGACAAATCACGGCGCAGCAATGGCAAGCAGTGCAGGATGTCCTCAATGGCAGCGATAGCGTAGGTGTCCGAAATCGGATTGGCATTGATGTTCCAGATCGACTCCAGCGCATGCGACAGGGCATCGAGGCCCGTAGACACGGTGACGCCGGCCGGAACCGTCAGCATCAACTGCGGATCGACAATGGCTACTTTCGGCCAGGTGCATTCCAGGTGCAGGGAGTATTTCTTGTGGCTGGCAGAGTCCCAGATAGTCGCCCATGGTGTGACTTCGCTGCCGGTACCCGCCGTGGTCGGGGCTGCAATCAGTAACTTGCTGCGCGCCGGGACGAAGGGTTTACCGGTTGCCAGCAACGCGAGCAACTCATCGAAGCAACCCGATTCGGTACCCACAATCAACGCCTTGGCGGTGTCGATGGCGCTGCCACCGCCTACGGCAACGACCGTATGGCAGTCGCCGGCTTCCTGCCAAAAACGCTCATAAGTATCGCGTAACTGGGCCACGTCCGGATTGGGCTGGACATCCTCGATGATGTACACCAATCGATCGCCCAGCAGGTCCTGAATGCGATCCACTAATCCCAGCCCACGAGCTTCGGGAAAGGTCACAAGAGCGACTTTCTGGTTTTCAGTGATTTCGGCAAGTTCGAGAAGGCTGCTCCAGCCGAAGCGGGTATCAACCGGATTATGGAAGCGGGCAGTCATGGCGGGGCCTTTATTTTTGTTGTTGAAGGTGGCCCATGATCGAGGACCCTCAACAACAGCTCAAATCGATAAATCGCAGGCTTTCATCGGCTGAGCCGATAACAGATCCAAGGGGGGGCGTTGGTTGCGCGTGAAGGATTGAGTGGTGGGTCCCGCGCTGGATGGCGTTTGCGCAATGCGCTGGACACCGCACCGCGACGATCAGCGTGAGGGAGATGTCGACCCGCTCAGTTGGATCACCCTTTCAACCGCCCCCGACCCAAAGTAGACACGTAATCGCGTGTTTCTTTTTGCGAGCCCTGTCACGTCAGCTTGAAGGGCAGCTCACGCACCGGCTTACCGGTGAGGCGTGCGACTGCATTCGCAAAGGCGGGGGCCAACGGCGGCAGGCCGGGTTCACCCATCCCGGTGGGTGGCTCAGCGCTTGGCACGACATGAATGGAAAACTCCGGCATATCGGTGATGCGCGGAACGCTGAAATCAGCAAAATTACTCTGCTGTACGACACCCTCTTTCAAGGTGATGGCACCGCCCGGCAGGCACATCGACAGCCCCATAACGGCGGCACCTTGTACTTGGGCCTCAACACTGCGCGGGTTGACGACCAGGTTGCAGTGCACGCCAGCGGTCACATGGTGCAATACCGGACGGCCGTTCTGCACCGAGGCTTGCACAACGTATGCGACTACCGAACTGAATGACTCGTGTACCGCAATCCCCCATGCACGACCAGCAGGCAACTCGCGTTTGCCGTACTCGCTCTTGTCCACCGCCAGTTGCAACGCAGCGCGATGACGCGGACTTTGATCGGCAAACAGTTTCATCCTGTAAGCCACAGGGTCCTGTTTGGTTGTTCGGGCGATCTCATCGATCAACGTCTCCATCACGAAGGCTGTGTGGGTGGAGCCCACACTGCGCCACCACAACACCGGCACGTTGAGTTTTGGGTGATGCACCGTCAAGCGCATTGGCAGTGGGTAGGGATCGCGCAGACCTTCCGTTGTCGTGGGGTCTATGCCGTTTTTCACCCGTCCCCCGAACATGGTGCCACTGATGATGGACTGTCCTACCACGACGTGGTCCCAGGCCAGCACCTTGCCGCTGTCGTCAAAACCGATCCGGGCGCGGTGCAAATGCATAGGGCGGTAATAGCCGCCTTTGATATCGTCCTCGCGGCTCCACAGCGTGCGCACCGGTACATTTAAACCGGCCATTCGCGCGGCCTTGGCCACCTCGCATGCCAGCACCACAATGTCGCTGGTGGCTATGCCTCGCCGGCCAAAACCGCCGCCAGCCGTCTGCACATTGATTTGAATTTGCTCGGGCTTGAGGTTTAGTACGCGTGCGGCCGCGGCGCTGTCGGCCCCGGCAAACTGGGTACCCACCCATAACTCGCAGCGTTCCTCGGACAGTTTGACTGTGCAGTTCAACGGTTCCATTGGCGCATGGGCCAGGTAAGGAAACACGAACTCGGCCTCTAATTGATGGGGTGCTGTTTCCAGTGGCGCCATGTCCGCCTCGAATAGCGTTGGACCAGGACGACCCGCGAGCTCCCGGTAGTCGGCCAACTGCTTTTCGCTATCGACCCTCTCAACAGTTGACGTATCCCATTGCAGTTTCAGTGCATCACGCCCTTGTTTGGCTTGCCAGTAACCGTCAGCGATGACAGTCACGCCTTCGGCCCCCCCATCAAGCGGGACGCGCAGCACTGCCTTCACGCCGGTAATGGCGCGTGCAGCGCTGTCATCCAAAGAGGAAATTCTGGCACCGAATACCGGCGGTCGGGCCACCACGGCAGTCAACTGTCCCGGCAGTTTCATGTCGATGCCGAAATCCTGCTGGCCACTGCTTTTGGCTTTGGCATCGATGCGGGTGGTGGCATGGCCAATGATTCGGAAGTCTTTGGGATCCTTGAGCGTGATCGTTTCGGGCACGGGCAGCGCCATCGCGGCCTCGGCCAGTTCACCATAGCTCGCTTTGCGGCCTGCCGGGCCGAACACCATTCCAGATTGCGTGCTCAGGCTGGCCACATCCACGTTCCAGCGCGTGGCCGCCGTGGCGAGCAGCATGGCGCGAGCGCGGGCACCCAGTTCGCGGTACTGGGTATAGCTGTTCTTGATCGAATTGGAACCGCCAGTAAGGTGCATGCCAAAGAGTGGGTCCTGGTAGGCAATGTCGCTTGTGCCGTTGCGACTGCGCACGAGACTCCAATCAGCATCAAGCTCTTCTGCGAGGATCATCGGTAGGCCAGTCTGCACGCCCTGACCGAACTCCAACCGGTTGATGGTTACGGTGACTTCCCCATTGGGCGCTATCTGCACGAATGCCGAGGGTTGTTGACTCGGCTTGAGAGGCTCTGCGCGGTTGTCGCCAGGCTGTTGTGCCAAGGCCAGCTGAGGAAATGCCCCCAGCGCTAGGCCGCCGACACCAAGGATTTTCAGGAAGCTGCGGCGGGGGAGTGTGGTGGGGCCGTCGATCTGGTCGCGCTCGAGCATGTGTTGCAATACGCGGGGGAGCTCGTCTGGGTAGGTGTCGTTGAACATGGCAAGCTCCAGTCAGGCGAGGGCTTTGGCGGCATCAGCCACCGCCGCGCGGATACGAGCGTAAGTGCCACAGCGGCAGATGTTGCCAGCCATGGCCGAGTCGATCTCGGCCGCCGTGGGCTGCTTGCCCTTGGGTTGGGCCTTGAGGAAAGCCGTCGCGCTCATGATCTGGCCGCTCTGGCAATAGCCGCATTGCGCGACGTCGTGTTTGACCCATGCCTCGTGCACGGCTGTACCCACCGGGTCACTGCCATTGGTTGCTGCTTCGATGGTGGTGATCTTCCTGCCCTCGGCGGCCGCGATAGGCGTGACGCAGGAACGAATGGCCTGGCCATCAAGGTGAACAGTACAAGCGCCGCATAGCGCTACGCCGCAGCCAAACTTGGTGCCGGTCATGCCCAGCGCGTCGCGCAGAGTCCAGAGAATCGGGGTGCCAGGGTCTACGTCAACCGTGTAGTCACGGCCATTGATATTGAGGGCGCTCATAGTGGGACAGCTCTCCATGAATGAGTGGGATCAGTGTTCCGGGCGTTTACCCACTGTAGCGCCGTACTTCCTGGATCGATTGCGCGATCCGCTTCAATGATTGCCCAATTTGACGGATGAGCTGAGCGTCACGAGCGCGACCAAGACGCTTGAAATTCTTCAATCGGTGATTGAATCAGGCAATGAAAGAGGTAGATCGGGCAACTCTTTGAGCTATTGGTCGACGCATACTTCAAGCGTTGGATCTACCGAACAGGACTCACCATGGAAAAGGATAGAAAGACTCCTGGAGCAAGCGCCCAGGCTCTACGAACCCTCAGTCGTCGTGACGTGCTGATCAACTCGGCCATCGTTGGCACTGGATTGGCCGTCAGCCCTTTGTCGTGGGCCACCACATCGGACCGCACTCATGGCACCTTTGATGGAGGACCTGTCATGCAGCAGCGCAAACTTGGCAACCTGGTTGTCTCTGAGTTGGGCTCGGGATGCATGAGCATCAGCGCCAACTATGGCCCGGCGGCGGACAGGGCTGAAGGCATCAAGCTGATTCGCAGCGCCCATGAAAAGGGCGTCACCTTCTTTGATACGGCTGAAGTCTATGGCCCGCATACCAACGAAGATCTGGTCGGCGAGGCGCTTGCCCCTTTTCGTGATCAAGTGGTCATCGCCACCAAGTTTGGTTTCGACATCGAAGCCGGCGGTCTCAATAGCCGTCCTGAACATATCAGGGCAGTGATTGAAGGTTCGCTCAAACGGCTGCGCACGGATCGCATTGATCTTTACTACCAGCACCGAGTCGACCCGTCAGTACCGATCGAAGAGGTCGCGGGGGTGATCCGGGATCTGATCAAGGAGGGCAAGGTGTTGCATTTCGGTCTCTCCGAAGCGAGCGCCAGCACGATTTGTCGGGCGCACGCCGTCCAGCCGGTGACGGCTGTTCAAACCGAATACTCGCTGATAGAGCGAGACGTGGAGCGAAACGGCGTGCTTGCAGCGTGCGAGCAGCTCGGGATCGGTTTCGTGCCATGGGGGCCGCTAGGCATGGGCTATTTGCCAGGCACCCTGAATGGTCGAACCCGGCTCGATCCGAAGACGGACCTGCGAGCTGGATTCGACCGTTTCAGCCCTGAGAACCTGGCAGCCAACACCCCGGTCATTGATTTCCTCAAGGCGTTTGCCAAACGCAAGGGCGCCACTCCCGCGCAGATCTCGCTGGCTTGGCTGCTGGCCCAGAAGCCCTGGATTGTTCCGATTCCAGGTACACGCAGATTGGATCACTTGGAAGAGAACCTGGCCTCTGTCAGCGTTCAATTGACGTCCGCAGACCTGAGTGAGATCCACACGGAGCTGTCCAGGTTCAAGGTGCACGGCGGTCGAATGAATGAAATGCAGATGCGTGTTGTCGATGAGACAGATTCGTCATTTTAGGCAATGAATGCGCCGATTGATGCAGCAAGCAAAAGGGGAGGCTCGGCACAATAGGTGCTCGTTAGAAGAGGAACAATCACATGCCTGAGAGAAAAGTTTGGTTTATCACCGGTGCTGGCCGTGGACTGGGTGTAGACATCGCCAAAGCGGCACTCGCTGCCGGACATGCCGTCGTTGCCACCGGCCGGGATGCCGGGAAAGTGCTGGCGGCAATCGGCGAGCATGAAGACTTGCTGACCCTCAAGCTCGACGTTACCCGTCCCGATGATGCCCAAGATGCGGTCGAGGCCGCCATCGGCAAGTTCGGGCGGATTGACGTACTGGTCAACAACGCGGGTAACTTCTATGCGGGTTTCTTCGAAGAGCTCAGCCCGGAACAGGTGCGCAGCCAGATAGAAACACTGCTGTTTGGACCGATGAACGTCGCTCGTGCAGCACTGCCGGTGATGCGCAAGCAGCGCTCCGGTCTGCTGCTGACGATTTCCTCCACGGCGGGCATCGCTGGCGGCATGTTCTGTACGGCTTATGCGGCAGCGAAATTTGGCCTCGAAGGATGGATCGAGTCGCTCGCGCCAGAGATCGCCCCCTTGGGCATACGCACGATGTTGGTCGAGCCCGGTTTCTTCCGCACAGAACTGCTGACGGCCGATTCCACCACCTACGCGCTCCCCTCCATCAACGACTATGCCCAGCGGACGCGAGAGACCGTCACGGCCTGGAGTGGCATGGACGGCAAACAGGGCGGTGACCCTGCCAAGCTCGCCAACGCGATTGTGCAGCTTGCAGGGCTCGACGAGCCGCCGGTTCGTTTCGCCGCGGGCGCCGACGCGGTGCAGACCTTCGAGGCCAAGGCCAACGCGCTACTGGCACAGGCCGACGCCTATCGTCAGCTGTCGTCCTCTCTTGCTCACGACGATGCCTGACGCTCGTCAACATCTCATCCATCGCCGGCCGTTTACAAACGACTGACAAAGAAAGGGGAAACCAACATGGAAACGGGATCAAAAAAGCTTCTGATGAAGCGCTTCACTGATTTCATAAACACCGCGAGCGATGAGTTGGCCGGGGAGCTGATCTCCCCGCAGGCGATGTTTTTCGTTCCGGGGCGTTCTGAGCCTTTGCAGGGGCCGGACGGCTATCAGCAGATCATCGCGATGATGCGCGCTGGCTTTCCGGATATTCAGTGGACGCTTGAGGAACTGATTGTTGAGGGCGACAGGGTGGCCGCGCGCTTTACGATGCGCGGTACGCATCTTGGCAGCTTCCTGGGTGTTCCACCCTCCGGCAAGACTATCGAGGTCAAGGCGGTCAATTTCTATCGGTTCGCCGATGGTCAAATCGTTGAAGAGCATGGTCAGCCTGACCTGCTGGGTTTGCTGCAGCAGATCGGTGCGGTACCGCTATAGGTTCACCGTCGGCCTCAGGTGTCCATGCATCCGTAACCGGACACCTGTTTAGCGTCAATTCGCTGAATCAGGCAGTAGAAGCAGCAGAACCGGCAACTCCCTCCTGGCACACCCTCACATACTTTGAAAACCACGATGGCCCATCGATGACCAATCCGGCTCGTCTGGGGTTTCGTTCTGTCCGTTATTCAAGTTCATGGGAGTTCATACGATGAAAAAATGGGTCACCGCTTCTGTCACTGCAATCACGTTCGCGTTTGCCGGTCTCTGTCTGGCGCAGGATCCAACACCACACGGCTACATGATCGCCAACTACCAGATCAACGATCAGGCGACCTTCCAACGCTACATGGAAGCCGCAGGTCCGCTGGCACCGAAGTACGGTGGCAAGGTGATTGTTTTCAACCTCAATGCCACGGCTGTTGAAGGAAAACCCAAGTCGGTGATGGCCATTGCCGAGTTTCCAAGCCTTGCCGAGGCTCAGCGGTTCTACCACTCGCCGGAGTACACCGCGGCTAAAAAACTTCGAATGGCCGCTACCGAAGGCTCCGTCGTCATTACCGAAGGTTATATGCCTGCACCGCAGTAATCCGACGCCAGGTCTTTGCAGTCCCAACCCCTTCAGCAGATGTCCGGAGCCTGACATGAACGAGCCACTCGATATGCCATTCCCCCCAGCCAACGCGCTTTCGCAAAGCCGCCGCAACATGCTCAAAGTCGGAGCAGCGCTGGCCACACTGCCTGTGATCGCCTCGACCCTGTCCTTTGCCCAAGCTGCGGAGCAACAAAACATGACCGTCACCACAGAAGACCCATCCGACGCGTTCATTAACGGTCTCGCGGATTTGATGGCGCACTCGACACGTACGCCGATTCTGCGCTGGCCGAACGAATACGGTATGGAGTACGAGGAAATCTTCTTCCCGGCAATGGATGGCGTGACCATTGAAGGCTGGTTCATTCCTGGTAAATCCAACCGTTTGGTGATCTGCAATCATCCGATGCCGTGCAACCGTTATGGTTACCCTGGGCACTTGGCGCCCTGGACCGACTTCGGCGGCTTCGAGGTGAACTTCCTCCCCGAGTACAAGGTTTTGCATGATGCGGGCTACAACATCATTGCCTACGACCTGCGCAATCATGGTCGTAGCGGCACGGGCAGTGGCGGTGTCAACGGTCACGGGGTGCTGGAGTACCGCGATGTGGTGGGTTCGCTGCGCTACGCCAAATCCCGACCGGATACAAAAAACATGAAGACGGTGCTCTACAGCCGCTGCCTGGGTGCCAACGCCACCATCGTCGGGATCAAGAAGCACCCGAAAGAATTCAAGCACGTCAAAGCGCTGGTGGCGCTGCAGCCGGTAACGCCAAGGGTGTTTGTGGAAACAGCGGTGGAGCGGCAAAAAATTGCTAATGGCGTCGATCGCTTCGATGCCGCGCTGCATCGACGCACCGGCTATCACCTGGCGGATGTCTGGCCCATGGAATATGCCAAGGCTGTGACCTTGCCGACCTTTGTCGCTCAAGTGCGCGATGACTTCCTGACCAAGCCCACTAACGTTCAGGAGATCTTCGACACCCTGTCTTCCAAAGACAAAGAGCTGTTCTGGATCGAAGGAACAGACCTTAGATTTCAGGGTTACAACTACTTCGGGCAGCACCCTCAACTGATCCTGGACTGGTTCGACAAGCACATTGCCTGACGTTGCCTGCGAACACCGCGACCACCCGAATCCGTGCATCATCGCTCGCGACCTCCACCGCCCGTTGCGCGTTGTGGGCATACTGCCGAGGATCCGACTGCCAGGCCGATTCATCGAATGCGCAGCAACTGCAGGCGGCGGGTGTTGCTCTGGATGATCGGCCGCACGTCGACTACATCTTTCATCGACTGTAGCGGCTTCATTGGATCAGGCATTAAGATGGCCTGAAATGCTTTGTAATATATGGCTGTGGCAAGTCGACATTACAAAACGCCGTTGAATCGTGCAAACAACAGCGTCAATCAGGCAATCGGCTGATGCCGGAGCCGCATCATACTGTGGCCCTTCTGATCAACGAAGCAGGACCGCACGATGACCTCTCTTTTCACGCCCTATACTCTGAAAGACGTCACTTTGCGCAACCGTATCGTTGCTTCGCCGATGTGTCAGTACCAGGCACGTGACGGGCTGTTGAATGAATGGCACCAGACGCACTATGAAACCCTGGCCAAGGGTGGAGTGGGTCTGGTGGTGGTCGAAGCCACGGCCGTCTCACCGAGGGGGCGGATAACCTTGGGTGATGCCGGGCTCTGGACTGATTCACAAATACCCGGCTTTGCATCTGTGGCACATTCCATCAAGGCGGCTGGAGCAGTGGCAGGTATTCAGCTGGGGCATGCTGGACGTAAAGCCGGTTGCACAGCGCCTTGGCAAGGCGGGGTACCTCTGCCGGAATCCGATCCTCATGCCTGGCAGCCGATCGCACCTAGCGCATTGCCCTTTATGCCCGGTACCCCTCATAGCCCCGGGGAGATGACGCGCGAAGACATTCAGCGCACACAACACGATTTCGCCAGGGCTGCAGTCCGGGCGTTGGAGGCGGGGTTTGAATGGCTGGAGCTGCATTTCGCGCACGGCTTTCTCGGCCAGAGCTTTTTGTCTCGGCACGCTAACCTTCGCACCGACCGCTACGGGGGAGACCTGGAGAACCGGGCACGGTTCCTGATTGAGACTGTGGCCGCGGTCAAGCGAGTCTGGCCGGCCCATTTACCCTTGGCCGTGCGCCTGGGCGTGGTGGAGTTTGGTCAGGAGGCGGAGCAGTCTTTGTCCGAGTCGATTCAGGTGCTGGGTTGGCTTAAAGGGGCCGGGGTCGATTTTGTCGACGTCTCCCTGGCGCTCTCTACCGCAGATGAACCCGTGCCTTGGGCACCGAACTTCATGGTGCCTTATGCTGAGAAGGTCCGCACGGAAACAGGCCTGCCGGTGGGCACCAGTTGGATGATCACCGATGCCAGGCAAGCGGATGATTTTGTGCGTAATGGGCAGCTCGACCTGGTGTGTTTCGCTCGTAGTTTACTGGCGAATCCGCACTGGCCGTTTCAGGCAGCACGAGCCCTGAACATTCAGAGCCCTTCGGCGGTGCTGCCAACCCCTTATGCGTACTGGCTGGAGAACTGGGCCAGTTGAGTTTGCCCTGGCGGTCATGGCAGACATTGTTCGTGTCAGCAACGGTGTCGTTCATGACCCGCTATAGACCTCGTTCTTTCAAGGAGACCACTGTGCAGCCTGCTACCAAAAGTCATCAAAATGTCAGCGACACAAGTCGCCTCGCCGGCGTCGTCAGCCAGATTGTGCGCAGTGATTGCGACCTGCTCACCGCCGTTCCCGGCCTGAGCCTGCATCGACGCAAATCTGCCACTGCGCCTGTGCGCTGTATTTACGGACTGGGCATTGGTGTGACCTTGCAAGGCTGCAAGCAAGTCATGGTGGGGGAGGAGGTGCTTAGTTACGCGCCCGGTCAGTCCATGGTTACCAGCGTTGACCTGCCGGTCATTTCACATGTGACCCAAGCGAGCGTCGCACGACCGTTCCTGGGCATGATGCTCACGTTCGACAGCGCCACGGTGATACAGCTCGCCGAGCGCATGCGGTTGTCACAGCGCATGAAGGATCAGGGGTTCCGGCCAATCACCGTACAAGCGCTGGACGCCGGGGTGCTTGATGCACTGGAGCGTTTGGTCGGACTACTCAGCGAGCCTGAACTGCTTGAAACACTCGCGCCGCTGATCAAGGAAGAGATCATTGCTCGCCTGTTAAGCGGTGCTCATGGTTCGCAGTTGCTACATGTCGTCGCCGCGGGCTCACCGAGTCAACACATCGCCAAGACACTTGCCTGGCTGAAACTTAACTTTCGCCATGCGCTACGCATGGACGACTTGGCGGCGAATGCCCACATGAGTCCGTCTACCTTTCGCCAGCATTTCCGTACCGTAACCGGCATGAGTCCGCTGCAGTATCAGAAACAATTGCGGCTGCAAGCGGCTCGACAGTTGATGCTTAGTCAGAATGTCGACGCGAGCAGTGCGGGAGGGTTGGTGGGCTATGAAAGCTCGTCGCAGTTCAGTCGAGAATATAGCCGCCTGTTCGGAGAGCCGCCGCAGCGGGACATAAAACGCATGCGATTGCTGTAAACAGGTTATAGCTGCGAATGGCGATCTTTCTCCCCTACTTGCCGTTCACGGTGCCAAAAGGTCTCGACAGTGCATCGCTCATCATTTCATTGGAACTCCCCATAACCCTGCTCCGTCATCTGCAATGAGGGGGGCTACGGGCATGTCGTGGCGAACCCGATAACGCTTTTTCATCCAGAAGGCGAGGGCAGTCATGAACACATCAGACACCAGAACGGACGGTCAGACCGACCAGCAGGGCTCCGGAAAACCGGAGCAGGATTTTCAACACTTGAAGGAAAACGTAACAGAGGCGCTTGGCGATGCGAGACAGCAGGCCGACGCTCAGTTTGGGCAATACCGCGACACGGCAGCAGACCAGATCGAGGCGCTGGCGCAGGGGGCGAAATCCTTCGTTTCCGAGATTGAAAGCAAAGACACGCTCGGTATGTCCGACTACCTGTCAGACATGGCGGAGTCCATGAGCGGCCTGGCGGGCAACCTGCGTGGAAAGAGTGCCGAACAGCTGCTTCACGACGCGGCCAATCTGGCGCGTAGCAACCCCGCACTCTTCATCGCTGGCAGTGTTGCGCTGGGTTTTGGCCTGTCGCGATTCCTGAAAGCCGGCAGCGCCCCTGCGGCGACATTCCCCGATGCCAGTGACCCGGCAGCAGGCAACTCAATGCCTCCGTCAGGCGGTTTTGGCGCCCAACGACCTTATGAAACTTCCGTTGCACCACGCACCGATCCAGGCGCCGGTCTGGCCACTGGCATCACGCCGGCTTCACCGAATGAACACGACCATCCTTCGGGCTTCGCAACGACCTCCACACCCGGCTCGACAGCCTTCAAAGGAGAACTGTGATGAACAGAGAAGATTCAGATTTCCCTAGCACAAGACCGGTGTCCGCCACTGAACATGACGCGTCAGTTGTCGGTTTGTTACGCCAGCTATCGCGCGAAGTGCCAGCGTTGTTTACCAAAGAGCTGGCATTGGCCAAAGCCGAGCTTCAAGCCAGCCTGACGACGCTCAAGGCCGGCCTTGCCGCGGTCGCGGGCGGTGCGATTGTGCTGCTGGCAGGCTTCATTATCTTGTTGATGTCTGCCGTCTACGGACTGAGCCTCGTGATGGCGCCCTGGTTGGCTGCGCTGATTGTGGGTGTGGTGGTGATGATCATCGGGTTCGCCATGTTGCAGTCAGGAAAAAAACAATTCGAGCCGTCTCACTTCAAGCCGGATCGCACACTGGACGCTTTGAATAAAGACCAGGAAGCCCTGCGGAGGAAAGTCTCATGAACCGTGAATTTGAACTGGAATCACAAAAAAGCCCGGAAGCTATCGAGCGTGAAATTGATGCGCAGCGGGCCAGCATCGGCAATATCGTTGATGCGCTGGAAAGCAAATTCACACCGGGTCAGATTTTCGATCAGGCGCTGGGTTTAATGCAGAGCAATGGCACGATGTTCCTGAGCAACCTGGGCACCAGCGTTCGTAACAATCCCGTTCCAGCTGTACTGACGTCGGTCGGATTGCTGTGGTTGATGATGAGTCAGAATCGTCCGCCGATCCCGGTTTATCGAACGGGCCCCGATCAGGACAGGGTTGGCGAGTGGGCCGATGGCCTGGCGGACGGTATCGACAGTGCGCGCGAGCATTTGCACCACACCACGGATACGCTCAAGGAGGGTTATCAGACGGTCAAAGGCAAAGCCGCCAACCTGACGGATAACCTGGGTGCCGCCACCGAAAACATCAGCCACGCCGTGCATGATGTCGGTGATCGGTTGGTGCGCAGCACCCATGTAATGAGCAATCAATTCAGCCATCTGCTCAAGGAACAACCCTTGATGGTCGCCGCGGCTGGCATCGCCTTGGGCGCCATGCTGGGGGCGGCATTGCCGTCGACGGCGACTGAGCAACGGTACCTTGGCAAGACCAGCGCGGGTCTGGCCGACAAGGTCAAGCAACAGGCACGGGAAGGCTTTGAGGCGGTGCGCGACACCGTGACAAAGACCACTGATCATTCGGACACGGAAGTCCGACCGGATGGGGAGCGCCGTCCAGCATCCGATTCGCCAGCCGACCTATCACGAGGATTAGGCACTTCGTAAAAGGTCGAATGAAAGACGGGAGGTCTGAACTGACCTCCCGTTTTTTTATCTGTACTTGTTACGGTCATCGCGGTGATCGCTGACCGTTCATGAAGACTAAATATCCGTCCAATCCAGCGCTGCGGACTCGCGCCATTTCACATCAGTGACTCCGTACCGCTCAGCCTGGGGTTTGGATACGACTTTAAGCGGCGGTTTCCCGGGTCTTGGAATAGGCGCCAATCCGGCATCACAGCTCGCCCAATGCCAGGCATCCGCATTGCACATTGTCTTTGCCCGGATGATGAAGGATCTCGGCTCTCCATGGAGCTTGTACTCGATGATGAAGAGATCAGTGCGGTTCATGAGACCCCCTCCTTATGCTCATAGACAAAGGAGTGAGCGCGTCAAGAAAAATTCAAAGTGTTTGGCAGACCCTCTGAAGCGTTTGAGTCGGGTATTTATTTGTCCTCAACCACCGCTGACTTTCCAGTGTTTGACATCGTCGGCGAAGACCATCTGCTGCATCTCATGAGCGATGCCGTAGGCCAGGGATTCGTGGGCTGCGATGACTTTCTCTTCCGCTGAAAGGCAATGGAAAATATCGAGTTTGGTTTCTGCTTCAGCGGTTTCGAGGTTATAAATCTGTACATAGCGGGCGAGGTCGTTGTCGAGGCTCGACAGGTACTCGCGCAAACGTTGATGGTCGACCGATTTTTGACTGAAATACCAGTTCATGGGGTGAATCAGGAAGCGCGCATGCGGCGACGTGATGCGTCGGCTTGCCGCTAAAAACATGATAATGCCCATCGATTCGATGTTGCCCGCATTAATTGCGCACAACGGCACCGGCAATGACTTCAGGAAGGTATAGAGCGTGAAGCCGAAATTGGTGCTGCCACCACACGTGGACAGGTTCAACAGCAGCGACGTGGCACCTTGATCGATGGCTTCAAGACAACAATCCCTGAAGCGCTCGGTCGTTCCCTGATCGATCTGGCAGTGAAAATGGACGATGTGTTCGGTCATCGACTGACCTCCCATGCACGACGTTCGTAGGATTCAAAAGCCTTTATAACCTGGTAAAAATCTGAACTCTTTTGAAAAATATTCCAATCGCAGGGTGATCGGCGGTGACTGTGCCGCCAGTCGCTCAGGGCAGATTTTCCGGGAACTATCTTGCCCATTCCGCCCGTCCCGAGAGGGGCATTTTCGTTCAAACTTTTGATTTTTCATGACCTCGTAATTGAAGGCGAGCACACGCGCTCGTCCTTGAGAAAGAGGTGAACAAAAATGGCTAACACTGGAAACAACAACCCCGGAAACTTTGGCAAAGACCGGGACAAAGCCTCAGAAGCCGGCAAGAAAGGCGGGGAGGCATCAAGCGGTAATTTTGCCAACGATCCACAACGGGCTTCTGAGGCTGGCCAAAAAGGTGGCATGGCTTCAGGCGGACAGCAGTCAAAAGATGCTGACCGTATGTCCGGCGGTGGTCAGGGCGCAGGACGCGGAGGCAGCTTTACCGACGACAGCGACAAAGCCTCGCAGTCAGGCCAGAAAGGTGGCCAGGCTTCGGGCGGTCGGCAATCCAGCGATGCGGATCGGTCGACCAGCGGCGGCCAGGGAAGTGGTCGCGGCGGTAACGTTGCCGACGACAGAGATAAAGCCTCAGAAGCAGGGCGCAAAGGAGGTGAACAAGGCCCTGGTAGCGGACGTAAATTCTGATGAGGTGTGATTCACATCAAGCCCCGTGTTTTTTCGGGGCTTGATTTTTACTTCTGGGTGTACGCAGCAGTTGAGCTGTCAGAGTCAAATCGCGCGCATCAGAATGGCTTGCGCGCGTCCAATGACCGGCGCATCGACCATTTGCCCATCCAGCACAAAAACGCCGTCACCTGAGCTCGCGGCTTCCATGATGCGTTGTGCCCACTGCAGCTCTTCATTGCTGGGCTTTAACGCTTGATGAATGATCGCCACTTGGCTGGGGTGGATGCAAAGTGCGCCGCCAAAGCCCATGTCACGGGCAAACTGAACGGCATGTTGCAAGCCTGTGGTGTCCGCAATTGAGGGGAAAACCCCGTCCAGCGCTGGGGCCAGGCCAGCCACACGCGTCCACAGCAACACGGCATAGCGGGCGTGGCTGAGGATCTCTTCGGCGGCAGGACTGCCGGTGGTCAGGTTCAGGTCCAGGCCAAGATCGAGGCTGCCGAACGACAAGCGCTCGACGCCTTGGGCGCTGGCAATCGAGCTGAGTGCCGCCAGGCCTTTGGCGCTCTCGATGATCGGCCAGATCGGTTTGCCGGTGCTACCCGCGGTGGACACGTGCGCTGCGCTTTCTGCTTTGGGCAGCAAAATTGCGATCACGCCGGCATGGCGTCGGCAAAGCTCCAGATCCGCAGTGTGCGCCCAGTGATCCGGGGCATTCACCCGAACCAGAATCTGCGCATCAGGGTTTTCACTCAAGAAGCGCTCCAGGTTATTCCTGGCCTGTTCCTTGAGGTTTTCTTGCACGGCATCTTCCAGGTCGACAATGACCCGGTCCGCGCCGGTGGCGATGGCTTTGGGGATGCGCTCTGGACGAGTGGCCGGCACAAACAGGGCGGAGCGAACGATCGATGCACTCATGGTGTTTCTCCCTCGCGGAATTGGATTTCACCGATTTGTGCGGTGCCGTCCTGATTGCCAGCCCAAACCTGCGCCTTGCTGCTGTCGATCAAGCGTCCGCCCACCTCGAAAGGCTGGGGGGAAATCAGTGGTCGGAGACCACGGAAGGTGAAGCGCTCCAATCGTGCGGTCGGGTGCGCCCTGGTAAAAGCACGCAAGTTGAGTGTGGCGATCAACGGACCATGCACCACCAACCCCGGATAGCCTTCGGTCTCTGTGACGTAGGGCCAGTCGTAGTGAATCCGGTGGCCGTTGAAGGTAACCGCGGAGTAGCGAAACAGCAGGGTCGGGGAGGGTTCGACCTGTTCTTGCCATTGGCCTTCAGGGAGTGCTTCGGTTCCGCTCAGTTTGGGCGGGGAGGGTTCGCGGTAGACGATGTCCTGTTCATCTTGCAGGGCGCGTTGGCCGTCCTGGAAATACTCATGGCGTACTGTGACAAACAGCAACGACCCGGTCCGACCGTGCTTCTCTTCGACATTGAGAATGGTCGATACACAGGTCACCTCAGCCTCTACTTTCAGAGGCTGGTAGAACTCAATTCGACTGCCGGCCCACATGCGATTGCGGTTGTGGGCCGGTGGCAGGAAGCCGCCGAGCGCCGGATGACCATCAGGGCCCAGTTCGCTGGCCGCAACCGGTTCTCGAAAGAATGCCCAATGCCATAGCGGCGGCAGTGGCTCGCCAGGTTGCGGCGCCACTTCGCTCAAGGTTGCGGCAATGCGTTTAACCAGGTTGAAGCTGATTCGGTCCTGGCTTTCCTGACGACGTCCGACCCACGCTGAAAAATCGATATTGCTCATAAATTTCGCTCCTGTCGGTCGGTGATCAGGCCAGGGCGGCCATTTCAGGTATCGCGTCAAACAGGTCCGCCACCAGGCCGTAATCGGCCACCTGGAAGATCGGCGCTTCCTCGTCCTTGTTGATCGCAACGATCACTTTGGAGTCTTTCATGCCGGCCAGGTGCTGGATCGCGCCGGAGATACCGACGGCGATGTACAGCTGTGGAGCAACGATCTTGCCGGTCTGACCGACCTGCATGTCGTTAGGTACGAAACCGGCGTCGACCGCAGCGCGGGAGGCACCGACAGCAGCGCCCAGCTTGTCAGCCAGGGCGTACAGGTGTTTGAAGTTGTCGCCGTTCTGCATGCCGCGCCCGCCCGAAACGACGATCTTGGCAGCGGTCAGTTCCGGACGATCGGACTTGGCCAGTTCTTCGCCGACGAAGCTGGAGAGGCCAGCGTCGTGTGCAGCGCCAACGGCTTCAACCGAAGCAGATCCACCTTCAGCGGCCACCGGATCGAAACCGGTAGCACGCACGGTGATCACTTTGACCGCAGCGTTCGATTGAACGGTGGCGATGGCGTTACCGGCGTAGATCGGGCGCTTGAAGGTGTCAGCGCTTTCGACCGAGATGATCTCGGAGATCTGGTCAACGTCCAGCTGCGCAGCAACGCGCGGCAGGATGTTTTTGCCGTTGGAGGTGGCCGAGGCCAGGACATGGCTGTAAATCGAGTGTTGTTCGATGACCAAGCTTGCCACTAACGGGGCAATATTCTCGGGAAGTTGATGCGCGTAGGCAGCGTTGTCGGCCACCAGCACTTTGGCCACGCCAGCGATTTTCGCAGCGGCTTCAGCCACGGCGCCCACGAATGCGCCGGCCACCAAAACGTGGATGTCACCGCCAATTTTGGTAGCGGCAGCCACGGTGTTCAGCGTGGCCGGAGCCAGCACTTTGTTGTCCTGCTGGTCAGTTGAATAGTCAGCAATCACCAGGATCGTCATTCAGATCACCTTCGCTTCGTTTTTCAGTTTCTCGACCAGTTCAGCCACCGACTTGACCTTGATACCCGCGCTGCGTGCAGCCGGCGCTTCGACTTTTACGGTCGAGTGGGTGGAGGCGGTGGAAACGCCCAAAGCGTCCGCAGTCACTACTTCGAGAGGCTTCTTCTTGGCTTTCATGATGTTTGGCAGGGACGCGTAGCGCGGCTCGTTCAAACGCAGGTCGGTGGTGACGATGGCCGGCAGTTTCAGGGAAACCGTCTGCGCGCCGCCGTCGACTTCGCGAGTCACGGCGACGCTGTCGCCGCTGATTTCGACTTTGGACGCGAACGTGCCCTGACCGTAGCCGCTCAATGCCGCGAGCATCTGGCCCGTCTGGTTGTTGTCGCTGTCGATGGCTTGTTTGCCAAGGATCACCAGCTGAGGCTGTTCCTTGTCGACAACAGCCTTGAGCAGCTTGGCAACGGCCAGCGAAGTCAGGTCTTCAGCGGATTCGACGAGGATGGCGCGGTCGGCACCCAGAGCCAGCGCGGTGCGCAGTTGCTCTTGAGCGGTGGACGGGCCGATGGAGACGACGACGATTTCAGTCGCAACACCTTGCTCCTTCAAGCGTACGGCTTCTTCAACAGCGATTTCGCAGAACGGGTTCATCGACATCTTGACGTTGGCGAGGTCGACGCCGGAATGGTCCGCCTTGACGCGAACCTTGACGTTGTAATCAACCACGCGTTTCACAGCTACCAGGATCTTCATGGGGCAGTGTTCACTCGAAAATAGTTGTTCGTTGCAGTCAGATGGCCCCGGCGGCACGCATCTCTTCAATGCGCTCCGTCCCTAGCCCGAGTTCCTTGAGCACCTGTTCGGTGTGTTGGCCAAGGCCCGGCACGGCATCCATACGAGGCTCGAACGCACTGTTGCTACCGGGCGGAATCAAGCTTGGAATGGGGCCGGCAGAGGTTTCGACTTCTCGCCAACGGTCACGGGCCTGAAGTTGCGGATGGTCCCAGACACCTTGCATATCGTTCACCCGAGCGTTAGCGATTTGCGCATGGTCCAGGCGATCAATCACCGCATCGAAGTTGAGCGTGGAGAACGATTCAATGATCAGTTCCCGTAGCGCATTGCGGTTCTCAACACGTTTGAAATTGGCCGAGAAACGCGGGTCTTTGACCAGTTCAGGCGCAAGCAGAACCTTCTCGCAAAACAGCTGCCATTCACGCTCGTTCTGTAAGCCCAGCATCACGGTGGTGCCGTCACCAATGGGGAAGGGGCCATAGGGATAAATGGTGGCGTGCGCGGCACCAGCGCGAGGTGGCGGCGGTGCGCCGTTGTAGGCGTAGTACATCGGGTAATTCATCCACTCGACCAGGCTTTCCAGCATCGACACATCAAGGCGGCTGCCTTCGCCGGTACGTTCACGCAACAGCAGCGCTGAAAGAATCCCGGTGTAGGCGTACATGCCGGCCGCGATGTCGGCGATCGAGCAACCAGCCTTGGCCATCTCTTCATCGCCGGGGCCGCCGGTGACCGACAGGAAGCCGCCTTCACTCTGGATCAACAGGTCGTAGGCTTTTTTCTTTTCGTAGGGACCACCGGCGCCATAGCCTGAAATGTCACAGACGATCAGGCGCGGAAATCGCTGGTGCAAGGTCTCAAATGACAGTCCCATTCGCGCAGCGGCACCGGGTGCCAGGTTCTGCACCAGCACATCGGCGGTGGCCAGCAAACTGTCCAGCACTTCGGTGGCCGAATCCTGCTTCAAGTCGAGGGTCAGGCTTTCTTTCGAACGATTGGTCCAGACAAAGTGCGAGGCCAGACCGTTGACGCGTTGGTCGTAGCCCCGGGCGAAATCGCCTGTGCCTGGACGTTCGACCTTGATCACCCGGGCGCCGAGGTCGGCCAGTTGTCGGGTGCAGAAGGGCGCAGCAATAGCGTGCTCAAGGCTGACGACAGTAATGCCATCGAGCGGCCGGAGGCCTTTGGGCTGGCTCATGATTTTTCTCTCTTGTTTTTAGAAAGAGCGCGGCAGCTCGAGCAAGTGTTCGGCGACGTACGACAGGATCAGGTTGGTGGAGATGGGCGCTACCTGATACAGACGGGTTTCACGGAATTTGCGCTCGACGTCGTATTCGCAGGCAAAGCCAAATCCGCCGTGGGTTTGCAGGCAAGCATTGGCGGCCTCCCAGGACGCCTTGGCCGCCAGGTACTTCGCCATGTTGGCGCTGGCCCCGGCGTTGAGGCCGCTGTCGTATTCCTCGCAAGCGCGCCAGCGCATCAGGTCGGCGGCTTCGATTTCGATGTGGGCTTCAGCGATCGGGAATTGCACACCCTGGTTCTGCCCGATCGGGCGCCCAAACACCACGCGGTCGCGAGCATAGGCGCTGGCCTTTTCGATAAACCAGCGACCGTCACCGATGCATTCGGCGGCGATCAGGGTGCGTTCGGCATTCAGTCCATCGAGGATGTAGCGGAAGCCTTTGCCTTCCTCACCGATCAAACTGTCAGCGGGGATTTCCAGGTTGTCGAAGAACAACTCGTTGGTCTCGTGGTTGACCATGTTGGCGATCGGCTGCACGGTCATACCGTTGCCGATTGCCTCGCGCAGATCGACGAGGAAGATCGACATGCCTTCGGATTTTTTCTTCACGTCGGCCAGCGGTGTGGTGCGCGCCAGCAGGATCATCAGGTCGGAATGCTGAATGCGTGAGATCCACACCTTCTGCCCGTTGATCACGTACTTGTCACCTTTGCGCACGGCAGTGGTCTTTATCTTTGTGGTGTCGGTACCGGTAGTGGGCTCGGTGACACCCATCGATTGCAGGCGCAATTCACCGCTGGCCAGTTTCGGCAGGTAGTAGCTTTTCTGCGCCTCGCTGCCGTGTCGCAACAGGGTGAACATGTTGTACATCTGCCCGTGAACGGTGCCGGAGTTACCGCCGCAGCGGTTAACCTCTTCCAGGATTACCGAGGCCTCGGCCAACCCCAGACCGGAGCCGCCATATTCGACAGGAATCATCGCGGCCAGCCAACCTGCGTCGGTCAGCGCCTTGACGAAGGTTTCCGGAAAACCTTTTTCTTCGTCGATTTTGCGCCAGTAAGCGGCATCGAATTCAGCGCACAGAGCGCGTACGCCCTCGCGGATGGCATTGAGTTCTTCAGAGTTGCGGTCGGTCATTATTATTCTCCTCAACGTGTCACGCACGGCATCTGCCCTGCGTGACCGGGTCCGGGCACAGAGCAATCAGATCGGGTTGAAACCCAAGGCAGCACGAAAGCGATTCTTGACGTAATGACCATCGCGCGGAGGCAGCACCCGTGGCGGGTTTTCTGCTTTGATCTTGATCGTCGCGAGCTTGACGCCATCGCGGGTCGCAAAACGTTCGCGCAGGTCATGTACGCCTTCCATATCGCGGATTTCATCGGTCCAGCTGAAGCCGCAGGTCTTCGCCACCTGGTCCAGGGAAATACCGAACCCTGCATGACTGACTTGCATGCCGGTTTCACCAAAGTGACCGTTATCCAGCACAGCGATGGTCAGGTTGGCGGGCTTTTGCAGTGCCACCGTGGCCAGCGCGCCGAAGCCCATGAGCAGCTCGCCGTCACCGGTGACCACCACGACCGACTTGTCCGGCTGCGCATTGGCCAAGCCCAGGCCCACAGTGATTGCGCTGCCCATGGCGGCCCAGAGGTAATAATTCAGATCGTTGTCACCAGCGGCCATGACGTCGTAGGACGCCGAGCCCAGACCGGTCACGACCAACACGTCTTTGCGGTCGGCCAGCAAGGCCTTGACCACTTCGCGGCGGCACAAGGTGTGGTTTGCGCTTACTTGACCCATTTCTTTTCTCCAATCAGGCGCTGGCCGAGCAGCAGGGCTGTGGCGGAATCACCGTTGAAGGCCATGGTCGCGGCACCGTGCAGCAGCGGGGCAACGTCTTCAGGAACGTCCGCACGCCAGGTCATGACCTTCATCAGGTTCAGGGAGGCTTCGGTGGCCTGACCCATGGGGTTTTGCCACGCGTTGAACTCGGCCCAGTCACCGCGCATGGTGATCACCATCAGCAGTGGGAAGCCGGCACAGTTTTGAAGTGCCAGGGTGTTGATGCAGTTACCGACGCCGCTGGATTGCATCAAGAGGGCGCCGCGCTCGCCGCCAAGCCATGCGCCGGCGAGGTAGCCGATGCCTTCTTCTTCGGTAGTGAGGACCACGGCCTTGATGTCCGGGTCTGCATACGACATGCGGATCGCCGTCGAATGGCCTGCATCCGGTACGAAGACCACGTGTTTGACGTCGTGGGCCTTGAGCACGCGGAACACGTCCTCCTGCCAATCCTGCCCTGTGGTGTGTTCAGCTTCTGTTGACATGCCAGTCTCCCAAGCAGTGCTGCTTTTGTGTTTTCACACATTCTGGGAGTGCTGGGAGCGAACTACGACTACCGTTTTTGTCTTTGAGATATGCCCATTTTGTATAGCTGGAAGGTGAATGCGCGGCGCATTAATGAGTGGCGATAACCACGAATTAAGGGAAGGGACAAACCGGGAAACTGCCGTTCGCGAAAACACCGAGCTTGAGCGCGCACCTAGACTCTGGACGTACCAGCAAAAAAAACGCCCTCACATCGTGCTGTCGTGGGCAGGCTGTGAGGGCGCTTTGTTCGCAATGCATTTCACCCCGCAGTGTTCAATTTCGCCCGAGGCTCGGAAATGGTGAGCAAGAGGATGAAACTGATAAATGAGCCGACCGCCAGCCAGGCGAACACATAGTTCCAGCCATAGTTGTCCAGCAGCAACCCGGTAATGAACGGTGTCGCCGCCGCAC
Organism: Pseudomonas sp. GM41(2012); assembly: GCF_000282315.2. Classification (GTDB taxonomy): domain Bacteria; phylum Pseudomonadota; class Gammaproteobacteria; order Pseudomonadales; family Pseudomonadaceae; genus Aquipseudomonas. Next base: position 221,884 of record NZ_AKJN02000006.1, read on the forward strand.
CCAACTGACCGATCATGTTCACGATGGCGTTGGAGATGGGGAACGTCTTTTTGGTGGTCAGGCCCATTGGATAAGCCATGTAGGAAGAGAAGCCCAGGCTCAGCACAACGCCGGTCAGCATCAGTAACAAGCCGTAGGGCAGGGGTTCGGCGGGCGAATTGATTAGCAGGTACATCATCAGCGACGTGCCGAGCGCAGACAGCAGCATCCCGGGTTTGCGCCGCCCGCCCATCAGTCGGTCCGAGCAGAAACCACCCAGCAGGTTGCCGAGCACGGCGCCCACCCATGGCGCAGCCGACACCAGCCCCATGTTCATGATCGAGAATTGTTTGACCGTCATCAGGTAGGTCGGAATCCAGGCGAGCAGTACGCTCGACACGCCCAGTTGGAAGCAATAACTGGTGGCACAGCCCCAGATGTTCCAGGACTTGAACACCTGTCGATTGGTCTCCAGGGGCGTTTCGTGGCGGGCACGTATCACTCGATCGAGTTTGCTCACCCAGGCTGGAGTCTTTTTGGGGCGGGTTTGCTGAGTCGCTTCAGTACTGCCGGTTTCCTCGATGATGTAGCTGAGTTCGGCTGCGTTGACGAACCGGCTCCGGGAGGGATGGTCGGTGACCATGAAATACCAGACGACTGCCAGTGCGATGCCGGGTACGGCAAAGAAGTAGAAGATCTCTCGCCAGCCCCATACCGAAATGATCACGGCACAGAGTGGTGGCACGATCACCGGTCCGAACTTGACCGCAGACAGAAAGATCCCTGACGCAGTGCCTTTTTCCCGTGCAGGAAACCAGTTGTTGATGGTCGTGGTCATGCTGATCGGCAGTGGCCCTTCAGCGAGGCCAAGACCCAGGCGGTACAGCTTCAATGCCAACAGTGAGCCGGCGGTTCCTACCAGGCCGGTCAGCAATGAGGTCAGTACCATGGCGCCCGGCAGGATCTTGCTGACACCGAAACGGCCAAAGGCAAAACCGGAAGGGATCTGTGCCAATGCATAGGCCAGCAGAAACAAACTCATCAGCCCGCCGGCCTCGGCATTACTCATTTCAAACTCTTTACGAATGAACGGTAGCGCGACACCCAGGTTGGCTCGGTCGGCGGCAGCAATGGTGTAAATTAAAAAAATCAGGGCCGCAACCACCCAACGGTATTTGCTGCGCACGGCTGGTTTTATGACTTCAGGCATAGACATGGGGCAGACCTTGTTTTTGTCGGTGTTGTCCGGCCAAAGTAATAATTATGAAACCGTAAAAAAAGCGACAAATACTCCTGTCAAAAGATCGCTTTTATTGATGGAACTGCGAGGCCTGACTCGCGCTGTATAAAATGTGCGCGCAAAAAAAACCGGGCTGAAAGCCCGGCAAAAATAGCGCAGTCAATAACGTGCAAAAGGGAATTCAGGATCGCTTCATAGCGGAACTCAGTTTGCCAGACCGGCCTTTTCCAGCACCTTGTCCAGCCATGACTGATCGATGGCGCCGGTGGCGATTTCGGCTTTGACCTGCTGTTCATGGGCATCATGTTCTCGCGCCCTGGACAACACCTGTTCGGCGTGTTCGGGGGAGAAGGCAACCAGTCCATCTTCGTCGCCAACAATGATGTCGCCCGGGTTGACGATCATCCCCCCGATGGACACCGGGACATTGATCTCGCCGGGACCACTTTTGTAGGGGCCGCAATGCACTACGCTGCGGGCATAGCACGGAGTGTCTTCAAAACTGGCGACATCGCGGATGGCGCCGTCGACGACGAAGCCGACACAGCCACGTTGCTGCGCATAGAGCTTGATCAACTCACCGATGACTGCATTGGTCGCGTCACCCTGGGCGTCGATCACCAACACATGCCCCGGCTCGATCAGCGTCAGTGCCTTGTAAATGTAAAGGTTGTCGCCGGGGCGAGTCTTCACCGTCAGGGCGGTGCCCACCAGTTTGCCAGTGTGGTTATAGCGCGTCAGCCCCCGGGCACCGATATGACGCCCGAGGTTGTCGCTGATATGCGGCGTGACGACGCTCTGAAAAGCGTCCAGCAGCGAGCGTGGCGCCTGGGGTGGAGAAGGGTAGATGCGTGAACCGGGCAATGACATAGCGACCTCCATGAACGACTGAACCCTTGTGGGCTATGCGTTCATGGTAAGAAAGACCGCTCGGTACTATTAGCGATATTTATCTATGAAAAAGCATCGCTTTTTTTCTCGTATTCAGCGCCCGTGTCACCACACCATGCGGCTGAAATCGCAGCAACGCGCTGCCAGACGTGCAACCTCGACACTGAGGCCCTGAAGACGATCGGCGCGGTGTACGGCGATGTAATGGATAGGAGGCAACGCGGGCTCGGTTTCGATGACCTGCAGACGGCCCTGGTCCACCAACGGCGAGAGACACTGGCGAGGCAGGTAGCTGATGCCGACACCGGACAGGGTCAGGCCCAACTGGGCGATCAGGTAGTTGCTTTTGATCGTACGGTGGACCCGAACGTCATGCTGGGCAAACCAGCGCTCATAGATCAACCCGGTGCCGGAGCCGCCCCCCTGAGTCAGGACGGTGTACGAGGAAATGGCCTGCATATTCATGATCTCGTTACCCTGATGCAGCGAGGGTGCGCACATCCAGGCGTTCTCCACCGAACTCAGCGGGGTGCTGACGAAACGCGCATCGGCAAAGATATCGGGAACGATGATCAGGTCGAGCTGATCGCTCTCCAGTTTAGCCACCAGTTCGGTGCTGAGCTCGACCGAGGGTTCGAGTACCACTTTGGGGTATGCACTGCGAATACCCTCGACCAGCGCCGGCAGCCAAGTCATGGCGGTCAGCTCGGTGACGCCGATGCGAAAGCGCCTGACCAACACTTCCTTGGAGCTTATGCGTTCAAGCAGGTAGTCGCGCTGGCGCAGAATCTCCGTGGCCTGCTCGAACAACTCTGTGCCTTTTTCCGTCAGACGCGCACTGCGTTTTGAACGATCAAAAATCGGCATGTCGAAGACATCTTCCAGCTCCTGAATACGCTTGGAGATGGCCGACTGGGACATGTTCAGTTTCATGGCTGCGGATTCGAAGCTACCCAGTTCCACAATCCAGTAGATGGCTTCCAGTTGCTTGAACGTGATCATGGCTCGGGCTCGGTTGAAAAAAAGTGTTCCATTGTTTACCAGAAGCATCGAGTTAACGCTGCTGATCAACAGCAAAACCCGGCCATGGCCGGGTTAGTTTTTCAGCGACGGATTAACGCAGGGAGGTGCAGAACGTACGGATCGCCCCGCACGCCCGGCGCAATGAAGCATCATCCAGGGCATAGGCAATGCGAATGTAAGGGCCAAGTCCAAAAGCGCTGCCATGCACCACGGCCACATTTGCTTCGTCGAGTAGCGCGTGAGCGACATCTTCGTCGGTGTGCAGTACGCGGCCACCCGCCGAGGTACGACCGATCAATCCGGCACAGGAAGCGAACGCATAAAACGCCCCGGCTGGACTGACGCATTCAAGGCCTGGGGTGTCGTTCAGCAGATTCACCATCAAATCTCGACGACTCTGGAATGCAACGCGGCTTTCACGGATGAAGTCCTTGGGCCCCTCCAACGCGGCGAGCGCGGCCTGTTGCGAGATCGAGCTTGCCCCCGAGGTTTGCTGGCCTTGCAGTTTTTCCATCGCCTCCAGCAGCCAGCGTGGCCCTGTGGCAAAACCGATGCGCCAGCCGGTCATGGCGTAGGCCTTGGAAACACCGTTCATGGTCAGGGTTCGCGCTGCCAGCCGTGGTTCAACCTGGGCCAGGGTATGGAACACTTGATCATCGAAGATCAGGTGTTCGTAGATGTCATCGGCCAGGATCAACACATGAGGATGAGCCAACAACACCTGCGCCAAGGCTTGAAGCTCATCCCGGCTGTACACCGCGCCCGTCGGGTTGGACGGCGAATTGAGGATCAACCAGCGGGTCTGCGGTGTGATCGCTGCGGCCAGCGCCGAGGGCGTCAGCTTGAAACCGGTATCGGCATCGCAGGTGACGATTCGGGTTTCACCGCCGCACAGTTGAACCATCTCCGGGTAACTGACCCAGTACGGCGCCGGCACGATGACTTCGTCACCCTCATTGAGGGTCGCGGCCAGGGCGTTGTAGATCACCTGTTTGCCACCGTTGCAGACGAGGGTGTCTTGCCAGGTGACGTCCAGGCCGTTCTCGCGGCGGAACTTGGCGGCCACCGCTTCTCGCAGTGAACGTACCCCGGCGACCTGGGTGTAGCGGGTGTGACCGTGTTCAATGGCATGAATGGCCGCTTCGCGCACATGCTTGGGCGTATCGAAATCTGGTTCGCCGGCGCACAGCGAAATGATCTTCGCACCTTGTGCCCGGCGCTCTGCAACCCGATCCATGATTCGGTAAGTTGCGGAAGGTTGCGCGCTGGCCAGGCGCTGGTTCAGCCGCTGGATATCGGCGCTCATGCGCGGGCTCTCCACTCAGTCAGGTTCATCAGTTCCAGAGTCGAGCGGCCTTCGGTCAACGCCTGCATCATCTGCGCTTCCTTGCTCGCGCGCGCCTCGCCTTCGGCCAGGGTACGTGCCGCATCCGCCTTGGGAATGATGATCACACCGTCATCGTCGGCCACCACCCAGTCACCCTGAGCCACTAAAGCACCGTTGAAATTGAACGGTTGCCCCACCGAAGGCGCACTGGCCTTGACCGTACCTTTCACCGAGATGCCGCGAGCAAACACCGGGAACTGGCGTTTCTTCAGCGCAGCGATGTCGCGTACGCCACCATCGATCACCAACCCGACCACGCCAGCTGCTTCGGCCGCCACGGTCAGCACTTCGCCCCAATAACCGGCGATGAAGCCACCTGTACCCACGACCAGCACGCTGCCACGGGGCACGCGTTCCATCGCGAGGTGCAGGGCGAGGTTGTCGCCGGGCGAGCATTCCAGAGGGTAAGCGGGGGCGGAAATGAAGGCGCCGTCCCAGATTGGGCGGATCGCACTGTCGACCGCGCAAGGCAGGTGGGACGCTTCATACAGCGTCGAGCTGCCCAGCACTTTTGCCCGCGCGTGGAAATCCAGGGGGAGCGGGAGCGTGGTCATCAGACTTTCCTCTGCAGGCTGTGGTAACCCAGTGCGGCCCGGGCTTCTTTAAGGGTTTTGCCTTGAGTGATCAGGGCGCGAATGTCGGCTTCGATCGATTCGATCTGACGGGCACACGCCGCCACTTCAGCCGCACGAGCGCGGGGGACGATCACCACGCCATTGGCATCAGCGACCACGATGTCACGGGCACATACTCGGGCGGTGCCGATGGACACCGGCTGGTTGACCGACTGAACCTGTACGCGGTCTTTGCCGGTGCGCATGAAGCGGCCCTTGCTGAAGATCGGGTAGCCATCGCCCAGTGCTTTGTTCACGTCACGGCAAACACCGTCGATGACTGTGGCAGCGATCTGCCGAGTGCCGGCGTACTGGGTCATGATGTCGCCCCAAACCGTGCAGTCGGTGCGGCCGCCGTTGTCGATCACCACCACGTCACCAGGCGCCACGTCTTCGATGAAATCGCCCACGGTGCCAGGCGGTACGCTGGCCGAGACGTACTGCACGGTGAACGCCGGACCGACGATGACCTTGCTGTAATTGTCCAGCGGTGCCACGCCGAGGCATTGACCGGGCAGGCCGAGTTTGTCCAGCGCATCGGAGACGCCCGGGGTGTCCAGGCCTTCAAACAAGGCGACCAGTTCTTTGTCTTCAAGATTCATCAGGCGTGCTCCACATGGATCGCTTCGAATTGGGTGTCATGCATCACTTCGGCGACCGAGCGACCGCTGCGAACAGCCTCGACCATGCCGTCCTGACGGCGGGCAATACGCTCGCCAAGGTCGATCACTTTCTCGATGTAGGCTGAGGGCACGAACACGGTGCCGCAGGTATCGGCGATGACATAGTCGTTCTCGCTGACATCGACGCCGGCCACTTTAATGGTCACGGCAGCATCGATCTGCACCACCCGATTGCGGGCACTGATCATGGTCACGCCGCGACCGTAAACCGGGTAGCCAATTGACTCGCTGCCGTCGATGTCGCGGCTGAAACCGTCGATTACCGTGCCGCGCACTTTCTTGCTGACTGCTGCATTGGCGAGGATATCGCCCCAGCAGGAGATGCCTTCGATGCCGCCGGCGATCACCAGCACACGATCATCGCTGTCGATCTGTTCCACCACGGGGGTAATCAGGTGCACAGTGGGGGCGTTGTCGGTTTTAGGAGCCAGCAGCACGGTGCTGGCGCGACCGACAATCTTTGGGCAATTCCATAACGGGCGCAGCCCAACGGTGGCACCCGGCAGGCCGAGGAAGTCGAGCGCATCGGAAACCGTGTTGGTATCCAGCGCCGCCAAGCGATCCAGCAAACTCTTATTGATCATGGGAAAGCCCCAGTGGTGACGGAGGCGCCCAGTGTCGGCGAGGCAGTTTGATAGGTATATTACGAATCACAGATGCGTTAGATACGTTAAACCTATGGATTAATCATGATCAATTTCCGACTGATTCGTCATCTCTGGTTGTTCCTGGCGGTGGCCGAAGAACAGAATTTCGGCCGCGCGGCCAAGCGTTTGGGCATGTCCCAGCCACCGCTGAGCGAGCAGATCCAGGTGCTGGAGCAGGCGCTCAAGGTCAAGCTGTTCGACCGTTCGCGACGCGGTGCGAAGCTGACTCCGGTGGGGGCGGCGATTCTGCCGGCGGTGCGCAAGTTCGCCGACCAACTGGAACGTCTGGAGCTCGCTGTGGAGGAGGCGGTGGCGGGGCAGTCGGGGATGTTGACCATCGGCGCGATTTCCACGGCCATGTTCGATGTCTTGCCGGGTTTGATCGAGCAACTGAAAAGTGATTACCCGCACCTCACGGTGTCTGTACGGGAGATCGACAGCGTCGAAGCCGTCCCGGCGCTGGAGGCCGGTGACATCGACCTGGCCTTCGCCCGGCTGGACGGTGATCTTGGGGCCTCGATCAAATCACTGCCGCTGACTAAGGACCGCCTGGTTGTGGCCCTGCCCAGCGATCACCCCTTGGCTGCGCGCACGCGAATCAGCCTGTCCAGCCTGGCCACTGAACCCTTAGTGATGTTTTCCCGAAAGGTCAGCCCGGTCTACTTTGACAATCTGATCGCGACCTGCCGCGCCAGCGGTTTTTCCCCACGCGTACTGCATGAAGTGCGCTCGGTCGCCTCGCAAATTGCCTTTGTCAGCTGCGGCCAGGGCATCGCACTGGTACCGGCGGCGCTGAAAAAACTGGCGCCGGACAATGTGGTTTTTCGATCGCTGAGCCAGAAGCTCAATGTCGTGACCACAGCGGTGGCCTGGAATGCAGATCGGCCCAACCCGCTGGTGGAGGAGCTGGTCACCCGGCTCCAATCCCGGGCGTGAGTCGACCAAGGCCCTTGCGTGAATACGAGTGATAGGTTTGGCGTATGTAAGCCTTACCGAATCAGGAATTTACAGATGGCTCGATTCCCTTGAAATTGCGTGTCTGGCTGCCGGCAATCCAGGCTCGGCCCAACCTTTTCGCTCAAGGAGTCAACAACGTGCCCTCACCAGAAACGTTCACTCACGTGCAACTCCCCCTGACGGTGGAGGGTGTCCAACTGAACGTGGCCGCCCTCCATCGCGACGGCGTCCTGGCGCCGATCGTGTTCCTGCATGGTTTTGGTTCGACCAAAGAAGACTATGCCGACATCGTGCAGCAGCCCGCATTCGCCGGTCACCCTTTCGTGGCTTACGACGCACCGGGTTGCGGCGAAAGCCAGTGCAGTGATCTGTCCAGGATATCGATTCCCTTTCTGCTGCAGACGGCGCTGCAGGTGCTGGCGCATTTTGGCATTGAACGCTTCCATCTGGTCGGTCACTCCATGGGTGGGCTGACCGCGCTGATGCTGGCCCATCAGTTTCCGGGCCGGGTGCTCAGCTTCGTCGATATCGAGGGCAATATCGCCCCGGAAGACTGCTTCCTCAGCCGACAAATCATTGACTATCCGAGCAACGATCCCGAGGCGTTTTTCGCGGCCTTCATTGAACGTGCCCGGCACGCCCCGGCCTATGCCAGTGCGCTTTATTCCGCGAGCTTGCGGCACAAGGTGCGTGCTGGTGCGGTGCGAGGGATTTTCCAGTCGATGGTCGATCTCTCCGATAATGCCGATCTGATGGGCAAATTCCTCGGGTTGAAATGCCCAAGGATGTTCATGTACGGCGAACAGAACGCTTCGTTGTCCTATCTCTCGCATATCCAGGCCGAGGGTGTCCGGCTGGCACCCATTCCTGATTGCGGGCATTTCCCGATGTATTCCAACCCCGTCGCGATGTGGCAACAGATCTCTGATTTTCAGGCGAGCAGCCTTACCGGGTGAGTCTGGTCGTCCTGAGGGCTTCCTGCGCTTGCAAAAAAGGGCCCATGGATCTCATGGGCCCTTTTCAATTACCTGCTGTAATCGTCAGTGTTTCAAACGCTCGCAGCGTGCGACTTTGCGCAACCCTTCAAACCGGTGCGTTCTTCGACCTCGCCGGAACCGCTGATGTACCCGTAGCGCGACAGGTTCGGCATCAGCATCGCGGCGATGAAAGTGATGGTCACAACGGCTGCGACATAGAAGAAGAAATACTCCTCAATGCCTTGGGACCGGAGTGACAAGGCTACGTACTCAGCTGTGCCGCCGAATGCCGCGTTGCCGACGGCATACGGAAAGCCCACGCCCAATGCGCGTACCGCAGGCGGGAACAATTCAGCTTTTACAATCCCGGCGATAGGGGTGTAGAGCGACGCAATAGCCAGGCCACCAAACACCAGCAAGAATGCCGTAAACGGGCTGCTGACCGATTGCAGGGAATAGAGCAGGGGAATCACCAGCACCATGGCCAACCCGGAAAACATCAGCATGTGCGCCTTGATCCCGATACGGTCAGCGAGCAAACCAAAGAGCGGCTGGCAGAACATGAAGCCGACCAGGGCGGCGGTCATGATGAAGCTCACCGTTTCCGGACTGAAGCCAGCGGAAATCACCAGAAATTTTTGCATGTAGGTGGTGAAGGTATAGAAATACAGCGATCCGCCGATGGTGAACGCCACCACCAGCGCGACCGCCCGTTTGTGCTTGAACATGCCGCGTAGCGAGCCGGCGTCTTTGCGGTTCATGTCTTTCTTGGTGGCGGTTTCATGCATTGCACGCCGCAGATACACCACGACGATTGAGCTTAGCGCACCGATGAAGAACGGAATCCTCCAACCCCATTCGCGCAATTCTTCGCCGGTGAGGGTTTGCTGGAGAATGACCACAGTCATCAATGCCATGAGCTGACCGGCAATGATGGTGAAGTACTGAAAGGAACCATAAAAACAGCGACGACCAGGTGTCGCGATCTCACTGATGTAGGTGGCACCGGTTCCGTACTCTGCCCCTACCGATAAGCCCTGAATGAGTCTGGCGACGACGAGCAAAACCGGTGCAGCCACACCGATGGTTTCATAGGTCGGCATGACGGCAATCAGCAGGGAGCCGGCGCACATCATGAACACCGAAATAATCATCGAAACCTTGCGGCCGCGAGTGTCAGCGATCCAGCCGAAAATCCAGCCACCGAGCGGGCGCATGAAAAAGCCGACGGCGAAGACGCCGGCAGTTGCGAGCAACTGACTGGTGGTGTCGCCTTTGGGGAAAAACGAAGCCGCAAAGTAGATGGAGGTATAGGCGTAAATGAAAAAGTCGTACCACTCCACCAAATTGCCCGAGCAGGCACCCATGATGGCTCTGACGCGATTCGGACTTTTCACCGGATCGGTCTTGGCAGCGTGGCTGGTTGAGTCTGTGGTTGATGCGGACATGATGTTCACCCTTTCTTCAAGGCGAGACGATACGAGGAGCACACTGAGGCGTCTCCGACGTTGTTAGCTCGACGGGTTGATGTGCTTAACGCAGCGGCTTTGACCTGTTGACGATCAAGGCAAATGAAGAGGGGGGATGTACGCGAGAGGTCAGTTGCTCGCTGACTGGATGAGCCGGGTAGCTCAGGCAAAGATGAACGATGTAGATCATGGCACAAGCCCTCGAATCTTATTCTTGTAGTGAGTCGAGCGCTCTTTGGCGCCGACGTTGATTGCACGCTACCGCAGAGTCAGGTGGGTAATAAGCCGTCAGGCAGGCCTAACTGATATACCTAAATTCTATAGCTTGGCATGCAGCCCCGACGGGCCGGGGGATACAGCTGGCTCGAAAGCCTTGAGACCTCACGACACGCGGTTTGCGGGGCACTCCAGGGCCTGAAAATACGATTACACTCACAACACTTTCGACGCATATCGCGCCGAGCCCGATGCTGACTGGCCTGGTAATGGATGTCGTTCAACTCAAAACCCTGATTCATGTGGCCGAACTCGGCAGTCTCAGCAAGGCCTCCGACCGGCTTCACATCGCACAACCGGCACTTAGCCGGCAAATTCGATTGTTGGAAAAAGAGCTCGGCACCTACCTGTTTGATCGACATGGACGAGGCATGGAGATTACCGATGCCGGCCGCGAAGTGCTGGCGCATGCCACCCGCATCATGGAAGAAATGGAGTCCATTCGAAGTTCTGTGGTGGGCGGAAAGACCTCTTTTCGGGGAACGGTCGTCATCGGTACGACGCCGACGGTAGCGGAAATTGTCACCGTTCCGTTGGTACGCAAGATCAAAGAAGCGCATCCGAATCTCGCCGTCAGGTTTTCCTCAGCCTTCAGCGGCTATCTGCTGGATTGGGTTCAGCGTGGCGAATTGGAACTGGCGATTTCTTACGATCCGCAACCCTTGCATACGCTGCGTATCGTACCGGTGATGATGGAAAACCTGCTGCTGGTCGGCCCCGCCAGCGCCAACCTGCGTCTTGATACGCCGGTGTCGTTCGAGTCTTTGGCTGAGCAGCCATTGGTGTTGCCGAGCGCTCGACATAGCCTTCGCGTGATTCTGGATGATTGCGCACGAGAAGTCGGGATCAAGCTCAAGACCAGTGTAGAAGCGGATTCCTTTGGCGCGATGATCGCCTTGGTCTGCAATGGGTTCGGCTTGACCGCTTTGCCTTTGGCATCGATTTACACGCAAATCGAAGCGGGTGTGCTCAGTGCAGCCCCCTTGGTCGACCCCATTCCCATGCGCAAACTCGTTCAGGTTTTTCCTGCTGACAGGCGTGTCAGTCCGGCCGCCAAATTTGTCGGGGATGCCTTCATCGAGATTGCTGCCGATCTGGTCAGTCGCAAGATTTGGGCCGGGCACATGCTTTGAATTCTCGGTCAATTTGTTAGCCCCTCCGTGTAATAGCTTCTCACCACTGATGACACTGCCTTGAACCATCAAACGCGACTGCCTGGCGTATTCGGCATTTTTATATTGGGGATGCTGCAAGTTCTGGTCTGGGGAGGTTCGTTCTTCCTGATGGCCGTCATGGCCGATCCGATCATGAGAGAGACCGGTTGGGCCAGCCAATGGGTGTATGGCGCGCTGTCGCTGAGCATTCTGGTTTCCGCGTTGCTGGCGCCATTGACTAGCCGGCTTATCGCCCGCTACGGCGGCCGCCCCATCCTGGCCAGTAGCGGCCTGGGCGTCGCCATCGGGTTGTTTCTGATGGCGAGTTCGACCTCGTTGCCGATGTTTCTTTTGTCTTGGGCAGTGATTGGCGTCGGTATGGCGCTGGGGCTGTATGAAGCACTGTTCGCCGCCTTAGGGTCTCTGTACGGGGAGCGGGCGGGCAGTGCGATTACCGGGATCACGCTTATTTCAGGGTTTGCGACAACGCTGTCATGGCCTGCGGTTGCGCTGGTCATCGAACACGTTGGCTGGCGCACGACGTGCGTGGCTTATGGGGTGATATTGGTCATTGCCGTGGCACCGCTTTATCTCTGGGTGCTGGCGCGTGGCGCGGGGCCACTCGCAAAAAGCCATGCAATGAGTGATGAAAACCTCTCAATCGACCGGCGGATCTACCTGTTGCTCACGCTGATTTTTGCGTTGGGTGCAGTGATCATGACGGCGATGTCGGTCCAGCTGATTTCATTGTTGCAGGGGCAGGGCTACTCACTTGCCGCCGCCATCGGGTTGAGCGCCTTGCTGGGGCCGAGCCAGGTAGGCTCGCGCGTTCTGCAAGTGTTTTCGCGAAAGCGACACCCGATCTGGACGACATTGATCTCCGTGGTATTCGTGGCAATCGGTCTGTTGCTGGTGACCATCGCGCCGGCAATGACCGCGCTGGGGCTGGTGGTCTACGGCGCGGGTAATGGTTTGCGGGCGATCGTTCGAGGCCTGCTGCCACTGGCCCTGATGTCGCCCACCCATTATGTTTTGCTGATGGGGCGCATGGCTCGGCCTTCGCTCATTGGCCAGGCCTTGACACCCCTTGCGGGCGGTTACCTGCTGCAGACCTGGGGCGCTGGCGGTGTGCTGGCGGGCCTGACGTCGTTGGCCGTATTGAATGTGCTGTTGGTGTTTTTGCTCATTCGGTTGGTGTGAAACAACTGATCACTTCATGATGGTTTTTTGCCCTTCACAATGACCGCTTTCGAAAGCAGTCGGCTCCCATAGCGACGCAGAGCGTGTGGTTAACTGACTGCACAATTTATAAAGTTCTGCAGGAACATCGAGTTGTCACTGCGACGCCAGGCGAGTGTAAGCCGGGCGATAGGTGATACATCATTTATCTCTTTGAAAACCACCCCTGCTGCATGCACTTGCTGCATCGAAGCCGGTACAAGCGAAACACCCAGTTCTGCCGCTACCAAATGTACGACAGAGGCAAGTTGTGGAGCGCTTTGTCCCAGAATCGGATCAAAGCCCGCATCGCGGCAAGCAGCGATAACGGTGTCGAACAAGGTAGGTCCTACTTCTCTGGGATAGAGAATGAAAGGGTCCTGGCTGAGATCTTTCAGGCTCAATTTTTTCTGGCGTGCAGCCACATGATCTTTTGGCAGAACCGCGAGCAACGGTTCCTCCGAGAGAGTTCGCATCGTCAAATGATCAGCTTCAGCTATTCCCGGGCGAATAAAAACCGCGTCCAGGTCACCTTCCTTAAGGCCTGCCATTAATCGAATGGTATTGCTTTCCTCCAGGGTCAAATCGACATCCGGGTATGCCCGCCGAAAATTGCGAATCGCGGTAGCCACGACCGGATTGAAACTTGCGGATGCAGTGAAACCTATGCGCAGCGCCCCCAACTCGCCCCGAGCGGCTCGTTGAGCCGCATGCGTTGCTCGCTCTACCTGAGCCGGTATGTTTCGAACCAGGTCATGAAACGCCTGCCCAGCCGCAGTCAATTCTGCGCCTTGCGGGATTCGGTGAAATAACCGGGTGCCCACCTCACGCTCCAGGTCGCGGATCTGCAAGCTCAATGGAGGTTGTCCGATGCCGATTTTCTGAGCCGCGCGGGTGAAATTCTGCTCTTGAGCGACGGCTAGAAAGTAGCGGATGTGACGTAGTTCCATAGGTAGTAGCGCCATAGGTATTTGTAAAACATATGAAGATCAACAGCTCCATACAATAGTCCATTGGGATTCGTCTAGCTATGGTGGTTCACGCCGGCAAGGACCACCGCAGGCCTTGCCGCACCTCACCACCTCTGGAGTAGAAAATGTCCGTACGTTTGCGCAGTGCTCTTTTCACGCCGGCAACACACCCTGAACGTTTCGCCAAAGCCGAGGAGGTGGGCGCCGATCTTTTGATCATTGATCTGGAAGACGCGATAGCGCCTAAAGACAAAAAAAGTGCTCGTGCTACTGCGTTCACCACACTCAATGCGGCCAAAGAAACGCCGTTCCCTTGCATTATTCGTATCAACGGGCTGGATACGTCTACGGGGCTTAGTGACGTGCTTGAACTGTTGGCAAGTCCGGTTCAGCCTGAATTTCTGTTGCTTCCAAAAACCGAATCTGCTGCACATTTGCAGATAGTGGACCGTCTGCTCAGCGAAAAGGGACTCAACACCAAGTTGATCGGCTTGATCGAAAGTGCGGTCGGACTCAAGGCGGTATCAGACATCGCTCATGCAACGCCCCGGCTCGCCGCACTCATGTTCGGGGCGGCGGATCTGGCGGCGGATCTAGGCTGTGGACCCTTTGCAGCGAATCTCACGTTCGCACGTGTATCGCTTGTGAGCGCGTGCGCGACAGCGGCTATCGCTGCTATCGATTCTCCTTTTTTCGATATTCGCGACTTGTCCGGGCTTGAGCGGGCAGCGCTCCAGGCTGCCGACATGGGGTTTGCCGGTAAAGCGGCGATCCACCCGAGTCAGGTGGCGGCAATCAATCTCGCGTTTACACCGACCTCCGATGAAATCGATGAGGCACGGGCCGTTCTGATCGAAAACCAACGGGGTGTCGGGCAGGTGAACGGTGTCATGGTCGATGAGGCGGTCGCTCGTAACGCTCGACGCGTATTAGCCCGGTCAGGCCAATCTTTTGAGTTGTAATCGCCCAAAGCGTTTTTATGTGCTCGGCTGACAAAGAATCTCTATCAGGTGATCTCGCAACACATTCTTTTCACGCGGGTTGCGCTGTACGCACACTCGTAAATCACGCTTGGCCCATCCCTCCACAAGATCGATAACCTGAAGACGATCCAGGTCTGCTGGCTCTAACGCTGAGCGTGGGGCGATGCCGATACCGGCGCCCGATGAGACCAGGCGAGCTATCGCCCGAAATCCGGAGACCTGGACGCGCACATCTAATCGCCCGCCAAGGGCGCTGGCGTGACTCATCAAAAAGGTATGCAGTGCTGCGCCCGATTGAAGGCTGATGAATGGGAGCCCCAGGCATTCGGTAAAGCTCACCGAATGCTGGTTGGTGAATCGCCCGTTTAGCGGTGCTAACAAGACTAACTGGTCCTGCCGGTAGGGCAGAAATTCCAGATCTGGATGCTCGGACTCCAGGGCTACCACTCCGATGTCGGCACGGCCTGCGGACACGGCTGAAATAATGTCATGGCTCAATCGCTCCTCAAGGGTGATGCGGACATTGGGGTACTTGGAGAAAAAGCGCGCCAGGTCATCCGGCAAATATGAGCTGATGGCATTGTTGTTGGCAAAAAAGGTCACATGGCCGATCAAGCCATTGGCGAACGGTTGCAAGTCAGAGGTCATCTGTTCCAGCTGTGCCATGCAGCGTCTTGC
This sequence comes from Pseudomonas sp. GM41(2012), assembly GCF_000282315.2. GTDB lineage: Bacteria > Pseudomonadota > Gammaproteobacteria > Pseudomonadales > Pseudomonadaceae > Aquipseudomonas. The sequence continues at coordinate 237,031 of NZ_AKJN02000006.1, forward strand.
ATGTTCGACCAGCACATGACCCGCCGGGGTCAACCCCACGCCCCTGGCCTGACGCAGCAGCAAGGGTGTCCCGAGGCTGGCTTCAAGCCCTTTTATGCGCAAACTGACTGAGGAGGGAGCGAGGTTACAGCGCTCGGCGCCGCGCGACAGATTGCTTTCCTCGGCGACGGCCAAGAAGACCTTCAGGTCGATCAAGTCGTACAACATTGCGTTAGTCTCCGGCGAAACCATGATGGTTTTGTCTAATTTAACCTTTCGTAAGTCTCGCAGTGTTTGTATTTTACAAACGCTGTCTTCGTAAATGCTCGCTGCTCCCCTGACCGTGATTTGCCCATACTTGTGCATGCAAACTGTCAATGGGAGTACCTGATGTCCACTACAAAACCTTTAAAAGGCATTACCGTCGTTTCCATCGAACAGGCGTTGGCGGCGCCTTTGTGTACCTGTCGTTTGGCGGAAATGGGCGCAAGGGTCATTAAGGTAGAGCGAGCAGAAGGGGACTTTGCCCGCGGATATGACGACGCTGCCAAAGGACACTCTTCGTATTTTTTGTGGACCAATCGAGGCAAGGAATCGCTGGTACTGGATTTCAAGAATGCCGACGACGCGATGCTATTGAAACGGATCATCGCCAGCGCTGATGTATTCGTGCAAAACCTGGCGCCCGGAGCCCTTACTCGTGCAGGGTTTGACAGTGCGGAGCTGCGTACAGTGAATCCACAATTGATCACTTGCGACATCAGTGGTTACGGTACAGAGGGGCCCGCCAGTGGTTTGAAAGCGTATGACCTGTTGGTCCAATGCGAAAGCGGTCTGGCCGGCATCAGCGGTTCACCTGAGGGCTATGGCCGCATCGGCGTGTCGATATGCGATATCGGGGCAGGTTTGAATGCTGCGATTGGCGTGCTTTCGGCGTTGCAATTACGAGAACGAACCGGGCAGGGCTCCGGGATTTCCGTTTCGCTGTTCGATGGTGCTGCGGACTGGATGACAATTCCCTACCTGCACGAGATTTATGGCAATGGCGCTCCTACACGCCAGGGTCTGCGCCACCCCTCAATTGCTCCATACGGCGCTTATACCACTGGCGATCAGCGAGACATCGTGATCAGCATCCAGAACGAACGCGAATGGCAGCAGTTTTCTAACCTGTTCCTTGAAGGCACTGGTGCATCTACTGATCCTCGTTTTGCATCCAACACAGAACGCGTCCGTAACCGAGACGCTCTGGATGCGCTTATCAGTGCGTCCTTCGCCAGCCTGAGCGCCGAACAGGCGATTCACAAACTGGGTCAGGCCAATACCGCTTTTGGTCAGGTGCGCTCCGTCGCCGAGATGGCAGAGCATCCGGGCCTTCGTAAATGGCCGATGGCAGTCGAGACCGGAGACGTCGAGATGATTGCTCCTCCGGTACGCGCTCCTTGGGACGAACAACGATTCGAAAAAGCTCCGCTCCTGGGCGAACACAGTGATCGCTTGCGCGAAGAGTTCCAGGCAACAGCAGCACAGAACAAACAAGAGGAGGTCCCTGCATGAGCACTATTGATCTTCAACACCTGCGCCAATGGATCGGCAAGACCCATGTCGACCACGATGTCCTGTCTTCACGCCATGCGCGTTTGATGGCTGCAACGCTGGGCATCCCACAAAGCGATTTGGTCTCGGGTCATCCATTGCCGCCCTTGTGGCACTGGTTATATTTTCTTGACGGGCTGGCGCCGCAAGAGTTGGGGCGTGACGGTCACCCGGCGCGAGGTGGCTTCTTGCCTCCGGTGCCGTTGCCGAATCGTATGTGGGCCGGTGGACAGCTTGAATTCAAGAAAGCGTTGCCGCTGGATGGAAGCGTCGAGAAACGCTCCAGTATTGTTTCGATCGAGCACAAACAAGGTCGTAGTGGCGAGCTGGTGTTTGTCACCGTATTGCATGAAATTTTGCATGCCGGCGAAGTTGCCATTTCTGAACATCACGACATCGTCTACAAGGAGGCAACTCCAGTCGACTCAAACAAACCTATCGCCGCGATGCCGCAAGCCACTCATTCTTATGAATGGCTGCCTACCTCAACCACGTTGTTTCGCTATTCAGCACTGACTTTCAATGGTCATCGTATTCACTATGACGCTGATTACTGTCGAGAGGTTGAACGTTACTCGAGTCAAGTAATACATGGTCCGCTGAACGCGACTCTGCTGGCAGGCTATGCCGAACGTATCTCGGGGAAACCCGTAAAACTATTTAATTATCGAGGTGTTCGTCCTGCCTTGCTGGGTGCGACGCTGACATTAAATGCCGTCCATGAAGGTGACGACTTGCTGTTATGGGTCAGCTTGCCTGACGGCGCAGTTTCGATGCAGGCGCGCGCCAGTTTTTGAGTCTGCATTGCAGTGAGAAATACACGATGAAGTCACATCAAGGTGTTTGCCGTTTCAGTTGAAATAGACTTTATCCTAAATGGTTTTGTTAATTGATTAGATGATCAAGCAGGCAGTCTGTGCGAGTGGCTTTTGTCTTCGCACGGACTGTTGTTGGGCTGGTGGTTTGGCGCGTAAGTGCGTCAACAGATTATTTCCGCTCGTGGAGATTGAAATGATAATAATAAGTAATGCTGATAACAGTGCTGTCAAATGTCCTCCCATCACCAATAAAACACGGGTTCGAGCGATACTCGGAGCTTGCTCGGGCAATTTGGTTGAATGGTATGATTTTTTTATCTATGCCTATACGTCTATCTATTTTGCTTCGCTGTTTTTTCCGGCAGGAGATCAAAACAGTCAACTGTTAGCAACGGCGGGGATTTTTGCCGTGGGCTTTTTCATGCGCCCACTTGGTGGCTGGATATTTGGTTATATTGCCGATACGCGCGGTCGAAAAATATCAATGATCATTTCGATTTTCATGATGTGCGGTGGGTCATTGATGATCGCGATCATGCCAACGTATGAATCGATTGGTGTCGCGGCACCCATCCTGTTGGTTATAGCCAGGTTGATGCAGGGCCTTTCAGTGGGCGCGGAGTACGGAACAGGCGCCACTTACATCAGTGAAATGTCGACTGCCGGGCGTCGATCATTTTTCGGTTCATTCCAATACTCCACAATTATTGCCGGTCAGCTACTTGCGCTGCTGACAGTTGCTGTTCTTCAGCACGTATTGCTTCCCGAAGATTTGAAAGCCTGGGGTTGGAGAATTCCATTTCTCATCGGAGCGATTAGCGCCATTGTGGTCGTATTTCTACGGCGATCCATGACCGAAACGGCTTCAGTAAAAGAAATGAAGAGTAAGGAGGCCGGGTCTATTCGAGCATTGTTAAAGCATAAGCGGGCCGTCATTTTAACGGTGGCTATCACCATGGGATGTTCGCTGTACTACTATACGTTCACATCGTATATGCAGAAATACTTGGTGCTGTCAGTGGGGATGGATGCGGGGACGGTCAGTTTCATCATGACGTCTGCCTTGGTGTGCTTCATGATTTGCCAGCCATTTTTCGGCATGCTGGCAGACCGTATTGGCGTGAAAAAAAGCATGATGATATTTGGTGGTTTGGCAACATTGTTGGTTGTGCCGATTTTAACCACGTTAAAGACTGTATCGAGCCCGTATGCGGCCTTTGCACTTGTTATGTCAGGGCTCCTTGTCGCTGCCTTCTACACGCCCGTAACTGGCGTACTTAAAGCAGATCTTTATCCGGCCTCGGTCAGGGCACTGGGCGTTGGCCTGCCTTATGCGATCGGCAATGCATTGTGTGGTGGTACCGCGGAGTATGTGGCATTGATGCTCAAGTCGATGGGGATTGAAAGTTACTTCTTCTATTACGTAGCTGCATTGGTGTGCGTGACGTTCATTGCTTCGTTGTTAATGCCTGATTTGCGTAAGCATGGGTATCTGGATGGCACTGGAACTGTCGAGGACAATTTCGCGAAGTCGCCTGGGTACGGTCGTAGTGCGCACTCGTAAATTAGATCTGAGGTAACTACTGCGCTTTTGCCACTGCCGCATGTGCCACGCACACTTGAGGCAGTGGTTTTTTTGATGATTTGACCACCTGTAACCCAGGTGCTCGGACAGGGACCTTTACGCCACTGTCAGCCATGCACGCTGCTCAGATACTCAAACAACTTGGCCGCTTCCGGCGCCCGTTGCATAGGAGGACATTGAATGGCCGGTTGTCTATCGCTCTAGCCAATCAGAGTAAAGCAACGGGAAGTGTTCCTGGAGCCAGTCAAGAAAGACTTCCACCTGTGGGGCCAGGTGCGTGCGGCTTGGATACAGCAACGTCACCGGACGAGGTTGAGGCCGGAAAGGTTTCAAAATCTCCACCAGGGCGCCGTTAGTCAAATATTGGTCGACTGCAATACCCGGTACTTGAAGGATCCCGAAGCCTGCGACACCACATTGGACGTAAGCATTTGATTCGGTGACGGCGATTCCGGCATGGCTGATATAGGTTCTGTCCTGGCCATCAACCGAAAAGTGCCACGGGAGAGTCCTGTTGTTTTGGCCGGACAAGAAAGTAACGCCCCGATGGTCAACCAGATCCTCTAGTTCGGTTGGCTCGCTGTGCTCGTGCAGATACTTGGGGGCAGCGCATGTCACCATTGTTGCCATCCCGATCGGGCGGGCTATCAAGGTGGAATCCGGCAGCTCACCTATGCGTAGAGCGCAATCTATCCCTTCGCCCACTAGATCAACCGTACGATCGGTCACGCCGAGCACAAGGTTGATCTCTGGATAAATCTTCGTGAATTCTCTCAAACGGTCAATGAATTCAATCTGTGCGAATGCGCTTGGAATGTCGATGCGAAGCCGCCCCCCAAGTGTGGTTCCAGAGCGGTCAAACATTGAAGTCGCTTCCGAGATACTCCCGAGAATTTCCTTTACCCGGTCGTAAAAGCGTTCGCCTTCCGCCGTCAGTTTCACCTGGCGGGTGGTGCGCTGAAACAAGCGAACGCCCAACGAAGTCTCAAGTTCCTGAATATATCGGGTGACTTGAGGACGCCCGATTTGCAGCGACTCCGCCGCTTTGGTGAAGCTTCCCAGCTCGGCCAGCCTGGCAAACAAACGCATCGATTGAAGCAGTTCCATGACCTTCCTCATTCAGTATTGGCGAGCCGGGATTTGGCCTCTCAGGCATGACAATTGTTGCCGCTGAAAAGAACAATCATGTCATTTTGCACGCATTTATTGCGTTCTGCCAAAGCTGAACAATTGCGCCAGGGTGCAGCAGATCAATTGATCGAACTGTTCCTCCCACACTTTGGAGAACTGCAAATGAAGGCTTGGCTACTGAAAGATTTCGGACTTGATAACCTTGAACTGGGAGAAGTACCGACCCCACAACCAAAGTCCGGTGAGCTGTTGGTGAAAGTCGGAGCCGTTTCCCTGAACTTTCGCGACAAGGCCATCGTCGATGGCATTTACGAACCTCACAGGGTTCCGAAACCACTGATTCCTGTCAGTGATGCAGCGGGCACAGTGGTTTCGGTTGGTGACGGTGTAACGCGCTTCAAGATTGGCGATCGCGTCAATTCGCACCTGTACTCTCGATGGCTGGATGGCGCACCGGGGCCGCATGAGCCCGATTACTGCTTCGGCTCACCGCTGCCTGGCGGTTTGGCTGAATACATGATCATTCATGAGGATAGCGCGGTGCGTGCGCCGGACAATATGTCTGACGAAGAGGCTGCAACCTTGCCTATCGCCGCACTCACTGCCTGGTACTCGCTGGTCGACTTTGGACAGATTGAGCCTGGGCAGACCGTGCTCGTGCAAGGCACCGGCGGGGTATCGATTTTTGCCGTGCAGATTGCTGCTGCCCTCGGCGCCAAGGTGATTGCAACCTCTAGCAGCGATGACAACTTGAAAACGGTGAAAAATCTGGGCGCCGTTGCAGGGATCAACTATCGAACCACCCCCAACTGGGAAGATGAAGTGCTCAAGCTGACCGATGGCAAGGGCGTCGATCTGCTGCTCGATGTAGCCGGTGGAAGCAGCATCAATCAATCTGTTGCCGCTACCAAGGCTGCAGGCCGTATTGCGCAGATTGGCTTCTTGACCGGGCAAACTGCCCAAGTGAATCTCATGCCACTCATCTTCCGCCAGACGACCATTCGCGGTATCGCCGTAGCTCCGCGCTCTTCATTCGATCGGATGAACGTGTTTCTAGACACGCACAAAATTCGCCCTGTTATCGATCAGGTCTATCCGTTCGAGAAGGCTCGTGAAGCTTATGAGCATCTCGCCAAAGGTGCATTTGGGAAAGTAGTGATTACGATCGCTTGATGACAATCAGGGGGAGGGGCTGGCGGATTACCCGAGACGACGGCACCGATTGATAGCCCGACCACCACGTCATTGGATAGGCTGCTAAACAGCGAGGGCGCAAGCGCCCTCGCTACCCGCCTGGCGACTACCCAAGCTTGTGGTTGTCCAGTACTCGATTGACCGCTAACTCACCCAACATGATCATCCGTTGCAGCACCAGCATCGTTTGCCGTCGCGGGCCGTCCGTTATGTCGGCGAGATCGTTGACCATGGTGCTGGCTGATGCCAACGATTCACAGGCTTCGACGAGCAACGTTTCGTCATCCACCGCTGCGTCGATGGTGAAAATGGTGCTGGGCTTGTAGGGCGGTATCTGCGTTTTCGACGCCCCGGGGTCGAGGTAGAAGCTGAGTGCGCGGTCGGCCGCCTCTTTCATTTTCTTGGGGTCAAGATCAAGAAAGGCGTCGTAGGGTAATGGACTGGTATTCGGGGGGTTGGGCGTTACCTTGAACATAGTTAAAACTCCTTATGCCGTGAATAAAGAGCCAACCAACCTCGCTACCAAACGAAGGGTGGTGGCCATACGCAGGTTGGTAGACCGGGACATAAGGAAACCGGCGCACCCGAAGGTGCCCTGCGCAAGACCACCATAATGCCGAGACGAAAAAAACGCCGCGAATGGTGATGCTGTGCATACCTTATATCCGGGCTACCAAACCCGATCACTGTTTTGCAGTGACCAGCAAACGATATAGCCCGGTACCAAGTCGCACAAGCCGGCGGATTCTGGCGTACGCGTAGGCAACGACGCAAGGTGTTGTAGCCGCTTATGACGTAACACCGAGTGTCTTTAAACGCATACGTTAAACGCATGAAAGCGTTCAAAAATTGAGGTGGCGTCTGGCATTTTTTAGGGGTTGGCTATCGCAAGCGAGAGGTTTAGTGTGGTTGCTCCCATCAGGTAGAGAGATGGGGCCACGTGGTGCTTGGCTGGGTGCACTTCATCTTGACACCCACGACAGTGAGCCACATACCGATTAGACTGCTAGGCATTGATCCCGGAGGTCACTATGAGCGCCGAACTTTCCCCCATCGTTTCAGAGTTTGAAACCGAAGAGCAGGCCGCCAGCTACGACCGTTGGTTCCGTGCCAAAGTGCAGGCGTCGCTCGATGATCCACGCCCGAATGTCCCGCATGATCAGGTAATGGCTGATATGCGATCCCTTCTCGAAGCCAAGCGCAATAAGCGCGATGCTGGTTGAGTGGCGGCCCGAAGCGCGGGCTGAACTGTGGCAAATCATTGATTATATTGGCGACCGCCACCTTGTAGCGGCCAGCGAGCTGTACCACGCCATTGAGGCTGCTACCTCAGCCCTTCCGCAACATCCCTACCTTTATCGATTTGGTCGTGTACCCGGTACGCGGGAAATTGTTGTGCACCCCAATTACTTGGTGGTCTACCGGGTGACGGATCGAATCGAGATCGTGACCGTTTTGCATGCCAGGCAAGAATACCCCTGACTCCCCATCAGGGCTGTTTGCTAGTGGCCGTGCAAAAGCTTTCCAAGAACTGAGGTAGCGTCCGACATTATTGGGGGTGTTACGGTGCGGCCGCACCCACCGCCCACTTGAAATCCTGATGAGCGCGCGGTGAGATTCTATTTGATCCGAGGGTTTTGCAGGAGGTTACCGGATTGGACACCGGCGGACGGGTATGGCGCCATGTGCCTAGGAGTAACCCTGGATTGCTGTGTGACGTTCAGCCTGGGTTTCCCAATCTGCAGATCGCTCTGTCACGTATCAACGAGCTGAAGACACCCGGTTTTCCGCTGAAAAAATGGCGCTTAGTGATTTTGAAACGCTTTCAATCCTCGCTGTACGGCGGGCCTGGCTTCGATCGCGTCGAACCAGCGTGATAAGCGTGAAAGCACTGCCCAGTCCAGCCGGTCACGCATTGATGACGCAATGGTGAACGCAGAGATGTCCGCCATGGAAAACTGATCTCCGGCCATAAAGTCGCCGGTCAGAAACCGTTCTGCATAGACAAGTTGTTCAATGACGCGCAGATCGATGGCTGTGGCCGCATCAGTCCATCCTGCTTGGCGCAGGAAAAATGCCGCATGGCTCGGCCCGATTACGTCCGTTACGAAAAAGAAGTAACGATCAAACACCCTGTCGCGCTCTGGTCCAGGATGCGCTGGTGCGAGTCGGCCGGGAGCTTTGGCATCAGCGAACTGAATGATTGCGTTTGATTGGTTGATGACCAGTGCCGGTGTCGACGTATGGTCGACCAGGGTTGGGACTTTTCCTGCCGGATTAAGCGCCAGGTACGCCAAGTCACGATGCTCATTGGCTTGCAGATTCAGTCTCCGTGCCGTGTAGGGGATACCTGCTTCTTCCAAGGCTATCGCGGCCCTCAGACTGTTGCCGGTTTGAGCACCATACAGTTCTATTGTGGGGTTCATCAGGCACTCCATTGGAAATGAATGGACAATCATTGGATGCTAAGTGAAAAGCGGCGTATGCGTATGTCTTCAAGACCAAGTGCATACGCCCATAGTGATCACACTTCGAACGCTTGCCGGTTAGCGCGTACGAAGTCACCCACTGTTTGAGGCACTTGTCCGGTGATTTCGCCGATAACCCCGTCCTCACCGCTAAAGATTCCGTTCTGGTAATCGACCGCGACTGCCAGGAAGTGCTGGATCACAAACTCCGGCAGATCGTAGGTCTCCAGATGCTGGCGATACTGTTCCAGGGTCGAAGGGTTGTAGGTGATGGTGCGGCCTACAATGCCGCTGATTTCGTCGGCAATCTCTTGATGGTTCAACTCGACAGGGCCGTACAGCGGATAGGTTTTCCCGATGTGGCCAGACGGCTGTGTGAGAACGGCGGCGATTAGCCGCGCCTGGTCTTCAGCGGCGATGGGTGCATGTCGGCCGGTGCCGTATGGCAGCGTGATCTTGTTCTCCTTCACGATCTGATCAAGCACCCACGGAAAGATCAGCCACTCGGAAAAGAACGTCGGACGGATGTGCACGGTCGGTACGCCCGACCAGTCGAGTACCCGTTCTGCGATCCAGTGGTCGCGCGCGGCATGACTCAAAGAGTCTTCCCGAGCAGAAATTTGCGACATTTCCACAACGACCTCGACACCGGCTCGCCGGGCGGCATCCGCAAAATAGGCAGTCGCCTGAATGTAGCCAGGGCGCACGGGATAGCACAGGTAGGCGCCTGTGACCCCCTCCATCGCACGAACAATGTCGTCATGTTCAAGGAGGTCGCCCACAAATATTTCGGCGCCCTCGCTCTGGAGCGCTGCGCTGCGCTCGTCCTCCTGGTGCACAAAAGCCCGAACCGCATGGCCTCCGTTGAGAAGGTGGCGAATGGTGTAGACGCCGGTTTTTCCCGTAGCGCCGGTGACGAGGTATTTACGTTGCTGCATGGTGAATACTCCAAAGTTAAGGAACACACATTGCTGGCGCCGATATCACGTATCGCCGTCAGCTATCGAAAGGAGCGTGATCAATCAGGTCGCACACATTCGGGCAATCGAACCCGTGCACGTGACGGCGTCCGACATCACCGAGCCCGGTACCAATCGCCGTGTGAGGTTTCTTCCTGGCCACTTCAGCGAGCGCTTGGGTAAACGCGGCTTTCATTCCAATGCGGGGGTAGAGGGCCAGCGTATCCTCGACCAGCGATGGCGTGATTTCCTCCATCCGTAATCCCATCACGTCGACATGGGCGCCCATGTAGATCAGGGCGATCTCTGGCTGTTTGCGGTCGGCGATGCCGGCGCTAGAGTGAAGTGCGATCGCGTCCCAAACGAGTTCGGCTTTCGATTGCGGGTAACCGTTTTCCAAGAGGAAACGGCTGGCAGCGTCGGCGCCGTCGACCTCAAAACGTTGGTCGGCTGCAAATTCGTGCGTCAGACCCAGGTCGTGCAGCAGTGCGGCGAGATAGACAGCCTCGCGGTCGTATTTCAGGCCTCGCTGCTGGCCGAGGAATTCGGCAAACCACCACGTGCGATGCACATGGTGCAGGAGCGCTGTCGAGTGAACACGTTCGACGAGGAAGGAGGCCTTGCGAGCGAGTTCAGAGTCTGGAGCGCTGAAGCCGCCGATGATCACAGGTGTACTCATGTTTGCTCCCGGAGGATGAGGTTGGCTTGCAGTTCATTCTAAATAGGCGTGCTTGGCAGAGTTGACTATTTTCAGATGATTTGTGCCAATATTCCTGCCAGGTCAATGCGGGAGATCACTGTGAGAATTACGACGAAATCAAACCGTTCCTTGGTCGGCGTGGCACAAAAAAGAGTGGTGATTTTGGGTTTGCCGCCCGTGGACTCGCTTGATGTGATCGGCCCGGCAGAGGTATTTGCCTATGCAAACAACCTGCACCGCGGCGACTCTGCTCCCTACGTCCTTGAACTCGTTTGCGCGGGTGCCCATGAACACTTGGAGAGCAGCACCGGCATCGCACTCATGGCGCACAAGACGCTTGAACAGGAGCGTCTTGAAAACAAGGCCATCGACACCTTGATCGTGACGTCGGGCTGGAAAGCCATGGATCAGCTGGATCAGACCGCCATCGAGTGGATCCGCACGCGAGCCGAGAGCGTCAGGCGAGTGTGTTCGATCTGTGTCGGCGCGTTCGCCTTGGCCGAGACAGGGCTTTTGGATGGTCGAAAGGCAACGACCCACTGGCGGATGGCGCGCAGCCTGGCTGATCGCTATCCCAACGTGCAGGTGGATCCCGACCCGATTTGGGTCAAGGACGGCAACCTGTACACCTCGGCAGGCATCTCGGCGGGAATCGATCTTGCGCTCGCGTTGGTCAGCGAAGACCTGGGCGACGACATCGCTTTGGAGATCGCGAAGAATCTGGTTCTGTTTCTGCGACGTCCAGGCGGCCAGGCACAGTTCAGCGTCGCACTCCAGTCGCAGCATGCGACCGGTTCGAACCTGGATGAGTTATGTGTATGGATCAGTGAGCATCTACATTCGGAGCTTACAGTCGAGATACTGGCAGACAGGCTCGCCACCAGTGTGAGGACCTTGATTCGCATGTTTCAGAGGGAGTTCAAGACAACGCCTGCGAAGTACGTCGAGGACATCCGGGTCGAAGCGGCCTGTCGGCAAATAGAACTGGGAAGGCGGTCGATGGAGGAGGTTGCGCGCCGATGCGGCTATCACAGTGTCGACGTACTCAGAAAAGCCTTCGTGCGACGCATGGGGGTGAGTCCAAAGGAGTACGCGCAACGCTTCGCGCCAGTTAAGGACCCCGCTTAGATAGGCCCAATGGTCATGAGCTGCTGATTCATTTGAGTCAGTAGAATGTAATCGCTGCTCAGCACTAAAGTGACTTGTCATGGTCAATAAATCCCGCACGACCGTCAGCGGTCGTACTGCTCGGAGCCGACCGGATCCGTATCGGCATTTTGATCAAGGACAGTGAAAGCATGCTCGCCGCAAGATAATCAGCAACCGCCTCCACCTGGTTCCGTGAATCGGGACTCGCCGTACGTTTACCCCTCAATCCAATTCGAAGATTAAAAGCATGCACCTACGCAAAATTGCAGTTGGGCTGTCGGCCCTTGTTTTGCTCTCGACCGGGGCAGAAGCCCGCAGTCTGCTGGACCTCCTCAAACCGCCCACCCAGCATCAGGAACAAGCGTCCCACTCAGGCTCGATCAGCCAGAACGCGGCCCTGGAACTCTATTCAAACAAACAGAAACAGGCATCGTTCGACGGCTGCGCAGATCTGTTCCCGGCCGCCAAACCGATCAACATGGCCACTGTGCCTGCAACCATGAAACCCCTGGCCCTGTGCTCTGACAACTTCGCGGTGCTGTACTCGCAAACCAGCAAGACGCCGCTGGTAGTGGTCGAACGCCTTAATGCCGCCCAGTTGCAGGATGCCAAAGGGGAGGAGCGCACCAACCAGTTCTACCCGGACCCACGCATTCCCAAGAGTGGACGGGCAGAGTTGAGCGACTACCGTAGCCAACACCCGGCCGTGGACCGTGGCCATCAATCCCCGGCAGCCGATGCACCGAACCCCAATGCAATGGCTCAATCCTTTGCGCTGTCGAACATGGTGCCGCAAGACCCCACCAACAACCGGAAGATCTGGAGTAAGGTCGAGGCGGATGTCAGGAAATTTGCCAAGCGCGCCGATGGCAATGTTTTTGTCTTTACCGGCCCGCTCTTTGACTCAGGCCACACCACCATCGGCGACAACAAGGTCTGGGTGCCGACTCGTCTGTTCAAGCTGGTTTACGACGCATCGTCCAAGCGTGCCTGGGCCTACGTACTGCCCAACGCTGAAACCCGTATCGAGCGACCGATGGACTATGACGCTTTCGTGAAGAGTACCGGGCTCCACTTGCTGGGGAATCTTCCGGTCACAGGTTCCGTAGGGCGCTCTTGATGGCTTGATGAATTACACCCCAAAGGCTGGATGCAACCGATGGGGTGTTTCATTCACGGATGTATAGCGGCTCACTCAGATGCGAGCGCGACATCCCCCCGGACCTGTTGGGTGTCTGCGGCCGTCTGGCGACCCACCTTGAACCATGCTGCGTACAACGCCGGGACGAAGAAAATCGTCAGCAGTGTTGCCACGGTAAGGCCGCCCATGATCGCGATTGCCATGGGGCCCCAGAACACACTGCGCGTTAACGGGATCATTGCAAGCACGGTGGCCAGCGCCGTCAACATCACTGGACGGGCTCGGTGGATGGCAGCATCCAGCACAGCATTCCACGGGTCACGCCCTTCAGCGATCTCGATTTGCACTTGATCGATCAGGATCACCGCGTTGCGCATGATCATGCCACCCAGTGCGATGATCCCCAGGATCGCAACAAAGCCCAGCGGCGACTGGAACACCAGCAGCGCTGGCACCACTCCGATCAAGCCCAGCGGTGCGGTCAGCACCACCATCCACATGCGGGAAAAGTTCTGCAGTTGCAGCATAAGCAACAGAAGGATAGTGACCAGCATCAGCGGGGCCACCGCGAGTAGCGCTTTGTTGGCCTTGTTACTTTCTTCAACCGCTCCGCCCACATCGATGCGGTAACCGGTCGGCAGCCTGGCTTCGATGTCCTTAAGCAACGGCTGGATTTCCTGCGTCACTGATACACCCTGTTCTCCGTCCTTCACATCGGCACGCACAGTGATCGCCATGTCGCGATTTCGGCGCCACAGTACCGGCTCTTCCAGTTCCGCGCGCACCTGTGCGACTTGCGACAGCGGCACCACCGTGCCCTGACGCGTATAAAGGTTGATGTCTTTCAGCGTGTCGAGGCTCAAGCGTTCCTCTGGCACGGCACGAGCCACGATGTCGATCAGGTCCTCGTGCTCACGTAGCTGCGACAAGGTAGCGCCGTTCATCACGGTCTGGGTCGCCAGCGACACGTCGGCCGGCGTGAGGCCGAGCGCGCTCGCCTTGTCCTGATCCAGCTCGACCTTCAGCGTGCGAACCGGGTCGTTCCAGTCGAGCTGGAGATCACGCACCTTCGAGTTGGCCCCGACCACCTTCTCCACCTGGCGGGCAATTTGGCGTACAACCTGGGTATCGGGCCCCACGACGCGGAATTGCACGGGGTAGCCGACGGGTGGACCCAGCTCAAGCCGGGTTACACGCACCCATGCCTGCGGGAATTGTTGGTCAGCCGAGGCCATCAATCGCGCACGTACCCGCTCGCGTGCATCCAGGTCCTTGGTCATCACAACGAACTGGGAAAAGCCCGGATTCGGCAGCTCGGGGTTGAGCGAGAGGTAGAAGCGCGGTGCGCCGGCGCCGGTGTAGGCGGTGAAGTACTTGACCTCTTCGTCCTTCGACAGCAACGCCTCCATCCGTTTCACCTGCTCGGTGGTCGCCGCGATGGACGAGCCCTCTTTCAAGCGCAGGTCGATGACCAACTCAGGGCGCGAACTGTTGGGAAAGAATTGCTGTGGCACAAACTTCATGCCGGCCAATGCAAGTGCCAGGGCTCCAAACGTTGCGCCGATGACAACCCAGCGACGCTCAATGGCGGTATCGATCAGGCCACGCAGCCTGCGGTAGGGCTTCGTGTCATACGGATCACCGGCATGCTGGTGCTTGCCGAAGTCTTTGGGCAGCATCTTGACCGCCAGGTACGGTGTGAAGATACCCGAGCAAATCCACGAGAACAGCACTGCGGCACCGACGATCCAGAAAATGCCACCCGCGTACTCGCCCGTGGTGGATTTCGAAAGGCCAATGGGCAGGAAGCCCACGACGGTGATGAGTGCGCCGGTCAGGCGCGGCATGGCGGTGGACTGATAGGAGAAGGCGGCCGCCTTTACGCGGTCCATGCCGGCCTCCATCTTCACCACCATCATTTCGATAGCGATGATCGCGTCATCGACCAGCAGGCCGAGCGCAATGATCAGTGAGCCGAGCGAGATGCGCTCGAGGTTCCAACCCATCGCCAGCATCACCAGCGCCACACCACCCAGCACCAGCGGCACCGAGGTCGCGACCACAATGCCAGTGCGCCAACCCAGGCTGACCAGGCTCACCGCGATGACGATGATCAGCGCCTCCATCAGTGACCGCTCGAAGTCCCAGATTGCGTCTTTCACCGTGGAGGGCTGGTCGGCTACGCGCTCCAGTTCCACGCCATGCGGCAGCTCGGACTGGATCTTGTCGACCGCCGTCTCTATCGCGTTGCCAAGGTCCACGATGTTGCCGTCGCTGGTCATCGTGATGCCTAGCATCAGCACTGGCTGGCCGTTGTGGCGAACCGTGTAGGTTGGCGGATCCTCAAAGCCACGTGTAACGGTCGCAATGTCGCCGAGCTTGATCTGCCGGCCGCCTGCGGCGATGGGCACGTTGCGGATAGCCTCTTCGCTGGTGAACTGGCCGCTCACGCGCACCATGACGCGGTCGCCGTTGGTGTCGATCTGGCCTGCGGGCAACATGGCGTTCTGGCTCTTGAGGCTTTCGGCGATGGCCAGCGGTGTAATGCCCAGCGCTGCCAGGCGCTCGTGCGAGAACTCGACGTAGACACGCTTGGCCTGCTTGCCGATCACATCGATCTTCTTGACCATCGGCACCTTCAGCATGCGGCGCTTGATGTCCTCGGCGGCGTCCGACAAGTCAGCATGGCCAATACCGTCGCCCTTGACCGCGTACATCAGGCCATACACGTCGCCGTATTCGTCGTTTACGATCGGGCCGATCACGCCGTCAGGCAGCTCAAGGCTCAGGTCATTGAGTTTCTTGCGCGCCTGATACCAGGCCTCGCGCTGATCGGCCTTGGAGGTGCCGCCGCGCACGGTTAGCGTCATACCCGCGTAGCCTTGCCGCGCGTAGGTGACCACTTTCTCGAAGTTGTCGATCTGCTCGAATTTCTTCTCCATGCGGTTCAGGACCTGGTCCTGCATCTGCTGGGCGGTGGCGCCAGGCCAGATGACCATGGTAGTCATGGAGGGCACGGAAAAGTTCGGATCCTCGAGCTGACCCAGCCTGGTGAAGCTGAAGACGCCGGCCACCGCGACAAGAAGGAGCATGAACAGGACGATGGCGCGATGACGCAGCGCCCAGTCGGTGAGGTTGAAGTTGTTCATCGGGCGGCCTGCTGCGTGGTGTTCGCGTCAACGATTGTCGTCACGGGTAGCGCGACCTTCAGGCCGGAAGTCATTTTCTGGACGCCGGCGGTGACGACCAGTACGCCAGCCTTGGGGCCAGAGACGAGCACCTCATCTTTGCGGTAACCCCAAACGGCCACATGCTCCAGTTCGACGATGCCTACCGGATCTTTGCCCGCAGGCGTGACTACCCACAGCGCCGGCTGGCCGCTGCTTTGCGTCAGTGCCGTGGCCGGCACTGCCGCTACTGAGACATCAGTCATCACGCGTTCGGCCATTACCGTGGCAGTGGCGCCCAGCGGCAGCGCCTGTACTGGCTTAAGCCGCGCGCGATAGGTGCGTGTCTGCGCCGCAGCCTGCGGCGACAGCTCGCGCAGCGTGACATCGAATACCTCGTTCGGCGCACTGGCCAGCGATGCCTTGAACTGCGCGTTCTTGAATACGGACAACTGATCTTCGGGCACGTCGATGACGATCTCCGATTCATCTGGATTCGCAATCGAGACAACCGGTTGGCCCTCCGCCACGACCTGGCCTGCCTCAATGCGCACAGCCGTGACCACACCGCTACGGGACGCGCGCAGAACGGTGTACTTGAGCCGATTGCGTGCGAGTTCAAGCTTTCGCGCTTCAGCCTCGGCGGTCGCATGCGCGGTTTGGGCATTCGTATGTGCGCGCTCGTCGTCGGCCGCACTGACCGAGCCGTCAGTCTTCAGCGCGGTCAGGCGCTGGCGATCCGAATCGGCCTGGCGAGTTTGCTCGACGGAAACCGTCCACTGTTGTCGCGACGCTTCCTCAGCGAGGCGGTAGTCGCTGTCATCCAGCACAGCCAATAGGTCGCCTTCGCGCACAAACTGACCTACGTCGACCTTGCGTTGGGCTATCTTGCCACCCACGCGAAAGGCTTGGTCGACTTCATGCCGCGACTGTACGATGCCCACGTAACGACTGCTTTCGCGGGCATTGTCGTAGCTGATTTCAACGGTGCGTACTGGTCGTGGCGCCGGCACGGACGGCTTATCCGGGCTGCACGCGCAAAGCAGAGCGGCGACGGCCAAAACGCCGGCCGTAGTAAGGGAATTCTTCAAGACAGTTCCTCTTTGAAAATCGACAGATTCTTAGGAAAGTGGTGGCCGGTCGGCTTTGGCGGTTGCAGTCGGGTTTGAGGGTTGTTCAAACACCTGCCAGCCCCCACCCAGTGCCTTGTAGAGCTGCACACTGTCGAGCAGCAGCCGGGTGTCGCTGTCGTTCGCACTCAGGCGCACCGCGAGGCGTGTCCGTTGCGCGTCCAGCAGAGGCAACAGGTCGATCTGCCCTCTGTCGTAGAGCGACTGCGCATGGTTCAGTGCCGCCTCTGCGGAGTCGGTGGCCGACTGCAACGACGCAGCACGCTGGCGCTCTTGCCCCTGCGTGACGAGGGCGTTTTCCACGTCCTCGAGCGCGCGCACAATGCCGTCTTCGGCACGTAATAACGCCTCACGCTGACCGCTCTCGGCCACGTCGTTGATCGCGCGCGTGCGGCCGGCATTGAAGATCGGCATGGTGAGCAGAGCGGCCACGTTGGTGAAGCGGGCAGCGCCGAGATCCAGGCCGTTCATCTCAAGGCCCTGGCGGCCATAAGAGGCACCGAGGAACAGCCGCGGGAACCACTCAGCCGCGGCTTGTTGACGGCGCGCATTGGCAGCATCGAGCTGCGCCATCAGCGCCAATACATCAGGCCGGCGCTGTAGCAGGGTGGCGGGTTGTCCCTGTCGGGCCTCGGGCGCCAGCACGTTGGCATTGGATGGCTGGATACTGGCGGCGTTAATGGCCTGGTCACCAATCAATACTGCGATGCGGTGCCGCGCTACAGCAGCCAGGGTTTCCAAAGGAGGAATTTGCGCGTGCGCCGATGCGGCATCGGTCTGTGCGCGCTCGACGTCGAAGGAGGTTGCCAGTCCCGCACGGTGACGTGCGTTAACCAGGCGCAGTGTTTCGTCCTGTGCCGCGGAGATGGCGCGCAATGTTTCGACCTGGTGCGTCGCACCCACCAGTGTGAAGTAGTTGCTGGCTACATCGCTCATCACGAGCAGACGAACGCCGCGTACACCGTCCTCCGCAGCCACTGCCTCGGCGTCGGCCGCTGCCGCACCAGCGCGCAGGCGTCCGCTCAGATCCAGCTCCCATGAGACGTCAAGGCCCGCCCCCACAGTCTCGGTATCTGGCATCCCCTGTTTCTTGGCGGTGCTGTAACCGCTGCTACGATCGGAGCCGAAGGCGGACATTCCGACACTTGGAAAGAGCCCGGAGCGGCTGATCGTCTCACCGGCACGAGCGGTACGTACGCGCTCGGCAGCTATCTTGATATCGCGGTTCTCGCGCATTGCGCGGCGCACCAGATCTGATAACACCGGGTCGTTGAACGTCTCCCACCACGCGACTTCGGGTTCCATCTCGGAAGCCGTGCTTGCGGCGAACTTTTGCGGTAGGGGAACCGACAGTTTGGCCGCCTCCGTGGAACAACCGGTCAACGCCAGAGCGATAGAGGTGGCGAGCGCCGCACTCGTTACAAAACCGAGCAGGCGTTCAGCATGTTGCAAGGGCGCCTGCCCGAGGTAACGGGCCAGTGAACAGGAAGTGGAAAATCGCGACATCAGAGTGAGCTCGTGTAGATTCGAGGTTGCATCAGCGTAGGGGCGGGTGTGCGCGAAGTCGTCAGCGAACCGTCGCTGTTCGGTCGCCATGCGCTCATCTTGCGTTGCTGTTGAAGGGGTCACTCGGGGCCGGTGTCTACCGCCTGTTCACTGACCGCTGACGCCAGATCCGAGTCAATCGACTCCAGCAACTCTTCAGCAGACGAGAACTCGCGTTGACGCCCGGTGACCAGGTTTTCGAGGCGGCCTAACAGGGCTCCCGGCGCGGCATCACTACGCAACTTGACTACGTATGAGCGGCGGCTCGGGTATTTGGATTCAGGGTTCAGGCTCATCGCAGACCAGGGGTTCAAGAAAGTTCGACGAAAGCGTAGGCCGTCCCCTGGGTCGAGTCGTAAGCGAAAGGTCAGAGTTCGGTCGGGTCAGCACCCGCGAAACAGAGACGGCGACCAAGGAAGGGTACGCCGTCGCTTCAAGGCGACTTGGCAGTCTGAAGCAGTGAATGCGCACGTTTAGCCAGTTCGGTTCCGGCCGTTTCGGGCAATCGGTCAATCAGTGTCGACAATGCCTGGCGGTCCTCGGCCGTAGCCGCGTGATGCTCACACAACTCCACCCGCGCTAGCAGCTCCAGCCACGGTGCTTCCTGGGCGCGAGCCTCCTCAACTGCACGCCGCACCGCCACGCTGCCGGCGTCGGGCTGACCCTGCGCTCGCGCAATCGCTGCCTCCAGCAGTAATAGCTGCGGCAGGTATACGCGCTCGCCCAGTTCCTCGCCCACTCGAAGTGCTTCCCGTAGCTCGACTTGTGCGGCGTCGCAATCACCCGCCAGCAGCAACGCCTCGGCGGCGTAGCCGAGTACCTCGCTGGCTCCGGAGCGCATGCCGAGCCCGGTGTGTTCTTCGTAGGCTTCGCGGATGCGACGGTAGCCGTCGCTCGGGGAGCCGCTGCGCGCGTCGGCCCAACCGTGCCACCAACGGCAAGCCGTACGCCCCAGTGCAAGCGAATGCTCATCGACCAGCGCCTGCATGTCGTCGGCCAGCGCAGCCACACGCACGTGGTTTCCCATCCGCACCTCGATCAATACCTCCTGCCAGGCGGCGACCAGCCAGGTCATGGGCTGGCGCAACGCCTGCGCACGTACCCGCGCCTGTTGCAGATGGACTCGAGCTTGCGCAACCAGACCAGAGCGCAAGAGTTCTATCGCCAGCATGCCTTGAAGCATGACTTGGGGATCCGCCGCAAAGATATTGTTTGCCCCGATGTCCAGCGGCTCGGCGATCGCGAGGGCGCGCTCTAGCCAACGGCGGGTTGTCTGCGTGCGCCCCTGGAGGTGATGCACCTCGGCCTGCACGATGCACGCCGCCAGCATGAGCGCCGGATCGTTTGTGTCGCAGGAGAGGGCTTCGGCACGTTCCGCCACCTCCAGCGCCAGCGCGTAGTCGCCGCACAGTCCGAGCAGATAGCCGAAACCGTGCAGCAGGCGCCCGCGCATTGGATGCTCGGGTACATCGGCTAACAGCGTGTACGCGCGTTCGAACGCGTTCCTGGCTTCGCTGCCGACACCGAACGTGTGGAAGGCCGACATCCCCTGCAGCGTTGACAAGGTGATTTCGAGCGCATCGAGCTCCGTTCCTTCTGGTGCCTGCATGAGCAGGGCCAAGGCGCGCTCAGTAAGGCTGTAGCTCAAGTCCGGGCTGAAGTGCACCAATGCAGCTTCTGCGGCCTCGGCGTAGTAGCGCAGCGCAGTCATCGGCTGCCGAGCCCGATCGAAGTGCATTGCCAGTTCCGAGGCAGCAACCGGTACGCCTACCGTGCGCTCGCGTTCGAGAGCAGCGCCAACCTGGCGATGGAGTTGGGTACGCAATGAGCGCGGCGTGCGGTCGTACAGCACCTGGCGGAAGAGCGCATGCCGGAACGAGTAGGGCGGCTCCGCCGTCTCATCACCTTCGCAGGCCCGCGACGGTATGAGCCATACCTGCTCGCGTATCAGTTCCTCACAGGTGTGGGCCACCGAAGCGAGGTCGCGCTGAAGGGCCAGTGAAACCGTCTCAACCCGGAACTCGACCCCGCACACCGCTGCGGCCGAGAGCAGCGCACGCTGCTCCGGCCCAAGCTTGGCAATGTAGTGATCAATGATGGCTGCGAGGTTTTCGGGAACCGCCACACTCGCAAGCCGAGCTTCGATGGTGGCGTCGTCGTCCGTTGTGTCCATCACTTCTCTGATGACTGACGATACGAACAACGGCACACCGTCAGTGCGCTCGTGCAGGGCACGCACGAAGGCCTCATCGCATGCCAGCGAGGCCGAACGCAGCGCGATATAGTCAGCGACCTCGGTTTCCGAGAACGGATCAAGCACCACTTCCTCGCACAGACGTTGCAGGCGCAGTTCGTGGCGCAACGAACTGAGGGGATGATCGAGCGCAACCACCTCGGCGAGGCGGAAGCTCGACAGCCACATCAGCCGCGTGCGGCCGCGTCGTCGCGCCACATAATTGATCAACTGGACCGTCGCCCGATCGCTCCAATGCAGGTCTTCGGTCACCAGCAACAGCGGTCGCTGCTCCGTGTAGCGGTCCAGCAGTTCACCCATTTCCCTCAACATGCGGTCCGGACCGATTCCGGCTAACTCGCGCTGCAACGCGTCTCGCTCTTGCGCGGTACTTAACCACGGCAGTTGCAGCAGCCAGGTCGGCGCCACGGCGCGCAGCAGCGCCGGCAGGGTCGGGTCGCTGCGGCACAGATCGGCTAACGCCTCCAACACCGGCAGGTACGGCTCGCCAGTGCCGTAGTGTTCCACGCAATGGCCGCGTGCGCAGGCGATGCCGCCAAGGCTGGCGAGGAAATGTTCGATTAACGTGGTCTTGCCAATCCCCGGTTCTCCAGCGAGCCAGACCACGGCACGCTGGCCGCCATCCGCCCGTTCCCACGCCCGTTGCAGTCTTGATACCTCGGCGGTGCGACCGATGAATGGCGGTGACGGATGCGCGCCGGCCGCCGGCACCGTCACCGATACAGGTGGCTTCGACGGTACAGGGGAGGGCGCGGCGATGAAGCGATAGCCGCGCCTCGACACGGTCTCGATACAGCGGGGCTGCCGGGGGTCGTCGCCCAGCACCTTGCGCAAATCGCTGATGGCCGTTTTCAGTACCGAATCGCTGACAAACCGATGCCCCCACACGGCATCAAGCAAGGCATCTTTGGTCACTAGCGATCCCGGCTGGCGTGCAAGGACGCACAGCAGCGTGAAGGGAGTTGGCGCCAACGCCACGGCTTCTCCGTTGCGTAACAAGCAGGCGTTGGCTTCGTCGAGTTCGAACTCGACGAAGCGCAGTTGGACTGGATTCGGTTGGGGCTGTGGACGCGCCACGATTGATTCCTAAGACTGGGGCCGTTCTCCAATAACAACGCTGATCGGCTCTGAAGCCAAGCCTCATCGGTCGGAAACTGGCGCATGCGTGACTTCACTGCTGCGGCCCTGAGCCCCTGACACCTCGGTATTCCTCTCATAGTGGCCTGGCAATGATCTCAAAAAAATAATGACAACAATATCAATATTGAAATTTGTCTCAATTTTACATACCTTGACCCTGCCTGACGATGAGACCTGCGCGCCTCACGACTTCAATCACAACAAGGGCTCAAGATGAACAACAACAAGAAAGTTTCCGAATTGCCTCCCTCCGCCGTCGACGTGCTGGTCATCGGTAACGGTCCGGTAGGTGCGACAATCGCGGCGCTGCTCGGCCGCTACGGGGTCACGACCCTGGTACTGGACAAGACCCATGAGGTCGTACTGATGCCTCGCGCCATTGCTCTGGACAACGAGGCGCTGCGCATCCTGCAACTCGCCGGTTTGTCGGAAGACGCTTTCGAGAAGATCGTTATCCCAGAAGTGAGGATGCACTCCCCGGTACTCGGGCAATTTGGTCGCGCCAATACTGAGGGGTGCATCGACGGCCATCCGAAACTAGTGACGTTCTATCAACCCGACCTCGAACACGCGGTGCGCAGCCAGGTCTCCCGACTGAAGTCAGTGACCAGTCTTGGTGGCTTCGAGCTTGAGAGTCTGGTCGAGGAGTCGGATGGCGTCGTCGCCTCCGTACGGGATCAGAATGGGCAATCGCATTCCGTTCGCGCCCAGTATCTGGTCGGTGCGGATGGCGCAAGCTCCAGGGTCAGGGCACTGATTGGCCAGGAGTTCGAAGGGCAGACCTATGCGGAGGATTGGCTGATTGTCGATGTCATGAACCGGCATAAGTCAGCGATTGATCACATTGAGTTTCTCTGTAATCCGCGGCGGCCGACGCCGCACATGCCCGCACCCGGTGGAAGGGAGCGTTGGGAGTTCATGCTGCAACCCGGTGAATCGCGCGAAGAGCTGGAAAGCCCGGAAAGCATAGCCCGGCTAATCGCGCCATGGATCAACCCGCGAGAGTTGCAAATCGAGCGCAAGGCGGTGTATCGATTCCACGCGCGCTGCTGCAACAGATTCAGCAAGGGACGCATCTTCCTCGCAGGCGACGCAGCGCATATCACCCCTCCCTTTGTCGGGCAAGGCCTCGTAGCGGGGCTTCGAGACGGCGCCAACCTTGCCTGGAAACTGGCTTGGGTCCTTCGCGGCCATGCCGCGCCTGCAATACTCGATACCTATGACGTAGAGCGCCGCCCCCATGCCCAGGCGATGATCAATCTAGCGAAACTCATGGGCCGCCTGGTGATGCCCAAAAACAAGATCGCAGCTTTCTTTATCCACGGCTTGATGCGCACGCTGGCGTTGACTCCCGCTACCAGGAGGTACTTCGAACAGTTGGACATCAAGCCTAAGAACACCTTCAAGCACGGCCTGTTCGTGCAGCATCGCCGGGGCGACAAACTGGTACGTGGCAGCCTGTTTCCCCAGGCCTGGGTTCGTAACATGCAAAAGCAGATCAAGCTGAGCGACGATGCTCTTGGAGACAACCTGACCCTGGTTGGATTGGGTGTTGACCCGTTGTCACTGCTAACCACTGATCAGATCGTTTCCTGGGAAAAAATGGGAGGCCATTTCTTAGAGGTCAGAACACGCGGCCAACGCTCCGGCGGCAGCTGTGACTTCATCGAAGACATGAACCATGACATCCTGCCGCTGGCCCCTAAAGGAACGCTGGTCGCGGTTCGTCCTGACCGTATCATCATGCACCACGCCCCTGGCGCAGAGGCAGACAGTCTCCTTCGTGACTGCCGGGGCCTGCTGGTCAGCGACCACGCCACTCCTGATAGCGTTTCCGTTACTATCAATGAGCCCACTAGATTGCGAGCTTGATAATGCATTCCCCCACTCTTCCTTTAGAAGCTGATGCGCCAGAACCTCTCACGAGAGGCCACAAGAAACGTGAGCGCACCCGTCGCGGCCTGGTGGACGCGGCATTGCGTCTTATCGCACGAAAGGAAGTGGGGGAGATCGCGCTGCTCGAGGTAGCCGCGGAAGCAGAGGTATCCAACGGTACCATCTACAACTATTTTCGAACTCGCGACGAAGTACTGGAGGCGGTGGGCATCGCCATGGCCGCCGAGTTCTCCGACGCCATTTCCGCCCTGAGCACGGACGTGAACTGCGGCGCACAGCGGCTTTCGATTGGCGTGCGCATGTTTGTATGCCGGGCCGCCGACGATCACGAATGGGCCAATGCACTGCTGCGCATCATCCATTTCGATCAGGCCATGCGCTCGCGTTTGGCTGCCCATGTGCTTGGCGACCTGCGTGAAGGTCTGCGCGAGGGCACTTTCGCCTACGAGGACGAAGGCATTGCCCTGGACATGGTTGTATCGTGCACAACCGGAGCAATGCGCTCGGTTGTCGAGGGGCGTGCAGTGGCAGAGCACGATCTGCGGGTCGCCGAAATGATTCTCCGGGCTCTGGGCGTAACACCTGCCAGAGCCAAGAGAATCGCCGGCAAGCCGCTACCTGCCTGATCTGATGTCATCCTTGATCAGGCCAGGCCTGATCAATCCATCGCCGATAGCGCTTTGCCTGGCGACGAGACTTCAGCTGATTGCCGATCAATGCCATGAGGGGCGACGTCCCGGGTTGTGTCCGTTTGCCTTGGCTCAGCAAGCCAAGCTGCTTCTTGATCACCGACGCCACTGCGAGCGATGCCAGCGCCTTGTTCTTCCAGTGAACGACGATGGGCTCCACTTTGATGTCCCGACCTGCCATCCACTGTCTCGGCAGGGCTGGCTCGATTGCCAGCGCAGTGGCAAGTCCGACCATCGACACTGAGCCGCTCACCACTCGCTCAGCGACCTCCTTTCTACGCACTCCGCCAGTGACCATCAGCGGCATGCGCGCTATTTCTCCTATTCTCTCCGCGAACTCGAGAAAGTAGGCTTCTCGAGCCAAGCGGCTGCCATCGCGGGTCTGCCCCTGCATCGCCGGGCTTTCGTAGCTACCACCCGATAACTCGACCAGATCGACCGCCTTGGTGTTGAGCATTTCCACCACGCGAGCCGCATCCTCGGCATTGAAACCGCCTCGCTGAAAGTCCGCGGAATTGAGTTTCACAGCGACGCAAAAGATCGGTGCTACTCGCTGACGTATCGCGTCGATGGTTTGCAGCAGAATTTGCGCACGATTCTCCAGGCTACCGCCCCAGCGGTCATTACGCTGGTTGGTCAAGGGCGACAGGAATTGGCTAAACAGATAGCCATGCGCTGCATGAATTTCCACACCAGTGAATCCGGCGCGCTCTGCCAGCACCGCCGCTTGGGTATAGCGCTCAATCAGCTCTTCGATCTCCTGCTCATTCAAGGCCCTGGGCGGCACAAAAGCTTTTGACAGTCCGGGGATATCGACCGCCACTGCGGAGGGGCCCCTTGCCGGTTGCCCCATGGAAGCCAATAGCTGTCGTCCGGGATGATTGATCTGCATCCAGGCCTGGGCCCCACGGCTGCGGCAGGCATCGGCCCATAGCCGGAAATTCACCAGGTTCCGATCGTCCTCAAGCACGACGCCAGCCGGTCCGGTCAAGGCGTGGCGATCAACCATGACGTTGCCAGTGATGATCAGACCGGCCCCACCTTCCGCCCAACGCCGATAGAGCTTAACCAGCGCTTCCCCTGGAGCGTGATCCTCATTGGCAAGGTTCTCCTCCATGGCAGCCTTGGCAATTTGGTTTGGAATCACCGTACCGTTAGGCAATCGAAGCGGTTTGAAGAGCTTTGAGCCGGTCATGTTCTGTCCTTCAGCTAATAAAAATTCGCCAACATAACTGAACACGAGTGTTCAATTATGTCAATGTGCAGGACTTTTGTTGACCAGACGACATCGATCGCTGCATCCAGATTACTAGGTTGTAGGCCTGTTTTCGGACAGAAAAACCTACATTCTTAAAAATAGGGTTGACGCAAAATGAACACGAGTGTTCAATCTGTCCATGAGGTAATCCTGGAGAGAGAACCGTGGAATCCCTAAATCCAACACAACGCCGCATTCATCAAGCTGCCTTTCGCCTGTTCGCCGAGAGAGGCACCTCACAAGTGAACATCCTTGACCTCGCGCAAGAGGCAGGCGTGGCGCGCGGAACGGTTTATAGCAACATCGACAGCATGGAAAACCTGTTCGAGGCGGTCGCCAGCCATCTCGCGAGGGAGATGCATGAGCGCGTCAACAAGAGCTTCAATTCCCTCTCGGATCCCGCTCAGCGCCTTGCCAATGGCATTCGATTCTTCATTCGCCGAGCCCACGAAGACTCCCAGTGGGGCGCGTTCATCCATAAATTCGCCATGAGCAATTCTGCGTTACGCGAAATGTTCAGCAGCCAAGCGACCAAGGATCTTCTGAGCGGGCTTGCCACTGGGCGCTACACGTTTGCGCAGGAGCAATTGCTCTCAGTACTGACGCTGATATCGAGCAGCGTGCTCGGCTCGATTTTCCTGGTACTGGAAGGTCACAGGACGTGGCGCGAATCGGGCTCTGACACCGCCGAGCTGGTACTGCGGGCATTGGGTGTGCCGCCAGAAGAGGCTCGTGCGTTGGCGACCAAAGAGTTGCCGGCACTTCCATCTCTCGACTGAGTTCGTCACTGACTTGACTGGATAAACCCCTGATTTTTCGGGGGTTCGGGACAGCTTTGCCCTAAAAACCCGGAAAACAAGAACAATGAACAACAAAAACGAATTGCACCGGTTGGCGACACCACACCCCGCGCGGCATCCGCAGCCGACGGTAAAGGCCCAGGATCTGACTCACCTGATCTTCCAGCGACCGGACTTGAATGAGGCAGCGCGTTTCCTGACTGACTTCGGCCTGACGGTCAGTCGGCAGGAGGCCGATACGCTCTACCTGCGGGCCACCGAAGCCACTGCATATTGTTACCGCGTCCAACGTGCCGAACATGCACGTTTCATCGGGTTCGGACTTGCAGTGCAGTCCCTGGAAGATCTGGAAAAGCTCACTCGAATCCCGGGTGCGTCATCGGTCGAGAAATCGGAACATCCGGGTAAAGGGTATTACGTCAGACTGACGGATCCATCCGGTTTCATTGTGGAGGCCGTTTGCGACCAGACGCCAGGCAAGACGCTGGCTCATAGAGCTCCTCTCCACTGGAACCTGGTGCACGAGCAACCGCGGATCAACGCCACGCAGCGCCCGCCGATTGCTCCCCCTGAAGTACTCAAACTCGGTCACATCGTCATTGAAGTGGCCGACTACCAAGCGACCTGTGCCTGGTATACGCAGCATTTCGGGTTTATTCCCAGCGATGTGCAGGTACTCCCCGACGGCACGCCTATCGTCACTTTTATGCGCCTTGATCTCGGTGATATTCCCGCGGATCACCATACGCTCGCGATTGCGCAAGGGTTCATGGCCACCTACAGCCATAGCGCCTATGAAGTCGTCGATGCAGACGCCGTGGGAATGGGGCAGCGCGTCCTGCGCGAGCGCGGTTGGGCGCACTCATGGGGTATCGGCCGGCACATTCTGGGCAGTCAGATCTTCGATTACTGGCAAGACCCTTGGGGCGATAAGCACGAGCATTACTGCGACGGGGATATTTTCACGGCCACTCGGCCTACTGGCATTCATCCGGTGAGTCCCGAGGCAATGGCGCAGTGGGGGCAGCGCATGCCCAAGAGTTTTACCAAACCCAAGATGAACCTGACCAACGTGCTTCTGCTGATCCGCAATCTGCGACGCAGCCCGGACCTGACCATTCGCAAGTTGATAACACTCATGCGGATGTTCGGGTAGAGCTGCCGCCATGTCGGACAACTCAACCCGCCTTCAGAACAACACCACAGTTCTCGCGCCACCGAACGCGGGACAAACGCCGCTCCAGGAGTACCTTCAATGTCTGCTGTACACGTAGTCCGCTTTGAATTTCAGAACGGTATCCACTGGGGCGTGCTTCGCCAGGGCCGTATCACGATTGTCCCCGGTGTTTTTGAAACCACCGGCGAATTCATTCGCCAGAACAGTATCGACGACCTCGCTCAACTGAAAGGTACAGAGCTTGCGGAGGGCGAAGTAAAACTGCTGTCGCCGGTGACCCGTAACCAGCAGTTCGTTTGCCAGGGCGCCAATTACCGTCAGCACATGATCGAGTCGGGCATGGACCCGGATGCGAAGAAATTCAACATGATCTTCACCAAGGCGACGAGTTGCCTGGTGGCGGCCGACAGCGACCTGATCAAGCCGCGCCACGTGCGCTTCCTGGACTACGAGATCGAACTGGGGCTTGTGATGAAACGCGCGATCACCGGTTCAGTGTCTGTCACCGACACTAATCTGCATGAGTTCATCGCCGGCGTCGTCATCGTCAATGACTACTCGGCGCGTGACATTCAGATTCCCCAGATGCAGTTCTACAAGGGCAAGAGCTACCGCACTTTCGGCCCGGTCGGCCCGTACCTCTGCCTTCTGGATGCCTCGAACATTCATTACCTGAAAGACCTGCAGCTGCGCCTGACGGTCAACGACCAGGTGCGACAGAACGACAGCACGGCCAACCTGGTTTACGGCCCGGCTGAAACCCTGACCGAACTCTCCGCCTTGCAAGATCTTGCCGTTGGCGACCTGATCGCCACCGGCACTCCAGCGGGTTGTGCGCTAACGATTCCTTCGCCTGCGAAACAGCGCATTGCAGCCCTGATGCCCGAAGCCACCAAGTGGAAGCTTTTCCTCAAGGCGCAGGAAGGCCGGACGCAGTATCTCAAGGCAGGTGACGTGGTCGAGGCACGCATTCGCAGCGCCGATGGAGTGGTCGACCTCGGTGTGCAACGCAACCGAGTCGTGGGGGAAGCCTGATGGTTGTGCAGACCCTGAACGACATCGAAAGTCTTGAACGAGTCCCCTTGTCGGAGCGTGGCCTGGCTTGCAGCACTTATGAAGCGCTGCGTCAGGCGGTCGAGCGTACCCCCGAGGCACCAGCGCTGAGTTTCTTTGCCGATGCCGCCGATTTCAAGCGCACCTGCGAGTGGAACTACTCCCAGCTCTTCGCGGAGATCACCCGCGCGGCCAATGCCTTCCATGACCTGGGTATAAAACCGGGTGAGGTGCTGGCCTTCATCCTGCCCAACCTGCCGGAAACCCATTTCACTATCTGGGGCGGGGAGGCGGCGGGGATCGTCATGGCGATCAATCCTCTGCTCGAGGCCAAGCAGATGGCTGGCTTGCTGAATGCCGCGAAGGCATCCGTGGTGGTGACACTCGCGCCGACTCCAGGCAGCGATCTGTGGCCAAAACTGGCTTCGCAGCTGGATCAGTTACCCACGGTCAGGTCTGTCGTTTGGGTCAGCATGGAACCCTATGTCGCCGAACCTGTGCGTGAGGCTCTTAAGGTCGCGTCACTGAAGGAGCGAGACTTACACAGCGGTATCGCGATTCATGATCTGCAATCGCTGATGAAGACTCAGCCGCACACACACCTCAAGAGCGGTCGGCAAATCCGCCAGGAGGAGTGCTCTTCTTACATCTGTACGGGCGGCACCACCGGGCTGCCCAAGATCGCGGCGCGTACCCATGGCTCGGAGGTCTTCAACGCATGGGCCGTGGCTGCTCACTTGCAGCCACGCAGTGGGGGCCAGGTTATCTTTTGTGGCCTGCCGCTGTTTCATGTCAATGGCCAGTTGGTGACTGGACTGATGCCTTGGACTCAAGGCGACCACGTGATCCTCGGGACGCCTCAGGGGTATCGTGGCGAGGGGGTGATTTCACGATTCTGGGAGATGGTCGAGCACTTCGGTATCAACCTCTTTTCCGGCGTGCCTACTGTCTATGCGGCACTTCTGCAAAATGAATGGCAGGGCCGCGACCTATCCAGTCTTCGCTTTGCCATGTGTGGCGCCGCACCCATGCCGGCTGAGCTTTTCCGAGAGTTCGAGCGCCGGACCGGGGTAAAGATCCTTGAAGGTTATGGCCTCACCGAGGGCGCCTGCGTCTCCTCGATCAATCCGCCCCATGGCGAGCGCCATATCGGCTCCATCGGGATACGGATCGCCTACCAGAATATGCGCGCGGTCTTGCTCAACGATGCGGGAGAGTACCTGCGCGACGCCGACGTGGATGAGATCGGCCTCATCACGATCACTGGTCCGAATCTCTTCAATGGCTATCTGGAGGAGCGTCATCACCAGGGCCTCTGGATCGATATCGACGGTCAGCGCTGGCTGAATACGGGCGACTTGGGTCGTCAGGATGCGCAGGGTTATTTCTGGCTGACCGGACGCAAGAAGGAATTGATCATCCGTGGCGGTCACAACATCGATCCCAAGCAAATCGAGGAGGCTCTTCAGGCGCATCCTGCAGTCGCCTTGGCCGCTGCAATCGGCAGCCCCGATGCCTACTCGGGCGAGGTGCCGATCGCCTACGTTCAACTGCGCCCCGGGCAAGTTTGCAACGCCGAAGAACTTGAGGCGTTCGCGCATCTCAACATCAGCGAGCGGGCAGCCGTTCCCAAGCGCATTGAAATCCTCGAAGCGTTGCCACTGACTGCCGTGGGCAAGATATTCAAGCCCGCCTTGCAGCAGCGGGAAATTGCCAGAGTAGTCCAGCAGGAAGTGGAGCGTATGTGTCTGCAGGAAGTTGAGGTAGAGGTGGTACAGGATGGACGACGCGGGCTAGTCGCATGCATCCGGGCGGGAGGCAACCAGGAGTCGCTGGCCCTTCTTCTAGGGCGCTATAGCTTTCAAGTGGAGTGGCTTAAATGAGTGCAAGTTCGCCTTCATAAGTTAAACAAACATGCCCTGGTACTCATCAGCCAGGGCCCTTTTCACAACTTCGATCAACTCCAACCGGCACTGACATGTGCACGGGAAGGCCAAGCCTTGCCTGCGTACAACCAACAAAAAGAATAAGAGGTGGACAATGAAAGTGAATAACCGTGCGATCCCGTGTTTCTCTGTTCAGCAAGCATTTGCTTCCTGGATCAAATTAACCGGCGCCGTAGCCATACTCAGCGCTTCAACAACTGCGGGGGCCAATGGCATTGCCCTGAACGAACAAAGTGCAAGCAGTGCGGGAACTGCTTATGCAGGAAGGTCGTCATCCGCGCTGGACGCCAGCACCATCTTTGGAAATCCAGCAGGCTTGACCAAGTTGAAGCGTAGTGAGATTTCCGGCGGAGCCGCGGTCGTCTCGGTGAGCGACGACATCAGTGATGCGCAAAGCAATGTCCCGGGCACCAATAAAGGCGACTCGGTACCTTTGGGAGTCGTGCCCTTCGCTTATATGTCGACGCCACTTGATGATCGCTTTTCGATTGGTCTGGGCCTCTATGCACCCAGTGGTCTGATCAATGATTACGAGAGCAGTTTTCAGGGCCGTTACCATGGTTCCTATAGCACGACCAAGGAAATAACCCTACAGCCCACCATTGCCTATCGGATCAATGATTACGTGTCCATTGGTGGTGGACCGACCATCAACCGTTTCAATGCAAAGCTTAAGAATTACCTGGCCACCGGCGCCCTGAACAATGGTGAGGACACACTGGTCACCATCAAAGGCGATGACACTGCACTTGGCTACAACGTAGGCATCCTGGTCGACTTTACTGAGGCAACCCGTTGGGGGATCAACTATCACTCGAAGGTGGATTATGAACTCGAAGGGCATACTGAGGTTTCTGGTTCCCCGAGTGTTATTCCGCTGGACGGGAATTATGACAACAAGATAGACCTCACGATGCCCGAATCCGTGGACACCTCTATCACCCATCATTTCAATAGTCGCTGGACGGGCTACCTGGGGACCACCTGGAAACGTTGGAGCCGGATCCAGAAGGTAGAGGCAGTCAACAGCGGTCTTACCCCCGTGGGCCAGGCGGCTGGCCTTGGAAGTGTGACTGAAGAAATGAACTGGCGTGACACTTGGAGCACCGCAGTGGGCGCCGCCTATCAATTGAACCAACAATGGCTGCTGCGCGCAGGCTACGCCTATGATCCATCGCCCGTTAGAAATGCCGATCGCAGCGTGCGCATTCCGGTTGGGAATCGCCAAGCCGTGACTTTGGGCGGTGCTTATTCGCCGAATGCCGATCTGACGATAGACTTTGCTTATGGTTATCTCTGGGACTCCAAAGTCTCGGTAAAACAGTCGAACAACTCCGGTCTTCAACCGGAGTACAGTGCCAAATACGACAATAGTGCCAATGGAGTTTCAGTGCAGGCAACCTATCGGTACTAATCAGCCTAACCCTGAGCATTTCCATTACAAATTGATTAAGTAGTTTTTCCAGCACCCATTACTGAACCTGTCATGGGGCTCTTTACAGCGGGCGGACGCTACGCGTTCCACGGCGTTAGTAGCCATGCCTTATCGAGGCGCTTTACCAAGCTCCTCGCTGTCGGTGCACTCTCCACAAGAGGGGCTCTGCTTTAACTCTGCGCCTGTCTGAAGGTCGTCACTATCCGTGGCGATTTGGAAGACGCCGAACTCGCACTCCGCGAGTTCGGGACGGCGCCACCGAATTACGCAACCGATGGGGTGCTTCATTCACGGATAGATAGCGGCGGTTTAAAAGTTGCTGCGTGACATCGGATTTCAAACGCGACTCACGACTTAAACAGTCTTTCTTTCGGTTCGGTATGGCAAACAAGGGGCGGCTATTTCGGGACGGGTCAGTAGCCCTCTATCATGTCGGCAGCCTGTTGAGTCGCCTGGCTGGTGCGAGTGGCGAGTTTGCGGACTTCGTCGGCAACCACGGCGAAGCCGCGTCCGGCTTCGCCTGCGCGGGCGGCCTCTATCGCTGCGTTCAGCGCCAACAGGTTGGTCTGGTTGGCGATGCCTTGAATGGCGGCAACGATCTGCGTCAGTTTGGTGAGGTTTTCCTGCATGGCCTGGTGTTGTCGTTCCTGGGTCTCGCGCAACTGTCTCTCCTCGTGGCTCGCGTGAATGTCGGTGATGGCGCCCACCACCCGCAGCGGTGAACCGTCAGCCGCACGCCGGGTCTGGCCACGGCCGCGGAACCAACGGTACTCACCGTTCTTATGCCTGAGCCGGTAGTCGACGTCGAAGGGAGTCTTACCGCTGCGATCATCGACGTGTGCGACGAAGGCGCCTATCGCGCGCTGGCTGTCCTCCGGATGCAGGCGTGACGACCAGGCCTCCAGAGTATTGGGAAACTCTTCGGCCGTTGTATGGCCGAGCAGGCGCCGCATCTGAGAAGACCACCAGATGGCGTTCTTCGGATTGGCCGGATCGCCAGCCACCACCTCGATGTCCCAGAGCCCGTCGTGAAGCATTTCCCGGGCAATCTCGAAACGGGTGGCAGCCAGTGAAAGCGCCTCGTCCTGCAAGCGTTGTGCGTGGATGTCGCGCAACACTCCGGCGATGGTCACGGGTATGCCTTGGGCATCGCGGCGGGATTTTCCGCTGATGCGGCACCAGCGATATTCACCTTCGAAGGCCATTCGAACGTCCAGGGCATAGGATGTTCGGCCGCTGCGATCTGCAAGATGCTTCGACAACGCATCGTGGTTGCGCTGACGGTCACCCGGGTGCAGCCGCTCGCTCCAGAGATTGAGCTGGTCGGGCAACGGTGTCTGGATCGGCCAGGACCCCGACCACCGCAGTGCGCTATCGGTATCTGGTTGTGTGGTTGCGCCGAGCTCCAGTTCCCAGAACAGGTCACCCGACCCTTGAACGGCGAGTTCCCGGCGAGTCTCCAGCTGTTGCAACTGAACGTCGCGCTCGGCGAGGCGTGAGGTGATTTGCTCGAGGTTTGGGCTCAGCTTCTCTTCTCGCGCCCGCAGATCTCGCCGTTCACTGAGCAGGCTCTCCACCCTTGTCAGAATCCGCCGCAACAGCGGATCGGCCGACGTGATCGATGAGTCAGCGATCTCGGGTCGATCCAGCCTGTCTGCGAGTGAAGCCAGTGTCCTATGGGTAGTTCTGCTGAAGAACAACATACAGCGCCTCTCAGTCCGTGAAATTGAAGTCAAAGGTCATAACGAGGCTTGCCCGGCCTCGCTAAAGTAGGTGTATTGAAAGGCTGTTCACCGAGCAGTCAGTGTGACAATGCCTGGAGGTCGAAGGATGTAGCGCCCGGTAAGGTTGGCCACGTCTGTGGCCCGTCCATGATCTCTTCCGGGGTCAGCAGGCAGGCGTCCAGTTGCCGCTTCAACATATCCAGGTCGAGACCCTGACCGATGAAGACGATTTCCTGCCGGCAATCACCGGTGATGTCGTCCCATTTGGCCAGAATCCCTTGTCGGCGATAGTCGTCCTGGGGCCATTGCGATTGCGCGATGAATGTCCACCAGCGCCCGACATAGTCCCAACGAAATTGCCCGCCACTTTGCACCAGCATGCCGATGTCCAGATGCCGGCTGGCGACCCAGAAGTAGCCTTTGCAACGCAGTAGCCGCCCGTTGTGCCAGGGCCGCTGCAGGAACTCCAGCAGACGTTGCGGATGGAATGGCGCACGCTCCTGATATACCCAGGAAGCAATTCCATAGGTGTCCGACTCGGGAGGATGCTCGTCACTGGCTTCCAGACTTTTCATCCAGCCGGGTGACTGCACCAGACTCGGCAAATCGAAACGACCGGTGTCGAGGATCTTCGACAGATCGACGGCACCGTGGGTCATGGGCAGGATTTCCGCCTTCGGATTGAGGCCCGCGAGGAGGGCGCTCAGCTCCAGAAAGCCTTTCTCGCCGATCAGGTCCAGCCGACTGACGAGGATGACGTTGGCGTACTCCACCTGTTCGATCAGCAGATCGGACAAGTGGCGTAATGGCGTGCCCGTTTCGTCCTCGCCGCCAACGGTGTCCCGCGAGGCCAGCAGCGCCTGGAAGTTGCTGCCGTCGACGACGGTGACCAAGGTGTCGAGCCGCGCCAGTTCGCTCAGACTGAAGCCTTGCGAGTCGAGGAAGGCGAAGGTCTCGGCGACCGGCATCGGTTCGGAGATTCCGGTGGACTCGATCAGCAGGTAATCGAAGCGCTGCTGACGCGCCAGCAGGCTGATCTGCTCAAGCAGATCAGCGCGCAGCGTGCAGCAGATGCAGCCGTTGCTCATCTCGACCAGTTCATCGCTGCCGCGGTGTAACGACACATTGCGCGCTACGTCCTCGGCGTCGATGTTGACTTCGCTCATGTCGTTGACGATGACCGCCACCCGCATGCCTGCGCGATTGCGCAGGATGTGGTTGAGCAGGGTCGTCTTGCCGGAGCCGAGGAAGCCCGAAAGGACCGTCACCGGCAGCCGGCCCGACAGGGCCCGGTCAATCATGCGGCCACCGTTTTCGCATCGACGGCCTTGTCCAGGTAACTTTCGAACAGGTCGACGACCACCAGGCCATCATCCGCGGCATCGCCCCACAGATCCTTCACCTGGAATTCGACGTGGTAGGTGGGCTGGTGCGCTGCGCTCAAATCGCCGTGACCGATGGCATCCGGGAACGGCCATTTTTCCGAGGTGCGGTGTCGGACGATGCCTTCCTTGCCGCGCACATAGGCCGGCATACGCACGTGTCCGGCCACGTACTCGTCGCGAACCACTACCCGGTCGCCCACTTCAAATGGCGGACGGCCAGTGATGGCGGGGCGGCCCTTGTCGTGGGGCGGGTTGGCCAATTTGAAGGTTGAACCCAATGCCTGATCGAGTTCTTCCTGGGTAATGACGCCGGTTTCGACCAGCAACGTGGCCGTGGCGATAACGTAGCGCTCGTAATATTGCGTGCCAACGTGCTGGCGGACATCGAGTCGTTCTACGGCGTGACGTATTTCATCGACGCTGAATTTTTTCAATTGGTCGGCGCCGATAAACATCAGGCTGTAAGCCAGGTGTTCCCATTCCTGTTTGAATACTTGTTTGTAATCCTGGCTATTGATGACATGGGGAACCTTGCCAAAGCCTTGAAAACCACCGAGATCGTGAAAGCCATCCATAATAAAAACCTCCGAAAATTAGAAGATGAAGAGAGTCTATTGGGTCAACGTACGCGGGGCAGGGC
The DNA here is from genome assembly GCF_000282315.2 of Pseudomonas sp. GM41(2012). GTDB lineage: Bacteria > Pseudomonadota > Gammaproteobacteria > Pseudomonadales > Pseudomonadaceae > Aquipseudomonas. The sequence goes on from NZ_AKJN02000006.1 coordinate 272,990, forward strand.
AACCCCGATCAGCACATCCTTGGTCACCAGTTTCTGAAGCTCTTCTTCACTCATGTGCTCGGAGCCTTCGGGCCTTACGGGCAGTACCAGGTAGCGGCTTTCCGCGCTGGTATCCCAGACTTTGACGACCACATCGCTTGGCAACTCTGTGCCCATCTCACGCAGCACGGTGCGTCCTTCACGAACCAGGCGTGCACGGAACTCAAAACCCTTGTACCACTCCGGCGGCAACCCCAGGACCGGCCAGTTGGTGCAAGAGCACAGGCTGCAGACGATGACGTTTTTCAGCTGGGGCAAATCCTCCAGGGCCACGATGTATTCGCCTTGCGGGCCGGTGAAACCGAACTGCGCGCACGCGGCGGTGCCGTCTCTGAGCAACAGCTCCCGGAACTGTGGATCGACCCAGGCCTTGGCGACTACACGGGCGCCGTTTTCCGGGCTCCATTGGTGCACCATCAATTCGGTCAACTGCTCGATATAGCCCTCTGGAATCAGTTCCTTGTCTTTCATAACCTTGAACAAGGCCCAGGCCCGCTCGCTGGGCGTCGAAGTGGATGCTGGGGATACAGTGGCGCTCATGGTGTAACTCCTCATCGGTTTAACACGGTCAAAAAAGTGAAGAACAGCCCCCGGTTTTTTATTGATGTCCGGGAAGTTTGGGGGGAGTCAGCCTTACAACGTCTTCCAGTCGACAGCGGCCTCGAACGCTGCCGCCGCCTGGTAAATTGTGCCTTCGGCATAGTGCTTGCCAACGAACATCAGCCCGACGGGTAGGCCGTCCACCAGACCGCACGGGATCGACATGGCCGGATGGCCGGTAATGTCCTGTGGCGCGGTGTTGCCGATCATTTCCAGCGCTCGGGCCACGTACTCGGTGATCGAACAACCCGGCTCAGGGTGGGGCTGGGCAATGATCGGCACGGTCGGCATGACCAGCAGGTCGTAGTTCTGCAGTGCCTTGTCGTAACCGGCCCGGGCAAAGCGTGCGATGTTCTGAGCCTTGGCGTAGAAACGACCGTTGTAGCGTTCCAGACCGTACTGGCCGACGAACATGCACAGCTTGAGCGACGCGGACAATGCGTCCGCTTGTTCGCGCCAACCGGCCTGTTTATCCAGCAGACCGACGTCGTAGAGCCCCTTCCAGTTAAAGCCTGCGCCATTGCCATGCATCATTTGCATGGTCAGGCCTTCGCAGCCGATGGGGTGCCACAGCGAACCTGCCAGGTTGTGCTCGGGAACGGAGACCTCTTCGACGCGAGCTCCCAAGGCTTCGAGCCGGGCGATGGCGCCGCGTACCTTGTCGGCAACGCGTGGATCCTGGTTGGCCAGCTGGAAGCCTTCCTGCAGGATGCCGATCCGCAGGCCGCTCACACCTCGCTGCAGATAGTCGCAATAGGCGTCGACTTGAGGGGCGGCCTGGCGAGGATCGAGCCCGTCGGCACCGGCCATGACTTCCAGCATCAGCGCGTTGTCACGCACGTTGCGGGTGATGGGACCGGCATGGTCGATAGTGGCTTCGATCGCCATGATCCCGGTGTAGGGCACCAGACCGTGGGTCGGCTTCATGCCATAGGTGCCGCAGAACGCTGAAGGGATGCGGATCGAGCCGCCTTGATCGCCGCCAACCGCCAGGTCCACCTCGCCGGCTGCCACCAATGCAGCGCTTCCGGAGGAGGATCCACCAGCAGCGAAACCGTGCCGGTATGGGTTGTGTACGGGTGCCGGATCAGAGGTGTGGCTGCCACCGGAGAGGCAGTAGTGCTCACAGGTCGCCTTGCCCAGGATGGTAGCCCCGGCGTCTAGCAAACGGGTCACCACGGTTGCGTCAAACGACGGTACAAACCCTTCAAGGATTGAGGCGCCGTTCATCATCGGGACGCCAGCCAAGGAGATGTTGTCTTTGAGCGCAACAGTCTTGCCAGCCAGCTTGCCCTCACGGGCGCCATTTACTTCAGTCCTGTAATACCAGGCGTTGAGCAGGTTTTGCGGGTTAGACGGGCGGTAGCCGGAACTGCGGTCGTAGCGCACCGGCGGGGTGAAATCCGGCAACTCGTCGACCAGGTCGTATGCATCGAAACTTGGCTGCATCAATGCCAGGTATTCCACTGCCTGCTCGTGTGTCAGCTGCATGTTCAGCTGGCCAGCGATGTCCTGCAGTTGGTCGAGGGTAGGGCGAACAATGGCCATGGTTTTCCTATTCTTTTGTCTGTGATCGACGTCTGTGATCGACAACGGGTCAGCCTGTACGGGAGCGTTCGAGGGTGATTCGAAACACACCTCGCGCCGGGTACCTGGAGCGACATCAATCGAGTGGGTAACTGGGTTGAAGTTAGGCATCCTTCTCAGCCTTTGCTTGGCTGAGAAGGACAGCCATTTGGTTGAAAAGGACAACCTGCCAAGCGGGGCGCGCTCAGAACACTTTCAAGACGCGCAGGTTCAGGCGTGCGCCTTCCTTGAAGCCTTGTTCGACCTCGATGTCGGTGCCGATCTGGGCTTGAATCTGCAGCGTGGGCTCGATGAAATGCGTGACGGTGAAACGCCCGTAGGAGGTGGAGACCCCGTCGTGCTGATCGACCTCGTTGACGGTTGTCGCCGAGCCGGTGATGTAGCCGCCGCCCACGGCGAAGGTGGTGCTCGGCGTCCAGTTGTAGCGCACGGCGGCCTGGTACTCGTAGCGGGTGTTTTCTTCCAGCTTCGCCCCGGTCGGGCCGAAGTCATTGTTGGCCGACACCCAAGAGGCTTCGGCCACCGTGTCCAGCGCCCATTTCGGGGAGAAATGGTGGATGTACGCCGCCTGTAGCGTGGCGCGCCAGCGGTTCTCGCCGAGGTTCAGGGCATCGTTCTTGTCGTAGCTCCCCACCGGAAAGGACAGGTAGGGTGCCAAGGCGAAGATGTCTTTGTTTGCGGTGGGCAACGTCCACTTCAGCGGCGCGGTAATGATCGGGTCGCCGATGCCGCGGGTATCGCCCAAGGCACCGATATCTCCCGAGGCGTTCATCTGGCCGAAAGGCAACAGAATTTGCGGTTCCCATGAGAGGTTTTCTGACAGGCCGATGGCGTGCACATAGCGCAGGATGCCGATGTCCGAACTGAGCCTGGCGTCGTCGGAGACCTTGTGGCCGTTCTGGTACAGATCCGAGCGGTCGGCGTGCTGGTAGTAGAGCAGCAAGGCGTTCGCACCGGCCGGCAATGGCTCGAAATCGCCGGGAGCTACCTCGATGGCCTGGCTTTTGACAAACGGCAGGATGCACAGCACGAGTAAAGAGTGACTCAACTTCATGATCGATTTCCTGACAAAAGGGCCCCCAACCCCATGCGCTAGAGATGGGGGGCCAAAAGATGTTTGGGAGCGAGATCTGTGTCAGGGCAGAATTCGGATCAAGACCGCCCGTGGACGCCGGGTAGCGTCAGACGTCAGGTTTTAGGGATCACCGCGTCACGCAACATGCCGGTCTGCGGGTGGCAGTTGATGTACTCGAACACTTGATCCTTGGCGTCGGATACCGAGACTTCGTGATAAAGCCGTAGCTTCGACAGGCTGGTGGCGACCCGAAAGAAGGTCACGAAGATCCGCAGATGGGTCGGATGGGATTCGGCCCAGCGCTCGAGTTTTTCCAGGGAACGCCAGTGGCCAATGTTGTAGCTCAGGTTCAGAAGATTGCCGTCCAGGTCGATGTAATTCACGAAGCGATTGCTGTAGCAACCCAGGTCCTTGCCACTGTCGCGCAGGAAATCCATACCCGCCTGCAGCGTCGGCAGAATTTCGTTGAGATAGAGCGATCGTTCTTCTTCGCCGGCATCCGCCCAGTCCTGGCCGGAGCGGATAAGCGCGATATTGTCGTGGCCTTGCACGACCACGCGCCCACCTTTGGCCGGGTCGCCAACGATCACCGTCAGTTCACCGGAAGGTGCCATCCAGTCGGTCTGTGAAATCGGGAAGCGGTCACGCATCGATCCCCAGTAACCGTGCTCTTCGATTTCGTCACTGATGGTGTTCATCAGGGCGCCGACACCGGGTAATTCCTCGCGAAAGCCATACAGCGTCTCGAACTGCTCGGCCCGCGGCGCGACAATTTCCCGAAAGTAACCGAGACCATCGCTCAGGCGATCCTCCGATGACCACCATTCGATTACCTCAGGCGAGCGCAGCCAGCGGCAATGGGCGGCAGGGTCTTTCCAGTAACCGACGATCATCAGGTTGTCGTAACCGCTGTTGTCGGTGTGGTGAGTCAGGTCATGGCTCAGGGGACCGTCGGGCAGGCTCAGGCTGGCGGCGATGTGGCGCATGGCGTGCAGGGCCACTGCACGCTGGTCCTCCCCGCGGTACTGCACTCCCAAATATCCCATCACCACCTGTTCCAGTTGCTCATCGGCGCGCCCAACCCACATGGGGAAGGGGGGCTGGTATTCATCGGGGACGCGACGAGACAACGTCCTCGGGCATTTGAGGTGCTTATCGATTGCAGATTCCATGGTGGGCTCCTTGGTTCTATTTTTTGGTATGCGGTTATCTGTTCAACGTTTCGACGGGCACGGGCGACTGGCGGTTGGCGCAACCAGTCGACGCCGCAGCACCAGAGTCCCCAGCTCTAACAGGTAGGTGGCGAACTCTTCAGGTGCCAGGTCGCGCCTCTGCAAAAGCCAGGATGAATCGGACTGTCGCTGCTGCTCTGGCAGTTGCATGGGACACCTCATCAGTTGTGGTTGGAGGGGCACGGTGTGGGGTAGAAGTTAGGCGGGGACGGCACGGTACGCTTGGCTCGTACGGACAACCGTTTGGCTAGAAAGGACAGGCCCTGAAAACAGGATTACGATGAGCCAAATTGGTGCGCGCGCTCCGTCAGGCGGCGAATGCATGTATCGATAACGGGCAGGTGCAATCTGTGTGAAGCGTTAGCGGGACTCGCTCACGCAGCCGCTATCCCGAGCGTTGAGCATCTGGCATTTCATGCGCACATAACGTTGGCAACCCGAAAGGGGAGTGGCCTGCTATTTGCTAAACAGGGAACCAACGTTACCGTCACCGTTGTTGTCCAGCCGCCGCCGTGAGGTGAATGCCATGAGTCAAAGCAATCAGTATTCAACCCTTGCCGTTGCGGCTCCACGTCGCTTTGATTACTGGAAAGAAGTGGTGTGCCGTCACTGTCTCGCGGCCGACAGCAAACCGTTGGCGCAGAGCGATTTCAACGGGGCGTTGGAGGTGCACGGCATGGGGCCGCTGGACATCTGCACGCTGTCCTCGCCACTGCATTTTTGGGAGCGCTCCTCCCAGCATTTGCGCAGTGGTCCTGATGAAGATCTATGGCTCGGTTTCACCCGGCGTGGCTATGGTGAATTGGAGCAGGCAGGGCGCAGGGCAACGCTGGCGGCGGACAATCTGTTTCTTTATGACGCATCCCAGACGTTCCGATTCAGCCTGGGTGGTACCGAAAACCACTTGGTCCGCATTCCGCGACAGTTGCTCAGCCAGCGGTTGCCAGGCGTAGCAAGTTGCACAGCTGTGGTTCTGGACGATCGCCGTCCAGGGGTGATTCCATTGCGCGAGATGTTGCATCAAGCGGCGAGCATTCCTGCGAGCTTTCAAGACGAGGGGCTATCCAGCCGGTTTTCCAGCACCTTGCTTGACCTCCTGGCGATCAGCCTGGAACTTCAGGACATGAAGACGACCCATGAGGAGCTGGATCTTTATGGTCGGATCATGAACTACATCCAGCAGAATCTGACCGATCCGGACCTGTCGATAGAGCGCATCGCTCAAGTGCATTATGTGTCCACGCGAACCGTCACGCGCGCTTTCGCCCGTTACCAGAAAACGCCGGTTGCAGAGATCTGGAAAGAACGCCTGCTTGCGAGTCGCGAGGCAATAGAACGCGGCCAGGTACGCAGCATTTCTCAAGCTGCACTGGATTTCGGTTTCTCCGATTTCTCCCATTACAGCCATGCTTTTCGCAAGGCCTTTGGTGTGGCTCCTCATACACTCCTGCGCCGAAATTGAGAAAGGTTCCAGGATTCACAAAAAACGCCACTCAATGAGTGGCGTTTTTTTTGTGCATGAGATTCATGTTCTGCGTCCGGCCATTAGCCCGGCTTTGACGAGAGTTCAGAGCCTGAGGTATGAGTCGCCTGCAACGCACCCTGAAGGGTACTCATCACCATGTCATGCAGCAGCTTGCGGCGTACTCCCTTGCTTGCGTGGGGCTCTTCAACCCAGGCTGGCAGTTGGTTGAGAAGGGACACGATGCCGCTCAAGGTGGCACGCCGGGTGGCACTGGTCGGTTTACCGGTGAGCTGCTCTATAGTTTCCACCAGGTGCTCCTCGTAGCGTCGGCGCAGGGTCAGGATCAAGGCATGCTGTTCGCTGCTCAGGCAATGGAGGTCGTACTCTGCCAAACGGAAATGCGCCCCCATGCGCTCGTGCAGCAGGAGGTGCGCCTCAAGCAGGCCGTGCAGTCGTAGCGCAGGTGCGGATTTGCGACGACTCACCAGGCTGGCGCCGTGCAGCAACTGTTCGTAGAGTTCCTCGATCAGCTCGAACAGCAGGGCTTCCTTGCTGTCGATGTGGTTGTAAATGGAGCCGACATTGATCCCCAGGTAAGTGGCGAGGTCGCGCATGCTGACCCGGCTGAAACCACACCTGGCGAACAGCTCGAGCGCCTTGTGGCGGGTTTCCAGGTAGCGCGAGGGGTGCCCTTGTTCGACCGGTAGCGCCATCACTTTCATACGCGAAACTGCCCCAACAGCCGATTCAGTTGACCCGCCAGTTGGCCCAATGCCTGGCTGGCCTCGTTGGACCGGCCTGCGGCCTGGGCATTGTCGTGGGCCAGCGACGCTGCACGGGTGACATTCTGGTTGATGTCCTCGACCACGTGGGACTGCTCCAGGGTGGCGCTGGCGATCGAGGCGTTCAGGTCGGTGAGATTGCGCAGCGCGCTGAGAATCTGGTGCAGGCTTTCACCGGTTCGGCGGGCCTGTTCCACGGTGTGTTGAGCGGCTTGGCTGCTGGTGTTGATGACCTTCACCGCCGCTTCCGAGTTGCCCTGCAGGCGCTCGATCATGCCCTGGATCTGCGCAATGGACTGCTGCGTGCGCTGGGCCAGCAGGCGCACTTCGTCGGCGACCACGGCGAAGCCGCGGCCCTGTTCTCCCGCGCGCGCCGCCTCAATGGCGGCATTCAGCGCCAACAGGTTGGTTTGCTCGGCGATGGCGCGGATCACTTCCAGCACACTGCCGATCTGGGTGCTTTCCTGGGCCAGGCTCTGGATCACCTCGACAGCCTGGTCGATGGTCTCGGACAACTGGTCAATCTGGCTCAGGCTGTTGTCAAGGTTGTGCTGGCCCTGGCGTGCCTGCTCATCGGCCTGGCGGACTTCGTTGGCGGCATGTTCGGCGTTCTTCGCCACTTCCTGCACGGCGTAAGACACCTCGTGGATGGCGGTGGCCACCAGTTCCATCTGCTGGGACTGTTGCTGGCTGTGGCGCTGGCTGTCGCTGGCAATCTCGGCGAGTGATTGCGAGGCCTGGTCCAGGTTGCCGGCGGTCTGCATCGACTGGCCGATCACCGTGCGCAGCTTGTGGGTGAACACGTTGAAGTGCCCGCTCAGCGCGGTCAATTCGTCGCGCCAGCGGCTGTCCAGGTTGCGGGTCAGGTCGGCCTCGCCGCTGGCGATGTTCGCCATGGCGTCGACCACCTGCGCCAGTGGCGAAGCGATGCTGCGGGCAATCAGCAGGATCAGTGCACTGAGCAGCAGGGCGATCGTCACCAGGATGGCGATCGCCTGTATCAGTTGGCGGCGGAACTCGACTTTGACGTCGTCGACGTAGATGCCCGAGCCGACGATCCAGCCCCAGGGTTTGAACAGTTCGACGTAGGAAACCTTCTCCACCGGCGCCTCGGAACCCGGCTTGGGCCAGCGGTAACTCACCAGGCCGGAGCCGTCGCGTTTGGCCACGGCCACCATCTCGTCGAACAGCGCCTTGCCATCCGGGTCGAGGGTGCCGGTCATGCGCTGGCCCTGGAGCTTGGGATTGGGGTGCATGACCATCCGGGTGTCGAGGTCTTCGAGGAAGAAGTAGTCCTCGCGGTCGTAGCGCAGGTCACGTATTACCGCGCTGGCCTGCTGCTGCGCCTGCTCTCGACTGAGACCCTGAGCTTCCAGGTTTTGGAAGTGGCGCAGTATGCCGCTGGTGGTCTCGACCACGTGGCGGGTTTTCAGCGCCTTGGCGGCATAGAGGTCGTTATAGCTCTGCTTGAGCATCAGGCCGGCCAGAATCAGCAGCATCAGGATGGACATCAGCAGGATCAACCACAGGCGGCGGTTGATGGGGATATTACGCAGACCGAGCATGGGCGACTCCACGAGGTGTGGCAAAAGGGGGACAGCCGGACGCAACGGGCGCGTCCGGCCGGAGGGGCTCAGAGTGCGTAGTGGGCCAGTTCGCGGGCGATCAGCAGGCGCTGGACCTCGCTGGTGCCTTCGTAGATCTGGGTGATGCGCGCATCGCGGTAGTAGCGCTCCACCGGGTAGTCCTCCAGATAGCCGTAGCCACCATGGATCTGCATCGCGCTAGAGCACACGCGCTCGGCCATTTCAGAGGCGAACAGCTTGGCCTGCGAGGCTTCTGACAAGCACGGTTGCCCGGCGCTTTTCAGGCGTGCGGCATGCAGCACCAGCAGTCGGGTGGCATTGAGCCGGGTGTGCATGTCGGCGAGCAAATTGGACACGCTCTGGTGTTCGATGATCGGCTTGCCGAACTGGATGCGTTCGCGGGCATACCCCAGCGCGGCCTCGAAAGCGGCGCGGGCGATGCCCAAGGCCTGGGCGGCGATACCGATGCGACCGCCTTCCAGGTTGGACAGGGCAATGGCCAGGCCCTTGCCGCGTTCACCCAGCAAATGGTCCTGGGGGATCGTGCAGTTGTTCAGGGTCACTGCGCAGGTATCGGAAGCCTTGATACCCATCTTGTGTTCGCTACGGTCGACCACGAATCCTGGGTTGTCGGTCGGCACCAGGAAGGCCGACAGACCCTTCTTGCCCAGCTCCGGATCAGTGACGGCAAAGACGATGGCCAGCTTGGCACGCTTGCCATTACTGACGAACTGCTTGGCGCCGTTGAGCACCCACTGACCGTCGCGCAGTTCGGCGCGAGTGCGCAAGTTGTGCGCTTCGGTGCCGGCCTGTGGCTCGGTCAAGCAGAAGCAGCCGATGGCCTGGCCGCTGGCCAGAAGCGGCAACCAACGGTCTTGCTGGGACGGGCTGCCATATTTGAGCAAGGGGCCGCAGCCCACTGAATTGTGGATGCTCATCAATGCGCCGAGCGCACCGTCGCCGGCTGAGATTTCCTCCACGGCCAGGGCGTAGGCCACATAGTCGGTGTAGCTGCCACCCCACGTGTCCGGCACTACCATGCCCAGCAGGCCCAGTTCACCCATCTGCGCCACCACGGCGTCATCGATCCAGCCGGCCTTCTCCCAGGCTTGGGCATGCGGGCCGACTTCGCTGCGGGCAAAGTCGCGCGCCATGTCGCGGATCATGCGTTGTTCTTCGGTCAATTCGATATCGTGCATTGCGGTGTCTCCTGCCGATCAGGCGGTGCGAAGGGGGGTGGCGGAGGCCGGACGGAAGCCGCTGAAAAAGGAATGCACTCGCGGTGGTGCCAGTTCCGCCAGGGTGGGTGGGTTCCAACGTGGGGTCTTATCCTTGTCGATGATCAGGGCGCGCACGCCCTCCATCAGATCGCCTTTGTCGAACCACTGATAGTCCAGGTGCAACTCCAGGGCAAAGCAGTCGGCCAGGCTCAGGTAACGACCACGACGCAGCAGCTCCAGGGTCACGGCCATCGCCAGTGGCGAACGGCTGTCGAGCAGTTTGGCCGTCTGCTCGGCCCAGTCGCGCAGCTCGGGACGTTGCTCGCGCAGCAGGGCGGTGCGAATGGCCGGCACATCGGGCAGGGAGAAATACTCATCGATCACCTGGCGATAGGCCTTGAGTTCCGATCCCGCAATTCGCTCGGTGGCCATGCTGGCGAGCAGGTCTTGCAGGTCTTCCTCGGGAGCATCGGTCCAGTTCAACTGATCCAGCGCGGCACCCAGTTCGGCCAACTGCTCACTGGGCAGGCAGTAGTCAGCCAGGTTGGCATAGAGGGCGTCGGCGGCACGTATCTGGCAACCGGTGACGCCCAGATAGATACCCAGCTCACCCGGAAGTCGCGGCAGGAAATAACTGCCGCCGACATCGGGGAAAAAGCCGATGCCGACTTCCGGCATCCCCATCCGCGTGCGCTCGGTGATCACCCGCAGCGAGGCGGCCTGGGCCAAGCCCATACCGCCGCCCAACACATAACCATCCAGCAGCGCCAGCACCGGTTTGGAGTAGCGATGCAGATACTCGTCAAGGGCGTATTCCTCCTCGAGGAACACCTCGTGCATGTCGTCGCCGGCCTTGTGGCTGTCGTACAGCATGCGGATGTCGCCACCGGCGCAGAAGGCCTTTTCCCCGGCACCACGGATGGTCACGGCGACAATCTCCGGGTCCTGTTCCCAGACCCACAGGTGCCGGCAAAGCAGTGTCACCATGGGCAGGTCCAGGGTGTTCAACGCGCCGGGTCGATTCAGCGTCAGGTGGCCGACGCGGTTGCGCACACTGGCCAGCACCGGGGCTTGCTGCTCGCTCATGCTCAGGCTTCTCCACGGAACAGTTTGATGATGGCGGAGAAGTCCAGGCCGCCATTACCTTGCAGGCTGAAGGTCTGGTACAGCTGCTGTGCGGCAGCACCGAGCACCACCGGCTGGCGCACATGTTTCGCGGCTTCGGTGGCGAGGCCGAGGTCCTTGAGCATCAGATCGGTACCAAAGCCGCCACTGTAACCACGCGCGGCCGGAGCGTTTTCCAGCACGCCTGGGAACGGATTGTTGATCTCCGAACTCCAGCAGCGACCGGTAGAAGTGCCGATGACACCGGCCAGCACCTTGGCGTCCATACCCAGGGCCACACCCAGCGCCATGGACTCGGCAACGCCGACCATGGAGATGCCGAGCAGCATGTTGTTGGCGATCTTGGCCACCTGGCCGTTACCTGCGCCACCGCAGTGCACGATGTTGCGGCCCATCGCCGAGAGGATCGGCAGGGCTTGGTCGTACACACTGACCGGGCCGCCGACCATAAAGGTCAGGGTGCCTGCCGTCGCGCCGCCGGTGCCGCCGGATACCGGTGCGTCGAGCATCGGGTTGCCTTGGGCCAGGGCGAATTTTGCGACTTCGCGGGCACTGATCGGGTCGATGGTCGAACTGTCGATCAACAGCACGCCCTGGCCAATGTTGGCCAGCAGGCCGTCCTTGCCACGATAGACCTGCTTCACATGATCGGCGGTCGGCAGCATGGTGATGACCACCTCAACCCCGGCTTTGGCCACGGCGGCGGGCGAGTCAGCGGCGCTGGCGCCAGCTTCCACCAGGGCGGCGACCGCCTGCGGGAAAGGATCGAAGACGGTCAGGCTGTGGCCAGCCTTGAGCAGGTTGCGGGCCATTGGGCCGCCCATGTTGCCGAGGCCGAGAAATCCGATATGCATGATCACTACCTTTTGCGAGTGGGGAGGCGCTGTTGCGCATCGACCCGTTATGTCTGGTGTTGCACCGTTCAGCTCCCGGCCGGCCGACGCTGGGCGCCGGCCGGCAGAGATCATTTCAGGGTGATGGTGGTGTTCACCGAGCCGCCGGTGTCATCCTCGTCGAACCAGCGCTGGGTGACCGTCTTGGTCTGGGTGTAGAAGGTCACCACTTGTTTGCCGTAGGGGCCCAGGTCACCGAGTTTGGAGGCGCGCGAACCGGAGAACGAGAACAGCGGGACCGGTACCGGGATCGGCACGTTGATGCCTACCTGGCCGACGTCGATTTCTTCCTGGAAGTGACGGGCCGCAGCGCCGGAGCGGGTGAACAGGGCGGTACCGTTGCCATTCGGGTTGGCGTTGATGATCTCGATCGCTTCACTCAGGCTGGCGGCGTGCATGACGCACAGCACCGGACCGAAGATTTCTTCGCGGTACACGGACATTTGTGCAGTGACGCCGGAAAAGATGGTCGGGCCGACGAAGTTGCCGTCCTGGTAGCCAGGCACGCTAGGGTTGCGACCATCGAGTTCAAGCCTGGCGCCTTCTTCGATGCCGCTGGCAATCAGACTGTGGACACGATCCAGGGCCGCGCAGGAGATCACCGGGCCAATGTCGGTGCCAGGTTCAGTGCCGCCATTGATCTTGAGGGTTTTGGTCCGCTCGATCAGGTCCGGCAGCCAGGTCTGCGCTTCACCTACCAGAATGACTACCGGCAGAGCCATGCAGCGTTGACCGGCGGCGCCGAAGGAGGCGCCCAGCAGGTTGTTCAACGTTTGCTGCTTGTTGGCATCGGGCAGGACGATGGCGTGGTTCTTCGCGCCCATCATGCACTGCGCGCGCTTGCCGTTCTGGGTGGCGCGGTTGTAGACATGGGTACCGACTTTGGTCGAGCCGACGAAGGACACCGCTTTGATGTCCGGGTGGTCGCAGATCAGGTTCACCGCGTCGACGCCGCCATGGATGACGTTGAGCACGCCCTTGGGTACGCCGGCCTCGAGGGCCAGTTCGACCAGACGCATGGTCACCAGCGGATCTTGCTCGGACGGCTTGAGGACGAAGGTGTTGCCGGTGGCGATGGCCATCGGGAACATCCACAGCGGGATCATCGCCGGGAAGTTGAACGGGGTGATGCCGGCGCACACGCCCAGCGGCTGCATCAAGGTGTAGGTGTCGACGCCATTGGCGACGTTGTTGGCCAACTCACCCATCTGCAGATTGCCGATGGAGGCGGCGTGCTCGACCACCTCCAAACCGCGGAACACATCACCTTCGGCATCCGGCAGGGTTTTGCCCTGTTCGGCGGTGAGCAGGGCGGCCAGTTCCTTGATGTTCTCGCGGATCAGTTGCTGGTACTTGAAGAAGATCCGGGAGCGGGCGCCGATCGGAGTCTTGCGCCAGGTCTTGAAGGCTTCCTTGGCGCTGGCCACGGCGGCGTTCATTTCCTCGGCGGTGGCGAAGGGCACGCGGGCCAGGACTTCCTGGGTGGCCGGGTTGACTACGTCGCGCCACTGAGTGCTGCGTGACTCGACGAATTCGCCGTTGATGAGAAGCTTGACGCTTGGAATGCTGGAAGAGGTCATTTTCAGTTCTGCCTACTTTCTTTGGGTCGAGTTAAGCCACTCGGCCTGGAGGGCCGAGCGGTCGGATTTGAATTCAGGAGGGCCGGTGTACCGGCCCGGGTTCAGCCCTTGAGCTGCGGGAAGTCTTCTTCGAAGTACTCTTGCACGCCGCGTGCATCGCTCTGGCGGCGCTGCACTTCCATCTGTCGCAGTTCCACCCGGCGGATCTTCCCGGAGATGGTCTTGGGCAGTTCGCTGACGAATTCGATACGTCGCACCCGCTTGTAGGGCGCCAGGTGCTCGCGGGCGAAGGCGAGGATGCTGCCGGCCAATTCGGCACTGCCGGGTTCGTCATGGGCCAGGATCAGGAACGCCTTGGGCACGGCCAGGCGTAGCGGGTCAGGGCTTGGCACCACGGCCACTTCCATCACCGCCGGGTGCTCGATCAGTGCGCTCTCCAGCTCGAAGGGACTGATGCGGTAGTCGGAGGCCTTGAACACATCGTCGGCGCGGCCGACAAAGGTGACATAGCCATCCTCGTCGATCTGCGCGGTGTCGCCGGTGCGGTAGTAGCCGTCGCGCATCACTTCGGCGGTTTTTTCCGGGCTGTCCTCGTAGCACAACATCAGGCCGAGCGGACGCACGTCCAGTGGCAGGGCTACTTCTCCCTCGTTGCCGGGTACGCCGTCGGGGTCAAGCATGGTCACCCTGTAGCCCGGCAGAGGACGGCCCATGGAGCCGGGTTTGAGCAGTTGGCCGGGTGTGTTACCGACCAGAGCGGTGGTTTCCGACTGACCGAAACCATCACGCAGCGGCAAGTCCCAGGCATGCAGGATCTGCTCGATGATCTCCGGGTTCAGTGGCTCACCGGCGCCCACCAGTTCGCGCAGGTTCAAGCGCCCCTTGTAACTGCCCAGGTCCTCCTGAATCAGCATGCGCCACACGGTGGGCGGGGCGCACAGGCTAGTGACGCCATAGCGCTCCAGCGCGCCAAGCAGGGCAGGGGCGCTGAAGCGCGCGACGTTGTGGATGAAGATGCAGGCGCCGGCGTTCCACGGTGCGAAGAGGCAGCTCCAGGCATGCTTGGCCCAGCCCGGTGACGAGATGTTCAAGTGCAGGTCACCTGGCTGCAGGCCGATCCAGTACATGGTCGACAGGTGGCCGACCGGGTAGCTCTGGTGGCTGTGCAGCACCATCTTTGGCTTGGAGGTAGTGCCAGAGGTGAAGTACAGCAGCATCGGATCGGTGGCTAGCGTGCGGTCCTCGACGTCGAACTGCTCGGAATACTCGCTGGCGGCGCTGTGCGGGGTCCAGCCGGCGGGGGCCGGGCCGACGCAGATGCGGCTGCAGCCTTCTCCCAGGCCGACGAACTTGTCGACATGGGCGCTGCCGACCACCAGGTGACGAACCTGGCCGCGCTCGATGCGGTCGCCCAGGTCATCGGGGGTCAGCAGAGCGGTGGCGGGGATCACCACGGCGCCAAGCTTGAAGGCGGCCAGCATGGTTTCCCACAAGGCGACATCATTGCCGAGCATCAGCAGGATGCGCTCGCCGCGGCGTACGCCGAGGGCACGCAAGTGGTTGGCCACCTGATTGGAGCGCGAAGCCAGTTGCTGGAAGCTGTAGCGCTGTTCGCTGCCGTCTTCTTCGACGATCCACAGGGCGTTGGCCTGGTTGCCCTCGGCCATGGCATCGAAGTAATCCAGAGCCCAGTTGAACTCGTTCAGTTGCGGCCAGCGGAAGTCACGCACAGCAGTGGCGTAGTCGGTACGGTGGGCCAGCAGGAAGTCTCGAGCGGCGAGGAACGGTTGGCAGTTGCTGTTCATTGGAGTCTCCATCGATCGTGGTGACGATCGGCGCGGGTACAGGTACGGGATGGTCAGGCAGCGAAGGGGGCTTCGCTGCGGGCAGCAATGCGTACGAGACGCGTGCAGGTACCTGAGAGCGGGGAGACTGCGGCAAGCATGGATGTCTTCACGGTGTATGCCCTTGTTTGTTTTTGTTGGGTCTGGCGCGGTTCATGACCAGGCGCTTGAGCCCAGTATATGCATGCAAAAATCAATTAAAAATGCTCATAAAAACCGGTGCGTTGTGCAAAAAAATCATAGAGGTGGCGCGTTGGATTGGGGGGCACTCGCACTCTCAGGCGACGCGAGTGGCCCCCGTCTGGCAGGGGGATTTACCAGATCGGCAAGGTGTAGCTGAGGATCAGGCGGTTTTCATCCAGGTCGCTGCCGAAATTGGTCGAGCGCACTGTCGCGTTGCGCCACTTCACCCCGACATTTTTCAGCGGCCCGCTCTGCACGACATAGCCAATGTCGGTATCACGTTCCCATTCCTTGCCTTCCGGGCGGTTGCCGCCCAGATCGATGTTGTCACCGGTGAGGTAGCGGGTCATGAACGTCAGGCCAGGAATGCCGACGGCCGCAAAGTTGTAGTCGTAGCGCGCCTGCCAGGATTTTTCGTCCTTGCTGGCGAAGTCGCCGATCTGCACGAAGTTCACCAGGAAGGCATCGGTGCCGTTGACGTAGGCGTAGCCGGTGTCGCCGCTCATGCCTTGATAACCCAGGCCCAACGCATGCCCGCCGAGGTTGTAGGTGAACATCGCGCCAATCGCATTGTTATCGACATTGCTGCCGCCATCATCCGTGGAGCGGGCGAAGCGCAGATCCGTCTTCAACGACTGGCCGGTCGTCACCGGCAACACGTAGGTCAGGTTGACCAGGTGCTGGCTGTAGAAGTTGTCGAGATGGCCGTAGCTGTAGCCGGTGGCGAGGTTGCTGGTCCATTTGTAGTTCAGGCTGGCGAAATCGAAGCTGTCGCTGTCGAGATGACGTGTGGTGATGCCCTTGGCGCCGGTGCGGGTGATGCCCATGTCCTCGTAATCCGAGGAGTCGCGCTGATTGACCTGCGTCAGTCGCCCGGCATCCACGGTCAGGCCTTCGAGTTCCAGCGAGGTCAACTGACCGCCCTTGAAGGTTTGTGGCAACAGCCGTGAATCGTTGGCCAATACCGTCGGCAGTTTCGGCAACAGCGTGCCCAGTTTTAGCGTGCTTTTGGAGGCCCGCACTTTGGCGGTCAGGCCCAGTTCGCCGTACTCGTCCTGCGCACCTTTGCTCGTGTCGCGGTGGCGTTTGAGCAGGCCGGAGCCTGCGCGATCGGGGCTGGAATCAAGCTTGACGCCGAGCAGGCCGATGGCATCAAAGCCGACACCGATCAAACCGTCGGTGAAGCCTGATTCATAGCGCAGCAGGAAACCCTGGGCCCATTCCTCTTGTTCGGATTGGGCGGCGTTGGTCTGACGATAGTCACGGTTGAAATAGAAGTTGCGCAGCTCAAGGCTGGCCTTGCTGTCTTTGACAAAGTCCGCATGGGCTTGGGTGGCAAGGCTGCTGCTTGCCAGGAACAGGGTGATCAGGGTGGGTTTCATTGCTTGTCTCTTGTTGTTATGAGCAGTGATGTTATGAGCAAGCCGTTCCCGCACTGGCTGGGCCGGTGGAGGGAGGGCTCGTTGGAGGTGCCCCGCGCCGGGCGGCGCAGGGCGGGAGTAAAAAAGCGCGAGCAAAGGAGCGGACTCGCGCTCGGGGCCGTTGACCCCGCAAAGCTGCAGCGTTAGTGACTGCTGGCCATTGCAGCGCCCAGGCCAGTCTGGGCGCGGACGAACTGATCGGCATAGGCAGCGCGCTCGCGGTCGGCGCGCTCGCTACGGTCCAGCTTGGACGCCACCACGATGACCAGGAAGGCCAAAGGCATGGAGAACAGCGCCGGCTGATCGTAGGGGAAGATCGCCTGGGCATGGCCCAATACGCCGACCCACACCGACGGAGAGCCGATGACCAGGGCCAGGGCGCTGATCAGGCCAGTCAAACCGCCATAGAGGGCGCCACGGGTGGTCAGGCCGCCCCAGTACATGGCCATGATCAATACCGGGAAATTCGCAGAGGCCGCTATGCCAAACGTCAGGCCGACCAGGAAAGCGATGTTCTGGCCCTCAAACAGAATGCCGAGGGAAATCGCGACGATGCCCAGACCGACAGTGGCGATGCGCGACACACGCATTTCCTGCTTCTCGTCGGCCTTGCCCTTCTTCAGTACCGAGGCATAAAGGTCGTGCGAGATGGCCGAGGCGCCAGCCAGGGCCAGGCCGGCCACCACTGCAAGAATGGTGGCGAAGGCCACGGCGGAGAGGAATCCGAGAAACAGGTTGCCACCCACTGCCTTGGCCAGGTGCATGGCCACCATGTTGCCGCCGCCGATCATGGCGCCGCCGAGCTTACCGTCGACATAGTACTGCGGGTCTGTGCCGACGATGACAATGGCGGTGTAGCCCAGGATGCAGACCACCAGGAAGAAAAAGCCGATGAACACCGTGGCGAATAGCACCGATTTACGCGCCTCCTTGGCATTGGGCACGGTGAAGAAACGCATCAGGATGTGCGGCAGGCCGGCGATGCCGAAGACCAGTCCGAGGGACAGTGACACCGCGTTGATCGGATCGGCCAGCAAAGTGCCCGGGCCCATAATCTGCACGCCGCTGGCATGCACCGCCACGGCTTGGGCGGCCAGCGTCTCGAAGCTGAAGCCGAAACGGCTCAGGGCCAGCAGCATCAAGGTAGTGCCGCCGGCCAGCAGCAGAACCGCCTTGGTGATCTGCACCCAAGTGGTGGCGAGCATGCCGCCGAAGATCACGTAGACCAGCATCAACAGGCCGACCACCACCACCGCCGTGCGATAGTCGAGACCGAACAGCAGCTTGATCAACTGACCGGCACCCACCATCTGCACAACCAGGTAGCAACACACCACCGTCAGCGAGCCGAGGGCGGCGAAGCTGCGCACGCGAGTTTGATCCAGGCGGAAGGAGACGATGTCGGCGAAGGTGTAGCGGCCCAGGTTGCGCAGGCGCTCGGCCATCAGGAAGGTGACGATGGGCCAGCCGACGAAGAAGCCAATGATATAGATGAAGCCGTCATAGCCCTTGGCGAACACCAGGCTCGAGAGGCCCAGCAAAGTGGCCGCCGACATGTAGTCACCGGCGATTGCGAGGCCATTCTGAAAACCCGTGATACCGCCACCGGCGCTGTAGAAGTCGGCGGCGGAGTGCGTGCGACGGGACGCCCACCAAGTGATCAGCAAGGTGGCAAGGACGAAGACGAAGAACATGCCGATGGCATGCACGTTGAGCGGTTGCTTCTCCGCGGTGATAGTTGCGGCGTTGGCCAGCAGCGGGCTGAGGGCGAGAAGGGCGAGTAGGCGTTTCATGCGCGGGTCTCCAGGAGGATCTGCGCGCTGAGCGCGTCGAAACGGGTGTTGGCGGTGTTCACATACCAGGCGGTAAGCAGCCAGGACAGCAGGATAATTGCCACGCCGATCGGCATGCCGAGGCTGAGATGACTGCCGTCGTACAGCGGCAGGTGCAGCCAGGCAGGTGCGAAGGCCACTACCATGATGAAGCTGTAATAGACAGCCAGGACGGCGGCGCTCAGTGACCAGGCCAGCAGCGCGCGCTGGCGGGTGAGTCGCTGGAACTTGGGATTGGCCCTGACCTGGGCGCAGGTCTGGGCGTGGTTCGGATGGTCAGTCGTCATGATGAGGCTCCGCTTTTAATTGTTGTTGTATGTCGGCCTTTTGAGGGGCGTACGGGTACCCGGGCGACGTCCCGAAGCGGAGCGTCACCTGAATGCTGCTGGAGTCGTATCTGCCCTGGCGATCTTCCGGAGGCGAGGGGTGTTGAAATGACGTCGGTCAGGTGCCGACAGGGAACCCGTCTATGAGCTCTCGACGGGGCCGAATGTGGCAGTGATTGCGCTGTCGCACAGCTGCCTGTTTTCGGCTTGAAAGCAGTGTTTTTTCCCTGCATTCATGCCGTCAGCCCTGATTGAAATTTGGGCGTTTCCGGTTGAGAAACGATGCTGGTCAAACCAGGCTGAATGCGAGTATATGTTGGCTAATTTCCAATATGTATTGGCAGAAAAGCCTGATGAATATGCAAAAACGCACAACCCAAAGTCATGTGAATTGGGACGATATGCGCTTCTTTCTCGAGGTCGCCCGTGCTCACACCGCGAGTGGCGCAGCACGTCGTTTGGGGGTGGACTACACCACGGTGTCGCGGCGCATCCGAGCCCTTGAGCAAAGCCTTGGTGCACTGCTTTTCGAGAAGTCCCGAGCGTCGGGTTTTGTCATGACTGTCGAGGGGCAACGCCTGGTCAGTCACGCCGAAACGCTGGAAAGTACGCTGCTGGCAGCCTGCGAGCAGGTTTCCGGAACCACCGGGGGGCTCGCCGGACACCTGCGCATCGGCTGTACCGAGGCTTTCGGCTCCTGTTTCATCACCACGCAGATGAGCCACTTCATCATCCATTACCCGCATATCTCCGTGGACATCCTGCCGGTCCCGCACTTCGTCAACCTGTCACGGCGCGAGGCAGACATCGCGATCACCCTGGAGCGGCCTGAGCGCGGTCCGTACGTGTGCTCGCGGCTGTGCGACTACCGACTGCGTCTGTATGCGACACCGGAGTACCTGGCCAATCATTCGCCGATTGCCAGTCGCGAGGACCTGGCCGGTCACCCCTTCGTGACCTATGTCGAGGATCTGGCCTTCAGCTTCAAGCTGCTCTACCTGAACGACCTGCTGCCCGGTGCGCACAGCCGCCTGCGCAGCACCAGCGTAGTTTCCCAGTACCATGCGGCGCTGGAAGGGCGCGCGCTGGCCATCCTGCCTTGCTTCCTCGCTGGTCCCGACCCGCGCCTGTGCGAAGTGCTCCCGGATGAGGTGGAGGTCACTCGACAGTTCTGGATGTACTACAGCGAGGACCTGCGCAAGCTCAAGCGGATTACTTTGGTAGCCGACTACCTGCGCGCCTGCGCGGATCTCAATCGCCCGCTGCTGATGGGCGAGTCGCAAGGGATGGCCTACTTGCCATCGCCCTGAGGTTGCTACTCTGATCAGCGGTTCACCCTAAAATAATAAAAACAGGTGTCTCCATGCGTCTCGACCATGCGTTGTTAACCGATGTCAGCGGCAAACCGATACGTCAGCAGCACAAAATTTTTTCAACCGATTGGGATGAAATCAGCGACTGGTCGGATCGCGTTTACATGCCCTATCGTGTGTCCCCCATAGGGCATGCCATCAAGCCGCGCGCAACCATGCATTCATCCAGGATTGGCGAGTTGACGCTGACTCGTTTTGCCTATGGCGTTGGTGTGAGCGTCGATGAGTTTTCGCCCGAGGCGGGGAATGCATTACTGCTTACGACCATTCGCGGTAATGCCCGGCACTGGACTCAGCGTTCGGTCACCGAGGATACGGCAGTAGGTGAATCCTTCATTGCCAATTGCAGTCGTGTCGATTACCGGATCGACCTCGACCCGGATCACCTGCAACTGAATCTGACCATTCCTCATGCGGTTTTGGAACGGATGGCGCAGCAGTGGTTTGGGTTCGTGCCCGATGATCAGTTCTGGAGACACAAGTGCGTCATCGGCGGAGTCGGTTCGAGCTGGCTAAGCCTGCTGGAGTACACGGTTCGTTGCGTGGCCGAGGCTTCCGAACACATGGCTGAAGGACGTCTGGGGGCTCATCTGGAGCAAAGTCTTTGCGTTCATCTATTGCGAGAGTGGGCTGCCCGCGCCGCGCAAGCAGGGCTTGATTTCAATAGTCCAATGAACCGGATTGCACCGCGTTATGTCAGGGCCGCCGAAGAGTTCATGAGTGCCAATGCAGCGAGCCTGCCGACGTTGGCAGAGGTTGCCAGTGCCGTCGGGACCAGTGTGCGGGCATTGAGTGGGGCCTTCTCGCGTTTTCGCGGCATGACGCCCGGTGCGTTCTTGCGCGAGCAGCGGTTGCAGGGTGTGCGCCGAGATTTGTTGGCAATGGATCCGGAGTCGGGTACGACTGTTTCCGCCATCGCCTTTCGGTGGGGGTATCTAAACCTGGGTGAATTTGCGGGAATCTATCGCAAGCGTTTCAGTGAATTACCCTCCCAAACCTTGCAGCGCCGACTGCGCTAGCGATGCGAGGCAGGAAAGGGCACCGAGAGTGACGTCTAACTCACTCTCGGTGCCCGGGAAGCCAACCACTTGCTGTGGGTCAGAACACCCACAACAGCCGTAGGTTAACCCGTTGCTTTTCCTTGAAACCGTTGTCGACCGATACGTCCTGGCCGTAATTGAGCAGGGCCTGGAACGTCGGGGTCATCCAGTACGATCCCCCGACACGGTACTTGCTGGTGTTGGGTTCATCGTCCTGATCCTGACCGTCAATGCTCGTCTCACCACCCCAGAGTTGAGACGCACCGACATGCACCGACAGCTTGGGCGTCACGGCGTACCTCAGGTACGTCTGGGCTTGCCATAGTGGCTTCTGGCGCAACGTCAGGCTTTGACTCGTGAGGTCGTCATTTTTGCCAAACAGGGTCACGTCGGCGGTGAGGTCCAGGGATAACTTTTCAGTGAGGCCGGTCACATAGCCCGTCTGCAACGTCATCTTCCAACGGTTTTCGCCAAGGTTGAGTGCATCGTTTCGGTCATAGTTACCGGTCGGCACGTACAGGTAGGGCGCTATGCCCCAGTAACGGTTCTTCGCCGGATCATTCACGAGCCACAGGGTGGACGCCAGAATCAAGTCGCCCGTGCCATTGGCTTGTCCCAACGCGTCGTTATCGCGTGTTCCTTCCAGACGCCCGAATGGCAACAGGAACTGCGTATTGATCGTGTAGTCACCCAACTGCTGGTAATTCGCGACACGCAAGATGCCGATATCCGAGTCGAGTCCCGCTTTAATCGCAACCTTGTGACCATCACGGTAAAGCGACCGCCGCTCGGCATGCTGGAGGTAAAGCAAGCCAATATTGCTGCCGGCTGGAAGCGCAGCGGTGTATTCGCCGGCGTCCACATCGATGGCTTGGGCGTTGCCCGCCAGAGTCGCCAGCAGGAGGCCGGCACTGATTGTTGACGTGCCAAATGCGCATTTTTTGGATCGAGCGCGCGCAGGGGTACGTGTGGAGATCTCCATGAGTCACCTGTTTTGTTTTTGTTGTTTTCGGAGAAGGGGATAGTTTTCTTGCGCCATCGCCTGGAGCCCTTGGAGGGCTCTCATGCGAATCGAATCAGGTACGGGGTCAGGTGTTCAGATTGCGGTAGGCCGCCGTTTCGAAATCCAGATAACCGTTGGTCGAAACAGGGTCTACGAAGGGCAATATTTGAGTGGCCCAAAAACCACCGATGCCATTCTTGCGATCGATCCAATAGAAAAGGTTGGCCAGCCCAGCCCACGCCAATGAGCCCGCAGGGCGACCGGTGGGTGCGTCTTGTTCGTTGACCATGAAACTCAACGCCCATGACTTTGGCATGCCGGGGAAGAATTCCGCAGTGTGGGAAATACTCGGAATCACGCAGGGAAGGGCTTTTATTTTCAGGTTGTCGAGCCCGTTTTTTTCAGCGAAACGAATCGTCTCAGGCTTCAGGATTCGTCCGTGATCACCCTGTCCATCGTTTAGCCAGGCCCGGATGAACAGGCAATAATCCTTCACAGTCGAGAACAGGCCATGGCCTCCCATGTGCACTTCCGGTTCCTCTGGAAGGAGGGAGCCCTCGACTGCGGTCAGCGATCCGTCTTCTTCACGCTGGTGCATTCCAGCCCGTCGCTGGAGCATCGATGTGGTCATGCTAAAAGCGGTATCGGTCATGCCCAGAGGCTCGAAAATACGCTGTTGCATGACGTCACCCAGACGTTTGCCGGTAATGGCCTCGACCACCAGACCGGCCCAATCCATGTTGGAGCCGTATTCCCATTGCTCTCCAGGCTCAAACAGCAAGGGCGTTAGAAGTGCCGCCAACGACCCACTGATGATGCTGGGCTGGCGACCTTCCTGGACTAGCCTGTTGTAGTTTTCGTTAAAGAACTCATAACCCAGGCCTGCCGTATGAAGCAGAAGCATCCGCGTGGTGATGTGTTTTTTGGGGGCGCGAAGCCGCGGGGTGCCGTCGCTGTCAAACCCTTCGAGCACCTTCAGTTCGCCGATCATCGGCACATAGTTCCTGGCAGGCGCATCGAGATCCAGTCGGCCTTCCTCGACCAACTGAAGCACCGCCGTGGCGGTTATCGCTTTAGTCGTGGAAAACATGGCGAAGACACTGTCGGTCGTCATTGCACCGGCTTGACCGAGCGTCCGTTGACCTGAAGCACCCTCGTAGATCAAACCGTCGCGCCCGGTGATTGCTGCGACTACGCCTGGGACGCACTGCTGTCCAGTGGTGACGGCGTCGAGCAAGTGGTTGAGTGATGATGTAAAACCTGGATTCATTATTTTTATTCTCCTTAAACCCGACCCATAGTCCGCTCGGCTAGAGCCTATGGCGGGGCAGTGGTAGGACTGACTGGGCCGACGTGAAGCAAGGAACGTCGGGCCAGTGGAGAGTAAAAAAATAAATTTAATGCGTTTGTCGGCTGCCGGCAGAGGGTGTCGGAATCAGGCACTTATTTAAGTGCCGTGCAGGTGGGGGATGTTTTGTGGTTTGACGAGTTGTTTATGCGGCGCTTTTCCAAGCAAGTCAGACACTACCGGGCGGTATCAGGGGGGAGGGTTGGAACGGTTACGGGGCAGTGTTTACCGCCCCATAGCACCTGCCGTCTTTATTGGCTGGAGCGAATGGCCCCTCCATCAATCAACAGGTTCTGCCCGGTCAGGTAGCCCGCATGGCTGCTGCAAACGAAGGCGCACAGAGCGCCGAACTCCTCGGGTGAGCCGAAGCGTTTGGCAGGAATTTCGCTACGGCATTCGCCGAGGAATGCCTCACTGTCTTGCCCCGACTCTTCGGCAGCAGCGACCAGGTTGTCACGCAGTCGATCGGTGTCGAATGAGCCCGGTTGCAGGTTGTTGATCGTCACATTCCGACTGGCGATGTTTTCTTGCCGGGCAAGCCCTGCGATAAATCCCGTCAGACCACTGCGCGCGCCATTGGACAGACCCAGGCTTTCGATAGGGGACTTCACGGCACTCGACGTAATGTTGATGATTCGGCCAAATCCGCGGGTCGCCATGCCGTCTACCGTTGCTTTGATCAACTCGATAGGGGTGAGCATGTTGGTATCCAGCGCCTTGAGCCAGGCGTCGCGGTCCCATTCGCGGAAATCCCCGGGAGGAGGGCCTCCAGCGTTGTTGATCAAAATATCGAAATGCTCATGGGCCATGAGGGCTGCCGCGCGACCCTCGGGCGTTGAAATGTCTCCGGCTACGGCGATGACCGTCACTTCAGGATTTATCGCTCTGAGCTGACGGGCTGTTTCATTCAGCGTCTGTTCGCCTCGGGCGGTGATCACCACGTTCACGCCTTCGCTGACGAGTGCCTGTGCACAGGCTTTACCCAGGCCTTTGCTGGCCGCGCACACCAGCGCCCAGTGTCCTGCTATTCCAAGATTCATGCGTGTTTTCCTGAAAGAAGGAAGCTCAAAGAAAGTGGTTGCCTACGCAGCGCCATGCTCACGCATGATTCGCAGTGACAGGCAGGTTTGGCGATCGAGTACTGATTCCCATAAAGCGCCGCACTCTCTCTCCTTCGGCATCGCAGCGTATGGTTTCAGGTGCAGCATCCAGTTGGATATTTCCGTTCTCCATGAACACGACCCGGTCGGATATCGACATGGCAAAGTCCATTTCGTGGGTGACGATAATCATGGTCATGCCTTCACTGGCAAGGTCGCGTATGACGTTCAGCACATCGCCCACCAGCTCTGGATCGAGCGCTGACGTAGGCTCGTCGAACAGCATGATGTCCGGCTCCATGGCCAAAGCACGCGCGATCGCCACGCGCTGTTGCTGTCCGCCGGAGAGCTGGTGCGGGTACTTGTGGGCGTGGGCGAGCAGGCCGACCTTGTCCAGCAGCGCATAAGCACGGTGTTCGCTCAGCTCGCCGGGGATGCCGTGGTAACGCGGCGCCAGCGTGACGTTGTCGAGAATGGTGCGGTGCGGGAACAGATTGAAGTTCTGGAACACCATGCCAATGTGCCGCACGCCTTTGCGCAGACGGGCGCTGTTGGGTTTGTCCGACGCTTCGATGAATTTTTCACCGAACAACAGAATGTCGCCGGTATCGATGGTTTCCAGACCGTTGACCGTGCGGATCAACGACGTTTTGCCGGAACCGGAGGGGCCAATGATCGAGATCACCTGGCCGTATTCGACGTTCAGGTCGATACCCATCAGCACCTGGTGCGTGCCATAGCTTTTCTGGATGTTTTTCAGTTGCAGGATGGGCGTCGTGTTGTTGCCCGCAGCTTTACGCGCAATGTCGGGCAAGGCTTCGGCGCAGGCCTTGAGCTTGGCCACGGCGGCGGCATCGAGTGTATGCGGCTTGCGGAAATTCAGGTCCAGGTAGCGCTCCAGACGCTGCAGGAAAAAGCCGAACACGGTGACGATCAGCACGTAGTACACGCCCACCGCCGCCAGGGTTTCCATGACCAGGAAGTTGGTGGCATAGAGGCGTTGGCCGACCGTGAGGATTTCGGTCAGGGAGATGACCGAGACCAGCGACGTCAGCTTGACCACCGTGATGTATTCATTGATCAACGTAGGCAGCGAGATACGGAAAGCCTGGGGGATCACAATCAAGCGCTGCATGCCGAACAGGCCGACACCCAGCGCGCGGCCTGCTTCCTTTTGGCCCTTGGCCACGGAGATCAGGCCACCACGGTGGATCTCCGCCATGTACGCCGCTTCCGTGACCACCAGAGCAAGCAAGCCGGAGTAGAAGGGGTTCGACAGAATCGGTCCGCTACCGGGAAACAATTGGGGCAAGTTGTAGACGAAGACCACCAGCACCAGCAACGGGATGCTGCGGAAGAACCAGATGTAGACCGCCGCGGGGATGCGCAGTAAGGGTGACTGGGACAACTTGGCCGTGGCCAGGCCAAAGCCCAGCAGCATGCCGAGGAACCAGGCCAGGGCACTGAGTTGGACCACCGTGACGCAGGCTTTCCAGAAGTCCGGCAGGGAGAACAGGGAGAAGAAATACGACCAATCGAATTGCATAGGGCACCTCGATCTGCCGCCCCGGTGCAGGGGCCGCAGATGACCAGACTACAAGGACACGTTCTTAGTGGGCAGTCGGTTCTTCCAAGCCATATTTCTTAAGAATAGCGGCGTATTCACCGCTCTTTTTCGTCTCTTCGAAGGCTTTTTGCACGGCCTGGAATGTTTCGTCGTTACCTTTCTTGACGAAGATTCCCAGGGTTTGCTGATAGATCGGGTGTTCGGTGGTGATCACTACCCGGCCATTGGTTTTTTCCGCGATCATTTTTGCAGCGCCAGCGATTTCAACCTGGGCCTGAATGTTTTTGGACAACAGGGCCTGGGTCACTTCGGGCGCCGAGGGGTACTCGCTGACGGTGATGGCGCCTTTGTTGTTCGGCACACAGTAATCATCGGAGAGCTTCTTGAATTCCTTGACCCAGGTGGTGCCCTGTTCCAGGCCCAGTTTCAAGCCGCACAGGTCTTCAGGTTTTTTCGCATTGATCTCGCTGCCCTTGGGCACCATGACCGCGGCACCAGTGTTGGCATAAGCGATGGTCTGGGCCTGAGTCTGGCGCTCCGGTGTGATGTACATGCCGGAAATGACCGCGTCGTATTTGGCGGAGTTCAGGCCCAGGATCAGGCTCGGGAATTTGGTGTCGACGAACTCCACCTTGGCGTTCATGTGCTTGGCCAGGGCCGCTGCCAGTTCGGGATCCGAACCCACCACGTTTTTGTCTTTGTCATAGGACTCGAAAGGAGGGTAGGTGATTTCCATGCCGACCTTGAACGTGTCTGATGCGGCCATGCTCAACGAGGCACCGAGCATACCGGCTGCCAATACAGCCAAGCTCAACAGGTTCTTATTATTGTTTTTCATTTTTACTGACTCCGGCGTAGGTAAGGGGTTACTGAAAACTTCAATCAGGACGGTTGAGCCTGATTTTTCAAATGTCCGAAACTGGCGGGCTTGCGTGCCTTGCCTGGCAGTTGAACTTCCCCATTGGCCACCCTCTGGCGCAGATACTGATAAGTCTGCAGTGCCTGGCCATACATGTGTTCGCCGATCGTGATTTCTTCGTAGTCGTTACCTCCCTGGGCGAACCCGGGCAGCGGTTTGATCTGGGTGTGATAGTCGCAGGCATAAAACAGTGGAAAGGAATAACGCTCCTCCTTCACGCTCCGCACCCGGTGCGCAGTGGCAACGAATGCGCCTGCCGTCATCACTTCCAGCATGTCGCCGATGTTGACCACAAAGGCATCAGCCATCGGTGGTGCATCGATCCATTGTCCAAGGTTGTTCATCACCTCAAGGCCTGGTTTGTCGGCCAGGAGGATGGTGAAGCACTCATAATCAGTATGGGCGCCAAGCCCCGGTGCGTCATGGGCGGCACCGTCGAAGGGGTAGTGGATCAGGCGCAGCTTGGACGGCGGGCGGGTGACCAGGCTGTCGAAATAGTTTTCTTCCAGGCCCAGGGTCAGGGCAAAGCCGCCGAACAGGCGCCGGCCCAAGGCGAAGATCGCTTCATAGTAGGCCTGCACCGACGCCTTGAAACCCGACAGCTGCGGCCAGTCGTTGGGCCCCAGCAACGGGGTGTTGGCCAGCACCAGCGGATCATCGGCCGGGACTTCGAAGCCGACGTCGAAGGCTTCCTTGTGGTCCGGCTTGCCTTTGGAATAGACCTCTTCGCCTTCGGGCACAAAGCCCTTGTGGGTTTGCGAGGTGCCGATGTAGTGCCGCATCTTGGTGTCGAAGGGCTGATCAAAAAAGTCCTTGGCCGCCTTGCGCAGGTTGGCGATCAGCTGCGGGTCGATACCGTGATCGGTGATATAGAGGAACCCGACTTCGCTGGCGGCACGTCCCAATTCTTCGGCCACGGCCAGGCGGTGTTCCCGTTCGACGCTGAACAGACCGGCGATGTTGACCACCGGGATGCTATTGAAGTTGGCTTTGTGCGTGTCAGTGCTGGCGCTGTTGTTTTTATTGTCAGGCATGACGCATCGGCTCCCTAAGGATTGCTTGAGTGGTGGAAACGCTCGAAGTGTTCGCGCTCGGTCTGGCCCATCCACACGTTCAATGACCACAGGTCGGCGACCGGGACATTGGTGAAGGGCAAATGATGCAGATAGCCGTCGGCGCCGAATTCCGGGGTCAGGGTGCTGACCTGGTAACCGCGGGCTTGCTGCGAGCGCCAGATGCTTTCCCAGTGCTGCTGATGGAAAGCCAGTTCTTTTGCATATTCGGGAGCCGCCGGGTGCGGAACCTGCGGGCCCTGGTCGTAACCGACCCGTGCCTGGATATGGTGAACCCGCTCGATGAAAGCGCTCAGATCATCGGCCGGGTCATTCAACAGACGCTCGCAGGTCACGACCCAATGGCTGATGTCACTGGTGAACAACAGATCGGGCAATTGCCGGATCAACTCCAGGGTCACCCAGGGGTTGAACAGCGAACGCGAGCGGTGAGTTTCGAAACTGCAGACCTGGCCGTGCTTGCGCGCCAGTTCCAGCGCCTGGCCAAAAAACTCCACTTGTTGTGGCAAGGACCAGCGGTCATTGCCCGCCAGTACGTTGACGAAACGTGGGCCGAGCTCAGCGGCCCAGGCGAGTTTCTGATCGAGGTCATTGAGGTGGACGGCAGGGGACGCCGACTGGTCCGGCAGCACATCGTACGCCGTGAAAACCGTGCTGATATAACCCAGGCGATTGGCCTGGAGAAAAGCGGCGAACTCAGCCCGTTCACGGGCGTCCAGTGGCAGACGTGCTTCCATTCCATCAAAGCCCGCCTGCAACAGCTCTTCAAGCGCCTGGGCCTTGCTGGCGGTGTAACCCCACAGCGTGCGGAAAATTTCCAGCTTCATCGGTGATCCTCAAAAATTCTCAGGCCTACTGCAAAAGCACTTCGACAAAGCCAGCCGGCACTGCCGTGGCTGGTTCACTGTGGAGCCGATGTTAGGCATAGGCGGCGGGGTGGAAGAATCCGAAAATTCAAATGAATACTTCAGACTTTCGTCAACAAATAGCTAGCTATTTATCGCGCTTTTCAAGAGGGGATTTATAGGCGAGTAGGTGTCTACGCTGGCTATTAGAGAGGAGTGCCATTGTTACGGCATCATTTTGAAGAGTCTCAAGCGACACCGGGGTGCTTCGATAGACCTTCCGGGGCGTCTGCCGCATTCATCTTCTGGATCACTAGCCCGATAAACGCCGTTACCGCGAGCGGCAGGTGCCGGCGACTCGGATAGAGCACGTTCATGCCGTAACCGTTGGGTTGGTAGTGAGGCAGCACCGGGACGAGCACGCCGGCCTGAACGTCGAGCCTGGCCAGGACGGGCGGCAGCAGCGCGATGCCGAGTCCGGCCACGGCGGCCTTGCGCAGTGCCTGCGCGGTATTTGCGCTAAAACGCCCGGCCACTTGCACTTCTTCCTCACCCTTCGGACCGACCAACCGCCATGTAGCGTGACCGCTGGGATGCGCGGAGATCACGCAATCGTGGCTCAGCAGATCCTGCAACGTGCGGGGTGAGCCGCGCGCTGCGATGTAGGCGGGGCTTGCCACCATTGCGACGCTACGCGGGTCAAGGATCTGGCGACCGACATAGCCTGAATCGCGCAAGGACCCGCCACGAAAGGCGACATCGATCTGCTCGGCGATCAAGTCAGCCTTCGCATCGCTGAGCACGAAGTCGAGTCGCACGCGAGGATGCGCCGCGAGAAACTCGGTCACCCACTCCATCTCGAAGAAGTCGAAGAAGTCGGCTGGCGCCGCCACGCGCACCAGGCCGCTGGGCTCGCCGCTGCCCGTCATCAACTCCTGTCCCGCTTCGAGAAGGCCGTCGACCGCTCCCGCGCAACGCTCATGAAAATCCTGACCAGCACTGGTGAGCGTGAGCTTGCGGGTTGAGCGTTGCAGCAGCCGAGTACCGAGATTTGCTTCGAGTTGCTGGATGCGACGACTCACGGTATTGGGCGGCATGCCCAGCCGTCGCGCCGCCTCTGCAAAGCTGCCGCTGCGTACCACCTGCACAAACATGGCGATGTCGTTGAGGTCGAGCATGGCGGGGCATTCCTGTCGTAGGTGGACGAGTGCAATCCAATTCTATCGGCTAATCAAGCAATCGTCCCGGCTCTATTGTTTGAGGTATCGGGCCGCCAGGCTGCCACTCTCCTGTGAGTAATCCTCATGACCATTCAGCAACAACCTCCTATCGGTATCGTCCCAGGCGCTACACGCGAAATCGTGACCCACCGCGCAATCAGCTACCGCACCACTGGCAGCAGGCATGGCGCTATTGTCCGACTGATGAGTCCTTCCGATCTGGGCCACCTGATCAAGCCTTTCGTTTTTCTGGATCTGTTTGAAGGTGAGAGTTCATTCATAGGCGGCATGCCAATGCATCCGCACTCGGGGATCGCCACCGTCACCGTCATTACCGAAGGCAATTTGCGCTTCGAGGATGCTGATTCGGGTTCGGGGATGATCGACTATGGTGGTGTTGAATGGATGCGGGCGGGCGGCGGGGTCTGGCACGGAAAGGAGATGTCGGTAGGGACATCGAAGCGCATTCAAGGTTTTCAACTGTGGGTTGCATTACCGCCAGCGTTGGAAAACGCCAGTGTCGACAGCCAATACCTGGAGTCAAGCGCGATGCCTGAAGTGGGGCCTGCGCGGGTGATTCTTGGTGCGTACGAAGGTGTCCAAAGCCCGGTCCGCGCGCCTGCTGGAATGAACTATTTACTGGTAACGCTACGCGCCGGGGAATCCTGGACTTATGCGCCGCCCAATGGGCACGAGTCATTGTGGTTGAGTGTCAGTCGAGGTGCTCTTACCGCGCCTGGGATAGTCACTGCGGGGGAAATGGTTGTCTTCGAACCAGGTAGCGGTGCCGTTACGCTGAAGGCCGTGCACGAAGATACGGTCTTCGTCATCGGTTCAGCGGCACCGCATCCCTATGATCTAGAACTGGGGAGCTACTCGGTCCACACCAACCCGCAAGCCTTGCGTGAGGGAGAGGCAAAAATCGCAGAGATTGGTGTTCGCTTGCGTGAGTACCTGCAAAATCCAGTCAAGTCGGGTAGCGTGCCAGTTTTCAAGTAACCCCAACGCCCGGCCGGACCGGGCCTGAAAGCGCAAAACAGTTCAACGAAGTCGGCCAGGGCAGGCGGCTTTCGGCCTGAGACAAGGAGAGGTGAATAATGAGTTCATTTAGAGTTCGCGAGCTAAAAAGCACTGACACGCAAGCGCTGCTGGCCTTCGAAATTGACAACCGTGAATGGTTCGAAACGCATATTGATGCGCGTGACCCTTCTTTCTACTCGTTGCAGGGCGTCGCCGATCATATTGAAGGCTATTTAGCCGATTTTGCCATCGGCGCCTGGCACCCGTTCGTTATCGTAGGTTCCAGTGAAACAATAGTGGGTCGAGCCAACCTGAAAAGCATCGACAGGTCCGAGCGCTCGGCAGAAGTCGGCTATCGGATTGCTCAAAGCGTTTGCGGGCAGGGGTTGGCAACACTGGCGCTGAAGCATCTGATCCAGGAGGCACAGGTGCGTTGGGAACTTAGGCAACTGGTTGCTTATGTCTACGAGGAAAACGTGGGTTCAAGAAAAGTGCTTGATCGGTGTGGATTCTTGTCTGAACAACTGTCTTGTAACGACAAGAGCGGGGATGAATGCCGGTTTGTGCTAACGATTTAGTCGACGATACTCTCCCCGTACGAACCCGGTTCGAAAAAGCTCAACGACGCCGCCGAAGCCGCCCTCGACTTCCACTTCGCGTCAATTGCCGACATCAAAGCCACGCCGCGCAGACCTTGCAAGAGTTTTTCCGTCGACCCAGAGAGCGATACCGAATCCCTGGTCGTTTATTTGGTCGAGACGCTGGCCTCGGTTGATGTGATGGTCCATCAGTTGGTGGATCATCTGGACGGTGAGTCGCGCTATGCGCTGCTGGGCATTTCCAACAGCATCATGCTGGCCGAGATCACGGCCAATCGAGTGCTGGATCAGATTGATCCGCCGGAGTAAGTAGCTGCAAAAGATCAAAAGATCGCAGCCTTCGGCAGCTCCTACAGGGGATCGCGTTTCAAATGTAGGAGCTGCCGAAGGCTGCGATCTTTTGGGGCCAAGAGGAAAAGAGCAGGGCCTGTGTATCGCTGTGTATCCGCAGCTGCTATGCGGAGACTGACTTACAAATGCCCCTCGATCCGGATACATCCGGGATACACGGTTGCAGTCAAATAGCCCTGCCTTAGCGAGAAAGCAAACGCTCCTCGCCCCCCGGCTTATCGCCCTTGCGGCCTGGCCTCACACTGTATCCGGAGTAATAACCATGACCCGTATGTCGAACAAATCCCGCATTGGCCTGATCGCAGTTGCTCTGGCCGGCAGCATGAACCTCGCCTCAAGCGCCTTCGCCGCAGATGCACTGCCACAAGGTTACCAACTCGCCTCGACGGAAAAAACCAGCGAAGGCAAGTGTGGCGAAGGCAAGTGCGGTACCAGCGAAACCGGCGCCAAAGTCACCAAGACCAGCGAAGGCAAATGCGGTGAAGGCAAGTGCGGCGATGCGTCCTTCGCCCGTACCGACACTGACCAGGATGGCCGCGTTTCCCTGAAAGAACTGCTGACCGTGGCCCCGCAGGGTGGTGAGGAATTCAAGGCGATGGACACCAACAACGACGGTTTCCTCTCCGAAGGCGAGGTCTACAAATTCCGCACTAACCAATACACCTCCAACGGCAAGAAAGTACCGACTGAGCTGTTCACCAAATTGAGCAAAGCCCAGAGCTGATTGTTCGGACGCCTTCGCGAGCAAGCCCGCTCCCACATTGGATATCAGGCGTGCCTCGGATTGCAGGCACTCCACAAAACCAATGTGGGAGCGGGCTTGCTCGCGAAGGCAGTTAGTAGGGCGACACAGGAATACCTGCATCTTCGAGCAGTTGAAAACGCCCTGCGCAGTATTAATGCCCCGGCATTGGACTGCTTGGACGTTTTACATCGCGTTTTCGACTTGCCGGGTCAGGGCTCGCAATGCGGCTCGGTTGGGGCAACCGGGGCGTACGCAGTAACAGACTGATTTCCTCTGCGCTGACCGCTTTGCTGAAAAAGTGGCCCTGAATTTCATCGCAACCGTTTTCACGCAGGAAGGTTTGCTGCTCTTCGGTTTCGACACCTTCGGCAATGACCTTGAGGTTCAGTTTGTGCCCCAACGAAATCACCGCGGTGGCGATGGCTTTGTCGTTTTCGTTGTCGGGCAGGTCGCGCACGAAAGACTGGTCGATCTTGAGTCTCGCGATCGGAAAGCTTTTCAATGCGGCGAGGCTGGAGTAGCCGGTGCCGAAGTCGTCGATCGAGAGACTGATCCCCATTGATTGCAGTTCCTTCATTTTGCTGATGGCTTGTTGAAGGTCTTGCATGATCAGGCTTTCGGTCAGCTCCAGCTCAAGGTACATCGGGTCCAGTCCGGTTTCTTGCAAGGCATGCATCACCCGGTCGATCAGGTCCCTTTCGACGAACTGGCGTGCAGAAATGTTCACCGACATGGTGATCGGCGGCCAGCCCGCATCCTGCCAGTCCTTGTTCTGTTTGCACGCGGCATGAATCACCCAGTCACCGATGGGCACGATCAACCCGGTCTCTTCGGCCTGCGGAATGAATTTGATGGGAGACACGATGCCGAGCTCGGGGTGCTTCCAGCGGATCAGTGCCTCTACGCCGATAATCTGGCCTGACTGCAAATCCACCTGTGGCTGGTACAGCAGCAGGAACTCGTCATGGTTGAGTGCGTTTCGAAGCCCGTCTTGCATGGCGAGCTTGCCCTGAACCTTGTTATTCATCTCGCTCGTATAGAACTGGTAACTGTTGCGACCCAGCTCCTTGGCCCGGTACATGGCGGCATCGGCGTTGCTGAGCAACGTGTCGGTATCGCTACCGTCGGCAGGGTAGGTGGCCAACCCCATGCTGCAGGTGACGTGGAGTGTATGCCCGCTGAGCTGAATCGGCCGCAGGATGGCTTCCTGGATTTTGTGCAAGGCCGGAGTAACGCCGTCGAGATCTGAGGGCTGGTCGAACAGGATGATCACAAACTCGTCGCCACCCAGTCGCACGACGGTGTCGGTGCGGCGTACACATTCCTGCATGCGCTGGGCGACGGTTTTCAGCAGTTCGTCTCCAGCACTGTGCCCAAGGCTGTCATTCACCAGTTTGAATTTGTCCAGATCGAGAAACACCACCGTCACCAGGCGGTCGTAGCGCTGGGCATAAAGCATTGCCTGCTTGAGACGGTCTTCGAGCAGTGTGCGATTCGGCAGCCCGGTCAGTGCGTCATGGTCGCCCATATAGCGAATGCGCTTTTCGGTAAGCTGGCGTTCTATCGCAATGCCGGCAAGCGGTGTCGCCATGTCGATCAGTCGCGTCTCGGCCGAGCTGGGGCTGCGTACCTTGTTGGAATACAAAGCAAACGTACCCAATACCTTTCGCTCATGGGACAGAATCGGCGTCGACCAGCAGGCGCGAAATCCATAGGGCGCAGCGGCTGAGCGGTATTCCTCCCACAGCGGATCCAGCTCGATATCCGTGACGATGACCGGTTCTCGTCGATACACCGCGGTGCCGCATGAACCGACGTTCGGACCGATCGCAATCCCGTCAATGAGCTGGTTATAGGCTTTCGGCAAACTGGGGGCAGCCCCGTGCAGCAGGTGCTTGCCATCCTCATCCAGCAGCAGGATTGACACCATCATCCCCTCCAGCTGGGACTCCACCAGGTGAGCCAGGCTGTCGAGGACTTCTGCAAGCTCGGTGCTCCTGGCGATCAGCTCCAGGACATGACGTTGCCCAGCTCGGATGACGGCTTCTTGCTCCAGTCGGCTGTTTTGCAGGGCGAGCCGCTCTGTGGCGATACTCAATTGGACCGTTCTTTTTTCCAGCTGAAGTCGGTCTTTGAGGAATTGATTTACCGCGCGAGCCATGTTGCCGATCTCGTCTTTCCCATGTTCCGCCATCATCAAATGCGTTTTGTCAGTGTGTTCCTGACGCAATTGCCGGCTTATTTCATTCAGGCGCATGAGCACATGACGGCCCATGAAGACCCGGGTCACGAACCAGGCGAATATCAGGCTGGCGCCCAACATGATAAGCACCCATTGCTGACTACGATTTGAGGCTTCGACCAGGCGCTGCAGGGCTTCGCGATAGTCTTCGGTGTAAGCACTGGATTGCGCACGGGCCACCGCGACCAGAACCCCGGCCTCATTCTTCAGTTCCTCATTGAAGCGCTGTATGACGTTGTGCTGATTGATGAGCCTCAGGCGCAGGGAGAAGAGATCAGGCGTCTCCACATCTGCGTCGGGTAACTTGCCTGCGCTGCGTGACAGGCGCTCATATCGGATCCGCAGCCGTTGCACGGCATCACTGTCAACAGCCTGCGGCAGATCGAAAAGTAACACCGCCAGTTCCAGGCTGGCCTGGGTCTGAGTCGCGGTTAACCGGGCGGTGTGATCCTCCATGGTTTGCTCGAAGGTGACCTCGGTTTGCAGCAGGCCTTCTCGCAGCTGCGCAACGATGTTGGCGGTATTGCGGAACATCTGACTCGACTGATGCATGTCGAGTATTGCCACGCCACTGTTCGCGGCAGTCAGCTGCTGCACCAGTTGATCAAGGGCTTCAAGCTGTTCGACGGTCGCTGCATAGCTTGAACGCAGGGTGTCGGGGGAGCGGGTTGTCAGAAGCTGATCGGTCTGGCGTTCGATCAGCAAGGTACGCTGCAGCATGTCTTGCCCATCTTGCATGCGGACCAGTCGTTCATCCGTCAGATGGCGGGTGGCGTTGTTTGACGTGCGCACGGCGTAGACCGCCGTTGCACCACTCGCCAGGATCAGCAGCGCCAGCGTCAGAAACGCCAGTGTGAACTGTGCGCGTAGTGATTGCGGTAATAGCCGGCGTCCTAGCCGGGAAATAACGTCCAATGTCAGGGATTCCATTGGTGGCGATAGATGTCTCGATAGCCATTGTCAGGGTCGTACTGGAATTTCTTCCCGCCGTCGAAGGCAATATTGTCGGCATTGACCAGGTGAATCGGCGCGACGAAGCCGCTCACCGGCTGACCTGCAAACAGCCGGTTCAATTCATCCATCACTTGCCAGCCATGCAGGTTGAGCGGCTCGGCCACGGTGACGGTCTGGTAGGTTTTTGCCTGGATGCGCAAGAAAGCCGAAGCGCTGCCATCACCGGCAGACAACAGACTGATGCCGTCGCTGGGTATTGCGGCGTTGGTCAATGAGGCAATCGAGTAGTCGAAATAGATATCGTTGATGGCCAGTGTATGGGTCCAGCGCTTGCCATAGCGCTGAAGCAGTTCCTTGGTGATCGCCGGCATCTTCTCGCCACTTTCGGAGATCGCGACATCGCGCACTTCCAGCAACGTACATTCCTGACAGGCCCGAATGACGTTTTCCATGGCCTTGGCTTTCGCCATGGCGATGCTGTACTTGGAGTCGGTCAGGATGACCACGCCGGCGTGTCCGTTTGACTGTGCCACTGCCGCCATGGCCGTGAGGCGAGCCACTTCGAGCGGGTCGGTCGTGACGTTCATGGCCACCGGCGTGCCGTCAATCGGCCCGGGGCGTGCCCCGGCGTGCCAGCCAACCACCGGCACATCCCTCTTGGCGAAGAGGATCAGCGCCGCATTGTTCTCAAGGGCATCGGAGCCGCACAGAATGAGACCGTCGGGTTTCGCTGCCAGGGCATCGGAAAAGGCCTTGGCGCGTCCGGCCGATGATCCAGCGCCATCGAATATCTTCAGGGTCCAGCCCATCGCCTTGGCAGCCTCGCGAGCGCCCTGCGCGACACCGACAATTCCGCCGTTACGCAAATCTTCTGCGACAAAGGCGATGCTCTTGCCCCGCAGGGCTTGCGGGCCGGATTCAGGGCCGCTCCAGCGAACGGCTTCGAGGGTGGCCCTGGAAACGATTTCCTGCGCTTG
The DNA here is from genome assembly GCF_000282315.2 of Pseudomonas sp. GM41(2012). GTDB lineage: Bacteria > Pseudomonadota > Gammaproteobacteria > Pseudomonadales > Pseudomonadaceae > Aquipseudomonas. Next base: position 310,156 of record NZ_AKJN02000006.1, read on the forward strand.
AATCACCGTAACCGTGGCGTTTTCGACACCCGCTGCGGCTGGCAGGTCCTGGCCGAATCCGGGCGTTGCGGTGAAAAGACAGAAAACCGTAATTGAAGCCATCCGGGGTAGCCCGGGTCTGGAGCCGATGGCGCGATCATAGTCTGGCATGGCGTCCCTTTTTGCCAAGAGTGCAGCGTTCACTGTCCGAAAGGATAGTCGGTTCTGCTGTCATCCGGTCTTCTGTGGGTAAAGTGCGCGAACTTTAGTCCTGAACATTCAGGAAACGGGTCAGGGTCCATGGCACCAAACAAGGGACGAAGGCCAATTGCATCGTTGACTACATTGAGTGGATTTACAAGGCTTCGACTTTGCTTAAACACCCGTCAAAAAAAACGGCAGCCCAAACGCGGATGGTGTCGTTCCTTGACTGATTGGCATTACGGCACACCCACGCCTTTACAAAGCGCTGTTGTACAAATCCGTCACCAGCATGCAACCGGGCGCATGGGTGATGCACAGTGGCGGACGTGAGGCCTGCACCACCGATTGAGGTGTCACACCGCAGGCCCAGAACACCGGTATTTCGTCAGCTTCAATGGGGACGGCATCGCCGTAGTCCGGGGTGTCGAGCGCATGGATGCCGATCAGCGACGGGTCACCAATGTGCACGGGAGCGCCGTGGACATTGGGCATGCGTGCGGTGATTTGAATGGCCTGGATGGCGTCGGCGGCTTTCATCGGTCGCATGCTCACCACCAGCTTGCCGCTGAGGCGAGCGGTGGGGCGCGTGTCGATGTTGGTCTGGTACATGGCGACATTGCGCCCCAGATCGATGTGCTTGAGGGGGATGCCGGCATCCAGCAACGGTTGTTCGAAGGAGAACGAGCAGCCGATGGCGAACGCCACCAGGTCATCCTGCCAAAGGTGCTCGATATCCAGCGGTTCTTCGCTCAGTTCGCCATGGCGATAGACCCTGTATCGGGGCACATCATGGCGAATATCAATGGCTGCTCCGAGATTGCGAAAATATGGATCGCCCGGTTCGGTAATGTCGAGCAACGGGCAGGCTTGACGATTGAGGGTGCAATACCTGAGGAACTCGTTGGCCCAATCACTGGGCAAAATCACGATATTGGCTTGCACCCGGCCTTGGCCCAAGCCGCTGGTGTGGCCCTGATAGTGCCCGGCGGCGATGCTTTGGCGCAGGGCGAGAGGGGTGCTGCGCTGCAGTTGTTCGAAGGACAGGGCGGGTTGATTCATCATGGTATCTCGGCAGGTTCGTTGAGCCTTTTTAGAAAACCGTAGTGATGCCGTCCAACAAGGAATGTTGTTGCCCCCAGACAACTAAAAGTTATTCAGGGGGCAGTCGGCTGTCGAGGCCTGGTGCCGCCACCATGAGTAACGGACCGACATCCGCAGCGTATTGGCAGACCACCTGGCGGCTCATCTCGACGATGTTCTCGATCAGTTCCAGTCCGACCCCCGCGCGCCAAGAAGCCACGACATCCAGTTGCGGCAAGCGGCTGCCGGGGTCCAGCTGAATCAGCTCGCCGCTGGCCAGGGGTTTGGCCACCAGTGCCGCCGGCAAGGCGCCGATACCGAAGCCGTCACGAATCAGCCGGGTCATGGCCGACACCGAGTTGACGCAACTGACGCGCGGCGCGCCGATGCCATGGGCGTGCAACAGGTTGAGCACATCCTGATGCGGTCGTGAATGTTTGACGAAGGTGATGATGCGCTCGCCGGCCATCTCGGTGAGCGAGGCATAAGGTCGGGCGTAGATGGAGTTGCTGGCGGCGATCCAGTGCATGGGGTAGTGCGCCAGTTCGAGGTTGCGCACGCTTTCGTGGCGGATCAGGTCCGTCTGGAAAACGATGTCCAAATAGCCCTTTTGCAATTGCTCGCAGAGATTGCGCGCGGCGTCGGCAGTGATCTCGATTTCCACGGCAGGGAAGGTCTGCATCAGGGTCGACATCAACGGGCTGAGCCAGGTGTGAATCACCGTATCCATCACGCCAATGCGCACCAATCCCTGCTGCGGGCTGGTGTTGTCCAGCGAGTGTTTCAACGCACGCTGAACCTCGAGCATCTGCTCGGCGTAGTCGAGCACCTTGAGACCTTCAGGCGTCAGCGACACCCCGCGTGAATCGCGCACGAACAGGCGCAGCCCCAATTCGTCTTCCAGCGCGGCGATCCGGCTGGAGATCGCTGCCTGAGTGCTGAACATTTTCTCGGCGGTCAGGCTGAAGCTTTGCAGGCGGGCGACCCAGACGAAGGTTTCGAGGAATTTGAGGTTCATGGCGGTTCCCTTGGCGCTTATGGCTCTTGTAATGAAGGGGCGAGTTGCAATTGTTACTCCAGAGTCCGCCATCGCGGGCATCAAATTTTCTTATGCATAACCTCGTCTTTTTCCCGTTTGACGCGGTTCTGCCCCGACACGAAGAATCCGCCCCACGACGCAGGTCGCTGCGTCCGCCCCCCACGACAACGCCTTCACAAAAAAACAATGAGGCGTGTCCGTCATCTTCGCTTGCTGCTGCAGGAAACCTCTTCCATGGAAAAAATCATGACTGTTCACGTGCCTTCAAAGGTGGGCCGCCCCCGACCATTCAATGGGTACGCCCCGGCTGGCACATTGCTCGGCCTGAGCCTGCTCTGTGCGCCGGCCGCTCAGGCGGATTTCGTCGCGGACAGTAAAGGCAGCCTGGAAGCGCGCAACTTCTACTTCAACCGTGATTTTCGCCAGGACGGTTCGCGGGACAAGGCCGAGGAATGGGCGCAGGGTTTTCTGTTGCGGATGGAGTCGGGTTACACCGCTGGCACGTTCGGTTTCGGCCTGGATGTTTTGGGCATGGCCGGTTTCAAACTGGACTCCGGAGGCGGGACGGCGGGTACCAATCTGTTGCCGCCAGATTTGTCCGGCGGCTCACAGGATCGCTATGGCGAGTTAGGCCTGACGGGCAAAATGCGCGTGTCCAACACCACCCTGAAATTCGGGACATTGCAGATCAAGGACCCGGTGGTGAGCTCCAACGATACTCGCCTGTTGCCGAGCACGTTCAAGGGCGGCCTGGTGAATGTGCAGGAAATCGATCGTTTGAAGCTCACGGCCGGTCAGCTCACGCAGATCAATTTCGTCGACTCCACCGACTATCAAGACATGACCGCCAACCGCATCGGCGGGCAAAGCGACAAGTTTCAGTTCGCCGGGGCGGACTATCAGTTCCTGCCGAACCTGACCGCGCAGTACCGCTACGGCCAGCTGGAAAACATCTACCAGCAAAATTACCTCGGGCTTGTGCACACGCTGGACCTGGGCTCCGGCCAGTCGCTCAAGAGCGACGTGCGCTATGCGCGCAGCACCGAAGACGGCAACTTCCGAGATATCGACAACCAGGCCTTCGGTGCGTTGTTCACCTATAACCTGGGCGGCCATGCGCTGGGCCTTGGCTATCAACGCATGAGCGGCGACGATCCATTTCCGTATATCGGGCGCAGCGATCCGTACCTGGTCAACTTCGTGCAGATCGGTGACTTCGCCAACATCGACGAGCACTCCTGGCAGGCGCGCTACGACTACAACTTTGTAGCGCTCGGTGTGCCGGGGTTGACCTTCATGACGCGCTACATCTCTGGTGACAATGTGCAACGCACGGCGCCGGGTGAAGGCAAGGAATGGGAGCGCAACACTGATATCGCTTACGTGGTGCAGGACGGTTCGTTGAAGGGGCTGGGCCTTAAATGGCGCAACGCATCAGTGCGTTCGAACTTCGGTAATGACCTGGATGAGAATCGCCTGATCGTCAGCTATACCGTGACGCTGTGGTAGAGGCTGGGTGGACTTTATATTCGATACAGGAATAATTAAATCGATATTTATTCCTTTTAATATTGGTTCGTGAGGTTCATTTTGAAGGCCTGCACATCCGTGCGGATGTATTCGACATCAGACAGGAAGCCTCATCATGACCATCAAAGCGATCAACGTCCGCAACCAGTTCAAGGGTGTCATCAAGGAAATTGTGACAGGCGAAGTGGTCTCCGAAATCGATGTGCAAACCGCCTCCGGCATCGTTACTTCGGTGATCACCACCCGTTCAGTACGCGATCTTGAATTGAAAGTGGGGAGCGAGGTGATTGCCTTCGTCAAATCCACCGAAGTCTCGATCGCCAAGCTCTGAAAGGGCGAGGGCTTGAATTCGCGGAGCCGCTCACGTCAAGAAAAGGACAACCCCTGGCTCGCGCGAATCAAGTCATAAGCCTTGCGGGCAATCAGGTTCGCGGTGTTGGGCCTGATCCACAGGTAGTAGGTCACGTCCGGCAGTCGCGGCAATCCGTCATTTTCACCCAGCACGCGCATGTCTGGACCGAGCATCTCCATGCTTCGGGGGGTGACACCCAAACCAGCACGTGTCGCCGCCTTGATGCCAATCAGATTCGACGCCAGGTACGCCTGGCGCCAACTGATATTGGCGCGTTCCAGCGCCTCCAGGGCATAGCGCCGGTAGATGCTCGGTTCATCCACGAGGATCAATGGCAACGGTTCGCCGGGGTTGTGAATGTACTGCGCCGAACAGATCCACCACACCGGTGAAGTGCGTAAGGCAAAGCCTTCCAGGCTCGGGTCCTGGCGGGTGGAAATCACCATGTCGACCTTGCCCCGGTGCAAGTCGTCCATCAGAAACGGACTGCGCCCGACATCGATCTCCAGACGCAAGCGCGGTGCCGAGCGGGCGATGTGGCTGAGGATCGGCGGCAGGATGGTGTCGGCAATGTCATGGGGTGAACCGATGCGTAGTACGCCGCTCAGGCTGCTTTCACGCAGAGAGTTCAGCGCCTCGTCGTTGAGCGACAACATCTGCCGGGCATGACGCAGCAACTGCAAGCCGGGTTCGGTGAGTTGCTTTTGCCGTCCGCGCTTTTCGAACAGGCTCACCCCCACTTGCTGTTCCAGGCGTTGCATGTGTTGGGTGACCGACGATTGTGTGCGGGCCAGTTGCGCGCCGGCCTCGGCAAAACTGTGGTGATCAACCACGGCAATGAAGGTGCGCAGCAATTCGAGATCGAGGGTGGGTGAGGTCGACATGGGTATTTCCGGGGTTGTTTTTACATCAAGACTGAAAACATAAACATTACGATTGTTTATGTGTTTTTGCTGGTTTTTTATTTGGTAGATCTTTAGTGCCAGTAAATACGGGCTTTATTGAAGTGCGCTGCTGCTAAGAACACGGGAAGTTATAACGATATTAGATATTTGAATTTCCGTTACTTCAACGCTGTACCTAGGATGCCTCCACATCAGGTCGGGGGACGCCGATCAATCATCAGGGGAAGATCCATGTCGAAAAAGTGCTCAGCCGTTAAACAAATGTTGCCTGTGATGCTGGGCGCCTTGATCTCGCTGGTTGCCAGCACCGGCGCCCAAGCTGATGCAACCCTGGACAAGATCGAACAACGGCATGTGCTGGTGGTCGGCGTATTGCTGTCCGGCGGCCCGTTTGGCGGGATTGATCCTGCGACGCAAAAACCGCGCGGTTTGAATGTTGACCTCGCTCAGGAGCTGGGACGGCAACTGGGTGCCGAAGTGCAGCTGGTGCCGGTATTGCCCGCCAACCGCGTGCAGTTTTTGCAGCAGGGCAAAGTCGATTTGCTGATTGCCAACATGGAGTGGACCGCCGAGCGCGGCGAGATCCTCGGGTTTGTGCCGACACCGTTCTACCGCGTTGGCGGAACCGCAGCGGTGTTGAAGGACAGCAAGATCACCCGTTGGGAAGACCTGAAAAACCAACCGGTCTGCACCTCCCAGGGCAGCAGTTACGTCAAGCCGCTCACCGAGTTGGGCGCCGAGATCAAAGCCTTCAAGAGCTCTTCGGAATCCTTGCTGGCCCTGCGCGGCAACAACTGCGTCGCGGCGGTGCATGACGCCACGCTGATCAATCCGCTGCTCGCCGGTACCGCCGAATGGCAGGACTATCGCGCGCTTACGCCGGAACTCAACCCCGCGCCGTCGGTGATCTGGACCCGCCCCGGAGAAAGCGATACCCAGGCCAAGCTCGACCCCATCGTCAAGGAACTGCACCGCAGCGGCTGGTTGATTGAGGCCCAGACCCGCAACCACATCACCCCCGCATCACCGGCCCTGGTGGAACTGCAGAAACAGTTCCAGGCCAACGGCGCCTGACCTCGGTTCTCCACCTCATCGTTTTCAACAGGCCGTCCTTTTGCCGGGCGGTCGTTCAAGGTAGTCGTGTATGAACCGATATTTTTCTGCTAAAGCCCTGTGCTTCGCCTGGTGCGCTGCTTTGGGTGCGAATCTGGCCCAGGCCGATGCCACGCTGGACAAGATCGAGCAACGCCACGCCATCAGTGTCGGGGTGATTCTCAGTGGTCCGCCATTCGGCACCATCGACCCGAAGACCGGCGAACACCTGGGCTACAACGTCGAACTGGCCAAGGGCATCGCCAAGGCATTGGGCGTCGAAGCGAAGACCGTTTCGGTACTGGCGCCCAACCGCGTGCAGTTCCTGCAGCAGGGCAAGGTCGACATCCTGATCGCCAATATGCAGTTCACCGAAGAGCGCGGCGAGATTCTCGATTACGTGCCCACGCCTTATGAAGAAGTCGGCGGCGCCGCGTTAATTCGCAAAGGCGCTGGCGTGACTCAATGGGCCGATCTCAAGGGCAAACCGGTGTGCGTGTCCCAGGGCAGCAACTTCATCAAGCCCTTGCAGGAAACCTACGGCGCAGAGATCAAGGCGTTTCGCAGCCAATCCGAATCGTTGTTGTCGTTGCGTGGCAATGGCTGCGTGGCGGCGGTGCACGTCAGCCCGACCATGCACGCACTATTGAGTGATGCTGAATGGGCGGATTATGAAATCCCGCTGCCGGGTGATTTGATCCCGTCGAACTCGGTGATCTGGCTGCGCAAAGGCGAACACGATACCCAGGCAAAACTGGATGCCATCGTGCGCGATTGGCACCGCAGCGGCTGGCTGATCGAGTTGGGCGAGCGCACCGGCATGACGCCGTCCCAGGCATTGCGTGATCTGCATGAGCAGTACCGCAACGCGACACCGCTGGCGTCGCAACCATGAGTTCGCCCTTGTTTGTTGCCTTGCAACAACTGCTCGGTCCCCGTCATGTGCAGAGCAGCGAAGAGGCCGCGTCCTACCTGACCGACAAACAGGGCCGTTACGTCGGGCAGGTCATCGCTGCGGTGCATCCGGCGAACACCGAGGAAGTCGCGGCCGTGGTTCGCGCGTGCGTGGCCAGTGATACGCCGGTGGTGGTGCAGGGCGGCAACACCGGTCTGATGGGCGGCGCGACCCCGGATGCCAGCGGTCGAGCGGTGTTGCTGTTGCTTGATCGGCTGAATCGTGTGCGGACGGTGGACACCGACAACGACACCCTGACCGTCGAAGCGGGCTGCATTCTGCAAACCGTCCAGGACGTTGCCCGTGACGCCGGCCGGCTGTTCCCCCTGAGTCTGGGCGCCGAAGGCAGTTGCACCATCGGCGGCAATCTGGGCACCAATGCCGGCGGCACCGCCGTGTTGCGTTATGGCAACGCTCGCGAGTTGACCCTGGGCCTGGAAGTGGTCACCGCCGAGGGTGAAATCTGGAATGGCCTGCGCGGCTTGCGCAAAGACAACACCGGTTACGACCTGCGCGACCTGTACATCGGCAGTGAAGGCACCCTCGGCATCATCACCGCCGCGACCCTGAAACTCTTCCCGTTGCCCAAGGCTCAAGCGACGGCACTCTTGGCCTTCGACTCCCTGGACCAGGCAGTGCAATTGCTGTCCCATGCCCGCGCCGGTTTCGGTGCCAGCCTCACCGCGTTCGAACTGCTCAGTGCCGATTGCCTCGCGCTGTTGCGCGAGCAATTCCCGGAAGGTCCGCAACCTTTTCGCGGTGCTGATCAGCCTTGGTTTGCACTGTTGGAACTGTCCGACAACCACAGCGAAGCCCATGCCCGCCAAGCCTTTGAAGACGTGCTGGGGGAGGCCTTCGAACACGAGTTGCTGGCCGACGCGTTGATCGCCGAAAGCCTGGCCCAAAGCGAAGCCCTGTGGCTGTTGCGGGAGAACATGAGCGAGGCGCAGAAGCGCGCCGGTCGCAACATGAAGCACGACATTTCAGTGCCGATTTCCCAGGTCGTGGCGTTTGTCGCCCACACCGATGCGTTGTTGCAGGCGAATTTTCCCGGTGTCCGCCATTTCACCTTCGGCCATTTGGGCGACGGCAACTTGCACTACAACGTTGCTCATCCGCTTGATTCGACGATCGAGGCGCATATGGCTAACTACGCGGCGATCAGCCTGCTGGTTCATGACAGTGCCCACGCCCACGGCGGTTCGATCAGCGCCGAACACGGCATCGGCCAGCGCAAACGGGACATGCTCGGGCGCTACAAAAGTCCGGTAGAGCTCGACCTGATGCGCCGCATCAAGCAGGCGCTGGACCCGAAAAGCCTGCTCAATCCGGGCAAGGTATTGGAGGTGGTTTCGTCATGACACTTCGCCTGTCCAAACGCGTTCAGCGCGTCTCGCTGTCGGCCAATGCCGCCGCGAAATCCCAAGCCACGGCGTTGCGTGATGCCGGTCGCGACATTCTCGACCTGACCACCGGCGAGCCGGATTTCGACACCCCCGAACACATCAAGCAGGCCGCTTATGCCGCCATCGCCGCCGGTGCCACCAAGTACACCCCGACGCCGGGCGTAACAGCCTTGCGTGTCGCCGTGCAACGCAAACTCCAGCAGGAAAACCGTCTGGACTATCCGCTGGAATCGATCGTGATCGCTAACGGGGCGAAGCAGATCATCTTCAATGCCTTCGCCGCGACCCTCGACGACGGCGATGAAGTGCTGGTGCCGACGCCGTACTGGCCGTCCTTCCCCGACAGCGTGCGCTTCAATGGCGGCGAGCCGGTGTTTATCGAGTGCGCACTGGCGCAGGGCTGCAAGCTCACCGCAGAACAGCTGCAGCAACACATCGGCGAGCGGACTCGCTGGCTGATTCTCAATGGCCCCGGCAACCCCAGCGGCGCGGTGTACAGCGCGGCCGAATTGCAAGCCTTGGCCGAGGTGCTGCGTCGCCATCCGCAGGTGCTGATTCTGCTGGATGAACTCTACGAACATATCCGCTTTGACGGTCAGCCGGCGCAGAGCCTGCTCAATATCGCGCCGGACTTGCAGCCGCGCTGCCTGCTGGTGGGCGGGGTGTCGAAGACGTATGCCATGACCGGCTGGCGTATCGGTTTCGGAGCCGGGCCGCAAGTGCTGACTAATGCCATGGCGGTCGTGCAATCGCAATCCACGTCGGGGGCTTCTTCAGTGGGACAAGCTGCGGCGTTGGCGGCCTTCGAGGGTGGCCTGGATTTCTTGCCAGAGCAGGTCGCGGCCTATCAGCAACGCCGGGATTTACTGGTGAGCGCCTTACGAAAAGTGGAAGGTCTCGAGGTGCTCGAACCTCAAGGTGGTTTCTTTGTGTTTGTGCGCTGCGCCGGGTTGCTGGGGCGTTATCGTCCGGACGGCGTATGCCTTAACAGTGACGCCGATGTCGTGGCGTATTTGCTGGAGGAGGGCGTGGCCGGTGTGGCGGGCAGCGCTTACGGTTTGTCGCCGTGGTTTCGCCTGTCCATCGCCACGGCAACCGACAGCGTTGCCGAAGCCGGGCGTCGCATCGCTCACGCCTGCGCGCAATTGCGGGGCGAACCATGAGTCATTGGCTGGAGCTTTTCGTCCACTGGACCGCCGGGATCGGCCTGAACTACGGTTTTCTGCTGGACGCCTACCAACGCGGAACCCTGGAGCAGGGCGCGTTGACCACGGTGCTGCTGTGCTTGTTCACCATTGTCGGCAGCCTGCTGGCGGGCGTCGGATTGGCGGCGATGCTGACCTCTGGAAAACCCTGGCTGGCGAAACCGGCACGCCTATTTGTTGAGGTCACCCGCAACACGCCGACGCTGGTGCAGCTGTATTGCGCCTTCCTGGTGCTGAACATGTTGCTGACTCAAGCCGTCGGCGCGGCCAACCCGCTGACGCCGTTCGCCTGGGTGGTGATCGTGATCTCGTTGCACAAGGGCGCTTTCCATGCCGAGGCCTTGCGCGCCGGCATCGAGGCGGTGCCGACCGTGACGCTGGAGGCGGCCAGTTCGCTGGCGTTCAGCAGTCGTCAGTTGCTGTGGAATGTGCAACTGCCATTGGCCCTGCGTTTTGCCTTGCCGTCGCTGATCAACAACCTGATCGACCTGGTGAAAATGACGGCCGTGGCTTCGGCCATTGCCGTGGGGGACATCACCTACGCGGCGATCATGATCTGGACCCAAAGCGACAACGTGTTGGAGCTGATGATTCTGATCCTGAGCTTTTTCGGCCTGCTGAGTTTTATCGTCAATTGCGTGGGGCGCTACCTTGAAGCGCGCCTGAGGATGCCCGGCTATGGCCATTGAATCGACCGTCAGTGCACCGCTGGCCTGGCCTCGGCGACATGTCGGCAAGTTGCTGTTATTGGTGTGCGTCGTACTGTTGCTGGTGTATTTCGCTCCGCAAAGCCCGGTGTTCAAGGCCTTGTTGCAATGGTCGCCGGCGCTGGCCGTAGGCTTTGGTCAAAACATTCTGATCAGCCTCGTCGCCATCGGCCTGGGGTCGTTGCTGGGGCTGTTGGTCGGCGCGTTGGCGCTATCGCCACTTCGACTGCTGCGCTTGCCGGCGCGGATCTGGGTGCAGATTTTCCGCAATGCACCGTGGCTGGTGCTGATCTATTTCACTACCTACGTGTTCCCGTTCGAGATCCACATCGGCAGTGCCTATGTCTCGTTCCCGGACTGGGTCAAGGTCACCCTCGGCCTGGCCTTGCCGGCGAGTGCCAACGTGGCGGAAATCTTCCGTGGCGCCATCGCCTCGATCCCCAGCACCCAATGGGAAGCCGCGCGTTCCCTGGCGTTCACTCGCGGGCAGATTTTCCGTTCGATCATCCTGCCGCAGTGCTTCAAGCGCATGTTGCCGCCGTGGATGAACCTGTACGCGGTGATCACCATGGGCACCGCGCTGGCGTCCCTGGTGGGCGTGCATGACGTGATCGACACCGCACAAATCGCCAGCAACACCGTGAACATGACCGGTTTCACCGTGGTGATTTACCTGAGCCTGTTGGTGCTGTTCTTTGCCTATTGCTACCCGATTTCCCGACTCACCCAACGCCTGGAGCGACGTTATGCCTTCTACTGAAACCGTCGCCGAGCCTTTGGTCAGACTGCGCGACCTGCACCTGTCGTTTGGCAATAACCCGGTGCTCAAAGGCATCGACCTCGACGTGCACCGCGGCCAGGCCGTGTCGATCATCGGCCCGTCCGGCTCCGGAAAATCGACCATCCTGCGCTGCATCACTGGCCTGTTGCAGCCTCAACGCGGCAGCATCCGTGTTGGCACGACCGAGGTTCATACCCTGGCCCAGGAAGCCCAGCGCATCGAGTTGCGCAAGCGTGTCGGGTTTGTGTTCCAGCAGTACAACCTGTTCCCGCATTTGTCGGTGCTGGAGAACCTGGTGATTGCCCCGCGCAAGGTGCTGGGGCGCAACCGGATCGACGCCGAGAAAGACGCCCGCGCCTTGTTGGCCAAGGTGCGGATGGAGCACAAGGCCGATGCCTATCCGGGTCAGCTCTCAGGCGGTCAGCAACAACGGGTGGCGATTGCCCGCGCCCTGGCGATGCGCCCGGAACTGATTCTGTTTGATGAGGTGACCTCGGCCCTCGACCCGGAAACCGTCGGCGAGGTGCTGACGGTGATTCGCGAGCTGACCGAAGAGGGCATGACCTGCGTGCTGGTCACCCACGAAATGCGTTTCGCCGAAGAGATCAGCGACATCGTCTACTTCACTGAAAACGGCGTGATCGTCGAGCACGGCAGTGCCGCGCAAATCTTTCAGCACCCCACCAGCGAGCGCACCCAGGAGTTTTTGCGTCACGCACTGGGTGATCCGGGGCGCCGGCCGCCCATCGCCAATGATCCGTATCTGTTGACTAACCTGAGTCGCTACAGCCTGTCCGTCTAATACCGAGGAGCCTGTTCATGAGTACCGTTAACCGTGCCGCCGTCATCGAGGATTTCCTGAAGAAAATCCGCGTCATCCATCAACGGGGCGTCGACCGTGCCGCGCTGGTGGAAATCGTGTCCTTGCTCGAAGCCCTGGCCGAGCGCCGCGATCTGTTCAATTTCGACGAGTTCCCCGCACCGGTACCGGGGCAGGGCAGCACCGCGTTCCGCTACCGTCTCAATGACGATGGCGACACGCCGACGCTGTACCTGAACTCGCTGTTACCGGGCAAAAGCACGATCCCGCACAACCATGAAACCTGGGCGATCATCAGTGCCGTCGAAGGCCAGGAAATCAACTACGTCTACCGCCGTGATGACGACGGCCGCGAGCCCGGTTTCACCACCTTGCACCTGGAAAAGGAAGTGATCGTGCAACCGGGCACCTCCATCTCGTTTCTTGGCGAAGACCTGCATGGCATTCGTGTCGAAGGCGAGCAGGCGACCCTGCATTTCCACCTGTACGGTTTGCCGCTGGAGTCCCTCAACGGCCGTTACGGCGTCGAAGCCGACGGTCGCATCCTCAATTACAACGCCTCGCAAATGGCGCCGTCGATCAAGGCCTACGCATGATCGATCTGTATTACTGGCCGACTGGCAATGGCTTGAAGATCGGCATCCTGCTGGAAGAGCTGGAGCTTGAGTACCGCCTGCTGCCGGTCAACATCCGTGAAGGCGAGCAGAAGCAGGCAGCGTTCCAACGCATCAGCGCCAATGGGCGGATTCCGGCGATTGTCGACCATGCGCCGCAGGGCTTAAGCGAGCCGCTGAGCCTGTTTGAGTCCGGTGCCATCCTCAATTACCTGGCCGACAAGGCCGGGCGTTTTCTTCCGGCAGCGGGCAGTGCCGAGCGGCAAAAAGTGCAGGAATGGCTGTTCTGGCAGGTGGGGCATATCACCCCGTACCTGAGCCAGTTGCAGCTGTTCAAGGAGAAGGCGCCCGAACCGATTGCGTTCGCCCTGGACTTGCTCAATGCCGAAGCGACGCGGCTGTATCGGGTGCTGGAAACGCGTCTGTCTGACGTGCTGTTTGTGGCGGGCGATTACTCCATCGCCGACATGGCTATTTTTCCGTGGATTCAACCGTTGCGACAGGGCCAGGACCTGGCGGATTTCCCGCACATCCATGCCTGGCGCGAACGCCTCAAGGCCCGACCGGCCATTCAGCGCGCGTATGCCAAAGGCCGGGAAGTCGCGGCCAATGAGCGCTCTCTGGCGCTTCAATAACTCTTTTTTCAAACGGGACTCCCATGAGCCAGACCGTAACTCCAGGGCAACTGCAGCAGTGGCTGTTCGACGGGCAGGAAATTGCCCTGTTTGACGTGCGCGAGCATGGCCAATATGGCGAAGCCCATCTGTTTTTCGGGGTGAACTTGCCCTATAGCCGTCTGGAGCTGGAGGTCCGGCGTCTGGCGCCGAACCCTCAGGTCCGGCTGGTGATCTACGACCGGGACGGCGGGGATGTCGCGGCGCGTTCAGCGCAGCGTTTGCAGGTGCTTGGGTATAGCCACGTGCATGTGCTCGACGGTGGTGCCGATGGTTGGCAGGCTGCCGGGTTGCAGCTGTTTGCCGGGGTGCATGTGCCTTCCAAGGCGTTCGGTGAATTGGTCGAAGAGGCCAGCCATACGCCGCATGTCACCGCGCAGCAACTGGCCGAATGGCAACGCCGGGGCGAGCCGCTGGTGGTACTCGACGGTCGGCCGTTCGATGAGTACCGCAAGATGACCATTCCCGGCTCGGTGTGCTGCCCGAATGGCGAGCTGGGTTATCGCGTCCACGATCTGGTGCCGGACGAAAGCACGCCGATCGTGGTCAATTGTGCCGGTCGGACCCGCAGCATTATCGGCGCCCAGACGTTAATCAATCTGGGGTTGAAAAACCCGATCTACGCGCTGGAAAACGGCACTCAGGGTTGGTACCTGGAAGATTTTCAGCTGGAACATGGCAGCACCCGACGGTACGCCGAGGAAGTGTCGACTGACACGTTGCCGGGGCAGCGACTCGCTGCTGAGCAACTGGCGGAGCGGGCCGGGGTGAAGACCATTGAGGTGGCGCAGGTCGAGCAATGGGCCAAGGAGGCTGGTCGCAGCCTGTTTTTGTGCGATGTGCGCACCGCCGAGGAATTTGCTGCGGGCAGTCTGGCCTGTGCGCAACACACGCCGGGCGGGCAGTTGATTCAATCCACCGATCTGTATGTCGGCGTGCGTCAGGCGCGGTTGGTACTGTTCGACAGTGATGGCGTGCGTGCACCGATTGTTGCCAGTTGGTTGCGGCAGCTGGGGCATGAGGCCTATGTGCTGGCAGGTGGAGTGAGCAGCAATCTGGTGCTGCCTGCGCTTGAGGTGATCGCTCACGAGGCGTTGCCATTGATCACGGCGCGGGCCTTGGCCGATGCGCTGAAGGATGACGCGGTCGCACTGATTGACCTGCGACCGAGCATGACTTATCGCAAGGGCCATATCGCCGGGTCGCGCTGGTCGATTCGCTCGTTGCTGGCGTCTGAAGTGGCCGGTGAGCAGCGGCCACTGGTGTTGGTCGCCGATGATCCGCGGCTGGCCGCTTTCGCGGCGCTGGAATTACCCGAGGCTCAGCGTCTGCACGTCCGGCTGCTGGAGGGTGGACTCGATGCCTGGCGTGCCGCGGGCCTCTCCGTGGAGGAATCCGCCCATACACCGCCCGATCAGCAGTGCATCGATTTTCTGTTCTTCACCCATGACCGTCACGCCGGCAACAAGGACGCGGCGCGTCAGTATCTGGCCTGGGAAATCGGTTTGCTGGCGCAGATGAGCGACGACGAGATCGCCAGTCTCAAGCCGCTGTGCGTCACAGTGCCCCGCGATGCCCGGGTGCGTACGCGTCTGGTCCATTCGGCACGTACCGAACAGGGCAATGGCGGTCGGGCAGTCAACGTGCCGGTCACGCGGTTGAGCACGGTGCTGTTCGATAACCTGGCGCAAATGCGCGACGCCCGTGCTCGCCGTGATAGCGAGCGGGTCCTGAGCTATGGCGCCCGAGGCAATCCGACGGCCTTCGCCCTGGAAGATCTGGTGACGGAACTGGAGGGCGGTTACCGCACGCGCTTGTTCGGCACCGGGCTGGCGGCGATCGCGCAGACCTTCCTGGCCTACCTGCGGCCGGGCGATCACGTACTGATCAGCGACGCGGTGTACGCGCCCGTGCGACGGCTGGCCCGGGAGTTTCTTCAGCGGTTCGGCATTCAGGTCAGCTACTTCGCGCCAGATGGCAGCGGTCTGCAAGCGCAACTGCAAGCCAACACCAAAATGGTCTACACCGAAGTGCCGGGCTCCTTGCTGTATGAACTGTGCGACTTGCCGGCCATCGCCGCCCTGTGCAAACCGCGAGGCATTCTCCTGGCCGTCGACAACACCTGGGGCTCGGGTTACCTGTATCGACCGCTGACCCTCGGTGCGGACATCTCGATCATGGCGTTGACCAAGTACCTGTGCGGTCACAGCGATGTGGTCATGGGCAGCGTCTGCACCCGGCAAGATGTCTGGCAGCCGCTGGCGTCAATGGGCGACACCTTTGGCGCTACCGTCAGCCCCGATGACGCCTACCTGGTGCTGCGCGGCGCGCGAACCCTGGCACCGCGACTGGAAGTGCATGAGCGCCAGGCGCTTGAAATCGCTCATTGGCTGCAAGTGCAGCCGCAGGTGAAGCGGGTGTTTCATCCGGCGTTACCCGAGCATCCAGGTCACGATCTGTGGCAGCGCGATTTCAATGGCAGCAATGGTTTGTTGTCCTTTGAGCTGCTTGATGCGGACCCTCTCTACGTTGAACGCTTTATTGATTCGCTGCAGTTGTTTGGGCTTGGCGCTTCATGGGGTGGGTACGAAAGTCTGATTACTGTTGCCGATACCACGGATCGCGACAGTGCTGCGGATCGTTCATTGAATCCGGTGTTGCGGTTGCATGTCGGGCTTGAGGACGTCGAGGCGTTGATTGAGGATCTGCAGCGTGGGTTTGCGGCGATGGATCACTAGGTTTCACCGGGTGGGGTACATATCCGTTGCTGCGGTGATGGCGGCTGGCGGTTTCGCTCTTACAGCGACTCCCTTTTGCAGACGCCCAAAAGGAAGCAAAACGCTTTGCCCCTCCATTCGGTGCCTCGCTTAGGCTCGGCATGCCCTCACTCCGGCATTGCTCCGTGGGCCCGCCGCCATCGGCCATCCATGGCCGGGGGCGGCTACCGCGGCATCCTTGCCGCGGTGCCCACTGCGCAGAACCTGCGCTCGGCCTCTGGGAAAGGGGCAAGCAGATCAAGATCAAAAACCAGAGCCAAAGCCAAAGCCAAAGCAAAATCAACAGCTCCCGGCACTCACTGGTTCCTGTGGGAGCGAGCCTGCTCGCGAAAAACGTCAAGACACCGCGTTCATTCAGACAGCACGCGTAATCGTTCACGTCTTTCGCGAGCAGGCTCGCTCCCACAGGGGAATGCGTACGCTTGAAGAGACAGGTCGGCCGGTAGGCCGCCTCGCGGTGTTTTTGCGGTGCACGCCCCCTCGAGAGGCCGAGTGGAGGTTCTGCGCAGTGGGCAACCCGGCATGGATGCCGGGTTAGCCGCCCCCGGCCATGGATGGCCGATGGCGGCGGGCCCACGGAGCAGGACCGGAGCGAGGGCATGCCGAGCCACAGCGAGGCACCGAACGACAGGGGCAAGAGCCCTTGGTTACTTGGGGCTCTTCCAAGTGACTCGCTGTAAAAGCGAAACCGATAGCCGCCGTAACCGCAAAAACGGATATGCACACAAAAAACAAAACACAGCTCGGCGGCTGTTTTCTACGGTGTACCGAGCGCTACTCGGGCGACTCCCAGTAAATAAATTTATCCCCTTTCTTCCGCGAAGTAGGAAAATCAAATCAAAGCGCGTCGGCGGCTATACCTTTCCCAACAGGCGACCGCCAATGCTATTGCACCAACCTTTTTCACCCCAGGCGCCAGACCAACGCCGAACAATCGGCCAAAAGAAAAGTATCAAAATCATGCAAGCACATACCTACCAACTGCTGGAAGTCGCCAACGGCAAACCGATCAAGCTCTGGACCGAGGGCGTCCCGGTAGAACACGAAGCCAGACAGCAACTGATGAACACCGCCAAGATGCCGATCATCTTCAAGCATCTGGCCGTGATGCCCGACGTACACCTGGGCAAGGGCTCGACCATCGGCAGCGTGATTCCCACAGTCGGCGCGATCATTCCAGCCGCCGTCGGAGTGGACATCGGCTGCGGGATGATCGCCGCCTGCACGTCGCTGACCGCCAGCGATTTGCCAGACAACCTGCATGGCTTGCGTTGCGCGATCGAGAAAGCGGTGCCCCATGGCCGCACCATTGGCCGCGGCGTTCGGGACAAGGGCGCCTGGGACAGCGTTCCGCGTGAGGCGGACCGGGCCTGGGCGGCACTGGACTCGCGGTTCAAGGCGATCACCGCCAAGTACCCGAAACTCGCCAACACCAATAACCGTGGGCACTTGGGCACGCTGGGCAGCGGGAACCACTTCATCGAGGTGTGCCTGGATGAAACCGACCGGGTCTGGTTCATGCTGCACAGCGGTTCCCGTGGCGTCGGCAATGCGATCGGCAACCTGTTCATTCAAATGGCGCAGGCGGATATGCGCCAGCACCTCGCCAATCTGCCGGACCGTGACCTGGCTTACTTTAAAGAGGGCAGCCGGCACTTCGATGACTACGTCGAAGCGGTCGGCTGGGCCCAGGACTTCGCCAGGCAAAACCGTGCGTTGATGATGCAAGCGGTGATTCAGGCGACCCGAAAAGTGATCAGCAAGCCTTTTGAGGCGGCGCTGGAAGCGGTGAACTGCCACCACAACTACGTGCAGAAAGAACGGCATTTTGGTCAGGAAATTCTAGTCACCCGCAAAGGCGCGGTGTCGGCCAAGAAGGGCGAGTTGGGGATTATTCCGGGATCGATGGGCGCTAAAAGCTTCATCGTTCGCGGGCTGGGTAACGAGGATTCATTCTGCTCCTGCAGCCACGGCGCCGGCCGCACCATGAGTCGTACCAAGGCGAAAAGCCTGTTTACCGTCGAAGATCAGATCCGTGCCACCGCCCACGTGGAGTGCCGCAAGGATGCTGCCGTCATCGATGAAATTCCGATGGCCTACAAGGACATCGACGATGTCATGCACGCCCAGCGCGAGTTGGTGGAAGTGCTGCACACTTTGCGGCAGGTGGTCTGCGTAAAAGGATAGGGAAAATGGAAGATCACGATCATCGATCTGCTGAACTTTGTGCACTTTTATAAGGCCACGCAACACTGCGCTGCACTATACGAAGGCGAATATCGGATGTTCTGGAGCTCCCTGGCCCCTGTTTTCCGACGCAAATACTGCCAACCGCCGACTGGCACAAAGTCTGCAAGACACTGTTCAGGCCCACTGTGACGCAGTCGAGTGGGCAGCCCCCTCGGTCAACGACGATCGATTGGCCGAACAGGTCGTGGGCAACATCGGTGGTTCCGGCATAGATGCCTGACTTAGCACCGTAAATGAACAGGCAAAGACGCCTGGAACCGCAAGGTTTCAGGCGTTTTTTTTTGCTTTTTGAACAGCTATCGACGGGTGTCTCTTATGAATTCCAATGTTGCCACTTTGAACAAGCTGCAAACGCTGATCGTAATCGGCAATGGCATGGTCGGACATCATTGTGTCGAACAGCTGATCGAACGCGGTGCCCTTGATCACTATCGGCTGCACGTGTTCAGCGAGGAGCCGATGCGTGCCTACGACCGCGTGCACCTTTCCGAGTATTTCTCCGGCCGTGATGCCGAGTCGCTGGCCCTCGGCGAAGCCTCGCTGTACCAGACCCCGGGCGTAACCCTGCATCTGGGGGTGCCGGTCCTGGAAATCGACCGCGCACGCCGTCAGGTGATCACCGCCCAAGGCTGTGTCTCCTACGACAAATTGGTGCTGGCCACCGGGTCCTATCCGTTTGTACCGCCAATCGAAGGCGCCGAGGGCGATTCGCGCCTGGTGTATCGCACCCTTGAAGACCTCGACGCCATTCGTGCCGCGGCCAGCAACGCCCGACGCGGTGTGGTGGTCGGCGGTGGCTTGCTGGGCCTGGAAGCCGCCAACGCCCTGAAAACCCTGGGGCTGGAAGCTCATGTGGTGGAATTCGCCCCGCGCCTGATGCCGGTGCAACTGGACGAATACGGTGGCCTGGCGCTCAAGGCGCAGATCGAACGGCTCGGCGTCGGCGTGCATTTGTCGCGCGGCACGCAATCGATCAGTGCAGGCGAGGAATACCGCTACCGGATGAACTTCGCCAATGACGAATTCCTTGAAACCGACCTGATCGTGTTTTCCGCCGGTATTCGTGCGCAAGACGCACTGGCCCGCCAATGCTCGCTGGAAGTCGGCCCGCGTGGCGGCGTTGTAATTGACGACCAATGCCAGAGCAGCGATCCGAACATCTACGCCATCGGCGAGTGTGCCGCCTGGAACGGCAGCATTTTTGGCCTGGTCGCCCCGGGCTACCAAATGGCGCGCGGCGTCGCAGCACTGTTGTGCAACGAAACCGCCGAGCCGTTCATGGGCGCGGACATGTCGACCAAGCTCAAGCTGCTGGGCGTCGATGTCGGCTCCATCGGCGACGCCCACGGCAGCACGCCTGGCGCGCGCAGCTATCAGTTCATCGACGAAACCACGGCCAGCTATCGTCGCCTGGTGGTGGACGCGACGGGCAAGCACGTACTTGGTGCGGTGCTGGTCGGTGACAACAGCTATTACGACACGCTGCTGCAATACATGCAGAACGCGATTGCGTTGCCGGCGGAACCCGCCAGCCTGATTCTGCCGTCGTCCGAAGGCGCACCGACCCTGGGCCCGGGCGCGTTGCCCGAAGCGGCCACGGTGTGTTCGTGCCACAACGTCACCAAGGGCTCCATTTGCTCGGCCATCGACGGTGGCTGCACCGACCTCGGCCTGCTCAAGTCGCAGACCAAGGCCTGCACCGGTTGCGGTGGTTGTGCCGGGCTGCTCAAGCAGGTTTTCGAACATGAGTTGATTGCCCGTGGCGTCAGCGTCGACAAGAGCCTGTGCGAACACTTTGCCTATACCCGTCAGGAGCTTTATG
The DNA here is from genome assembly GCF_000282315.2 of Pseudomonas sp. GM41(2012). Lineage (GTDB taxonomy): Bacteria > Pseudomonadota > Gammaproteobacteria > Pseudomonadales > Pseudomonadaceae > Aquipseudomonas. The sequence continues at coordinate 330,348 of NZ_AKJN02000006.1, forward strand.
CGCTGGTGCGGGTAGAAGGGGTGATCACCTTCGAAGAACTGCTGGCCAAACATGGCCGTGGCCACACCGGTTGCGACGTGTGCAAGCCGGCGGTGGGCTCGATCCTCGCGTCGTGCTGGAACCAGCCGATCATGGATGCCTCGCTGGTGCCGTTGCAGGACACCAACGATACCTTCATGGCCAACATGCAGAAAAACGGCACCTATTCGGTGGTGCCACGGATCCCCGGTGGCGAGATCACCGCCGACAAACTGATCGCGATTGGTGTGGTGGCGAAGAAATACGACCTCTACACCAAAATCACCGGCGGCCAGCGTATCGACCTGTTTGGCGCGCAGTTGCATGAGTTGCCGGACATCTGGGCCGAGCTGATTGAAGCCGGTTTCGAAACCGGGCACGCCTATGGCAAATCGACCCGCACGGTGAAGTCTTGCGTCGGCAGCACCTGGTGCCGTTATGGCGTGCAGGACAGCGTGCAAATGGCCCTGACCATCGAGGACCGCTACAAGGGCCTGCGTTCGCCGCACAAACTCAAGTTCGCGGTGTCCGGTTGCACACGAGAATGCGCCGAAGCCCAGAGCAAAGACGTTGGCGTGATCGCCACGGAGAAAGGCTGGAACCTTTACATCGCCGGCAACGGCGGCATGCGCCCGCGCCATGCCGAGCTGTTCGCCACCGACCTCGACGATGAAACGCTGATCCGCTACATCGACCGCTTCCTGATGTTCTACATCCGCACCGCCGACAAATTGCAGCGCACCTCGGTGTGGCGCGAAAGCCTGGAGGGCGGCCTCGACTTCCTCAAGGATGTGATCATCAACGACAGCCTCGGGCTGGGTGAAGAGCTCGAATCGCAGATGCAACTGGTGGTCAATCGCTATGAATGCGAGTGGGCCAACGCCCTCAAAGACCCGGAAAAACTCAAGCGCTTCCGTACCTTCGTCAACGATAAACGCCCGGACCCGGACATCCACTTTGTCCAGGAACGCGGCCAGCGGCGCCCGATCATGGCCGCCGAACTCAACCTTATCCCTGTTATCGAGGAGATTGCCTGATGAGCCAGTCCAATACCCAACGCATCGATTCCCTGGAAAACCCCGAGGCCTGGCAAACGGTGTGCGAGCAACAGGATCTGGTCAGCAACTCCGGCGTCGTCGTCTGGCTCGACGGCGCGCAAGTGGCGCTGTTCTACCTGCCGGGTGCCGAGGGTCGGACCCTCTACGCCATCGACAACCACGACCCGCAATCCGGGGCGAATGTGATCGGTCGCGGGTTGGTCGGCAGCATCAAGGGTGATCTGGTGGTTGCATCGCCGATCTATAAACAGCATTTCCGCCTTGAGGACGGCAGCTGCCTGGAGTATCCGCAACAGCGTCTGCGTGTCTGGCCCGTGCGGTTGAACAGCGGCGTGGTGGAAGTCGGGGTGGCTTGAGCCTGTTCAACAGCATCGCGTATCCGCATCGGAGGCATTTATGAAAACAGCCGCACAATTGCTGAAACTCAAGGTCGTGCAAAACCGCCAGGTGCATAGCGTTGCGCCGGATGAAATGGTGCTTGAAGCGCTGAGGATCATGGCGGAAAAGAACGTGGGCGCACTTCCGGTGATCGAGGCCGGGCAGGTGGTTGGCGTGATCAGCGAGCGTGACTATGCGCGCAAGGTCGTGCTGCAGGGGCGCTCTTCGGTGGGTACGCCGGTGCGCGACATCATGAGTGCGCCGGTGGTGACGGCTGACAGTCAGCAGAGTATTGAGCGTTGCATGGCGGTGATGACTGACAGCCATCTGCGTCATTTGCCGGTGGTGGAGGGGGGCGAGCTGATTGGGCTTTTATCGATTGGGGATTTGGTCAAGGAGGCTATTGTTGAGCAGGCGGATTTGATTCGGCAGCTGGAGCATTACATTCGCGGGCACTAGACCTGGCAGCACCATTAAGGTTGGGGTACATATCCGTTTCTGCGGTCACGGCGGCTATTGGTTCCGCCCTTACGGCGGGTCACTTGGAAGAGCGCCAAGTAACCAAACGCTTTTGCCCCTGACGTACGGTGCCTCGCCTAGGCTCGGCATGCCCTCGCTCCGGTCCTGCTCCGTGGGCCCGCCGCCATCGGCCATCCATGGCCGGGGGCGGCTACCGCGGCATCCTTGCCGCGGTGCCCACTGCGCAGAACCTGCGCTCGGCCTTCCGACGGGGCAGATCAAGATCAAAAGCAAGATCAAAAGCCCGGAGTTGTACCTGTGGGAGCGAGCCTGCTCGCGAAAAGCGTCCGGACACCGCGTTCATTCAGACAGGACGCGTAATCGTTCACGTCTTTCGCGAGCAAGCCCGCTCCCACAGGGGGAGTGCGTACGCTTGAAGAGACAGGCCGGCCGGTAGGCCGCCTCGCGGTGCTTTTGCGGTACTCGCCCCCTCGAGAGGCCGAGTGGAGGTTCTGCGTAGTGGGCAACCCGGCATGGATGCCGGGTTAGCCGCCCCCGGCCATGGATGGCCGATGGCGGCGGGCCCACGGAGCAGGACCGGAGCGAGGGCATGCCGAGCCTAGGCGAGGCACCGATCGAAAGGGGCAAGAGCGCTTTGGTTACTTTCCGCCGGGCCGCGCAGGCTTTTCGAAAGTGACTCGCTGTAAAAGCGAAACCGTAATAAGCCATCACCGCAGAAACGGATATGCCCACGAACTCGGGGGTTTTGCGCCTTTCTTGATCAGTGTCAACCGCATAACCAGGCTGTCTCTGTAGTCTCAAGAGACCGACAGCCAGTGCGCTCACCCCAATTGTTCGCCGTAGCGCGGGTTGCCTTGACCCAAGGCGAAAACACCATGATCTATCCGCTGATTCTGACCTTGCACCTGTTTGCCGCGCTGATCTTCATCGGCACGGTGTTCTTCGAAGTCCTGTTCCTGGAAAGCATCCGCAAACAGTTGCCCGCCAGGGTAATGCTGCTGGTGGAGCAGGGTATCGGCCGCCGGGCCCGCACACTGATGCCGTGGGTGCTGCTGGTGTTGTTCGGTGCCGGGCTGGGCATGGTCTGGTTGCGCTACTTGCCAGCCCTGGCCTCACCACTGTCCTCATCGTTCGGCACCTTACTGGCGTTGAAAATCGCGGTGGCCGTGAGTGTGCTGCTGCATTTCCTCGGCGCCATGTTTCTATTCAAAAGCGGCCGAATGAGCCCGCGATACCTGCACTTCATCCATGGCAGCCTGTTCTGCCACATGATCGTTATCGTGCTGCTGGCCAAGGGCATGTTTTACCTGACGTGGTAGTCGGGGCTGACCGGTGGTCCGTTGTGCAGACACTTCGCTTGCGCTTGACGCAAATCAAGGAGCATTGATGGTTAAACCCGGAGACTGAAAGTCCGCAGCCAGTCTCGGAGACCGTCATGCTCGATTTATTTCACAACCCAGGCGAGATCGCCCGGTGCGATCAAGGCGTGCTTGACCCTAACTGTCATGCCGACACGCAAAAATTTCATGACGGTATTGGCTCTCTGGACCTGCTTCGTGCATTGCGCGTCAGCCGCCAGAAGTGCCGTCCGCTGTCCCTGAACGTGCAACTGCCTTCCAGCCTCAAGCCGTCTTCCTGTGCCCCGCGCGATATCGCCGGCGAGCACAACGGTATCGAACAGTACCTTGAGCATCTGGAGCGGGAAATCGACCTCGTCGGTTGTCACCTCGGTGCGCAGCAACGGGTCGAGCAATTTCATCTGGGCGGCGGAACCCCCGCGCCTGCCTATCTGGAACGGCTGATGAATCATCTGCGTGGCCGGTTCAAATTTCTAGAGCATGAAGGCGGCGATTACAGTGTCGAGGTCGACCTTCACCACACCGACTGGGCGACCATGGGGTTGCTGCGCGACCAGGGATTCAACCACGTCAGCATCGGCGTTCCAGATATCGACGCCGACTGTGACAGGTCGGTGGCCTGCTACCAGAACCCGGCGCCGATCCAGTCGCTCATGGATGCCGCACGCACCTTTGGTTTTCGATCCATCAACGTCGATCTGGGTTTTGGTCATGCCTGGCAGACGCCAGACAGTTTTGCGCTGAAGCTGGCGAGCATTATCGAGCTGGAGCCGGACCGGCTGATGGTGTTCGACTATGCCCGGCCACCACGGCGCTATCGGCCGGTGCTCGGTGACAAAGTCAGAGAGTTGTGCAGCCAGGACGATAAAGGCGCGATGCGCCAGATCTGCTTTGATCAGCTGCTTGGTGCGGGTTATCACTACATCGGTCTGGGGCAGTTTGTCCGGCCTGATGATGATTTGGCGGTCGCTCAGGAGCGAGGCCGGTTGCGCCGTACCTGTGAGGGTTTCTCCCGTCACGGTTATTGCGATCATGTCGGATTCGGTTTGGGCGCCATCAGCCAGATCGACGATTTGTACACACAAAACACCGACGAGATTGAGCGTTATCAGCAGCAACTGGACATGAAGCAATTGCCGACGTGTCGAGGCTGGCGCTTCGAGGCGGGGGATCAGATCCGGCAAATGGTCATGGAGCGTCTGGCCTGTGATCAGGAACTGGATATCCGCGCTATCGAGCGGCGCTACGGGCTGGCTTTTTCAACGTACTTCTCCGCCGTCTGGCCGTTGCTGGAGCAATTGAGCCGGGACGGGTTGATTGAATTGTCAGACCGTTTCATCAGCATCCTTCCCGCCGGTCGGCCGGAAGTGGATGCCATCTGCAACCTGTTTGAAAAGGATTTGGGCGGTGCGAAGCATTAACCCCTGCGAGTTGATCGATCATGAACACGACATTTGATTTCAATCGCGCCCTGGTCGAAAAGTACGACCGCCCGGGGCCGCGTTATACCTCTTACCCCACGGCGCCGCAGTTTCACCAGGCGTTTGCCGTTGACGACTATCAGCGTGCCGCCCGCGACAGCAATCAGGTGGCCGCGCCGAAACCGTTGTCGGTGTACATCCACATCCCGTTCTGCAAAAGCCTTTGTTACTACTGCGCCTGCAACAAAATCATTACCCAGAAAACCCATCGCGCCGTCGAGTACCTGACGTACCTCAAGCGTGAAATCGCGATGCAGGCGGCCTTGTTCGACAGCACGCGCAAACTCACTCAGTTGCACCTGGGGGGCGGCACGCCGACCTATTTGACCAGCGAGCAGCTGGCGGACCTGATGGACTGCCTGCACCAGGCGTTCAACATGGATGACAGCGATAACCATGAGTTCTCCATCGAGGTTGACCCGCGCACCATCAGCACCGAGCAGATTCAGTCGTTGCGCCAATTGGGCTTCAATCGCCTGAGCTTCGGCGTGCAGGATTTCGATCCCGACGTGCAGGCAGCGGTCAATCGCCAGCAAAGTGAAGAGCAAATTTATGCGCTGGTCGCGGCGGCGCGGGAGGCGCACTTCAAGTCGATCAGCGTCGACCTGATCTACGGCCTGCCACTGCAAACCGTGCAGAGTTTTGACGTTACCCTCAGTAAGATCATCGCGCTGCGTCCGGACCGGATTGCCGCCTACAGCTACGCGCATTTGCCGGAGATGGTCCGCGCACAACGGCTGATTCGTCCCGCCGACATGCCGCCACCGGAGCGCAAGCTGGAACTGCTCGAGCTGACCATCCGCCGTCTGACCGAGGCCGGTTACGTCTACATCGGCATGGATCATTTCGCCTTGCCGGATGACGAGCTGGCGCTGGCCCGGGCCAATGGCACCCTGCAACGTAACTTTCAGGGCTATTCCACCCATGCCGACTGCGATTTGATCGGCCTAGGGGTGTCGTCGATCGGCAAGGTCGGCGACAGCTACAGCCAAAGCGTCAAGGAGCTTTCTCAGTACTACGCTCGTATCGATCAAGGGCTGTTGCCGGTGCATCGCGGTTACCGCTTGAACGCCGACGACCTGCTGCGCCGCGAGGTGATCAGCGACCTGATGTGCCATGGCCGTATCGCGTTCGACAAGTATGAAGCGCGGCATGGCATTCGCTTCACCGAGTATTTTGCCGAGGCGCTGGCACAGCTGGGCGAGCATGTGCGCGATGGATTGCTGCAGATTCACCGCAACGAATTGGTGCTGTTGCCACAAGGGCATTTGATGATGCGCAGTGCCGCGATGGCGTTTGACGCCTATCTGGGTGGTGAACAAAAAGGCCAGTTTTCTCGCACGGTCTGAGAATACGAGCCCTCTATGGACTCAAGTTGATCTCAATCAAGGGCAGGGGGCGCAACGCTCCCTAACATGACCGCAAGCCCCTTTGAAATCAGCGAGCCCATGACAATCCATCAGCCTTCGATACTCGGCAACCTGCGCGCCTGGGGTGTCGGTCTGGTGGTCATGCTGACGCTGATGCTCGCCACCTTCGAGGGGGCGCAGGCCAAGCAATACGGCGACATCGAGCAGCAGCGCATCGAAAAAACCTTCCATCAGACCGATTCCGTTTCCGCCCCCGAAGGCCGGTTCAAGGTGCGCACGCTGTCCGCCGCCGGCAAGGTCATCGGTTATGTGTTCCAGAGCCTGGACGTGGTGGATATTCCGGCTTACTCGGGCAAGCCGATCAACACCCAGGTGATCCTTGACACTGCCGGCGTGATTCAGGATGCCTATGTGCTGGAACACCATGAGCCGATTCTGCTGATTGGCATTCCTGAGGCAAAACTTCACGGTTTCAGCGCCAAGTACAAGGGCGTGAAGGTCAGCCAGCGGGTCGTCGTCGGCCATTCCAGTGATCCGAATGCAGTCACGGTCGATGCCATCGCCGGCGCAACCGTCACGGCCATGGTGGTCAACGAGGTCATCATGCGCGCCGCTCATGATGTGGCTGTCTCACTCAAGCTGATCGAAGACACGGGCGGTGTGGCAAGCAAGCCCGCCACCGTGCGGCTGAACTTTTTCGAACCCGCCACCTGGGAACAACTGACCGGCAACGGCGCCATCCGCCGCTTGAACCTGACCCGTGGCCAGGTCGACGCCGCCTTCAAGGGCACTGATGCCGAAGGCGTGGAAAACGCCGCCGCCGATCAGGTGGATGAGACCTTTATCGAGCTCTACACCGCCGACCTGAATCCGCCGACCATCGGCCGTGCTCTGCTGGGCGACAACCAATATCGCTTCCTCATGCAAGACCTCAAGCCTGGCGAGCAAGCCATCGCGGTACTGGGTCGCGGGCTGTTTTCCTATAAAGGCTCGGGGTATGTGCGCGGCGGGATTTTCGATCGGGTGCAATTGCGCCAGTTCGGGAATGTCATCAGCTTTCGCGACATGGACCATCAGCGGCTCTCGGATGTGTTTGCCAAAGGCATGCCCGAGTTCACTGAAATGTCGATTTTCATTGTGCGCGAACCGGCGAAGTTCGATCCGGGATCGCCCTGGTCTCTGGAGTTATTGGTACGTCGCCAGACCGGCCCGGTCAGTGGCACGTTCAGCAGCTTCGAACTGGCCTATCAATTGCCCGAGCCTTACCTTGAACGACCACTGCCCAGCGCCGAAGAACTGGCCGCCCTTGAGGAAGCCAGTCGGCCCATGTGGTTGAACATCTGGTATCAGAAATCCTTTCAGATCGCCGTACTCGGCACCGCGTTGCTGCTGCTGACAGCGATCCTGTTTTTGCAGGACACCTTCACCCGTCGCCCGCATTTTCTGCACTGGCTGCGCCGCGGTTACCTGGTGTTTACCGTGGTGTTTATCGGCTGGTACGCGCTGGGGCAGTTGTCAGTGGTCAATGTCCTGACCTTCGCTCATGCGCTGTTTGACCATTTTCGCTGGGAGCTGTTTCTCACCGATCCGCTGATCTTCATGCTCTGGGTCTTCGCCGCTGCGAGCATTCTGCTGTGGGGCCGTGGCGTGTTCTGCGGCTGGTTGTGCCCGTTTGGCGCCTTGCAAGAGTTGATCAACGAGGCCGCACGCAAGCTGAAAATCCCTCAATACGAATTACCCTTCGCGGTGCATGAACGCTTGTGGGCGATCAAATACATCATTTTGCTGCTGCTGTTCGGCATCTCCCTGGAGTCGATGTCCACCGCCGAACTGTTCGCCGAGGTGGAACCGTTCAAGACCGCCATCACCCTCCGGTTCGACCGCCAGTGGTGGTTCGTGCTCTACGCGGTGGCGCTGCTGGTCATCAACATTTTCACGCGCAAAGTCTATTGCCGCTACATCTGCCCGTTGGGTGCGGCGCTGGCGATTCCGAGCAAATTTCGCCTGTTCGACTGGCTCAAACGCCGCAAGGACTGCGGCACGCCCTGCCAACTGTGCGCCAAGGAATGCGAGATCCAGGCGATTCATCCCGATGGCCGGATCAATGCCAACGAGTGCCACTACTGCCTCGATTGCCAGATGACGTACCAGAACGACAACAAATGCCCGCCGCTGATCAACAAGCGCAAGAAACGCGGCAAAGCGGCACCCGCCGCTGTGCAACTGATACCTGTCGTGGAAGTGACCGCTCTGGAATGAACCCCGCGAGCGCTTGTCCGCAGTGACCGTTTTTATCCCTTCAAGGAAAACACCTGATGAACGACACAGAATCCAAAAAAACCACTGAAGTGCCGGAACCGACCGGCCTCAGTCGTCGCGGCTTCCTGGGCACCAGTGCGGTGACCGGCGCGGTACTGGCCGGTGCCACGGCCATCGGTGGCGCGGTCTTCACCCGTGAGACATGGGCGGCAGCGGCCAAGGACGCGCAACTGAAAACCCACGTCGGACCGGGCGAACTGGACCAGTACTACGGTTTCTGGAGCGGCGGCCATCAGGGTGAAGTGCGGATCATGGGCATTCCGTCGATGCGCGAGTTGTTGCGTGTTCCGGTGTTCAACGTCGATTCCGCGACCGGTTGGGGCCTGACCAACGAAAGCAAACGGATCATGGGCGACAGCGCGCATTTCCAGAATGGCGACTGCCACCACCCGCATTTGTCGATGACCGATGGCAAGTACGACGGCAAATACCTGTTCATCAATGACAAGGCCAACAGCCGCGTTGCGCGTATCCGTCTGGACATCATGAAGTGCGACAAGATGCTCACCGTGCCCAATGTGCAGGCTGTTCATGGGCTGCGCCTGCAGAAAGTGCCGCACACCAAGTACGTGTTCGCCAATGCCGAATTCGTGATTCCGCACCCCAATGACGGCAGCACCTTCGACCTGCAGGACAAGAACAGCTACACCATGTTCAACGCCATCGATGCCGAGAAAATGGAGATGGCGTTCCAGGTCATCGTCGACGGCAACCTGGACAACACTGACGCCGACTACACCGGCAAATACGCGGCATCGACCTGCTACAACTCGGAGAAGGCCTACGACCTGGGCGGCATGATGCGCAACGAGCGCGACTGGGTGGTGGTGTTCAACATCCCGCGCATCGAAGCGGCGATCAAGGCCGGCAAGTTCATCACCCTCGACGGCTCGAAAGTGCCGGTGGTCGATGGTCGTAAAACCGATGGCAAGGACAGCGCGTTCACCCGATACATCCCGACGCCGAAGAACCCCCACGGCCTCAATACCTCGCCCGATGGCAAGTATTTCATTGCCAACGGCAAGCTTTCGCCGACCTGCACCATCATTGCCATCGCCAAGCTTGACGATCTGTTCGACGACAAATTCAAGGACCCGCGTGACGTAGTGGTCGGCGAGCCCGAGCTGGGTCTTGGCCCGCTTCACACCACTTACGACGGTCGCGGCAATGCCTACACCACGCTGTTTATCGACAGCCAGGTGGTGAAGTGGAACGTGGAAGAAGCCATTCGCGCCTACACCGGTGAGAAGGTCAACTACATCAAGCAGAAACTCGATGTGCAGTATCAGCCGGGCCACAACCATGCCTCGCTGACTGAAACCAGTGAGGCCGACGGCCAATGGCTGATGGTGCTCAGCAAGTTTTCCAAGGACCGTTTCCTGCCGACCGGCCCGCTGCACCCGGAAAACGATCAGTTGATCGATATCTCCGGCGAGGAAATGAAACTGGTGCACGACGGCCCGGCCTTTGCCGAACCCCACGACTGCGTGATGGCCCGCCGCGACCAGATCAAGACCAAGAAGATCTGGGACCGCAACGACCCGTTTTTTGCCGAAACCGTGGTCATCGCCGCGAAGGACGGGATCAAGTTGGAGACCGACAACAAGGTCATCCGCGACGGTAACAAGGTCCGTGTCTACATGACCTCGATGGCGCCGGCCTACGGCCTGCCGGAGTTCACCGTCAAACAGGGCAACGAGGTCACGGTGACCATCACCAACATCGACCAGATTGAAGACGTGACCCACGGCTTCGTGATGACCAACCATGGCGTCAGCATGGAAATCAGCCCGCAGCAGACCTCATCGATCACCTTCATCGCCGACAAGGCTGGCCTGCATTGGTACTACTGCAGCTGGTTCTGCCATGCGCTGCACATGGAAATGGTCGGTCGCATGAAGGTCGAGAAGGCCTGACCGTTGCCCATCGACAGGAGCGAAGCAATGACTGAGAGCAAGGGAAACCCGGTGAAGGTCATTGTGCTTGCGCTCCTGCTGATGTCTGGCAGCGCGCTGGCGGTGCAACCCATTACCACGTTGCCGTTGACGGTGGACGCCGATCAACGCTGGCACCTGCCGGCCGGAGAATACCGTGGCTCGTACAGCGTCGATCAGCCGATGCAGATTGTCTGCGAGCCGGGCGCGGTATTTCAGGGCGAGGGGCAGGGCAACGGTCTGATCATCAGTGCGCCGGATGTCGGCATCGAGGGCTGCACGTTTCTGGACTGGGGGCACGACCTCACCGCCATGAATGCGGCGGTGTTTATCCAGCCCAAAGCCCATGGCGCGGTGATTAAAGGCAATCGCCTGCAGGGTAAGGGCTTCGGTATTTGGGTCGACGGTACGCAGGATGTGAGCCTGATCGACAACTGCATTCAGGGTGATCCGACGATGCGTTCCCAGGATCGCGGCAACGGCATTCATCTGTATGCGGTGCATGGCGCCAAGGTCATTGGCAACCAGGTGCGCGACACCCGCGATGGCATTTACATCGATACCTCCAACGGCAACCTGCTGCAAGGCAATACCCTGGAAGACCTGCGCTACGGCGTGCATTACATGTTCGCCAACGATAACCAGTTGATCGGCAACACCACCCGCCGCACCCGCACCGGCTACGCCCTGATGCAAAGCCGCAAGCTCATGGTGATCGGCAATCGCTCCGAACAGGATCAGAACTACGGGATCCTGATGAACTACATCACCTATTCAACCTTGCGTGACAACTTCGTCACTGACGTGCGCGACGGCTCGACCGGCGACAGCATGATCAGCGGTGCCGAGGGCAAGGCGCTGTTCATCTACAACTCGCTGTTCAACAGCATCGAACACAACCACTTCGAGCACAGCGCCGTGGGAATTCATCTCACTGCCGGCTCGGAAGATAACCGCATCGCTGACAACGCTTTTGTCGGCAACCAGCGGCAGGTCAAGTACGTCGCCACTCGCTTGCAGGAATGGTCGGCGGATGGCCGGGGCAATTACTGGAGCGATTACCTGGGCTGGGACCGCAACAACGATGGCCTCGGCGATATCGCCTACGAACCCAACGACAACGTCGACCGTCTGCTGTGGCTGTACCCGCAGGTGCGGCTGTTGATGAACAGCCCCGGCATCGAGCTGCTGCGCTGGGTGCAACGGGCCTTTCCGGTGATGAAATCGCCGGGGGTGCTCGACAGTCATCCGCTGATGAAGTCATCCCCTCAAACCCTGACCCAGGAGCCCACCTCATGAACGTCATCGACATCGAAGGCGTCAGCCAGCGCTATGGGCATGCCACCGTGTTGCATCAACTCAACCTCAGCCTCGCTGAAGGTGAAGTGCTGGGTTTGTTCGGGCACAACGGTGCGGGCAAGACCACCAGCATGAAACTGGTGCTTGGCCTGCTCCAGCCCAGCGAAGGGCAGGTCAGGGTGTTCGGCCGTTTGCCCAGCGATCCCCACGTGCGACGCCTGCTCGGTTATCTGCCGGAGAACGTGACGTTTTACCCGCAGCTGAGCGGTGTTGAGACCTTGCGCCATTTCGCGCGACTCAAAGGCGCCGCGTCCGCTCAGGTGGACGTGCTGCTGGAGGAAGTCGGCCTGGCCGGTGCGGCGTATCGACGGGTCAAGACCTACTCCAAAGGCATGCGGCAACGCCTGGGGCTGGCACAAGCGCTGCTCGGTGAGCCGCGTTTGTTGCTGCTCGACGAACCTACGGTCGGCCTCGATCCCATCGCAACCCAGGACCTTTATCGCTTGCTCGATCGCCTGCGCAGCCAGGGCACCAGCATCATTCTCTGTTCCCACGTATTGCCGGGTGTAGAGGCGCATATCAACCGCGCCGCGATTCTGACCCAGGGCCGCTTGCTGGCCCTCGGTAGTCTGCGCAGTTTGCGCGAGGAAGCCGGGCTGCCGACGCTGATTCGCGCCAACGGCCTGAAGCACGCCGGGCCCTTGCAGCAACGCTGGAACAACGCCGGACACGTCACCGAACGCTGGGGCGTCGAAGGGCTTGAAGTGGCCGCGCTCAATGGCAGCAAGCTCGGGCTGTTGCGCCAACTGCTCAATGAAGACGAACCGGCCGACGTGGAAATCCATCAGCCGTCTCTGGAAGATATTTACCGCTACTACATGAGCCGGGCCGCTGCGGCGCCGATCGGGGAGGCCGTATGAATGCTGTCTGGAACATGGCCCGCAAGGAATTCAGCGATGGTTTGCGCAATCGCTGGTTGTTGGCGATCAGTGTGTTGTTCGCGGTGTTGGCTATTGGCATCGCCTGGCTGGGCGCCGCGGCCTCCGGGCAGTTGGGCTTCACTTCGGTGCCGGCCACCATCGCCAGCCTCGCCAGTCTGGCGACGTTTTTGATGCCGTTGATTGCGTTGCTGTTGGCCTATGACGCCATCGTCGGCGAGGACGAGAGCGGCACCTTGCTGCTGTTGCTGACGTATCCGTTGGGTCGCGGGCAGATTCTGCTCGGCAAGTTTGTCGGCCATGGGTTGATCCTGGCGCTGGCGACACTGATCGGTTTCGGCTGCGCCATGCTCGCCATCGCGGTGCTGGTGGACGATGTCGAACTGAGCCTGTTGCTTTGGGCCTTTGGCCGGTTCATGGCGTCGTCGACGTTGCTGGGCTGGGGTTTTCTGGGGCTGGCCTATGTGCTGAGCAGTGTGTCCGCCGAGAAATCCACGGCGGCCGGGCTGGCGCTGGGCGTCTGGTTCTTCTTCGTGCTGGTGTTCGACCTGGCACTGTTGGCGCTGTTGGTGCTCAGCGAAGGGCAGTTCAACCCGAAAGTGCTGCCCTGGTTGCTGCTGCTCAATCCGGCCGACATCTATCGCCTGATCAATCTCTCCGGTTTTGAGCCCGGCGCCGGTACCGCGGGTGTGCTGACGCTGGGCAGCGATTTGCCGATGCCGGGCTCGATGCTCTGGCTGTGCCTGTCGCTGTGGGTGGCGGTGCCATTGGGCTCGGCCTGGCTGTTGTTTCGTCGCCGGGCGACATGAATTTTTACTTTGGTTTTTAGGAGCAGTTGACAATGAACACCTTTTATCTGATGACGGTACGCGCGGTGGCGGGCCTGATGATGTGCCTCTTGCTGACGGCTTGTGACAACCCGGCGCAAGCCACTTACAGCGACGCCGCCACAGCCTTTCATCCCAGTGATGAATGCCATGTCTGCGGGATGATCATCAACGGATTCCCCGGGCCCAAGGGCGAAGTCGTCGAGCGGGCCGGGGTGAAGAAGTTCTGCTCCACGGCGGAAATGATCGGTTGGTGGTTGCAGCCGGAAAATCATCATGGCGATGCAAAACTGTATGTCCACGACATGGGCCGCAGCCCGTGGAACGCGCCGGATGATGCCCATTTGATCGATGCCAAGGACGCGTTCTACGTGGTCGGCACCCAACTCAAGGGCGCCATGGGTGTGGTGCTGGCGTCCTTCTCCAGTCGTGAGGCCGCTGAAAAGCTTGCCGCTGAACAGGGCGGTCGTTTGCTGCGCTTCAGCGAGATCACTCCGGCGCTGTTGCAGCAACACTAACGTCGTCGAAAAAGTCTGATCGCGGTCAAGTCGTTTTTTCTTCTCCTGTTCAAAGATAGGGGCTGGCTATGTCCCCCAGTGCTGGCATCCGCGATGCCCAGGAGTAAATGATGAAAACCGAGTTTCAGGATCGTTTGGCGGTGGTCACGGGTGCCAGCTCCGGGATTGGCCTGGCACTGTGCGCTGCGTTGTTACCGCGCGGGGTCAAGGTGCTGGCGATGTCTCGGACCCTGGGTGAACTGCCGGCGTTGCAGCAGATCTACGGGGAACGGTTGCAGTGGTTTGCGGGGGATGTCACGAGTCAGCAAGACCTGCGCGAGCTGGCCGAGCGGGCTGCGGCGATGGGCCCCGTGGACTATCTGGTGCCTAACGCGGGTATTGCCGAGATGGCTGACAGCCTGGATATGGCGGCCTTCCAGCGTCAGTGGGCGGTTAATGGTGCCGGGGCGTTGGATACGCTGGCTGCGTTGCGGGGGGAGTTGGCGAGTCCGGCTTCGGTGGTGTTTATCGGGAGTTTTCTGACGGGTTCGAGTTTTCCGGGATTGGCTGCGTGCATTGCCAGCAAGGCTGCGCTGGCGGCTCAGGCGCGGACGCTGGCGGTGGAGTTTGCGCGTTTTGATGTGCGTATTAATCTGGTCTCGCCGGGGCCGACGGCTACCTCGATGTGGGATCACTTGGGGCTGAGCGAGGGGGAGCTTGGCGATGTTGCCGACACGCTTGGTAAACGTCTGTTGCCGGGGCATTTTCTTGATGCTGCGGCGGTGGCTAATGTGATTGTCTTTCAGCTGTCGCAGGGTGCTCGGGGTGTTTATGGTCAGGACTGGAAGGTTGATAACGGGTACACGTTGGGCTGACTTTTGGAGTACATATCCGTTGTTGCGGTGATGGCGGCTTAGGGTTCCGCCCTTACGGCGGGTCACTTGGAAGAGCGCCAAGTAACCAAACGCTCTTGCCCCTGACGTACGGTGCCTCGCTGTGGCTCGGCATGCCCTCGCTCCGGTCCTGCTCCGTGGGCCCGCCGCCATCGGCCATCCATGGCCGGGGGCGGCTACCGCGGCATCCTTGCCGCGGCATCCTTGCCGCGGTGCCCACTGCGCAGAACCTGCGCTCGGCCTTCCGACGGGGCAGATCAAGATCAAAAGCAAGATCAAAAGCCAAAGCAAGATCAACAGCCCCCGCCGCTCAGTCACTGATCGTTCCCACGCTCCGCGTCCGGCTGTCGACGCAAGACTCGAGTCCTGCGCACTGGTGACGCGGCGCGTGGGAACGATCTTCATTGTCTTTTCCGCTGTCGCAAGGCGCTCGCGATGTTTACGGTCAGGACTGGAAGGTCGGCAGCGGTTACACCCTGGACTGATGGCCGAACACAAACCCTGTGGCGAGGGGGCTTGCCCCCGTTCGGCTGCGAAGCAGTCGTAAAAACAGCAAATGTGTTTTATCTGACACAACGTGATTGCCGGTTTTTGGGGCCGCTTCGCGACCCAACGGGGGCAAGCCCCCTCGCCACAGGGTTGCGTTGGCCGTGCCTTTTCCTGGAGGTTACAGGCCTAGTGGGACGTACCCTCAACAAACTCAATCTTGTTCCCCACGTTGTACTTACCCGAAGGCTTGTTCATCGGAATACGTTTGATCTCCTCGAGGGTATTACTGTCGTAAACGATCAGCGCACCATCGGTCGCCCAAATGCTCAGCAGCAGAAAACGGCCATCCCGGGTGAACTCAACATGAGCGGCAGTTTTCCCGGGCATCGGACGCAAGGTGTGGGCAATTTCCAGCGTCTGCTTGTCGATCAGGTGGATCGCATCGTTATCAGGCCCAAAGAACACATCACTCCAGGCATACCGCGAGTTGACGTGGCTGCGCATGAAAAACCCTGGCCCCAGGGTCGGGATTTCCTTGATCAGTTTCCAGGTCTTGAAGTCGATGACCGAGATCAGCCCCTTGCTGATATTCGGCGTGGCGAACACCCACTCACCGTTGCGTTTCCAATAAGTCCCCGAGCCCAAATGCGGCATCCCCGGCAGCGGAATGTCGGTGATCACCTTGCCGCTGTCGAGGTCGATCACCTGACCGCCCTGGGCTTTGCGCGAGGTGGCCAGCAGCTGTTTGTAGTCCGGTGAAAAAGAGAAGTCGTCGAGAACATCCCCGGCAGGAATCCTTCGTGGTTCGAAATTGGGTGTGCCAGCCCAGGACAGTTCCCAGACTTCCTTCACGTCCTTGAGCGCCACGATGAAGCTGTCCCGCGGCGGGGCGGAGTAGACCGCGCTGACCCGTGACGCGGTACCATCCTGACCGATCGTGGGAATGGTTTTCACCAGCGACAGATCACGGGCATCGAGAACCACCACGTTGCCGGGCAAATAGTTGCCCACCAGCACCCAGCGTCCATCCTTGCTCACCGCCAGGTTGCGGGTATTGAGCCCGGCGCGGACCTCGGCGATCAGTTTCAGGTTGTGCAAGTCATACAGGCTGATCCAGCCGTCACGGGAGGCGAAGTAGACGAAGCGTCCGTCCGGCGAAAATTTCGGCCCGCCGTGCACGGCGAAGTGCGAAGCAAACCGCGCCAGCACCTCAAAGCGGTCACCGTCGAGGATGTCTATGTGATGGTCGCCGGCTTCCACCACCACGAACAGGTTCAGCGGGTCGGCGCCATGCTGGGGGGTGATGGGCAACTTGCTGAGGTCCGCGAGCATCGAGTGACTGCCGAGAATGTCGTCATTGCTCCAGGTGGGCGGGGTGGCGGGCGGTTGCTGAAGGTAGTCCACCAGCGCGTCGATCTGCGCGAGGCTGAACACGTTGGCATAACCAGCCATCTGGCTCGCAGGTCGGCCGTTCTGAATCACGCTGCGGATTTCATCAGGTTTGATCCGGCTGAGACTCTCCGGCAACAACGCCGGCCCCGCACCGCCGAGACGGTTAACGCCGTGACAACTCTGGCAATGCTGCTGATAGTTTTCCGCCACGTGTTCAAGTGCCGGAACCGCTGCGCCGGCCTGGGCCGCACTGATCCATAACAGGTGGGCAACGAGCATGCGCCTCATATCGCCACCTTGGCGTGGCGTTGTAGTGCTTGCGCCGGGTAAAGCCGCGCCGGGTATTCCAGTTGTTCTGCGGCGAACAGATCGACCACCGTGCCGATCACCGTCAGTGTCGGAATGCCCGGTGGACAATCCAGCGCCAGGGTCGGCAATTGGTGCAGCTTGCCACGGGCGACGTGCTGGTCGGGACGCGTGCCGTTGCTGATCAGCGCCGCCGGTGTATCGGCTGACATCCCGGCTTCGATCAAGCGTTGAGCGATGATCCCCAGGTTCGACAAGCCCATGTAGAACACCAAGGTCTGGCTACTGTCGGCGAGGCTGCTCCAGGGCAGCGACAACTCGCCATCGCGTTGCAAATGGCCAGTGATGAACCTGCAGGAATTGACCAGGTCGCGGTGGGTCAAGGGTATGCCCGCGTAAGCGCTGCAGCCGGAAGCGGCGGTAATGCCCGGCACCACCTGGCAGTCAACACCGCGTTGCAGCAAGTACTCCAGCTCTTCGGCGCCGCGACCAAAAATGAACGGGTCGCCGCCCTTGAGCCGGACCACGCGCTGCCCTTGATCGGCGAGGTCGGCGAGCAGTTCGTTGATCTGTTCCTGGGGCAGGCTGTGACAGCCGCTGGCCTTGCCGACGTAATGGCGGGCGCAGGTCAGGGGAATCAAGGTCAGCAGTTCGGGGCTGATCAGCCGGTCGTACACCACGGCGTCGGCTTGCATCAACAGGCTCCAGGCGCGCAGGGTCAGCAGACGTGGATCGCCGGGGCCGGCGCCGACCAGGGCAACTTCGCCCGGCCGGAACGGGGACTCAAGTGTGGCCGGTATAGCAATCGATGGAGGCATGGGACGTCCTTGGTGCTTCATCAGGTTGGCCGGCCCCGACCTTTGTCAGGTGGTTGGCCGGACGGGCTATTCAGTGGGTGATGCAAGGGATGGTCGTCACCGGCGGCATGCCGATTTCGTCATCGCTGAGGTGGCAGCCGGGGTCCTGGCCCCACAGATCGCCCTCGGCCCAGGCGCGCGTGCGGGTGTTACCGTTGCAGATGGGCAACCAGCGGCATTGCGCGCAACGGCCACCGACGGCGCGGGGATGTTCACGCAGGCGCAACAGCAGGGCATCCGGCTGATCCAGCCACAACGTGCGGAACGGCGTGCGCCGGACATTGCCCACCGAGTGCTGCCACCAGTAGGTGTCCGGGTGCACTTCACCGGTGTTGTCGATGTTGGCGATGCCGCTGCCGGAGGCGTTGCCACCCCAGGCACGGAGCATTTTTTCCAGGCGTGGGTAATATTCGGGAAGACACTCGGCTGCCCATTGCAGCAGGAGAATGGCGTCGGCATCGTTGTTGCCACTGACAAAATCGCTGTCGCGCCCCTGTTGGATGTCTGCCCAGGCGCGCTCAAAGATCAGCGTCATGGCCTCGCGGCTCATCTGCTGGTGCGCGTCGAGTTTGCGACTGCGTTTACCGCGACCGCTGTAGTTGAGGTGCGACAGGTAAAACTTCTGCACGTCGTACTCGCGCATCAGCGCCAGTAATTGGGGCAGCTGCGCATGGTTCTCCTGGGTCAGGGTGGTGCGCAGCCCGACGCGAATGCCTTGTTCGCGACAGAGCCGGATCGCCTGCATGGAGCGGGCGAAGCTGCCCTTGAGTTGGCGGAAGGCGTCATGGGTGGCTTCCAGGCCATCGATGCTGATCCCGACGTAGTCGAAGTTCGCCGCGCTGATCTGTTCGATGTTGTGCTCATCGATCAGCGTGCCGTTGGTGGACAAGGCCACAAAGAAACCCTTGGTCCGGGCGTAGGCGCTGAGCACAAACAGATCCTCGCGCAACAGCGGTTCGCCACCGGAAAGAATCAACACCTTCACCCCGGCATCGTGCAAATCGTCAATCACGGTCAGCGCGGCAGCGGTATCCAGTTCGTCGCGAAAGACACTGTCGGCCGAGGTGGCGTAGCAATGTTTGCAGGTCAGGTTGCAGCGCCTGAGCAGGTTCCAGATCACCACCGGCGCCCGATTGCTGCCCGGTGGACTGGTTCTGGGCGCAGGTGCCTGGCCGGCCAGTGCACGCAGGTATTGGCTGATCCTCAACATGCAACTCTCCTTGAGACAGGTGTGTTCAGCGTGAAGCGGGTGGCAAGCGCAAGCCGGTTTTTTTAAGGATGCGGCTGCTCACCAGCATTTCGTCGGCCCCACAGGCGTCGCCCAGCAAGTAGCGCAGGTGCTCGCGGTAGCTGTTGATTTCATCGCTGCTGCGGCCATGAACCATGGCGAACAGGTTGTAGCGCCAGTCGGCTCGGCGTGGGCGGCGATAGCAGTGGCTGACGAAGGGTTGCGCGCCGATCAGCGCGCCGAGGCGCGGCATGTCGGTGTCGCGCACATCCCAGACCGTCATGCCGTTGTGGCGATAGCCGAGGCGGTAGTGATTGGGTACGGCGGCGATCCGCCGAATCGCGCCCTCGGCCTGTAGTCGCTTGAGCAGGTCCAGGGTGGCTTCGATGTTCAGCCCAAGCTGTTCGGCGAGCCACGCCCACGGGTCTTCCAGCAAAGGCAGACCCGCCTGGGTCAACACGATCAGACGCTGGATTAGGGTGTCTTCAGGCCGGGAAATACAGACCGACATGGTAGGTCTCCTCTTTGGGCAGGTTGAGCAGCGGCAAACCAGTCAGGGTTTCGATGTGGTGCAGGGTCTCGGTCAGGTCCTGTTCAGTTGCGCAGGCGAGCACGAACCACATGTTCCAGGCGTGTTCGCGTCGGTAGTTGTGCGCTACTTCCGGCAGGCCCTGCAGTTGCTCGGCGACCTCTTCAAAACGTTCTTCCGGGACCGCCAGGGCGGCGAGGGTAAAGGCGCCGCCCAGCCGTTCGATGTCGAACATCGGGCCGAAGCGCGTGAGCACGCCGTCAGCGAGCAGGGCATGCAGTCGCTCGAGCAGTTCGGTGCTGCTGCTCTGTAGTTCGGCAGCCAGTACCCGCCAGGGGTGGCGCACCAGTGGCAGGCCCAGTTGCAAGCGATTGATCAGTCGACGGTCGAGGTCATCCATGGGTTGGTGCGCCTGTTCGCGAGGGCGCAAAGCGGCCGCCGCACTGTTTGAAGACCTGGGTGCTGAACAGCAGTTGATGGGGCAGGTCGCTCAGCAGATGCTCTTCCAGCAACGCCTGAATCTGCGCCTCCACCTGGTCACGTTGACGCCCGTGCACCATGCAAAACAGGTTGTACCGCCACTGCGGCAAACGCCGGGGCCGTTGATAGCAGAGGTTAATGCCGGGCGCTCGCCCCAAGCGCTGGCCGACTTCGTCGATCAGCGCGTCGGGAACATCCAGCACCAGCATGGCGTTGGCGGTAAAGCCCAGCGCGCGGTGGTGCAGCACCAGGCCGATACGACGAAACAGCCCTTGCTCGCTCCACTGGCGCATTTGTTCGAGCACCTGGTTTTCGTCAGCGTTTATCCGTTCGGCGAGGGCCAGATAGGAGCGCGCTACCAACGGCAACCCGCCTTCGAGGTGCCGGCGCAGCGCCAGCGCTTGTTGGGGGCTCAATCCGGGCTTCATGATTTTTCTCCCAGGGCAAAACCGAGGTCGATGCGGTAGGCGGTCAACATCGGCAGGTCCAGCGGCATGAGGCCGGTGTCGTTCTCCAGTTCTTCGAGCACGCGGTCGATGTGTTGGCGATCAGGGGCGGTCAGCACAAACCACAGGTTGTAGAAATGCTCCCGTGCGTAGTTGTGATTGACCTCCGGGTACTGACTGACGCGATCGGCCACCTGTTGCAGGCGTTCGGCGGGCACGGCGAGGGCGGCGAGGGTGCTGGCCCCCGCGCGGCTGTGTTCGAACACCGGGCCGATGCGTGAGAGGGTGCCGGCCTGATCCATTTCTTCCAGACAGGCCATCACTTGCGATTCACGGCAACCGAGAATCCGCGCCATTTCCTTATACGGTGACGGACACAGCGGCATGCCGTGCTGAAAGCGGTCAATGAGTTGGCGACTGAGCAGCTCAAGGTTCATTTCAATACCCCATTTTCTGCGCGCGACTGCTGAAGAAGATGCCGCTTGGCGCGGAGGCTGGCAGGGTGCTCAGCAGCTTCAGGCGGTACGGATCCCAGACTTGAACCTGATCGCCGTCGCGTAACGACAGCCACAACTGATCGCCGCGCGCGGTGAATTCCATGTGCAGCACCGCTGGCCCTGGCTTCAGATCCGCGACTACGGCGTGGGTTTCGGTGTCGATGACCTGCACCCGATCGTTGTCCGGGTAGGCGAAATTGACCCACAGCTGCCGACCGTCCGGGCGTGAGGTGACGAATATTGGTTGGCCGGCGACCGGGATGACTGCGGTCTGCTGCCAGGTGCGTGAATCCATCACCAACACTTGATGCCGGCCAACGGCGGGCACGAAGGCCTGGTTGTCGGCGACGGCCCAGCCCTCCAGGTGCGGCATCTTGTAGACCGGGAGTTTCGCCTGACCGCGTCCGTAGTCGCCGAGTACCCGCTGCACACCGCGTTCTGGATGCCAGAGGTCGAGTTGCGCCATGCCGTCTTCGCCAAACAGCCCGGCCATGTAATAGCGCCCATCCGGGGTGATCAGGGCGTCATAGGGTTGCGAGCCAATACCGGTGAAACGGCTGATCTGCGGTGTACTGCCCTGGCTGAAATCGGCGGTCCAGATCTCGCCGGTATCGAACAGACTGAAGACAAAACGTTGCCCCGGCGCGTCGACCAATCCAACGACCCGGGAGCGTTTGCTGCCATCGGCCAGGGGCGTGGCCGGAATATCCGCCACCTGTTGCAGGGTGTCGGCATCGAACACCTTGACTCCTCCGGGCACGTAGTTGGACACGGCGATCAACTTGCCGTCCTGACTGATGGCGCCGCCAATGCTGTTGCCTCCCTGGATGACGCGATGGTCAATACGCCGGGTCAGCAAATCGATTTTGCTCAGCCCGCCGTCGCGCCCGAACACATAGGCGTAGCGCTGATCCCGTGAGAACACCACCGAGGCATGGGAAAGGTCGCCGAAACTCTCGAGTCGGGCCAGCGCGGTGCGGGTGTCGCTTTCAATGATTTGCACGCTACCGGTGGCGCGCTCCACGACCACGCCCAAGTCGCCGGTGCCGCGCAACGGTGGTTGAACGCAAGCGGACAACAACAGCCCGGTCGCCGCTGACAGCAGGATTGAACGGATCATGATGCGGGATATCCCTGGAGGAGAAGATCGACCAGCCAACGGATGTCACTGGGGCTGAGCAACGGCGCCCAACCAGGCATCGCGGTGCCGGGCCGGCCTTGGGTGACGGTGGCAATCAGGCTGTCCCGTGACTTGCCGGCCAGCGCCGCGCGTGTCAATTCCGGGCCTAGCCCACCGGTGAGGTGCAGCCCATGGCAGGCGCCGCAGTCCTGGGTCAGGAGGTGTTCGAGTTGCGCCTGACGCTGGGCGTCCGGCGCCGCAACCGCGGTTGCGCAAAAGAGGAGGAGGGCCGCCAGAATCACAGCGTGTCGATAAACCATCGTGACGCCCTCCAGGCGGTTATTTGAGTGTCAGTACCCAGGTCGCGAGAATTTTTGCTTCTTCTTCAGTCACCGGATTGGCCGGCATGGGCATCGGGCCCCAATTGCCTTGTGTACCGTTCTTGATGTGGCTGGCCAGGGTGTCCACGGCCCCGGGTACGCTAGCGTTCTTGGCCGCTACATCCTTGAGCGCCGGGCCGACAATCTTGGTGTCGATGGAGTGGCAGGCTGCGCAGGGTTTGCTCTTGAACAGCTCCAGCGCGTCTTGGGCCATGGCCGGCTGCACACTCAGCGCAGCGGTCAGGGCGAACAGTGAGAACAGAGTATTTTTCATGGTGTTTCCTTGCATTGATGGAGCTCAATAGATGTCGTGTTGGGTGTTGTAGACGTTGAACTTCCCGGTGGGTGTGATCAGTCGTTTGTCCTTTATGACTGATTTGAGCTTCAGCGTTTTGTCGTCGATCACTACTAGCGCCGATTCGTCTGCCTGGCCGCTCCACACGGAGAACCAGACTTCATCGCCGGCCTTGTTGTATTCCGGCTGCACGACGCGCATGGCGCCTTGCTTGATGCCCGCGTACTCGGCGATGGGCAGCACGGTGTAGCCGGCGTCGAGTTTGTCGAGGTTGAACACCGCCACCGATTGGCTGAGCTTGGCGTCCGGGTTGAGGGTGGTATCGACGTACAGGTGGCGAGACTTGGGATGAGTCTTGATAAACAGCGAGCCGCCGCCCTGACCCTTGAGTGAGCCGACCTGCTTCCAGGCGTATTGCGGGTGTTTGGCCGGGTCGGTGCCGATCAGCGAGATGCCGTCATCACCCAGGTGGCTGGTGGCCCAGACCGGGCCGTAGGTCGGGTGGTTGAAGTTGGCGCCGCGACCCGGGTGAGGGGTTTTGCCGACGTCCACCAGCGCGGTCAACTTGCGCTCCTTGGAGTCAATCACGGCGACTTTGTTGGAGTTGTTGGCGGCGGTCATGAAGTAGCGGTGCGTGCTGTCCCAACCGCCGTCGTGCAGGAAGGGCGCGGCATCGATGTAAGTGACGGTGAGGTTTTTGATGTCCTGATAGTTGACCAGCATGACCTTGCCGGTTTCCTTGACGTTAACGATGAACTCCGGCCATTCGTGGGAGGCGATGATTGCCGCGACCCGGGGTTCCGGGTGATATTCCTGCTTGTCGACGGTCATGCCGCGGGTCGAAACGATCTGCTTCGGCTCCAGGGTTTCGCCATCCATGATGGTGAATTGAGGCGGCCAATAAGAACCGGCGATGGTGTACTTGTCTTCGTAGCCCTTGAACTTGGAGGTCTCGACCGAGCGCGCCTCGATGCCCACTTTGACTTCGGCGACCTTGGTCGGCTCGACCGGCCACAGGTCGATCATGTCGATCCGCGCGTCTCGACCAATCACCAGCAAGTAGCGACCCGAGGCGGAGATCCGCGAGATGTGCACCGCGTAACCGGTCTCGATCAGTTTGACGATCTTCTTGCTGTCACCGTCGATCAGGGCAATCTTGCCGTCATCGCGCAACGTCACCGAAAACAGGTTCGGCAGGTTGAGTTTGCTCAGCTGCTTCTTCGGACGGTCCTCGGGTTTGACCAGCACTTTCCAGGTTTTCAGCGTCTCGGCCATGCCCCATTCCGGCGGCGTCGGCGGCGTGTGCTGAATGAACTTGGCCATGACCGTGATCTGATCCTTGGTCAGCGCATTGGACGTCCCCCAGTTCGGCATGCCCGCTGGTGAGCCGTAGGTAATCAAGGCCTCCAGAAACGGTTGCCCGCGAGACTGGGTGATGTCTGGCGTCAGTGGTTTGCCCGTCGCCCCTTTGCGCAGCACACCGTGGCAGCCTGCGCAGCGCTGGAAGTAGATTTCCTTGGATGAGTCGAACTCGGCCTGGCTCATGTCCGGAGCACCAGCGGTTTTGACCATGGGCGGGGTGGCCGCGGCGGCGGGCTCTTCAGCGCTGGCGGCATGACTCACCGCCAGGGCCAGTGACGAACACAATGTGGCGAGGGTCAGGGCAAACGTTTTTCTATTGCTGATCAGCATTCCATTTCTCCTCAGGCAAGACCTTTGCGATGTGCTGAAACGGCAGCGCAGAACGCAGGTTCTTAGTGCCGTGCAAGGCTATGCCCGAGCAGGCCAATGTTCGCTTGACGACGATCAAGTTTGCCGGCCATCTCACTTGCCAGGTTGTCGCAGGGGACCGTAGCGTGTTCGTTGAATCCGCTTTTGGAACAGGCAGCCCATGGACCGTACCCCGTCTTGCGAACACCCGACCGAACCCTTCTACCAACCGCTGAATAATGAGGAGGCGCTGTTCGAACAAGCCTGGCGACACGGCATGCCGGTGCTGATCAAAGGCCCGACCGGGTGCGGTAAAACCCGTTTCGTCCAGCACATGGCCCATCGGCTGAAACTGCCGCTGTACACCGTGGCTTGCCACGATGATCTGAGCGCGGCCGACCTGATCGGCCGTCACCTGATCGGTGCCCAGGGCACCTGGTGGCAGGACGGACCGCTGACCCGCGCGGTGCGTGAAGGCGGCATTTGTTACCTGGATGAAGTGGTCGAGGCGCGTCAGGACACCGTGGTCGTACTGCATCCACTGGCCGATGATCGTCGGGAGTTGTTCCTGGAGCGCACCGGCGAAGTGCTGAAGGCGCCGCCGACCTTCATGCTCGTGGTGTCTTACAACCCCGGTTACCAGAACCTGCTCAAAGGCATGAAGCCCAGCACCCGCCAACGCTTTGTGGCGATGCGTTTCGGCTATCCGCCGGTGGCCGATGAGGAACGCATCGTTGCCCGGGAAGCGCAGGTGGACAGCGCGCTGGCGGCGCAAGTGGTGCGGCTGGGGCAGGCGCTGCGTCGGCTCGATCAACATGATCTGGAGGAGGTCGCCTCAACGCGACTGCTGATTTTCACCGCGCGGATGATCCGCTCCGGCATGAGCCCGCGTGAGGCCTGCATGGCCTGCCTGGCCGAGCCGCTGAGCGATGATCCGCTGACCGTTGCCGCGCTGATGGACGTGGTTGATGTCCACTTCGGCTGAGTCCACGGGCGTTTCGCAACGCCACTTGCCGGGCGATCTGGCGATGTGGTTTTTCATACTGGCCGAGCTGTCGGTGTTCGCCATCCTGATCCTGGTGTTCGCCGTGACCCAGGCGCTCAAGCCGCAGATGTTCAGTGAAAGCCGACTATTGCTGAACACCTCAACCGGGTTGGCGATGACCCTGAGCCTGCTCACCGCGGGCCTGTTCGCCGCGCTGGCGCAGGAGCAGGTCAGGCGCTCACGGTCCCGCCACGGGGCCGTCTTCCTGCTGATGGCGTTGCTCGCCGCCAGTGTCTACGTGGTGTTGAAGCTCACGGAATACCGGCACTTGCTGGGCTCGGGGCTGGGCATGGAGCACAACACGTTTTTCACGTTGTACTGGATTCTTACCGGGTTTCATTTTCTCCACGTAGTGCTCGGCATGGTCATTCTCGGGTGGCTGGCCGAGCGCTGTCGCCGTGGCCTGCACGACGCCAGCAAGCGCAGCGGCTTTGAATCCGGCGTGTTGTATTGGCACATGGTCGATCTGATCTGGGTCATGCTGTTTCCGCTGGTCTACGTGCTGAGTTGACGAGGTTCTCATGTCTGTTTCCAGGGTTTTGCTCGTCTGTTGGGCGGCGCTCGCGACGTTAAGCGTGTGCACTGTGGTGCTGGCCCAGGCCGGTGCGACGTGGTTGCTGTCGATTGCGATTTTGCTGGTGGCAGTTGGCAAGGCGTGGCTGATCACCGACGGCTTCATGGAAATGCGCCATGCGCCGCGACTGTGGCGGCGGTTGATGTTGAGCTGGGCGCTGGTGTTGGCAGCCGTTGTGGGCCTGACGCTTATCTTTTTGTAGGAGCCGAGCTTGCTCGCGATGGCGATCTCAAGGACGCCATCGCCGGCAAGCCGTGCTCCTACAGGTGTTGCATACATACGATTAATTGCGGTGCCTTGAAATTTATACCCGACCCAAACCATCTGCCTTTCTTGATCGCCATCAAGCAGGTTTCAACCCTTCGCTTCCTATGATGGACGGGCCTAGCAAAGAGGAAGCGACCATGTCAGACACCTTCACCAAAGGCATGGCCAGGAACATCTACTTCGGGGGAAGCATCTTCTTCTTCCTGATATTCCTGGCTTTGACCTATCACACGGAACAGACCTTTCCAGAGCGCAGCAATGAGGCGCTGTTAACCGAATCAGTCGAGCGCGGCAAGTTGGTCTGGGAGCAAAACAATTGCATTGGCTGCCACACGCTGTTGGGCGAGGGCGCCTACTTCGCGCCTGAGCTGGGCAACGTGTTCCAGCGGCGCGGCGGGGAGGCGGGCTTCAAACCCTTTCTGCATGCCTGGATGAAAATGCAGCCACTGGGCGTACCGGGCCGACGTGCGATGCCTCAGTTCAAGTTGAGTGACCAGGAGGTGGATGACATCGCCGAGTTCCTCAAATGGAGCTCGAAAATCAACACCAATGGCTGGCCGCCAAACAAGGAGGGCTAAGCGATGAGCATTGCTAATCCGCATCTGAAATTCGCCTCGCAAGCCGTGGCCAAACCGTACTTCGTGTTTGCGCTGATGCTGTTTCTCGGTCAGATACTGTTCGGTTTGATCATGGGCCTGCAATACGTGATCGGAGACTTTCTGTTCCCGATCATCCCCTTCAACGTGGCGCGGATGGTGCACACCAACCTGCTGATCGTCTGGATATTGTTCGGCTTCATGGGGGCTGCCTACTACCTGATTCCGGAGGAGGCCGACCGCGAACTGCACAGTCCGAAGCTGGCGATCATCCTGTTCTGGGTATTCGCCGCCGCGGGTGTGCTGACAATCCTCGGTTACCTGCTGGTGCCTTATGCCGGCCTGGCCAAGCTGACCCACAACGAACTGCTGCCGACCATGGGTCGAGAGTTCCTGGAGCAGCCGACCATCTCCAAGATGGGCATCGTGGTGGTCTGCCTGGGCTTTCTCTACAACATCGGCATGACCTTGCTCAAAGGGCGCAAGACCACCGTCAGCATGGTCATGATGACCGGGCTGATCGGTCTCGCGGTGTTCTTCCTGTTCTCCTTCTACAACCCCGGCAACCTGGCCCGCGACAAGTTCTACTGGTGGTGGGTGGTGCATCTTTGGGTAGAAGGCGTGTGGGAACTGATCATGGGTTCGATGCTGGCCTTCGTCCTGATCAAGATCACCGGTGTGGACCGGGAGGTCGTGGAAAAATGGCTGTATGTGATCATCGCCATGGCGCTGATTACCGGGATCATCGGTACCGGTCACCACTTCTTCTGGATCGGTGCGCCTGAGGTCTGGTTGTGGGTGGGTTCAATCTTCTCGGCACTCGAGCCGCTACCGTTCC
Organism: Pseudomonas sp. GM41(2012); assembly: GCF_000282315.2. Classification (GTDB taxonomy): domain Bacteria; phylum Pseudomonadota; class Gammaproteobacteria; order Pseudomonadales; family Pseudomonadaceae; genus Aquipseudomonas. The sequence goes on from NZ_AKJN02000006.1 coordinate 358,247, forward strand.
TGGCGATGGTGATATTCGCCTTCAGCATGGTCAAGAACCGTCGTCGGGACCACCCGAACCGCGCCGCCACGCTGTGGGCCAAGGGCACCACGGTCACCGCGTTCTTCGGCGCTGGCGTCTGGGGTTTCCTGCATACCCTGGCACCGGTCAACTACTACACCCATGGTTCGCAGTTGACGGCGGCTCACGGTCACCTGGCCTTCTACGGTGCTTACGCGATGATCGTGATGACCTTGATCAGCTACGCCATGCCGAAACTGCGCGGGCTCGGCGAAGCAGCGGACGAACGTTCGCAGCAACTCGAGATCTGGGGTTTCTGGTTGATGACCCTGTCGATGGTGATGATCACGCTGTTGCTCACCGCTGCCGGTGTCGTGCAGATCTACCTGCAACGCTGGCCGGTGGATGGCGTCGCGTTACCGTTCATGGCCACTGTCGATCATCTGCAAGTACTGTTCTGGGCTCGTCTGGGCGCCGGTCTTGGGTTCTTCGCAGGGCTGATCTGCTACCTGTTCAGCTTCAAGCGACGGGTGCCAGTGGGGATCACTGCAACTGCCGCCTCCGCTGTTCGTTCGTGAGTCATTAACACCTTGAAGGAGGACGGCCCGGCTGGTACAGCGGGCCGTTTCACATTGGTTTTCAGAGGAAAAAAACCATGGCCTTTACCGTCGAACTGGAAGAGTGGGTCGGCAGCGTCTGGCATCGCTTCATCACCCGCCGCGCCAGCCCGGACTTTCCCGAGGCCCGGGTCGAACTGATCCACCAGCAACGACCACTGGCGCTGCTGTTTCGCGCCATGGGCGGCGCCAATGGCATCGGTGTCGAAGCCGCCAGCGACCGCGACCTGCTGTTGCGACGCAACGTGCTGCAGCAGATCGCCGGCACCTGCAAGCAAGTGCCCTTGGCGTGGTGCGACGAGACCAACCTGCGTCTGCCGTCGAGCCTGGCGGTGTTTCCTGAAGTCGCACTGAACGAAGAGCTCTATCGTTGGCTCGCGTTGCTGGCGGCCCAGGCCGGGCAGATGCGCCATTGGGGGCGGGACAATCAGCGCTGGACGCAACAGCTGTTGCGGCGCTATCCCGCGTTGCGTACCCGGTACAAACGTCTAGTCGATGCGCACCTGCAATTGCGCCCGGATCCGGCAACATTGAACCCCGGCGAAGCTGCGCTGGAACGAGCGTTATGCCAGGCGCTACGCGAGCCGGGCAGTGTCGAACATTTTCCCCGCAGCGAACGGGCCGCCTGGCCGCTGCCGCTGTGGCTGTACCCACCGCAAAACCTCGCCAGCCCCCAGGCGGCCGATCTGGGGGATGAGTCGGAAGAATCACTGACGACCCCGCCCGGTGAGCAGAAAGGCGGAAGTAAACGCGCCAAGCGGATCGATGAAGGCAGCCGCGACGGCGGGTTGTTGATCGTGCGCCTGGAGAACCTGTTTAGCTGGACCGAGCACGTCGACCTGGATCGCTGGACAGACGACAGCGAAGACCCGGACGCCGCCAGAGTCGCCGAAGACCTCGATGAGTTGAGCCTGTCGCGCACCCGTCTGCGCAAGGGCGGCGGCCTCAAGCTGCACCTGGATTTGCCGCCGGCCGATGTCGACGATATTCCCCTGGGCGAGGGCATCAAGTTGCCGGAGTGGGATTACCGCAAACAGCAGATGCAGGACAGCTTCGTCAATCTGCAAATGATGGTGCCCCGTGACTGCGAGGCGCAGCCATTGCCGCCACGGCTGAAGGCCTCGGCGCACCGTCTGCGTCGCCAGTTCGAACACTTGCGCAATGACCGCCAATGGTTACGCCAGCAACCTCAAGGCTCTGAACTGGACATGCAGGCCTGGCTGGATTTTCACGTTGAACGCGAGCATGGCCAGTGTGCGGAACGCGGTCTGTTCATGGAACAACGGCAGACGCGCCGCGACCTGGCGTGCCTGTTGCTGGCCGACGTGTCGATGTCCACTGACGCGCACTTGAACAATGAGCATCGGGTGATTGATGTGATCCGTGACAGCTTGCTGCTGTTCGGCGAAACCCTGTCGGTGCTGGGTGATGATTTCGCCCTGTACGGATTTTCCTCGCTGCGTCGTCATCAAGTGCGCATGCAGGAACTCAAGTCGTTCACCCAGCGTTATGACGACAACACTCGCGGTCGCATTCAAGGGCTTAAACCGGGGTATTACACCCGCATGGGCGCCGCCATCCGCCAGGCCACCCAACTGCTGGGCAAGAGCAAACGCCGCAGCAAACTGTTGCTGCTGCTCACGGATGGCAAACCGAATGATCTGGATCTGTATGAGGGGCGCTACGGTGTTGAAGACACCCGCGAAGCGGTGCTGGAGGCGCGGCGCCAGGGGTTGACGCCGTTCTGTATCACGATTGATCGCGAGGCCGGGGATTACCTGCCTTACATGTTCGGCGCCAATGGCTACACCTTGATCCGCCAGCCCGAACAACTACCCCTGCGCTTGCCGCAGTTGTATCGGCAGCTGACTCAGCCGTGATCAAAACGGTCCCTGTAGATACCGAGCCTGCGAAGCGCAGCCCCTGTGGCGAGGGGATTTATCCCCGTTCGGCGGCGAAGCCGTCGTAATCCATTGGACGCGGTGTGGCTGGAAAAAGCAGGGGCCGCTTCGCAGCCCAACGGGGATAAATCCCCTCGCCACAGGGGCTGTGCTTGCAGGCTCGACAGCTGCTACAGGGGAGATGTGTGGGGATCAGATGCTACGTGGCAGCCAGAAAAACATTGTCACGCAGAAAATCGTCAGGCCAATACAGAACCACATGAATTGGCGCAGCCGGCGTTCCCCCGCCTGTGCAGCCAATGCCGGCAGGGGCATGCCACATTGGCGGCACTCGGTTTCTTGTGTGGGGTTGGTGTGTTGGCAATACAAACAGACGGGCATGGCACTCACTCGAACTGTTCCAGGCGCAGACGATCGAGAATGGCGATCTGGCGGCCGTCCTGGGTGATGATGTTTTCATCGATCAGGCGACGGATGATCCGCGAAAAGGTTTCCGGCTGGATCGACAGATGCCCGGCAATCAGTTGCTTGGCCATCGGCAGTTCGAATTGGCTGTCAACGGTTTGCTGGCGCACCAGTTGCGTCAGCAGATAGCGCACGACCCGGTGGGTGGCGTTTTTCAGGGACAGGGTTTCGATTTCGTTGACCCGTTGATGCAGGCGAACGCAGAGCTTGCCGAGCAGCGCAAAGGTCAGTCGGCTATTGCTCTGCAGCAGGCGCATGTAGGTGTTGTTGGATAACCGATAGAGCTGAGTCGGGCAGATCGCTTCGGCCGAGGCCACATAGTTCGGGGTGTCCATCAGCATCATCGCCTCGGCGAAGGTTTGCCGATCGCCGATCACCTCAAACACTTTCTCCTGCCCATCCGGTGTCAGGCGGTAGATTTTCACCGCGCCGGCAATCACGAAATAGAACGAGTCGGCCGGCTCGCCCTGGCGGAACAACGGTTCGCCCTTGTCGATGCTGAGCAGGTGGCTGGTACTCATCAATTCATCCAGCTGTTCTTCGTTCAACGGCTCGAACAAGTGATGACTGCGCAGAATCTGGTGATGGACGCGATGAAGCACCATAAGAATTCATCCTGAAGATTGAGGAGGGGATAGCGATCAAGTCAAACGAGGCCCAGCGAGACGCCGCTGGCCAACGCCAGAACCGAGGTCAACACCACGAACCAGGCCAGTGGCTGGATGACTTTTTTCATGACGACTCCTGGGGATCGAGAGGGATCAAGGTTTCTTTGATTGCTGAAAGCTTGAGCAAAACGCGGGCCATGCCTGGAGGCCTTTGTTTATTGGGGGTGTCAGAAATCAGGGTAAAAAAGACCACAAGGTTTAGGGTCCAAATAACCATTAAAGGGTCATTTGTACCCTGCTCCAAACACCGTTGTGGGAGTGAGCCTGCTCGCGATGACAGCGGTACATTCAACATCAGTGTCGACTGACCCGCCGCTATCGCGAGCAGGCTCGCTCCCACAAGGGCAAACGCCCTCGTCACAGGAGTACGAGAAAGCTGCAGGGCACGCCCCTTGCACACTTGATCTGCGACAAAGGCAATTGATCGCCAATACCCGATCATTGCCCCCGGACTTACCTCGACGCATGTGGGTTGGCGTCAGGTCAGCAGCAAGGTAAAGGAGTGGCTTTATGCAAGTGCTCGACCGCCGTAAAGCGATGGCCATCGCGCCGCTGTTACGTTTGGCCTTTCGGCCATTTTTCCTCGCCGGCTGCCTGTTGGCAGTGCTGGCCATTCCGCTCTGGCTGGCCGCCTTCAGTGGTGCGCTGTCCGGCTGGCAGCCGGCGGGTGGCTGGCTGGGCTGGCATCGACACGAATTGCTGTTCGGGTTCGGCTTGGCGATTATCGCGGGTTTTCTGCTGACAGCGGTGCAGACCTGGACCGGTCGTCCCGGCCTCAGCGGACGACCCCTGGCCGCGCTGGCGTTGCTGTGGTTGTTGGCGCGCGTGGCCTGGCTGGTCAATGCACCGTGGCCGGTGCTCGCCGTGCTGGAATTGGCGTTCCCGCTGGCAGTGGCCGCGCTCATGGGTTTCACCTTGTGGAAGGTGCGGCAGAAACGTAACTACCCGATTGCGGTGGTGCTGTTGTTGTTAGCGGCGGCCGACGGGTTGTCCCTGTACGGCCTGGTTGAAGGTCATGAAGGCTGGCAGCGTCAAGGCGTGCTGACCGGCCTCTGGCTGGTGGCGGCGATGATGGGGTTGATCGGCGGGCGCGTCATTCCGTTCTTCATCCAGCGCGGCCTCGGCAAGGTCGATGGCGTGACCCCTTGGCCGTGGCTGGATTGGCTGCTGCTGATTGGCTCACCGCTGGTGGCGTTGTTGTATGCCGCCGGACCTGCGCTTGATCCCAATCTCTGGGTCGGCCTGTTGTTCGCCGTGTTGGCCGCCGGGCACCTGGTGCGTCTGGTTCGCTGGCATGATCGCGCACTCTGGCGCGTGCCGTTGCTGTGGTCGTTGTACCTGGCGTATGCCTGGTTGGCGGTGGCCTGTCTCGCAATGGCGCTGTGGCATTTCGGTGTGCCGATCAATCCGAGTCTGGCGGTGCATTGCCTGACCATCGGAGCGATGGGCGGCCTGGTGCTGGCGATGATCGCGCGGGTCAGCCTGGGGCATACCGGCCGCTCGCTGGAGCCGCCGTCGGGCATGACCCTGGCGTTCATTTTGCTCAACCTGGCGTGCTTGAGCCGGGTGGTGTTGATCCTGTTCTTTCCCCTGCCTGCGTTGTGGCTGGCCGGTCTGTGTTGGGCGCTGGCGTTTGCGCTGTACGCCTGGCGCTATGGGCCGATGCTGCTGCGGGCCCGGGTGGACGGCCATCCAGGCTAAGCAAGTGAATTGATGGAGGCTGCCAGTGTTTTATCCCTTTTTACTGGTCACCCACTTGCTGGCGGCGATTGCCTTCATCGGCACGCTGTTTTTCGAAGTGGTGATCTGGCACCGCGCCCGCCAGCAGTTGGCGGATACCGCGCAAACCACCGCGGATCAAGCGATTGCAGTGCGCTCGCGCAAGGTGCTGCATGGCGTGGTGTTGCTGTTGTATGGCGCCGGCATCAGCCTGGCGTGGCAACACCGAGGCGTATTGAGTCAGCCGCTGGCCAGCAGTTTTGGCACGTTGCTGAGCCTGAAAATCATCCTGGCCCTGAGCATCATCGGCCATTACTTCCTGCTGGCGTACTGGCTGAAAAGCGCACGACTGACCACGACCCGCGCCAGCTGGATTCGCCGCAGCATTCTCGGGCACATGGTGTTGATCGTGATCCTGGCCAAGGCGATGTTCTATTGGCACGGTTGATCGCCCGCCGTCCCTGACAGACAAAACCCGCGTCAACCGGTGGGCTGGCGCGGGTTGGGTGTGAGCGGCAATCGATCAGTGACGACGGTTCAAGGCATTAACAAACAACACGTTGTTTTCCAGATGGATGTGTTGCATCAGGTCATCACGAAACTCCAGCAGCCCACGATACAGGGCACGCCAGGTGTTACAGGCATCGGCCGGCGGGGTGATGTTGTTGGTCAGCGCGAGCAGCTTTTCGAGGGCTTCGCCATGTTGATCATGTTCAAAGCGCAGTACCTGGATCGGCGGCGCGGCCTGAGGGCCGATGCCCTGTTGCAGCATCGGGAACAGCACTTGTTCTTCCTTGAGCATGTGGCCTTCGAGTTCCTGTTGCATGTCGGTCAGCAGATCGGCCAGGCCGTTGGGGCAGCTGCTGCGCGCACCGTGGACCTGCTCGACGCGACGGGCCAGGCGGATCAGTTCCGGCAGTTGCTCGCGATGGCGGGCGTGATAGCGCGCCAGAAGGTGGGCGATCAACAGCTCCGACGGTTCGCTGCGCCAGTCGTGTTGGGTTTCGCCGGTGTCCTGTAGCCGGTGCAGCGCATCGGCAATCAGCACCGGGTCGAGGTCTTTGCCAGCGGCCGCTTCGCGCAGGCTTTTATGCCCGCCACAACAGAAGTCCAGTTTGAAGGTGTGGAAAATCCGCGTGGCGCCGGGAATATCGCAAGCCAGTTGGCCGAGGCTTTGTTCCAGTAAGGTCAGGCTCATCAGGGGTTCCTTGTTTGGATTTCAACGGTTCCCCAGGTTCATTGCACCCGGCATGCCATATTTAACGTGTTGAAAAATATGGCTTATTTTTTAGTTGTGGTGATAGGCACCCGGACGCTTTAGGGTGAATCCAACCATAGAGGGTAAAAACTACCATGCTGCGTGAAAGCCTGGCGGCCGACCTGATTGTCGAGTTGCCCAATGCTGTGCGGTTGCAACGATTGGTCCAGACCCTGCGCGAGTACTTCAACAGTGGCGCCGTGGGATTGCTGCGTCTGGATGACGACAGCCTCAGGCCGGTCGCGACGGTGGGGCTGGTGCATGAAGCGTTGGGCCGCCGGTTTGTCATCGCCCAGCATCCGCGGCTGGCGGCGATCATGGCGTCGCGCGAACCCACCTGGTTCGAGCCTGACAGTCGCTTGCCGGATCCCTATGACGGCTTGCTCGACAATCACGCCGGCGAACCGATGCCAGTGCACGATTGCATGGGCGTGAGCCTTTACGTGGAGGGGCGGATCTGGGGCGCGATCACCCTCGATGCGTTGCACGCCGGGACTTTCGACAGCCGTGCGCGGGAAGAACTCAAGCGCTGCACCTTGCAGATCGAAGCCGCCGTGCGAGTCACCCGGCTCGAGCAGGAAAACCGCAGCCTGCGCTTGTCCCGCAGCGATATTCAAGACGTGCGGCGGCCGGCTGATGAAGGCGAAATCCTCGGGCAGAGTGAGGTGCTGCACCAGTTGCTCAATGAACTGGACGTACTGGCCGATTCCGAGCTGCCGGTGTTGCTGCTGGGCGAGACCGGCGTTGGCAAAGAGTTGTTCGCAAGGCGCTTGCATCGTCTGTCGCGCCGCAGTCATAAGCCGCTGGTGCAGGTCAACTGCGCCGCCTTGCCGGAGTCTCTGGCAGAGAGTGAATTGTTCGGCCATGTCAAAGGCGCGTTTTCCGGCGCCACCAGTGACCGTGCCGGGCGTTTCGATGCGGCCAACGGTGGCACGCTGTTTCTCGACGAAGTCGGTGAATTGCCGTTGGCCGTGCAAGCGAAGTTGCTGCGCACCCTGCAAAACGGCGAGATCCAGCGCCTCGGCGCCGACAAGCCGCTGCATGTCAATGTGCGAATCATCGCCGCGACCAACAGGCACCTGCCGGACAGCATCCGCGACGGCCTGTTTCGGGCCGATCTGTATCACCGGCTCTCGGTGTACCCGGTGCCGATTCCACCGCTGCGCGAGCGCGGTAACGACGTGTTGATGCTGGCCGGGCATTTCCTTGAACTCAATCGGGCACGGCTCGGCCTGCGTGGTTTGCGTCTGTCGCCGGCGGCCGAGCGAGCGTTGCTGACGTACAGTTGGCCGGGCAACGTGCGCGAGCTGGAACATGTGATCAGCCGAGCCGCGTTGAAGCAACTCAGTCGCGGCACCAGTCGTACGCTGATCATGACCCTGGAGCCCGAGATTCTGGACCTCGACAGTGCCATGGGCGGGCAGGGCGCGGTCGCCGAAAGTCCCCTGGACGTTGCGGCTGATGAGCCGTTCCAGCCCCTGGGTGAAGCGGTTGACGATTACCAGCGCAAGAAAATCCTCCAGGCCTTGAGCCTGTCCGGGGAAAACTGGGCCAGCGCTGCGCGGATTCTGGAAGTCGATCCCAGCAACCTGCACAAACTGGCTCGGCGTCTGCGTCTCAAATAAGGTTGATGGTGGTCAAGGTGGTCTTGCGCAGTGCATTGCACACTGGGCAGAACCTTTTTGGAGATCACCGTCATGCCCCTTTCCCTGGCCCAGATGCGCCGCAACTACACCCTTTTTGGCCTGCAAGACGACTCGGCGCTGGACGACCCGATGGCGATGTTCCGGCAATGGCTGCAACTGGCCCGCGACACCGAGCGTGCGCCTGTCGAAGCCAACAGCATGGTGTTGGCGACGGTCGACAGTGAAGGGCGCCCGCACTGCCGGGTCCTGCTGCTCAAGGGTTTGAGCGATGAAGGCTTCACCTTTTTCGGTAATTACCAGAGCGACAAAGGCCAGCAACTGGCCGCCAACCCGCATGCTGCCATGACCTTTTTCTGGCCGGGGCTGGAGCGTCAGGTGCGTATCGAAGGCCAGGTCTCCAGGCTCGACCCGACGCTGTCGGATGCGTACTTCGATTCCCGCTCACAGGACAGTCGCCTGGGCGCCTGGGCTTCACCGCAAAGCCGGCCGTTGGCCAATCGGGCCGAGCTTGAATCGCTGTTGCTGCAAACCACCCAACGTTTTGCCGGCAAGACCGTGCCGCGGCCTGAACATTGGGGCGGCTACTGCTTGCGCCCTGAGCGTCTGGAGTTCTGGCAGGGCCGTGCCGACCGCTTGCATGACCGTCTTGATTACCGGTTGCGCGATGGCGCATGGCAACGCAACCGCCTGGCGCCTTGAGATCCGTTGCGCAAAACATGCAGCAATGAAGAACCATGTGGGAGCGAGCCTGCTCGCGATAGCGGTGGGTCAGTCGACATCAATGTTGCCTGACACACCGCCTTCGCGAGCAAGCCCGCTCCCACAGGTTTTTGTGTGGTCTACACATTCTCCTTATGTCCCCGTGGAGGTACCTCCTTGGAGGAATAGGCTCACCGGGGATTCCGGTTCAGGCTTTATCCCATACCCTCATTCACGGGAAGGCTTGGATATGGCCCATCTGGCGCAACGCACGTTTGAACCCCTGAACATCGCCGTGCTGACCATCAGCGATACGCGCACCTTTGACACCGACACCTCGGGGCAGACCCTGACGGATTTGCTGCAAACGGCCGGGCATGTATTGATCGACCGTGACCTGGTCAAGGACGACATTTATCAGATCCGCGCCAAGGTCTCTCACTGGATCGCCGACCCTCAGGTTCAAGTGATACTGATGACCGGTGGCACCGGCTTCACCGCGCGTGACAACACACCGCAAGCGGTTTTGCCGTTGCTGGACAAACACGTGGAAGGCTTCGGTGAACTGTTCCGTCAGGTGTCCCTGGCGGAAATCGGCATGTCCAGCCTGCAGTCACGGGCACTGGCCGGGATGAGCAACGGCGTGCTGGTGTGCTGCGTTCCGGGTTCGCCCGGCGCGTGTCGAACTGCCTGGAACCAGATCCTGGTCGAACAATTGGACAGCCGCACCGGCCCGTGCAATTTCGCCCCGCATTTGAAGCCGCAAGGGCAACAGGTCATCGACGCTTGCGAGACACGCTCATGACCGGCCGGGTGTGTGACCTCGGCCACCTGATGCCAGTGGACGAGGCCATCAGCCGTTTGCTGGACCAGGCACCGCCGCCGCCCCTGGCGCAAAAGATCGGTCTGGATCAAGCCTTGGGTCGGGTGCTGGCGGCGGACATTCATTCCCCGGTCAACCTGCCGGCCTGGGACAACAGTGCCATGGACGGTTACGCCCTCAGGGCCGCTGACCTGCCACCGGACGGCGGCTGTTTGTCGATTGGCGGGCGAATTGCGGCGGGTGATCCGGCGTGTTCGCCGTTGCTCGCGCAGCAGGCGGTACAGATTTTTACCGGCGCACCATTGCCGCCGGGTGCCGACACGGTGGTGCCGCAGGAGCGTTGCCGGATCGATGGCGAGCGCGTCTGGTTTCCGCCCGTAAACGCTGGCGATCACGTGCGCAAAGAGGGCGAGGAGGTTCGCCGGGGAGACCTGTTGCTCCAGGCTGGTAAACGTCTGCGTGCGCAAGAAGTGGGGTTGCTGGCCGGCGCTGGCATTGCACGGGTCGAGGTCTACCGCCCGTTGCAAGTGTGCTTGCTCAGCAGCGGCAATGAACTGCGTGAGCCCGGCGACTCGTTGGCGCCGGGGCAGATTTACAACAGCAACCGTTACTGCCTCGCGGCGTTGTTGAGCGGTTGGGGCGTCGAGGTGCATGACTATGGCGTCATGGCAGATGAGTTGGCGGCCAGCCGGCATGCCTTGAGCCTGGCGTCTTCGGAATGCGACCTGCTGTTGAGTTCTGGCGGCGTCTCGGTCGGTGAGGAAGATCACCTCAAACAGGCCATCGAGGAACTCGGCAGCCTGGACTTCTGGCGGTTGGCGATTCAGCCGGGTAAACCGCTGGCCTTCGGCGAAGTGGCCGGCAAACCCTGGATCGGCATGCCGGGCAACCCTTCGGCGGCGCTGATTACCGCGTTGGTGGTGGTGCGTCCGTTCCTGCTCAGGGCCCAGGGCGTGAAAGACGTGTTGCCGGTGCCAATGGCCGTGCCCGCCGGGTTCGACTGGTTGCAGCGCAACAAGCGTCGGCAGTACCTGCGGGCACGGCTGACGCCGGGTGCTGACGGCCAGTTGAGCGTGGAGCTACACCCTCAGCAAAGCTCGGCGATGTTGACCGCCGCATGTTGGGCCGATGGGCTGGCGGTGATCGAGTGCGAGCAGCAAGTGCTCAAGCACGACAACGTGATGTTCCTGTCCTTCGCCGACCTGATGCATTGATCGCAATTGATTGCCGTCAAGGCTCTGCCTGCCGGTCTCGCTAGACTGGCAGCGCGTTTTTCCATGAGGATTACCCATGCAACTGGTCTGCCCGGCAGGCAACCTGCCTGCGCTAAAAGCGGCGGTACGCGAAGGTGCCGATGCCGTTTATGTCGGTTTTCGCGATGACACCAATGCCCGGCATTTCGCGGGGCTGAACATGGACGACAAACAGTTCGACGCGGCGGTCGCTCACATCCGCCAGCATCAACGCAAACTCTACGTCGCGGTCAACACCTACCCGCAACCCAAGGGCTGGGAACGCTGGCAGCGGGCGGTCGATCGTGCCGCCGATTTCGGCGTGGATGCGCTGATCGCCGCCGACCCCGGCGTGCTCAACTACGCCAGCCAGCGCCATCCGAGATTGGCGTTGCACCTGTCGGTCCAGGGCTCGGCAACCCATGCCGCGGCGCTGGAGTTTTATGCGCAGCGCTACGGCATTCGTCGCGCGGTACTGCCTCGGGTGTTGTCGTTGGCGCAGGTGCGCCAGGTCGCCGCGAGCAGCCCGGTGCCAATCGAAGTCTTTGGTTTCGGCAGCTTGTGCATCATGGCCGAAGGGCGTTGCCACCTGTCTTCCTACATCACCGGCGAGTCGCCGAACCTGTGCGGCGTTTGCTCACCGGCCAAAGCGGTGCGCTGGAGCGAAGACGCCGACGGCTTGAGCGCACGGCTCAGTGAAGTGCTGATCGACCGTTACACCCCCGAAGAACCCGCCGGTTACCCGACCTTATGCAAAGGCCGTTTCCTGGTCGGCGGCAAACGTTTTCATGCGCTGGAAGAACCCACCAGCCTCGACACCCTGGACTTGCTGCCGGAATTGACGGCCATCGGCGTTGAGGCGGTCAAAATCGAGGGCCGGCAACGCAGCCCGGCCTATGTCGAACAAGTCACCCGTGTCTGGCGCGCGGCACTGGATGCCCATCGTGGCTCGCCGGGCAGTTTTCGGGTCAAGGAGGAATGGCGTCGGGTGCTGGCCGGTTTGTCCGAAGGCAGCCAGACCACCCTGGGTGCTTATCATCGATCATGGCAATGAGGGAGGCGACATGAAGCTCAGCCTTGGACCGGTCCTGTTTTATTGGGACAAAGAGCAACTCAGCAACTTTTACGCCGAGATGTCGGCCTTGCCCCTGGATGTGATTTACCTGGGGGAAACCGTGTGTTGGAAACGCCGGGCCTTTTCACTGGATCAATGGCTGGGGCTGGGGCGTGAGTTGCAGGAATGCAGCCAGGCGCAATTGGTGATCTCCAGCCTGACGCTGATCGAAGCGGCCTCCGAACTCTCCAGCCTTCGCCGGCTGTGCGACAACGGCCAACTGTTGGTGGAAGCCAACGACATGGGCGCGGTGCAGTTTCTGGCCGAGCGCAAGTTGCCGTTCGTGGGCGGCCCGGCGTTGAATGTGTACAACGGTCATACGCTCGCGCAACTGCTGGACTGCGGAATGACCCGTTGGGTGCCGCCCGTGGAATGCTCGGCGGCGCTGATTGGCGATGTGCTCGATCAAGTGCGCGAACTGGGCCGTGAGGTGCCGGAAGTCGAGATCTTTGCTTATGGGCATTTGCCGTTGGCCTATTCCGCACGCTGCTTCACGGCGCGGGCGGAAAACCTGCCCAAGGACGACTGCCGGTTTTGCTGCCTCAACTACCCCGACGGCTTGCCGTTGACCAGTCAGGAAGGGCAGGCGCTGTTCACCATTAACGGTATTCAAACGATGTCAGCGGAGGTGACCAATCTGTTGGCGGATTACACCGGGCTGGTGGCCTGTGGCGCCGATCTGTTGCGTCTGAGCCCTCGCGCTCAGGACATGGCCGAGGTGATCGCGGCGTATCAACGGGTTCGTCTGGGCGAGACTCCGCCGCTGTTCGTCGACGGTTGCAATGGCTACTGGCATGGCCAGGCCGGCATGTTACGTGTCGAGGAGGTTGGCCTGTGTTGAATCGTAAAAAGTGGTTGTTGAAAGGTGCCGACCGGTTGTTGCCGTTGGTGCGCCGGGTACCCTTTGCCGTGCAGCGCCTGGCGTTGCAGCAGGCGCTCAATCGTTGCCTCGCCGGGCCGTTACGCGATGGCGAGTTTGAAGTGTTGCGTGGGCGTTGGTTGTGCTTGCGGATTCCGGACCTGGGGTTGTCGTGGTTCCTGACGCTGAACCGTGAAGGGTTGCGGATTGCTGAACGCGCTACGGCGCATGTGACCATCAGCGGTAACTGGCGCGAGTTTTTGTTGTTGGCGAGTCGCCAGGAAGATCCGGATACGTTGTTCTTTCGCCGGCGTTTGGTGATTGAGGGTGATACGGAGTTGGGGTTGGCGTTGAAGAACCTGATCGACAGCCTCGATCCTGACGTGTTGCCAGTCTGGCTTTGGCGCAACCTTGAGCGGGCGGGGAAGGGCTTGGCGGCGCAGTAGAACTTGCGAACGCCGATTAAAATGTGGGAGCGGGCTTGCTCGCGAAGGCTGTGTGTCGGGCGACCGATTTTTAGATGGTGTACATATCCGTTTCTTCGGTAACGGCTACTTATGGTTCCGCCCTTACGGCGGGTCACTTGGAAAAGCGCCAAGTAACCAAACGCTTTCGCCCCTGACGTCCGGTGCCTCGCCTAGGCTCGGCATGCCCTCGCTCCGGTCCTGCTCCGTGGGCCCGCCGCCATCGGCCATCCATGGCCGGGGGCGGCTACCGCGGCATCCTTGCCGCGGTGCCCACTGCGCAGAACCTGCGCTCGGCCTTCCGACGGGGCAGATCAAGATCAAAAGCAAGATCAAAAGCCAAAACGAGGCGGCCTGATAGCCGACCTGATGTCTGTCATGGTCATCGGCGGTGGACACCTATGTCATGCCCGCCAAAAATCCAACTGTGGGAGCGAGCCTGCTCGCGAAGGCGGACGTACATTCAACATTGATGTCGACTGACAGGGCCTCATCGCGAGCAGGCTCGCTCCCACAGGGGGAATGCGTACGCTTGAAGAGACAGGCCGGCCGGTAGGCCGCCTCGCGGTGCTTTTGCGGTACTCGCCACCTCGGGAGGCCGAGTGGAGGTTCTGCGCAGTGGGCAACCCGGCATGGATGCCGGGTTAGCCGCCCCCGGCCATGGATGGCCGATGGCGGCGGGCCCACGGAGCAGGACCGGAGCGAGGGCATGCCGAGCCACAGCGAGGCACCGAACGACAGGGGCAAGAGCCCTTGGTTACTTGGGGCTTTTCCAAGTGACTCGCTGTAAAAGCGAAACCAATAGAAGCCGTTACCGTAGGAATGGATATGTACTCCGACCAAAATTATAGGTCAGCGGTTAGTCCGCCATCGCGAGCAGGCTCGCTCCCACATTAGGTTTTTGTCGTTCTTCAGGCCATCGTTTCCTGCCGACTTTCATGCTGCCGAGCATCACTCGCAATCAGTTGCCTGATCTGTTCAAACAACTCATCACTCTCTGCCTCAGTGCAATCCTCGCCGTAACGCTTACGCAACCCATAATGGCTAAGAATCAAATGCACATCAGCATGCAGACCATGCTGCTTCAGGCAATTTTCAACACATTGCAACGGACACCCATCCAGCGCAAAAATCCGCCGTCCCGAGCGTGCCTTGTTGACCAGTGCCGCCACATGCCCGCCGACCCCGACGATGCAGGACATTTCCGCCAGGCCGCTGCGATCCAGCCGCACGGCCAGGGTGTTGGCCAGTTGGGCGACGTTGGAGCAGCCTGAACAGGAGTAAATCAGAGGCAAGGTTGAACGGGACATGAGCGCTCTCCATGGATGGACTTCTTCAGTGTGCAAGGCCGGCGGCATTGCGCATTGACTGCGGTCAATTCCGTCTATTGGAAAGCCGCGAGATCCTCTTCGGCGAGGATGCTGATGTTGCGCCGTTCCATGGCGATCAGGCCGCCGTCCACCAGGCGGTGCAAAATCCGCGAAAAGGTTTCCGGCTGGATACCCAGCTTCGAAGCCACCAGGCGTTTGGACACCTGCAACACAATCAAGCCGCTGACCGGGTTGCGTTCCTGGAACAGAAAATTGATCACCCGACGGCTCGCACTGGCCATGGTCAAGGTGTCGATGTCGCGCAGACGCAGATGCAAGTGAACACTCATACTCGCGAGGATCGCCAGGCAGACTTTCGGCTGGTCCTCCAGGGCGTTGCGGTAATGGCTGCCCTCGATACTCACCAGCACGCTGTCCTTCAACGCCGTGGCGCTGACCGGGTAGAGACGGGCCTGGCTGAACAGCAACGCTTCGGCAAAGGTCTGGCCCGGCTGAATGATCTCCACCAGGTTTTCCTGACCTTCGCCGGTCAGCCGGTACAACTTGATCTGGCCGCTGACCAGCAGGAAAAAACGCTTGGCCGGATCGCCTTGGTGCATGAGTGTGCTGTGACAGGCCAGGCGTTTGAGCATCGCCAGGCCGCAGACTTCCTCGAAGATTTTCTCCGGTAACTGGCTGAACAGATGGTGACGACGCAACGTTAAAACGATGGAAGGGTGGGTCAGCATGGCGTACCTCCGCTGACGCTCATAGTAGAGAGCGCCGGCCCGATGACCTATGCCTCTGCCGGCCTACCTCCAAAGAGGCATGCCCGTCAGCCGGCATTGCGCAAGTGCTCCATGGCCCACACCGCCGCCTCGACCCGCGAGCGCAAGCCAAGTTTGTGCAGCAGGTTTTTCACGTGAACCTTGACCGTGCCTTCGGTGATGCCCAGCTTGTGCCCGATGACCTTGTTGCTGAAGCCGCTGGCGATGGTTTTCAGCACCTGACGTTCACGCTCGGTCAGTTCCACCACGGTCTGGCGCTGCGGTGAGCGCAGTGCCTGGGCCATGACCTGGGTCAGCCCCGGACTGATCACCAATTCGCCGTTCAAGGCATTGCGGATGTACTGAATCAACAGTTCCGGTTCCATGTCCTTGAGCAGGTAGCCGTCGGCATCCAGACGCAGTGCGTCGCGAATATCGTCTTCGGCATCCGAGACCGTAAACAGCAGCACCTTGCCGGTGTAGTGCATCGCGCGTAATTGGCGCAGGGTTTCAATGCCATTCATCTGCGGCATGTTGTTATCGAGCAACACCAGATCCGGTTGCAGCGGCTCGATCAGAGCGAGTGCTTCTTCACCGTTATTGGCTTCGCCGACGATCAGGAAATCATCTTCGAGTTCGAGCATCTGGCGGATGCCGTGACGCATCATCGGATGGTCGTCGACCAGCAGGATGGTGTGTTGCAGGGACGGGTTCATGTGACGCTACCTTCTGTTTGCTGCCCGAGAAACTCCGGTTGGAATTCCAGTTGGACGCGGGTGCCTTGCGGCTCCCTGGAGACTATTTCGAGTTGGCCGCGCAAGCTGCGGGCCCGCTCATCCATGATTTTCAGGCCGTGGTGTTCGCGTTGGTCGACGTTACCGCTGAAGCCACGCCCGTCGTCTTCGACGATGAGCCTGACGGTTTCACCGGCCTGACGCAGTTGCAGCCAGGCGTTCTGCGCGTGGGCGTGGCGCAGACAGTTGGAGAGCGCTTCGCGGGTGATCTGCAAGATGTGGATTTGCTCGCTGGCCGATAACTGAAAGGCCAGCGCGTCGACGTGCAGGTGCACCTGAAATTCCCCGCGACGTGAGAACTCCTCGGCGGTGTCCTTGAGTTCCTGCACCAGCCCCGCATCGTGAATCTGCAAGCGAAAGGTGGTCAGCAACTCGCGTAATTGGCGGTAGGCATTGTTCAGCCCCTCGCGCAGTTCGGCGGTGACGTTTTCCAGGGTTTCAACCGGTTCGCCACGGCGCATCAGGGTTTGCAGGCGGCTGACTTGCAGCTTCATGTAGGACAAGGCCTGGGCCAGTGAGTCGTGCAGCTCGCGGGCGATGATCGTGCGTTCGTCGAGTAGCAGCAGGCGATGATCCTGTTCCCGTTGGCGTTTGAGCGAGAGCGAGGTGCCAATCAGGTTGGCCAGGGCCTGGATCAGTTGGGTTTCCCAGGCTTGCGTCGGGTGCCCGTCGACAAAATGCGCCTTGAGTTCACCCAGTTCGCTGCCCTGATTGCTGATGCTGAAGGTTTGCGGGCTGGCTTTATGGTGCTTCTGGCACGTGGCGCAATCGCTGCTGGCGCAGACTTCCCGGATGTTCGCGCCATGCAGGGCGAGCAACTGCTGGGCCGGTGCCTGCATTTGTCCTTGCAGGCACAGCGACAGACGCAAGCCGGGCAAGCGTTGCTGGAAGCGCCGGATCAACTCATCCAGGCCTTCGGCATTGGCCAGGCGTGTGGCCAGGCTTCGACTGCTTTGGTACAGCAACTCGAGGGCGGCATTGGCTTGTTGCAGGTTCAGGGTTTTTTGCTGGACCTGACTCTCAAGGGTGCGATGCGAGTCTTCGATTGTCTCGGCCATGGCGTTGAAGCTCGTGGCCAATTGGCCCAGTTCGTCCTGGGACTGATGATTGACCCGCACCTTGAAATCGCCGCGACGAAAGCGCTGGGTCGCGTCCACCAACTCTTTCAAGGGCATGACGACCCCGTACTGCAACTCGTAGAGCCCAATCAGCAAGACGAACAGGGTGGTGAACAAGGCCAGGCCCTGGATCACCTGTTGCCAGCCTTGCTTCTGTTCGCTTTGGCGCTGCAACAGGTTGACGAACTGGTTCAGTTGTTCAATGAAGGGCAGGGCCTGGACTTGGAAATAAGCGGCATCGCCGCGCTCCAGTGCCGGGCGCAAATCCTCGTTCCAGTTTTGCTGAATTTGCCCGTAGCTGATTTGCAGCGCAGTGCTCGGGCCATCTTCCAGCACCGCTTTGAGTGACTGGCTGGTGAGACGGGTTTGCAGGCTGTCGGTGATGGCGGCGATTTCTGAGGGTGTTGCACCCGCGGCCAGTTTCCAGCTCAGGTGGTAGGTCTCCATGCGCACCGAGCCTGCGGTGTTGATGGCGGCCGCATCGCCCTGGCTGAACCAGGCGATCAACCCCGCACTCAACGAACTGGCGAGGGCGAGCACGGCGATCAGGATCACCGCCAGCCCGGCGCGAGCGGGCAGGGAGCTGCGCAACCAGCGGATCATCAGCGCAGGTCCCGGAAGAAATCAGCAAAACAGAACACGTGGAGCTCCAGGAAGGGGTTTTGCCGCCGATCCCGGGCGCGCTACCTCTAAAGAGTTGTCGACTGATCCTTGTCAGCAAAAACCTTGGCAGAAAACCTCAAGACGCTGATAAACCAACGGTTTTAGGGTTTTCCTGTACTACCTCCTTAGAGGTAGACCGCACAAGCATAGGCCTATGCCCCCTAGGGCTTCGTTGACATGGATCAAGTTTTTGCGGGGTTGGCCTCTCTAGTCTGCCGCCATGGCTAATTGACTGGAGAGCATTTGTGAACCCACCGCGTGTACGACAAGGCTTGGTGCTGGGCATGAGCACGCTGGCCTTCACTGTCTGTTTCATGGTCTGGATGATGTTTGCCGTGCTCGGTGTACCGATCAAGGACCTTCTCCAGCTCAACGAAACCCAGTTCGGCCTGCTGGCCGCAACCCCGGTCCTGACCGGCTCGCTGGTGCGGTTGCCATTAGGCCTGCTGACCGACCGTTTTGGCGGGCGCAGCGTGTTCTTCCTGTTGATGCTGGCCTGCGTGACGCCGCTGTACCTGATCAGTCACGCCACCGCCTACTGGCAGTTCCTGGTGCTGGGCTTGTTCGTCGGCCTGGCCGGCGGCTCGTTCTCGGTCGGGATTGCCTACGTCGCCAAATGGTTCGACAAAGAGAATCAGGGCTTTGCGATGGGCATCTTCGGCGCCGGTAACGCCGGGGCTGCGGTCACCAAGTTTCTCGCCCCGGCGCTGATCGCTGCCGGCAGCTGGCAGCTGGTGCCGAAAGTCTTCAGCGCGATCCTCTTTATTACGGCGCTGTTGTTCTGGTTCCTCAGCGCCGAAAACAAGGACCACCGCAGTGCCACCGGCGCCACCTTGCGTGAGCAATTGAGCTCGCTGAAAGACCCGGCGGTGTGGCGCTACTGCCAGTACTACTCGATCGTCTTCGGTGGTTATGTCGCCCTCGCACTGTGGATGACCAAGTACTACGTGCAGGAATACGGTTTCAGCCTGCAAAGCGCGGCGCTGCTGGCGGCCTGTTTTTCCCTGCCCGGTGGCGTGCTGCGTGCGGTCGGCGGCTGGATGTCGGATCGCTGGGGTGCACAAAGCGTGACCTGGTGGGTGTTGTGGGTCAGCTGGATCTGCCTGTTCCTGCTCTCGTATCCCCAGACCCAACTGCAAGTGCAAACGATCAACGGCCCGGTGGATTTCCACATCGGCCTCAATCCCGCGCTGTTCACCGTACTGCTGTTCGTCATGGGCATCGCCTTCGCGTTCGGCAAGGCCTCGGTCTTCAAATACATCGCCAACGACTACCCGAAAAACATGGGCGCGGTGTCCGGCATCGTCGGCCTCGCCGGTGGCCTGGGCGGTTTTGTGCTGCCGATCCTGTTCGGCGCCCTGGTGGACCTCACCGGCGTGCGCTCTTCCTGCTTCATGTTGATGTACGGCGTGGTCTGGGTCTCCCTCACCTGGATGTACTTCAGCGAAATACGCAAAAGCGCGGTGCTGGGTAAAGCGCCGCTGCTGACCCCGTCCCCGATTTCCAGCATTGCCCTAGGAGAAGAACATGTCCGTTCTGCAAAAGCCTGACAAAGGCCCGGTCATTCATGACTGGCGCCCCGAGGACCCAGCATTCTGGGGAAGTAGCGGCAAACAGACCGCCACGCGCAACTTGTGGATTTCCATTCCTGCGCTGTTGTTGGCCTTTGCGGTGTGGATGGTCTGGAGCACGGTGATCGTGCGTTTGAACGCCATCGGCTTCACCTTCACCACCGACCAGCTGTTCTGGCTGGCGGCGTTGCCGGGGTTGTCCGGGGCGACCTTGCGCGTCTTCTATTCCTTTATGGTGCCGATCTTCGGCGGCCGTCGCTGGACCGCCCTGAGCACCGCGTCGCTGTTGTTGCCCTCGATCTGGATGGGCTTCGCCGTGCAGGACCCGAGCACCTCCTACAGCGTGTTCGTGTTGATTGCCTTGCTCTGCGGTTTTGGTGGCGGCAACTTCGCCTCGAGCATGTCCAACATCAGCTTCTTCTATCCCAAGTCGCAGCAGGGCACGGCCCTTGGCCTCAACGCCGGGCTGGGCAACCTGGGCGTCTCGGTGATGCAGTTCTGTGTACCGCTGGTGATTACCTTCGGTGTGTTCGGCTTCATGGGCGGTTCGCCGCAAGCACTGCCGGATGGCGGCCAGTTGTGGTTGCAGAACGCCGGCTTCATCTGGGTGCCGTTCATTGTCCTGGTGACGGTGCTGGCCTGGTTCGGCATGAATGACCTGTCCAGTGCCCGCGCTTCTTTCAGCGAGCAGGCCGTCATCTTCAAGCGCAAACACAACTGGCTGATGTGCTGGTTGTACCTGGCGACCTTCGGTTCGTTCATTGGTTTTTCCGCCGCGTTTCCGCTGCTGATCAAAACCTCGTTCCCTGATGTCATCGCGTTGAAATTCGCCTTCCTCGGCCCATTGGTCGGTGCGCTGGTACGCCCATTGGGCGGCTGGCTGGCAGACAAGCTCGGCGGCGCGAAAGTGACCTTGTGGAACTTCGTGGCGATGATCGTGATGGTCTTCGGTGTCATGCACTTTCTGCCGCAGAACGGTGAGCCCGGCAACTTCTACGGCTACCTCGGCATGTTCATGCTGCTGTTCATCACCACTGGCATCGGCAACGGCTCCACCTTCCGCATGATCCCGGTGATCTTCCGCACCCAGCACGAAAAAGCCTCGGCCGGAAAACCACCCGCCGTGCGCGAACAAGCGCTGAAAAATGCCGGCAAAGAGTCAGCCGCCGTCCTGGGCTTCAGTTCGGCTATGGGCGCCTTCGGTGCGTTCTTCATTCCCAAATCCTTCGGCTCTTCGATGGCCCTGACCGGCGGCCCGGAGATGGCCTTCTACATGTTCGTCGTCTTTTACCTGAGCTGCATCGTGGTGACCTGGTGGTGGTACGCGCGCAAAGGCGCCGCGACACCCTGCTGAGACGACCCGAATCCAACCATTGCGTGGGCGGGGCACAGACCCCGCGACAAAGCCTGAGAGGACTACACCGTGAGTCATTTACTGGATCAATTGCGGTTTTTCAACCGTAAGCAAAACGAGTTTTCCGACGGTCATGGAGAGACCCGCAAAGAGTCTCGCGACTGGGAGAACGTCTACCGTTCGCGCTGGCAGTACGACAAGATCGTGCGTTCCACCCACGGGGTGAACTGCACCGGCTCGTGCTCGTGGAAGATCTACGTGAAGAACGGCCTGATCACTTGGGAAACCCAGCAGACCGACTACCCGCGTACCCGCAACGATCTGCCGAACCATGAGCCCCGTGGCTGCCCGCGTGGTGCCAGTTACAGCTGGTACATCTACAGCGCCAACCGGCTCAAGTACCCGAAAATCCGCAAGCCGTTGCTCAAGCTCTGGCGCGATGCGCGGCAGACCATGGCGCCGGTGGAAGCCTGGGCCAGCATCGTCGAGGACAAGGCCAAGGCCGACTCCTATAAAAGCAAGCGCGGCATGGGTGGCTTCATTCGTTCCAACTGGGAAGAAGTCAACGAGATCATCGCGGCGGCCAACGTCTACACCATCAAGCAATACGGCCCTGACCGGATCGTCGGTTTCTCGCCGATCCCGGCCATGTCGATGGTCAGCTACGCCGCAGGTTCGCGTTACCTGTCGCTGATCGGTGGCGCCTGCCTGAGTTTCTACGATTGGTACTGCGACCTGCCACCGGCCTCGCCGATGGTCTGGGGTGAGCAGACCGACGTGCCGGAATCGGCCGACTGGTACAACTCCAACTACATCATCGCCTGGGGCTCCAACGTCCCGCAAACTCGTACCCCCGACGCGCACTTCTTTACCGAAGTCCGCTACAAGGGCACCAAGACCGTCGCGATCACCCCGGATTATTCGGAAGTCGCCAAGCTCACCGACCTGTGGCTGAACCCTAAACAAGGCACCGATGCGGCGCTGGCCCAGGCGTTCAACCATGTGATCTTCAAAGAATTCCACCTGGACAAACCGAGCGCCTATTTCACCGACTACGCCAAGCGCTTCACCGATTTGCCGGTGCTGGTGCTGCTCAAGCAAATGGTCGACAAGGCACCGGGCGCCGGTTACCAGCCAGACCGCTTCCTGCGCGCCAGCGACCTGACCGACAACCTCGGCCAGGAAAACAACCCGGAATGGAAAACCATCGCGCTCGATGTCAGCGGCGAACTGGTGTCCCCTCAGGGTTCCATCGGTTATCGCTGGGGCGAGAAGGGCAAGTGGAACATCCTGCCTCGTGAAGGCGGCGAAGGCCGTGAGATCGATCTGAAGCTGAGCCTGATCGGCGATGACGTCGCCGAAGTGGCGTTCCCGTATTTTGCCGGCGAGTCCCACGAGCACTTCCAGCACGTGGCCGGCGATGCCGTGCAATACCGCCGCGTGCCGGTGCATAACGTGGTGCTGGCAGACGGCAGCGTGGCCAAAGTCGCCACCGTGTTCGACCTGTCGGCCGCCAACCTGGCGATCGATCGCGGCCTCGGTGGCGAAAACGTCGCCAAGGATTACAACGATGCCTCGGTGCCCGGCACTCCGGCGTGGCAAGAGCAGATCACCGGCGTCAGCCGTGAGAAAGCCATCCAGATTGCCCGTGAGTTCGCCGACAACGCCGACAAGACCAAGGGCCGCTCGATGATCATCGTCGGCGCGGCGATGAACCACTGGTACCACATGGACATGAACTACCGCGGGCTGATCAACATGCTCATGCTCTGCGGGTGTGTCGGCCAGACCGGTGGCGGTTGGGCGCACTACGTCGGCCAGGAAAAACTCCGTCCGCAATGCGGCTGGCTGCCCTTGGCGTTCGGCCTGGACTGGAACCGTCCGCCTCGCCAAATGAACGGCACCAGCTTCTTCTACGCCCACAGTTCGCAGTGGCGCCACGAGAAGATGAGCATGCACGACGTGCTCTCGCCATTGGCCGATAAATCGCAATTCCCTGAGCACGCCCTGGACTACAACATCCGCGCCGAACGCGCCGGCTGGTTGCCCAGCGCACCGCAACTCAACACTAACCCGCTGCACATCTGCCGTGACGCCGCTGCTGCCGGCATGGACCCGAAAGACTACGTGGTCAAGTCGCTGCAGGACGGTTCGCTGCGCTTCTCCTGCGAACAGCCGGACAGCCCGGTCAACTTCCCTCGCAACATGTTCATCTGGCGTTCCAACCTGCTGGGCTCCTCGGGCAAGGGCCACGAGTACATGCTCAAGTACCTGCTCGGCACCAAAAACGGGGTAATGAACGAAGACATCGGCCAGGTCGGCGACTGCAAACCTGAAGAAGCCGAATGGGTGGACGAGGGCGCCATCGGCAAGCTCGATCTGGTCACCACGCTGGACTTCCGCATGTCTTCGACCTGCGTCTATTCCGACATCGTGTTGCCGACCGCAACCTGGTACGAAAAAGACGACATGAACACTTCGGACATGCACCCGTTCATTCACCCGTTGTCGGCCGCCATTGATCCGGCATGGGAATCGCGTTCCGACTGGGAAATCTACAAAGGCATCGCCAAGGCGTTTTCCAGCATGTCCGAAGGGCACCTGGGCGTTGAAAAGGATCTGGTGACCATCCCGTTGATGCACGACAGCGTCGGCGAACTGGCCCAACCGTTTGGCGGCACCGACTGGAAAAGCGCTGGCGTGGCACCGGAGCCAGGCAAGAACGCGCCGAACCTGCATGTGGTGGAGCGTGACTACCCGAACATCTACAAGCAGTTCTCGTCCCTGGGGCCATTGCTGGAGAAAAACGGCAACGGCGGCAAAGGCATCAACTGGAACACCGAAGACGAAGTGAAATTCCTCGGTGAGCTCAATCACAAAGAAGGCGATGCCGGTATCAGCCAGGGTCGGCCGAAAATCGACACGGCCATCGACGCCGCTGAAGTGATTCTGTCGCTGGCGCCGGAAACCAACGGCCAGGTCGCCGTCAAGGCCTGGGCCGCGCTGTCGGAATTCACCGGCATCGACCACAGCCACCTGGCCCTGTCCAAGGCCCACGAGGCCATCCGTTTCCGCGACATTCAGGCACAGCCGCGCAAGATCATTTCCAGCCCGACCTGGTCGGGGCTCGAAGACGATCACGTCAGCTACAACGCCGGCTACACCAACGTTCACGAAGGGATTCCATGGCGCACCATCACCGGTCGCCAGCAGTTCTACCAGGATCACCCGTGGATGCAGGCGTTCGGCGAGCAACTGATGAGTTATCGGCCGCCGGTCAACACCCGCACCATCGAAGGGGTGAAAGGCAAGCGCAGCAACGGCCACAAGGAAATCGTCCTGAACTGGATCACCCCGCACCAGAAATGGGGCATCCACAGCACCTACAGCGACAACCTGCTGATGCTCACCCTCAGCCGTGGCGGGCCGATTGTCTGGCTCTCGGAGAACGACGCGAAAAGCGCCGACATCGAGGACAACGACTGGATCGAGTGCTTCAACGTCAACGGTGCGCTGACCGCCCGTGCGGTGGTCAGTCAACGGGTCAAGGACGGCATGGTGATGATGTATCACGCCCAGGAACGGATCGTGAACGTGCCCGGTTCGGAAACCACCAAGACCCGTGGCGGCCACCACAACTCGGTCACCCGGGTGGTGCTCAAGCCGACCCACATGATCGGCGGCTATGCCCAGCAAGCCTACGGTTTCAACTATTACGGCACGGTCGGTTGCAACCGCGACGAATTCGTCGTGGTACGCAAAATGTCCAAAGTCGACTGGCTCGATGGTTCAAGTGGCGATGACCTGCCACGTCCGCTGCCGACCGATATTGAGGAGAACTGAGATGAAGATTCGCTCACAAATCGGCATGGTTCTGAACCTGGACAAATGCATCGGTTGCCACACCTGCTCGATCACCTGCAAAAACGTCTGGACCAGCCGCGAAGGCATGGAATACGCCTGGTTCAACAACGTTGAATCGAAACCCGGGATCGGCTACCCGAAAGAATGGGAAAACCAGGACAAGTGGAAGGGCGGCTGGATTCGCAACGCCAACGGCACGATCAACCCGCGCATCGGCGGTAAATTCCGCGTGTTGGCGAACATCTTCGCCAACCCGGACCTGCCGAGCCTCGACGACTATTACGAACCGTTCGACTTCGATTATCAGCACTTGCACACCGCACCACTGGGTGAGCATCAGCCTACCGCGCGTCCGCGTTCGCTGATCTCCGGCAAGCGCATGGAGAAAATCGAGTGGGGCCCGAACTGGGAAGAAATCCTCGGCACCGAATTCGCCAAGCGTCGCAAGGACAAGAACTTCGACAAGATCCAGGCGGACATTTACGGCGAGTACGAAAACACCTTCATGATGTATTTGCCGCGCCTGTGCGAGCACTGCCTCAACCCGACGTGCGCAGCGGCTTGCCCGAGCGGGGCGATCTACAAGCGCGAAGAAGACGGCATCGTCCTGATCGACCAGGAGAAATGCCGTGGCTGGCGGATGTGCATCAGCGGCTGCCCGTACAAGAAGATCTATTTCAACTGGAAGAGCGGCAAGTCCGAGAAATGCATTTTCTGCTACCCGCGTATCGAAGCCGGGATGCCGACGGTTTGCGCCGAAACTTGTGTTGGGCGCATCCGCTACCTCGGTGTGTTGCTGTATGACGCCGACCGCATCAGCGAAGTGGCGAGCACCGCCAATGAGCAGGACCTGTACGAGAAACAGCTGGAGATCTTCCTCGATCCGAACGACCCGGCAGTGATTCGTCAGGCCCTGGAAGACGGTGTGCCGCAATCGGTGATCGATTCAGCCCAGCGTTCGCCGGTCTACAAAATGGCCGTGGACTGGAAACTCGCACTGCCGCTGCACCCGGAATACCGCACCTTGCCGATGGTTTGGTACGTACCACCGCTGTCGCCGATCCAGAACGCCGCCACTGCCGGCACCGTTGGTATGAACGGGGTGATCCCGGACGTCGACAGCCTGCGCATTCCACTGAAGTACCTGGCCAACCTGCTGACGGCAGGCGATGAAAAACCGGTCAAGCGTGCGCTTAAACGCTTGTTGGCGATGCGCGCCTACAAACGTTCCGAGCAAGTCGACGGCGTTCAGGACCTGCAAGTACTGAAGGACGTCGGCCTGAGCGTGGCCCAGGTCGAGGAGATGTATCGCTACCTGGCGATCGCCAACTATGAAGACCGCTTTGTGGTACCGAGCGCGCACCGTGAAGATGCCATGAGCGACGCCTTCGCCGAGCGCTCCGGTTGTGGTTTCAGTTTCGGCAGCGGCTGCAGTGGCAGTTCCGACACCAACATGTTCGGCGCCAAGAAAGCCAACCGCCGCGACATCCTGAAAACCGTCCAGTTGTGGGAGGAATGAGCATGCAAATTCTCAAAGTGATTTCGCTGCTGCTCGATTACCCGACCGAGACGCTGATTGGCGGTCGCGACGAACTGGAGCAAGCGATCATCCAGTCACGGGAAATCAGCCCGACGCAGCGCGGTGCGTTGTTCGAATTGCTCGAGCTGATCTGCGGCAATGACTTGATGGACGGACAGGAGCACTACGGTGCGCTGTTCGGTCGGGGGCGCTCGCTGTCGCTGCTGTTGTTCGAGCACGTGCACGGTGAATCCCGCGACCGTGGCCAGGCGATGGTCGACATGATGGCGCAATACGAAGAAGCCGGTTTTGCCATCGGCGTCAAAGAGCTGCCCGATTACATCCCGCTGTACCTGGAGTTCCTCTCCACTCGCGAAGACATCGAGGCCCGCGAGGGCCTGGCGGATGTTTCGCACTTGCTGGCCTTGCTCGCGGCACGTCTGGAAGAGCGCGAAAGCGCCTATGCCAGCTGCTTCCGGGCGCTGCTGCAAATCGCCGGGGCCGAGCCGCATCAGGCGGTCGCCGACCTGCGGGCGCAAGTCGCGGCGGAACCTCGCGATGACTCCCTCGAAGCCCTCGACAAGATCTGGGAAGAGGAGGCCGTGGACTTTCTCCAGGCCGAACAGCAGGACCGTTGCAGTTCACTGCCTAGCGCACCGGGCAAGGCCCGTGAAGAAAGCGCGGTGCCGTTGCACTGGGTGGATTTTCAGCATGAAGGGCTGGCCGCCGTGCCAGCCAAGGAGGTAGGCAATGTCTAAATGGAACCTGTTGGTGTTCGGGGTCTATCCCTACGTCGCCCTGGCGATTTGCCTGATTGGCAGCTGGGCGCGCTTCGATCTGTCGCAGTACACCTGGAAGGCGGGCTCCAGCCAGATGCTCAATCAGCGCGGCATGCGCGTGGCGAGCAACTTCTTCCACATCGGTGTGTTGTTTGTGCTGGCCGGACACTTCGTCGGCCTGCTGACCCCAGCGTCGATTTACCACCACGTGATCAGCACTGAGAACAAACAGTTGCTGGCAATGGTCTCGGGCGGGTTCTTCGGCCTGCTGTGCCTGATCGGCCTGCTGATGCTGGTTAACCGCCGGCTCAGTGATCCTCGGGTCCGTGCCACCTCCAGTCCTTCGGACATCCTGGTTCTGCTGGTGCTGCTGGCGCAATTGCTGCTCGGTCTGCTGACCATCGTCGCGTCCACCGGCCACATGGACGGCTCGGTCATGGTGATGCTCGCCGATTGGGCGCAGAACACCGTGCTGTTGCGTCCGGTAGAAGCGGCAGCGGCCATCGCGCCGGTCGGGCTGATCTACAAGTTGCATGTGTTTCTCGGTTTGACCCTGTTTGTGCTGTTCCCCTTCACCCGTCTCGTACACATGATCAGCGCACCGATCTGGTACCTGGGGCGTCGTTATCAAATCGTTCGTCAGAAGTACTGAGGAGAAAATCATGTCAGGTGGATGTGGATGTGGTGGCGGTAACGGGGGCAGCGGTGGTTGCGGTTCTTCAAAAAAAGCCGAGGCCGTTCTCGACATCGCGCCGGTCGCAGAGGCGCAGTTCGAAGCACTGCCGGTTGAGCCTGCGGCGGCCGATGACGCCCCGGCGCAGTTGATCGCCAGCAGTGAACAGGAGTGGCCGATCATCAGCGTCAACGAGGTGTCGATCACCCCGGAAGCGATGGCCCAGGAACTGCAATATCACCCGGCCGAAAGCCGCGAGGAGGCGGTCTATCTGGCCGCCCGGGCGCTGGTGATCCGTGAGTTGTTGCAGCAGCGCATCACCGAACTCGGGGTGTCGCTGGAGATCGGCGCCGGTGAGAACGAAGAAGAAGCGGCCACGCGTTTGCTGCTCGAACGTGAGGTGAAAGTGCCGCAGTGCGACGAGGAATCGAGTCTGCGTTACTACGAAAACAATCGCGGACGCTTCCACAGCGCACCGTTGCTGGCGGTGCGGCACATCCTGCTCGAATGTGCACCGGACGATGTCGAGGCCCGGGAGCTTGCGCAGGGTCAGGCCGAAGTCCTGCTGCAGCAACTGGATGAATTCCCCGGCAGTTTCGCTGAGCTGGCGGTGAAATATTCGGCCTGCCCGTCGAAGGCTCAGGGTGGTTCTTTGGGACAGATCAGCAAGGGGCAGACTGTGCCCGAGCTGGAGCGTCAGCTGTTCACCCTGGCACCGGGCCTGGCCAGCAAACCGCTGGAAAGTCGCTACGGCTGGCATGTGATCAGTGTCGATCAGCGAATCGAAGGCATGCCGTTGCCCTATGAAGTGGTGTCGACGGCAATCCGCACGCAGTTGCAGCAAGGCGTCTGGCAGAAAGCGCTGGTGCAGTACCTGCAAACCCTGATCGGTGCAGCCGATATTCGTGGCATCCACTTGCAGGGCGCCGACTCACCGCTGGTGCAGTGAGCCTTGAGGCAAACCAGGAGAAGTGATGAACGCTGTGATGCAGGATGGTTTTGGGCGGCAGATCGATTATCTGCGGATGTCGGTGACGGACCGCTGTGATTTTCGCTGTGTGTATTGCATGGCGAAAAACATGACGTTCCTGCCGCGTCAGCAGGTGCTCACGCTGGAGGAATTGCAGCGCTTGGCGACGCTGTTCGTCGGCCTGGGTGTACGCAAGATCCGGCTCACCGGCGGCGAGCCGCTGATTCGTCCCGGCATTGTCGGACTGTGCCGCAACATCGCCGCTTTGCCCGGTTTGCGCGAACTGGTAATGACTAGCAACGGCTCGCAACTGGGCCGTCTGGCCCGGCCGTTGGTCGACGCCGGGGTCAAGCGGATGAACATCAGCCTCGATAGCCTGGACGGGCAGAAGTTTCGGGCGATCACCCGCAACGGCGATCTCGACCAGGTGCTCAACGGCATTGAAGCGGCGCGGGACGCAGGGTTTGAACGGATCAAGCTCAACTGCGTGGTGATGAAGGGGCGCAACTTCGATGAAGTCCCGGCGTTGGTGCAGTACGCCATCGACCAGCGCATCGACATCAGTTTCATCGAAGAAATGCCCCTGGGCGACGTCGGTCGTTCCCGGGGCGAATCGTTCTGTTCCAGCGACGAAGTACGCACGCTGATCGCCAGCCAGCATCGGTTGCTCGACAGCACCGAAAACAGCGGCGGACCGGCGCGCTATGTGCGTCTGGAACGTCATCCCGAGACACGGATCGGTTTCATTTCGCCCAATAGTCACAACTTTTGTGGCAGCTGTAATCGGGTGCGGATGACTGTTGAAGGGAAGCTGTTGTTGTGTCTGGGGCAGGACGATGCGCTGGATTTACGCGGGTTGCTGCGGCGATATCCGTTGGATGACCAACCGGTGATCAATGCGGTGCAGAAGGCACTGCGTGGCAAGCCATTGCGCCATGATTTCAGTCCCGACGGGGAGGTGCAGATAGTGCGGTTCATGAATATGAGTGGTGGTTGATTCGCGGGCTGTGTGCTGATCCGAAATCCACCCCTCACCCTAACCCTCTCCCCAGAGGGGCGGGGGGACTGACCGAGTTGTTCTTAGAGTTACATCGACCTGAGAGATCAAGTCGAACTCAGGCTTGAAAAGCATGAAGATCGGCCCCCTTTCCCCCTCACCCCTCTGGGGAGAGGGCTGGGGTGAGGGGCGGATTTCAGATCAGAGTGTTTACCCCCGGCTTACCAACAGTTTTCCTTTGCCGTCTTCGGGCGGTTTTTTTTGTCCGTCAATTCTTGATATCGATCAATTGCAGATCAGCACTTTGTCCGTAGCCTTCACTGCATGTTGTGTTTTTAAGTTTGTTCAAGTCTATATGTAGTGTCTGGAGGCCAAATGCAGAGCACGCTGATCGCAGTAGGATGTAACCGCTTGCACAAACGCGATGGCAGTCAGGTCGCCTTCGATGCCGACAAAATCCGTCAGGCATTGATCGCCGCCGGCAAGGCGACGGGGGAGTACAGCGAGGTTGAGGTTGAAGGCTTGCTCAACGCGGTATTGGCCAGACTCGAAGGGTTGCCGAGGCTGCACGTCGAGCAAATCCAGGACCGTGTTGAGCGGGTGCTGATGGACGCCGGTTTTTTCCTCGCCATGCGCGCCTACATCGTCTACCGCGAACAGCACGGGCGCTTGCGCCGCGACCGCCGAACCATGGTCGAAGTGGCGACCTCGATGAACGAATACCTGGACCGCGAAGACTGGCGGGTCCAGGCCAACGCCAATCAGGGTTATTCCCTGGGCGGGCTGGTGTTGAACGTGTCGGGCAAGGTCACCGCCAACTACTGGCTGGACGAGGTGTACAGCGAGGCCATCGGCCAGGCCCACCGCGAAGCGGATTTACATGTGCACGACCTCGACATGCTCGCCGGTTACTGCGCGGGCTGGTCGCTGCGCACTCTGTTGCACGAAGGGCTCAACGGTGTGCCGGGGCGTGTCGAAGCCGGTCCGCCGAAGCACTTGAGCAGTGCCTTGGGGCAGATGGTGAATTTCCTCGGCACCCTGCAAAACGAATGGGCCGGCGCCCAGGCGTTCAGCTCGTTCGACACCTACCTGGCGCCCTATGTGCGCAAGGATCAGCTGAGTTTTCAAGAGGTGCGGCAGGCGATCCAGGAGTTCATCTACAACCTAAACGTGCCTTCGCGCTGGGG
Organism: Pseudomonas sp. GM41(2012); assembly: GCF_000282315.2. Taxonomy (GTDB): domain Bacteria; phylum Pseudomonadota; class Gammaproteobacteria; order Pseudomonadales; family Pseudomonadaceae; genus Aquipseudomonas. The sequence goes on from NZ_AKJN02000006.1 coordinate 389,278, forward strand.
CACTCAGACACCGTTCACCAACCTGACCTTCGACTGGGTGTGCCCGCAGGATTTGCGTGAGCAGATACCCGTCATTGGTGGTGAGGAAATGCCGTTTGCCTATGGCGACCTGCAAGTCGAAATGGAGCTGCTCAACCGCGCCTACATCGAGGTGATGCAGGCCGGCGACGCGAAAGGGCGGGTGTTCACCTTTCCGATCCCGACCTACAACATCACCCACGACTTTCCATGGGACAGTGAAAACGCCGACCGCCTTTTCGAGATGACTGCACGGTACGGCTTGCCGTATTTCCAGAACTTCCTCAATTCGGACCTGCAACCCAATCAGGTGCGCTCGATGTGCTGTCGTTTGCAGCTGGATGTGCGCGAGTTGCTCAAGCGTGGCGGCGGCTTGTTCGGCTCGGCGGAGCAGACCGGATCGCTCGGCGTCGTCACCATCAACTGCGCGCGGCTGGGCTATGTATTCAAGGGGGATACCAGCGGATTGCTGCAGCGCCTGGACACGCTGATGGAACTGGCGATGGAAAGCCTGGAGGTCAAGCGCAAGGTGATTCAACACCATATGGATGCCGGTTTGTACCCGTACACCAAGCGCTACCTCGGAACCCTGCGTAACCATTTTTCCACCATCGGCCTCAACGGCATGCATGAAATGCTGCGCAATTTCACCGGCGACGAGGAGGGCATGCACACCGAGCACGGCCGGCAGTTTGCCCTGAAGATGCTCGATCATGTGCGCGCCACGTTACTGCGATTCCAGGAAGAAACCGGCCACATGTACAACTTGGAAGCGACGCCCGCCGAGGGCACGACCTACCGCTTCGCCAAGGAAGACCTCAAGCGCTACCCCGACATCCTCCAGGCTGGCAGCGCGCAAGCGCCGTATTACACCAACTCCTCGCAACTGCCCGTGGGCTACACCGAAGACCCCTTCGAGGCGCTGGAACTTCAAGACGAGCTGCAATGCAAATACACCGGCGGCACGGTCTTGCACCTGTACATGGCCGAGCGAATTTCTTCGACTGAGGCCTGCAAGCAGCTGGTGCGCAAAGCCCTTGGCCGCTTCCGCCTGCCATACCTGACCGTGACCCCGACGTTCTCCATCTGCCCGGTGCACGGCTACCTCGATGGCGAGCATGAGTTCTGCCCCAAGTGCGACGAGGTCCTGCTGTTGCAAGAGCAGAAGCTCGGCACCGTTCATTGATTTCGATCCACTCAACTGCAAGGAGCTTCACCATGACTGCATCGCAAACATTGCCCCAGGCTCAACGTCAACGCTGCGAAGTCTGGACCCGGGTGATGGGCTATCACCGCCCTGTGTCGGCGTTCAATCCGGGCAAACAGTCGGAACACCGCGAGCGGGTGCACTTCACTGAAGGCGCGGCACTGGCCGGGCGCCAATGAGTCGAACGCTTCGGGTCGGGGGCATGGTGCCCCTGACCACTATCGACTATCCGGGACAGCTCGCCTGCGTGCTGTTTTGCCAGGGTTGCGCCTGGCGTTGTCGTTACTGCCATAACCCGCAGTTGATCCCGCCTCGTGGCACAGACGAAGTGGATTGGCGGCGGGTGTTGGCGTTTCTGCAACGGCGTCAGGACCTGCTCGATGCGGTGGTGTTCAGCGGTGGTGAGCCGACCTTGCAGGATGGTTTGCTCGGCGCCATGGATGAGGTGCGGGCGATGGGATTTCGCATCGGTTTGCACAGCGCCGGCATCAAACCCGCAGCGTTCGCCAAGGCACTGACCGGGGCCGATTGGGTCGGTTTCGATGTCAAGGCGTTGCCCGAGGATTGCCAGGCGATCACCCGGGTCGAGGGCAGCGGAACAGCCAACTGGCGCAGCCTTGAGCATCTGCTGGCCAGCGGTGTCGACTACGAATGTCGCACCACGGTGCATTGGCATCTGTTCGAGCCGGCGCGTCTGCTGATCCTCGCAAAGCGCTTGAGCGAACTCGGCGTCAAACGCTTCGCCGTGCAGCTGGTGCGCACCGAGCGGATGTTCGATCCGCTGCTGCCGAGTGTTTCGGCACAAGCCTTGCTTCCTGACTTATGGGAAGCCATGCGCGAGTTGTTTCCAGCCTTCGTGTTACGGGGGTAACCGAGGCTGGGGTTTAACGTTTAGCAGGGACATTCATCATTAGGTTTTCAAATGCGCTGCCAATTGGCAGGTATCAAACGGGGAGCATTTGATATGGCCAAATTAAGTACGGCACAACGTATCGTCATCGGCTTTGCAATCGCGCCGCTGGCATTGATGGGCATGGCGTTTTACGCGTTGCACGATCTGGCAACTCTCAAGGAACAGGCGGTAGTAATCGTCAAGCAGGACTGGCCGAAGATCGATCCGATCATGGTCATTGCCACCGGTGTGCGCGATAACGCCAGGAACACCCGGGATTTACTGATCGACAAAGACAATCAGCAGGTGCAGCAGTCGATCGACGCCACCAAAAAACGGATCACCCAGGCACTCGAAACGCTTGAGCCGTTGTTCTATTTGCCCGAGGGCAAAACCGCTTATGCCGCGCTAAAGAAGAATCGCGAAGCCTACGTGGCGGCGTTCACTCAAGTGCAGGTGTTGATCCGGCAAGGGGCCTTCGATGACGCCATGGCACAGCTGAAGCAAAAGGTCGTGCCGGCCGAACGCGAGGTTTATGGCAGCCTGGATCAGTTGATGGCGCTGCAAGGCAAAATATTCGCCGACCGTGAACAGTCGGCCCAGGAACTGTACAGCGATGCCCGGCGCAATATGCTCGGGTTGTTTTTGTTCTGTGTGGGGCTGGTCATCGCCGCCGCGGTGATCGTCACGCGCAGTGTGACCCGGCCATTGGGCGGCGAGCCGGATGATGCCGCACGGTTTTTGAGTCAGATCGCTCAGGGCGACCTGACGATTCAGGTACCCGTGAGCTCAAGTGCCGGCGGCAGCGTGATGATGAACATGCACCAGATGCAGCAAAGTCTGAATGCCATGGTCAAGCACATCGCGACGTCGGTGGACCAGGTGGCCAGTTCCTCCGAAGAGCTGAGTGCGGTCAGCAGCCAGACCAGCAGCAACCTGCAATTGCAGGGGCTGGAGATCGAGCAGGCGGCCACCGCAGTGAACCAGATGACCGCTGCGGTCGATGAAGTGGCGCGCAATGCGGTCAGCACCTCCGAGGCTTCGCGGCAGTCCGAGCAAACCGCACAACGCGGTCGTGAGCAGGTTCAGGAAACCGTGGTGTCAATCGGCGCACTGGCCTATGGCGTCACCGACACCTCACAACGCATCGAGCAACTGGCGGGCCGGGTGCAGGACATCAGCAAGGTGCTGGACGTGATTCGCAGCATCGCCGAGCAGACCAATTTGCTGGCCCTCAATGCGGCCATTGAAGCGGCCCGTGCCGGGGACGCCGGACGTGGTTTTGCCGTGGTCGCCGATGAAGTGCGCGCCCTGGCGCATCGCACTCAAGAGTCGACCCAGGAGATCGAGCAGATGATTGGCAACATTCGTCTCGATACCGGCCATGCAGTGACGGCCATGCAAAGCAGCAGCAACCTGGTCCGGGCCACCCTGGAAGTGGCGCAACGCTCGGGGGATGCATTGGACGAAATCACTCGGTCGATCTCGCAGATCAACGAGCGCAACATGATGATTGCCAGCGCCACGGAAGAGCAGGCGTTGGTGGCGCGGGAGGTAGATCGCAATCTGATGGGCATTCGCAACTTGTCCGAGCAGGTCTTGCTGGGGGCCCAACATACTCACACGGCGGGTCACGATTTGGCGCAGATGGCCGGGGCGCTGCACCAGACGGTGGCGCGTTTCAAGGTCTAGTTGATCCGGTGGGTGGTTGTGTCGGGGGCTCAGTTCCAGCCCCAGAATTGTAACCACCAGCCGAACCCTACCAAGCTGATGGCGAGTAACAGGCAAGTGTTGCCAGCGCAGCGACGAACCTGGGAAATGCCTTCGCGGTCCAGCCGTTTCCATCCCAGCAACAGGCTCCAGCCCATCGCGGCCAGTAACAAACAGGCCCTGGCCGGTTGTACCCACTCCAGCAACAGCCCTTCATAGCGAAGCAATTTCACCGTTGTGGCCGACAGCCCGAGAAACAATCCCGCACCACCCAAGGGCGTGAGTGTCAGCGCCAGGGGCCAATACAGTGCAGGATCTTGCGCCAATCGAGCCGTCAGGCGCAGAAGGATCATCAACGCCGTGCCCAACACCATCGAACTCAAACCCAGATAAACGACGATGCTGAAACCGTCGAGCCAACTGAAGCTGTCGTTGAGCTGCGGGTAATGGGTGAGCAGCCACCAGGGCGCGTTGTCCTGCAGGGCCCAGAGTTGGTCGTGCTCGACCAGCCATTGGGCGAGGGTTTGTTTGAGGGCGACGAACCATGGGCTGACCGTCCACTGAAACGCGCCCATGGCCAGGCCGATCACGCCGAACAGCAATAAGCGCGCGTCCCACGGTGACAGCGTCTGCGCCGTTGCGTGAAGAACTTCTTGGTTGCTGGAGCGAGCGATCAGCTGAACAGCGCCGCGTTGTCCGCTGCAGCGTCCGCAGGCATGACAGTCACTGGCGCCTTGCATGCGACGGATATCGAGCAAGGGCGCGCAGTTGGGCGGCGGCAGGCGCGGTGCGGCGTTATCCATCCAGCGTTGTTCGTCGACTTTAAAATGCACAGGAGCCAGGCGGGCGAGCAGGGCGAAGACGCCGCTGACCGGGCACAGGTAGCGGCACCAGACGCGTTTGCCCCGGGCGAACAGCAACCCGACGACGACCGCGGCGACGGTCGAGCCACCCAGAATCAACAACGCCGCCTGGGCGTAGTCGTAGACGCTGATCAATTGGCCGTAAAGGGTCGTCAGGCAGAACGCGAGGGTTGGCCAGCCGCCCCAGCGCAACCAGCGCGGCACACCCAAACCTTTGCCGTAATGGCTGGCCCATTCGCTGAGTGAACCTTCCGGACAGAGAACGCCACACCAGAGTCGCCCGAATAACACGATCGACAGCAGCACGAACGGCCACCAGATCCCCCAAAACAAAAACTGCGCAAACAGGGTCAGGTTATCGAGCATCCGTGCCTGGCTGTCCGGCAGCGGCAACACCGCCGGTACCACCAACAGCAACGCGTAGAACAGTACAACGGCCCATTGCACGGCACGAATGACACGTGCATGGCGACGCATGCCGTCGCCCAGGCGCTGCAGCCATCGATTGTGGCGACTCAGCTCAGGCATGGGACTTTTTCCGCAGCACGTTGACGCAGCCAACCGCCTACGGTCAGCCAATAACCTGCCAGCACCAGTAACGTCATACCGCTGGGCGTCGCGCGATAACCGGCAAAACCGGCAAGGAAACCACCCAATCCATGGCTGTCGCTGAGGAATGCGCTGCTGTCCCAAAGCGCATCGCCAACGAGGCTGTACATCACTTCCGGTAAATCCAGGGCGAGTAATTGACCGCCGATTCGCTCGGTGCCGCTGACCAGCAACGCCGCGCCGAGCACCAACAAAATAGCTTCGCTGATAGCAAAGAATCGCTGCCACGATATGAACCGGCGACTGCTGTGCAGCAAGGCAATGGTCAGCGCCGACAGCACCAGCCCCATTGCGCCGCCGATGGCAAACAAACCGAGCTGCGGACCTCGTAACTGAGCGCCAGCGCCATAGAGAAAGACCACCGTTTCACTGCCTTCGCGGCTGACGGCGAGCATGGCCAGCAGTAACAGGCCTGCGCCACCTTGTCGGGCCAGGTGGCTATCGGCGTGTCGTCGCAAATCGTGCTTGAGCGTGCGCCCGTGGCGTTGCATCCAGCCGACCATTTGCACGATCAGCAGGCTCGCCACCAGCGCGAGTACGGCCTGGAACCATTCACTGGCCGAGCCGCTCATGGCCTCACCGGCAAACAGAATCAACACCGCCAGCAGGCCCGAGAGCATCAACCCCAGCACCACACCTGCCCACAAGTACTTCGCCAGTCGATCACCCTGAGGCTGCTGGCTGACCCAGGCCTGGAGAATGCCGATCACCAGCAGCGCCTCGACGCTTTCGCGCCAGACAATGAACATTGATTGATTCATGAAAACTCCGTGTTTGAACGGGTTATTTCGCGAGGATGCCGCCCTCGGGCAGTTGCGGATTGAACTCGTCGAAGAAGGGGTAGTGGCCTGGCCTGAGCGGGTGAATGACCACAAAAGTCGTCACTCCCGGCGACAGTACTTTTTCAACCCGCAATGGCGTGCTCTCGAATTCGGCTGGGCCTTGACCGATATTTTTCAGGATGATCTTGAAGCGCTGACCGGCCGGCACCTCCAACAGGGCGGGGGAGAAGTGGCCATCGCGCAGGCTCAGCTCATAGCTGGGTAACTCGGCATAAGCCGTCAACGGCGCAACTGCTCCGGCAAGCATCAGCCAGGCAATCTGCAGGCGCTTCATTCAATAGCCGCCTTTTTTACCGATACCGGCGTAGATGAACTCGTAGTGCAATTCGCAGCGTTCAAACCAGGGGGCTACGCCGGTTTCCTTATCGGTATGACGGCCAAGGGAACCATGACCGCCGGGTGGCAGGACGGTGAAGGTCAGCTGATATTTGCCGGGGCCGAGCAGCTTTACATTGTCGCCATAGTGCGGGCCGTCATTGGCGACCATGGCGTGGAAATCGCCTTTGAGTTCGTTCTCGTTGCCCTGTTTTTTCAGGTTGAACGAGACATTGAGGTAAGGCACGAAACTGCCTTCCTGAAAGCCCTGTCGATTGTCCGCCGTGGCGCGAATATCGGCTTCCAGATGCACATCGGAATCCGCGGTGGCCCGCATCATTCCGGCAGGCGCCATCTCGATCGGCTGCAAATACACCGCCCCGACTTCCAGCCCCGGACACAACTGAGGTTCGCCGATCGGGTATTCCTTGGCCTGAGCCAACGGTGTGAGCAAGAGCAGGGCGAGTGACAGCGAAAAGGTCGTACGCATGATGTCTTCCTGGGCACTAACGAGTGAGAGCTCGAGTGTAGGAAGCTTTCCTGCGAATAATAATGATTGTTATCAAGTTTTCAGCGATTAAGCCTATGACTGGGAGCGCTTTCGAAATCGCTCGGCACGGTCGACGCAATCGTTCATCTGCGCAGCCGCGTGAATCGTCAGAGGATGCTGGGTGAAACCGGGCCTCGGTGAAATGTAGGCGGCCATTTCGCGGGCGACGGCCAACTGTTGATCCGAACCTTGCGTCAGTAACGCGATGACCAGGTTTTCCAGGGCAATCACCCGGACACGTAGGTGGACCAATTCTGCATTGGTCAATTCGGGGGGAGAGGAAAATGCTTCTGCATCGAGTGATTTTTCCGCGACTTCATCATCCCAGGTCGACAATCGAACAGGGCTCTGTTCTCCGGCAGGTGTTTTTTTACCAGGCATAAGAAGCATCTCCAGGTGTTTTTATGTGGCTGCCCAAGGGCCGGAAAAACGCTATGGCGTAACCGATTTCCCGGCAGGACAAAGCTTAGCCGTACCTTGATCCGTATCAAGGTCACCTTTGCGCGAGGGATGTAGGTTGGAGGCACATCCTAGAGGCAAACCGGGGATCGACATGGCCAAGAATTTTCCCATCAGCCCCAAGCATCCCGAGCGCATTTGCTGGGGCTGCGACAGATACTGTCCAGCCAACTCCCTGGCGTGCGGCAATGGCTCCGACAGGACAATGCATCCGGCCGAAATGATCGGAGACGATTGGTATCTGCATGGCGACTGGGGTATTGATCCGTTGATCGCGGTAAAAGACGTGACAGACGAACCCGGCCTGAAGGGCTGAGCAACCCTGTTAAACATAGAAATCACCTGACGGAATTTTTTTTGAAATCAAGGGGTTGCCAGCCTCGGGAAATCAGTACATAATTCACGCCATCGAAAGCACTGACCGCTGAAAAAGCTCAATGTTTTCAAGGAGTTAGATCACGAATCTTACTCCAAGTTTGTACGCGTTTGATGTTGTGCTACATGACATCAGATGTTTGAGGCCGAGTAGCAAAATGGTTATGCAGTGGATTGCAAATCCACCTACGCCGGTTCGATTCCGACCTCGGCCTCCACTCTTGAAAACCCCGTAGATCAATGATCTACGGGGTTTTTTATTGCCCTCAGGAAAGTGAAGTGTTCCGCAATTTTCAGTAGGTGTTCCGCAACTGCGAACGACGGGGGCACCTGTGATCAGAGTAATGTCAGGCCGCAATCGGCCAAAAGCGGTCATTCTTGCAGGTCAGTCGTCGGCCAGCGAAAAGCCACGTCCTGCCCATCCATTTGATGGATAAGCAGCATCGTCTCGCTGTGATAGTCCTTAGAATGCCGGTCTTGAATCGATGTTGACCGTTTTTTTTTTGCATTAAGCAACAAATCGCTTGACATGATGCATTTGGCTTCTTTAATTAGACTGAAGCTCGCCTTAGACAAGTCCAGTTTGTCAATGACATCGAATGTATACACACGTACTGGATTTTTAATTCAGCTACTGAAGTGAAGACGGTGCGATGCGGACTTACTTGCTTATTCTTATTTTTTGCATTCATGTTTCTGAAGCGCGAGCTGGCTTATGGATATGGGAGAGTAATGAGGACGATACAGATCTGCGCGTAACTGTGGAGGGGGTTGGCGAAAGCTATGAGGATGCACTTGCTGATGCAAAAGGAAATGATTTATGGAATAGCACATTACACCTCATTGCCGAATGTCCAAAAGATGGTTGGATGGCGAGGGGCGCAGTAGCGTTCCCTAAAAATCATGAGCGAGCGTCATCGACCGGTGGTTTCTGTGAAAAATCTTCAAAAGATTCTGCGATAAGATCTGCGCTAGAGTCCTGTAAAAGAAAGTCGTCATGCGCACGGGAACTTACCACATTGCAATATGATATAACCGTCTGGTGGGCAAAGGTAGAGGGAAGTGACAGGCTCAATGATGAGACCTGCGTGTGGCAAAATATTGGCAATCCGGACTATAAAATTTGCTTTACCGGCGGTTATTACCCAGGAGATGATGAAATAATGAGCTATCCAAGATTCGACATAAAATCCTTCTTGGAGAAATATAGTAATTAGCTATCAAGGGCGAATTGCACTGAATGGTTTTTGAGCTCCTGCTTTTGTGTCATCTATAACCGGCTTTTAACTGGTTGTGCCGGGTAAATCTTAAGCCGTGAAAAAAAGGCGTACGGTATAATTTTTCAATTAATGAATCTTTTGCTACCCACGCCTACGTAATGCTCCGCTCGTTACTATACTGGCGCTACCATTTTACATTCTCACAAGGCGAACATCGTATGAAAATTAAATATTTGGCGCTTCCGTGGCTTGTCAGTTTTTTTCCTGGGAACGCTTCTGCGGATATTTGGGTATGGTATTTAAATCGTGATCCTGCAGGGCCATATTTGCAAATGGCAGAAAACGAAGATGAAGCTTTAGGGTTGGCAAGAGAACATAATGAAACTTTTGATCAAGACCAGCCTGAGCTGTGGATGCGTTGTGGTGATGGCTTTTTTGCGCTAATGACATTTTTCCCTCCGGGTGACCCTATACGCGTAGAAAAGCGTTTCGGGGGGGCATGTGAGCAACCGAGTCGCGAAAAAGCATATTCCGCCGCTATAAAATCTTGTATGAACAGACCGGAATGCAAAGCTGCTTTGGCAGACAAACGCTGGGCATTTGATTTGTCCTCTTTCGAACACACGCGTGATAGTGAAAGTCTAGGGAGAGACTGTACTTATTATGTGACCAGTAGAAATAGCTGTACGGAAGAAATCAATGGTAAGGTGCAATATTCCCCGTTTGATTTGGATGATTTTTTGCAGGTTTATGGTGGCAATAAATAACCTAGAAGGTTTTTCCATCTTCGCTTGCTTCTCCTTCGTTAGTGGATTTTTTCAACTGATTCAAGCTGTTTAGTGTCTCTGAGTTTTTTTCAAAAATTCGTTGCATAGAAGCACTTTGGATTTTATTGATAATGGCGTTCTGCGATGCATGACTGAGACCGGATTCTGCCCAGCCAGATATGGTGCTCAAGCAGCTTTGCTGGTCTTCTAGGGTTATTAGTTTTATACATCTTTTAAGTACCCTGTCGACTTTTAGCTCATCAGTAGCTGTGATGTCGACACCATTTTCATTTAAGGCAGCGACTCCAGATGATTTTGAAATATCTTCGAGCTCATCCAGAATTGAAGAGGAGACATGTGAGAAAATTAGTTGAGAGCTGAGAGGCTGATTGAGTTTATACTCAACAACTTTTTGCCTGCAGGTTGAGTTTGCTTTAGAGATTCTTTCCAGCATTTCGCTTCGGGTGTCATGAAGCTGCTGGCACGCTGACTTTGAGCATATATTCTCCGTTCCAGTCGTGCCGGTGTCATTTTCATTTTCGTTGTCGCTCAAGCACTTTTCGTGCGCATTCTGAATTATCTCAATTGTCGATGTCGCCGTTTCCATGAAGTTTACACATTCTGCCTCTGATGTTGGATATGCAGGTTCTGTGGGGGCGGTATCTATCACCTTCCCATCTATTAACAATAGAATTGGTGCGCCTTGTGCCACGCTGTGGCCTATGGCTAGGAAGATTGCTAAATATATGGAGTTTATTTGGTTGATTTTCATTGGTGGCACTCCGTGTTCGTGTGAGGTTAAGTGTAGTCAAGTGCCAATAAGACGAATGAAAATGCAGGGGGGGGTGATTGGCGACCCATCGCCGGCAAGCCCGGCAGCCACAGGTACAGCGCAGAAAAGGAAGCTGGTGATACTCCTTTGGGAGCTGGCTTGCCGGTGATGAGGCCTGCACTGACAACAGAACCGTGGATCAGTGTCTGCTTTGGGTCGATTCTGTTGAAAAAGTCGGGCTTGGTTTCCGCAGCTGAAAAGTACGCGTCCGAGATTGAAATCTTTGCTTTTGGCAGAGGTTTCCAGTCGCAGATTTCACGCAGCAGCGTGCAAAAAAGGCGTTTTCACTGGTCAATGACCATGCAGTTTTGGATGACCGACTTTTTCAACAGAATCGGTCGTTAGAGGCCCTTCATGACAGGCAGAAATCGGCCAAAAGCGGACTGTGATCCCACCCCTTCGGACGAATGCTTCGGATAGACTAGAGGCACCCCGCCTGCCTCGAAAGTCACCACTAATTGGCGGATTTAGAGAATTGGCCATGCTTACTGATGTCTTCTTTCACAGGTACGCGAATCGCCCAATGTTCGAAAACGTCGGGCAAAAGGAATCTGCGCTCTTTGTTCAGGCGTACAAAATCGTCGACAAGCAGATTTGGAAGTACTACGGGTACGACCAAAAGGTCGACGAGAGCGTCAAGACGATCTGGACTGATATTCACGATCGCCTGGCAATGGAGATCGGGGTCAAGGAACTGTGGCCGAAGTACTACTCCTATCAGTCCGAGCTTATGGGCAAGCCTCACACGAAATCGGGTTGGAACAACATGAACTTCGTGGTCGAGCAGTGGCTCAATCTCAAATTTACTGACGGTCTGGACCCCGACATGTTCGTTAAGCGTCGCCTAAGCTTCGTCGAATTGGCCTTTCGCACACGAGAGGAGCAAGTAGCTCAAGCGAATTCCGAGTTTCCGCGACGGTTGGCCGAGGCCGAAGTCAAAGATAGGATGCCCCGGATCCCCATGACACTTCCTGGCGCGCGGTCCGACAGCGTCCGAGCCTTCAATGAGGGCTTGAACCGGACATTCGCAGCAAATGTGGATGAACTGAACGAGCGCCTAAAGCAAGCTGGTATGCCACTGCACTATCACAATGGGTACTTGCAGATTACTCAGGACGAGCAGCTTCAAGAACAAGTCGAGCAGCCATTCTGGCTATTGGTGAAGGACGCGCAATGGAAGAACGTCAGCATTGACATGGCCGAGGCGATCGATCGCAGAGACACCGGCGGCCGAGATCCATCGTTTTATGCCGCGAAGGCACTGGAAAGCACCATCAAGATCATTTGCGAACTCAAAAAGTGGGCTACCGGTAATGAGAGAGGTGTGGCCGACTTCCTGAATCATCTTGAGAGCAAGGTGAATGGCGCATTCATCGAAAGCTGGGAACGGCAATCAATGCAGCGGTTTTACAGCGACGTGCGGAACGACTTGGGACATGGACCCGGTTCCAAAGACATGCCCAATTTCACACCGCAGCAGATAGATCAAACCATCGAGTTCTGCATGTCTTGGGTCAAGAGCTTGATCAAGCGGCTGTAGTTACGTAGGGACGTCGCAGACATGAGTTGCTGATGTACTCGATACGGTACTGCCATAGGCGGCAGTACCTAGTGTCTGCGTAGCGGTCATTTGGGAGTGATCAGCCGAACGGCTGCACCGGATCGTTTTCTGCCTTTGGCCAACGGCCGCTTTGGGTCGATTTGTCCTTTCAGGGATAACCTACTGGTAGCGACCCATCGCGCCCCATAGTTATTTTGTTGGTCGCACAATTTCACCAACACGGCGATAAACCTTTTTCGTCATCTCCTGCGTTGAGTGGCCAAGCAGGCGGCTAGCATGACTAATGTCGTCAATTTCGCTGGCAGCTTTTGGTCGGATGTCGCGGAATTGGAACTGGCGGATCGCGGCGGCAAGCGTTGCATCACCTTCGGCTGCGGCCTTCGCGGCTGCTTTTTCTCGGGTTTCATCCCACCGATTTCTCAGCATTGCGTAACTCATTCGCAGGCCAGCCTGGTTGGTGATCAGGCTTGAACTTCTGATGCCGGCTATGGTTTTGCGCTCGAGCAGGGCATCGAGGAAGGTGCTGAGCCCTGATGCGTCTGTGCCGTCGTGTAGGCGGATGCGCAGGCGTTTCTCAGTCTTGCCCTGGCCTACCATCAGGAACCCGTTGTTCAAGTCGGCAGTTGATGCTTTGAGCACATCGGCGGGGCGCTGGCCGGTCAGGTAGGCTAGGTCCATTGCGTCTTTCAGCTCGGGCGGTGCCTCTGTGTAAACCGCATCCCAAACGATTTTGCCTGCGTAGAAGTCGCGGGGTGTTTCTTTGTTCCTGCGTAAGCGGGCGCAAGGGTTTGCCTTTTCAGTGAGCCCCCATTCGCGGGCAAAGGTGAATATGGTCGAGAGGAGGGCGATCTCGCGGTTGGCGCGCACCTTTGCTGTTCTAGCGTCGCGATACTGGGCGATCACTTGCGGGGTGACCGCGTCTACAGGGGCTGATTCGAACGCATTGCGTAGTTGTTTGAGGCCTTTCAAGTAGTCCTTTTGAGTGCCGGGCTTCAGCCCAGGGATGACCTTTCTTTCGTAGTCGTCGAAAAACCTGCCCATCAGGTGAGCAGGCTTGGGTGTGGCTTTGCGATCCAGACGTGCCCATTCGACTTTGGCTTCATCGAGGTCGCCACCGAGCGGAATTTCGACTCGGTTCCCTTCGGCGTCCCGCCCGTTGTAGTAGTAGCCCACCCATGTACTGCCATTCTTTCTTTTGCGGCTGCGGCGGATCATCCGTGGCGGCAAATCCCGATTTGCGGCTTTCTTCTGGCGCATCGTTAACCTACACGTGAAAGATCAAGGGACCATGTTTCAGCTACAGCATTGGTTGCTGATGGTTTCACCCCGGCTAGCTTCAGGCGGGCGTACACGCGACCTACAACGGGGCGTTGTGCGGCTGTGAGCACATGTTCCCAAGCATTGCGTTGCAGCCACTGACGTTGGCAGGACGGAATCTTGTAGCCTGTAATAGCGGCCAACTCGTCTTCTGTAAGCGTCTCACTCGGCAGCTGAAATGAGTTCTCTATGTTCATGCTGCCTCCTGAGCGATGGTGACAGCTTGAGCCTGCGTATACCCCACAACAGGCTGCGCGGGCGGGCGTTCCTGAGCGTTTAGCGTTGCATTAGCGAGCGCTGCCCCGCGCAGCTTTTCGTGGGGTATAAGTGCCTCGGCAGTGGCGCTGAGGGGGGCAATAATGCCTGCTGCTGCGCAGCAGAGGCTGTTTGTTTCTAGCGTGTTGACACCATTGGCAGTGCGGAGCAAAGCGGTCGATGCTTGGGTGGTGTGCTGGTCCTTCTTCATGCCGCTTTCCTCCGGTGTTCGATAGCGAGTTGGTCCATCAGGCGCTGGTGAAACGTGAGCCGTGCTTCGGTGGCGGTCCATGGGCGGATCGTTTCGGCCGTGGGTTCGATGCCGATCAGGCAATCCCAGATGGTCGGATCGGCGGGCATTAGGTCGCGGCGTTCGGTAGCCAGTGCAACAAGGTCGGCAAGGCGGACGGATGCCGGTAGTTCGGGGGCGAGGTTAAAACGGGTGCAGATGCGGTCCCAAATCCATTGCTCGACGTCTTGATAGGCATGCATCCATTGCTTCAGCGGTTGCACCATGTCGCCGATGTAGGCTTCGGGTGCGTCGTGAAGGAGTGCCGCCAACTTGTCTTCTTCTGGCACCAGGTCGGCGACCATGCACGAGTGTTGCGCCACGCTGTAGAACTCACGGGTGTGGCCGTTGAAGCGGCATAAATGCGCCAGCGCGTGGGTGATGTCGCGTGGGTCGATGAGGTCGGCGTCTGGTTCATGCAGATCAAAGCGCTTGCCGGTCACGGTCAGAATTTGGCTCATGCAGCCTCCTTGGCCAGGTCCGCCAGTAGCAGCGCGTTCTTGGTGTCCTTGTGAAGTTTGCGCAGGGCTTCGTTGCCGACCAGTGGGGCCAGTTGCCGGTCGAACTCTTTGCGAAAGCGCGTCAGGTCCATCAATTCGGTGGTGGCTTTGGTGTATTGATGTTGCAGAGCGCCGGCCGCTTCGGGTGTCAGGCGCAGCATCGGGGTAGGGCGATTCATGCTGCATCCTCCTGTGCTGTTTGCTCCAGGAGGATGGCCATGGCGAGCGCTTGATCGCGGAGGGCGAGTGAATCGCGTTCGAGTTTTTTCCCGGTTCGGAATGCGCTGAACGTCTCAGCCGCGATTCGCAGTTTTTCTGCAATTTCCAGAAGGGTTTGGCGCGCTGGTTCCCCCAGCTTCGAGGCGGCCAACGCGCGCTCGTAGTGGGAGTAAAGTTGCTTGTGATTATTACGTGCCTGGTCAAGCGAGAGCCGCAGGTTGTGGATCGCCTCCGAGTTGTCAGACTGCTGAATGTCTTTGCCTTCGTCGATCCCGTCGAGGCGGCCGTCGATAAGGCCGCCGCGATAGCCTGCCCAATAGGTAAGGCCGACGAGTAAGATCAGAACGATCAGTGTGTAGATTTGTATTGCGGTCATGTGGTGTGCTCCTGGTGGTTTCGCTTGGCTGGTGGTGGCAGCCGTTAGGTGGTTGTTATTCGTCGTCTGGATCGGGTGGGTCAATCAGTCCGCACATCAGCTTGGCCTGGTATTGCATGTAGCCTTCATCGCGCAATGCGTCGTAACGCCGGTAATCGACCGCAAAAAAACAGCACTCGCCGCAAAGGCGGTCGGGTGTTTCCTCGGCCGACAGAGCCGCTCGGCAATGCCTGCATTCGTTGAGAAGTGACATGTCACGCCTCCGGCTTGTCGTTTGACGGTCGCGGCATGTCTTCGTCTGCCTTGTAGGCGCGGATGTCGATCAACGCGGCAACGTGCCTGATATGCGCATACCTCAATGCCTTCACGCTTTCGTCAATGGTGGTCACCGGGAGTTGAATCCGCCCGCTGTTGATCGCTTCCGTGAACGTCTTTTCATTGAGGTTCTTGAAGTAGTGCACGCGCAGCTTTTCGAGGGGGATGAGCACGTCGCCGAAGAGGCGGTGCAGCATCTCGACGGTGGAGCTATCCGGCGCGGGAAGTAGTCGTAGCGGTGTTTGGTTTGCGTTATTCATGCGGCTGCTCAGCCTCCTTGCGTTTAAGTCGTGACGGGTGATTCCAGGCGTTCAGGCAGTGACGTTTGGTCAACTCCCGCAGATGGTCAGGCACTTCAAGGAGCGCGGCATTGCGTTCCTCGCGTGTTTGCATGGCGACGATCTGGCGGGCGTACTCTCTAGGCCACGTCACGGTTGTTTACCGGGATTTCTGGTAGGTTCAGCCCCAGTTGCTCGGCGAGCCAACGAATGCCGGTTTGCTTCACCCGGGTTGACTGGCTGTATTGCATGCCGAGCTTCTCGTGATACCAGTTACCGTTTTTGACTCCCAGATACTCACGATCCCGATTCGGATAAGCTGGAAGGTTCTGCAAGTTGAGCAGCGCCTTTTCTCTCATGAGGCTGATCAGCTTGGGACGGGTGATTCCCAGGTGTTTGGCGGTTTGGGCGAGAGTGCGATCCATAGTTCCTCCTTAGGCTGCATGCGCGGCGGGAGTCGCCACAGCAGCTAGGTGGTTGATGGATTCGGCAACCTTTTCGTAGATCTCTGCATCGGTACCGCACACGGTGAAGCACTTAGTGCGCGGGCGTTTCACGCCGATGCTCATGATGGTGGTGACGCCGGTGCGTGTTTGGGTTCGATGGATCGCGACATGAATCGGCAGTTCAAAACCCATGTCGAGGCTCACCACGCCACCGGTACGCACCAACTCGAACACGCGCTGTTTGTGCTCAGTATCGAACCGAGCATATTGGCGGCTTGCGTGCGGAGTGTTCTGCAGATCGGCTGTGCTGGTGGCGTCGAGCGGACCGTTGATGATCTCTTCAATGAAGTCTGCCAGCTTCAGGTGCATCTTTTTTTCATTGCGTAAGGTCAGCGTGTGGCGCTCGCTGCCTGGCTCGATGACGAAGAGAGTGTCCGATGCGTTGCGTTCAACCTTTAGGCGAAACGACACGGCTTCGCGCTTGGGGGCCGACCTGAGTACGTGGTTGAAGGTGCCACTTAGATTGACCTGGGCATTGAGCAATTGCAGGGTGCGATTGTCGAGCTTGAACTTGTTCATGCTGCCCGGCCTCCGTCGTTCGGGTTGAACGGAGCAGGCGTGGTACGAGCCTGGGTCTTTGATTTACTAGGGATAAACATGCAGCCGCAATTACGCGCGATGCGGCGAACTTCGAGGATGCGGAAGGGTTCATCAGCAGTTGGATGGACATGCAGAGTTGCTGTGGTGTGCACGGTATTGCCTCGCTCTGTGGTGGAAGAGTGAGGCGAATATCAACCATAGGTTAAATCATGTCAACAACTGCTAGGTGAATTTTGGTGTCTTTCTGTACAGCCTAGGGAAAAGGAAAAGGCTCATTCAGGGGTGAAAGTGCCGATGACTTTCCCGCAAATCTGCATTTCTTCAGTGAGTTCCATGATCGGATACTGTGGGTTTATAGGCTTCAGGTAGTGCTTCCCGGCGTCATGAACTAAGACTTTGAAGGTCGCCTCGTTGGTACTTGGTAATGTTGCTATGACCCGATCACCGTTGTTTACAGCAAGCTCCGGGTCTACAAAGATTACGGAGCCTGCCGGATAACTTCTGCCTGGGCCGTTGTTGGTCATGGAGTCACCAACAACGCGTAATGCATACCCGGATTTGCTGATATTGACCGGGCAGGGGAGCCAAAGCTCCGCATCGAAGGACTGGACACTAGCACCCATTTCGCACCATGAACCGGCTTGAACCCACGAGATCAGCGGAACCTTACCCATTTTGGTATCGGTGGTCTGCACATTGTCTATATTGCTGGCCACGCTTCTAGGTGGCGCTTCATCAGGGAAAACAGGCATTACGCCATGTTCAAGCCACTCTCTGCGTACACCTAACCAATCAGATATCGCAGTGAGGCTATCGACTTCCGGCATAGCTGCGCCATTGAGCCATTTGCTGACCGCTTGGGGCGTCTTGATGACGCCTTTTGATTTCAGTTGCTTGAGGACGTCAGCACCTCGCCCATGCTTGCGGACCTTATTAGCGTCTAGGGCGGCGTGGAGCCTTTCGGCGAACATGTGTCGTAAATTTTCTTTATCAATCATGGGTTGATGATCACATAGAAGTTGCTAATCCGTCAGTTGACCTTTACTATCAACCAACAGTTGAATAGAGGGCCAAAAAATTGAACCCGTCAGACTTTCCAAATGCCATCGCGTTTGCTTTTGAAGCCGTAGGGGGCATCGGTGCTGCCGCAAAGGTATGCAACCGGAGCTATCAGGCACTGAATAAATGGCGTCTGGCAGCCAGCCTGCCGCGAACCGATTACACCGGTGAAACTCAGTACGCCACGCTTTTGGCAATTGCTGCGGAGCAAAAGGGCAATGCTTTTGATGCGGCTTGGTTGCTTCATGCGTCGACCCCACAAAAAGCTGCAGCTTAGATAGAAAAAAGGCGACCCAAGGGCCGCCCAGTTCCTCCCGATACACACCACCACAGTGCTGTCGGGTCGCGATAAAGAAAGGCGGGCACACCACATGCAAACCGTCGATCTTTAGCGCGCAACACCAAGGCATGGATGCCTTGGTGTTGCTGCCTTTTCCACCACAGATTGGGCAGCTGTTGCGCCGGAGGTGAACGACGGATCGTTCGCCTCGGCACGGTGCCGGTGTCGATCCTGAGATCTCGCCGGCGTTTGGGCCTCTTCAAGCCACACGACAAATGTATCACCACTACATGTCGTGAGGCACTGGCAACTTTCAAGGATTAATGCCATGAGCCGAATCGCTCTGAGTTGTGTAGAACGGGCGCAGCGGGAAATCCTGCCGCTCGATCTAGCGCTTTACCATGCTGCTCGGGACTATCCCGGCGGCGCCGCTGCAATTGCCGCCACCACCGGCAGAAACGCCACCACGCTGCAGCATAAGTTGTCTCCCACCCATCCGAGCCACACGGTGAACATTCAGGAGTTCGGCGAGATCCTGGAGCTGACCAAGGACCGCCGCATTTTGGATGCGGTACACGCCATGGTAGGAGACACCACCTGGCAGGAGCTGGCTGAGGCATACACCAACGATATGCCCGAGACTTTGACAACCGGCATTGCCGCCTATTTCCGGCAAGTCGCGGACCTGGCTGATACCTGGGCCAAGAGCATTGGCGATGGCAAGGTCGATGACGGCGAACTGGCCGAGATCCGCTTTCAAGTGTTTCGCGGTATTCAAGGGCTGCTGGGAATGTTCAACCGCGCTACCTACGTCAATCAGACGACGCGGGGTATTGATCGTGGCTGACATTGCTGATTTTGCTAATGACCTGGTGCAGGAGCGTCTAGATCAGGCGCTGGCTGCACGGAACGCCGCCAAGCCTGCCTTGGCGGCGCATTCATTTTTGTTCTGTGAAGGCTGCGACGGACCTATTCCAGAGCCGCGTCGGTTGGCTCTGCCAGGTTGCACCCAGTGCGTCATCTGCCAGTCCATCGACGAAGCTCGGGAGGCCCGGCATGCTCGATGAGGTATTGAATCAATTCGCAGACTACGGCCTTGAGCCTGAACAGCCGCTGATCTATGGCAAGCTCACCAGGTGCAAGACCGCCCAGGACAAGGGCAAGGAGAAAAACGGCTGGTACGTCGTCCACGAGCATCACACTGAGAAGAACGAAACGCTGATCTTCGGTAGCTTCGGTGACTGGCGCTCGGGCGAGTCGCAAAAGATCAAGGTGAAGGCCGGGCGCATGAGTCCGGAAGAGCGCGAAGTCATGCGTGCTCGGCAGGAAGACGCCAAACGTAAGGCCGCAGAGGTATCTGCCAACGCGGCACGGCGAGCAGCCAACCGTGCAGCCGGCTTGTTCAAGCGCATGCCGGAAAAGGGCAAGAGCGCCTACCTGGATCGAAAGCATATCGTTGGGTTCAAGGTTCGTTATGCGCCACGTACCGGCGCATTTTTGGTGCCTATGTGCAACGTGCGGGATCAGATCGTCGGCCTGCAGGTGGTCTTCCCGGCAAAACAAGAAGACACCGGTCGCGACAAAGCCTACTGGCCCTACGGCATGTCGAAAGAGGGCGCTTTCCATTTGATCGGTCCGCACCCTGAACCGGGGGAGCCAGTACTCGTGTGTGAGGGGTACGCCACAGGCGCCAGTCTGCACATGGCGACCTCGCTGACGGTCGCCATTGCTTTCGATGCGGGCAACTTGCTACCTGTCTCTAAGGCCATGCGGGAGCGTTTTCCCGGTTGCCCGCTGATCCTCTGCCGGGATGATGACTGGAAGACGAAGCGTCCGAATGGCGAGCCATGGAACCCTGGTGAGGAAAAGGCCAACAACGCCGCGTTGATCGTCGGCGGCCAAGTGGTCGCGCCAGTCTTCTCTGGTGAGCGCGAAATCAAGTGGACTGACTTCAACGACCTGCATATTGCGGAAGGATTGGAGGCTGTACGCCGCCAGGTGTTGGCGGTGGTGAAGCCTCCTGCAGCTGGTGGTTGGAAGGATCAACTGGCTCGTACCGAAAACGGCTCTCTGATTGCGCACATGCAAAACGTCGAGCTGATCTTGGGCAATGACGAACGCTGGGCAGGTGTCATTGGTTACAGCGTGTTCAGCTCCAAGATCGTCAAGCTCCGCTCGGCGCCCTTTGGCGGCGGTGCCGGTGATTGGGCCGATATCGATGACATGCGGGTGATGAAGTGGCTCGCGCAGCAATACAACCTACGGGTCAAAGCGTCCCATGTGATCGAGGCAGTCAGTGTGGTTGCCCACGACCATTCTTTTCACCCGGTACGTGAGTATCTGGAGAAGCTTGAGTGGGACCGCGTCCCTCGGCTGGAAACCTGGCTGACGGACGTGCTTGGGGTCCATGCCAACGAATACTCAGCCAAAGTCGGTAAGCGCTGGCCGATCTCGGCGGTGGCTCGGGTGATGCGCCCTGGCTGCAAGGCCGACTCGGTGATGATCCTTGAAGGCGGGCAGGGTGAAGGTAAGTCCACAGCCATGGGCATTCTAGGTGGCGAGTGGTTCATGGATACCCCTTTTGCACTCGGCGACAAGGACAGCTTCCAGGCGATTCGCGGCAAGTGGATCGTCGAACTGGGGGAGCTGGACAGCTTCAACAAGGCTGAAAGCACCAAGGCCAAGCAGTTCTTCTCTGCATCTACTGATACCTACCGCGAAAGCTACGGCCGCAGAACGAACGATGTGCCACGACAGTGTGTGTTCGTGGGTACTACCAACCAAGAGGAATACCTCAAGGACGCCACCGGCAACCGACGTTACTGGCCGGTGTTCTGCAACAAGGTCGATCTGGAAACGCTACGTGAGATCCGCGACCAGTTGTGGGCTGAAGCGGTGTTCTGCTTCGAGGCTGGCGATATCTGGTGGGTGACGAAGGACGAGTCTTGGATGTTCGCTGAAGCCCAAGACGAGCGCTTTGTTGTCGACGAGTGGGAAGGGCCGATCCTGAGCTGGCTGGAGGAGTCGCAGATAGGCGAAACCGCCACCGGCAACGAGATCCTGACTCAGGCTCTCAAGTTGGACTATGGCCATTGGGGCAAGCCGGAGCAGATGCGGGTCGGTGCGATCATGCATCGCCTGGGTTGGCGAAAGAAGCGCATGCCGGCGTTGGCAAAGAGCGGCGTCCGGCAATGGGCCTATCAGAAGCCAGAGACCTGGGGGCGTGTGTCTGCGTTGCAGGCGCCCCTGGTAGAGGAGCCTTGCTTTGATTAAGCGAATTGATGAGATGCTGAAGCTCTGGGCGCAGGATCTGCATTCGCCGATGAACCCCGACTTTGCCGGATCTGGTGGCGGCAACATGATTGCGATGTTGATGGAGTGCAAGGGCGAGCTGATACGCGGAACTCGAGGCAGTCGGGTGCTGCTGGATGAATCGGCGGATATCGAGCTGATTGTTCACAAGCACTTGCCGCCCCGGCTAGCCTTGGTTGTGTTGGAGCACTATTGCAACCAGGAAAGCTTCCTTTCGCAGAAGCTACTGCACTGTGCATGCAGCTCTCGAACCTACTACATGCGGTTGCACGAAGCCCATGAGTTTATTCAGGGCATGCTGATGGGTAAGGCTGCATGAACCCTGGCATCACTCCGCGTGCCGCTGTCCTACTGTCCGGCCTTGTCCGACTGCCATTTAGTGCAGTCGGACAGGTGCAGGCCGCGTCGTTGCTGGGCTGTCCTACTGTCCAACCTCTGCCCGCCCCATGCACACGTAAGCATAGCGGACACGTAGTCTCGCCCATGGCGCGCACGCGTGCTTTTAGTTTTCTCTCTATACACAAGAAAAGAGTAAATAAAGTAGGACAGTAGGGCAGAGCCCCGAATTTAGGCGCCTGTAGCTGTCCTACTTCGACTCTGCATAGTGGGACAGGTAGGACAGGGAACCCAGAAGCGATAGCCGATTGAGTGCGTTGTACCCCTGTTGTACCTGCGTCACACCCACGTTGCACCCGTATTGCTCCATGGCATTAAAACTAGCTTGCTGCCAGTAAAATCCACCTGTAAAAAGTACCCATCTTCGATAGGTGCGACCGCAGAGAGCGGCAGGCACCACACACCAAACCCGGCCATTGCGCCGGGTTTTTGCGTTTATGGAGTAGGGCGATGACGAACGAGCAACAAGCGCTGGCAGAGATGCCGATTTGGTTAGTGATCGCCCTGGCTCTGGTTGGTGGCGTGTCGGGGGAGATGTGGCGAGCCGATAAGGACGGGGCGCGGGGCTGGGCATTGTTGCGGCGCTTGGCGTTGCGGTCCGGTGCCTGCGTTGGTTGCGGGCTGTCCACCATGATGTTGTTGCACGCCGCTGGGGTTTCGATCTGGACCGCATCAGCGATGGGCTGCCTGACCGCGATGGCGGGGGCCGATGTTGCCATCGGGTTGTACGAGCGCTGGGCTGCCAAGCGACTGGGCGTCTGCGAAGTGCCACCCGCAGGTGGCGAGCAGGGGTGACGCACCGTTTCGGGGCGCCGAAAACTGCCGGGGACCCTGGGGGCATTCCGGGGGTACGGGGTCGGAAACCCGCGGGAAGTTGTTAGCGGCAGGGTTGCCAGCTTACTGAAATTCAATCCATTGAAATCGAAAGGTTCCATTGAAAAGCCGTTGAAAAGGAGGGCTTATGACAGAACCAACGTACCTGTCAAAGAGCGCCTTCGCGGCTCGGATCGGCAGGGCGCCCAGCTACATCACCTGGTTGAAAAACAACAACCGCCTAGTGCTGAGCGCCGATGGTAAACAGGTCGATGTCACGGCCAGCGAAGCGTTGATTCGCGACACCGCTGACCCCAGTAAAACCGCCGTCGCTGACCGCCACCACCAGGATCGGCTTCAGCGTGACGTTTACAGCCAGCTATCCAGTCAGGCCGAGCCGACTTCAATGGCTGCGCCGCCGCTCGTGATCACCCCTGCGGGGCAGCTGCCTGACTTCCAGAAGGCCCGCGCATTGCGCGAGCACAACCTGGCACAGCTCGCCGAGATCGAGTTGCACAAGGCCAAGGGCTCTCTAGTGGCCATGGCGGCGGTTCGGACCGGCGCCTACAACGCCGGTCGCATGCTGCGCGATCAACTGTTAGGTATGCCTCCGCAACTGGCGCCCGAACTGGCGTCGATGACGGACCCTTGGGAAATCGAAAAGCACCTCACGGCGGCGATTCGCCGCTCGCTGGAAGACGCAGAGCGCATGTCTTCAGCAGACCTTGAACACGCACTGACCACGAGTTAAGCCGATGCCCATGGAAATTCCTGACGGTGCAGAGGTGTACCGCGAGGCGTATTTCCGTGGGCTACGGCCCGACCCGGACGTTTGGATCGATCAGTGGGCCGATGAGTACATGCGGATCCCGCGTGACACCGGCGCCGCTGAGCCGGGCCAGTACCGCACCTCGCGTACACCGTATGCCCGCGAGCCGATGCGTTGTTTGTCGCCGGCTCACCCCTGCAAGCGCGTGATCACCATGGTCGCCTCGCAGCTGATGAAAACCCAGATCGGGCTGAACTGGATCGGCGGCCTGATGCACATGGCGCCGTCGAATATCCTGGCGCTGCTACCAAGCCTGGGTTTGGCCAAACGGGTGTCCTCGCGGATCGGCAAAACGATCAAAGCGACACCGGTGCTGCGCGAACGTGTAGCCGCCAACCGCTCGCGGGATTCGCGCAACACCATGGACACCAAGGAGTTCGAGGGTGGCACGTTGTACGTCACCACCGCTGGCTCAGCCGCCAACTTATCGGAGCTGTCGGCGCGCTACGTTTACGGCGACGAGATTGACCGCTGGGAAGTCGACATCGGCGAGGAGGGCGACCCCATCGAGCTGGCGGAAACCCGGGGCAGTACCTTTGGCCGCAACGCCAAGTTCTACTTCTCCAGCTCGCCGACGATCAAGGGCGCCTCGCGGATCTCCGACCTGTTCGATGGCAGCGACCAGCGTCACTACTACGTGCCATGCCCGACGTGTGGGCACATGCAAATCCTTGAGTGGGAACGGCTGCACTACTCGATGGACTTCAGCGTGGTGCACTACCAGTGCGCCGGGCCTGAGTGTGACGTGCTGATCGACGAATACCACAAGGGCGAAATGCTCGCCAACGGCGAGTGGCGTGCCCATGCCGAAGGCGACGGCGAGACCGTTGGCTTCCACCTCAACGCGTTGTATTCGCCGCTTGGTTGGATGGACTGGAAGTCGCTGGCCAAGCAATTCGAGAAGGCCAAAAAGGCCCAGGCCAAAGGCGATCTGGAACCGATGCAGGTGTTCTACAACACCCGCCTGGCGAAAGTCTGGGACGCAGCCCAAGAGCAAACCAAAGCCGATGTACTGAGAAAACGGGCGCGGCTGGAAGGCTTCACCCTCGGCTCACTGCCGGCGGCGGTGCTGATGATTACCGGCTCCGTCGACGTCCAGGCGAACCGCTTGGAGTTCATGGCGATGGGTTGGGGCGCCGGCATGGAGCGCTGGGTCGTCGACTACCAGGTGGTCTCGGGTGATCCCGCAGACGAACGCACCTGGGCTGCCTTGGACGAATTGCTCAAGGCCAAATATCGCCATCCGTGCGGTGTCGGCCTCGGCATTCTCGCGGTGGCCGTCGACTCCGGCGGTCACCACACCGATGAGGTCTATCAGTTCTGCCGCGTACGCCGCTGGCGCAACGTGTTCGCCATCAAGGGGGCGAGCAAGCCCGGCAAGCCGGTCATTGCTCAACGCCCGTCGATGGTTGACGTGACCTGGAAAGGTCAGACCGAACGCAACGGCGCCGAGCTGTGGTTCGTCGGTACCGACACGGCCAAGGACTGGATCTACAACCGCTACCCGTTCGAATCCGGGCCGGGTGCGCTGCACTTTGCCAATGACCTGCCGGACGATTTCTTCGACCAGTGCGTCGCGGAGCGCAAGGTTGCGCGCTACATACGCGGCCACAAGCGCATTGAGTGGGTCAAGGGTAAGGCTGAGCGTAACGAAGCACTCGACTTGATGGTGTATTGCCTGGCCATGGCGCATTACTTGGGCCTCAACCGTTACAAGGAACACGACTGGGAGCGCGTGCGTCAGTCCCTGGCGCAGTCTGGTCTGTTCGACGACGCATTGGGCATCAAGCCTGTTCAAGGCGAACGTGTCACCGGACCAGCAACACCGGTTGCTGCACTGCAATCGGCTCCACAACCTACTGCTCCGATCGTGCCATTGCGATCGGCAGCACCGCCACCTCAACGCCGCAGCTCCACCAGCGGTTATCTGAAGAGACGCTGATATGTCCTTTACCCAAAAGCACCTCGACGCGGTTGAGGCGGCCATCGCACGCGGTGAAAAAGTCGTGCGCTACACCGACCGTACCGTGGAATACCGCACCATCGACGAACTGCTCAAGGCGCGCAATCAGATCCGCACTTCGCTGGTCAACTCAGCTGGCCCGCGCTCGCGCGTGGTCAGGCTGTACCACGGAGGCAAAGGACTCTAATGGCCCGTCACTATCCGACGCTGACCCGTAATGGATTCTTGCTGCCGTCGAACATCAAGGCCAGTTACGAAGGCGCCGGAGAGGGTCGCCGATCCACTGGCTGGGATGCTCCCGACAACGGGGTCAACAGCATCAACACTCCGGCACTGCGTAACTTGCGTTCGCGCTCCCGGGCTGCGGTTCGCAATGACCCGTATGCCTTCAACGTGATCGACAAACGCGTCAGTAATTTGATCGGTACCGGCATCACGCCGAGGCCGAAAACCGACGACGAAGTCCTGCGCAAATTGCTGCAGGAACTCTGGGAAGACTGGGTCGATGAGTCGGACGCCGATGAGCGTACCGACTTCTATGGACAGCAAGCGCTGGCGGCGCGCACGGTCGAAACCTCGGGCGAGTGTTTCATCCGGTTGCGGCCGCGGGGCCTGGACGAAGGTCTCGCGGTACCGTTACAGCTGCAGATACTGGCACCGGAGTTCGTGCCGCACGACAAATTCGAAACCACCAAAACCGGCAACATCATCCGCGCAGGGATCGAGTTCACGCCAGATGGCAAGCGGGTGGCGTATTGGATGTACCTGTCGCATCCGCGCGATGCCTCGTCGCTGAACGCGGGTTATAACCAGTTGGTGCGAGTACCGGCCGCCCAGGTGCTGCACATCTTTGAACCGGTCGAGCCTGGCCAGTTGCGTGGCGTACCGCGATTGTCACCGGTGCTGAAGCGCCTGCGCAGTCTCGACAACTACGACGACGCGGTGCTGTTTCGCCAAGAGGTGGCCAACCTGTTTGCCGGCTTCATTAGTCGACCTGCACCGGACTCAGGCCCCGTGCCAAGGGATCCAGTCACCGGCCAACCGCTGAGTTTGGATCGCGACGGCTTCACCCCGATGGTCGCTCTGGAGCCCGGCACCATGCAGGAGCTGGGGCCAGGTGAAGAGGTCGAGTTCTCCAAACCGCCCGACGCGGGCAACAACTACCCGGACTTCATGCGGCAGCAGCTGATGGCTGCCGCTGCCGGTACCGGGACACCGTACGAGATCCTCACCGGGGACATGCGCGAGGTCAATGACCGGGCGCTGCGCGTGGTGCTTAACGAGTTTCGGCGCCGGCTGGAACAACTGCAGTTCGGTGTCTACGTGCACCAACTTTGCCGCCCGGTGCGGGCGGCCTGGATGGACATGGCCGTGTTGTCAGGTGTCCTGGTGCTGAAGGATTACGCACAGCGTCGACGTGAATACCTGCGCACTCGTTGGGTGCCGCAAGGTTGGGCCTACATCCAGCCGGTTCAGGACGTACAGGCGCGGCGGATGGAAGTGCAAGCGGGCTTTGCCTCGCGTAGCGAGATGGTCCTGCGCACCGGCTACGACGCCGAAACGGTCGACGCGGAAAACGCCGCCGATCTGACCCGGGCCAAGCGTCTGGGCCTCAACTACACCACTCTCGAAACTGTCGTTTCCGTCGACGACAAGGAGCAACCATGAGCAAGAAAGCGCGACCGCGCATTTACAACCGCGCTGGTCAGCGGGTGCAGGTCAAAGACAAAACCTGGTACGCCGTGCATGCCAGCGGCGAAGCCACCGAGCGGGTGATTGAGGTCTTCGTCTACGGCGAAATCGGTGCCTGGGGTGTGACCGCCAATCAGTTCGTGCAGGATCTGCGCGCCATGGACGACGGCGTCTCGGAAGTAGTCGCAGCGTTTAACAGCGTCGGCGGTGATCTGTTCGACGGCTTGGCTATGCACAACGCTTTGAGGCGTTTGGGCGCGCGGTGTACCGGGCGGATTGATGCCTTGGCCGCCAGTGCCGCCAGCGTGGCGGTATGTGGCGCACACAAAGTCGTCATCGCCGAAAGCGCGATATTGATGATCCATAACCCCTGGACCTACGCGGCCGGCGATGCCGAAGACTTCCGCAAGGTGGCCGATGTCCTCGACCAGACGATGGAAGCCATCATCGCGGCCTACAAAGCGAAGGCGCCGAACATTGATGAGGTTGAATTGCGGCGGCTGGTCGCTGCTGAAACCTGGCTCACCGCGAATGAAGCCCTGGCCCTGGGCCTTGCCGATGAAATCGGCGATGGGATCAAGGTTAAGGCCTGTCTCGGTCAGGGTGGCGTGTTGCAGCGTTACCAGCATGCACCGGCTGAGCTGCTGGCCCAGCTCGACGAGCCACCCGAAGCGGACCCGGAACCGGAGGTTGAGAAACCACCGCTGGAACCGCCGGTGGTCGACTCGACCAAGTTGGCTCTGATGATCACTCAGCGTTGCACCGAGGCGGGGATCAGCAACCTGGTCGAGCCGCTGCTCAGTTCGACCAAGCTCGAAAGCGAAGAGATCGTCCTGGCCGGCCTGGCCCGTGCCAAGACGGTGAACGATCTTTGCGTGGCGGCCCGTTTGCCGGAGTTCAGTGCCGAGTACGTCGCGGCTGGATTGGACGCAGCGGCAGTGCGGGCGCGTCTGTTCGACAAGATTGTCACCAGCGGCAAAGGCTTCGAAATCGACAACAGCTTGCCGCTGGACAACGACCCGGCGCCGAAGGTGCTGGCCAAACAAACTGATCCCACATCGATCTGGGCCGCTCGACAAGCGGCTCACTCTGGCACTGCGCACGGCGCGAAAGGAACAAGACCATGACCATCAAAAAAGAACCGATCCATGCCGGGGAATTTCTACTGTCCGAAGGGGCAGGGAACATTTCGCGTGAGTCCATCAACGTCGCAGCCGGGCCGGCACTGTACCCGGGCCAGCTCCTCGGCCTGATCACGGCCACCAGCGAATTCGCACCGTACGCTCCGGCTGCCGAAGATGGCAGCGAGACGGCGGTGGCGATTCTCTTCGGTCCGCTGGGTGAGTCGGATGTGGTGCGCCGTGGTCGCGCCGTCGTGCGGCTGGCTGAAGTCAGCGAAGCGCACCTGACCGGACTCGACGCCGACGCCGAAAAAGACTTGGCCGCCCATTTCCTGATTGTCCGATAAGCCGATCAGCCAACTTTATGCACCCCGCCTTGAGCGGGGTTTTTCATTTTTGGAGAGTACCCATGGCCGATATCGCCATTTTTGACGACGAAGCGTTCACCGTTACCGCGCTCACCGCTGCACTCAATGAGCAACCGTACCTGCCGGGCCGCATCAGTGCGCTGGGTCTGTTTCGCGAGGAAGGGGTCACGACCCTGACCGTGCAGATTGAAAAGGACGGCGACACCCTGGCGCTGGTCCCTGCAGGTGAGCGAGGGAGTTCTGGCCTGGTGGTAGCGGCCAGCAAGCGTAACCTGATCCCGTTCAACACCGTGCACCTGCCGGAGCGTTTCACCATCAAGGCCGACGAGATCCAGGGCATTCGCGCCTTCGGAACTCGCACCGAGTTGCAGGCGGTGCAAGACGTGGTCAATGCCCGCTTGGCCAAAGCGCGTCGTCAGCTGGATGCGACGCACGAGTTCCAGCGCATGGGTGCCCTCAACGGCCTGATCCTCGATGCCGATGGCTCGACCGTCTTGCTGGACCTTTATGATCGCTTCGGTGTGCAGCGTCAGAAGCTGTCCATGGGCTTGGCGGATCCAAGCACCGAGCTGCGGGTTAAGTGCGGCGAAGCACTGGATATGCAGGAAGACGCGCTGGGCAGCGTGACCAGTACCGGCTCTCGCGCCTTCTGCGGTAAGAACTTCTGGAACAAGTTAATCGTTCACAAGGCGGTCAAGGAAACCTACCTCAACAGCCAGCAGGCGGCAGCGTTGCGCGGTGATGCCCGGGAGAGCTTCGAGTTCGGCGGCATTGTCTGGGAGCGTTACCGGGGCAAGGTGGCCGGTGTCTCGTTCGTCCACGACGACAAGGCGTTGCTGGTCCCTGAGGGGGTACCGGATCTGTACATCTCGGTGTTTGCCCCGGCGGACTACATGGAAACGGTCAACACTCAGGGCATTCCGTACTACAGCATGATCGAGCCGCTGCCGTTCAACAAAGGCATGGCCGGTGAAGCACAGTCCAACCCGTTGCACCTGTGCACTCGACCGCGTGCACAGATCCTCCTGGAACTCTGACCGTGGGCTTTCGCGATCTGATCGCCGAGGTTGACGCAGTGGTGTTCGAAACGCTGGGCGACACCGCGAGAATCGAGGGCCGTGATGAGCCAGTCCTCGGCATGTTCGCGGCGCCCTGGTTGCAGCCGAAGTTCGGCAAGCTCAACACCGGATTGCGTGAGCCTCGGTTCGAGATCCGGGTCAGCGACTCGCACAGTCTGGAGCAGGGGATGTTGGTCACCGTCGAACTGCCGGAGCTGGACGGCGGCGGCGACTACGATCTGCTGCAACTGGAACCCAGCGGTGACGGATTGGTCGCCCTTATCCTGAGGATGCGCGTATGAGCGTCGGTAGCTACTTCAAGCCGTCAGCCGGCGGTGGGATGCTCTCCATTCAATCCTCGGCTGCGGATCTAAAAGCCTTCGAGGAATTCGCCAAGGTAGTACCGAAAGCGGCAGCCGCGGCTCAGCGTCGAGCGATCAACAAAACGTTAGGTTGGCTGCGCACCCACATTGCCCGGGCCGTCAGCCGGCAAGAACGCATTGCCGTTGCGGCGGTTCGTCAGCGCTTGCGCAGCTACCCGGTCTCCGGCGGGGCCACCAGTGGCAAGTTGTGGTTCGGTCTCAACGCGATCGAGTCCAGCCGGATCGGCCGCGCACGACAGTCTGGCAGCGGTGTATCGGTTGCTGGGCGACGTTACCAGGGCGCCTTTCTGAAAAAGGTCTATGGCAACAAGCCTGATATCTGGATCCGTACGGCGAGTAAGCATTTCAACGCGGACGATTATCCCGATAGCACGGTGTCGGCCGGTGGCGGTGCCAGTTCGGGATGGGTCGCAGAAAACGGCGATCGCTTTCCGCTGGCCAAAGCCAAGGTGTCACTGGAGCAGGCGCGTCCGCACTTCGACAGTTGGGTCAAGCGTGCCGATGCGCGTTTGCTGGAAATCCTGCAGCAGGAGTTCAACTTTGAGCTGCAGAAGTATTTGAAGGGAACAGCCAATGTCTGACGAGCCTTTTAGTCTTGATCAGCTCTACCAGGCGATTGAACAGCACCTGCTGAGCAGTCTGTCGGGGATTAAAGCGGTGACGGTCTGGCCGAACATCAAGGATCGCATTGCACTGCCGGTGGTGTTTATTGAAATGGCCGAGATCGAACCGGGTATGGACATCGGTACTGGCGAGACCACCCTGATTTGCAAGTTCGAGGCACGGATCATTGTTGATCCAATTCGTCCAAAGCACTGCCAACAGGCCGCGCACCTGGCGGCGCAATTGGCCGTGTTGCTGCGCATGCAAACCTGGGGCGTTGCGGTCGAGCCTGCTGAGTTTGTCCAGGCCATGCAGGATTGGACCAAGCCGGAACTGGATGGTTACGTGGTCTGGTTGGTGGAATGGACGCACCAAATTTACCTGGGCGTTGAGGAATGGCCATGGCCGGACGAACCGCCGGGCTCGCTGGTGCTTGATGTTGAACCGGGGGACGGGCCTGTTTCACCGGAGGATCTGCCGTGAGCTACGCCAGTGCCGAGCATGACCGCATGATTGCAGCCATGTTGATGCCGTGCGTGGTGGTCGGGGTGGATCTGGAGGCACCGGCAGTGCGAGTGTCAAATGGCGAATGGACGAGCGCCTGGGTGCGCTGGCACAGCCTCGCGGCCGGTAAGGCGCGGCACTGGCGGGCACCAAGCCTGGGCGAGCAGGGCGTGTTGTTCAACCCCAGCGGGCAAGCCGGCATGGGCACCTTTATCCCGGGGTTGTACGGGGATGCCGGTGGCCAGCCGGATAACCGCGATCATGTGGAAGTCTGGCGTTTCGACGACGGCGGTTCGCTGGTCTATGACTGGCAGGCCAAGAGCTACACCATCACCCTGCCCACCGGTACGGTGACGATCAAGGTCGGCAGTGCTGAGGTGGTCGTTACGGATAACGCCGTGACGACCAAGGTCGGCGGCACTGAGGTGGCGCTGACGCCGGATTCGGCGACGATCAAATCAGCAGCCATCATCAAGCTGGTCGGGGTGGTGGTGATTGACGGCACGTTACACGTTACAAAAGACATCACGGGCGCCGCCTCGATCCTCGCTGCAGGATCCAGCGACAACCATCACACCCATTAATACGCCACTTATCGAGCCCGCCGCGTGCGGGTTTTTTCATGCCTGGAGAAAAACATGGCCAAGCCGAATGAAGTCCTCAGTACTGAGCAACCGCAACCGCAACCGCAACGGTCGACGGATCTGAAGCTGAAGTTTCGCGACAAGGTTTACACCTCGCGCACCCTGATTATTCCTGAGTCGGATCGCACGCTGCCGGTGGTCAAGGGCTGCGTCGAGGTGTCGGCATCCGACGAGCAAGCCGTTAGCTACCTGAAGGCCCACGCAGAATTCGAGCCGCAGGGGTGATTTAGATGATCGGAATGGACCGCCACACCGGCCAACCCATCTCCGGCATCGAGCATCTGCGGCAGTCTATCGCGGACATCTTGGGCACGCGCCTGGGTAGTCGCCGGCAGCGGCCGGAGTACGGCAGCAAAATCCCCTTGTACGTCGACATGCCGATTAACGAAGGCTGGAAAAGTTCGGTGCAAGCCGAGGCGGTCCGCGCGATCGGGCGGTGGGAGCCGCGCGTCAAGCTGGAGCGCGTCCGCGCTCTCTCGGTGCTGGGCGGGCAAATCAATCTGAGCATTGCCGGCGAGTACCTCGGCGACCGTTTTCTGTTTGAGGTGAGCGTATGAGCATCGTGGATCTGTCGGCGTTGCCGGCGCCGGACGTGCTGGAACCGTTGGACTTCGAAGTCACCTATGACGAAGCCTTGGGCACGTTTCGCGGCTACATGGGCGACAACTGGAGCGCGGCAATTGAGAGCGAGCCGGTGGTTAAGGTGCTGGAGGTTGGGGCCTATCAGAAGGTCGGTAACCGTGCCCGGGTCAATGACGCGGCCAAGGCGCTGTTACTGGCTCACGCGATCGGCCCGGACCTCGATCAGTTGGGTGCGAACTACAACCTGAAGCGCCTGGTGATCCAGGCGGCGGACCTGGCGGCGGTGCCACCGGTGCCTGAGGTCAAGGAGCTGGACGATCCGTTTCGCGAGCGCATCCAGTTGGCGTTTGAGGGGCTGACCACGGCGGGGCCACGTGCCAGCTACATTCTGCACGCCCGTAACGCCTCGGGGGTGGTGATGGACGCCACGGCGGAAAGCCCGGCGCCTTGCTGCGTTACGGTAACGGTGTTGAGTTCTGAGGGGCGCGGCGAAGCCAGTCCCGCGCTGCTGGCTGCCGTCAAGGCGGGCCTGAATGATGAAGACGTGCGCCCGCTGGGCGATCGGGTGACGGTGCAGGGCGCGCAGATTATCGACTATCGCATTAACGCCATTTTGCACATGAACGGTGCCGGGCCTGAGGGGGACGCCAGTTTGGCCGAAGCCATCAACCGCTTGGCGAAGTGGATCAATCCGCGCAAGCGCTTGGGCGTCGAAGTCGCCCGCTCGGCGGTGGATGCGCAATTGCACGTCGCCGGTGTGTCCCGGGTTGAGCTGATCGGCTGGGTGGACTTGGCGCCGAGCAAGGCTCAGGCGGCATGGTGTACCGGCTATGAGGTGAAGCTGGCGGGGGCGACATGAAAAGCCTGCTGCCGAGCAATAGCACGCAACTGGAGCGCGCTCTGGAGGCGGCTTTCTACGAGCGAACCATTGTCCCGCTGCGCACCCTGTACAACCCCGACACCTGTCCGGTCCATCTGCTGCCGCATTTGGCGTGGGCGTGGTCGGTCGATCGCTGGGACTATCGGTGGTCGGAGGCGACCAAGCGCGCGGCGATCAAGGCGTCGTATTACATCCATGCCCGCAAGGGCACCATCGGCGCGTTGCGCCGGGTGGTCGAGCCCCTGGGCTATCTGGTCGAAATCATCGAGTGGTTCAACACCGTCCCCGAAGGTCCGCCGGGCACCTTTGCACTGAAGGTCGGTGTGCAGGACACCGGGATCACCGAGGGCATGTATCAGGAGCTGGAGCGCCTGATCGACGACGCCAAGCCCGTGACCCGGCATTTGACCGGTCTCGATATCACGCTGGAAACCCGTTTGAACGCCTATGTCGGTATCGCTGTGTATGACGGCGACGAGATCGATGTTTACCCCTGGAACAATCCCGATATTGACGTGGTGATTCAGGGCTATCACGGCGTTAGCGAATACACCCTCGACGAATTGGACGTGTACCCCCATGGTTGATAAAAACTCTATATTCGGCGGCATGCTCACCATTCAAGGGGCCGCCAAGAAAACCAACTGCGATGCGCTGGGAATCCCTTGGGAGCCGCGTTACATGCTGATTGGCGATGCCAACGGCACCGACCCAGTGCCAAACCCTTCCCAGATAAAGCTGATCAACCAAGTCTATCGGGCTCAAATCAATCAACTGTACGTGTCTCCAACTGATGCCAATGTACTGATTGCCGAGCTGGTGTTGCCGCCCGACGTGGGCGGCTGGTGGGTTCGTGAACTGGCGCTAGAGGACAAGGACGGCGTGTTTTCCGCGGTCGCCAATGCTGCCCCGAGCTATAAGCCTCAGTTGGAACAAAATTCCGGGCGTAACCAGGTGGTGCGGATGCACATCATCACCAGCGGCACCGCAAACATTCAGTTGAAGATTGATCCAAGTGTGGTGCTGGCCACCCGAGCCTACGTCGATCAAAAGGTGTTGGAGGAGCTGGGCAAGCAGGACTTTAAGCACTCGGTACGGGCGGCGACCACCGCCCCTGTGGTGCTGAGCGGCCTTCAGACCATTGACGGGGTCGCCCTGGTTGCCGGTGATCGCGTGCTGGTGAAAAACCAGGCCGTAGCCAAAGACAACGGTCTTTACGTGGTGGCTGCGGCGGTTTGGGCGCGTAGCGCGGATGCCGATAGCAGTCTGGAAGTGACGCCCGGGCTGTTTGTGCATGTCGAGCGCGGCACCACCAACGGCGACAGCATTTGGCAGCTGGTGACGGATGCGCCGATTGTCCTGGGCGTGACGGATCTGTTGTTTGAAATGGCGGCCGGGCGCACCGGTGTCAATGCCGGCACATACCGCAGTGTGACCGTGGACAAATACGGTCGGGTGGTAGGCGGGACCAACCCGACCACGCTGGCCGGTTATGCGATCACCGACGCCTTCACCAAGACCGAAACAATCGACTTGATTAACGGCACGAGCCAAATCCCTTTGGTGGAGGTCAACACCTCAAGGCCCTTGGTGGCGAACGAGTTGGGGCTTGTCCTGATTGATGCCAGCGCGGGGGCGTTGACGGTTGAGCTGCCCGATGCCAACTCGGCGCTGGGTGTTCGTAGTGTGGTGGTGCGACGGGTCGATAACACCAGCAACCGGCTGACAATCAGGGCGGCCGGCAGCAACAAAATCAAGTTTCATACCCATCTGAATGCGGCCGGCTATCCATTCTTATACCTGATGGGGGCCGGGGATTATTGGCATTTTCGCAGTGATACCAAGGGCAGCTGGATACCGATTGCGCGCCTAGACGGTACGGCACTCGGGCGGCCCGTGTTTGAAACGACGACTGTATTGAATCCAGGGGGGCACGTCCCGTTGGGCAATGCCCCCTTTGTTCGTGCCGATTGGCCATGGTTGTGGGACCACGCTCAGCAGTCGGGAATGCTGACTACGGAAGCCGCTCGCGCGGGTATGGAGGGCGGCTGGACCTCGGGCTATGGCGCGACCACGTTCCGTAGTCCAGATCCGCGCGGTAAATTCTTACGACCCCTTGACGAGTCCGCCGGAGTCGACCCTGGTCGCGTAGCCGGTAGCTATAAACTCGATGAGTTAAAGACTCACGCCCACTATTCAGCTTCCACAGGCTACGGCACGCAGGCGATGGGCGGCGGGAGCATCACCTATGCCACCCCGACTGGTGGCAGCACTGGCGCTACGGGCGGCGCTGAGACGGTCCCGAAAAACATCGCCTATCCGGGCCGAATTAAAGTGATCTGAGGTTCTAATGAATATCTATTTATTTGACCCGCTCGGCATTCTGTCCGGGCCGTTTGAGTTGTCAGCGTTTCCGGAGGTCCCGGGGTTTGGCCAATATCTGCCGGGCAATACCGTCCAGCTGGAAAATCCTTTGGCCCAGCCCGAGGCTGGCCACGTATGGGCGCTGGTCGAGGGGAAGCCGCAACAATTGGCCGACTATCGCGGCATGGTTTACCACACGGATACCGGTGCCGAGGATGAGCATGTCGAGCTTGGCGATCTGCCCGAAGGACTGACCGCCAAACCCTGGCCGGGTCAGTTCTACGTGTGGGCTGGTGGTGACTGGGTTCTGGATGCGGTGGCGCAGATTGCAGCGGCGCAAGCGGGAGAGCGAGCGTGGCGCAATGCGCAAATTGCGAGCACCGATTATCTGGTCATGCCTGATTACCCGCTAAGCGCCGATCAACGCGCGGAGCTGTATGCCTATCGACAGGCTCTGCGCAACTGGCCGGAAGCCGGGCAGTTCCCGGATCAAAAAGACCGACCGGTGTCGCCGAGTTGGATCGCCGACCAACCCAAATAAACGCCCCGCACTGACGGGGCGTTTTCTTTTCCATTACGCGTAACACGAATATCCCTGACAGCCTCGCTTATGTGGGGCTTTTTCGTTTCTGGAGATTGAGCCTTATGAGTTTCTTTCACGGCGTCACCACTTCGTTGATCGACAACGGCGCACGGACTATTTCGCTGCCGTCGTCGTCGATCATCGGCCTGTGCGACACCTTCACCCCGGGCCTGCTCGGCGGCGGTACGGCCAAGGCCGGCGAGCTGGTGTTACTCACGTCCGAGCGCGAAGCCATTGCCGCGTTCGGCCCTGACTCGGCGATCACCAAGGCCGCCCAGGCGATCTACGTGCGCGCCAAAGCGGTGATCGTCGCGATCGGCGTGCCCAAGCTGGAAGACGCGGCGCTGCAAACGTCCGCCATTATTGGTGGGGTGCTGGCTGGTGGTCAGCGTACCGGCCTGCATGCGCTGCTGGACGGCAAGAGCAAGCACAACGCCCAGCCCAAGCTGTTGATCGCCCCGGGGCATTCGTCGACCCAGGCCGTGGCCACTGCCATGGATGCCCTGGCCGCCAAGTTGCGCGCGATGGCCATCCTCGACGGCCCGAACACCACCGATGAAGCGGCCCTGGCCTACGCCCTGGAGTTCGGCAGCAAGCGTCTGTACATGGTCGATCCCGGCGTCAAGTACTGGGACTCGGTATTGAGCGCAACCATCGACGCGCCGGGTTCGGCCTGGGTGGCGGGCCTGTTTGCCTGGACCGACGCCACATACGGCTACTGGGCATCGCCGTCGAACAAAGAATTTGTCGGCATCACCGGCACCACGCGTCCGATCGAGTACCTGGACGGCGACGAAACTTGCCGGGCCAACCTGCTGAATAACGCGAACATCGCGACGATCATTCGGGACGGCGGCTATCGCCTGTGGGGCAACCGCACGCTGTCCAGCGATCCGAAATGGGCGTTCGTCACCCGGGTGCGGACCTGCGACATCCTCATGGATGCGATCCAGGCCGGACACAAGTGGGCGGTCGATCGCTCGATCACCAAGACCTACGTACAGGACGTGACGACTGGGCTTCAGGCGTTTATGGCGGACCAGAAGAACGCCGGCGCGGTGATCAACTTCGAAGTCTACGCCGACACGGAGCGGAACACGGCCAGCCAAATCGAGCAGGGCAAAGTGTTCTGGCGCATCCGCTTCACCGACGTGCCGCCAGCCGAAAACCCGAATTTCCTCATTGAAGTCACCAACGAATGGTTGACCGAAGTTCTTGAAACCGCCTAAGGGGGCCGCTCAATGATTCCTCAAGTTCTCTCCAACATGAACGCGTTTGTCGACGGTGTGAGTTTCGCCGGCGACGTGCCCACCCTGTCGCTGCCCAAGCTGACGCAAAAGACCGACGACTATCAGGGCGGCGGCATGTCCGCACCGATCGAAATGGGCATGGGCCTGGAAAAACTGGAAGCGGCATTTACCACCAACGGCGTGCGCCGTGAGTCGCTGAAGTACTTCGGTCTGGCCGATCAGACCGCTTGCACCATCGTGTTTCGGGGCGCTTTCAAGGGCCTGAAAGGCGCGATCACGCCGGTGGTGGTCACCCTGCGCGGCGGCATCAAAGAGGTCGACATGGGCGACTGGAAACCGGGCGACAAGGCGGAAATCAAGCATGCGATCAAGGGCATTTATTACAAGCTCGAAATCGACGGGCGCGTGATGTACGAGATCGACCCGCTCAACATGATTCAGGTGGTCGACGGTGTCGATCAACTGGCGGCAGAACGCTCGGCCATCGGCCTCTAAGGACTACAGAACATGACTCAAGTAAGCCAAGACAGCACCGTCCCAGCTTTGCCGAAGTGGCTGAAGCTGGCCGATGAGGGCGTTACCGTAACGCTCAAATACAGCACCGTGATCAGCGGCGTCATGACCGATGCCCTGACCATTCGCGCGCCCAGCATGAAGGACTGGCGCGCCTCCAAGATCGCCAGCAACGGCGACTATGAAAAACAGGAACTGTCGTTGTTCAGCAGCCTGACCGGGCTGTCTGAGGAGGAGCTGCTGACCTTGAAATATAAGGACTACCAGCGCCTTTCGGCGGGCTATTTTCGCCTGGTCGACGAAGACGACGTTTAACGCCGTCACGCTCAGGGACACGGCCCAGCGCTTGGCAAAAGAGACGGGGTTCTCTGCTGCCGAGATCGAGGCTATGCCCTTTGATCAGATGCTGTGGTGGCTCACGGATTGAGCCGCCTTTGAACTCCCCGACGTATAGGGCACGCACATGGCGAATAAACTCGCGCTCGGCCTGGTCATTGGCGGGGCGGTCAGCTCCACGGTGGGCTCGGCGTTCAAGGATGTCACCAGCCGCATCAAGCGGCTGGAGGCGGAAGGCAAAAAAGCCCGGGTGCTGGAAAAGACCATTGGCGACACCATGCGGTTGCGCGATGAGTGGCGCAAGGCGCACATGGCGGGCGAGAAGGGTGCCAGCGCCCTGCTGAAACAGCTTGAGGGCAATATCAGCAGCCTGAAAAAGCAAGGTGTGGAAGTTCACAATCTGACCAAGGCTTACACGGCCATGGGGCAGGCGGCGAACAAGGCCGAGCGGAAGGCCAAGGGTCACCAGCAGCTCGACGAGGGCAAGCAGAAACTCAAAGGCAGCGTTGGCCAGGCGGTGGCCGCTACGGCGGCGATGGCGATTCCGACCAAGGTCAGCGCGGACTATGGCGCGATCATTCGTGACATTGCGATCAAGTCGAACATTGCCAACAAGCCCGAAGAGGCGCAGCTGTCGAGGAAGATTGTCGACACCTCGCGTGACACCGGCATGGCGCGCAATCAGGTGGCCGAGGTGGTCAACGCCCTGGTAGGGGCGGGCATGGAGCTGGACAAGGCCCTGCAATACGCCCCGACTGCCGCCAAGTTCGTCGTCGGGCAGGGCTCGGACGGTGGCGAAACGGCGCGCATGATCAACGCCCTGGGCCAGAACGCCAAAATCACCGATCCGGCGATCATGCAAAAGGCTCTGGAAGCGATCGCGTATCAGGGGCAGGCAGGCAGTTTTGAAGCGGCCGACATGGCCCGTTGGTTTCCCGAGCTATTGGCGAACATGGGCGCTCTGAAAATCACCGGGATGGATTCGGTCACACAACTGGGTTCGA
Organism: Pseudomonas sp. GM41(2012); assembly: GCF_000282315.2. Lineage (GTDB taxonomy): Bacteria > Pseudomonadota > Gammaproteobacteria > Pseudomonadales > Pseudomonadaceae > Aquipseudomonas. The sequence goes on from NZ_AKJN02000006.1 coordinate 428,630, forward strand.
TGCTTCAGGTGCAGATGAAGACCGCTGGCGGCGCAGATGAAGCAGCCAACAACCTGAAAAACTGGATGGGCAAGATCGGTTCCGGCGACACGGTCGAGGCCTACAAAAAGGCCGGTATCGACTATCAGGCGTCGATGAATACCGGCCTGCAGAATGGCAAGTCCACGTTGGAATCCAGCTTTGAGCTGGCGCAAAAATACATCGCGGCGACCGACCCGAAGAAGGCCGCCGCGATGGCCGAGGCCACGGCCAACATCAGCCAGGAGACTGACCCGGAAAAGGCTAAGGCCATGATCACGGCGTTAGAGGAAGCCTTGCGCACCGGCGACTTGTTTGCCGACATGCAGGTCAAGGCGGCGTTGACTGCTTACATGCAGAACAAGGAGCTGTACGCCAATCTCAAAAAGGACTCGGCGAATGCCACCGGGATCTTGGATAAGAACCTGGAGGAGCGCCGGCAGTCGTCGGCGCAGAAATGGTCGGAAATGGCGCAAGGCACGGACGACGCCATGCGCGCGATCGGAGACGCGTTCCGCCCGGTTACGGACAAGGTGGCCGACGGGCTGACCTATGTCGCCAAAGGGCTGAGCAAGCTGTCGGACGAATCGCCTAGAGTGGTGACCGGCATCGGCGCGGCCGTGGCGGCGGTGATCGCCTTTCAGGGCGCCATGAGTACCTTCAAGATCGCCAAGGGCTTGCTGAACATCGGGCGCGGCTCGCTGATGGGTAATCCGAACATCCCGCAGAAGGTCATTGTGGTAGGTGGCGGTGGCGGTGGGCTGGATGCTGGCGACTTCGATGCCGAAGGCAGGAATGGCAAGCAAGGCAAGAAGGGTGGGCGGGGTGGTGGTCGAAGTGGCGGCGGTGGTCGAGGTCGCGGTGTCGGCTCGGCTGTCAAAGGCGCAGCGGTGGTCGCGGTGGTGGATGCCGGTTTTAAGGCCTACGACACTTATCAGAACGCCGAAACGCGAGACGAGAAGGCCGAAGGTTATGGCGCGGCCGCCGGTGGTTTGGCGGGAACGTTGTCCGGGGCTGCGGCTGGGGCCGCGCTCGGCACGATGCTTCTGCCGGTCATTGGTACCGCTGTTGGCGGCCTGATCGGCGGTGTTCTCGGCAATATGGGCGGTGACGCCTTGGGTGGCTACCTCGGTAAGTCGGCATTTGGTACGCCTGACGCGCTGAAGCGGATGCCGGCGGCCGGGCCGCTGATGATGGCTGCGGCCGGCAAGGACATCCCGCCGGTATTGGGCGGAATTTCCCGGTCATTCGCACCCTCGACCACCGGGCCGTTGATGCTGACCCATCCCGGCAAAGGCGCTGGGCCCGGGGCGAGCGTCGCGGCTACGGCGGCAGCGGCGGCGCCCGTCATGCCAGCGCCGCCGGTGTCGTATGACCCGCGCGACCTGGAGTCGAAAGACGCCATGTTGCTGCCGCACTTTGCCAACAAGGTGCGCTTTCCGGGTTCTGAGCTGCGTCGACCCAAGGTCATTAAGTCGGGTTTGGAAGATCCCGCCCCGCAACCGGGTGACGCCGCGAAAGCCATGATGTTGCCCCCGGCCAGTGCGGACGCGGCGGCCGGGGCACTGGTCAAGCCGATGGCGGCGAAAGCGGAGGCGGCCAAGGTCGAGTCGAACGTAGCGATTCAGGCGCCGTTCTCGCTGACGGTCAACGGCGACGTGAAGGATGGCAATCAGCTTTTTGCGCAGATCAAGCCGCAGCTCGATCAGTACTATCGCGACATGGCCAAGCAGGTGGGGAGCGCTCAACTGTTTGACGCGCCGCACGTTTAATCGGGAGGGCATATGTCTGATCAAAACAAGACCGCATTGCAGCGATTACAGTCGGGGCTGGGTTTCCTGGCCTCGGCCGGGGAAACCGGGCGGCGCAGCCTGGACGGCATGTTGGGGCCAGTGAATGGTGCGATCGGGGAAATCACCGGCGCCGCGTCCGAGCTGGAGGGGCTGCCCTTTGTCGGGCCGGCGGTCGGCGCCCAGCTTCAGCGCGTCATGCGTGGGGTGAATGCCGCTCAGGCCCAGGTCGGGAAAGTGGTGGCCATGTACGGCACGGCCACCCGGGCGCTGTCGCAAATTGATGAGCGCATGGGCGTGCTGAAGGAGCAGGCGGGCAAGGCGGCGACGGCGATCGGCAAGATCGCCGGCAAGGTCAGCCCGGCGCTGGCCAACATTGTGCCCACGGGGGCGTTTGCCACGGACCAGACGCCGGCACCGGAGGCGGTGAAACCGTTCCCGCACCTGCTGATCATCCAGCCGCAAGATCCCAAGGCGCAGCCGTACTTCTTCAACCTCGACACGGCGGCCTTTGACGAACTGCGGCGCTCGACCGAATTCCGCTGGGCCTCCCAGGAACGTCTGTCGCGGCGACCGGCGCAGCAAGGTGTAGGCATGGGGGACGAAAAGATCACGCTCAAGGGCGCGATTTTCCCCGGCTTCAAGGGCGGTCTGAAGCAGCTCGACACCCTGCGCGCACTCGGCGCCCAGCTCAAGCCGCTGACCCTGACCACGGGTTATGGCGACGTGCTGGGCACCTGGTGCCTGAAAAGCATCGAGGAAGAACAAAGCTCGCTGATGCAAGGCGGGATCCCGCGTAAACAAGGGTTCACTCTGGAGTTTGGGCACTATGGCGACGACATGCAGAACGTCTGATGGGGATCTGCTGGACACCATCTGCCATAACTTCTATGGCCACCTCAACGGCAGCGTGGAAGCGGTACTCGATGCCAATCAGGGGCTGGCCGAAGAGGCGCAGCCCTATCGCGACGGTGTGGTTATCGTGCTGCCGGATCTGGCGCCGCCGGCTCAGGAGCAGGTGACCTTGTGGGACTGATGCCGTCCGGAGTATTCGCCGGCGAATGATCGCGTTACGCGTAACGAACCGTGACTACCTTGAGCCCGCCTTGTGCGGGTTTTCTTTTGGAAGCAATCCATGACCCCTATGTTTCGTATCGTGGCCGATGGTGCCGATATAACCGGCCTGATCAACGATCGGCTGATACAGCTCAGCACCACCGACAAGCCGGGCATGGATTCGGACACGTTCGAATTGCGCATTGATGACCGTGATGGGCTGGTGACGTTACCCCGGCGCGGGATCGGCATTGAGATCTATCTGGGCTATGTCGAGACGGGACTGGCTCGCCTGGGCCGCTACGTGGTCGATGCGGTCACGGTGTCCGGTCCGCCGGATACGATCGTGATCAAGGGCAAGGCCAGCGACATGCGCGGCAGTGGCAAGACCGTGCGCAGCGGGAGCTGGGAGGACGTGCCGCTGTCGAAAATTGTCGGTGATATCGCCGCGCGCAACGAGTGGCAGGCGGTGTGCCCGGTGTCGACGAAGGTCGCCCGGGCGGACCAGCTCAGCGAATCGGATTTTAATTTCATCACGCGCCTGGCTAAACAGTACGACTGCACCGCCAAGGTCGCCGATGGCAAATTGTTGGTGATGCCGCGTCAGGGTGGGCAGACCGCCAGCGGCAAGGCCTTCGGTGCGATCACCCTGACGCGCCGCGACGTGAGCCGCTGGCAATTCAACCTTGAAGATCGCAACACGCACAAGTCGGTGGGGACCAAGCACCAAGACCCTAAAACCGGGAAGCTGGTGGTCGTGTCCCTGGAGAATGACGACCTGCCGGCCGGCCTGCCTTCGGTGCATACCGATCGGCATATCTACCACAACAAGACCGCCGCCGAGGCTGCTGCCAAGGCGCGCTTGGCCGCGTTTAACCGCTCGAGCGCCGGCGTGCGTTTCGAAATGGCCGGCCGCACGGATCTGTTCGCCGAACGCTCGATCATTGCCCAGGGCTTCAAGGTCGGCCTCGATGGCGAGTACCTGACCGACTCCGTTGAGCAGGTGTATACCCAGGCCGGCTGGTCGACCACGGTGGAGTGCAACGGCGGCAAGGCCGGCAAGGCGAAGGCCAAAGGTAAGAAACCGAAGAAGGTCGCGAAGCCGCTCAAGGTCGTGACCCTGTAAACGCGCCATTGCGCAATCCCTGACCGCCGCGAGCGGTTTTTTTATCCCTGGAGTTTGTATGTCCATCACGGAACAGCAATTGCTGCGAATCCTCCCGAACGCCCGCCGCCAAGCGGGCGTTTTTGTATCCGCCCTGAACACGGCGATGGCCCATCGGCAGATCAACACACCGACGCGGCAGGCTGCGTTCCTGGCCCAAGTCGGGCACGAATCTGGTCAACTGCAGTACGTCCGGGAGCTGGGTGGCGATCAGTACCTGAGCAAATACGACACCGGCAACCTGGCTGAAAAACTGGGCAATAGCCCGGAACCGGACGGAGATGGCCAGCGCTATCGCGGTCGCGGCCTGATCCAGGTGACCGGCCGCAACAATTACCTGCGCTGCAGCTTGGCACTGTTCGGTGACGAGCGATTGTTGCGCACCCCTGAGCTGCTCGAGCAGCCGCAATGGGCGGCCGAGTCGGCGGCGTGGTTCTGGTGGGTACGTGAGCTGAACACCCTGGCGGATCGGGATGAGTTCGAAGCGATCACCCGCAAGATCAACGGGGGGCTCAATGGCCTGGCCGATCGGCTGCAACTGTGGACCCGGGCGAGGGCAGTGTTATGTGTGTCGTCGACCTGATCCCCGCATCGTACCGGCTGTTAGCCATTGGCGTGCTGCTGACCGCATTGGCCGGCGGATCTGCCGCGTCGGCCTGGAAGGTTCAGGACTGGCGTTACGGCCAGCAACTCGCCGAACAGGCCGGCCTGCACAAGGACGATCTGATCGCCATCAGCAACGCCACCGCTGATCAACTGCGCACGGCACAGGACCATCGTCTGGCCCTGGAGCAGCGGCTGTCGGCCAGTGAACAAACCCACTACAAGGAACTGAGCGATGCTCAACACAACCAGGCTCGCCTGCGCGATCGCCTTGCCACTGCTGATCTGCGGTTGTCGGTCCTACTCGACGCCACCGCTGCAGCCAGTGGTGACACAGTGTCAGCCGCCACCCCAACCGGCGGCGTGGTTCATGGAGGAGCGCGTGCCCAACTTGACCCAGCGAATGCTCAACGAATTATCGGCATCACCGATGCCGGCGACCAAGGATTGATTGCCTTGGCGGCCTGTCAGGCCTACGCCAAAGAAGTCTCAACAGCGAAGTGAAAAAGAGCGACCGGAGTGGATGCGTCAACATCCAACCCGGTCGCCGTCCCTGCAGATTGCCCCTGCAAGTCCAGCCAAGGCTCTTACTCCGTGCACGAAGCGCGGCGAGCCTAGCACCTGTTTATCCATACAGTAAAGGCCTTGCTATCAATGTCTACACCCATCATCCCTTGGATGGGCGGCAAACGCCGCCTAGCCGACCGTCTCATCCCGCTCTTCCCGCCACACGAATGCTACGTCGAAGTCTTTGCCGGCGGTGCCGCACTCTACTTCATGCGACCCCAGGCAGCGCCGGTCGAAGTTCTCAACGACATCAACGGCGACCTGGTCACGCTGTACCGCGTCGTGCAAAACCACCTTGAAGAGTTTGTGCGCCAGTTCAAATGGGCGCTCAGCTCGCGCCAGGTGTTCGAGTGGCAGAAGATGACCCGTCCCGAAACCCTCACCGACATCCAGCGTGCCGCCCGATTCTTCTACCTGCAGCACCATGCCTTTGCCGGCAAGGTCACTGGGCAGACGTTCGGTACCGCTACAACCGGCCCGGCTATCAACCTGCTGCGGATCGAGGAAAACCTCTCGGCCGCCTGGCAGCGCCTGTCCGGCACTTACGTCGAAAACCTCCCTTGGCTTGAATGTGCTGAACGCTATGATCGTGCCCACACCTTCCACTACATGGACCCGCCTTACTGGCAGACCGCCGGCTATGGCGTCGAATTTCCGTTTGAGAACTACGAGCGCATGGCTGACTTCATGCGGCGCTGCAAGGGCAAGGTGATGGTCAGCATCAATGACCACCCTGATATCCGCCGGGTGTTTGAGGGCTTCCACTTCGAGACCTTGGACATCCGCTATTGCAACACCAATCAACGGCAGGGCAAGGCCGAGGTGAGTGGTGAACTGGTGATCATGAACTGGGAGCCGGCAGAGTTGGGAGGATTGTTCTGATCACCATGGAGCGTATCCCGGGCAACCGACACCCCAGAGCTGCAACAGCTCAGTAAGTTTTATCAAAAACTCAACGGTCGCCATAAGAAGAGTCAGCACATTCATTTTTTATTCTCGCAAAGAAATATGCCGCGCTTAATGGCGCGGTAGCTGAGAGGGAGGAAGTGAATCTGTTTTTAAACTAGTTGTTTAAAGCAGCGTTCGTCAATGGTTTATCGCAATTAATTGAACTTTAGGCGGCGAGCACGTCGGATACATTGCCCTAGGGCTATGGGTGTATATGGCGAGCGGGGATTAGGGGTATGGGTGTATATGACGAGCGAGGATTAGGGCTTTGGGTGTATATGGGGTGTTGGTTTTTCTCCGGCTGTTTATTACACGAAAAGTGGAAGTTACGTACGTACTTAAGTAAGTAACTGTCCCGCCATTTTCTGTAAGTATGGACGGAAGTAGTCGTTATTGCTGGGCTTGGCTAGTTGAAAGGGCTTACACATTAACGCTGTTAATTACACAAAAAGTGTAAATCATGTCGTAAACACTTCAACCGCATCGAGCTGATCAAAGCAGTAATGGGTCGGCCGGTGCAATAAGTGCTGCACCCTGATTGCGGACATTGCCTACTGCGCGATCAACCTTGAACCACTCGAATGCCTCGGTCGGCTCTCCCTGAAGCAGCACTATCTGTTCGGCGCGCTCCTTGGGCGTGCCCGGGTCCAGCCATTCGCGAGCGAGTTCCGGTGATAACGTCACTGGCCGCCGGTCGTGTATGTCCACCATGCCGCCGGCGCTGTCGGCGGTGATGATGACGAAGCCATCATGCTCGCCTGGTTCGTGCTCGCCGATGGGATATTGGCCAATCGCCGCGCAGAGGATTGGTGTCCGGTCGCGGTGGCGAATTAGGTAGGGCTGTTTCTTCGGCCCGCCTTCATCAACCCACTCAAACCAGTTGTCGATCGCGATGATCGCCCGGTGTGGCCAGATCGCTCTGAAGAATGGGCCATGGGCGACTTTCTCGACCCTAGCATTGATCGGTGCGGCGCGGTCTTTGGCCCAGTGCGGGCGCCAACCCCAGCGAACCATGTCTGCGCGCAGGTATTCTCCATCCCGGTGAAAGAGGGCGAGCTGCGTGGTCGGCGCGGCGTTATAGCGCTCGAAAGGCTGGTCGCCGGCATAGTTGATTAGGGCGTTTGGGATGCTGAGTGCCGCGACGAAGTCGTGAATGCCCCGGTACTGGGAAAGGCGTCCGCACATGATTGCACCCTCCGGCTGTGTATTCAGGGTAGACCAGCGGCCAAAGGCTTCGTTACAAACCCTCTGCCAGCGCATCTCGGGCAATCTTCACGCCGGTCAAAACGATCAAGGCAAGCGGGGCAGGTGCGGAACCTGGCTAGATCGAGACGCGGCCGCACTCTTTCGAAAGCACCTAGATCACAGCCCTCTTTGGCAACTTGGGCAGCATCCACCAATGCGCGGTAGAGGTCGGGATCCTCGATCGGCTCGTAGGTGACGCCCTCGACTGTTCTTCCCGTTTCTATGAGATCGTACTGCTGCCCATCCGGTAGGGTTAAGGTAAGCCCGGTAATTCTCGCAATTACCCCGGACGGGTTGAATACAAGGTTCGCTCCAGTGGCATCGCGGTAAATTTTCCCGTCATAGGAGGATCGCGCACCGTCGGCCAGCGTGCTCGTGGCATAGAAAATTGAACGCCCAATCTTGCCAAACAGCTCGGTGCTTCCGTGCCGCATGACGTCGTAGGCAGAGGCGCCGCAGTAGCGGCTCGGCGTGGTCTGCAATTCTTCCACGGCGTGCCAGTAGGCGGCGTTCGCCATCTCGTTCAGGTCGAACTGCTGGAGTTTATCGATCAACCCCTCGACGACCAGGGTCGCGCTCATTGAATGAAGGGTCTGTCGGTGGGCTTCAGGGTTCTGCATTCGAAAGTCGTGGTCGTCGAGGGTCGAGCGCCACTGCTGAAGCCTCAGCGCTTTAGCCTGGTCGAAATTCATGGGAACGAGCTCGTTGTACAAATACTGGTTGCATGTACAGTACTCGAGGCGTAACTATCGTGGCGAGGGTGAGGCGACGAGCAGCAGGATTTAAGCTAGATGAGAGGACCGCTATCGACCCATAGCGGACTGTGCTCATGGTTCACATCTGAATTTGCAGTCGACGGCGCAGCAAATTGTCCAACCACTCCTCTGCGCGGCGCGACTGGTTCTGCACGTGGTAAGGGAAGTGCTGCCGCATTCGACGGAGCTTGGGATCTAACGGTGCCTCGCTAGCACAGTACTTGCCCCCTAGGCAGATCCTCGGCAAATTGATGACCGCGCTACGTAGGCGGGGCGCTTCTCCCGACGTCGCCGAGTACCATTCTGGTTATAAATGGGGTGGCATCTGAGCGGCCATTGTACGCTCAGATGCTACTGCTTTTCTAATTATTGAACCCTGCTATGAAGTTCTCATAGGAACCCTGTGCTCCAGAAAGGTGAGCATTGAGGGTCTGCAATGGTCTCCCCAACTTAAAGCGTCGCTGTTGACCAGCCCCTCGGTTCTCGATTTCTTCGACGACTTTGGTGGAAATCAAATCAGGTAAGGTATAATCAATAAAGGTTTGACCCCGATCACCCAACTTAATCTTAATCACAGACTCGCTGATATGGGTGCTGCGCATAAAATAGCGAAATAACTTCTCAACACTTACGAGTCTTTCATCCATCGACAATGACTCAACATCCACTGCCTCCGCTACTTCTCCGCCATTCAAAAAAGTATTGTGCTTAGCTAGATAAGCCTTGATAGCATTTGGCTCCCAAATTTCCAGACTCGTTTCGTCGAACCGAATGGAATCAATAGTGCACGAGGTGAAAGTATTACGACCAATATTTGTCGAAGGAAAAAGCCTCAACTGCCCAAAAGTACACTCTACAAATTCACACGAAGCAATCTCCGTGGCTTCATAACTGCTATGCGAAAAATAACACTTGAAAAACAAGATTCCGCTTAACTTACAATCACGCATAGAATCTACGCCGAAGACCATACCTTCTAATTCAAGCCCATTAGAATCTATGTCGCTGATAATTTTTAGTACTAGGTTGCCACAATTCTCTTTTGTATAAGAGGCCTGCCCATCGAGCTTGCTAATTGAAGCAAGAAATTTAGCCACCTCAAGTTTTTTATCGTCGCTCTCTCTCCTTACAGCCCGAATAAATTCGAGCTGAGAATTTTCAGGCAGAATACCTCGACGCAGCACGCTCAGCGCTTCAGAAGCCGCGCTTTTGGTTAGCGGAAGAACGATGCGTGCTAGGCCGTCGCCTAAGAAGTACTGACGAAATTCATCATGATCAAACTCCACCGCAAGATTAATGTCAGGAGACGCAATAAGTAACGCATGCCCTCTAATCCGGTCGCGCACCTGCTGGGATTGCAATGAAGACTTACGCTTCAACTCACAGAAATACTCAGCTACAACGTCCAAATGATCTTGCTTCAAGTACTCAATACGACTTTCCCACATATTGATGGCAATTAAAGATAAAAGCTCACAATGTTCCTCCACCGTGATTAAGGTTGCCCCCATTTCGCCGGATCTATCAATCCACTTTTCGTTGGCTTCGCGCTCAATAATGCTACGAACAAAGACAGAAAAGAAATCCGAACCGGACGCATGAATTTTCTCAATGAATTCCTCGAGCGACACACTTTCTTGTGCGATGTCAACTAATCGTCGTACCAATACGGGTCGTGTTAATAGAGAATGATCCGAGCCTAAACGTTCCGCGACCCTCTGATAAATCTCTCTTGAATTTTTCAGCTTGCGATTATTGCAATACTGTAGGAATTGAGCTTCTTCCCATCTATTCAGTTCTAGCTTAGAGAAGCCCACTGAAAAACTGCTGATAGTATCGTAAAGTTTTTCTTGCGACTTAAGATTTTCAAATTCAAAATAAGCTTTACGGGCAGCAATAACAACTGCTCCCGTAGAATTCAATGCACCGACCAGAATACCCATCGCAGATAGAGCTTCTCCGGAGCTGTTCTCTACGAACATTTCCTCAAAGCCATCGAATGCTGGGATAATCACACCCATCCTGACGAGAGCCAAAAAAGAATTGTAATACAGAAACGGAAATCTATATTTATTCTGCAACGCCCCAACGGTGATATCATCAAAACGTAAAAAATGTCTGCCCCCCAGAATAATGGGAACTAAAAGCCAATCCGAACTGCCTTCCGAAAACTTAGCCGCTTGTTTTCTAGCAGCCGCATTGATTAGTGAGGTCTTACCCTCACCCGCATCGCTTGTGACATAAAGCACAGTTGTTTCGAGCGGGCTATCTGTATCCAACGTCTTTAGTGTTTCGCTGAGCGCATCTGCGATGTGAAAAACTTTCCCATCTGGACTTGCTTCCAAGGTCGGTAAAAGGTCAGCTGCTGGGGAGACAAAATTTGGATGATTGGGAATCTGCTCAAGAATTCGCGAGCTTAATAGCTGCAATTTCGCCAACCTTTCGACTATCCACCTGCTCGCAGAGATCTCTCCAGCCCCTTCATTAATGAAAATATCTCCAAACTTCGAGGAAATCACAGCTTCAACGACATCGCCATTAATAGGAAACATCATTCGCTGACTATCAAAGATGATCTCCGACCCAGGATCGGCAAATGTTGCCACAATAGATTTAAAAGTATCGATCTGCATTATTGTATCCCTAACTCGATTAGCGTCGAAGATCCCACTTTTATCGGCAACAACGCATTACTCATTTGCGGATGCACCCGAACAACATTAGCGCCCCTCAACAGCAACGTTCTAATTGGAGGTAAGAAATCATCGTCCGCACTTAATATGAAGATAAAATCGTATGCTTGATTGGCGAGATACATCAGGTCGCAAGTGAGCATAGTATCGACAAGCTTTTGCTCGTGCCTATAAACCAGCGAGTTTCCACCTGTAACACAGCCCTGCGTCGGACAACTTCCTTTTTGCAGAAGCTTTTTCGCTAAAGGTAGAGGGCAGGTCAAGGTGCTACAGCCGACAGATGCAGGAGTTTCCACACGTATATTGCTTGGGCGCCCCTTTCTGCGATAAGTATTGAATAACTGATGGCCCGGCTCTTCCAACAGCGAAACAGCGAGCTCCGCTGTCGTTCTTAAAACGATTATCCCACCGCGATCATTCGGAACGCGCAATAAAGCGGGAAACTCGCTATGAATATTTACGGAGAGTTGCTGCGACAATACGCTTAGATTATCGCCCTCATACCACCCGCCGTATAATCGAACTTCACAGGCTCCCATGCTCTTGAGAAACATCTCCGAAGCTTGAGTAAGTGTTTTTTGCACGACATCTAAAACCCCTGCAGACTTCTGAAGGGGGCTAAGATTATCGTAATCAATACATATAGCTATCTTCATTCTTAAACCGCACCATAAGGCAAAAAGAGAATAGGTTTAAGATAATGGGTCTCAAACGGACCATTTATGCGATTCATCTCCACCATAGTGATACTCGCGCTGGAGAAGGCAACCAAACTGTGAATACAACTAGGGAAGCCAATAATAGGGTAGAGCCTATGCATGGGATCCTTCCAAGCAAGGTTGAAGTGGGTTTTCCAGTACAGCTGACAGGAGCTTAGCACGGGTTGAGCAGGTCATTACCACTACCGACCTGCGAAGTAGAGTGGTTTTGTAGTGGACGAATCTCGTCCCCCCGTTGCTTCAGCTCCTGTGCATTGGGCAGCTCTTGAGGCCGGTCCGCCCCGCCTCGCTGCTTTCATATTTTCGCGGCGGTGATCGTGTGCCTCGCAGAGCAAGAGACCGTGGAGCCGGTGGCGACTAAAAGTGGGGGTGTAGCTAGGGTTCGGGCTTGCCAGCACCCGTACAACACACATCTTGTCGTCTCTCGCTACGTGTAAAACTGCACCGCTATGCGTCTAGGTTTTGCTCAGTGATTTCAAATTGCACTGAATTCGGGGTTTTCCGCAGTCCTTAACACGCAGTAGAAGGAAGCTAAGCCGGCATTCTGAAGATGGCGCGGGAAGGCTCAGGGATGAAATGACTACAACGGGTCATAAGCAGCTTCTGGTGAACGTCCGCTATTGGCCGATAACTGTCATTCAGGCGTCATCAGGACTGCGAGCGTAAGCTTGATGAACTCTTCGTTCTTATCGATGGTGTCCAACGCGCCGCGCACATTGTCGGCGACATCGGCCGATCCGCGCTGCTCAACCCAGTTCGAGAGTTCCAGGATGGCGGCTTCGAGGGCGAGCTGATTTTCGTTGATCTTGAATAGCAGGGAAGGGAGCAGGTCTGAATTTGGCAAGGCGATTCCTCCGTGGAAGATTCAGCGTAGCAGGCGGCAACGGCGGTGACACATACGGGGGCGCAGATCCAGAGCGCCAATGGGGGTACATTCGGGCTGATGCCGGGCTGGAGGCAGGGGAGAAAGAGGAAAAATCCGTTCCGCAACCCAAAACTGGCTCCTTGAATGCCGGAGGATACAGGCCTTTAAAAATCAGTAGCTTGCGGAATGGTAAAGCTGCTAACCTATTGAAATAGCTTGTTTTGTGGATGGATTGCAAATCCACCTACGCCGGTTCGATTCCGACCTCGGCCTCCACTTTAAACGAGCTCCGTAGATCTATGATTTACGGAGCTTTTTTATTTGCACCGTCCTGCAAGATTTAGTCTTGAAAAGGCCGGTCGCAAACTTGCTTCACCGGAGCGGGATGTATATATTTCCCCCTCTGCTGCACAGGCGTCAGAACTGCCAGATCGTTATTTGACAGCCTTCAGACTGCTTCACCGCGCTACCGCCCGAATGGCGAAACTGGTAGACGCATGGGACTTAAAATCCCCCGCTCGTAAGGGCGTGCCGGTTCGATTCCGGCTTCGGGCACCATCTAAAATCAAGGGTTTGCGGGCGAAAGCTGATGCAAACCCTTGTTTGTTTCTGGTCCGCTATTTTAGAGTTGGTCCGCAATTCACTTAGTTGGTGAGACTTTCTTGCCCTTGCGGTTGCGGATGTACTGTTCCGTCATAACAACGGTGGTATGCCCAAGTTGATCCTTGGCCTGCATGATGTCGCCACTCGATTCAGCCTTGTCCGTACCGGCTTTAGCGCGTAAATCACGCATTTGAAACTCGGACTTCGCGACACCTGCTGCCTCCCTGGCCAGGTCAAACCTTCCCCGCAACATTGCCACCGTCATTGGTGTGCCATCCTCCGAAACGATCAGCCGCGTCGAGCGGACCCTATGTTCTTTTTTTCGGGACATGATTCGATCGATTGCCAGGCCGTAGTCGCTGCCCAGCGCGATTTCTTTACGGTCCTCGACCGTCCCCGGGGTTAATCTCTGGCGCCAGGTACGACAGGTCTTCTTCCAACTGACCGAAGTAGTAGAGGTGTTCACCATCGCTGCCCCATTCAGGCTGGGCGGTGGCCCAAGTGCGGGCAGGAAGGCAATCGGGACATGTCTTGAAACTGGCCATGTCGCCATCCCAGCAGCCGGTAATGAGCTGATACTGCTGACCTGGCTGAATCGGCCCGCAGCACTCACAGCATTTATGCTGCTTGCGAGCGGTGGGCGTGGATTCCGTTTGAAAATCGGACATAGCGATTCCTCGCCCGCCGTTCACCGGCAGGCTGTATGTGGATTAATGGGATACGCTGGAAAGCAGGCGGCGTGAGAATGCAAACGATCTCTCATCACGGATGAATCAAATGAAACTGATTTGGTTAGTGCTTGTTGTTGGTCTGTTGGCTTGGAAGTTTTCCCCTGACGTACAGTCATGGACTGAGGCGAGGCTATCGAATCAACAGGTAACCTCCAAAGTCATGACTGCGCAGAAGCCCGTTGCGGCTCGATTCAAATGTGATGGCCGCAAGCGCTGTTCGCAGATGACCTCGTGCGCAGAGGCCAAAAACTTTCTGCAGAATTGCCCGGGAATGGAAATGGACGGAGACGACGACGGGATACCGTGTGAGACGCAGTGGTGTCGATGACCGTTCACCGGCAGGCTGGTAGGTGGAGGAGGGGTTAGGCTGTGGCTTTGGAGGCCAGCTCGCAGTCAGCGGCCAGTTTCAAAAGGTTGAGGGTTGTCGGCCTGAAGCTTCCGGTGTCGGGATAGCATTCAAACTCATGACCTTCCGGGAAAGATTCGAACGGGCCATGCCAGGGCCAATTCGTCTTCCAGTCTGCCCATGCGGTATATGCGTTCTGTCCTTCACCCCGGTAGTCGGTACCGCCGCCGATACTCCATACGTGGCTAACGCGGGTGCGCTGCTTGTAAGCAAGCTCGCTCGGCTCGTCTTTGTCGATCCAGACGCCAACGAATATCGACGGGGCAATTTCGACCAGGCGCCTGCTGAGCTTCTTCTCGATACGGGCCTTCATCGCCGTGGCCCCGAGTAGATGAGCCAGGCCATGTAAGCGAGGGCTGGGAGGATCATGGCGTCACCTCGCGCCGAGCCTACTGCACATATGGGCCGTCTTCGGTGTCGAAAATACCGAGTAGAAACCAGTCATACGCCGGCGGCGTTTCGGGCTGCCATCCGAGGCAGTGACAGGCGTCATCATCCCAATAGGGATGGGCTTCTAAGTCCGACTCCATGTGCCAGCCGACCATTTTGAGACTCTGGCCATCGAGCCACGCTTTGTAGGCTTCGTGGTCTTCGTCGAATTCTGGGATGCCCGGGTGATACCAATACCCGTCCTCGTCGCGCACAACATCAACGGGGCCAATCAACTTTTCTTCAGGCATGACTGTTCCTTTGCCGCTATACCGGCTGACTTTGAAGGGGGAGGGAGTTACGGGTAGTTGGTGCTGATGCGCTTGGCGATGGCTTCGAGCTGCTCGGCCATTCCCCACATGTCGTTGTTGTCGCGGCGGGAGACGACGGCGGCGCGCTGGACGTTGCGGTCAATCAGAATTTTCGCTGCCAGCAGGATCAGCCAGGCTTCGAACTTGCGGCGAATGAATGGCTTCATGGTCTACACCCCCGGACGGCCTTTGAAGGCGAGCCAGATGTAGTGACGGCCCTTGACGGTGACCTTGATCTTGCTGGTCTGCCTGTTCCAGTTGATCAGGCGAAGCTCTTCAAGGATGGTGGTCAGCGTGTGACCCTGGTGCCAGGCGGCCAGCGCCTTGATGCAGCCTTGGGCGAGCAGACCCCGGTAATCGGTGTGACCGAAGTTGGTGCCTTGGAACACGCTCTGCATCTGCTCGTCTGTCACCAGGTCGGTGACGGCGTTCACGTCCGGGTCGCGCCGGTAGCACTTATGGGTCATGGTCATTCGCCTTGGTTGGCCAGTGTGTTGAGGCGCATGCCCGATGTGCCGGGGATCTGATGGTCGCGCTCAGTTTGCGATTTGGCAGTGGCATCCATCGCGGCGCGCAAGGCAACTTCCAGCAGATCCGCCCGCTCATCCGCTGCGTTCAGGCGCAGCTGCAGAGCTTGTTCCCGAGCTTTGACGTCCTCGAAATGCTGCGCCAGCGTGCACGCGAAGTCGCCGGCCAGTCGCTCATTGATGTACTGGCGGTAGTCGTGACGCTTGAGCACGGTCTTGAACAGGTTGGCGATGTAACCGCGGCCACCCAGGTCGAAGCCAGGATCGGCCGGTTTGTTTTTCTGTGGGCATGGGGATACCTCGTGGGCAGCTATAATTCACGATTCATAGGGAGGAAATGGCTATGGCTACTTTCATTGTTACTGCGGCTAGACATACCGAGGGCGGAAAGCTGATCGCGCTTCAGGGGCAAGAAACCCATGGCCACGTGGCCAACACTTTGCCCGGCGAATCATCAGAGCATCGCGACTTTTCCGTACCTGAAGTGCTGGGCTTGATCGAGAGGGGAGATGCGTTCTACTTGGCATTTGGCCCGTTCGATTCCCGGGTCAATGGCGGTCTGATCATTCCTGATGGTAAGGGGTCGTTGTCAGAAGGTGAGGGTAGGCAAGGCAGGTGCATTGCCGATCTTCCTTCGTTCTGAAGGCGGGCTTATCCTTATGCAGCTTTCAGCAAGGCTTCGATGACTAGTTGACCGGCCAGCGGCTGCACTGCATTGCCGGCCATGTGCATGGTCAGGCGGTGGTTATCGGGGCGCAGGGTGCTGGTGGGGAAAGATTGGGCGGCCAACGCTTCGTTGGCGCTGAGCATCCGCATCTCGTTGCCACGTACCAGCGCCCATCGATCCAAAGTAGTGATGGTGCCGATTGGTCGACCCATGTCCCTACCTGTGAGCCCTGAGCCTTTACCGTAGTAGGGCATGATGAACTGGTCACCGAAGCGAGCCCGCCCATTTGCCACACGCGCAAGGGTTGCTGCGGCCCGGCCCGGCTTGTCGATGGGTGACCACTTACCGGCATTGAAATCTAGGAAGCTGGTGGTTGGTACATGCTGGCGCCGGTGCAGCTCGAGCATCAGCGGAGCTTTGCTGCGGGTCAGAACCAGAAACAGGCGAACACGGTGCTGAGGAACACCATGGTCAGCGCAATCGACGATGTGCGGCGCGACCTGGTATCCGAGAGCCTGAACGGCTGCAAGCCAAGCTGGATAAAGTGTCCACTCCATGAATTCAGTTACGTTTTCCAGCAGTCCGCCTTCGGGCCGGTGAAACTCCAGTGCCGACACAACAGCCCAGGCAGTTGAGCGACTGGCGTCGTGCTTTGGATTTCCCGATTTCTTGCCGCGTGCCTTCGAATGGCCTTGGCAGCATGGGGAGGCCAGAAGCAGATCATGCCCCGGGACCTTCTCCCACTCCGCCTAGCGCAGGTCCTGACAGACATGCTGCGTGCGAGGGTGGTTGGCACTATGCCATTTCACCGCTTCGGGCCAATGGTTGGCGGCCCATACAACCTCGACGCCGGCATTGCGCGCACCAGTACTCCATCCGCCGAGTCCGGCGAACAAATCGATTGCTGTGGTCATAGAATGTCCTGATGTTTAGGATTCTGGTTTTCAGGTGATGTAGGTCGGTTTTATGAAAGACTTCGTTCTATACGTTTCGTTGGTAACTGGCATGCTTTCAGCCGTGTTCTGGACAATCTCGGCCTATGTGAAAGTAAAACCTAGTCCGGAAGTTCCAGATGAGAACGGCATGTTTGACGCTAGGCTGATTATCGATGGTGCTGACATAGAGCCTACGATGCGTAAGCAGTCGATCTGGAACAGTCGGGCTGCACTTGCTGCAGCTTTAACAGCCGTGTTGCAGGTTGCTTACAACGCTTGGCCGTCAGCGATGTGATGAGCGGTGTCACCGTCATAGCACTACATGGCATGTCGGTCTGCTGGCGTGATTCGTTGAAGTGGGGTATTTGTGTTCGGCCCGGCATGGAGCCGGATCAAGGAGATCGAAATGGTGTTAGCGGATAGGCCGTACCCAGTTGTCTATGAGCATCGAGGCGTTAAAGCGAAAATTGATTTCGAATGGGATAGCGACAGTGATTCTGTGCCAACAGGACTTAGAATCGCTGTAGAGAACAAAGAAAGCCGGGTTGAAGCAATCCGTGAAAATGCCAAGTACAACAGCTTCAATGAGGCGTTAGCCCGCGGTAAAGCATTGGCGAGGCTAGACATCGATTTGACTCTTGGGCCTGATCTTTCGGCTTGAAAACAGTACTCAACGCAATAGGTGAGGGTGGGTCAGGCGGTGATCCGCTCGCCGATCACCGTGGTGGTGAAGCTCACCGAGTACTCGGTCACCAGTTCGAAACTGCCGTCGCAGGTATCGCACTCCATTTTTTTATCGCCGTAGTCCTCCGATTCAATGTGGATGACTGTGGCGCAGTGCGGGCACTTACACTCGTCTTGGCAGCGATAATCCCACTCGTTGTATTTGCCCTCGGCGACCTTTGCCAGTGCCGCGGCTTTGGCCTGGGCATCTTCCGCATCTTGGCAGGGCTTGCAGGTCCAGCCATCAGGGTGACTCCATGGCGTTTCTGCCAGCTTTGACCGGTGAATGCTGCACAGCCGGCAAACGTCGTGCTTATCGCAAACGCTGTAGTTCCACTGTTCGCCTGTGCCGTTGCACTTCGCGCAGCCAGAAACCCAGTACCAGACGCCGTCGATACGCTCGGCGTACAGACCTACCTCGGGCGGGGCCAGGCGCACTTCAGGAAGACCATTGCGATGTGGCTTGCCGTGCAACGCGTGATTCTAGATGTTGGTGCTGCCGGAGCGCAGGCGCTCCGTCCATTCGCCGGAGATTTCCGGAATCAGGATCTTCGTGTTCTTGTCCATGGCGTATCTCCAGTCAGGCGCCGCCCTCCGTGACCGGATGCGACAGTGGTGGGGGTATCTATAGTGGCTGATTGCTATAAGATTCTCGGCCATCACATGGCCATGGCCGCTAATCAAAAAGGATTTATATGAAGCTGAAAATTACCGCGCTTAGCCTTCTGGCTGTCTTGGCTGGCTGTACCACCGCAGGACCCTACGTCACCAACATTTCCAGCGATGGTCGCAACGGCCTGAACATCGAGAAGTGTGCGGTGAAGATGAACGCATTCATGGGTACTGTTAGCACCGCAGAGTGCACTACTCAAAATTTGCAGCTAAGTCGCAGTAACTGAAGTCGGATCGACGATTTCGTCTTCGGGCTCGCCAGGGTCTTTTGCCAGCGTGCACAGGCTCTGGGTGCGGAGCGAGCGCGACACCTTTTCGGTAACTACATAAGGTGTCGTGACACACTCAAGCATCCCCGCGGCGGTATCGAAGTCGGCGGCGACAGATTTCGCAGCAACCGCTGATGGATGTCCTGTTGATTGTTGATGCCGTGCTCTTTCATTACTCGCTTGAGGTCGGACTTGAATACCCCGGCGACTTCAACCGAGAACTTCTCGATGCCCAGCTCGGCATTCTTGGCCACTTCCTTCTCGCGCTTCTTACGCTGCTTGATGGCTTCCGCCGTCGGCTCCTGCTCTTCCTCGGTCATGGCCTGCCTCTCCAATTCAGTGGGCCGGTAGATCCAGCCATGTTTGTCGTCGGCGCTGGCGCACCTGGTGGTTGATGCGTCTCACGCTGCTACCTTCACTTGATGCCAGGCGCCGGCGGCGTAGAACAGCTTCGCAACGTGAACAAGATGAAAGTCGGCGGTTACACCGCGCAAATCGAGTACAGCGAAGAAGATGGGCTGTTCATCGGACATATCGCGGGCATCAAGGACATCGTTGGCTTCCAGGGCGAGTCAGTCGATGCATTGCAAGACGCGTTTGCTGAGGCGGTCACGGATTACCTGGAGACATGTGCCACGCTCGGGCGCACCCGATGACTGGAACAAAAAGAAGGACAGCGCCCACAGCCTATGAATCAAACCCTCGTCCACCCACTGCGCCGCGATGTGCCAGCAGTGTCCGAAGCGCAACGCACATGATCAAGACCCAAACGACAGGCGAAAAAAAACCGCCTTTGCGGGGCGGTTCTTTTGTAAGCCTCAGCTTGCGGCTGAGACTTGGTGCATCTCACGGACGACACTAGCGTGGGGGCATAATATTGAGCTTTGCTTATCCTTGCAACGTTATTTTGCTTTGGTTGATTTACATCATCTGAAGGTATCAGTAGCGAATTGTGGTGCTCAAAGCGTTAGCTTGAACCTGACAGAAATAACGTTTTACAAAAACACGTCATCCCTTTGCATTGGAACGTCAAAGATCATCCGTTGCGCTTGAGTTTCTAGGTTAATATGCCGGCGCTCACATGCTGGTGCGCGGTGAGGTTTGGCCGGTGGCATAACAGTTTCACGCCCTCTGACACGGTTTTGCACCCGTGCCGGAATGATGGTTCGGGGGGAGCTCAACCGGCCGCCTCACGGACGTCACTAGCATAAATGTCCGAAGGCACGCGTGATCCGGTAAGTGCGCTGGAGGTTTGGCCCCCAACCTGGAGGCCAAAACGTATGAAGCTTTTGTTGCGTACGCTGAGCCTCGTATGGAGATTGTTTAAAGCGTTTCGCTTTTACGAGTTCCTGCGAGACCACTTTAACGACATGAAGTAACGGTTGTTGATGTGGGGAAACGCCCGTTTCAGTTTCGGCTGAGGCGGGTTTTTTTTGTCTTGAATAAGCTGTCAAAAGTAGGATTTATATCCGGGTCATTCTCTAATGCCTGTAAGTCATTTCGTCGGCATCTGTAGGCGCTGAAGTGGGCATGCCACTAGAGCCGGATCCGTTACCGCATCTTCTAGACGCAACACTCGCAGAGATGGCGGTTACCGGCTTCGTTCTGAGCACAATGCTCTGGCAACTCTCAAGTACAAGCACGGATATCCCACGCATCCTGATCATCAACGCTTACAGGGTGGCACGAGATTGAATCAGTGCCCTAAGTCTCGGAGCGCTGGTGACGTGCTGAAGCTGATCTCCCGTTACCTTTCTCATCTCCGCCGGTAATTTCTCCAATGGGCTCGATCAGTTCGGGGCCTTGATTTCGAACATTGCCCACAGCTCGGTCCACCGGGTACCACTCAAACGCCTCGGTGGGCTCGCCCTGGTACAGCACAATTTCCTCGGCGCGCTCCTTCGGCATGGCTGGGACCAGCCATTCGCGAGCGAGCTCGGGTGACAGCGTCACCGGGCGGCGGTCATGAATGTCCACCATACCGCCGGCGCTGTCTGCGGTGATGATAACGAAGCCGTCATGCTCGCTCGGTTCATGCTCGGCGACGGGGTACTGACCGATTGCGGCACACAGGATTGGCGTCCGGTCACGGTGGCGAATCAGGTAGGGCTGTTTCTTCGGTCCGCCTTCATAAACCCACTCAAACCAGTTGTCGATGGCGATGATCGCCCGGTGGGGCCAGATCGCTTTAAAGAATGGGCCATGGGCTACTTTCTCAACTCGAGAATTGATCGGTGCGACGCGATCTTTGGCCCAGTGTGGGCGCCAGCCCCAGCGAACCATGTCGGCCCGCAGAAACTGACCCTCTTGGTGAAAGAGGGCAAGTTGCGTGGTCGGCGCGGCGTTGTAGTGCTCGAAAGGCTGATCGCCGGCATAGTTGATCAATGCGTTGGGGATGCTGAGCGCCGCGACGAAGTCGTGAATGCCCCGGTACTGTGAAAGGCGTCCGCACATGGTTGAACCCTCCGGCTGTACATTCAGGGTAGACCAGTGGCTGCCGCCTTCGTTACAAACCCTCTGCCAGCGCAAGCCGGGCAATCTTCACGCCTCACGCCTCACGGATCAGGCGCACAGCGCCAACCGCCAGCTGGAATGAATGTGCCGAGTGAAGACATGACAGCTTCATTAGCGAAAATATCTGGGGCAAACGGGTCCACCGATGATGGCAGCAGGGCTTGGCCAGTTTTGGCGGGGAGCGTTGAGCACTCGATTTTCCATGGGGTTTCTCCGGCGTGATGCCGGCCAAAAGACAGTTCGCAGGCGAACAGGGAAGCAGGGGTTATTGAGCTTTCGGGTTGGCTGAACGTTTCGCGCAAATGAACGCCCGGTTTCAGCGGTGTGGGACGGCTGGCGGCGAACAGAAAATAGTCCCCGACCAACAGCAGACAACCCTGGCGCGATGGCTCATCCATCGCTTGCAACCATTGGCCACGACAAGCGCCGAGGGAGTCGGGCAAGCGTTCCCATATTTCGTAGTAACTTTCGTCCAGAGCGGTTTCGATCAGGCGCTCACTGGTTTCAAAGTGCATGCGGCCAATGTCTTCAGCGCCGCTAGCCGGCTGATAATCCATTTTGCGATGCCATTGGCAAATGTCGGCGTCTATCTGGGTTACCCCGGCAAAACCTTTCTGTTCACACAACGCCCGATGTTGAGAGTGGCTGAGTTCTTCGAGCGCCAGACTTGGGAGCGGGTAGGGGGGGATTCGCAGGTCGGCAAACAGTCGCGGTGTCTGTAGCCAATGCACGACCGTTTCGCTGTCCGAAAGCCCCGAGCGGTGCTGGATCAAACGCCGCTTCCATACGCCAAGATAACATTGTGCAACCTGATGCATTGATACTCCCTGTGTTACGCGTCGCGTTTGGGCAGATCACTGCATGCATGCCTTCCTCGGCCATGCGCGCAGTGATCTGCCCATGCGGTCAGACGCCTTTAAAAAGCTCCTGAGAGCGACAATGTTTTCATCGACTCAGTGGTGTCTCCCTCACTTCGACCATGACGTCGACCAACGATCGAGTAATCCGAAGAACCACTGATGCATACGGGCGTAACAGGCTTCATCCGAAATTGAGGGCATAGGCAGTGGCGACTCGGCAGCAAAGCGGAGGTTGAGTGCTTTCACAATCTGCGGCGTCCATTCCGGGTGAAACTGCAGTCCAATCATCCCATCGCCGACAGAGTAAGCCTGGTTCTCCCAGTCTGATCCCCTGGCCAGATGCCTGGCCCCAACCGGCAGCGCAAAACCGCGTTCGTGCCACTGCAGCACCTGCATGTTTTGCCCGTCATCCTCACCATCCCCAATGAACTCTACCTCGCACCATCCCCCCTCAGGGTGGTCGATGGGGGCAACCTGCGCGCCAAGCCGATCAGCGAGCAGTTGCCCGCCCAGGCAGATACCGAGCACCGGCTTGGCCTTGCGCAGCAAGTTGCCAAGCCAGACCTTTTCCTGCTCCAGCCACGGCGGGCAATCCGCCCCTACCACATTGAAGGGTCCTCCCAACAACACGTAGGCATCGTAGTCTTCGTGCGTCGGCAACTGCCCTAGGTCACCGCGAAACAGTTCGATGGCGACATCACGACGCAGAGCCCATTCGGCCAGGGCACCTGGGCCTTCTTCTGCCAGATGCTGAATGCAAGCGATCTTCTTCATGCGGCGTCCCCGAAAATAGCCAATACGAACTCCAAAGCGTGCATGGAAAACTCCTTACCGCAGGTCGGGACAAAGTGGATTATGCGTATCAAACCCAGCATCGCCTCTCCTTGCCGAGGCGAAAAACGTTCGCTATTCTCCGCGATCAAACTTGCTTTTCAATCCACGAATATTCATCAATCATTGAGCAAATGGAAACATTCGATCTAGCGACCCTGCGCCAATTCCTGGCCCTTGCGCGCCACCAAAACCTGTCCGATGCCGCTTTGGAACTGCACTTGAGCCCGAGTGCTCTGTCCAAGGGGCTGAAGAGACTGGAGCAAGCCTTGCAGACCACGCTGTTCGACCGCCAAGGGCGCAATCTGCGCTTGAATACCGACGGCGCGCGCTTGCTTGATCGGGCTGCGGCGCTGATGGCCAGTGCCGACCAGATGCGCAGTGAGTTTCTAGGGACTCGCGGTAGTTTCCACTGCCGGATCTCCGGGCCGGCGCTGTTGCAGCTGAATTGGGGGCGGCGGATAGCCAGTTTGATCGGCGAACGTTTTCCCGGCGCTCAAGTGGCTTTCGGCAACGAGAAGGAAGACGAGGCACTCAGTGCCTTGGCCCGCGGTGAGGCGGATCTGGCACTGGTGACCACGGCAGCCCTAGGGGCGCTCGACCCGCGCCATCGTGCACTGAACATCGGACTAACCCGCTTTGAAGTGGCTGTCGGCGCAAACCATCCGCTCGCCCTCTCAGCCAGCGGCCCACGCGCCACGGTGACCGAGGTTCTGAAATACCCCTTCGTGGTACCTGCACAGCCGCCGTTTCGCGGGCTGCAAGGTGGGCCGGCCACCGACGGTTGGCGTGACGATCAGCAGCCGCGCATCATCCGCTACCGCAGCGATGACCTTCTTTTGGTTGATGGCCTTGTGCGTGCGGGTCTGGCTCTGGCTTACCTACCGGACTATGCCCTGGCCGAACTTCAGCTGTTGCGACTCGATCTGACTGACAACCCGTTCTCCTGCACCCAACAGGTGGTGCTGGTTTATCGCCCCGGCACCGCCAGCGGTTGGCTCAATTATGTGGTTGAAGCGATGAAGTCCGAGGCGGTTACCTAGTCTCGTACGAATCGCTGCGCCATCACCCGCAACAAACGATCATCCTCTCCCGCAGCGCCAATCACCTGCAGCCCCACCGGCATTCCCCTCAACAGTCCCACCGGCAGGCTGATCGCAGGCAGCCCGGTGAGATTCCAGGCACTGGTATGGCTGAGCAACGCGGCGCGCACATCGATGTCCTGCTCACCAACCCGGACTTCGCGGGCATCGACCGCTGTCGCGGTAATCGGCACGCTGGGCGAGACCAGGAAGTCATAGTGCTCGAACAAGCGCGCCATCGCCGCCTTGAGCCGTACTTGGCTCGATTGTGCGCGGATGTATTGCCAGCCCCTGACTTCACGCGACAATTCGAGGCGCTCGCGCACCTCCTGCTCGAACGTGTGCGGTGCATCCTGCATGCGTTCGGCATGCACATCGAAGGCCTCGGCGCGTTGCAGCACCAGCAAGGTGTCTTTCATTTCGGCCGCCAGCGGCACCAGCTCGGCAGCATCCTGCAGCGCTTCGCCAAACAGCTGCTGCGCCGCCTGGTAGACCTGTCGATCCAGCTCGGCGTCGACCGGGCCGAAGCTGCCGGTGGTGATCCAGCCAACCCGTAACGGTCGAGGGTTGGCCATCGGTGCACACACTCGCCCAGCCACCACTTCGAACAGTAGGCGCGCATCCTCGACGTGGTTGGCGATCGGGCCTACGTGGTCGAGGCTCGACGACAGCGGGAACACCCCCTCCAGCGGCACGCTGGCAAACGATGGCTTGAAGCCGACCACTCCGCACAACCCCGCCGGAATACGGATCGATCCGCCGGTGTCGGTGCCCAGCGCCAGCGGCACCATGCCGCTCGCCACCGCAGCGGCGCTGCCGGCGCTGGAGCCGCCAGTGATGCAGCGGGCATCCCATGGGTTACGTGCCGCGCCCTGCAGCGAGCGGTCACCGGTCGGGCCGTAGGCGAATTCGTGGGTCAAGGTCTTGCCGACAATGACCGCACCCGCCTCGCGCAGCCGCTGCACGCACAGCGCATCGCGGCTCGGCTTGAAGCCTGCGAAATGCGCCGAACCGTAGGTGGTGACGTGGTCGAACGTGTCGATATTGTCTTTGACCGCCACCGGTATGCCGTGCAGCGGGCCCAGGTCCAGGCCCTGGGCAAACAGCTCGTCGGCCTTGCGCGCTTGGGCCAGCGCCACGGGTGCATCGACATGAACGAAGGCGTTCAAGGTCGGATTCAGGCGCTCGATACTGTCCAGGGCTGCTTGCGTCAGCTCGACGCTCGTCAGGCTGCCCGCGCGCAGGCGCTCGGCCAGCGCGATGACTGATTGACCAAAAAAAGATCCAACGTGAGGAGGCTTCGCCAGGCTCATACAAACAACTCCATCAAACTGCGGCGGGTAAAGGGGAAGGGCTGATTTGCCGACTGCCGGGACGCACCATCAGCATCGCGCTCATGCCCAGTGCAGTGGCCACTGCCGCTGCCACGAACATCGACGAGTAGCCGTAGTGCACGGTCAGGTAGCCGGTCAGCATTGGCGCGATGAACGAAGCGGTGTTGGCGATGAAATGGGTCATGCCGCTGTAGGCACCGACCCGGTTGGATGGCGCGGTGTCGATCACCACGGCCCAGTAAACTGAATTGGGCAGTGCGTTGAGGGCGTTGGCCAGGGTCATCAGGGCAATCACGCCCCAGACGGTCTGGGCCTGCGATACCAGTATGAAACAGAGCGTGGTCAACAGCAGGCAGGTCGCGGCTAGCCAGCTGCGTGCCACCTTCAGGTTGCCGGTGCGACGCAACAGCAGGTCGGAGATCTTGCCGCCCAGTAGCACGGTGAAGCAGGCGCCGGTCCAGGGAATCATGCCCATGTACCACAGCGATGACAGGTTGTAGTGGAACTCGTCCTGCAGGTATTTGGGGGTCCAGGTCAGCAGCAGGAACGTCACGTACACGAACGAGAAGTAACCGACCGCATTGAGTAACAGGTCCTTGTTCTTGAAGAAATGCCATACCGGCGCAACGCTGGTGGTCGGGGTTGAAGCATTGGCTGCCGAGGCGCGTTCCCGTCGCAGGAAATCGAGCTCGGCCTTGGACACACGCGGGTTCTCATCGGGGGTGTTGGTGAAGCGCGTCATGAAGAAAATCAGCAGCGCCAGGCTGACCACGCCCAGCACCACGAACATGCTGCGCCAGCCGCCAGTCAGGGTTTGCAGACCTACCGCTACCGGGGCGGTGAGCAGCGCGCCCAATGGTGTGCTGAGCAGTCCAACCGAGACCACGAAGCCGCGCTCCTTGGGCGTGGCCCAGTTGGCCACGCTTTTGTTGATCACCGAGTAGGCCGGGCCTTCGGCAAAGCCGAACAGCACGCGGATAGTGGCGAAACCGGCCATGGCCGAGCCTCCCATGAATGCCAGCCCGAGGTCACCGGCAAACGCGGTGGCGATCTCGAAAATCGACCAGGTGGCACCCGCAATCAGCCAGATGCGCTTGGCGCCAAAGCGGTCAGCCAGGATGCCGCCGATCAACGCCCCGAGGATGTAGCCGTAACCGAAGTAACCCAGGACTTTGCCCCAGTCGGCCTTGTCGAAACCGTACTCCGGGAGAATGCTCGCCGAGGCATAGGCAATCGCGCCGCGGTCAATGTAGTTGAGCAGTGCCATCAGCATGATCAGGAAGAAAATCTGGTAGCGGAAAGACGGAATAGCTGCGCTCTTCATAGGGATCTGACTCTTCAAAATGATGGCAGAAGTCAAAAAGTCGGCCGCGTCCGGCGTATTTTTATTGTGTTACCCAAACGTTTGGGTTGCCGAAATGTAGATACAGGAAAAGCTTTAGTCAATCGTTTGGGTAAAGGTTTTTTTTCCGGGAAGGGGGCCTGATTGAGGTAGAATCGCGCGCTGAATAATGCACGGTTGGAAGACTCTCAAACATGCCGAATCAATCTCGTCCCGCCACCCTGAAGTCCATGGCGACTGCACTCGGGTTGCACGTCTCCACGGTGTCGCGGGTGCTCAATGGCGACCCGACCGGGGTCGAGCGAGCGGCGTCGGCTGAGGTGGTGGAGCGTATCCGTGCGCTGGCCAAGGAGCTGGATTATCGGCCGAACACGCAGGCATCCAACCTGAAATTGCGCAAAAGCCAGGAGATCTGCGTGCTCATGCCACGCCTCACCGACCTGGTGATGGCGACCATTTATGACAGCATCGACAGCGCGGCGGAGGAGGCCGGCTACCTCACGTTCGTCTCCAATACCGACGACCTGCAGCCGCGCCAACTGGCACGTGCCGAGCACGCCTTGCGCCGCTCAGTGGCCGGGCTGATCGTGGGCGACTCGCACGTGGGTGAAAACCAGCCCTTACTCGATCTGCTCGCACGCAAGCACATTCCCTACGTGCTGGTCAGCCGGCAGATTGCTGGGCACCTCTCGGCGGCCAGCGACGACGAATTGGGCGGCTGGTTGGCGGCCGAACATTTGTATCAGTTGGGTTGTCGCGATGTGGCGATCCTGGCGGGTGAACGGCATGCGTCCACCGGGGCTGATCGTACCCGCGGCTTCATCCGCTATTACCGTGAACAAGGCGTCGCCCTGCGCCCGGAGTGGATCCTCAATGGTCCTTTTGACAGCCACACCGGACACCAACAAGGCGAGTATCTGCTGGGGCTCAATCCACACCCTCAGGCGTTTTTCGCGGTCAACGACTTCCTTGCCATTGGTCTGATGGGCGCCGCCCGCGACAAAGGCTTGCAACCGGGCAAGGACATCGCCGTCGTCGGCTTCAATGACATCCCGCTAGCCAATGAACTCATCGTTCCACTGACCAGCGTGCGCCTGCAGATGGCACAGATGGGGCGGCATGCGGTGGAGTTGCTGCTCAAACGCATCAAGGGCGAGGCCGCAGAGTCGATCATCCTTGCGCCGCAGTTGCAGGTGCGGGCGAGTTCCTCGCTGTTGCGCCGCGATAACTGAGTCGGAGTCAGTCAAATCAAGTGGTCAGGCGCTGACCGATTTCGCCCCAAAAATGTCGATCAACTCTGTCAAGAAGCTGCTCACCAGCTCACTCTGGCGAGTCGAATGTCGAACCGCTGCATGAAAGACGACCTCATAGCGCAACTGCTCTGGGTTAAGTGAGTGCAACTGCCCTAACGCTTCATGCTTGGCGCCGTAAAACTGCGGCAGAAAACCCAAGTGTTGGCCCGACAGGATGAGCAAAGCGGCGCCGTCCATACTGTCGGTAAGCGCCGTCAAACGTTCAATGGACGTGGGTGCCGGCATTTCGGGTAACGGGTGGCTGGGCCAAACCCAGTCGTGCTCCCGAACATCCTCGTTATTGAGCGCCCCGACCTTTTCAAAAAGAGGATGCGTGGGGCCGCAATAGGCGATTTGTGCTTCGTTAAACAATGGAAAGTAATCGAGGTTAGGTAGACGGCGCCAGAAATAACCTATCGCCAGATCGAGATGACCATTGATCAGTTTCTCTTCCAGGAACGATGACGACAGTTCCGTAAAGTGAAAGTAAAGCCCTTCGTGCTCGGATCGTAATCGGGCGATGGCCAAGGCAATTTTTTTATTGACCACGGGATCGATCTGGCCCAGTAACCCGATATTGATGTTGCCGGTGATCTTGCGATTGATGTGCTGGACTTCAATGCGAAATCCCTCCGTTGCGGCCATCAATCGGCGGGCTGCATCGAGGAACTGGTTCCCCTTGGGCGTGACAGAAAAACCTGCACGTCCTCGCTCGCAAAGGCGAAATCCGAGCCTGGCTTCCAGCGTGGCCAATTGCGCGCTGATGGTCGGTTGCGTGGTATTGAGCGCCGTTTGTGCTGCCGAAATTCCTCCCGCCTCAACGACGGCAAGAAACACCCGGATCAAGCGTAGATCCAGTTCCGATACAGTTCCCAGCATACGTGCTCCCGATAGATCAGCTACATAGACAAACATCTATGTAAACAGTTGGCCTGCGATATTTAACAGTTTCGATCAAATCCATACATTTCAAACGGCCGGTACTCAGCCTCAATGCCAGGGAGTGTGAGCGGATGCCTCGTGGTACCGGCGGGCAATGATAGGTCGTGATTGGGCGCAGTTACCACAACGTTTCAGCGACCACATCGCGATGTATTTTGGAGCGCAATCTGATCTGGAAGTCGAGCGAAGGTAGCCGTCGGCACGCACCGACAGCTCTACCCATATAAAAACAATTTCACTATCGATTCCAAGTAAAAGGAGAGTCGTATGTCCGAGACCAAAAGTTCAGCGCGCGCCATCGAGACGGGCGGGGGAATGGCCATCGAAGGCCACTCGATCGATTACATTCCGGAAAACGAACGGCACGCCAAACTCAGGAACCAGGGCCCATTCTGGTTTTTGGGGAACTTCCATTTCTTCACCATTTCCATCGGTTTTGTTGGCCCAAGCCTGGGACTGTCCGCACTGTGGGCTACCTTGGCGGGTACGCTCGGTATCATGTTCGGCACCATTTTTATGGCTTTCCACGGCTCTCAGGGGCCTGAGATGGGCCTTCCGCAAATGATCCAGTCGCGCGCCCAATTCGGCTATCGCGGCGTGATCCTCGCATTGATGGCGACGATGTTTGTGTTCGTCGGCTTCAACGTGGTGAACGTTACGCTCATCATGGGCGGCCTCAAGCATGTCTTCGGACTCGATCCAACCATTGTGGCTGTCACGGTGGTGCTGATCGGTGCGTTGCTGGCGATCTACGGCCACGACATGATGCACAAGGCGTTCAAATGGGCGCTGCTGGCCACCTTACCGCTCTATACGCTCGTCACCATCGCCTTGATGTTTGGCGCAGGCCAAAGTGATGTCGCTCCCGCAACTACCCTCGGCTTCAACTGGGTCGCGTTTGCCAGCATGTTTGCCATTGGTGCCAGCTACAACATCTCCTATGCGCCGTACGTGTCCGATTACTCACGTTATCTGCCTAAAAACACCAGTCGTACCAAACTGATTACCGCCTTGTTCCTGGGGGCATCCTTGTCGGGCGGCTGGATGATCGGCCTTGGTGCCTGGCTTGCGCAGCAGTTGCAGGCGACTGATGCTCTGGTTGCGCTGAATCAGGTCGGTTCCTCAATGATCCCTGGCTTGGGCAACTCACTGGTGCTGTTGTCGGTTTTGGGCTTCCTGCCGATTATCGCGCTCAACACCTACAGCGCAATGCTGACGCTGCTGACCGGTGTCGACTCGATCAAAAAAATCACCCCGACGCCTCGCGCTCGTGTGATATCGATCTTCGCCATCAGCGTCATCCTGTTGGTTTGTGTGCTGTCGATCAAAGGTGATGGTGTCGCGCTGTTGAACACCTTCCTGGTCGTGCTGTTGTATTTCCTGGTGCCATGGACCGCCGTCAACCTGGTGGATTACTTCTTTGTTCGTAAAGGCCGCTACGCCATCCCCCATTTTTTTACTCCCAAGGGCATTTACGGCGCTTGGCAATTTCGCGGGATTGTTTCGTACCTGATCGGATTCGCCGCCATGGTGCCGTTTTTCTACATCTTTGACGCCACTGCCGGCAAGGAAGTGTTCGTCGGCCCGCTGGCGCGCCAACTCGAAGGCGTCGACATTGCCTGGCTGGTGGGCCTGGTGGTCTCTGGCCTGACCTATTTCGTACTCAGTCGATCGATCGATCTTGAGTCCGAGCGCCGGATCATCGATTCAATCACCGAAAGCGATATCGTCTCGATGGCTCAAACGTCGACAGAAAAATGATCGTTGATCACTGCCAGCGAGCGCATGTTCTAACAATGGAAATCTGCACAATGAACACACCCAAAAGCATCACCGTCGCGTGCTGCCAATTGGCGCCGAAGATCGGCGATCTTGTCTATAACCGGACACTCACCGAGCAGGCGATCCGTTCGGCAGCTTCCCGCGGCGCCCAGGTGGTGGTGCTGCCCGAGTTGGTGCAGAGCGGTTACCTCTTTGCTGACCGTAACGAAGCGCTGTTCTCGTCTGAATCGACAGATGGGCCGACCTTACGCTTGTGGGAAGCACTGGCCCGCGAATTGGAGATCGTTATCGTCGCAGGATTCTGCGAGCGGCTGGAGGGCTATGAGGTGGCCAACAGTGCGGCAATGATCGATGCTCAAGGATTGCGCGCGGTTTACCGAAAGGCTCATCTCTGGGGAGCGGAAAACTCGATCTTCAGCGCCGGAAGCGCGCAGCCGCCGGTGGTGGACACTGCCTTTGGGCGAATCGGCATGATGATCTGTTACGACCTGGAGTTTCCTGAGTGGGTACGGCTACCGGCATTGGCGGGTGCGGAGCTGCTCTGCGCGCCTGTCAATTGGCCCGATGGCCCACGACCAGAAACCGAACGTCCAACTGAAGTCATACGAGTCCAGGCCAATGCGGCGGTCAACCGCATGTTCATCGCCGCGTGCGATCGCCACGGCCACGAGCGCGGGGTCGACTGGGTTCAGGGTTCGGTCATCGTCGACGCCGATGGTTACCCTCTGACAGGGCCGACGGAGCTGGCAGGCGAACAGACTTTGCTGGCGACGATGAACCTCGCCGAAGCGCGTAACAAGCGCATCGGTGACCAGAACGACGTGCATTGCGATCGTCGTCCTCAGCTCTACAGCCACCCGATCCAGTAACAGGCAATAGAGGGGGCGCACGGGCAACTTAGCGTGTGTCCTCTATATCCAGCGCTGCCAACTTGACCCGTTCGAGCTGAGGACGATTAGGTAATGGATGGGTGGGGGCCCGCTTGGGTTCGTTCGTGAAGACCCGTTTAAACCTCTGTTTCATTACCTCAAGTTCGCCACATGAACATTCTGAATCAGTCCAAATTCTCGACCAGGCTTTTGTCCTCGTTCGTTATCTGCGCCCTGATCACCCTGGCCGAACTGTCGCGGCTGGCCGTCTCCTTCAATGCCCTGGTAGCGCAGTTCAAGCTTTAAGGTCCTGAGGACGGCTTCACGTCGGCCACCGGTCCATGGTCATTCCGCCTGGCTTCTACCAGGCATGTCTATGCCGTGCTGATGCACCCGGCGATACAGGGTTGCCCGGGAGATGCCCAAAGCCTTGGCGGCGGCGGTGGGTTTCCAGCGGTGACGCACCAGGGCATCGAGCAGTGTCTGGCGTTCCGGGCTCGCGCAGCAATCAATGGTGGCGCCGGCGCTTGGGCCATTAAGCCTGTGGCCTTGCACTTGCTCGGGCAAATGGCTGACCTGAATCAGGTTTGAATCGCACACCGCACAGGCGTAACGCAGCACATGCCGTAACTGGCGAACGTTACCTGGCCAGCGGTAGCCAAGCAGGCATTCCAGAGCCGCGCCTCCCAGTCGCATGGGTTCTGCGCAAAGCGTCGATTCCTCATCGAGAATCCGGTTGATCAGCGCCAGGCGGTCACTGCGTTCGCGCAGCGGCGGCAACTGGAAACGCGCTCCACTCAAACGAAAGTACAGGTCTTCGCGAAACTCCCCCGCGGCGACCAGTGCTTCCAGATCTCGGTGACTCGCGCAGACGACCTGAAGGTCGATCACTTTGCGCCGTGAAGCTCCCAGTGGCGCCACTTCACCCTCGGCCAGAACCCGCAGCAGGCGGGTTTGCAAGGGCAGGGGCATGTCGCCGATTTCATCGAGAAACAGCGTGCCGCCGTCGGCCTGTTCCAGCAGACCTTGCATGCCCTTGCTCGAGGCACCCGTGAAGGCGCCGGCGACATAGCCAAATAATTCGCTTTCGATCAGGTTCTCGGGGATCGCCGCGCAGTTCACCGCAACGAACGGACGCTCACGGCGCTGGCTGGCCTGGTGCAGCTTACGGGCGAAGACTTCCTTGCCGGAGCCGGTTTCGCCCTGGATCAGCACCGGCAGGTTGCGGTCTTTGACCCGCACTGCAAGGCGCAGGCTTTCTTCCAGTCGCGGATCGAGTTCGGCGGGTGTCAGTACCGGGCGCGCGGGGTTGGGTTTCACCCGACGTGGCACGCTGAGTCGTCCATGCAGCACAGGGTGGCCACCTTGGCCGTGAAGTACGCAGAGCGATTCGTCGCTGGCCCGATGCAACAACTGCTGATCGAACACCTGGCCGATGTGTTCCGGCAGTTGGCCAAAGCTTTGCAAAAGCAACTGCCGCGCCGCCGGGTTCAGCGCCTGCAAACGGCCGTCATCGTCCCAGGCGAGCAAGTAATCGGGTTGGCTGTCGACGTAGCCCGGGCTGTTGTGGGCTCGCAGCACCCAGTAACCCTGGGCGCTGTTCATGAAAAACGCCTGTTCTATTTCCCGTGCGCTCTGCACCACCATCTGCCGGGTCAGGTGTTGGGAGCGACGGTCGTCGGGTGAGCGCACCGCCGACACATCGAGCACCCCGAGCAGTTCGCCCTTGGGGTCGAAGACCGGTGCCGCTGAGCAGGTGAGGCCGATAAACGCGGCGCGAAAGTGATCGCGTTTGTGCACCGTGACCGGTGTTCGCGCGGTCAGTACCGCCGCCACGCCACACGTACCTTCCTCACCTTCCGACCAGCAAGTGCCCAGGTAAAGACCGGCCTTGCGGCAGTCATTGCGGATGGAGGTTTCGACGCGGTAGTCGATGGTCTGGCCCTGAGCGTCGGTGAGCAGGACGCAGTAGTCGGCATCGCGGACCCGACCGTGGAGGCGGGCGACTTCTTCACTGGCGATGCGCAGAAACAGCTCGGACCGCTCGCGGCATTCCTGCAACACGTTCTGCGAAAGGATCCGTGGCCCTTGTAATGAGCCAGGGTCCAGGTGGTGCTGCTCCATGGAGCGGCGCCAGGAATCGAGTATCAAGCCCGGCACAGGCAACTGCGGCAGGTGTTCGGCATTTTTCAAAACACGGCTGACGCAATCCACATGCGCCTTCGAGTGTGCGGAAAGCATTAAGGCCTCCGGTTCTATCTTCTTTTAGTTGTGCGGCTATTAAGCGCCGTTCATTGGCCTCGGACAAGCGTCGGGTCACCCAGGGCTGGTGGTGAGACGCAACGTCTCACGGTCTCGCCGCCACCTCATGCAGCCTGACATGACGCGTCTCATTCGGGCTTGATTCCGAGCACCCTCAGGTTCTCGCTGGAGCGCTCTACGACGGGGTTTTGCAGGTGTTTTTGCAGATCTGGCACCGGCCTTGCTCTAGCTCTGGCAACCAGCCCGACTGGCAACCCGATAATAAAAAGAGGTGCCCGATGTCCTGCCGAGACCTTTTCCTTGTTCTGCCCGTGGTGGCGTCATGAGCCGTGCGCCGCTGACCGTCGGCATCATCGCCAACCCGGCATCCGGTCGGGACGTGCGGCGCCTGACCGCCAACGCCGGGCTGTTTTCCAGCACCGACAAAGTCTCGGTGATCCAGCGCTTGCTGGCTGCCTTTGGCGCCACGGGCATCGAACGGGTGCTGATGCCCACCGACATGACCGGCATCGCCGCCGCCGTGCTGAAAAACAGCCACGGTCGCCAGGCTCGCAGCAGTCACTGGCCGGCCCTTGAGTTCCTCGACCTGACCCTGCGCCAAAGTGTCGAGGACACCCGTCACGCGGCACGCTGGATGGCCGAACGCGGCGTTGCCCTGATCGCCGTGCTGGGCGGCGACGGTACTCATAAGGCGGTGGCCGCGGAGGTCGGCGACATTCCGCTGCTGACCCTGTCCACCGGCACCAACAACGCCTTCCCGGAACTGCGTGAAGCCACCAGCGCCGGGTTGGCCGGCGGGCTGTTTGTCAGTGGGCGGATCCCGCCCGAGATCGCCTTGCGCCGCAACAAACGCTTGCTGGTGCGCGAGCCGAGTCGTGGCCTGTGCGAGATGGCCCTGGTGGACGTGGCGGTGTCCTCGCTGCCCTTTGTCGGCGCACGGGCCATCAGTCGCGGGGCCGATCTGGCCGAGGTGTTTGTGACCTTCGCCGAACCTCAGTCCATTGGCATCTCGGCCCTTTGCGGCTTGTGGTTTCCCGTATCGCGTCAGGCTCCGGGTGGGGCCTGGATGCGCCTCGATGCGCAATCTCCCGAAGCGCTGCTGGTGCCTCTGGCTCCCGGCCTGCTGCAAGGCTGCGGCGTGCTTGCTGCCGCAAGCCTTGAACCCGGCGTCGCCCATGGTCTGTGCCTGGCCAGCGGCACCCTGGCTCTGGATGGCGAGCGCGAGATCGAATTCAACGCCAATGACCGCCCCACGGTCACCCTCGATGCCGGCGGTCCGCTGAGCATCGACGTCAATGCGGCCCTGGCCTATGCCGCGCAACAGCGACTTCTGGCCATTGGCCGTGAACACCCGCAACACCCTTTGAACCTTGAAACTTGAGCCTCAAGACAACCTGGAGAATAAAAATGTCGACACAGCTGACCGCTGATCAATTGCTGCATGCCTACCAGGTGATGCGCACCATCCGCGTCTTTGAAGAGCGCCTGCACGTGGAATTCGCCACCGGCGAGATTCCCGGTTTCGTCCATCTGTATGCCGGCGAAGAAGCTTCAGCCGCTGGGGTCATGGCCCACTTGGGTGATGACGATTGCATCGCCTCCAACCACCGTGGTCACGGCCACTGCATCGCCAAAGGTGTCGATGTGTACGGGATGATGGCCGAGATTTACGGCAAGAAAACCGGGGTCTGCCAAGGCAAGGGCGGCTCCATGCACATCGCCGATTTCGAGAAGGGCATGCTCGGCGCCAACGGCATTGTGGGGGCCGGTGCGCCGCTGATCGTAGGCGCGGCCCTGGCCGCCAAACTCAAGGGGACTGACAGTGTGGCGGTGGTGTTCTTTGGTGACGGGGGATCCAACGAAGGGGCGGTGTTCGAAGCGATGAACATGGCCTCGGTGTGGAATCTGCCGTGCCTGTTCATCGCCGAGAACAACGGTTACGCCGAAGCCACGGCCTCCAACTGGTCGGTGGCCTGCGATCACATCGCCGACCGCGCTGCCGGTTTCGGCATGCCCGGGGTCACGGTGGACGGCTTCGACTTCTTCGCCGTTCACGAAGCCGCCGGTGCCGCTGTGGAGCGGGCCCGGGCCGGGGAGGGGCCGTCGCTGATCGAGGTCAAGCTGACTCGCTATTACGGTCACTTCGAGGGCGACGCCCAGACCTATCGGGCGCCGGACGAGGTCAAGCATTTCCGCGAGCACAACGACTGCCTGATGCAGTTCCGCGAACGCACCCTCCGCGCCGGGCGGGTGCAGGCCAGCCAGTTGGACCAGATCGACAGCGAGGTCGACCTGCTGATCGAGAACGCCGTGCGCAAGGCCAAGTCCGACCCCAAGCCGAGCGCGGCCGATCTGCTTTCCGACGTCTACGTTTCCTATCCCTGAACGCCCCCTATAACAAGAATCGAGACCTTCATCATGGCGAGAAAAATCAGTTATCAGCAGGCAATCAACGAAGCGCTGGCCCAGGAAATGCGTCGCGATCCCAGCGTGTTCATCATGGGTGAGGACGTCGCCGGCGGTGCCGGTGCCCCCGGTGAAGACGACGCCTGGGGCGGGGTTCTGGGCGTGACCAAGGGCCTCTATCACCAGTTCCCTGGACGAGTGCTGGACACGCCATTGTCGGAGTTGGGGTATGTCGGTGCTGCAGTGGGCGCCGCGACCTGTGGTGTACGCCCGGTGTGTGAATTGATGTTCGTCGACTTCGCCGGTTGCTGCCTGGATCAGATCCTCAATCAGGCGGCCAAGTTTCGCTACATGTTCGGTGGCAAGGCCTCCACGCCACTGGTGATCCGCACGATGGTCGGCGCCGGGTTGCGGGCCGCCGCCCAGCACTCGCAGATGCTGACCTCGTTGTGGACCCACATTCCGGGGCTGAAAGTGGTTTGCCCGTCGTCACCTTATGACGCCAAAGGATTGCTGATCCAGGCCATCCGCGACAACGACCCGGTGATCTTCTGTGAACACAAAATGCTCTACAGCATGCAGGGCGAAGTACCGGAAGAGCTCTATACCATCCCCTTCGGCGAAGCCAACTTCCTGCGTGATGGCAAGGACGTGACGCTGGTCTCCTATGGCCGCACGGTTAACACCGCGATGGACGCCGCCCGCAATTTGGCCGCGCGCGGCATCGACTGCGAGGTGATCGACCTGCGCACCACCAGCCCGCTGGACGAAGACAGCATTTTGGAAAGTGTGGAGAAGACCGGGCGCTTGGTGGTCATCGACGAAGCCAACCCGCGTTGCTCCATGGCCACCGACATTTCGGCTCTGGTGGCGCAAAAAGCCTTCGCCTCGCTCAAGGCGCCGATCGAGATGGTGACTGCGCCGCACACGCCAGTGCCGTTCTCCGACGCCCTGGAAGACCTCTACATTCCCGACGCGGCGAAGATCGAGAACGCCGTGCTCAAGGTGATTGAGTGGAGCAAGCGTTCATGAGCCAGATCCATACCCTGACCATGCCCAAGTGGGGCCTGTCCATGACCGAGGGCCGGGTCGATGTCTGGCTCAAGGAGGAAGGCCAGGTCATCGCCAAGGGCGACGAAGTGCTGGACGTCGAAACCGACAAAATCTCCAGCAGTGTCGAGGCGCCGTTTTCCGGAGTGCTTCGTCGGCAGATCGCCCGCCAGGATGAAACCCTGGCGGTGGGCGCGTTGCTCGGCATCGTGGTCGACGGCGAGGCCAGCGAGGCGGAGATCGATGCGGTGGTCGAGCAGTTTCAAGCCGCGTTCGTGCCCGGTGACGGTGCCGAGGAAGACAGCGGGCCGAAGCCGCAAAAGGTCGAGCTGGACGGACGGTTGATCCGTTACTTCGAGCGCGGCGAAGGCGGGGTGCCGTTGGTGCTGGTGCACGGCTTTGGCGGTGACCTCAACAACTGGATGTTAAATCACGAAGCATTAGCCGCTGGCCGCCGGGTGGTTGCACTGGACCTGCCGGGCCATGGCGAGTCGACCAAACAGCTGGAGCGCGGGGACTTGGATGAGCTGAGCGGCGTGGTGCTGGCACTGCTCGATCACCTGGACATTCCCGCAGCGCATCTGGTGGGTCACTCCATGGGCGGCGCGGTGTCGCTGAACACTGCGCGTCTGGCTCCGGAGCGGGTCCGTTCCCTGACCTTGATCGGCAGCGCCGGTCTGGGCGAGGACATCAACGGCGATTACCTGCAAGGCTTTGTCGAGGCTGCCAACCGCAATGCCCTCAAGCCGCAGTTGGTGCAACTGTTCTCCAACCCCGAACTGGTCAACCGGCAGATGCTCGAAGACATGCTGAAGTACAAGCGCCTGGAAGGCGTGGACGCGGCATTGAGGATGCTGGTTTCGGGTCTGTTTACC
Source organism: Pseudomonas sp. GM41(2012) (assembly GCF_000282315.2). GTDB lineage: Bacteria > Pseudomonadota > Gammaproteobacteria > Pseudomonadales > Pseudomonadaceae > Aquipseudomonas. Next base: position 466,768 of record NZ_AKJN02000006.1, read on the forward strand.
GAGGGCCGGCAGCAGCTGGATCTGCGCCATGTGGTGCAAGAAGGCCAGCAGCCGGTGTTGCTGATCTGGGGCAGTGACGACGCGATTATTCCGGTGAACCACAGCGCCGGGCTGAAGGCCCAGGTCGAGGTCCTGCCAGGTCAGGCGCACATGGTGCAGATGGAAGCGGCCGAGCAGGTCAACCGATTGATTCTGGACTTTGTGCAACAGCACTGACGCCCCCCTCCTGGTGGCCTCTCGCGGGGCGCCAGGTCGATTCCTGCGTAAGGAATGCTATTAAATCAAGGGTTTGCGAGCGAAAGCTGATGCAAACCCTTGTTTGTTTCTGGCTTGCTGTTTTAGCCCGTGGCAGTTATTGACCCGGGCCGCCAGCCCCTGGATTAGCACCGCGTCGATCTTCGCCAGAAGGGTTGCCGGTATCGACAAGCCTTCTCTCGACCAAGACATTTTGAAGGGCCTGGCGGGCTGCCGGATCGAGCTGATGCTCTCTTTCTTTGAGTTCAAGCAAGATAGGGCTGGACCAAGTGCGATAGGTTTTCTCAGCAATACGAATAGGTGTCATCGGTCTCCTCCTTGATCAAGGCGCGCCAACACAGCCGGCGCGATTTCGATTCGATAGAACCCTAGTCGAGAAATCTGTTTGCCGCCAAGCGGCTTCGATTTCATCCCTCATTTGCCCAGGCGCCCGTAGCCGCCGTGCGCCGAACATAGTCGGAAAAGTCCCGCGCCGGCCGACCGAGCGCACGCTGTACGCCATCGGCCACCGGAGTGTTGCGGCCATCCAGCACGGTGGTGAAAAGATAGAGCACCAGGTCGATCAGTTGGGCAGGAAGTTCTTCCTGTTCCAGCGCCTGGCGATAAGCCTCGGGCGGCACTGCGGCGAAACGGATTTCGCGGTTTGTCGCACGGGCGATTTCATCGATGGCTTCGGCAAATGTCAGCGCTCGTGGGCCCGTCAGTTCATAGAGTTGGCCAGAGTGTTCCGGTTTGGTCAGCGCCTCGACCGCGATCTCGGCGATGTCTTCTGCATCGATGAACGGCTCTGCGATATGACCGACGGGCAGGGCCAATTCCCCTTGAAGGATGGGCTCCAGGAAATGCGCCTCGCTGAAATTCTGGAAGAACCAGCTGGCCCGCAGGATTGTCCAGTCGACTCCGCTGTTCTGGATGACGTGTTCGGCCTGCTCTGCTTCGACCTCGCCGCGCCCCGATAGCAACACCAGTTTGCTGACACCGCTTTTGACCGCCTGATCGGTGAATGCCTGAACTGTTTCCAGTGCGCCAGGGACAGCGAGGTCTGGTTGAAAGGAGAGGTAGACCGCGTGAATGCCATCAAGGGCTGCTTCCCAGGTAGCTCGATCTTCCCAGTCGAAGGGTGGGGTCGCCACGCGGGAACCTAGACGCACAGACCGGCCTTCCAGGCGTTGGGCAATTCGCCGCCCGGTTCTGCCAGTCGCGCCGAGGATCAGGGTTTTTTCTTGAGTGGTTTTCATCGCGTTCATCTCCATCGGGTTAATGTGAGTGATGCTCACGTTTAAAAGATGATAAACCCTCATGTTAAGCCGTCAACCGACAGAACCCTGGAAACCGACGTATGGAAGCTACCTGTTGGGCGCTCTGTTGAGCGGTGCTAAGGTGAGCCTATGTCATGTTTGTTGAAAGGGAAGTGCACCTATGCCCAAGAAAATTCCTGAGGTGCTCGAGCCCCTTGGTTCAGAGCCGACACGGCGCAACCCGACGCAACAGCGCAGTCGAGAGCGTCAGGAGCGAATTCTGGCCGTTGCAACTCAACTGATCGCGACCAAGGGCAGCGATCAATTGAAAATGAGTGAAATTGCCGAGCGTTCCGAAATATCGATCGGATCGCTTTACCAATACTTTCCCGACAAGAGTTCGGTGATTTGGATGCTGGCCGAGCGCTATAACGCCGAAAGCCGTCGCTGTATCGAAGAAGCGTTGGGTGCGGTCGAGGACGCGCAAGGATTGCAAGCAGCCTATTCGGAGCTGCTCGATCAGTATTACGAGATTGTTTTGGCTACACCGGCGATGCGTGATATCTGGTCCGGGATGCAGGCGGACAAACAGCTCATGGCGTTGGAACTGCAGGAGAGTCGTATTGCGGGCGGGTTGTTGGCCGACACGATGCTGCGGGTATTCCCCGACAGCGATGCGTTGCGGGTTCGGGAGTCTGCGTTTCTGATCTGGCATTTGGGGGAGGCGACCATGCGGTTGGCTATCGCCTGCGCACCCGAGGAGGGGCGTGGTCTGGTCGAGGCCTTCAAACGCATGTCGTTGCTGGAAATCATGGCGCCAGCGGCCGGATCGAGTGAACTCGATTCAGCCGCCGATGCTGTCAGCTAAACGAAAGGCTGACCGGTAAAACCACGAGGCAATCGTTGCCGTCCTTCCATGGCGGTGAGCCGTTCGACCCAGGCCGCGCGCCAGTCATTGGCGGTATGCGTAACTTTGGCTTTGCGTGCGGCGCGGCGTGCAGCGTTGCGCTGTTCTTTGCGCGCATCCTTGAACGCGTCGGTGTTGCGGCAGCTTCTGCATTTCACCCGGGCCAGTTCGCTGGTTGAAACGAGTTTGCTGCCTTTGTGACCGCAGGCCAGATGCCCGCCGACTTTGAAGTGAGTGACCATCAGACGCCTCCTTCGTGACGTGTGTTTGTTTGACCTCCAGCGTGCGGTGAACGTTCGTTGCCTGTGCAATGTGGACAAAAAAAGGCCCGCATGCGGGCGGGCCAGGGGGATTCTTCAAAGGAGTCCGGTCACTGTAGGGCGTGAGTTGTGAACACAGCGTGAAACAGGCTGCGCAGTCATAAAAAAGCCCAGCGTCAGGCTGGGTTGGGGATGCAGCAGAAAGCGCTCACGCAAGGACGCACCCGGTGACGATAAGGTCGCCGTTCATGCGTCCTGAATCAGGCCGTGTCCTTGAGGATGTCCAGATCGAATCATCTGAACCGCGGCAGGGGCGGGTCGACAGGTTTGAGCGACGACAGCGTATTGCGAATCAGTGGCGTGTCCTTCTCGATGTCGTTCAGACGATCACGGATTCTGAGGGCTGTCGGGTGCCCGCCTTGATGATCGACCCAGTCGGCAATTTCCTTGCATGCCGCTGCCAGGCGAGCCTGACGGGAGTCGAGCAGGGTGAGCAACGTGGTGATGGACTCTTTTTCGGACATGGCAAACACCTCCGTTCAAGAAACCTTTAACTGGCAGCAAAAAGCCCGCGGGGAGCGAGCTGTCTGCCGATGGGGTCGCTAATCCTTCAGCTGTTTTTCAGTATAGACCCGTGAAAGGCAGGTAGCATCAGCCTTGTCGGGCCGTCACTTGCGACCTGGCATTCAGCTGCCGGCATTCACGCAGGGCGTCTTCTTCACGATCGAAACCGTCCCCGATGAAGCCGCGGGTACGAGTATCGGCGATCCGATACCAGACGGCGGCGTCAGGTGGAGGATGATCGGTTTCTCCGGCTCGGCGACCATGGATGATGATCTTGTTGCATCGCTTCACAACGAAAATGTCTTCCATGGCGTCACCGCAGCTCATTCAGGTTCACAACAACTATAGAAGCCATTTGCGATCGTGCAAAAAATGGACAGGTCAGTTCGTCGCTTCAACGGTGGCGGTCATCTTCTCCAAAAACACCGCCAGCCCGACTTCCTCCGCCTTGAGCCCTTTGCGAGCTCGAGGCCTGGGCAGCTCAGCCAACGCCCCCAAGAGAAAACCATCGAGCACCGCCGGGTGGATGTAACACTTGCGGCAGACGGCCGGGGTGTTGCCCAGTTGTTTGGCGACGTTCTTGACCATCTCCACCACATGCCGCTTGGCATCCGACTCGGGCTCCCACTGCAGTTCCCGCAACATCGCCAATGCCAACGCGCTGCCGGCCCAGGTTCGGTAGTCCTTGGCGGTGAAGTCGGCACCGGTGAGGGTTTGCAGGTAGGCGTTGACGTCGGAGGAACTGACGGTGTGTCGCTCACCGTTTTCATCCAGGTACTGAAACAGGTTTTGCCCGGGAATTTCCAGGCATCGTTTGATGATCCGCGCCAGGCGTCGGTCCTTCACGGTGATCTGGTGCTCGACGCCGCTTTTGCCACGGAACTGGAACTGGATCGCGGTGCCGTTGACCTCGACGTGGCGGTTGCGCAGGGTGGTCAGGCCGTAGGATCGATTGTCCCGAGCGTACTGGGAGTTGCCGACCCGGATCAGCGTCGCATCAAGCAAGGTGATGACCGTGGCCATGACTTTGTCGCGACTGAAGCCGGGAGCCGCCAACAGCGTTTCAAGCCGTTGGCGCAGTTTCGGCAGGGCCAGGCCAAAGTCACGCAAACGTGAATACTTGTCGGCATCACGCACCTCTCGCCAGCGCGGGTGATAACGGTATTGCTTTCGACCTCGGGCGTCACGGCCGGTGGCTTGTAGATGGCCGCACGGGTCGGCGCAGATCCATACATCGGTGTACGCCGGCGGTACGGCGAGGGCATTGATGCGTTTGATCTCGTCTTGATCGGTGATGCGCTGACCCGCAGGGTCGTAATAGCAGAACTTGTCGCGCAGTTTCTTGCGGGTGATGCCGGGCTGGGTGTCATCGACGTAATGCAGGTCGGATGGCAGCACATCGGGCAGCGCAGTATCGGGCATGGCGGTAGTCCTTGGCGGTGGATCACGGGCCGTTACAGCCATTGACCGCACGCTGTAGCAGGGGTGCCAGCGGATTTACGCCAGCACCGCCACCGCCTTGATCTGTGCCCAGAGTTGCTGGCCGGGGTGCACGCCCAATTGGTCCCGGGAGTAGCGGGTGATCCGCGCCAGCAGCGGTGTGCCGGCAGCGTCCAGACGGATCAGCACGTGGGCGGCGTTGTCGGCGCCCAACTCACTGATCACGGTGACCGGCAGGCGATTGAGGATGCTGCTTTGCTCGACGCTTTGCAGGCTCAGGCTGACATCCCGCGCCTGAACCTTGCAGCGTAGAGCCTGACCCGGATTCATCGGTGAGTGAGCCACGCGAATGTTCAGGGTCGTGTTCGGCAGTTGCAGGGTCAGCAACTGATAGTCGGGGTCATAGGCACTGACGTGCCCCTCGATCACCACGCCGGCGTCGTCACCCAGCGCCAAGGGCAGGTCGAGACGGGCCAGCGTTTCGCCAATAGCGCCGCTGGCCAGCGCCTTGCCATTGCTGAGCAGAACGAGGTGATCGGCCAACCGCGCGACCTCATCCTGTGAGTGGCTGACATACAGCACCGGGATGTCCAGCTCATCATGCAGTCGTTGCAGGTAAGGCAGGATTTCGTTTTTGCGTTGGCTATCCAATGCTGCCAGCGGCTCGTCCATCAACAACAGTTTCGGGCTGGTGAGCAGGGCGCGGGCGATGCCGACCCGCTGCCGTTCACCGCCGGAAAGGTGTTGCGGATGGCGATCCAGCAAATGGCCGATCCCCAGCAGTTCAGTCGCGTGAGCCATGTCGACCCGTCGCTGCGGGCGAGGAATACGCTTGAGGCCGAACTCCAGATTGGCCAGCACCGACAGATGGGGAAACAGGCTGGCTTCCTGGAAGACGTAACCCAGCGCACGTTTGTGTGGCGGCACGAAAATCTTCTTGTCGCTGTCCTGCCAGACTTCATCGTTGACCTGGATGAATCCCTGCTCGGCCTTCTCCAGGCCAGCAATGCAGCGCAGGCAGGTGGTCTTGCCCGAACCGGAATGGCCGTAAAGTGCAGTGACGCCGCGGCCAGGCAATTGCAGATCCACCTCCAGGGCGAACCCTGAATACTTCAGTTTCAGACGCGTATGAATCATCGATCAGCTCCAGCCCGCTTTGGTTTTACGGCTGGAGTAGAGCGCCAGCAACACCATAAAGGAGAACACCAGCATCGCACCCGCCAGCCAATGGGCCTGGGCGTATTCCATGGCTTCGACGTGATCGTAGATCTGCACCGAGACCACGCGGGTCTTGTCGGGAATGTTGCCGCCGATCATCAGCACCACGCCGAATTCACCGACGGTGTGGGCAAAACCGAGAATGGCAGCGGTGATGAAACCGGGGCGGGCCAGCGGCAGGATCACGCTGAAAAACGTGTCCCAGGGATTGGCGCGTAAGGTCGCGGCCACTTCCAAGGGGCGAGTGCCGATGGCAGAAAAAGCGTTTTGCAGTGGCTGGACCACGAACGGCATCGAGTAGAGCACTGAGCCGATCACCAGCCCTGCAAAACTGAACGTGAGGGTGCCGAGGCCGAGTGATTGGGTGAAGTGGCCGACAAACCCGTTAGGGCCGAGCGCCAGCAACAGATAAAAGCCAATCACCGTCGGCGGCAGTACCAGGGGCAGGGCGACGATCGCCCCGACCGGGCCACGCAACCACGAGCGGGTGCGCGACAGCCATAACGCAATCGGAGTGCCGATGACCAGCAGGATGACTGTCGTCAGCGACGCCAGTTTCAGGGTCAGCCAGATGGCGGAAAAGTCGGCACTCGATAGCGTCATTTAGAGTTGGTAACCGTAGGATTTGATGACAGCGGCGGCTTTCGGACCTTTGAGGTAGTCAACCAGCGCCTTGGCAGCCGGGTTGTCCTTGCCTTTGTTGAGGATCACCGCGTCTTGTTTGATCGGGTCGTGCATGTCGGCTGGAACGATCCAGGCAGAGCCGCCGGTGACTTTGCCGTCTTTGTAGATCTGCGACAAGGCCACAAAACCAAGTTCGGCGTTGCCGGTGGAGACGAACTGGTAGGCCTGGGTGATGTTCTGGCCTTCAACGATCTTGGTTTTGACCTTGTCGGTCAGGTCCAGCTTGGCCAGCACCTGAGTGGCGGCCAGACCGTAAGGTGCGGCTTTCGGGTTGGCGATGGACAGATGCTGATACTGGTTGTCGCTCAACACTTTGCCCTTGGCATCGACGTAACCTTCTTTCGCCGACCACAGCGCCAGGGTGCCGACGGCATAGGTAAAGCGCGAGCCTTTGACGGTGTCGCCTTCGGTTTCGAGTTTTTGCGGGGTGGTGTCATCCGCCGAGAGGAACACTTCGAACGGCGCGCCGTTCTTGATCTGGGTGTAGAACTGGCCGGTTGCACCATAGGCTGCGACCAGTTTATGCCCGGTGTCTTTTTCGAAATCAGCGGCGATCGCCTGAATCGGTGCAGTGAAGTTGGCGGCGACGGCAACCTGGACTTCATCCGCCTGGGCGGACCCGAAAGCGAACACTGCGAGCAGGGTTGCCAGGCAGGTGGGGGCAAAACGTGAGGCACGAATGGTCATGAAACGGCTCCGTTGTAGGCAAGTGCAGCGAGGGGGTAAGCGCTATATAGAGGAATATATAGCGAAATGCCTGCAAACGGAATGTGCTAAATGCGCGTTATTAAGGCCGCGCTGAACCTGTAGCAGCTGCCGAAGGCTGCGTTCGGCTGCGCAGCAGTCGTAAATCCAGCTGCCGCGGTTAGCCTGAAAGACTGCGGTGTCTGGTTTCACGACCGCTTCGCAGCCGAACGCAGCCTTCGGCAGCTGCTACAGGTGAGTGCGTTACCGACCCACCAATTTCGCCAATCCTTCCTCAGCTAACTTCCGGGTCAGTTCAGCCGTAGTCATTTCAACGCCCAGCGTGAATGCCTGACCCGCCCAGAGATTGCTGAAATCCGCTTCTCCCTTGGCCCGCAACGGCATCAGCGCACCACCCGCCAGCGGGAAGGCCGGTGCTTTGGTGCTCATCGGTCCGAGTTCGCGCATTACCCGATTGAGAATTCCGCGCGCCGGGCGTCCGGTGAAAATGTTAGTGACGGCGGTTTCACTTTCCTTGGCCGTGCGCAACGCCTTGTGATGAGACGTACTGACCTTGGCCTCTGGCGTGAACAAGTACGCCGTGCCCACTTGCACCGCCGAAGCCCCCAACAGGAAAGCCGCCGCGACGCCTCGTGCATCGGCAATCCCGCCAGCAGCAATCACCGGCACTTTCACCGCATCAACGATCTGCGGCACCAGCGCAAAGATCCCCACCTGGCTGCTCAGATCATCACTGAGAAACATGCCCCGATGGCCACCGGCTTCATACCCCATGGCAATGATTGCGTCACAACCGTGCTGTTCGAGCCAAATGGCCTCTTCAACCGTGGTGGCCGAGGAGAGCACTTTCGCCCCAGTGGCTTTCACGCGATCCAACAGGGACTTTTCCGGCAGGCCGAAGTGGAAACTCACGACTTCGGGGCGAAATTCTTCGATCACTTCGCAGGCCGCGCTATCGAACGGCGCTCGATTGGACACCGGCGTCGGCGCGTCGAAGTCCACGCCAAGTTCCCGGTAGTAGGGCTCTAGCAGATTCTTCCAGTCTCGAGCGCGTTGCTCATCGGCGGCGGGCGGCTGATGACAGAAGTAGTTGACGTTGATCGGGCGCTGAGTGTGTTGGCGAATCGTTTTCAGCTCCTCGCGCAACTGATCGATGCTCAACATGGCGGCGGGCATCGAGCCCAAGCCGCCAGCGTCACTGGCTGCGATAACCATGGCCGAAGTGGTCGCGCCGGCCATGGGTGCCTGGATGATCGGCAGCTCAATGCCAAGCAGGTCAAGAATGCGGGTATCTGGCCATTTGCTCATTTGAAGGGTTCTCCGACGTCATAACAGGGCAGGGACGGTAGGACAGATTTTGTAACAGCTATGACTGACATAAGGCCAGTCGAGTTTTTGTTCCGTGTGTCACTCTTGGCTTAAAGTCGAGTACGGTGAAATGTTGCTATGTGTTATTTCAACTGCACGAAAACTGAGTGATTCCATCTGGAGGCAGCAATGTTCCAAGGCATTTTGATCGACAAAGACGACAGCGGTTACCGGGCCACACTGCAAGAGATCAATGACGATCAACTGCCCGAGGGCGATGTGACTGTGCGTGTGGCGTACAGCACGCTGAACTTCAAGGATGGCCTGGCGATCACCGGCAGCAGCCCGGTGGTGCGAAAATTCCCAATGGTGCCGGGCATCGATCTGGCAGGCACTGTCGAATCCAGTGAGCATCCGGACTACAAGGTCGGTGATCAGGTCGTACTCAATGGCTGGGGTGTTGGCGAAGGACATTGGGGCGGACTGGCGCAGAAGGCTCGCTTGAACGGCGACTGGCTGATTCCACTACCCAAGGCGTTCACCGCGGCGCAAGCGATGGCCATCGGCACGGCGGGTTACACGGCGATGCTGAGCATCCTGGCGCTGGAACATAATGGCGTGACGCCCGATCAGGGCGAAGTATTGGTCACCGGCGCCAATGGCGGTGTAGGCAGTTTCGCCATCGCACTGCTGAGCAAGCTCGGCTATCGGGTGGTCGCGTCCACCGGCCGAACCTCCGAGCACGATTACCTCAAGCAACTGGGTGCCAGCGAAATCATCGACCGCGCCACGCTGTCCGAGCCGGGCAAGCCCTTGGCCAGGGAGCGCTGGGCGGCGGTCATCGACTCGGTGGGCAGTCACACCCTGGCCAATGCCTGTGCCAGCACCAAGGCCAACGGCACTGTCGCCGCGTGTGGCCTGGCGCAAGGCATGGACTTCCCGGCTTCAGTCGCACCGTTCATTTTGCGCGGCGTAACCCTGGCTGGGATCAACAGCGTGACTCAGCCCAAAGCCAAGCGGATACTGGCCTGGAATCGTCTGGCCAAGGATCTAGACTTCGCCTTGCTGCCGTTGATCAGTCACGAAATCGGTTTGAGTGAAACGATCGAGGCCGCACCGCGTTTGCTCGCAGGTCAGTTGCGTGGTCGGGTGGTGGTCGACGTCAATCGTTGACTGTTGCACCATAATTAAAACAGACAAATGACAGAGACAAGGACTATTGACCATGGATGTAAAGCAGCGTGAAGTACGGCCCTTTAGCGTCTCGGGCCTGCAAGTGCGCACTTGCAATGCCGCAGAGCAGCAACCAGGCACTGCGCGCATTGGTCCGATGTGGGAACAATTCTTCGTTGAGGGGGTTTTTGACAAGATCCCCCACAAACAGCCGGATTCCTTCATGTACGGCGTCTACTCCAACTACGAGTCCGACGCTTCGGGCTACTTCGATGTGACCGCGGGTGTGGCGGTCACCGCGCCCTCCGAGAACTTTGCGCAGATTCAGGTGGAGGGAGGCGATTACCTGGTGTTCAGCGCCAAAGGGGCGATGCCGGAGAGCGTCATTCAGACGTGGGGCCTGATCTGGGCCTACTTTAAGGACAACCCGCAGATTTGCCGTTCGTTCGCCACAGACTTCGAGGTCTATACCAGCCCGGATTCAGTGTCGGTCTACATCGGCATTCAAGACTCAGACGGGTTTTCGCGCTCAAGCAACTGACGCTTGCGCTCCACACCCCAGCGATAGCCCGACAGGTTGCCGTCGCTGCGCACCACGCGGTGGCACGGAATCGCCACCGCCAGGTTGTTCGCGCCGCAGGCTTGAGCCACGGCGCGCATCGCTTTTGGCGCGCCGATTCGTTGAGCGATATCGGCGTAGCTGGCGGTGCAGCCGACGGGAATCTCCCGCAGGGCTTGCCAGACCCGTTCCTGAAAAGCGGTGCCGCGAACATCCAGCGGCAAGTCCAGGCCAAGGGCCGGCGCTTCGATAAAACCAACCACCTTGGCGATCAGTTGCTCGAACGCTTGATCGGCGCCAATCAGATTGGCACGCCGAAACTTGTCCTGTAGATCGCAGACCAGTTGGTGCGGGTCATCGCCCAGCAGGATCGCGCAAACACCCCGCTCACTCTGCGCCACCAGAATCGCTCCCAGGGAACACTGGCCGACGGCGAAACGGATGTCGTTGTTCTGACCGGCGGCGCGGTAATCAGCGGGTTTCATGCCCAATAGTTGATCGGCGGATTCATAGAAACGGCTGTTGGAGTTGAAGCCGGCGTCATACAGCGCGTCGGTCACTGAGTCTCCGTCCGCGAGGCGCTCACGGACCCTGCGTGAACGGTGGGCCGCAGCGTAACCCTTAGGCGTCAGACCGGTAACCGCTTTGAACACCCGATGGAAGTGAAAGCTGCTGAGGCCCGCCGCAACAGCCAGTTCGCTCAGGACAGGCAGATTCTCCGCGGTTTCGATCTGGCGGCAAGCGGCCGCCACAGTCGCAGCATGTTGCGCGGCGATGTCGCTTTGATCCTTCGCGGCGCGTTTGCTGGGGCGATAACCCGCCGCCTGGGCCTGCTCGGCGGTGTCGAAAAACTCGACGTTCTGCGGTTTCGGCAAACGCGCCAGGCTGCTGGGGCGGCAGTAAATGCCGGTGGTTTTCACCGCATACACAAACTGTCCGTCTGCCCGGGGATCACGCGCGACGACGGCGGCCCAGCGAGGATCGTTCTCGGTGGCAATCTTTGTCGAATGGCTTGTCATGGCTTCATGTCCGTTGATCCGTTTCATGCAGATTAGCCAGCCGACGGGGTCGCTGCACCCCGGGTCTTGCGGTCGAATTCGAAGGCTTCATCCGGCGGTACGAAAGGTGAAGTTGATCCGTTGTTCGCCCAGTCGCGGGTGTAGTCCGTCCTTGATCGGCAAGACCCCGTGATAACGCAAACGATCCACGCCACCCCAGACCACGATGTCGCCATGAAACAGCGGTACTCGTTGGCTTTTATCGCCGCGTTCGAAGCCGCCGAACAGGAACATCGCCGGCAATCCCAGAGACACTGAAACAATCGGTGCTGCGTAGGAAGCTTCGTCCTTATCCTGGTGCAACGACATCTTGGCTCCGGGAACATAGCGGTTGATCAGGCAGGAATCCGGCACGAAATCCGCAAACCCCGCTTCCCGCGCCGCCGCTTGTGCCAATTCGAGAAACACCTCGGGCATTTTCGGCCAGGGTTTTCCGGTCAGCGGATCATCGCGGGTATAACGATAACCGCTGCGGTCGGTGGTCCAGCCCAGCACGCCGCAACTGCTCAAGGCGACCGACATGGTAAAGCCCCCGGGCGTGATCATCTGCCGAAACGGTGCCTCCGCCAGAACCGCGTCCAGTGCGGGCAGCAACTGATCCAGCCAGGGCAGGGCAAAGCCTCTGAGGACGCAGGACTGTTCGCCGATACGATCGAGCCTGGGTTGCTGCTCGGGTTCCGCGTCGGCAAACAAGTCGAAGGTGATCGGGTTCATGGGGTCATAACGCGTCGTGAAAGATGATTCCAAGGGTATGCCGTTTTCCGCTGTGCAGGCGACTCACGCCGTGGCGCAGGGTCACTCGGTAATAGCCACGAACGCCTTTGACCGGTCGTTGGTTGACGGCAAAGATCAGCGCGTCGCCTTTCTTCAGGCCAATGACCTGAGGGCGCGACTGCATCCGCGGGCGCTGTTCCGTCAGCACGAACTCGCCGCCGGTGAAGTCGTCGTCCGGCTCTGACAGCAGAATCGCCACTTGCAGCGGGAAGACGTGCTCGCCGTACAGGTCCTGATGCAAGCAGTTGTAGTCCTGCGGTCCATATTGCAGCAACAACGGCGTCGGGCGTTCCTGACCGGCGGCATGGCAGCGGTCGAGGAACGCTTCATGCGCTTCAGGGAAACGGGTCGGCAGGTCCATGTGCTCGTACCAGCGATTGGCAATGGGCACCAATCGAGGATAGAGCGCACGGCGCAAACGGGCGACGATATCCGGCAACGGGTATTTGAAGTATTTGTACTCGCCACGGCCAAAGCCGTGACGAGCCATGATCACTTGCGAGCGAAACGGTTCGGGACTGGCATACAGCGCGCTGATTTCATCACACGTCTCGTGGCTTAAAAGCGACCTGATGATCGCGCAGCCATCCTGATCGAGCTGCTGTGCCAGCGCTTCCCAGTCCAGTTCATCGAGAGAGCGCTCGCTCATCGCTGTGCCTCACGATCCAGCAGTTGCCGTTTACGCTCCAGCCCCCAACGGTAGCCGCCAAGGCTGCCATCCTGGCGCAGCACTCGATGGCACGGCACGATCACCGCCAGCGGGTTTGCTCCGCAGGCATTGGCCACCGCCCGAAAAGCCGTGGGTTGACCCAGTTGTCGCGCGATATCCAGATAGCTGGCGGTTTCACCTACCGGTATTTGCCGCAGGGCATCCCAGACTCGCCGTTGAAAAACGCTGCCTGTCGGGTCCAGCGGCAAATCCAGGGTGATGCGCGGGTCTTCGAGGTGGCGCAGGGTTTGCTCCAGCGCAGGCATCAAGCCTTCATCGCGCTGCGGTGCTTGTTGGCCGGGGAAGCGTTGTGAAAGATCGCGTTCCAGCATTGCCAGGTCATCACCGATCAGCAGTGCACACAAACCGTCGGCGCTGAACGCGAGCAGCAAGACGCCAAGGCTGGAAGTGCCGCTGATGAAGCGAATCGAGGACGTGGACATGTTCTGACTCCTTAACCAAAGGTTGAGGTGGCCAGTCTAGGGAGCGGGGACTTCGTTAACACTCCGGCGCTTGCGGTTGAATTCCAGAGACAGGAGCAGACGTCCATGTTGTCGCTCCGGATCCCGTTACAGCGCTTTGCTGACGCTGATGTCGCTGATGACGTCTTCGCTCGAACCATGAAGAGCATCCAGTGCGGCCTTGGCTTCTTCTTCGGTGCCTTTTTCAAGCTGGGCAAATTCGAAGCGACGTTCACCATTGAGTTTGTATTTGATGACGTACTTGGTCGTTTGGGCCACGGTCATACCTGCTTGTCTTGGTGTTTGGGTGTCACTCAGCTCAGTTTCGTGCTGGAGCGGCGGATGATCTTGATGGTGTGAGTCAGGGTCGGTTTGCGAGTCACGCTGATCGGCCGGCGGTTGACCGTGTCGATGGTGATGTTCCAGAAACCGGTGCTCGGTGCAGTAATCCGGGCCGGGAAGGTGTCGAATGCACCACCGTGGTAAGTATGGCGGCCGCCATTCTTGAAACTGCGGAAATTGGCGTCGTTCATCAAGCGGATATTGCATGTTTGGGAGCATTGAATGACGACGATGTCGTCTTCGTTGAGGTGCTCGCGCTGGTGGATAAATTTCATGAGGCGCCTCCAGAAGGGCTTTTTCTACAAAATCAAAACGATAGCATGTGCGATTGGCGCAGTTTATCAGCCCGAACGGGTTATTATCCGGTCGTCGAGGTCTGCTTTGACAATTAAAAACAGTTATTCGGAATTCTATGAGCGATAAATGCAGCATGCCTCGGAGAAAAACAGCATTTGTACTGTCGGAGTGTCTTTATCGGAGGTGTTGTATGAAGTGGGGTGTGCTGTTCCTGCCTATGGCAATAGCGATGAGTGGTTGTGCGAGTGTCTCGGAGATCAATGAGTCGCTACCGACCATGAACGTAATTTCAGGCAAGAATCCTCATGAGTACGCGCAATGCCTGACCGAAAAACTGGCCGGCAGCCGGGGAGCCCTGCAAGTCGAGCCGCACAAGGACGGGATGCGAGTCATCGTGCCGCAGAAGTTCTCGTCGGGGCCGGCCGCGGTATTTGATATCGAAGACCGCTCCACTGGCAGCAGCATCAAGTTGCATGAACGTATCTCAAATGTGCCGTTGCGTCCCATGGATGTACGCAATGCCGCTACGGCGTGCATTTCCGGCTGATAAACTGTCGCCCGTCAGCACCGATGCCGCCAAAGCAGCGCTTTGGCGGCATTGTCATTTCTGGAGTCGAGCATGAAGCGAGAGCAGGTACGGGAGCGGCATGCAGAGGGTCACATCTCTGCCACCCATGTGATTCAGAATCCGGCGAATCCGGGCGAATGGATCGTGTTTTTCAAGAAAAGCGCCGGGCGCAGTTATTTTCTGGTGGATGAAAACGATGAAGTCGAATCCTTCAGTAGCCTCGATGAATTGATCGAGACGGTGCGCGGTCTCGGGATCAAGTTCGCCGAAATTCACATGTAGGGCAGGGCGCCTTACTTGCAGACCACCACAACGCTGCGGTTCTTGTAGTTGCCGACGTCGACGCCCAGCGTCTTGTCGCTTTCCTTGGTTGAAGGTGTTCCGTCGGTACCGACGATTCGATAGCCGGTGCCGGCGCAAGAGGCATCGGCTAATTCGTAGCAGGTCGCCCAGGAATTGGCTTCCCCAGAGCAGTCGATCGCCAGGCCTTGCTCGCCGTTGTTCAAATAGGTCGTTTCGGAAGTGGCGCAGCCGCTCAGGGCCAGTGCCGCAATCAGTGGCAAGAATTTATTCATGTCGTTGTCGTCATCAGGATGAAGGGGCTGAGCCTGTGACAGCGCTGGCATCAAAAGGTTATAGCGAATGGCCACTTAGTTGCAGGCAATCACAAAAAAGCCCTGCGCAAGGCAGGGCTTGGGCCAAGTCCGGTACTTCTCAGGACTTGTCCTTGCCGCGACGCTTCGGGGCTGGGTGTTCGAGCTCCAGAACGGATGCCACTTCAATCGCCGACGCTTCGGTAGGGAAAGGCCCGGCGATATTTTCGCCGCCTGCACTGTCTACCCACCACTGGCCGTCTTTCGCCTGACTGATCAGGAATCCGTTGACACTTTTTGCTTCCGACATCTATCTGCCTCGTTGGCTGGTTCAATCGCGCAATGATAGCGCCAAATGCACTCAACGGGTGCTGATGGTGTAGGGTGGTCCGATTCGCGGCCGTGCAGATCTGATGGTCTGTGCTATCTATAAAGGCTGCGGAGCTATCTCGGGAACTATCCGCGAAAATATTTCTCTATGATGGCATCGGTTAGCCAGCGCGGGGCATTGTAAGGTGCACGCCGCCTGATTAGACTGCGCCGAAACTCGTACACACAGCCCTATCAAGGACTTATATGATCAAGAAATGCTTGTTCCCAGCAGCCGGTTACGGTACTCGCTTCCTGCCAGCGACTAAAGCCATGCCCAAAGAAATGCTGCCGGTGGTAAACAAGCCACTGATCCAGTACGGCGTCGAAGAAGCACTGGACGCTGGGTTGACCGAAATCTCCATCGTGACCGGTCGCGGCAAACGCGCTCTTGAAGACCACTTCGACATCAGCTACGAGTTGGAAAACCAGATCAAAGGCACCGACAAGGAAAAATACCTGGTCGGTATCCGCAAACTGTTGGACGAGTGCTCGTTCTCCTACACCCGTCAGACCGAAATGAAAGGCCTGGGCCACGCGATCCTGACTGGCCGCCCACTGATCGGTGACGAACCGTTCGCGGTAGTGCTGGCGGACGACTTGTGCGTCAACCTCGAAGGCGACGGCGTGCTGACCCAGATGGTCAAGCTGTATGAGCAGTATCGCTGCACCATCGTTGCGATCCAGGAAGTGGATCCGCAGGAAACCAACAAATACGGCGTAATCGCCGGCGAGCTGATCGCTGATGATTTGTACCGTGTTCGCAACATGGTGGAAAAACCAGCTCCGGAAGACGCACCGTCGAACCTGGCGATCATCGGTCGTTACATCCTGACGCCGGATATTTTCGAGCTGATCAAACAAACCGAGCCAGGCAAAGGCGGCGAGATTCAAATCACCGACGCCCTGATGAAGCAGGCGAAAAACGGTTGCGTGATTGCCTACAAGTTCAAGGGCAAGCGTTTTGACTGCGGTGGCGCTGAAGGCTACATCGAGGCTACCAACTTCTGCTTCGAGAACTTCTACAAGACTGGCAAGGCTTACTGATAGCCTCTGACCCACTTGTATTGAAAAGCCACCTTCGGGTGGCTTTTTCATTTTCCGTCCCCATATCGTTTGCAGCGCTTGCCCAACGGATGTCTGCGGGTATGCTTGTGGACTGCCGAGGAGATTGAAAATGGCCTACGATTTTGACCTTTATGTGATTGGCGCCGGTTCCGGCGGTGTGCGGGCTGCGCGTTTTGCTGCCGGTTTTGGAGCGAAAGTGGCTGTGGCCGAGAGCCGCTACCTGGGTGGCACTTGTGTGAACGTCGGCTGTGTGCCGAAGAAACTGCTGGTCTACGGCGCGCACTTCGCCGAAGACTTCGAGCAGTCTTCGGGTTTTGGCTGGACGCCGGGCGAAGCGAAGTTCGATTGGGCGACGCTGATCGCCAACAAGGATCGCGAGATCAATCGCCTGAACGGTATCTATCGCAACCTGCTGGTTAACAGTGGTGTGACCTTGCATGAAGGCCACGCCAAAATCGTTGATCCGCACCAGGTCGAGATCAATGGCGAGCGCTACACCGCTAAAAATATCCTGATTGCTACCGGTGGCTGGCCACAGATTCCGGAGATTCCGGGGCACGAGCATGCAATCAGTTCCAACCAGGCATTCTTCCTCAAAGAGCTGCCCAAGCGCGTTCTGGTCGTAGGCGGTGGTTACATCGCCGTCGAATTCGCCGGGATCTTCCACGGTCTGGGCGCCGACACCACGTTGCTGTATCGCGGTGAACTGTTCCTGCGCGGCTTCGACGGTGCAGTGCGCAAACACTTGCAGGAAGAGCTGACCAAGCGCGGCATGGACCTGCAATTCAACGCCGACATTGAGCGTATCGACAAGCAGTCCGATGGCAGCCTGAAGGTGACCCTCAAGGACGGCCGTGAGCTGGAAGCGGATTGTGTGTTCTACGCCACCGGTCGACGTCCGATGCTCGACAATCTTGGGCTGGAAAACACCGGGGTCAAACTCGACAAGAAAGGTTTCGTCGAAGTCGACGAGCAGTATCAGACGGCTGAACCGTCGATCCTGGCGCTTGGCGATGTCATCGGTCGGGTTCAGCTGACGCCAGTCGCTCTGGCCGAAGGCATGGCTGTGGCGCGACGTTTGTTCAAGCCTGAGCAGTATCGCCCGGTGGATTACAAGATGATCCCGACCGCGGTGTTCAGCTTGCCGAACATCGGCACGGTCGGTTTCACCGAGGAAGAGGCGCGGGAGGCCGGTCACGATGTGGTGATCTTCGAAAGCCGCTTCCGCCCAATGAAGCTGACCCTGACCGAGTGCCAGGAGCGCACCCTGATGAAACTGGTGGTGGACGCCAAGACCGACAAGGTTCTGGGCTGCCACATGGTCGGTCCGGATGCTGGAGAAATTGTGCAGGGCTTGGCGATCGCCTTGAAGGCGGGTGCCACCAAGCGCGACTTCGATGAAACCATCGGCGTGCACCCAACTGCCGCCGAAGAGTTCGTCACCATGCGCACGCCGGTCGCGGGTTAATCGTCCTTTTTGGGGTCTGATGCGTCTGGCGCTGTCGCAATGACGGCCGCCAGGCGCACGCTTTCATCGAGGCTCGCCTGAGTCTTGAGCAACTCAATTTCCAGCGCTTTGTTAATCTGCGATTGCTCATCGACACTCTGTTTCAGCGACTGGCTTTCCAGCAGGGCAGCGCGCAAGCGTTCCTGGAGGAGGGTGCGTTCGTTGTCGATGCGGTTGACCTGTTCCAGCAACTGATCCTGTCGAGCGTTGGTTTGCTTGAGTTGATCCTGCAGCAGGCTCAATTCTCTCAGGGTGCCACGGTTCTCCGTCAACAAACGTTCGTTGTCGCGGTGCAGTTGCGTGATTTCATCCTGGCGCACCAATGCGCTTTGCTGGGCCTGGCGCAACTCCATCTGAATCTGCTGCACCTGGCTTTCGTGGCGGCGTTGCTCCTGCTCGCGCTGTTCTTTGACGGCGTTGCGGTAATGTTCCAGGGCATCGCGAGCGTGCAGGTGTTTTTCTTCCAGTGAGCGGATTTGCTCATCCTTGTCTTGCAAGCGTAATTCGAAATCGGCCAGCGCCTGGTTCAGTCCGGCGTTGCGGGTTTGCTCGGTCTGCAGCATGGCGCCGGTTTCTTGCAGGGCCTCGGACTCTTGAGTCAGTGCCAGGCTTTGAATCTCGTACTGCTGCTGCAATTGCGTGTTGGCTTGTTGGGCTTCATGCAACTGCGTATCCAGCGCTTTCTTTTGTTTATCGAACTGCTCGCGAGCCTGATCGATAGGCTCCTGAGCCTGCTCCTTGAGTCTTTGAGCCAGCCGCGAGACCAGTCCCGCCAGCTCGTCATCAATCGGTTCTGGCGGCACTTCGGCGCGCTCGGCGCCGTCATCCAGTTCCTTCAAATAGCGATGAATCGTGGTTTTCGAGCCCGTGTTGCCCATTTCGATCCGTACCGCATCGATGCTTGGGTTTTCACCGCGCGCCAGAATTGCCAGGCGCGCCGCTTGCACCACCGCTTTGTTTACACCGCCACGAGCCATGAGTTCTCCTACGATTTCGTACTGTGGTACATGCCACTTAAGTACACAATGTACCACGTCATACAAAAACTTAAAATACGACAAGTATTCATGCGGGATATACTGGTATTACCCCGTGTGATGAGCCCTATGACGCGTTTTCACCTGCCAAAGCGGTACGTTTTAGAGAGTTGAGCCCATGACTGAGCTGGATCGTTACCTGCAAGCCGCCACCCGCGACAACACCCGTCGCAGCTACCGGGCGGCCATTGAGCATTTCGAAGTCAGTTGGGGCGGTTTTCTGCCGGCGACCAGCGACAGCGTGGCGCGTTACCTGGTCGCTCATGCGGGTGTGCTGTCGATCAATACCTTGAAATTGCGTTTGTCGGCGCTGGCGCAATGGCACAACAGCCAGGGTTTTCCTGATCCCACCAAAGCGCCGGTGGTGCGCAAGGTCTTCAAGGGCATTCGCGCGCTACACCCGGCTCAAGAAAAACAGGCCGAGCCGTTACAGCTTCAACATCTGGAGCAAGTGGTTGCCTGGCTGGAGCAAGAAGCGCACACCGCAAAATCTGAACACGATCAGCCGGCTCTGTTGCGAGCCAGACGTGACAGGGCGCTGATCCTGTTGGGCTTCTGGCGCGGTTTTCGTAGCGATGAGTTGTGCCGGTTACAGATCGAGCACGTGCAAGCGGCAGCCGGTTCAGGCATCACGCTCTATTTGCCGCGAACCAAGAGCGATCGCGAAAACCTCGGCAAGACTTACCAGACGCCGGCGTTGCAGCGTCTGTGCCCGGTGCAGGCGTACATCGACTGGATCACCGAAGCCGCACTGGTCCGTGGACCGGTATTCCGGGGCATCGACCGTTGGGGCCATCTGAGCGAGGAGGGGCTGCACGCTAACAGCGTGATCCCGTTATTGCGCCAGGCGCTGGAGCGCGCCGGCATCCCGGCCGAGCACTACACCAGTCACTCCTTGCGGCGCGGCTTTGCCACCTGGGCCCATCAGAGCGGGTGGGACTTGAAGTCGTTGATGAGTTACGTGGGCTGGAAGGATATGAAGTCCGCCATGCGCTATGTTGAAGCCAGCCCGTTTCTCGGGATGACACCGCTCGCGGAAAAAACCATTGGCGCTGCCAAGTAAGTTTTCTTCTATTAATACGTTCGGCTAATAGCGAAAACCAATGAGCAGCATGAGCTTTGCCAATGAGCCATCCGGCAATCGAGTCGGTAGGATCCACTCCATCAACTTCTCAACCAAACTTTTCAACCCTGACGGAGAGTCATCGATGCCTATCATCAACAGCCAAGTAAAACCGTTCAAAGCTACCGCCTACAAAAATGGCGACTTCGTACAAGTGTCGGACGCTGACCTGAAAGGCAAGTGGTCTGTCGTGTTCTTCTACCCAGCCGACTTCACCTTCGTCTGCCCGACCGAACTGGAAGACCTGGCTGACAACTACGACGCGTTCCAGAAGCTGGGCGTCGAGATCTACAGCGTTTCCACCGATACCCACTTTGCCCACGCTGCCTGGCACAACACTTCGCCAGCCATCGGCAAAATCCAGTACACCATGATCGGCGACCCGACTCACGCCATCTCCCGCAACTTCGACGTGCTGATCGAAGAAGCTGGTCTGGCTGACCGTGGCACCTTCGTGATCAACCCTGAAGGCCAGATCAAAATCGTTGAACTGAACGATGGCGGCGTTGGCCGTGACGCTTCCGAGCTGCTGCGCAAAATCAAGGCTGCTCAGTACGTCGCTGCTCACCCAGGCCAGGTTTGCCCAGCCAAGTGGAAAGAAGGCGAGGCCACTCTGGCTCCGTCCCTGGACCTGGTCGGCAAGATCTAAGTCTGTGGATCGCAACATCAGGGCGGGTTTCCGCACCTAAGTAAGCTGCAACCGCCCAATAAAAACGCCCGGGCGAGATTCGCTCGGGCGTTTTTTTATGTCGGCTCTTTATGTAACTGCAAAAAAAGGAAATCGCCCGTATGTTGGACGCCAATCTTAAAGCCCAGTTGAAATCGTACCTGGAACGGGTCACCCAGCCGATCGAGATCGTTGCATCCCTCGATGACGGTGCGAAATCCCAGGAAATGCTCGCTCTTCTGAAAGACGTTGCCAGTCTTTCTACTCAAATTACCTTGCTCGATAACGGTGACGATGCACGTAAACCATCGTTCTCGATCAACCGCCCGGGTGCCGCTATCAGCCTGCGTTTCGCCGGCATCCCGATGGGCCACGAATTCACTTCCCTGGTGCTGGCCTTGCTGCAAGTCGGCGGTCACCCTTCGAAGGCCAGCGTTGAAGTGATCGAACAGATCCGATCGCTAAAAGGCGAGTTCAGCTTCGAGACTTACTTCTCGCTGTCCTGCCAGAACTGCCCGGACGTGGTCCAGGCACTGAACCTGATGGCCGTGCTTAACCCGAACATCCGCCACGTCGCCATCGATGGCGCGCTGTTCCAGGCCGAAGTCGATGACCGTCAGATCATGGCCGTGCCAAGCGTTTACCTGAACGGCGTGAACTTTGGCCAGGGTCGTATGGGCCTGGAAGAAATTCTCGCCAAGATCGACACCAGCGGTATCGAGCGTCAGGCCGAGAAGATCAGCGCCAAAGAAGCTTTTGACGTACTGGTCGTCGGCGGTGGCCCGGCCGGTGCTTCGGCCGCGATCTACGCTGCCCGCAAAGGCATTCGTACCGGTGTGGCGGCTGAACGTTTTGGTGGGCAGGTGCTCGACACCATGGCCATCGAAAACTTCATCTCCGTGCAGGAAACCGAAGGACCGAAATTGGCTGTGGCGCTGGAAGAACACGTCAAGCAATACGACGTCGACATCATGAACCTGCAATGCGCCGACAAGTTGGTGCCGGGCAAGAACGGCGAGTTGCACGAAGTCCACTTCGCCAGCGGCGCGACCCTGAAAGCCAAGGCCGTGATCCTGGCGACCGGTGCGCGGTGGCGTGAAATGAACGTCCCGGGTGAGCAGCAGTACCGTAACAAAGGCGTGGCGTACTGCCCGCACTGCGACGGTCCGCTGTTCAAAGGCAAGCGCGTGGCGGTGATTGGCGGCGGTAACTCCGGCGTCGAAGCGGCCATCGACCTGGCGGGTATCGTGTCCCACGTAACACTGCTGGAGTTCGACGTGCAGCTGCGCGCCGATGCGGTCTTGCAGCGCAAGTTGCACAGCCTGCCGAACGTCACCGTGATCACCAGTGCGCAAACCACTGAAGTGTTGGGCGACGGCCAGAAGGTCAACGGCCTGCGTTACAAGGATCGTCAGTCGGACGAGTTGCGTAGCGTCGAGCTGGAAGGGATCTTCGTGCAGATCGGTTTGCTGCCCAACACCGACTGGCTCAAAGGCACCATCGAGTTGTCGCCTCGCGGCGAGATCATCGTCGATGCCCGCGGTGAAACGTCGATGCCGGGTGTGTTCGCTGCCGGTGACGTGACCACCGTGCCGTACAAGCAGATCGTGATTGCAGTGGGCGAGGGCGCCAAGGCTTCCTTGAGCGCATTCGATCACCTGATCCGGACCTCGGCTCCGGCATAAAACCCGACGCTGAAAACACAAAAACCCCATGAGCGATCATGGGGTTTTTTTTAGGTGGATCAAAAGATCGCAGGCTTCGCCAGCTCCTACAAAAGCCAGGTCAGGCTCGATTCTGTAGGAGCTGCCGCAGGCTGCGATCTTTTTACAGCGGTGCAGGCTGGATGATCTCGACCCAGTACGCATCCGGGTCTTTGATAAAGGCCAGGCTCTTCATACGGCCGTCATTCAGGCGCTTCTGGAAATCGCAGCCCAGCGCTTCGAAGCGCTCGCACGCAGCGACGATATCCGGCACCGAGATGCAGATGTGACCGAAGCCACGCGGGTCGGTGTTGCCATTGTGGTAAGCGAAATCCGCGTCGTTCTCGGTGCCGTGGTTGTGGGTCAGCTCGAGAATGCCGGGGATCGACTTCATCCACTCGGTGCGAGCAGCAGCGTCGGCCGGGATCTGGTTTTTATCAACGAGCGCCAGGAAATACAGGCTGAACTCGGCTTCCGGGAAGTCGCGTTTTTCAACCAGCGAGAAACCCAAAATGCGCGTGTAGAAATCCAGCGACTTGGTGATGTCCTTGACCCGCAGCATGGTGTGGTTGAAGACGAACTTCTGGGTGGCGGTGTCAGGTTGGGCAGTCACGCCTGGGAAGGTGTTCAAATCGTGCAGGCTCATGGGCCCTCCGGAAAATAAGTGGGGCTAACGAATGGCGACAATGATACGCAAGGGCTCTGACATCACCAAACCCAAACAGTCGGCTATTGCCTGACCGACGGGCGAGGCTCAGACTTTACGGTTCAATCCGTGAGTGTTCATTGCAATGATGCGTTTCTGTAAATCAATGTTCGTCCTGATCTGTGTGCTTTCAGCTGTTAACAGCGCTCACGCAGACGAGCCAGTCATGACCTGGCCCAACGGCTGGGAGGTCGAAGCTGTCCCGCAAGATGACGCCAACGCTCAGGTATCCCGCCAGCGCGCGGTGAAAAACGATCAGGTCGGCACGCCGGTGATGGTAATGGAGTTGACCATGACTCAAGTGGAAAGCGGTCATCAGGTGAATCTGCAAGGCGTGTTGCTGGAGATGCGCAAGTCGGTGCAAAAGGACTTCTTTCAAGGCGGTTATCAAAGTGTCTGCAACAAGATTCACCCGGCGACCTTGAGCCGCTTATCAGCGCTGGAAACTACCTGCACGATCACGCAGAACGGAAGGCATGTGCTCTCTCAAACATTGGTTGCCGCCGTGGATGGCGATAAGGCCTATGTTCTTTCCTACGCGGGGCAGGCAGAGGTTTATAAGGCAAGTCAGGATGAAATAGAGACAGCCCGTAACAGCTTGAAACTTTAGTTAAAGATTTCAATGGCTGCCGGTTTCAGCGCATTCTGAAATTTTTAGATACCCAAACGGATTAAGCACAAAGTTATTCAGCAAGTAGCGAGTTGATCGACGCCAATCGTTGCATTTAGAGGGCGTCCATGAAAAAGCCCTGCATTGGCAGGGCTTTTTGGTCACCGCGAGTGCTTAGCCACGCAGCCAGGAATCAACGGTAGCGGCACCGTATTGTTCCTTCCAGGCTTTCAGGCCGCGGTGGTTACCACCCTTGGTTTCAATCAGTTCACCGGTGTGCGGATTCTGATAAACCTTGACCACGCGAGCGCGGCGGGTTTTAGGTGTTGCCTGTTGCAGACCGGATTTTGCCGGGTTCGGATCGAGAATGGCGATGATGTCGCGCAGGCTCTTGCCGTAGGTTTTCATCAGCCCCTGGAGCTTTTCTTCGAATTCGATTTCTTTCTTGAGCCCGGCATCATTCTTCAGGGTTTCCAGCTGCTTGAGCTGCTCTTGAAGGGCCTTTTCAGCTGCACGAAATTCAGCGAGTCTGGACAATATCTTTACTCCAATAGTGTGTTTGGCTGATACCAACCGCAAACAAAGCTATAAGCCAAGAGCCTTGAAGCGACCCGGTGATAGTGGCTCACCTGCCAATCTAGCGCAGGCATGAAAAATTGTAGTAGTTAATTGGCCAAGAGTAAATCCTGTCTTTTTCTTCATGTAACAACAGTAGTCTTTTGATTCAAATTGGTGCGCGATTTCCTTGTATCGTCGCTTAGCGCCGCTAGTTAATGGTGACTTAATACGTTAATGAAGTCCGCGCCGGGCATTGGCCGGCCGAACAGATAACCTTGCAAGAAGTTCACGCCGTGAGCGGTCAGATAATCGGCCGGACCGGACGCCTTCCAAAAAGAGTTGAGGTTGAGGCCATGATAGTTGGCCCTCGGCGCGTGCGCCGCTCAACGGTTGTTCAGGCGCTCTGCCAGTTTGATAAAGGCCAGCGTCGCGGGTGATGACTGGCGCTGATCGAGCACTGCCAGACCCACCTGGCGCGTGACCGTTGGCGACAGCGGTTTTTTCACGTAGCGACTGTCGCGATCATCGGGCAATGAGCTTTCGGCGACGACCGTCAGCGCGTCGCCTCGGCCAACGGTGTCCAGCGTGCTCAGTAGTTGCGAGCAGCGATAACGGATATTCGGTGTCAGCCGTGCGGCGCTGAACAAGCGCGACACCAGTTCCGACGAACCGGCCTCGGTCAACACAAACGGGTCGTGACACAAATCGCTCAAACTCAGGCTGTCGTGGCGGGCCAGCGGGTGATCGACGGGCAGCAGCGCGACCATTTGGTCTTCGATCAGCGCAAAGGTGTCGAACCGCTCCTCGGGCAACACCACGAAACCGACATCGATACGCCGTTCCTCCAGCCACTGGATCACCTGTCGGTCCGGGCCTTCATCTATATGGACCTCAATGCCCGGGTGAGCCGCGCGGTAATGCTGCAGGATCAGCGGCAGCAGTTTGATCGATGAGGTCGGGCCGAACGAGCCGATGCGCAACGTGCCGCGTTTCATCCCGCGCGCATCGGCCGCTTCCTGGCGCAAGGTGTTGGCCAGGCCCAGCATCGCCCGGGCGCGCAGCAAAAGCTGTTGGCCGATGTCGCTGAGTTCGACCCTGGACTGATGCCGGCGCAGCAGCTCGACACCCAATTCCTGTTCCAGCGACTTGAGGGCGTGAGAGACCGCGGATTGGGAAATCCCCAAGCGATTGGCTGCCGCGGTAAAACCGTGAAGCTCGGCGACCAGAGAAAAGATCTCCAGTTGGGTAAGGGTCATGAGTGTTTGCTCATTTTACGATGAGAAGGTATTAGCCGAATGATACGTCATCTCTCCCGATTTCTCGTTCTGGAAACCTATGACAACCTGTGAGCAAAGCCTGTCCAACCGTTCGGATGTCCCGGTTTATCTGAAACTGGCTGCCGTCACCATGATCTGGGGCGGCACCTTTGTCGCTGGGCGGTTTCTGGCCGACAGCCTCAGCCCCTTGTTTGCCGCCAGCCTGCGATTCTTGCTGGCCAGCGTGGCTTTGCTGGTGTTTCTGCTACTGGCCCGCGTGCCTCTTGCAAGGCCCATCCCCAGGCAATGGCTGCAATTGGCGCTGCTGGGGTTTTTCGGGATCTTTTTCTACAACCTGTGCTTCTTTTATGGGCTGCACTACATCAATGCCTCACGGGCGTCATTGATCGTGGCGTTGAACCCGGCCGTGATCGGGCTGGCGTCGTGGCTGTTGTTCAAGGAGCGCTTGAGTCGGGCAAAGGTTTTCGGGATCGCGATCTGTATTGCCGGGGCGAGCCTGGTGATCGTCAGCCGTAACCCACAATTGTTGGCCGGCAACGCCGACGCGTGGATCGGCGATCTGTTGATCTTCGGCTGTGTGCTTGGCTGGGGCGTTTATTCGCTGTTCTCCAAAGATTTGAATCAAACCCTGGGGCCGGTGCAAACGGTGACGTACTCGATTCTGTTGGGCACGCTGATGCTGTGGGTGACCAGTGCTGTTCGCGGTGAGTTGAGTGTGGCTGCACTCGCCAGCCTCGGACCCACGCAATGGCTGAGTTTGATGTACCTGGGCGTATTGGGTTCGGCGCTGGCCTATATCGGCTATTACGACGGCATTCGCAAAATCGGCGCGACCCGTTCAGGCGTGTTCATCGCCCTGAACCCGCTGACGGCAGTGATCCTCGGTGCGCTGCTGTTGGGCGAGCAATTGACCCCGGCGATGTGCCTGGGAGGAGGGCTGATCCTCGCGGGGATTTTCCTGTGCAACAAACCCCTTGCGCGAGCAGGGAAAAAGGGGATTTGATACAGAAGGCGGACAAACCTATTTACGCTGTGTAGAATCGGGTTACGCATATAAGAATAATCGTCTTCTGGCAGCAGAAGCCTCGCCCGCAATAGCCTTGGGTCGACAATGAAGAGTTTTGGGTTTCAATTGATCTACGGTGACTTCCTCGCCCGCAGCGTGCGGGGCATCTCCTGCGCGCCACCCGCCGGTCTCAGCATTGCTAGCAACTAACGATCCGTTAATTGACAAGAAAATGATGAGGCGCCAACCATGGCAGATTTATACGAAAACCCAATGGGCCTGATGGGCTTTGAATTCATCGAATTCGCATCGCCGACCCCGAACACGCTGGAGCCGATCTTCGAGATCATGGGCTTCACCAAGGTCGCGACCCACCGTTCCAAAGACGTGCACCTGTATCGCCAGGGCCAGATCAACCTGATCCTCAACAACGAACCCCACAGCGTCGCTTCGTACTTCGCGGCCGAGCACGGTCCGTCGGTGTGCGGCATGGCGTTCCGCGTCAAGAATGCCCAGCAGGCGTTTGCCCGGGCTCAGGAACTGGGCGCTCAGCCGATTCACATCGAAACCGGCCCGATGGAACTGAACCTGCCCGCGATCAAGGGCATCGGCGGCGCGCCGCTGTACCTGATCGACCGTTTCGGCGAAGGCAGTTCGATCTACGACATCGACTTCGTGTTCATCGAAGGCGTTGACCGCAACCCGGTCGGGGCTGGCCTGAAGATCATCGACCACCTGACCCACAACGTGTATCGCGGTCGCATGGCCTACTGGGCCAACTTCTACGAGAAGCTGTTCAACTTCCGCGAAATCCGTTACTTCGACATCAAGGGCGAATACACCGGCCTGACCTCCAAGGCCATGACCGCGCCGGACGGCATGATCCGCATCCCGCTGAACGAAGAATCGTCCAAGGGCGCCGGGCAGATCGAAGAGTTCCTGATGCAGTTCAACGGCGAGGGCATCCAGCACGTTGCCTTCCTGTCCGATGACCTGATCAAGACCTGGGATCACCTGAAAAGCATCGGCATGCGCTTCATGACCGCGCCGCCGGAAACCTATTACGAAATGCTCGAAGGTCGTTTGCCGAACCACGGTGAGCCGGTTGATCAACTGCAATCGCGTGGCATTCTGCTGGACGGTTCGTCCGAGTCAGGCGACAAGCGTCTGCTGCTGCAGATCTTCTCGGAAACCCTGATGGGCCCGGTGTTCTTCGAATTCATCCAGCGTAAAGGCGACGATGGTTTCGGCGAAGGCAACTTCAAGGCGCTGTTCGAATCCATCGAGCGCGACCAGGTTCGTCGCGGCGTGCTCTCCACCGACTAAGCCATTTCAGATGTAAAAAAAGCCCGGTCAGCAGCAATGCTGGCCGGGCTTTTTCGTGCCGGTCCTACATCGATTTTCGTCGATGCCGGACCAGGTGTTTGAACCCTTCGTACACCAGAACAACAACAGCCAACCAGATCGGAATGTAGGTCAGCCACTCACCGGGCTTGATGCTTTCCCCCAGCAGCAACGCAACGCCGAGCAACAGCACCGGCTCGACGTAACTCAACAACCCGAACAGGCTGAACGGCAACAACCGGCTGGCGATGATGTAAACCACCAGCGCCGATGCGCTGATGACGCCGAGCAACGGGATCAGCAGCGACAGCCACGGGTGTTGATCGAATACAGCGAAACCCTGTTCACCGCCTTGAACGAACCAGAACGCCACCGGAATCATCAAGGCCATGTCCATCCACAAACCGCCGAGGTTGTCGGTCGCCAGTCGTTTGCGCAGGATGAAGTAGAGCGGATAACCGATGACGACCAGCAAGGTCGCCCAGGAAAAACCGCCGACCTGATACAACTCGTTGAGCACCCCGAGGGACGCAAAAAACACGGCAACCTTTTGCAGGTAAGACAGTCGCTCGCCATAGGCGAACCGCCCGGTCAGCACCATGGCCAGCGGCAACAGGAAGTAGCCCAGGGACACGTCGAGGCTGTAGCCGTTGAGCGGCGCCCACATGAATAGCCAGAGTTGCAGGCCAAGCAGCGTCGCGGAAACGATCAGGCCGGCAAGCAATTTTGGTTGGCCAATCAGCCGCCGAAACAGGGCGACCACGCGTTTCCATTCACCGGAGACCACCATGAACACGGTCATGCACGGCAGGGTCAGCAGCATTCGCCAACCGAAGATTTCCACGCCGCTCAAAGGCGTGAGCAACGACGTGTAGTAATACATGACGGCAAACAGCACCGAGGCTGAAACCGATAGAGCGATACCTTTAGACAAACTGTCCTCGCGAAGTTGAACGTGAAACGGCTGCGGAGGATACGTGGTTTTTGTGTTGAATATTGGCCGAGTGATCAATATTCACAACATGGCTTTCTTGTGGGCTGAAGCTTAGCTAACTGATGAGCTAAGAACCTGCGGGAGCGAGCCTGCTCGCGAAGAGGCCGGCACATTCAACACCTTATCTGGATGACCCACCGCTTTCGCGAGCAGGCTCGCTCCCACCTTGATCTGCGCCGAACACAAAATCTGCATCCGCCACGAATCCCCTGTGGGAGCGAGCCTGCTCGCGATCAATTTCACGCCAGACGCGGTTTACGCCCCGACACAAAGTGGCTCACATCATTAAACCCCGGCGTCGACGCATGCCCAGGCACAACCAGCGAATCAATGAACGCTTCATCCTCAGCCGTAATCTTCACCGCTTGAGCCTTGGTGTAGGCATCCCATTGTTCTTCGGTCCGCGGTCCAACGATGGCCGAGGTGACGGCGCTGTTGTTCAGCACCCAGGCGATGGCGAACTCCACGATGCCCACGCCGCGACCCTGGGTGTACTGCTGGATCTGCTGAGCAATGCGCAGGGATTCAACACGCCATTCGGTTTCCAGAATGCGTTTGTCTGCGCGGCCGGCGCGGCTGTTGGCATCCGGCTTCACGTCCGGCGCGTATTTACCGCTGAGCACACCACGCGCCAGCGGACTGTACGGCACCACGCCCAGGCCATAGTTTTGCGCGGCGGTGATCTGCTCGGTTTCCGCCTGACGGTTGACTATGTTGTACAGCGGCTGACTGATCACCGGCCGGTCGATGCCCAGTTGATCGGCCACACGAATCACCTCGGCGATGCGCCAGCCACGGTAGTTCGACAAACCCCAATAGCGAATCTTGCCCTGGCGGATCAAATCGCCGATGGCCGACACCGTGACTTCCAACGGCGTGTTGTGGTCTTCGCGGTGCAGGTAATAGATGTCGAGATAATCGGTGCCCAAACGCGTCAGGCTGGCGTCGATGCCATTGAACAGGTGCTTGCGGCTCAAACCGCTGCGATTTGGAACGCCGTCCACCGGGCCGAAACCGACCTTGGTCGCCAGCACCCATTCGTGGCGGTTCCCGGCAATCGCTTCGCCGACGATCTCTTCGGAGCGGCCGTTGGTGTAAACGTCTGCGGTGTCGATGAAATTGATGCCCTGGTCCCAGGCCTTGTCGATGATCCGCAGGGAATCTTCGGTGCTGGTCTGTTCGCCGAACATCATGGTGCCCAGGGTCAGGGTGGAAACTTGTAAACCCGAATGACCCAGCGTGCGATAGCTCATGACGAAATCCTTTTACCGGTGGGAGAAAGGCTCAATCAAATACCAGAATGGTGGGGCGGGGCAAACGGAAATCTCAAACACCCTCAGATCAAATGTGGGAGCGGGCTTGCTCCGGGCGGCGTTCCGACGAAAGCGGTGTGTCAGCCGAAAAAATGTTGACTGACACTCCGTCTTCGCGAGCAAGCCCGCTCCCACAGGAGATCCGCCGTGATCAGACGCGAAGCGTACGGGTCATGCGCAGCGCCAACAAACTCCCGCACACAATCACGCCCGCCAGCAGGTAAAGCGCGGCATCGGTCGACCCGGTGCTGTCCTTGACCCAACCCACCAGATACGGACTCAGGAATCCGGCCATCTGCCCCATGGAGTTGATCAACGCCAAACCACCCGCCGCAGCGCCCGCGCTCAGCAGCGCAGTCGGTACCGGCCAGAACATCGGCAGGCCGGTGAGGGCGCCCATGGTGGCGATGGTCAGGCCGAGGATGGCGATGGCCGGCGTAGTCGCAAAGTTCACAGCGATCAGCAAACCGACCGCGCCCATCAGCATCGGCACCACCAAGTGCCAGCGGCGTTCTTTACGCAGGTCTGCCGAGCGGCCGACCATCAACATGAACAGCGCCGCCAGCAGGTACGGAATCGCACTGAGCCAGCCGATCACCAGGTTATCGCTGAAACCCAGGTTCTTGATGATCGACGGCAGCCAGAAGTTGATCGCGTAGACGCCGCTCTGGATGCAGAAGTAGATCAGACCGAAGGCCCAGATCGCCGGGTTCTTGAACACGGCCAGCAGCGAGTCGGTGGTGGTTTTCGGTTTGTTGGCCAGATCGATAGCGTGATCGGCTTCCAGCACCGAGCGCTCGAACGGCGTGAGCCATTTGGCGTTGGCGTAACTGTCGCTGAGCAGGAAGTACGCGAGGGCGCCGAGGATCACCGTCGGAATGCCTTGCAGCAGGAACATCCACTGCCAGCCCGCCAAACCCGCCTGGCCTGCGCCAAAGTGATTGAGAATCCAGCCGGAAAACGGGCTGCCGAGCAGGCCGGACACTGGGATCGCCGACATGAACAGTGCCATGATGCGGCCACGGCGGAAGGTCGGAAACCACTGCGAGAGATAAAGCACCACGCCCGGGAAGAACCCGGCTTCAGCCGCGCCGGTGAACAGGCGCAGGGTGTAGAACTCGGTCGGGGTGGTGACGAACAGCAGGCAGGTCGAGAGCGAGCCCCAGACGATCATCATCAGCGCGATCCAGCGGCGCGGGCCAAATTTGGTCAGGGCCAGGTTGCTGGGGACGCCGCACAACACGTAACCGATGAAGAAGATTCCGGCCCCGAGGCCGTACACGGTTTCGCTGAATTTCAGTGCGTCGAGCATCTGCAGCTTGGCAAATCCAACGTTCACCCGGTCGAGGTAGTTGAACAGGTAGCAGATGAAGATGAAGGGGATCAAACGCAGGGTAATGCGTTTGTAGACGGCGTTTTTTTCGTCAACGATGGCCTGGGTAACGGCGGCGCTCTGTGACATGGCGGGCTCTCTCTTTATTATGATTTTTTGCGATGCAAGGGTAACGTTGACCGCCCGGTGAGTCTCGGCCACCGCTTGGGTCATTGTCTTTGTGCCTGAGCACAGGGTTTGCAACCAAGGCCTGTGCGGGTGAACAATCCGCTCCATCACGCTTTCAAGGATCCCCGCTATGTTCGAACTCGATCACGACCTGGCCCAGGACATCGTCGACCGGGCGATGGCTATCCTGCCGTACAACGTCAATGTCATGGACAGCCAGGGCCTGATTCTTGGCAGCGGCGAACCGGAGCGGGTCAACACCCGGCATGAAGGCGCGCAACTGGTGCTGGCCAACGGGCGAGTGGTGGAGATCGACGCCCAAACGGCGATTCATTTGAAAGGCGTGCAGCCGGGTATCAACTTGCCGCTGTTGCTCGATCAGCGTTTGATTGGCGTGCTGGGCATCACCGGTGAACCCGAGCAATTGCGCACCTACGCCGAACTGGTGCGGATGACCGCCGAGATGCTGGTCGGCCAGCGCAATCAGCAGGCCGAACAGCAATGGCGGCGTCAGCGTTGCGACGATCTGCTGGCATTGCTGCTCAGCGAGGCCGGGGATTCGCCGCGGTTGATCGACGAAGCGCAGCAGCTGGGGCTCAAGCCGCAGATGACGCGGGTGCCGTACCTGTTCGAGTTAGGGATGGAACACGGTCCGGGGCAAACCGTCGAGGCGCTCAGCGCCTGGCTGACCTCGCGCTACCCGGACAGTTGGTGCGTGAGTTCAGCCAAGTCATCGTTGCTCTGGTGCCGACCGGCGGCGCAGGCGATCGAGAATGACCGGCTGCTGGAAAAACTCGACGGCCTCGGCTGGAACATTCAGCGCATCGCCGTGGGTGGGCAAGCCGATGGGCTCTCGGGATTGCGCCGCTGCTATCGACGCGTCGGCGACTTGCTGGCCTACGGGCGAGATGTGTTGCCGCACTCTCGTTTGCTGACGCTCAACCGTTATCGGTTGCCGGTGATGCTCTGGCGGCACCGCAACGACGACGCGCTGGACGAGTTGCTCAAACCGCTGCGCAAAGTCATCGCCAAGGATGGCAACGGCCAACTGCTGGCGACTTTGCGCAGCTGGTGCGATCACGATGGTCAGAGCCAGGCCTGCGCCGATGCGCTGGGCATCCATCGCAACAGTTTGCGTTACCGGATGGAACGGATTGCTGAGCTCAGTGGTGTTGATCCGCTGAAGCTGGACGGGATGCTTGCGCTCTATCTCGGCGTCCAGCTCCTGCCCCAAACCGACGCGCCCACCACTCTGTAGGCGCACGGCTTGCCGGCGATGGCGACTCCGAGGATGTCATCGCGAGCAAGCTCGGCTCCTACAGTGATCGGCGTCGTGCGCAAATATGAATTTCACCACGGACCACTGTGGGAGCCGAGCTTGCTCGCGATAGCAGACGATCAGCCAACTCGGAGCTAGATTTGAAAACACGGACTTTGTGGAAATGAACAATAAAGGCCACACCGGCTTGTGCAGCGGACCGGCGTTATTGTTCTTGCCTGCTGGCAGCATGGAACGCATTGGAACTGGAGAATTCGCATGAAAATCGTCATCGCCCCCGATTCGTTCAAGGACAGCCTGAGTGCCCAGGGTGTGGCTGATGCCATTGCTCTGGGGTTGGCGCAGGTGTGGCCCGATGCGCTCCTGGTCAAATGCCCGATGGCGGACGGCGGGGAGGGGACCGTCGAGTCTGTTCTGGCGGCGTGCGAGGGCGAACTGCAGCGCACCCAAGTCCGGGGGCCGCTCGGCGCAACAGTTGAGGCCGCTTGGGGCTGGCTACCCCAGAGCCACACCGCGATCATCGAAATGGCCGAGGCCAGTGGCCTGCAACTGGTTCCGCCGGGTAAGCGTGATGCGTGCTTCAGCAGCACGTTCGGCACCGGCGAATTGATCCGCGCGGCGCTCGATGCCGGGGCGCAACGGGTCATTCTGGCGATTGGCGGCAGCGCCACCAACGACGGCGGGGCGGGTGCGATGCAAGCCTTGGGCGTCAAACTGCTGGACGCACAGGGCCGAACTCTGGCACCGGGCGGCTTGGCCCTCGCGCAACTGGCGCGAATCGACATGAGTGAAATCGACCCGCGTCTGGCCGAGGTGCAATTCGACATCGCCGCCGACGTCAACAATCCACTGTGCGGCCCTCACGGTGCCTCAGCGATTTTCGGCCCGCAAAAAGGCGCGTCGCCCGAGCAAGTCCAACAACTGGATCGCGCGCTCGGGCACTTTGCCGAACGGTGCGCTGAGGTCCTGAACAAAGATGTACGTGACGAACCGGGTAGCGGTGCGGCAGGCGGCCTGGGGTTTGCTGCCAAGGCGTTTCTGGGGGCGCAGTTCAAGGCCGGGGTCGAAGTGGTCGCCGAACTGGTCGGCCTGGAGGATGCGGTCGAAGGCGCCGACCTGGTGATCACCGGTGAAGGTCGTTTCGACGCTCAGACCCTGCGTGGCAAGACGCCGTTTGGTGTGGCGCGTATTGCTCGGCAGCACGGCGTGCCAGTGATTGTCCTCGCCGGGACGCTGGGTGAGGGTTATCAAGCGCTGTATGAACATGGCATCGATGCCGCGTTTGCCTTGGCCAGTGGACCGATGACGCTGGAGCAGGCGTGTGCCGAGGCACCGCGGTTGTTGCGGGAGCGGGCGAGTGATGTTGCGCGGGTTTTGCGGGTGGCTTTGCGTAAGGCCTGAGTCTTGCGTTGAAGTTTAGATCCACCCCTCACCCCAGCCCTCTCCCCACGGGGGAGAGGGGGAAAGGGAGCAGATCTTCAAGCTTTTCAGAACCTGAGTTCGGCTCAAAACTTTCAGGTCGATGTACTTCGAAAAAACGCCTCGGTCAGTCCCCTCTACCCCCTGGGGAGAGGGTTAGGGTGAGGGGCGGTTCCAAACTTGAAATATATTTCCAAACCCCCCGCAACAATCCTCATCCCCAGCCGATACAGATAACAGGCCCACACAAACCTATTCCAACAGTGGCGCCAAACTGAACGCGCGTGCGCTGCCGCCCGCCCTTTCAGCGATCACGCAAGGATGCTCGTAGCCCCATCACCCGAGAATCATCCTATGTCACTGCGTAATCTGAATATCGCGCCTCGAGCTTTCCTGGGTTTTGCTTTCATTGCCTTGCTCGTCATCGTGCTGGGTGTGTTTGCCGTGAACCGCATGACGAGCATCCACCAAGCCTCCATCGACATGGAAACCACGCAGCTGCCCAGCGTCGGGTTTCTCGGTAACCTGACGGAAAACGTCCTGCGTCTGCGCATTCTCTCGTTCCGGGTGTTGGTCAACCGGGATCCGGCCGCGTTGCAGGAAGCCCAGACGCGTATCGGCGTGCTGGTCGACAAGGTTCGCAGCGCACAATCGAGTTATGCCGCGTTGTCGGCCACCCCGGAAGAAGCCGCGCTGTACAAGACGTTCACGGCAACGTTGGACAGCTACATGCAAGCCCAGACCCAGATGCTGGAGCTGTCGCGACAGAACAAGCTCGATGAGATGCGCACGCTGATCAACACCCGGATCAAGGAAGGTACGGACCAGATGGGCGAGCAGCTGAACAAACTGGTGGCGCTGAATAATTCCGATGCGAAAACCGCATCGGACGCAGCGGGCGAGCAGTACCGTAGCGCCATTACCGGCATCATTGCCGTGGCGGTCATCGCGGCGCTGATGACCGTGCTGCTGGCCTGGTTGCTGACCCGTAGCATCGTCACACCGCTGAACCGTGCGTTGCAGGCGGCGCAAACCATTGCCGGCGGCAACCTGACTAACGTCATCGAGGTCGACGGCACTGACGAACCGGCCCGCTTGCTAGGTGCCTTGTCCGCGATGCAGGCCAGCCTGCGCAAAACCATCGAACAAATCGCCGGTTCTGCCACCCAACTGGGTGCCGCCGCTGAAGAACTGAGCACGGTCACCCAGGAAGCGTCCCGCGGGCTGCAACAGCAAACCAACGAAATCGAACAGGCCGCCACCGCGGTCAACGAAATGACCGCCGCCGTGGAAGAAGTGGCGCGCAACGCGGTGTCGACGTCCGAAGCCTCGAACCAGTCGACCCAGGCCGCCCGCGAAGGTCGTGACCGTGTGGTGGAAACTGTCGGCGCGATCCAGACCATGACTCATGATGTGCAAAACACCTCGGTGATGATCGAAGGCCTGGCCGCTCAAGGACGCGACATCGGCAAGGTGCTGGACGTGATCCGCGCCATCGCCGAGCAAACCAATCTGCTGGCGCTCAACGCTGCAATCGAAGCCGCCCGTGCCGGTGAAGCCGGGCGCGGTTTTGCGGTGGTGGCCGACGAGGTCCGGGCGCTGGCCCATCGCACTGCGCAATCGACCCAGGAAATCGAAAAAATGGTCGCCGGCATTCAGAACGGCACCGGCCAAGCGGTCTCCTCAATGCAGCAAAGCAATCAACGCACCCAAAGCACCCTGGAAATGGCCCGCGCCGCCGGTGTGGCGCTGGAGCAGATCACTCAGTCGATCCAATTGATCAACGAGCGCAACCTGGTGATCGCCAGCGCGTCCGAAGAACAGGCCCAGGTGTCCCGCGAGGTCGATCGCAACCTGGTGAACATCCGCGACCTGGCCACCCAGTCCGCCGCCGGTGCCAACCAGACCAGCGCCGCCACTCACGAACTGTCGCGCCTGGCCGTGGATTTAAATGCCATGGTGGCGCGTTTCGTGATTTGAGATAGGGTTGAGGCTTGGAACCTGCGCGACTGGAGAATTACATGCGCTATTCAGCCTTGACCAAACGAATCGCCGGTGACGGCGCTGCGGCCTGGCAAATTCATGACCGAGCACTGGAGTTAATTGAGCAGGGCGTTGATGTGCTGCTGCTATCGATCGGCGATCCCGACTTCGATACGCCGCAGCCCATCGTTCAGGCGTGCATCGATAGCTTGTTGGCCGGTGACACCCATTACCCGTCAGTACGTGGCAGTCGGGGGTTGCGCGACAGCATTGCCAACCGTCATCGGCGTCGCAGTGGTCAAGCGGTGGAAGCCGATCATGTGATCGTGCTGCCGGGCGCGCAGTGTGCGGTGTATTCGGTCGCGCAATGCCTGCTCGACCCGGGCGATGAAGTGATCGTCGCCGAACCGATGTACGTGACCTATGAAGGCGTGTTCGGTGCCTGCGCGGCCAAAGTGGTGCCGGTGGCGGTGCGCCCAGAGAATGGCTTTCGGGTCGATCCGGCGGATGTCGCGGCGCTGATCACACCCAAGACCCGCGCCATTTTGCTTAACAGTCCGAACAATCCTTCCGGCGCCAGTTTGCCGCTGATGGTCTGGCAGGAACTGGCATCGCTGTGTGTTCGTCACGACCTGTGGCTGATCAGCGACGAGGTCTACAGCGATCTGTTGTACGAAGGCGTGCACATCAGCCCGGCGAGCCTGCCGGGCATGGCCGAGCGCACCGCGACCATCAATAGCCTGTCCAAATCCCATGCCATGAGCGGTTGGCGCGTGGGCTGGGTGATCGGGCCGAAACCGTTGGCCGAACACTTGGTGCACCTGTCGTTGTGCATGTTGTTTGGTATTCCGGATTTTATTCAGAACGCCGCGCAATTGGCGCTGGATGAGGATCTGCCGGAAGTGGCGCAGATGCGCGAGGAGTATCGCCAGCGTCGCGACCTGGTGTGCGCGAGCCTGAGTGATTGCCCGGGTATCCGGCCGATCCGGCCTGATGGTGGGATGTTCGTGATGATCGATGTACGCCAGACCGGGTTGTGTGCCCAGGGTTTTGCCGAGCGGCTGCTGGAAGGTTATGGCGTGTCGGTGCTGGCGGGTGAAGCGTTCGGCCCGAGTGCGGCGGGGCATATTCGACTGGGGTTGGTGGTGGATCAGCTGAAACTGGCGGATGCGTGTCGGCGGATTGCGTTGTGTGCGGCGGACCTTCTGGAGGCGCGTCGGGCCTGAAGGATTTACGTTGCCAATGACGGCCTCATCGCGAGCAGGCTCACTCCCACATTTGGAATGCGTTCCCCTGTGGGAGCGAGCCTGCTCGCGATGGCTGACTGACAGGCGCCAAATTTCTTAAGCCTTCCACGCCCCGACATTCACAAGATTCGCCGGCCGCTCACCCGCCAGCGCCGCCAGCAGATTGTCCACCGCACACGTGGCCATCGCCTCTCGCGTTTCATGCGTCGCCGAACCAATGTGCGGCGTCGCCACCACGTTGTTCAGCTGCAACAGCGGCGAATCGGTGTTCAGCGGTTCACGTTCGAACACATCCAGCCCCGCAGCGCGAATCTGCCCCTCACGCAAGGCCTGAATCAGCGCCGACTCGTCCACCACCTTGCCCCGTGAAATGTTGATGAAGATGGTTTCGGGGCGCATCAGGGCAAACTGCTCGGCCCCGATCAGCCCTTCGGTTTCAGCGGTCAGCGGCAAGGTCAGGCAAACGAAATCCGCCTGCTGCAACAGCTCCGGCAGGCTGCGGTATTGCGCATTGAACCGCTGTTCCACCGCCGGTTTCGGCGAGTGACTGTGGTAAATAACCGGCATGCCAAACCCGAAATGCCCACGCTGGGCCAACGCCTCACCGATCCGCCCCATACCAATGATGCCCAGGGTTTTACCGTGCACATCGGTACCGAATTGCGCGGGACCGACATTGCGTTTCCACTGGCCGGCGCGAACCATGTTCGCCAGTTCCACCACGCGCCGGGCGGTCGCCAGGATCAGCGCAAAACCGGTATCGGCCGTGGTTTCGGTGAGCACGTCCGGGGTGTTGCTGAGCAGGATCCGTCGTTCGGTCAGGTAGTCGATGTCGTAGTTGTCGACCCCCACGGAGACGCTGGCGATGGCTTCCAGATCAGGTGCCAGATCCAATAATGCGGCATCCAGTTTCAGGCTCGCACCGAGCAACCCGTGGGCGCGGGGCAGGGCCTCGCGCAGCGTTGCCAGGCCGTCGGCATTGAGGTTGTCGATCAGCGTCACCTCGGTCTGCTCGTGCAGGCGAGCCATCAGCAGCGGCGAGAGTTTCTTGTACAGCACAACCTGCTTTTTCATCGTCATCGTCTCAACTTCAATTCAGGAATGAGCGGCTGTGGACCGTTGCACAACGGCCTTGACCACGACCCGGTCGCTGGCGCCGGGCTTGAGGAAAATCGTCAGCACCACCGAGAGCATCAACGCGCCACTCATCAACAGATAAGAAGCACCCGGCGAGCCGGTGGAGCTGTTCAGGTAACCGACCAGATACGAGCCACCAAACGAACCGAGTGCGCCCATGCTGTTGATCAACGCCATGGCGCCACCGGCCACGTTGGCTGGAAGGATTTCCGGAATAATCGCGAAGAACGGACCGTAAGGCGCGTACATGCAGGCGCCAGCAATTACCAGCAGGGTGTAGGACCACCAGAAGTGTTCAGCACCCAAAGCGTAGGAGCCATAGAAAGCAATCGAGGCGATCAGCAGCGGCGGCCAGACGAAGCGTTTGCGCTTCTGCATTTTGTCCGAGCCCCAGGACACCAGCAGCATGCCAATCACCGCGGCCAGGTACGGCAGCGCAGAGAGCCAGCCGGCTTCGATCATGTCCATCTGTGCGCCAGCCTTGAGGATCGACGGCAGCCACAACACGAAGCCATAGACGCCGATGCTCCAGCAGAAAAACTGCAAGGCCAGGATGATCACCTTGGGCGAACGGAAGGCTTCGGCGTAGTTCTTCACCGCTTTGATGCCCACCTGTTCGGCGGCCAAGGCACTTTGCAGATCCTGCTTCTCTTGATCGCTCAGCCACTTGGCCTGGGCGGGACGGTCATCGGCCAGATGCCACCAGATAAACGCCCAGAGCACCGCCGGCAAACCTTCGATGATGAACATCCAGCGCCAGCTGTAATGCTGCACCAGATACCCCGAGACCACCGACATCCAGAGCATCGTCACCGGGTTGCCGAGGATCAGGAAGGTGTTGGCGCGCGAGCGTTCGGCACGGGTGAACCAGTGGCACAGATAGATCAGCATCGCCGGCATCACCGCCGCTTCGACCACGCCGAGCATGAAGCGAATGACGATCAGCCAGTAGGCGTTGGAGACGATCCCGGTCAGCGTGGCCAGGCCACCCCAGAGAATCAGG
The DNA here is from genome assembly GCF_000282315.2 of Pseudomonas sp. GM41(2012). Classification (GTDB taxonomy): domain Bacteria; phylum Pseudomonadota; class Gammaproteobacteria; order Pseudomonadales; family Pseudomonadaceae; genus Aquipseudomonas. Next base: position 506,732 of record NZ_AKJN02000006.1, read on the forward strand.
CTGGCGAAAATCAGCTTCTTCACGCTGTGCTTTTGCGCGTAGATCGCGCCCGGCACCTGGAAGAAGAAATAGCCAAGGAAGAACAGTGCGCCGAGCATCGACGACAGGCCCGGTGTGATCATCAGGTCGGCGGCCATCCCGGAGGCGGCGGCGAACCCGTAGTTGGCGCGGTCCAGATACGCCAGGCTGTAGGTGATGAACACGATCGGCATGATGTACCACCAGCGGCGGGCGGCGAGTGTTGCGGTTTTCATAGTGGTGCTCCTGAGCTTGTTGTTTTTGTCGCAGCAGGTTCAATAAATCGATTGTCTGTCAGGGCCTCATCGCCAGCAGGCTGGCTCCCACAGGTTGCGTGATCGACACAGATCCAGTGTGGGAGCCAGCCTGCTGGCGATTGGCAGTTTCAAATTCAGTGGAGAGTTCAGCCCTAGTCGGCAACCCCTCCATATCCCCACGGCTCTGCACCGCGCGGCTGCCAATCCAGTTCGCGCGCTTCACGGCGTCGGCAAAGCTGTGGTTTTCCAGCAGGGCACTGATCATGCCAACGGCAAAACCATCGCCGGCACCGACGGTGTCGACCACCGTTTCCACCGGCACGCCCGCCACGAAACCCTGGTCCAGATGCGTGCGGTAATACGCACCGTGCGGCCCCAGTTTGATCGCCACGGCTTCGGCGCCCTGGTCGAGGTAAAACGCCGCGATGTCGGCCGGGTCTTCGAAACCGGTCAGCAAGCGGCCTTCACTCAACCCCGGCAGCACCCAATGGGCGAGGGCGGCGAGGCGGTTGATCTCGCCAATCATCTGTTGTTCGCTGGCCCACAGGCTCGGGCGCAGGTTCGGGTCGAAAGACACGCTGCGCCCGGCATCGCGCATGCGGGTCATCAATTCGAAAGACATTTCCCGAGCCGTTGCGGACAGCGCCGGGGGAATGCCGGTGGCATGCAAGTGCCGGGCGTTCAGCAATTCAGGCGCGATCGACTGCCGCGACAGGTGACTCGCCGCCGACCCACGGCGGAAATACTCGACTACCGGATCGCTGCCATCGTCGGTGCGCGACTTGAGCTGAAAACCGGTGGGGTGCGCGGTGTCGATGGCGACGTTACTGCAATCCAGACCTTCTTTTTCCAGAGTGTCGATCACGAACCGTCCCAGCGAATCAGCGCCCACCCGGCTCAACCAGGCGACGTTAAAACCCAACCGCGACAAGCCAATGGCGACATTGCTGTCGGCCCCGGCAATGCGTTTGTGAAAGTGGCCAACGTCGGCCAAATCACCGTTCTGCTCGGCGACGAACATCGCCATGGTTTCGCCGAACGACAGAATATCGATCTCAGACATGAGCGCTCTCCAACCGGGTTTGACCGAGGCGGGCGAGGGTGGCGACATGCTCGGTGGTCAACTGCACCAGGTCGTCGCCTTGCAGCGGATATTCCGCCGCCCGCATCACGCCTTGGGCCATATGCCGTAGCAGTTGTTCCCACAGATGCAGGTCACTGGCGGCCGGCGGTATGGCGACCAGTTTGCCGTCGGCCCGGCGCGTCACGGCTTTGCAGTGCACATAGCCGACGTGGCGACCAAGCAACCGCGCGGCGCTGGCGGCGGACTGGTCTTGCCAATGCCAGTTGCCGATGTCGAAAGTCATTTTGACCGGCAGCTTATGTTGCTCGATTTCAGTGAAAAAACGCTGGAACGGTTCGATGCGGCCACCGTGCAAGGTTTGATCGTTTTCCACCAGCAACTGCACCGCACTTTTGCCCAGCACGCGGGACAAGGTCTGGAGGTCGCTGTTGTCGGTGAAATAACCCAGGGACACTTTCAGCCATTTGGCACCGAATGCCTGGGCACGCTGCAGCGCAGAGGTCAGTTCGGGATTGGGTTTGGACTGGCCAGCCAGCCACAACTCCATCGGCGAGGAATACACGCTTTCGAGGCCTTGGGCCTGGGTGGCATCGGCCAGTTGGGCGGGATCTTCGACGGTCAGCAGTTCTTCGCGCCATTCGATGCGCGTGGCGCCCGCGGCGGCCAATACGTCGATAAACGATCCCTGGCCGCGTTGGCGAACGAGGTCGGCGCCGTAGCTCGACAGGCTGATGGAAACGGGTGGTTTATTCATTGTTGTATACCTCTGAAACCGGTTTCATTTTTGTTCAAAAAAATATTGATGCTGAGTTGTGCGGTGTTCATCAGGGCCTCATCGCGAGCAAGCTTTGCTCCTACAAGGTTGCGGGTCGTACGCCGCAGCCCTTGTAGGAGCAAGGCTTGCCCGCGATGGGGCCGGCCCAGTCACCGAGAATGTCCATCGGTCGACCCCCGCACAATCAACCGCGCCGAAAAATCCAGGGTCCGCACCGGCCCGTCATCACCGCGCAAACGCTTTAGCAAACACTCAAACGCACTGGCGCCAATTTCAGCCGTCGGCTGGGCGAGGGCGGTGATCCCGCTGCCCACCAGCGGATACCAATCCAGATCATCGAGGGCGATCAGGCCGACGTCCTCGAACAGATTGCACTTCAGTTCACGCAACGAATGGGTGCTGGCCAGCGCGGCGATTCCGTTGGCGCAGAACAGCGCTTTCGGACCGGGACCGGGTGTGTCGAGGAAGGTTTTCAAACGTGTGCTCAGATCGCTGCCGGTCTCGGCGATGGTCCCTTGAAGCGTCGGACGTTGCTCGATCTGCGCCTTGAAACTGCTGACCCGCTCGATCCGCGAACTGGTGCCGTCAAACGGCTCGGTCACCAACAGCACGTCGCGATAGCCGCGTTCTTGCAAATGGGCGAGGGCCATTTCAACGGCAGCCGGATTGTCCAGCCCGACCAGATCACTCTCCAACTGCTCGACCTTGCGATCCACCAGCACCAGCGGCATTTCCCGATGCAGTTCACGTAATTCGTCGCGGTGATGGCCGAGGGTGTTCACGATCAAGCCTTCGATGTTGTAGGAGCGCAGCAGGGCCAGGTGCTGGCGTTCCTGCTCGTCATCGCGATCGGTGTTGCACACCACCAGGCTGTAGCCGTGCTGACGGCAGGCGGTCTCCACCCCGTGCATCACGGCAATTGAATATGGGTTACGGATATCGGCCACCAGCATGCCGATCAGGCGAGTGCGCCCACGTTTCAGACCGCGAGCCATCTGGTTAGGGCGATAGCCGAGTTCGGCAATTGCCTGCTCGATGCGCAGGGCGATGGCATCGGAGAGCAGGGCGCGGTCATCGCCGATGAAGCGCGAGACGCTGGCCTTGGAGACGCCGGCGTGTTCGGCGACGTCGAGCATGGTGACGCGGCTGCGCTGGGCGGCGGAGAAGTCGTTCACGTGGTGGACCTTCTTATTGGTGTTGTTAGTCGCCGGCTGCAAGTTCATGAAACCGGTTTCATAACGTATCAGAATGATTTCGAGCGTCAAGCGCAGTTACGAGCGACTACGCGTCCATATCCGACAGACGGTAGCAAAACCTGTCACATCTGACAGTAGCCGGCGCATACATCTGCGTATTTAATTCAATTGAAAGCCGAGTCATCGCAATCCCAATGTGTTGAATGAACGTAATCACCGATCCAGGAAAAGATGCGATGTCAAAACCTGAGGGAAGGTCAATGAACAAGAACGGAATATTCGCTGTGCCGTTGACCGTCGATGGCGTCGACAGGAACGATCCCGAAGGCCGGGTTCCTTATCTTCTCCTGCTCAACGGCACCATCGCTCGGGTGCCACGTTGGGAAAATTTTTCTACTGTGAGTTCGCGCAGTGACCGACTGATTGTCACTTGGGAGCAGGATGGAATCAGTACCGTCATCTTCGATCGAAGTTATCCAGGCCCGATTACACAGCTGGAGTTCGAGATACCGCTTACTCCGCAGCGCCTGGGTACCGACGGGGTGGCATTGCTTTATTACATAGTCAAGGACGCGGACGAAAACCCCGATCCGGCTTCGGCACCGGTAAAACTGACGATTGATCACAGTCAAATACCGGTGCCCAGTCTGAACTCCGTCGAGTTCCCCCATGCAACGCTCTGGGGCTACCTTAATTGTCAAACCCGGCCAGCGCTTAACCAAGGGGTGACAGTCAAAGTGCCACCGCAAACTATTGGTAAGGATAAGGATGTTTGCAAATTGCAATGGCAGGGCTACCGGAGTTTGAATGGTGTCGGCATTGTTGACGAGGCGTTTATAGAAATTTCTCATGATTTGAGTACAGAAGATCTAGAGAGAGGCTTCAATATAGTTGTGCCTTTTCGGCCGTGTGTACAACCATTGATTGATAATGACTCGGCGTTGGTGGTTATCAGGTTTTACCGGGGGGACAGGCTTATTGCGCAGTCCGCACCCGAGTTGGTCAAGATCGATCGAAAAATCCCGGGGGAACTGCTGCCCTGTTATTCAAATGACTGAGGTGGACGATTCGTAAGTTTCGCCTCCGTATAAGTTGGTGTTGTACAGCAGTAGTTGAATGTTTAAACGTTGATAAGTGCGTGGTCACGGGCAAGTTGCCGCGTGTGGCGATGGTGCCTGTGAGTTAGATGTGCAGCAATGGCAGTTAAGTACCTAAATCGTTGTCTATTATTGGAGTTGATAAAATGACCGCTAAAGAAAATATCGATGCCGGTAAACCGATTGGTGGGGTGTTGTCTGAACCTCCGATTGTTCCAAACAAGATCGACGATGACCGGGTGTTGCGATCCGCGCTCATGTCGCCCAATCTGGTCGTCAACCTCGATGGCTTGTCCAATGCGGCCTTGGGTGGCAAAGCAACATTATATTTGAATCACCCGGGTGGGCGACGGGAACTCATACAGACAAAATCGCTGGATGGGATCAATCAACCTCTCTCATTCGAACTGCCCACGTCAAAAATCCCGGAGCTGGCGGATCCGGCAGACCCGACGGCATACACCGTTGATTTTGAAGTATTCGATGGCGACGGTAACAACGATCACTCCACTGCCCCCACCCCTCTGCGTGTTGACTTGAATCCGCCTTGGCAGACCAAGTCACCGTTCGCACGACTTCGTCCGCCTGTCGTGAGATTCGTCAACGCACCCGCCAACCAGATACTCGATCGCGCATGGTTCACTGCTAATCCCGGCGGGTTGCAATGCATCGCTGACGTGTCTTATCCGTTCCGCGATGGTTTGGATACGTTCAGGTTTTATCTGTCCCCTCGCAGTGTCGCTACTTCCACGTTGACACCGGTGTATGAAGGACCGGTCTCTTCCCTCGGCGAATTCACGGTGCCCCTGGCAATGCTCACGCCATTGGGTAACGCAAATTTTTACTCGATCAATACCGTAGAAGATCGTGTGGGCAACCGAAGCATTGATTCTTCGGCCGTCAGGAATCTGGAAATCCGACTTCCACCAGCGCCTACATTGTTCGCGCCAACCCTACCCGTCACGGGTGTTGATGGCAGCCTTCCGATCACGCTGGCCAGTTACAATCCGATCGGTACCCAGGTGTTTGTGGAAATTCGCCGACCCACCAATGGCGATGTCAATGATATTCTCACTGTTTCTTTGGGGGGGCGTCAGCTGGGCACAGTGAGGATTGAGGATGCCACTACCACACCTCTGCGCATTGCACTGACGTACGACATCTGCGATGTGGTGTTTGGTACTGCAACGCAAGAAATCACGACCGTGCTCAGTTATACGCTGACACGGGGGGCGGACGCTGCGATTCCGAGTCCCGAAACCAATGTGTTTCTTGACCTCATCTATCCTGGCCCGGCCCTGATCCCCGAACCGGATCTGGAAAGCATGAATTTACCTCCGGCCGAAGTGCGCGGTGTCACCAACACACTGAATCACATTGTTCCGGCTGACTTCGGTAAGCCCATCGTTTTCAGGTTCAATAAATGGGACATGGATCTTGGCGATGATCTTATTAGCCAAGCCATCGTCAGCTTCTATTACAACGGTAAGTTCATCGGCGATCAGACAATCGATCCAGGAGAGGATTTCTGCGAATACGAGGCGGCCTTCCAAACTGTCGCGAACGAAGGTCTGGGGAAAAAAGACGCATATTGCACGCTAGAGTATCCGGGTAATCCGAACATTGTTCGGCAAAAAGACCTTACGGAAGTTACGTTTGAGGCTGTTCAGGTGAACCTCAGGGAGCATGTAGCGAGAACCCAAAATACGGACAGAGCAGTCAGCTGCCCGACGTTAGATCTGGTAGCGGGTGCCCTCATATGGAAGGTGACTGCGCCTGCCCAAGCAATACTTACAAACGGGTTGGACGTTATCCTTACTGCGCAAGGGTATGAAGATGTAGGGAAAACTATCCCAATCGGAACGCCCTTTACTCAAACCGCACAGGTGGCAACTAACGGTGCAGCGGTGGACTTTACAGTTCCGTTTGCTTTTCTCCGAGGTCTTCAAGGACCGATCGTGCCGCCCAATCCCACTCCCGGTGGCCCGCAACCGACGCCGATTTTCCACTATATGGAAGTTTGGTATTCGATAACGATTTCCGGAGCGCCGTTCGACTCGCCTAAGGTTCTTCACCGGATCAACGTACGTAATACCAGTAGTCGGTTCTGCGATGGAACGGTTTAGTTTTTTAACGTAATCGTGGTAATTCCGGCCAGCATGCAGCTTGTATCTCATGCTGGCCGGTGTATTTCTTTGGTTGGCCGATATTGGCTCTTTTGATTACGGAGTGCGCAGGATAATTCCGACAATATGTGGGATTTTTCCTACATATCCTGCGGCCTTTCATCTGTAGTCTTCCGGTGCTCTTTTTGTGCTCTAAGTTCCCAAGAGCGACATAGGTTTTTCGCCGAGTTAATCAAATCAAAGGGTCCCTCTCATGACAGCTGTGTTCTTGTTGCCAACTTCTGCGCTCGCGGGATGGCGAGTTACTTCCATTACATTTGTGATGTTGATGGGGTCATCCGCTCAGGCTGCCATTATTCCGCCAGGTGGCACTCAAACCATTACCAACGCAGATCCAATAGAAAACTGGGTGCTTAATCCGGGTTCCACATTGAACGCCATCGGCGCAGACACGCTGGATATCTCAGCAAACAATGCCACCCTGAATGCCACCGGGGGCAGCACCGGGCGAATCAGTGCTCAGATAAACTCCGCGTTGAATCTGACAGCGGTGGCCGTGGACAACTCGACAGGCGCCGGTGCAGCAGTGCTGATCAGTAACAGCACTGCTGACATCGCCGGCAGTCAGTTGACCAGCAACGATATCGGCCTGCAGATTAGTCGTGCCAACTCCACTCAGACAGGCTCCCGGGCCAGTTTGACCGGGGGCACGACCGTGGTTGCATTAAACGGTGGTGCGTTTGTTACCGGCTACAGTCAGTTGAATCTGACCAATTCCTCCGTACAGGGCACAGACGCCGCCAGCTATGGCGTTCGTTTGACCAATGCAGAGATGAACGCAACAGGCAGTACTGTCATCGGTGGCCTCAATGGCCTGCAGATTGGCAGGGAGTTGGCCCTTGCCAGAGCGTCCGCCGTGACGCTCAACCAGACTCGCGTCGAAGGTAAGTCCGGTTCCGCGATTAGTGTCGGTTTCCAAGGTCGGCCGGACGTTACTGCAGCTATCAACGTGCTCAATGGCTCGCAATTGATAGGCGGCAATGGCTCTGTTCTGGAGGTCAATGATGGCGCACATGTCGACCTCACAGTCGATCGAAGTGCACTGACCGGTAATGTGGTAGTTGCCGCTGGCAGCAGCACTAAGGCCCAGTTTCAAAATGGTGCTTCGCTGAACGGCAATCTGCAAAACGTCGCCCAGGTCACCTTCGATGGTCAAAGTACGATGAACGGTGATGTCCTGGCTCAAGTCGGGAGCTCCGCCACGGTGCTTCTGGATAATGGCTCTACGATCAACGGCAATGTCGAAAATGTCGCCAGTCTGTCGCTGAACAAGGCGAGCAGCATGACCGGGAACGTCAACACGGAGACCAATGGCAGCGTGCTGCTGGACAACGGTTCGATGTTGACCGGCCAGATCAACAATTCCGGCAACCTCAATATCAACAACGCAGCGCAGTGGGTGATGACCGGCGACAGCAACGTGCAACGTCTTGCGCTGAATGACGGCGTGGTTCGCATGGGTACCAACGAGCAGTTCCAGCAACTGAACGTGGGTGATCTTTCCGGTAAGGGCACGTTTGTGATGGGCACCGATCTGGGCAACGGTGATACCGATTTTCTGAACGTCACCGGCAATGCGAGCGGGCAACACCAACTGCAAATCACCGCTACCGGTACGACGCCTGTCACGGCCGAAGCGGTGAAGGTGGGTAATATCGCCGCTGGCGACGCGAGCTTCTCGCTGGGCGGTCGTGAAACCGTGGACGCAGGTACGTTTGTGTACCGATTGGCCAAGGAAGGTCAGGGTTTGTACCTGAATACAGATAAAGAAACGGTCAGTACCTCAAGTAATACTGCGTTGGCCCTGGCCGGGAGTGCGCGCAGTGTGCTGAATGCTGAAGCGGCCATGCTTAGCGACCAATTGGGGGACCGGAGCCTGAGCGTCCGACCGGAAGCATCGATGCGCTCGATGAACGACAGCTCGGTAAAAAACCTCAGCAACAGTGTCTGGGTTCGCACTTATGGCAACCAGTACAACGTCGATAATGCCTACGGTGATGGCTACACCCAGAACCAGACGGGTATAACTGGCGGGGCCGACACAACGGTGGATCTGGGCGGCAGGTCGTGGGTGGTGGGCGGATTCGTCGGGTCAAGCCACACCAAAATGGATCTCAAGTACGGCTCCAGCGCCACGGTTGACAGCCTGAATGCCGGTGTTTACGGCAGCACGTTCGATGTTGAAAGCGGTGTGTTCGTCAATGTCATGGCCAAGATCAACCAGTTCGATAACAAGGCCAAAGTGACTATGAGTGATGGCACCCGGGCCAAGGGTGATTACAAGGCCTTGGGCGCGAGCGGCTCCGTGGCGGTAGGCAAGCATATTCGTCTCAAGGATGACTATTTTGTCGAACCTCAAGTCCAGCTCTCGACGGGGGTCACCCAAAGCGATAGCTACAGGCTCGACAATGGTCTCGAAGTAAAAGCCGATACCATGCGTTCCTTTCAAGGCAAGGTGGGTGTTCGTGGCGGGCGTGTCATCACGCTCGATAATGGCAGCCTGCTAGAGCCGAGCTTGTCCACAGCGGTCAATCATGAGTTTGTGAAGACCAATGAGGTCAAGATCAACGACGAAAGCTTCGATGATGATCGCGCCAGCAGCGCTATCGAATATGGCGCCGGCTTGAAGTGGACACCGGCGCAACGCAACTGGCAGGTTTCCGGTCAGGTGGGTGGCAGCAAAGGTACAACGGTCAGTCAGGATTGGAGCGGTAGCTTGAGGCTGAGTTACTTCTTCTAATAGAGGAGGCGTCTTTCCAGTCATTCAACACGAAAATGCCCCGAATGTTTCGGGGCATTTTTGTACCTGTTGTGCTGACGCTGGGCGTCAAGTCAGCGTGAGCCAGGCAGAACCCAGTAGCAGCAGTGCCATTGCCTGATTAAAACGCTGGATAGCTTTTGCCGAACCAAACCACCTGGTTGCTCCCTTTCCCAGCAATGCCCAAACACCCAGGCACGGCAGCGAGACCAGGAAGAATGCCAGCGACAGGCAGACAATTTGAAGTTGACGATTATCGCCGGATCCGGCAAATACGCCGACCACGGCAAATGCCATCATCCAGGTCTTGGGATTGACCAGTTGTAAGCCAGCGGCCGCCCATAATCCAAACCTTTGCTGATGTCCTTCATCAATATCGAAGGTCGTGACCGGCGTATGAAATATTTGCCAGGCCAAGTAACTAAGCCACGCGACTCCGCTCCATTGCATCAGCGATTGCAACCTGGGTAGTCCGGCAAGCGACTGACCAACACCGCTGCCTACTAACAACACAATCAATGCCGCACTCGTGCAAGCTCCGAAAATGATCGGCAATGCGGCTTTGAAACCGTACCTCGCGCTGTTACTCAGCACCAAAATGTTTGTCGGCCCCGGCGTAATGGAGGCGACAAAAGCGAACAGCAAAAATGGCAGCAGCGTGGGAAAGGTGGACAACATGGCAGCGGGCTCCGTGAATGATCTCAGGGGCCGATCCTCACAAAGTCCGGGTCATGCGTCTGGAAGATTTGAGCAGCGCTTGCGATACAACGCTGGCGTCAAGCCATAAGCGCGGACGAACCAGCGGCCCAAGTGACTCTGATCGGCAAACCCCAATTCCATCGCCACCGTCGCCGGTTGCTCGCCACGGGCCAGCATTCGCCGGGCGGTCGCCAGGCGCAGTTGCACGAGGTAGGCGTGGGGTGCCATGCCATAAGCGGCCTTGAAGGCGCGGGTCAGGCGGAAGCGATCAACTCCGGTGACGGCGGCCAGTTGGTCGAGGCCGATGTCGGATCGAGCGTTGGCGTGCAGGTACTCCCGTGCCTTCTGCGCCACCAGCGGCAGGCGCGGATCTTCGCCATAGCGAGCGCGCCAGTGCAGGTGATTGGTCAGGCGTTCGAGCAAACCGTCGAGGGCGGTCTGGCGGACGATTTTCAACTCACCGTGATGCAGGGTTTGAAACGCCAGGCTGGTGGCGTGGGCGAGTCGGGAGTCGCTGGCCAAGGTATTGGCGAAACTCAATTGACTGTTGTCGGGGGCATTTTCGAAGACTGCACTGAGTTCCCGTTTCAGCCACTGCGGGTCGAGGTACAACATGCGGTAGGTGAAACCGTCTTCGGTGGGCGCTTCACCGTCGTGGATATCACCCGGCTCGAGCAGAAACACCTTGCCCGGTGTGCTTTGGTGCTTTGCTCGCCGACAGTGAAACTGCTGAACCCCTTGTTCGGTAACGCCCACCAGATAACTGTCATGCCAGTGCGGGTCGTAGGCATGGCCTTCGAAATGCGCGCGCAGGGTCTCGATGCCGGTGTCGGCGTCCTGGGCCAGGTCGATCCAGTTGTGAGAAGTCATGCTGCACCTGCGAGACGGATTACCGACTTATTTAACGCCCGCGCCGAGGGTGATGACTAGAACGTTTGTGCACGGATCAGTTGAACAGTCCCGCCGCGATGTTGATCGAGAACCCGAGAATGGCTGTGTTGAACAGAAAGCCGATCAGCGACTGCGCCAGGACAATCTTGCGCAAATCCCGAGTCGCCACGCCAACATCGGACGTCTGGACCGCCGCGCTGATGGTGAACGAGAAGTACAGGAAGTCCCAGTAATTGGGCGTTGTCAGACCTTCAGCAAAACGCAGTGCGGGGTCTTTGCCGGCCCAGGTGTAGAACAGACGGGCGTAGTGCACGCTGAAAATCACCCCGATCAGCAGCCATGAACCGATCACGGTCAATGCTGTAAAGCCGTAGTGCAACAGTTTGCGGGTGGTTTCCAGTTCCCTGCTGCCGGCCAGTTCAAAGGCGATGGTCGCCAGACTCGCAATCGCGGCGATACATACAACAAACAGCACCAGCCCGGCGTTTTCGTCTTCGACCTCGGCAATGCGTTTCACATCCGGCGCTTTGGCGCGCGCGGTGAGCCAGAGCATCAGGACCAGGTAAGTCCAGACGCCGGCATTCCAGCCGAAGAGGATTTTGCTGATGATCGAGTCGGCCGGCGCCAGAATGCCCACGGCTATGCCAAGCGTGGCGGCGGAGGAGAGGCGAGGGTGGGTGCGGGCGAGGAAGGGCATGTGAACTCACAGAAACAGAAGTCACCCCACCATAGCCCAGGTAAACGCGCTTTTGTAGGAGCTGCCGAAGGCTGCGATCTTTTGATCTTGATCTTATAAAGAAACATCAAAAGATCGCGGCCTTCGGCAGCTCCTACAGGGGGGGATTAGATGTTCTTATGCCGCTTGCGGACCAGTTTCATCACCACCACAAAAAACACCGGCACAAACACCACCGCCAGCGTCGCCGTGATCATCCCGCCAATCACCCCGGTGCCGATGGCTTGCTGGCTCGCCGAACTGGCCCCGGTGGCAATCGCCAACGGCACCACACCCAGAATGAACGCCAGCGACGTCATCACAATCGGCCGAAGTCGCAGGCGCGCGGCTTGCAGGGTGGCGTCGATCAGGTCATGGCCTTCGTCGTACAGACTCTTGGCGAACTCGATGATCAGGATCGCGTTCTTTGCCGACAGCCCGATGATAGTGATCATTCCCACCTTGAAGAACACGTCGTTGGGCATCCCGCGAAAAGTCACGGCCAGTACCGCGCCGAGCACGCCAAGTGGCACCACCAGCAGCACCGAGGTCGGAATCGACCAACTCTCATACAACGCGGCCAGACACAGGAACACGATCAGCAGCGACAAGCCGAGCAGGATCGGAGCCTGACTGCCGGACAAGCGTTCCTGCAATGACAACCCGGTCCATTCCTGCCCCAACCCCGCCGGCCCTTTCGCCACCAGACGCTCGATTTCCGCCATGGCTTCGCCGGTGCTGTAACCGGGCGAGGGTTCACCGGAAATGCTGATCGCCGGGTAGCCGTTGTAGCGAGTCAATTGCGCCGGGCCCTGAGTCCATTTGGCCTGGACGAAGGCCGACAACGGCACCATTTTCCCGGCGCTATTGCGCACGTGAATTTTCAGTAGATCGGCGACTTGACTGCGTTGATCGCCCTCAGCCTGCACCACCACACGCTGCATCCGCCCCTGATTGGGGAAGTCGTTGATGTAGGCCGAACCGACGGCGGTGGACAGCACGTTGCCAATGTCGGCAAAGGACACGCCCAGCGCGTTGGCCTGCTTGCGGTCGACTTCCAGTTGCACCTGCGGCGCCTCGGCCAGGGCGCTTTCGCGCACGTTCATCAGGATCGGACTTTTCTCGGCGGCAGCGAGTAATTCACTACGCGCCTGCATCAACGTGGCATGGCCAAGGCCGCCACGGTCCTGCAAGCGGAACTCGAAACCGCTGGAAGTACCGAGGCCATCCACCGGCGGTGGCAGTACCGCAAACGCTACGGCGTCCTTGATCTGGCTCAACGCAATGTTGGCGCGGTCGGCAATGGAACTGGCCGAGTCGTCGCTGCCCCGATCAGACCAGTCTTTGAGCGTGGTAAACGCCAACGCGGCGTTCTGCCCGCTACCGGAGAAGCTGAAACCGAGAATCACCGTGCTGTCGCCGACGCCGGGTTCAGTGGCGTTGTGGGCTTCGATCTGCTCGACCACCTGCACCGTGCGGTTCTTGCTTGCACCCGGCGGCAGTTGAATGTCGGTGATGGTGTAACCCTGATCCTCCACCGGCAGGAACGAGGAGGGCAGGCGACTGAAGCACACGCCCAATCCGATCAGCAGCACGCCGTAGATCAGCAGGTAACGGCCCGTGCGTTTCAGCGCATAGGCAACCCAGCCCTGATAACGCTCGGTCAGTTGCTCGAAACGCCGGTTGAACCAGCCGAAGAACCCGCGTTTCTCGTGGTGTTCGCCCTTGGCAATCGGCTTGAGCAGCGTTGCGCACAACGCCGGGGTCAAGGTCAGGGCGAGGAACGCCGAGAACAGAATCGACGTCGCCATCGACAAAGAGAACTGCCGGTAAATCACCCCGACCGATCCCTGCATGAACGCCATCGGAATGAACACCGCTACCAGCACCAGCGTGATGCCGATGATCGCCCCGGTGATCTGCTTCATTGCCTTGCGCGTTGCCTCTTTGGGCGACAGGCCTTCGGTGGCCATGATTCGCTCGACATTCTCCACCACCACGATGGCGTCATCCACCAGGATGCCGATCGCCAGCACCATGCCGAACATGGTCAGCACGTTGATCGAAAACCCCAGCGCCAACATGGTCGCAAAGGTGCCCATCAGCGCCACCGGCACCACCAGGGTCGGGATCAGCGTGTAGCGGATGTTTTGCAGGAACAGGAACATCACCGCGAACACCAGCAACATCGCCTCGCCAAGGGTGTAAACCACCTTGGTGATCGAGACTTTGACGAAGGGCGAGGTGTCGTACGGGATCTTGTATTCCACGCCAGCCGGGAAGTAGCGCGCCAGTTCGTCCATCTTCGCCCGCACCAGCGTGGCAGTGCTCAAGGCATTGGCGCCCGGTGCCAATTGCACGCTGACGGCGGTCGACGGTTTGCCATTTAGGCGCGTGGAGAACTGATATTCCTGACTGCCGATTTCGACGCGCGCCACGTCTTTGATGCGCACAGTTGAGCCATCGGGATTGGCTTTCAGGACGATGTCGGCGAATTCTTCCGGCGTCGACAACTGGCCTTTGACCAGAATGGTCGCGGTGATTTCCTGGGTGGTGCGGGTCGGCAAATCGCCGATGCTGCCGGCAGAGACTTGTGCGTTCTGCGCGACGATGGCGGCGTTGACGTCGGCCGGGGTCAGGTTGAAACCGATCAGCTTCTGCGGGTCGATCCAGATTCGCATGGCCCGTTCGGCACCGTACAACTGCGCCTTGCCGACGCCGTCCAGGCGCTTGATCTCGTTCATCACGTTGCGCGCCAGGTAATCGCTGAGCGCCACGTCGTCGAGCTTGCCGTCGCTGGAGGTGAGGGTGATCAGCAGCAGGAAACCGGCGGAAACTTTCTCCACCTGCAAGCCCTGCTGCGTCACCGCTTGAGGCAGACGCGACTCGATCACCTTCAGGCGGTTTTGCACATCGACCTGAGCCATTTCCGGGTCAGTGCCCGGCTGGAACGTCGCAGTGATGGTGGCACTGCCGAGGCTGCTCTGGGATTCGAAATACAGCAGATGGTCAGCACCGTTGAGTTCTTCCTCGATCAGGCTGACCACGCTTTCGTCCACGGTTTGCGCCGAAGCACCGGGGTACACGGCGTAGATTTCAACTTTCGGCGGCGCGACGTTGGGGTATTGCGCCACCGGCAACTGTGGAATGGCCAGGGCGCCGGCCAACAGGATGAACAGGGCAACCACCCAGGCGAACACCGGGCGATCGATAAAGAACTGCGGCATAAAGAAGCGTCCTGCTTACTGACCAGAAGCCTGGGCAAGTGGAAGAGGGGTGTCGTCGATCTGCACTTTTTCGCCGGGGCGGGCGTGCTGCAGGCCTTCGGTGACAATGCGGTCGCCGGGCTTGAGGCCGCTGGTGACAATCCAGCGATCGTTCTGCACGGCGCCCAGTTCGACCGGTTGCTGGCCGACCCGCTGTTCGGCGTCGAGCAACAGCACTTGGGCGATGCCGGCGCTGTCACGCTGAATGGCCCGTTGCGGTACGCTGATGCCTTGCTGAATGACCGCTTGCTCCAGACGCACGCGCACGAAGCTGCCCGGCAGCAAGTCGAGGTCCGGGTTGGGGAATTCGCTGCGCAGAATGATCTGACCGGTGCCGGGGTCGACGGTGATGTCGGCGAACAGCAACTTGCCGGGCAACGGATAGAGACTGCCGTCGTCCTGGATCAGCGTGGCTTTGGCCTGGTCCTGACCGACCTGCTGCAACTGGCCGGAACGGAACGCCCGGCGCAGGTCGTTGAGTTCGCGGGTCGATTGGGTGAGGTCGGCGTGGATCGGGTTCAGTTGCTGAATCAATGCCAGCGGTGTGGTTTCGTTCTGTCCGACCAGTGCGCCTTCGGTCACCAATGCGCGGCCGATGCGCCCGGAGATCGGCGCCGTGACCGTGGCGTAACCCAGGTTGAGTTTCGCCCGCTCCACGGCGGCTATGTTCGCGGCGACGTCGGCAGCGGTTTGCCGGGCACTGGCCCGGGCGTTGTCATAATCCTGGCCGCTGATGGCATTGCCTTCGATCAACTGCGCGTAACGCTGCTCTTGCAGGCGCGCCTGGAACGCATTGGCTTGCGCCTTGCGCAGCGCCGCTTCAGCGCTGTCCAGGTCTGCCTTGAACGGCGCCGGGTCGATACGGAACAACACTTCGCCTTTTTTCACATCACTGCCTTCACGGAACGCCCGTTGCAACACCACCCCGGCAACCCGGGCGCGGACTTCGGCAATGCGGGGCGCGGCAATCCGCCCGCTCAGTTCACTGGTGATCGACAGGGGGCTGGCCTGGATGGTTTCGATGCGAACCGTGGCCAGAGGCGCCTGTTCTTCGGCCGTCGAGGCCTTGTCACAAGCGCTCAGCGTCAGCGCCAGTGCAATCAGGCTGAGCCTGGCAAGCAGATTCTTTGACATGTAATACCCCAATAATGACCCCCCGCATCCTACGGGGAGGCGCCGAGGGTAGCGGTGAAGCTTTGTTGGTGCTGTGTGAAATTGTGTAAGGGTTTTACTCAGGCGGGCGTGAGGGCGTATATCCTTGAATCCTTTTGAGACTGATGCGCCGCCATCGCGGGCAAGCCTTGCTCCTACAGGTTTCAGTGGGAAGCGGTATGTGCTAACGACGCAGATCCGTAGGAGCAAGGCTTGCCCGCGATGGCGGTCTGACCGTCACCACTGCACTCCCTGGAAACACCATGCCCAACATCCTCCTGGTCGAAGACGACACCGCGCTCTCCGAACTGATTGCCAGCTACCTGGAACGCAACGGCTATAGCGTCAGCGTGATCAGCCGTGGTGACCATGTGCGCGAACGTGCGCGGGTCAATCCG
This sequence comes from Pseudomonas sp. GM41(2012), assembly GCF_000282315.2. Lineage (GTDB taxonomy): Bacteria > Pseudomonadota > Gammaproteobacteria > Pseudomonadales > Pseudomonadaceae > Aquipseudomonas. The sequence continues at coordinate 523,224 of NZ_AKJN02000006.1, forward strand.
CCGGATTTGGTGATCCTCGACCTGATGCTGCCGGGGCTCGACGGCCTGCAAGTCTGCCGCTTGCTGCGCGCCGATTCGGCCACGTTGCCGATCCTGATGCTGACCGCCCGCGACGACAGTCACGATCAGGTGCTTGGCCTGGAAATGGGCGCCGACGACTACGTCACCAAACCCTGCGAACCGCGCGTGTTGCTGGCCCGGGTGCGGACTTTGTTGCGGCGCAGCAGCCTCACCGAACCGCAGACGGCCAACGACCGTATTCTGATGGGCAATCTGTGCATCGACCTGTCCGAGCGCACCGTGACCTGGCGCGAGCAATTGGTCGAACTGTCCAGCGGTGAATACAACCTGCTGGTGGTACTCGCTCGGCATGCCGGCGAAGTGCTCAGTCGCGACCAGATTCTGCAACGCCTGCGCGGCATCGAGTTCAACGGCACGGACCGCTCGGTGGACGTGGCGATTTCCAAGCTGCGGCGCAAGTTCGACGACCACGCCGGCGAAGCGCGCAAGATCAAGACCGTGTGGGGCAAGGGTTACCTGTTCAGCCGTTCCGAGTGGGAATGCTGAGTCGATGTTCAGGATCCTGTTTCGTCTGTATCTGGTGACCATCGTTTCGTACAGCGCGGCGATCTATCTGGTGCCTGACGTGGTGATCAAGGTTTTCCAGGAACGCTTTGTCACCTACAACCTCGATTATTCGCGCGGGCTGCAAACCCTCATCGTCAAACAGTTTCACGCCGTGCCCCCGGAACAGTGGCCGGCCTTGGCCGCGGAGATGGACAAGGAATTCCAGCCGCTGGACATCGTCCTGACCGGTAACGACGATGCCGATTTCACCCCTGATGAGCGCAAGCGTTTGCAGCGTGGCGAGAATGTCGTCCGCATTGGCGACTGGGGCTGGCGCACCCTGGCGGTGGCGCCGCTGAACGAGCGGACGGTGGTGGAGATGGTCGTGCCGCCGGACCCGATGGACGTCAGCCTGTTGTACTGGAGCATCAACGTGCTGATCGGCGCAACGATGCTCGCCTGTCTGTTGCTGTGGTTGCGCCCGCACTGGCGCGACCTGGAGCGCCTCAAAGGTACGGCTGAACGTTTCGGCAAGGGCCACTTGAGCGAGCGCACACAGATTTCCAAAAGCTCCAATATCGGTAGCCTGGCCAACGTCTTTGACACCATGGCTGGCGATATCGAGAACCTGCTCAACCAGCAGCGGGACCTGCTCAATGCCGTCTCTCACGAATTGCGCACGCCCCTGACACGACTGGATTTCGGCCTGGCGCTGGCTCTGTCCGACGATTTGCCTGCCGCCAGCCGCGAGCGTCTGCAAGGTCTGGTCGCGCACATTCGCGAACTCGATGAGCTGGTGCTGGAACTGTTGTCCTACAGCCGCCTGCAAAACCCGGCGCGGCTGCCGGAGCGGGTCGAGGTGTCGCTGGATGAGTTTATCGACAGCATCCTTGGCAGCGTTGACGAAGAACTGGAATCCCCGGACATCGTTATCGATGTGCTCCTGCACGGACAACTCGAACGCTTCGCCCTCGACCCAAGGCTGACTGCCCGCGCCATTCAGAACCTGCTACGCAATGCGATGCGCTACTGCGAAAAACGCATTCAGATTGGTGTGCGGGTGTGTGCCAAGGGGGCTGAAATCTGGGTGGACGACGACGGGATCGGTATTCCGGATGACGAGCGTGAGCGGATATTTGAACCGTTCTATCGGCTGGATCGCAGTCGGGATCGGGCCACGGGCGGGTTTGGTCTAGGGTTGGCAATCAGTCGGCGAGCGTTGGAAGCTCAGGGCGGCACGCTCACCGTTGAAGCATCGCCGCTGGGAGGCGCACGATTTCGTTTGTGGTTGCCCACCTCAGCCTGACGCATTCTGTGTAGCAGCTGCCGAGCCCCCTCGCCACAGGAGCTCGGTGTTAGTTGCAACGTTGTTCAGACGTTGAGACGTGAGCGCAACAATTTCGCCATGTCCTCCAGTTCCGCCACCGGGTTATGCCCGATCAACATCCAGGCATGTTGCATGTCAGCCCAATAGACAATGTTCATCCCGTACCGGCGCTCCTGGGCGAAATGCCGGCTGCCGCTGTTGGAGCGGGTGACGCACAGCGCCATGGGGCCGTGCGCCGGGTCCAGGTAGGTGATTTGGGCAATGGCGACGCCATCGTACTCGAGGATTTGCGCGCGCTTGAACTCGGAGCGTGGCAGGGCCAGTTGTGCCGGCACAAGATTCAGGCCCAGACGCGCATCGATGGTCCGCAGTTGTGCTCGCTGAGCGGCTTCGTCAGTGGGCAAGTGGTCCAGGGTTTGCGGCACGTAGAGCGACATGTACTCGGCCACCAGTGCGCGCCAGTTGTTCTTTTGCTGGCTCAACTGCCAACCGAGGAACAGCCGATCCGCCACCACGCCACTCACCACCAATCCGGCGGCCGCTGCGAGGAACCAGCGCCGATTCATGGCCGGGCGCTCAGGTGAAGGCAAGGTGTCGAGCATCGATTGCAGGCGGTCCATGGGCGCCTGTCGGCCCAACTCGTCGTAGGCCTCCTTGAACGGCAGGCTGCTGCGGGCCAGCCATTGCAGGCGCAAGTTGAGCGTTGGGTCTTCAAGGATGGCTGCGTCGATGCGGGTGCGCTGTTCGCTGTCGAGCTGGTCGTCGAGGTAGGCCACCAGTTGCTCATCCGAGGGGAACGACGGGCGTGCGTGATCGTTCATCGACGTTCTCCAGTGTAAGGATTCGGCACGGTGTGCAATGGCGGGTATTCGGCCAGTTTCGCGCGTGCCGCAGCCAGGCGACTCATGACCGTGCCAATGGGCACGTCCAGCACGTCGGCCACTTCGCGGTAGGACAAACCTTCGACATAGGCGAGAAACACCGTTTCCCGCTGGGATTCGGGCAGGGCATCCACTCGCCTGATCACCTGAGCCGCGAGGACATGGGTTTGCGCTGCGTATTCACCGTCGAACGACAAGGCGTTGTCGGCATCCACCAGCCCCTGTCCATGACGCACTCTTCGGGAGCGAACTTCGTTGAGCCAGATCGAATGCAGAATACTCATCAACCAGCGGTCCATGCGGGTACCCGGGACAAACTGCCCGGCACGTTCAAGCGCCCGCACGCAGGTGGCCTGCACCAGGTCTTCGGCGACATGCCGTTGCCGGGACAGCAGCAGGCCGTAGCGCCATAAACGCGCCAGGTGCTGGCCCAGTTCTGCCCGTATTGCCTGATCGCTGGCGATGGCGACCTCCGTCTGCTCGGTGTGTCAGGTTTTCGATGAATCGTTGATGGCTTCGGCCAGGTCCTGGTATTCCTCGCAGGTGGTGCTGCCGCAGATGGATTTGATCTGCTGCAACTGTTCCTGAGCGAGGTCCAGCCGACCTTTGATCACATACGCTTCGCCGAGGTATTCGCGAACTTGCGCGTAGTGCGGGTCAAGTTTGACCGATTGCAGGTAATAGCTGATGCCTTCGTCGGTGCGCCCCAGTTTACGCGTGGCGTAGCCGCGATAGTTCAAAGCCTTGGCGGTGTTTGGCTGTTTGAGGGTGTCGAGCAGGGCCAGCGCTTCCTCATAGCGACCGTCCTTGGCCAGGCGATAGGCGTAATCGGTGCGGTCGGCGTCCGGGACCAGGCTGCTGGTTTGCTTGAGGCATTTGTGCTGCTTGCTGTCCCAGACCTGGCCTTTGGGGCAGTTGGGTTTGGCCGGCTCTTCGTCGTCGCCATTGGCGAATGCAAGCGAGCTGGAAAACGCGACGGCGAGCAACAGCGGGGCGGTAAAAACAGCAAAACGGATAGTCATGGGCGATGCTCCACAGGTTAATTCGCTTCAGTTCGTACCACGCCCTGGCTTCAGGTTTGGGTTGTTCATGGGCAATTCTCAGGGGCGATGAAAGGTGAACACCGCAGGGTGAACAATTATTCATTTCTTTCTGGTGGTCTGTGTTGCGGTGAAGGGCAGTTAAATCGGTGGTGAGGCCATTCGCGAGCAGGCTCGCTCCCACATTGATTTTGTGAACGACACAGATCAAATGTGGGAGCGAGCCTGCTCCGGGCGGCGTTCCGACGAAGAACGATGACTCGGTATCAGCTCAGTACGCGGATCGGCTCTCCCGCAGACCAGGCTTGAATGTCCTCAATCATCTGTGAAAAGAACTGGTGATAGTTCTGCTGGCTGACATACCCGACGTGGGGCGTGGCCAGCACAGTCTCCAGGGTTCTGAACGGATGATTAGGCGGCAAGGGTTCCTGCTCGAAGACATCCAGCGCAGCGCCTGCCAGTCGCCGTTTCTGCAACGCCTTGATCAACGCAGCCTCATCGACAATCGGACCACGGGCCGTGTTGACCAGCAGCGCCGTGGGTTTCATCCAGTCCAGCGCCTGGGCGTCCACCAAGCCACGGCTACGCTCGCTGAGCACCAGATGGACTGACAGCACATCGGCCTGTTCGAACAGTTCCTGTTTACTGACGTAGGTCACGCCGACTTCGGCTGCGCGTTCGGCGGTCAGGTTCTCGCTCCAGGCAATCACCCGCATGCCGAACACCTGACCGAACTGGGCAACGCGAGTGCCGATGCTGCCCAGACCCAGGATCGCCAGGGTCTTGCCGTGCAGGTCGCCACCCAGGCTTTGCTGCCATAAACCTGCGCGCAGGGCGTTGGCTTCGACCACCAGGTTGCGGGTCGCCGCCATGATCAGCGCCCAGGTCAGTTCCGGCGCGGCGTGCTTGTAGCTGTCAGTGCCACAAACCTGGATGCCCAGCGCGGCGGCGGCTTTCAGGTCCAGGGCGGCGTTGCGCATGCTGCCGGTGACCAGCAGTTTGAGTTTCGGTAAGCACCGCAGCAGGTCCTCATCGAACCGGGTGCGTTCGCGCATCACGCAGATCACCTCGAACTCGCCCAGCCGTGCCGCCAGGGTTTCGTTGTCGGCAGGGTAGTCATGGATGAAGCTCACTTCACCGATGTCGTCCAGCACCGACCAGTCCACCACGTCACGGGCCACGTCCTGCCAGTCATCAATCACCGCAATCTGCACTGCCATCAGCCTTACCTCATCAATGAACGGGGTTGGTTTTGTTCAGCCAGGCGAGCAGGGCCTGGTGAAATTGCGCCGGTTCTTCCATTTGCGGCGCGTGGCCCATGTCGGGGAATTCGACCAGCGTCGACCGGGGAATCAGTTTCGCTACCTGCTTGCCGAGGACGTCGTAGTGACCGAGTTTCGCCTTGACCTCGGGCGGTGCGATGTCGCTGCCGATGGCCGTGGTGTCGGATGTACCGATCAGCAGCAGGGTCGGCATCTTCAGGTCCTTGAACTCGTAGTACACCGGTTGGGTGAAGATCATGTCGTAGATCAGCGCCGAATTCCACGCCACCTGCGTATGCCCCGGTCCTTTGTTCAGCCCGGCGAGCATGTCTACCCAGCGATCGAATTCAGGCTTCCAGCGGCCGCCGTAATAGGTGTTGCGTTCATAGGTGCGGATGCCATCGGCGGTGAGTTTCAGCTCGCGCTCATACCATTGATCAACCGTGCGATAGGGCACGCCGAGGGCTTTCCAGTCTTCCAGGCCGATGGGGTTGACCAGTGCCAGTTGTTCGACTTGATCGGGGTATTGCAGCGCATAGCGAGTGGCGAGCATGCCGCCGGTGGAGTGCCCGAGAACACTGGCCTTTTGAATGCCGAGGGCCTTGAGCAATTGCTGGGTGTTGGTCGCCAGTTGCTGGAAGCTGTACTGATAATGGTCGGGTTTGCTGGAGGTGCAGAAACCGATCTGGTCCGGGGCAATGACCCGGTAACCGGCCTCACTCAGGGCCTTGATCGAACTGTCCCAGGTGGCACCGCAGAAATTCTTGCCGTGCATCAGCACCACGCTGCGTCCATTGGCCTTGCCGTGGGCGGCGACATCCATGTAGCCCATTTGCAGGGATTTGCCCTGGGACTCAAAGGCGAAATGCTTGACCGTGTAGGGGTACTCGAACCCTTGCAGCTGCGGGCCATATTCCGGGCCTTCGGCGTGGGCGATGACAGGCAATGCAGCGGTCAGCAGCAGGCCGGGCAGCCAGCGGGAGCGGGTGAGGGACATGGGCGGACTCCATTGGAAATCGGCCGATGCTGGATCGGCATGATTAGGGCGACATTAAACACAGGCAATCGCCGTGGATGATCGTTCAACCCATCCAGCCCACTGTGGCCATGGCCAACACACCATAACGGGCGCCTTTGGCAAGGGTCACGATCAGCAGGAATCTCCCCAGCGGCTCGCGCATCACGCCGGCCACCAGGGTCAGCGGATCACCGATCACAGGTACCCAGCTCAGCAGCAACGACCAATGACCGTAACGCTGATAATGGACTCGGGCTTTTTCCAGATGGCGCGGGCTGACCGGAAACCAGCGCCGGTCACGAAACCGCTCGATACAGCGCCCCAGCCACCAGTTCAGCAGTGATCCCAGAACATTGCCCAGTGTCGCCACGGCGAGCAGCGACCAGAGCCAATACTTGCCGCTGAGCAACAGCCCCACCAACACCGCTTCGGACTGCAAGGGCAGCAGGGTGGCTGCGCCGAATGCAGCGAAGAACAGCCCGATGTACGCACCGAACATCAATGGGCGGGGTAGTCCGCCACCACCACGTCAGTGCCGTCTTTTTTCAGGCCGATCACTTGATACGCATCGCTCATGCCGTCCATTTCCATGCCGGGTGAACCCATGGGCATGCCGGGGGCGGCAACGCCCAACAGATCGTCGCGCTTGCTCAAGGCCAGCACCTGATCGGCGGGGACATGACCTTCAACGAATTTGCCGTTGATCAAGCCGGTATGGCACGACGCCAGGCGCGGAGGCACGCCGTGCTGTTGCTTGAATTCGCTCATATTGGCTTCGACGTGATCGTCGACTTTGAAGCCGTTGGCTTCCAGATGACTGATCCATTTTTTGCAGCAACCGCAATTGGCATCGCGGTGAACCTCGATCGGAATCAGGTCGGCGGCCTGGGCCAGGGAGGAGATGAACAGGGCGCTCAGGGCGACCAGACGCAGGTGGGTTCGCATGGGGAATCTCGTCTCGAATTGCGGCCAAAAAAATGCATTTTGACCATTTTAGCCAGCATCGAGGCAGGAGATTGTTTCGAAGTAATACGGTCGACGCAAAATCATTTGTGGCGAGGGGGTTTATCGGAACGCCGCATCGCCCCGTTCGGCTGCGCAGCAGTCGTAGATTTTATGGGGCCGCTTCGCAGCCCAACGGGGGTAAACCCCCTCGCCACAGGGATTGTATGTAACTCAACAGCGGTTAACGAACCTTGAACCGCCCCATCAGCACGGACAAGAACGCCGCGAGGTACGGACGGTGCGCAGTGAGAGATGTCGTAATTTATACAAACTAACTAACCAACAGGTTAATAGTACATATTTAGTGTCTGTACCACTTTCTAAATTAATCTATAGACCAATGAAACAGGGCACTTGCCCGGTTGTATCTTAAATGTACGAGAATTGTAAAAAGTCGGAAATAATTGTTGGTGTGGCTAGTGGCCAGGCTGATACTCGCCCGCTCTAAACCAGACTAAACAAGGAACTTTCTATGGTCGCCTCACACGGACGTCTGCATCAGGTAACGCAGTCGGGAGTTCGGTCATGACTATCGGCTATACCGGGGCCTGGACGGCCAAGGCAGGTTTGCTGGTCAAGGACACGGGCGCCGGCAAGCCTGTGACGCAAAGCGCCAGGGTCAGGCAGATGCTGGCTTTGGTGGGTACCAATCCAACTTTGCTGAACACCGCGAAAATGGATGAGCAGAAACTGCACAGAAACATCAAAGGTTTCGACCCGGAAAATGTCACCGCCAAACAACTGGGCAATCTCAGCGCCTTCTTGAGAGGTAAAGGCCTGATTTCCGATATTACGTCGATGACGCTAATGAATGCCGGTGACAAGTTTGACCGGTTTGGGGTTCAGAAAGACCCGGATGCGAAATTCAACGCACTGGAGTATTTCGCCACGCAACTGGACACGATTCAGAACAACAGTATCAGGGGTGACAAGTACGCTGTCGGCCTGATCCCGGAATACAAGACGGCGATCTACGTGCTGCAAAATTTACACACTTACGGCAAGGGTAACGGCACGACGGTGCCGACCGACAAGGGCGTCAGCTCCAAGGCGTGACGCCTGATTGTCCTGGCCCACTCAACGTGTCGAATGGGCCAGGCGTCGGCTACCGGTCAAGCAACTCCATGACTTCTTCCGGGTAACGTAAACCGGCCGTGGCATTGGCCGGGAATATCGATTCCAGCGCTTGCAAGTCTTCGCCGCTGAGCTTCACATCCAGCGCGGCCACATTTTCTTCCAGGTATTTACGCTGTTTGGTTCCCGGAATCGGGATCACGTAATCGCCCTGAGCCAGTACCCATGCCAGCGCCAGTTGGCCGGCGGTCACGCCTTTTTCTGCGGCCAGGTCTTGCACTTGCTGCACCAACAACAGGTTTTTGGCGAAGTTCTCGCCTTGAAAGCGCGGGCTGAAGCGCCGGTAGTCGTCTGCCGCGAAATCATCAGGGCTTTTTAGGGCTCCGGTGAGAAAACCACGGCCCAAAGGGCTGTAGGGGACGAAGGCGACACCCAGACGCTGACATGCGGCCAGACAACCGTTTTCCTCCTGATCACGGCTCCACAACGAATACTCGCTCTGCAGTGCACTGATCGGATGAACCTTGTGTGCTCGCTCAAGCGTTGTGACCGAGGCCTCGCTCAAACCCAGGTACCGAACCTTGCCGGCTTTCACCAGTTCGGCCATGGCACCGACGGTTTCCTCGATGGCCACCTGCGGATCGATGCGGTGCTGGTAGTACAAATCCAGGGTCTCGACACCGAGGCGCTTGAGGGTGCCGTCGATAGAGGCGCGAATGTACTCCGGTCGGCCGTTGACGCCCCGCGCAACCGGATTGCCCGGGTCGCGGACGATCCCGAATTTGCTGGCCAGGAACACCTGGTCGCGTTTGCCGACGATGGCCTTGCCGATCAGTTCTTCATTGGTGTGCGGGCCATACATGTCAGCGGTGTCGAGCAGGTTGATCCCCAGCTCCAGCGCGCGGTGCAGAGTGGCCGTGGCTTCGCGGATGTCCACACCCGTCGTGTAGAAATCGGTCATGCCCATGCAGCCCAGACCCATCGCGCTGACGAGTGGACCGTTTTTGCCCAGTTGACGTGTTTGCATAAAATCAGCTCCCTGTGAATGTGGAGTCCATTGTTGACCTCGACAGAAACAAGATAAACCGGCTAAAACTGCTATCACTGTTCGTAATTTCTAAATAATCAGCCGGTAAGCAAAAACAATGGACCGTTTTAACGCGATGCGCGTGTTCACTCGAATCGTCGAACTGGGCGGCTTCGCCAAGGCGGCAGATAGCCTGCAGTTGCCCCGTGCCTCAGTGACCATTCTGATCAAACAGCTGGAGGCGCATCTCGGTGTGCAATTGCTGCAACGCACGACGCGGCAGATCAGCCTGACGCTCGACGGCGCGGCCTATTACCCTCGTTGTGTACGGTTGCTGGCGGACCTGGAGGAAACCGAAGCGGTGTTCAGCGCTGCACGCAATAACCCCAAGGGACTGTTGCGCGTGGACATGCCGGCGGGCGTGGGACGCTTGATGGTGATTCCGGCATTACCGCAATTTACTGCTCGATATCCCTTGATCGAGCTGGAAATCGGCTTGAATGACCGGCCAGTCGACCTGATACGCGAAGGCGTCGATTGCGTGCTGCGGGGCGGTGACTCACTGGACGATTCACTGGTGGCGCGACCGTTGGCGATGCTGGATCAGGTCACGTGTGCCAGCCCCGACTACCTGAAGCGATTCGGAACGCCTCAGTGTCTGGCTGACCTTGAAGGCCATCAGATGGTGGAGTACTTCTCCAGCAGCAATGGCAAGCGTTATGGGCTGGAGTTCATGGTCAATGATCAGGTTCAGCTCATTGATCTGCCCAAGCAAGTTTCGGTCAACAGCGCCGATGGTTACCTGGCCGCGTGTGAGGCGGGGTATGGTCTGGTCCAGACTCCGTATTACCACGTAGCCCGCCAGCTGAGCGAAGGCCGGTTGTGTGAAGTCCTCAGGGCGGTGCCGACACCGGGGATGCCGCTGACGGCGCTTTACCCGCCACACCGCCAGTTGTCCCGGCGGGTGAGGGTGTTTGTCGACTGGCTGGTGGAGCTTTACGCGCAGCCGGGCAATGACTTTTATCGAAAAGCCTCACGCGGCTGAGCGGGCTCTGTTCAGCGCTTCGGCGCTACTCTGCGTGCTGGCGTTTTGCTGTAAATCGTCATGCAAGTGTTGCATGTGCGGACAGTGCAGGGTGAGGTGTCGAGACTGCGCCCCTCGATGAAACAGTGCGAGCCACCCTTTACTGTAGTGCGTGGGCATCAGCCCGGTGAAGGTGAAACCAAGGGCCGACAAATTGTGTAAATCTTCGGCAAAGTGCCAGGACAGTTCGAGTTTGACCGAGATCAGCCAGTGCCTGGGCAGGAGTCGGATTTCATCCAGGAGATGATTGTTCAAGCGCTGTATGAGTATTTCGAACCGTTCATGGTGTTGTTCAATTTGCATGGGTGGATGGACGCAAGGCGCCATGCCCTGGTGAGTGCCAAACACTGAACAAAGGTGCTGCATGAGCGCGCGGCAACTGTCGGGCCATGGGATATTGGGGAGCGGGCGTTCGTGCCCTTCATTGATGTGATAACCCATCACCATGGTTTCCCGCAACGGTTCAGTGAGTGGCGAAGCGATGTAGTCGGGAAGCAAACCCGTGCTGTGGAAACCGATTTTTTCTGCCATGCGTTGAGTGTACGGGTGGTGAGTCACTTGCTTGATCGAAAGGCTTTCGAGTTTCAAGGACTCTGAAAGCTCGATGAGTTGCGAACCAAGAAGCGTTGCCACACGTTTTCCCTGAGCGGCGGGATGCACCGCCATGAGCGCCATTTCAGCGGTTAATGAAGTCGCATCAAGGCACAACGCGGCGTGTCCCAGTACCCGCTTGTCGTCCACCGCAACGACGGATTGCCAGCGGCCCTCGGCATTGTGCTGACTGATCATGGCCGGCAAGTAAATATCTGGCCTGCCGTAATGATCGCCGTAGATCTCGCGAAGTAACTGGCTGACGGCCTGTGCGTCGGACGGCTGGTAGCGCCGAAAAATCAACCGGCTCATTACTCGGGCTCCGGCGAGGGGGCGTCATACACTCGTAAGTCCAGGATCCTCGGTTGTTTGCCGGAGCGGGGATGCAGGCTCAAGTCTTTGACTGCGCAGGGCAGGACCCGGAACTCGAGCAGCCCATCGCGACTCAGGTCGTCGATGCCGGGGTATTGGGTGACCAGCGCTTCCTGTAATACTTGGCGCATTGGTTCGACATTATATGGGTGAGGCTCGGGTACCCATTTCAGACTTAGAATATCCTTGTAACCGGTATGTTCGATCAGTAACTGCCATTGGTCGCTATTGGCAGTCCGCTGGACGATCTCGCTTATTTCGCTGGGAAACAGCGACAGCACACCGACTCGTATCCGCTGGCTGTCGGCACTTCGCCCCTTTAGCGCAAATTTACGCCTCGGGGTCGCGCTGGGTTCTCGCCAGCAGGCACGATCACCCACCGGATAACGCAGCAGTGGCATGAGTCGACGAGTCAGATTGGTCACCACTAACAAGCCGGTGCGATCGCATTCCTCGATGACTTCACCGGTGAGTTCATCGACGATTTCCAACAAGGTATGTTGGTCGAACCCCCGGTGTTCACCCAAGGCACAGTCGCGATCGGAGGCCCCGATGAGACCGGCGTCCACGCTGGCATATCCAATCGAAGCGATGCGAGCGTTGGGGAACACTTCGGCGAAGATTGCCAGTTGCGCAGCAAACAGGCTTTCTCCTGCATAAAGCAGCGTTTCGACCCCGCACAGCACTTGCCGATGCTGTGCCAGGTACGCGGAGAATCGCAGTAGTTGTGCCGGCACCCCGGCCAGAACATTGATTCTATGCCGGGCAATGGCGTCTGCCAGTCCATCCAGTTCGACTTGGCCGGTAAACGGGAATTCGCAGATGGATTTCCCGACATGCGCCAATGAGTGATGTGTGAACAGAAAACTGGCGTAAAGATCTCCGGAAAAAAACAGATTCGCGACCCGGTCACCGTGGTTGAGTTGAGTCGCGAGACTTTGACCAAACGTACTCACCATGGCGTGCCATTCGTCGCGGGAGTAAACCGAGAGTTTACCCTGTTGGGTCGACCCTCCCGTTTTAAACACCAGAGCATCATCGACAGTGCGTGTCAGGACCGGCCAGTGTTGCAGGTCATTGCTGTCGGCCCAATAGTCGGTCACGTTGATCAGTGGTAAATCTTTTAAATCAGTACTGTTCAGTGGTAAATGTTTCAGGCGTGTGCAGTAGAACTTGGAGTGTTGCCGTACATAAGGCACAAGTTGTTCAAGCGAGTAAGGTAGTTTCACTGGGTTCTCTTTTTTTATCAGGCGTCTAGGCGGTTAAAAAACACGTTGTGAGTAGCTGGCTGTATTTTTATTTTCTGTTATCAATAACCAACGGTGTTTTCCCGCTGTGTTTGTTTCGAGTGAACGCTTGCTCCATGCACACTTGAACTTCGACAGAGACCAGGTTGGCGTTTACGGCAGTGGCCAGCGCTTCATGGCTCAGCAATGCGTTGCGAACGTGGTGGATGTCTGCATCCGTTAGAACGTTGAGTCGCTCGACGCCATCAGGGGTGTGGTCCAGAACAATCTGAATGGGCGCGCCGACGCTATCCTGCAGAGCCGACGGCGAAATGAACACCGTGCCCATTCGCACCAGTTTGCCGTGGCGCTGGAGCAGTTCGAAGCGGGGTGAGTCCAGCCCGCACGGACAGGCTCCGGGTACCCAGCGACCGGTATCGCCCACGTCATATCGGCGCACGGATTGGCCTTGCCGCGCTCGTGAAGTAAACAGCAGGCGACCGATCTCATTGGCCTGAACCGGTTCATCCTGTTCGATCTGCACAATTTCCAGATGCTGGGCATCGCACATCAAGTGAAACACCCCGCTCGCGGTGGCTGCGCACGCATGCCCCAAGGGACCGGCGTCGACGGAACCATAGATCGCCGAGCGGATCATCGAGACGCCGCAGCTTTCCATGAGGCTCAGGCTGGTTTGGCCCGGATGCTCGCCGCCGAGGAACACTTTGCTGATACCGGCGTACGCGCGGAGCCGGGTCTGTTCGTTGAAGAACAGACGATGCAAGGTGTTCGGCATGCCAATCAGCACGTTGACACCCTGGTCGACGATCAGTTGGGCGATTTCGCTGAAGTCATCGTCCAGGGGCCCACCCATGGGGAAATGAGTGACGCCCATCTGTTCCAGTATTTTGGTAAAACTGAGGAAACCTCCGTACAGGCTGCCGCCGTAAAGCAGGTTCATGACCCGGTCCTGTGCAGGATCGAGCCCGGCGGCGAACAGGCCGTCTGCCGCTGCGCGCATCTGCCGTTGAAAGTCGCGATAGCTGTACCCGGCGAGAGCCGGAGTGCCGCTGCTGCCTCCAGAGCGAAAATACAATTGTGCTGCGGTACCCATCGGCTGGGTCGTGAAGGCGTTTTTGTCCATGATCGGCGCATGGGCGGTGTCAAGGGCGGGCGGGGCCGGGTCGAGCGTTGCATGGCCCGTCAGCACATCAGGTGCCAGACTCACCGAGAGGCGGCGACTCAGACGCGTCAACGCGTAGACGCCATCATGGGGCTCACCGGCGTAGCCGTCATGAATCCCGCCACACGCTGCAATACGGGTAACGCCGGCGTTGACCAGCGCTCGAGCAAGTCCTGGCGTTTCTGTCGCAGAGCAAATCAGTGCGCAGCTTTGCAGGACCGTGCGCCAGGGCAACAGCGTCTCGGCGATCAAGTGTTGCGGTACGGGTTTGAGCAGCACCGTACGAAACAGCGGCGAAGGCGCGAGCGTCTGATGGTGTTCCCAGATGATCCGCCACCCGTGGCCGGCCCAGACCTGGCCGGTCTGGTTCGCAAAACAGTAATCCAGTTGCGCCATGGCCGTGCGGGTGGTGATCTCGCACGCTTCCTGGTCCGTGGGCACCAGCGCCGGCCAGTGCGACGCGCGACGTTTGAAGGCATCGCTCAAACGCTCGCCCAAGTCCTGCAGGATGGCCGGATCATTGCTATCCACCAGCACCCATTGCGGGCTGGAACACGCTTGTTGATCCAGACTGCACACTTCATCCACCAACGCATCCAGCGCCGAAGGGCTGGCCGCGTCAGGCGACAGATAAGCGAAACTGATCCTGTGCCCCCAATCGATCCAGCGACATCCGGCGGGGATCTGCTGACGTATCGCTTTGAGCGCCTTTTCACCGCCCCAGGCTGACACGCCATCGGCCTGAGCGCAGAGTTCGGCTATCCAGGAAGTGCCCACGGGCAACACCGCGACGAATTCGGCAAGCCTGGCGGTGGTGTCGCACTTCACAAAGGCAGCCAGCAATTGCGCAGTCAACCCCGCATCGCTGGCGCTGGGGCGTAACCAGTTGATATTACCGGCCAGCAGGCTTTCGAGAACCGCGCAGAACGCGAGCATCGGCGCATTGCCTGGCGTCACATGCACCACCAGTCCCAAGGGGTGCCAGCTTTCAAAGTGTGGCCGCTGGTAGTCGATACGTCTCAGCGAACGGGGTTGCGAGCCCAGTTCTCGCTCAAGCTTCATGTTCAGGTTGCTGCGCTGGCAGAACTCGATCAACCCCTGACATTGATCGTTGTCCAGAGGCAGGTTCAGGCTGCGAGTCTGTAATTGCGTGGCGAAACGAGCCGCGGCTTCGATGACGGTCTCGCTGTCGATCGGTGCAGAAAGCAACCCGGGTAATTGTTTTCGAAGGCTGTCGAGGGCGCTTTCCGGGGTAACGTCGTCACGCAGTTGGCCATTGATGAGTAACATATCAAGCTCCTCCCAGCAATTCGGAAGCCGCCATGGCGCAGCTGCGACTGGCGGTGGTGCCGGCGCGTCCGTGCAGCTCGAACCAATCGGTCGTCAGGCCGCATCCGCAATGTGCACCGGGGTGTAATGTCGCCAGATCGCCCATGACCACAGCGTGAGCAGGGCTTGACGAAATGTACGGGGAGACGAATTCCAGCAAGCCGCGCTGGCCGTATGGCTGGACCGTGAAATCGGATGGGTTGCGCACGAAAACCTTCGAGTAAATGGGGGCATGAAAATGATGGCGGGCACATTGGATATAGGGCACGGCATGCTCGACGGCACCGTAGCCATCCCGACAGCGGGACAGGTCGATACCTAATTGCCGGTTGATTCGGGCATACAGCTCAAGCAGGGGAATCTCTTGGGCTGCCTGGTTTTTCCAGCCGCCCCCCAAAAACACCAATGACTGAGCGGGAAGCTCGAGATTCGGTGCGCAGGTGTTTTCCATGTGCTGTAGCGCATGGGAAAGGAATGCAGGAAATCCGAGAATCCTCACGGGCAATCCCTCGTCGGCAAACTCCTGCAAGGCGCGAATCACGCCAAACAGGTCGAACTCGTGACCTTTACCCGTCCGCCGCAATCCGTAGACGACCCGATTGACGGGCGCATAGCTGCAGAGAAACTGGTCGGTGTAAGCGGTGCCCAAGGTGATGGCAGCCTCGGGCTCGTAGCTCAGAAGCAAATAATTGCAGGGGCTGTGCGGAGTCTCCCAGCCGTAATGCCGGAAAATGTGGCTCACCATGCCTTGAGCCGCTGCCATGCTGCGAAGGTCATAGCGCATGCGACTCTTCTGGCCGCTGGTGCCGGATGAGGTCAGCTCCAGCGCGCCTTCGCCGGTGGGGCTGAACAACAGGTGACGTTTGAAATAGTTGGCGAAGATCGGCGGCAGTCTTGACCAGTCATCCAGTGTCTCCAGGTCCTTTGCATCGAGCCCGTTGGCGTTTAGCCAGCGTTCGTAGCCAGGCGTGTGGTGACAATGAAACAGGCTGATTTCCCCCATCGCCTGGTCGAACAGGCCCTCGGGTACGGAATCCAGGCAATAGGGTTGCGTTAACGCGCAGAGCGCATCGGTGTGGGGTAAATGGATCATCAAAAGACCTACTGTGTGGTGTCAAACGGCAAGCGCGATGTGAGAACGCCGCAGAAACAGGCGTAGGGGCGCGAGGCTCAGAAGCCCCGCAAGGCCCGCCATCAGGGCGAAGGATTCGTGGCTGTCACCGGCGCCGGCGGCCGCAACAAGCGAGCCGCCGCCGCCCATGACGGCGATCGAGATCATGCCGATCATGGCCGAGACCAGGCCTTTACTGTCGTCGCTGGCAAACAGCGCAAGGCGGTACAGCGCGGCATTGCTCATGCCAAGCCCCACGGCGTAAAGCGCCAGGCAACTGATCAGCACGACTGTCGAAGCGCCATAGACGCTGACGGCGACTAACGCGATGAGCCCGCCGCAAAACGGCCAAAGCGCGTAGCGAATCAGCTGTGGCAGTTCAACGTTGGCAATCAGTCGGTTGAGGATCAGATTGCCGAGAATGACGGCCGCGAACACCGGGATTTGCCACAGGCTATAGTGCAGCGTTGAAAGCCCCTGGTTGTGGATCAGCAAGAGCGGCGCCAACCCGATCCAGGCAATCAACGGCAGGCTCATCACGCCCAGCGCGACTGCGGCGCACAGGAATCGCGGGTTAGTCAGCAACGCGATATAGCGGCGCACGGTGCCGTGCCATTCAAAGCGTACGGCTTCCAGTCGCTGACCGTCGTGGCGCAGGGTGCCCACGGTTTCCGGCATGAACAGGTAAAGCCCGAGCCAGACCATCACGCCGCCGAGACTCAACAGCAAAAACAGCTCCCGCCAGGACAACCATTCCAGCAGCAGACTGCCGAGCAACGGTCCCAGAAGCGGGGAGAGCAGCGCGACGTTCCCCAGCAACGCCATGATTTTGACCGCGTCGGCTTCGCAGAAAACTTCTTGCAGGGCCGGGTAGCTGACCGCGATGACAAACCCCAACCCCATGCCCTGAATCAGTCGCAAGCCGTTGAACGCATAAATGCTTTGCACGTTGAACGCGGCGGCACAGGCCAGGGCAAATACCGCACAACCGATGAGCAACATCCGGCGACGGCCGAAATGATCGGACAGCGGGCCAATAAGCCATTGCAGAAGAATGCCGCCGGCCAGATAAAGATTGAAAGCGTAGGGGACATGATCAGGACTGGCATCTAGTTGATGGGTGACGGTCAACATGGCCGGCATGATCATGTCGCTGGCCATATACGTCAGAAGTTCGAACATTGTGATTGCAAGGCAAAAGCCCAGTAGATGGCGGGGGCTGATGTTGATTAAAGGATTGTGCATGGCATCCCTGTTCTTGCTCGAAGTTTAATAACGGTTTATTGCAGTGCGCCGAGACTAAACATTGAATATGAATAGCTCCAATCAACTATTGAGACTCAAGGTTTCAATAGTTTTCGTTATGTTTCGATATTCGATGAGTAGGAAAAGGTAAATATGCACGTACGAAAAATGCCCGCGACAGGGCGGGCATTTATTTAGCAGTTATCGGATGGGGTATTTAGCTTACGAATGAAGGTTCAATTACTCACGTTATCGATGCTGGTAATACCCCGGCCCGCCACGGTCGTAATGGTGACCGCCGTGCCAGCCACCGTGGGGGAAAACGATGCAGCCGCTCAGGGTCAGGAGAGCGAGCAGGGGAATCAGCAGAGTGATTCGACGGAACATTTCAAAATCCTCATGGGGCAATAAAGCCAAATCTATTGATCGGCTGTAACATGAGACCCCGTTTGTAGCGTCCCATCCCCGGAGAAAGGTAGGGTCTTGGTATGCATTTGGATACAAACCGGATACATTTTTTCAGGTTCAGGAACTCGCAATGACTCAGTCGCAACGTTTGAAATACTCGATTCTGATCTCCCTCGTGGTGTTGGGGATCATGTTCGGCCTTTCGTATCTGCAAAACGCAGGCGTCATCAGCGAGAAGCTGTTTCAGTACATCGCCATCGGTGTGGCGGTGATCGTAGTGGTGATCAATGGCGTGATGCGCCGCAAGGTCAAACCCTGAGCGACGCACCTTGAGCGGATCACTCGCGATGGAGCATGGCTGCGGCGTGCGGATGCAGGCTGTAGCTTTTGTCCGGATTGAGCGTGATAACGCCCTCGCTGCACAAGCGTTTCAACACTTCCCGCACACTGAGAAAGGACAGGGGGATATCCAGGTCCAGCAAGTGGCTGTGCACGCCGCGCACGCCAAGGCTACGGTCGCTTTCGGCGGCGGTCAGCAAGGCGTCGATGACTTTGAGGCGGATCAGACTGGTTCGCAGACCATAGCTTTTGAGCAGCAGCCTGATCCGCTCGTTGCCATTGCGCTCGTTGCGCTGACTGAAAACACCTGAGCCCATGGCAGAGCCCTTTGGCGCATTGCTACCGTCCGTTGGCAGTTGCGAGTTGTACATGCAAAAACTCCTTTTCCGAGCCGGCCAGGAAATGTGATGGGTGCTCTCACTCAATAAGACGTATGAGCAAGGCGAATAATGAAGCCCCGAATGTAGAAATTTTGTCGCCATCACGTCAGCGGCCTGTGAGATGCCCGTGAAAAGCGCCTTTCACAGCCTAAATTTTTGTCCTTTGTTTCGTTCCTAGGGGAAGGCGCTGTGCGTGTATGACGCAGGGTGTTTGTCTTTTCGATCAGGAGCGAGCGTGATTATTTCCAGGCAGTTAACCCGGTTGAGCCTTGCAGGCGTGTTGGTGGGCTTGAGTCTTGCGGCAAACGCACGCAGTCAGCCGGAGCAGGCGAGCGCCGACATTCGCCGGACCAGTTTCGGCGTGCCGCATATCCGTGCCGACAACGAGCGCGGGCTCGGTTATGGCATTGGTTACGCCTACGCTCAGGACAACCTGTGCCTGCTGGCCAATGAGATCACTACTGTGAACGGCGAACGTTCACGCTATTTCGGCCCGGATCAGTTCACGGTCGAAGAACGCGAAAACCTGGTCAGCGATCTGTTTTTCAATTGGCTGAACACGCCACAGGCCGTCGAGGGTTTCTGGCAGGCGCAAACCCCGGCAGTGCGCGATCTCATCGAAGGGTATGTGTCGGGCTTTAACCGTTCGCTGACAGAGCGTCGGGCGCAGGGTTTACCGCAGCAGTGTCAGGGCGACTGGGTACGCGAGATTACCGCCCAGGACCTGGTCAAGTTGACGCGACGCCTGCTGGTCGAAGGCGGAGTAGGGCAGTTTGCCGAAGCCCTGGCCGGCGCGACGCCACCCAAGGCCGTTACTCAGGTGGCAGGCGATCCCTTGTCGTTCCAGGTGGCTGCCTCGCGCATGCAACGGTTTGCCCTGGACCGCGGCAGCAACGCCGTGGCGGTCGGCAGTGAACGTTCGTTCAATGGCCGGGGAATGTTGCTGGCCAATCCGCATTTCCCTTGGGTCGGCGGGATGCGTTTCTATCAAATGCACCTGACCATTCCCGGCAAGCTGGACGTCATGGGCGCGGCGCTGCCGGGGCTGCCGATGATCAACATCGGTTTCAACCAGCACCTGGCGTGGACCCACACTGTGGACTCGTCCAAGCATTTCACCTTGTATCGCCTGCAACTCGATCCCAAGGATTCGACCCGTTATCTGCTCGACGGCAAGTCATTGCCAATGAAGAAACAGACCCTGACCGTGAACGTGAAACAACCGGATGGCCAGACCAGACCGGTTTCTCATGTGGTCTACAGTTCGCAGTTCGGTCCGATCGTGCAATGGCCCGGAAAGCTCGACTGGGACAACCAGTTCGCCTACAGCTTGCGCGACGCGAATCTGGATAACGACCGGGTCTTGCAGCAGTGGTATGCAATGAACCGCGCGGTCAGCCTCAAGGACTTTCAGGCCTCGGTGCACAAGATCCAGGGGATCCCGTGGGTCAACACCCTGGCGACGGATGATCAGGGGCAGACGCTGTACATGAACCTCTCGGTCGTGCCGAACGTCAGTGCCGACAAACTGGCCCGGTGCAGTGATCCGCGGGCCGGGTTGCAGATGATCGTCCTCGACGGTTCCAACAGCGAGTGTGCCTGGGACATCGACCCGACGGCTGCACAAAAAGGCATTTTTGCGGCAGACAAGTTGCCGCAGCTGTTGCGCAAGGATTTTGTGCAGCACTCCAACGATTCGGCCTGGATGGCCAACCCGGCGCAACCGCTTACCGGTTTTTCGCCCCTGATCAGCCAGGATGGCCAGCCATTGGGGCTGCGCTCGCGTTTTGCGCTGGATCGCCTGAACACGTTGAACAAGGCCGGCCCGATAGCCGCGACGGATCTGCAACACATGGTGATGGACGATCAGGTGTATCAGGCGGCACAAGTGATGCCGGACCTGCTGCAGTTCTGTACGGCGGCACCGGGGACCGATGCGCCAGCGCTCACGCCGCTGTGTGCCAGTCTCAAGGCCTGGGATCGCAGTGCGAATCTGGACAGTGGTCTGGGGTTTGTGCATTTCCAGAATGTCATGGCGTCGCTAGAGGAAACGCCTGATCTGTGGCGTGTGGCGTTCGATCCGAAAGACCCGCAACACACGCCGCGTGGCCTGGCAGTGGATCGCGTGGACGTCGCAAAGGCGGTTCGCGAAGCGATGCTGGCGTCGGTCGCGCAGATCAACAAGATGGGGCTTACGGCCGATAGCCGCTGGGGTGATATCCAGGTCGTCAGCAGCGGCGGCCAGCAGACGCCGATTCACGGTGGACCTGGCTCTCTTGGAATTTATAACGCCATTCAGAGCGTGCCGAGAACCGACGGTAAACTCGAGGTCGTCAGCGGTACCAGCTATTTGCAGGTGGTGACCTTCGATGACAAGGGGCCGCAGGCCCAGGGGCTGCTGGCATTCTCGCTCTCCAGTGACCCGGCCTCCAGGTACTCCAGAGATCAGACCGTGGCATTTTCCAGGAAGCAGTTGAGTGTGTTGCCGTTCACCGAACAGCAGATCACGTCCGATCCGCAGTACCAGGTTCAGACGATCCGCGAACAGGATAAAAAAGCCGGGAAGGTGGCCGCAGAGTAACGCTGAAGATATTTGAACCGGGAAATGAAGGCCGCACCCCGCAAAGGGTCGCGGCCTTCAGCTTTTCGGGGCTTGTTGCGGAATGGAGTTGAGGACCGGATTGCCATCCTTGTTGCGGGTCAGGTAGACCGGCAATACCTTGGGCAGGGAAGCCACCAGGTTGTTGAGCTCTTTGATGTTGTAGATGCCGCCGATGCGAATCGAGCCGGTACTGTGGTCGGCCACCATCACCGGTTTGCTCAAGTAGCGATTGATCAATGGCAATGCGTCGGTCAGCGCCAGGTCATCGAGCACCAGTTTTCCGCTGCGCCAGGCCAGTGAGTTTTCATTGTCGTAGGTCTGACTGATCCGGGGAGTGAAGTCGCCGCGTCTATAGCTCGCCTGCATTGCTGGCTCGAGGTGCAAACCGTCACCCGCAACGGCGTCATTACTGCTCACCAGCACCGAACCTTCTATCAGGTTCACCCGGACCTGATCTTCATACATCCAGACGTTGAATTTGGTTCCGGTGACTCGAATCCTGCCTTCGGCCGCTTTGACAATGAAGGGGTGTTCAGTGTCATGGCTGACGCTGAAGAAGGCTTCGCCTTTTTTCAGCGTGATCCGACGTTGATCCTTGTAGTTGCTGAACGTCAGCTCACTGCCCAGGTTCAGTTCCACCTGACTGCCATCGCTCAGGGTGACCTGGCGGACATTGTCGTTCGCCTCGAAATGTTGGTAGGAATTGGGTAGCCAGCCCAGGTTCCAGCCGCTATAGGCCGCCAGCGGCAATGCCATGGCGCAAACCGCGGCGGCGATACCGAAGGTGCGCCAAGGCGTAGCAGGTTTGGCGCGGACCATCGGGGCCACGAAAGTTTCTGGTCGTGGCAGGTCCCCCGCGACATCCCAGATCTCCAGCATGGCCTCGTACTCGAACGCGTGAAGCGGATGAGCGTCATGCCATTGCTCGAATGCCAGCCGCTCTTCAGCGGTGCAATCGTTGGCGTGCAGACGCATGCACCAATGCGCAGCGGCATCGGTGACAGCGTCGTATTCGGCTTGCGAGAGAGGGTTGTCGGTCATTGACTCATCCTGATTTCCTGCATTCTAACCTTGAGGGGAAGTCTGCGAGAACAACGGTCATGGCATTTACCCATCAAACGGGCACTTATTTTTCGATTCACGGGGTAGTGGTATGCAGTTGGCGCCCCATATGGCTGATGAGCCATGCAACGCTGTCGGCGTTACCGAGTTGCACCTTGAGTCTGACCAGTGGGTCTCTCTTGAAAATTTTGCGGGCAGCGCTCAGGTTTTCTCCGCCGGTCAAGGTCAATAAATGCGCTTTTACCCGATCAGTATTTTCATATGAAGTGCTGCCCGGATCCTCCCATACACCGGTATCAGGATCTTCGGTCATGAACAGCTGAGTCAGGGGTGTCTTGATCGAGAGTGCGGTGTCCTGAAGGGTGATCAACGCGTCCTTGAGGTCACTGGCGGTTGCGCTGGTCGTTTCAATCAGATGGGGAAATGGTCTGACGGGATCGAAGTAAGCAATGTCTTCGGATTTGCAGACGATATGGGAAAGCTCATGAATAAGGGTTACTGCTCGGGCATGCGTGTTGATAGGGAAGGCTGGGTCGCTAAGATGTGGGCGGTAAATATCGAAACCGGGGTCGAAGAACTTTTCCGCCAGATAAATTTTCTGCTTTGCATCCGTTGGAACGGTGAAAGCGAATGAAGATGCCGCTCCACTGACCAGCCTGCCGATTGCAAAACGACTGCTCTTCGGCTTTCTGAGTGAGGGGTCCAGCAAGGCCGCAAAAATGTCGCCCAAGACTTTTTCAAGCTGCCCCACATGCGCGGACTGCACTTGCGGTACGTCAATAAAATCCATGATGAGTTGATGCACGGGGGTAACTGTGTTGTCGGAAGACTTCAGCAATTGCAGGTTTTGAAAGCAGTTCCAGGCATAGGTGGTTGCCAGGTCCAGCGCTTCGTCAATCTGACGAGCCTTTTGCGGAAACAGTCGGCGGATTTCGGGCATGCCATTGGCATCGACGTTCATGCCCTCCCAAACCGAATAGGCGGTGCGCAACCGATTGCCGATGCTGAACCGGGGTGCTGGCGCTTGCCTGTCCAGAACCCATTGTTTCGACACGTTCTGACTCAGCCGAGGACCGCGAGTGTGTGTGTCGGCGATGCGCCAGTGAGTGCCGAGCTTTGCGACCGGATAGACCTTTCCTTCAACCGGTGCATAGGTTTTTTTTGTCGTCGGATGGGTATAGAGCCCAAGACTTGAGTTTAATGTGAGCGAATTCAGATCGACGTCGATGCTTTCATGACGCTTCAACTGCGTACGTTCGGGGGCTGTAATGGCAACGTTCTGCCATTTGAAGCGGGTATCGGGCGTTTCAGGCGCAGGTGTACCTGGCGTAGAAGAGGGTTGCGCTTGCAGCGATAGTCGCAACGTGGCGAGTTGTGCAATGCCGCTGATAAATTCCTTTATCGCTGCTCCCCATTTGTGCGTTTGAAGGTCCTCGGCGGACTGCTTGATGTCTTGGTAACTGCGCCACACCGTGATCGGGTAGGCAAGCTTGCCCGTCAAGAACGTAAATGCCTCCTGAAAATCTTCACCCAGCACATGCTTGAGGGTTGCCCATTCACTCTGCTTGTTGTCATCGGACTGACAACCGAGCAGTCGGGCTAACAACTCGGCGTTGTCTTTGAACAAGTGTCCGAACAGATTCCCCTTGATCGGATTGGACGCCAGCGTCACTTCGGGGGGGCGGCTATTGGAGGTCGCCATCCTGAGTTCAAGCAGTATTCGTTCAGGCTGCGAGAGGTTCATGAGTACCCAGTCGAGCAGACCGCCGCGGGTCTTCAGTTCAGTCAGCAGTTGTGTTTCATTCTCGTATTCTTTCACCCCGTGCCTGGGACTGTGAGGCGCGAGAAGGACCTGTGGCGCTGCGCTATCGGCCGACGAACCGATCAGATAGACGCCTGGTACTTTGATCGTTTGCCCGTTCTTGATACCCAGGAACTCAAGTGGACGGATGATTGCGTGGGCACCGTCGACTGCCGCGCGGGCGATAGCGTCAGGCATGTCCATGACTTGGCGTATCAGATCAAACCCCGTCTCGCTCAGGCGCTCCTGCAGTTTTTCCGTGTGGGCGTAATGCATCAGTTGCCAGGGTAACTGCGTGTAAAACCGCTTCTTGCGGTCCGTTGCGTTCGCTTGGGTATCTGCAAAGGCTTCGTTCAATGTTTTCTGCTGATGTTCGCCCAGCTTCAAGTTTCGTATCAGGTCTCTGATGTAGCTTTGGTCCATGTCCTGGGGAATCACGGTGTTATCAAGCGACACCAGCGTGAAATGGGTTTTGTCCAGATCCTTGAAGTGGGTCAGTGCAAAGTCGGTCAGGGTCTGGGTGCTGGCCGCAGACCTCGAGCGTGCGCTGATCAGGATCTGGACCTTATCCGGATCGATGTCGAACGTATCTGCCTTGAGTTGTTTTTCAAGTGCATCGTGCGCCGTGCGCGCCAGGGAGCGTATGCCTGTGAGGTAGTCCTGGTCGTCGGTAACGTTGTTGAGGTATTGCTGAAGCAATTCCGCATGCAATATCTGGTCTTGAATGGACGCCTTGGCCAGCCATGCCGGCAGTTTTTGCTGAGTGATCAGGGATTGGGCAATGTCTGTCGCGCGGTCTAATCCGGTCATCGGTTGGCGTAACGCCACCAGCTTCAGGAGACTGGCCAAGGGCGTCGCGGGAAGCTTCGTGACCAGCGCACGGATGACGCACGCCTGATCCAGCTGGACATAGGACTTTTGCACGTGATCGAGAAAATGCCCATCTATTCGCTGCAGCGGTGCCAGGGTGTAAATCCGCCCAGCCACTCTCTCGCTACGTCCAAGGTTCTCCAGAAGGGTGGTGCGAACATCGATGTCCTTGAGGCGTCGATCCAGCTCGGTCAGCAACGGAGTCAATGCCCTGAAGGCTTCAAATCCCGACGCTGGCGTCCACAAAATCGCCTTGCCCGAATGCTTCGGGTCCAGGCCTCCACGTTCAGTCAGCACAAAACAACTGGCCAGCTTCAACGGGGCCGTAGCGTCGCCTGCCTTCAGCGCCAAGGAAAATACGTCCGGCAAAAAACCGCTCAATGCAGCTCGCTGCAAGCGTACCGGGGTATCAAGCACGGTTTTGATGATCGCCTGTTCCGTCGCACCCAGGGTGCGCATGATGGTGTGCAGCTTCAATTCACTGTGCAATGCCGTTGACAGGGTTCGGGTGAAACGCGATTGCAGGCTCCCGAGTGATAAATTGACGATACGCTGCACTTCGGCAATCGTGCGGGTGGTCGCGGGAATGACCGGCTGGTGTTCGAGGAATAGGTCGAGCGGCAGCTTGGCGGTGGAGAGAAGGGTCAGATGCTCTTTGGCCGACTCTCCACGAACGGTGTCTGGTTGCGCGCTCAGGCGGCGGTCTGCGTGTGTACTCCAGCGTTCTTTGGCATCGGCCGCCAGCAGTCGATCGTCGATCAGGCCCCGGACATCCAGTGCCTTGTCGAACAAGGCACGGGGATCCTGTGTGCCATCGCTTTCACGGCAATGGCTCAGCGCATGGGACAGATTCTCTCGCTGCTTGCCAAGGATGTCGGTCATCAACTGTTCAAACACCGGGCCGATGATTGGTTCACCGACAATCACTTGTTCATCCGGCTTCATTGAAAGAAACGTAGTGCGTTCGTCCAGGGACATGAAGTTGAGCAGCGTGTCTTCATGCCCTTGGCTTATCAACATCTGCGCAACGATTTTCCTGACGGCGGGCAGGTCGCTCGTTGCCTCGATGCCTCTGGACGGGGTGTACAGAAAACCCAGCGTGTCGCTGCTGCCGATCATCACGGTCGAGGCGAGCTCGACGTATGGCTTGAAGGGGGCGGTGATACGTACTTTTTCGCTACGAAGAGGATCGTTGGCGTCAGGTTCGAGGCTGAGATTCATCAGTCGCAGGTATTCCTGTGTCGTTAGAACACCTTGCTGACGCTGTAGCAGGAGCTTCACGTGAAAGGTATCGCGCAAACCCCCGGCAAATAGCTCCCTGCGGGACTGCCCGTTGCTCATCGATGTGTTCCAGAACGTCTTGAGCAGGCCTTGCAAGTGAGGGGTAAAACTTTGCGCGATCTCTTTGATTGCGCTTTCCCAGGCCTGGGTATCGGCGTCGCTGCTCACACTGTGTCGGGGATTGGAAAAGACTCTGGAATCGCCAGTCGGCCACTGGTTGGTCAGGTAGTAATGCAGCAGGGTATCGCTCAGTGAATGCGAGGAAAGCAATTGTTGGTCATCGCTGTCGATGACGAAGCTATCCAGTCGGGTAAGGCGTTGGTCCAGTTTGGGGAACGGTTTATGCAGCGCGTTCTTGAGGGTTTCGTCCAGCATCGATTGCAGCGTTGGCAGCTTGACCAGCTCACCCATCATCGTCTTGATGTTCTGAGCCTGATTGCGCTCGAGGGTGAGCTCCTGGTCTCGGAACACCGCACCGTCGATTGTTTGCGTGGCAATGTCTGGCGCAGTGGCGGTGGGTAAAGCGCTGCGTTGTTCGATGGAGAGAAAGCGCAGTAGCTCACGCTTTCCAGCGGCCTGTGCCAACCATTCCTTTAGTTTGCTTTTGAGGCCCTTCATGTCCGCGAATTTGATCAGGCCTTTCCACGGCGTGTAGAGCGTGACTTCTCCGTCGTTGGGCCGGCTCATGGCAAAAGCGCCGGCCAGGGGGATGCCTGGCGCATCAGGTACGCTTAAAAGCAGCTGGTCAACGTGCATGGGCTCGCTATTGGCGATACGGGCTGCATGCGTCGCCAGATAAACAGCATTCAACCACTGCAGGTCATCAAGCGTGAAGGACAGTGCCTTTTCGCGTTCACCGGGCTGTTCGGCTTGGGAGGCAAGTACGGCCTCGTCGAAAAAATACGGCAGTGGGGGAGCAGACATGGGTTTTCCTCGATGTGCTGCGATCGGCGGGTAATCGCAGGCTGTTGGATTGAGGAAAAACAGTACGGTCAATGGAAGGCTCGGGTGCGGTACATATTGCTTGATGCGAACAGGCTGTCGAGACTTGACAGGACGCCGGTAGAACAGCGCTTAATCGACAACTGTTTTGGGTTGCCCTGCAACCCGTTTCACCCTGTTGCCCGTACTCAATAATAAAACTGGAGCTTCAGATGACCGCAACGCCCGAAGTGGCCGTCAGTTCGAACACTCAAACGCTCGATTTCGACGCGCTCGTTCTTTTGCTTGAGCAGATTTTTCAGCGCCATGGCACCTCCGCCGATGTCGCCAGGACACTGGCCCTCAACTGCGCCGGCGCCGAACGCGATGGCGCCCATAGCCATGGCGTGTTCCGCATTCCCGGTTACGTGTCGACGCTCCAGAGCGGCTGGGTCAATGGCCAGGCCGTGCCGGTGGTCGAGGACGTGGCTTCAGGCTTTGTCCGGGTCGACGCCGGCAATGGTTTCGCCCAACCGGCCCTCGCCGCAGCACGCGGTTTGTTGGTGGAAAAAGCCCGCAGTGCCGGCATTGCGGTGCTGGCGATTCGTAACTCCCACCATTTCGCCGCCTTGTGGCCGGATGTCGAGCCCTTCGCCTATGAAGGCCTGGTGGCGCTGAGCGTGGTCAACAGCATGACCTGCGTGGTGCCGCACGGTGCCGATCGTCCACTGTTCGGGACCAACCCGATTGCTTTCGCCGCTCCTCGGGCTGACGGCGATCCGATTGTCTTCGACCTGGCGACCAGCGCCATTGCCCATGGCGATGTGCAGATCGCCGCGCGCAAGGGCGAGCGTTTGCCGCCAGGCATGGGGGTGGACGGTCTCGGCCAGCCGACCCAGGACCCGAAAGCGATTCTTGAGGGCGGCGCGTTGCTGCCGTTTGGCGGCCATAAAGGTTCGGCGCTGTCGATGATGGTCGAGCTGTTGGCGGCGGCGTTGACCGGCGGCAATTTTTCCTTCGAGTTCGATTGGTCGAACCATCCGGGGGCCAAGACGCCGTGGACGGGCCAACTGCTGATCGTGATCGACCCGAGCAAGGCGGCTGGGCAGAGTTTTGCCGAGCGCAGTCAGGAACTGGTCCGGCAGATGCACGGTGTGGGGCTCAAGCGTTTGCCGGGGGATCGACGTCACCAGCAACGGGCCAAGTCCAGTACCGAAGGCATTAAGCTCGATGCTCAGACGTTGGCGGATCTGCGGGAACTGGCCGGGCTCTGAGCCCTGCATACTCTCAGTCTGCATAAAAGCCGGGCATGAAAAAGGCGAGCTGCGTGCTCGCCTTTTTGCTGGGTACTGATTAAAACAGGGTCGCTTAACGCCGACCCAGCAACAACCCGACTACCAGGCCGAAACCGGCAGAGATCGCCACGGTTTGCCACGGATGACCACCGATGTAGGTTTCAGTGGCTTCGACCGCCGGTTTGGTCCGGTCACGAACGCGGGTGACGGAGTCCCGAGCCTGTTGAAGTTTCTGGGCGATTTGCCCACGAAGTGTGTCCGCTTCCTCACCCACGAGTGAGGCACTGCTTTTGAGCAGCTTCTCCGACTCTTCGATCAGAGCCTGAAGTTCGCTGAAGGCCTGATCCTTGATTTGATCTTCGGCGATTTGTGCGCGGGTTTTGCGGGCCATTGAAGTACTCCTTGCAGATAAATGGACAGTGAACAGTGGAGTCTGTCGTCAGCGAAAAAGTTGCAGTGAATTTTCGCGTTGACCCAACCTTGACGAAAAATCCTGAGTCGGACATTTCTTCCTACAGTGTAAGATGTCGCCTATTTTACGCAGCAGGTAACTCCCATGAGCTTCAATCTGGCCGACAAACCCCTTGCCGAGCGCGCTGCGCTGGAAGATGAGAAATCCCGTCTGTTTGATCTATGGCAAAGCAACCTGGGCAAATCCAAGGGCGAAGCCGCGCGGTTGTTCGGTGAACGCGCCAAGCGCAAAGGCAAATGGGCCGAGTGGGTCCGCGCCGAACTTGACGGCATGTCGCCCCCGGAATTTGCGAACATGGTGCGCAGCGAAGTCAATCGCCTGATGGCTGCTAAATAAATTTCTACCTGACACTACTCCCGCGTAGGAGCTGCCGAAGGCCGCGATCTTTTGATTTTGCTTTTTTAAAACAAGATCAAAAGATCGCGGCCTTCGGCAGCTCCTACGCGCTCGCGAAGCTCGCGACAATCGCTTCCCGTACTTTCAACACCACTGGATCGAGCTGTGTACTGGTGCGCCAACCCAGTTCGATCGGGTATCGCGGCAACGCCAGAGGGCAGGGCAGCAGTGCCAGTCCGCTGAGCGCGGCAATGCTTTGGGCCGCATGGGCCGGAATGGTCGCCACGGCCTGACTGCCCTTGAGCAAGTGCGGCAACGCGGCAAAGTGTGTGGTCGAAGCGCATACCCGCCGAGTCAACCCCAGCGCCGCCAGCCCCTCATCGGTGATCCCGATAAAGCCACCTGACGACACCAGAATGTGCTCGCGGGCGACGAACTCATCCAGGCTGAGGGTCTGTTGTCCCTCGGCCAGGCTGAGCGGGTCCGCCAGGCACAGATAGCCGCCTTCTCCCAGCACCTGACGGCTGAGCAAGCGCTCGGCAAACCCACCGGCGGTAATCGCCAGATCGATGCTGCGTTCCATCAACGCTTGCGCGACGATCTGACTGTGGGTCTGGCGAAAGATCAGCCGCAGCTTCGGCGCGACGCGGGCGATTTCTTCGATCAGCCGGCGGCCATAAGCGATTTCGAAATCATCGGACATACCCACGGTCACCGAGCGCCCGTCGTAATGGTGGGCGGCCGGATCGACCATCGCCAGGCTCTGCCGGCATTTGTTCAAGGCATCGCTGACCACCGGTTTCAACTGGTTGGCCTTGAGCGTGGGCGCGAGTCCGCGGCCGGTGCGCACGAACAGCTGATCGCCATACACTTCGCGAAGCCTTCGCAGTGCCGCGCTGACCGCCGATTGCGTCACGCCCAGACGCAACGCAGCCCGGCTGGCGCTGGACTCCTCGTGGAGCGCTTCGAAGACTTTCAGCAGGTTGAGATCGACGGTGGCGATATTCATTTGGTTCATATCATTCAGCAGCAAACGGGGCTTTATTCATGATCCGGTGGCGCCGGAGAATGAGCAACACCTCATTGCTTTCGGAGTTACTGCGATGCCCAAGTCAATCGTTGCTGCACTGCAAATCGGCGCCTTGCCCGGTGGCAAGGCCGAGACCCTGGAACAGATCCTTTCTTGGGAAAACGCGATTATCGAATCCGGCGCGGCGCTGGTGGTCATGCCCGAAGCGTTGCTCGGCGGTTACCCCAAAGGCGAGGGCTTTGGCACTCAGCTGGGTTATCGCCTGCCGGAAGGGCGTGAAGCCTTTGCCCGGTACTTTGCGAATGCGATCGACGTGCCCGGCGCGGAAACCGAAGCGTTGGCCGGGCTGTCAGCGCGCACCGGCGCCAATCTGGTGATCGGTGTCATCGAACGTGCCGGCAGCACCTTGTTCTGCACTGCGTTGTATTTCGATCCGCAGGCCGGGCTGGTCGCCAAGCACCGCAAACTGATGCCCACCGGCACCGAACGGTTGATCTGGGGCAAAGGCGATGGCTCGACGTTGCCGGTGATCGACAGTCAGGTCGGGCGGATCGGCGCGGTGATTTGCTGGGAAAACATGATGCCGCTGCTGCGCACCGCGATGTACGCCAAAGGCGTGGAGGTCTGGTGCGCGCCAACGGTGGATGAGCGGGAAATGTGGCAGGTCAGCATGCGCCATATCGCCCATGAAGGACGCTGCTTTGTGGTCAGCGCCTGTCAGGTTCAGGATTCGCCGCACGCCTTGGGCGTGGAGGTTGCCAACTGGCCGGCGGACCGCCCATTGATTGCCGGTGGTAGCGTGATCGTCGGGCCGATGGGCGACATTCTGGCAGGACCGCTGCGTGACAGCGCCGGTTTGCTCACCGCAGAAATCGACACCGATGACCTGATCCGCGCCCGTTACGACTACGACGTGGTCGGGCACTACGCGCGCCCGGACGTGTTTGAGCTAACCGTAGATGAGCGGGCCAAACCCGGCGTCCGTTTCAATACATAACTACTGTGGGAGCGAGCCTGCTCGCGATAGCGGTGGGCCAGGCAACTAATGTGTTGAATGTACCGCCGTCATCGCGAGCAGGCTCGCTCCCACAGTTGATGGGTGTCGCTTGTCGGAGCAGGCTTGCCCTTACCAGGTGCCGGTCGTCGACGTTGGCAGGCTGAGTTTGCCAGTGTCCACGAAACGCAGGGTGCCGAACACGCCGCCCGCGAGTTTGCCGCGCAGGACGTAGGGCAGGTTGTCGAGGGTTTGGGTTTTGCTCAGGCCCAGGGTCTGGCGCAGCACGGAGAACGCCGAAACACTCACCGGCACGGTCAGCACGGTTTCGGAAAAACGTGCAATCGAGCCCGATTGATCGCTGACACCGGTGGCAAGTGGCTGGCCGTTGACTTCCAGATCCAGGGCCACGCCGTTGTAATTGATGGCGGTTTCGTTGGGATTTTGCACGCGTATTTTCACGGCGAAGCGTACTTCCATGTCCTGGCTTTGCAACGGCTCGATGCCGACGACATCGATGTTCAGTGGATCACGATTGGGCAGCAGGGCGCAGGCGCTCAGGGAGAGCAATAGCAACGAGAGGGATAAAGCGAGGAGTCTGCGCATGAAGGGTTCTCGACAGAAAAGGGACCGAACCGCTGACGGCTCGTCCCTTGAGCAGCGTTCAGCGGTTCACCTGTGCGACCACGCTCACTGTGAGGTGTTCGCCGCATGCTGTCACTTCTTCATGAACGGCGCGGCATCAGCTGCCTTTGACCGGCGTCGGCAAGGTCACGAGCTTCACATAATCATCCCAGAACTGCTTCTGGTCGATGGCAAACACCACCTTGGCTTTTTGCGTGCCCACGGGTGGACTTTTCTTGTAACCGAGGGCACGACCGTAGTCGGCACCGAACTGGGCATTGACATCGACCCACAGCTCGCGGGATTCGGTGACGATGCCCGGCTCGACCAGAAACAGGGCTGGCAGGCTGTCCCAGGTAAAACTGTGATAGCCGGGGTCTTTGCTGAACAACGGAGCGAATTCGTGTGTGTACAGATCGGCAATCGGTCCCGGCCGGGCGATGACGCGCTGGTAGATCGAGGCATCGAAGGTGACCTTTTCGCACACGTCGTTGGGAAAAATGACGTGTTCGATGGGTGAGCGCAGGACGATCTTCGCCGCCTCGGGGTCGAACCACCAGTTGAATTCGGCGGCTGGTGTGGTGTTGCCAGGAATCTCGATGGCCCCGCCCATGTACACGATGCGCTTGATCAACGGCACGATGTCGGGGGCGGTGCGAATGGCCAGGGCGATGTTGGTCAGCGGGCCGACCGCCAGCAATGTCACCTCATGAGGATTGGCGCGCACGCTGTCGACGATGAACTGGGCGGCGGTTTCCTTGCGTAATGAAGTGTGGGTCGCCAGGCCATCCGGCGGAGCGATCAGTTGCGCGGCGGAAGTCGGACGCGGCGCCTTGAAAGCACCCGGCCAGCCGGCTCCGAACAGGGCTTTTTCCTGTGGGTAGGTGGCGAAGTCATGAAGCAACGGGTAGGCCGCCCCGGAATACACGCCGACGTCCTTTTCCACGCCCATGCGCTCTACCGCCTTGAGGGCATCCACCTGTTCCTGGTCAACCCAGGCATTGCCGCTGACCAGGGTCATGCCGAGCAGGTCGATGCGTTTCTGGGCGTGGAGTTGGGCGAGCATGATGAAGGCCTGGCCGTCATCGTTGAGCACGTTGAAGTCGGTGTCGAAGATGACTTTTTCCGCCGCTTGCAGGGAACCGGCGCAGAGGCCGGCAGCGACAAGCAGGGCACAGCGTTTGATCAAACCTTGCATGGGAACTCACCTGATAATTTGAATGAACACCCGTAGGAGCACGGCTTGCCGGCGAAGGCGTCCTTGAGATCGCCATCGCCGGCAAGCCGTGCTCCTACAAAAGCGGTGGGGATCAGCGGTTGACCAGTTTGGCCGGCAAGGCGATCACCAGAAAGCTGCTGAGGATCAGGCAGCCGGCAAAGAACCACAGCGCGCCGGCGCTGCTGCCGGTGACGTCGATGGCGACTCCCATCAGCGAGTTGCTGACCAGCCCGGCGATGTTCGCCAACGAGCAGGCGAGAGCGAAGCCGGTGGCCGCCGCGGTGCCTTTGAGAAAGGTCGCCGGCAGACTGAAGAACACCGGCACCGCACCGATGATCGCCGCCGACGCGATGGCGAACAGCGCTACGGTCGCCACCACGTTGTGGACGAAGAACGGCGCACTGGCCATGGCGGCGGCGCCCACCAAAAACGGCACGATGATGTGCCAGCGACGTTCGCGGTGTTTGTCGGAGCTGGCGCCGATCAACAGCATGCCCAACAACGCGGCGATGCTCGGCAGCGCCGTGAGTACGCCGATGTGAAAGGTGTCGATGATGCCGGCATTGCGGATGAAGGTCGGCATCCAGAAACCCATGGCATAGGCACTCAGCAGGATCGAGAAGTCGATCCCGCCGAGCATCCAGACCTTCAGGTT
This sequence comes from Pseudomonas sp. GM41(2012), assembly GCF_000282315.2. Lineage (GTDB taxonomy): Bacteria > Pseudomonadota > Gammaproteobacteria > Pseudomonadales > Pseudomonadaceae > Aquipseudomonas. The sequence goes on from NZ_AKJN02000006.1 coordinate 556,855, forward strand.
GAAGAAGCCGTCGCGAAAACTGTGTTTGCTGTCCCCGCCACTGGCCTCATCGGCGCGCAGTTCTTGCTCCAGCAGGTTTTTTTCATCGTCGTTGAGCCATTTGGCCTGGCGATAGTTGTTGGGCAGGGCCCAGAAGGTCAGCACGCCGAGCATGACACTCGGTACCGCTTCAATGAGGAACAGCCATTGCCAGCCATGCAGGCCGCCAAAGTTATCGAAATAACCCATGACCCAGCCAGACAGCGGGCCGCCAATCACGCTGGACAGCGGCAGGCCGATCATGAACAACGCAATGATGCGGCCGCGTCGATAGGTCGGAAACCAGGTCGTCAGGTAATACAGAACGCCTGGCAGAAAGCCTGCTTCGGCGGCGCCGAGCAAGAAGCGCAGGATGTAGAACTGAGTGGTGGACGTCACGAGCATGGTGCAGGCCGACAGCAGGCCCCAGGTGATCATGATGCGGGCGATCCAGATCTTGGCGCCGACTTTCTCCAGCACCAGGTTGCTCGGCACCTCGAACAGGATGTAGCCGACAAAAAACAGGCCGGCTCCGAGGCCGAAGGCGGTTTCGCTGAAGTGCAGTTGATCGAGCATCTGCAGTTTGGCGAAGCCGATATTGATCCGGTCGAGGTACGCGGCCAGGTAGCAGAAGCACAGGAAAGGGATCAGCTTCCAGGTGATCTTGTGGTAAAGCGCTTGAATCGGGTCGGCGACCGTGGTCGCAGGTGTTGCATTCGCAATGGGCATTGGGTGTCTCCTGGCGGTGACTTATGGTTTTTATACAGCCGCTTTTTTCCAGCGCTCTGGCGCGCTGAAAGCGGCGTCCAAAGGCAGTGTCAGAAGACTGAGGGCCCATCTGTAGGAGCAAAGCTTGCTCGCGATGGCATCCTTGAAATCGCCATCGCGGGCAAGCCTTGCTCCTACAAGGTTTGCTCCTCAGTTTTTTACCAAGACCTGCGCTCTATGGCGCGGTTCTTGTGGTACGCATCAGCATTTCTCGAAGTGCGCGATGGCCTCCTGCTTGCTGACGACATCGCCGTACTTGCTGTCGATGTCGAACAGGTTGGCTTCATGGGGCGCCGGATGCCGGTCGCCGACGCATTCGCGCACGACGATGGTGCGAAAACCGTGTTGCACGGCGTCCACCGCTGTCGCCCGAATGCAGCCGCTGGTTGAGCAACCGGCCAGCACCACGGTGTCGATGCCTTGGGCGTGCAGCATCGAGGCCAGGCTGCTGCCGAAAAAGGCACTGGCGTACTGCTTGCTGATCACCACTTCATCCTTCTGGGGTAGTACCTCTTCGCAAAACGCCGCCAAGGGGTTGCCCTCGACCATATCTTTCATCACCGGGGCTTTTTTAACCCAGATGCCACCGTCGGCGAAATGGCCGGGATGGTAGCGGATATTGGTGTGCACCACCGGGATGCCCTGACGACGGGCGCTGGCCAACAGTTCAACGCTTTCGGCCACGGCACTGACCACGCCGGGTGCGAACAGCGGCGCCCCTTCAGTGGTGTAGCCACGCATGAAATCGATCATCAGCAATGCGGCTTTCTGGCCGAAACCGATGCGCTGGCCCCACACGCCCTGGTAGTTGTCGTTGGCGGTTTGTTCGCTCATGTCGCTGACCTCTTAATAGGCGCCGGAGAGCAGGGCGCCTGCACCGGGAACAATCGGTTCCAGGTCCAGGGCCTTGAGCATGGCGTAGGTGGTGGCAATGGCGGCGGTGAGCACGGGTTTTCCGGTTTGCGCTTCGACCTGCGCCACCACCGGCAATGACTGCATCTGCACGCAGGCCGAAAGCACAATCACGTCGACGCCTTCCAGGTTCATGCCGGCTACGATGCCCGGCAGATTCGCCGGATCGTGACGGGCCACGGCAAGGTTGTCGGGAATTTCCAGTGCGCGCCAGTCCACGACTTCGAAGCCTTCTGCGCGTATGTAATCCACCACCAGTTCGGTCAGCGGTTTCATGTACGGCGCGACGATAGCGATGCGTTTGGCGCCCAGCACTTTCAGGCCTTCGATCAAGGCGCCGGCGCTGGTAATGACCGGCGCGTTGCCGTCGTTATCGGCAGTGGCCTTGCGCAGCCGCTGCTCGGATTTGCGGTGATAACCCAGACCCATGGCCATGATCGCCACCAAGCACGCGTAACCCAATACGTCGACCTTGGCGTCGGACAACTCCACGGCGCAGCGGTCGGATTCGCCGTCCATCGCCGCCAGCTCTTCCTTGCGCACTTGCTTCATGCGCATGCGGCTGGAGTGAAAGGTGAAGCGTTCCGGGCGGATCAACTGACGCGCGGTGAGCATCGCCGGGATCTCGGTTTCCATGGTGGTGTTGGAGCTCGGCACAATCTGGCCGATGCGGTAAGGCGTGAGCATAAAAGTCTCCGGATTCGATTAGTTCAGGCGTGGGCCAAGGAAATCACCGAAGGCACTGAAGAAGCCTTCGAGGTCATCCCAGGGAATCATGTGTCCGGCGTTTTCGACGTGGACACTGCGAATGTTCGGTTGCAGGTCGAGGATTTCCGCTTCGTCCTCGGGCTGAATAACACCACCTCGGCCGGCGATCATCAGTAACGCCGGGGCCTGGAGTTTCGGCAGGTCCTGATGGAAGTCCACGTCGTGGAAATCGTTGAAGGCCCGCACGATTGCTGGTTCGTAGCAGGTGTGCAGCCATTCGGCGCGCAGTTGCAATTGTTCCTCGGACCAGGTGGCGCAGAAAGCGCGCATGGCCTCGGCATTCATCCCGCTCAACGACTGGCGAATCGAATCGACATACCACGGCAGTTTGCTCGGATACTCGCGCCGGCCAGGGCCGGACACCGGTGGATCGATCAGCACCAAACGGTTAACCCCGGCCGGATGCCGCACCGCGCTGCGCACGGCAAAACGGGCGCCCATGGAGTGGCCGACCAGGTTGTAGCTGTTCAGCTTCATGGCTTTGGCGAAAGCGCCGATGTCGTCGGCGCAGGCGTCAGCGCTGTAGTCCAGCTCGGGCCCGGTTGAGGAGAGGCCGCGACCGCGAACGTCCAGCACGTAAGTGTCGAAATGCTCGCCTAAGCGCTCCGCGACAAACCCCCAGGTGATCGCCGGGCTGGTGATGCCGGGAATCAGAATCAGCGCCGGACCTTTACCGCCATAGCGCAGGTAGTGCTGGCGAATGCCGTTGGCCTGGACGTTGCCGCCATGGATGAACGTACTCACGCGGCCACCCCCGATTTCAACGGCTGGGCGTACAGGTCATAGCCATAAACCCAGGCCGGATCTTCCTGAGTGCGCAGCCAGGTGTTGGCGTTGGACACGGACTGCACGCGGGAGGCGCGTTCCTTGCGATTGGCTTCATAGAGTTCGAACGCGGTGCGGTAATCGCCGAGCCCGGTTTCCTGCAGGCAACGCGTCAGCATCGCGGCGTCTTCGATGGCCATGCCGGCGCCCTGTGCCATGTGCGGCTTCATCGGGTGGCACGCGTCACCCAGCAACACCAGTCGCCCACGGCTCCACAGCGGCAACGGGTTGCGGTTGCGCAAGGGCCATTTGGTGACGCTTTCGGTGGATTCGATCAGCGCCTGGACCGTCGGGTGATACCCCTGGAACGCCTCAAACATTTCTTCGCGGCTGCTGTCGACGAACGCGCCCTGGAAATCCCATTCCGGATGCGGCACGCCGGTGACGTAGTAGTACTCGTCGCGCTTGCCGGTGGTGTAGTAGACCATCATGTGTCGGTCCTCGGTCCACCACTTGATGCAGTCTTCGAACTTCAAATCGTATTTGGCCAGTTGATCGCCACGGATCAACGCGCGATGCGCCACCCACCCGCTGTACAGCGGTTTTTCCGCGCCGAGCAACTCTTCACGGATCTTCGAATTGATGCCATCGGCGCCGATGACGATGTCGGCGTAGGTCACTTCGCCGTCACTGAAGGTCAGGCGTACCTGGCTGTCGGTTTCTTCCAGGGTTTCCAGGCGTTTGTTGAAGTGCACGGTGCCGGGTTTGATCGTCGACATCTGCAGGGCGTGCAGGTCGCCGCGGTGCACGGTGATGTAGGACGCGCCGTATTCCTTGCGAGCGAAATCTCCCAATGGGATGCGTGACAGGTAATCGCCACTCAAACCGTCACGGCTGAACCAGTGATCCGGATGTGAGCCCATCAGATCGAGCTGTTGCTCGATGCCCATGCGCCGGAAGATTTTCATGATGTTGGGGCCCATGTGAATCCCGGCGCCGAGGCGGGAGAACTCGGGTGCCTGTTCGTAGATGTCCACCTCGAACCCGGCTTGTTGCAGCAGCGTCGCAGCGGCGGCACCGCCCAGACCTGCACCGACGATGGCGATTTTTTGTGTTCTTGCCATGGGGCTTGTTCCTCTTCTTCGAATGGTCGCTGGCGGTGTCGCCGCAAGGTTTTTAAAGTGTATACGCTATAAAATTTAAAAAGAAAGGTCCGTTTGGAAAAAATAATTTTCAGGGTTATTTGTCTGTAGTCACCAAATGTAACCCGTAAATATTGAATTTGTGTGGGTTGGTAACGTTGTGGTCTGACGCTTGCAGTCAGTCTTCTTTTAGGGTCTTATCACTAATAAGTGGCGTATACGCTATAAAAATGCACTGGAGTGAGGCGGCGCGCTTCGACTTGGTGCACAACAAACGATCGAGGAGACAGGAAATGCCGGTAAGCGATTGCGAATTGACCCAGATGTTCGAGCACGTGTTGAAGCTGTCGAAAGTCGACCCGACCCAGAGCGTCGCCGTGCTCAAGAGCCATTATTCGAACCCGCGCACCGTGCGCGCCGCGATGGATGCGGCGCAGCGGCTGGGGGCCAAGGTCTACGCGGTGGAGTTGCCTTCTTTCAACCATCCGACGGCCATGGGCAATGACATGACGGCCTACTGCGGCGATACCGCGCTGACCGGCAACATCGCGGCGCAGCGGGCGCTGGAAGCGGCGGACTTGATCGTCGACACGATGATGCTGCTGCACTCACCGGAGCAGGAGCAGATCCTCAAGACCGGCACGCGAATTCTATTGGCCGTCGAACCGCCGGAAGTCCTCGCGCGGATGCTGCCGACCGAGGCCGATAAGGTGCGAGTGATGGCGGCGGAAACGCTGCTCAAGCAAGCGCGCTCGATACACGTCAAATCAAAGGCCGGCAGCGATTTCCGCGCCGCGCTGGGGCAATATCCTTCAGTCACCGAGTACGGCTTCGCTGATGAGCCGGGGCGCTGGGATCACTGGCCCAGCGGTTTTCTGTTCTCCTGGCCCAACGAAGAAACGGCTGAGGGCGTGCTGGTGCTGGATGTCGGCGACATTGTGCTGCCGTTCAAGAACTACACACGGGAGAAAATCACCCTGGAAATCGAGAAGGGCTTCATCACCTCGATCCACGGCGGTTTCGAGGCCGAATACCTGCGTGACTACATGAAGTACTTCAACGATCCAGAGGTCTACGGTATTTCCCACATTGGCTGGGGATTGCAGTCACGGGCGCAGTGGACTGCCATGGGCCTGCACGACAAAAACGATGGCATGTGCATGGATGCCCGGGCGTTCTACGGCAACTTCCTGTTCTCCACCGGACCGAATACCGAAGTTGGCGGCACCCGCAAAACCCCGTGCCACCTGGATATTCCACTGCGCCATTGCGATGTGTACCTGGATGACCAGGCGGTGGTGATCGGCGGGGACGTGGTGGCACCTGAGGCTTCGCGGGTTCGCTGAAATCAACTGTGTATGTGTTTGCTGAAACGCTGAAACCTGTAGGAGCAAGGCTTGCCCGCGATAGCGAGCTCAAGTGCGCCATCGCGGGCAAGCCTTGCTCCTACGAAAAGCGGTTAAGGTGTTTGCCCAAACCGCTCTTGAGTCCACCCGCCAACCTGTCCATCATGCCTTCCCACTACACATCGTCTTTCGAGTCTGCCGTGCCTGAAACTCCTGATTCTTCCTACGTTTTCTCCGAACAAGTCGGGCATTTGCTGCGCAAGGCCTATCAACGGCACATGGCGATTTTTCAGCAGAACGTCGGCGACTCCCAGCTCACCGCGGTGCAGTTCGTCACCCTGTGCGCCGTGCGTGATCACGGCCCCAGTTCGCTGACTGAACTGGTCAAAGCCACAGCCGTGGACCAGGCAACCATTCGCGGCATCGTCGAGCGGCTCAAGGCCCGGGAACTGATCACCCTTGAACCCGACCCGCAGGACCGACGAAAAGTCATTGTCGGGTTGTCCGAAGCCGGCGATCAACTGGTGCAGCAAACGGTGCCCTGTGCCGGGAAAATCACTGAGCTGACCATGAGTAACCTCAACCCCGCAGAGCGGGTTGCCGTGCTGTTTTTGCTGCGCAAAATGATCGACGACCCACAGGACTGATCAACGCATCAAGTCTCTGGCATCGTTTTTGCTCTCTTTTCATGTAGTAACCACTTCACCACTCGAGTGTGTCGCGACGCCACAAACTGATGTTGGCCCGCGACCTTTTCTTCGACCTTTTGGTGTAGTGGATACTTCATCAACTGAAGCGGGCGAAGCGAATGACAAGCCAGGAAATCACGGTAGCGCTTGAGGTCAACGGCCACACCACCACCGTCACCGCGATGGCGGATACGCCGTTATTGCTGATCCTGCGCAATGATCTGCAACTCAACGGCCCCAAGTACGGTTGTGGCCTGGGCGAGTGCGGCGCGTGCACGGTGATCATCGATGGCGTGGCGGCGCGCTCTTGCGTGTTTCCGCTGGCCGGCGCCGTGGACCGGCAGATCGTCACTCTCGAAGGGCTCGGCACCCGAGCCGATCCGCACCCGGTGCAGCAAGCCTTTATCGACGAACAGGCGGCGCAATGCGGCTACTGCCTCAACGGCATGATCATGACCGCCAAAGCCTTGCTCGACCGAATCCCGCACCCCAGCGAAACCCAGATCCGCAACGAACTCTCGGCCAACCTCTGCCGTTGCGGCACCCATATCGAAATCCTCCGCGCGGTGCTGCGTGCCGCCCGTCAAACGCCTTGAACGTGGATCGATGACCATGACTGACGCAATCCCTACCCGCGACCAATGGCTGGCCAAGACCGGCGTTCTGCTGATCGTCGACGACATCCTGCCGCCATCAGGCCCGGTGGCCAAAGGCGGTACGCCGCTGATCAAACCCAAGGAACTGGGGCTGTTCATCGCCATCAGCGATGACGGACGGGTGTATGCCTTCAACGGGCATGTCGACCTCGGCACCGGTATCCGCACTTCGCTGGCGCAGATCGTCGCCGAAGAACTGGACCTGCGACTGGAGCAGGTGTGCATAGTGCTGGGCGACACCGAGCGTGTGCCCAATCAGGGCGCGACTATTGCCAGCGCCACGCTGCAGATTTCCGCGATCCCGCTGCGCAATGCGGCTGCCGAGGCCCGGCGTTTTCTGCTGGAGCGGGCGGCAGAACGCTGGTCGGTGGAGGCGGGCAGTCTGAAGGTCGACGCCGGGGTGATTGTCGCAGCGGACGGACGCACCACGTCCTACACCGATCTGGTGCGCGGTGACCACGTTGAACTGCGCCTCTCAGGCACCGCGCCACTCAAGTCTGCCGAAGACTATCGGCTGGTCGGCAAGGGCGCCGCGCGGGTGGATATTCCGGCCAAGGCTACTGGCGAACTGACTTACGTCCACGACATGCGGGTGCCGGACATGCTCCACGGCCGGGTGATTCGCCCGCCCTATGCCGGGCTCGATTGCGGTGACTTCGTCGGCAACAGCTTGCTGGACGTCGATGAATCCTCCATCGCACATATCGCCGGGATCGTCGCAGTGGTGGTGATTCGTGATTTCGTCGGGGTGGTGGCGCTGCGCGAAGAGCAGGCGATCAAGGCTGCCCAGGCGTTGAAAATCACATGGAAAGCCTGGAACCATAAATTGCCGGACATGAGTAATGTCGAACAAGCCATCCGCGATAACCCGCGTGTGCAGCGTGTCGTTCTCGACCAGGGCAACGTCGACGACGCCTTGGCTGGGGCCCATCAGCGCATGCCGCGAACGTATTTGTGGCCGTATCAGATGCACGGCTCCATCGGTCCCTCCTGCGGGGTGGCGGACTATCAGCCATCGGGCACTCGCGTGTGGTCCGGTAGCCAGAATCCGCATTTGCTGCGGGCTGACCTGGCCTGGTTGCTGGAGTGCGCAGAAGAATCGATCGAGATTATTCGCATGGAAGCGTCGGGCTGTTATGGGCGTAACTGTGCCGACGATGTCTGCGCCGATGCCTTGCTGTTGTCCCGCGCCGTGGGCAAACCGGTCCGGGTGCAATTGACCCGCGAGCAAGAGCACCTGTGGGAACCCAAGGGTACCGCGCAACTGATGGACGTCGACGGCGGCTTGAACGCCGATGGCAGTGTGGCTGCTTACGATTTCCAGACCAGCTACCCGTCCAACGGCGCGCCGACCCTGGCCTTGCTGTTGACCGGGCGGGTCGAGCCGGTGGCGGCGATGTTCGAGATGGGCGATCGCACGTCGATCCCGCCTTATGACTTCGAACACATGCGCGTGACCATCAATGACATGGCGCCGATTGTCCGGGCTTCGTGGATGCGCGGGGTGTCGGCGCTGCCCAATACCTTCGCCCACGAGTCGTATATCGATGAACTCGCATTCGCGGCGGGCGTCGATCCGGTGGAATACCGGCTGCGCTATCTGCGCGACGAGCGCGCCATTGACCTGGTGAAGTCCACCGCCGAGCGCGCCGCCTGGACCCCGCGTACCGCGCCAATGCAAACCCCGAACGACGATCAGTTTCTGCGCGGTCGCGGCTTTGCCTACGCGCGCTACATCCACAGCAAGTTCCCCGGTTTTGGTGCGGCGTGGGCAGCATGGGTGGCGGACGTGGCGGTGGATCGCCAGACCGGTGATGTGTCCGTCACGCGGGTGGTGATCGGTCATGACTCGGGGATGATGATCAACCCGGCGGGTGTGCAGCATCAGATCCACGGCAATGTCATTCAATCCACCAGTCGGGTGCTTAAGGAGCGGGTGACGTTCGAGGAATCGACGGTGGCGAGCAAGGAGTGGGGCGGTTATCCGATCCTGACCTTCCCTGAAGTGCCGCAGATCGACGTCTTGATGATGCCGCGTCAGGACCAGCCGCCCATGGGCGCTGGTGAATCCGCCTCGGTGCCGAGCGCGGCAGCGATTGCCAACGCCATTTATGACGCCACCGGGATCCGGTTTCGCGAACTGCCGATTACCCCGGAACGGGTGCTGGCGGCGCTGAACGCTGGTACCTGTGACGAGCCACCGAAGTCACCGGCCAAACGCTCGAAGTGGCTGTTCGGTTCTCTGTTTGCGGCGTTCGGCGCGGTGCTCGGTATGGCCGCCACCGCGTGGCCGTTTCACGGTGAAATCGCGCCGATTGCGCCGCCAAGTGCTGGCACCTGGTCGGCGGCTACCCTTGAGCGCGGGCGTTTGCTGGCGGCCGTCGGCGATTGCGCGGTGTGCCATACCGCGCCGGGTGGCGCGACCAATGCCGGAGGTCTGGCGATGCAAACGCCGTTCGGCACGCTCTATAGCAGCAACATCACGCCCGACGTGAAGACCGGCATCGGCAGCTGGTCGTACCCGGCGTTCGAACGGGCGATGCGCGATGGCATTGGCCGCGACGGTCGCAATCTGTACCCGGCGTTTCCCTACACCGCGTTTCGCAATATCAACGATGCCGACATGCAGGCGCTGTATGCGTACCTGATGTCGCAAGCGCCAGTCAGCCAGCCGGCGACAGCCAACGACATGCGTTTTCCATTCAATCTGCGGCCGTTGATGGCGGGGTGGAATGCGTTGTTTCTGCGTAAAGGTGAAATCAGCGTGCAGCCAGAACGTAGCGAGCAATGGAATCGCGGCGCCTATCTGGTCAACGGTCTGGGGCACTGCGCGGCGTGCCATTCGCCGCGCAACCTGATGGGCGCGGAGAAGGGTGGTGCGTCGTTTTTGGCCGGAGGCATGGTCGATGGCTGGGAAGCGCCGGCGCTGAACGGTTTGTCGAAAGCGCCAACGCCATGGACGGAGAATCAGCTGTTCGACTATCTCGGTACCGGCTATTCCGACGCCCATGGCGTGGCGACCGGCCCCATGGGGCCGGTGGTCAGTGAGCTGGCGAAATTGCCCAAGACGGATATCCGGGCGATGGCGGTGTATCTGGCGTCACTCAACGGCGCGCAGGCTGAAGCGCAGGTGGTGGAGAAAGCCACTCAGCCGTCGTCGGTCGCGAGCCTGTCATTGAGCAACGGTCAGCGGGTGTTCGAAGGTTCGTGCAAGGCCTGTCACGCGGATGGCCTGGGGCCGAAACTGTTTGGTGTGAGTCCGTCTCTGGCGAGCAATACCAATGTGCACAGCGATCAACCGGACAACTTGATCAAGGTCATCCTGCAAGGCATCGACGCACCGGCCACCAAGGACCTGGGCTACATGCCCGGTTTCAAGGACAGTTTGTCCAATACGCAGGTGGCGGAACTGGCGGCGTATTTGCGTAATCGGTTTGCTTCAAATGCGCCGGGTTGGGAAGGGTTGGAACAGAAGGTTGCACATCTGCGGGCGAATCCGGGGAGCCATTAGAAGCATCGCGAGCAAGCTTTGCTTAGATCCTGTAGGAGCAAGGCTTGCCCGCGATTGGGGCCGGCACATTCACCCCGAATTCTGCTCCGGCAACCGCATCACCCCCCGCACCACCAGATCCTTGATAAACCCCAACCAATCCTGCTGCTGCCCCTTTTCCGCCAGATCCTCCCCAAGGAAGGAACTGAGGGTGTATCGGTTGGAGTTATAGAAGTAGCAAAGCGAGGCGATCATCAGATACACATGCTTGATGTCCAGGTCCTGACGAAACAATCCCTGAACCTGACCCGCCTCAATGATCGGCCGCAACACGCCGACCGCCTCTCCCGACAACCTGCGCAACTCGCTGGACTGTTGAGCGTGCTTGCCGTTGTGCAGGTTCTCGTTGCTGAGGATGGCGACGAATTCCGGGTGTTCGACGTAGTAGTTCCAGACGAACGCCACCTGATCCTGCAGGGCCAACAGCGGTGTGCTCAGGTCCAGCTTGAGCTGGCTTTCGGCTTTATTGAATTGCTCGTAGGTGTGTTCCAGCACGCAAATGAACAGCTGCTCTTTGCTGCCGAAGTAGTAATAGAGCATGCGGTCGTTGGAATCGGCCTCGCGGGAAATACTCTCCACCCGCCCCCCGGAGTAGCCGTCGCGGGTGAATACTTTCACGGCCGCTTCGAGAATCCGGGTTCGGGTTTGATGGGCCTGAGCGGCCCGGATGCCGGTTTTCTTGTTCAACGTGCGGTCAACCTTCTACCAAGCGGAGTCGCAACGAATGTAGCACGGTCCCTTCAGCGGTTCAGGCTGGCGGCTGTTTCAGTGGCCGGCGGATTTTCCATGACTTGCAGGATCGAGGCTTCCGGATCGAAGTCATCTTCTTCCAGCTCGATGAATTCCTCGGGCAGGAAGATATTCAGCACGATTGCGCACAACGCGCCGACGGTGATCGGCGATTCAAAGATGTTGTGCAGCGCCTTCGGCAACTCGCGCAGCACTTCCGGCACCGCCGCGACACCCAGGCCCATGCCGAGGGAAATCGACACGATCAGCATGTTGCGTCGATGCAGGCCGGCTTCGGCGAGGATCTTGATTCCGGCGACGGCGACGGTGCCGAACATCACCAGTTCAGCGCCACCGAGTACCGGTTTGGGCATCAGTTGCAGCACCGCGCCGATCATCGGGAACAACCCCAGCACCACCAACAAACCGGCAATGAAGAACGCCACGTAGCGGCTGGCCACGCCGGTGAGCTGAATCACGCCGTTGTTCTGGGCGAAGGTCACCATCGGCATGCTGTTGAACACGGCGGCCATGGCCGAGTTGAGGCCGTCGGCGAGCAGGCCGGACTTGATCCGGCGGATGTAGATCGGGCCTTTGACGGGCTGCCGGGAAATCATCGAGTTGGCGGTCAAGTCACCGGCGGCTTCCAGCGGCGACACCAGGAAAATCACCGCCACTGGCACAAACGCCACCCAATCGAAGTTAAAGCCGTACTTGAACGGCACCGGCACGCTCATCAGGGGGACTTCGGGCAGGCTGGCGAAATTGACGTCACCCATCAGCCAGGCCACGAGATAGCCGAGGGTCAGGCCGATGACAATCGCACCGAGGCGCAAGAACGGCACATCGACCCGGTTCAACACCACAATCGTTCCGAGCACCAGGGCCGCCAGGGCCAGATGACTCCCCGCGCCGAGGTCCGCCGCACCGAAGCCACCGGCGATGTCGGTCATGGCGACTTTGATCAGTGACAGGCCCATCAGCGTGATGATCGTGCCGGTCACCACCGGGGTGATCAGCATCCGCAATTTGCCGATGAACTGGCTCAACACTACTTCGATGAAGGCAGCGAAAAAGCACACACCGAAGATGGTCGACAGGATTTCATCGGTGCCGCCGCCCCGGGCCTTGACCATGAAACCGGCACTGAGAATCACGCTGATGAATGAGAAACTGGTGCCTTGCAGACACAGCAGGCCGGAACCGATCGGGCCGAAACGTCGTGCCTGAACAAACGTGCCCAGCCCCGAGACGAACAGCGCCATGCTGATCAGGTACGGCACTTCACTTTGCAGGCCGAGAGCGCCGCCCATGATCAGGGTCGGGGTGATGATGCCGACGAAACTGGCGAGCACGTGTTGCAGGGCGGCGAAGACGGTGGCGGTCAGGTGCGGGCGATCGTCGAGGCCGTAGATCAGGTCGGAACGGGGCCGGGGTTTTGCGTGTTCGGATGAGGTCACGAGGAATGCGCCAAGGGGGCAGGTCAAAAAATGGAGGCGCAGGATGCCAGAAACCGGCAAAAGATCAAAAGATCGCAGCCTCCGGCAGCTCCTACGCCAATCTCCTGTAGGAGCTGCCGGAGGCTGCGATCTTTTGATCTTCAGGCAAACGCTGCCAACAAATCCTCTTCAAAGGCTTTCTGCGCATCCCCCGGTACCTGGGCGCGATGTCGGGCTAGATGGAATGCCACCTCGAAACTCATATCGGCACGGCGCACGGCGCGCAGCAATCCTTTGTCTTCCCAGCTGCGGGCAAAGTGTTCGGGTAAATAACCGACATGCTTGCCAGAGAGAATGAAGGCGAGGGTGCCTTCGACCTGTTCCGAGCGCGCCGAACACATCTTCCCCTGGAAGGGCTCGTCGCTGCGCAGGAAGCGGTAAGGGTGATCGACCCGATCGCAAGCCTGTAGCGCTTGATCGTCAGGCGCATCATGGGTGAACAACGGATGGCCGGCCGCGCAATACAGGTGCTGGGTTTCGGTAAACAGTTCGCGGTAGTCAAAAGCGCTTTGCACTTGTGAGAAATAGCCGATCGCCAGGTCCAGTCGTTGTTGCAGCAGCAACCGTTCCATTTCGCCGGGCATGGCGCTGATCAACTCGATGCGTACCGATTCGTCCCGACCACGAAAGCGTCGGATCGCATCGGCCACCCGTTGCAACACGGATTGATCGAGCGCTTCGGAGAGCCCCAGACGAACCTCGCCAATCAAGCGCCCGGCCACACCATTGGATTGATGGCGGAAGGCTTCGATGGACTCGAACAGGCTGCGAGTCGCACTCAGCAGTTGCTCGCCCTTGGGCGTGATCTTGAAACCACCCTTGCCACGACTGCACAGGCGATAGCCGAGTCGGGTTTCCAGTTTGGCCATTTGCTGGCTGATGCTCGACTGGCTCAAGCCCAACTCCCCCTGAGCCGCGCTGAAACCGCCGCACTCCACCACGTTGACGAACAGGCGCAGCAGTTGCAGATCGAGATCGTGGAGTTGGCTGAGCATCAAACATTATTCCAGGATAAAGTCAGGATAATTAACTTGGTATTTTACCAATGTATCCGACGACGCATTCTGCATCCACTTCATCTGGTCAGGTGTTCCGTCATGGCTCCCATGTTCAAGCTGTGTTTACCCGCGCTGTTCCTCGCCATGGCTGTATCGGCCCAGGCCGAGGAAAAAGTCCTCAATCTCTACAGTTGGTCCGATTACGTAGCGCCTGAAACCTTGCAGCGGTTCGAGCAGGAAACCGGTATCCACGTGCGCTACGACACGTTCGATTCCTCGGAGGTGCTCGAAACCAAGTTGCTCACCGGTGGCAGCGGTTATGACGTGGTCGTGCCGTCGTCCAGTGTGCTGGCCCGTGGACTGGCCGCCGGTGCGTTGAAAGAGATTCCCCACGAAGGCCTCAAGGGTTACGCCAACCTCGATCCGGATTTGCTGGAAAAACTCGCCGCCGTCGACCCCGGCAACCGTTACGGCGTGCCCTACACCTGGGGCACCCTGGGCCTGGGGATGAATGTCGAAGCGGTGAAACAGCGCTTGCCGAATGTGCCGCTCAATAGCCTCGATTTGCTGTTCAAGCCTGAGTACGCCAGCCAATTGAAGGACTGTGGCATCGCCATTCTCGATTCGCCTCAGGAAGTGTTTGGCCTGGCGTTGCATTACCTGGGTAAAGATCCCTACAGCACCGACAAGGCCGATCTGTCAGCCGCCGAGGCGTTACTGCATCAGCTGCAGCCGAATGTGCTGTACGTCGCGACCGGTCGGCAGATCAGCGATCTGGCCAATGGGGATGTTTGCCTGGCGCTGACCTACAACGGTGACGCCAGCATGGCCGCCGACCAGGCGCGCAAGTCCAACAAACCGTTCGAAGTGGCGTACCGGATTCCGAAAGAGGGCACGCTGGTCTGGCAGGACAACCTGGCGATCCCCAAGGACGCGCCTCACCCCGAAGCGGCCCGCGCCTTTATAGAGTTCATGTTGCGCCCGGACTCCGTCGCGGCACTGACCAACACACTGTTCTTTGCCACGGCCAACCAGGCAGCAACGCCGCTGGTGGATGAGGCGGTGCGCACCGACCCGGACATTTACCCACCCGCCGACGTTCGCGGTTTGCTGTACGCCGACCGCAGCATGAGCCTCAAGGACCTGCGCCAGCGCACTCGCTTGTGGACCACTTTCCGTAGCCGCCAATAAGCCAATAACAAGGAGCACCTGATGGACGTCCCGATGCAAAACGATCAGGCCATGACCCGCGACAGCCTCTACGGCACCGCCGCCGAAAGTACCTACGCCGGAATCACCAGTTTCATGCGTCGTCGCTACAGTCGCGACTTGCGCGGCGTCGACGTAGCGGTCAGCGGTGTCCCGTTCGACACCGCCACCAGCAACCGCCCCGGTGCGCGTTTCGGACCACGGGGCATTCGTGCCGCGTCCACCGGGATTGCCTGGGAACGCCATTGGCCGTGGGCCTTCGATCCGTTCGACCATCTGGCGGTCATCGACTACGGCGATTGCGACTTCGATTACGGCACACCGCAGTCGGTGCCGGAAAGCATCGAAGCCCATGCCGAACACATTCTCAACGCCGGCAGCGCGATGCTGACGTTCGGCGGGGATCACTTCATCACGTACCCGCTGCTCAAAGCCCATGCGCGTAAACACGGTCCGCTGTCGTTGATCCACTTCGACGCCCACAGCGACACCTGGCCGGACGAAGACGGCAAGCGCGTCGATCACGGCACGATGTTCTGGCACGCGGCCAAGGAAGGGTTGGTGGATCCGTCGCGTTCGGTGCAGATCGGCTTGCGCACCACCAATGACGATCACCAGGGCTTTCAAGTGCTGGATGCGCGGCAAGTGCATCGACGCGGTATTGATGCGATTGTCGAGGCCATTCGGGCGCGGGTCGGTGATCACCCGGTGTACCTGACGTTCGACATTGATTGCCTTGATCCGGCCTTCGCTCCAGGCACCGGAACGCCGGTGTGCGGTGGCCTGAGCACGGTGCAGGCGCTGGAAATCCTGGGTGGCTTGCGCGGGATCAATCTGGTGGGGATGGACGTCGTGGAAGTGGCGCCGGCCTACGACAGTGCGGACATTACCTCACTGGCGGCGGCGACGTTGGCGATGGAAATGCTGTGCCTCTATGCCGCGAAGCATAAGGTCGATCGGTAATACGCCATCGCGGGCAAGCCTTGCTCCTACAGGATTGTTGTCGAACACAAAGTGTGTGAACGCCACAAAACCTGTAGGAGCAAGGCTTGCCCGCGATGCTTTTTCAGGCAACCGGGATTTTTGGTAGATCCAACGTCTCAGTCCCGGTAAATCGCGCCATCGACCCGGCAATGGATTCATGGGGCACGCCCATCGCCACACCACTGACCCCATCAAGTCGCGACAACTGATCAGCACTCAATTGCACATTCAACGCCCCCAGCGTCGCATCCAATTGCTCACGGGTGCGCGAGCCGAGAATCGGAATCAGCGCCGTGGTCGAACGCTTGGCTTTTTCCCGCAGCCAGGCTACGGCCACGTGCGTCGGGCTGGCGCCCAGTTCTGCGGCGACGGCCAGCAAAGTGTCGAGCAGGGCGGTTTCACGGGCGCTTTTCTCGGCATGAATCAGCACGCCGAGTTTGGCGGCGCGGTTGTCGCCATCGTTGGTGCGGTACTTGCCGGTGAGGAACCCGCCACCCAACGGTGACCATAACGTAGCGGCCAGGCCCAAGGCTTCGGCCATCGGCAGTTGTTCACGTTCGGCGGTGCGTTCGGCGAGGCTGTATTCCACCTGAATCGCCGCAATCGGTGAGAACCCGCGAACCTCGGCCAGCAAATCGGCCCGAGCGATGCGCCACGCCGGGAAGTTCGACAGCCCGGCGTAATGAATCTTGCCGGCGCGCACCAGGTCGTCGAAACCGCGCAGGATTTCTTCCATGGGCGTCACGCCATCGCTCATGTGGGCCCAGAACAGGTCGATGTGGTCGGTGTTGAGTCGTTTCAGGCTTTCTTCCACGGCGCGAACCATGTTCTTGCGGTTGTTGCCGGTGTGGGAAATGCCCGCAGCCGGTGTAGTCCCCAAGGTGTATTTGGTGGCGATGACCAGGCGATCCCGTTCCGCTGCGATGAACTCGCCGAGCATGGCTTCCGACTGGCCCGCCTGATAGCCGTTGGCAGTGTCGATGAAATTGCCGCCGGCCTCCAGGTAGCCATCAAAGATACGTTTGGCTTCGTCGCGCTCGGCGCCATGACCCCAACCGGTGCCGAAGTTACCGGCGCCCAGCGCCAGTTCCGAGACCCGCAAGCCGGTTTTGCGGCCGAAGACTTTGTAATGCATAGGATGACTCCTGAAGGAAAAGACGTTGGGGTCGAATATAAATGTCTAGCGACATGTATTTAATATGATGCGAGTAATATTTACCGTCAAGGCGCTTTTCCGCTCACAAGAGAAAGGCCGACCACCGGCCTGATTGCTACTGCCACTTTCTGACAGAGTCCTCTGCTAAGCTCCGACAACTTTTACGGACAGAGCCTGCCGATCGTGTCGCGTACCACTCGTTTATTGACCTTGTTGCAAGTGCTGCGCGGCAAAAGTCGTCCGGTGACCGCGGCAACACTTGCCGGCGAATTGGAGATTTCTGAACGCACGCTGTACCGCGACATCGCCGAACTCACCGCCCTTGGCGCGCCAATCTATGGCGAAGCGGGGATCGGCTACGTGCTGCGCAGCGGTTTGTTTCTGCCGCCGCTGATGCTCAACGCCGATGAAACCGAAGCCATCGTGCTGGGGTTGCGCTATGTGGATCAGCGTGGGGATGAGGTGTTGAGCAAGGCTGCGGCGGATGCGCTGGCCAAGATTGCGGCGGTATTGGCGCCGGAAGCGCTGGACGCGTTACGCAACCCGACGGTGTTGCCGGGCCCGCCCGGCTATGGCTTTGCGCCCAACGCCGTGCCACTGAATGTATTTCGCCAGGCCATCCGCGATCAGGCCAAGCTGCACATCGATTACGCGGACGCCAACCAGGTGCCGAGTCAGCGGCTGATCTGGCCGCTGGCCCTGGGGTTTCTGAACGAGGTGCGAATCATCGTCGCCTGGTGTGAATTGCGCAGCGCCTATCGCACCTTTCGCACTGACCGGATCTCGGCAGCGAACGAGCAGGGCGAGCGTTATCCGGGGCGGCGCAGCGACCTGTTGCGCACCTGGCGCAAACAGATGCAACTGGACGAAGCAGGGCGCTTCACTCCTGACAAGAACTGACACAGGCTTGTTTTAGCATGGCTCCAGAATCAACAAACAAGGAGCCGTAACCATGTCCAATCCCGCCTCTTCACTGGCACCCGCCATCGCCGCCTACATTGCAGCCGCCAATGCCCGCGACACCTCACGGGTGGCCAGTTTTTTCGCTGAGGATGCCAACGTGTTCGATGAAGGCCAGCACCAGGTCGGCACCCAGGCCATCGCGCAATGGATGCAAGACACCGCCCAGCGTTACCAGCCACGGGTTGAAGTGCTCGACGTGCAACTGCGCACCGGCAAGGTGCTGGTGCATAACCTGATCTCCGGAACGTTTCCCGGCAGCCCTCTGGAATTGCGCTACATGTTTCGCCTGAATGAACAGGGCAAGATCGCCCGACTAGACATCTCTCTCTAATCGACAACGAGATCCCCTGTGGCGAGGGGATTTATCCCCGTCCGGCTGCGAAGCAGTCGTAAAACCTGAATGCACGATCTATCTGATGCAACGCGTTGTTTGAATTCACGACTGCTTCGCAGCCGGACGGGGATAAATCCCCTCGCCACAACGCAACTGCTACATGGACGTATACTGCCGCGCATGAATGTCGACTCCCCCTTAAGCGCCTGGCAACAGGCCATCGAACAGAAGGGCTTCGTCCAGGACGAAGCCCAGGAACATGCCGTGTGGGCGCTGCAGAAATGCTATGAGGCGCTGCATGAAGGGCGCACGCCGATCACTGGCGTGTACCTCTGGGGTCCGGTCGGGCGCGGCAAGACCTGGTTGATGGACCAGTTTTACCAAAGCCTGAAGGTCCCGGCCCGGCGCCAGCATTTCCACCACTTTATGGGCTGGGTGCATCAGCGTTCGTTTCAACTGACCGGCACCGCCGACCCGTTGAAGGCGCTGGCTCGCGAACTGAGCGAGGAAGTGCGGGTCCTGTGCTTTGACGAATTGTTCGTCAACGACATTGGCGACGCGATCATTCTCGGGCGTTTGTTTCAGGTGATGTTCGAGCAGGGTGTGGTGGTGGTCTGCACCTCCAATCAGCCGCCGGACCAGCTGTACGCCGATGGCTTCAACCGCGACCGGTTCGTGCCCGCCATCGAGGCCATCAAGAAACATATGCAGGTGATTGCGGTGGATGGCGGCGAAGATCATCGCCTGCACCCAGGCAAAGGTTTGCAACGTTACTGGGTGGCGGCACCGGGGCAACCCAGCGCTCTGGGAGAAGTGTTCAAGGCACTGACCGTCGGCCAGTCGGTGTCCAGTGACCCGATCAAGGTGGGCTACCGCTCACTCAATGTCGTGCAGGCCAGTCCAACCGTACTCTGGACTCGTTACGCCGACCTCTGTGAACAGCCGTTTGCCGCCATGGATTTCATCGCCCTGTGCGACACCTTCAGCGCTATTCTGTTGAGTGACGTGCCCAACCTCAGCGCGCAAAAGCGCGAAGGGCGCATCGCCCGAGGCACTGAAGACGGCGTCGAGCGGGTGGTGGCGGGCGATCGCGAGCTGCCGCAACTGTCGGTGCATGACGACGGTGTACGGCGTTTCATCGCCCTGGTGGACGAGTGCTACGACCGCAAGGTGCCGCTGTGCCTCGAAGCGCAGGTACCCATGGAATCGTTGTACACCGAGGGTTATCTGGAGTTTCCGTTCCGCCGCACCCTAAGCCGTTTACAGGAAATGCAGCTGCAACGTTTCGCTGAAGCTTGAACAAGGAGCCGCGAACATGAATCAGCCTCTGTCGCACCATTTGCTGACCATGGCCTATCAAAACGCCTGGGCCAATCATCGCCTTGCCAAGGCCTGGAGCCAGTTGAGCCCGGCCGATCTGGTGGCGCCGCGGGTCAGCTTCTTTCCCAGTCTGCGCGCTACCCTCAATCACATCCTGACCTGCGACTGGTTTTACGTGGATGCGCTGGAGCGGGAGTTGCGCGGCGATGACCCGCATCCCGAGTGCTACGTGTTTTTCAACCTGGATGAGCCGTTTACACAAGCGGTAGACCTCAAGCGCGAACAAGCGCTGGTGGACAGTCGACTAATCGCCTACTGCGAGCAAATGCGCGACGCAGACCTCGGGAAGATCGTGACCATCGCCCGGGACACGCCGCAACATGACAGCCGCTTGCGCCTGCTGTCCCATTTGTTCGAGCACCAGATTCATCATCGCGGGCAGGTTCACGCCATGCTCAGCGGCACCTCGGTCAAACCACCGCAACTGGACGAGTTTTTCTGCGCCGGTGAGTCAGGCTTGAGGGCTGAGGATTTTGCCGAGCTGGGGTGGACCGAGGCGCTGATCTGGGGCGCTTGAACGAAAAATTACAGCAGGATCCGGTTGTCGACACGGCTGTGCTCGCGATATTGTCGGGTGGCCTTTCAGAGCGAGATGCACTGGGGCAACTTAATGTGTGAACGAGGGTGGAAATGGAATCCGCAGAAATTCTTGTGCTTCAGGCCAGTTACACCAATCCGGTGCATGCCGAGGCTATTGGGCTGGTGCTGAATGCTTACGCCGAAGACCCGATGGGTGGCGGCCACTCGTTGCCCGCTGACTTGTTGAAGCAACTGCCGGCGGAACTGGCCAAACGTCCCCACGCGTTCAGCGTTCTGGCGTTTGTCGGTGGCGAGCCGGCCGGGCTGGTCAATTGCTTTGAGGGCTTCTCGACTTTCGCCTGTCGGCCGTTGGTCAACGTGCACGATGTGTGTGTGGTGTCGAAATTTCGTGGCTTGGGGTTGAGCCAGAAGATGCTGCAAAAAGTCGAGGACATCGCTCGCCAGCGCGGTTGCTGCAAAATCACGCTGGAGGTGCTGGAAGGTAATGCAGTCGCCCAGGCGTCCTATGGCAAGTTCGGTTTTGCTGCAGGCATGTTCGATCCGGCGCACGGTCGGATGTTGTTCTGGACCAAGGCGCTTTAAGGTAATACGAGCAATGAAAAAGGGCGTCCATCAGGACGCCCTTTGTCGTTACGGTTTGTAGTGCTCTGTCACTTGCGCGGTTTGATCATTTGGAACCCGGAGTTCATTGCTCTGGGTAACTTGGCCCTGGGCCTGTTGTTGGCTGAACCGCAGGCTCTCAAAGTAGTACCGCATGCGTTCAGCGCCACCTTCGGCGAATGCCGCGGTTGAACTGATCAGCATCAGGCCGGCGAGGATCATGGTTGTACGTTTCATGGTGTGCCCCACTACGAGTTGTCGGGTCCTTTCGTCCATGAAGCAATGTCGAAGAGACATTATCCGCCGATTCCGTCATATGGGAATTACCTGCGTCTAGAGCTTCCAGTCCAGGCTCAGGGTCACCGTGCGCGGGTCACCCCAAAACACACCGTTATAGAACCCGACGTTGTCGTAATACTTCTTGTCGAACAGGTTATCGACGTTCAGCGAGGCGGACAGGTGCTTGTCGAACTCATACCGCGACATCAGCTTGACCACGGTGTAGGCCTCTTGCCGGATGTTGCTCCTTTCGGTGATTACCGCACCGTTGGCACTTCGTCCCACCGGGCGGCTGGCGGCGCGGAACACATCGCTCTGCCAGTTCACCGCGCCACCCACGGTCAGGGCCTGCCAGTCGCCGGGCAGACGATAGGCCGTGGAGAGCCGGAACATATTCAGCGGCTGGTTGGTATTGGCGCGTTTCTTTTCGCCATTGACCGAGTGGGTGTAGGTGTAACCGGCCGTCATGTTCCAGCCGGCCATGACCTCGCCCGCGACCTCGGCTTCGAAGCCCTGAACCTTGTTGCCTTTACCGCCTGACTTGAAGAACTCCTCACCGGTCACCGGGTCCGGTGGCACCGAATCGTCGAGTTCGGCAACGTTGTCCTGTTTGCTCCAGAACAGCGCGGTGGCGAGGTTCAGACGTTCTTCAAGCAAGCTGCCCTTGAGCCCCAGTTCATAGTTACTGCCCACCACCGGTTCGAGGTATTTGCGATGGCTGTCGCGGTTGTCTTGCGGCTTGAAGATGTCGGTGTAGCTGACGTACGCGGTGTATTCGGGGGTGAGGTCGTAGAGGAGCCCGGCGTAGGGCGTCCACATGTCGTTGTGTTCCTGGCTGCTGGCATCGACGCTGCTCAGTTGCAGGTTGTTGTCGTACTTGTTGGTCTTGCTCGACACCTTCCAGCTGCCATAACGACTGCCGAGTACGGCGTGCAGGTCATCCGTCAGGCTCAGGCGAGTGGCCAGGTAACCGGCCTTCTGGCGGGTACTGTCTTTTGAACCTGAAAGGCGGGTGACCGTGTCGGGAAACTTGGCGATGTCGCCCATGTACTTCCAGTCGCGGATGTTTTCGTAATCCGCCGCCCTCGGGCCGTCCACCATGTAGGGGGAATCTTCCCGGCGCTCGGCCTCGCCGTAGCCGATCATCATTTCGTGTTCCTTTCCGAACAGCGAGTAAGGGCCTGCCACGTTGAAGTCATAAGCCTTCATTTTTTGCGTACTGAGCATGTGGCTGACGTTGGCGCTCATGCCACTGCGATCAGCTTCAGGGAACCCTCCGCCGCCGTAGTAGATCTTGCCATCGGTGTCGCTCTCGCGATGGGTGTAGGCGGCCTTGGCGTGCCACCCGGCACCCAATTGGTGTTCCAGCGTGGCGAACGCGGTTTTGTCCTTGAGCGGCCAGGAACTCCAGGAAGTGGCCATGTTGGTCGAGCGTCCGAGGTTGGCCTTGCCACCGTCGGCGTTCCAGTACGGCACCGTGCCCCAGGACGTGCCCTGGACGTGTTTGTTCTGATAGTCGTAACCCACGGCCAACACGGTGTCATCGGTCAGGTCGGCTTCGAGAATCCCGTAACCGACTTCCCGTTGTTGCTGGTACTTGTCGCGGAACGAATCGCTGTCGCGATAGGCCAGCACGCTGCGTCCGCGCAGGCGGCCGTCGAACGCCAGCGGGCCGCTGACATCCAGATAACTGTAGTAGTCGTCATAACTGCCGCCGCTGACACCGGTCTGGACTTGCCACTGCGACGTCGGCCGTTTACGCACCATGTTGATGGTGGCGGAAGGGTCGCCCGCGCCAGTGGTCAGGCCCGTTGCACCGCGAACCACTTCGATGCGGTCGTAGATGATGGTGTCGGAATCGGACTTCATGAAGCTGAAGGTGTTCAGCATGCCATCGATCTGGAAATTGGTGATCGAGTAACCCCGGGACGAATAGCTGACCCGGTCTGAATCGTTGTGCTGAACCACCACGCCGGTGGTCTGGCTCATGGCTTCGGACAGCGTGCCGAGCTTGAAATCGTCCATTTGCTGGCGCGTGACCACGGACACCGATTGCGGCGTTTCCTTGATCGACAGGTTCAAACGCGTCGCAGTGCTCATGGCGCCCGTGGTGTACGACTCGGTGTTTTCGGTGGTGCTGCCCAAGCCTTGGGCGGTGACATGGGTGGCGCCCAGTTCGAGGGTGCGGCCGGGCTCTTTCTCAGAGCCGGTTTCAGCCAGCAAGTCGGGGCACAGGGCGGCACTGCACAGGCCCAGGGTAAAAGTCATGGAACGGGTGATAGGCGCGAACATCGCAGCCGACTCCTTGTCTTCGAGGGAAAAATTCCGTTTGTTCAAAGACGAAGGGGAGGGGCAGGATTTAGCCGTAAACGAGAATAATTATTATCTTCGCGAGTGCCGGGTTTGTTCAAAAGGGGGGGATAGCAGGTCGGAAACAGCAGTGGGCTGTTTCCGAATCAAGCGAGGGGATCAGGCGTGAGGCACACGGTGAGTGACGGGCAAAGGCTGGGCCTGATTGCTTTGTGTCAACAAGCGCAATTGCGCGAGCTCCTGCTTCAACTGGTCACGCTCGTCTTTCAACTGGCGTAATTCATCGCGACGGATCGTGACGTAAAGGGTTTGTGCTGGCCGTGCTGCTTGTACTGTGCCCATTGCTCACCTCGCAAATGGCTGCCTCAACTGTAAACCTGCCCCCGCCATCGGGTGCTGACTTACTATCGGCGGTGATTTTGATTTCTTTTGCCCTGGAAGGGAACTTTTTTATTTTTAATGGTCGTTGTGTCTTCGGCTCGATTACCGACGTTATCAATCTGGATCGGGCACAATGCCCGGAAACTATGTGCCAGCGCTCTGGACTAACCCTCATTAGTCGCGTTTGGGCTATAACCTTTGACACACATTATTTGTAGTAGGGAGCATCAGAACATGCAACTCGGGATTATTGGACTGGGCCGCATGGGCGGAAATATTGCGCGGCGCCTGATGCTCAACGGGCACACCACCGTTGTTTACGACCGCAATACCGCCTTTGTCGACACCCTGGCCGCAGAAGGCGCCTCTGGCGTCATCGACCTGCCGGCGCTGGTCGCTGGCCTGGCCAAGCCACGTGCGGTGTGGGTCATGCTGCCGGCCGGCGCACCGACCGAAGACACCATCGACACCCTGAGCACCTTGCTCGAAGCGGGCGATACCATCATCGACGGCGGCAACACCTTCTATAAGGACGATATCCGCCGGGCGAAAACCCTCTCGGAAAAAGGCCTGCACTACGTCGACGTCGGCACCTCCGGCGGCGTCTGGGGCCTGGAGCGCGGCTATTGCATGATGATCGGTGGCGAAGCCGAAGTGGTTAAACGCCTTGATCCGCTGTTCGACAGCCTTGCACCAGGCCTGGGCGACATCCCTCGCACCAAGGACCGCCAGTCCGAAGATGATCGCGCCGAGCGCGGTTACATCCACGCAGGCCCGGCCGGTTCGGGCCATTTCGTGAAAATGATCCACAACGGCATCGAATACGGAATGATGCAGGCCTTCGCCGAAGGCTTCGACATCCTCAAGACCAAGGCCAGCACCAACCTGCCGGAAGACCAGCGTTTCGACCTGAACGTAGGCGACATCGCTGAAGTCTGGCGTCGTGGCAGCGTCGTGTCGTCCTGGTTGCTCGACCTGACCGCCGACGCGCTGGCCAGCGATCCGAAACTCGACGGTTACTCCGGGTCGGTCGCTGACAGTGGTGAAGGTCGCTGGACCATCGAAGCCGCCATGGAGCAATCGGTGCCTGTACCGGTGCTGTCGAACTCGCTGTTCTCCCGCTACCGTTCGCGCGGGCAAGGCACCTTTGGCGACAAGATTCTCTCGGCCCAGCGCTTCGGTTTCGGCGGCCACGTGGAGACTTCGAAAAAATGACCCGCTTGATCCGCAATAAATCCAAGGCAGAACCCGCACCACCAACCACGCTGTTTCTGTTCGGTGCCCATGGTGACCTGGTTAAGCGTCTGCTGATGCCGGCGCTGTACAACCTGAGTCGTGACGGTCTGCTTGGGGATGGACTGCGGATCATCGGCGTCGACCACAACGCCATCACCGATGAAGCCTTTGCGAAAAAACTCGAAGACTTCATTCGGGCCGAAGTGGCCGCCAAAGTCGGCAAGGGCGATCAAGCCCTTGATCCAGACTTGTGGGCCAAGTTGGCCAAAGGCATCAGCTACGTCCAGGGCGACTTCCTGGACGACAGCACCTATCAAGCCCTGGCGGCGAAAATCGCCGCCAGTGGCACTGGCAACGCCGTCTTCTACCTGGCCACCGCGCCACGTTTCTTCAGCGAAGTGGTGCGTCGTCTCGGCGCCGCCGGCTTGCTGCAAGAGGCGCCGGAAGCGTTCAGAAGGGTAGTGATCGAAAAACCCTTCGGTTCCGATCTGCCAACGGCCGAAGCCTTGAACGCTTGTTTGCTCAAGGTGATGACGGAAAACCAGATCTACCGGATCGATCACTATCTGGGCAAGGAAACCGTGCAGAACATTTTGATCAGCCGGTTCTCCAACAGCCTGTTCGAAGCGTTCTGGAACAACCACTACATTGACCACGTACAAATCACCGCCGCCGAAACCGTTGGCGTGGAAACCCGTGGCAGTTTTTATGAACACACCGGCGCCTTGCGGGACATGGTGCCCAATCACCTGTTCCAATTGCTGGCGATGGTTGCAATGGAGCCGCCGGCCGCCTTTGGCGCCGATGCGGTACGCGGCGAGAAAGCCAAGGTGGTCGGCGCGATTCGCCCCTGGTCGGTCGAGGAAGCGCTGGCCAATTCGGTACGTGGCCAATACACGCCCGGCGAAATCGACGGCAAGCCATTGCCGGGTTATCGCCAGGAAAACAACGTGGCGCCCGACAGCAATACCGAAACCTACGTCGCGCTGAAAGTCATGATCGACAACTGGCGCTGGGTCGGCGTGCCGTTTTACCTGCGCACCGGCAAGCGCATGAGCGTGCGCGATACCGAGATCGTCATCTGCTTCAAACCGGCGCCGTATGCGCAGTTCCGCGATACCGAGGTCGATGAACTGCAACCGACCTATCTGCGAATCCAGATTCAACCCAACGAAGGCATGTGGTTCGATCTGTTGGCCAAACGGCCCGGCCCGGCCTTGAAAATGGCCAATATCGAACTGGGCTTTGCCTACAAGGATTTCTTTGAAATGCAGCCGTCCACCGGCTACGAAACCCTGATCTACGATTGCCTGACCGGCGATCAGACGCTGTTCCAGCGCGCCGACAACATCGAGAATGGCTGGCGCGCCGTGCAGCCATTCCTCGACGCCTGGCAGCAGGACACGAGCGTGCAGAGCTATGCCGCTGGCGAAGACGGCCCACAGGCTGCAGAAGATCTGCTGACTCGCGATGGTCGCGTCTGGCACGGCCTCGGATGAGTGAGACAACGTCGCAACCCATCCGTTTTCTGCTCAGTGACATGGACGGCACCTTGTTGCTGCCCGATCACAGCCTCAGCCAACGCACGATTGACGCAGTTCGTTCCTTGCGCGAGGCAGGCGTGTTGTTCAGCCTGGCCACCGGCCGTCCACCCAAAGCCATGTTGCAGCAGATTGAAGCCCTGGGCGTCGACTTGCCAACGGCAGCCTTCAATGGCGGCACCATCGTCAATCCGGACGGCAGTTTGCTGGTCGCGCATTACTTGCCGGCGACGGCTGCGTTGACGGCATTGGCGCTGTTTGCCGACCGGCCGGACATCGAAATCTGGGTGTTCAGTGATGGCGACTGGTTGCTGAAAGATCCGAACGGCCCAATGGTGCCTCGTGAACAGTACGGCCTGGGTTATCCGCCAGTGGTGGTCGAGAGTTTTGAGCCGTACCTGGAACGCATCGACAAGATCGTCGCCACCAGCAACAACACGCAGTTGTTGATCGAGCTGGAAGCGCTCCTGCTGCCCAAAGTGGAAGGCCAGGCACAGGTCTCCCGTTCACAGCCGATTTATCTGGACGTGACCGCGATGCAAGCCAACAAGGGGGCGGCGCTGGCGACACTGGCCGAATTTCTCGGTGTACCGCTGGAGCAGACCGCGGCGCTGGGCGATGGCGGCAACGACCCGGCGATGTTTCACCGCGCAGGCTTGTCGATCGCGATGGGGCAGTCGGAAGAGGCGGTGAAGCGCCAGGCGGACGTGGTGACGGGCACCAACACCGAGGACGGCGCGGCGCAAGCAATCGAGCGCTACATCCTCCCTCACTAACAACACAAAACCCTGTAGGAGCTGAGCTTGCTCGCGATGGCGGCATTACAGTCAACATCAATGTTGAAAATGACGGCCTCATCGCGAGCAAGCTTTGCTCCTACAACGGGTGGTGTTACAACCAGTAGCTCACTGCATACCAGCCAAGAACACCCATCACCACGGTGTACGGCAACGCCATCCACACCATCCGCCCGTACGACAGGCGAATCAGCGGTGCAATCGCCGAGGTCAGCAGGAACAGAAACGCAGCCTGACCATTGGGCGTCGCCACGCTCGGCAGGTTGGTGCCGGTGTTGATCGCAATCGCCAGCGTCTCGAAATGCTCACGGCTCATGTGGCCAGAGATGAAGGCCTGTTTGACTTCGGTGATGTAAATGGTCGCGACGAACACGTTATCGCTGATGGCCGACAGCAAGCCGTTGGCAATAAACAGCATGCCCGGCTGTTGATCCGCTGGCAGCGCCAGCACCCACTGAATCAGTGGCGTGAACAGTTGCTGATCGTGAATTACCGCCACTACCGCGAAAAACACCACCAGCAGTGCTGTGAACGGCATGGCGTCCTTGAACGCGTTGCCGATACGGTGTTCGTCGGTGATGCCAGTGAAGGCGGTGATCAGCACGATCACCATCAAGCCGATCAGGCCGACCTCAGCAATGTGGAACGCTAGCCCCGCAATCAGAATCAGCGCTGCCAATCCCTGCACGATGAGCGCTGCACGTTGACGCGAGGTGCGTTCGGCATTGTCTTCGGCGGCGTAATTGGCCAGAACCGCACGCACGTTGTCCGGCAGCAGCGTGCCGTAACCGAACCAGCGAAGTTTCTCCAGCAGGACGCAGGTCACCAGGCCTGCCACCAGCACCGGCAATGAAACCGGGGCGACTTTCAGAAAAAACTCAGAGAAATGCCAGCCCATCTCGTGGCCGATCAGCAGGTTCTGCGGCTCACCGACCAGTGTGCAAACTCCGCCCAGTGCGGTACCCACGGCACCGTGCATCAGCAGACTGCGCAGAAAGGCGCGGAATTGTTCGAGGTCGGCGTGATGGAGTGTGGGCAGGTGCTGGTCATCGCCAAACTCACTGTCCTGACGCGGGTCGTTGCCGGAGGCGACGCGGTGATACACCGAGTAAAAGCCGACGGCTGCACTGATGATCACGGCGGTCACGGTCAAGGCATCGAGAAACGCCGACAGAAACGCCGACAGGAAGCAGAACATCAACGCCAGCAACGCCTTGGAGCGAATCCCGAGCAGCAGCCGTGAGAACAGAAACAGCAGCAGGTCTTTCATGAAGTAGATGCCGGCCACCATGAACATCAGCAGCAGAATCACCGGGAAGTTGTGCACCAGTTCGTCGTAGAGTGCCTGGGGCGTGGTCATCTTCAGCAACAGCGCTTCGATCAACAGCAGGCCACCGGGCATCAACGGATAACACTTGAGCGCCATGGCCAGGGTGAAGATGAACTCCAGCACCAGCAGCCAGCCGGCCACCACCGGGCCTACAGTCCACAGCGCCACTGCGTTGAGAATCAGGAAACCGACAATGCTTGCCTTGTACCAGCGGGGTGAATGCCCGAGAAAATTGTGCGCGAACGCCTGAGCCATTGAACCGGGCATCGGCTACTCCTTGTATTAAGAAGCGCGCAACTTGCCGTAAGCGGAAGGGAAGATCAAGTGTAGGAAACTGTGCGGGCCTACCCGAGATAGCGTACGACGACCGCTCGATAGTTGCCGTCCAGTGAATAGCCTCCGACGACGATGTTTCCATCGGCCTGCATGACCACTGAAGTCGCGGTATCCAGGCTGCGGCCAAGGCGGGTGCGAACCCAGCCGATGCCATTGCCGAATCTGCGATCGAGTTGCCCGTCGGGCAGATGCCGCGCCAGAATGAAATCCGCCTCGACGCCGCCAATCGTGGCTCCGACTGTGACTACGCTGCCGTCCGGCAGTGCCGTTGCGTCGGTCCACTGGCAGCCGCTGTGACCGATTCCCAGCAATCGGGCCTGGCCTCCATTGCAATGAATGTCCGGGCGGCCGTTGCTGTGTACTTTCAGTGCCAGGCAATGCATCGGGTCGCGGCTGCTGCCAAAACACTGCACATCGCCATTTTCGTGTTGGACGATCTGGCTGACCTGAGCGCTATACCCCTGTGCCTTGAAGGTCATGAAACCATCCACGGCGAAACAATCGTCGAGCCTGCCGTCGATGTGATAGCGGGCCAGCAGGCCTTCTTCAGGGAAGTTGATCGACCCGCCCACCAGAATCCGGCCGTCTCGTTGCACCATCAGGCTGCTGAGCCAGGTGTTCATCAACAAGTGCCTGACAATCACGAAGCCACGACCGTTGAAGGTGTTGTCCAAAGAACCGTCGGTGTTGAGCCGTATCAGCATGCCGACATGATCGGACAGTTCGAAGTGATGATTGGCCTGCAGCAGGATTCGACCATCCTCCTGCACGCAGACATCACAGGCTTCTGCGCCCGGTACGCCGGGGGGGAGCCAGGAGTCACGCACGCCTTGGGAAAGATCGCCCGGCAGGCGCACGACGCAGCGGCCATTGTCGCCAAAACATTGAGCCGGCCGACCATGCTGATCAAACAGGGCGAGGGCGGGCAGTGTCCGGTGAGCATTTTCGTAGTGCAGCCCGGCCACCAGAATGTGCCCATCGGGCAGTACGTGGACTTTGCCGGCCATGGCCTCGAAGCCGTGTTGAAATTGCCCGATGACGCTGCCTTGATTGCCGAACGCCAGATCCGCCGAGCCATCCTCGAGCAAGCGAGCCAGACCGAAGCGGCTGCCGCCTGGCGTTCCGACCTTGGCCGCGACTAACAACCTGCCACATGAATCAATCGCGACCCCGTTGGCGATGCTTGAGAGGCTGCCAGCGAAATACACCTGGGTTTTGCCAGACGAGGCAAAGGTTGTATCAAGTTTCCCGGCGTCACTCAGGGTTGCCGGTAATGCAAACGCGGTCTGGATTGACATGCACGCAGCTCCTTGCGAGTCGTCCTGAACCGGGAGTTTGGGTGGCGACTGTATAAGGAAACATTCAATCCCTGAACGCCTGAATGCACAACTGTCATAACTAACAGGCGGAGGGTCGCTGTGTGCCAGAACAGTGTCTTTTCGAACCACTGACAAGCCTGCCAAGTAGTTAGGCGCGTGCAAGTTCGAATAATAATCGGGGGAGGGCGCGGGTTACCGTTGGGCAACCCGCAAAACGCTTAGTGTGGCATCGACCACGATTGGAGTTTGTAACCCTCCTCGCTCAATTCCGCACGTGCCGCTTCAAGCAGGCATTCAAGTTGCGCAGGATCGGTATAGGCGCTGCTTGGGATCTGCTTGCGGCCGATGCTGCGGGTGTTGGTGCGATCGATAACGGTCAGGCTGAGTTCGCCATTGCCGTCTTGTGGGGCCCAGGCCACGCATTGGAACGGTTGGAATGCGCGGTCGGCAATCAAAAGAGCTTCGTTGATGCGGAGCGGGGCGTTCATGGGTTTTCTCTCTGTATGCCCAATCAAGTGATGTGCCGTCGGTTGGGCTTACCGTTCGGCTGGTTACTTGTACTGATGCCCGCAACCGGGGGGCGGGTCACATACGATTAAAAGAAATATCAACTTTCTTTCATTGGCTCAAGATTCGGACAGGATTTGAAAGCTGAATGAAAGGAAGGACTCGTCAGGTAACTGACTAAACGCTTCTTATAACTAATAACGCAACCGCTCTATAGTCAAACGGTACAAGGTCGCGTCAAATTATTGCTAACGTTACAGCCAGGTCTGCCAAACGACTGTTTTTAATAATATTCATAAATTTGGCGCCAAGGAACAGTCATGATCGAAGTGCCTGCCTTACGACGTCTGTTAGTAGTGGACCCTTGCGACGACTGTTATCGTCTGCTGCCGGGTTTGCGCTCTGTGGGTTGGGACGTTGACAGCTGCACCCTGGAAAACGTTGCCAACAAAACCTGCGATGTCGGCCTGTTGCGTTTGCAGCCCTTTCAACTCGAACACCCGGAAGCCGTCAAAGAGCTCATCAGCCGTAGCGGTACCGAGTGGATCGCCGTACTCAACCAGGAAGTCCTGCGATTGCAGAATGTCGGGGACTTTGTCTGCGAATGGTTCTTCGATTTCCATACCTTGCCATTCGATGTGTCCCGGGTTCAGGTGACGCTGGGCCGAGCGTTCGGAATGGCGCGCCTGCGTGGGCAGGGCACGGTTCACATTGATCAGCCTGAACACGAGCTGCTTGGCGACAGCAAACCCATTCGCGAACTGCGCAAGTTGCTGAGCAAGCTGGCGCCCACCGAGTCTCCGGTATTGATCCGTGGTGAAAGCGGTACCGGCAAAGAACTGGTCGCCCGCACGCTCCATCGACAATCCCAACGTCACAGCAAACCCTTTGTCGCGATCAATTGCGGCGCAATTCCCGAACACTTGATCCAGTCCGAACTGTTTGGCCACGAGAAGGGGGCTTTTACTGGCGCCCATCAACGCAAGGTCGGGCGGATCGAAGCGGCTAACGGCGGCACGCTGTTTCTCGACGAAATCGGTGATCTGCCCCTGGAGCTGCAGGCCAACCTGCTGCGTTTCCTCCAGGAAAAGCATATCGAGCGGGTGGGCGGCAGCCAGCCGATTCCCGTGGATGTGCGGGTGTTGGCCGCGACCCATGTCGACCTTGAGGCCGCGATCGAGAAGAAACGCTTTCGTGAAGATCTGTATTACCGTCTGAACGTGTTGCAGGTCGTGACCGCGCCCCTGCGTGAGCGCAATGGTGATCTGTCGATGCTGGCCAACCACTTTTCCCATTTCTACAGCCATGAAACCGGCCGCCGTCCGCGCAGCTTCAGTGAAGACGCCTTGATTGCCATGGGCAAGCACGACTGGCCGGGCAATGTGCGCGAGCTGGCCAACCGGGTACGTCGCGGGTTGGTACTGGCCGAAGGCCGGCAGATCGAAGCGCGAGACCTGGGGCTGATCAGACCGCAGGCCATTGCCGCGCCGATAGGCACACTGGAAGACTACAAGCACCGGGCAGAACGCCAGGCCTTGTACGATGTACTTAACCGCCACAGCGATAATTTGAGTATCGCCGCCAAGGTGCTTGGGATATCCAGGCCTACCTTCTACCGTTTGTTGCACAAGCATCAGATACGTTGAGCGATTACAGACAGCATAAAAAAACCCGCCGAAAAGCGGGTTTTTTGTGGGTGCCGGATTAGAAGTAGTACGGGAATTTCAGGCTGAAGGAAAAGTCTGGCGAGTCGTCGGTCAGGCCGATGGCCAGGTTGGGTACGATCGTCAGGTTATTGGTTGCTGCCAGGGTCATGCCGATGTTGAAGTTGGCCGAGTTGTAATCGCTGTTGGTAATCGACTGCCAATCGCCACCGTCCGGCTTGATTTTGCTCTTGCGGGCGAATTGATCGGTGAACGAGAACGACATACTCATCTTCTCGTTCAAGGCGAATGCAATGCCGGCGCCGACCTGCCAGGAATTGCCCAGTTTCACGTCCCCGGGCACCTTGGAGTTGACCTGAGGGCTGATGTCGCTGAAAGAGTCTTCAAGGTTGTAGGTGTAGGCCAGGCTGCCGAACAGCACGGCCGGGTCGAAGGTCTTGACCAGCGAGATACCCGGGGTGATCGACCAGACACCGTTGCCGGTTGGCAAGTCCTCAGGTACCGAGAGGTTATCGTTGTTCGATTCCTGGACCAGCTTGATGCCGTATGGATCCTTGCCGGTCGGCGCCTTGACGCGAAGTGTAACGACCGCATCGGGCAGGTTGACCGACTCATCCAGAAACTTGTAAGCAACACCAAAGTTCACATCGCCGATGGTCGGGTCGCGGGTAACGGTGGCGTCCGACGTCACCGGTCCTGCGCCACCGGCGCCACCGGATGAATACGTTGATTCGCGATAAACCACAGGAACGTTAATGTCGAACTGCCAGCGTTGTCCTGTGTTGTAGCGGGCGGTCAGGTCCAGGGTCCAGTTATCAGCCTTGATGCGGTCGATATCGATGTTGCCAAGAAAAATCGAGTCCAGTGCCAGAAAGCCATTGAGCGTCAGCGCACGGGTATCGTAGTGCGTGTAGGTCACGCCGGTTTCGAAGCTGAACTTGCCGCCACCGAAGAAGCCGCTGGCTTCGTCATACAGGTTGGAAACGCTTTGCGCAGGCTCCGAATCATCCTTGAGCGATTGGCCGTATGAACTGCCTGTGGTTCCCGGCGCACCGGCGGCCAACGTCTGGCCACCCTTGGGCGCTTCGGCAGGGGATTTGGTCAGGCGTTTGGGAGGCGGTGGCGCAGGTGTTTCTTCGACTTGGCGAACGCGTTGCTCGAGTACCATCAGCGCGTTCTGTTGTGCTTCGTAACGCTGTTTCAACTCCATGAGTTCTTGTTTTAGTAACTCGACCTGGGGGTCCGGTGCTGCGTATAGCAGTGTTGCCGGGGCCAGGCTACTCAAACAAACGATGGCTCTGAACGTCAACGATCGGTGCATGGGTTAGCCGTCCCTTCTGACTTCATGATGAGACTGAGCGTAGATCAGAATCCTTGAGTGCGAAGACCTTTGAGCTGGTCCAGGTTGCCGTTCAGCGAACCGCCTGTCGCCACGTTGTCACGCAGCACGACATTGAGGGACGTGAGGTTGCGGACCTCGTTGCCGCCGCCGAGCAACGTTGTGTTCTGCATCAGCCCACCCTGGGCGAGACGTTGTACGGTGCTGCCCTGGTTGTTGTTGGCCACGATGTTGAGTTGCACACCATTATGGGTCGAGGTAATGCTCAGCACGCCCGCGCCATTGGCGTCGGCCAGCGTCGAGCCTGCGGTCAATGCCTGGCCCTGCTGTTGCGTTGTTGGCGCCTGGTCAGCCCGTGTGACGTTGATATCAACGTTGTTGTAGGCAGTGTTATGGTCGCCGGCAGCACGCACGACTTGAGTGACGCCTTCGGTGCTGTTGAGGCCGCTGCCGCCAGTGACGGTGCCGGTGCCTTGCGAACTCGCTGAGCCATTACCTTTTTCATTGATGATCGACACATAGAACTGTGGCTGGATGGTCGATTGTTGAATTTGCATCGAGGACGTTGCCCCGATCACTTCACCGTTGGCATTTTGCCAAGTGCTGGTCATGACAATGCCGAAACTGATGATCCGTCCCGGCATGACATAGCGGCCTCGCAGGGTTGCCAGTTCGTGATCGTTAAGTTCAATGGGTTTGAACATCTGTGCCTGGGTCGGCAGGCTGGTGGCCAGGCAAACTACGGCCAGCCAGATTGGAGTCTTCATTGGAATGCTCCCGGAGCGTCGTGCTCCCTTGTTATTAGAAGAAGTCACTCTGGATGAATCCGAAATCCATCAACTCTGTGTCTTGCACCGGGCTGAAGGTGTTGATGCGGTTTTTGGCGGTCAATGGCAGGGGTGGGTCGAGCAACGCATTGGCTTTGTCGTAGCCCTGGCCGATGACGGCAAAGATGATGCCGTTCCAGCCTTTTACAAAGTCTTCAACTTTGTAACGTTTATGACCAAGTACCGGATCTCCGATATATACCCAGCCGTTATGAACTCGTTGCATGACCACAAAATGTTTGTAGCCACGGATATCCATGAGTACCACAACCGGAATTCTGATCTCCTTCAACGTTTCCGTTGCTACCCGGTAACCACGGGCCCGCATGCCGATACTTTCCACGTAGCGCTTCATGTCGAGCATGGAAAAGCCCTGCACGCGGACAAGATCCTGATCGGAGTGAGCCAGCATGCCTTCGATGATTTGTTCTTCGTTCACATCCAGCCAATAGGCCTGGCGCAATATCGTCGCCAGCGCAGCTGCGCCGCAACTGAAGTCGGTTTTCTGTTGCACCAGGTCGGAAAATTTGCGCTCGCGTATGCTCTGGATCGGCTTATACACCACCGCGCCGCCCGGCAGGACGGCAAGCGGCAGTTGTGCAGCCTCGATCACACTGGCCACGCAAAGCAAAAATGCCAAGGCGATAATGCGCATAGTGGGATGCCTTCTGGTGGTGTTGAAAAAGGCCCCCATAAGGGGGCCTCCAGAGACAGCATTAGAACGACTGGTTGGAAATGGCCAGCGAGTTGCTTTGTTGGTTGCCCACACCGGCAGCCACGTTGACGCCCAGGTTGCCACTGCCACCATTCACCGAACCACTCAGGGTTGCAGTGTTGGTCACAGGGTTAGCCCAGCCAGTTGGAGTCAGCACTTGATAGGAGTAGGTGTTGCTCAAATCAAAGGAACTGCTTTCACTGAAGCTTCCCGCTTTTGCGAACTCGGATTCAGACGATTTCGAACCCGATTTTTCGAACGAGGAGGAGGACGATTTCTCGAACGATTTATCGAACGATTTTTCGAACGAGGAATCGCGCGATCTGTCGTACGAGGAGTCGCGCGATCTGTCGAACGAGGAATCGCGCGATCTGTCGTACGAGGAGTTGCGCGATACGTCAAGCGATGCGTCAAGCGATGCGGTCAGCGATGCATCGGCACTCCTGCTGCGGGTGCGATCGCCATTGCCATTATTGAAGGTAACGGAACTGGAAGCCGCCGCAGCAGCGTCCAAACTAGCGCTCAAGGAAGCACTCAAGGATGCACTCGAAGAACCGCTTGCAGAACTGCTGTTAGAACCGCTCGCAGAACTGCTGTTTGATCCGCTCGCACTGCTGCTCTTCGAACCGCTTACATCAACGCTCAGAGAACCGCTGGAATCAGCGCTCCTGGAACCAGCTGCGGCCCAGCTCGAAGAAGCGCTTTCACTGCCGCTAACTTCGAACGACTTATCTTTAGAGAAACTACCGCTGGCTGTGTTGGTCACCGTAATCGTATCGACACGGTAGGTCCGATCAGCGTAGTTATTCACTGTCAGGCCAGGACCGCTTTGATTGGCAGAGGCGCTGGCTGATGCGTTACCCAACGGAGCATTGGAGTTGGCAATTGCCATGGTGTTTTTCTGTTGGTTGAGGTCGCCGCCAGCAATGTTGATCCCCATATTGCCGCTGCTGCCATCGCCCGATCCGCTCATCACGGCAGAGTTTTGAGTGCCATAGTTCCAGACCTTGTTGTTGTTGCTGTATTGCGTGACTCGAGCGGTGGCTTCGGAATTGCCAAACACGAAGCTGTTATCGAGACTGGAGGTGGAGCCAGCGTTTGCGATGGCGGCCGCGTTGTCTTGTTGGTTGCCGGCGCCTGCTGCCACGTTGATGCCGACGTTGCCGCTCGCGCCTGAGCCAGAGCTGCTCATCTCGGCTGAGTTCTCAGTCCCTTGGTTGAGGATGCTGTTGCCGGTGCTGCTCTGCCTGTCGTTCGCATTGGCGGTCGCGTCGGTATGGATCCATGTTGGAGGAGGAGTGTGGTGATTGTTGTGATGACCATTATGGTGACCACGCCGATCGTTCTGTCCAGCTTGTGCAGCAACAGCCAAGACCGCAGCGATTGCAAAAACCAGAGGTTTTATTGCCATCGAAGGTTTCATGGTGGTTCTCCGTACTTATTTTAGGTTAAGTGTTGTACCTACCTGTTTGGGTCAATCCGTGACCCGTACGCTCAGGGTGTTGGCCGTTCGGTTTCCCACCCCGGCGCTCTGATTCAACTGAATCACCCCACGGCTACCGGTGAAGGCCTGATCGCTGGTAGCGACCTGGCGATAGCCTGGTGCAGAGTCAGTTGGATCGGAGTTGTTGATCAGCGCCACGTTCTGTTGCCTGAGGACGCTGTCGTCGATACTTTGCGGCTGTGTGCCGATGCTTATACGCAGGGCATTGGCTTGCTGGTTGCTGGCGCCCGCGCTCTGGTTGACGCCCAGTACACCGTTGCCGTGGCTGAAGGAATCGCCTTGAATGCTGGATCGAGCATCGATTCTGGGGTCGACCACCGTACGCAGCCGTTGGCGAATCTGTGTGGTCGCGCTGGCTTCATGGCCAACGGCGATGGCCCGGGCGTTAGCCTGTTGCTGGAGATCGCCGGCAGCCTGGTTGACCGCGAGATTGCCCTGGTACTGCGTGCCCGAGCCGTCGATGTCGGCGTTATTGATGACGGGAGATTGGGCAAAGGTCGATGCACTGCAAAACATGGCGATAATCAGCAGCGTACGATTCATCTTAACGGTCTCCCGTTATGACTTTCATAGCACCCAGGCCTTGCTGGACGCTTGAATTGACCATGTTGGCAATACCGCCGCCAGCATTTCCCGAACGTCCGGCGGGGAGGTTGGAAAGCTGGGTCTGGTTGGTGATATTGCCGCTCAGGTTGCTGGTGCCTTGGGCGACCAGTCCTGTGATGCTTGAACCACTGGCGACGCTGGCAAAGTCACCGTCGCTCAACTCGTTCGTTTGACTCATGATTTGTTTGGACGGGTTGGCATTGGCGGTCGTGGGGCTAGGGTCGGGCATCACCGGCGCACGCGTTGCCATGCGTGGTTGGACATCACGTTTGATAATGATGATGCCGTTGTCAGCCTGTACCGGCATGCAGACACTTGAGCCCAGTGCACATCCGATCAGCAGGAGGCTAAAAATTTTGTTATCAGGTTTCCCCACGGCGGCAATTCCTTCTGTGAGCGGAGCGCTGGCCCTTATCAGCGTTGCGAGGAAGAGAGCAGAAGGTGTGCCGGTTTTTGTTTTTCTTTTGAAAACAGTTGGTTGGATTTAACTGTCGAGGTAGTCAAAAAATTTTGTAACGCCACTGAGACAGGGCCACGCAAAAACGCCGCCGAGGGTGGCGGCATTGCTCGCTAAGGGCGCTGAAGGCAGGTTGTATCAGTGGGTTAACATTTTCTTGCTAGAGTGCTTGAACCGCTTTAGCTCACGGGTTTGCACAGGGATGGGTGTTTCAGGAGTGGACATTTTCGGCGGGGCGCGAGGGGGCCCCTGTCAGGCCTTGAGCAAGTGCGTCACAGCTTCGAATGCTGCGTCTTTGCGTTGTTGCCAATCACCTTGCAGCACCTGGCAAGGCTGGTGGTGCAGGTCAAGCCATTGGCGGCTGGCCTGGAAAAACGCCTGGCGTTCTGCCAGTTGCGGTTGGCAACGCTGCCCGTCGTCATGCCAGGCCACGGTTTCAGGGCTCAGCAGCAAATGCAGGTCGTAGTGCCGTGCCAGCAATGCTTGCTCGATCCACGTCGGGCAAGCGCCAAACAAGGTCTGGCTCCAGAGCATGTTGCTCAGCAAGTGAGTGTCGAGAATCAGCAAATGCGGCTGCCGGGCGCGTGCCTCGTCCTCCCATCTCAGCTGGCCATCTGCTATTGATGCAATGTCATCGTAGCAGGTTTCGCGAGCTTCGCTTTCGATGAAGTGCCTAACGTACTCACCGACCAATATGCCGCCGAAATTGGCGTGAATCTCACTCGAAAGCCAGCTTTTTCCGCTGGATTCCGGCCCTGCCAGCACCAGCACCTTCATGTGCGCAACGCCGGATCGGCCCGCCATTCCCGCCAGCCTTGCACGGCAATCAGGGCGAACAACGCATAAAGCCCGGCGGTCAGGTACAGGCCTTTGTAGATAAACAGCCCGACGAAGATCACATCCAGGGTGAACCACAGCGGCCAGCATTGAACGCGTTTTTGCGCCATCCATAACTGCGCTACCAGGCTGAAGCCAGTCAGTGCCGCATCGAGCCAGGGTTGTGCGGCGTCGGTCCAGTTCGCCATTGCAGCGCCCAGCAACAGACTGCCGACCGCGCCAATGACCAGACCGATAGCAACCGATTTACCGTCGAGCAGGCTGACCTGCCGACCTTGGCGCGCGCCCCCCGCATGTGTCCACTGCCACCAGCCATAGAGCTGCAATGCGGCGTAGATCACCTGCAGGAGCATGTCCGAGTAGAGCTTCACCTCAAAAAAGATCCAGCTATAAAGCAGCACCATGACCAGACCGATCGGCCAGCACCAGGGGTTCTGTTTGACCGTCAACCAGACGGCAATGACACCGAGGGCAGCGGCAAACAGTTCAAGCCCGGACATGGAGGTTCCTTGGGAAAATCGAAGAGGGTGCGGATTGTAACGGGAAGAAGCGAAGTTTGAAGATCAAAAGATCGCAGCCTGCGGCAGCTCCTACGCCGAATGCATTTCCCTGTAGGAGCTGCCGCAGGCTGCGATCTTTTCGGGTTACACCCGGAACTGCTTGAGCAGCCCGTTCAACTGCTCACTCAATTCCTTCAGATGAACGCTGGCCACGCTCGACTGTTCAGCCGCCAGCGCCGTGCTGTGGGACAAACCAGCGGCCTGGGTGACGTTCTGGTTGATGTCCTCGACCACATGCGCCTGTTGCAAGGTCGCGCTGGCGATGGAGGCGTTCAACCCGTTGAGGTTGCGCAGCGCCTGGGCAATGGCATTCAGGCTTGCGCCGGCCAGGCCCGCCTGCTCGATGGTCAACTGCGATGCACGGCTGCTGTCGCCGATCACTTTGACCGCCGCTTCGGAGTGGCTTTGCAGGCGTTCGATCATCGACTGGATCTCGGCCGTGGACTTCTGGGTACGCTGGGCCAGCAGTCGTACTTCATCGGCCACCACTGCAAAACCGCGGCCTTGCTCGCCGGCCCGGGCAGCTTCGATGGCCGCGTTGAGGGCCAGCAGGTTGGTTTGCTCGGCGATGGAACGGATGACTTCGAGAACGCTGCCGATCTGCGTGCTTTCGGCGGCCAGGGTGCGAATCACTTCCACCGCTTGATCGATGGTGGAGGACAGCTTGTCGATCTGTTGCAGGCTGCCATCGATGTTGACCTGACCTTGCTGCGCCTGAGACTCGGCATCACGCATTTCACTGGCGGCGTGCTCGGCGTTTTTCGCGACGTCGTGTACGCCATACGTCACTTCATTGATTGCCGTGGCCACCAGTTCCATTTGCTGGGATTGTTGCTGACTGCGTTGCTGGGCCTGGGCGGCGTCGTTGCCCAGTTCACTGGAAGACTGGCCCAGGGCACTGGCGGACACTTGCAGTTCTTTGATCACCAGTCGCAGCTTGGCAGTGAAGGCGTTGAAGTGGCGTGCCAGTTGCGTGACTTCGTCCTGGCCATGGGTATCGAGGCTGTGGGTCAGGTCGCTCTCGCCGCTGGCGATGTTGGCCATGGCGTCCACGGTTTCCTGCAGTGGACGCACGATGCTGCGGGCAATCAGGATGACCAGCAGCGCCATGATCAGGGCAATCACCAGCCCCACGAACGAGGCCTTCCAGACCTGGCCATAGAACTCGGCCTGCATGTCATCGATGTACACGCCCGAACCGATCACCCAACCCCAGGGCTCGAAGAGTTTGATGTAGGAGGTTTTCTCTACCGGCGCGCTGGCGCCCGGTTTCGGCCAGCGATAGTCGACGGTGCCGGCACCCTTGGTCTTGGCGACGGCGACCATTTCGTTAAACAGGGCAAAACCGTCCGGGTCGCGGATCGCCGAGAGGTTCTGGCCATCAAGTTTCGGGTTAGCCGGGTGCATGATCATCACCGGCGTCAGGTCATTGATCCAGAAGTAGTCATTCTGGTCATAGCGCAGGCCGCGAACGGCGCTCAGCGCCTGCTTTTGTGCGGCGTCGCGGGTGAGGGTGCCGGCCGTTTCGAGGTCGTGGTAATAGGTCAGAATACCGCTGGCGGTTTGCACCACATGCTGGGTCTTCTGAGCCTTGGCGTGGTACAGGTCATCGTGAATCTGCTTGAGCATCAAGACGCCCAACGTCATTAGCATCAGGACGGCCACGATCAAGATGAGCCACAAGCGTCGGCTGATCGACATACTGCGCAAGCTGTTCATAACGCTGTCACTCCAGTTTCTTTTTCTTGTAATAAATGATCGCCAGCATCCAACCACACTTTGCCAATCGGTCATATCCGACCCAAGTCCAATAACGCGGCAGCGTTAATCAGACTTGTCTGATAGGATTTCGGCCCCGCACGGAAAAACCTGAATCCAAGTTGATTTTTCACGGAATTTTTATGGTTTCGGCTGGATTCTATGCGCGCGGTTCAGCAGCGACGCTGACCGCAGTCAACGTTCTGAAAAAATATTAACGGGGCATGCCGTGGCGCATTGCTTCTTGGGGGATTGATGGATCTTTGGACTGCCTTTTCGGCGTTAATTCTTGGGGTTGTAGAAGGGCTGACGGAGTTTTTGCCGATTTCGAGTACCGGTCACCAAATCATTGTCG
The DNA here is from genome assembly GCF_000282315.2 of Pseudomonas sp. GM41(2012). Taxonomy (GTDB): domain Bacteria; phylum Pseudomonadota; class Gammaproteobacteria; order Pseudomonadales; family Pseudomonadaceae; genus Aquipseudomonas. The sequence goes on from NZ_AKJN02000006.1 coordinate 598,519, forward strand.
CGGACTTGCTCAACTTCGGTGGCGAGCGGGCCATCGCTTTCAACATTATTATTCAGCTGGGGGCGATTCTGGCGGTGGTGTGGGAGTTCCGCCGCAAGATCATCGATGTGGTGACCGGTTTGCCAACGCAGCCCGGCGCTCGCCGCTTTACAGCAAACCTGTTGATTGCTTTCATGCCGGCCGTGGTACTGGGGGTGATTTTTTCCGATTTGATCCACGAGTACCTGTTCAACCCGATCACCGTTGCAACGGCGTTGGTGGTGGGCGGGATCATCATGTTGTGGGCCGAAAAGCGTCAGCATGAAGTGCATGCCGAAACCGTTGATGAGATCACGTGGAAAGACGCCCTGAAAGTCGGCTTCGCCCAGTGCCTGGCGATGATTCCCGGGACGTCACGCTCCGGCTCGACGATCATTGGCGGCTTGTTGTTTGGGCTGTCACGAAAGACCGCTACCGAGTTCTCGTTCTTTCTGGCGATGCCGACCATGGTCGCTGCAGCGGTTTACTCGGGCTACAAATACCGCCACCTGTTCGTCCCGTCGGATTTTCCGGTGTTCGCCATCGGCTTCATCACGGCGTTCATCTTCGCGATGATTGCCGTCAGAGCCTTGCTCGTGTTCATCGGCAGCCACAGCTATGCGGCGTTTGCCTGGTATCGCATCGCGTTCGGCCTGGTCATCCTGGCCACCTGGCAGTTCGGCTGGGTTGACTGGAATGCGGTCAAGCCATGAATGACGCCAGTGCGCGCAAGAACCCCGGACGCAAGCCCGCAGGAGAGGTCCGCAATCTCCAGCTGAAACTGTTGGTGTTTGCGGTCCTGTGCGCGCTGCCGTTGTTTGGCTCGATGTCGTTGTGGCTGCGCGGGGTTTCCGTGATTCCCCTGGCGGCTTACGGGGTCGTCAGCCTGCTGGCGTTCTTGCTGTACTGGAGCGACAAGCGCAAGGCGCGCGCCGATCATTGGCGCACACCGGAGAACGTGTTGCATGCGGTGGAACTCGCCGGAGGCTGGCCGGGCGCCTTACTGGCGCAGCAGCTGTTTCGGCACAAGACGCGCAAGCTCTCGTTTCAGCTGGTGTTCTGGATCATCGTGCTGATGCATCAGGTGTTCTGGATCGACCAGCTGTTTCTCGGCGCCCATCTGTTCGCGCTGCTTTAAAGCAGCAGTCCGACCTGGGTGCGCTTGGGCAACTTGCTCACCACCAATTGATGGGAACGCTGTAACAAGCCTTGCAGCTCTTCAGGGCCCAACGGGTAGGGCGTTTCCATGATGATCCACTGAGCCCGCGCCAGATACGGCGCCGGGCGGATTCCCGGGCGGTCGCAATGACCGAGAAACAAGTCCTTGTCGACCTTGAAGGCCAGGGATTCGCCACGCAGATTCTGCAACGCAAACATCTTGTTCCCGGCAATCGAAAACACCCGTACGCCACCCCACTTGTAGTCTTCCCGCGCACCCGGCAGCGCGAGACAGAATTGCGCGACATCCTCTTCGCTCATACGTCCAGCCTTCATATCAGTCGGTCTCCGCAGGCATTGAATGATTCGATCAAATGGTCGAGCCAGGCGCGTACGGCCGGCATCACCCCGCGCCGGTGAGGGTAGACCGCTTGCAGCCAGCCGCCCGGCAACGACCAGTCGGGCAGCAACTGTACCAGCGAGCCGTCTTCCAGTTCCTGCTCGCAATACATCATCGGCAGCATGGTAAAACCCTGGCCGGCGAGGGTGCAGGCCTTGCGCACGATAAAGTCATCGATGCCCAATCGCGCTTCGAGGGTGAGATCGTAGCTTTTGCCCTGTTGGTCGAGGATGCGGATATGCACCAGGCGGTCGGCTTCCAGGGCGCCGAGCACGGGCAGGTTTTTCAAGTCTTCGGGGTGGTTGATTTCACGTCCGTGTAAAAAACCGGGGCTGGCGACCATCGCCATCTGCGCCTGGCGCAAACGTCGGGTGACCAGAAGCGGATCCTCATCGCCCAACTCACGCACCCGCAGCGCCACATCGACGCCCTCGGTCACCAGGTCGACGCGGCGGTTGAGCAGCATGACCTCCAGTTGAACATGAGGATATTTCTCAAGGAAATCGCTGATCACTGTCGGCAGAATTTCGTGGGCCAACCCGACGGGGCAAGACACCCGCAAACGCCCGCGAGGTTCGCTGGACATGCTGGCAACGGCTTCGTCGGCCATTTCGGCTTCCAGCAGCATTGCCTGACAGTGCCGCAAATAACGTTCACCCACGGCGGTCAGCTTCAGTTGTCGGGTGGTGCGTTGCAGCAGGCGCGCGCCAAGACGCTCTTCCAGTTCGGCGATGCGCCGCGACAACCGCGACTTGGGAATTCCGAGCAAACGCCCGGCCGCGGCGAAGCCATCGGCTTCAACCACCTTGGCGAAGTAGTAGAGATCATTGAGGTCTTGCATGGTGGACGCTCGATTGTTCTATCAGTGGGACGAACTATCGCATTGTTGCCGACTAATCAGCTATTGGTTTCGTCTGTAGGATTCTCCCCAACAGATCGCCACGTAGCGATCCTCACCTGGAGATCCCACATGAAACTGCTGCATATCGATTCGAGCATTCTTGGTGACAACTCGGCTTCCCGTCAGCTGAGTAGCGAAGTCGTTAAAGCCTGGCAAACCGCCGAGCCGACTGCCGTGGTGACCTATCGCGACCTGGCCGCCGATGCCATCAGCCATTTCTCTGCCACGACCCTGGTTGCCGCCGGCACCACCGCTGAACTGCGTAACGCCGCGCAGCAACACGAAGCCGAGTTGAGCGCCACCACCCTGGCCGAATTCCTCGCCGCCGACGCCGTGGTGATTGCAGCCCCGATGTACAACTTCACCATCCCGACCCAACTCAAGGCCTGGATCGACCGCATCGCCGTTGCCGGTCAGACCTTCCGTTACACCGAAGCCGGTCCTGAAGGCCTGTGCGGTGGCAAGAAAGTCGTCATCGTTTCGACTTCCGGCGGTCTGCATGCGGGTCAGGCGACTGGTGTTGCTCACGAAGAGTACTTGAAGGTGCTGTTCGGCTTCATCGGTATCACTGACCTCGAGTTCGTCCGTGCCCATGGCCTCGCCTACGGTGACGAAGTCCGCACCAAAGCCATGAGCGACGCTCACACGCAAATCAGCGAGCAGTTGTTCGTCGCTGCGTAAGGCTTCTGTAAAGAAAATCAAACAGCTCGGGCAATACCCAAAAAACTCTGTATTCTGATCACGCAAGTGTCAGATACGGAGTTTTTTGTTTCTGGCTATTTCGGAACTTCATTGAATAGTGGCCCGAGTTATGCAATCGAGGGTTACCGTCTCCGGTCCAGCAACAAGGTAGGGCATCCCATGGTGCGTCTTTGTGCAATCTTACTGATTTGTCTGCTCAGCAGCCTGAACTCAGTGCACGCCGCGCCTGCGCCGCATCCTTACTGGAGCGTCGGCTTCCATGAGATGAGTTTTCTTGACCCTCTGGACTTGCAGCCGATGCGCGCCATCGCCTTCTACCCCTCCAGCGAGAAGGAACACTCCAGCCTCCTGGAGGGCTACACGGTCGAAGCGGGCGAAGACACACGAGTCGCCATCGGTCGTTTCCCGATGCTGATGCTGTCCCACGGCAACATCGGAACCCCGCTGGCCTTGCACGACCTCGCCACGTCGCTGGCACGCAAAGGGTTTGTGGTGGTGGCGGTGATCCATCCCGGTGACAACTCCAAAGACCACAGCCGCCTCGGTACGTTGAGTAACCTTTACGGTCGGCCCATCCAGATTTCCGAAGCCATTACCGCGACACTGGGCGACCGAATGCTCGCGCCCTTCGTCAATGCCGATCAGGTCGGTGTGATCGGTTATTCGGCGGGCGGGGAGACGGCGCTGATTCTGTCCGGCGCAACGCCCGACCTGGACCGTCTGCGCCGCTATTGTCAGGAGCGCCCGGACGACCGCGATGCCTGCAACACCCAAGGCGAATTGATTGCTGACCGTGATGACTTGCAACCGGTGGCTGACCCGCGGGTTCGCGCCTTGCTGCTCATGGCGCCACTGAGCCTGAAGTTTGGCCGTCATACCCTGGCCGATGTGCATGTGCCGGTGCTGCTCTACAGCGGCGACGGCGACAAACTGGTGGCGTTCGACAAAAATGCCGCCGCCCTGGCGCGCAAACTGCCGATCGCACCGGACTTCAAGTTGCTGGTCGGGGCAGGGCACTTTGTGTTCCTGGCGCCTTGCAACGAAGAGCAGATCATCGCCATGCCGGCGCTGTGTACCGATGCCGATGGCGTCGATCGCAAAGACATTCATCGCAACATGATTTCCGAAGCCGGGCGTTTCTTCTCTCATGCGCTTGGCAAACCGACCCGGGCCGGAATGCAGACTGCCGATCAATAAGATATTCCTTGTAGGAGCTGAGCTTGCTCGCGATGGCGGTGTCAGATTCAACATGGATGTTGGCTGACAGACCGCCATCGCGAGCAAGCTCAGCTCCTACAGGGGGGGCGGTGTCAGACCATCGCGCGGCGTTTCAGTAACAGGGTCAAACCGAGGCCAGTCACTGACAACAACGCCGCGCTAAAGAATATCCACGAGTACCCCAGATTCAACGCCACGGCGCCCATCAACGGCCCGGCAATCGCCAGCGCCAGATCGAAAAACACCGCGTAAGCACTCAATCCCGCCCCGCGACTGGAATTGGGCACTTGCTTGATCGCTTCGACCCCCAGCGCCGGATACACCAGCGACAGACCGAACCCGGTCAAGCCTGCGCCGATCAGCGCATAACCGGTCGAAGGCGCGAGCCACAGCAACACCAGGCCCACCGTTTCAATGCTCATGCAGACAATGGCCGAGGTGAACCCACCGAAACGGCTGATGCTGGAGATGAACAACAATCGCGCCAGAATGAAACACACGCCGAACACCGTCAGGCAGTAAGCCGCGCCGGCCCAGCCACGGCTGACGTAATACAGGGTAATAAAAGTGGTTAACGTGCCGTAACCGATGGAGGCGAGGCTCAGGCTCGCGCCGAACGGCGCAATGCGCCCGAACACCGCCCAGAACGGCAGGCGCTCGCCGCGAATCACCGGCACCGAGGGTTTGTTTCGGATCAGCAACAACGCCGCCAGCGCCAGCCCCGACAGCGCGATCCCAAGACTGGCGAACCCCAGCTCGCCAACCATCACCACGCCCAGCGGCGCACCAATGGCGATGGCGCCGTAGGAGGCGATGCCGTTCCAGGAGATCGATCGCGCGGTATGTTCAGCGCCCACCTGACCCATGCACCAACTGATGGTGCCGACCCCGATCAAGCCCTGGGCAATCCCCAGCAACAAGCGGCCGGCGATCAGGATCAACAGGCTCAGCAACGGAAGACTTTGCAGCAGCGTTGAAATCAACGTCAGCACGCCGCTCAGCACAATCCCCGATAACCCGTAAACAATCGCCCGCTTGGTGCCGATGCTGTCCGACAGGCGCCCGGCCATCGGACGGCTGAGCAGGGTGGCCAGGTACTGCGAGCCGATGGTCAGCCCCGCAATGATCGCGCTGAAACCCAGCTGTTCGTGGACATACCCCGGCAACACCGCAATCGGCAGGCCGATGCAGAGGAAGGCAATAAAGGTATAAAAGACGATGGAGACGATCTGCAGGGTGATCGCCATGGAGCTTTGTGGTGGCAGTTGCTGCACTGACATGAGGGCTCGTTCGCGGGCGGCGGTAGGAGAACTGCATCATGGCGCGGGCGCAAAATAAAAGAAAGCAGGCTAACTATATTCATCGGCCTTGAAGGCCTCATCGCGAGCAGGCTCGCTCCCACAGTGGATCGCAATCTAATGTGGGAGCGAGCCTGCTCGCGAAAGTTTCAGCACCAACGCATTCCTTGACCATGAAATGCAAAAAGCCCCGTCACATGGACAGGGCTTTTCAGTTTCAGCAGCTATTTAGAACACAACGCCCTGGCTACGCAGGTAGTCGTCATAGGTGCCGCTGAAGTCGATCACGCCACTAGGGCTCAACTCGATAATGCGGGTGGCCAGGGACGATACGAACTCACGGTCGTGGCTGACGAAGATCAGCGTGCCCGGGTAGTTCTCCAGCGCCAGGTTCAGCGCCTCGATGGATTCCATGTCCAAGTGGTTGGTCGGTTCGTCCATGATCAGCACGTTCGGCTTTTGCAGGATCAGCTTGCCGAACAGCATGCGACCTTGCTCACCACCGGAGATGACCTTGACCGACTTGAGGATCTCGTCGTTGGAGAACAGCATACGGCCGAGGGTACCGCGAACGATTTGCTCGCCGCCCTGAGTCCATTGGCCCATCCAGTCGAACAGGTTGCAGTCGTCTTCGAAGTCGTGAGCGTGGTCCTGAGCGTAGTAGCCCAGTTCCGCAGCGTCGGTCCACTTCACAGTACCGGCATCCGGGGTCAGTTCGTTGACCAGGGTGCGCAGCAGGGTGGTTTTACCAATACCGTTCGGGCCGATGATCGCCACGCGCTCGCCGGCTTCAACCTGGAAGCTGAAGTCCTTGAACAGTGTCTTGCCGTCGAAGCCTTTGGCCATGCGCTCGACGATGACCGCTTGACGGTGCAGCTTCTTGGTTTGTTCGAAACGGATGAACGGGCTCACGCGGCTCGAAGGCTTGACCTCGGCCAGCTGGATCTTGTCGATCGCCTTGGCGCGGGAAGTCGCTTGCTTGGCTTTCGAGGCGTTGGCCGAGAAGCGGCTGACGAACGATTGCAGTTCGGAGATCTGCGCTTTCTTCTTGGCGTTGTCCGACAGCAGTTGCTCGCGGGACTGGGTCGCCACGGTCATGTACTCGTCATAGTTGCCCGGGAACAGGCGCAACTCGCCGTAATCCAGGTCAGCCATGTGGGTGCACACGCTGTTCAGGAAGTGACGGTCGTGAGAGATGATGATCATCAGGCTGGAGCGCTGGGTCAGGATGTTTTCCAGCCAGCGGATGGTGTTGATGTCCAGGTGGTTGGTCGGTTCGTCGAGCAACAACACTTCAGGATCGGAGAACAGCGCCTGAGCCAGCAATACGCGCAGTTTCCAGCCTGGGGACACTTCGCTCATCGGGCCGAAGTGCTGCTCGATGCCGATACCCAGGCCCAGCAGCAATTCACCGGCACGGGATTCGGCGGTGTAGCCGTCCATTTCGGCGAATTCGGTTTCCAGTTCTGCAACGGCCATGCCGTCTTCTTCGGTCATTTCCGGCAGCGAGTAGATGCGGTCGCGCTCGGCCTTGACCTTCCACAGCTCTTCGTGACCCATGATCACGGTATCGATCACGGTGAATTCTTCGTAGGCGAACTGGTCCTGGCGCAATTTACCCAGACGCACGTTCGGCTCGAGCATGACCTGGCCGCCGGACGGCTCGAGGTCGTCGCCGAGGATTTTCATGAAAGTCGACTTGCCGCAACCGTTGGCGCCGATCAGGCCGTAGCGGTTGCCCGCGGCGAATTTGACCGAAACGTTTTCGAATAGCGGCTTGGCGCCGAACTGCATCGTGATGTTAGCTGTAGAGATCAAAGGTTTTTCCTGCGAAGCATTCAGAGTAGCTAGGGTTGCGGCAGTACCGATTCAGTACCCGTTTCCGTTATTCGAACCACAGGAAATGCATCCCGGTCAGAAGCGGAAGGTCCATCTGGCAATAAGTGGACAGCAGCATATGGAGCGCTTGGCCCGAGTCGAAGTGCGCTGAGACGGGGTTCATTCCCGTCATCAACCAAGGGGGGCGCGTAATGTTTGGCGGCGATTGTACTGGTCTGGCTCTTTAAACGATAGGGCGTTAAGGCCGCACGGCCACTTTGGCAGCACCAGTGGACAGATTTTCACCGTTGAAGGTTAACTATTGGTTACAAACTGTGGCTAAAATGCCATCTATCACCTGATGCCGACAGGCGGCATAGGCTCAAGAACGCGCCATTCGGGACTGCTGTTCTTAATTCAGACGCTGCACAAGACCCTTGGGCCGATTGGCTGGCAAGGGGCGCAGCTTGTTCACTTCTGACATGTGACGATTGTTGTGAAATTGATCATTGTTGCTGTTTACGTTGTCTCCATTGCATACGTCCACCTGCGCGGACGCGTGCGCCACAAGCTGGGCCGTCAACTGAGCGACCACTCGACATTTCTGGCGCCGATCAACTGCTTCCTTTATCTGTTCTCGAAAATCCCCAACAAGCCTTACCTCAACCCGGCCGAGTTTCCTGATCTGAGTCCGTTGCAGGACCATTGGGAAGAAATTCGAGCCGAGGGCCAGAACCTGCTCAGGGCCGGGGAGATCAAGCGCTCGAATCAATACGACGACGTCGGCTTCAACTCGTTCTTCAAGACGGGCTGGAAGCGTTTCTACCTGAAGTGGTACGGCGATAGCCATCCTTCGGCCATGAAACTTTGCCCGCGCACCACGGAATTGGTGCAAAGCATCGGCTCGATCAAGGCGGCGATGTTCGCCGAGCTGCCACCGGGTTCGAAACTGGTCCGTCACCGCGATCCGTATGCCGGTTCCTACCGCTATCACCTGGGCCTGGCGACCCCGAACGATGCCGGTTGTTACATCAACGTCGATGGCGAGAACTACCACTGGCGCGACGGTGAAGCGGTCATGTTCGACGAGACCTTCATTCATTACGCCGAAAACACCACCGGGCAGAACCGCATCATTCTGTTCTGCGACGTTGAGCGGCCGATGAAGTATCGCTGGGCGGCGGCGTTCAATAGCTGGTTCAGCCGTCAGGTGATGTCGGCGGCGGGCGCACCGAACGATGCGGGTGACAAGACCGGCGGTATCAACCGCTTGTTCGCCAAAATCTACAAGATTCGCCTGCGTGGCAAAGCCCTCAAGAAGCGCAATCGCAAGCTTTACTACCTCGAAAAGTGGGCGATTTTTGGTGGGCTGCTGGCGATTTTCGTCTTGATCTGAAGACGCCTTCGCGGGCAAGCCATGCTCCTACAGGGATCGTGTGATCAACAGCATTTGTGGTGAACAACACAATACCTGTAGGAGCATGGCTTGCCCGCGAAGAGGCCATAAAACTCACCGCAACTCTTCAATCAACCGCTAGACCGTTTAGTAGCCTTCTTCGCTGTCGTCGCTTTGGCTGCCGGTTTACTCGGTTTTTTGCCCGTGCTCTTGCCCCCAAGGCTACGTTTAAGCAGCTCGGTCAAATCGATAACGTCTGCGGTTTTACGCTCCTCTTCGCCAGTCGCCGTTTCGACATCTTCGATCTTGCCTTCATTAGCCTTCTTCTCCACCAAGGCCATGATCTTGTCTTCAAAACTGTCGCGATAATCCTCGGGTTTCCAGTCTGCGCTCATGTCCTGAACCAGTCGCTTGGCCATATCGAGTTCACCTTTGGCCAGGTCGGGCTTGGTGACTTCACTGCCCAACTCAAGCGTATCCAGACTTCGCACTTCGGCGGGCCAGCGCAGCATCACCAGTACCATCGCCGACTCCAGCGGCATCAGCGCGGCGAGGTGCTGGCGCGTGTGCAGCACAACATGAGCCAAGGCGACTTTATTGGTTTTGCTTAACGTTTCGCGCAACAGCGCATAGACCTTGCCACCGCGTTTATCCGGCGCGAGGTAGTAGGGTGTATCAATGTTTTGCAGGGGGATCTGCTCGCTGTCGACAAAGGAAAAGATGTCGATGGTCTGAGTGGACAGCGGGTGCGCCGACTTGATTTCCTCTTCGCTGAGGACCACATACCGACCCTTTTCATACTGCACACCTTTAACGATGTGTTCCTTGGTCACTTCCTTGCCGGTGACTTTGTTGACGCGCTTGTAGCCCACCGGGTCCATGCTGCGGCTGTCGAGCCAGTCGAAATCCACCCCATGTGAGGACGTCGCCGAGACCAGCGCCACAGGGATATGCACCAGACCGAAACTGATCGCGCCTTTCCAGATTGCCCGTGCCATGGTCGTCTTCTCGCGAGTGATGTTCAGGTGACCTGTGGCCCGGCGCAAAAGTTTCAGTGGCTTGTGGCCCGGTCCAGTGGGGGATCAGCGGCGTCCTCAACTTCGTGTTACATCTTGCCGGGGAGGTTTTAGTTAACAAATCCGAACCCCGGGCGTAGCGTGATATCGAAGTTTCTATCCACGCTGATGTCGAGAGGCTCCCCATGAACAGATTTGTGCTCGGCTGCACCGCGTTGGCATTGAGTGGCGTACTGAGCAATCTGGTCCAGGCCGCCACCGCGTCGCCACCTTCTTCATTGCTGTTGGCCCAGAGCCCGACAGGCAATGCCAGCAATCCTTACAACAGCCCGATTCGCCGGGCCAATCCCAACAGCATGCAAGGCACGCAACCCAGCGCGCCGGCCATCCGTGGGCCGAACACAGTGCCCGTGCCACGCCCTCCGACGCTTGACAATGGTGGCGTCGGCAACCGCTATCCCCAGGATCGCTCGCCTCCCGCCACCCCACCGAAATTCATTCCCAATCCACCTCATCGAGACGCAGACACCAGCAACCGTTGAACGGCACGACAGCGTTCTTGCCAGCCATTCGAACGACAAAAGGAATCGTGCATGTTGCGTAAAACCCTTCTGGCTACTCTGTGTGCCAGCGCACTGATCACCGTCACGGCGCCCGTTTTCGCAGCGCCAACCCAGAATTTCAAAAGCGAACAGGGCACCCTTGAGGTGACGACAATAACCAAGGGGCTCGAACATCCTTGGGCCTTGGCGTTTCTTCCCGATCGCCAAGGGATGCTGGTGACCGAACGGCCCGGCAACCTGCGGGTGATCAGCGCCGACGGTAAACTGTCCGCTCCGCTCAGCGGCGTGCCACAGGTCTGGGCCAAGGGGCAGGGTGGCTTGCTGGATGTAGCGTTGTCGCCCGACTTCAAGCAAGACCGCACGGTCTACTTGTCGTATGCCGAAGGTGGCGGTGAGGGCGACAAGGCCGGGACGGCGGTTGGTCGCGGACGTCTGTCTGACGACCTGACAGCCATCAACGATTTCAAAGTGATCTTCCGCCAGGAGCCCAAGCTTTCGGTCGGTAACCACTTTGGTTCGCGCCTGGTGTTCGACCGCGACGGCTATCTGTTCATCACCCTCGGCGAGAACAACGACCGGCCGACGGCTCAGGACCTCGACAAGCTGCAAGGCAAGATCGTACGGATCTACCCGGACGGCAAGGTGCCAGATGACAACCCCTTTGTCGGTCAGGCCGGCGTACGCCCGGAAATCTGGTCCTACGGCCAGCGCAATCCGCAAGGCGCGGCGCTCAACCCCTGGACCGGCACCCTTTGGGAAAACGAACACGGTCCCCTGGGTGGCGATGAAATCAACATCATCGAGCGAGGCAAGAATTACGGCTGGCCGCTGGCAACCCATGGCATCAACTATTCCGGCCAGCCAATTCCGGAAGCCAAGGGCAAGACAGCCGAAGGCACCGTCGCTCCGCACCATGTCTGGGAGAAGTCCCCCGGACTCAGCGGCATGGCGTTCTACGACGGTGACCGCTTCAAGGCCTGGCAGCACAACGTGTTTATCGGCGCGCTGGTGAGCCAGGAGTTAATCCGCTTGCAGTTCGATGGCGACAAGGTCGTTCACGAAGAGCGATTGCTGAGCGAACTCAACAGGCGCATTCGCGATGTGCGGCAAGGCCCGGACGGGTATTTGTATGTGCTGACCGATGAGGACGACGGAGCCCTGTACAAGATCGGACTGAAGTAACCGATTCCTGCAGCTGGCGAAGCCTGCTGCTACAGGGTTGTGAAGCTCATTATCGGGCGGCGGGCGTGCCATGGTGGGTTTCGTATCCGCTGATTTTGACCGCGATGGCGTTAGGGGCGGGGGGGATGGTGCTTGGGCTGAGGGGCTTGGCTAAGTAACTTCGGTGGCTGTGAGATTGCCATCGCGAGCAGGCTCGCTCCCACTTCAGATTTTCTGTGAACACATAATTTGTGAATGCCAGAGATTAAAGGTGGGAGCGAGCCTGCTCGCGAAGGCGATCTCAACGGCACAACAACTCCTGGATCAAACCTGTTGAGTCGCAGCATCAGATTTCCTGCGGCTTTGAAATCCCCGCGCGACCAAATACAACAATGGCCCGATGGAGACAAAGATCGCCGTAATCAGCAGATAAGGAACCACCGACCACCCCGACTGCCCGCGTTTACGCGCATCCGTGTACATCCAGATGCCCGCGAGCGTCGCCAGCAGATACAAATCAATTACCACCTGCGCCGTGTCGGGGCGCGACATCAGGCTGATGCCGAAGTCGATCAATGACTGTTCGGCCTGCAGCATCACCGAAACGGTGTAGCCGGCGAACGCAATCAGGGCAATGAGGGGCAGGGCGACAGACTTCATGGTTTCCTTCCTTGGGACGATGAGCAGAGTCCTCAGACTACAGAGGCCGAGTAAAATTGGCCATTGACTTGCCATCAGCGTCCGGCTAATTTCCGGGCATGACTTCCACTGTATTGCGCTGCCAGCCAAGCATTATTACCGCCATTCCTTATTTGGCGGGCTAGCTCACGACTGCAGCACCCAACCCGCCCTAGAGGCGGGTTTTTACTTTCTGCCTCCTGGGTCTTGAATCAACGCCGACCGGCGTAGGAGCTGCCGAAGGCTGCGATCTTTGATCTTGCTTTTAAAAGCAAAAGTAAAAGATCGCAGCCTTCGGCAGCTCCTACGCGGTCGGTGTACGACAGGAGACAACCATGAGCATCCCCGCCCAGCAGACCTTGCTTGAGCATTACGTGAAAAAGATCCTCGCCGCGCCCGTGTATGAGCTCGCGGTGCGTACGCCGCTGCAGGAAGCACCGGCACTGTCCGAGGTTTTGGGTAACCAGGTCCTGCTCAAACGCGAAGACCTGCAACCGACCTTTTCCTTCAAGATCCGCGGTGCCTACAACAAACTCGTGCAGTTGAGCGATGAACAAAAGGCACGCGGTGTGATCACCGCTTCGGCGGGCAATCATGCCCAGGGCGTGGCGCTGGCGGCTCGTGAATTGGGGATCGCCGCGACCATTGTGATGCCGTGTACGACGCCGGAACTGAAGGTGCTGGGTGTACGCAGTCGGGGCGCCGACGCCGTGCTGCACGGTGAGAGTTTTCCGTTTGCCCTGGACTATGCGCTGAACCTGGCACGGCAAACCGGTCGCACCTTTGTCTCGCCCTTCGACGACCCGGATGTGATCGCGGGGCAGGGCACCGTCGCCATGGAAATCCTGCGTCAGCATCAAGGTCCACTGGACGCGATCTTTGTCCCGGTGGGTGGTGGCGGACTGATCGCCGGCATCGCGGCGTACGTCAAATACTTGCGACCTGAAGTCCGCATCATCGGCGTCGAGTCGGAGCATTCCGCGTGTTTGTCCGCGGCATTACAGGCCGGCGAGCGAGTTGTCCTGCCAGCCGTAGGCACTTTCGCCGACGGTGTCGCCGTCGCACAGATCGGTGCTTATGGTTTCGAAGTCTGCCGGTTTTGTGTCGATGAGGTGCTGACCGTCAGCAACGACGAACTCTGCGCCGCCATCAAGAATATCTACGACGATACCCGCTCGATCACCGAACCTTCCGGTGCCTTGGCCGTGGCCGGAATCAAAAAATACGTGGGGCAGACCGGTGCCCGTGGTCAGACCCTGATAGCGATCGACTCGGGCGCCAATATCAATTTCGACAGTTTGCGCCATGTGGCCGAGCGCGCCGCAATGAGCTGCGCCCCGGCGTGAGCGGTATCAGGCCAGCAGCGGGCGCAGGAAGGTCCGCTCATAGCTGACGATAAACTTCTTCTCCACCAGCGAAGCCACCAGCGCGGCGCTTTCGGCGTCAGTCATCGCGATATGCCGGTAGCTTTCGTAGTCCGCCAGTGACGGAAAGCTAAACAGGCAGTAGGCGATATTGCTCGCACCCTCGGAAGGCAGGAAGTACCCGTGGTGCGTACCGCCCAAACGTTCGACGATGCCGAGCCAGGCTTTGGCATAGGCTTCGAATTCGCTGAGTTGATACGGATCGATCACTTTGACGTGGCAGGTAATCAAAATGGCGCTCCTGTAGCGGGACAGAACGGTTATTCCTGGACGGCTTTCTCGACCTTGCTCGACGCCGACCAGATCCGGTAGCGGACTTCGACGTCTTTGGGCACGTAGAGCACGATCGGAAGTTTGCTGTTGTAGCGCAGCATGAAACCGTCACCGACCACCGGCACGAAGTCCTTTTTGCTCTTGCCGTCCGGGCAGGCCATCTGTGTACTCATCGGGCCGATGACTTTTTCCAGTCGGTAGAACGGGTAGCCCCAGCCTTCGAGGTTTTTCTCCTCGAGAATGCCGCCCAGGCGTTGGCGATTACAGTCAACGGTCAGGGTTTTGCCGGCGAGAATTTCGACCTGGTAGCCGTCTTCTTGAGTCTGTGGGGCAAGGTGAATGACCTGGCGGGTGAAACCGCTCTCGGGTTTGGGGAACGGCGCGACTTCTTCGAGTTTCGCGGCGTGCGCTACGCACGACAGCCCAGCAACTATTAGCCCAACGGTATTGATTTGGATCAACGAACCCATGATGCCTCCTTGCGTGCGTGTGGGGTTGGCGGATAGTGATTTGACTGGCCGCATTCTTACTGGCGTCGTCGGCCAATGCAAACTTGTCGCGGGATGTATGCAGATTGCAGGGGCACCACAACGCCTTTCTTGCAGATTGCATGAGGCTATTTAGCAGTCGTTTGGCTAAATCGTTGATTTGCCGATGAGCTGCAGTGCGAAATTCCAGGCATGTTTTATGCTCTAGCTGGTCTTGAGCTGACCGGGGATTTCATTGCGTCAGTATCGATCGTTGATTGGCAGTCTCACATTAAGGAGAGGGTCGCCATGTTTCTTTCTGCCTTGGAGCTCCGCAATATCATTGAAAGCAGTTTTTTGCCGAAACGTTGTCAATGCACGCTGTCGCCGGACCTGTCGATGACCGTCAAGGTGTATTCCGATCGTGAAACCGATCACCTCGATCTAATAAAAACAGGAATAAATGCCAAACGGCTAAATGGTTGTAGAGAAATCAATGACCTGATCGCTGGACTGCGCTCTGACATGCAGCACCAGACCGTTGCCCAGACGCTGCATCCAGACAGAAAAGCGCTTTAACCCACGGTTTCGAGCTCCATCGACACGCGCTTGGTCTGGAGAAACGCCAGGCCCAGCGCCAGTTCGACCACCACCGCAAGCAAAATGCCCGGACCGGCATGGCCATTGAGCCATTCACCGAAGCCCAATGCTGCCAGTCCCCAGCAGCCGACCATGAAACCATTGCTCAGTGCATGGCGGGTGGTCGAAGGCGACTCGTTTCGAACCAGATAAAACATCACACCCAATGCCGCGAACAGCATTGCACTGCGCCGCGCGACAACGCCCACCGTCAACGAGTATTCAAGACCCCAGATTGACAGTAACCAGTCGGGCATCAAACCCTAGACCAAGGCCAGCAGAAAACACAGCGCGGCGGTAAAAGTCGACAAGGCACGAAACGATAACTGCATGGCGAATCCTTGCGGCAGTGGGGGGAGGCGCTAGAGCATAGCGCCAGAACCCCTCACAGGAATACCGCAAAGCGTTGAATCAGACCTTTCCGTCAGTTTTGATAACTGCAAGCGTCAGAAAGTTTACGGTAGGAGATTTCCGCAGGTTTGCCCGAGGCGCTATCGATGTACTTCATGTCGGCTGTGACCACTTTGCAGTCCAGCGTCGACGGTTCGGTCAAGGTAATGACCTTGCCCACGTGCAGCGGCATACCGTAGTGGTATGGCACCGCCTGGGAGCTCGAAGTGTCATTGGCCTGGGCCAGACCGGCAAACGCGGTGCAGGCGAGGGCGGTGGTGATCAGCAAGGTGCGCATGTTCATGAACGATCTCCGGTGCGGGAGGGAAGTCAGCTCGACGTATTGGCGTCGAACCTGCCGCACTGGGCGTCAGAGAACTCTGAGGGCGTGCGGTCCAGTAAAGTTTTGGACCGCGGGGTTAAGCGATGGTTAACCCGACTGAATGCCGCCTGTCGTGAGGAGGTTTCTGACAGAGGTTTCATGTAGGTAAAAAAACTAGGGGGAGCTTCGGCGAGGTCCTACACGCTTGGACTCTTTGTCGTCTTTCGTCGGCGAGGTGCCAGCGTTTACTGTTTGACCTCGCTGCAAAATCAGCGAGCAGGTTTGGTCACCTGATGCCATCACACATATGTGTGCCATCATTCGCGCTGCGAACATCTATGTTCTCGTAGTGCGTTGCAATGGCGGCTGTGTGCTGGACGCCTTCGGGCGAACCGATTTGATGGTGTCGGTTGACCAAGCCTGCACACAGTCCGCCTCCCATCGTTTGGTCACGGTACTGGCGGTTATTTACTAATCATCGAGTAATTACCATGCCAACGCTAAATCCATTCCCCGATCGCTATCGCTCAATCAAAAGCAGCGTTACCGAGACAAGCCCAATGGTCATCGACACCGAGGCCAATCCCCAAGACATTCTCGAAGCCGCTTTGCAGCGTGTCCGAGCCGCCAGCCAGTTACTTGAAACGCTCCATTGCCAATGCTTCAAGAACGGTGATGTTCAAGATATTCCACACATTACTCACGCGCTTTATCTGCTGACGCAGGATGGGTGCGATTTGCTGGTGGTTGCGCAGCAGCAGATGATGGGGTGGAAGGCGCCGGCCTGACGCTATGCGGTAAGGATGGGAAGCAGGAGATACGGTTTATATTGATCGTTGCGAATCAATTCCTCCGTTTACTGCTTCCAATTCTTAGGCGAGGGTTGAGTACTCACTGGACCTCGTAGGTGAGGTTCCAAAAAATACTAGCGGCTCAGCTTGTCTGGGAAAAAAGATAAGGGCGGATGAGTGGCCTTCCAGTTTTTTGCAAATTCGTTAGCTTCTTTTATTTGCTTGGGTGTCATTTTGGCCGCTATTTCAGGTAGTTTTTCTTCAAGGTAAACCTGAGCGCTGCCTCCGCCATCAAGTTCCTTCAAAAGGGACACCAGTCCGTAACCTTTCACCAGGTCTAAAGGGTAACCGACCCTGTCAGGAGTGTGAGTCAAATAGGCGCCATAGGTACTTACAGCATTCTGTTCTCCAGTTTTTGCCACCTCTTCCAGCCAATGACGGACCCCTGCCATGTCACCTTCTTTGTACAGGACCGCAACGTAAGCCATCATTGCTTTAGGGTAGCCTCCTTCAGAAGAAGCTTTTAGCCACTTGGCAATAGATTCTGAGCGCTTCCAAGGCAGTAGAAAAACCCCACTCCCTTCTTGCTCACCAATTGCCATCCAATATTGTGCAATGGCGTTACCGGCATTTGCGGACTTCTCTAACCAGTCTTGATCTATCGTAAGTTGATACATTATGAACATGGCTTCAGCGTCGCCTTGCTCGGCTTTCGGCTTGGCCAAACGCTGCGCTTCATTTAGCCATTCAATGGGCGCTTTTTTGCGAGTAGGGCAGTCCTGCGAGAGTTCGCATAGATTCTTTTCGCTGCGCCCAAGCTGAATCATTGCGTACAAATCATCTTGAGCAGCAGATGCCTCGTACCACTTCCGCGCTTCAGCATTCATGTAGTGATTTTTCTTTCTGAGGCATTCCCCCAGAAAATATTGTGCCTCGTGATCCCCTGCCTCAGCGGCGACTGTAAGGAAGGGGGCAGCAGAAACAGCTTTGTTTTGATTGTAGAGAATCAATCCTTGTTCTTTTGCTGCTTGTTGTTCCAAGGATGTTTGCGCGAATGCACTACTTGAAAGGGCAGTAATTAACAACGCGCATACTAAGTGGGTGCTCATTGAAGTTAGCGACTCAACTTGTCAGGAAAAAATGATAGGGGTGGATGGGTGGACTTCCATTTTTTTGCAAACTCCTTAGCTTCTATTATCTGTTCAGGTGTCATTTTTGCAGCGATTAGAGGAAGTTTGTATTCGACATTGACTTGCATTCCGCCGCCACCATCAAGCTCGGAGAGTAAATATACAAGTGCATAGCCCTTTATGATATCGAGCGGGAATCCATAGGTGTCGGGTTCATGCGCTATATCAGATCCGTATCCATAAACCGTATCCGCGTAACCGACCAGCGCTGCTTGTTCATTCCAATGCCGAAAACCTTCAACATCCCCACTTTCAAATAGTATTGCGGCGTATTCCATCATTGACTTTGGATAACCACCTTCGGCGGAAGCTTTAAACCATTTCGCCACGACCTCTCCACGTTTCCATGGCAGGAAAAAACCTTCACCTTGTTGGTAACCTACCCCCATCCAGTATTGAGCAAGTGCGTTACCTGCCATGGCAGCCTTTTCAAGCCAGGCGTCGTCTAAAGTTAACTCGTACAATATATACATAGCCTCCGCATCACCCTGAATTGCTTTGGGCATGGCTATATTTTTAGCTTGATTCAACCACTCAATGGGTTTTTTTTGATCAGGAGGGCAATCATTTGAAAACGTACATAGATCTTTTTCGCTACGCCCAAGCTGAATCATGGCGTAAAGATCCCCTTGTGCGGCAGAGGCCTCATACCATTTTCGTGCTTCAGGATTCATATAATGATTTTTCCTCCTGAGCGATTCACCCAGATAATACTGTGCTTCGTGATCGCCGGCTTCCGCAGCAATGGTCAGGAAGGGGGTGGCAGAAACAGATTTGTATTGATTGTAGAAAGTTATCCCTTGCGTTTTTGCTGATAGCTGTTCCGAGGAAAGTTCGGCGGACGCTGGATTTGCAAACGCAATAATCAACAGCGCGGTAAATAGACTTTTCTTTATCAACGTTAACGGCTCAATTTTTCCGGGAAAAACGACAGAGGGGGATGAGTGGCCTTCCAGCTCTTTGCAAAATCGTTAGCTTCTGAAATTTCATCTGGTGTCATTTTTTCGGCAATTTCCGGAAGGGTTTCATTTACGTAAACCTGTACATCTCCGCCACCGTCAAGTTCAGATAGTAGCGAGGTCAACGCATAACCTTTAACCCTATCTAATGGGAAGTCGTAAAGCGATGGTGAATGGGCTGAGTATGCGCCGTAACTGCTAACGCCTGACTCGTACCCTTTATTAGCTGCTTCGACAATCCAATGGCGAGCGACTGTTAAATCACCTTGGTCTTCATAAATAAACGCAGCGTATTCCATCATTGCAGGGGGGTATCCTCCTTCTGCAGATAGTTTCAGCCAATTTCCAATTGCCTCATGCCGCTTCCACGGCAAGAAGAAACCGTCTCCTTGCCTAGTTCCAATTGCCATCCAGTATTGAGCTAATGCATATCCAGAATTTGCAGATTTCTCCAGCCATTCATCCTTAAGCGTTAGTTCATACATTAAGTACATCGCTTCGGGATCACCACTTTCAGCAACTGGTTTCGTCAAATCTAGCGCGCCTTTCAACCATTGCGCCGGTGTTTTTGTACTTTCAGGACAGTTGCCCATGTTGACGCAGAGATTATCATCACTTCGTCCGAGCTGTATCATCGCATAAACGTTATTTTGGTTTGCTGATTCCTCGTACCACTTTTGAGCGTCCTCGGTCATGTAGCGTTTTGTATTTCTAATTGATTCAGCTAAATAGTACTGGGATTCCGCATCCCCACCTGTTGCGGCTATCGTCAAATACTGTATTGCAGGCGCCATCTTGTACTGATTGTAAAGAACTATTCCCGTTTGCTTGGCTGCATTCAATTCAGCTGTAGGTTTTGCAAACAATTGGCAAGAAAAAAGCAGCGAAAAAACTGCAGTAGCGAGTGTGAATTTTTGGCGCATGTGTTGTCCTCAGTTTCTACTGGTCTGGAGCAATGTACTTGGCTTTGCCAGCGGGTATATATGTTCGGCCATAAAATTGACTGCGCTGGCAGTAATTATCACTATTTGAGCCTAATAATTTCACATGTTGAGCATATCGAGTACGCATTTGATCGTTTCTTGGGTTGGCAAGTCTTAGAACAGCGTCTGACATAAAGTTATCAAGCGCCAGCCGATTTTCGCAATAAAATTGCCTTTCATTCGCTGGCTTTAATCCAAAGCGATTCATGCGCATGCAGATCTCCTCAAACTGGCTCTGGGCTTTATCGACGGTATTCTGTTTTTTTGCGTTATCTAATATCCATCTAAGAATACGCTCAATAGCTTTTTGTTGTATCAAGTGCGCTTGGCTTTTGTCGTATTTGCGTTCTGCTTTCGCTGTATCGCCCGATGAATTGGTGCTGCTAATACTGAATTCGTCTGCAGGGCTAATTAAAGTCATTAATAGCGGGCCCAAAGCACCCGGAATCGCGTTAACGCACCATTCCTCCAATTCTGCTTGGTTCGCATAATAAATAATAGTATCTGCAATCGGCCCTCCCTTGCCGGTAGCGGTCAAACTCTCATAAAGGGCCATGACTGCATCCACTCCCATGATATAGACCATAGGGATATCAAAGCCGCAAATGGCCAAGGCATTTAGCTTGGACATGTAATCGTTTGTATTTTTATCGATGGAAAAGAAAGGATTTTGATTGTTTTTATAAAGCTCGCGGCGGAACAAGTTGATCAACTCTGTCACTGCGTCGTAACCCACTTCGAACTTGAAAGCGCCACCCACCCCAGGGCCGGCTACCAACGAAGCCTTCAGTACCAAAATCAACCGGCCGTCATGCAACGAAATACTCGCTTCGCCCTTTGCCCCCAAACCTGCGGCCACATTTAGTTCGGCGGTCAAACGAGCGAGGCTGAACCACTCGTTGGTCTTCATCGAGTCTTTGGACCCCGATGTGGGTGCCCGTTGTAGCATGGCGACTTCGGAGGGCGGGGCCCAGTTCAAGGCGCCGGTCACCATGATTCCCGATTGCAAACCGGCGAATAAATTGAAGGCGGCTTTGCCTCCATTCTGCACTTGCAGGTTTGTATTGACTCCCTTGATTTGATCGCTGGTTTCAGTGTGGACGAAATCGCGTTTGTCTCCGGTCCGTACCACGGGTTCTGGCGGAGCCAAATGGAATCCCGCGTTGCCGACGTCCAGCGCTATCTCGGAGGAAAGCAGCAGCGAGGCGCCGGCATAGCCCCAGGCCTTGGCGCCGAGATACAACGAAAACCGGCCCAGATTGAGTGTTTGTTGGACGCTATTACCGTCCAGATAGGTAAACGTGATTTCTTTGGCTTTGCTGCGTTCAGGCAGATCGACTTTAAACAGTTCGACTTCACCACGGGCGAGGTCGACGCCGAATGACGCTTTGGCCGAGGCTTTAAATCCTTCCGCCAGGCTAAAAGCGGGGCCTTCGACTTTTGTTGACCCGTGAATGATCTCAGTGGATGACGACGTCAGGCAGCGAACCAGTTGCGCTTGGGGGCTGATATCAAAAATGCGAAAGGTCTTGCGCACGTTGTCTTTGAACAACACCTGTTGCAGGCGTACTCCCCATTCCTTGCGGCTGCCGGCACTATCAAGGGCAGTGACTTTGTAATTCTTGGTTTGCAAAAAGGTGTAAAACTTTTCGATCTCGAACCAGCCTTCGGGGGAAAACCAGTCGCTTTCCTGGTCCTTGATCCGCAGAGCGCCTTCCTGTTCGAGCCATTGGCCGAACAAATTCAGTTCACTGTCGGTGGCGGCTTTGCCTGTGCTGTTACCTGGGCGCTTGGTCAAGTCTTTGACTTTGGCGCCGACCTTTTTCCAGTCGTTCTTGACGGTGGCTTGAAGTCTTGGAAGCGAATACATGCTCAGGTAAGTCAACGGTTTCTTGAGGTCATCCAGCATGCTCATTTCATGAAGCGGAAAACCATCCTTGACCAGCCGATCCATCGGCTTGGCCTGGAACTGCTCGGGCTCCCACAACAGATGCCGACGAACAGGTGCGGTTTCCATGTTTTTCTCGGCCTGCAGTCGTAACTTTTCTTTATCTGCCTGCAGGCGATCCCATTCGGCGCGCTCGAGGGAAACTAGGTTGGCCGGCGCTTTGGCCTGCCGGCCGCTTGCTTCGATCCAGCCTTTATATTTTTTGCTAAGGCGTTCGTTGACCTCTGTCTGCTTTTTCTCAAGCGCCAGGTATTGTTTGAACAGGTCTACGCCGCCTTCGACCGAAGCACCGTTCGCGGGAATCAGGGCGAATTCGGGTAAGGCAATTCCGTATTGAGCAACACTGGTAATGGACTCAAGGTAAGCAACATAGATCGCTTTTCTTTTTAAACGCTGTGCTTCCTGATCGCGCACGTACGTACAAAGAGGGAGTTGGTTATTCGCCCCGCAAGTCGCGACCTCGTCTAGTCGCTTTTTGTCTTGAGCCAGCAGCGGCGCGAGTTCAGCCGAGCCTAATGTGGCCAGGTCTTTTTCTTTAAGTAAGGTTTCTCGAGCTTTGAGGTATTTCTGAACGCCCTCGCGCGCTGCAATGGATTCAGGGGAGTACAGACCTCCACTTTCGTAGGCGTAACCCTTTTCTTTAGCAGCGACGATGGCCGTGCGCTTCAACTTTTGCCATTCAGCATGAACGCCGTGCACCCGCGTTGCGTCTTGTTGCGCTGCCATCCACTCGGACTTTTTGATGTCATCTTGTTCAAGTCGGGATAGAGGCGTCGAGGGCGCCGGAGCCGGTGGCGCTGCAGCCTTTCTCTGTTGCTGCGCCTCCAGCAACGTGGCATCCAGGTCACTGATGCTTGGGTATTGCGCTTCAATCTCGAGCATTCGCGCTTGCTCTTCGCCCGCGAGAAAGTTGCCCAATTTGGGTTCGAGGAAGTATTCAAGCAACCCTGTGCTGTAGAGGCCTTTTTTGCGCTCTTCGGCAGACTTGCTTGAACTTACTTTTTGGTCCAGGTCATTGGCCGCTTCTTTAAGCGCCGAAGTCGTGCGTTCCGGCAGTAGCCAGAACGATTCATTTTCGGTGTCATAAATCGCGCTGCCGTAGGTTGTTGAACACGGCGTTTTTACTTTGTCATGAGAGCCGGGCGTTTCATCAGGTGCATCGGGCTGCTCACCGAGATCCCGTGGCGGCTTCGCGCAGGTTTCTTCGGCTGTTGGTGCAGTAGGTACAGCACTGGTATTGGATTCCATAAATGCTTCCATTCATTCGTTACGCGGACGGGTTCATCAGGCGGCGCTGGTAGCGAGTTGCTTCAGCTGTTCAACCTTGATGAACGACTCTTCCCTGGATTGCAGGATGGCCATGGCCTGGGGCTGTGTTTCGAGCCGCGGGCCATTGGCGATGTTGGCCAGTTTGAGCAAATGCCGGCCTTCGTAGATGTTGTGATTGACCAGCACATCAAGGTTTTCCGCGACGTTGGGCAGCTCTTCGTCAGTCGGCTCGCCAAATGCGGCGTATTGCTCATCGACCCAGTAGACCCAGCCCAATCGCTCTTGAACCTTTGGTGCATCGTCCGGGATGTTGAACGCTGAGGCGTCGCCCAGCCAGTCGAGTTCCGAGACCGGGCGCCAGCTCAACCAATTACCGTTGCCAGCACCGAAATGAGTCGGCGCAGGGGTGTAGACGAGATGCCACGGACCGAAGAGCTGGTGCGAGGTTTCGCCAGCGGTATAGGCCAGTGCGGCCCACAGGCTTGGCTTGTGATAGCTCAGCAGGCTTTGTCCGCCGGAGCCGTCATTGGCGCGTAACAGCCAGCGCGCATGGGCTAGTGCTTTGGCTGGGTCGTCAGTGGTCAGGGCGATGCCGGAAAAATTTTCCTCACAAAGCTTTGCGGCTTCGGCGGCCAGGCGACTGCCCCATGGTGCGTTGAGCCACAAGGGGCCGTCAGCGGCGATCTCGGCGAAATCGGTGCCGATGAACAAGCCTTGGGAGTTCATCGGTTCGCCGACGCGGTAGAGGCGGCTCATGGCCTCAGGCTGGCGGGTGCGGTCGATGATGAAGCACAGTGTCTGGCTCGACGGTTCTCTCGGCAGTTGCTCGAACGAATGGCGGGGTTCGGCGAGGAGGGCGTTCAACGCTTTTACATGCATGTGCAATCCTTACGGCTGCAGGCGCCGTTGCTTTGTTTGCCGCACAACGGCGTGATGCCGGACTCGTTCAGGCGTTTTGGCAGCGGTATCGGGACTTTGCCGGCCTTATCCGCATCCGCGACCTTCATCGGCCCCGGCAACAACGGCGCAGCAGGCGTCCCCGAGCCCGGCCCACCGCCCGAGTTAACCTTGACCTGCGCACCACTAATCGTTACGCCCCCGGCATCCACCTTCACAAAGCTCCCGCCAGCCTTGGCCGTGAGCTCCATGCCGCCCTCAACCACAACTTTTTCCCCTGCGTTGTAGTGAATCTCCTGCCCAGCCTCGACAAACTGCGCGGTCCCAACCTTTACATGCTGAGTCACGCCAACGGTGAGGTGATCATCCGCCCGGGTTTCAGTCTTGCGGTCGAGGTGGGTGATGCGATGTTCTTCAACCTTGAATTCGCTTAAAACATTGGCCTCAACGGTGTCGTGTCGCTCGTTGCCGACGCGAATCTTCTGGTCATGCTCAATGTTTTCATCCCAATCGCGCTGGGCGTGCAGGTAGATCTGTTCTGCGCCTTTCTTGTCTTCAATCCGAAACTCGTTGTAACCGTTGCCGCCCGGTGAGCTCAGGGTTTTGAAGGTGCTGCGGGTCTTGTTCGCCGGCAGGTCGTAGGGGACGACGTTTTCCTTGTGGTACAGGCAGCCGGTGATCAGTGGCTGGTCGGGGTCGCCTTCCATAAACGACACCAGCACTTCCATGCCGATGCGCGGGATGGCGATGCCGCCGTAGGCACTGCCGGCCCAGCCGGTGGCGACGCGCAGCCAGCAACTGGTCTTGTCGTCGGCCTGGCCTTCGCGGTCCCAGTGGAACTGGACTTTGACGCGACCGTATTCGTCGCAATGGATTTCTTCACCCGCAGGGCCGGTGACGATGGCGGTCTGGCTGCCGAGGACTTTGGGTTTCGGGTGTTCGAGGGCAGGGCGGAAGTGCGCGTCCCACGGGGTGGCGAGGAAGCGGTTGCGGTAGCCCTGGTGGAAATCGTCTTTGTTCTGGGTGACGTCGCTGGTGACGTTTGCGCCGAGCACTTGCGGCTGTTTGCCTTCGTGTTGCACTTCCAGCAGCAGCCAGAGGTCGTTCCACTCGGCGCGCGGGTGCTCGCTCAGGGCCATGAAGTGGCCGCTGACGAGGGTGGGCTCGTCGCCTTTGCCTTCGGCCAGTTTGTAGTCGCTGCGATGGCGTTCCAGGGCGCGGGTTGCCAGTTGCTTGCCGCGCTCGCGGTCGGTGAAGCGGCCGGGGTAGTCGTAGTCTTCCAGGTCCGGGGCGAATGTGCTTTTGGCGGAGCCCTCCGGCAGGATGCGCGGTTTCTCGAAGTCGTAATCGCGACGGCTGACGCGGGTGGTGCGGGTTTCCAGGCGCAGGTTGAAGCGCTTGATCACCGGTTTCTCGGCGGCCATGCCGGAATCTTGCTGATAGCTCACGGGCGCGAGTTTGCGGAACACCGTCTGGTCATCGCCGAACACCAGTTTGTGGCCGCTGGCACTGTGCTGGAAGTGGAAGTGAATGCCTTCTTCTTCGCACAGGCGCTGGATGAAATGCAGGTCGGATTCGTCGTACTGCACGCAGTAATCGCGTTCCGGGTAGATCGCGCCGAGCTGGAAGCTGTAGGCATCAGCAAGGATGCCGCGCGCTTCGAGGACCTGAGCGATGATCTTCGGCACACTTAAATGCTGGAATATCTGCTGGTCATGGTTGTGGCGCAGGTAGGCGAGTTGCGGCACCAGGCTGATGCTGTAGCGGGTCAGGCTTTTGCCGGAATCGCCTTGCTCGATGCGATACACCAAGCCGTGGATGATGCCTTTGCCGGTGGCGCCGAAGGTCAGGCAGCCGGGCTTGTGCAGCAACTCTTCGAGTTTCAGGTCGGGGCGCGCGCTGACCAGTTCGATGTCGAAGCAGAACGGCTGGTTGAGGGTTTCGCGACCGACGAAGCTGAGTACCTGAAGGTCAACGGAAACGCCTTCCAGCGTCAGGGAAATATGGGTTGCGTTCGCGTCCAGCATGCCTTTAATTCCGTCCTTTGAATAAGCTGGGGCGGATGGTGCAGGATTAAAGCGCCTCGTTCAAGGAAACGAACCGTCATTTACCGACTAAAGTCGTCTGTAGCCCGTAACAGCCTTCTGCCATCATCGCCGCTCACTTCTTTGTGTCCACTTCATCCTGGCAAGTTACTTGTCCGGGGCGAAGGCTATTTCTTTGGCTTATTGCGCCTTGCGCAAACGCTGCACTGTTGGAGCTTTTTTTCATGCGTCCCCCCTTTACTCTCATCACCGCGCGCCAGTCACTCGGCTTCGGCGCTTTAGTCCTGTGCGCCGGTTTTACCGAGTCGGCTTTCGCGAGCGGTTTTATCGACGACACCACGGCGAAACTCGAGTCGCGCACGGTGTATTTCAATCGCGACTTCCGGGATGGGCACACGTCCACCGAGCAGGGCGCTTCGAAGCGTGAAGAGTCGGCCCAAGGTTTTATTCTCAACCTGCAATCGGGTTACACCGAAGGCACCGTCGGTTTCGGGATCGACGCCTTGGGCATGTTGGGGCTCAAGCTCGACTCCAGCGCCGACAGCAGCAACAGCGGTTTGCTGCCGTCCACGGGGCAAGATCCGCGCGGGTCGAAAGACGAATACACGAAACTGGGGCTGACCGCCAAAGTGCGCGTCTCGCAAAGTGTGTTGAAGTACGGCGCGCTGCTGCCTGACGTGCCGTTGCTCAAGTACAACGACGGTCGTTTGCTACCGACCATGTTCAACGGCGCAATGCTCACGTCCAAAGAGCTCAAGGACCTGACCTTTATGGCGGCGCGGCTGGACAAGTACACCGCCCGGGATTCCACCGATTCCCAGGACATCCGCGTGCACTGCAAGAACAAGCGCTATGCCTGCAACGTCACCGCCGATCATTTCGACATGTACGGCTTCGACTACAAGATCAACGAGCGCCTGACCGGCCAATATCACTACGCCGAGCTGGAAGACATCTACCGTCAGCACTTCGTAGGTTTGCTGGCCAACCAGCCGTTGGGCGAGGGCGTGCTCAAGGCTGACCTTCGACTGCTCAAAAGTGCCGACAGCGGTGCCGCTCGTGCAGGTTCCATCGACAACCGTGCCCTGAGTGGCATGCTCGCTTACGCCATCAGCGGCCACACCTTCAGCGCCGGTTGGCAGCGCATGAACGGCGACAATTCGATGCCGTATCTGGATGGGACCAATCCGTACCTGGTCAACTATGTACAGGTCAACGACTTCGCCGCTGCGCAGGAGCGCTCGTGGCAGCTGCGTTATGACTATGACTTCAAAGCGATTGGCATCAATGGCCTGAGCTTCCTGACCCGTTACGTCAACGGTGACCATATCAAAGTGCTGGGCAGTGATCAGGAAGGGAGGGAGTGGGAGCGCGACAGCGAACTCAAGTACGTGGTGCAGAGCGGGACGTTCAAAGATGTCAGCCTGCGGTTGCGCAATGCGACGTACCGGACGAACTACGAGAAGTTCGCCCGCGATGTCGATGAGACCCGGTTGATTGTAAGTTACAACTTTTCGGTGTTATGACCGGTAGGAGCTGCCGCAGGCTGCGATCTTTTGATCTTGCTTTTAATGGCCAAAATCAAAAGATCGCAGCCTGCGGCAGCTCTTACAGGAGGTGTGCCAGATGTGTCAGGTGAGTTGCTGGCGATATGGCAAATCAGGTCCGGTCTTGCTGCAGGTCAGCGCCGCAGCCTGCACTGCGAACTTGAGCATTGCATCAATCTGCTCACGAGTCAGCTGCTGCACACCCTCAACCGAATCCAGCTGCTGCTCGGTCAGCCAGGTAATCAACGCCGCCTGGAACGTATCGCCAGCGCCCACGGTGTCGGCAATTTTCACTGAACTCGCCGGTACCGACCATGAGCCATGGGCACGACTGAACACCGTCGCCCCCTCGCCACCACGGGTCAGAAACACCAACTGACAGCGATGCTGCAGCCAGCCTTCAATTACCCGTTGCGGATCCTGCTCGGGGTACAACAGGCTCAAATCCTCATCGCTGACTTTGATCAGGTCGGCCAGCTCAACCAGGGTGGCAATACGCGAACGCCACAGGTCGATATTCGGCTCAGGATTGAGCCGCACGTTGGGATCAAGGCTGATCAAGCGTTTACCGCTTTCCCGTTGCACCAATGCCAACAGCGTGTCGGCAATCGGTTGCACCACCAGCGAAAACGAACCGATGTGCAAGCCGCGTACCTCAGGGCCCAGTTCCGGCAGATGCTCGGTTTTCAGCTGACGATCCGCGCAGCCTTCACCCCGGAAGCTGTAATGCGGCGAACCATTGGCACCGACGGCCACCATTGCCAGGGTGGTAGGCGCAGCGAAATCCACCAGGTAATCCGGGCGCACGCCTTCATCCTGCAGGACCTGCTGCAAGCGTCGACCGAGATAGTCGGTGGACAGGCCGGCAAACAGCGCCGCGTCCACGCCCAAGCGACGCAAACCCACCGCGACGTTGAACGGCGAGCCGCCGGCAATCGCCTTGAAATTCACTTTTGAAGCCAGGCCGCTGGCGTCGTCTTCACTGAAGAAATCGAACAGCGCTTCGCCACACACCAAGTACATAGTTATTCACTCTTTAAAGGGTTGCGACATGCTGTTGATAGCGTTCGTAGGCTTGCTGACAGGCCGCCACATTGTCTGCGATCGGCAAGGTTTCGCTGGCTGGATCGAGCTTTACGCAGCGTTCGCATAGATCCTCCAGGCTGTCTTCATGCCCGTTTTCCCAGGACTTGCACCACGCTGCCTGAATCGCGGCGCCAAGGGCAGCGGCTTCGCTTTGTTCGGTGCAGATAACTGGGGTGTTCATGATGTCGGCGACGATCTGCCGCCACACCGGGCTTTTTGAGCCGCCGCCGATCAGGCAAATGCTGCGGCTTTGTAAGCCATTCTGGCGCAGCAGGTCCAGTCCATAACGCAAACCGAAGGTCGTGCCTTCGACCACCGCGCGGCACAGGTTGGCCTGGGTCAGGTTGGTCATGGTCAAGCCCAGGAGGCTGCCGGTGGCATGGGGCAGGGCGGGGACGCGCTCGCCGTTGAGGAACGGCAGTATGCACACGCCTTCGGCACCGATGGGTGCTTGCGCGACGAGGTCGTTGAACTGTTCGATATCCAGCTCGAACAGCTCGCGAATCACCCCGGTCGCGTTGGTCAGGTTCATGGTACAGATCAGCGGCAGCCAGCCACCGCTGGAGGAGCAGAACGTTGCGACGCAAGCGTCCGGACTGACTTTCGGCTGGTCGGCATAAGCGTACACCGTCCCCGATGAACCGAGGCTCATGGTGATTGCGCCGGGCTTGATATTGCCGGTGCCGATGGCGCCCATCATGTTGTCGCCACCGCCACTGGAGACCAGCGCCTGCGGGTTGATGCCCAGGTGTTCGGCGATGCTCGGCAGGATCGTGCCGACCGCTTGATGAGCGTCGATCAACTCCGGCAGCGCGGCTTGCAGTCGCCCGGTGGGATCGATGTCACGC
The DNA here is from genome assembly GCF_000282315.2 of Pseudomonas sp. GM41(2012). Taxonomy (GTDB): domain Bacteria; phylum Pseudomonadota; class Gammaproteobacteria; order Pseudomonadales; family Pseudomonadaceae; genus Aquipseudomonas. The sequence continues at coordinate 627,924 of NZ_AKJN02000006.1, forward strand.
AGCAGCTGCAAGTCCCATTGGCGGCTGCGCACGTTGAAATACCCGGTGCCCGAGGCGTCGCCGTACTCACTGCAACTGCGGCCGGTGAGCCAATAGTTGAGGTAGTCGTGGGGTAGCAGGATGCGCGCGATGCGAGCGAAAATCTGCGGATGTTGTTCTTTGGTCCAGAGCAGTTTGGAGACGGTATAGCCCGGCGCGATCACAACGCCGAGGCGTTCCAGCGAGCCTTTTTCGCCACCCAGATGGGCGAGCAGACGGTCGTTTTCCGGGGTGGATTCGGTGTCACACCAGAGTTTGGCCGGACGCAGCACCTGGCCCTGATCGTCGAGCAGCACCAGCCCGTGTTGCTGGCCGGAGACTCCGATGCCGAGGACCTGCTGACCGTCGACATTCGCCGCCAGCAATGCACGGCGGGTGGCAAGGGCGAAGGCTTCCAGCCATTGCGAGGTGTCTTGCTCGCGGCGGCCATTGGCGCCACTGATCAACGTGTGGGAGGCGGCACCCTGGCCGAGCACCTGACCGCTGACGGCATCGAGGATGATGGCTTTGGTGCCTTGGGTGCCGCAGTCGATGCCGAGGAATAGTTGTTGGTTTGCCATGGGCGGTCCTGCTGGTTTGTAACGTTAATCTGAAAACCACCCCTCACCCCAGCCCTCTCCCCAGAGGGGAGAGGGGGAAAGGGGGCCGATCTTTGTGCTTTTCAAGCCAGAGTTCGACTCGATTTTTCAGGTCGATGTAGCTCCAAGAGCAACTCGGTCAGTCCCCTCTACCCCCTGGGGAGAGGGTTAGGGTGAGGGGTGGTTCTCTCTGACACTCAAGCCACCTAGGCCAACACCCGCTCCAACGTCCGCGTCACCCCCACATCCCGCAAGCTGTTACAGCACCACTCAAACGCCGCCACAAACTCGGGCGAACGCGGGATCGCCGTACCAAAAATCTCCTCAACTGCCAGCAACCGCTGCGTGATCAACGCATCATCCGCCACCAACGCCTGACAGAACGCCGCCCGCGGATCAGGAATGCTGTAGGTCTCGCCATTCTCGTCCACGCCCTTCAAATACAGGGCCCAAGCGGCCACCACCAATGCCGCGCGCGTCGTCTCTCGTCCATCCGCGATCAATCGATTGATCGTCGGCACAGTGAACTTCGGAAACTTCGACGAACCGTCCGAACACACGCGCTCCAGCTGATCGGCAATCGCCTGGTTGGAGAAGCGCGCCTCCAGGGTGTTTTTGTACTCGGTCAGGTCAATCCCCGGCACGGGTGACAGTTGCGGGGTCACGTCCAGGTCCATATAGGCACGCATGTAGCGCACGAACAGCGGGTCGTTCATGGTTTCGTGAACGAAGCGGTAACCCTTCAAAAAACCCAGATAAGTGAGTGCGAGGTGACTGCCGTTGAGCAGTTTGATTTTCATCTCTTCATAAGGCGTGACGTCATCAGTGAACTGCACGCCGACCTTTTCCCAGGCCGGCCGACCGTTGACGAACTTGTCTTCCAGCACCCACTGCACAAAGGGTTCGCAGACCACCGGCCAGGCGTCGTCGATAGCGTGTTTATCGTGTAGTTGCAGCTTGTGTTCGGTGCTGGTCATCGGCGTGATGCGGTCGACCATCGCGCTCGGAAAACTGACATTGCTGGCGATCCAGTCCCGCAGATCGGCATCGCGCAGGGCGGCGAACGCCAGTAACGCTTTGCGAGTGACCGCGCCGTTGTGCGGCAGGTTATCGCAGGACATCAAGGTGAACGCGGGCGTGCCGGCTGCACGACGTTTGGCCAGCGCGGCGCAGAGAAAACCGAACACGGTTTTCGGCATGCTCGGGTGTGCCAGGTCGTGCTGGATTTGCGGCAGCTGGGCCATGAATTCGCCGGTGCTGTCGTCGATGCAGTAGCCGCCTTCGGTAATGGTCAGCGAAACGATACGAATCTCGGGGCTGGCGAGTTTGTCGATCAACGCTTGCGCGCCGTCTTCGGCCAACAGCATGTCGCGAATCGCGCCGATCACCCGAACTTCGGTGTCGTCGGTATCGCCCAACTCGAACAGGGTGAAGAGGTAATCCTGCTCTTTGAGATCGTCCCGGGCGCGGCGGTCTTCGGCGCGCAGGCCGACGCCGCAAATCGCCCAGTCGAGGTCTTCGCCGGTATTCATCAACGCATCGGTGTAATACGCCTGATGCGCCCGGTGGAAACCGCCAACGCCGATGTGCGCGATGCCTTGGCGGGTGTCGCTCAGGGCGTAGGCGGGCAGGACCACCTCGGGGGCGAGGCGGTTGAGGTTCTGTTTATTCAGTTTCATCACATGCTCTCTAAAATCAGGCCGCAGCGCGCAACGGGCGGGTCAGCGCCACGCCGTCGGCATCGAATAAATGGCAGTGATCGGCGTCCAGATGCAGGCTCAGCGACTCGCCATAACGGCTGGCCAGGTCGCCGCGAACGCGCATGGTCAGCGCTTCGCCGGACGAGGTCACCACGTGGCAGAAGGTGTCGCTGCCCAGGCGTTCGCTGACGTCGGCGGTGACCTGCAAGGTGCAATCGCCGGTTTGCGCGAGATTCAGATGCTCCGGGCGAATGCCCAGGGTCACCGCGCCGCCGACGCTCAGGTTGGCGCCGCTCAGCGGCAACGTGATGCGGGTGCCGGCGTCCAGCAGCACTTCGCAGCGCTGGCTTTCGACGCGGGTGACTTTGCCCTTGAGGAAGCCCATTTTCGGCGTGCCCAGGAACCCGGCAACGAACAGGTTGGCCGGCTGGTGATACAGATCCAGTGGCGAGCCGACTTGTTCGACTTTGCCGCCATTGAGTACCACGACTTTGTCGGCCATGGTCATGGCTTCGACCTGGTCGTGGGTCACGTAGATCATCGTGGCTTTGAGTTCTTTGTGCAGGCGCAGCAGTTCCAGGCGCATCTGCACCCGCAGGGCGGCGTCGAGGTTGGACAGTGGTTCGTCGAACAGGAAGATCTTCGGATTGCGCACGATGGCCCGGCCGATGGCCACGCGTTGACGCTGACCGCCGGACAACTGTTTCGGTTTACGTTCGAGCATCGGCCCGAGTTCGAGGATGCGCGCCGCTTCGCCGACTTTCTTCTCGACTTCGGCTTTCGGTACGCCCGCCAGGTCAAGGGCAAACGACATGTTTTTGCGCACGCTCATGTGTGGGTACAGGGCATAGGTCTGGAACACCATCGCCAGGTCGCGCTTGGCCGGGCTGACTTCGGTGATGTCGCGGCCATCGAGTTCGATGGTGCCACTGGTGACCTCCTCCAGGCCGGCGATCAGTCGCAGCAAGGTGGATTTGCCGCAGCCCGACGGGCCGACGAATACCACGAACTCGCGGTCGTTCACTTCCAGGTCGATGCCTTTGATGATGGAAAAGCCTTCGAAGCCTTTTTGCAGATTCTTGATTTTCAGGTTGGCCATGATGATGGGCCTCCACTTGTTGTTTTTTAAGATCAAAAGATCGCAGCCTTCGGCAGCTCCTACACGGAACGTCCGGCCGATGCGGTGCCCCTGTAGGAGCTGCCGCAGGCTGCGATCTTTTGCTTTTGATTTTTCATTTCACGGCGCCGAACGACAGGCCGCGGACCAATTGTTTCTGGCTGATCCAGCCGAAGATCAGGATCGGCGCGCAGGCCAGGGTCGACACCGCCGACAACTTGGCCCAGAACAACCCTTCGGGACTTGAGTACGAGGCGATCAACGCGGTCAGTGGCGCGGCTTTCGACGAAGTCAGGTTCAGCGACCAGAACGCCTCGTTCCAGCACAGGATCAGCGACAGCAGCACCGTGGACGCCAGGCCGCCCTTGGCGATCGGCAGCAGCACCCGGACCATTTCCTGCCACAGCGTGGCACCGTCGAGGCGCGCGGCTTCGAGGATGTCTTTCGGGATATCTTTGAAGTAGGTGTAAATCATCCAGACCACGATCGGCAGGTTGATCAGGGTGTAGATCACGATCAGCGCGATGCGCGTATCGAGCAGGCCGAAACTCTTGGCCAGCAGGTAGATCGGCATCAGCACGCCCACCGGTGGCAGCATTTTGGTGGAGAGCATCCACAGCAGCGTGCCTTTGGTGCGCTGGGTTTCGTAGAACGCCATCGAGTAGGCCGCCGGCACCGCGATCAGCAGGCACAGGGCGGTAGCGCTGAACGAAATCACCACCGAGTTCCAGGCGAAGCTGAAGTAATCGCTGCGCTCATTGATGTGCAGGTAGTTCTCCAGCGTCGGCGTGAAGAGGAACTGCGGCGGCGTGGCGAACGCGTCGATTTCGGTTTTGAAACTGGTCATCACCATCCAGAAGATCGGGAAGAAGATCAGGATCGCGATGGCCCAGGCCAGGGTGCCGAGCAGCAGGCTTTGCAGGCGGCGGGATTGTTGAAGGGTCATGGCGCAGGCCTCAGGCTTTGTCTGTCAGGTTTTTGCCGATCATGCGCACCAGCACGATGGCCGCGATGTTGGCGATCACCACCGCGATCAAGCCACCGGCGGACGCCATGCCGACGTCGAACTGCACCAGCGCCTGGTTGTAGATCAGGTAGGCGAGGTTGGTCGAGGCGTAGCCGGGGCCGCCGTTGGTGGTGGTGAAGATTTCGGCGAACACCGAGAGCAGGAAGATGGTTTCGATCATCACCACCACCGCAATCGGCCGGGCCAGGTGCGGCAAGGTCAGGTGCCAGAAGATCGCGATCGGCCCGGCACTGTCGAGGCGCGCGGCTTCCTTCTGTTCCTGGTCGAGGGACTGCATGGCGGTCATCAGGATCAGGATCGCGAACGGCAGCCATTGCCAGGACACGATGATGATGATCGACAGCAGCGGGTAGTGCGCCAGCCAGTCCACCGGCTGCGCGCCGAACAGTTTCCAGACGTAGGCGAGGATCCCCGACACCGGATGGAAAATCAGGTTCTTCCAGATCAGCGCCCCGACGGTGGGCATGATGAAAAACGGCGAGATCAGCATCACCCGCACGATGCCGCGACCGAGAAACTCACTGGCCTCCAGCAGCGCACTGATCAACACGCCGAACACCACGCTGATCAGCAGCACGCTGCCGACCAGCAACAAGGTGTTGGTGGCGCCGGGCAGAAAGCCCGAGTCGCTGAGGAAGTAGCTGAAGTTCTCCAGCCCGACGAACGCGTTCTCGCCGGGGTACAGCAGGTTGTAGCGGATCAGCGAAAAGTAAACGGTCATGCCCAGCGGCACGATCATCCACAGCAGCAACAACGCCACCGAGGGGCTGACCAGAAACCAGCCGGGGTTGGCCAACCGGCTTTTACGCACCGGTTGGGGAATGTCCATGTGAGCTTTGGCAGTTGAAATATTCATGGCGATAGAACCGATTGGGAACATGAGCAAAAGAGCGGTGAGTCCCCTGTAGGAGCAAAGCTTGCTCGCGATGAACGATGATGCGGTTCATCTGACAGACCGCGTCGCGACAATCGCGGGCAAGCCTTGCTCCTACAGGTAGTGCCGGGTTACTTGGGGTAACCGGCGCGCTTCATTTCACGTTCGGTGGTTGACTGGGCAGCGGTCAGGGCCTGGTCGACCGTGGTCTGGCCGATCAGCGCTGCCGAGAACAATTTGCCGACCTGGGTGCCCACGGCCTGGAACTCAGGAATGGTCACCAACTGGATGCCGATGTACGGCACGGGCTTGAGGGTCGGCTTGCTCGGGTCCGCGGCTTTCAGCGATTCAAGGGTCGCCTTGGCGAACGGCGCAGCCTTCATGTACTCATCGCTGTACGTCGAAGCGCGAGTACCTGGCGGCACGTTGGCGATGCCGTCTTTCTCGGCAACCAACGCACCGTATTCCTTGGAAGTGGCCCAGGCGCTGAAGGTCTTCGCCGCGTCCTTGGCCTTGGAACTGGTGGGAATTGCCAGCGCCCAGGAATACAACCAGGCCGAGCCCTTGTCGGTGGTCTCGTGCGGTGCGTAGGTGAAGCCGACGTGGTCGCTGACCTTGCTTTGGGTCTTGTCGGTGACGAAGGAGCCGGCCACGCTGGCATCCACCCAGATCGCGCATTTGCCGCTGTTGAACAGCGCCAGGTTTTCGTTGAAACCGTTGCTCGACGCACCCGGCGGGCCGGATTTTTTCATGGTGTCGACGTAGAAATTCAGCGCGTTTTTCCACTCGGGGCCGGTGAATTCCGGCTGCCACTGCTCATCAAACCAGCGCGCACCATAGGCATTGGCGACGGTGGTGATCAGCGCCATGTTCTCACCCCAGCCGGCCTTGCCGCGCAGGCAGATGCCGTACTGTTCTTTATCCTTGTTGGTGAGTTTGCTGGCGAATTCGCTGATCTGGGTCCAGGTCGGGTGCTCGGGCATGGTCAGCCCGGCGTCCTTGAACAGATCGGTGCGGTAATAGGTGATGGAGCTTTCAGCGTAGAACGGCAGGGCATACAGCGAACCCTTGACCGACAGGCCTTCACGCACCGACGGGAAGACGTCGTCGAGGGCATAAGACGCCGGCAAATCCTTCATCGGCTCCAGCCAGCCCTTGGCGCCCCAGAGTGCAGCTTCGTACATGCCGATGGTCAACACATCGAACTGTCCGCCCTGAGTGGCAATGTCGGTGGTCAGGCGTTGGCGCAGGACGTTTTCTTCCAGCACCACCCAATTGAGCTTGATGTCCGGATGCTCGGCCTCGAAGGTTTTCGAGAGTTTTTGCATGCGGATCATGTCGCTGTTGTTGACGGTGGCAATGGTCAGGGTCTGGGCGCCGAGGCTGACGCTGCTGAGGGTCATGCAGGTGAGGGCAAGCAGAGCTTTTACAGAAGGTTGCATCGTGCACTCCTTTTCTGCACCCGGCGGGTACAGAAGGACAGTTATTGTTTTTGTGTCTTCCGACGGCAGGAAGAATGTGCACTGATTACAGCCTTCAATTGATGACGTGACAAATCATCCATCGCACTTCGATCGATACTATTTTGCACTGGGTTTTGAGAGGAGAGGTGCAGGGAACGGCTTTTCAGCTGTTGACGCCTATTGAATCCGTACAGGTTTTCAGTGCGAAAACAGGTCTTAACCTGTGGGAGCGAGCCTGCTCGCGATGGCGTCGTGTCAGTCAACATTAATGTGGAATGATCCACCGCTTTCGCGAGCAGGCTCGCTCCCACAGGGATTTGTGATTAACCAAGGTTTTGTTCGGTCAACCGCTGCACCGCCAACCGCCGGTAATGCGACGGCGTCATGCCCTTGAGCTGCTGAAAGCGCCGATTGAAGTTGGAAATATTGTTGAAGCCCGACTCGAAACACACGTCGGTTACCGGCTTGTTGCCATCGGCCAGCAGCTCGCAGGATTTGCTGATGCGCAGGCGATTGACGAACTCGATGAAGCAGCGGCCAGTGGCTTGCTTGAACACTCGACTGAAATAGGTCGGCTTCATGCCCAAGTGCTCGGCGACTTCTTCCAGCGGCAGTTCACGGGCGTAATGCGCGAAGATGTAATCCACCGCCCGGTTGGTGCGATCGATGTTGTGCTCGTCGGCCAATTGCGGCGTCGTGGCGCCAGACAGCAGTTGATAGTCGTCAGAGGCCGCCAGCAACTCCAGCAAGATGAAAAAGTGCCCGAGGCGCGTCACGCCCTGGGTGTCGGCAATGCGCTGCATCAAGGTCATGGCCTGGCGGATGGTGCGCTTGCAGCGAAACTCGATGCCGTACTGGGCGCGCTCCAACAGCGGCGCCAGCGCCTTAAGCTCGGCAAACACCACGTGGCCGCTGTCGAACAACTCGTCCGTGAAATTGACCAGCATGTCGCGCTTGGGCACCACTTCGTCTTCGGCCACCTGGCTGATCCAGTTGTGGGGCAGGTTGGGGCCGGTGAGAAACAGCGATTCCGGATAGAAATTACCGATGTAGTCACCGATGAACACTTTGCCGGAGCTGGCGACGATCAGGTGCAGCTCGTATTCCTTGTGGAAATGCCAGCGCACCAACGGGCAAGGAAAACCGTGCTGGCGGTAGATGATGGACAACCCGTTGTGGTCGTCCATCAGTTCGTAGGAGGGGTCTGTCACGCGGGCTGTTCGGGTCATGTCAGGACGCTTTTCTTGTTATCGCTATCCGATCATGCCTCTTTTGGCGCCTGCTGTGCCAGCCTGCCACGACTATCGCTAACGGGTGACCCCATCGCGCGCGAAAGATGGTTAATTTCGCTTGCTCGCTTTCGTCAGGTTTACCGTTCGGCAGTAAGAGACAATGTTGGATTCTTCAATAAAATCGACATTGATGATGTTGCACTTTGATGCCCAATCGCTTTTATTCGGATCGAACCAGAAATTAAGCTCGTTATGAATATCCACAGGGCCGCCGAGAGCGCTGTAACTGGTGGCGGAAAGCGACCACGGTGCCCCTGTGCCCGGCGGGTATTTCAGCACATTAATAATGTGCTGTTTCAAATCAGCGGCATTGGTGATACCGCTGCCAGACCATTTGTGCGCGATCTGCTCGTGAAATACATTTCGATCAAGAGCACTGTGCCATGGGGCGGCGACTAAAATTCTTTGCATAGAGCTGATTTGTTTGAGTTCACGAAGACTCAGAGACCGGTTTTGGGTGGGGATTATGCGATCGCCGATAAGGAGCTTTATTACGCTGTTGAAGTAAGTGAAATCAAACTGATCCCTCTTCAGTTCATGAAAGTCCAGGATGATGAATTCGTTGGGGTTCTCTTGAAGAAATTCTTCCACGTCAAATAAAAGGTTCCCCAAGGTACGACCATTGCGGTAACCGTTGTGATGAATGCAGAATTTCCCGAGTCCCTGCGCGTCAGCGTCGTACATTAAACGGATATCGAGTGCTCGAGAACCGTGTCTCAGCTGAGCATAAAACGATTGGTGCTGACAGGCGAGCCAGTGGGCGCCTGGAATCAGCGGCCAGGATGCTTTCCAGTCGCTGCCCGCGTTATGAGTGCCTGGCAGCGTCAATTCGCAGAGCGACAATGTATCAATTGCCGGAGTAGCGGCCATCCAGTTGTTAAGTGTGTAATTATTCTGAACAAAGCTGTCCATTTAATGCATCCTTGCATTGATTTGTCAGGGGTGAGTAGTTGTGCCGAACTCAACTAATCAAGTTAAAGTTCGGCTGGGTATTTATAGGGGTGATGTTGAACCTGGTCAATACAGTGGTAATGCAAAATGTTTGTTGTTGGGGCAGGTGTTATAGCGGGCTTCGATTCTTTGCTTCAATCCATTGCGCCATGTACTGCGTACTTTTATGGTGATGATGACGCAACATGCTTCCCGTAAAGTTATCGCTTCTAAGTTGTGCCAGGTGCTGTTGGCAATACAACAACTTTTCGATCAGCGCCGGACCATGTTCCGATTGTCGATAACGATCGGCCAGCAATGTCTTCCCTTGGGATTGGGCGTCCGTCCATAGAGCCTCATCCTTGTACAGCTGAACCGCGCCATCGGCGAACGCCTGTGCTGTTCGGGTCACAGCCCCCGGCCAGAGATGTTCGCCATGCATCGCTTCTGCGCCGATTGGCGTTGTGATCGTGGGTGTGCCACACAGCATCGCGTCGACAATTTTGCCTTTGATTCCGGCACCGAAGCGTAGGGGGGCCAGACAAATCCGTGCGCCAGACATGACCTGCAACGCATCTTCTGCCCAGTTCATCACATGAAAACCCTGGCCGGGGTTGTGCAACGCAGTCGCTTTGGGCGGTGTGTAAGCACCGTAAATGTGCAATTGAGCCTTGGGCAGTTGTTCGCGGATCAGCGGCCAGATAGTGGTTTTCATCCAGAGCACCGCATCCCAGTTGGGCGCATGACGGAAGTTGCCGATGCTGAGAAAGTGCGCGCGGTCTTCAAAAGAAACCGGTGGCACGCTCGGAAGATCGACCATCAGCGGGCACCAATGCAGCAAGTGGCGCGGCAGCTTGAATTGCTCGACCAGCAACTCGATCTCTACTTCAGAAATCATCAGATTCAGGTCGCAACGATAAATCGCTGCGATTTCCCGTTTGGCCAGATCGGTCTCGGCCATGAGTTCAAACTCTTCACGTAATGCCGGCGCGAACAGCTCGTTGAAGTCATTGGCGTCGTCACTCGCCTTCAAACGCTCCTTGAGGCGTTCATGGCGGGCATCTCGCAAGCTTTGCAGGTCGGAGGTCTCAAGCACGCGCAAGGCATCGGGGCAGTGCTTCTCGACGCGCCAGCCGAACTGTTCTTCCATCATGAACCGATCGAACAGCACGATATCCGGGGCCAGTTCGCTGATGAACGTGTCGAAACTGCTGTTGTTCAATTCGATCGGGACTTCGCGAATGCCCAGGACCGCCAGGTCTGCCCGGTGTTCACCGGTGCCGGCCGGGCTACTGAAAGTAATGTCCCAGCCTTGCTGCAAGAAGGTCTCGAGAATTTGCATCATGTGCCCACCGGCCGCTGAAGAGCGGGGCTCGGGCCAGACGTAACCGATGATCAGGACTTTGGTGGAAGAGGGCTGACTCATGGGGCATTCCTTGATGCGGGCACGGGGCGTCGAAAAAGCGCGCAATTAAACCACAGTCAGTTGTTTCCATTCAGCCAATCTGCCGCAGGCCCGCCCTGCGGCAGATCATGTGGCTTAAACCGGATTCAACTCCACAAGAACCTCCCAGCCGATGTAGCCGTTGTTTCTTTCGAGCGCCTTCGACATCGTCTCAATGTTTCGCCGGTACATGACTGGATCTTTCGATAACTGGCTAAGCAGTGATGTGGTCAGTGCGAACGAATCCGCATTATTGAAAGCACCGGCCTTGTCGATCACTTCCTGCGTAACCCGATCACGCCCGTGGCCGGATGCCAGGTTAATCAGCGGAGCAACATCCAGTCGTTGATAGTTACCTTGTCGTCCGGATTTTGGAAGGCCGGCATAGGAGAGATCCCTTGTGTCAGGGGCTCCATGAAACAACTCATGAACAATGTCATCGGCGAGTACATTATGGCTATAGCCTTCGGTACGGAACTGCTGATTGAAGTTATGGGAATAGATGCGCATGAACTTCTGTTGGGCTGCGTCCTTCGGGGTGGCGCCTACCCATTTTTTGTACCAGATCGGGTTCAGGCTTGCGATGCTGTCTGACTGAGCGGTGTCCAGGATAAAGTTGTCGGGTGTGACTTTTGCAATATCGTTTTTTACTTCGTTCAGGTGAGTCAGAAGTTTGCCTCGACCTTGACTGGAGTTGTCACCTAACAGCAGATTCACAACCTTCCCAGAGTCGGTATCAAGTGATGCGTCCGTCAGGACTTTGATAGCATCGTCGATCTTTGTTCTAGAGGCTGGTAACGCGTCATTGAGCAGTTTGCGGGTGTAGGATGCCGGCATCAGCTTATCCAGCTTGAGCAGATGCCAGACTTTCGTTGGTTCGAAGTTGTTGAGTTTCGCTCCCCATGGCTGACCGTGCCGGTTGAGTGCGTACCAATGGTCGTTCTGGCGTATACCCCAGACCCTGAAAAGGTCTTTCGACGATTCCACAGGGCGCCAGGTTCCAAGCCGAATGATGTCTGGATCGACGGCTCTGGCCAATGGCTCGAATTGAGTCTGCCCCGTCAACTGGCGAAGATCGGAAATGGCGTTTTCCAAGACTGCCACACTCCCGTTAAAACCTTTGCGCAACAGTTTTGCGCCACCTATAAGCAAGTCCGTAACGCCATCCAGCGGATTCAGCAAGCTGCTCGCCAGGCCCAAGCCAGTCTTGGCCATGGCACTGGCTTTCGTTGCAAGGGTCATGCTTCTGACGGCAAGACTGGCTACCTTGGCGATAACCCCGACCACCAACAGAAGTGTCATCGCAGCTTCCAGAGTGCAGGCACCTACTCCTTGGAACTGTCGATCCAGATCGTCTGAACTGATGTCTTCGATGCATGATTTGAACGGTACGACAATATTGAGAAACGTGTTCAACCCTTCTTCGCGTTCTGCGCGCAATGCCTCCAGCCGGGTTTGCCCCCAACATTCTTTTACCAACTCATCATAGGTTGCGATTGGCCGGTGCTTGAGCACGAAGTTTACGAGCGACTCGAATTCACTTGAATAGAAACTTTGGTAATAGCCTTTGCTTTCAATGTCCGAAGCCAGGGGGGGCGCTGACAGTTCACCGATCTTTTCAATGACGCCACGACTGGTATTGACGAGGCCAGGTGTGACGCCATGGGTGTAGCACTCGATGTCCGTGGGCAGTTGATGCACCGGTGCTGGATGGGTGTGGTTTTTTTCACTGCCGCGGGGGCTTGTATGTAACAGGTTCTCCCTTTCGATCAGCTCGGCCAGTTCCGTGTTTTCACGGCAGACTCCGTGCAAGGTGAACAGCTCATAACAACTCAGTCGTCCTTCGAAGTAGGTACACATCACCACGCCGTAACGACCGGTGGCCTGCTCTTTGTCTTTATGACTCTCCATGGGAACCCGATTCGGCACTTTCAGTATGACGTCAAGGGTTGACGCTAATGGATTCATGGGGAGGCGGGTGATTGGATGAAGAGTGGCGACTGAAGGCCGTACAGAGAATATCGTCACTTGTCCGCGCAGCAGCCGCGCCCGATCAACAAGCGGCAAGGATGAAAGGGCCAGTTTCAAATGCGTACTCACGGCCTGCGCATGTGACACATAGTTTTGATTGAATTGACGGTAAAACACTCCATCCGGAGAAATCAGATTAGGGAGCATCTTTGGAAACGCAGTATAAATACTCGCTCCATGCTTCAAGTCCCAATCACCTGTCTGCAGGTCGTTGGACATGTGCAGGTCTACAGGGGACATGAGAAACGGGTTGGCATAGGCGTCTTCCAGTGGTCGATTGCTCTTTTGGTGAAGGACGTCATCTTCAAGATAAGTGCATCCTTTGGCGACTTGCTTGAGGATGTCCAGGGCGACGCTCTTGCGGGTCGGCAACGGGCGAGACAACGTTTCAGCCGTTTCAGCAATGGTTTTCGCATGGCGGGCGTAAGCGGCCACTGCCACTTCAAGTGAATCCTTGGCCGACCGGTTAACTTCATCATGGGTGACGATACTGTTGAGCAACGCCCAGTCGATCACTGGATCTACAGCAGCCAAGGCATTGAGTGCCTGTTGCGACTCGGTAACCGAGTCAGACTTCATCAGGTGTTGTATTTGCGCATGGGTCATTGAGCGCGACGATCCCGGTGAGAGGGTTTCCTGCACCGCGATGGTCCGGCAGTAATCAACCCATTGCGGGGTGCCTAATAGCAAAGTAGGCGGCAAGTCCTTGACCAGAAACTCCGGCGCGGTGCCGGCGAGCACTAAATGCGAGGCCAGTGCCGCGTTCTGTTCAGTGATCCGGTGGTGGTTGATCAGATGTCTTTCGAATTCCGTTTGAACACTGGCGAAAGATTTCTCTATGTGTTGGGCCGCATAGAGATCGAAACCGGCCACTTGATTGCGCGGTTCTTGCTCCCCGACCATCGGATGGAGATCTAACAGTAGCGCGGTCAACAGTATTTGCTGGAGAGATTCATCCGATAAGGGCTGATCATCTTGCGCACCATACCAATCCAGGTCCCGTACAAAACTTTTTGCCCAGATTAGAGCAATGGAGCTGGAAACAAGCGTTTTCAGAAAATACTCCGCATCCGATCGTTTGAAGGGAGTGGATCGTCCCCCCAGAACAGTCTCTGACAGAAGTTCCAATAATGACTCGCCCTTGGTGTGTTCCTTGATCAGTGCTCGAAGCCGGTTGCGCTGTGCTGATGACACAGTGAGCGGATTGTTTTCTTCGGCCTGTATCATTTCCCAATAGTTGCCGAATGGCGGACTGACGGGATGTCGCTGTTCCAGGAAGGCAATCAGGTTCTGGGCATCGATGACCGTCCGAGGGAGGAGGTAACGATGGAATCTCAACCATTGAATCATGCCGACCTGGTCGTCAAGGGTGACGACGCCACCGGTCAATTGCGCCATTTCAACCAATACAACAAGATCATCATTCAGATCCGGAGCCAGTTTGAACGCACCCTCGAAACTCTGGGTTCTGCCAGCGTGGTGTGCCTTGACCTGCCCCTTGGCGGTTACTTCAAACAGTGAATCTTCGGACAGCCGGAGTTTCATCAACAGGTTTTTGAAAGAGGCTTTTTCGACCATGTTTCGCAACATGACTCTGGCGGGCTGGAGAGTTTCTTCTAGCGATGAGCCAGACTCCAGAGAGATAAAAGTACCTTCCAGGCTGACTTCCATGGAATGACTGTTGTCTTGCGCGTGACGCTTTAATTTGTCGAGAAACTCCAGGCGTTCGATATTGTCTTTTTGACTGTTGTGATCTTGGGGTGAGGTATAAACTGAAGGCCTTGATAAGTATCTTTGAAAGGTGTTGGTTGTATTTGTAATGCTCATGGTAAATCCATTTATTTTTGGGTTGTATGTTTGAGGTATCCTCTTTTAATGTTTGAGTGATAACAAGTCGGCGTATGTAAGTGTGTGTTGCATCTGTCCGGAAATAATGACGGAGTTAGTGGGTTGTCATGTTGTTCGAGTGCAAAGGCCTCTTCGCTATAACTGGCAAGAGGTTTTAAATGATGCATTTGACTTTATTCCGCAACTGATCAATGGAGAACGGTTTGCCAATTACGTGCAGTCAAGGAAACACGACAACCCCACGGAGCAAAAGGGTTGTCGTGTCTTGATTTACTGACCCTGGGTGGCGGGTAGCGTTCTGCAAAACGCCGCATCGGCGGGTGGCGCCTTATCCGGATACGTATCCGGAAGCACCTTGACCATTGTCGTTTCGACAACGCCGTCCGCGTACTCAGCTTCGAAGAACTCTGCGCTCCAACCCTCCGTGGGAGCACGAAGAGTCGTCTGGACGTCCGTTGAGGCCGGCAATTGTGCTGCGATATAGCGCACGCCGCAGTTGTACCGGAAGTCCCGTGCCTTCGGGTTGTGGGCTGTCCACTGGGTCAATCTGATCGGCATTTCGGACAAGGTCAGCTGCAGCCTGGTTGATGTGGCATTTAGGTGCTGTTCCTGTGCCTTTAACCTCGGTGCGGTATTGCCGGTCTGCCACCGCTTGATATAAGGAATCAGGTTCGCTTCAACAAACGCCCGCACATCGTGGGCGGAGTTGGGAATGACCCGAAGTGTATTGTCACCCGGCAGATCCATAAGATACTGGCGTGAAGCATCCGGGATGAAGAAGTCATCGCCACTGGCGTTGACGATGTATTTCGGGATTTTCAAGCGGTCGCTGTAGCCGGGCAGATTGCGATAGGTCATCGGATCTTCGACCTGCATCAGCTTCTTGAACGGCTCACTCTTGCGTTGGGCGATCACACCTTGCGAGTGGTAGTCGGCGTACGCCAGAGGCCAGTGACCGCCGTAGGCCAGAAACGTCTGGTCGAACACTTTGTCCGTGTTCAAGACGTCGATGACAAACGGCACGATGCTATCGACGCGGGAGTCCGCAAGGGCGGACAGCCACACCGCCCAACCGCGTTTCGATGCGCCGGTGGCCAGAAAACTCACCACCTGGCCTGGCGGCGTTTCCTTTTGCGCCAGGTCCATGGCCTTGACCAGCGCTTCCATCATCGGCACATGCAGCGACATAAAGGGCTGCTGTTCCGGGGCCTGCATGAACAGTTTCCAGCTGTGGGCAACGCTGCCATCTTCCGTGCGCGCCACGCCGTCATCGCTGTAGGTCAAATACTGATTAGGGACATTGCTGACAGCCACTACGATCAAACCCGTTTGCCGGGCAATATTGAGCAGTGTGTCCTTCGAAAAGTTATTAGGTGCTCCCGGAGACTCACCGGGCAAAGGGTTGTTGACGCCGTCGTTGGCGACCAGCACGGCGCGCGTGCCCTTGACGTTGTCGGGAATGTACAGGTCGACTCCGTGAATCCAGTCTGCCGGGGCGACTTGACCGTTCTGGCTCCAGGACTGTGACCTCAGCTCGAAGCGCCGGATATTGACGCCGGGCTGTGGCTCTTGTCCCTTACTGATATAGCGCAGCGGTTGCGTCGCTGCGGCTTTGCGATAGCAGCTCAATACTTCGCTGAACGCCTGTCCGCTCTGTTCAAAGCAGTGCTGGGGATTGTCGGAAGAGGCTGACTGGCAACCATATCCGGCGATGAGCATCAGCAACAAACCGCTGATTTTCAAACAACGTGCGTAGCGTTCGGTTCTACTCGGCATGGACTCGGTTCCTTATGAGTGGGATCACCGGTCCAATCAAACGCCAGGCGGGCGGCCTTTTCTACTGTCAAACTTGACAGGTCAGAGCCCAAAAACACCGAAAAATGCAGCCTTACGTCGGTTTATGCAGAAAAGTGCTGGGGCCAGGATGCCCAGTCAGCTGTCTCAGGCCAGCATGCCTTTGACCTTGTCGCGCAACTGATCAATGGAAAACGGTTTACCAATCACGTGCATACCTTCGGGCACATCCATGCTTTCGGCATAACCGCTGGCAAACAGAATGGGCAGCTCGGGGCGCAACATCCGGGCCTGGGTGGCCAATTCGCGACCGTCCATGATTGGCAGCCCCACATCGGTCATCATCAAATCGATGTACTGGTCTTCATCGTTGAGAAACTCCAGCGCCTGTTCGCTGCCATCGGCCTCGAGCACTTTGAACTCGAGCTCCTCCAGCACATCGACAATCAGCATGCGCACGATGGCGTCGTCTTCGACTACAAGGATGATGGACGCGGTGGCGGACATAGTGGGTTCTCAGAGGAGGAATTCGCGGTTGTCGGTCGATCGAAATCGCCGGGCTCTTGCTTGAGTAAGTGACGGAACCCGACAAGTTCCCACGCGGTAGAAAAAAAGAATAGCCGCACAAGTGCCGGCAGGATAACCGCTCCTTTGCGGTGGAGCAGTGGAATGTAGGATTTTGCGCGGAAAGGTGTCAGATAATTGGATCAAACCGGCGCTTTTGGGGCAAACTCCTTGGTTTTCAACAGTTCGACAAGGTTTTCCCTATGACATCCGCGTCTTCGGTTGATGAGCAACGATTCCGTAAACTCCTGAACCGCAACATTAGCCTGCCGTTGAGTGTCGGCGTACTCAGTGCAGTGTTCTTTGTTTCGCTGATCACTTACCTGCTGTCGGTGACCCAATGGGTCGAGCACACCGACCGGGTGATCAATAACGCCAATGAATCGATCAAGCTCACCGTCGATCTGGAAACCGGTATGCGCGGCTTCCTGCTCACTGGCGACGAGCACTTCCTTGAACCCTACGAAACGGCCAAGCCGCGAATCGCTGTCGCCCTCAATACCTTGCTCGACCTTACCGCGGACAACCCGGTGCAGACCGACCGTCTGCACCGGCTCCAGGCCTTGCAGAATGAGTGGGCCACTTACGCGCAGAGCCTAATTGAATTGCAGCGAGCCAGCGGCGATTACCGCAGCGCGGTCAAGACCGGGCGCGGCAAGCGGCTGACCGATGAGATCCGCAAGCAATTCGAAGACGTGATCGACATGGAGCAACAGTTGCGCACCACGCGCAACGAAGACGTGCGCCGTACCACTATCTGGAGCATCAGCCTTTACCTGTTGTTCATCGCCGGGATCAGCGCCTTGCTGGCCTACATTGGTCGTCGGGATTTGCTCAACCTTTCGCAAAGTTACAGCGCCAACCTCGCCGGGCAACAGGGCAGCGCCCAGCGTCTGGAACAGCAGGCCTGGCTGCGCAATGGCCAGACTGAACTGGCCGAACAAGTGCTGGGGCAACTGTCGCTTAATCTGCTGGGCCGCAACATTCTGCAGTTCTGCGCGCAGTACCTGGGCACCGCCGTCGCCGCCATTTATGTCCGCGAAGACCATGGCGGTCTCAAGCGCATTGCCTCTTATGGCTTCTCCCGCGAGCAGGAAGCGCGCGAACAGCAGATTTACAGCGATGAAGGCATTGTCGGCCAGGTAGCGCACCAGGCTCGCTTGATCCGTCTCGATGACGTACCGAGCGGTTACTTCAAGGTCAGCTCCGGCCTGGGTGAAGGTCTGCCGCACAGTGTGCTGGTGGTGCCGACCAGTGACGACGATCGGGTCAACGGTGTGATCGAGCTGGGCTTCCTGCGCCCGCTGACGGACCGCGATGTCGAATTGCTTGAACTGATTGCCGGCAACATCGGCACGTCCATCGAGGCCGCTCGCTATCGCCAGCGACTGCAGGAAGTGCTGGCTGAAACCCAGCAGCTCAATGAAGAGCTGCAAGTCCAGCAGGAAGAACTCAAGACCGCCAACGAAGAGCTGGAAGAGCAGTCGCGGATTCTCAAGGAATCTCAGGTGCATCTGGAGACCCAGCAGGTCGAGCTTGAACAAACCAATGAGCAGCTCGCCGAACAGGGGCAGATCCTGGCGGACCAGCGCGACGCCATGGACCTGAAGAACACCCTGCTCAATCAGGCCCAGCTCCAGCTCGAAGAACGCGCCGAAGAGTTGCAGCGTTCGAGCAAGTACAAGTCTGAATTCCTCGCCAACATGTCCCACGAGTTGCGCACGCCGCTGAACAGCTCGTTGATCCTGGCCAAGTTGCTGGCGGAAAATCCTCAGGAAAACCTCAGCGCCGAGCAGGTCAAGTTTGCCGAGTCGATCTATTCCGCCGGCAATGATTTGCTCAACTTGATCAACGACATTCTCGACATTTCCAAGGTCGAGGCCGGCAAGCTTGAGATGCGACCGGAAAACACCAGTGTCGCGCGTCTGGTGGATGGTTTGCGCGGGATGTTCCAACCCCTGGCGACCGACAAGAAACTGGATTTCCAGGTCGAAATGCAGGCCGGTGCGCCGATGATGATCTTCACCGACCGCCAGCGTCTGGAGCAGGTGATCAAGAATCTGCTGTCCAACGCAGTGAAATTCACCGAAAAAGGCGAGGTCAGCCTGACAGTTGCCAGTCAGCCCGGCGATGGTATTGCCTTTATCATTCGCGATTCGGGGATTGGCATTGCCGCGGATCAGCAGGACGGTATTTTCGAAGCCTTCCGCCAGGCCGATGGCACCACCAATCGCCGTTACGGCGGCACCGGCCTGGGCTTGTCGATTTCCCGTGACCTGGCCGCCTTGCTCGGCGGTTCCATCAGTGTCACCAGCGAGCCGGGGCAGGGCAGTGTGTTCACCCTGGTGTTGCCGCAGCAATACGTTGAGCCGGGCGATGAGCCTGTCGAACCGATGAGAGCCACGCCGGTTGCCATGACCCCGAGAGTAATGCCCGCCGTGCTGGTCCCGCTGATTGCCGAAGTCGATATTCCGCGTTTCGACGACGATCGCACCAAAGCGCCATTCGCCACGCGTTGCATTCTGGTGGTGGAAGACGAGCCGAACTTCGCCAATATCCTTTACGACCTGGCGCATGAGCTGGGTTATCAGTGCCTGGTGGCGCACGGGGCGGACGAGGGTTACGACCTGGCCAGGGAATTCATCCCGGACGCCATTCTGCTGGACATGCGGTTGCCGGATCATTCCGGGTTGACTGTGTTGCAACGCCTGAAGGAACACGCTGAAACACGGCACATTCCGGTGCATGTGATTTCCGTGGAAGACCGGGTCGAAGCCGCAATGCACATGGGCGCCATTGGTTACGCGGTCAAGCCGACCACCCGCGAAGAGCTCAAGGACGTGTTTGCCCGCCTTGAGGCCAAGCTGACCCAGAAAGTCAAACGCGTCCTGCTGGTCGAAGACGATGATCTGCAGCGCGACAGCATTGCCCGGCTGATCGGCGATGAGGACATCGAGATCACTGCCGTTGGCCTGGCACAAGATGCGCTGGACCTGCTGCGCACGACGATTTTCGATTGCATGATCATCGACCTGAAGCTACCGGACATGCTCGGCAACGACTTGCTCAAGCGCATGTCCACGGAAGATATCTGCTCGTTCCCTCCAGTGATCGTCTACACCGGGCGCAACCTGACCCGGGACGAAGAGGCCGAGCTGCGCAAGTATTCGCGCTCGATCATCATCAAGGGCGCGCGCTCGCCAGAGCGTTTGCTGGATGAGGTGACACTCTTTCTGCACAAAGTCGAATCCAGGTTGTCCCATGAACGCCAGAGGATGCTCAAGACCGCGCGCAGCCGCGATAAGGTCTTCGAGGGTCGCAAGGTGCTGCTGGTGGACGACGATGTACGCAACATCTTCGCCCTCACCAGTGCCCTGGAGCAAAAGGGTGCAGTCGTGGTCATCGGCCGGAACGGCCGTGAAGCGATTGAAAGACTGAATGAAGTCGAGGACATCGATCTGGTGCTGATGGACGTGATGATGCCGGAGATGGATGGTTTCGAAGCCACCATCGAGATCCGCAAGGACCCGCGCTGGCGCAAGCTGCCGATCATTGCGGTGACGGCCAAGGCCATGAAGGACGATCAGGAGCGCTGCTTGCAAGCGGGCTCCAACGATTACCTGGCCAAGCCCATCGACCTGGATCGCCTGTTCTCGCTGATTCGCGTGTGGTTGCCGAAGATGGAACGCATTTAGTGGAAAAGAACACCGAAATCGAATTGCGCTTGTTGATCGAGGCGATCTACCTCAAATACAGCTATGACTTTCGCGACTACTCCGGCGCTTCGATCAAGCGCCGGGTCAATCATGCGTTGAGCCAGTTCGAGTGCACGACCATTTCAGCGTTGCAGGAAAAGGTCCTGCACGACCCGACGGCGTTCATGCAGTTGTTGCAGCTGCTGACGATCCCGGTCAGCGAAATGTTCCGCGATCCCTCGCATTTCCTGGCGATCCGCAAGGAAGTGGTGCCGCTGCTCAAGACTTACCCCTCGATCAAGATCTGGATCGCCGGTTGCAGCACCGGTGAAGAGGTCTATTCGATGGCTATTCTGCTGCGCGAAGAAGGCTTGCTCGATCGCACCATCATCTACGCCACCGACATCAATCCGCGCTCGCTGGATAAAGCCAAGCAAGGGATATTCTCCATGGAGAATGTCCGCGCCTACACTCATAACTACCAGCAGGCAGGTGGCCAGCGTTCGTTCGCCGACTACTACACGGCGGCTTACGGTTACGCCATTTTCGACAAGACGCTGTGTGAGAACGTGACCTTCGCCGATCACAGCCTGGCGACTGACAGTGTTTTTTCAGAAACTCAATTAATTTCGTGTCGTAATGTTTTGATTTACTTCAATAAAAAGCTTCAGGATCGTGCTTTCGGTTTGTTCCATGAATCCCTTTGCCATCGAGGATTTTTGGTGCTGGGCAGCAAGGAAACTCTGGATTTCTCGGCCTACGGTAACCAGTTCGAACCGTTGGTCAAACAAGAACGGATTTACCGCAAATCATGAACAGTGCAGCGGATTTGCCTTCTATAGAGGCTATCGTGATCGGCGCCTCGGCCGGCGGTGTGGAGGCGTTGCTGAGCATCCTCAGCCCATTGCGAGAAGGCTTCAAACTGCCGATCATCGTGGTTTTGCACTTGCCGGACGAACGTCGCAGCCATCTGGCCGAGGTGTTCGCACGGCGAGTCGCCATGCCTGTACTGGAAGCCCGCGACAAGACGCTGGTCGAAGCGGGAACGCTGTATTTTGCGACGCCGGGTTATCACTTGTCGGTGGAGCAGGACCGCAGTTTTTCCTTGAGCCTGGAAGCCCGCGTGCATTATTCGCGACCGGCCATCGATTACCTGTTCGAGTCGGCCGCCGATGCCTACGGTCCAGCTCTGGCCGCGGTGTTGTTGACCGGCGCCAATCGTGATGGCGCCCGCGGCCTGGCCCAGGTCAAGCGCCGAGGTGGCATGACCATCGTTCAGGACCCGGACGAAGCCCAGGTCGCGACCATGCCCCAGGCGGCGCTTGATATACACCAGCCGGACCATATTCTCCCTATTCGCGGCATCGGCCGTCTGCTTGTCGAGCTGGAACGAATCGCATGCTAAGTACTATCCAGGCCAAACTGCTGATCGTCGACGACTTGCCGGAGAACCTGTTGGCGCTCGAAGCGCTGATCAAGCGCGAAGACCGTATCGTCTATAAAGCCTTGTCCGCCGACGAAGCCTTGTCGCTGTTACTGCAACACGAATTCGCCATGGCCATTCTCGATGTGCAGATGCCCGGCATGAATGGCTTCGAACTGGCCGAGCTGATGCGCGGTACGGAAAAGACCAAGAACATTCCGATCGTGTTCGTCAGTGCGGGCGGTCGCGAACTGAACTACGCGTTCAAGGGCTATGAAAGCGGCGCCGTGGATTTCCTCTACAAGCCGCTGGATATCCATGCGGTCAAAAGCAAGGTCAACGTGTTCGTCGAACTGTATCGCCAAAGCAAGGCGATGAAACAGCAGGTCGAAGAGCTGGAGCAAAGCCGCCGAGAGCAGGAAGCGCTGCTCGAGCAGTTACAGAGTACCCAGCTGGAACTGGAGCAAGCGGTGCGCATGCGCGATGACTTCATGTCCATCGTTGCCCACGAAGTCCGCACGCCGCTCAATGGCCTGATCCTCGAAACCCAGTTACGCAAGATGCACCTGGCCAGGGATAATGCTGCGGCGTTCACCCTGGACAAAATGCACGCGATGGTCGATCGCGACGAACGGCAGATCAAAAGCCTGATCCGCTTGATCGAGGACATGCTCGATGTGTCGCGCATTCGCACCGGCAAGTTGTCGATCCGACCGACGCGTTTCGATTTGTCGGCGCTGGTTCGCGACTGGTTGCAGAACTTTGCACCGCAGATCGAGGCTGCCGAGTCCTCGGTCACCTTGGAGGCCGACCAAACGGTGGTGGGCAGCTGGGACGAATTTCGCATTGAACAGGTGATTTCCAACCTGCTGACCAATGCTTTGCGTTACGGCGCCAAGAGTCCGATCACCGTTAAGGTGTACAGTGAGAGCGGTCAGGCTTGGGTGGAAGTGCGCGATTTCGGGATCGGCATCGGCGAAGAGAACCAGAAGCGTATTTTCCAGCAGTTCGAACGCGTCACGGCCAAACACGCTGTCGCGGGGTTGGGCCTGGGGTTGTTTATTTCCGAGCAGATTGTGGCCGCCCATGGCGGTTCCATTACCGTCGAAAGCCGGATTGGCGAAGGCGCCTTGTTTCGCGTTTGTCTGCCGCAGTAGGAAAACAGCCAGATAAACGCAACCTCTGATCGACCCGACGGTCGTATCAGCAGCTATTGACCGAACAAAGGCTTCCCATGAGTGAAGATGCACAAGACGTCGTATTGATCGTCGAAGATGACCCCTCGATTTTGATGGTGCTGTCGGCCTATCTGTCGGGTGAGGGCTACCGGGTGTTGCAGGCCGAAAACGGCGAGCAGGCCTTCGAAATTCTGTCGAGCAAACCGCACCTGGACATGATGATCACCGATTTCCGCCTGCCGGGCGGAATCTCTGGCGTGCAGATTGCTGAACCCGCCGTGAAGCTGCGACCGGAACTCAAGGTGATCTTTATCAGCGGTTATCCGCAGGAAATCCGCGAGACGGACAGCCCGATCACCCGTAAGGCGCCGATCCTGGCCAAGCCGTTTGATCTGGATGTGCTGCAAGAGCTTATGCAGGAAATGCTTTCGTAAAACTCTTTGCTCCTACGGGTAATGCTGTTTGGGTACATATCCGTTTCTGCGGTGATGGCGGCTGGCGGTTTCGCTTTTACAGCGACTCCCTTTTGCAGACGCCCAAAAGGAAGCAAAACGCTTTGCCCCTCCATTCGGTGCCTCGCTGTGGCTCGGCATGCCCTCACTCCGGCATTGCTCCGGGGGCCCGCCGCCATCGGCCATCCATGGCTGGGGGCGGCTACCGCGGCATCCTTGCCGCGGTGCCCCCTGCGCAATACCAGCGTTCGGCCTCTGGGAAAGGGGCAACAGATCAAAATCAAAAGCCAAAGCAACGGCAACGGCAAGATCAACAGCTTCGCGAGCAAGTCGAATCGTCGCACCGCCGCTCCCACATAAAGCAGATCGGCGTACAGCTTTTGCTTCTCACCACTCAACAGGCCGAGCGTTAGCTCGCCTGCAGCTTTTGATCTGGATGCACCGCCGCCTCGGGAGGCCGAGGGGAGGTTCTGCGCAGTGGGCAACCCGGCATGGATGCCGGGTTAGCCGCCCCCGGCCATGGATGGCCGATGGCGGCGGGCCCACGGAGCAGGACCGGAGCGAGGGCATGCCGAGCCACAGCGAGGCACCGAACGATAGGGGCAAGAGCCCTTGGTTACTTGGGGCTTTTCCAAGTGACTCGCTGTAAAAGCGAAACCAATAGCCGCCGTGACCGCAAAAACGGATATACACACAAAAAAACAGGTCGGCCCTTGATCCACCGTCCCCTCGCTACGCATGTGTGCACCTGGAAACACCGACCTCAAGTGAACAGCAGGGGGACGCGTCAGATCCGGATCATCTCCCGCACCTTCGCCGTCAACAGGTCGAAGGTGAACGGCTTGGTGATCATCTGCATGCCAGGATCCAGAAAACCACCGCGCACCGCCGCGTGTTCGGCGTAACCGGTGATGAATAACACCTTCAGATCAGGCCGGTATTGCCGGCCGATTTCCGCCAGTTGCCGGCCATTCATGCCAGGCAATCCAACGTCGCTGATCAACAGATCGATACGCTGCCCGGAATCGAGAATCGGCACTGCGCTGTCCGCATCGCCCGCCTCGACGAAGGCATAGCCCAGGTCACTCAACACCGTACTGACCAACACCCGCACCGCCGGATCATCCTCGACGATCAGCACCGTTTCGCCATTCTGCGCGAACGGAGCGTGCTGGACGTTCACCGGGCTGTCCTGAGGCAGGACACCGCTGAATCGCGGCAAAAACAGGCTCACCGTGGTGCCTTTGCCCACTTCACTGTGAATGGCAACGTGGCCGCGTGATTGCTTGCTGAAGCCATAGATCATCGACAATCCAAGGCCTGTGCCCTGACCGATGGGCTTAGTGGTAAAGAACGGGTCAAAGGCCCGGTTGATGGTGCTTTGCGGCATGCCACACCCGGTGTCCGTGACGCTCAGCACCACGTAATCACCCGGTTGAAGGTTGCTTTGCGTCTCGGTGAAGCCAAGGTCCAGATGCTGATTGCTGGTTTTTACCACCAGTTTTCCGCCATCGGGCATCGCATCCCGAGCATTGATCACCAGATTGAGCAGGGCGCTTTCCAGTTGATTGGGATCGGCCTCGGCCACCCAGAGTTGCTCGTTCAGCTGCATGTCCAGCTGAATGGTTTCGTTGATGCTGCGCTGAAGCAATTCGCCCATGGACACCACCAGGGTGTTCATCTCCACGGGTTTGGAGTCCAGCGACTGACGCCGGGAGAACGCCAGCAAACGGTGGGTCAGGCCTGCCGCGCGGTTGGCTGAGGTCACGCCCAGGTCGATAAGACTGTCCAGATCCTCGGTGCGCCCACGGGCCAGACGTCGGCGCAGCAGCTCAAGGCTGCCGATGATGCCGGTCAACATGTTGTTGAAGTCGTGGGCAATGCCGCCGGTGAGCTGGCCGACCGCTTCCATCTTCTGCGATTGGCGCAGGGCTTCTTCATTGTGTCGAAGCTGGGCGGTACGTTCCTCGACCTGCTGTTCAAGGGTTTCGAGGGTGTTTTGCAGTCGCAGTTCGCTTTGACTCAAATCGATCAGCCGGTCCCTGGCTTCGTACTGTCGTCGACGACCGCGCAATGCGGTGGTCACCAGGCTGATCAACGTGACCGGGTGAAAAGGACGCTCAAGAAAGGTCACGTTCCCCAGCTGTGGGCCGTAGCGCGACGCCGGGTTTTGTTCCGGGCCGCCATGGTAGGTCATCAATACAATCGGCAGGTCAGACCAGGCCGGCTGTTGCTCGATCAGCCCGAGCAGCGGTTCAAGATCACCGCCCAGCAAGGCCTCGGAAGAGATCAGCAGTAATCCTGCCCCTTGCTGCAGTTCGCTGCACAACGCCACCAGGTCCCGAGTAATGACCCCGTCGTAACCCGCTTCATTGAGCATCATCAGCGCAATCTGGCTGTCGCGACCCAGCGGCGCGAGAATGATTGCACGCTCGGACATCGCTTCCTGGGCGATCACGGGCTTTGTTCCTCAAGCAGAGGATTGCTGGCACCCAGATAGGTCGGGACACCGCGCAATACCCCCTGAAATGCATCCAGCGGTTCACCAATGGTCATGCCCTGAGTGCTGATGCGGTACTCACGAATGGTCGATTCATGGCTGCCCGTGCGTTTCTTGATGATCGAAATCGCCCGGCGCACCTTGCCCAGTGCTTCGAAGTAGCGCAGCAGAATCACCGTGTCGGCCAGATAGGTGATGTCCACGGGGGCCTGCATGTCACCGACCAGTCCATGCTGGGCGACGGTCATGAAGGTCGCGGCACCCTGGCGATTGAGGTACAGCAGCAACTCGTGCATGTGCAGTACCAGGGCGTTTTCTTCGGGCATCGCCGCCTGATAGCCATTGATGCTGTCGATCACCACGGTCTTGATATTGCCCTCATCGACGCAGCGCCGCACCCGGTAGGAAAACTCTCCGGGGGACAACTCGGCCGCGTCCACTTGCTCGATCAGCAGGTTGCCGGTGTCTTGCAGCGCCTGGAGGTCGATGCCAATGTTCTTCATGCGCTCGAACAGCAACCCGAGCTCTTCATCGAATATAAACAGCGCGGCTTTTTCGCCACGGGCCACGGCGGCAGCGGCGAAGATCATCGAGATCAGCGATTTGCCGGTACCGGCAGGGCCGAGGATCAACGTGCTGGACCCGGTCTCGATCCCGCCACCGAGCAAGGCATCCATTTCCTTGATGCCGCTGGACAGTTGCTGACGGATATAGCGACCGCGATGCTCGGCAGCCACCAGGCGCGGAAACACATGAACGCCATCGCCCATGATGGTGAAGTCATGAAACCCGCCACGGTACTTCTGGCCGCGGTACTTCACCACACGGATTCGCCGGCGCTCGGCGCCATAATTTGGGGTCAGCTCCTCAAGACGAATGACGCCGTGGGCCACACTGTGCACGGTTTTGTCGAGGGATTCGGTGGTCAGGTCGTCCAGCAACACCACCGTGGCGTCATAGCGCACGAAGTAGTGTTTGATCGCGAGGATCTGGCGACGGTAGCGCAATGAGCTTTGGGCCAGCAGACGGATCTCGGAAAGACTGTCGAGTACCACGCGGGTCGGCTTGACCCGTTCGACCACTTCGAAAATCTGCCTGGTGGCTTCGCCCAGTTCAAGGTCCGAGGAATACAACAAGCTCTGCTGATGCTCGGCATTGAGCAGACTTTCCGGGGGCGTCAGCTCGAAGATGTGGATGTTTTCATCCAGCTCCCAGCCGTGGGACAACGCACCCTGTCGCAGCTCTCGCTCGGTTTCCGACAACGTGATGTACAACGAGCGTTCGCCGGCACGAGCGCCGGCCAACAGGAAATGCAAAGCGACGGTGGTTTTGCCGGTTCCGGGTTCCCCCTCCAGTAAAAACACATGCCCGCGGGACAAACCACCGGCCAGGATGTCATCCAGACCTTCGATGCCGGTGGCGGCTTTTGCACTGATCAACTCGTTTGATGTAGACAAAAAATGCCCTCTCATGACTAGGGGAAGCGAGGCAGCAGGCCGTAGTGCCTGAATGGACTGCCTGTTCTCTTGACCCTTGGCCGAGACGACGAGTTCAACGAAATTTTTGCTGTTGTTAAAGCCCTTGCTGCAAGGCGGGGTCGTCGGGATTGAGTTGTTCAAGTTGCGCCAACAAAATCTGTACGTTTTGCAGCTGGCCGCTTTCTTTCCAGTAGTTGATCAACAATACCCGGGCTCTTCGGTCGGCCGGGTGACGCTGGACGATCTCCTGCAACTGTTTCTGCGCCGCTTCCAGTTCCTGTTCATCGTGAAGCGTGGTGGCCAGGTCGTAGCGGTAATCCTTGTTGTCCGGCTCCAGCTCCACGGCTTTGGAAAGGCCGAGGAGGGCGAACTCACTTTGCCCGTGATGCAACAGCCAGAGTCCCAGGGCATGTTGCAGGTAGGCCGAGTCGGGCTGAGCCTTTAGCTGCTTGGCCAACAGTTGCCGGGCCGCATCGTTTTGGCCCAGGCGATCGAGCACGTCGATTTGCATCACCAGCGCGGGCAGGTTACCGGGCGCAAGACGCAAGGTGTTCTCCAGCGCCTGCTGCGCCTCTTTCAATTCGGCATTGTGCAGATGCAGCCGAGCCAGTTGATATTGGTTGTCGGCGCTTTCCGGTTGACTCTTCAGGTCCTGTTCCCAGGCATCGATGGCTTGCTCCAGCGGCCCGAAGTACAAACCGAGATCGTCCGGCGATAGCCCCAGCAAGGCGTTTACGGCGGCATAGCGGACGCGCTGTTCGCTGTCATCGAGTAACGGGCCCAGCAGCAGGCTGCGCTGACCGCTGGGCACCAGACCGCTGATGCTTTTGATCGCCGCGATGCGCACGTCCGGCGATTCATGCTGCAAGTCCGCATCCGCCAGTTTCAGGGCCACGGAACTGGGGTAGTTGGGCAGTTCGGCATGCAACCAGACGCGGCGTTTGGGCGATATATCGGGGCGGCCCAATTGCTGGTAAAGAACCCGCGCTGCACCCGGTTGGCCCGCGCGCGCCTGATTCAGCGCCTCGCTGTAGCCACGCTTGATCGCCTCCGGCACGGCGGGGGGTGTGCTGCGCAGGAAAAACCAGGCAAGGCCGATGGCAAACAGGACGCAGAGGCTGATGAGCAGGTAGCGGCGGGACTGGGGCATGCAGGAATCCGGGAGCTGGCAAGCTGTTGCAAAGTTGCCAGCTTCGGTCAGCCAAGGCTGGGAGTCAAACCCAGACTCAGTTCAATTTGTTAGTCAGTCAATTCGAGGCGGGCTGGCCTTTCAATGATTTTGCCTACAAGTTGCGTCGATATTGAAACCCGTCGAGGCGCCTTGGCAGTGACTACGCTTGCTGGAGATGACTCAATGAGCGCTCCCATGCAACCGCTGCTTCAATACTTCAAAGCGATACTCAACCCCGGGCCCGGCGTGGCGTTGTTCGCCCTGCGGACCATCGTGGCCGGGCTGCTGACGTTGTATCTGGCGTTCCTGTTCGACCTTGAGCAGCCCAAGTGGTCGATCATGGCGGTGGTTATAGTCAGTCAGCCATTGGGCGGCATGGCCCTGGCCCGGAGTTTCGGCCAGGTCATCGGCACCACGCTCGGGGCGGTCGTGGCGGTGTTGATCATGGCGATCTTTCCCCAGGCGCCCCTGCCTTTCATCCTCACCTTGGCCTTGTGGCTGGCGCTGTGTACTGCCGGCGGCACCTTGTTGCGCTACACCAGTTCCCAGGCGTTTGTTTTGAGCGGGTACACGGCGGTGGTCGTGGCACTGCTGGCGGTGCCCGATCAGGACGGTACGTTCCTTCTCGCGGTCACCCGGGTGACCGAGACGCTATTGGCGGTGGCTTGTGTGTGCGTGGTCAGCCTGCTCACCGCGCGACCGGAAGCGGTGGTCCGGGATTATTTCGCCAAGATCGATCAGGTCATCAAGCTGCTCGCGACCCACGCTGCTGCCGTCATTCGAACCGAGGAAAGCGAGGCCGATTTCCATCGGCGGCAGATGCAACTGCTCGGCGCGATCAGCGCCCTGGAAGGCGTAAGGCGGCATTTGTATTACGACGCACCCCGGTTGCGCAGCGCCAATAGTCTGGTGCAACTACTGGGAAATCAGCTTGTGCTGCTGACCTCGCGGCTGACGGCGCTACGCCACCAGCGGCAACTGCTGGCCGAGCGCTGGAAAGGAGCGTTGCCCGAAGAGATACAGCGTTTGCGTGCCGAAGAACTGGCGTTTCTCGATGAATTGGCCCTGCAAGGGCGCTCACTGTCGACCGAAGCGCGGCACCATTTTGCGGCGCTGCAACAGCGTTTCGATGATCAAGCCTATAAGGCAGAACAACTGACCGAAACGATGCCAGCCACGCTGCGCTCGCTGGCCTGGGCACTGCGCTGGGAGCAGGCGCGGATGCTGGAGCAGCTCGGCCAGATTCTCGAACTGAGCGATGCGATCCAGGAAGGGCGTGCGGCCAGTAGCATGTTTCGCGGCCAGGAGAATCCGCTCCATCTGGATTTCACGTTGGCGGCAATGAACGCGGTCCGCGCATTTACCGCGTTGCTGGTGGCTGGTCTGATCTGGATCGAGACCGCCTGGGACGGGGCGCGTGGCGGGATGATCGTGGCGGGAATTCTCTGTTCGCTGATGGCGACTTTTCCAAGGCCGTTGCTGGCCAGCCAAAGCTTTGCCAGGGGGCTGGGTCTGGCCTTGGTGGTATCGGCGTTGTATCTGTTCCTGCTGATACCGATGATCAGTGACTTCGAGTTACTCGCCTTGTTACTAACCCCATTGCTGTATGCCGTCGCGGTGGGGTTGTCCAGTCCGCCCACCACGGGCACAGGCATTGGTCTTGGACTGACGACAATGCTGTTGTTGGGCCCGCAAAACACGGAAATCGGTCAAAACAGTGCCATTCAGTGGTTCGAGTTTGCCGGTTCGTATATCTGCGCCGCCGCGCTGGCGCTCAGTGTCTACGCCTTGATCTTCCCGTTCAGGCCCGATTTGCGAATGCGCCGACTGTTCAATGAGAACCGTGAGCAGGTCTACGCTTTGCTGAAGACGCCGGCCACCGATGAGCAGCAATTTGCGTTTGAAAGTCGCATGGTCGATCGCCTGACCATGATGTTGGGACTGTTGCCGGCCACCAACGACAAGCAATCCAGCGAGCTGTTCGAAGTCAGTCTCGGGTGCATGGCTCTGGGTGTGGCGTTGAACCAGCTCAGGCAACAGGGGCAAAGCAACACCTTGCTCAGTACTGATCAGCAAAACCGTTTGCTGGCGGCGGTTCGTGAGACAGGACGATTGATCGCCGGGCGGCCCGGGATTGACCTTGAACAGCTGCTCGGAAATCTGCGTGTCTCGGGCGATGAAATGGACGACCTCCATTTAGACGTTCATGAACACCTGTGGTCGGTCTTCAGGATGCGCGTGGCGTTGTTGATCGTGGTGTCGTTTCTGGAGCGACATCGCAAACACTTTCAACCCGCAGAAACGGAAGGAGTGCCAGTCCTTGCCCATTGATTTCGAATTGGGTGGCGTCTACTTGCCGCCGATTGCCCAGGCCTTACTGCTGGCCCTGCCGATTTACTTGCTGCTGGACTGGATCTTGCGCCGCATTGGCGTGCTGCGGTTCGTCTGGCATGAAGCCTTGTTCGAAGGCGCGTTATACGCCTGCGTTTGCGCAACGCTGATTCTGGTGATGGGAGCTTGATGCGTTGAAGAAGATCCTTGCCCGACTCGTAACGGTGGCGGTGGTACTGCTGGCCTTTGTTCTCGGCTGGTTTGCCTGGGAACATTACACCCGCGCGCCCTGGACCCGCGATGCACGGGTGCGTGCCGATGTGGTGACCTTGTCCGCCGATGTCTCGGGGCGCATCGTCGGCCTGGGCGTGCAGGACAACCAGCACGTGGAGAAAGGCCAGTTGCTGCTGGAGATCGACCCGGCGCGCTATGTCCTGGCGGTGGAGCATGCCAAACGCTCGGTGGAAGTGGCGAAAGCCACCCTTGGTCAGTCAGAGGCAACGATTGTCGCCAGTGAAGCGCTGCTCCGTCAGCGTCAGAGTGAAGAGCGCCGACGGCGCACGCTCAAGCAGCGCTTCGCCATTTCTGGCGAAGAATGGGAAAAGTCCAGCACGGAAGTGGCGGTGGCGCAGGCCGAGTTGCTGCGCAACCAGGCTAACCTCGGCTTGGCCCAGGCCAACGTGCAATTGGCCATCGCCGCATTGACCCAGGCCGAACTGGATTTGAAGCGCACACGGGTGGAAGCGCCCGTCAGTGGTTACGTCACCAACCTGCTGACCCGTCAGGGTGACTATGCCGCGGCCGGTGGCGCGCTGCTGGCGCTGGTGGACAGCGACTCGTTTTATGTCAGCGGCTACTTTGAAGAAACCAAGCTGCCGCGAATCGAGGAGGGCGACCGGGTCAGGATCGAATTGATGAGCGGCGAAACCTTCGGCGGCACAGTGCAAAGCATTGCCTTCGCCATTTCCGACCGGGAGAACCTGCCCGGCGGTCGCCTGCTGGCCAATATCAACCCCAGTTACACCTGGGTCAAACTGGCGCAGCGGGTGCCGGTGCGGATAAAGATCGACCCCGATTACGCGGCCAAAAACCGACTGCGTGCAGGGACCACGGCCACCGTAACCATCATGGAAACCCGCAATCCCCCGGATCACCCCTAACCCCTGTAGGAGCTGAGCTTGCTCGCGATGGCGCCTTAACATTCAACATGGATGTCGACTGACACGCCGCCATCGCGAGCAAGCTCGGCTCCTACAGGGGGGTCAGGTGTTTTCATTGGGCAAAAAAAGCCCCGCGACCGAATGAGGCGCAGGGCAAAGGAACTGGTTGGTTGCGACCAACCAAAGGAGCTCGTTAAAACTTTACTTGATGGCGACCGTCTCTGGTTGCCAGCCACCGCCCAAGGCTTTGTAAATTGCGACAATGCCGCGATACAGCTCTACTTCGGCCTGGGCCTGAGTGTCTTCGGCCGCCAGGCGCTCACGCTGGGCGTCGAGCAGGACGAGGAAGTCCGCCGTGCCTTCGCGGTAGCGAATTTGGGCGAGATCGGCCGCGGCGCGGCTGGATTCGCTCTGACGGATCAGCGAGATCAGGCGTTGTTGACGTTTGCCGTAGTCGCTAAAGGCGTTTTCCGATTCTTCCAGTGCCAACAGTACTTGCTGCTCGTAGGTCGCCAGGGCGCCTTCGGCATCCGCATCGGCACCCCGTAGACGGGCGCGCACGCTGCCAAGGTCGAACGCCGCCCAGGTAATGCTTGGGCCCAGTGCCCAGGCGTTGGCCGCCGAGGAACCGATTTGCGAACCGCGCCCGGCGGTGAAGCCAAGGAAGCCGCTGAGGCTGACCCGTGGGAACAAATCAGCCTTGGCCACGCCGATTCGGGCGGTGGCGGAGGCCAGTTTGCGCTCGGCGCTGAGAATGTCCGGGCGACGTTGCAGCAGTTCACCCGGATCACCGATCGGCAGGGCCTTGGCGATCGCCGGCAAGTCTTTTGGACTCAGGTCGACGGTCAGCTTGTCCGGACGCTCACCCAACAGGGTGGCGATGCGGTTTTTCTGCCGAACCTGTTCGGCCTGTAATTGCGGCACGCTGGCTTCGACGGATGCCAGGCGTGCATCGGCGCGAACCACATCGAGTTGATCGCCGACGCCGGCATCACGCAGGCTGACGGTGATCTTGCTCGATTCCTGCTGGTTGTTCAGGTTGGCCAGGGCGATCTTTTCCCGCAGCTGCGCACCGCGCAGTTGACCGTAGGCATCCACCAGTTCGGCAATCATCGAGACTTGCAGTTGGTACAGATCGGCTTCAAGCGCTTGCTGTTCGGCGTCGGCGGATTCCAGATTGCGCTGGATACGGCCAAACAGGTCGATCTCCCACGCCATGTCCAGACCCAGGTCGTAGCGTTCGCTATTGACCCGCTTGGTGGTCTGGCCCGGAATCTGACCCTTGGCCAGGTCACTGCTGACCCGGCTGGTGATGGTTGGCATGGCGTCATTGCTGACGTCATCGCGAATCGCCCGGGCCGCTTTCCAGCGAGCGAAGGCTACGCGCAAATCACGGTTGCCTTTCAGCGATTGAGTCACCAACTGGTTGAGGGTCGGGTCTTCGAACTGCTGCCACCAGATGCCTTCGAAACGCGAGCGGTCGAAGTTTTTCTGACCGGCGCTGCCATCGGTGGCGGTGGTGATGTTGGCCGGCTCAGTGGCTGGGGTCTTGTAGTCCGGGCCGACGGCACAGGCACTCAGGGCCAGTACCAGAAGGCTCGGCAGGAAGGCTTTCAGACTCATTGTTGCGCCTCCAGTTTCAGGGCCTTGGCCGCTTTGCGCTTTTCACCGCGCTCCACAAAGTTACGAATCAGTACGTAGAACACTGGCGTCAGCAACAGACCGAAGAAGGTCACCCCGAGCATCCCGGAGAACACTGCCACACCCATGGCATGACGCATTTCGGCACCGGCACCGCTGGAGAACACCAGAGGCACAACACCCATGATGAACGCGAAGGAAGTCATCAGGATCGGCCGCAGACGCAGACGGCAAGCTTCCAGTACCGCGTCGAGCGGGCTGAGACCTTCGTCCTGCTGTTTATCCTTGGCAAACTCGACGATCAGAATCGCGTTCTTACAGGCAAGTCCCACCAGTACGATCAAGCCGATCTGGGTGAAGATGTTGTTGTCGCCACCCGAAGCAATCACACCGGTGATGGCCGACAGCAGGGTCATCGGTACGATCAGGATCACCGCCAGTGGCAGGCTCCAGCTTTCGTATTGAGCGGCGAGCACCAGGAACGCCAGCAGTACGCAGAGCGGGAACACGAACAGTGCGGTGTTGCCGGACAGAATCTGCTGGTAGGTCAGGTCGGTCCACTCGTAGGTCATGCCGTTCGGAAGTTCTTCCTTGAGCAGTTTCTCGATGGCTTTTTCGGCCTGGCCGGAGCTGTAGCCGGGGGCTGCCGCACCGTTGATTTCAGCAGTGATGAAGCCGTTGTAGTGCATCACGCGGTCCGGGCCCGAGGTGTCGCTGACCTTGATGAAGGTCGCCAGCGGGATCATCTCGCCTTTGTTGTTACGCACTTTCAGCTGACCGATCTGGTCCGGTTCGAGACGGAACTGCTGTTCGGCCTGAACGTTGACCTGGTAGGTGCGACCGAAGCGGTTGAAGTCGTTGGCATACAGCGAACCCAGATAGATCTGCAGGGTGTCGAAGATGTCGCTGACGGCCACGCCGTGAGTCTTGGCTTTTTCCCGGTCGATAGCTGCATCGACTTGCGGCACGTTCACGGTGTAGCTGGTGAACAGGGCGGCCAGTTCCGGCACGTTGTGGCTCTTGGTGATGATGTTCATGGTTTCTTTGTACAGCTCGTCATAGCCCAGGTTGCCCCGGTCTTCGATCTGCAGGCGGAAACCACCAATGGTGCCCAGGCCTTGTACCGGCGGCGGCGGGAAGATCGCCATGTAGGCTTCCTGAATCCCGGCGTACTGGCCGTTCAATGCACCGGCAATCGCACCGGCAGACATGCTCGGGTCTTTACGCTCGTCGAACGGTTTCAAGGTGACGAACACGATGCCGGCGTTAGGGCTGTTGGTGAAACCGTTGATCGACAGGCCCGGGAAGGCCACGGCACTTTCCACGCCTGGCTGTTTCAGGGCGAGGTCGGACATGCGTTTGATCACGTCTTCGGTACGGTCCAGGCTCGAGGCGTCCGGCAGTTGCGCGAAGGCCACCAGGTATTGCTTGT
This sequence comes from Pseudomonas sp. GM41(2012), assembly GCF_000282315.2. Taxonomy (GTDB): domain Bacteria; phylum Pseudomonadota; class Gammaproteobacteria; order Pseudomonadales; family Pseudomonadaceae; genus Aquipseudomonas. The sequence continues at coordinate 663,086 of NZ_AKJN02000006.1, forward strand.
CCTGGCCGGGTACGAAACCGGTCGGGGTGTTGGCGAAACCGAAGAAGGTCAGCACCATCAGGCCTGCGTACAACAGCAGGGCGATGCCGCTGCTGCGGATAACCCGGCCCACGGTGCCGACATAACCATGGCTGGCCTTGTCGAAGAAGCGGTTGAATGGGCGGAACAGCCAGCCACCGAAGATCTTGTCGAGGACCTTGGAGAAACGGTCCTTCGGCGCGTCATGGCTTTTGAGCAACACCGCAGCCAGGGCGGGCGACAGGGTCAGCGAGTTGAACGCCGAGATCACGGTCGAGATCGCAATGGTCAGGGCGAACTGTTTGTAGAACTGACCGGTCAAGCCAGAGATGAACGCGGCCGGGATAAACACCGCACACAACACCAGCGCCGTCGCGATGATCGGGCCGGTCACTTCACGCATCGCACGTTTGGTTGCTTCGACCGGCGTCAATCCCAGTCCGATATTTCGCTCGACGTTCTCCACCACCACGATGGCGTCGTCCACCACGATACCGATGGCCAACACCAGCCCGAACAGTGACAAGGCGTTCAGCGAGAAGCCGAACAGGTGCATCACGGCAAACGTACCGATCAGCGAAACCGGCACCGCCACCAACGGAATGATCGAGGCGCGCCAGGTTTGCAGGAACAGGATCACCACCAGCACAACGAGGATCAGCGCTTCGAAGAGGGTATGAACCACTGCCTCGATGGAGCCGCGCACGAAGATCGTCGGGTCATAGACGATGCTGAAGTCCATGCCTTCCGGGAAGCTCTTTTTCAGCTCCGCCATCTTGTCGCGCACTTCGTTGGAAATTTCGATTGCGTTGGAACCAGGGCGCTGGAAGATCGGGATCGCCACTGCCGGTTGGTTGTTCAGCAGCGAACGCAACGCGTATTGGCTGGAACCCAACTCAATGCGAGCGATATCTTTCAGGCGAGTGATTTCACCGTTTTCGCCGGAGCGAATGATGATGTTTTCGAACTCTTCTTCAGAAACCAGACGACCTTGCGTGTTGACCGACAGCTGGAACGCGGTGGCACTCGGTGCAGGAGGTGCACCCAACGCACCGGCAGCTACCTGACGGTTTTGCTCACGGATTGCGGTTACGACATCGGTGGCGGTCAGGTTGCGCGAAGCGGTCTTGTTCGGATCGAGCCAGACCCGCAGCGAATAATCGCCCATGCCGAACAGCTGCACATCACCGACACCGCCCAGACGCGCCAGCTCATCCTTGATGTTGAGCAAGGCGTAGTTGGACAGGTAGAGCATGTCGTAGCGTTTGTCCGGCGAGGTCAAGTGCACAACCATGGTCAGGTCGGGCGAAGCCTTGTCCACAGTGATACCGATGCGCGTCACTTCTTCTGGAAGTTTCGGCTCGGTCCGGGTCACGCGGTTCTGCACCTGTACCTGTGCGTTGTCCAGGTCGGTGCCCAGCGCAAAGGTGATGGTCAGCGTGATTTTGCCGTCAGCGGTGGACTGCGAGGACATGTACAGCATGTTCTCGACGCCGGTGATGGCTTGCTCCAATGGAGCGGCCACGGTTTCACCGATGACTTTAGGGTTGGCACCCGGGAAGTTCGCACGAACCACAACGGTCGGTGGAACTACTTCCGGGTACTCGCTGATCGGCAACTGGAACAGCGAGATGGCGCCGGCGATCAGGATCAGCAGCGAAAGTACCGCTGCAAAGATCGGCCGTGAAATGAAGAATTGGGAAAAATTCATCGTAGAGATCCCTTAACCGCGTGGAGTCGCAGCAGCCAGTTTCACAACCGAACCCGGCGCGACCTTGGCAGGGGCGACTTGGGGCAGGTTGCTGGCTTCCAGCGCTTGTCGTTGTTGTGCAAGTGCCGCGAGAGTTTGTTCGCTGGCCATCGGGATCACTTCAGGGGTGACCGGCGAACCAGGGCGAACCCGTTGCAGACCCTTGACGATGACGGTGTCGTCCTTGTTCAGGCCGCTGCGCACGATGCGCAAACCTTCGATCTTCGGACCCAGCTCGACCGAGCGGTAAACAGTCTTGTTGTCGGCATCCATCACCAGCACAAACTTTTTACCCAGATCGGTACCGACCGCTTCGTCGTTGATCAGCACGGCGGAATAGGTGCCGCTGCCGACCAGTTTCAGACGGGCATACAGGCCTGGGGTGTAGGCGCCGTCGCTGTTGTCGAACACGGCACGACCGCGGATGGTGCCGGTTTTCGGGTTGACCTGGTTGTCGACGAAGTTCATCACGCCCTGGTGTGGGTTGCCGTCTTCGTTGGAGAGACCCAGGTACACTGGCGTGGTAGCGCCGCGTTTGCCCTGGCGAGCGAGCTGGGTGTATTTGAGGAACACACGCTCGTCGGCGTCGAAGTAGGCGTAGACCTTGTCGGTGGACACCACACTGGTCAGCGCGGTGGTATCGGCGGTCACCAGGTTGCCGGCGGTAATTTCCGCACGGCTGACGCGACCACTGATCGGCGCGGTGACACGGGTGAAGCTCAGGTTCAGTTTGGCCAGGTCCAGTTGCGCCTGGAGGGCACCGACGGCGGCGCGGGCTTCTTGAGCAGCGCTGGTGCGCGAATCGGCCAGCTCGGCGGAGATCGCGTTGCTGGTGCGCAGACGTTCGCCACGCTGGGATTCGTTTTCGCTGCGGGTGGCGTTGGCGCGGGACTGGGCAACCAAGGCTTCGAGGCGGCGGACCTCGGCCTGGAATGGACGCGGGTCGATCTGGAACAACAGGTCGCCTTTCTTGACCAAAGCGCCTTCAGTGAAGGCCACTTCATCGATCTGGCCAGAGACCCGTGGACGTATTTCTACGGTTTCCGGCGCTTCGAGGCGGCCGGTGAATTCGTCCCACTCGTTAACCGGTTGTTCCAGCACCTTGGCCACGCTGACCTTGGCTGCGGGCATAGTGGCGGCCGTGTCCGGAGTCTTGCCGCAGGCGCTCATCACCAGTACGGCCAACAGGGCCAACGGGAAGCGTAAATGTTTGAGTGATTGTTCCATGGATGCATCCGCCAATGTATTGAGAATGGACGGATGATGCTCGGCGAGGATGTATCGCACGAATCGAATGAGCTAAAGGTAACTATCATTCGGAATGATATAAGCGACAGCCAAGCTCTCTAGCGTGCACCTTTCGTTAGGCGGCTATCAATTGGATTGATGACAATTCAGTGTTGCGGGGAATGCAAAGATAAGGCGTTGGGTCGAGTCGCTGCCATCGCGAGCAAGCTCGGCTCCTACAGAATGTGTGACCCCTGTAGGAGCCGAGCTTGCTCGCGATGGGGCCATCAGCCCTAATACATAATCAGGATCAGGCCAAACTATCCGGATCACCGAAGAACATCTGAATCCGCGAGCGTAACCAACGCTCGCCCGGATCATTATCCTGCGACCCACGCCAGGCCATGTGCAATTCAAAACTGCGCACCGGCAACGGCGGGTCTTCAGCCCGCACACCGCCGGCCGCCGTCAACGCTTCAGCCGTGTAATCCGGCACGGTCGCGACAATATCGGTCCCGCTGATGAGTGTGCTGAGTCCGTTGAACTGCGGCACCGCGAGCACCACATGGCGTTTGCGTCCGAGCTTTTCCAGTTCTTCATCTATAAAGCCGCTCAGGTCACCGGCGAACGACACCAGTGCATGAGGCCGCGCGCAAAAATCATCCAGGCTCAACGGCCCCGGCACCGTGTCGGCCCGCAACAGCTTCGGCATGCTGCGGCGCAGTACTTTGCGCTTGGCGTTGGCCGGCAGGTCGGCGGTGTAGCTGACGCCGATGGAAATCTCGCCCGAGGCCAGCAGGCTCGGCATCAGGATGTAGTTGGCCCGACGCACCACCAGCACGATCCCCGGTGATTCGGCGCGCAGGCGTTTGAGCAGCATCGGCAGCAACGCGAACTCGACATCGTCCGACAGACCGATGCGAAACACTGCGGTGCTGGTCGCCGGATCGAATTCCGCCGCACGACTGACCGCTGTGGAAATCGAATCCAGTGCAGGCGAGAGCAGGGCGAAGATTTCCACCGCCCGGGCTGACGGCTCCATGCTGCGGCCGGTACGCACGAACAACGGATCATCGAACAGCCCGCGCAGGCGCGAGAGCGCCGCACTGATGGCCGGCTGGCCGAGGAACAGTTTCTCCGCAGCGCGGGTCACACTGCGTTCGTGCATCAATGTTTCGAAAACGATCAACAGGTTCAGGTCGACACGACGCAGGTCATTACGATTCATCTGGAGTCCTGGCAGAGTCATCAAGCTTGACGAGAGCGGCCATATGAGAACAATGGCCGGCATGAATATTACGGGGAAAGGCTGCTACTCTGCACCGAGTAATTCAGTTTTCCTGAAAAGGGCTGCTTCGGTTTTCACGGCATTTGACGATGTCGCCGGCGCTGCGGAATCAATGACAGGCATGTCGACTATTAATAGCCACTGATAGTCTTGGGTAGAAAGCCCAGATAGAGTTCAGGGCATTAGAGGTTTCTTTGACGAGGTTTGCGATGTCCCGCACGATCCGTTTTCACAAGTTTGGTCCAGCCGAGGTGCTCAAATGCGAAGAGCATGCGGCCGCTCTCCCTGCACCGGGCGAAGTGCAGGTGCGCGTCGAGGCGATTGGCATCAGCTGGTACGACATTCTCTGGCGCCAGAACCTGGCCTCTTCCCACGCTCGTCTGCCTTCAGGCCTTGGCCATGAAATGTCCGGCGTCGTGACGGCGGTCGGCGAGGGCGTCGATGATCTGGCAATCGGCGACAAGGTCGCCAGCTTCCCGGCTGAAAGCCCGAACGATTATCCGGTCTACGGCGAACAGATCGTCCTGCCGCGCTCGGCACTGACCCGCTACCCGGACGTGCTCAGCCCGATCGAAGCCAGCGTGCATTACACGCCGCTGCTGATCGCTTACTTCGCTTATGTCGATCTGGCACGGGTCAAACCCGGGCAATTCGCACTGGTGACCGACGCCAGCCACTGTGCCGGTCCGTCCTTTGTACAACTGGGCAAGGCTCTGGGTATCCGGGTCATTGCCGCGACCAAGACCGCAGAAGAGCGTGAAAACCTGCTGTCCCTGGGTGCCGAGAAAGTCATCGTCACCGAAGAACAGGATCTGCTGATGCAGATCAACAAGATCACCGACAACCGTGGCGTGGACGTTGTGTTCGACGGTCTCGGCGGTCCACAGATGTCGTTGCTTGGCGATGTGCTTGCACCTCGTGGCAGCCTGGTGCTGTACGGCCTGCAAGGTGGCAACCAGACGCCGTTCCCGGCCTGCGCAGCGTTCCAGAAGAACATCCAGTTCTTTGTGCACTGCATCGGCAACTTCACCGGCAAGCCTGAGCTGGGCATCATCCAGGACCAGGTCGCACTGCAACGCGCCTTGCGCGACATCAACCAGATGACCGCCGACCGCGTGCTGCTGCCGCTCAAGACTCGGGTCTTCCCGTTTGCCGAGTTTGTAGAAGCACACCGCTACATGGACGAATGCCCATGCCGCGAACGGGTCGCGCTCCAGGTCGAACCTGCATAAGCCCTTCATGTAAGCCCCTCTGCAAGAGTCCGTGTCCCCACGGACTCTTCTGTTTTCAGCACCTGCCAAAATGAGACGTCCCATTGCCCCGTCAATGGGTCAGTTCAGCAACTGAACTGGTTTTTGCTCTCAATCTGTATCTTCTAATCATCATATAAGCCTTGATAATTGAATGATTACTTTCATCTCAAGGAATGAGTCATGGCTGGGTATCGGCTTGATACTTTTCAATACACACTGTTAATACATATCCGACCAATAGTTCGTCGTTGCGCCGTTGCCAAAAAAACATGGGTGACTTCTTTCTCTATTTCTTGTGCTAATTGTCTGTGGGACGCTGTCGGACATTTCCTAGGATGTCGCTCGCAGCCGCAAGAGGCTGGCTCTACGGGGGTTAGCGGCCACCTGTCTCCGGCGGGAGCAGGGGAGACTTCTAGTTATTTCAAATAATTACTAAAAGCTTAAGTGCTAGCATTTGGCAATAGCGTCCAGTACTTCAATCGTGGCAAGCAATCATTGCGCTATGCGTGTCGTTGTTGGCGCGATATCGAACTTACACAGGTAAATAAAGATGACCAATATCCATGACCAAGCGATGAACTATGTCTATCAGCAAGTGCTGCAGCGATTGCTGAGTTTCTTCTCGCGCGCCGAACGCACGGCATTGCAGCTGATGATTCAGCGACTGGTGGTCGCCGCCGGGGGCATGGAGCGTATTGGCGATTACAAGGTCCTGGCGATTCAGTCCGGGTCCCGCGACAGTTGTTACACCCTGGCGCTGCTGCGCGCCGCGCAGCTGAGTATCGCCGGCCGGGCGCCAGCGACATTCCAGTTGCGAGTGGCCTCCTTGCGCTTGAACGACGCAAGCCCGACGGCCCTGGAAAACATCCATCGCAGCTACAGCGCCTTGTTCCTCTACGACGATCCTCGGGTCGAAGTGTTGATGGTTGATAACCGGGAAGTCCTGCCGTTCAACCACCTGGCGCCGATTTCCGAAGGCGGCCGTGAATCCAATCGGCTCAATCTTTTGATGGTGGGCCATTGTCGCGCCTGGAGCGGGCCGCTTGATCTGTGGGACGACGGGTATCTGGCCACCGGCGAGTTCTATGGGCAAATAGCTCGTTGGGACAGTGGTGTCGATGCATTGATCAGCAGCGACTCACCTCGTCAGCAGAAGCAGTTTCTCGACGGGTTGAAACGTGCTGCCGCCAAGGCCGGGCTCAAGACCTCGAATCACCACGAAACCGGCTACGAGGTGCTTTTCGCGCTGCTCGATGAACTGGGCAGCGACTGCTACCGCGCTTTTTATGCTGAGCATGACCAGGTTGCGTGGCGCCCGGCCGAACGATTTGAGGCCTGTCGTCGCGCCACGTACATCGACATTCACGACTTGTTGGTCAGCAACCTGGAAGAGCGTTGGCCGCTGCTCACAGAGTTTCTCGGTTTTCAACCTGACGAACTGGCGGCTCAGCTCAGCGACAACGAGTACGTCAGCCTTTCTATCTCTGCACACATGCGGGGTTTGCAGTCGTGCTTCGTGCAGGACCGCGGCTACGAGACGGGCATCGCTGAATACCTGCAACGGGCATTGGTGATGATGCGGCGCAAACAACTGCCGGAACGGTTGTGCGAGCAAGCGGTAGAGGCGTTCGGCAATCCGGCGACGTTGGCCGAGCAGCGTGTGCTGGCAGCGGCCGAGGCGCAAAAAAACCTTGGCCTGAGCGAGGCTCAACTGGTGTGCCTGCTCTTTTCACCTTTCGTCGAGAATGGCGCGGCGCTTGAGCTTTTTCTGCGCCAGTGCCACCCCGGCATGCTCGTGGCAATGCCTGATTTGCACCGGGCAATGCGGGGCAATCCGGTGCCGGAGCAGGTTCTGCAATGGATAACCGACGTCAGCGGGTTGCCTGTCAGCTTGATCGGCAAGCTTTACCGCATGGGCCCGGTGTCTGCGGATGAGGGTAGGGCGGCCGCGCTGGAAATCGACGGCGCGGGTGTGCAAGCAGCAACCGACTATGACGACGACACGGCGGTGGCGGATGAATGGTCAGCGGGGCGCTGAAAGTGCGTGGCTTGACAGATTTCTTGACGATGCATGATGAAATTCACACGGCATTCGGCCCTCGCCCATGAAAGGGCCACGAGAAACTGACTTCGCGTATCAGGCGGTGTACCGATATCTGACTAACCTGATCAACGAACCGGTCAGTGACACGCGAGTCCGTCTGCCTTCGTTGCGACAGTTGGCGGAGCGTCTGAGCGTGTCGATCTCGACCATTCAGTACGCTTATTCGCTGCTGGAGAAGGAAGGGCGCGTTTATTCGGTGGCCAAGTCCGGGTATTACGCGTTACCGGTGTCCTCCATCAGCACGCTCAGCAGTGGCAACGACCTGCTTGAAACCGTTTATGTCAACGCCAGACGGCCCGGAATGCTGGTCTTGAGCGCCGATGAACCGGCGTTGTTGCAACCCCTCGACAGTCCGTTGTTACTGCTGGAACGAGAACTGCTGCGTCAGTATCCGCGTCAGCCGCAACCGACATCGCAACCTTGCGGCGAGCTGGAATTGCGCATTGCCCTGGCAGCGCGCTACACCACCTCGCCGCTGCGTTGCTGGCATGCCGACGATGTCTATATTGGCGCCGACCTGCGCGGCGTGCTGGAAATACTGATCGCTGTGTTGAGTCTCAAGGACGCCACGGTGTTGGTCGAGTCGCCGTGCGACTGGGCGATTCTGCGGTTGCTGCAGGCTGCGCAGGTGCGAGTGATCGAGCTGGCGGTGCAATCCAGCGGTGGCCTGGACGTCGAATGGCTCAAGGAGCTGCTGGAGACCGAGCCGGTGCGGCTGGTGATGGTTTCATCCGGGCTGAACATGCCGCGAGGCAGCCTGGCACCCGACGACAACCGACAAATCGTCGCGCAGTTGCTGGAGCGACATGGCAGTTGGGTGTTGGAAAACGACTGCTACGGCGAACTCGGATTCGAACCGGACGGCCAGCGGTTTCGCGACTTGCTGGACCCTGATCGGCTGATCGTGTTTTCCACCTTCGAGAAAATCATCGGGCCGGAGGCGCCATACGGCTATCTGCTGGCGCGGCATTTCAGTGCTGAACTGCAACGGTACTTTCTGCTACGTTCGTTCCGCTTGTCACCGATTCGCCAGAAAGCCATCGCTCGCTTGTACGGCAATGGGCGTGTCGATCAGCACCTTCAGGTATTACGGAGGATGCTCAAGGACCGCAAGGTGCAGATGACGCAGCTGTTGCAGGAGCGTCTGGGAGATGCCTTGCACTTTGTCGAACCCCAGGGCGGTGCAACCATCTGGGTTCGCTCGCTGCGCCAGGTCGATGTGCGCCGGGTGTTCCAGCGCCTGCTCAAGCACCAGGTGGTGATCGCACCGGGAGAGCTGTTCAGTCTCCAGGGCTTGCATGCGCAACACTTGCGCCTGAGTCACACCTTCGGCGGTGATCACGACCTTGCCGCGGCAATGGGCTTGTTAGGGGACGCCTTGCGTCTGGAGTCGATCGATTGAACGGGGTTCCACACCCTGCGTGACTCTCATGGATCGATCCCATCGCGCTACGGTCAAACTGCCAGTAAACTGCGTTCCTATTCCTGAACCACTCTACTTCAGAGGTTTTGCATGACACTCAGTCCTTTTGCGGGCAAACCGGCACCGGTAGAACTGTTGGTCGACATCCCGCGACTGGTAACGGCCTATTACACCGGTCAACCCGATGCCGCCATTTCGACCCAGCGCGTAGCGTTTGGCACGTCCGGGCACCGAGGCAGCTCGTTCGACCTGAGTTTCAACGAATGGCACGTTCTGGCGATCAGCCAGGCAATCTGCCTGTACCGCGAAGCCCAAGGCATTGACGGCCCGCTGTTCGTTGGCATCGACACCCACGCGTTGTCCACTCCTGCCGGCGCCAGTGCCCTTGAAGTGCTGGCCGCCAACGGCGTGACGGTAATGATCGCCGAAGGTGACGAATACACCCCGACACCGGCTATTTCCCACGCCATTCTCTGCTATAACCGCGGACGCACGTCGGGCCTGGCGGACGGCATCGTCATCACGCCGTCCCACAATCCGCCGCAAAGCGGTGGCTACAAATACAACCCTACCAATGGTGGCCCGGCCGATACCCACATCACCAAGTGGATCGAAGCCAAGGCCAACGAACTGCTGAGCAACAAGCTCGCCGGCGTCAAGCGCATCAGCTACGAGCAGGCGCTGAAGGCCAGTACGACCCATCGTCACGACTACCTCAACACCTACGTTGCCGACCTGATCAACGTGATCGACTTCGACGCCATCCGTGATGCCAAGCTGCGTCTGGGTGTCGATCCGCTGGGCGGAGCAGGGGTGCGCTACTGGTCGGCGATTGCCGAGCATTACCGTCTGGATCTGGAAGTGGTCAACAAACAGGTCGATCCGACCTTCCGCTTCATGACGGTCGACTGGGATGGTCAGATCCGCATGGACCCATCGTCCACTCACGCCATGCAGGGCCTTATCGGTCTGAAAGAGCGTTTCGACGTGGCTTTCGCGTGCGACCCGGACCACGATCGCCATGGCATCGTGACCCCGTCCGGTGGTTTGCTCGCACCGAACAACTACCTCGCCGTAACGATCGATTACCTGTTCCAGAACCGTCCGCAATGGCGCGCCGATGCGGCCGTGGGTAAAACCGTGGTCAGCAGTGGCTTGATCGATCGGGTGGCAAAACGTCTGGGTCGTCGCCTGTACGAAGTGCCGGTCGGCTTCAAGTGGTTTGCTGACGGCCTGTTCGACGGCTCTCTGGGCTTTGGCGGCGAAGAAAGTGCCGGCGCTTCGTTCCTGCGCAAGGATGGCAGCGTCTGGTGCACCGACAAGGACGGCTTGATCCCGGCACTGCTGGCCGCAGAAATGACCGCCCGCACCGGCCGCGACCCAAGTCAGGCCTATCGCGCCTTGACCGACGAACTGGGCGAACCGTTCTCGGTGCGCGTCGATGCCAAGGCCAACCCTGAACAGAAGGCACTGCTGAGCAAATTGTCGCCGGACCAGGTCACCTCGACCCAGCTGGCGGGCGAAGCAATCCAGAGCATCCTCAGTCACGCACCGGGTAACGACCAGGCGATCGGTGGTCTGAAAGTCATGACCGAGAACGGCTGGTTCGCGGCGCGTCCGTCGGGCACCGAAGACATCTACAAGATCTACGCTGAAAGCTTCGTCAGTGACGAACACCTCAAGCAATTGGTGGCAGAAGCGCAAACACTGGTGGACGGCGCGATCTCTGCGAAGTAATCCAGAATGTAAAAAGGGGCGGCCATGACGGTCGCCCCTTTTTTTGTCCCGCGTTTACCCGATCAAGCCAGGTCCACCAGGACGATTTCACTGTCTTCGATGGCGGTCACCCGCAACACTTGCTCATCGGCAACCGCAATACCGTCTCGAGCTTGTGCACGCAAGCCATTGACTTCAATGATGCCGGTGGCCGGTACCAGATAGGCGCGACGGCCATTGTCCAGGCGATACTCAGCGGATTCACCGGCCTTCAGGTTCGCGGCCACCAATCGCGCATCGGCTCGAATCCGCAGGCTTTGATCGTCGCCGGCCTTGCCGCTCGCCAGGGTTACGAAACCTTCGCGCTGGCCTTTTGGAAAAGGCTTGGCGCCCCAGGACGGTGCCAAACCGGATTCGTTCGGGATGATCCAGATCTGGAAGATCCTGGTCTCGGTGGCTTCCAGGTTGTATTCACTGTGGGCAATTCCGGTGCCGGCGCTCATGACTTGAACGTCGCCTGCTTCGGTACGACCCTTGTTGCCCAGGTTGTCTTCGTGAGTGATTGCGCCTTCACGGACATAAGTGATGATTTCCATGTCCCGGTGCGGGTGTTTCGGGAACCCGGTGCCAGAGGCAATCACGTCGTCGTTCCACACCCGCAGGTTGCCCCAGTTCATGCGTTTTGGGTCATGGTACTCGGCGAACGAAAAGTGGTGATGAGCATCCAACCAGCCATGGTTGGCGCCGCCCAGGGATTTGAAGGGTCTGAGTTCAAGCATGATCGTCTCCTGAAAAGGTTCGTCATGGGGCAGAGCGCCTGAGCCACGAAACGCGAACCGGTGGTTGATGGGGAGCATCATCTATCAGGTATAGATCGATAAAAAGCGTAAAAAATGCCTCAATACAATCGAATAATTTGATATCAAATTACCTCGAAAGATTCTCACCCAACCTTCACTTCATCGCATAAGCCAATGACCTGTAAGCATTTCACTAGAACTGAACGGCAAATGCAGACACCATAGCCCTCAACAGCCTCACACCCTGGAGTCAGCCCGCGTGCCGCAACACACCCCCGATCTTCCTCCTGAACTTCGTCCCCTGGCCGAGATGCCGCTGCTCAAGCGTCTGGCCGCCCGGTTCTTTGGTCACGGCCTGACGCGTCTGCGCGCACAACACCGGGCATCCTGGCTGCACGGCCAGGCCGACGGCTTTCGCAGCGGGCACAGTGCCGGGGTGGATTACGGCTATAAGGAAGGCAAACTTGAAGGGTTGGAGGAAGGCCGACAGGTATTGTTGATCCGCGACTCGCGCTCGACTGAACACCGGCCGCCCAATGTTGACGACAATCTGTTCGACGATTGGCGTCTGCCGTTGAGCGCTGAGTTGAAGAAGCGCATGAAGACGGATGTCGCTCGACTGCTGCCATCGCACGCCCAGCCCAGCGCCGCGCAGTGGAAAATGATCTTCAGCGACACGCCCTCGACCTCGGTGATTGCCGGTGCGGGTGCGGGCAAGTCGACGACGTTGGTGTTGCGTATTTTGCTGCTGACCCATTATCTGGGGTTCGAGCTGAGTTCAATGACGGTGGTGACCTTTACCCGTGAATCGCGCAAAGACTTCATCAGCAAACTGATCGAGCTGTTTGCGCTCTGGGGCCGGTCGCTCAGTTTCAAAGAGGCGCGCGATCTGGTGCGCACCTTCCATTCGCGAATCCTGCCGATGGTTCGCAGTCTGCCGGGTTTCGAGCGCCTGCAAGCCTTCGAAAACCTCAGTCACCGTGCGCAAAGCGGCGATGAGGAGGTCGACAGCAATCCTTTCGACCTGCGCATCAACGACGCCCAGCGCCAACAACTCAACGCTTGTTATCACAGCCTGCACACGCGCAATGAGCGCTTTCGCGAATTGATCACGCCATTGTCCCGTCATGCGCTGCAACTCAAGGAGCTGGAGCGCGATCACCCGGACGTGCAGAAACGCATGGCCGTGACCGAACTGGCCGCCAAGCGTGATGAAGAACTCTGCGACACTATCGAAGATTTGTGGTTTCGCGCGGGTGCCTGGCCGATCAAAGGCATTGAGCCGAAGCGCCAGACGTTCGATATCAACGGCTCGACATTTCATTGTCATGGCTATATTCCGAGCCTGGACGCTTGGGTGGTGCTGGGATTCGATCCCCGGGAAAACCCGCAGGTCAGCCGCCCCAATGCCAAATTGAGCGTTCGTGCGGAATGGGCGGTCAAGCGCACCCTGTTTCAAGCTTTCTGTCGTAAGCCATTGATATGGCTAGATAGTTACGAGTCATCAAAGCGTGTATTGGCGTCTCTTGGAGGCGATGCCAGTGCCGGGCCGGGCTTCGATTACAAGGTCAAGGGCGAGCTGAGCTCTGCGCCGTTACTGGACAGTTTTGTCGCTGCCGCCGGATTTATCGAGAATCTTGGCCTGGATGTACCCAATGCCGTGGGCCAGATGAGTTTTGCCAAGGAGGACCCCGACCGGTTTTTCTTTGAGGCCTTGAGCCTGTACTGGCGAGCGCTGGAAGATCATCTGCTCGATCAGAAGCCACCGGTGATGACCTACAACCGGATGTTCGCCTTGTTCAGCGAACATTCGCCGGAAAACCTGAAACTGCTGAGCGATGAGCTGCTCAGGCCGATGTCGCACCTGATGATCGACGAGTTTCAGGACGTATCGCCGCAGATCGTTTCCTGGATTCGTGCGAGCCTGGCGGAAATCCGCAGTCGGGGGCCGGCCATGCACGTGGGGCGCGGCGCGCAACGTTCGTCGTTGCTTTGTGTCGGCGATGACTGGCAATCCATCTACGGCTGGCGGGGCAGTTCGCCGACGTACTTCATGGAATTCAACAAGGAATTCCCTTCGCCGAGCACGACCAAGGTCATGCTGAGCGACAACTACCGCAGTCACCAGCACATCATCGATGCCGCCGAACATATCGTTCGTGCGGCGCCGGCGATCGCGGGCAAGAAGGCCAAGGCCAGTGGCGAGCCGAAGGCATTGCTGCCGGTTAACGTTCTCGATCGTGACGATCAAGGCATGGCCAAACGCCTGATGGAGCATTACAGAAAGGGCGATTCAATCTTGATGCTTTATCGAAAAAGCAGCGATAAGTCATTGATAGAAGAGCATATTCAGTCTGTAGTTAATGTGGATTCTAGCTTGCCGTACGAAGCGCGAAGGCTCAAGCAGCTGACTTATCACAGCGCCAAGGGACTTCAGGCCGACGCCGTGTTCCTGCTGGGTGATTGTCAGCACCTGACCAGTTCTCCGTACAAGAATCAGGTCTACCGCATGGCAGGTCTTGGCAAGACAGGCGACAGCGAAGCGTACGACAGCGCACAGAAAGACGAGATCCTGCGACTGGCTTACGTCGGCATCACTCGGGCGGTGAGTCATTGCTATTGGTATGTCGATGGGCAAGACACCCAGGCAGCCAACGTGCCTAAAGCTTCCGATCGAATCGGCAAGGGCAAGGCGTTCTTTGCCGATCACCGGCTGGGCAAGACATCGGCGTAAACCATCAAAGATCGTCCGAACGCGGCCCGAACCTTCGGCAGCTCCTACATGTGAATGCATACACCTGTAGGAGCTGCCGGAGGCTGCGATCTTTTGATCCATGCCCCACAAAAAAGCCCACTTAACGTGGGCTTGTTGTTTGAAGTTCAGCCTTCAGGCATAGCTCCTGAGGGCGGCTGGCGGAATGAAAGCCTCAAGCTCGTCTTCCACCGCTTCGATTATTCGTTCTACATCCGCGGCATTCATTACCGTCGCGCAAGGAATACCGGCGATGGCGATCATGGTCTCGCCACTGGCACGGTCAAATAGACGGGCAATCATGCTGCCCGGCGCATCCATGCTCGCCTCGAAACCCATGGGATGAAAATGCCAGCGCATCAGCTGGCAGGCGTTTGGAAAAGTGACTTTACTGAACCCTTTATTCATATACAGCCCGCCTTATTCATCGAGCGCTTCCTTTAGCTCATGTTAGGAGGGAAGAGCCTTCAATGGCTCAACCGGTGACTGCCTTTAAAAGTAGCATCCGGATGTGAAAATAATGTGGATTTTTCAGGTCGTTTAGCGATTGGTTCAGTTTTTTTGATGCAGATCACGGGAATCGCCGGTGTCCGGCAGTTGGCTGTCACGGGTTGGTCATTGAAGCTGAGACGGAATTTCGGCAAGCTCGGCATTTTCTCGCCGAGTCCTTTATGCACGCCGATGATGATGGTCCGCTGCAAACCCAGGCCACGGGCGACACGGTGATGCGTTATCACTTGCGCTGGAAGCACCGGGACCTGGACGGGGTGATGGCGCTCTATCACTCAGAGATCCAGTACAGCGATTTTTTCCAGAACCGTGTGATGGGGCTGTCCGAATTACGTGAATACGTGCGCAGCAGCATGCCCCGAGATCCCGATGAGGCCCTGGAGCATTCGGACCGTATTCGTCTGGACGGCAACACGGCGTTCATTCAGTACCGTATAACCCTTCGTGGCGGTGAAGACCTGGTGTCGTTCCGGGCCAGCGAGGCGATTACCGTCCGTGACGGACTGATCTGGCGGGTCAACGAATACGCCTCGCTGGTGCATGAACAGCCCTCCAGCAAGGTCGCCAGCAGCCAACGCCCGGCGGTCAGTCGGCTCGGGCTGTCTGCGCGCCAACTGAGTTTCATGGCTGAAGACTTGCAGCAGTATTTTCAGCGCCAACAACCTTATCTCGATCCCGAACTCGACCTGCAACGGGTGGCGAAGGAGTGCGGGTACAGCCGCAATCAGATTTCCTACCTGCTGAATCAGGTGCTTGGCCAGAGCTTCTACCGATACGTCAACCAGGCGCGCCTGCAGCATTTGCTCGCGGCACTGGATAACGCCACGCCGCCACTGCGTATCGACGAACTGGCGTTTGCCGCCGGGTTCAATTCGCTGTCGGCGTTTTACAGCTGCTTCCGTCAGCACACCGGCCAGTCGCCCAAGGCCTACGTAAAACAAATTTCTTTGCGTGCACGCGCGCAAGACAGCCTCTAAGTCCACGCACTAGGATCGACGCCATCGAAGTTTGAGCGGCGGAGTCTTGCATGTCGGCGTGGCGCACTATCAGTTTGTGGATGGATCAACTCGACGAGCCACTATTGGCGCGTCCGCCGCTGGAACAGGATCTGGACGTAGACGTCGCCATCATTGGCGCGGGATACACCGGCCTCTGGACCGCGTACTACCTCAAGCGCCAGGCGCCCGACCTGAGCATTGCCATCGTTGAAGCGCAAACCGCCGGTTTTGGCGCCTCGGGGCGTAACGGCGGCTGGCTGATGGGCAATGTGCTGGGCGAAGACCGCTTGCTCGCCGACTTGCCGCCCGAACAACGTCGGGCTTCTTTCGATTTGCTGCACGGCATTCCGGATGAAGTCGGAATGGTCCTCGAACGTGAAGGCATCGACTGCGATTACCGCAAGGGCGGGGCGCTGTATTGCGCTGCCCGCTATCCGGAACAGGAAGCCAGCCTTCGGCACTATCTCGACACGCTCTATAGCCAGGGATTGACCGAAAGCGATTACCGCTGGCTTAGCCCCGAGCAGTTGGCGCAACAAATCAGAGTCGCCAAACCTTATGGCGGTATCTATGCACCGCACGTTGCGACCATTCACCCGGCAAAGTTGGTGCGAGGTCTGGCTCGGACGGTGGAGAAAATGGGCATCAGGATTTACGAGAACAGCCCGGTCACCCAATGGCAATCGGGTGGCCTGCGCACGGCGAAAGCCTTGGTTCGCAGCCGTTGGATCGTGCCGGCGGTCGAAGGTTACTCGGTCACCTTGCCACCGTTGGGGCGTTATCAGCTGCCGGTGCAAAGCTTGATAGTGGCCACCGAGCCGTTATCCGCCGCCACGTGGGATGAAATCGGCCTGAGTCGCGGCCAGGCCTTCAGCGAAAACAGTCGCCAGGTCACTTACGGTCAGCGCACGGCTGACAACCGGTTGGTGTTCGGTGCGCGAGGCGGTTATCAGTTTGCAGCCAAGTTGCGTCATGACTTCGACTTGACCACCAGCGAAGTGGAGCTGCGGCGTTATCTGTTTGGCGAACTCTTCCCGCAACTCAGGAACGTGCGGATTACCCACGCCTGGGGCGGCAATCTGGGAATGTCCCGGCGTTTCAAGCCGCACATGCTGTGCGATCAGGCCAGTGGTATCGCCTTGTCGGGAGGCTATGGCGGGGAGGGCGTCGGTGCCAGCAACCTGGGCGGCCGGACGCTGGCCGACCTGATTCTGCAGCGCGACACCGAGCTGGTTCGCCAACCGTGGGTCATCCAGGGAGGACTCGACGCGCTCAAGGCCTGGGAGCCGGAGCCCTGCCGCTGGCTTGGTTACAACGCGATCATCCGCAGCTTCGCCCATGAAGACCAGACCCTGGCCAACCCGGCCACCGCACCCTGGCGTCGCAAACTGGCCACCGGTATTGCCGGCTTCATGGAAGGTTTCATGCAGTAAACGGTGCGTTCTTCATCTACAGGCTCAATCGACAGGTACTCCCATGAGCATCACGCAATTCAAGAACACCGCAACCCTGAAGCTGGAAGAGTCGAATCCGGTCGCCGTGCCGCTGGGCTTGCCCGTGGCAGTGGCCTCAACCACCAGCGTTGAGCGCGACGATGGCGTTGAAACCGGCGTCTGGGAATGCACGCCCGGCCGCTGGCGGCGGCAGATCGTCGCCCAGGAGTTCTGTCACTTTATCCAGGGGCGCTGCACGTTTACCCCGGATGACGGTGAAACCCTGCACGTAGAAGCCGGCGATGCACTGATGTTGCCAGCCAACAGCCTCGGAATCTGGGATATCCAGGAAACCGTGCGCAAGACCTACGTTTTGATTTTTTGATCCTCTGATTGCCTGCCAACAACAACAAACCCATCAGGAATCGACTCATGATCCGAAAGACACTGACTCTGGCTCCCCTTGCGCTTTTCGCGACCCTCGGCCACGCGGCCGAGACCGTCAAGATCTACAACTGGTCGGAGTACATCGCCCCGGACACGACCAAAAACTTCCAGAAAGAAACCGGGATCGCATTCAGCTACGACGTCTTCGACAGCAATGAAACCCTCGACGGCAAATTGATGACCGGCAACTCCGGCTACGACGTGGTGTTTCCGTCCAACCACTTCATGGCGCGGCAGATTCAAGGCGTGGCGCTGAAGAAGCTCGACAAGAGCCAACTGCCGAACTGGAAAAACCTCAATCCGGCGCTGCTCAAGGCCTTGCAAACCAATGACCCGGGCAACGAACACGGCTTCCCGTATCTCTGGGGCAGCACCGGCATCGGTTACAACATCGCCAAGGTCAAGGCCGTGTTGGGTGATAACGCGCCAGTGGACTCCTGGGACCTGATTTTCAAACCCGAAAACATGCAAAAGCTGCAGAAGTGCGGCGTGGCGATCCTCGACAACGGCCCCGAACTGTTGCCAGCGGCGCTGAACTACCTGGGCCTGCCGCATCACAGCAAGAACCCGGAAGACTACAAAAAGGCTGAAGCGCTGCTGATGAAAGTCCGCCCGTATGTCAGCTATTTCCACTCGTCCAAGTACACCAGCGACCTGGCCAACGGTGACATCTGCGTGGCCGTCGGCTTCTCCGGTGACATTCTGCAAGCCGAAAATCGCGCGAAAGAAGCCAAGAACGGCGTCGACATCGGCTACGAGATTCCCAAGGAAGGCGCCGCGATCTGGTTCGACATGGTCGCCATGCCGGTAGACGCCCCGGACGAAAAGGCCGGCTACGCCTTCATGAACTACCTGCTGCGCCCGGACGTCATGGCAAGCATCAGCAACTACGTGCACTACGCCAACGGTAACGAACAGGCCGACAGCTTGATCGACCCGGCGATCAAGAATGACACCAAGGTCTACCCGAGCCCGTACATGATGGGGAAATTGTTTGCGCTGGAGGCGATGCCCCTGAACATTGACCGGGTTCGTACGCGGGTGTGGAACAAGATTCGGACCGGGAGTTGAGGGTTCATTTCTTGTAGTCATTGGGTGCTCATCGGGTTGACTGACACGCTGTAGATTCCAGGCTTCCTTTCGATGGATCAGGAGGCAATGGAATGCCTGTTTGTATAAATGCGGGTCAGCTACGCGTTGGTCGTTTCTCTGAGTCCGGACGTATTTATCTGCTAACGGCTGTCGTTGACCAACGGCAGCCGTTTTTTGCTGATTGGCGATTGGGGAGGTTGGTCGTTCAGGAGTTGCGTCAGGTGCAGGAGGCGGGTTGGGCGGATTTTTTGACGTGGGTTGTGATGCCAGACCCTATGCATTGCCTGGTGCAACTGCACGACAAAACACTGGCCGAGCTAATGTGCCGCATAAAGTCCCGGAGTAGCCTGGCGGTCAATCAGGCGTTAGGACGGCGAGGGCGGCTGTGGCAGAAGGGCTATCACGATCGTTCGGTTCGGCGGGAGGAGGACGTGAAGGCGCTTGCTCGATATGTCGTAGCCAACCCAATACGAGCAGGACTAGTGACGCGCGTTCATGATTATCCGCTGTGGGATGCGTGTTGGTTGTGAGTATCTGACGACTGCTTCGCAGTCGAACGCAGGCTGCGCCAGCTGCTACAGGTTTCGCGTACACCGCAATCCTTGTAGCAGCTGCCGAAGGCTGCGTTCGGCTGCGAAGCAGTCGCCAAAATCTAAAACCCAACAAATCTCCAACTAATATCAATGCGCTGGCACTCATACTAATAACTTACTAAAAGTGAGACCCCATCGACAAAAAGAAACTTACCTCTATTTAATAATTAAATATCAAATCGTCAGACAATTTGCGCAAGCCGCCATCTAACAAACAATATTTCGACAGCGCAGGCATTGTTTCCGGGTACTTGCAGGAACAACTCAATTTGACGTCAAAAAAAATGTAGACGGTTGATTTCAAATTGTGTCAGTTTTCTTTCGCCTTCATTGGGCGAGTGATAGGACGATCTCGCCAGAGATTGTCGCTGTCTGACAAAAAACTGTTCCATAGCTAAACAAGGAAGTGTGTTTATGTCGAAAGTAAAAGACAACGCTATTGATACCGCCGAACAGGCGTTCCAGCCACTGCAAGCATTGGCTGCATCCAGTTCTGCGTTCAACCAGATCAATAGCTTCAGCCATCAGTATGATCGGGGCGGTAACCTCACGGTCAATGGCAAACCCTCCTTCTCCGTCGACCAGGCAGCGACCCAGTTGCTGCGCGATGGTGCTGCCTACCAGGACAAGGACGGCAGCGGCAAAATCGAACTCACCTACACGTTCCTGACCTCGGCGTCGTCGAGCACCATGAACAAACACGGGATTACCGGGTTCAGCCAGTTCAGCGCTCAGCAGAAAGGCCAGGCCGTGCTGGCCATGCAATCCTGGGCCGATGTAGCCAATGTCACGTTCACCGATAAGGCCACGGGTGGCGACGGTCACATGACCTTCGGCAACTACAGCGGCGGTCAGGATGGCGCAGCGGCCTTCGCCTATCTGCCGGGTACGGGCGCTGGTTACGACGGTACTTCCTGGTACCTGACCAACAGCAGCTACACGCCAAACAAGACGCCGGACCTGAACAATTACGGCCGGCAAACCCTGACCCACGAAATCGGTCATACCCTGGGCCTTGCCCATCCTGGCGACTACAACGCCGGCGAGGGCGCTCCGACCTACAACGACGCTTCCTACGGGCAAGACACCCGCGGTTACAGCGTCATGAGCTACTGGAGTGAAAGCAATACCAGCCAGAACTTCAGCAAGGGCGGCGTCGAAGCCTATTCGTCCGGTCCGCTGATGGACGATATCGCAGCCATCCAAAAGCTCTACGGCGCCAACACCACCACCCGTACCGGCGACACCACGTACGGCTTCAACTCCAACGCCGGGCGCGACTTCCTGAGCGCGACTTCGTCGTCGGACAAGGTTGTGTTTTCGGTTTGGGATGCGGGCGGAAAGGACACCCTGGACTTCTCCGGTTTCACCCAAAACCAGAAAATCAACCTCAATGAGGCCTCGTTCTCCGATGTTGGCGGCCTGGTGGGTAACGTGTCCATTGCCAAGGGCGTCACCGTCGAGAACGCTATCGGCGGTTCGGGCAACGACCTGCTGATCGGCAACAGCGTGTCCAACGAACTGAAGGGCGGTGCCGGCAACGACATCCTCTACGGCGCGGGCGGCGCGGACAAACTTTGGGGTGGAGCCGGTTCGGACACCTTCGTGTTCGCCGCCAGCAGCGATTCCAAACCCGGTGCTGTCGACCAGATCCTCGATTTTGTCAGCGGCCTGGACAAGATCGACCTGACCGGCATCACCAAAGGCGCGGGCTTGCATTTCGTGAATTCGTTCACCGGTGCGGCAGGCGATGCGGTGTTGACCTCTTCGGGTGGCAACAGCCTGTTGTCGGTGGACTTCTCCGGGCATGGCGTGGCTGATTTCCTGGTCAGCACCGTGGGTCAGGCGGCTTACTCCGACATCGCTGCGTAATGTGAGGTGAAAAGGAGGGCGGCGCAGATGCGCTGCTCTCTGCCCCTTGATTGGAGTAAAACGCCTTATGATTCATAACGGCTTAACTGACAGAGCAACCGCGTGGCTATTGGCGACGCTCATGATGATTTTTGGAGATGTAGCCATGGCGAGCAGCCTGAAATTAGCAGACCCCTCGGAACTGGCCGGCAAATGGCAAGCCACCTTGAACACCGCGCAAGACGCCCCTGAGTCCCAAGCGTTGCAGGACAAGCCGTCAAACGTATGCGTCATCGACTTTCAACTGAAACAGACGCTGGGTGATGGCGCCGAATGTCTCAGCGCCTGGCTGGACGAGCCGGCCGTTGGCTGGTTCCCGGAACCCGACGGCATTTCGATTACCGGCAAAGAAGGCTCAAGAGTTGTGTTCTTCAGCCGACAACATGAGGGGCTTTACAAAAGCACTTTGAAGTCAGGTCTGATCATTACGCTCCAGCGCACTGTGCTGAAGTGAAAAATACCAGACCTCTGTCAGATGCCGAATATAAAGCCTGTAATTGCAGTTATAAGCAGAACATGAGTAACCGGACTGTTGGGCGAGCCTGAATAGTTGTTATTAATGTGTAAGCGATAACTGGTAAAGAATGTCTCGACTCGTGTGCGGACAGTTAATTGGAATCTCGCCAGGAATGGCGAGAGATATCATCTCAGGAAAAACCAATGAAGACGGCGAAGGCCCAAGCCACCGCACCGTTAATCAAGGCACTGGGCGACTATAAAAGCATTCTGATCAGCGTCGGTTGTTTTACCGCATTGATCAACATACTGATGTTGGTACCCTCTATTTATATGCTCCAGGTCTACGACCGGGTGCTGTCATCGCAAAACGAAACCACCTTGGCCATGTTGTCGTTGATGGTGATCGGGTTCTTTGCCTTCATTGGCTTGCTGGAGATTGTCCGCAGCTTCATTGTCATCCGCATCGGCAGCCAATTGGAGCGACGCTTCAATTTACGGGTCTATCAGGCGGCGTTCGAGCGCAACCTGTTCAAAGGCGAGGGCAATGCTGGCCAGTCCCTCGGAGATCTGACCCATATTCGCCAATTTGTCACCGGCCCTGCGCTGTTTGCCTTCTTCGATGCGCCGTGGTTTCCGGTCTACCTGTTCGTGATCTACCTGTTTAATGTCTGGCTTGGCGTGTTTGCGACAGTAGGCACGGTGCTGTTGATCGGCCTTGCTTGCCTCAACGAGGCAATGACCAAAAAGCCCCTGGGTGAAGCCGCAGGGCTTTCCCAGAAATCCAGCCGACTGGCCACCAGTCACCTGCACAACGCCGAAACCATTCAGGCCATGGGCATGCTCGGGGCGTTGCGTACACGTTGGTTCCTGGTCCATTCACGTTTCCTCGGCTTGCAGAACCAGGCCAGCGACACCGGTGCTGTCATCAGCTCCCTGAGCAAAACCCTGCGCCTGTGCCTGCAATCGTTGGTGCTGGGGCTGGGTGCATTGCTGGTGATCAAGGGTGATATGACGGCCGGGATGATGATCGCCGGTTCCATTCTGATGGGCCGCGTCCTGAGCCCCATCGATCAGTTGATCGCCGTGTGGAAGCAGTGGAGCGGCGCCAAGCTCGCTTACCGTCGTCTTGATTCGTTGCTGCAAGCCTTTCCACCGAGTGACGAGGCCATGGCGCTGCCGGCGCCGAAGGGTCAGATCAGCTTCGAACAGGTCAGTGCCGCGCCGCCGGGGCAACGGGCCGCCACGCTGCATCTGGTCAATTTCAGCCTTGGCGCGGGAGAAGTGCTGGGGGTGCTCGGGGCATCCGGTTCCGGAAAATCGACCTTGGCCCGGGTGCTCGTTGGCGTCTGGCCGACGCTGGGCGGCACGGTGCGGCTCGACGGCGCGGACATTCATCGCTGGAACCGCGACGATCTTGGCCCCTACATCGGTTATCTGCCGCAAGACATCGAGCTGTTCAGCGGCAGCATCGCCGAAAACATCGCCCGGTTCAGTGAGGCAGACCCGCAAAAAGTCGTTGAAGCCGCGCAGCAGGCCGGCGTTCACGAACTGATTCTGCGCATGCCGAAAGGCTACGACACCGTGCTCGGCGAGGACGGCAGCGGCTTGTCCGGGGGCCAGAAGCAGCGCGTAGCACTGGCTCGCGCGTTGTACGGTAACCCGCGTCTGGTGGTGCTGGACGAACCCAATTCCAACCTCGACACCGTGGGCGAAGCCGCATTGGCCAGCGCCATTGCGCAAATGAAAGCCCAAGGCACCAGCGTGATTCTGGTGACCCATCGCTCCTCAGCACTGGCCCAGGCCGACAAGCTGCTGGTGCTCAACGAAGGGCGCCTGCAAGCCTTCGGTGCAAGCCAGGACGTGCTCAAGGCACTCGCCGCCAATCAGGAGCAGCAGCGGGAGAAAACCGCGCAAGCACCGGGCGGGCTCAGCATGAGCCGGCAGTATCAGCCCTCGACAAGGAATCCGGGCGTATGAGCAACATCAGCGAAGCCACCCTGGAACATGACTACATCGCAGAACGCCCTGAGCGCGACGCGCGTTTCTTCGTCCGCATGGGCTGGATTCTGGCGATCGTCGGCGCCGGGAGTTTCTTCACCTGGGCCAGTCTCGCGCCTCTCGACCAAGGCATTCCCGTGCAAGGTACGGTCGTGGTGTCGGGCAAGCGCAAAGCCGTGCAATCAATGAGCAGTGGCGTGGTCAGCCAGATTCTGGTGCGCGAGGGTCAAGTGGTGAGGCAGGGCCAGTCATTATTCCAGCTCGACCAGACGCAAGTCGCCGCTGACGTGCAATCGTTGCAAGCGCAATACCGCATGGCCTGGGCCAGTCTGGCGCGGTGGCAGAGT
This sequence comes from Pseudomonas sp. GM41(2012), assembly GCF_000282315.2. GTDB lineage: Bacteria > Pseudomonadota > Gammaproteobacteria > Pseudomonadales > Pseudomonadaceae > Aquipseudomonas. The sequence continues at coordinate 687,205 of NZ_AKJN02000006.1, forward strand.
GAACGGGACAATCTCAAACAGGTGAGTTTCCCCGCTGAACTGAGCAACAATCCTGACCCGCGCCTGGCCTTGGTGCTGGAAGGCCAACGGCAGTTGTTCAGCAGTCGCCGTGAGGCGTTTTCCCGCGAACAGGCTGCCTTGCGCGCGAGCATTGAAGGCGCCAGTGCGCAACTGGCCGGCATGCGCCGCGCCCGCACTGACCTGACTGCCCAGGCCAGCTCTCTGCAACAGCAGCTGAGCAACCTGCAGCCCCTGGCGGATAACGGCTACATCCCGCGTAATCGGTTGATGGAGTACCAGCGTCAGCTGTCGCAAGTTCAGCAACAATTGGCGGAAAACACCGGAGAAAGCGGTCGTGTGGAGCAGGGCATCCTCGAATCGCGGCTGAAACTGCAACAGCACATCGAGGAATACCAGAAAGAAGTCCGCACCCAACTGGCCGATGCGCAATTGAAAAGCGTGACGCTGGAAGAGCAACTGACCTCTGCCGGGTTCGATCTGCAACACAGCGAGATCATCGCCACGGCCGATGGCATTGCGGTCAACCTCGGTGTTCACACCGTCGGCGCGGTGGTGCGTCAGGGCGAAACCCTGCTGGAGATCGTGCCTCAGGGGACGAGTCTGGAGGTGGAAGGGCACCTGCCGGTCAACCTGGTAGACAAGGTCGGCACGCACTTGCCAGTGGACATCTTGTTCACGGCGTTCAACCAGAGCCGCACACCGCGCGTGCCCGGCGAAGTCAGCCTGATCTCCGCCGACCAGATGATCGACGAGAAAACCGGTGCACCGTATTACGTACTGCGCAGCAGCGTCAGCGATCAGGCCATGGAAAAACTCAACGGTCTGGTGATCAAGCCTGGCATGCCGGCGGAAATGTTCGTGCGCACCGGTGAACGTTCACTCCTCAACTATTTGTTCAAACCGCTGCTCGACCGGGCAGGTTCCGCGTTGACTGAGGAATAAGGATGTTCCGCTGTATGAATAAGCTTTCCATGCTCGCAGCGACCCTCGCGTTGCTGACCTGCAACAGTGTGCTGGCGATGGGACCGTTCGACATCTACGAACAAGCATTGCGCAATGATCCGGTGTTTCTCGGCGCCATCAAGGAACGCGATGCCGGCCTTGAAAACCGCGCCATCGGCCGCGCCGGACTGTTGCCCAAGATCGGTTACAACTACAACAAGGGGCGCAACTCCTCCAAGGTCACCTCCCTCAACGAACGCGGGCAGAACCGCACCGATGACCGCAACTACAGCAGTTACGGCTCGACCCTGACCCTGCAACAACCGCTGCTCGACTACGAGGCTTACGCGTCGTACCGCAAAGGCGTGGCGCAATCGCTGTTTGCCGACGAAGCCTTTCGCGGCAAGAGCCAGGAATTGCTGGTTCGGGTACTGGAGAGTTACACCCAGGCGCTATTCGCTCAGGATCAGATCGACATCGCACAAGCCAAGAAAAAGGCTTTCGAGCAACAGTTCCAGCAGAACGAGCACATGTTCCGTCAGGGCGAGGGCACGCGGACCGACATCCTTGAGGCCGAGTCCCGCTATGAACTGGCCACGGCCGAGGAAATCGAAGCCCGTGATGAACAGGACGCGTCGTTACGAGAACTGGGCGCGCTGATTGGCGTGCCGGCGATCAACATCGGGGATTTGGCGCCGTTGGATCAAGGCTTCCAGACGTTCACTCTGCAACCGGCCAATTACGACACCTGGCACGAAATGGCCGTGGCCAACAATCCGAACCTGGCTTCGCAGCGCCATGCCGTGGAAGTCGCGCGTTATGAAGTCGAACGCAACCGCGCCGGACACCTGCCCAAAGTCAGCGCCTACGCCTCGGTGCGCCAGAACGAGTCGGAAAGCGGCAACACCTACAACCAGCGTTACGACACCAACACCATCGGCATCGAAGTCAACGTGCCGTTGTACGCCGGCGGCGGGGTCTCGGCCTCGACCCGCCAGGCCAGCCGCACCATGGAGCAGGCCGAGTACGAACTGGACGGCAAGACCCGGGAAACGTTGATTGAACTGCGTCGCCAGTTCAGCGCCTGCCTGTCGGGCGTGAACAAGTTGCGCGCTTATCAGAAAGCCCTGAAGTCCGCCGAAGCGTTGGTGGTTTCGACCAAGCAAAGCATTTTGGGCGGTGAGCGCGTCAACCTCGATGCATTGAATGCAGAACAACAACTATTTACCACCCGCCGCGATCTGGCAAAGGCACGCTACGACTACTTGATGGCCTGGACCAAGTTGCATTACTACGCCGGGACGTTGAATGAGCAGGATTTGGCCAAGGTTGACGAGGCGTTCGGCCAAGGCCCCAGGACCCAATAGATACCCCCAAAAAAAAACAAAAAAAGCGAGAAGTCACGAACATGGACGTACAGATCAAGCCGATGTCGGTCGGCACGCTATTGTTCTGGATTTCATTAGCGCCCGGCTCGGCCCAAGCGCTTTATCAGGAGGCTGGCAGCACAACCTGAGCGGTACCGATTCCGAAGAGCACCTGGCGTTTGCCGGCGGCAGCACAGCGTTTTCCGTGGAGAGTTCGCCAATGGTGCGTGATGCGGCGCTGGTGGGCGCCCATGCCAGCCTGGCCCTGAGCCGGGACATCCGCTTGGACCTCGATTACACGGGCCAACTGGCCAGCCGCGAGAAGAGCCATGGCGTAGGGCTGAGCCCTGTAGGAGCCAAGACCACGGTGTGGGTCTGACGCTCGACTGGCAGTTCTGATTTAACGCAAAGGAAGCAAACCTATGGGACTGTTTGATTACAAAAATGCTGACGGCAAGGCGTTGTACTCCGATGCCATCGCGCTGACGCTGTATGCGTACACGCCAACCGGTCAGCCGCTGCCGGCGACGGGTTGGGCGCCGATTGGCGCTACGCAGCTGGGTTATCAAGGCAAGGTCGGCGCTCAAGGCACCTTCTATGGCGAAAAGGACGGCTTCACCAGCGCCGAAGCCGAAGTGCTCGGCAAGTACGACGTGGCGGGCAAGCTGATCAGTATCGGCATTGCCTTTCGTGGCACCGGCGGCCTGGGTTATAGCGACACCTTCGGCGACATGAAAAACAACCTGCTGGCCGCCGTCGGCCCGGTGGATTACGCGACGAACTACGCGAAGAATGCCTTCGACAACTTGCTCACGGACGTTGCCGCGTTTGCGATTTCCCATGGTCTGAACGCCAAGGACGTCATGGTCAGCGGCCATAGCCTGGGCGGGCTGGGCGTCAACAGCCTCGCCGAACTGAGTGGCAACAACTGGGGCGGTTTCTTCAAGGAGGCCAACTACGTTGCCTTCGCCTCGCCGACCCAGAGCGCTACCGGTAACAACGTGCTGAACATCGGCTATGAGAACGATCCGGTGTTTCGGGTACTTGACGGCACCACGTTCAGCAGCGGTTCCCTGGGCAAGCACGACGGACATCAGGACTCGGCGACTAACAACATCGTCCACTTCAATGACCAGTACGCTTCCACCGCGCAGAACCTGGTGCCGTTCAGCATCCTCAACCCGTTGAACTGGTCGGCTCACGGCTCGCTGGGTTATGCCGACGGGTTGAACCGGGTAATCGACTCGCGTTTCTACGACCTCACCGACAAGGACTCGACGCTGATCGTGTCCAACCTGGCGCAAGCGTCCCGGGGCAAGACCTGGGTCGAGGACCTCGGTCGCAGCGGCGAACCTCACTCCGGCAGCACCTTCATCATCGGCACCGACAGCAACGACTTGCTCAAGGGCGGTGCCGGCAATGACTTCATCGAAGGTCGCGACGGCAATGACCGCTTCCGCGATGACGGTGGCTACAACCTCCTGCTGGGCGGCAAGGGCAGCAACACCTTCGAACTGCAGAAACCGTTGCAAAACTTCAGCTTCGCCAACGATGGCGACGGCACGCTGTACGTGCGTGATGCCTATGGCGGCATCAGCATGACCCGCGACATCGGCGCGCTGGTCAGTAAAGAGTCGGGTTCATGGTGGGGGAGCAAGGAGGTGGCTTACAGCGTCACCGCCAACGGTTTGCTCAACGGCAGTGAGCTGACCCAGTACAACCACTCGCTTAACGGTGATGCCTACGGCAACACGCTGGCGGCCAGTGTCGACGGCGACTGGCTGTTCGGCAATGCCGGCGACGACCTGCTGCGTAGCGACAAAAGCCACGTGACCTTCGTCGGTGGCGCGGGCAATGACGTGATGCAGGCCTCGGGTGGCAACAACACGTTCCTGTTCAGCGGCGCCTTCGGTTTCGACGCGATTAATGGCTACCAGGGCAGCGACAAACTGCTGTTCGTGGGCGTTCAGGGCGCGGGGCAGGGTTATGACTACAAACAACACGCTTCGCAGTCGGGCCATGACACGGTGCTGAAGATTGGCGACTTTGCCGTGACCCTGGTGGGGGTGGGACTGGATAACCTGTCGGCTTCAGGCATTACATTTGCCTGAGGCTGCATGCACTAAATGCTCCGGGGCGCCTCGTGAGTGAGGCGTCCTGGTTGTGAGCTATCTCTAACAATTCCAACAAAAGAGAGGCAATACCAATGGGTGTGTACGACTACAAAAACTTCGGTACAGCCGATTCCAAAGCGTTATTTACCGACGCGATGGCAATCACGCTGTATTCCTACCACAACCTGGATAACGGCTTTGCCACTGGCTATCAGCACAACGGCTTCGGCCTTGGCTTGCCGGCGACACTGGTGACCGCACTGATCGGCGGCACCGACTCCCAAGGCGTCATTCCCGGAATCCCCTGGAACCCCGATTCGGAAAAAGCCGCACTGGACGTGGTGCAGAAAGCCGGCTGGACGCCGATCACCGCCACGCAACTGGGCTATGACGGCAAGGTTGATGCACGCGGAACGTTCTTCGGCGAAAAGGCCGGGTACACCAGCGCTCAGGTGGAAATCCTCGGCAAGTACGACGCGCAAGGTCATCTGAGCGAAATCGGTATCGCCTTTCGCGGCACCAGCGGCCCACGAGAAATCCAGATCGGCGACTCCATCGGCGATGTGATCAATGATCTGCTGGCGGCGTTGGGGCCAAAGGATTATGCGAAAAACTACGTCGGCGAAGCCTTCGGTAATCTGCTCGGCGACGTGGCGGCCTTTGCCCGGGCCAATGGCCTGTCGGGCAAGGACGTGCTGGTCAGCGGTCACAGCCTCGGCGGGCTGGCGGTCAACAGCCTGGCGGATTTGAGCAACGACAAGTGGGCCGGGTTCTACCAGGATTCCAACTACATCGCCTACGCCTCGCCGACCCAAAGCAGCACCGACAAAGTGCTGAACGTCGGTTACGAAAACGACCCGGTGTACCGCGCCCTCGACGGTTCATCCTTTAACCTGTCATCGGTGGGCGTGCACGATGCCGCCAAGGTCTCGGCGACCGATAACATCGTCAGCTTCAATGACCACTACGCTTCGACAGCGTGGAATGTGCTGCCGTTTTCCATCCTCAACATCCCGACCTGGATCTCGCACTTGCCCACCGCCTATGGCGACGGCATGAACCGGGTGATCGAGTCGAAGTTCTACGACCTCACCAGCAAAGACTCGACGATTATCGTTGCCAATCTGTCGGACCCGGCGCGTGCCAACACGTGGGTTCAGGATCTCAATCGCAACGCAGAAACCCACAAGGGCAGCACCTTCATCATCGGCAGTGACGGCAACGATCTGATCCAGGGTGGCCGGGGCAACGACTATCTGGAAGGCCGCGATGGCAACGATACTTTCCGCGACGGTGGTGGCTACAACATCCTGTTGGGCGGCAAGGGCAACAACGTGCTGGACGTGCAGCAGTCGGTCAAAAACTTCGACTTCGCCAACGACGGCGCCGGCAACCTGTACATCCGCGACGCCAATGGCGGCATCAGCATGACCCGCGACATCGGCAGCATTGTGACCCAGGAACCGGGGTTTCTGTGGGGGCTGTTCAAGGATGACGTGATCCGCAGCGTCACTGCCGACGGCCTTAAGGCAGGCACCAACCTGACTCAGTACGCGTCAACGGTGAAGGGCGGGGCCGGCGCCGATACGCTCACGGCTCATGCCGGTGGTGATTGGTTGTTCGGGCTGGATGGCAATGATCATTTGCTCGGCGGCAATGGTAACGATGTGTTTGTCGGCGGGGCGGGCAATGATGTGTTGGAGTCGGGAGGCGGGATCGATACGTTCCTGTTTAGCGGCGCGTTTGGTCAGGACCGGGTGGTTGGCTACCAGGCCAGCGACAAACTGGTGTTTCTCGGGGTTCAGGGGGTGACGCCGAACGACGACTATCGGGCGCATGCCACGGCGGTGGGGCACGACACGGTGCTGACGTTTGGGGGGGATTCAGTGACGTTGGTTGGGGTTGGGCTGGATAGCTTGTCCGGCTCAGGGGTGGTTATCGCCTGATGGTGATTTGCTGCCTGTAAGGGCCCCATCGCGAGCAGGCTCACTCCCACATTAGAACTCGGTCTAATGTGGGAGTGAGCCGGCTCCGGGCGGCGTTCCGACGATGAACGATAACGCGGTATTCAGTCTTCCTGCCGAATCGTGCTCACTTCATCGGCCCTGACCTTCACTTTCGCCCCGGAAATGTCTTCGAACTCGAAGAAGCCGTCCTTGGTCTTGGTTTTCGGCATGTCCTTGGTCAAATACTGGGTGCCGTTCTGCAGCGTCACAACCGTTGGCGTCGAGCAACCGGCCAGGGCCAGAAAGGCCGCTACCGCCAGGGGCAAGCCCAGAGTCTTGATATTCATAACCACCTCTCATCCTTCAAAAAAAACAGCGCGACTGCCACGAACGAAATCAGACTTCGCTGTACCTCTATCGCGGTTAGGTGCGATGGAGCGGCAGAAAGTTCATAGACACCGGAAAAATTACCGAATCAGGCCGCCGCTTATCCTTTTCCGTTTGCCCGGGCAGGGCGTAGCTGGTATCTGTACGCATAACCAGTACTCGCTCGCCATGGCCTTTTTTCCTGTGACTGCAAATCCGCTCGACGATCCGTTCTATTACTTGAACAACTTCATGCAAGTGCTTGATTGGCTTGAGCTTCGCTATGCCGATGTGCTGAGTGTCGAAGAGCAACACTTCACCCGCGAGTTCAAGCGGTTGCCCCGTGAGTCTAAGGCGTTGCTGGTCCGGATGGTGATGCGCAAGGGGATTCATTTCCGGGCGAGCAAGCTGCATTACCTCGAGATCGGCGACATCGGCATTGCCGCCGGCCCGCTGCTGGCGCTGGGCTGGATCGATGAGCAATCGCCGCTGTCGATCGAAGCGCTGTTCGAGGTACTGCTCAAGGCGGAAATTCTCCAGTGTTTTGGCCCCACCATCGATCAACCCAAGGGAAAAAAGACCGATTGGCTGCCCGCACTGAGCGAACGGTTTCCCCAGACTCACAGCTTCGGCCAGTGGTGCCCGGCGCTGGATGATCGATTGTTCAGCCTGACCATCATGGGCCTGTGTGATCGGCTGCGCTTGATGTTTTTTGGCAATCTTTACCAGGACTGGTCCGAGTTCGTGCTGGCTGACCTGGGCATCTTTACCTATGAAAAAGTCGAGTTCTGCGCCGACTCCCGAGGCCTGCGCAGCCGTGACGACGTGGACGCCTGCCTCTTCCTTCATGAATGTCAGCAACATTTCGAGGCCGGTGAAGCCGTGGAAGGCATTGTCGAGCAGATCAAAGGGCTGGCGCTGAGCAATCCCTGGCTGCAAAGACGTCGCGAAAAACTGTTGTTCCAGATCGGTCAGCACTGCGAGCGTGTGGCGGATTTCTCTACCGCACTGGCGATCTACCGCGAGTGTGCCTATCCCGGCGCGCGCCTGCGGTTGATTCGCGTGTTGGAGCGCTGCGGTGAATACCAGCTGGCCATGGACCTAGCCACCGCGGTGGAGCAATCGCCGGAAAGTGCCGCCGAGCAGCAACAATTGCTGCGTGTGCTGCCCAGGCTGCGGCGCAAGCTGGGCGGGCCGGTGATAAAGCGCTCGTCCCCACGAGAGATGCTGCGCCTGGACCTGCAACTGCCCAGAACCGACCCGGCATTGTCGGTGGAGTCTTACGTTCAGGCGCATTTGGCGGAAGATTCGGCACCGGTGCATTACGTCGAAAACAGCCTGATCAACTCGCTGTTCGGCCTGCTGTGCTGGCCGGCGATTTTCGCGCCGTTGCCGGGGGCGTTTTTCCACCCGTTCCAGCGTGGGCCGGTGGATCTGCTCAATGAGGATTTTCACGCACGCCGTGCGGAGCTGTTCCAAAGCTGCCTGGCTGAACTCGATGACGGGCGCTACCGTCAGACGATTCGCGAACGCTATGCCAGCAAGTGGGGCGTGCAGTCGCCCTTCGTGTTCTGGGGTGTGCTGAACGAAGCATTGCTCGATCAGGCACTCGATTGCCTGCCGGCCGAACACCTCAAGCACTGGTTCAATCGACTGCTGTCGGACATCAAGGCCAATCGCGCCGGCATGCCGGACCTGATCCAGTTTTGGCCGCAGGACAAAACCTACCGGATGATCGAAGTCAAAGGCCCCGGTGATCGCCTGCAAGACAATCAATTGCGCTGGCTCGAGTTCTGTCATGAGCACCAGATGCCGATTGCCGTCTGCTACGTGCAATGGGCGGAGCAGGGCGCTTGAGTTACAGCATCGCGGTGCGGGCGCTGTGTGAGTTCACCGCCAAGGTCGGTGACCTCGACCTGCGTTTTACGCCTTCGCCGACGGCGCTGGAAGGGATTGTCGGGCACCGTACGGTGGCGTCCCGGCGCAGCGAGGGCTACCAGAGTGAAGTCGCGCTTGAAGGCCTGTATCAAACGTTGAAGGTAAAGGGCCGGGCCGACGGCTACGACCCCGCGCAAAATTGCCTGGAAGAAGTCAAAACCTATCGCGGCGACTTGAGCAAGCAACCGGCCAACCACCGTCAGCTGCACTGGGCGCAGGCGAAGATTTACGGCTGGTTGATGTGCCAGAAACTGCAGCTGACGCAGATCAATCTGGCCCTGGTGTACTTCAACATCGTCAATGAAAAGGAAACCTGCCTGGTCGAGTCTTTCAGCGCCGCGCAACTGCAGCTGTTCTTCGAACAACATTGCGCCTTGTTCCTGCACTGGGCCGAGCAGGAAATGGCTCATCGCGAAGGGCGTAATCGGGCGGCGCAACAACTGGCGTTTCCCCATGCCGACTTTCGTCCCGGGCAACGCCATCTGGCGGAATCGGTGTTCAAGGCGGTCAGCACCGGTCGTTGCTTGATGGCGCAGGCGCCCACGGGGATCGGCAAGACCGTCGGCACGCTGTTCCCCATGCTCAAGGCCCTGGCACCGCAGCAACTGGACAAGGTGTTCTTCCTCACGGCGAAAACCCCGGGGCGCAAACTGGCGCTGGACGCCGCGCAAGTGATCCTCGACAGCGCCGACGCGCCACCCTTGCGGGTGCTCGAAATGATCGCCCGGGACAAGGCCTGCGAGCATCCGGACAAAGCCTGTCACGGCGAATCCTGCCCGTTGGCCCAGGGTTTCTATGATCGCTTGCCCGCCGCTCGCCAGGCGGCCAGCAAGTTGTCCCTGCTGAACCAGAACGCTTTGCGCAAGGTTGCCCTGCAACACGACGTCTGCCCCTACTACCTGAGCCAGGAAATGGCCCGTTGGGCAGACGTGGTAGTCGCCGATTACAACTACTATTTCGATTTCAGCGCGCTGCTGTTCGGGCTGGCCCAGGCCAATAACTGGAAAGTCGCAGTGCTGGTGGACGAAGCGCACAATCTGGTGGAGCGCGGCCGGCAGATGTACAGCGCCAGCCTCGACCAATCGACCCTCAACGCTGTACGAAAAACCGCTCCCGAGGCGTTGAAAAAATCCTTGCAGCGGGTCAACCGTGAATGGAATGCCCTGCATAACCTGCAACTCGGCGCCTATCAGGCCTATGACAAGGCGCCGGAAAAGCTGCTCCAGGCGTTGTCATCGTGCAGCGCGAGCATCGGCGATTACCTGAACGATCATCCGCAAGGCCTGGACGGGGCGTTACAGAACTTCTATTTCGACATGCTGCAATTTTGCCGGGTGGCCGAGCTCTTTGATGAACAGTTCCTGTTCGACATCAGCAAGCGCGACCTCGACCGTCAACGCAACCTGTCGCAGCTGTGCCTGCGCAACGTGGTGCCCGCCGGCTTCATCCGCCCGCGCTTGACGGCAGCACGCAGCACCGTGCTGTTTTCCGCGACCCTGAGCCCTCGCCACTACTATGCCGACCTGCTGGGTACGCCGGCGAACACGGTGTGGATAGACGTTGAATCGCCATTTCACGCCGATCAGCTGCAAGTGCACATCGTCAGCCAGATCTCCACGCGGTTCGTCCATCGCCAGTCATCCCTTGCGCCGATCGTCGAGCTGATTGCCCGGCAGTTCAGCCAGCGTCCCGGCAACTACCTGGCGTTTTTCAGCAGTTTTGATTACTTGCAGCAAGTGGCGCAGTTGCTGGCCCAGAGGCATCCCGACATCAATCTGTGGTCGCAGTCCCGGGGCATGGGGGAAGGGCAGCGACAGGATTTTCTCGATCAGTTCACCGCCGAAAGTCAGGGTGTCGGTTTTGCGGTGTTGGGCGGGGCTTTTGGCGAAGGCATCGACTTGCCCGGGGCGCGACTGATTGGAGCGTTTATCGCCACCCTCGGACTGGCGCAACTCAACCCGGTCAACGAGCAGTTGAAACAGCGCATGGCAGCCATTTTCGGCGCCGGTTATGACTACACCTACCTGTTTCCCGGTGTGCAGAAAGTGGTGCAGGCGGCGGGGAGGGTGATCCGCACCCAGCAGGACCAAGGGGTGGTGATGCTGATCGATGACCGGTTTGGCGACAGCAAGGTCAAACAGTTACTGCCGCGCTGGTGGTCGATTGCTCCGAGGATTTTGCACACTGTTGAGTAGGATTTTTTACTTTAAAAACATCGACATATCTTGAAAGACACGCCCATTTGAACAATCAGCGAATACTGTCTTTATTCAAAGAGCCAGTCATCACTTTCACGCTGAATCTTTGATAAGGAAATCAAGATATGTCAGTAGCACCGAAATACACGTACACCCCTGAGCAGGTCACCGCTGCATTCGATGAAATAAAAGCAACGCTGTTCAGCGGCATCACGGCCGAGGCAATCCCAAAAATTCTGGTCGTTGCCGGGCTGCAAGGGTCAGGTAAAACCTATCTGCTGGAAAAGACCCTGCTGCCTTCAAATCGCTACAACAACTATGTTCGCCTGTACCTGCCCGACTACCGCAAGAAACACCCTCAATACACAGAGATGATCAAACTTGGCGTCTTGCATGCGTATGAGCATACCGAGGCATTCGTCCGTGAAATCAGTAAGAAGATCTTTACGCAGGCCTTCACCGGCAAATTCAACATCATCATGGAGTGTGCGTTCGATAGCCTCGATTTCGCGGCCTTCCCGCAGTCGGCGACCGCCGCTGGCTATCAGTTCGAAACTCACATCGTGGGTTGCACTCAAGAGTTTGCTCATGTGTCGAGCATTAAACGAGCGTTCAAAAGCCTTGAAGCCCTGGAAATGGAACGGTTTCTCACGGTATCGACGCTGGATGCCAGCATGAGTTATGCGCCTGCGATCATCCTGGCCTTCGAGACGGCTGCAAAAGCGGTCAGCGGCTCGCAAGTCAATGTGTACGAACGCGGGTTCGGCCTGTTGAACGAGCGCACCTTGATTGCCCAGAGTACCTACTCAAAAGGTGTCGACGGTTCCGTCACCACCACGACAACCAAGGTAAATTTTGCATACAGCATCTATTCGAACATTATCGACAATTACGTCTTCGCGGCGAGCGATCGCGACGAAGTCGTCAAAGAGTGTCATCTGGCACTGCTCAAGACGACGACTCATGCTTCGCATGTTCCAAATTTCGTCTACAACGACCTGTACGCCTACATCGTAAAGCACGTGAATCGATAACGCGGGGCGACGAGTACCTTTTTTCCGACTTTTCAAATGCGTGGTTTGCCGCATACTCAAAAAAACGCTCATGCCACGAGGGATCAATGAACGAGGATCGGACCAAAGCCAACGCCATCGACGACAGTCGTTTTCGCCTGTTGATCGATGCTGTGATTGACTACGCGATCTACATGATTGATCCCGATGGCATCATCACCAGCTGGAACGCCGGCGCCAGGCGTTTCAAGGGGTATGAAGAGGCCGAGATTCTCGGTCAGCACTTTTCGCGGTTCTATACCGAAGAGGATCGCCGAGCCGGTTTGCCCCAACGGGCACTGGACACGGCGATCAGGGAGGGACGTTTCGAGGGCGAAGGCTGGCGGGTTCGCAAGGACGGCACGCATTTTTGGTGCCACGTGGTCATTGATCCGATTCTCGACCCGTCGGGCACATTGCTTGGGTTTGCCAAGATCACCCGGGACCTGACCGACCGCAAGATGGCTGAAGAGATCCTCAAGCAAAGCGAGCAGCAATTCCGCCTGCTGGTTCAAAGTGTCACTGATTACGCCATCTACATGCTCACGCCGGATGGCCGCATGACCAATTGGAATCTTGGGGCTCAGCGCATCAAGGGCTACTTGCCCGAAGAAGTCATTGGTCAGCATTTTTCGATGTTTTACACCCAGGAAGATCGCGAGGCCGGCGAACCACAACGGACTCTGGACATTGCGGTACGTGAGGGGCGATTCGAAAACAAAAGCTGGCGCGTGCGCAAGGACGGTACGCGATTCCTGGCGCATGTCGTGGTCGACCCGATTTGGGGCGACACCGGCACGTTACTCGGCTTTGCCAAGATCACCCGTGACATCACCGAAGTCACACAAGCCCAGCAGACCCTGGAGCAAACCCGCGAAGCGCTGTTTCAGGCGCAGAAGCTGCAGGTCATCGGTCAACTCAGTGGTGGCATTGCCCACGACTTCAACAACTTGCTGACCGTCATCCTTGGCAATCTGGAGATCATCGGCAAACGCGTCGGGGACGATTCGAGAATTACCCGATTGGTGGACAACGCTACCCAGGGTGCCCAACGTGGCGTAACCCTGACTCAGCGCATGCTGGCGTTTGCCAGACGCCAGGAGCTCAAGTCCGAACCTGTCGAGATCCCGACGCTGGTGCAAGGGATTATCGGGCTGTTGCGCAGCTCCCTTGGGCCCTCCGTGGTGCTCGAAACGCGCTTTTCGCAAGAACTTGAACCGGTCCTGGCCGACATCAATCAGCTCGAACTGGCGGTTCTGAACCTGGTGACCAACGCTCGAGATGCAATGCCCCATGGCGGAAAAATCGTGATCAGTGCCCAGACTGATGCTGTTCTGGACAAGGCGCAGCTTTCCCTGGCACCCGGTCGTTATGTCTGCCTGAGTGTCACCGACACCGGTGAGGGCATGGATGACGCGACGCTGGCATCGGCAACGGACCCTTTTTTCACCACAAAGGGCGTTGGTAAAGGCACTGGTCTGGGGTTGTCGATGGTTCATGGTTTTATTGAGCAATTGGGCGGCCGATTCGTTCTCAAGAGCCTGAAGGACAAAGGCACAACCGCCGAACTCTGGATACCCGTCGCCACCGCTGGTTCAGTCGCCAAACCAGTTGCCGAGGAGCAAGCCGCTCCGCCGGTGCCCCGACTGTGTGTGTTGGTGGTGGACGACGACAGCCTGGTATTGACCAGTACCTGCCTGTTGCTCGAGGACCTGGGACATCGAGTGATCAGTGCAGCGTCCGGCGCGCAGGCGCTGGCAATGTTCGACAGCGAACAGGCGATTGATCTGGTCATCACCGACATGGCCATGCCGCAGATGAATGGCGCGCAACTGGCGCAGGCTATCCGGATCATCAAGCCGAACCTGCCGATCATCCTTGCCACCGGTTACGCCGAGCGTCTGGAAGGTTTCGCGACCAGACTGCCGCGGCTGTCCAAACCCTTTACCCAACTTAATCTGGTGGAAATCATTGCCACGAGCATGAAGTGACAACGCTTGCTCAGTGTTTGGCCGCTTTTGTGATCGGGTACATATCCGTTGCTGCGGTCACGGCGGCTATCGGTTTCGCTTTTACAGCGAGTCACTTGGAAAAGCCCCAAGTAACCAAGGGCTCTTGCCCCTGTCGTTCGGTGCCTCGCTGAGGCTCGGCATGCCCTCGCTCCGGTCCTGCTCCGTGGGCCCGCCGCCATCGGCCATCCATGGCCGGGGGCGGCTAACCCGGCATCCATGCCGGGTTGCCCACTGCGCAGAACCTGCGCTCGGCCTCTCGATGGGGCGTGCACCGCAAAAGCACCGCGAGGCGGCCTACCGGCCGGCCTGTCTCTTCAAGCGTACGCATTCCCCTGTGGGAGCGAGCCTGCTCGCGAAAGACGTGAACGATAACGCGTGCTGTCTGAATGGACGCGATGTCCGGACGTTTTTCGCGAGCAGGCTCGCTCCCACAGGTACCGCGCCAGGCTTTGGCTTTGGCTTTGGCTTTGGCTCTGGTTTTTGATCTTGATCTGCTTGCCCCCTTTCCCAGAGGCCGAACGCAGGCGTTGCGCAGGGGGCACCGCGGCAAGGATGCCGCGGTAGCCGCCCCCGGCCATGGATGGCCGATGGCGGCGGGCCCCCGGAGCAATGCCGGAGTGAGGGCATGCCGAGCCTAAGCGAGGCACCGAATGGAGGGGCAAAGCCTTTTGGTTCCTTTTTGGCGTTTGAAAAAGGGACTCGCTGTAAGAGCGAAACCGCCAGCCGCCGTTACCATAGAAACGGATATGCCCCCCGACCTTAAGCGAACAGCATTACAGTGCCCTTGCCATTCCTCCAGCATCAAGCCGCCAGATTGGCTGCGCTTATCTCTTTCTTGTACTGAACTTTCAAACTTTCCATTTGCGCCCCCAACTCTTCCAGGGTGGCTTTGCCCAACAACTTCCTGGCCTGAGGAAACATCTCGGTTTCCTCTTCTTCAATGTGATGTTCCAGCAGTTCCTTGACCACTTTCACCCGACCGGCAAATTCCGGCGTCGACGGGTCGGTGACCTTCAAGTCTGGCAGTACCAGCGAATCAACGGTGCGATGTTCTTCCTTGGCTTCGTAATACATGACGTCCTGCTCCTTGCCCCCAGCTTTCTTGTACGCCGGGTACAAGACTTCCTCTTCGAGGCGGGAATGTATGGCGACCTCCATTTCCAGCTTGGCCAGCAACTCGCCGCGCTTTTTAACACCACGCTCCGTGGATTCGCTTAATTGGGTCAGGATGCCTTTTACACGTTCATGGTCGGCTTTCAACAAGTCTATGGCGTTCATGGTCGAGTCTCTCCAACAAGTCATGGGGTGAGCGCGAACGGTCTAAAGGCCGAAAGTCGCTCATTGTCCTGGAGCATTTGTCGTGCCGGTTTGCCAGTGCGATAACGTGTTTACAAAACAATAAGTTGAAGCGACTGATGGCGAACTGCGGTCATGCAGCCTGCATGAGTCCAGAAATTGACCCATGCAGTTCGCAGTGAACCATTGATGTTTCAGACAATAAAAAGCCACACCCACAGCGAAATCAAAAAACCTGTTTTTTTTGCCGTTCATATCGAGCCAGGATCGGTTGAGTGCTGATCCCGTGGAGGAGAATGCTGAGCGCGACCACGGATAAGGTCAGGTCGGTGCATAGCGTTGCTATCGACTCACCCACCCCATGGTTCAGGGCATAAAACAGGTAATACAGACTGCCGATGCCGCGTATGCCGAACCAGCCAATCAGCATTCGCTGGTGGCCGTTGAGCAAACTGCCCCAGGGCATGGCGAAGACGCTCAGCGGTCGTATCAGGCAAAACAACACGCCGGCGATCGACAACGCACGCCAGTCCCAATGCGCCATCAGCACCACGCCGAGCAGCGTCACCAGAAACACTTCCATGGCCCGTTCCACCAGGCTGCCAAAGGCAAGCATGTCGCTCATCATGATGCCCGCGGCAACCTGAGTGTCTTCAAGGCTTGCGGTATCACCATGAACCGCATGTTGCGGCTCGACGTTCTGATGTCCCACAACCGGCTGAACCAGATGCTCGGCAGGAAGTTCGTCGTCGCCCGTGGATTTGACTTCCTCGTGGCGCAAACCCAAACCGGCGGCGAACACTGACAAAAATCCATAACCGTGAATCCACTCGGCCCCGACATACGCCAGGGCAATCAAGGCGAGGGCGAGGTAATCATTTGGGGAAAGGGTGCTGTCGTCATTTTTGATGCGCATTAACAAAGTCAGGCGGCCAATACCGCGGCCCATCCAGTAGCCGGTGAGCAAACCGGCCGGTACTGCCCACAACAGACTGCGCAGCACCCAGTCGCTCAGCCAGCCGGGGTTGCCGTCGTGTTGCACCAGCAGCAGGCCGAGGATGACAAACGGGAAGGCGATCCCGTCATTGAGCCCGGCTTCACCCGACAGCCCGAAGCGCACGCTGTCGTCATCCCGGGCGTCGTTGACTTGCACCAGGGCGGCGAGCACCGGGTCGGTGGGCGCCAGAATCGAACCGATCAACACGGATGCGCCCCAAGACAAGTCGAAAGCGTAATGCAGCAACAGGCTGACACCGGCAATGGTCAACACCATGACCGGGCCGGCCAAGCCGTAGGCAATGCGCCAGTTTTTGTTCCTGAGCGGCAAGCGCAACTTCAAACCACAGACAAACAACGAAAACAGCACGGCGACTTCCGTCAGGTGCTCCATCCAGGTGGACGCATCATCGGTGTCCAGTTTCAACAGCCCGAGCCCCGCGGGTCCGATGGCTACACCCAGCACCAGGCACACCGCCGACGTCGTCACCGGCATCCAGCGCAGGTACGACGATGTCAGTGCCAGCGTCAGCAGCACGGCACCCAGCACCGCCACCCATAAAATGAAACTCATGCTCGGTACTCGTCGGGTGCGTGCCGCGATGTAGAGCCTTTGGCGCTCAACCGACGGTCGCGCGCAGGTATTCAGGCGTCAATACGTTGAACCATAGCAGGATCATCGAGACCAGCAGGGTGACCAGCACCAGCAGGCCGATGCCCCAGACGCAAGCGGCGTTCAGCAAGCCTTGTTCCTTGCGCTCATGCATAAAGGTCGGCAAGCCAACGAACAGTAGAAACGTCGAATAGATCGACGCCGCGCCCAGCACCACAATCGCCAGCCAGCGGCTCGGGTACAAACCGGCAAGGCCGGCAAGGAAAAACGGGGTCACGGTGTAAGCGGCAAAACCGATGCATTGGTTGACGGTCGGCCGCGCGTCGAAGGTGCGCGACATCCAGCGGATGAACAGCCCCATCAGCGCCACGCCGGCGACGATGGTCACGTACAGCAAGACGCAGAGCTGTAGCGCGCTGGCGCTGCTGAGCTTGACGATTTCGTTTTCGACCAGGCTCCAGCCGACGTAGGTGGTCCCGATAAACAGGCACGCAGCGGGAATCATGGCGAGCAACAGTAAATGAGCGAGGTAGTGGCATGGATGCGCTTCCTCTTCCTTGCGGATATCCGTCCACGCGTAGTTCGGTTGGGTGAACAGCTTGACGATAGGTGCAGACATGATGACCTCCAGATATCGAAAGGCCCGCCATTGGAGGGCCTATAAGAATGTGGAGCTCTGGAAATGGCGACGGGTTCAACTTAAAGCATTGGCTTGCCACCGGTGATTCCATAGCGCTGCCCCGTGATGTAACTGGCCTCATCTGACGCCAGCAATACATAAATCGGCGCCACTTCCACCGGTTGGCCCGGCCGGCCGAGCGGGGTTTGACCGCCGAAGTTCTGAACCTCTTCATCGGGCATGGTTGAGACAATCAGCGGCGTCCAGATCGGCCCCGGTGCCACGCAGTTCACCCGAATGTTCTTTGGCCCCAGCATCTGCGCCAGGCCAGCGGTGAAGTTGGCTATCGCACCCTTGGTCGTGGCGTAAGGCAGGAGGGTCGGTTTGGGCATGTCCGAATTGACCGAGCTGGTGTTGATGATCGAACTGCCGGGTTTCATGTGCTTCAACGCGGCCTGACAGAGCCTGAACATGGCGGTGATATTGACGTCGAAGGTCATCACCCATTCTTCGTCCGGGATGTCCTCGAGGTGTTCGTGGCTCATCTGGAACGCGGCGTTGTTGACCAGCACATCGATCCGGCCGAAGCGTTCGACCGTCTTGTCCACCAGGGCCTGGCAGTGTGCTTTCTGCGCCAGGTCACCGGGCAGCAACAGGCTCTGCCGGCCGGCCCGTTCGACCCAGCGTGCGGTTTCCTGTGCGTCTTCATGTTCATTGAGGTAGGCGACGGCAACATCCGCGCCTTCACGGGCGAAGGCGATCGCTACGGCGCGACCGATGCCACTGTCGGCGCCGGTGATCAGGGCGATCTTGCCGTCCAGTCGGCCTGAGCCCTTGTAGCTTTGTTCGCCACAGTCGGGGTACGGGTCCATTTTCTTTTGGGAACCGGGGACGGGCTGGGCCTGTTTCGGGAAGGGTGGTTTGGGATAGGCAATCATTGCGAAATCTCCGTTCTCAAGGCAGAGGAGTCAAAGGGTTGACCCTGGTGTTTTGCCTTGAGTTCGGTTGGATTTTCATGTCGCGAAAAATCAAAAGATCGCAGCCTGCGGCAGCTCCTACAGGGTGTACGCAATTCCGTGTAGGAGCTGCCGCAGGCTGCGATCTTTTGATCTGGATTCAGGCTTTGCGATTGAGCAAGCTGCGCTCCATCCGCGCAATGCCTTCTTCCAGCAACGATCGTGGGCAGCCGAAATTCAGGCGCACGAACTGTTTGCTGTCATCGCCGAAATCCAGACCAGGGCTCAACCCGACTTTGGCCTGTTCAAGGAAGAACTGCTGAGGGTTGTCCAGTCCCAGCGCCGAGCAATCGAGCCACGCCAGATACGTGCCTTGCGGGATATTCATGGTCACGCCCGGCAGTCGGGTGTTGATCGCGTCCACCAGATAATCCCGATTGCTTTGCAGGTACGCCTTCAACCCGGCCAGCCAAGGGCCGCCTTCGCTGTAGGCGACGCGCGTCGCTTCCATGCCCAGCGGGTTGACGCTGTCGACCATGCCACAGCGGGCGTGGTTGACCTTTGCACGTAAAGCCGAGTCCTGAATGATCATGAACGACGTCTTCAGACCGGCAATGTTGTAAGCCTTGCTCGCCGACATCAGCGTGATGGTGCGCTTGGCGATTTCCGGACTCAGGGACGCCGTCGGAATGTGCACGCGCCCGTCGAAACACAGCTCGGCATGAATCTCGTCAGAGATGATCCAGGCGTCCTGCTCCAGGCAGATGTCGGCGACCGCTTGCAGTTCTTCTCGCGGGAAGACTTTGCCCACCGGGTTGTGCGGGTTGCTCAGCAGCAGCGCACCGCCACCGGTCAGCGCCCGATTCAAGGCATCGAGTGGCGTGGCGTAAGTGCCGTCCGCCAACGCGTCGAATTCGAGTTCAACCTTGTTCAAGCCCCAGTGACCCGGCGCATGGCGCAGCGGCGGGTAGTTCGGAACCTGGACCACAACGTTCTGCTGCGGCTGGACCAGCGCATTCAGCGCCATGTTGAACCCCGACTCCACGCCCGGCAGGAAGATCAGTTCATCAGGCAATACGCGCCAGGCGTACTTGTTCCAGAGGTCGGCGACGATGGCATTGCGCAAGTCATCCTGAGCCACGCTGTAGCCGAGCATCGGGTGTTCCA
Organism: Pseudomonas sp. GM41(2012); assembly: GCF_000282315.2. Classification (GTDB taxonomy): domain Bacteria; phylum Pseudomonadota; class Gammaproteobacteria; order Pseudomonadales; family Pseudomonadaceae; genus Aquipseudomonas. Next base: position 706,808 of record NZ_AKJN02000006.1, read on the forward strand.
GACGTTTTTGCAGGGCCTGGATGATCACCGGCGGTGCGGAGAAGTCCATGTCGGCCACCCACATCGGCAACACGTCGGCCGGGTAACGGCTCCATTTGGTACTGCCGGTGTTGTGGCGGTCGAACACCTGATCAAAATCGAAAGTCATGCTCAGTCTCATAAAGGGCAGGGTAAATCCGACGGTCATGATAAACGCCAAGCCCCTGTGGGAGCGAGCCTGTGTGGCGAGGGGATTTATCCCCGTTGGGCTGCGAAGCGGCCCCGAAATTGAAAACCGCGGTGTGCCAAGTACTCCGCGCATGATGGTTTTACGACTGCTTCGCAGCCGAACGGGGATAAATCCCCTCGCCACACAAGCTCGCTCCCACAAGGTTATGTGTGGTGGCTGAGGCCCCGGTATTGCCCGATGGTCGGTTTTCACACAGTCAGTTCTAACATTGTCTACAGTTTTAAATGTCGGCAGCCAGACTGCCGCAACCATGATTGTCCAGAAAAACCCGGCAAAAGTACCGGGTCTCCACCTGACAGGAGTGCACGATGGACCTCAACCGTCGTCAGTTCTTCAAGGTCGCTGGTATCGGCCTTGCGGGCTCGAGCCTCGGCGCGCTGGGCATGGCCCCCGCGACTGCCTTCGCCGAGCAGGTGCGCCACTTCAAGCTTGCCCACACCCATGAAACCCGCAACACCTGCCCGTACTGCTCGGTCGGCTGCGGCGTGATCATGTACAGCCAGGGCGATGCGGCCAAGAACGTCGCGCAAAACATCATCCACATCGAAGGCGATTCCGACCACCCGGTCAACCGCGGCACCCTGTGCCCCAAAGGTGCCGGCCTGCTGGACTTCATTCACAGCCCCGGCCGCCTGCAATACCCGCAAGTGCGCAAACCCGGCACCACCGAGTGGACGCGTATCTCCTGGGATGAAGCGCTCGATCGCGTCGCCGACCTGATGAAGGCCGACCGCGACGCCAACTTCATCGAGAAGAACGCCCAGGGCCAAATGGTGAACCGCTGGCTGACCACCGGTTTCCTCGCGGCCTCAGCGGCGTCCAACGAAGCCGGTTACATCACCCACAAGGTGGTTCGCAGTCTCGGCATGCTGGGGTTTGATAACCAGGCGCGTGTCTGACACGGCCCGACGGTGGCAAGTCTTGCCCCGACGTACGGCCGTGGTGCCATGACCAATACCTGGACCGATATCGGTAACGCGAATCTGATCCTGGTGATGGGCGGCAACGCAGCAGAAGCGCACCCGTGCGGCTTCAAATGGGTGACCGAAGCCAAGGCGCACAACAAGGCCCGCTTGATCGTGGTCGATCCGCGTTTTACCCGGACCGCCTCGGTGGCCGACTATTACGCGCCGATTCGCACCGGCACCGACATCGCCTTCATGGGCGGGCTGATCAACTACCTGCTGACCGAAAACAAAATCCAGCACGAGTACGTGCACGCCTATACCGACGTGTCATTCATCGTTAAAGCCGGGTTTGGCTTCGAGGACGGGATCTTCAGCGGCTACGACGCGGCCAAACGCAGCTACACGGACAAGTCCGGCTGGGGTTATGAAATCGGTGAGGACGGCTTTGTCAAAGTCGACCCGACCCTGCACGACCCGCGCTGCGTCTATCAATTGATGAAGACCCATTACAGCCGCTACACCATCGAACTGGCCAGCCAGATTTGTGGCATGCCAGTCGACTCCATGCGCAAGATCTGGGAAGAAATCGCCACCTGCTCGCAACCGGGCAAGACCATGACGATTCTCTACGCGCTGGGCTGGACCCAGCACTCGATCGGTTCGCAGATCATTCGCAGCGCGGCCATGGTGCAATTGCTGCTGGGCAACGTCGGCATGCCGGGCGGGGGCGTCAATGCCTTGCGCGGGCACTCCAACATCCAGGGGCTGACCGACCTCGGTTTGCTGTCCAATGCGCTGCCGGGCTATCTGACCTTGCCGCAGGATGCGGAGCAGGATTACAACGCCTACATCGTCAAGCGCACGCAAAAACCGTTGCGGCCGGGGCAGCTGTCCTACTGGCAGAACTACGGCAAGTTCCACGTCAGCCTGATGAAAGCCTGGTACGGCGCGAATGCCACGCTCGAAAACCGCTGGGCTTATGACTATCTGCCAAAACTCGACATCCCGAACTACGACATCCTCAAAGTGTTCGACCTGATGGGCCAAGGCAAGGTCAACGGCTACATGTGCCAGGGCTTCAACCCTATCGCTGCGTTGCCTGATAAAAACCGGGTGATGGCGGCACTGGCCAAGCTGAAGTGGCTGGTGGTGATGGACCCGCTGTCCACCGAAACCTCGGAGTTCTGGCGCAATGTCGGGCCGTACAACGACGTTGAAACCGCTGGCATCCAGACCGAAGTGATTCGCCTGCCCACCACGTGTTTCGCCGAAGAAGACGGCTCTCTGGTCAACAGCAGCCGCTGGCTGCAATGGCACTGGAAAGGCGCCGACGGCCCTGGCGAAGCGCGCACCGATATACGGATCATGAGCGAGCTGTTTATCCGTCTGCGTCAGCGTTACCAGGCCAACGGCGGCGCTTATGCCGAACCGATCCTCAAACTGTCCTGGCCCTACAAAATCGCCGAAGAGCCCTCGCCGGAAGAGCTGGCCAAGGAAATCAACGGCTATGCCACCGCTGACTTCACCGACGCTACCGGCGCGGCGATCAAGGGCAACGCGCAACTGGCCGGTTTCGGCCAGCTCAAGGACGACGGCAGTACAGCTTCCGGTTGCTGGATTTTCTGCGGCAGCTGGACTGAGGCGGGCAACCAGATGGCCCGGCGCGACAACAGCGATCCGTATGGCATGAAGCAACACCAGGGCTGGGCCTGGGCCTGGCCGGCGAACCGGCGGATTCTCTACAACCGCGCTTCGTGCGACCCGCAAGGCAAGCCATGGGACGAAAAAAAACGCCTGGTGTGGTGGAACGGCAAAGTCTGGAGCGGCACCGATGTGCCGGACTTCAAGGCCGACTCGCCACCGGAAGCCGGGATGAATCCGTTCATCATGAACCCGGAAGGCGTGGCGCGGTTCTTTGCCGTCGACAAGATGAACGAAGGACCTTTCCCCGAGCACTACGAGCCGTTCGAAACACCGATCGGCATCAACCCGCTGCACCCGCAAAACAAGAAAGCCACCAGCAACCCGGCGGCGCGGATCTTCGATTCGGTATGGGATTCCTTAGGCGTGGCCAAGGACTATCCGTATGCCGCGACCAGCTACCGGCTGACCGAGCATTTCCACTTCTGGAGCAAGCATTGCAAGCTCAACGCGATCTCCCAACCCGAGCAGTTCGTCGAGATCGGTGAAGTGTTGGCCAAGGAAAAAGGCATCGTCGCTGGCGACCGGGTTCGTGTCAGTTCCAAGCGCGGACATATAGAAGCGGTGGCGGTGGTGACCAAGCGGATTCGTCCGCTGCAGGTCAACAATCAGGTGGTGCACCAGATCGGTATCCCGCTGCACTGGGGGTTTACCGGGCTCACGCGTCACGGTTACCTGACCAACACCCTGGTGCCGTTCCTCGGCGATGGCAACACTCAGACCCCGGAATCCAAGTCATTCCTGGTCAATGTGGAGAAAGTCTAAATGGCCAGCCAAGACATCATCGCCCGTTCGGCCACCACGACCGTCCCGTCCTCGGTACGCAATCAAGAGGAAGTGGCCAAGCTGATCGACACCACCAAGTGCATCGGCTGCAAGGCTTGTCAGGTCGCCTGCTCGGAATGGAACGAGCTGCGCGACGATGTCGGCCACAACCTTGGCACCTACGACAACCCACAGGACCTGAGCGCAGAAACCTGGACCTTGATGCGCTTCACCGAGCATGAAACCGACGCTGGCAACCTGGAGTGGCTGATTCGCAAGGACGGCTGCATGCACTGCGCGGAGCCCGGCTGCCTGGCGGCGTGCCCGAGTCCGGGGGCGATCATCAAGCACGCCAATGGCATCGTCGATTTCGACCAGGACCATTGCATCGGCTGCGGGTATTGCATCACCGGTTGCCCGTTCAATATCCCGCGAATCTCGCAAAAGGATCACAAGGCCTACAAATGCACATTGTGCTCGGACCGGGTGGCGGTGGGGCTGGAGCCAGCCTGCGTCAAAACCTGCCCGACCGGCGCCATTGTGTTCGGCACCAAGGACGACATGAAAGAACACGCGGCCGAAAGGATCGTCGACCTCAAGAGCCGTGGCTTCGACAACGCTGGCCTGTATGACCCCGAAGGTGTCGGCGGCACCCACGTCATGTACGTGCTGCACCACGCCGACACACCGAAGTTGTATGCCGGCCTGCCGAGCGCTCCGACCATCAGTCCGCTGGTGGAGTTGTGGAAAGGCGTGAGCAAACCCTTGGGATTGCTGGCCATGGGTTTGGCGGTGCTGGCCGGGTTCTTCCACTACGTGCGGGTCGGGCCGCAACTGGTCGAGGAGGACGAACTGCCGACCACCGTTGATCCTGCGGTGCATGAAGTCGATCCGTCGGTACATACCTTTGATCCGCGCGGGGAGGACAGACCATGATCCGCAGACAGATCCTGCGCTACACCTCGAACCAGCGCACCAATCACTGGCTGGTGGCGATCTTTTTCTTGATGGCGGCGCTGTCGGGGCTGGCGTTGTTCCATCCGGCACTGTTCTGGCTGAGCAATCTGTTTGGCGGTGGGCCGTGGACGCGCATTCTGCATCCGTTCATGGGCGTGGTGATGTTCGTCCTGTTCCTGGGATTGGTGATTCACTTCTTCCGGGCGAACTTCTTTATCAGCAATGACCGCTTGTGGCTGCGACGCGTCGGGCGGGTGATCAAGAACGAGGAAGAGGGCGTGCCGCCCATCGGCAAGTACAACCCTGGGCAGAAGCTGCTGTTCTGGACCTTGCTGATTTGCATGCTGGTGCTGTTGTTCAGCGGCTTGGTGATCTGGCGCGCGTATTTCAGCGAGTACTTCGGCATCACCAGCATTCGTTGGGCGATGCTGCTGCATGCGTTGGCGGGTTTCATCCTGGTGCTGAGCATCATTGTTCACATCTACGCCGGCATCTGGATCAAGGGTTCGGTCAGCGCCATGACGCATGGCTGGGTCAGCCGCGCCTGGGCGAAAAAACACCATGAACTCTGGTACCGCGAAGTGACCCGCGACGAGCACCCCGATCGGCCGATCAGCAAAAAAGGATAACCCCTTGGCGACGATTCTTGAGCCTGGCGAGATCGAAGCGGCGGCGAGCTCGCCGCCGTTTCTGCACCTGCCACCGAACAACCTGTTCACCTTGCGCGCCTTGCGCCTGGAGCGTCTGGTCGACGGCCATCCATTGGCCGATTACCTGCGGCTGGTGACCGGTCTGTGCCACGTGCAGCAGGGGCTGATGGACGATCCGCCCGTGGCCGCCGTGCCCGATCCCGAACGTATGCGCGTGTGCCAGCAACACGGCTTGCCGCCGTTCGCCGCCGACAGTCTGGTACGCGAAGACCATTGGCTGCCTTACCTCGAAGCCCTGTTGCAGCGTTACCAGCCACCGCCGCAACCGGCCGTGGAAAAAGCCGTGGCGACCTTGCGCAGCGCCAACGTCGGGCAACGCAAGGCTTGGGCGATTGCGCTGGTCAGCGGCCAGTTCGCCTTGCTGCCCGCCGCCGTGGTGCCGTTTCTCGGCGCGGCGTTGCAGGTGGCCTGGAGTCATTGGCTGCTGAGCACACCGGACCTTGCGCTGAAACCCGGCGACAGTCTCAGTCAGTGCCCGGCCTGCGGTTCACCGGCCATGGCCGGGGTGATTCGCCATCGCGGCAAGTACAACGGCTTGCGGTATCTGGTGTGCTCGCTGTGTGCCTGCGAATGGCATGTGGTGCGGGTCAAGTGCGTGTATTGCGAACAAAGCAAAGGCCTTGAATACGTCAGCCTCGATGATGACCGCCACGCCGCCAATCAGGCCCCGTTGCGCGCGGAGGTCTGTCCCGGCTGCCACAGCTACCTGAAACTGCTTTACCTGGAAAACGACGCCGAGGCCGAAGCGCTGTCGACGGACCTGACCAGCCTGCTGCTGGACATGCGTCTGGAGCAGGAAGGCTACCAGCGTCCGGCGCCTAATCTGTTGCTCGCACCGGGAGGTGACTGAGCTATCCCTTTAAGCTATCCCTGCGAGCTCAGCGGCTACACTCAGGCGCTACGGTCAACGTTTGTGGGAGCGCCTGATGTCTTCCAGATCCGCCAGTGTTTCAACCCTGCGGCTGCCTTCTATCGACAGCTTGCTGCGCCATCCCGCCTGTCAGCCATTGGCCGAGCGTTACGGGCGTGATGCACTGCTGGCCAGCCTGCGGCAATTGCTCGATGACTTGCGTGAACCGGTGGTTTCAGGGCAACTCGACGCCATTGAAATCGCGCCTGAAGCGTTAGCGGGCAGGGCGGGTGAACGCTTGGCCAGTCAGCATCGCAGCAACGTGCGCCGGGTGTTCAATCTCACGGGCACGGTGCTGCACACCAATCTTGGGCGAGCGTTGTTGCCGGAGGAAGCCATCGAAGCGCTGCAGAGGGCGGCCCGTTATCCACTCAATCTGGAATTCGATCTAAACAGCGGCAAGCGCGGCGACCGTGACGATCTGATCGAAGGCCTGATCCGCGAGCTGACCGGCGCCGAGGCGGTGACGGTGGTCAACAACAACGCCGCTGCGGTGTTGCTGGCGCTCAACAGCCTGGGCGCGCGCAAGGAAGGCATCATTTCCCGGGGCGAACTGATCGAAATCGGTGGTTCCTTCCGCATTCCCGACATCATGGCCAGGGCCGGGGTCAGGCTCCACGAAGTCGGCACCACCAATCGCACTCATGCCCGCGATTACGAGGCGGCCATCGGCCCGCGTAGCGGCTTGGTGATGCGCGTCCATGCGAGCAACTACAACATCGAAGGCTTCACCGCGCGGGTGCCGACCGCCGAGTTGGCGCAACTTGCGCATCAACACGGCTTGCCATTGCTTGAAGACCTCGGCAGCGGCAGCCTGCTGGACTTGACGCGCTGGGGCTTGCCCGCCGAACCGACGGTGCGCCAGGCGCTGGTCGATGGTGCAGACATCGTCACTTTCAGCGGCGACAAGTTACTGGGTGGCCCCCAGGCCGGGTTGATTGTCGGCCGCAAAGACCTGATCGCGAAGATCAAGAAGAATCCACTCAAACGCGCCTTGCGGGTCGACAAACTGACCCTGGCCGCCCTCGAAGCGGTGTTGGCGCTGTACCGCGACCCTGATCGTCTGGCCGAACGGTTGCCGAGTTTGCGCCTGCTGACCCGGCCCCAGGCGGACATCCTCGCCCAGGCTGAACGCCTGCAACCCTCGCTGGCCAAAGCCTTGGGCGATGGCTGGAGCGTCAGCGCAGTACCGGCGCTGGGCATGATCGGCAGCGGCAGCCAACCGGTGGCGCGATTGCCGAGTGCAGCTTTATGCCTGCGACCGCACGTGTCCAATCGTCTTCGCGGACGGCAGCTGCACGGTCTGGAAGCGGTCCTGCGTGCGTTGCCGATTCCGGTGCTCGGGCGCATTGATAACGATGCGTTGTGGCTGGACCTGCGGCAACTGGACGATGAACCGGCGTGGCTGGCGCAACTCGATCAAATTGCAGGAGCCGTAGCGTGATCGTCGGCACCGCAGGGCACATCGACCATGGCAAGACTGCCTTGCTCCAGGCACTGACCGGCCTGCTCGGCGACCGGCGTCGGGAAGAGCGTGAACGCGGCATGACCATCGACCTCGGCTACCTCTACGCGGCGCTGGAACCGCATGCGCCCCTGACCGGTTTTATCGATGTGCCGGGTCATGAGCGCTTCACCCACAACATGCTGGCGGGGGCTCAGGGCATTGATCTGGTGTTGCTGGTGGTCGCGGCCGACGACGGCGTCATGCCGCAGACTCGCGAACACCTGGCCATCGTTGAACTGCTGGGTATCCCTCGGGCGCTGGTGGCGATCAGCAAATGCGACCGGGTCGAACCGTTGAGAGTGCAAGCCGTTCGCGATCAGGTCCAGACATTGCTGGCGCCGGGGCCTTATGCCAACGCGCCGCAGATTGCGCTGTCGAGTGTGACCGGGGAGGGCGTCGAGACCTTGCGACAGGCTTTGCTCGAGGCGCAGCGGGAAATCGTTCAACGCAGCACCAGCGGCGGTTTTCGCCTGGCGATTGACCGTGCCTTCAGCGTGGCAGGCGTCGGTATCGTGGTGACCGGCACTGCGTTGTCTGGCGTGGTGGCCGTGGGCGATACGCTGAGGCTCGGCCCTCAGGGCAAACCGGTTCGCGTGCGCGGCCTGCATGCGCAGAGTCAGGCTGCCGAGGTCGCAATGGCCGGACAGCGAGTGGCGTTGAACCTGAGTGCCGAACGCTTGGCCCTGGAGCAGATTCATCGCGGCCACTGGCTGCTGGCCGAGTGGCTGTACGCGCCGACCCAGCGAGTGGATATCGATCTGCAATTGTTGGCCAGCGAACCCAAAGCCTTCGAGCACTTTCAGCCTGTGCATGTTCACGTAGGGACTCAGGACGTCACCGGCCGAGTGGCGTTGCTGGAAGGCACCCGCCTTTTGCCGGGTGAACGGATGTTCGCGCAACTGCTGTTGAATGCGCCGGTGCAGGCCGTGAAGGGCGATCCCTTGATCCTGCGTGACCAGAGCGCCCAACGCACCCTCGGCGGCGCCCGGGTGCTCGACCCGTTCGCACCGACCCGACAACGCCGCAGCCCCGAACGGTTGGCGCAGTTACATGCCCTCGCCACAGGCCATGAGTTGGAGGAGATCCTGCCGGCGTTATTGGCCAACAGCGACACCGGGCTCGGTCCGCAGCGTCTGGAGCGTCAGTTCAACCGCCCCCGCAACACCTGGATTTTGCCCGGTGACGTGCGACTGATCGACACCCGCCAAGGCCCGTTGCTGTTCAGTGCTGCCCGCTGGGAAGCACTGAAAGCACCGTTGCTGGAACACCTCGCACGTTTTCATCAACTGGAACCGGATCAAATGGGCCCGGACCGGGATCGCCTGCGGCGGTTCAGCGGCACAGCGCTGGACCGTCCGACGTTCATCAGCCTGCTCGACGAATTACTCGCCAGCGGGGCCATTGCGGCCAGCGGGCCATGGTTGCATTTGCCCGATCATCAGGTGCGTTTGAGCGAAGATGACGAAGCCCTGTGGCAACACTTGCAACCGTTGTTTGAACAGGCTGGTTTTGATCCGCCGTGGGTGCGCGACCTTGGCCATGACGAGGCGGTCGTGCGCTTGCTGCTGTGCAAAATGGCGAGGTTGGGATTGGTGCATCAAGTCGTCCGTGACCTGTTTTACACCGACACGATGATCCGCCGATTGGCGGCTATGCTTGTGCAACTGGCCGCGCAAAACCCGGTGATTCAGGTCACGGCGTTTCGTGATGCAGTGGGCCTGGGGCGCAAGCGCAGCATCCAGATTCTCGAATACTTCGACCGGATCGGCCTGACGCGACGGTTTGGCGACAAACGCCATATCCGCCTCGACAATGCCTTGGCCCAACGCACCGACCACTGATTTCAAGGAAGGCAATCGCGCCCGGTGGCGCGGCCGGGCTTCAAACCCGGTTGGGGACGGCATCCGTTCCCGGGCAGGTTCGACTCCGGCTGCCTTCCGCCATTTTCCCCATCAGAGATGCCCGAAGCTCAGCGGGTACTGGATGACTACATAAACCCTGTCGATATCATCGCCCGCCTGGGCTGTGTTGGCTCGATGCGAAACATGGGACAGCTGCACGAACAGCCCTTTGGCCGAGCCGGACTGCACGATGTAACGCAGGTCTATGTCGCGTTCCCAATGCCGTCCGCCATCGCCTTGTTGAGGCACGTATTCATCGACTGAGTTATCGAAAAGGTTGTAGGCGCCGCCCTTGGGCGCATGGGTGCCGTCGATTTGGCTGCCCATGACGTAACGCGTCATGAAGTTCAGGCCGGGAATTCCGAAGGTGCTCAAATCGAGGTCGTAACGTGCTTGCCATGAGCGTTCATGGGCGCCGTTGAAGTCGGCGTATTTGATCGAGTTGGCCAGGTAGATCGAGTCTCCACCGACAAAATCGAACGGCGTGTCGCCATTGATTTTTTGATAGGCCAGGGTGAAGGCATGCGCATCGACGGTGTACTTGCCCGACAGGCTGAACGCGGTGTTGTCGATGGCACCAGCCAGCGCTTTGCCGGTGTCCTGCGTGTGGTAGAGATTGGCGTCGAGGAACACCCCGGGCTGCTTCAGGTGCAGATTGGCATAGTACTGATGCCAGGTGTCGCTGAGTTCTGAGGCATAGAGCGCGCCGCCGACTGGACGTTGGGTGAACAGGTTGATGCCGAGAAACGTAATGCCTCCGGCCTCGGTGTTGGCGCCGTAGCCGTAGAAGTTGCCCTTGCCCGAAGAACTGTCCTGGTTCTTGAACGCGGTGAAATGACCGGCAACCAGATTGACGCCTTCAATTTCGTGGCTGTTTAGCAGTAATCCTGTGGCGTACTCTGGTTGTAAACGCTTGTCCGCGGTGTCGAACACCGGGGTTTCCACCATCATTTCACCGAACGCCAAGGTCGTTTGGGAGGCTCTGATTTTCAGCGCGCCACCACCACTGGAATAGTTGTCTTCACTACGACCGTCATCATCCACGGGCAACAATCCCGTCCCGGAATGTCCTTTGCCGCCATCCAGCTTCAGCCCCACAAAGGCATGGGCGTTGAGACCAAACCCAAGCGTGCCAGGTGTGAAACCGGACTCAAAAGCGCTGATAAAGCCTTGAGCCCACTCTTTTTTGGAACGTTTGTCCCCAGGTGAGGGGGATTGGTCTTCACTGTTGAGGTAGAAGTTGCGGCTGAGCACATCAAGCGTCGCTCCGTCCATAAACCCTTGTGCAGATTCATCAGCGATGGCTGTCCCGGCGGTACCGGCGAAGAGCACCGATAACCAGAAGGGGAACCTGGCGCGAAGGTCTTGCTTACCAAACTTCATCGGTCAATCACCACGCAGCAGTGACTGCGGAATATCCGCAGTCACTCGCTTTTTATAGGAAAACCGCTTAATGGCCTTCCGAGGCACCGAACATGGTTTTGGCGTAGATCAGGCCAAGACCGTAGGAGCCTCCGTTCGCAATCGAGGTTTTCACCGTTTCGTCATAGGTTTCGGTACGTGCCCAGTCGCGCTGGAGTTCAAGCAGGTATTGCAGCGAGGTCATTGGGCGGGCGCCGATCTGGATCATGCGCTGCATCGCCATTTCATGGGCTTCGGTGCTGACGTCGCCACAGGCATCGGCAATCACGTAAACCTCGAAACCCTGGTCGATGGCCGACAGAGCCGGGCCCACGATGCACACAGAGGTCCACAGACCGGCGAGGACGATTTTCTGTTTGCCGAACGCGTTGACTTCGACGGCAATGCGCTCGTCTTCCCAGGTGTTCATGCTGGTACGGTCGATGACGTTGTGTTCCGGGAACACTGACTTGATTTCGTCGAAGATCGGCCCGGAAAAGCTCTTCTCGGCGACGGTGGTCAGGATGGTCGAGACCTTGAAGCCCCGCGCGGCCTTGGCCACAAGTGCAGCGTTGTTGCGCAGGGTGACGGCGTCAATTGACTTGGTCGCAAAGGACATTTGCGACTGGTGATCGATCATGATCAGGGTGTGGTCGGAAGGGGTCAGCAGGGTTTTGCCGGGAACAGCTTTTGCGAGGGCCATGGCGATGTCCTTACGGGTGAGTGAGGAGGCCATGGTCGCGTAGATTCAGGCGGGAATATTGAACCGATGTGCTGTGTTTGGTTTTTTTGCGAGGACGCTGAAGGACGACCCCGCGCGCTGTCGGTCAAGGCGCGGGGGTGTCTGTCACTGCATCACATAACGCCCCGGTGCAGACTCAATCGCCGGGTATTGCGCGTTACCGGTATGCAGCACCGAGGGCTGGCGTTCGCCAGACTGTTCAGCCAGCCAGACGAACCAGTCATTCCACCAGCTACCGGAATGTTGCTGGGCGTTCTTGAACCAGGTTTCCGGGTTTTTGGTGACCCGGTTGTTGGTCCAGTAGTGGCGTTTTTCCTTGGCCGGCGGGTTGATCACCCCGGCGATATGCCCTGATGCGCCCAGCACAAAACGCTTGGTCCCGGAGAGCAATTCGGTGCTGGCGTAAGCGCTTCTCCACGGCACGATGTGATCGTCATGGGTGGCGAGAATGTACGCCGGAGCATCGATGGCGCGCAGGTCCAGCTTGACCCCGCAACAGTCCAGCTCACCGGATTTCAGGTCGTTCTGCAGATAGGTGTGGCGCAAATACCAGCAGTACATCGGCCCCGGCAGGTTGGTGCTGTCGTTGTTCCAGAACAGCAGGTCAAGGGGGATCGGTTTCTGGCCCTTGAGGTATTTGTCGACGTTGTAGTTCCACCACAAGTCGTTGGGACGCAGCAGCGAGAAGGTATTGCCCATGTCCTCGCCCTTGAACAGGCCGATGGGGCCATCCAGGCCGCCGATGGTGCGCTCGCGGTAGGCCACCAGTTGTTCGTCGACGAAGATGTCGATGGGGCCGGTATCGAGGTAGTCGAGGAAGGTGGTCAACAGGCTCACGCTGCCGATCTCGCGGTCGCCGCGCGCCGCCAGGACCGCCAGCGCCGAGCTCAACAAGGTGCCGCCGATGCAGAAGCCGACGCAATTGGGCCGCTGATCGCCGCTGATCTCGCGGGTTACTTGCAGGCCTTTGATGATGCCGGTTTCGATCAGGTCATCCCACGTGGTGCCAGCGTGCTCCTGGTCGAAGTTGCGCCACGACATCAGAAACACCGGGTGCCCTTGTTTCAACAGATGGGCAACCATCGAGTTGTCCGGGCGCAAGTCGAGAATGTAGTACTTGTTGATTGACGGCGGCACGACAAACACCGGGCGCCGGTACTGGGTTTCGCTTTGCGGGTAATACTGAATCAGCTGGAAGAGTTCGTTCTCGAACACCACTTCGCCGGGGGTGTTGGCGAGATCGACACCGACTTTGAAGGCGCCGGCGTCGCACTGGCGCATCTTGCCTTCTTGCAGGTCGCTGGCCAGGTGCAACAGGCCGGTGAGGAGGCTGCTGCCCTGGGTGTCGACGACCCGTTGCAACGCATCGGGATTACTGGCCAGAAAGTTGCTGGGCGCGCCGGCGGCGATGGCTTGTTCCACCAAATAGAGCAGGCGCTGGCGCGGCTTTTTGTCCGGGATCGCTAACGTGTCCAGCAGCTTCAGCAGAAACCCTGCGTTGAGCAGGTAAAACGCTGCGAGGGAGCCGAACAGTGGCTGGCTCCAGTTGCCGCTGGCAAAACGTCGATCGTCGAAGCTGAATGGCTGACCGGTCAGCAGTTGCTGGCCGAGTTCGCCCCATTGCTGTTGGTAGTCCGATTGAAGGCTGTCCAGGGTGCCACGCGGCAGGTCAAACCACTCGTTGTAGTCCTGGCCGGTAAACCACGGATTGCTGCTGACCCAGAGACGTAGTTGTTGCACTGCAAAGGAGGCAATGAACGGAACCTGGCCTGACCAGAAGGTGTTGAAGGTATGCGCGTTATTGTCCATGGAACTCCTTGCCCACATCAGTAAACCGGGCAGAAAAAAACCGCGGCGCCGGACTTCGGCGCCGCGTTAGCAGTCAAGCAAGCAGTCCTGTGTTTCTTCTAGCGCTCGATGACCAGGCTGACACCCTGGCCGCCACCGATGCACAACGTAGCCAAGCCTTTTTTGCCGTCGCGACGAATCAGCTCGTGCAACAGCGACACCAGAATTCGCGCGCCCGATGCGCCGATCGGATGACCCAGGGCAATCGCGCCACCGTTGACGTTGACCTTGCTGGTGTCCCAACCCAGTTCCTTGCCCACGGCCAGTGATTGCGCGGCGAACGCTTCATTGGCTTCGATCAGGTCGAGGTCGTCCAGGCTCCAGCCGGCTTTGGTCAATGCCAAGCGGGTGGCCGGTACCGGGCCGATGCCCATGATCGAGGGGTCGACGCCAGCGCTGGCGTAAGCCTTGATGCGTGCCAGAACCGGCAAGCCGAGGGCCTGGGCCTTGGCGGCGCTGGCCAGCAGCAGTACGGCGGCACCGTCGTTGAGGGTCGACGAGTTACCGGCGGTGACGCTGCCGTCTTTCTGGAACGCGGGTTTGAGGTTGCCCAGCGCCTGCAGTGTGCTGCCCGGACGCGGCTGTTCATCAGTGTCGAAGACCAGCGGCTCACCCTTGCGCTGAGGGATCAGGATCGGGGTGATTTCACGCTTGAAGTAACCCGCTTCGATAGCAGCAGCGGCTTTCTGTTGCGAGGCCGCGGCGAAAGCGTCCTGGTCTTCGCGACTCAGTTCGTACTTCTGCGCCAGGTTCTCTGCGGTGATGCCCATGTGGTAGTCGTTGAAGGCGTCCCACAAACCGTCCTGAATCACGCTGTCTTGCAGTTGCGCATGGCCCAGACGCAAACCGGTGCGGGCCTTGGGCAGAACATACGGCGCCAGGCTCATGTTTTCCTGACCGCCGGCAATGATGAGTTCGGCGTCGCCGCAACGAATGGCCTGGACCGCCAGCTGGACCGCCTTGAGGCCCGAGCCGCAGACCTTGTTCAGGGTCAGGGCAGGGGTGGTATGGGGCAGGCCGGCCTTGATCGCCGTCTGGCGTGCCGGGTTTTGTCCCGAGCCTGCGGTGAGTACCTGGCCGAGGATCACTTCATCGATCTGCGAGCCGTCCAGACCGGTCTCTTCCAGCAAACGGCGAATGACCGCCGCGCCCAGCTCGGTGGCTGGAATTGCGGACAAGGCACCTTGAAAACTGCCAATGGCGGTACGAGTAGCGGCAACGATTACGACTTCGTTCATGCGTGACCTCATTAAGATGTTGTCGAGCGAAAGCAGGGCATCCATGCCCTGACAGGTCTACTGCATGTTCATGCCGCCGTTGACCGAGAAGTCGGCGCCGGTGCTATAGGCCGATTCATCGGAAGCCAGCCAGGCCACGATGGAGGCGATTTCTTCTGGTTGGCCGAGACGCCCGACCGGTGTGGCCGCGATCATGGTCTCGAGAATGTCCGGGCGAATGGCCGCCGTCATGCTGGTCTGGATGTAGCCTGGGGAAACGGTGTTGACGGTCACGCCCTTGCCGGACACTTCCCGGGCCAGCGCCATGGTGAAGCCATGGATGCCGGCCTTGGCCGCGCTGTAGTTGGTCTGGCCGAACTGGCCGCGCTGACCGTTGATCGAGGAGATGTTGATGACCCGTCCCCACTTCTTGGCCAGCATCCCTTCAATCACCTGTTTGGTGGTGTTGAACAGGCCGCTCAGGTTGGTGCCGATGACCGCGTTCCAGTCTTCGGGCGTCAGCTTGCGAAAGGACGCATCACGCGTGATCCCGGCGTTGTTGACCAGGACATCGATCGGGCCGAATTGCTCACGCGCCATCTCGAACGCGTTGCGTGTTGATTCCCAATCGGTGATGTCGCCATAGATGCATTCGAATTGATAACCCGCCTCCAGTTGGCTCGCCATCCATTCTTTCTTGCGGGAGGAATCGGAGCTGCAGCCCACGATGACCTTGAATCCTTCCTTGTACAGGCGTTGGCTTATCGCCGTGCCAATCCCACCCATACCACCCGTGACCAACGCAATACGACCAAGCGACTTCATATGCTCTCTTCCTTTTTGTATTTTGCGTTGCAAGATGGGGGATTGTTCGGCATTGACGGGGCGTGCGGAAGTGTTGAGAGGTGACGGTCTGGTGTCCAACGGTGCCATGCCCGTGTAATGCCCGGCTGGCTAAATATGAGAAGTACCTATACTGGGATCAATATTGGTAACGGTACGATCCGTTAGTATTTGATTTATCGCAGATCAGTCATGGCTCCGGACAGGATGTTCGGTTCCACAGGTCATTGAGGACGCCATGTATAGAATGAGTTCAGGCTATGCCAGCGTGCTGGTAAATACGCTCTTGGCTCAAGGACTGGATGTTGCCAGTCTGTGCCAGGAGGCTGAACTAGACATGAAGCTCGCGAACAAACCAGGAGCGTTTTGCGAGCGAAGGGCTATCTATCGACTATGGGATCTGGCCGCTCAGGCCTCGGGTGATCCAGACATTGGCTTGAAGGCCTATGGAAGTTTCCACCCCGGTAGCTTTCAGATCGTCGGCTACACCATGATGTCCAGCCTGAATCTGAAAAAAGCCCTTGAACGACTGGTCCGTTTCAGTCCGTTGATTGGCACCGGATTCAGCCTTTTCTTTACATCGGAAGAGCAGAATTACCGACTTTCCGGCCTCGATCATCAACAAAAAGGCTCGGTCAAACCTCGCCAATACACCGATGCAGCGCTGGCTTCATTGCTGGGCTTCTGCCGTAAGCTGGCGGGCGGCAACGCACCGCAACCCTTGAGCGTGGGATTCACCTATCCCGAACCTGAAGACATCACCGAGCATCGTCGGTTGTTTGGCTGCGACCTGCATTTCGACGCGCCTTACGACAGCATTTTGTTTGACAGTGAGGAATTGATGCGTCCGTTGAGCATGGCCAATGAAGCGTTGGCGGTGCTGCATGACAGTTTTGCCGAGGCTCAACTGGACCTGCTGTTTGGTTTTTGCATTGTCAGCAGAATTCGCGCGTTGATTACCGAGCGCTTGAGTCAGGGCCAGGGGCAATGCGACATGGAGTCGATCGCGGCGGCATTGAACATCAGCAAGCGGACGCTGCAACGCGCGCTGGAAAAGGAAGGGACGCAATTCAAGGACGTGCAGAACGCGGTGCGCCGGCAATTGGCCGATTTCTACCTGCGCCATTCTCACTTCAACATGAAGCATGTCGCGTATCTCCTTGGTTTTCATGATCACAGCAGTTTCAACAAAGCCTGTAGCCGCTGGTTTGGCATGACACCCGGTCAGTATCGGGCCGATGAATCGTTTGAAATCAAGGAAGCCGCGTCGGTCTGACGCGCTCCTGTGTGGCGAGGGGATTTATCCCCGTTCGGCTGCGAAGCAGTCGTAAAACCATTGTGTGCGGTCCGCGGTTTCCGATTTAGGGGCCGCTTCGCAGCCCAACGGGGATAAATCCCCTCGTCACACAGGTTGCTCATCAGGGTGCAGGAGGTTTCTTCGCGCCTTTCTTGCCCTTGGCAGGTTTGCGCACTGGACTCGCAACCTTGGCGATGGGGTCTGGGGTCACTGCGGGTATTTTCTGCTTGATTGGCTCGGGAATTTCCACCGGCGTGATCTGCTTGATTGGCTCCGGGGTTACCGCTGGGGTTTTCTGCTTGATCGGCTCAGGGGTTACCACCGGGACTTTCTCTTCGATGGCATCGGCTTCACCGGGTGGTTGGGTCAGGCTGAACCCTGGCAACGGCACGTCGAGCAGCGTGTGCAGTTCACGCCAGAAGAGGTTGTCTGCGCCGCTGGTCAGCAGTTCAGGCAGCAAATTGGCGACGGCCGCCAACACTTGCTGGCGTTCTTCGAGCTCGACAAGCATCAAGGGCAGGCTGTGCAGGCTTTCTTGCGGATGGGTGGCGACCAGCAGTTTTTGCAGGCGCAGGGTTTCGCGCAAATCAAGCGGCTCGGCACTGTAGTCCTGGAGCAACACTTGCAGTTGCAGTATCAATTTTTCGACACTTTCCTTGCCCGGCTCGTCACTGTCGCGGCCCAGCAGGAACAGGATCCGTATCAAGGCTTCCATCAGGCCGCCAAGGGGCAGGGCATCCTGCAAGCGCTCGATCAAAACCTTGTCGTGCTGTTCGGCATGTTCCTGCAGATTTCGTCCGGGTGCATTGCCGGTGAGGCTGTTGAGTACGCCATACACGCCGTAGAAACACATTTCCTGAGCTGCATCACGCAGGTCCCGATAGCCGTTCAAGGCGTCCTGCACCTGGTTGGAAAACAGTTCCTGCCAGACCAGCAACGGGTTGTTCTGGCTGGCGGGGTGACGATCCTTGCTCACTTGGGTGGCACTGCCTGCCAGCCACCAGAGCGCCGGGTTCAAACTGCTCCAGGCCACTTGCTGCTGATGGAAAGGATGTGCCCGGCGCAGCATTTCGGCGCTCGGTTCGTTGATCAGCAGGCGCAACCACGGGCGTATGCATTCATCGTAAACACTGTTGTTGATATCAGACGCGCGCTGGACCAGCGCAAATTCGCGATCGTCGTCACGGGGCGGCTGCACCTGGCCATGGATGTCGGCGATACGCCGGCGTTCGAAACGCACGGCATACGGCGTCGCCGAATTCTCCGGCAGGTCTTCGATCAGCATTTCATACAGCCCGGCTGACAGCGCATTGATCGCATCGACCGCTCCGAGCAATTCACGGTGTTCACGCCGCGCCACATCACCGGACACGAAGATGCCCAGGTGACCGATGCTCGCGTGTCGCAGGTAAACGATGGTGCGGCCGGCATTTTGCAACGCGAGATCGCTGGGATAGACGTCGGTGATCCAGTCCAGTGCCTGCTGCGGGGAGGTGATGTTGTCGCCATACGAGCAGAACACCACCACCGGCACTTCGATCAGCTTGAGGTCAAGCCCGCTGCTCTTGCGCCCGAGGCCACCGGACAGTCGATTGCCGATGAACAGGTCGTCGACAATCATCTCGATCTCTTCGCCATTGAGCAGGGTCGGGCTGCCCCACCAGCGTTCGAAGTCCAGAAAGCGTGCGGCCTCGCTGTCGACTTCGCTGAACAGGTGGTAGTACTTGCCCCAAAAGGTGTTGGCCGGGTCCAGGTTTTCGAAATTGCTGACCAGCCAGGTGCCGTCGAAACGGTCATTGCCCAGGTCACTGCCCAGGCGTGCCATCCAGCCACCACCGAGCAAACCGCCGGTGTAGCGCATCGGATTGCGGCCATTGACGCCGGCCCAGTACGACAACGGCGCACCGTTGACGATGATCAGCCCCGGCAGCTCCGGGCGGGTGGCCGCGAGGCCCATTAACGCCCAGCCCGCCTGGCAGTTACCAATGATGACTGGTTTGGCGCTGTCTGGATGCCGGGCGCTGACGACTTCGATGAACCGCGCTTGGGCGTCGGTGATATCAGCAAGGGTTTGCCCTTGGCGGGGCGCGTGACTGAAGGAGATGAAGTAGGTGGGGTGGCCGGCTCTCAGGCTTTCGCCGATGACCGAATCCTGTTTGAAACCGCCGATCCCCGAGCCGTGACCGCCGCGGGGGTCAATGATGATCACCGGCTGTTTTTTGCTGTCGATCCGTTGACCGGGGCCACCGAGGATTTGCAACAACGAATAGTTGACCGGGCGGGGCAGGTCTTCACCGGCGACCAGCGTTTCATGATTGAACTTGAGCAGCAGCGGATACCCGGCGCGTTCGTGGGCCAGGGTGTTGTCGCCGCGCTGACGCAAGGTGTCCCAGAACAACACGCTGCGTTGGCCGAGGTCCGTGAAGTATTCCTGCCAGTCAGCAGGCGTTGGCTGTCGGAGTTGCCCAAGGCTTAAAGGCGCGAAGGTTTTTGCCTGGCGCTTCTGCACGGCGTCGAGGACGTTGCGGGTATTGAGGCGTTGCAGATGATTCAGGTGTTCGAACAAGCCGGCGGGTTCGGAGAACTCTTCATCTTGCAGCGCAATATTTAATTCCTGACCCATCGTGATCTCCTGACGCTGTGCATGGGAGCCGGCCCATCAGACCCCTTTAATTAAAGAGGGCTAGCCTGACCGTTCGATGAGCAGGAGTTTACAGCCAATAAGGAGGGCTTTAGCAAAGTTTATTTTGCACCGCACAAAAATAGGCGTTGCCAAATGGTTTTGTGCGCTGCAATATCAAGGCTAACGCGATGACTGGCCGGATCGCTATCGCGTCCTCAGGCTCATCAGGGCCTTCCAGTACCAGGAGATTCAAGCATGTCTTTTTTCAATTCGGAAAAACTGCAAACCGCTCAGAAAGCCAACCTCGATCTTTTGCAGCAAATCAGCGGCAAAGTCTTCGCCAGCGTTGAACAGCTCAGCCAGTTGCAGTTCAAGGCACTGCGCGACTCCACCGAAGAGCACTTCGAAGGTGTTCGCAAGCTGCTGGCCGTTCGTGATCCACAAGGTTTCGCCGAGCTGCAGGCTTCTTTCACCCAGCCGAGCGCGCAGACCGAACGTCTGGCCGAGTTCAATCGTCAGGTTCAAGCGCTGATCGTGGGTACTCAGTCGGACATCGCCAAATTGACCTCGAGCCAGGTCGAAGCGGGCACCCAACAGGTGCAAGAGTTCGTTGAAACCATCAGCAAGAATGCACCGGCCGGCTCCGAGCCTGTTGTGGCAGCGTTCAAGTCGAGCCTGGCGAATGCCGGTACAGCATTTGAAAGCGCACAGAAAGCCGTGAAACAGGCTTCCGAAGCCGCTCAAAGCAATTTCGAAGCAGCCACCGCCGCAGCCGCCAAAGCTGCTCCAGAAGCAAGCGCCAAGGCTACCAGCGGTAACAAGTAAGTCACATTAGATCAGCAGCACCAATGGCGATGGGTTTATTCCCCATCGCCATTTTTTTTCGTTCCGCCATCGGCACCAGGCTTGCCGCCGAACATGCCAAACAGATTCTGGGTGTTCAGGTACAGCGCCTTCGACTGGTCGACATATTGGCGCATCAGATCCTGCATCACTGGGGCCTGTTGATGCATGAAATCGCTCCAGGCCTCGGACGACTGCGCGCCGGTCTGGGACTGGATGTCGATCACGGTCTGAATGCTCTTGTCCAGATAGCTACCGAGTACGCCTTGATAAGGGCCGTAGAACTGGATAATCCCCATCAGCATTTCGGTAGTGAAGATGGGCTCACCGCCGCTTTCAGCTTCCAGAATCACTTGCAGCAGGATGCTGCGCGTCAGGTCCTCGCCGCTCTTGGCATCGACCACCTGAAAGGCAACTTTGTCGACCACCAACTGGCGTATGTCCGCCAGCGTCAAATGACTGCTGGTGTGGGTGTCATACAGTCGGCGATTGGGGTACTTCTTGATCAGGCGGGGGCTGGTATCAGTCATGCGGGGCGTCTCGCGGCGGGCCTGGTTTGCAGGCATCTTAACCTACAATCATCATTGGTGTTTTTGAGGCCGCCTTCGCGAGCAGGCTCGCTCCCACATTAGACCGTGTCAATCTGAACATCCCGGTAACTGTGGGAGCGAGCCTGCTCGCGAAGAGGCCCGCCATTACTGCGAAAATCCAGAATTAAAAAGAGGACTGCGCCGTCAAGCGAGTCCCCCTTTGTGCAACCAGAACTGACTTACCAGATCGGCAAGGTGTAGCTGACGATCAAACGGTTTTCATCCAGGTCGCTGCCGAAATTGGTCGAGCGCACCGTCGCGTTACGCCATTTCACCCCGACATTCTTCAGCGGTCCGCTCTGCACGACATAACCAATGTCGGTATCCCGTTCCCATTCCTTGCCTTCCGGGCGGTTGCCGCCCAGATCGATGTTGTCGCCGGTGAGGTAGCGGGTCATGAACGTCAGGCCCGGAACGCCGATGGCCGCAAAGTTGTAGTCGTAGCGCGCCTGCCAGGACTTTTCGTCCTTGCTGGCGAAGTCGCCGATCTGCACGAAGTTCACCAGGAACGCATCGGTGCCGTTGACGTAGGCGTAGCCGGTGTCGCCGCTCATGCCTTGATAACCCAGGCCCAACGCATGCCCGCCGAGGTTGTAGGTGAACATCGCGCCGATGGCGTTGTTATCGACATTGCTGCCGCCATCATCCGTGGAACGGGCGTAGCGCAGATCCGTCTTCAGCGACTGGCCGGTGGTGACTGGCAACACGTAGGTCAGGTTGACCAGGTGCTGGCTGTAGAAGTTGTCGAGGTGACCGTAGCTGTAGCCGGTGGCGAGGTTGCTGGTCCATTTGTAGTTCAGGCTGGCGAAATCGAAGCTGTCGCTGTCGAGATGACGTGTGGTGATGCCCTTGGCGCCGGTGCGGGTGATGCCCATGTCCTCGTAATCCGAGGAGTCGCGCTGATTGACCTGCGTCAGTCGCCCGGCATCCACGGTCAGGCCTTCGAGTTCCAGCGAGGTCAACTGACCGCCCTTGAAGGTTTGTGGCAACAGCCGTGAATCGTTGGCCAGTAACGTGGGCAGTTTCGGCAGCAACGTGCCGAGTTTCAGCGTGCTTTTCGAGGCGCGCACTTTGGCGGTCAGGCCCAGTTCGCCGTACTCGTCCTGCGCACCTTTGCTCGTGTCGCGGTGGCGTTTGAGCAAGCCGGAGCCTGCGCGATCAGGGCTGGAATCGAGCTTGACGCCGAGCAGGCCGATGGCATCGAAACCGACACCGATCAAACCGTCGGTGAAGCCCGATTCATAGCGCAGCAGGAAACCCTGGGCCCATTCCTCTTGTTTGGATTGGGCGGCGTTGTCCTGGCGATAGTCGCGGTTGAAATAGAAGTTGCGCAGTTCCAGGCTGGCCTTGCTGTCTTTGACAAAGTCAGCAGCGGCGGGGGCCGAGAGGCTGATGACGCCGCCGGCCAGCAACAGTCGGGTAGCGAGGGTGCGGGTATTGCGGTCCATGGTGAAGCCCCTTTGTTTTTATTATGGAAAGACAGGTCCCGCGGCCCTCGCCAGGTGGGCGAGGGCTTATCAATAAAAAAACGCGAACGCCAAAAAGACAGGAGCACGGCGCCGCGTGCGGTTCAATCGTTAGAACTGTTCGGCGCTCAGGCCAAACAACGAGGCACTGCCCGCGCGAATGGATTGCTCCAGACTCAAAATGCGCGGCAGCAGGCGGTGGATATAGAAGTCGGCGGTGGCGATTTTCGCGCCATAAAACCCTTCGTCTTCGGGCAGCTTTTGCTTGGCAACCTGTGCCATGCGTGCCCAAAGCCAGGCGTAGGCGACATAACCGAACAGGTGCAAATACTCCACCGACGCGGCGCCGATTTCGTTGCGGTTGGTCGCGGCCTGATCCTGCAGCCAGTCGCTCAGGTCTTCCAGACGCTGCACGGCATCGAACAACTGAGCGGAGTAGGGCGCGTCAGGCTGATGGGCGAAATGACGGATCTCACCGGTGAACTGGCGCAGCGCGAAGCCCTTGTCGGCGAGCACTTTACGTCCGAGCAGGTCCAGCGCCTGAATGCCGTTGGTGCCTTCGTAGATCTGCGCGATGCGCACGTCACGCACCAATTGTTCCTGGCCCCATTCACGGATGTAGCCATGGCCACCAAACACTTGCTGGCCGTTGATACAGCTTTCCAGACCAGTGTCGGTAAAGAATGCCTTGGCCACCGGCGTCAGCAGCGCAACCAGGGTTTGCGCGTTGTCCCGCTCCTGGACGTCATCGGAAAACTTCGCCAGATCGAGTTGCTGGCCGACATAACTGGCGAACGCACGGCCGCCCTCGGTCATGGCTTTCATGCTCAGCAGCATGCGGCGCACGTCGGGGTGGACGATGATCGGGTCAGCCACTTTGTCCGGGGCAATGGCACCGGTCGGCGCGCGGCTCTGAACCCGTTCGCGTGCATAGGCGACGGCGCTCTGATAGGACGCTTCGGCGCAGCCAATGCCCTGAATGCCGATGGACAGGCGTTCGTAATTCATCATGGTGAACATCGCCGCCAAACCTTTGTTGGCTTCACCGACCAGCCAACCACTGGCGCCGTCGAAGTTCATCACGCAGGTGGCCGAGGCCTTGATGCCCATCTTGTGTTCGATGGAGCCGCAACTCACGGCGTTGGCATTGCCGAGGGAACCGTCGGCATTGACCAGCACTTTGGGCACGACGAACAGTGAGATGCCTTTCGGCCCCGCCGGTGCGTCCGGCAGTTTGGCCAGCACCAGATGGACAATGTTTTCGGTCAGGTCCTGATCGCCACCGGTGATGAAGATCTTGCTGCCAGTGATGCTGAAACTACCATCGGCCTGAGGTTCGGCGCGGGTGCGGATAATCCCCAGATCAGTGCCGGCGTGGGCTTCGGTCAGGCACATGGAACCGGCCCAGCGGCCTTCGTACATCGGCGGCAGGTAGAGGTTTTTCAGGGTGTCGCTGGCGTGGGCATCCAGCGCCAGGCAGGCACCGGAACTCAACGCCGAATACAGGGCGAAGCTGGAATTGGCGCCGTAGAGCATTTCTTCGAACTGCACGGCGAGCATTTTCGGCATGCCCATGCCACCGAAATCGGCGTTACCAGAAAGACCGACCCAGCCGCCTTCGATGTAGGTGGCATAAGCCTGTTTGAAACCGATCGGCGTGCTGACCTGGCCATCGACCCACTGGGCGCCTTCCTCGTCGCCGCTACGGTTCAATGGCGCAATCAGGTGCGAGGTGACTTTGGCCGCCTCCTCAAGAATGGCGTCAGCGGTGGCGGCGTCGACACTGTCGGCCAGGGCCGGCAAGCGTGCCCACAGGGCCGGGGCGTCGAACACTTCATGCAAGACAAAGCGCATGTCGCGCAGCGGGGCGTTGAATTCGGGCATAACGTGAACCTCAAAAGGTTGTGCGATGGGCACGGCGCCGCTTGGGCAGGCCGTGCCCTTTCTATCAATGAGCGCAAGCGCTGGCGGCACCGAGGCCGGTCTGGGCGCGAACGAACTGGTCGGCGTAAGCGTCGCGCTCCTTGTCGGCCCGCACGCTGCGGTCGAGTTTCGACACCACGACGATTACGAAGAACGCCAGCGGCATGGAGAACAGCGCGGGGTGGTCGTACGGGAAGATCGCGTGAGCATGGCCGAGCACGGTGACCCAGACGGCTGGCGAGAGGATCACCAGCACCAGCGCACAGATCAGGCCGGCGAAACCGCCGATGATTGCGCCTTTGGTGGTCAAGCCTTTCCAGTACATGGCCATGATCAGCACCGGGAAGTTGGTCGACGCGGCGATGCCGAAGGTCAGGCCCACCAGGAACGCGACGTTCATCTTCTCGAACAGAATGCCCAGCAGAATCGCGATGATGCCCAAGCCGACAGTGGCCATGCGGGTCACGCGCATTTCCTGCTTCTGGCTTGCTTTGCCTTTCTTGAACACCGTGGCGTAGAGGTCATGGGAAATCGCCGAAGCACCAGCCAGGGCCAGCCCGGAGACCACCGCCAGAATGGTGGCGAAGGCGACGGCCGAGAGGAAACCGAAGAACAGGTTGCCACCGACCGCTTTGGCCAGGTGCATGGCGACCATGTTGCCGCCGCCAATCAAGGCGCCGCCGACTTCACCATTAACGTAGTACTGCGGGTCGGTGCCGATGATCACCATCGCGGCAAAGCCCAGGGTGCAGACAACCAGGAAGAAGAAACCGATGAAGCCCGTCGCGTAGAACACCGACTTACGCGCTTCCTTGGCATTCGGCACGGTGAAGAAGCGCATCAGAATGTGCGGCAGACCGGCAATCCCGAACACCAGGCCCAGTGACATCGAAGCGGTGTTGATCGGGTCGGCGAGCATCGAGCCAGGGCCCATGATGTTCCAGCCACTGGCATGGGCTTCGACGGCTTTGGTGGCCAGGGTTTCGTAGCTGAAACCGAATTGCGACATGGCCATGAACGCCAGGGTCGTGCCGCCAGCCAGCAGCAACACAGCCTTGATGATCTGTACCCAAGTGGTGGCGATCATGCCGCCGAAAATCACATACACCAGCATCAGTGCGC
Organism: Pseudomonas sp. GM41(2012); assembly: GCF_000282315.2. GTDB lineage: Bacteria > Pseudomonadota > Gammaproteobacteria > Pseudomonadales > Pseudomonadaceae > Aquipseudomonas. The sequence goes on from NZ_AKJN02000006.1 coordinate 732,311, forward strand.
CGACGATCACCACGGCTACCGGGTAGTCGAGACCGAAGAGCAATTTGATCAACTGACCGGCGCCGACCATCTGCACGATCAAGTAGCAGCACACCACCGTCAGCGAACCGAAGGCGGCGAAGATCCGCACTTTGTTCTGGTCCAGTCGATAGGACACGATGTCGGCAAAGGTGTAGCGCCCCAGATTGCGCAAGCGCTCGGCCATCAGGAAGGTAATGATCGGCCAGCCGACGAAGAAGCCGATGGTATAGATGAAGCCGTCGTAGCCCTTGGCGAACACCAGGCTGGACAGCCCCAGCAGCGTGGCGGCGGACATGTAGTCGCCGGCAATAGCCAGACCGTTCTGGAATCCGGTGATGCCACCGCCCGCGGTGTAGAAGTCCGACGTGGATTTGGTTTGCCGCGCGGCCCACCAGGTGATGGCCAGCGTGCCCAGCACGAAGACGAAGAACATGCCGATCGCATGCAGGTTCAGCGGTTGTTTTTCCACCGCACCCAGCGCGGGCGCAGCCAGTACAACGGAGGCCGGCAAGAGCCCGGCAGCGGCGAGGAGAAGTTTACGCAGCAGGTTCATTACTTGCTCTCCTCGAGAATGGCGGCGCCCAGTGCATCGAAACGCGTGTTGGCGCTGTAGACGTACCAACCGGTCAGTAGCCAGGAAAAAATGATGATCGCCGCGCCAACCGGCATGCCCAGGGTCAACATCCGATGTTCGGCGAGCGGCGCATGCAGCCACTGCGGGGCAAACGCCACCACCAGCATGAACGCGTAGTAAGTGCCCAGCACCGCAGCACTCAGCGACCAGGCCAGGCGCGAACGGCTGCTCACCAATTGAAGGAATTTCGGGTTGGACCGAATGCGCTCACAGCGTTGGGTATCGGTTGAATGGATGTCGATCATGGGAAGGCTCCACATTGTTTTTGTTATCAGTGTGTGGGGGGGCAGGGCAGCGCCGAATTCGGCGTGCACGAGCCCGAAACGGCAGGTAAAGGCACCTGCCGCTTGACGGGGACAACGTTGGTTCGGGTTAGAGTGCTTTAGCCCTGTCGCGCAAAACGTACTTCTGGATCTTGCCGGTGGAAGTCTTTGGCAGCAGGGTGAAAATCACCGTGCGCGGCACTTTGAAGCCGGCCAGGTGTTCGCGGCAGAAACTGATGATGTCGGCCTCGCGAACGTCCTGGTGATCAGCCTTCAACGTGATAAAGGCGCAGGGCGTTTCGCCCCACTTCTCATCGGGACGGGCGACGACGGCCGCTTCCATGACGGCTGGATGCCGATAGAGCACGCCTTCCAGTTCGATGGTGGAAATGTTCTCGCCACCGGAAATGATGATGTCCTTGAGGCGGTCCTTGATCTCGACGTAACCGTTGGGATGACACACCGCCAGGTCGCCGGTGTGGAACCAGCCGCCTTCGAACGCTTCGGCCGTGGCGGTCGGGTTCTTCAGGTAGCCCTTCATCACGGTGTTGCCGCGCATGAAGATCTCACCGATGGTCTGACCGTCTCGCGGGGTCGGCTCCAGTGTCTTCGAGTCGCCGACCATCACGCCTTCGAGCGTCGGGTAGCGCACGCCCTGACGGGATTTGATTTGCGCCCGTTCGTCCAGCGGCAACTCATCCCATTCGGCATGCCAGGCGCAGAGCGTCACCGGACCATAGGTTTCGGTCAGGCCATAGACGTGGGTGACCTTGATGCCCATTTCTTCCACGGCACCGATCACTTTGGCCGGTGGCGCGGCACCGGCGACCATCGCGTTGACCGGATGATCGATCGCCGCTTTCGCTGATTCCGGCATGTTGACCAAGGCATTGAGCACAATCGGCGCAGCGCACAGATGGGTGACCTGATGCTCGCGGATCAGCGTGAGGATTTTCTGCGGATCGACACGGCGCAAGAACACATGAACACCGGCCATGGCAGTGATGATCCACGGGTAGCACCAACCGTTGCAATGGAACATCGGCAGGGTCCAGAGGTAGACCGGGTGGTTGCCCATGGCCCAGGTCATCTGGTTGCCCAACGAGTTCAGGTAAGCACCGCGATGGTGGTAAACCACGCCTTTGGGGTTGCCGGTGGTGCCTGAGGTGTAGTTCAGCGAGATGGCTTGCCATTCGTTCGCCGGCCACTGCCAGGCGAAAGCCGGGTCGCCTTCGGCCAACAGCGCTTCATAGTCCAGATCGCTGACCGCCTGGCCTTCGCCGTATTCCGGATCATTGACGTCGATCACCAGCGGCGGGTGATCGAGCATGCCGATCGCCGCGTGAATCACATCATGGAACTCGCGGTCGGTAATCAGCACCTTGGCTTCGCCATGTTGCAGCATGAAGGCGATGGCTTCGGCATCCAGGCGCACGTTGAGCGGGTTGAGCACCGCGCCGATCATCGGCACGCCGAAGTGCACTTCAAGCATCTCGGGAATGTTGGGCAGCATTACCGCCACCGTGTCGTTCTTGCCGATGCCGCGACCGGCCAGCGCCGAAGCCAGACGGCGGCAGCGGGTGTAGGTCTGCGCCCAGGTGCGGCGAATTGAGCCATGGATGACGGCGGGGTAGTCCGGATAAACGCTGGCGGTGCGCTCGATGAAGCTGAGCGGAGACAAGGCAATATGATTGACAGCCGCAGGGCCTAGCCCTTGTTCATAGATCGACATGTACGGGTACTCGGTGGCTGATTGTTAGCTCTATAGATGTCCTTGCAGCGTCGCCGCTGAGGGCACCTTTTATGTCCGGCTTGCTTTATATAACATTCAGCCTCTGATATGGAAGTACAACCTACGTCATATAGGATATGTACTATATTTGATTCTTGCGGATCTAAATCAATACAGTCATACCACCAAGGCCGGTATATCCTTGGCCTCCCCAACGAAGCGGACCTGTGATGACCCTGACCCCCGTTCGATTGCACAGCTGGTTGCGCCTGCAGCGCGAGGGTGTGTCTCTGGCCGCCCGGGCCGATGCGTTGTGCCGTGCGCTGCAGGATTGCCCCGAGGTGCGCCGGGCGGTTTATCTGAGTTGGCAAACCAATGCGCGGATTTACAGCCACGAGGGCGCCGCCCAGCATTTTCCACCGGGGCTGGGCGACCCTTCGCTGGCCAGTGATCAGCGGCTGTTCGATCGACTGGTCGAGGCGGGGCGGCTGGATCTGGCGCAAGTGCGTCAACTCGATTGCTGGTTGGCCGGGCGACTGCGCCGGGCCGCTATCAGCCATGGCCAGGTGTTTGATCTGGCCTTGCAACCGGGGCAGCCGGGGTTGCTGCTGGTGGAAGTGTGCGAGGGCGTGAGTCTTGATTGGCTGGGTTGGGTGCAGGATTTGCTGACGACCTTGCTGAGCAGCGTCAACGGTATGCTGCGCGGCTCACCGCTGTTGGGCCACGATCCGCAACCGAGTCTGTTGCTCGATGCGCAAGGCCGACCGCTGGAGTTCAACGCGGCGCTGTTGGCACTACTCGCCGAAAAGCCGCTGACTGATGTGTTGGGCTTTTTGCCGGTCAATCACCGGGTGCTGGTACGCGCCTGCCTGGACCAGCAACGCGCCATCGACGGGGTCGAAGCGCAGTTCGAAGCGCAGATCCTGATCTGGACGTTTATCCCCGATCCCCAGGACAACCGCGTGCTCGCCCGTTGCCGCGATGCCACGGCACAAGTGCTGGCCGAGCGTGAAGCGGCCACGGCACGCCGGTTGTACCGGCTGATCATCGAAAACACCACCGACCTGATTTCCCGACACACACCGGACGGACGCTTTCTGGATGCCTCGCCCGCGTCCTGGACATTGCTCGGCTACTGGCCGGAAGAGTTGCGCGGGCAAATGGCCCAGGGTTTGTTCCATGGTCAGGACCTGGCCAGCCTGGTGCAGCGCGCGCGGGATGCCCTGGAGCAGGACGGTTATCACACGATGACCTATCGCATACGCCATCGCGACGGGCATTACCTGTGGTTCGAAACCGCGAGCCGGGCGATTCGTGAAACCTACACCGGGGCGGTGGTTGAAGTGGTTAGCGTCTCCCGGGACATTACCGCCCGGGTGCAAGCCGAGGAGAACAAGCGGCGCCTGGCGGAGGTGGTTGAAGCCAACACCGATCCGGTGTTGTTCATCGACCCCGAGGGGCAAGTCACTTACTTCAATCCAGCGGCGCGGCGCATTCTCGGGATCGACGAGCAACAACCGATGCCGGCCCTGGCGCAATTGTTCGCCAGCGGCGACCTGGCACGTCTGCAGCGCGATGGCTGGAGCAGCGCCGAGCGCGACGGTGTCTGGAGCACCGATGCGCGATTGCAACCACCGGGTGGCGGCACTTCAGTGCCGGTGTCGCTGGTGCTGCTGGCGCACCGTTCGGCCGGCGGCGAACGCTATTACTCGTTGGTGGCGCGGGACATGACCGAGCGTGAACTGCGTGAGGTGCAACAGCGCCGCCATCAGGACGAACTGGCCCACACAGCGCGGTTGGTCACCCTGGGTGAATTGGCCTCGGGCATCGCTCACGAAATCAACCAGCCGCTGGCGGCGGTGGTCAATTACGCGAATGCCAGCCAGCGCTATTTACAGACGCTGGATTCCAATCCCCAGGCTGCCGCCCGAGTGGCGCAAGGACTGGAACGCATTACCTATCACGCCACGCATGCTTCAGAAGTGATCAGGCGTTTACGGGCGTTTCTGCGCAAGGGACAACGCCGGATGCAAGCCCTGAATTTCACCGACGTCGCCCGCGAGGCCGTGCGTTTATGTGCCTGGGAAGCGAGCAATTGCCAAGTGACAATCGAGGATCGCCTGCCGGATAATCTGCCGCCGATTTATGCCGACCGGGTGCTGCTGGAGCAGGTCCTGCTCAATCTGTTGCGCAATGCCATCGATGCCAACCGCGAACAACATCCTGGGCAACCTTCACTGATCGTGATGACTGCGGAGCAGGGCGGTGGTGCAACCGTGGAAATCAGTGTGCAAGACCAGGGACCTGGCGTCAGCGAGCCGGAACTGGAGCAGATATTTACCCCGTTCTATACCAGCAAGGCCGATGGCCTGGGACTTGGCTTGTCCATGAGCCGCAGCATCATCGAAGGTTTCGGTGGCGAATTGCAGGCCCGACGCCAACCTGTCGGGCTGCTGATGTGCTGCCGCTTGCCGCTGGCCGGCCCAACAAAACAACAACAGGAATAACGTAATGGCAGGTGTGACGGAGCACGTGGTGTATGTGGTTGACGACGATCAAGGCATGCTCGACTCAACGGTCTGGTTATTGGAATCGGTAGGGCTCAAGGCCTTGCCGTTTACCAGTGGGGTGGAGTTTCTCAATGCGTGTGATGCCACGCTCGATGCCTGCGTGTTGCTCGATGTTCGCATGCCCGGCATGGGCGGGTTGAACGTGCAGGAAGAAATGCGCGCACGTGAGCTGAACCTGCCGATCATTTTCGTCAGCGGGCACGCGGACGTGCCAATCGTGGTTCGCGCCTTCAAGGCGGGCGCCCATGACTTCATCGAGAAACCCTATAACGAGCAATTGCTGCTGGACAGCGTGCAACAGGCGCTCAGCAATTGCGCGGCAAACCGCTCAGGCAATCAGGGCCACGAAGCCTTGCAGGCCCGCTTGCTGACATTGACCCCACGGGAGCGCGATGTCTTGCTGCCGCTGGTCCAGGGTTACACCACCCGTGAGATCGCTGAACAACTGGGCGTGAGCGCAAAAACCGTCGACCTGTATCGCTCTCGGGTGATGAAACGCATGCAGGCCAATACCTTGCCGGACCTGGTGGGCATGGCCATCGCCGCTGAACTGGTCGATCCGCTGAAGCTGCGGTGATTTGCGCAGGGGTAACAGGGGGGGGGGCAGATGAATCCACCCCTCACCCTAACCCTCCCGAAACGTCGGACCGCCCCAGAGGGTAGAGGGGACTGACCGAGTTGTTCTTAGAGTTACATCGACCTGAAAGCCCGAGTCGAACTCAGGTATAGAAGCACGTGGAGATCTGCCCCCTTTCCCCCTCTCCCCACTGGGGCGGTCCGACGTTTCGGGAGGGCTGGGGTGAGGGGTGGATCCTGAGCCGAACACGGAATCCAGGTTCACCCGATCCCAAGCTTCGCTTGCTCCACCCCCAACGCGTCCTCCCAATCCCAAATCCATCCAACCACTTATCCATCACCGCCATCCTCGTGTTGTCCATTGAGCGTCTATGCTGGGCTTACCGATCCCATCCCTCTGCAGCGATCTGCAAGGAGGCAGCAATGGTGCCCACATCCAGCTCCGAGAAGGCGTTCACTCGCAGTCTGCTCGATGTTTTGATCCGTGCCGGGTTGATTGCCGTACTGGTGCTGTTCTGCTTTGAGATTTTCAGTCCGTTCCGCGACCTCATGCTGTGGTCGCTGATCCTGGCGATCACTCTTTATCCATTGCAAGAGCGGCTCAAGGGGCCGCTGGGGCAGAAAGACGGCCGTATTGCGACGCTGATTGTGCTGGTCGCTATCGTTGTGCTCATGGTGCCGATCTATCTGTTGGTCACCTCGATTGCCGATTCGGTCGAGCACGCCATGACCACCATCAGGGACGGCAACTTCCATATTCCGCCACCCGCCGATTCAGTCGCTGACTGGCCGTTAGTGGGCAAGCGTCTCTCTGCTATATGGCTGCAGGCCTCCACCGATCTTCCCGACCTGACAGCGAAGTACCTGCCGCAGATAAAACATTTCAGCGTGAGTTTCCTGGCCAAACTGGCCGGCGTCGGCATGGGGTTCCTCACTTTTATCTTTGCATTGATCATCGCCGGCATTTTCATGGCCTATGGCGAGAGCGGCAGGCGCAGTGCGATACAGATCGCTTCACGCGTCAGCGATCCGGGCAAGGGGCCGAAAATCGCCGACCTGTGTACCGCGACGATCCGGGCAGTCGCGCTGGGGGTGGTCGGCATCGCCTTCATCCAGATGCTGCTGGTCGGCATCGGATTCGTGCTCAAGGGTGTCCCCGGTGCCGGATTGCTTGCGCTGGCCGTATTGCTGCTGGGCATCATGCAATTACCGGCGACCCTGATTACCCTGCCGGTGATTGCCTACGTGTTCGCCACCGAAGGGGCCAGCACGGCGACCATCATCTTCGCCATCTATGTGTTCGTTGCCGGCCTGGTCGATAACGTGCTCAAGCCTTTGCTGCTGGGGCGCGGTGTCGATGTGCCGATGCCGGTGGTGCTGATCGGAGCCTTGGGCGGCATGGTCACCAGCGGTATCCTCGGGCTGTTCATCGGCCCGGTGGTGCTTGCGGTCGGCTATCAGTTGTTCTGGCAATGGGTGGAGGATCAGCCGCAGAACAGACCGGACGTCCCGCCGACGTTATGACTGCCCGGGCTTGCGCTAGCATGAAAGATGTTCAGGCCACTCGGCTACGCCTAGAGAGGGTTGAATCATGACCATTCACTCCTGGGAAAAACTCTACCTCGATGACCTGAGCCTGGGTCAGCAGTTCGAAAGCGACAGCCTGCGTGTCCATCGGGCGTCGATGCTGGCCTTTGCTCAGGAGTTCGACCCGCAACCGTTTCACCTCGATCCTGAAGCCGCTGAGCTGAGCCTGTTCCGTGGTCTGGCGGCCAGCGGCTGGAACACCGCAGCCCTGACCATGAAACTGCTGGTGGAAAGCGTGCCGTTGGCAGACGGGATCATAGGCCTGAGCATTGAGTTGAGCTGGCCGACGCCAACCTACCCGGACGATCTGTTGCGTCTGCAATGCACCGTGCAGGCCATCGATCCATCCAGCTCCAAACCAGATCGGGGTGTGGTGACCCTGTTCATGGAAACACTCAATCAAAACGACAAGGTCGTGCAGCGAGCCACCGGCAAACTGCTGGTCTTCAGAAGACCGGCGCCTGATTGAGAAAGTAGTCATGGGTGTGGGGAGCGTGCGTGATCGGCAAGGCGTCTTGCCGTTACATTGAGCGCGCTCTTTGTCGATTGCAGGGGCCGGAGGCGGCGTTTTGAAAACATTCCTGCTCAGACCTAGCGCCTCAACGCTGAACATGTTGCGTCAAGCCTGCCTACAACGCCGTGATGCAGTGCCGCCAACGTTAACCGAAAAAGCGCTCATCCCTGGCATTCCAGATGCCCGCTACTGGCTGGATCAGGATCTGACGCCGTTCATTCGGGATGTGAGTCAGGCCAACCTTCGAGAAGCCGAGACGCTCGCCAGCGCAGGGATGCCCAATGACACCCTGCCGCTGGCCAGCATGTTGGCCGTTTCAGGGGGCGGCGATGCAGGCACCTTCGCAGGGGGCATCATTGCGGGCTGGACCCTGCATGGGTCTCGTCCCGTGTTCAAAGTCGTCACCGGCATTAGCGCTGGCGCCCTGGTCGCCCCGTTTGCCTACCTGGGGCCCCAGTACGACGGGGTCATTCTGGGTATCTGCAATGCAGTCGGTCCAAAAGACATATTCCATTCGCGCAATGTGCTGACCCGTCTTGCCAGCGACGGTATCGCGCACAGCAAGCCTCTGTCGCGGCTGATTGCGCAGCACGTCACTGAAGAGGTGCTTGCGGCGATCGCGGCGGAATACGCCAAAGGACGTCTTCTGATGATCGGCACCACCGACCTTGATTCAGGACGCCCGGTCACCTGGAACATGGGCGCTATTGCCTCAAGCCAGGCACCGGGCGCGCTCGACCTGTTTCGCAACATCATGATCGCGTCGATGAGTATTCCCGGCGCCGTCTCACCCGTCATGATCGATGTGGAGGTAGACGGTCAACAGTTTCAGGAAATGCACGTGGACGGAGGCGTCCTGACTCAGGTGTTCCTTTACCCACCCGGCACCGTGATGGCGCTGAACCGCGTGACCGGGGCGCGTTTGCGTGATGAACGGCATTTCTATGTCATTCGCAATGGCAAACTGGAGCTGCAATGGTCCGGAACCAAGCGTCGCACCTTGAGCATCGGCGGTCGCGCCATCAGCGCATTGATCCAGACCCAGGGGATCAGCGATCTGGATCGAATTTACCGAATTGCACAGCAGGATGGCGCGGACTTCAATCTGGCGTACATCGGCTCCGACTTTGATATTTCCCGCAATCACAGATTTGATGGCGAGTACATGAAGCGCTTGTTCGAATACGCCTTTGAACTCAGCGCGAAAGGCTATCCGTGGCATAAATCGCCGAGTACGTGAGAGAGGGCCGGCGCACTGCCTACCCGAAGTATCCCGGACTTGCACCAGAGAAATCAGCTGACCGGCTCGGCGGTACAGCTCATCGCCCCTGAACCTGGCTTCTGGAAAATCACCCCGTTGCCGTCTTGCCAGAAGCGGTAGTTCCCCAGGGAATCCTTGCCGGTGTATTGGGTTCCCGAATCACTCGGCACCTGGTTCAGGGTGATCGAGGTGTTCGCCCATTTCAGGTACACGACACCTGGCTGCGAGTTAAAGAACGTGGCGGAAATCAGTGCGTTAAACCCGGTACAACGAAAAGCCAGGGGGCCTTCGGTGAGCCTGTCTGGATCCTTGGTTCTCACAATGGCCGAGCCTTGGCGGAGCTGGTACGCGCGCTCGGCATAACTTCGGATCGTGCACGCCTTGGGCTCAGACGTGGACGCACACTGATTACGGGAGTCGATCCAGAACTGCTGGTCGATCAAGACTTTGTCTGGCCGCGGTACTGAACGTTCATCCGTGAGCGCCAGACGATAAAGACGCGTCAGTTCGATATCCATCTGCGCCAGTTGCGAGTCGCGACAGATAAGTTTTTCCACGGATGCCCTTGCCGTGGCGCAGTCGAAGCTGGTCTTGAACGACGCAGCATTTGCGCAGGTGCTCGTCGCCGCGCAAACGCTGGCAGCGAGCAGACAGGTGAAAAGGCTCGTGACCGTTTTCATGTTGGCTTCACCCAGATCATTACGTGATCCCCGGATCGCCATGGAACCTATCGATCTGTTGGACATTCATTCGTTCGCATTGGGTGTATCGCAGTGTAAGTCAGTGCTCAAAACTTGCCACACCGCCGGGCGCAGAAACGCATGCCTTGTAGCCGCTGGCGAAGCCTGCGTCCGGCTCTACAGATCACGTAAGGGATTACCGAGGATCCGTAGGGCATGTTAAAAAATGTTAGATTAAAAAAATACTTCACATAATCCGATCATTGGTAGATGATCTCCATCAGCCGGTATGACAACCTGATAACACGACAAAAACAGGATTGCCTTGATGTTCGATGAGATCCCGACTCATGTGCTCAATGACAGCGCCCCTCGGCGGATTTATCCGCTCGGCGCTGTTCCTGTCTACCGCAGCCCTCTCTACAACGCGGCCAATGTCTGCGCCTTGCAGGCGCGCAAGCAGTCGCTGCTTTCCTCTGGAGTACCCCATGAATAACAAGAATGTCGGTGTGGTCGGTCTGGGCGCGATGGGCCTGGGCATTGCTCGCTCGTTGTTGCGCAGCGGTTTCAATGTGCATGCCTGTGATGTGCGAGCTGCTGTGACTGAACAGTTTGCCGGGGAGGGCGGTGTGGCTTGCGCTTCGCCGTCGCACATGGCCGCTGAGTGTGACGTGATAGTGACCGTGGTGGTCAACGCCGAGCAGACCGAAACCGTACTGTTTGGTGAGGGTGGTGCCGTGGCCGCACTGCGGCCGGGCAGTCTGGTGATTGGCTGTGCCACCGTAGCCCCGACTTACGCGGTGGATCTGGGCCAGCGCTTGGCCGCGTTGGGCCTGCTGTATCTGGATGCACCGATTTCCGGTGGCGCCGCCAAGGCGGCCGCTGGCGAGATGACCATGATGACCTCGGGGCCGGCCGACGCCTATACCAAGGCTGAGTCGATCCTGGCGGGCATGGCCGGCAAGGTGTATCGCCTGGGTGACGTTCATGGCCTGGGGTCGAAGGTCAAAATCATCAACCAGCTCCTCGCCGGGGTGCACATCGCCGCTTCTGCCGAAGCCATGGCGCTGGGCCTGCGTGAAGGGGTCGATGCCGATGCACTCTATGAGGTGATCACCCATAGCGCCGGTAATTCCTGGATGTTCGAAAACCGCGTACCGCACATTCTCAAGGCTGACTACACGCCGTTGTCCGCGGTGGATATTTTCGTCAAGGACCTGGGCCTGGTGCTGGATACCGCCCGGGCGAGCAAATTCCCGCTGCCGCTGTCGGCCACCGCTCACCAGATGTTCATGCAGGCGTCCAGTGCCGGCTTCGGTCGTGAAGACGACTCAGCAGTAATCAAGATTTTCCCGGGCATCGAATTGCCGACTGCCAAGCCCCAGTCCGTTTGAAGCCCGAGCCCGTTTGAGGAACACCCCATGACTACCTCCACCGCACGCCCGCTGCTGGGCTGCATCGCCGACGATTTCACCGGTGCCACGGACCTTGCCAACATGCTGGTGCGCGGCGGAATGCGTACCGTGCAAAGCATCGGTATTCCGAGCGCAGACGTCGCCGCCGGGCTTGATGCCGATGCGATCGTCATTGCCCTGAAGTCGCGCACCATTCCTGTCGCCGACGCGGTCGAACAGTCCCTCGCCGCACTGGCCTGGCTGCGCGAGCAAGGCTGCGAGCAGATCTTCTTCAAATACTGCTCGACGTTCGACTCCACCGCGGCCGGCAATATCGGCCAGGTCAGCGAAGCGCTGCTGGCGGCGCTGGGCAGCGACTTCACCCTGGCCTGTCCGGCGTTCCCGGAAAATGGCCGGACAATCTTTCGCGGCCACTTGTTTGTGCAGGATCAACTGCTCAGCGAGTCGGGCATGCAGCATCACCCGCTGACGCCAATGACCGATGCCAATCTGGTTCGGGTGCTGCAATCGCAGACCGGCCTGAATGTCGGTCTGTTGCGCTACGACACCATTGCCCGTGGCACCGAGCAGGTGCGTGCGCGAATTGCAGAGTTGAGGGCTGAAGGTGTCGGCATAGCCATCGCTGATGCCTTGTCGGACAACGATCTGTACACCCTCGGCGCCGCCTGTGCCGATCTGCCGTTGTTGACAGGTGGTTCGGGGCTGGCCCTGGGTTTGCCGGAAAACTTCCGTCGCGCCGGCAAGCTGCGCGACCTCGATGCCTCGAAGCTTCCGGCGGTGTTCGGCGGGGAAGTGGTGTTGGCCGGCAGTGCTTCGATCGCCACCAATGGACAAGTGGCCGCCTGGCTCGAAGCCGGTCGGCCGGCCTTGCGGATTGATCCGTTGGCCTTGGCGGCGGGTGAACCGGTGGTGGCGCAAGCCCTGACCTTCGCCCGTGATAACAAACAAACTGTATTGATCTACGCCACCAGTTCACCGGATGAGGTCAAGTCGGTGCAACAGCAACTGGGTGTCGAGCAGGCTGGAAGCCTGGTGGAAAATGCCTTTGGCGAAATTGCCCAAGGTCTGCGCCAGAGCGGCGTGCGCCGTTTCGTGATCGCTGGCGGAGAAACCTCGGGCGCGGTGGTTCAGGCGTTGGGTGTACAGCTGCTGCAGATCGGCGCGCAGATCGATCCGGGTGTGCCGGCGACTGTCAGCAGTACTGACGAACCGTTGGCGCTGGCACTTAAGTCGGGCAACTTCGGTGGTCGCGACTTCTTCAGCAAAGCCTTGAACCAACTCGCGGGAGGTGCTCAGTGAGTAACGAAAACGCCCTGCGCGAAGAAATCTGCGAGGTTGGCCATAGCCTTTACCAGCGCGGTTACACCGTCGGCAGCGCCGGCAATATCAGCGCGCGCCTGGATGACGGCTGGTTGATCACACCGACCGATGTCTGCCTCGGGCGCCTCGATCCGGCGACCATCGCCAAGGTCAACCTGGCCGGCGAATGGGTGTCCGGTGACAAGCCTTCAAAGACTCTGGCGCTGCACCGCCAGGTCTACGACCGCAATCCGAGTGTTGGCGGCGTGGTGCATACCCATTCCACTCATCTGGTGGCGTTGACGCTGGCCGGTGTCTGGCAGGCAGACGACATTCTGCCGCCGCTGACGCCGTACCAGGTGATGAAAGTCGGGCACATTCCGTTGATTGGCTACCAGCGACCCGGTTCGCCGAAGGTAGCCGAGCAAGTCGCGCAGCTGGCCAATAGTGTTCGCGGCGTGATGCTTGAACGGCTTGGGCCGGTGGTCTGGGAAAGTTCGGTCTCCAGGGCCAGTTACGCCCTGGAGGAGCTTGAGGAAACTGCGCGGCTCTGGCTGATGAGCCATCCCAAACCGGAACCTCTCGACCAGGCGGCTTTGGACGAGTTGCGAGAGACCTTCGGCGCGACCTGGTAAAGCGCTGGCTTAACGCGACAAATCGATACAGCAGGCCCTGTACATGAGGCGCGCAGCGACTCTCGACAGACCCGGCTTGCCTGAAAAAACAATAACAACAGGAAATCCAAGCATGACTCACCTTCACGGCGGCATTTTCAGATTCAGTGGCAGAACCGTTTCGTTTACCCGGCGTGGAGGGATTCTGAAATGAGCCCGTTAATCCTGCTGGTTACCGCGGGGGTGGGCATCGCGCTGTTGTTGTTCCTGGTGCTCAAGTACAAGTTCCAGCCCTTCGTGGCCTTGATGATGGTGAGTATTCTGGTGGCGCTGGTGGCTGGGGTAAAACCGGCCGATCTGGTGGCGACCATCGAAGGCGGCATGGGCAAGACCCTGGGTCATATCGCGATCATCATTGCCTTGGGCGCGATGATCGGGAGGATCATCGAACTCTCCGGTGGTGCCGAGGCGCTGGCCAAGACCCTGATCACTCGTTTCGGCAACCGGCGTACACCGCTGGCGCTGACGATTGCCGGGTTCATGGTCGGGGTGCCGGTGTTCTTCGAGGTCGGCGTGATCATCCTGATGCCGCTGGCCTATGGCATTGCGCGCAGTGCGCGTAAGCCGCTGTTGGTCTTCGCGTTGCCGATGTGCGCGGCCTTGTTGACCGTACACGCCTTTCTGCCACCACACCCGGGCGCCGTGGCCGCTGCCAGTCAGTTGGGCGCGGACCTGGGCCGCGTGCTGATGTTCGGTCTGCCGATCACCGCGTTCCTTTGCTATGTCGGCTACCGCGTGGCCGGGCGCATGACCCGTCGGGTGTACCCGATGACCGACGATATTCGTGCCGAGGTCTATGGCCCGCATGTCACCAACGAGGATCTGGCCGCCTGGTCCAATGGCAACGACAAGAGCACTGAACGAGCGGCTGTGGCTGTGTCGCACATGGGCCTGGAAGAGTCCACCAGCAGCATCGTTTCCAAGTTGCCGCCGGCACCGCCGCCAGGGTTTGGTTTGATCGTCAGCCTGATCCTGCTCCCCATCATTCTGATTCTGCTGGGAACGCTGTCCACTTCGTTGCTGCCTGCCGAATCGACCCTGCGCGGCATCATGACCGTGCTCGGCGCGCCGCTGGTGGCGTTGCTGATCGACACGTTGCTGTGTGCCTGGTTGCTGGGTTCGCGTCGGGGCTGGAGCCGTACTCAAGTGTCTGATGTGATCGGCTCGGCCTTGCCCGGTGTGGCCATGGTGATCCTGATTGCCGGCGCCGGCGGGGTGTTTGGCAAGGTGCTGGTGGATACCGGAATCGGCGCCGTGGTCTCCGATATGCTGCGCACCACCGGTCTGCCGGTGCTGGCGCTGGGCTTTCTGCTGACCCTGCTGTTGCGCGCGGTGCAGGGCTCGACGACGGTGGCGCTGGTGACCACTGCCGGCATCATCAGCCCGCTGATTGCGACCCTCAATCTCACTGCGAATCACATGGCGCTGCTGTGCCTGGCCATGGGCGGTGGCGGGTTGGCCATGTCCCATATCAATGACGCCGGTTACTGGATCTTCACCAAGTTGTCCGGACTGAACGTGGCCGACGGCTTGCGCACCTGGACGGTGTTGACCACCTTGCTCGGCACCTTGGGTTTCTGTATTACCCTGCTGATCTGGCCGTTTGTTTAACGAACTCGACCTGTAGGAGCACGGCTTGCCTGCGATGGCGTTCTTGAGATCGCCATCGCGAGCAAGCTCGGCTCCTACAAAGAGCGTTGTTGACCTGTAGGAGCACGGCTTGCCGGCGATGGCGTCTTTGAGATCGCCATCGCGAGCAAGCTCGGCTCCTACAAAGAGCGTTGTTGACCTGTAGGAGCACGGCTTGCCGGCGATGGCGTCTTTGAGATCGCCATCGCTAGCAAGCTCGGCTCCTACAAAAAAAGCCATCCATAGGAGTTACCATGCCTCGTTTCGCTGCCAACCTCAGCATGCTCTACCCGGAACATGCGTTTCTGGATCGCTTCGCCGCCGCGGCCGCCGATGGTTTCGAAGCGGTGGAGTATCTGTTCCCCTACGACTACAGCGCTGAAGAACTCAAACAACGCTTGAGTGATAACGGCCTGGTGCAGGCTCTGTTCAACGCGCCGCCCGGTGATTGGGCGGCGGGCGAGCGGGGCACAGTGTCGTTGCCGGGCCGTGAGCGTGAATTTCGTAGCGGTTTTGATCGCGCCCTGGAGTACGCCGGCGTGCTGGGTAACTCGCGAATCCATGTCATGGCCGGCCTGCTGCCTTCCGAGAGTGATCGGGCACGGCATCACGCCATTTATCTGGAAAACCTCGCCTATGCCACCGCCCAAGCAGCGAAGGCAGGTGTCACGGTGTTGCTCGAGCCGATCAATACACGAGACATGCCGGGGTTTTTCCTCAACCGCCAGGACCAGGCCCAGGCCATCTGCAAGGAAGTAGGCGCCAGTAACCTGAAGGTTCAGTTCGACTGTTATCACTGCCAAATCGTCGAGGGCGACCTGGCCACCAAACTGCGTCGGGACTTCGATGGCATCGGCCATATCCAGATCGCTGGCGTGCCGGACCGGCATGAACCGGACCTGGGAGAGGTCAACTATCCCTATCTGTTCGAGTTGATCGACCAGTTGGGTTATGACGGCTGGGTAGGGTGCGAATATCGGCCGCGTGGCAACACATCTGCCGGCTTGCAGTGGTTGCGGGACTGGAAGGCGCGCCAAGCGCAATAGTGAAGGGGCGACGGGCTCTGCTGGATGCGCGAGCCCGTCGTTTCAGGCCCGGGAATGGTCAGACGGCAGCAACAATTCGACTCCCTGCTTGCGAATGCCATCGGCCGCGGCCGCGGTCAGTGCATCGTCGCTGAGGATAATGTCGAACTGCTCTAGCCCGGCAATCTTGTACATGCTGAAGGTGCCGTATTTCGAACTGCTGGCCACCAGCACCACTTGCGAGGCCGATTGCATCGCGGCTTGTTTCACCTCCACCTTCAGCGCCGAAGGCGTGGTAAGGCCGCGACGCAAATCCCATGAGCTGGTCGATATGAACGCGATGTCGGTGACGACCTGGCGCAAGGTGGCAACCGCCAGACTACCGACGCACGATTGATTGGAGTGATCCAGCTGCCCGCCGGTATGAATCACCGTGACATGGGGAGCTTCGATCAGCGCCTGGACAACGCCGAAGTCATTGGTCACCACAGTCATGCCGGACAGCGCCTTGATGTAAGGGACGATTTCCAGCGTACTGGTTCCCGCATCCAGGTAAATCGTCATATCGGCATGCAGTAGCCGGGCGGCAAGCTTGGCCATGGCCTGCTTCTGCGGCAACTCGACCACCGCCTTGAGCTGATGGCTGGGCTCACTATGGAGCTGGCTGGCGATCCGCACCCCACCCGTTACCGAATAGGCACGACCTTCCTGCTCCAGCAGCGCGATATCGCGACGTATGGTCATGTGCGAACAGTCGAACATTTCCATCAACTGATGAACACTCAGCACCTGATGCTTGCGCAACTGTCGCAGCATCAGTTCACGGCGCTGTTCAGGAATCATCGGTGCGCCGCTGTCGGCGGCGATGTCCTTTTGAGTAGGCATTCGGGCTCCAGATCAAGGAAAGCTGACGGTAAAGCTAACGGTCAAACATAGTAGCGAATCTGTAGCCGGATCAGTAGCGTGGCGATGTTACGGGGCCTGCGGACAAAGGCCGTCACTCAGGCTTGTTTGCAGCCTGGGACTTAAATTGAGCCGCGTTTCACGTGGAGAGCGCTTCCTGCTCTTTCGATATGTAGCCAGTGAAGGCACAATGCGCATCCTTTTTTGGCTGGCCTTGCCGGAGGCGCCTCGAAATGATCAAAACGCCGTACTACCTCATCGATAAACAAAAGCTGCTGGCGAACATGCAGAAGATCGCTTACGTACGCGAACAGTCCGGGGCCAAGGCCCTGCTGGCACTCAAGTGCTTCGCCACCTGGTCGGTGTTCGACCTGATGCAGCAATACATGGACGGCACCACGTCGTCGTCGCTTTACGAGCTAAAGCTCGGTCGACAGAAGTTCGCTGGCGAGACCCATGCCTACAGCGTGGCCTGGGCCGACGACGAGATCGAGGAGATGCTCGAAAACTGCGACAAGATCATCTTCAACTCCATCGGTC
Source organism: Pseudomonas sp. GM41(2012) (assembly GCF_000282315.2). Classification (GTDB taxonomy): domain Bacteria; phylum Pseudomonadota; class Gammaproteobacteria; order Pseudomonadales; family Pseudomonadaceae; genus Aquipseudomonas. Next base: position 749,634 of record NZ_AKJN02000006.1, read on the forward strand.
AGTTGCAGCGCTACACCGAGGCTTCGGCCGGCAAGGTGCGCGGTCTGCGGGTCAATCCGCAGGTGAGCAGCTCGGATTATCTGCTGGCCGACCCTGCGCGACCGTTCAGCCGCCTGGGCGAGTGGGACCCGGTGAAGATCGAGCAGGTCATCGAGCAGATCTCTGGCTTCATGTTCCACAACAACTGCGAAAACGGTGATTTCGGCCTGTTCGACCAGATGCTGTGCACCATTGAAGAGCGTTTCGGCGACTTGCTGCACAAGGTCGAGTGGGTCAGCCTCGGTGGCGGTATCCATTTCACGGGTGAAGGCTACGCGCTGGACGAGTTCTGCGCGCGCCTCAAGGCCTTCTCGCAAAAATACGGCGTGCAGGTCTACCTGGAACCGGGCGAAGCGGCCATCACACAGAGCGCGTCGCTGGAAGTCACCGTGCTCGACACCCTCTACAACGGCAAGCACCTGGCGGTTGTGGACAGCTCCATCGAAGCGCATATGCTCGATCTGCTGATCTATCGCCTGAATGCCAAGCTGGCGCCTAGCGAGGGCGAGCACACGTACATGGTGTGCGGCAAATCCTGCCTGGCCGGCGACATTTTCGGTGAGTATCAATTTGATCGTCCGCTGGCTATCGGGGATCGGCTGTCGTTCATCGACGCAGCGGGTTACACCATGGTCAAGAAGAACTGGTTCAACGGCCTGAAAATGCCGTCCATCGTAGTGAAACAACTCGACGGTACAGTCGAGGTGGTTCGTGAGTTCGGTTACAACGACTACATGTCCAGCCTTTCGTAAGCTGGCAGAGAAGGAGAGAGAGAAAAATTGAAGAAGAACGTGCTTATCATTGGTGCAGGAGGTGTCGCCAAGGTGGTGGCCCACAAGTGCGCGCAGCACAACGATGAACTCGGTCGTATTGCTATCGCGTCGCGCAACATCTCCAAGTGCCAGGCCATCATCGACAGCGTCAAGGCCAAGGGCAGCCTCAAAGTGCCCGCCGACATCCAGGCCTTCTCGCTGAACGCACTGGATGTCGAAGCGACCAAGGCGCTGATCCGCGAAACCGGATCGCAGATCGTCATCAACGTCGGTTCCGCGTTCCTCAACATGTCGGTGCTGCGCGCCTGCATCGATACCGGCGTGGCCTATCTGGACACCGCCATTCACGAAGAACCGGGCAAAGTCTGCGAGACGCCGCCCTGGTATGGCAACTACGAGTGGAACCACCTCGAAGAGTGCAAAGAGAAGAACATTACCGCCATTCTCGGCGTGGGCTTCGACCCGGGTGTGGTCAATGCCTATGCAGCACTGGCGCAACAACAGTATTTCGACCGCATTGATTCGATCGACATTCTCGACGTCAACGCCGGTTCCCATGGCAAGTATTTCGCCACCAATTTCGACCCGGAAATCAACTTCCGCGAATTCACCGGACAAGTGTGGAGCTGGCAGAACAGTCAGTGGACCAGCAACACGATGTTCGAAGTCAAACGCACCGACGACCTGCCGGTCGTCGGCGCGCAGAACCTGTACCTGACCGGCCACGATGAAGTGCACTCGCTGTCGAAGAACCTCGACGTGCCCAACGTGCGTTTCTGGATGAGCTTCGGCGAACACTACATCAATGTGTTCACCGTACTCAGGAACCTTGGCCTGCTCTCCGAGCAACCGGTCAAGACCGCCGAAGGCCTGGAAGTCGTGCCGCTGAAAGTGGTCAAGGCTGTGCTGCCTGATCCGAGCTCGCTGGCGCCCGGCTACACCGGCAAGACCTGCATCGGCGATCTGGTCAAGGGCACCAAGGATGGCCAGCCGCGCGAAGTGTTCATCTACAACGTGGCTGATCATGAAGACGCTTACGCGGAAACTGACAGCCAGGGCATTTCCTATACCGCAGGCGTGCCGCCCGTGGCCGCTGCCTTGCTGGTCGCCCGTGGCGAGTGGGACGTGCAGCGCATGGCCAACGTCGAGGAGCTTGCGGCCGAGCCGTTCCTCAAGGCGCTGGATGTGATGGGCCTGCCGACCCGCATCAAGGACGAGAATGGAGACCGTCCGTGGAGCTGAAACGCTTGAGGCTCGCGACTTACAGTTGAACCGAGTTTCCCGCTCCATACGCAAAACGCCGCTCTTTGAGCGGCGTTTTTGTTTGTGCGTAATGGGCCCATCATTTTGGACGGCAGTGGGAATGCAACATCCCCGCCCGTCACCCACTTGCAAACCCAGCCCGTCGAACCGGCACTAACCCGTGGTTGCGCGGTCAGTAAATGGCGCCTGGAGCGACGAGGATCGTCTCTGATAGCGGCACATCAGGCTGCGTTTAGTGTTTTCTCCAAAGCCTTAGGGCAAAAAAAACCAGCGATGGATTGCGTCTTGGACCGACTATTTCTTTTGCGGGCGACACTCTATGGGTTTGCTTCTCGATCCGCGTCATGACATTGATGCCGCTTTATTAAGCTATCGCCGGGTGTTCTGGTCGCTGGCGCTGTTCAGTGGGGTGATCAACCTGCTGGTGCTGGTGCCGTCGCTCTACATGATGCAGGTGTACGACCGGGTCCTCACCAGCCGCAACGAAACCACCTTGTTCATGCTCACCTTGATCGCCCTGGGACTGTTCATGTTCAGCGCCCTGATCGAGTGGGTACGCGGCGAGGTGATGATTCGCATGAGCGCGGGGCTGGACGATGCCTTGGGCGAGCGGATTTTCGACGCTGCCTTCGCCCGCAGCCTGCGCGAGCACAACGCCAACCCGGCGCAGGTGCTCACCGACCTGGCGACGCTGCGGCAGTTGATCACCGGCCAGGGTCTGATCGCCTTGCTCGATGCGCCGTGGTTGCCAATCTTCCTGCTGGTGGCGTTCATCTTTCATCCCTGGTTCGGCGTGCTGACGCTGGTTCTGGCCCTGGTGCTGATCGGTCTGGCGCTGTGGGGCGAGTTGGCGACTCGCACGCGTTTGGGCGAAGCCAATCGCCTGGGCGTGCAGTCGTCGATCTATGTAAACAGCACGTTGCACAATGCCGAAGTCATCCAGGCCTTGGGCATGCTCGGGCCATTGCGCCAGCGTTGGAGCCTGCTGCAGCAACGCATCATTGCTGCCCAGGCCCATGCCAGCGACCGCGGTGCGCGTATCACTTCGATGACCCGTTTCGTGCGCATCTCCGGACAGTCTCTGGCCCTGGGCCTGGGGGCGTTGCTGGTGCTTGAAGGCCAATTGTCGGCGGGCATGATGATTGCGATGTCGCTGCTGCTGGGGCGTGCGCTGGCGCCCGTGGAAATCGCCATTGGCTCGTGGAAGCAATTCAACGCCGGCCGCCAGAGCTACCAGCGCCTGAGCCAACTGCTGGCCGAGCATCCGCGCGAGCGCCTGCGCATGCCTTTGCCACCGCCCACCGGCGCAGTGCGTTTGGAGCAGTTGTATGTAGGCCCGCCCGGCGCCTCGCAACCGATCCTGCGTGGCATCCATTTCAGCCTGGCCAAAGGTGATGTGCTCGCCGTCGTCGGCCCCAGCGCCAGTGGTAAATCAACGCTGGCCAGGGCGATGGTCGGGGTATGGCCAGCCTTGGGCGGGTCGGTGCGCCTGGACGACGCCGAGATCAGTCAATGGTCCCACGACGCCCTGGGCCCGCACCTTGGATACCTGCCGCAGGACATCGAACTGTTCGACGGCAGTGTGGCCGACAACATTGCCCGCTTCGGCGAGCAGGACGCCGACAAGATAATCGCAGCCGGGCGTCACGCCGGCATTCACGAGATGATCCTGAGGTTCCCCAAGGGTTACGACACACCTCTGGGCCCCGGCGGGCTTGGCTTGTCCGGTGGGCAAAAGCAACGCCTCGGCCTGGCTCGTGCACTCTATGGGCGCCCGTCGCTGATTGTGCTCGATGAGCCCAATTCCAACCTTGATGAAGCCGGAGAGCTGGCACTGGTGCAGGCCATCAGTGCGATCAAGGCTGCTGGCAGCACCGTGGTGCTGATTACCCACCGGCCTAATGTGCTGGCAGTGGTCGATTACATCCTGGTGCTCAAGGACGGCACTCAACAAGCATTCGGTTCACGAGACCAGGTGCTCAAGGCATTGATGACGGGGCCAAGACCGGCCGCGGTCAAGGAGACTGGCGAAGATGCATGATCTGACCCCTGAGCAGAGGCTGAGCGTGCGCGGCGCCACAACATTGCCCTGCGCCAGTACCGACGCCGGGGGAGCGGCACGCTATGGTGTCGGTTTCCTGGTCCTGACGCTGGGCGGTTTCCTGCTCTGGGCCTGCCTGGCTCCGCTCGACCAGGGTGTCGTGGGCAGCGGCACCGTGGTGGTGGCGGGCGAACGTAAGGCTGTGCAGTCGTTGGTCGGTGGGGTGGTGGAAAAGCTGCTGGTCAGCGATGGCGACCGCGTCACCCAGGGACAGTTGCTGGTGCAGCTCAATACGGTGCAGGCGCAGTCGCAACGGGACGTGACCCTGGGCAAGTTGCTCAACGATCGCAGCGTTGAAGCGCGGTTGATTGCCGAGCGCCTGGGCTCAACCGAGATCCAATGGCCCGCTGAACTGCTGGAACATGCCGATGAGCCGCGGGTCAAGGCCGCCATGGCCTTGCAGAGCCAGTTGTTTCTGACTCGCCGCGCAGAGCTGGGCAGCCGCTTGCAGATCATCGAACACGAAGCCGCGGCGTTGCAGCAGCAATTGCGCGGCTACGAAGGCGTCAAGCGCAACTACGACGCGCAGATGCGCTTCCAGCAGCAGGAGCTGGAAGGCCTGCGTGATTTGGCCCGTGAAGGCTACGTTCCGCGCAATAAACTTTTCGAGGCCGAGCGCAACGCAGCCCAATTGGCCGGGCAGATTGCCTCCGGGGTGGGCGATGTCGGCAGGACCCGCCAGGCGATCAACGAAAGCCGCCTCAAGGCCTTGCAGGCGCAGCAGGAATTTCGCCGCGATGCCGAAACCCAGCTCAGCGAGGTCTCTGCCGAGGCGGCGGGTTATGCCGATCAGATTCGTGCCTTGCAGTTTGAAGTCGACAACGGCGCGATCCGTGCGCCGGTGTCCGGGCAGGTCATGGACGTGAGCCTTCATACGGTCGGGGGCGTTGCGCAGGCCGGCCAAACCCTGATGCAGGTGGTGCCGCTGGATGCGCCGATGGCGATTACCGCGCGTTTCGAGCCGCTGATGGCCAATAAGTTGCGCCCGGGTCTGCCGGTGCATGTGCATTTCACCGCGCTGCAACGGGTGGATACGCCGACGGTCACCGGCACGGTGACTACGGTGTCGGCGGACCAGTTGATCAATGAACAGACGCACCAGCCGTACTTTTCCGCCAAGGTCGAAATTCCCGCCGACACCGTCGCCTCGCTCCAGGCCGCCGGCCTGCTGGTGCGCCCCGGCATGCTCGCCGATGTCACGGTGGTGACGGGGGAACGCACCTTGATGAATTACCTGATGAAACCTTTGCGTGAACGCTTGCTTGCAGCCTTCAAAGAGGAATGAGCATGACCGATCGTTGTCGCTATCGCTCCCGTGCGTTGCTGGGTTTGTATATCAGTTGGGCCGCGATCAATCCCCTATGGGCCGCCGAAAAAGGCCTGAGCCTGACCGCGGCGTACGACGCCTCGCGCGCCAATGACCCGACCGTGCAATCGGCGACCCATGCCTTTGATGCTTCGAAGCAGGAAGAGGCGATTGGCCGCGGCGGCCTCTATCCGCAAGTGTCGTTGACGTCACGCTACGGCTACGGTGGGCGTATCGATGGCGGCGACGACAGCACCTACGTCAACAGTAATGATTACCAGGCAAACAACGTCACCCTGGCGGCGCAACAACCGCTCTATGACAAGGGGCGCTGGGCGGCGTATCAGGAGGGCAAGGCGCGAGGGCAGTTGGGTAACCAGCTATTCGACGTTGCCGGCCAGACCCTGTACGACCGGGTCGCCAAAGGCTACTTCGACGTCGCCCGGGCTGAAAACGAGATCAAGTTGATTGCCCAGCAAAAGGCTGCCATCAGTGGATTGGTGACGCAGAGCAAAAAGCTTTATCAGGGCGGCCAGGGTGCGATCACCGACATTGATGAGGCCCAGGCGCGGCTCGATCTCGTCGAAGCCCAGGAGACTGAAGCCCAGGCCCGCCGCGTGGCGGCGTTGCGGGCATTGTCCGGTCGCGCCAGCGTGCCCATCGATGACATCCAGCCGATGCGCGAAGAACTCGCCGCCGGTAGCCCGATCCCGCCGGAGCAGGATTTGCCGTACTGGACGGCGGTTGCCCGTGAAGCCAGCCCAGAGCTGGCAGCCCGGCTGGCAGCGGTGAAAGTCGCCGAGGCGCAAGCCGACAGTCAGCGCGCCGGGCATTATCCGACCTTGTCGCTGACCACCCAGCTAACCCGCCGGGAAACCCGCCAGTACCAGGAACTCGATCCGCGTCAGGACAGTTATTACGTGGGGGTGCAGCTGGATATTCCGTTGTATCGCGGCGGGGCGGTACGCGCCTCGGTGGCGAAGGCTGAAGCGCAACTGGCCGGTGCCCAGTCCGACTACGATGTGCAGCGTCAACAGTTGGCCGAGGACATCGAAGCCGATTATCTGGGCGTGGTGGCCGGGTTCACCAAGAGCAAGGCGATGCAGCGGGCGGTGGAGTCCAATCAGCGGGCCCTGACCTCGACGGAAAAAGGCTTTCAGGGTGGAGTGCGTTCCACGGTGGATATTCTTGATGCACAGCAGCGGGTGTTCCAGGCCCGCCGAGACCTGCTCAACACCAAACTCGACATGCTGCAAAGCTATGTAAGCCTGCACACCCACACCGGCCAGATGAGCCGCGGCGTGCTGGAGCAGGTGCAAAGCCTGTTCTGAGCCGCAGGGTTGCGACCAGGTTCAAGATTGACGCCTATCGCCACGAAATCAACCATGGTCAGTCAGGTCGAATGCATATCCTGTGGGAGCGGGCTTGCTCGCGAAAGCGGCGGGTCAGCTTGTATCAGTGCTGAATGTGTCGCCGTCATCGCGAGCAGGCTCGCTCCCACATTTGATCTGTGGCTGTCCTCGATTTTTGTGGCACTGCAAGTCCCCTGTGGGAGCGGGCTTGCTCGCGAAAGCGGTGGGTCAGCTTGTATCAGTGCTGAATGTGTCGCCGCCTTCGCGAGCAGGCTCACTCCCACATTTGATCTGCGGCTGTCCTCGATTTTTGTGGCACTGCAAATCCCCTGTGGGAGCGGGCTTGCTCGCGAAAGCGGCGGGTCAGCTTGTATCAGTGCTGAATGTGTCGCCGCCTTCGCGAGCAGGCTCGCTCCCACATTTGATCTGCGGTTGCCCTGGTTTTTGTGGCACTGCAAGTCCCCTGTAGGAGTGAGCCTGCTCGCGATAGCGGTGGGTCAGCTTGTATCAGTGCTGAATGTGTCGCCGCCTTCGCGAGCAGGCTCGCTCCCACATTTGATATGCGGTTGCCCTGGTTTTTGTGGCACTGCAAGTCCCCTGTGGGAGTGAGCCTGCTCGCGATAGCGGTGGGTCAGCTTGTATCAGTGCTGAATGTGCCGCCGTCATCGCGAGCAGGCTCGCTCCCACATTTGATCTGTGGCTGTCCTCGATTTTTGTGGCACTGCAAATCCCCTGTGGGAGCGGGCTTGCTCGCGAAAGCGGTGGGTCAGCTTGCCGCAGTGCTGAATGTGCCGCCGTCATCGCGAGCAGGCTCGCTCCCACATTTGATCTGCGGCTGTCCTCGATTTTTGTGGCACTGCAAATCCCCTGTGGGAGTGAGCCTGCTCGCGATAGCGGTGGGTCAGCTTGTATCAGTGCTGAATGTGTCGCCGCCTTCGCGGGCAAGCCCGCTCCCACATTTGATCTGTGGCTGTCCTCGATTTTTGTGGCACTGCAAATCCCTTGTGGGAGTGAGCCTGCTCGCGATAGCGGTGGTTCAGCTTGCAGCAATGCTGAATGTGACGCCGTCATCGCGAGCAGGCTCGCTGCCACACGTCAGGCTGTGAAATCGCTGGCATGCAGCTCCTTGACGCCCACCAGTTCAAACTCGAACTCGGGGGTGGCGTCGGCGTTGACACTGCCGTAGAGAATGCCATCGGCAAAGCGCAGTTGGCCGGTGGCGTTGGCAGGGTCGAAGGCGTTGCTGCCGATGAACGTGAAGGCGTCGATATTGGCGGTCAGCGGGTTGGCGTCCAGGCCGGTGAAATCCAGATGATCACCCTCGGTGGTCTTGAAACCGTTGACCACATCGCGCAAAGCCCCGACGCCCATGTCCGACAGCGCACCAAACGCGTAGGTGTCCGCGCCAGTGCCGCCGGTGAGGTTGTCGGTGCCTGCACCGCCGATCAGCCGGTCATCGCCCGAACCACCCACCAGCGTATCGTTGCCCGCACCACCGTTCAGAACGTTCGCGGCGCTGTTGCCCGACAGACTGTCGGCGTAGGCGCTTCCCGTCAGGTTTTCGATAAATTTCAGAGTGTCGAGCCCGGAACCCACGGTATTTTGTTGCGCTGACGTCGAGAGGTTTACGGTAACCCCGGAGAGGGCGCGTTCAAAGGACACCGTGTCGTTGCCATCGCGCCCGTCCAGCACGTTGTTGCCGGCTCCGGCGAACAGCGTGTTGTCCAGCGCGTTGCCCGTGCCATTGGCGGCGCCAGTGCTATCGATATACAGACGCTCGACGTTGTTGGCGAGAGTATGGGCCGCCAGGCTGCTGTGCACGCTGTCGATCCCTCCAGACACTGCATTGCTGTTGGTCTCGATCACGATGTCGTCGGCGTTGTCGACATAGTAGGTGTCGTTGCCATCGCCACCACTCATGCTGTCGTCCCCTGCAGCACCATTGAGCACGTTATTGGCGGCATTGCCGGTGATGAAGTTGTGCCGCTCATTGCCGGTGCCGTTGATGTTCGACGCGCCGGTGAGCACCAGGTTCTCGAGATTGGCGCCCAGGGTCCAGCTGACCGAGGCCTGCACCGTATCGATCTGCGAGGTCGAGGTGTTGGTTTCCACCACGCGGTCGGACGCGTTATCGACCACATAGATGTCATTGCCATCGCCACCGGTCATGGTGTCGGCGCCCAGTTTGCCATCCAGTGTGTCGTTGCCCGAAGTGCCCACCAGGGTATCCGCTTGGTCGGTACCGGAAATCATGTTCTGAGCGTTGTCGAAAATGTCCTGCACGCTGTTGTTGTCGTTAGGGTTGCCCTGGAAGCCAAGGTCACCGGCAATGTAGTCGGCCAGGCGCTGGCCAACGATCTCCGCTGACTCCTCGTGCAGGTGCCAGACGTCGTCGGGATACGCCTGCGGATCGACTTCGTGGCGCAAGGGGAGGTCGGTGTAGTCCACCGCCAGCTTGACATCGGCACGCTCGGCAGCGATGGCTTCCTGGGCGGCGCGGACATAGCCAACCCCCTCGACGATGGAGGCAATCTTCTCCTCCGAATAACCACGGGTACGCGCCGCGTCCTGCTCGTAGTGACCGGTTTCCATCATGTACACGCTGAAGTTGCCGAACTGGGCATGCAGGTAATCAAACACCTTCAGGGTCGCGGCCTTGTACGCCGCTGCTGCCGCTGCTTTGTCCGTGGCGCGGCCGATCTCCTGGGCGGCTTCCTCGCCCTGGCCCCAAATGATGCCCATGGTGACGTTATCGATGGATTGCAGTTCGGTGTGCTGGTCCCGCAGCAGCGTCACGGCGCGCAACAGCGCAGGCCCGGGTTGGTTGGTGTCGGTCAGCCACCAGCACAACTTGAGTTCCTCGGCGCTGAGAGTCGACAGGCCGGTGACCGTGCTGCCGCCCACCGCGATGTCGATGCCGTTCCCATCGGTATCGGTGAACTGGCTGCGCACGTCATAGGTTGTGTAGCGGTCCAGGTCGTTGACCAGCATCGAGGTGCCGGACTGATTGTCGTCCTCTGTCATGCGTAGCAGGCGTGCATTGGATTGGCCGAGGACGGGCAGGTAGAGGATGTCCTGCTGGGCGCGCTCGCCGAACACGAAATCACTGGCGGTCAGGGTGTTGAGGTAGTTGCCGTTGAGGGCGATTTCGAAGCGATTGCCATCGGCATCGGTCTCGGCGGATTTGATGTAAGTCTTGTCGCCGGCCGCGTTGAGGGTGATGTACAACGTGCCGTTGCTGCCATCGCCGAGGCCGACAAAGCCAAGGCCCGAAACATCGATCTTGTCGACGCCTGCGGTGAAATCATAAATCGTGTCGGTGGCCGTGACACCGCCGGTGTCGTAGTCGCGGTAGCTGTCGAGTACGTTGGTGTAGCGGAAGGTGTCGGCACCGTCGCCGCCGTACAGCGAATCGCGTCCGGCGCCGCCATCGACGATGTCCGCGCCGGTGCCGGCCTTGATGGTGTCGTTGCCACCGAGGCCGAGGATCAGGTCTGCGCCCGCCGTGCCGTTGAGGCTTTCGGCATTGTTGGTGCCGGTGATGGTGTTGGCGGGCGTATCGGCCACTGCCAGGGCGAAGCTGTCGCTGACCGATGCACCGGCCGGGTCCGTGGCTTTAACCAGCACGTTGTAATTGCCGGATGCAGTGCTGGTCGGCGTGCCGGTGAAGGTCAGGTTGGTGGCATTGAAGCTCAGCCACGCGGGCAGGGCGCTGCCATCGGCCAGGGTCGCGGTATAGCTGAGGCTGTCGTTATCCGGATCGGTGAAACTGGTGGTCGGCACCGCGTAGTTGAACGGGGTGTTTTCGGTCGCGTTCTGATCCAGCAACGCCGTTGCCACCACCGGTGCATGGTTGACCGTTGGCGACGTGGCGAAGACGAAGTTGGCGCTGGTCAGCTTGTTGAGGTAGTTGCCGTCCAGTGTCACTTCGAAGCGGTTGCCATTGGCGTCGGCGGTCAGGGACTTGATGTACGTCTTGGTGCCGGCACTGTTGAGCACCACGTACACGGTGTTGTTTTTGCCATCCCCCAGGCCGGTGAATCCAATGGCCGAGAGGTCGATCTTGTCGGCGGTGATATCGAAATCGGTGATCACGTCGCTAAGATTGGCACCGCCGGTGTTGTAGTTGCGGTAACTGTCCAGGCGATTGGAGAACGCAAAGATGTCCGCGCCAGTGCCGCCGGTGAGGGAGTCCATGCCGGCACCGCCGTCGAGCTTGTCGTCGCCCGCGCCGCCACTGAGGCTGTCGTTGCCCGCCAGGCCGAGCAGGGTGTCGGCCGAGTCGCTACCCGACAGCGAGTCGCTGCCGCTGGTGCCGGTGATCACACGATTGAAGATGAAATTGCTGGCGGTCAGGGTGCTGGCCAGGTTGCCCGAGAGAATCAACTCGAAGCGATTGCCGCTGGCGTCGGCATCGTAGTCCTTGATGTAGGTGCGGTCGTTGCTGGCGCTGTAGCTGACCTGCAAGGTGCCGCCACGGCCATTGCCCAGGCCGGTGAAACCGAGGCCGGCGAGGTCGATCTTGTCCTGGGTGACGTCGAAGTCGGTGATGGTGTCATCGAAGCTTGCGGTTGCGTTGCGGTAACTGTCGGACTGAGCGACGAACCGGAACGTATCGGCACCGGTACCGCCGGTGAGTTTGTCGATGCCTGCACCGCCCACCAGAATGTCGCCACCGGCCCCGCCATTGATGGTGTCGTTGCCGGCAACGCCGTAGAAAATCTCGCTGGCGGCACTGCCCAGCAGGGTGTCGTTGCCAGCCGTACCTTGCACGGTGGTCATCGGCACCGTGGCGCTGACGTAGCTGCCGTCACCATAGACTAGCGTGGCACCGTTGCTGGTGTGGCTGATGGTGTTGCCGATGATGGCGTTGCGATCAGTGCCGTCTTCATTGCGCTCCGCAACGCCGTAGGTCGACAGGTTGCTGCCAGTGATGATGTTGCCCTGGATCGTGTTATCGCTGCCGTTGAAGTACTTGCCGGACACGCCCAGGGTGTCGTTGTAGGACTGGATGATGATTTCCGGTACGGGGTTGCCCAGGGAGTTGTTGCTGAGCGTGTTGTCGATGATCTCGACGTGGTTGCTGCCATAGATGCGGATCCCGGCGCTGGCGTTGTCGTGAATCTCGACGCCGCTGACGGTCACCTCACTGGACATTTTGATCAGCACCCCTTCGGCGCCGTTGCCGTACACCTCGCCAACGGTGATGGTGATGTTGCTGGGGGAGGGGATGTTCTCGCTGCCGCGCTGCACCACGATGCCATTGCCGCCATTGTTGTAGGCAACGTTGTTGGTAAGGGTGAAGTCGTGGGTACTGGTGACGACGTTGAAACCGTGGCGGTCGTTGTCGTAGGCGACGTTGTTTTCGAAGGTGCTATCGCTGAGGAAGTCAGCAACGAAGCCGTCCAGGCCATTGCCGTGGGACACGCTGTTCTTGATGACCATGTTGACGGTCTGCTCGTGGGGGTCGAAACCGTACCCGGAGCAATCCTTGATCTCGACGCTGTCGAGGGTGACGTTGGAGTCGTAGCCTGCCTGGCCGGGAATGTAGCCGTTGAACCAACCGTCAATCTTGCCCGTGGTGTGATCACGGTTGCCGTCGATGGTGAGGTTGCTGACGCCAAAGTCGTGTGTTTCCTCGCCATAGGCGGAGCGGATGACCCCCGTGATCTTGGTGTCGGAGCCATCAGCCACTTTGACAGTGGTTGCGCCCATGCCATCGCCGTACAGGTAGACGTTGCTCTTGAGCATCAGGCAGCCGTCGGAGGGTTCCTCACCTCCCGAAACGATGTAAGTTCCGGTCGGCATATACACCTGCCCCCCACCTGCGGCGGCCGCTGCATCAATCGCACTTTGTATCGCCGCCGTGTCGTCGGTGATGCCATCTCCTTTGGCGCCAAAATTTTGTACATTAAAAATCATGAGCTTATCTCCGTATCAGCCTAAAACCTCGAAAGATGCCAATATTCCATCGACAGCCACCGTGTTATGACCCAGCGGAGCGCAAAAGTTGTGACCACATATCGGGGAAGTGTCAAAAAACCGAACCAACTGATCAGCGGTTGTGAGGTGTTTCGAGAAAATAACGTTCTGTTGACGCTCGCTCAGGTAGCGAACAAGCCCGCTCCCACAGGTTCTGCGGTTACCGGCGTCGCGCTCGAAAGCCCGGCCGCCGCAAAACAGAGTCAGAAAAAGTGAGCTGAAGCTTCAGGGTTGGCTTTGCTCGCAAGACTCGACCGTTGAGCGGTTGAAGACGATAGCGGGTCAAGGCATCGACAGTCGGGCCGATAAGGCCTGTAGTCGTTGTACCGCCTGGAAGCCCTATGAAAAGCAAGCCTCTCGACCCTCTGCCGCAGAAGCAAACCTCCAATCTTTCCCTGACCCGCATGTCATTGATGGCCTTCTCTTGTCTGTTGTTGTCGATCTTCCTGTTGGCCAGCACCTTGATTGTTTACATCGCCTTCGAGCAAAACCAGGACGCCGAGCGCCGCAGTCGCTTCTATACGGAAAAGGCCGTGCAATCCCTGGAGAAGTCGGTTCTTTTGACGATCAAGGACTACGCATTCTGGGGCGATGCCTACGAGCACCTGCACAGGAAGGTGGATATCGACTGGGCATTTGTCCGCCAGAATGCCGGCTCGTCGCTGTTTGAGGATTTCGGGTTTGAGGGCGTGTTTGTGATCGATTCGACCGATCGTACGGTGTACTCGGTCATCAATGGGCAGCTGGAATCGGTCACCGCAGAAGACTGGCTGAAACAACCCATCACCGCGCTCATCGAACGTGCACGCATTGATGTCGAAAGCGAAACACCCATCAAGGCGTTTCTCGATGTCGACGGCACCCCGGTGTTGGTCGCTGCCGCGCCCCTGACGCCGGGCACCAACCTCCAGGTCGAAACGGATGACAGGCCAGCCTCAATACTGTTGTTCGTCTCCAGGCTCGATGCTGCCCGACTGAGCACCATGGCCAGTGATTTCGGGATTGCTCAATTGCGCGTGGCCTCAGGTGATAGTGCTGCGCTCGGCACATCGTTTTTGCGCCTGGGGGAAACTGGTACGGCGGGCACCCTGCAGTGGACACCGGCGCAACCGGGGCATCGGTTGATGACCGTGGTGTTGCCACTGATCGGTATAGCGGGGCTGATTATCGGACTGATGACCTGGCTTTTTCAGCGCCGTACCACGGCGGCTGCGCAAGTGATGGATGCCAGTTACACCTCCCTGCAGGTCAGTCGAACGGCGTTGGCGGCCAGTGAGGCGCGGTTTCGTGATGTCGCCGAAGCGTCCTCCGACTGGATTTGGGAAATCGATACCGGGTTGTGCTTCACCTACCTGTCAGAGCGCTTCGAAACCGTGACGGGACTGCGCAGGGCCGAGTGCCTTGGTCGTCCTATCGATGACTTGCTGGTGTCTGATCAGGGCCCACTTTCCCAGTGGTTGAAAAACCACTCGCGACGGGCCAACGCCATCTTGCAATGCAGTTATCTGTCAGGGGACGGGCAAGCCAGGATTTTCCGTCTTTCCGTGCGAGAAATGGAGGGGCTGGGCTATCGCGGCACGGCCAGCGATATCACTGAAGAAGTGGCAGCCCGCCGACGGATCGAATACCTGTCGCAACACGATGCGCTGACGGGCCTGGCGAATCGCGCCCGGATGCAGGAATTCCTCGATGGCAAACTCAAGGCTGCGCCGACCCTGAGTGATCCGTTGGTCATGCTCAGCGTCGACCTGGATCGCTTCAAACCGGTGAATGATTTGCTCGGGCATGCCGCAGGCGATCAGGTGCTCAACGAGGTCTCCAAAAGGCTAGGGCAGTGCTTGCGCTCCGACGACCTGGTCGCGCGAATCGGTGGCGATGAGTTTGTGCTGGTGGTGGCGAATATGGTTTCTCAGGATGAGGTCGAGCACCTGTGCCAGCGCCTGATCGACTGCATCGAACAGCCGTTCCAGATTGATGAGCATGAGGTGTTTATCAGTGCCAGCATCGGCATTGCCATGGCACCGGCTGACGCCACCCTGGCCGACGAGTTGCTGCGCTATGCCGACATCGCGCTGTACGAAGCCAAGGATGCTGGACGCAACACCTGGCGTTTTTACGCGGGCGACATGAATGCCCGAATCCTCGATCGTCGTCAGTTGGAAAGCGATCTGCGTCACGCGATCAAACATGATGAGTTGCGTCTGCACTTTCAGCCGCGCTATCAGATTGCAGGCAGAGTCATGGCCGGTGCCGAAGCGCTGGTACGCTGGGAGCACCCGGTGAGAGGGCTGTTGTCGCCCGACGTTTTCATTCCCATTGCGGAAGAAACCGGGTTGATTCTGCCGCTGAGCAACTGGGTGCTGCACACCGCTTGCAGGGCCGCGTCGACCTGGCCTGAAGAACTCTTTGTCTCGGTGAACCTGTCGCCGACAGAGTTTCAGCGTGGGCAGCTGGTGTCCAGGGTTCAGGCGGTGTTAACGCAGACCGGTTTGAATCCGGCCCGGCTGGAATTGGAACTGACAGAGAATGTCATGCTCGACGACGCCAAGGGCGCACTGCAGATCATGCACGACTTGAAAGCCTTGGGAGTTCGCCTGGCAATGGACGATTTCGGCACTGGGTACTCGTCATTGAGCTACCTGCGTTCATTTCCTTTCGACGGGTTGAAGATCGATCGCAGCTTTATCTCCGGGCTGGCCGCCAGCGGTGACGATCAGTCGATCATCGAGGCCATCGTCGGGCTGGGCAGGGCACTGTCGCTGACAGTCACGGCGGAGGGAGTGGAAACGATCGAGCAACTTCAGGCGTTGCAGGATGCCCGGTGCGATGAGGTTCAAGGGTATTTCTTGAGCCGGCCTATGGATGCGCAGGCGATTGGACACTTGATCGGCGTCCACGCGAAGCATTCAGGGCTGCGAACGCTGGCCGAAAGCGCTTGCGCTGAAAGTTGACACGTCAGCGGCGCACGCTTTACTGCACCATTTGCTCAACCAACTCTGGCGTCACGTAGTGCGGCCCGTCGAACAGGTAGAGCGGATATCCGTCATAGGCCGCCAGTTGCGGTTTGAGCTCGGCAGCGGTCGCGGAGCGGAAGCCGCCGCCAAAGTTGGGGCGGAAGGCTTCGACGATGATCCGCACACGATCTTTGCCCAGGCGCTGGCTCAGAGCGTCGGCGTAGGTTCGCGCGACCGGTGCAGTGCGGGCGTACACGCCGACACCGTCCTGGAAGAACACGCCGATGTCGTCCGGCAGCCATTGCTTGAGCCATTCGGCGGTGGCGACGGGGCCGATATTGGCACCGTCATAAACGCTGATCCACAGCGGTCGCGGCAGCTTGGCCAACAACGCGGGCAGTTCTTTGGCACGGGTCCAGCTGGGGTCGACTTCAGCCGGGAAATACCAGCCGGTCACGTGTAACGGCGTAGGCAATTTGGCGATCCGTTCCGAGACTGCGGCCAGCTGTTCGATGTTGTCCCGTGAGCGGTTCTCGCTGAAATAACCCGCCAGCCCGAGGATCACATCCTGCGCCCAGGGTGCCTTGGCGATGCGCGCCCAATCGGGCAGCACCGGTACGGCGGGCAGGTCGGTACCGGGAACGAAGGCCTGATCGTCGACAACCGTCCATTGCACCAGCAGCTCACGCGCTCCCAGTTTTTCCCAGTGTCCGCTGATACCGACGGTCTTGTTGTCCGGCTGCCAGACGATGCCGACAATCCCCGGGTCCAGGGCCTTGGTTTTCGTCACGTAGAGCATGCTGGTGCCTACGCCGACGGTGACTGCAAACAACAGGGCCGCAACGGTCGCACGACTGGCGGTGTAGCCGAAAATGTTCACGGAAGTGCCTTTTGGAGACGTTGATGCCATTGGCTCAGCGAGGTGACGCCTTTGGCGTTCCAGTTGGCCGCCGCATCAGGGCCAAGGTGGAACTGGCCCTCGTTGAATTGCCAGACGATCACTTGCGGCTTGTGTTCGGCAAAATCCGCCGACTCCAGGTATTGCAGCAGCGTAGCCCACGGACCGACGTCGCCAGGGTTCCAGGTCAGTGCGACGGGACGGTCCAAGGCATTTGAGAGCTTCTGCGTAAAACCCAGGTAAGGCTGGACAAAGCTGTTGCCGATCACTTGGACCGGTGCCGGCGCATCGTCGATCAGCAAGTCGTTTTCGGCCTGATGGCGAACGGTGTAGATGTCGCGACCAATCGCCTTGCGCTTGATCGCTGGCAGAAAATTACTGGCCAGGTCGCCGAACGCGCGTCTGTCGAACCATTGGCCCAGCGCCGCGCCACCACCGGGGTCACCTTGCAGGCGATAGCGCTCGGTAATCAGTTGCGCCGTGGCGTCTGCGGTGTTTTCGGCGCTCCAGGCTGTCCAGTGGTAGTCGGCGCGGTAGAACGCGGTCTGTTTGCCTTGCTCGGTCCGTTGCAGGATCGGCTTGATATTCAGTGTGGTCAGACCTGCTTGGGTCAAGTCGTTTTGCAGGTGGTCATAGCGCTGCATCACGGCCACGCTCAAGGGTTGATCGACGGGCAGGCGCTGAGCATAAAACGGCGCTTTCATCGGCACCACCAGCACCACCAGCCCAATGTGTTCGCGTTGAAGTTGCTGCTGGAGTTCCCTGACCAGTGCAATGCTGCGGGCAGTGCCGGTGTTGTCGACCTTGCTCAGGCTTTCCCAGGCCGGGAATAACCAGCCACCGTTGCCGGTGATCACCGCCGAGGCCGCTTGAACGCCGGTGCCTGACAGGCTCGACAGCAGGCCAGCGATCATGGCGGGCATCGACAATCGACGGATAAAACGTTCGGGTCTGGATTGAAGGTTCATGGGGCGGTCTGGTCGACAAGGCCAATCAGCCGTGGAGCCTGGCGGGAGCCGATCAGGAACAGGCTATAACGATCACCGGCTTTGAAGGGCGCCAGCTTCAACGGCAGGCTCGCGTTCTCATTGCAGCTGGCAATCAGCGTCGCCTGCACCGGGTTGATCGTGCGCTGGGCTTGTCCGTTGAACGGCAGCTGGTTGAACACAGGAGCACCGTTGGCGAGTTTGACCTCGGCCTTTTCGCAACCGTTGGCCAGGTTGTAGACATTGAGTTCGGCGCGCAGGTCTTTACCGCGCAACGGCGGGTCGATGACCAGGCGTGGCGCCCGTGCCGGGTCGCTGTCGAGAATCAGCGTAACCCACGCACTTTTTGGTGCGCTGAGGCCTTTTATCTCGCGACCATTGATGCTCACCTGTAGCGGCTGCAGCGAGTCCACGACCTGAAACGGGCTGGCCAAGGCGGTTGAGGCGGCAAGGGCAAAACTCGGGCCTTGGCCGACCCGGACCTGCATGGCGGTATCGGACGGATTGACCACCCGCACCCAGGCCGAACCCTCGGGCAGTTTCGGCGCATACAGCTGGGCGATTTCAGGGGCCGCTTGTGCCCCCATTGAGACCAGGCCAAGACCCAGCCACAAACACATTCGAACGTTCATGCAAGTCCTCAATAGGAATAGGTCAGGCGCGCGAACACGCCTTCAGCGTTGTCTTCGCCCAGCACCTTCACGCGATATTGCAGGGAAAAATCCACATAGGAGCGGGGCGCGTTGTACGCATCTTCGCGAAACCAGTACCGCACGTTGTTACCGATACCAACGCCGCCGGCCTTGCCCGATGACGAGTCCGTGCTGCCGTCGGCAGCGGTTTCGCTGTTCATCTTCGAGTCGTAGTCGAACGCGGCCACCACATGAGGGAACGTCACCCAGCGCGAGCCCGCGCCGCCGATGGCGTAGCTGCGACCCACCTGCCATTCGCTGTTGAAGTAGTTGCGCGAGTCGTTGACGTAATGTCCGGCTTCGGCGAACAACTGCGAGGTCCACCAGCTGTCAGCATCGACCCGCAGATCGGTGCCGATGCTGGAGCCGTAGCCCAGGCGCAGCAACCAGTCACCGTCGACGTCCGACGAACCCAACGGGAAGGTGCGCTCGACGGCGGCCATCACGTTCAGCGAGGTGAACGGTTTGACTCGCACACCCACGGCGCCTTGCAAGGCGTCGAATCCGGTATCCGAATCGCCGTTTTTGCTCCACAAGGTGTCGGTGACCCGTCCGTAGAGTTCGACAAACCGTGCGTTGCGGTAGCCCAAGGGACGCCAGGAAAGCTCGGTGCTGTTTTGCACATTGTCATTGCTGCTACTGCCGCCGCTCGGTGCTGAACTCAAGCCGCTGCTGGTACTGTTGCCGCGATAACTGGTGGTGTTGGTCAAGCCCCAGGTGCGCGACACATCGGCCACGGCGCGGCGGGTGTCGAACAGCTGCTGCTCGGACATGTCGAGTTCACTGGCGTTTTTCGCGTCGATGACTCGCTTGAAGTAGGTGACAGCTTGCTCGTCGTCATTGACCCGCATGGCGTTATAGGCCGCATCCTGCGTGGCTGTCGGCGTGAGGCGGGTGTCGGCATCGGCCTTGCGGAACGAAGTGTGGGCACCGTCATCGTCACCGGCCTGGACCGACAGATAGGCGATTTGCAGTTCGCTCATCGATTCGAGTTCGCCGGTATCACGCGCTTGTTGCAGGCGTTCGCGTGCAGTCCGACGCTGACCGATGGCGGCATACAGACTGGCCTCCTCGTAAGCGGGCAGGCTGCCTGACGCCAAGGCCTGGGTGAAGTCCTTGCGAGCGCCGGCATCATCACCCGATTGTTGGCGCAGACGACCCCGTTGGGCCAGCAGCCGCGCGTCATCACCGGTGACTTTTAGACCGTCGCTGGCTGCCGCGATGGCTTCGGGCACACGTTTCTGATCACTCAGGGCGCTGACCAGCAGTCGGCGGTACGCCGGATTCTGTGGCGCTCGGGCAATGGCTTCATTTGCCAGAGCGACGGCTGTTCCGGAGTCCTTGCGGGCCAGGGCCGCGTAGGCTTGGCCGGCCATGTCGGTTCCGCCATCACGCTGGTTGCCCGGCCAGATATCACAGACCAGGCCGAAGGCCGTTTCCTCACAGTTCAGTGCCGGAGCAGGGAAGTGGGCAATAACGTTCGCGCCGTTGTTTTTCTGCCGCAACGCCAAGCGGGCGTTGGTGCGTCGGCGGGCTACTTCACCGCCTTCATCGTCGGCCAATGGCTGCAGATGATCGAGCGCTTGTTGAGGCTCGTCATGGGCCAGTGCAGCGTCCGCAGCGAAGAAACGAATGTCACGGGTTTCTGCTTCAAGCAGGCCATCGATGGCCAGAGCGTGATTCAGGTCAGCCTGGGCGGCCTGGGTTTTACCCTGACGATCACGGGCGTAGCTGCGCAGAATCCACGGAGCGATTTCCCCATCGTCTTGCGCCAAAGCGCCTGACGCGGCCTGTTCGGCCCCAGGATAATCCGTGGCCGCGAGCAGGGCACTGATCAGCAGTTGCTGATTGGCGCCGATTTCCGGAGCCCAGGCGACGGCTTTTCTGGCCTGGTCCACGGCCAGGGACACCTGGCCTTGCTCCAGGGCACGATAACCTTCAACGGCCAGCGGAGCGGCCAATTGACGACGAATCGCTTCGCGACGCATCAGCAAGGTATCGTCGTCCGGGAACACCACAAGCGCCTGGGTGGTGGCTTGATCCGCTTCCTGCAAATGCTGCTGGCGCTGCAAGGACTCGATCAGCAGCAATCGATAATCCATGCGTTTGGGCGCTTGGGCGATGGCTTTGCGTGACGCTTGGGCAGCCGTGCCGAAGTCATCGCGATCGTAGGCCTTGAACGCCTGGGCCGCGGCGCCGAAGCCTGGGGCCTGACGCGATTGGGGGTAGCGTTTGGGATGATCACGCAGTTCCTTGTCGCGCTGAGCCAGCACAATCAAGGTGTTCAAACGGGTGATGTCAGCCCGCTGACGCAAGGCTTCGCGGGCCTTGGCGATGGCCAGGTCGTAATCTTTGCGCTCGTAAGCGCTGTAGGCCTCGTTGGCGGTGACATAGGCCGGGCCGGTCAACGGCAGCGGCAACGTCTCGGCAAGAGCAAGCCCGGGTAACAGGCTTAGCCCCGTGGCCATGAGGGTCAGGAAGGGGCGTTTCATGCCGGAAGCTCCGCAGGGTAGTGGCTGTGCTGACGCGCCACGGCCTTTTCGATGGTGGAGCGGGGTAGCACGCCGCTGTCGACCAGATAGTCGCCGATGCGTCCGTGACGCTGCGGGCGGTACTGCAGCATGGCGCGATTGAATACGTCGCGATCCAGCAGGCCCATTTCGATCAACAAGTCCCCCAGCAGTGGCGCGCGGGCATCCGGCACGGACTGGCCTTGGCGCACGTTCAGTTGACGTAACTGCGCGACGATTTCGCTTTCCCGGGCAATCAGTTGCACCGGTTCGCTGCCCAGTGCCTCGCTGACTTGTTGCAGACCTTCGGCCGGCAACGGGCTGGCCACGGCAAGTTGTGCTCGGCCGTCGGCATTCAAGCCGACCGGCACCACGCGCCAGCGCAGAGCGAATTCATCGTCCAGGGTAGGGGTTGACGCCTGTGCCTTGTTGGCCACATCGAACACCCGCGGCAGATCGTTCTGGAAGGCGATGGCTTCCGCCAGTGTCTCGTCGTCCAGCCAGCCATTGCTGAGCAAGATCCGTCCCAATGGCATATGCCGGGTTTTCTGTTCGTCGAGAGCGCTTTGCAGGTCGGTTTCGTTGATCGCCTGCCAGGACAGCAACACGCTGCCCAACTTGCGCGGTGCGAAGGCAACCAGGTCAGTGGACGGGAAGTCGTGCATGGTTTTGTCCCACACCAGTTTGCGGTTCATTACCTTGCCGACGATGAACATGCGCCAGGCGCGTGATGCAGCCATGAAGTTGACAAAGTTGCCCACCACCATGCGCGGGATGGACAGCAATCCATGCTGCCAGCCGTATAACACGGTGGTGAAATAGCAGCGGTGCGCGATACGCCAGGCCAGCGCGATACCGTTGGCCAGCAGCAGGTATTTGATGAAGCCGTTGGTTTCAAACGGCGTCGGGAAACTCACATCCCACAGGCCACTCTGGCGCAGGATGAGCAGGCCCAGCAGCTGCACCAGAATCACGTAGGCGATGATGCTGACGAACGCCGTCACCACGCCCTTGCGGTCACGAAACAACAGATAACGGTTGGCCAGTGAGCCGTTCCAGCCCATTTGCTCCCAGCCTTGCAGGCCGATGCCCAGCGTCCAGCGGGCTTTCTGGCGGAATGCGGTACGGAATGTGTCGGGAAAGAATTCCCGCACGCACAACGGCATCTTCAGGGTCGATTCGTAAGGTTTGCGAAACCAGGATTTACGCAGCACGCGAAACTGCACCGGGAAGCGCACAAAGATCGCGTTCATGCCGACCTTGGCCAGGCGTGCGCCGACGTCGTAGTCCTCGGTGAGGCTGTCCGTGTTGAACGGCTGGTTCTGGGTTTCCCCGGCCAGCACTCGCAGGGCACGGTGGGAGAAACAGGTGCCAACCCCGGCAGACGGCACCGTGTCGGTCATGCTTTCACGCACGACCAAATCCTTGCCATGCCATTCGGCGAATTCGTCCATGTAGGTGCCCGCCACCCATTCGTACCAGTTGCGTTCCAGCGAAACCACGGGCAGCTGAATCATGTCCTTGCGCGGCAGCAAGTAATTGAACAGCCGCAATTCCAGCGGGTGCAGTACGTCTTCGCTGTCGTGCAATACGACGCCGGCGAAGGTCATGCCGTGGGTTTTCTCGTGCAGGAAGATCGCCTGGATCACCCAGTTCAGGCAGTCGGCCTTGCAGGTCGGCCCGGCATGCGGGACTTCCACGCGATGCAGCTGCTTGTAGCGCCGACGCATGCGTTCCACTTCATCGATGGTGCGCTGGTCATTGATGTAGGTGCCGACGAAGACGACATAGTTCTGGTAATCCAGGGTTGACACCATGTTCTCGATCATCGGTGCGATGACGTCATATTCCAGCCAGGCCGGGACCATGATCGCCAACGGCTGTTCATCCCGGGCCATCAGTTGCTCGGCGGTCAGCGGCCGATATTTGCGATCCACGGTGAACTTGCGAAACAGGCGGCGAGACCAGTACCACAGGTCAATGAACAAATCGTCCAGGCTGGAGATCAGGATCAGCACCGCGATCACGATGGTCGAGATTTCCAGGAAACTGTAGTAGTGGGCCAGCCAATAGGGCCAATAAAGCGACGTCATCGAAAGGTTCCGTTACTGGCGATTGCGACGGGCGTTACGGCCGGCCAGCAACAGGATGAGGACCAACAGGATTCCACCCGGAATCAGCCACAGCAGCGACGGCTTGCGCCAGGCGTCCAGGCCCTTGGGTTCTTCGTTGTCGATCAGTTGGCTGCCACTCGGGTCCTGGGTGTCGAAGGTGGTCAGTGCACCGTTGTCACCGAGGATGGCCACGTCGCCGCGGGTCAGCAGAATCTGCCTGGCAAAGCGGGGCGCGTCATCGCCCAGGGCGCGATAGACCAGACCGTGCTGGCCGCCGGCATCCACCACTTGCAACGAGGCCAGGTGGTTGAGGGGATGCACGTCCAGCAACACCTGATCTTTGTGATTGATGAGCAGGCGACCCTGCTCATCAACCTGCACCGACTCTTTGCTGTCCTTGATCGGCAGCTCGAAGGCGAGGAAGGCTTTGTCCGGTACGACCAAGGCTTTCGGGTCGGCACTGACGTTCAGTTGCGCCCGCAGCGGCGAAACACCAGCGGCGTCAGCCACCGAAATCACGTGTGGCAAGCTGCTCGCCGGATGCTCGAGGTAGGCCTGTGGCACGAGGATTTGCGCGTCCATGGCAAAGCGCGCAGCCATGCCGGAGAAGTCATCACCCAGGGCAGTTTTATCCAGCACGATGTGGCTGGTCGGTAGCACCGAGACCGGGAAGGCCTGTGGCGTTTCCAGGCAACGATCACTGACCGGCTGACGCTGGAACGACACACGCAAAACGTTCTTCGAACCCAGGGCGTAACGCGGGATACGTGCTTCGATGCGTTGCTGTTCACCGTTGGCCACGAGCTGTTGTGCGCCAATCAGGTAATCGTTGAGAAACAGCGAGGCCACCGGCGCGGTGTCCGAGGCACCGGGTGCGGCAGACACATCGACTACCGCCTTCACCGGCAGACGACCGTCGTAAGCCACGCTGCCCAGAGGGAACGAGGTGCTCCAGTCGGATTTGGCCAGCACGTCAATGGCACCGGGGTTTCCGCCCAGGCGCGACAAGGCCACACGACCGTCCGCGCTCAATGGCATTTGTGCTTCGCTGACCGTCAATTGGCGGCTGCGTGCCAGTGCGTTCCAGGCCGTGCTGAACAGGGCCAGCGCCTTACCAGTTGCTTGCGGTGCGATCATCAGCACCGGGCGGGTGCCCAGCAATGCCAGGCGCACGTTGTCAGTACCGGTGGCGGCCAGACCTGCATTGATATGCCGCTCACGCCATTGCGTGAAGGCGTTGGCGGCTGTGGAGTCGAGGCCTTGAACCTGGCTCTGCAGCGCGTCCAGCGATTCGTTGACGGCTTTGAGCAGTTGCGGGTCGTTGATTGCCAGATCCGCCTGGACGTTCGGCGTTTGCCCCAACATCAACAGCGCACCGATTTGCGCCGGGTTGGCCAGAACCTGCGGGCCTTTGCCATTGAGGCTGGCGAACGCTGGAATAGCCAGCAGTTCGGCCGGGATGCGCAGGCTGGTCAGGTCGACTGTGTCCTGTACGGCGGGGAAGGGCAGAACGCGGCTGTGTTTGCCAATCCGCTCCAGTGCGACACCGAGACGCCAGGCCGCATCGTAGCTGTCGGCGGACAAGGTGCCCGGCGCGACCATGATTCCCGGCTTGCCGGGCAATGCCGTCCAGGCGGCGCCGACGTCCTGTAACTGGCTGGCGTCGTAGCTGTAATTGAGGCGGGTGTCCGGTTCGATACGCAATACATTGCCGATCGCGCGTTCGTCTTCGCACAGCACACGGGACACGATTGACGACCAGGCAACTCCGAGGCGCAACGAGCCGTTTTCGCGCGCTTTCTTATCCACGCCGAGCGTGACGCTGGCGTCGCCCTGGGGTTCGCTGAGCCCTTGTGCGCGCACCGGATAACCGTCCAGCGACAACAGCAGCGTGTTGCGACCGCCTTCGCCATTCAGGTAGCTGGCGTCGAAATTCAGTGTGGCATCCGTCAGCGGCACGCCCGCCGGCACGGGCAGATACAGCTCGCGTCGGGCGTCGGTGGAGCCGAGGATGATCGGTGCATCGATCCCCAGATCGCTCAAGCGGATCTCACGCTCCTGGCGCGTGTCGGCGTTGAGTCGGTTGATCGCCTGGGTGAGCGGGCTGTCCGCGGCCAGAGCAAAGGTCGGCATGAGCGCGAGCAGGCTCACGCCACAGGCAAAGGCGCTGAGCGCACCCGTATGGATGGCAACGGAAGACTTCATTCAGGTAGATCTCGAGCTGATAAGGGGATGAGCGGTTTGGTTTATAAAGATGTGAAAGCCGGGAGACTTTTCTCGGGTACAGGTAGCCCTGACAGGTGGTGCTGGAACTTGGGCAATCGCACCCCAGTCACGACGAAATCATCGACCGGGCGCCCCATCAGGGCATCGACGATGCGCGCACTGGCCTTGCCATCGCCGTAAGGGTTGGCCGCCTGGGAGCATCGGCGCCAAAGCAGGTCGTCATCGAACAGTGCGTTGACGCCAGCGATGATCGAGTCCGGCGAGGTGCCGACCAGGCGAACCGTGCCCGCGGCGACAGCTTCGGGGCGTTCAGTCACATCGCGCATGACCAGCACCGGTTTGCCCAGCGACGGCGCTTCTTCCTGCACGCCACCGGAGTCGGTGAGGATCACATGCGCACGTTGCATCAGGCGTACGAAGGCCAGGTAGTCCAGCGGCTTGATCAAGTGCACGTTGGGCAGATCGCCCAGCTGCTCGGTGACCGGGCCCATGACATTGGGATTCAAGTGCACCGGATAGACGATCTGGATGTCCGTGCGCCGGGCCAGATGGCTCAGGGCCTTGCAGATATCCAGGAAGCCTTCGCCGAAGTTTTCCCGGCGATGCCCGGTTACCAGCAGAACTTTGCGGCCGGTTTTCAGGAACGAGAACTGTTGGTCCAGGCTAGCCCGCAGGTCTGTGTCTTGCTCAATGCGCCGCGCTGTCATCTGCAAAGCGTCAATCACCGTATTGCCGGTCACGAAGGCGCGACCTTGAAGGCGTTCGTCGAGCAGGTTTTGGCGCGATTCGTGGGTCGGCGCAAACAGCATGTCCGCACTGAGGTCGATGCAGCGGCGGTTCATTTCTTCCGGCCAAGGGCTGTAGATATCGCCGGTTCGCAGTCCAGCTTCGACGTGACCGACCGGGATGCGTCGATGGAACGCAGCCATTGAGGCAACCATGGCCGAAGTGGTGTCGCCGTGTACCAGCACCCGGTCCGGGCGGGTCATTTCCAGCACGGGGTCAATCGCCCCGTAAAGCGCCGCGGTCAACGAGTTGAGCGACTGGTGCGGCGTCATCACATCGAGGGTGTGATCGGCCTCGAGGTCGAACAGATCCAGCACCTGTTTAAGCATGCTTTGATGTTGGCCGGTGATGCATATCTGCGAATGAATGCCTGGTTCCGCAGCGAGGGCTTTGACTAAAGGCGCCATCTTGATGGCTTCTGGACGGGTACCGAAGATCGAAAGGATTTTAATCCTTGAATGATGGCGAACGATGATGTCTTCCTTGCGCAGTTTTAGTGCGCCGCACAACAACGGCTCAAGTTTTATTGAACTTGAGTACGCCATCGTTATTTGAATTTAGTAAAGACCGGGGTAGTCAGCGTGAGATCTGATGCTCACTTTATGTGAGGTGGTGCGTTGCCCAAGAACCCGGAACCGGCCGAATTATTAGCATTGATGGCGAATATTTCAAAGCGTTATATGTGCAATTTGTTTTAATTATTAACGTTTGAAACTTTTATGTTCTCGGTTGGTCTTGTTTAGTTTTTGATGATTTTAAGAAGGTTTCTTCCGACTACTACTCTGCATTTAACTCATTGTTTTTTATGGCTATTATCTATTTTATCTCCATTCATCAGCTTGAATGAATTATTCATTCGCTATAACGGTCGTGATCAATGCGTTTACCGTCTGGTTTTCTAACGTGAGGGTTATGATAGTCACTGAACTGACGCCTGTAAATTGTCACGATGCAATAAGTGTTATTTCGGACTAACAAATGAACTTTTCCTCCGCCTTCAATTATTGATAAGTCCTCCGCCTATATTGGTGAGGCAGGTTTCGCGCCGTACCACGACCCACCCATGATGACGGCGGCCGCCAACATTCCTGCACCGGATAGTTGATGCGCAGCGGATTTCGTCGTTTGAGGTGCGGCCAATCCATGGCCATGCTTCAACTTCAGCCGTGTTGCCTGGTTGCAAGGCTGGCCAGGTTCCTGCTCCTGAACTGTGAGAATTGGTAGGCGATTGCCAACCAGATGAACCATGCAGGCATCACGCACAGTGCGAGGCGGGTGTCTGGTCTAAGGGCAAGCAGGCACAGCACAAAGGCAAGGAATGCGAGGGAGAACCATGCCATCGGCACGCCTCCAGGCATTTTGTACCGGGATTGCGCATGCAGGTCGGGCCTTGCTTTGCGATAAGCAATGTAAGACGCCAGGATGGTCGACCAGGTAAAGATCACCAGGATGGCCGACACCGTCGACACGATGGTAAAGGCGGTGATGACTTCAGGAATGATGAACAGCAACAACACCCCCAGCAGCATCAGGAAGGTCGTGAAGGCCAGGCTGATGAACGGAACGCTGTTTTTCGACAGCCGTCTGAAGATACCCGGTGCACTGCCCAGATCGGCCAGGCCGAATAACATGCGGCTGGCCGAGAAGACACCACTGTTGGCGGACGACGCCGCAGAGGTCAGCACCACAAAGTTCACAATGCCGGCTGCCGCTGGAAAACCCGCGATCAGGAACAGTTCGACAAAGGGACTTTTGTTGGGCGATACCTGCTGCCAGGAGGTCACTGCGATGATGCAGGCCAAGGCCAGAACATAAAAAAGGATGATCCGCAGCGGTATGGAATTGATGGCTTTGGGCAAGGTCTTTTCAGGCGACTTGGTTTCGGCGGCGGCGGTGCCGATCAGTTCCGTACCTGCAAACGAAAAGATCGCCATCTGAAAGCCGGCGAAGAAGCCGAACAGGCCGTTAGGAAAGGCGGCTTGTTTGTCCAGCAAGTGCGTCAGGGAAGCCGTTACGCCAGTGGGGGAGACGAAGGAGCTGGCAATCAGCAGCACACTGACGGAAATCAGCGCGACGACTGCGATTATCTTGATGATCGCGAACCAGAATTCAACCTCGCCGAACAGTTTGACAGTGAGCACATTCAAGGCAAATAGCGTCAGCATCATGCCGATGGCGGGGATCCAGGCCGGTACATCAGGGAACCAGTATTGAAAGAATCCCCCGACGACAACTGCATCCCCCACAACGGCCACACTCCAGCTCAACCAGTATGACCACCCGAGAAAGAAGGCTGCACGAGGTCCGAGGTAAGCCCCGGCGAAATCAGCAAAGCTTTTGAAGTTCAGGTTAGATAGAAGTAGCTCTCCCATGGCACGCATGACGAAGTAAACAAACAGGCCGATGATCATATAGATAAGTATGATCGAGGTTCCGGAGAGGGCGATGATCTTGCCGGAACCCATGAACAGGCCAGTACCAATAGCACCGCCCATGGCCATTAGTTGAATGTGGCGGTTGCTGAGCGTGCGCTGTAATGCAGGATTTTCAGTTATTTCATGCGTATCTGATTTCATCACAAAACCTCTTGATTTTATGTTTTTGAGTTTTGGCAGAGAAATAGTGTGTGTTTTATTGTTGTAAATATTACGCCTTGCAGGGACAGGGTGCCGGTTCGCACTCTTGCAGTAGCGGTTAATCAGTGAGCGTTACCCTCAATCAATTGATACAGGTTCTTTATGTTGGCGGGTGTGGGAACGAGATGAATTCTCTCGCCAACCGCATATTTGCCAGCTTGGTCATGCAAATAACGAAGTGAAGAAAAGTCTTCAAGCGCAAACCCGACTGAGTCGAACACTGTGACTTGAGTGTCACTTTCTCGGCCCGGTTCGTTATCCCGAACGATGCGGAAATATTCGATGACAGGAAAGTCAGCGTCCAGTTGCTGAATGTCCCCTTCAATGCGCGTCTGGGGTTCAAACTCGACAATGATTCGAGCGTTGCGCAGGATATCTGCGTGAAGTTCGGTTTTCCCGGGACAGTCACCGCCAACCGCGTTGATGTGCATGCCAGGCTCGATCATGTCGGGCGTCAAGATTGTCGCGTAGGCCTTGTCCGCCGTGACGGTGGTGATGATATCGACGCCTTTGACAGCTTCATGCACCGAGGAGGCTACGGTGACATTGATGCCGGTATAGCTTTCCAGGTTTTGTTTCAGCTTCAATGAAGCAGCACTGTCGATATCAAATATCCGCACCTCGCTGATCCCGAGCATTTCATAAAAGGCAATGGCCTGGAATTCGCTCTGGGCGCCATTTCCGATAATGGCCATGCGTGTCGAGCCCTTGCGTGCCAGGGACTGGGCTACCAGGGCGGACGTTGCCGCTGTGCGAACCGCAGTGGTCAGGGTGAGTTCGCTGAGGACCGTGGGGTATCCGCTATCAACGTCCGCCAAAACACCAAACGCCATGACTGTCAGCAGATGGTTGCTGGCATTGGCGGGATGGCCATTCACATATTTAAATGAATAGTGCTTGCCGTCGTCGGTCGGCATCAACTCGATGACCCCGTAGGCGGAATGATTGGCGGTACGTGGGGACTTATCAAAGTCGGCCCAACGGCAATAGTCGGCTTTGATGTAGAGCGCCATTTGCTTGATGGCATTACCGATTCCGATTTTTCGAAAAAGCGTGGCAGCATGATCAACGTCTATGAATAGAGTCATATGTTTCTCTCTGAGTTGTAAGCCGAAGGAAGTTATATCGTTCGCCGAAACTTAGGATTGCCTGCTCTCGTAACCATGCAATACATTGACCGCATTGATGCCAATTTCATCGACCATATATCCGCCCTCCATGACGAAGAGTGTGGGGGCGCCGACAGAGGCGATAATTTCACCCATGCCAAAGAAGTCATCACTTTCCAGAAGAAAATGGCTGATCGGATCGTCCTTGAATGTATCGACGCCCAAAGAAATGACTAACAACTCGGGCGCGAAGCTCCGAAGTTTCTTACAGGCATGAATCAGGGCGTTCTGGTAGCTCTGCCACGTCGTATTTTTCGGCAAAGGATAATTCAGGTTATAACCTTCGCCGGCACCTGTTCCGCACTCGGAACTGAAACCCGAGTAATAAGGATAAGAAACCGACGGCTCTCCATGCAGAGAGACAAACATCACATCATTGCGGTTATAGAAGATGTTTTGCGTTCCGTTGCCATGATGGAAGTCAACGTCCAGCACCGCGACACGTTTAGCGCCTTGAGTCAGTGCATGTTGCGCGGCGATGGCCGCGTTATTCAGGTAGCAGTAACCGCCCATGTATTCACGAGCAGCATGGTGCCCAGGTGGACGACACAGGGCAAAGGCGCTGTTTTGGCCTTCGTTGATCAACGACAGCCCGGTGAGTGCAATGTCCGCGCTGGTTTTGACTGCTTCCCAGGTGGTCGCGGTGATCGGCGAACCGGCATCCATGGCAAAAAAGCCGAGCTTGCCATCAATGAAGTCCGGGACTTGCTCATTGGACAAGTCGCGTACCGGCCAGACCAAGGGCAGGGCGTCATGCTCCCGACCGGTTGCCGTCCATTCAGACCACGCGGTTTCCAGAAAGGAAACATAGCGCTCACTGTGTGCATTGACGTAGCACGCCCGGTCAAACGTTCGCGGGACGATGATATCGCCGAGCTCCACGTGCCGGACTCGGTCGCGAACGGTATCCGCTCGACTTGGCTGTTCGAAGGAAGGTTTGAGAACACCATCTTTTAGTTCAGTGCCATGGTGCAATCTATGAGAGTCGCTAAAAACTGTAAGCATTTAAACGCATCCGTCATTGTGGTCCAGTGCCAATAGTTTGTTCGCGTTCGGATGCACTTTCTTTGCTTTTCATTCTCGTTCTGCTAGCGTAATCGGGATATTTTTCCACTGGATGGCATCATGCAGAAAAAAAATACCCATCGCGCAACGCTTGACGATACCGACCTTTCTATCCTTGCCCTGTTGCAGGAAGACGCCAGCATTTCCAACGCGGAGTTGAGTGAGCGTCTTTCGTTAAGCCTGACTCCATGCTGGAGGCGACGTAAGAGATTGGAAGAGGAGGGTGTGATCAAGGATTACCAGGCCAACCTGGATCGGCGGAAGTTGGGGCTGGATATTATGGCGTTCGTGCATATCCGCTTTGCCACGCACACCGACCACACCCCCGAAGCCTTTGAAGCCGTCATCATGCAGCTCCCGGAGGTCTTGTCTTGTCACAAGATAACTGGCGATGCCGATTACCTTTTGCAAGTACTGGCTCAGGATCTCGATAGTTACAGTGACTTTGTAGAGAGCGTATTGAGGCGACAACTCGGGATAGCGTCTATCCAGTCAAGTCTAGCGTTGCGTGAGGTCAAGACGACCAGTCGTATCGCCATTCCTGGGCGAACAAGGCAGTAAGCGACCTGTTCAAAGCGTTCTCTCAACGCTTGCCACGATTAATCCGAAAACAGCTCGAACATGAGCTGGCGCAACCAACGATTGGCCGGATCCTTGTTGTATCGGGCATGCCAGAAAAGATTGATCTCGATTTTCGGCAATTCCAGAGGCGGCGGCAGGACGGTAAGTCCAAAGGGTTGTTCGCAACTGAGGGCGAATCGTTCAGGCACTGTTGCCAGCAAATCCGTGCGTTGAAGAATGTGGCCTATCGCAACGAAATGCGGGACTTCCAAGCGTATGTTTCGCTCGATGCCCGCCCGTGCGAGGAAGGTATCAACGACGCCGTGTCCGGTGTTCGCCGCTACAACACGAACATGGTCATAGCTGCAAAAACGCTCAAGCGTCAACGGCTCCCTGGTGGCAGGATGGCCTTTGCGGCACAAGCAGACGTAGCAATGGTGGAACAAGCGTTGTTGAAAAAAGCCCGCTTGAAGGTGAGGCAGCAACCCGACGGCAAGGTCGATCGCACCGTTCTGTAGCCCTTCGGCCAGGGTATCGGTGTTGTTGCGCAGTGTGCTGATCGAGCAACCAGGAGCGCGTTCAGCCAGAGCATCCATCAGCCGAGGCATGAAGTAGATTTCACCAATATCGGTCATGGCCATGGTGAATCTGCGATTGCAGTTGAGCGGGTCAAACGTGTCCTGTCGACTTAACGCGTCACGTAAAGTCTGAATGGCCAGTGCAACCGGCTCAGCCAACTGTCGGGCATAAGGCGTGGGTTCCATTCCTTGGTAGGTGCGTACGAAAAGCTCGTCGTTCAAGGCGGTACGCAACCGCTTTAGCGCGTTGCTGACCGCCGGTTGGGTCAGCTCGAGATTATCCGCCGCAGTCGAAACCCTGCGGTCGATGAGCAGTTGGTTGAACACCAAAAGCAGATTGAGATCCAGCTCACGTAATTCCATAAAGCCTCATGCAGATTGGCTCATGCCAGGGCAATGAACCGTTGCCCGCCGTTGGGTCTGCACCGCTCTGAAATGGCCGCTGCAAGAACCGCAAGCCTATCAACTGCTACATCGTCGCGTCCATCGTAAGGGTTGCCTGGCTTTTGCTCGTGTCTGATCTTTATTCACGTTCGAAATAGTAGGTATTCGGATCGCTGCATTTATCACCGTTGATGCCTTGGCCATGATCGCCGCATGCCCAAATTCTGAACGGTTTACGTCCCTCAAGAACTACGCGCCTATCGGTCAGCTAGTTGGGCACCGCGCAACGCCCGGAGGCGTCTGATCCTCCGGCTCTATAACAATGACAAAAAGAGCGATGCCATGCGTACGATCGATGTATCAGCCCTGATTGACGGGGCACGTTTCAATGCCTTCCATGCGCGCGTGCTGTTCTGGTGCGCACTCATCATCATCTTCGACGGCTACGACCTGGTCATCTATGGGGTCGTGTTGCCCTCACTCATGGCCGAGTGGGGGCTGAGCTCATTACAGGCGGGAGCGCTGGGTAGTTGTGCGCTGGTGGGAATGATGTTGGGTGCACTGTTTTTCGGATCATTGTCGGACCGGATAGGCAGACGTAAAACCATCATGATGTGCGTAACACTATTCAGCGGTGTCACCGCGCTCAACGGCTTGGTGCAGAGCCCAGAGGCTTTTGCGTTGTGCCGGTTTGTTGCCGGTCTGGGGATTGGCGGGGTCATGCCGAATGTTGTCGCGTTGATGAACGAGTACGCACCCCAGAAATCCCGCAGCACCTTGGTCGCCCTCATGTTCAGTGGCTACTCGCTAGGAGGGATGCTGTCTGCGGGTTTGGGCATGGTGTTGATTCCTCAGTGGGGATGGCAAGCGGTGTTCTATGTGGCCTTGATCCCACTGTTGGCGTTGCCATTTTTGATACGGCAGTTGCCCGAGTCGCTGGACTTCCTTTTGCGCACCGGGCAGACGGGCAAAGCCCGGATATTACTGACGCAGGCCGTACCGAGCTATGAGCCCAGCGCAACCGATCAGTTGAATCACACAGTCGCCAAAGGCACAAACGCGTCGATTGCACAGTTGTTCCAAGAGGGGCGCAAATTGAGCACCTTCATGCTGTGGCTGGCGTTTTTCTGTTGCCTGTTGATGGTCTATGCATTGAGCTCGTGGTTGCCAAAACTCATGAGCGCCGCTGGTTACGGCTTGAACTCGAGCCTGGCGTTTCTGGTGGCGCTGAACCTTGGTGCGATTATCGGCGCGGTGGCCGGCGGGTGGCTGGGTGATCGAATAGGCATCGCAAAGGTCTTGTTCGCCTTCTTCAGTTGCGGGGCTTTGGCCCTGAGCCTGCTCGCACTCAAAGCCCCATTACCTGTGCTCTATTTACTCATCGCTGTTGCCGGGGCATGCACCATTGGCACGCAAATCCTGGCCAACGCTTGCACCGTGCAGTATTACCCGCCACAGATACGGGCTACAGGCCTTGGTTGGGCGATGGGAGTGGGTCGCACGGGGGCCATCATCGGTCCTCTACTGGGCGGCGCACTGCATGCCTCATCGTTGCCGCTGCAGGCGAGTTTTCTCATCTTCGCAATTCCGGGGCTGGTAGGAGCAATAGCCATTCTGGTCTTCCTGATACAGAACGCGCGAAATCGATCTGGCTCCCTTCGTCACTCATACCATACTACTTGAACGTATTAATGAGGCCTTCGATCTGATGCATGAAGGCACTATCAAATACTGATCCGCACCCTGGAGCTCAGGCTCCAGATCCAGTTCGAACACTCCCTGATACTGGAGGTTTATCGTGAGCAACTTGAAGCTTCATCCTTCACTGGATAACGGCATAGAACCAAGCGCTGCAAATTTCTCTGGCGGTACCCTGCAATGTCTGTGTCCGACCGATAAGGTTGAGATCAGGATTGACGCTCAGACTCTGCACAATCATGCCTGTGGCTGCAGCAAGTGCTGGAAACCCGCC
This sequence comes from Pseudomonas sp. GM41(2012), assembly GCF_000282315.2. Taxonomy (GTDB): domain Bacteria; phylum Pseudomonadota; class Gammaproteobacteria; order Pseudomonadales; family Pseudomonadaceae; genus Aquipseudomonas. Next base: position 783,981 of record NZ_AKJN02000006.1, read on the forward strand.
GGTGCGAAATTGGCGGTCATAGCTGTCGTTCCTCGCGATAAAGTCAGCGTCATCGCGAACGCTGAGAAGCTGGTCATCGTCGATGAGCGCGCCACTATTCAACGACATGCTTGCAAAGAGTGCCATGTGCATATGTACGGCCGCATCGAAAATAAAGACCATGCGTTCTATGGCCTGGACTTTGTGCATACCGAGCTTTCTCCGCAAAAAGGTTGGGCTGCACCGGGCTTTGCAGCCTTCGTTTCGTCGCTCATCGAAACCGGCACCCCGCCGGAGGACATGAAGGATATTCGCGAAAAACTGCGCGCACTCGGTTTGGAACCTTACGATTGCTTGTCGCCAGATCTGATGGACGCATTGGCTACGCAAGTGGCGAAGTTGAATGGTGTTCTTGCATCCCGTTAAACCCATTTGCCGAATGTTTTATTCGGCACGATCCACCTTGGATGAACCCTTCGTGCAACGCCCTTCACCTGGATCCGTTTCAGGTGAAGAGCGTTGCGCTAAAGCCGCATTTTTCCGGCGAACAATATTCACATTCGTAATGTTGAGTATGGGAGTTGCGGTATTTATCAATAGCGCTCAGATGGCGATGATTCAGTTACTCCAATAACAATCAGCCTCATGGGTAACTTGCTATGCAAACCTCTCAATCTACTTTGCACATCGGTATTGTCGGCGGAGGTATCGCCGGCGTGGCTTTGGCACTGGATCTGTGCCGCCACACCCATCTCAGCGTGCAGTTGTTCGAATCGGCCCCCGCCTTTGGCGAGGTCGGTGCCGGTGTTTCCTTTGGCGCCAACGCCGTTCGTGCCATAGCGGGACTGGGTATTGCCGAACCCTACCGGCAGATCGCTGACCGCACGCTTGATCCCTGGCAGGATATTTGGTTCGAATGGCGCCGCGGCGAGGATGCCGGTTACCTCGGCGCGAGTCTTGCCGAAGGGGTAGGGCAGTCTTCGGTGCATCGTGCGGATTTTCTCGACGCGCTGGCCAGTCAACTTCCTGAGGGCATCGCCCAATTCGGCAAGCGCGCGGTTAGCGTAGAACAGGATGCCGAACAGGCTCGCGTGCTGTTCACCGATGGCAGCGAACACCGCTGCGACCTGCTGATCGCCGCTGACGGCATCAAGTCTTCGATTCGTGATCATGTGCTTCAAGGCCTCGGTCAGCCCCTTGCGGCACCGCGCTTCAGCGGCACCTGCGCCTACCGGGGAATGATCGACAGCCAACAGTTGCGCGCGGCCTATCGGGCTCGGGGTGTCGATGAACACCTTGTCGATGTCCCGCAGATGTATCTGGGGCTCGACGCACACATCCTCACATTCCCGGTCAAGCAAGGCCGGCTGATCAACGTAGTGGCCTTCATTTCAGACCGCAGTCGGCCTGACCCCTCCTGGCCGAGCGATTCCCCATGGGTTCGTAATGCCAGCCAGGAAGAAATGCTTGCGGCTTTCACCGATTGGGGCGATGCCGCGCGAGTGTTGCTCGAGTGCATTCCAGCGCCGACCCTTTGGGCTCTACATGAACTTGAAGAGCTGCCGGGTTACGTGCACGGCCGTGTAGGGCTGATTGGCGATGCGGCCCACGCCATGTTGCCGCACCAGGGCGCTGGTGCAGGGCAGGGGTTGGAAGATGCCTGGCTTTTGGCCCGATTGCTGGCCGACCCGCAGGTTCTGACGAGCCGCCCGCAAGCGGTGCTTGAGGTCTATGACGCTATTCGTCGTCCACGTGCCTGTCGTGTGCAACGCACTTCCTGGGAAGCCGGCGAGCTCTACGAGCTGCGTGATCCGGCGGTAGCCGATGACGAGCAATTGCTGGGCGAAACCCTGGCAGAGCGTTTCGATTGGTTGTGGGATCACGATCTGCAATCCGACCTGCAAGAGGCTCGTGAGCAATTGGGCTGGAAAGTACTGGTTTAGTGACTTGCCCGGCATGCTCGGGATGGAACAAGAATGTGCCGGCAACTTTTAACACCAGCAGCTGATTGGCAGCCTGCTCTGGGATGGGGAGGGCAATGGGAGCGTCTCAGCCTGCCGGCAGGCAGCATATGGAGCTGCTAGTGTTAAGTCCGCATGCCGTCAAAGCACCTGCCGCTGTTGGTCGTTGGCAGTGGTGTAATCCAAGATCTTCCTGATCCATCGAATGACACTTAATCGAGGAAAAAATCATGGCGAAGGTACTGGTTCTCTATTACTCAATGTACGGTCACCTCGAAACGATGGCTGGCGCAGTGGCCGAAGGCGCGCGATCCGTCCCCGGCACCGACGTGACGCTCAAGCGTGTCGCCGAAACCATCCCGGCCGAACAGGCAGCAGCCATCGGCGTCAAACTTGACCAGAAGGCACCGGTGGCGACACCTGACGAGCTGGGCAATTACGATGCCATCATCTTTGGTACACCGACGCGCTTTGGCAATATGGCAGGGCAGATGCGCACGTTTCTCGACCAGACCGGCGGACTGTGGATGAGCGGCGCGCTGGTCGGGAAAATCGGCAGTGTCTTTGCGTCGACCGGAACCCAGCACGGTGGCCAGGAAACCACTATTACGTCGTTCCACAGCACACTCCTGCATCAGGGGATGGTCATCGTGGGTGTGCCTTACACCTGCGCAGGGCTGACCAACATGAGCGAAATCACCGGCGGTACGCCCTATGGCGCGACCACCCTGGCAGGCGCCGACGGTAAACGGCAACCGTCACAAAATGAACTGGATATTGCGCGTTTCCAAGGCAAACACGTCGCTGAGCTTGCAAAAAAGATCGCGGGCTAACGCAGCGCGTAAATGGGCACATGCTGCAGGACAGGTTTCTGGAATCAGAGGAGCGACGCTCTAGCGAGGTCGCTCCTAATCCCGCCAGTCAAACCGGACTACTTTCTTGATGTGATTGGCACTCCGCCATACTGGAATGACTTGGGTGATGTTCAGCAATAGCTGCAAATCAGGTTAGAGTGTTCATCAATGTCTGTTCATAAGGGCCCTCCACTCGATTCGCATAGTCGCGCCAAGCGGTTCCAGCAAACGAACAGGGCAAAAAAAACCGTATATCTATCGTTATGTGAAGAATGAATCCTCCGCTGTTTATTTCTCTAGATGGGCCCAAGGGAGCCGGTAAAACCACACTGTTGGAGGCCGTTACGAAAGCACTGAGGGCAGACAACAAAAAGGTGATCCGACTTTGCGAGAGAAAAAGCGATCCCCATAGGGGTGAAACAATGACCCTCGTTAACAAACTCGTCAGAAATCCCACCCGGGATTTGGAGTTGGAGGTTTGTGAGCGCTTTGCTGATAGCCGTACCTGGATTTCCCGGCACGTGCTGGCTAAACAGCCACCAGACAGCATTATCTTGATCGATCGCTGGTACCCATCTGATGCCGCGTTTCGCCGGATAATCCCGTTTGCAGAGATTCTACAGTTGAACATTGATCGAAACGTGCGAGTGCCAGACCTGCATGTCGGGGTTGTCACCGCCCCTGATATTTCATGGGCGAGGGCAGCGGCACGACGGCGTGGGCTGAGCAGTACTGTGATCCATAAGCTGGAAGAACATGTCGCTTGTACCACGGCGTTCGAGCAAGCGATTGCAGATCACGGCTGGGTTTTATGCCGTAATGAAGGAACGATCGAGGACGCAACGATGCAGGTGATTTCGGAGATCTATAGAGTCCTTTGATGCGCCACAGCGGTAGCGGGCTGACGCTTTGATCTGGGTGCCTGTCATCGATTTTCGATGCAGGGCAAGGACCGCGAAGCAGGCGTACTCGACAATCGCCTGGGCGATGCCGGGGTCGAGCATGCGCACAACCTCGACCTGAGGCGGCAGGCAGCTCAGATCGAACTGATCGACACCCGCGGAAGTCGCGAATATCGCTTGTAGATTCGGGAGCATCAGGGGACGTTTGGTGGCGGCTGCCACGTCGCCAGGTAGCGCACTGCGTGGGGGGCGCCGACGTCCGGCCAGAACCGAACGTCAATGTCCGAAGCATGTCGCTCAAACAGGTTTTTCCAGGCCAGGCCGCGATCGGTATCAACTTTGAAAAGCAGGGTCATGACGCCTCGCAAGCAACGGGATCAGTCATCCCAAGAATGGCCTGTTGCCGCGCAATAATCTCCCGTATACGTTGGCCGAAGCGAAAGAATGCGCGGCAATTGATTACGGAGCCAAGGCCGCAGAGCCGAAGAACTTGCATCACAACGTTTCGCGAATCCTGACGCGGGCAGGGATCCACTCAACGGTGATCGTCGTCGACAACGGTCTGGTTTGCCTCGTTCCATCGGAAGGCGAGAAGGGCCGGGAGCGGCTGGCCAAGGTTCAGCGCCAGATTGCCGATGACTTGGCCCACTACCTGGGGGCCGAGCTAATTCTGCTGGCCAGCGGCGTCTGCAGGATGCTGACCGATTATCCCGCCGCCTGGGAACGGTGCAGGCGGCTGATCAATATTGCTCGTTCGTTCGGCCGCAGCGGTCCGATCTCCGATCAGGACTTTGGACCGATCCCCATCTTTATGGCGGCGGTAGGCGGCGAAGTCTAGCTACGTTGAGCTTTCTGCTTAGCGTAAGAGTTTTTACGTCGGGGGCTTGGCTGCGAGAGCTGGAGTGTTGCTCCAGCTCTCAAAACGTCGGCGTCAAAACGTGGCCGTGCGTAGGGTATCCGAGCGAAATGCTTATGAATGATCATCCTCGCCACAGCCCCATTGCCGTCAGAAAGCGGTTGAGTTTCTACGAGGTAATAGTGGTGGGCTAACGCCGCAAGAATACGTCGACGAAGCTCTGTAATTCCGTCGAGCGTGGACTGCTTGTTCGCTAAGTATCCTTCAGGATCTCTGGCTCGGTATGAGGCCCGTAGATGATCCTTGAATGATAGGCGCCAGATGCCACCTGCAGTTTACTAAGGCATGCAGCGGTTTCAGGTGCGAGTGCACACATGCTAGCGAGACCGTCGGCACGCGGGTCAACTTGGCATCGGCGTCAACAGCTCCCGGGTGAGTAGTAGGTAGATCACATTGCGATAGGGGTCGAAATACAAGCAGGAATGTGGTGATGAGTCCGCAGGTATGAACGCCCTCATCTGTTCGCGCGTCCTGAGCACGAGTTTCCAGTCCATGAAAGCTTCCATATAGCCCCGCCCCCAGTTGTCCGGTGTAAAGTTTGCGATCAGGAGTTTCCCTCCTGGATTCAGTTTACCCATCAGCCAAGCTGTAAGCGCCATTGCCTGGGCGCGATTTAGGTAGTCATAGATGCCAATACTGTAGATGAAGTCGAATCCATCGTAATCATCACTTTCAGGCAGCTTCTTGACATTGCACTGCCACTTGATGATTTCCGACCACGTTAGAGTGGCAAGCTTCAGCGTCTCTAAGTCATTATCAAATGCGACAAAGCGCTGGATCCGCAGTCGGGTCTCGGGTTTGAGAAGCTCCAGTTCTCGGCAGTGGCCACAAGCGACGCTCATGATAGAAAGCGTTTCCCGATGGGATGCCAGCCGCTCAATCAAGCCTGCAATGTGCTCACGGCGCCAGCGTACGCTCAGTGCATTTGGGCTTGAGGTGACAACCTCGAATATTAATTTTCCGATCGCGCTGGAGTCGGGAGGCGGATTCTGAAAGTAGGCGTAATCCAGCATTACAGCATCCCCTGGGTAGCCTCTGGGCTTTTCGAAAGCTCGTGAGGTGTAGGGGTCTTCCTGGAGTAGTTGAAAAATCGGATGTTCACGACATTGATCGACTATGTCGTCCTGCCAAAGCGTGTCGGGCAAACTTTGGCGGTACTCCGTTAGCAGCTCGGTCATGCAAGTGATGGCGTGCATATGGTCGCCACCGAGAATTTCTTGCTGGAAAATATCAAGTTCACTAATCAGGCCTCTCATCATCAACCTCCGCTGCGCCGCAAAGTAGGTGAGCCACTGTTGTAGATTAGTAGAACTGGCGCGGTGCAGTACCTCACACGGAGAGTCATATTGCGAGTCAGCGTATCGCATCGACCCCACTGAATATGGTGAGGACATTCGATGGTATCTCCGGAAGCTCCTAACCGTGCGGGTTAGCGGGGTTACTTAGCGCTACGTATTATCAAATCGCAACTCTCACAAGAAGAGCCTAGACGTCTGCAAAATCGGAAAGTGGTGGAGCTTGACCTCAAGCATAGGAAATTCCACTCTGACACATCATTTAACATAATATACATTACACGTAACAAGGTGTTTCGAGATTAGCCCGGTTACGCGCAGATTTTGAAGCAATCAAAGCTCTCGGAAGTAATCTCTTTTCATTTTGAGAACTAAATCCCTAGCGTGGGTGCTTCGCTGCCATGAAAAGACTTTACTTCTGCAGGCTTCAGAGCTCATTCCGTGCGGCCCATGCGACCTTTTGTTCCTGAACCTTCTACTGCGCAGAAATACTTGTGCTGGAGATCAAGCCATCAGTTCGCAGAAGTAACGTGTAAAAAAATGGGAAGTAATTGTGTAAATCGAGCCATTCGCCTCATGTTCACGGATGCTTACAGATAACTGTCCGGCAATCATCTGCGCGCTACAGGCTCTGGCACAGCCTTTGCGGCCGCTATCGTGCCCGATTTTACGTCATGAGCAGCGAATCCAGAAATGTCACCCTTGATCGGCTGATCATGCACCGTATGCGAATTCGCCTATTCGTTTGATTTGAGTAATTTTTTGGAGACAGCTTGTTCGTTTACGGTATTACTGAAATTGCAGCGCCCACTTACTAGCACGACGCTGTGTGAAATCTGCAGCGTTCAGCATGGAGTTGGTGCACGGATTTCAAGGCCTGCCATTCGCGGAAATGAACAGTCCCGGCTGATTTACATTCCGATAGTCCGTAGAGCTACTGTGGCCACCAGCTTCCCTGGGAGCTGCTCCAGGATTTGGTTTATTGAAAAGCTCAATAACGTGCACTGGTCCTCGGCCTGTCCCCGACCCAAAACCGCATCCACATGTCCGGCCTCATCACGTAGGCCCAGAAGCGCGGTTGCCGTTGTAAACCTGTTTTTTGATCTGTTAACCACTGTAGTTAACAGATCAAAAAACAGGTTTACAGGATGCTAGAGATCTACGCTTTTCAAGCCAGCAAGAAAGCTCTTAGCTGAGAGCTCCATGCTGGTGATACGTGTGCTTTCGAAACCATCGATTGCAAACCGGTACTTTAGGTCTCTTCAAGGCGCAAATTGGTAACTCGAAAACTACAACTCAACTAAACATCTATTTAGTTGAGCTAAGTTTGGATAGATTTTAATCGCATTGAAGCATTGTGCAACAGCGAAAACCGCCCTCGCCCTTCTTATTCATTACTGAAATACCAAACGCCCGATGCGGTGCATCAGGCGTTTGGTTGTATCGGTGTAACTCTAAACAATTAGCGCAGTGGCAGGTCCTTGGTTTCTGGCATGCGCAAATAGACCCCGGCACTGATGGCGCTGATCACCGTCAGGTAGATCCAGAACAAGTGCCCATAGCCCCATCCGGCCATCGCGGCCATCGCGGCCATCGCGGCCATAAGATACGGTGCGGTTCCGCCACACAGTGTCACTGATAATGCGTACGGCACGGCTATACCGGGGTGCTCTCGCTAAAAAAATGTCGGCATTGCGTAACCCTTGTAGCTATTCATCCTTATCACTCTCTCGCAAGTCATCCTTATCACGCTCTCGTAAGAGCCAGCAGACGATGCCGAGCACCAGGGTGGCAAATCCTAGTGCGGCAATGGTGAGCGCAGGAGTAGCGGCAGAATCGAGAATAACGAACTTCCGGCTGAGCGCCAGCAAGGCGATCAACAGCACTGTGCGAACCTGAACGATGCTGTTGCGTCGTAGGGCCGGGCGTACAATCGAATGCTTAAACTCCAGGGCTATCAGCACGGTGAAGATTGAACCAAAGAGGGCCTGGAAAACATCGTGATCTAGAGGGTCAATCGCACCACCGATCACCAACGGCACAACCCTGCGACAGAGCTGCAGTAGCGCCATCATGATCACAGACGCGATGATGAGACTGAGCGCAAGAACAACCAATTGTTCGAAACGTTCGTACGCATTCATCAGCGCCCACTGAAGTCTGAAATTTTTCAGCGTCGAGTTGCACTCACGCCCTTCAGAATCAGGCTTTGGCACGATAATCCTCCACACTTGCGTCTTCAGTCTGCCGGGCTCATCCAGGCATTTGAGGATCCAGTAGATCATTGCACGTCGTGATCAACAGGCCCGCTCCCAGGTTACGTGAGTGTGTTGAGGCTAAGTCCCAGTCTCCGCAACAGGTGCCAGATCATCTGGCTGGTCTGGAGGACTACCCTTTTCGGCGGTCTTTGGCGCATCCACCTCCACCTTATTGAAGACCACTTCGCTACGCTCCTTGTCGTAACCCAACTCAACGCTGTCGCCGGCTTGCAGCTTGTCAGCGAGCATTTCCTTCGCAAGCCGCGTTTCGACGGCCTGGCGAATCTGACGTTTCAACTCACGCGCGCCAAACTCAGGCTGATAACCAACATCCGCCAGATGATCAATGAGTGAGTCAGCAATTTTCACTGTGATGTTCTGTGCAGATGCGGTTCGAATGACCCGATCAAGCTGAATACTCACAATCGATCGGATGTTGTCACGGGTAAGGGCATGGAACACGATGATGTCATCAATACGGTTCAGGAATTCGGGACGAAAATGCCCTTTCAGGACTCCCATCAATTCATCACGTAACGCTTTATCCGTAAGGCGTTCATCTTCTGGGCGCTCAAGATTCTCCATGATCACGGGAGAGCCCAGGTTGCTGGTGGCAATGATGATCGTATTGCTGAAATCCACGACACGTCCCTTGCCGTCCGTGAGACGCCCATCGTCGAATACCTGCAGCAATACGTTGTTCACGTCGGGATGCGCCTTCTCGATCTCGTCGAGCAGAATCACACTGTAGGGCTTGCGGCGGACACGCTCTGTCAACTGCCCGCCTTCGTCGTATCCCACGTAACCGGGTGGCGCACCGATCAACCGGGCAACCGCATGACGCTCCATGTACTCCGACATATCAATACGAATGATCGATTGCTCGTCACCGAACACCGTTTCTGCCAACGCTTTGGCAAGTTCGGTTTTGCCGACGCCCGTAGGGCCAAGAAAGAGAAACGTGGCAATCGGTCTGTTGGCCTGGCCAAGGCCGGCTCGAGACAAACGAACGGCATCGCTGACCGCGCGAACAGCATCTTCCTGCCCGACCAGCCGATCACGCAGCGTGTCTTCCATATTCATCAGCTTTTGACGCTCCTCCTGCGTAAGCTCGGTCACAGGAATACCGGTGAGACGGGACAGCACCTCGGCAATCGACTCGAGGGTCACCTCAAGGGTTTCGGAACCTGTCTTGCGCTCCCAGGCTTCTGTTTCCTCTCCCAGTTGCGCTTGTTTTTGACCAATGCGCTCTTCGAAGCCTTTGGATTCATCAAAACGTTTACGGGAGGATGCATAGTCCTGTTCACGTTTGAGTTGGGTGATTTCGGCTTCCAGCTCCTGAATGCCAGCCGGCCTCGAGGAGGAACTGATTCGAACGCGGGCCGCTGCCTGATCGATGAGGTCAATGGCCTTATCCGGCAGATAGCGCGAGGTGATGTAACGATCCGACAGCTCTGCTGCCGCCACAAATGCTTCATCGGCGAATGTGACCTGATGGTGAGCCTCAAGTTTGTCGCGCAGCCCACGCAGGATAATGATGGTCTGTTCGACGGTGGGCTCGGCTATCAGCACAGGCTGAAAACGTCGTTCAAGCGCTGCGTCTTTTTCGATGTGCTTTTGATACTCATTGAGTGTCGTCGCACCGATCAAACTGAGCTCCCCGCGCGCCAATGCGGGTTTCAGCACGTTGGCAATGTCCAGGCCGCCCTCCTCACCACCCTGCCCCGCACCGACGATCGTATGTAACTCATCGATGAACAGAATAAGCTCCGAGCTTTTTGCGGCGACTTCATCAAGCAATTGCTTGGCTCGCTCCTCAAATTCACCACGATATTTGGAGCCTGCAACCATTGAGTTCAGATTGACTTCAACAAGCCGTCTGCCACGCAAGATCTCAGGGACATCGCCCTTCACTATTCGTTGTGCAAGCCCTTCGACGATGGCGGTTTTACCGACGCCAGGTTCGCCGATAAGAACTGGATTGTTCTTTCTGCGCCGCGCCAGCACCTCAATGGTATTTTCGATTTCCTGCGCGCGCCCCAGTACGGGATCGAGTTTGCCCTCACGAGCCAGTGACGTCAGGTCGCGACCGAACTTGTCGAGTGTCGGTGTTCCCGTCGGGGTATCGACTCGCCCATCCTCAGCGCCCTTACCCACTACCTTGACCACCTTCTGCCGCAAGGCTTCAGGCGTTACGCCGTATTTTTTAAGCAATGTCCCGGCAATACTGTCTGGTACAGAGGCAAGCCCGATCAACAGATGCTCCGGGCCAACGTACGAATGTCCTAAATCACGAGACGCCTGGAACGCAGAATTGAACACTTTCTTCAACCGGGGCGAAATGCTCATCCGGTCCACCGGTGACTGGTCCTGCGCCGTGCCTTTCTGAGCATGTTGATCGATGTAGCCTTTGATCTCGTCCGCAGAAAGCTTCAGCTCCTTGAGCAACGCCGTACCCACATCGGTATCCGCCAGCACATACAACAAGTGCTCGGTATCGAGCTCGCTACGGTTGAGCTCATGGGCTTTCTCACCCGCGCGTTGCAGGATTTCCAGCGTCTGGGAACTGAATGCATCGGTTGCATCGACAGATTCACGAGGCACTTGCGCAGAGAGCCTGAGGTCATCGCCCCCCTGATCCTTTGCTCCGCCCATGCTGTCGAAAAAGCGAGACACTCCCCCGCCCAGCAGAGAATCGAATGGATTCAACATGCTTTGATGGCGTAAGAGTTGACGGTAATCGTGGTCGCAAATCGACATTGTCCTGGCTTGGCCATTTTGCGATACGGTCACTCGCGCGACCGCTGGTCTCGCATTACATATTTCACAGAGAGTAGCCATGATGAGTTGTCTCCAAAGATGGATAACACGGACTCATTCAGATGGATCTACGTACCCGCAAACGGTGCTCAAGAAATAGGGGCATGAGATCCGCAGTACGCTGACCTTGGTCAGGAAGACGATTACGTGGGAGGGAATGGCAGACTCGGCAGACGACGCCATCCATTAAAGATAGTCGGATCTCATCAAAACACGCTATGGGCGACCCAGGATACCGACGAACGACGTCTGATAAATTCGTGCTCAAAAATACCGCCAGTCGTAAACCACCAACTCATCAGCAAATGAGGCTAGGGAATCACCAGTGATCGAGCAACGCTTCGATGTCGGGATTCGCGGGGGGAATCGATCAGCAATGAGAGGACCGGGCGATTACGGTGAAGGCGGATGGGCAACAGAATTAGCGCGAGGCCTTGCTGTGGAAACCGAAAATGCGTTCAGCGACTACGGCAAGCGACAATAGCGACTATAGTCATTGGTGAGCCAGAGCGAATCCTGCCGTTGCGCTACCCACATGGCCCTCAATCCAAATACCGCGAAAACACGGCGAACGTCGTCGTGCTTCTTGACGCGGATCGTGAACGTTTCGCTGCCGAAAACACTCAGGCTCAGGCTGAGATCGAGGCATCGTTGCCTTAATAAATCCCTTGATGGTGGATGGAGTTATCCCGCCGGGAAAGTCGTATCCCCCCTGAGTAGATCCCACCCACCTATCTATCAGGGCTCAAGCAATGAACACTTCAGAATTGGATGTTGCAAAAGAAACGAATGACGACCTGGTTCAGGGACCGCTGTCAGCCGGCACTGTCGCGCCCGACTTCACTCTGTACGCAACCCCTGATCAGCAGTTGTCGCTACGCGAGCTAAAGGGAAATCCCGTGATACTGGCGTTTTATCCCGCAGACTGGACTTCGGTTTGTGGCGACCAACTGACCTTGTACAACCAGTTGCTACCCACATTCAGAGAATACGGTGCGACGCTACTGGGTATCTCGGTTGACAGCGCTTGGTGTCATCAGGCCTTTTCCAAAGATCGGAATTTTCACTTCAGCCTGCTCGCCGATTTTGAGCCCAAAGGGGCTGTGGCTCGACAGTATGGAGCGTACGACTCCCACCTGGGAGTTTGTAAGCGGGCGCTGTTCGTGATTGACAAGGAGGGAGTGATCGCCTGGAGCTACATCTCACCGATGGCAATCAACCCTGGGGCGGACGGCATTCTGGATGCGCTGGATGCTCTGGCGAGTTCGCCCCAAAGCGCGCCAACCAAAAATTAGCAGGTGATCACATGGCCACTCTCAAAGTCCCGGTAAGTGCCAACGACCATCGCCAAGGAAGTGGGCATGCCAAAGTCACCTTGGTGGAATTTGGCGACTATGAATGTCCCTACTGCGGTTTAGCGTATTGGGTCGTCAAAAAGCTACAGCAGCATTTTCGCGATGATCTGCAGTTTGTGTTCCGTAACTTTCCACTGACCACCGCTCACCCGCATGCGATGGGTGCAGCCGTCACCGCTGAGTATGCCGGGAGTCGAGGATTCTTCTGGGAGGCTCACGACGAATTGTATGAAAATCAGGATCGATTGGGCCTGCCGCTGTTTCGGGCCATCGCTCTAAAACATGGCCTCTCCGACGAAGAACTCTATCTTGCCATGCAAGACGGTACCTACGTACCCAAAATAAAATCCGATTTTAATGGCGGCGTACGGAGCGGCGTGAATGGCACCCCAGCGTTTTACATTGACGGGCTTCGCTATGACGGGGCTCCAGAGTTCACCGAGATGAGTCAGATGATTGAGCTTTCGTTAGTGAGTTGACGAAATCGCTAGATAGTGAATCGCTTGGCATCACCCACACCGTAGCCGAGGGCGAACGTGCCCCATTGCGCAGCGCACCAGGTGTGCATTCGATAATATTTCAATACGGGAGATTGAAGAATCCACGGTGCTGCCAACGATAAGCATCGCTCATAAAGCAGCGGCACGAAAATATCAGCCCAGCGAACCGAGGACATAAAAAATGGCGATGTTAATTTTTGACAACTCGGAAGATTCCATAGTCGAGGCGCGTGTCCTGGTCGAGGCGCTGAATGAATGGTTGGCAGAACAGCAGCCCAGTTGCCCGTTAAGGTCCGCCCGTGCGCAATGTTGCTATCGGCCCGATGGCACGCTGGATTCTGTATTGACCGTACTAACAGACGTGGTGGTGGACTAGGTCAGGTGTTGCACTCAGTTTTTGCGACCGCCGCAAGGTTGACGCCTATACCCGTCCACCCGTTCGCTTATCCGTTAGTTTCCTTCTACATTAAAGAGGTGCACACGGAGCCAGCAGCGAATGAAATCTTTGAAGTATTATGAAAAAAATCGACACGCCACATGGTTAGAGTTGTTTTTTGACCTGATTTTTGTTGTAGCAATTGGCAAGGTTACTCATACTCTCGGACATCTTCATCACGGCCACTTTGAACAGGAGCAATTATGGACATTTTTACTGCTTTTTGTTCCATTATGGTGGATCTGGTCCAGCCACACGATTTACTCAAATAGGTTTGATACAGACAGTAGTCTTCACCGCTTGGCAACATTATTTTTAATGTTGCTGCTCATTGTGCTGTCTGCACGGATTGGGGAAGAATTGGAAGTAAACTATGCGCTTGTTATTGCCTGCTATTTTGGTATACGTGCCATCATCAGCATTATGTACATTTCGTCCATAAATAAATTTGATCACCGTAGCGAATTCTCCTCCAGGCTTGGCTTCGCCCTGTTAGTTAGCGCAGTGATTAGTCTTTCATCCATTCTTTTTGACCCACCTATGCGTTACCTTGTCGCTTACATTGGGATTTTTCTCGACATTCTGCTCCCTTTATTTTCTTGGGGTAAGCTAAAGCCATTACCCGCACATACAGAACACTTGGTTGAACGACTAGGTTTACTCACCCTTATCTTATTGGGCGAGTCGGTAATTAGCCTTTCTGGAGGGTTATCTGACATCCAATGGGATCGTTATAATGTGATGGCGGCAATCACCGGATTTATCATGATTTGCAGTATCTGGTGGATCTATTTTGATAGCTTTTACCTACTGAGCAAAAATGAAAGTAGTATGAGTGGACACTCATTAATCTACTCGCACCTTTTTCTATTTATGGGGCTAGCACTTCTCGCAAATTTGATCAGGCATGCGATCCTAAATGACATTGCAATGCGCGATTTCCAGATTACGTCAATCATCGGCATGGCCTTATTTTTCTTAGGCAAGCAATATGGCTACTTCATAGCGGTACCTAAAATAAGGAAATACATACTACAAAACACCTTGATCGTGTTTTCTCTAGGTGGTTTGGTTATATTCCTACCCCGCGTCGAGTACATATTGGTCGGCCTGACAGTAACCATGATCTGTTATGTTTTATTAAACTTCAGGTATCGTTGAATCTTTAAAGTTGGGCCATATCACGGGTGGATCAGCTATCCGCGCGCACCAAAGACTCAGCAGCTGATTGTCGAGGACTGACGCACTGCGGATCGTGCTGAATGTGGTTAGCTGTTCAAACCCTTCGCCCAGTCGCTATACATCCCTACCAACGAGAAGCGGGTGGTCGCATGGTAAAGCACGGGGGGAAACACCGCGCGGCGGGAGGCCCGCGCCAAGCGGCAAAAACCTAATCAAAGAAGGCCAGGGTGCGAACTTCGATACTCTCGCGCGGCGGGGCTCCCGGCGGCGTATTGGGGTCTTTGAAGGCGGTATGGGGCGTGAAGCGGGCACGGCCGTCGTGACGTGAGTCATACCCCTTGATCAGCAAGACTTCGTCACGGCGCATGTCCGGAAAATAGTACCAGCGCTGTTGCGGATTGTAGGCCAGGTGGTAGATCTCACCGATACGATCCGGATAGACCAAGTCGGTGGCCAGCAGGTCATTGGAGTTGAGTGTCGAGGCGTCCAATACGGCCAGCGGTGAGCGCTTGACGGGCCCGCTCATCGGGCGCCAGAGGTTAATCTGGGCCACCGACACCAGTGTGGCGGCTTGATCCTGACCCAGCACGTCGCGAATACGCTCAGGCCCCGAGCGGTCGGTGTAGTCATTATGCACACGGCTGGCTGGACCGCGAATATCCCGCCGCTCGGCGTCGCTGCGCCTAGTGTGGTCGAAGATGACGACCCGGCTCGCGCCCGTCAACTCCTTGATCAAGGCCTTGACCTCGTCATAGTAGATGCTTTCCACTGAGGTATCGTCGTAGAGATCGTCGACCACCGTATCCCGCCGATGGAGTTCAAACCCCTGCTTGTCCAGAGACAGGCTGTCTGCCAACGGACGACCGTTGTGTATCGTGACCTCGCGCTCCTCCTGCTCAGCAAAATAGTGCGGTTCACTGTTACCGGTCAGCGCCTCGGTATGCACATAGGGCTTCGCATCGTGCTTGACCAGGTAGGTAAGTGTCGTAATGACGCTAGCGGGCGTATCAGTTGTGTGCTTCAAGTAACACCTCCCAGTCTGCTGACCGCTTCAGGCGTGGTGTCACCGTGGCGGAGCTGTAACTTGTACGTAGGCACCTTCCCGCTCAATCGTATGCCTTCGAATGGACACTATCAAATTTAGCCCGAGGTGCATGGCTCCCGACTGGTAAAAAAGGACCACTGTTACCTCGGCATCGACGACCAGCTTGACCATGACTGGCGCGTCGCACTCCGGGTCTGCGCCGATCATGAGCATCCGATATCCCGGCCCGCCCTTTACATTCGTTTGTCTGCCATGACGGGTTCGGACGTTGGTTGAATCAAACTTCCCGCACGACTATCTAGAAAAGCGGAATGCTATAACTCACAAAAACACGATTCTGATCTACGTTACGAGATGCTTCGCTGTTGGACTTGCCGTTACGCCAGCCGAACCCTACGCCTTTGAGCGCTCCGGATTGAAGGACGTAGTCCAGACTAATGTCTCTTTCCCATTCCTTTTGGTTGTTGCCTGAGGTAGTTTTAATATTATCACCGGAGAGGTACATGACAGAGCCTTTCAGGCCAGGGACACCCAGAGCGGCGAAGTCGTAAGCATACTGACCGAAAGCTGTGCGCTCCCCTGCGCGGGTGAAAGTTTGGATAAGGCGGTCTGTATACAAGTACAGGCTTGCTCCACCGGCGCCCTTGTCTACCAGGCTACCCTGGCTGAGTTGAGTGAAGTTGCTGCCATCCGACACACTTTGGTACCCCGCAGTAATCGCGTGGCCACCCAGTGTATAAATCAACGCGGCACTCCAGGTGCGGTTGTCGATCTCTCCACTACCGTCTTTGGTGTAGCCACTCATTCTGTAGCCTGACGTACCGGAGCTATTTGCCCCTGACGAGTCAGTTTTGAAATAGCGCAGGTCGGTTTTTAGGGACTGATTGTCCGAGAGGGCAAGGGTGTGAATTAATCCCATAAAATGCTGCGTATAGTAGTTGTCGAGGCTGGCGTAGTAGTACTGAGCTGTCAGAGCCTTGGTGATGTTCCAATCGCCCCCGGCGAAGTCAAACTGATTGCTTTCCCGCGTACCACCGGCAACGGCCAACCCCGTCTGATCGCTCGAACCACGTCCTGTTGCATGTTCGATACGACCTCCAGTCAAGGTCAGCCCTTTGAACTCGCTCGAGGTGATTTGACCGCCCTCGAAGGTTTGTGGAAGTACGCGCCCATCGTTGGCGACCAGAATTGGGAGTTTCGGAATCAAAGTGCCGTAGCGAAGTTCAGTTTTCGACATTTTGCCTTTTACGGTCAGCCCCAGCCGGCTCCACTCTTCGACGGCACGGTTGTCACCGTCAGAAGGCATCATGCTGCTACCGACATGCCGTCCTTTGCCACTGTCCAAGGTAACTCCCAGCAACCCCAGGCCATCGACACCAAAGCCAACAATTCCATCGGTATAGCCCGATTTGAAGTCCAGCATGAAACCCTGCGCCCATTCTTCGGTTTTGGAAGGTGCGGCAACGCCATCGCGGTTGTCGTTATTGAAGTAGAAGTTTCTCATTCCCAAGGTGGCTTTGCTGTCACTCAGGAAGTCCGCATGCACCTGGGCACTCAGGGTAATACTAAGAAACACCGAACTTGCAGTTATTGTTTTTCCACTCATTTATATAGCGCTCCATTTGTTATTTTAAAGTAATAGAAGCAACGCAAGATTTTCAGGTGCGCGTTTTTTATTATTCTTAATATCCTGCTGAAAACGAGAAATCGACGATGCCTCGCCCCTCCTGCATCAAGTTAATATTGTTAATGCAAGTTCCAAAGTCGCTCATCGCACCTGTTTCTGTTATGCAGCGCGATAGCGTTAGAGCGGATTGTGTGAGAAAGGCGCAGGGAGTGCCTTGCCTGGGGAAATGGAGTTCTGCGTTGCGGTCTGAAAATTTATCTTATCGTCTGAATTTCAGGACTGGGGCCGGACACAATTGTCGGTCGAGTATCCAAAGGCTCAGCGGGCTGACCTGACGACTGTCCTCTCTAGCAACCCGCGGCGCGGCGATCACGACGTCCAAGGCCCAGACTGCGGTGTAATCATCTGCAACAGGTACCGAGACGGACGACGAACATGGCGGTTCCCCGCAATGCCGCCTACGCTTGTTGGATGGTCCCCATGCTTTTGCTCAGGCGATGTATCGGGCCGGAACGATCTAATTTATTTTGACCGTCCGTTCATCGCCAATCCGGGCCTGCCCGCGCGTTTTGCCAGCAACTGTCCCTCACCCGGTCGACCCGATCAGCATGTACGGCGCAACGGGCAAAGATTGCACCCACTACCCCACCTGTCGTTCCCAAGCGACCGATGCCGCAGCACCTCTGGAAACAGGGGCGCTGTTCACGTTCTCCCCATTGAGGAAGATGAGTATGTATCGGCCGAGCACGACTCCTTATCAGGAGCATCGAGGGTTCAGCCGAACCTTCACTCCGGGTCATTTGAGCCTGGGATTGTTCTTTCCTTTGGAGGCCTTCGATGGGGACACTCCGAGTATGCTCAACCAGGTCGCATTGGCCAAACGAGCAGAGGCGCTGGGCTTCTGCGCGCTCTGGTTTCGCGATGTGCCTCTTCGGGACCCTAATTTCGGTGATGTCGGCCAAGTCTTCGACCCCTGGGTATACCTGGGCTATATGGCCGCTCATACGTCGGAGATAGCGCTTGGCACCGCATCCATTGCCATCCCGTTACACCATCCTCTGCACACGGCCAAGGCATCAGCCAGCGTCGATCAGTTGAGCGCAGGTCGCTTGATTCTGGGTGTAGCTTCCGGCGATCGCCCTGTTGAGTTTTCGGCTTTTGGCGTTGATCCCGAAAGGCGCGCAGAAATCTTTCGGGAGCATTACGAGGTGATTCGCAAAGCCCACAGCACCAGCTTCGAGCCCATTCGCTGGAGCGATGGTGAGATGCAGGGCGCAGACCTCATTCCGAAACCCACGACCCAAGTTATTCCAATGCTCGTGACCGGGAATAGTCGCCAGTCACTGGATTGGATCGCGCGCGAAAGCACCGGATGGATCAACTATCCACGCCAACCGAAAATGCAGCGACTGATCGTGGAAGATTGGCGGCTGGAGGTCATGAAGCAATGTGGTTCAGTCTATAAGCCCTTCACTCAGTCGCTTTACATCGACCTCGATGAGAACCCGTCCACGCCGCCCACTCGCATTCATTTGGGGTTCAAACTTGGACACTACCATCTCCGGTTTTTGCTGGAGTCGCTTGAGGAAATCGGAGTGGACCACGTTATCCTGAATCTCAAATACGGAAAGCGCCCTGCTGCGCAAGTCATTGAGGAGCTGGGCACTCACATCGTTCCGCAATTCGGAGTACAGCCGCGTCCTGAAGCGAATTGATCCGCCGGCCGCCTCCACGCCGGCCGAGGTGGTGCGGTTCAACTGGTTGAATCATCAGGCCGATACCTGCTCAAGGAATATCAGTTGCAACGGCTCTTCGAGCAGGTCATCTGCCGTGGCGGCAAAGCGCTGAAAGTAAGGCATCGAAAAATGCGCATCCAGCGCCGTCTGATCCCTGAAAGCCTCGCGCATGTAGAACGTGTCCTGCTCGTCGCGCAGCTTGAACAACACATAATCGAGATTGCCCGGCTCTGCTCGGGTCGGCTCTACCAACGCCAGCAGTTCTTGTTTCAATGCCAGCTCTTTGCCTGCCTTGGCCTTTAGCACGGCAATCGATACCAACACGTTACTGGACGAATTCATCGTCAACGCTCCAACATTGAAAAATGGCAAGTGATGCCGCAGGCGGTTCAGCGGGCCCGCAAGCGACCCGCCTTAAGTGAAATCAGAAACCTTCGAGAACGATCTTGCCCCGGGCCTTGCCGCTCTCGACTAGCGCATGGGCACGACGCATGTTTGCCGCATTGATTGCACCGAAGTGCTCGCCCACAGTGGTTTGCAGAACACCTTGGTCAATCAGAGCGCTGACCCGATTGAGCAGGTGATGCTGGTTGATCATGTCCGGGGTTTCGTACAGCGAGCGGGTGAACATCAGCTCCCAATGCAACGACAGCGACTTGCGCTTGAGCGGCATCACGTCGAGGCTGTCGGGATCGTCAATCACACCCAGACGCCCTTGCGGCTTGAGAACGTCGATCAGTTGTGCAAAGTGCTGTTCGGTGTGAGTCAGGCTGGCGACATAGTCGATCTCCGGCACGCCGAGCGCTTGCAACTGTGCGAGCAGTGGCTGGCTATGATCAATCACGTGATGCGCGCCCAACTGCCGCACCCAATCAGCGGTTTCCTGGCGTGAGGCAGTTCCGATGACGGTAAGGCGGGTCAGCTGTCGTGCCAGTTGCACCAGCATCGAACCGACGCCCCCAGCCGCTCCGGTGATCAACAGGTACTTGCCCTCCCCCGAAGCCTCGACGACACCGAGCCGGTCAAACAACAATTCCCAGGCAGTGATCGAGGTCAACGGCAACGCTGCCGCATCGGCGGCACTCAATGACCGAGGCTTGTGCCCGACGATCCGCTCATCGACCAGATGGAATTCGCTGTAGCTGCCGGTGCGGGCAATCGAGCCGGCATAGAACACTTCATCGCCCGGCTGAAACAACGTCACTTCAGAGCCGATCTCGCGGACAATGCCTGTGGCATCCCAGCCGAGGATTTTCGGTTCTTTTGTGAAAGTTCCGGCGCGCACCTTGGTATCGACCGGATTCACTGACACCGCGCGAACTTCGACCAGCAGATCCCGTGGACCAGGCGTGGGCACCGGGAGGCTGATGTCGATCAATGCGTGTGGATTGTCGATGGGCAAAGCGTGTTCGGTAAAGGTGATGGCTTTCATAAACACTCGCTGTCTGAAGGGTGATGCACTCGTTTGCAGCCATCTTCGACTTCCCAAGTACAAAGAAAAACAAGCAGAATGCGCCAACACTTTCACTGCAGGAGTGAAAATGATCCGCATCGATGATCTCGGTTTATTCATCCGCAGCGCCGCGCTGGGCAGTTTCACCGCAGCGGCGCTGGAGGCTGATCTATTGCCTGGTCAGGTCGCCGCCGCCATCAAACGTCTGGAGCGCGAGCTGGACGTACGCCTGTTCGCCCGCACCACTCGCAGCCTGCGATTGACTGCCGAAGGCGAGCAATATCTGCCCACCGCCCACTCAGTGCTTGAGACCCTGCAGCAAGGCAAGGAAAATTTGCGTGGTAAGAACGCCACGCTGCGGGGCGTCCTGCAGGTGACAGCACCCTCCGATCTGGGGCGCAACATACTGCTGCCGTGGCTGACGCTGTTCCGCCGTCAGCATCCAGAATTGACGTTGCGTTTTTTCCTGTCAGACCAGATGGCCAATCTGTTTCGCGACCCGGTGGACGTGGCGATTCGATACGGCCCGAATGAAGACGCCAACTACGTGGCACTGCCGCTTGCACCGTGGAACCAGCGGGTGCTTGTTGCCTCGCCAGAGTATGTGCAACGCTGCGGTTCTCCCCAAACGCCGGATGACTTGAGCAAGCATCACTGCCTGCTCTATCTGCAAAATGGCCGGGTCTACGACAAGTGGAACCTGGGCGGGCAAACCGTGCAGGTTTCAGGGCCACTGTTCAGCGATGACGCCGATGTCGTGCGACGCTGGTCGTTGGACGGTGAAGGTATCGCCTACAAATCCTGGCTGGATGTCAGTGCCGATATCGCCACTGGGCGCCTGCTTGTGCTGCTGCCGGATTTTCCTGGCGAAGCTTCGCCGTTGAGTCTGGTGTGCCCGCATCGCAAGCAGATCAGCCCTGCGGTTTCCCAGCTTTATACGTGGTTGAGTGGTCAGTTTTCTGCGCTGAAGCGCAGTTGAACCGAATGACGACAATTGATGTAGCGCTGGGCACCGGCATCGTTTGAAAGGGTGACAAAAAATTCAATAGCTTCTCCCTGTCCGTACCGTAAAGGGCCGGCTAACAGTCCTTTCCTTTATAGCAAGTGCATAGGTATGACCTAAATCTTTGGCCAGTTACTTCGGCCACAAAATTCACCTCAAATACAAGTGTTTCAATAGGCCAGCATAACAACCCATCTGATACCATTTTTTTTCGCTCACCTGAGCCTTTTTCGTCAACCAGCATTCTATAAAGTGCAAGCCCGATGTTCTTTAAAACAACAAAAAAGAAGCCAACTTATTTTGGCGCTTGGGCACACTGACGCGCTCAAGAATCCAGACCATCCCAGGATAAACAATAGAACCATGCTTTATCAGAAAGAAATGGGACAAATAACTATTCATTTGATTTGGAGATGGTGCCGTGCGAAAGCTTGGCTTGGGTTTCCTGGTAACGGGCGTTGTAGGGCAACTATCAGCATTATTATGGACGTACACAGCCATAGGACCACTTTGTGAAAACAATGTCGACAATTCATACATCCAGAAAAACGTGACAAAGCTAAAACAGCTCATCGATGACACCGCTAATGAAGTTGTAACAAACCTCACTACGAAATATTCCGACGGGCTCACGCCCCTTGCGGAAAACGAATCCCCCATACCCGACTCAACGGAGGCTCACGCCGCACAGTTTTTGATCGAAAATCCAGACGAATCGCCAGTTTTTTCGCTGCCTTCACTGCCCACACAAGCACGCAATTGGACAATTATCCTTAGCGGCCTGATTGCTTCTACCGGCCTGCTCCTGGTGCTCTTCGCCCGCAAAAAAACCTCTGATCCGCAATGGCACGTCTTTCGCTCCGTTCCTGGGTCGTTAATCACGCTGGAAAGCCCGTGCTTAACGTGCGGTAGCTATATTCTCCACGCTAAAAAAGAAGCTTCAACCACGCCTTCATCCGGCTTGTGGGTGATCGAAATAGCGTTGAACACACCCAGCCGTCATCGCGCCACAAATGCCATTAAGCAACTGGAATTACCGGTAGCGCGTAAAGAAAACAACTTTGTCGTCATCGGCCCGTATAGACAAAAACAAGACGCAGCTCGAGTCGTGAAAGAGTTGAGTGAGAGTCATGGCGTTCGAGGATGGATGATGGCAGGAAATTGACATAGTCCGATTTAGCGCTGGGCCGACCTCGTACAACCCGCCACATTTTTCATGCCACAAGAGAATATTTCATGATCGCAAAAGAATTCAGAGCCGAACACGCTCTGAAGAAATTCCTGGACGCCAACTTATGGCTCCAGCTTGAACTCAGCGAGTTGAACTACAGCCTCGCTGAAAGTTGCGGGCTGTCGCCCCAAGAATATCGCCAGAAATTCCTGCAAGAAGCATTTGAAACAGAAGCAGACGCTCATGACTGCGATTGTTGGGACTTCACTCTCCAATGGGTAGCCAACACTAATGAAGAGCTTGAGTTGATGCGTGAAGAACGCATGAAAGAGATTTATGAGTTTCTGGACGATTAGTCCACTCTATAACTTTCGTAGCCTATACACGCCTCCAATGCTGTAGATAAACGACTAACTTCACCGACGGGAGTATTGCCCAATACCCCGCCCTTCTCTCGATTCAAACCGTCGGATAACAATCCACTACTCGCCGATACTGGCTGGGTGAAGCTCCGATGTGCTGACGGAAAAACCGTGTGAAATGACCTTGCTCGGAGAACCCGAGGTTCTCCGACAACAGGCCCAATGTTCCACTGCGCTCACGCTCAAGCCAGGCAAAAGCCCGGCGCATGCGCGCGTCGTTAAGCAGCAGGGTCGGCGTCATGCCGGTATCTTTCTTGAACAGCGCAAAAAAGTGCGCCCGCGACAGACCACAAGCCCGTGCGGCGTTGTCGATCGGGTTCGGATCATCGAGGTGCTCAAGCAACCAGGCGGTGCCACGGCGCACGCGTGCGTCCCGGAACTCACCTGAGTTCGGCGCACCCAGTAGCGACAAATGCCGCCAGCTGGAAAAGTCCTCGATCAGCTCGATCAGGAAATCAAACAGCATGAATTCCATGCGCTCTTTCGGAACAATCCCGCAGCCATGCGCTTCGGCAACCAGGATGTCAGCCAAGGTGCGATTACGACTCGACAGCTCGATGCACGACTGGGCAAAAAAGTCCGGCCGACCGCTGAGCGCCAGCGACTGCTGGGCAGTGGCCAGCCAGGCGGGCTCGATGTAGAGCGCCAGGATCAGGGTGGCACCGGCATCCGGCTGCGGATCGTAGAAATGCGGCTCCCAGGCGTTGACCAGCACCGCCGTGCGATCGCTGAGCGGTACCCGCCGACCGTTAACGTTGAAGTAAGTGTCTTCGCCAGACACTTTGACCAGCACATGGCATTCGGAATGGGTGTGGGTGACCAGCGAACGATCCATATTCAACAAGGCGACCCGTCCAAACCTGCCGTGGAAAACCCGTTGGGCAATGGACATCAGATTTCTCCGCTCGCATGAAGCGATATCGTTATCGACCTCAATGCATATCATCGGGGCGTCTATCTATTTCTCAACACCGGCGATCGCTCTATGGTTCAGCAAACCACTATCGCGCGCGAATGACCGAGCGTCTACCTCGACTTTCGCAGCCCCCACACTCGTCGGAAAAACCGTCTTACAAGGCATGACGCTCTTTGCCGTGATACACGCGCAGGATATCGGCCACCACCGCCAGGGCGATTTCCGCCGGGGCTTTGCTGCCCAGGTCGAGGCCGATGGGCATGTGCAAACGGGCAATCTGTTCATCCGTGAGACCACCGATGCGCTTGAGCCGCTCGGCGCGTTTGTCCGAGGTTGCCAGGGACCCCATGGCGCCGATGTAAAACGCCGGCGTGTGCACCGCTTCCATCAGTGCCAGATCGTCGATTCGCGGATCGTGAGTCAGCGCCACTACCGCGGTCGCCGCGTGGCAACCTCCGGCGGCAATGAACATTGAGGGCAGCACACGTTGCATCTCCACGCCTTCAAGATGTACATGCAGCATCTCTTCCCGGGGGTCGCAGGCGATAACTTCGCAGCCGATGGCTCGGGCGAAACTGGCGCAAACTTCAGCGACCGGCGAGAGCCCTGCCAGAATCAGGCGTAACGCCGGGCCAACGCTGATGCGCACCCTTTCGTCGTCGACTTGTACCCGTTCGCTGCCGTGGCCCGCGTCCGGATCCAGGCGCAAGGCACCGCTGCTCAGCTCGATATGGCGCTGCAGACGTCGCTGACCGAGTAACGCCGCTTGCAGACTCTCCAGGTGTGCGATCCATTCAAGGCTGGCAGCGCGGTGTTCGACCAGCACTATCAGCACGCCACCACAGGGCAACCTCAGGCGGTGGCGTTGCTCGACGCTGTCGCCATAACTGACGATCTGTGCCGGTTCGCGTAATTCGCCGCGCGCCAGACTTTCGAGAAACTCCTCTTCGACGCAGCCACCCGACAGCGAGCCGACGTGTTCGCCCGAGCCGTTGGTCACCAGCATCGCACCCGGCGCACGCGGCGCCGAGCCATAGGTGGAGAGCACCGTGCACAGCCACTGTGCCTGCCCAGCGCGAGCCCATTGCAGTGCCTGGTCGATCACCTGAACATCGAGATGACGCATGTTTTCTGTACCTCAAGCAAAGCGTGGTGCTGCATGCAGGGTTACGTTTACGGTAACCTGCGAGCAACCTTGTTCAATCGTTGATTCAACATGTCGCCACAACAATTTTTGCAACTTGGGCCGCTGCGCCTGGAATATCGCCAAATCCCTGCGGCTGACCCATCGCGACCGACGCTTGTGCTGCTGCACGAAGGCCTCGGAAGCGCCGATCAATGGAAAGACTTTCCCCAGCGCCTGGCCCAGGCCAGCGGTTACGGTGTAGTCACTTACAGCCGTCAGGGTTATGGGCAATCGAGCCCGGTAACCCTGCCGCGTCCGCTGAACTACCTGAGCAGCGACGGGCCTCGTGAACTGCGGCAACTGCTCGATGCCTTGCAACTGCCGCAAGTGGTCTTGCTCGGTCACAGTGACGGCGCATCCATCGTCCTGGCCTATGCCGCCGCCAACGATCCGCGCGTGTTGGGCAGCATTGCATTGGCGCCTCACGTGATTGTCGAGACCGAAAGCCTCGATGGCATTCGCCATACCACTGAGGCTTGGCATCAGGGCGAATTGCGCGAACGCCTGGCGCGCCACCATGGGAGCAATGTCGACGGTGCTTTTCACGGCTGGAGCGACAGTTGGTTGCACCCGGACTTTTCCCTGGACGATCTCGAAACGCAGTTGGCTTATATCGAAAAACCGCTGCTGGTCATCCAGGGTCGCGAAGACCACTACGCGACGCCCGAGCAACTGGTGGTCATCCAGCGGCAGGTGCCTGGACCCTGCCGATGTGTGTTACTGGATAACTGTCGGCACTTTCCCCAGACCGAAGCGCCCGAGCAGACCTTGCAGCTGATCTGCGAATTCCTGGAGCACCTCCCCGCCTTTATTTGAAATTGCCTTGGGTTTCTGGAATCACCACACTGCCAATCAGGTAGATCACAGACAGACCGACGGCAAAAAACGCCAGTACCATGGGGATCTGCGCGGGGCTGCTGCTGACCAGAGACACAAAGGTCGGCATGGTTCCGCCGAGGGCGAAACCGATGTTCCAGGACAATCCGGTGCCGCTGGCTCGCAGCTCGGTGGCAAAGCGTTCGTTGAGGAAGATCAGGATAGGCGCGATGATCGCCCCGCCCATGAAGCCTATGCCCATGCAATACAGCGCAGTGCGGGTCAGCGAACCCGGTTCGGCGACCCCAAGGAACATCATGGGCAGGCCCACCAGGTTGATCACACCCAGCAGCATGAAGGTCTTCTTGCGACCGATCAGGTCACTCAGGTAACCGAAGGCCAGTGCTCCGACAATGGTTGCCACCGACCCATACATGAGCAGCTGCGAAGTCTGGGTATGAGGCACTTTGGCGACCACGTTGAGCAATGTCGGCAGATAACCGCAGGCCAGGTAATACGTGGCACCGCCGCCGAAGGTAATGAGCAGATTGACCAGCATCACGGCGCGGTACTCACGACCGAACAGACGCTTGAGTGGCGACACGACCACGACCGTCGGCCCCTTGTTTTTACGCGCTTGTTGCAGTTGCTGCCAGACCGGGGTTTCTTCCAGGTAACGGAACATCACCAGCCCAAAAAAGGTGCTGAGCAGACCGCAGAAGAACATGCAGCGCCAGCCCCAGACATCAAATTCACCTCCGGGAAAGATCTGCGACAACACCAGATAAGTGGCTGACGCCAACAACGCGCCCATGCCGGCACCGGCGCCACCGATCAACCCGGACATCAAGCCGCGATAGCGCGGCGAGATGGATTCGGTGCCGATGGTGTGAGTGGAAGCGACGATGCCGCCAACGAAAATGCCCTGAATCACCCGCAATACCAAAAACAGTATCGGGGCCAACACCCCGACCTGGTGAATGGTTGGCAACACGCCAAACAGTGCCGTGGAAATACCGACGCCGACCATCGATACCATCAGCGCACGCTTGCGACCGTGTTTGTCGGCATACGCGCCAAAGATCGCCGAGCCCAGTGGACGCACCAGCAAGGCCACGGCGAACGAGGCGTACACGGCGGCCAGCGACAGTGTCGGGGTGTCCGAGGGGAAGAACAGGCGGCCAATGATCGGCGCCACATAGAGCAGAATGAACAGGTCAAACAAATCCAGCGCCCAGCCGAATGTCGAGGCAAATGCCGCGAGCAAAGCCTTACCCGGTGGAATCTGCGGTGTATCGATAGCGGCGCTGGTGGGTGATGCAGTTATTGTTGTTGTCGTAGTCATGGTTGCCTCACACAAGCGGTGAATCAAAAGGAGCGGCAGGCCCTGCTCCGTAAGGCGTACGCCGTTACCAACATACTCCCGGGCCTGTTCGCCGGTACGATTTACTCGCCGATAAACACGGCTTCACGCTTGCTGTGAAACGCTTCGACGCCTTCCTTGAAGTCCTTGGAACTGCGCAGACGGCTATAGCAGTGACCTTCCATTTCGATCGCGACGGTCAGCGGCGCATCTTCGTTGTCGTTGATCAGTTTTTTCGCCGTGCGCTGAGCCAGCGGCGAGAATCGCCGCAGTTCATCGACCAATGCATCGACGGTGCTTTCCAGTTCGGCATCCGGCACGACCTCGGTAGCGATACCCCAGGCATAGGCCTGGTCGCCGGTGATGCGTTTGGCGCGCATCACCATGTGCTTGGTGCGGGTGATGCCGATGATTTTCTGCAAGCGCGCGGAGCCACCCGAGCCCGGGATCTGACCCAGGTTCTGCTCAGGCAAGGCGTAGCGAGTGGTTTGCGAAGCAATACGGAAATCGCAGGCCAGGGACAGTTCGAAACCGACGCCGAAGGTGTAACCACGGTTGGCGACGATCACCGGTTTTTCGCAACGTGCCGGTGCCGCGACGTTCCAGGCCAGCTTCGAAACGTGCTCGGGCGAGGCTTCGAGGAAACCCTTGATGTCGCCGCCGCTGGAGAAGTGTTCACCCACCGAGCGCAGCACGATGACGCGCACGTCTTTGTGTGCATCGAGGGCTTCGAAGACCAGGCGCAATTGATCGCGCTGCCCCATGGAAATGACGTTCAATGGCGCCCGGTTGAGGATGATGTCGGCGCGCTCGCGGGACACATCGACTTCAACCTGGAAGCCATCGAACTGAGTGTCGAGAAATTGCTGGATCGCTTGTTGTTGCATGAGAGTGTCCTCTGGATGATTAGCTGATGGCCTTCAAGGCCTGTTCCTGGAATTGGGCGAGCAGCACGCGCCGCAGCACCTTGCCCACTGGAGACTTGGGAATCTGATCGATGAACTGGTAACGCCGTGGCCGCTTGAATTTGGCCAGGCCCGAAGCGATGCAATGGGCATCGAGGTCTCCTTCCGAGACCTCGGCGCGCGGCTTGATAAACGCGGCAATGATCTTGCCCCACTGCTCGTCGGGCAGACCGACCACCACCACTTCTTCCACTGCCGGGTGCAGAGAGAGCATGTTTTCGATTTCCGCCGGGCTGACGTTTTCGCCGCCGGTGATGATCAAGTCATCGACACGCCCCGTGACGAACAGATCGCCCTCCAGATCGAAGTAGCCGATGTCACCGGTGAAATACCATCCGTCACGTAATGCCTTGGCGGTCGCTTCGGGGCGGTTCAGGTAGCCTTCGAACGCCTCGTCACTCGCCAGGTCGGCGATGATCTGGCCCTCCTCCAATGGGTTGACCTGCACATCCGCCGTTTCAGCATCGATCGGCACCACGCGCACGCGCTGGTTCATTGCACTGCGCCCTGACGAACCGGGTTTGCGGTTGGCTTGCTGGTCGATGGTGAAGGTGTAGATCTCCGAGCTGCCGTAATGATTGACGAACAATTGCGGCTGGAACGCCTGCTCGACACGACGCATCAAGCCGTCGCTCATCGGCGCACCGGCAAAGCCGATTTTCTCCACACTGGCAACTCGCTCGCGAGCAAAGGCCGGGTGTTCGATGAGCATGTGGTAGAGCGTCGGCACCAGGTAAAGGTTGCTGACTTTTTCCCGCTCGATGGCCTGCAGCGTGGCTTCCACGTCGAACTTCGGCACACAGACGAAATGTCCGTCAATCAGCGCCATGGACAGCAACGAACGCACGCCCATGGTGTGGTAAAGCGGCATGACACCCAGCGTGCACTCGCTCTGGCGGTAGAGGTTTTGCGCCACGTGGGCAACCGCCGCGGCGCGTTCGCAACGGTGCCGACGGGGCACGCCCTTGGGCTTGCTGGTGGTTCCGGAGGTGTAAAGCAGCAGTGAATAGTCTTCGGCGTCGGCCTGCAAAATGATGCCGGAGGGGGTCTGCGAACACAGTTCCTCGAAACTCAGGTCGGTGTTGGCGGCACGAAGTCCGGCGGCGATCCGAGGCAGCCTTGTGGCGGCGCTGCAACCGGCCACGGCGGTCACGGTAGCGTCGTCGTAAGCCACTGCCCGGATTTGCGCATCTTCGATGCAGTAACCCAGTTCATCGGCCGTCGAACGCCAGTTCAAAGGGGTCATGACGATGCCCGTAAACTGACAGGCCCAATGCAAGGTTGCCATCTGCCAGCGGTTTTGCATTGCTACCAGCAGTCGATCACCGCGTTGCAGCCCAAGGCATTGCATGCCCCAAGCGGCGCTCTGGATATCGACGAACCAGTCTTCATAGGTTTTCTTCAACGCACCGTCACTGACCGCCACGGCGTGCGGCCGGCGTTCAACAGCAGCGAGGAAACTGCGTCCGAGATCGAACATTATTGTTATACCCCTTTGTTCGTTTGGCGCTGGGCAGCGACTTCGAGCACGGCCTGGACGATGCCGGTGTAGCCCGTGCAGCGACATAGATGCCCCGAAAGCATGTCGCGTACCTGGGTCTCGTCCGGGTTGGGTACCCGTTCCAGGAAATCCACGCAGGACATGAGAATGCCCGCAGTGCAAAAGCCGCACTGCAAGGCGTGATGACGGCGAAAGGCTTGTTGCAGGTCGCTCAGAGTGTCGTCGTCGGCCAGGGACTCGACGGTCTCGATACGCCGCTCGTGTCCCTGTACTGCGAGCATCAGGCAGGAACGCATGGCGACTCCGTCCACCAGCACCGTGCAGGCACCGCAGACACCGTGTTCGCATCCGACATGGACACCGGTGGCACCGAGGTCGTGGCGCAGGAAGTCGCAGAGTTGGGTC
Organism: Pseudomonas sp. GM41(2012); assembly: GCF_000282315.2. Classification (GTDB taxonomy): domain Bacteria; phylum Pseudomonadota; class Gammaproteobacteria; order Pseudomonadales; family Pseudomonadaceae; genus Aquipseudomonas. The sequence goes on from NZ_AKJN02000006.1 coordinate 814,048, forward strand.
CGCGGTTCGGCTAGCGCTTCGCGGGAGCGGCCATTGAGTTCCAGGCGAATCGGAAAGGTTTGGTCGGCAGTTACACGCATGTTCAGACTCCTTCGATCAGCTGATGACCCAGCTCGCGAATCAGTTGGCGGCGATAGGCAGCGCTGGCCTGCACGTCGTCTTGAGCGTCGAGCGACCAGGCGGTTTGATTGAGCGCGTCCGGCAGCGCCGCACCACGTGGCAGGCTGCGACGTTGCGGACGGTCGGCGACCCCGCCGATGCCGAGTTCGACCTGGTCCGCGCCGATGGCCGCGGCCAGGGAGACAATGGCAAAGTCGCCGTGGCGCATGGCGATTTCGCGGAAGCGATAGGTGATGCCTTCGCGCTTGAGCGGAAAACGCACCTCGACGACCAGTTCATCGGCACGCTTGTCGGTGGTGAGAATGCCTTGGAAGAAGTCGGCAGCCTTGACGATGCGCTTGCCTTTTTTCGACTCGAGAACGATCTCGCCGCCCAGCGTCACCAGGCACAGCGGCAACTCGGCGCTGGGGTCGGCGTGAGCCACCGAACCGCAGACGGTGCCGCGATTGCGCGTCTGGAAGTGACCGATCCAGGGCATCGCCAGTGCCAACAGAGGAACCTCGTCCATCAGGGTCGAACGCGCCAGCAGCTGCGCCTGGCGTACCCCAGCGCCTACCGCCAGGCAATCCTTGCGCAGTTCGATATAGGTCAGCTCAGCCACATGATTGATATCGATCAGCAACTTGGGTTGAGCCAGGCGCATGTTCAGCACCGCCATCAGCGACTGGCCACCGGCAATGATGCGAGCGTCCTGGCCGTACTCGGCGAGCAACTCAACCACCTGACGACGGGTGTCAGCCCGAACGTAATCGAAAGCAGCCGGTTTCATTGCGCACCTCCCTTGCCAAACAGCGCGCCAAGCGAGGCCCGCAGTCGCGCCCACCAGCCGGTGGAGATGGCTTGGCCGCTGACCCGTTGCGACAGGCGAGTAAAGATTTGTCCGATGATCACTTTCGAGGCCCCTTGCAACATTCGGCCGCCGACCGCAGCGACTTTGCCGCTGACCGCCACCTGGTATTGGTATTCCAGACGTGTGTGGCCATTTTCCAGTTGGACGAAACGAACCTTGGCCTGACCCTGGGCCGAACCCATCGAGCTGCTGCCGGAACCGGACAGACGCAATGAATGCGGCGGGTCCAGATCACTCAGGGCAACCTTGGCCTCGAAGCGCGCACGGATCATGCCGACGCCGACGGTGACGTCTGCGCGGTAACGGTTTTCGCCTTCAAGCACGAGGTCGTGGCAACCGGGAATGATTGCCGCCAGCGTCTGCGGGTCGAGCAAGGTATCGAAGACCTGTTGCGGCGCAGCAGGAATCACCACCGAGTCGTTGGCCCGCAGTGCCGGTCCACCGGCAGCTGCCGCGTCCAGGTTTTCATCGGGCTCCATACCGGCGGGCCGTGGCGGCTCGTCGATCCCGATGAGCGTGCGTACTTTCGATGGCGTCAGTGGCAGACGGATGTCCGAGCGGCCAAGGGCGTCGGCCACCGCGTTGGCGATGCACACCGGCGTGCTCATATTGTTGCCCTCGCCCACACCCTTGGCGCCCAGTGGGGTGAATGGCGATGGCGTTTCCATGTGCAGGATCACCGGTTCGATCACTTCCGGTGCGGTCGGCACCAGATAATCGGCGAAGGTCCCGGAGAGGAAACTGCCGTCCTCGCCATAGGCGAACTCTTCCATCAGCGCCGCGCCGAGGCCTTGGGTGAAGCCACCACGAATCTGGCCATCGACCAGCGCCGGGTTGAGCAGGCGGCCGGCGTCATGGCAGGTGACGTAGCGATCAATGTGGATCTCGCCGGTCATGCGGTCGATTTCCAGACCACAGATGTCGAAGACAAAGCCGTAGCACAGCGAGCTGTTGACCTGATCCTGGTCGTCCGGGGCCACCAATTGCGGCGGGCTCCAGAAGGCGGTTTCGCGCAGTCCGCCACTTTCACCTTCCGGCAGCAAGCCCGGCGACCAGTGGGTCGCACCAGCAATCCGATGGAATGGCGCCACCGCCCCGCCATTGACCACAAAAATCTTGCCACCGGCGAAACGAATATCTTCGGGACTGGCCTGCAATTGCTCGGCGGCAATCGCGGCGAGGCGATCGCGGATCTTCAGCGCGGCCTTATAGACGGCACCGGCCACAGCGCCCGCGAAGCGGCTGGAATAGTTGCCAGAGGCAATCGACCAGGCGTCCTTCTGGGTATCCAGCTCGACGTTGACCACGATGGATTCCAGCGCGACGCCTAGCACTTCGGCGACGACCTGAGCGACGGTGGTTTGATGGCCCTGCCCTTGCGGCGCCGAGGACACGTGCACACTGACGTCACCCAACGGGCCGACGTTGATGGTGGCGGTTGCGACAGCGCCGTTTTTCGGACCGGCCTTGCGCCGCTCTTCGGGCGTCATCGCGGTGGTGATGTAACCCATGTTGGAAATCGAAGGCTCGATGACAGCGGCATAGCCAATGCCATAGATCCGGCCTTCGGCACGGGCCTGATCACGACGTTTGAGCAACTCGTCGAGTCCACCGTCAGCCGCCGCCAAGGCAATGCCTGCCTGGTAATTGCCGGAATCGAGCAACGCACCGGCGGCCGCGCGATAAGGGAAGGCATCGGCCGGCACCAGGTTGCGGCGGATCACGTCCAACGGATCAAGGTTCAATTGCACGGCAATGTGTTGCAGCAGCCGCTCCAGGGCGAAATACACCTGCGGGCCACCGAAACCACGGTTCAGGCCGGATGGGGTTTTGTTGGTCAGCACCACTCGGTTGCGCACTTGCAAATTGCGGATCGCGTAGGCGCCCGTCAGGTTGCCGTGCATGCGGTAGAACGTCGCCGGTTCAGGCGCTCTCAGGTAGGCACCACAATCGTCGATCTGGTCATAACGCAAAGCGGTGATGCGGCCATCCGCTTCCACCGCCGCTTCAATTTCGGTCACCCGATTGGTCGCCGAAGAAGCCCCCTGCAAATGTTCCAGACGGTCCTCGACCCACTTTACCGGTGCGCCGACCTTGCGTGACGCCAGGCCCATCATCACCACGTAAGGGAAAACCCCTTGCTTGATGCCAAAGCTGCCGCCGGAATCTTTCGGTGTGCGCAAACGCAAGCGGTTGCCGGGCACATTCAGTGCACGGGCCATGACCGTGTGCAACGCGTAGGGACCCTGGAAATTGGCCAACACGTCATAAATGCCGGTGGCGCGCTCGTACTGAGCCAGCACCACATAGCATTCAATGGGTGTGCAGGAACTGCGCGGAAACTTCACTTTGAGCGAGACCTTGTGCGGCGCCTGCTCGAAAGCCTGCTCCGGCTCGCCATAACGAAAGCGCCGTTCGTTGACCACGTTGCTGCCGACGGCTTCGTGCAGGATCGGCGCCTGTTCGGCGGTGGCCAGTTCGGGGTCGATGATCGGGGGCAGCGGCACGTATTCAACGCGCACACCTTCGATGGCGTCCTCGGCCAGATAGCGGCTCTCGGCGATCACCACGGCCACAGGCTCTCCGACGTAACGCACCTTGTCGACGGCGACGCACCAGTGCTCCATGGGCTGCCGCACCCCCACCGGGAACGGTAGCGCCCAGCGTTTGACGTCTTCGCCGACCAGTACGCCGTGCACGCCTTTCATCAGCAGCGCTTTGGAAAAGTCCACCGAGGTGATCCGCGCATGAGCGTGGGGTGAACGGATGATCGCCGCGTGTAGCGTACCCGGCGGGATCGCAGCGTCATCGGCATAGCAGCCAAGGCCGCGCAACAATGCGGCGTCCTCGACACGGGTCTGACGGGCGCCGATGTGGCCGGTCTGGCTTTCGGTAGCAGGTTGGAAACTAGTCATTTTTCGCGGCTCTTGTTGTTTTGCAGCGCGATAGCGTTAGAGCCGAGTGTGTGAGAAAGGCGCATGGAGCGCCTTGCCTGGGGAGAGGGAGTTCTGCGCTGGGGTCTGAAAATTTGCCTTAGCGTCTGATTTTCAGGTCTGGGACCCGACACAATTGCCGGTCAGGGAGAGGGAAACAGGATGGCTCAGGAACGCTTCGATTTCTGCAAAGGGCATCGGTTTGGCAAAGTAATACCCCTGAAAAATATCGCAGCGACTGACCTCCAGAAAATCCACCTGGGCAGCCGTTTCCACGCCTTCGGCGACCACCGTCAGGCTGAGGTGATGGGCCATGGAAATGATGCCTTGGGTGATCGCTGCATCGTGATGGTCGGTGGCGATTTCCTGGATGAACGAGCGGTCAATCTTGATCTTGTCGATGGGCAAACGCTTGAGATAGCTGAGGCTGGAAAAACCGGTGCCGAAATCATCGAGAGCAATGCGCACCCCCAACGCCTTGAGCCGGTGCAACGTGTCGATCGCCTGTTCAGCGTTATGCAGCAGAAGCGACTCGGTGATCTCCAGCTCCAACTGCTCACCCAGCAGACCATGTTTGTCCAGGGTAGCCTGGATACACTGGACGAAATGGCCACGCTGAAAATGCATCGGCGAAATATTCACGGCCATTGAGATGCCGGTGATGCCCTGCTCGCCTAGCTGGCGCAACTGCGCGCAAGCCGTATCAAGAACCCAAAGGCTTAGCGGGATGATCTGACCACTGTCCTCTGCCACTGGCACAAACACCGCCGGAGAGATGAATCCTTTTTCCGGATGCTCCCAGCGCAGCAACGCTTCGATCCCGACCACCCGCCCCGTGCGCGCGTCTATCTGCGGTTGATAATGCAGCTGTAACGATTGAGTTTCGATAGCCTTTTGCAGGTCATTGCGCAGGCTCGCGTGCTCACAAACGCGCTGATTAAGATCGCTGGTGTACCACTGAAAGTTGTTGCGCCCTTGCTGCTTGGCTTTGTACATGGCCATGTCAGCCTGCTGGATCAGCTGCATCGGCTGCTCGATGTGACCATCGCTCAGGGTGATGCCGATACTGGCACTCACGTGCAAGTCAATGCCCTGGACACAGTAGGGTCTGGCAATGCTGGCCATCAAGCGCTCGGCCACCGGTACAACGTCCTCATCACGAAGCAGGTCCGGCAATAGCACGATAAATTCGTCACCGCCCATGCGCACGATGGTATCCCCGGGACGAACCTGCTGGGTCATACGCTGCGCCACCTCGATCAGCACCTGATCGCCGAAGTAGTGCCCGGTCGAATCGTTGATGGATTTGAATCCATCCAGATCTATGCACATCACCGCCAGACGACGCTTACGCCGACGACTGATGTGACAATCCAGAACAAGCCGGTCTTCAAGCGAGACACGGTTGAGCAAACCGGTCAGACGGTCATGGCTGGCGTTGAAGCTCAATTGGCGCTCGAAATGCTTTTGCTCGCTGATGTCCCGGGCAATGCCAAATACCCCGACGATCTCTCCGTTGACCATGATCGGCAGGTTAGAGATGTCCATGGTCAACAGCTTTTCACTCTCGTCGCGAACCCGCGCCTCGAAGCGCTGAGGCTCTCCGGCGCGGGCTGCGGAAAAATGCTGACTGACCCGTTGCAGGTCTTCTTCAAGCACCAGATGGGAAAAGTGATGACCAATGAAATCGGTTGCGGTGTGCGGTTTCAGCTTCAGGCCTGCTGGATTCACACTCTGGATGTTGCCGCCTAGATCGAGAGCGAACACAGGGTGGGGGTTGTAGGTGAACAACGAACGAAAACGTTGCTCGCTTTCCTCCAGACGTTGGCCGTCACGCTCATGGCGGATCGCGATGACTGCCAGTTGTGCTGCGCAGGCCAGCCGTTGAATCTGCGCCTCGTCCGGCGCATGGGCGCGGTTCTGGTACAGGGCAAATGTGCCCAACACGTTTCCTTGATGGGAGAGCAACGGCACCGACCAGCAGGAACGCAGGTTATGCCCCAGCGCCAGGCTGCGGAAACGCTCCCAGTTCGGATCCCGGGCGATGTCTTCGGTGACCACCAGTTCGCGCCGGAACGCTGCGGTGCCGCAGGTTCCTTCGTGTGGACCAATGGCCATGCCATGAATCGCCTCGCTGTATTCCACCGGCAGGCTGGGCGCCGCGCCGCTCAGCAAGCGTTTGCCCTCGGCATCTGTGAGCAGGATAGAGCAGAAGGTTTCGGGGGCCTGATCGTCAAGCATCTGGCAGATGGCGCTGAGTATTTCGCTCAGATGATGGTCGGTCGCGATCATGCCGAGAATGTCACGTTGAGACTCGGGGAGTGCCTTGCTGTGAAAGCTGGGACGAGTATTCACGGTGATTCCTGAAGACTCTCGAGGTCGTCCGGTCTTCAGAGAGCCTGAAAAAGTGGGCGGCCGATCACTGTCCGCTAGTGCGTCGGACGCGCACTCTATAGAGCACTGACTAACCAAAAAAAGGCTCAGATCCAACATAAAAAACAGTATCAGATGGCCGCCGTTTGCCTGACTTCGCTTTCTCGACTCGCGGCAATTTCTCGACCAATTCTCCACCTCCTGTACAGCATCGCGTTCGCTGTACTGGAAATTCAAACCCACATGGTTGACACCGACCGCCCGCAGGCTTTCGAGAAACTACAGGATCACGTTGTGCCCGACGCACAAATCCAAGTGACTCGGGCACGGGTGAATGGTTGGGGTGTACGGCCGTTTCGATGTTCTGCTGAGCCGCACAGTTCGCAGGCTGCTGCCCGGTTTCCATGAACTTGGACCGATGAACATTTCCATGCCAATAGCCTTCGGACGTGCCGCAGAACATAGTAACGGCCTGCCTATGAACATATGACATGGCCCACTTGTATAGGCGAAGTCTTCGGTGAGCCCCTCCCTGGGTATTACTTCTCGGGTTCCCGATCGCGGAATGGTCGGGTTAGCACCATCCCGGGGGCATTGGCTCGCGATTAGATCCCCATCATTCGCCAGCAAGACAGCGCGGCGAAAGGGTTTCAGGTCCTGCGAGCGCAACCATCGCTACTGGGATGCTGAGATTGCTACGTCCAAGGAACCCTTGAAGTGGCAGCGAACAGCCAACTGGGCCTCCGACCAACTACGAACGAGGGGGGCTGCCGAGAACGAGATGTGCGGGCGTAGAGATCTATTGATAGGTGCAGGCTCCCTCGGAAGCTCAGTCGCGGAGAACTGCTCGACGCTTTCGCGTTTTACCAATTCAATGCCGGCGAGATCACTGTGAGCGTTAAAGCGGGCCGCCATAACGTCTATTGGGGTGAGTCGCTTTTTAATGCTACCAACGGCATTGCCTACTCCCAGGGCCCCATGGACCTGGCAAAAGCGCAGGCCAACCCTGGTACTGAGGCCAAGGAGCTCTATCTGCCGCTGTCACAAATCTCGACCCAGATAGACCTCAACAGCAACCTTGCATTGCAGGCTCAGTATTATCTGGATTGGGAAGCGTCCCGCTACGCGGAGGGTGGCACCTACCTGGCAGCCAGTGATTATCTGCTCAACGGCCCTGGGTGAAATCTTTATAGATGCGGTAACCACGAATGGGAACGAAGTCGACAGTCCTTTGGCGAGAGGCAGTTGTGGGAAGCGGGTGCGGATCACGGGCGGGGCGGCAGAAGATCCTATAAGTGAAGTGGCTGCTTTGTCGAATCCACCCCTTCTGGATCCCGACACCCGAAAGCAAAACGGCATCCCGCCCCTGCTCACGGCGATACTGGACATCACGTTCAAGAATGACTGCCACAACGTGGGGGCGATCTATTGAGACACCGGGCGAAATCGGCTTCGTACCAGGTGATTGGCAGTTCGATAGTCAGATCATTCAAGCAGCGCCTCGACGTACTCTACGTGGCAAGCGAGGACGCAGCGGATTGGCACCCAATTTGACACGATGATCAAGTTCGTTCAGAACTTCGCGAGCCTGATAGGCATCCATCTCGATAAGCTGCTCGAACATCTGCAAACCTTCAAGCTTTGTTCCTTCCGTTCGGTGGAGCGTGATTGCAAGGTCCATGATTTCTCTTCCTGCAAAGACGAGCGCAGATCCCACATTTGTAAGACGGTCTCGCCACAGCTGAATAAGTTGAGTAGCAATTCGAGCCACAAGAACCGCATGGCGAGGAAGTAGGTCTCCCAAACGCTCAACAACGTACGGTTCACTGGGCGGAGGTGCATGCTCTATGTTGTCACTGATCGCCTGTAGAAGTCGCAGGGTGTGCGGTTCTGGCGAGGCTCGCGATTAGATCCCCATCATTCGCCAGCAAGACAGCGCCGGGACGAACCTGCTGGGTCATACGCTTCGCCACCTCGATCAGCACCTGATCGCCGAAGTAGTGCCCGGTCGAATCGTAGCGGCATTGGCACTCGGGGCCTTGCAAGTCGTGGTGCAGCAACTGAACTTTGCCCAATTCAGCGATTCCCCCCTGCTGGAGGGGCTTACCGCATGCGGCCTATTGTTGCTCGGCGTATTCGTATGGCAGCAGTGGAATCATCCGCGACCGTTGTTGCGTTTTCACGGATTGAAAGAGGCGACCTTTCGCACCGGCTTGATGCTGTATGCACTTTATTATTTTATCAACAACGCCCTCGGGTACCTGATCTCCCGATTCCTGCAAGGAGGGCTTGGATATCCCGTGGAAAATGCGGGACACCTGGTGGGTATGACGTCCCTCGCATCTCTCGGCGGAGCCCTGATCTATTTCCGTTACGCCGGTCTTGTCAGCCACAAGAAATGGATCTTCGTCCCAGGTTTTCTGCTTACCGCTTTTATCGGCGGATGGATGGCAAGCATGCCGCCGTATGCCAGTACTTCCTGGCTATTGCTGCCTCTGACCCTGCGCGGTCTGCTGCTGATGTTTGTTGCCTTGCCGGTGGCCAATATCGCCTTTCAGAGCTTCGCAATGGAGCTGTACCCCCACAGCTATCGCATCAAAAATATCGTCAAGCAAATGGCCTACTCGTTTTCGACAGCCACGATCATCGTCTTCGAACAACATCGCGTGGCTATTCATCAGACCAACCTGTCGACAAATGTCAGCGCCAACAATCCAGTATTTGGTCACGCGATGGAGAAGTTGACCCATCACTTCGAGCAGGCGGGCCAAAGTCTATCGGCTGCCCATGATTTGGCGCTTTCGCAGATCTTGAAGCTGGTTGCCGACCAATCTATCTTCATGAGTTATCTCGATGGGTTTCAGTTCATAGCGATCCTGTCGACAGGGGCCGCGATATTTGCACTGTGGCAACGCCGGATTGACTGATGCACCTCTCCCCCAACCCACACTTCTGGCGGATTGCTGCAATCAGTGAACAGCCACCTTGGTGGCAAGCGACCGCAAGACCTACTTATCGATGCGCCAATATGCGTTGTGGAAGCGGCCGTGGATGAGGGGCCGGCGTCATCCACGGCTAATCAACCTTTCTTGCCGAGCCCGAACATCGGACCCCATGCCGCTTTACATCACCGTGCCGGCCCGTTTCGGCGCAAACCTGAGCATCACACGCATATCATGGAGTGCCCCCGCAGGCTTGCAAGTGTAGTTTCATATCAAGCAAGCCTCTGATCGCGAGCTTTCAACTCCGGGCCCTGGAGGTTAACGTATCGCACCGTTTTCGTGGAGCGCCTGCCTATGCCGTACCTCAATCTAGACCGACGCTTCGTCCAACGGAGGAAATACGACCAGGAGGAGTTACTGCGGTCAGACCTCAACGGTCGTAAATTGTCATGGGGTGAGGTTCTGGCAAGCCGTTATGCGATTATCGTCGCGCCGGCTAACTTCGGGAAAACCACTGAACTCAAAGAGCAGGCAAAGAGTGAACGCGCGGCGGGGAAATACGCGGTGTTTATCGAACTGCGCAAAGTGCTTGACCGGGGTGCCTTTGAGGACTCACTGATCCCGTCTGAGGTCGATGCCTTCGAGGCCTGGCAGCAGGTTCCTGATGCGCCAGTCACCCTGTTCATCGATTCCTTGGATGAGGCTTCGCCCAAGCAGCGGGCCGACCTGCATCATGCCCTGAAGAAGGTCCTCAAGGCGGTTCAATGGCCAAACAGTAACACCCAGTGGATCATCTCTACACGCCCGGCCGTACTCTCTCAGGATGTTTTGAGCCAGCTCTCAGAGATTCTGGATGTTCCCCTTGAGGTCACCTCCAAGGAGGAGGCCGACTTGGGAGGGCTGTTTGATGATGAAGCGAACAAGGCCATAACCACCCGTCTAAGCAGCAGCCAGGCCGCCTTGTCCATTTTCTCCCTTGCTTCGCTAACCTCAACCCAAGCCAAAACCTACCTACAGCGTGTACAAGGGGTTGATGATGCAGCCACACTCCTCGAGGTAGCCCACAACAAGGGCCTGCCTGGGTTCACGAAGAGCCCTGGCGGACTTGCGATCCTTGCCCACCTCGATCTGGCAAACCGCCAACCAGAGTGTCTAACGGACGTCTACAAGGGGGTGGTCCAGGCTGTCGAACTCCAACAAGGACGCGACGATCGCCTTTCAACTGCTGGCACTCCCTCTGCACAGGTGGCGGTTGTAAGCAGAATTGCGGCAGCCTCAATGGTTTGTCAGCGGATAAACATCGAGATGCCCTCGGAACAGTTCGGCGTGGATGACGCTGTGCTTTCCGCGCGACTGATTGCGGGTACCCAACTCTCCGAGTCGGGCTTGCAGCAATTGCTGACATCGCAACTATTCATTGATGCTGGCCACCACCAGGTCAAGCTCTACCCTGAGGAACTTGTTCCATTTCTTGCCGCGCAACATTTCGCCTCGCGGGTTCAATCACCCGAAGATGCCAAACGCCTGGTCGATGCGTTTTCCTGGGACGCCCCTACTGGTGAGCGTGGCGTACAGCGTCGGCTGCTGCCGATTTTGGGTTGGCTGGCGACGTTGAGCGCCTACTGCCGGGCAGAACTTTTGCCGCGCGACCCGCAAGTGGTCGCCTTTTTTGGTGACTTACGTAACCGGGACATCCCTATGGCTGATGCCCACGAGGCGATCAGGCGAAGTATTCAACTCGTGGCCACACAAGGGGATCGCCTTGGGCGCAAACATTACGATCTCACACCCGAAAACTACTGGCAGGTTGGCGCAGACTGCAACCTGCCATTGATCAGCGAGCTGTTCGAGCAATATGGTTCAAATCATCGCGCCCGAAGTGCGCTGATCAATATTGCGACCTACAGCCAATCAGACATTCTGCGCCAGCAGGTGCTGAAGGCGTGTCAGTGTGACCTCGCCCTGCTCATGAAACAACGACAGGGCCTCGACCTGTATTACCTGCTGGACCTTGGCGTCAACGAGGACCTTCAAGGCATCGCAACCGCGCTGATGGAGGAAACTGATCTACATGAAAGCCTGATCTCCGCCTCGATTATCCGCCTGGCCTGGTCGCACCTGACGGTGGCCCAGATCGTTACCTTGGTCGAACGACAGTTTGACCGGGGTCAAGGAGCTTACCGCCTGACCTCCACTATCACTGGTCCGGTTCTCGACGCTGCGGATGATCAGCAGGCCTATAAGCTGGCGCGTTCGCTGGTAATTCGCTTGGTCCGGGACCGTCATCTGCCCGACGCCCGAAAGAAAGTCTATTCGGACTTCTCCGATCGTAGGATCAGTTTTGTGATCGATGTACTGGCCTCGCTTATCACTCGTTTAGGGATCCGCTATGAAGCCCGCGTAGTTCTCCTTTGCCTCATCATCCGTCGTTTTTTCCGCGAATGCTTTTATGGTTCGAGTGATTTTTCAGCTCTGCGCACAGCGCTTGGCCAGAACCCGGCGGTACGCTTGGAACTCCTTCGGAAAATCCTACAGCTAACAGTCCCAAATGCTGAATTGCTCATGCAAGCAATTTTTGGCTTTGGCTTTATCTGTGAACCCACCTTGGAGGACGCCACGACGCTCATGTCAGACCCGCTGCGGTCCGCGATTCTGAAATCTCAAGCTAACACCACGGCTGGCAAAAAGCCCCGGCCGACGGCCAAGGAAATTCGACAGAGTCGCTTGACCATGGACGCCACATCACTGGCAACCCTGCACAAAGAGATTGAGCTGATCCGTGACGGCTCTGGACGTCAGACAATTGCCTGGTTGGTTAGCTGGCTTTTGCAGGCAAACACGTCGTCCCGCTACAGCGACGTTAGCATCGAGCCCGTGGCGGCGGTCGCTGGCGCTGACCTGGCAACCGCATTCAAGGCCGGGCTGTCCACGCTTTGGCGCGATCAACTGCCAATGTTTAAGGAGGATGAACCAAGGTCTACGTACCACATCACCGTGGCTGGCTTGCTGGGCCTATGCCAAGAGCTTCGCGACGGCACCGATTTGCCGACCTTGTCGGGGAGCCAGGTAGGACAGGCCATTCAATACGCTTGCTTTGAAATCAACGGATTTCCTAAATGGTTCTGGCCATTGGTCGACGCACACCAGGCTGTGGCGATTGTCGAGTTACAGCAGCTGATCGCGCGCGCGGATCGGGGGCCAACCTCCTTCGAACACGCAGAAGAGTTGCTTGTTGAATTAAAAAACGCACCGGAGAGCATTCAGACAGCGTTGGCGCCGGCGGCCTGGTCCTTTCTTCTTAAACAGCCACGGTGCAGAAATCACACGACCGAGTCGCTCCTCAATCTGGTAAGCAATGTTCCTGGCACAACAACTCAAGACGTGATTGAGGCGCAGGCGTCGAGCCGACTTCAGGCGACATTCAGCACGGCCATGCTTACTGAATCAGGCGAGAGCGTCATTCAGCCCGCTCTACTGGAAACAGTGGCACAAAGTGTCATGTGGGGGGCTTTCTGGCTTACTACCCATCCAGATTCCTTCAAATCCCATCTTGAGCGGTGGCTGGTTGACGCCCGTCCCCAAGCACAGAGTTTTGTTTTCGAACTGGCGGCCTACCTCGGAAAGGACTATGGGTCGAAAGTGATCGGGCTCGCCAAACAGAGTGACGACGGGGTTGACACACTGGCCGCCCTTTATAGATGGACCTTCGGTATCGTCCGACCTGAGAACGACATCGAGCATCCTGAAGGAAGTGTGTATACGCCAGGTAATCGGGATGCTGCCGAGCAACTGCGTGATGCGCTCATACCCGCCATTGCTGCAGCAGGGTCGACAAGAGCCTATGAAGCCCTTGAGGCAATTCGCAAGGTTGCGGGCGACGAGCAAGTACAGTACCTGAGCAGTGTTTTATTCGACATGCAGGAAGCACGCTTCAGTCGTTCGCCAGTATTGCAACGGGATTTTGACAAGTTCGATGACGACTTCAGGCAGCCAGTCGCCGGCACACTTTCGCTGGCGCTGGCGGTCCAGGAAGACCTTCTGGCCGTGAAGTACAGCATTGAAAAAGGTGAGTTCAGTCTTCGTCGGTTCTTCAGCGCCGTGAACTTTTCTCGCATCAGTACCGACAAGGAAGGCCTCGCGTTGGAAGCCGATTTTCAGGCCTTGCTTGGGAGTGAAATGAATCACCTCGCGGGGGCTCGTTATACCGTCACTCGGGAGTCCGAGACAGCAGAGGCCACGCGACGGGATGTGCTTTGTCGGAAAGGTTCAGACTACGCCTCCATCGAACTCAAGATGTCCATGCGCTGGACCGTGCCCCAGTATTTGGAAGCACTCGAGCACCAGTTGGTGGGGCAGTACATGCGCAACCGCAATGCAACGACAGGCTTCCTAGTCATTGTGCTGCAGGAGAAAGATCGAAAATGGCATTACCCTACAGGTTCCGATCGAATGACATTCAGTGAGCTCATTAAATTGCTTCAGACCCGGGCTCTTGAATTAGAAGGGCAGGATCGCAGGCGATTTATTCGAGTGATCGGGATCGACGCGACACCGCCGAGAAGCTTTCGGGACGCCTGAGGATCCAGAGGGCCGGCCCGGTATCGTGGCCGCCACTCAAATGGTCGGCCGATCTCCTATGCGTGCAGTCTTCCTTCGCCCATGAAGGGTTCATCGACACGCCATCCTTCGATGATTTCGCCAGCGAGCGGCAGCTCACCCCGGAGAATTGGCATGGCCCTCAAGGTCGTGGATTACTGGAAAGATCGTAAGCGTCCGGCTACCGGACGCTTATGCAGTTTTCACACAGCGACGTGTTGGAAGTAAATATCCAAAACCGGAAGGAGCTACACGGTTTTGGATATTTACATGCCAGAAATTTCGATATTTACTTCCGGGTAGTTGAAAGGCCAGAAACGACGAATCCCGCTTTAGGCGGGATTCTCAGCCGTCGATTGCATGCGTTCGACGGGGCAGGACGCTGTTACCTGGCACTGGGCCATCTGACTTTCATCAGAAGAGGGGTGCGATCCGAAGATCCCTGTAACCACCCTGTGGTTCACGCCTAGGCGCAGATGAACAATAGTCAATCCATAATCGCTGTGTCAATCCTGCTGTCACCACCTAGATTCACCCCCGATCATCCCTCAGCCCCCGGTTCCGAGGGCTCTTAGCCGCAGAACTGGCTCTTCGCCGGATCGCTACGAAGCGGAAAACGGGCTGCGGCGATCATGGCTTGATCCAGTCGGTGCGGCTCAACTGGCATAATCCGTATGCCTATCCAATAAGGAATGAGGCCGTTAAGGCAATTCAGTCGCTCATGGACTGAAGCTGAACCTCAGGTTCAGTTCAGCTGATTGCTGCATCGGGATCGCAGGCTGCAAGCCGGAGTGTGGAATGGCCGCTGATGGCTGTGGATTCAATCGGTCGATACTACGGATTTTCGGGATTTGGGCTTACGCTTGACGGCGGGAACCTGACGCACCTTCGTCAATTGTTGTTCTAGGGCTTCGGCGCGGGCCTGCTGTGCCGCAGTCAATTGCCTAGATTGACTGAGCTCGTTTTGAGTCGACTCCAGCCGCCGTTGTAACTGCTCGACCTGCCGCCCGGTGGCTTTGAGTTGGATCATCATCGCTTTGCCCTCCTCCCTAGCGTGATCGACCTCGCGGTAAGCGCGATTTTCGACGCCACGGACGTAGCTTTCCTGGGCGATGCGCTCCTGCTCCATCTTTAGCCGCAGCGCCTGCATTTCCTGCTGGAGTGTCTGACTTTGTTGCTGAGCCTCGCCGCGCTCGCGCAACAGGTCTTCACGCTGTTGCTGCAGGTCCTCGATCTGAGTCTGACGCTGCGCCAGCAACAACTCGAGGTCAGCCAGTCGCGTCTCGACGGTTAGGCGTCCCGCCACTGCCTCCACCGTTTGCTGCCGAAACTGCGCCGCATCCTGACGCGCCTGCTCCTCGACGGCAGCGACCCGCTCACGCTCTGCGGCGACTACCTGTCGTTGTTTGTCCAATGCCTGTTCGGCGACACCTTGCGCGAGAAGGATTGCCTGTTGCCACACCGCAACAAAAGCTTGTGACACCTCGTTCGGTAATGCCGGCAAGCGGATCTCGCCACTCAGGCGTTCGGCCAAGCGTGCCCACCACTGATCGAGCAGGCCACCGACCCGCGCCGGACTGCCGCGCCCCAGTTCCAGGCGGACACGTTCCACCGTTGGCCGTTCCCCACGGGCCAACACCGCATCCGCGGCGGCAAACACGTCGTTTTCCGGCACCCCTACTGCCATGCCTCATCTCCGGCTATATTGGGTCTGATAATTAAAGATTATCCGACGTTATTTTTTGAATAATGGAATTATCATACGTTGAACGTACTAAATATTACAGATCAATTTCCCTTGGTCGACGAAACCCCACTGGACCTGCTTGTTCTCGCCGAAAACTCCCAGCACGCTGCGGCGGCGTTTATCGCCGCCGGCACCGCGGCCAACACCGTGCGCAGCTATCGCAGCGCCCTCGCCTACTGGTCGGCCTGGCTGCAACTGCGTTACGGCCAAGTACTCGGCGATGCGCCACTCCCCGTCACCGTGGCCGTGCAGTTCGTCCTCGATCATTTGGCCCGGCCGTTGGCCAACGGCGACTGGGCGCACCTGTTGCCGCCGCCAATCGACGCGGCGCTGGTCACCGCCCGGGTCAAGACCCGGTTGGGCCCGCTGGCGTTCAACACGGTCAGCCACCGTCTGGCGGTGCTCGGCAAATGGCACCGGCTCAACGAGTGGGACAGCCCGACCGAAGCAACGGCACTCAAGACCCTGCTGCGCGACGCGCGCAAAGCCCAGTCGCGCCAAGGCCTCTCAGTGCGCAAGAAAAGCGCGATCGTGCTCGAGCCGCTGCAGGCGCTGCTCGCCACCTGCGACGATGGCGTACGCGGGATTCGCGACCGCGCCCTGCTGCTGCTGGCCTGGAGCGGTGGCGGTCGCCGGCGCTCGGAAGTGGTCGGCCTGCAAGTCGGTGATGTGCGCCAACTGGATGCCGACACCTGGCTGTACGCCCTGGGGGCGACCAAGACCGACACCGGCGGCGTGCGTCGGGAGAAGCCACTGCGCGGCCCGGCTGCGCAAGCACTCACCGCGTGGCTGGACGCAGCGCCTGCCGAATCCGGCCCGCTGTTTCGTCGGCTGTATAAAGGCAACAAGGTCGGGGCCACGGCCTTGTCGAGCGACCAGGTGGCGCGCATTATCCAGCGCCGCGCACAGCTCGCGGGGCTGGACGGTGATTGGGCCGCGCACAGCTTGAGATCCGGCTTTGTCACCGAAGCCGGCCGTCAGGGCGTGCCGCTGGGCGACGTCATGGCCATGACCGAGCACCGCAGCGTGACCACGGTGATGGGCTACTTCCAGGCGGGCACCCTGCTGCACAGCCGAGTCACAGACCTCCTCAGCCCGAAAACCTGACCAAGCACACAAAAACGCACTTGGGATGAAATGATCAGCCGGATCGGCAAGCGCACTGAGGGCAATGCCGCCTGCACTCTAGTATGGCTAGTGAGGCCGGTCGCTCGGCGAGGCGGCGGCTTCTGGACACGTCATGGCGTTTCGGCAAGCTCCGCCCTGATCCTTTCCAGGATCTCATCGAGGCTCTCGCCCGACTGGAGAATATAGCCTTCGATGAGGATGCTCAGCGGATGAACATCCATTGCCTGAGCGATGGCCGTGAGCTTGTTCACGGTCACCGCCCTGATCCCCCTTTCCAGGGAGCTGATGTAGGTTCGGCTGCTGATCGCACCAAAGTCCTCCTGGGTAAAGCCCCTTCTTAGTCGAGCGTTTTTCAGCGCCTGCCCGAGAGCATTGTTAAGTTCCATTTGCGCAACCTGCAAAAGGAACGATCAGGCGACATTGAACACTAAAGGACTACAATCTATAGTGTTCATTTTATGCAAGGGGTGGTCTGAATGTTTATGACTCATCCAGGCGCTGAGCTACACAGCAGGCTGCAATTCGGAGATGGAACTAAACAATGGGCGATCATCGAACAGCAGTTATCGATACCTTGGCTCTACGTTTGCATCACACAAACTGACCACTGCTACGACTATCGGCGGATGTTGTTGGTCTCGTGCGTTGAACATTTTGCGAAACTGCTCGAGGACCTACCCCAGAACGCGAGCGTGACGGGGGTTATGAGCGTTCTGCCCAATCGCGATGGTATGGGTCTTTGGTCGATGGTTCAGGTAGACCGCATCGATGCCCACGCCAAAGACGGCATGCCCGTGGCGACCGTCACGCTCGCCAACGGTGACGCGTATGAAGAAGTCGGGGGCGCCAACCTCCTCGGGGCCAACTGCAATCCGCTGTACCGGGCTAGCTGAAAGCCGGTCAACCCGCAGCAACAAACGGCGACGGACGCCCTACCTTGATGTGATCACCATACCAAAAGCGTAGAAAGGTCGCTGGCTCGGGTACGTAGCACCAGAACTCAACGGTCTCATGCGCGCGAAAGTTGCTCTGGTCGCTGACGCGCAACCTCATGCCGCATCGCTTGTCCGTACAGCGGGACAGCAACGCGGGGCAAGCGTGCCAGCAGGTCAGATCGGAACTCAACCGAGAACCAGCACCAATGACGCTGATGGCTTCCGCACCCAACACTAGTGAGGTGCTGCCCGACAGCTCAACGGAAAAACGATCCAAATCTCGATTGCAGGCCGTGCACATAACTTCGATGCCGGCCCAAATTGCGTAGAAGTGCGTTATCCAGAGTGCCATGATCTGACGAGGCGTGGACGGACGGTCATGCCAGTTCGGCGCAACAAGATTGATTCCGTCCCCCTCTGCGAATCGATAGCGCAACGCGGCACACCATGCCAAAAAGGCCGCGGAAACCACACAGGCGCATTGGCAATCGAGGCCATGTCGACTCCGCGCAGAAAGGCTCGACAGATACCTGTAGCAGCCCGCATGTGGCCTCACGTAGGCGTTGTACAGGTAACGCCGGACGTATCGGTACAACAGAAAGACTTGCCGGGCACTGAAGTCAAAACCAGCGGCCTCTTGGGCGCTGTAAGTCGCCCGGGTCATTTCGTATCGGGGAATCGGAATCAGGTTGATGGCATTGGGGGCGGGAAACCCTCCCACGGCGGCAACTGCTGAATTGAGTCCGATGTTGATCAGCCGCTCTTCTTCGTCGATGTTTCCGCCTTTCGCCTTGTTCGCATGGAGCGAAGAAATTGCATAGTTGACCAAGGGGTCCTGCATCGCTCCCGCCGCATCGAGCCATGCTTCTATCCTCGCGCCCAACTCCGCATACTTACGCTTCTGGTCAGGGGTGGCACAAATCAAGCGAACGGATCCAGCGGAGTCAAACAAAAAGTGACTGCAACGCATCTTGCTGCTGAAGCCGGCCGGCGCATGGGTGACAACCAGTCCACGTACGATGGCGTTGCTGCAGTG
Source organism: Pseudomonas sp. GM41(2012) (assembly GCF_000282315.2). Taxonomy (GTDB): domain Bacteria; phylum Pseudomonadota; class Gammaproteobacteria; order Pseudomonadales; family Pseudomonadaceae; genus Aquipseudomonas. The sequence goes on from NZ_AKJN02000006.1 coordinate 832,708, forward strand.
TGAGCAAGGCTCAAGCAGTTCGTTATGCCAAGGACACCGTTTTATGATCTGGAGAAAAAAGAAGACCGAGTGATACCCGACGGCCACACATTTTGCGCAATGCCGGATGCATACCGTGGACATCCGCGGACTGCACTCCACCAGGTTGTCGATAAAGGCTCGTCTGATTGCAGGATATGGCAGGGACAGCGCCGCCGCCAGTTTCGTGTCGTCAACATCACAGGCCCTCCAATACTGGGAGGGATAGCTTGGCTGTTGGGTGCGGAACAGCTCGCTGAGTAATTGCAGGGGCGATGCAAGGTTCAACGCGCTCGCTTTAAGGAGAATCCCCCAAGACGACTCAAAAGGAATATGGTTGAATCGCCCATACGTGAGCTTCATCTACTGGTTGCTTGGAGCTTGTTGCATGAAGGACACGAACTCAGCAATCAGGCTGGAATCCACGGCCTCCTTGACGATCCCCTCAGTGAGCTTGAACACTGAGCAGTCCATGTGGCGGGACCTGATCAAGATACGTTCGATCACGCGGAACATGTGTTCCATGGGTAACACGCCGGGACCACTCTCCCCTGCCACGCTCATCAGCCCAGACCAGATCAGCTTATTGTATTGAGCAAGGCGAAAACTTGCCGCGAAGGCTTCGGGCAAGAAGAATTCGGTGTAACTGCAGCCAGAGTCCAGCGGAAACTCTTTATTTGCATCATACTCATTGAGCATGGATTCGAAATCGGCTTCGGACATGCAACCGTTGAACCGAATCGGCTCACACAAAAACCGGGCAACCAAGTTGGTGGCTCCCAAACCAAAGAAAAAATGTCGTCTTTGGAGTATTTCTTCCTGGCCAAACCCCAGCGTCGTCATGCTGATGCCGTGCATTTCCAAACGGTTATGAATCACCAGCAGTTCATTCCAACTGTCTGTCGACAGCAACTGGTTTTCGTCAATAATAATTACGAAATGACCACCGCCCCGGGACTCCACCTCGGCACGCACATGGACAATAAATTTCTCCATTAAGGCGCTGTACGATTCTTTTTGGTTTTTGAACAGGCCTACCTCAACGACCAAGTCCCGGATCAGCTTGGCGGATTTGTTCCCGTCTGCGGTGTGATACAGAAAGTACTTCTTGGGGAATTCGGCCGCCAGCAGATCCCTAACGATTCTGGCACACCGGGTTTTACCCATTCTCGGCTTCGCGTACAAAAAAGTGCCCGTATGCCTCGAAAAGACCCGCTCGCGAAAAATCGAGTATACTTTGGCGATCATCGGAGTAATCAACGTATAGAGAGTGCTTACAACCGGATGACTCTCTAGGTAAAGCTCCCGATCAAAACCATTGTTGGTAGTATTCATTCCTTAAACCTCCTCTGCTTGAGCAATGCGTTCAGATCAGGAACCTTTTTGCCAATGATCAATGCGTCCGAGAACTCCAACGGTTTTCCCTCGATAGCCGGCACAGGGGCGGGGCGGGGTTCGGCAACTACCAACGGCACTCCCCCTTCAGTCGCTACCCGTTTTGCCTCGGTTACCACATCGGCCGAAATAACAACGGACTTCTTGCTCTTTGAAGCACTTAGGAAAGCCAGGTAAACCAGAACCGGGTCTTGCTCGAGGCTGACCTGCAGCGTCCTGTCCGCCATTTTTGAGTTGATGGCTTTACGGGTTCGCATGTCGTGCTTGGTATCAGCCCATTTCCCTACCGCAACCAGGTTGCCAAGCAAAAAGCCTTCCATTGTGAATGCCGTTACGAACCTCAAGTCGTTCTCATCAATATGGAGGATAATTTTTTTCCCAATCATGGGCCATGCGTCGTACAAGTAGTTGGAGGTGTAATGAACCCTCAAAAACTGAACATACGGATGGCGTCCGTTTTTTGTGTTACCGCGAACAGTGACGATTTTCTTCAGTTGCAATATCGTAACTCCTCTGTCACTAGCGTCAGGTAGTGTTCTTACCAAGAAATGATGCCGGTTCTGCTCCAGCTTTTGCCGGATAAAATCCAATGGCGACAGAAAGAACAACCCTTCACTGATCCTCGCATTGTGCTGCGTGATCTCAACGTCAAGAAGGTGCAGCAGGTGTTCCGCAAGTACTGGAGCCTGTGTGGCATACTCTTCGCAATTATCTGCACGCCCGTTGTTCGGGCCGTGTCCGGTTGTGCTTAAAAGCCGGCAGAACACATTGTTGGAGAGCAGGCCAAACAAGTGCTCTACATATGGTCGCCTTTCAAAGTGCCCTGGAGGGCCGAGTGTCCAAAAATAGCCCAACTCCTTTCTGGCGGCATTCGTCACTTTTTCAGACAGATGCGCCAACGCCCCATCAAACTTTACGACTGTAAACAAGGCACCTTTACATTCTTGAATGACTTCATTTGGTAATCCGCTACCTTCGGGATATATAAGTCCTTCAATAACTGGCTCTGGCCTGGACTGTCCCACTATCGAATAGCGCATGACATCAATCACGTCGGTGGCAGAGACCTCACTTCTGAGAACGCACTTGTAAGCCAAGACAGCTTCGGATGCGCAATCTAACATGAGAACAACCCATATCCGGCTAATTCTCTTGGCGACGTAGGTACCGTTTGGAGCCTTCATCAGCACCGAGGAATGGCTGTCAAATTTGTACCCATCGATCTCAACGGCATCGAAGGGCTCGGTATAGACCAACCCGGGCCTCGGCCCTTTTCCGACTGCCATGTGGGCCTTCGCCTCGCGCTCGCCCTCGTTGCGCACCACGCGACTGAAGTTACCTTCCCGAACATTTTTGATGTGTTCGTATACTGAGCGCTGCCCCAACCATTTGGTATTAAATGGCCACTCAGGTTCTTGAATATCGAACTCTTCGAGTAGGGAAAGGAAAAATCTATGCAGCGTCTTTGGTTTGATTGCGTATTCGTTTTCAGACTCATGATCCACATGCGAAAGAATTTTCCGGTTGAACCGCTTTTCCAGTTCCGGATATTTGGCAAATACCATGCCCAATGCACCTGCATGACCGCCTTGCGCTTCCGAAAGTTTTGGGGCCACCGATTTGGTTCTGCCGTAGTTTTTTATGTGCAAGTACGGCAATAACGCGCGACAGCCCCACCACATGCCATCCGGCGCCGACTGCAGACAGCGTGCGGCATAGTAGTTTAGGCACTGCCTGTTTATGCCCGTTGCGGCGACGATGTCCTTAATGGGCACTCCCTCGCAGTAGAGTTTCATAGCTAGAGACTTTAACTGAAAATCCTCTAACTCAACTTCCGTCAGCCCAACCAGCTCTGGCTTTTGCCAGTCATGAAAGGTTCCAAACGCTATCGCCCTTTTGCTTAAGGATCCGACCCAGTTGTTAGCCTCAACGTCTTTATTGGTCATGTCCGGCACTTCCATTGGGTATAGCGACCAAATGAAGGCTCTTTCGTTAGATCAATCTCTATAAGTCCGGCAATGAAATGGCGGATCAAGACTCCGCATATTATGGGTGGGGCGATAAGCGGGGCGTTTCTAAGCACAGCCTGAACATCTCCAGCTCCCAGTGATACTTCAATTGCACGCACGGCATTTGAAGCTGCCGTACATGCAGATCCCCTGATCGCCGCTGCATATGCCATCGCTTTCATGGCCTTGATAGCCAAAGGTGCCTTTGCCAGAAGCTGACTCCGTGAAATACGAATGGTGCATCTCTCTTCGCTGCCTGAAGGTTCGTCTAGATCCGAAAAAACCACTTCAGACACACTTCCTGATTGTTTTTTCACCAGAAAATCGAAGCCATCCCCGCCTTCAGACTGGCTAAATTCTACTACGTCTAAATCAATCTCTAGGAACACCACCCAGTAAATTAGAGCGCTGTCAGACGGCAGTACTAAATCTCTATTCAGCTTGACGCTATACACGTACCAAAGGTTGCTACTTCCATGTCCGCGCGCTCGCGCTTCCTGCAGAATCCTTCTTCTGTGCTCTTGCTTGAGAGAATGTTTGCCCGCGCTCATACACCCGCCTCCCGGCTGTCCACGCTTTAATCTAACGTGTAATTTTCCTATCGATATATCAATTTATAATATGAAAGCCTCAACTAATTTCCGAACAGCCCAAGCATTAAAGTCAGTGCGAGTTACGCATAAAAGTTGCCAAGCTAATATTTTGCTTGCTGGTTATGCGTACGTGATGAGTATCGTCTAATGCAAATCAATCGTGACAAGCACAATATGCGTACGTGTAATGCATTAATGTCGCCACCATATTTAAAATGGTGTTGACCTGACACTTGCACGTACCAAGCTAAAGCAAATGGCCAAAACAAGCGATTTGGGCACACGAAGCGTTTTCGACGGGTGAACGCTTGAGTTATATGACATTCCAAAGCTGTTCCGCCATCTGCGTGTAACGGCGCGAGGAGGTATGAGCGTAATGCTTGTCCAAGCCAAGTTGGTTTCGCTTCTGCTATAGCGTTACCGCAGCTTCGAAAAAAAATTTGTTCCGGCGTCCTCTTGGAAAAATAATCAGTTCTCAAGATTGAACTAATTGTTTTTCCCAATGCATCGTGCGCTGGTTAGAAACAGTGTCATCTCTTTGTATTTATTGGTAATCTTATGTAAGGAAATGTCAATAATTTACTTCTGAGCACTATCAATTCCCTCAGCCCTCATTCTCCCGTCAGCCTCTCAAACAGCTGCGAATGTTCGGGAAATTGCTCGCCAAGCTTTTGCCGACTACCCAACTCCATATCTGCAAAATCAAACCCAGGTGAAACCGCTTCACTGATCAAACCGTATCCCGCCAATCCATTTGTAAGCTGCGAAGCTTTCCAAACGCCACCCGGTACCTGTAGCTGCAGACATTGGCCGGCGATTATATCGCTGCCCATCACAACCGTTTTTAATGTGCCGTCCGGGAAAATCAGGCTGTACTGAATTGCATCTCCCACATGGTAGTAATGAACGATGTCCGATGGGTTCAGATGAAAATGACCTATCGGCGAATCCTTGGTCAGCAAGTAGTAAATGGATGTCATCAGGTAGCGCCGGCCCCCAGCGGTCTCAACCATCGTGTGGTGATCGGTTTGAAAGGTTCTGCGGTAGAAACCGCCTTCCATGTGGGGTTCCAGGTTCAGTGCTGCGATTACAGCCTCAGCGCTGGGAATGTGTTTATCAAAGGTGTTGGTAGTCATGTTGATTGAGCCCTCCAGCCTTTGAAATAACGCGCTATCAATGTGTTATTTCTATTGTATCTATGCAGTAAATTAATAATAACTATGCTAAATAGCTCTTTAGTAGAGCTAGCTAATAGAGCTTGAGCATACGAGTACTAACTACCCTCGCCCGCTATTGTTGTTCACACTGCACTTGTGTTTGCGACCCGAGCAGTGCGGATAAACAAGGCGCGCACTTTCTCCCAGAAATTTCCCCCTAATACGAAAAAGCTGCCGATCAGCATGAGGTCACCCAGCGCTTGAGCTTGCCAGAGGTTGGGTCTGAGCCCTGGCCAAATGCTGTCGATGTAGGGTTCAAGAAAGGAGGAAATCAGCGGCACAAAGAACATAACGATGCCAATTCTGTGACGCCATGGGCCCACTTCGACTTCCGTGCTAGGGGCCAGTAAGGACACATATCCGAACAGGGTGCGTTTTAACTGTTGGAATCCGGCTTTGCCCATCACCGCAATAACGATGATCAACAGGACTTTGTTGCTGATGAACAGCACGCCGGTCAGTGCCGCGATCCTTGATCCAGGTACATCGACGGCCGCGGCGATAGGCACCAACAGCCAGGAGCCCAGCATCAAGCAGATAATTGCTATTCCCAACTTAAAGCGCCAGCTGGCTGAATGGGGTTCAACGACACCGTCGGTGTTATTCATAATCGTCGTACCTTTTTAACAGATGACAATAGATTTGATGGCGCTTAAAAAGCGTAGCAGTCATGTGCCCATTTGGACGGCTATGCTCCAGTGATCTTTGTTGGTCGGGACATGCGTAATGCATCCAGGTAAAACCCTGCTGAAGTGGCCAGGCCGACTCGTGCTGCTTGGCGTACTCGGCCTCAATGGCTGCGTACGACTTGGGCCGGACTTCCAGCCGCCCGGCGAAGAATGGGTCAAACACTGGAGCACCCCTGCCCTCGAGCAATCCAGCCAGCGGAGCCTGAATCCGGACCTTCGTCAGTGGTGGCAAATCTTTGCCGATCCGGTCCTCGATCATTTGATTGCCGAGTCGGATGCACGCAACTCCAGCCTCAAAATCGCCGGCCTGCGCGTCATGGAAGCCCGCGCCCAACTCGGTATTGCTCAAAGTGGTCTTTACCCGCAACTGCAGCAAGCCAGTGTCGACAGTCTTTACTTCAACCGCAGGCAATCCGGCGGGACCAACCCGCAAGACAGTCATTTCTGGCAACACAGCGTGGGGTTCGATGTGGGTTGGGAGCTGGACTTCTGGGGCCGCTTCAGTCGCGCTATCGAGTCGTCCGATGCCAGCTACTTCGCCGCCCAGGCCAACTATGAAGACGTACTCGTACTGCTGCGTGCGCAAGTGGCCGATACCTATTTCTCGCTGCGCACCACCGAAGCCCGTTTGCGTGTCGCCCAGGAAAACGCCAAACAGCAAAAACGCAACTTCGAGATCACCGAAAAGCTCTTCAACAGTGGCCAAACTGCCGAACTCGACCTGCAACAAGCCAGAACCCAGTACCTGGGCACGTTGAGCACCATCCCCAACTTCGAAGACCAGTTGCAACGAACCCGCAATGCGTTGGCGGTGTTGATTGGCCAGCCGCCCGGCGCGATGCCGCAACTGGTCGAGTACGTGGGATTGATCCCGCTGGTCGACCGTGCCGTGTTGCAAGATGTACCGGCCAATCTGCTCCTGCGTCGGCCCGACGTGCGCGCCGCCGAGCTAAATGTCGCGGCCCAGTCAGCGCTGATCGGTGTGGCCGAGAGTGATTTCTATCCGTCGTTGACCTTGCTGGGCAGCATCGTCTGGTCAACCGACACGCTCAGTGGCACGCCCCGGAATCTGGATTTGATTGGCGGTCCCAGTCTGCGCTGGAATCTGTTCGATCACGGCCAGATCAGCAACAACGTGCGCGTGCAGGATGCGCGGTTGCAGCAGCTGATCGAGGCCTACCGCGACAAGGTTCGCCAGGCGGCACGCGAGGCAGACGATGCGGCCTTTGGCCTGATCAAATCCCTGGAGCGCGAAGGCATCCTGCGTGAGGCCGAAGTGGCCGCCAAACGCTCGCTGGTGCTGGCCAGCGCGCAGTATCGCGAAGGTTATTCGGACTTCCAGCGGGTGCTGGATGCGCAGCGTGCCTTGCTCGAACAACAGGACAATTATCTGGTCGCCCGCAGCAATGCCGTCAGTAATGTCATTGCCTTGTACAAAGCCGTGGGCGGTGGTTGGTACAGCGCCCAGCCGAGGGTTGATCCGACCACCCGCCAACAGATGGAAAAACGCACCGACTGGGGCGATCTGCTGAAAGAACCCGCCACTGCACAGCCTGCCATTCCAATGTCTTACAAGGTAAAAGACCAATGAGTGAAACCGCCCCTTCCTCGTCCGAGCCCCCAGTCGCCCAAGCGCCAGCACCAGCAACGGCTGCCGACCCGGCGAAAAAAGGCATCAAGTGGGTGCTGTTACTGATCCTCCTGAGCCTGACCTGGTACCTGTTGGCGGATCGTTTCACACCCTATACACAACAGGCCCGGGTGGGTGCCTTTGTGATTCCGGTTGCCTCTGAAGTGGCAGGCCGCGTGACCCGGGTGAACGTGCGCAATAACCAGGACGTCAAGGCCGGCGAAATCCTTTTCGAGGTGGACCCTCAGCCGTACCAGATTGCCGTCGACCGTGCACGTGCCGACCTTGAATCGACCCGTCGACAGATCGGCGCAAGCACCGCCGGCATTGCCTCGGCCCAAGCCAATCTGCGCGCAGCCCAGGCCAATGAACTCAAGGCGCGCCAGGACAATCAGCGTCTTGAGGGTTTGTATCGCGAAGACCCCGGCACCATTTCCGTACGACTGCTCGAAGTGTCTCGCGCCAACCGCGAACAGGCGGTCAGCCAAGTAGCGGCTGCCCGCGCCGAAGTGCAGCGCGCGCGTGAGCAGGAAGGTGGCAGCGAGGAAGACAACGCCTTGCTGCGCAGCGCCGCCACGGCATTGTCCAAAGCCGAACTGGATCTGTCCAACACGCAGATTCGCGCTCGCTCGGCCGGACTGATTACGGATCTGCGTACTGACGCCGGGCAATTCGCCGCTGCCGGTAGCCCGGTCATGACCCTGATCGCCATTCATGATGTGTGGATCAGTGCGGACATGACTGAGAACAACCTCGGTCTGGTGAAGCTCGACACACCGGTTTCGATTGTTCTGGATGCTCTGCCGGGCGAGGTCTTCGAGGGGCGCGTGCGCAGCGTCGGTTATGGCGTCAGCGTGGGGCAGACACCCGCGCCGGGCACCTTGCCCAGCGTGCAGAACAGCCGCGACTGGTTGCGTCCGGCCCAGCGTTTCCCGGTCATTATCGAGTTCTCGCCAGACTCGTTGAACACGTTGCGTGACAGTCGGGGGATCCGTGCCGGTGGGCAGGCCGAAGTCATGGCCTTCCCCACCGAGGGCAATCCGCTGAACCCGCTCGGCCGCGTGTTTGTGGGGTTCATGAGCTGGCTGAGCTATGCCTATTAAGAGCATGTCTACTCGGCGCACGCCGCGGGATCAACGCGCGCTGCGCCTGGCCACCGGTACAGCGTTGTGCCTCACCGCCAGTTTCGGCCTGGGCTTGCCGATTCCCTTTCTGGCGCCGGTGCTTTGCCTGCTGTTGCTGGCTTCTGTCAATCGCCCGCTGCCGTTCAAGGCCGGACTGGTTCTCGCACTGGCTGCCATGTTGACCACCGGCATCGGCCTGCTATTGATCCCGGTCCTGCGTTATTACCCGGTCAGCGGCGTGCTATTGATCAGCGTCGGTCTGTTCCTGGCCTTCCGCTTTGGCCTGCGCGGCGGCAACACCTTGATCATGACCTTCCTGGTGATTGGCCTGACCATGATCTCCTCGGCGGGTATCGCCGAATTCGATCTGGCGGCGATGGTCATCGGCGCACTGGTCAAGGGTTTGCTGCTCGCCGTTGTTGTCGTGGCGTTCAGTCATGGGTTATTCCCGGATCCACCCAACGCCCCTTCTCCGCCGCCTGCCCCACCTCTGCCGGCAGAAGAAGTCAGTCGGGTTGCGCTACGAGCAACCCTGATCGTGTTGCCGGCACTCCTACTGGCGCTGATCGACCCGGCCGGTTATTTGCCCATCATCTTGAAGGCCGTCAGCCTGGGTCAGCAAAGCTCCACGACAAACGCCCGCATCGCCGGTCGCGAACTGCTCGGCTCGACGTTACTCGCAGGTCTGTTGGCGATCCTCTTCTGGAGCGCCCTCAGTCTGTTTGTACATCTGTGGATGTTCTTTCTGTGGATGTTGCTGTTCGGCCTGGTGCTGGCGCGCAAGCTGTATGCCCTGAGCCCGACGAGGTTTACCCCGGGGTTTTGGCTCAATACCCTGATCACGCTGATCATCCTGTTGGGTCAGTCGGTACAGGACAGCGCAGCAGGCAAGGACGTTTACACAGCGTTCGCCATTCGCATGGGCTTGTTCATCCTCGTGACGCTGTATGCCTGGCTGATGGTTCATTTGCTCGAACAACGGCAGGAAAACGCTCAAGGATTAACCTGATACCCCTTCCCTTGCAGGCAACTGGTATAGGCCGTTGAACTGGTCGCAGCACTGGTTTTCTCTTGCGCCCGGCGTTCCTGACGCTGACGCGAACCTCCGACGACCGCTCCTGCGGCGGCGGTTTCCTTGGCGCGATTCTGACGATAGTCCTGCTTCACGTCATCGTCGACACGATCATAAAACTCGTCGTGCTGACGTCCACGCACCTGGGCCCCCGCAGCCCCTGCGGCAGCGCCCGCTGCGGCCCCCTTCAGTCTTCCACCGGAAGGAGGCGGTGCAGTCGAGGAACTCTGACTGGCTGCGATGTTGTGGCATTCGGTCATGTCCGCCTGGGTTTGTTGTGAACTCTGCCCTTTCATCGGCACGACCGTTTCGGCCCATCCCTGGGTCCAGGAAAGCGACAGTGCGATGCACAGGCTAATGAATGACAACCTTTTCATGATGACCTCCGACAGGGCCCGGCACTCTGCAAGCACACTGGGTCGGTAGACAGACAGCTCAATACGTCACACCTTGTGATCCTGAGCGTGGTTCAGCATAAAAGATTGTAGATCACCCCTTCTCAACCGCCCCCCTTCCCTATTCGTGGCCCGCATCGCGGAACTATTTTTCGCGCCAGCACACGCCATGACCTAACCTGAATGGTTAAAGCCGCTGGAGGCATGCCTATGCGTCCTGCATTGAAATTACTCATTTTCGTTGTGTTTGCGCTAATGGGGGCGAACATCGGCGAGCTGTCGGCGGATGAACTACCCAACACGTCGAGCAACAGTGAGACCAGCGCTAGCGCTACGGTGTCAAAAAGCGATCTCGAAGCACTGCAATTAAGACTGGATAACCTTAAACAGCAAGTATCACTGACCAGTAACTACACCCAGTTGATAGGCTTTCAGGACAACGTTCAGTTGCTCTTCAGTGATGTGGACAAGTTGGCGGCTGTGTTACTTCCCGAGCAAGCGCAATTACAAGCACAAATCAGTGTGCTCGGGACGACGTCCGCTACCAGCGCCGCCATGGAAAAGTCCGATCTCGTGAAACAGAGGTCTTATCTCACTGAACAAAAAGACAAGGTGGATGACGATCTCAACATACTGTTGGCCATCAAAGAAGGCGCGACTAACCTCATCACCCAGATTGCCGCCATTCGGCGCACTCAACTGGAAACCGAACTGGCCCAGCGCACCGCCAGCTTCCTCAACCCCCGGTTCTGGTTGCCGCTGTTCTCTCCACTGGAGGAGGATAAAAACCGTCTGAGGTTTTTGATTGACCAGTCTAACAATGTCATCCAGTCCGTCTGGCAACCCGACCGGCGTGCCGCGACCGTCACGTTGTTATTGCTGGCCCTGGCCTTCTGGACGCCGGGGCGAAGACTGGCTGAACGTGGTTTGACATGGATCTGCATCCATCGAGTACCGGAAGGTCGCCTGCGCAGAAGTTCATTGGCGATAGCGACGGTAGTTGCCACGATGTTGAGCGCAGGTTGTGTAATACAGCTCATCTCCGCGGCGACTACCCGCCTTCAACCATTGCCGCAGCCACTGGAAGGTTACTTCGACGATGTCGAGAAAGTCGCTTACGCCTGCGCCCTGATTATCGGTCTGAGTCGGGCCCTGTTGTCTAAACGCAATCCCTCATGGCGGTTGCCTGGCATCGCCGATGAAGTAGCACTTGCAATAAACCCTTTTCCGGCGCTGCTGGCCGGATCAATGCTGATACTCATCTCGCTGGTACAAGTCACCAATGCGACGGGTATGAGTACGCAAGTGGTTCTCTTCAGCCGGGGCGTCGTGTCATTGGTCGTCATCATGATTATTGGTGCGCTATTGCTACGCGTCAGTAGAACCCGTCGAGCGATGGTTATTGCCGGGGAACACCCTGAGTCAGGGACTACGCTGGCGGGGGTGATTTATACCGGCGTGAGTATCGCCGTGTTGATCTCGATTTTTGGTCTGCTGATCGGTTACATCTCCCTGGCCCGATTTATCACTTACGAAATTGTCTGGCTCTATATCGTTGTTGCCAGCTTCTATTTGCTGATGCAGTTGTTCAGGGACTTGTGTGATTACCTGTTTTCGCCAAAGCACCCAAGCGGCAAAACGATCAAACAGCTGCTGGGTATCGGTGACGTACGACTGGAACAAATCGAGGTTGTTGTGTCGGGTATTGGCAGAGCGGCCTTACTGCTAATTGCCGTGATTACAACGTTTGTGGGGGGGATTGGAGCGACCTTTGGCCAACTGACTGACAGGGTTTCAGCGATCCTCGGCGGCGATGGCCTGCGCAAGCTGAATATCATTCCGGGCAATCTGTTGAATGCGGTCCTCGCGCTGTTGATCGGTATTTACCTGATTCGATCGCTGCGCAGATGGCTGGATAACGAATTCCTGCCGAAAACCGATATGGACCCCGGCATGGGGGCGTCGCTGAGCACCCTGTTCAGTAATATCGGGTACGTACTGGTCATTCTGCTGGCGTTGTCCTCATTGGGCATCAAATGGACCAATCTGGCCTGGATCGTCAGTGCGTTGTCGGTGGGTATCGGCTTCGGCTTGCAGGAGATCGTCAAGAACTTCGTGTCCGGGTTAATCCTGCTCACCGAGCGTCCGGTCAAGGTCGGCGACCTGATCAGCATCAGCGGGGTCGAAGGCGATATCCGGCGAATCAATGTCAGGGCCACCGAGATACAGCTCAGTGACCGCTCGATCGTGATCGTGCCCAACTCCCAGCTTATCTCCCAGAACCTGCGCAATGTGACCATGGGCGGCAGCGCCCAAGGGGTGGCGACACTCGAGCTGGTGTTCCCCCTGGATATCGACCCCGAACAAGTCAAAACCCTGCTGTACACCGCCTATCACGAGCATGAAACCATCCTCGACAAACCCTCCCCCGTTGTTCGCTTCAGCAATCTGAGCCCTGAAGGCATCACCCTGACCATCACCGGCTATGTCAGCAGCCCAAGGATTGTCAGTACGACCAAGAGCGATCTGCTCTTTGAAATCCTCAAGCGATTGGGGGCGGCCGGCATTGAATTAGCCAAGCCTGTTCCTCCTGCGTAATACCCATCAATAGCCTGCCTGTCGCCTGAATATGCTCGTGATCACACGGGAGCGTTGTGAATTTGTGCGCCTCCGAGTGATACGTTTATTTTCACAGCATTGCATTATGAAATAAAACATGTCATTTATAGCCACACAAAATCATCAGGACTGATCCACCGCGCCAGATCGGATGGCCTGTACCACCCCAACGCCCCTCCAAGGAGTCAACAATATGAACAAGACAGAACTTCTAGGTGCTCTGGCACTGTGCGCCGCAAGCTTGCTGGCACACGCCGACGAAGACAGCCTGCGAATCGGTATCGAAGCCGCCTACCCGCCCTTCTCTTTCAAGACGCCGGAGGGCAACGTCAGTGGTTTCGATTACGACATCGGCAACGCCCTGTGCGAAGAAATGAAGGTCAAATGCGAGTGGGTCATCCAGGAATTCGACGGCATGATCCCATCGCTGAAAGTGCGCAAGATCGATGCCGTGCTGTCGTCGATGTCGATCACTGAAGACCGTATGAAGTCGGTCGACTTCAGCAAAAAGTACTACCACACGCCCGGCAAGTTCGCGATGAAGGCCGGCAACGTGATCAACGACCCGCTGGTTGATCTCAAGGGCAAGAAAGTCGGGGTGCAACGCTCATCGACCTACGACCGTTTTGCTACCGAGCAGCTTGAAAAAGCCGGGGTCCAGGTGGTGCGCTACGGCTCACAAAATGAAGCCTTCCTCGATCTGGCGTCAGGTCGACTGGACGCGACGCTCGCCGACATCGTCAACACCGACGAGAGCTTCATCAAAACGCCGGCGGGTAAAGGCTTCGCGCTGGTGGGACCGGACATCAGCGACCCGAAATATTTCGGCCGAGGCGCCGGGATTGCGGTGCGCAAAGGCGACAGCGTGAACGTTGCACGTCTGAGTACAGCGATCGACGCCATTCGCGCCAACGGCAAGTACCAGCAAGTGATGGCCAAGTACTTCGCGTTCGATATCTACGGCGAATAAGCCTTACCTGAAACCCTGTGGCGCCCGCCTCTTGCGGGCGCTTTTGGGCTTGTCTCGCGCGCCTTTTGGCGCTCGTTTGAGGACCTTCATCATGCTTCACGGCTACGGATCGAGCATTCTCGATGGCGCCTGGCTGACCATTAACCTGGCCTTGACCTCCATGAGCATGGCGATTGCTTTGGGTCTGATCGGCGCGGCCTTTCGGTTGTCGCCGCTCAAATGGCTGGCAATGCTGGGCGAAGGGTATACCACCCTGATTCGCGGTATTCCTGACCTGGTGTTGATCCTGCTGATCTTCTACGGCGGGCAGGATCTGGTGAACCGCATCGCCCTGGCACTCGGTTACACCCACTACATCGACATCAACCCCTTTATCGCCGGCGTCTGCACCATGGGCTTCATTTTTGGCGCCTATCTGTCGGAAACCTTTCGCGGCGCGTTCATGGCGATTCCTAAAGGTCAGGGTGAAGCCGGCGTGGCGTATGGCATGAGTGGCGGCCAGGTGTTCTGGCGGATTCTGGTGCCGCAGATGATTCGGTTCGCCATCCCCGGGTTCACCAACAACTGGCTCGTGCTGACCAAATCCACCGCACTGATTTCGGTGATCGGCTTGCAGGACATGATGTTCAAAGCCAAGAACGCAGCGGACGCCACCCATGAGCCGTTTACGTTTTTCCTCGCGGTGGCGGCGCTTTATCTGATGCTGACCAGCGTGTCATTGCTGGTGCTGCGTTACCTGGAAAAACACTACTCGGTCGGCATCAAAGCCGCCGAATTGTGATTGGGAGCAACCCCATGATTCTCGACTACAACCTGATCTGGGAAAACCTGCCGCTGTATTTCAATGGCGCCTTGTTGACCCTCAAAGTCCTGCTGATTTCCTTGGCCTTCGGTCTGGTGCTGGCGATTCCGTTGGCACTGATGCGGGTGTCCCGATCGCCCCTGATCAACGTCCCTGCGTGGCTCTACACCTACGTGATTCGCGGCACGCCGATGCTGGTGCAATTGTTCCTGATCTATTACGGCCTGGCGCAGTTCGCAGCGGTACGTGAAAGCGCGCTCTGGCCGTACCTGTCCAGCGCAACCTTTTGTGCCTGCCTGGCCTTTGCAATCAACACCAGTGCCTATAGCGCGGAACTGCTGGCCGGCAGTTTGAAGGCCACGGCCCACGGCGAGATCGAAGCCGCCAAGGCCATGGGCATGTCGCGCTTCACTTTGTACCGCCGCATTCTGCTGCCCTCGGCCTTGCGCCGGGCGCTACCGCAGTACAGCAACGAAGTGCTGATGATGCTGCAAACCACCAGCCTGGCATCGATTGTCACGCTGGTGGACATCACCGGGGCTGCGCGTACGGTCAGTGCGCGGTTCTATCTGCCGTTCGAGGCGTTCATCACGGCCGGCCTCATCTACCTGGCCCTGACCTTCATCCTGGTTCGCCTGTTCAAGCTGGCCGAGCGTCGCTGGCTGGCGTACCTGGCACCGCGCAAGCACTAAGGAGCTGTTATGGAGCACATTGAATACCTGCTGCCGTGGAGTGCTTCGGGCACTGAACGACGCCTGTCACTGTTTCGTTTTGGCAGCGGGCCGCGCAAGGCCTACATTCAGGCGTCCCTGCACGCCGACGAGTTGCCGGGGATGCGCGTGGCGGTTGAACTCAAACGACGTCTGCGGGTACTGGAAGAACAAGGTCGCCTGAACGGCGTGATCGAGTTAGTGCCGATGGCCAATCCGATTGGCATCGCGCAGATGTTCCAGGCCACCCATCAGGGGCGCTTCGAGTTTTCCAGCGGGAAGAATTTCAATCGGGATTTCCCGGAGCTAACCGAAGCCGTGGCGGCGCTGGTGAAAGACCACCTGGGCGACAATGCCGACGTCAACACTGCACAGATCCGTCGGGCCATGGCCGATGTCCTCGCCGACATGCCACCACCGATGTCGGAACTCGATGGCTTGCGCCGCCTGTTGCTGCAACATGCCTGTAACGCCGATGTGGTGCTGGACCTGCACTGCGATTTCGAGTCGATCATGCTGCTTTACGCCATGCCGCAAAACTGGCCGCGATTGCGTTCGTTGGCCGCTCGACTCGGTGCCGGCGCAGCATTGCTGGCCGAGGGTGCGGGCGGCAGTGCCTTCGATGAAGCCTGTGCGATCCCTTGGTTGCGCTTGGCTGAGCTGTTTCCTGAAGCCGATATTCCGCTGGCCTGCGTGGCCACCACCATCGAGTTGCGCGGCATGGCCGACACCGAACGCGAACAATGTGTCGATAGCGCCGAGGCCATTCTGGGCTATCTCGCCGAGCAAGGCCTGATCAGCGGTGACTGGCCAGCAGCGCCACCGACCTGTTGTGAAGCGACGCCATTCGCCGGCGCGCAGTACGCCTATGCGCCGCACCCGGGGGTGGTGAGTTTTCTGCAACCGCTGGGTGCCCGGGTCAGGGTCGGCGATCCGCTGTTCGAAGTGCTGGATCCGCTGACCGATCGCCACAGTATCGTGCGCGCCAGCACCGACGGCACCCTCTATGCCCGAGAACGCCTGCGCTTTGCCCAGCCCGGTTTGTGGCTGGCCAAAGTCGCCGGCACCCGTCTTATTCGCCAGGGTCGCTTGCTCAGCGACTGACTCCAGAGAGTGAACAGCATGTACAAACTTGAAATCCAGAACCTGCACAAAAGCTACGGCAGCCACGAAGTGCTCAAGGGCGTGTCCCTGGAGGCGAAGGC
The DNA here is from genome assembly GCF_000282315.2 of Pseudomonas sp. GM41(2012). Classification (GTDB taxonomy): domain Bacteria; phylum Pseudomonadota; class Gammaproteobacteria; order Pseudomonadales; family Pseudomonadaceae; genus Aquipseudomonas. The sequence continues at coordinate 849,156 of NZ_AKJN02000006.1, forward strand.
CGGTGATGTGATCAGCCTCATTGGCTCCAGCGGCTCGGGCAAAAGCACCTTCTTGCGCTGCATCAACCTGCTGGAGCAGCCCAACGCCGGCAACATCGTGCTCAACGGCGAACAATTGAAACTGGTAACCAACAAACTCGGCGGGCTCAAGGCCGCCGAACCCAAGCAGCTACAACGCATGCGTTCGCGGCTGTCGATGGTGTTTCAGCACTTCAACCTGTGGTCGCACATGAGCGCCCTTGAAAACGTCATGGAAGCCCCGGTGCATGTGCTTGGCATGGGCAAGAAAGAGGCCCGGGAAAAGGCCGAGCACTATCTGAACAAAGTCGGCGTGGCGCACCGCATGGACGCCTGGCCAGCCCATATGTCCGGCGGCGAGCAGCAGCGTGTGGCGATTGCCCGCGCGTTGGCCATGGAGCCGGAAGTGATGTTGTTCGATGAGCCGACCTCGGCACTCGATCCCGAACTGGTCGGCGAAGTGCTCAAAGTCATGCAGGACCTCGCCCTCGAAGGTCGCACCATGGTGGTCGTGACCCACGAAATGGGCTTTGCCCGCGAGGTTTCCAATCAACTGGTGTTCCTGCACAAGGGGCAAGTCGAAGAACGTGGCGACCCGCGCGAAGTGCTGGTCAACCCGCAGTCCGAACGCCTCCAGCAGTTTCTTGCCGGGAGCTTGAAGTAATCCGCCCAGCTTAATTGACTGGCATTACCGACTCTTGGCAGCGCTGCACACCGAGGGTCGGCTTCGGATACACTCCCGCGAGCTTTATCAACCTTCAGGAAATGTTGAGCCGGATATGCCGACCCCATCGAACAACACCACGGTCTATGCCGCACCGGTTATGCGCAAACTGGCGGAGATCGTTGGCGATTTGCAGCCATCCCTGCGCAAGGTGGCGGACTTTATCCTGCGTCACCCGCTGAGGGCCGCGACGCTGACCATCGAGGAAATGGCCCACGAAACATCCACCTCGCCAGCCGCGGTCAACCGCTTGGCCAAGGCCCTGAACCTGGGCGGCTACACCGGCATGAAAGCCGAACTCGTGGCGACGTTGCAGCAGATGGTGTCGCCGGTCGACAAACTGCGCAACGAACTGGCACATCGTCCTGGCGGCGCGTTTGGCCTGCATGAGCAAATCCAGAGCGCCAGCAGCAACCTCGCGACGGCCGCGACCAACAACCATGCAGACACCTTTGAAGCGTTCGTGACCCGCCTGACCCAGGCTCGCAAAATCTACATCCTGGGTTTTGGAAACAGCGTGTACTTCGCCGGCCTCGCTGCCTCGACGCTGATGCCCTTCTGCGCCGACGCCACCGCCATTAGCATGGAGGGCGGCAACGAAAACGCCGCTTACCGTCTGGCCGCGATTACCGATCAGGATGTGTTGCTGGCGATCTCCCTGCCGCGCTATTCCCTCGACACCCTGCAACTCGCCCGTTTCGCCAATGAGCGGGGAGCCTCGGTGCTGGCAATCACCGATTCACCCGCCTCGCCGCTCACCAGCATTGCCGAACACGTGTTGTTTGCTCCCGCCGACCATCCGGTATTGACCAGTTCCAACATCGCGGTGCTCGCCTTGATCGAAGGCCTGGTGGCGGGCGTGATGGCGCGCAATAAAGAGGCCGTGAAACTGGCGACCGAACTGACCGAAAGCGTGATGGCTTACCTGCACATGCCGGGTAACAGCAAATCGGCGAAAGCCACAAAGCCGCGCTGACGTAACCCCGACTTACCCGCGACCCGTTGCGCCACAGGGTTTGCGGGCGAGCGTCTGACTGGGAAGTTCGTTGAACAACGCGCGATAACTGCTGGAAAATCGCCCTAAATGCCAGAACGACCAGTGCATCGCCACTTCGGCAACGGTGGTGTCCATCGCTGTGCGACTGAGCAATTCGCGGCGTGCGCTGTTGAGTCGACGCAAGCGCAGCCAATGGGTCGGGGTCATCCCGGTATAAGCCTTGAACGCATGCTGCAACTGACGCAGTGAAACCCCGGAGACCTGCGAAAGCTCCAGCAGGTTCAGGGTGTCTTCCGGGGCATCAGCAGCCCACTCACCGATGCGTTTCATCACTGCACGCTCTTCGGCGCGGCGCTGTAAACCGCCGCGATCAAGGCAAACACACGCGTTGTCGAGGATGTACAGGCAGTCTTCGAGCAACTGCTGAGTCAACGCCTCCTTGCTCGGTGGATCGAGGGTTTGCGCCAGTCGGGTCAACGTCCCGCTGAGCCAGCGACTGAACAATGCGTTCTGTCCCGAGTTCAGCGGCGCCATGAACAGGCCTTCGAGCCTGGCCACGTTCAAACCGTGACGCTGCACAAACTCCGGACCGAACACCACGGCGATTTCCTGATAGTTCTCCGGGGTGATCCAGATGTTGCGGCTTTCGCCATTCAACACGTACAGCGCGTTGTCGCTGCGATCGAAACAGAACGCCAGCGAACCTTCGGGCGCGCTGAAATTCTGCTCGACGCGGGTGTTCATCTGTTCCTCGTAAATCTCCACGCCTTGCAGGTCCAGATAGCGCACGCGCCCGGCGAAATGCCCCGGTGACATTTGCTGGTAATGCTGCACCCAACCCGGTGTGGCGCGGATTTGCTCGGCGACATCGGCGGTGTCGAACGCTTGGACTTGCAGGGGATTGCACGTTGTCATGGGTGACCTTACGCACTCGTTTGGTGCGTTTTGGTGCTGCTGAAAGTGGATAGATGGAACGTCAAGGCTCGCCCAAGATAGTCGTCAACGCGCCACAGGGGAAGTGTGTGATGGATGAAACCAGCCTCCCCGGCGTTAATAAAACCAATAACGAGGTCTTTATGAATGTCCCTTTCGATCAGCTGCTCACGTGGCTGAAAGATCACAAGATTACCGAAGTCGAGTGTGTGGTCAGCGACTTGACCGGCATCGCACGCGGCAAAATTGCACCCACCAACAAGTTCCTGCATGAGCGAGGCATGCGCCTGCCGGAAAGTGTGCTTTTGCAAACGGTAACCGGGGACTTTGTCGACGACGACATCTACTACGACCTGCTCGACCCGGCCGACATCGACATGGTGTGCAAGCCCGTCTCCGACGCGGTGTACGTGATCCCATGGGCCATCGAGCCCACTGCCATCGTGATTCACGACACCTTCGACAAGTTCGGCAACCCGATCGAGCTGTCACCGCGCAACGTGCTGAAAAAAGTCCTGCAGCTGTACACCGACAAAGGCTGGCGGCCGATTGTCGCGCCGGAAATGGAGTTCTACCTGACCCAGCGCTGCGAAGACCCGGACTTGCCGCTCAAGGCGCCGCTGGGTCGTTCGGGCCGTGCGGAAAGTGGTCGTCAGTCATTTTCCATCGACGCCGCCAACGAATTCGATCCGCTGTTTGAAGACGTGTACGACTGGTGTGAACTTCAGGGGCTGGACCTCGATACCCTGATCCACGAAGACGGCCCGGCGCAGATGGAAATCAACTTCCGTCATGGCGACGCACTGGATCTGGCCGACCAGATCACCGTATTCAAGCGCACCCTGCGCGAAGCGGCGCTCAAGCACAACGTCACCGCGACCTTCATGGCCAAACCGATTGGCGATGAGCCCGGCAGCGCCATGCATATCCACCAGAGCGTGGTGGACATCGCCACCGGCCAGCCGATCTTTGCCGATGCCGACGGAAAAATGAGCGAGCTGTTCCTGCACCACATCGGCGGCCTGCAAAAGTACATCCCCAAAGTGCTGCCGATGTTCGCGCCGAACGTCAATTCGTTCCGCCGCTTCCTGCCGGACACGTCGGCACCGGTGAACGTCGAATGGGGCGAAGAAAACCGTACCGTTGGCCTGCGTGTGCCGACCTCCACGCCGGACGCGATGCGCGTGGAAAACCGTTTGCCGGGCGCCGACGCCAACCCTTATCTGGCGATCGCTGCGAGTCTGTTGTGTGGGTATTTGGGGATGGTCGAGCGCATCGAACCGAGCGCTGCGGTGCAAGGTCGTGCCTATGAGCGCCGCAATCTGCGCCTGCCGATCACCATCGAAGACGCTCTGACGCAAATGGAAGAGTGCGACACCGTTTCGCGTTATCTGGGCAGCAAATTCGTTCGCGGTTATGTGGCGGTGAAGCGAGCGGAACACGAGAACTTCAAACGGGTGATCAGCTCGTGGGAGCGAGAGTTCCTGCTGCTTAGCGTCTGAGATCTGCGCTGCCTGTGAGGGCCTCATCGTCGGAACGCCGCCCGGAGCCGGCTCGCTCCCACATTTGAAATGCGTACCCCTGTGGGAGCGAGCCTGCTCGCGATGACGGCCGCCAGAACACCAAAGAAACGCCTGAAAAATCCAACAACTACAAGAGGTGTCGAATGCGTCTATTGAAATCCATGGTACCGGTCGCGCTGGCCGTGTTGTTCAGCGCCGTTGCGCAAGCTCAGCCAACGGTCAGCGTCTACAACTGGACCGATTACATCGGCGAGACCACTCTCGTCGATTTCCAGGCGAAAAGCGGGATCAAGGTGATCTACGACGTGTTCGATTCCAACGAAACCCTGGAGGGCAAACTGCTCGCCGGCCGCACCGGGTATGACGTGGTGGTGCCGTCCAACCACTTCCTCGCTCGCCAGGTGAAAGCCGGCGCGTTCCTGAAGCTCGATCGTTCGCAGCTGCCCAACTTCAAGAACCTCGACCCGAAACTGCTGGCGTTGCTGGAGAAAAACGATCCGGGCAACGAACACTCGGTTCCGTACCTGTGGGGCACCAATGGCATCGGCTACAACGTCGACAAGGTCAAGCAAGTGCTGGGCATTGACCGCATCGATTCCTGGGCGGTGTTTTTCGAACCGGAGAACCTGAAGAAACTCAGCCAGTGCGGCGTGTCGATGATGGATTCGGCGGATGAAGTGTTCCCGGCCGTTCTCAATTACATGGGCATGGACCCGCGCAGCGAAAACCCTGAAGACTTCAAAAAAGCGGAAGCCAAGCTGCTGACCATCCGCCCTTACATCACCTATTTCCACTCCTCCAAGTACGTTTCGGACCTGGCCAACGGCGACATCTGCGTGGCGTTCGGTTACTCGGGTGACGTGTTCCAGGCCGCCAACCGGGCTAAGGAAGCCAAGAACGGCGTGAATATCGCCTACGCGATTCCCAAGGAAGGCAGTAACTTGTGGTTCGACCTGTTGGCGGTTCCCGCAGACGCCAGCAACCAGAAAGAGGCGCATGCTTTCATCAATTACCTGCTCGATCCGCAAGTGATTGCCAAGGTCAGTGCGTCGGTCGGTTACGCCAACCCGAACCCGGCGTCCAAGCAAGACATGGACCCAGAGCTGGTCAACAACCCTGAGGTTTACCCACCCCAGGCAGTCCTCGACAAGCTCTACATTTCCACCACCCCGCCCCAGGCAATCATGCGTTTGATGACCCGTTCCTGGAGCAAAGTGAAGTCCAACCAATGAACCAGTACAGCAACGAACATGCTCGTTCCTATTACGCGGCGTCAGCCAATGGAACGGCGCCCTACCCTACATTGGCCGAGGACCTTGAAGCCGACGTCTGTGTGATCGGCGGCGGCTTTACCGGCGTTAACACCGCGATCGAACTGGCGCAACGCGGGCTCTCGGTGATTCTGCTGGAGGGCCGGCGAATTGGCTGGGGCGCCAGCGGACGTAACGGCGGTCAGTTGATTCGCGGCATCGGCCATGACGTCAGCGGTTTTGCCCATCATGTCGGTGAAGAAGGTGTGCGCTACCTTGAGCGTGCGGGCGTCGAGTCGGTAGCGTTGGTGGGCAACCGCATTCGTGAACACGGGATTGATTGCGACCTGCGCTGGGGGTTCTGCGAACTGGCCAATACTAAAGCGCAGTTCGCGGCGTTCAAGGCTGAGCAGCAAGGCCTTGCGGAATCGGGTTACGCCCACGAAACCCGACTCGTCGGGCCGGAGCAGATCCGTCAGCAGGTGGTGAACTCCGGCGTGTATGCCGGTGGTCTCGTCGACATGGGCTCGGGTCACTTGCACCCGCTCAATCTGGTCCTTGGCGAAGCGCTATTGGCGCAATCCTTAGGGGTGCGGATCTTCGAGCAAAGCCCGGTGCTGGAGTTGATCCATGGCAGCACCGTGCAGGTTCGCTGTGCCGGCGGCACGGTGCGCGCCGGCAGTCTGGTGCTGGCGTGCAACGCTCACCTGGAAGAGCTCGAACCGAAACTGAGCGGCAAGGTGCTTCCGGCGGGCAGCTACATCATCGCCACCGAGCCGTTGACGCCCGAACAGGCAGCGCAATTGATCCCGCAGAACCTGGCGCTCTGCGACCAGAAAGTCGGCCTGGATTACTACCGGCTCTCGGCGGACCGACGCTTGCTGTTCGGCGGCGCCTGTCATTATTCCGGGCGTGATCCTGCGGACATCGAAGCTTACATGCGCCCGCACATGCTCAAGGTCTTCCCGCAACTGGCCAACGTGCGCATCGACTATCAATGGGGCGGCAAGATTGGCATTTCCGCCAATCGCTTCCCTCAGGTCGGGCGCTTGAGCCAGCATCCGAACGTGTTCTACGCCCAGGGATACTCCGGTCACGGCCTGAACGTGACCCACTGGTGCGCAAAGCTGTTGGGTGAAGCGATCCACGTCGGACACAGTCAGGGCTTTGACGTGTTCAGCGCCGTGCCGCACATGACCTTTCCCGGTGGGCCGATGCTGCGCTCTCCACTGCTGGCCCTCGGCATGTTCTGGTATCGATTGCGCGAAATACTCGGCTAGAAATCAACGTTGCTGACCCACCGCTATCGCGGGCAAGCCCGCTCCCACAAGGATCATCGTCGTTCACACATGTTGTGATCGGTGAAGATCATGTGGGAGCGGGCTTGCCCGCGATTAACGATGACACGGTCTATCAGGCATTTGGCCTTTAGATTTGCTCAATCGCTAGGCGCTTCTATATTGAGGGAGTGCTCTGACTTCCTTGCGTCCTGGCGAGTGCAGCCTATGGCTACGACTGACCCACTGATCATCTGCGAGCACTGCGACTGCGTGTATGAAAAAGTCACGCTCGCCAAACATCAAAAAACCCTCTGTACACGCTGTGGCGGTGTGCTTCAGCGCTATAACGGCCTGACGGTGGAACAACGTCTGGCGTTGACCTTCACCGCGTTGATGCTGTGGATTTTCGCCAACTTCTATCCCGTCATGAGTATCAGCCTCAAAGGCCTTAAAAACAGCGCAACGCTCTGGGATTCGGTGCTGGCCCTGAGTCTGGGGCCGATCACTTTCATCGCCATGGTGGCGGCGATCTCAATGATCATCGCGCCGATTTTCCAGCTGGTGCTGCTTATCTGGGTCCTGAGCTTCGCCCTCGGCCACCAGCGCTCGCCCGGTTTCAAGTTCTGCATGCGCTGGCTGGAAACCCTCAGGCCCTGGAGCATGCTGGAGGTCTGTCTGCTGGGGGCGATGGTTGCGGTCATCAAACTCGCCGGATTGCTGGATGTGCTGCCCGGCATCGGCCTGTTTGCCCTGGCCATTCTCAGTCTGATGATGATCCGCATCGCCGGGCGCGACATCCGTGATCTATGGGACATCTTATGAACAGGCCCCCGGTGGCGAGTGAGCTCAACCTGTGCCTGTGTCATAGCTGCGGCCTGGCCTGTGACATGACCGATGAACCTCACGAATGCACACGGTGCGGCGCACCGCTGCATCGGCGCAAAACCAACTCACTGGCCCGGACCTGGGCCTACATGTTCACTGCCCTGGCGTTTTACGTCCCGGCTAATCTGCTGCCAGTGATGAACACCAAGATGGTCGGCAACGGAGCCGATAGCACGATCATGAGCGGTGTAATTGAGTTCTGGCAGCACGGCGCCTGGGACATTGCCCTGATTATTTTCATTGCCAGCATCGCGGTGCCGGGCATCAAGTTCGTCGCCCTGACGATGTTACTGGTGACCGTCCAGCGCGACAGCCAATGGGCGAGCAAGCAGCGGTCAACGCTGTACCGTTTCGTCGAGCTCATCGGTTACTGGTCGATGCTCGATGTGATCGTGGTCGCCCTGGTGGCCTCACTGGTGAAGTTTCAAGCCCTGGCCGATATTGAACCGCGCCCGGGCATTCTGTTTTTTGGCCTGGTGGTGGTGTTCACCATGCTGTCGGCAATGAGTTTCGACCCACGCCTGATCTGGGATAAAGAAGAGCGGGATAACCCAAACGAGGAGGTCATGGATGAAGTCGCAAATCACTGACGGGCCGCAAGCCCCCGGTCAGGCCCCGGTCAAGACCCGCCGCTTCAACGTTTCACTGGTGTGGATCGTGCCGATTGTCGCGGTGCTGGTGGGGATTTCCCTGGTCGTGCACACCATGATGCAGGAAGGTCCGACTATTACCGTCACGTTCAAAACCGGTAGCGGCCTGACGGCCAACAAAACCGAAGTCAAATACCGCAACGTGGTGATCGGCCATGTCTCGGACGTGGAGCTGAACAACGATCAGAAGAGCGTCAACGCCACCATCAAACTGTCCAAGCAGGCGGAAAGTTTCACCCGCGAAGACTCGCAATTCTGGGTCGTGCGTCCGCGTATTGGCGCTGGCGGGGTGTCGGGGATCGATACCCTGCTGTCCGGGGACTACATTGGCGCCGACATCGGCCAGGCCAACGCGCGTGCAAAAAACTTTATCGGCCTGGAAAACCCGCCACCGATTACCTATGGCGAGCCGGGCAAGCGCTTCACCCTGAACACCCAGGACCTCGGTTCGCTGGATATTGGCTCTCCGGTTTACTACCGCAAGATTCCGGTGGGGCAAGTGGTGGCCTATGGCCTGGACGCCGACGGTAAAGGGGTCAACATCGAAGTGTTCATCCACTCGCCCAACGATGCCTACGTCACTGAAAATACCCGGTTCTGGAACGCCAGCGGAATCGACGTGAACGTCGGCGCCAACGGCTTTTCGCTGAAAACCGAATCGCTGTCATCGATCCTGGTGGGCGGCATCGCCTTCCGCGCTCCGGATTACAGCCCCAATGATCAACCGGCTAAAGAAGACAAAGCCTTCGACCTGTTCGAAGACCAGCTAACCGCCCTCGCCCCGCCCAGCGGCAAGGGGCAATTCCTGACCTTGCGTTTCGATCAAGCCTTGCGCGGGCTCAAGGTCGGTGCGCCGGTGGAGTTCCTGGGCATGGAGTTCGGCAGAGTCGTGGCGGTCAATCTGGATTTCGACCCGAAAAAGCGCAGTTTCCCGGTCAATGTCGGGATCATGATCTACCCGCAACGACTCGGCCAGGCCCACACCAAAATGCTCGAGGTGTTGAAGCATGACCCCAACGACGAAGCCGCTGGCGTACGTTTGATGGGCAGCTTCATCGAAAACGGTCTGCGGGCCCAGGCCCGGAGCGGAAACCTGTTGACCGGTCAGCTCTACATTGCGCTCGACTTCTACCCCAAAGCAGACAAAGTCGTGTTCGACCCAACCGCCCGTCCAGTCTCTATCCCGACCATTCCGGGCAGCCTCGAGCAGTTGCAGGAAAAACTCGAGGGCATGGTCAACAAGATCAACCAGCTGCCCATCGAGCGCATTGCCGGCAACCTCGACAGCAACCTCGTCGAACTGCGCAAAGGCCTGGCGCAATTCAACGCCAAGACCCTGCCCGGCGTGCAGACCACCCTGGCGGACGTCAGTAAAACCCTGCAATCGGCCAGTTCGACCTTGGCCGAAGACTCGCCGCAACGCGAACAATTAGGTCAGACCCTGGACGAACTCGGGCGCATGTCGCGCTCCTTGCGTGAACTCTCGGATTACCTGGGACGGCATCCGGAATCGCTGATTCGCGGCCGCCCCGACAATGCCGCGCCGATGGACCTGCAGGGGCCACCACGCAAATGACCACAGGAGCATCACCCATGGCTTTTTCGTTAAAGATCACCTTGGTCAGCGCATTGTTTTTGCTCACGGCTTGCCGCAGCGAGCCGATTCAATTCCACACCCTGACCCCGGCCCAACCGAGCGGCAACTCAAGGACCAGCACTGCGGATATCCAGATCGAGGCCCTCAGCGTCCCGCCCCAGGTCGACCGTCCGCAGATCGTTATTCGCCAGGGCACCAGCGGCCTGGCGATCCTCGAAACCCAATGGTGGGGGGCGAGCCTGTCGGATGAATTGCGCACGGCCCTGGTCGATCAACTGGTCAACAGCAATCCCCAGCGCAGGGTGTCGGTGCGGCTGGACGTGCAACGCTTTGATTCGATCCCCGGCCAATACGCGCTGATTGACGTCAAATGGCGCCTGCGCAATCTTGGCGAACGCGATAACACGCTGGTCACTTGCCGCAGCACGTTGCAGACACCGTCAGGGCCTTCCATCGATGAACTGGTGATCGCCCAACAGAACAACGTCAAACGCCTGGCCGCGTTGATCAATCAGGCCGCTGCCGGTACATCAAGGGGTTGTCCGGCGGCGCAGTAAGCGCCGACCTCCCGTCAGTCAAGTCAACCGTGAAGCAACATCCGTTTGGCTGGCGGCTGGTGAGTTCCACTCGCCAATTCTGATGGGTGCAAATACGCTGGATCAACGAAAGGCCCAGGCCCAGCCCTTCGCCACGTTGCTCATCACCGCGCACGAACGGTTGAAACATTGCATGACGTTTTTCTTCCGCAATGCCTATGCCACTGTCTTCGACACTGAAACCGTGCTCGCGCAACGTCAGCCGAATGAAACCCTGATCGGTGTAGTGCCAGGCGTTACGCAACAAGTTACCCATGACCGATTGCAGGAACGTCAGGTTATGGCGATCCGTTGAAACGTGTTCGACGACGTAAATAAACTCGATGTCCTTTTCCCTGATCAGCGACCTCCAGACATCCACCAGCGCGTCGGCGATGTCCTTCAGGGTGGCACTCGCACTTGAACCGCAATCCTCCCGCGCGCGCGCCAACATCAAAAACGTCTCGACCAATTGGCGCATTTCATGACTGGCACGGGCGATTCGCTGAACCTGCGCCATGGAACGGTGGTCCAGCGAGGGATTGCCGAGTAGCAGTTCACAGGAGCTGGCCAGCACCATCAACGGCGTACGCAGTTCGTGACTAACATCGCTGGTAAAGAGTTTTTCCCGTCCCAGTGCTGCGCGCAAACGGCCCAGCGTCTGATCGAAGGAAAGCGCCAGTTCACCCACTTCGTCCGTTGCATAATCGGGATGTAGCGGTGGTGCCAGCTCCAGCAGTTGATCGCGATGCCGCACCTGACGCGCCAGACGAATCACAGGTGCGAGGACGCGCCGGGCCAGCAACCGGCCCATCAAAATCGCCAGCAAGACACTCAAGAAAACCCCGACAACCACCACCAGGAACAGCACATGTTCCCGTCGTTCGAGGCTTCGTTGGTCGCGCAACAAAACGTATTTTCGATCACCCACCAGGTTCACCATGGCGTAGTACTTCGACCCCCCGTAGAGAATCTCCTGAAACCCCGGGGGCAGCGCCTCCAGCACCGAGTTCAGGGCCATGGGGGCCTTGGCTCCCTGGGCGAAAAACAGTTCATCTTTCTCGGGTTGATGGGTCCAGTTATCGGGGTTGTCCATCAACAGGAGGCGGTGCAGCCCTCCTCCCAGGGTCGTGGCCGTGAGCCTTCGTTCCACCACATGGACAGTCGCCACAATGCCAAACGCAAAAATACCCGCGACCAGCGCGCTCATCAGGGCGAATACGATGACAATCCGTTTCGTCAGGCTTTGCTTTAAATCCATTCTGTTGCCGGGCTCCATTGTCGGGGTCTATTGCCGCAGAACCGGGGCTAAAACCAACATCAGCCCACAGGCAAGGTACATAAGAGAAACGTTTGCAACAATGCACTAATAATTAACTGCGCAACCCTCTCGCAAAACTTTCACATTTCTTTCACTCCTCAGGCACCTGACACCTTTTAGTTTGTCGTCGATTGCATCTTGACAACAAAAATAGCCAATCAGCTTCAGCATCTGATTGGAAGAAGCGCATTGAAAGTTGATGTTTATCGCGTACTCAGGGGTAAAAACATACGTGCCTAATTTACTATCGCGCAAGTTTCCGCAAAAACCAACGTGGCTATCGCGGCTGTTCGGGCTCACGGGGTTGATCGTGGTGTTGGTCATAATTGCCGGGGTAACCGGTTTTGCCTTCTGGCCAAGATCTCCGGTCAACGTGGTCACTGCCGGAGCCGCAACTAAAGCGGACCTGCTCCAGCGCTGGCAAGCCGGTGAGGTCGTCGCGCTGGTACGCCATACCGAGCGATGCGACCGATCCACGAACCCATGCCTGGGCCCGGCTGACGGCATCACCCAAGCCGGCAGCGTTGCGGCCGCGGCGGTGGGCCAGGGTTTCCTGCGCCTGGGGCTGTCGCAGACCGACGTCCTGAGTAGTCCGGTTACCCGTACAGTGCAAACCTCACACTATATGCTCGGCAAAGACGCGATGACTCAGGACTGGCTGTCGATCTGCGGCAAGACCCTGCGTAACGATGTGGTGGCGCACAAGGTGGCCCATCGCAATCTGGTGTTGGTCACTCACAGTGGTTGTATTCACGAATTTGAAGCGCAGACCGGTTTCAAACACGTGAAGAAAAGTGAATATGGCAGTTCGTTGTTCGTGAGCATTAGTGCGGATGGAAAACTTCAAGTGCTCGGGATCGTCAATGCCAATGACTGGGATTCGCTGTTGAGCGAAAAACAGGTGAACCCATAATCCTGCGAGCGCAGTCGAATACAGTATTTGAGAATAAATCGCTTTAACTTAAAACATTCAAAACCCCCGTTGAGCCAACTTCCAAGTTCAGGTCGCGGTTGCGTCATGACATTGAAGAAGTTGCACTCTTGCTGCATCGTGTCACGCGCCCGTTCATTTAAAAACTTTGACAAGGTTTAGTCATGACACCCGATAACCTGCTTCCCCGTTCTGCTGGCCGTTTGTCCCGAGCAGACTCCTCAGCCCGGTCGATCGCCGAGCGCTGGATGGTTCCGGGATTGCTGCTGGTCTTCCTGGTCTTTTATCTCCTGCCGCTGGTGACCCATGGTTTATGGACGCCTGATGAAACCCGTTATGGCCAGATCAGTCAGGAAATGCTGTTAAGCGGTAACTGGGTCGCTCCGCATTTCATGGGGATTCGTTATTTCGAGAAGCCGATTGCCGGTTACTGGATGATCGCCATCGGTCAGGCTGTATTTGGCGACACCCTGTTTGGGGTGCGTATCGCCTCGGCATTGAGCACCGGGCTGAGTATCTGGCTAACCTACCTGATTGCCCGTCGCCTCTGGAACGACCCGCGCAAAAGCTTCGCCTGCGCACTGCTGTACATGAGCTTCGGGTTGATCGCTGGTCAGGCCGGATACGCCAACCTCGATCCGCAATTCACGTTATGGGTCAACCTGAGTCTGGTTGCGCTGTGGTTTGCCATCGATAGCCAGGTTTCACGCGCCCGACTCGGCGCTTGGGCGCTGTTGGGCGTTGCCTGCGGTATGGGTTTCATGACCAAGGGTTTTCTTGCCTGGTTGTTGCCCGTGTTGATCGCCCTGCCCTGGATGCTCTGGCAACGACGCTTGGGTGAGTTGTTACGTTACGGGCCGCTGGCGGTCGTCGTGGCCGCTGTGGTCTGCCTGCCGTGGGTACTCGCGATCCACCATCAGGAACCGGACTTCTGGCGTTTTTTCTTCTGGAACGAACACATTCGCCGTTTTGCTGCCGATGATGCGCAGCACGCTCGTCCCTGGTGGTTCTACGTGCCGCTAATGGTCGTGTCGAGCCTGCCTTGGGCCGCCTTGCTGCCAGTGACATTCGTCCAGGCCTGGCAGCACAAACGCCAGCCGGCGATCTGCTTTCTGTTGCTCTGGCTGCTATTGCCACTGGGGTTCTTCAGCCTGAGCAGCGGCAAGCTGCCGACCTATATCATGCCGTGCCTTTTACCCCTGGCGTTACTGATGGGCCATGCTCTGACCGAGTTGCTGAACAAGGCGCGCAGCCGGGCGATTCGTATCAACGGTGTGATCAATGTCGTCATTGCGACCACAGCCCTGATCGTTCTGCTTTATCTGCAGACCACCAAAGAGCTCTACGAAAACACGGAAATGTTCAGCCTGTCGCTGGTGTTTTTCGTGCTGCTTGGCTGGATCATCGCTAACGCGTTGCAAGTCTTGCGTCCATTGATGTTCTGGGCCATGCCGGCCCTGGGCATCTGGCTGCTGGTCGCCTTGCTACCGGCGGCGATGCCCGGCCAGATCGTCGATAGCAAGATGCCCGATCAGTTCATTGCCGAGCACCTGGATGCCTTGAGCCAGACGACCTCGCTGCTGAGTAACGATTTGGGTGCGGCAGCGGCCTTGTCGTGGCGCCTGAAGCGGCCGCAGATCGCACTTTACAACACCGTCGGCGAGCTGAAGTACGGCCTCGAAGATCCTGCGATGGAATCGAGAAAAGTGACCATGGAGAATGTCGCTCAGTGGATGACCGAGGCCCGCAAAAAAGGCTCGGTCGGCGTGGTGATGCGGGTCAACAGTGTCCAGGAAGAACAAGAAGTCGAGTTGTTGCCCATCGATGGCAAGCGTTATGAGCGCGGTAACCTGCACATTCTGATCTTCGCGCAGCGCCAACCCTGACAAAATACCGGGCTCGCGAGTGACTGTCTCGGTCCCCGAGTCCACACGCCAAATGACAGGAATTAACGATTAAATTGACGTTTTTTTCTCATTTCAGGCACTACATTCGCCGCGTCTCAAACATGCAAATGATTCCTATTGATCTACACTCATCGACGACCTACCTCGTCGACGATGTCGAATCTGCGCGCACTATTAAAAAACAGGAGCTGCCGACGCATGAATGCCCATTTCCCCTCTTTCCTGAAAACCGCACTGCTGGCCACCGCTCTGCTGAGCGCCGGCCACGTGTATGCCGCGGATGCCGATGGCATCGTGGTCTACAACGCGCAGCACGAAAGCCTGACCAAATCCTGGATCGAGGGCTTTACCAAGGAAACCGGGATCAAGGTCACCGTTCGCAATGGTGACGACACCGAGATGGGCAATCAGATCGTGCAGGAAGGCGCTGCCTCCCCAGCCGATGTGTTCCTGACCGAAAACTCCCCGGCCATGGTGCTGGTCGACAACGCGGGGCTGTTTGCGCCAGTTGCGCCGGCCACCCTGGAACAGGTCGGCAGTGCTTACCGCCCGGCCCATGGTAAATGGGTAGGGATCGCCGCGCGCTCCACGGTGTTTGTCTATAACCCGAGCAAACTGCCCGAAGCCGAGCTGCCCAAGTCGCTGATGGACCTCGCCGGCCCGAACTGGAAAGGTCGCTGGGGCGCTTCACCGGCCGGTGCCGACTTCCAGGCCATCGTCGCCGCCGTGCTGGAACTCAAAGGTGAAGCCGCCACCCTGGAATGGCTGAAAGGGATGAAAACCAACTACACGGCCTATCGTGGCAACAGCGCCGTGCTCAAAGCCGTCAACGCCGGGCAGATCGACAGCGGCGTGATCTATCACTACTACAGCTTCGGCGACCAGGCCAAGACCGGCGAAAACAGCAAGAACACCGCCCTGCTCTACTTCAAGCACAAGGATCCGGGCGCGTTTGTCAGTGTCTCCGGTGGCGGCGTGCTGGCATCCAGCAAACACAAGGAACAAGCCCAGGCGTTCCTCAAATGGATCACCGGCAAAGATGGCCAGGCCATCCTCAAAACGGGTAAATCGTTCGAATACGCCGTGGGCAAGAACGCTGAATCCAATCCAAAACTGGTGCCTTTGCAGCAACTCGACGCGCCGACAGTCGATGCTTCAAAACTCGACAGTAAAAAAGCCGTGGAGCTGATGACTCAGGCGGGACTGCTCTAATTGATGCCTGAAACCTTGCCAGCGGGTGTCGCCGAGGCGATACCCGCGAATTTGCGACGACGATCCCGCGGCCTCTTCGCGGGACGTGGTGGCGCGTGGGTGATCAGTTTGTCGGTGCTGGTTTCGCTGCTGTCGCTGCTGCCGATTGCCTTCGTCATCGGCGTATCGTTTCAGACAGGCTGGGCGACCCTTGTGCCGCTGGTATTCCGGCCGCGGGTCGCTGAATTATTGATCAACACCGTTTTACTGGTGGTGATCACGATTCCGTTGTGCGTCACGCTAGGCCTGTGTCTGGCCTGGCTGACAGAGCGCACCAACCTGCCGGGGCGGCGCTGGTGGTCGTTGTTGGCAACCGCGCCGCTGGCGGTGCCGGCGTTCGTCCACAGTTATGCGTGGGTCAGTCTGGTCCCGCCGATTCACGGGCTGTTTGCCGGGGTTCTGGTCTCGGTCATCGCCTACTTCCCGTTCCTGTACTTGCCGATTGCTGCGACCCTGCGCAGGCTCGATCCGGCCATCGAAGACGTTGCCGAATCGCTGGGGCTCAAGCCTTGGGCGATCTTCTTCCGTGTGGTGCTGCCGCAATTGCGCTTGGCCATCTGCGGCGGCGCGTTACTGGTGGGCCTGCACCTGCTGGCCGAATATGGCCTGTACGCGATGATCCGTTTCGACACCTTCACCACGGCCATCTTCGATCAGTTCAAATCCACCTTCAACGGCCCCGCCGCCCACATGCTGGCCAGCGTGCTCGCCCTGTGTTGCCTGGTGATGCTGACCGCAGAATCGGCCGCTCGCGGCACGGCGCGTTACGCCAGGGTCGGGTCGGGAAGCGCTCGCGAACAGCGGGTGGTGCGCCTTAAACCCGTAACCACCCTCCTCGCCCTAAGCGTACAGATTGCGACCTGCGCGCTGGCGCTGGGCGTGCCACTCGTGACGTTAGGTAACTGGCTGATCGCCGGCGGTACGCAGGTCTGGCAGATGGACGAACTTCTGCCGGCGCTGGAACAGACGTTGCTGCTCGGCGTTGCGGGTGCCGCCCTGACCACCTGCGCTGCCATCCCGATTGCCTGGCTGTCGATTCGCTCTCCGGGCCGGTTGCAACGAGTACTGGAAAGCTGCAACTACATCACCAGTTCGTTGCCCGGAATCGTCGTGGCCCTGGCATTGGTGACCGTCACCATCCATTTCGCCCGGCCGATTTACCAGACGACTGTCACGGTGTTGCTGGCGTACCTGCTGATGTTTTTGCCCCGCGCCCTGGTGAGTTTGCGCGCCGGTATCGCACAGGCGCCGGTGGAACTGGAAAACATGGCCCGCAGCCTCGGCCGCTCCCCTGCCCGGGCTTTGTGGCTGATCACCCTGCGTCTGGCCGCGCCCGGCGCTGCCGCAGGCGCCGCACTGGTGTTTCTGGCGATCACCAATGAGTTGACCGCCACCCTGCTGCTCGCCCCCAACGGCACACGCACCCTGGCCACCGGATTCTGGGCCATGACCAGCGAAATCGACTACGCCGCCGCTGCGCCCTACGCCTTGCTGATGATCCTGCTGTCGCTTCCGTTAACCGGACTTCTTTATCACCAATCCAAACGAACGGCTGGCCGATGAACGCTCTTGAACTCCATTCCATTTCCAAGGCCTACGGCGCCCATCAAGCGCTGGAGAACATCAACCTGTCGGTGCCAACGGGCAGCCGAACGGTCATCGTCGGCCCGTCCGGCTCAGGGAAAACCACGCTGTTGCGGATGATCGCCGGCTTCGAGTTCCCGGACACGGGCCGTCTTTCACTCAATGGCCAAACGCTCGTCGATGAGACACACGAGGTTCCGGCGCATCAGCGCCTGATTGGCTATGTTCCTCAGGACGGCGCCCTGTTCCCGCACATGACCGTGGCCGCGAACATCGGTTTCGGGCTTTCGATCAAGGGCGGCGCAAAACAGGAGCGAGTCGCGGAGTTGATGGACAGCGTGGCGCTGGATGCGAACATGGCCAACCGTTGGCCCCATGAGCTCTCCGGCGGCCAGCAACAACGTGTGGCGCTGGCGCGGGCGTTGGCGCAACAGCCGCGCTTGATGCTGCTGGACGAGCCGTTTTCGGCCCTCGACACCGGGCTTCGTGGCGCCATGCGCAAAATGGTCGCACGGCTGCTGAGCGACGCCGGCGTGACCACCATTCTGGTCACCCATGACCAGAGTGAAGCCTTGTCGTTTGCCGATCAGCTGGCGGTGATGCGCGACGGCCGGCTGGTGCAGTCGGGCCATCCGCTGGACCTTTACCGCTACCCCGAGGATGAACAAACCGCGCTGTTTCTGGGGGATGCCATCGTCATGCCCGCCAGAATCGAAGCCGGCTGGGCCCATTGCGATCTCGGTCGGATACCGGTGAACAACCACCGGGCCAACAAATCGGCGCAGATCATGCTGCGTCCCGAACAACTGCAACTCGTCAGCATTCAGCCCAGCCCGACCACGGCTGCCGGGTGTCGCGCCGTCGTGACCGAGCGGGATTTCAGTGGTAATTCCTGCACGTTGACGGTGGAACTGGAGGCTTTGGCGTCCGGGCAACAGCCTGGTCGATCATTAATGGTGCGCAGTTCGGGCCTGTACGCACCACCCGCCGGCAGTGCAGTTCACGTCTCGACAATCGGCCATGCCCACGTACTGAGCGAATCGTGAACCCCGCCCATCAAAGATCGAACCGGTCCACAGCCCGACGCCGCTCGTTGTCATCGCGCACATCGTAGTTGGCCGTGGTCTGGATGTTGCTGTGATGGGCGAGTTTCTGGGCGAT
The DNA here is from genome assembly GCF_000282315.2 of Pseudomonas sp. GM41(2012). Lineage (GTDB taxonomy): Bacteria > Pseudomonadota > Gammaproteobacteria > Pseudomonadales > Pseudomonadaceae > Aquipseudomonas. The sequence goes on from NZ_AKJN02000006.1 coordinate 867,743, forward strand.
CGACAAGTCGTACTCCTCAATCACTCGGGTTATGAACGAACGTCGAAAATCATGCGGCATGATTTTCACCCCGACCTGCGCGCCCCGCTGTCGGGCGATGTAATAGATCGCATGTTTGGTGATGCGCTCGCGGGTGATGTGACTGCCGCGGCGGATGCGGTTGAACAGGAACGAATCGTCCGTTTCACCCTCCTTCAGTAACGAGCGCCGCAACTCCAGCCAGTCATTGAGTTTGGCGAACGCCCAGGCCGGTGCGTACTTGATCAGTTGCTTGTTGCCCTTGGCGGTCACACGAAGGCTGCGCTCGGTGAAATCGACCTGGTTCAGGTCCAGGTTCACCGATTCCGATTTGCGCATGCCCGAGCCATACAAAATCCCGATAATCGCCGCATCCCTCAACCCTTGTGGCCGTGGATCGGCAGCGCAGACTGCCATCAATTCCTGGATCAGCGTGCGCCTGAGGTTGCGCCCCTGGGACAATCGCGTGCCGGCAATCCCCTTGACCGAGCGCATTTTCAGCAAGTGTTCCTGACTGATCAGGCTCATGCGCCACGCCTCGTTCATCACCCCGCGCACCGCGTTGACGTACAGCGAAGAGGTGTTCGGCGCGTAGCCGTCGGTGCGCAAGGTCGCCACCAGTGCGATGACATCTTCCGGTTGCAGGTTGTGCCAGGGAATCTCCTCGACGTTCATGTCTTCGAAGCCCAGCCGGTCAGCGGCGTCCTGCAACACATAACGCATGGTCAGTTGGCTGGAAGGCGCCAGACGTGCCAGGTACAGGGTCAGCGGATTGGTCTTTGAAGGGATTGAATCGGTAGCGGGTAAGTCAATCAAACGAAACGGCCTTAATGTGGAAACAGTTCATTAAACAACTAAGGATTGAAACATCCTTCATGTAAAGCGGGCCATTTCTGTAGGACTTTCTACTAGAAATCTCGATGAACGGCACAAGCCTGAACAGTGGCTGTATGACATACAGATAAACGATTCGCCGACCGGGTTTTCATGTTCCTTTCACAAAATCGGGAATAACCTCAATGAATCCGGAATGACCCTGCTTTTGGTCCCAACCTGCCGAGCATGGCAGCAAAAGTCAACTGATGTGCTTTCTCATGCATTTGAAGTAACTGACTGATGCAGCTTTTGTTTTATCGTCTAAGCTTGCACTGGATCCAATTTTTTTTTAGCCTCACAGGCTATTCGCTCTTCAGCCCCCGAGGTGTCCATGAGTCAGGCTTTCCTCCCCTTCTCCCGCCCCAGTATCGGCGATGAAGAAATTGCCGCCGTAGAGCAAGTATTGCGCTCCGGCTGGATCACTACCGGGCCGAAAAACCAGGAACTGGAAGAGCAATTCGCCAACTACGTGGGATGCCGTCATGCCGTGGCACTGTCCTCCGCCACCGGCGGGATGCACATCACGTTACTGGCATTGGGCATTGGTCCTGGCGACGAGGTCATTACGCCGTCCCAGACGTGGGTATCCACCGCCAACATGATCTGCCTGCTGGGCGCGACACCGGTGTTCGTCGACGTTGATCGCGACACGCTGATGAGTGACCTGGCAAGCATCGAAGCCGCGATCACGCCGCGCACCAAAGCCATCATTCCGGTGCACTACGCCGGCGCCGCGTTCGATCTCGATCCGCTTTATGCGTTGGCCGACAAACACGGCATCCCGGTCATCGAAGATGCCGCTCATGCAGCAGGCACCTTCTACAAAGGTCGGCATGTCGGCGCGAAAGGCACCGCGATCTTTTCCTTCCACGCGATCAAGAACATGACCTGCGCCGAGGGCGCCATGTTCGTCAGTGACGATGAGGCCCTGGCCAGTCGTGTGCGCATGCTCAAGTTTCACGGCCTTGGCGTCGACGCCTATGACCGCATGACGCACGGCCGCAAACCCCAGGCCCAGGTCATGGAGCCCGGCTTCAAGTACAACCTGGCCGACATCAACGCCGCCATCGCCCTGGTGCAGCTGGAGCGCCTGGACCAGATCAACGCCAAGCGTACGGAACTGGCCGGCGCCTACCTGCAACGCCTCGAAGGCTCAAAAGTGCAGCCATTGGCGATTCCGGCGTACCCGCAACAGCACGCCTGGCACCTGTTCATCCTGCGCATCGACACCGAGCGCTGCGGGCTGGACCGTGAAGCATTCATGAAGGCCCTGCAAGCACAGAACATCGGCACCGGCATTCACTTCATCGCCACGCACCTGCACACCTACTACCGCCAACGCTTCCCCAACATCTATCTGCCCAACACCGAATGGAACTCGGCACGGCTGTGCTCAATTCCATTGTTCCCCGACATGACCCTCGATGACGTCGATCGTGTGGTCGGTGCTATTGAAAACGTTATGGACTCAAGCCTGTGAAACCTTACCCAATCCGTTGCGTGTCGATCGTCATCCCGGTCTACAACGAGCAAGACAGCCTGCCCGAGTTGCTCCGGCGCACCGAAGCGGCGTGTCAGCAATTGCACCATGACTACGAGATTGTATTGGTCGATGACGGCAGTCGCGATGACTCGGCGCAGATCCTCGAAGCTGCCGCCAATCGCGAGGGCAGCCCGGTGGTGGCGGTCATTCTCAACCGCAACTACGGCCAGCACGCGGCAATCATGGCCGGTTTCGAGCAGTGCAAGGGCGATGTGGTCATCACCCTCGACGCCGACCTGCAAAACCCTCCCGAAGAAATCCCGCGGTTGGTGGCTAAGGCCGAGCTGGGTTATGACGTGGTCGCCACCGTGCGCAACAACCGTCAGGACTCGGCGCTGCGCCGCTGGCCTTCGAAGCTGATCAACCTGGCCGTGCAGCGCTCCACCGGCGTCGCCATGACTGACTACGGCTGCATGCTCCGCGCTTACCGGCGAACCATCGTCGACGCCATGCTTGCCTGCCGTGAACGCAGCACCTTCATCCCGATCCTCGCCAACAGCTTCGCCCGGCACACCACGGAAATCCTCGTGCTCCACGCCGAGCGCGAACACGGTGAATCCAAGTACAGCCCCATGCGCCTGGTCAATCTGATGTTCGACCTGGTCACCTGCATGACCACCACGCCCCTGCGTTTGCTGAGCATCGTCGGCTTCGGCATGGCGGCCCTCGGCGTGCTGTTCGCCACCGCGCTGATCGTGCTGCGCCTGGCCTTCGGCGCCCATTGGGCCGGCGACGGGACCTTCGTACTGTTCGCCGTGCTGTTCATCTTCACCGGTGGCCAGTTCATCGGCATGGGCCTGTTGGGCGAGTACCTGGGACGCATGTACAGCGACGTGCGCGCCCGCCCCCGGTTCTTTATCGAAAAGGTTCTGCGTGGTCAGCCTGCTGCCCCCGCTCCCGTTGTCACCGTTGACGGCCTCACTTCCACTTCTTCAGATCAGGTTCTCTCATGAGTGCAAAAGCTATTGTCTTCGCCTATCACGATATCGGCTGTGCCGGCATTGAAACCCTGCTCAGCTCGGGCTTTGAAATTGCCGCCGTGTTTACCCACGCCGATGATCCGAAGGAGAACGCGTTCTATGGCTCAGTTGCGCAACTGTGCGCCCGCAATGGCATCCCGGTGCACGCCCCGGAAGATGCCAACCACCCGCTGTGGATCGAGCGCATCAGCAAGCTCAACCCGGATTACCTGTTCTCGTTCTACTACCGCCACCTGCTGAGCGAACCGCTGCTGGCCACTGCCAGCAAAGGCGCCTTCAACCTGCACGGTTCGTTGCTGCCGCGCTACCGTGGACGCGCGCCGGCCAACTGGGTGCTGGTCAACGGAGAAACGGAAACCGGCGTTACCTTGCATCGCATGGTCAAGCGTGCCGATGCCGGCGCCATCATTGCCCAGCAAAAGGTTGCCATCGACCGCAGCGACACCGCGTTGACCCTGCACGGTAAGTTGCGCGTGGCCGCCACCGACTTGCTGCGTGACACCTTGCCAGCGTTGCTCGCCGGCAAGATCAGCGAAACCCCACAGGACGAATCCAAAGCCACTGTGTTTGGTCGTCGCACGCCAGCCGACGGCAAACTGGTCTGGAAGAAACCGGCGGAAGAACTGTTCAACCTGGTTCGCGCGGTGACCCAACCTTACCCGGGTGCTTTCTGCGCCGTGGGCGAGCACAAGCTGATTGTCTGGAGCGCAGAAGTCGCCCAAGGCAATGAAGGTCAAGCGCCTGGTCGCGTCATCAGCGTCAACCCGCTGCGAATCGCCTGCGGCGAAGATTCCCTGGTGATTACCGCCGGCCAGCGCAACGACAATGGCCTGTACCTGAGTGGCCCGCAACTGGCCAACGAGCTGGGCCTGGTGGACGGTTCCGTGCTGCGTGGCGCCGAGTCCGGTCGCGCCCCGCGTCGCACGCGCGTGCTGATCCTGGGCGTCAACGGCTTCATCGGCAATCACCTGTCCGAGCGCCTGCTGCGTGACGATAGATACGAAGTCTATGGCCTGGACATTGGCTCGGACGCCATCGAGCGTCTGCGCAGTCACCCGAACTTCCACTTCGTCGAAGGCGACATCAGCATCCACTCCGAGTGGATCGAATACCACATCAAGAAGTGCGACGTGATCCTGCCACTGGTGGCGATCGCCACGCCGATCGAATACACCCGCAACCCGCTGCGGGTGTTCGAGCTGGACTTTGAAGAGAACCTGAAACTGGTTCGCTACTGCGTCAAATACAACAAACGTGTGATCTTCCCGTCGACCTCCGAAGTCTATGGCATGTGCCAGGATCAGAACTTCGACGAAGACACCTCCAACCTGATCGTCGGCCCGATCAACAAGCAGCGCTGGATCTACTCGATCTCCAAGCAACTGCTCGATCGCGTGATCTGGGCCTACGGCCAGAAAGGCCTGAACTTCACGTTGTTCCGTCCCTTCAACTGGATGGGCCCACGCCTCGACCGCCTGGACTCGGCGCGTATCGGCAGTTCCCGGGCGATCACCCAGTTGATCCTCAACCTGGTGGAAGGCACACCGATTCGCCTGTTCGATGGCGGTGAGCAAAAACGCTGCTTCACCGACATTGCCGACGGGGTAGAAGCCCTGGCGCGGATCATCGACAACGACAACGACGCCTGCAACGGCCAGATCATCAACATCGGCAACCCGGACAACGAAGCCAGCATCCGCCAGTTGGGCGAAGAGCTGCTGCGTCAGTTCGAAGCCCACCCGTTGCGCGACAACTTCCCGCCGTTCGCCGGTTTCCGCGATGTCGAAAGCAAAGCGTTCTATGGCACCGGTTACCAGGACGTGTCGCACCGCAAACCGAGCATCGCCAACGCCAAGCGCCTGCTGGACTGGACGCCGACCGTGGAAATGAGTGAAACCATCGGCAACACGCTGGACTTCTTCTTGCGTGAAGCCATGCTCGAAATCGCGGACAAGCGTTAATGCAGGCAGGTCTTCGAATCGATGTCGACACGTACCGAGGCACCCGTGAGGGGGTGCCGCGGCTCCTGGAAATTCTCGATGAAGCGCAGGTCAAGGCGACGTTTTTTTTCAGTGTCGGGCCGGACAACATGGGGCGCCACTTGTGGCGCCTGATCCGTCCGCAATTTCTCTGGAAAATGCTCCGCTCCAACGCGGCAGGCCTGTACGGCTGGGACATCTTGCTGGCCGGCACCGCGTGGCCCGGCAAACCGATCGGCCGTGATCTTGGGCATTTGATGCGTCAAACCGTGGCCGCCGGGCATGAAGTCGGCCTGCACGCCTGGGATCATCACGGCTGGCAGGCCAATGCAGGACGCTGGAGCGACAAGCAGCTGATCGAGCAACTTCGTCGGGGCGTGGACACGCTCTGCGACATCCTCGGGCAAAACGTCGAGTGCTCGGCATCCGCCGGGTGGCGGGCGGACGAGCGCGTAATCGAGGCCAAGCAAGCGTTCAGCTTTCGCTACAACAGCGATTGCCGGGGCCAGAGCCTGTTCCGGCCGAGACTGGCCGATGGTGGTTTGGGTGCGCCGCAGATTCCAGTGGACCTGCCGACGTTCGATGAGGTAGTCGGCCCCCACGTGGCGGCCAAGGACTTCAACGCCTTCATTCTTGATCGCTTCAACCCCGAAAAACTCAACGTCTATACGATCCATGCCGAAGTAGAAGGGATTCTGATGGCCAACGATTTCCGCAAACTGCTCGCCGATGCGCGCCAGCGAGACATCCATTTTCAACCCTTGGGCGATCTGCTGCCCGAAGCCCCCGGCACCTTGCCGGTCGGCCGAGTGCTGCGCGGCACCCTGGAAGGTCGCGAAGGCTGGTTGGGAGTGCAAGGCGTATGAGCAAGCGCTGGGCATTGCCGTTGTTGCTGGGCATCTTCGTGCTGGCGTATCTGCTGCCGCTGGGCAGCCACGGCTTATGGATTCCCGACGAAACCCGCTACGCCCAGATCAGCCAGGACATGCTCCTGAGCGGTAACTGGGTGTCGCCGCATTTCATGAGTCTGCGTTATTTCGAAAAACCCGCGGCCGGTTACTGGATGATCGCCGCCAGCCAGGCACTGTTTGGCCAGAACCTGTTCGGCGTGCGGTTTGCCTCCGCCCTGAGCACCGGGCTGAGTGTGTTGCTGTGTTACCTCATCGCTCGCCGGATGTGGAACGATCCACGCAAGAGTTTTGCCTGTGCGCTGCTGTACATGAGTCTCACCGTCATCGCCGGCGCGGCGGGCTACGCCAATCTCGATCCGCAATTCACGTTCTGGGTCAATTCGAGTCTGGTCGCTTTGTGGTTTGCGCTGGACAGCGTCAACCGCACCCAACGCCTGATCAGTTGGGCCGGGTTAGGCCTGGCCTGCGGCATGGGGTTCATGACCAAGGGGTTCCTCGCCTGGTTATTGCCGGTGTTGATCGCCCTGCCCTGGATGCTCTGGCAAAAACGCTGGCGTGAGCTGCTGATCTACGGGCCGCTGGCGATTGCCGTGGCCATCGCCGTCAGCTTGCCGTGGGCCTTGGCGGTGCATGGCCAGGAGTCCGATTACTGGCGGTTCTTCTTCTGGCACGAACACATCCGCCGCTTCGCCGGGGACGATGCCCAGCATGACGCCCCGTGGTGGTACTACTTGCCGTTGCTGGTGGCGTTCAGTCTGCCGTGGGTGGCGTTGTTGCCAGCGGCGTTGCGGCAGGCGTGGCAAACACGACGTCAATCGAATATCGCTTTCCTGTTGTTGTGGCTGTTGATGCCGCTGCTGTTTTTCAGCCTCAGCAAAGGCAAATTGCCGAGCTACATCTTGCCGTGCCTGTTGCCGCTGGCGTTGCTGCTGGGCCACGCACTGGTGGACCGCTTGAAGCTTGAGCAAGGTCGGGTACTGGGCATCAATGGTTTGCTGAACCTGCTGCTGGGCCTGACGATCCTGGTGGCCCTGGTCTACCTGCAACTGAAAAAACCGCTCTACAACCATGAACTGCACAACCTGGTGCTGGTGTTCATCGGCCTGACCGGCTGGATCATGGCCAACCTGCTGCAAGCCTTCAGACCCTTGCAATGCTGGGCGGCACCGGCCTTCGGCAGTCTGCTGCTGATCGCCTTGTTGCCGGCCGGGCTGCCCGAGTCGGTGGTGGCCAACAAGATGCCCGACCAGTTCATCCTCGAGCATACCCAGGAACTCAGCCAGACCGACCAGTTGCTGAGCAACGACCTCGGCGCCGCCGGGGCCCTGGCCTGGCGCCTGAAGCGCCCGGACGTGGCGTTGTACAACACGATAGGCGAATTGAAATATGGCCTCGCCTATCCTGACGGCGCACAGCAGCGAGTCGACCCGAACCAGGTTCAAGCATGGATGCGCGAGGCCCGCCAGAGCGGTTCGGTCGGCGTGGTGATGCGCATCAAGGGTGACGACGAACTGCGCGAAATCGAACGGCTGCCCAAGGATGGCAAGCGCTATGAACAAGGCAACATTGTGATTCTGATTTTCCCTCAGGAGGCGTCATGAGCCTGTTACTGCTCTTGGCCGCCTGCCTGCTGACCTGCCTGGGCCAGATCGCCCAGAAATACGCTGTTGAAAGCTGGCGCGACAAGGCCTCGGGCTGGAGCGAGAAACTGCGTTCACCGTGGCTGTGGCTGGCGCTCGCCGCGTTGGGATTGGGCTTGCTGGTGTGGCTGCTGGTGTTGCAGCGCCTTGAAGTCGGCATCGCCTACCCGATGCTGAGCCTCAACTTCGTACTGATCACCCTCGTTGCCCGCTTCGTTTTCCACGAAACCATCGACCGTCGCCACTGGCTGGGTGTGGCGCTGGTGATCGGTGGCGTGGTGCTGCTGGGGCAACACACATGAACCTGCGTCGCGGAATTACCTTCGCACTGGGCAGCGTACTGCTGGTCAGTGCCGCGCAATTGGGCATGCGCTGGAGCATGAGCCGCCTGCCATCGCCCGAGCACTGGCTCACCACCAGCATCGATCTGAGCGCTATCGCCGTGGTGCTGGTCGCCATTTTCGCTTACGCCCTGTCGATGCTCAGCTGGCTTGCCGCCCTGCGGGATTTACCGCTGGGCCGGGCGTATTCGCTGCTGAGTATCAGCTACGCGCTGGTGTACCTGCTGGCCGCCAGCCTGCCGCTGTTCAACGAAGCGTTCAGCCTTTCAAAAACCATCGGGGTGGCCCTGGTCATCCTCGGTGTCATTACCATTAACTCTCGGCCTGCTCGCACGCGCGAACTCAGGAGTGCCCCATGAAAATCAGTGTATTTGGTAGCGGTTACGTTGGTCTGGTGCAAGCCGCCGTCCTGGCAGAAGTTGGCCACGACGTGGTCTGCATGGACATTGACGAGAGAAAAATCGAGCTGTTGCAGCAAGGCCACGTGAGCATTTTCGAACCGGGGCTGGCCAGCCTGGTGCGTGAAAGCCTGGAAGCCAAACGTCTACAGTTCACCACCGACGAAAAATTCGCAGTGCAGCATGGTCAGGTGTTGTTTATCGCGGTCGGCACACCGTCCCGAGACGATGGTTCGGCGGATCTGAGTTATGTGCTATCGGTGGGAGAAGCCGTGGCGCGTCATCGTGAACAACCGGTGATTCTGGTGGAGAAATCCACGGTGCCGGTGGGCACGGGTGACACCTTGCGCGCACATATCGACAAGTGCCTGATCAAGGTCGGCCGCTTGCTGCAGTTCGATATCGTCTCCAACCCGGAATTTTTGAAAGAAGGCTCGGCCGTGGCCGATTGTCGGCGCCCGGACCGGATCATCATCGGCTGCGAACGCGATGAAGTGCGTGAAGTAATGCGTGACCTCTACGCGCCCTTCAACCGCAACCATGACCGGGTCATGTTCATGGACCTGCGCAGCGCCGAGCTGACCAAGTACGCCGCCAACTGCATGCTGGCGACCAAGATCAGCTTCATCAACCAGATCGCCGAACTGGCCGAACACCTGGGCGCCGACATCGAATCGGTGCGCCTGGGCATCGGCGCCGATTCGCGCATTGGCTACCACTTCATCTACCCCGGTTGCGGTTATGGCGGCTCGTGCTTTCCCAAGGACATGCGCGCGCTGATCCACAGCGCTGAAGAGGCGCATTGCTCCAACGATTTGCTGAAAGCGGTAGAAGCAATCAACGAGCGTCAGAAGCACAAGCTGTTCGAGCGCATCAACGCGTTCTACAAGGGCGATTTGCGCGGCATGACCTTTGCCGTGTGGGGGCTGGCGTTCAAACCGAACACCGACGACATGCGCGATGCACCGAGCCGGGTGCTACTGGAATCGCTGTGGGCTGCCGGGGCCAACGTCCGCGCGTTCGACCCCGAAGCCATGCAGGAAACCCAGCAACTGTATCCCGATGAAGCCAAGTTGATGCTCATGGGCACGCCGGAATCGGTATTGTCCGGCGCTGACGCGTTGATCATCTGCACCGAATGGCAGCAGTTCAAGGCCCCGGATTTCAACCTGATCAAACAGCGGCTCAACACACCGATAATCTTCGACGGACGCAACCTCTACGACGCCGATCGCCTGGCTCGCGCCGGCTTCAAGTACTTCCCGATGGGCCGCGGTGAATCGCGCAATCTGCCGATTCCGCATCAACAGTGGCCCGCTGCGTCGGTCACCGCTTGATTGCAATGTCACCCGGTATCCGCCGACAGTCGCTAGGCCTGGGACTGTTGGCGCTGCTGCTGTTCAGCGCCGGGGTGTATCAGCAGGCGGTGATCGGCTTCGATTCGCGCTTCGTGTTGTTCGCTCAGGAAATGCTGCGCCACGGGCCGTCCGTTTTTCCGACCACCTATGGCCAGCCGTATGCGGACTATTCGGCGCTTGCGACGCTGTTCACCTGGCTGCTGTCGCTACCGTTCGGTCAGGTCAACAGCCTGAGTGCCTGGTTGCCGAGCGCCATTGCCGGGGCGGTGATCGTCACGTTGATGTACCGGTTGCTGGCGCCCTACTCCCAGCGTTGGGCGCTGCTGAGCATCGCCCTGATGCTACTGACCAACACGTTTGTCACCGAAGCCCGTGCCGTGTCCCTGGATCTGATGCTCGCGGCGGTGGCTTTTTCGGTGTTCTACCTGGGCTATGCCGCCGATCATTTCGCGGCAAAGCGCCGGTGGTGGCTGATCTTTGTCTTGTTGCTGATGGGTTTCGGGATTCGCGGGCCGATCGGGCTAGTGATTCCCACGGGCATGCTGTGCAGCTATTTCTTGCTCAATCGACAATGGCAGCATTTTTTTGGTTTTGGCCTGATGGCGTCGGTGCTGCTGGCCTTGTGCATTGGCGTGCTGCTGTGGCTGGCGGAAACCGTCGGCGGCCCGGAGTTCATGCACGACGTGGTGCGCATGCAGTTCATGGGGCGCCTGGACGGTAGCGAAGGCGTCAGCGGTTCGCTGTATTACTTCACCAGTTCGGTGGGCAACTATGCGCTCGCGTATCCATTGGCGTTGCTGGTACTGGCCGCCGTCTGGCTGACAACTCCGCGGCAGGCCGGTCCGGCATTGCGTCTGTTGCAGTACTGCACGGCAGCCGGCCTGATCGTGATGGTCGGGCTCTCGATCCCCCAGGCCAAAAAGGCCCGCTACCTGCTGCCGGTGTTGCCCATGGCAGCGATCATTGCGGCGTATCCGTTTCAGGTGGCGCAAGGTCGGGTATTCGCCTGGTTGCGGGGGTTGATGCAAGGGGTGTGGTTGTTGATTCCCGCCCTGTTGGCCGTTGGATTGATGGTCACTCACCGACGTTTTTCCGAGCAATTGCCGCCACTGCCTGCAATTCTGATCATCCTCGGCGCGCTGCAAGTCATTGCGCTGGCGGTGCTTTTGCGGCCCGGCTGGCGGGCTCAGACACTGGCCTTGTGCGCGGTCCTGGCGTTGTGGTCGGTCTACATTCTGGTATTCGAACCGGTCGAACGCCGACTCTACGACACCCAGACTTTCAGCCGCGCGGCATTCGCACTGGTCCAGAAAGACCCGGCGCCTCTGGTGCTGCACGCCATGGGTAAAGACGCCAAGGCGATCAAGTTCATGGTCAACATCGAGCAGGACTTACAGCCGGTTTTCACCGAATCGACCCAAGAACTGGAAAACCTTCAGCGGCCAGCGTGGTTGATGATGGATGAAAACGACTACCGCGCCCTGCAGGGCACGCCGTTGGGTGCGTTGCCGCCCGTGTTGAGCGGCAGTTTCGACAAAAACGATTACATCCTGCTGCACCTCAATCCCTTGTAGGAGCTGCCGGAGGCTGCGATCTTTTGATCTTATTCTTTTAGCTCCTCCGCTATTGTTGAAGATCAAAATCAAAAGATCGCAGCCTTCGGCAGCTCCTACATGAACCGTGATTAACATGATGATTACCTTGCGCCGTGCCCGATCTATCGACGCTGTTGCCCTCCCCGCCATCGAGCGTTCGGCGGCTGAACTGTTTCGCTGCGACCCTTCGCTGGCTTGGCTTGCCGATGCGCAGGTGACCGATGCCGAACAGCATCGCCGGGCAATCGAGATGGATGAGGTTTGGGTGGCGCAATCCCCTGATGGCGTACTTATGGGGTTTCTCAGCGCTGTTGAAGTCGACAACGAACTGCCTATTCAGGAACTGTCCGTCGGACAACACTTCCATGGCCAGGGCGCGGGTCGAAAGTTACTGTTAACCGCCGTTGCACATGCCCGGGAATGAGGACTCTACGGTCTGACGCTGACCACGTTCCGCGACTTGCTGTGGAATGAACCGTTTTATCAGCGCCTGGGTTTTGAAACATTGAGCCCAGCACAATGGGGTCCGCGATTAGCGACTGTATTAAACGACGAAGTCGCCCACGGCTTACCCGGCGAACGGCGTTGTGCGATGCGCTTGTGCCTTAGAGCGGCGCCTTCAAATCAACCCCCAACGCCTGGGCAAACGCCTTGACCAGCGGACTGCGCACGGTGTTATGGCGAAGGATCAGATTGAACGGCGTGACGATGTGGATGAGGTCCGGACGCACAGCCCGAAACTGCCCCTGAGCGACCATCGATGCGGCGTAATGCTGAGGCAGAAAACCCACGAAACGCCCGGTCTTGATCAACAAAGCCACCGCTTCGACCTGGCTGGCCGAGGCGGAAAAGCTGTCGTAGTGGGCAAAATTCAGTTTGTCGCGATGAATCGCGTAGCGGTGGTTGATGCACTCGTAATCCTTGAGCACATGACTGCCAATTTCTGCGTCCGGCACCGTGAACAACGGATGACCGACCGCACAATAAACTTCGGAGCGTTCTTCATAAAGCGCGTAGTAATCAAACTCTTCGCGCTTCTGATAAACCGGCACGATCCCTGCCACTAACCGCCCCTCTACCACGCCTCTTTCCACTTCATCCAGCTGAGAGGCTTGAAGTTGGAACCTTACTTTAGGCGATGTCTCATTAATTATTCTAAGCGCAGCAACTAACGGCGAATTAACGTCGGAAATAGTATTGTCAATAACCCCCACACCAAGGTCACCGATCAGTTCGTTTTGCGCTGAACTAAGGCGATCACGAAAGTTGTCGACCGAGGCAAATAAATCAATGGACGCCTGATACACCAGGCGACCCTCTTCGGTCAGGTGAAAACCCTCTCGGCCGCGGGTGCACAGGCGCATGCCGATGCGGATCTCCAGGTCGGAGATTTGTTTGCTGATGGCTGCCAGTCCCACATTCAGCTCGTTCTGGGCGGCACTGAAACCGCCGGCCTCGACCACGGCCTTGAACACTTTGAGCAGTTTGAAGTCCAGACCGCTGAGGGTCAGCGGTGCCCGATGACCCGTTTTCAGCGGCGGGTTTCCGGAATTGGAAAGTGGGGTTTCCATAATGCCTATTTACCTCTGGCGCCCTATTCAACAACCTGTGTCCAACAACAAAAATAGTGCTGGTAAATAATAATGACCACAGAAAACCAGGCTTGGCAACCGCTAATAAATCCCGCACATCAGTGCCAACTCACTGATTTCGAACTATTAAAAGCTGACACTTCGATCAGCTCTCGCAACGATGCAACTGCCCTCTTGAAAACTGCTTAAGCCGAACCACGCCCGAATCATTTCCGGCAGATGTTCCCGGCTCTGCACACCGATCTGTAGGAGCATGGCTTGCCCGCGATGCTCTTCGGCGTAACACCAAATGAATTATTAACTTCCGAGCAACGACGAGGAAAACAACAATGTCTCAAACCACCGACCGTCTCTGGGGTGCTCGCTTCAAAAGCGGCCCGTCCGAAGCCCTGGCGGCCTTGTCCCGTTGCCCCGAGCGCTACTTTCGCCTCACCCCGTATGACCTCGCCGGTTCCAAGGCGCATGCCCGTGAATTGCAGCGCGCCGGGCTGCTGAGCGAACAAGAAACCCAGACCATGCTCGACGCTCTGGAGCGCATCGGTGATGACTTCCGCGCCGGCAGCATCGCGCCGACCCTGGACGACGAAGACGTCCACACCTTCATCGAACGCCTGCTGACCGAACGCCTCGGCGCCCTCGGCGGCAAGCTGCGCGCCGGCCGTTCGCGCAACGACCAGACCGCCAACGACCTGCGCCTGTTCCTGCGTGATCACGTCCGCACCCTGGCCGTTGAAGTCCTGGCACTTCAACAAGCCCTGGTGGATCAGGCCGAGCAGCACATCGAAAGCATCTGCCCGGGCTTCACTCACCTGCAGCAAGCCCAGCCGATCGTTTTCGCTCACCACTTGCTGGCCCACGCCCAATCCATGTTGCGCGACGTACAACGCCTGGTGGACTGGGACGTGCGCACGTCGCTGTCGCCACTCGGCGCGGCGGCCATGGCCGGTTCCGCCATCGCGCGCTTGCCGCAGCAGTCGGCCAAGGAAATGGGTTACAGCGGCGTGTGTGAAAACTCAATCGACGCCGTGGCCAGCCGCGATCACGTTGCCGAGTTCCTGTTTATCGCCAGCATGCTCGGGATCAACATTTCCCGGCTCGCCGAAGAGTTCTGCCTGTGGTCGTCGCGGCAGTTTCGCTGGGTCGCGCTGGACGATGCCTACGCTACCGGCAGCTCGATCATGCCGCAGAAGAAAAACCCGGACATCGCTGAACTGGCCCGCGGCAAGGCGGGTCGCCTGATCGGCAACCTGACCGGCCTGCTCTCCACGCTGAAATCCCTGCCGCTGTCGTACAACCGCGACTTGAGCGAAGACAAAAACGGCGTGCTCGACAGTGTCGACACCCTGTTGCTGGTGCTGCCAGCCATGGCCGGGATGGTCGCGACCATGAAGGTCAACGTCGAAGAGTTGCGTCGTCAGGCGCCACTGGGTTTCACCCTCGCCACCGAAGTCGCCGACTGGCTGGCCATGCGCGGCGTGCCGTTCAAGGAAGCTCACGAAATCACCGGTGCGCTGGTCCAGGCCTGCGAGAAACACGACATCGAATTGTGGGAAGCGTCCCCGGCACTGTTGGCCGAGATTGACCCGCGCCTGACCGCGGAAGTGCGCGACAGCCTGACCCTCGAAGCCGCCATCGCCGCCCGCAGTGGCTGGGGCGGCACCGCGCCGCAACAGGTGCGCGAGCAGATCGGACGGTTGAAAACCGCCCTCGCCGCCCAGCAAGCGTGGACCGAAAATTATCAAGGTTTCCGGCTCTGAAGCAGGACACAAAACCTGTGGGAGCGAGCCTGCTCGCGATAGCGGTATGACATTCAACACCCCTGTGCCTGACCCGCCGCCATCGCGAGCAGGCTCACTCCTACAGGGATTGTGTGTGACCTGAAACACCAGTGTACGGAGAAGCAACATGAGCCAGACTCAGGCAGAACGACTCCAGTCGGAGCGCAAACTGGCGGAAAACCAGTTCGATATCACCCAGTACCACCATGTGCCACGGCGTTACTACGGGCGGATTTTCTTCGCCACCGTGATCGTCATTGCGATTCTCGGACTGGTGCGAGCCTTCGCCGAAGGCAAGATCGAGTGGTCTTACATCGGCCAGTTCCTCACTTCCCAGGCGATCATTTGGGGCTTGCTCAACACCATCGTCATGGCGGTGCTGGCGATGGCGTTGGGCATTGTTTTCGGGGTGATCACGGCGATCATGCGCATGTCGGCCAACCCGATCCTGCGCTACGTGGCGGTGACCTACACCTGGCTGTTCCGCGGTACGCCGCTGATCCTGCAACTGCTGTTGTGGTTCAACCTGGCGCTGATCTTCCCCACCATCGGCATCCCCGGCCTGTTCGAAATGGACACCGTGAGCCTGATGACCCCGTTCGTGGCCGCCCTCCTCGGCTTGAGCATCAACCAGGGCGCCTACACCGCCGAAGTGGTGCGTGCCGGCCTGCTGTCGGTGGACACCGGCCAGTACGAAGCCGCCAAGTCGATCGGCATGCCGCGCCTGCAAGCGCTGCGCCGGATCATCCTGCCGCAAGCCATGCGGGTGATCATTCCGCCGGTCGGTAACGAGTTCATCGGCATGGTGAAAATGACCTCGCTGGCGAGCGTCATCCAGTACTCGGAACTGCTCTACAACGCCCAGAACATCTACTACGCCAATGCCCGGGTCATGGAGCTGCTGATCGTCGCCGGTATCTGGTACCTGGCCACGGTCACCGTCCTGTCCTTCGGTCAAAGCCGTCTGGAGCGTCGTTTCGCTCGCGGCGCCGGCAAGCGTTCTTGAGGAGCCCCACATGAGAAGCATCGTCAAGGCTGTGAGCCTGAACAAGTACTACGACCATTTCCACGCGCTCAAGGACATCAACATCGAAGTCGAGCAAGGCGAAGTGCTGTGCATCATCGGCCCGTCCGGCTCCGGCAAAAGCACCTTGCTGCGTTGCATCAACCAGCTGGAAAAAATCGACAAGGGTGGTCTTTGGGTCGACGGCGAACTGGTGGGATACCGGATCGTCGGCAACAAGCTGCACGAACTCAACGAATCGCAGATCGCCCGTCAACGCCTCTCCACCGGCATGGTGTTCCAGCGCTTCAACCTGTTCCCGCACATGACTGTGCTGCAAAACATCATCGAAGGGCCATGCCAGGTGCTCAAGCGTTCGCCCAAAGAAGCGCACGAAGAAGCCTTGGAATTGCTCGCTCGCGTCGGCCTGGCCGACAAGCGCAACAGCTACCCGATCGAACTGTCGGGTGGGCAGCAACAACGCGTCGCCATTGCCCGAGCACTGGCCATGCGGCCCAAGCTGATGCTGTTCGATGAACCCACTTCGGCACTCGACCCGGAACTGGTCGGTGAGGTGCTGTCGGTGATGCGCGATCTGGCGCAAACCGGCATGACCATGATCGTCGTCACCCATGAACTGGGCTTCGCTCGCGAAGTTTCCAACCGCATGGTGTTCATGGACGGCGGGCAGATCGTGGAGGCTGGAAGCCCCGAAGAAATACTAATAAGTCCGCAAAACCCGCGCACCCAAAGCTTCATTTCTGCCGTTCGAACCTAAGCGTCCTTTGGCGCTCACAACACTCATAAGAGAACGACCATGAAGAACATCGTTATTCCAGCAGTACTCGCAGGCGTTATGGCTTCCAGCTTCACCTGGGCCGCCGAGCTACCGGCCAGCATCAAAGCAAAAGGCGAGGTCGTGGTAGCGATCATGCCGAACTACCCGCCGATGGACTTCAAGGACCCGGCCACCAACACCCTCACGGGTCTCGACTATGACCTGGGCAATGCCCTGGCCGAACGTCTGGGCGTGAAGATCAAATGGCAGGAAACCGGTTTCGAGCAAATGATCAATGCGCTGACCACCGACCGCGTGGACATGGTGATGTCGGGCATGACCGACACTGCCGAACGTCAGGCCAGCGTGACCTTCGTTGACTACTTCACCAGCGGCCCGCAGTTCTACACCTTGCAGAAGAACAAGGATTTCAACGAGATCATTGATTTGTGTGGCAAGAAAGTCGGCACCAGCCGCCGCACCACCTTCCCGGCGGAAATCGCCGAGTGGAGCAAGGCCAACTGCGAAGCCGCCGGCAAGCCTGCGATCAACGTGATCGGCACCGAAGGCTCGGCCGATGCCCGCGCGCAACTGCGTCAGAGTCGTATCGACGCCGCCATGCAGGGTAGCGAGACCTTGCCCTACCTGAAGACTCAGGAAAAGGACATGTACAAAACCGTGGGCCTGCCGATTTCCAAGCAGTTCACCGGGCTGGGTGTGAGCAAGAAAAAGCCTGAGCTGAGTGAGGCGGTGAAAGTGGCGATGCAGAGCATGGTCGATGACGGCAGCTACCAGACGATCCTGAAGAAGTGGGACCTGGAACTGGGTGCGATCAAGACTGTGACCATCAACGCCGGCAAGTAATCTGGTTCGAAATCGCCCCCTCACCCCAACCCTCTCCCCAGGGGGTAGAGGGAGCTGACCGAGGTGATCTTTCGAGGTACTGCGACCTGAGATATCGAGTTGAACTCAGGTTTGAAAACGCTGGAGATCGGCCCCCTTTCCCCCTCTCCCCTCTGGGGCGGTCCGACGTTTCGGGAGGGTTGGGGTGAGGGGTCGATTTTGACCGCACCAACGATCAACAACCGGAGCGCAACACCCATGTCCTCCTCACCCCAACCCACCTGGCCCGACCAGCACAAAGCCTGCCTCGCCCTGGCCTTCGACCTCGACGGCCCGACCGGCGATGCCATGCTCAACGGTTCGATCTGGCACAAACCCGAGTACTTCGGTTTTGGCGGTTACGGCCCTTACCGCGCCCTGCCACGAATCCTCGATGTGCTCGACGAGTACCAAATCCCGACGACGTTCTTCGTCCCGGCCTGGGTCGTGGAGAACTGGCCGAAACAGTGCCAGGCGATTGTCGAGCGCGGGCATGAAGTGGCCTACCACGGCTACAAACACGAATCCTTTTACGCCCTGACGCTGGAACAGCAAAAGGACGTGATGAAGAAATCCCGCGAGGTGTTCTGGAAGCACTTGAACATCCGCGCCGAAGGGTTTCGCACCCCGTCCGGTGACTGGCGGGCCGAAACCCCGGCGATGCTGGTGGAGGCCGGCGTGACCTACTCCAGCAGCATGCGCGGTGATGACCGGCCGTACCTGGTAAAAGTGCCGGGGCACGAAACACCGTTGGTGGAAATCCCCGGTCGCTGGGAAATGGACGACTACGCCTCCCTCGCCTACACCCGCGCGCCGGACTTTCCTTCCGGGCTGGACCGCACCGCCAGCTACGCGCTGACCCTCGATAACTGGTGCCGCGAATACGACGGTGCCATGAACGAAGGGCTGTGCCTGACCACTCTGTTCCACCCCAAGATCACCGGCAAACCAGGACGCATCCTGCTGCTGGAAAAACTCTTCGAACACATGCGCCAGCGCGATGACGTGTGGTTCGCCACGTGCCGCGATGTCGCCCAGTGGTGGCTGAAGGAGCATCACCATGGCTGATTCCACTGTCTGGCCCAAAGGCTACCGCTGCGCCGTGGTACTGACCGTCGATTACAACGACATCCACGGCATCCTCACCCAGGCCCCGGAAGTCGCCGGGCGCGACAAGACGCTGTCGGTCTGGCGCTATGGCACCCAACGCGGCGTCGACCGTTTGCTCGGTTTGTTCGAAGAACTGGGGGTTTCCAGCAGCTGGTTTGTGCCCGGTATCGTCGCCGAGGAAAACCCCGGGCACATTCGGGCAATCCAGGCCGGTGGACATGAGATCGCCTGCGCCGGTTATCGCCATCAGCACTACGACAACCTGAGTCTCAACGAGCAAAGCGCCGAGATGGCCAAAGGCTGTGAGGCGTTGACCGCGCTGACTGGCCAGCGCCCGACGGGGTTTCGCATCCCGGCCGGCAACGGTGCGCCGGGCTTCATCGAGGCGTTGAAGGATCACGGCATTCGCTGGTCATCGTCGTGGCGCGGTGATGATTTGCCATTCGTTCATCCGACGGCGCCCGAAGTCATTGAGTTGCCGTTGCACTACGAACTGGAAGACGAACCCTACTTCGCCTTCAACCTGAGCCCGGCCGTGCCCCCGGCGCAATCGCGGATCGCCTCTTACAGCCACACCCTGGGCAACCTGCAAATGGACTTCGCCGGGTTTCACCGGTTTGGTTTGTGTTATGTGCTGCGGCTGCACCCGGAGATCATTGCTACGCCCGGGCGGATTGGCGTGTTGCGCGAGTTGCTGGAGGGGATTCAACAGCACGATGACGTGTGGATTGCCACGGGCGCTGAGGTCGCTCAATGGTGGGCTGAATCGGCGCTGCCGGTGACCGAGGACCATCCGGCGGCCGTGTATGAGCGGCATTATCGGGATTACCTTTCATGAGTGAGCGGATGCAGCGATTGGCGCAGTTCTGCGTCGACACCCGATTCGAAGACTTGCCGCCCGCACTGGTGGCCCAAGCCAAGCGGCACATACTCGACACCTTCGGCGCGACCCTGGCCGGGGCTGGCAGCGATGTCGCGAAGCAGGCACGGCAGGTCTTCGACGGTGAAACCGGGAGCACGTTGATCTGGGGCACCGATCAGCGCACCGGCGCGGCTCAGGCCGCCATGCTCAATGGTGTCGCCGCCCACGCCCTGGAACTCGACGACACCGGCGGCTGCGACCATTCCGGCGCGGTGGTGCTGCCGGCAGTCATGTCTGCGGTGGCGATGTCCGGAAAACCGGTGAATGGCCGGGAGTTGATCACTGCCGTGGTGATTGGCTACGAAATCGGCCGTCGGGTGCTCGAAGCCTGCGGCAGCTATTCCGCCCACAACGGCGCCGGCTGGCACTCCACCGCCACCTGCGGCGTGTTCGGTGCGGCGGCGGCCAGTGCGCGAATTCTCGGACTGGATACCGCGAAAACCGTCTCGGCGCTGGGCATTGCCGGCAGTTTCAGCGGGGGGTTATGGGCGTTTATCCACGACGGCTCGCAAAGCAAAAAACTTCACAGTGGTCGTGCCGCCGAGGGTGGATTGCTGGCGGCGCGTTTTGCCCAACGAGGCATCACCGGGCCGACCCGATTATTCGATGATGTCTGGGGCGGATTTCTCAAGACCCTGGCCGGTGAGACTGCACAACCTGACGCGCTGGATGCCGATCTGGGCGTCGTATGGAAACTTGCTCGCTGTTCGATCAAACCTTATGCCGCATGCCGCGGAACGCATTCAGCCATTGATGCGCTAGGGCTGTTGCTGGATCAGTTGCAGGTCAGCGCGGATCAGGTCGAGGATGTCCGGGTGTCGTTGTGCGGGTTTCTGCAGGACATGTGCGGCGGGCGAGACGTCGGTACGCTGGCGGCGGCGCAGATGAGCCTGCCGTATGCCCTCGCGGCCCGGCTGGTGCAGGGTCATTGCCGGCTGGAGGCGTATGACGATGAACAACGACGCGATCCACGGATTGCTCACTTGATGTCACATATCTGTCTTGAAGTGGACCCGCAACTGTCAGAGGATGGCGAGCCCGTCGTCAGCGTGCGGACCGTGGACGGTCGGCAAGCGAGCCTGTGTGTCGACCCGCCGCTGGGTGCGCCGGGCAATCCGTTGAGTGATGCGGCGCTGGAGGAGAAGTTTTTCAGTCTGGCGGTGCGGGTGATGCCGCGGGAGCAGGCTGGAGAACTGCTTGAGCAGTTGTGGCGGGTTGAAGAGTTGGAATCTATAGAGGCTCTGGGTGCATGGCTTGGGGGTTTGGGTGGTCGTTAAAACCACCCCTCACCCCAACCCTCTCCCCAAGGGGGAGAGGGGGAAAGGGGGCCGATCTTCATGCTGTTCAAAGCCTGAGTTCGACTCGGAATTTCAGGTCGATGTAACTCGAAAAACACCTCGATCAGTCCCCTCTACCCTCTGGGGAGAGGGTTAGGGTGAGGGGTGGATCCCAAGCCAAATACCAAAATAAGGACATCCGCACCACCGTGGCCACTTACTCACTCGTTATCCGCCGGTTGATGATCGTTTCGCTGACCATCGTCGTCAGCCGCGCCATCACCAGCCCGCTGCTGACGTTGTTCCTGAGCAACAAACTCGGCCTCAACCAACAGGATGTCGGCTTGCTGCTGGGCATCGCAGTGTTTATCGCCACCCTGCTCGCGCTCTACGGCGGTTACATCATCGACCGCCTCGAAAAGCGCCGGCTACTGATCCTGGCGATGCTCTCCAGCGCCATTGGCTTCGTGCTCCTGACCTTCGCCGACAACCTCTACCTGACCACCGCCACCCTGGTGATCACCGAAACCGCCTCGGCGCTGTTTCTGATCGGCTCGAAGGCAATCCTCAGCGAAAACCTGCCCATGGGCCAGCGTGCCAAGGCGTTTTCCCTGCGCTACACCTTGACCAACATCGGCTACGCCACCGGTCCGATGCTGGGCGTGGTGATTGCCGGGGTGTATCCGATTGCACCGTTCCTGATCGCCGGCGGCATCGCGTTCTTCAGTATTTTCCTGATGATCGGGATACCGAAGGACTCGGCCCAGACACCCGCAATCGGCCAGCCCCAGAGTTTTCTCAAGACGCTGGTCACCCTGAAAAACGACCGCACGCTGATCATGTTCACCTGTGGCTGCCTGCTCAGTACCGTGGTCCACGGCCGTTTCACACTGTACCTGTCGCAATACCTGCTGGTGACCCACGACTCCAAACGGGCACTGGAAACCATGGCCGCCCTGCTCGCCTGCAACGCGATCAGCGTGATCCTGCTGCAATACCAGATCGGCCGCTTCCTCAAGCGCGAACAATTGCGTTACTGGATCGCGGGCGGTACCAGTCTGTTCATCGTCGGGTTGATCGGCTTCAGCCTGGCCGACAGCCTGGTGAGCTGGTGCGTGGCCATGTTCATCTTCACCCTTGGTGAAATGATCATTTACCCCGCCGAATTCCTCTTCGTCGACACCTTGGCCCCGGAAGAACTGCGCGGTAGTTATTACGGCGCGCAAAACCTCGCGGCCCTCGGCGGTGCGTTGAGCCCGGTGATTTGCGGTTTCCTGCTGATGCACACCCCGGCGCCAACGATGTTTTATGCCCTGAGCGCGCTGACCGCCATGGGCGGTTTCCTGTGTTTCATGAGTGGTCGTCGGGTGGCTTTACAGCAAAATTAATGCACTGAAACTGCATTAATATGAATTTGTCAGCATCGGGAATGAACGGCACACTGTGCTCGTTCCTCCCCCAATAGTTGGAACAACTTCAAGGGCTTTCTGGGTATCCCAGCTAAGCCTTTTTTTTGCCTCGGTTTTTTTCAACGGATCGTCTGCCTCATGTTTGCTCGCTGGTTTCCCGCCGCCATCAACACTCGCCCCTCCGAATGGAGCCGCGCCGCGATCGGCATGTCCTTGGGCACGATGTTCAGCGTCTGGCTCTGCAGCCAGGTATTCGGCATGCAAGTGGCGCAACACCTGATCGGCCCGCTGGGTGCCTCGGCCGTGTTGCTGTTCGCAGTGTCCTCCGGCGCCCTCGCCCAGCCCTGGTCGATTCTTGGCGGCTACCTCAGCGCCGGGGTGGTTTCGCTGCTGGTCGCTCACGTGCTCGGACGAACCCTTGGCAGCGCCTGTCTGGCGGCGGGCATGGCGCTGATTCTGATGTGCTGGCTGCGTTGCCTGCACCCACCGGCCGGGGCCTTGGCGTTGCTGTTGGTGTTGGCAGACCCGGCGACCATTGCCCTCGACTGGAAAGCCCTCGGCCCGGTGATGCTCAGCGGATCAACCATGTTGCTCAGCGCCCTGGCCTACAACAACCTGACGCGCATTCGTTACCCAAAACGTCCCGCTGAACCGGCACCGATGATGCCCGTCCCCGACAGCCAGGCGATCACTGCCCAGGACCTGAAGCTGGCCCTGGCGGACATGGAAGCCTTCTTCGACGTCACCCCGGAAGACCTTGAACAGTTGATCCATGCGAGCGAACTGCACGCCAAACGCCGCAGCATTGGTGATGTGTTTTCCAGTAAGGGTTGAAGATCAAAAGTTCGCAGCCTGCGGTGCTCCTACATTGAAATGCAATCCCCTGTAGGAGCTGCCGCAGGCTGCGATCTTTTGCTTTTAAGATTTTATCTAGGCTGCTGACTGTTGCCGTGCAGGCACCGCCAGACTGACCGCGCGCACCGATGAACCGGCACTCAACCCCAAACTCTTCGCAGTTGCTGCATCGACTATCAACGTCCCGGCAGCCACCCGCGCCGGTGCCGCGGTAATCCGGCACTCGGCAAATTGACGGTTATGAATCAGGTATGTCGCCGCCTGCTCACCCGGTGTGCCAATGCTCAGTTGCAGCACCTGACTGTCGCGCACTGCGCGGATATCCCCGGTGGCGCATTCGATCAGCGGGCCGCCGTCGAAGATGTCGATGTAATCGCGGTGTTCGAATCCTTCAGCCTTGAGCATGCCCAGCGCCGGTTCGGTGTTGGGGTGAACACGACCGATGACGGTTCGCGCCGCTTCCGGCAACAGGCAGGTCGGCAGCGGAAACTTGGGCATCAGCTCGGCGATGAACGTCTTGTTACCCAGCCCGGTCAGGTAGTCGGCATCGGCAAAGTCCATTTTGAAGAAGTGCCGACCCAGGCCTTCCCAGAACGGTGAAACGCCCTCTGCGTCCGAGTAACCGCGCATCTCGGCGATGACCTTCTCCCCGAAATGCTGACGAAACTCCGCCAGAAACAGAAACCGCGCCTTGGACAGCAAGCGCCCGTTCAGACCGCTGCGGTGATCGGCATGCAGAAACAGCGAACACAGCTCTGAGTGACCGGTCATGTCGTTACCGAGGAACAACGTCGGCAACTGCTGATTGATCCCGAGGTTTTTCGAGGCCGCGACAAACAGGCCCAGTCGATAGTTGTACCAGGGCTCACGCAGGCCGACGGCACCGGCCAGTGCGCAAATGCCGATGGCTTCATGCTGGTCATTCTCCAGCACAAACAGGTAATCGGCATCGGCGCGTTCGGCCTCGCCGGCGAAGGTTTTCGCCGCCCATTCCAGACGCTGGCGCAGACGCCCTGCGTCGGCCGGCAAAGTGGTCAAACCGGTTCCGGCGCTATGGGCCAGGGCTAACAGTGCCGGCAGGTCTGCCGGTGTGGCTGGACGAACGATCATCGCATTTGCTCCTGGGTAGCCAGATGTTTGGACAGAAAGACCTCGGCCAGCATGCAGCGCGCGCTGCCGCCGCCAATTCGCTCGATGGTGTCGATGTTCACGGGGAGTGGCGTGGTGTGGGTTTCGATCAGGCGACGTTGCGCGGCATCCAGCGATTGCCAGGCCGTGCGCGACATCACCAGCAAGGGTTCGCCCGCAGCGTTGTGGACTTCCAGCATGTTGCCGGCGAAAGATTCCAGCTGCGCCCAGTTCAAGGCAATCACCTGCTTGCCGCTGTCTTCCAGGCGTTTACGCAGGGCCAGGCGTTCGGCCGGGTGCGTGACCGACGCCAGGCACGCCACGGCCAGGCGCGTGCCGACACTCATCATCACGTTGGTGTGGTATATCGCGACGCCCTGGCGGTCCACCGCATTGAAGGCGCACAGCTCGTAACCCAAATGACTGACCACCTGGTCCAGGGCGCGGGCATGGGTGCGGGTGGAGTAACCGGCGTAGCAAATCCGCTGCTGACGATCCAGCACCATGCTGCCGGTGCCTTCGAGGAACACTTCCTGCTGTTCGAGGCTGGAAAGGTCCAGCAACTGCTCGACCCGGTACTCGTCCCGCAGCCAGTCGAGCACGCCTTTGTCCCGTTCCAGACGCCGGTTATGGCCCTGCATCGGGTACAGCACCAATGTGCCGTCGGGATGGCTGCTCCACCAGTTGTTGGGGAAGATCGAATCCGGGGTATGCGGCGCTTCGCGGTCGTTGTGCACCATGACCTCGACACCGTGGTGACGCAGCGCGGCAACGTAGCCATCGAACTCTTGCAGGGCCTTGAGCTGCACGTCTTCGCTGACGGCGGCCGGCTGCTGGAAACGGTTGTTCGCCGCCGTGTCCTGATTGAAGGAGAAACGTGTCGGGCGAATCATCAAAACGGTATTGGTGGTTTGCATGGGCACAGATTCAATGAGGGTTAAGAGGTACTCATTGTCTGTTTCGGCGCCGGGAAAACCCGGTTGATAAGGGGCTGCGGCGTGATGGAAACGGCTGAAAAACGTGTGTGGGTCAGCCGATTCGGCGAGCACCGAAATGCAAAAGATCGCAGCCTTCGGCAGCTCCTACGGGATCGGGTTTTCACGCGGTCAATGTAGGAGCTGCCGAAGGCTGCGATCTTTTGATCTTGATCTTGCTTCTATTCCATCGTGGTCTTGACCATCGCCAATTCCGGATGGCTGACCAACTTGTCGATGTGCAAATCCGGATCATCGAACCAGACTTCGGTCAGCACCCGATAGTGCTCCATGTCCCGGCAACGCATGCGCAAGCTGTAGTCGAACGCGCCGCTGATCAACCGACATTCCAGCACCTGCGGACAGGCGCGGACCTTGGCTTCGAACGCCTTTTGCGCCGCCCGCCCACTCTGGTTCGACAACGCAACCAGTACCAGCAACGACAAGCCTGGTGTCAGTTTCTTTTCATCGAGAATCGCGCCATACCCACGAATGACCCCGAGCTGTTCGAGCTTGCGCACCCGTTCCAGGCACGGCCTGGGCGTCAGGTGCACGCGCTCGGAAAGCTTTTGATAAGTGATGCGCCCTTCGTGGCGCAGCACTTCGATGATTGCCTGATCGATACGATCAAGCACGATCGACAGATCGCGGATATCCGCCATGTACGTCTTGCCTCACTTCAAACGACCCGATAGAAATTGCTGCAAACGTTCACTTTTTGGCTGGTCGAGGATCGTAGCGTCACCCTGCTCCTCGACCTTCCCTTGATGCAAGAACAACACCTGACTGGAAACCTGCCGGGCAAACCCCATCTCGTGGGTCACCATCAACATGGTACGGCCTTCTTCGGCCAGCGCCTGAATTACCTTCAACACCTCACCCACCAATTCCGGATCGAGTGCCGAAGTCGGCTCGTCGAACAACAGAATCTCCGGTTCCACCGCCAGGGCACGCGCGATTGCCACCCGTTGTTGTTGCCCACCGGACAGAAATGCCGGGTATTGATCGGCCACTCGTTGTGGCAGACCGACCTTGTCCAGATAGGCCCGTGCACTCTCTTCGGCGGCCTTGCGGCTGATCCCCAGCACCCGACACGGCGCCAGCACAATGTTCTCCAGCACCGTCAGATGGCTCCACAGATTGAAATGCTGGAACACCATCGCCAGGCGCGTGCGCAAACGCTGCAATTGCGCCGGATGAGCGACGCGCATGCCACCGGCACCCGGGCGCGTGATGACGCGCTCGCCGTCCAGCTCAATGGCGCCTTCGTCCGCACGTTCCAGAAAGTTGATGCAGCGCAGCATCGTGCTTTTACCCGAGCCGCTGGCGCCGATCATGCTCACCACATCGCCTGCCCGTGCATTCAACGAGACGCCCTTGAGCACTTCGTTGTCACCAAAACGTTTATACAGATTTTCAACCGTGAGTTTGTACATGTCAGCACTCCTGGAGCGGTGCGCATGGCGGCACCGCTCTGGACAGAAAATGGGATTCAGTGAGTCGGGCCGAGAAAACTCAGCCAGCGCTTCTCTGCCAGGCGGAAGGCTCCGACCAGGCCGAACGACAGCGCGAGGTACAGCAGGCCGGCAATGCCGAATGCCTGGAAGGTCATGAAGGTCGCGGCATTGGCGTCCCGGGCGATTTTGAGGATGTCCGGAATGGTGGCGGTGAACGCCACTGAGGTTGCGTGCAACATCAGGATCACTTCGTTGCTGTAATACGGCAGTGCCCGGCGCAATGCCGAAGGCAGAATCAGCCGCAGGTACAGGCGCCAACCGCTCAAGCCATACGCATGGGCGGCCTCGATTTCACCGTAGGGAATGCTGCGAATCGCCCCGGCGAAGATTTCCACGGTGTAGGCGCAAGTGTTGAGCGTGAACGCGAGCAAGGTGCAATTCATCGCATCGCGAAAAAATGCTTCGAGCAGCGGTTGCGAGCGCACCACGGCGATGCCGTAGATCCCGCTGTAGCAAATCAGCAACTGGATATACAGCGGCGTGCCGCGAAACACATAAGTGAAGAGCTGAACCGGCCAGCGCAGCAGGCCCCAGCGCGAGGTGCGCATGATCGCCAATGGCAACGACAGGAAGAACCCCATCACAATGCTCGCCACCAGCAGCCACAACGTCATGGCCAACCCGGTGAGGCTGTAGCCGTCGCTGAACAGAAAGGGTTTCCAGTATTCGGCAATCAACTCGATCATCGTGCCATCCCCCGCACACCCTGGTTATAGCGCCGTTCCAGCACGCGCAAAACGTAGTTCGAAGCGCTGGTGATCAGCAAATACAGCGCCCCTGCCAACAACAAGAAATCGAGCATATTGAAGGTGCTTTTACCCGCTTCCTGCGCGACCTTGACCAGGTCCGACAAACCGATGATCGACACCAGCGCCGTGGCCTTGAGCAGCACCAGCCAGTTATTGCCCAGGCTCGGCAAGGCGAAACGCATCATCTGCGGGAACACCACGAAGCGGAATCGCTGCCAGCGATTCAGACCAAAGCACGCGGCGGCTTCCTGCTGGCCGCGCGGCACGCTCAGAATCGCCCCGCGAAAGGTCTCGGTGAAATACGCGCCGTAGATAAAACCAAGGGTGATGACGCCGGCCACGAACGGATCGATTTCCATGTAGGGCCAGTCCATCGCCTCGGTCAGGCTGCTCAGCCAGCCTTGCAGGCTGTAGAAAATCAGCAGCATCAGCACCAGGTCCGGCACGCCACGGATCAGTGTCGTGTAGAAGGTCGCCGGCAGGTTCAACAGCTTCAGCGGCGACAGTTTCGCCGCCGCGCCGAGCAGGCCCAGCGCCATGCTCACCAGCAGCGAGAGCGCTGACAATTTCAGCGTGACCCAGGTTCCGTGCAGCAACAAAGGGCCATAGCCTTGCAGGGCCGAGAGATCGACCCCGATCAGATTCAGGAAGGAGTTCACGTCAATCACCTGTCTTGAGGCGCCCGCGCTCAAGCGCTGCGCCTGTTACCAGACGCAGCCTTCGGGGCGCGAGGATCAGTAGTTGTAGAGGTCTAGATCGCCGAAGTGTTTCTGCTGGATCTGTGCGTAGATACCCTTGTCATGCAGGGCCTTGATGGCGGTATTGAGCATGCCTTTGAGTTCTTCGTTGTCCTTGCGCACGCCGATGGCGATGTCGGACGGGACCAACGGGTCGCTGATGCCTTCACTGTTCTTGAAGTCAGCCCCTTGAGGGGAAGTCAAAAAGCTCATTTGCGCCTGCATCTTGTCCTGGATCGAGGCGTCGAGACGGCCAAATACCAGGTCGGCGTAGACCTGATCCTGATTCTGATACGCCCGCAGTTTCACGCCGCCGGGTGCCAGTTTGGCCTTGGCGTAGGTTTCCTGAATCGTGCCCTGCATGTAACCGATGGTCTTGCCCTGCAGCGACTCAGCGGTGGGCAACAGCCCGGAATCCTTGCGAGTGACGATGGCGGTCGGCCCGGCATACAAGCGATCGGTGAAGTCGATCTGTTTTTTGCGCGCATCGGTCACCGTCATCGACGATTCGATAGCATCGAACTTGCCCGCCTTGAGCGCCGGAATCAGCCCGTCGAAGTCATTGCTGACCCACACGCATTTCACCTTCAATTCGGCGCAGATCGCGTTGCCCAAATCCACGCCAAAGCCCTGCACGCCGCCATCGGCGGTGGTGGACTCAAAAGGCGGGTAACTCGGGTTGACGCCGAATCGCAGCTCTTTCCATTCCTTGGCGCTGGCGCCGGTGGTGCAGCACAGCAACGCGATTGCCGGCAAGGTCAGCCATTTGATGTTGATCATCTTCTTGAGTCCCGGATTATTTGGATTTATCGCGGTCTGGCGCCTGCGCCTAACCACACTTTTTGACAGGGGCAGAGAGTCGATGCGGTATTCACCGCAGCCGTATTTGTTGTTGTTTTCGACCGGTCGAGCCAGCCGTCGGAGTGCAGTCCGTTCCAGACGCATCGTCGCAAGCGCTTGAAATGGACCGTCAGAATGCCAATTGCCAGCCCGGCGCAGGTGTCGTAAGCCCCTGTTCTGACAGCCCAACTGCGCTGAACGAAGGCCTTTCACAGCCGATTCTGTCGTCGGCTATCCGTTGCAGCGCAAGATCAAAAGATCGCAGCCTTCGGCAGCTCCTACATGGACCGCATTTGCCGGGATTTTTGCGCATGAACACCCATCCCGTAGGAGCTGCCGCAGGCTGCGATCTTTTGATCTTGCTTTAAGGCAAAAACGCAAACTAACCCTGCACATATGCCGGTTGTACATCACAAATTTGCACTGTTACGATCCAGCATCGCTCGCGCGCGAGCTTCTCTATAAAGAACAATAAAAGCAGGGAGTTAGTGATGACTGCTCAGGTTTCTTCTCCGCGGACTACGTCCATGGATGCCACGCAAAACGAAGTGCTGGCCGAGGTCCGCAACCACATCGGTCACCTGACCCTCAATCGCCCCGCCGGCCTCAACGCCATTACCCTGGACATGGTGCGCAACCTGCAGCGTCAGCTCGACGCCTGGGCACTGGATCCGCACGTACACGCGGTGGTGTTGCGCGGTGCTGGCGAGAAGGCTTTCTGTGCCGGCGGCGACATCCGTTCGCTGTACGACAGTTTCAAGAACGGCGACACGCTGCACGAAGATTTCTTCGTCGAGGAATACGCCCTCGATCTCGCGATTCACCATTACCGCAAACCTGTACTCGCCTTGATGGACGGTTTTGTCCTGGGTGGCGGCATGGGCCTGGTGCAAGGCGCTGACTTGCGGGTGGTCACCGAGAAAAGTCGTCTGGCGATGCCGGAAGTGGCGATCGGTTATTTCCCGGATGTCGGTGGCAGCCATTTCCTGCCGCGCGTTCCCGGTGAACTGGGGATTTACCTTGGCGTCAGCGGCGTGCAGATCCGTGCGGCCGATGCGCTCTATTGCGGCCTGGCCGACTGGTACCTGGAAAGCGACAGGCTGGGCACTCTGGACGAGCAACTCGATCAGCTCGAATGGCACGAAACGCCATTGAAGGACCTTCAAGGTCTGCTGGCGAAACTTGCGGTGCAACAGCTACCCGACGCGCCATTGAGCGCGTTGCGCCCGGCCATCGATCACTTCTTCGCCCTGCCCGATGTGCCGAGTATTGTTGAGCAACTGCGTGAAGTAACGGTCGCCGACAGCCACGAGTGGGCCACGACCACCGCCGACCTGCTGGAAAGCCGTTCACCGTTGGCCATGGGCGTGACCCTGGAAATGCTCCGTCGTGGTCGGCACTTGAGTCTGGAAGACTGCTTCGCCCTTGAGCTGCACCTGGACCGTCAGTGGTTCGAGCGCGGCGACCTGATCGAAGGCGTACGCGCCTTGCTGATCGACAAAGACAAGAAACCGCGCTGGAACCCGCCGACCTTGCAGGCGCTGGACGCCGAGCACGTCGCGAGTTTCTTCAGCGGTTTTGAACAAAGCGGGAGCTGAGCCATGCACGATATCGAATTGAGCGAAGAGCAAGTCATGATCCGCGACATGGCCCGGGACTTTGCCCGCGGCGAAATCGCACCCCACGCCCAGGCCTGGGAAAAGGCTGGCTGGATCGACGACGGTCTGGTGGCGAAGATGGGTGAACTGGGTCTGCTGGGCATGGTGGTGCCCGAGGAATGGGGCGGCACCTATGTCGACTACGTCGCCTACGCCTTGGCCGTGGAAGAGATTTCGGCCGGTGACGGCGCCACTGGCGCACTGATGAGCATCCACAACTCCGTGGGCTGCGGTCCGGTCCTCAACTACGGCACTGAAGAACAGAAACAGACCTGGCTGCCGGATCTGGCCAGCGGTCAGGCCATCGGCTGCTTCTGCCTGACCGAACCCCAGGCCGGCTCCGAAGCCCACAACCTGCGCACCCGCGCCGAACTGCGCGATGGCCAGTGGGTGATCAACGGCGCCAAGCAATTCGTCAGCAATGGCAAACGGGCGAAACTGGCCATCGTGTTTGCGGTGACCGATCCGGACCTGGGCAAGCGCGGCATCTCGGCGTTCCTGGTGCCGACCGATACCGCGGGTTTCATCGTTGATCGCAGCGAACACAAAATGGGTATTCGCGCGTCCGATACCTGCGCGGTGACCCTGAGCAACTGCACGATTCCTGAAGCCAACCTGCTGGGTGAGCGCGGCAAAGGTCTGGCGATTGCCCTGTCGAACCTCGAAGGCGGCCGCATAGGCATCGCGGCGCAGGCGCTGGGCATTGCCCGCGCGGCATTTGAAGCGGCGCTGGCCTACTCGCGGGATCGGGTGCAGTTCAACAAGCCGATCATCGAGCACCAGAGCATCGCCAACATGCTGGCCGACATGCACACCCGGCTGAACGCGGCACGACTGCTGATCTTGCACGCTGCGCGGTTGCGCAGTGCCGGCAAGCCATGTCTGTCGGAGGCTTCACAGGCCAAATTGTTTGCGTCGGAGATGGCCGAGAAAGTGTGTTCGTCGGCGATGCAGATTCACGGCGGGTATGGGTATCTGGAGGATTACCCGGTGGAGCGTTACTACCGGGATGCGCGGATTACGCAGATTTATGAAGGGTCGAGCGAGATACAGCGGATGGTGATTGCTCGGGAGCTGAAAAACTATTTGGTGTGATGTTTGGGAATGGGGTGGCCTTTAGATCCACCCCTCACCCTAACCCTCTCCCCAGAGGGTAGAGGGGACTGACCGAGGTGTTTTTAGAGTTACATCGACCTGAAAATTCCGAGTCGAACTCAGGATTTGAAAAGCATGGAGATGGGCTCCCTTTCCCCTCTCCCCTATGGGGCGGTCCGACGTTTCGGGAGGGCTGGGGTGAGGGGTGGATCTAAAGGCCACCCCGCAATATCACTTACCCTTAAACTCCGCCTCACGCTTACCAATAAACGCCGCCATCCCTTCCTTCTGATCCTGCGTCGCAAACGCCGCATGGAACACCCGACGTTCAAAGCGCACACCTTCCGACAGGCTCACTTCAAACGCGCGGTTGACGCTTTCCTTGATCATCATTGCAATCGGCAACGACTTCTTGGCAATCAGCGCCGCGACTTTCAACGCTTCATCCAGCAACTCATCAGCCGGAACAATCCGCGCGACAATCCCGCAACGCTCCGCTTCTACCGCATCGATCAAGCGACCGCTGAGGCACATTTCCATAGCCTTGGCCTTGCCCACCGCGCGGGTCAGGCGCTGGGTGCCGCCCATGCCCGGCAGTACGCCGAGGTTGATTTCCGGCTGACCGAATTTGGCGTTGTCGCCGGCCAGGATGAAGTCGCACATCAGCGCCAGTTCACAACCACCGCCCAAGGCGAAACCGTTGACGGCGGCAATGATCGGCTTGCGGCGGTTAGCCACGCGATCGCTGTCGCTGAACAGGTCGTCGAGGTAGATCTGCGGGTAGGTCAGCTCAGCCATTTCCTTGATGTCGGCGCCGGCCGCAAAGGCTTTTTTCGAGCCGGTGAGCACGATGCAGCCGATGTTCGAATCGGCTTCCAAGCCATCGAGGGCGTGGTTCAGCTCACTGACGATCTGCGCGTTCAACGCATTCAGCGCTTGCGGACGGTTCAGGGTAATCAGACCAACGCGACCGTGGGTTTCCAACAAAATCGTTTCGTAGTTCACAAGTAGCTTCCTTCTCAAAGATTGCGCGAAATAACCATGCGCTGAATATCGCTGGTGCCTTCGTAGATCTGGCAAACGCGCACGTCGCGGTAGATCCGCTCCAGCGGGAAATCGTTCAAGTAACCGTAACCGCCGAGGGTTTGCAACGCCGCGGAGCAGACTTTCTCAGCCATTTCCGAGGCGAATAGCTTGGCCATGGACGCTTCGACCAAGGCCGGTTTACCGCTGTCACGCAGCGCCGCCGCGTAATGCACCATCTGCCGAGCCACGGCGATTTGGGTTGCCATGTCCGCCAGGCGGAACGCTACCGCTTGATGCTCGATGATCGGTTTGCCGAAGCTTTCACGCTCACGGGCATAGTCGCGGGCGGCTTCGAACGCAGCGCGGGCCATGCCCACCGATTGCGAAGCGATGCCGACACGGCCGCCTTCGAGGTTGGCCAAGGCGATTCGATA
This sequence comes from Pseudomonas sp. GM41(2012), assembly GCF_000282315.2. Taxonomy (GTDB): domain Bacteria; phylum Pseudomonadota; class Gammaproteobacteria; order Pseudomonadales; family Pseudomonadaceae; genus Aquipseudomonas. Next base: position 901,146 of record NZ_AKJN02000006.1, read on the forward strand.
ACCTTCGCCCTCCTCGCCCAAGCGGTTGGCCACCGGCACCTTCACGTCTTCGAACAGGATCTGGCAGGTGTCGGAGGCGTGCTGGCCGAGTTTGTCTTCGACCCGTGCGACTTTGTAGCCCGGCGAATCTGTGGGCACGATCAGCGCCGTGATGCCACGCTTGCCGGCACTCGGATCAGTCACGGCGAACACGATCACCACCCCGGCGTTCTGCCCGGAGGTGATGAACTGCTTGCAGCCGTTCAACACGTAATGATCGCCTTCCAGACGGGCACGGGTTTTCAAGCCGCTGGCGTCGGAGCCGGCCTGGGGTTCGGTCAGGGCAAAAGCCCCGAGCATCGAGCCGCTGGCCAACGGTTTGAGGAAGCGTTCTTTCTGGTCGTCGTTGCCGTACTTGAGAATCGGCACGCAACCCACAGAGTTGTGCACGCTCATGATGGTCGAGCAGGCGCCGTCGCCGGCCGCGATTTCTTCCAGGGCCATGGCGTAGGCCAGGTAACCCGTGTCGCAACCGCCCCACTCTTCCGGCACCAACATGCCGAAAAAGCCCAGTTCGGCCATCTCGCCGATGGCTTCCTTGGGGAAACGATGCTCGCGGTCCCACTCGGCGGCGAACGGTTTCAGCCGTTCCTGGGCAAACTGCCGGGCCGCTTCGCTGATTTGCAGTTGTTCGTCATTGGGAATCATGCCAAATCCTTAAAATAAATTGCCCCGTAGGAGCTGGCGAAGCCTGCGATCTTTTGATCTTGATCTTAAAAATCAAAAGATCGCAGCCTCGTTTCACTCGACAGCTCCTACAGAAACCATGCGGACCTTAGTAAAGGCATTCAACGGCCATGGCCGTGGCTTCGCCGCCGCCGATGCAGATCGCTGCAACGCCGCGTTTCAGGCCTTTCTGGCGCAGGGCCGAGAGCAAGGTCACGAGGATCCGCGCGCCAGACGCACCGATCGGGTGGCCGAGGGCGCAAGCGCCGCCATGAACGTTGATCTTCTCGTGAGGGATTTCCAGTTTGGTCATGGTCACCAGACTGACCACGGCGAAGGCTTCGTTGACTTCGACCAGATCGACTTGGTCCAGGGACCAGCCGGTTTTCTTCATCAGCTTCTCGATCGCGCCCACCGGTGCCACCGGAAACAGGCCCGGGGTGTCGGCAAACGCCGCGTGGCCGTGAATCACTGCCAGCGGTTTCAGGCCGCGCTTTTCAGCTTCGGAACGGCGCATCAACACCAGTGCCGCAGCACCATCGGAGATCGAGCTGGAGTTCGCCGCCGTCACCGTGCCGCCTTCGCGGAACGCCGGTTTCAAGGAAGCGATCTTGTCCAGTTTGGCTTTCGGTGGCTGTTCGTCGTTGCTGATCAGCACCTGCTCTTTACCGACAGTCACGGTGAGCGGCACGATCTCGTCTTTGAAGCTGCCGTCGTTGATCGCCTGCTGCGCACGGGTGGTCGAGGCAATGGCAAACGCGTCCTGGGCTTCACGGGTGAAACCGTTGGTTTCAGCGCAATCCTCGGCGTAGGTGCCCATCAGGCGACCTTTGTCGTAAGCGTCTTCCAGACCGTCGAGGAACATGTGATCAAGCACACGACCGTGGCCCATGCGGTAACCGCTGCGGGCGCGGTCCAGCAGATACGGGGCGTTGGACATGCTTTCCATGCCGCCGGCGACAACCACGTCGACACTACCGGCCACCAGCATGTCGTGGGCCAGAATGGCCGCTTCCATGCCCGAGCCGCACATCTTGTTCAGGGTGGTGCAGCGGGTCGATTTATCCAGCCCTGCGCCCAATGCAGCCTGGCGCGCCGGGGCTTGGCCGAGACCGGCAGACAGGACGCAACCGAACAGCACTTCTTCAACCGAGTCTGGCGCCACACCGGCGCGCTCGACGGCAGCGCGAATTGCCGCAGCACCGAGTTGCGGTGCAGTCAGGCTTTTCAGTTCGCCCTGGAAACCGCCCATCGGGGTGCGGACGGCGCTGACGATAACAATGGGATCGTTGGAAATAGTCATGACAAATCCTCCTTATTTGGCGGCCATGCGCAAGGCGCCGTCGAGACGGATCACCTCGCCATTGAGCATGCTGTTTTCAATGATATGCCTGACCAGCCCGGCATACTCGCCTGGTTTGCCCAAGCGCGGCGGAAACGGCACGCCAGCCGCCAGGGACGCGCGGACTTCCGGGGTCATGCCGGCCATCATCGGGGTTTCGAAAATGCCCGGGGCGATGGCCATCACGCGGATGCCGAAGCGCGCCAGTTCACGGGCGGCGGGCAAGGTCAGGCTGACGATCGCGCCTTTGGAGGCGGCATACGCGGCCTGGCCGATCTGGCCATCGTACGCTGCAGCCGAGGCGGTGTTGATGATCACGCCGCGCTCGCCGTCAGCATCGGCTTCGGTTTCGGCAATCGCCGCAGCGGCCAGGCGCAGCATGTTGAAACTGCCGATCAGGTTGACGTTGATCACCTGGCTGAAATTGGCCAACAGGTGCGGGCCGTTCTTGCCGAGGATCTTCTCACCACGCACGATACCGGCGCAGTTGACCAGACCATTGAGGCCACCGAAGGCTTTGACCGTCGCCTCCACAGCGGCTTCGGCCGCGGCTTCGTTGCTGATGTCCGCCACCACGCTTTGCGCCCCGAGACGTTCAGCCTGGGCCGCAACAGCTTCGGCATTCATGTCCACCAGCATCACTTTGGCACCGGCCGCGACCAGCATTTCAGCCGTGGCCGCACCGAGGCCCGACGCACCGCCGGTGACGAGAAAAACCTTGTTTTCGATCTGCATCATTGTTTCCTTGGATTCAAGCTGAAACGTTCTTCGCGGCGGCCTCTTGAGCCTTGGCGATTTCCTGGTTGCGCAAGATAAAGCGCTGCAATTTGCCGCTAGGGGTTTTCGGCAATTCGCTGACAAATTCGATTTCACGGGGGTACGAGTGCGCGGCCAGTCGTTTGCGCACGTGTTGGCGCAATTCTTCGGCCAGTTCCGGTGCCGCGCGGTATTGCGCGCTGAGCACGACAAAGGCTTTGACCAGTTCGGTGCGTTCCGGATCGGGTTTGCCGACCACGGCCGCTTCGACCACTGCCGGGTGTTCAATCAACGCGCTTTCCACGTCAAACGGGCCGACCCGGTAGCCGGAGGTGGTGATCACGTCGTCGCTGCGACCGACGAAGCTGATGCTGCCGTCCGGGTTCCACTCGACGGTGTCGCCGCTCAGGTAATAGTTGCCGACGAAGGCCTTGGTCGGTGCGCCTTCGTAACCGGCGAACCAGCACATCGGCGACTGGGTACGATCGATGGCCAGAATGCCCGGCTGACCGACACCGAGTTCTTTGTACTCGTCATCCAGCACTACGATGCGGTGGCCCGGCGAGGCGAAACCGGCGGCGCCCATGTGGATCGGATGCTCCAGGCCATGGTGATTGCACAGCACCATGCCGAGTTCGGTCTGGCCGTAGTGATCGTGGATGGCCACACCGAGGTTGTCGGCGAACCAGCGAATCACTTCCGGGTTCAGCGGCTCGCCGGCACTGCTGACGATGCGCAGCTTGCCCTTGATCGAGCGGGCAAACTCGTCGCCACCCGCGATCAACAGGCGATAGGCCGTCGGCGAACCGGTGAGGTTAGTGATCCCGTATTTGTTGATCACCCGGCAGGTGCTTTCGAGGGTGAACGGGCCATCGTAAAAGGTGATCGGATGCCCCATGGCCATCGGCCCGGTAACACCGAAATAGATGCCGTAGGCCCAACCCGGATCGGCGACGTTCCAGAAGGCATCTTCAGGGCGCAAGTCCACGGCGTCACGGGTGTAGCTCTGGAAGGCGACGATGGCCTTGAGCGGAACGGACAGCGCTTTCGACGGACCGGTGGTGCCCGAGGTGAACATCAGCAGGAACGGGTCTTCGCCGGTCAACAGGACCGGTTCGCACACAGGAGAATAATTGGCCAGTTCGGCCCAGAAGCTGTAATCGCCGCGGACGATGCCTTGGCCTTTGGGACCGGCGACGGTGACGATGGTCGGGCAGTCGGCGACTTCAGAGAGTTTGGAGCGATTGCCCGCGTCGGTCACCACCACTTTGGCGCCAGAGGAGCTGAGGCGGTGCTCGATGGCTTTCGGGCCGAATGCCGTGAACAGCGGCTGGTAGACCGCACCGATGCGCCAGGTGGCGAATACGGTGATCAATAGTTCGATGTTACGTGGCAGGAGACCGGCCACCTTGTCGCCTTTTTTCACCCCTTGGGCCAGCAGGAAATTGGCTAAACGCGCGGCTTTGTCCTGCAAGTCGCTGAAGGTGTAGGTCGCGCTGGCGCCATCGCGACCTTCCCAGAACAGCGCGATGCGCCCCGGCAAGGCATGCCGGTCGCAACACTCGACACAGGCGTTGAGGGCAGACAAATCACCCGCGAGTGCGGCGTCGACGGTGTGCTGATAATTGAACTGTGATGTAGCAGACAAGTAATCGCGCATTGCCAGAATCCCTTTGTATTTTTATTAGGCTTGGGGAACCTTGAGTAACAGGGAAATACTCGCTCTGCGCGGGGCGCGGGACAATGGTCAAAGCTATCAAGTTGCGTGACTGGTTTGGCCAAGATTGGAGAGATACGGCGCCTGGGCGGACGCCATCGCGGGCAAGCCTTGCTCCTACAGGCCCTGATCATTCACACCATTTTGAGGCTGGCCATCGCCCTGTAGGAGCAAGGCTTGCCCGCGATGGCGTCGATCGGTGCCTAGCTGGCTTCGTTGAGGATCAGGCTGCGGTAATGCCCCGGATTTGACCCCGACCACTTGCGAAACGCCTTGTAGAACGAGCTGGTATCGGCAAAGCCCAAACGCGTGGCGATCTCGGCAAAGCTGATGGTCGGTTCTGCCAGCCAGACAATCGCCAACTCCTTGCGCACGCTGTCCTTGAGCCCCTGGTAAGTCTGCCCCTCTTCGGCCAGGCGTCGACGCAGGGTTGAAGCCGACATGCACAGCTGTTGCGCCAAGGGTTCGGTTTCCGGCCAGTGTTCGGCGGGCAGTTGCCGCAAATCGTGCTTGATCCGGCTGGCCAGGCTCTCCGGGTCGCGGTACTTGACCAGAATATTGGCCGGCGCATGGGCCAGGAAACGCTTGAGTTCTTCCGGGCTGCGCTTGATCGGCAAGTCCAGGCATTCGGCGGAGAAAATCATCCGCGTGCGCGGCCGGTCGAAACGCAGGTTCTCGGAGAACATCACCTGATAGTCATCGCAGAAGTCAGGCTGCGGGCAGCGCAACTCGATGGCCAGGATCGGAATCCGCCGCCCCGCCAGCCAGCAGGCGACGCCGTGAACGATCATCCAGTAAGTGAAATACGTGAAGGCGCGGCGCGGGTCCTGGTCGTCTTCGAGCAGGACGATTTCCGCCAGGCTTTGCTGACGAACCAGTTGCGCAGGCAGGTGTTCGAGCATTAACGACAAAAAGCTCAAACCGGAGGTCAGGCCGGCGGCCAGGCTCGGCTGGACCATGGAGCAGCGACAGAGAAATTCCAGGCTACCGGATTTGAGCTTGCGCGGGTCCATGCCAAAAAACTCATCGTCCCCACGTCGTGCCAGTAAACGCCACAGGCGCGCATAAGCGGTGGCCGGGACGCGGGCATCGCTGCTGTCGAGCAGTGCCGGATCGATGCCGACCTTGTTCAACACCTCTTCGGTAGCGACTCCCGGGGCGCAGCTTTGCAACAGCGCTTCACGCACCAGTTGAATGGAGATGGTGTCTTTTTCCGACATTGACCGAGCTAAGCCCTGTTCTTGTTTGAAGTGGTGGGCATATTAGCGCAGCCGTCGCCCTGACGCAGAACCCCTGTGGGAGCGAGCCTGCTCGCGAAGGCGTTTTTAAGGGCAGCACATTTGCCCCGACGTGCTACAGAATCCGGTACAACAACCGCTCGATCCGCACCCGACTCACGCGCTTGAGAAACTTGGCCACCCCCGCCGGGTATTCCAGCAGCGTTTCCAGTTCCTGGTAACGCTCGATGCGGCGGGTGTTCTCGAAAATCTCCGCCAGCTCTTTACGGCGCGGCTCCAACAACTCGCCTTTCGGATCATCAATCAGCAAGGCGTTTTCCAGATCGAGACGGAACGCCCGCGGGTTGAGGTTGTTGCCGGTCAGCAAGGTGTAACGCTGGTCGATCCACATGCCCTTGAGGTGGTAGGTGTTGTCGCCGTCACGCCACAGATGCAGGTTCAACTGGCCGCTGTCGACGCTGCGATGATGACGCTTGGCGAAGCGTCGCAGGCTGATCTCGTAAAGGTACGGCAGCGCCGAAATCACCTTGAACGGCTCGCTCGGCGGGATGTAGAAGTCGCTGGCCGTCTTGTCGCCGACAATGATGTCGATCTTCACGCCCCGCGCCAGTGCCCGATTGACTTCCCGGGTCACGGGCAGCGGCAGGTTGAAGTAGGGTGTGCAGATGGTCAGGTGATGCTGAGCGCTGGCGATCAATTCGCAAATCACTCGGCTCAACGGGTTGTTCTTGCCGACACCGAGCAATGGGCTGACCGACAAACCACTCCTTTCCGTGGTGCCTGTCGTGGTGTCGTACGCCGCGTGCTTGAGGCGGCTGCGCAGGTCGCCGATGTCGTTGCGCAGGCTGCGGGTGGTCGGCAGGTTCGGCAAATCGAGACGATGCACCGCTTTGGAGGCAATCAGACCGTGCTGGACCAGGTGCTGCATCGAATCGGCCAGGGTGCTGTTCTGCAGCAGGTGATAACGGTCGTAGCGGTACTTGTCGAATTTGTGCAGGTAAACGTTGTTCAGGCTCGCGCCGCTGTAGATCACGCAATCGTCGATCACGAAGCCTTTCAAATGCAGCACGCCGAACAGTTCTCGGGTTTGCACGGGAACGCCATACACCGGCACTTCACTGGCATGAGTGCGGGTGGTTTCCTGATACCAGGCCGAGTTGCCCGGCTGCTTGCCGGCGCCGATCAAGCCGCGCTGGGCGCGCAGCCAGTCAACCACCACCACCACGTCCAGTTCCGGACGCGCCAGTTTGGCCGCGTGCAAGGCATCGAGAATTTCCTGGCCGGCTTCATCCTGTTGCAGATAGAGCGCGACGATATAAATGCGCCGGGTGGCGCTGGCGATTTTTTCCAGCAGGCAGCGGCGAAACTCAGCAGCGCCGGAAAGAATGGTGACGGCATCGGCGGTCAGCGGAAAACTGCGCAGTTTGGGCAGCAGAGAGCGTTTGAAAAGCGACGGCATAGGGCTCGCAAAAAGGTCGAATCCGAAGAACCCGAGAGCTTACACCATGGATTGGTTCGGGTCTTGTTACTGACTGTAATGGCCCCATCGCGAGCAGGCTCACTCCCACAGGGGAACGCATTTCAAATGTGGGAGCGAGCCTGCTCGCGATAGCAATTTTGGAGGCGACGAAAATATCCGCTTGACCAAGGAGAACGATCGTTCTACTGTTCGCCACATGAACGAAATAACCAGCAACGACACACGCGACATCATTCTGGATGTCACCGAAAAGTTGATCTACAAAAGTGGCATCGCTGCCACCGGGATGGATCTTCTGGTGAAAACCGCCGGCGTCTCCAGAAAGAGTATTTACCGCTACTTCGCCAACAAGGAGGAGCTCACCGTCGCGGCCCTGCAACGCCGCGATGTGCGCTGGATGCACTGGTACAGAAGCGAAGTCGACCAGGCCGAAACGCCGGCCGACCGCCTGCTTAACCTGTTTACCGTACTCAAGGCCTGGTTCGCCTCCGAAGGCTTCCGTGGCTGTGCATTCATTAACACCAGCGGCGAAACCGGCGACCCGCAAGACCCGGTTCGCCTGGTTGCCAAAGACCACAAACAGAAGCTGCTCGACTACGTGCGCGAGCTCTGCACCGAACATGGCGCCACAGACCCGGAGACGCTGGCCAAACAGCTGCTGATCCTGATCGACGGTGCCATTACCGTGGCGCTTGTCATGGGTGATCACAGTGCCGCCGATAATGCGCAATGCATGGCGCGAAAGTTATTGGACCTGTAACACTTTAACCAAGCCCGACAACTTGCTAGAACTTTACTTTGATAGGGAGACTATTAATGTCTAATGCCGAAGTTCGTCCGCCATTGCCGCCATTCACCCGTGAATCGGCCATCGAAAAAGTACGTCTGGCCGAAGACGGCTGGAACTCCCGCGATCCGGAGCGCGTGTCGCTGGCCTACACCCTGGACACCAAATGGCGTAACCGTGCCGAGTTCGCCTACAACCGCGAAGAAGCCAAAGGTTTCCTGACGCGCAAATGGGCCAAGGAACTGGATTACCGCCTGATTAAAGAACTTTGGGCCTTTACCGGCAACCGCATCGCCGTGCGTTATGCCTATGAATGGCACGACGACTCGGGCAACTGGTTCCGCTCGTATGGCAACGAAAACTGGGAGTTCGACGAGAACGGTTTGATGGCCAATCGGTTTGCCTGCATCAACGACATGCCGATCAAGGAAAGCGACCGCAAGTTCCACTGGCCGCTGGGGCGTCGGCCGGATGATCACCCAGGCTTGTCCGACCTGGGCCTGTAAACACTGATCCCCTGTAGGAGCTGTCGAGTGAAACGAGGCTGCGATCTTTTGACTTTGATTTTTAAGATCAAAAGATCGCAGCCTCGTTTCACTCGACAGCTCCTACAGGGGTTTGTGGTGTTCAGGCGACCGCGGTTTGCGGTTTCACCAGCGCTTTAGCTTCCAGCTCACGCACCAACGGCAACACCCGCTTGCCGAAATACTCCACTTCTTCCTGGAAGTGTAGAAACCCCGCCAACACCAGATCCACGCCCACCGCTTTCAGCGCAACGATCCGCTCGGCAATCTGCTGCGGCGTACCGATCAGGTTGGTCTTGAAACCGTCGTTGTACTGCACCAGGTCCTCGAACGTCGACTTGGCCCAGTTGCCCTCGCCCTCAGGTGACGCTCTGCCCGCCTGTTTCGCCGCATCACCAAACGCATTCACCGCCTCGGGGTCCGCCTGATCGATGATTTGCGCCAGCACGGCTCGCGCTTCTTCTTCGGTGTCGCGGGCAATGACAAACGCGTTCACGCCGACTTTCACCGAATGATTGTTCGCCGCCGCCTTGGCGCGGATGTCATCGACCTGGGCCTTGATGCCTTCCGGGGTGTTGCCGTTGGTGAAGTACCAGTCCGACACCCTTGCTGCCATGTCCCGAGCTGCGCGGGAACTGCCACCCTGGAAGATTTCCGGCTGACCCAGCGGTTTCGGTTTGAGGCTGTAGTTGTCGAAGCGATAGAAGTCGCCGCGAAAGGTAAAGTTGTCCTGGCTCCAGATGCCCTTCAGCGAGCGGATGAATTCTTCGGAGCGGCGATAACGCTCGTCGTGTTCCAGCCAGTGTTCGCCAATCGCCTGGAATTCACCCTTGAACCAGCCACTGACAATGTTCACCGCCACCCGGCCATTAGTCAGCTGGTCGATGGTTGCCAATTGCTTGGCCGCCAGCGCCGGTTGCCAAGGGCCGGGCAGGATCGCGGCGATCACTTTCAGTTTGGTGGTGGCGGCCAGTAGCGCGTGGCTGAAGGCGACCGATTCGTGCTGGTACTCGGCGCCGTAACCGGCGGTGAAGCGGATCTGCGTCAGGGCGTATTCGAACCCCGCCTCTTCGGCCAGTTGCGCCAGTTTGCGGTTGTAGTCGATGCCCCAGTGGGTGCGTTGCTCGATCTTGCTGACCACCAGCCCGCCGCTGACGTTCGGTACCCAGTAGGCAAATTTTACGGCTTGCTGACTCATTGGCATGTCCTCGGATTTCAGGGAAGTCTTGGGTGAGAGCAGCAACCGTGCCAGCGCTGAAGCGTGGCTTGCGGTTCGCCTGTCTTAAGCCTGGTGAGAACCCTGTGGGAGCGAGCCTGCTCGCGAAGGGGCCATGAAGTTCAACATCTATGTTGACTGACCCACCGCTTTCGCGAGCAGGCTCGCTCCCACAGTGATTTGCGGTGCGTCGGGTCAATTTGCTGCTTTGTTGTTGCTACAGCAACAGTTCAGGCCTCATCGAAAATCACACTCCCCAGCAAATCCTGGCTACCTCTACCCGGCATGGACCGTGCAATCCCCAGTCGCATCCACTGCCGACCCAAGGAGCTGTCCCATGACCGAACACCAGGTAATCAATCCACTGTCCATTGGCACCGACTATGAAGCGCTGGCCGCAAGGTTCCGGCCGATTTTCCAACGCATCGCCGCCGGTGCCGTTGAACGAGAACAAACCCGCAGCCTGCCTTACGAACCGATTCAATGGCTCAAGGAAGCCGGATTCGGCGCCGTACGGGTGCCGGTTGAATACGGCGGTGGCGGTGCCTCCCTGCCACAACTGTTCGAGCTGCTGATCGAATTGGCCGAAGCCGATTCGAACGTGCCTCAGGCCTTGCGCGGGCATTTCGCATTCGCCGAGGATCGCTTGAACTCGCCACCTGGGCCGGCCCGGGATCTGTGGTTCAAACGCTTCGTCGACGGTGATATCGCCGGCAATGCATGGACCGAAATCGGCAGCGTGGCGATTGGCGACGTCATCACCAAAGTTTCGCCTCACGGTGACCAATGGAGGCTCAACGGCGAGAAGTTCTACAGCACCGGCAGCCTGTTTTCCGACTGGATCGACGTGTACGCGCAACGCAGCGACACCGGCGGCGATGTGATTGCTGCGGTCCGGACCCGCCAGCCGGGCATCGTGCAGAGCGACGACTGGGACGGCTTCGGCCAGCGCACCACAGGCAGTGGTACCTCACGGTTTATCGATGCCGACGTGGAGGCCGAGAACATCATCGACTTCGCCACCCGCTTCAAATACCAGACCGCGTTTTATCAGTTGGTGCTGCTGGCGACCCTGGCCGGGATCGGTCGTGCGGCGTTGCGCGATGTGGCTCACCAGGTGCGCGAACGAAAGCGCATCTACAGCCATGGCAATGCGCAGCATGTCAGCCAGGATTCGCAGGTGCAGCAAGTGGTCGGTGAGATTGCGGCACTGGTGTATGCGGCCGAGGCCAGCGCCTTGAGGGCTGCACAACCGGCGCAGCGGGCTTATCTGGCGCGCTTCTCGGGTGATGAAGCCTTGGAACAAGAAGCGAATGTCGCGGCGGAAATCGAATCGGCCAAGGCTCAGGTGGTGGTGTCGGAGTTGATCCAGCGAGCGACCACACAACTGTTCAATGCACTGGGGGCTTCGGATACCCGGGTGGGTAAATCGCTGGACCGGCACTGGCGCAATGCGCGGACGGTGTCGTCGCACAATCCGGTGATCTACAAGGCACGGATTGTCGGGGATTGGGCGATCAACGGGACCGAGCCGCCGTTTGTGTGGCAGATCGGCAATGGGCCGCAGCCAAAGTGATGTAGCGCCTGGGAGGACGCCTTCGCGGGCAAGCCTCGCTCCTACAGGAATCGCGTATCTCTGTAGGAGCGAGGCTTGCCCGCGAAAGGGCCAGAGCGGTCGCCGCAGAAGTTGGATATAGGTAAGATATCGGCCCTTCCCCGCAGCCCCGTCCTGCACCCCGCCGAATAAGCCGATTCCATGCCTTTCGAACTCAGTGTTGACCTCACCACCCTGGCCATTCTGGCCCTCGTTGCTTTCATTGCCGGTTTCATCGACGCCATTGCCGGCGGTGGTGGTCTGTTGACCACTCCGGCGCTGCTGACTGCTGGCCTGCCACCGCATCTGGTGCTGGGCACCAACAAACTCAGTTCGACGTTCGGCTCGGCCACCGCCAGTTTCACCTTCTACCGACGCAAGCTGTTCCATCCAAGGCAGTGGATGCACGCCATTGTCGGCACGCTGGTGGGCGCGCTGACCGGTGCCGTGGTCGCTCACTACTTGCCGGCGGAATGGCTGAACAAGATGCTCCCGGTGATCGTTTTCGCCTGCGGCGTCTATCTGTTGTTTGGTGGCACGCCGAAAGCGCCGCTGGACAGCGACGCACCGATCAAGAAAAAGTGGCAATCGACCCAAGGCTTCGGCCTTGGTTTTTACGACGGCGTGGCCGGTCCCGGCACGGGCGCGTTCTGGACCGTCAGCACGATGCTGATGTACCCCATCGACCTGGTGAAGGCCAGCGGCGTGGCGCGCAGCATGAACTTCGTCAGCAACATTGCGGCACTGTCGGTGTTCGTGTTTTCGGGGCAAGTGGACTGGATCATCGGCCTGAGCATGGGCCTGTCGGTGATGGTCGGGGCGTTCTTCGGGGCTCGCACCGCCATCAGTGGCGGTGCGAAGTTCATCCGCCCGGTGTTCATCACCGTGGTACTCGGCTTGACCGTGCGGTTAGCCTGGCAACACTGGTTCAGCGTGGCCTAAGCGCCGCGCCACATAGACGTCGATCAGGTAACGGGCAATCGAGCGTGACGCCGGCAACGGCGGCAGCTCATGAACGTTGAACCACTGGGCGTCCTCGATCTCGTCTTCCTGACACACGATCTCGCCGCCAGCGTATTCGGCATGGAAACCCAGCATCATCGAATGCGGGAACGGCCAGCACTGGCTGCCCATGTACTGGATGTTCTTGACCTCGATCTGCACTTCTTCGCGGACTTCACGAATCAGGCAGTCTTCGGCCGATTCACCCGGTTCGGCAAACCCTGCCAGTGTGCTGTAGACCCCGGTGACAAAGCGCGGCGAACGCGCCAGCAGGACTTCATCGCCCCGGGTCACCAGTACGATCATGCTCGGTGAAATGCGCGGGTAGCTGCGTAAATCACACGGCTCGCAATACATCGCCCGTTCCCGGGTCACTTGGGTCATCGCCTGTCCGCAGTTACCGCAAAAGCGGTGTTCGCGGGCCCAAGTGCCGATTTGCGCGGCATAACCGAGCATCTTGTAAACCGTATGGTCGCCTTCGAGCATGAACGCCCGCAGGCCTTTCCAGTTGCAGCCCGGCACCTCGCTGTGACTGCGCAGCTCCAGTAAATAGACCGGTTCGCCGTCCAGGTGACCGATGCCATGTTCGGCGAGGATCGACAGGTCCTGGCGTTTGAGCCATTCGCGAGGGAACAGCGCGCCATTGTCATCGAACAGAAAGCCTTCGGGGCTACGCGCCACGGCCCAGCCGCCGGGTTGGTCGGTGTCCAGTACTGCAGTGGTCCAGCGTGAAGTCATTTTTAATCAGTCCAGAAATTCGGGTTTCTGTTTGCTCATATGGGCGGCCATGGCCACGCGCAGATCGGTGGATTGCAACATGGCGGCGTTCCAGGTAGCGACGTATTCGAGGCCGTCATCGATGCGATGGTCGCGCATGTAGCTGATCATCTCTTTGGTGCCGGTGATCGCAATCGGCGACTTGCTGGCGATCTCGCGGGCTATGCCCATGACTCCGTCGAGCAGGCTGGCGGTGTCGCTGTAAACGCGATTGACCAGGCCCATGCCACGCGCTTCCTCGGCACCGAACGAGCGACCAGTGTAAGCCAGTTCACGCAGCATGCCGTCACCAATGATCCGCGGCAAGCGTTGCAAAGTGCCAACGTCGGCGGCCATGCCGATGTCGATTTCCTTGATCGAGAATTGTGCGTCTTCGGCGGCGTAACGCATGTCGCAAGCCGCAATCAAATCAATGGCACCGCCCAGGCAATAACCCTGAACCGCCGCCAGTACCGGCTTGCGGCAATTGTCGACGGCATTGAAAGACGCTTGCAGGGCGAGGATCTTGCGGCGCAGCAGGCGCGCGTTGCGCCCCACGTCCTTGCCCAGTTCATTGGCCACGCCGGCCAGCATCATCAGGTCGATGCCGGAAGAAAAATGCTTGCCCGCACCACTGAGGACCACCACCCGGACTTCGTCGGTGTCGTCGATCCACTGGAAAATCTCGATGATCTCGCTCCAGAACGCGGCATTCATCGAATTGATCTTTTCCGGCCGGTTGATCTGCACATGGGCGATTTTATCGGCCAGTTCGACGGTGAACGCAGTGTACTGAGACATGGCAGTGATCCTTTTACCGGGCAGAAAATGAGGCCCGGACTATAACAAGGCAACATGGCCGGCTGTAAGGCAGCGGTTCGGCCAAAGACGGGACTGGTCGCCGCGCACCACAACGGTGCGCAAGCATTGCCGCGCTTCGCACATTCATGTGACATCGCGACTTTTTTTTGAGGCAAAAAGTTAAAAAAACATGCCCTTCGTCGGTGCGTTTCCCCCTCCAAGCGGTACGTCCGTACCTCTTTAAACCGATTGTCGAACAATTTTGCCATATGGCCTTCCCCGCTCTAAGTTCTGGCCTAGACTCAGTTCCGCGGGGCAAAACCGACCGGTCACAAAGCGGAAAGAAAGTCGAAACTTTTGCCGGTCGTGACGGGTCAGCTAAAAAGGAGGTGCGTTGCGACTGGTGCAATCCTTGCAACGATCTCAACAGCCATTCTGCTTCATCGCATTGGCAGCGCTTGCTCACCGATGCGTAGCGCGTTTGCGCCCGGCCACAGGAATTGGCCACGAAATACCGTTTGTGCCAGACCTAAGAATTAGATCAACAACACGGGAGATTCATATGATCAGTGCGGCTTTAGATATTCAGGGAGAACGTGCTCATCAGCAGGTCGGCGAAACGAGCGCCGTGAGCGCCCATAGTCACCAATCGATCAGCGTCCCCGGCACCAAGACGCTGGCACCGGTGGCCAGTCAGAATCCCAACAAGAAGAAAGTGTTGTTCGTCACCTCGGAGATCGCCGATCTGGTGAAAACCGGTGGTCTGGGCGACGTTTCCGCAGCGCTGCCGCGAGCCATGGCGCATTTGCACGATGTGCGAGTGTTGATCCCCGGTTACCCGCAAGTGCTGCACAGCGAAAACCCGATTCATATCATTGGTGAGCTCGGTGGTCACGCCGCGTTGCCTCCCTGCAAGATCGGGCGCATGGACATGCCCGACGGCCTGGTCATTTACGTATTGATCTGCCCCGAACTCTACGAGCGCGAGGGTTCGCCTTATGGCGCCAACAACGGCCGCGACTGGCCGGACAACCACATTCGTTTCGCCCGTCTGGGCCTGGCAGCCGCCGATATCGCCGCCAATCTTGCACAAATC
The DNA here is from genome assembly GCF_000282315.2 of Pseudomonas sp. GM41(2012). Taxonomy (GTDB): domain Bacteria; phylum Pseudomonadota; class Gammaproteobacteria; order Pseudomonadales; family Pseudomonadaceae; genus Aquipseudomonas. The sequence goes on from NZ_AKJN02000006.1 coordinate 916,160, forward strand.
CACTGGTGCCCGGACCTGGTGCACGCCCATGACTGGCCTGCCGGTCTGGCACCCGCTTACATGCACTGGCGTGGACAGCGCACCCCGACGCTGTTCACCATTCATAACCTCGCCTACCAGGGCGTGACCAGTCTTGGGTCGTGCCCGGAACTGGGTATTCCCATGCATGCCTTGCAACAGGAAGGCATGGAGTTCTACGGCAAGATGTCGTTCCTCAAGGCCGGCATGGCCTATTCGAGCCACATCACCACCGTCAGCGCCACCTATGCCCAGGAAATTACCACCCCGGCCTTCGGCTGCGGTCTCGACGGTTTTCTTGCCGCCAAGACCCAGCAAGGTCTGCTCAGTGGCATTCCCAATGGCATCGATGAAAGCTGGGACGCGGCGACCGACCCGCACCTGTTCTGCCCCTTCAAAATTGGCGATTGGGAAGGCAAAGCGGTCAACGCCGCCCACGTGCGTGAGCTGTTCGGCCTGGAAGACTCCGAAGGTCCGCTGTTCGCCGTGGTTTCGCGATTGGTCTATCAGAAAGGCCTGGACCTGACCGAAGCCGTCTCCGAGTACATCGTCAAATCTGGCGGGCAGATCGCGATCATCGGTCGTGGCGAGCCGGAAGAAGAACAAGCCATGCGTGAACTGGCCCTGCGTTTTCCAGGCCAGATCGGCGTGCGCATCGGTTTCAACGAAACCGATGCCCGTCGCATGTTCGCCGGCAGTGATTTCCTGCTGATGCCTTCGCGTTATGAGCCTTGCGGACTGAGCCAGATGTACGCCCAGCGCTTCGGTTCGTTGCCGGTGGCGCGCAACACCGGGGGTTTGGCCGACACCATTGAAAACGGCGTGACCGGTTTCCTGTTCGACGAATCCACGGCCGAGAGTTACGAGGAAGCCCTGAGCCGGGCCTTCAAGGTTTTTGCCTTCCCCGACCTGCTCAATGCCATGCGCTGCCGGGCCATGGCCGCGCCTTTCAACTGGTGCAAGGCGGTCGAACCTTACGCCGAACTCTACGAAAAACTGGTGACCAAGGCGCTGGGCAAATCGGGCAAACATTAAGAGGTTTTCAAAGATGCCGTTACGGACCCTTGAGACCTGGCCCCACGGCGCAATCATGCTGGACGCAGAACACACGCGTTTTGCCTTGTGGGCGCCAGATGCGTTTTACGTCAGTGTCGAACTGGAAGATGGACAGTCCTTGCCACTCCTGCCCCAGGCAGATGGCTGGTTCGTGATCAATACCCGCTGCCCCGCTGGCACACGTTACCGCTACAACATCGACGGCGAGCTGGAGGTGCCCGACCCGGCCTCCCGCGCGCAGGCCGGTGATATCGACCGCCACAGCGTGGTGGTCGATCCACTTGCCTATCAATGGCAACACAGCGCCTGGCTCGGGCGGCCGTGGAATGAGGCGGTGATCTACGAATTGCACGTCGGTGCGCTCGGCGGCTTCAGCGAAGTCGAGCAGCACCTGGCACGCCTCGTGGAGCTGGGCATCAGCGCGATCGAACTGATGCCGCTGGCGCAGTTCCCCGGTGATCGCAATTGGGGCTACGACGGGGTTTTGCCCTACGCACCCCAAGCCTCCTACGGCACTCCCGAACAACTCAAACACCTGATCGACACCGCCCACGGTCATGGCCTGGCGGTGATTCTCGACGTGGTCTACAACCACTTCGGCCCGGACGGCAATTACCTGCATCGCTACGCCAAGGGCTTCTTCCGCGAGGACAAGCACACCCCGTGGGGTGCGGCGATCGACTTCCGGCGGCGCGAGGTGCGGGACTTCTTCATCGACAATGCGTTGATGTGGTTGCTGGAATACCGCTTCGATGGTTTGCGCCTGGACGCGGTGCACGCCATCGAAGACCCGGACTTTCTTCGGGAACTGGCGCAAAAGGTTCGCCAGCAAATCGATCCGGCCAGGCATGTGTGGCTGACCGTTGAAAACGAACACAACCAGGCCAGCCTGCTCGAAGAAGGCTTCGACGCGCAGTGGAACGATGACGGCCACAATGCTTTGCACGTGCTGCTGACCGGCGAAACCGACGCCTATTACGCCGACTACGCGCAAAACCCCACCGAGCAACTGGCACGCTGCCTGAGCCAGGGCTTTGTGTTTCAGGGTCACGTAACCCGTCACGGTACAACCCGTGGCGAACCCAGCGGTCACTTGCCGCCGAGTGCTTTCGTGTTGTTTCTGCAAAACCACGACCAGATCGGTAACCGCGCCTTGGGCGAACGATTACATCAATTGGCCAACCCCGATGCGCTCAAGGCCGCCACCGCATTACTGCTGTTGTCACCGATGATCCCGCTGATGTTCATGGGCGACGAGTTCGCCGCCGAGCAACCGTTCCTGTTCTTCACCAGCCATCACGGTGAACTCGCGGAGCTGGTCCGCGAGGGACGACGTAACGAGTTTGCAGCGTTCAGCGCGTTTGCTGATCCGCACAAGCGCGAGCAAATTCCCGATCCCAACGCGCGCCAGACCTTTGAGGCTTCACGCCCCGAGCTGAGATCAACCCGACAATCCGCCATGCACGACCTGTATCGCCAACTGTTGCAGATCCGCCATCAGCAGATCATTCCCCGCCTGCCCGGTGCGCAAGCACTGGGCGCCGAGGTGCTGGCCACAGGCGCGGTAACGGCGCGCTGGCGCCTAGGCGATGGCAGTCAGCTGCGCATTGACCTGAACCTCGGCGACACGCCTGTGGTCCACACCCCTCAGGCCGACGCTTCATTGTTGTTGTTCGAATACCCGCCACAGTCAGCCGGCCTGTTGGATCAGGGCACGCTTGCCCCGTATTGCGCGCTAGTCAGCCTCATGGCCGCAGCCCCTTTGCTACCCCCGGATGGAGAGCGCCAATGAGCGATGCGCAACTGGAAATACTGGCCAGCCGAGCAGGCCTGGCAGTCGACTGGATCGACGCCAACGGCCGCCCACAGAAAGTCGCTTCATCGGTGTTGCGTAACGTCCTCATCGGACTCGGCCACCCGGCCGGCAGCGCTCAGGAAATCGACGCCAGCCTGCAGGAACTGCAGCAAGTGCAACAGACCCGGCACCTGCCGCCGCTGCTGACCGCAGACTTCGGTGTCGGCCTCAGCCTGGCGCATTACTTTGAGCCCGAAACACCGTGCGAGATCCACCTTGAAGATGGCTCGCGACTCAACCTGAAACTGGATGCCGAGGCGATACTGCCTGGCCTGATCCCGGTCGGTTATCAACACGTCAGCATCGACGGACAGGAATTTACGCTGGCCGTGGCACCGACGCGCTGCTACAGCGTCGGCGATGCCGTCGAAAGCCCGATCCCGCGCGCCTGGGGCCTGAGCGTGCAGCTGTATTCGCTGCGTCGTCCGGGTGATGGCGGTTTCGGCGATACCCAGGCACTCGAAGACCTGGCCCGGGTGGCCGGCGAGCGCGGTGCCGAGGCGTTGGCGATCAGTCCGCTGCATGCGATGTTCGGCAGCGATACCCAGCGTTACAGCCCGTATTCGCCTTCCAGCCGTTTGTTTCTCAACAGCCTGTACGCCGCACCGGGCGCCATCCTCGGTGATCGGGCATTGCGCACCGCGATTGATGCAACCGGCCTGGCGGCAGAGCTCAAACACCTTGAAGCTTCGCCGTTGATTGATTGGCCGGTGGCGGCCGAAGCCAAACATCGTCTGTTGCAGGCGTTGTACGAAGGCTTTGTCCAGGGCGAACACCCGTTGCATGCCGACTTCAGCAGCTTCCGCCACGCCGCTGGCGAAGCCCTGGAAAACCACTGCCGCTTTGAAGCCATTCAAGAAGCCCGCGCCGCCAAAGGTGAAAGTCTGGACTGGCGGCATTGGCCCGAGCAATGGCAAAACCCGCGCAGCGCGGCCCTGGCCGAATTCGCCGAAGAGAACGCCGGGCGCATCGGCTTCTTCGCCTTCTGCCAATGGCTGATCACACGCTGCCTGGAACGCGCACAAACCGCCGCCCGCAGCGCCGGCATGAGCGTTGGCCTGATCGCCGATCTGGCGGTGGGTGCCGATGGCGGTGGCAGTCAGGCCTGGAGTCGTCAGGACGAATTGCTCGCCTCGCTGACCGTGGGTGCACCACCGGACATTCTCAACCGCACCGGTCAGGGCTGGGGGATTTCCGCGTTCTCGCCCGAAGGTCTGGTGCGCAATGGCTTTCGTGCCTTCATCGAAATGCTCCGCGCCAATTTTGCCCACGCCGGTGGCCTGCGCATCGATCACGTCATGGGCCTGCAACGGCTGTGGGTGATCCCCAATGGCGCGTCACCCGCCGACGGCGCCTACCTCTATTACCCGGTGGACGACCTGCTGCGCTTGCTGACCCTCGAGTCCCATCGGCATCAGGCCATTGTCCTCGGTGAAGACCTCGGCACCGTGGCTGACGGTCTGCGAGAAAAGCTCATCGCCCGCTCGATCCTCGGCATGCGCGTGCTGCTGTTCGAACAGGACAACGCGCACTTCAAACCGATTCTCGACTGGCCGGACAACGCACTGGCGACCACCAGCACCCATGACCTGCCGACGCTCAATGGCTGGTGGCATGGCCGCGATATCGACTGGAACGCCCGACTGGGCCTGGTCAACGCCCCGGGTGAAATCGAATGGCGCCACCACCGCGAACGCGAGCGTGAAGGCCTGCGCCGGGTGTTGAGCGAGGACCCGCAGAACTTTCGCGAAGAGTCCCATGAAACCGATCAGGTGCTCGATGCCGCGATACGTTTCCTCGGTCATACCCGTGCGCCGCTGGTGTTGCTGCCGCTGGAAGATGCCCTGGGCATCGAGCAGCAGGCCAACTTGCCCGGCACCACCGACACGCACCCCAACTGGTCCCGACGCCTGCCCGGCGACAGTGAAGCCTTGCTCGATGACCCGGACGCCGCCCGACGCCTGGAACTGCTTGCCTGTGCGCGGCTTCAGGCGGCCGAGCGTGACCAATGAAGCAAACGCTTATCCAACCGTTGCGGGCGACCCTACGGTTGCAGTTTCATAAAGACTTCACGCTGGACGATGCGGTGCCGCTGGTGCCGTACTTCGCCAGCCTCGGCATCAGCCACGTCTATGCGTCACCGCTGCTGAGCGCCCGTGCCGGTTCCATGCATGGCTACGACGTCGTGGACCCGACCACGGTCAACCCGGAGCTGGGCGGCGAAGCGGCGCTGCGGCGTTTGGTCAGCGCATTGCGCGAGCTGAACATGGGGCTGATCCTCGACATCGTCTCCAACCACATGGCCGTCGGCGGTGGCGATAATCCCTGGTGGCAGGATTTGCTGGAATGGGGACGCCTGAGCCCTTACGGCGAATTCTTCGATATCCAGTGGCATTCGCCCGACCCGTTGATGGAAGGCCAGTTGTTGCTGCCCTTCCTCGGCAGCGACTACGGCATCGCCTTGCAGGACGGCACCCTGCCCCTGCGCTTCGATGCGCAAAAGGGCGCGTTTTATGTCGAGCACTATGAGCATCACTTCCCTATCTGCCCGACGAATTACGGCGAACTGCTCAGGACCGATGACCCACTGAGCGCTGAATCGCTCAAGTCGCTGGCAGACCGTTTCAGCACCTTGAGCTACCAAACCGACGCCCACAGCCTGGCGATGCCGCTGAAAACAGAGTTGCGTGAACTGGCCAGCGATCCGGCGATTCTGCAGGCCATCGAGCAAAACCTCAGCGCTTACGACTCGCTCACCGCCGAAGGTTTCCAGCGCCTGCACCTGTTGCTTGAACGCCAAAGCTATCGCCTGGCCAGTTGGCGCACGGCGGCAGATGACATCAACTGGCGGCGTTTTTTCGATATCAATGAATTGGGCGGCCTGCGGGTCGAACGCCCCGCCGTGTTCGAAGCCACCCACGCGAAAATCTTCGAGCTGGTGGCCGAAGGCCTGGTTGACGGTCTGCGCATCGACCACATCGACGGTCTCGCCGATCCGCGGGGCTACTGCCGAAAATTGCGGCGGCGGGTCGACAGCCTGTCGCCGGACCGGCACCTGCCGATCTACGTCGAGAAGATCCTCGGCGAAGGTGAAACCCTGCACCGTGACTGGTCGGTGGATGGCACCACGGGTTACGAGTTCATGAATCAACTGTCGCTGCTGCAACACGCACCCGAAGGCGCCGACACGTTGGCCGAACTGTGGAATCGTTACAGCGAACGGCCCGCCGATTTCCGTCAGGAAGCGCAACTGGCCCGTCAGCAGATCCTCAACGGCTCCCTCGCCGGAGACTTCGAAAGCGTCGCCCAGGCCCTGTTGCAAGTGGCCCGGGATGACCTGATGACCCGCGACCTGACCCTCGGTGCGATTCGTCGGGCGTTGCAGGAACTGATCGTGCATTTCCCGGTGTACCGCACCTACATCAGCCCCCGTGGGCGTTCGGCCGAAGACGATGTGTTTTTCCAGCAAGCCATGGACGGTGCAAGGCAAACCCTCGGCGAGGCCGACTGGCCGGTGCTCGATTGCCTGGCCCGCTGGCTGGGGGGTGAATCATGGCGCAAACGCCCGTTGGGCCGGCCGCGCAAGATGCTCAAACATGCCTGTGTGCGTTTTCAGCAACTGACGTCGCCGGCGGCGGCGAAGGCCGTGGAAGACACCGCGTTCTATCGCTCGGCGACGTTGCTGTCGCGCAATGACGTGGGCTTCAGCACCGAACAGTTCAGCGCGCCGGTGACCGATTTCCATGCGGCTTGCGTCAACCGTCTCGACGAGTTCCCCGATAATTTGCTGGCCACCGCGACCCACGACCACAAACGCGGCGAAGACACCCGCGCGCGCCTGGCGGTGCTGAGCGAGCGCAGTGCCTGGTACGCCGAACAAGTGCCGGTCTGGCAGGCCCTCGCCCGCCCCCTGCGCGACGACGACCAAATGCCGACGGCGGGCGATGAGTTGATCCTCTATCAAGCGATCCTCGGCAGCTGGCCACTCGATTTGCACAGTGACGATCAAGCAGCGCTGGAGAACTACACTCATCGTGTGTGGCAGTGGCAACAGAAAGCCTTGCGCGAAGCCAAGTTGCAAAGCAGCTGGAGCGCGCCGAACGAGGCTTACGAACACGCGGTTCACCAATTCCTGCAACGTCTGCTTCTGAGCCCCGAAGGTGAACTGCTACGCGCTGCCCTCGGCAAAGCAGCCAAGAGCATCGCCGTCCCCGGCGCACTCAACGGATTGGCGCAAACCTTGCTGCGCATGACCGTGCCGGGGGTACCGGACCTCTATCAGGGCAACGAGTACTGGGACTTCTCGCTGGTCGATCCTGACAACCGCCGGCCGGTGGATTACGCCAGCCGTCAGCAGTCGATGCAGACGCCATTGGCACTGCCCGAACTGTTGGTGGACTGGCGGGACGGGCGCATTAAACAAGCGCTGATCGCTCAAGTGTTGAACCTGCGGCTCGAGCACACCGAGCTGTTTCGGCGAGGGACGTATCAAGCCCTTGAAGTCGTCGGCAGCCAGGCTCACAGGGTGCTCGCATTTGCGCGCTCGCTGGAAGGAAAACGCGCCATCGTGATCGTGCCGATACGCTGCGCCGAACTGCTGAAAAACAGTGCCGAACCCCTGATTGACGCGCCGCTGTGGGGCGATACACGGGTCAAATTACCGTTCACCGCCCCTGATGAAAATTTGAAGGGACTTTTTTCAAGCACAACAGTCACACACCAAAGGGAGCTGAACATCAGCGACGGGCTGGGGGATTTCCCGGTCAATCTATTTATCCAAACTACCCACACTTGAGTTCAGTTCAGGAGCATTTCGATGAGCACAAACGATAAACGCATCCGCGAATTCGCCTATCAGATCTGGGAATCGGAAGGAAAACCCGAGGGTCAGGACGCTCGCCACTGGGAGATGGCCCGCAAACTGGCTGAAGCCGAAGCCCTGGCACCGAGCAAATCGCCAAAAGCCGCTGCCAGCAAAGGCGACGGCACCAAGGCCCCTGCCAGCAAAGCCAATGGCAAGGCAGCGGTGGCAAAAACCAAAGCCAAGCCCGCCGCTGCCTCCAAGGTCATTCCGCCGGGCGAAAAAGCCAGCGAGAAAAAGCCTCGAGCAGCGCGTAAGCCGCCCGCTGTCTGACGCCTTTCACCTTTGTCCTGATTGACCTCGTGGCGAGCCTTCTCGCCACCGAGGGCTCGCTCGCCCTCAAAAAAAACCAGAGCCAAGAATTGTCCCCCCTTTGCAGGAGCACCTATGACCAGTCCGAAGAAAGCCGCGCCAGAACCTCAAGCCGAGGCCTCGCGAATCCGTGAAGGCTTGCCCTTCCCGCTGGGCGCGACCTGGGATGGCCTGGGGGTCAACTTCGCCTTGTTTTCCGCCAATGCCACCAAGGTCGAGCTGTGCATCTTCGATGATGCCGGCGAGGTCGAACTGGAACGCATCGAACTGCCGGAATACACCGACGAGATCTATCACGGCTACCTGCCCGACGCGCATCCGGGGATGATCTACGGCTACCGTGTCTACGGCCCGTACGACCCGGCAAACGGTCATCGCTTCAACCCCAACAAACTGCTGATCGACCCCTACGCCAAACAACTGGTCGGCCAGTTGAAATGGTCCGAAGCGTTGTTCGGCTACACCATCGGCCACCCCGACGCCGACCTCAGTTTCGATGAGCGCGACAGCGCGCCGTTCGTGCCCAAGTGCAAGGTGATCGACCCCGCCCATACCTGGGGTCACGACCATCGGGTCAGCGTGCCGTGGGACAAGACCATCATTTATGAAACTCACGTGCGCGGTTTCAGCATGCGTCACCCCTCCGTCCCCGATAACGTGCGCGGCACCTTCGCCGGGTTGATGGTCGATGACGTGCTGGAACACATCCGCAAGCTCGGCGTGTCGACGGTGGAATTGCTGCCGATTCATGCCTTCGTCAACGACCAGCATCTGTTGCACAAAGGCATGACCAATTACTGGGGCTACAACAGCATCGCGTTCTTCGCCCCCGACCCGCGTTACCTGGCCAGCGGCAAGATCGCCGAGTTCAAGGAGATGGTCGCGCACCTGCACGAAGCCAATCTTGAAGTGATCCTCGACGTGGTCTACAACCACACCGCCGAGGGCAACGAACAAGGCCCGACCCTGTCCATGCGCGGCATCGACAACGCCTCTTACTACCGCTTGATGCCCGATGACAAGCGTTTCTACATCAACGATTCCGGCACCGGCAACACCCTGGACCTGAGTCACCCGTGCGTGCTGCAAATGGTCACCGACTCCCTGCGCTACTGGGCCTCGGAAATGCACGTGGACGGTTTCCGCTTCGACTTGGCGACCATTCTCGGGCGCTACCACGATGGCTTCGACGAACGTCACAGCTTCCTTGTGGCCTGCCGTCAGGACCCGGTGCTGCGTCAGGTGAAGATGATTGCAGAAGCCTGGGATTGCGGCCCCGGTGGCTATCAGGTCGGTAACTTTCCGCCCGGTTGGGTCGAGTGGAATGACAAATTCCGCGACACCGTGCGTGCATTCTGGAAAGGCGACGACGGCCAACTGGCGGACTTCGCCAGTCGCATGACCGCTTCCGGCGAGATGTTCAATCAGCGTGGCCGACGGCCGTATGCCTCGGTGAACTTCGTCACCGCCCACGACGGCTTCACCTTGAACGACCTGGTGTCGTACAACGACAAACACAACGAAGCCAACGACGAGAACAATCAGGACGGCAGCAACAACAACCTGTCCTGGAACCACGGCGTCGAAGGACCGACCGACGATCCCGAGATCAATGAGCTGCGTCAGCGCCAAATGCGTAATTTCTTTGCCACGCTGCTGCTGTCCCAAGGCACACCGATGTTGGTGGCCGGCGACGAATTCGCCCGCACCCAGGAAGGCAACAACAACGCCTATTGCCAGGACAGCGAGATCGGTTGGGTCAATTGGGACCTGAGCGAAGACGGCAAGGCCCTGCTCAAGTTCGTCAAACGCCTGATCAAGTTGCGCCTGGCCTACCCGATCCTGCGTCGCGGCCGGTTCCTGGTGGGCAATTACAACGAGGACATCGGCGTCAAGGACGTCACCTGGCTCGCGCCGGATGGCAGTGAAATGTCCACCGAACAATGGGAGGAAGGCCATGGCCGCTGCCTCGGCATGCTGATGGATGGCCGCGCCCAGGAAACCGGTATCCGCCGCAAAGGTGCTGACGCCACCCTGTTGTTGGTGGTCAACGCGCACCACGACATCGTCAATTTCCTGCTTCCGGAAGTGCCTGACGGCGGTTTCTGGACCTGCATGATCGACACCAATCAGCCGTCGATTCGGGGTCAGGAACGCTTCGAGTTCGGGCGCGAATATTCGGTCACTGGCCGTTCGCTGCTGCTGTTCGAATTGCAGCGTGAGGAAGATGAGTGAAATAGACTTTCAGGGATTTCAGGCGGTATCCGCAGCGTTGCGGTGCCGGGACGGGGTGCGGCCCGGATGAAAAAACATACTGAATGGAACATCGAGGCGACGAATAGCGTGACATGAGCAATACTCTGCTCGCAGCAATCCAGGGTTTGGAGCGCTGCACATTGCTATCAACGAGAACAAGGATGTAGCCATGAAATCGGTTTCCATCAGTGAAAGCAGCCTACCCGTACAAATCTGGAACAGCGCCCCGCAACTGGACAACATTCCTGTCATCAGCACTCAGACCCTGGTCCCCCCCGGCGCACGCGCTGTAGTGATTGCCCCACACCCTGGCGATGAAGTCGTGACCTGCGGCGGCCTGCTGCAGTTGCTCAGCGCCTTGGGACATCCGCTCCAGTTAATCTCGATGACCGACGGCAGCGCCAGCCATCCGGGCTCGCAACAGTGGTCGGAGAAACGCTTGAGCGTGTTCCGCCCCCAGGAAAGCCTCGAAGCCTTGCGCCGGCTCGGGCTGCCGATGCACAGCCTCAAATGGATTCGCGGTGGCTTCACCGACAACGCGCTGGCTGAACGGGAATTGCAGATGACTCAGTTCATTGCCCGTTATTTACGCCCCGGGGATGTGGTGTTCAGCACCTGGCGCGAGGATGGCATTGTCGACCATGACGCCGTTGGCCGGGCCAGCGTCAAGGCCGCGGCCATGGTCGGGGCGGCGTTCAACGAAATACCGGTCTGGGCCTGGCACTGGCCAACGCGTGATCGAGGGCTCATCCCGTGGCATCGCGCGCGCAAGGTTCGCCTGGACACCTGGACCGTCGCGCGCAAAAGCCACGCCACCCACGCCTACGCCAGCCAGCTCGACGGCGAGCCGGCCATCGGCCTCGCCCCGCTGCTGCCCCCGGTGCTTCTGGAACGGATACGGTTGCCTTATGAAATTGTCTTCGTCTGAAGATCAAAAGATCGCAGCCTTCGGCAGCTCCTACATTTGCGCGTACACCTGTAGGAGCTGCCGGAGGCTGCGATCTTTTGCTTTACAAATATCTACCGCAAATCGCACTGAACTGCCCGCCGCTGTATCAGTCGCATACATAACCCGTCCTGATTCAGAGGAGTGAACGTGACCAGTGATTCCAAGTGGCAGGCCGTCGAATCATCTCCATTGAACACGCCGCCGGCGATTCATCGATTGAGAGTGCTGACGGTCAATACCCACAAGGGTTTTACCGCACTCAACCGACGTTTCATTCTCCCGGAACTGCGTGAAGCGGTACGCAGTACGTCGGCGGACCTGGTGTTTCTGCAGGAAGTCGTCGGTGAACACGACCGCCATTCCACTCGCTACAACGATTGGCCGCAGACCTCACAATACGAGTTCCTGGCCGACAGCATGTGGAGCGACTTCGCCTACGGCCGTAACGCGGTCTACCCCAACGGTCACCACGGCAATGCCCTGTTATCGAAATACCCGATCCGCGAACACCGCAACCTCGACGTCTCAATCACCGGCCCCGAACGCCGCGGCCTGCTGCATTGCGTACTGGATGTGCCGGGGCACACTGAAGTGCATGCGATTTGCGTGCACTTGAGTCTGTTGGAAAGCCATCGCCAACTACAGCTCCAGCTTCTGTGCCAACTGCTCGAATCGTTACCCGACGATGCACCGGTGATCATCGCCGGCGACTTCAACGACTGGCAGCTGCAAGGCAATACCGCCCTGTCCCGTCGCGATTACCTGCATGAAGCCTTCGAGCGCCACCTCGGTCGCCCGGCGAAAACCTATCCGGCGCGCTTTCCACTGCTGCGTCTGGATCGGATTTATCTGCGCAATGCCAGCAGTCATGAGCCGCGAATACTGGGGCACAAGCCCTGGACGCATTTGTCGGATCACTTGCCGTTGGCGGTGGAAGTGCATCTTTGAAACGCTCATTAGCTTCGTAGACTACTGTGCCGGCCGCTTTCATGCGTTTAGCGAACGCGTTTAAAGACACTCGGTGTTACGTCCTAACGGCTACAACACCTTGCGTCGTTACCTACGCGTGCGCCAGAATCCGCCGGCTTGTGCGCTTTGACCCCGGCCTCTATCGTTTACCTGCCACTGCTCATCAGTGGTCGGGTTTAGTCGCTCGGTGGTTATCGGTAAGGTGCATAAGCGCCATTCAGTCAGGTCGTTCTATGCCTGTGCTTGATGGTGGTTGTGCGCAGGGCGCCCTTGGGCGCGCCGGGCTTGCTGATTCCACCGGTCGACTAACCTGCGTACAGCCGCCACCCTCTTTTAGTCGAGAGCGGTAGCGGCCTCAACTCTGGAAATCAGATCTATGTTCAAAGTAACGCCGAATCCCCCGCACACGGGTCCAGTACCCTACGACGCCTTCATTGATCTTGACCCCAAGAAAATGAGAGAGGCGGCCGACCGCGCACTCAGCTTTTACCTCAACCCCGGGGCGTCGAAAACGCAGATACCGCCCTACAAGCCCAGCACCATTTTCACCATCGACGCAGCGGTGGATGACGAAACGTTGCTCGTCGAGGCCTGCGAATCGTTGGCATCAGCCAGCGCCATGGTCAACGATCTCGCCGACATAACGGACGGCCCGCGACGGCAAACGATGCTGGTGCTGCAACGGATGATCATGTTGGGTGAGTTAGCGGTCAATCGAGTACTGGATAACCACAAGCCTGGGTAGTCGCCAGGCGTGTAGCGAGGGCGCCTGCGTCCTCGCTGTTTAGCAGCATTCAAAGGTCGGACGACCACTGGAACCTTATATGGCGGAGTCGATTACACCCGCAATATCGACAGCAATCAGCTGCGCGCAACGGCTGCAAATATCGGTGTCAGAGTGAGTGGGTAGACCGGTAGCCCACTATCAAAAACGCTCTGGGACGCGGAATTTTTGACGATTTTCCGAACAAACAAGAACTTAGATGTGCGTCGAAAATCAGTCACTTGCGAGTCACAAAATACACATACCATTTATCGGCCATTTTCTTGACGCAATGTCAAGGGTCTTCTTAGCTACACGTTACTACCCCCGGAAATACACCAGGGGCAAACCACAAGACACCCGCAAAATCGGGCGGCCAGCGGCTTGCCCCACTACATTCGGTCGCCCCTCATTCGGGTAGGAGAGAGACGCCAGAGCGAGATACCGCATGCGATAGCAAGGCAGACCTCCATGAAAACTTCATTCACCCAACAAGAGATCAAAGTTACTTTTTGCACTGTCTCGAGCTCACTCCTACTGTGCTCGTCCATGGAAGTACTGGCAGGGCCGGCAGAGAATGACACCACGCCTTGGTACCGTCAGGATGTTCCGGTCATGACCTTACCCGCCGTCACTTTCACCGCCCCCTACTCCGGCCGCTTCAGCCCCGCCTCCGATACACGAAGTTCACACCTGACCATCGAGGACGCTACGCCTTCGGCCTGGGATCAGATGTATGGACTGGCTTCGCGGCAGGCGCAAACCGATGTTCTGGCTCAGGGGTTTGCTGTCCCTGGCAGTAGCGAATTCAAAGGCCCGGCGATCCTGACGCTGCAAAGCGATAGCGGTCATACCCAGCGGGTCGGGCTGGTCGGCGGTATGACTCAGTTACAAGGCAACAGCAACGGGCTGCTGACCGGTCGCGCCCTTGCTGACCCCAGCCACGACACCCTCAACCTCGAAGGCCAGAGCCTCGGCGCTTACTGGAGTTTGACCGGGCCCCAAGGCTGGCACGTGGACTTGACGGCCAGCGGCGGTCGGGTCAACGGCTATACCCGCAATGACCAGGGCGCCCGACTGCCGACCGAGGGCAACGCGGTGACGCTGTCGGTGGAAGGTGGTTTCCCCATTGGTCTGAGCGATAACTGGGTAGTTGAACCCCAGGCGCAATTAATCAATCAACGCATTACCCTGGACACCCCGTATGCCGGCTCAGGCAATGCCTCGTCCGGCGATCTGACGTCCTGGAGCGGCCGGGTCGGTGCACGGTTGAAAGGTAATTACGACATCAACGGGCTGGGAGTCGAACCCTATGTGCGAACCAACTTGTGGCATACGGTGTACACCAGCGATACCGTGAACCTCGATCAGGTCGAGAAGATCAGCAGCAGCCGCTACTCATCGACCGTCGAAGTGGGTTTGGGCCTGGTGGCCAGAGTGACGCCCGCCGTGAGTCTTTACGTCAGCGCCGACTACAGCAGTGATGTGGATGGCAATGATTTGAACGGGTTTATTGGGAGTTTGGGTGTGCGGATGCGGTGGTGAGCGTTTCAGTTCAAGAAATTGATTGTTCGGGCTGACGCCATCGCGAGCAGGCTCGCTCCCACATTGGATTGATGTCGTACACAAAACCAATGTGGGAGTGAGCCCGCTCGCGATGGGAGCGACTCGGTTTTAGATCAACCCTCCGGACGCAGCATCAACACCGCCAGCGGCGGCAGGTTCAATACCAACGAGAGTGCCTGGCCATGGCTCGGCTCGTCCTCGGTAAACGCCCCGCCGCTGTTGCCATAGTTCGAACCGGCGTAAGTGGCCGCATCGCTATTGATCACCTCGGTCCAACGCCCCACAAACGGTACGCCGATGCGATAACCCTCACGCGGCACCGGGGTGAAGTTAGCCACCACCAACACCGGCCGCCCCTCCCTGCTCCAGCGCATGAAGGCGTAAACACTGTTGATTGCATCATCACCAATCAACCACTGGAAGCCTTGCGGCGCATCGTCCTGATCGTGCAGCGCCGGTTCTTCGCGATACAGCCGATTAAGATCGCCGACGAGTTTCTGCACACCTTTGTGTTCCGAGTACTGCAGCAAGTACCAGTCGAGTTGCTGATCGTGGTTCCACTCACGCCACTGACCAAACTCGCAGCCCATGAACAATAGCTTCTTGCCCGGATGTGCCCACATGAAACTGAGGTAGGCGCGCAGGTTGGCGAATTTCTGCCAGCGATCGCCCGGCATCTTGTCGATCAGCGAGTGCTTGCCGTGTACCACCTCGTCGTGGGAAATCGGCAGGATAAAACGCTCGGACCAGGCATACACCAGGCCAAAACTCAGTTCGTTGTGGTGATGAGCGCGGTACACCGGGTCTTGCTGGATGTAGTGCAGCGAATCGTGCATCCAGCCCATGTTCCATTTGTAGTCGAAGCCCAGTCCGCCCTGTTGCGTGCCCTGGCTGACACCCGGCCACGCGGTGGATTCTTCGGCGATCACCAGCGCGCCGGGGGCTTCGAGGTCGACCACGTCATTGAGATGGCGCAGGAAGTCGATGGCTTCGAGGTTTTCTCGACCGCCGTGACGGTTTGGCACCCATTCGCCGGCCTTGCGCGAGTAATCGCGATACAGCATCGAAGCCACGGCATCGACCCGCAGACCGTCGACGTGGAAATGTTTGAGCCAGTGCAGCGCCGAGGCCAGCATGTAGCCGTGCACTTCGGTGCGACCCAGGTTGTAGATCAGCGTGTCCCAGTCCTGATGGAAGCCTTCCTGCGGGTTGCCGTACTCGTACAGCGCGGTGCCGTCGAATTGCGCCAGACCGTGAATATCGGTCGGGAAATGGGCCGGCACCCAATCGAGGATCACGCCAATATCGGCCTGGTGGCAGGCATTGACGAACGCGGCGAAGTCATCCGGCGACCCGTAGCGGGCGCTTGGGGCGAATTGCGACAGCAGCTGATAGCCCCAGGAGCCGCCGAACGGGTGCTCCATGATCGGCATCAGCTCGATGTGGGTAAAACCCAGTTCCTTCACGTAAGGAATCAGCCGCTCGGCCAACTCATGCCAGGTGTACAGGCGCGCAACTTCGCCCAAATCATCCAGCTCACATTGCCAGGACCCTGCATGCAATTCGTAGATCGACAGCGGCGCACTCACCCGATGACGGTCGCCCCGCGATTGCATCCACTCCTGATCCTGCCAATCGATGTTCAGCGGCGAAGCGACTTTTGACGCGGTGTCCGGCGGCAGCGAGGTGGCCAGCGCCATCGGGTCGGCCTTGAGTGGCAGAATGCCGTGGCTACCGAGGATTTCGTATTTGTACGTTTCCCCCGCTTGCATGCGCGGGACGAAAATTTCCCATACGCCGGTAGGATGGCGCAGGCGCATCGGGTGCCGGCGACCGTCCCAGTTGTTGAAGTCACCCACCACCGACACCCTCTTGGCGTTCGGTGCCCACACGGCGAAACGCACGCCATCGACACCGTCGACCGTTTTCAGCTGTGCGCCCAGGCAAGCGCTGAGGTCGCGGTGATTGCCTTCGGCGAACAAGTACAAGTCCATCTCGCCGAGCAACGGGCCAAAGCTGTAAGTGTCTTCGGAAACCTGTTCGCCGCCGGCCCACCGGGTTCGCAGCAGATACGGCTGCGCCCGATCGAAGTGCCCGACGAACAGGCCCGGCGTCTGGGTGGCCTCAAGGTTGCCGAGCTCTTCCCCGGAGTCCTTGGCCAGTACCTGCACGCTCAAGGCGTCCGGCAAATAGGCCCGAATGAATTGCCCGCCGGCACCATCGCCGTGGGGGCCAAGAATTGCAAAGGGGTCGTGATGTTCGGCGCGTACCAGTGCGTCGATGTCCCGCGATCTGGGCAGCAACGCTTCTTTAGCGTGCCCCTGTTCCTTGTTCGAGAAACTCATGACTACTCTCCACCAAGATCGGAAAAGGGTTTAAGCCCACTCAATAATCCATACAAACCGTGCAACGGCACGGGCAACCATGTGGGGCGATTTTCTGCCTCATAGGCCACTTCATACGCTGCCTTCTCCAGGCCGAACAACGCCAATGCGGCGTCCTCGCCTTCCGGATCTTGCCATGCATGAGCAAGACTAGCTGCCGCTAGCCGATAAGCGTCGACAAATGCGTGTCTTGCTTCATTCAAATAGCGATCGGCGACACGTTGACGAGCGGCTTGGGCATCGGCCGTGTTGTCGACGTTGTGCACATTGATCGCCATCGCCGCAGCGTAGTCAAAGGAGCGCAATACGCCACTGACGTCTTTGTACGGGCTGTGTTTGCCCCGTCGTTCGTGCAGCGGCCGCGCCGGCTCGCCTTCGAAGTCGATCAGGTAGGCGTCGCCCTTGATCACCAGCACCTGCCCCAGGTGCAAGTCCCCGTGGACGCGAATGCGCAGACCCCCAACGGCTTTTTTGCCCAGCTCCTGAACATGGCTGAGGATGGCTTTTTTGTTGTCCAGTAAACGAGTGACCAAGGCTTTGTCTGCCGGGTTCAATTCGCTTTGATGCTGTTTGAGCAATTCCAGCGCGTGCTCCAGTTGCGCCGCCACGTCCTTGGCGCAGGCCAGGGCCTCTTTCTGGGTAGTGACTTTCGGGGCGAAGTCCGGGTTGTCGCTGGGCGCCGCCAGCACCTGATGCATTTCACCCAGACGCTGACCGAGCATGCCGGCGAAGTCTCTGAGTTCACCCAAGGCGTTGTAGTGTTGCTCCTGCTCGGACATGGCGTCGGCCAGCTCGTCGCGCAGCGCCCGTTCAAGGTTGTTCTGGGTCCATTCCCAGGCGTCGCCCTGATTGCTCAAGTAGCCTTGGGCAATCATCAGCAGACTTTCCTCACCCGCCGGATCACGGCGAACCACCGAACCCAGTAGCGGCGAGATATTGCGGAAACCGGCGTGAGTCAGGAACGCGCTCATTTCCAGTTCCGGGTGCACGCCGGACGCGACCTTGCGGATCAGTTTCAGCACCAGGCTGTTGCCGATCACCACCGAACTGTTGGACTGCTCGGCGGACAGGTAACGCACTTCCGATTCCCCGGTCAGGCCGAGTTTCGCCAGTTCCCACGTCGGCTCAAAGCAGATATCGCCCGCACTGGATGGCACTACGGTATTACTTTGCATGCCCTGCAATACCGCATGCACAAAGGTATCGAGGCTGAAGGCATCAGTGATCAAGCCAACCTGACGCACGCGCCGGACCCGAGACAAGGCCAGTTGCTGAGGCAACGCGGCACCCACCTGATCTTCAGAGATAAAACCGAACGGCAACTGATAGCGGCTGGTCTGGCCGCCACTGGTGACGTCGATTTCACTCAACAACACGGGGTGCAGCGGATCGCCGAAGCGCACGCCGTAGGCGATGTTGACCTGTTCGATGGCCGCGTCCTTGCCGGCAAACCAGCGGCGATTCTGTAGCCAGCTCGGCAAGATGCCCTGCTCCAGCGTGCCGCGGGACGGCGCTTCGAGCAGTTCTTCCATGCGTTTCTTCAGCACCAGCGTGGTGAAGTCCGGCAGGCTTTGCGCCGGTTCCACGTGCCAGCTTGGCATCTGGTTTTCTGCTGCCAGGCCGAACCAGTAGAAGCCGTAAGGCGCCAGGGTCAGAAGGAAATTCAACTGGCCGATCGGCGGGAAGGCGTTACCGCCAAGCATTTCCACCGGCACCATGCCGGCATAAGCGGATAAATCCAGCTCCGCCGCTTGCGCACTGCGCGATACGTTGGCCACGCACAGAATGATTTCGTACCTACCATCCGGTCCGGTGAATTCCCGGGTATAGGCCAGGATCCGTCGGTTACTCGGCGAGAGCATTTTCAGTGTGCCGCGACCGAAGGCCTTGGACTGCTTGCGCACGGCGAGCATGCGCCGGGTCCAGTTGAGCAACGAATGCGGGTCGCCGGCCTGGGTTTCAACGTTGACCGACAGGTAACCGTATTGCGGGTCCATGATCGGTGGCAGCACCAGGCTGGCCGGGTCAGCGCGGGAGAAACCGCCGTTACGGTCAATCGACCACTGCATGGGCGTGCGCACGCCGTCACGGTCGCCGAGGTAGATGTTGTCGCCCATGCCGATTTCATCGCCGTAATACAGGGTCGGCGTACCGGGCATCGACAGCAGCAAACTGTTAAGCAGTTCTACGCGACGACGGTCGCGCTCCATCAACGGCGCCAAGCGGCGGCGAATCCCAAGGTTGATCCGCGCCCGACGGTCGGCCGCGTAGTAATTCCACAGGTAATCGCGCTCCTTGTCGGTGACCATTTCCAGGGTCAGCTCATCGTGGTTGCGCAGGAAAATCGCCCACTGACAGTTGGCCGGGATCTCCGGGGTCTGACGCAGGATATCGGTGATCGGGAAACGGTCTTCCTGGGCCAGCGCCATGTACATGCGTGGCATCAGCGGGAAGTGGAACGCCATGTGGCATTCGTCGCCGTTCAGGCCTTTGGCGTCGGTGTCGCCGAAGTAAAGCTGCGTGTCTTCGGGCCATTGGTTGGCCTCGGCCAGCAGCATGCGGTCCGGGTAATTGGCGTCGATTTCGGCACGGATCTGCTTGAGGACGTCGTGGGTCTCGGGCAGGTTTTCGTTGTTGGTGCCGTCGCGTTCGATCAGGTACGGGATCGCGTCGAGGCGCAGACCGTCGATGCCCATGTCCAGCCAGTAGCGCATTACCGACAGCACGGCTTTCATGACTTGCGGGTTATCGAAATTCAGGTCTGGCTGGTGGGAATAGAAACGGTGCCAGAAGTACTGGCCGGCCACCGGGTCCCAGGTCCAGTTGGACTTTTCGGTGTCGAGAAAAATGATGCGGGTGCCGTCGTACTTTTGATCGTCATCCGACCAGACGTAGAAATCCCGCGCCGCCGAACCTTTCTTGGCCTTGCGCGCACGCTGAAACCAGGCGTGCTGGTCCGAGGTGTGGTTGATGACCAGTTCGGTAATCACTCGCAGGCCACGTTTGTGGGCTTCCGAGATGAAACGTTTCGCGTCGGCCATGGTGCCGTAGTCGGAATGCACGCCACGGTATTCGGCAATGTCGTAGCCGTCATCACGCCGTGGCGAGGGATAGAACGGCAACAGCCAGATAGTGTTGACGCCCAGATCGGCAATGTAATCGAGTTTGGCGATAAGACCGGGAAAGTCGCCGATCCCGTCATTGTTGGAGTCGAAAAAAGACTTAACGTGAACCTGGTAGATCACCGCATCCTTGTACCAGAGCGGGTCCTTGATGAAGGTGGCTGCCTTGGGTTTCTTCGCCATTTGAAACTCCTGTTGAATTCAGTGAAGCCTTTGAGCCGAACGCCTACGTGTGGTGAAGGGGGCTTTTGTGGCGAGGGGATTTATCCCCGTTCGGCTGCGAAGCAGTCGCATGCTTTTAATCTTGTTGATGCGGTGTCTGGGCGGATTGGGGGCCGCTTCGCGGCCCAACGGGGATAAATCCCCTCGCCACATAAGCAGGCTCAGGAAATGCTGATTCGCCAGATCCCGAACGGTTGATGTGCCGGGTCGATCCGCATGAATTGGTACTTGCCGTGCCAGGTCCAGCGATGACCGCTCATCAAGTCTTCGCCCTGGGTGCTGGCGTCGTCGGGCAAGCCCATTTCCCACAGCGGCAATTCGAAATTCGCTTCCTGGACGTTATGCGGATCAAGACTGACGGCCACCAGAATGAAATTGCTGCCATCCGCGCTGAGTTTGCCGAAATACAGAATGTTGTCGTTCCAGGCGTTGTAGACCTTCAAGCCCAGATGCGTCTGCAGCGCCGGGTTCTGCCGGCGGATGCGGTTGAGCTGGGCGATCTCGGCAATGATGTTGCCCGGCGCGTTGAAGTCCCGTGGGCGGATTTCGTACTTCTCGGAGTTGAGGTATTCCTCCTTGCCCGGCACCGGTGCCGCTTCGCACAGTTCAAAGCCTGAATACATTCCCCACAAACCAGAGCCCATGGTCGCCAGCGCCGCGCGGATCAGAAAACCGGCGCGCCCCGACTCATGCAAAAACGCCGGGTTGATGTCCGGTGTGTTGACGAAGAAGTTCGGCCGAAAGCATTCGCGCCACGGTGACTCGTTGAGTTCAGTGAAATAGGTGGCCAGCTCGGACTTGTTGTTGCGCCAGGTGAAGTAGGTGTAGCTCTGGGAGTAACCGACCTTGCCGAGCCGCGCCATCATTGCCGGGGTGGTAAAGGCTTCGGCCAGGAAGATCACTTCGGGGTACAGCGCCCGCACATCAGCGATCAGCCATTGCCAGAACGGCAGCGGTTTGGTGTGAGGGTTGTCGACGCGAAACAGCTTCACGCCCTCCTCGACCCAACCCACCACGATGTCGCGCAACTCGACCCACAGACTCGGGATCGCATCGGTGGCATAGAAATCGACGTTGACGATGTCCTGGTATTTCTTCGGCGGGTTCTCGGCGTATTTGATCGTGCCGTCGGGACGCCAGTTGAACCAGCCCGGGTGCTGCTGCAGCCACGGGTGATCCTGAGAACACTGAATCGCGAAGTCGAGGGCGATTTCCAGTCCATGGTCCGCGGCTGCTGCAACGAGCCGACGGAAGTCTTCACGGCTGCCCAGTTCGGCGTGTATGGCTTCATGCCCGCCCTCTTCGCTGCCAATGGCATACGGACTGCCCGGATCGTCCGGTCCGGCGGTCAGGGAATTGTTCGGGCCTTTGCGGTAGCTGCGGCCGATCGGGTGGATCGGCGGGAAGTACAGCACATCGAAGCCCATGTCCTGAATCATCGGCAGCCGCGAATGCACATCGTTGAAGGTGCCATGACGGGCCGGATCGTCAGTGATCGAACGCGGAAACAATTCATACCAACTGGCGAACTGCGCCAGGTCCCGTTCGACGTCGACCGGGTACTCAGGGCTGAGGCTCAAATAGGCACGATGATCGGCCTGCGTCATCAGCTCGGCGCTACGCTGGTGCAGAAACAGCTCGACCTGCTCGATTTCGAGCAGACCCGACAATTCATGGTGCAGCGCCGCCAGTTGCTCACTCAGCGGCCCTTCGGTGCGTTCGGCGGCTTGCTGGACCAGCGTACGCCCCTCCTGCAACTCCAGGCTGATCGGCACCCTGGCGGCGTGTTTTTTCTCCAGCTCATAACAGAAGCTGGCGAACTGATCGATCCAGGCTTCGATGCAAAACACATAACGGCCCTGGCGCGCGACCCGGAACTGGCCCTGCCAACCATTATTGCCCAGGTCGGCCATGACTTCGCTTTGCCAGGTTTCCTCTCCCTCGGCGTGCCAACGTACGCGCACGGCCAATTTGTCGTGACCGTCAGCGAACACTTTGCTGGTCACCACCACGTCCTGACCCATCACGGCCTTGACGGCGAACTGCCCGCCATCGAGGGTCGGCATGGTGTTTTCGATGGCGATGCGCGGTAGCAGTAAAGCCTGCGACAACGGCATATGAGGGTTGTAGTTCAGCTCTGTCGGTTTTTCAGCAGTCATCGAGCATCTCTCCTTTACGCCCCATGGACGCTCTTGTGTCTGTGGCTTGTAACAGGATAGCCATCCCGCAGGATCGTCCGCCCCGGAATGAACTCACTTAGGTTCCGAGCGACAGGCGCCGGTAAAAGTTCACGAGGATTTGCCCGGGCCTTCGAAGGAATCAATTCCTTTACGCCGTGGTCAACACACTTAAGCACGACTTACGCCATGTGCCACCGGAGGTTGAATTTATGAGCATTCCGATCCCTGCCGAAACGCCTGATCCAAACATCGACAGCCCGACCATTCCGCCGACCGAGCCTGAACCTGTGCCTGAGCAAGACCCGCCCGGCACTACTCCGCCACCTCGGGAAGACCCGCCAGCGACGATGCCGCCAGTGGTCGTCATACCGGAATGATCGCCAGTTCAGGGATTTTGATCCTTGTCCTTGTCGATCATCCGCACTACGGCGGGCATCACACTGAGAATCGCCAACGCCAGCAACGTGCTGAGCACCGCCGTCGCCTCTCGCCCCAACCCGGCCGAGACGCCAATGGCAGCGGTCATCCACAACCCGGCGGCGGTGGTCAGGCCTTTGACGTGCCCCTCGTCGCCCTCGTTGTTTTTCAGAATAGTCCCTGCGCCAAGAAAGCCGATCCCCGCGATCACACCCTGCACCACCCGGCTCATGGCATCGGCTTGCGAGCCGGACATTTGCGGCACCAGCACGAACAGCGCGGCGCCGAGGGCCACCAGCATGTGGGTGCGAACCCCGGCGGCCTTGCCCTTGTGCTCGCGTTCGAAGCCGAGAATTGCGCCCAACACCGCCGCCATCAACAAACGCACGGTAATGCGCGTCAGTTGTGAAGCGTCACCAACGTCGGCGAACTCCGCTTGCAGGGTCACCCAAACCTCATGCCACCAGGCGTTCATGGTGTTGTCCTTGTCAGGGGTCGTTTCAGGGTGGACCGCGTCGACCATTAATCGGTTGCACAGAACGATGATCCTCGGCTGCGCCCTAACGCTTTAGATCCCGCAGAAAAAGGGCACCTCCATGACTGTGCGCATCGAAAACCAGACCTGCTTCTTCATTACCGCGAACGGCGAAGAAATTCGTTTGTGTCCCGACGTCACCATCATCACCGACCCGGAAAAAGCCATGTCGGCAGTGGAGCTCGATGATCGGCGCTTCTACATTACCGAAGCAGAAGCCGACGCATTGACCGTAGCAGGCGCAGTCGACGGGCGTAGGCATTTGAAGGCCACCGACAGTGGTTCGGTGATTTGACTGACCCGGATCAATAACCCCCGCAGACGCTTGATATAGGTGTCTGCGTCCCGCTGTAGCGGGTGCATCAACTTGTCGCAGGCTGCGGATCAATGCCCATCTGATCCGCTTTTTATTGCAATAGGTGAGTCTGTTATGCAAACAGATCGCCGCTCATAGTGCTCAGGCCTGATGGAGGCTGATGAGCGAAAGACCATGAGCGATAGAATCCCCGTCCGAATTGTTGAAAGTGCCCCGTCCGTTCAAAGCTATGAGCCTTCGCGTCCAAAGATGAAGGCCAAGTCCAGCGACAACCTGATCCACACCCGCAGCTTCACCGGTTTATTCCGCACCCTGCGCATGAGCGGCGCGGGGTTTCTGTTTCTGCTGTTCTTCGGCACGGTGTGGTTGAACTGGGGCGGCCGCCAGGCGGTGCTCTGGGACCTTTCCGAAAGCAAATTCCACATCTTCGGTGCGACCTTCTGGCCGCAGGATTTCATCCTGCTGTCGGCGCTGCTGATCATTGCCGCGTTCGGCCTGTTTGCGATCACCGTGTTCGCCGGGCGAGTCTGGTGCGGTTACACCTGCCCACAGAGCTCCTGGACCTGGATCTTCATGTGGTGCGAGAAGCTCACCGAAGGCGAACGCAACCAGCGGATCAAGCTGCAAGCCGCGCCCTGGGGCCTGAACAAACTGGTCCGCCGCTCGGCCAAGCACACCTTGTGGCTGGCCATCAGCCTGTTGACCGGCCTGACCTTTGTCGGCTACTTCACCCCGATCCGGCCGCTGGCCGAAGAGCTGCTGACCTTGCAGATGGGCGGCGTCAGCCTGTTCTGGGTGCTGTTCTTTACCGGCGCGACTTACATCAACGCCGGTTGGCTGCGTGAAGCGGTGTGCATGCACATGTGTCCGTATGCGCGGTTCCAGAGCGTGATGTTCGACAAAGACACCCTGACCATCTCCTACGACGTCGCCCGTGGCGAAAACCGTGGCCCGCGCAAACGTGACGTGGCACCGGCAGAAGTCGGCCTCGGTGATTGCATCGACTGTCAGCTGTGCGTACAGGTCTGCCCGACCGGCATCGACATCCGCGACGGTTTGCAGATGGAATGCATCGGCTGCGCCGCGTGTATCGACGCCTGCGATTCGATCATGGACAAAATGGGCTACGCCCGCGGGCTGATCAGCTATACCTCCGAGCATCAATTGCAGGGTGGCAAGACTCATTTGTTGCGGCCGCGATTGATCGGCTACACCGCGGTCTTGCTGGTGATGATCGGTGCGCTTGCCTTGGCGCTGGTGGAGCGGCCGATGGTTTCGCTGGACGTGAGCAAGGACCGTGGCCTGTTCCGCGAGAACAGTCAGGGGCAGATCGAAAACATCTACAGCCTGAAAGTCATCAACAAGACCCAGCAACGTCAGGATTACCGTCTGACCCTGGTCGATGGCGACGGCTTCCAGTTGCAAGGCAAGACCGAACTGAGCCTGGCACCGGGCGAGATTGTGGATGTGCCGGTGTCGGTGGCGATGACCACGGAACGGCCGAGCAGCAGTTCGCAGACGATCAGCTTCAAGATTGCCGACAGTGATGAGCCTGAGATTTATAGCGTGGCGAAGAGCCGGTTTGTTGCGCCGATGAATCGTTGAGCCTTTAAGATGCAAAGCCAAAGATCGCAGCCTTCGGCAGCTCCTACAGGTGTACGCCAATCCATTGTAGGAGCTGCCGAAGGCTGCGATCTTGGCGACCTGACTGCCACCCATTTTTTCAATGAATGACACCAATCCGGGCACTCGATGAAACGCTACGAAAAATTCGCCGACGACATCGCTGAACTGATCCGCTCCGGCGTTCTCGGCCCCGGCCAGCGTGTGCCGTCGGTGCGCTACGCCAGTCAGACTTACGGGGTCAGCCCGTCCACGGTGTTCCAGGCCTACTACCTGCTCGAACGCCGCGGCCTGATCCGCGCTCGCCCGCGTTCCGGCTACTTCGTCAACGCACACGCGCCGAGCCCGTTCTCGGAGCCGGTGATCAGCAGTCAGGTCAATGAGTCCACCGAAGTCGACGTCAGCGAACTGGTGTTCTCGGTCCTCGATTCGATCAAGGACCCGAACACCGTGCCCTTCGGCTCGGCCTTCCCCAGCCCGACCCTGTTCCCGCTGCAGCGCCTGTCCCGCTCCCTGGCCAGCGCCGCGCGTGAGATGGACCCGCGCATGGTCGTCACCGACATGTCGCCGGGCAACCCGCAACTGCGTCGACAAATCGCCCTGCGCTACATGGTCGGCGGGCTGATGCTGCCCATGGAAGAACTGCTGATCACCAACGGCGCGCTCGAAGCGCTGAACCTGTGCCTGCAAGCGGTCACCGAGCCCGGCGATCTGGTGGCCATCGAAGCCCCGGCGTTCTACGCGTGCCTGCAAATCCTCGAGCGGCTGAAGCTCAAAGCCGTGGAAATCCCTGTGCATCCGCGCGATGGCATCGACCTAGGCGTACTCGCGCAAACCCTGGCACGGCACCCGATCAAGGTTGTCTGGTGCATGACCAGCTTCCAGAACCCGATGGGCGCGACAATGCCCGAGGCGAAGAAGCAGGAACTGGTTGAGCTATTGCGCAGCCATCAGGTGCCGCTGATCGAAGACGACGTCTACGCCGAACTGTATTACGGCCAACAGGCGCCGAAACCGGCGAAGGCTTTTGATACCGAAGGGCTGGTGATGCACTGCGGTTCGTTCGCCAAAAGCCTGGCCCCCGGCTACCGCATCGGCTGGGTCGCCGCCGGGCGCTATGCGCAGAAAATCGAACGGCTGAAACTCATGACGTCGCTGTGCGCGTCGATGCCGGCCCAGGCGGCCATCGCCGATTACCTGCAACACGGCGGTTACGACCGGCACCTGCGAAAACTGCGTTACGCCCTGGAAGAACAGCAAAGCGCCATGCTCGCCGCCATCGCGCGCTACTTCCCGGCGCAGACTCGCGTCAGCCAACCGGCCGGCGGCTACTTTTTGTGGCTGGAATTGCCACCGCAGATGGATTCACTGAAGTTGTTTCAGATGGCGTTGGCGCAAGGAATCAGCATTGCGCCCGGGCCGATCTTTTCACCGACCCAGCGCTTCAGGAATTGTATCCGCCTGAATTACGGCAGCCCCTGGGATGAGACGGCCGAGAAGGCGATGGAGACGTTGGGGCGGATTGTGCGGTCGTTCTGACGCCTTGGTTTTGCCTGTACCGGCCTCATCGCGGGCAAGCCTTGCTCCTACAGGATTGCTGTCGATCACAAATTTTGCGAACTACACAAAACCTGTAGGAGCAAGGCTTGCCCGCGATGAGGCCCGCACAAACAATGCAAATCTATGGACTTAGCGCCCACCACCAAGGTCAACGAACGTCCCGGTCGCATAGGAAGCCTTGTCCGACAGCAACCACACAATCGCCTCAGCCACTTCTTCCGGGCGCCCGCCCCGAGCCATCGGGATCGCCGACTCCAGCTTGCTGACCCGATCCGGGTCACCGCTCAATGCATGGAAATCGGTGTAGATGTAACCAGGGCGCACCGCGTTGACGCGGATGCCTTCGCCAGCCACTTCTTTGGACAGGCCGATGGTGAACGTATCCAGGGCACCTTTGGAGGCGGCGTAGTCGACGTATTCATTGGGCGCGCCAAGGCGGGAGGCCACCGAGGACACGTTAACGATGCTGCCACCCTGCCCGCCATGCTTGGGCGACATGCGCAGGATCGCGTGTTTGGCGCAAAGGATCGGCGCCAGGACGTTAGTTCTGAGGATCTTGAGAATACGGAATTCAGACATTTCATCGATCCGCGACTTTTGCCCGACGGTGCCGGCGTTGTTCACCAGTGCCGTGACCCGGCCCAACTCAGTGTCCACGCGGTGGAACAGCGCGATCACTTCATCTTCGATGCTGACGTCAGCGCGCACCGCGATGGCTTGGGCGCCGAGGGCGCGGACTTGCTCCAGCACCGTTTGCGCAGCGGATTCGTCGGCCAGGTAGTTGATGCAGATCTTATAGCCTTGTTCGGCGGCCAACAGGGCTGTGGCGGCGCCGATACCACGGCTGCCGCCAGTGATGACGATGACTTTGTCCATGCGAAATTTCCCCCATACCAAGCGTTAGCGGTCGGGGCCAAGAATAACCGTCATCGCTGGCTTTTGCATGGACTCACATCAATCACAGTGTTCTCAACTCACCGCCAATTGCTCTGCACGCAGAATATCCACCATGAAGCGTTCGGCCGGCAGCGGGTGCCCGAGCAGGTAGCCCTGCAGCGAATCACAACCGAGTTGCGTCAGGAAGTCTTGCTGCGAGTCGGTTTCCACCCCTTCGGCGACGATCCGCAACCCCAGTGCCTGGCCGAGGGCGACGATGGCGGAAACGATGGCGGCGTCATCGCTGTCACGCTCCAGATCGCGGACAAAACCACGATCGATCTTCAGTTCGTTGGCGGGCAAGCGCTTGAGGTACATCAAGCTCGAATAGCCGGTGCCAAAGTCGTCGATCGACAGGTCGACCCCCATTGTCGACAGTTCCTGAAGCACCGTCATGCTCGCATCGGCATCGCTCATGGCGGTGGTTTCCGTGATCTCGAGGGTCAGGCTGTTGGCCGGCAAATGGTGAGTGGCCAAGGCTTTGGCGACGCTCTGGACCAGACCTGCGTGGCAGAACTGCAGGGCCGAAAGGTTCACTGCGATGCGCCAGTCGGTGTACCCGAGCACGTACCACTCGCGCATCTGACGGCAGGCTTCGTTAAGCACCCACTCGCCAATCGGAATGATCAGCCCGGTCTTTTCCGCCAGTTCGATGAACTTGTCCGGGAGCAACATGCCCTGGGTCGGATGCACCCAGCGCAGCAAGGCCTCAGCACCGACCGGTCGGCCATTGTTGGCATCGAATTTGGGTTGGTAATAGAGACTGAATTGCTGCTGATCCAGAGCGATACGCAGGTCCTGCAGCAATTGCAGCTGTTTACGCGCGTTGCTGTTCATCGAAGCATCGAAGAAGCTATAACCGTTTTTCCCGGCACCCTTGGCGTGATACATCGCCGCGTCGGCGTTCATCAGTAACTCTTCGGCGGTTTCGCCGTTGCCTGGATAAATCGCGATGCCGACACTGGCGGAAATCTGCAAGTCATGTTCGGCGACCCGGAACGAACGCGCGATCAGCCCGACCTGACGGGCTGCCAGGCTCAATGCGTCATTCTGTTCACCGAGCTGCACCAGTAAAACGAACTCATCGCCGCCGATCCTCGCCAGAGTGTCATGGCTGCGCAAATCCTCGCGCAAGCGCAAGCCGACTTCACGCAACAACAGATCGCCCATATGGTGGCCGAAGGCATCGTTGACGGGTTTGAAACCGTCCAGATCGATGAACATCAACGCGAAACAACCACCCTGCTCCTGCACCATGGACATCGCCTGATCGATGCGGTCAGCCAGCAACACGCGATTCGGCAGGCCGGTCAGGGTGTCATGCAGAGCCAGTTGAGTCAGTTCGCGGTTGGCCTCGGTCAATGAGTGGGCAAGGCTTGCGGTGCGGGCCTCAAGGCGCGCATCGAGGATCGAGGTCAACAAGGCAAGGCTCAACACTGCCAGGGTGGTGATCAGCACCAGATTGTCCAGGCCCTTGCCGTTCAGGCCGCTGACGGCCGCGCCACAGAAGCTGCCATCCGGGAAACGCGCCGCCGCCATGCCGGTGTAATGCATGCCGACGATCGCGAACCCCATGATCACCGCCGCACCGCCACGGATCAGGCCGACATAAGGCGTGTGCTGGCGCAGGCGGAAAGCGATCCATAACGCAGCGCCCGAGGCGACTACGGCGATCAGCAGCGAGGCGCCGAACAGCGTCGGATCGTAATCGATACCCGGCTGCATGCGCATGGCGGCCATGCCGGTGTAGTGCATCGCGCTGATCCCGGAACCCATGACCAGCGCGCCGAATGCCAATTGCCAGGCTGGCAATTTTGGCTGGCTGACCAGCCACAGGGCAAAGCCGCAGGACAGGATGCCAGTCAGCAGTGACAGCAACGTGATGCCGACGTCGTAACCGAGGTCGATGGGCAATTTGAACGCGAGCATGCCGATGAAATGCATCGACCACACGCCAATCCCCATGGCAAAGGCGCCGCCCGCCGTCCATAGATGCACGGCCCGGCCCTTGGCCGTGGCGATGCGTCCGGTCAGGTCGAGCGCGGTATAAGAGGCGAGAATCGCCACAAAAAGCGAGATGATGACCAGCGTGGGGGAATAGCTACCGATAAGCATGAGACTACTCGCGACAGCCCCTCCGTACTGCTTCCATTCTCGGGGGGCAAATCGGGCGATTGTACTGATTGCGCAAAAGAACGCACTGACAAAATAAGCAAAGGGCCATCAAGCCCGATGAAACACTTGTTTGACACCTCGCTCGCGGCGCCTACTCTTTTTCGCTTACTTGCAACGCCCCATCCCAGCCACCGCCCAATGCCGCGATCAACTGCACGCTGGCAATCAACCGGCTCTGCAACAGGCTCAGCACGCTGCGTTCATTGTTCAACGCTGTGGCCTGAACGACCACCACGCCCAGATAAGCGATCACACCGGCCTTGTACTGGTTCTGGGTCAGGCGCAAGGACTCACGCGCCGCGTCCAGTGCTTCCTGGCGCACGCCCGCTTCGTCTTCCAGGACCTTCATCTGTACCAGATAGTTTTCCACTTCACGGAAGCCATCGAGCACCGTCTGGCGGTACTTGGCCACGGTTTCGTCGTAGGCCGCTTCGCTGCGGTCAACTTCCGCGGAGCGCTGACCGCCGTCGAACAAGGTCATGGCCAATTGCGGTCCGACCGACCAGAAACGGTTCGGCACGCTGATCCAGTTGGCATAGGTGCTGCTGCTATAGCCACCGTTCAGACTCAGGGTGAAATCCGGGTAATAGGCCGCCTTGGCCACACCGATATTGGCATTGGCCGCCATCACCGAGCGTTCAGCGGAGGCGATGTCCGGGCGGCGCTCGAGCAATTGCGAAGGCAGGCTCAGCGGTATCTCGGGCAACGCAGGAATGTCTTTGGTTTCAGCCAGGCTAAACTCGGCCGGCGGTAGCCCGATCAGTACGGCGATGGCATTTTCGAATTGAGCACGCTGCCAGATCAAATCAACCATGTCAGCCTGGGTGCTTTTGAGCTGAGTCTGGGCCTGCGCCACCGCATCCTTGCCGGAGACACCGGCGCGATACTGGTTTTCAGTCATTGTCAGCGAGCGCTGATAGGCCTCGACCGTCGCTTCCAGCAGCCGTTTCTGCTCGTCGATCACCCGCAATTGCAGATAGTTCTGCACCAGTTCCGACTGCTGGCTCAAGCGCATCGCCGCCAGATCGGCATAACTCGCCTCGGCGTTGGCGGTGTCGGCTTCCAGTCCTCGGCGCAACTTGCCCCAAACGTCGGCCTCCCAACTGACGCCGGCCTGTGCGGTGTAAGTGTCGCGAATCCCGCTGGAAGAACTGGTCAGGCTCGAACTGCTGCTGCCGGTGCCCTGGCTGGAGCGGTTTTTCCCGACGGTCAGGTCCACGGTCGGGAAAAACGCGCCACGGGCACTGCGCACCAAGGCCTGGGCCTGACGGTACTGGGCTTCGGACTGCGCGACCGTCTGGTTGGCACTGTTGAGTTTTTCGATCAGGCCATTGAGCTGCTGATCGCCATACAACTCCCACCAGGCGCCACGGGCCAGGGAATCGCTGGGATTGGCCTGACGCCAGCCTGCCGCTTCCTTATATTGCGCCGGCGCAGCCGCTTGCGGGCGCTGGTAATCCGGGCCGATGGCGCAGGCGCTGAGCATCGCCACGCACAGCGCCAGGCTCAACAAACGCGAGCCTCGGGCCGTTACCAGCGGTGCAGCCAGAGTGATAAGCGAACGGTCAGTCATAGCGGAGTTTCCAGAGCAGCATCGGTACGCACCCCACGCCAGTGATTGAAGCGATGGCGCAGTTTGTCGAGATAGAGGTAAACCACCGGGGTGGTGTAAAGGGTCAGCACCTGGCTGAAAACCAGTCCGCCAATGATCGTCAGGCCCAGCGGCTGACGCATTTCCGCACCTTCGGCGCGGCTCAGCAGCAACGGCAACGCGCCGAGGATCGCCGCCAGGGTGGTCATCAGAATCGGCCGCAGACGTTGCAAGCAAGCGCTGCGAATCGATTCCAGCGGTGCCATGCCCTGATGCCGTTCCAGCTGCAAGGCCAGGTCGATCATCAGAATGGCGTTTTTCTTCACCACGCCGATCAGCAGGAACAGCCCGAGCAACGAGATCAGGCTGAACTCACCGCCCAGCGCGTAAATCGACAGCAACGCGCCGACCCCGGCCGACGGCAAGGTCGAAAGAATGGTCAGCGGATGGATGTAGCTTTCATACAGCACACCGAGCACCAGATACACCGCCACCAGCGCCCCGAGAATCATCCACGGCTGGCTCTTCTGGGTCGCGGCAAAGGCGTCGGCGGTGCCGGCCATTTTCACGATCACATCTTCCGGCATGCCGAGTCTGGCGATAGCCCGCTCAATGGCCGCCGTGCCCTGCTCCACCGCCACGCCTTCGGCCATGTCGAAGGAAATGCTCTCGGAGGCGAACTGGCCTTCGTGGCTGACGCGGTCGTCTTCCAGGCTGTTTTCGTAATGAGCGATGGTCGAGAGCGGAATCCGCGCACCGTCAGCCGTGATCACCTGAACCTGTTTGAGGGTGATCGGGTCCTGGGCATATTTCGGATTGACCTCCATGACCACCTGATACTGGTTAAGGCTGTCGTAAATCGTCGAAATCTGCCGCTGGCTGTAAGCGTTGTTCAGCACCGCGGTGACCATGTTCATGTCGACGCCCAGGCGTTTGGCCTGATCGCGGTCGACGATCAGGGTCACCTGTTGGGCGCCGCGCCCTTCACGTGCATCAATCGCGGTCAGTTCCGGCAAGGCCTTAAGGGCGGTGACGACTTTCGGATACCACTCGCGCAACTCGCCAAGGTCGGCGCTTTGCAGGATGTAGGAATACTGCGACGTGGTCTGTTCACGACCGCCACCAAACTGCAGGTCCTGATCGGCCATCAGCATCAGCTGCGCGCCGGCGACCTTGGGCATTTCCTTGCGCAGGCGTTCGATGACCTTTTGCGCAGACAGGTTGCGTTCCTTGATCGGTTTCAGCCGCACCAGCATGAAGGCGTTGTTGGTGCCGTTGGTGCCGCCGATGAAGCCGGCGACACTTTGCACCGCGTCATCCTTGAGCACGGCGCGGCGGAAGGTTTCCATTTTTGGCTGCATCACATTGAATGACAGTCCGTCGTCACCGCGCACGAAACCGATCAGCTGGCCGGTGTCTTGCTGAGGCATAAATGTTTTAGGAACAACGACATATAGCGCAATGTTAACGCCGACTGTCATGATCAGGCTAAGCAACGTCAACCGACGGTGACGCAGCACCCAGTCAAGGCTTGTGGCGTATTTGCCGACCATCCACTCGTTGGCGCGCTGACTCCAGCGCTGCAAACGGTTCTCCTCACCCGGCGTATGCGGCTTGAGCCAGCGGGCGCAGAGCATCGGCGTCAGCGTCAAGGAGACCACCAGCGACACCACGATGGACGCCGCCAAGGTGATGGAAAACTCGCGAAACAGGCTTTCGACAATCCCGCCCATGAACAGGATCGACAGGAACACCGCCACCAGCGAGGCGTTCATCGACAACAAGGTGAAGCCGACTTCCTGCGCCCCGAGGTACGCGGCCTTCATCGGCGGTACGCCTTTGTCGATGTGCCGCGAAATGTTCTCCAGCACCACAATGGCATCGTCCACCACCAACCCGGTGGCCAGAATCAGTGCCATCAGCGACAGGTTGTTCAGGGAGAATCCGTAGAGGTACATCACCGCAAAGGTGCCGACCAGCGACACGGGCACCGCAAGGGTCGGAATCAACGAGGCGCGGAAGTTACCGAGGAACAGGAACACCACCAGAATCACCAGCGCCACGGCAATCAGCAGGGTCATTTCCGCTTCGTGCAAGGTCGCCTTGATCACCGGCGACCGGTCCATCGCCACGTTCAGCTTCACGCTGGCCGGCAACACGGCCTGCAACGCCGGCAGTTGAGCCTTGATTTCGTTGACCGTCTCGATGATGTTGGCGCCGGCCTGGCGGTTGATCACCAACAGTACCGCCGCGTCGTTGTTGAAGAAGCCGCTGTTGTAGCGGTCTTCGACGCCGTCGCTGACCTTGGCCACGTCCTTCAGGCGCAGGGCCGCGCCGTCCGCGTAGTGAATGATCAGCGACTCGTAATCCTTGGCTTTTTCCAGTTGATCGTTGGCCTGAACCTGCCACAGCCGCTGGCCATCTTCGACCGAGCCTTTGGGCCGGCGCACGTTGGCGTTGGCGATGGTGTTACGCACATCGTCCAGGGCCACGCCGTACTGGTTGAGCGCCTGCGGTTCGAGCTCGATGCGCACCGCCGGCAAGGAACTGCCGCCGATCTGCACTTCGCCAACGCCCTGCACCTGAGACAGGCTCTGGGACAGAATCGTCGAGGCCAAATCGTAGAGCTGGCCTTTTTCCAGTACATCGGAGGTCAGCGACAGCACCATGATCGGCGCCTGGGACGGGTTGACCTTCTTGTAGGTCGGCATGCTGCGCATCCCGCTCGGCAGCAAATTGCGCGAAGCGTTGATCGCCGCCTGCACTTCCCGCGCCGCGCCGTTGATGTCGCGATCCAGGTCGAACTGCAAAATCACCCGGGTCGAGCCCTGGCTGGAGCGGCTGCTCATGGTGTTGACCCCAGCGATGGCGCCGAAGGAACGCTCAAGTGGCGTGGCCACGGTCGAGGCCATGACCTCCGGGCTCGCACCGGGCAGACTCGCCTGGACCACGATCACCGGGAAGTCCATCTGCGGCAACGGCGCCACCGGCAACAGGCCGAAGCTCACGCCGCCCAGCAGCAGGATCGCCAGGCTCAGCAACATCGTCGCGACCGGGCGCTTGATAAAAGGTCCGGACAGGTTCATCGACGCCAGCTCCCGACATCCACCCCTGTGGGAGCGCACTGTGGCGAGGGGGCTTGCCCCCGTTTGAGTGCATAGCACTCACAAGATTCTTGGTATCTGAGGGAGTTGGGGGCTGCTTCGCAACCCAACGGGGGCAAGCCCCCTCGCCACAGTTTGCCGCCCGACGCCATCATACCGCCGCCTCTTGGGCTTCGGACTTGCCGAAACGGCGTCCCAACCGGTCGAAGTACAGGTAGATGACCGGAGTGGTAAACAGCGTCAGCACCTGACTCACCAGCAAGCCACCCACCATCACCAGACCCAACGGTTGACGCAGTTCCGCGCCGGAACCGGTCGCCAGCATCAGTGGCACCGCGCCGAACAACGCGGCCAGTGTGGTCATCAGAATCGGCCGGAAACGCAGCAGCGCCGCCTGATAGATCGCCGTTTCCGGGTCCATGCCCTGATTGCGCTCAGCGTCGAGGGCAAAGTCGATCATCATGATCGCGTTCTTTTTCACGATACCGATCAACAAAATGATGCCGATGATCGCGATCATGCCCAGATCATTGCCGCTCAACAGCAACGCCAGCAAGGCACCGACCGCCGCCGAGGGCAAGGTCGAGAGAATGGTGATCGGGTGGATGTAGCTCTCGTAGAGCACACCGAGCACGATGTACATGGTCACCACCGCCGCCAGAATCAGCAGCAAGGTGCTCGAGAGCGACGCCTGGAATGCCTCGGCCGCGCCCTGGAACTGGGTCTGCACGCCGATCGGCATGCCGATGTCTTTCTGCACCTGGTCGATGATCTCCACCGCATGCCCCAGCGCCACGCCGGGCGCGAGGTTGAACGACATCATCACTGCCGGAAACTGCCCGATATGAGTGATCGCCAGTTGGGCCTGACGCTCCTCCATGTGCGCCAGACTGGACAGGCGCACTTGCCCGCCATCGGTGGTTTTCACGTGAATCTGGTTCAGCGCCTCCGGGCCGATCCTTTCGCCCGACTGCGATTGCAACACCACTCGGTACTGGCTGGCCTGGGTGTAGATGGTGGAAATCTGTCGCTGACCGAAGGCGTCGTACAGCGCATCGGTGATGTTCGACACCGACACACCGACCCGCGACGCCGCATCGCGGTCGATCACCAGATAGACCTGCAGGCCTTTGTCCTGCAAATCGCTGGCGACGTCGGTCAGCTCCGGCCGTTGGGCCAGTGCGTCCACCAGACGACCGCTCCACAGACTGAGCAACTCGGAATCCGGCGACGACATGCTGAACTGATATTGAGTCCGGCTGACGCGGTCTTCGATGGTCAGGTCCTGCACCGGTTGCATGAACAGGCGAATGCCGGTGAGCTTGTCCAGTTCCGGTTGCAGGCGTGCGATCACCTCGGTGGCGCTGAGGTCGCGATTGCTGTGGGATTTGAGGTTGATCAACAGACGACCGCTGTTCAGCGTCGAGTTATCACCGTCGACGCCGATGTAGGACGACAGGCTCTCCACCGCCGGATCCGCCAGGATCACTTTGGCCAGTT
The DNA here is from genome assembly GCF_000282315.2 of Pseudomonas sp. GM41(2012). GTDB lineage: Bacteria > Pseudomonadota > Gammaproteobacteria > Pseudomonadales > Pseudomonadaceae > Aquipseudomonas. Next base: position 952,430 of record NZ_AKJN02000006.1, read on the forward strand.
CCTGCTGTCGTTCACTCATGGCGGCAAAGGAAATCGACTGCGGCGCTTCGGAAATACCCTGAATCACCCCAGTGTCCTGCACCGGGAAAAAGCCCTTGGGCACCACCATGTAAAGGAACACGGTCAACGCCAGCGTGCCGATGGCCACCATCAGGGTCAACGGTTGATGCTTGAGAACCCACTTTAACTTGCGCCCGTAAGCCGCGATCATCCAGTCAATTGCAGCGCCGCTGGCCCGGTAGAAACGGCCCTGTTCTTCTTCCTTCGGCTCACGTTTGAGCAAACGTGCGCACATCATCGGCGTCAGGGTCAGGGAGACGACAAGGGAAATCAGGATCGCCACCGCCAGGGTGATGGCAAATTCGCGGAACAACCGCCCTACCACGTCGGCCATGAACAGCAGCGGAATCAGTACTGCGATCAGCGACAGGGTCAGGGAGATCAGGGTGAAGCCGATCTGCTTGGCGCCCTTGAGCGCCGCATTCAGGGGGCTGTCGCCCTCTTCGATAAATCGGGAAATGTTCTCCAGCATGACGATCGCATCGTCCACCACGAAACCGGTGGCAATGGTCAGTGCCATCAGGGTCAGGTTGTTGACCGAGAAACCCGCGAGGTACATCACGCCGAAGGTGCCGATCAGCGACAGTGGCACGGCCACTGACGGAATGATCGTGGCGCTGGCCCGACGCAGGAACAGAAAGGTCACCATCACGACCAACGCAATGGCGATCAACAATTCGTGCTGCACGTCGGTGACCGAGGCGCGGATGGTCTGGGTGCGGTCAGTCAGCACGGTGACTTCGAGACCGGCCGGCAGGTTGTCGGTGATGCTCGGCAGCAGGGCTTTGATCCGGTCAACCACTTCGATGACGTTGGCGCCAGGCTGACGCTGGATGTTCAGCAGCACGGCCTGGTTTTCGTTGGCCCACGCCGCCAGACGTTCGTTTTCCGCGCCATCGACAATCTCCGCCACATCCTTGAGCCGCAACGGCGCGCCGTTGGCGTAGGCAAGAATCAGGTTGGCGTAGTCCTTGGGCGAGGTCAGTTGATCGTTTGCATCGAGCATCGACACCCGGGTCGGGCCGTCGAAGTTGCCCTTGGGCTGGTTGACGTTGGACGCGCCGATCAGGGTGCGTACGTCAGACAGGTTCAATCCATTGGCCGCCAGGGCTTCAGGGTTGACCTTGATCCGCACGGCCTGACGCTGGCCGCCGGCAATGCTGACCATGCCGACGCCGCTGATCTGGGCAATTTTTTGCGCCATGCGCGTGTCGACCAAATCATTGAGCTTGGGCAGCAGCATGGTCTTGGAGGTGATGGCCAGGGTCAGCACCGGGGTGTCCGCCGGGTTGACCTTGTTGTACACCGGCGGCGCCGGCAGGTCCTTGGGCAGCAAATTGGTCGCGGCGTTGATCGCCGCCTGCACCTGCTGCTCGGCGACGTCCATGTTGATGTCGAGGCTGAAACGCAGGGTCAGCACTGAAGCGCCGCCGGAACTGGTCGAGGCCATCTGGGTCAGGCCGGGCATCTGCCCGAATTGACGCTCAAGGGGCGCGGTCACGGCGCTGGTCATGACATCCGGGCTGGCGCCGGGATACAGCGTCATGACGCGGATGGTCGGGTAATCGACCTGAGGCAATGCCGACACCGGCAACAGCCGATAGGCGATCACGCCGGCCAGGATAATGGCCAGCATGCTCAAGGTAGTGGCTACCGGACGAAGGATGAACAGCCGCGAGATGTTCATGCGCCGCCCTTTTTCGCCTTGTCGGTGGTTGTCGCGTCAGGCGCCGTGGTGGCCGATTTGCCTTGCAGGTGCCCGGTCGGGGTGGTCGGTACATCCTTGGTGTCGTTGACCACTTCCACTTCGCTGCCTTCCTTCAAGCGGTCGGTGCCTTCAAGGACCACGCGATCCCCAGGGGCCAGGCCTTCGGTAATCACGGTGTTTTCACCGTCACTGGCGCCGACTTTCAACTGACGAATCGCGACTTTCTTGTCGCCGTCCAGGGCGTAGACAAACGTGCCGTTGGTGCCGAATTGAATCGCTGCCGAAGGCGCGAGCACCACGTCTTTGAGGGTGTCGGCCAGCAGGTGGACGTTGACGAACTGGTTCGGGAACAGCGCCTGATCGCGGTTCTCGTAACGCGCCTTGAATTTCAGCGTGCCGGTAGTAACGTCGATTTGGTTGTCCAGGCTCTGCAAGACGCCGGTGGCCTGCAGCTTGGTGTCGCCACGGTCCCAGGCTTCGGCGGGCAGTTTGGCGCCGGTGCGATAACGGGCCAGCACGGTTTCCAGGCTGTTTTCCGGCAAGGTGAAGGCAACGCTGATCGGTTGGGTCTGGGTGATGATCACCAGCGCGGTGGTATCGTTGGCTGCCACCAGGTTACCGACATCCAGCTGACGCAAGCCCACACGCCCGGCAATCGGGGCGCGGATCTTGGTGAACTCCAGATTGAGCTTGGCGTCGTTGACCGCCGCCTGATTGGTCTTGACCGTGCCCTGATACTGGCCCACCAGCGCTTCGGCGGTGTCCAGGGTCTGCTTGGCGATACTGTCTTCGCGATACAGGCCGCGATAGCGTTCCACATCGACCTGGGCGTTTTTCAGTTGTGCCTGGTTCTGCAGCAACGTGCCTTCGGCCTGTAGCAAGGCGTTCTGGTAAGGACGCGGGTCGATTTCAGCCAGCAGATCGCCAGCCTTGACCATCTGCCCTTCCTCGAAGGAGATCTTCATTAGCTCACCACCGACGCGGCTGCGCACATTAATAGTGTTCAGCGCCGTCACGGTGCCCAGTGCCTTGTAGTACAGCGGGAAGTCGCCCTTGACCGCTGGCGCGACACGCACTGGAACCGGCCCGGTCGCCCCGCCGAACCCCGGACGCATCCCCCCCGACCTGCCGGTATGCCCGGCAACGGCTTTTTGCCCTGCGCCCTCTTTTTGGGCAGTGCCGGCGGGCCAGAATTTCCAGCACAGGCCAGCGATGACCAACAGGACAAGCAGGCCGAACAGCCAGCGACGGGGACTACGGGAAACGGAGGATTGCATGGAATGATCAACCATTGGGCGCGTGGGCTTCTTCTACAGGAGGCTGAACGATAAGCACTGGCGGGCATTAAGCAAAGCGGCTTTACCGGCAATTTACCTTTGGCTTACGTAACAGGATGTTTGGCCAAGACACTGAATCACAAATGAAAACGGCCTGGACAGGGCCAGGCCGTTAAGGATTGTAAAACCAGACTTACTTCAGAACAGCAAGTGCCGCTTCGTAGTTCGGTTCTTCAGCGATTTCCTTGACCAGTTCGCTGTGCAGAACATTGTCGTTTTCGTCCAGCACCACGACGGCACGGGCGGTCAGGCCTTTGAGCGGGCCGTCAGCGATGGCAACGCCGTAGTTCTCGATGAACTCGGCACCGCGCAGGGTCGACAGGTTCTGTACGTTTTCCAGGCCTTCGGCGCCGCAGAAGCGTGCTTGAGCGAACGGCAGGTCAGCGGAGATGCACAGCACGACCGTGTTGGCGACATCACTGGCCTGGGCGTTGAACTTGCGAACCGAAGTCGCGCAGGTCGGGGTATCGACGCTTGGGAAGATGTTCAGCACTTTGCGCTTGCCGGCGAAGCTCGCCAGGGTCACGTCGGACAGATTGCCGGCAACCAGGGAAAAGGCTGGCGCCTTGGAACCGGCTTGTGGCAGTTGGCCGTTGACTTGAACCGGGGAGCCTTTAAGAGTGACTTGAGCCATGAACGGAGTCCTTCTGAACGTTGTTGTAGAGATTTTTGAAGAGGCCGAAGTTAACCACGAAATGGCCCGACGACCTATGCCCAGATACAAATTGTGAAGTGTCGCCCCCTAAATTGGATACAACTCCAACAATCAACACTATTCCCTTGTGGGAGCGAGCCTGCTCGCGATGACGGCGGCACATCCAGCATCGATGCAAGCTGAACCACCGCTATCGCGAGTAGGCTCACTCCCACAGGGGATTTACTGTGCCTGAAAAATCCAGGACAACCACAGATCAAATGTGGGAGCGAGCTTGCTCGCGAAGGCGTCGGCACATCCAGCACTGATGCAAGCTGACCCACCGCTTTCGTCGGAACGCCGCCCGGAGCAAGCCCGCTCCCACAGGATCGGTGTACAGCGTACCGCCCTCGCCGGCCGCAACCAGGCGTTCATGACGAAAGGCAGCCAGCGTTGTCGATTCAGGCGACGGCCATTCGACTAGTCTGTGATTCACTCACATCCAGCGGAGATAAGACCATGCGATTCATGATCATTGTGAAAGCCAGCCCTGATTCCGAGGCCGGTGTGATGCCCAGCAAAGAACTGATGACCGCGATGGGCAACTACAACGAGGAATTGACCAAGGCCGGCATCCTCATCGACTGCGATGGCCTGCAGCCCAGCAGCAAAGGCGCCCGTGTGCGCTTCTCGGGTGACCAGCGCACGGTGATTGACGGCCCGTTCGCCGAAACCAAGGAGCTGATCGCCGGCTACTGGATATGGCAGGTGAAGTCGAAACAGGAAGCGATCGAGTGGGTCAAGCGCTGCCCCAACCCAATGCCAGGCACCGACGCCGAGATCGAGATTCGCCAGGTGTTCGAAGCCGAAGATTTCGGGGACGAGTTCACACCGGAACTGCGGGAGCAGGAAGAGCGGGTCCGGGCGCAGATGAACAAGCACTGAACAACGGATCATTCCCACGCGCCTGCGTGGGAATGATCAAAATGTCGGTACCTAGTGGCGAACCCCGAGTTAGCTGCTAGCGTCAACAGACGTGTCCTACAGGCTTGATAGGAAAGAGATTTCGCAGTAACGGCCGCCAAGTGCCGGGTTGTCCAATGAGGCCACGAAGGAACGGGGGATTCATGTCGAACAATTCGGGAACACACGCCTTTCTATTGGCTGCATCAATGACGTCTGCCGTTCATGCCCACGCGGATAACGCCAATACGGCCAACAAAAGTAACAATCCGCGGAACCTGGCGCCCGGCGCCAACCTTCAGGATTACTACACACCCAAGCTTTACGACACCAATGCCCATACCAACGACGTCCTGATGCGAGGCACTTTGCCCATCGCACCCAATGACTTCATGGGTGTGCCGCAATTGCTGCGCGCCACGTGCCGATCAGCCCTATTCATAACCTGGCCAAAGGTGGGTATTTGCGCTCAACCGGCACCTGGACGTTCGACCTGAAAAACGACACCCATTACATCCCCATCGGGCTCGGTGGCGGCAAAGTGTGGTAAATGAGGACTTTTCTATGCACGGTGCAATTCGCGCAGCCGGCTTCAGCCTGATGACCATGTTCGTCAGTTGCGGTGTCGGCGCTCTAGACCTCGAGACCCGAATCGGCAAAATCGCGATGGAAGGCGAACTGCCGGCCCATGAATCGATTGCCAAACTCTACGCCGAACTGGATTTCCAACAGGCGACCCAGAGTTATCTGTGGGCCTTGCCGCTGGTGTCCTACGCGCAATGGCAGGAAGCGTTTCGCGACACACTCGGCGCCCACAGCGGCGACCTGATGGTGCTCAACAGTTACGAAGACAAACTGGGCGTGATCACCGCCAACGCCACCACGCCGTACATCCTCGGTTTCGTCGACCTGAATGAAACCGGTCCGCTGGTGATCGAACTGCCGCCCGGCCCGACGGCGGGCGGTGTGGGTGATTTCTGGCAGCGTGCAATCATCGACATGGGCCAGACCGGCCCGGACAAAGGCAAGGGCGGCAAGTATCTGGTGCTGCCACCGGGTGCCGAGCCACCGGCCGACGCTGGCAAGTATTACCTCGCCAAGTCGGAAACGATGAACGTATTGGTGGGTTTTCGCGTCCTCGATCCGGACCCTGCCAAGGGCAAGGCGCTGGTCGAACAGTTCAAGATGTACCCCTATGCCAAGCGCGCCGCGCCTGACAAAACCAAATTGCTATCGCCCGGTGGAAAAGCCTGGTCCGGCACCCAGCCGCGCGGCCTGGCTTATTGGGAACGGCTGCATCAAATCATTCAGAAAGAACCGGTCAACGAACGTGACCGTTTCTACATGGCCATGCTGGCCAGCCTGGGCATCGAAAAAGACAAACCTTTCAACCCCAACGACAACCAACGCAAGGCACTCGAACAAGGTGCTCAAGTCGGCGAACTGATCGCCAAGGCCAACACCTTCGCCAAGCGTTTTCCAGACGCCCAGTACTGGAAAGACCGGCAATGGGACACCGTGCTGAACATCGCCGAGCCGTCCCAGCGCGTGGCTTATTACGACCAGTTGTGGGAACGCAGTGCCTGGTTCTACGAAGCGGTGACCAACACCAAGGGCATGGTTTCCAAGACCCCGGGCCTGGGCCAGACCTACCTCGGCGCCTACACCGACGCCAAGGGCAACTGGCTCGACGGCGGCAAAAGTTATCGCCTGCACGTCGGCGCCAACCCGCCGGCCAAGCAGTTCTGGTCGATGACCGTCTACGACATCGACAGCCGTTGCCTGATCGACAACCCGCAGCGCAAGGCCGATCTGTCGTCCCGTCAGGACCTGAAAAAGAACTCTGACGGCTCGGTGGACCTGTACTTCGGCCCGACCGCACCCAAAGATTTCGAGAGCAACTGGGTGCAAACCGTGCCGGGTAAACACTGGTTCAGCTATTTCCGCCTGTACGCACCCACCGAGGCCTACTTCGATAAAAGCTGGAAACTCGACGACATCACGGCGGTGGAATGACGCCCAAGCGTTTTATAAGGAAATTTTATGAATACCCGCATGCTGCTCACCGCACTGTCAATCGCCCTGAGCACCAGCGCCTGGGCCGACTTCACCGCCACCCCGGAAGAAGCCCGGGGCATCGCCAGGGAAGCCTATTTGTACGGCTTCCCGGTGGTAGAGATGTACAAGACCCTCTACACCCAGGCCGTGGACAAAAAGAACCCGAACTTCAAGGCGCCGTTCAACCAGATCGGCAACACCGCCAAGGCGTTCACCGCCAAAGACACCGCCTTCGTCACCCCGAACGCCGACACGCCCTACTCCTTCATCTGGATGGACCTGCGCGCCGAACCGGTGGTGCTGACCTTGCCGGCCATCGACGAGCACCGTTACTACTCGGTGCAGTTGATCGACGCCTACACGCAGAACTTTGCGTACCTGGGCACACGCAGCACCGGCAACAATGGCGGGCATTTCATGATTGCCGGACCGACCTGGCAAGGTCAGCAACCGGTGGAAATGGATCGGCTGCTGCGCAGTGAAACCAACATCGCCTACGCGCTGTATCGCACGCAATTGTTCGATGAAAAGGACTTGGGCAAGGTCAAGGAGATCCAGAAGGGTTACAAGGTCGAGACGCTCAGCCATTACGTCAAACAAAAAGCCCCGCCCGCCGCGCCAAAGATCGACTGGCCGAAACCCACGCCGACCATGAGCGAGACGCCCGACCTGTTCCGCTACCTGAACTTCATGCTGTCGTTCGCCCCGCCCCAGGATGCGGAAAAGGACCTGCTCGCACGCTTTGCAAAAATCGGTATTGAAGCCGGCAAGCCTTTCAAACTGGATGCGCTCACTCCTGAACAGCGCAAGGCGCTTGAGGACGGTATCAGCGACGCCAAAGCCGAGTTTGCCCAGTTCAAAAAAGACAAGGTCGACACCCACCAGGTCACCAGCGGTGACTTTTTCGGTACACGCGATCACCTGAACGGTAACTACCTGTACCGCTACGCCGGCGCCAACATGGGGATCTTTGGCAACTCCGCCGAAGAGGCGAATTACATCGGCTATTTCGTCGACAAGGACGGCCAGCCGGTCGACGCCTCGAAACAGGATTACACCCTGCATTTCGACAAGGGCGCCCTGCCCCCGGCCGACGCGTTCTGGTCGCTGACGATGTACGACGGCAAGAACAAATTGCTGGGGGCCAACCCGTTGAATCGTTACCTGATCAACTCGCGGATGTTGCCAAATCTCAAGCTCGACGCCGACGGTGGGCTGACGCTTTATGTGCAGCACAAGGCACCGGCCAAGGACCTGCAAAGCAACTGGCTGCCGGCGCCAAATGGCCCGTTCTACGGGGTCTTGCGCTTGTACCTGCCGAAACCGGAAGTCACCAGTGGCGAATGGAAAATGCCGCTGCTGACCCCCGTCAATCAACCAAAACAATAAACGGAGTCCGTCATGGTCAGGCCTTTTGTTGTGCGTCCTTTACTGGCCCTGTGCGTGCTCGGTACAAGCCCGCTGACCCTCGGGGCGGAGGGCGGTGTCGGTCGGCCGATCACCGGGCAACAGGTGTTTTCCAATGCCGGGATCGTGCCGCCGGAACCCGGTTGGGTCATGTCCTTCACCAGCATCTGGTATGACGGTGAACTCAAGGGCGGCAAGGGTGCGCCGATTTCCGGTGAAGTTGGTGTAGGCCTGGACATGAAAGTCTCCTACACCATGGCCAACTTCACCCATATCTGGGACACCGGCAAAGGTCGCTGGAACTACGCCTCGGCCATCGGCGTGCCGGTGCAATACACCGACGTCAGCATCAGTATTACCGGCCCGCGCGGGCGGACACTGGGCAGCGAAGACACCGGCACACAGTTCGCCGACATGCTGATCACGCCGATCGCCGCCGGCTACCACTTCGACGAGGTCAACCACCTCGCGCTGTCCTTGCCGATCTACGTGCCGACCGGTGCCTATAACGACGATCGCCTGGCCAACCCCGGCCAGAACACTTACACCTTCATGCCCACCGTGGCCTTCACCCATCTGGACGGCAAGGGCGGCGAGTTCACCCTGTCGAGCGGCCTGGAGTTCTACACCGAGAACGACGCCACGGATTATCGCAACGGCAACATCTTCACCCTCGATGTGCTGTGGACCCACGGTTTCGGCAATGGCTGGAACGCCGGCATTGTCGGCGGTTACGTACAGCAGATCACCGATGACAAAGGCCAGACCGCCGATTCACTCAACGGTTTTCGCGGCCGCTCGGTGGGCGCCGGGCCGGTGGTGGGCTGGGCCGGAAAATTTGCCGATGCCCAGGCCAGCGTCAGCGCGCGTTGGGTACCGGAGTTCGACACCAAGAACCGCCCTGAAGGTAACGGTTTCAGCATCAACCTGACGTTGGCGTTTTTCTAGGAGTGGAACATCCCATGAGCGCACTCACTGACCTCAACGCCCTGCAAGCCAGCATCGCCGAAGCCGTGCTCGGCCAGGATCAGGTGATCCGCCAGATTATCCTTGGCCTGTTGGCCAACGGGCACTTGTTGCTCGAAAGCCTGCCCGGCCTGGCCAAGACCCGCACGGTCAAGGCGCTGGCCAAACACCTGGACGCGAAGATGAGCCGCATCCAGTTCACTCCCGACCTGCTGCCGTCAGACATCACCGGCGCCGAGGTGCTGCACCAGATCGATGGCAAGAACGAGATCCAGTTCCAGCCCGGCCCGCTGTTCGGCAACCTGATCCTGGCCGACGAAATCAACCGCGCCCCGGCCAAGGTTCAGGCCGCGTTGCTCGAAGCCATGGAAGAACGACAAATCACGGTGGCGGGCAACAGTCATGTGCTACCGGAGCTGTTCATCGTGGTGGCGACCCAGAACCCGATCGAACAGGAAGGCACTTACCCGCTTCCGGAAGCGCAGATGGACCGGTTCCTGATGAAGGTTCTACTGGATTACCCGAGCGCGGAAAACGAAAGCCAGGTGCTGCGCCTGTTGCGTGAAGAGGAGTTTGCGTTGGGCGCCAAAACGGCTGCAGTGCAGGGCTTTTCACTGTCCCAGGAGGTGATCTTCGCGGCGCGTCGGGAAGTCAGCGCCATTCACGTGTCCCCGGCCATCGACCGCTACCTGATCGACCTGATCAATGCCACCCGCCACCCGGCCGATTACGATGCCGACCTCGGTCGCTGGATCGCCATCGGCGCCAGCCCTCGCGGCGGTATCGGCCTGGACCGTTGCGCCCGGGCCGATGCCTGGTTGCAGGGGCAGGATTTTGTCTCGCCGGACAACGTTCGCGCCGTGGTGCATCCAGTGCTGCGTCATCGCCTGCAACTGAGCTATGACGCGGTAGCTGACGGCGTCACTGCCGATCAGGTGCTTGATCGCCTGCTCGACAACGTCGCGATTCCGGCCTGAGGCTGAAAATGAACAATGCGGACGGTCTGGTCTATGTCTCCCTGGCGCAGTTGATGGCCCTGGAGTTCAAGGCGCGTGACCTGAGCTTCCTCGCGCGTCAGCCACTAGGCAGCATTCTTGCCGGCAACCATGCCTCGCGCCTGCGTGGCCGTGGGTTGAACTTCGATGAGCTACGCCGCTATCAGCCGGGAGACGACTTGCGTCATCTGGATTGGCGGGCGTCGCTGCGCACTGGAAAACCGGTGGTTCGCACCTTCACCGAAGAACGCGATCGCCCGGCGTTGATTCTGGTCGATCAGCGCATGTCGATGTTCTTCGGCTCCCGGCGCAGTTTCAAATCCGCCATTGCCGCCGAACTTGGCGCGCTGGCCGCGTGGATGGTGTTCCACGCGGGAGATCGGGTCGGCGGCCTGGTGTTCAACGATTTGCGCATCGACGCCATTGTCCCGTTGCGCAGCCGTAAACGTGTTGAAGCACTGTGCAGTCGCATCGCTGGGCAGAATCAGCAACTGAACGCAGCCAATCCGGACGCCGAAGGTGAGGATCAACTCGACAAGGTTTTACAGCATTGCCTGGCGGTGGCCGGTCACGATCACTTGATTTGCATCGTCAGCGACTTCGCCGGCGCCGGTGAACGCACCCTGCAGTTGATGCGCCAGTTGGCGGCTCACAACGATGTGATTGCGATGCAGGTCTACGACCCGTTGGCGCTGAACCTGCCGAAGAATGGCCGTTTACTGATCACTCAAGGCCAGTTGCAGGTGGAACTGGCCGTCGAGCAACGCAGCGTTCATCAGCCGCTGGGGGACTTTCTCAGTGGTCGGCTCAAGGACGTCGCCACGTTGCTGCGCCGCAGTCAGGTGCCGCTGATGATGTTCAGCACCGCCACCGAAGCGCAGGAACAATTGCGCGCCGAACTGGGCAAGCTCGGTAGAGGTCGGCGATGAACCCGAACATCCCGAGCATCGACCAGCTCAAGGAGATCGCCGTGCCCGCGCCGTTCAGTTATGCGCCGCAGACGTGGGGTTGGTGGGTGTTGCTCTGCCTGTTGGTGATTGCCGTTTTGCTGGTCAGCGCACGGAGGTATTGGCAGTGGCGGCGGGATCGCTATCGGCGTGAGGCGTTGGTGCGGTTGGTCGAACTGCAAAACAGCGATGATCAGTTGCAAGCCCTGCGCGAACTGCCAGAGCTGCTCAAACGCGTAGCCCTGTCCATGCCCCCTCCTGGCTGGAATACAAAACCTGTGGGAGCGAGCCTGCTCGCGAAGAGGCCCTCACATTCACCATTGATGTCGACTGACCGGACGCCATCGCGAGCAGGCTCGCTCCCACAGGTGACGGCGTTAGGCGGGAAAGATTGGCAGGCATTCCTGGAGCGGCACAGTTCCCAGCCATTACCGGCGGACTTCAGCCAGCAACTGGCGCAGTTAGCCTATGCGCCCGATGCAACGTTATCGGCCCTGCCGAGCAATCAGCGCAATCAACTGTTCGCCACCTGCAAGCACTGGGTGGAGCATCACCATGTGGCAGCTTGATTACCCCTGGCTGCTAATCCTTTTGCCGTTGCCGTGGTTCGGCTACCGCTACCTGCCCGGTTACCGCGAAGCCCGCAGCGCCGTGCGCGTGCCGTTTTTCGCGGCCATGAGCCGCGCGGTCGGCCAGGCACCCAGCCAGGCCGGCACCCGCAGCAATCGCTGGCAGTTGCTGTTGAATCTGCTGGTCTGGGCGCTATTGCTGCTGGCGGCCGCTCGCCCGGTGTTGGTTGAAAAACCGATCGAGCGCCAGCAACCGGTGCGCGACCTGATGCTGGCCATCGACATTTCCCAGTCCATGGAAACTACTGATTTCACCGACACCAACGGCCAGAAGATCAACCGCCTGGCAGCGGTCAAGGATGTGGTTCATGGCTTTATCGATAAGCGCAAAGATGATCGGCTGGGCCTGATCGTGTTCGGCAGCGGGGCTTACCCGCAGGCGCCGTTGACCCTCGATCACGCCAGTCTGTCGCTGTTGCTGGACGACACCGGCATCGGCATGGCCGGCCCCAACACGGCCATCGGCGACGCCATCGGTCTGAGCCTGAAACTGCTCGACCAGGCCCACGAACAGGAAAAAGTCCTGATCCTGCTCACGGACGGCAACGACACCAGCAGCGCCATTACCCCGGATCACGCGGCGTCCATGGCGGCCGCCAAAGGCGTGGTCATTCACACCATCGGCATCGGCGACCCTGACGCCTCGGGCGAAGCCAAGGTCAACCTTCAGGGTTTGCAGCAAATCGCCGACGCTACGGGTGGCAAGTTCTTCCGTGCTGAAGATCGCAATACGCTGGATCAGGTGTACGACACCCTCGACAAACTCACGCCGCATCAAGTGAAAACCCTCAGTCATCAGCCGAAAAAAGATCTGTTCTGGTGGCCAATGGGGGCCGCGATCGGCTTGCTCGCGCTCTATCACTTAGGCGCCCTGCTCCGTCCGCACCTGACCATCGCGCGTCAGCGGCAGGAAGCTTGAGATGGAGATCAATCTCAGTGACTTCCATTTCCTGCGTCCACTGTGGCTGTTGCTGGTGCCGTTCGGCGCCCTGTTGTCCTGGCTGTGGCGCCGCAGTCGCGACGTGCAACGGCGCTTGCGCAGCAACATCGCGGAGCACTTGTTGCCGCACTTGCTGATTACGCCAGAGGATCAACAGCGTTTTCGCCCCGTGCATCTGGCGTGCGCGTTGTTGATGCTGGGCGCCATCGCGGCTGCCGGGCCCACCTGGGAACAGGACCGTCCGGACTTTCTGGAAAACCGCGCGCCACTGATCATCGCCATCGACCTGTCGCCGTCCATGGACGCCACCGACGTACAGCCAAGTCGTCTGGAAGCGGCCAAACACAAGCTGCATGACCTGATCCAGCGTCGCGCCGGTGCGCGCAACGGGTTGATCGCCTACGCCGGCAGCGCTCATCTGGTATTGCCGCCGACCGACGATCCCGCCCTGCTCGACACCTTCATTCAAGCCCTGAGCACCGACCTGATCAGCAAACCGGGGAAAAATGTCAGCGCGGTGATCGAGCAAGCCAAACGCCTGCTGATCGCCGAGAAAACGCCGGGGACCCTGCTGCTGATCACCGACGGCGGCGACACCTCGCAACTCAGCGGTCTGGACAAGCAACTGGACGACAGCGCGCTGCAAGTGCTGATTCTGGCCGTCGGCAGCGAAGATGGCGGGATCATCCACGACGCCAACGGCCAGCCACGGACCGACAGCAATGGTCGTCCGGCACTTGGCAGTTTTGATCAGGCCGCACTTAAACAGCTTGGATCAACGTTGGATGCGCCGTTGGGCAGCCTGACGCTCAATGACGACGACCTGGACTGGATCGAGCTGCACGCCCAGCAGCACTTCCAGGCGGCCAGCGATGAACAGCGCGAACTGCACTGGAAAGACGCCGGTTACTGGCTGTGCTGGCCGTTGCTGCTGATCGCCTTCTTCAGCGTGCGCAAGGGCTGGAGCCTGAACTGGACGGTCGGGTGGTTGCTGGCACTGGGCATCGGATTTCAGCCAATACCCGCCGAAGCCAACGCATTGACCGATGCCTTTTTTACCCCTGACCAGCAAGGCCGTTGGGCCTTCGAGCACGAGCATTTCCCGCAGGCTGCCGCGCACTTCGTCGATCCCTACTGGAAAGGCATTGCCGCCTACAACGCCGCCGATTACGACCTGGCACTGGCCAGTTTTGCGCGACTCGACACCCCGCAGGCGTATTTCTATCTGGGCAATATTTACGTGCGCCGCTTCAAGTTTGATCAGGCCATCGCCGCGTATACCCAGGCGTTGAAGATGCAACCGCAATTCCCTGAAGCCACCGCCAACCTGGCCTTGGCCATCGCCTTGCAGAAAGACACCGACAGCGCCGAACAGAACGCGCCGGAGGTCAAACCCGACGACATCAAAATGGACAAAGCGCCGGGCAAGGGCCAGAGCAAACCGGTCGAGACCGAGCAAGCGGCGTCGGATGCACTGTGGTTGCAGAACCTCAGCACGTCGCCGGCGAAATTCCTGAAGCAGAAATTCAGTTTGCAGGATCAGGCGGGAGGTAAACCATGATCCGTCTGATAGACCGAGTCGCGGCCATCGCGAGCAGGCTCGCTCCCACAGGGGATTTGCAGCGCACACAAATCAAATGTGGGAGTGAGCCTGCTCGCGATGGCGCCAGGTCATTCACCACTAAATTCGGCACTTTGTTGATCCTCTCTCTGATCAGCATCAACGCCGTTGCCGCCGAACCCGAGCTACGTGTCCAGACCCACCTGCAACCCACCGACTCAATCATGGTCGGCGGCATTCTGGAACTGCAACTCGACGTCCTCACCGACAGCTGGTTCACCGACGCCCCCACCCTGCCCGACCTGAAACTGCCTGGTGCACTGGTCATGCCGCCCGACGGCCACGCTGAACACCTGAACCAGACGCTCGACGGCAAGTCGTTCAACGGCATGCGCTACCGCTACCGGATCACCCCGAATCTGGCCCAGGGTTTCGACATCCCGGCATTGACGGTGCGCGCCACGCCCGGTCAGGCCAGCGCGCCGTTGACCGCCCAAAGCCAGCCACTGCACTTCATTGCCACACAACCGCCGGGGTTCAAACCCGGCGAACCGGTGCTGGTGGCCCAAGGGCTGCGCGTCACGCAAACAGTCCTCTATTCGGCGACACCCCTGAAGGTCGGTGACAGCATTACCCGGCAACTGACATTGCAGGCCGACAACGCCCTGGCCATGTCGCTACCCGCGCCGTCACTGGCGGATGTCGCCGGCCTCAGCCGTTATCCGAAAGCCGCGCAAATCAGCAACCTCGACGACGGTCGCGGCCATTTCAACGGCGGCCAGCGCATCGACACCGTGACCTATCGGATCGACACCGAAGGCCGCCATCACCTGCCGGCAATCGAGCAGAAATGGTGGGACGCCAGCACCGGACAGACCCGCACGGCACAAGTCCCGGCCGTGACCTTCGATGCCACAGCCAACAGTGCTTATCGGCCGGTGTTTTCAATCACCGAAGACCTGAAAAAACTCACTCAGCAAGGTCGCGTGCATCTCTCCGGGCATTGGTTGGTGCTTTTAACGCTGCTGGTGGCCGTGACGCTGCTCGGCTGGTTTGCCCGTCCGTTCGTCCAACGTGCGTACCTTAAATGGCAAGCCCGACGCCGCGCCCGACGCGCCGCGTGGCTGGAGTCCGCCGACTACGCCTGGCGGCAGATTCCGGCGCAAATCGACGGCAAACCCGCACAGTTGAGCGCCCTGTACCTGTGGGCCAGACGCAGCCGCATGGGCCTGAAACTGATGAACCTTGGTCCGCGCCTGCAGGACCTGTTGCACGCCTGTTACAGCCGTCAACCCACCGAAGACCAGGCGCTCCACCACCTCAAGCAATCCTTGGCTACGCTGCATAGTCAGGCCAAACGCGACAAAGCGTCAGCCGCACCAGCACTGCGTCCACTTAATCCCGCTCACGCGAAGGATGTCCCATGACGAACCCGATATCGCTGCGCTACCGCTACGGGCTGACGCTGCTGTTAACCCTTGCGCTGAGCCTGCCGGTGCTGGCCCAGACTCGCGAGCCCCTGCCCTCGTGGAACGACGGCCCGGCGAAAAAGAACATCGTCGAGTTCGTCCAGGCCGTGACCGATCAAAGCAGCAAGGATTTCGTCAAACCCGCCGATCGAATCGCCGTGTTCGACAACGACGGCACGCTGTGGAGCGAGCAGCCGATGTACTTCGAATTGCTGTTTGCCCTGGAAGAGGTCAAGCGCACCGCACCGCAGCACCCGGAATGGAAAACCACCCAGCCCTTCAAGGCCGTGCTCGAAAATGATCAGAAGGCCCTGGGCGAGTCCGGCATGGACGGCATCCTGAAAATCTTCGGTGCCACTCACACCGGCATGACCACCGAAGCCTTCGACGACTACGCCAAAACCTGGCTGACCCAGGCGCGCCACCCGAGAACCGGCAAGCCCTACACCGAGATGATCTTCCAGCCGATGCGGGAAATGCTCGATTACCTGCGCAGCCAGAATTTCAAAACCTACATTGTCTCCGGCGGCGACACCGCGTTCATGCGCGCCTTCGCCGAGCAGGTCTACGGCATCCCGCCGGAACAAGTGATCGGCACCACGTTTGTCACCGCCTACCAGCTCAAGGACGGCCAACCGTCGATCCTGCGCACCGCCAAACTGGCCCACAACGATGACGGCCCGGGCAAACCGGAAAGCATCGACGCAGTCATCGGCCGGCGTCCGATCCTCGCGTTCGGCAACTCCGACGGCGACCTGCAAATGCTGCAGTGGACTGCCGCCGGGCCGGGCAAACGCTTCATGGGACTGGTGCATCACACCGACGCCAAACGCGAATGGGCTTATGACCGTCAATCCAAAATCGGTCGTCTGGACAAGGCTCTGGACGAAGCAAAAACCCGCGGCTGGACTATCGTGGATATGGCCGCCGAATGGCGCCGGATCTATCCCTTCGAGGCCGCCACCCCCGAGCACGTGCAATAAAAAAGCGTTACGCAGGACTGCAAAAAACGTTTGTCGCGCATGAGCGACGCAAGTAAAAAAAGGAGCAAGTCAGATGACTCGCATACACAAGTGGCTACCGAAATTCGCCTTGGTGGCAGCCTCGGTGATGGCGATTTCGGCAACAGCCGCAGCCGCTGAAAAACCCAACATTCTGGTGATCTTCGGCGATGACATCGGCCAGACCAACATCAGTGCCTATTCCATGGGCGTGGTCGGGTACAAGACGCCGAACATCGACCGGATTGCTAAAGAAGGCATGATCTTCACCGACTATTACGCGGAGAACAGCTGCACTGCGGGGCGTTCGTCGTTCATCACCGGGCAGACACCATTGCGCACCGGTCTGTCGAAAGTCGGTATACCGGGTGCCCCGGTGGGCCTGCAAAAACGCGACATCACCATCGCCCAGGCACTCAAGTCCCAGGGCTATGCCACCGGCCAGTTCGGCAAGAACCACTTGGGCGACCGGGATGAGTACCTGCCGACCAATCACGGTTTCGACGAGTTTTTCGGCAACCTGTACCACCTCAACGCCGAAGAAGAACCCGAGCGTCCGTACTGGCCCAAGGATGACCCTGAGTTCGTCAAGGCCAACTCCCCGCGTGGTGTGATTCACAGTTTCGCCGACGGCAAGATCGAAGACACCGGCGCCTTGACCGCCAAGCGCATGGAAACCATCGACGACGAAACCACTGCTGCGGCGCAAGCGTTTATCGAGAAACAGGCCAAGGCGGACAAGCCGTTCTTCGTCTGGATGAACACCACCCGTATGCACTTGTTCACTCACGTGCGCGATTCGATGAAGGGCCAGAGCGGCATGCCCGGCAACGAGTATGCGGACGGCATGCTCGAGCATGACGGTGACGTCGGCAAACTGCTGAAAACCCTCGACGACCTGAAAATCGCCGACAACACCATCGTCGTCTACTCCACCGACAACGGCCCGAACCAGTTCTCCTGGCCGGACGCGGCGACCACGCCGTTCCGTAACGAGAAGAACTCCAACTGGGAAGGTGCCTATCGGGTACCGGCGATTGTTCGCTGGCCGGGCAAGATCAAGGCTGGGGAAGTGTCCAACGAAATGTTCTCGGGCATGGACTGGTTCCCGACCCTGCTGGCTGCTGCTGGCGATGCCGGGGTGAAAGACAAACTCCTGAAAGGTTGGGCCCCGACTTCCGGCGGCACCAGTTTCAAAGTGCACCTGGACGGTTACAACCAACTGCCCTACCTGACGGGCCAACAACCTAAAGGCGAACGCAAGGAGTTCTACTACTTCAACGACGACGGTGTGCTGGTGTCCATGCGTTTCGATAACTGGAAAGCCGTGTTCTGCGAACAACGCGCACCGGGCGGTTTCAAGGTCTGGAGCGAACCGTTCGTATGCTTGCGGGTACCGAAAATCCTCAATCTGCGGATGGATCCGTATGAGCGCGCCGACATCGTTTCCGATCAGTATTACGACTGGCAAACCAAGAACGTCTACCTGGCTGCTGTAGCCGTCGGCAAGTCGGCGCAGTTCCTGCAAACGTTCATCGAGTATCCGCCAAGCCAGAAACCGGCCAGCTTCAGCATTGACCAGATCCGCGCGGCCGTGGATGCAAAAATCGCGGAAAAAATGAAGAACCAGCCTGCACAGTAAGACCGCTGGACCGCCGCTCGCCTTCACCAGCGAACGGCCTTGTTTTTGGCTTGAGACCGCGTCGTCCCCCTTCGCGAGCAAGCCCGCTCCCACAGGGGATCTGCAGTGCGGCACAAATCCCCTGTGGGAGCGGGCTTGCTCGCGAAAGGGCCGCCACGGTCGCCGTATTTTTTGAATTGGAACAAGGCAAACCGCAATGTCCTCACGTGTCGCCAGCAAGTCGTCGGCCCTACCCGCCACTCGGATCAAATCTCCGGCGTTGCTGATTCCAGCCCTGTTGCTGTTCGTCTCCGGTGCCGCGGCGCTGGTGTATCAGGTGCTGTGGATCAAGCAGCTGTCGCTGGTGGTCGGCGTCGAGGTGTACGCCATTACCACCGGGATCAGCGCCTTTTTTGCCGGATTGGCGTTAGGCGGTTTGTTGTTCGGCCGGTGGGCCGATCACTTGCAAAAACTGGTTCTGCTCTATGCAGGGCTGGAAGTGCTGGTGGCCGTACTCGGCGTCGGGGCGACCTTCGCCATGAGCCTCGCGGCCAGCCCGTTTGCCTGGCTGGAGCAACAAGTCGGCCTGCTGGCCTGGGTGTTGCCGTTTGCACTGGTGGGCATTCCTGCGCTGCTGATGGGCGGCACCCTGCCGGTGCTGATTCGTTCGTTGGCAGCAAACCCGCAACAGCTGGGCAAGGCCGGCGGTCAGCTCTATGCGGCGAACACCGCCGGGGCCATCGCCGGCACCCTGCTCGCCGCGTTTGTGTTGATTGCAACCCTCGGTGTACGCGGCAGTGCCTTGGCGGCGGCGATGCTGAACCTGCTGGCCGCCGTCGGTGCCTTGTGGTTTCAACGCCACCGCTCGCTGCCGAACGAGGCACCGGTCAAGCACCACGCCGACAAAGCGCCCGATCGCGTTGCCTTGTGGCTGTACTCAATCGCCGGTGGCGTGGCCCTCGGTTACGAAGTGGTCTGGTCGCAATCCATCGTGCAGTTCATGAGCACTCGTACCTACGCCTTTGCAGTGGTGCTGGCGACGTACCTCACCGGGCTGTTTCTCGGCAGCATGCTGCTGGCCCGTCGGGTTGACCGCATTCGTGATCCCTGGGGTGTGTTCGGCTTGTTGATCGCCGGTGCCGGGCTCGTCGCGTTGCTGGAAATCGCCCTGCTCGGACGCTGGTTGGTGGTCGCCCAAAGCGTGGCTGAAACCTGGGTGTTGTCGTTGGGTGCGAGTGACCTGCTGGGCATGACCGCGCGGTTTGCGGTGGCGGCAGTGAGCATTGTGTTTGTACCGACCTTGCTGCTCGGCGCCGCATTTCCGCTGGCCCTGCGTTTGAGCGTCGGCCGCGAGCGGGTCGGTCATGCGGTCGGCGCGGTGGTGGCGTTCAATACGCTGGGCGGGATTGTCGGGGTGATGCTTTGCGGGTTTGTGCTGATCCCGTTGCTGGGGCTGGTCCGAACCCTGGGCCTGCTGGCGATTGCCGCCGCCGGGATTGGGTACTTCGCGGTGCGCAAGGGTCATGGGGTCAAGAAAGGCCGGCGCCAGGCGGTGGTTGCTATCGGTTTGTTGTCAATTGCGGTGGCCGTTTTTACCCCCGTGAACAAACTCGCCAGCCTGCTTCCCGGCGCTCGCAACGCGACGTTGGCGTTCTACGAAGAAGGACGCGGTGGAACCGTCGCCGTGGTCACTCAGGGCAAAGGACAAAAAGCATTCCAGCGTTTGTACATCCAGGGCGTTTCCAACACTGGCGACGCCATGCCGTCACTGCGCTACATGCGTATCCAGGCGCTGCTGCCGCTGCTGATCCATAATGGCGAACCGCGCTCGGCGCTGGTGATCGGTTTTGGCACCGGCATCACCGCGGGCGCCCTGACGCGCTATCCAGGGCTGGAGCATCGCGTCGTGGCCGAGCTGCTGCCGTCAGTGGTCAAAGCCGCGCCGTTGTTCAAAGGCAACTTCAATGCGGCCACTGACCCCAGCGTTGACGTACGCCTGCAGGATGGCCGGCAGGAACTGCTGCGCAACCCGCAGCGCTACGACTTGATCACCCTCGAACCACCACCGCCCTCCGCTGCTGGCGTGGTGAATCTGTATTCCCGGGACTTCTATCAGTTGGCCGCCAGTCGCCTGGAGAAACAAGGCCTGGTCGCTCAGTGGTTGCCGCTGCCCACCCAGAACATCGACGACTCGCGCTCACTGGTGCGCAGCTTTCTCGACGTCTTCCCCTACGCCACCCTGTGGACCAGCGAGTTCCACGAAATGCTGCTGGTGGGCTCGATGGAACCGATCGAACTGGACGCAGCGAAAATCAGCCAACGCTTCCAACAGGACACCGTGCGCAGCACCTTACAGGACGTGGGCATTGGCTCGGCTGCAGCGTTGCTCTCGACCTGGGTCACCGATCATGCAGGCCTGGAGCGTTTCGCCGCCGACGCCCAACCGGTGACCGACGATCAGCCGCGTATCGAATATGCACCATGGGTGCGTGCCAAGGAGATCAGCCGCGTACTGCCGGCCCTGCTGGACCTGCGTATAGCGCCACCGCTGGTGAATGCCGATGCGGGTTTCAACGAGCGGTTGAACGCACACCAGCAACGCCTGATGCAGTTCTATCGGGCGAGTCTGCATGCGTATGACGGTGACCGAGACGCGTGGGCCAGGGATATTCGCGAGGTGATGCGCGGGGATGGGGGGAATCCGTATTTCCGGTGGTTTGTCGGGGAGTGATGCGGCGCCTGACAGACCGCCTTCGCGAGCAGGCTCGCTCCCACACTGGATCTGCCTTGATCACACATTCTGTACACAGCAGAGATCAAATGTGGGAGCGAGCTTGTCTCCGGGCGGCGTTCCGACGAAGAGGCCCTCAGCCCCAACGCATCACTTGGACTTGAGCTTCATCGGTCTTCATGACCTGGACACTGCACAGCAGATCACAACCGTCATTTGACAGTCGCCGGCCATCCGGCAAAGCTGCATCGAGCTTGAACGCGCGCCTGACGGCAAACGCACCCGGACTATGGAAGTCGCAATGCCGAAACATAAAAATAAAGCGGTACAGCCAACCCCTGATTCGCCACCGACCTTGATTGGCCGTTACCTGTTTCCCGTCACCCTCGGCGTTTTGCTATTGGCCATCGCGGGCATCGGCTGGTTTCTGTTCAGCAGCAAACCTGCTCCCGTGACTTATGCGCCTGTCAGCACTCCGGTTGCCCAGCCGGTCAATCCGCAACCGGTCGCCGTGGCGCCGGCAACGATGGTCGATGAGCAACAATGCCAAGGCTGCCACAGCGAGCAGGTCAAGGACTGGCAAGGCTCCCATCACCAATTGGCGATGCAGGAAGCCAATGCCGAAACGATGCTGGGCGACTTCAATAACGCCACCTTCAAAGCGGAAAACGAAACCACCCGTTTCTCGCACAAGGACGGCGGGTTCTGGGTCAACACCCCCGGGATTGATGGCAAGAATGCCGACTTCAAGGTCGCCTACACCTTCGGCATCGCGCCACTGCAGCAATACATGATCGAGGTCGGCGAAGGTCGGTTGCAAGCCCTCGGCGTGGCTTGGGATACCGAGAAGCAGCGCTGGTTTCACCTCTATCCGGGCCAGGGCGTGAACTTCAAGGACCCGTTGCACTGGAGCAAGCCGAGCCAGAACGCCAACTTCATGTGCGTCGAGTGCCACACCACCGGTTACAAGCGCAATTTCGATGCCGCGAAAAATACCTTCGACAGTCACTGGAACAGCCTCGGTGTCGGCTGTCAGGCTTGCCACGGCCCAGCCTCCAATCACCTGGAATGGACATCAAAAAAAGCTGACCTGGTCCATGCCGGTTTTGCCGTCGACCTGAAGGACAAGAACGCCACCGTCGAAATCGAAACCTGCGCCCGCTGCCACTCGCGCCGCGCGCCATTGGGCGACGGCTTCACCGCTGGCAAACGCTTGATGGATGACTACCTGCCGAGCCCCCTGACCCGCGAGTTGTACGCGCTGGACGGCAAGATCAAGGACGAAGTGTTCGAGCACGGCTCCTTCGCCCAGAGCAAAATGTTCGACAAGGGCGTGCGCTGCAGCAACTGCCACAACCCGCACAGCACCGAGCTCAAGGCACCGGGCAACGGTGTCTGCCTGCAATGCCACAACAGCGCCGGCAAGACTTCGGTGGACGGCGTCGACGGCAAAGGCTTGCAAGCGAAGAACTACGATTCCATCGAGCACACCCGCCACACCATGGGCCAGCCGGGTTCGCAATGCGTGGATTGCCACATGCCCGGCAAGTTCTACATGGGCAATGACTTCAGGCATGACCACAGTTTCAGCATTCCCAACCCTGAGCGGGCGAAAAAGCTCGGCACGCCGGACGCTTGCCTGACCTGTCACCAGGGCAAGGCTGGCGACAAGGTCACCGAGCAATTCAAGCTCTGGAACACCGCCACCGCGCAGGCACCGCGTTACGACGAAAGCCTGTGGCTGATTCGCAACGGTCAGCCCGGCGCGGCACAAGCCTTGTACGAGCAGCTGCAGCGCAGCCATTTGCCAGCGATTCAGCGCACAACCCTGCTGGCCGAGTTGCCGCTGTATCCCAGCGAACAGGCGTTGAAACTGGCCACCCAGGACTTGAACCACCCGGCCCCGCAAGTGCGTGAAAGCGCCGTCCGGGCGATCAGCGCCTTCCTGCCGCCACCGGAGCGCGCGCCGCTGCTGACGCCATTGCTGGCCGACCCGGTGAAAGCTGTGCGGATAGCCGCAGCCCGGGACCTGCTGAGCGTGGCCCGTAATGGCTTGGGCAGCGCCCAGGACAACTGGAATGCAGCCATCGCCGAATACGAGGTGGTCCAGAAGAACCTGGCCGAACGCGCCGAAGCCAACCTCAACCTGGCCATGCTCTTTCAAGCCAGCGGTCGTAGCGGCGAAGTCGAAGCGCTGCTGCGCACCGCCCTCAAGCGCGATCCGGATTTCTACCCGGCGCTGGTGACGCTGGTGCAATGGCTGGAGGCGAACGGACGCAATCAGGAAGCTCAGACGCTGCTGGCGCAGAGCCTGAAAGAACACCCGGAGGCCGCCCTGCTGCAACACACTCAAGGCCTGTCGCTGGTGCGCGCGGGCAAATCCGCCCAGGCCATGCCGGCCCTGCGCAAGGCCGCGCAACTGGAACCTCAGAACGCTCAGTACGGTTACGTGTTGGCGGTGGCGTTGCACGACAGCGGCAAGGTCGATGAGGCCTGCCAAGAGCTGGAGCGGCTGCTGAAAGTGCAACCGGCCAATCGCAATGCCCGGTTGTCGTTGATCCAGTACTACCTGGAAAACGGGCAGGAACCGAAGGCACAGGTGCTGTTGCAGGGCTGGAAGAAAATGAACATGGGGGATCCGGCGTTAAAGTGACCCGGAGTACATTCTTGAAATCCACCCCTCACCCTAACCCTCCCGAAACGTCGGACCGCCCCAAGGGGTAGAGGGGACTGACCGAGGTGTTTTTTCGAGCTACATCGACCTGAAATTCCGAGTCGATCTCAGGTTTTGAAAAGCTTGAAGATCGGCTCCCTTTCCCCTCGCCCCCGTGGGGAGAGGGTTGGGGTGAGGGGTGGATCTAAATGACACCCCACATCTTCACCATGACGACCCGCTCTTCAACGCCAACTCCCGCCGACTATTCGCCCGCATCGCCTTGATCAACGACACCGTGCCCACCAGCAAAATCGCCGCGCCAAACAGGAAGTCAATGTTGTACAGCTGAAAGTCCTGCAACGGCCCCACCAGAAACACCCGGATCGCCCCGATACTCACCAGCGTGGCGAGAAAATCGATGCCGGGCTCGTCGCGATAAAACACGTGCATCAGCGGCAGGCAAATGACCAGCAGCAACAGCAATACAATCACCTTGAACGAGCCCTTGCGCTCGACGCTGAACGCGCATTCGTTGGCGGCGTAAGGCTTGTAATCCTCGTCGCGCACCAGCGAGTTTTTCTCATTGATGTACTCGACCCGGTTGTACTTCTGAATGGGCGTAAAGGTGTTCGACATCTCCATCACCGTGGTGATGTGGCGAAAGCGCAAGTCGATGCGCTCATTGCCCTTGAGGTAATACAGCACCGGTTTGTAGCCGTAGCGGTAGGTGTCGAAGGGAAACTCGGTGGCGCGCCCCTGCACGCCAATCGGGCGTGGCTCGAGCTCCGCGTAGGCGCTTTTGTTGTCTGAAGCGAGGTTACGGCTCAGGGGTTTGATCCTGACCTGTTCGAGGAAAATCGGCGTGGCGCCGTAGGACCATTGCAGCGGTTCCAGGCGCAGGCGCAGCTCGTTACGGCCCAGGTCATAGCGGTTGAAGGTGCGCTCGGAAACAATCACCGCGCCGCTGAGCGTGAACTCGCCACGCAGGTTGTTGGTGACGCGCAGCGTCAGTTGATCCTTGCCCAGCGACAGCGCATCGGCGGCCGGTGGCGTGCCGCACCAGGCGTAACTGTCGAACGCACCACCCAACTGCCCGCCGCGGTTTTCCTGAAACACATAAAAGTAACCGCCCCACAGGGTCAACATCAGCATTAACGCGGTTAACCCTAAAATCTTCTTGCCCACACTCAAACCAGACTCCTTTCAGTACGACTTCCTTATGAGGTGCGGACTCTACCAAAGTGACATCACAGCCCAAAGCAAAAAGATCGCAGCCTGCGGCAGCTCCTACATCAACTGCGTACACGCAATCCCGTGTAGGAGCTGCCGCAGGCTGCGATCTTTTGACCCGTTTTTTTACCTCCGCCTGAACAACGGTCGCGGCTCAATCACCGAACGCCCATACAACACGCTCATCCCCGCCAGCCCCTTGAGCGCATCTTCAGCCGATTTGTCCTCACGCACCGCGAAGCTGTCGAACCCGCATTGACGCATGTGGCTGAGTTGATCGCGCAGTACATCGCCAACCGCGCGTAACTCGCCGGTCCAGCCCAATCGAGTGCGCAGCAAGTACGCCTGGCTGTAACCGCGACCATCACGGAAACTCGGGAAATCCAGGGCAATCAGCGGCAGATGTGAAAACCACGGTTTGAGGCTTTCCACTTCATCGTCCGGCCCCAACCACACGCCCTTTTGCGGTGGACCTTCAAGCCAGCGGGCCAACGGCAGAATCACTGGACCCGCCGGCCATTCATCGTTGACATCCCTGACCAGGGTCCATGGATCATCAGCGACAATCCGCGCTACACCCTCCTCCAGTCGCAGTAAATTGTTCATGCCGACACCTCCAGCAGCTTCGGATAGACCTGCTCTTTGAACGGTTCCAGACCGATGCGCTGCAAGGTGTCGACGAACACTTCCTCGCTCTCGCGGTAATTGACGAACGTGGCGATGATCTGCTCGATCACCCCGGGCACTTCGGCGGCGCTGAAGGACGGGCCGATGACTTTGCCCAATGCGCTGTTCTTGCCCTGAGCACCACCGAGGGTGATCTGGTACCACTCGCTGCCGTTCTTATCGACCCCCAGAATGCCGATGTTGCCGATGTGGTGATGGCCACAGGCGTTCATGCAGCCGGAGATGTTCAGGCTGATGTCGCCCAGATCATGCAGATAGTCGAGGTCTTCGAAGCGTGCCTGAATGGCTTGCGCGATGGGGATCGACTTGGCATTGGCCAGCGCGCAGAAGTCACCGCCGGGGCAGGCGATGATGTCGGTCAGCAAGCCGATATTGGCGCAACCCAGCCCCTGTTCGCAGGCCAGGCACCAGAGCGAGTAGAGATCAGCCTTGGGCACGTCGGGCAACACAATGTTCTGTTCATGGGCGATGCGAATTTCGCCAAAACCGAACTGCTCGGACCAGCGGGCAACCGCCTCCATTTGCTCGGCCGTGACATCACCCGGCGGCGAGGCAATGCCTGGTTTGGTCGACAGCACCACGCTGGCGTAGCCCGGCACTTTGTGCGGCTGAACGTTGCGCGACACCCAACGGGCGAAGGCCGGGGTTTCGGACAGGCGTGTGCCGAAGTCGAGGTCGGTGTCCGCCAGAGCGCGGTAGTCCGGCGGCACAAAGGCACTGGCCACGCGCTCATACTCGACGTCGGTCAACTGCGCCGGGCCATCCTTGAGGTACTGCCACTCTTCCTCCACTTCCCGGGCAAAGGCCTCGATGCCCAGCGCCTTGACCAGAATCTTGATCCGCGCCTTGTACTTGTTGTCGCGCCGACCGTGGCGGTTATAGACGCGCAGCACAGCTTCGACGTAAGACAACAGGTGTTGCCACGGCAACCCTTCGCGGATCTGTAAACCAAGGATCGGCGTGCGCCCCAACCCACCGCCAACGATGACCCGCAGCAACATCTGTCCGTCGGGTCCCGGGTAAAGATAGAGGCCGATGTCATGCATCATGATCGCCGCCCGGTCCTGCTCCGCCGAGCAGATGGC
Organism: Pseudomonas sp. GM41(2012); assembly: GCF_000282315.2. Lineage (GTDB taxonomy): Bacteria > Pseudomonadota > Gammaproteobacteria > Pseudomonadales > Pseudomonadaceae > Aquipseudomonas. Next base: position 979,115 of record NZ_AKJN02000006.1, read on the forward strand.
GATCTTGAACTTGCGCGGCAGGAACAGGAATTCCGGGTTGATGGTTGACCACTGCCGGAGGATTTCCGCCAGCGGTCGCGGGTCGATCATTTCATCCGCAGCCACCCCGGCAAAGGCTTCGGTGGTGATGTTGCGCACGCAGTTGCCGGAGGTCTGGATCGCGTGCATTTCCACTTGCGCCAGGCGTTCGAGGATGTCCGGCACCTGGGCCAGTTCGATCCAGTTGAACTGCATGTTCTGCCGCGTGGTGAAGTGGCCGTAGCCACGGTCGTAATCCCGGGCGATGCTCGCCAGCGTGCGCATTTGCGGCGCGCTTAACGTGCCGTAAGGAATCGCCACGCGCAGCATGTAGGCGTGTTTTTGCATGTACAGACCGTTTTGCAAACGCAGCGGCAGGAATTCTTCTTCGCTTAGCTCATCCGCCATGAAGCGTTCGACCTGATCGCGAAACTGCGCGACCCGCTCAAAGACCAGGGCCCGGTCATAGTCATCGTACTGATACATGTGGCTACCTCATCAGGATTGATCGGGCTCTGCGGCTCGTTCACGAGGTAACGACTATGGACCTGCGGCGCAGCACGTTACAGATTCAGCTAAACACTAAAAAACCGTATCAGACTGCGGCTGATCACCGCAGGCATGCTCTTTATCTGATCCGCATAAACTCGGTTTTTCTGAGTCTGTTTTGTTTCCGGCAAGGTTTCTACAGTGCACGACATGCCAGTCCGGGTGGCCTGGCAAGACTTTGCAACCGTGGAAGCATTGACCATGAGCACAGCAACAATCGGACAGGCCTATAACTACAAGGTCGTCCGCCAATTCGTCGTGGCAACCGTGGTATGGGGTGTCGTGGGGATGGCGATGGGGGTGTGGATCGCCTCGCAACTGGTGTGGCCGCAGATGAACCTCGACCTGCCATGGACCACCTTCGGCCGCTTGCGCCCGCTGCACACCAGCCTGGTGATTTTCGGCTTTGCCGGCAGCGCGCAATTCGCCGCCAGTTACTACGCGGTGCAGCGCACCTGCCAGGTGCGGCTGTTTTCGGACAAGCTCGCGGCATTCACTTTTTGGGGTTGGCAGTCGGTGATTGTGGTGATGCTGATCACCCTGCCGCTGGGCTACACCACCACCAAGGAATACGCCGAAATCGAATTCTCCGGCGCGGTGTGGATGACCGTGGTGTGGGTCGCTTACGCCATCGTGTTTTTCACCACCGTGGTGAAGCGCAAGACCAAGCACATCTACGTCGGCAACTGGTTCTTCGGCGCGTTTATCGTGGTGATCGCCATGTTGCACGTGGTCAATCACCTGGCGATTCCGGTGGACTGGTTCAAGTCCTACCCGGTGTATTCCGGGGCGACCGACGCCATGGTGCAGTGGTGGTACGGGCACAACGCGGTGGGCTTCTTCCTGACCACCGGGTTCCTGGGGATGATGTATTACTTCGTGCCGAAACAGGTTGGGCGGCCGGTGTATTCCTATCGGTTGTCGATCGTGCACTTCTGGGCGTTGATCACCCTGTACATCTGGGCCGGCCCGCACCACTTGCACTACACCGCGCTGCCGGACTGGGCGCAGTCGCTGGGCATGGCGATGTCGTTGATCCTGCTGGCGCCAAGCTGGGGCGGGATGATCAACGGCATGATGACCCTGTCGGGTGCCTGGCATAAGTTGCGGACCGACCCGATCCTGCGCTTTTTGGTGTTGTCCCTGGCCTTCTACGGGATGTCGACCTTCGAAGGGCCGATGATGGCGATCAAGACGGTCAACGCCCTCTCCCACTACACCGACTGGACCATCGGCCACGTTCACGCCGGCGCTCTGGGTTGGGTGGCAATGATCACCTTCGGCTCGCTGTACCACATGATCCCGAAAGTCTTCGGACGCACGCAGATGTACAGCACGCCACTGATCAACCTGCACTTCTGGCTCGCAACCATCGGCACCGTGCTGTACATCGCCTCGATGTGGGTCAACGGCATCACCCAGGGCTTGATGTGGCGTGCGATCAACGACGACGGCACGCTGACCTACTCCTTCGTCGAAGCCTTGCAGGCCAGCCATCCAGGGTTCGTGGTGCGCTTCGCCGGCGGTGTGTTCTTCCTCAGCGGCATGTTGCTGATGGCTTACAACGTCTGGCGCACGGTGCGGGTTTCGGACATCGAAATGGCCCACCGCGAAGCGCAGATTGCCTGAGGCGAGGGGCTTGAGATGATTGAGGTCGTGCTGAATGTATTGGGCGTCGTGGGGCTTTGGCTGGCGGTTGAATACTGCCTGAAGCAGCAGACGGCCGAGAGTCTGGATGAAGCCAGTTTGATTCCGTTTGCCGATGACCCGGAGGTGGCGCGGCGGGTGGAATTGGCGACGGGCAAGACCGTGAAGGCGGTGGCGCCGGAAGAAGCAAAACCTGACTGGGGCAATTTGGAGGTTTGAGGGGTGTCAGTTGGAACCACCCCTCACCCTAACCCTCTCCCCAAGGGGTAGAGGGGACTGACCGGGGTGTTCTTAGAGGTGCATCGACCTGAAATATCGAGTCGAACTCAGGTCTTGAAATGCATGGAGATCTGCTCCCTTTCCCCTCTCCCCTCTGGGGAGAGGGATGGGCGGGCGGCGTTCCGATGAGGGGTGGCCCTTGACCTTAGCCACGTTCGCGGGGAATCAGGCTCTGCAACTGCTGCGCCAAAAAATTCGCATCAAAGGCAAAGGTATCCGGGTCTTTCAAGCCATTGGTCTTGCGCCATTGCCAACTGCTGGACGGTGGCAGGCACACCAGCGAAATGCTGCCGTACCGCGCCGCAGTCAGGCCCATCACGGCCAGTGAAATCTGACCACCGGCACCCATCACATCGGGCACAAATTCCACCGGTTTACCGGCGATCACAATGGACAGCTTCTCGGTCTTGAAGGTCGACGTTTCGACTGGAACGCTCGGCCCCGAGGCGACATAGGCCTCGCGGCTTACCTCCAGCAGATTCGGCGCCTGGACCGGTTCCAGCCATTGCTGGATCTGATCGAACAGTTCACCAATGCGCGTCGCCCATGCGGCCGATTGCGACTCGAACAGTTGCTTCTTGTGCGCTTCGCTTTCTGCGTAATGGCGAAGCATCTCACCCAGTTGCTGTACATCGTCCATTGCGGTGTTCCTTTGTTGACGCGGTGCTGCGGACTTTGAGCATGGCAGATGCGCGCTGCCGGCGTACGACTAAAAGCGTGAACGGTATTGGCTGGGGGTCATGGCCAGGTATTTGCGAAAGGCACTGCCCATATGGGACTGATGGGCGAAGCCGGCGTCCAGGGCGATGTCGGCCAGGGACAGGTTGGTGTGTTCGATCATCCGGCGTGCCGCCTGAAGCCGCACTTCAACGAGGTAAGCGTGGGGTGTCAGGCCGATTGCCCGGGTGAAGTCGCGCAGAAAGCGCAGCTCGTTTTGCCCGTAGGTGGCGGCCAATTGTTCAAGGGTCAGGGGCTCGTGGAACTGCTCGGCGATCTGGTCCAGCACTTGGGTGAAAACCCTGGACGTGGCATGTTGCGCGGTATCGACCTTTGGACTCACCAAACCAACGAATTCCATAGCCCTTTGCTCAAGCGCCAGCTTGTCCTGTTGCGGAGCGAGCAAAAGACGCCGCAATTCCCGGCCCAGCATCAGCGCGCGGCGATTGCCTGAAGACTGCACACGGTGGTCAACCGAGGGAAAATGCTGATCGGCGAACGGTTCGTCCAGACGCATCAGCAGGTATTCGCCACCGCTGGCCGATTCGGAAAACACTTCCACGCCGGCCGGGGTGTAAGCCAGCACGCCAGGCAAGGTGTCGAAATCCACCCGGTGATCCGAATCGATGGCGTGCACACCCTGTTGACGTTCCAGCGTCACCCCAAGGGTTTGCCACTGCACCGGGTCGCGCGCGCTGTAAGCGGCTCGGGGCAAAAGCTGCAAGCAGAGTCTGCCGCCCAGCAGCTCTTGGCTCAGTGCCGTTGGCATGTGAAATTTCCTGATAGATCGCGATGAAGAGCCACGGGTACTCTCAAATAAATGCATGCTCAAAAACAAAGGGTTGCCATCAACAGGAGCAAAACATGCGCACCATCGGCCTTATCGGCGGCATGAGCTGGGAGTCCAGCGCCGAGTATTACCGTCTCATCAACCAGCAGGTGCGCGACCGGCTCGGGCCGTTGCGTTCGGCAAAATTGCTAATGTACAGCGTCGACTTTGGCCCTGTCGAACAGGCCCAGCATGCCGGGCGCTGGGACGATGCCGCGGCGATTCTGGTGGATGCGGCGCAGCGGTTGCAGGCGGGTGGTGCCGATTGCGTGGTGTTGTGCACCAACACCATGCACAAAGTGGCCGGGCAGATTCAGGCAGCGATCAGTATTCCGTTCCTGCACATCGCCGACCCGGCGGGTCGGGCTGCCGTCGAGGCTGGCGCGCTGAAAATAGGACTACTCGGCACAGCGTTCACCATGGAGCAGGACTTCCTCAAGGAACGCCTGACTTCGATGGGGCTGACCGTGCTGGTGCCGGAGGCCGATGAACGTCAGGCCGTCCACCGGATCATCTATGACGAGTTGTGCGTCGGGGTGGTCAGCGAGGCGTCACGCAAGGTGTATCAGCAGGTCATCGAATCACTGACCCGACGTGGCGCCCAGGCAATCATCCTCGGTTGCACCGAAATCGGCCTGCTGATCAAACCCGAGCACAGCGCCCTGCCCTTGCTCGACACCACCGAACTGCATGCGCAGGCGGCGGTGGCGTTCGCGTTGGGCGAGTGATTCAACCGGCCTTGGGCGTGCGACGCAGACGCGCCATGCTCAAGGCATCCACCAGCACGCCGTCACGCACGGCGTAGTCGCGAAACAATCCTTCGGTGTCGAAGCCGAACTTGCGATACAGCCCGATGGCGGCCTCGTTGTCGGCGTACACCGAAAGCTCGAGCCGTTGCAGGTTCATCCAGTTGTCGGCGATGTCCAGCGCCGCCGCCAACAGCTTCGAGCCGACACCCTTGCCCTGCCAGGCCACCGCGACGCCCATGCCGAGATTACCGGCATGGCTGCGGCGGATCCGCGAGAACTGCTCCAGGCCAATATTGCCGATGACCGTCCCTTGATGCAGCGCCACCAGCTGCACCACACGCTCGTTGTCCGACTCCAGACGCTTGCGCCAGACTTCGGTGGACTGAAACGGCATTTGCAGCACCTGACGGGTAATGGCCGGGTCGTTGTAGAGCGCGGTAATGCCGTCGATGTGGGATTCGTTGAAACGTTCGAGGGTGATAACAGCGTCAGTGGCGGGCATGGGTGATTCATCCTTGATACAGGCATGGCCGCCCACTCTATACCGCGTACTTGCGATATGGCGAGGGTCAGTGTGGGAGCGGCGGTGCGGCGATCCGACTTGCTCGCGAAGGCGATTGCACATTCAACAATGATGTCGACTGCCAGTCCCCGTTCGCGAGCAAGCCCGCTCCCACATTTTGGACTGTGTTCAGCCTTCAAACCACTCCCGCCGCTCTTCGAAGGTATTCTGGATCAGCTCAACAATCATCCGCACCTGCGCTGCCCCCTCGGACTCGGCATTGACCGCCATCCACACCTGACGCTGCATCGGTTGACTGAACAGCCCCGGCAATTCAATCAGGCCGCGGTCGAAGCGGCTGATGTATCCGGGCAACAGGCCAATGCAGGCGCTGCAACGGATCATCTCCAGCATCAGCTCATAGGAATGCAACTGCACCACCCCGGCCAGGCGCTGATCCACGAGGGTATTCCACGGCCGGAAACAGTCGACCTGACGGTCATGCTGCCATTGCACCAACAGGAAATCCGTCAAGTCGTCGAGGCTGTCTGGCCGCGACGCGACCCGTGAATACCGTTTGGCGATGTGAGGCAGGTAGTCGAGCCGTGCCAGACGCCGGGGCTCGCTGACCGCAAAACTCGGGCCGGGCAGCGGTGATTCGGTGCCGGCCAGCCACAGCACCACATCGGCGCTGACCGCTTGCAGGGACAGTTCGCTGTCCAGGGTGATGATGTCCAGGCGCACGCTGGCGTTGCGCCGCAACAAGGCAACCAGATCGCGACCGAGAATGTCATGCAGGATCGATTCGGCGACGGCCAGGCGAATCAACGGCTGTTCGATCACCGGCAAGTCGCGCTCGTGGGCCAGGGCAATCAACTGCGATTGCAGCTGCAATCCGTCACGACTGAGGGCAACGCCATTCTCTGAGTGACTGAACAGCGAACACTGCAGTTGCGCTTCAAGCTGCGCCAATTGTTTGCGCAACTGGGTGGCCTTGATATTGAGACTGCGAGCCGCCTGCATGAAACAGCCGCAACGGGCACTGACCCGAAAAGACTGCGCCAGTACCGGATCAATCCCTGCCGCCAGTGTGCGCCAGGATGAAGTTTTTTCTACGGGCGAGCGGTACTCGGCAACTCGCTGACGCTCTGTGGTTTCCATGAATCGCATCGCTGACTCCCTGTCGATCTGTCCTTGAAAGCCTCATCCTGCGCAGGGTTTATGAACCTGACGTGACACTCGAGGCGGAAAATCGATTCAGCCTCCAGGGGTTTGCCGAAAACTCACCGCCAGTCGATTCCAGCTGTTGATGGTCGTGACGGCGATGGTCAGGTCGACCATCTCGCCTTCGTTGAACTGCTCCCGGGCCTGAGTGTAAACGTCGTCCGGCACATGGCTTTCAGAGAGCAGCGTGACGGCTTCGGTCCAGGCCAGCGCCGCGCGTTCTCGCGCATTGAAAAAGCCGCTGTCGCGCCAGACCACGATCGAATACAACCGACGGTCAGTCTCGCCGAGTCGCCGGGCATCCACCGAGTGCATGTCGGTGCAGAAAGCGCAGCCATTGAGTTGCGAGGCACGGATCTTGATCAAGTGCAGCAAGGCCGGCTCGATGCTGAGGTTGCTGGTCAACGCCTCCATGGCAATCATCGCTTTCATCGCTTTGGGCGATGCGCTGTAGTAATCCAGGCGGGCGTTCATGGCGTGACCTCGTGGATCGAATGTGTGCCCCCCAAGGTAGGCGTTGATACACAGGCGTTACAGATCCAATTCTGCGAAATACCCGTGGACCACTCAGGCACCAGACCAATCGGAGGTTTTTCGCCCACGCAACTTTTGCGCAGGCGCTCATGCGGGTAATCTGGCCCGACGCACACGCGCCTCAATCGCCCCAGGAGCTTCGCCGGTATGGAACTTCACGTTGTCATCAACGGCCGCAAGGACCTGGCAGGCCAGTTGTACAACCAACTGCGCAGCGCCATCGAATCCGGCCGTCTGGCAGCCGGGACGCAACTGCCGCCCAGTCGTTTGCTGGCAGAACAACTGGGCATTTCGCGCAAGACCATTTCTGACACCTACACGCAACTGACCTACGAAAACTTCCTCACCGGGGTCATCGGAAAAGGCACCTACGTCAACGCCCGACCGGCGAAAATTACCCGTAAGCAGAGCCATTCGGAGCTGGCCAGTGCCGAGGTCATCGAGTCCTGGCGCAACCTGCCAGTGTTCCTGCGCCATCCGACGCTGGAAGGCTCGTTGCGTTACGACTTCATCGGCGGCGCTACCAGCAAGGGTCAGTTTCCTCAGGATGACTGGCGGCGCTGCACCGCTCACGCCTTGCGCCAGATCGCTGCGTCCAAGGGCTTATACAGCCTGCCCGAAGGCTTGCCGGCGTTACGCAATGCGATCGCCCGGCACATCGCGTTTTCCCGCGGGGTCAATTGCCAGGACGAAGACGTGGTGGTGTGCAATGGCGCGCAACAGGCGCTGGACCTGATCTCCCGGGTGCTCACGCGGCCCGGCAGCATCGTCGCCATGGAAGACCCCGGTTACCCGCCCGCACGCCTGTTGTTCGGTACCCACGGCGCCACGGTGATCGGCGTCCCGGTGGACGCCGAAGGCATTCAAGTAGACAAGATCCCCCTTGGCACCCGCCTGATCTACGTCACGCCGTCCCACCAGTTCCCGCTTGGCATGCCGATGAGCCAGGCGCGCCGGGTCGCGCTGCTGGAGCGGGCCCATGAGTTGGGCGCGATCATCATCGAGGACGATTACGACAGCGAATTCCGCTACGAAGGCCGGCCCACCGACTCGCTGCAAAGCATGGACGAACGCGGCATCGTCGCCTACGTCGGGACCTTTTCGAAAACCCTCCTGCCGGAGCTGCGCCTGGGTTATGCGATCCTGCCGCCGGCGATACTCGAAGCGGTCATTCGCGCCAAGCAGCTCACCGACCTTCACACCTCCACCCTGCCCCAATGGGCGCTGGCCAAGTTCATCGCCGAAGGCTGTCTGCTCAAGCACATCCGGCGCTGCCATACGATCTATGCCGGGCGTCGTGAGCGGATCCTCGAGCGCATGGCCGGCGATCTGTCACCGTGGCTCGAGGCGGTTCCGACCACAGCCGGGTTCCACATGGTGGTTATGTGCAAAGTGTCTATCGATATTCCATTGGTGATCACACTTGCAAAAAAAGTCGAAGTCGGGGTGTATCCCATCGACAGTTTTTTCTACCAGCAAGCGCCGCAGTCTGGGCTTTTCCTGGGTTTTGGCGCCATCGAAACCTTGGACATCGACATCGCCCTGGACCGCCTGCGGGACATTTTGCAGCAGGTTGCCTGACGGATTGGTCTGCGTTTTTATCCCGCGATTGGCTATTGGTGGTCCGGGGATGCAGGCCTATCCTGCATAAACGTTATCCCTCAATGAGCAGGATTCGTCCGGCCTGATTCAGGAGTGTGAGCAATGTCCAACGAAGTGATCAATACCGTTAAGGTGCAGGCCGCCGCCGGCCGCTCGGACGAACTGGGTAAGCAACTGCAAAAAATCGTCGACACCCTGCGCGAATTACCGGGCTGCGATTCCTATATGGTCGACCGCTGCCCCGAGGACGACAACCGCTGGACGGTCAGTGCCCGCTGGCAATCGGAAGCGGCCATGCAAATGCATTTCAACTGCCCTGAAGTACAAGGCTTTATCGGCCTGATCGACAGCCGCCTGGCCAACAGCGTCGACTTCAACAGCTTTCCTATCGTTTAAATTAGGTCGCTGTCTTCGGCCATTCCTACAGGGCAATGGGTACCTCTGCAGGAGTGGCTGGAGGCGGCGATCTTGTTTTTTCAACGAGCATGATTGGTCCCCTCGCCTTCACGAAAATTGGCTGTTTGATTGGCCTTGGCCGAGACTTACTGTGGTCCCTGACACTAACCACAGCAGGTGATAACCCATGAATGCCTTCCGTTACTGTGCTGCGCCCCTCGCCGCCCTGGCCCTGACCTTTTGCGCCGCGACATACGCTCACGAAGCCGCCCCTTCGGAAAAGGTCACGGTGTTGCAGGACCAGATGTTGAAAAACGCACCAGGTAAAAAAGCGCTGATGATCGAAGTCGATTACAAACCCGGCCAATCATCCATCGCCCACAAGCACGAAGGCACGGCCATGGCTTACGTCATTTCGGGGGAAATCATTTCCCAGGTCAAAGGCGAAAAGGCGATCACTTACAAGGCTGGTGAATACTGGTACGAGCCAGCCGGCTCGGAGCATTTGGTCTCGAAAAATGCCAGTGCCACCCAACCCGCCAAACTGTTGGTGTTTATGGTGTTAGCGCCCGACGAAAAAGTATTGATCCCTTTGGAAAACTGATAGCTGTTGCGCCAGCCATAAATAAACGGGCTCGAATTAAGCATTCGGGCCTTTTAATTTCCCGACGCAATTAACCGAGACCTTTTAAACCAAACAAAACTATAGTTTTCCTGACAAGTGCAGTGATGGTCTATTTCATTCAGTGTCGACAGGTTTAGTCTGGAATCTCCGCCGACTGTGTCCGGCCTATTAACTTTCCGACTCAAGTTGTTTCACGGGAGAAACACCATGAAACTTTCACTTGTCAGCACCTTGACGATAACGGTTCTTTTAACGGGTTGTTCAATACCTACTGCACCGAAGGCTGTTTCTTCGCTCGACGGCATTTTCACCGGGCCGGTCGGCCGCAGCAGCGCCACGCATGTCACCCATGGCAGCAACGTGTCCCTGGGCATCGTCTACAGCCGCAACACGCAGACCAACCGCGCCTACCTTCAGGATTACCAGAGCAACGCCGGCACCGGTTTCGGCCAGAGCCTGCTGGTGCAGTCGATTCATGATGCCTACGTCGCCACTTCCAAACCGGACCTGGCGGTGGACTGGGTCAAAGCATCCTTGCAACGTCAGTTTGGCTCGGTGACGGTGTACCCGGACATGCAAAGTCTCAGGGCCGCCAAACCGGACGTGGTCGCCATCGTCGACACGCGCAGTCAATTGATGACCTCGCGCAGTTCGGATATCAGCGCGAATGTCAGCGCAGCGTTCTACGATTCCAACTTCAACTACATCGGCACTGCGCAAGGTCATGACGCTAAAGAACTGAGTCCGTTATGGGCCGACTATAAACGCAGCGAAGAGATAGTTGCCGATATAAACGAACAACAGAATGTGCAAGTCAGGGCCTTGCAGAAGTTTGACCAGTCGCTCAGTAATTTATTGACCAGGCCGACAGATAAAGTGTCGATGATCGAGAATAAAACAGTCTGGAAGTTGCATTGAGGCGAATGGCCTCATCGCGAGCAAGCTCGGCTCCTACAAGTTATGTGTTCAACCCAAAACCTGTAGGAGCCGAGCTTGCTCGCGATGAGGCCCGACCAGACGGTCCAAAACCTTCAGACAAAAAAAAGCCCCGCCTCTCTCAAGACGGGGCTTCTTCATTCAGCGCCTGATCAGGCAGCCGGCTCCAACTCAGCGCTGGCAATGCTAGTGGCAGTGACTGGCACTACCGCTTGACCGCTCAACGCCAGATCCAGCAACTCACGGTTGGCCACTGCATACATGGCGTAATCAGTGCCGCTGGCGGCACGGATTTCTACCAGCATGGCGCGCCAGCGTTCGATCATGCCTTCGTGCTCTTCCATCCACAGCTCCAGACGGGTTTCCACGTCCTGGGTGCCGTCGCCCTGTTGCAGGACGGAGATGGTGATCGCACGTTGTTGCCAGTCGACGTCATCGCGGAACGCTTCACGGGCCAGGGCCTGCCAGTTGTTTTCAACCGGCAGAGCGCTGATCTGTTGCAGGTACCAGGTGATGTCCAGCGCGCTGCCCACGGCGAAGTAGGCCTTCGCCACGTCGGCGGCGTTCTGACCGGTCACGTCGGACGCTTCGATGATTGGCAGCAAGGTGTACAGGTGAGTGGTGCCTGCAACCATGCGCGCCAGCAACTCAGGAACGCCAGCCGCAACGTACGCCTGATAACGGGTCTGCCAGCCTTCGCGGGTCGGGCCTTCCAGCAGTTCGTCGAGCTTGAGGCCCAGCGCTGCCAGATGTGGACCGAAGTGCGCGACGTCACGGGCAGCATTCTGCTCGTTGCGACGGCTGCGCAGGAACCAGCGCGTAGCGCGACGGCCCAGACGCATCAGCTCATCCATCAGCTCCAGTTGCACGTCAGCGGAAACCTGGTAGTCCAGGGCTTCGATCTGACGGAACCAGTGCGGGAGGTGGAAGATGTCACGCACGATCACATAAGCACCGGCCACGTTCGCCGGGCTCATGCCGGTCGACTCTTTGAGTCGTTGAACGAAGGTGATGCCCATGTGGTTGACCAGATCGTTGGCGATCTGGGTGCTGACGATCTCACGCTTCAGACGGTGACGGCGCATGGCGTCGGAGAACTTGCTCACCAGGGTCGGCGGGAAAGCGGTTTCCATGTCGCGCGTCAGGTAATCGTCGTCCGGTACCTGGGAATTGAGCAGCGCTTCCTTGAGGTCGATCTTGCTGTAGGAGATCAGCACCGACAGCTCTGCACGGGTCAGGCCATGGCCTTCCGCGAGACGCTCGTTGATCGCTTCTTCAGCCGGCAGGAACTCGATGGCGCGATCCAGCTTGCCGCGGCCTTCCAGATCGTTCATCAGACGCTTGTATTCGGCAATCCGCACGAAGGCACGGCGTGCCGCCAGGGACAGTGCCTGAGTCTGCTTGTAGTTGTTGCCCAGCACCAGGTTGCCGACTTCGTCGGTCATGCTCGCCAGCAACTGGTTACGTTGCTTGTCGGTCATGTCACCGGCATGAACCACTTCGTTCAGCAGGATCTTGATGTTTACTTCGTGGTCGGAGCAATCCACACCACCGGCGTTGTCGATGAAGTCGGTGTTGGAACCGCCGCCATTGAGGCCGAATTCGACACGACCCAGCTGGGTCATACCGAGGTTACCACCCTCGCCCACGACTTTGCAGCGCAGTTCGTTGCCGTTTACGCGCAGTGCATCGTTGGCCTTGTCGCCGACATCGGCGTGGCTTTCGCTGCTGGCTTTGACGTACGTACCGATACCGCCGTTCCACAACAGATCCACCGGTGCCTTGAGCAAGGCGTTCAGCAGTTCGGTCGGGGTCAGCTTGTCAGCCTGAATGTCGAAGCGCTCTTTCATCTGCGGGGAAATCGCGATGCTTTTCGCGCTACGGGAGAAGATCCCGCCGCCTTCGGACATGATGCTGGTGTCGTAATCCGACCAGGCCGAACGCGGCAGGTCGAACAGGCGCTGACGCTCGGCGAAGCTGTTGGCCGGCTCCGGGTTCGGGTCGATGAAGATGTGCAGGTGGTTGAACGCTGCGACCAGTTGCAGCTTGTCGGACATCAACAAGCCGTTACCGAACACGTCACCGGCCATGTCGCCGACGCCGACCACCGTAATGTTGTCTTCCTGAACATTGATGCCGCGTTCGCGGAAGTGACGTTGAACGCCAACCCACGCGCCCTTGGCGGTGATGCCCATCTTCTTGTGGTCGTAACCGGCCGAGCCGCCCGATGCGAACGCATCGCCGAGCCAGAAGCCGTAGTCGATGGCGATACCGTTGGCGATGTCGGAGAAGGTTGCAGTGCCCTTGTCCGCAGCGACCACCAGGTACGGGTCATCGTCGTCATGACGCACGACGTTGGCCGGCGGTACCAGCGCGCCGTCTTTCAGGTTGTCGGTGATGTCCAACAGGCCCGAAATAAAGATGCGGTAGCAGGCGATGCCCTCGGCCGCGATCTCGTCTCGACCGCCACCCAGTGGCAGGCGACGAGGCAGGAAGCCGCCCTTCGCGCCAACCGGCACGATGACCGAGTTCTTCACTTGCTGGGCTTTTACCAGGCCCAGGACTTCGGTGCGGTAGTCTTCTTCACGATCAGACCAGCGCAGACCACCGCGAGCAACGTTGCCGAAGCGCAGGTGCACACCTTCGACGCGTGGCGAGTAAACGAAGATTTCGAACTTCGGGACTGGCTTCGGCAGCTCTGGAATCTGGTGCGGGTTGAACTTGAAGCTGAAGTAGGACTTGTTCTGACCGTGCGCGTCGGTCTGGTAGAAGTTGGTCCGCAGGGTGGCCTTGATCAGGTCCAGGTAGCGACGCAGGATGCGGTCTTCGTTCAGTACCTGAACATCGTCCAGAGCGCTGAGAATCGCGTGTTCCAGGCGTTGCTGCTTGTCTTCCAGATCGTCGCCGGTCAGCTTGCGCGCCAGGTAGAAACGGGTTTTGAACAACCGGGTCAACTCGCGAGCGATGTCGGTGTGGTTGTTCAGGGTGCTGGCGATGTAACCCAGGTCGAAGCCCAGGCGAATCTGCTTCATGTACCGGGCGTAGGCACGCAGCAGCGCGACATCGCGCCATGGCAGGCCGGCGGTCAGCACCAGACGGTTGAACGCATCGTTCTCGGCATCGCCACGCACGATGTGGACGAAAGCGTCCTGCAAGGTGTCGTTGAGTTGCTGGATGTCGAGTTCCAGACCTTCAGCGGCAGTGAACGCAAAGTCGTGAATCCAGAACTCGCGGCCATTGTTATGACGCAGGCGATACGGGAATTCACCCAGCACGCGCAGGCCGAGGTTTTCCAGGATCGGCAACACGTCGGACAACGCCAGCGGGGTATCGGCGTGATACAGCTTGCAGTGCAACTCGCGCTGACCGGAGACCTGACCCAGTGGCTGATAGAAGCTCATCACCAGCGGATTGGATTCTTTCAGGCTCAGCAGGTGCTGCATGTCGACCACAGCCGAATGCGCGGCGAAACGCTCGCGGTAACCGGCCGGGAAGCCTTTCGGGAAGTCGGCCAACACGTTGGTGCCGTGGGCTTCGCCAAAGGTTTCGACGGTCAGGGCCGAGTAGTCGTCCTGCCAGCTGCGGCAAGCCTGGATTACTTCGTTTTCCAGCTGCTGCGGGTCGATGTCCAGACGGTTCTTCGGATCGACGCGCAAAATCAGTTGCACGCGGGCCAGCACGGACTCGGAGAAGAAGGTCCAGAACTCGCAGTCCGAGGCTTTCAGGCGATCCATCAGCACTTGCTGGATCTTCTGGCGCACTTCGGTGGAGTAGATGTCGCGCGGCACGTAGGCCAGGCAGTAGCAGAAACGACCATACGGGTCTTTGCGCAGGAACACGCGAATCTTGTTGCGTTCCTGGATCTGCACGATCGACATCACGGTAGCAAACAGTTCGTCGACCGGGGTCTGGAACAGGTCGTCACGCGGCAGCACTTCAACCACCTGCGCCAGTTCCTTGCCCAGGTGAGCCTTGGCCTGGAAGCCGGAACGGCGTTCGATTTCTTCGACCTTGCGGCGGATGTACGGGATGACCCGCACGCTCTCGCCATACACCGAGGAGGTGTACAGGCCCATGAAACGGCATTCCTTGATGACGTTGCCGTCGGCGTCGATTTCACGGATCGACACGTAATCCGGGTAAGCCGGACGGTGTACACGGCTTGGGTGCGCAGCCTTGGCGAACGACAGCAGGGTCGGTTCGCGCAGATAGTTCACGGCGTAGTCTTCGATGCGCAGGTCATCGTAGGTCAGGCCGGTGCGCAGCAATTTGGTCAGGCCGAGGAAGGAATCCTGGTCGTAGACGATGTGGCCGCCGTCGGCTTCATCGCGAACCACGAATTCTTCATAGCCCAGGAAGGTGAAGTGGTTGCCCACCAGCCATTCCAGGAAGCTTTTGATTTCGGCTTTTTCTTCGGAATCGACAGCGAACTGGCTGTTGTCCAGGCCGGTGAGGATTTCCTGGACCTTGGCTTTCATCGGTTCGAAATCGGCGACCGCGACGCGGACTTCACCGAGCACCTGTTCCAGCTCTTTGCTCAGGACATTGAGCTCGGCGGTGTTGGCGCAACGGTCGATTTCCAGGTACATCAGCGATTCTTGAAGAATGCCTTCGCCCTGGGTGCCTTTCGGCAGGATTTCCAGCAGCTCGCCCTTGCTGCCGCGACGTACGCTCAGCACAGTGGTTTGCAGGGTGTGGATGCTGTAGCCGCGACGGTTCAGCTCGGTGCGTACCGAGTCCACCAGAAATGGCAGGTCGTGGTGCAGCACTTCGACCGCGGTGTGGGTCGACTGCCAGCCGTGGCGTTCGTAATCGGGGTTGTAGACGCGCACTTGCGGTTGCGCGTGATCGAAGCGCTCAAGCAGGCGCCACGCAGAAAGGGTGCAGCCGGCGAGGTCGGACAACCGACGCTGGGTCAGCTCGTCCAGGGAAATGATGCCGAAAAATTGTTCCGCGAACAGCGCCACTTGTGGCAGTGCCTGTTCACTGATGTGCTGGGCCAGTGCCGCTTGCAGTTGGTGCTGGAAGTCGGCTTTGCTGGCTGCGGTGAAGAACGCCATCTGTGGTACTCCGCTTGGGCTTGTTATTGATGGAAGCGTCGCGTGCAAACCCCTTTCGGGGCAATCCGTCACCCTGTTCCTGATTCTCGGGCAGAGGAAACAGGATGACAGGTGGGTGAAGCTGGACGAGACACTCAGGTCACATTCACCTTCCATGAATGGGCATCTGCAAAAACGACTGGGCAAGGTGCAGCGCAATGCCTTTACAGGTGCTCATCCGTTGCGCAGCTTAACCAGTGCGACAAGGCCCGTGCTTGCAGCGCTGCGACATATTCGGTCATCGGTACGCAGCTTGCGCCTTGTGCATCGAACAACACTAGCAGCCGCACGGCAAAACGGGGGGTTTAAGCCCGGTTTTGCGGCACATCCGTACCAGAAATGACCAGCAACACCCTGAATGCTCACGACACATCCTCAGACACTCAGGCGAGCAGAAATTCCCCAGGGCTGGCAGAATCGCCCTTTGTTCGTCTTCACAACGCTCGTCGAGCCAGGAATTCCCCATGCAAATGACCACCGCCCTCTTGATCGTCAACCCGTGCGACGACGAAGAAGACAACATGGCCATGCTCTGCTGCCACAGCGATCAGGGCGATATGTTCCTGATGACCCGCTACCCGGACGAGGACGCGCTGGACATCAGCCTTGGCGACGAGCCTTCGACGCTGGACGGCGTAAAAGTCACCCTCAGCCCTACCCGCCTGCTGATCGAAATCGCTGCCGCTGACGCCGATGCGCTCAATGGTGATGATTCGCTGGAAATCATTCACAGCACTGATGCGGCGGATTTGGCCGAAGTGGAAGAAACGTTGCAGAACATTCTCAAGGGTACTGGCACCTATATAAGCCAGCTTTGAGCCTCAGAATTTCGGGTGCCTGAACCTGCCTCATCGCGAGCAGGCTCGCTCCCACATTGGAATTGTGCCGGATGCAAATTTCGCGTCCGCTGGAGATCCCCTGTGGGAGCGAGCCTGCTCGCGATGAGGCCCGAAAGAACACCACCACCCTTCGAGTCCTACAAAATTCAAACAATCTCGCCAATCAATTCCTGCACTTTGCACAAAATGCCGTTAGTCGCCGCCCCCCGCGATAGATTAAAGTAACGCCCCCAGCCCTGGCGTTATTCGAACGTCTTCGGTCACCCTTTCCAGGAACAGTCATCGATGGAACATCGTGAAGCGCTGCTAGCGCTGCGAACCTTTCTTTCAACGCAGATTCTCGGCCAGGAAAAACTCATCGAGCGCTTGCTCATCGCCTTGCTTGCCGACGGCCACATGCTGGTCGAGGGCGCTCCGGGCCTGGCCAAGACCAAGGCCATCAAAGAACTTGCCGAAGGCATCGAAGCACAGTTCCATCGCATCCAGTTCACCCCCGACCTGTTGCCCGCCGACATCACCGGCACGGAAATCTATCGCCCGGAAACCGGCAGTTTCGTGTTCCAGCAAGGCCCGATCTTCCACAACCTGGTGCTGGCGGACGAAATCAACCGCGCCCCGGCCAAGGTTCAGTCCGCCCTGCTCGAAGCCATGGGCGAGCGCCAGGTCAGCGTCGGACGCAGCACGTACGAGCTGTCGCCGCTGTTTTTGGTGATGGCCACGCAAAACCCGATCGAGCAGGAAGGCACCTATCCATTGCCCGAAGCGCAGCTCGACCGTTTCCTAATGCACGTGAAGATCGGCTTCCCGGACGCCGCCGTCGAACGTCGGATCCTGCAACAGGCCCGTGGCGAAGCGCTGAACGGCGAAACCAAGCCCGAGCGCCGGGTCAGCCAGCAGGCGATTTTTGCCGCGCGCAAGGAAATCCTTGGCTTGTACATGGCCGACGCCGTGGAGGAATACCTGGTGCAACTGGTCATGGCCACCCGCACCCCGGCCAAGTTCGACCCGGAGATGGCCGAATGGATCGCCTATGGCGCCAGCCCGCGCGGTTCGATTGCCCTAGACCGTTGCGCCCGGGCCCACGCCTGGCTGGCCGGTCGCGACTTCGTCAGCCCGGAAGATATCCAGGCGGTGCTGTTCGACGTACTGCGCCACCGCATCATTCTTTCCTTTGAAGCCGAAGCCGCGGGCATCGACCAGGACCGGGTGGTCCAGCGGATTCTCGACGTCGTAGCCGTCGCTTGACCCCGATGAACGTCATCCTGCCGCCCGAGCCGGGCATCCGTGTCAGCCTCGCCGAGCTGATCGAGATGCGCCATCGCGTGCGTGAAGTGCAACTGTTTTCCACACCGAGCCAGCGCAGCCCGCTGATCGGCCTGCACCACTCCAAACTGCGCGGGCGCGGGGTGGACTTCGATCAGGTGCGGGTTTATCAGGCCGGCGATGACGTGCGAAGCATCGACTGGCGCGTCACCGCCCGCACCCAGGAACCCCACACCAAGCTGTTCCATGAAGAGCGCGAGCGGCCGATTTTCATCATGGTCGAGCAAAGTCGCCGGCTGTTTTTCGGCTCGGGGCTGATGTTCAAATCGGTGCTCGCCGCCCAGGCCGCGAGCCTGATCGGCTGGGCCGCACTGGGTCATAACGATCGGGTCGGCGGACTGGTGTTCGGCAACAACGAGCACTATGAAATCAAGCCACGACGCAGCAAACAGAGCCTGCTGCAATTGCTCAACCGTCTGGTGCGGGTCAATCAGTCGCTGCACACGGAAAACGAGCCGGACCGGGACGCCTTCAACATTGCCCTGCGTCGCGCCCGGGAAGTACTGCGTCCCGGCAGCCTGGTGATCATCATCTGCGACGAACGCACCCTGACCGAGGGCGCCGAACAACAGCTGAGCCTGTTGTCGCGGCATTGCGATCTATTGTTGCTGCCGGTATCCGATCCGCTGGATCACGCCCTGCCCGCCGCCGGACTTTTACGCTTCGCCGAACGCGGTGCTCAACTGGAACTCGACACCCTGAATTTCGAGCTGCGCCAGACCTATCGCGCCCAGGCCGAAGCACGCCTCGCTCGCTGGGAATTGCTGGCACAGAAGCTGCGGGTATTGCTGATGCCCCTGAGCACCCAGAGCGAGATGGTTGAACAATTGCGCGAATACCTGAACCCGCAGAAACCGGGGAAAGGCCGATGAGCAGCCTCGATCAACTGCAACCGCTGATCTCCCCGCCACCCATCGAATTCTGGCCACCGGCACCAGGCTGGTGGCTATTGCTGTTGTTACTGCCGCTCATCGGTTTTGGTCTGTGGAAGGCAAGACACTTCCTTGCGAACAAGCGCCCGATCGTGCGCGCCGAACAACCGCTGGACCCGGTGCGCCTCGCCGCGCTGGCAGAACTCGCGCGGATGCCCAAACCCTACGACGGCGCTCCGGCCGGTGCCTGGTTGCAGCAACTCAACGGTTTGCTCAAACGCCTGTGCCGCAACCATTACCCCTACAGCCAGAGCCACACCCTCAATGGGCGCAAATGGCTGGCATTCCTCGACAATCGTTGCCCGGCCGCCGGCCTGACCCGCTGGATGGTGCTGGTCGAAGGCGCCTACAAACCCGAATGCAAACTCGACGACAAGGCCATCGCCGGCCTGACTCAAGCGGTCGACACCTGGATTCGTAAACATGTTTGAGTTCGCCTGGCCGTGGATCTTTGCCCTGTTGCCGCTGCCCTGGCTGATGCGCATCGTGCTGCCTGTCGCCGACAGTGGCGAACCGGCGCTCAAAGTCAGCTTCCTCGGCGACCTCGAAGGCCTCGTCCGCCGCCGCGCCCGGGCCAACCTGCCGGCCTGGCGCCAACAGGCACCATTCATTCTGCTGTGGCTGTTGCTACTGATCGCCGCGGCGCGCCCGCAATGGCTTGGCGAACCGCTGCCCATCGCTGCCAGCGGTCGCGATCTGCTGGTAGCGGTCGACGTGTCTGGCTCGATGGATTTCCCCGACATGCAGTGGCAGGACGAAGAAGTCAGTCGACTCACCCTGGTTCAGCACTTGCTCGGTGACTTCCTTGAAAGTCGCGACGGCGATCGCGTCGGCCTGATCCTGTTCGGCAGCCAGGCGTATCTGCAAGCACCGCTGACGTTCGACCGGCACACGGTGCGCGTGTGGCTCGACGAGGCGCGGATCGGCATCGCTGGCAAGAACACCGCCATCGGCGATGCCATCGGTCTGGCCCTCAAACGCCTGCGCCAACGCCCGGCACAAAGTCGCGTACTGATTCTGGTCACTGACGGTGCCAACAATGGCGGCCAAATCGACCCGCTCACGGCTGCGCGGCTGGCA
Organism: Pseudomonas sp. GM41(2012); assembly: GCF_000282315.2. Taxonomy (GTDB): domain Bacteria; phylum Pseudomonadota; class Gammaproteobacteria; order Pseudomonadales; family Pseudomonadaceae; genus Aquipseudomonas. The sequence continues at coordinate 998,995 of NZ_AKJN02000006.1, forward strand.
GCCAGCGAAGGCGTGAAAATCTACCCGATCGGTATCGGCGCCGATCCGGAGCAAAGCGGCACCTTGGGTTTCCTGGGGGTCAACCCGAGCCTGGACCTCGACGAACCCTCCTTGATGGCGATCGCCGAAGCCACGGGCGGCCAGTATTTTCGCGCCCACGATGACAAGGAACTGCAAGCGATCAAGGACACCCTCGACCAACTGGAACCGGTGACCCAGCAACCGACTCAGGCCCGCCCGGCTCAGGCGTTGTACCACTGGCCTTTGGCGCTGGCGTTGCTGCTGAGCATGCTGTTGGTGGTTCGCGAGCGCTGGCCGGATAACCCGTTGCGGCGCCTGTTCACCAAGGACCTTCTGCAAACGCAACTGCCCGACTGGCGCCAGCGGCTTAAACGCCTGCGTCTGCGGAGGCGCCGATGAGTGCGCTCTGGCCGTACTTGTTCCGTCCCTGGTGGTTGCTGTTGTTGCCATTGCTTGGCTGGTTGCTCTGGCAACTCTGGCATCGGCAGAAACGCGCCGGGCGCTGGCAGATGATTCTGCCACCGGCCTTCCATGCCGCGCTGCTCAGTGGTGGCAGCGGTCGCGACAGCAAATTGCCGTGGGTCATCCTTGGATGTGCCTGGGTGCTGACCGTTCTGGCGCTGCTCGGACCGAGCTGGGAACGTGTCGAGCAAGCCAGCCAGAAACCCGCCGACCCGCTGGTCGTGGTCCTTGAGCTGACCCCGGAAATGCTCGCCACCGACGTACCGCCCAACCGGCTGGAACAGGCCCGGCGCAAGCTGTTCGACCTGCTGGAGAACCGCAGCGATGCCCAGACCGCGATTGTCGTCTACGCCGGCAGTGCTCACACGCTGGTGCCGCTGTCGGATGACCTGTCGACCAGCCGCAATCTATTGGATGCCCTCAAGCCTTCGCTGATGCCCCAAGCGGGACATCGCGCCGACCTGGCGGTGACCAAGGCCCTTGCCCTGCTGGAACAGGGCGCCCTCGGCGACGGGCGGATCCTGCTAATCGGTTCGACCTTGACCGAACTGGAACGCCAGGGGATTCAGCAGGCGCTGGACGGCAAGTCGACACAATTTCTGATGCTCGGTATCGGCACTGCCGAAGGCGCGCCGATCACCCAGGAGGACGGCAGTTTTCTGAAGGACGACCAGGGCGCGATTCTGGTGCCACATCTGGACGAGCCAAGCCTGAAAGCCTTTGCCAACGACCTGGGCGGAAGCTATCGCCACGCGCGCCTGGACGATGCCGACTTGCGCGCACTCGGTTTGCTCGAGGGACCACGCGCGTTGCGCAACGACGGCCATACCCTGCGCCTCGATACGTGGGCCGATCAGGGTTACTGGCTGTTGTTGCCGTTGTTGCTGCTGGCGGCGTGCGCCGGTCGTCGCGGCTGGCTGTTCTGCTTGCCACTGCTGTTTTTGCTGCCACAACCGAGTTATGCCTTCGACTTCAACGATTTGTGGCTGCGGCCCGACCAACAGGGTCTGATCTTGCTCAAGCAAAAGCACCCGGCCGAGGCGGCGCAGCATTTCGAAGATCGACAATGGCAAGGTGTCGCGCTCTACGAGGCAGGCGACTACAGCGGCGCCGCCCAGCGGTTCGCCGAAGGCAGCGACGCCCACGCCCACTACAATCGTGGCAACGCCCTGGCCAAAAGCGGTGAGCTGGAAGCCGCGCTGGATGCCTACGAGCAGGCGCTGGAGCGTCAACCGGATTTGCGTCCGGCCCTGACCAACAAAGCACTGGTGGAAACTCTGCTCAAGCAGAAAAACACTCCACCGCCCGTTGATCCGGACAAAAACGCCGGCAACCAGACCGAGCCCCCCACGCAAGAACCGCCGCCGGGCGCGGCCACGCAACCGTCGGATAAGGGCGAACCGAAAACCGACGGCCAACAAACCACGACGGACTCCGACCAACAGAGCAAAACGCCGTCGAAACCCGGCACCAATGAAGTCCCAGGCAGCGAGCTGGGGGATGAAGACAGCACCCGCCCACCGATGCGCCCGGCCAGCGACAGCATCGACGGCGAACAGCGCCAGGCGCTGGAACAATGGCTGCGCAAGATCCCGGATGACCCGGGTGAATTGCTCAGGCGCAAATTCTGGTACGAACAGCAACAACATCAGGATCAGGGAAAAACTCGATGACCCGCTTCACCACTTTCTTGCTCGCACTGTTGATCTGCACTGCTCAGGCCCAAGCTGCGGGGCTGGTCGCCAGTGTGGATCGCAGTCGCCTGAACAGCGGCGAGACGATTGAACTGACCCTGGAATCCAACGACGTGACGCAGTTCGGCAAGCCTGACCTGACACCGCTGGAGCCGCTGTTCGACGTGCGCGGCACCCGTCAGGTCAACCAGTTGACCACCCTGAACGGCGACAATCGTGCGACCACCCGCTGGATCATCACCCTGCTGCCTCGGCAAAACGGCAGCGTGGTGATTCCGTCACTGCAACTGGGTGACGTGCAGAGCCAGCCGATCACCGTGCAAGTGGTCGAGACCGAAACCCAGGACAGCCCGACCCAACGGGACCCGGTGTTCATCGACGCCAGCCTCGATCAAAACAGCGTGTACGTACAAGCCCAGGCGATCCTGACCTTGCGCATCTACCATTCGGTGTCGCTGTACGACGACAGCAGCCTGCCCCCTTTGCAAATCCCCGATGTGCGCATTGAGCAACTGGGCGAGGCGCGCACCTACGAGAAAGACATCAATGGCCTGCGCCACGGCGTGATCGAGATGCGCTACGCGATCTACCCGCAACACAGCGGTGAGTTGATCATTCCGCCGCAGATATTCAACGCCGCACTGGTGGACGCACAACCCGCCAAGGACGCCGCCGCGCAGGCACCGAAATCCGGCAAATTGATGCGGGTCAGCTCCGCCGAGATTCTGCTGACGGTCAAGGCCAAACCCATCACCTACCCGGCCGACGTGCCATGGCTGCCGGCCCGCAGCCTCAGCCTGAGCGAAAGCTGGAACCCGGAACCGGATCATGCGCAGGTGGGTGATTCGTTGACCCGCAGCCTGACGGTGAAAGCTGAAGGCCTGGACAGTTCGCAATTGCCACCGCTGCCCGCCACCGACGTCAACGGCTTGCGGCGCTACCCGGATCAACCGGTGCTGGGCAACCAGAACAGCGAGCGAGGCCTGATCGGCAGTCGCGAAGACCGTGAAGCCCTGGTGCCAACGCGTGCCGGCGCAATCGAGTTGCCAGCGGTTGAAGTGATCTGGTGGAACACCTTCGAAGACCACCTGGATCACAGCAGCCTGCCGGCTCAAACCCTGCCAGTGGCGAACAATCCGAGCCTGATGGTCGACACCCCGGCCGGCATGCCTCAAGTCTTTTCCGCGGCTGACAACGAAGCCCTCTGGTGGTGGAAACTCAGCAGCCTGATCCTGGCCTGCACCACCCTGCTGGGCTTCGGTCTCTGGTGGCGCGCCCGCTGGCAACCGGCGATCCTGCGCGCGGCGCAGACCGGTCCAAGCCCGCGCACCGTGCTCGACGATCTCAAGCGCGCCTGTCAGGCCAACGATTCCCACGCCACCCGCCAGGCCCTCGACGCCTGGGCCCGACAACAACCGGAAACCCTGGCCGATATGGCGGCGCGGTTTGTGCCGTTGTCCGACGCCCTCGACGGCTTGAACGGCGCGCTCTACAGCGAAACCGGCCAGCATTGGCAAGGTGAAGACTTGTGGCGGGCGATCAAGGCGATTCCGATTGCCGAACGGGTTCAGGACCCGGTGGGCGACAGTGGCCTGCCACCGCTTTATCCGAAGTAACTGTCAGAAAAGGTCGCCATCCCAGCTGCGATTCTGCTTCACGGATATGTCCTACAAAGGATATCGATTCGTCTGACTGCGCCAATTGGTAGATCCACGCAAAGTCCCGTGTCTTCAACAGACACAGGGACATGTGGATGCTCAGCGATGCCAAGCAGGTCGTTTTCAAACTCGACATTGAAGGTTTTCCCCACGATCTTCAGGTACTCGAATTCCGCGCCAAGGAAAGGCTCAACCAACCCTACCAAGTCAAACTCGAACTGGTCAGCGAACGCCCCGACCTGGACCTCGAGTCTCTGCTGCATCGCCCGGCGTTTCTGCGCTTCGGTCCTGACGGCGCCGGCATTCACGGGCAGGTCTATCAAATCGCCCAAGGCGATTCCGGCAAACGCCTGACCCGCTATCAGATGACTCTGGTGCCCCGGCTCGCCTACCTCACCCACTGCCACAATCAGCGTATTTTTCAGCACCTGAGCGTGCCGCAGATCATTGAAAAAGTACTGAAAGACCAAGGAATGCAGGCCGATGGTTGGCGCTTCGAACTAAGCGCCGAGTACCGGCCTCGGCTCTATTGCGTGCAGTACGAGGCTGACCTGCATTTCCTGCAAAGGTTGTGCGAGGAAGAAGGTCTGCACTTTCATTTTGAGCACAGTCCCGACGGACATGTGCTGGTGTTCGGCGACGATCAAACCAGCTTTTCGCAACCCTCCCAGTCAACCGCGTACCGGCCAGGCAGCGGCATGGTCGCCGAAGCGCCGGTGATTGACCGTTTCAAACTGCGACTGGAAACCCGCCCGACCCACGTCAGCCGTCGTGATTACGACTTCGAGAAGCCGCGTCTGGAACTGGAAAGCGAGGCCAAAAACCCGCTGCTGCCGCACCTTGAGGATTATGGTTTCCCAGGTCAGTTCACCCATCGTGAGCGCGGTAAACATTTGGCCAATCGGGCACTGGAACGCCACCGGGCCGATTACCGGCAAGCCGATGGACGTAGTGACGAAAGTGCGATGCGCAGCGGCCATTTTGTCGAGATGACGGAACACCCACGCGCTGACTGGAATGGCCTGTGGCTTCTGACTGAAGTCAAACATGTTGGCCTGCAACCCCAAGTGCTTGAGGAGTCGATCACCGATGCCAGTCCGCAGGACGGTTTCAGTCAGGGCTACCGTAACCACTTCGTCGCGACACCTTGGGACGTCCTGTTCAGGCCGGCCCTTGAACACGCCAAGCCGCGAATAACGGGCAACCAGCACGCCATCGTCACAGGCCCGCCCGGCGAAGAGATCTACTGCGACGAATACGGTCGGGTAAAGGTTCAACTGCCGTGGGACCGAGAGGGGCAGCACAACGAACAATCGAGCGGCTGGCTTCGGGTCGCTACCGGTTGGGCCCATGACCGTTATGGCAGCGTCCAGATCCCCCGGGTCGGCATGGAAGTGCTGGTGGGGTTCACTGATGGCGACCCTGACAAACCTTTTATCCTCAACTGTCTGCCAAACGCCTCAACTCCAGTCCCGCTCGATTTGCCTGTCGAGCACACCCGCAGCATTTTCCGCAGCCAGAGCAGCCCCGGTGGCGGCGGTTACAACGAGTTGCGCATCGAAGACAAAAAGGGCGCCGAGGAGATTGCCCTGCGTGCTCAGCGTGATTTCGTCCAGCTCGTCCTCAACGACGAACGCATTCAAGTCGACAACCAGCGAACCGTGATCATCGGTGGCATCGCCAGTCACGATCTGCGCAGTGAAGAACATCACCTGACCCACGGCAACCGTTTGACTGAACTCAAGCAGGACGATCACCTGTTGGTCCATGGCGATCAACATATCCGCGTTGCCAGCCAGCGACTCAGCGCCACGCAACAGATTCACCTGAGTGCCGGGCAACAAATCGTCATTGATGGCGGAACGCACCTGACGATCAAGGCTGGCGGCCAGTGGTTGACGCTGGGGCCGGAAGGCATTTTCAGCAGCGTGCCGATTCTAGAGGGCGGTGCCCCGGCCGTGGGTATGCCAGCGGTGCCTCTGATGCCGGGTGCCTTGCCTCTGTTGAAAGTGACATTCGATGCGGTTCAGCAACGCCATGCGTTGATTTCAACCCGCGCCTCGCGATGCCTGATTTGTGAGGCCGCCCAAGCATGAGCCTCTCGACCTCTCTGCCTGAAGACCTGCCATGGAGCGAGCAACAGGCTTTCCTGTTGCTGGACGGTGCGACCTTGAGCGATTTGCCGGAGCGCTTGAAACAACTCAGTCCGGGCGCAAGCACTGTTGCGCTGTATGACAGTGCGCCATTCACTGCACTGCAGGATATCTCGCCGCTGTTGGTGGCGATCGATCAACCTGACGAGCCGATCTTTCAGTTCTATCTGCAACAAGCGCATGAAGAGTGGGGCGTGCTGTTGTTCAGCCCCGAGCCTGCGCATGGCGTTGCTCAGCATTTGCGCAAACTGCTGACGGTTGAAATGCCAGAGGGCCTGCCGGTGATTTTGCGACTGGCCGATGCCGCCGTGGCGCGCGCCTTGTTCGGCAACGGCGATCAGCGTTTGTTTGGTCCACTGTCCTGTGCGGTAACGGCCGATAGCGTCGGCGCGAATTGGCATCGCCACCAACCCCGGTCGTCCGAGCGTCCTGACCTGCCGACGCCTTATCGCCTGAGCCCTGAACAAAATGCGGCGCTGGACCACGCTGACCGGCGCCGCGTACTGCTCGAACTCGACGCTCATCTGCTCGCTCACTTTCCCGAACGTTATGGCGGTGAAACCGTGGCCCAGCGTTGGCCAATGCTCGAACAAGTGGAGGCCGAGGCCAGCACGCTGGGTTTGAGCAGCCAGTCCGAATTGTTTTATTACGCCAACGTCATGGCCCGGCTGGACGGATCTCCCCTAGGTCAGCATCCCGAGATCAATCGATTGCTGCATAGCCCCTCCCTGCAACCCATCGGCGAGCGCATCGTACTGGCCGCTGACCTGGCCCGCCAATGGGCAAATGAAAGAGGTCGTCCATGAACAAGCCACACTCTGCCGACCTCGCCGCAGCAGCGGCATCCAAATCCCCCATCGGCTCTCTGGGTGCCTGCCCTCTGCGGCAAACCCACGTGCAGTTGTTGCCCTTGCGTTACGGGCTGGTGGAAAAGCCCCTCGATCCGAGTGCCGAACTGAAGCTGCCCTATGCCCTGACGACCCGCCCGCTGGGCATTCGCCTGCTGCGCGATGGCTGGTTGTACGTCATCGACAGCGTCACCGGCCACCTGCACGAATACCAAGTGCTCAACGGATTGATCAGCGCCTTGCTGCACAAGGGCGCCAAGGTTGCCGGCGATCTGCGCACGCCCATCGAAGAACGCCCCGCACTGGTTTTTTCAAGACGCAGCACCCTGCATGTGACCTTCGCCGAAGTGCAGTGGACAGCGGCCAAATGCACGCAAGTGCTCGCCAGCCGAGCCGAGCGTAACCACTTCATGCAGGCCGTCGACCTCGGCCCGGTGCATTGCCAAACCGGCGGCGAACACCTGCTGACGGTCGCGCAAGGCAAACAGTGGCTGGCAGAGATTGCGACGGTTCCGGCCCGGCAGGCGTTAGCCGCCCAAGAGCGCACCGAGTTGGAAGCGGCGTCGCCACCGGACGCCGATCTATTGCCGACGGTGCACGTCAGCGACGTCCCCGAGCACGAAACTGAACCCTATCTGTGGGAGCAGCCAGGGCGCTTTCGCGAGGCGCACATCGGCGAGTTGCTCGGGCGGGTGCGCCCGGCTTATCAGGACGACACGCTGTTCCTCGTGGTGCCGGACGACCTCGGCGTATTGCGCGATCTGGCCGAGTATCAAGACACCGTGGTCGGCTGGGTCGACGACTGGAGCAACACCGATAACAACGAACGCGATTACTTGCTGGCGTGCTACATCGAATCCCTGAGCCGGCTCAGTCCGGCGGATATCGGCAACCTGGCCGACGCCAGCGACGACCCGGCGGTCAATGCGCTGCTCGTCGATCTGCAACAGTTGCCTGAACCAACGCGGGAACACACGCGCAAAGCCTTGCTGGATTACCTGAACAAGGGCGGCAAGGTCGAGCCTGTCGACGTACCAGCCCCCCCGGAGCTGGTGCAGCTGCGCAAGGAAGCCCAAGCCGAAGTCCAAGAGATGCTCAAGTATCAGGGGGGTACTCCAGACATCACTGCACACAAGCGCGCCATTGAAGACGCGGACCGCAGTTACTACACCCGCCAGCACTTTGCGATGGCCCCCACCGACTTCGTTGAGCAGCACCTCAACACCCTGATCAAGCTCGGCAAGGAGCAAAACAAACGCATTGAGGACGTGATCGAGGGCTCCGGTTTCACGGGCAAACGCGGGATCAACGATTTCATCGACCGCCCTGCCATGGACGACACGTTGTTTCAGCACCGCGCAGACCTCGGGCGCTGGAACCGCTTGCTCGAACGCATCACCGCTGACCGTACGATGCTGGTATGTGCCGGGCGTTACCATCGCTCGGCCTGGTACTACGACGCGCACGAGCCGCAGCAATTGGCCGAGGTCTTCGCTGCCGAATATGCCTGCGTCAAAGACATCTGCCGCAGCGACCACGCCAGCGAAAAAATGCTGGGCTATCTGGAGCAACACCCGGAGTTGACGCGGTCCCCGTTCTATACCTTGCCGCTGCGCGTCAGGCCTGAGCTGCTGGTGCAATACAGCCTGTTGTCCAATGCGGGTGTCGGCCTTTTAAGCAAGCTGCCCCATTGGTTGGAAGCCCTGCGAAAAATCGAACAACCGCACCTGCCAGCCCTCGACGATTTGCCCGAACACACCCGCGCCATGGCCGACGCGGTGCAACACAGCTACAGTCCAGCGTTGAACCTGGGCCTGAGCCGCGCGCTGGAAGGCTTCGATCTGGCGGGTGGGAAAGTCCCCGACCTCGACGAACTGTTCCGCCATCTGCCCAAAGCGCTGCCGGCACGGATCCTCGACGCGGCAAAAACCACCGGGGTGACCTTCACCGTCGCCACTCCGGCGGAACACGCGGCGCTGCAAACCGACATCAAGGACGTGCTCAGGGAGCGCGCTTACCAAAAGAGTTTGACCAGTGAGCGCAACCGGCTTACCCACAACAAAAACCTGCCGGGACACAAAAGTCCGCGTGCGGTTGAGTTGCAGACCGAGATCGTTCGCGTGCGTGCACAGCTGACGCAACTTGAAGGCCGACTGGCGGGCGCGCTGAGCCCGATTGCTGAACTGCCGGATCAGTCGGTGCGCACCTACGGAGCCACTCCGGCTCGGGCGGGGGTGACCGTGGTGTTTCCACCGGCGCAGCAGCAGGAAGTGAGGAGTTTGCTGAAGAACATTCGGCTGGGGATTCAGAGCGTGCCGAAGGCAGACTTGATCAAGAGCGAAGGGCTTGGGTTGTTGGTGTTTTTGGCGCAGGCGGTGAATTTGGTGGTGGTTTATCGAGAGATGATGAGCCAGACCAAGGACGAAAAGAAACGGGCCGTTTTTTTTGCGGCGCTCACTTCAACCGGTGCGGCTGGATTCGCTGCCGCTCAAAGCTTGGCAGACACTGCGCTGAAGGCACGCAGCAAAAAGCTGGTCGCGGCACTTCAATCTCACGCCTTGGAGAATGTGCATGTGCAGATGGGGAAGATTCATGTTGGTCTGGGTCTTTTTACCTACGGTTTTGGTCTCTTTTCTTCAAGGTCCAGCCTATCTACACAACACCAGAATTGGCAACAGGCGACGCGTAGCGGCAACCGCTCAGCGCAGAGTAGTGCAGCGCTTGCCACACTGGGTGCTGCGGGCATGACGGCCGTCAATGCCTTTGGCCTTGGTCACACAATACACGCGGGGGCCACTGTATTGATCGCCAAAAGCACTGCTGCAAGAACAGCCGCCTGGGCCGCCGCCGGCACACGCCTTTCAGCAGTCTTTTTCCGGGTCAACCTGGCTGGCTTCTTGTTTACCGTACTGGAACTGGGCGGCACCTGGCTGTTCAACCGCTACAACATCAGCGCCCATGACAAATGGCTGAAAACCACACCATGGAGCCTGGACAATGATGAACGCGGTAACTACACCCTGGATCAGTACCAACGTTACCTCGGCGAATTGCTTCATGCCCCTTCGGCACAACTTGGCTTGAACAAACATGACTCATTGCTGAAGAACCTGTTTTTGCGCGCCAAACCCAGTGATATTCATCTGACGCTGCCGAGGATGAAACTGAGCGACTTCCAGCCCCCCTTGAGCGGTAAACCATCGCACCGCCTGGGTATCGGCGCCCATCGGCTTTTCCGCCCAATCGACAGCCGCGGTACCGCCCGTGAACGCAAGGATGTGATCAGCGATGAAGTGACGGACAGCCTGCAGGTCGTGCAAGCAGACCCGCTGATTGTGTGCCTGCAATATCCGCTGAATCGTAATGCTCCGATGGCGCCTGTGGTCGAGACACTGGAACTGGGGGTGTGCGTGCAAACGTTGAACGCCAAAGGCGAGTGGATCTCTCGCACCCACGTCATTCACTTAAACCCTAGGGGCGAAGGCCATTTCCCTTCGCTGCCGCCTAAATCAGTCACCGAGCATCCGCCGCTGTTACTGGTTGAAACCCATTTGCTGGAGCCGGTCGACCATGCCCAAAAACCTTGATAGCCCCGTGCCGACACCGCACCTTGAGCAATCGCGCAAAGCCGGAGATGTCGAGCCCTTTCCAAGCGGGAGGATCACCTATCTCGCACCGTTGCCGCTTCCGACACCGTTGCCACCTCATGGCCCTCATATAGGGGAGTTAAATGAGGTGTACATGGACTTCGGGTTGGGATCACCTCAAGTGTTTATGTGGCAGATGACACTGGGTGGACCATTCTGCATCACCTTCTCAGTGATATTTCTGTTCCCGCTATTTACTGGGTTTTTAGGGATTATTTTTGGCTACGGCTGGGAAGATATATGGGACTCAATGATCGGCATGTTTGATGAAGGTCGTGGAAATGCCCTCTTAGTCAGCCCCTTAATACTGCTCATCTGCCTTGGCGTCTGGCTCCACAACCACAACAAACGCGCCGAAATCATCCCCACCCGCTTCAACCGTCAACGTCGTGAAGTCTGCTTCATGCCCGAAGACGCCACCGAACCGGTCTTCGTCCCCTGGGAGTCCCTTTCGGCCTGGGTCATCGAAGCCCAAAGCGCCACCCAGTACGGCATCCGTCGCCAATACGGCATGGGCATCGGTTTCCAGCATGGCGAGATCCTGACCAGTGTCGAATTCCCCTGCACCGGCCTGCCCATCGCCATCAGCCATTGGGAAGCGATTCGCGGCTACATGGAATACGAAGTCAACGACCTCAAATCCATCCAGGACCCGCTAGACCTGCAAGGCCCAGACGACCCACCCCACGAAGGCTTGCACACTTTTCACAACGCCCGAGCGCGCATGCACCAGCAAATCCGCGACGGTTCACGCAATCGGCTCTCGGGATTTTTCTGGTACCTGTACCACGTCATGACGCTGTGGACGATTCCCAACTACCTGACCGAATGGGAAATCCGGCGCATCAAAGCCATGGGCCAACACACGTTGCCCGAGGCGATGCGCCAGTGGTCCGAGCCGTTGCCAAAGGAGCAATGGGCCAAACCGAGCGAAGAACTGCTGCGCATGAGCGCACAGGTCCACGCCCTGCACAAACGCCAGCCGCGCCGGCCGATTACCGAGATTTTCGCCGAGGTGTATCGGATCGACAGCACGGGCAAACGACGTGCATGAAGTGTTCTGGCGGGACGAACCGCATCGCTCACACAGCCGTCATCGCGGGCAAGCCTTGCTCCTACAAATCGGGCCAGACCTTGGCGCGCAACCGCGAGTGGATCTCTCGCACCCACGTCATTCATCTCAATCCTCGGGGCGAAGGCCATTTTCCTTCGCTTCCGCCAAAATCAGTCGCCGAGCATCCGCCGCTGTTACTGGTTGAAACCCATTTGCTGGAGCCGGTCGACCATGCCCAAAAACCTTGATAGCCCGATAGCTGTGCCGCACCTTGAGCAATCCCGCAAAGCGGGAGATGTCGAACCCTTTCCAAGTGGGAAGATCACCTATCTCGCGCCGTTGCCACTTCCGATACCGCTCCCGCCTCATGGCCCTCATATCGGGGAGTTGAATGAGGTGTACATGGACTTCGGCTTGGGATCACCCCAAGTCTTTATGTGGCAGATGACATTAGGCGGACCATTCACCCTTGTCTTCATGATTACCTTCCTATTCCCTCTATTTACTGGGTTTCTAGGGATTGTTTTTGGTTACGGCAGAGAAGCTATCTGGGACTCAATGACGGCTATATTCCACGAAGGTTATGGGTATGCGGCAGTAACCGGCTTCAGCACCCTGTTCATCGGCCTCTGCGTCTGGCTTCACAACCACAACAAACGCGCCGAAATCATCCCCACCCGTTTCAACCGCCAACGCCGTGAAGTCTGCTTCATGCCCGAGGACGCCACCGAACCGGTCTTCGTCCCCTGGGAGTCCCTCTCGGCCTGGGTCATCGAAGCCCAAAGCGCCACCCAGTACGGCATCCGCCGCCAATACGGCATGGGCATCGGTTTCCAGCACGGCGAGATCCTGACCAGCGTCGAATTCCCCTGCACCGGCCTGCCCATCGCCATCAGCCATTGGGAAGCGATTCGCGGCTACATGGAATACGAAGTCAACGACCTCAAATCCATCCAGGACCCGCAAGACTTGCAAGGCCCCGACGACCCACCCCACGAAGGCTTGCACACTTTTCACAACGCCCGAGCGCGTATGCACCAGCAAATCCGCGACGGTTCACGCAATCGGCTCTCGGGATTTTTCTGGTACCTGTACCACGTCATGACGCTGTGGACGATTCCCAACTACCTGACCGAATGGGAAATCCGGCGCATCAAAGCCATGGGCCAACACACGTTGCCCGAGGCAATTCGCCAGTGGTCCGAGCCGTTGCCAAAGGAGCAATGGGCCAAGCCAAGCGAAGAACTGCTGCGCATGAGCGAGCAGGTCCGGCAATTGCACAAACGCCAGCCGCGATGCCCGATTACCGAAATTTTTGCTGAAGTGCAGCGATTGAACTTGGCGGACAAACATCGTGCATGAAAGGTTCTGGCCAGGTGGATACGTGCAAACCTTGAGCGCCAACAGCGAGTGGGTTGCTCGTACTCACCTCATTCGCCTCAACGCCGGCAACAAGAGTTGTTTCTTTGCAAGCAACGCGGCTCGTTAGCCGGCTTATCCAAACGTTGATAGAAGTCGGTAATGAGTACAACCGGCGCATCATGGATGATCGATGGCCCTGTACTCAGGGCCAGTGTTGGGAGCAACGACTTCTTTGGCCACCCGTTTATGGAGCACGACGGGCTCCATTCCCGGGGGTGGCTTGCCCGCCGGAACCTCATGTTCAAGCGTATTGCCACGGGCCGCATGAGGCTGGCGAGTGTCGGGCGGCACCGGCGCTGGTAGTGGAGATACAGCGCGCAGGATCCGCGTCAACTCACCCATTCTTTCGCCGCCGAAGAAGTCTGGTCCGCTCCTTACATACTGGTTCATTGCGGCTCGAGTAGCTTTAAAGCAACCGCGGTCAAACTCAACATCTCCATTCCCCGCACTTATCTTGCACTCGTTGAGTTTCGCCTGTCGTGCATGACTATTACCCTCATACCAATGAATTGTTTTAAGGTTCTCAGGAGTATCTCTTGCAGTTGCCAAGCTTTCTTCTTTTTCAAGATCCTGTCGCCTCATGCTTATCGTGATAGATGCAAGTTTTGCATTCGAACACCACGTGTAATGCGGCATAGGATTGTACTTTGTTGAGTGGTTGCAGCTTATTAGGGCTCGATTTATCTCGGATGGGTTATCGATAAACCATTGAACAGGAGGTGCTTCATCGTCTCCGCACCCGACTAATATAAAAGACGAAATCAGCACAACAGAGAGTTTTGCACTCACACTTAGAAGCTCTGAGAATTGAAATGGCTGCGGTACTCTGGGTTTGCTCATGCCGACCTTCGCTCTTAAAAACGGCGACTTTGGCAAGTCACCCCAGTTAAAGATGCAGGAGGGCTCCACTTTTCATGTAGGTTGTTTCCGAATTTTTCTGCACCCGACTGACCGGCTTTTAGTCCTGCACATCGGCCCTGGTGTCTGGCGCCTCAACCACAATAAACGCTCGGCCATCACCCTGCTTCGGCCGTCCATCGCCACCAGCCATTGGGAAGCGATTCGTGGCTACATGGAATACGAAGTCAACGATCGGCACATGAGTTGTAGAGACGCGCTTGAAAGCCTGGTTTTCAGTGGCAACTCCCACGGGTGGAGGCGGTGCTTCCACCAGCGCAGCAGGACGTGAGGAATTTTCTGAAAAAGGGCCTTCGTGCTGCCGTTCGGACAATTAGCTGACAACAGTGGGAACACTTAATGTCGTCCCCGCCATGTAGCTCGAAATGTCGTCAGTGCTGCTTGCGCAACCGCTTTGGTGGCACCGAATGCCGCCGATTTGAATCAGTGGAATAGCGAGAACCGGTTACAACCTTCAATTGCCCGCCTTCACGCACAAAATCACTCACCTCCTTAACCCGGCGGCTACGCAGCCAGGTAATCCACTGGATCAACTCGGTATATCCCTGCTGTTCCAGCATCTGGATAAAACGCACTTGCCAGCGCTTGCAGGCAGTCCCGCAAAGCCCCGTGCGGCGTTGCAAATCAACCACGCTTTCGCCATTGATCACCCCTTGAGCTAAACCCAGCCAGTGCTCCGGATAACCCAACCGGGACAGCACCGTGCCACGCAGTAAGCTCAACGTGCTTGAGCAGCCAGAACAGTAGAAGTTAGGGCGCCGCTCATCGACGCGCCGCATTTGAAGCGAGCCACACCTTGAGCAGACAGCCTGTTGAGTCGTCAGTAAATGCTCTAACCCACTCAGGACCGCCTGTGCCTGGGCCGCAATATGCGGCGGCGGTTCCAGGTCGGTTCGATCTTGTCGCGCAGACCACCAGTGGTACAACACTGGAAATTCTTTAGCCATTACCGCACGGCAAGGTTTAATCCAGCGCCACGTGGTACTGGGGGAAATGCCCATCGCTTTGGCGATATTGGGCATAGGCCAACCCGCCAAGAGGTACTGACCGTAGGTGGACCACAGGTGCATGAGCCCGTACCCCGAAAATGGGTTTTTCGACAGACAGTTAAAGCCTTTATTGCAAGCCGCACAGCGGTAAAACGGAAGACGCAGATTTGGCATGGTCTCCAGTCTGAAGCGTGGATGACCACACTGCGGACATTCGACCGGGGATTTATTGGGTAGCTCGTGCAGATAGCGGATAAATGCTTCCGCCTGACTGTGCAGCTCGATGGGCAGGCAGCTGTGGTAGTCAGGTGAGTCTGCCAAGTGGCCAGCATTAGCCGGTGCGAACATGCGCTTATCCTTTTGCTTTTTTAGCTCGTCCTTAAGCTGAGAGAGAAAAATCGCGATCCCCGAGTCGTGCCTGGCCCGAGCAGGTCGCCAAAAATGCCTTGCACGCTAACAAGGCATCCAAAGTATTGATGTAGGAGGGATCTTGAAGCCCGGTATGAAATTTCTGCGATACCGAAAGTTCCATTTTGGAACTTTGCTTGAAATATAAAGCGCCATCAAAATGATGGCGCTTTTCTTATTGATGCGTCGAGTAGTCATGATCTGGTTGAACTCCCTGTCTGTTGCCGCCATAAGCGTGAGCGCGCGGCCATAAGCGACGTGCCGCACCGACTCAACATTGAGAGTGTTTGTGCAAACTACCGAAGCAGATAGGCACTTCAAGCCCAAGGAGACCAAACCGGACGCGTCCTACAAGTGTTCCGGATACAGGGAAGATAACTGTGTTGGTTTTGTGCTCCCAGCTGTGTGCTGGGCACCCTAGTGAGAAAAACCCCGATGGGGAGGAACACATCAATCGGGGTTGCTTACTACTTGGTGGGCTAACTGACTTTGCTTTGTTGTTTGGCGAAAACCGCTGCCATCTCGGGTTCATCCAGATGATCCAGCATTCGCTCCACCAACAAATGCACGCCGTCAGCCATGCGGCTGAGCGCCAAGGCTACGGAACGGCGTGAGCCGTCCACATCATCGGCGAGGTTGGCGGCGATGGCGCTGATGGACAGCAAATCTTCCGAGGCATTGGCGAGAAGGGTTTCAGGGTTGATACCCGGGCAGACGCTGAAGAGCTGGCCGTTGCGTTTTGGTGGTTTGGGGTCGGCTGGCGGGAAGTGATGGTCGAGGGCGCGCTCGGCGGCTTCGTTGAGTTTGTTTGAATCAGGGCTTTCGTAGGGAGAGACCGGATCGGTGTCGGGTGGGTTCGGTGTGACCTTGAACATATTCAGTACTCCAAATTGGAGCCGTCACCGAGTCGCTGCTAAACGAAGGGTGGCAGCTGTGCGCAGGTTAGCAGACCGGGGAGTACGATACCGGCGCGCCCGAGAGCGCCCTGCGCACAGCTACCAAGAAGTGCAGGCATGAAATGGCCTGACTGTCTTGATGCAGATGCGCTTCGTAAACCACGGGCTGCTAAACCCGATCACTGATGGGCAGTGACAGGAACCAAGTTACCGACCGCCCCCAAGGCGCACAAGCCGGCGGATTCTGGCCTAGCCGTAGGCAACGGCGCAAGGTTTTGTAGCTTGCAGGAAGTAACCTTGAGCCGTTTTCAACAAGTGTTGTCGAGCGACGTTTAACTTCCGGAAATGTTGGCAAGAAACGATGTTCGACAATCTCTACCACGTGATGACCCTGTGGACGATTCCCAACCACCAGGCACTTCAGTTGCCTGGTGGTGAAAATTCAGCACGGTGACTCAGGCCAAGGTCACTATTGCAGGCATACCAACGCCTGTGCGCGGGGCAATACCTCGCCGGCCATCACCAGGTTTCGGACACCAACAGCTCGCTGCCGAGATGGAACTCGGCGTCCAGATGAATGGCCTGTAAAAAAGCGCTGTCGTGTGAGACGACGATCAATGTCCCTTGGTACTGATTGAGCATCTGCTCCAGCGCAATTTTACTGGGCAAGTCCAAATGGTTGTCCGGTTCGTCCAGCAACAGCAATTGCGGGGGGCGTTGTGCATACAGCTGCGCAGCCAGTGCTATTTTCAGGCGTTCGCCGCCGCTCAACTGACAGGTCTTGAGCATCGCTCGATCCGCATCAATGCCCATCTGCGCCAACCGGGTCCTCGCCTCGGCCTCGGGCAACTCTGGATTACTCTCGTAGAGCCATTGCACCGCTGTGCGTTCGGGGTACTGCAATCCGGCGTGTTGATCCAGCCAGCCAACATGGCAACTGCGGATGAGTTCGCCTTCACGCACCGGCAGTTGGCCGGCGATCACTCGCAACAGGGTCGACTTGCCGCTGCCGTTGGCGCCAAGGATTGCCATGCGCATAGGCCCCGTCAGCGTCAGATTGACCGGCGCCGCGTAACCGAACGGGAGAATCACGTCGTTGAGCTGCACAATCAGCTTGCCATTGGGCTCTACGCTTTCCGGAGACAGCATCATGCGTTGAATGTCCGGCGCACACCGCGCACGGGCCTCGGCGATCCGTTGTTGTTGCTGCTCCCGGGCCACCTGTTGATTGAGGCGCAATTTTCCCTGACTGTTTTCACTGCGTTCTTTCTGGGCGTTGGTGATCAGCTTGGTCTGATTGCCGTCACGGGCCTGACGGTCACCGCGCGCATTACGCCGTTGCTGACGCTCCATCTGCACAACCATCTCACGTTGCTCGCGCTTGGCCTGCGCCCGCGCCCCTTGCAATGCCGACTGGAACGACTGCTGTTCTTGCTCGCGCGCCGCCGCATACTGACTGTAGTTGCCGCCATAAACTGCCAGGCCCAAGGGTGAAAGCTCGACAATTTCGTTCACGTGCTCCAGAAGGCCCCGGTCGTGGCTGATCAACACCAGGCCGTTGGGCCAGCGATCGATCTGCTGCGCAAGCTTGTGTTGCTGATCAATATCCAGGTGGTTGCTGGGCTCATCCAGAATGAGCCAGTCGGCTCTGGATAACCACGCCCCCAGCAGCGCCACCTGTTGCCGTTCGCCACCACTGAGTGCGTCGGTGCGCGCGTCGGCGTTCAAATGACCCAGGCCGATCTGCTGCAGCTCCGCCTCAAGGCGTGTGGCGCAATCCCACTGATCGACCGCCAGCGCATGATCCTCATCGTCGACGCTGCCCTGAGCAATGCGCTCCAGCGCCGCCAGAATAGGGGCGACCCCGGCCAGCGCGGCAACGCTGGGATAGCGCTCGGGTTCCAGTAACTGCGCCACGGCATAAACCCGCCCTTCGCGACGGACGATGCCGCTGGTGGGCAGTTGTTCCCCCGTCAGGAGCCGGCCAAGCAAGGACTTGCCACAACCATTGGCGCCCACGATGCCAGTGGCCCTGGTACTGAAGGTGTGGTTCAAGTGATCGAACAGAACGCGCCCGTCGGGCAAGTTGAACGACACTTGATCAAGTTGAAGTAATCGTTGGGTCATGACGCCTCCTTAAACATTAAAACTCCCTGATGCTGCGCAACAGCGTTCGACTGCCCCCTACCATACTGAAGCTGCACCACCCAATCGACAGGCAATCTTTCAAGGCTTTCAGCATCCCCGGTCTTTTGCCAGTAAACTCCCTCCCCTTTAGCCGCCATCATTTTCCTCGCGGCCATCACCTTATTTCCTACGGAGTTCACCTTGCGTCTGTTTCACACCTCCGACTGGCACCTTGGGCAAAACCTGCACGGCCAGGAACGCGATTTCGAACACGCCTGCTTTCTCGAATGGTTGCTGCGCCAGCTGAAGCTGGACCAGCCAGACGTGCTGCTGATCGCTGGCGATATCTTCGACACGGTCAATCCTCCGGTCAAAGCCCAGGAACGCCTCTACGACTTCATCGTCAGCGCCCATGAACAACAACCGAAGCTGACCATCGTGATGATCGCCGGCAACCACGATTCCGGTTCGCGGATCGAACTGCCCGCGCCGTTGATGCGGCGTTTGCGCACGCATGCGCTGGGTCGTGTGCTGTGGCTGGATGATGGTCAACTCGACGCCGAGCGCCTGCTGCTGCCATTGCCGGATGCCAAAGGCAAAACCGTCGCCTGGTGCCTGGCGCTGCCGTTCCTGCGACCGGCAGAAGTGACTGGCGCGCATTTGGGTGACAACTACCTGCGCGGTATCGGTCAGGTACACGAATGGCTGATCGAAGCCGCCAATGCCAAGCGCAAACCGGGTCAGGCGCTGATTGCCATCAGCCACGCGCACATGGCCGGCGGTTCGGTGTCGGAAGACTCCGAGCGCAGCCTGATCATCGGTAACGCCGAAGCGCTGCCCGCCAGCCTGTTCGGGCCGAGCATCAGTTACGCGGCCCTCGGTCACTTGCACAAGCCGCAGAAGGTCAATGGTGAAGAGCGCATCCGCTACAGCGGCTCGCCGATTCCGTTGTCGTTCTCCGAGATTGGCTATCAGCACCAGATTCTCGACATCACACTGAAAGGCGAAACCCTGGTCAGCGTCGAACCCAAACTGATCCCCCGGGCGGTGAATCTGCAACGCATCGGTCCCGCGCCACTGGCGGAAATCCTGCTGCAACTGGCCGACTTGCCGAACATCGACCTGCTGGCCGATATCCAGCGCCAGCCGTGGCTGGAAGTTCGCGTGCGTCTCGATGAGCCGCAACCCGACTTGCGTTATCAAGTGGAAACCGCCCTGCAAGGCAAAGCCGTGCGGCTGGTGCGGATCGCCGCTGAATATGCTGGCAATGGCAGCCGCGATGGTGTGGATGACGGCACGACCTTGATCGAACTCGATCAGCTCTCACCTCAGGAACTGTTCAGCCGCGCCTGGCAGGACAACTACGGCAGCGAGGTCGACGAGCAAACCCTCAAGGACTTCGCCGAGCTGTTGCAAGACGTACAGATGGAGAGCGAACAACCATGAAGATCCTCGCGATCCGCCTGAAAAACCTCGCCTCACTGGCCGGGCCTTTTGAAATCGACTTCACCGCTGAGCCGTTGGCCAGCGCCGGTCTGTTCGCGATCACCGGGCCGACCGGCGCTGGTAAAAGCACCTTGCTTGACGCCTTGTGCCTGGCGCTGTTCGGTGCTGTGCCTCGGCTGAGCAATGCTCAGGTGTCTGCCAAAGCGCCAGACGCCGACGGCGAGATCAGCACTGGCGACCCCCGCACATTGCTGCGTCGCGGCACGGGTGAAGGTTATGCCGAAGTCGATTTCGTTGGCATCGATGGCCGTCGCTACCGCGCTCGCTGGGAGGCTAATCGCGCCCGGGAGAAGGCCGGCGGCAAGCTGCAAGCCAGTCGTCAGAGTTTGCGCGACATCGATCTGGATCAACTACTGGCCAGTCAGAAAGTTGAATTCAAAACCCAGCTCGAATCCGTACTGGGCCTGAACTTCGAGCAGTTCACTCGCGCGGTGCTGCTGGCTCAAAGCGAATTCAGTGCGTTCCTCAAGGCCAACGACAACGAACGTAGCGAATTGTTGGAAAAACTCACCGACACCGCGCTGTATACGCGCCTCGGTCGCCGGGCGTTCGACAAAACCAAAGACGCTCGCGAAACCCACAAGCTGCTGCAGGACCAGGCCACCGGCGTGACACCGTTGTCGCCGGAAGCACGCGCGGAACTCGATGAACGCTTCAACGAGGCTCAGCAGCAACTCAAGACTCAGCAAGCGCAACTCAAACAATTGGAACTGCAACACACCTGGCTCAAGGATTTGCGTCAGTTGCAGGACGAACAACAGAGCGCCACCGAGCAGCTGCAATCAGCCCGGCAGCACTGGGAAGGCCTGGCCGGCGAACGTTTGAAGCTGACTCGCCTGGAGCAACTGGCCCCGCAACGCCATCAGTTCGCCCGCAAGACTGAACTCACCGCCCAGCTCACACCGCTGGCCGCGCAGGTTCAGCAACATACCCAACAGCAAACCGAGCTGAACGAGCGCCAGGCGCAACTCGAACACAGCCTCAGCGCTGCGCAGACCGCGCTGGTCGAGGCCCAAAGCCAACACACCACCAGCGCTCCGCTGCTGCGTCAGGCCTTCGAAGAGCAAAGCACCCTCGCCCGTCTGGTCAAGGATGCCAGCCTCAGTGCCGAGCTCAAGCAGCAGGCAGAACTGGCCTGTACACAGGGCCAAAACACGATCCAAGGCTTGCTCGACCAACAGAAACAGGTCGCCGAACGTTTGCAGCGGATTACCGGGGAACTTGAGCAAAGCACCCCTCTGGCGCCCTTGAGCGATGCCTGGAACGCCTACCGTGATCGCCTGCAACAGCTGATGTTGATCGGCAATCGCCTGAACAAGGGCGAGGCCGAACTGGCCGCCCTTGAACAAAGCGCCGCTCGCGCTGCCGAGGATCTGTCCACTCAGCGTCAGAGCCTTGAAGTGCTGTACAAGGAAGCCGGCGCCGAACCGGAAGCGGTGGCCGAGCAGATCCGGATTCTCGGGAGTCTGTTGCAAGATAATCGCAAGCAGCAGCGGGCCTTTGAAGAGCTGACGCGCCTGTGGGCCAGTCAGCAGGAACTGGACAAGCGCGCGTCCGAACTCCAGCAGCGCCAGTTGACCGCTCAGCAAGAACGAGAACGTCTGACCCAGGACGGTGTGAAAGCCAAGAACGAATTGGTCGTTGCCGAACAGACCCTGACCGTCACCCGCGAACTGCTGGAACGCCAGCGCCTGGCCCGCAGCGCCAGCGTCGAAGAACTGCGCGAGCAGTTGCAGGACGATCAGCCGTGCCCGGTCTGTGGCAGCCCCGACCATCCCTATCATCAGCCCGAAGCCCTGCTGCAGAGCCTTGGCCGGCATGATGAAAGCGAACAGGCCAACGCCCAGAAAGCCGTCGACCTGCTGAAAGAAAAGCTCACAGACCTGCGCGCTGAAGTGGGCGGCGTGATTGCCCAGCAAAAGGAGTTGCTGCAACAACAAGAACACCTCGCGACTCAGCAACAGAGCCTGGCACCAAGCCTTGAAGCACACCCGTTATCTGCGCAGCTGCTCACGCAGGATGCGCTCAAACGCGATGCCTGGTTGGTGCAGCAAAACAACCAGTTGACCCAAAGCATCACTCAGGACGAACTACGGCAAACCGCCCTGCTCGCCCTGCAGCAAGACGCCGCGCGCCTTCAACAGCAACTGCGTAGTGCTGAAGCGACGAGCCAGCAAGCGACCCAGCACCTGACCAACCAGCAACGTGAGTTGAGCAGTGATCGCCAGCGTCTGGACGAGGAACTGACGGCGTTCAGCACCCTGCTCCCGGCCGATACGCTGCAGGCGCTGCGCAACGAACCGGCCGCGACCTTCATGCAGTTGGACCGGCAGATCAGCCAGCGCCTGGAACAACTCGATCAGCAACGCGATGAACTCAGCGAGCAGCAACTACGGCAGCAGACGCTGGAGAAAGAACAGGACCGCCAACTCACTCGCCTCCAGCAGTTGGAAACGGCACGCCTGCAGTTCACCGCCCTCGCCGACCAGCAACAGGCCTGCCAGCAAAAACTCACGCAATTGCTCGGCGAACACAGCAGCGCCGAGCGGTGGCAGCAGCAACTGGATCAAGCCGTCGAACAGGCGCGCAATGCCGAAGCCACGGCCAATCAGGAACTGCAAACCGTGCGTACGCGGTTGGTGCAGCTGGGCGCCGAACTCAAGGCCCAGCAGGAACGCTCGCAGGCACTGGACACCGAAGATCGCGAGCTCAGCGGCAAGATTGCCGACTGGCGCGCATTGCATCCGGAACTGGATGACGGTGGCCTGGAAGATCTGCTGAGTGTCGACGACCAGCAGGTCAGCGAACTGCGCCGGCAATTGCAGCAAAGCGAAAAAGCCATCGAACAGACCAAGGTCCTGTTGCAGGAGCGCGATCAGCGTCTGCTCAATCACCAGGCACAACACAACGGCAATCTCGACGCCGAACAACTGGCGACGGCGCTTGCCGAATTGCAAAACCAGTTCACCGCCAGCGAACACCGTTGCGCCGAACTACGCGCCGAACAGGCCGAGGATCAGCGCCGGCAAAACGCCAATCAGGCCCTCGCGCAGCAGATTGCCGACGCCTACACCGAATACCAGCGCTGGGCACGTTTGAATGCACTGATCGGTTCGGCCACGGGCGACACCTTCCGCAAGATCGCCCAGGCCTACAACCTCGACCTGCTGGTGCATCACGCCAACGTTCAGTTGCGGCAACTGGTGCGGCGCTATCGCCTCAAACGTGGCGGCAGCATGCTCGGGTTGTTGGTGATGGACACTGAGATGGGTGATGAACTGCGTTCGGTGCATTCGTTGTCCGGCGGCGAGACGTTCCTGGTGTCGCTGGCCCTGGCGCTCGGTTTGGCGTCGATGGCATCGAGCACGCTGAAAATCGAATCGTTGTTCATCGACGAAGGCTTCGGCAGCCTCGATCCGGAATCCCTGCAACTGGCCATGGATGCTCTCGACGGCTTGCAAGCCCAGGGACGAAAAGTCGCGGTGATTTCACACGTGCAGGAAATGCATGAACGGATTCCGGTGCAGATTCAGGTTCGCCGTCAGGGCAACGGCCTGAGTACGCTGGAGGTGAAATGAATACGCTGTATTCCTTCCGCCGCTGCCCCTACGCGATGCGGGCGCGCATGGCCCTGCGCTATTCGGGGGTTGCGGTGAACATTGTCGAGGTCAGCCTGAAGGCCAAACCTGCCGAAATGCTCGCGCTGTCGAGCAAAGGCACGGTGCCGGTGCTGAGCGTCGACGGTCAGGTGATCGATGAAAGCCTGGCGGTCATGCACTGGGCCCTGGCGCAGAACGATCCGCAGGATTGGTTGCTCAAGGATGATCCCGTCGGGCAGCAACACATCGCCGGGTTGATCGAAGAAAATGATCAGGTGTTCAAGGTGCACCTGAATCGCTACAAGTACGCCGAGCGATACCCCGAGCAGCCAATGACGGTTTATCGCGCCGAAGGCGAGGTGTTTTTGCGCAGACTCGATGAGTTGCTGGAGGGACGCGACTACTTGCTGGCCGAGCATCCGAGCCTGGCGGATGTGGCACTGATGCCGTTCGTGCGGCAGTTCGCCCATGTGGATCGCGAGTGGTTCGGGCAGTCGCCCTATCGCCGCTTGCAGGCCTGGTTGCAGCGGTTTCTGGAGTCGGAGCTTTTCATCGGCGTAATGGCAAAGTAACGGTCCATTGTGGCGAGGGGGGGCTTGTCGGAATGCCGCATCACCCCGTTCGGCTGCGAAGCAGTCGTAAATCCAAGCGACTCGGTGGGCCTGAAAAATTGCAGAGGGTCGCTTCGCAACCCAACGGGGTGATGCGGCATTCCGACAAGCCCCCTCGCCACAGGGACCTCATGGCTGCTGGCATTCACGCCAATACCGAGCACATCTGCAACACCGAGCAATCCACGTGGAACGGCCCGAAGAAGTCGTTCTGGCGTTCGATTGGCGGATTGCCGGCCAACAGCCCCAGGGCCTTCGCGGTTTCAATGTTGCGAGCAAGGTTGTGATTGGCTTCGATAGTCCGTGCCACCGACCCCGCCGAGCCCTGTCCGATCCCCAACAAGGAAGATCCATTGGTCATGAACGCCAGGAAGGCGATGACCCAAAGTCTGTGCCCTTTCATTCCCCGGCGACTCCCGCGAGTTCAGCCTGATCGACCATCGCGGTTTGCGAACGGTGTTCAAACTGAATGCCGGGATGAGCGACCTGAATCGGCGCTTCAAGCGGTTGACGCGATTGTGGCGAGAGGCTGACAACCAGCACCAGGACCACGTAAAGAGCGATAGCCAGGTAGGCGCCGTGTTTGGCAGAAGTGATGATTGCGCTGGCCATGATGTTCTCCGCAGGCATGTTTCGATGCCCACAGAATCGATCAAAAAAGCGGTGATAACCACTCAGGGTTATCCATAGTAACCATCAGCTTCGTTAATCATTAAACCAAACTATCTCAGTCTTCAATAAAACTAATCATGCGTTCGCGGGCCGCATCCGGCTCGTCTGGAACGGGCTGGGCAGCCGAAAGAATGGGGGTGGAATAGAGAAACAGAAGAACCACGGCCAGACGCATTGCCATGCTGTCGATCCTTATCAGGAGAATGAGTCAAAAAATCAGCGTCAAATTTAAACTCATGGCCATGTGATATCAAGCATTACATTGATGGCAATATGATGCTGTCGTAAACGCGTTATGCAGGAGCGACATCACTCAGGTTTCTCAAAGCTTTTCAGCTCGATCGGCGCAAGTGACTTCGCTCCTGCATAAAAGGTGCAGGGTTCAAATTTCAGGCTTGGGTCTTGTGATCCAGAGCCGCGTAAAAGTTGGCGCTCTGTTGCAAGTATTTCTGGGTGTAGCTTTGGGCGTGGGATTTTTTGTCGCTGATTTCAACGCTGGCGCTGGCTGGCAACGCAACGGTGGCAGAGATTGCAGAAGCGGCGATTACGGAGAAGAGATTGAAGTTCATGGCGGTGTTCCTCGGATTCAGTTGGCTTGCTTGCCCGGTGGGGCCGTGAAGCAAACTTAACCTTCGAGGTTGGCGCCTTGAAATCTTTTGTAGCATTAGCAGATATCAGCGTCATTAATAGAAGGATGCAGGCCCCATCAACCGGGGCCTGCGGCCTATTGACGCACCAGGAACTTGAGGTCGCTCGGGGCGTCCATCGGCAGTTTTTGCACGGTTTTACCCAGCAGGCCTGTCTTTGGATCGCGCTCGACGACGACAATCTGATTGCTTTTCTGATTGGCGATCAACAAGAACTTGCCACTCGGATCGAGGCTGAACTCGCGCGGGTGATCACCTTCTACGGAACGGCGCTGCAGTTCCTTGAGGTGCCCGGTAGCAGGATCGATGGCGAACACCAGCAGCTGATTGGCGGTGCCACGGTTGCTGACGTAGAGGAACTTGCCATCGCTTGACGCGTGAAGCGCAGCGGCTGCCTTGTCTGAAACGGGTTGCCCCGTCGCCAGCTCAACCATCTGCGTTTGCTTGAGTTGGCCATCCTTGTAATCGAACACCGCAACCTGCGCGCTCATTTCCATGGTCAGCCACGCGTGTTTGCCATCGGCGCTGAACAGCAGATGACGCGGACCGCTGCCGGGTGGCAACTGGACGGACGCCGGTGTAGCGGCGGTCAAGGGCAGTTCCGGGTTAGCCTTGGGGTCGAAGCGGTAGGCAAAGATCTTGTCAGCGCCCAGGTCACTGGAGAACACATACTGGCCGTCCGGCGACGAAACCGTTGAATGCACGTGCGCCGACATCTGCCGCTCGGGATTGACCCGGCTCGATGGATGGCTGCTCATCTGCACCACGGGTTTGAGCTTGCCGTCGGCGCCCACCGGCAATACCGCCAGGGTGCCGCCCGGATCTTCAGCCACCGAATAGTTGCTGACAAACAGGTGACTCGCTTCAACGCTGAGGCCCGAATGAGTCGGCTCGTTGCCCAGGCTCTGCATCTGATTGATCAGGCTCAGTTCATGGGTTTTCGGATCAATCGCATAACTGCTGACGCGCCCTACCGGATCAGTCTGTCCCGGGCCGTTTTCGTTGACCACGAACAGGTGACGCTGATCCTTGGACAGGGTCAGCCAGGATGGGTTTTCACTCTTGACCACTTGCAGCGGCTTGGCATCGATCTGCCCGGTAGCGCTGTCGAAGTTCAGGCGATAAATCCCCTGGCTCTGACCGGCGGTGTAGGAACCGACGAGCAACTGATCGCCATCGGCCAATGCCGCCTGAAAGCCCATCGCGCCGACGCTGCCAGCCATCAACAATGGCCAGAGCTTACGCATCCTCATTCGCTTCTTCCTCATCGTCATCACCGCGGAACGCGGTCATGCACACCAACCGGTGCTCGCCGGAACTGCCGGTGATCAGCCAGCTTTGCAGGTCTGGATCGAAGGTCGCGGCCTCGACCTCGGCCGGGGTGAACTCCCAGTGCTTGGACACACGACCGTCCAGGCATTCGATGTGCAGGTTATCGTCTTCATCGAGGGAGAATTCGAAGGCGTGCAGCCCGTCGATTTCCACCATATCGCAATGTTCGAGGGTGGCGAGCAAGGTGTCGGTTGCGGCAGTCATGGCAGTCAATCTTTGAATGGGAAAGACGCAATGATAGCTCAATGTGGGAGCGAGCCTGCTCGCGAATGCGGAGTGTCAGTCGACATCATCTTTGACTGATACCGCGCTTTCGCGAGCAGGCTCGCTCCCACAAGGGTCATGTTCGAACGTTAGAGTGCGTTGCGGGATAGCTGGCCGTCCACCAGGCGTTGAATGCGCAACGGATTAGCATTCTTCAACGCATCCGGCAGCAGGCTGTCGGGGTAGTTCTGGAAGCATACCGGACGCAGGAAACGGTCGATGGCCAAGGTGCCCACCGAGGTGCCACGCGCATCGGAAGTTGCCGGATACGGACCGCCGTGGACCATCGAATCGCAGACTTCCACGCCGGTTGGATAACCGTTCAGCAAAATCCGTCCAACCTTCTGTTCCAACAACGGCGTCAACTCAGCGAACTGCTCGAAGTCCGCCGGCTCGCCAATGATCGTCGCCGTCAGTTGGCCGTGCAGGCCGTTCAACGCGGCGCTGAGTTGCGCCTGATCCGCGACTTCGACGAACACCGTGGTCGGGCCGAACACTTCTTCCTGCAGCACTTCGTCGCCCTTGATCAACAGGCTGACATCGGCCTTGAACAGCTGCGGTTGCGCCTGATTGCCTTGTTGCGAACTGCCGGCCAGATGCTCGATGCCGGGGTGAGCGAGGAGTTTTTGCAGGCCTTTGCCATAGCTGCTCAAGGTCCCGGAATTGAGCATCGTTTGCGCCGGCTGATCGCCGATGAGGCCCGCCACCTGCTGCACGAATGCGGTGAATTGCGGCGAACGAATACCGATGACCAAACCGGGATTGGTGCAGAACTGACCGCAACCCTGGACCACCGAAGCAGTCAGGTCGCGAGCGACCGACTCTGCGCGAGTTTGCAGCGCCTGCGGCAACACGATTACCGGGTTGATGCTCGACATCTCGGCGAACACCGGAATGGGCTGCGCACGTGCTGCGGCCATGTCACACAACGCACGGCCGCCCTTGAGCGAACCGGTAAAGCCAACGGCCTGAATCGCCGGATGCTTGACCAGCGCTTCGCCAACCCCACCGCCGTAGATCATGTTGAACACGCCGGATGGCATGCCGGTTTTCTCAGCGGCGCGGATGATCCCGTCGGCCACAAACTCGGCTGTGGCCATGTGACCGCTGTGCGCCTTGAACACCACCGGGCAACCGGCGGCCAACGCCGACGCGGTGTCGCCGCCGGCCGTAGAGAACGCCAATGGAAAGTTACTGGCGCCAAACACGGCCACCGGACCGAGGCCGATGCGGTACTGACGCAAGTCTGGACGCGGCAACGGTTTGCGTTCAGGCAACGCTTGATCGATCCGCGCACCGTAGAAATCACCGCGACGCAGCACCTTGGCGAACAAACGCATCTGGCCGCTGGTGCGACCGCGCTCGCCTTGAATCCGAGCCGCAGGCAGCGCGGTTTCGCGGCAGACCAGCTCTACAAAGTCATCGCCCAGCGCGTCGAGTTCATCGGCAATGGCATCGAGAAATTGCGCCCGACGTTCGGCGCTCAGGCTGCGATAGGCCGGGTAAGCGGCAGCGGCAGCCTTGGCGGCGGCATCGACTTCTTCCGGCGTCGCCTGGGAGAAATCAAACGACAACGCTTCGCCCGTGCTGGCGTCGATGCTCTGTAGATTGAGTTGACCGGCCGCACTGCGCTGACCGCCGATGTAGTTGTGACCAAGAATTCGGGTCATGCCTATCTCCTTAAAGGGTACCAACGGTGCCGGGCTCGAACGCCGCTTCAACCGGTGCAATCCCGTTGATCAACGGTGCACCGAACTCGGCCTGACTGATCTCGAACACGTCACCCGGCTGGGTGCGAATGCCATCGGCAAAGGACAGGGTCGCGGTGCCGAAGAAGTGAATGTGCACATCGCCCGGGCGCAGGAACTGGCTGTACTTGAAATGGTGGTACTCGAGGTTTTCCAGGCTGTGGCACATGTTGGCCTCGCCACTGAGAAACTCGTTCTGCCACAGCACTTCGCCGTCACGCAGGATGCGACTGGTGCCTGCCAGATGCTCCGGCAGTTCACCGACCCGAAGCTCCGGGCCATAACTGCAACTGCGCAATTTGGAGTGGGCCAGGTACAGGTAATTCTTGCGTTCCATCACGTGATCGGAGAACTCGTTGCCCACGGCAAAACCGAGTCGATACGGTTTGCCGTCGTGACCGATAACGTAGAGCCCGCTGAGCTCCGGCTCCTCCCCCGCGTCTTCGGCGAACGGTGGCAGCGGGAACGGTTGGCCCGGACGCACGACGATGCTGCCGTCGCCCTTGTAGAACCATTCCGGTTGTACGCCGGCCTGCCCCGCTACCGGTTTGCCGCCCTCAACGCCCCATTTGAAGATGCGCATGGTGTCGGTCATCGCGGCTTCGTCGCCGACTTGCTGATGCATCTTGTCCCGGGCCGACGCACTGCCTAAATGGGTCAGGCCTGTGCCGCTGACCAGCATGTGCGCCGGGTCCGGGTGATCCAGTGGCGGCAGGATGCGCAACGTGGCCAGCAGTTCGGCATAGTCATGGCTGATGCCCAGGCCCAGGTTTTTCACCTGTTGCTCAAGATTGACGCCGGCCTCGATCGCGGCCAACGCCAGGTCGCGAACGGTGCGCGCGTCCTGCACTTCGCGCACCAGACCGTCCTCGACCACGCCCACCCGGCGCTCGCCGTTACTCAATTCGAACTGTACTAAACGCATGAATTTTCTCCTGTAAACAATTAATCCCCGTAGGAGCAGAGCTTGCTCGCGATGGCGGCAGAACATTCAGCATTAATGTCAACTGTCAGACCGCTATCGCGAGCAAGCTTTGCTCCTACAGATTTCGTGTCAGGTGCGGGTAGCGCCTCGGGCGCTGGCAGCGAACTGGTCGGCCGGTAGCACGTGCTTGCGTTCCAGCAGGCGATAGACCACACCGGTCAACACCAACCCGAACACCATCACACCCGAAAGGAAATACAGGCCCGAAGCCAGGTTGCCGGTGTATTCCTTGAGCGCGCCGATCACGAACGGACCGATGTAGCCACCAAGGTTGCCCACCGAGTTGATCAAGGCGATCCCGGCCGCCGCACTGGCCCCGGCAAAAAAGCGGCCCGGCAACGTCCAGAACACCGCGGTGCAGGAAAACAGCGCGAAGGCCACCAGGCACAGCGCTGCCAGTTGCAGCACCGGCACGGTCAGCCAGGCGCTGAGGAACAGGCCGATGGCACCCAACACGTAAAGCACCGCCAAGTGGCCGTAGCGATCATTCAAGCGGTCGGAACTGCGCGGAATGATCAGCAAACCGATGATCCCGAAGATGTACGGCACCGACGAC
The DNA here is from genome assembly GCF_000282315.2 of Pseudomonas sp. GM41(2012). GTDB lineage: Bacteria > Pseudomonadota > Gammaproteobacteria > Pseudomonadales > Pseudomonadaceae > Aquipseudomonas. The sequence goes on from NZ_AKJN02000006.1 coordinate 1,029,212, forward strand.
ACGAAACCGGTCACCAGATCCGTGCCACCGAACTGCTTGATCAGGGTCGGCAGCCACAAGCCCAGGCCGTAGATGCTCAGGGTCACCGGCAGATAGAACAACGCCAGCAGCAACACGCGTTTGTCCTTGAGGGCATGCAATGGATTGCCGTGGCGGGTCTGGCCGTATTCCTCAAGATCCTTTTTCAATTCGCCGGTCAGCCAGTCCTTTTCAGCCTGGTCCATCCACTTCACCTGCTTCGGACCGTCCGGCAGCCAACGCAGCACTGGCCAGGTCAACAGGATCGCCGGGGTGCCGATGACGATGAACAACCACTGCCAGCCATGCAGGCCAAGAATGCCGTCCATGCCGAGCAAACCGCCGGACACCGGACCGGTGATCAACATGGCGATGGGTTGGGAAAGGATGAATAGCCCGAGGATCTTGCCGCGATGGCGCACCGGGAACCATTGGGTGATGTAGTAGAGAACGCCCGGAAAGAACCCTGCTTCCGCCGCGCCGAGCAGAAAGCGCATCACATAAAAACTGTGCGGCCCCTGGACGAAGGCCATACCGATGGTGATGGCGCCCCAGGTGACCATGATTCGCGCGAACCAGCGCCGCGCGCCAAAGCGTTCAAGCATCAGGTTGCTGGGGATTTCCAGCAGGAAATAGCCAATGAAAAACAGCCCGGCCCCCAGCCCGTAAGCGGCGTCACCGATGCCGAGGTCGGCGCCCATGTGCAATTTGGCGAAGCCTACGGCGGAGCGATCCACATAGGCGATCAGGTACAGCAGGATCAGGAAGGGAATCAGTTTTAGCGTGATGCGACGAATAAGCCGCAGTTCCTGGCTCATGAGATCGGTCTCCGATTGTTGTTGTTATAGAACCTCGGGGGACGCCTCTCGCGGAAAACCGCCAGGGCAATCCCTCCGTTGAAACGGACTATATAGTAATACTATTTACGCAACAACACTTCCAAACAGCGGAATTTGCGCTTATGTTACGCCTCAGCTCGAACAATATAGTCATACAATAAGAGAACAGATCATGTCTGATAAGAAACCCACCCTGCGCTCCGCCCAATGGTTTGGCACCGCCGACAAGAACGGCTTCATGTACCGCAGCTGGATGAAGAATCAGGGCATCGCCGACCACCAGTTCCACGGCAAGCCGATCATCGGCATCTGCAACACCTGGTCGGAACTGACCCCGTGCAACGCGCATTTCCGCCAGATTGCGGAGCACGTCAAACGTGGAGTGATCGAGGCTGGGGGCTTTCCCGTGGAATTCCCGGTGTTCTCCAACGGTGAGTCGAACCTGCGTCCGACCGCCATGCTCACCCGCAACCTGGCGAGCATGGACGTCGAAGAAGCAATTCGCGGCAACCCGATTGACGGTGTTGTGCTGCTGACCGGTTGCGACAAAACCACCCCGGCGTTGTTGATGGGCGCGGCCAGTTGCGACGTGCCGGCGATCGTCGTCACCGGCGGGCCGATGCTCAACGGCAAACACAAGGGTCAGGACATCGGCTCGGGCACTGTGGTCTGGCAGCTCAGCGAACAAGTGAAAGCGGGCACCATCACCATTGACGATTTCCTTGCGGCCGAGGGCGGCATGTCCCGCTCGGCGGGCACGTGCAACACCATGGGCACCGCGTCGACCATGGCCTGCATGGCTGAAGCACTGGGCACTTCCCTGCCCCACAACGCGGCGATTCCAGCGGTTGATGCGCGTCGTTATGTGCTGGCGCACATGTCCGGCATGCGCGCGGTGGAGATGGTTCGCGAAGACTTGAAGCTGTCGAAAATCCTCACCAAAGAAGCCTTCGAAAACGCCATTCGCGTGAACGCTGCCATCGGTGGTTCGACCAACGCCGTGATCCATTTGAAAGCCATTGCCGGGCGCATTGGCGTCGAGCTGGATCTGGATGACTGGACCCGCATCGGTCGCGGCATGCCGACCATCGTCGACTTGCAACCGTCCGGGCGTTTCCTGATGGAAGAGTTCTATTACGCCGGTGGCCTGCCAGCGGTGCTGCGTCGTCTGGGTGAAGCCAACCTGATTCCGCATCCGAATGCTTTGACCGTCAATGGCAAGACCCTCGGCGAGAACACCAAGGACGCGCCGATCTATGGCCAGGACGAAGTGATTCGCACCCTCGACAACCCGATCCGTGCCGACGGCGGTATCTGTGTGTTGCGCGGCAACCTCGCACCACTGGGTGCGGTGCTCAAGCCTTCAGCCGCCAGCGCCGAACTGATGCAACATCGTGGGCGGGCGGTGGTGTTCGAGAACTTCGACATGTACAAAGCGCGGATCAACGATCCGGAGCTGGAGGTGGATGCCAACTCGATTCTGGTGATGAAGAACTGCGGTCCGAAGGGTTATCCGGGCATGGCCGAGGTCGGTAACATGGGCTTGCCCGCCAAGTTGCTGGCCCAGGGTGTGACGGACATGGTGCGCATTTCCGATGCGCGCATGAGCGGCACGGCGTACGGCACTGTCGTTCTGCACGTCGCCCCGGAAGCGGCCGCTGGCGGACCATTGGCGACGGTGAAAGAAGGTGACTGGATCGAGCTCGACTGCGCCAACGGTCGTCTGCACCTGGACATTCCAGACGCCGAACTGGCGGCGCGCATGGCCGATCTGCAGCCACCGCAGCAACTGATCGTGGGCGGTTATCGTCAGCTGTACATCGATCATGTGCTGCAGGCGGATCAGGGTTGCGATTTCGACTTCCTGGTCGGCTGTCGTGGCTCTGAAGTACCGCGCCACTCTCACTGATCACCCACGCCCTCTGTAGGAGCAAAGCTTGCTCGCGATAGCGGTTTAACATTCAACATCTATGTTGGCTGACACTCCGCTATCGTCGGAACGCCGCCCGGAGCAAGCTTTGCTCCTACAGATGATCTTCATCTGGTTCAGGACTGTGCTTGCTCTTGCGACCTTCATCCGCCGCGCCTGTTATCATGCGCGGCACCCCACCCCACAGGATCGCGCCGTTCCCCATGGATTACCGCAAACCCTCCGACCGCAAAAGCATGCACTCGCGCATCGTCCAGGAACTGGGCATGCAGATCGTTTCCGGACGCTTCAAGCCGTGTGACAAACTGCCCGCCGAAGCCTTGTTATGCGAAGAGTACGCGGTCAGTCGTCCAGTCCTGCGCGAAGCCACCCGGGTTTTGGTCGCCAAGGGTCTGGTGTATTCCCGTCCGCGAGTGGGCACGGTGGTCAAGCAGCGCAAGGAATGGCACATGCTCGATCCGGATGTGCTGCATTGGCTGATGCAAAGCAGCCCGCAAAATGAATTCTTCGATTTGCTGACCAGCGTGCGCAGCATCATCGAACCCGCAGCGGCCGCCCTCGCCGCGCAGTTCGCCACGGACGCGGACATCGCCTCCATCAGTGAAGCCTACCAACGCATGGAAGCGGCACCGACGCCGGAAGCGCTGCTGCAACCGGACCTGGATTTCCATAGCCGGATTGCCGATGCAACCCATAACGACTTGCTGGCCAACCTGTGCAACATGCTATCGGTGGCGATTGCCGAAGCCTTGAAGCATTCCAACCAGCGACCGAATCTGCATGAACTGGCATTGCCCCGGCACAAGGCGATTCTGACGGCGATCGAAAACCGGGATGCGCTGGGTGCCCGGCATGCGACGTTGGTGCAGCTGGATGATGCGCGTAGCGCGTTGAATGCGGTGCTGGGCACCGATCCCTCATAACCACCACAAATCCAATGTGGGAGCGGGCTTGCTCGCGAAGGCGGCGTGTCAGTCAGCACAGGTGTTGAATGGTAGACCGCATTCGCGAGCAAGCCCGCTCCCACAGGAGTTTGGTGTGGAATTTGAGATGTAAAAAAGCCGCAACCATGGTTGCGGCTTTTTTATTTCAGCCGGGGATCAGTGAGCGAACAGCGAGTTGCCCTTCTGCCCCGCCAGTTTCTCCGGTTTGATCAGGAACCGTGCCAGCGCTGGCAGCAGCCACAGTGCGCCGAACATGTTCCAGAGCAGCATGAAGGTCAGCATCAGGCCCATGTCGGCCTGGAACTTGATGGCCGAGAAAATCCAGGTGCACACGCCGATCGCCAGGCACAGGCCGGTGAACAGCACGGCTTTACCGGTGGATTTCAACGTCTGGTAGTACGCCTCTTGCAACGGCAGACCCGCACGGAGGAAGCTTTCCAGGCGGCTGTAGATGTAGATCCCGTAGTCCACGCCAATCCCCACCCCGAGCGCCACGACAGGCAAGGTCGCGACTTTCACGCCGATGCCCATGAAGGCCATGAGGGCGTTGCCGAGTACCGAAGTCAGGACCAGCGGCAGCACGATACACAACGTCGCCGCCCATGAACGGAAGGTGATCATGCACATGGTCGCCACGCAGATGTACACCAGGATCAGGATGGTCAGCTCAGACTCCTTGATCACCTCGTTGGTGGCTGCTTCGATCCCGGCGTTACCGGCTGCAAGGATGAATTCCAGACCTTCCTTGTTGTTCTCCTTGGCGAAGTCCTGCACTGCATGCACGGCACGATCCAGCGTGGCGGCCTTGTGGTCGTTGAGGAACACCAGCACCGGCGCCAGGGAGCAACTGTTGTTGTACAGACCATCAGCCCGAGCGATCGAGTTGTTCAGCACGTCCGGGTTACGCGACAAGGTTTCCCATTTCAGGTTGCCTTCGTTCATGCCCTTGATCATCTGCTTGGACACGGTCACCAGCGAGATCGCCGACTGCACGCCTTCGGTGTTCTGCATCTTCCACATCAGCTCGTCGATCGGCGCCATGGCTTCGTAGCGCGAGCAGCCTTCGGACTTGGTCTTGACCATCACCACCAACACGTCGGAACTGGTGGAGTAATTGCTGATGATGAAGTTGTTGTCCTTGTTGTAGCGCGAGTCCGGACGCAGTTCCGGAGCGCCCTGATCCAGGTCACCGATTTTCAGGTTCTGGCTGTACCAGAGGCCGCCACTGAAGGCCAACAAGGCCAGGACAATCGACACCGGCGCCACTTTCGGGCTGGCAAAATTCGACAGCAGACGCCAGAACGGGTGTTCACGGTGCGCGTCTTTCTTGCTGCGTTCGACTGCGCGTTTGCTGATGCCGACGTAGGAAATCGCCACCGGCAGCAGGATCAGGTTGGTGAACACGATGACCGCCACGCCGATAGACGCGCCGATAGCCAGTTCACGAATCACGCCGATGTCGATGATCAGCAGCGTGATGAAACCCACCGCATCCGCGAGGATCGCAATCATCCCGGGCAGGAACAGCTGACGGAACGTGCGCCGCGCCGCAGTCAAGGCGTTGTCTGCCTCGCTGGACTGCAAGGCAATACCGTTGATCTTCTGCACACCGTGGGAAATACCAATGGCGAAGATCAGGAACGGCACCAGCATCGAGTAGGGATCGAGCCCGAAACCAAAGAAGTGCATCAAACCGAGCTGCCAGACCACCGCCACCAGCGTGGTGCTCAACACCGCCACGGTGCTGCGCATGCAGTTGGTAAACCAGTAGAGCAGGATCAACGTAATGATGAAGGCGACGCCGAAGAACATCACCACCATGACCAGCCCATCGATCAGGTCGCCGACTTTCTTGGCGAAACCGACGATGTGGATCTTCACGTTAGGGTTCTGGGCTTCGAACTTGTTGCGGATTTTGTCTTCGAGTTCGTGAGAGAACTTGCGATAGTCCAGCGCCAGCAACTTGCCTTGGTCCTGCGGGTCCGGGTAGGACTCCAGCAGCGGGATATCGACAATGCTCGACTTGAAGTCGTTGGCCACCAGACGCCCGACCTGACCGGACTTGAGCACGTTATTGCGCAACAGGTCGAGGCTTTGCTGGGAGCCGTTGTAGCTCTGCGGAATCACTTCACCGCCGGCGAAGCCCTCCTCTGTCACTTCGGTCCAGCGTACGCTCGGGCTCCACAGCGACTTGAGACCGGAACGGTCAACACCGGAAATGTAGAACACCTCGTCATTGATCTGACGCAGAGTCTCCATGTACTCCTTGGAGAAGATGTCGCCATCAGTGGCTTCCACCGAGATGCGCACCGTGTTGCCCAGGTTCGCCAGATCGTTGCGATGCTCCATCATCTTTTGAATGAACGGATGCTCGAGCGGGATCATTTTTTCGAAACTGGTGGACGGCCGGATCAGCGTCGCTTGCCAGAACAGGAAGATACTGACCAGCAGGCAGATGACGATTACTGCCGGGCGGTTGTTGAAAATCAGGCGTTCGAGAAACGTCGCCTTGTCATGATGATGAGTGCTCAAGGATGTCATAGACCCGCCTTCTTATTATTTGCCCGGCTCATTTGGACGACCCATTTTTTCCGTTCTCTGCACCGGCGCCGGTTGGCGAAGTGACGCGAACGCCACCCTGTCCTGCCAGAATCAGATTGCCGTTGCCCGCTGCGGTGACTGCCGAAACGGAAATGCGATCCGGGCGGTTGAACACGCTGAAGGTTTCGCCGTTGTCGTTGCTGCGGATCACCGAGCCACCGTTGCCGACGATCACGATGGAACCGTCGTCGAGCAGCGTCGCGCCGGACAGACCGAACTCCAGCGCACCGCGAGCGGCCTTGAGCTCAATCGGCTCCCAGGTCGTACCGAAATCGGTGGAGCGAAACAGATTGCCCCGCAGCCCGTAGGCCAGCAGCGTATTGGCTTGAGCGGTGCCGATCACGCCAAACAGTGAGCCCTCATAGGGACCTTCAAGCTTCTCCCAGGTCTGGCCCCAGTCGGCGGAGCGGAACATGCTGCCCTGCTCGCCAACGATGAACAGACCGGAATCCTTGACCGCGGCGATGGCGTTGAGGTGGTACTGGTCTTCGTTGTCGAGGCGATCGCTGACCTCTTCCCAGTTCTTGCCGCCGTCGGTGGTGGCCAGCAACGCGCCGTAAGCGCCTACGGCAAAGCCGCTGTTGACGTCCTGGAACCAGACGTCGAGCAGCGGCGATTCGCGTTTCAAATCTTCGAATTGCTTGGTCCAGGTAACGCCGCCGTCCTCGCTCGCGAGGATCTGCGCATCATGGCCGACGGCCCAACCGTGTTTGTCGTCGACGAAATACACCGACGTCAGCAGTTGCCGCGTCGGCACCTTGGCTTGGGTCCAGGTCGTGCCCTGGTCATCGGAATATAAAATGTGCCCGCGATCACCGACCGCCACCAGGCGCTTGCCGGCGTGGACGACGTCGAGCATCAGGCTCTTGCTGGCTTTGGCAGATTCAACGGAATAAACAATGTCGGAAGCTGGCGCAGCAGCGGCCAGCACAGGTGCCGACAGCACGGCACAGCCCAACAGCGAGAGCGCTGTAGCCAGCAACGCGAATTTGCGTAATGCCGGCGGGCGGCAGATACCCACACCCATGACAGGCTCACTCATAGACCTTCCCCCATTATTATTGTTAGGTCGTTAACCTTTCTGGGCGCCATAAGGGATGCTCTTTGGGATTGCCTTTTCTGGAGCATAGTCCTGAAATACGCAATCTAGAGCCCCTTCGGAAGCTGGCTTATCCTATCGGGGTTTGGAAAGGTCTGACAATCGACGCCACGTTATGTTTTGTTAACCTGAGGGGTATGGGTGGGTGGTGAATGATTTGGTATCAGGTGGGGTGATTGGGTTTTGGGTTTGGTGTACATATCCGTTGCTGCGGTAACGGCGGATTATGGTTTCGCTTTTACAGCGACTCACTTTTCCAAACGCCGAAAAGTAAGCAAATGTATGGTCAGCCCACCTTCTGCCACCCAGCACGGATGAACGGTAAATCGAGCTTGCGCTAATGTATTCGGGCTCAGTGTGAGCACGGATAGCGCTCGGCCCTTGATGAGTAGTCGCTCCTGCCTGTCCTTGAAAAAGGCTTCAGCCTTCCAAAGCTCTTTTGCTTATCAGGTTTTCAGCCAGGATGTCTGCCGTTTATCGTCATCAGCAACTGACGTCGCAAAAGCCGGTGGTGAAGCGTACGGATCAAGCCAAAAGCTGTGAGTTGTAGGTGCCGCCCTTGGTTAATAACACCCAGATGATTCTGGCCATTTTGTTCGCCAGGGCACAGGCCACTTTGTTCAGAGGCTTGCGGGCGAGCAGGTTTTTGGCCCACCTGCCGAGGGCGTCGGTTCGGTGATCGACTCGGTACAAAACGGTGTGGGCGCCCTGTACCAGCAGGCTTCTTAGGTATTTATCGCCCCGTTTACTGATGCCGAGGAGGACCGTTTCGCCACCTGTTGAATACTGTCGCGGCACCAACCCCAACGAGGCGGCGAAGTCGCGGGACGATTTGAAAACCGAAGCGTCGCCGACATCGGCCACCAGAGCGCTAGCGATGAGGGGGCCGATGCCGGGGATGCTTTGCAGGCGTTGGCCGGCGTCGCTTTGGACGAGGCTTTGCTTGATCTCGACATCCAGTCTTTTGATCTCGCCAGTCAGCTGCCGAATATCTTCGAGCATGCGTTCAATGGCGTTTATCAAGCGGATGGGCAGTTCACGGCTTTGCATCAGGCCCGAGACCCGATCAAGGGCGGCGTATCCGGCGGGAAAGATGACGCCGAACTCCAGGAGAAATCCATGCACCTGATTGATGACGGCGGTGCGTCGACTGACCAAGGACTTGCGCAGTCGGTGCTCAGTGCACAGCACCTGCTGTTCTACGGTTTTGACTTGGACCGAACGGGTTCTAGGGCGCGAGGCCGCTTCACAAATGGCCTCGGCATCAATGAAGTCGTTTTTGTTGCCGGTAACATAGGCCTTCACATGTTGCGGTGCGATCAACTGCACGTGATGGCCTTGCTCCTTGATTTTCCGGGCAAGCCACTGAGAACCGCCGCAGGACTCCATGGCAATTTTGCAGGTCGAAATCTGCGCCAGATAAGGGAGCAATTGGCTGCGGTTGAGCTTTTTACGCAGCACCTGATGGCCCCTGGCGTCCTGTCCATGCAGGTGGAAAGTGTTCTTGCCGATGTCGATACCCAGAAGCGTCACGGTAGCCATGAGAGATCCTCCTTCGGTAAAGAGAGTGCCTCGGCAAGTTTAGACTCGCCGAGGTTCTCGCCGGGCTGACCATCTCATTAAGGCTTCGCCCCGGCGTACGGCGCCTCGCTAAAGCTCCGCGTTCCCTCGCTACGGTGTCCATCAGGGGGCATCGCCTACGGTCTGCTTCGCGACGACCTCCTCTCGATGTGTGCGGCTTCGCCGCACGGCGCTACGCGCCTACCCCCGGATGAACACCTCCGCTCGGCCTGCCGAAGGGGCGAAAGATCAAGATCAACGTCAAAAGCCAACGGCAACGGCAACGGCAACGGCAAGATCAACAGCTTCGCGAGCAAGCCCCCTCCCACAGGGGATCGGCGTACACCTTTCGCCTTTCGCCCCTCACCACTCAACAGGCCGAGCGTTAGCTCGCCTGCAGCTCTTGATCTTGCTCCACCCGCCCCTTCGGGAGGCTGAGTGGAGGTGTTCATCTGGGGGGAAGGCGCGTAGCGCCGTTCGACGAAGTCGAACACATCGAGAGGAGGTCGAAGCGAAGCCGACCGGAGGCGATGCCCCCAGATGAATACCGGAACGAAGGAACGCCGAGCCTAAGCGAGGGGCCGGACGCTCGGGGCGAGTGAAGGGATCAACCACATAGGTAACAAAACAGTTCAGTCACATAGGTAACACCTGATCACTTATTTCTGATTACTTTGAGCGTCAGATAAGCATCTTTGGCGTCCCTTTCATCAACGCGGCCTAGTACTACCGGCCCAAAAATGATGTCCCAAACACCCTCGCTGACGCTCTCCAATCCGACTATTTCATGTTTAAGCACATAGCCAACATAGATTCTAAGCCTTCCTTTGTTCACCACCCCGTTTGAGTCCGTCCGGTAAACCTCAACATGGCTTGGGTATCTCATCTCCGGCAGCTTTTCCGGATAAGCTCGTAAAGAGCTTGTGTAGCACGAGCCCGGTGTTTTCTGCCCCAGAGCCTCATGAAGACGTTCATGATTGTAGTGCTGCATGAACAGGTCAAAATGCTTCTGCTGGGCTCCCCACTCAATTTCCGGCGGTCTTGGCAGTGTACTTTTCAGCGTGCGGTGCATGCGTTCATGCCGCCCGTTCTGCTCTGGTCGACCAGGTTGAATCCTTTCATGGATGATGCCCAGATGGGCCCACCAGATGGATAGCTGTGATAAACCAGCACGTCCTCCGCTGGCAAAAGGAACGCCATTGTCCGTGCGAATACGTTCAGGCATCCCGTAAGTCCTGAACAGCCTTTCAAAGGTCGCCTTAGCGGCCTTGAAGGTCGTGCTGGGCATGCTTTCGCAGGCCAACAAGAATCGGCTGGAGTGATCCATTACCGTCAACGGGTAACACCAGACACCGTCTCCCGTCAGGTATTGACCTTTGTAATCAGCGCTCCAGAGCTGGTTTGGGCGATCGGCCTTCTGAAGCGGTTTGGGATAGACAGCGACACGCTGACGTAAACGCCGCGGCGTCACCAGCCCCGCCTTTTTTAGCACGTTGTAGATCGTGGTTTTCGAGGGCGGGGGCTGATCCGGAAAACGCTCACTTAAGGCCGTCTGAATTTTCTTCGGGCCCGGAGTGGTTTGTCCTTGGGCGCGTAGCTCAAGAATGGCCTCCTTGACCGCAAACGGCACCGCCTGAGCTTGGGAATGCCGCTTGCGACTGCATTCCGCCAAGCCATTAACGCTGTCCGCGTTGTAGCGCGCCACCCACTTGTAACCGGTTTTGCGACTGATGCTGTGAGCCGCACAGAGTTGGCTGAAGTTGAGTCGCCCGGACAAATAGTCGGCGATGAACATCACTTTCAGGTCCATAGGTTTCAGCTCTCGCCACGGCATGGTCAGATCCTCGGAATCGACCAGTACCAGTTAAAAACTGTTACCTATGTGCTTGAACTGTTTTGTTACCTATGTGGGTGAGTCATACCCGAGCCTTTTTTTGCTTACTTTTTTTTGGCGTTTGAAAAAAAAGTGAGTCGCCGTAAGGGCGAACCCCTAAGTGGCCGTTACCGCAGAAATGGATATGTACACCATCAAAAATCCCGGTCGGCTGTCAGGCCGCCATCGCGAGCAAGCTCAGCTCCTACAGGATTCAGGCGAACCACTGTAGGAGCGAACCCAAAGTCAGGCCAGACTTTTGCTGACCACCTCAAACACATCGCTCGACAACTGACCCGAAGCACGAATCCGCTCCAGCTCACCTTTCATCAACGCCTGACGCGCATCGTCATACTTGCGCCAGCGAGTCAGCGGCGCCAACTGCCGAGAAGCGATCTGCGGATTAAACCCGTTCAACTCGATCACCAGATCCGCCAGGAACCGATAACCCGAACCATCGGCAGCATGGAAATTAATCAGATTCTGCCCGGCAAACGCGCCGACCAGTGCACGCACTTTGTTCGGGTTCTTGATATTGAAAGCCGGATGCTGCATCAACGCCTTGACCCGCTCCAGACCACCAGGCAACACGCTGCCCGCCTGGACACTGAACCACTGATCCATGACCAGCGGGTTGTCCTTGAAATGCTCTGCAAAACTCGCCAGGGCCTTGGCTTTCTCGCCTTCGAACGACGAATTGACCAGCACCGCCAACGCCGTCAGGCGCTCGGTCATGTTGTCGCTGGCCTCGAACTGCTCAAGTGTCGCCGCCAACACCTCCGGTTTACCGCTAAGCATCAGGTACGACAGCGCAATGTTCTGCAACGCGCGACGAGCGAAGTGCTCGGCCTCAGCTACATACGGGGTTTTCTTCGACAGATCGCGATTAGCCTGATAACGCAGCCACAACGCCTCGAACAAACTTTCTGCCAATTGCTTGCGAGCAAACTCGCGAGCGATGTGAATGGCGTCAACGTCAGCCACTTCGCTGATCTCGGTCAGATACGCCTCGCCCGGCAGCGAGAGCATTTCCGCGACCATCGCCTGATCCAGCGTCTCGTCCGACAGCACGGTGCGCAAGGCAGAAATCAGACGCTGATCCAGCACCAGTGTCTCGCCCTTTTGCTGCTGAGCAATCAGCTCTTGCAGCACCTGAACCGACAATTGCTGACCCGCATCCCAGCGGTTGAAACCGTCACTGTCGTGTTGCATGAGGAACATCAGCTGATCGCGGTTGTACGGGAAGCTCAGTTTCACCGGCGCCGAGAAGCCACGCAGCAACGAAGGCAATGGCTGTTCCGCGATGTCGATGAAGGTGAACGTCTGCTCGGCTTCGGTCACCGAAATGACCCGTGAAGTGCCCTGAGCGCTGGCTTCACCGGAAAGACGCAACGCAACGGCCGCGCCTTTGGCGTCCAGCAGGCCCAATTCGACCGGAATCACGAACGGCAACTTCTCAACCTTGTCCGGGGTTGCCGGGCAGCTTTGACGGAACGTCAGGCTGTAGGTTTTCGTCGCCGCATCGTAGGACTCGCTGACCGCCAAACGCGGTGTGCCGGCCTGGCTGTACCAGCGCTTGAACTGGGTCAGGTCGACACCGTTGGCGTCTTCCATGGCTTTAATAAAGTCGTCGCAGGTTACGGCCTGGCCGTCATGGCGTTCGAAGTACAGGTCGCTGCCTTTGCGGAAGCCTTCGGCGCCGAGCAAGGTATGGATCATGCCGACCACTTCCGAACCCTTTTCATACACGGTCAGGGTGTAGAAGTTGGAAATCTCGATGAAGCTGTCCGGGCGTACGGCGTGAGCCATGGGGCCGGCGTCTTCGGCGAACTGGTGGGTGCGCAGGTACGCCACGTCCTGGATGCGCTTGACCGTGGCCGAGTTCATGTCGGCAGAGAAGCCCGAATCGCGGAACACGGTGAAGCCTTCCTTCAGCGACAATTGGAACCAGTCGCGGCAGGTCACGCGGTTGCCCGACCAGTTGTGGAAGTACTCGTGGGCAACAATCGCCTCGACCCGCTGGTGCGCGGCGTCGGTCGCAGTCTCGGCGCGGGCCAGCACGGCGCTGGAGTTGAAGATGTTGAGGCCCTTGTTCTCCATGGCGCCCATGTTGAAGTCGTTGACCGCGACGATCATGAAGATGTCCAGGTCGTACTCGCGACCGTACACCTCTTCGTCCCAGCGCATGGATTTCTTCAGGCTGTTCATGGCGTGCTGGCACTTGTCGATGTTTTCCGGTTCGACATAAATGCGCAGCGCCACGGAACGATCGGTCATGGTGGTGAAGGTGTCTTCGACGCACCACAAATCACCGGCCACCAGCGCGAACAGGTAGGCAGGTTTCTTGAACGGATCTTCCCAGGTCGCCCAGTGACGGCCGTCTTCGCCGGGACCTGAGGCAATCGGGTTGCCGTTGGACAGCAACACCGGATAGCTGTGCTGCTCGGCAACCACCGTGGTGGTGAACGTGCTCATCACGTCCGGACGGTCGAGGTAATAGGTGATCTTGCGGAAGCCTTCGGCCTCGCACTGGGTGCAGAACATCGTGCCGGATTTGTACAGGCCTTCCAGCGCAGTGTTGGTTTCCGGATGGATCTTGACGCTGGTGTCGACCGTGAAGGTGGTGCTGGTCGGGTGCAGGGTCAGGTGGTTTTCCGTCAACTGATAGTCAGCGGCGGTCAACTCGCTGTCGGCCAGGTTCACCGACAGCAATTCAAGCTGTTGGCCATCCAGCACCAGCGGTGGCAGGCCCGGGCCACGCTCGGGATTGCGGCGCATCACCAGTTGCGCATGGACCAGGCTGTGGTCCTCGTACAACTCGAAGGTCAGGTGCGTCTCGTCGATCAGGTACTCGGGCGCCTGATAGTCCTTCAGGTAGATCATCTTCGGTTGTTCGGTGCGCATGCTGGAGTCCTTACTGATGCACGGCGAGCTGGTAGGCCGTGTATTTACGAATATTGATTACGCCGGTGTCGAAAATCAGGTACTGCCCCTTGATTCCCAACAGCGTGCCTTCGGCGATCGGATTCTTGTCCAGGTTGAAGCTGACAATCTTGGCCGGGTATTGCTCGACCGGATAGCGGATTTCGAGCGTTTCTACATCGGTAATAGTCTGGATCGCTTGTAGGCCGAATCGTTCCTGCAAACTTTGCAGTCCTTCGGCGCAACTGTCGAACAGCTGATCACGAACCTGCGCCAGGTCGACCGACACCGCATCGCCCTTGAGTAACGCACGCCAGTTGGTCTTGTCCGCCACCTGACTGCGGAACAGGTCTTCGACGAAGCCCGACTGCTGACGGGTCGAGACACGCATGATTGGCAAGGCCTGACGGGCGCCCTGATCGATCCAGCGGGTCGGCAGCTGGGTGGCGCGGGTAATCCCGACCTTCACCCCCGAAGAGTTGGACAGATACACAATGTGATCCGTCATGCAGAACTTCTCGCCCCACTCCGGCTCACGGCAGGTGCCAGCGTCATAGTGGCAACGCTCCGGGCTCATGATGCAGATGTCGCACTGGGCCAGTTTGGTCATGCACGGGTAGCAGTAACCCTGACTGAAACTGGTTTTGGTCTTGCGTCCACAATGGGTGCAATGAATCGCCCCCAGGTATTCCAGGCGCACCGTGGTGCCGATCAAGGGATTGACCGGCACCTCGACGTCATCCAGACGAAACGCGTACTGCACGTTCGGCCCGTCAAGGCGCGCCGACATTTTGCTGATTGCACCGCGGCCAATCTCGATCAATGGACGGCATCCGATTTGAACAGGATATTCGGCACTTCGATCGACTTGGAGCCGCACTCCTGCACGCCCATGTAACCGGTGCGCTGGTCTTCGGGCAGGTTCTGGATTTCCCAGGCGATCATCGCTTGCAGCGACAGTTCGCGTTGTTCGGCGGTGAGTTTGCCACCGTCGGACCATTTACCGATTTCCACCGCCAGTTTCAGGCTCTGGTAGATATCGGGTGTGATGTTGTTGATCATTTCGTTAAAAGAGGACATCAAGGGCTCCGCGCTCTTTATTGACATAACTAGTTAGACGGCCAGTTTACGGCGGTTGTACAAACCACCCAACAAGCCGGTCAAGCATCCGACGAGCAACCCGCCGACGTGGGCCGCGTTGGCAATTTCACCGAAGCCGATCATCGAGACCAGCCCGGACAGGCATAGAAGTAGCCATACCAGCATCATCACCAGCACGCCGCGCGGCAGGCGATAAGCCGGGTTGGGCGACAACAGCTGAAAGATCCAGCAATGCCCGAGCAGGCCGTACAGCACGCCGGACAACCCGCCAAACAGCGTCGGACCACTGAAAACAAACTGGGCGTAGTTCGAGACCAGGCCGAACAGCAAGGTCAGGCCGATCAGGTTGATGCTGCCCTGGCGCGACTCGATGCGTCGCCCCAGTTCCCAATACCACATGCCGTTCATGGCCAGGTGCAGGATGCCGAAATGGATCAGCATCGGTGTCACCAGACGCCACCATTGCCCCGCCGCCAGGCTGTCAGCCAATGGCACGAAGTGGATGTACTCGCCGACAACGCGAAAATCGAGGAAGGTCAGCCAGCGCATCGTGTCGAGGTTTTCGCCCAGCAGCGTCACCGCGCCGACCAGCAGGCTCAGCAGCAACACGAACGCTGTCGCCTTGGCGTGACGCAGTTGCTCGACGAAACCTGGGCGCTTTATGGTTTGCGCCACCGGAATGTCCAGCTGTTGATCGGGATCACCGGCCGGGAAACGTTCGTACAACACACGCACGTCTTCGCTGATGTTGGCCGGCACCCACAGCACTTGCTCACCCGCCTCTTCGCTGACCCGATGCGGCACTTGCATGCGCTGCAACAGTTTGACGAACCCGCTCAAGTCCACCGCCAGCGGCAGCCGCAAAACAGCAACGGCACTCATCGCAGCACCTCCGGACGCTCGACATCGACCCAGACAAATTTATGCGGGTCGAGACGGGTTTCCTGGTCCAGACGATAGGCAACCAATTTGCCGTAAAGCACCGCGCTGTAGTCCAGACAGGCCAGGTTCGGCCGGATCGGCACCGGTTTGCCGCTACGCCAGTAGTGGCCCACGAACAACAAAGGCTCATCGACGCCATAGCGCAGCAAGGTGTTTTTTTCAGTGGACGACAGCGGCGTCCGGGCCACGGGTTCGGGCAAGGCGTCGGGCTGGAACACGATGTCTCCGTAGGTTTGCGGGTCGTCTTCCCAGAACTTGGTGCGGAAGAACGAACGCGTCAGGCCATCGCCACTGGTCATTGTCAGACCATGAGGCAAGCGCATGTCAGTGCCGCGCAGCAGGCGGTCGAACACGGTGCAGGCGAAACTGCCCGGTACGGCCGAGGCCTGGAGGAAATGTTCATCGACACAACCGTTGGGGAATAGCGCGCGCAAGGGTTCGATCAGCCCCGCATCCCAGCAGGCATGCACCACCCGGAAACGCCCGGCATCGACGAACAATGGCATCTCATAGAACCATTGCAGGAAGTCATGCCAGTCAGTCGGATGGTCTTCGAATTGGGTCAGGGTTTCGTTCAGCAAACGCGCATGGCGCGGGGTGTGTTCACGCACGAACTGCTTGCCGCTGCCCGGAGGCGCCGGTGTGCTCCAGCCGAGGGCGTTGAATTCATGGTTACCCATGATGCACAGCGCCTGACCGGCTTCGACCATGTCGTGAACGATGTGCAGCGCTTCGCGAATCCGCGGGCCGCGGTCGATGATGTCGCCGACGAACACTGCCATGCGCGACGGATGCCGCCAGACGCCAGCGTGTTTTTGATAACCGAGCCGGTCGAGCAAGTGCTCAAGGGTCAGAGCGCAACCGTGCACGTCACCGATCAGGTCGTAGCTTCGCGCGGGATCGAGCATCAGTCGCCTCCACCACCCAACTTGCTGCCCCAGCCGAGTTTGGTCCGGCAGACTTCATAATAGTTGTGGTCCAGTGGGTGAATCAGCCGCAGCTTCTGGGCCTTCTTGCTGATGGTGATGGTGTCACCCGGCGCGCAGGTGAAATGGTTCTGCCCGTCACAGGAGACTTGCGGGTAAATCTGCATATCTTTGGACACGACGATTTTAAGCTCACTGTTGCCATCGACCACAATCGGCCTGCCCGACAAGGTATGGGGGTACATCGGCACAATCACAATAGCGTCGAGCTTGGGATGCATGATCGGCCCGCCCGCCGACAGCGCGTAGGCGGTCGAACCGGTCGGCGTGGCGACGATCAGGCCGTCGGCCTTCTGGCTGCAGACGAACTGGCCGTCGATGTACAACTCGAACTCGATCATCCGCGTTGACTTGCCGGGGTGCAGCACCACGTCGTTCAGCGCATCGCCCTGACCGATGGCCTCGGCGTGACGACGAACTTCGGCTTGCAACAGGAAGCGGTTCTCCACCAGATAGTGGCCGTCGAGCACTTCGGCGACTTTGACTTCCAGCTCATCGGGGCGAATATCGGTCAGGAAGCCCAGGCTGCCACGGTTGATGCCGAGCACCGGAATATTGTGCCGGGCCAGCGCGCGAGCGGCGCCCAACAGGCTGCCGTCACCACCGACCACAATCACCATGTCACATACTTCGCCGAGCATCTTGCGCGACGAGGTTTGCAAGCCATGACCCGGCAAGACTTCAGCGATGGTGTCTTCGAGGATCACGTGCAGGTGACGATCGAGCAGAAACCGTTTCAGTCGGCGGACGGTATCCAGCACCTGAGAACTGCCCAGGCGACCGATGATGCCGATATTACGAAATTGCTCCATGAGGTTCCTGCGCGGCGGCGAAAAACACGATTATGGGCGAAAGCGCAGGATAGACAAAATCCTTTCAGCCACAACGGTGTACTCACGATTGAGGCTATGCTCGCAAGATGATCCTATTTCCCGATTTGCTGCAGTTACCCCACCAGTTGCGCCACCCCGAAGTGCGCGACCTGGCGTGGGTTATCCTCGCGCCGCCGATGCTCGGCGTCACGGCGTGGCCGCAGCGTCATCCGCTGACCGGCAGTGACTGGGTGCAGGCACCGGAACGGCTCGAATTGTGGTTGCGGCAATTGGATCGTGACAGTTATGACTTGCTGCACTGGCTGGCGCAGGCCCGAACCCGGCGATTGGGCTTGTACTACGAACGCCTCTGGCAATACGCCGTGCGGCACGCGCCGGGTATCGACCTGATTGCCGCCAACATGCCGATCCGCCGCGAAGGCCACACGCTGGGCGAGTTGGACATGCTGCTGCGTGATCGTGACGGCGTGCATCATCTGGAACTGGCGATCAAACTTTACCTTGGCCCGCAAAATGGCAACGGACACGACACGGCGCAGTGGCTCGGCCCCGGTTGCCACGATCGGCTGGACCGCAAACTGGCCCATCTGACGCAGCATCAATTACCGATTTCGGCGCGCCCGGAAAGCCGCGAAGTATTGGCGGCGCTGGATATCCAGCAGTTCAGTGCACATTTGTGGCTGGGCGGCTATTTGCTGTATCCGTGGCCGGGACCGGCCGAGCCACCGAATGGCGCACATCCCCAGCATTTACGTGGTAGCTGGCTGCACCAGAAGGACTGGGCAGACTTTGTCGTGCAACGCCCATTCGGTCGCTGGCAACCCCTGCCCCGCCATGCCTGGCTGGCGCCGGCGCACTATCCGGTGGAGCATACCTGGAGCACTGAACAGCTGAATGCCTGGCTCAGCGATCTGGAGCCAACGGCCCCGGCGCAGTTGCTGGTGCGACTCACAGAAAACGCCCAGGGCGATTGGGAAGAAGCCGAGCGGCTGTTTCTGGTGGCGGATCTTTGGCCTAACGTTCCTGGCAGTGGCTGAGTTTAGTGGGTGTCTGGGCCGGCCTCATCGCGGGCAAGCCTTGCTCCTACAGGATTTGTGTCGATCACGAATTTTGCGAACGACACAAATCCTGTAGGAGCAAGGCTTGCCCGCGATGGGGCCAACTCGATTTAAATGGATAACCGCAACGCCAAAGCCGCCAACGTCACCAGCAAAACAGGCGCCGTCAGCACAATCCCGACCTTGAAGTAATACCCCCAGCCGATCCGGATGCTCTTGCGCTCCAGCACATGCAACCACAGCAGCGTCGCCAGACTGCCGATCGGCGTAATCTTCGGCCCCAGGTCGCTGCCAATGACGTTGGCGTAGATCATCGCCTCCTTCACCACCCCGGTCGCCTGGCTGGCATCGATCGACAGCAAACCGATCAGCACCGTCGGCAGATTGTTCATCATCGACGACAGCAGCGCCGTCAGAACGCCGGTGCCCATGGCCGCGCCCCACACGCCGTAGCCGGCAAAACCATCCAGCCATCCGGCCAGATACCCCGTGAGCCCCGCGTTACGCAGGCCATACACCACCAGGTACATGCCCAGCGAGAAAATCACGATATGCCAGGGCGCTTCTTTAATGACTTTGCGCGTGGAAATCTTGTGACCACGGGCGGCAATGGCCAGCAGCAACGCCGCGCACACCGCAGAAATGGCACTGATCGGAATTCCCAGCGGTTCCAGCGCGAAGCAGCCGAGCAGCAGAATCACCAACACGGCCCAACCGGCATAAAACGTGGCATGGTCGTGGATCGCAGAAGCCGGATGCGCCAGTTGCTCGGGGTCGTAGTCCTTGGGAATGTCACGACGGAAAAACCACATCAGCATCGCCAGGGTCGCCGTGACACTCACCAGGTTGACCGGGATCATCACCGCCGCGTAACGGTTGAAACTGATATGGAAGAAGTCCGCGGAAACGATGTTCACCAGGTTCGACACAACCAACGGCAAACTCGCCGTATCCGCGATGAAACCAGCGCCCATGACGAACGCCAGGGTCGCCGCCGGGGAAAAGCGCAACGCCAGCAGCATGGAAATTACGATGGGTGTGAGAATCAGCGCTGCCCCGTCGTTGGCGAACAACGCCGACACCAACGCACCAAGCAGCACCATATAAGCAAACAGCTTGCGTCCGCTGCCCCGCCCCCAACGGGCCACATGCAACGCCGCCCAGGCAAAGAACCCCGCCTCGTCCAGCAGCAGACTGATGACTATCAGCGCGACAAAGGTCCCGGTGGCGTTCCAGATAATCTGCCACACCAGCGGGATGTCACTGAGGTGTACTACCCCGAAAATCAGCGCAAGGACCGCACCGAATACCGCACTCCAGCCAACGCCAAGGCCTTTTGGCTGCCAGATCACCAAGGTGATGGTCAGCAGGAAAATCAACGATGCGATCAGCATGCAGTGCAGCCTTGTCGGAAAACAAACCGCGATTCAGCCGCAATGCACGAGCGGAGTAAAGCCCAAACTAGCTCCCCTGCTCCTAAACGCATCGGGGGACAGGTCGGTGTGCCATACCGAACCCTTGTAGGAGCAAAGCTTGCTCCTACACAGGAGTTGTCACTCCTTCTTATGTTGTTCGACCCAAAGACCATAAGCATTGATGAATTTTTGCAAAAACGGTTTGAGCGACTCGGACAGGTTACCCGCCTCGTCGAACGCTGAACCGGCACCGCTCAGATAGGCTTCCGGTTGCTGCATGCACGGCACATCCAGAAACACCATGGACTGGCGCAGGTGATGGTTAGCGCCAAAACCGCCGATAGCGCCCGGCGAAGCACTGATCACCGCGCCAGGTTTTCCACTCCAGACACTCTTGCCATAGGGACGTGAACCCACATCGATCGCATTCTTCATCGGCGCAGGCACCGAACGGTTGTATTCGGGGGTCACGAACAGCACCGCGTCGGATGAGCTCACTTGTTCCCGGAAAGTGCTGTAGGCTGCCGGCGGTGAAGCACCATCGATGTCCTCGTTGTAGAGCGGCAGATCGCCGATTTCGACGATAACCAGTTTGAGATTGGCAGGCGCCAGCTTGGCCAGGGCCAGCGCCACCTTGCGATTGATCGATTCCTTTCTCAAGCTGCCGACCAGTACAGCGATCGTATAGACGTTGCTCATGGAAGATTCTCGACTGTCCGATGGAAAGAGCTTGTAGTTATAGATGACGATTCAACCCGTGGGCGACTGAAAAACGCCGCCCCTGACTATTTTTTTCCTGTAGGAAAACTTACCTCGCCCAACCACGGTCTACAGAGCCGCAAATTGAGTGATTTATCCCCAGAGGTTCTAAGCAGATGGCAGCAGTACTCGTCGGTCAGTTCCATGCAAGAGACGCGGAAGGCCGCGTTTATTCCGTGCATGAGTTCCAGGAATCCACCCCGTCGGCAGACGGTCTCACTGGCTCGGTGCCTGTCACCACCTACAAATTGGCCATTGGCGATCGCGTCAAAAAGCTCGATGACAACCAATTTCTGCTGGTTCAATCGGACGTGACCATCGTGCGCGAGCCCGACACCTATGTCGGCAGCCGGCCGGAAACTACCATCGCCTCATAACCCCGTGTTATGAGCAGAAGTCATATGCGCGCACTTGAGTTAGGATTCAGCCACTGACTCCCTCACCTGCTGAATATGGACTTCACGCATGCGTTTACGTCATATCGAAGTGATCCAGGCGCTCCTGCAGACCGGTCACCTGGGCACCGCCGCCGAATGGCTGCAGTTGCCTGTGGCCGAAGTCGAAGGAATTCTGCGCGACGCCGAGGATCAGTTGGGTTTCATGCTGTTTTCCAGCGTGCGTGGACGCTTGCAGGCCACGCGCGAGGCGCGGGAGTTGCAGGCCCAGATCGCCCACGTCTATGAAGCGCTCGAGCCGGTTCAGCGGCTGGCCAACAGCCTCAAGCAATATCAGGCTCCGCCCTTGCGAATTGTCTGCACACCGCCCCTGGCACAGCAGCTATTGCCACAGAGCATTGCCGCCCTGCGCCGACGCCTTCCTGACGCGCCTTGCACCCTTCTGAGTCAACCTACCCGCGAGATCGTCAGAAACCTGCTGCTGCGTGAAAGCGATCTGGGCCTGAGCCTGCATGACCCCGATCACGCCGACATTCATTGCCAGGTGATCGCCCAAGGCAAACTTCAGCTGCTGGCACCCCACGGCTGGTTGCAACCCAAACAAAAGTACATCTCTCTGCAGGACCTGGCCGGCCAATCGATGGTGGGTCTGGAAGGTCATGATCCGCTGAGCCCGGCGCTGGAAAACAAGCTGCATGCCCTGCGCCCTGCCCCGGTCATTCAAACCCGGGTACAGACTCACCAGATGATGCGCAGCATGGTCGAGGCCGGCGAAGGCCTGGCCATCGTCGACCCTTTCACCGCCCTCGGGGCGAAATCGGCCGGGCTGGATGCGTGCCCGCTGGCGCCGGCCGTGCCGATCAGCCTGTATGCCTTGACCCTCAAGAATGGCGAGCCATCGCCAGCGATTCAGGCATTGCTGGGCATCATCACGGAACAAGCCGTGGCGATGTTGGCGAACTAACCGGGGTTTCCAGCGGATTATCGAACAATCGATACCAGAACAGCGCCACTTCGGCGGTGTTCGGATCGATCCCGCGATAGCGCAGATGATCGATTCCGCCCAAGACGTAACCGCGGCGCTCATAGAGCCGACAGGCCCCCAGGTTGTTGTTCTGGGTTTCGAGCATGATGCCCGGCAGTTTCTTTTTGCGACTCCAGAACTGCGCCACATCCAGCAACGCCTTGGCCACACCATGACGGCGCGCCGGCGCATGCACCGCCAACTCGTCGATATGGGCAAAGCCGTTCCAGTTGGTGCTGACCACCAGGTGACCCACGGGCTCATCATCGAGATAAGCCATGAAGATCGCGCTGTCAGCGGCATCGCGGAAACTGCTGAACTCCTCGGGATCGATGCCGTAGCACTTTCGATAGGGCGTGATCGGCGTCACCGGCCACTGCTCCACCGGTTTACCGATTTCGGCGGCACCGTAGGCCGCGACTTCAAAACTGAAATCACTGCCCCAGATGTAGGCTGCAAAACCATCGTCGGCAACGCGCACCGACAGCCCTGGGTATTTCGGATTCATGATCGGTTGCATACTGGGAAAGGTCCTCATTCCTTGATGCAATCAACGGTGTAATGCCGTCCATTGCCCTCGTCTTCGTGTTGCAATCCGTGTACATCAGCGATAAACCCGGGGAAGCTGCTGTCGAACGTACGGGCAAATGCCAGGTAGTCGATGATCGAGCGTGTCGACTCGGTAAAACGCTCGCCCGGCATGATCAACGGGATGCCCGGCGGATACGGCACCAGCATGACAGCGGCGATCCGCCCGTCCAGAGCATCGATCGACACCGCTTCCACCTCGCCACGCACTAATTGATCATAGGCGTCAGACGGCTTCATCGCGACTTCCGGCAGCACGGTGTACATGCGTTTCAGGTGTTTGGCCGTGGCATTGCTGCGATAGCAGGCGTGCAGTTGATCGCACAGATCGCGCAACCCCATGCCCTGATAGCGCGTGACATTCTCTTGTGCCACGCACGGCAGGCACGTCACGAGGCTGACATTGGCATCGTAGCTGCGCTTGAACTCCAGCAACTCGGTCAGCAGCGTGCTCCATTTACCCTTGGTGATGCCCATGGAGAACAGCACCAGGAACGAATACAGCCCGGTCTTTTCAACGACCAACCCACGTTCCCAAAGGAATTTGCTGACCACCGCCGCCGGAATCCCGCGCTGGCTAAGGGCGCCGCCTGCCGTCAGGCCCGGCATCACCAACGTGACCTTGATCGGATCAAGCAGCACGTAGTCGTCGGTCACGCCGCCAAAGCCGTGCCAGTCGGCGTCGGGTTGCAGCAGCCAGTCGTCGGTGATCACGCGGTCGATGCCTTCCACCGACGGCGGCTGCCAGATGGAAAACCACCAATCGTCAGCGGCGATGTGCTGACGCAAATTGGCCAGCGCCCGGCGGAAACTCAGCGCTTCGTCGAACATTTCCTGCAACAGCGATCGCCCGGCCGGGCCTTCCATCATGGCCGACGCCACATCCAGCGAAGCGATGATGCTGTACTGCGGCGAGGTCGAGATGTGCATCATGAATGCTTCATTGAAGCGATCCCGATCCAGCTGCCGCGCGCCGCCGTCCTGGACGTGAATCATCGACGCCTGGCTGAACGCCGCCAGCAGTTTGTGGGTGGAATGGGTGGTGAACACCAGCGGGCCACCTTCACTGCGGGAAGTGCCCATGCCGTAACGTCCGGCGAAGAACTCGTGAAACGCCGCGTAGGCGTACCAGGCTTCATCGAAGTGCAAAACCTCGACGCTATTGCCCAGTTGCTGCTTGATCAGCTCAGCGTTGTAGCAGAGGCCGTCGTACGTCGAATTGGTCACCACCGCCAACTTGACCTTGGGCGCCCGGCCCTTGGTCAGCGGGCTGGCGTCGATCTTGGCCTGAATCGATTCGCGACTGAATTCGCTCAATGGAATCGGGCCGATGATCCCCAGCTCATTGCGCTCCGGGCACAGGTATAGCGGAATGGCGCCGGTCATGATGATCGAGTGCAATATCGACTTGTGGCAGTTGCGATCCACCAACACCAAGTCATCGCGAGCGACCATCGAATGCCAGACGATTTTGTTGGCGGTCGAGGTGCCATTGATCACAAAGAAAGTGTGATCGGCGCCGAAATTGCGGGCAGCACGGGCCTCGGCTTCTGCCAGCGGACCGGTGTGGTCGAGCAAAGAACCGAGTTCCGGCACCGACACCGATAAATCGGATCGCAGGGTATTTTCCCCGAAGAACTGGTGAAACGCCTGACCCACCGGGCTCTTGTGGTACGCCACACCGCCGCCATGGCCGGGCGTGTGCCAGGAATAATTGGAGTCGGCCGTGTGCTGCACCAGCGCTTTGAAAAACGGCGGCAGCAGACCATCCAGATATTTGCGTGCCGCTCGAGCGACCTGCCTGGCCAGAAAAGGCACGGTGTCTTCGAACAGATAAAGAATCCCGCGCAGCTGATTGAGTTCGGCCATGGCGTCGGCCGGGGCGTTCTCCAGGGTCACCTGCTCACCCAGCGCGAATATCGGCAAGTCGGGCGCACGGACCCGCGCCAGGCCAATCAGCTCGGCCATGTTGTGCAATAGATGAGAGTGAGTGCTGGCGTCTTCGGCCGCAATCAACATGCAGGAAAGACCGTGATGGGTCGAAGCGACCAGACGCCCTTCGGTGTAATCCACCGCCGAGACAATGCTAAAGCCTTCCTGCTCCAGCTCCCGGGCGATGCCACGCACGCGATCACCGGCGACGGTGTCGGCCTTGATGTCGCGATGGACGATCAGGACCGGGAATTTCAAATCTTTATACATGGGGCTCAGTGTCCTGAGGCGGCAGACCGTGGTCCGCCAATCACCTCAGGGTAGAGGGTTCGAGCGCATGTGGCGAGTGTGATGCACTGAAATGGGTCATCGGGCGCGTTACGCTTGATCAAGATCAAAAGATCGCAGCCTCGTTTCACTCGACAGCTCCTACAACGGAATGCATAACCCTGTAGGAGCTGTCGAGTGAAACGAGGCTGCGATCTTTTCCCGAAGCGCTACGCCTGAGCCTTGGCCTCGGCCAGTTGCTGCCAGAGCGATGGGGCGCCGGCGGATTTGGCGATGGTTTCCAGGCGTGCCACGTGTTGGGCCAGGTCATCTTCGCTGGCACGGATGATACGCGTCGGCTGACGATCGACCGGCAGACGGCGGATCTCGGTGGCGGAGTTGTCCGCACCTTCCCCGGAACCATTACCGTCGGAAGCATTACCGGCCAGGGACAGGCTGGTCTGGCCGCCCGTCATGGTCAGGTAAACGTCGGCAAGGATCTCGGAGTCGAGCAAGGCGCCGTGCAGTTCACGACCGGAGTTGTCGACGCCATAGCGTTTGCACAAGGCGTCGAGGCTGTTGCGCTGCCCCGGGTGACGTTCCCTGGCCATCATCAGGGTGTCGAGGATCGAGCAGTGCTGCGTGATGTCCGCACGATCGTGCTGGCCCATCAGGGCGAATTCGTTGTTGATGAAGCCAACGTC
Organism: Pseudomonas sp. GM41(2012); assembly: GCF_000282315.2. GTDB lineage: Bacteria > Pseudomonadota > Gammaproteobacteria > Pseudomonadales > Pseudomonadaceae > Aquipseudomonas. Next base: position 1,055,002 of record NZ_AKJN02000006.1, read on the forward strand.
GAACGCCGCGTTATGGATGATCAGCTGCGCACCCTTGATGAATTCAAAGAACTCATCGGCGACTTCAGTGAAGCGCGGCTTGCCGACCAAAAATTCGTTGGTGATGCCGTGGACGCCAATGGCGCCTTCATCACTCTCGCGGTCCGGTTGCAGGTAAACGTGGAAATGCCGGCCCGTCAGGCGCCGACCGATCAACTCGACACAACCGATTTCGATAATCCGGTGGCCGTCGGTCACCGGCATGCCGGTGGTTTCGGTATCGAGTACAACGGATCTGGTGGCCATCAGTGCTCAGCTCTCAACGGGTCATTCGTGCAAAAGCGGCGATGTTAACACGCCGCGCCGCCAGGTGACTGGCGTCTTGATGCCGTGAACACGCCCCCTGTAGGAGCTGTCGAGTGCAACGAGGCTGCGATCTTTTGACTTTGTTTTTAAAGACAAGATCAAAAGATCGCAGCCTCGTTGCACTCGACAGCTCCTACACAGCCCTACAGGGGATTCAGCAGTCAGGCTTGTTTGTAACCGCGCACTTCATCCACGCCACGGTTGGCCAATTGGTCGGCGCGTTCGTTGCCGTGATGGCCAATGTGCCCGCGCACCCATTTCCAGGTGACGTTGTGGCGATTGACCTGCTCATCCAGCAACTTCCACAGATCAGCGTTTTTCACCGGTTCTTTCGCAGCGGTTTTCCAGCCGCGCTTCTTCCAGTTGTCCATCCACTCGTTGATACCTTTCATCACATACTGCGAGTCGGTGACCAGCAGCACGTCGCAGGAGCGCTTGAGTTCTTCAAGGCCGCGGATCGCGCCCATCAGCTCCATGCGGTTGTTGGTGGTGTTGGCTTCGCCGCCCCACAGTTCTTTTTCAATACCCTTGCACACCAGCAAAGCGCCCCAGCCGCCAGGGCCAGGGTTGCCTTTACAGGCGCCGTCAGTGAACAGTTCTACGCTATCGCTCATGCCAATCTATCCAGAAAATGCGGTGGCTCGCCGATCGGTGATCGACGATGCCCGAGGCCGGGGCAAGCCCGGCCGGAAAAATAAAAAGTGTCTTACGGATCGATGCGGCGACGATTGACCTTGGCCATCGGCAATGGAATCAGCTTGCCCATCGGTTCGCGCCGCTCCTGACGGACGGGCCGCAGGCCCACCACGATCTTGCGCGCAACCAATAAATAGAAGCCGCCACCCGAGAGTTGCCAGTCACCGGCTTTGCGCTCCCAACCGGCCAGACGAGCCTGCCAGGCGGGTGACGCAAGCGGCGGACGATAGCATCCGAAGCGGCGTTTCTCCAGCGCGAAGCCCAGCAGGTTCAGCCAGTCACCGACCCGCGACGGGGAGATGCAGCGAGCCTTGCGCAAGGCATCGTGAGCAAAAACGTGACGCAAGCCCCAGGTGCTCCAGGGGTTGATCCCGACGATCAGCAGATGCCCGCCGGGCCGCACGCTGCTCGCCGCTTCACGCAGCAAACCGTGGGGCGACAGACAGAAATCCAGCCCATGCTGCAACACCACCACATCGGCGGCATGCTCGCTCAAAGGCCACGCCTGCTCTTCGCAGACGATCTCGACACCCGGCAACGGCGCGCCGAGCCGCACATTGCGCTGCACTTGCGGCGCCGACGGCGGCGTCTGGGCCGACGGGCCGTAATGCACCAGGTAGCCACCGAAGAACCGTCCCAACTCGTCTTCGAGCATGCGACGTTCTTCGTCCAGCAGAAATTGCCCGATAGGGCCGGACAGCCATTCACGGGCCGCGCTGATCAATGTCAGCCATTCAGGATCAGCCTGAGCGAACGCTTTATCGGTCATTGCATTCTCCAACGCGCCAGGAAGTTCTAAGATGCGCCATTGTTTTCCGCTTGGCGAATCCGACGATGATACAGATCAGTGCCCTGCCCGCCTTCACCGATAACTACATCTGGTTATTACAAGACCACCGCACCCAGCGCTGCGCAGTGGTCGATCCAGGCGATGCCGCGCCAGTGCAGGCCTGGCTTGAAGCGCATCCGGGTTGGGTGTTGAGTGATATTTTGATCACTCACCATCATCATGACCACGTCGGCGGCGTCGAGCAGCTGAAAAAAGCGACAGACGCGACAGTCTATGGCCCGGCCAGTGAAAGCATCCCGGCGCGGGACGTGGCACTCAAGGACAATGACCGCATCAGCGTGCTGGGCTGGGACTTCGATGTCATCAACGTACCGGGCCATACCCTCGGACACATTGCCTTTTATCACCAGGGCCATTTGTTTTGCGGCGACACCCTGTTCGCCGCCGGTTGCGGGCGCTTGTTCGAAGGCACGCCGGAGCAAATGCATCACTCGCTGAGCCGCCTCGCGGCGCTGCCTGAAGATACGCTGGTCTACTGCACTCACGAATACACGTTGAGCAACCTGAAGTTTGCCGTGGCGGTCGAACCGGGCAATCCGGACACCGCCGCACGTCTGGAAAAAGTCACCGCGCTACGTGAAGCCGGAATCATGACGCTGCCCTCTACTCTGGCGCTTGAAAAGCTAACCAACCCGTTTTTGCGTGTTGACGAAACATCCGTTAAAGAAAAAGTGGACGAACGGAATGGAACCCAAAACCGGGCTCCGAGTGCGGTTTTTGCTGCTCTGCGTGCTTGGAAAGATAAGTTCTAAGTAGCCATCACGCTGGTACAAAAATTCTGAATGGTTGACCGCAGGGGGTACGCTTTCTAGAATCGCCCGACATTTTTGCCCGGAACTTACTTCCAGCCAATGTCGTCATCTATTCGTAAAGCCATCAATTCAGACGCATTGACCCGCCTGGCTCAAGCCATCGCGGTGGCTGTGTCCGCCACTCTGGCGGGCTGCTCAAGCCATGTGCCGCAGACCGACGCGGCACACACTCCGAACATCGCCGCCCGGGCCAAGCAGAAACCTATCTGGCTCAGCGAAAAACCGACTCCACAAATTCCGCAAGATGTATGGGAGCGCATGCGCCAGGGCTTCCAGTTGCAGGACAACGTGGGTGTCAACCCGCGCATCGAGCAACAGCGCCTGTGGTTCGCCAGCAACCCGTCCTTCCTCGAAAACGCTGGCGAACGCGGTAGCCTCTACATTCACTACATCGTCGAACGCCTTGAAGAACGCAACATGCCGCTGGAACTGGCGCTGCTGCCAGTGATTGAAAGCGCCTACAACCCGATGGCCTATTCCCGGTCCGACGCGGTTGGCTTGTGGCAATTCATCCCTTCCACCGGGCGTTACTTCAACCTGCGTCAAACCCGTTTCTATGATGGCCGTCGCGATATCACCGCCTCGACCACCGCGGCCATGGATTACCTGACCCGCCTGCACGACATGTTCAACGGTGACTGGCTGCTGGCCCTGGCGGCGTACAACGCCGGCGAAGGCACGGTCAGCCGGGCCATCGAGCGCAACGAAAAGCTCGGTTTGCCGACCGATTACTGGAACCTGCCGCTGCCGGCCGAAACCCAGGCCTACGTGCCGAAGCTGCTGGCCTTGTCGCAAGTGGTGCTGGCACCTGAAGCCTACGGCGTGAACCTGAACCCGATTGCCAACGAACCGTACTTCCAGGTCGTCGAAATCAACCAGCGCATGGACCTGTCCAAGGTCGCCGCGGTGGCTAACATCGACGAAGACGAACTGTTCCAGCTCAACCCGGCCTTCAAGCAGCGCACCACCATCGATGGCCCACAGCATTTGCTGGTGCCAACGTCCAAGGCGCAATTGCTGACTGCCAGCCTGTCGACCATGCGTCCTGAAGAGTTGATCAGCAAGAAGTCGCTCAAGCCGGTCTTCGAAGGCTCGGACGACTCCGAAATCGCCGGCCTCAAACGTGCCTACCGCGTCAAACGCGGCGACAACCTGGCCGCCATCGCCAAGGCCAACAAGGTCGACGTCAAGGACCTGCAGCGCTGGAACAAGATGACCGGCAAGAACCTCAAGGCCGGCCAGACACTGGTCATGCAGGACACCGCCAAGCGCAGCAGCGGCCGGGTCAACACCGTCGTGGCGGCGAACAGCAAAGCTGACCAACAGAAGCCGCAGACCCAGTACAAGGTCAAGCAAGGCGACTCGCTGTACATGGTGGCCAAGCGTTTCAACGTTGAAATGCAGCACCTCAAGCGCTGGAACCCACGTGTTGGCCAGGCGCTGAAGCCCGGCCAGATGCTGACGGTGGCTTCCCCACACTGATTGACGTGAAACCCAGAAAGATCGCAGCCTACGGCAGCTCCTACGAATGTAAACGCATGTAGGAGCTGCCGAAGGCTGCGATCTTTTTTTGTGCCCCGACACCGCTTTCAGCACCCGTCTTTTTCCTGTCGATACAAGCTGTTACTGTACGGGCCACAAAGCCCAAGCCGCCTGGATCGGATCCCTGACTTGAAGTGTCCCCTCCTCCTGCTCCTGATCAGCCTGGCCTTGAGCTCCCCCGCAAGCGCGACGATCAGCGAAAGCCATGGTTATGCGCAGTTCGGCACGCTCAAGTACCCGGCCAGATTTACCCACTTCGACTGGGTCAACCCGCAAGCGCCCAAGGGCGGTACGTTGCGGGTGATGGCGTTTGGCACCTTCGATACGCTCAACCCCTACACGTTCAAGGGTTCAAGCCCGGTTTCCACACCGAACTTCCTGCAATACGGCATCAACGAGCTCAATGAACCGTTGATGGTCGGCACTGGCCAGTACGCGCCGTCCGGCGATGAACCCACCTCCAGCTATGGTCTGATCGCCCAATCCGTGGAATACAGCGAAGACCGCAGCTGGGTGGTGTTCAATCTGCGCCCAGAAGCGCGTTTCCACGATGGCACGCCGATTACCGCCTATGACGTGGCGTTTTCCTACCGCTTGCTGCTCAAGGAAGGCCATCCGCAATACCGCACCAACCTTCAGGAAGTGTCGCGGGTCGATATCCTCAATCCGCAGCGCATCCGTTTCGTCTTCAAGCGCGCCGGCAATCCGTTGCTGATCCTGCGCCTCGGCGAATTGCCGGTGCTGCCCCAGCATTACTGGAAAGGTCGCGACTTCAAGGCCACCACTTTCGAACCGCCGCTGGGCAGCGGGCCGTATCGCATCACCTCAGTAGAGCCAGGGCGGCGGATCATTTTCGAACGTGTCAAGGATTACTGGGGCAAGGACCTGCCGGTCAATCGCGGCAAATACAACTTCGACCGCATGGAAGTCGAGTTCTACCGCGACAGTGACGTCGCGTTCGAAGCCTTCAAGGCGGGCGAATTCGACATCTATATCGAGCACCAGGCGAAGAACTGGGAAAACGGCTACAACTTCCCGGCGGTGCGACGCGGCGACGTCATCAAGGCGCAAATCCCGCATCAGATCCCGACCCAGAGCCAGGGTCTGTTCATGAACTCCCGGCGCCCGGCCTTCTCCGAGACCAAAGTCCGAGAAGCGCTGGGCCTGATGTTCGACTTCGAGTGGACCAACCGCACGCTGTTCAGCGACGCTTACAAGCGCGCCATGAGCTACTACCCCAATAGTGAGTTCTCCGCGACGGGCCTTCCGGTCGGCCATGAATGGCTGATGCTGACGCCGTATCGCGAGCAGTTACCCGCCAAGCTCTTCACCGAGCCGTTCAGCCTGCCGCAGACCCAAGGGCGCGGCATCCCCCGGGAAACCATGCGCAAGGCCCTGGGCCTGCTTGCCGAGGCTGGCTGGAAGCTCAATGGTCAACACGTACAGAACGCCGTTGGCCAACCGTTGCGGTTGGAGATTCTGCTGGTCAACCCGAACCTGGAGCGCATCCTTCAGCCTTACGTCGAGAACCTCGCCAGCATCGGCATCGACGCCCGGCTGCGCACAGTCGATCGCGCCCAGTACAAGCAACGCCTCGATCAGTTCGATTTCGACATGATCCTGATGACCCTCAACCAGACGCTCAGTCCGGGCCTGGAACAATGGCAGTACTTCCATTCCAGCCAGGTCGGGGTCAAGGGCAGCAAAAACTACGCCGGTATTGCCAATCCGGTGGTCGACCATTTACTCGAACAATTGCTCGCCGCCCAGACCCGCGATGAACAAGTCGCCGCCGGCAAGGCCCTGGACCGGGTGTTGCTGTGGCAGCACTACATCATTCCCAACTGGTACCTCAATTATCACCGCCTGGCCTACCGCAACCGGTTCGCCTTCGTCACTACGCCGCCCTACACATTGGGCCTGAGCGCATGGTGGTTGAAATCTTCGGAGAAAGATCGATGAAACCCGTACGCACCCTGCTCTTGCAGGCCAGCGGTCTGTTGTTCGCCGGGCTGGCCTGTGCCGCCCCGCAACATGCCCTGACCCTGTACAACGAACCGCCGAAGTACCCGGCCGATTTCAAACATTTCGATTACGTGAACCCCGACGCACCCAAGGGCGGGATCTTCCGTCAGGCCGGTTTCGGCGGCTTTGACAGCCTCAATCCCTTCATCAACAAAGGTGTCGCGGCCGACGACATCAGCATGATCTACGACACCCTGGCCAAACAGGGCCTGGATGAACCGTTCACCGAGTACGGCCTGGTCGCCGGCAAGATCGAAAAAGCCCCGGACAACAGCTGGGTACGTTTCTACCTGCGCCCCGAAGCCCGCTTCCACGACGGGCATCCGATGCGCGCCGAGGACGTGGTGTTCAGCTTCCAGACCCTGATCAAGGACGGCGCGCCGCTGTACCGCGGTTACTACAGCGATGTCGAGGAAGTGGTCGCTGAAGATCCGCTGACCGTGCTGTTCAAGTTCAAACACAACAACAACCGTGAACTGCCGCTGATCCTCGGCCAGTTGCCGGTGCTGCCCAAGCATTGGTGGGCGACGCGCGATTTCACCAAGGGCAACCTGGAAATGCCGTTGGGCAGCGGCCCGTACAAGGTCAGCGAAGTGAAGGCCGGGCGTTCGGTGCGCTATGAGCGGGTCAAGGATTACTGGGGCAAGGACCTGCCGGCCAACCGCGGGTTCTACAACTTCGACGTGATGACCACCGACTACTACCGCGACAACACCGTGGCCCTGGAAGCACTCAAGGCCGGGCAGTTCGATTACTGGCTCGAAATGGCCGCAAAGAACTGGGCCAACGCCTACAACATCCCGGCCGTCACTGAGGGCCGGTTGATTAAGGAGCAGATCCCCAACGGCAACCCCACCGGCATGCAAGGCTTCGTATTCAACCTGCGCCGCCCGGTGTTCCAGGACGTGCGCGTGCGCCAGGCCCTGACCCTGTTGCTGGATTTCGAATGGACCAACAAGCAACTGTTCAACGGTGCCTACGCGCGCACCCGCAGTTACTTCGAGAACTCGGAAATGGCTGCCAGCGGCTTGCCGGACGCCGATCAACTGGCGATCCTCGACCCGTTCCGCGGCAAGATTCCCGAGCAGGTGTTCAGCGAGGCGTTCCAGAACCCGGTGACCGACGCCAGCGGGATGATCCGCACCCAGCAGCGCAAAGCCTATCAACTGCTGCAAGAGGCAGGCTGGCGGATTGTCGATGACAAGATGGTCGACGCCCATGGCAAACCGGTGACCATCGAGTTCCTGTTGGCCCAGACCGAATTCGAGCGGGTGCTGCTGCCGTTCAAGCGCAACCTGAGCGACTTGGGCATCGACCTGGTGATCCGCCGGGTCGACGTCTCGCAGTACATCAACCGCGTGCGTTCACGGGACTTCGACATGATCGTCGGCAGCTTCCCTCAGTCCAATTCACCGGGCAACGAACAACGCGAATTCTGGATGTCCGACGCCGCCGACAAACCCGGCAGCCGCAACTCCATGGGCCTCAAAGACCCGGTGGTGGACCAGTTGGTCGAGCAACTGATCAACGCCGATTCGCGCAAAAGCCTGGTGGCCCACGCCCGCGCACTGGACCGCGTGCTGCAATGGGGCTATTACGTGATCCCCAACTGGCACATCAAGACCTGGCGCGTGGCGTACTGGAACCACATCGGCCACCCGAAAATCTCCCCCAAGTACGACATCGGCATTAATACCTGGTGGATCAAGCCCGATGCCAAACCTGCGGTAGAAGTCGAAACCAAACTGCAAGCCGACCCTGCGGGCACGGAGTAATCAGATGCTGGCGTATATTTTTCGGCGACTGCTGCTGATCATCCCGACCTTGCTCGGCATTTTGCTGATCAACTTTGTGATCATCCAGGCCGCTCCCGGCGGGCCGGTGGAGCAGATGATCGCCAAGCTCGAAGGCTTCGAAGGCGCCACCAGCCGCATCGCCGGTGGCGGTGCCGAAGTCTCGGTGGCGGGCTCCGCCTATCGCGGCGCCCAGGGCCTGGACCCTGCGCTGGTCAAGGAAATCGAGCACATGTACGGCTTCGACAAATCGGCGCCGGAACGGCTGTGGATCATGATCAAGAACTACGCGACGCTGGATTTCGGCGACAGCTTCTTCCGCGACGCCAAGGTCATCGACCTGATCAAGGAAAAGATGCCGGTGTCGATCTCCCTCGGGCTCTGGAGCACGCTGATCATGTACCTGGTGTCGATCCCGCTGGGGATCGCCAAGGCGACGCGACACGGCAGCCACTTCGACGTCTGGACCAGTTCGGCGATTATCGTCGGTTACGCGATCCCGGCATTTCTGTTCGCCATCCTGCTGATCGTGGTGTTCGCCGGCGGCAGCTATTTCGACTGGTTCCCGCTCAGAGGGCTGACCTCCAACAACTTCGATGAGTTGAGCATGGGCGGCAAGGTGCTCGATTACTTCTGGCACCTGGCATTGCCGGTGACGGCGCTGGTGATCGGCAACTTCGCGACCATGACCCTGCTGACCAAGAACAGCTTCCTCGACGAAATCAACAAACAATACGTGGTCACCGCCAAGGCCAAAGGCCTGACCAACCACCGCGTGCTCTACGGCCATGTATTCCGCAACGCCATGCTGCTGGTGATCGCCGGGTTCCCGTCGGCGTTTATCGGGATCTTCTTCACCGGTTCGTTGCTGGTGGAAGTGATCTTCTCCCTCGACGGCATGGGGCTGATGAGTTTTGAGGCGGCGATCAACCGCGATTACCCGGTGGTCTTCGGCACGCTGTTTATCTTCACCCTGCTGGGGCTGGTGGTGAAATTGATCGGTGACCTCACTTACACCTTTGTCGATCCGCGCATCGACTTCGAAAGCCGGGAGCATTGAGATGAATCTGTCCCCTCTCAATCGCCGACGTTTCGAACTGTTCAAGGCCAACAAGCGTGGCTGGTGGTCGCTGTGGCTGTTTCTGCTGCTGTTTGGGCTGAGCCTCGGCGCCGAACTGATCGCCAACGACAAACCGCTGGTGGTGCATTACGACAACGGCTGGTACTTCCCGGCGCTCAAGCGTTACCCGGAAACCACCTTCGGTGGCGAATTCCCGCTGGAAGCCAACTACAAGAGCCCGTACATCCGCGAATTGCTCAAGGCAAAAGACGCCTGGGTGCTGTGGGCGCCGATTCCCTACAGCTATCAAAGCATCAACTACGACCTGAAAGTCCCGGCCCCGGCGCCACCCTCCGTCGACAACCTGCTGGGCACTGACGATCAGGGCCGTGACGTGTTGGCGCGGGTAATTTATGGCTTCCGGATTTCGGTGCTGTTCGCCCTGACCCTGACCATTCTCAGCTCGATCATCGGCGTGATTGCCGGGGCCTTGCAGGGCTTCTACGGCGGCTGGGTGGATTTGGCCGGGCAGCGTTTTCTGGAGATCTGGTCCGGGCTGCCGGTGCTGTACCTGCTGATCATTCTCGCCAGCTTCGTCCAGCCGAATTTCTGGTGGCTGCTGGGGATCATGCTGCTGTTCTCGTGGATGAGCCTGGTGGATGTGGTCCGCGCCGAATTCCTGCGTGGGCGTAACCTGGAATACGTGCGCGCCGCGCGGGCATTGGGAATGCAGAATGGTGCGATCATGTTCCGCCACATCCTGCCCAACGCCATGGTCTCGACCATGACCTTCATGCCGTTCATTCTGACCGGCGCCATCGGCACCCTGACCGCTCTCGACTTTCTGGGCTTCGGTCTGCCGCCTGGCGCGCCGTCCCTCGGTGAGCTGGTGGCCCAGGGCAAATCCAACCTGCAAGCGCCGTGGCTTGGCATGAGCGCGTTTGCCGTGCTGGCGTTGATGTTGAGTTTGCTGGTGTTCATCGGCGAGTCCGCTCGCGATGCCTTCGACCCGAGGAAGTGAAATGAATCAGGACAATCTGATCGAAGTGCGCGACCTGGCCGTCGAATTTGTCGTCGGCGAGCGCGTTCAACGGGTGGTCGAAGGCGTGAGCTTCGATATCAAGCGTGGCGAAACCCTGGCGCTGGTGGGCGAAAGCGGCTCCGGCAAATCGGTGACCGCCCACTCGATCCTGCGGCTGCTGCCCTACCCGCTCGCCCGGCATCCGTCCGGGACCATCGAGTACGCCGGGCAAAACCTGCTGAGCCTGAAAGAGAAAACCATCCGCCACATCCGTGGCAACCGGATCGCGATGATCTTCCAGGAGCCGATGACCTCGCTCAATCCGCTGCACTCGATCGAGAAGCAGATCAACGAAGTGTTGGGCATTCACAAAGGCCTGATCGGCAAAGTCGCGACCAAGCGCACGCTGGAGCTGCTGGAAATGGTCGGCATCCCGGAGCCCGAGAAGCGTCTCAAGGCGCTGCCCCACGAATTGTCTGGCGGCCAGCGGCAGCGAGTGATGATTGCCATGGCCCTGGCCAACGAGCCGGAACTGCTGATCGCCGACGAGCCGACCACCGCGCTGGACGTCACCGTACAGCTGAAAATCCTCGAATTGCTCAAGGAATTACAGGCCCGGCTGGGCATGGCGCTATTACTGATCAGTCACGATTTGAACCTTGTGCGAAGAATTGCGCATCGCGTATGTGTCATGCAGCGCGGTTGCATCGTCGAACAGGCATCGTGCGAAGAGTTGTTCCGCGCACCGCAGCATCCGTACACTCGGGAACTGCTGGCAGCGGAGCCCAGCGGCAAGCCAGCGACCAATGTGATTGGTCCGCCCTTGCTGCAAGTCGAGGACCTGAAAGTCTGGTTCCCGATCAAGAAGGGCTTTCTGAAAAAGACCGTCGACCACATCAAAGCGGTGGACGGAATCAATTTCAGCCTGCCCCAAGGCCAGACCCTGGGGATTGTGGGAGAAAGCGGTTCGGGCAAGTCGACACTGGGTTTGGCGATTTTGCGGCTGATCGGCAGCAAAGGCGCCATCCGTTTTGAAGGCAAGCAGCTAGACTGCCTGACGCAGCAACAGGTTCGGCCGCTGCGTCGGCAGATGCAGGTGGTGTTTCAGGACCCGTTCGGCAGCCTGAGCCCACGGATGTGTGTGAGCCAGATCGTCGGCGAAGGCCTGCGGATCCACAAGATGGGCACCGAGGCGGAACAGGAGCTGGCGATTATTGCGGCACTCAAGGAGGTAGGTCTGGATCCGGAAACCCGGCACCGCTACCCCCACGAATTTTCCGGCGGGCAACGGCAGAGAATCGCCATTGCCCGGGCATTAGTGCTAAAACCGGCGTTGATTCTGCTGGACGAGCCGACATCGGCCCTCGACCGGACAGTGCAACGTCAAGTGGTGGAGCTTTTGCGTTCACTGCAAACCAAGTACAACCTGACGTATCTGTTTATCAGCCATGACCTGGCTGTCGTCAAAGCGCTGAGCCACCAGCTGATGGTGGTCAAGCAAGGCCAAGTGGTCGAACAGGGAGACGCGCAAAGTATTTTCGCGTCCCCCAAACATCCGTATACACAGCAGTTGCTGGAAGCCGCTTTCCTGGCCCCAGCCACTGCGCAATAACCTGAAAGAGAGGAGCAACACATGGGTTTTCTCGCCGGTAAGCGCGTACTGATCGTCGGTGTCGCCAGCAAGCTGTCCATCGCATCCGGCATCGCTGCCGCCATGCATCGCGAGGGCGCTGAGCTTGCCTTCACTTATCAGAACGACAAACTCAAGGGTCGTGTCGAAGAGTTTGCACAAAGCTGGGGTTCCAACCCTGACCTGTGCTTCCCGTGCGACGTGGCCAGCGATGAAGAAATCGCCAAGGTCTTCGTTGAGCTGGGCAAGAAGTGGGACGGCCTGGACTGCATCGTGCACTCCGTCGGCTTCGCCCCGGGCGACCAACTGGATGGCGACTTCACCGAAGCCACCACCCGTGAAGGTTTCCGCATCGCTCACGACATCAGCGCCTACAGCTTCGTGGCCCTGGCCAAAGCTGGTCGCGAAATGATGAAAGGCCGCAACGGCAGCCTGCTGACCCTGTCGTACCTGGGCGCCGAGCGCACCATGCCGAACTACAACGTGATGGGCATGGCCAAGGCTTCCCTGGAAGCTGGCGTTCGTTACCTGGCCGGCTCCCTGGGCCCGGACGGCACCCGCGTCAACTGCGTATCGGCTGGCCCGATCCGCACCCTCGCCGCTTCCGGCATCAAGAACTTCCGCAAGATGCTGGCCGCCAACGAAGCGCAAACTCCGCTGCGTCGTAACGTCACCATCGACGAAGTCGGCAACGCCGGCGCCTTCCTGTGCTCGGACCTGGCGTCCGGCATCAGCGGCGAAATCATGTACGTGGACGGTGGTTTCAACACCACGGCCATGGGCAGCCTCGAAGAGTAATCTTCGGGTAGCCAAATAAAAAACCCGCCTCTTCAGGCGGGTTTTTTATGCCTGCGATTTGCGACCTGATGTAGAACCCCTGTGGGAGTGAGCCTGCTCGCGATAGCGGAGTGTCAGTCGACATCAATTTTGAATGTCAGTCCGCTATCGCGAGCAGGCTCACTCCCACAGGGGTTTTTTGTGTTTAACCATCGATCGGTGTCAGGCAACTGGAAAATAGCTGCTGGATCGGCTGTGTGCGCTGGCTGTAGCGCTGCAACAGGACTATCTCGCGGTAGAACGTCAGCTCGCCCAACGGGATGATCCGGACCTTCGCGCGATGCTCAAGCCAGAGCCCGGCCTCGGGCAGCAGCGACACTCCCAACCCGCATTCAACCATCTTCACGATGGCTTCCAGCTCATCCAGCTCCAAAGCCACCTGCACATCAATCTGCTGCTCACGCAAAAACCGCGTCACCAGTCTTCCACCGAACGAATTGCGGTCGTAGCGCACATGCGGATGGCTCGCGAGGATCTGCAACGGCTCATCGCCTTCCAGGTCCGCCGGCACGATCAATACAAACGGTTCCTTGCGGATGACCTGCGCTGACAGTTCCTTGGGCAACTCAAACGGCGGTTTGATCAGGATCGCCAGATCCACCTCACCGGTGTCCACCTGGCTCAACAGGTTCAGCGACACACCGGGCACCAGTTTCGGCTCCAGCAACGGTGCCTGTTGCCTCAGGCGCAGCAACGCCTGGGGCAGCAGTCCGGTCTGGGCCGTGGCCACCGCGCCTATTTTCAACTCGCCGCGATACTCACTGACATCATCGCTGACTGCCATGCGGCTGAAGGTCTCAAGGATCTCCCGCGCCATCGGCAACGCGCGCTGCCCCGCCGCATTGAGAATCGCCTGACGTCCGGTGCGGTCGAACAATCGAATACCCAAGGCCTGCTCCAGATTGCGCATCTGCGCGCTGACCGCCGACTGCGTCAGCCCGATGTGCATCCCGGCCGCCGCGAACGTGCCATAGCGCGTGACGGCAATGAAGGTTTTCAATTCGCGCAACATAGACGTTCTCGATTGATCGAAATAATTTGAGCTCGACGCAAAAACTATCGTCTTTCAATCAAAAAGCACAGCGCTAAACTCAGTCTGAATCCAGACAGCCGAGGCACATCCGATGCAACTATCCCCTTTCCACTTGGCCATCCCGGTCTACGACTTGACTGCCGCACGCAATTTCTATGGCGAAGTGTTCGGCCTGGAAGAAGGTCGCTCAAGCGATCATTGGGTCGATTTCAATTTTTTCGGCCATCAGTTGGTCATTCACCTGGCACCGAAAAACGCTTCTCAAGAAGCCGCTCACACCAATGCCGTCGACGGCCACAACGTGCCAGTGCCGCATTTTGGTGTGGTCTTGGGGATGGACGATTGGGAGGCTCTGGCCGCACGCCTGAAAGCCCTCGATACCCGATTCGTCATCGAACCGGGCATTCGCTTTCAGGGATTGGTGGGTGAGCAAGCCACGATGTTTCTCTTCGACCCTTGCGGCAATGCGCTGGAGTTCAAGGCGTTCAAGGACATCACTCAGTTGTTCGCCAAATGATCCGCCCCGTCCCGGATGCCACGACCCTCAGTCAGTCCGTGATCAAGGGTGAGACGACCGCCGCCGCCATCGCCGAAACGGTCCTGGAGCGCATTCAGGCGCTGGAGCCGGACATCCAGGCCTTCGTCTCGTTCGATGCCCGAAAAATACGCACCGATGCTGCGTTGCACAACAGTCGTGGCTTGCTGGCGGGGGTCCCGGTGGGGGTGAAGGATGTCTTCGACAGTGCCGACCATCCGACGCAATTCAACTCGCCCATCTATACCGGTCATCAACCGGCCCGGGATGCCCATGTGGTGACCCTGCTCCGCCAGGCCGGCGCGCTGATCATGGGCAAGACCCACACCACTGAATTTGCGTACATGCACACCGGCCCGACCCGCAACCCGCATGACCAGGACCGCACGCCGGGCAGCTCCAGCGCCGGTTCGGCGGCCGGGATGGCAGCGGATTTCTTTGCGGTGGCGCTGGGCACCCAGACAGCCGGTTCACTGCTGAAACCGGCGTCCTATTGCGGTCTGTTCGCGTTCAAACCGTCGTTTGGCCTGGTATCGCTGGAAGGCGTAAAGCCGCTGGCGCCGAGCTTCGACACCGTAGGCTGGTACGGTCGCTCGGTGCGGGATCTGCACTTGGTGGCGCGGGTGTTGATTCCAGGTTTTGCAGTGCCTGAGGTTGAACCACGCCCTCTGAAATTGGGCTTCTATCGCACAGCGCGCTGGGATCAGGTCGACCCCGAGGTGGCCAACGCCCTGGAACAGGCCGTGGACCACTTGCGCAGCGCCGGCCATCAGGTCGACGACGTGCAACTGCCGGATGAATTTGCCGGGGTATTCGACGATCACCTGTTAATCAACGACTGCGAAGGCGCCCGCTCTCTGGCGAAGGAGTTTCAGGGACACCGCGCACTGCTAAGCCCTTCGACCTTGGCAATGTTCGACCGGGCGGCGGCGACCACCTGGGAACAGGAGTCCGCTGCCAAGGCCCGGTTGGCCGCGCTTGCACCTCGTCTGAATGAACGGTGCCAACCCTACGACGCGATGCTCGGCCCCTGCTGCGGAATGGTCGCGCCCGTGGGTCTGGAAAGCACCGGGCCATCGGATTTCATCAAGTTCTGGGGCGCATTCGGCTGGCCGCAGGTGAATATCCCGCTGGTTCGCGCGCAAGGATCGATGCCGATCGGTTTACAGATGATCGGCCGGTTCAGAAATGACGGTTCGTTGCTACGGGTGGCCGAACGGGTCGCTGCCGATTTGCTCACTGAGCGCGGCCAGTAAGCCCTCGGCCGTCTCGTGAAGCGCAGGATGAAACTCGATCTGATCGACGCTGTAGTGGATGTCATAACCGCGATGCACCGTGGCATTGCGCTCTTCGAGTATTTCTTCGAGTCGCGCCCTGATCGCGGGTATTTCCACAACGCTTGAGCCGGTCAGCAACGCGACGAACTTGTCGCTGCCCAACCGGCCGATCACATCGCTCTCGCGAAAGGCAATGCGCAGCACATCGGCGAAGGTTTTCAGGGCGTTGTCGCCCTCGGCACGACCATAGAGATAGTTGATGTGTTTGAAGTCATCAATATTGAAGAGCAGCAGCGTCGCTGGCTTTTTCAGCTGGTGGCAGACATCCAGCCCTTGTTGGGCCAGCGCTGTAAAACCGTGTCGGTTGGAGAGCAGGGTCAACTCGTCCATGCTCGCCATCTGCACGCCCATCAGTTCCTCCTCGGCCTTGCGGGCCAAGTCACGCAGCAGCTCGCGCTCCTGCAGTGGCGTGCGCAACGGGTCGGCGCACGCGCCTGGTTTTACCGGTTTGCCTGGGATCAGCATTACTCACTCCATTGGCGGGTATAGTTCTTAGAGTCGTCCATACCCGCTTTGACTCCCTGTTAACGGACCGCCGGTCAACTACCCACGACCGGACATGGCCCTCCCGCGTCAGCCCAAAGTTTGAACTGGGTGACGAAAATGTCGTGTGGCACCGGCACCGGCGCCCTTCCCTGACCCGGATTCCAGCCCCAGAGCACCAATTTGTCGTCGCTGACATGCTTGATCAGCGCGGCGAAATCGCGGTCACCGTTACTGGAACGGTCCTTGATCATTGCGCACAATTTATCGGCCGGCAGACCGATCCAGGCCATTTTGTGCGCGGCGGGCGGCAAGCTCCAGTGCGGCGCCCCTGGCGGTGCGTGAGCGCCGTAACTGGCCGGCGGATTACTCTCGGCGTGGCAGGTAGCGCAGGGCAACCCCGCCGCGCCCTTGCCGTCCATGCCCCGCACGACATTCATGGCGTGAGGGATCCCGGCGTCGAACTGCAACGGCGAATCGCCGGGAATATGGCAGTTCTGGCAGCGCGGGCTCTGGAAGACCTTTTGCACGGTATCGAACGCCTTGATCGCTTCCTTATCGTCAGCAAACAGGTCCTCGGCGTAGCCGACCAGGCCGATCAACACCACCGCGCCAAGCATCAGATGTCGTCTCATCTCACACCCCCGACAGTTGCAGCGGCAGTTCGCGCAAGCGTTGGCCGGTCAGGGCGAACACCGCGTTGGCCACTGCCGGCGCCGTGGGCGGCACACCGGCCTCACCGATGCCGCCGGGTTTGTCGCTGCTGGGCACGATATGTACTTCCACCACCGGCATTTCGTTGAGCCGCAGCACTTGATAGTCGTGGTAATTGGATTGCACCACCTGCCCGTTCTTGAAGGTCAGTTTGCTGTGCAAGGTAAATCCGAGGCCGAAGGTGATGGCCGATTCCATTTGCGCCGCGATGCTCATCGGGTTGACCGCAATGCCGCAATCCACCGCACACACCACCCGATGCACGCGGATTGCCAGGTTGTCCTGGGACACCTCGGCCACTTGGGCGACATAGCTGCCGAAAGACTCATGCACCGCGACTCCCAACGCATGGCCGTCCGGCAGTGGCGCCTTCCAGTTGGCTTTCTCGACGGCCAGGTTCAGCACGCCAAGATGCCGCGGATGGTCCTTGAGCAAGGTTCGTCGGTACTCGACCGGATCCTTGCCGGCCGCCTCTGCCAGTTCGTCGATCAGCGACTCCATCACAAACGCGGTGTGGGTGTGCCCTACCGAACGCAGCCAGAGCACGCGGATGCCGGTTTGCGGCGAATGCAGATAAACCTGATGATTCGCCAACCCTTCAAGGTAAGGACTGTCGGCGACCCCTTCGACAGAGGTCTTGTCGATGCCATTCTTGACCATGGTCGCCTCGAATGACGTGCCCGCCATGATCGACTGCCCGACCATCACATGCTTCCAGGCAATCGGCAGGCCGCCGGCATCGAGGCCGATGCGGGCCTGATGGAGGAACGCGGAGCGGTAGTAGCCACCGCGAATGTCATCCTCCCGGGACCAGACGGTTTTCACCGGCGCGCCCGCAGCCTTGGCGACTTCCACGGCTTCGGCGACAAAGTCCGAGGTCGGATTGGCCCGGCGACCGAAACCGCCGCCCAGAAACTCGGTATGAATCTCCACCTGCTCGGGTTTGAGCCCGGTGATTTTCCCGGCGACCATTTGATCCAGCGTCTGAAACTGGGTACCGGTCCAGATTTCGCATTTGTCCTGGGTGATTTTCACTGTGCAGTTGAGCGGCTCCATCGGTGCGTGGGCCAGGTACGGCACGCTGTATTCGACATCAATGGTCTTCGCCGCTTTACCCAGACCCGCCGCGACATCACCGGCCTGACTGGCCGAAGCGCCAGGGGTGGCGGCGAGTTTGCGGAAGCTTTCCAGCAGCGTCTGACTGTCGAGCCCGGTGTTCGGCCCCAGGTCCCAATCGACCTTCAACGCATCACGCCCCAGCTTCGCCGCCCAGTAATGATCGGCAATCACCGCCACCCCGGTGGGCACCTGCACCACTTTGTGCACACCCGGAATCGCCAGCGCTTCGGCGCCTTCGAAGGATTTGACGCTGCCACCGAACACCGGCGAGCGCGCGACCATGGCGGTCATCAGCCCGTCGAACTGCACGTCCATACCGAACTTGGCACGGCCGGTGATTTTTTCCGGGGTGTCCAGGCGCTTGGTCGGTTTGCCGATGATTTTCCAGTCCTTGGACTCCTTGAGCTTGATCGACGCCGGATCCGGCACCGGCAGCTTGCCGGCGTCATCGGCCAGTTCGCCGTAGGTGGCGCGTTGGTCACCGGCAATCACCACACCCGACTCGGTGAGAATCCCGGAGGGCGCGACGTTGAAGCGTTTGGCCGCCGCGTCGATCAACATCAAACGCGCCGCTGCACCGGCCTGACGGTAGCGATCAAATTCCATCCAGGTCGAGGTCGAACCACCGGTGATTTGCATCCCGCCAAACCCGGCCAGGCCATACTCGGCGGCCGAAGCGGGTGCATGTTCGACGCGGATCTTCGACCAGTCGGCGTCCAGTTCTTCGGCGATCAGCATGGTCAGGCCGGTCCAGATGCCCTGGCCCATTTCCGAATGGCCGAGCAATATGGTGACGCTGTTGTCATTGCCGATCCGTAAAAACGCATTGGGCGCAAATACATTGCCTTGATTCTCGGCGCCAACCGCAAAGCGATGGCCACCGGGGATGACAAACGCCACCACCAGACCACCGCCCAGCACCGCGCTGCCCTTGAGGAAACCGCGGCGTGACAGAGGATTGAGGTTGTTCATTGTTCAGACTCCCTTCAGCGTGGCATCAACCGATCTCGGCGGCGCGTTTGACCGCTGCGCGGATCCGCGGGTAGGTGCCGCAGCGGCAGATGTTGCCGGACAGCGCCTGATCGATGTCGCTGTCGGTGGGCTTGGGGATTTTCGCCAACAACGCGGCGGCCGACATGATCTGCCCGGACTGGCAATAACCGCACTGCACCACGTCAAGTTCGGCCCAGGCTTGTTGCACCAGGTGTGAACCGTCGGTGGACAGGCCTTCGATGGTGAGGATTTTTTGCCCATGGGCCACGGCTGTGGCGGGGGTGACACAGGAGCGCAGCGGCGCGCCGTCGACGTGCACGGTGCAGGCGCCGCATTGGGCCATACCGCAACCGAATTTGGTGCCGGTCAGGTGCGCGACATCGCGCAGGACCCACAGGAGCGGCATGTCTGCGGGGACATCCAGCGCCTGGTCCTTGCCATTGATGTTAAGGGTCAGCATTTGCGAATTTCCTCAGACTCACGGTGTTCTGAAGGGGCTCTCTCCGGGCTCCGCCGTTACGCCCTTTGTAGGAGCCGAGCTTGCTCGCGATGAACGATAACGCGGTGTGTCAGACCTGACGCCATCGCGAGCAAGCTCGGCTCCTACAAGGGGCAGGGTTATCCCTACAGCTAAGCGCAAATTGCCGGGCGAGACAGGTTCATCGACCACCGGTCACACAAAGAAGACTGAAGTAACTCGGTTCGGGGCTTAGAAGTCGGTGGACACCGACAGCTCGCGCCACGTCTGCAGCTCCTCAGCGACGAAGGTGTTCTTGGCTTCGATCGCTGCGACACAGTCGCTGCCCAGCGGTAAGCGCAGCGGGGCTTTTTGCGCTTGCACCAGGGTGATCATGGCCTGGGCGAGCTTGTCCGGATCGCCGGGCTGATTCAGGGTCACGGCCTTGGCAATTTTGCGCACCTCACCCGCCGTGCTGTCGTAGTCGGTGATCGAAGCCGGAGATTCAACCAGCGAATTGCCTTCGAGGAATTCAGTCCGGAAGTAGCCGGGCTCGACAATGGTCACGTTGATGCCCAGCGGTGCCAGCTCGGCGTGCAGCGCCTCGCTCAAGCCTTCGACGGCAAATTTGGTCGAGCAATAGACGCCAAAGCCCGGCCCCGACCTGTAACCACCCACCGATGAGAGATTGATCACATGCCCACGGCGAGCGGCGCGCATGTGCGGCAGGACGGCGCGCGTGACATTCAGCAAGCCGAAGACGTTGGTTTCGTACACGCGGCGCACTTCATCGGCGCTGGCTTCTTCCACCGCGCCGAGCACGCCGAAACCGGCGTTGTTGACCAGCACGTCGATGCGCCCGAAGTGCTCGATGGCCGCGTTGGCGACCGCAACGCCCTGGGCTTCGTTGGTCACATCAAGGGTGGCGGCCAGCAAACCTGGCTGCTCGCCAAAACGCTGGATGATGCTGTTGGCGTCACGAGCGGTGGCGACCACGGCGTCGCCATTGGCCAGCGCGGCGGCAGCGATTTTGGCGCCGATACCGCGAGAAGCACCGGTGATGAGCCAGACACGTTTGAAGTTTTGGGAAGTGGTCATGATCGCGAATCCTTGTAGGCCGTTGGGGTAAGCACAAGGTACGCAGGAACATTGGTCAGAAAAATGCCCTCGTGTTACAAGCACTATGAAACGCTCTTTCATAATGGCGCTGATATGAATCACGATCCGTTTGATGGTTTGACCGAGTTTCTCGCGGTCGCCGAGCACAAAAGCTTCACCCTGGCCGCGACTCGGCTAGCCGTTACCCCCACCGCCGTCAGCCATGCGATCAAGCTCTTGGAACGACGCACCGGCGTGCTGCTGTTTCAGCGCACCACGCGCCGAGTGGCGCTGACCGAAGCCGGCGCCAGTCTGTTTGCCCGCTTGCGTCCGGCGGCCAGTGAAATCGATGAAGCGCTGGCGGTGCTCAGCGGTTTTCGTGATCAGCCCATGGGCACGCTGCGACTCACGGCCCCACGATTGTCCGGGGCTTTGTTGATGGAGCCGCTGATTCCGCTGTTCCGCGAGGCGTACCCGCAAGTCACTCTCGATATTTCCCTGGACGACGCTACGGTCGACCTGATGGCCGGCGGCTTCGATGCCGGGATTCGCCTGGGAGAGTCGATTGAAAAAGACATGATCGCGGTGCGTCTGACACCTGACCTGCAATGGTCGGTGGTGGGCTCCCCGGCGTACTTCGCCAAGGCTGGAAAACCGGACAGCCCGGAAGACCTGACCCGACATGAATGCATCGGCTTTCGCTTCTCGACCTCCGGCAGCGCGCATCGCTGGGAGTTTCGCCGCGAGGGTCGGGACTTCACCGTGGGCGTCGAGGGCGGCGTGATCGTCAATGACCGCCGGTTGTTGGTGGCAGCCGCTCGCAGCGGTTCGGGCCTGGCCTACGCCTGTGATCTGGAGATTGCCGACGAGTTGGCGGATGGACGCCTGGAACGGGTGTTGCAGCCCTTTGTGCCACTCAGCTCGGCGCTGTACCTGTACTTCCCCAGCCGTACCCAGACACAGCCAAAACTGCGGGCCTTTATTGATTTGGCCACCCGCTGGATCGCTGAAAAAGGAGGCCTGGGCCGCAGCTGAACCTGCGCCTTCAGGCCACGGCGCCGACCAGACCTTTACCCCGCCAATGCTGCGCCAGAAGACGACAACATCAAGGTTGTTTCACGTAAGCCGCGCTGTACTTCTGATACTCACCAAAACCGGTCACTTCTGCGGCGCCGTTGAGCAATTGCAGGCGAAACAGCGGGTCGCCCTCGGGGTCCCGCGCGATGACGAGGTTGCCGGCGAGCAATGGGTACTGATGATGGACTTCAACGGGCGGATCCTTGAGCTGAAAAATGCTCAGGTTGATGTCTGCCATCTCGGGGCCATTGTCGATCCCCGGCACTACTTTGAGGGTCAACTCGCCGACACGCCGATCCTGGACATTGCTCACGAGGTAGCGCCCTTCTCGCTGACTGTCTGCTACCCGCTCAAGCTTTTGCGCGGCGACTTTGAACGCGGTCGGCCTGACATTGATGCTCAATTGGCGGGAGCCGTTGATCCACGTGCCGGTCTGGCTGCCCTGCTCGTTCGGCGTGCCTTCGACGAACCAGTTGCCGATCATCTGACCGTCGTCGTCCAGTTCACGCAGAACGATTCCGCCATCTTCATAGGTATTGCCCACCAACCGGATCGGTTTACCACTGCCGGTCTTCTTGTAGCGAACTTCCCCGACGTAGACATCACCCTGACGTTGCCACCACAGCTCAACGGGGATCTTGTCGTCGAGGGTACCGCGCAACATGACCGGCGCTTCACTGACGGGACCCTCGAGGCGACGACGCTCCGTCCATTGGCCGGACTTCAGTTCACGATCGGTGACGTCCACATAGCCATAAGGCATGAACGGGCTGGCTTGCGAGGGCTTTTGCACCACCTCGGTTTTCTCGGCCACCTTCATAGGACGGTTGTCCTGTATTTGCCAGGTCGCGCTCTGGTGCCAGCAGCAACCACTTTTGGACTGGGTATGCAGGCTTTTGGTGACCGGGTCGATGCCGAACATGCCCAGATTTTCGTCACGGGTCAGTGCGGAAAAGGGCTTGCTCAACACGAGCGTCGGACTCTCGGGATCGAACAGATAGATGTCGTAGGAAGGGCCGCCATAGCTCGCGTCATTGCCATTGCGTACGGCCAGATCTTGTCGCCCGTCGAAATTGAAATCGCCGAACAACAGCAAATTTTGATCGGCATACGCCAGGTTCCGGTCGAACTCCGACGCTTTTCGGCCTGGCTTGAACAGGGCGAACGCTTCGGCTGACTCGATGCGCTGCACCACCTGCCCACCGGCCCTTTTGCGCAACGTAATCAGCGCAGGAGCGCCGTCGAAAGTCTGGGTGGGTGGCTGTGCAAACTGCACATCGATGACGTATTTCTTCGCGGGGTCCGTGAGGTGATACGTCAACGGCCCAGCGTTTACAGCAGCGGCAGCCAGCAGACAGGAAACAGCCAGTAATCGAGAGGTAAGCATGATGCAGAGCGTCCTTGCGGCAAACCAGGTCGGCAAGTCTAGCGGCTATCGGGTCATACCGACATTGTTGATTCCGTCGCCAAAGGAAACTCTTTCAACTTGTCGATCTACGGTACGGCCAGACGACCCGCGGCTGACTACGCTGAAAGTCCAGACTGAGTAATCCGTAGAGGAGCTTCACCATGCACCGCGTTCAAAAACTCACGCCCTGCCTGTGGTTCGACGATCAAGCCGAGGAGGCCGCGAAGTTCTACTGTGCGATCTTCGATCATTCGAAAATAAGCGCCACCACCCACTACGGTAAGGCCGGCCAGGAGATTCACGGCAGGCCCGAAGGCTCGGTGATGACGGTCAGTTTCGAACTGGACGGACAGAGTTTTACCGGCCTCAACGGCGGTCCGATATTCAAGTTCAATGAAGCGGTTTCATTCCAGGTCAATTGCCATACTCAGGAAGAAGTCGACCACTTCTGGGGGCGTCTGTCCGCGGGCGGGCCTGTTGAGGCCCAGCAATGCGGCTGGCTCAAGGACAAATTCGGCGTGTCCTGGCAGATCGTACCGGTGGCCCTGATGGACATGATGAAAGACCCTGACACGGCAAAATCCCAACGCGCCATGACGGCGATGTTGCAGATGAAAAAACTCGATATTGCAGCGCTGCAGCGAGCCTTTGACGGCGAGAGCTAATACACTTCGACGCTGACCTGCCGAGGACGCTGACCATGAAGCCCGCCGTTGCCAAAGACGCTGACAAAGCCCCGCGCTTCTGGCGCGACGACGCCCTGCCCTTCATCGAAGCCCGTTCCATCGCCGACGGTCGCGAGGTCTGTTACACCCGGCATTCTCATGAGCATTTTTCCATCGGTGCGATCACGGCCGGGCGCAGTACCTACCTCCACGAGCAATCGCAACTCCAGGTCAGTGCCGGCACCGTGGTGCTGATGAATCCCGGTGATGTCCACGCCTGCAATCCCATCGATGACCAACCGTGGTCGTACCTGATGCTGTACGTCGAGACGCCTTGGCTGACCGATTTGCAGCATCAGCTAGGGTTTGGCCAGGACCAGGCGTTTCGGCGGTTTTCGATCACTCACTTGCACGACGCCGATCTGTTTGCCGGGCTCAAGGGTTTGTATGAAGTATTGGTCGATGAACAGCACGACATCCTGCGCAAACACAGCGCCGCGGTGGAGTTTTTCACCGATGTGCAACAGCGCCTCAACCCTGGTGACCAACCACTGCGCGAGTCCAATTTCAAACTGGAACGGGCCGCCGAGTACATCCGTGACAACTGCACGCAACTGCTCAAGCTCGAAGACATTTGCGCGGCCGCACAGCTGTCGCCTTCCTACCTGATCCGCGCGTTCAAGCAGCATTACGGTATGACGCCCCACGCGTTTGTGCTCAACCAGCGAATCCAGTTCGCGCGAGAGCAGTTGCGTAGCGGCAAATTGATTGCCGATGTGGCACTTGAAGCCGGGTTTGCCGATCAGGCGCATTTTCAACGGGTATTTAAACAGCATTTGGCGGCGACGCCGGGGCAATATAAATGTTGATATCAGCCATCATTAACAAAAGAACACGCGGCAAACTTTCTTATATACATGCTGCAATACATCACTCCCACTAAGTCATTTCGCACATCACCCGACACGCCGTTCACTCCGCGCCTGTTTTATACATATATGGATATATACCCAAAACGACAACGCGCATCAGTTCTATTAGCGTAATGGGCAAGTTCCCGCCAACCAGGGAACTTATTCACTCGAAGATGGAACTTAAATCATGCAATTGCAAAGACAGACCCACCTGACTTCCGGCGATGAACGCCAACGGATGGCGATTACCGAAGCGCTCACCAACGCCATGTCGGATGAGGACATTCACCAGACCTTGGTGTGGCCGTGGGATCGACTGGCCGTTTCCTGCGTGCCCAACTCCGCCTTCCATGAAGTTCATCACAGCAGCGCCCTTCTTTTGTCGCGAATGATTCGACAGCCCGACTTCATGAACATCCGCGCCGAACAATTTATCCACGAACACGCCAGTTTTCATGTTGACCAGGAAGGCCGTCTTTATTACGTCCGGGAAGACATCAGTTCTTTTAGCCGCCCTGGCGATGTGACTGAACAGGTCACCAACCGCTTCTTCGCGCGCGTCGACATCACGGCTCATATTACCGACGTTGCCGAGTTCAAACAGAATCTGGCGTTACTGGCAAAGATGGCCACGCTCATGGGCGGTTTCATCTCTTCCAATGATCGAATTGCCGTTGGCCAATGGCTGCGTTTTCATAACTTGCCACTGCCCACCGATGAAGAAAGTACCAAAGCGCTGATTGACCTGCTCAACTTCGCCGTTATGCCGGACCTGCCCGACACGGGTAGCTACTGGGAGCTGCTGGACGCTCCAGAAGATTCGCCCTTTGCGTTAACCAAGAGCAAACGCGCGATTATTCGTGACGTCACCGAGCAACTGACCGGCAACGAAATGCCGTTGGCCGAGTACTTTGGCGCATCGCTGGTATTGGAAAACGCAGGCTCAGACAAGCAGCCGCAGAGCCTCGAGTACCGCTTGCAACGACTGATCAGCGACGCGCGCCTGCTGGATGAAACCGGGCAAAACTACATGGATGCGCTGGGTTGGTTCACCGACGAAACAGGCCCCAAGGCGTCGAAACAATTTGTCGAGCAGTTGCTGATCGCCGCCATGCTGCTGGACCTCGATCCCGAGATAGACACGGCCAACACGACGCTTGCAGGGTTCAACCTTTACGCCTCTGCCCATGTTCAGCGCCGGCCTTTCGATGTCCGCAACGACCTGGAAGCGCATCTGATTCAGCACTTCAAGCTCGATAAACTCATCGCCCCCCTGGTGGCCGAACTGGCATTGGCGGGTATGGCACCGGAGTATCTGGTGCGCGAACTACCCCCGTCTTTGAAGGTCGGAACCCCGGGCTGGGTCATCCTATGCCAAGCCGTGGGCCTGGCCGAAAGTATTGTTCCCGGTTGCTCCCGGCGCATGACCTATGAACACTTGCTGGGCTTTAGCCCAATCTCGGGGCTCACCCCGCAACTCAACGATTTGCACGCCAGGGCGGGGATTGACCCGGTCGTTACGTGGGCATTGATGAATGGACTGGTGCAACGCGACGCGGACGGCAACCTGAGCCTCGAAACGATCGATAAAGGCATCAAGGCCTACAACGAGCATGTCGAGACGCTGTCTGCCGCGCTTGACGCGATCAACAAGCCCATTCCCCGGCGCAAAGCCCTCGCATTGAAAGAGCTGACAACGTATGTACCGGCCTGTGACCCCCATGAACTACTGATCAAACACCGGGGCTCCGGTGGCGGTGGCGGACGCAAAGTGTCGGTGTTGGACTTGTACATGAGCGACCAACTTCACACGCAAGACTGGGGGCGTACCAGGGGAAGCGACATTTATCAGGAGTTCCCCCGGCTCAAGAATCTGTACCCGGTTGCTGAGCTATATGAAACAGCCGTGCACAATCACTACAACAAGCTGATATCCGGCCTGTCGACCTCGATTCGCTATGTGTTCTCACAGATGGAGAAATCCGACAAAAGATTTATCGAGCATGGGCGATTGGCGATCTACCGCGTAGAAGCCTACAAACAGCATATCTATGCAGGATCAATACCCGAGGCGACACGGGAGCGAACGGGCCGTTATGGCGTGATTATATGTGCGGAATATCAAGGTACTCTGGTTCGCTGCTTCGAACTGTTCCCGTTGCGCTCTGAATGCCGAAGTGCGCCAGAACTTAGAGAGAAAATCGGTCAATACCTGTTTACTTATGAACAGGACGGCACGCGGGGCAACTTTGTCGAAGACAACGGCATTGTGGATGCGCCACTGGACCTGGAGGCCTACTTTGAAAACGCTGCGCCGCGCAGTGATACGAAGTCTTCGGTATTCGTGCGCAAGATAGGTGAATTCGACAGTGCGTCGCACCCGACCCACTCCAGTAAACCGATGGCTTACTTCAACGCCGAGCGCATAAAAGCCATCAGCGACCTGATCGCCCGGCAGCATCCCTTCCTGACCGAAAGTGAACTGGCGGACATGGGCCGTGACAGCACGGAACAGGAACTGGCGTCGCAAAAGTTCAATGACATCTTTAACACGCTGTTGAATTTGATCATTCCGTTCAAGGAATGCATCGAAGGTTTGTCTTCCGGTGTTCCGGCCAGGCAGCGGGACGCGATTGCCAGTTGCGTGATGGACGCGGCGCTTGTTGCGTTTGTCTTTGCCAGCGTGCCGGCACAAGTGGGCAAGGCCATTGGAAAGAGCGCGTCATTGGCCACAAAATTGTTGTCCGCGTCGCGGATTGGCACGCGCACCGTCGTTTCCCTGTTGAACCCGCTGGACGGAGTACCGACCCTGATCAAGGGCGGCGTAAAACTGATTGGCAGAGGCGCGATAAAACTCGCCGGTCATACTGCCGCTGCGGCGCATGTCGTCAGGGCCCAGCTGTATCGCCTGACAGGCGCCCATTCCTACAACCTGCTGCACGCCCTCGACCATACCGGTGCAGCCGCGCGGATCCGCATGAGCCTCGACACCGTAGCGCATGCGCGGGCGCTGTTTAAAAGCGACGGGCTCGAAACCGCTGAACATGTGCTCAAGCACCTGCAAGCCAATGATGCAAAGTTGCTCGAGAACGTTCCCCCAACGGAGCTTCAGCATGTGTTCGAAGGCTCGTTGGCCGACCTCGCACGCCAGTCTGACACCGCTCAATCGCTGAAGAATGTCCTGGATTCGGACGTTGTCGATTCGTTGATACGCCAGCAAGCGCAAAAGTTCTCCCTGGATAACCTGCGACAGTTCAAGGATCACACGACGCTGCCGGAGCTGTTCACCGACCTTCTGGAGGTGGAGTACAAAAACCTGACGGCCATGAATCAACATCAAAAAACATTGCTCGCTTCGGACCTTGGCCAAGCACCTTACAGCGGCTTTCTCGACGATGTGTCCTTTAACCCGGACCGCTTGACCGACAACGCTGATCGGGCCGCTGCCTGGATTCTGAAAGCGTCGAGCTCTCGAAACGAGGTTGATAACATCAGGACCTTGCTTCGCGAGTTCAGCGGTAATGGCAAGTCCCTGACCGACCCTGCCGTTTACAAAGAACTGCATCGGCGTCTGGTGCCCGAAGCGACAGATGCCTTGCGCAGCCCTACTGCTCAAGCGCGTTACCCGTCAAACGTTTCGGGCGCAGCGATGCTGGAAAAACACCTGGCAGCCCTGGATTCGACTCATGAGCACTTCGGCAAACAGATGCTGGGGGCATTCCTGGGCTACCACAGTTTTGTCGACGGAAATGGCCGCACGGCGCGCGCCATCTATGCCATTACGGAACTGCGAGCCAATCGGTTCAACGCCCTGCCGCTACCGGTAGAAAATGCACTGAGCGGTCTGGGTTGATGCGCTGCGTCTAAGCCCGGATCAAATATCCCGCGCACACCACCAAGAGCAACGCCATGCTTCGGTTAAACAACCGCATGCCTTTGGCGTTGCTCAAATACCCACGCAAAAACGTCCCGGCGTAGACCCAACAGCCGACCGACACGTAGCAAATCACCAAATACACCGCCGCAAACTGCCAGACCAGCCGCGCCTCGCCATCCGCCACAAAAGCGCCCATGCCGGCCACGCAGGCCAGCCAGGCTTTCGGGTTGAGCCATTGCATGAAGGCGCCATACAGCATCGACGGCGCGCGGCCTGATTCCTTCGCCTCCAGATCTCCCTTGTCGGCGGCCAACTTAAAGGCCATGTACAACAGAAACGCCACCCCCGCCCATTGCACCCCCTGGGTCAGCGCTGGCCATTGCTGCAACACTTCATGCAGCCCTAATCCCATCAACACCAACAACACGACGAAACCCAGCGTCGCCCCGGCTACATGCCGTTGACTGGCGCGAAAACCAAACTGCGCGCCGGAACTCAACGCCACGATGTTCACCGGCCCTGGCGTTATCGAGGCCACCAGTGCAAACGCCGCCATCGAGATAATCAGACTCATCACAGACCTTCTTCAATTCAGTTGAACGAGGCCTCAAGGTAAAGAGCGACCTGACGGCTGTATTGAACAAAACACCCCTCAGCTGTACCGCGACCGCCGTCCACCACTGTATGGGTCAAGCCACCCCGGGCCTGTGATAAAAATACCGTTCCTGCTTTTGGAGCCCCGCCATGGACCTCGCCACCCTCACCCTGTTTCTGCCGGCCTGCTTCGCCTTGAACATGGCGCCCGGGCCGAACAACCTGTTGTCGGTCAGCAACTCGACTCGCTACGGCTATCGCATCGCCTGTGTCGCCGGGATCGGTCGGCTGCTCGCGTTCGCCGGCATGATCGCCCTCGCGTCGGCAGGGCTGGCGGTGGTGCTGCAAACGTCGGAATTGTTGTTCTACGGGATCAAGATTCTGGGGGCGGCGTATCTGCTCTACCTCGCCTGGCAATTGTGGCGCGCCGATCCAGGGACGGAAAACGTGGTGGCGGGCGCGCCGGTGGGGCCGCTGGCGTTGGCGCGACAGGAGTTCCTGGTGGCGGCCGGCAATCCGAAAGCGATCCTGATCTTCACCGCGTTCTTGCCCCAGTTCGTCGACTCGACCCAAGCCGTATCGCCGCAATTCGCCGTGTTGGGCGCGTTGTTCCTGGTGCTGGAATGGATCGCCATCGGTGCCTACGCCTACATGGGCCTGCACATGCGCCGCTGGTTCGCCGAACCCCGGGGCAAGCAGATATTCAATCGTTGCTGCGCGGGATTGTTGTCAGCGGCGGCTTCAGTGTTGCTGATGGCGCGTCGGGCCTGAACTCCACCTCTAAACTGTGGGAGCGAGCCTGCTCGCGATAGCGGTCTGTCGGTCAACATCATTATCGAATGTTAAGCCGCTATCGCGAGCAGGCTCGCTCCCACAGTAGATTGTTGTTGGACACGAAATTGGTGTAGTACTTGGCCACTCCCCAACTCACCACAGGCCCTCAATGAACCTGAACATCGTCTACGCCCTTGGCGCTGCCGCTCTTTTTGGCGCGAGTACGCCTTTGGCCAAGTTGTTGGGCCTGAATCTTTCGCCGATCCTGTTGGCCGGTTTGTTGTACCTGGGCAGCGGCCTGGGACTGACGTTCGTCAGACTGTTGCGTGACCGAGGCTGGCAGCCCAGCGGCCTGAAATCGTCGGAGTGGCCATGGCTGATCGGTGCCATCGCTTTTGGCGGCGTGCTCGGGCCGGTGGCGCTGATGTTCGGTTTGACCCTGACCGCCGGCGCCACGGCCTCGCTGATGCTCAACCTCGAATCGGTATTGACCGCCGTGCTGGCCTGGGTGGTATTCAAGGAGAACGCTGACCGGCGCATCGTCGCCGGAATGCTGGCAATCGTCGCCGGTGGCTTGCTGCTGGCCGGGCCCCAGAACCCGGCGCAATCACAGGGCTGGATCGGACCGTTGGCGGTAGCGCTGGCCTGCGTGTGCTGGGCGATCGATAACAACCTGACGCGCAAGGTATCGGCTTCGGATGCGCTGTTTATTGCCGGCATCAAGGGGTTGGTCGCCGGGGTAGTGAACTGTTCTCTGGCGCTGTTGCTCGGCGCAACACTGCCACACATGACGGTGCTGGGGCCTACGTTGATCGTTGGTTTCCTGGGGTATGGCATCAGCCTGGTGTTGTTCGTTCTGGCACTCCGAGGCCTGGGCACTGCGCGCACCGGCGCCTACTTTTCCACGGCACCTTTCCTCGGTGCGGCGATTGCCATCCTGCTGCTGAATGAACCCGTCACGCTGACATTTTGGGCCGCTTCGCTGTTGATGGGCCTTGGGGTATGGATTCACCTCAAGGAACGTCATGCCCATGAGCATCAACATGAGGCGCTCAAGCATGCTCATCGCCACGTGCATGACGAGCATCATCAACATGAACATTCGTTTGAGTGGGAAGGGACCGAACCCCACAGTCACGAACATCAACACACGCCGCTGCGCCACAGCCATCCACATTTTCCGGACATCCATCACCGACATAAGCATTAGGCAGCCCTCATGACGAATGACTGGAATTCTCTGTCGATTTTCCGGTGGAGGCGCTGGGCGACGCGGCTTATGCTCGGCCCATGAACCTACAAAACGCTTTGCTTCCGCCCCACGCCGAGATGGTTCGCGCCATGCTCGAACGAGACACCGCCTACGAGGGGGTGTTCTTTACCGCGGTCAAAACCACCGGCATCTTCTGTCGCCCCAGTTGCACGGCGCGCAAGCCGAAACCGGAGAACGTCGAGTTCTTCGCCCATGCCGATGAGTGCATGTCCGCGGGCTATCGCGCCTGTCTGCGCTGCAAACCACTGGACGCGGCGGCCATCGCGCCGGACTGGGTGCAGCAGCTGCTCAAATCGGTGGATGCCGACCCCGAGCAGCGCTGGACCGATGCGCAGTTGCTGGCCGAAGGCATCGAACCGCTGAAACTGCGCCGCTGGTTCAAGCAGCATTTCGGCATGACCTTTCACGCCTGGCTGCGCACCCGACGCCTCGGCATGGCGTTGGGCGGGATCAAACAGGGCGATTCCATCGACAACGCGGCGTTCGATTCGGGCTACGAGTCCCTGAGCGGGTTTCGCGATGCGTTTCAAAAGTCCTTCAACATCACGCCCGGCCGCGCCGCCAACAGCGAGCCACTGCTGTTCACTCGCCTGACCACACCGCTGGGGCCGATGATCGCCATGGCCGAACGCCGCGGGCTGGTGCTGCTGGAGTTTCTGGATCGGCCAGCGCTGACCAAGGAAATCGAAGCATTGCAGAGTCGATACGGCTATGCCGTCGCGCCAGGACATAACGCGCATTTGCAGCAGATTGAAGCCGAACTGACGCAGTATTTCGCCGGAAAACTCACCGACTTCAACGTTCCACTACACTTGCCTGGCAGCGATTTCGCCCGACAGGTCTGGGCCGAACTGGCGAAGATCCCGTACGGCCAGACCAGCACCTACGGCGCCATTGCTGCGTTATTGGGTAACCCCGGCGCCAGTCGCGCCGTGGGCCTGGCCAACGGGCATAACCGTCTTTCGATTGTCGTGCCCTGTCACCGGGTGATCGGCGCGGACGGTTCGCTGACCGGCTATGGTGGAGGACAACCGCGCAAGGCGTTCTTGCTCAGGCTGGAAAAAGCGGCGGTGCAGATCACCCAACCACTCGCATTCTGATCAATTGCAGGTTTCTCAAAAAGTCATAAGGAAGGACATTCGATGGACACGCTATTTCACCAACTGCACCACGACGGCTTGCTGATCCTCACCAATGTCGCCGATGCCGC
The DNA here is from genome assembly GCF_000282315.2 of Pseudomonas sp. GM41(2012). GTDB lineage: Bacteria > Pseudomonadota > Gammaproteobacteria > Pseudomonadales > Pseudomonadaceae > Aquipseudomonas. The sequence goes on from NZ_AKJN02000006.1 coordinate 1,087,174, forward strand.
CGGGGCGCGCATCGTGGAGCAACTGGGCTGTAAAGCCGTCGCCACCAGCAGCGCGGCAGTCGCCTGGGCTCACGGTTATCCGGACGGCAACACCCTGCCCCTTGAACGCCTGGTATCGACGGTCGAGTCCATCGCCCGGGTGATCTCGGTGCCGTTGACCGTGGACATCGAGGCCGGTTATTCCGATGACCTGACGCGGGTGGCCGAAGTCATTGATGCGGTCATTGCAGCCGGCGCGGTGGGGATCAACATCGAGGACGGTGCTTCCCCGCCCGAGCTGTTGGTGCGCAAGATCGAAGTCGCTCGTCAGGTGGCCGAACGTCGCGGCGTGAAGCTATTCATCAACGCCCGCACCGATGTGTACCTCAAGAGTCTGGTGCCCGCCGAAGATCGCGTGGCCGAGACGCTCAAGCGCGCCGCGTTGTATCAAGCCGCCGGTGCCGATGGTTTGTTCGCGGCTGGCGTCACGGCAGAGTACGAGATCGCTGCGCTGTGCCAGGGCACTCCGTTGCCGTTGAACGTCCTCGGGCTCCCCGGCTTGCCATCGCCTGAAGAGCTCAAAGCCCTCGGCGTACGCCGTTTGAGCGCGGGTTCACGCATCGCCGAGTTTCTGTATGGCGCCATGGGCGCACTGGCCAAGAGCTTTCTGGAAACAGGGACACTCGACAGCCGTGACCTGAAGGCCTTCACCTATGGCGAAGTGAACGCCCTGTTGGCGCCGTCCGGGAAAGCCTGACCCCATGCCCGACGCCTACCTGCCCGCCACCGAGTTTCTATCGTCCATCGATGAGGACTGGCGTCGCCACATCGCCGCCGTCGGCCCTTGCCTGCATCAGCCCCATGCGGCTCGCGATCCTTATGAGTCGCTGGTGCGGGCGATTGCCTACCAGCAACTGCACGCAAAGGCCGGGGATGCGATTGTCGGTCGGCTACTGGCGTTGTTTGGGACGGGCGCGTTCCCGAGGCCGGAACAGATTGTCGCGACCGGGTTCGATCAACTGCGCAGTTGCGGCTTTTCTGCCAGCAAGATCGCGACCATTCAGGGCATTGCCCAAGCAGCGCTGGATGGTGTGGTGCCGGATTACGCTGAGGCGATGGCGATGGATGATGAGGCGCTGATCGAGCGGTTGATTACCTTGCGCGGGGTTGGGCGCTGGACGGTTGAGATGTTGCTGATCTACAGCCTGGAACGGCCGGATATATTGCCGGCTGATGATTTCGGGGTACGTGAGGGGTATCGGCGGATGAAGGGGCTGGAGGTGCAGCCGACGCGCAAGCAGATGATTGAGATCGGGCTGGGGTGGCGTCCTTATCGGACGGTGGCTGCCTGGTATTTGTGGCGTGTTCCGAAACCACCCCTCACCCCAACCCTCCCGAAACGTCGGACCGCCCCCGAGGGGAGAGGGAGCTGACCGTAAAGACCTGACGAATTACTGCGACCTGAAAGTATTGTATTGAATCCATAATCGACTCGGTTTCACAGGTCGATGGATCTCGTAGAACACCTCGGTCAGCCCCCTCTACCCCTTGGGGAGAGGGTTGGGGTGAGGGGTGGTTGTCATGCCGAAACCGCACCCAAATCACAACCCCGACTTCAACCGACTAAACGCCCGAATCAAAGCCCGGTTAAACGCCTTGCCATTGTCATTCTTACTATACAACGATGCCCTCACCTCGGCCGACGGATACGTCCCCGGATCATTGCGAATCGCCGGATCAATCAAGCCGTCCGCCGCCGTAATCGCATTGGCGTAGTGGATGGTGTCCGTGATGGGCGCAATCACCTCCGGCGTCATCAGATAATCCATCAATGCCAGCCCCGCCTGAGGATGAGGCGCATCCTTGGGAATGACCATGGCGTCGAACCAGATCAACGTGCCCTCCTTCGGTATCCGATAACTCAGCTTGAACGGCTTGTTCGCCGCCTCGGCCTGTCCCGCGGCGATGGCGACGTTGCCGTTCCACGACATCGCGACGCAGGTGTTGCCGTTGGCGAGGTCGCTGATGTTCAGGTCATTGTCGAAGTAGCGGATATAGGGCCGAATCTTCGCCAGTTGCTGTTCGGCCCGTTGCAGGTCATCGAGGTTCTGGCGGTTGATGTCCAGCCCCATGTACTTCATGACCGCGGCGAACACTTCGTTGGGATCGTTGAGCAAACTCACCCCGCAATCGGCAAATTTCGACACCACCGCCGGGTCGAACAGCATCGCCCAACTGTCCCGTGGTGCGTCGGGCAGGCGCTGTTTGATCGCCTCTTCCTGGTAGCCGACGCCGGTGGTGCCCCAGGCGTAGATCCCGGCGTAGCGATTGCCCGGATCGAACACCGCCATGTGCTGGCGGAACTCGTCTCCCACGCCGGCAAAATGCGGCAGCTGTTGCGGGTTCAGGGTTTGAATCGCCCCACTCTGGATCGCCCGGGACAAATGCTGGCCGGCGGTCAGCACCAGGTCATAGCCGCTACGGCCGGTGAGCAGTTTGGTCTCTACGGTTTCCAGGGAGTCGAAGTGGTCGGCCACCACGCGGATGCCGGTTTTCTTCTCGAAATTGCTCAGGGTGTCCGGGGCCAGGTACTCGCCCCAGATGTACAGATTGACCACCGGTTTGGCGGTGTCGGCGGCCTGCACACACAGGGGTGCGAGCACCAGCAGTAATGCTTGAGTCAGTTTGTGCAGGCCCATTTTCAAACTCCCTTTTTGTTGCAGGCACTGCCTGCGTACTGCGGCATGGTGATGCACGCGACGTTGCCGCCGCCGAGGAGGATTTCCCTGGAGTTTTCGATACCGACGATTTTGTGTTGCGGGAACAATTCGGCGAGGGTCGCCTGTGCGGCCTGATCGTTGCGATCGCCAAACAGCGGTACCACGATTGAGGTGTTGCCGGCGTAGTAGTTGATGTACGACGCGCAGATTTTGGTCCCGGCCTGACGGGTATGTGTGCTGTCTTGCTGATCCAGGCCTTCGGCTTCTTCAGCGGTCCATTTCAGCACATCCGGTTGCGGCAGCTTGTGCACTTTCAGCTCGCGACCACGGCTGTCGCGGGTGCTGCGCAGAATGTCGTAGGCCTCCTGGTAGATTTCCCATTGCGGGTCATCGCGATTGTCGGTCCATTGCAGCACCACTTCACCGGGGCGCACGAAGCAGGCGAGATCGTCGACATGGCCGTCGGTTTCGTCGAATTTGCAGCCCCGTGGCAGCCAGATGATTTGCTCGGCGCCGAGGTAATCGGTCAGTCGGCGGGTGACTTCGTCCTTGCCCAGGTGCTGGTTGCGATTGCGGTTAAGCAGGCATTGCTCGGTGGTGAGAATGCTGCCCTGGCCGTCGCTCTGGATACCACCCAGTTCGGCAATCAGCGGCGCGCGGTAGCGGTCGAACCGTTCAATTTCGAGGATTTTGCTGGCGATCTGGTCGTCCTTGTCCCACGGGTAGTACAAGCCGCCGTCGAGGCCGCCGTATGCGTTGAACTCGAAGTCCACGCCCCGCACCTCACCGCTGTCGTCATTGACCACAAAGCATGGGCCACTGTCACGGAACCAGGTGTCGTTGCATGTCATTTCCACCACCCGCACTTGAGGCGGCAATTGGCGGCGAGCGGTGGCGAATTGCGCGGCAGAGGCGCACACGGTGACCGGTTCGCTTTGGGAGATGGCGGTGACGATCTGCACCCAGACTTTCTGCGCAGGCTTGGCGCCGTTGCGCCAGACGTCGGTGCGCTCTGGCCAGCCGAGCCAGCAACCGGACTTGGTTTCGAACTCGCCGGGCAAACGGAAACCATCGAGTTTGGGGGTGGAGTCGAGCAGACGTGCCATGGTCAAACCTCATCAGCGGGGATTGGAATGACCACAGGCTACGGTCGCCGGCGCCCTCCTCGCCAACGATGATTATTTCGGAATACTTGAATTCAACTCATCAATCGATCAACTGATCGCTGAACCATTCCAGCATCTGCGCCACTGCCGGGCGCTCCAGCCTCACCCGCTCACACACCAGCGCATATTGGCCGAGCGCAGTCATGCTGGAGGTGAACGGCCGGACCAGACGACCGCTGAGCAAATCCTCCTGCGCGGTCAAGTTATCGCCCATGGCCACACCCTGGCCTTGAGCCGCCGCTTCCAGCGCCAAACCGGCGTGGGCGAAATACAGCTGGCGTTCAGGGCGCTGATCGCCGGCATGGCTGGTGAGCCAGGCGGTCCAGGTCTTGCCGTCCTGATCGTCGTGCAGCAGGCAGTGACGCGCCAGATCCTTCGGGGTTTTCAACGTGCCCTGGTTGAACAGACCGGGGCTGCACACCGGGAAGAACTGCAACGCCGGTAAGGGCCTGACAAAGTACGCGCTGCTATCCACCGGGCCGGTGCCGTAAGTGATCGCCAGATCGATGTCTTCGCCCGGCGCCGTGGCGTCGATCGGTTGCTCGTAGAGGTGCAAGGTGATGTGCGGATACCGCGCGTAGAAATCCGTCAGACGACTCATCAACCACTTTTGCGCCAGCTCGGCGGTGACTGCCAGGCGCAACACCGCCAGCGATGACGGATCACGCAGTTCATCGCAGGCATCGCCGATCAGTTCGAAGGCTTGCTGCAAGCTTTGCATCAGGCGCCCGGCGGCCATCGTCGGGCGAATCTGCCGGCCTTCACGGATGAACAACGTCACGCCCAATTGCTCTTCGAGCTGGCGAATCTGGTGGCTGACCGCGCTGTCGGTGACGCACAACTCCGCCGCCGCCCGGCCGAAATGGGCGTGACGGGCGGCGCATTCGAAGGTTCTGAGTGCTGCTAAAGAAGGCAGTCGTCGCATGATCAAGGCCCCGATTTCGAGGCGCCCATGCTGACCCGGCGGACAGTGGGCGTCCAGTGGGACCGCGTTATCGTTCATCGCGAGCAAGCTCGGCTCCTACAGGGGATTGTTGCCGTATACAAAATCTTTGTAGGAGCCGAGCTTGCTCGCGATGGCGGCGGCACATTCACCACAAATCCAACGCCCCATCACCCTCTCTTATCCACCATGATTTCCCCCAAAACCCGGCGCAGGTTGACCCGGCGATGCGATTCTCGTACCGGTGGATGGGCGCTGAAGGTCTAGGCTGTCTTGGGTACGTTCCAGACCTGTCGGAGGTTCCCATGCAGCTCGAAGGTTCCTGCCATTGCGGCGCGGTGTCGTTCAGTTTGACCAGCGCCCACCCCTACCCGTATCAGCGTTGTTACTGTTCGATCTGTCGCAAGACTCAGGGCGGTGGCGGCTACGCGATCAACCTGGGTGGCGATGCCGGCTGCCTTAAGGTGCGCGGTCGCAAGCACATCGCGATTTATCACGCTCGACTCAAGGACGAAGGCGATAAACGCGCCCACAGCAGCACCGCCGAGCGGCATTTCTGTTCTCTGTGTGGTTCAGGCTTGTGGCTGTTCAGCCCCGAATGGCCAGAGCTGGTTCACCCGTTTGCCTCTGCCATCGACACCCCGCTGCCGGTGCCACCGGAGCACACGCACTTGATGCTCGGTTCCAAGGCTTCGTGGGTGGAAGTCGAGGCGCATCCTGGGGATCAGCAGTTCGACGTCTATCCCGAAGAATCCATCGCCGAGTGGCATGAGCGCCTGGGTTTGAGCCGTTAAGCCGGTTCACAGTCTTTGACATTTCGACGGTGCTGGCCGTGCAGTATCTTGCCAACGATGCGGTGGATGCAGGCTTCGGTGGGTGGGCAGGTGGTGTACACCTTTTAGCAATCCGGTGTTGATGGCGGCCCCTTCGCGAGCAGGCTCGCTCCCACATTTGGAATGCATTCCCCTGTGGGAGATTCTATGGTTGAGGGGAAGCCCTCAACTGACTTTCGGTTGGTATTCGTCCTGCCCCTTTAGCAGAGCGAATACCACCCGAGCGAGCTTTCGAGCCAGCATCACCAATGCTTGAGTGGTGCTGAAACCCCGAGCTCTTTGTTCTTGATAAAAATCTTTCCAGGCCTCGGTGCGACTCGCCGACATTGCCGCATTGTGCAGCAGCCGCCGAGCCTCCGGGTCACCGCGCTTGGTCAAACTGCGGCGGCCGTCTTTTTGCCCTGATTTTGATACCCGCAAATCCATTCCCAGAAAGGCGATAAAGGCATCCGCGTTTCTGAAGTCACCCCGCTGAAACGCCGTGATCAAACGCGCACCTGTCAAAAAACCAATGCCTTCCACTTTCAGACAGCGTTTTAACTGGCCCAGCAAACCGGCTTCTTTGAGCTGATCGTTGATCGTCTTCTCGATCAGCATCTCAAGCTGTTGCATGGACTTCACTTGTTCGGCAAAAGCGGTCTTGAGCAGCGGCTCATTGGCCCAGCTTTGCACCAGGCCGACCCTTGCCTGGACCAACGCCGCCCGGCGGCGGAAAAGACTCAGCAGCTGGCGGTATAGTGGGGATGGCGGGGTCCATGGGTGAAGCTCTTCATGTTCATTTTTCAGATACCGAGCAAGCAACTTGGCATCCAGTGCATCAGTTTTGGCACGGACCTTCACACCTTCGCGGTAATGCTTGAGTTCATAGCCGCCCACCATGTAAATCACGCATCCGGCCTCGTAGGCCAGATCGGCGAACTCCAAGTGGTAGATATTGGTGGCTTCGACGGCAATGGCCACCGTGCTCGGCAAGGCCTTCAACCACTTCTTGATGGCTGTTTTATTGTTGGGAATCTCTTCAAGCAGGCCCAGTTCGGCGTGATAAATCACCAACTCATTCTTGGCGACATCCACGCCCACGATCGGCTTTGAAGCAGAAACCGGCATTGCCATAGGATTTCCTCCGGGATATGGTTTTAAGCACTTGAAGGGCTCACCCAGGGGCGCAGGCTTGTTCCTATCGTCGGTCTAGGCCCGATGCATTCTTTATCGGCGCTTGGGTGAAAGGAGGAGGGGCGAACTCTCCCACGGTCTGTACTGCGTCAACAGTCAGAATCGAGCCTTGTCCCTTCTCCTCCCTTCAAGTCCTACCATACAAGCGAGCCTGCTCGCGATGGCGTCAGTCAGAACAACACAATTAATCCTGATGCGCCCAGGTCATGCGAAACGACGCCCCGCCCCACGGTGAGTCCGCCACTTCCACTTGCCCGCCATGGGATTGCGACACCCGCCGCACCAGCGCCAGGCCCAGGCCGAAGCCGCCGGTGCGGCGGTCGCGGCTGGCGTCCAGGCGCGAGAACGGTTCGAAGATTTTCTCCCGCCCGTCCATCGGCACGCCCGGCCCGTCGTCGTTGACCCGCACTTCGTAGTGATCACCGGAGCGCACCAACGACACTTCCACCCGGCCATCGGCATATCGAATGGCATTGCGCAGCAGGTTGATCACCGCCCGGGCCATGAAGCGCGGCTCGATGCGGACTTCATCGACCTGACACTCGACAATCAGCAATTGCACGCCGGCGGCTTCAGCTTCCAGCGCGACGCTGCCAACCACGCTGTCGAGCCAACTGCTGGCCTGAATGTTTTCCCGAGTGATCACCGTGGCGCCGCGCTCGAGGCTGGCATAGGTGAGCAGTTCGGACACCATCTCTTCCAGTTCGCCGAGGTCGGCGTACATGTCGGCGATCAGTTCACGGCTCTGGGCCGGATCAGATTGCTGCTTGAGCTGGTCGAGCTCGAACGACAATCGTGCAATCGGCGTACGCAGCTCATGGGATACAGCATTAGTCAGCTCGCGCTGATTGGCGATCAGGCCTTCGATGCGAGCGGCCATCAGGTTGAAGTGTTCGGACAGGTCGCGGATGTTCGAGCGCTTGGACAGCTGGATCCGCGACGACAGATCGTTATCGCCAAAACGCTCGGCCGCCAGGCGCAGCTTTTCCAGGTCGCGCCAATGCGGGCGCACCCAGAAAAGCAACACGAAACCGATCATCACCGCGATCATCAGATAGGCCGCGGCAATGTAGAACGGCATCAGGCTCGGTTCGGCCGGCAGCTTGATGCTGAGCAGTTGCGAACCGTCGTCAATGCGCGAGATAAACTGCGTGTACTTGTCGCGAATCACCAGCAGGCCTTGGGCCAACTCGGCTTTCTCCTGCCCGGTCAGGGATAATTGATCGGTCTCGACCAGGGTCAGGCCCAAGCCGTAATGAGGGCGCACCGCTTCCAGTTGTCGCTCCCGAGCCGAACCGTCCAGACCGCGCAACTGCTCGGCCAGCGACCAGGCCTGACCACGCACCGCCTCTCGGTTGTAGCTCTGCATCTGACCGTCGAGCAGCGCATCGAACGTGCGCTCGACGGTTTGCAGTCCCAGAATCAGGCCCACCGTCATCACTAGGAACAGCCCAAGAAATAACCGCAGCATCTACAACTCCCATGCGAACGGATTGAACAGATAACCCTTGCCCCACACGGTCTTGATACACACCGGTTCGCGCGGGTTGTCGTTTAACTTGCCCCGCAGCTTGCTGATGTAGACGTCAACGCTGCGGTTGAGACCGTCGAAAGCGATGCCACGCATGCGGTTGAGAATATCGTCACGGGACAGAATCTTGCCGGCGGCGCTGGCCAGCAACCACAGCAGCTCAAACTCCATGGTGGTGAGTTCGATGCCCTCACCCGCCAGCCGCACTTCCCGGCAACTGCGGTCGATGCTCAGATGGCCGAATTCCAGAGCGCTGCACACACCGCTGTCCGGCGTCTGGCGGCGTTGCAAGGCGCGTAACCGGGCGAGCAAAACTGGCGGTTTGATCGGTTTGATCACGTAGTCATCGGCACCGGACTCCAGACCGAGGATGTGGTCAAGGTCGTCTTCCTTGGCGGTAAGAATGACGATCGGCGTGTCGGACACGCTGCGAATCTCGCGGCACACGTGCAGGCCGCTCTGGCCCGGCAGCATCAGGTCGAGCACGACGATTTTGGGTTTGAATTCGAGGAACGCGGCCATTGCGAGGTCGCCGCGGTGCACCTGCCGGACCTCAAAACCATGTTGCGACAGGAAATGCGCGATCAGCCCGGCGAGCTTTTCGTCGTCTTCCACCAGCAGTACTTTGCCAATACCCAGGCTATCCATAACGACCGTCTGCCAACCCTTGTGTGAAGTGGCCGGCATTATGGCGCCAATCGGTGACCGGACGGTTATCGCAGGCAGCAAAAACCGGCCTCGGGGGCCGGTTTTCGGAGATGTTTCATTCTTTTAAGAGTTTTTAACAATCTTCGAGAACAAAGATCGGAGCTTGGGGAGGCCTTTTTGTAGGAGCCTAGCTTGCTTGCGATAGCGATCTTGGGGATGCCATCGCCGGCAAGCCGTGCTCCTACAGGTCACGCCGCAGTTGGCACACCGCTGTGGAAACGAAACTCCACGTCCGGCGACTCGATCAGCTCCTGCTCGGCGGCGCGGACCTTGTCGATCACCTGGGCGATGTCCTTGGCGTCACCGTACTGGTAGGCCAGTTTCAGGTAACCCTGGAAATGCCGGGCCTCGCTTTTCAGCAGGCCGAAGTAGAACTTGCCCAGTTCTTCGTCCAGATGCGGCACCAGCGCTTCAAATCGCTCGCAGCTACGGGCTTCGATAAAGGCGCCGACTACCAGAGTGTCCACCAGTTTGACCGGCTCGTGGCTGCGCACCACTTTACGCAGGCCCGAAGCGTAGCGTCCGGCGGACAGCTGCCGCAGCTCGATCTTGCGCTTTTTCATCAGGCGCATGACCTGTTCGTGGTGCACCAGTTCTTCCCGGGCCAGACGCGACATCAGGTTGATCAGATCGACGTGGGAGTGATACTTGGCGATCAGGCTCAACGCGGTACTGGCGGCCTTGAATTCACAGTTTTTGTGATCGATCAGCAGGGTTTCCTGATCAGCCAGCGCGGCCTGAACCCAGCCATCGGGGGTGCGGCAGCCGAGGAACTCGTGAATTTCGGGAAGGATCATGGGGCTCACGGATAAGAGGTTCAAAATCGAAGGGCGCCGATTATACCGGCCTGCCGGCAGACCACCAGTCGCGACCGTTGATATACATCAAGTCCCGAATGGCCAACCAGCAACTATAGTTGTCCAACGCAGTATTTTTTACTTCATGGAGATCCCGATCATGCAAGCCATTCGCAGCATTCTGGTGGTCCTCGAACCTGAACACTCGGAAAGCCTGGCGCTCAAACGGGCCAAGCTGATTGCTGGCGTGACCCAGGCTCATCTGCATCTGCTGGTCTGCGACCGCAAGCATGACCACAGCGGCATGTTGGGCGTGCTCAAGGCCGCGCTGATCGAGGACGGCTACAGCGTCACCACCGAGCAGGCCTGGAATGAAAGCCTGCACGAAACCATTGTCGATGTGCAGCAGGCTGAAGGCTGTGGACTGGTGATCAAACAGCATTACCCCGACAGTCCGCTGAAAAAAGCCCTGCTGACCCCGGCGGACTGGAAACTGCTGCGTTACTGCCCGACGCCAGTGCTGCTGGTCAAAACCTCGAAACCCTGGACTGGCGGCGTCATTCTGGCGGCGATCGATGTCGGTAGTACCGATGGTGAACACCGCACCTTGCACGCTTGTATTGTCGATCACGGTTATGACATCGCCAGCCTGGCCAAGGCCCATTTGCACGTGGTCAGCGCCCATCCGTCGCCGATGCTGTCGGCGGCCGACCCGACGTTGCAGCTCAGCGAAACCATTGAGGCGCGCTATCGCGAACAGTGCAAATCGTTTCAGGCCGAGTTCGACATTGATGACGAGCACCTGCATATAGAGGAAGGTCCGGCGGATGTGTTGATTCCGTTCATGGTCCACAAGCTGCAGGCGGCGGTGACGGTAATCGGTACCGTGGCGCGGTCCGGGTTGTCAGGGGCGTTGATCGGGAATACGGCGGAAGTGGTGCTGGATGCGGTGGAGAGCGATGTGCTGGTGCTGAAGCCGGATACGATCATGGATCATCTGGAGGAGATCGTGACCCAGCATTGAGATTTGCAGTGCCGGATAGATCGCCATCGCGGGCAAGCCTTGCTCCCACAGGGTTTGTGTCGTTCACAACCATTGTGCACGACACAAACCCTGTGGGAGCAAGGCTTGCCCGCGATGCTTTTTAGCCGCCGAAGGCGTCTTTGAGAAAACCCGGCGCAATGTAGCGCTGGTAATGCGCCTCGGAGAGCAAAAAGAACTCCCGATCAATGGCATCCCGCAGTTCCGGCAGGTTCCAGTCGCGAAACTCCGGCATCAGCACCATCCCGTAGGCTTCCAGGTTGTTGATGACCCGCGCCCCCCGGGCGATCAACTGATACGCCCAGCAGTATTCCGACTGATGCGGCACAAAGCGGATCTTGCGCTGCTCCAGTTGCAGACGCAGGCGCTGGGGATCGAAAACTTCAAGCTTGCTGGCCATCACCTGGGACAGCAGCAGCTCAAGACGCAGCCACACCGCGCGCTTTTCCTCCTCGTTGTAACCATTCCAGTTGATCACTTCATGGTGGAAACGCTTGCAGCCACGGCACACCAAATCACCGTAAACAGTGGAGCAGAGGCCGACGCAGGGGGTCTTGATGGTCTGATTGGGCATAGGTTGGGAGAGCACGGGAAAGCAGAACAGGTCGGCATGTTAGCCCTTTGTCTAACATTGATCACCCCTCAAAGTTCAGGGCCTAACTTACCTTTAATTTTTTTTTGCCGTAGAATCAGCCAGCCTTTTAAGGCGCCAATGTCCGTTAGAAGCTGTTTTCAAAGCGTCACGAGCACAGTCGTTCCTTCAGAGCGGTGTTGGCGAAGGGTTTTTCCAGCGGGGAAAAGCCCAACGCCAACCCTCATCAGCTCCCCGTTCTGCAGGCGTAAAACTTTGAAAGCAGCTTCTGTAAGGAATTGCCGGTAATTCTGGCTAAGCGGCCCACAACGCCACGCAGCGCATGAGTACGGCAATTTCGGGATGAGCGTCCCGGACACCCATTTGGGACCACTGATGAGGGTAATAACTGTGCTTGAAGCCTACCGCAAACATATCGAAGAGCGTGCAGCACTGGGTATCGTTCCCCAGCCGCTAAACGCCGAACAAACTGCAGGCCTGGTCGAGCTGCTGAAGAATCCCCCGGCTGGCGAAGAAGCTTTCCTCGTTGACCTGATCACCAATCGCATTCCGCCAGGTGTGGACGAAGCAGCCTATGTAAAGGCCGGTTTCCTGTCTGCCCTTGCCAAAGGCGAAGCAAAATCCCCTCTGATCGACAAGAAACGCGCTGTTGAACTGCTCGGCACCATGCAGGGCGGCTACAACATCGTGACTCTGGTCAATCTGCTGGACGACGCCGAACTGGCGCCAGTTGCTGCCAAAGAACTCAAGCACACCCTGCTGATGTTCGACGCTTTCCACGACGTCGCTGAAAAAGCCAAGAACGGCAACGTTCACGCTAAAGGCGTGCTGCAATCCTGGGCTGACGGCGAGTGGTTCAAAAACCGTCCTGTCCTGGCCGACAAGATCAGCCTGCGCGTGTTCAAGGTCACCGGCGAAACCAACACCGACGACCTGTCCCCTGCTCCAGACGCCTGGTCCCGCCCGGACATCCCGCTGCACGCCCTCGCCATGCTGAAAATGGCCCGTGAAGGCATCGTGCCTGACGCCCAGGGCGTCACCGGTCCGATGAAGCAGATCGAAGAAATGCGCGGTCAAGGCTTCCCGATCGCCTACGTCGGTGACGTGGTCGGTACCGGTTCTTCGCGTAAATCCGCCACCAACTCGGTGCTGTGGTTCTTCGGCGACGACGTTCCTTTCGTACCGAACAAGCGTGCCGGTGGTTTCTGCTTCGGCAGCAAAATCGCTCCGATCTTCTACAACACCATGGAAGATGCTGGCGCACTGCCAATCGAGTTCGACGTCACCAACATGCACATGGGCGACGTGATCGACCTGTACCCGCATGCTGGCAAAGTCTGCAAACACGGCACTGACGAAGTCCTGACCACCTTCGAAATGAAGACCCCGGTGCTGTTGGACGAAGTTCGTGCTGGCGGCCGTATCCCGCTGATCATCGGTCGCGGCCTGACCGACAAGGCTCGTGCCGAATTGGGCCTGGGCCCTACCGACCTGTTCAAACTGCCTGAAGCACCTGTCGACACCGGCAAAGGCTTCACCCTGGCACAGAAAATGGTCGGCAAGGCGTGCGGTCTGCCAGAAGGCAAAGGCGTTCGTCCTGGCACCTACTGCGAACCGAAAATGACCACCGTCGGCTCCCAGGACACCACCGGTCCTATGACCCGTGACGAACTGAAAGACCTGGCGTGCCTGGGCTTCTCGACCGATCTGGTGATGCAGTCCTTCTGCCACACCGCGGCTTACCCTAAGCCGATCGACGTGACCACCCACCACACCCTGCCAGACTTCATCATGACCCGCGGCGGCGTTTCCCTGCGTCCGGGCGACGGCATCATCCACAGCTGGCTGAACCGTATGCTGCTGCCGGACACCGTCGGTACCGGTGGTGACTCGCACACCCGTTTCCCGATGGGCATTTCGTTCCCGGCCGGTTCCGGTCTGGTAGCGTTTGCCGCAGCCACTGGCGTTATGCCGCTGGACATGCCGGAATCGATCCTGGTGCGCTTCAAAGGCAAAATGCAACCGGGCGTCACCCTGCGTGACCTGGTTCACGCCATTCCTTACTTCGCGATTCAGGCTGGCCTGCTGACCGTCGAGAAGAAAGGCAAGAAGAACGCCTTCTCCGGCCGCATCCTGGAAATCGAAGGCCTGGACAACCTGAGCATCGAGCAAGCGTTCGAGCTGTCCGACGCCTCGGCCGAACGTTCGGCTGCCGGTTGCACCATCAAGCTGTCGAAAGAGTCGATCACCGAGTACCTGAGCTCCAACGTCACCCTGCTGCGCTGGATGATCGGCGAAGGCTACGGCGATGCGCGTACCCTGGAACGTCGTGCTCAAGCGATGGAAGCCTGGATCGCCAACCCTGAGTTGATGGTTGCCGATGCTGACGCCGAATACGCTGAAATCATCGAAATCGACCTGGCCGACATCAAAGAGCCTGTGCTCTGCGCGCCAAACGATCCGGACGACGCCCGTCTGCTGTCCAGCGTTGCTGGCGAGAAGATCGACGAAGTATTCATCGGTTCGTGCATGACCAACATCGGCCACTTCCGCGCTGCCGGCAAGTTGCTGGAACAGGTCAAAGGTCAGCTTCCAACCCGTCTGTGGCTGTCGCCGCCGACCAAAATGGACGCTCACCAGCTGACCGAAGAAGGCTACTACGGCATCTACGGCAAGGCCGGCGCGCGCATGGAAATGCCGGGCTGCTCGCTGTGCATGGGTAACCAGGCACGTGTAGAGCCGAACTCGACTGTGGTGTCGACGTCGACCCGTAACTTCCCGAACCGTCTGGGTGACGGCGCGAACGTCTACCTGGCTTCGGCCGAGCTGGCGTCTGTTGCTTCCATCCTGGGTCGCCTGCCGACCGTCGAGGAGTACATGGAATACGCTGGCAAGATCGACAGCATGGCGGCCGATGTCTACCGCTACCTGTCCTTCGACCAGATCGCCGAGTTCCGTGAAGCTGCTGCGAACGCCAACATCCCGGTCGTTCAAGCCTAACGCTGCAACGCAATAAAAAACGCCGCCCATCGTGAGATGAGCGGCGTTTTTTTATGCCTGAAGAAATGTGGGGCCCACTGCCTGGCTTACCTGAAGAACGAGGCGCCCCCATCGCGAGCAGGCTCGCTCCCACAGAAACGGTGCAAAACCTGTGGGAGCGAGCCTGCTCGCGATAGCGGACTCACAGCCCCATAGAAGCGCCCGCGGTCACTGAAATTCAAGCCGTTACCGATCGTTCCCGCACTGTGGGAACGATCAGAGTGGTGGTCAGGCCGTCAGCGAATAGATCAACGCCGAGATCGCCACCAGGCCCACCGCCGTCACGAAGACGTTGGAAGCCTGACCGCGATAACGCGCCATGGCCGGAACCTTGCGAATCGCGTACATCGGCATCAGGAACAGTATCGCGGCGATGATCGGACCACCGAGGGTTTCGATCATCCCCAGAATGCTCGGGTTCAGCGTGGCAACGATCCAGCAGACCACCAGCATGAAGGCGGCAGTCATGCGATCCAGGGTCTTCGGTGCCGGGCGCTTGCCACTCTTCACGATCAGACCTTTAAGACCTTCGCTGGCGCCGATGTAATGACCCAGGAACGACTTGGAAATGGCCACGAACGCAATCAACGGCGCCGCGAAGGCGATGGTCGGGTTGCTGAAGTGGTTGGCCAGGTACGACAGGATCGACAGGTTCTGCGCCTTGGCTTCAGCCAATTGCGCCGGCGACAGGGTCAGCACGCAACTGAACACGAAGAACAGCACCATCACCACCATCAAGGCGTGGGCGCGGGACAGGATCTGCGAGCTACGCTCTTCGGCGTGATCGCCGTAACGACGCTTTTGGTCCACCGCAAACGCCGAGATGATCGGCGAATGGTTGAACGAGAACACCATCACCGGAATCGCCAGCCACAGCGTGTGCAGCAGTGCCGACGGTTCTGGCAGCGTCGACGCGGTGGCGAGGATGCCGCCGTTCCAGTGGGGAATCAGGAACACCGCGAGGAACAGCAGCGCAACAATGAACGGATAAACCATCAGGCTCATGGCCTTGACGATCGCCTGCTCGCCGCAACGTACCACCGCCAACAGGCCGAGGATCAGCACGAGCGACAGCACGGCGCGCGGTGGCGGCATGATGTGCAGTTGATGCTCAAGGAAACTGCCCACGGTGTTGGTCAGGGCCACGCTATAAATCAGCAGGATCGGGAAGATCGCGAAGAAGTACAGCAAAGTGATCAGCGCACCAGCCTTGATCCCGAAGTGCTCTTCCACCACTTCAGTGATGTCCGCGCCTTCGCGTCCGGACAACACAAAACGGGTCAGGCCACGGTGTGCGTAAAACGTCATGGGGAACGCCAACACCGCCAGGACCAGCAACGGCCAGAAGCCGCCCAGACCCGCGTTGATCGGCAGAAACAGCGTGCCAGCCCCGATGGCCGTGCCAAACAGGCCCAGCATCCAGGTGGTGTCATGGCGATTCCAGCTCTCAAGCGTCGCTGGTGTCGCCGATACATAGCGTTCGTCGACGCTATTGGCCTGATCATTCATCCGGTGGGATCTCCGCATTCCGGTCAGTTGCTACCCGGTCAGGACGAGTCGGAAAAATCCGACAGGCAGCGCCCTGGCCGAAACAGGGGCGCGATTGTCCGGGATTAATGAGCAGAAGCAAAGACTTAGCTGAGGAGTGGTTGTGCGGATCAGATCCATTGGCACCCTTTATTAAATAGATGTTTTAAAAAATCTATTCAATAAAGGATTGCCGTCATGTAATTTCGATGCTCGCTGCTGACCGTCAGCCCTTACTTGCGGAGCCCTCTCATGCCACTCGTTCGCGTCGACATCAAGAAGCATCAAGACCCGACTTACGCCAAACGTGTCGGGCAATTGATCTACGCCGCCATGCACAGCGCCATTGGCGTGCCGGAGAACGATAACTTCCAGATTCTTGCCGAGCACGACGAACAGCATTTCATCTTTGATCCCGGCTACCTGGGCATCAATCGCACCGACAATCTGGTGGTGATTCAGATCACCTTGAGTGAAGGCCGCACCATCGAACAAAAGAAACTCCTCTACAAAACCATCGCCGAGAGCCTTAACGCGGAACTGGCGGTGCGCCTGGAAGATGTATTCATCAATCTGGTGGAGGTAAAGAAAGAGAACTGGTCGTTTGGCAATGGCATAGCCCAGTACGCCAGCTGATTTCTACCTTTTATATAGCTGTGAGCCGCCAATGCCCCGAGTCTCCCGCAAACAAGCCGAACTCAACCGCGAGATCATCATCGAGGCCGCCACGCGTCTGTTTCGCGAACGCGGCCTGCACGGGATCAGTGTCGTCGATGTGATGGCCGCGGCCGGACTCACCCATGGCGGGTTCTATGGTCATTTCGAATCCCGGGAAGCGCTGGCAAAAGAAGCGTGCAGCCGGGCATTCACCCAATCGATGGAACGCTGGAAGCAGAAAATAGAGGATAACGACGACAGTCTCTCGGCTCGCGAGCGCATCATCGCGCCCTACCTGTCCGCGGCCAATCGCGATAATCCGGGCGAAAGCTGCCCGGTGACCGCGTTTGCCGGCGACATGTGCCATGAAACCGCTGAAAGCGGTTTGCACCAGACCTACACCCAAGGGCTGGAGGCATTGTTGCAGATGCTGGCACCGCTGATGGGCGCGGATCAGCCCGACACCAATCGGCAAAAAGCGTTGGTGGACTATTCGCTGATGGTCGGCGCCCTGACCTTGGCCCGCGCCACCCGGGGTGACGCCTTGTCCGATGAAATTCTCGACGCAGCCCGGACGTTTCTCACCTCGAACACGGCCGTTGACACACCCGCGACGCCGACGGCATGATCGGCCTCATGAATATTCCTGCGCTGAACCTCACCCGCACCACCACGACCGCTTCCGGCGGGTCGTGCGGTGGCTGGCTGGGATAAACACAGCGCAGTGAACCCAAGGCCCCGCCAGCAATGGACCGGGGCCTTGTCGTTTCTCCCGTCCGTTCGGCACTTTTCGTACGACACCCAAGGAGAAACACCCATGTCATCAGCACTGTTGATCATCGATATGCAGGTCGGTCTGTACCACGGCCCGGAAAAACCCTACGACGGTGAACGGGTACTGGCGAACATCCAGCAACTCATTCGTCAGGCCAGGGAGCGCAACGTGCCGATCTTCGCGGTGCGCCATACCGGCCCTCAAGGTTCGCCCATCGAAGCCGGTAGCCCCTTCTGGCAGCTATTGCCCGCACTGGATCTGGATGCCGGCACCGATATCCTGTTCGACAAAACCCGACCCAATGCCTTTTACGGCACCGCGCTGGCGGAGCAACTGCGGGTTAGCGGGATCAATGAGGTGTTCATCGCCGGCATGAAAACCCAATATTGCATCGATAGCACTTGCCGGGCGGCAGCCGAACTTGGGTTCAAACCGATACTCGTGGCCGACGCGCATACCTGCATGGACACACCGGCGCTGCCGGCCCGGTCGATCATCGAGCACCATAACGCAACGCTGAACGGTGCCTTTGCAAAGGTGTTGAACACCGTGGAAATGTAAGCGCTACAGAACGCTCCTACACTGAGGTCGAAGGCCATAAGCCTGCTATCGTTGGTAAATGCCAAACCGTTGCGGAATCAGCCATTTGAAGCAACGTTTTGAAGGAACTTTCGAGCCCCGACTTTCCGATATCCACAGGAGCCCAGCATGCCCGCAACCGTTCTGGTACTGGTTGAAACCATCAATGAGTACCTGCCGATTCTCGAACATCAGGGTTTTCACCTGATTCTGGCGCCTACGCCAGCCGAGCGCGCCGCCGCCATCACACACCATGGCGCCCAGATCGATGCGGTGCTGACCCGCGGCCCATTGGGCCTGTACGCCGACGAAATCGCCGCCCTGCCCAATCTCAAGATCATCTGCGTGATCGGCGCCGGCTACGAACACGTCGACCTGCAAGCCGCCGCCAACCGGGGCATTACGGTCACCAATGGCGCCGGCGTCAATGCCTCTTCAGTCGCCGACCATGCCATGGCGATGCTGCTGTCGCTGGTGCGTGATATTCCCCGTTGCGACGCCGCTGTGCGCCGGGGTGAGTGGCCGAAAATCATGCGCCCTTCCCTGGCCGGCAAACACCTGGGTGTCCTGGGGCTCGGTGCGGTCGGCATGGCCATCGCCAAACGCGCCGCCCACGGCTTCGACATGACGGTCAGTTACCACAACCGCCAGCATCGCAGCGATGTGCCGTACAGTTTCCGCTCAACGCCCACCGAACTGGCACGCGAATCAGACTTTTTGGTCGTCGCCACCCCCGGTGGCCTGGGTACCAAACACCTGATCAACCGACAGGTTCTCGACGCCTTGGGCCCACAGGGGTTCATCGTCAATATCGCCCGAGCCAGCGTGATCGTCACCGCCGACCTGATCAGCTCGCTTGAGCAGCGACGCATTGCCGGCGCCGCACTGGATGTGTTCGACGCCGAACCTCATGTGCCGGATGCACTCAAGGCGTTGACCAACGTGATCCTGACGCCCCATGTCGCGGGGCTGTCCCCGGAGGCAACGCAAGGGACTGTTGAACTGGCCGGGAAAAACCTGGTGGCGTTCTTTTCCGGTCAGCAGGTGTTGACGCCCATTGCCTTGCCCGCACCGATCATGGCCGTGCCATTTCGCTGATCAAAGGACGCCCAACAGCGTCCACAGGCGCCGGGATTCGGCATCAGCCGAGATCAGTTCGCCCAACAGTTCGCTTAGAGGTTTGTTGCCCCACTCCACCCCGCGCTTGATCAAGTACGGGACAGGGCTGTGGGGTTCGGTGCGCGCCAGGTACTCGGCAATCAATAGCAATTGTCGATACGCCTCGTCGCGACTCGCCGGCTCGCGAAACACCTGAGGCGCCGATGTCGCTTGCGGCAAATCGACTGGTCCGGACACCGCCACGGGTGGCGCCCCGACAGGTACCTCGGTTGACTGTCGTGGGTGCATGGCAATGAACTCCTGGACCAGCGTCAATAGCGCCTCGATCACGTCCTGCAAGGCTTTGAAGCCCGGGGCCTGAGTGCCGAGATAGGCATCGCTCCAGCCTTCCAGCCGTTGCAGATGTTGCAGGCTCATCAGCAGACAGCCCTGGCTGCGCAACCAGAATGACAGGGGCGTTGCACGAATCTGTTCGGTCAGTTTTTTCTGTTCACTGCGCGCAGTTTCCGCCGAGGCTTTCGCCGCCTTGCTGTCATTGACCAGCACCTGTTGCAACTGCAAACGCCGCCAGGCATCCAGACACAAGCCATCGAATTCGCTGTTACGCGGATCGAGCAACGGCACTCGGGTCAGTAGCACTTCACTGTAGCGCCGGGACAGCCATTCAAGCGGTATTACCCGCCATGACTGATCACCGTCCTCAGCCTGAGGATGAAGATGCTCGGGATAGCGTTCGCATAACCCGGCAACCAGCGCGAGACTGCCCGGTAACCCTTCCAGCCCGTCCTGATGCAACCAGGCCTCACCGAGCCAGGCGCTGAGCATCAGGTCCTTGCTGCGTTCCAGCAGCAAGGTCGTGGTCAGTTTTTCCAGTTCCGGCCATTGCGCCCGTTTGATCGACGACTGCCAGACGCCCGTCGGCAGGCTCGTGTCGTCCTCCCGGCGCAGTTCACGCGCCTGGTCGAATTCACGTTCATAGCGCAAATCCTGACCGCAAGGTGCCTCCTCGCTGATCGGCTCAAGCAACCGGACAATCAGTTCCGGTAACGGTTTTGAAGGCAGGCTCACAGTCCCTCCTCATTGTTCACCAGATTCGCGGTCGCCCCTGTCACCATGAACGGCGAACGCGGCGCTCGGGTGGGCAGCGGCTGAATGGATAACGGCAGCTTCGAGCCCTGTGTCATCAGCGACAGGCGAACAAACATCAGGGTCTGCTCAGCAGTGGCGGTCTGCGCCGTTACCGGCAAGCGCAACGTCAGCGGAAAATCGGTGTAATCCATATTCGGCTGGCGCTGCACCGACTGGTGCGAACGGATCAATCGCAGCAATGACCACGGACCGCTGTACTCCCAACCGGCTTCAAGATCGCGCACGACCAGGCTTGGCTGCAACGGATCGTTGGCCGGGCGCTGGTAGCCGTTTCTGGCCCAACGCAAGGTCAGCCGGACGGGTTGACCGACCATCCAGCGCAGGTTCGGCTGGGCCTCGCCGGGGTAGCTGATCTGTTGATTCCCGGCATCCAGCCCCCAGGCAATCACTTGATCGGCACCGCGCTCCTCCTCTCGATCGGTGCGCCAGCGCACGTCCATTTCAACGCCGAGGATGCCGCTCTTGTCCCGCACAAACAGCGGGCTCAGCCAGGTACTGGCCTGCTTCAAACGGTTGAGAAAATCCTCAGCGGCCAGGCGCTCCGGCGTCTGACTGAGCTGCAATCCGGCCTGGGCCACGGGCAAACGCTTGTCGATCAGTTCGAGGAAATGCTGAACCCGCGCAGGGTCCGCGTCGGAAGCCTGAATACCATTGGCAAACGGAAAACGCTCAGCCAGGTACTGGTTGAAATAGTTGGCCAGGTCGTTCCACGCCACCGATGCCTGCCGCTGCTGCAGAAACTGACAACGTTGCATGGCGCTTTGCTGCAGTTCCAGGGCGCGCATGGCCAACGTCCCGCGCCCGCCGGACAGGCTGGCGGTTTGCAGGACCTGGCCGCAGGACGTGGCATCCATTTCGATGAAGTCGCGGCTCACCAACTGCTCGATCTGGGCGGGCGAACTGGCGGGGTTCTGGTCCTTGTACTTGAGCAGTTCATCGTTGAGTGCGCTGAATTGTGTCACCCGCTCGTAATCCAGCGCCGAGAGATTCTGCTGCTGGGTTTTCAACCACTCCAGCGCCGAGGTGCGCCGTTCGGTGATGCCCAGCATGGTATTGAATTGCTGCTTGAGACTCAGCTTCAAATCCTGCACGTCGCTGGCGCCATACAGTTGCAGACCGAGGTTTTTAGAGCCGTCCCACTGGCTGATTTCAGTGCGTTCGCTGAAGAGCGGCTGGGCGACGATTTCACCCAGGCCGTCGACCACCTGGTTCAGTGCGCGTCGGTTCAAGGCGCTTTGCAAACGCGTCGCCAGGTCGCTGCGGCGTAACTCGACAAAGGCTTTCTGCAAGGCCACCGCCTGAGGCGCCTGTACATTGAACACCCCGTAGGCAGGAGACTGGTCATTGTGCTCCTTGAGGCTCAACCACATGGCCTTGGCCGCCGCGCCTTCGGCGGCTTGCAACAATGCACCGCGATAATCCGGCGGGATACGCGGCAACTCTTCGGCGGCGTAACTCTTGTAACTGGCGAAATAGTTCAGCGCGCCGTTGAGGTCATCGCCATCGACATTCTGGCCCTGCATGTCGCTGGCATCCGACTGATCCGCACGCAAGGCAATGGCCACGAAGTCGCGTTTGAACAGGGCCTGCACCGCGTTGTTCAACTGGCTGACATGTTCTTGTAACGTCAGTTGCCCGCTACCTTGTTGCACCAGCAAGTTGCCTCTGGCCCCTGCCTGAGCGATCCACTGATCGCGAAAACTCTGCTGCAACTTCGACGCTTGCTGATCCAGTTGTTGTTCGACCTGCGGACCGAGCAAGGTGCTCTGTCGCACCTTGTCCATCATCTCGCGATAGCCAGGTACCAGATCCTGGCCTTTGCCGCGGCTCCACGCCGAGTTGGTCAGGCCGATCAGCGCTTGCAGGTCGTCGATCAGCGCCCGCAGGTCCTCAAGCTCAGTCAGGGAATTGCCACTGCCGGCCTCCAGCCGCTCCAGGTGCAACTTGAGATAACCGGCCTGGCGTACGAAGTTATCCGCGAGAAAATACTGGTCAAGCCAGCGTTCCATGAGCCCGGAAAAGTTTTCCTCTATCGTCGAGCGCTCCATGGTCAGGTCCAGCGGTTTGAAGTCGCCGCTATCGGTATCGAGCAACACCCGGTTGTAAAAACCGGCATGGCGCAACGTGCCGACATTGAGGTTCAGGGACAACGCGTTGTTGCTCAACAATGCCAGGTCTTCAAGCGGAGCCTTGGGGTTGTTCAGCGCCTGATTGAACCATTGATTCTGTTGCTCAAGACGTACCGCGCGCGCCACCAGATCTTTGGCCTTGGCATAGTTCTGCCATTGGGCCGGGTCTTCGCTTTCGACGTTGCCACGTCGCTCCGTATTGCGGATGGCCTTGAGTTGCACCAGTTCCGCGTTCAGCAGGCTGTGCAACGGCTGCAACAAATGGCTCTGAGCGGTCAAGCGCAGTTGATTCTCCAGTTGCATGTCCAGGGACGAGAACCATGAGGTGGGAAACACCACGCGAGTAAAACTCCACTGCGGGGACTTCTCCAGAACTCGCCAGAAACCCTGGACGTTGCGCCGGGTCGACTCCAGTCGATGAGACTCATCCGTAACCGCCACGTAATTCTTCTGCGCGCCTTGCAGCAGGCGCGACAGTTCATGAGCCTCCTTGACCGAGTCCTGCCAGACCCACAGCATGCTCACGGCCCAGACCACACCGACCACCAGCGCCACCACACCGGTCAATCGCTGCCAACGCTGACGCAGGTGCAACAGCCGGGGCACAGCCTGGGCCACCCCCCGTTCGGCGACCACACGCCGTTGCCACAACTGCCGGGCAAACGCACTTTGCTGCAACCCGGTGTCGTAGGCCGAAAATCCGTTGAAAGCGTCCTGCGCAGGCTGGTTGGCGGTGAAATAAACCCCTCGAAAACGCGGCGCCTCACCTTGGGCATTGCCCTGAAAAACCGGTTCCAGCAAGGTTTGCAGGTTGCGCCTCAAGGCTTCAAGACGTTCCGGCAAACCAAATAGCTCGCCACTCAAATGGCCGGACAAGGCACCGATTTCGATGATTGACTCCGATAAGGCGCGGTTAACCTGGTCCAGTGCCTGATCACTCCATTGCGCTTGCCAGGTCGCATCGGGGCCATGGGGCGAGGACCAGCCCAACACCTGCTCGCGGGTTTCGACCGGCAGTGCTGTGATCAACTCTTGAAAACCCGGCAGCTCTTCCATGCCGGTAATGACCACGTACACCGGCAGGCTCAGGCCGAACCGTTGCAATAGATCGATGAACCGTCGGCGAGCTGCCAGGCCCAGGGTCGCGGCCTGTTCGGTATTGCCCAGGCGACTGACCGGCACGGTCCAGATCACCCCGTCCAGTGGCCGTCTGCTACGCAAGCGCAAGATCAACCCCAACAAGCGCCACCAGCCGCCCCGTTGCAGGTTCATGCCTTCATCCGGCAGAAACAGCGCCTGTGGCACCACCAATACCGCGCCTTCGGAGTCCGACCACCAGCGCCCGAACCAGGCCGGTTTGTCCGTCGGTTGCAGGTGCCACTGACTGCACAACTGCGTGCCCTGGGTTTCGTTGCCGAGCATCAGCAACCATGGAATCTGGTAACGGTCCTGAGCGCCCTGCTCCTGCTCCATGTGCCGCACCGAAGCATAAAAACTGCGGATCGCCGCTCCGCTCTGGGTGCGCAACCACCAGACCGCCACCCCGATAATGCTCAGCACCAATAACACGGCGATGACCAGGCCGATAATCTCCAGGGTGCTCATGAGTCTTGCTCCGAGGTGGCAACCGAATCGGTCATCTGCAAAACCGGTTCGAGTTCCTGGCGAATATCCCGCCAGAACAACTGGCCGAGTCCGGTCAGCAACAGGATCATGGCGAGAATCCCCAGGCCCAGGCGAAAGCCATCGGGCAACGACTGACGCACGGGCAACTGCACCGGCGGCACGGCCGAAGGTTGCGCGAGCCTGGCGCTGACATCGACATAATCCGCTTCGTGCTGCCAGGCAAAGGTGAACAGCGCCAAGCGTAATTTTTCATGTTGAGCCTGACTCTGCTCGCCCCGCAGCCGCCCCTCAAACCCTAATACCAGGCACTGCAAATAGACATTGGCGAGGTCGCGGGTGGTGGGAATCTGCTCGTCCAGCAACGTCTTGATGGCCAACGGCAGCCTCTCACCGGCCTGACGGCTGGCGTACATCCTCGACTCCAGGGGTTTTTCCTGCCAGGCGGACTGGCCCGGCCACGGGGTAAACAACAGGGTTTCATCGATCAGCGCGACAAAGGCATAGACCAGCGCCTTGACCTGTTCGGTCGCGGCGTCGCCGACCCGAGCGAACGCCGTTCGCCACAGCCGCTGGGAAATTTGCGTAGACAGTTCGACCACGGCCTCCACCAGCGCCTCGTCGTCATTGTCCTTGGGTAACTGGTTCCATTCCTCGGACCATTGCAGCCAGGCCTCGCGAAAGGCACTGCTCAGCGGTGCTTCGTGGAGGCTCCGTGTACCCGTCCCGGCATTTCCCTCAGACATATGACGCCCCTTCCTTGATCAAGCACTTTCGCTCGCCTGGGTCACAAACAACACCACTTGCCATGGGCTGCTCGCCGGTTTTGAAGCCGGCGCGGCAATCAGCAACGGCAACTGCCCGTCGAACCATTGGCCTTCGGCCGTCACCACAAACAACCGCGTATCGTCGCCGACGCTGTAGGCCACTTGCTCGTTACGGCTCATGGCCTGATGGGACAAACCGCTCATGCGCTGGCGGCTGAGCAACGGGATGTGCGGCTGCGACGCGATGATCGCGCCGCTCAGCCATTCGCTGGCGGCGTGCTCGCCCACACCGTTGGGCATGCGCAAACCGATGACCAGGCGCTGGCTTGGCTGATCGTCGGGCAGTTGAATCGAGAAGCTCTGTTCACTGCGCGAAAACGGCAGGCTGCGATAGCCGGCGCGAATCAATTCGAGGGTTTTCTCCAGCCAGTCGAGGACCGCTTCATAGCCGCGTTGCAGCTCCAGAAAATCCAGCGGTGCAAACGGCGGCACACCGGCCAACGGGTCCAATGCAGACCAGGCGCCAGCCAGCCCGAGCAACAGGCCATACAGGGTTTGCGGGTTGGCTTGACGGCTGCTCAACGCGCCTTCGACTTCCGGCAGCCGGGCCCAGAGTGCGGTCAACTGGCGACGAATTTCCATCGCGTCGTCCTGATTGCCGGCCTGCTGCGCCTGACGCAAACGCCCGGCGAGGAACATGCATTTCTCCCGCGCCCGGGCACACAAACCGGCCACCCGACGGCCGATGACGGACTCCGGCAACAGGCTGGGGGTGGGTGGTGTGTAAGGCAACGGGATAAAGCCGCCGCCTTCCTTGCGGATTTTCAGCAGCGGCAGGCAGATGGAGTCGGCCTTGTTCAACTGCGTGCACAACCGCGGATTCGGACGCCACACGGTGATCGATTCGGGGGACTCGCCGCTGGTTAAATCCGGCAACGCATCGCCGACCACTGATTGCAGTCGGCCCTTGAGCGGCAGCAACTGCCCGGCACGCCACAACGGGCTGACCGCCAGAAAAACCGTCACCGTGGCGTCGTCGGTGGCGTTGATGGTTTCGCTGACGTCGAGCTCCAGTGTCGGCCCCACACCGGCTTGCAGATTGACTGGCAAACCGTCGGGCATTGTCGCTTGCAGATGGAGCAACCGCACCAGCCCGGCACTGAGTGCGCCGGGGTCGATTTCGACCCGACTCACGCCCCAGAACCATGGATTACACGCCTGGGCAAAATGCGCCACCAGCGCCTCGGCCCGTAGCCCTTGTAACTGAAAATGCTGGGGCAACAACTGCATGCCCTCGTGCCAGCAAACTGCGTCAGGTAACAGGCTCATACGATTCCTTTCGACGTCTAAGTGTCGCCGCGCACATGGGCGTTCTTGCGATGTATTCAGTTCGGGCTGTCGCCAACCAACGTCATCTCGCGACTGTCGAACTTGAGCCAGACATTGCTCTGGTCATCCAGCCGCAACCGGTGTGCTCCGGGAGTGTTATAGCTGGCGAAGACCAAAAGTCCAGCCGCCCGCTTGCCCCCCAGCGGGAAGGGTTGTTTATCGATGAATTGACCGGGGACCAGCTCAAGCCCCCAGACCGTCATCAGCTGCCGGTAGTCGCGTTGATACTGCTCACGCTCGGTAAACCACTGCCGCGCGGTGATGCCCGACAGTTGTTTGAGCAAATCCTTGTCGTTCACCGCAATAAAATCCACGGCAATCGGGGTGTCGTCGTTGGCCTTCGGAGCAACGTCGAGGGTCAGGTTGTCGAGGTCCACACGAGGTCCGAATAACGAACAGCTGGTGAGGATCAGGAACAAGACCAAAGCAAAAAAACGTGCAGGCAAAATGAATGTTCCTTTTCTCGAGACAGTCCAAAAATGTTTTCGCTTGCTTTTTTATAGACCTGTTCTAGCTTCTTGGGTAGTTCGGCCCACACGGCGAATGAGGAAGGTTTGTCAAAGGAACGACAGGTCCATCTGCCACCCTTTCTAACCTACGGTCCAGCAAGGGAAAGCGATGAACGGGCCTCCCGATGCATTGCGCCCGCTCATGCATCGGAGTCAGCCAACATGGCAGAAAGTACTCAGCACAAGCTCGACAGGGTCCGCCCGCCCAGGGTGCAAATCACTTACGACGTCGAAATCGGCAACGCCATCGAGAAAAAAGAACTGCCGTTGGTCGTCGGCATTCTCGCCGACCTTTCCGGCAAGCCCCTCGAGCCACTCGCGAAACTGAATGAACGGCGCTTCACCGAAATCGACCGCGACAACTTCAACGAAGTGCTCGCCTCGATCGCGCCCCGCGCCACCTTGCAGGTCACCAACACCCTCAGCGGCGACGACAGCAAGCTCAACATCGAGCTCAACTTCAAACACATCGACGACTTCGACCCGGTCAAGGTGGTCGAGCAAGTGACCCCGTTGCGGCGCCTGTTCGAAGCCCGCCAGCGTCTGCGCGACCTGCTGACCAAGCTCGATGGCAACGATGACCTGGACAAGCTGTTGCGCGATGTCATCGCCAATACCGAGGGCCTGCAAGAGATCAAGTCTGCGCGTCCGGAAACCGCTGCCGCTGCTCCCGCAGGCGACACCGAAGCCCCGGCAGAACCGCAAGCCTGATCACTCATTCACTTAGGGAGATGTCGCCATGCCCGCTTCAGCCGCCGTCAAAACCAGTGAAAGCACCACGGAAAGTCTGTCCCTGCTGGACCGCATCATCGCCGAAGGCCGCATGGCCCATGACGACAGCCAACAGGATTACGCCCGCGACATGCTCGCGGAATTCGCCACCCAGGTTCTCGACGAAGGCATGGCCATCGACAAGGACACCGTGGCGATGATCAACGACCGTATCAGCCAGATCGACGAGCTGATCAGCGCCCAGCTCAACGAGGTGTTGCACCATCCAGACCTGCAAAAACTCGAGGCCTCCTGGCGTGGCCTGCACTTGCTGGTGCAGAACACCGAAACCAGTTCCCGGCTGAAGCTGCGCCTGCTCAACGTGACTCAGAAAGAGCTGCAAAACGATCTGGAAAAAGCCGTCGAGTTCGACCAGAGCGCACTGTTCAAAAAAATCTACGAAGAAGAATATGGCACCTTCGGTGGCCACCCGTTCAGCTTGCTGGTGGGTGATTACACCTTTGGCCGGCACCCGCAGGACATCGGCCTGCTGGAAAAACTGTCGAACGTCGCCGCTGCGGCCCATGCGCCGTTCATTGCTGCCGCCAGCCCGAGGTTGTTCGACATGAACAGCTTCACCGAGCTGGCCGTGCCACGCGATCTGTCGAAAGTCTTCGAGAGTCAGGAGCTGATCAAATGGCGCTCCTTCCGCGAAAGCGAAGATTCGCGCTACGTCTCGCTGGTGCTGCCGCATTTCCTGCTGCGCCTGCCTTACGGCCCGGAAACCTCGCCGGTGGAAGGCATCAATTACGTCGAAGACGTCAACGGCAGCGACCACGGCAAGTACCTGTGGGGTAACGCCGCCTGGGCCTTGTCGCAACGCATCACCGAGGCCTTCGCCAAGTACGGCTGGTGCGCGGCAATTCGCGGTGCCGAAGGCGGTGGCGCGGTCGAAGGCCTGCCGGCCCATACCTTCCGCACCAGTTCAGGCGACTTGTCACTCAAATGCCCGACCGAAGTGGCGATCACCGACCGCCGGGAAAAAGAGCTCAACGACCTCGGCTTCATCGCCCTGTGCCACAAGAAAAACAGCGACGTGGCGGTGTTCTTCGGTGGCCAGACCACCAACAAGTCCAAGCTTTACAACACCAACGAGGCCAACGCCAACGCACGGATTTCGGCGATGTTGCCCTACGTGCTCGCCGCCTCGCGTTTCGCGCACTACTTGAAGGTGATCATGCGCGACAAGGTCGGCAGCTTCATGACCCGCGACAACGTGCAGACCTACCTCAACAACTGGATCGCCGACTACGTGCTGATCAACGACAACGCGCCGCAAGAGATCAAGGCGCAGTACCCGTTGCGTGAAGCCCGGGTAGATGTGACCGAGGTAGCCGGAAAACCGGGCGCCTACAAGGCCACCGTGTTCCTGCGGCCGCACTTCCAGCTCGAAGAGCTGACTGCGTCGATCCGCCTGGTCGCCACCCTGCCGCCACCGGTAGCTGCCTGACCTGCCTCTCTCCCGCCGGCCAACCCGGCGGGAGTTCTCCGTTTATCTAGCGCGATAATCTTCAGGAGTTTCATGCGATGGATGCAATCATTCTCGACCTCGGCGGCGACATCAAAGGCGACAGTCTGCTCGAGGGCTACGCGGACAAAATCGAAGTCATGTCCTACAGCCACAACGTGGCCATGCAGGTAACCAACGACGTCAGCAACTCGGAACGGACCTCCGGCAAGCCACACATCGGCGAGTTCACCCTGACCAAATTCGTCGACAGCTCCACCCCATCCCTCAACGAGTATTGCTGCGCCGGCAAACCGATCCCGGAAGCCAAGATCACCATCGGCCGCAACGCCGCCGAAGGCAGTGGTCAGCTGATGCCGTTCATCATTTACACCCTGACTAATGTCGTGCTGTCGAACGTCAGTGTCAGCGGCGGGACGGGCGGCAAACCGGTGGAAACCATTTCCCTGAACTTCACCAAGATCAAATGGGAACTCACTGCCCAGAAAGACGACGGTACCAAGGAAGGTACGGCCGCCTCGACCTGGGACATGGCTGCCAACAAGCTCGTCAAGTAAGCGGACGCGTCGGCCATGGCAGGCACCGGCATGCTCCCACCGTTGTTCGAGCGACTCGCCTCAAGCGAGGTCGACACTGTGCAGGTGTTCGACCGCCAGGGGTTGCTCGATTCGGTCCGCACGGAGTTGCTGCGCTTGTTCAACACCCGGCGCGGCCGACGCCCGCAGACCTCCCCACCGAGCATTCTCGACTACGGCATCGCTGACTGGACTGCATTGCAACAGCAGCGCAGCGATGACCGCCGTCAGTTGGCGCGGGAAGTGCGCGAGGCCATCAACCATTTCGAACCGCGCCTGCGCCTGGGCGAGGTTCAGGTCGATCCGGTCCCCGGTCATCCGCAGCAACTGTGCATTCGCCTGGTCGGTGAGTTGCGCAGTGGCCAGCAGCACTGGCCGGTGGCATTTGTCATCGAGAGGGCCAGCGATGGCCTTGAGGTGCGTCATGAGCGACTCGATTGACCCGCAACTGCTCGACTACTACCAGCGCGAACTGACCTGGCTGCGCCACGCCGGCAGCATTTTCGCCGAGCGTTATCCCAAGGTCGCCCGGCGCCTGGAACTGTCACCCGGCGAATGCCCCGACCCGCATGTCGAACGGCTGCTGGAAGGTTTTGCGCTGCTGGCGGCGCGCCTGCAACGACGGCTCGATGACGACTACGCCGAATTCAGCGATGCCTTGCTGGAACAACTTTATCCCTTGGCCATGCGCCCGCTGCCGTCCTGCGCGATCGTGCAGTTCGAACCGGACCCGAGCAAAGGCAATCTGGCTGGCGGCTATCCCTTGCCACGGGACACACCGTTATTTGTCACCACCAGCAAGGGCGAAAGCATCCACTTTCGCACCAGTGCAGCCGTTCGATTGTGGCCGGTGGAAATCAACGAAGCGTTGCTGCTTGGCAGCGACGAAGCCCAAGCACTGACCGGTGTGCCCCAGGCCCGTTCGGCGTTGCGCCTGAGTCTGAATTGCCTGGGTGAAAGCCAATGGTCGGAGCTGAGCATCCAGCATCTGCGCATCCATCTGGCCGCGTCCCCGGTGATTAATGCCTGCCTGTATGACCTGCTCGGCGCCCACACCGTGAAGGTGTTGGCCGGGCCGCCGGGCAGCGTGCCGTCGGTGTTGGCAGGGCTGCCTGAGATCGTCGGGTTTGCCAGTGACGAAGTCCTGCTGCCGGACGAGGACGGTGTGCATCCCGGCATGCGCCTGCTCGCCGAGTACTTTGCCTTCCCGGACAAATTCAACTTCTTTGACCTGCCACTGGCCG
This sequence comes from Pseudomonas sp. GM41(2012), assembly GCF_000282315.2. Lineage (GTDB taxonomy): Bacteria > Pseudomonadota > Gammaproteobacteria > Pseudomonadales > Pseudomonadaceae > Aquipseudomonas. The sequence continues at coordinate 1,117,978 of NZ_AKJN02000006.1, forward strand.
GCGCCAGCAGCGACAGCCAAACACTGTTTCTGTACATCGTCTTCAACCGCCCGCCGACCAGTCGCATGCACCTTCAGGCCAGCGACATCGCCCTCGGTTGCGCGCCAGTGATCAACCTGTTCCCGCGCACCTCCGAGCCCCTGCGTCCGGACGGCACACGCAGCGAGTACCGCCTGGTGGCCGACAGTCACCGGGAAAACAGCGTCGAGATCCATAGCATCCGCGCGGTGCGCGCCACCACCCGCCAAGGCGTGCAACGGGTGCCGGCCTATTACGGCAGCCAGCATGGTGGCGGCGATAAACAGTGCTACTGGCATGCACGACGGGTCAGCGGCATGACCCCGAATCGACTGGGCACCGACGTGTTGATGAGTCTGGTGGACACCCGGCTCGACCCTCTTTCCGAGGCCGTCGAATACAGCCTCACCGCCGAGTTGCTGTGCACCAATCGACACTTGGCCCAGAGCCTTGCGGCAGGTACGCCGTTGGGTTTTGAGCGCCCAGGGCCGGTGGCCTGGGCACGCCTGCGCAACCCGCCGAGTCCGCAAAGTTTGCCGCGGCTGGAGGGTGAATCGCGCTGGCGGCTGGTGTCGCAACTGACCCTCAATCATTTGTCGCTGGTCGAAGGACCGCAGGCGCTGGATGCGCTCAAGGAAATTCTCCAGCTGCACAACCTGCGTGACGAGGCCAGCGCCTTGCGGCAGATCGAGGGTTTGCTGAGCCTTGGCTGCGAGCGAGTGATCGGCCATGTCGGCGAAGACGCCTGGCGCGGTTGGCGCAATGGGTTGGAAGTGAGTTTGCAACTTGATTCGCAGCATTTTGTCGGCAGCAGCGCGGTGTTGTTTTCGGGCGTGCTGGCGCAATTCTTTTCACTGTATGCCACGGCCAATCGCTTCGTGCGCACGGTCCTGGTTCAGTCAGACAAGGAGGTGAAAACATGGCAACCCCAAGCCGGCATGCCGCTCTCCCTCTAAACCTGAGTGAAAAACTACGACGCGATCCGCAAGCGTTTGAACTGTTGCAGGCGCTCTTGCTGCTGGAGCGTGAACATCCGCAAGCCGAATCCCTCGGTAGCGGCACCTCACCCCAGGCGGAAGCCATTCGCCTGCGCGGGCCGTTGACGCCGTTGTTTGCCGCCAGCGAAATCGAAAGCCTGACCCAGCAACCCGGCGAGCATCCGATCCTCAGCACACCGGTGTTCGGCCTCGGTGGCCCTGACGGTCCCCTGCCCTACGCCTATCAGGAATGGCTGCAACAACGGGCTCGAGCCAAGGATCATGCACCGGCCGAGTTCCTCGACCTGTTCCAGCATCGCTTGCTGAGCCTGTTGTACAAGGTGATGCGCAAACACCGGATTGCCGTGGGGTTCACCGTCCCCGGCGCCTCGGCGGTTCAGGCTCAGTTGAGGGCGCTGACCGGGTTGTTGCCCAAATCCTTGCAAGAACGCCAAGCCGTGCCCGACTCTGCCGTGCTGGCGTGTAGCGCGCTGTTCGCCGACGGGCGCCGCTCCCTCGCGGGTTTCGCTGCCATCGTGCGCGAGCACTTCGAACTGCCGGTGGAACTCAGCGCCTACGAAGGCGCTTGGCGCGAGATCCCGCCCGCCAGCCGCAGCCGCATGATCCCGGGCGGGCGCAACCTACAACTGGGCCGCACCGCCGTGGCCGGCACGCGGGTCTGGGATGAGCATGCCGGCTATCGCCTGACCCTTGGCCCGTTGACCTCGGCCCAGGCTGCGCGGTTTTTACCGGATGGCGAATCGCACCCGGCGCTGGCCAGCCTCAGCGCGCTGTATTTCGGCCCGGATCTGGATTGCACTCTGGTGTTGCTGGTGCGCGGCGCAGGGCCGATGAAACTCGGTCGCGAGGCGCCGCCGCTGCTCAGCTGGAACGGCGGTTTGCAACGTCAGACCAGCCTCGCCGTGCAACGCATCGAAACCCGTCTTCGTCAGCTGGAGATTACCTGAACATGGAACTGGCCAGCCTGATCGGACGCCTCAACCCGGACAACCGCCGCGCCTTGGAACGGGCAGCGCAACGCTGTCTGCAACGGGGTCATCACTATGTCGAAATCGAGCATTTGCTGCTGGAGTTGCTGGACATCGAGGGCGGTGACTTTGCCTATCTGTTGCCGCGCTTTGGCCTCGAACGCGATGCCCTGACCGCCGAAATCAACAAGGCCCTGGAGTTGTTCAAATCCGGCAGCACCCGCACGCCCGCACTGTCGACCCACACCACCGGGCTGCTGGAAGATGCGGTGGTCCAGGCCAGCGTACTGGGGCTGGACAGCATTCGCTCGGGCTTGTTGCTACTCGCGTTGATCGACCGCGATGAACGTCGCAGCCTGCTGCTCAACAGTGCTTCATCGCTGTTGAAGATTCCCCGGGAGGCGTTGCGCAGCAACCTGCTAGAATGGACCGAAAGCTCTCGCGAGCACGTCGGCGGCACGCGTCCTGTCGTGGCTGGCCATTCAGCGCCAAAACAGGATTCAGTGCTGGACCAGTACACCCAGGATTTGACCGCCGACGCCCACGCCGGGCGCATCGATCCCATCGTCGGGCGCGACGGCGAAATCCGTCAGTGCATCGACATTCTGCTGCGCCGCCGGCAGAACAATCCGATCCTCGTGGGCGCGCCTGGCGTGGGCAAGACCGCCGTGGTCGAAGGCCTGGCCCTGCGCATCGCCGCCGGGGATGTGCCGCCGTCGTTGCAGGAAGTCAGCCTGCGGGTGCTCGACCTCGGTTTGTTACAGGCCGGTGCCGGGGTCAAAGGCGAGTTCGAGCAGCGCCTAAAAGGCGTGATCGACGCGGTACGCAACGCGGAAAAACCGATCATTTTGTTCATCGACGAAGCCCACACCCTGATCGGCGCCGGTGGCGCGGAAGGTGGCAGCGATGCCGCCAACCTGCTGAAACCGGCCCTGGCCCGCGGCGAGTTGCGCACCCTGGCCGCTACCACGTGGCTGGAGTACAAAAAATACTTCGAGAAAGACCCGGCCCTCGCCCGGCGTTTTCAGCTGGTGCAAGTCGAGGAACCGGATGAAATCACCGCCGTGGAAATGCTCCGTGGCGTTGCCGCCAAACTGGAACAGCATCACGGTGTGCAAGTGCTGGACGCCGCGATTCATGAAGCGGTGAAACTGTCCCATCGCTACATTTCCGGACGCCAGTTGCCGGACAAGGCCATCAGCGTGCTCGACACCGCGTGCGCCCGGGTTGCCCTCGGCCAGCACGACGTGCCGCCGCCGCTGGAAAGCCTGCGTCATCGCCAGAACAGCCTCAAGGATGAAGTCGAACGCCTGCGTCGCGAACAGGCCACCGGGCTCGATCACCGTGAACGCATCACCCTGCTGGAAACCGAATCCGTCGCCAATGTGCAGGCCATTCGCGAACTGGAAGTGCGCTGGAATGAAGAACGGGTCGCCGTGCGCGAACTGCTGGAAACCCGCCGCGAGTTGCTCTCCTTGAGCGAACGCGCCGACAGCGACAAACCGGACGAGGGCACCGACAGCCGCATCGATCACCTGGCCGCCGAACTGGTGCGGCTGGAAGCCGGCCTCGACGCGATTCGCCAGGACGACCCACTGGTGCCGGAACAGGTCGACACCAAAACCGTCGCCGCCGTGATCGCCGGCTGGACCGGCATCCCGGTGGGCAAAATGCTCGCCGACGAAGCTCACGCCGTGCGCACCCTCGGCCAGCGTATGGGCCAACGGGTGATGGGCCAAAGCATCGCCCTGGGCACCATCGCCCAGCGCTTGCAAGCCTACCGCGCCGGCCTCACCGACCCGCAGAAACCGGTCGGCGTGTTCCTGCTGGTCGGCCCCACCGGCGTCGGCAAAACCGAAACCGCTTACGCCTTGGCCGATGCGTTGTATGGCGGCGAACGCAACCTGATCAGCATCAACCTTTCCGAGTACCAGGAAGCCCACACCGTCAGCCAACTCAAAGGCGCCCCACCCGGCTACGTCGGTTATGGCAGCGGTGGAGTACTCACCGAAGCGGTGCGGCGCAAACCCTATTCGGTGGTGTTGCTCGACGAAATCGAAAAGGCCCACCCGGATGTACTCGAAGCCTTCTACAACGTCTTCGACAAAGGCGTCATGGAAGACGGAACCGGGTTGGTGGTGGATTTCAAAAACACCGTGATGCTCGCCACCAGTAACGTTGGGGCTGAGTTGTTGCTTGATACGCCGGTGGCGCAACTCGGTACAGATGCCTTCAACGAAGCGCTGCACAAGGTTTTGCTGCAAGCATTTCGTCCGGCGTTTCTGGCGCGCATGACGGTGGTTGCCTACCGGCCGCTGGATGAATCGACACTGGAAGGGATTGTGTTGGCGAAGCTGGAGAAATTGCGTGGCCGATATAAGGCGGCGACGGGAAAACAGTTTGAGTTTGATGCCGGGATTGTGCAGGCGGTGTTGGCCAAGTGCAGTGCGGCTGGGGCAAGGGATGTTGAGAATGTGTTGATGACCCAGGTGACGGGGAAGTTGGCGGAGTGGGTGTTGGAATGAAGTCAGGATGCAGCTTGTCCCTTAGTTAGGGAAAGGTAAACCGACGTAACGAATGGAGCCTCGAAATGGCAAACGCTGAAATTTACACCAAATGGCGCGACCAACAAGGCGGTAATAGAGGAAGCGGCTGGAGTGGTCCGCACGGGAGTGCGAGTGCTTCCGGAGCAGAGGGCATCGTTGAACTGAATCAACACGCCGAACGCTTGGCATGGAAAGCGGCCTGGCCAAATGCGATTCGAACGTTCATTCGAACATCCATAAAACAGTTCCCTAACCAACCTCTACAAATAAAGATATGGGTAGACCAACAAGTTTGCCCAAGCTGTCAGAAGTGGATGGTCATCGACGTTATTTCACACTTGAAACTGCTCAAGCAGGAGTTTCCCACACTCAAAGTTGAGCTGTATGCCGAAGTTCTTTTCGCAAGAAAAACCGAAAAAGTGCGCGTTCAGCAAAGTACCGTCTGGCCTGTCACTGTAGGCAATCAAAGCACTTATCAAAACCTGCCTGAAATTTACAATTGATTGCTTCCACCTAAACAACAAAGAAGGCTCGTACGAATGAAATGCAAACTCGGTTTTCAGCAGAGGAGTGTAATCGATAGAATCACAGCAAAGCTTGAAACGCAGGGAGTCTGTTTCCGCCTGACCTTCAAGTGGGCAGCTGTGACCTTGGTAGGAAGTTACTTTAACTCTAATCCTAATGCCGACAAGACGGCCACCAAACACTCACAATATCGTGACGACACGCTAAAAATTGAAAAACGCCTAGGTGGCGACTTCAGCAGCAATGACGAAATGCTCGCGTATATTGAAACTGACTATCTGGCCTCTCGCGCATTCGCAGAAAAATGGAGCCGGGAGTTCACCACCTATGGGAGTGACGAAAAAAAGTCAGGCAAAGCGAGCATCAAAGTTCTCGAGCAAAACAAAGAGCCTATTTCCGACTATATCCGGAAAGCCGACATCCTGGAAAACGTCGCAATCTTGGCTGGCTTCTACGGAAGGAAAACAGATGGAAAAGTATGGGGGCACGTTGTCGCGTTTTGCACAAACGGCGGGGAAAGTGGATACGGGAGTTTCTTTGATAGTAATGCTGGCCTCTACGATTTTGAAAGTGGCGAAGACCGTGCCGAGGCCATAAAAGACTGGATAAAACGTAATTATCTTAAGGACGGCAGAACTATAACCAACTACAACACCATCGTACTTAAAGATCTTTAGATGACAGTAAACCGACATCACACCCTACTAGTAACAAACTTGCAGGACGCCAACATGCCCCCCGAACCCAGCAGTACCGAAGAACATAAAGAACCGGAAAAACCTGAAGAGGTGGCTGTTTCAGTCACCATTGCCTCCCCGGTTGCGGAGGTCTTCTGTAGTGGACATATCAATTGTGATAATTGCCAAATAGCGGAATCAGGCATCGCTTACCTAATGACAAAAGGTGGCAAGTATGGCAGCCAGGTAAGTCTTACCTACCTACTTTGTCGCTGCACAGAGAACTACCTGCTGACCGTCCTGAAAAATCAATCAGGTTATTTTTCAGAGTCCGAGCCCCATAATACCGAACCACTGCATAACGAACTACACCAATTAATAACTGAGCAAGTAGGATGGTCAAGCTGGCAGAAAACACTAGATAGGAAACACGCTCACATGACGTTACTGAACGAGTTGTCGGGCGTTGTTTTCTGTGCGCTTCTGGTACGTCATTCAAACAGCAAAAAAAGTGCAGTAGATATCGTAAAGTCAATAGGCAAAGGCTACGCCAAATTATTTGATGGTTCCGAACCTCCTGATAAGTCACTGACCAACATGTACTCCATGTTTTGCAGAACAATAAAATAGCGCTGACACCCAGTTGGTTTATCCATAAAAAACTTGAAAAGCTGAAAGTTACCTGAGGTTGCCCGATGCCCCGCACCACCGACAGCAATACCAGCCTCTCCCTCACCGCCACTTCGCTGTCGGCGCTTTACCCTGAGTCATTGTCCGGCGAAGAAACCCTCAACGCGCTGGGCACACAAACGCTCAACGGCCTCAACGACGGTGTCACCCTCACCCTGACCACGGCCGTCGCCACACACGTCACGACCACCCTGCACAACAACGCCCTGACCCGTCCAATGGACGCCCTGGTCGCCGAAATCCGCCAACTCCCCGCCGACGCCACCGCCGAACGCTATCAGCTTGTTTTAAGGCCATGGCTCTGGTGGCTTACGTTGGCCAGCAACAACCGTGTGTTTCAGAACCTCGCGACGTCAGACATCGTCACCACGATTTTCAAGGCCCACGGTTTCACCGATTTCACGCTGAACCTCACCGGCAGTTACACCCCGCGCGAATACTGTGTGCAGTACGGCGAAACCGATTTCGCGTTCGTTTCGCGGTTGCTGGAAGAAGAAGGGATTTTCTGGTTTTTCACCCACGAGGATGGCAAGCACACGCTGGTGCTGGGGGACAGCAACGATGCTTTCGTGCCGATCCCCAATGGCCCCAAGGTGAGTTATCTCGGCCAGCAGTTGGGCGAACGCGAGCTGCATGGCATCCGCTCTGGACAGGTCTGCGTGCAAGCGGTGGCCGGGGTATATCGGGCGACGGATTACGAGTTCACCACGCCGACCACATCGCTCTACAGCCAGGCCGAAGCGGCGGCCGGACCGCGTTCGATGTATGAGCATCCAGGCGGCTACAACGCCAAGGCCCGGGGCGATGCGTTGACCAAGCAGCGGGTCGATGGGTTGCGCAGTCAGGAGAAGCGTTTTGTCGGTGAAAGCGACTGCCGTTGGCTGGTGCCGGGGCACTGGTTCACCCTTGCTGGGCATGACGACGCGACGTTGAACATCGATTGGGTGGTGACGGCAGTTACCCACGAAGCCAGTCACGAGAATTATCGCAATCGCTTTGAAGCGATCCCCAAGGCCACACCATTCCGCCCGACGCGAACCACGCCCAAACCACGGATGCATACGCAAACCGCTATCGTCGTCGGCAAGTCCGGTGAAGAAATCTGGACCGACGAATACGGCCGCATAAAGTTGCAGTTCCCTTGGGACCGCGATGGCAAGAACGATGAAACCAGTTCCTGCTGGGTCCGGGTGGCGCTGCCCTGGAGCGGCAAGGGTTTCGGCATGCAGTTCGTCCCGCGCATCGGCCAGGAAGTGATCGTGACCTTTATCGATGGCGATCCGGATCGACCGCTGGTGACCGGTTGCGTCTACAACGGTGACAACGCCCTGCCCTATGCGTTGCCGGCGAACCAGACCCAGTCCGGGATCAAGACCCAATCGTCCAAGGGTGGCGGTGGATTCAACGAGTTGCGCTTCGAGGACAAGAAGGACGCCGAAGAGGTTTTTCTCCAGGCACAGAAGGATTTCAAGATCAACGTACTCAACGACACCACCGCCACCGTCGGCCACGACGAAACCCTGACCGTACAGAACGCCCGCACGCGCACGGTGAAAGAAGGTGACGAGACCGTGACCCTGGAGAAAGGCAAACGCAGCGTGACCATCCAGACGGGGAGCGACAATCTGGATGTGAAGGACAGTCGCACGGTCACGGTCGGTGCCGACCAGACTCACAGCACCGGCGGCAATTACGAACACAAGGTCACCGGTGATTACAGCCTGACCGTGGACGGCAATCTGACGATCAAGGTGACCGGCACCCTCACGTTGCAAAGTGGCGGCAGTTTTTCAATCAAGAGCGGTGCGGATCTGGCGGCCGAGGCCAGCACGTCGGTCAGTCAAAAGGCTGGAACGTCATTGAGCAATACGGCCGGGACCACACTGACCAACAAGGCCGGCACCACGCTGACCAACGACGCGGGGGTCAGCCTGATGAACAAGGGCGGTGCCGAGCAGACTGTGGACGGTGGCGGCATGCTGACGATCAAGGGCGGCTTGGTGAAGGTCAACTGAGGAGGGTTACGACGATGTCATCCAGCAAAGTGGATCTGGACCGTGGTGACAGTCACATGGACGGCCGCCTGATCGATGACCAACTGGAAGGGCCGCTGCATATCAAGGAAGCCGGTCGGCCCCAGGCGGATCTGAATTACAGCCAGGGTGAATTGCAGGGCACGAGTTTGCTGTATCACCCCAACGGCAAGGTGTCGGCGCAATTGCCCTATGTGCGTGACAAACTGCAGGGGGTCGCCAGTTTTTATGCGCCCCAGGGTTGGCTGCAACGCAAGGCCAACTACCGCCGGGGCTTGCTGCATGGGGAGGCAAGTAATTACTTCCCCGACGGGCAACTGGCCGAGGCCGAGTGCTACCGCGACGGTGTACGCGATGGGCGTTATCAGCGTTTTCATCCCAACGGTAAAACCGCGGTCGATGCGCGTTATCTCAATGGGCAGTTGGTGGAGCCGGAACAGGGTTTTGCCAGCGATGGGCGACCGCTGGATGCCGAGGGCAAGCCGATTTCTCGGGTGCGCTGGTGGGTTCGACGATGGACGGATCCGGCGCAGGCTTGAGGGTTGGGTTGGATGTGATGGCCTCATCGCGGGCAAGCCTTGCTCCTACAGGTTATGTGTTGCCAGACACAACCTGTAGGAGCAAGGCTTGCCCGCGATGAGGCCAGTCGACACAACATCAATTTTCAGGGAATCAGCATCTGCATCTGCCCCGGCATGGCGATTTTGATCACCCCCGCCCAGTTGCACATCAAGATGCTGTTGGCATCCAGGGCCGGCATGTTGCCCAACAAAACCGTTGGCGCACCGGGAAGCCACGGGGAGGCGGTGGCCGGGATGCACGGCATGGGCGTCAGCACCCCGAGCGCGGCGGCAGTGGCGGCTGCGACCATCGGGTTAGCCATGCTCATGCATGTGCCGAACGGCATGACGTTGACCAGCGGAATGTGATCCATGATGTTCGCCGCTGGCATACCCCCGGTCAGCGTGCGATTCACCGGCAGCACGTTGAGTACCGCTGGTGCCGCGCCGAAACTGCATTGCAGGGTCGCGGTGGCGCAAACTTGCGGACAGCCCATGTCGAATCTCCTTCCTGGAAGCGGCGCTCCCCTGAAACCATAGCCCGTCGAGCCTGTTCGTGCACATCAGGAACGCTGATTATCCGGCAACACGCTAACCTATAAGACCGTGCCGCGCTTGTGGCCACCCCGGTGCACCATTAGATTAGCCAATGATGTCTGGCCTCCAAAATAAGCAGAAGGGATAAGCATGGCGCTTACTGACCAGTCCACCCGTATCCGCACCGGCGAAGAACTCGATGCCAGCCTGATCGATCCGTACCTCAAGGCCCACATTCCGGGCTTGAGCGGCTTGCCTGTGATCAGCCAGTTTCCCGGCGGTGCGTCGAACCTGACCTACCTGCTGGAATACCCCGAACAGGAGTTTGTCCTGCGTCGCCCGCCGTTTGGCCACAAGGCCAAGTCCGCCCACGACATGGGCCGCGAGTTTCGCATCCTCAATCAGCTCCGGGATGGCTTTCCGTACTGCCCGAAAGCTTACGTGCACTGCACCGATGAATCGGTGATCGGCGCCGAGTTCTATGTGATGGAACGGGTCAAGGGAATCATCCTGCGCTCCGAACTGCCTCCGGAACTGGGTCTGGATTCGGCGAAAACCGAGGCGCTGTGCAAGAGCTTCATCGACAAGTTCGTTGAACTGCACCAGGTCGACTACAACGCCTATGGCTTGGGTGACCTCGGCAAACCCGAAGGTTATGTCGCGCGGCAGATCAAAGGCTGGAGCGATCGCTACGAGAAAGCCCTGACCCCGGACGCGCCAAAATGGGAAACGGTCAAAGCCTGGCTCAACGACAAGATGCCGGCCGATCACCCGACCTCCAGCATCGTCCACAACGACTACCGCTTCGACAACGTGATCCTCGACCCGAACAACCCGATGGACATCATCGGCGTGCTCGACTGGGAATTGACCACCCTCGGCGACCCGCTGATGGACCTGGGCAACACCCTCGCCTACTGGATAGAAGCCGACGACCCGGCACCGGTGCAATTGATGCGCCGCCAACCGAGCCACGCCCCGGGCATGCTGACCCGCCGTGAGTTCGTCGATTACTACGCCGAGCGTTCAGGCATCCAGATCGACAACTTCGACTTCTACTACACCTACGGCCTGTTCCGCCTGGCCGGCATCGTGCAGCAGATCTACTACCGCTTCTTCCATGGTCAGACCCAGGACAAACGCTTCGCGCAGTTCATTCACATGAACAAGCTGCTGGAGCAGATGAGCCTGCAAGTCATTTCGAAATCCAGCCTCTGATCACGCCACTGGCCCCAATAACAAGGAAAAACCATGTCCAAGACTCAGTTGTTCGACCTCGACGGCAAAATCGCATTCGTGTCTGGCGCCAGCCGTGGTATCGGTGAAGCCATCGCCAAACTGCTGGCCCAGCAAGGCGCCCACGTCATCGTCTCGAGCCGCAAACTTGACGGCTGCCAGCACGTGGCCGACGCGATCATCGCGGCCGGCGGCAAAGCCACTGCGGTGGCTTGCCACATTGGTGAAATGGAACAGATCAGCCAGGTCTTCGCCGGCATCCGTGAACAGTTCGGGCGCCTGGACATCCTGGTCAACAACGCGGCGACCAACCCGCAATTCTGCAACGTACTGGACACCGACCTCAGCGCTTTCCAGAAAACCGTCGACGTGAATATCCGCGGCTACTTCTTCATGTCGGTGGAAGCCGGCAAGCTGATGCGCGAAAACGGCGGCGGCAGCATTATCAACGTCGCCTCGATCAACGGCATCTCGCCGGGGATCTTCCAGGGCATCTACTCGGTGACCAAAGCGGCGGTCATCAACATGACCAAAGTGTTCGCCAAGGAATGCGCGCAGTTCGGCATCCGCTGCAACGCCCTCCTGCCGGGCCTGACCGACACCAAATTTGCTTCGGCGCTGGTGAAAAACGAGGCTATTTTGAACACCGCCTTGCAACAGATTCCGCTCAAGCGTGTGGCAGACCCAAGTGAGATGGCGGGCGCGGTGTTGTACCTGGCCAGTGATGCGTCGAGTTACACCACTGGGGTTTCGTTGAATGTGGATGGTGGGTTCTTGTCCTGATTGGGTTCTGCGAATAAACCGAAGGCAGCCAAATGGCTGCCTTTTTTGTTTCTCACGTGTGCACACCTATCCCGTGTAGGAGCTGCCGAAGGCTGCGATCTTTTGATCTATGGCGTCAGTTGAATTGTTAAAGATCAAAAGATCGCAGCCTTCGGCAGCTCCTACAGTGGGATTGGTGCTTCCACAGGCAATATCGGAACCAAGGCAAGAATTTTTATTCCATAATTTGCATTTTGAGAATATTTATTCCATAAAGAGCCCCTCCTGAAAACAAAATCCAAAAGGACCCCGGCTATGCGCGAACTCGGTATCGGACTCATCGGCACAGGTTTCATGGGCCGCGCCCATGCCTTGGCGTTTCGCAACGTCAGTGCGGTTTTCGAACTGCCCCTCAAGCTCAAACTCGCCGCCCTGGCCGACGCCGATCCGCAGCGTGCCCGTCACTGCGCCGATGCCTGGGGTTTCGACGCCGCTCATAGCGACTGGCAGCAACTGATCGATGACCCCAAGGTCAATCTGATCGCCATCACCACGCCCAATCACCTGCACTACCCCATGGCCATGGCCGCCCTCGCTGCCGGCAAACCGGTGTATTGCGAAAAGCCGTTGGCAGTGAGTCTGGAACAGGCCGACGCCATGCGCCTGGCGGCCAAAGCGGCAGGCGTGGTGACGCGGGTGGGTTACAACTATCAGCACAACCCGATGATCGGGCTGGCCCGGCAGCTGATTGAAAACGGCGACCTGGGTCAGATCATCAGTTTCCAGGGTGAGTTCAGCGAAGACTTCATGGCCGATCCCGCGTCGCCCTGGTCGTGGCGTTGCGATGCCGATCATGCCGGTGGCGCACTGGCCGATCTGGGCAGTCACTTGTTGGCCATGGCCCGCTATCTGGTGGGCGATGTCGAGGCAGTGAGCGCCGACACCCAGACCGTGCACCGGCAACGTCCCGCCACCGCTGGCAGTCCGGAGCAACGCAGCATCGCCGTCGATGATCAGGTCCACGCCCTGTTGCGGTTCGCGAATGGCGCCCGTGGCACATTCAGCAGCAGTTGGCTCAAGCATGGCTACAAGAATCACCTGAGTTTTGAAATCAGTGGCACCCGAGGGACGTTGGTATTCGATCAGGAACGCTTGAATGAACTGCGTCTGTTTCGTGCCGGCCAGGACGGCTTTCAGCGCTTGCTGGCAGGGCCGAATCTGCCCGGTTATGCGGCGTTCAGCCCGGCGGCAGGGCATCAGTTGGGTTACAACGAACTCAAGACGCTGGAAGTCCATGATCTGGTGATGGCGTTGGCAGGCTTGTCTCAGGCTGGAACGGATTTCGAACAGGCGTGGGAAGTCGAACGCCTGGCGACGGCGATCCGGTTGGCAGCGCGGGAGTCGCGTTGGGTCAGGATCGAGGAAGTCTGAGCGAAACGCGCGGATACCCGCCAGCAGCACAGCGCCGCTGGCGGTTCAACGTGAGCCGATGGAGGCTTATTGAGTGACGCAACGAGTGAGCGTCGTTTCCCGGGTCACCTGCCCCTCAGCCCTCACATCGCCTTGTACATCGGTGTTTTCAGTGGTTTGGCAGGTGCGCACAGGGGGTGGAGGCGGCGCAGCGGGAGGTGGCGGTGGCGGACTCGCACAACCACCCAGAATCGCCATCCAGAGTGCGAACGACAGTGTTGTAAAAGTGCGTTTCCCAAGACTTTTCATAGGTTGACCCGCGGTAAGTGATCGACATATTTCCGCGACCCAACACTCTCACCGCGTACCCGCGGACCGGTCACAGAAAAAATACTCTCGTATTCTTTATACGACCGTCGGCAAAACCTGACAGTTCCTAAGATGTCTCGCGACAATGCAACGTGTTGCTCTCAAGTTCATAACGCAGCTCTTCGATCAACGCTGCCACCGCCTCCGGCGTTCTGAGATTGGCCACGCTCAACCCACTGACCACCAGATCCACCTGCCCCGACACCGGATGATAGAGCTTCACCGTCAGTGAATGTTCGCCCGTAACCTTGCACTCACAGGCCAACGGCGAAAAGCTCCGCTCCAGTTGCATACGCAATTGCGCCACATAAATCATCCCGCGGTTCCTGTAGCTGTTTCGAAAGGGACGCGATACCCGAAGACCTGTATCGCACCCTTACAGCCTAAGAACTGCCGCCCCCGTCCAGAACATCAATTTGCACCCCATCGAGTAGTGCATTTGCACCTAACGCTGGGCCTTGGGCCGCCACTCGCTGGAGAACAAACCGCGCTCGCGAGCCCAGACAATCGCCTCGCTACGACTGTGAACATCGAGCTTGGAATACACCGTCGAGACATGGTTGCGCACCGTGTTTGGCGCAAGTTTGAGCCGTGCAGCGATTTCCTTGTCGGCCAGGCCTTCGCAAATCAGGCCGAGCACATCGCGCTCGCGGGCAGTCAGGTCAGTGAAAGACACGCTAGGCAACAACGGCGAGTTGACGTTTTTCACGTTAGCGAGTTTCTCGATGAGCGTGCGGCTGAACCAGGAGGCGTCTTTCATGACCTCTTCGATCGCCGACACCAACTCCAGCTCCGTGCGTTTACGTTCGGTGATGTCCATAAACACCAGCAGGTAGCAGGGCCTGTCCTGAATGTTCACGGTGTCGGCCGAGACCGCGCAATCGATCAGCCCGGCGCCTTTCTTGCGTACCCGGACATCGACACGATCCACGCTTCCGTTTTTTTCCAGCGCCGTAAACAGTCGCGCGCGGGCACCGGTGTCATCGATAAAATCGATCTGCGTTACCGATTTACCAAGCACTTCTTCACTGGAATACGCGAGCGTATCGAGGAAGGCTTCATTGACGTCCATCACCACCTGATCGACGGCGTTGCACACCAGTATCGGCACCGGGGTCAGTCGAAAAGCCTTGGCAAAACGTTCCTCGCTCTGGCGCAGGGCGACTTCGGCCTTATGCCGAGGCTCGATGTCGACGAAGGAAAACAGCATGCAGGCTTCGTCGTTCAGCTCAAGGGGCTGGCCGGCGACGATCACCTGTTTGCTGCCACCTTCGGCTAACTGCAACTGCGCCTGCATTTGCGGAATGGTCACCCCTTCGCGCAACCGCTGCTTGGCCAGGTCTCTGTTTTCGGCGCCCTCCAGTACGTCCAGTTCATAGGTCGAACGGCCGATCACCTGATCACGGGTATAGCCGGTCATCTCCAGGAAGCCCGGGTTGACTTTGATGTAGCGCAAATCGCTGAGGCGACAGATCACCGCCGGGGCCGGATTGGCATTGAAGGTTTTTTCGAAACGCTGTTCGGCGCTGGCCCACTCCGTGACATCGTTCATGATCAGCACCAGCGATTCCGGCTTGCCAGCGCTGTCGGCCAACACCATGCTGCGCACGCTGTGAACCCAGGTGCGCTCTTCGTCATCGGCAGGCGTCACCTCAACCAACACATCACTGAAGGACTCACCTCGGGCGACGCGGCTGATCGGATAATTGTCGGTCTGAACCGGGTGATTATTGCGATAACGCAAGGCGAAGCGCTTGGCGTACTCCCTGGCATTCGCCCCCAGCTCGCTGAGTTGCCCGACGCCGTGCATGGCCAACGCGGCGTCATTGGCCCAGAGAAGTGTCTGGTCGAGCTCCAGCAAAATCACCCCATCGGACAGGCCGGCGATGATCTGCTGCAACTGACGGCGATTGGTTTCGGTGGTCAGGACGTCCTGGCTCATTGGATCTCCACGCGTACGGCGGCGCATTCATGCGCCGCCCTGTAAAGATTACGACCGCGGGGGGTTGGGATAGTGCAGCAAACATCCCCTACATCACGCCCCCCTTGTAGGAGCTGAGCTTGCTCGCGAAGAGGCCATCACCTTCAACATCTCTGTTGACTGATCCGCCGCCTTCGCGAGCAAGCTCAGCTCCTACAGGTCTTCACCCGATCAGTGCCTGGACTGAATCACTGCACATCCAACAAATCCTGCAGCCCCGCCAACTTCTCCGGATTACGCATGATGAAAATCCGGCTCACCCGCCCCGCTTCGTCGAACCCAAAGGTCATCGACGCAGTAATGACCCCGTCCGCCTTGATGATCACGCCTTGAGCACCATTGATTTCGCTGGGCAGCCATTCGCAAGTCTGCCAATAGACGTGCAACGACTGGCCGATGAAATCCAGCACGCTGGACATGCCAGACAAGGTTTCGCGGATCGCCGAGGCCTTGCCGCCGCTGTCGGCGCAGAGTTCGACGTCTTCGCTCAGCATCGCCATTAGCGAGTTGGTCGAGCCACTGGCGATGGCGCTATGGAAGGCGTTGAGCAATTGGTCCTGACGCGCCGGTTCCGGCTGAAAGCGCGCTTGCCCGCTGCCGAGGCTGGCCTTGGCTCGGGAAACCAGTTTGCGGCACGCAGCTTCTTGAACCCCGACCGCATCCGCGACTTGCGCGTAATCCATGTCGAAAATTTCGTAGAGCAGGTACGCCGCACGCTCCTTGGGGGTTAACCGCTCCAGCAGCAACAGGAATGCGGTGGACAGCGACGAGGCCAGTTCATGCCGGTGTTCGGGTGAATCCTGGTGGGTGGTGTGAATCGGTTCCGGCAGCCAGGTACCGACGTAATCAACCCGCGACGTGTGAGCCGAGCGCAGCAAATCGATGCAGTGCCGGGTGCACGCCGTGGTCAGCCAGGCGGCCGACGTGGTAATGGCGGCGCGGTCGGCCTCCAGCCATTTGATGAATAGCTCTTGCACGACATCCTCGGCTTCGGCGCGGGAACCGAGGATGCGATACGCCAGACCGAGCAAAAAGGGCCGGCGCTGTTCGAACACAGCGGCGGCGTTTTCAGCGGAGTTCATCAATCAGTGCCTCGACACCTGCAAACGGTTCCACAGGTTGATCATGCCGATCTCGGCCGTCAAGGCACCGATTTGCGCGTCATTGAAGTGCTCGCGCAAGTCACCGCGCAGACTGGCGTAATCGGTCTTTTCATCGAGTACGGTCAGGGCTTCGGTCCAGGCCAGGGCGGCGCGTTCGGCGGCGCTGAAATCACTGACGTGGCGCCAGACGATCAGGCGGTCCAGCCGTTCGTTGGTTTCATTGGCGTCACGGGCTTCGCGGGTGTGCATCTTCACGCAGAAACCGCATTGGTTGATCTGCGAGGCACGCAGGTGCAGCAAGTGTTTGAGGGTTGGGTCCAGATCGTGACTGTCGAGGGTGACATGAACCTGGGTCAGGCTTTCGAACACTTGAGGAATCGATTGCAGCAGGTTGACCGGTTGAGTATTGGACGACATCGTGTTGCTCCACTGTTTGGGGGGTTCAACAGGATGACGATCCAGCACCATGGTTTGTGACACATGAAGTGCAACATCAAAAGATCGCAGGCTGCGCCAGCTCCTACAGGGGCACGCATTCCCAAGTAAGGGCTGGCGCAGCCTGCGATCTTTTGATCTTCAGGCCGTCAGTTGACCGTTGGCAATCGCCGCCGAAGCCGCCAGCATCGCCCGCAACAACACCGCACACCCGGCCGCCAGATCATCCGGCGCGGCGTTTTCGATTTCGTTGTGGCTGATGCCGCCTTCGCACGGTACGAAGATCATCCCGGCCGGGCCAAGTTCGGCGAGGAAGATTGCGTCGTGCCCTGCTCCGCTGACGATGTCCATGTGCGACAGGCCCAACCCTTGAGCGGCACCGCGTACCGCTTCGACGCAGCCTTTGTCGAAGTACAGCGGCGGGAAGTCCGCAGTGGGTGTGAGTTCGAAGGTCAGTCCGTGTTCCTCGCAGGTGGTTTCGATGACTTCGCGGACTTCGGCGATCATCGAGTCCAGCCGCGCCGGTTCCAGATGCCGGAAGTCCAGGGTCATGCGCACTTCGCCGGGGATGACGTTGCGTGAACCGGGATAGGCTTGCAGGCAGCCGACGGTGCCGCAGGCGTGGGGTTGATGACCGAGGGCGGCGCGGTTGACTGCACCGACGATCACCGAGGCGCCGACCAGGGCGTCTTTGCGCAGGTGCATCGGCGTCGGGCCGGCGTGGGCTTCGACGCCGCGCAGTTTCAGGTCGAACCATTTCTGGCCGAGGGCGCCCATCACCACGCCGATGGTTTTGTGTTCGTCTTCGAGGATCGGGCCTTGTTCGATATGCGCCTCGAAATAGGCGCCGACGGCATGGCCGCTGACTTTGCGCTCACCGGCATAGCCAATGGCGTTCAAGGCTTCACCGACGGTGACGCCCTCGGCATCAACTTTGGCCAGGGTTTCTTCGAGGGTGAATTTTTCTGCAAATACACCGGAGCCCATCATGCAGGGAGCGAAGCGTGAGCCTTCCTCGTTGGTCCAGACCACGACCTCCAGCGGCGCTTCGGTTTCCACGCCGAGGTCATTGAGGGTGCGCAGCACCTCGACGCCGGCCAGTACGCCGAAGCAGCCGTCGAACTTGCCGCCGGTGGGTTGGGTGTCGATGTGGCTGCCGGTCATCACGGGTGGCAGGTTCGGGTTGCGGCCGGGGCGACGGGCGAAGATGTTGCCGACGGCGTCGATGCTGACGGTGCAACCGGCCTCCTCGCACCAGTTGACGAAAATGTCCCGGGCCTGGCGGTCGAGGTCGGTCAGGGCCAGGCGACAGACGCCGCCCTTGACCGTGGCGCCGAGCTTGGCCAGGTCCATGAGCGACTGCCACAAGCGGTCGCGGTTGATGTGCTGATGGGTGGACTGCAGAACGTCTACGGCAGCGTTCATGATGATCTCCTCAGGCAGTTGTTATAGGTTTCTTCAGGCATTTCTGGGTGTATTCGAGGCCGCCATCGCGAGCAGGCTCGCTCCCACAGGGGAATGCATTCCAAATGTGGGAGCGAGCCTGCTCGCGATAGGGCCATCCGTCACACCGCAGTTTTCACAGCAATCGGACTCGGCCGCATCACACTCAACCCGTAATAAATCAGCCCACCCAGCACCGAGCCGGTGAACCAGCCATAGTCGTAGAACCAACTGAATGCATTGCTGCCGAGCGACAGCAGCGTCAGCGCCACCGGCACACCGAACGCGATAAACCCGAACCAGTTCCACGCCGGGTAAACGTCATCGCGATAGAGGCCGGCCAGGTCCAGTTGCTGTTTCTTGATCAGGAAATAGTCCACCACCATGATCCCGGCGATCGGGCCCAACAGGCTCGAATAGCCCAGCAACCAGTTGGAATACACCGTCTCCAGGCTTAAATCCGAGACGATCAAACCGAGCTTCTTCAACAGCTCATGGGCCATCAGCGCCAAGCCGACCAGGCCGGTGAGCATCACCGCTTTGGTGCGGTTGATGAGCTTGGGGGCGACGTTTTGGAAATCGTTGGTCGGCGAAACGATGTTGGCCGCTGTGTTGGTCGACAGCGTGGCGATGATGATCAGCGCCATGGCCAGTGCGACCCAGACCGGGCTCTGGATATGGCCGATCAGGGTGACCGGATCGGAGACGGTGACGCCCACCAGTTTTACCGAGGCGGCGGTCATCACCACGCCGAGGGAGGCGAACAGAAACATGGTCAGGGGCAAGCCGATAATCTGCCCGACGATCTGATCCTTCTGGCTTTTCGCATAGCGGCTGAAATCCGGAATGTTCAGGGACAAGGTGGCCCAGAACCCGACCATGGCGGTCAGCCCGGCGGCAAAGTAACTGACCACGCTCGCGCCTTCCGGACGTTTGGCCGGGATCGCCAGCAACTCGGTCATCGACACGTTCGGCATCGCCCATACCAGCAGCCCCACCCCCACCAGCACCAATAACGGCGCCGAGAGGGTTTCCAGCCATTTGATCGAATCCGCACCGCGTATCACCACCCACAGATTCAAGGCCCAGAACACCATGAAGCCGATCACTTCACCGGTACCGCCGAGGGATTTCCAACCGTCGAACACCGAGCCGAGAAACAGGTGAATGGCCAGCCCGCCGAACATCGTCTGAATGCCGAACCAGCCACACGCCACCAGCGCCCGGATCAGGCACGGAATGTTCGAACCGAGGATGCCGAAGGACGAACGCAACAACACGGGAAACGGGATGCCGTACTTGGTGCCGGGAAAAGCGTTCAGGGTCAGGGGGATCAGTACGATGATGTTGGCAAACAGAATCGCCAGCAGCGCTTCGCCGACGCTCAGGCCGAAATACGCGGTGAGCACGCCGCCGAGGGTGTAGGTCGGCACGCAGATCGCCATGCCGACCCACAATGCGGTGATGTGCCATTTGTTCCAGGTTCGTTCGCGCACCTTGGTCGGTGCCATGTCGTGGTTGTAACGGGGACTGTCGAGGACGTCGCTGCCGGCTTCGAGCTCAAACAAGCCGTCGCGTTCGGTCACTTGCGATCTGATCTGTTGCATGGCCGCTCCACTGTTCTTTGAATTATTTTTTGCTCATCAGGGGCTGGCGGCATCAATTAACGTGCCGGTTACCCCGTTTGCGCATCGGGCAGTTCCACAAAAACTTTGCAACCAACTGATGTTTATCAGTTTTATTTATATAGCCGATGAGTCATCGGTTACTTGCGTTTTCACTCAGGCCAAATGCCAGGCAAGTTGTCCGAACAGTCAGGACTCAATCTGGTGCACACCACTTTTTTTCAACGTCGCGCATCAACCATAGACCATCCTCAAACGGCTGATTTCACATAAGAAATCTTGTCTATTTTTACAACCTGTCAAGTGCGTCAAAATGGTGAGAGGCCTCACCATTTTGGTGATTTTCAGTTTTAAACGTTAATTATCAATAACTTAATAAAGTTATAAGCTTATAAAAAATATTCTTGCTCAATCCTCAAACTCAGACTAGCGTTTATTCCTGACAGCGCTGACAGGAATACACCTGTTTGCGCAGGCTTCATATAAAACATTTAGAACCGACACTAGTCGGTCATTGCCTGCGAGGAACTCGGAATGTCTCTGTTGATCCGTGGCGCCACCGTTATTACCCATGATGAAAGTTATCGCGCCGACGTCTATTGCGCCGACGGCGTGATCAAAGCCATCGGCGAAAATCTTGATGTTCCGGCGGGTGCCGAAGTGCTCGACGGCAGCGGCCAATACCTGATGCCCGGCGGCATCGATCCGCACACACACATGCAACTGCCCTTCATGGGCACGGTGGCCAGTGAAGACTTCTTCAGCGGCACTGCGGCGGGACTTGCCGGTGGCACGACGTCGATCATCGACTTTGTGATCCCCAATCCGCAGCAATCCTTGATGGAAGCCTTTCACCAGTGGCGCGGCTGGGCCGAGAAGTCGGCGTCGGATTACGGTTTCCACGTCGCGATTACCTGGTGGAGCGAACAGGTGCGCGAGGAAATGGCCGAGCTGGTCAGCCAGCACGGGGTCAACAGCTTCAAGCACTTCATGGCCTACAAGAACGCGATCATGGCCGCCGACGACACCCTAGTGGCGAGTTTCGAGCGCTGCCTGGAGTTGGGCGCGGTGCCGACCGTGCATGCGGAAAACGGTGAGCTGGTCTATCACCTGCAACGCAAATTGATGGCCCAAGGCATGACCGGGCCGGAAGCGCATCCGTTGTCGCGCCCTTCGCAGGTGGAAGGTGAAGCGGCCAGTCGGGCGATCCGCATCGCCGAAACCCTGGGCACACCGCTGTACCTGGTGCACGTCTCGACCAAGGAAGCCCTCGACGAAATCACCTACGCCCGCAGCAAGGGCCAACAAGTCTACGGCGAAGTCCTGGCCGGACATTTGCTGCTGGACGACAGCGTCTACCAACACCCGGACTGGCAGACCGCCGCCGGTTACGTGATGAGCCCGCCCTTCCGTCCTCGCGGCCATCAGGAAGCGCTTTGGCACGGTCTGCAATCGGGCAACTTGCACACCACCGCCACCGACCACTGCTGCTTCTGCGCCGAACAAAAAGCGGCTGGCCGTGACGATTTCAGCAAGATCCCCAACGGCACGGCCGGTATCGAAGACCGCATGGCGGTGCTCTGGGATGAAGGGGTGAACACCGGGCGTTTGTCGATGCAGCACTTCGTGGCGCTTACCTCCACCAACACCGCGAAAATCTTCAACCTCTACCCGCGCAAAGGCGCGATTCGCGTCGGTGCCGATGCGGACCTGGTGCTGTGGGATCCGGAAGGTACGCGGACGATTTCAGCGCAGACTCACCATCAGCAAGTGGACTTCAACATCTTCGAAGGCAAGACCGTGCGCGGTGTACCGAGCCACACCGTCAGCCAGGGCCGGGTGGTATGGGCTGATGGTGATTTGCGCGCCGAGCGCGGTGCCGGACGGTATGTCGAACGGCCGGCGTATCCGGCGGTGTTTGATTTGCTGAGCAAGCGGGCTGAGTTGAACAAGCCGACTGCTGTGAAACGCTGAAAGCGGCCTTCGGCCTATCGCGGGCAAGCCTTGCTCCTACAGACGTTGCGCAAATCCTGTAGGAGCATGGCTTGCCCGCGATGGCGGCAGTCCTGACAACACAAAAACCAATGCCCATCAGAGGCAGCACCTCAAATAACCGTGAGGCCAACACCGTGATCAAGACCCTGAACCACCTCCCGCATCCGCACGAGAATGCGGCCGCCCTCGCCGGCCATTTCACCGATCTGGCGCCACCGCTCAACGACCGCCAGGCCCATCTGGAAGCCTCTCGCTGTCTGTATTGCTACGACGCGCCGTGCGTGAATGCCTGTCCGAGCGAGATCGATATTCCGTCGTTCATCCGCAATATCCATCAGGAAAACGTTCAGGGCGCCGCACAGAAAATCCTCTCGGCGAACATCCTCGGCGGCAGTTGCGCGCGGGTGTGCCCGACGGAAGTGCTTTGCCAGCAAGCCTGCGTGCGCAACAACGACCATGAATGCGCACCGGTGCTGATCGGCCTGTTGCAGCGTTACGCCGTCGACAACGCACACTTCAGCGAACACCCGTTCACGCGTGCTGCCTCAACCGGCAAGCGCATCGCCGTGGTCGGCGCCGGTCCGGCCGGTTTGTCCTGCGCACACCGCAGTGCCATGCACGGTCATGACGTGGTGATTTTCGAGGCACGGGAAAAGGCTGGCGGCCTCAACGAATACGGGATCGCCAAGTACAAACTGGTGGACGATTACGCGCAGAAGGAACTTGAGTTCCTATTGGAAATCGGCGGAATCGAAATCCGCCATGGGCAGAAACTTGGAGAGAACCTGACCCTCAGCGATCTGCATCAGCAGTTCGATGCGGTGTTCCTTGGACTGGGTCTGGCCGCCAGCAAACAGCTGGGTCTTGCTCATGAAGATGCGCCGGGCCTGCTCGCCGCTACTGACTACATCCGCGAACTGCGTCAGGCCGATGACCTGACCCAACTGCCACTGGCTGATCATTGCATCGTGCTGGGCGCCGGCAACACCGCCATCGACATGGCCGTGCAAATGGCTCGCCTCGGGGCACGCGACGTCAATCTGGTGTACCGCCGCGGTGTCGATGAAATGGGCGCGACAGGTCACGAACAGGACATCGCCAAGGCCAATCAGGTGCGGCTGTTGACGTGGGCTCAACCTGAGGAAGTGCTACTCGATGATCAAGGCAACGTGCGCGGCATGCGCTTCGCCCGCACCCACTTGGTAGACGGTCGCCTGCAAACCACTGGCGAAACCTTCGAACTGGCCGCCGATGCGATCTTCAAAGCCATCGGCCAGGCCTTCGACGCCAGCGCCCTCGCCGATCCGCTGGCCCGTGAACTCAAGCGTCAGGGCGAGCGGATTCAAGTGGACGAAAACCTGCGCACCAGCATCCCCGGCGTGTATGCCGGCGGCGACTGCACCAGTCTCGATCAGGACCTCACCGTGCAGGCCGTGCAGCACGGCAAACGGGCCGCCGAGGCGATCAACGCCCAACTCATGCTCAACGTGGAGGCTGCGTAAATGGCCGATCTCTCGATTGTCTTCGCCGGCATCAAAGCCCCCAATCCGTTCTGGCTGGCCTCCGCGCCACCGACTGACAAGGCCTACAACGTGGTTCGCGCCTTCGAGGCCGGCTGGGGTGGCGTGGTCTGGAAAACCCTGGGTGAAGACCCGGCGGCGGTCAACGTGTCGTCGCGTTACTCGGCGCACTTTGGTGCCAACCGCGAAGTGGTGGGCTTCAACAACATCGAACTGATCACCGATCGCTCGCTGGAGATCAACCTGCGGGAAATCACTCAGGTCAAAAAGGACTGGCCGGACCGCGCGCTGATCGTGTCACTGATGGTGCCCTGTATCGAAGAATCCTGGAAACAGATTCTGCCACTGGTGGAAGCCACCGGCGCCGATGGCATCGAACTGAACTTCGGTTGCCCGCACGGTATGCCGGAGCGCGGCATGGGCGCGGCGGTCGGCCAGGTGCCGGAGTATGTCGAGCAGGTCACCCGCTGGTGCAAGACGTACTGCTCGCTGCCGGTGATCGTCAAACTCACGCCTAACATCACCGACATTCGCGTCGCCGCCCGCGCAGCCCATCGTGGCGGCGCCGATGCGGTGTCGTTGATCAACACGATCAACTCGATCACCAGCGTCAACCTGGAGCGCATGGTCGCCAATCCCGCCGTGGGTAGTCAAAGCACCCACGGCGGTTATTGCGGTTCGGCGGTGAAGCCGATTGCGCTGAACATGGTCGCCGAAATCGCCCGCGATCCACAGACGCAAGGCCTGCCGATCTCCGGCATTGGCGGCATCAGCAGCTGGCGCGACGCGGCGGAATTCATTGCGCTGGGCAGCGGCTCGGTGCAGGTGTGCACGGCGGCGATGCTGCATGGCTTCCGGATTGTCGAGGAGATGAAAGACGGTTTATCACGCTGGATGGACAGTCAGGGCTACGCCAGCGTGTCTGAGTTTTCCGGGCGTGCGGTAGGCAACACCACAGACTGGAAGTACCTGGACATCAACTATCAGGTGATTGCCAAAATTGACCAGGAGGCCTGCATCGGTTGCGGTCGTTGCCACATTGCTTGCGAAGACACTTCGCACCAGGCGGTTGCGAGCCTTAAGCAGGCGGACGGCACGCATAAGTATGAAGTGATTGATGATGAGTGCGTGGGGTGCAATCTGTGTCAGATCACGTGCCCGGTGCAGGATTGTATCGAGATGGTGCCGATGGAGAACGGGAAGCCGTTTCTGGATTGGAATCATGATCCGAGGAATCCGTATCACGTGACAGTCTGAACGGACGCCATCGCGAGCAGGCTCACTCCCACATTGGAATGCATTTCAAATGTGGGAGCGAGCCTGCTCGCGATGAGGGCGGCAGCTGCGCCGCAAGCTTCAAGGTTCTAATCCAATCCCCCGCAAGATCACACTCGTCACCGTCTGCACCGCCCGCTCGAACTGCATGTCCGACAACGGCTGATGATCATTCAGAATATTCACCTGATGATCAAAGTCAGCGTAGTGCTGGGTCGACGCCCAGATCATGTACAGCAGGCTCGAAGGTTCCACCGGCAGGATGCGTTTGTCGTCCACCCACTGGCGAATTTTCGCTTCTTTCATCTTGGCCCAGTCGTACAGACTGACGTCCAGTTTCTCGCCCAGGGTCGGTGCACCATGGATGATTTCGTTGGCCCAGACTTTGGAGCCGTAAGGCCGGCTGCGGGAGTGGTTCATCTTGGCGCGGATGTAGCTGCTGAGCACCACGCGCGGGTCGTCAAACATCTCGAAGCACAGCGCGTCCTGTTTCCACACTTCCAGCAAACCCAAGAGCACGGCGCTGTACAGCTCACTCTTGGTGCTGAAGTAGTAATGGAGGTTGGAACGCGGCAGTTGCACTTCGGCGGCGATGTCGGCCATGGCGGTGCCGCCAAAACCTTTTTCGGCGAAAACCTTTTCGGCCCCCAACAGAATTTTCTCGACGTTACTGCGACGAATCTCGATCTTGTGATTGCCCATGAGGGCTCCCTGACAACAGCGTTGATCAAGACTAGCATCCGCTCTACCTCGCGGCGACAAGGGAAAACGAAACTTCGTACACCCAGCTTCTCGCAGGTAAACTGACCGCCTTTTCGAACCCGCCTCAGAGGTATTCCACGATGCTGCTCAAGAAAACCCTGACCACCGTCGCCCTGCTCGGCTCGCTGTTCGCCGCTTCGTCGGTGTTTGCCCACGCCCATCTGAAAAACCAGACCCCGGCCGCCGACAGCACAGTGACCGCGCCGTCGGAACTGCGCCTGGTGTTTTCCGAAGGCGTTGAAGCGACCTTTTCCAAGGTCACGATCAGCAAGGACGGCGCCCCCGTTCTGGTGAAGAGCCTCGCCACCGAAGGCAGCGACAAGAAAACCCTGATCGTCACCCCGGCCGCACCATTGCCAGCGGGTGCCTACAAAGTCGAATGGCACGCGGTGTCGGTCGATACCCACAAAAGCGAAGGCGCCTATAGCTTCAAGGTTGGCCAGTAATTCATGACGAGCGCGATGGTGCTGTGCCGCTTTCTGCATTTCACCGTCGTGCTGATGCTGTTCGGGGCGTGGGTGTTCAGGCCTCTGCTGGTCAATGGCGACGCTGGACATCTGGATCAGCGACTGACGAAAACAAGCCGCTGGCTGGCGGCGATGGCGTTGGTCACTGGCGTTAGCTGGTTGCTGCTGATCACCGCCAGCATGGCCGGTTCGTGGGACGCGGCATTCGATCCGTCGACCCTGCGCCTGGTGCTGGGCAATACATTTTTCGGCCAGGTCTGGCGCTGGCACTTGCTGCTCAATGCGTTGTTGGTCGCGCTGCTGATGACACCCTTGCGTGCAAACCTGCCCCTGCGAATCGGACTCGCCAGCCTGCTGCTGGCCACCCTCGCCCCGGTCGGCCACGGGGCCATGCTCGACGGCCTCAACGGCCAATTGTTGATCCTCAATCAAATCATTCACCTGACCTGCGTCGGCGCCTGGCTCGGCGGCTTGATGTTGTTGGTGATGATCCTGCAGCAGCCGGTAGAGCATTCCATCAAGGCGACCTTGCAACGCTTCAGCGGCATTGGTTACGTATTGGTGGCGGGGTTGGTGATGACCGGGTTGATCAACGTGCGGGTGCTCACCGGGCAGTTCTGGCCGACGCCGTTGCTGTCCGGGTTTGCGCTGATTCTGTTGATCAAGGTTGTGCTGGTCGCCGCGATGCTGGGGCTGGCGTTGTTCAATCGGCTGCGGATCAAGCATTGCGAGCAACAACTGCCAACGCTGAAAACCAGCGTGATCATCGAATGGTTTCTGGGGATTGGCGCGGTGGCGGCGGTTTCCCTGCTGGGGACCATGCCACCGATGATTGTGAGCTAAAACACAAAACCCTGTGGGAGTGAGCCTGCTCGCGATAGCGGTGTGTCATTCAACATCAATGTTGCCTGACAGGGCCTAATCGCGAGCAGGCTCACTCCCACAGGGGTTCTTCGACATACCATAAAACCGAGCCAAGTCATCGTACAACTTCTGATTGACAATCCCGGTAACACTTGCAAATAATCCGCCCCGATGTTGTACGACGACGTATAACAAAAAAAATAAAAACAACAAGAAACACGGGAGCGTCACTGTGAGCAAGCTCGTCCGCAATTCCTCCGTCAGCACCCCTCGCCCAACCTTCGCACGCCGTCACACCCTGAGCCTGATCGGTTGCAGCAGCCTGGCCCTCGCCCTGCCCATGACCAGCCATGCCGAAGGTTTCGTCGATGACGCCAAAGCCACGCTGAACCTGCGCAACTTCTACATCAACCGCAACTTCACGAACCCGGCCTACCCGCAGGGCAAGGCTGAAGAGTGGACCCAAAGCTTCATCCTCGATGCCAAATCCGGGTTCACCCAGGGCCCCGTCGGTTTCGGCATGGATGTGCTGGGCCTGTACTCGGAAAAACTCGACGGTGGCAAAGGCACGGGCGGCACCTCGTTGCTGCCGATTCATGACGACGGCCGTCCGGCCGACAATTACGGACGCCTGGGTGTGGCGCTGAAAGGTAAAATTTCGAAAACCGAATTGAAGGTCGGCGAATGGATGCCGGTGTTGCCGATCCTGCGCTCCGACGACGGCCGCTCCCTGCCGCAAACTTTCCGTGGTGGTCAGTTGACGTCCACCGAGATCAGTGGCCTGACGCTCTACGGCGGCCAGTTCCGCGCCAACAGCCCGCGCAACGATGCGAGCATGGAAGACATGTTCATGAACGGCAAATCCGCGGCCTTCACCTCGGACCGTTTCAACTTTGGTGGCGGTGAATATGCGTTCAACGAGAAGCGCACCCAGGTCGGCGTCTGGTACGCGCAACTCAGCGACATTTATCAGCAGCAGTATTTCAACCTGAGCCACAGCCAGCCCATCGGCGACTGGACCCTCGGCGCCAACCTCGGCTACTTCATCGGCAAGGAAGACGGCAGCGCCCTGGCCGGCGACCTCGACAACAAAACCGCGTTCGCCATGCTCTCGGCCAAATACGGCGGCAACACCTTCTTTGTCGGCCTGCAAAAACTCACCGGCGACGATGTCTGGATGCGGGTCAACGGCACCAGCGGCGGCACCCTGGCCAACGACAGCTACAACTCCAGCTACGACAACGCCAAGGAACGATCCTGGCAACTGCGCCACGACTACAATTTTGTGGCGCTCGGCATTCCCGGCCTGACAATGATGAACCGCTACATCAGCGGCGATAACGTGCACACAGGCACCATCACCGACGGCAAGGAATGGGGTCGCGAGTCAGAACTGGCTTACACCGTGCAGAGCGGCGCGCTGAAGAACCTCAACGTCAAATGGCGTAACGCGTCGATCCGCAAGGACTTCAGCACCAACGAATTCGACGAAAACCGCATTATCATCAACTACCCGATCTCGTTGCTGTAAAGGCGAACATCTTTTGCAAGGCTGACACAACCCTGTGGCGAGGGGGTTTACCCCCGTTCGGCTGCGTAGCAGTCGTAAACCGAGTCCTTGCCGTGTGCCTGATGGAATCAGATTCTGGGGGCTGCTGCGCAGCCCAACGGGGGTAAACCCCCTCGCCACAGGTTAGTGCGTGCATGAGGACCCTTCGTCAATTTCAATGGATGCCGCGTTGACAACGGCCTGAGACCCTAACGATACTTCGACTTAGTCGTACGACAACCTACAACAAATTCAATAACAATGACTGCTTGTTCAGGGACTTCCATGACCATCACAACTAACGCCCGCGCTCCTTTCAATCGTCTCCTCCTGACCGGTGCCGCCGGTGGCCTCGGCAAAGTCCTGCGCGAACGCCTGCGGCCCTACGCCAATGTGATTCGCCTGTCGGACATCGCCGACATCGCCCCGGCCATCGATGACCGTGAAGAAATCGTGCCCTGCGACCTGGCAGACAAGCAAGCAGTCCATCAGTTGGTTGAAGGTGTGGACGCGATCCTGCACTTCGGTGGCGTGTCGACGGAGCACTCGTTCGAAGAGATCCTCGGCGCCAACATCTGCGGCGTGTTCCATATCTACGAAGCAGCGCGCCGTCATGGCGTGAAGCGGGTGATTTTCGCCAGTTCCAACCACGTGATCGGCTTCTACAAGCAGGATGAAGTCATCGACGCCCACTCCCCTCGCCGCCCGGACAGCTACTACGGCTTGTCCAAGTCCTATGGCGAAGACATGGCCAGTTTCTACTTCGATCGCTATGGCATCGAGACCGTCAGCGTGCGCATCGGCTCCTCGTTCGCGGAACCGCTGAACCGCCGAATGATGAGCACCTGGTTGAGCTTCGGCGACCTGACTCAATTGCTCGAATGCGCGCTGTACGCCCCTAATGTCGGCCACACCGTGGTTTACGGCATGTCCGACAACAAGAACGTCTGGTGGGACAACCGTTTCGCCACCTGCCTGGGTTATGAACCTCAGGACAGCTCCGAAGTGTTCCGCGAAAAAGTCGAAGCCCAACCGATGCCAGCCGCTGATGACCCGGCACGGGTCTACCAGGGCGGAGCGTTTGTCGCGTCCGGCCCGTTCGGCGACTGAACCCGCGTACCTCACTTGATCCCGACAACAAAAACCCGAGGGGATGAGCTGTCATGCAAGCCGAATTGATTGTCGATGCCCGCAACGCAGTCGGTGAATGCCCGGTCTGGGTGCCTGAGGAAAACGCCCTGTATTGGGTCGATATTCCTGCCGGTGGACTTCAGCGCTGGAGCGCCGAAACCGGCCATGTCCATGCCTGGAAAGCACCGGAGATGCTCGCCTGCATTGCACGTCACCGCGACGGCGGCTGGGTTGCCGGGATGGAAAGCGGGTTCTTTCACCTGCACCCGCATAACGATGGCAGCCTCGACAGCAACCTCCTGGCTCCGGTCGAACACGCCCGCACAGACATGCGCCTGAACGACGGTCGCTGTGATCATCAGGGGCGTTTCTGGGCCGGTAGCATGGTGCTGAACATGGGCGCCAACGCTGCCGACGGCACGCTTTACCGTTACAGCGCCGGTCAACGCGGGCCACTCGAGGCGCAACTCAGCGGGTTTATCGTGCCCAACGGCCTGGGTTTCAGCCCGGATGGGCAGACGATGTACCTGTCTGACTCTCATCCCTTGGTCCAGCAAATCTGGGCCTTTGATTACGACACCGACAGCGGCACGCCGTCCAACCGGCGGCTGTTTGTCGACATGCATCAGTTCGCTGGTCGTCCCGATGGCGCAGCGGTCGATGCCGAAGGCTGCTACTGGATTTGCGCCAATGACGCCGGGCTGATTCACCGTTTCACCCCCGACGGCCGACTGGACCGTTCCCTTGCCGTACCGGTGAAAAAACCGAGCATGTGCGCCTTCGGCGGCAGTCGCCTGGACACCCTGTTCGTGACCTCTATCCGCCCCGGCGACGACCATGACGAACAGTCACTGGCCGGCGGTGTGTTCGCCCTCAATCCCGGGGTGAAAGGTTTGCCGGAGCCGTTGTTCAAGGACTTTTGATCGACTTCGCATCAGGTGTTGTGCCCCTTAAAAGATCGCAGCCTCGTTTCACTCGACAGCTCCTACAGGGGTAAGCATTTCAATGTAGGAGCTGTCGAGTGAAACGAGGCTGCGATGTTTTCAACCATTCAATGCAAGACGAAAACCCATGACACTCCTCGAACTCGAAGACGAATTCACCCACCTCACCCTCGCCCCGGAACTCGGTGGCAGCATCGTCAACTGGAGCGTGCGCGGCACGGGTCTGCCGCTGTTGCGCCACAGCGATGCCCACGCGCTGAACACCGGCCTGCCCGGCAAGCTCGGCTGTTTTCCCTTGGCACCGTGGTCAAACCGCATTGCCGAAGGCGGTTTTGAATGCCCCGAAGGCTGGCTGACCCTGACACCCAACAGCCTCACCGATCCCCTGCCGATTCACGGCAGCGCCTGGCAACAGCCGTGGCAGGTGGTTTCGCAGACGCACGATGAAGTCGTCCTGCAACTCGACAGCACCACGCCCTTCGCCTATCGCGCCCGGCAACGATTCCATCTGAGCGGAGGCAAGCTGAGCATTGATCTTAAGGTCACTCATCTGGCCGAAAGTTCTGCCTGGCATGGGCTCGGTTTACACCCTTACTTTCCGCGTACCACGGGCACCCAGTTGCAGGCGCAAGCCCGGCAGGTCTGGTTGTGTGACGGGACAAAACTGCCGACGCACCTCAGTGCATTACCAGCCGAATGGGATTTCCAGTCACTCAAGACGTTGCCCGGCACATTGGTCGACAACGGTTTCTGCGAATGGGACGGCCACTGCCTGATCCGCCAGCCAGCGCTGGGCTATGAGCTGGAATGCCGGGCCACCGGCAGCGATTACTACCTGCTCTACTGCCCGGTGGGCCTGGATTTTTTCTGTATCGAACCGGTGAGCCACCCGGTCAACGCGCATCACCTGCCCGGTCGACCGGGGTTGCGACTGCTGAAGCAAGGCGAGTCAGCCGAGCTCGGTTTCAGCCTGCACTATCGCTACCCCAGCAACTGACTCAGCACCGCGCGCAACTTGCCGGGTTTCACTGGTTTGTTCAGCAGCGGTGCGTCAAGTCGCTGCAATGAGCGCCGACACTGATCCGTGCGGTCGGCGGTAATGATGACCGCCGGAATCGCCTGGTGGTAATGCTCGCGCAAATGCCTGACCACGTCACAGCCCACCACCCCGTGATCGAGGTGGTAGTCCGCCAGAATCAGTTCCGGCGGTCGTCCCTGCAAGGCGGCCAGTGCGGAGAATTCATCGGTGGCCGTGACCACTTCGCAGCCCCATTGCCCGAGCAACGCGCTCATGCTTTCGAGGATGCTCACTTCGTTGTCCAGCACCAGCAAACGCCGGCCCGGCAATGGATTGCCGGTGCCGGGTTGTGGTGCCGCCAGGCTGATCGGCAACGGAACCTCACGGGAAATCGGCACGTCGATGCTGAACATCGAACCGCGCCCCGGCAACGAATGAACCCCGACTTTATAGCCGAGAATCTTGGCGATGCGTTCAACGATGGCCAGCCCCAGGCCCACACCCTTGCGGTCGGCGGCGCGGCCGACGTCCAGTTGGTTGAACTCGAGGAAGATCGAATCCAGTCGGTCCGCCGCGATCCCGCGTCCGGTGTCCCAGACTTCCAGGCGCAGCATTTCACCCCGGCGCCTGGCCCCCAGCAGGATGCTGCCCTCGTCGGTGTAGCGGCAGGCATTGCTGAGGAAGTTGCGCAGAATCCGCGTCATCAGCCGCAAGTCAGTGCTGATGGCGTAATCGCCCATGTGCACCCGCAGGTTCAAACCTGCAGCCTGGGCCACGGACTGGAACTCCGAGACCAACGGCGCGAGCAATTCGTCGAGGCGGTACAGCGCGATGTCCGGCTTGACCGCGGCCTGATCGAGCCGGGAAATATCCAGCAAATCGGTGAGCAAATCTTCTGCGCCTTCGAGCGCCTGGTGCGTACGCTCCACCAGCACTTGCTCGACGTCGGGCAGTTTGCGTTCGCGCAGGGTCGAGATCAGCAAACGCGCGGCATTGAGCGGTTGCAGCAGGTCATGACTGGCGGCGGCGAGGTATTTGTCCTTGCTGCGGTTGGCGGCCTCGGCGGCGTCCCGGGCATCACGCAAGGCTTGGGCGATCTGCTTACGCTGGGTGATCTGTTGTTGCAGGTTGCGGTTGGCTTCCAGCAATTCGTCGGTGCGCGCGGTGACGCGCTGCTCCAGTTCGTCGTTGAGTTGTTGCAGACGCTGCTGGGCGAGTTTGCGTTCGGTGATGTCGGCAACAAACCCCTCCACCAGCCCTTCCTGATCGGGCTTGAGCAACAGGTTCATCAGCACGTCGAGGTTGCTGCCATCCTTGCGTCGCAGTTGGGTTTCGTAGCCATGCAGGCTGCCCTGGTGCCTGAGGATTTCGCCGATATTTTCCAGTTCCTGTGCACCACCGACAAACAGGTTGCTCGCCAGATCCGCCAGTGAAAACAGCACTTCCTGGGGATTGTCGTAGCCGAGCATCCGCGCCAGTGCCGGATTGGCGGCGCGCATGCCTTCAAGAAGGCTGGCCTGGAAGATCCCGTGGACCGCGTTTTCGAACAGCCATTTATAGCGATTGCGCTCGGCTTCCAGCTCGTCGAGGCGCGCGGCCAGTTCCGGGTAATGACTCTTGCGCGCCGAGTGGCTGCCTAATCCCAGTAACCCCGCCAGCGCCCGTTGCTGTTCGTCAGAGGGCTTCGCCATAGACGACCTCGACATCACGCTGACTGGACTCGCGCGGGTTGGTCAGGATGCACGGGTCGTGCATGGCGTGTTGCGACAGGAACGGAATGTCCGCCGTGCTGACCCCGTGCAGTCCAAGGGTTTCGTGAAAGCCGATGGCGTGTTTCAACGCAATCAGATGTTCGACCAGACGCCCGCAAATCTGCCGGTGATTGAGGCCACGGCAATCGATGCCAAAGGTCTCGGCGATCACCTTGAAGCGCTCCGGTGCGGAGCTGTAATTGAACGCCACCACGTGTTCCACCAGCACCGCGTTGCACAAGCCATGAGGCAAGTCGAGAAAGCCACCGAGGCTGTGGGACATGGCGTGCACGGCGCCGAGGATCGCGTTGGAGAACGCCAGCCCGGCCTGCATGCTGCCGAGCATGATTTTCTCGCGCAGGGCAATGTCGTTCGGGTTGGCGATCATCTGCACCAGGTTGCCGTTGATCAGGCGCATCGCCTCCAGCGCGTGGGGATCGGTCAACGGCCCGTGACCGGTGGACACAAACGCTTCGATGGCATGCACCAACGCATCGATGCCGGTACAGGCCGACAGGAACGGGTCCATGCTCAGCGTGGTTTCCGGGTCGATCAGCGACACATCCGGGACCACCGCCTTACTGACGATGGAGAACTTCATGCGTTCTTGCTGGTTGGAAATGATCACGAATTGCGAGACATCGGCCGAGGTCCCGGCGGTGGTCGGAATCAGGATCAGCGGCGGACTGGGGACGCGGATGGTGTCCACGCCTTCGAATTCGAGAATGCTGCGCCCGTGGGCGACGACAATGCCGATGCCTTTGCCGCAATCCATCGGACTGCCGCCACCGACGGCCACGATCACATCGCAATGGTTTTCCCGGTACAGATCGGCGCCGAGCATCACTTCTTCGACCCGCGGGTTGGGCGAGACCGCGCTGTACAGGACGTACTCGATACCCTGGGCTTGCAGGCTGGCCTCGACATCGGCGACCCAACCGGCGGCAATCACACCGGGGTCGCTGACCAGCAGCACCTTGCGGGCACCAAAGGTTTTCGCGCAATTGCCGACGTTGTGCCGGCAGCCGGCACCAAAGATGATTTCAGGCGAAACGAATTTACGCAGCTGACTGAGACTCTGGCTCATTGGAAAGCCTGTTTTTATTGTTTTGGAAGGTAATGTCCACACTAAAGCATCCGGCTGTGAATGCAATCAGACCAATGGGTAGCAGGCGGGTGTACGCAAATCCTATATCCACCGCAAATCCCCTGTGGGAGCGAGCCTGCTCGCGATAGCGGTCTTCCAGTCACCATTGATGCTGCCTGACACTCCGTCATCGCGAGCAGGCTCACTCCCACAGGGGATTTGTGTTGCTTGAATCATCCGCGATAGATCAGTCGCGAAGCTTTCTCGTTACGTAACGTCAGGTGTTCCATGCCCAACCCCGGTGCCTCGGCTTCCTCGCGGGCCTTGAGAATCACACCGTGGTGCGGGGATTTGCTGCACACCGGGTCAGCGTTGGCGGCGTCGCCGGTCAGCATGAAGGCCTGGCAGCGGCAGCCGCCCAGGTCCTTGTGCTTTTCATCGCAGGAGCGGCACGGTTCCTTCATCCAGTCATCGCCACGAAAGCGATTGAAACCGAAAGAATCAGTCCAGATGTGCTCGATGCTGTGCTCGCGCACGTTGGGAAACTGCACCGGCAACTGTCGGGCGCTGTGGCAAGGCAACGCCGTGCCGTCGGGGGTGATGTCGAGAAACAGATTGGCCCAGCCGTTCATGCAGGTCTTGGGACGTTCTTCGTAGTAATCCGGGGTGACGAAGATCAACTTGCACGGGTGGCCCTGCGCTTCAAGACGCTCGCGGTATTCGTTGGTGATGCGCTCGGCACGCTGCAATTGTTCGCGCGTGGGCAACAGGCCGACACGGTT
This sequence comes from Pseudomonas sp. GM41(2012), assembly GCF_000282315.2. Taxonomy (GTDB): domain Bacteria; phylum Pseudomonadota; class Gammaproteobacteria; order Pseudomonadales; family Pseudomonadaceae; genus Aquipseudomonas. The sequence goes on from NZ_AKJN02000006.1 coordinate 1,153,039, forward strand.
GAGCTCGGCCCAGCCATAGAACTGGCACGTCGCCAACTCAACGAAATCCGCTTCCAGCTCCAGGCACAAATCGATGATCTGCGCGATCTGGTCGATGTTGTGCCGATGAGTGACGAAGTTCAGCACCATCGGGTAGCCCTGGGCCTTCACCGCGCGGGCCATCGCGAGTTTCTGGGCGAAGGCCTTGCGCGAACCGGCGAGCATGTTGTTCACCGCCTCGTCAGCGGCCTGGAAGCTGATCTGGATATGGTCCAGCCCTGCGATCTTGAAATCGCGCACTTTCTGCTCGGTCAGGCCAATGCCCGAGGTGATCAGGTTGGTGTAGTAACCCATGTCCCGGGCGGCCTTGATCAGTTCGGCCAGATCCTGGCGAACCAACGGCTCGCCGCCGGAAAAACCCAGTTGCGCGGCGCCCATCTCCCGGGCTTCGCGGAACACCCGGATCCACTCTTCGGTGCTCAACTCTTCGCCTGATTGGGCAAAATCCAGCGGGTTGGAGCAATAAGGGCATTGCAGCGGGCAACGGTAGGTCAACTCCGCCAACAGCCACAGCGGCGGACCAGGACGCGAGTCACTCGATCCAGAATTGAGCATGGGCCACCTCCAGAAATGCCAGCACGTCTTCATCGATCCCCGGTACGCCGGGGAAACTCTCAGACAGTCGATCAATGATCGTCGCAACGCTGCGCTGGCCGTCCACCAGTTCAAGGATTTGCCCGGCACTGGTGTTGAGTTTGATCATGCCTTCGGGGTACAGCAGCACGTGACAGTCCTGACGCGGTTCCCATTGCAGGCGAAAACCCTGGCGCAGCGACGGTGATTGCTCGCGGTTAATCAGGCTCACAGGGCAATCCCCCGGTGCCAGACCCGTTCCGTGGTGACGCTGTGATACGGCGGACGCTCCAGCTCGTAGGCCATGCTCATGGCGTCGAGCATGCTCCACAGCACGTCGAGCTTGAATTGGAGGATTTCCAGCATGCGTTGCTGGCCTTCGACCGTGACGTAGTGCGCCAAGGTAATGCGTAAACCATGCTCGACATCCCGTCGCGCCTGACTCAGGCGAGTACGGAAATAGTCGTAACCGCCGACGTCAATCCACGGGTAATGGGCCGGCCAGGTATCGAGCCGGGATTGGTGAATCTGTGGCGCAAACAGCTCGGTCAGCGAACTGCTGGCGGCTTCCTGCCAACAGGCGCGACGGGCGAAATTGACGTAGGCGTCGACGGCGAAACGCACACCGGGCAGCACCAGTTCCTGCGAGAGGATTTGCTCGCGATCCAGCCCCACCGCTTCGCCCAGCCGCAGCCAGGCTTCGATCCCGCCTTCGCTGCCGGGTGCACCGTCGTGGTCGAGAATTCGTTGCAGCCACTCCCGGCGCACGTCGCGGTCCGGGCAGTTGGCGAGAATCGCGGCGTCTTTCAGGGGGATGTTGACCTGATAGTAGAAACGATTGGCGACCCAGCCTTGAATCTGCTCGCGGGTTGACCGGCCGGCGTACATGGCTTGGTGGAATGGATGATGGATGTGGTAATAGGCGCCTTTGGCGCGCAGGGCTGCTTCGAATTCGGTGGGGGACATTGGGGTGTCAGTCATTGCGGTTCTCCGGGGAATCTGCGGTGTCTGGTCTGGCCTCATCGTCGGAACGCCGCCCGGAGCAAGCTCGGCTCCTACAGTTTTGTGTCGTGCCTCTGCCTTGTAGGAGCTGAGCTTGCTCGCGAAGGGGCCCTCCGCTACAGCTCAATACTCATGCCGTCATAGGCCACTTCGATCCCGCGCCGCTCCAGCAGCGCCCGCTCGGCCGAGTCTTCATCGAGGATCGGATTGGTGTTGTTGATGTGGATCAGCACCTTGCGCTGGCGGGTGAAGCCTTCAAGGATGTCCAGCATGCCGCCAGGGCCGCTTTGTGACAGGTGCCCCATTTCACTGCCCAGGTTCTGGCCGACTTCGCAGACTCGCATCTCGTCGTCGCGCCACAAGGTGCCGTCCAGCAACAGGCAATCGGCGCGTTGCATCCATCTCAGCACCTCGTCGTCGACCTGTCCCAGACCCGGCGCGTAGAACAGCGAAGCACCGCTGCGCCGATCTTCGATAAACAAACCGATGGTGTCGCCCGGCTGCGGATTGCCGCGATTGGGCGAGTACGGCGGCGCGTTGCTGACCAAGGGGATCGCGCGAAATCTCAGGTGCGCGCAAGCCGGAATGCTGAAGGGCTCGCGGTCGAGTCCGACCGGTTGCCACTGCAACCCGCCGTTCCAGTGCTTGAGCATGGTGAACAACGGGAAGCCGCTGCTCAGGTCTTCATGGACCCGTTCGGTGCACCACACCGAATGCGGGCACCCTTCGCGCAGACTCAACAGGCCGGTGCAATGGTCGATCTGGCTGTCCAGCAGGACGACGCCGGCGATCGCGGTATCCCGCACCCGGCGCGCCGGTTGCAGCGGCGCGAAACTCTCGAGTTGCGCGCGAATGTCCGGTGAAGCATTGCACAGCACCCAATCCACACCGTTGTCGCTCAGGGCAATCGAGGACTGGGTCCGGCGTTGGGCCCGCAGGCTGCCATTGCGCATCGCGGCGCACTGGCGGCAGTTGCAATTCCATTGCGGAAAACCACCGCCAGCGGCGGATCCGAGAACGCGAATGTGCATGGGCAATGCTCCAGAAGGCAGGCCCGGCCAACGCAACAGCTGGCCGGGTGAACAATCAGCGGTTGGCGAAATACATCGTCACTTCGAAGCCAATGCGCAGATCGGTAAACGCGGGTTTAGTCCACATGGGTCAATCCTCTTCTTGTGCCGGACGATTCCGGTAAAGCCATTAATGCACGGGGCGCCAGGCACCCGAATGCTACTTTCGAACGAGGTGGCGGCGTGCATTGGTAGGGGGTGTTGCGGGGTGTCATGAATGGCCAAATCGCGGGCAAGCCATGCTCCTACAGGTACAACGCAGTCCTGTAGGAGCCGAGCTTGCTCGCGATAGCCGTTACGCGGTATCGCGCCGAATCAGAAGAACCCCATCGGATTGATGTCGTAGCTCACCAGCAGGTTTTTGGTCTGCTGATAGTGGTCGAGCATCATCTTGTGGTTTTCACGGCCGACACCGGACTTCTTGTAGCCCCCAAACGCGGCGTGGGCCGGGTAAAGGTGGTAGCAGTTGGTCCAGACACGTCCGGCCTTGATCGCCCGGCCCATGCGGTAGGCACGGTTGATGTCGCGGGTCCACAGACCGGCGCCGAGGCCGAACTCGCTGTCGTTGGCAATCGCCAGGGCTTCGGCTTCGTCCTTGAAGGTGGTGATACCCACCACCGGGCCGAAGATTTCTTCCTGGAACACGCGCATTTTGTTGTGGCCCTTGAGCAGGGTCGGCTGGATGTAATAACCCGTCGACAAGTCGCCCTCAAGACGCTCGGCCGCGCCGCCGGTGAGCAGCTCGGCGCCCTCTTCCTGAGCAATTTTCAGGTACGAGAGGATCTTGTCGTATTGCTGCTCGGACGCCTGGGCGCCGACCATGGTTTCGGTATCCAGCGGGTTGCCGCGCTTGATCTTGACGATCTTCTGCATCACCACTTTCATGAAGTCGTCGTAGATCGACTCCTGTACCAGCGCTCGCGATGGACAGGTGCAGACTTCGCCCTGGTTGAAGAACGCCAGCACCAGGCCTTCGGCGGCCTTCTCGATGAACTGCGGCTCGGCTTGCATGATGTCTTCGAAGAAGATGTTCGGCGACTTGCCGCCCAGCTCGACAGTGCTCGGAATGATGTTCTCGGCCGCGCATTTCATGATGTGCGCGCCAATCGGGGTGGAACCGGTGAAGGCAATCTTGGCGATGCGCTTGCTGGTGGCCAGCGCCTCACCGGCTTCACGACCGAAGCCCTGAACGATGTTCAGCACGCCGGGTGGCAGCAAGTCGGCGATCAGCTCGGCGAAGACCATGATCGACAGCGGCGTCTGCTCGGCGGGTTTGAGTACCACGCAGTTACCGGCAGCCAGGGCCGGGGCGAGTTTCCAGGCGGCCATCAGCAGCGGGAAGTTCCACGGAATGATCTGTCCGACCACGCCCAGCGGCTCGTGGAAGTGATAGGCGGTGGTCAGCTCGTTGATCTCGGCGGCACCGCCCTCTTGAGCGCGGATGCAACCGGCGAAGTAACGGAAATGGTCGGCGGCCAGCGGCACGTCGGCATTCAGGGTTTCGCGCACGGCTTTGCCGTTGTCCCAGGACTCGGTGACGGCGAGGATTTCCAGGTTCTGCTCGATGCGGTCGGCGATTTTCAGCAGCACCAGTGAGCGGTCTTGCGCCGAGGTCTTGCCCCAGGCGTCAGCGGCGGCATGCGCGGCGTCGAGGGCTTTTTCGATGTCGGCGGCGTTGGAGCGCGGGAATTCGGCGATCACTTCACCGGTGACCGGCGAAGAGTTGGTGAAGTACTCACCATTGACCGGAGCGACGAACTCGCCGCCGATGAAATTGCCGTAGCGCGGTTTAAACGTAACGATGGCGCCAGGTGTACCAGGTTGTGCGTAGATCATGGTGGGCCTCTGTCTGGGTCGATGCCTGTCGGGCAAACAGGCGATGAACCGATAGTAGAGAGCCCTGCGCGCCAGACGAATGCGCCGTTGGCAGGAGGACTCTCGTTATTTGGTAGTAGGAGCTGAGCTTGCTCGCGATGGGAGCGCCACAGTTATCCGGGCAATCTGTAGGAGCAAGGCTTGCCCGCGATTGAGGCGCCGCGGTGATTCAGTCAAAACGCGGTGCGTTCATCGCGAGCAAGCTTTGCTCCTACAGGTTTGGCGCGGGCGGCAGCGTCAGTGCTTGGCGACCAGGTCTTTCGGCAGCTTGAACGTCCAGAGCATGCCGCCCTGGTTGAAGTCCTTGATGCGCTTGGCCACTTCACCGCCCCACAGCGGTACGGCGCCGCCCCAACCGGACAGCACCGAGACGTACTGTTCGCCGTCCATTTCCCAGGTCACAGGTGAGCCGAGTACGCCGGAGCCGGTCTGGAATTCCCAGACTTTCTCGCCGGTCTTGGCATTGAACGCCTGCAGGAAACCTTCCGGCGTGCCGGTGAACACCAGGTTGCCCTTGGTGGTCAGTACCCCGCCCCACAGCGGCGCGAAGTTCTTGTGGCGCCAGACTTCCTTGCCGGTTTTCGGGTCGATGGCGCGCAGCACGCCGATGTAGTCTTCATTCAATGGCTTGATGGTGAAACCGGCACCAAGGAACGCCGCGCCTTTCTTGTAGGCGATGCCTTCGTTCCAGATGTCCATGCCCCATTCGTTGGACGGCACATAGAACAGTCCGGTGTCCTTGTTGTAGGCCATCGGCATCCAGTTTTTCGCGCCGAGAAATGCCGGTGCTACGAATACCGAACTGCCTTTGGCTTCGGTGCCGGGCGCGCCTGGACGGCTGGCTTCGTTGTAAATCGGCCGGCCGTCTTTATCCAGGCCGGTGGCCCAGGTGATTTTGTCCACGAACGGGAAGCCGCGAATGAATTTGCCGTTGGTGCGATCCAGCACGTAGAAAAATCCGTTACGGTCAGCGGTCGCGGCGGCTTTGATCTCTTTGCCGCCTTCGGTGTAGTTGAACGAGACCAGCTCGTTTACGCCGTCATAGTCCCAGCCGTCGTGAGGCGTGCTCTGGAAGTGCCACTTGATGGTGCCATCGTCCGGGTTCAGCGCCAGACGCGACGAGGAGTAGAGGTTGTCGCCAGGACGCAGGTGCGAGTTCCACGGCGCCGGGTTGCCGGTGCCGAACAGCAGCAGATTGGTTTCCGGGTCGTAGTAACCGCCCAACCAAGGCGCCGCGCCGCCGGTTTTCCAGAGGTCGCCGGGCCAGGTCTTGCCGGCTTCACCGCCGGAGATGCCGTTCTCTACCGCTTTGCCATCCTTGTAGGTGTAGCCCATGTGGCCTTCGACGGTGGGACGGGTCCACAGCAGGTCGCCGTTTTTCGGGTCGTAGGCTTCGATTTTGCCCACCACCCCGAACTCGCCACCGGCGACACCGGTGATCAGTTTGCCGTTGATCACCAACGGCGCGGCGCTGATGGAATAGCCTTCCTTGTGGTCGGCGACTTTCTTGCTCCAGACGACCTTGCCAGTGTCTTTGTTCAGGGCCACGAGCTTGGCGTCGAGGGTGCCGAAAATCACCAGGTCGCCATACAGCGCGACACCCCGGTTGATCACGTCGCAGCAAGGGCGGATGTCATCGGGCAGGCGCGCATCGTATTGCCAGAGCTTCTTGCCGGTGCGCGCATCCACCGCAAACACCCGCGAGTAGGAACCGGTCATGTACATCACGCCGTCCTTGATCATCGGCTGTGCTTGCTGACCGCGTTGTTTTTCACCGCCGAAGGAGAATGCCCAGACCGGCCGCAAGTCCTTCACGTTGTTGACGTTGAGCGTGTCCAGCGGGCTGTAGCGTTGACCCTGGACGCCCAGACCGTTGGTGACGATCTGCTCCGGGTTCTTGGGGTCCTGGAGGATGTCTTTATCGGTGACGCCGGCCAATGCCGAGCCAGACAACAGCATGGCACTGAGCAGCACACTCAAGACGAAGGGTTGGCGACGTGCGGGTTGGGTCATGACGGCTACCTCTGCAGTTTTTTGTTATACCCGGGAAATTTTCCCGGTCTGGTGCAGATTCTTGGGCGCCGCCGCCCTTGGAACAATTGCCCGCAGTGCTGAGATTGCTAGTTCCTTAGTACCGGGTCGGATGAGATGGACACCATCAAATCTATGGTCCACACCGATCCCCTGTGGGAGCGAGCCTGCTCGCGATGAGGCCCTCACATTCAGCATTGATGTCGGCTGATACACCGCCATCGCGAGCAGGCTCACTCCCACAGGGGTTTTGTGTTGATCATTTGTTCGCGGCGGAATCGACTCGGGTCATCTGCCCGCGCTCGTAGCGCGGATACAGATGGCTGACGCTGCGGATCAACTCGTAACGACTCAGGCTGATGCCAGCGAAACGTTCGGGAATGGGGCTGCGGATCATCTCGGCCATATCACTGCCATTGGCGACGCCATCGCGCATCAGCTGGTCGAGCCAGCTCAGGTAGTCGCGCATTTGCTCGAACGGTTGTTGATCGCTGGCCACCGGTCCATGGCCGGGCACAATCAGCGTCCACGGCAAGCCTTGAAGGGTGGCGATGTCCGCCAGCCAAACCGACAGCCCCGGACTGTTGGGCGTGGTCAGCGCCCGTTGGTAAAACACCAGGTCCCCGGCAAACAACACGCCGGTTTTCTGGTCGAGAATAGCCAGATCCGCGCCCGTGTGCCCACCCAGGCCCAGCAGACGCAGATCGTGATTCCCAAAACTTCGCACGCCGGGCGTCAGCGTCCGGGTCGGCAACACCACTTCGGTGCCGCGCATCCAGTCGCCCACCAGGCGATACATGTTCTCGGCCATGGCATCGCCCTGCTGATGCAACAGCTCGGTGGTGCCGGCCAGCGCGCCGATCGGCACGTCAGTGAAAGCCTGGTTGCCGAGCACATGATCAGGATGATGATGGGTCAGCAGCACCTCGATCACTGGTTTATCGGTGATCGCGGCAATGGCTTTGCGCATCGCTTCGCCGTAGCGTTTCGACGGCCCGCTGTCGATCACCACCACACCCTGCTCGGTGACGATGAACGCGGTGTTGACGATGTTGCCGCCGTTGGCCTTGGCGAAATTGTCTGTGCTGCCTTCCAGCAGCCAGGTGTCTTCGGCGATCTGCCGGGGCTTGAGTGAGTAGTCGAGATCGGCCAGAACCGGAAGGCTCAGGCTCATGAACAACAGCAGCATCCAGCGCATCACGCGCTCCTTTGGGTCAGGGTATGGCCGCATCGAATTGATTGCCGCTGTTGTCGCGCAGCATCAGGCGCGTCTGCCCTGCCCCTTCGATATCGAAGGCCAGGTTGGGGTTTTCGCTGACGGCGGGAAACAATTCCAGACGGGCCAGCAGCTGATCGTTCTGATCCCGCAGTTCGGCATGGTTGATGAAGAATTCCGGGATGCCGCTGACCATGCCGTTGTCCATCGGATGCGCCATCTGCAAGCGCACACGGCTGAATTCGCCACGGGGATAACGACCGCCCAGCACTTCGCCGATGTGCTCTTCCCAGCCCGGTTGAGTGCGCACCACACTCGGCGCCGTGCAACCGCCGCCCGCCGCATCGATCAGGGTCGAGCCGACATGCCAGACCCCATCGCGGGTCAGCACTGCCGCGCGCAACGGCGTGGCCTGTTCGATACGGATGCGGATCGACAGCCACGGCAGCACGCGATCCAGCGGCTGGAAATCGACAATTTTCGGCAAAGGGTTGAGCTCGGCCCAGGCGAGGATTTTCACCACCTCGCCCTTGAACGCTCGAGCATCGATTTCCAGCGGCACTTGCCGGGCGTCTTCGGCGAACGGCGGCGCCAGCAACTTGACCCGCTCGTCGAACACGAACGGCGCATCGCCGAGCATCTGCTTGTGATAGAAGGCCCACATCACCGAGGGCACCGGGTCTTTGCCCGGGTCGATGTCCACCGCATGCGCGGCGATGGGTAACCAACAGGCCAACAGACAACTTGCTCGCCAGTTCACTGTTGATACATCTCGGGCACGTCATAGCGCAGGCCGTAATGGCCATAAATGGTTTTGACTGCGCCCTCGCGAATCAAGGTTTCCAGCGCCTCTTCCACGGCATAGGCCAGTTGACGGTTGCTTTCGTGCACCGCCATGCCGATCTCCCAAAGCTGCTTGCCCATGTTCGGGTAGGCGTTTTCGGCCAGCGCCACTTGTGGGTCCGCCGCTTCATGCACTTGCCAGTCGATCTCGCCGCGCATGGCCATGACGGCGTCGACCTCACCGGCCTTCATGGCGGCAAATGCCTGAGGTACGCCGGGATAGTGGTGGGTTTTGCCGGCGAGCATGCCGTTGAACACCGAGGTCAGGTAGAACGACGGCACGCTGTCGACTTCGACGCCGATCGGGTGATGCTCGAACACGGCGACGCTACCGACTTTGTCCAGCCGACGGCGGTCATAGGCCACCTGCCATTGTTCGTTCTGGTACGGCCCGAACATCACCACATGGCCGTTTTCCAGCTCACCCAGTTCATTGCGTTTCTGCGCGTAGTCGCGGTCGTACGGCACCCGCATCATCAGGTCGGCCAGTTGCAGGTCGTGCAACTGACTGGCACGCCAGATGTAATCGCGCAGGTCGTCATCGAGCTTCTCGCCGGCGGGCGCCCAAATCAACGTCAGGTGCACGCCGAGTGCCTTGGCCAACGCCTCGGCAAGTTCGACATCAACGCCACGGGCCTGGCCGGCGTCTTCAAAACTGTAGGGGGCGAAGTCCTTGTAGACCGCCACTTTGAGTTCCCTGGCGGCGATCATTTCGTCATAGGTACGGACCTGCGCCTGCACTGCCTGGCAGCACAGCAACACAGCGCTGATTAACACAGCGAGCAGGCGCATGGATTACTCCTCGACGTGAACGGTGTCCAGATAAGTGCGTACCGCCCACAAAGCTTCCTGGCTCAGGTAGTCGGCCATCTTCGGCATGTAGACCCGGCCATCACGCACGGCGCCGTGGCGCACGCGTTCGACGAACCACTCATCACCCGCCTCGGCAACATCCAGCATGCGCAAATCGGGGGCGATGCCACCGGATTTGGCTTCCAGGCCATGGCAGGCCGCACAGTTCTGGTTGTAAGCCGAAGAGCCGATTTCCACGGCCTTATCGTGTTCCGGGGAGGTGCGGTAAGGGTTCACCGAGGCCCAACCATCGGCATCGACCGATACGCCGGCGTCCTTGATCGGGGTCAGACCCGGGGTGGCGACAGCCTGGGGGACCACGTTGCCGTGGGCCCAGACCGAACCTGCACTGATAAAGCCGGCCAGCAGACCGGCAACGAGTAAGGCGTTGCGTTTTGTTGTCATTGTTATGCCCTCTTGATTGCACGCAAAACCTCTTTGAAGAGGCTATGGCACCCATCTTAGGAAGGGCTTCGCGCAAGCCCCATGCTGCTTTGGTGGGCGCGGTCTAGTTCCTTGGTAGTAGGGCTTGTGGCGCACACCTGAATCAGGTGCCTGCGGGAATTCTTCCCGGCCGAAAGAGGCAGACAGATCAAAAGATCGTCCGAACGCGGCCCGAGCCTTCGACAGCTCCTACGGTTGATCGGTGTACACCCACCACTCAACAGGCCGAGCGTTAGCTCGCCTGCAGCTTTTGATGTTGACGCACCGCCCCTCACGCCCTGAGCCTGTCCGTCGACCTGTGGCTACCTCCATCGGCGCCTCTATCAACGTTGATCCGCCACAGGGCCGACGGGCCTAGCGCCCCGGTGTCATGGGCAAGACCAGCAACGGCGCGGGACGCGGGCCGTGGAGCTTGTCGACGCCGATCAGGGTCAGGATCAGCAGCAACGGCAGGAGCAGCGCTTTGAGAATTCGCATGATCAATCGCCTCCCGTGTGATGGCCGTTATTGCCCATGCTAAAACTGCGCCACCCCGGGCGAGTTACTACCTTGGTACTGGCTCACTGGTACTTTCTGCATATTTCCTTCTGCCTCACAGCGTTCCTATGCTGGCGCTACCTGTAATGGAGTGCCTTATGCGCCAGCTTGCCCCTTACGCCCTGATCTACCTGTTGGCGATTGCCTGTGCCGCCGGGTTGGCGACCCAGAGCCAGGCTGCGGACGCGCCGTTGCAGGTGCAGATCGGCTACCTGGGCTATCGCCCCGACCCAGGCCCGTTGCTGTCGAACGTCATTCCCGAGCCGGTCGATGCCGGGGGGCGTGGCGCCGAACTGGCGATCACTGACAGCAACAGCACCGGCCGTTTCCTCAACCAGAGCTACACCCTGGTCAGCGCCAACGTCGACAATCCGGATGCCCTGGTCGAGGCGGCCAAGGCTCAGCATGAACAAGGTCTGCGCCTGTTTGTCGTCAACGCACCGGCCGCCAGCCTGCGCCGGCTCGCCGCTGTGCTGCCCGACAGCTTGCTGTTCAACGCCGGCAGCCCCGACGACAGCCTGCGCACCACCGACTGCCTGCCGAACGTGCTGCACAGCCTGCCGAGTCGGGCGATGCTCGCCGATGCGCTGGCGCAATTTCTGGTGGTGCGCAAATGGCAACGGGCGCTGCTGATCGTCGGCCCAACCCCGGACGATCAAGCCTATGCCACCGCCCTACGCCGCGCCGCCAAGCGCTTCGGCCTGAAACTGGTCGCGGAAAAAGCCTGGAGTTTCGATAACGATCAGCGCCGCAGCGCCCAGGCCGACATGCCGCTGTTCACCCAGACCGCCGAGTACGACGTGGTGCTGGTGGCGGATGAACGCGGTGATTTCGGCGAATACGTGCCCTACCAGACCTGGTACCCACGGCCGGTCGCCGGCACTCAGGGGCTGACCCCGGTGGGCTGGCACAAAACCGTGGAAACCTACGGCGCCGCCCAGTTGCAGAAACGCTTCGAAGCCCTGACCGGGCGCTGGATGAATGACCGGGATTTCGCGGCCTGGATCGCCGTGCGCAGCATCGCCAGTGCCGTGAGCAAACTGCGTCAGGTCGATCCGGTGGCGATCCGTACGCTTGAAATCAGCGATCAATTGCCGCTGGACGGTTTTAAGGGTCGCAAGCTCAGTTATAGACCGTGGAACGGCCAGTTGCGCCAACCCATTCCCATCGTGCAGCCCCGGGCGCTGGTCAGCACGTCGCCGCAAGACGGCTTCCTGCACCCCTTCAACGAAATGGACAGCCTCGGTTACGACAAGCCCGAAGTCACCTGCCGTTTTCCCTGACCCGATAATTAAAACAACAAGGAATCTGCCATGCGCCGCACCCTGCTTTCCTGCGCCCTTCTGCTCGCCGCCGGGCACGCCGCGGCCAGCACCGCCTGGGTCTCCAACGAAAAAGACGACAGCCTGAGCCTGATCGACCTGCAGACCCTGCAAGTCACCGACACCCTGCCCGTCGGCCAGCGCCCCCGCGGTCTGCTGCTGTCCCATGACAACAAGCTACTGTACATCTGCGCCAGCGACTCGGACCGGGTCCAGGTGATGGACGTGGCCACGCGCAAGATCATCAAGGAATTGCCTTCGGGCAAAGATCCTGAACAATTCGCCCTGCACCCGAATAACCGCTGGCTGTATGTTTCCAACGAAGACGATGCACTGGTGACAGTGATCGACACCGAAACCTCCAAGGTGCTGAGCCAGATCAACGTCGGCGTCGAACCCGAAGGCATGGCCGTCAGCCCCGACGGCAAGTGGGCGGTGAACACCAGCGAAACCACCAATATGCTGCACTGGATCGACACTAGCACCCAGACCCTGGCCGACAGCACCCTGGTGGATCAGCGGCCGCGCTTCGTCGAGTTCACACCCGATGGCTCTAAGCTCTGGGCTTCGGCGGAAATTGGCGGCACGGTGACCATTCTCGACGTCGCCACCCGCAAGACCCTCAAGACCCTGACCTTCCAGATCAAGGGCGTGCACCCGGACAAAGTCCAGCCGGTGGGGATCAAGCTCAGCGCTGACGGCAAGTACGGTTTCGTCGCCCTCGGCCCGGCCAATCATGTGGCGGTGATCGACGCCAAGACCTTCGAAATCCTTGATTACCTGCTGGTCGGCCGGCGTGTCTGGCAGATGTCGTTTACCCCGGATCAAAAGCAATTGCTGGCCACCAACGGCGTCAGCGGCGACGTGTCGGTGATCGATGTCGACAGCCTCAAGGTGACCAAGTCGATCAAGGTCGGGCGTTATCCGTGGGGCGTGGTGGTGACACCATGAACGCACTCGAAGTCAGCGAGCTGAGTTTCGCTTATGGTGCAAAAGAGGCGTTGCGCCAGGTGAGTTTCAACCTGGCACCTGGCCGTTTCGCGGCGCTGCTCGGGCCGAATGGCGCGGGCAAATCGACGCTGATTGCCTTGCTCACTCGACTCTACGATGTGCAGCGCGGAGATATCCGCGTCGGCGGCTGTTCGTTGCGCAACGCCGCACGTCCGGCACTCAAGCAATTGGGTGTGGTGTTTCAGCAAAGCACGCTGGACCTGGACCTCAGCGTCGAACAGAACCTGCGTTATCACGCCGCGCTGCATGGGATGTCCCGGCGCCAGACCGGCCTGCGGGTCGACGCCGAACTGGCCCGTCAGGCCTTGACCGAACGCCGCCGCGAGCGGGTTCGCGAACTCAATGGCGGCCACCGTCGCCGTGTGGAGATCGCCCGCGCCTTGCTGCATGAACCACGCCTGCTGCTGCTCGATGAGGCCAGCGTCGGCCTCGACCCGGCCAGTCGGCTGGCGCTCAATCAACACATCCGCAGCCTGTGCCGCGAGCAGAACATCAGCGTGCTCTGGACCACCCATTTGCTGGATGAAGTGCAGCCCAGCGATGACTTGCTGATTCTCCATCAGGGCCGGTTGGTGGCCAGCGGACAGGCCGACGCGCTGAGTCTGGAACATGGCGGCGACCTCGGTTCGGCCTTCGCTCGACTGACCACTTCAGGAGCCGCCCAATGAATGCCTACTGGCAATGTTTCAGCGGCATCGTGCTGCGTGAATGGCTGCGTTTTGTGTTGCAGCGCACGCGGTTTCTCAGTGCGCTGGTGCGACCGTTGCTGTGGCTGCTGGTGTTCGCCGCCGGTTTTCGCGCGGCACTCGGGATCGCGATCATCGAACCCTACGACACCTACATTCCCTACGAGGTCTACATCATTCCCGGGCTGGCCTGCATGATCCTGCTGTTCAACGGCATGCAAGGTTCGCTGTCGATGGTCTACGACCGGGAAATGGGCAGCATGCGCGTGCTGCTGACCAGCCCCCTGCCCCGGACTTTCCTGCTGTGCAGCAAATTGTTGGCCACCTCGTTGATCTCGCTGTTGCAGGTGTACGCCTTTCTGGCGATTGCCTGGGTGTACGGCGTGCAGCCACCGGCCATGGGGCTGTTGATCGCCTTGCCGGCGTTGCTGCTGGTGGCGTTGATGCTCAGCGCGCTGGGTTTGTTGCTGTCGAACGCGATCCGTCAGCTGGAGAACTTTGCCGGGGTGATGAATTTCGTGATCTTCCCGCTGTTTTTCCTGTCGTCGGCACTGTATCCGCTGTGGAAGATGCGCGAGTCCAGTGAGTGGTTGTACTGGTTGTGCGCGTTGAACCCGTTCACCCATGCGGTGGAACTGGTGCGGTTTGCCTTGTATGAACGGTTCAATCCGTTGGCGCTGGCAGTCTGTGTAGGGCTGACGCTGGTATTCGCGCTGCTCGCCGTACTTACCTTCAACCCGCAACATGCCGCCCTGCGCAAAACCAACTAACAACACAAATCCCCCCTGTGGGAGTGAGCCTGCTCGCGATGAGGGCATCACATCCAACATTGGTGTCGGCTGACACACCGCTATCGCGAGCAGGCTCACTCCCACAGGGGATCTCTGTTCAATTGGGTGAAATTACTACTTTAGTACTGGTTTTCCTGTCTATCGTCGCATTCCAATCGCACCGGGACTGGCATGTAATAGGTTCATAACTATAAGGATTGAACCCCATGCCGCGTGCCCGACGTCGTCTGCTGCGCCCTTCTCTCGCTGCGCTATCGCTGAGCCTGTTGCTGGGCGTCGCGCAGGCCGAAACACCGCTGTTTTCCGCTGACGGTTATCGCATTGGTCTCTACCGCAGCCCAACCCCGAATCAAGTCCAGAGCGCCGGCATCATCGATACCGCCGCCCTGCAAACCCTGCTGACCCAAACACCGCGTCCGGTGCTGATCGACGTCTACCGCCGCCAATGGTTGCAAGGACGTTTCATCGAGGACCAACCCCACGAAAACCTCCCCGGCAGCCATTGGCTGGCCAATACCGGCGACGGTGACCTGACGCCCGACTGGCAGGACTATTTTGCGCGTAAGCTGAACACATTGACCGCAGGTGATCTCGCGCAACCACTGGTCTTCTACTGCCGCTCCGATTGCTGGCTGAGCTGGAACGCCGTGAAGCGCGCCGCCGCCATGGGCTATAAGACTCTGTATTGGTATCGCGACGGCCTGGACGCCTGGCAGGCCGCCAACCTGCCCGTAA
Organism: Pseudomonas sp. GM41(2012); assembly: GCF_000282315.2. Lineage (GTDB taxonomy): Bacteria > Pseudomonadota > Gammaproteobacteria > Pseudomonadales > Pseudomonadaceae > Aquipseudomonas. Next base: position 1,168,066 of record NZ_AKJN02000006.1, read on the forward strand.
CGCCCGCCCAGCCCGAGCCCTTCCCCTGACCTTTACGCGTGCGAGTTGTTGCCACACCCTAATCAAAATAATGAGGTGAAAGGCTATGTACAAAATTCTGATTGCCGACGATCACCCGCTGTTTCGCGAAGCCATTCATAACGTCATCAGCGATGGTTTTCCGGGAAGCGAGGTGATGGAAACCGCCGACCTGGACAGCGCCCTGGTGCTGACGCAGGAACACGACGACCTGGACCTGATCCTGCTCGACCTGAACATGCCCGGCATGCACGGCCTCAATGGCCTGATCAACCTGCGCAACGAGGCGCCGACCATTCCGGTGGTGATCGTCTCGGCCGAACAGGACAAACAAGTCGTGCTGCAAGCCATCACTTACGGCGCGGTGGGTTTCATTACCAAATCCTCGCCACGGGTGCAGATGACCGAAGCCATCCAGCAGATCCTCAACGGCAATGTCTACTTGCCGCCGGACATCATCCGCACGCAAAAATGCGGTACAAGGCGCATGAACGATGCCCCGAGCTTCCCACCTGAACTGCTCCAGGCCTTGACCCGCAAACAGTTGCTGGTGCTCGAACGCATGACCAAGGGCGAGTCGAACAAACAGATCGCCTACACCCTGGAAATCGCCGAAACCACCGTCAAGGCCCACGTCTCGGCGATCCTGCGCAAACTCAATGTGCACAACCGGGTGCAGGCGATTTTGAGTGCCGGGGATATTGATTTCGGATCTTACTTACGGCGTTGAGACCGAGTCGCCTTCATCGCGAGCAGGCTCGCTCCCACAGTTGACCGAGTTCACTCAGATCCAATGTGGGAGCGAGCCTGCTCGCGATGGGGCCAGCAAAAGCACTAGAGTACTCAAGGCCTGCCGAGCAAGTGACTCATCGCGGTCTTGAGCTTCATCGGCCGCACCGGTTTGTGCATCAGGGTGTGGCCCAGTTCGCGGATCTGTTGTTTGAGTTCATTGCTGTAGTTGGCGGTGATCATCATCGCCGGAATCGCCGAGCCGCGTCGGGCGTTGATCCGGGCCACGGCATCGACGCCGTTCTGATCGTCATTCAGGTGATAGTCGGCGATCAGCAAATCGGCTTCTTCGTGATAGTTGTCCACTTGCCGCGCCAGGTCCTGCTCGGACAGCGCCGTGACCACCAGACACCCCCATCCTTCGAGCAACGTGCGCATGCCGGCGCAAATCGCCGCGTCATTGTCCAGCACCCACACCCGCGCCCCGCGCAGACGCTCAAGCATCGGCTCACTCATCAACAGGCTCGGCAGCGCCTTGGGGGCCGTGGCGCTGAGCGGCACTTCGACCGAGAACATCGAACCCTTGCCCGGCCACGAACGCACGTGAATGCGGTGACCGAGAATCCCGGCAATCTTTTCCACGATCGCCAGGCCCAGGCCCAAACCGCGATCCTGATCCGGACGCTGCACATCACCGCGTTTGAATTCCTGAAAAATCTCCTCGAGGCGGTTTTCATCAATTCCCATGCCGCTGTCCCAGACCTCGATTGACAGGCGCTGGTGATGACGCCGGCAACCGAGCACCACACGACCGCTGTAGGTGTAGCGAATGGCGTTGCTCAACAGATTTCGAAGAATCCGCGCCAGCAACTGAATGTCGCTGCGCACCAATGCCGAACAGGGGATGAAATGCAGTTCCAGGCCTTCACTGCGAGCCACCTGGGTGTACTCGGCCGCGAGGTTTTCCAGCAATTCACTCAGGGCAAACGGCGCAATGTCGGCCTTGATCACCCCGGCATCCAGCTTGGAGATGTCGACCAGCGTACCCAGCAGGTTCTCCACGTCTTCCAGGGAGTTGCTGACATTACGCACCAAAATCGCATTGGCCACCGGTTCCCGTCGTTCGAGCAACGCGCTGGTAAACAGCCGCGCAGCGTTGAGCGGTTGCAGCAGGTCATGACTGACGGCAGCGAGAAACTTGGTTTTCGACAGGTTGGCTTGCTCGGCTTCGAGCTTGGCTTCACGCAGGCGAGATTCCGCCCGCCGACGCTCATCGATCTCACGCAGTAACTGATCGTTCAGGGTGGTCAGTTCCGCCGTGCGTTCGCGCACCCGCAGCTCAAGATTCTGATAGGCCTGGTGCAACGCTTCGGCGGTGCGGCGGCGTTCGGTGATGTCGCGGATCAACACGAAAATCCCCACCACTTCCCCGGTGGCCAAGCGATTGGGTACGTAGGAGCGCAGCATGTAGCGCTCCTGGTTGTTGATGTTGGTTTCAGCGACCTCGAACGTCACGCTCTCACCGGCCAGGGCCCGGGCCACGTAGGCTTCCAGGCGCTGGTAATGCTGTTCGCTGTGGACTTCGCGCAGGCTCTGCCCAAGCATCACGCCCCGAGGCCAGCAGTACCATTCTTCATACACCTTGTTGGTGAACTCGTAGACCAGATCGGCATTCAGGTAGGCAATCAGCGCCGGCACATGGTCGGTGATCAGGCGAATCCAGCGCTCGCTTTCGCTTAGCGCTTCGGCATGTTGGTAGCGTTCGGTGATGTCGGTGAAAGTGTTGACGAAACCGCCGGTGGGCAACGGATGGGTGCGGATTTCCAGCACCCGGCCATCGTAGAGGCGCTGCTCGCATTCCTGCACGTGCCGCCCGTTCAGATCCCGACTGGCCGGGGTCAGCAGATTCAACTCGCTATCGCCGATCACTTCGGCAAACAGACGATGGGCCGCCACCGGGGCCAGGCCGCTGAGTTCGAGGAAACGCCGGTTCCACAACTCCAGAATGCCCTCGGCGTTGACCATGGCCACGCCTTGGGACAGGTTGTCGACCGCCCGTTGCAACAAATGGGATTTCTGCGCCACCGCCTGCTCGCGGCGCACGGTTTCGCTGAGTTTGACGTCAGTAATGTCGGTGAACAGGATCACCCGCCCGCCTTCCTGAGTCGGCCTTTCGCTGACTTGCAACCAGCGACCGTCCTGCAGGCGATAGAGCAGGTTTTCGTCGGCATGCCCCCGCGGCTCTTCAGTGAACAGCCCGGTGGCGGACATTAACCGCTTGACCTCGGCCAGGCGCATGCCGGCGTTGATCCGCACCCGGCTGTTGCCCCAGAAGGCCTTGAAACGGCTGTTGAACAGCACGATTCGCTGGTCCGCATCGAACAGCACGAACGCATCGGAAATGCTCTCGATCGCATCGATCAAATGGCGATGTGCAGTTTCCGCCCGCAGGCGTGCCTCGCTGAGCAAGTGATTGCCTGACTTGAGTTCAGCCATGGCCTGGTTCAAGGCGTCGGTGCGCTCACGCACCTGCTCGGCCAGCACCACCGAATGCTGGAACGCCGCGTACGGGTCATTGCCGCGGGTGATGCCGGACTCGATCCGTTCGATCAGCGCGCCATTGATGCGCTGCAGTTTGTGGTTGTCGCGCTGCAGGCTGGCGATCTGCGCCTGAAGCTCAACGGTGTCCAGGGGACCGGCCTCGGGCAATGGCAACCCCGGTGAAGGTCTGGTTGATGTGCATGCCATTGAACTGTTCTCCGTAGGTGTTGAAACCCATCACCCGTTGGTCACGCAAAAACGTTCCGACCTGCTCCAGACTGCCGCCGTCTTCCAGTTCCATACGCCTGAGAAAGCAGTCGCAGCCGATGGTCAGCAACAGATCGCCGAGGCGCTCCTGCAAGCCTTCGAACAGGGTTTGCAGATTCGGCAGCATCGGGCCGGGCGTCATGACGGTGAGGACGATGCCGTTTTCCACCGCGCAGTAGAAACTCAAGCTCAGGTCCGGATGAACCTGCTGGATCGCCCGCACGTAATACTGATCGTTGATCCGCACGGCCAAGGGGTGCGCAGCGAAGATCCTGTGATCGAGCTCCGCCACTGGCACACCGATGTGCCGGGCGTACTCCTCGGCTGCCGGCTCGGCATTCAGCTCAAAGACCCGGCGTGAGGCGCTGTCGGCGCCGGTGACCACCAGTTTTTCCGCCCGAGGCAGGATGTGGTGGGTGGTGAAAACTTCGAAATCCAGCCAGGTATTGACCAGCACCACCACCGCCGCGCCGCTGTGGAACTCGCCATTGAAATAGACGTGGGTGTGGGTCAGGTAATTGTCGTCGCCGGCCGAACCGCCGAAATGCGGGATGTCGCCCAATGCTGCACTCAGGGCCGCGAGGACCATTTCTTCACGGCTGGACAAACCATCAAGCAGGGTCAGCGCAAAGCTGTTGCCCTTGATCGGCGCCAGGGTGTTGCTGCGACAGCCACTGACCAGGCGCTCGACCATTTGCTGGGCGTCGATCAGGCTGAAGCGCTCCATTTCGGAGATCAGTTCGGCGTCGATGGAGAAATGCCGGTGGTCGAAGCCGACCGCGGTCACGCAGTTGCGGCCGTAGCCCAAGGGCGTGATTTCCCCGGCGCTGGTGCAACCCACCAGGCGAATGCCGCCGAAGCTTTGTTGCAAGGCCTGGCCCAGCGCCTGCAAGTCGTACTCGGCGGAACAGAAGAACAGCACGAAACCCAGGTGCGGATGCAACAGTTGTCGCGCCAGCTCCTGCGCCACTTGCTGGGCATCGGTGGCCTGGGACATTGCACTGACCACACCTTCACTCTGGACCTGCTGCATCGTCGCCTCCCGCAGGTGCGCATGTAATGAGGTTCGAGTGTACGAAGCCTGTGAGCTGCTACGTATGCTACTTGGGTAGCGGGTAGGCGCTTCGATGGGATGAGAGTCGGCGGATTGACTGCCTGATGGCCGACGCTTTGTGGCGAGGGGACTTGTCCCCGTTGGACTGCGCAGCAGTCCCCATCGGTCGATGCGCGACCAACATCGGGGCCGCTTCGCGACCCAACGGGGACAAGTCCCCTCGCCACAGGTTTGGTTTCAAGCCAGTTCCTGTGTGGCTTTCAACTACTACCAGGTCAGCACCGCCCCCACCGCAAAGGTGTCGGTGTCTTCGTTCTGGTCGCTGGTGTCGTGGCCGTTGATTGCGAACTGGTTGTACTCGGCCACCAGCTTGAGGTTGTCGTTGACGTCATGGAACAGCGCAATGCCGCGCGTTTCGTAGTCCGCGCCGCTGCCGACCACGCCATTGCCGTCGTCGTTGGTCTTGCCGTAAGACAAGGCCAGCCGGTTCTTGCCCAGTTTGTAGGAGCCCTGCAGCAGGTAACCATCGCTGTCGACGTTACGCAGGGTCGGTTCGCCAGCGTTGTTGGTGAAGAACGGGTTGATGCCCTTGGCCTGGAAGCCGGAGCCAGTGAGGGACAAGCCGCCCATTTTCGCTTGCACGCCATAGCCGACGCCTTTGGAGGTGACGGACTCGACGGTGGAATCAGTATTGTCCGACGTCTGATAGCTGCCGTTGACCCAGCTGTAAATCTTCGCCCCGGCGAGGTCGAACTGATAGGTGATCTCGCTTTCGGTACGCGGGTTCTCTTGGTACGCCTTGCCTGTCGGGCTGCTGTCGTTGGTGTCCACCGGGTCCATGATCCCCACGGCCACCCGCAAACCCTCCATCACTGGCGTGCGGTAGGTGATCTGTGACGTCGGGAACGGGTACGGATAACCCGTGCCGATGTTGCCGAATGACACCCCGCCACCGTCCACCAGCCCCAGGGTATCGCTGACCTGGCCGTAACCGGCGAGCATTTCATCCAGCAGGATGTTGGAACGGGCGAACAGACCGAAGTCTTTGCCGATCAGTACTTCGCCCCACTCCGGATTAGCCACGGTGCCGTAGAACTGCCGCACGTCGATGGCGGTGTCAGTGCCGTTGGTTTCGCTGTCGTTGATGGTCACCCAGAAGGAGGACCGGGCGCCGAGCTTGAGGTCATCGACCTGCTTGCTCATGTTGAAGCCCAGGTAGTTGGGCAGAAAACCCATCTTCACCCGCGCCTGTCGCCGGTCGAACTGGTCGCCGGCACGGTCCACTTTGCTGTTCACATAGAAGGCGTTGATGTAGCCGTCGGTGGAAAACGTGGTCTGGTCCTTGTCGTACAGCACGATCTCGGCTTCGGCCATCGAGCTCAAACCGAGGGTCGAGAGGCTGGCGATGAAGGCAGGCAAGAAACGATGCTTGATGTTCTTATTGTTGTGCATGACGCGCTCCGCAGCGGGGGACTGGATGTCGGAGGCGATTATCGAAAGCTGACCGGCGACGTCATACGCTGCCTTGGAGGCGGTTTTGAAATGCTTTGGAGTGGCAGGTGATGCGCGACAAGTTCGGTGTAAGACCGTCCGTCGACGAGGCCCGAAACTTAAGGTGTACGCCTGTGGAACGGACTGGCGTCCACAGGAACCGGTACTTGCTAGACGCCCGCTCTAAACAGCATGTAAGCGGCGACCACGACACAGATGCTGGCGAAGCCGACCTGCAATCCCCGGGCCGGTACTCGCGCGCAAAGTCTGCGGCCAATGATCATGCCGACGATGCTCGCGACGATAAACGCCACGCCCAAACCGTCGATTCGCACCCCGGCCTGAAACGCGCCAATCACGCCGATGACGGAAATCAGGCTGATGACCATCAAGGAAGTGGCGACGATTCCACGCATCTGCACATCGGTCAGCTGCTTGAACGCCGGGACGATCAGGAAGCCGCCGCCCACCCCGAGCAGCCCGGAAACCACACCGGTCACTGCGCCCAATGCCGCGAGGGTGGCGGTGCACTTGGCGGTCCAGGAAAAGCGCCCGGTCTGCTGATCGAGCATGCAGTTCTTCTGGCCCCAGTTGGCATGGCCGTGGTCGCTTGGACCTTCGTCCTGGCGCTCACGACGCAGCATCCGCCAGGCCACCATGACCATCAGCAGGCTGAACAGGATCATCAGAATTTTTTCCGGCAACTGATGGGCGAAGTAGATGCCGATCGGCGAAAAAATCGCCCCCAGCAGGGCGATCAGCAACGCTGCGCGATAACGCACCAGGCCATGGCGTAACCCGTCAATGGCGCCGACAGCCGCCGCACTGCCCACTGCGAACAGTGCGACCGGCGCGGCTTGCGTCATGGTCCAACCCAACCCCAATACCAGCGCCGGCACCGCAAGAATGCCGCCACCAGCCCCGGTCAAACCGAGTACCAACCCCATCACCACGCCAAAGAAACTCGCCAGCAACATAAAACACTCGTGATCTGCGAAAAAAGCCGGGAGCGCCCGGTATCGATGACTGACAGGATAGAGCCCGCGCAGTTTTTTTCATTAATTGAATTGATGCGGGCTGGTCAGCGCAGGGAAAATGAAACTACCCTCATGGCTTGTCCTAAAAGAAAACGGCCACCATGCCCGCCTTGATTGAAGCTTTTTTAGACCCTGCCTCGTCGACCTACAGCTACGTCGTCTACGAGCACGATGGCGGGCACTGCGCCATCGTCGACCCGGTGCTCGACTACGACCCCGCCGCCGGACGAACCGCCACCACCCAGGCCGACAAGATCATCGCCTTCGTTCGCCAACATCAGCTGCAGGTGCAATGGCTGCTGGAAACCCACGCCCATGCCGATCACCTGTCCGCTGCGCCTTATCTGCGTAGGGAACTGGGCGGGAAGATTGCGATTGGTCAGTCGATCAGCAAGGTTCAGGGCGTATTCAAAACCCTGTTCAACCTTGAGCCGGAGTTCTGTATCGATGGTTCGCAGTTCGATCACTTGTTCGCGCCGGATGAATCGTTCCGCATCGGCAATCTCAAGGCCACGGCCCTGCATGTTCCCGGCCACACACCAGCGGACATGGCTTATCTGATCGACAGCGATGTGATTCTGGTGGGCGATACGCTGTTCATGCCGGACGTGGGCACCGCGCGCTGCGACTTTCCCGGCGGCAACGCCAACCAGATGTTTGCTTCGATTCGCAAACTGCTGGCCTTCCCTGCCAGCGTTCGGCTGTATGTCTGCCACGACTACCCGCCCGAGGGGCGTGAACCGCAGTGCATGAGTACCGTGGGCGAGCAGCGCAAAAGCAATATTCACATTCATGACGGCATTGATGAGGCCGCCTTCGTTACCATGCGCACCCGGCGCGATGCGGGGTTGGGCATGCCGACGCTGTTGCTGCCGGCGATCCAGGTGAATGTGCGGGCGGGGAATTTGCCGCCGGCTGAGGGCAATGGCGTCACTTACCTGAAGATCCCGCTAAACAAACTTTAAGATCAAAAGATCGCAGCCTGCGGCAGCTCCTACATTGACCGGGGACGACCGTGAACTTGCGGATGGTCCAAACCCTGTAGGAGCTGGCGAAGCCTGCGATCTTTTGATCTGCCGTCAGGCGAGGGTCAGCCCATTCGCCGGCAACGGCAGCGCAGTTTTATAGCGCACTTGCTTGAGCGCAAAGCTCGAGCGGATGTTCGCCACGCCGGGGACTTTGGTGAGGAAGTCCATCATGAAGCGCTCCAGCGACTGAATAGTCGGCACCAGCACCCGGATCAAATAGTCCGGGTCGCCGGCCATCAAATAGCACTCCATCACTTCCGGGCGATCCGAAATCGCCTCCTCGAAATGCTGCAACGCCTCCTCCACCTGTTTTTCCAGGCTGACGTGAATGAACACATTCACATGCAGCCCCAGCAAATCGGCATCCAGCAGCGTCACTTGCTCGCGAATCAGGCCCAATTCTTCCATCGCCTTGACCCGGTTGAAGCACGGAGTTGGCGACAGGTTGACCGAGCGTGCGAGGTCGGCGTTGGTGATGCGCGCGTTCTCCTGAAGGCTGTTCAAAATGCCGATATCGGTACGGTCCAGTTTGCGCATGAGACAAAACCACCTGTTTTTTATGTTTATGCAGATTTTTTATCCTCAAATGATCGCCAACGCAACGAAACAGAGAGAAATATTCTTCTTGGCCCGGCCTATGATTGTTGTAGGACAAGATTTCTTTCATCGAAGAATGACGGTCAGCTCACTACAAAAAATTCACAAGATCGAGCGTAGAAGCCATGAACCAAGCGTACGAACCGCTGCATCTGCACGTTCCCGAACCATCGGGCCGTCCTGGCTGCAAAACCGACTTCTCCTACCTGCGTCTGACCGACGCCGGCACGGTGCGCAAACCCCCAATTGACGTTGAACCGGCCGACACCGCTGATCTGGCCAAGGGCCTGATTCGCGTGCTCGATGACGAGGGTAATGCTCTCGGTCCATGGGCTGAAGGCGTGCCGTCCGAGATCCTGCGTAAAGGCATGCGCGCCATGCTCAAGACGCGGATCTATGACAACCGCATGGTGGTCGCCCAGCGTCAGAAAAAAATGTCGTTCTACATGCAGAGCCTTGGCGAAGAAGCCATCGGCAGCGGCCAGGCCCTGGCTCTGAACGTCGATGACATGTGCTTCCCGACGTACCGCCAGCAAAGCATCCTGATGGCACGCGAAGTGCCGCTGGTGGACCTGATCTGCCAGCTGCTGTCCAACGAGCGTGATCCGCTCAAGGGACGTCAGCTGCCGATCATGTACTCGGTCAAAGACTTCGGTTTCTTCACTATTTCCGGCAACCTCGCCACCCAATTTGTACAAGGCGTGGGCTGGGGCATGGCCTCGGCAATCAAGGGCGACACCAAAATCGCCTCGGCCTGGATCGGCGACGGCGCTACCGCTGAATCCGACTTCCACACCGCCCTTACCTTCGCCCACGTTTACCGGGCGCCAGTGATCCTCAACGTGGTCAACAACCAATGGGCGATCTCCACGTTCCAGGCGATTGCCGGTGGTGAAGCCACCACGTTCGCCGGTCGTGGCGTCGGTTGCGGCATTGCCTCCCTGCGGGTCGATGGCAACGATTTCGTCGCGGTCTACGCCGCCTCTGCCTGGGCCGCCGAACGCGCCCGCCGCAACCTCGGCCCGACCATGATCGAATGGGTCACCTACCGCGCCGGTCCGCACTCGACTTCTGATGATCCATCCAAATACCGTCCTGCCGACGACTGGAGCTACTTCCCGTTGGGCGACCCGATTGCGCGCCTGAAACAGCACCTGGTGAAAATCGGTCAGTGGTCCGAAGAGGAACACGTCGCCGTCAGCGCCGAACTGGAAGCCGAAGTGATCGCCGCGCAGAAAGAAGCCGAGCAGTACGGCACCCTCGCCGGCGGCCAGATTCCGAGCGCCGCGACCATGTTCGAAGACGTCTACAAAGAGATGCCGGAGCACTTGAAGCGCCAGCGTCAAGAGTTGGGGATCTGACATGAACGATCACAACAACAAAATCGAGTTGGAAACCGCCATGACCACGACCACCATGACCATGATCCAGGCCCTGCGCTCGGCCATGGATGTGATGCTTGAGCGTGACGACAACGTCGTGGTGTTCGGCCAGGACGTCGGCTACTTCGGCGGCGTGTTCCGTTGCACCGAAGGCCTGCAGAACAAGTACGGCACCTCCCGGGTGTTCGATGCGCCGATCTCCGAAAGCGGCATCGTCGGCGTTGCCGTGGGCATGGGCGCTTACGGTCTGCGGCCGGTGGCCGAGATCCAGTTCGCCGATTACGTTTACCCGGCGTCGGACCAGATCATTTCCGAAGCCGCCCGCCTGCGTTATCGCTCGGCCGGCGAGTTCACCGCGCCGATGACCCTGCGCATGCCTTGCGGCGGCGGCATCTACGGCGGCCAGACCCACAGCCAAAGTATTGAGGCGATGTTCACCCAGGTCTGCGGTTTGCGCACGGTGATGCCGTCCAACCCTTACGACGCCAAAGGCTTGTTGATTGCCTCCATCGAAAACGATGACCCGGTGATCTTCCTCGAGCCAAAACGCCTGTACAACGGCCCGTTCGACGGTCACCACGAACGCCCGGTTACCCCGTGGTCGAAACACCCGGCCGCACAAGTCCCGGACGGTTACTACACCGTACCGTTGGACGTGGCCGCGATCACCCGTCCGGGCAAGGACGTGACCATCCTGACGTACGGCACCACCGTTTACGTGTCGCAAGTGGCGGCTGAAGAAACCGGCATCGACGCTGAAGTCATCGACCTGCGCAGCTTGTGGCCGCTGGACCTGGAGACCATCGTCAAGTCGGTGAAGAAAACCGGCCGCTGCGTGATCGTTCACGAAGCGACCCGCACCTGCGGTTTCGGCGCCGAACTGGTCGCCCTGGTGCAAGAGCACTGCTTCCACTACCTGGAAGCGCCTATCGAACGCGTCACCGGTTGGGACACTCCCTACCCGCACGCACAAGAGTGGGCGTATTTCCCTGGTCCGTCCCGAGTGGGCGCGGCTTTGCATCGGGTTATGGAGGTCTGAATGGGCACGCACGTTATTAAAATGCCGGACATTGGTGAAGGCATTGCAGAAGTTGAATTGTCGGTTTGGCACGTCAAAGTCGGCGACATGGTCGTCGAAGACCAGGTACTCGCCGATGTCATGACCGACAAGGCGATGGTCGACATCCCTTCGCCGGTGAACGGCAAGGTGATTGCGCTGGGCGGTGTGCCCGGCGAAGTCATGGCGGTTGGCAGCATCCTGATCAGCATTGAAGTCGAAGGCGCGGGCAACGTTAAAGAGTCGGCTCAGCCTGCACCTGTTAAAGAAGCACCGGTTGCGGCACCGAAAGTTGCCGCCGCTGTTGAAAGCAAACCGGTTGCCGCTGCAGCGCCGCGAGCTGCCGTATGCCAGGGCCCAATGGTCGCTCGCGAAGCTGATGAGCGTCCGCTGGCCTCCCCGGCCGTGCGCAAACATGCGCTGGACCTCGGCATTCAATTGCGTCTGGTGCGTGGCACCGGCCCTGCCGGTCGGGTGCTGCACGAAGACCTCGACGCCTATCTGGCCCAGGGTCAGCAGCCGCAATCGACCGCCGCCGCCGCTTACGCCCAGCGTAACGACGAAGAACAAATCCCGGTTATCGGCATGCGCCGCAAGATTGCCCAGCGCATGCAAGACGCCACTCAGCGCGCCGCTCACTTCAGTTACGTCGAGGAAATCGACGTCACCGCCGTGGAAGAACTGCGCGCTCATCTGAACGAAAAACACGGCGCGACCCGCGGCAAGCTGACCTTGTTGCCGTTTTTGGTCCGCGCTTTGGTCGTTGCCCTGCGCGACTTCCCGCAGATCAACGCCCGTTACGACGACGAAGCCCAGGTCATCACCCGCCTCGGCGCCGTGCACGTGGGCATCGCCACCCAAGCCGACATCGGTTTGATGGTGCCGGTGGTCCGTCACGCCGAAACCCGCAGCTTGTGGGATAGCGCTCAGGAAATTTCTCGCCTCGCTACCGCTGCCCGCACTGGCAAGGCCAGCCGCGATGAGTTGTCCGGTTCGACCATCACCCTGACCAGCCTCGGTGCCTTGGGCGGTATCGTCAGCACCCCGGTGCTGAACCTGCCGGAAGTGGCGATCGTGGGCGTCAACAAAATCGTCGAACGCCCGATGGTCGTCAAAGGCCAGATCGTGATTCGCAAGATGATGAACCTCTCCAGCTCCTTCGATCACCGCGTGGTCGATGGCATGGACGCGGCGCAATTCATCCAGGCCATTCGTGGCTTGCTCGAACAACCCGCAACCTTGTTTGTGGAGTAAGACATGCAGAATTTGAACACCACGCTGCTGATCATCGGCGGCGGCCCTGGCGGTTATGTGACGGCGATTCGTGCCGGTCAGCTGGGCATCTCGACCATTCTGGTTGAAGGCGAATCGTTGGGCGGTACGTGCCTGAACATCGGATGCATTCCGTCCAAGGCGTTGATCCACGTCGCCGAACAGTTTCACCAGACGCAACATCACAGCCAGCACTCGGCGTTGGGCATCAGCGTGTCGGCGCCGACGCTCGATATCAGCAAGAGTGTCGAGTGGAAGGACGGCATCGTTGATCGCCTGACCACCGGCGTGTCAGCGTTGCTGAAAAAGAACAAAATCCAGGTTATTCAAGGTTTTGCGAAAGTCATTGATGGTAAAACCGTAGAAGTCGGCGACACGCGCATTCAGTGCGAGCACCTGGTGCTGGCCACCGGTTCGAAAAGCGTGAACCTGCCGATGCTGCCGATTGGCGGCCCGATCATCTCCTCCACCGAAGCCCTGGCGCCGACGTCCGTACCGAAACGGCTGATCGTGGTCGGTGGCGGTTACATCGGTCTGGAGCTGGGGATTGCCTATCGCAAGCTCGGTGCCGAGGTCAGCGTGGTCGAGGCTCAGGATCGCATCCTGCCGGCCTACGACGCGGAACTGACGCAGCCTGTGCATGACGAACTGAAAAAGCTCGGTATAAAGCTTTACTTGAAACACAGCGTCCAAGGCTTTGATTCTGTTAGCAATACACTGCAAGCTCTTGATCCGAATGGCGACACCTTGAACCTGGAAACCGATCAGGTACTGGTAGCCGTCGGCCGCAAACCGAACACCCAGGGTTGGAACCTCGAAGGTTTGAACCTGGACATGAACGGCTCGGCGATCAAGATCGACAACCGCTGCCAGACCAGCATGCGCAACGTGTATGCCATTGGCGACGTGAGCGGCGAACCGATGCTCGCGCACCGGGCCATGGCTCAGGGCGAGATGGTTGCCGAACTGATCAGCGGTAAATCCCGCGAGTTCAACCCGACCGCCATCGCCGCCGTGTGCTTTACCGACCCGGAACTGGTGGTGGTCGGCAAGACCCCGGACGACGTCAAGGCTGCGGGTCTGGACTGCATCGTTTCCAGCTTCCCGTTTGCGGCCAATGGTCGGGCGATGACGCTGGAATCGAAAAGCGGCTTCGTGCGGGTCGTGGCGCGGCGTGACAATCATGTGATTGTCGGCTGGCAGGCGGTCGGCGTAGGCGTGTCGGAATTGTCGACGGCGTTCGGTCAGAGCCTGGAAATGGGCGCCCGACTGGAAGACATTGCCGGCACCATCCACGCGCATCCGACGCTCGGCGAAGCGGTACAGGAAGCGGCGTTGCGAGCCCTTGGCCACGCGCTGCACCTGTGATTCAGAACAATTGATGGCGGCAGAGATGGCCCCATCGCTAGCAGGCTAGCTCCCACATTTGGAACGCGTTCTCCTGTGGGAGCTAGCCTGCTAGCGATTTCTTGAGGCCAACTCGATTTATCTGTCTGTCATCCGATAGTCCGGGCTGCGAAATGGGCCCGGAATGAAGTATTGTTGTCCCCATCCAGAAAAACGTCAGAAGCCTTGAACCGTTTCGGCGGTTGTTAAGTGATAGAGGGTGTCATGGGTAACGAAAGCATCAATTGGGACAAGTTGGGTTTTGACTACATCAAGACAGACAAGCGCTATCTGTCGCACTGGCGTAATGGCGAGTGGGACAAAGGCACCCTGACCGAAGACAATGTGCTGCACATCAGCGAAGGTTCCACTGCCCTTCACTATGGCCAGCAATGCTTCGAAGGGCTGAAGGCCTATCGTTGCAAGGACGGTTCGATCAACCTGTTCCGCCCGGACCAGAACGCCGCACGCATGCAACGCAGCTGCGCGCGCCTGCTGATGCCGCACGTGTCCACCGAGCAGTTCGTCGAAGCCTGCAAGGAAGTGGTCCGCGCCAACGAGCGTTTCATCCCGCCTTACGGCACCGGCGGCGCGCTGTACCTGCGTCCGTTCGTGATCGGCGTGGGTGACAACATCGGCGTGCGTACCGCCCCCGAGTTCATCTTCTCGATCTTCGCCATCCCGGTCGGTGCCTACTTCAAGGGCGGCCTGACCCCGCACAACTTCCTGATCTCCAGCTACGACCGCGCCGCCCCACAAGGCACCGGTGCAGCCAAGGTCGGTGGTAACTACGCGGCCAGCCTGATGCCAGGTTCCCAGGCCAAGAAAGCCCACTTCGCCGACTGCATTTACCTGGACCCGATGACCCACACGAAAATCGAAGAAGTCGGTTCGGCCAACTTCTTCGGGATCACCCACGACAACAAGTTCGTGACCCCGAACTCGCCGTCGGTCCTGCCGGGCATCACCCGTCTGTCGTTGATCGAGCTGGCCAAAACGCGTCTGGGCCTGGAAGTGGTCGAAGGCGACGTGTTCATCGACAAGCTGTCTGACTTCAAGGAAGCCGGCGCTTGCGGTACTGCCGCAGTGATCACCCCGATCGGCGGTATCAGCTACAACGACAAACTGCACGTGTTCCACAGTGAAACCGAAGTCGGCCCGGTCACCCAGAAGCTCTACAAAGAGCTGACCGGTGTACAGACCGGCGACATCGAAGCGCCAGCGGGCTGGATCGTCAAGGTTTGATCCAGCGCTTCAGGCACTAAAAAAGCCCACCCCTCGCGAATGCGTCGGGTGGGCTTTTTGTTGGCCGGTGTATTTCAGCGCCGGTCACTTGCAGACGAATCACCCTGCAATCAACTGCCCCACCTGACCGGCATCCTCTTCGATCCGGGCAAACAGCCACTCAACAAACACCCGAGTCTGCACCGTCACGTCCGGCGCGACACCGTAGTAATAACGCGGCAACGGCATTCGCAATTCGGGCAACGGGCAAATCAGGCGACCGCTCGAGAGGTGGGTGCCCAGCAAAGAGGTCGGGCACAAGGCAATACCCTGTCCTTCCACGGCGGCCTCAAGCACGAGGTGCATGTGATCAAACTGCCGGGTGACCTGAGTGGCTGACTGGCCTTGGCCAAAATGCAGGGCCCAGTTGTGCCAATCTTCGCGACGCGCCTTGGCGGTCAGTAACGTGTGCCGGCTCAGGGACACGAGGTCTTCAAGGGCCAGGCGCTCGATCAGCGAGGGTGCCGCGACCAGCAACAGTTCGTCTTCGAAGAGGGCTCGCGCCTCAATCGCCGGCGCCCAGTCGTCACGACCACGGCGAATGACGATGTCGAACCCGTCGCGAGCATGATCGGGTGCCTGGGTTTGGGTCATCACTTGCGGTTTGATGTCCGGGTGCTGCGCAATGAAATCCTCCAGTCTGGGCGCTAGCCAAAGCATGGCAAAGGATGGACGGACATTGATCTTCACGGTCGGCAGCGACGCATGTTGCTTGAGCGCAGCCGCGGCGTTGGCGATCTGCGCCAGCCCGGCACTGACCTGCTCATAAAAGCGCTGACCGGCCGGCGTCAACACCGATTGACGGACACGCCGCTCGAACAGCAGCACACCCAGGTGTTCCTCAAGCAATTTGATGTGCCGGCTGACGGCACTGTGACTGACATGCAGCTCTTCGGCCGCCAGGCTGAAACTTTGATGGCGAGCAGCAACGGCGAAGGCGCGAACAGCATTAAGCGGCGGTAGTGGATTCATCATGTGTCTAATTTAGTCACATATGCAGCGCAATTAAAGCGTTTGTCACGCCCACGTCGTCACGCCAATCTGCCCGCACACAGCCAGCGCCACCTGACGGAGCAAGACATGAACAGCTACGGACTCTTTTTACTTTTCGCCACCTTGACCATTTTGAGTCCGGGGCCTGGCGTGGTCCTGACCCTGTCCAACGCGGTGCGTCACGGCTGGACCGGGGCAGTGCCGGGCATTCTGGGGATCGCCTCGGGTGCGTTTATTGTCGCCGCCATCAGCGCCACCAGTGTCGGCCTGATCCTCAGCACCTCCGCCAACGCCTTTACCGCGTTGAAATACGCAGGGGCCGCCTACTTGTTGTACCTGGGTTACAAAAGCTGGCGCTCGGCTGGTTTCAACACGCTGCTTGAAACGCGCCCCTCAAGCCCGGGCTACCGCTTCCTCGAAGCGGCTTCGATCCAGTTTTTGAACCCCAAGGCCGTGTTTTTCTTTCTGGCGGTGTTCCCGCAATTCATCGACACCTCAGCGCACTTCTCCACCCAGTTTTTCAAACTGGTCGCCTCCTATGGCGTACTGGTGATCCTCGTGCATGGCAGCTATGCCTTGCTCGCCAATGCCGCCAAAGGCTGGTTGTCGAGCCCGAAGGGTTCCTGGCTGGCGGCGAAAGTCTCGGGCGTGACCTTCGCCGGTTTCGGCGTGCTGATGGCCTCGGCCAGTCGCTAAGGTGCAGAACCGGCGCTCGCGCGACGCCGGGTCTCGGTGAACGCGGGTTGTGCTGTCGATACCTGAATCGGCAGTTCAACAGCGAACCGGCTGCTGAGTTCCTTGCGTCCCGTCGCGGTCAACGCCAGCGCCCGGCTGTCCAGGTCCTGGGTCACCCATTTGCGCTTGATCGCCGTTTGCAACAACGCCGCCCCCAACGAACCGCCCAGATGCGGGCGGCGCATGCTCCAGTCCAGGCACGGGCAGGCGAAGCGGCGACGCAGCGTACTCAGATCCTTGACCTCGATACCCAACCCTTCAAACAACACCTCACCGCTGTCGCTCAGTTGATAGACCTGTTCATCGGTTTCCAGCAGCCACCCCGCTTCGATCATCCGGTCATGCAGCAGCACTGCCAACGTGCCGGCCATGTGGTCGTAGCACGTGCGGGCGAATTGCAGGCGATCCGGGGTGCGCGAATTGAAGGTCGGCGCAGCGTTCTGGCCGATCACCATCAACGCTTCCAGCGCCTGGGCGACACGCTTGTCCGTCAAGCTGTAATAGCGATGTCGGCCCTGTACGTGCAGCCGCACCAGCGCCAATTCCTTGAGTTTGGCCAGGTGCGCGCTGGCGGTGGAGGCGCTGACTTCGGCAATCGCCGCCAACTCGGTGCTGGTGCGGGCGTGGCCGTCCATCAGCGAACAGAGGATTTTCGTCCGGGCCGGTTCCGCGATGGCCGCGGCCACGTGAGAAACGCCGATGTCGTGCTGTTCTACGTTCATATTTCGTTCCCGGACGAATCAAGGCCATTTCGAACTGGAGATAGTAGCAACACTTTTCCAACCACAAACAAGGCTACGCCCCATGGACCCGACCATCGCTGCGACTCATGCCGATCCTTACCCCTATTACGCACAATTGCGTGCGGAGGGCGGGTTGGTTTTTCACCAAGGACTGAAAATGTGGGTGGCGAATAGCGCCCGAGCCGTCGCGGCCGTGCTGGCGCATCCTGACTGTCATGTCCGACCGTCCCACGAACCGGTGCCCAAGGCGATTGTGGGCGGAATGGCCGGCAAGGTCTTTGGTCAGTTGATGCGGATGAATGAGGGCGAACGGCAGCGTTGCCCGAGGTCGGCGATTCAGCCAGGGTTGGCGTCGATTGATGTCGATGAAGTCAATGCGCTGGTCGGCGCTCGCCTGATCACTCCGGGCGCCGAAGGGTTGTACAACGCGATGTTCCGCGGGCCGGTTTGTGTGGTGGCTGCATTGCTGGGGTTCTCGCCGGCTCAGGGCCGGGCTATCAGCGAGCTGACCGCAGACTTCGTCACGTGCCTGTCGCCCCTTGGCGATCAGGCGCAACGGGATGCAGCGCACGTTGCGGCGGAACACTTGAGCGGCTATTTCGTTGAGTTGCTGGATGACCCGAGCAATCAGAGCGCCCTGCTCGCCGGGATCCGCCAGCGCTTCGAGGCAACCTCTGGCGACGCTGAAATGTTGATCGCCAACCTTATCGGGCTGTTTTCCCAGACCTATGAAGCCATCGCCGGACTGATCGGCAATGCGCTGTTGGCGTTGATTCGAAACCCGTCGCTGCACAGTGAATCGACACCGGTTGGCGACTTGATCGCTGAAGTTCAGCGCTTCGACCCGTCGGTGCAGAACACCCGCCGGTTTGTCGCTGCGCCTTGTGAAATCGAAGGGGTAAGCCTGAACCCCGGCGACGTGATTCTGGTGCTGCTGGCCTCGGCTAATCGCGATCCGCAGCTCAATGACCATCCCGACGTCTTTCTTCTTGATCGTCCAGACCGGCGTAGTTTCACCTTTGGGGCTGGGCGGCATCAATGTCCGGGGCAGTTGTTGGCGTTGAGTATTGCCAGCGCTACGTTGAAGGAGATTCTGGCAATGAAGCCCACGCTAGATCAATTGGAATGGCACTACCGCCCTTCCCTCAACGGCCGCATTCCGATCTTCAGCGACCGCGTCATCGTTCATCGCGAGCAGGCTCGCTCCCACAGTTGATGGGTGTCGCACACCAATCAACCCGACCAACCCGCTCCGCATCCGGCCAGAACAGTGCCGCCTGCCCCCGATGCTCACCGTGCCGATCGATCAGCGTCCAGACTTTGCCTTCATGAATCATGAAGGCATTGCCATCCCGATCCACCCGATAACCGCTGTAGCCATGAGCAATCCCGCCCTCCCACGCAAAGGCGTTGGTTTTTGATGCGCCGTAGCCTATCGAAACCCGCCTGAAAAATCCGCTTCCGCAACGGTCACGCCAATCGCTGCGCAACAAAATCGATAAAGGCTTTCAACTTCGGCAGTGATTTTCGCGAGCGTGGATACACCATCTGTACCGGCTTAGGCGGCGGCGCATAGGCGTCCAGGATCCGCACGAGTTCGCCTTTGGCCAACGCGGCCGACACCAGGAAATCGGGTTGCATCAAAATTCCCTCTCCGGCCACAGCCGCTTGCAGCAGCACTTGGCCGTCATTGCTTTTCAGCACCGCTCCTTCGGGCCAGGGAACCTCGCTGGCGCCGTTTTGCAAAGGCCAGGCAAAACGATTGTTCCAGGACGTGTGGGTGAGAATTCGGTGTCGGTGCAGGTCTTCGGGGGACTGAGGTTCCTGCCATTTTTCGAGATACCGGGGCGATGCGCAGATCACCATTCGATAAGGCGGCAATGGCTTGGCCAGCAGATTCACGCCGATCAGTTCGGAGATCCTGAACGCCAGATCGAATGAGGTCTCGTACAGGTCCACCACTTCATTGCTCAGAATCAGCTCGACCTGGATCTGCGGATAACACTGCATGAACGCCGACACCAGAGGACCGACCAAAGACACGCCGAGGGTCATCGGCGCGGTGATTCGCAACAGGCCGCTGGGCACCGGGTTCGACGCCTCCACCCGGCTGAACGCGTACTTCACCTGCTCCAGCGCCCGCTTGGCTTCTTCATAAAACAACCGCCCTTCCCCGGTGATGGATTGGCGTCGGGTGGTGCGTTGAATGAGCTGGGTGTTGAGGGTTTTCTCCAGGCTCTGGATATGCCGTCCAACCATGACCGCCGACATTCCGATGTCACTGGCCGCATCGGCGAAGCTGCCCGCCTCGACCACGGCGACGAAAACTTCCATTTGCCTGAGTTTGCTCATGACCATGCCTTGTAAAAGGAGGAAACGGAACGCTTGATTAAATACATCAGGTTAAAGGAGTAATAACCGGCAATGCGTTTATCACGAAGGCCGTTCTCCATAGAGTCACATTATTAAAGGTGAACAACGAGGCTCCATTGATGCAAACCCTACTGGACACGTCACTGAGTTCTTTTGCGCGGGCAGACCTTCTGCAAGGCCCCACGCCCATACAGCGCGCCGAACGCCTCGAACACCTGCTGGGCTTGAAGCCGCAGGGAATCGGCCTGTTTCTCAAGCGCGACGATCATATGCTGATTGGCGGTGGCGGTAACAAACTGCGCAAACTCGAATTCCATATCGGCGCGGCGCTGGCGGCCGGAGTCGACACGGTGATCACCGTGGGCGGCATTCAATCCAACCATGCGCGCCTGACCGCCGCGATGTGTGCTCGCCTGGGCCTGGCCTGTGAACTGATCCTGACCCGCGCGGTACCCAAAACCGATGTGGATTACGAACTCAACGGCAACGTTCTGCTCGACCAGTTGTTCGGCGCACAGCTACAGGTGCTTGCCGGGGGCAGCAACTCACTCGCCGTGGCCGAAACACGGGCCACGCAACTTCGGGATTCGGGGCGCAACGTGCTGGTGATTCCCACCGGTGGCTCAACGCCGCTGGGCAGTCTCGGTTATGCGCGCTGTGCAGCGGAGATCGCACAGCAAGAGACGGAACTCGGCCTCACCTTCAATCAGGTCGTGGTGCCCAACGGCAGCGCCGGCACCCACGCCGGGCTCGCGGCCGGCTTCCAGTTGCTGGGCCGAGGCACCTCGATCGTAAAATCCTATTCAGTTTTGTCCGATCGAGACACGTCAGCGGCCAGAACCCGGCAATTGACCCAGGACGCACTGGCGCTGTTGGGCAGTAGCGCCATTGTGCAGGCTGAAGAGATCGCCATTGACGGCAGTCAGTTGGGCGACGGTTACGGTCTGCCAACGCCAGCCATGCAGGAAGCAGTGCGCCTGATGGCTCGCGCCGAAGGCCTGTTGATCGACCCGGTGTACTCCGGCAAAGCGTTTGCCGGGCTGTTGGCCGATCTCAGGCAAGGGCGCTACCGTTCCGGAGACAATGTGCTGTTCGTGATGACGGGTGGAGCACCGGGTTTGTATGCCTATCGGGAGACCTTTCAGTCTTAGCGGTTAATCGTCGCGCGTCAGCACTTCCAGCAACTCAATCTCGAAAATCAAATTCGAGTTCGGCGTGATCTTGCCCATGGTCCGTTCACCGTAGGCCAGATGCGCCGGCACCAGCAACTTGCGCTTGCCGCCGACCTGCATGCCCATAATCCCTTGATCCCAACCCTTGATCACCCGCCCCGTGCCAATCACGCACTGGAAAGGTTTACCCCGGCTGTAGGAAGAATCGAATTCAGTTCCGTCTTCCAGCCAACCGCGATATTGGGTGGTAATCAGTGCGCCTTTGACGGCGGTTTTGCCGTCGCCCGGCTCAAGGTCAATGATTTGCAACTCGTCGTTCATGATTCCTACTCGTTCACTGTCGCCCAGTGATTGGGGCGCGGACGGAGGTTTTCGCAGAAACCGGCGCGCAAGGCAATCCACGGAACCGAAAGACCGTCATCCGGCTCACATGAATAACGACTTTCTATTCAGGAAAGGATGCTCTGATGACCGACTCATCACCGCTGTACAGTTTCATCCCGCCCTACATCCTCAACCGAATCATCGCCCACGGTTCCGACCGTCAGCGCTCCAGCGCCCAGACCACGCTGAGCCATGTCCGCCGTCTGCGGCACAATCCCGGACCGCCATTGCGACCACCCGCCAAAGCTATCCTGCCGCTGCCCGGCCGCCCCGGTCTGGCACAGCGCAGCATTCATGACGCGCAAGGGAAAATGCTGCTGCCGGGTATGCCTGTGCGACTTGAAGGCCAGGCGGCAACCGGCGATCCGGCGGTCGACGAGGCCTACGACGCAATGGGGGCCAGCTATGATTTCTTCTGGAAGGTGCTGGGTCGGGACTCCATCGACAACAAGGGTTTTGCCCTGATCGGCAGCGTGCATTACGGCCTTGATTACCAAAACGCATTCTGGAATGGCGCGCAAATGGTGTTCGGCGACGGCGATGGCGAAATCTTCGAGCGCTTCACCCGCTCTCTGGATGTGATCGGTCACGAGTTGACGCATGGCGTGATCGAAAGCGAAGCCGGTCTGGCCTATACCAGCCAGTCCGGGGCATTGAATGAATCGATATCGGACGTTTTCGGGGTGCTGATCAAACAACATGTACTGGGCCAGACCGCCGAAGAGGCTGACTGGCTGATCGGCGCCGACTTGCTGGCACCGCGCATCAAAGCTATCGGTTTGCGCTCGATGGCCCATCCGGGCACGGCCTATGACGACCCGCTGCTCGGCAAGGACCCGCAACCGGATCACATGCGCAAGTTCGTCATCACCCAGGAAGACAACGGCGGTGTGCACATCAATTCGGGCATCCCCAACCGGGCGTTTTATCTGGCCGCGATGGCGCTGGGCGGTTTTGCCTGGGAAAAAACCGGCCGCATCTGGTACGACACGCTGTGCGATAAACGCCTGAGTAGCGAAGCGACATTCAGTGCCTTCGCGCAATTGACTGTCGAGCATGCCCGGCAAGGATTTGGGGCAAAGGCAGTCGAGGCGGTGCGACACGGCTGGTCTGAAGTGGGCGTCGACCTGACGCCGGAGGAACAATGAAAACCTTGCCAACACTGGACAATAACGCGGTGGTCTGTGTCTCCCGCCAGGGCGGCATGGCGGCGATCCACAGTTTGACCCGCCCCCGAGAGATCGAATTCGCCCAATGCAATGCCGACCAACGCACCCGCATTTGCTCGTTGCTCGAGGGTTGCCTGCTGATGACGAGTTCATCTGCCGGTCGGGGCGATCAGCGCTTCTATCAAATCGAAGTGCGCTACCGCAGCGGCGAACAGGACGACCGAATGGTGATGAAGGTGCCTGAAGATCAGGCGCCTGGGGAATTGGTGCATCTGTGGGACAAAGGTGAACTGCTATAAGTTGGGCGCCCTTCGTAATAGGGGCTGATGATCGGGGGCCGTGTGAACTAACATAGGCACACCTCTCCCGATACGGCTGATACGCCACGATGGCGAAACCTGAATGAATGTCGACTGGACCAGCGCCGCCATCGGCTCAATGATGCTTGCCCTGATCGTCGCGTTGATCGGTCGCGAGCGCTCGCTGCAAAAGCAGCTGGCCGAGTATCGCGTGCTGATCACCAACCTGACGGATGGGCAAAATATCCATCAGGACGGTGACGCCGAACGCTTCAAGCGCAGCCAGTACTTCGCCCGTATCGGCACGTGGGACTGGGACGTCGACACCGACAAGCTCTATTGGTCGGACGCGATCTACGCCATGTTTGGCTTCAAGATCGACGAAGTAACGCCCTCCTACGCCTTGTTTTGCTCATGTGTTCACCCGGACGACCGGGCCAGGGTCCGGGCCGGGGAATTGCGTTGCCTGGCAACCGGCGACAACCATGACGAGGAATATCGGGTGGTCTGGCCCGACGGCACGATCCGCTGGCTTCGGGAAACCGGCAATGTGGTCAAGAACGACCACGATGCAACGATCAAGATGATGGGCGTGGTACGCGATATCACCGAGGAAAAAGCCTCCGCCAGCTACCTGCAACACTTGGCCCACTTCGACCCGCTGACCGGCCTGCCCAATCGTCTGGTGCTTGAGGAGCGTCTGTCCGAAGCGCTGGAACAGGCGCGCATCAGCGCTACGCGGGTTGCACTGGTGTTTGTCGACCTCAATGGTTTCAAGGCCATCAACGACCATTACGGCCATGCCGCCGGCGATCGGGTACTGATCACCACCGCCACCCGACTGAAGAAAATCCTGCGCTCAACCGATACCGTCGCCCGGATCGGCGGCGACGAGTTTGTGGTCATCCTTCAAGGCCTGCCCCAGGGCAACAGCCTGCAAGACGAAGCCCGCAGCATCTGCCAGAAAATCTTCGTCGAACTGTCGCCGCCGGTGACCATCGGTAATGATCAACGCCACATCGGCACCAGCCTTGGGGTCGCGGTGTTCCCTGACCATGCGCCGAGCATGGACCGGTTGATTCATATTGCGGATCTGGCGATGTATGAGGCGAAGCGCAGTGGGAATAATCAGTATCGGTTGGGCACTGAAAGCCCCGTACGCGCTCACAGCGAATAGCCCTTCGACGGTTTAACGCACCTTATGGGTTGCATTGATCCGTTTCACACATCAATGCATGCCAACAATGCAATTAACATATCGATCACCCTGCTCCACTATCCGCCCCAATAAGAACCGTGCGCCGCGTCCAGGCGGTGCACGTCATAAAAGCGGTGGAGTACACGTCTATGACAGCATCAACCCAACGGCCCTCGACTTCCGGTCGCTCCCGGGCCAGTGCGATTTTCCGGGTCACCTCGGGCAACTTCCTCGAACAATTCGACTTCTTCCTGTTCGGCTTTTACGCCACGCAGATCGCTGCCGTGTTCTTCCCGGCCAGCAGCGAGTTCGCCTCGCTGATGATGACCTTCGCGGTGTTCGGCGCAGGCTTTCTGATGCGACCGTTGGGCGCCGTCGTGCTGGGCGCCTACATCGATGATGTGGGTCGGCGCAAAGGGTTGATCGTCACCTTGTCGATCATGGCCAGCGGCACGATTTTGATTGTGCTGGTGCCGGGCTATGAAACCATCGGGTTGTTCGCCCCGGCCATCGTGTTGATCGGCCGCTTGCTGCAAGGCTTCTCGGCTGGCGCAGAAATGGGTGGCGTCTCGGTGTACCTCTCGGAGATCGCCACGCCCGGCAACAAAGGCTTCTTCACCAGTTGGCAGTCGGCCAGCCAGCAAGTGGCGATCATTGTCGCGGCGGCGTTGGGCTATGGCCTGAACCAATGGATGGCGCCAGCGATGATTGCCGACTGGGGCTGGCGAATTCCGTTTTTCGTCGGTTGCATGATCGTACCGTTCATTTTTTTCCTGCGCCGCAACCTTGAGGAAACCGAAGCGTTCGCCGCCCGTAAACACCGCCCGAGCATGGGCGATGTGTTCCGCACGTTGGCGCAGAACTGGGTGATCGTGTTCGCCGGGATGATGATGGTCGCCCTGACCACCACTGCGTTTTACCTGATCACCGTGTACGCACCGACCTTCGGCAAGACCGTGCTGCACCTGAGTACTTCTGATGCGCTGCTGGTGACCTTGCTGGTGGGCGTTTCGAACTTCTTCTGGCTGCCGATGGGTGGCGCACTGTCGGACCGCATCGGCCGTCGTCCGGTGCTGATTGCCATGGCCCTGCTGACCTTGGCCACGGCGTATCCGGCACTGACGTATCTGGTGCAGGCGCCGAGCTTCATCAACATGCTGTTGGTGCTGCTGTGGTTGTCGTTCATTTACGGTTTGTACAACGGCGCGATGATTGCCGCGCTGACGGAAATCATGCCGGTCGAAGTTCGGGTTGCCGGTTTCTCCCTGGCTTATAGCCTGGCCACGGCCGTGTTCGGTGGTTTCACCCCGGCGATGTCGACCTTCCTGATCCAATACACCGGCGACAAGGCTGCGCCCGGTTACTGGATGAGTTTCGCCGCGCTCTGTGCCCTGTGCGCGACGCTGTATCTCTATCGCCGTTCGACCGGTCGCCTGCAATCGGCGATGTCCTGAATCCTTCTAGAGCACATGACCATGAAGAAGCTATTTAATTTTGCTGCCCTGACTTTGCTGGCCAGCCTGGGTCTGAGCACCGTCGCCCAGTCCGAAGAGATCCGCGTGATGACCTCTGGCGGTTTCACCGCTGCCTACAAAGTCCTCGGCCCGAAATTCGCCGCCTCCACGGGTAACACACTGGACACCGCCCTTGGCCCTTCGATGGGCAAGGCGCCGGAAGCGATTCCCAATCGTCTGGCTCGCGGTGAAAAGGCCGACGTGGTGATCATGGTCGGCTACGCGCTCGATGACCTGATCAAGCAAGGCAAAGTCGATCCCGCCTCACGGGTCGAGCTGGCGGACTCGCGGATCGGCCTGGTGGTACGTGAAGGCGCGCCGAAACCGGACATCAGCTCTGTCGACGGCCTGAAAAAGACCTTGCTCGACGCGAAGTCCGTGGCCTATTCCGACAGCGCCAGTGGCGTATACATCGAGGAGCAATTGTTCAAACGGCTGGGCATCGAAGACCAGCTCAAACCCAAGTCGACGATGGTTGCGAAAATCCCGGTGGGCTCGGTGGTTGCCACCGGTGACTATCAACTGGGCTTTCAGCAGGTCAGCGAGTTGCTGCCGGTGCCGGGCGTGAGTTTTGTGGCGAAGATTCCAGAGTCAGTGCAGTCGGTCACGCGTTTCGCCGCCGGCATTCCGGTCGGTGCGCAACACCCGGCGCAAGCCAAGGCATTGCTGGATTACCTGGCCTCCACCGCCGCTCAACCGGATGTGAAAGCCACCGGGCTGGACTCAGTCAGTCGCTGACCTGGACTTTCATTTCCACCACCAGCCGTTCCAGTTCCAGTGCCGCCGGGGTCAAGGTGCGACCCCGGCGTTTAATCAAACCGACACTGCGCATCACCTGCGGATCGGTCAGCGGCACCCGTGTCAGGATCGGGTGATCCGCTGCCGGCATTGCCATCAAGGGCACCGCTGCCACACCCAACCCCGCTTCGACCAAACCAATCATCGTCGTCACATGCCGGGTTTCGCAGATGCTCGACCGCTGCGGCACGATGCCCGTGAGCGCCTGATCCAGCAGAAAGCGATTGCCGGACGTCTTGTCCAGCGAGATGTAGTCCTGCTGATAAAACTCATCCCACGTCACGCTGGCGCGTCCGGCCAACGGATGATCACGCCGGCACGCCACCACATAACCTTCCTGTACCAGCGGCTCGAACTCCACTTCCGCCTCCAGGGTGCCCATGAAACTCAGGCCGAAATCCGCCTCGCCGTTGACCACCGCACTCAGCACTTCGTGGGCGCTGGAATCGAGGACCTTGACCTTGATCCGTGGAAACTGCCGGTGGTAGTGCGCGATCACTCGCGGCATGAAGTAGTAAGCCGCTGAAGGCACGCAGGCGACGGTGACGTGACCGAGGCGGGTCGAGGCGACTTCGCTGATGCCCAGTAGCGCCACGTCCAGGTCGTCCAACAGACGCTCGACACTCGGCATAAAACCGCGTCCGGCCTGGGTCAGGCTGACCTTGCGGGTGGTGCGCTCGAACAACCTCACACCGAGGGCGTCTTCGAGCTTTTCGATGCGCCGGCTCAGCGCCGGTTGGGAGATGCGCACCGTGTCGGCCGCCTTGCGAAAGCTGCCCTGCTCCACCACGGCGCGAAAGGCTTGCAGGTCGTTAAGGTCGAAGTTGATGGCCATGATGCGCACTCGGGAAACGGGACAGATTGATCAGCCTATCGCATAAATGTAACTAATTAATGCAACATGTAACTATATTTTCGTCGTCCTTCAGGCCGCCATCGCGAGCAGGCTCGCTCCCACAATGGATCTGCGGTGGACACAGTATCTCTGCCCCCAACAAACAAATGTGGGAGCGAGCCTGCTCGCGATGGCGGTATGTCAGCCAGCAGGATTGTATGTTCATGGCTGACGCATGACGCATCACCCTTTATCCTTGTCCCCCCCGCCGTACCGAGTTCTGGAGTAAGCCATGCCCCATGAAGGCAACCTGTTGCAAGCCGCTGTCGTGTTTCTGTTCGCGGCGGTGCTCACCGTTCCCTTGGCCAAGCGTCTGCAGCTGGGGGCGGTACTGGGTTATCTGTTTGCAGGGGTGATCATCGGGCCATCGGTGCTGGGCTTGATTGGCAATCCGCAAAGCGTCAGCCACATTTCCGAACTCGGGGTGGTGTTGCTGCTGTTCATCATTGGTCTTGAACTGTCGCCGCGACGTTTGTGGGTGATGCGCAGATCGGTGTTCGGCGTCGGCCTGGCGCAAGTGCTGCTGACGGGCACGGTGATTGGTGTGCTGGCGTTGTTCGTGTTCGGCCAACCGTTGAACAGCGCGATCGTGCTGGGCTTGGGCCTGGCGCTGTCGTCCACGGCGTTCGGTTTGCAAAGCCTGGCCGAGCGCAAGGAACTGACCAGTCCCCACGGGCGCTTGGCATTCGCGATTCTGTTGTTCCAGGACATCGCCGCTATCCCGTTGATCGCCATGGTGCCGTTGCTGGCGGGCGGCGATCACACCAGCAGCCCTAGTGAAGGCCTCAATCACGGCTTGCGCGTGCTGGGCAGCATCGCGGTGATGGTGATCGGTGGGCGATACCTGTTGCGGCCGGTGTTCCGGGTGGTGGCCAAGAGCGGTTTGCCGGAAGTCTCCACGGCCACCGCGTTGCTGGTGGTGATGGGCACGGCGTGGCTGATGGACCTGGTCGGCGTGTCCATGGCGCTGGGGGCGTTCCTCGCCGGGTTGCTGCTGGCGGACTCCGAATACCGCCACGAACTGGAAGCGCAAATCGAGCCGTTCAAGGGATTGCTGCTGGGGCTGTTTTTCATCAGTGTCGGCATGGGCGCCAACCTGAGTCTGCTCCTGAGCGCGCCGATCACAGTGCTGGGCCTGACCCTGTTGCTGATCGCAATCAAACTGCCGCTGCTGTTTGTGGTCGGTCGGCTGGCGGGTGGTCTGGGCAAGGTCAGTGCGATTCGCCTCGGCATCGTGCTTGCGGCCGGTGGTGAATTTGCGTTTGTGGTGTTCAAGATCGGCCGCGACCAGGGCCTGTTCGAGCCGAACCTGTACGACTTGCTGGTGCTGACCATCACCTTGTCCATGGCGGTGACGCCGCTGCTGTTGCTGGTGTGCGCGCGACTGGTCAGGCCAAAGGTTCAACCGGTGGTGGTGCCGGAGAAATTCCGCGAGATCCATACCGACACGCCACGCGTGGTGATCGCCGGCATGGGCCGTATGGGGCAGATCGTCGCGCGAATTTTGCGCGCGCAGAACATCAAGTTCGTCGCCCTCGACACCTCGGTGGAAACCATCGAACTGTCGCGCAGCTTCGGCGGTGTGCCGGTGTTCTACGGCGACCCGATGCGCCCGGAGATCCTCAGTGCGGCCAAGGTCGAGCAGGCGGAATACTTTGTCATCGCCACCGACGACCCGGACACCAACATCAAGACCGCTGAACTGGTGCACAAACTCTACCCGCACATCAAAATCATCGCCCGGGCCCGTAACCGTCAGCATGTGCATCGCTTGGTGGACCTTGGCGCCGAGGCCATTCGGGAAACCTATTACTCGAGTCTGGAAATGAGCCGGCGCACGCTGGTCGGCCTGGGGCTGACCCAGGCCCAGGCCGATGCGCGGATCAAGCGCTTCAAGCATCACGACGAACAGGTGCTGGAGGCCCAGCATGCGATTTATGACGATGCAGCGAAGGTATTGCAGACGGCGCAGGAAGCCCGGGCGGAACTGGCGAGATTGTTTGAGTCGGATCAGTTGGGGGAGCAGGAATCGGGTAAGGCTTGAGATCCAGCCCCTCACCCTAACCCTCTCCCCAAGGGGCGAGGGGACTGATCTGGGAGTTCTTTAGAAATACTGCGACCTGAATTATCGAGTCGAACTCAGAATTTGAAAGCCATGGAGATCGGCTCCCTTTCCCCTCTCCCCCGTGGGGAGAGGGGACCGACCGAGGAGTTTGGTTGAAATACTGCGACCTGAGATATCGAGTCGAACTCAGGATTTGAAAGCCATGGAGATCGGCTCCCTTTCCCCCTCTCCCCCGTGGGGAGAGGGGACCGACCGAGGAGTTTGGTTGAAATACTGCGACCTGAGATATCGAGTCGAACTCAGGATTTGAAAGCCATGGAGATCGGCTCCCTTTCCCCCTCTCCCCCGTGGGGAGAGGGGACCGACCGAGGAGTTTGGTTGAAATACTGCGACCTGAGATATCGAGTCGAACTCAGGATTTGAAAGCCATGGAGATCGGCTCCCTTTCCCCCTCTCCCCCGTGGGGAGAGGGGACCGACCGAGGAGTTTGGTTGAAATACTGCGACCTGAGATATCGAGTCGAACTCAGGATTTGAAAGCCATGGAGATCGGCCCCCTTTCCCCCTCTCCCCCGTGGGGAGAGGGCTGGGGTGAGGGGATGGATCTAACGGACACACAACCATTCGAGCAAACCCATCCTATGACCAACACCAACCAACCCGCCCCCGCCCTGAAAGAAATCTTCAACGCCGACCGCCTCAAACACATCGCCACCGAGATGACCGCCGTTTACCCCGCGTTCAACGCCAAGGCCTTCCTGAAACTGGCCAACGACGGGCTAGGCGAATTATCAATCATGCAGCGCATGGCCCGAGTCAGCGAGTGCCTGCACACCGTCCTACCGTTGAACTATGAAGAAACGCTTGAAGTACTGCGCGCCCTCGCCCCGCGCCTGAACAGCGGCTTCGTCAGCATCTCATTGCCGCATTACGTCGCGACCTACGGCGGACACGCCTTCGAGCAGTCCATGGAGGCGCTGAAATACTTCACTACCTTCGGCTCCTCGGAATTCGCGATCCGCTATTTCTTGCGCAGCGACATCGAACGCTCCCTGGCGGTCATGCACCAGTGGTCCCTGGACGAAAACGAACACGTCCGCCGCTTGGCCAGTGAAGGCAGCCGACCGCGCCTGCCATGGTCGTTTCGACTGGAACAGATTCAGGCTGACCCAACATTGGCGGCGGTGATCCTCGACAACCTCAAGGCCGACAACAGCCTCTACGTGCGCAAGTCCGTGGCCAACCACCTCAACGACATCACCAAGGATCATCCCGAATGGGTGCTGGACCTGATCGAAGGCTGGTCGCTGGACAACAAACACACGGCATGGATCGCCAAACACGCGCTGCGCAGCCTGATCAAACAAGGCAATCAACGAGCGTTGGCGATCATTGGCGCGGGCGGCAAGCCTGAGGTCGAGATCATCGATGTGAAGGTGCAACCGGCGGTGATTCGTCTGGGTGAAAAAATCACCCTGTCCTTCGCCGTGAAATCCACGGTCCAGGACAGTCAGCGACTGGTGATCGACTACGCGATCGATTACGTAAAAGCCAACGGCAGCACCTCGGCAAAGGTGTTCAAGCTCAAGGCGCTGACGCTTCCCGGCAAGGCGACCGAATCCATCGCCCGTAGCCAGCAGATCAAGGAGCTCACCACCCGCAAACACTACGTGGGCAAACACGCCGTGCACGTGCTGGTGAATGGGGAGCGCCTGGCCAGCACCTCATTCGAAATCCTCCCGTGAAACACGAACCCCTGTAGGAGCAAAGCTTGCTCGCGATGGCGTCAGGTCTGGCATACCGCGTCTTCGTTCATCGCGAGCAAGCTTTGCTCCTACAGTGATCCCATCGCAATCTGAGCCACACATCCAGCATCCATGTCATTGCCCACGTTGCGAGCCGTTTACGGGTGGCTCACGTTTTAGCGCTCGCCAGATAATGCGCAACCAAAGCATTGGCATGGCCATGCCCCATACCGTGCTCAGTCTTCAGCCACGCCACCATTTCCAAATGCTTCTTTGTGCTCACTGTCCCCAGCAGATCCAGCCAGTGACTAATGGGCTGCCCGTACTTTTTCTCGATTGACGGGAAGTACGACGCTGGGCCTTTCACTTTTGCATCGTCGGTCATGCTGCAAGCTCCCTTTATCGCGACGGAGTGTCGGATAACGCTCCTTGTCGTCATCCAATAGACTGGACGACAAACGCTATCCCATCAACAACCCCTGCTCGGCCTCACACAACCCCACCACGTAATCCCACAACACCCGCAACCGCACCGACTTGTGCAGCTCACGCCGCGTGCTGATCCAGTAGCTGCGCTGGATACTCTCATCCGGCAGCAACGGCACCAGACCGGGATCGGCGCTGGCCATGTAGCACGGCAGCACGGCGATCCCCAACCCGGAACGCGCGGCCTGTTGTTGGGCGATGACGCTGGTGCTGTGAAACACCACCTGCGGATTGCGGCAGAAGCTGTTGAGGAACATCAGTTCCTGGCTGAACAGCAAGTCATCGACGTAGCCGATCCACGCGTGACGACCGAGGTCTTCGCGGCTGCGCAGCGGTGGTGAACGATCCAGATACTCCTGGCTGGCGTACAGCGCCAATCGATAGTCAGTCAGTTTGCGCGTGACCAGCATGTCGGCGGCCGGGCGCTCGAGGTGGATGCTGATCTCGGCTTCGCGGTTGAGGATGCTGACGAAACGCGGCACCGCCACCAGTTCCACTTCCAGCCCCGGATAACGTTCGAACAAGCCGTTCATGCGGCTGGCGAGGAACATGATGCCCAGCCCTTCGGTCACGCCGACGCGGATCTTGCCTAACGGTGCGCTCGACTGAGTGATTTCTTCCTGAGCCAGCAAGGCGACGTTTTCCATGGCTTCGGCGTGTTTGAGCAACGCTTCGCCGGCCGGAGTCAGCTCATAGCCTTGGGCATGCTGGACAAACAACGCCGTGCCGAGGCTCTTTTCGATGGCTTCGATGTGCCGGGCCACGGTGGCGTGGGTGGTGTTCAAACGGCGGGCAGCGGTGAGCAAACGCCCGCTGCGCTGCAACTCGAGAAAAAACCGCAGGTCATTCCAGTCGAACATGAGTCATCCTTGAAGCGAGGTGTTTAAAAACGCACAGCGGCTGCGCAAAAACTAACATTCTTTTGACGAAAGCTAACAACTAGGATGACCGACAACAAGAACAACAACATGAGGTCACGGATGCAGACTTCCCTGGATGAATACGACTACATCGTGGTCGGGGCCGGCCCGGCCGGTTGTTTGCTGGCCAATCGGTTGTCGGCCAACCCGCAACATCGCGTGCTACTGCTAGAAGCCGGCGGCCGCGACA
Organism: Pseudomonas sp. GM41(2012); assembly: GCF_000282315.2. Lineage (GTDB taxonomy): Bacteria > Pseudomonadota > Gammaproteobacteria > Pseudomonadales > Pseudomonadaceae > Aquipseudomonas. The sequence goes on from NZ_AKJN02000006.1 coordinate 1,200,887, forward strand.
ACTATGCGTGGATTCACATCCCCGTGGGTTACCTGTTCTGCATCGGCAACCCGCGCACCGACTGGTGCTTCAAGACTGAAGCGCAACCCGGCCTGCAAGGTCGCGCCCTGAGTTATCCGCGTGGCAAGGTGCTCGGCGGCTGTTCCTCGATCAACGGCATGATCTACATGCGCGGTCAGGCCGGCGACTACGACGGCTGGGCGGCTCAGGGCAATCCCGGCTGGAGCTGGAACGACGTGCTGCCGTTGTTCAAAAAAAGCGAAAACCATTTTGCCGGCGACTCGGAGTTTCACGGCGCCGCCGGTGAATGGCGGATCGAACGTCAGCGACTGTCGTGGCCGATTCTCGATGCCTTCCGTAGCGCCGCCGAGCAAAGCGGCATCGCCAGCATCGATGACTTCAACCAGGGCGACAACGAAGGCTGCGGCTACTTTCAGGTCAACCAGAAGGCCGGTGTTCGCTGGAACGCGGCCAAGGCGTTTCTCAAACCGATCCGCAACCGCCCCAATCTCACCGTACTGACTGACGTCGAAGTCGACCGAGTGCTGTTGGATAACGGCCGTGCGTCAGCGGTCAGTGCGCGTTGGCAGGGTCAGGCGAAAACCTTCAAGGCGCGCAAGGAAATCGTGCTGTGCGCCGGTTCCGTCGGCTCACCGAGCATCCTGCAACGTTCCGGGATTGGCCCTCGCCCGCTGCTGCAACGATTGGGGATCGGCGTTGCCCATGAACTGCCCGGCGTGGGTGGCAACCTGCAGGATCACCTGCAACTGCGCCTGATCTACAAACTGGAAAACGCCCGCACCCTTAACCAGATCGCCGGCAGCCTGTGGGGCAAGATGGGCATGGGCCTGCGTTACCTGTATGACCGCAGCGGCCCGTTGTCCATGGCGCCGAGTCAACTCGGGGCCTTCGCCCGTTCGGGACCGGAGCAGACGTCGGCGAATCTTGAGTACCACGTTCAGCCACTGTCGCTGGAGCGTTTCGGTGAGCCGCTGCACACCTTCCCCGCCTTCACGGCGTCGGTGTGCGATCTGCGCCCGCAAAGCCGTGGTCGCATCGAGATTCGCTCCACCGACCCGCAGGAAGCGCCACTGATTCAGCCCAATTACTTGAGCCATCCGGAGGACTTGCGGGTGGCAGCAGATGCGATTCGCCTGACCCGCCGCATCGTCGCCGCACCGGCCCTGCAAGCATTCAATCCGGTCGAGTACTTGCCCGGCGACAGTTTGCAGAGCGACGAGGAATTGCATGAAGCCGCCGCTCGCATCGGCACAACGATTTTCCATCCGGTCGGCACCTGCCGCATGGGCAACGACGCGGACGCCGTGGTTGATGCGCAACTCAAAGTCCATGGCATCCCAGGCCTGCGCATCGCCGACGCCTCGATCATGCCGCGCATCACCTCGGGCAACACCTGTTCGCCTACGCTGATGATTGCCGAAAAGGCAGCACAAATGATCCTTAACACTTCGACTGTAAACCTATCCCCTGTGGGAGCGAGCCTGCTCGCGAAAGCGGTGGATCATTCAACATCGAGTTGACTGACACGACGCCATCGCGAGCAGGCTCACTCCCACAAGGATCGCACTAGATTCACGGACATTGAGCTTTAACCCTGCAAGGAACACGCAACACCAGTGGAACAAAAAAAACAATCACTGTGAGGGATACCGATATGTCAGAACATGTTCAGCCGTTGGAAGCCGTGCGTAGCGCGGGCACCAGCAAGGAAACCCAGAAAGTCATCTTCGCTTCGTCGCTCGGGACGGTCTTCGAGTGGTACGACTTTTTCCTCTATGGCGCCCTCGCGGCGGTGATCAGCAAACAGTTTTTCGCCGGGGTCAACGACACTACGGCGTTCATCTTTGCGCTGATGGCCTTCGCTGCCGGTTTCATCGTGCGGCCGTTCGGCGCGCTGGTGTTCGGCCGGTTGGGGGACATGATCGGGCGTAAATACACCTTCCTTGCGACCATCATTCTCATGGGCTTGGCGACCTTCTGCGTCGGGCTGCTGCCGACCTACTCAAGTATCGGCATCGCCGCGCCGATCATTCTTGTGCTGCTGCGCATGCTTCAAGGCCTGGCCCTGGGCGGTGAATACGGCGGAGCTGCCACTTACGTGGCCGAACATGCGCCGATGGGCAAGCGCGGCTTCCACACCAGCTGGATTCAGTCCACCGCAACCCTCGGCTTGCTGCTGTCGCTGCTGGTGGTGCTCGGTTGCCGCTACTTCACCGGTGACCAGTTCGAAGTCTGGGGCTGGCGGATTCCGTTCCTGTTTTCGATCATTCTGCTGGGCATCTCGACCTGGATTCGCATGAGCCTGCACGAGTCGCCGGCGTTCGTGAAAATGAAAGAGGAAGGCAAACTCTGCAAGTCACCGCTGCGCGATTCCTTCGGCAAATGGGAAAACCTTAAAGTCGTACTGATTGCCCTGTTCAGCATCAACGCCGGGCAAGCCGTGACCTTCTACGCGGCGCAGTTCTACGTGCTGTTCTTCCTCACCCAGTTCCTGAAAATGGACCCGGCGCTGGCCAACAGCCTGCTGATCGTCAGCGTGATCATCGGCGCCCCGTTCTTCATTTTCTTCGGCTGGCTGTCGGATAAAGTCGGGCGCAAACCGGTGCTGATGATCGGCCTGCTGTTGGCGACTGCACTGTACTTCCCGATCTTCAAATCCATCGCCCACTACGCCAACCCGGCCATTGACCAGGCCAGCCGTCAGGCACCGATCACCGTGCTGGCGGACCCGGCCACCTGCACCTTCCAGTTCGACCCGGTGGGCAAGGCGAAATTTGATAGCCCTTGCGACAAGGTCAAAACCTTCCTGGTGAAACAGGGCCTTCCCTACAACAGTGAAGCCGCACCGGCCGGCAGCGCCATACAGGTGAGCGTCGGTGAAGTGAAACTCGAAGGCTACGATGAAGCGGCCCTGCGAGGCGCCGTGACCCTGGCGGGCTATCCGTCAAAAGCCGACATTCAACTGATCAACAAACCGATGATCGTGGCGCTGATCGTCGCGCTGATCATCATCTCCGCCATGTGCTACGGCCCGCTGGCGGCGCTGATGGTCGAACTGTTCCCGACCCGCATCCGCTACACCTCGATGTCCCTGCCGTACCACATCGGTAATGGCTGGTTTGGCGGTTTCCTGCCAACGGTGTCGTTTGCCTTGGTGGTGTACACCGGGGACATCTTCTACGGGCTGTGGTACCCGGTGCTGATTACCGGGGTGAGCCTGGTCGTCGGGATGATCTGTTTGCGTGAGACCAAGAACGTAGACCTGGATACCAACTGACAGCACGAGCAAAAAAAACGCCCCGCAATGCGGGGCGTTTTCGTTAATCTGACTCTACGCTCGACGCAACCATCGCCCCGCCACTCACAGACCGAGGCACCATGATCATTTCATCCGCATCTGACTATCGCGAGGCAGCACGTCGCAAACTCCCGCGTTTTTTGTTTGATTACATTGATGGCGGGGCCTACGCAGAGCATACGCTGAGGGCCAATAGCGCTGATCTGACGGGCATCAGCCTGCGTCAGCGCATTCTGAAAAACGTCGAAACCTTGAGTCTTGAAACCACCCTCTTCAACCAACCGCTTTCAATGCCAATCATATTGGCCCCGGTCGGCCTGACGGGCATGTTCGCCCGTCGTGGCGAGGTGCAGGCGGTTAAAGCGGCGGAGAACAAAGGCATCCCGCTTTGCCTATCAACGGTTTCGGTGTGCTCGATCGAGGAAGTCTCGGCACAAAGCCAACAGTCCATCTGGTTTCAGCTGTATGTGTTGAAGGACAGAGGCTTCATGAAAAATGCACTGGAGCGGGCGAAGGCCGCCGGTGTGAAAAACCTGGTGTTCACCGTGGACATGCCCACGCCCGGCGCCCGATACAGGGACGCACACTCGGGCATGTCAGGCCCTTTTGCATCATCGCGGCGAATGCTTCAGGCCATGACCAAACCCGACTGGGCATTCAACGTCGGCGTCATGGGACGTCCACACGACCTGGGCAATATCTCGAAGTACCTTGGCAAAGCCGTCACGCTCGAAGACTACATGGGCTGGTTGGCCAACAACTTCGACCCTTCGATCAGCTGGAGCGATCTGGAGTGGATTCGTGAGTTCTGGAAAGGCCCGATGATCATCAAAGGCATTCTCGATCCTCAGGACGCCAAAGATGCGGTCAGCTTTGGCGCGGATGGCATTGTCGTGTCGAACCACGGTGGACGACAGCTGGACGGCGTGCTCTCTACCACCAAGGCATTGCCGCCCATCATGCAAGCCATCGGTAATGATTTGACGGTGCTGGTCGACTCGGGAATCCGCTCGGGGCTTGATGTCGTACGGATGTTGGCGCTGGGCGCAAAAGGCGTATTGCTGGGGCGCTCTATGGCTTATGCACTGGCCGCCGATGGTCAACGTGGGGTGGAGAATATGCTGGATATTTTCGCCAAGGAAATGCGCGTCGCCATGACCTTGACCGGGGTGACTTCGATTAGTCAGATTGATGAATCCACGCTGGTGGGGGCTGTTCGATGAGTTGAGCGCAAGGTTGGGGGGCATATCCGTTTCTGCGGTGATGGCGGCTGGCGGTTTCGCTCTTACAGCGACTCCCTTTTCCAAACGCCGAAAAGGAAGCAAAAGGCTTTGCCCCTCCATTCGGTGCCTCGCTGTGGCTCGGCATGCCCTCACTCCGGCATTGCTCCGGGGGCCCGCCGCCATCGGCCATCCATGGCCGGGGGCGGCTACCGCGGCATCCTTGCCGCGGTGCCCCCTGCGCAACGCCTGCGTTCGGCCTCTGGGAAAGGGGCAAGCAGATCAAGATCAAAAGCCAAAGCAACAGCAACAGCAACAGCAACGGCAACGGCAACGGCAACGGCAACGGCAACGGCAACGGCAACGGCAACGGCAACGGCAACGGCAACAACAAGATCAACAGCTTCGCGAGCAAGTCGAATCGTCGCACCGCCGCTCCCACATAAAGCAGATCGGCGTACAGCTTTTGCTTCTCACCACTCAACAGGCCGAGCGTTAGCTCGCCTGCAGCTTTTGATCTGGATGCACCGCCGCCTCGGGAGGCCGAGGGGAGGTTCTGCGCAGTGGGCAACCCGGCATGGATGCCGGGTTAGCCGCCCCCGGCCATGGATGGCCGATGGCGGCGGGCCCACGGAGCAGGACCGGAGCGAGGGCATGCCGAGCCACAGCGAGGCACCGAACGATAGGGGCAAGAGCCCTTGGTTACTTGGGGCTTTTCCAAGTGACTCGCTGTAAAAGCGAAACCGATAGCCGCCGTAACCGCAAAAACGGATATACACACAAAAAATCAAAACACAGCTCGGCCGACTCACTCAACGTCTTTGAGAACTTCAAAGGTCACTTGATCGGGATAAAACGCCATGTAACCGCGAATCTGCTCTACCGACACTTTGGGGTCTTCATAGCTCCACACCGCGTTAGCACCCTCATGTCCCGGGACTTGCAGACTGAAATAGCTGGCATCGCCCTTATAGGGGCAATAACTCGTGTGATCGGTGCGGGCATAGTACTTTTCATCGATGTCCTCACGCGGTACGTAATACACCGGAGGATAGTTGGCCTCGAGCAACACCAGCGCCCGTGCGGAGGCGGCCACCTGGATACCGTGAAACTTCACAAGCAGGCAGCCCGGCTGCTCTGCAATGGTGATGACAGGACTAGGACCGGTGCTTTTCATGAAATACGTTCCTCATGACGGTGATGGACCTGCAGGTGCGAGCGATGCGACTTGCCCGCGATGGCGTCAAGCCAGACACATCGGGTTATCGTTCATCGCGAGCAAGCTTTGCTCCTACAGGGGCACGCCGCGACCGCGATTTATTAGGTATACCTCATGTTTTGCACTCACGACGGCTTCGCAGCCGAACGGGAGAAAGCCCCCTCGCCGACCGCTCGATTCTGGACCGGATCAAGCACCAGATGCAGCGTTAAGCGGGGCAAACACTCGAAGTCGGTGAAACATCGTCTACGATCAATAAGACCGTTGACCTCCCTGCTGCCCAGACAGGCAGTCGTGGCATGGCGTGGGGATTTGAGTCTCAGAAACTTGAGGGTCTCACCATGCCCGCCACACAGTTTTCCCTCGACCAAAAGATCATCACCCTCGACGCCCGTCCGGATCGCCTCGACCTGCGCGATCGCATTTTTACCCCACGGGTCCAGTCACTGCCGCCCTCCTGGCCCGCCGACAAGGACATCGCCTGCGAACTATCGGGTTACCTGGACAAAAACATGGTGCTCTACCAGGGCAGCGAAGGCGCGTGCACCGGGTTCGGACTGGCGGCGGTGGTCAATTTTCTGTTGTGGCGGCGAGACAGGGCCTCCACCAAAACGAGTCCGCGCCAGCTCTATCATCTGGCCAAACTCTACGACGAGTGGCCAGGCGAGGACTATGTAGGTTCCAGTTGTCGTGGCGCGTTGAAGGGTTGGCACAAACACGGCGTCTGCGCGCAGGAACTGTGGCCCTATACCGTCAAGCCGGACGGATCGGTTCCAGCCTTTGAAGCACCGGCGGAGAATTGGGCAATGGATGCCATGACGCGGCCGTTGGGGGTTTACTACCGCGTCGAGAAGGACAATGTCACCGCCATGATGGCGGCGCTGTACGAGGCCGGCGCGCTCTACGTCTCCGCCAATGTGCATCAGGGCTGGGCACTGATGCGGCCCAAAGGCAAAAAACAACCGGCGGTGGAATTCCAGAGCATGTCTCAGTTGCCCGTCATCAAATGGCCGGCGGCCAGTGAGGGCGGTCACGCCTTTGCCTTGATCGGGTACACCAATCAGGGGTTCATCGTGCAGAACTCCTGGTCAACCGACTGGGGATTTTCCGGCTTCGCCATCCTGACCTTCGAAGACTGGCTGGCCAATGGTACCGACGCCTGGACTGTGGCCCTTGGGGTGCCGATCGAACGCGGCGCGTTATCGCAAAACGCACGCCCTTCAGGCTCCCGCAACGGTGCTCAATCACCGTTTCGTAGCGCGCTGTCGAGCTCCAGCGCCAAGCGCGAAGGGTTTTCCCTGTTCACGGCCAGCGCCTGCGAGCCCGATCGCAAAGGGCCGCCGCTGTTGACCAAGGATCAGGCTTACGGCCTGACCATCGTGATGGAAAACAATGGCAGCATCGGCCCTCGCCTTACCGACGTGGAAAATGTCCGGGCGGGCGTCAAGCGCATCGTCTACGAGGCGCCTCGTGCCTGGTACGACAATCTGCCAGCCGCAAACAAACCCTCTGTGCTGCGCATCGTCGTCATTGCCCACGGCGGGCTCAATTCCGAGCAGGATTCGATCAATCGAATCTGTGCGATGGCGCCCTACTTCCTTGAAAACGGCATCTATCCGCTGTTTGTCACCTGGCGCACCGGGGCCCTCGAAACGCTGGCGGATATCGTTCAGGACACCCTGCCCGGACTGTTCCCCGAAGCCGGCAGCATCAGCGATGCATTGAAGGCGATCAAGGACAAAGCCGTGGAAGGCTTCGATCGCACGCTGGAACTGGCGACCAAAAAACCCGGCGGCGACCAATGGAGCCAGATGAAACAGAACGCCGAAGCCGCCGCAGTGGCCGGGTTTACCCCGCGTGGGCTGGTGGAAATGGCGGAGAACCTGAAAAGCCTGATCGCCGACATGGGCAAGAAAAACGTCGAGCTGCATTTGCTCGGACATTCCGCCGGCTCCCTGATCAATGGCCACTTGATTCAACTGCTATGGACCAGGGGTTTGCCCACCGAAACATCGACGCTGATGGCCCCGGCCTGCACCCTCGATTTCGCCAACCAGACCTACCGCAAAGTCATCGAAGGTGGAGGTCTCAAGCGCAAGGACTTCCACATCCACCTCATGTCCGACAGCCGCGAACAGGATGACAACGTCATCGGCGTGTACCACAAATCGCTGCTGTACCTCGTTTCCCGGGCCTATGAAGAACTGCAACGCATGCCGCTGCTGGGCATGGCCAAAAGTCTGGACAAGCAGTGCCAGGACTTCAGCAATCCCGATCTGGCGGAGTGGAACATCGCCGCCAAAAACATGACCGAACAGTGGAACCAGTTTTACTTTGGGAAAACCATTCCGACCGGGTTTGCCGCAACGGGTCGCGGGCTTCCCGAAGCGTTCGCGCAAACCCTGCATATCTTCAACGATCCGAAAATGAACTATGGCGCGGGCACCAAAAAAGACACCTCCCACGGCGGCTTCGATAATGATGTGAACGTGATTACCGCCGCGTTGCTGACCATTCTCAGGCGAGAGCCCGGCGCGAAGCTGGACCAACCGGTGGTTAACCTGAACTATTGAGGAGCCTGCGCAATGAATCGCAACGCACCGACTGTACATCCATACAGATAAAGATTGCCCCATCGCTCTTCAGCCGCCATTCTGTCCGCCTCTCGACAGTTGATGAGCGATGGTGGTTATGCGGCTGTACCTCTGTGAAAAACCTTCCCAGGCCAAAGACATTGCGGCCGTCCTCGGCGCCAGGCGTCGTGGCGACGGCTGCTGGCTGGGAACGGACGTCACTGTGACCTGGTGCATCGGCCATCTGCTGGAAACCGCGCCGCCCGACGCCTATGACGCGCGTTACAAGCGCTGGGTGCTGGCGGATCTGCCGATCATTCCAGAGAAGTGGAAGATGACCGTCAAACCGCGCACGGCCAGCCAGTACAAAGCGGTCAAGCGGCTGCTCGGCGAGGCCAGCGAACTGGTGATCGCCACCGACGCCGACCGCGAAGGCGAGATGATCGCCCGGGAACTGGTGGAGCATTGCCGTTATCGCGGGCCGATCCAGCGGCTATGGCTGTCGGCGCTGGACGATGCGTCGATCCGTAAGGCGTTGGCAGCCCTGAAGCCGGGGGCCGAGACCTTTAGCCTCTACCATTCGGCACTCGGGCGCTCCCGGGCCGACTGGTTGATCGGGATGAACATGAGTCGGCTGTTCACGCTGTTGGGGCGTCAGTCCGGTTATCAGGGCGTATTGCCGGTCGGTCGGGTGCAAACGCCGACCCTGCGCCTGGTGGTGGATCGCGACCGCAGCATCGCCGATTTCGTGCCGGTCGCCTATTGGGCCATCGATGTGCAACTGCTGCACGACGGCACCACGTTCACCGCCCAGTGGCGTGCGGCCTCCGAGGTTTGCGACGATCAGGATCGCTGCCTGAATCAGGCGTTGGCGCAGCAAGCAGCGGCGGCAATTGGCAGTGCGGCGAGTGCCCGGGTGATCAAACTGCGTACCGAGCGAATGCGCGAAGTGGCCCCCCTGCCCTTCGATCTGGGCACCTTGCAGGAAGTCTGCTCGAAGAAGCTCGGCCTCGGCGCCCAGGAAACCCTCGACATCGCCCAGGCCCTGTACGAAACCCACAAGGTCATCACCTACCCACGCAGCGACTGCGGTTATCTACCTGTGAGTCAGCACAGCGAAGCACCGGCCATTCTGGCCGCGCTGAGGCAGGCTGATCCGGCACTGAACGCCTTGAACGATTTCCTCGAGCCTCAACGCCGCTCACGGGCCTGGAACGACGCCAAGGTCAGCGCTCACCACGGCATCATCCCCACCGCTGCGGCGAAAAACCTCGAGCGACTGGCGGGCAAGCAGCGGGCGGTCTACACCCTGATCCGCGCGCGTTACCTGGCGCAGTTCCTGCCCAACCATGAATACGACCGGACCCAGGCCGACTTCAACTGCGCCGGTGAAGCCTTGCGTGCCGTCGGCAAGCAGATCGTCGAACCCGGCTGGAAACGCGCCCTGCCCGAGGCTCTCGCCCCAGCCAAGGGCCGCGAAGCACCGGCGCCGCAAACATTGCCGGCATTGGCCGAAGGGCGTGACTGCGCGGTGGCCGACGTCAAGCTCAAGGACCTCTGGACCCAACCGCCCAAACCGTTCACCGAAGGCGATCTGATCAAGGCGATGAAGAACGTCGCCAAACTGGTGGAAGATCCGCTGCTCAAGCAGAAACTCAAGGACACCACCGGCATCGGCACTGAAGCGACCCGCGCCTCGATCATCCAGGGCCTGCTCGACCGTGGTTATCTGATCAAGAACGGCAAGGCCCTGGCCGCCACCCCGGCCGCGTTCAGCCTGATCGATGCCGTGCCGCGTGCCATCGCCGACCCCGGGACCACGGCGATTTGGGAACAGGCGCTGGACATGGTGCAGAGCGGCGAGATGAGCCTGGAAGAATTCGTCACCAAGCAGGCCGCGTGGATGAGCAAACAGGTCGCCCGTTGCGCCGGCCTGAGCCTGACCATCAGCGGACCGGCAAGCCCCGCCGGGCGCGGAGCCACGCCATGGAAAAACAAACGCAAGCCCGCCAAACGCAAGCCCTCGACGGGCACCAAACGCGCGGCAAAACCGGCGAGCAAGGCTTGAGGGCACTTCGACCGAGCCAAAAGGGTCTAGTGTTCTTCAAGCCCGGCAACAGCCCCATTTTCTGATAAGGCATCGACCATGATTATCGTGCATCACCTGAACAACTCCCGGTCCCAGCGGATTCTCTGGTTGCTGGAAGAACTGGCCATCCCTTACGAGCTGAAGTGCTATCAGCGCGACCCGAAGACCAACCTGGCACCGCCGGAATTGAAAGCGATCAATGCCCTGGGTAAATCACCGGTCATCGAAGACGGCGCGCAGAAGCTGATCGAATCCTCGGCGATCATCGACTACCTGATTCGCCGCCATGGCGACGGTCGCCTGCAACCCGATCCGTCCACCCCCCGCCTATGACGAATACGTGCAGTGGCTGCATTTCGCCGAAGGTTCAGCGATGTTGCCGCTGATGTTGAACCTGTACGTGGGGCGTCTCGGTGAAGCCGGCGCGCCATTGCATCCGCGGATCAATTCGGAGGTGGCCAACTACCTGAGCTACCTCGACACGGCTCTGAGCCAGTCCGATTACCTGCTGGGCAATGAGTTAAGCGCCGCCGACATCCAGATGAGTTTTATCGGTGAGATCGCCAGGGCCCAAGGCAAACTCGGTGACTATCCTCATATTGCGGCCTGGATTGAACGCTTTCAGGCTCGCCCGGCCTATCAAGCCGCACTGAAAAAAGGCGGGAAATACGATTTCGCCCCCCACTGAGTGATCATGCCCGGGCCAAGGATGGCCTGCACCTCAGGAGCTATCAACATGCCCTTGATCGAACTGCACGCCGCCCAGCGCGACGAACTGGAAACGATTGAAAACCTGATGCAGTTCTATATGTATGACTTCAGCGAGTGGCTGCCGCTGAAGCTGGGTGAGCATGGCTTCTTCAACGCCCAGCCCAAACCGGGTTACTGGCACAACCCTGCCACCAGGCCGTTTCTGATCAAGGTCGACGGAGAATTGGCCGGTTTTGTGACGGTGGATGACGAAACCCATCTTCACGGCGCCGAGTACAACATCGGCTACTTCTTTGTCAGTCGACGCTTTCGTGGCCAAGGCGTCGCGAAGTTTGTCGTTTCCACCCTCTTGAGCCGGTTCCCCGGTCAATGGCAAATTTTCCACCTCGACGTGAATCAGCCTGCGCAGCGGTTCTGGGCCCGGGTCTTGGCCGACCTCACCCATGGCGAGTTCACCCTGCATCAGCTGCCGATAGACGGTTATCCCTGCACCGTTTACCGATTCCAGGCATCGCTGCCAGCGTCCTGACTGGCGCTTTCCCATTACGCTTTTTAATTCCAAACGACTTTGTCCGACAATATGTAGTGAGCAAAAATAATCACTACAAAACCGTTGACGCCTCCGATTTGCCCTTGCATGATGCAGACGTCTCCCCGATCGGGAGTACAGGCAACACGTTTGAGCAAGCTCGTCTGACCGCCGAGCTGTTTTTCCCGGATACACGCTGCCCACAAGGCAGATTGAAGAAGCTGACCTGGCCTGAACGTCCAGTACAAGGACGAGAAGCGCTGGCGATCAATCCTCATGAAGCTTGTGGCCGACCCTGAAAATGTCGGCAGTGGCCTGAAGGTTTTCGCTGCTTCTCCTCGTTGTGACGCTATTGCGTAGCAGTTATTCAACACGACTACATGCAACAGACGCGGGACCCCGTCAATTTGGCGGCTGACCGCTGACGTCCTGGTTTCGGTGCCAGGGATCAACTAACCGATGGGCTACCTGTATTAGCGAATCAACTTTGAAAGATCACCAAATGGTCAAGGGGCTTACTATGAATCTGAACAATCAACCCACTATCGATGAACTGGCTCATCTGTTCGCTGCGCAAAAAGACAGCCATGACAGCCATATTCTGTGGATCAGCAAGTCGGGCCAGGTGCATATCGACTGCCTGTCGCCTCACGCCCATGAAGCGGAGTTCGACAAGAACAACCAGAACCTGCTCGCCCGACTGAAGATGTACCGTCGCGGCCAAGGCTATGTCGGCAAGAAAGCCGCGGCTGACAAGGACTTCATCGGTCATGTTCTGCAAACGCTGAAACAGGCGTGGGCCTCGATGCAGAACCAGAACGAAGTTCGGGTGATTGACCGGTTCTACTGATACCTCCACACCCCATCCATAAAAAGGCCCCGCTCGTCACATCGAGCGGGGCCTTTTTGTTTGTCTCGTACGCACCAAACAACGCTATTGTTAACCGTGTGCACTGGATCAATGGAGGTTTGTGATGAACATACAACTGACAGGCTTGCTGTTGCTCGTAATGGCCAGTGCTGCCCATGCAAACAGCATCACTGGCGTGCCGTTGTTCGATGCGGATTGCCCCGGCAAAATCATCGTCCACGCGGATCAGGACGGACCGGTGTTGATAAACAGCAAGGAAGCCGAGACCAAAGCCATCGACGATCGACGATTCGAAGCCAAGGGTTCTGGCGTCGTCATCTCGATCCTCCTCTCCGATGACGACTCGGTCACGGTGTCCTCCACGGGCAAGGCGCCCAATGGTGTCTGCCAATTAGTAGAGGACTGAGGTCGTCGACTCACCCGCAACCGCCCCCAACACCAGCTCCATAAACGCCACCGACGCTGCACTGTGATAGTTGTTTTTGCGTCGAAGCAGCGCGGCTCCTCTTTTGGGCGCCTCTCCCAACAACGGGATTTTGCGCAACGCCCGGTCCTCGGTGGCAATGGGCTCCGGAAGGATGGTGGCGATGGCCGTGTGCCGAATGACTTCCAGCAAGGTGCTCACCGAGTTGACTTCGATCACCACCTTCGGCGTGATCTGCTCCTGGGCAAAGTACTCATCAATGCGGGTGCGGGTCACGAAGTCCGGGGCCAGCAGCGCAAATTCCAGTTGCGCGACCTCTTGTGCGGACAATGCGACCTGGCTTTCGTATAACGGGTGATCGCGCCCCACCATAACGCCCAAGGTCTCGGTAAACGCCGGGATCGACTCGATGTCGGCATTTCTGACCTGGGTAAACGCGATGGCGATGTCCAGTGAGTCATCCACCAGCCCGGCCTCGATGTCATCCATCGACAGCTCGAAAATCTGCAGATGGATGTTCGGATACCGCGCCACGTAATCGCGCACCAGCGGCCCCACCAGGTACGCCATGAACGTTGGGGTCATGGCCAGTCGCAAGGTGCCGCGGGACAAATCCTTTACGTCATGCAGCGCACGTTTGCCTGCCTCCAGTTCCACCAGCACCCGACGAGCGCATTCGATGTAGGCCTCTCCCGCATCGGTGGGTTTGACCGTGCGCGAGGTTCGGTCGAACAGGCTCACGCCCAGGGTTTCTTCCAGTTGCCGGATCTGCTGGGACAGGGTCGGCTGCGAAACGTGAAGCGCCTCGGCGGCGCGGGTGAAACCGCCGTGGTCGGCGACCGCCAGCAAATAGCGCAAATGTCGGAGCAGCATTGGGAACCACCATCTATAGGCTGTGCTTATGCGCTGCATTGTATATCGGTCTTGGACGCTATGGGTCGATCGGCAGAAGATGGCTCCACACCCAAGCAACATCACTCCCGACAGGAGAATCACCATGCAACAGTCCCACGCTTACAACGACCCAAGCCTGGCCCTGACCACGTCGATCCTCGATGCAAAAGCGCGCAAGAACCTGTCCTGGCAGGACCTGACCGATGGCACCGGCCTCGGTCTGGCCTACGTCACCGCCGCCCTGCTCGGTCAGCACCCGCTGCCGGAAAGCGCCGCCAAAGTGATTGGCGAAAAACTGGACCTGGACGCCGACTCCGTGGCCCGTCTGCAGATCATCCCATTGCGCGGCAGCCTCTCGGGTGTCCCGACCGACCCGACCATCTACCGCTTCTACGAAATGATCCAGATTTACGGCACCACCCTGAAAGCCCTGGTTCATGAGCAATTCGGCGACGGCATCATCAGTGCGATCAACTTCAAGCTCGACATGAAGAAAGTCGAAGACCCGGAAGGCGGCTCCCGCGCGGTGATCACCCTCGACGGCAAGTTCCTGCCACTGCGTCCTTTTTAAGTGAATACCGGCCCGCACGGATGTGCGGGCCAAACCCGACTCACCCATGAGGACATCGCCATGAAAGCGCTCATCGAAGGTTTTTTGAAGTTTCAGAAAGACGCCTTTCCGCAACGCACCGACCTGTTCAAACACCTGGCCACCACCCAGCATCCGGGCACGTTGTTTATCACCTGTTCCGACAGCCGTGTAGTGCCGGAGCTGCTGACCCAACAGGAACCCGGTGAACTGTTTGTGATCCGCAACGCCGGCAACATCGTGCCCTCTTACAGCCCACACCCCGGCGGTGTGTCGGCCACGGTCGAATATGCGGTCGCGGTGCTCGGCGTCACCGACATTGTGATCTGCGGGCACTCGGACTGCGGCGCCATGACCGCTGTCGCCAAGTGCACATGCATGGACCACCTGCCCGCTGTCAGCGGCTGGTTGCAACACGCCGAGTCAGCGAAAGTCATCAACGAATCCCGCCCTCACGCCAATGAAGCGGCGAAGGTGAGTTCAATGGTTCGGGAGAATGTCATCGCGCAACTGGCCAATATCCAGACGCATCCGAGCGTGCGCCTGGCTCAGGAGAAAGGCCTGTTGAATTTGCATGGTTGGGTTTACGACATCGAGACCGGTTCGGTCGACGCACTGGATGCCAACAGCCACCGTTTTGTGGCGCTCGCCGAGTATCCGGACACCTGCGCCCTTCAAGCCCGATCCGTAGAAGCAGCAGCCTGAAGTGTGTATCCATTGGCAGATAGACGATCGACGCAGCGCTCCCCGCTCACGGGCGCGCTGCACTGACACGATCGACCGGGTTATTTATCGTCCATCTTTGTAGACGATTGAGGCCGGGTTTCAGGGGCCTCTTCCGCGTTGGGTGGTTCTGGAATACTGCCTGGCGTGAACACGTGAGTCAGCAAGTCTCTGGCATCGACATCGACGACCCCCTGAACCGAGCGGGTCAGAGCAACAGCCTGCTCACACTGTTTATGGGTGTTGACGCGGCCGCTCAATGCCACCGTGCCCCCATGGGTTTTGACATGGATTTGCAGGCCAAGGCTGGGTTCGGCCATTGCCAGGGCTGACTTCACCCTGGCGGTAATCCACGTGTCGTGAACGCCCCTTTCCAGATCATGAGAGTATTGTTGGAAGGAATGAAGTTTCATGGTGTAACCCTCTCTCCGTCATCAGATGCACTGCCCGTCCATTGGCTGTGCAGCCTTGACGCTCAGGCGAGCGTTATGGACATCTGATTCGTTTTGGAGTGCTCGCCACGCCCCTACGGACGCACATTAAGTATAGTGCGGCCGTTGACCGGGGTCGTGGTGCTGGATCAGCGTTTGACCGACAGATCCGTCTGGGTCATGCGACTGCGGATCGTGAACACCCCATCTCCCGAGAGAATCGCGCTGCGAGCAAACAGGCGGCCGCTCTCCCAGTTCGAAAGCCCCAGTTCCGGCTTGTTCAGCGCGTACTGTCCGTCGACCCAGCGGGTAATCCCGTTGCCGACAAAAGGTGCGTTGACCGCGTTGTAGAAGCGTTCCTGAGCCGCGGCATCTTCACTGATCAGCGACACGGTGAACTGCGGGCTGTAGCGATTGAACAACGCGATGGCGCTGTCCAGGTCATCGACAATCTTCAGGCTGACTTCAGGGGTTTCTTCCCATTCCCACTCGCGGCCCAACTGATCCTCGGGCAGCGGTTCGGCCAACGCTTCGGTTTGATAGCCTTCGGCGCGGTACACCTCAACGCTGGCGGTCTGCCAATCGGTCGGCAAGTACGACTCGCTACCCTCGACGATGTGCAATTTGCAGCCCTGCCCGCGTGCGGTGCCGGCCTGTTGCAACGCGTCGAGGAACAGCGGCAGCAGTTCTGCGACACGGTCACGGTGAATCAGGCAGACGTTCATCGTGTTGCAGACTTTGCGATCCAGCGAGTTGCGCACTACAGCGGCAAAGCGCGGGGCATCGGCGTTCTTGTCGGCGATCAGCCAGGCACCCCCGGTGCCGTGCAGGCTGACGGCGGTGCCGGCCTGTTGGGCGATGCTGCCCAATTGACTGACGGCACGACCTGAACCACGGGCCACCGCCAGCGACAGGCGTCGGTCGGCGAACATCGCCCAGCCGGCCGCGTGATTGACGCTTTCCACCAGCGACACCGCGCCGGTCGGCAACCCGGCGTCACTCAGTGCCGGATTCAACGCGTGGGTGACGATGGCTTGCGCCGTGCCCAACGCATCGCTGCCAATGCGCAGCACCGCGGTGTTACCCGTGCGCAACACACCGGCGGCGTCGGCAAAGACGTTCGGCCGGCCTTCGAAGACGAACGCGACGATGCCCAGCGGCGAGACCACTTGCTCTACTTTCCAGCCGTCATGCTCGATGCAACTGACCACTTTGCCGCGCGTGGCGGACGCATCGCGCCAGGCCCTGAGGCCGGCGATCATGTCGCGGCGCATGCGTTCATCCGCCAGAAGCCGCGTGGTGGAGCGTCCGCGGGCCTTGGCCCGCTCGATGTCGGCCAGGTTAGCGGCTTCGATCAAGGCCCAGCAGGCAGGGTCTTCCAGGCGTTGGGCGAAGCGATCAAAGAACTCGCTGATGGCTTGATCGGAGACCGCGGACATTGCGCTGAAGGCCGCATCGGCACGCTCGATTGCAATGGCCGCCGCTTGCTGGTCGGCCACCGGGATCTGCAACAATTCGCCGCTGACCTGCTCCACCAGCAAATGGTCCCCGGGCTGAAAGCGCGCGGCCAATTCGGGGCTGACCACAGTGACACGGTTACCAGCGAAAGGGATCGGCGTGCCAGCGACTAGACGTTCGAGCGCAAGAGACATGAAGCGGTTTCACCATGCAATGGGCGGCCGGAAAATGTATAGGAAAATCCCTGGAGCGTCATTAACCGCACGCCTGACCGGTGATCGAAAACCCGGCGGCCCTGCACCCGGTCCTCCTACGCTGAAAGAGATACATCAGCGTTTCCTGTTTTCCAAGGAGGCCGTCATGAGCGATGAATTCACAAGCCATGGAGCGGCCCTGGACGATGAAGGTCTGGCGCAGGCGCTGGACCTTGCCAAAGTCAGTGCCGCGCAACTCTGGGCCGTTTTGGCAGTAGAAACCTCCGGCAACGGGTTCTATCCCGATCGCCGTCCGAAAATCCTTTACGAGCGCCACGTCTTCAGTCGGCTGACCCACCAGAAGTTTGACGCGCAACACCCGGATATCAGCAGCAAAGCCCCCGGCAACTACGGTGCAACGGGGCCGCATCAGTATGACCGTTTGAACCTGGCCGTCGGCCTGAACAGGAACGCAGCCTTGCAAAGTACCTCTTGGGGGCTGGGGCAGATCATGGGATTCAATTTTGCGCAGACCCGTTCGGCGGATGTCGAGACGATGATCAGCCGAATGGTCGAGTCCGAAAACCAACAACTGCTGTGCACCGTTGGCACGTTGATCGAAGGCGGCTCAGTCGCGGCATTACGGGCCAAGGACTGGGCCAACTTTGCACGCCGCTACAACGGCCCCAACTACGCAATCAATAACTACGACGTGCGGCTCAGCGCGGCGTATCAGAAGTTCTCCTATGGCGGGACGCCGGACCTGAGAATCCGTATGGCGCAAACCTACTTGACGTATCTGGGCTGGCATCCCGGCCCCGTCGACGGCATCGTCGGCAAACAGACCCGGGATGCGATGAATCTGTTTCAGGCACAAGAACACCTGAATATCACCACAGTGCTGGACGATGAAACGCTGGCGTGTTTGCGCAGCCGGGTCGAAGCGTTGCCGCTCTGACCTAGAACACCGACCAGCCAATCCGCTGACTCAGCAACTCCAGCGCGGCCATGCCCGCGAGGGAGTTGCCGGCGGTGTTCAATTCCGGCGACCAGACGCACACCGTGAATTGCCCCGGCACCACCGCAACAATCCCTCCGCCCACGCCGCTCTTGCCGGGCAAGCCGACGCGATAGGCAAAGTTGCCGGCTTCATCGTAGAGGCCGCTGGTGGCCATGATCGAGTTGACTTGCTGGGTCTGGCGGGCGGTGAGGATCTGCTCGCCGCTGTGCTTGCAGAAGCCGTCATTGGCCAGAAAACAGAACGCCCGCGCCAGATCCACGCAGCTCATGCGCAGCGCGCAATGGCTGAAGTAACTGCGCAACACCGCTTCGACGTCGTTGTGGAAATTGCCGAACGACTGCATCAGATAGGCCATCGCAGCGTTGCGCGCGCGGTGCTGGTATTCGGACTCGGCGACCTTGCCGTCCACCATGACTTGCGGGTTGCCGGACAGTCGACGGACAAAGTCGCGCATCGACAGTGCCGGCGCGGCAAAGCGTGACTGGTTGATGTCGCAGATCACCAGCGCACCGGCATTGATGAAGGGATTGCGCGGGCGCCCACGCTCGAATTCCAGTTGCACCAGCGAATTGAACGGTTGGCCGGAAGGCTCGTGACCCAGGCGCTGCCAAATGGCTTCGCCGGAGTGCTCGATGGCCTGCACCAGGCTGAACACCTTGGAAATACTCTGTACCGAGAACAGCGTATGGGCATCGCCGGCGCAATACAGTTCGCCGTCATTGCCGTACACCGCGATGCCCAGTTGATCGGCCGGCACCGTACCGAGGGCGGGAATGTAGTCAGCCACCTTGCCCTGGCCGATCAGGGGACGAACTGCGTCAAGGATCTCGTTCAACAGCGCTTGCATGCCGGGTTCCGAAGTCTCGCCCCATGGGATTGCGGGGACACAGACGCTAGACGCCGGTGGTCAGTGCTGGATCACACAATCTTAAAAACACCGCTGTCCCTGTGGGAGCGAGCCTGCTCGCGATAGCGGTGTGTCAGTCAACATCATTGTTAAATGACACACCGCTATCGCGAGCAGGCTCACTCCCACAAGAGATCAGTGGTTTACGTATCACAATGTGTACAGCGCCCCTTCCGACACACCCCGTCCCTAAAACCCCACGCCAAAGACACATCGCAGATACACCTGCTTGATGAACTGTGCCTGTCGATTGGCCACGCCGATCAAAGCGCTCAACTCACTCAATGCTACGGAGTATCACCATGTTCAAGCTCTCGACTTCTTCCTTGACCCTCGGCCTGATCATCGCTGGCGGCCTGGCCTTGTCCAACGTGGCTTCTGCCTCTGAGTCCGAGGCGTTCAGCATGAAACAACTGGCCCACGGCTACAGCCAGGTCCAGGCCGACTCGGCAGAAAAACCGGCGGAAGGTAAATGTGGCGAAGGCAAGTGCGGCGCCAGCGAGTAACCCTTTACATGGGGCACCGCTGTGCCCCTCCTCCCTGACTGAACGGAGATCAAGCCCATGACCACCTCACTCTCATCGGCCGTCAAAGGCCTGCACCTGAACCTTGACCGTGCCGGTAGCTGGATTGCGCCGCTGACCCTGCGGGTGTTCCTCGCCTGGGAGTTCTTCGAATCAGGCCTGGAAAAATTCAATGGCGAAAACTGGTTCGCCGATATTCAGGACAGCTTCCCGTTCCCCTTCAACCATGTGCCAGCCACGCTGAACTGGGAACTGTCGATGTGGGCCGAACTGATCTGCGCCCTGGCCATACTGGTCGGCCTGGGGACGCGGATCTCGGCGATCATTTTGATCGTGGTCACCGTCGTCGCGACCGCCGCCGTTCACTGGCCGGCCGATTGGTCTACATTGAGTGAGCTTGCTCAGGGTTACGCCATCAGCAACAAGGGTCACGGCAACTTCAAACTGCCGCTGATCTACCTCGCGGCCTTTATGCCGCTGTTGCTCTCGGGCGCCGGCAAGCTCAGCCTCGATGCGCTGCTGGCTCGAGTCTTCTGGCGTCGCGATAACCGCTGAAGGGTATTTGCAGTGGACGGTTTCGCCGAATGATGGAAACGTATGCAGGCGATGCCAAGCTTCAAGACCACACAGCCCCAGTAACCTTCACCCCACTCACTTGTGTAGACAGGAGCCACCATGAGCGTGACCACCCAATGGATCGAGATCAACAGCGCCGACGGTAAATTCGGCGCTTACCTGGCGATTCCGCACACCCGCAAAGGCCCGGGGATCGTGTTGATCCAGGAAATTTTCGGCGTGAATGAACACATCCGCTCGGTCGCCGAACAATACGCTGCCGACGGTTATCTGGTGATTGCACCGGACCTGTTCTGGCGCAGCGGCCACCGCATAGAACTGGGTTACGACGAGGCCGGCTGGAAACGCGCCGTCGAGTTGATGAACGCCACCGACGTCGGCAAGGCACAGGCCGACATCGAACTGGCCATCGACGCCTTGAAAGCCCAGCCGGGTCTGGATGGCGGGATCGCTTCGATTGGTTACTGCTTCGGCGGTCTGCTCTCCTACCACACCGCCGCCAATGGGCTGGTGGACGTGGCCATCGCCTATTACGGCGGCGGCATCCAGAATCATCTGGACCGAGCCGATGAAATCGAAGTGCCGCTGCTGATGCACTTCGGTGAACAGGACAGCCACATCCCTCTGGAAGCCGTGGAGAAAATCGCCGAGCGTTTCGATACCAACGATAACGTCGAAATTGTCGTGTACCCGGAGGCCGAACATGGCTTCAACTGCTCGCATCGCGACAGCTACAACCAACGCGCAGCGGCTGAGGCCCATGGCAATACGTTGATCTTTTTGGGTCAGGAACTGTAAGACCAGAGTTTTTTCGCGCCTGTAATGGCCTCATCGCGGGCAAGCCATGCTCCTACAAGGGCAATGCATTCCCCTGTAGGAGCATGGCTTGCCCGCGATGGGGTCGACACGGTCTCAGCCGCTTAACGACTGGTTTCTTCTACCACCTCGTTCACCATCAACGTCGGATGAGCACTGCGTTCATGCACATGGCTCGTCGGTGTGCGATCAATCAGCAGGCTCAGCAGTTCCGGGCGGCTGTAGTGACCGCGCGAATCCATCATGCGTTTACGCTTATCGATCAGTCCCATGTCGAGGTCGACGATCACCTCGCCTTCGCCTTCGGTCAGCGAGCCCTGCACTACGCCGTCCGGGCTGATGATCGCGGTGAAGCAGCCACCGGAAATCGGGCCGATGGGGCAACCGGTGTCGGCCATGATTTGCGCCTGTTGTTCAGGGTTCAGCCAGGCGGTGGAGTTGACCACGAAGCAGGCCGCCTCCAATGCATGCTGGCGGACGCTGACTTCCATTTGTGAAGCGAACAAAGGCCCCGCAAACGATCCTGGATACATCGCCGCATGGATCTGTTCGCCATCGGCCATCAAGGCGTAACGGGCCAGCGGGTTGTAATGTTCCCAGCACGCCAACTGGCCGATGCGCCCTACCGCGCTGTCGGTGGCGCGCAGGCCTGAGCCGTCGCCCATGCCCCAGATCATGCGCTCGTGATAGGTCGGGGAAATCTTGCGCCGATGCTGAATCAGGGTGCCGTCGGCATCGAACAACAACTGCGTGTTGTACAGCGTACCGCCGTCACGTTCGTTAACGCCGATTGAAACCACCATGCCGGCCTGTCTGGCAGCGGCGCCGATGGCCTCGGTGGCAGCCGAAGGGACAGTGACGGCCTGATCCAGCAGTTTGAGGTGTTCAGCCGCCATTTCGAAAGGCGACTGAACGAACGAGAAGTACGGGTAGTAAGGCACGATGGTTTCCGGGAACACGGCGAACTGCACGCCCTGCTCGCCGAGTTCGAGAATCTTCTGCACCACTTTGTCGACGGTGCCTTCACGACTGTAAAGAACGGGGCTGATTTGTACGGCGGCGGCTTTTACGAGGGTCATGGCGGTGATCTCATTGAGGGAGTGGACTTCAACGAGATCAAAATTACGCTAATAATATTTAGGCCGAAATGTCGAATACACCACCTTTTAGGACATCCCGAGCATCACCCGCGATTGGCGCGTTGAATGACCTGTGGTGGCTGGCCAAATGCACGGATAAACGCCCGACGCATCCGCTCCCGATCGCCAAAACCGGTATCGGTTGCCACTACATCGATCGGGTGCCGGCCGGTTTCCATCATCAGGCGCGCCGCCTCCACCCGCAGGTTTTCGATGGCCTTGGCCGGTGATTGCCCGGTTTCGGCATGGAACACACGACTGAATTGCCGAGGGCTGAGATTGGCGGCGCTGGCCAGTTCCTCGACTGACAGCGCGGACTTCAGGTTCTGCTTGGCATAGGCCAATGCGGCCTGGATGCGATCAGTCTTGGGCTCGAGTTCGAGCATTACCGAAAATTGCGACTGCCCTCCCGCGCGCCGGTGGTACACCACCAATTGCCGGGCCACCCGCCGCGCCACTTCCGCGCCCAGATCCTTTTCCACCAGTGCCAGCGCCAGATCGACACAAGCGCTCATGCCCGCGGCTGTCCAGATGTTGCCGTCGTTGATGAAGATCCGGTCTTCCTCGACCTTCACCTTCGGGTACGCCTTCTGCAGCGACGGGGCATGGCACCAGTGCGTGGTCGCGCGCCGGCCATCCAGCAAACCGGCCTCGGCTAGCGCAATGGCGCCGGTGCAGATCGAGCCCAGACGCCGGGTGGTCCGGCTGGCGTTGCGCAAAAACGCCACCATGCCTGGTGATACCGGACGGATCAGGTTGTCGCCCATCACCAACAGCGTGTCGAACGAGCGCTGGTCGAACGCCGTAGTTTCCACGCCAAACCCGGCGGAGGTCTGCACCGTACCGCCGCGCTCGGACAGCAAGGCAATGTTGTACGCCGGTTCGGCGGTGGCCATGTTGGCCAACTCGAACGTGGCGCACATGGCCAGGCCCAACACCTGAAACCCGGGGTAAACGATGAGTCCGATTGTGTGCATGGCGGCGGCTTCTTTTGACCTTAAAGGTGGCATGACTGATTTTACCGCCACTGACTTTGCACTCAACCCTGTTATTGGGTCTATACATAACTGTAATCAGTTGGCCGAGAACAAGAGGCACAGGCCATGGACAACAAGGGTTCTGGCACTAACCTGGCCTTCTGGCTGCCAGGCAGTGCGGTCATCCTGAGTCTGGTGGTATCGATGTTCGCCCTCAACCGCGAACCGTTCCTTGAACCGCGGCCGATCGGTGCACAGTTCCAGGCGCAACTGCCCATCGAAGCCCGGTTATGGCAAGACCCTTTTGACGCGGTCGAGCGTTATCGCAAGAAGCTCACCGACAGCAAGAACCCGGATGCCGAGCATGTCTGCAGCCCGGATCTTTCTCCCCTGGCCGGCGACAAACCGGCGCCGGACATCATGGTGGCGCTGGTCGAAGGCGGCCCTTACGCCGACGAGGTCGAACGGCGCCGGCGCATTCGTTATGCGCTGCTGGCAGGGTTCAAGAATTCCCACCGGGTGCCGGATCAGGAGCAATACATCCATTGCTTGAGACTCGCCGCCAACCTGTCGCTGGAGGCCCCGCAGAAAACCGGTTTCGTCGACGCGCCCTATGAAGTGTTCGTCTCCAACCCCTTCGATCCACCGACAGCCCTTGAAGGCGCGCCACCACCGCCTGACCGAACGATCGTGTTCTGGTTCAAACAGGACGTGCTCGGCTCGACCCCGCTGCAATCGCTCGAAACGCTACGCCAGACCCTGAAAAATAAAATCGCTGTGGCATGCGCTCCAAAACCGTGTGCCGAGCCACCCGACACGGCTGTCCTGAAGGTCATCGGCCCCTCAACCTCAACCGTCCTGCGCGACATGTTCCAGGACCAGGACATCGGCCAGGCCACGCCGAAGGTCGAAATCTACTCACCACTGGCCACGGCCGATAACGAGACGCTGGATCGCGGGTACCCGAAGCTGTCGCCGCCGCTTGCGAGCAGACAATCCATGAAGTTGCTGCGCACCGTTAGCGACGACGGCACCATGACGCAACTGATGTTGGAGGAGCTGAAGTTGCGCCGCGTGGACCCGGCCACAGGCGTGCGTTGCAGCGAAGGCAAGCTGCGACGGATCGGCTCACCGTGCACCCGCGACCTGCGCCGCAGCGGTCACCGTATCGCTCTAATTTCCGAGTGGGACAGTTTCTACAGCCGCGCCCTGATCGAAAGCTTCAAGACACAGGTGGCCAGGGATGCCCACCTGGGCAGCGACGAAAAAAACCATAGGGATGTGGTCGATCAGTGGATTTTGCGCTTCAGCTATTTACGCGGCCTGGACGGACGCCTCCCGGAAGAGTCCGCGAGCAACGACAAGAGCGCCAGTTCCGATCCCGGTAAAAACAAAGACCCCACCCAACTTGATCTCAGTCCGTTGGAGAAATCCGACGGCAACTCCCAGCTCGACTACTTGCGGCGCCTCGCCGACCATATCGCCAACGAGGACGCGGCCTATCGACGCAACGGCGAAAGCGGCATCGGCGCGATTGGCGTACTGGGCGTCGATGCCTACGACAAGCTCCTGGTGCTGCAAGCGCTGAAGAGCCGGATGCCATACAAACTGTACTTTTCCACCGACCTCGATGCCCGCATGTTGCAACGGGGCCAGGCGCAAACCACGCGCAACCTGATACTCGCCGCCCCCTACGGACTCACCCTGACCCGCGCGCTGCAACAGGACGTGCCACCGTTTCGCGACAGCCTGCAAAGTGCGGTGTTCATCTCGGTGCTGGCGGCACTGGCGCCGCAATCCTTCGACGCCAAGCGCGCGAAGTTCGACTATTCCAAATCGGAGCTGCTGTCGCCGGGCATCTATGAAGTGGGGATCAGCGGCTTCATTCCCTTGGCGAGCCGGCTGACCGCCTCACGCCCGGCAAGCTGCGAGGCACCGACACAATCGCAGTCGGAACGAGGCGTACGTCCGCACGACCTGATGGCGCTGCGCTGCCTCCAAGACCCCTCGCCACCGCCCTACCCTGAACCCCAAAAATCAATTCGCGACCGCTTCAAGCAAGCCCAATCCTTCTTCTGGGCAGGGCCACTGACGATCACCCTGCTGATACTCGGCGGGTTCATCGTCTGGTGGCGGATCGAGGGCCCGAAAGATGACCATGACGCACGGCTGGCCTGGGTGCGCGGCGTGCCGATGACGCTGTTTATGGTGGCGGCAGCCTGCGCATTCATCGCCACGCGGTTCTGGCATGCGGAGTTTCTCTGGTTCACCTTCGTGCTGATATTGCTTGGGATCATTTCCTCGAACCTGACCCGGCGCTCCGCGAGGCAACTGGCGATGGCCAAGGACTCGACAGCCAGCATGAGCACGGGCTTATACGACTCCCGGGCGTGGTACATCGTGGTCCCCCTCGTCATGTTCATCCTCGCACTGATGTTGGCGTACCAGATGCGCAGCACATTGACGGAGAACGGACTGGGTGAGCCGATGTTCCTGTTTGAAGGCATCAGTGCCTGGCCCACCGTGGCACTGCGGCTGCTGGCTGTGCTGATCTCCCTCTCGGCACTGGCCTGGGGCTGGCGCAACCTGCGCATCAACCGGACCGAGATCGAAGCCACATTCCATTTGCGCCTGCACATGCGCAAGTACGAGATGACCTTGTGGGGACAGGTTCGGCGCTTGATTCGCCGGGGCAAGGGCTGGACATTGCGTCGTTGGTGCAACGAGCTGGGGCACTGCCTGCTGAGGATTTTCTTCCCGTTGCTGACCGCCAGCGAAGATTGGTCAACGTCCTGCGCACCGGCACAGGCCGCTTGCACGGACGGGCGCAAGATGATCGTGATTGCTCGCTTCTGGGGTGAGCACTGCGTCTGCGGCTCCTTCGGCGCCCGAATGCTGCGGGCCATGCTCGCCACCTGGGTTTACGTCGTGATCACCAGCGTGCTGTTTGTCATCTGGCCCATGGAGGGCATGCCCGTTCGCGGCGCATCGATGTGGTGGATGATGAGTTGGCTGATCCCCACCCTGACGTTCCAGGTGCTGGTGTTCTGGGTCATGGATGCCAACCTGCTGCTGACGCGATTCATCCGCCATCTCAGCGAACATCATGCGATCTGGCCAGGCACCTTGCAGATGGAGCACAAGAAGACCTTCGGCATGCTCCGGCACCCGTGCATCGACGAGTGGATGGATTTGCAGCTGATTGCCAAGCGCACCTCGGCCGTTAACCGCCTGATCTATGCGCCGACGGTGGTCATGTTGATCCTGTTCGCATCGCGCAGCAGCCTGTTCGATAACTGGCCGACACCGCCCAGCCTGATCATTTCCTACCTGCTGACGGCGCTGGTGCTGCTGGTCTCCGCGCTGTCGATGCGCCGTGCCGCGGAAAAATCCCGCACGCTTGCACTGCAACGACTTGACGCCTACCTGCTGCAAACACCTGAAACGACGCCTTGCTACAGCAAGTTCAAGATGATCCGCGAGCGGGTCGCGACGCTCAGTAGCGGCGCGTTCTCACGCTACGCTGAAGACCCGCTGATCCGGGCGCTGCTGCTGTCGCTGACCGGCATCGGCGGCTCGGCCATTGTCGATGCGTTGAACTATGCGAAGTTCTAGCAGCCACGGGTAAAGCGGCAACGAACACAACCCTGTGGCGAGGGGGCTTGTCGGACCGCCGCATCGCCCCGTTGGGTCGCGAAGCGGCCCCCAGTGTTCCTTCAGACAAATCGAGCTGTCCGGATTTACGGCTGCTGCGCAACCGAACGGGGCGATGCGGCGTTCCGACAAGCCCCCTCGCCACAGGGTGATCACCAGGCTCAAGATCTACGTTTTATGAGTAGCTATGCTTAACGTGTTATCAGTCATCGTGAAAGGAGGCGTTCGAGATGCAACTCATCACGTTGAAAATCGACAAACCGGAAGCGACGAACTTCATTTTCGGTCAGACCCACTTCATCAAGTCCGTCGAGGACATCCACGAAGCGTTGGTCAATGCCGTGCCAGGTATCCGCTTTGGCGTGGCCTTTTGCGAAGCTTCCGGCAACTGCCTGGTGCGCTGGTCTGGCACCGATGCCGCCATGATCGACCTGGCCCGGCGCAATGCCCAAGCCATCGGCGCAGGCCATAGCTTCATCATTTTCCTCAACGATGGTTTCTATCCCGTAAACGTGTTGAACGCCGTCAAAATGGTTCCAGAGGTGTGCCGCATTTTTTGTGCAACGGCCAATCCGACTGAGGTGATTCTGGCCGAGACGGACCAAGGGCGAGCCATTCTGGGCGTGGTGGATGGCCTCTGTGCCCGAGGCATTGAAGGCGAGGAAGACATCCTGTGGCGCAAGAACCTGTTGCGGCAGATCGGCTACAAACTTTGAGCAAAGCAGGCGCTGAGATCACGTTCAGCGCCTCATACCTTACGCCCGAGAAGCTTTTTGCAGACCTGGCAGCACGGAACCTGCTCCCAGCGCTGAATGAGCCGCGATAACCTCTGCCTGAGCCGTCGCGGGTTTCTCCCCTTCGACCTCACCATTCAACGCCTTGTGCATTTTCACGGTGTCCAGCGCCCCGACCCATTTGGCAATGGCCATTGTTCCGACGCCATTGCCGATGGTGTTGGTGATCGCACGCGCTTCCGACATGAACCGGTCGACGCCCAACAGCAGCACCATGCCCGCCACCGGAATGGTGCCAAGGGACGATAACGTCGCTGCCAGAATGATGAATCCCGAGCCGGTGACACCAGCAGATCCCTTGGAGGTAAACATCAGCACGGCCAGGACGATCAACTGATCCGTCAGGGTCAGCGGTGTGTTGGTTGCCTGGGCGATGAAGATCGCGGCGATGGTGTAGTAGATCGCCTGCCCGTCCGGGTTGAAGGTCAGGCCCGAGGGAATGATCAGGCCGGCGACGGGTTTGGAAACACCGGCCTTTTCCATCTTGGAAATCATCTGCGGCAGCACCGATTCCGAAGAGCTGGTGCCGAGGACGGTAAACAGTTCTTCCTTGATGAATTTCAGAAACTTCCACAGGCTGAATCCGCTGTAGCGGCAGATCGGGCCCAGTACAAAAATCACGAACACCGCACAGGTCAGGTAGACACAGGCCATCAGCTTGCCGAGCGAGAACAGCGAGCCAAAGCCGTATTTGCCGATGGTGAAAGCAATCGCTCCGAAGGCGCCGATGGGTGCCAGGCGCATGACCATGTTGACGATGCGAAACATGCCCTGCATCAGGCTGTCCAGCGTGTCGACGAACACCTTGGCACGAGGTCCGACATGCGCCAGGGCAATGCCCAGCAGAATGGAGAACAGCAATATTTGCAGCACGTTGCCCTTGGCGAAGGCATCCACGATGGTGTCGGGGATGATGTTCATCACAAAGTCCATGAACGACGCATGCTTCACGGCGCTGGTGTAGGTGGCCAGGCTCGACGTATCCAGCGTGGCGACATCGATGTTCATGCCGACGCCGGGTTTGAACACATCGACGACTACCAGACCGACGACCAGCGCCAGGGTGGACACCACTTCGAAATAGATCAGCGCACGAAAGCCGACGCGCCCCAGCTCTTTCATGTTCTCCATGCGCGCGATGCCCGTGACCACCGTCAGGAAGATCACCGGGGCGAGGAGCATTTTGATCAGTTTGATGAACGCGTCGCCCAAGGGTTTGAGCGCTGTTCCGGTTTCGGGCACGAATACCCCGACGATGGCGCCGAGGATCACGGCGATGAGCACTTGTACGTAAAGTTTGCCGAATATTCTTTTCATGACAGGGCCCTGATTTTTTATTGTTGTCAGGAAATGCCAAGGGGCTCTGATCAGTGATCAGCCCCTTGGCGTTGTGCCGCCGCTTGAATCAGCGTTTGATCAACTCGATGACCGCATCCGTGATCTGGCGGGTGGTGGCCGTACCGCCCAGATCCGGGGTGTGCAGACCGCTCTCGGTCACCGCCTCGATAGCCGACATCAGGTGCTTCGCCGCAGCCGCTTCGCCCAGGTGTTCGAGCATCATTGCCGCCGTCCAGAATGTTGCGATCGGGTTGGCCACGCCTTTGCCGGTGATGTCGAAGGCCGAGCCGTGGATCGGTTCGAACATCGAGGGGAATTTGCGCGAAGGGTTCAGGTTGGCGGTCGGCGCAATGCCCAGGCTGCCGGACAACGCGGCGGCCAGATCGGACAGGATGTCGGCGTGCAGGTTGGTGGCAACGATCACGTCCAGCGTCGATGGTTTGAGCACCATGCGCGTGGTTACGGCGTCGACCAATTCCTTGTCGATTTTGACGTCCGGAAAGTCCTTGGCGACTTCGTAGAAAATCTCGTCCCACAGCACCATGCCGTGACGCTGGGCGTTGGATTTGGTGACCATGGTCAGGTGCTTGCGAGGACGGCTTTGCGCCAGTTCGAAGGCGAAACGATGAATGCGCTCGACCCCGGCACGGGTGAACACCGACACCTCGGTGGCGACCTCTTCAGGCAGCCCCCGGTGGACACGACCGCCATTGCCGGAGTACTCGCCCTCGGAGTTTTCACGCACCACGACCCAGTCGATTTGATCGCCATTGAGCAGCGGGCTTTTAACCCCTGGCAGTACGCGAGCCGGACGCACATTGGCGTACTGGTCGAAGCCCTGGCAGATCGGCAGGCGCAGGCCCCACAACGAAATGTGATCCGGCACGTTGAGCGCACCGACTGCGCCGAAGAAAATGGCGTCGAAGGTTTTCAGCTCTTCCAGGCCACCGTCAGGGATGTAGTAGCCGTTTTTAAGGTAGTTATCCGAGTTCCAGTCGAAGTGTTTGAAATCCAGTTCGAAGCCGGATTTCTTCGACAAGGCTTGCAGCACCTCGACGCCCGCAGCGATCACTTCTACACCGATACCATCACCTGGAACTGCAGCAATTTTGTAGGCGCTCATTAGTTAACTCCACTCTCTTCACGTTCTTGTTGTGCCTGTCGAACGGGGCTGTTCAATCAGGGTGTGAGCGGAGTATATGTAGTGAACAAATGAGCGTGAGTTACTCCAAATCACTACATAGATGAATTTGAGTTACCAATGAGCCAAACCCTGGATTTGTCTTTTTTCTACCTGCTGGCCAACAAAGGCAGCCTCGCGGCGACGGCTCGCGAGTTGGGCGTCACCCCGCCGGCGGTGAGCAAGCGCCTGACCGCGCTGGAAGCACGGCTAGGCATCCGCCTGGTCAACCGCACCACGCGCTCGATGAGCCTGACCTCGGAAGGTGAACTGTATTTCTCCCATGCCGCGCGCATCCTCACGCAGATCGATGAGGTCGAGCAGCTGATCAGCAGCAGCCGGGCAACGCCTAAAGGCCTGATCCGCGTCAACGCTTCGCTGGGATTCGGTCGGCGCTATATCGGCCCGGCCTTGGGCGCGTTCTTCGCGCAGTACCCGGAGGTGGAAATACAACTGGAAATCAGCGACCACCCACTCGACCTGACGACTCACGGGTTTGACCTGGGTATTCGTTTCGGCACGCTGCCGGACGCCGCTTTCCATGCCCGCAAGATCGCGTCCAATCGCCGTCTGTTATGCGCCTCGCCCCTGTACCTGGAAAAGCATGGCGTGCCCCAACGCCTGGCGGATTTACAGCAACACAACTGCATCTTCCTGCGGCAAAACGAAACGCCCTACGGCGTGTGGAGTTTCACCAACGGCGGGCGCACACAAAACATCAAAGTGCGCGGCGCGTTGGGCTGCAACGACGGTGAAGTGGCCCTGAACTGGGCACTGGAAGGTTATGGCATTCTGCTGCGGGCCGAATGGGACATCGCCCGTTACGTGCGCAGTGGCCGCTTGCGCCTGGTGCTGGAAGATCAGACCCCCACCCGCGCCGATGTCTACGCCGTGTATCCGCAACAGTTGCACCTGTCGGCGCGGGTACGCAGCCTGATCGATTTCCTGGTCGAGCGCTTCAAGCACATCGATCATCTGGAAGAACCGGAATCTACGCGCGAATGAACAGGTTGGCGGGCGACTGCTATCGGGCCATTAGCGGGCGTTCGGCCTACATCCGCTTTTGATTGTGGATTCAACTGCTCGACAGAAGTCGAAAATCAATCCCGAGCAATCTTGTCATTTGCCAAGGCTTAGGGCAGGGTCGATACCACTGAGATCTCTGTCAAAGGAGTCACCCCATGTCAAAGCTATATCCCAGTATCGATCCCGAGGGGCTGGTCGAGTACTCAGTGGTCTACACCGACCGCTCGCTCAACCACATGTCGCTGTCATTTCAAGGCGTGATGAAGAACATTTCCAGGACCCTGAAACAGGTCTACAACGCCCAGGCTGTTGCGGTGGTCCCGGGCAGCGGCACATTCGGCATGGAAGCGGTGGCGCGACAGTTTGCCACCGACCAGCAATGCCTGGTGATACGCAACGGCTGGTTCAGTTATCGCTGGAGCCAGATCCTTGAGATGGGCAACATCCCGGCGGCCACCACGGTGCTGAAAGCCCGACCGGTCGAGACTGGTCGCCAGGCTGCCTACGCCCCACCCCCTCTGGACGAAGTGCTGACAGCCATTCAGGCGCAGAAGCCGCAGATTGTCTTCGCCCCCCACGTTGAAACCTCATCAGGGATTATCCTGCCCGACGAGTACCTGCGGGCCGTCGGCGACGCCGTGCATGCGGTGGGAGGCCTGTTCGTGCTGGACTGCATCGCCTCAGGCACGATTTGGGTTGATATGCAGAAATGCGCAGTCGACCTGCTGATCAGCGCACCGCAGAAAGGCTGGAGCGCTTCCCCTTGCTGCGCCCTGGTGATGCTCAGTTCTTTGGCCCTCGAGCGCATCGAACAGACGCAGAGCAGCAGCTTCGCCTGCGACCTGAAAAAGTGGCTTCAGATCATGCAGGCCTACGAACAGGGCGGACATGCCTACCATGCGACCATGCCCAGCGATTCCCTCGCGCGATTTAACGAAGTGATGAAAGAGACGCAAGCCTACGGTTTCGACAAGGTCCGCGGCGAACAACAGGCTCTGGGCGATCGGGTGCGCGCAATGTTGACCGGCAAAGGCATCAAAAGCGTGGCCGCAGCCGGCTTTCAGGCCCCTGGCGTAGTGGTGAGCTACACCGATGATGCCGACATCAAGAGCGGTAAGAAATTTGCCAGCCACGGCCTACAGATCGCCGCCGGAGTGCCATTGCAATGCGACGAGCCGGCCGACTTCCAGACCTTCCGCATCGGTCTGTTCGGACTCGAAAAGCTGCACAATATCGAGCGCACGGTCAGCACCCTCGAGCAGGCACTGGACGAAGTGATGGTTAACTAAAAGCGGGCCGAGCATGAACGATGTCTCATTCAGACATCACAATTCCCGACATGAGCGGGCAAATGCCCGCCCTTAACTATCGAGGATAACGCGGCCTGTGCAGACGCCAAAAAATGAAGGTGCGTGTCAGCAGGTCCACGAGGCCTGGCTCTCACTGTCCAGTCCATAGCGCTTGATCGCCTCGGCGCATAGTTGTCGATCAACCGTGCCTTCGTCGGCAAGGGTAGCGAGGGCTGCCAACACGATGTGATGGCGATCGACTTCGAAAAAGTCGCGTAAGGCCGCACGGGTATCGCTTCGCCCAAACCCATCGGTACCGAGTACGGTATAGCGTGATTGCAGGTACGAGCCGATCAGTTGCGGCAACGCGCGCACGTAGTCAGACACAGCCACCACCGGCGCGCCGCAGGGCAGGCATTCGCCAAGATAGCTGGTGCGGACGTCGGCTTGCGGATGCAACCGGTTCCAGCGCTCGACGTCCCGCGCATCACGAGCCAGTTCACTGAAACTGGTGACGCTCCACACCTCGCTCGCAACCTGCCAATCGTTGGCCAGCAACTCGGCGGCGGCCAGGGCTTCGCGCAGGATAGTGCCCGAGCCGAGCAAGCGCACCTTGCCTTTCGGAGTTGCCGGGTGCTGCTCAATGAAGCAGTACATGCCGCGAATGATCGCCCGCTCAATTCCCTCGGGTAAGGTCGGTTGCGGGTAGTTTTCATTCATCAGGGTCACGTAGTAGAACTCGTCGACGTCCTGTTCGAGCATCTGGCGCATGCCATGGTCGAGAATCACCGCAAACTCGCTGGCGAACGCCGGATCGTAGGCGCGACAGTTGGGTACAGTGGCGGCGATCAGGTGACTGGTGCCGTCCTGATGCTGCAAGCCTTCACCTCCGAGCGTGGTTCGCCCAGCCGTGGCGCCCAGCAGGAAGCCACGGGAACGTTGGTCAGCTGCGGCCCATATCAGGTCGCCGACCCGCTGGAAGCCGAACATCGAATAGTAAATGTAGAACGGCAACATACGCAGGCCGTGGGCCGAATAGCTGGTGGCGGCGGCAACCCAGGAGCTGATGGCGCTGGCTTCGCTGATGCCTTCTTCGAGAATCTGCCCGTCGGTGGCTTCACGGTAACTGAGGATCGAGCCGATGTCTTCGGGCTCGTAACGCTGACCGACGCTGGAGTAGATACCGATCTGCTTGAACAGGTTGGCCATGCCAAAGGTGCGCGCTTCGTCGGCGACAATCGGCACAATGCGCGGGCCCAGTTGTTTGTCCTTCAGCAGACTGCTGAGCATCCGTACGAAGGCCATGGTGGTGGACATTTCCTTGCCCTCGGCCTGAGTGGCGAAGCTGGCATAGCTTGCAATCGGAGGCACCGGCACGGCGGCGGCCGTACGATTGCGCACCGGCATGTAACCACCAAGAGACTGTCGCCGCTGATGCAGATAACGCATTTCGCGGCTATCTTCAGCCGGTTTGCAAAAGCTCAACGACTCGACCTGTTCATCCGACAGCGGCAACTGAAAGCGGTTGCGGAAAGCGATCAACGCTTCGCGGTCGAGCTTCTTCTGCTGATGCGTGGTCATCTTGCCCTGCCCGGCTTCGCCCATACCAAACCCCTTCTTGGTCTGGGCAAGGATCACCGTCGGCTTGCCCTCTTCCTGGCTGGCTGCAAGGTAAGCGGCGTAGATTTTGATGATGTCGTGTCCGCCACGTTTGAGGCGGTCGATCTGCTCATCGCTCAAGCCGTGGGCCAGCCGCGCCAGTGATGCGCTTTGGCCGAAGAAATGTTCGCGGTTGTAGGCGCCATCCTTAGCGGCGAACGTCTGGAATTGACCATCGACAGTCTGCGACAGGGTGCGCACCAGCGCGCCATCCTCGTCCCTGGCCAGCAACGCGTCCCAGTCCGAACCCCAGACCACTTTGATCACGTTCCATCCGGCACCGCTGAACAACGCTTCCAGTTCGTCGATGATCCGCCCGTTGCCCCGCACCGGGCCGTCAAGCCGCTGCAAATTACAGTTGACCACCCACGTCAGGTTATCCAGGCCTTCACGGGCGGCCAGGGTCAGCGCCGACATGCTCTCCGGCTCGTCCATCTCGCCATCGCCGAACACCCCCCAAACGTGCCGGTCAGTGGTGTCTTGCAGGCCACGGTGCTGCAAGTAGCGCATAAAGCGCGCCTGGAAAATCGAGCTGATCGGACCGATGCCCATCGAACCGGTGGGGAACTGCCAGAAGTCCGGCATCAACCATGGATGCGGATAGCTCGACAGCCCTTGGGCACCAGATTTTCGAGCGGTGATTTCCTGGCGGTAGTGCTCAAGATCGGTTTCGCTCAATCGCCCTTCGAGGAAAGCGCGAGCATAGATGCCCGGTGCCGAATGAGGCTGGAAGAACACCAGGTCACCGTCGAAGACGTCGTTACGCGCCCGGAAAAAATGGTTGAAGCCCACCTCGAACAGATCCGCTGCGCTGGTGTAACTGGCGATATGGCCGCCGAGTTCGCCGTACGCCCGATTGGCCCGGACCACCATGACCAAAGCATTCCAGCGCATGATCGAAGCAAGGCGTTCTTCCGTGGCGAGATCACCAGGGAACAGCGGTTGCTGCGACACAGGGATGCTGTTGACATAAGACGTGCCCCGGCGCGGCTGCCAGCCAACGGACGGATCACGTGCCGCTTCAGCCAATTGGTCGAGCAACCGGCGCGCATGCTCGGGGCCGCGAGTGGCCACCAGCGACTCCAGGGCCTCACGCCATTCGCGCAGCTCGTCGAGATCGTTCTGGGTCAGGGGGGCGGCGGTTGTATCGGGATGACTGGAATGGAAACGGCTCATAGGCACCTCCTCGCTTTTTTAATAGTCTATGCCGAGGCCCGCAGCTTTTTTGATCGTTATGCAGCCCCACTTCGATCATTGGCGGCATAAAACACTGTCCATCCTAAAAGTAGAAGCACAATGAACTTCGACAGTATTGACCTGAAGATCCTTAGAGAGCTGCAAAACGACAGCAGCCTGTCAAATGTGGAACTGGCCAAGCGGGTTCATCTTTCACCCTCCCCCTGCCTGGCTCGGGTCAAGGCCCTAGAGGCATCCGGTTGCATTCGCGAGTACGTGGCGCTACTGGCGCCCGAGGCGCTGGGCTTGCGTTTGAATGTTTTCATCTCCATCAGCCTCAAGCAGCAAGGCCGGGAGTCTTTGCAGAATTTCGAGCGCAATATCTGCGAATGCGACGAGGTCATGGAGTGCTATCTGATGACCGGTGATGCTGACTATTTGATTCGCGTAGTGATGGCAGATATGCAGGCGTTGGAGCATTTCATCATCGAGCGACTTTCGCCTATGCCAGAAGTAGAAAAAATTCGTTCCAGTCTGTCGTTGAAACAGGTCCGCTATAAAACCGCCCTGCCCTTAAGAAAAGAAAACGGATAACCACTGTACTTGGCGCATGTCAGTAGAGAAACTTCGCTAATACGTGAACGGCAGAGGTCGGCCGGGAACGGACGTTCAGCCTTCTCACTAAAGACCGCGGAACAGAGTTAACGATGAAAATTATGCTCGGCGGTTCGAATGTGGGCTTTAATGTCCGTGCTTATATGCAGCCACATTAGCTTCGACTCCCTACGAAGGTGGACGCGCCTAACGGCGGGTTCAGGTTGCCATGCATTTGTCTAATCAAGGAAGAAACGACATTGAAAATAGCTTTTGGCGCCCTGTTGTTGACCTGGCTGACTACTCTCGCACTCGCTGACGAGAACCCTGTCGGCTTCCACTCTTCCACACTGGCGGACTCGCAAAATGGCCGTGCACTGGAGATGGTCGTCTGGTACCCCAGTGCAACTACCGCCGCCACGCAATTGATCGGCGATGATGTGGTGTTCGTCGGGGCTTCTGCCGTTCGTGACGCGCCGCCCGCTGCTGGCAAGCATCCATTGTTGGTGCTCTCCCACGGGTACAGAGGTAACTGGAGCAACCAGATCTGGCTCGCCAGTGCTCTGGCTCATAAGGGTTACATCGTCGCCGCAATCAATCACCCTGGCACCACCACTCATGACCGTAGCCCTCAAGCAGCGGCGCAGTTATGGCAGAGGCCCGTTGATTTGAGCCGAGCCATTGATAGCGTCACGACTCAACCTGAAAAATTCGGCTGGGTCGCCAATGACCGAATTGCAGTGGTGGGCCATTCACTCGGCGGCTGGACCGCCCTGGAGATCGCCGGTGCTCGCTTCGATCCAGACCGCTTCGCCCATGACTGCAAAGCCCACCCGCAGTTATCAAGTTGCACCGTCTATGGAAAGATAAACCCCGCAAGCACCTCAGAATCAAAGGCCGCGCTGGCCGCCGATTTGCGCGATAAACGCGTCACGG
Organism: Pseudomonas sp. GM41(2012); assembly: GCF_000282315.2. Taxonomy (GTDB): domain Bacteria; phylum Pseudomonadota; class Gammaproteobacteria; order Pseudomonadales; family Pseudomonadaceae; genus Aquipseudomonas. The sequence goes on from NZ_AKJN02000006.1 coordinate 1,237,737, forward strand.
CTGTGGTTACCTTGGACCTGGGCCTTTCACGGGGCATGACCGATGAAAGCCTGGCCGCACTGCCGGTACCCGCGCTGGTGATCGCCGCCGGCGTACCGTCGGACGAGCTTCCCGCTGAGTTGGAGTCTGCCAACCTGGCCAAACGCCTGCCTGCGGCGTCAAGCCGTTACGTCGAAATCAGCGACGCAAGCCACTTCAGCTTCTTGTCGGTGTGCAAACCTGGCGCGCAAGTAATGCTCGAAGAAGAAGTACCAGGCGATGGCATCATTTGCCGGGATGGCGACAGCGCTCGCCCGCGCGGGGTGATTCAACAGCAGGTTACGTCGCTGATAGCAGAGTTTCTTCAGTCATCTATCTACAAAGAAGACAGTTTGTAGAATCGTGATACGAGAAACTGCCGCAGCTCAACAAAAAACCGCTGGAGCAGTTTAAACGCCCGTGCAATCTGTCAGATCGGTTAGCCAGGGATGAGCGCTCTGGGTCGATAGTGGTCGTTCGCGAGCGACTGCTATCGGCTGTGGATTCAACCGGTCGACCAAAGACGAAATGAAGCAAGTCAGCACGCCTTGTGCTGACAACCATCTATTCCCAATACGAAATGAACCTACGATTGAATAGATACCGATGCAGTCATTTGCGCGTGACACACCGCCAGAATCTCATCGGCCAGCGCCGAGTCGTCAGGACAGGCGCGCGATAACATGATCGCGCCGACCGCGCGCGCCAGCAGGTCGATCATTTTCACCCTCGCCTCACCCGCCGGCGCATCCGGCCCGGTCGGGTATTTTTCGCCGAGCGTTTGCAACGTGCGCTCAATGCCCTCAGCGAATGCTGACTTCAAATCGCCGGACTGACGCGCAGCGTCGCCGCACAACGCCGCCATGGTGCAACCCGTGGCGCGCCCGTCGCGATGATCCCTGGACACATACACATCGATGAAATCCTTGATGCTCAGTGCTTCAGCGCTGATCAGCGATTGCGCAAGGCTGTTGGCCGAGGCCTCAGCCATCAAGTCGGCCTTCGAACCGAAATGTTTGTAGAAACCGCCATGGGTGAACCCGGCAGCGGCCATCAAGTCGGCCACGCCGACACCGTCAAAACCGCGTTCGCGAAACATGACCGAGGCCGTTTCGACGATGTGCTCCCGATTTGCCTGGGCCTGGGCCTTGCTCACTCGCATGTTCGATACCTCGTTACCGCTTGGAAATTCATGGGTTGATGATACATAGATGTTGACCATAATCAAAGTTGTTGACAGTTTAGATTTCGATCATCATCCTAAATACCAGCAATATGAAGTTCACCAACGGGCACGGAACAAACACCCATGAGCGACCAGAATCTGTTTTCCCCTTACACGCTTGGCACGCTGAAACTGTCAAACCGCGTGGTTCTCGCCCCGCTGACACGCAATCGCGCCGGAAAAGGCTTTGTACCGAGTGAATTTGCTGCTGCCTATTACAGCCAGCGAGCCAGCGCGGGCTTGCTGATTTCCGAAGCCTCGCAGATATCTCAGCAGGGACAGGGCTATCAGGACACGCCAGGCATTTACACACCGGCTCAGATAGAGGGATGGCGCAAGGTGACCGATGCCGTGCACGCCAAGGGCGGGAGAGTGTTCCTGCAACTGTGGCATGTGGGCCGTGTTTCCCACGTCGATCTGCAACAGCACGGTGCGGCGCCGGTAGCCCCTTCCGCGCTTCGTCCTGCGACCAAGGTGTTCGTCAACAACCGCTTCGAGGACGTTTCCGAGCCGCGAGCTTTGGAAGCTGACGAGTTGCCGGGCATCGTCAACGATTTCCGCCAAGCGGCGGCAAACGCCATTGCGGCAGGCTTCGATGGCGTGGAAATCCACGGTGCAAACGGCTATTTGCTGGATCAGTTCATCAAGGACGGCTCCAACCTGCGTACTGATGCGTACGGCGGCTCAATCGAAAACCGTGCGCGTCTGCTGCTGGAAGTGACGGCTGCCGTGGCCGCCGAGATTGGTGCTGATCGCACGGGCATTCGCCTTTCGCCGGTCTCGCCGGCCAACGGTGTATCGAGCCGTGATCCGCAGGCTCAGTTCGATTACATCGTCGATCAACTCAATGCTCTGGACATCGTTTATCTGCACGTCGTCGAAGGCGCGACCGGTGGACCTCGCGACGTGGCGCTCTTTGATTTCGGCGCCTTGCGTCAGCGCTTCAAGAACACCTACATCGCCAACAACGGCTATGACCTGGACCTGGCCACGGCACGCCTTGCGCATGACAAGGCCGACCTGATCGCCTTTGGCCGTCCTTTTATTGGCAACCCTGATCTGGTGGAGCGGCTCAAAACCGGTGCGCCACTGTCCGCCTTTGACCCTTCCACGCTCTACGGCGGCGGAGCGGCGGGATACATCGACTACCCGACGCTTGGCGAATCCAGCGCTGTCGCGAACCAGGCACAGGCTGATCGGGCCTGATTTTGATCGTGCATCCATCCCATTCATGTTCCCGAAAAAAGAGCTGACATCATGACTACTCGTCCTACCGTTCTCATCACTGGCGCTTCCACCGGCATCGGCGCGGTTTATGCCCAACGTTTCGCCCAACGCGGGCATGATCTGGTGTTGGTCGCCCGCGACCACTCGCGCCTGGAAACGCTCGCCGCAAGGTTGCGTGACGAACACAGCGTCGCCATTGAGGTGGTTCCGGCCGACCTGACTCAACTCAGCGATCTGCACACTGTCGAAGCGCGCCTTCGGGATGACGAGCGTATCGGCATCCTCGTCAACAATGCCGGTGCCGCGCAGTCCGGCACCTTCATCGAGCAAAGCACCGACAGCGTTGCGCAACTGGTGGCCCTCAACACCACTGCACTGGTGCGACTCGCCAGCGCCATCGCGCCACGCCTGGCCAAAGCAGGTGAAGGCGCGATCATCAACATTGGTTCGGTGGTGGGTCTGGCGCCTGAGTTTGGCATGTCAGTCTATGGGGCGACCAAGGCGTTTGTGCTGTTCCTTTCCCAAGGCCTGAGCCTGGAACTTTCGCCTCTGGGTGTTTATGTGCAAGCCGTATTGCCCGCCGCCACCCGCACGGAGATTTGGGACCGCGCCGGTATCGACATCAACACCTTGAGCGAAATCATGGAAGTGGATGACCTGGTCGATGCCGCACTGGTTGGCTTCGATCGCCGCGAACCGGTGACCATTCCTCCGTTGCAAGAAGGCGAGCGCTGGGATGCCCTGCAAACCGCACGTCAGGGTCTTTTGTCGCAGATCAGACAGTCCGCCGTGGCGCCACGCTATTTGACTCAGGTCTGAACCCTGTCGAGCAGGTCGGCCTCGCCCCGCAATCGGACGGAATAAACATGACTCTTTTGGCTAGAAGCAATCATCCAGGTTCGCAGTCGTCATTTATCAACGCGGCGAACCAGTCGGTTCTGGTTGACGGGATACCTTTTGCCTATCGTGATCTGGGACCCAGAACGCAGGTCCCTCTGGTCATGTTCAACCATTGGGGGGCAGTGCTGGATAACTTTGACCCCAGGATCATTGACGGTCTGGCAAAAAAACGGCGTGTCATCACCACCGATTACCGCGGTATCGGTGGCTCGGGTGGTACCGCGCCATTGACCGTCGGTGAGATGGCTGACGATGGCATCGGCTTTATTCGTGCGTTGGGTTTGGACAAGGTTGACCTGCTCGGCTTTTCACTCGGCGGCTTCGTCGCTCAAGACATCGCCCTGAAAGCTCCCGAACGTGTGCGCAGGCTGATCCTCACCGGAACCGGACCGGCCGGCGGCGCAGGCATCGACAACGTCGGCTCAGTGACCTGGCCGTTAATGATCAAGGGTCTGCTGACGCTACGAGATCCCAAGTTCTACCTGTTCTTTACCACCACGGCCAACGGGCAACGCGCCGCGTCCGAGTATTTGCAACGATTGAAAGAGCGCCGGCAAGACCGCGACAAAGGCCCGACACCCCGCGCGTTTTTACGGCAATTGAAAGCCATTACTGCGTGGGGCAAGCAGGCGCCGCAAGAACTCGGGCGCCTGCGGATGCCGACGCTGATAGCCAACGGGGACAACGACATCATGGTGCCCACTGTCAACTCGCTTGAGCTGGCAAAGCGAATCCCCAACGCGCAACTGATCATTTACCAGGACGCCGGGCACGGCAGCATTTTCCAGCACCACACCGATTTCGTGGCTAAGGCTTCGGCATTTCTCGACGCCTGACAGCCTGAACGTCGCATCGCATCAACGTTGCCGGGGCCGCGCCCCATTCTCATTCCACCGACAAGAGCAGCTGCAGCATGAAGGCATTTTTTATTGACCGCTACGGCAAGCAGAACGGAATGATTGGCGAAGTGCCCGATCCTGCGGTCGGTGTGCATGACGTGCTGATCCAGGTGCATGCAACGAGCGTGAACCCGTTGGACTCAAAGATCAGAACCGGGGAATTCAAACTGATCCTGCCCTATACATTTCCCTTGGTATTGGGCAATGACCTGGCGGGTGTGGTCGTTCGCACAGGTTCGGCGGTGAAGCGATTCAAGCCAGGAGATGAAGTCTATGCACGCCCTCCCGAGGACCGGATCGGGACGTTTGCCGAACTGATCGCCGTGAACGAAAACGCGCTCGCGATGAAACCCTCGAACCTTGACATGGCCGAAGCGGCGTCCGTCCCCTTGGCTCTCTTGACGGCCTGGCAGGCGCTGGTTGAGACCGCCCAGTTGAAAAAAGGCCAGAAGGTGTTGATTCATGCCGGATCCGGCGGTGTCGGCACGTTTGCCATTCAGCTCGCCAAACACCTCGGCGCCTTCGTTGCGACGACCACCAGTACGGCGAATGTCGAATGGGTGAAGGCGCTCGGGGCAGATGTGGTCATCGACTACAAGCAGCAAGATTTTGCAACCGAATTACACGATTTCGACGTGGTGTTGAACAGCCTGGGCACCGATGTACTGATGGATTCAGTCGAGGTCCTCAAGCCCGGCGGACAGCTCATTTCCCTCTCTGGACCACCGACAGCAGAATTTGCCCAAGAGCAAGGCTTGTCCTGGATGCTACGGCAAGTCATGCGCCTGCTGAGCAGCGGTATTCGTAGAAAAGCCCGCAAGCATGGGGTGAGCTATGAATTTTTGTTTATGCGTGCCAACGGGGTACAACTGCAAAAAATCACCTCGCTTATCGAAGCTGGCATCATCAAACCGGTCATCGATCGTTCCTTCCCTTTTGAATCGACTGCAGAGGCGTTGCGGTACGTCGAGCAGGGCAGATCAAAAGGCAAAGTCACCATAACAATCAAATAAGCGCACTACAAAAAATGTCCGTAGATAACGTGCATGCCGCCAAGTATCACATTCCAGCGCCTGAACCAGAGGAGCAGCCACCGCACAACAGACACACGCAGGAGCAGTTGCAACCGGAAGTCGCACCTCTAGAAAAGCCGATGATCATTTGGCGTAGCTTGATGCTTGAGCAGTAACGAGAAATGGTTGAAGCCACTCCTCAATCGAAACAATGCTTACATCGTCACAAGCTCGTAGCGAATGGCAAGTTTGCAAAAAGCGAATGTAGGCAGGATTGACATATTTGCCTAAGTCAACCATATAATTGACAAAAGCAACTATATGGGGATTTTCCATGTCCGCAACCATTACTGAGCGCGCCGAAACGGTACGCCGCTTTAACCGGTTCTACACCCACCAGATCGGCGCGTTGCAAGAGCACCTGCTTAAGGCCGAATTTTCGTTGACCGAGGCTCGCATCCTTTATGAATTAGGCGCCAGTGCTGGCCTGAAGAGTTCAGACCTCTGTCAGATGCTTGGCCTGGACGCCGGCTACGTTAGCCGGGTCATCGGTGGATTCGAGAAAAAAGGCTTGATTGGCAGGACTCGCTCGGCAAGCGATGCCCGAGCATCTCAAATCCAGCTCACCGATCCTGGTCGCACCGTGCTGGCCTCGCTGGAGCAAGCCGCTCGCGAGGAAGTCGTGTTGATGCTGCAAGGCTTGCCTGAGCCACAGCAAGAGCAATTGACCCAAGCCATGAAACGGATACAGGCGCTATTAGGCGACACAGATCCCTCCTACCTCCTGCGCGATCCTGAAGCGGGTGATATGGGGATTGTCGTTCAGCAGCAAGCTCAACTATATGCCCGCGAATACGGATGGAATTCGGAATTCGAAGCGCTGGTGGCAGAAATAGTCGCCAAATACCTTCGTGAATTCGATCAGTCCTGCGAGCGATGCTGGATCGCGGAAAAAGATGGCAAGGTTATCGGTTCGGTCTTTGTCGTCAGGCATGACGAGACGACCGCCAAACTGCGAATGCTCTACGTGGATGCAAGTGCCCGAGGCATGGGAATCGGCAATCGGTTGCTTGAAGAAAGTCTGCGATTTGCACGGGGCGCCGGTTACACGAGCATGATGCTCTGGACAACCAGCGTGCTTTGCGATGCCCGAAAGCTCTATCAAAAGGCAGGTTTTCAATTGGTCGAAGAGGAACAGGTACGCAGTTTCGGAAAAGACCTCGTCAGCCAGACCTGGGCTCGGGATCTGTAGTGGCGTTGACGGCACCAAGTGCGGGGTTGCCCACCATCCGCATGGGTCAGTATCTGACCTATCGACGTTGCCATGAAGCTATCGGCCAGGAGCTGCCGGTGGTCGTTGCATTACGCTTGTCACCGGCGTTTGACTAAGCTGAACAAATCGGTACGAACAGAAACCCAAGTGATAGCCGCCATCAGCGGATCCGGGTGGGTATCAAGACGGTAAATCATAAAGGAGACGACTATGTATGCGGTCATAAGAACCTACTCAGGCCCTGGTGCAAAGCAGCTTTTCGATGTTTTAGAAAAGCAAAAGGCCGACGTCGAAGCTGCCCTCCGGAAAGTGGCTGGCCTCGCAAGCTACACACTGCTACCTCTCGGTGATGGTGGTATGTCGGTGACGGTTTGCACGGACAAGGCCGGCACCGATGAGAGCATGAAAGTCGCTCGCGACTGGATTCAGAAAAACGCCTCGCACATCCACGCGAACCCGCCGGTCGTTACGGAAGGTCCGGTCATTGTGCAGATCAATTAGCGCGCCCTAGCGATCCTCACGACAACATTCGTCATGCGTTAATTGTGTTCACGTGAACATTTTTACCTGCTTGCGCAGCAGAAACTGGTAACGAGTCTAATATTGAATTGCCATAGATCGGTCCATCCCCTATCTGCGTAAAGAGGCGAAGGACCGTTGGCAGGCAGGTGTCTCTGGAGCCAACACCGGACCGGTGCCGGCTAGATAGATTTCAAATTGGAGGGAACCATGAGCAATCTCATCGCCAGCGGCGAGCCACCTGAAGCCGTTCGCCTCATGGTCAAGGTTTATGCTTACTTGCTGCTCGCAGGATTTGCGTTTGTTCCGGCCTATCTGATTGGCTACTTGTACGTCTTTCAAGACCCTACCCTTATTTTCGAGAACCACCTGTTCCATATCATTGCGATCACGGCAGCCACCTTGGCGGGCTTGTTTGTGACTTACGTCACGTGGCGCTGCTATCAGTCATCGGGAGATCCGCTGCTGCGATGGATGACGCTTGGTTTTCTCGGTTTTGTACTGATCTACGCGCTGCATGGTGCGTTCACCGGGCTTGCACACCACAATATCTGGCTCTTCCTGCTGTATGGACCGGCCTCTCGATTGGTCATGTCGATGCTGCTGTTAGTCGGAATGCTGTCTTACCACCGCCCACCTGATGACGCGGACCAACGAATGAAGGCCCGTCCGTGGTTGACCTGGATAGGACTGTTCCTGCTGGTTGATGTGGCTGTGGCGTACGTCGCGAATTCACCGATCGCCGGCAATCTCGCAGTGCGCCTCTCGATGGAAGGTGGTGCCCTCATTCTTTCCACATTGACCGTGGTAATACTCCTGCTGCGCCGTATCCGTTCGCCGCTGATGATGATTTTTGTCGTCTCGGTCACCGCGTTCGCGCTGTCGTCGCTTGCCTTCATCCTTGCACGTCCATGGAACCACATGTGGTGGCTCGCTCATGCGATCTTCGCCGGTGGGTTCTTCATGTTGAGCTATGGGGTCGTGCAAGCGTTCCTCACCACACGGTCGTTCTCGAAGATTTACAGCCAAGAGGAGCTGATGGTGCGTCTGGCCGAAGCGATGGCCTATACCGAGAGCGCCCTGCAGGAACTGCAGCGCACCAATCAAGAACTCGGGCACCTTGCGGCCACCGATCCTCTGACGGGTGCTGATAATCGGCGTCGGTTCATGGAGCGGGTTGAAGTCGAAATGGGCCGGACCAAGCGCGGCGGTGAGCCGTTCTCCGTGTTGGCACTCGACCTGGATAATTTCAAGTCCATCAACGATCGCTTCGGGCATCAGGTTGGCGACGACATCCTGAAAGATTTCGTGGAGAAATGCCTCGATTCGATCCGCCCGTATGACGGCGTAGCCCGAGTGGGCGGGGAAGAATTCATGATTCTGCTACCGCAGACTTCACTTGAGGGCGCGCACGTCATCGCTGAGCGTCTGCGAAGCACCGTCGCAAATAATTCTTTTCATGGCCTGCAGCGGTTAACCGTGGTCACCGTGAGCATCGGCGTAGCGCAATCCGGCCGCGACGGCGACACCATCGAAACCATTCTGCGTGCAGCCGATCAACGCCTGTATCACGCTAAACACGAAGGCCGTAACCGTGTGGTCACGACCATCGAAGCCAGCCTCCAATCGCTGTGAAAGCGTCGGCACCGATATTCAGCTTTGCACCACAGCATTGGGCGTTAGGTTGGTGATGTACCATTAAGCCACGGCATCGAAGCTGAGGTTTGCGGCTAGCAAAGTCGGCTTTCATCTCCCTGGCGTTGATCCACCCATTTCAAGCCTGCCTGATCACAGGGAGGGAGCAATGCGTATTCCCTTGTTTTACGCGATGTCGGTTGCACTGTTCTTGAGTGGATCTGCGTGCCTTGCGCAAACCACGGGCGCGACCGCCCCTGTCCCGACGAATACAGCCCCGACAACCCCTGCCGGGACAGCGCCCGTCACGGCACCGGCCAAGGATGCCGTGTTTACGCAGGAGCAGTTGGCCCAAATGCTGGCGCCCATCGCCCTTTACCCGGACCCGTTGCTGGCGCAGGTATTGATGGCGAGCACCTACCCCGGCGAAATCGCCGAGGCGGTGACCTGGTCCAAGGCTCACCCGAACGCCAAGGGCGACGAGGCGGTCAAGCAAGTGGCCAGCCAGCCGTGGGATCCGAGCGTACAGGCACTGGTCGCCTTCCCGCAGGTCCTGGCCACGCTGGGACAGGACCCGGTCTGGGTACAACGCCTGGGTGATGCCTTCCTCGCGCAACCGGACGATCTCATGGATGGCGTGCAACGCTTGCGTCATCAGGCGCAAGCCGCAGGCAATCTTCAGAGCAACCAGTACCAGAACGTGACGGTGCAGAATGTTGCGACACCGGCACCCGCGCCCACAGCTCAGGCACCCGCCCCCGCGCCTGCCAGCAGCACGTCGACCATCATCATTCAGCCCGCCGATCCGCAGGTGGTGTACGTACCCGCTTATAACCCGACAACCACCTACGGCACTTGGGCCTACCCTGCGTCGCCGCCCCCGTACTACCCGCCGCCGCCCGCCTATTACCCCGGTTCGGCACTGATGGCCGGATTGGCGTTCGGGACCGGTGTGGCGATCATCGGCTCGCTGTGGGGAGACTGTGACTGGGGCAATAACGACATCGACATCGACGTCGATCGCTACAACAACATCAATCGCAACAACCAGATCACCAATAATCAAAACAAGTGGCAGCACAACGCCGTTCACCGTGATGGCGTTCCCTATCGAGACTCTCGGAGCCGTGGACAATACGGCCGGCAACTCAACGGTGCCAACCAGCGTGAGGCGTATCGAGGGGACGATGCCCAGCGCGCCCAGGCCCGTGAAAATGCCCGTAGTTCAATGGACAAACACGGTATCGAACGACCTGCCACCAGCAACCGCCAGGCCCGTGATCAAGCGCGCAAGGCGCAGTCCGATGCCTCGGTCGGCAATCGGATGCAAGCCGGTGCGGACAGACCGAGGACGGCTGACCGGAGCCAGGGCACGGCCAAAAACATCCGTGAGAATCAGCAGCCCAGGAGAGAGAACGCTCAGGTGAATCAGCGCACAAAAGACTCTTCGCAGGCGCGCCAGACTGCGCAGAGGCAACCGGCCGCCAGTCGCGGCAGCGCCCGCGACAATGCCTTCGCCGGCGCGCGTTCCCCTTCCCAGTCCAACGCACAAGCACTTCGTGGCCGGACCAGCCAGGCATCCGCCCAGCGCCCCAGTGCCGCGCGATCGACCGGCCACCAGATCAGTCGGCCGTCCGCGCCGGCGCGTTCAAGGGGGGGACGTCGGTGAACAACTCTCTGCGAGTGAAGGTGCTCATGGGCCTGCTGGCGATAACGGCCGGCTTGGCGTGGACGTGCATGGCGGCGGCACAGGAGGCATTTCCAACACCGGAAGAAGCTGCTGAGGCGCTCGTCAAGGCCTTGGGTACGGGAACCCCCGATCAGGTACGCCTGACAGAGCTGCTGGGCGATGACTGGCGCACTTACATTCCCCGCGAAGGCGTGCAAAGCAGTGATGTGGATGCGTTTTTGAAGCAGTACCACGAGCAGCACCAGATTGAAAAACCCAGCGAGCGCAAGGCGATCCTGTCAGTCGGCAGTGACCACTGGACACTGCCTATCCCCATGACAAAAGGTACGAACGGCTGGCGCTTCGACATGAAGGTCGCCGGCGTCGAAATCCGTGCCCGTCGCATTGGCCGCAACGAACTGGACGCCGTGCAAGCGGCGCTGACCTATCACGATGCTCAGATGGACTATGCCTCAGTGGATCGTGACGGGGACGGCGCACTTGAATATGCGCAGAAAATCTTCAGCACCCCCGGCAAGCATGACGGCCTCTATTGGGCGGACGACGACAGCGGTCAGATCAGTCCGTTGGGGCCGTTGTTCGGCAAAGCCATCAACGACGAAGACTGGCATGGTTACCACTTCCGCATCCTTGATGCCCAAGGTCCGTCGGCACCAGGTGGCGCCTACAGCTACCGCATCGGCGACAAAATGAGCCGAGGCTTTGCCCTGATCGCTTGGCCGGCAAAATATGATGACACCGGGGTGATGAGTTTCATGATCAGTCATGAGGGACAGGTGTTTGAGAAAGACCTTGGCCCCAATGGCGATAAACTGGCGAAGGCAATGAAACGCTTTGATCCGGATGACAGTTGGAAGGAGGTTTCTGAAGACCAGGAGCCATCCAGACTTTGATATCAGGTCGTTCTGGAAAATCACTTTCCGATGTTCATGAGGGATATCTCAACACGCGCCCTCAAAAAATCCCGCCCCAGTCGCTGAGGCGCTCTTTGCGAGTCTTTTAATAGCGAATCCATTCACTGATCCGCAGACCCGGTAACGGCGAAAATGTTGCAGGGCACTTGATACAGAACATGCTCCGTCGTACTGCCCACCCATTTGCCCAGTCCCTTGCGATGTGCATTTCCCATGACGATCACATCGGCCCGGTGATGCGCTGCAAAGTCGGACAGCGCTTTGCCAGGTGGCCCTTCAACGAAGTGTTGTCGCTCAGTGGGCACACCGTAGTGGTCGGCCAATGCGATAAATGACTTTTGCAGTGACTTGCGCACATCGCTGCTGAAACCTGGCATCGTCACTGCACCAGCGCCTGCGTCGGATATATGTGTCCGCGATAGATCGTAGGCATGCAGTAGATGCAGTTCCGCGCTGCATTGCATTGACAATCCGTTCGCCGCCTGGATGATGCGGTCGTTGATGCCAGTGATCTGAGTCTCAGGTTGTGACGGATCGACTGCCGCCACTACCACCCGCGGAAGTGGACACCTGATTTCGCTGACCAGATGCACAGCCACCGGACATTCACGCAACAGGTGCCAATCCAGAGGCGTAATGAAAACGCGTTTGAGCGCTGACTCGTGATGCACGTCCTTGATAACCAGTTCGGGCTGCATTTCTGCCACATGCCGAAGTATTTCTTGCAGCGCAGTTCGCGTAACAAGCACTTCGGTACTCACCATGACCCCGCGCTCGCGTATTAGATCGGCCTCATCCTTCAACCATTTTTCGTTCTCTTGCTGACAGGCCTCACGAAAACGTGCACCAGCGCTCTTCAAACCCAAGAGGCTGGAGTCTTCGATAAACACCGTGATGTGCAGCGCTGCGCCAGTGGCTTCGGCAATGGCGACAGCTCGCTCCAACGCCGGGGTATGACGCATGCCTGGACCGGCTATCAGAAAGAGTCGTTGATACTGGCTCATGTAACACCTCCAAACGTTCCGGGATATCTAGCTCCCCCAGCACTCTGGCCTGTCACACCACCGGCGATTTACTATCGCCTCAACAATCTGGATCGACACTATCAATATACGCCTGGATTCCCGAGTTTGAAGCCATAGGCTTTGAGGATGGCGTGGACCTCGCTCATGCGAACGTCCCTACTTCGCCGTCCCACCCCGCGGCTTGTAAAAAAGAAACATCGAGGTCTCGGTGGTCTTGATGTATTTCCTGGCCCAAGCGGGTTTCACTTTCCTGTCGTGGAAATACATCGCGCCGTGGGTTCGGTCGTTCAGTTGCTTGTTGAGCGCCTTGCGCGCGATTTCCTTGGCAATCGCGTATTGGGTTTCTTCCTGGACCTGATCCGAGCGCCCATCACACCACCACGAAAACTGACAATTTTTGCTTTCAGAACCCTGCTTGACCACGGCGCATACCGTGTCCGGAAAGCCCTCATGGCCCAAGCGGTTCATGACGACGCTGGCGACGGCTTCCATGTCGGCGGACGATTTGCCTTTGGACTCCCAATAGATGGAGCGGGCCAGACAGGTGATCGCATCGTCCAGCGGCGACGCGCCGGCGGGATCGACGGCCTGAACTTCAGAGGTGGTGATGGTTTCGGACTTGGGCACAGGGACTTCGGTGCCCTTCTCCGCAGCTTTTTGCTCCAGGACCTCGGCCTTGTCCTCAGCCACTTCCTTTTTTTGCTCCTGCTCAGACGCGATGGCCTGGCCGGCGAGAAGGGTTATTGCCAAGCAGGTGGCTATCCAGACAACTCGCATGATCGACCCTTCGGACGGAACCGGAAGCACGCCGAACCGGCGACTTTGCTTGATTGTAGTTGCCAGAATTCATTCCAGCAGACGGACAAAAAAACTGTCGTCGGGCGTGAAAAGTCATTGCGCTCGCGGGGGTGAAATCGCGCATCATGGGCGCAGTCAGCTCAAGGGGAATTCCATGCGCTTCAAATCATCTGCTATGCGTCTTGCCACGTTGTCACTGGGGATGTTGTTCGCCGTGAATGCATTGGCGGCCGACGAGAAACAACTGATTGATTCGATCAACCTCTACCGCAGCCAGGTGCAGCGCTGCGCAGGTCAGGTCTCGCAGGAACTGCCACCGCTGGCCGGCGACCCACGGCTGGCGCTGAACGCCAACAGCGTCGGCAATCTGCAACAGGCAATGGCCAGCGCGGGTTATCCGATGAAGAATGTACAGGCGATCAGCCTGTCCGGGCCGCGTGATGCTCCATCGGCGATGAAAGCCATTCAGGAAAGCTTTTGCCAGATCGTGCTGGACCCGCAATTCGTCGATGTCGGCGTCAGCCATCAGGACCGCGAGTGGCGCATCGTGCTGGCGCGTCCACTGTTGAGCGCTCGCCTGGGCGACTGGCAGGCGGAAGGCCAGAAGCTGCTGGCCGAGCTCAACGTCGTACGCAGCCAACCGCGCCAGTGCGGCACGCAATCCTTTGCCGCCACCACGCCACTGGCCTGGAACGCCGCGCTGGCGACGGCGGCCGAGGAGCACGCCCGGTCAATGGCCAACAACAATTACTTCGATCACAAGGACCGCGATGGTCGCATGCCGGGTGACCGGGCTGAATTGGCCGGTTACAGCGGCGGGCAGGTCGGCGAGAACATCGCTGCCGGCCAGGACACCGTGCGCAAGGTGGTCGATGGCTGGGTGTCCAGCGCCGGTCACTGCGCGAACCTGATGAACCCACAGTACCGGGAGTTGGGCGCGGCCTATGCGGTTGATCCGAAGAGTGATCCGGGGATTTACTGGACGGCGATGTTCGGGGCGCAATAAGTTCGGGACGCCCGATAGAAAAAAACCGGAACCCTGTCATGGGGCTCCGGTTTTTTTTTGCAGTGATCGTCAGTGGGTACTCATCCCGGCCGCCTGCATCAACAATCGCAATGCCCCCGCCACGACACCCAACGCCAGCACACTGCCCAGCCAGATCAACACAAGCCACCCGAGGCGCCGATACCAGCGCGCGGGTTCAGGTTGACGCGATTTAATGGTAGCCATCACCGATCCTCACTTTGCCGCGGAACACGTAGTAGCTCCAGCAGGTGTACATCAGGATGATCGGGAGAATGAACAGGGCCCCGATCAAAATGAACAACTGGCTGGAGGGTGGTGACGCCGCAGCCCACAGGCTGATCGACGGTGGCACGATGTTCGGCCAGACGCTGAACGCCAGCCCGATGTAACCCAAGAACACGAGCATCAAGGTGAAGGCGAACGGCCAATGGGTGTGGCGTTGACGCAAAGTTCTGAGCAGCCCGAACATCGCCAGCAAAGCCAGTACCGCCAACGCACCGAACACCGCCAGGTGCGCATGGGCAAACCAGCGGGTTGCAATCTCCGGGTGCAGGACTGGCGTCCAGACGCAGATCACCCCGATCACCGCCAACAACAGCCAGGCCAGCGGCCGGGTGAACAGGCGCATCCGCGATTCCAGCATGCCCTCGGTCTTGACCAGCAACCAGGTACTGCCCAGCAACGCGTAAGCGACGACCAGACCAAAACCGCAGAACAACGGAAACGGTGCCAGCCAGTCCAGCGTGCCGCCGGCGAACTGTCGATCGACCACCGGGATGCCGGCAATGTAAGTGCCGATGACCACACCTTGGGAGAACGTCGCCAACAGCGAACCGCCGATAAACGCCAAGTCCCAGATGTGGCGCTTTTCAGGGCTGGCCTTGAAGCGAAACTCAAATGCCACGCCGCGAAAAATCAACCCGCACAACATCAGGATCAGCGGCAGGTACAACGCTTCCAGAATCACCGAATACGCCAGCGGAAACGCGCCATACAGGGCCGCGCCACCCAGCACCAGCCAGGTCTCGTTGCCGTCCCAGACCGGCGCGACGGTGTTCATCATCACATCGCGTTCCCGTACATCCGGGATCAAGGGGAACAGGATGCCCAACCCCAGATCGAACCCGTCCATGATCACGTACATCATCACGCCGAAGGCGATGATCACGCCCCAGATCAACGATAAATCGATACCTTGAATACCCATGACTCAACTCCCCTTCTTCAATGGACGCGAGCGTCGGTTTCGAGGGTTTCGGCGTCGGCGGACAGCGGCCTGCGCGGCGTGATCACCTGACCGAAAGCGTCGCCACCCGGATGTTCGTGATGCGGTTGCGGCCCTTTGCGCACCAGTTTCATCATGTAGCCGATCCCCACCGTGAACACCGAGAAGTAGATCAACACAAACAGCGCCAACGAAATGCTCAACTGCATGGCGGTGTGATGAGAGGCGGCATCGGCGGTTCTCATCAGGCCATACACCACCCAGGGTTGGCGCCCCACTTCCGTGGTGATCCAGCCGGCCAGCATGGCGATCAGACCGCTTGGCCCCATCCACAGCACGAAGCGCAGGAACCCGCGATTGCGATAAATCCCACCGCTGCGGCGCAACAGCAGGCCCAGCGCGCCGGCAAGAATCATCAACATGCCAAGGCCAGCCATGACGCGGAAACTCCAGAAGATAATCGTCGCGTTGGGCCGATCCTCTTTCGGGAAGCTTTTGAGCGCGGGGATCTGTTTGTCCAGGCTGTGGGTCAGGATCAGGCTGCCCAGGTACGGAATCTCCAGGGCGTAACGGGTTTTCTCGGCCTGCATGTCGGGGATACCGAACAGCACCAGCGGCGTCGGTTCGTCATTGTTGTTTTCCCAATGCCCTTCAATGGCGGCGATTTTCGCCGGTTGGTGCTCCAGGGTATTCAAGCCGTGGGCATCACCCACCACCGCCTGAATCGGGCAGACGATCAACGCCATCCACAACGCCATCGACAGCATCTTGCGCACTTGTTTGGTGTCATTGCCGCGCAGCAGATGCCACGCCGACGACGAGCCGACAAAGAACGCGGTGGCCACGAACGCTGCAATCGCCATGTGCGCCAGACGGAATGGGAACGATGGGTTGAACACAATGGCCAGCCAATCCAGCGGCATGACCCGGCCGTCAACAATCTCGAAACCCTGAGGTGTTTGCATCCAGCTGTTGGACGCGAGAATCCAGAACGTCGAAATCAACGTGCCGATCGCGACCATGACCGTCGAGAAGAAGTGCAAGCCGCGCCCTACCCGGTTCCAGCCAAACAACATCACGCCGAGGAAACCGGCCTCAAGGAAGAATGCGGTGAGCACTTCGTAGGTCAGCAACGGGCCGGTGATGCTCCCGGCAAAGTCCGAGAAACGGCTCCAGTTGGTGCCGAACTCGTAGGCCATGACCAGCCCCGAGACCACGCCCATGCCGAAATTGACGGCAAAGATCTTCGACCAGAAATGGTAGAGATCACGGTAGGTGTCGTTGTGAGTCTTGAGCCAAAGCCCTTCAAGCACTGCCAGGAAACTGGCCAGGCCGATGGTGATGGCGGGAAAGATGATGTGGAACGAAACCGTGAACGCGAATTGAATTCGCGCCAGGTCCAGTGCCTCCAGGTTAAACATGATGAATATCCTCATCGATGCTGAAAAAAATGCGCCACACGGTCGGGCCACCGCCAGGCCGTTAGGCCTGCAGCCAACACGTGTTGAAAGGTTTTTCGGTGAACCCGGAGCGGCGTGGATGACCGCCCCGGTTTGAACTACGCGACGGAAGACGTAATCACGTTACTCGCGCCCGCTTGCTCGAGCCGGATGGCGACGAACTTGGAAGTCGGGGTGTACGTACGGTCACCGTAACTTTCCAGCGGCACCAGCGGGTTGGTCTCCGGGTAGTACGCGGCCGCCTGGCCGGCCGGAATGTCATAGGCGATCAGGGTAAAACCGCTGACCCGACGCTCGCGATCATCGTCCCAGAGCGCCACCAGATCGACTTTCTGCCCCGGTTCGAAACCGAGTCGACGGATGTCTTGCTCGTTGGCAAACACCACATCGCGCATGCCGTAAACCCCGCGATAGCGATCGTCCAGACCGTACAGCGTGGTGTTGTACTGATCGTGGGAGCGCATGGTCTGCAGGATCAGATGCGGCTTCACTTTCAGGTTGCGCACGCCTTCGCTGATCAGATGTTCCGGCAGTACGCTCGGGATGAATCGGGCTTTGCCGGTCGCGGTTTTCCAGAGACGATTCGACGCGTCGTTCGGCATATGGAAACCACCCGGGTGCAGCAAGCGTTGATTGAAATCCTCGAAGCCGGGAATGGTGTCGGCAATCATGTTGCGGATGCGGCCGTAGTCACCAATGGCCCAGTTCCAGTCGATCGGATGCTTGCCCAGTGTCGCCGCGGCGATCCCGGCAACGATCGCCGGTTCCGAACGCAGGTGTACCGACTTGGGTTTCAACTGACCATGGGAGATGTGGATCATGCTGAAGGTGTCTTCCACGGTGACGCCTTGCGGCCCCTCGGCTTGCACGTCGATGTCGGTGCGGCCCAGGCACGGCAAGATCAGCGCTTCACGCCCGGTGACCAAATGGCTGCGGTTGAGCTTGGTCGCGATGTGCACCGTGAGGTCGCATTTGCGCAAGGCCGCATGGGTACGCGGCGTATCCGGGGTAGCCTGAGCGAAGTTGCCGCCCAGGGCGATAAACACTTTTGAAAGCCCCTGCTCCATCGCACCGATCGCCATCACGGTGTTGTGGCCATGCTCACGCGGCGGTTTGAACGAAAAGCGTTTTTCCAGCGCATCGAGCAATTCGACCGGCGCCAGTTCGTTGATGCCCATGGTGCGGTCGCCTTGCACGTTGCTGTGCCCGCGAACCGGCGACAGGCCAGCGCCGGGACGACCGACATTGCCGCGCAGCAACATCAGGTTGATGACTTCCTGCAGCATCGGCACCGAGTGCGTGTGTTGGGTCAAGCCCATCGCCCAGCACATGATCACGCGCTTGGCTTTGGCGTACATGCGTGCGGCCAGTTCGATGTCGGCCTGGGTCATGCCGGACTGCTGCTCGATGTGCGCCCAACTGGTCGCGTCGACTTCGGCCAGATAAGCCTCCATTCCCGAGGTGTGTTCGGCGATGAAGGCATGGTCAAACACAGGCTCGCCACCGCTGGCCTGCGCTTCGCGCTCCCACTGCAAAAGGAACTTGACCATACCGCGCATGACCGCCATGTCCCCGCCCAGCGCCGGACGGAAGTAGGCGGTGTTGGTCGGTTCGGAGCCGTTCATCAACATCTCGATCGGGTGTTGTGGATGCTGGAAACGCTCCAGCCCACGCTCTTTGAGCGGGTTGATGCAAATTACCTGCGCCCCGCGCTTGACCGCCTCGCGCAGCGGTTCAAGCATCCGTGGGTGATTGGTGCCGGGGTTCTGGCCGATGACAAAGATCGCATCGGCATGCTCCAGATCGTCGAACACCACGGTGCCTTTGCCCACGCCCAGGCTTTCAACCATGCTCACGGCACTGGCCTCGTGGCACATGTTGGAGCAGTCCGGAAAATTGTTGGTGCCGTAGGCCCGCACGAACAATTGGTAGAGAAATGCCGCCTCGTTACTGGCCCGACCCGAGGTATAGAACTCGGCCTGGTCCGGCGATTCCAGCGCATTGAGGTGCCGCGCGATCAGGGCGAACGCTTCGTCCCATGTGGTTTCCACGTAATGATCGGTGGCGGCGTCATAGCGCATCGGATGGGTCAGTCGCCCCTGATACTCCAGCCAGTAATCGCTCTGCTCGGACAGCGTCGAGACGCTGTACTTGGCGAAAAAGGCCGGGTTGACCAGGCGACCGGTCGCTTCCCAGTTAACGGCCTTGGCACCGTTTTCACAGAACTTGACCATGCCGCTTTCCGGCGACTCACCCCACGCGCAACCCGGGCAGTCAAAGCCACCGTTCTGGTTGGTCTTGAGCATGGCGCGGATATTTTTCAGGGCATTTTCACTGCCTAACCAGTTCTTGGTGACACTGATCAGCGCGCCCCAACCGGCGGCGGCGCCTTTGTAGGGTTTGTAACGGTCGACTTGAGACATGGTAATTCTCCGTGACAATGCACACAGGCTTCGACCTGATTAAGGTCTTTGTTCGATTGACGGAGAAAGAATATGAATGGGGATTAAATATTGTCTAATCGCTATTTACGACTGCATTATCGATGACATCTATCATTAGTTTTTATCGTTAAAAATCATACAGTTAGAAATACATAAAACAACTTTCTCTGCTCAAACAAACCCTTCATCGACGCTGTCGATCAGCCGGTCATTAATAGTGATTGGACGCCCACTCTAGTTGCTCTTAGCCTGCGCTCAACAGCTCCGTTAATAGCGGAATACCCATTTCACGGATGCAGGTGAGGATGTCATGTCAGAGCGAGTCTTGATCGATGGGTTCTCCAGGCGTGTGGACTATCTGCGGATGTCTGTCACCGACCGCTGCGATTTCCGTTGCGTGTATTGCATGGCTGAAGACATGCAGTTTCTGCCCCGCCAACGGGTACTGACCCTGGAAGAAATCTATCAACTGGCCGAGAGCTTCGTGGCGTTGGGCACCCGCAAGATCCGCCTCACGGGTGGCGAACCGCTGATCCGTCCGGGGGTGGTGCAACTGTGCGAAAAAATCGCCGCCCTGCCCGGCCTGCGTGAACTGTGCATGACCACCAATGGTTCGCAGCTGGGCAAGCTTGCAGCGCCCTTGTTCGAGGCCGGGGTCAAACGGCTCAACATCAGCCTCGACAGCCTGGACCCGCAACGCTTCCGTGAGCTGACGCGCACCGGCGATCTGGCGCAAGTCATCAACGGCATCGACGCGGCCAACGCCGCGGGATTTCGCCATACCAAACTCAATTGCGTGGTGATGAAGGGCCGTAACGACCATGAGATCAACGACCTCGTGAGCTTTGCCATCGACCGAAATCTCGACATTTCTTTCATCGAAGAAATGCCCCTGGGCACTATCCATGAACACAGCCGCGCCGAGTCGTTTTACGCAAGCAGCCAGGTACGAGAACGGATCGCTGAGCGCTACACGTTGATCGAGTCCGCCGAGTCGACCCAAGGCCCGTCGCGCTACTGGCGCCTGGCCGAGGCACCGCAGATTCGCCTGGGGTTCATTTCCCCCCACAGCCACAACTTTTGTGGCACTTGCAATCGGGTTCGGTTGACGGTGGAAGGTCGTCTGCTGCTGTGTCTGGGTAATGAGCACGCCGTCGATCTCAAGGCCGTTTTGCGCAGCCATCCCGGCCAGCCCGAGCGCCTGGAAAAAGCCATTATCGACTCGATGAAACTCAAACCCTATCGGCACAATTTCGAAGTGAACGACGATGTCCAGGTGGTTCGCTTCATGAACATGACGGGCGGCTGAACACCATGATCGTTAGACCCAAACCCAATCTGATCGGCGTCCTGACGTCACTCAAGGGCTCGATCGCCAAACGAATTGCCTGGCGCAGCCTTCTGGTGACGCTGCTCGCCTCGGCCATCGTGCTCATCGAAACCTTGCACCCGAGCTATTTTTCCAAGGTCAGTGCAACGCCCTTCACCCTGCTGGGTTTGTCGTTGTCGATCTTCATGAGCTTTCGCAACAACGCCTGCTACGACCGCTGGTACGAAGCGCGCAAAGCCTGGGGCGACATGCTGGTGGACGTTCGCTCGATGGTGCGCGAAACCCAGGTCATCAAGGACGCGAATGAGCGACACAATATCCTCAGCAACCTCTGCGGCTTCGCCCATGCACTGAATGCAAAACTGCGCAAAGAAAACGAACTGGCAGCCAGTGGCGAATGGCTGAACCCGATGCCCAAGGACAACGCGGCGGATATCAGCGGGGGGATTCTGCTGCAGGTCGGTCAACAGTGTTCGGCGCTCGCCGAGTCAGGCGCAATCAATGAATGGCGCTATACGCTCATGGCCAACCATTTGACCCGCCTGACCCAGGTGCAAGCGGTTTGTGAGCGGATCAAACACACACCGCTGCCCTTCCCCTACACCTTGTTGCTGCACCGGACCATCTACCTGTTCTGCATTTTGCTGCCCTTCGCGATGGCCGAGCCACTGGGCTGGCTGACACCGATTTTCACCGCCATTGTCAGCTACACCTTTTTCGGTCTGGATGCGATTGGCGATGAGTTGGAAGACCCGTTCGGTCGCGATGAAAACGACCTGCCCACCGATGCACTGGTGCGCAGCGTCGAACGGGATGTGCTGGCGGCACTGGGCGTGACACAACTGCCGCCGCAGCTGGAACCGGTGGACTATGTGTTGAGCTGATGGGCTCGATGATTCACCGGGCATTGGTACATGCCAGTAGACGCAGAACCTGTGGGAGCGGGCTTGCTCGCGAAAGCGGTCTTTCAGTCGACATCAATGTTGGATGTGCCGGCCTCTTCGCGAGCAAGCCCGCTCCCACAGGGGTTTCGTTTTCAGAACAATTCGCTGAAGGGGATAAACCGCGCCATGTCGCCGACTTCCAGCGTGCAGCCCTCTGGAATCTCGACCAGTCCATCCGCCCATGAGGCGCCCAGCAACACGCCGGAACTCTGGTTCGGATAGAGCACCGCTCGACCCGCCTCCAGCCGCGCCCTGAGGTACTCCCTGCGGCTGCCCGGTTTAGGCCAGGCAAAACCGACGTTGATCGGGAAGCTCAACGGCGTGACGTCTTCGACACCCTGAATCCGCAACACATAAGGCCGCGCCAACAGGCCAAACGTCACCAGCGCCGACGTCGGGTTACCGGGCAGGCCGATCACAGGCACGGTGCCAAAGTGGCCCACGGTCAACGGCTTGCCCGGCTTGATCGACAGCTTCCAGAGCAGCGGTTTGGCGCACTCACGCAGCACCTGCCCGAGGCAATCGGCGTCACCGGCGGACACCCCGCCCGTGGTGAGAATCAAGTCCGCCGCGTGCTGCAACTGTTCGAGCTTGAGCCGCGTCTGCCGCGCTTCGTCAGGAAGAATGCCGGCATCGATGACTTCGCAACCCAATGCGCTCAGCCAATGGCTCAACAAAGTGCGATTGCTGTTGTAGATGCTGCCGGGTTTGAGCGGCGTTCCCGGATCGATCAGCTCATCACCCGTGGAGAGCAAGGCGACCCGTGGCCGCCGCACCACGTGCACATAGGTGCAGCCCTGAGCCGCAGCGACGGCCAACTCGAAAGGCCCCAGTCGCTTGCCGGCCAGCAACAGCACTTGCCCGGCACGGTTCTCCTGGCCTTGCGGGCGGATATTGTCACCCACCGCCAGCGGCTGCTTGAAACTGACGCGGCCGTCGTCCAGCACCTGTGTGTTTTCCTGCATTTCCACGCAGTTGGCCCCTGACGGTACGGGGGCTCCGGTGAAGATGCGGGCGCAGGTTCCCGGGCGTAACGCTTCGGGGGCCCTGCCGGCAAAAATCTGCTGCGACACGGTCAGTGGCTCGCCGTGCCAGTCGTTCACATTCAGGGCATAACCATCCATGGCGCTGTTCGGCCAGGGCGGCAGATCCAGCGTCGCCAGCAAATCATTGGCCAGCACCCGTTGCCGAGCTTCACTCAACAGCACCGGCTCGCTGTCTTGAAGACGTTGCGCCTCGGCCATCTCCAGCAAACGGGCGATGGCCTCTTCCACTGGCATCAGCGGTGACCGATTCATCCCCGTGACCCGCATGTTTGCACAGGCTTGAGGTGCGGCACGAAATTGCACGGACGGTGGCGGGCGTCCAGTTGCTCAGCAAGAATGCCCTCCCACGCCGTGCGGCAAGCGCCCGTGGAGCCTGGCAGGCAGCACACCAGCGTGCCGTTGGCGAGCCCGGCCAAGGCCCGGCTCTGCACCGTGGATGTGCCGATGTCGAGGATGGAAATCGCGCGGAACAACTCACCAAAGCCATCAATCTGTTTATCCAGCAAACAGGCCACCGCCTCAGGCGTGCTGTCACGGCCGGTGAATCCGGTGCCCCCGGTAATCAGCACCACCTGAATCCCTTCATCGGCAATCCAGTGCGCGACTTGCGCGCGGATTTTGTACAGGTCGTCCTTCAACAGGTTCCGTTCACTCAGGGTGTGACCGGCTTCCAGCAAGCGGCTGACCAGTAATTGCCCGGACGTGTCATTGGCATATTCACGGGTGTCGCTGACGGTCAGCACGGCAATATTCAACGGTATAAATAACGCATCAGACTTCACGCTCATGTCATTCTCCGGCCGATATAAGTTAAATAACTTTCGGAGACTAAATGGCTTAAACAAGCACTGTCTAATCACTCTAATCAACCAGATTATCGAGCGTATCTATCGACAATAAGTGGGTGTTAATTGCAATTAATCCGACCAGTGATAGAGCCCATCGATAACCCCTTAAATACTGCTGATTGGACGCATGGCAACGACAGTGAGATCGTCTGCGCCTAACGCCATCAGCCCAGCCTTGTGTCTTGGGCACCTGAGTCAATACTTACCTCTCATTCCTCCGCCAGCGGGTGCCATCATGGACATCAAACAACTCAAGTTCCTGATCGCACTGGAGCAGACCCGACACTTCGGGCAGGCCGCCGCGCGCTGCCACATCACTCAGCCGACCCTGTCCATGCGCTTGCGCAACCTGGAGGATGAACTGGACCTGGTGCTGGTCACCCGGGGCCAACGCTTCGAGGGTTTTACCCAAGCCGGTGAACGGGTGCTGGCATGGGCCAAGACGTTACTGGCCGCCCACGACGGGCTCTTCGCTGAAGCCGCCGCGTGCCGTGGCCAGTTGGTCGGTAACTTGCGATTGGGCCTGGTGCCGCTGAGCAGCTTTAATCCCGTCAGCTACATTCAAGGCCTCAACCGCAGCTTCCCCGAGCTGAAATTCAGCCTGTGTTCCCTCAGTTCAGACCAGATCATCGAAGGCCTTGGCAACAATCAACTGGACTTGGGCGTGTGCTACCTCGATCACGTCAACCCGAACTATTTCGAGTCTTTCGAGATCGGCGAGACCCGCGTCGGCCTGCTGTACGACACGCGGCACTTTCATTTCGAAGGCACTGAAATGAGCTGGGAAGACGCCGCCGAACTGCCCCTGGGGATGATCAGCAACGGCATGCACTATCGAAAATCCATCGATCTGAGCTTCCGCAGCCGCGGGCTCAACCCGCAGCCGATACTGGAAAGCGATTCGACGTACCAGTTGCTCCAGGCGATTCACGAAGGCTTCTGCTGCGCCATCATGCCGCTGGACAGCGGTCTGGAAGAGCCCATCGAACATCTGGCGTTCATCAACCTGCCGGATGCCAGTGTGCTGGCGCCCCTGGGGCTCGTCATGCGCAAAACCGAGCCACGTTCGGCCATTGCCGAGAAATGTTTTGCTGAAGCCAGGTTGCTATTCAGTCCAAAGAGCTGACACTTGTTATTTTCAACTAACAACGTATTCACGCACTTTAAGACAGGGTGATCGACGTAACTAATCACTGAATCAGAACAAGCGATTAGACGCACTCATTGAATATCCGTAGCCTGAACTTAGTCCAGTGGGAGGACGCACAATGATTCTGATCAGTTACTTCGCTCGCTATCGCGAGCAGCTGAACCTTGGCGGTGAAAAGCTGCCATTGACGGCAACCCTCAAAAGCATCGACGACGTCCGCCAACTGCTGATCGCGCGTGGCGGTGTCTGGGCAGAGGTGCTCGGTGAAAACAACCTGATGTGCGCCTTGAACCAGGAGCTGTGCCACCCGGATCAGGCGATCGAGGACTTCGACGAGATCGCCTTTTTCCCGCCGGTGACCGGGGGCTGAAGCATGACGCGCTTCACGCCTCCACCTGCACCACTTCAATCCCGAGCTTCTGATAGTCCCCGACATTGCCCGACGCCACGTGGCGCTCGGTAATCAGGGTATGAATGCGCTGACACGGCGCGACCACGAACGGCTCCACCGCCCCCAGTTTGTCAGCAGTGGTGACGGCTACGACATGGGAGGCGCTGGCGAGCATCGCCTGTTTGACCGGCACCTCATCGAAATGCAGGGAGGTGATGCCGACTTCCGGGTGAATCGCACAGACACCCGTGAACAGCAGATCAGCCTTGATGCCCTCGATCAGCCGCAGGGTTTCATGTCCGCTGGCCGACATGGTCGCGGGGTTGAGTTGCCCGCCGGCCAGTATCACCGTGATGCCTTTGTATTCGGCCAGGGTGATCGCGATCATCGGCGAGGCGGTGACGGCCGTGATGACAATGTCCGAAGGTAGCGATCGGGCGATCTGCAGCGTCGTGCTCCCCGAATCGAAAATCACAATCTGGCCGTTGTGTACCTGGCGTGCGGCGAGTTGCGCCAGGTGAGTTTTCACCTCATCGGTTTCGCTGACGCGGGTGAAATAATCCTTGCCGGTGTCCTTGGGCCGCGGCAACGCCCCGCCGTGCACCCGCTGCACCAGCCCAGCAGTCGCCAGCTCCGCCAGATCACGGCGAATGGTGTCTTCGGACACCGCGAAATGCTGGCTCAGCTCGCCCGCCATGACCTTGCCGTCACGTTCGAGGATCAACAGGATTTTTTGCCGGCGCAGATGAGGGAGTTCGGCGGCTGAATGTGAATCGTGCATGTTTTTGCCCGCTTTTGCGTGTAATTGCGTGTTTGTGCGAGACTAGCCAAAGCGCGGGATAAACACAAACCAGCCAGCTATCAATTGTTTCGATGATTCAAATCATGAAGCCGAATTTTTTATTTGTTTGTGACCTATTCAAGATGGCGCCATCACACATGTTTTGGATGAAAACTTCATGAATCTAAATTTTGCCTTTGCCTGCATGATCGTGGTCTCGTTCGCGATTGCGTTGGGTCACGCCTAATCAGCAAAAGCCAAGGGCCATTCGCTCCCTCCTCCATCCAGAGTCCACTCATGCTGTGTTCCCTTGTTTCGAACGGCGCGCTCGTCACGCCTGAAAGGCCGGATACAACGGTTCCCTGGTGGAGCTTTACCAAAACCGTGCTCGCGGCCGCGGCGCTGTCACTGGTGCGTGACGGGTTGATCAACCTGGACGACACCGTCGCTGAAGGCCCCTTCACTCTGCGCCAGCTGCTGCGGCATGAGGCCGGGCTGGCGGATTATGGCGAACTCACCGACTACCACAACGCCGTGGCCCTCCATGAGACGCCCTGGCCTGCCGATGACATGCTGCAACGCCTTGATGCCAGCCGGTTGCGCTACGCACCCGGGGACGGTTGGCGCTATTCGAACGTCGGCTACTTGTTCGTGGCACGACTGATTGAACGCGTGACGGGGCGCTCGCTTGACGATGCGCTCGCGGAACGTGTGTTCGCCCCCCTCGGTTTATCCCGCGTACGCCTAGCCAAAACGCGAGCCGATCTGGAGGGCGTGAACATGGGAAGCGCGCCATCCTACGACCCCGGCTGGGTCTATCACGGTTTACTGGTTGGCCCGCTAGAGGAAGCCGCGCTTTGTCTGGACGGTCTGCTGGCCGGCAACCTTCTGCCAAACCCACTGCTGCAATCGATGCAATCGGCACGCGTCCTCGGCGGCCCGATTCCCGGTCGCCCATGGCTTTCCCCGGGCTACGGTCTCGGCCTGATGCAGGGTTTGGTCAGGGGCGATCTGTCGTTGAGCGGACACACCGGCGCCGGTCCGGGCAGCGTGGTGGCGGTCTATCGCTGCGTAGATGGCGAAAACGCGGCGAGTTGCGCGGTCTTTCATGAAGGTGCCGACGAAGGGGTTGCCGAAACAGAGGTGGTCGAACGCCTGTCGGCAGTCCTTGGCAAAAGCCGGTAGAAAAGCCGTAACCCTTCCCAACAGGGTCTAAACCCGTGTCCACATGATTTGGATCAGGGAGCCTTGAAGTCGCCCTCGCTAAATTGATCTCTTGAAAAAAGCCGACAAGTGACTGTCCGCCAGGAGATTCCCCCCCGCATGAAAGCAGCCCTGAAAATTGCCGCCAGTGATTCCGCGTTCGATTGTTTCCAGACCTCCCGAGAAGTAATTCCGCTCAATCAAACCGACTACACCGATGTCGCGGTTGCGGTGTTCTCTGTAGAAGATGTGATGGCGGGCGCCCTGGACGCCCTGCAGCGTACCGGTTTCGATATCCCCATTTTTCTCGTCGCCTCCCCCGGTTCCGGCAACCGCGCCCGGGACGTCTACCAGCACCTGCAAGATGTTCTGCTGCAGGTGAATGGCATTTTTGACCCCTCGCGCAACAACGCCGAATACCATGGCAACCAATTGGAGACCGCGGCAAAAGCCTATGAAGAAAGTCTGCTGCCGCCGTTCTTCGACGCGCTCAAGCACTACACCGAATCGGCCAACGCTACATTCGCCTGCCCGGGCCACCAGGGCGGCCAGTTTTTCCGCAAACACCCGGCTGGCCGGCAGTTCTTCGACTTCTTCGGCGAGACCCTGTTTCGCGCCGACATGTGCAACGCCGACGTCAAGCTCGGCGATTTACTGATCCACGAAGGCCCGGCCCTCCTGGCGCAAAAACACGCGGCGCAGGTGTTCAACGCCGACAAGACCTACTTCGTGCTCAATGGCACATCGGCCTCCAACAAGGTGGTCACCAACGCGCTGCTCACGCCTGGCGATCTGGTGCTGTTCGACCGCAACAACCACAAATCCAATCACCAGGGTGCGTTGATCCAGGCCGGGGCTACCCCGGTTTACCTGGAAACTGCGCGCAACCCTTATGGGTTCATCGGCGGGATTGACGCCCATTGTTTCGAAGAAGGCTACCTGCGCGAACTCATCTGCGAAGTCGCACCGGACAAGGCCGAGCTGCCACGGCCGTTTCGCCTGGCGATCATTCAGCTGGGCACCTATGACGGCACCGTCTACAACGCCAGACAGGTCGTCGATCGCATCGGCAAACTGTGCGACTACATCCTGTTTGACTCGGCGTGGGTGGGCTACGAACAGTTCATCCCGATGATGAAGGACTGCTCGCCGTTGCTGCTGGATCTGCATGAAAACGATCCCGGTATCTTTGTCACGCAATCGGTGCACAAACAGCAGGCAGGGTTTTCCCAGGCGTCGCAGATCCACAAGAAAGATCGCCATATCAAAGGCCAGGCCCGTTATTGCAGCCATGCACAGCTGAACAACGCCTTCATGGCCCAAGCCTCCACCAGCCCGTTTTACCCGCTGTTCGCCTCACTGGATGTGAACGCGCGCATCCATTCCGGCCGCAGTGGCCTGCGCCTGTGGGAAGACTGTGTGAAGTTCGGCATCGACGCACGCAAGTTGATTCTGGAAGCGTGCACCATGGTTCGTCCCTTCGTGCCGGACACCATTGACGGTCGCCCCTGGCAGGACCATCCGACCGAGGACATCGCCAACGACATCCGCTTTTTCGAGTTCCATCCGAAGGATCGCTGGCATGCCTTCAGCGGTTACGCCGACAAGCAATACTTTATCGACCCCTGCAAGTTGCTGTTCACCACGCCCGGCATCGACCCGGTGGATGGCAGTTACACCGACTTCGGCATCCACGCGGGCATCCTCGCCAACTTCCTGCGCGAGAATGGCATCGTTCCGGAAAAGTGCGACCTGAACTCGATTCTGTTCCTGCTCACCCCGGCCGAAGACTGGGCGAAGATGACTCATCTCGCTTCACAGATCGCGCGCTTTGAACGCTTCATCAGTGATGACGCGCCGATGAGCCGGGTGTTGCCGGCCATCTATGCGCAGCACGAGGAGCGCTATCGCAACTACACCATTCGCCAACTCTGCCAGGAGATGCACGACCTCTACCGCACCCACAACGTCCAGCAATTGCAGAAGGCGATGTTCCGCAAGGAACACTTCCCGAAAAAGGCCATGAATCCGCAGGCAGCGCAGTTCGAATTCATCCGTGGCAACGTCGAACTGGTGGCGCTGGCCGACGCGCAGGGTCGCATCGCTGCCGAAGGTGCGCTTCCCTATCCACCCGGCGTGCTCTGCGTGGTGCCCGGGGAAATATGGGGCGGTGCGGTGCTCAAGTATTTCCTGGCGCTGGAGGAAGGCATCAACTCACTGCCTGGCTTCACGCCGGAACTGCAGGGCGTGTACTTGAAGCAGGAAGGTGATCGTATTCGAGCCTATGGGTACGTGATCAAGACGCTCCCACATTAAGTGACGCGCACATCATCTGTAGGAGCATGGCTTGCCCGCGATGGGGCCCTCGGGAACGCCAACAGCATCGCGAGCAAGCTTTGCTCCTACAGGGCCGGTTTGCAGAGAATCGGAAGGTGATCGCATTCGAGCCTATGGGTACGTGATCAAGACGCTCCCACATTAAGTGACGCGCACATCATCTGTAGGAGCATGGCTTGCCCGCGATGGGGCCCTCGGGAACGCCAACAGCATCGCGAGCAAGCTTTGCTCCTACAGGGCCGGTTTGCAGAGAACAGGAAGGTGATCGCATTCGAGCCTATGGGTACGTGATCAAGACGCTCCCACATTAAGTGACGCGCACATCATCTGTAGGAGCATGGCTTGCCCGCGATGGGGCCCTCGGGAACGCCAACAGCATCGCGAGCAAGCTTTGCTCCTACAGGGCCGGTTTGCAGAGAACAGGAAGGTGATCGCATTCGAGCCTATAGGTACGTGATCAAGACGCTCCCACATTAAGTGACGCGCACATCATCTGTAGGAGTATGGCTTGCCCGCGATGGGGCCCTCGGGAACGCCAACAGCATCGCGAGCAAGCTTTGCTCCTACAGGGCCGGTTTGCAGAGAATCGGAAGGTGATCGCATTCGAGCCTATGGGTACGTGATCAAGACGCTCCCACATTAAGTGACGCGCACATCATCTGTAGGAGCATGGCTTGCCCGCGATGGGGTCCTCGGGAACGCCAACAGCATCGCGAGCAAGCTTTGCTCCTACAGGGCCGGTTTGCAGAGATCTCATTCAGAAAACAATTGCCCGCAACAACTGATGCGCCGGATCGCGATGCGGCTCACAGGGGGGATAGCCCAGGGGTAAACGTGATGGCGAGTGGATATCTGCGCGAAGCCGATTATGCTTCAAGAAACCTTGCAGCGATGCGAGGCCGTCAGCCTGTGTGCATGCTTCGCGCAATCCGTAATCCGACGACATCAGCCCCAGGGCCTGGGTGCGGCAAAAAGGTAACGAGGTACTCCGGCCTATAACAAGAACGACGGAGAAGACTCATGGCCGCAATCGACAACACTTCCACGGGCAGCGCGCCCCACCACGGGATCACCAAGGAGGAGCGCAAGGTCATCTTTGCCTCGTCCCTGGGCACCGTGTTCGAGTGGTACGACTTCTACCTTTATGGGTCTCTCGCGGCGATCATTGCCAAGCACTTCTTCGCCGGCGTCAATGAGACAACGTCCTTCATCTTCGCGCTGCTCGCGTTCGCCGCGGGCTTTGCGGTACGCCCCTTCGGTGCCATCGTGTTCGGCCGACTGGGGGACATGATCGGGCGCAAACACACCTTTCTCATCACCATCGTGATCATGGGTATCTCCACCGCCGTGGTGGGCTTTTTGCCCGGCTACGCGACCATCGGCGTGGCAGCACCGATCATCCTGATCAGCCTGCGCCTGCTGCAAGGCCTGGCCCTGGGCGGTGAGTACGGCGGCGCGGCGACCTACGTGGCCGAGCATGCGCCGAAAGGCAAGCGCGGCTACTTCACCTCGTGGATTCAAACCACGGCAACCCTTGGGCTGTTCCTCTCGCTGTTGGTGATCCTCGCCTGCCGAACCATTCTCGGCACAGAAGCGTTCGAGGCCTGGGGCTGGCGGATTCCGTTCCTGCTGTCGATCCTGCTGCTGATCGTCTCGGTGTACATCCGCTTGCAACTCAGCGAGTCACCGGTGTTCTTGAAAATGAAGGAAGAAGGCAAGTCGTCCAAGGCGCCGCTGACTGAATCCTTCGCCCGCTGGGAAAACCTCAAGATCGTGATCATGGCCCTGCTCGGCGGCACTGCCGGCCAGGCCGTCGTCTGGTACACCGGGCAGTTCTACGCGCTGTTCTTTCTGCTGCAGACGCTGAAGATCGAACCGCAGACCGCCAACCTGTTGATTGCCGGCTCCCTGCTGATCGGCACGCCGTTCTTCGTCATATTCGGCAGCCTGTCCGACCGCATCGGCCGCAAGGGAATCATCATGGCCGGCTGCATCCTGGCGGCAGTGACCTACTTCCCGATCTTCCATGCGTTGACCCAATACGGTAACCCCGACGTGTTCATCGCGCAGGAGAAGAACCCGGTCACGGTGGTTGCCGATCCGGGCCAGTGCTCGTTCCAGTTCGACCCGGTGGGCAAGGCCAAATTCACCAGTTCCTGCGACCTCGCCAAGACCGTGTTGGCGAAGAGGGCCATTCCCTACAAGAACGTGAAAGCCGAACCGGGCACCGTCGCGCAGGTCCGCATCGGCGACAAGGTGATCCCGAGCTTCGAGGGCACCGGCATGCCGGCCGCCGACTTCAAGGTCAAGAACGACGCCTTCGCCGCCACCCTCGGCACCGCGCTCAAGGACGCCGGCTACCCCGAGAAGGCCGACCCGGCCAAGACCAACTACCCGATGGTGCTGCTGCTCCTGACCATCCTGGTGATCTACGTGACCATGGTCTACGGCCCGATCGCCGCCTGGCTGGTGGAACTGTTCCCGGCGCGCATCCGCTATACCTCGATGTCGCTGCCCTACCACATCGGCAATGGCTGGTTCGGCGGTTTTCTGCCCACGGTGGCGTTCGCCATGGTCGCGGCCACGGGCGATATCTACTACGGGCTGTGGTACCCGATTGTCATCGCTGTGATGACGGCCATTCTTGGCACGTTCTTCCTGCCGGAAACCAAGGATCGGGAAATTCATCACACCTAAGGCTGGCACCCGCCCTCTCCTGCCAGGGAGAGGGCAATCCGAAAGGAAATGGGGATCTATTTGTTCGGCTCGTCAGGAGCGCAACACGCCGATCGCCCGCCGATATTTTTCAACGCGCTCCAGGTCTTCCCACGACGGCTGCGCGATTCGCGACAAGTCGCTGTTCTCTTCCAGGTCCGCCAGTTTCACCACCCGGCCTATCGGGTTCTTCGCCGCGCGTTCGACGAAGGCTTCATAGGACTCGCCCGGCACTTTGGTGACCGACTCGATGGCGGTCAGAACGGCTTCGCTGAAGCCTTCCTTGCGCAGGTCATCAAGGCTGATGCCGCAGTCTTCGACCACGTCATGCAGCACCGCGACGATGCGTTCTTCCAGCGTGTTGACCCGCAACATGACTTTCAGCGGATGCAAGATGTAAGGACTTCCGCCCTTGTCCACCTGCCCCTCATGCGCGGTGGCGGCGATGGCAATGGCACGTTCCAGTGTCTGGCTCATGTCGTTCTCGAAAATCCGGGATCAGCCCAACAGATGCTGTGAGATGAGTTTGGAAATCTCGACCATAGACGTCTTTCCGGTGAATTCAAACTTCACTTTGCCCAGCGCCGAGAAGTAGATTTCCAGCTCAGAGTCCAGGTCGAAGGTGCCCGAGGTTTCCACGGAGTAAGCGACGATGTTCTTGTAGGGCAACGAAGTGAAGTCTTTTTTGCTGCCGGTGATGCCTTGCACGTTCACCGCGATGATTCGTTTGTTGGTAAACACCACGCCGTCGCGCATGGATTTATAGGCATCAATGACCTGCTCGCCGTCCAGCAGCAGCGCGGTGACTCGCTCTGCGTACTCGTTGTTTTGCTTGAGTTTGAAAAAGCCTTTGTTGTTGAAATCGATCATCCGTCATCCCCTTCCTTAAAGAGTGTTCCCTGGATTGCCAGCACGTGGCGCGGCGAGCATACCATCGGGCCCGCGCTTTTTCGCGCCCCCTCCCACAGCGGATCTAAAAAACCAATGGAACCTCGCGCCTCATCGCGTTTTCGAAACCCTATCAGCGCTGATCTTTGATCAAACAAGGCGCCATTGGAGAGGAAATCCCGATGAACAGTAGACTGCTGTTTTTGCTGGCCAGCCTGAGTCCCACCCTGGTCATGGCTGAAGGCTGTGACGTGCTGACCCGCTCTCAAAGCCCTTCCGTGCCGGTGGTCGAAACGCATAGCTGCTATGAGTACGAAGGCATGCCGGTGAACGCCATCGATTGGTCATGCAGCAACGAGAGCAAAGACATGCTGACCAGCACCAAGAAAAAAGTCGAACAGTGCGCCGATCATTCTCAGGCCACTTGCATCGCCACGTTGACCCAAGAATCGCTGGCCAATCCTCACTCCACCAGCAAGGACAAGAGCAACACATCGCTGAATATTCCGAACAATGCTCAGGTCACTACGTATTACTACGGCGCTGAGCATTTGAGTCAGGCGAAAATTGATTGCGAGTCGGGTGGAGGTCACTGGAAAGCGCAGTAACCCCCCAGCAGCGTGGGTTAGCCCTTAACAGCCGCTTCAATCGTAGCGATGTCGATCTTTCCCATCTCCATCATGGCGTCGAACGCGCGTTTGGCCGCTGCTTGATCAGGATTGGCTATCGCGGCGCTCAGAACACGTGGTGTGATCTGCCATGACAATCCCCACTTGTCCTGGCACCAGCCGCATACATTTTCCTGGCCGCCATTTCCGACAATCGCGTTCCACAAGCGGTCCGTTTCGGCTTGGTCGTCGGTCGCCACCTGGAACGAAAAAGCCTCATTGTGCTTGACCCCCGAGCCCCCGTTCAGTCCGAGGCAAGGGATGCCCATCACCGTGAATTCGACCGTCAGGACATCGCCCTGCTTGCCTGCCGGATAGTCGCCAGGCGCGCGAAGGACCGCTCCCACAGCGCTGTCGGGAAACGTCTTGGCGTAGAACGTCGCAGCGTCCAGCGCGGTGCCGTCGTACCACAGACAAATCGTGTTTTTGCTGATCATCTTGGTTCTCCAGAATCAAAACGGGTTCGTGCATTCTGGTACGGGTTCGCTCTTCGTGCACCTTGAAGTCAGAAACCCCCAAGCGCTGAGTGTAATGCTGTTCACTTAAGACATTCTTCAGTCGAGCTAGAGCCTGTGGCGAGGGGATTTATCCCCGTTCGGCTGCGAAGCAGTCGTAATCCAGACAACTTAGTCTGTCTGAAAAGATGCTGGGGCCGCTTCGCAGCCCAACGGGGATAAATCCCCTCGCCACAAATGTGGAAGCCGCGCTTAAGTGAACAGCATTACAATCGCTGAGTGACGCCAACGCCACTCAGCGCGCCGCGTCCACCGGTTGGATCACCAGGTAGCTGTCGACGGCATCGTCGATGGTTGGAAAGAACGCCGTTTCGCCAAGCCGTGCGAACAGCCCGAATCGCTTCAGCTTGTCCTTGACCGGGTCCTTCATCTCGGCCACGCACAACTTGATGCCCGCCGCGTGCAAGGTGTCGTCCAGTTCAGCCAGCATGTCGGCAGAGGTCACGTCCACACTGGTGACGGGTTCTGCCGCAACGACCAACCAGCGCACGGGCGTAGGCGACGCCGCCACGGCAGCAAGCACTCGGTCATTGAACAGTTCGGCATTGGCGAAAAACAACGGCGCATCCCAGCGAAACAGCACCAGGCCGGGGATAAGGCTCGCGTCGGGATAACGCTGGATGTCGTGGTAGCCCCTGACCCCCTTGGCTTGCCCCAGCACCGCGGAATACGGCCGCCAGCCATCCCACAGAAATTCGATCACGGCGATCACGATGGCCAGCCCGATGCCCTCGATCGCACCGAACACGGCCACGCCGACGGTGCAGACGATCGACAACCAGAACTCCCAGCGCTGGATACGATAAATGCGTCGCAGGTCGGCGACTTCAATCAGGCCGATGGCCGAGGCGATCACCACCGCTGCCAGTGCGCTACTGGGCAAACTCTGCAACAGGTTCGGCGCCACCATCAGCAGCAGGGCAACGGCCAAAGCGCCGACAACCCCGGTCAACTGGGTTTTGGCGCCTGCGGCTTCGGCCACGGGGGTACGTGAAGAACTGCTGCTGATTGGAAAGCCCTGGAAAAAACCCGCCGCCAGATTGGCAAAACCGAGCCCTGCCATCTCCTGGTTCGGATCGACATAGGAACGGGTCCGCGCCGCATACACACGCGAGAGCACGCTGGTGTCGGCGAACGACACCAGGGCGACGGCGAAACCGCCGATGAGCACGGGGACAATATCGGCGCGGGTGATCCAGGGGATGGCGAACGCCGGTAAACCTTGTGGCAAAGCACCGAGGACCGACACACCCGCACGCGCGGCAAGGTCCAGCACACCGACGGCAATGGTCGCGCCTGCCACGGCGATCAAGATGCCCGGCACGCGTTTGAAGCCCTTGAGCAGCATGATCACGACCAAGGTGGCTGCGCCGATCATGAACGTGGTCCAGTTGGTCTTTCCTTCCATCACCGCGGTGACGATCGCCCATATGTTTCTCAGCGGGCCGTCGGACTCAATCGAAAAACCGAAAAACTTGGGCAGTTGGCTGATCAATACGGTCAGCGCGATGCCGTTCATGTACCCGTAACGAATCGGTTTGGAAAGCAACTCCGTGATGAAGCCCAAACGCATGATGCCCGCCAGGATGCACACGGCGCCTGAAACGATCGCCATCATGCCCGCCAGGGCGATGGCGCGATGCGGGTCGCCACCCGACAGGGGCAGGACGACAGCCAGGATAACGGCGGCCAGTGAGGAATCCGGGCCCAGCACCAGAATCCGGCTAGGCCCGAACAATGCGTAAGCGAGTAACGGAACGATGGTCGCGTAGAGGCCATAGATGCCGGGTACGCCCGATGCCACGGCGTAGGCAATGCCGACGGGCACCAACATCGTGGTGAGCACCAGCCCGGCCATGATGTCGTGACGCAACCAGGCCACCTGGTAACCGCGCAGCGTGCGAAGCCCGGGAAGCCAGCGGCTCCAGCCGGATTGCACGCCGGTATTGCGGTGTGCAATCCGGCCCGGTTCCGGGACGGGAGGTGAAGAATCCGAATCGCTCATAGAGCTGTGGCCTATAGGTGTACAGCGCAGATTCGTTTAAACGTGTCCGTCAGAATTTTTCGGGCACTCGCCGGTGCGGATAATCCGGGTCACGATAGCCGCCTGGCTTCTGCCGTTTGGGCAATACCACCTCCTCGCGTGCGACTTCCTTGTACGGGATACGGCTGAGCAAATCGTTGATGATGTTAAGGCGCGCCCGCCGCTTGTCGTTCGAGTTGGCCACCAGCCAGGGGGCATGATCGGTGTCGGTTGCCTTGAACATGTCGTCACGCGCGCGTGAATAGTCATACCAGCGGCTGTATGACTTGAGATCCATGGGGGTCAGTTTCCAGATTTTGCGCCCATCCTTGATGCGCTCCTGAAGCCGGCGGGTCTGCTCCTCTTCGCTGACTTCCAGCCAGTATTTGAGCAAGATCACGCCCGAGTCGACGATTGCCCGCTCCACCAGAGGCGTTGTCCTCAGGAAATTGGCCACCTGCGCTTTGGTGCAGAACCCCATCACCCGCTCGACACCCGCCCGGTTGTACCAACTGCGATCGAAGATCACCACTTCGCCGGCCGCGGGCAGGTACGGCAGGTAACGCTGGACATACATCTGGCTTTTCTCTCTATCACTCGGCGCCGTTAGCGCCACCACCCGAAAGACACGCGGGCTCACGCGCTCGGTAATCGCCTTGATCGTTCCGCCCTTGCCAGCGCCATCGCGCCCCTCGAAGACGATGCAGACCTTGATGCCCTTGGCTTTTACCCACTCCTGCAACTTGACCAACTCGACATGCAGGACGCGCAGTTGCTCCAGGTAATCCTTGTTTTTCAGCTTCAGGGTTTCAGCAGCATTACGCTTAGGGGCTTTCTTCTTGTCCTTTGCCATGACCAAGACCTCATAGATGCCAGTCGCCAATAGGTATTCAGCGTAGGTTGCTTTCTGCTCATCCGCCGAGCGCGATGATCGCGGTGATCAGTACAGCGCCGATGACTGCCGTCGCAAGACCGCCTTGCCACGGTTTTGCGCCGGCGTACTTCGAGAGCATCCAACCGGCGATGAACAGCACCCCGAGTCCGATCAGGTTAGACAGGCGCACGGCGAGCTCCGTCTGGTCGAGCAACAGAAACGGCACGACAAGCGGGAATGTCGATAACACCACCAACAGAAACACGCCGAAAGCGCCCCTGAAATCATCCCAACCGAGGCGCGGCTGTACCGGCATGGATGAATATTCGACCAGGCGGCGACGCAACGATTCCAGTTCTTCAGGGCCGGCCGCAGCTGCGAGACGCGGGGGTAACGCCTCGGCAATGAGCGCTTGCCCGGCGGCGGCATCCGTCGCACCGAGCAGGTTGGTGCGAAGCGTACGGTTGCGCGTGCGCTCGATCAGGGTCCGCAGCAAATACATCACGGCGTCCGCGAGTCCCCAGGCGAGGTTGCAACCCAGCGCGGCGATCATCATCGTGCGCTCCGCCTCCTGGCCAGACGTGGCCACGCTGATCGTCCCAGTGAAGGTCATTGCCATGAGCAGGCCGAAGATGACCTCCGTGACACGGTCGACCGGATCAAGAACACGGGCCCGCTTTTGCTCTCCAGTGCTTTGCATGCGCTCATCCTCGCCACGGCTGCGTCAGCGTGGTCCTGTCCTGGTTTTCAGCCGTGCCTGGATGGCCAAGACCCGGCATCCGCAAGCACACGGAACAGCTTAGTTCAGACTTGACCTATCACAACGCGACGTATCGACAACGACTAAACTTTTGCGATTGAACCTTGTTTCCAAGGAGATCTCTGTGAGCGCCGCGCCCCTGTCCGAACTCGATGCCGCTCTACCCGGTCTGGCCCGCAAGATCCACGTGCTGGAGGCCCTGGCCTGGCCGGACGGGGTCGAGGAAGTATTCCTCGCGCGTTGGCGCGCCGGGCGGGCGGAACTGCCCAAGGTCGAACTGCGCCCGCATGACCACAGCGCCGACATCACCGCCCTCGAAGCCTTTATCGGCCGCTGCGATGAGGGCCATCCGGCCGGGCGTCACCTCGCCATGACGGCGCGCAGCTATGCGACGGCGGGGCAAATGCTAGGTGCCATTGGCACCCCCGCCTTTACGCAGTATTCGTCAGCGTTGTACCGGCGCCCGGACTTCTACTATCCACGCCTGAAACTGAGCATGCTGGACGCGGCCCAATTTTTCCTCAAGACCACCGACGCCCTTCTGGGCGGTGCGCGGATTCCACCGTGCCCGGCCGACATCCCGGCCGAGGTCTTCGCCGCCTGGATGCAACCGGAACTCGACCGCTTCTTCGGACCGGGCCGGATCACCATCGTGCTCGATCCGACCCTGGCCGCCAAGGCCATCGCCGGGGCCAATCGCATCCGCCTGCGTGCCAGCGCCCTGTTCTCGGAACTGGACAAGAACCAGCTGTTGCAGCATGAGGCCTTCGTGCATGTCGCCACGGCACAAAACGGCGCGCTGCAACCCAACCTCAAAAGCCTGGGCCTGGGGGCGCCACGCACGACCCAGACCCAAGAGGGCATCGCCACCCTGGCCGAGCTGTTCACCGGCAGCATGGACATCAACCGCCTGCGCCGCCTCGCCCTGCGCGTACTCGCGGTCCAACAGGCGCTGGATGGCGCCGATTTCATTCAGGTATTCGAAGGTTTTCTGGCGGCGGGTCAGTCGCAAGAGGAGTCCTTCCGCTCGACCCAGCGGGTGTTCCGCGGTGCCGACCTGCGCGGCGGCTCGGCGTTCACCAAGGATGCCGCCTACCTGACCGGTTTGCTCGGCGTGCATACCCTGTTGCGCCTCGCGATCCGCGACAACCGGCCGGAACTGGTGGGCCATTTGTTCGCCGGGCGCCTCAGTCTGGGCGATACCGTTCGCCTGGCCCCGCTCTTCGAGTCCGGTTGGCTGCAGGGGCCGGTCCATGTCCCGGCCTGGGCCTCCGATCTGCGCCTGCTCGCCGCCAACCTGGCCTTTTCCGCTTTTATTTCCCGAATCAAGCTGGATGTACTCGACCTGGAGGTGCTCATGGCCTTCGCCGACGAGCATGAAGCCGATGCCAGCGCCTAGCGTTTAAAGGACGAG
Organism: Pseudomonas sp. GM41(2012); assembly: GCF_000282315.2. Taxonomy (GTDB): domain Bacteria; phylum Pseudomonadota; class Gammaproteobacteria; order Pseudomonadales; family Pseudomonadaceae; genus Aquipseudomonas. The sequence goes on from NZ_AKJN02000006.1 coordinate 1,276,916, forward strand.
CCACCGAACCAAACGCTCTGCATCAGTTATTTATACTCAAATGCCAGCTTAATAATATTTTACCGATACCAGGGTGATCCCTAGTCTTGACCCCAAGAAATGGCAGGCCGTTACCGACCTAAATCCAACTTCGAAGGGTATAGAGATGACCACTGAAAAAATAAAAACAGATACGCTGATTGTTGGCGCCGGTCAGGCTGGCGTGGCCATGAGTGAACACTTGAGCAAACTCGGGGTGCCGCACCTGGTGCTGGAGCGCAACCGTATCGCCGAACGCTGGCGCACCGGGCGCTGGGATTCGCTGGTGGCCAACGGTCCAGCCTGGCACGACCGTTTTCCCGGTCTCGATTTCGACGACCTCAGCCCCGACGACTTTGCCCCGAAAGAGCGGGTCGCCGACTATTTCGAAGCCTACGCCAAAAAATTCAACGCCCCGATCCGCACCGGCGTTGACGTGCTGAAGGTTGAGCGCAATGTCGGTCGCCCGGGCTTCACCATTGAAACCTCTGAAGGCGTGATCGAGGCCAACCGCGTGGTGGCTGCCACCGGGCCTTTCCAGCGCCCGGTTATCCCGCCAATCGCGCCTAAAGATCAGCCATTCACCCAGATCCACTCGGCCGAATACCGCAACCCGGCGCAACTGCCTGAAGGGGCTGTTCTGGTCGTCGGCGCCGGTTCGTCAGGCGTGCAAATCGCTGATGAACTGCAGCGGGCCGGCAAGAAGGTTTATCTCTCGGTCGGCGCCCACGACCGCCCTCCTCGCGCCTATCGCAACCGTGATTTCTGCTGGTGGCTGGGTGTGCTCGGCGAATGGGATCAGGCGGCCATGAAACCCGGCCGGGAACACGTGACCATCGCGGTCAGCGGCGCACATGGCGGCCGCACCGTGGACTTCCGTGGGCTGGCCCATCGCGGCATGACGCTGGTGGGCTTGACCCAGTCGTTCAACGGCGGCGTAGCGACTTTTCAACCGAACCTTGCGGAGAACCTGGCGCGCGGCGATGAGAACTATCTGGCGCTGCTCAACGCGGCTGACGCCTACATCGAGCGCAACGGTCTGGACCTGCCGGAAGAACCTGAAGCGCGCATTACCTTTTCCGATCCGGAATGCGTGACTCACCCGACTCTTGAACTCGACCTGACCAAGGCCGGCGTGACCTCGATCATCTGGGCCACCGGTTTTGCCACGGATTACAGCTGGCTCAAGGTTGATGCCTTTGACGACAACGGCAAGCCAGCGCATCAGCGCGGCGTGTCGAGTGAGCCGGGAGTGTATTTCCTCGGCCTGCCGTGGCAGTCCCGCCGCGGGTCTTCGTTCATCTGGGGCGTTTGGCACGACGCCAAGTACGTGGCTGATCACATCGCCATCCAGCGTTCCTACCTCGACTACCACGACGCCGCGCAACGCGAGGCGGAAACCGTCCCGGCCGCCCATAAAGCAACCGTCAGCGCTTGAGCCATTTTTCTTTAGGAGCTTCAAATGTCCACACCAACCCATACCCGTATTCGCATGTTCAACACCAAGGAAACCTACCCTAACCAGAGCCTGGACAATGACCTGTGCCAAGCGGTCCGGGCCGGCAACACCGTTTATGTTCGCGGTCAGGTCGGGACTGATTTCGAAGGCAACCTGGTGGGCCTCGGCGACCCGCGAGCGCAAACCGAGCAAGCCATGCGCAACGTCAAACAGTTGCTGGAAGAGGCTGGTAGCGACCTTAGCCACATCGTGAAAACCACTACCTACCTGATCGATCCGCGGTATCGCGAGCCGGTTTATCAGGAAGTCGGCAAATGGCTTAAGGGCGTGTTTCCGATTTCGACCGGGTTGGTGGTGTCCGCGTTGGGGCAGCCGCAGTGGTTGATGGAGATTGATGTGATTGCGGTGATTCCTGAGTAAGCAGGTACACCGAGTCGCGGCCATCGCAGGCAAGCCAGCTCCCACAGGTTAGTCGTCGTACACAAATCTGTGGCCACTGAAGATCCCTGTGGGAGTGAGCCTGCTCGCGATGGCGCCCGCCCAGACACCCATTTCGCCAAGGCAAACCAAGGAGCAAAACCATGACCTTCTCCATCGCAGCACGTTGCCCCGAAACCGGTCAGTTCGGCATTGCGATCAGTTCCTCCAGCATCGCCGTCGGCGCCCGCTGCCCCTGGCTGCTGCCCGGCGTCGGCGCCGTCTCCACACAAAACATCACCTTGCCGTCACTCGGCCCGGAAGTCCTCGCCCTCATGGAACAGGGCCTTGCACCGGCCGAGGCGTTGGACAAAGTCCTGACCCGCAACGGCTACAGCCAATATCGCCAGATCACGGCGATTGACCACCTCGGCCAGACCGCACACTTCAGCGGTTCGCAAACCCTGGGCAACCACAACGCCGTGTCCGGCGACCAATGCGTCGCTGCCGGCAACATGCTGGCGGACCGATCAGTGATCGAAGCCATGGTCGAGGCATTCGAGCATGGTGAAGGCCAACTGACCGACCGCCTGCTCGCGGCCATGAAAGCGGCCATCGCCGCGGGTGGCGAAGCCGGGCCGGTGCATTCGGCGGCGGTGGTGGTGGTCGGCGAATTGACTTGGCCGATCATAAACCTGCGGGTGGATTGGGCGGATCACGATCCAATCGGTCAATTGGAGAAACTCTGGGACGCCTATCGCCCCCAAGTCCAGGACTACATCGACCGCGCCCTGGCCCCCGACAAATCCCCTGGCTACGGTGTCGCCGGAGACGACCGATGAGCAACAGCCTCGATTTGCTGAAAACCTTGGTGGCGTTCGACACCACGAGCCGCGAATCAAACCTGCACCTCATCGAGTTTGTCCGCGACTACCTCGAACGATTCGACGTGCCTTGCGAGCTGGTCTACAACGAGCAGCGCAACAAGGCCAACCTGTTCGCGACCATTGGCCCGGCGGACCGGCCGGGCATCGTGCTGTCGGGGCACACCGACGTGGTGCCCGTCGACGGCCAGCCGTGGACCGTTGCGCCGTTCGAACTCACCGAGCGCGACGGCAAGTTGTACGGTCGCGGCACGGCGGACATGAAAGGCTACATCGCCTGCGTACTCGCGCTGGTCCCGTCGCTGGTGAACGCCACGCTGCGGCTGCCGGTGCACATCGCGCTTTCGTACGATGAGGAAGTCGGTTGCCTCGGTGTGCGTTCGTTGCTGTCGGAATTGGAAATGCGCCCGGTCAAACCGATGCTCTGCATCATTGGCGAACCGACCGAGCTCAAACCGGTGCTGGGCCATAAAGGCAAACTGGCGATACGCTGCGACATTCACGGTGAAGCGTGCCATTCGGCGTACTCACCGCTCGGGGTCAATGCGATTGAATACGCCGCTGAACTGATCGGTGAACTGGGGCGGATCGGCAACCGGCTCAAAGCGCCGGAGCATCACGATACGCGTTTCGATCCGCCGTTCAGCACCGTGCAAACCGGCGTGATTTCCGGCGGCAAGGCCTTGAACATCGTCCCCGCCGATTGCCGCTTCGACTTCGAAATCCGCGCCCTGCCCTCGCATGATCCGAGCGAGGTTGCGCAGGAGCTTAAGGCCTATGCCGAGCAACAGGTTTTGCCGCGCATGCGTGCTGTGAGTGAACAGAGCGAGATTCGATTTAGCGAGTTGTCGGCGTATCCCGGTTTGGCGACCGATGCTCATAGCGAAGCGGCTGAGTTGATCGCTGCGTTCTCAGGCTCCCGAGAGCTCGGCACCGTAGCCTTCGGAACCGAGGGCGGCCTGTTCGACGCCGCAGGCATTCCCACCGTCGTCTGCGGCCCCGGCAGCATGGATCAAGGCCACAAACCCGACGAATTCGTCAGCCTCGAACAACTCACCGCCTGCGACGCCATGCTCCATCGAATGCTGCTATCAATCAGCTAATTCGCCCCCACACGCCTCCCCTGTGGGAGTGAGCCTGCTCGCGATAGCGGTCTGACAGTCAAAATTTATTTGGCTGACAGACCGCTATCGCGAGCAGGCTCGCTCCCACAGGTTTTGTGCCCATCCAACGACTGGTATTCAACCCCGTCTGCGCCCGCGCGGACGCCGTAAAACCAGCCATCACACCCTCCCCACACGACATACATTTTTTAGCGTCTATACCCACAAACTTACTAATTTATCTCTCACTCCCCACCGCACATCATCAACTCCAACAAGAAAAGCGTCGCCCCCGTGCAGCGCTCACCGAAGTACGTCCACGTACTCAAATTGCCTTGGAGTCCGTCATGGTTACCGCAGCAACAACCTCCGCCCCGCTCATCGAAAAACACACCATCGGCTACGTGCCGCCCGAAGATCGCCACGGAAAAACCCGCGACCTGTTCACCCTCTGGTTTGGCGGCAACATCGCGCCGTTGCCCATCGTCACCGGCGCCCTCGGCGTGCAAATGTTCCACCTGAACCTGGTGTGGGGCATCGTCGCCATCCTCGTCGGCCACCTGGTCGGCGGCGTGCTGATGGCGCTGCACTCGGCGCAAGGCCCCCAGATGGGCATTCCACAAATGATCCAGAGCCGCGCCCAGTTCGGCTCCCTCGGCGCACTGCTGGTGGTGCTGATCGCCGGCATCATGTACATCGGCTTCTTTGCCTCCAACATCGTCCTCGCCGGAAAATCCCTGCACGGCGTGGTCGACAGCGTGCCAGTGCCGGTCGGCATCGTCATCGGCGCCCTTGGTTCCGGCATCATCGGCATCATCGGCTACCGCTTCATCCACGTACTCAACCGCATCGGCACCTGGGTACTCGGCGCCGGCATCGTGCTGGGCTTCGGCTACATCTTCACCCACGTGCAGACCGCCGACTTCCTCACCCGCGGCAGCTTCAACATCTCCGGCTGGCTCGCCACCGTCTCCCTCGCCGCACTCTGGCAAATCGCCTTCGCCCCCTACGTCTCCGACTACTCGCGCTACCTGCCCGCCAACGTGCCCGTGGCCGCAACGTTCTGGACCACCTACCTGGGCACCGTGCTCGGCTCCAGCCTCTCGTTCATCTTCGGCGCCGTCGCCGTCCTCGCCACACCCGTCGGCATGGACACCATGGACGCCGTCAAACTCGCCACCGGCTCCATCGGCCCACTGATGCTCGTGCTGTTCCTGCTCAGCGTCATCAGCCACAACGCCCTCAACCTCTACGGCGCCGTGCTGTCGCTGATCACCCTGGTCCAAACCTTCGCCTACCGCTGGATCCCCACCGCCAAAAGCCGCGCCGTCCTCTCGGTCATCGTCCTCGCGGCCTGCTGCTTCGCCGCCGTCGGCGCCTCCGCCAACTTCATCGGCCACTTCGTCGACATGGTGCTGGTGCTGCTCGTGGTACTGGTGCCGTGGACCGCGATCAACCTGATCGACTTCTACGCGATTCACAAAGGTCAGTACGACATCGGTTCGATCTTCAAGGTTGATGGCGGGATCTATGGGCGGTACAACCCGCAGGCGTTGTTGGCGTATGCGATCGGGATTGTGGTGCAGATTCCGTTTATGAATACGCCGCTGTATGTCGGGCCGATTTCAGAGCACATCAATGGGGCTGATTTGTCGTGGCTGGTGGGGTTGTTGGTGACTTCGCCGTTGTATTTCTGGTTGGCGAATCGGGACAGTGCTTACAAGCGTCGGTTGTCGAGTGGGAAACTGGCCACCAGTCTCTAACTGAAACCCAATCCCCCTTGTAGGAGTGAGCCTGCTCGCGATGAGGCCCTGACAGTCAACATCAATCTTGACTGTCACACCTTTCGCGAGCAAACCCATTTGCACAGCCCATAAAAACCTCACAAATCACCCGACCCAGATCTGCTACATTCCCCACCCTCAATGTCCCAACAAGGAATGTTCGCACATGAAATTCGGCTACCTGATCATCTACGTCCCTGACGTCCCAGCCTCCCTCCAATTCTTCTCCTCCGCCTTCGGCCTCACCACTCGCTTCCTCCACGAATCAGGCACCTACGGCGAACTCGAAACCGGCGAAACCGCCCTGGCCTTCGCCGCCGACGAACTCGCCGCCATGAACTTCAGCAGCGGCCACGTTTCTGCTCACTCTTCCGCCAAACCGCTGGGCATCGAAGTTGGCCTGGTGACCGACGACGTCCCCTCCGCCCACGCCAAAGCCCTGAACGCAGGCGCCACCGAAATAACCGCCCCAGCCCTAAAACCCTGGGGCCAAACCGTCTCCTACGTGCGCTGCCCGGACGGGACACTGGTGGAGCTTTGCACACCGATAAAATGAACCCTGCCCACCACTGCCCACCTAACTGAATGACTATCAGGAGGTGGCTAATGCAAATCGAAGCAATCTGGATCGTGCTGACAGCAGCTCTTTTGCTGGTCGAGTTATGGGCAATCAACAAAGTGCGAAAAGCCGAAGGCAAATCCAGCAACAAACTGGTGTGGATAGTGGTAATCGTGTTTGTGCCACTGTTCGGACTGATAGCGTGGGCACTGGCGGGACCGAAACACACCGATCACAACCCGCATTCACCGCAGGCCAGGCAATAACGTCGGATGCTGTGCGGTAAGGATTTTTGAACGGCGCTATCGCACCACCCGATTCTATAAACCTGACGTCCGAAAATTTCGTAGGAATGTACCCTTTGTGGCGAGGGGATTTATCCCCGTTGGGTCGCGAAGCGGCCCCAAAACCTGCCCCTCATTTCCCAAGGCACTCCACACGGCCCGAATCACCGCGACAAGCCCGAAAACAGTGGCATTCAGCCTTGTCACAACAAACGCCAAACCGTCCTACAGCCCGGTTGTGAGCACAAAAATGGACGCCTATATTCGACCCGTCGCTCACAGCAGTTAGCGGCAGGGATTCGCAGCCCTAAAAAGAAGACACCGAATACCGTTATCCACCACACAGCCGATTTCCGTCTGTGCATTGGTTATGACGGATGTGACTCATCTTTCTAGGACTAAAACCATGACAACCCAAAACCCGCCTCGCCGCTTCACCCCCATGTCCCAATTCGCAACCGACTACCCCGTCCTGCTCATCGACAGCGACGCCCCACTCCGCGAACTCCACAACTGCGTCAGCGAACGCCTCAGCGCCGTCCTCAAGTACCTCAATCTCATGGCCTGCACCAGCCTCCCTGACTACGCCGAAAACGACATCAACACCGTCACCAACATCGCCAGGATCATGGTCCAGGATGTGAGCGATGTGTTTCGGGTGATTGAGCAGCGGGGGTTTGATACGCCTCAGGGCTAATGACTACATTCGGCCCTAAAAAACCTGCATTGTTGCGGGTTTTTTATTGTCTGCTCCGCTCGTCTGAACCACACCGCACCAAGCTATAATCACATCATGCTTGGTTTTTTTTTGCATCACTGTTGATTTTTGTTTGACGCTAAAATACCATCACCACGTCAATACAGAGGATATACCCATGAGCAAATTGAGTACCCTTATAAAAGAATCAGTGGCCGCCAAGCGGGAGTCTGTCGCATCAACCGTCCGACTTCCTAAAGAGCTGTACTCGTTTGTCGAGGGGTTGGCAGAGCACCTCGCAATTTCCAAGCAAGAGATGCTGGTACACCTAATTGAAGCTGGGGCGGAACAGGCAGAGGAAGAGTTAAAGCTCAATGAAGTTAGCGAACAAGATGACGCGACCTTCCATGTTCTAAACACGAACAAACGTCATAGCCTGGATGATCACGAGCGGATGGTGGACGAAGGCCTTGCAGCAGCGTTTTATGCCCCTTGGAAATTCAACATCAATAGAATTAAGAAAAACGATACTGTTTTTCTGTATGAAAATGGTGTCGGCATCATTGCGTACGGAAAAGGAACTGGCGAAACACTAACTGCTGATCATCATGGTAAGAAAGATGAACGTCACTACCAAAAACTCACGGATTTCAAGGTACTCAGCAAACCACTTCCGGCTAACGAAATTAAGAAGATCCTCAATCGTAACGTTATATTCCTACGCACAATGTCGGGCATGCCTGACGGCCAGAAAATAATGGATAGACTGAAATCAGAATAAGGTGACGTGGCAAGTTCACTTTATCCTCAGACACCTGTCCCTCACTGCACTCTAACTAAAAGAACGATTAATAAACTGTATTTATCCATTAGTTCAACGGAGTCAATATGCCAAAAAGAGAAAACTTCAGCACATCATTGAAATGTCCTAATTGCAAGTTGGTTGGCCGTGCCGGGTGGTCTGAAAATGAAAACCCTGTGCACGGCGACGGTCTGGATTCGACACTTGAGTCTGTGACTGATGGATTTTTAATAGGCCACAATAAAAACCTGCAAGGTGACACTAAAATCTTGTGTTCAAAGTGCAACATTACGATCGTCAATTGAGCATACAAGAGGGTGATCAACCTATTGGTTCAAATAGGTTGAGCATTTCCCACCTTAAACCTACAAATTTATTGACTCATTCGCCTGCATTAAAATTGCGATCATATTAGGAAATAGAAACTTACGAAATGTTCCCACTGGATAAGCGTTCATACGCTGCTGAAGCGATTTTACCCCAATCGCCTTATTTACATTTATTACAATTTGAGTAGGAACCGATTGATTTGGCGTAGACTTAATATTGTTCAGGACATTATCAAACAGTCGCCCAGGCATTGCCGGTTGCAAAGTCAGAGCCAAGTACAAACGAATTGCTGTGGCCACCTCTTGATTAAGTGGGCTTACTGAGACTGTAGTTCCCGCGCTCGCCCCTACTCCCGAATTTGCGCCTGAGACAACAGAAGTACTAATCAACGGATTGAAGAGCGGTAAGGCATTATGCCCGGTCAGTTTCAGAAACTGCTTTGCGCAATTATCCCCCACAAAAAAATTACTCAACACCTTTGTTATACGGTGCTCCGCAGAAAACTGATAGTACACATCCGTCAATTCTTTTCGACAGCAACTATAAATAGTCTGCCCGGGCAACAACTGAATATGTTCAATAGGCCGAATAACATATTCGCGCACAATCTTGTTTTTTTTGACCCCGTGACAATCCTGAATACTCATCTCACTTCCTTTTTATCTAGTTACTTCTGGGCATTACGGGCGGATAGATCTGGGCGCTGCCCCTTTCCCTCAGCGACAAACAACTCTGCCTTCAGTCGATTCAAACGAAAAACTATCCGAATTATTGAATTCAAAACACTCCATCTCAGTCAAATACTCGAAGAATCCATTATTATGGACCCCAGTAAGTTTATTCAAGCACGAGTAAGACACCTGAAGAAGGTCCGCACTTTCCTTCTTGAATGCGAAATTCACCCCGTACCTATTCTGCATTGAGGGGTACGCTATAGCATCGATATCTTCATTTGTGGAAAAAATAGCATCAGCCAATATTGACGATAAAATATGGTAACCATCGTCTTGATCATACAAAATATCAGACATGGCACACTCTAATGCCGAGTAGCCTTTAATAGTTCGGTCAAATCCATCAGCACCAAACAACTCTCTCATTTTCCCCTTAACATAATCAGAATCTCTGGGGCTATTTGAGTAGAGCTCGCTAAAAAAACCAAGCCTGTACACTTTCAATGGCCTATTGGCAGTAAACCTGGTCAACTGAAACTTCTGCCCTATAAATTCTTCTCCTATACGGGTTTCCGCCATTGCAGTAAACTCATGAAAAGAAGTATACAAAACGCGAAAAGATGTATTATTCATCCTATCTTTATGTTCAAGGCTTGGGTCAGGGTAAACCAACTCTTTTCTTGAACCGTAAGGCCTTCCGTCCTTCGCTTTCCGGACCCGGTAGAAACTCCCCCCGCTAATCTCGGAGCCATACCGAAGAAAAGATGTAAAACTACAAAAATATTTTTTTATTTCATTATATATCCTACCATGTTCAAGCACTTCTTTTCGAAAAGCCTCATCTTCAGAAATCCTTGTCTTTAATATATTAGATTGCTCAACAAACGCTCTAACCTCGGCTAAGTTGCATCCCCAAATTGCCATAATCTCACCCAACATTAGTTTTAATTATCGCTACAGGCCACCCAACTAAAACTTAGCCTAAGACTAAAAAAAGCGACAGATCTATTTATTAAATAGACTCACCTTTTTATTGATTTTGACCAGTTGCTAGGGGGCTTGATGTTTCACAATTGTATTACACGCACCTTTCTTTTTTCTTTTTTTGACTCGCGCCAGACCTCTACACGAAATTGTTGACCAATAAGTGGTTCTGGCTTAGGGCGCGGTGAGCGCGGTGAGCGCGGTTGGCGCTTTTTATTTCCGACCTGTAGAAAAACGTCTTGCTCAAAAGTATTTAGAGGTAACGTTAATTGCTTTGCTAGTAGAGGAGTGTTTTCAAATGAACTTTTCATTTCACTCATGAAGTCTGGCTCGGATTTCGCTTCGTCGCCGAACATGACTTCAGCCTCAAGCATTGCTTGTTCAGCCGTAATTTTTCCTTGCTGAACTTTAAAAAAAAGGTGTTGCAGCGCACCTAAAGAACCACTATGTTTTTTGATTTTTGGTTTGACTTCATTAGAAGAGAAAGGCGTAGTCGCGTGAGTAGCCAGAAAATCGCCTATTGAGCTTATTTGGCCTTGTATTGTTTGAACTCCCGATATGAACGAGCCATATTGGCCTACGCCCATATAAAGAGCGTAAAGAGTTGCTGCAATTTTAGCTCCACCTTTTATTGAGCCCTCTTCAACCTCAAGCGCAAGTGCATAATCTGGGATTTTTAATACTTGCTCGACATATGCCTCCCACTCATCAAACAACTTAGTCGAATATTTCTCGAACTCATGCCGTGGCAAGCTCGGTACGTCAATATAAAAATCTGTTGCTCCGAGATCGATCATGTTTCATCCATGTACTGTATTGACGCACCCTAACTAAAATTGGGTGACATGCTATGTCGCATCCAAGCGCGACATAGGCGACTCGATCCTTTTCGAGCATTTCTAGCTACAGGCTATCGTTTTGCCAGCATGGTGTCCACTGACGGCTCTTGCCCGATTACTACCCGTCATGCCAGGCACAGTACTCGACCCTTGGCAGCCGTTCGAGGAGCCGGATGCGTGTTGCAGTTATGAAATGAAGTCCATTTACTTTGAAAAACCCTGTGCCGCGGTTTCCATTGGGAATTGGTGTTGGTCGCGGACGCAGCCTTCGGCAGCTGCTACAGGATTGCGTCCGTTTTGAGGTTAGAAGTTGGCTGGGGTGTTAGCACTGATGATTTCCGCCTCATCCGCCCCAATATTCCGAAACCGATGCGGCAACGTCGTCGGAAAGTAATACCCATCCCCAGCATTCAACACACTAATCTGCCCATCAACCGTCAACTCAACCGTCCCCCGCGTAACCAGCCCACACTCCTCCCCTTCCGAATGCACAATCGGCTCTTCCCCCGAGCTCGCCCCTGGCGCGTACTGCTCGCGCAACAGCCGCATCTGCCGACTCGGCACCGAAGCGCCAATCAACAACAACCGCAGCCCATGACGGCCGAGGTCCGGCTGTTCATTAGCGCGGAACACGTATTGATGCTCACGCGGCGGCTGATCAAAGGTAAAGAAGTCCGCCAAAGACATAGGTATGCCTTCGAGCAGTTTTTTGAGGGAGCTGACGGAGGGACTGACGCGATTTTGTTCGATCAGGGAGATGGTGGCATTGGTGACGCCGCTACGCCGGGCCAGCTCGCGCTGGGAGAGTTTGTAGCTTTCGCGTACTAATTTGAGTCGTGAGCCCGTGTCCATGACAGCCTTATGCGAGGAATACTTAAGGGTTATGGGGGTGGATGGCGGGCGACTTTTGGCCGCGAAAACACCGCTTCCCTGTCCCGGAAATTTGAAAGGCGGGTATTAAATCACGTTTGGTGGTGTTGCTCAGCAGGTTCGATAAATGGTTGGGTAAAAAGGTTGTTTTGTCCTGAGGTTGGGTGGTTTGGCTGTACAGACTGTGGATGTGATTGCTGTGTGTCAGTTGGGATTGATGGTGACTGGTATGGCCTCTTCGCGAGCAGGCTCGCTCCCACAGTTTGGTTCTGGTTGGTCACAGATTTTGTGTCTGCCATGGATCTCTGTGGGAGCGGCGGTGCGACGATTCGACTTGCTCGCGATGGCGGTGTGTCAGTCGATATCAATGTTGACTGTGCCGCCGTCATCGCGAGCAAGCTCGGCTCCTACAGGGTAGTGGTGTGGCAGGCGCCTTCGATGGTGGCTGGTATGGCCTCATCGCGAGCAGGCTCACTCCCACAGTTTGGTTCTTCTGGTTGGTCTCGGATTTTGTGTCTGTCATGGATCTCTGTGGGAGCGGCGGTACGACGATTCGACTTGCTCGCGATGGCGGTGTGTCAGTCGATATCAATGTTGACTGTGCCGCCGTCATCGCGAGCAAGCTCGGCTCCTACAGGGTAGTGGTGTGGCAGGCGCCTTGATGGGGGCTGGTATGGCCTCATCGCGAGCAGGCTCGCTCCCACAGTTTTGGCGTGGGCGATCACAGGTTTGTGCCCATCATCAATCTGCTGTGGGAGTGAGCTTGCTGGCGAAAACGGTGTGTCAGCCACTTCAATGGCGGCTGACAGGGCCCTTTCGCGAGCAAGCCCGCTCCCACGGTTGATCAGTGGTGTTTCCACAGTATCTGCATTGGGGTTAGATGCCGAAACGGTCGCGCAGTGCGTAGTACGCGGCGCCCATGGCGGTGAGTGGGGCCTGGAAGGTGCGGCCGCCGATCATGGGCATGTGCGGGAGCGAGGCGAAGGCATCGAAGCGTTCGGCGTCGCCGCGGATCATTTCCGAGATCAGTTTGCCGGCCAGGTGCGAGCAGGTGACGCCGTGGCCGCTGTAGCCTTGCATGTAGTAGGCGTTTTTCTCGATGCGGCCGAATTGCGGCATGCGGGACATGGTCAGCAGGAAGTTGCCGGTCCAGCGGTAGTCGATCTTCACGTCCTTCAGTTGCGGGAAGGTCTTGAGGATTTTCGGCTTGATCAGTTGCTCGATGTCGTCCGGTTCGCGGGCGCCGTAGACCACGCCGCCGCCGTACAGCAAGCGGTTGTCGGCGGTGAGGCGGTAGTAGTCGAGCAGGTAGTTGCAGTCTTCGACGCAGTAGTTGTTTTTGATCAGGCTGCGGGCAACCTTTTCGGACAACGGTTCGGTGACGACGATTTGCGAGCCGCACGGCATGCTTTTGCGCGTGACGCGGTTGTCGAGGTCTTGTGGCAGGTAGGCGTTGCCGGCGATCAGCAGGTACTTGGCGCGGACCACGCCTTTGGCGGTGCGCACGGTGATCGGTTCGCCGTAGGTGATTTCCACTGCGGCCGATTGTTCGTAGATTTTGCCGCCCAGGCCGATGATGGCCGAGGCTTCGCCGAGGGCCAGGTTCAGCGGGTGGATGTGGCCGCCCTGCATGTCGAGCAGGCCGCCGACGTAGTTGTCGCAACCCACTTCGCGCTTGATGTCTGCCGCGTCGAGCATTTTCAGGTTTTTGTTGCCGTAGCGTTCCCAGCTGCTTTTCTGCTCGGCCAGGCCTTTGAGTTGCTTTTTGTTCAGCGCGGCGAAGATGCCGCCCGGGCGGTAGTCGCACTGGATGTCGTAGTGCTGGATGCGCTGACGGATGATGTCGGCGCCTTCGAAGATCATGCTACCGAGGACTTCGGCGGTTTTGTCGCCGTAGCGTTCTTCGATGACATCGACGTCGCGACTGTAGGAGTTGACCAGTTGGCCGCCGTTGCGACCGCTGGCGCCGAAACCGACTTTAGCGGCTTCGAGCACGGTCACGCTGTAGCCCGCTTCGGCGAGGAACAGGGCCGAGGACAAACCGGTGTAGCCGGCGCCGATCACGCAGACGTCGCATTCCACCAGTTCTTCAAGCACCGGGAAGTCGCCGGTGAAGTTGCGGGTGGCGGCGTAGTAGCTGTTTACATGTGTTGTTTGTTTCATAGGTTTCTCCGATGGCCGCTGGCATGTGCCGGCGACCGTCGCTTTTTTTATAGGTGTTAGAGCTTGATCCAGGTCGCTTTGAGTTCGGTGTATTTGTCGAACGCGTGCAGCGATTTGTCCCGACCATTACCCGACTGCTTGTACCCGCCGAACGGCGCGGTCATGTCGCCGCCGTCGTACTGGTTGACCCAGACGCTGCCGGCGCGCAAACCGCGAGCGAAGGTGTGGGCCTTGCTCAGGTTGCTGGTCCAGACACCGGCGGCCAGGCCGAAGATGCTGTCGTTGGCGATGGCCAGCGCTTCTTCCTCGGTGTCGAAGGTGATCAGCGACAGCACCGGGCCGAAGATTTCTTCGCGGGCGATGGTCATGGCGTTGGTCACGCCGTCGAAGATCGCCGGTTCCACGTACAGGCCACCGGTGGCTTCGAGGGTGCGGCTGCCGCCGGCGATCAGTTGCGCGCCCTGGTCTTTGCCGACCTGGATGTAACGCAGCACATTGTCCAGTTGACGCTGATCGACGACCGCGCCGACGGTGGTTTCTGGATCGAGGGCGTGCCCCGGTTTCCAGGCTTGCAGCGCTTCCACCAGCAGCGGAATGAACTGCTCGCGGATCGAACGCTCCACCAGCAAGCGCGAACCCGCGGTGCAGACTTCGCCCTGGTTGAAGGCAATCGCACCGGCCGCCGCTTGTGCTGCCGCGCGCAGATCCGGCGCGTCGGCGAACACCACGTTCGGGCTCTTCCCCCCAGCTTCGAGCCAGACGCGTTTCATGTTGCTTTGGCCGGAATAGATCAGCAGTTGCTTGGCAATCGCGGTCGAGCCGGTGAAGGCCAGCACGTCGACGTCCATGTGCAACGCCAGCGCCTTGCCGACGGTGTGACCGTAGCCCGGCAGGACGTTGAACACGCCTTTCGGGATGCCCGCTTCCAGCGCCAGTTGGGCGATGCGGATGGCGGTCAGTGGCGACTTTTCCGAAGGTTTGAGGATGAACGAGTTGCCGGCCGCGAGGGCTGGGGCGAACTTCCAGCTGGCCATGATCAGCGGGAAGTTCCACGGCACGATGGCGGCGACCACGCCCGCAGGTTCGCGGGTAATGAGGCCGAGTTGATCGTGCGGCGTGGCGGCGACTTCGTCGTAGATCTTGTCGATGGCTTCGGCGCTCCAGCGGATCGCGTTGGCGGTCGCCGGGATGTCGATGTTCATCGAGTCATTGATCGGCTTGCCCATGTCGAGGGTTTCGAGCAGGGCGAGTTCTTCCTGGTTGGCCAGGATGAGATCGGCGAAGCGGATCAGGATGCGCTTGCGCTCGGCCGGGGCGAGATTGGCCCAGATGCCGGATTCGAAGGTGCGGCGCGCGACGGCGACTGCCGCATTGGCGTCGGCTTCGTCGGTGCTGGCGACGTTGGCCAGGAAGCGGCCATCGACCGGGCTCATGCATTCAAAGGTGTCGCCGCTGAGTGCCGGGCAGTATTGGCCGTCGATGAATGCGCGGCCTTCAAGTGTTAGGGACTGGAAGCGTTGCTCCCAGTCGCTGCGAGTGTTTGTCATGGTTGTGACTCGACGCGGGGAAATTGGGTGGTTGTCTGGCTGATGTGTTCGGCTTGGGATCCAGCCCTCACCCTAGCCCTCTCCCGGAGGGAGAGGGGACTGACCGAGTTGTCTAAGGAAATTCAGCGACCTGATCGATCCAGTCGATTATGGATTCGATACAAAAGCATCAGGTCGCAGGAGCTCCCGAGCATCCCCCGGTCAGTCCCCTCTCCCCTTGGGAGAGGGTTAGGGTGAGGGCCTTCGCAGACTCAAACCGTATGCAGATACCAGTTGTACTCAAGGTCCGAGATGGAGTTTTCGAACTCGGCCAGCTCGCTTTCCTTGCACGCCACGAACACGTCGATGTACATCGGGTCGATGTATTTGGCCATGACTTCGCTGTCGTCCAGCTCGCGCAGTGCATCACGCAGGTTGTTCGGCAGGCTCTGCTCGTTCTGCTCGTAGCTGTTGCCTTCAACCGGGGCGCCCGGCTCGATTTCGTTGGTCAGGCCGTGGTGAATACCGGCCAGTACCGACGCCATCAGCAGGTACGGGTTGGCATCGGCGCCCGCTACGCGGTGCTCGATGCGCACGGAGTCCGGCGAACCGGTCGGCACACGTACCGCAACGGTACGGTTGTCGATGCCCCAGCTCGGCGAGTTCGGCACGTAGAACTGCGCGCCGAAACGACGGTACGAGTTGACGTTCGGGCAGAGGAAAGCCATCTGCGCCGGCAGGGTCTCGAGCACACCGCCGATCGCGTGACGCAGTGCGGCGTTCTGCTCGGGATCCTCGCTGGCAAAGATGTTGTTGCCTTCGTTATCGAGAATCGAAATGTGTACGTGCAAACCATTGCCCGCCTGGCCCGGATACGGCTTGGCCATAAACGTGGTGTCCATCTCGTGGTCGTAGGCGATGTTCTTCACCAGACGCTTGAGCAACACCGCGTAGTCGCAGGCCTTGATCGGGTCATTGACGTGATGCAGGTTCACTTCGAATTGCGCCGGGGCGCTTTCCTTGACGATGGCGTCAGCAGGAATGCCCTGCTCTTTCGCGCCTTCGAGGATGTCTTGCAGGCAATCGACGTATTCGTCCAGGTCGTCGATCAAGTACACCTGAGTCGACATCGGACGTTTGCCGGAGACCGGCGAGCGTGGCGATTGCGGACGACCGTTCACGTTGTCCTGGTCGATCAGGTAGAACTCGAGTTCGAACGCGGCGCAGATGGTCAGGCCCATTGCATCGAACTTGCTCACGACCTGACGCAGCACTTCGCGAGGGTCAGCGAAGAACGGCTGGCCTTCGAGTTCGTGCATGGTCATTAACAGTTGCGCGGTCGGGCGCTTCTGCCAGGGCTCGATGCTGAGGGTATCGGGGATGGGGAAGCAGATTCGGTCTGAGTCACCGATGTCCAGACCCAGGCCGGTGCTTTCCACCGTAGAACCGTTGATGTCCAGAGCAAACAGTGACGCCGGGAGGTTGATGCCTTTTTCGTAAACCTTATGAAGACTGGTGCGTTCGATGCGCTTGCCGCGCACCACACCGTTCATATCCGCAATCAGAAGGTCGACGTACAAAACCTCAGGATATTTCTTAAGGAATGCGTTTGCTTCGTTGAGTTGAACGGTACGCAGAGGGACCGACATGATGCACCTATTAGCTGTTAATTATTATGTTCACTACCTTGTTGCGAGCCCAGTCAACCCGAACGGCAAAGTGAAGTCAATAGCGAACACCTGGCCTCTCAACCTTTATTTTCGGGCCTTTCTTGGGCGCGAGAGTGCCAAATCAGTCTTGCGCACCGTGTAACCCCTGAAGATCAGACGTGCGGCGTTTAGAATTTTTTACATGAGAGTTGTTAATTAAAATCAACAAGGCTAAGCTCCGGAAAAGCTCGTTCAAGTGTGAAACTTCGAGGTGATAAAAATGGCACTCAAGCCATTGATCGGTGTTACTGCGTGCGTCAAACAGATTGGCCTGCACCCCTACCATGTCAGCGGCGACAAGTATTTGCGTGCTGTCAGCGTCGCGGCTTTGGGGCTGCCGGTTGTCATTCCTTCCTTAGGCGATCTGACCGAAATCGATGACCTGCTCGCGCAGCTCGACGGTCTGCTGCTGACCGGATCGCCCTCGAATGTGGAACCCTTCCACTATCAAGGCCCCGACAGCGCCCCCGGCACGGATCACGATCCGCAACGGGACGCCACCACCCTTCCTTTATTGCGTGCGGCCATTGCGGCGGGCGTTCCGGTGCTCGGCATCTGCCGGGGCTTTCAGGAAATGAACGTGGCGTTCGGCGGCAGCCTGCATCAGAAGGTCCACGAACTCCCGGGCATGCTGGATCACCGAGAAGCGAATCATCCGGACCTTGCGGTGCAATACGCACCGGCGCATGCGGTCAACATGCAACCGGGCGGTGTGTTCGAGGCGCTGGATTTGCCGCAGGTGTTCCAGGTCAATTCGATTCACAGCCAGGGCATCGACCGACTGGCGCCCGGCCTGCGTGCGGAAGCGATTGCGCCGGACGGTTTGATCGAGGCGATTTCGGTTGAACACAGCCCGACCTTCGCCGTTGGCGTGCAATGGCACCCGGAATGGCAGGTGCTTTCGAATCCGCCCTACTTGAGTATTTTCCAGGCGTTCGGTGATGCATGCCGGCGACGGGCGGCGCTACGCAACAAGCGCTGACTTAACACTCGATTAATCAATTTACTGCCCCCGAGAGTCAGGCGGGCGTGCCTTTGCGCGCCGGTCCCTCACGACAACAACAAACGCGATAACAACAAGTACCACCAGGCAGCCAGGACGGCGGCGCCGAATAAGCCCAGCCGGATTGGGTAACCCTGTAGGAGCCGAGCTTGCTCGCGATGGCGGCCGAACATTCAACAGTGATGTCGGTTGTCAGGGCCTCATCGCGAGCAAGCTCGGCTCCTACAGGGACCGTACCGGGATTGGGCTTGCAATCAACTATTAAGTCAGGCCGCGTTGGCCCGACGACTGAAACCTGTTGGGAGTTTCACATGGCAAACGCCTCCAGCATCTACAGGAAGGCTCTTGAAGGTCACCAGTCACCGAAAAAGGTGCTGGTGAAAGTCGACCGCGTCACCAAGAAATTCGACGAAACCACCGCGGTGGACGATGTCTCGCTTGAGATCCATCAAGGGGAAATCTTCGCCCTGCTCGGCGGTTCCGGTTCGGGCAAATCGACCCTGCTGCGCATGCTCGCAGGTTTCGAGCGCCCGACCGAAGGGCGGATTCTGCTCGACGGTGTCGACATCACCGACATGCCGCCGTACGAACGGCCGATCAACATGATGTTCCAGTCCTACGCGCTGTTCCCGCACATGACGGTGGCGCAGAACATTGCGTTCGGGCTGAAGCAGGATCGCCTGTCCACCAGCGAAATCGACGCCCGCGTTGAAGAGATGCTGCGACTGGTGCACATGACCCAATACGCCAAGCGCAAACCGCATCAACTGTCCGGCGGTCAGCGTCAGCGTGTGGCCCTGGCTCGTTCCCTGGCCAAGCGTCCGAAGCTGTTGCTGCTCGACGAACCGATGGGCGCGCTGGATAAAAAGCTGCGTTCGCAGATGCAACTGGAGTTGGTCGAGATCATCGAGCGGGTCGGCGTGACCTGCGTGATGGTGACTCACGATCAGGAAGAGGCCATGACCATGGCCCAGCGCATCGCCATCATGCACCTCGGCTGGATCGCACAGATCGGCAGCCCGGTGGACATTTATGAGGCGCCGGTCAGCCGCATGGTCTGCGAATTCATCGGCAACGTGAACGCCTTCGACGGCACCGTGGTCGAGGATCTCGAAGGTCACGCGATCATTCACAGCCCGGACCTTGAACAGAAGATTTACGTCGGTCACGGCGTCAGCACCTCAGTGCAGGACAAGTCGATCACCTACGCCATCCGCCCGGAAAAACTGCTGGTCAGCACCACCCAACCGGATACGCGCTACAACTGGTCCAGCGGCAAGGTGCATGACATCGCCTACCTCGGCGGCCACTCGGTGTTTTACGTGGAATTGCCTGGCGGCAAGATCGTGCAGTCGTTCATGGCCAACGCCGAACGCCGTGGCGCCCGTCCGACCTGGGACGACAAGGTCTACGTGTGGTGGGAAGACGACAGCGGCGTGGTACTGCGCTCATGAAAACACTCAATCAGCAGTTTATGCGGCTGATGCCGAGTGGTCGAAAGCTCGTCATCGGGGTTCCTTTCCTGTGGCTGTTCCTGTTCTTCATGCTGCCGTTCTTCCTGGTGATGAAGATCAGCTTCTCGGAAGCGGCCCTGGCCATTCCTCCTTACTCAGAGATCTACACCTTCGCCGAGCAGAAATTCCAGCTGCTGCTGAACCTCGGCAACTACTCGTTGCTGACTCAGGATGAGTTGTACATCTCGGCCTACTTCGGCTCGTTGAAGGTCGCGTTTTTAAGCACGCTGATGTGCCTGGTGATCGGTTTCCCGATGGCCTATGCGATCACCAAAGCGAGCAAGGAAACGCAAAACGTTCTGCTGCTGTTGATCATGATGCCGACCTGGACCGCGATCCTGATCCGCGTTTACGCGTGGATGGGCATCCTCAGCAACAACGGTTTGCTCAACGCGTTTTTGATGTGGACCGGGCTGACCGATCACCCGATCGAGATCCTCAACACCAATACCGCCGTGTATATCGGCGTGGTGTATGCGTATCTGCCGTTCATGGTGTTGCCGTTGTACGCCAACCTGGTCAAGCACGATCAAAGCCTGCTGGAAGCCGCTTCGGACCTGGGTTCGAGCAACTTCAACAACTTCTGGAAAATCACCGTGCCGCTGGCCAAGAACGGGATCATCGCCGGCTGCATGCTGGTGTTCATTCCAGTAGTCGGTGAGTTCGTGATTCCGGAGCTGCTGGGCGGCCCTGAGACCCTGATGATCGGTCGCGTGCTGTGGCAAGAGTTCTTCAATAACCGCGACTGGCCGGTGGCGTCTGCCCTGGCGGTGGTGATGCTGTTGATCCTGATTGTGCCAATTCTGTTGTTCAACCGCAGCCAGGCAAAAGAGATGGAGGCACGGGGATGAAACGCTTCGGATTTTCAAAGTTCATGCTGATTTTCGGCCTGTCGTTTATCTACCTGCCGATGTTGATTCTGGTGATCTACTCGTTCAACGCCTCGAAACTGGTAACCGTATGGGGCGGCTGGTCGTTCAAGTGGTACGCCGGCCTGCTCGATAACTCGCAACTGATGGGCTCGGTAGTGCGCTCGCTGGAAATCGCCTGCTACACCGCGATTGCCGCGGTGGCGCTGGGGACATTGGCGGCGTTTGTGCTGACTCGCGTCACTCGCTTCAAGGGCCGCACGTTGTTCGGTGGTTTGGTGACGGCGCCGCTGGTGATGCCGGAAGTGATCACCGGTCTGTCGCTGTTGCTGCTGTTCGTGGCGATGGCGCAGTTGATTGGCTGGCCGCAGGAACGTGGCATCGTCACCATCTGGATCGCTCACACCACGTTCTGTGCGGCGTATGTGGCGGTGGTGGTTTCGGCGCGCTTGCGTGAGCTGGACCTGTCCATCGAAGAAGCGGCCATGGACCTCGGGGCGAAGCCGTTCAAGGTGTTTTTCCTGATCACCATTCCGATGATCGCGCCATCACTGGCGGCCGGCGGCATGATGTCGTTTGCCCTGTCGCTGGATGACCTGGTGCTGGCGAGTTTCGTGTCCGGCCCGGGTTCGACGACCCTGCCGATGGAAGTGTTCTCGGCGGTGCGTCTGGGCGTGAAGCCTGAGATCAACGCCGTGGCCAGCCTGATTCTGCTCGCCGTATCGATCGTGACCTTCATGGTCTGGTACTTCAGCCGCCGCGCCGAAGCGACCCGCAAACGTGCGATCCAGGAAGCGATGGACCAGACCGCCAGCGAATCCTGGCAGCAACCTGAAAAACAATTGGTAGAAGCGACGGCCTAGGCTGTTGAGTTAACTGTGGCGAGGGAGCTTCTGTGGCGAGGGGATTTATCCCCGTTCGGCTGCGCAGCAGTCGTAAAACAGGTGTACTCGGTGAACCTGATACACCTCGGTTGCAGGTTTTGGGGCTGCTTCGCAGCCCAACGGGGCGGTGCGACGTTTCGATAAATCCCCTCGCCACAGGGTTTGGGTTTAACCCACATGTTCTGTGTTAACTGCACAGGGTTTGTGTGTACTGCACAGGTTGTGTGTTCACTGCATTTTTGCTGTGTGATTTTGAATAAAAAGAGAAATGGAGTTGTACCGATGAAAATGTTTGGCAGGACTCTGCTGACACTGTCCTTATTGGGCGCGATGGCCACCGGCGCCCAGGCCAATGACAAGGTACTGCGCGTCTACAACTGGTCGGATTACATCGCCCCGGACACCGTCAAGAAGTTCGAAGACGAGACCGGCATCCGCGTGACCTACGATGTGTTCGACAGCAATGAAACCCTTGAGGCACGGCTGCTCGCCGGCAAATCCGGCTACGACATCGTCGTGCCGTCCAACAGTTTCCTGGCCAAGCAGATCAAGGCTGGCGTCTATCAGGAACTGGACAAGTCGAAGCTGCCGAACTGGAAAAATCTCAACCCGGTCCTGCTGAAAAACGCTTCCGCCAGCGATCCCGATAACGGCCACGCCTTCCCGTACATGTGGGGCTCGATCGGCATTGGCTTCAACCCGGAGAAGGTCAAGGAAGTGCTCGGCAGCAACGCGCCGACCAATTCCTGGGACTTGCTGTTCAAACCGGAAAACGCCGCGAAGCTGAAAGCCTGCGGCATCAGTTTCCTGGATTCGCCGACCGAGATGCTCCCGGCCGCCCTGCACTATCTGGGTTACCCGGTGAACTCGCAGAACAAGGATCAGATCGCCGAAGCTGAAGCGTTGTTCATGAAGATTCGGCCGTCGGTGGCGTACTTTCATTCGTCGAAATACATCTCCGACCTGGCCAACGGCAACATCTGCGTGGCGGTCGGTTACTCCGGTGATGTGCTGCAAGCCAAGGCGCGCGCTCAGGAAGCGGGCGATAAGGTGAAGGTCGATTACAGCATTCCCAAGGAAGGCGCCGGCAGCTTCTACGACATGGTCGCTATCCCCCGGGACGCGGCGAACGTGGAAAACGCTTACCTGTTCATGAACTTCCTGATGCGCCCGGACATCATCGCCGAGATCACCAACAACATCGGCTACAGCAACGCCAACGCGGCGGCCACGCCTTTGGTGGATGAAGCGATTCGGGATGATCCGGGGTCGTATCCGTCGCAGGCGGTGATGGCGACGTTGTATGCCATTCCGGACATGCCGATTGGCGTTCAGCGGGTGATGACCCGCGGGTGGACGCGGGTGAAGCTCGGCAAGTAATTCACTCGAAGCCGCCATCGCGAGCAAGCTCGGCTCCTACAGGGGAGCACAAAATGACGAGCGACGCTGATCCTGTAGGAGCCGAGCTTGCTCGCGATGAGGCCATAACATCCAACATCAAAATTGCAGATTACCGTGTCAAAGATTTCCGTTCACGCAGCGCCTTACCACCGCTGCACTCCTATCTGTAGAACGGCCTCACCTGGCTTCCTCGGTTAAGGTGATTTTGGGCGCCCTCCTCGGGCGCCTTTTTTTATGAGGGGACGAGCGGCCACTCGGCCAGCGCTCGGTAGCGGCCCTTATGGGATTCGAACAGGGTGAAGTGATCGGCCCGCAGATAGAATTCGGGCGGCGTCGCTGACTCAGGCACCGGCACTCGGTAATCGCGCATCAGCGTCAGATGCGGCCGAAACTCCTTCGGCGAATCCTCAAACCCGAACGGCAGCATTGCCTGCTCAAGCGCATACACCAGCCGCAGCAACTCCGGTGATGCCTGCTCCGGCGCGAGCACCAGCACCCCTGCCCTGCGCCAGACATCCAGCCGATCAAGCGCCACCCTCAAAGGCGCACCCGGCGTTCGAATGTTGGCAGCGGCCGTGCAGATATCGGCGATTTTCGCCACTTCGACAGCCCCCAAAAACTTCAACGTCAGGTGAAAGTTCTCCACCGGCACCGGGCGTCCGCTCCTGAGCCCTAGTGAGCTGCGCCATTGGGCAATGGCTCGACGTTGCTCGGGTGTGCAGTTCAGGGCAAAAAACAGTCGTTTTAACGGCTCATGGGATTCATCGTTCATAGCTGGCACCTCCTGACATCCAAGTTATAGTTCATGCAAAGGATTCAACTGGAGGGGGCCATGCGCGAGATCATCAGCAAGGAACCGTGGTGGGCCGTGCCACCGAAACCCGGTCAGGATGAGTCCGAGCTGGAATGGGGCTGGCTGGTTCATTACAACGAAGGTGAGCCGCGCTTCGAGTTCATCAAAGAGCGGCCGACGGACAGCGAGATTCGTAATCGCAAGAGCTGCAGGACCACCCCGACGCCGGAGTGATCCTGTCGCTGGCTTCAGGCTTTAACGATCATTTCGAACCCGCCAAAGATCAGCCTCTGGCCATCAAATGGCATCGGGTTCACATCCTGCTGCATGCGCGGATCGTTCATGAGTTTCTCCATGCCTGCATCGCGGGTGGTCTTGTCGGGCCAGATGATCCAGGAAAACACCACGGTTTCGTCTTCCTTGAGTTTTACCGCCATAGGAAACGAGGTCACTTTGCCGTCAGGGACGTCGTCGCCCCAGCATTCGGCGACGCTGAGTGCGCCGCTCTCCTTGAAAATGACCGCGGCGGTTTCGGCGTGTTTCTTGAATTTTTCGCGGTTGGCGGTGGGTACAGCTGCGATGAAGCCATCAACGTAGGACATGGTCGTTCTCCTTGGGTTATGGGGCGATCTGCTGGTTAGTCGATTCCGTCGGTGACCAATCGACAGATCCGCTGCCCGAACTGACCGACGGTACTTCGGCGCTCCCCGCCAGATTGCCCTCGATCTGCGCCGCCATGTACAACGTGCCGGCCATCACGCCGGTGGTCGGATTTTGCACCAGCTTCAGCCAGGCTTTGTCGAACGTGTTACCCAGACTGCTGCGAATCAGTGCCTCGCTGTCAGGCCGATCATTGGCCTGGATAATCGCGCGGATCCCCGCCACACCCACGGAAATCAAGCCCCCGACCAATTTACCCGCTGCAGCGGCCACTGCACTGGCGGCACCTCGCGGGACCATTTCGGCTTCCATCCGTTTGCTGGCGCGCTTGGCCACCGGGGCCATGGCGGTGTCTGTCGAAGCCACCCCCTTGTCACCGCCGGCCTTGTGGATTTTCTCGATCAGCGCCGCATAGGCCGGCAGCGTAGTCAGTGGTTGGGTGTGCACCACTTGATACAGCGAGGCGTCCCGGGCAGGCGGTGGCCCGAGGGCGATGGCGGGGATTTTCTGGATCCGCCCGTTGAGCTGAGCCATCGGCACGCCGTGGCGCTGGGAGATTTTCTGCAGTTCTTCCTGAAGGATGTCGACGTAGAACGCCGTTGCCTGGCCGAGAATCGCATCGGGATCGATTTCCACCGCGACCGGCGCCAGCACGCGCTGCTGGTATTGCTCCAGCAGATAGGCCGCCAGGCGCTTGGCCGAGGCATCTTGCTCGCCCTTGGCGCTGATGGTGTACCAGCTGACTTTCATCGACAGCCATTCCTGAGTCCAGTAACTGCTGAACCAGGGAATGAAGTTCTCTTCGGTCAGTTGATAGACCCGTGTTCGCCAGTAATCCATGGCACCGCGCGCGTAGATTTTGGTCTGCTCGGTGGCCGATTGCGACGCCGCGACAATCTCTTGGTCGACGATCTGCCAGGTGCTTTGGGAAACAACCACCGGCACCACTTCCACCGGGGCGCGCGCAGTCGTGACGCATCCCGCCAACACCACCAACACGGCGACGATCAGCGAACGCACGTTCAAGGTCGCGGTTCCTACAGACTTGCCCGAACGGGATGTCCGGTGTTCAAAGGTCTATTAATTTGAGTATAGGTGTCGGTGTTTGTTCGTTTGGGGTTGAGGGTGTTCTTAAGGGCCTCTTCGCGAGCAAGCCCGCTCCCACATTTGATCTTCAGTGGACACAGTATTTGTGAGCGCCACGGGACAAATGTGGGAGCGGGCTTGCTCGCGAAGAGGCCGGAACAGTCAGCGACCCACCATCACTTATGTCGATATTCACCATCGCCGCGAATGCCTTCCGCTCAAAAACCGTCAGCGTAGGATCAGCCCTAACCCAACGCAAAACCCCGCATCGGAGGGGCGAATCATGATTATCCATCTCCTGACCTGCCTGGCCCTGACAGCCGTGACACTGAGCGTTTTTTCCTGGTACGTCCTGTCCGAAGAGCGCACGTCATGATCCACTCCGTGACCCTGGCCGTAAGCTTTGCGGTGTTCGGCAATAACTACTATTCCCAGTCATTCGTTTCGCGCAAAACGTTCGAACTGGTGTTCGATAAAAACTTCGAGGCGTTGCTGATGCCGTCCGCCGCCAATCACTTCAACAATGAAGTGATCGGGCTCAATGATCAGTTCCGGTTCCTGAGCGATGTACTGGAAGAGCACCTGCTGGCGACTGAGCTCGCCGCTACCGCCCCCCGGAATCGATACTTCTGAGCAACTGCCCCAGGCCCTCGGTAAAACAGGTCGGTGAGCTCAAGGAAAAACGCTCAAGCAGGCGACTGTTGTCGGCTCGCGAATGTTTGATATCACCGGAACGCGGCGCGTCGTAATTCAATGTCAGGGACCGTCCCAAAAGCTCGCTTAACGTCGCCGCCAGTTCGTTAACGCTGGTGGATCGGTTAAACCCGACATTGACCGGCTCGTTAATCGGCTCTGACTCACTGACCGCCTGTACCAGGACCTTTACCAGGTCATTGACGTATACAAAATCCCTTGTTTGCTCCCCATCGCCATAAACCGTGATGGGGAGTTTTTTTTGCGCCCTCTCGCTGAAAATGCTGATGACACCGGAGTAAGGCGATGACGGGTCCTGACGGGGTCCGTAAATATTGAAAAACCGCAGAATGACCGGTTCAAGACCGTGTTGGCGTCGGTAGAAATCGAGAAAGTGTTCGCTGGCCAGTTTGTCGGCGGCATACGGCGTCAGCGGATTCTTGGGCGTGTCTTCGGTAATCGCCATGCCCTCGCCATTGTTGCCATAGATCGCCGCGCTGGACGCATAAACCACTCGTCTTACGCCTGCCTGGCGCATGGCTTCGCAGATGTTCAGCGTGCCGACGAAATTGCTTTGGTGAGTCGCGACCGGGTCATCGACCGACGCCTGCACCGAGGCCACCGCCGCCAGATGCACCACCGCGCTACAGTCTTTCATCGCCCGTTCTACCGTCGGCGCGTCGGCGACATCCCCCACCACCAGGGTCAAATGGCAGCGATCAATCGGCAAATTCGACAATTTTCCACTGGAAAGATCGTCCAGAACCCGAACGCTATAACCGCTTTCCAGCAGTGCTTCGACCAGGTGCGAACCGATGAAACCGGCACCGCCCGTCACAAGAATTCGTTCAGCAGTCATGATTTATTTACTCCCCGGTGCAGTGGTGGGTGTTTTATCCATTGCAATGAAGTCGCCTAATTGCGAAATCAGTTCACGGCTGTCACTGAGCATTCGTTGCCAGTCGGTGGGAAAACGAACATTCAACGGCAGTTGATCGATTCTCCAGCGCGGCGACAGGGGGTGATCAAACCGGGCGGCGACCTGCAAGCCCATCTCGCTGGCAGCGAACGGCCCACGCAACACCGTCGGCGTGCGACCGGCGCTGTCGACGGCCTGGACAACATGGGCCGCCAACCACTCGCCATCGGGCATGCGAACGCGCAGCGGCTGGCCAATCGCGGCGTAGCTGATGTTCAGCGGTTCCAGATAAATCCACAGCAGAGGCTCTTCCAGCCGCTCAAGGCGCATCAACAACGTACCCGCACCGACGTTCTCGCCGGGCGTGACCAACACCTCCGCAATGCGACCGCTCTGCGCCGCCTTGACCGACAACGCGGCGAGGCGCGTTTTCAACCACTGTTGCTCGGCGGTCTGTTGAATGATTTCGCGCTCCACGCTCAACGGCGACTGACGAGCCAGTTGTTCACGGCGCTCGAACGCCAACAGGTCCGCTTTAAATGCGTCAAGTTCAGACTGCGCGGCCAGCACTTCTCCACGAGACACGGCGCCTGAATCAACGAGGTCTTCAAGCACCTGTACGCGCTCCTCCGTCCTGCTCACTCGGGTCTTGAGCAACTGACGCTCCCTCGTGTCCAGTTTGGTGTTGGTGACGGGCACCGATTTCTTCGGCATCGCGGCGAGCTGCGAGAGCCGCGCACGCCATTCGGGATTGTCGAGATTGACCAACGGCTGATCGATCTGGACCTGCTCCCCGGCCATGACGAACAGCTGATCAACCCGACCGGCATCCCGCGCCCGTACCTCCAGAATCGGCAGGCGCAATTGAGCCGGCGCGTCGATCATCACCAGGCCGTAAGTCAGCCGCGCTCCCAGCCAGATCAAGGGACTCGCGACCAGGAACAGGATCAAATACCAACGCGCGCGAAACGCCATGCGTTTGCCCGGCGCGTAGAGCACCGTCAAACCCTGCTCCTGAGTAGGATTCAGTTCTTTGCGACTATCGAATCGAATCTTCATGACGGCTCACCGTTTTGGAAAGTCTCGCCAGGCTTGCCAGTCAATGCCGGCAATCCCCCGTGGTTGCAGCTGTTCGCGCCAGACACTGGTCTGGTGCTGCAACTGCTCAGTCGACGCGCCGGCCCAGGATTCAGTGGCATCCAGTTGCGGCTCTGTGCTTTGCGCCAGGCGAAATTGCAGATCAGGCCAACGTTGGGCGATCTGCTCTGCCATTCGTGCGCTGTTTTTCGGGTTACGGGTGTAGATCATCAAGCTGACCTGACGCACGCCCGCCTCGGGAAGCGCGCACGGCAGACAGGTTTTGCCGGGTTTTGCCTCAGCGAACCAGCGATGGTGACTGGAGATTTCTACCGGCCAAGGGCTGGCAGCTGAGGCTGCGCGTAAGGTATCGAGCAAGTCCTTCAAGCGCTGATCAGGGACCGGCACACCCAGTTGTTCGAGTTCCAGGTCCAGGTGCAGGCTGGTGAATGAAAGCCCCTTCAGCTTCGCCAGTAAGTCGGTGAGCTGATGGCGTTCCTGCGGCTCGATCCAGGCCGGATCGCCGAGCAACAGGCTGACTTGCACCCCCTTGCCGGCCGCGTCCTGCAGCAATTGCGCCAGCCGTTGGCGCGTGGTGGCAAGGTCTTTCAACTGGGAGGACTTGAGGCCAAGGTAGATCTTGTCCATCCCGGCCCTACGCAATTGTTCGAGTTCCGCCTTGCGTTGATCGGGATCGAGCAACGCTTCGCTGTCCCAGACATAACTGGCCTGGGACCATTGGCTCGACGGCGCCACCGCCGCCTGAGCCGGCAGGGGTTGTGCGGCCAGTATCATCGGGGGCAACGACAGCGTCAGCAGCAGAAGTATCGATCGCATAATCAAAACCTCGTGGCTCGTTTAAGCACCCACCACGGCGCCATAGAGCTTTCTTCGTGGCCCCGGCGAAAGATCTCGTTGAGCATGGCCACTGCGCTCCAGCACCGCAGGAGTAGCATGAACAGCGGGAAGAAAGGCACCAACAACCCCAGGACAATGTCCTTTGCAGGCCGGTCGGACACCATCAACAACATGGCGGCGAATAACATCGCGGTGATCGCCAGGTACAGCGCATAGATCAGTACAAACAGAAACAACAGCGTCTTGCCCGGCAGAACAAATAGCGCCAGCAAGGTGTAGCTGAAGATGAGAAACGGCAGCACCAGCTGAAAAAAGAAGCCGCTGAGCAGGATCATCAGAAAGGTCGGCCAGCCCAACAAACTGGGGTTGATGTTGTGGTGGTGCTTTCTGATGTACAGAAAAAACAGGTCGCCATCCCAGCGCAAGCGTTGCATCAGAAACTGACTGAGCGTCGACGGTGCATCGGTGTGTCCAATCGCTTCCGGCTCGAAGGGAATCCTCAAGTCGTGTCGCTTGAAGTA
Organism: Pseudomonas sp. GM41(2012); assembly: GCF_000282315.2. Lineage (GTDB taxonomy): Bacteria > Pseudomonadota > Gammaproteobacteria > Pseudomonadales > Pseudomonadaceae > Aquipseudomonas. The sequence goes on from NZ_AKJN02000006.1 coordinate 1,306,296, forward strand.
ACTTTTGATGCGCAACGTCAGGTCCAGATCCTCCGCGGTGTGCGTGTTCCAGCCACCGATTTTCACCAGGAAGCTGCGGCGGAATGCCCCGAAGGCCCCCGAAACGTTATTGACCAGGTTCCATTCGGCCAGACCGATTTTCGACATGTGGATGGACAACAGGTATTCCAGCGCCTGCATCGCGGTCACCCACGAAGCCCAGACATTGCGCACTCGCAGGCTACCGGCGACCGCAGGCACCGACGGGTCCTCGAAATGGCGCACGATGGAGCTGACCATGTTGTTGTCGAAGGATGTATCGCCGTCGAGCGCCATCACGATTTCACCGCTGGCAAGCGACAGGCCGGCGTTCAATGACGACACCCGCCCGCCCCTCTGCCATTTGGCGATCGGGCGCAAATGGCGTCTGGGGTACAACTGCGGATCCACGTTGAACTTGCGAACGGCGCTGAGCGTCGGCTGGTTCACCGTGGCCCCGTCCACCACCGGAATCATCTCGATGTGGCCGGGGTACGTCTGCTCGCACAGGCTTAACAGCGTGGTCTGAACGTCCATCCCTTCGCTGTAGCAGGTAATGATGCAAGAGACCTTGGGCCGATAGACACTGATCTTCGGTATACGGGTACGCCGACGTGCGAACCAGCGCAATACTCCCAGCATCACCATGATCATCAGGGGCAATTCAAATATCAGAAACAAAGGGAAAAGCATGAAAAACACCCGGCTCAAACCATCCGGCCCCATGAGCGAGCTGAGTGCGCTGAGGAGTTGCTCCAGGAAAGGGCTCATGGCGGTCACACCAACTCACTGGCCAGACGGGCCAGTAGTAGTTCGCCATCTTCCTGCTCGAGCAGATCCTGGGGCGCCGTGATGCTGACGACACGCAAGGAAATGTCGCTGACCTCCGGTGCTGAAAACAATTCGGCGACCCGGCTCAAGCGTTGTTTGACGGTTTCCAGGCCCTTGTCATCGGTATGCGGAAGCATGATCCAGAAGTACTCTTCGGTACTTCGAGAGCAACGGTCCGTGTCCCTGACGGTTTCTTTCAAACGCTCGGCCACGCTATCGATGAAGGCATGACCGTGATGTTCACCCAGGCGAGTCAACGTTTCGGCCAGGTTGACGAAGCGCAGACCGAGCAGTGAGAAGGCAGGCGTCTGGTAGCGGCGTACGACCTGCATCTGCCAGGTCAGCAGGTCATAGAAATCCTTGCCGCCTAACAGATTGAGTCGTCCGAAGTGATGGACCGTCTGATCGCTGAACTCCTGGCGGCAGCGGAAACGACCGGCCTCGGCCAGGCGAAAATCTCTGACCTCGCGTACGCGCAACTTGTCAGGCGTGTGTGACAGGCCGCAATCCAGGCAGCGCGCCTGCACGTCGGCATCGACAAAAAACGCCTGACATGACCGACAGCGATAGTTCTCCATAGGGCGGTCGTAATCGCTGCCGATATGGCGCAACCGGTTCAAGCAGTTGGGGCACAACAACACCCCGTCTTTGAGAAAGTTTTCCTGTGGCCCCACATGCCCACAGGTAAAGCAGTGCAATGAAGGCTGCCGTGAAATGTCCAGGGCCTGGCATTCGGCACACACATCAATGTAATTGAGCCGGCCCGAGCCACACTCCGAACACAGGCGAACGCGATCGACCAGGACCCCCTCTTGCAGCCAGTCCTGCTGCACCATCAAGCTGAGCCAGACAAACGAGTTGACCTGCTCGTTATCAGCCAGGGCGTCCAGCAACGGATAGCGATAATGCTGAGGCACCTCCGGGTCTCGAAGGGCATAGATGTGTGCGTTGTCGCGCAACCACAACCATGAAAGCACCCGACTTTCAAAACGCTCGGGGGCAGAACCCTGTTTGAACAACCTGTAGCGTTCTTGCCACACGCTCCAGAGGGTTCTGATTTCGTTGGAATCGACAGGGCACCCGCCATCACCCAAGGCTTCACACCAGCCGTTCTGATCACGGCAACAGTAAATGAGGTTGTAGCGATAAGGAGGAATGGTGCGCAACTTTCGAAGCACCCGCCCTGCGTAAGCGGCTGGCAGGTCCAGCAGCACGACATCGAAGGCGGGGGCAGCCAACAAGCTGGTTATATCGGCAAAGTGTTCAATCTCTGGACTGTTCAAGCTGGGAGCTCTAATACCCAGTATTGCAATCCGTGGAGTTTGAGTCGGCATGACGCATGGCCTCTGCAGACAGACAAGTACGATTAAGACGAGTTAGAAACACTAGCACCGCACCGGAAAAACGTCAGTATTATTATGAAGTTATTTTTTGATATATAGACCGCCAATATTTCGCCATCCACCTCAATTGGATCCCGCCTTGTCCGCCGAGTTTCGGCGCAATAAATCGCCTTATCGAAAGAAACTATAATTACTTATATTTCATCTAGTTACACACACTAAGTAATTTAATAGTTACAACTACACTCACTACTAGTTAATGGCCACTATTGATAGCGCTGCGCCACTTAACGGCATCAGCAGTTAATTCCCATTTGCGACAAACCCCTTCAGTACCGCCTGTGTATTAATAAGTTCAAAGTATTTTTATACCGAAATTGCTCACTTATAGAGCCAGAATAGTCATGCAATAGTTACACGCGTGAAACATCTCTGTTTCAATAATGAACATTAGATCAAATCTGACAACTTTCTTACTCGGCACACACCTCTCGAAGGCAACCCCGCAACCAGCGATGCACAGGATCGGCATCCAGCCGCGGATGCCAGAGCATGGCGACGGTGAACGCCGGCAGAGACAACGGCAGTGCAAAGCTGTGCAGGCCGGTGCGCAGGCTGGCGGTGTGGCGTTCGGGAACGCTGGCGATCAGGTCAGTGGCCCGGGCGAGCGCCAGCGCAGTGGAGAAACCTGCAACGATGGTTGCTATGTGCCGCTCCAGTTCATGGCGCTCAAGGGCTTCATCAATGGGTCCCTTGTCGAGCCCCCGCCGAGAGACGCTGATATGGTTGCCCGCCGCGTAACGCGCGGGGGTTATCTCGCCTTCGCTCAGCGGATGCCCTCTTCGCACGACGCCAATAAAACGATCCCGAAACAAGCCCTGGGTACGCAACTCCGGCCCAGTGGCCTTCCCCACCACACCTGTTTCCAGATCGACCGTCCCATCGCGCAGTGACGCGCTGTCTTTGTCCGGTTTGTGCATGAAGCGCAGCCGCACGCCAGGGGCTTGCTCGGCGACGCGGGCAATCAGGTCCGCGCCAAAATTCTCGACAAAGCCTTCACTGGTGCGCAGCGTGAACGTGCGGCTCAGCTGCTTGAGGTCGGGTTGCTCGGCAGGCCGAAGGACCGCTTCTGCGTCCAGCACCAGCTGACTGACCCGCTCGCGCAGTTCGAGCGCTCGCGGGGTGGCAACCAGGCCCCGTCCGGCCCTGACCAACAGCGGATCGCCGGTGGTTTCACGCAATCGCGCCAGTGCCCGGCTCATGGCCGACGGGCTCAGCCGCAAGCGTTTGGCGGCGCGCGCCACGCTGCCTTCGGCGAGCAACACATCAAGGGTAATCAGCAAGTTGAAATCGGGAGTGGACATGCGGCGCCCCGTGGCAGAGTGATATGGCGTTTAACGCACGTATCAAGTGCAAACGGTGCGTCTTCCGCCATGTTAGGCCGAGGCGTAGCTTTCTGATAGCTCCGCTTCGGGAGTGGCCAGAAAAGAGGAACAGCATGAAATCAATCAGCGCAGTCGCAGAGCGTGCACAACAGACACCGTCGGTTCGGTGGGCGCTGGCCAGTCTTTCACTGTCGATGCTGCTGTCCTCGCTCGGCACCAGCATCGCCAATGTGGGTTTGCCGACCCTGGCCCAGGTGTTCAACGCCTCCTTCCAGGATGTGCAGTGGATCGTCCTCGCCTACCTTCTGGCTATCACCACCCTGATCGTCAGTGTCGGGCGGCTCGGTGACCTCACTGGCCGTCGGCGGCTGCTCTTGACCGGCATCGGCGTGTTCACCCTGGCGTCGGCCCTGTGCGGCTTTGCGCCCACGCTCTGGATGCTGATTGGCGCCCGGGCGCTGCAGGGAATCGGTGCGGCAATCATGATGGCGCTGACCATGGCCTTTGTTGGCGAGACGGTGCCGAAGGCAAAAACCGGCAGCGCCATGGGCTTGCTCGGGACGATGTCGGCGATTGGCACCGCGATGGGGCCGTCGCTCGGTGGCCTGCTGATTGGCGGGTTTGGCTGGCAGGCGATCTTCTTCATCACCGTACCGCTGGGCTTGCTGACGCTGGTGCTCGCGCATCGTTACTTGCCTGCCGATCGCCAGAAGCCCAAGACCGCTCGAGCCGGCTTCGATCCGCTGGGCACGCTGCTGCTGGCGTTGACGCTCGGCGCTTATGCGCTGGCCATGACCCTTGGGCGAGGCAATTTCGGGCCGTTCAACATCGCTTTGCTGTTGGCGGCCGGCGGCGGCGCCTGCCTCTTTGTATTCACCGAGGCGCGAGTCGCCTCACCGTTGATTCGATTGGCGATGTTCCGCGATCCCGTGCTCAGTGGCAGCCTCGCCATGAGCCTGCTCGTCGCGACCGTGATGATGGCGACCCTCGTGGTTGGCCCCTTCTATCTCGCGCATGGGCTGGGGCTCGATGCCGTTCTGGTTGGACTGGTCTTGTCGGTCGGGCCGTTTGTCGCGGCGCTGACGGGTGTGCCCGCTGGCCGTATTGCCGACCGCTTTGGCGCCCAACGCATGACCCTCGCCGGGCTCATCGCCATGGCGACCGGGTGCCTCACGCTGTCGGTATTGCCGGAGACGTTCGGCATCGGCGGCTACCTCTTGCCCATGGTCGTGATAACCCTCGGCTATGCCCTGTTCCAGACCGCCAACAACACGGCGGTCATGGCGAATGTTGAGCCGGACCAGCGAGGCGTCATCTCCGGCATGCTCAACCTGTCGCGCAATCTAGGGCTCATCACCGGGGCGTCCGTCTTGGGCGCGGTGTTCGCGCTCGCATCGGCCTCGGTCGACATGGCAACGGCGCGACCCGAAGCGGTTGCCAGCGGTCTGCGGATCACCTTTGCCGTGGCGCTGGTGCTGATCGCTTTCGCACTGGCCATCGCGTTGGGAAGCCGCGCGCTGGCAGTGCGTCGTGACCGCCGGTAAGCCGACAGGTCGTTTACTTTTCCAGCACGACCAGTGGCGTGTCTTTCTTCACAATGTACGTCGCCAGCTCAGACGCTTTGCCCGCGCCGACGTTCTTCGCCACGTGCGCAGTGCCTGCGGGGATGTACAAGGAATCGCCAGCCTTGAGCGTTACAGGAGGCTGACCTTCGAGTTGATATTCAAACGTGCCTTCAATGACGTGGGCCACTTCCACCCCGGGATGCGAATGCTTGGGGGACACCACACCTGGCTCGAAATCAACGCGGACCTGGATCACTTCACGCCCGGCGACGTCGAGGTCCTGGCGCAGCAGATCGGTGCGGTGAAGGCCCGCCTGCCAGTTTTTTACAGCAGGCGCCTCTTCAGCTTGAGAGAGGCCCGCGAAAGCGGTGAGTGCCGCGGCAACGGCGACGCCGAGCATGCCAGCGCAGATACGGTGGTTGAAACGGGACATGGCATTTCTCCAATCAATCAATGCGCGGGAATGCGCGCGGAGCTTGCCGCGGATGCGGTGGCGCTATTGGGAGGCCGCCGTGTATCGCGCAAGTGTCGCCAATGCCTTGGTTTTGTATGCGAAGGTAGCTGCAGGTGCGCGGGATACGTTCCGATACAAACAGATCCCGCGAATACGAAAAAGCCCGCACAAGGCGGGCTTTGTAATTCGAGTAGGTGGCCGGCGCTGGTCTCCGGCTTACAAGGTTTATCAGGCCTCCCACAGAACAGTTTTGTGCTGTCCTGCTTCACACGGCATAAGGGCTGGATCTCAGCGCGGAGATCTTTCTAACCGTGTACCCTTCGGAACGCGCCCCACGTTTCCTCGCCATCCGCTTGCGCATCAGTCTGCGTCTTCACCTACAACTTCAAGACTAGTACAAACTCCAAAGCACAAAGTGGACTTTTTAGAACGATTTTGCCCTGTGGGAAGCGCGGCAGGATGGAAAAACACTAACGCCCTGATGCGATCGCGAATTTCCTGAAGGGCATGACGAAAAGGCTCACGTCGCTGGCCGTCATCGAAGCAAGGTTGCTACGGGCTGATCAGTGTTTACTCATCAGACCATGCAGAACGCCGAACCTCAGACCCGGTTCGGAAGGCGTCATCTGCAAGACACCAAACACCTTGAATGCCGCCAGCATGAGCACCAGACCACCAGGCAAGATGCTCTGGCGATGGGTTTGCAACCCCGCCAGGCCGAGCTGTTTGACATGCCCCACTTCAAGCAGGCGCAACGACAAACGCAACAGGCCGCTGTAGGTGATGCCGCTTTCGCCATCGTCGTTCAACCCGTTGGCCTTGAGGACTTTGGCCAGCATCCGTGCGGTGCCTGAAGAGCCAATCACCTGCTGCCAACCCAACGCGCGATAACGACGTGCCACTTTTTCAAATTGCAGAGTGGCTACGCGCTCAGCTTCCAGGAGCGCCTGAGCCGTGATGCAGCCCCCCTGAAAGTAACGCGCGCCGAAGGTGCCGCTGCCTATGGCAATACTCTCGGTCATCAAGGGTTGAGCGCCCTGCCCCAGAATCAATTCAGTGGAGCCGCCACCGATATCCACGACCAGTCGCCTGTTTTCGGTACCGGGTATCGTATGGGCAACACCGGCGTACACCAGTCGGGCCTCTTCATGCCCAGAGATGACGTCAATCCGAAATCCCAGGTGCCGCTCCGCGCTGGCTAAAAACAGTTGCGCATTGTCGGCGTCGCGCACGGTACTGGTCGCCACCGCCCGCACACGACCGGCCTCGAAGCCGCGCAACTTTTTGCCAAATCGCGCGAGCGCTTGCCAGCCCCGATCCAGCGCCAACTCGTCCAGCGCACCGCCTTGAAAGCCTTCTGCCAAACGGACAGGTTCACGCAGGGTTTTCACTTCCTGGATAACGAACCCCTGACGCCGTCTGACTGACTGGCCGATTATCATGCGAAACGCATTGGAACCCAGGTCAATGGCTGCAAATAGAGAGGCGTCTCCTTTCATGGGGGGATTCCTTGCAAGCGAGCGCTAGGCGGTTTGCGAGGATCTTGCCATGGGGTCGATGACGCTAAGATGACACCCTCTTTCCTATATGGGTCAGTGCGTCCGACCGGTCGTGCATTGAGTCAACGGCCCTCGAGAGATCGTGCCTGGCACTCCTTCCAGACCTTGCGCATCAACTCCTTGAGCATCAACGCCTCGGCCCAGCGATCGGTAATATCGCCTCCGTTGGCCCCTGTAATGGCATACGGCGGCGGGCCGAGTTCACAGGTAAAAGGCAGGCTGGAGGGTGTGTTCGGTCGGGCCAGCCAATCCTCGATCCCATAGCGCCACCAGCCCAGGAAACGCTCCAGCCAGGGTCGATGTTGGGCGAAACTCAAAGGCACTTGGACCTGTTCGCCGTTGGAAACACGACCATGGAACCCCCAACTGTGACGCAGGATGGTGTGGATCTGTTCGTCGTCTTCGGCGGTGGCCGGCTCTGGCAGTTCGCGGCCCACGACATAGTGGGACAAGTCAGCCAACAGCTTGAGATCGGGCATTTCAGCGAGGATGTCGAGGGTAAACAACAGGTCGCTGGTGAGGCGATAACGGTGGGTTTCCAGCAGGATGGGAAAATCCACCTGTTCGGCCAGACGTTGCCAGCCTTCGATCAGCTTGATCGCTTGCGCCAGCGTGCGCGGCCTGACGTCGGCTTGCAGCGTGAGGTGGTGGCAGCCGTAGCAGGAGGCGACATCAATTGCCGCCGCCAGATCATCCACCGTGCGAGGGAACAGCTGACCTTCGATTTGCAGGCCCTGCGCCTTGGCGGCGGCACTCAGGCGCGCTGCATGTTGCGCGACCCAGAAATGGTCGGTGATCCCGTCGTAGCCAGCGGCGGCGATTTTCTCCAGCTGCGCTTCCAGCGCAAGGTCGCATTGGCCGCGATGATCTTGCATGGCCCACAGGGACTGGAATACCAGAAATTCACGCATGTCAGCTCCTGAGCAGTTGTTTGAGCGGCACACCGGCATCGGCCAGCGCGTCCACCGAGACGGAGTTATGGGGAGCGATCAGCCGTTCGCACAACTTGATGTCCTTGGCGACGCTATTGCCCTGACCCCAGCCGCAAGCACCTTGCAGGCGTTGCTGGGCATCAAGGTAGAACAACAGGAAACCACCGCCCTGGGTTGTCCGGATTGCCGTGGGTTCGGCGTTCGAAATCACGCCCACGATCTGCAGCCCCCAGTCGTACTGATCAGACCAAAAACCGGGAATGACCTCGAAGGGCTGCTCGCCGCCCAACAGATTCAGGGCAGCGTGATGGCCCTGGGTCTCGGCATTGCGCCAGGTTTCCTGACGCTGAAAATCGCCTTGCGGGTGCAGCTGAAACTCACAGACATCGCCCGCCGCAAAGATGTCAGGCGCGCTGGTGCGCAACTGGGCATCGACACGGATGCCCTGCCTGACCTCGATCCCAGCGGCGGCGGCCAATTCAATGTTGGGTTGCATACCGATGCCCACTACCACCAGGTCGCAGGGCAGAAGCTGACCGTCGACCAGTTGCACCGCCTCGACGCAAGCGTTGCCTTGCACCGCCTCAATAACCACGTTCAAGCGGACATCCACGCCTTGGCTACGATGCAGTTCCAGCAGGACGCTGGACAGTTGCTCCGGCAACACCCGCCCCGCCAGGCGCGGTCCGGCCTCGAGCAACGTCACCGAGCAACCCAGGGCACGGGCGGTTGCGGCGACTTCAAGTCCGATGAAGCCGCCGCCGATGATCACCAACCGGGCACCGGGCCGCAACGAAGCGCGCAGTGCCAGCGCTTCGTCGTGGGTCCGCAGGTAAAGCACGTTGCCCAGATGCTCGGGCACAGAACTCAGTCGCCGCGAGCGCCCTCCGGTGGCGAGCAACAGACGCGCATAGGTCAGCCAGCTACCGTCGGCCAATTGCAAACGATGCTGTTGCGGGTCCAGGCTTTTTACCGGATTGCCGGCCAGGTGTTCGATCTCCAGTTCGGCGAGCCGAGTGCTGTCGCACAAGCTGTAGCCCGCAAGATCTACCGTGCCCTGCAACAATCCCTTGGACAGCGGCGGACGTTCATACGGAGGGTGGGACTCGTCGCCGATCAGAATCAGGCGACCGCTGTAACCTTCAGCACGCAAGGTCAGGGCCGCTCGGCCGCCCGCATGCCCGGCGCCAACGATGACCAGTGGAGCATTGGCAGAATTCATGGCGCAGACTCCCTGCAATTAAACCGTGATGGCGAGCAGGACACGCCCCGCCTCGACCCGCACCTGATAGGTCTTGAGGTTGACGCACACTGGTGCGCCAAGGGCTTTGCCGGAGCGGTAGTCGAAGCGCCCGTTGTGCTTGGGGCACTCGATGACATGCTCCATCACCAGGCCATCGGCCAGGTGGATGGACTCGTGGGTGCACAGGCCCGCGGTGGCGAAGAACTCGCTGTCGGCGGAGCGGTAGACGGCATAGGTGTGCTGGCCATGGTCGAAACGAATGACGTCTTCTTCATTAATCTCGCCCACGGCACATACGTCGATCCATTGATCGGTCATGGCGCTTTCTCTTGTTAGTGGTACAGACAGGAAGGTGTCAGGCCGGCGTTGATTCAGCTTCCGCCCGGGGGGTTGCGGCAGGCTCTGCACGTTGTGGCAAAGGGCGACGGATGAAGTAAGTCGGGTCTTTGCGCTGCTTCCAGATGGTCGGGAGGATTTCTTTGAAGGCTTCGAACAGGCTGGAGTAAGGCGGCGGGCAGTCGCGGCGGATTTCTTCATGAAGTTGCGCCAGCGCATGAAACGGCACCATCGGATACATGTGATGTTCGAGGTGATAGTTCATGTCGAGGTACATAAAGCGCAGCACTGGGTTCATGTAAATCGTGCGGCAGTTGCTGCGGTGATCGAGCACGTCCTCGGCCAGGCCGACATGCTGGGTCAGGCCGAACAGGTAGGACAGCCAGCCGCCATAGAGGGTTGGCAGACCGATAAACATCAGCGGCAACCAGCTTTGCAGATACAGTGCAGCGCCCACGACAAACCCATAAATCACCAGCCAGACCCGCGCGTCTCTCGCCACCTTGGGCCACTCGGATTCCGGGATGAACGTCTGCTCTTCTTCATCCATTCGCCCGACTGCATGCCGGCAGACCGACCCCATCGTCTTCAACGCGTAGGGCATCCTGAACAGGCTCAGCACCATATTGATCAGGCTCGGCGGACGCGGCTCGACGATCTCCGGATCGCGACCGACGATGATGGTGTCGGTGTGGTGCCGTGCGTGGCTCCAGCGCCAGACCTGAGGTTCGAACATGAACATGAAGCTCGACAGCTGGTAGACCGCATCATTCATCCAGCGGGTTTTGAACGCCGTACCGTGACCCGCTTCGTGCCAGCGGGCATTGGACGCCGTGCCGTAAAGCAGCCCATAGACGAAGAAGAACGGAACGCAGGCCCAGGAGCCCCAGAACCAGTAACCGCCGAAGCCGGTGACGACCATCGATAGCAACCAGATCGCGGTATCGCGCAAGGCCGGGCCGTCGCGGCGCTGCATCAATTCCTTCATGCGTTTACGAGAAATGGGCGATTGGTACCAGGTGGCCGACACCAAGCCTTTTTGCGCCGCTTTGGCGGCTTCGGGACCGGTCAACCGATAATCCCGAGGCACGGGTTTATCGCGGTTTTCATAGGCTGCGTTTTGTTCAGGCATTTTATTGTTCTCCGCAAGCTTGATGGTTTTAGGCACTTGCATCGATGCGGGATCACATCGTTGGAGAAACGATAGAGAGCCCAAAGATTACCCTCAAGCCCTTGAATACATTCCCTATCAAGCTATCATCCAGGCCCAGCAAGGCTTGATAGTTTTCTATCAAGGCGTTTTCGGGACACGCCATGAACCACACTAAACGCCCCACCATCGCCACGGTCGCCGAGCACGCTCGCTTGAGTGTCGCCACCGTGGACCGGGTACTCAACGCCAGGGCACCGGTCAACCCGGCCACTGCCGAGCAGGTATTCCAGGCCGCCGAAGCCGTCGGTTATTTCGCCGCCCGGCTGATCGGGCAGCGGATCCGCGAACGGCGTCCCAGTTATCGTTTCGGCATCCTCTTGCTCGGTACCGCCCAGGCGTTCTATTCCAATGTTGCCGCCGCCATCACCGAGGCGGCGCAGCGTCACACCGGCGCCAACCTGAGCTGTCAGTTCGAGTACGTATTCGATCGCACACCGAGCGCCATCGTTGCTCAGATCGAACAACTGGCGGTGCAGTGCGATGGGCTGGCGGTGGTCAGTTTCGCTCACCCGCTGATCAATGCCGCCATCGCCCAGATCAGAGAGGCCGGCGTGCCGGTGATTGCCCTGCTGTCCGACATCGATGAGGCCGCGAATGAGCCTTACGTCGGCCAGAATAATCATGAGGTCGGGCGCACCATGGGCTGGCTGATGGCTCACACCTGTGGCGCACGCAAAGGCAGCATCGGGGTCCTGCTCGGCGGCCACCGTTTTCTCGGCCATCAGGCTCGGGTGGAAGGGCTGCGCAGTTACCTGGCGGAGCATGCACCCGGGTTGCGGCCGCTTGAAGCGGTGATCAATCTGGATAACTGCGATATCACCGAAGAGGCGACCCTGGAACTGTTGGCACGGCATGACGATTTGCGCGGTTTGTGCGTGGTCGGCGGTGGCGGCGACGGGATCATCAGTGCCCTGTCGCAGCTACCGAAGCAGCCGTCGCTGTGCTGCATTTTGCAGGAATCGACCGAACTGTCGCGCCAGGCTTTGTCCCAGGGTTTGATCAGCCTGGTCATCGATTCCCAGCCGCGATTGCTGGCGGCGGCGCTGGTCGATTTGCTGGTGGAATTGCAGACCGCGCCGGACTTCGATCCGGCCCGGCATCGCATCCATATTCCCTTGCAGATCGTCACGTCAGAGAACGCCCGGCCCTGAACGGAAAGCATCGGCACTCAGCCCGAACCGATTCATCTTGTTGTACAGCCCGCCACGAGAAACGTTCAGCTGTTTGGCGGCCAGGCGGATGTTGCCGCGGGTATCCTTCAGGGCTGCAATGATCGCATTCATTTCATGGGCGCCAAGGTCCAGTGCGGCCCGGGGTTCGGGCACATTTCCCGGCGCCGACGGTCGCTGCCTTTGCTTGATTTCAAGCGGTAGATCACCCGGCTGGATCAGTTCGGTCATCGCCAGGTTGGTCGCCCGTTCAATGGTGTTTTCCAGCTCGCGAACGTTACCCGGCCAGTGGTAGGCCGACAGAATATCCAGCGCCTCTGGCGAGATTCCCTGCACCGATTTGCGCAGTGAGCGGGCGCAACGGCTGAGAAAATGTCGCGCCAATAACGGCACATCTTCGTGGCGCATCCGCAGCGGCGGAACCGTCAGGTTCAGGACATTGAGCCGGTAGTAAAGATCCTCGCGGAAAGCACCCTCGGCCACCGCCTGACTCAGGTTGCGGTGGGTGGCCGCGATGATGCGCACGTTAACCTGCTGCGATTTTTTCGCGCCCACGCGCGTCACCTCACCTTCTTGCAAGACGCGCAGCAGACTGACCTGGGCATCAAACGACATGTCACCGATTTCATCGAGGAAGATCGTTCCGCCATCGGCCAATTCGAACTTCCCGGCGGAGCCTCCGCGCGCTGATCCGGTGAAAGCGCCTTCGACATGACCGAACAGTTCGCTCTGCACCAGATCTCGCGGAATGGCCCCGCAATTGACGGCCACAAAAGGACCGCTGCAACGGTCACTGGCGTTATGGATCGCCTGGGCGAACAGCTCTTTGCCGGTGCCGCTTTCACCCAGGATCAGCGTGGTCGAATCACTGCGACTGGCAATCCGCCCCAGGTGCAGCGCGTCTTGAATGGCTCGCGAACTGCCCTGAATGGTCTCGAAGGTGTAGCTGGCCTGGGTGCCGATGATCCGCCGGGTAATTTCCCGGATGCGCCGGTTCTCGCGCAACGAAACAATGCGGCCACCCTGCTCCAGCGAGCACACGGACACCAGGCACGCCAGTTGACTGCGATCATGCAGCTCGAAGGTGCAATCCAGGTCTCTTATCCCTTCATACTGCTGCCCTTCCCCGCCGCGCAGCAGAATCTCATCGGTCAGTTCGCTCTGGCCCAAACGCTGGAACGGGCTGCCCAGCAGGTCCCGGCCCACGCGAAACAATTGGCGGGCATAACGGTTGAGCGCCTTGATGCAGCCCCGCTCGTCCAGCACCACCAGTCCTTCGTTGAGTACTTCCAGCACGGTTTGTTGTTCTTCCAGCAGTGCTTGCAGCGCCATCTGCCGTGAGACCGCTTCGGCCGCTGCCTGCACGGTGCCCAGCGTATGGAAATGAAACCAGCCCGGCTCGGCGGTCAGGGTCAGCATGGCCAGTGTCCGGCCCTGCGCATCCCGGATCGGTGCGGCGGCACAATGCATGCGCCGCCGACGCAGGCCGATCCCGAAGTTTTCCTCGGCCAGCACATACACCAATCGGTCCTCGGCAAGCGCCAGCCCCGTGCAGTTGGTGCCCTGCACCGACTCCAGCAGCCGACTGCCCACCGGCGTGAGGTCCAGGCCGCAGTAATACAATGTGGTCCCTTCGGCATCGGTCAGGTTGATATGGCCTCTGGGGTTGTAGGCCAGCAACCCGCGCATGACCTCCGCCGCCGCCGTGATCAACACACGATTGGCCGCCAGCGTTGCGGCCAGCACTTCAGGGGCGACAAAACGGTATTGGCCATCATCGGGATCGAGGCCGGCACTGACGCTGCGCAGCCAGGAGTCCCAAATAATCTGCCTGACCCCGGCAGGTCGATCGGTGCGACCGTTCAGGCACGCCAGCCAGGCCTGCTCCAGCTCAGCGATCGGTCCTTCGTTCAACGACGCAGGACCGAGCGCCGTAATGTAATCGAGGTCTTGCACGCTGAAGGCCATTGGCTGGGGGATCACCGTTCGCTCCTATGTTCATATTTTCGACATGTCAGTATAGACATGTCATCGAAATGAACACTTATTTCAAACTGATTTGAATACTTCCTTAAATATCAATGACTTAAATATTGGCACAGCCCTTGCTTCGTGCTTTGTACCAGCGAGGACATTCCTGCTGTCGAGTCATTGAACAACAATAAAAGGGAGTCATTTCATGAGTACGTCCAAGATCATTCGCCTGGGTCTCATCGGTGCTGGCCGCATGGGCAGCTTTCACGGCCTGACGGCCGCCCGGCACATTCCCGGCGCCTGCCTGGCTGCCATCGCCGACCCGACTCCCGGCCAGGCCGCCCGCCTGGCGGCAGAGTTGGGTGTGCAGCGGGTTTATACCGATCCACAGCAATTGCTCGATGACCCGGAAATCGACGGCGTGTTGATCGCCGCCCCGGCCCGCAGCCATGCCGAACTGGTGATCAGTGCAGCCCGCGCCGGCAAAGGGGTGTTTTGTGAAAAACCCATGGCCATCACCCTGGACGAGGCCGACCGCGCCATCGCTGCCGCTGCCGACGCACGGGTGACACTGCAAGTCGGCTTCAACCGGCGCTTTGCCAAAAGCTTCCGCGCGGCTCATCTGGACGTAGTCGCCGGTCGGATCGGCACGCCGCAACTGTTGCGCTCACTGACTCGCGACCCGGCGCTGAACAATCCGGCCGCCTCGCCGCAGTGGGTGATTTTCCTCGAAACCCTGATTCATGACTTCGATACCCTGCGCTACCTGAATCCCGGTGCCGAAGCGGTCGAGGTTTTTGTCATGGCCGATGCCCTGATCGCACCGGACTTCAAGGACAAAGGCTTCCTCGACACCGCCGTGGTCACGATCCGTTTCGACAACGGCGCCATTGCCACGGCCGAGGCCAATTTCCAGGCCGTCTATGGCTACGACGTTCGGGGGGAGGTGTTCGGCAGCGCCGGCATGCTGACCATGGGCAGCGTCAATGAGTCTGATCTGGTTCGCTATCTGGCCAATGGCATCCAGGCCGACACCCAGCGCCTGGACACCGACCTGCTGCGTGATGCCTATGTGGCGGAGCTCAACCACTTTGTCGACTGCCTGCGCACTGGCGAAAAACCACTCGCCAGCGGCGAAGATGCCCGGGCTGCATTGGCCATTGCCCGTGCGTGCATCGAGTCCTTCCAGCAAGGCAAAGCGGTGCGCGTGCAAGGAGCCCGTTCATGAGTTTCATACCGTTCAAACTGGCGATCAGTGCCGAGATGGTCTTCCTCGATTTGCCATTCACCGAGCGCGTCAAACGGATTCACGCGCTGGGCTTCAGCGCCGAACTCTGGGACTGGACGCAGAAAGACATTCCAGCCCTTGTCGCCACCGGCGCTGATTTCACCTCGATGACGGGTTACATCTCGGGCAACCTGACCGATCCCGAAGACATCCAGCACCTGCTCGACAGCGCACGGGAATCGCTGGCCGTCGCCGCCCAACTGAATTGCCCGAGCCTCAACTTGCATGGCACTGGCCTGGGCGACAAAGGTTTGCCGGTCAAACCCGTGGCCCTCACCACGGGACGCATGTGGTTGAGCGCCTGCAAGACCCTGGAAAAAATCGCCCGCCTGGGCGAAGACGCAGGCCGGGTATTCTTGCTGGAAAACCTCAATACCGAAGTGGACCACCCCGGCACTCCTTTCGCTCGCGCCGACGATACCCTGGCGCTGATCGAGGCCGTGGGCAGCCCGCATTTGAAGATGAACCTGGACCTTTACCATGCGCAGATCGGCGAAGGAAACCTGATCGAACTGATCCAGCGCGCAGGCAGCGCCATCGGGGAAATCCAGGTCGCCGATGTGCCCGGTCGCATGGAACCGGGCACCGGTGAAATCCATTATCCGGCCATTGCCAAAGCGTTGTTCGGCATGGGATACACCGGGGTTGTCGGCCTCGAGGGCTGGGCCAGTGGCGACAGCGAAGCAGCACTCGAACGCTTCCGGCAAGCCTTCACGCTGGATTGAGGACACTGGCGCTCTCGGCGGGTTTGATTCAAAGAGCGCCAGCAACTCTCACGTTTGATCTTGATGAATGTGGACTCATAACAACAAAAGGAAAACCATCATGCGTCGTTGCACACTGCTTTTTGCCACGCTGTTATTACTCTTCAGCCAATGGGCCGCCGCCAGCTATCGCATCGGCGTCAGCATTGCCAGGGTCGACGACAACTTCATGACCTACGTGCGCAGCGGCCTGGAAGACGCTGCCAAGAAGGAGAATGTCCAGATCCAGTTCGAGGACGCCCAAGGTGATGTGGTTCGCCAGCTCAATCAGATCGAGGGCTTTCTCAGCCAGAAGGTGGATGCGGTCATCGTCTTGCCCGTGGACACCGCTGCCACCGCCAATATGACGCGCGCCGCCGTCGAGGCGAAGACACCGCTGGTCTACGTCAACCGCCACCCGGACGAACGCGTCTTGCCCAAAGGCGTGGTCACGGTGGCGTCCAATGACATCGAGGCCGGGCAACTGCAGATGCGCTACCTGGCAGACAAGTTAGGGGGCAAAGGCAACATCGCGATCATCATGGGCGACCTGGCGCAAAACTCCACGCACGACCGTACCGAAGGCGTCAAACAGGTGCTCAAGGACTATCCAGGGATCAAGATCGTCGAACAACAAAGTGCCGAGTGGCAACGCAACAAAGGGATGGACCTGACCAGCAATTGGCTGCTGGCCGGTACCCGTTTTGATGCCATCGTTGCCAACAATGACGAGATGGCCATCGGCGCCGCCATGGCATTGCAGCAAGCCGGCAAAACCAAGGGCGAGATTGCGATTGTCGGTATCGACGGACTGCCCGACGGCCTGGCGGCCATCAAGCGCGGGATGCTCGTCGCCTCGGTATTTCAAGACCCCAAAGCGCAAGCGACGAGCGCGCTGCAAGCGGCCATCAAAATGATCAAGGGGGAGCCGGTCGAGGCGGATGTCTGGGTGCCCTTCCAGCTGATCATGCCGGAGCAAGTGGCCGTGTTTGAGCAACGCTACAAATAGCGTCAAACGAGCGCATGGCCTGCGGACGGGAAGTCAGCATGCCATGCGCGTCGTCGTTTACAGATCAGTGATTTCCTTATGGCGCGGCACCAGCGCCTTCATCACGCTCCACGCCACCAGATAGGCCAGTGCACAGATGGCAAACATGATCATGTAGCCGGTATGGATATCTCCGATCAGTTTGTAATGGTCGATCACCCAACCGCCGGTCTTGGTCATCACGACGCCGCCCAAACCGCCGGCCAAACCACCAATGCCAACCACTGACGCAATGGATTTTTGCGGGAACATGTCAGAGACGGTGGTGAAGATGTTGCACGACCACGCCTGGTGCGCCGATGCGCCCACGCCGATCAGCAGCACCGGCACCCAGAAACTGATGTACCCGAATGGCTGCGCCAGCAGTACCAGCAGCGGGAAGAAAGCGATCACCAGCATGGCTTTCATACGACCGTCATACGGCGCATCACCGCGCGACATGAAATAGCTCGGGAACCAGCCACCGCCGATGCTGCCCACCATGGTCATGCTGTACAACACGGCCAGCGGCAACACGATGGCCTGGCCCTTCATGCCGTATTGCGCTGACAGATAGGTCGGAAGCCAGAAAAGGAAGAACCACCACACGCCGTCGGTCATGAATTTGCCGAAGGCAAAGGCCCAGGTCTGGCGGTAGGTGAGCAACTTGAACCACGATACTTTTTTGGCGGCGGCGCCCGAGTCTGTGCCGGTGAGTGCTTGCGCGCCCTGATCGCTGCGGATGTAGGCCAGCTCTTGCACCGACAGGCGTTTTTGCTGCTCCGGTTTTTCGTACAGTGCAATCCACACCACCACCCAAACGAAGCCCAACGCACCGATCACGATGAACGCCGCTTCCCAGCCCCATAGACCGGCGATCAGCGGCACGCTGATCGGCGCAAGGACCGCGCCCACATTGGCGCCGGAGTTGAAGATACCGGTGGCGAAGGAACGCTCCTTCTTCGGGAAATATTCGGCGGTGGCCTTGATCGCAATCGGGAAGTTACCCGCTTCGCCGATCGCCAGCACGGCGCGCGACAGCATGAAACCGGCGATCGAAACCGGGATGACGGCAAGGCCCAAGGCACTGCTGATGCCGGCAATACCCTCGCCCATCGGCACCGCAAAGGCGTGCATGATCGCGCCGGTGGACCAGATGCCGATCGCTATCACATAGGCCTTCTTGGTGCCGATCTTGTCAACGAAGCGGCCGGCGAACAGCATGGAAATCGCGTAGACAAACTGAAAGACAGAGGCGATGTTCGCGTAATCGGTGTTACTCCAGCCAAATTGCGTCGACAGATCCGGCGCCAACAGACTCAGTACCTGGCGGTCCAGGTAATTGACGGTGGTGGCAAAAAACAACAGCGCGCAAATCGTCCAGCGGTACTTGCCGACGGCCTGGCCGATTCGTTGCGGATTGATGGGCTCGTTCAGATTCATGGCATCACTTTATTGTTGGATTATGGTGATGATCTCTCGGTTTCAAGCGAGATCAATTGTGTCGTAGAGCATCGTCAAAACGCGATGGGTCCGCGCCACTGTATTGCGGGCTCGAAAATGGGTACTCCATGCACAGCGGCAGGAGTTGGACATTTGGCAAGAGCTATCGGGCGTTTGGTGGGACAGTTGTATGTGACTGGCCTGACCGTGGGGATGGGCAAGCAGTCGAGGTCGAACCATAAGCAGCGGCAATCTGGGGGATGCGCAGGCGGGTTGTATTCATGATGTGGCCGACACTCTTTTTATTTTTAGGGTTTAACAGTCGGTAATCGTCTGTCGTCGTACAACTTTGCCTTTTATATCGAGTTCGATACCGGGCTGTCAATCTGAAAAAACAGCCGTTCGTCTCGACAAAGGCTGCCCATTAAACGTGCAACTTCGTACAGGTGCCGCTGGTTGCAGGCCCGTCAGGTTTTTATTTTTGGGGTGTTGAGCGCAAGGTCTGGGCGTTTTGACATCAAGCAGAGTCGTACGACAACGCCATCCAGCACGATGACTGACCGAAAGCACCCGGCGCCCATTGCTGCACCTGCTACAACAATGAACTGCAATTACCCTTACTAGTGCTTCACTGGCAACTCAATAGACTCTCAGCACGACCAACGTATCGGGAGTTCCAAATGGTAAGCACCGTAATAATTCAGGAAACTGGCGGGCCTCAGGTTTTGCGGCTCGAAAAAACCACGGCGCAATCACCGGGTGCCGGAGAAGTCTGGCTGGAGCAAGCGGCCATCGGGCTGAACCCTTTGGACGTGAGCCAACGCTCCGGCGCTGCCCGTGTTCCCCTGCCCTCAGGGCTAGGCCTTGAAGGCGCCGGACAGGTGACAGCAATTGGGCCAGGCGTCACCGAAGTTGCCGTTGGGGACCGGGTCGCGTATGCCACCGGCCCGATGGGTGCCTATGCAAGCGGTCGCCTCTATCCGGCTAATCGACTCGTGAAGATTCCCAATGACCTCGGCTTCGACGAAGCGGCCGCCCTGCTCTTCAAGGGCATCACCGCCCACTATTTGTTCAAGACGACCTTCCCCGTTGGCCCAGGTTCCAGAGTGCTTTTATATGGCGCGGCGGGTGCGTTGGGGCAAATCATGGTGCCTTGGGCTAAACACCTGGGTGCCTTCGTGATAGGCGTGGTCTCGAAGCAGGACAGTGTCGAGCGGGCCAAGGCCGCCGGTTGTGATGAAGTGCTGGTGTTTGACCCGGCGACACTGGCCGCCCAGGTTGCGGAGGTCACCCACGGGCAAAAGGTTGACGTCGTGTATGACCCCATCGGGCGGGTGTCTTTCGACGCCTCCCTCGACAGCCTTCGCCCGCGTGGCTTGATGGTGTCTTTCGGCATGGCATCGGGCATCCCGGCGGCTGTCGAGATCAGCACCCTCAACGCCAAAGGCTCTCTGTTCCTGACCCGACCGTCTCTCGCCGCGCATACGGCCACCGCGCACGAGTATCAGCAGCGCGCACAAGAGGTGTTGCAAGCGGTCGCCGCCGGTATCATTCAACCTCGAATCTGGCGTCGCTACCCATTGGCTGACGTAGCACGGGCGCACGCCGATCTGGAAAGTGGACTGTCGCAAGGTGCAATTGTCCTTACGCCCTGAGTAGAACCCGGGACGAAGCCTGCGGCCCGAGCCCTTGTTTCCTTGAATTTGCGAGGTTTGCCGTTGCATGGATCTGTTCAATAGCCGACAGGCAGATGAACTCGCCACCCTCTTGGCGCTGTCCGAACACGGCTCTTTTGCCGCCGCCGGAAAGATGCTGCAACGGCACCCGTCGGTGCTGTCTAAACGCCTCGGCGCGTTGGAACTTCGTCTCGGAATACGTCTGGTGGAACGAACCACAAGGCAACTGCGTTTTACCGACGAGGGACAGCGTCTGGTCTCGCAGCTTCGTCATGCCGTCAGTTTAATTTCCCAAGCGGAGCAAGAGGCAGCCCAAGGCGCGGCACAGGTCAGGGGACGCTTGCGACTCGCCCTGCCAGCCGCGATGGGGCGATTATGGCTCAGCACGATGGTGTCCGAGTTCGCCCTGGCTTACCCCGAGGTGTCGCTAGAGGTTGAGTACTCGGAGCGATTCGTCGACATCGTCGCGGAGGGTTTCGATGCCGCGATCCGGATCGGTGAGCTGTCAGACAATCGACTGGTGGCCAGGAAGTTGTGCGATCACCGCCGAATCCTCTGTGCTGCACCCGCCTACCTGCAACGCCAGGGCGAACCGAAGACGCCGGCAGACCTCGCCGGGCACAATTGCCTGGGCTTCACCGGACTGCATTCGTACCCGGAATGGAAGCTGACCCGCGATGGCGATCAGCAGAGCATCAGGGTGCGCAGCGCCATGGTCAGTAACGACAATGAGGCGCTGCTGTCCGCCGCCCGCATGGGGCTGGGCATTCTTGCCGGCGGTGAGTGGCTCATGACGAGGGACATCGATAGCGGTCAGCTCGTCAGAGTGCTTCCCGACTGGCAGCTCGATGCAGACGCGGGTGTCTATCTCGTGCGCCCGTCAGCCAAGTACAACACGGCAACGACGACGGCGTTCAAGCACTGGATCGAGGCAGCGTTTGCGCGAGGTGCGCCATGGCAGTTGCCCCAACCGTAACGCTTGAAACCGGAACCTGTCAGCAAGGCCGCGTCAGGGTTTCGCACGCCTGCTCGTGTTGAGCGCCACGGCAGCGAGAATGAGCGTCTTCAACGCGTTCTCATCAAGCGTGTCGCCCTCATGCAAATCAATGGCACGTCGGGTGTTGCCTTCGAGGCTGGCGTTGAAGAGGCTGGAAGGGTCTTCCAGCGAGGCGCCCTTGGCAAACGTCAGCTTCACGACTTGCTTGTATGTCTCGCCGGTGCAGATGATTCCGGCGTGCGACCACACTGGAACGCCCCGCCACTTCCATTCCTCGACCACGTCGGGGTCGGCCTGCCGGATGAGCGTTCGAACCCGAGCGAGCGTCTCACCCCGCCAATCGCCCAGCTCGTTGATTCTCGCGTCGATCAGCTGAGAGGCCGAAACTCCCCCCTCTTCTTCTTTTGCACCGGCCTGCTCTTTGTTCATGGTGGTTGTCGCCTTCATGAGGGTGTCCAAAACCGGGCTTTACAGCGTTTTTTGACTGTTGCCGAGGGTCTTGGCCTTTTCGATCCCCCAGTCAAAGGCAGCCTCCATGTCCAGCAGATGCGGTTTTGGATCGTGGTCCTCAAAAATGGCCGTGCCGTCCGGCCGGTAAACACCGATGAACATCCCCAGTGAGCCGTCTTTCAATATCTCGGCTTTGACCTCGATCTTGCATCCGTTCGACAGCGTTTCCTTGTGGTGCATATGGCGTTCAGTCATGGCTGCATTTCTCCCGTCGTTGAAGTCCGAGTAGCGCATTTACCCATTGGCCATGTTAGCTCAGTGCGGCGCACTAAAAGGCCCGCCAGGACAGCGGCGTAATGCCACCTATACTAGAAGCCACCGCCCCCTCGGGGTCTGCACTCCCAACAATAAAAAGCAGAGGTGGAACATGGTCTGGCAGCAAATCTACGATCCGTTCGGTAACCCGATACTTTCAACCCTCATGGCAGCAGTGCCGGTCGTGGTGATGCTGGCAGCCCTGGCGTTTTTCCATGTGAAGGCGCATCTGGCCGCATTGATGGCCCTGGCGTCTGCGCTGGTGATCGCGATCTTCGCCTTCGGCATGCCAGCGAACATGGCCGGCTCGGCCGCCCTGTACGGCGCCGCCAACGGCTTGCTGCCCATTGGCTGGATTGTGCTCAACATCATCTTCCTGCATCGGCTGACCACCGAGAACGGCTCGTTCAAAGTGCTGCAGGATTCCCTGGCGCGCATCACCGACGATCGACGCCTGCAATTGCTGCTGATTGCCTTCTGTTTCGGTGCGTTCTTCGAAGGGGCCGCAGGCTTCGGTACACCGGTGGCGGTGACCGGGGCGATTCTGATCGGGTTGGGCTTCTCGCCACTGGCCGCGTCTGGCCTGGCGTTGATCGCCAACACCGCGCCTGTGGCATTCGGTGCGTTGGGCACGCCGATCATCACCCTCGCCAAGGTGACCGGGCTGGATGAAATGGAGCTGTCGATGATGGTCGGCCGGCAATTGCCGTTCTTCTCGGTGATCGTGCCGTTCTGGTTGATCTGGGCCTTCGCCGGCTGGCGCAAGATGCTGGAAATCTGGCCGGCGATTCTGGTGGCCGGGGTCAGTTTTGCCGTGCCGCAGTTCCTGGTGTCCAACTACCACGGGCCGATGCTGGTGGACGTGATCGCCGCGCTGATTTCGATGGCTTGCCTGACCGGTTTCCTCAGGGTCTGGAAACCGGCCACCGTACACACCTCCGCCGCGCTGTCCGGGCGCGTCGACAACTCCAAAATTGCCGAAGAGCATGACGAAAAACCCGTCGCCAGCAAGACCTTTGCCAGCGATGCCAAACCTGCAGTGATGCGCGCGTGGATGCCTTGGATCATCCTCACCGTGTTCGTGTTCGCCTGGGGCACCCAGGGTTTCAAAAACATGTTCGATACCCGTCCGGCGATTGATCCGGCCACTCATTCGGCCAAGCTCGACCCTCAGGGCAAACCGATGCGCGAAGCGAACCCGATCTTCGCTCCGGTCGTGACGTTCACCACGATCCACCAGCAGATCGAGAAGGTACCGCCGGTGGTCCCTGCGCCTAAAGCCGAGGACGCGGTCTACAAGTTCACCTGGCTCACCAGCACCGGTAGCGGCATCCTGCTGGCGGCGATCCTCGGCGGGTTACTGATGGGCTACTCCATTCCGCAACTGATCCACCAGTACCTGCGAACGATCTGGGTCGTGCGTTACTCGCTGATCACCATCGTCGCGATGCTCGCCCTGGGTTTCCTTACCCGCTATTCAGGCCTGGACGCCACCATGGGCCTGGCCTTCGCCGCGACGGGCATCTTCTACCCCATGTTCGGCACCCTGCTCGGCTGGCTCGGCGTGGCGTTGACCGGCTCGGATACGGCGTCAAACGTGCTGTTCGGCGGCTTGCAACGGGTGACTGCCGAGCAGTTGGGGATCAGCCCGGTGTTGATGGCGGCCGCCAACAGTTCCGGCGGGGTCATGGGCAAGATGGTCGACGCGCAGTCGATCGTGGTGGCCTCGACTGCCACGCGCTGGTATGGGCATGAAGGGGAAATCCTGCGTTATGTGTTTTTCCACTCGATCATCCTGGCCATTCTGGTCGGGGGGTTGGTGACGTTGCAGGCGTATGTGGCGCCGTTCAGTCATATGGTGGTTGGGGGGCATTGATTGATGTCGTTCGGGGTGGGATGGGATGGGGTGGGGTGCATATCCGTTTCTGCGGTCACGGCGGCTTAGGGTTCCGCCCTTACGGCGGGTCACTTGGAGAAGCGCCAAGTAACCAAACGCTCTTGCCCCTGACGTACGGTGCCTCGCCTAGGCTCGGCATGCCCTCGCTCCGGTCCTGCTCCGTGGGCCCGCCGCCATCGGCCATCCATGGCCGGGGGCGGCTACCGCGGCATCCTTGCCGCGGTGCCCACTGCGCAGAACCTGCGCTCGGCCTTCCGACGGGGCAGATCAAGATCAAGATCAAAAGCCTAAGCGAGGCGGCCTGATAGCCGACCTGATGTCTGTCATGGTCATCGGCGGTGGACACCTATGTCATGCCCGCCAAAAATCCAACTGTGGGAGCGAGCCTGCTCGCGAAGGCGGACTTACATTCAACATTGATGTCGACTGACAGGGCCTCATCGCGAGCAGGCTCGCTTGTATGGTAGGACTTGAAGGGAGGAGAAGGGACAAGGCTCGATTCTGACTGTTGACGCAGTACAGACCGTGGGAGAGTTCGCCCCTCCTCCTTTCACCCAAGCGCCGATAAAGAATGCATCGGGCCTAGACCGACGATAGGAACAAGCCTGCGCCCCTGGGTGAGCCCTTCAAGTGCTTAAAACCATATCCCGGAGGAAATCCTATGGCAATGCCGGTTTCTGCTTCAAAGCCGATCGTGGGCGTGGATGTCGCCAAGAATGAGTTGGTGATTTATCACGCCGAACTGAGCCTGCTTGAAGAGATTCCCAACAACAAAACAGCCATCAAGAAGTGGTTGAAGGCCTTGCCGAGCACGGTGGCCATTGCCGTCGAAGCCACCAATATCTACCACTTGGAGTTCGCCGATCTGGCCTACGAGGCCGGATGCGTGATTTACATGGTGGGCGGCTATGAACTCAAGCATTACCGCGAAGGTGTGAAGGTCCGTGCCAAAACCGATGCACTGGATGCCAAGCTGCTTGCTCGGTATCTGAAAAATGAACATGAAGAGCTTCACCCATGGACCCCGCCATCCCCGCTATACCGCCAGCTGCTGAGTCTTTTCCGCCGCCGGGCGGCGTTGGTCCAGGCAAGGGTCGGCCTGGTGCAAAGCTGGGCCAATGAGCCGCTGCTCAAGACCGCTTTTGCCGAACAAGTGAAGTCCATGCAACAGCTTGAGATGCTGATCGAGAAGACGATCAACGATCAGCTCAAAGAAGCCGGTTTGCTGGGCCAGTTAAAACGTTGCCTGAAAGTGGAAGGCATTGGTTTTTTGACAGGTGCGCGTTTGATCACGGCGTTTCAGCGGGGTGACTTCAGAAACGCGGATGCCTTTATCGCCTTTCTGGGAATGGATCTGCGGGTATCAAAATCAGGGCAAAAAGATGGCCGCCGCAGTTTGACCAAGCGCGGTGACCCGGAAGCTCGGCGGCTGCTGCACAATGCGGCAATGTCGGCGAGTCGCACCGAGGCCTGGAAAGATTTTTATCAAGAACAAAGAGCTCGGGGTTTCAGCACGACTCAAGCATTGGTGATGCTGGCTCGAAAGCTCGCTCGGGTGGTATTCGCTCTGCTAAAGGGGCAGGACGAATACCAACCGAAAGTCAGTTGAGGGCTTCCCCTCAACCATAGAATCTCCCACAGGGGAATGCGTACGCTTAAAGACCCGGGCATTACGCCCACCCCTCAAGTCGCAGCGTGGCCCGAACCAACCGCTGTTCCTCGCTTTCAATTTCCTTGAGGTTTTCGCAGATGCTCTGAATGTGCGCAATAGCCGCCTTGCGCGCCTGTTCCGGCATACGGCCGGTGACAGCGTTGTAGAGCCGCGCATGTTGACGGTCGATCTGACGCTTTTGCGGCTCGCGGTGATAAAGGTTGTTCACCGAAGCAAACACCGTGTTCAGCAGCAAGTCCGTCAGCGAGCGCAAGGTCTGCACCAACACCGGGTTGTGCGAGGCCTCACAAATCGCCAGGTGAAACGCATGATCGAGCCGGGCGTGTTCAGACGCCTCCAGCGAACGGCTATGGGCGTCGATCAACGCCTCATAGCTGCGGGTAATGAGAACGAAATCAGCGTCGGTTCCGCGCAACGCCGCCAAGCGTGCGGACTCGCCTTCAAGCAGGCTGCGAACCTCGAACAAATCGTAAAGCGTGCGGGGTTGTGAGCTGAACAAGTGCATCAGCGGCGACGCGGCACCGTGTCCCGAAAGATCGGCAACAAATGAACCTTTGCCCTGCTCTGTCTTGATAATCCCGCGAGCGCGCAACAGCTTCAGGCCCTCGCGAAGTGCCGTGCGGGAAACGCCGAGTTTTTCGGTCAGACGACGCTCCGACGGCAACAGTTGCCCGGTCTTGAGTACCCCGTCCACGATCAGCCGTTCTATACGTTCACAGACCACGTCTGCGACTTGTGGATTACGGCTCGTTTCTGCCCTTTCCATCGACTCTCCAACTGGTATGACCAGCCTCGCTGCCAAAACAGAAAATGTTCAAACACAAACATAAACCAATGTTTTAAAACAGTTTTTTGTCACAAATAAAAAACCACCGAATAAAAAACTGGTTCGACCAGCCAATCAACACATAGACAGTAGAACGCCTCAGGCCAATCATGCAAGTCAGTGGTAAACGGACACAGACCTCCTATAAAAACAACTGAGGGTCGTCAACCGACTATGAACATTCTTTACGATGAACGCGTCGATGGCGTCCTGCCTGATGTCGACAAAACCGCCTTGCTGCAAGCCCTGCAAACACAGTGGCCGGATCTGGAAGTCCTGCATCAAAAGGAAGAGCTCAAACCGTACGAATGCGACGGCCTTTCTGCTTACCGCACCACGCCCATGCTGGTGGTGCTGCCGCGCCACATCGACGAGGTACAAGGCGTGCTTCGACTCTGCCATGAGCGGCAGGTCGCGGTGGTCGCCCGGGGTGCTGGCACCGGTTTGTCCGGCGGTGCATTGCCGCTGGAAAAAGGCGTGCTGCTGGTAATGGCGCGTTTCAACTCTATTCTGCACATCGACCCCGCCGCCCGCACGGCCCGGGTTCAGCCGGGGGTGCGCAATCTGGCGATTTCCCAGGCTGCTGCGCCGTTTGGCTTGTATTACGCGCCGGACCCTTCCTCGCAAATCGCTTGTTCAATCGGCGGCAATGTGGCGGAAAACGCCGGTGGCGTGCATTGCCTGAAGTACGGGCTGACCGTGCACAACCTGCTCAAGGTCGACATCCTCACCGTCGACGGCGAACACCTGACCCTGGGTTCCCAGGCGCTCGATTCTCCGGGCTTCGATCTGCTGGCGTTGTTCACCGGTTCCGAAGGCATGCTGGGTGTCATCACCGAAGTCACGGTCAAACTGCTGCCCAAACCCCAGACCGCCAAAGTGCTGCTGGCGGCGTTCGATTCCGTCGAGAAGGCGGGCCGCGCGGTGGGTGACATTATTGCCGCCGGCATCATCCCCGGCGGCCTGGAAATGATGGACAACCTGGCCATTCGCGCCGCCGAAGACTTTATCCACGCCGGCTATCCGGTCGACGCCGAAGCCATTCTGCTGTGCGAGCTCGATGGCGTTGAAGCCGACGTTCATGATGACTGCGACCGCGTGCGCCAGGTGCTGGAACAGGCCGGCGCCACCGAAGTACGCCAGGCCCGCGATGAAGCCGAACGCGTGCGGTTCTGGGCCGGGCGCAAGAATGCCTTCCCGGCGGTGGGTCGTCTCTCACCGGATTATTACTGCATGGACGGGACGATCCCGCGCCGCGAGTTGCCCGGTGTGCTGCAGGCGATCGCCGCGTTGTCGACCGAGTACGGCCTGCGGGTGGCCAACGTTTTCCACGCCGGTGACGGCAACATGCACCCGCTGATTCTGTTCGATGCCAATCAACCGGGCGAGCTCGATCGCGCTGAAACCCTGGGCGGCAAGATCCTCGAATTGTGCGTGAAGGTCGGCGGCAGCATTACAGGTGAACACGGCGTGGGCCGGGAGAAAATCAATCAGATGTGCGCGCAGTTCAATAGCGACGAATTGACCGTGTTCCATGCCGTCAAAGCCGCTTTCGATCCGAGTGGTTTGCTCAACCCTGGCAAGAACATTCCGACGCTGCACCGCTGCGCCGAATTTGGCGCCATGCACGTTCACATGGGGCAGTTGCCCTTCCCTGAACTGGAGCGTTTCTGATGCGCAGCGAACACGATATCGACGACAGCGCCTCGCTGCTGGAGCAGGTCAACCAGGCGCTGCAAAACGCCACGCCGTTGCGTATTCAAGGCGCCAACAGCAAGGCGTTTCTTGGGCGCATTGTGGCAGGCGAAGTGCTCGACACGCGCAGCCACCGAGGCATCGTCAGCTACGACCCGACCGAATTGGTGATCACCGCTCGCTGCGGCACCCCGCTGGCAGAACTGGCGGAAGTGTTGGACGCGGCACAGCAGATGTTGCCCTGCGAACCGCCCTCCTTCGGCGATGGCGCCACGGTCGGCGGCATGATTGCCAGCGGGCTATCGGGACCACGGCGTCCCTGGTCCGGATCCGTCAGGGACTTTGTCCTCGGGACACGGGTCATCACCGGTCACGGCAAGCATTTACGCTTCGGTGGCGAAGTCATGAAAAACGTCGCCGGCTACGACCTGTCGCGGCTGATGGCCGGCAGCTACGGCTCGTTGGGCGTGATCACCGAAGTCTCGCTCAAGGTCCTGCCCAAGCCGCGTCAAGCGTTAAGCATCAGCCTGGAAATGGACAGTGATCGCGCCTTGCTGCGCCTCGCCGAATGGGGCCAGCAACCGTTGCCGATCAGTGCTGCGTGCCACGATGGGCAGCGCCTGCACCTGCGACTTGAGGGTGGCGAAGGTTCAGTGGCAGCGGCACATGACCGATTGGGCGGCGAGTTGCTCGACGCTTCGTATTGGGAGGATCTCAACGAACATCGATTGAGTTTCTTCGATGAGGACCAGGCACTTTGGCGCCTGTCCGTCCCTCACAGCACGCCTCGGCTTTCCCTGCCTGGCGGTCAGTTGCTCGATTGGGGCGGTGCGCAGCGCTGGCTCAAATCC
The DNA here is from genome assembly GCF_000282315.2 of Pseudomonas sp. GM41(2012). Classification (GTDB taxonomy): domain Bacteria; phylum Pseudomonadota; class Gammaproteobacteria; order Pseudomonadales; family Pseudomonadaceae; genus Aquipseudomonas. The sequence continues at coordinate 1,335,198 of NZ_AKJN02000006.1, forward strand.
GATGCAGAGGCAATGTTCATTCGCTCGATCGTCGAAGAAGTCGGCGGGCATGTGACCTGCTACACCCATGGTCTGATCGACAGCCCGTTTCAACCGTTGCCTGACGCATTGATACGCTACCACCGGAACTTGAAGCTACAACTCGATCCCCGGGGCATCTTCAACCCCGGGCGACTGTACGCGGAGCTTTGATCCATGCAGACCACCTTGAGCGAACAAGCCCGCCAACTGCCCCGCGCCGAAGAAGCCGAAAGCATCTTGCGCACCTGCGTGCACTGCGGTTTCTGCAATGCCACCTGCCCGACCTATCAATTGCTCGGCGATGAACTGGATGGACCGCGGGGCCGCATCTACCTGATCAAGCAGGTTCTGGAGGGCAACGAAGTCACGCAGAAGACCCAACAGCACCTGGATCGCTGCCTGTCCTGCCGTAACTGCGAAACCACCTGCCCTTCCGGCGTCGACTATCACAACTTGCTGGACATCGGCCGGGCGGTGGTCGATGCGGCGGTGCCGCGCCCACTTGGTGAGCGCTTGTTGCGTGAAGGTTTGCGCAGCGTCGTCCCCAATCCGGCGCTGTTCAAAGCTCTGGTCAGCAGTGGTCAGGTGTTCCGGGCGTTGTTGCCCAACACCTTGCAGATAAAGCTGCCTCGCCGCGTCTATCCGGCCAAGCCGCGCCCGGTCACTCGCCACGCCCGGCAGGTGCTGATGCTCGAAGGCTGCGTGCAACCGAGTCTGTCGCCCAATACCAACGCCGCCGCTGCGCGAGTACTGGATCGACTGGGGATCAGCGTCATCGCGACCCGCGAGGCCGGATGCTGCGGCGCCGTGGATTATCACCTCGACGCTCAGGCGGCCGGCCTGGATCGTGCCCGTCGCAACATTGACGCGTGGTGGCCAAGCATTGAAAACGGTGCCGAAGCCATTGTGCAAACCGCCAGCGGTTGCGGCGCCTTCATCAAAGATTATGGTCACCTGCTCAGCACCGACCCGGCCTATGCCGAGAAGGCGAAAAAGGTCAGTGCGCTGGCCAAGGATCTGGTCGAAGTGCTGCGCGACGAGCCGCTGGAAAAACTCGGTATCCACAGCGCCCAACGCCTGGCCTTTCATTGCCCCTGCACTTTGCAGCACGCGCAGAAACTGGGGGGTGCGGTGGAAGCGATTCTGACGAGTCTGGGCTTCAACCTCACGCCTGTTGCCGACAGTCACCTGTGCTGCGGCTCGGCGGGCACCTATTCGCTGACCCAACCCGAACTGTCCCGGCAACTGCGCGACAACAAGCTCAATGCGCTGGAAAGCGGACATCCCGAAGTCATTGTCACGGCCAATATCGGCTGTCAGTCCCACCTCGACGGTGCGGGCCGAACCCCTGTCAGGCACTGGATCGAACTGGTCGAAGCCGCCTTGCCCTCACCGAGCACTGGAGTATCCCCATGAAAAGCAAAGCCGTACTGAGCCAGACCGAAGTCAGCCAAATTCTCGCGGCTGCACGCACCGAAGCGCAGAACAACCAATGGGCCGTGACCATCGTGATTGTCGATGACGGCGGTCATCCCCTGGCCCTCGAACGCCTCGACGGTTGCGCTCCGATTGGCGCCTACATCGCCACCGAAAAGGCCCGCACGTCGGCCCTGGGTCGGCGCGAATCCAAAGGTTATGAAGAGATGGTCAATGGCGGGCGCCACGCCTTTTTGTCGGCGCCATTGCTGACGTCGCTTGAGGGCGGCGTGCCAATCATCGTCGACGGTCAGGTGATCGGCGCGGTTGGCGTGTCCGGGGTCAAGGCCGAGCAGGACGCGCAGGTGGCCAAAGCTGGGGCGCAATGCCTGAACTGAACAGGGCGTTATCTGCGCTCGATAAATTCTGTGTGATGGAGATGCAAAAAGTGACCGATTTCGTGAACTGCCAAGGCCTCACGGTCGCGCCTGTCTTGCAACGTTTCGTTGATCTGGACGTGCTGCCGGGAACCGGCCTGGCCCCTCAAGCGTTCTGGAGTGGTTTCGCCGCACTGGTGCATGAACTGGCACCGATCAACCGCGCGCTACTGGCTGAACGCGATCGCCTGCAAACCGAACTGGACACCTGGCACCGCGTCCACCCGGGGCCGGTGACTGACATGCCGGCTTATCGCAGCTTCCTCAGCGGTATCGGTTACCTGCAACCGCAACCCGCAGACGTCAAGGTCAGCACCGCCAACGTCGATACGGAGATCAGTGTGCAGGCCGGACCGCAACTGGTTGTCCCGGCCGTCAACGCGCGTTATGCGCTCAACGCCGCCAATGCGCGCTGGGGCTCGCTGTACGACGCGCTCTACGGTACCGATGTGATTTCCAATGACGGCGGCGCCGAACCGGGCCGGACTTACAACCCGGTACGCGGGGCGAAAGTCATCGCGTTTGCCCGTGGCTTCCTGGATCAGGCATTCCCCTTGAGCAGCGGTTCCCATGCCGAGGTGGCGCGTTACCGAATCGACAACGGCACACTGGAAGCCACCTTGAAAGACGGCAGCCAAACCGGTTTATCGAACGCCGCGCAGTACATCGGCTACCAGGGTTCCCTCGCTGATCCCACGGCCATTCTGCTGAAAAACAACGATCTGCACGTCGAGATTCAGATCGATCGACAGAGCGTTATCGGTCAGGCTGACGCTGCCGGGGTCAAGGATCTGCTGATTGAAGCAGCCCTCTCAACCATCATTGATTGTGAAGACTCGGTGGCGGCGGTCGACGCTGATGACAAGGTGCAGGTGTACCGCAACTGGCTGGGTTTGATGAAAGGCGACCTGAAAGAAGACCTGGAGAAAAACGGTAAAACCATCACCCGGCGGCTGAACCCTGACCGTGAGTACACCGCCGCCGATGGCCGCTCACTGTCGCTGCACGGGCGGTCGTTGTTGTTCATCCGCAACGTCGGACACCTGATGACCAGCCCGGCGATTCTCGACAAGGATGGACTGGAAATCCCGGAAGGCATTCTCGACGGCGTCATCACCAGCCTGATCGCTCTGCATGACCTGCAACGTCGCGGTAACTCCCGCACCGGTAGCGTCTACATCGTCAAACCAAAAATGCATGGCCCCACCGAAGTGGCCTTCGCCGAGCAGTTGTTCAGCCGCATCGAAGACCTGCTCCAGCTCGAACGCCATACCCTGAAAATGGGCATCATGGACGAGGAGCGGCGCACCAGCGTCAACCTCAAGACCTGCATCGCGGCAGCTTCCTCACGGGTCGCGTTCATCAACACTGGTTTCCTGGATCGCACCGGCGACGAAATGCACACCGCCATGGAAGCGGGCGCGATGTTGCGCAAGGGCGACATGAAAAATACCTCGTGGATCGAGGCCTACGAGCGCAACAACGTGCTCGTCGGTCTGGATTGTGGATTGCGTGGGCGGGCGCAGATCGGTAAAGGCATGTGGGCCATGCCGGACCGGATGGCCGATATGCTCAAGCAAAAAATCGCCCACCCGAAAGCGGGGGCGAATACCGCGTGGGTACCCTCGCCGACCGCTGCGACTCTGCACGCACTGCATTACCATCAGGTCAATGTGCGCTCGGTGCAAGAGTCCCTTGAAACAACAGACTTCGGTGGCGCCAGCCCGGCACTTCTGGACGGTTTGCTCAGCGTACCGGTCGTCACCGCCCCATCCTGGTCGGCCGATGAGATTCGTCAGGAAGTCGAAAACAATGCCCAAGGCTTGCTGGGGTATGTGGTGCGTTGGGTCGAACAAGGCATCGGCTGCTCGAAAGTGCCCGACATCCATAACGTGGGGCTGATGGAAGATCGCGCGACCTTGCGCATTTCCAGCCAGCACATGGCCAACTGGCTGCGACACGGGGTGATCAGCAAGGATCAGGTCGTCGAGATATTGCAGCGCATGGCGCGGGTCGTTGATGAGCAAAACGCCGGTGATCCGATCTACACGCCTATGGCACCGGACTTCGAGCAGTCGGTTGCGTTTCAAGCGGCCTGCGCACTGGTGTTTGAGGGATGCGTACAACCTAATGGTTATACCGAACCGCTGCTGCATAAATTCCGGCGCGCGTACAAGCAGTCGAGGGTGTAATCGGAGGAAATAAAAAAAGAAGAGGCTAAGGCCTCTTTTTTTGTGAGCGGCTACGCTCGGTAGGTATCGCTCACCGACCCGCCCAAGAGGAAGCGCACAGATGCCCCGTCTCACTGCGAAAGACTTTGCTCCGGAACTGCTCGAACTGTACGACTACTACGCCCACGGCAAGATCAACCGGCGTGAGTTTCTGGATCGGGCGGCGTTGTTCACTTTGGGTGGTTTGACCGCCAGCGCGCTCCTCGCCGCCCTGAGCCCGAATTATGCGCTCGCCGAGCAGGTTGAATTTACTGACCCGGACATCGTTGCCGAATACATCACCTATCCATCCCCCAAGGGCAACGGGCAAGTCCGTGGCTATCTGGTGCGCCCGGCGAAAGCCACCGGCAAGGTGCCGGCGGTGGTGGTCGTGCATGAAAACCGCGGGCTCAACCCGTATATCGAAGACGTCGCGCGGCGTGTGGCCAAAGCAGGCTTCATCGCCCTCGCCCCTGATGGCCTGACGTCGGTGGGCGGCTATCCCGGCAATGACGACAAGGGCCGGGAGCTGCAGGCGACCGTCGACCCGGAAAAGCTCATGAACGACTTTTTCGCCGCCATCGAATGGCTGATGAAGCATGACGCGACCACTGGAAAAGTCGGGATCACCGGGTTCTGCTACGGCGGTGGCGTCGTCAATGCGGCGGCCGTGGCTTATCCGGAACTGGCGGCTGCCGTGTCTTTTTATGGCCGCCAGCCAGAGTCCAAGGATGTCCCCCGGATCAAGGCGCCGGTGATGCTTCACTACGGCGAACTGGATACCCGCATCAACGAAGGTTGGCCCGCCTATGAGAAGGCACTGAAAGCTGCGGGCAAAACCTATGAGGCGTACATCTACCCCGGCGCCAACCATGGTTTCCATAACGACTCCACGCCTCGATACGACGAAGCCGCGGCCAAGCTGGCCTGGGACCGGACGCTGGGGTGGTTTCGGCGGTACCTGGCTTAATGGTGAGGTTGCTCGCCGGTTGCTAAATAGAGTTGGCGGTACGCGCCCACCAGTTGATCAAGTGTGAACGCGCGATTTCGCCCGCTGGGATTGGGCAGGATCCATACCGAGGCATTGCCGAAGGTCTTTGGCTGAAGCCCCCACGCAATGTCTCGCTGGCCGGATAGCGCGCAATACGCCGCTTTACCGAGAAACGCCACAAAGCGCGGCGCATAGCGCAGGATTTTTTGTTCAAAATCCGCAGCGGCAGCGATGAATTCATGGGCAGACAGCTGATCCGCTCGGGCCGTAGGCCGTTCAACCACGGCCGTTAATCCACACTGATACTGCAAGATCGTCCGATCGTTTTCCGGGCGCACTTCCTCAGGCGTAAAGCCGGCGAGATGCAGCGTGCGCCAGAAGCGATTGCCCCGGCCCGCAAAATGGTGGCCTTGAGCAGCGGCAGTCATGCCTGGGTTGATGCCACAAAAAATCACGGCCAGCTGTTCGGCAAGAATATCGTCGAGTCCTTCACTCACCGGAAACCTCACCCACCGCAAATCACGTTGACCGCACTGCGTGCAAGCTCGGTCAATTCAGCGCGGGATTTGCCCGCCCGCGCACGTATCGAAATGCTATGCAGCAGGGATGACGCGAGCACGGCAAGGGCTGCCGGGTCGACATCGCCTTTCAATTCACCAGAACTGATGGCCGCTCGCAGACGCGTTTCAAGTTCGGCATCGAGCCTGCTGAGCCGGTCCGACAGCACGTCTCGAATTTCAGAATCCTCGACGGCTTCGGTCGTCGCCGTGCCAATCGCAAAGCACCCACGCGGCTGGCCGTCACCCGAGAAGTAGATCGACAGCTGCCCCTCATAAAACCGCATCAATGCCTGGCTCAAGGTCAGTTCGCTGTCCGTCAGCGCCTCCTGCATGGCCGCAGCGGCAAACTCCCAGTACTGCTCCAGCGCTTTTATATACAGCGCGTGCTTGTCGCCGAATGCCGCATAGAGGCTTGGGCGATTCATCCCGGCGGCCGTGGCGATGCTGTCCAGAGAAGCGCCGGAATATCCGGTACTCCAAAAAACATCAAGCGCCTGCAGCAGCGCTGTCTGCGGGTCATACGCGCGTGGGCGGCCGCGGCCTTTCGCCTCTGTAATCTTTTTTTGTGCCATGTCGTACAAAATCCTTGAATGAAGGTGAGCTTGGGGGATATTCTTACACCATCGCACAAAATTAAGGAACCAGAAATTCCTTGGCTTTGAGGTTTGTTGTAGCGGAGCTCGAACTGGGTATTGCGGCGACGAAACAGAGGCGGCGGAGCGATCCTCCTGACCGCACACGGTATGGCTGTTTTTGCGGGTGTTAGCCCGACTTCCCGGTTAATAGGTGCAATCGATCATGACCAAACAGTTCGACATCCCAGCTACACAGACCTTCGAGCATCCAGGGCCGAACCCGTCTGACTCACCGATCAAGAAGCCGCTTAAAGAGAAAATTCGGCCATTGCTGATGGTGGGGTTCCCTGTCCTCTTCGCTGCGGTTGGGTACGCCCACTATGTCGCGGGTGAGCCCTTTGTTTCGACCGATAACGCTTACGCCCGAGTGGCAAAGGCATCGGTCAACGCGCGCATTTCCGGGCAAGTCGTCGAAGTCGCAGTCGAAGACAACCAGCCTGTTCACAAGGGCCAGATTCTGTTCAGGATCGACCCGAAACCGCTGCAGATCGCCGTTGACCGTGCACAAGCGCAGTTGAGCGTCGCGCGGTTGCGCATCGATGGCCTCAAGGCCAGCTACCGCCAGCAGCAGGCTGAACTGCAATCGGCTAAAGAGTCGGCCGATTTCGACCAGCGGGATTTTGCCCGCAAGAAGGCCCTGGTCGCTACAGAGTTTGTCTCGCGCTCGATTTACGAGCGCGCCGACACTGACGTTAAAGTGGCCCGGCAACGAATCGCATCGGTCGAACAACAGATCGCCAGCACGGTCGTTGCCTTGAACGGCAATCCAAACATCGAAGCCGATAGTCACCCGTCGGTTCGCGAGGCCAAGGCTCAGCTCGACGAGGCGCAGCTGTATCTCTCGTACGCGACGGTGTATGCGCCGGACGATGGCATCGTGGCCAAGGTCGACGATTTGCAGGTGGGCAACTATGTGAACAACGGTGCGCCAGCCTTTGCCCTGCTGTCCGATCGCGAGATCTGGGTAGAGGCCAACTTCCGTGAAACCGACGTGACCCACATGCGTCCAGGCCAGGACGCGACCATCAGGATCGATACGTATCCTGATCGCGTCTTCAAAGCCCACGTGACCAGCATGAGCCCCGGTGCCGGGTCAGACTTCGCCCTGCTGCCGCCTGAAAATGCGACCGGCAATTGGGTCAAGGTTGTGCAGCGGGTGCCGGTCCGACTCGAACTCGATGAGGTCGACCCTGCCCTGCCGCTTTTCTCGGGTACCAGCGCCACGGTCAAGGTCGATACCGGTTATCGCACGCCTTGGTGGCATCCGCTCAAGGCCCTGTTAACCGCAGGTAACTTCTGATGAACGCCAAACTTGCCGGACCTCAAGGTGCGCGGACATTAAGGTTCGCCGCGCTGCTCGCGACCTATATGCAGTCGGCGAACCTGCCTTTGCCGAATGCGGTACTCAGGTTGATTCAGGGCAGTCTGTCGATGACCGACGACCAGGCTGGCTGGATATTCACCTCGTACCTCGCGGCGAGCGCCATCACGATGCCGATTGCGCAATGGCTCGCCGGGCGCTATGGCTTGAAACTGGTTTATCAAGCCGCGCTGGCCTTCTTCGTCCTTGGCTTGCTGCTCGCGACGCAGGCAACGACGCCGCTGGAATTCGTCGGCGCACGCATTATTCAAGGCCTGGCGAGTGGCGTGCTGGCACCGCTGTCGATGGCGATTTCCCTGGAGACATTGCCTCTCGAGAAACGTGCGAAATTTGGCGCAACGTGGACGGCCATCGTGCTGTTCGGCATCGTCAGCGGCCCGAGCATCGGCGGCTGGCTCGGCGAACATTTCGGATGGCGCCCGATCTTCTACATCAGCCTTCCGCTGTCGGCATTTATCTTCCTAGTGATGGCGCTGTTGCTTGCCGAGAAAAAGGCCGAGAAACGTCCGTCGTTCGACTTCTTTGGTTTCGGCAGCTTCACGCTGGGTTTGATCAGCCTGCAAATGTTGCTCGACCGCGGAGAGCGCCTGGACTGGTTTTCCTCGACCGAGATCTGGCTGGAAGCGATCGGCTGTGCACTGGGGCTCTACCTGTTCGCTGCGCATGTGCTGACCACGAAGGTGCATTTCCTCAACAAGCGTTTGTTCAACGACCGCAACTTCGTGCTCTCGACGGTCATCTTTTTCGCCGTGGGTTTCGTGCTGTTGTCGACCATGGCGCTGACCTCGCCGATGCTCGACGAGATTCTCGGCTACCCGCCTGACACCACGGGTTCCCTGACGATTCCGCGCGGGATCGGGCTGGTCGGTGCGTTCCTGTTGATGAGCCGTGTTCCCGAGCGTTTCGACCGTCGGTTGTTCGTGGCGGCAGGCGTCGCCGTGGTGATTTATGCCAACTGGCTGATGCTCGGCTATTCGCCGTTGATGGACTGGTCGCCCGTGGCGGTGGCGGGTGCAATCCAGGGCATTGGCATCGGCATCTTGATGCCGTCGCTGACCAAGGTCGCATTCAGCACACTCGACCCGACGTTACGCCCGGAAGGCACCGGCCTGTTCAACCTGTCACGGGTGTACGGCAGCACCCTGGGCGTTGCGATTGTGCAGCTGTTTTTCTTCAACAACACGCAGGCGATGCACATGGCGCTGGCCAGTAACCTGACGCCGTATCGCGCCGCTGCGCATTCCGTGCCGACGTCCCTGCAAGCACTGGCGGGGCTCAACGAAATGATCACCGGCCAGGCAGCGTTTATCGCGGTGGTCGACCAGTTCAAGATTTTGATGTTCGCGATGCTGGTGGTCAGCCCACTGGTTGTCTTTCTTCGCAAGCCCGTTCCGACCAACTAGTTTTCGTGGAGTTTGCCAAATGAAATCCCCTGCACGCTTCATCAACAGACAGATGTTCAAAACCACGTTCGGTGCGGTGTCGGCGCTTGCATTCCTGACCGCCTGCACCGTCGGCCCTGACTATCAAATGCCGCCACCGAGCCTGTCGCAGCACTATGACCAACAGGCCGAGCAGCGTCTTGGCCAAGGCAGCAACAAGCCTGGCGAACAGCGCATCGACCTGGGCAAAAAGGTCAACGGTGACTGGTGGTCCGCGTTTCGTTCGCCGAAGCTCAACAAGCTTGTACGTCGCGCCATTGACGGCAATCTTGAGCTCGTAGCGGCAGACGCAACGATCCGGCAAGCGGCTTCCTCCGTCGCTGCGGCGGAAGGTGCGCTGTATCCGCAGGTCGATTTTGGTGCCCTGGCTGGCCGCCAACGGGTGCACAACGCGAAAGAACCTTCCACCTCCAATTTCTATGCGATTGGGCCACGGGTTGGCTTCGACCTTGACGTTTTCGGCGGTAACAAGCGGCAGGTCGAACAGCAGCAAGCGTTTACCGATCTGCAGAAGCATCGCTACGAAGCGGCGTACCTGACCCTGACGGGCGATGTCGCGAGCCAGGCGTTGTTGCTGGCCTCGGCGAATGCGCAGATGGCAGCCGTCGAGAAGTTGCTCGCCAATGACGCAAAGAACCTCGAACTGGTGCGCATGGCGCACGCCAATGGCAGCACCACGCAGATCGATGTTTCACTGGCCGAAACCCGGCTCGCCCAGGACCGCACGCTGTTGCCGCCCCTCGCCCAGCAGCGCGACTCGGCACGCCATGCGCTCTCGATTTTGACGGGCAAAGGCCCGGCTGACTGGATCGCGCCTGACTTCACGCTCGCCGAGTTTGCCTTGCCGGCAAACGTGCCGGTCAGTCTCCCTTCCGAAATGGCCCACGACCGGCCGGACGTACGGCAAGCAGAGGCAGAACTGCACATGGCCAGCGCCGCGGTTGGGGTGGCGACAGCTAACCTCTATCCGCATGTCGAACTGTCCGCGTCGCTTGCACAAGCGGCTTCAGGCAATGGCGGTGCCGCACTCTGGGGCTTCGCTGCCGGGCTCACGGCGCCCATCTTCAATGGCGGAACGCTGAAAGCTGAACGTCAGGCCGCCGTGGACGGCTACAAGGCAACCCTCGCCGGCTACCAGCAAACCGTCATTAGTTCGTTCGGTCAGGTCGCTGACACGCTGCAGGCGATCAATCATGACGCAGAGGAAAACCTGGCACAGGAGGACGCGTTGCGCGCGGCGGAAACGAGCTTTCGGTTGAACCAGCAAGCCTACGCGCAAGGCGAGAACAGCATTCTCCAGGTGCTGGAGGCGGAACGTGCTTATGAGCAAGCGTTACTGGGTCAAATCAGAGTGAAGACCGCGCAGTACCTCGACACGGTGCGGCTGTACGTGGCACTCGGCGGTAATTCCATCGGTGTGTTTGAGCAACGAGTGGCCAGTCGCGAAGACCAGAAACCTTCCTATCAGTAGCGCCAGACATTGGAGTAAAAGATATGCCTTACGAATCATTTCACGATGCACTTCGCGATACCGGATTCCCACTGACACACGGGTCGGGTGAGATGCCGGCCGTTGGCTTTGGCACGCTGTTTCGGGATCTCTCCGTGACAACACAAGCGGTCAAGGCCGCGCTGGAAGCGGGATTTCGCCATTTCGATTGCGCAGAACGTTATCGAAATGAAGAAATGGTCGGCGTTGCCCTGCAGGAAGTGATTGAGGCAGGCAAGGTCCGGCGCGAGGACGTGTTCATTACCACGAAACTGTGGAACACCAACCATCGCCCCGAGCGCGTCGAACCTGCTTTCGAGGCCAGTTGCCGACGGCTTCAAGTGGATTACATCGACTGCTATCTGATCCACACGCCGTTTGCCTTTAAGCCCGGTGATGATCAGGACCCAAGAGACGAGCACGGTCGAGTCATCTACGATTCAGGCGTGACGTTAATTGAAACCTGGCGGGCGCTTGAGCGCCTGGTGGATGAAGGCCGCTGCAAGTCCATCGGCTTGTCTGATATCACGCTGGAGCGGTTACAAGAGATTGTGGCAGTGGCCCGGATAAAACCCGCCGTCGTGCAGGTTGAATCCCACCCATATTTGCCTGAATGGGAACTGCTTGAGTATTGTCAGCAGCACGGAATTATCGTCCTTGCCTTTGCGCCACTCGGGCATGGCATGGAGCCGAACGTATTGGAAGACTCGGTGATTACAGGGATCGCCAAGCGCATACAGAAAACCCCGGCTCAAGTAGCATTGGCCTGGTCGGTCCAGCGGGGAGTCGCTTTCCTGACCACGTCTGCGACGCCGAGCCATATTCAGGAAAACATTGATATTTCTACCCTGCCGCACAGGGCCATGCTTGAAATCAAGGAAGAGATTACGACCCGGGTTCGATTCAACTCAGTCGTGGAAACGGGTGTACCTGGATTTATTCCGCAGAAGAAGTAATACACCACGAGGGGGCGGTCTTTTTGCAGGGCCGCCCTCTTTATCCATACCCTTGAGGTGGAAACGATGGACGTTTTCCAAACCATGCGTTTTTTTGTTGCGGTCGCTCAAAGCGGTAGCTTTACCGCGGCGGCTGAGGTGTTGGACACCACAACAACCAACGTTTCCAAAGCGGTCTCCAGCCTGGAGGCCAGGCTTCAAACTCGCCTGATTAACCGCACAACCCGACGCCTGGCGCTGACCGAAGCCGGTCTGCGCTACTTGCAGCGATGCGAAAATATTCTGGACGAGGTCCGTGAAGCTGAGGAGGAAGCGGGTACCGCTCACATCATGCCCGTCGGCAGGCTCAAGATTCACGCGATGGGAGCCATTGGTAATCATTACGTGATCGATGCCATTGCCAAATATAGAGAGACTCATCCCTCGGTCATGTTTGATTTGACACTGACTAATCGGTTGCCCGACTTGCTGGAGGAAGGCTATGACATGTCGATTGTTTTGGCCCGGGACTTACCCGATTCCGGATTTGTAGCGCAGCGGCTAGGCACCACTTACAGCATTCTCTGCGCCTCGCCAGCGTATCTGCAGAAACGCGGACACCCCGATTCACCGGGGGCTCTTGGCTCACATGATTGTTTGAGAATTGTGAATACGGTAATGCCGGCTGGAAACTGGGTATTTGAGGGGCCCGAAGGCGTGGAGACCGTCAACACTCCAATGTCTCCCTTTCACGTCAACACCGCGGATGCCATGACCGTCGCTATAACGAACGGGATGGGTATCGGTATTCAGCCTATTGCGTCTGCAGTCGATGGCCTCAGGGCCGGCACGTTAGTGCGCGTATTGCCCGAGTATCATTTTGAAGAATTCAACTTATTTGCAATCTACCCATCACGAAAGTTCGTGGATGCAAAAATAAAAACATGGGTGGAGTTTCTTAAAGGTTATATTCCAGGCGTGTTGGCCTCTGATGAAAAAATCGTCGGATTACGCAGAAAACAATAACAACACTTTTAAAGCTCTGGCGCGGCAGGCATGGAGTGTCGACCCTCCATCTTCCACACACGACTCAACCATTTGAACAGCCAGTGCCCATGACTTGATACTGCAGGATATGCCGTTGCCCTTGAGAGTCTTCATACGTCATTTGCGCCGGGACTGGCCCGCACTGGTCAGGAATATCTGACACTGTAATGACTTTCTGGATATCCAGTTTCATGTCGTAAGTGTACGTGTCTACAGGCGTCTTGCTGTCTGCGGCAGTTGAATGGCTTTCGCCTGCAAAGGCCTGTGTACCTAAAACGCCAAGCGCAAGAAACATCGCAATTTTTGAGATTTTCATCGTATTCACCCTATCGTCAAAAGTTAACCTCGTGAGCGTGTTGACACTGACTCTATTGGCTCACTCGGTAGAGACGATGCTAGGTGTTTACCCCTCCCTCAAACAGCGACCCACTGGACAAACACTGTTGCCAGATTCCGCATGAATGGAGAATTTCGAACAGGCAACGCCAGGAAGACGACGAATGAGCTATACCCGCTAATCTCCCATTGCAGTTCTTCACCAGGAGGTTGGCAATGAAGCGTAGAAACTCACTTGCAGCGCTAATGGTCACCGCAAGCCTTTTCGGCTGCACCACTTCATCAAACCATGGCGTGAGCGTTCCTTTGGTTGCCACCCGGCAGAACACCGGTCAGATCGGCAATGTAACGTTGGCAGACTGGGGCAAAGAAACCGGGCTCAGTTTCTTCATCAGTGGTGCGCCAAGCGGAGCGTCCCTGCCCTTGCGCCTCTTCACCTTCATCAATAAAGGCAGCTGCCAGCACCCCGGGCCAGTCGCTTACGCCATGAATGATCATGTCACCACCGAACGCCAGGCCATACGCGGCTGGGCGTTCTCAAGAAGCGCACCGGTCGCACTGCCGGTCCTGCTTTCCGGTGAGTACTCCATCGTCGTTCGAAGTGCACCGGACAGTGGCAACATCGATATTTTTTGTGGAGATATCAGGCAGAAAGGCCCGGGGAAATAGCTTCGGTTTGATCCGCCAGATTTGCGTGGCCGCAATTTGCTCCGCCCACCACCATGACATCCTCAGCGTCGATTCCGGGCGCCCGACCCCGCCTGTCAACATTGCTCCATCAGTGGATCAGTCATTTCAATTTAACCCGGTTTATCCCGGATTCGGATTGATCAATGATAGCTACATCGATTACTGAGGAGCACCGCAATGAATTCTCTTTTTTCCCAAGTCCAGATCAGTCGTTACACCCTGTCCAACCGCATGGTCATGGCCCCGATGACACGTTCGCGTTCCGACGAGGACGGCGTACCAAGCGAACTGGTTTCAACCTATTACGCACAACGTGCCAGCGCCGGCCTGATCATCAGTGAAGGTGTGTTCCCCGTGGCGATGGGCAAGGGCTATGTCCGCACGCCAGGCATCGAAACCGCCGAGCAGGTCGCCGCCTGGAAGCAAGTTACCGACGCCGTGCATGCTCGCGGCGGACGGATCTTCATGCAGTTGATGCACTGCGGTCGCATCTCGCACCCTTCGTTGTTGCCCAATGGCGCCCAGCCACAGGCGCCCTCCGCGATCAAACCCGCCGGCCAGACCTGGACCGCCACGGGCCTTGAGGATTTCGTCACCCCCCATGCACTGAGCGTGGTTGAAATTGCCGCGGTCATTGAGGGCTATCGCCAAGCGGCGCGCCTGGCCATCGAGGCCGGTTTCGACGGTGTCGAGGTTCACGCCGCGTCGGGGTATCTGCCTGAACAGTTTCTTTCCACGGGCAGTAATCAACGCACGGATGAGTACGGCGGATCGGTGGAAAACCGTGTTCGTTTTGTACTGGACGTGCTGGCTGCCATCTCGACAGAAATCAGTGGTGACCGGGTGGGTCTCAAGATCTCGCCTGAGATGAACTTCAACGACATCGTCGATGCCAATCCGCAAGAAACCTACACCTATTTGGTCGAACAGCTGCACGGGCTGAATCTGGCTTATCTGCACGTTGCCCTGTTTGGCGCCAGCGTCGACTACCACGCGTTGCTGCGTCCACTGTTCGACGGCAGCTACCTGATAGGTGGCGGGCTCGATCAGCGTTCCGCCGAATCCTTGATCGCTGAGGGTCGAGCCGATGCCGCCGTGTTTGGCAGCGCCTTCCTTGCCAACCCCGATCTGCCTGAACGCTTTCGTACAGGCGCTGAGCTTAATGCTCCAGACAAGAACACGTTCTACGCACCGGGCGCGCAAGGGTATATCGATTACCCGGCCATGAACCCGGCACAGAGCGCCTGAGGAGATTGCCATGACAACCGTCGCACGTTTGCAGCGCATGAATCACGGCAGTCAGTTCCGGGCCTTCAGCCTGCGTGGAAATCAGTTCGCCAAGCCTATCGACCCGTTTCTCGCGGTCGATCATGCCTGGATCAGCGGGCCGACGTTTCCACCGCACCCACATGCCGGTTTCTCAGCCGTGTCCTATCTGTTTCTTGATTCCGAGACCGGAATTGATAACCGCGACGCGCTGGGCAACCGCAACCTGATTAAACCCGGTGGGCTGCACTGGACGGCGGCGGGTAAAGGCGTGGTGCACGAGGAGGTGCCGGCCGAGCCGGGCAAGACGGTGCACATGCTGCAGATTTTCATCAACCTGCCGCAGGAGCGCCAAGCGGACGCTCCGTTTGCGCTCAGTCTCGAAGCGCAGGATGTGCCCGTGGTGCGTTTGCCAGGGGTCAAGGTGCGCGTGCCACTGGGCAGTTTCGCCGAGGTGTCGTCGCCGTTATCGGTGCCCACCGAAGTGACCGTGCTGGACATCTCGCTCGAGGACGGCGCTGAAGTCAGCTTCCCGATCCCCGAAGGTCACGTGGCGTTCGTGATGCCGATTGACGGCGAAGTGTGGGTCGACGGCCTCCCCTTCAATCTCATCGAGCTCACGCTACCGGTGAATCTTCCGCTGCGTGACGATCGCGCAGTCAGGTTGAGCGCCCCCAAGGGCAATGCCAAAGCCGTGCTGTTTTCTGGCGTCCCGTTGAATCAACCCGTGTATTGGCAAGGACCGCTGGCGCTCGCCTCTCAGCTTGCGCTGACCGAAGCCATTGATGGCTACCAGCGTGGTGCGTTCGGAAAGCTGCAACCTCGTTAACTCAATGTTGACCGAAAAACGCGCCTCCCCAGGCAGGTAAATGACGCTATGACGACAACTACGCCCTCCCCAGCCGCTACCACTCAACAGCGAACGTCGCACCGCCCCA
This sequence comes from Pseudomonas sp. GM41(2012), assembly GCF_000282315.2. Lineage (GTDB taxonomy): Bacteria > Pseudomonadota > Gammaproteobacteria > Pseudomonadales > Pseudomonadaceae > Aquipseudomonas. The sequence continues at coordinate 1,350,992 of NZ_AKJN02000006.1, forward strand.
CATTGCTGCTGATCGTGGCCATCGTCCTTATGGTCGTTGCCTTGTGCGTTGCCTACCTGCTGAAACTGGATAGCGAATCCACCGACGATGCCTATGTCGACGGCAACGTTGTTCAGGTGACCTCCCAGGTCAGCGGTACCGTAACGGCAATCAGCGGCGACAACACCGATCATGTCGATACCAACGCGCCATTGGTCACATTGAACGCCGTCGATGCCGAGATCCAGTACGAGCGCGCCCAGTCGAACCTCGCTCGCGCAGTACGCCTGGCACGCACTGAGTACTACCAGGTCCAGCAACTCCTGGCCGAAGTCGAGCAGCGTCGAAACGACGTGCGCAAGGCTCGGGATGATTTGCGTCGGCGCAACCAACTCGGCGCCAGCGGTGCAGTTTCTCGTGAAGAGATCAGTCACACCGCCGACGTACTCAAAAACGCAATCGCAGGGCTTGATGGCACCCAACACGCCCTCTCCATTCGGCGTGCGATGGTCGACGACACCACACTTCGCACTCACCCGGATGTGCTGGTGGCGGCAAGCAACCTGCGTGATGCCTACATCGCCTTGCATCGCACCCAGATCTACTCACCGGTTGCAGGCGTGATCACCAAACGCAATGTGCAGGTCGGACAAAAAATCAGTCCGGGCATCGCGCTGATGTCGGTGGTGCCGGGTGATCAAGTCTGGGTCAATGCCAATTTCAAGGAATCGCAGATTGAAGACCTGCGTATTGGCCAACCCGTTGAGCTGCGCGCGGATGCCTACAGCCGCAGCGTCATATTCCACGGGACCATCATCGGCCTGGATGCCGGTACCGGCAGTGCTTTCTCCTTGATGCCGGCCCAGAACGCTACGGGCAACTGGATCAAGGTGACGCAACGGGTGCCGGTAAGGATCGCCTTGCGGCCGCAGGAAATAGCACAGAACCCCTTGCGACTGGGTTTGTCCATGCGGGTTTCAGTCGACACCTCCGATCGCAATGGCCCTGTCCTGAACAAGACCGGTGCACAGCAACCGGTTTACAGCACCGAGATTTTCAAGAACGAACTTCAGGACGCCAATGAAGTGGTGGAACGCGTGATCAGTGCCAATGAGGGCAGTGACCATGACCCCAAAAACCTGAAATTTTGACGGGGGGATCATGTACAGAAAACACGCTGCCTTGTTGTTCACTGTGGGCCTGCTCTGTGCGCTGGAATATTTGCAGGCGGGCATGATCGCTTTTGCCAATGCACCGATTCGCGGCGAAATCGAGGCCAGCCCTGAAGAATTCAGCCTGGTGGCCGCCCTGTATGCCTGTATCGCAGTGGTGGTGATTTCAAAACAGCATTGGTTGACGGAGCGCCTGGGCTGGCGCAATTTCATGCTCGGCTCAATCAGCGTATTCGTGCTGGGCGCTTTCGTGTGTGGCGTGAGCAGTGATTTGACCAGCTTCACCGTAGGCCGAGTCGTCATGGCCCTGGGTGGGGCCTCGTTCATGACGTCGGCACGCCTCATGATAAATCTGATTCCCCCTGGCCCGGGCCGGTTCACAGGAATCAAAGTATTTGCCACCGGGCTCGCTGGCGGGACGGCTGCGGCGCCTTTTATCTCGTCGTGGATGGTTGCCGAAAATACCTGGCACGCCATCTTCTGGATATTGATCGTCGGTGCCTTGGTTGCAGCAGCACTTTGCGTGCGTTTTCTGCCTACGAGCCCTATCCCCGAGGAGGACCGAACCCCCTCAAGCCTGGCAAGCATTCTGTTGTTGTCGCTCAGCAGTTTCTTTCTGCTCTACATTTTGCAGCGGTCCTACTACGACTTTTATAACGACACCTTCATCATCGTCGGTTGCGCACTCTTGGCCGCACTGGGGATGTACACCTTCTTCCACGCCGAACACAACAAGGCCAAGCCCTTCCTGAAGGTCAGGGACTTGATGCAGCCTCGTTACCTCCAGGGCGTGGCGCTGTTTTGCTACGCCTACGTTGTACTGGGCGCCAATAACTACATCTTGCCGTACTTCCTGCAAACAGGACTGGGCTACTCCTGGGACACCATCGGTACATTCCAGGCCATCGGACTGACCGGCACCCTGGCCACCTGGGTCATCATGGCCACTCTCCTTCCAAAGCACCCTGCCCCGAAGAAGTTCTTCATTCTGGGATTCATCGCGCTGGGTGGCTTTGGCTGGCTGCTGTCCTCGCTGACGCCCAGCGCCAATATGTGGTCGAACATTCTGCCGGCATTGATTCTCAATGGCTGCTTTGTGATGTTGGTGATGTCGACCGCGGCCATGCAGACCTTTCGGGATGTGATGCAAGAAGAGAAGCTGTTCGCGCATGCCTATCAGATCAAAAACATGATGGGACAGATCGCCATGGCGATTGGCACCACGGCCGCCACACTGTTTCTGCAATGGCGCACGACCATGCAATACAACAACCTCAACGTGCATTTCAGCGCCAGCGACCCTCTCTATCTGGAGCAGACTCAACAGCTGGCGCAAGCACTGTCATCCGAAGTGGGCGCCACGACAGCGAACCAAATCTCGGTGGCGATGCACGCACAAATGCTGCAGCAGCAATCGACCCTGGTCGCCAGCATGGAATACTTTTGGGTCGTGATCGGCGTGGCAGTGATCGCGCTGATCATTTCAGTCACGCAGAAGACCTTTAGATGAACCGGCATATTTTCACGAAGGTTGACGCTATGAGTGCTTACACGCGATGAACACCACACACCCGGAAATTATAATTGTCGGCGGATCCCTTGCCGGCCTCACGCTGGCGCTCGCGTGCGCGGCCAGGGGCGTGCCCGTTCGTGTCGTTGAGCGCTCCGTCGGGCGTGTACACGGTGGCGACAGCCTGAGCATCGATCTCGATGTGGTCGCGGCGACAGTTGGCCATGATCCGCGTGCTGCGCCCATTTTGCCCGTGGTCCGCGCCTATCGCGAACTGACGACCTGGCCGGCGCTTTACAGCTGGCTACGGGACCGGGCTGTCGCAACACCCCGCATCGTCCTCGAAGAAGGCAACGCCGTCACCTCGGTCACAGACCTTGGCGATCGGGCACAACTCTCCTTTGCCGACGGAACGCAGAGGGTTGCCGCTGCGGTGATCGGGGCGGACGGATATCGCAGCATTGTTCGCCAGACAATCACGCCCGACGCACCGCTTGCCCGCTACGCCGGTTATCTGGTGTGGCGTGGACTGGTCGAGGAGCGAGCGCTGACGCGTCCCGTCCCCTGGCCATCGGACGGCGGCCTATGGATTGAGTTCGTGGGCGGATATCGTCTGGTTGCTGCGGTACTTCCAGGTCGCGACGGCTCGATGGAGCCAGGTCAGCGTCAAGTCACATTCGCATGGTTCGATGTACATCAGGAGGCATTGCTCCGTCGCACTGGTTGCCTGACTGTCGATGGCCACATCGTGGGCACACTCGGACGCGGGACGATCGATGAAGACGTGAGGTCTGGCTTGGTCGCCCAGGTCCCTCAGGTCTGGCCTGAGATGTGGGCGGAGGCAGTGACTGTCGGCTTGCGCTCAGCGAATGTATTGAGCGGCGCTCCGATTGCCGAGTACAAGCCGCAGCGGTTGGCGCGTGGCGCACTGGCCATCATCGGGGATGCTGCCCACGTCGTTTCACCGATGACCGGGCGCGGTTTTTTGACTGGGGTGGAAGATGCGGCGGTGCTGGCCCGGATGCTCGCAGACCGAGGCGCAGACGAACCCATTGCCGCCGTGCTGGCCCGTTATGAAGCAGCACGATTACCCTTCGTCCGCGGGTTGGTTACCCATTCAAACCGGATCAGCGCCGAATATCTTCGTTATGCGGCAGTGAACTGATCTGAGAACTGTCGCGTTGCCCGAAGAGCCATGCGTTTCGAGCAACGTGACGGGATCGTGGTTTATTGGATGCCAGCACCCAAGGCCGGGAATACGTCGGTGAACAACAAGCCAATCAATTGCTGTCCATTAGGTGTGGACCAATCCTGCCCGATTTCTGCCATGAGCGTATTGGTGGCGGTGAGCACGACGCCGGCGTCGTGCATTCGTTGACGGGCGAATTCTTCGGAAAGATCGCTGGGCGAACCCGAAGCATCCAGCACGGCCTGCACGGCAAAGCCTTCGAGCGCAGCATCGATTGCCGGAAAGATAAGACAAACGTCGGTGGTCACACCGGCCATGATCAGATGCTTGCGCCCTGTGGCGAGCACTGCATCGTGGAAGTCGGCGTATTCCCAGGCGTTGACCACACCGGGACGCTTGATCCGTGCCGCGTGCGCTTCTGGGAGTATCGCGGCGATTTCCGGAAGAATCGGGCCCTGGGCTTGATCTTCCTGGCTGGACGTAATCACGACCGGCATGTTGAGGATCTTCGCCATCTTGGCCAGCGCAATCGACTGCTTGGCGGCAAACTCACGGTCGATGTTTTTGATCAGTTGCATCGTGCCGACCTGATGGTCGATCAGCAACAACGCGGCGTTCTCTGCGGTGAATCGTACGGCAGCCATAGTAGAAATCCTCGTTTCGTTGGGTTCAAACAAAGGGTAGCGGAGGTCCGCTGAACAGCACGACGTTGGCACTGCCCTGCGGGGCTCTTAACTTGACCTCGCGTGGAGCCTCTTGCGCCGGGAACACCGGAAGCTTGAGGTCCTCGCGATTGAAGCGCTGGGCCGCCACTTCCACCGTGCCTTCGATTGGCATGATGAACATGCAGTGGCCTGCGGCAATAGGCACACTCAGTTCGGCACCCTCCTCCAGAGAGATGTCGAGCATCGTTACCTCGGTCGGTGGACTCAGCGGGGAGCGCATCTCACGATAGCTCCCCAACGGCACCCGCACCTTGACACCTGGCTCCTGCATGACTGGCACATCCTGCGCTTCGAGTATCAGCGGGAACGGAGCGATGTCCCTGTTCGACGGAGCGAGAGCGACGAAGATCTGCAGTCCGTGAACCTTTTTGCCGGTTTCGACCGGTACCTCCTCGTGCACCACGCCACGGCCGGCGGTGGTCCAGTGCAGACCGCCCGGTTGAATCACATTCTGAGTGCCGATCGAGTCACGGTTGGCCATCCCTGTCTCGGAATCGGGAAGCAGGTAGGACACCGCCGAAATGCCGACATGCTGGTGTGGCGCAAAGGTCGGCGCATCCATCCAGTAGTGGTCGACCCCGATGAAGGGGGAGATCAACGCTGGTTCGGTGCGCAGACCGTAACCGTGGAAATGGCCGCCGAGGTTGGCGCGACTAAGCTGGGCGATAACAACAGACATGACGGCAGCCTCTGGCACTAGGGGTATCGTTCTCATCGTGCATAGGGTGCGAAAAACGCCTCAAACGCGGCCAGCAATGCCTCCGGGTGTTCTTCCGCCGGATAGTGACCGCAATCCGCAATGACCACGGATTCGACATTGGACGCGACCGTGCGCAACTCGACTTCGACGCTGTCGCCACAGGCAAGCGCACCCGAAAATGCCAACACCGGTAAGGTCAGGCGAGTTGCTTTGCGCGCTTGGTTCTGTGGGATCGACTGATCGATTGCACGGTAATAGTCAAAGCTGGCCCGCAGCGCTTGTGGATCGCGCTTGAGTTGTTCGATGTAGAAGTCGACCGCGTAACGGGGCACCGCCTCTGGCGAGCCTGCTTTGGTCGCGAACTGGTGACCGAAGTAGAGTTCTTCGCGACCACTGACCAGTTGCTCGTTGATGCCCAGCGCCCGATTGAAGTTGAAATGCCAGAGAAAATCACTGAGCCAGCGCTGCTCAGGCAGCAAAGGCGGAGAGTCCGATAAGCCTGGAATAAGCGCCTCGCCCAGCGCAATGCGCTCGACTCGGGCGGGTTGATCGTGTGCCATGGCATAACCGGTCCACATGCCGATGTCATGGCCGGCCATGGCGAAAGACTCATGCCCCAAGGCGTCCATTAGCGCAAACATGTCTTGGGACAAGGTCCTTGAGTCATAACCCTCCTGCGCTTTTTCCGAGAGCCCGACACCCCGCGGATCGACAGCGATCACGGTGAACGTGCGAGCCAGCGGCAGCATCAGGTAACGCCACGCAAACCAGTTTTGCGGCCAGCCCCCAAGCAGTAGCAACGGCTTGCCCTGCCCGCCAATGACGGCATGCAGTTTCACGCCGTTGGCCGCGATCTCGTAGCTTTCGAAGACGTCAGTAAAACCGGTTGGCAGCTTGGGTACGTCGTGCACGGAGCCGAAGCCGCTCAGCGTTTTGAAGTGTTCCTTTTGCTGCATCCCAAAGCCCGCCTGATTGATCTAATCACCAGACCATAAATGAGGCACCAGAGACTGACTAGACAGGAAAATCACCAAGGACTGTAGTGCTGATGCACCAATCACGGCGCAAGGGCCACGACTGGCGCCCCTGCTTCGCAGATGTGGCCAATAGACCAGGCTTAAAAACGCACGACCGCCTGGAGCCAGAGTCGCTCGCCGCGGGCCCGGTTTTCGACAAGCGTTTCATGCTGCCACTTCATCAGTACGCCAAATTCGGGGGTTTGATATTTCACAACAGGGCCATATGCAACGACTTGACCTCGATTGCCGTCCTCCCACACCGACTCACCGTGACGCTCATCATCGCTCACCTGCTTGTACAAATACCCACTGACCCCAACCTGCCAATTTTTATTCAAGCTGTAGCCAAGATGATAGTCAGCATTAATCTCGCGCCCCGACCGGTAATCAGTCGCACGATTCTTGTCGTTTATCATGTAGAGAATCTTGGCGCTTAGCTCCACCTCGTCTATCGGGTTCGCCGTGAAGGAGTACCACGGCGAGTAGGACCACACGTTGGTTCCCACATTGAACAGCCGATCCTTGTCATACGAAGCGGTGGGTGCATAAAAATCCACACCCAGCATCTGATGGAAACGTGGAGAACTCCAACCCAGAAACAGTGGAGTAAACGCCAGATCGGCGAAGCCTTCATCCTTGCCACTGTTGCGGACACGCCCTTGGGGCGTTTCTGTATAAAAACTCACCTGCCCCTTTATATAGGGCAAGGCTGCACGACTGGCCAGTGTTGCGCCCCATAAGGTGTAGTCGGAATAAACGTAGTCCAGGCATACCGCGAGTGACTGGTAACTGAGGTTGAAGTCCTCAATCCCGGCCATGCTGCGCCCATAGGCCCCCTTTAGTTCAGTCGACTCGTAAGCAGAACTGTAAAAAAAGGTGGTTAACCCTGGTGGTGGCATTCGCCCAGCCAATACGGTGTCAAGACCGAGTGGGTAAGCGGTTCCGTTATTTTCAGTAGCGTGAGTTTGGGCACACGTCAGCAGCATGGCCGCCGTGCAGAGCAAGGGAGAACGTTTGCTGAGCCGCAAAGTTTTTACGCGCAACATAAGGATGATCTCGTATGGATTATTATTTTGATTACGAAGATTCATGCGAACAAACAGAACAAACAGAACAACAGGGCCTGCCTCTAAGGGGTATTTATTATTTGCAAGGCAATAGAGCCCCTCCTTGTTTCAGGCAGACCAGTTGAATAATCAAACTTAATGTCAGGTAGAGTTACCAGGCAGTGGTACCACCATCGACCCGAATATCAGTACCCGTAATGAAAGAGCTTTCATCAGAGGCCAGGAATAAAGCAGTGGCCGCAACTTCTTCGGGCTTACCCAAACGCCCCAGCATCACTTTGCCCACCATAGTTTCAGCCCACTCGGGATCCTGCAGCAACGGGATTGTTTGCTTGGACTCAATCAACCCAGGGGAAATGCTGTTGGCGCGCAAGCCATGGACCCGGCCTTCCAGCGCCAGTTGGCGAGTCATGGAAAGCACGGCCCCTTTGGCCGCGCTGTGCGCGATTCCGGGGAGCATGCGGTAGGTCGACCATGCCGAAACCGACGCTGTGTTAATGATGGAAGCACCCGGGGACTTGATTAACTCCGGCCAGGCTGCACGCACGAGATGGAAAACCAGATTCAGTTCCTGATCGATTGTTCGATGCCAGTCCTCGTTTGATATCTGATCAATCCAACCAAAATAGGCCATCGCCGCATTATTGAATAACACATCGACGCGCCCGTATTCCGAAACCGCCAATTCAACTAACCGGGTGCAGTTGGCAGGGTCCGTCAAGTCACAATTGTTTAATGAAACCATCTCCCCACCCATGGACTTCACGGCATCAACCGTCTCCTGAGCCGCCTCATGATAGATGTCACACCCCACTACTTTGGCACCTTGCTGTGCGAACATTAACGCAGCCGCTCGCCCCATTGACCCGCCAGTGCCTGTAATAATGCAAACTTTACCCCGCAGACGATGACTCATAAGCACTCCGTTATTCTTGCTTGTTTTTATAAGAACAGATCTTGCAATAACACACCCGATCAGTCGCGGTGGTTAATGAGTTGCCGAACTGTAGGTAGACCACTACTTATTGACTAGGCACGGAAATCACCAAGGACTGTTGCTCTCAAGCAACAATCGCGGTGAGGGGGTCTAAAGGGAGAAGACAGGCGGGGTTGAAAAAATCAAGTTGCGGTTATATTCGGGTTCTTACCACTCCGGTTTGTCGGGCACGTCACCCATTGAATACCGACATGATCAATCGCCTTAGCCAGACACTTCTAGGCGCTTCGTGAAAGCGTGCATGCCAGTACTGCTTGAGGTCGTAGCGTGGAATGTCCACGGGAGGCTCGACCATTCGCACGTTCAGATTATGCGTGTACATGTTGGCAACGGTCCGGGGCAACACCACGATCAAATCAGAGCGTTCGATGATCGATGGCACACTCATGTAGTGAGACGTCTGCAGCACGATGTTGCGGTGGATACCTGCTTTGGTCAGGTGGGCTTCGAACATTTCCTGGCGTCGGCTGCCATCACGTACCTGCAGATGCTCCAGCCTGATGAAGTCCTCCAGGGACAGTTGCTCCCCCGCCAGCGGGTGATCGAGACGGATCAGACAGACCAGGTCATGAGAGAACAACCGCTGCTGATAGATGTTGGGGGTTGTGAGGTCGGGAAAATAGCCAAGCACCGCATCGACCCGGCCTTCATGCAGGTTCTCCACAAGCTCATCAGGTGCCAGACTGACAGTTCGAATGCGAGTATTCGGTGCCGCGCTGCGCAGGCTCTGGAATAGCGCAGGTAGAAAGACCACTTCACCCACTTCGCTCAGGCAAAAGACGAACTCCTGGTCGCTAGTAGCAGGGTCGAAGGTCGGGCCGCTGAGGATGTCCCGGTCGATTATTTCGATCACTTCGCGGGTGCGCTCAATGATGCCTTGCGCCCGTGGCGTCGCCTCCATCACGTTACCCGAGCGAATGAACAGTGGATCTCCCAGTGAGTGACGCAGGCGGGCCAGTGCAGCACTGGTTGCGGGTTGGCTCATGCCTAGCCGCTTCGCTGCCGCGGTGACATTGCCGGTTTCATAAACGGCTAGCAGGACGCGGAGCAAGTTGAGGTCGGTGCGCATAGGTATAACAAAACCAGATAGTTTGAATAATTAGAATTGGCTTCCTTTATTTAAAGCGCTTGGCGACGATCACGTCCAGATAAAAAAAATAAAAGGTAGCCGCATGAACCCTGACAACGCCCGAATTGGCGAGATCATCGACAGCGCGAAGATCTCGCCGTACCAGATCGTTATCCTTGCCCTGTGCTTCCTCATCGTCCTGGTGGATGGTTTCGATACCGCAGCCATTGGTTACATTGCCCCGTCGCTGCGCGAAGAATGGGGTCTGTTGCCTGCCCAGTTGTCACCGGTTTTCGGGACTGGATTATTCGGCCTGATGGTCGGTAGCCTGATCCTGGGCCCGATCGCCGATGCCATCGGGCGCAAAAGCGTTTTACTGATTTCAGTGCTGGTGTTTGGTCTCGCCACACTGGCCAGCGCCTATACCCAATCGATCGAGTCGCTGACGTTTCTGCGTTTCATCACCGGCATCGGCCTGGGTGGTGCGATGCCGGCGTGCATTGCCTTGAGCGCCGAATACTCCCCCGCCCGCCGGCGCATGATCATGGTGACCTTGAGTTGGAGTGGCTTCACCGCTGGCCTGGCCTTGGGCGGCATGCTCGCCGCGCACATGATTCCTGCACTCGGCTGGCGTTCTGTGCTGGTACTGGGTGGCGTCATGCCGCTGGCGCTACTGCCACTGTTGGCTTGGTTAATGCCCGAGTCAGTTCGGTTCATGGTGTCCTCGGGCAAGCACGCCGACGCCTTGCGCCGGGTGGTCGAACGCATCACCCGAAAAAGCTGGAGCGGTGTAACGATCCTCGATGACGAACGCCCGGCCCACGTCAGGTCGCCGATCTCTCATTTGTTCATCGACGGTCGGTTGGTCCGCACACTGCTGCTGTGGGTGACCTTCTTCTGCTCGCTCTTTGTGTTTTATCTGCTGACCAGTTGGCTGCCTACCCTGCTCAAAGAGGCCGGCTACGATATCGCTTACGCTTCGCGTATTGGCGCCATGGTGCCGCTGGGCGGTACCGTCGGCGCCATTCTCATGGCCCTGCTGATGGATCGCGTCGGTCCCTACCCTGTGCTGACCCTCTCGTACTCGGTGACGGCTGTGGTCATTGCTGTCACGGGCTATCTGATGGGTGATCCCTATCAGCTGGCCGCCATGGTATTTCTCATCGGATTCGGTGTAGCCGGTGCTCAAAACGGACTCAACCTGGTGTCAGCCACCTTGTACCCCACCGCCGCCCGGGTGACCGGGGTGAGTTGGGCAATGGCCGTTGGCCGCTGCGGTTCAATTGTCGGCTCGATGCTGGGCGCCTGGTTTATTTCCACCGCGGGCACATCACAGGTCTTCTTCCATTGGTTGGCGCTTCCTGTGCTGATCGGCGCGACAGCAATAGGTGGCCTTTATTGGCTCAGCACTCGCCGGACTCAGCCAGTCAAGCGTGCTCAAGGTGCTCACGCAGAAACTCAATGAAACGTTGAGTTTTTGCGGGCAAAAGGCGGGTTTCAGTGAGGGCATACACCGGGATCGGATTGGCTTGCCATTGGGGCAGTACCGGTTGCAGCAAGCCAGTGCGCAGATCGTCCGCGGCAATGCCTTCAGGCAGCAGCGCTATCCCCAGATCCAGTGTCGCCAATCGCCGAAGCATCCCGACGCTATTGAGTTGAAACCGTCCACCCACCTCGATTTCCACCACTTTGCCTGCGTGGGAGAGCTGCCACTTGCCAGCCTTTCGCAGTCGCAGGCATTCGTGGTTTATCAGCTCAGACGGATTGCGGGGCGCTCCATTGAGTTCCAGATAACGAGGCGAGGCGTACAAACGACGAGAGAGGCTCGCCAGCTTGCGTGCAATCAAATTCGAATCTGCCGGTTCGCCCATGCGAATAACCACATCGACGGGTTCGCTGACCAGGTCGACCTGGCGCGGCGTGAGGTCGAATTCAAAGCTGATGCCGGGGTACCGTCGGGCGAACTCGGCGATGAGGGGCGCCAGGTAAATGTTGGCGAAATCCACCGGCAATGACGCGCGCAAAAGGCCGCTTGGATGCGCGAGCATTTCACCCAGCTGCTCGTGCGCCAGCCGCGCCTCGTCAACGATTCGCTTGCAGCGGTCAAAGTACAACTGCCCTGCTTCGGTCAATTCGATCTTGCGCGTGGTGCGATTTAACAGCCGCAAGCCAATGGCCTTTTCAAGCCCGCTGATGCGTCGTGACAAGGTCGAATTGGGCATCGCCATCGCTTCTGCTGCCCTGCGAAAGCTGTGGGCTTTGACGACCTCGACGAACAGCGCCATGTCGTTCAGAAGTTCCATGTTGATTGCTCCATCAGTGGATCAGTCATTTCAATTGTAGCCAGTTTATCCCGCATCCACTTTGATCAATGATAGCCACGTCAGCCTTCGAAGCCATTCCACACGCCTCGAACCCAATCAGTACAGCGCCAGGTTCCGTTGACGATTGTTCAACAGTGCCCCGCAGGAGAGCGTCACTGCATGAAAGACCTTAATGACCTTTATTACTTTGTACTGGTGGTCAAACATGGAGGTTTCTCGGCAGCGGCACGGGCAACGGGCATTGAAAAAACGTTGCTCAGTCGTCATATCGCGGATCTTGAATTGCGAATGGGGGCCAGGCTGTTACATCGCACAACGCGCCAGGTTTCGCTGACCGAAGCCGGCCATCATTTCTTTACGCTCAGCCAACCCGTTGTCGAGGGTGCGCATACCGCCTATGAAAGCGTGGAGCATCTTCGACGGGAACCCGTCGGGTTGGTACGGTTGAGCTGTCCTCAGGTGATGGCGCAGAGTTATTTAGCTCCCCTGCTGCCTGGGTACATGGAAAAGTATCCGAAGGTGCGGCTTGAGTTGAATGCTGTAGATCGAGAGGTCGACCTCTTTGAAGAGCGCTTTGACGTGGCCTTGCGATCGCGTGCCCGAATTGAAGAAACAGCCGGGTTGGTCGCAAAGGAATTAGGGGCAACCAGGCAGATTCTGGTCGCTAGCCCGCGCTTTCTCGATCGTGTCGGGCGACCTGCCACGATCCAGGCCCTGTCGGACATCGAGACGCTTTCTCGTCCTGGTGACATCCATGACGGCGTCGGCCGATGGTTCCTCAGCAGTTCGTCAGGTGAGGAGCTGCTGGTCAGCCATCAGCCGCGTCTCATCTTCGATGATCTACGCATGCAACTGGAGGCCGCCGTCAATGGACTGGGCGTCGCGTTGTTGCCGGAACCCATAGCTGCAGCCTCTGTTCGCGCGAAGGCCCTGGAAGTCGTTATCCCCTCCTGGACCGGTGCAACGCATATCATCCATCTGCTCTACCCCAAACCGAAAGGGATGTTGCCATCCGTTCGCAGCTTGATCGATTACCTGAGCCTCCATTTACCCCAAAGCATCCAGGAACGAAGCATCACCATTGAGCGAGTCGCTTGATAAAGGGACAAGCGCCCCGCGCGTTCATGTTTTGAGGTCAGGGACGATGGCTGCGGCTTGTTGAGAACGACTATTGCCAGGCTGATTGTTGGCTGCGCAGTACCTGACCGACCATTTCTCTCAACCACTTGTTCTGAGGGTCTCGGTGAAATCGGTCATGCCAGTACAGATCAATCTCGAACGAGGGTATTTGCAGCGGCAGAGGGTGTATGGCGAGAGGATAAAAGCGCGCCAGGGTTTTACCCAGGGAAATGGGCAGCGTCCATATCATGTCGGTATCCAACAGCAAGTGCGGACCAGACAAGAACTGAGGCGTGCGCATTTTAATGCAGTCTCTACCGCCGGCATCGACCAAGGCACGCTCCAGTGCCAGGTGACCGCTACCACCGGACTCAACCAACAAATGCTCACTGGTGACAAACGCTTCAAGACTCAAGCCGCGTTTTGCCAAGGGGTGGTCTTTGCGCATGGCGCAGACATAGTGCTGAGAAAAAACCGGCGTACGGTGAATGTCAGTCTGAAGGGCCGGCATAAAGCCGAGCGCCAGGTCTATTCTGCCAGTGGACAGGCCATTGAGCGTCTCATCCATCCCACCCAAGACGGTGTGTATCCGCGCTTGAGGTGCAACCCTGGACAATTCGCTCAAGATGGGTGGCAAACAAACGACCTCGCCAATGTCGCGCATTCTAAAGACGAATGATTTTTCGCAATTTTTCGGATCAAACACCGGCATTTGGCTTCCTGCCTCCCTGACCATCGCAAGGGAGGCCAACAGTCGCGGCGCGATATGGACACAAAACGGCGTCGGCTCCATTCGCCGACCGACCAGCGTAAACAACCTGTCTCCATAGTCGTTTCGCAACCGCTTGAGCGAACCGCTGACCGCTGCCTGGGTAACCCCCAGATTCTGCGCCGCAATTGAAGCCGAGTGGTCTCGCCACAACGCCTCAAAGGTATAGAGCAGATTTAAATCCTTCATCACAACGCCTTGACTGATAGTCGCAAATCAAAACACTGCACTTGCCAGCAAAGCGTCGTGGGCTTCGACTGGCAAGTGCAGTTCAACCGGCACTCATTGAGTGGTTATGCAGACGCCTGGATAACATTACCAGCAGGTGCGCTGCTGTACAGGGGTGAAAGATCAATGTGAATTCGATAATCATCAATCAATCGGGAAGCATTGAAATGAACGACGACACAGCAGGGAACATTAACAATCGTGCCGTCATGCTTCGTGTAATACGTATCAAAACGCATTATTGTCGTGTCGCCCTCGCGCCACACGCCTTGAAGAATGTGTTCCATCGAGGATATTTGGGTGAAAAATGACTCAATCGCCTCTTTGACGACCTCTTTCCCCGCTATTTCCGGGGAATTGCCAAACCGAAACACCACGTCATCGGTCAGATAACTCAAAAAACCTTCGACCGACAACCGATCGACACTTTCAAACATACCTGTCAATTCATGGTTCATGGCGCACGCCTCATTTCTTGTTTTTATTTTCTTTGGTTTAAGCTTTGGTTTTGCTTGTTGCACTGAAATCTATGCAGATTTACTGACCTTGTTACGGATGGTTTGCAGCGTGCTTCTCACCGCATCCAGATAGGACTTTTGCATGCCGTTGGCAAACTCGAGTTCTTTTTCGCTACCGGCCGGGACACCTGGCAGAGAAAAATCAAAGGCAAAACGCAAGTACAGTTCGCCGTTCTCTTCCTCGATTACGTTTTTAATGATCCCCCGAGCATTCCCGGAGAGGCGCACGAAATCAACTTGTTGCTCTGTCGTAAGGATCACCAGTTCCTGCAAGCGTTCGCCGTGCAAGACCACTTCACGAATGAAGCGATCGCCCTGGTCCTCGACAATGTTGCACTCGGTGATTGCCGAGACGTAAGGCACGGCGTTGCGCGCCTTGCTCACCAGCCCTTCCCACACCTGGCTTCGATTCAGGCTCACGCCGTTTGCTTCTGATTGCGCATTAACCTGAATGCGGCGACTGATATTAATCATGGAGAACTCCGTTTGATTAGAATTTCAAAACAGCAGGCTTAGACGGTCAAGTACCCGCCATCGACAGCTAACGCTGTACCGGTCACAAAACTGGCGTCATCCGACAGCAACCACAGCGCAGCCTTGGCAATCTCTTCCGGTTGCCCGAGGCGACCGATGGGATGGCGTTCACGTAGCGCGGCAAATTGCTTCGCAAAGTTCGGCTCTTGACTGGCACGCACGATCATCGGTGTTTCGATAACACCCGGCATAATGGCGTTGACCCGAATATTGAGAGTGCCATAGTCAACCGCAGCCGCTTTGGTCAAGCCGATCACACCGTGTTTTGCCGCCACATAATCCGCTGCGGCTGCGATGGCCACGGACCCTAGCGACGAGGCCGTGTTTACAATGGCACCGCCGCCACTGTTTAACATGGCGCGGATCTGATACTTCATGCAGTAGAAAACACCCGTCAAATCGATGCGAATAATTCGCTCCCACGCGGCGGATGAAATTTCATGCAGAGGTAAATTGCTTTGTTCAACTCCGGCATTATTAAACGCGCCATGAAGTTGTCCAAATCGCGTCACCACTTCATCAACGGCTGAAGCGACAGCTTCTTCATTTGTGATATCACAAACAATTGAATGAACCTTGCCTCCCGCCGCCGTAACGACGCTGGCAGTTTCTTCCAGACCTGAGGCATCACGATCCACTAAAACAACGCGTGCACCCGCCTTCGCAAATGCCAATGCGGAAGCACGGCCGATACCGCCTGAGGCGCCCGTAATAATAATATTCCGGTCGTTAAGATCGCTCATGGACACACTCTCTTTTGTGTTTCAGCCACTCTATTTATAGGCACTGCAACGGACAATCCCGTAAAAACACCAAAGACTGGTGCATGTATCCACCAATCAACGGCGTGTCAGGTCCAGCGCCACATCGACAATCATGTCCTCTTGCCCGCCGACCATTTTTCGCCGTCCCAATTCGACCAGGATGTCTACGGTACGCAATCCGTAGCGCTGGGCCGCCGCTTCGGCATGGCGAAGAAAGCTGGAATAAACGCCTGCATAACCCAGCGCCAGCGTCTCGCGATCAACCCGTACCGGTCGGTCCTGAAGGGGGCGGACGATGTCATCGGCGGCATCCATCAAGGTGTAGAGATCAGTGCCATGGTTCCAGCCCAATCGCTCGGCCGCGGCGATGAACACCTCCAGCGGCGCGTTGCCTGCACCGGCGCCCATTCCAGCCAGGCTGGCATCGACACGATCACAGCCCTCTTCCACCGCGGCGATGGAGTTAGCCACCCCCAGGCTCAGGTTGTGGTGGGCGTGCATGCCGGTTTCGGTTTCCGGTTTGAGCACCGCTTTGAACGCACGGAAACGCTCGCGCACATCCTGCATGTTCATCGCCCCGCCGGAGTCAGCCATGTACACGCACGTCGCGCCGTAGCTTTCCATCAGCTTGGCCTGCGCGGCCAACTGCTCGGCCGGGATCATGTGGCTCATCATCAGGAAGCCAACGGTGTCCATGCCCAGCTCGCGGGCGTACTCGATGTGCTGTTTCGACACATCCGCTTCGGTGCAATGGGTGGCGATGCGCACCACCCGGGCACCAGCGTTGTAGGCCGCTTTCAAGTCATGCACCGTGCCGATGCCAGGCAACAACAAGGTCGTGATTTTGGCGTGACTGATGACATCGGCGGCGGCCTCGATCCACTCAAGGTCGGTGTGCGAAGCGAAGCCATAGTTGAAGCTTGAACCTTGCAGACCATCACCATGGGCGACTTCGATCGAGTCGACTTTGGCCTTGTCCAGGGCACGGGCAATGTCCTGCACATTCTGGATCGAATACTGATGGCGAACGGCATGGCTGCCGTCGCGCAGGGTCACGTCGGAAATGTAGAGTTTTTTGCCGGGATTAAAAGTCATGTCGGTCTCCTCAGGCGTTCAGCATCGACTGCGCCATGCGCTCGGCGGTGGCCAAGGCAGCGGAGGTCATAATGTCGAGATTGCCGGCGTAGGCTGGCAGGTAATGGGCAGCACCTTCGACTTCGAGGAACACCGAAGTCTTGAGGCCAGAGAATTTGCCGAGGCCCGGAATATTCAGCGGCGCGTCTTCAGGGATCACGTCGAACTGGACTTTTTGCTTCAGGCGATAGCCCGGCACATAAACCTGTACGGCGGCAGCCATCTCGACGATAGAGGCTTCGACCAGCGCTTGATCGGCGGCTTCGGACAGCACAAACACCGTGTCGCGCATCATCAACGGCGGTTCGGCCGGATTCATCACGATGATCGCCTTGCCCTTGGCAGCGCCGCCGATCACTTCGATGGCCTTGGAGGTGGTTTCAGTGAATTCGTCGATGTTGGCGCGGGTGCCAGGGCCAGCGGATTTGCTGGCGATCGAGGCGACGATTTCGGCGTAGTGCACCTTGGCCACTCGCGATACCGCCGCGACCATCGGGATGGTCGCCTGGCCACCGCAGGTGACCATGTTGACGTTGAGTTGGCCGAGATTCTGCTCCAGATTGACCACCGGCACGCAGTACGGGCCGATGGCCGCGGGCGTCAGGTCGATCAGGCGAATGCCCGGTTTGATCGAGCGCAGGAAGGCGTCGTTCTTCACATGCGCGCCGGCCGAGGTGGCATCGAAGACGAATTCGATGTCCTTGAAGACGTCCATGCGGGTCAGGCCTTCAACGCCTTCATGGGTCACGGCCACTCCCATGCGTTCGGCGCGGGCCAGACCGTCGGAAGCCGGATCGATACCGACCATCGCGGCCATTTTCAGGTGCTTGCCGTGACGCAAAATCTTGATCATCAGGTCAGTGCCGATATTGCCCGAGCCGATGATGGCGACGCTGATTGGATTGCTCATTGTTATTGTGTCCTGTCGTTGCACACAGCCTGGGGATCAGGCGTTACCGCGCCGGCGTTCGGCAAGGGTCTTGCCACCTGCGGCCCACTGGGTTTCGGGAATCTCTTGGAGCAGCACGCGTACGCTTTCTACGGGCACATCGAGGCTTTGCGCGATGGCCTGGGTGACGTTGACCAACAGTGCATGCTTCTTCTCTTCACTGCGGCCCTCGGCGAGGTGGATCATGGCGATAGGCATGGTCGATAGCTCCGGATCAACGCTGGCTGGACGAGGTGAAGCGCATGGAGACGCTGCCCAAATGCTGGTAGCGCACGGTGATGTTGTCCCCGGCAGCAACGGCAATGGCCTCGGTGATGCCACCGGTCATGATGAAACAGCCAGCCGGCAGTTCACGCCCCTTGGCACCGAGCATGTTGGCCAGCATGGCGACGCTCTGCGCCGGGTGCCCAAGCACCGCGGCGCCGGCACCGGTCGCGACCACTTCGCCGTTCTTCTCCAGCACCACGCCGAGGCATTTGAGGTCGATGCCCTGCACGCCGCACATTTGTCCGCCAGTGACGAAGCGTGCCGAAGAGGTGTTGTCGGCAATCACGCTCTTGAGATCGAAGCGAAAGTTCTCGTAGCGAGAGTCGATCACTTCGACCGCCGGCAGGATGAAATCGGTGGCCGCCAATACGTCGCCCACATGGATGCCTGGGCCCTTGAGCGGATACTTGAGGACGAAGGCGATCTCGGCCTCGACTTTGGGATGGATCAACCCGTCGACATCGATAGCCGAGCCGTCCAGGCAAGAACCGTAGTCCGTGAGGAAGCCGTGGATCGGGTCAGTGACCCCCATTTGCTTCATCTTCGCGAAAGAAGTCAGGCCCATTTTCAGGCCGGCAATTCGTACCCCGCGGGACTCCTTGCGCTGGCGAATGGCGTCCTGAATCGCATAGGCGTCTTCCCAGTCCATGTCCGGGTGGGCGTCGGTGATCTTGGCCACCGGCTCACGGTTGAGCTCGGCGTTTTCCAGGTGTTCAGCCAGTTGGGCGATAGTTGCTGCAGAGAGATTCATAAGGGTTTCCTTCAAACAAAACGAACGGAGGCCGAGCCGATACCGCCCAGGCTGATGCGCAATTGATCACCGGCCTTGACCGGCACCATGGCGGCTAGCGAACCGGAGAGAATGACTTCGCCCTTGTTCAGGCCGATGCCCAGTTGGCCGAGTTTGTTGGCCAGCCAGGCCACGGCATTCGCCGGATGGCCGAGGGCTGCGGCGCCCGCGCCGGTCGCGACCACTTCACCATTCTTTTCCAGGGTCATGCCGACACAGGCCAGGTCGACGTCACGCGGGGCCACGCCCTGCCCGCCCAGGACGAAAGCCCCGGCGGAGGCGTTGTCGGCAACGGTGTCCTGGATACGGATTTTCCAGTCACGAATGCGCGAATCGACAATCTCGAAGCACGGCATCACATAGGCCGTGGCCCGCAACACATCAGCCACGGTGATGCCGGGGCCGCGCAGATCTTCCTTGAGCACGAAAGCGATCTCGCCTTCGGCCTTGGGTGCGATCAAGCCGTCGATGGCGATAGCGGCGCCGTCGGCATAGAGCATGTCCGAGAGCAGATGACCGAAGTCCGGTTGATCGACGCCGAGCATGTCCATCACCACTTTGCTGGTGACGCCGATCTTTTTGCCAATGACCTTTTGGCCGTCATCAAGGCGTCGCTGGATCATCGCCAGCTGTACCTGATAGGCCTGCTCCAGGGTCATGTCCGGATAGGTGTCGGTCAACGGCGCCACAGCCTGGCGGTTGCTGAGGGCCTGATGCAGTTGCTGGCCGAGAACGTGGATCTCTTGCTTATTCATGAATGGCTCCTTACAGCCGCACGCAGACATTGCGCAGCTCGGTGTAGAACTCAAGCGAATGAACGCCCCCCTCACGGCCGATACCCGACTGCTTGGCGCCGCCGAAGGCGGTACGCAGGTCGCGCAGGAACCACGAGTTGATCCAGCAGACACCCACGTCCAGCGCGCTGCCCAAACGATGGGCGACCTGCAGGTTGGAGGTCCACACGCTGGCGGCGAGGCCATAGGGGGTGTCGTTAGCCAGGCGGACGACTTCTTCTTCGGTATCAAAGGGTGCGATGTGGCAAACCGGGCCGAAGATTTCCTCGCGCACCACGGCCGAGGTTTCCGCAAGGCCGGTCCAGATCGTCGGCTCGAACCAGGCCCCTTCGGCCAGGTGCTCCGGCACCTGTGCAATGCCACCGCCGTGGACCACCGTGGCACCATCGGCGACAGCCTGGCGGCAATAGGAAAGGATCTTCTCGCGGTGACCGAGCGAGATCACCGGCCCCATGGTGCTGTCGTGCTGATTGGGATCACCCACCTTGATGCCTTCGGCGTGGGCCTTGAATGCAGCGACGAAGCGTTCAAACAGCGGACGTTGCACGTAGATGCGCTCGGTCCCCAGGCACACCTGACCGCTGTTCTCGAACACGGCGCGCCCCAACCCTTTGACGGCCTTTTCCAGGTCCGCATCGGCGAAAACGATGCCGGCGTTTTTGCCACCCAGCTCCAGCGATACCGGGCGGATACCCTTGGCTGCGGCCTTCATGATGATTTCACCCGTGCCGGTTTCACCGGTGAAGGTGACACCATTAACCTCTGGGTGAGCGGTGAGGAACGCGCCGGCCGAGTCGCCGCCGAATCCATGCACCACGTTGTACACACCGGGTGGCACGCCGGCTTCATTCATGACCTCGGCGAGCAGCGTGGCAGTGGCCGGTGTCTCTTCGGAAGGTTTGACCACGACGGTATTGCCACAGGCCAGGGCCGGCCCGACCTTCCAGGTCATCAGCAACAGCGGCAGGTTCCAGGGGCAAACAACGGCGATGACGCCACGCGGTGCTCGCACGCTGTAGTTCACGGCTTTGCCACCGTCAGGCGTATCCATCACGAAACTTTCGGTCGGCACATTCTTGATCAGGTCGGCGAACACCTTGAAGTTGGCCGCACCACGGGGAATGTCCAAATGTCCGGCGAGCGCGCGGGGTTTACCGGTATCGGCCACTTCGGCCGCCACGAACTCTTCATGGCGACGTTCGATGCCATCGGCCACCTTGTGCAACAGCGCCGTTCGCTGGGCGACGGTCATGCTGCCCCACGGGCCTTTCAATGCCGCTTGCGCAGCTCGCACGGCGTCGTCGACTTCAGTCTTGCCGGCCTCATGCACCAAGCCGATCAGGCTGTTATCGGCCGGGTTTCGGTTCTCGAAGGTACGGGCGCTACTCACCCATTCACCATTGATGAAATGGCGGAATTCTTTAGCAGGCATAAGGTATTCCTTCTTGTTTTAGAGTGTTGGAACGCTGGCTTCGGGATCGCCCGCCGTCAGGTATTCCCACATGCGTTCGTAGATTCGGCCGCTGGTGACAGCCCGTTGCGCGCAGCTTTGCGCGTCGAGTACCGGCCCTTGAGCGGCAAGACCTGCGCTGTGCAGTTGCAATTCAATCCGCGCGGCGTCTTCCAGGTACCAGGTCAGCGTCAACGCTTCGATCAGTGACGCGCCAACGACGATGGCGCCATTGCCACGCATGACCAGGGCGTTTCCCTGTCCTAATTGATCGGCCAGGTCGCTGGCCTGTTCGTCGCTGCGCAGCAGCTGTGGGTCGTCCCACAGAGGGATTGGCGACTGGAAATAGCTGCCCATTCCATGGCGCGGTTGAGGTGTCAGCCTTGCACAGGACAGGGTCATGACCTGGGCAGGCATGCTGCGGATCACCGCATGGGCATCCGGGCGGCGACGGTATATTTGCTGGTGGATGCGGACCTCACCCAGCACACCCTCGGGCAACTCACCTTTGATCGGGACCACAACGCCTGGCTCGCCCGGCCGGATCAAACCCATCGGTTGCGCTGCGCAAACCAAAAAATGCTCCTCATCCAGCCGCAGGCTGCAGTGTCCGTAGGCGTGCACCAGACCGGCGCGGGACAAGGCGCGCGCGGCCACGCGCACTTGCGATTGCTGTTCGCGGCTGGGGGTTGGCAAGCGACTCACGATTTGAATTCCGGAATGTCAGGCTTCGCACCCCAGGCGCAGAATCCCGCACCCTCCGCCGGAAACTGCCGAGGCTGGTGGCTTGCATCATTCTCTGGAGAGATCAGGCTAACCCCTGTCGAGTATTCGTAGGTCATGCCGTCAGGTCCCTCGAAGTAGAGGAACATCGCGCCCGAGGTGGGGTGGCGGCCCGGGCCAAAGAGGATGCGAATGCCCCGCTCAACCAGGAAGTAGTAGGCGCGCATCAAGTCATCGACGGTTTCCACCTGGTGGTTGATGTGTTGCACACCGGGATGGGACGAAGGGAACAACGCGATCTTGTGATGGACCTCGTCGATGCGCAGTAGCGGCGCCTCGCCAATTCGGTCACTGACCCTGGCGTTTGCCAGCTGAGTCCAGAACAGTTCATCACGCCGGGCATTCAGGGTGCGCAAGCCAATGTGGCTGAAACCGGTGATACCGGCATCGCGACTCGGGAAATAGCGTCGCCCGCTGGCATGGGGACGCAAGACCAGTTCGATGTTGTTGCCGCTGGGATCCTTGAAGCGAATGAAGTCGTCGACATAACGCACTTCAGCGTCTGCACGCGAGCCATGCTGTACGTCGAATTCATGACGCTCCAGCAACACCGCGGCGTCTTCCAGGTCTTGCGCTGTCCTGACCTCGAACGCTGTCGTGGTTTCCTGCGGATCGCCCTCGTAATAGCAGAGCGTGTGGTCGCGACTGTCCGATCGGAAGTACACCGCGTCGTTGGCTTCTCGGGCGATCTGCAGTCCGAGAACCTGAGTGGCGTAGCGACGCGCTTCGTCCAGATTCGCGGTACCCAACCGTATGTATCGAATGTCATGCAGGTTGATCATGAGGGATGTCCTCTTATTTATTGTTGTCTGGGATTCATCTTCCCGTTGCCCAATAAATAAAAGAAGCAAATATTAGTTATTCTCACTATCTGAAATGCTTATAGAGATATCAGCCTTTTCCGGAAAAAAAAATGCCCCGTATCCGTAGATACGAGGCATTGGCACTCACGAATCAGGTCAACCGATTGCCTCCTTGGCAATGTCTGAAGCGGCAGCCTGAGTACTCATCTCGCCCACTGTTTTATTCCTTGGCATGGAGATCACGAACACTGCGGAGATGACGTAGAAGCCGGCGCAGACGATCAATCCCGCTGCCAGGCTATAAAAGCTGGCAATGCCACTGAGCAGCACGGGGGCAAAAGCCGCCAACCCTCGGCCCATGTTGAAACAGAAGCCCGCCCCCAGCGTTCGCACCCGGATCGGGTACATCTCGCTGAAGTAAGAACCGAACAACCCTGCGAACACCATGAAAAATGCGTACCCCGCCCCGATCCAGATCAGCGATTGGGTCTGGGTGGTATAGACATAGACCAGCGCCATCATGGATGTCAGCAACAGCGATATGACAATCGTAAGCCGCTTGCCAATGCGGTCGGCGATGAAACCGAATACGTTCAGGCCAAAGAAATTCCCGAGATGGAGCACCGCCATAAAGCTGGTCATCGACGCCACAGTCAAGCCACGGTCCTGTATCAGGTAGGTGGGCAGCCACGTGCTGACGCCCCAGGAGCCAAGCAACGCGAAGCTGGCTGCAAGAGACCCCAGCAGGGTGTAACGAAGTAGCTCAGGCGAAAAAATCTCCCTGACCGATATCCGCTGCGCAGCAGTGCCCTGAGTATCGCGCTGAGCCTTCCAGGCCGGCGATTCAGGAATCAGAAAATACACATAAATGATCGGCAATATCACCGCGGCGCCGGACACGAAAAACATCAAACGCCATTCCGGCAGCATGAACTTTGCCGCCAGGGCAGCCGCGATGGCGCCAATCGGGAAGGCACTGATCACGAAGGATATGGCTCTGGCGCGTTGCTTGGGCGGCCACGTTTCGACGATATAAGCCGAGAGGATCGTCCATACCCCGCCGAGCCCAAGACCTGAGAGAAACCTCAGGCCCGCCATTACGTAGAGATCATGAGCGAATGCAAAGACACAGGTCAGTGCGCCGAAGATCGCCAGCGATGCAATCAATGCCTTGCGCCGGCCGAAGTTGTCGGAGTACCAACCTGTGGCAACGCCGCTCACCCCAATACCCAGCAATGTAGCGCTAGCCAGCGCACCCACCTCATGGAGGCTGAAACCCAGGTCCTGGCGGATAACGGGTAGAGCGAGCGTGAGCAGGATGATCTCCATTGCATCAAAGAGGTAGGCGATGAATCCACCGATCAGTACGTGCCACTTGGATATTCCAGTCATGATTTCACCTGGTTCTAATTATTGGACAGTGATGTTCATTCAAGGGGCGCCATGTTGTTTATGGCTTCCCTGGGAGGAGGTGACGTTCAGAATCGGTAAACGGCCTGCAGCCAGATTCGATCACCTTCGGCTCGGTTCTCGACCTTTGTCTCGTGCTGCCATTTCATGACAAACCCGATTGCCGGGGTCTGGTATTTGATCGCGGGGCCGATCGCGGCGACTTGACCACGGTTACCATCCAGGTAGGTCTCGCCATTCTTCTCATCATCGCTGACCTGCTTGTACAGATAGCCGTTCACGCCTACCTGCCATTCGCGGGTGATGTTGTAGCCGATGTTGTAGTCGGCGTTGAACTCACGGCCGGAGCGATAGTTGGTTTCGGAGTTCTCGCCGTTGATCATGTAGATGAGCTTGGCGCTG
This sequence comes from Pseudomonas sp. GM41(2012), assembly GCF_000282315.2. Lineage (GTDB taxonomy): Bacteria > Pseudomonadota > Gammaproteobacteria > Pseudomonadales > Pseudomonadaceae > Aquipseudomonas. The sequence continues at coordinate 1,375,457 of NZ_AKJN02000006.1, forward strand.
ACCTCCAGATTCTCCAGCGGATAGGCGGTAAATGAATACCAGGGCCCGTAAGCCCATGTGTTTCGACCCGGGTTGAAAAGGCGGTCCTTGTCATAGGAACCGATGGGCGCAAACACATCCAGGCCGAGTAACTGGTGGTACCGTGGAGAGCTCCAACCCAATACAAATGGAACCACCGTCAGATCGCCGACGCCTTCTTGATGGTCGCTGCGATGAACGCGACCACGAGGCGTATCGACATCGAAACTGATGTCACCCTTGATCAAGGGCAAGGCAAGGCGACTGGCCAGTTTGGCACCCAGTATCGAGAAGTCCTGATAGACGTAATCCACGCGTATCGACAGTGCCTGGACATTAAGGTCAAAGTTGTGAATACCTTGTTTTTTATCGCCCTCGCCGTCCAGCGTTTTGTTCGCACTGTAGTCGGACAAGTAGAAGAACTCGGTAAAGCCTGGCGGTGGCATCTTTCCCGCGCCGACCGTATTCACACCCAGTGGGTATGAACTGCCGCCGCCCTCTGTTGCCTGGGCAAGCGGAACACAAAGAAGACCGATGCAGAGGGTGCTGATCCAGACGTTTGACGCGCGCAAGGTAGGTGATTTTAGTGTGTTCATCTCATGTTCCATTTTTATTTTTGTATTACGGAGGAGAGTTTTTTTGGAACTTTCAGCGTTGGCGTTACTTAAAAACGGCTGGCAAATTTCAGGTGCAGCGATGCACACCGTCATTTGTCAGGACGCTGCAAACAGTTGAGTTATTCAATGGCCGGGCACTGATTGCCCGGCCGTCAGCACGGTATTAGCGAATAGTGGTTTCCAGCTCGCCGAGCCCTTCGATGCAGACTTTCAATACATCGCCGCGGTCCAGGAATGTGTGGCTTTCCATGCCCACGCCTGCCGGTGTTCCCGTCAACAGCACATCACCGGGAAACAGGTCGATGGTCTGGCTCAGATAGGAAATCTGCTCTGCAACGCCGTACATATGGTTGCGGGTATTGGAATCCTGTACCCACGCGCCGTTCCTCGACAGCTTGATATTCAAGTTCTCGGGGTCTTTCACAAATTGTGCTGGCGTCAGGTACGGGCCGAGTGGGCAAGAACCGGTGAAGCATTTGTGTCCAATCCAGTCGAAGCGAAACGGCGAGCTCGGATCGACTTGCTCGCGGCGCAGTCGATCACGCGCGGACAGGTCATTGGCGCAGGTGTAACCCGCCACATAGTCGAGTGCATCTTCAATGGAGACGCGCGATGCTCTCTTGCCGATCACCACCGCCAACTCGGCTTCCCAATCGAGCATGCGGACACCTTCCGGAAAGTCCACCGCTTGCTTGTGTGCGACCAGACTGCCGCGGCCGGGTTTGATGAAATGCCAGGGAGCAATGCCCTCGCTGCGCGGATCCAGCGACAGTTTCATGTTGAACGCACGGGCCATGGCTTCGACATGGTCACGATAGTTTGCTCCCGCGCAATAGATCGTGCCTGGACGTTCCAGAAACGGAGCAAAGTGCAAAGTGGCAAGATCAAGCCGCTGCGACTCATAGAGCGCTGGCGCTTCAAACACCGCCACTGCAAGCTTTTGCAGCTGCGGATTGGACGTCTCCCAACTATCGAGCAATGTATCGATGGAAGCTGTCGGCAACTCAAGGCCTGCCGTGGCCACAAGCTGACCGAGATCATAGGCATATTCGCCAACCAGCAGGCCGGTAGCGTTTGACTGGACATCCGTCCGATAGGTGAAAAGCTGATACTTCATGGGGCCACCATCACAGGAGCGAAAAGCGTTGGTTGGAAAAGCTGACGTGGAGCGTCAGGCCGCCTTCCATGAGCAGCCACTTGCGTACCTCTACGTCATAAACACCCTGGGCAATAAAGGGATCTGACTGGACGATGCGCAGCGCTTCGGCCTGATCCGCTGCACGCAGAATGCTCATGCCGCCCAGTTCACCGGGAAAGGTCTGATCCGAGACAAAGGGTCCGGAAGCAAACAACTCGCCGCGTTGCTGCGCCAGAATCGCCCACTTCAAGTGGGCGTCCAGCAGCTCTGGTACGCGGGTCAGATCCCGTGGCGTACGCATGACCACGAACAGCGGCTTGTTCAACATCCCTGCCAGCAGTTCCTTGGTCGCAGAGCTGTCACTCATCACGCGCCGCCTCGAAGTTCTGAATGAACGTCTCAGGAGGTGGATTGGTTGCCCACACGGCGATCAGGTCTGGTGGTGCCCCGTCGATAGCCAGCCATTCGCTGTCATCTTCGGGAATGACATCGATGTCCCAGAAGTATTCGACCATGCTGTCCCAAGGGTCGCGGATGTAATGAAAGTAGTTGGAGCCTGCCACATGCCGACCCAGGCCAAATGCGCTTTCATAGCCCAGGCTCATCAGGTGTTGAGCGCCCAATTCGATCTCATCAATACCCATCACCTCAAAACTGAGATGGTGCAGGCCGCTATGGCTGCTCTTGGCCAGGCCCAGTACATGGTGATCACCGCCACAGCCACACCGCAGAAAGGCGATCTTGTCCCCCGCGCGATCAGAGACTTTCATCCCTAGCACCCGGGTATAGAAGTCAATCGAACGATCCACATCGGGGGTGAATTTGATCAAGTGACCCAAGCGCAACGGTGTCACTCGACGCAACTTCGAGGACGGTGTGCACCCGCGCTGACCGATGCGACGGTAACGGCCCGGGGTGTTCGACTCTGGCGTCGGCAAAGGAGCTAGCGGCATGGAGTCGGCGTCGGTGACGTGAACCCAATCGCCGGATGGATCACGAAACCACAGCCCTTCTTGCCCGATATCAAACGGTGCCGGATGGATGACCACACCGTGATAGCTCAGATTTTCGCGAATAGTCTGCAACCCCTCAGCATCGGTACCAAACGAGATGTAGCTGAGTTGCTTTGTAGTACCAGGCATCAGCCGCACTTGATCCTGGGCGCGCCCTTTGCAACGCAACACCAAATGCTCACCTGCCATGCGGGCTTCGAGCCCGACAGCTTCGTAGAAGGAACGACCTACTTCCAGGTCTGGAACGGTCACGCCTACGTGTTGTAGAGAACGAATCATTTTGGATGCTCCTCTTAACGGATAGGGGAAAAGGGCGCGGCGCTCAGCAGTTCCACCTGCTGGGCAACCACCAGATGGCCGTTCTTGCCGAGGAACGCGCGCCACCTTGGGTCGCTGGACAGCGCCGCGCGGCGTTGGGCACGGTCCTCATAGCTGGAGTATCCCCACAACTGAATGACCCGATTGATGTCCCCCGTTTCCGGCTTGAAATAACCGATCAGATTGCCCAGCGCCTCGCCCTGAAGTGGCAGCCCCTCCTCCTCGTAAGCACGCAGGAATTCGTGCAGGGCGCCAGGCTTGAGTTGATAGGTGCGTTGTTCGATCAGCATGTTGTTTTCTCTTTTTTGGAATGTTTCTGGGAATCAGCCTGGGAGTCGGCCTCGATCAACTTGATCACTGCCGAGATGTCTTCTTCACCGATGCCTTCTTTGATAGCCCGTTGAAAGTAAGGCTTGGCGGCGTTGAACAAAGGCGCGGCGCTACCGAGCTCCTCGGACAGCTCACTGGCCATATCGATGTACTTCTCCAGCGTGGCGAAAGGTCCTGGCGCCGGCAGGAAGTGACGATCAGCCATCATCGGTGCTCTTGCGCTGAACATCGTTGAACCACCCGCGCTTTGGCGTATGACCTCAACCACCTGCTGTGCGCTGAACCCTGCTTTCACGCCAAGGTTTAACGCCTCGGCTGCGGCCAAGGTGTGGATAGTCACGAGATAGTTGGCGATCAATTTCATTGCGACTGCGCACCCAAACCCACCGATGTGGAACTGGATGTCGGCGATCGCATCGAGTACCGGCTTGCAGTGCTCCACCAGGTCAGGGTCACCGCCCAGAAACAAGGAAGCCTTGCGTAGGGAAACCATGGATGGAGTACCACTGACCTCCGCTTCCAACACCCGCGCACCACGTTGTTCGATACGCTGAGCCATTCGTTGCTTGAAGGCTTTGTGATAGGTGCCGATCTCGATGAGCGTGTGCTGCGGTCCTATGGACTGAAGCAGGCCATCAGGCCCCTCCATGATTCCCATGTGGGCCACTTCGCTGGGCAGGCAAGTGAGGATGAAGTTTGATTGCGCCGCTACGGCGGCTGGGCTTTCGAGCGCGATGCCACCCTGACGGATGAAGGCTTCACGATCTCGACGTCGGTAACCGACAACGCGAAATCCGGCCGCAAGCAGGTTGGTTGCGATAGGAAGGCCAAGCTGGCCGATTCCCACCATACCGATGGTTATCACAGGCATTTTTCGCTTCTCTTGTTGTTGTTCTTTTACGCAAAGCTTGAAGCTCGGCTAAGCGCTAACCTAGGCGCAGCCGGGTTTGGGAGCAAACAGCCCAGGTTATGAATAAGTAGAAGCGAGGGTTATACAAAGGGCGTAAACGGGCCCGATACCTCAGCCGGGACGCATCCCATCGCTGAGGTTCAGGGGGAACCGGTGTGTTGTCGTTCAGCCAACACGTTCACGTCTCAATCACATCGTCCGCCCAACTGATGGCCGCAACGACAGTCGGGAAACCGATCGTGCTGGTCAGGGAAATCAGCGTGTGACGGATCTGCTCTGGCGTGGCGCCCGCCTCCAGTGCCCGTCGGGTATGGCTGTGCACCGCGCCCTCAGAGCGGATGGCCGCCGCGGCACCGAGCTGGATCAGCTGGACAACGATCTCTTCCAGTGGGCCGGTATGACGCACCGCCGTACCCAAGGCCTCCACGGCGGCCAGGTAATCCGGGTACTGCTGTTCGAGACGTTGGTAGGTGTTGTGCGCTTTCTTCTTTGTCATGTTTGTTTCCTCGCGTTGGAGGGCGATCAATTCGCGCCTTTACGCCCGAGTCATCAGGCTGCGATTTGCGAAACTTGCACACTGCAACAGTAGGCTACGCTTACAGCAGCTTATTGCACACGATGCTCGCGTCTGCAGGTTTTGGTTGGTTCTGGAGAGCGTCTGCAACAGCTATTTCAGACAGGCCCAAACAATTCACGCAGGACTACGTGATGACCGAGCCCCTCCTCAGTTTTGATCAACTCAAGCGTGCCGCCGCCTCCGGCGAGATCGATACCGTTCTGGTCTGCATGGTCGACATGCAAGGCCGACTCGTCGGCAAACGATTCCAGGTCGAGTTTTTCATCGACAGCGGCCATGAAGAAACCCATTGCTGCAATTACCTGCTCGCCGACGACATCGACATGGAACCGGTGCCGGGTTACGCCGCGGCCAGCTGGAGCAAAGGTTATGGCGACTTTGTGCTCAAACCCGACATGGCCACGTTGCGACGGGTGCCCTGGCTTGAGTGCACGGCGCTAGTGCTCTGCGATGTGCTCGATCATCACCATCGGCGCGACCTGCCGCACAGCCCGCGGGCGATCCTGAAAAAGCAGGTCGAGCGACTGCGCGAGCGCGGCTACACCGGCATGTTCGCCTCGGAACTGGAGTTCTATCTGTTCGACGAGAGCTACGAGGCCATCCACGAGCGCAACTACCACAAGCCGAAAACGGCCGGTCACTACATCGAGGACTACAACATCCTGCAGACCACCCGCGAAGAGCCGGTGCTGCGGGCGATTCGCAAGCATCTGCAGGCCAGCGGCATTCCCGTGGAAAACTCCAAGGGTGAATGGGGACCGGGTCAGGAAGAGATCAACATCCGTTACGCCGATGCGCTGACCATGGCCGACCACCACGTCATCATCAAGCACGCCTGCAAAGAGATCGCGCAACTGCAGGGCAAGGCGATCACGTTCATGGCCAAGTGGCGCTATGACGCCGCCGGTTCCAGTAGCCACATCCACAATTCGCTGTGGGACAAGAACGGTAAAAAGCCTTTGTTCTTCGACGCCAAGGCTGAGTTCGGCATGTCGAAACTGATGCGTTCCTGGGTGGCCGGGCAGCTCAAATACGCCAACGACATCACCTGTTTTCTCGCGCCCTACATCAATTCGTACAAGCGCTTTCAGGCCGGCACCTTTGCCCCGACCCGGGCGGTGTGGAGTCGGGACAATCGCACCGCAGGTTTCCGTTTGTGCGCGGAAGGCAGCAAATCCATCCGCATCGAATGTCGCATTGGCGGTGCCGACCTCAACCCTTATCTGGCCTTCGCCGCGTTGATCGCTGCGGGACTGGCCGGTATCGACGAGAAGCTCAGCCTCGCGCCGCCCTTCGAGGGCGATGCCTACGTCGACGAACACTTGCCTGAAGTATCGAAGACCCTGCGCGAAGCCTGCGCCGCACTTCAGGGCTCGACCATGTTGCGCGAAGCGTTCGGCGATGAAGTGATCGACCACTACGTGCACACCGCCGAATGGGAGCAGAAAGAGTACGACCGGCGGATCACCGACTGGGAACTGCAGCGCGGGTTTGAACGTTATTGAGACCGCCATCATGACTTCAACGATTCAACTCATCTCACCGGTCGATGGCCGGGTCTATGCCGAACGCCGCTGCGCCGATGCGGCGCAAATCGACCAGGCGCTGGCAGCGGCCGAAGCTGCCCAGGCGCAATGGAAACGCCGGCCACTGAGCGAACGCGCCGTCTTCTGCAACGCCGCGGTGGACGCGATGCTGGCCATGAAGGCTGACATCGTGCCGGAACTGGCCTGGCAGATGGGCCGCCCGGTGCGCTTTGGTGCTGGCGAACTGCGCGGTTTCGAAGAGCGTGCCCGGCATATGATCGCGATTGCGCCTGAAGCCTTGGCAGCGATTGAACCCACGCCTATTAACGGTTTTCGACGCCATATCAAACGCGAACCGCTGGGTACGGTGTTGGTCGTCGCCCCTTGGAATTACCCCTACCTGACTGCGGTGAATACGATTATCCCGGCGCTGATGGCCGGCAACAGCGTCATCCTCAAACACGCGTCGCAAACGTTGCTGGTCGGCGAACGGTTCGCCGAGGCGTTTCGCCGCGCCCATCTGCCCGAAGGACTGTTCCAGAACCTGCTGCTCAGTCATGTTAATACCGGAGCGATCATTGCCTCTGGACGCGTGCAGCAAGTGAACTTCACCGGCTCGGTCGAAGCCGGTAAATCCATGGAACATGCTGCCGTCGGAGGTTTCCTCGGCGTGGGCCTGGAACTCGGCGGCAAAGACCCGGCCTACGTCCGCGCAGACGCCAACCTCGAACACGCAGTGGAAAACCTGGTGGATGGCAGCTACTTCAACTCCGGGCAAAGCTGCTGCGCGGTCGAACGGATCTATGTCGATGAAAAAATCTACCCCGCGTTTGTCGAACGCTTCGTCGCACTGACTCGCCAATACGTGCTGGGCAGCCCACTGGACGAAGCCACCACCCTCGGCCCGCTGGTGAATCCGGCCGCCGCTGAATTCGTTCGGGGTCAGATCGCCGAAGCACTGTCAAAAGGCGCCAAGGCACTGATCGATCCGAAGACCTTTCCCGCCGACGCACCGGGCAGTGCCTACCTCGCGCCGCAAGTATTAGTCGACGTCACCCATCAAATGTCGGTGATGCGCGAGGAAAGCTTTGGTCCCGTGGTCGGCATCATGCCGGTGGCCAGCGACGACGACGCCATTGCCTTGATGAACGACAGTGAGTTCGGGCTCAGCGCGTCCATCTGGACGCAAGACCTTGCCGCCGCCGAACGCCTGGGCAACGAGATCGACACCGGCACCGTGTTCATGAACCGCTGCGATTACCTGGACCCGGCCCTGGCCTGGACCGGCGTGAAGAACAGCGGGCGCGGCGTCACGCTGTCGCGCCTGGGTTATGAACACCTGACCCGCGCGAAATCCTTCCATTTGCGCCACGAGATCTGAGCCATGAGCCTGACCGCGAACTGGAACTACCCCACAAGCATCCGCTTCGGTGTCGGCCGCATCGCCGAACTTGCCGAGATCTGCCGCAGCCAAGGGATCCAGCGACCGTTGCTGGTCACCGACAGTGGCCTGGCGCGTGCCCCGATCACCCTTTCAGCGCTGGACGCCTTGCGCGCCGCCGGCCTTGGCGTCGCGCTGTTTTGCGACCTTAAACCCAATCCGGTCGAAGCCAACCTGGCGGGCGGGCTCGACGCCTGGCGCGCCGGCAAACACGATGGCGTGGTCGCCTTCGGCGGTGGCAGTGGCCTGGACATGGGCAAGCTCATCGCCTTCATGAGCGGCCAGACCCGACCGGTGTGGGATTTCGAAGACATCGGTGACTACTGGACCCGCGCCGACGAAGGCAGCATCGCCCCGATCATTGCGGTGCCGACCACGGCGGGTACCGGCTCCGAGGTGGGCCGTGCGGCGGTAATCATCGATGAGCGTACGCACACCAAACGCATCATCTTCCACCCGAAGATGATGCCGCGCGTGGTCATCAGCGACCCGGCCCTCACCGTCGGCATGCCGGCCAAAGTCACCGCGGGCACCGGCATGGATGCGTTTGCGCATTGTCTGGAATCGTATTGCGCCCCCGGCTTTCACCCCATGGCCGAAGGGATTGCGGTGGAAGGCATGCGCCTGGTCGCCAATGCCCTGGTGCGAGCCGTACACACACCCTCGGACCTGGAGGCGCGAGCGGAAATGCTCGCGGCTGCCGCGATGGGCGCTACCGCTTTCCAGAAAGGTCTGGGCGGGATGCACGCCCTCTCACATCCGGTGGGCGCCCTGTACGACACCCATCACGGCATGACCAACGCCACGTTCATGCCCTATGTCCTGAAATTCAATCGCCCGGCCATCGAGGAACGCATCACCCGCCTCGCCGCTTATTTGCGTCTGCCCTCGCCCGGCTTCGACAGTTTTCTGGCCTTCGTCCTCAAGTTGCGCAAGGACATCGGCGTGCCCCATACGCTGGTTGAGCTGGGGGTGGATGACCGGCAGGCCGACCTGATCGCGGACATGGCGATTGTCGACCCCTGCGCCGGCGGCAACCCGCTGCCATTGACCCGAAATGGCGCGGCAGAAATTTTCGAAGCGGCGTACCACGGCCGTCTGTAGGAGCAGTTGACTGTCCATGGCCAAGGTGCGAACGCGCAGCATGGACGGGGTTTATCCGTTAGAAACAGGAGCAGTACGACAAGGGGTTGAAGGCCAGCCCGTCCGACAACGTAAACCCGGATGGATGCGTATCAAAACCTAAGGGGCACACAACATGAATCCAGCAAGCCAGCCCGGCACGAGCGCGCCGCAAGACGATGACGTCAAGGTGCTGCACAGCATGGGCTATGCCCAGCAGCTCTCGCGACGCATGGGCGTTTTCTCCAACTTTGCCATTTCCTTTTCGATCATCTGCATCCTCTCGGGTGGCATCAACTCACTCGCCCAGGGCACCTCGGGTGCGGGCGGTGCGTCAATCGGCATCGGCTGGCCGATCGGTTGCCTGATCTCCGGGGTTTTCGCCATGGCCATGGCGCAGATTTCCTCGGCCTACCCCACCGCTGGCGGCCTCTATCACTGGGGTTCGATTCTCGGTAACCGCTTCACCGGCTGGCTGACTGCGTGGTTCAATTTGCTGGGGCTGGTCACCGTGCTCGGTGCGATCAACGTCGGCACCTATTACTTCTTTTTCGGCGCCTTCGGACCAGCACTGGGAATGGAAGACACCACCACGACCCGGGTGATTTTCCTGGCGATCCTGACCGGTATCCAGGCCTTGTGTAACCACTTGGGTATCGGCCTGACGGCGAAGCTCACCGACTTCTCGGGCTATCTGATCTTCGCCACGGCGCTCGCGCTGACCATCGTCTGCCTGATCTCGGCGCCCAGCTATGAGTTCGCCCGGTTATGGACCTTCAGCAACTATTCCGGCGAGGCTGGCGGCAGCGTTTGGCCACAGGTGTCGAACGGCTGGATTTTCATGCTCGGCCTGCTGCTGCCGATCTATACCATCACCGGCTATGACGCCTCTGCGCATACCTCGGAAGAGACCCGAAATGCCGCCATGTCGGTGCCTCGCGGCATGGTCATGTCGGTGGTCTGGTCGCTGCTGTTCGGCTGGGTCATGCTCAGTTCGTTCGTGCTGATGCTGCCGAACATGGATGAGGCGGCGAAGCAAGGCTGGAACGTATTTTTCTGGGCCATGAACACGCAGGTCAACCCAACCGTGAAGCTCGCGCTGTACGTGGCGATTTTCATCTCGCAGTTCCTCTGCGGGCTGGCAACCGTGACCTCGGTTTCACGCATGATCTTCGCGTTTTCCCGTGACGGTGGCCTGCCCTGCTCGAAAGCGCTGGCCTCAGTTTCGCCTACCTATCGCAGCCCGGTGGCTGCGATCTGGACCGGTGCCACCCTGGCGGTATTGTTCGATTGGGGATCGTCGGTGATATCGGTCGGCGCAACGCCGGTCTATACCATCGTGGTGTCCTGCACGGTGATCTTCCTGTTCTTCTCCTTCATCATTCCCATCGTGCTGGGCCTGTTTACCTTCGGGACGTCGAAGTGGCCAACCATGGGGCCGTGGAACATGGGACGCTTCTGGTACTCCGTGTTCGCCATCCTCTCGATCCTCTCGATGGTGATCATTTTCGTCATCGGCATCCAGCCACCGAACGATTGGGCGCTGTACATCACCATCGGCTTTCTGGTGCTGACGGCCATCGTCTGGTTCGGTTTTGAAGCTCGACGCTTCCAGGGGCCGCCGATTGGCGACATGATCGTCAAGCGTCAGGCTGAAATTGCCGCGGCGGAAGAGGCGTTGAATAAACGGGCTGGAAGCTGATTGCTAGTTAAGCGTGACGCTAACCCTGTGGCGAGGGAGCTTGCTTCCGCTGGCTGCGTAGCGGCCCCAAAAGATCGCAGCCTTCGGCAGCTCCTACAGGGGATCGTGTATACCTGTAGGAGCTGCCGAAGGCTGCGATCTTTTAAGGGATCATTGCAACGCAAGAGAGTGGTTAATGGCATGCTGACCTCAGTCGATGATTGAGCGATCTCAAGATCAGCACCCACTTCTCATCCACTCAGACAACTTTTCATGAAACGCCATCGAATTCCGAGGGGGCGGTGATTATCATGGACGCCGGTTCGGCAGGAGGCATGCTCGAAGACGCAGTGAAGCCCTGTCTAATTCCCTGGGCTTCGTGCACCAACCTCTGCCACCATTCAAGACTTACAAGCCGAGTAGAAAACATGAATCGTCGTAAAAAAATACAGCAGTTATTAAAGGCTCACGCAAAAAAGGCCAGTGCCAAATTGGCACCGGCCAACAAGTCTAAATACATTAGTAAAGCTGACCGATTGAAGCTAGCGGCTGAACCTGGTCTAGACTCGATCAATTCCCCTGAGAGCTGATTTATTTATCTTCTTCGGTTGCTGGACGTTACGCGATAAAACCGGGACCGTGCCGCGCTCCCTTAACCAAACGTCAGGCACTTATCCAGCCTTACCGTTACGGAGCATATAAGACATGTCAAACATCGTCGCATGGACCCTGTTCGCCTTGGGCGTCTTCCATGTTCCATTCGGTATTATCAAGTTCAAAACGGCATTCGCCGCCGCTGTAGACTCTGGATTCGTTGACCAATTCAGAGCGCACGAAGATCGACGCACTGCCCTCTGGTTTACCATGCTGGGACCGCTTTTTATGCTCGCAGGGCAGACAGCGATTCACGCCGTAGCCGTTGGCGATCTCGCGCTACTTAAAATTGTTGGCCTCTATGTGTTGATGATCTCGATCATTTGCGTCATTGCTGTTCCAAAATCGGGGTTCTGGGCAACGCTGCTGGTTGCTCCGCTGATCATCGCGGCAGGGTATGGCTTGTACGCCTGACAAACGGTTCAAGTCGTCCACGTCATCGGGTAACTGAAACGGGGGGTTGGCTACCGCTTTATTCCTTAACGGCCCGCCTGATCCGGCTTGAGGATCGGCCTCTTTGGAGCCTCGCATGCCCCGTCTCTGCACCCATCTGCCTCTACCCTCCTCGACACTGTTTTCGCTTCGTTCACGCAGCCTGCTCACGCGGACCTGGCTGCGATGGATCCTGTGCCTGAGCATTGTCGTGCCCGGCATCGCCGTTGCAGAGACACGACCCGAGAACATGGTGTATCTGCGTACGATTGATCCGGGCATCGAGCAAGACATTCGCTATGCCAGCGCTCACAACTTCACCGGGCACCCACTCGACGGTTACGCCGCGGCGCAGTGTCTGTTATCGCTGGACGCCGCCAAGGCCCTCGCTCGGGTACAAACAGCGTTGCGGGCGCAGGGCTACGGTTTGAAGGTGTTTGACTGTTATCGACCGAGCCGTGCCGTTGCCGATATGGGGCGTTTTGCGTCGGAGCCGGGTGACCCGCGCAAGGCCGAGTTCTATCCGCGTGTGGACAAGCAGGACTTCTGGCGCCTGGGTTACGTGGCCCGTGTGTCGAACCACTCCAAAGGCTCAACCGTGGACCTGACACTGACCGGTCCGGATGCCCTGCCTGCCGAGACCTGGACACCTTCAGCCGGGCAAGTCGATTGCACGGCCCCTTATGACCAGCGTTGGCGCGACGGCGCGCTCGACATGGGCACAGGGTTCGATTGCTTTGATGAGCGCGCGCATACCGACAACCCGACGATCAGCGCTGCCGCCACAGAAAATCGCCAGAAGCTCAGCAGGGCCATGGAGAAAGAAGGGTTTACCGGGTACTCGAAGGAATGGTGGCACTTCACCTACAGCGGGGAAGGTTCGCCGAAGAACGTCATGGACTTCCCCATCACGCCGCTGGGTGCACGCGATGTTCTCGACACCGCCAATCAGCTGATTGTGGTCACCACAAAAAACTGGACTGACATCCAGGGCACGGCCCAGCGTTATGAACGGCAGGGCAACAGCTTTCGAAAATACGAAGGGTCATTTCCGGTCGTGGTCGGCAAGAGCGGGCTGGCGTGGGGCAAGGGCCTGAGCAGCGTTGAGCAACGCGAAGGTCCGGTCAAACGTGAAGGCGATGGAAAAGCGCCTGCCGGGGTGTTCAAACTGGGAACGGCATTTGGCTACGACAGCACGGCTGAGACAAAACTGCCTTACCTGGCGCTGACCTCGACCATCGAATGCGTGGATGACAGCCACTCCGCACGCTATAACGAGCTGGTCGACGGAGCGACTGTTTCGAAAGACTGGAACAGCTCCGAACGTATGCGTCGCGATGACGACATGTATCGAAAAGGCATTTTCATCGAGCACAATACGCCGGCGTCCCCCGCCTCGGGCTCGTGCATTTTCTTCCACATCTGGCGCGGCCCCACCTCGCCGACGCTCGGCTGCACCGCCATGGACCCAGCGGATATTTCTCGCTTGTTCGATTGGCTGGATCCTCGCCAGTCCCCTCTGCTGGTTCAAATGCCCGAAGCGGAATACGAGCAAATCCGCGAGAGCTGGAACCTCCCCGAACGTTGATACAACTCCGTTACGCCGGCTGTTACTTCCTGATCTGCACCGGCGCCAATACCCCTTCTGACTGTAACGCCAAGACACTTCGCCGCACTGCACGACCCGTCTACCGTGAAGCCATCAATGTGCTTACAGGGTCGTGACACATCATCGGCACCGTCCGCCGGATTCAAAACCCGCTGCCCATTGATTGCCCAACACTCAACCAAGGAAGAGGGAAACCATGAGTCAGTCAAGCGCAGCAAGTAAACAAAGCCAGCAACTGCACAAAGACGTGCAAGAGGCTTTCAAGTCGTTCCAGAGCGTCGCCCCAACAGCCCTGAAAACCACCGACTACAGCAAGGTGCTGACGTCGACCCTGGCGGCCACCCAAAAATCGGTCAAGATTCAGATCGCCTCCGCAGATCTGACCCTGCTCAAACAATCAGGCTACAAACTGTGTTTTGCCAAGAAAGTCGGCAACGAAGCCTACAACGTGGTCTGGCAGTCTTACGTTCAGTACCTGAGCAACAGCACGTTCAGCTGGACGCCCCAGTATCAGTTGTTCGGCGCCAACTCTTTCCAGGCCAACGTGCAGGTTGATGTGTCGACCAACCTCGTCAATATCGGGCTGGGCCAACAGTCGATACTCGACAATGCCGGCCTGCTGGGTTCGGCGACGAGCGGTGGCCCCGACACCTCCATCACCCTGGTGAACAACTACGGTGCGATCCACCCCGGCCTCAGCCAACTGTCCACGGGCATCGATGGCAGGCAGATCAGCACGCCCATCTACGTGGCCTCGGCACAAGTAGTCACCGGCCAGACCGTGCTAACCCCCGTCGAGACCATTCTGGTGTGGTTCGAACAGAACGTGCAGACCAGCACCATGTTCAGCACCTCACGCTCGCAATCGGTCGAAATCGACCTGACCTTCGATAACAGTGCGACCCGCCTCTACTCTGGCGGTCTCTGGACCATCCCGTAGCGCCAGCCTCCTGGGGCAACCTTATGGTTGCCCCTCTGTTCATCAATCGTCGCTGCCACCCCGGGCGAAATAGCCCGTCAACGACCGGCAAATGGACTCGGCCAGATCTTCCTGAGTGGCAATGCCATAGGGTTGATTGCGATCGAACTGCGCTGACCAGCGAATGCGGCCCTGAGCGACATCAATCAGGCGCACCGAGGCCCGGACACGAGCCGGCTCCACCCGCACGCTGCCTTCCAGCGAATAGCTGCCCCGCCCCGTCCGCCCCTGGGCCAGTGTTTTCACACTGCTTCGCGGCACCTTCATCAGCACATGACTGGCGCGGGTTTGCGTCTGTTCAAACGACTCGAACAGCCTGCAACTCAACTCTTCGCACAAGCCCCGGGTAAAGTCGTCGCCGTCGTGGGTGATGCAGGTAAACGGCTGGAGTTGCAGGACAGGATGGCGAATCGCGATGCCTTTGAGTCTGAGTCGCTGGTACGCCAGCCGATAACAACCGGCCGGAATGCTCAGACGCACCGGATCCTGCTGGCCAAACGTGGCGTAATGACTGGCGAGCTTGCGCCGCAATCGGCCTACCTGAACCCGCACCACGGGATCATCGCCGGTGCAGTAGACCGCCGGATCACGGCGAAACACCGCGATGCCGATGGCGTGCTCGGTCAGGGGGATGTCCGAGAACTGGAGGTCGTGCTCGACCAGAAAGCGCAGCAGGCTGCCCATCCGCCGTGACTTGGCGAACAACGGGCTAGCCAGTAACAGCGCGAGCACCCGCTCCACCTCTTCACGAGCGAGAGGCTCGGGAACGATGTCTGCACTTGCATTGCCAATGGGCTTGATCACCACAGCCTGCCTCCTTGCAGGTAACCGCTTGTCGCCCGCCACCTTGAGGGCATGAACGACTCGAGCGCTGCCAGAACGTAGCGTAGCAGTTGCCATCGGATCGGGAAGATATTGCAGTGGCGGGAGGCCCCGGCCATCGCCGAAGGAACACCCAGTGCAAATTCGTATACCATATCTGCAATTCAATCCGAACGATCACGACCGTGGCCCTGACAAAACTCAACGCTCCCGACCTTGGCAATTCGCCTTCGACGTCGGAAATCATCACCCGTCATCTGCGTGACGCCATCGTCGCCGGGCATTTCGCCGAGGACGAACCGATTCGCCAGGACGATATCGCCCGTCAGTTCAACGTCAGCAAGATTCCGGTGCGCGAAGCCCTCAAGCGCCTGGAGGCCGAAGGCCTGGTGATGTTTCAGCGTAATCGCGGGGCGATGGTCACCCGGGTTTCCGATGCAGAACTGGCGCAGATGTTCGAAGTGCGCATGCTGCTCGAAGACAAGGTGTTGCGCCTGGCCATTCCGAACATGACCGAAGACACCTTCGCCCGTGCCGAACGCATCTGCCAGGAGTTCATCGGCGAAGATGACGTCGGTCGCTGGGCCGAGCTCAACTGGGAACTGCACGCTTGTCTTTACGAACCGGCGCAACGACCGTTTCTGGTCGGCCTGATCCGCTCGATCAACGACAAGCTGGAGCGCTACCTGCGCATGCAGATGAGCCTGTCGGCCGGCAAGGAACGCGCCGATCACGAACACCGGGAAATCCTTGCAGCCTGTCGCGCCGGTGACGTGGACCTTGCGGTGAAGTTGCTCGACGAGCACATTGCCGGGGTCTGCAAGACCCTGTTCGAACATCTGCCTCACCACCACTGACCCCTCGCCGCACTGTGCCGATTTCGTCATCGGCACTGGATAAAACCATCAAGCCGACACCCCTCTCTACAGGCCACTCTTTCGTTCACTCATCTGAACGGACGTGGCCATCCCATGAAACGCATCACCGTGATCGACTCCCACACCGGCGGCGAACCGACCCGACTGGTGACCGCCGGCTTTCCTGACCTGGGCAACGGCAGCATGGCCGAGCGTCGACAGCGGCTGGCCGAACAGCATGATCAATGGCGCGCCGCTTGCGTGCTGGAACCACGGGGCAGTGACGTCCTGGTCGGCGCCCTGCTCTGTGAGCCGGTGGACCCGAGCGCCTGTGCCGGCGTGATTTTCTTCAACAACAGCGGTTACCTCGGCATGTGCGGCCACGGCACCATCGGCCTGGTGGCTTCGTTGGCGCATCTGGGCAAGATCGGCCCTGGGGTGCACAGCATCGAAACCCCGGTGGGCACGGTGCAGGCAACGCTGCACGAAGACCATTCGGTCAGCGTGCGCAACGTGCCGGCTTACCGTTATCGCAAAGCGCTGTCGCTGCAGGTACCGGGTATCGGTCAAGTGACCGGCGATGTTGCCTGGGGCGGGAACTGGTTTTTCCTGATTGCCGAGCATGGCCTGCGCGTTGCGGGCGATAACCTCGATGCGCTGACCGCCTACACCTTCGCCGTCCAGCAAGCACTGGAAGCCCAGGGTATTCGCGGCGAAGACGGCGGCTTGATCGACCATGTCGAGCTGTTCGCCGATGACGTGCAGGCCGACAGCCGCAATTTCGTCCTCTGCCCCGGCAAGGCCTACGACCGCTCGCCTTGTGGCACCGGTACCAGCGCCAAACTGGCGTGCCTGGCGGCCGACGACAAATTGCAGCCGGGACAGATCTGGCGTCAGGCCAGTGTCATCGGCAGCGAATTCGAGGGTTCCTACGAACTTCAGGGCGAGTGCATCGTGCCGACCATTCGCGGCCGCGCCTTTATCAGCGCCGAAGCCAGCCTGATCATCGAACAGGACGACCCGTTCGCCTGGGGCATTCGTTCGTGAACGACGGCCTGGTGGCCGATGTGATCGTGATCGGCGCCGGCATCATCGGCGCCGCTTGTGCCCAGGCGCTGGCGGGGCGCGGTTTGCACGTGCTGGTGCTGGACGCCGGCCTGCCCGGCGCCACGGCGGCGGGCATGGGCCACTTGCTGGTCCTCGACGACAACCCGGCCGAACTGGCCCTCAGTCAATATTCCCTGCATCGCTGGCGCGAACTGGCTCCGGTCCTGCCCGACGGCTGCGCCTACCGTTGCAATGGCACCCTCTGGCTGGCCGCCAATGCCGAAGAAATGGCCGTCGCCCACAGCAAATACCTGAACTTGCAGGCCCAAGGCGTGGCCTGCGAATTGATCTCCAGCAGTGCCTTGCACCAGCGCGAACCGGAACTGCGCGAGGGCCTGGAAGGCGGATTGCTGATCAATGGCGACGGCATTCTTTATGCGCCGGCGACCGCCAACTGGATGCTCGACACACCGAACATCAGCCAACGCCGGGCGCGGGTCAGCGAAGTCGACGGCAACCGCGTGCGACTCGACGACGGCCACTGGCTAAGCGCCGAAGCGGTGATTCTGGCCAACGGCGTCCAGGCCAACGAGCTTTGCCCGGAGTTGCCGATCGAGCCGAAGAAAGGTCACTTGCTGATCACCGACCGCTATCCCGGCAAGGTCACCCACACCCTGGTGGAACTTGGTTACGTCACCAGCGCCCACAACGCCAGCGGTCCCTCGACGGCGTGCAATATCCAGCCTCGGCCGACCGGGCAACTGTTCATCGGCGCTTCGCGACAATTCGGTACCACCAACCCGCAGGTCGAGGGCTGGATGCTGGCGAAAATGCTCCGGCGTGCCACCGACTACATGCCGGGGCTGGCTCAGCTTAACGGCATCCGTGCCTGGACCGGTTTTCGCGCCGCCAGCCCCGACGGCTTGCCGCTGGTGGGTCAGCACCCACAACGCAAAGGCTTATGGCTGGCGGTCGGTCATGAGGGCCTCGGCGTGACGACCGCCCCCGGCACCGCCGACCTGCTGGTCGCGCAGCTGTTCGACGAAACGCCGCCACTGGCCGCGCAACCGTATCTGCCGCAACGTTTTCTCGGAGAGCCCGTTTATGCCTGAATTGATGCTGGACGGGCGTGCCCTGCGGGTTGCCGAGGGCACCAGCGTCGCTGCTGCACTGGCCCTGAGCGGCGACGGCTGCACGCGCACCTCGGTCAGTGGCCAACGTCGCGCACCGTTGTGCGGCATGGGCATTTGCCAGGAATGCCGGGTGACCATCGACGGTCGGCGACGACTGGCCTGCCAGACGCTGTGCCGTGACGGCATGCACGTGGAGACTCAAGCATGAGCGAATACGCCGACCTGCTGATCATCGGTGCCGGTCCCGCCGGCATGGCCGCTGCGCTCGCCGCAGCGCCAAGCGGTGCGCGCATCGTCCTGCTTGATGACAACCCGTTGCCGGGCGGGCAAATCTGGCGCGACGGACCTCAAGCCAAGTTGCCGAACCCGGCGCGTCAGATGCGCGAGCGATTGGAAGCGTGCAGCAACATCCGCCGTCATTCGGGCACTCGAGTGATCGCCTGCGCCGCGCCGAAACAACTGCTGGTTGAAGACCCCGATCGAGGCTGGGTGATCGGTTACGACAAACTGATTCTGTGCACCGGTGCTCGCGAATTACTGCTGCCCTTCCCCGGCTGGACGCTGCCCGGCGTGACGGGTGCGGGTGGCCTCCAGGCATTGATCAAGGGAGGGCTGCCGGTGCAGGGCGAACGCATTGTGATTGCCGGCAGCGGGCCGTTATTGCTGGCCAGCGCTGGCACCGCAAAACACAACGGCGCCCGGGTGTTGCGCATCGCCGAGCAGGCCTGCGCGGCCGCCGTTGCCGGTTTCGCTGTGCAACTCCCACGCTGGCCGAACAAGCTGATGCAGTCGGTCACGTTGTTCGACCGCCATTACCGTACCGGAACCTATGTGCTGGCCGCCTTGGGCAATGAGCGGCTGGAAGGTGTGCGCCTGCAACAGCAAGGGAAAATCGTCGAGCTGGAATGTGATCGCCTCGCCTGTGGCTTCGGTCTGATCCCTAATACCCAACTCGGCCAGGCCCTCGGCTGCGAACTTGAAGATCAGGCGATTGCCGTCGATACCTGGCAGACCACTCGCCGCGCCGATCACTACGCGGCAGGTGAATGCACCGGTTTCGGTGGCAGTGAACTGGCGTTGGTCGAAGGCGCCATCGCCGGCCACGCCGCCGTCGGTGACGTTGATTCGGCCCGGGCATTGTGGCCGCGTCGTGCACGTTGGCAGGGTTTCGCCAACGCCCTCAACAAGGCATTCACCCTCGACCCGCAACTTAAGTCGCTGGCGCAACCCGACACCCTGGTGTGCCGTTGCGAAGACGTGCCTTACGGTTTGCTGGCCGGGCACACTGACTGGCGCGAGGCCAAACTGGCCAGCCGCTGCGGCATGGGCGCCTGCCAGGGTCGGGTGTGTGGCGGCGCGTTGCAGCACCTGTTCGGCTGGCAACCTGCGGCGCCACGCCCGCCCTTCAGTCCGGCGCGGATCGAGACCTTGCTGTGCCTGGACGATACCCCGCCGGCCTGAATGCCGGCCCGGGGCTTTCGGGTCCGTCGCCGAGTCTTTATGATCCCGGGCATTGCCTCCAGACGCCCAGCGCCATGTATGCCTCGCTCACTACCTTCAAACCCTGCGACCTGCCCACTCTGCTGAGCAGTCTGCAGCCGATCGCGGCGCTGCTCGACACCCTGTCGGACGTGGTGTTTTTCATCAAGGACAGCGAGGCCCGCTACGCCTTCGTCAACCAGACCCTGGCCCGACGCTGCGGCTTCAAACACAGTGACGAACTGCTCGGGCGCACCGCCGACATGGTCTTTCCCGAGCGCTTCGGCCCGCTGTACACCGAGCAGGATCGGCGGGTGCTGTCCACCGGCCGCGAACTGGCCGACCAACTCGAACTGCACCTGTATTACGGTAACCAGCCGGTCTGGTGCCTGACCCACAAACTCGCGCTGCGTGACCTGCAAGGTCAGATCGTCGGTCTGGCCGGCATCTCCCGCGACCTGCAAACGCCACAGTCCAGTCATCCGGCGTTTCAGAAACTTGCGGCGGTGGACGCGCATATCCGCAGCCATTTCGCCCGCCCTATCAGCCTCGCCGAACTGACCGCGATCGCCGGGTTTTCCGTGGCGCAACTGGAGCGCCACTGCAAACGAGTGTTCCAGCTCACTCCACGGCAAATGATCCACAAGGCGCGCCTGGAAGAAGGCTCCCGGCTGTTGCTGCACACCGACCTGCCCATCACCGAGATCGCCCTGCGCTGCGGTTACACCGACCACAGCGCGTTCAGCCGGCAGTTCCGCGCCTTGACCAGTCTGGCGCCAAGTCAGTATCGCGAAAGCCGTCGCTGAACCCGGGCGAGTGTTCCTTTAAGGGGCGCACGGCGTTCCCACTGCTCCCTTCTGTAACACCGCTTGATACGGCCCCCCGAGGCGTTCTTCTCCTACGCCCTGCTCCCACAATCTTGTAAGACCTTTAGCTCAAGCCTTGGCGATTAATTCTCGCCTCAGTTCGGAAACAGGCACGCTCATTGCTAATCAAATATCGTATACGAAATTCACAATACGATATCCAACAGCACTTTCCGACAACGAGGCCTCTATGAAAAACCCCGCATTTGCCGTAGCCCTCAGCGCTGTTCTCAGTACTTCCTTTATCGCCACCGCCCAGGCCGACAAGCTCGACGACATCATTGGTTCGGGCAAGCTGCGCTGCGCCGTGACCCTGGACTTCCCGCCGATGGGTTTTCGCGATGAAGGTAACAACCCGGCCGGTTTCGACGTGGACTACTGCCGCGACCTGGCGAAAATCCTCGGGGTCGACGCCGAAGTGGTTGAAACACCCTTCCCTGATCGAATCCCGGCGCTGGTCTCCGGGCGTGCAGACGTGATCGTCGCCTCCACGTCTGACACCCTCGAACGGGCCAAGACCGTCGGCCTCACCGTGCCGTACTTCGCCTTCCAGATGGTGGTGCTGACCCGTGACAACACCGGCATCAACAGCTTCGCCGATATCAAAGGCAAAGCCCTGGGCAACACCAGCGGCACCTATGAAGCCATCGCTCTGGAAAAAGACGTGAAGAATTGGGGCACCGGCACCTTCCGCGCCTATCAGTCGCAGAACGACACGCTGCTAGCGGTCGCCCAGGGTCACATCGACGCCACCGTGGTCACCAACACCGTGGCCGCCGCCACGATCAAGTCGGGCAAATACAAGAACCTGAAAATCGCCGGCAACGCGCCGTACACCATCGACTACGTGTCCCTGGGCGCCAAGCGTAACGAGTATGGATTGCTCAACTACCTCAACCTGTTCGTCAATCAGCAGGTGCGCAGCGGTCGCTACAACGAGCTGTTCACCAAATGGGTCGGCACCGAGATTTCACCCACCGACCTGACCGTGCCCAAGGTCTATTACTGAGGTGTCCGGCATGCCTAGGCCAACCTCTCTGACCGGTCGCAGCCTGGTCGCCGGCGCCGCCCAAGGCGCCCTGCTGCTTGCCGATGTCGGGCTGAGTTTCTGGGGCGGGGTCGATCCCTATAGTGGAGAGATCATCGACCGTCACCACCCGCTCAGCGGCGAACATCTGGCCGGCCGGGTGCTGGCGATTCCCAGTGGTCGCGGCTCGTGCACCGGCAGCAGTGTGCTGATGGAACTGATCAGCAACGGTCATGCGCCCGCCGCACTGGTGCTGGCCGAACCCGATGAGATCCTGACCCTGGGCGTGCTCGTGGCACAGACCATTTTCGAGCGCTCCCTGCCGGTGCTGTGCATCGGCAGGGAGGCCTTCGCCGCCTTGCGCGGCAAGGCCTTTGCTCGGGTCGAAGAGTCAACAGTGACTCTGTTCGAACACCTGCCGGGCGATGCCTGGCAGGCACTCGACAGTCCGTTGCAGACAGCAGAAAAAAGCACCGCCATCGAACTCACCGGACACGATCAGGCACTGCTCGACGGCGAGCATGGCAAAGCCGCCCAAGTGGCGATGCAGATCGTCCTGCGCATGGCTGAACTGCAAGGTGCCCGCCTTCTGGTGGATGTCACCCAGGCGCACATCGACGGCTGCATTTATACCGGACCTGCGAGCCTGCGCTTCGCCGAACAACTGGTGCAGTGGGGAGCCAAAGTGCGGGTACCGACCACCCTCAATTCGATTTCCGTCGACCAGCGCCGTTGGCGCGAGTTGGGCATTGATCCGGCACTCGGCGTACCGGCCAGCGCCTTGGGCGATGCGTACATGGCGATGGGCGCACAGCTGAGTTTTACCTGCGCGCCCTACCTGCTCGACAGCGCGCCGAAGGCCGGCGAGCAAATCGTCTGGGCCGAATCCAACGCAGTGGTCTATGCCAACAGCGTGCTCGGCGCGCGCACCCTGAAATACCCGGACTACCTGGATATCTGCATCGCCCTGACCGGCCGCGCGCCCCTGATCGGTTGCCATCTGGACGCGCAACGTAAAGCGAGACTGCAAATCGAATTGCCGATTTTAAGTGAGCTGGACGATGCCTTTTACCCCCTGCTCGGCTACCACATCGGGGCCCTGGCCGGCAGCCGGATTCCGCTGGTACTGGGACTGGAACAGAGCAAGCCGAGCCTGGACGATTTGAAAGCCTTCGGTGCCGCGTTCGCCACCACCTCCGCCGCGCCACTGTTCCACATCGCCGGTGTAACCCCGGAAGCACTCGACCCAACGCAGGTGCTGGAGGCGGATGCAGAAGTGCCGGTGGAAAAAATCCGCCTGAAGGATTTGCTGCTCAGCTGGCGCGAACTCAACAGTGCCCGCGACAACCGGGTGGATGTGGTCTCGCTGGGCAATCCGCATTTTTCCCTCAGCGAATTCGCGCATCTGGCGCGGCTGTGCCGGGGTCGGCACAAACACCCCGAGGTGGTGCTTGCCATTACCTGCGGTCGTGCGGTGCTGGAGCAGGCCCGCGAGGCGGGACATATCGCGGTGATCGAAGCCTTCGGCGCGACGCTGGTCACCGACACCTGCTGGTGCATGCTCGGCGAACCGGTGATCCCGCTGGCCGCCAAAACCTTGATGACCAACTCGGGCAAGTACGCCCATTACGCACCCGGCCTGGTGGGCCGCAAGGTGCACTTCGCCAACCTCGCCGAATGTGTCGACGCCGCCTGCAGCGCCACGGCCAGTGGTCGTTTGCCGGCCTGGCTGCAATCGGCCGCCTCACTGGAGAGTCACGCGCATGTTTGATTACACCTTCCAATGGCGCGCGACCCTGCGCGCCCTGCCGGACATGCTCGCCGGCGCCTGGGTCACCTTCGAGACCGCCGCGCTGTCGATGATCTTCGGCGTGCTGATCGCCCTGGCCCTGACGGTGATGCGCGAAACCAAACAACCGTTGTTGCGCGGCATCGGCAATGGCTGGGTGTCGATCGCCCGCAACACCCCGTCGCTGTTCCAGATCTACGTCCTCTACTTCGGCCTCGGCTCGCTCGACTTGCATGTCAGCTCATGGTTCGCGCTGTTGGCCGGGATCACTTTCAACAACGCCGGTTACCTGGCGGAAAACTTTCGCGGCGGCCTCAAGGCTGTGCCCGGCACGCAGGTGCGCGCGGCGCGTTCGCTGGGCATGAGTGCCTTCCAGGCTTACCGGATGATCATCGTCCCGCAGCTGCTGCGGATCGTCTTCTACCCGTTGAGTAACCAGATGGTCTGGGCGGTGCTGATGACGTCCCTGGGGGTGATCGTCGGGCTGAACAATGACCTGACCGGCGTGACCCAGGATTACAACGTCAAGACGTTCCGCACCTTCGAATACTTCGCCATCGCCGCGGCGCTGTATTACCTGATTGCCAAGGCGATCGTCGCCGTCGCCCGGCTGATGGCCTGGCGACTGTTCCGCTACTGAGGAGGTGAGCATGTTGACCACCAGTTTTTCCTGGAATGACCTGTTGTTCTTGCTTGATGGCGCCTGGGTCACTCTGAAACTCACGTTCTGGTCGATCATCCTCGGCTCCTTCGCCGGGCTGTTGTTCGGCTTGTTGCGGGCGCTGTTGCCGCGCGCCAGCCTGCCACTGGCGTGGGTGCTGGACGTGTTTCGCAGCGTGCCGTTGCTGATCCAGTTTGTGTTGTTCAACTCGCTGAAAAGCATCGTCGGCTTGAACATCAGCGCCTTCAGCGTCGGCTGCATTGTGCTCGGGGTCTATGCCGCCGCGTACTTCACCGAGATCGTGCGCAGCGGCGTGCTGTCAGTGCCGTTCACCGTGCGCCGGGCCAGTCGCTCGCTGGGCCTGAGTTTCCTGCAGGACCTGCGCTGGATCGTCCTGCCGATGGCCACGCGGGTGGCCTTTCCCGGCTGGCTGAACCTGGTGCTCAGCGTGATGAAAGACACCGCGCTGGTGATGTGGATCGGCATCGTCGAACTGCTGCGCGCCTCGCAAACCATCGTGACCCGCATTCAGGAACCGCTGCTGGTGCTGTGCATCGCGGGCCTCATCTACTACGTCATGAGCCTGGTGGTCGCTCGCCTCGGCGCTCGTCTGGAAAGAAGGTGGCAAGAAAATGATTGAGATCGACAACGTACACAAATCCTTCGGCAACCTCGAAGTGGTCAAGGGCGTCAACCTGACGGTGAACAAGGGCGAGGTGGTGTCGATCATCGGCGGCTCCGGCTCGGGCAAGTCGACCCTGCTGATGTGCATCAACGGCCTGGAGCCGATCCAGAAAGGCAACATCCGCGTCGACGGTGTCGAGGTCCATCACAGCGCCACCGACCTCAACCGTCTGCGGCAGAAGATCGGCATCGTCTTCCAGCAATGGAACGCGTTCCCGCACCTGACCGTGCTGGAAAACGTGATGCTGGCGCCGCGCAAAGTGCTGGGCAAGAGCAAGGCCGAAGCCGAGGAACTGGCGGTGAAACAACTGACCCACGTCGGTCTGGGCGACAAGCTCAAGGCCTTTCCCGGCAAGCTCTCCGGCGGCCAGCAACAGCGCATGGCGATCGCCCGCGCCCTGGCCATGTCGCCGGACTACATGCTGTTCGACGAAGCCACTTCGGCCCTCGACCCGCAGTTGGTAGGCGAGGTGCTGGACACCATGCGCATGCTCGCCGAAGACGGCATGACCATGGTGTTGGTGACGCATGAGATCCGCTTTGCCCGGGATGTGTCTGATCGGGTGGCGTTCTTTCGTAATGGGCTGGTGCATGAGATTGGTTCGCCGGATCAGGTGATTGGTAATCCGGTGCATGCCGAAACTGCGGCTTTCCTGAAATCAGTGAAATAACTAATGGCCCCATCGCGAGCAGGCTCACTCCCACAGGGTTTGATAGTGGACACAAAATCAGTGTGGGAGTGAGCCTGCTCGCGATAAGGCCCTAACAGACAAAACAAGGAGCAAACCATGCGCTCATCGAAAGTCATCCATGTCGTCAGCTGCCACGCCGAAGGCGAAGTCGGCGACGTGATCGTCGGCGGCGTCGCGCCGCCACCCGGGGCCACCGTGTGGGAACAGTCGCGCTGGATTGCCAAGGATCAGACCCTGCGCAACTTCGTCCTAAACGAACCTCGCGGCGGTGTGTTCCGTCACGTCAACCTGCTGGTGCCGGCCAAGGATCCTCGGGCGCAGATGGCCTGGATCATCATGGAACCGGCCGACACACCGCCGATGTCCGGCTCCAACTCACTGTGCGTGGCCACCGTATTGCTCGACAGCGGCATCCTGCCGATGACCGAACCGCAAACCCGGCTGGTGCTCGAAGCACCGGGCGGACTGATCGAAGCGGTGGCCGACTGCCGTGACGGCAAGGTCGAACGGGTGGAAATCAAGAACGTGCCCTCCTTCGCCGACCGCCTCGACGCCTGGATCGAAGTTGAAGGTGTCGGCTCATTGCAGGTCGACACCGCGTACGGCGGCGACAGTTTTGTGATCGCCGATGCCAAGCGCCTGGGCTTTTCCATTCGTCCTGATGAAGCGGCGGAGCTGGTCGAGGTCGGGCTGAAAATCACCCGCGCGGCTAATGAACAGTTGGGATTTGTCCATCCGCTGAACCCCGAGTGGTCGCACATTTCTTTCTGCCAGATCGCGGCGCCCATCGTCGTTGAAAACGGCATCGCCACCGGCGCCAACGCGGTGGTGATTCAACCCGGCAAGATCGACCGTTCGCCCACCGGCACTGGCTGCTCGGCGCGCATGGCGGTGCTGAAGGCCAAGGGCTTGATGCAGGTCGGCGAGCGTTTTATCGGCCGTTCGATCATCGGTTCCGAGTTTCACTGCCGCATCGATTCGTTGACGGAAGTGGCCGGACGCCCGGCAATTTACCCGTGCATTTCCGGCCGGGCCTGGATCACTGGCACTCACCAATTGCTGCTCGATCCGAGCGATCCGTGGCCACAAGGCTATCGCCTGTCTGACACTTGGCCTGGAGCCTGAGCACAGCCTTACACACCCTCACCCAAAAACTCTGACCAACGGCTAGTAAAAAACCCCTCGTAACTGAAAAAAGCACTGGCCGAGTCTTTTCACTTGCAATATCGTATACGAAATACAATTAACGAACCGGAGGCAACAATGAGCAAGCGCATTAACTGGAGTGGCGTCTTCCCCGCGGTGACCACTCAATTCAACGACGACTTCTCCATCAACCTGGAAAAAACCCACCAGGTGATTTCCAACGTGATCCGTGACGGCGTGTCGGGCCTGGTGGTGTGCGGTTCGGTGGGGGAAAACACCTCGCTGACCGCCGAAGAAAAAATCGCCGTGACCGAAGTCGCGGTCGACGCTTCCCGTGGTCGCGTGCCGGTGATTTGCGGTGTGGCTGAATTCACCAGCATTCAAGCGGCCAAGGTGGCCAACGCGGTGCGCCGGGTTGGTGTTGACGGCGTCATGCTGATGCCGGCGCTGGTCTACGGCTCCAAGCCGTTCGAGACCGCCGAGCACTACCGCTACGTGGCGAAAAACGCCGACGTACCGCTGATGGTTTACAACAACCCGCCGATCTACAAAAACGACGTCACCCCGGACATCCTGATTTCCCTGGCCGACTGCGACAACGTGGTGTGCTTCAAGGATTCTTCCGGCGACACCCGTCGTTTCATCGACGTGCGCAATGAAGTGGGCGACCGTTTTGTGCTGTTCGCCGGCCTTGATGACGTGGTGCTGGAAAGCATCGCCGTGGGTGCCGAAGGCTGGGTCTCGGGCATGTCCAACGTGTTCCCGAAAGAAGGCGAAACCATCTTCCGCCTGGCCAAGGCCGGTCGCTTCGCCGAAGCCATGCCGATCT
Organism: Pseudomonas sp. GM41(2012); assembly: GCF_000282315.2. Taxonomy (GTDB): domain Bacteria; phylum Pseudomonadota; class Gammaproteobacteria; order Pseudomonadales; family Pseudomonadaceae; genus Aquipseudomonas. Next base: position 1,402,854 of record NZ_AKJN02000006.1, read on the forward strand.
ACGAATGGCTGATGCCGATCCTGCACCTCGACGCCCGTGCCGACCTGGTGCAGTGCATCAAGCTGTGCGAAGCCATCGCCGGTCGCGGCAGCGCCCTGACCCGTCCACCACGCCTGGCCCTGCCGGAAGCCGATCGGGTTTTCGTCGAGCAGATCATGGCCAAGGCCCTGGCCAATCGTCCGGAACTGCCAGACGTCGGTCTCTGAGTGATTGCCGGGCGGGCCCTTGAGGCCCGGCCCGGCTACCTGTCTTTGCGCCTCTACAGGAAACGTCCGCATGCCCACTCCTCACAGCACCGCCCGCGCAACCACACCCTCGGGACTCAAACGTGTCGTGGCCGCCGCCATGGCCGGCACGGTCGCCGAATGGTATGAATTCTTTCTCTACGGCACCGCCTCGGCACTGGTCTTCGGCCAACTGTTCTTCCGTCAAACCGACAGCCCGATCGATGGCATCCTCGCCGCCTTCGCCCTGTATGCGGTCGGCTTCCTCGCCCGCCCATTGGGTGGCTTGGTGTTCGGTCATTACGGTGACAAGTTCGGCCGCAAACGCCTGCTGCAACTGAGCCTGGTGGTGGTCGGCATCACTACGTTCCTGATGGGTTGCCTGCCCGGTTTCGACCAGATCGGCTACGCCGCGCCCGTGTTGTTGGTGCTGCTGCGGCTGATCCAGGGTTTCGCCTTCGGTGGCGAATGGGGCGGTGCAATCCTGCTGGTGTCCGAACACTGCCCGGACAATCGCCGAGGCTTCTGGGCCAGTTGGCCGCAAGCCGGTGTCCCGGCCGGTAACCTGGTGGCGACCGTCGCGTTGCTGCTGTTGTCGTCGAACCTGTCGGAGGAGCAATTCCTCGCGTGGGGCTGGCGTGTAGCGTTCTGGTTCTCGGCGGTGGTGGTGCTGATCGGCTACTGGATTCGCACCAGCGTCGATGACGCGCCGATCTTCAAGGAGGCCCAGGCCCGTCAGGCGCATAACAAGCAACAACAGTTGGGCGTGGTCGAAGTGCTGCGTCATCACTGGCGTGCGGTGCTGGTCGGTATCGGCGCGCGGTTTGCCGAGAACATCCTTTACTACACCGTCGTGACCTTCTCGATTACCTACCTGAAGTTGGTGGTGCACAAGGACACTTCAGAGATTCTGTTTCTGATGTTCGGCGCGCACCTGCTGCATTTCTTCATGATCCCGCTGATGGGTTATCTGTCCGACTTGGTCGGGCGCAAACCGGTGTACCTGACGGGTGCGGTCCTCACCGCGTTCTGGGGCTTCATCGGCTTCCCGATGATGGACACCGGCAACAACTGGCTGATCATCGGGGCAATCACCCTGGGCCTGGCGATCGAGTCGATGACCTACGCGCCCTACTCGGCGCTGATGGCCGAAATGTTCCCGACCCACGTGCGCTACACCGCGTTGTCCCTGTGCTACCAGGTGGCACCGATCTTCGCCGGCTCGTTGGCGCCGCTGATTGCCCTCACCCTGCTCAACAAGTACCACAGCTCGACACCCATCGCCTGGTACCTGGTCGGCGCCGCGCTGATCTCCATCGTCGCCGTCGGCCTGACCCGGGAAACCCGTGGCAAGTCGCTGCACCTGGTGGATAGCGAATCTGCGGCGCGGATCGCTGCTCTGGACAACGCCGAACCCGCCATCCCTCGCAGGGGTGATTCGCTGGCCTGAGACGCCCTCGTAGGAGCAAGGCTTGCCCGCGATGGACGTCAACGATAACGCGTGTTGTCTGAATAAACGCATCGTTCTTGAGTTCTTCGCGGGCAAGCCTCGCTCCTACAAAGGACCCGGCCCCAACCTTTTCGACAGGAGTTTTTCATGCCCCACATCATCGGCCACAACTACATCGGCGGTACGCGCAGTGCCGCTGGCAGTATCACCGTGCAAAGCCATGACGCCAGCACCGGTGAAGCCCTGCCCTACTCGTTCACGCAAGCCACCGTTGAAGAAGTCGACGCCGCTGCACAAGCCGCAGCTGCCGCCTACCCGGCCTTCCGCAACTTGCCAGCGAGCCGCCGCGCTGAATTTCTCGAGGCCATCGCCGCGCAACTGGATGCGCTGGACGATGAATTCGTTGCCCTGGTCACCCGCGAGACGGCGCTGCCGACCGGGCGTATTCAGGGTGAGCGCGGTCGCACCAGCGGTCAGATGCGGCTGTTCGCTCAGGTCCTGCGCCGTGGCGATTTCTACGGTGCGCGCATCGACCGCGCCTTGCCCGAGCGTCAGCCGCTGCCTCGTGTGGATCTGCGTCAGTACCGGATCGGCGTCGGCCCGGTCGCGGTGTTCGGTGCGAGCAATTTCCCGCTGGCGTTCTCCACCGCCGGTGGCGACACCGCTGCCGCCCTGGCCGCCGGTTGCCCGGTGGTGTTCAAGGCCCACAGCGGGCATATGGCGACTGCCGAACGGGTGGCCGATGCGATCCTCCGCGCCGCCGAGCAAACCGGCATGCCCAAGGGTGTGTTCAACATGATCTACGGCGCGGGTGTTGGCGAAGCGTTGGTCAAGCATCCGGCGATCCAGGCTGTGGGTTTTACCGGTTCGCTCAAGGGTGGGCGCGCCCTCTGCGACATGGCCGCCGCACGGCCTCAACCGATTCCGGTGTTCGCCGAAATGAGCAGCATCAATCCGGTGCTGGTACTGCCCGAAGCCCTGCAACTGCGCGGGGATAAAATCGCCAGTGAGCTCGCTGCGTCAGTGGTGCTCGGTTGCGGCCAGTTCTGCACCAACCCCGGATTGGTGATTGGCATTCGCTCCCCTGAATTCAGCGCATTTATTCAATCGCTCAGCGCGGTAATGGCCGACCAGCCGGGGCAAACCATGCTCAACGCCGGCACGTTAACCAGCTACGCCAAGGGCGTGCAGGCGCTGCACGCGCATCCGCACATCAGCCACCTCGCCGGCCGCGAACAACAGGGCAAGCAGGCCCAGCCGCAGCTGTTCAAGGCCGACGTCAGCCTGCTGCTTAATGGCGATACTCTGTTGCAGGAAGAAGTTTTCGGCCCGACCACGGTGCTGGTGGAAGTGGCCGACAAGGCCGAACTGCACCGGGCGTTGCAGAGTTTGCACGGTCAACTCACGGCCACCCTGATTGCCGAAGCCGGTGACCTGCAAACCCATGACGAACTGCTGCCGTTACTTGAACAGAAAGTCGGCCGGGTATTGTTCAACGGCTACCCGACTGGCGTCGAAGTCTGCGATGCGATGGTGCATGGCGGTCCCTACCCGGCCACCTCCGATGCCCGTGGCACCTCGGTTGGCAGCCTGGCCATCAAGCGTTTTCTGCGCCCGGTGTGCTACCAGAATTGCCCGGATGCACTCTTGCCCGACGCGCTGAAAAACGCCAATCCGCTGGGCATCGCCCGTCTGGTCGACGGCAACAACCACCGCGAACCGCTGTAAAACCACTCAAATCTGCAGCGAAATCCTGTGGGAGCGAGCCTGCTCGCGATGAGGGATTAACATTCAACACATGTGCTGAATGTCAGACCGCTATCGCGAGCAGGCTCACTCCCACAGGGGGGTTGGTTGCCCTCCGTTTCTTCAATCCAGCAGGGCTTTCAAGTCGTTGTACAAGGCTTCGGGAATCTGCACGCCCTCCACCAGACTGCGCGCCCGCGCCTCGTAACGCCGTTGCGACGGCAAGCGGGCGCCTTGCTCTTGTATGCTCTGGAACATCACTTCGGCACGGGCCAGGTGCTGCTCGGTGGCCTCGCCGAGAAAGCGTCGCGGATCGAGGGCGATGATCAGCTCGCCGTGGTACGGCGACGACTTGCTGCCGGCGTCATAGGCCAGCGATTCGGCGCTGGTCAGGTCACCAATCAACGGCCCGGCGATCAACTCCACCATGGCGGCCAGCGCCGAGCCCTTGTGCCCGCCGAACGTCAGCATCGCGCCGGCATCGAGTACCACGTTCGCATCAGTACTCGGCTGCCCGTCTGCATCGACGCCCCAACCTTCGGGAATCGCTTTGCCGGCACGTCGATGCAACTCGATCTCGCCACGGGCAATCGCACTGGTGGCGAAGTCGAACACAAACGGATCCTTGCCCGAACGCGGCCAGCCGAATGCGATGGGATTGGTGCCGAACACCGGCTGACTGCCCCCCGCCGGCGCGACCCAGGCATGGCTGGGATTACACGCCAGCGCCACCAGACCGGCAGCGGTCAGCTGCTCGATCTCGACCCACAGCGCGGAAAAATGCACACAGCGATTGATCGCTAAAGCAGCAATCCCGTTTGCCCGGGTTTTCTCCTCCAGCAATGGCAGACCCGCCTGAAACGCCAACTGGGAGAAACCTCCAGCCGCATCGACCCGCACGATCGAAGGTGCCTGATCGATCACCCGTGGCTCGGCATCGGCCACCACCTTGCCGGCCCTGAGCGAATTCACACAGCCCAATACCCGATACAAACCGTGGGAGGCACAGCCATCGCGCTCGCCAGCAATCACCGTGGCGGCCACCGCCTGAGCGTGGGCAAGGTTGAAACCGTTGTGCAGCAAGATCGATTCGGCCAGCTCGCGAGCTTCGGCCAGGGACAGTCGTTTCATCATCAACTCCTTGGACAGACCGTCCAGACTGGCCCATTCCAGACGCCACGGCTTGATCGCTTTAGGCCCGGCCGACGACGAATTCAGCATATCCCACCAACAAACCATTCGTCGGCTGGACCTCATACCACCCCTTGACTCCGATTGAGCTCTGCGCGAGTATTATTTCAATCGCATACGATACAAACGTATACGACACACAAATCACACTATTGAAACATTGAGGATTCATTCCATGAGCAAGATCGAAAAAGTACTGGTTACCGGCAAGACCCACACCACGTTCAGCGACGCGACCCGTGCCCACGGCAAGCTCGACATCGAGCTGTCGTCGCCAGGTAACGCGAAACCAGCCCACGTGTTCGCAGCCACCCTGCCGCACCCGACTGCCGAGCAACTGTTCGCCGGTGCCTGGTCGGCCTGCTACACCGCCGCCGTCGGGCTGGTGGCTGGTGAGATGAACGTGGTGCTGCCGTCGGATCTGTCCGTCGACATCGAAGTCGATCTGGGTCAGACCGGTCCGGCCTATTTCCTTCAGGCTCGATTGACCCTGCGCGTGCCGGGTTTGTCGCACGATATCGCGACGACACTGGCGCACACCGCCGATCAAATCTGCCCGTACTCGAAAGCGACGCGGGGTAACATTGACGTGGCCCTGAACGTCCTCACGGCTTGACGCACCGCGCGGGCATTTGTCGATACACCACATATATCGCATACGCTTTAAGCGCATACGAATAACAAACCCAACTAAACGTTGAGGACTCAACCATGAACAAGATCGAAAAAGTCCTGGCCACAGGCAAAACCCACACGACATTCAGCGACGGCGCCAACTCTTCCCGCGGCCTCGCCATCGAGCTCTCGTCGCCGGGAAACCCTCGGCTGGCACACGAGTTCGCCGCCATTGTGCCGCACCCAACGGCAGAGCAGTTTTTCGCCGGCGCATGGTCGGCCTGCTACACCGCTGCCGTCGAGCTGGCGGCGAAAAATATGCAGGTGACGCTGCCGCCCAATCTGGCCGTTGATATTGAGGTCGATCTGGGCCAGACCGGTCCGGCCTACTTCCTCCAGGCCCGGCTGACACTTCGCGTGCCAGGCTTGACGCAAGACGTCGCGACGGAACTGGCGCACGCCGCTGACCAAATCTGCCCGTACTCGAAGGCAACGCGCGGCAATATCAACGTGGTCATCAACGCCCTGACAGCGTGATGCACTGTACGACCGGTTCGACTTTCGCCGTCGAACCGGTCGCCGCCGTCAGTTAGGGTTGTTCCGATACAATCGCATACGAGGTATATTTCATTTTTTTGCGAGCCACCCGTCTTTGGCCAACGAGGATGCACATGAAACCCACCGACAACGCCGCCCCCGACAACCTGAAGCTCTCCGAATTCCTGTGTTTTGCGGTCTATTCCACCAACCTGGCCTTCGGCAAGGCGTACAAGCCGATACTCGAGCAGCTTGGGCTGACCTATACGCAATACATCACCATCGTCGCGCTGTGGGAGGAAGACCATCAGACCGTCGGCAGCCTGGGCGAGAAGCTGTTTCTGGAATCGAACACGCTGACCCCGATCCTGAAGAAACTGGAAGCGATGGGCTTTTTGCAAAGGCAGCGCGATCCCGAGGACGAGCGCCAAGTGCGGATCAGCCTGACGAAGAACGGTCGACAGCTGCGCGAAAGCCAACCGGAAATGGGCCTTGCTGACGCGACGGGCCTGACGCTCGACGAGTTCACGATCCTGCAGAAGGCGATCGTGAAGTTGCGCGGCAATCTGATCAAGTCGACGAAAGCCGGGGAATGAGCCGGCCAGTCGATCTGGACATTTTCACGCGCGAATTAGCGCCCCGTCTCATCCCGCACCACCCCGCGCTCCTCCAGCAAGCGCACAAACATGGTCAGACTTTGCGACACCGTGCCCCGGCGCCATACCAGCCAGGTGCGCAAATAGCGGAACGATTCCGATAACGGCCAGACGCTCACCGTGGTGCATCCGGGCATGCTGTTGAGCATGCTGCGGGGCATTAGCGCCAGGCCTGCACCGGCGCTGACGCACGCCAGCATGCCGTGGTAGGACTCCATTTCGAAAATCTTCCCGGGCACCGCCGCGTCCTTGGCAAACCAGCTTTCGAAGTGGTGTCGGTAGGAGCAATTGGAGCGGAAGGCGTAGATGTTTTCGCCATTAACATCCCGCGCACGATGGATGGGGGAATGGTTGAGCGGTGCGATCACCACCATTTCTTCCTCAAACGCCGGCACGCCTTCCAGTGCCGGGTGCAGCACCGGTCCATCGACAAACGCTGCCGCCAGTCGGCCCGACAACACCCCGTCGATCATGGTCCCCGAAGGCCCGGTGGACAGGTCCAGCTCGACCTTGGCGTGCTTCTGGTTATACGCGGCCAGCAGCTCAGGGATACGCACCGCCGCCGTACTCTCCAGTGATCCCAACGGAAACGAACCCTGCGGTTCTTCGCCCGCCACCGTCGCGCGAGCCTCCTGGACCAGGTCGAGAATGCGCCGGGCGTAGTCGAGGAAACTCCAGCCGGCCGGCGACAGGCGCAGGCGGCTCTTCTCGCGGATAAACAGGTCCACGCCCAGATCCAGCTCCAACTGCTTGATCCGCGTCGTCAGGTTGGAAGGCACCCGATGAATGTGCTGAGCCGCCGCGCTGATGCTGCCGTGTTCGGCGACGGCTTTGAAAATTTCCAGCTGAACCAGATCCAAGTCATTCTCCAAACGTGAACGATATGCTCAGTATTATTCAGTTTCCAGAAAACAAACGCCACCGTAACCTGAGCGCATCCCCACCTCGCAGGACGGTGCCATGACTCAAGTTTCCAGCCTCACCCATGCCATTTCGATCAACCCCGCCACCGGCGAGCAGATCGGCCACTACCCTTTCGAATCCGCATCGGCACTGGACGCCGCCCTGTCCCGCGCCGCTGCCGGGTTCCGCGCCTGGCGCAGCAAACCGGTTGATCAACGCTCGCAGTTGTTGATCGCCCTGGCGCAGGCATTGCGCGACAACGCCGCCGCGATGGCGAACATGATCACCCTGGAAATGGGCAAGCCGATCACTCAGGCGCGCGGCGAAATCGAAAAATGCGCGCAACTCTGCGAGTGGTACGCCGAACACGGCCCGGCGATGCTGAGCGCTGAACCGACGCTGGTTGAAGGTGGAAAAGCGCGCATTGAATACCGCCCGCTCGGCCCGATTCTCGCGGTGATGCCGTGGAACTTCCCGATCTGGCAGGTCCTGCGCGGCGCGGTTCCAGCATTGATCGCCGGCAACACCTACATGCTCAAACATGCGCCCAACGTGATGGGCAGCGCTTATCTGTTGCGAGAGGCCTTCAAGCAAGCCGACTTCCCCGAAGGTGTCTTCGAGGTGATCAATGTCACGCCGGACGGCGTCTCCACCGCGATCGCCGATCCACGCATCGCGGCAGTCACCCTCACCGGCAGCGTTCGAGCCGGCATGGCGATCGGCGCTCAAGCCGGTGCGGCGTTGAAGAAGTGCGTGCTGGAACTGGGCGGCTCCGATCCGTTCATCGTGCTCAACGATGCTGACCTCGACGAAGCGGTCAAAGCCGCCGTTATTGGCCGTTATCAGAACACCGGGCAAGTTTGCGCAGCGGCCAAACGCTTGATCGTCGAGCAAGGGATCGTCGAGGAATTCACGCGCAAGTTCGTCGAAGCCACGCAAAAACTGGTGGTTGGCGATCCTCTGGCCGCTAACACCTACATCGGCCCAATGGCCCGCTTTGATCTGCGTGATGAACTGGATCAACAGGTGCGCGACACCCTGGAGGAAGGCGCGACGCTGTTGATGGGCGGCAAGAAGGCTGAAGGCCCTGGCAACTTTTACGAGCCCACGGTGTTCGGTGATGTCACCGACCAGATGACCTCGTTCAAACAGGAACTGTTTGGCCCGGTGGCCTCGATCATCACCGCACGCGATGCGGCCCATGCTCTGGCACTGGCGAATGACAGCGAATTCGGCCTCGCTTCAACCATTTACACACGCAACGTCGAGCTTGCCGAGCAGATGGCCGATGAACTGGAAACCGGTGGCGTGTTTATCAATGGCTATTGCGCCTCCGATCCGCGTGTCACTTTCGGCGGCGTGAAGAAAAGCGGGTTTGGCCGTGAGCTCTCGCATTTCGGTGTGCGCGAATTCTGCAATGCCCAGACGGTGTGGCTGGATCGGCACTGATTGCATAACGATGCCCGGGAGCCCTTTGGCTCCCGGGCTCACGCGCTATTCGTTCAGGTAATACAGCTTGTTCACAATCACCCAGCGGTAATTGATGTTCAGCAGCGACAGATAATCGGTAAATCGCATACCGAGATAATCATCAACGACTTTTACCGCGGCGGCATCGCCCGTGACATCGAGGCTGAGTACTTCCCAAAACGGTTTGACCTCTTTGGCTGCCGGCCCCTCAGCCTTGATCGCGCTGATAAATTCCTCCAGGGAGGCCCATTCAAGCTTTTCCTCAAAATGGCCAATGATGCGGCAAGCAGGATGAAAGGCCTGTCGCAGCAAGGCTTCATCAGCGAACACCATGCCTTCTACATAATTGCGGACCACCACGTTGATGTGTTCTTTAGCCAGCAGTTGAGTCGTCATGTCATACCTCCAGCGTTCCCGTCCTCGCATCGCCGGATCAGGTTGTTCGATCATCCATCCCACCTTGAAAGTCTAGCACCGCGCGCTTAACCGTCCCGGACGGCGACTATGATGATGGGGGTCACTTGCCTTTCGAGGAGCTGAGAGATGTCGCTGACTCTTTACTACCATCCGCTGTCGTCGTTCTGCCACAAAGTGCTCATCGCGCTCTACGAAAACACTACCGAATTCGAAAAGCGGATCATCGATCTCGCCAACGATGCAGACCGGGCAGAGCTGCAAGCGCTGTGGCCGCTCGGCAAATTCCCGGTCATCCGCGACCACGCTCGCCAGCGCAACGTGGCAGAGACCACGATCATCATCGAATACCTGGACCGGTTTTATCCGGGTGAACATCCACTCGTTCCCAACGATTGGGACGTCGCGCTGGAAGTCCGTCTGTGGGACCGTGTGTGCGACCACTATCTACAGACGCCGCTGCAACAGATCGTGTTTGATCGCCTGCGCGACGCTCACGGTGATTTGACCAGGGAACGTTCCACCCTGCGGACAACGTACGGCATGCTCGACCATCAGATGGCGTCGAGAATCTGGCTCGCCAGTGCAGATTTCAGCCTGGCCGATTGCGCCGCGGCCCCGGCGCTTTTCTATGCCAGCACGCTCGAGCCGTTCCCCGACCACTATGGCCACTTGAAAGCCTATTTCGAGAGACTGATGAATAGACCGTCCGTCCAGCGGGTCATCGACGAAGCCAGGCCCTGGTTTTCGTTTTATCCATTTGAAGAGGCCATCCCGGAGCGATTTCGCCAGCCGCGGGACAACACCTGACCGGCCTCGAACGTTCGCCTACCCCACCACGTCAATCAACTGCTCGCGCTGCGCCCCCGTCAGCATCGGACCGAAACCGGCACCGGCATTTTCCGCCATGTAACGCGGGTTGCTGGTGCCGGGGATCACGCAGGTCACCGCCGAATGCGTCAGCAGGAACTTGAGCGCCAGTTGCGGCCAGCTGCTGATCCCCACTTGCGCGGCCCAACCCGGTAGCGGCTTGCCCTTCAAGCGGGCGAGCAAATCACCGCCGCCGAAGGGCCGATTGCAGATCACCGCCACGCCCCGCTCGCGACACAGCGGCAGGATGCGTTTCTCGACGCCGCGATCGTCCAGGGCATAGTTGATCTGCAAAAAGTCCAACGGCTCGGCCTTGAGCACCGCTTCCACCTCGTCATACGCCGACGCCGTGTAATGGGTGATGCCGATGTAACGAATGCGCCCTTCTTCCTTCCATTTGCGCAGCGTGGGCAAATGGGTTTTCCAATCCAGCAGGTTGTGAATCTGCATCAGGTCGATCCGGTCGGTCTGCAGCAGCTTGAAAGACTGTTCCATCTGCGCGATGCCTTCTTCGCGGCCACGGGTCCACACTTTGGTGGCCAGAAAGGCCGGCGAGCGCGGCTCATGAATCGACAGCAGCTCACCGGTCGTCTGTTCGGCACGACCGTACATGGGCGAACTGTCGATCACCTTCCCGCCCTTCTCGAACAACGCGCGCAGCACCGCAGGCAGTTGCTTGTAGGCCGGACTTGAAGGTTCGACATCAAAGCCGCGATACGTGCCCAGCCCAACGATCGGCAGAAGTTCGGCGCTGGATGGAATGGCCCGGGTCAGCATGTTCTTGCCTCCTGTTTCGGTCGACGGCGTGGATGCTGCAAAAGCCGGATCGAAGGTGAAAACCGCCGAAGCACCGGCAGCCAGCGTGAGTATTTTTCGACGCGTGTAGCCATCAGTGTGGCTCATGGAATCGCCCTTCCACATTTTTGCTGTCAGCCACGGTCCACCGCACTTCTCGCGCCGCACGCACGAGACTGGCCACATCAGCATAGCTACCGGCGACAGCGCCGCTCTTTCCGACGGCAGGACGTTGAGCCATTTCACAGCGACGGGCATGGGCGCCCTCCCGGTGCGTCGCGCTATCGGTCTACTACACTCTGACAGCGATCAAGCGATAGCCGTCTTCAGGCCAGAGCCGTCAATGCCGCCCACTAAAGTTAGCCGAATGCCACGAATCCTGGTGTCAATCGTCGTCATCATCGCCGTCGTGTATCTGGCGCTCTGCGCTGCGCTGTTCGTGTTCCAGCGCGCCCTCATCTACTTCCCGCAACCCCGCGCCGTCGGCACCTCGGCAACGCTGCTCACGTTGTCCGTCGACGACGCGCAGGTGCTGGTGTCCGTCAGGCCTCACGAGGGGCCGAATGCGTTGATCTATTTCGGTGGAAATGCCGAGGACGTCTCCCGGAGCCTGCCTTCGTTTTCCGCAGCCTTTGCCGATCACGCCGTCTACTTGCTGCACTACAGAGGCTACGGTGGCAGTTCCGGGTCGCCCTCCGAGGAGATGATTTCGCGCGACGCCCTGACCTTGTTTGACCTGGTCTACGCCACCCATCCACACATTACGGTGGTCGGTCGCAGCCTGGGCTCGGGCGTCGCCGTGCGCCTCGCCAGCCAACGCCCGGCGGCGCGTCTGGTGCTGATCACGCCCTACAACAGTGTTGCAGAACTCGCCGCCCGGCAGTTCCCCATCTTCCCGGTGAAGTGGTTGCTCAAGGACACCTTTGAATCCTGGAAGTACGCCGCCCACATCACGGTGCCGACGCTGTTGATCGCGGCGGAGCACGACGAAGTGATACCGCGCGCCAGCACCGAGCGGCTCTTCACGCATTTCGCCAAGGGAGTGGCGTCGCTGAAGGTCATACCGGGTACGGGGCACAACTCGATATCCGAGAGCCCCGAGTACCTCAAGGTGTTGGGCGGTGGTTTGTAAATGGCGGCGACTAGCGCAGCGACCGGAACGCCGCGCGAAGCTCCTCGGTAAACAGCTGTGGCTGCTCCCAGGCCGCGAAGTGGCCCCCCTTCTCGGCCTGATGGAAGTAGATCAAGTTGCTATAAGCGCGCCGGGCCCAGGTTTCTGGCGGGCAGTAGACATCCTCTGGAAACACGGTGACGGCCACCGGCAGCGAAATCTCGGTGGTCTTCTGTGCGGCCGAAGAAAGCGGGCTTCGCCCCATGTTCTCCCAGTAGAGCCTTGCTGCCGAGGCGGCGCTATTGGTCAGCCAGTAGAGGGTGATGTCGTCCAGCACTTCATCCTTCGTCGGTGACTGTTGCGGGTCGGCGCCGTATGTCCACCGGGCAAAGCCTGGATGCACGAGCATGAGCGCGGCGAGGAAGGCCGGTGAATCCGTCGCGCCGTAACCGATCATCTGCGGCCGCGCGGCCATCATCGCGCTGTACGCCAGGTTCCCCTGTTTGACGAGCGTGGCGACGGCGTCATAGGTCGCGCGTTCCTTGTCGGAAAATCCCGCCGGCGCCGGTCCGCCGACAGCGAGCGCTGCGCTCGCTTCCGCCGGTATCGTGGCGGGCAGGTTAAGGTGAATGCCGCGCAATCCGGCCGGCGCCTGGCGCGCCATCGCGCTGGTGATGGGCGCGCCCCAGTCGCCACCTTGGGCGACGTAGTGGGTGTACTCGAGGCGCTGCATCAGCTGTGCCCAGACCCGCGCGATGTGGTCCGGATCCCAACCGATACCACTCGGTTTGCCGGAGAAGCCATAGCCAGGAATGGACGGAATCACCACATCGAAGGCATCTGCCGCATTGCCCCCGTGCGCGGTCGGGTCGGTGAGCGGACCGACGACCTTGATGAACTCGAACACCGAGCCTGGCCAACCGTGGGTCATGATCATCGGCAAAGCGTTCGGATGCGGGGAGCGCACCCAGATAAAGTGGATCTCGACCCCGTCGAGGGTGGTCACGTACTGCGCCAGGGAATTGAGCTGCGCTTCGGCCTTGCGCCAGTCGTAGTCCGTGCCCCAGTAGCGAACCAGTTCTTGCAGCTGTGCCAGTTGTGCGCCCTGTGATCGATCGGAAACCGTCTCTTTGTCCGGCCAGCGGGTCGCCGCGATACGGTTGCGCAGATCGGCGAGGTCCTTGTCCGCAACATTGACGTGGAAGGGTTGAATGGCCTGGGGATCGGCGGCGGGAGCGGCGCTGGCGAGGGCCGAGACGCAAAGCGCGAGGGTCGCGATAGCGACCGCGAATGGGTGCTTCATCTTCATACCTCAGCTGAGGGATACGATGAGTCCGTCCGTGGTGAGAATGGCGTGGGCGGAGGTCGGGCGGTGCATGCCGCCCTTTACGATCTCGACGTCAAAAAGGTTAGACAATCCTGGACGCTTTCACACGGACTGAAACCGCTCATTCATGCTTGATCGCTTAACGCTTACCACGTTCCAGACAGCAAAACGCCCTCCCCGGCCGTAGACGCCGGGAGGGCGAACGGCGCTGATGGATCAGATCCGGAAACTGCCCACCAACTGTTTCAAGCGAGCCGCCTGCTGCTCCAGATCGGAACAGGCTCGCAGGGTTGAATGAAGGTTCTCCACGCCGTCCTGATTCAAGGTGTTGATTTCTCTAATGTCCCTATTGATCGACTCAACCACGGCGGTTTGTTCTTCAGTGGCGGTGGCAACCGACTGGTTCATGCCATCGATTTCGCCGATTCGCAGGGTCACACTGTTCAAGCGCTCCCCGGCCAGGTTGGCGATCTCCATACTTTCCAGGCTGTGGCGCTGGCTCTGACTCATGGTGCTGACCGACTCGCGGGCGCCGACTTGCAGCTCTTCGATCATCGTCTGCACCTGTTGCGCCGATTCCTGTGTGCGATGGGCCAGGTTGCGTACTTCATCGGCAACCACCGCAAAACCCCGACCGGCCTCACCGGCACGGGCCGCTTCAATGGCGGCGTTGAGCGCCAGCAGGTTGGTTTGCTGGGAGATGCTGGTGATCACCTCCAGGATCTGCCCGATATTCACCGTTTTGCTGTTGAGGTTCTCGATGTTGCCGCTGGAAGTGCCGAGCATCCCGGACAACGTGTTCATCGCCTGGATGGTTCTTTCGACGACCTCCTGACCCTCAGCCGCCAGGCCACGGGCATCGCTGGCCTGATGCGAGGCCTGGGCGGCGTTGCGGGCAATCTCTTGGGCGGCTGCGCCGAGCTGGTTGATCGCGGCCGCCACGCTGTTGCTGCGACTGGACTGCTCGTCGGAGTTGAGCATCGACGAGTTGGAAGCGCTGACCACCCGCAGGGCCACTTCGTTGACCTGTTCTGTGGCCGAGGAGACCTCGCGAATCGAACCATGAACCCTTTCGACAAAACGGTTGAACGCCGTACCGAGGATGCCGAATTCGTCTTGCGTCTGGATCGTCAGGCGCTTGGTCAGATCACCTTCACCCTCGGCGATATCCTGCATCGCCCGGGTCATCACTTGCATGGGTTGCATCAGGAAGCGAATCAGCAGGCTGAGCAATCCAATAATGACCAGCACGGCGATCACCGTGGCGATCAGGGCTGAATCACGAAATTCGCTGAGCATCGAAAACGCCTTGTCCTTGTCCACGGACAAACCGATGTACCAGTTCAGTGACGGCAAGCCTTTGATCGGTGCAAACGTGACGATGCGGGTTTTGCCATCAACCCGGACTTCACTGATATCGCTGCTGATGCGCGGGGTCTCTTGCGGATAAACATCCTTGAGCGTCTTCATCACCAACGCTTTGTCCGGGTGAACCAGAATCTTGCCGTCAGTGCTGACCAGAAAGGCATAACCCATGCCGTTGAAGTCCAGGGCATTGATGCTGTCGGCAACAGCCTGCAGGCCCAGATCACCGCCCGCGACGCCCTGCGTCTGCCCGGCCTTGCTGATCGCGTTGACGACGGTGATAACCAGGTTGCCGGTGGTGGCATCGATGTAAGGTTCGGTGACGGTCGGGCCGCTGCTGTTGACCGCGTCCTTGTACCAGGGGCGGGCACGAGGGTCGTAGCCCGCCGGCATCTTGGCGTCCGGATAGGTGATGAACTTACCGTCTTTATCTCCCACATAGGTGGCGATAAAGGTCGACGCCAGGGCTTGTTGCTTCAGCAGAAGCGTTATGTTTTCCGCCGCCGGATTGATCGCCACCGATTGTGAAAGGTTCTCCATCAACAACACCCTGCCATACAGCCAATTGGCAATGTTGCTCGCGGTGACACCACCCATTTCGTGCAGATAACTGTCCAGGTCCTTACGAATAGCGCTGCGCTGCAGGTAGTCGTTGTAGACCGTGAACAACCCGAACGCGGCGATGACAATCAGAGAGACGGCCAGCAGGATCTTGTGGCTGAACTTCAGGCTATTACTCATGGTCAGTCTGCAGCCCGGGTCAGCAGCGCAAGGGTACGCTCGAAGCGGTCCAGCCCTTCCACAATGTCCACCTCGGACACAATCAAACTGGGGGCAAAACGCAGTACATCGGGGCCGGCCTGCAACAGGATCAACCCCTGCCCGGCCGCCGCATTCAGCACTTCTTTGGCTCGCCCACGCCAGCCGTCAGTGAGCACGCAACCGATGAGCAGCCCCAGTCCGCGAATTTCGTTGAACACACCGTATTGCTCGGCCATTTGGGCAAGGCGAGCCTTGAACTGTTCTGCGCGTTGTTTCACGCCATCGAGCAGGACCGGGTCGCTGACCAGGTCAAACACCGCCTCGGCCACCGCACAGCCCAGCGGATTACCGCCATAGGTGGTGCCATGGGTGCCCGGCAACAGGTGTTGCGCCAGCCCTTCGCGCGTCAACATCGCGCCAATCGGGAACCCGCCTCCCAGGCTCTTGGCACTGGTCAGGATGTCGGGCTCAACGCCGTAATGCTGATAAGCGAACAACTCTCCAGTGCGTCCCACGCCGGTCTGCACTTCGTCGAAGATCAACAGCGCATTGAACTGATCGCAGAGCTTGCGGGCACCTTCGAGGTAAGCGCGCTCAGCGGGCAGCACACCGCCCTCGCCCTGAATCGGCTCCAGGACCACCGCGCAGGTTCTGTCCGACATCGCGTTCTGCAGTGCATCCAGATCATTGAAAGGCACATGGCTGATCCCTTCAATTCTCGGGCCGAAGCCGTCGGAGTATTTAGGTTGGCCGCCCACGCACACGGTAAACAGTGTTCGGCCATGGAAGCTGTTCAACGCGGCGATGATTTCAAATTTGTCCGCGCCATAACGGTCATGGGCGACCCGTCGTGCGAGCTTGAATGCCGCTTCATTCGCCTCGGCTCCCGAGTTGCAGAAGAACGCGCGGTCGGCGAAGGTCGCCTCCACCAGTTTGCGCGCCAGGCGCAACGCAGGCTCGTTGGTAAATACGTTGGAGACATGCCAGAGCGTGTTCGCTTGCTCCGTCAATGCACTAACCAGTTTCGGGTGGGCATGGCCGAGCACGTTGACGGCGATCCCACCGGAGAAATCGATCAGCTCTCGGCCATTCTGATCCCAGACCCGCGATCCTTCTCCACGGACCGGAATAAACGGCGCAGGCGCGTAGTTGGGCACCATGAAACGATCGAAATCGCCACGGTCGACCGACGCTTGCTTCTGTTGCTTGGGCAAATGCACTTCGGCCAACATGCAGCGGGCGCTGCCGCCGCCAATCAGTTCGATCGTATCGATGTTCACCGGCAAGGGCTTGGCATGTCGTTCAATGAGTTGGCGTTGCTCGGTATTCAAAGAGCACCAGGCCGTGCGCGACATCACCAGGATGGGCTCGCCCTTTTGGTTGTGAACTTCCAGCATGTTGCCCGCAAACGACTCGAGCTGTTCCCAGGTCAGTGCCAGGATTTCCTTGCCACTGGCTCGCAGCTGAGTTTCAAGTTCGGTGCGCTCCTGAAGATTGCTGACCGCTTCCAGGCAGACCACCGCGAGCCCCGTGCCGACGCTCATCATCACGTTGGTGTGATAGATCGCCACCCCTTCGCGGTCAACAGCATTAAAGGCGCATAAACGGTACCCGAGACTCTCGACAAACTGGCGCAGTGCATCGACATGGGTGCGAGCCGAATACCCTGCATAACAAATACGCTGAACGCGATCGAGCACCATGCTGCCGGTGCCCTCCAGGAAAAGTTCCTGCTGCTCCAGCTCGGTAAAGTCGAGCAAGTGCTCAATCGAATAGTCCTGCAGCAACGCTTCCAGAACGCCTTTGTCACGCTCCAGCCGACGGTTCTGTCCCTGCATCGGATACAGCACCAGCGTGCCATCGGCATGACTGCTCCACCAGTTGTTAGGGAAGATCGAATCGGGTGTATGGGGGGACGCGCTGTCCTGGGCCACCAGCACTTCGACCCCTTGCTCGCGTAATACCGCTACATAGCCATCAAACTCTTCAAGGGCCTGAGCTTGCGCCTGGTCCTGCGGCAATGAGCACTTCTGAAATCGATTGTTCGCGGCGGTATCAACGTTGAAGGAGAAGCGCGAAGGTCGAATCATCAACACGGTATTAGTCGTTTGCATGGGAGCCTTTCAAGAAAAGGAAGTGAGTGCGGTTATTCTCCGTCCTCCCCTGCGGCCGACTCGGCTGTTATCCCATTGGCGCTCGACTCAGAATGTTGAAAGTTTTACCTCAGCAGCCGATTCCGCTCTTGCTGAAATGGACGCTCATTGCTGATACCCATCAAACGAAAATCGCTGAGCAGATGAAATAAACCCTCGGTCGTTTAAGCCCTTTTTACAGCGACATCCGCTGCGCGAACGGCAGAACACCACATAAACAAACAGCGCCTTTGCCTAAAAATTCCATGGCTGTTCGCTCAATGCCTGATGGACCTGGCTGATGCCAAATCCACGCCAGCATGGGGCCTTTCCTCATCCAGTATGGAAGACTCGATATGCCACGTTTTATGCTCAGTACGCTGACGCTCGCCCTGGCCTTGACGGCAATGATGCCGGTGGTCAATGCCGCCCCTTTGCTCGATCCCACCCCTGAACATCCTCGCGCCGACAATCAATCAGGCCAGGCCAACACTTGGCTGGAGATTGATCAGGCTGCCTTCGAAGGGAACATCACCAAGCTCCAGCAACGGCTGGCGGGCAAAAGCCAGATGTGTGCCGTGATGAAAGCCGACGCTTATGGAAACGGCATTGGTTTACTGATCCCTTCCGCCATCCGGATGGGGATTACCTGTATCGGCGTGGCGAGCAATGAGGAGGCGCGTGTTGCACGGGCAAAAGGCTTCAAGGGACGCCTGATGCGTTTGCGTAGCGCGACCGTTGAAGAAGTCGAGCATGCACTGCGCTACAACATCGAAGAACTGGTCGGCAACCTGGAGGTTGCACGCCAGCTCAATGAACTGGCCACCCGCAAGGGCGTGAAGCTGCCGGTTCACCTGGCGCTGAATTCGGCGGGCATGAGCCGCAACGGTCTGGAAATGAGCACGGCTGAGGGGCAACAACAGGCGGTGGAGCTGACCCGGCTGGATCATCTGAATCTCGTCGGGATCATGACCCACTTCCCGGTCGAAGAACGAGAGGATGTTCTGAAGGGACTGGCCACATTCAAGGAGCAGTCTGGCTGGCTGATCGAGCACGCCAAACTGGACCGCAGCCGGATCACCCTGCATTGCGCCAATACCTTCACCACCCTTGAGGTGCCGGAAGGTTGGCTGGACATGGTTCGCCCGGGGGCTGCGCTCTATGGTTATCCAGTGGGTGGGCATAACGAGTTTCAACGGGTGATGCAGTTCAAATCGCGGGTCGCGGCGGTCAACGCCTACCCGGCGGGCAGTACGATCAGCTACGACCGCACCTTTACCCTGAGCAAAGACTCGTTGATCGCCAACATCCCGGCCGGCTACTCCGACGGTTATCGAAGAGCGTTCTCCAACAAAGCCTCAGTGCTGGTTCACGGTCAACGCGCGCCGGTGATCGGCAAGGTCACCATGAATACACTGATGATTGACGTCAGTGGCATCAAGGGCGTGCAACCGGGAGATGAGGTCGTTCTGTACGGCAAGCAAGGTGATGAAGAGATTACCCAGACGGAGCTTGAGACCATCAACGGTGCGTTGCTGGCGGACCTCTACACGATCTGGGGCAACTCCAATCCGAAAGTCTTGAAGTCCAAATAAGGCAACGCAGATCATCTGTAGGAGCCGAGCTTGCTCGCGATGGACTCAAGGCGGCGCGTTTATTCAGAAAACACGCGTTACCGTTAACCTCCATCGCGAGCAAGCTCGGCTCCTACAGAGATCTCATCGTTACAGTTCCGATCAGCTTTGCTCAAAGTGGTCCCGCAAGTACTCAGCCGCTTCATCCGAGGCTTGCTTGACGTGCTTTGTCATCAACGCAACCGCCGCCTCCACATCTTTTGCCCGGTACGCCGCCAGGATCGCGCGGTGCTCGTCCTGGCTATCAATCCCCGCTGAGCGTAGCTGCATGTAGATATGCGTATAACGCTGCGCAACGGTGTGCGCACGGATAATCATATTTTCCAGATGCTTCATTTGCGCAGGCGCATACAGCGCCGTGTGAAGCGTGAGGTTCCATTGACTGCTCAAGATCGGATCGTGAACTTTCTCGAACTCATCGATGATGCGTTCGACTGCATCAAGTTGCTCGGGTGTCGAGAGCGGTACCGAATGGCGGACAGCCAGCGGCTCTAAAACCGCCCTTAATTCAAAGCACTCATTCATTTCATGCCGGGAAGGCTGCGTCACCATGAAGCCGCGGTTTGGCAGGAACTGGACCAGCCCCTGACCTTCAAGCTCGCGTAGCGCTTCGCGAACCGGCACCTTGCTGGTGTTGAGTTCGGTAGCGATCAGGTCCTGACGCAGCGGTTCGCTACCGGAAAGCGCGCCGGTAACGATGGCTTCCCTGATGACGGCCGCAACAAATTGAGGCGCGGACACACGGGCCAGCGGGATCAGACCTGCAATGTATTTCAGTGGTGATGGGTTAGACATATGACACTAAGTGGCCAGGAGCGATTTAAAGGCGTGTCTGTGTTTGGCAGATACGAGCAACAACTTCATTATGCACAACCGTATACGATTATACGAAAACGAACAAGGACGGCATCCTCAGCCTCGCCCCCCCGAACAGAGTCCTCCAGTTCCTTTCCTCCATTCATCTGAAGGCGAGCCTCATTCATCGCATTTTTGTTGTCGCTGGCGAAACTTAAATCGTATACTTTCTACAGTAGAAAGGGATTGGTAACACCCTGGTAAGCCGTTCGCGATCAGGTCCTAGTCCCTCTTGCGCCATCTGCAACCACATCAGGACAACCACCGTGATCAACATAAAAAATGTTTCCAAGTGGTACGGCAACTTTCAGGTACTGAGCGATTGCTCGACCACAATTCAGAAGAGTGAAGTCGTCGTGGTGTGCGGCCCTTCCGGCTCTGGCAAATCAACGCTGATCAAAACGGTCAATGCACTGGAGCCCTTCCAGAAAGGCGAAATCGTCGTCGACGGTATCAGCCTCTCGGACCCGAAAACCAACCTGCCAAAGCTACGCAGCCGGGTCGGCATGGTGTTTCAGCACTTCGAATTGTTTCCACACCTCTCTGTTACGCAAAACCTGACGCTCGCCCAGATGAAGGTGCTGGGCCGGGGCCAGGACGAGGCGCTCAAGCGGGGTCTTAAGATGCTCGATCGTGTTGGACTGAGCGCCCATAAAGACAAATTTCCGGGGCAGCTCTCAGGTGGCCAGCAACAACGTGTGGCAATTGCTCGTGCCTTATCGATGGACCCGATCGTGATGCTGTTCGACGAACCCACCTCGGCCCTGGACCCGGAAATGGTCGGCGAGGTTCTAGACGTCATGATCAAGCTGGCAAACGAGGGCATGACCATGATGTGCGTCACCCACGAAATGGGCTTTGCCAGGAAAGTCAGTAACCGTGTGATTTTCATGGACGCGGGAAAAATCATTGAAGACTGTAAAAAAGAAGAGTTCTTTGGCACCCCCGAAGCACGGTCGCCGCGTGCCAAGGACTTCCTGTCGAAAATCCTGCAGCATTGATCACCAGGAGTCGAAAGGGGCGTGTCCAGACGCTCCTACCAACGCAACTCGAAAGCATTTTTTGCGCCCGGCTGGATGCTGCTGCCCAAGCGTGCGCACTCGCGAGAAAGGGTGTCGTGCAGCCATTGACGGTCATCCCCTTCGGCGCGACAAATGCGATAGCGACGCACGCGGGTGGGTATCAGGTCCAGCGACTGCAGGTGCCCGCCCGGGTCCAGCGAGGCAAAGTACAGAAGCCCCAGATCGCCGCGAAAGGCTGTGTGGCCCTCGATGCCTTCGTAATCGTTCAGTAGATCACCGCAGCCATAGAGAATCAGGCGTTCGTGGTACACCTCGATGCCCTTGACGTGGTGCGAGGAATGCCCGTGCACCACGTCAACTCCGGCCTCGTCGATCAAGGCATGGGCGAACCGGACCTGCTCGCGCGGGATATCGAACCCCCAGTTGCCGCCCCAGTGAATGGAGGCGACCACCAGATCCCCCGGATTTTTGCCCTCGAGAATCCGTTTGGCCACAGGGCGCAGGCTTTGCATCGACAAATCTTCCAGTCGCGCGACGCCCGCGCGCCTATCCGTGGCGGCCCAATCCGGCGCAATGCCGCTGTCGGGTGCACCGAGGCCAAACACCAGCAAGCGCCGCCCGCCAGGCTGCGGCAGCACGGCGGGCGCTTCGGCAGATTGCCGATTGTGCCCGGCGCCAGCGCTGCACATACCGTTGCTCGCCAGGGTATCCAGCGTATCGGCCAGCCCGGTTGCCCCCCAGTCCAGCACATGGTTGTTGGCCAGCACGCAGCAGTCGATGCCGGCTGCGCTGATGGCCGGGAAGTTCTCCGGGCTCATGCGGTAATTGATGCCCTTTGGCTCCGGTCGTCCGCGGCGGGACACCGCAGTTTCCAGATTGATGATGCGTGCGTGTGGCCGACGAAGTTCGAACTCTTCCAGCGCAACGCCCCAGACATAGGTAAAATCGGCTGGGCATGGAATCGAGCCACTGAGTCTTTCTGCCAGCCGGACGTAGTCGCCGGCATTCTTGACGTAAGCTTCGTAAAGCCGCGGATCACCAGGATGCGGCAGTACTGAGTCGATGCCGCGGGCGGTCATGACGTCGCCGGCGAGAAACAGCTTCAGCGTATCGGTAACAGTTGCCATGGCACCCTCCCACGCAAACTGGGGACAGTCCCCGATTAGCTCACCTGCGGCCCCATCACAACGATCATCATGTCTCAACTATAGCCAGGTGGTGTTCTCAAATCATGGCCAAAAAACAAGCCGGGGGATGTTTCCATCCGCCGGTTTATTATTACGTTGAAATGCGTAGTATTACTTCTGCACTTCTTCTCAGTTGTTCTTCATATGCAACTGATAAAGCTCATTGGCAATGGCGATATCCTCCAGCCCCAATCCGATCGAGCGGAAGAATGTATGGCGCTCGGGATCGGGCAGTCGCGCAACGCCCGTCAGAAGTTCGGGCAAATCTCCGTAAATACTTTCGGGCAACCAGCCATGCTGGTCTTTTGCCATGCGCATCTCCCCTGCACTGTCCGGCGTCGTAACCCGGTAATCGCAATAAACATTCATGTTCAGCAGGGATTCAGGCGGTACTTCGTGCGCCAGTGGGGCATTGGTGCAAATGGACGTGATCAACGCTGGTTTTTTCAGCACGGCAGGGTCAAGCACCGTTCGACCGGCCGAGGTGCACAGCAGGATGACATCCGCATCATCAACGGCACTGGCGAGTTCAGTATGAATGCTGACGCGTGGATCGAGATCCCGTAGGCCCTGCTGCTCGGACGCGGGCAGAGAGTCAATGTTGGGTGAATACAACCTGATATCCCCCCACTCGCGCAGTGCCGAAACATGCCGGACATGCGCCTGACCCAGCCGCCCTACTCCCACCACGGCCAACTTGCTGACATGCGCGGGCGCGAGTAAATCGACGGCGAGCGCTGTGGTTCCCGCCGTTCGCTCAACCGTCAGTTGTCCCGAATCACAGAGCAAGCGAGGTTGACCGTCATCCATCGACATCATCAACGTCCAGGCCGTCACCAGGGCTCCTTCCGGACGCGGGATATAGGGCGAGAGCTTTGCACCAAAAACCCGTTCCTCGGCAAGCGTTCCGAGGTAGCTGATAAAGTTGCCTTGCCCGTTGGGAAACGGATTGCGCAGTTGTGGCGGTTGCACAGCCTTTTCCTGTCCCAGCGCCAGGAACATACGACGCAATGCGGACAACACATCAATTTGACCGATCAGTTTGGCCACTTGAATTGAATCCAATACAGCAATGTCATTTTTCATCAATACATTCCTTCATAGAGCCTCTGACAGAAAATCTGAAACGTCGAGACGACTCAATTCGAGTTCATCGGCATAAACATTAAAACAACGAAGTGAATAGCTAGAGCAGAGGAACTGTTAATTCTTACAAAGCACAATCCGGCACAAACGATCGCTAAAGACAGGCAACTACATCGATTTCAATATCAAACGGAAACGGCCAGGGTTTGACTGCAACAAAAGACCGGACAGGTGGATTGTCAGGGAAATACTTGCGATACACGGTATTCACCTCATCCATCATCGCGGGGTCCGTGACAAAGATCGTGGTTTTCACCACGTTATCGAGGCACGAACCTGCCGATTCAAGAACAACTTTCATCACCCGCAATACCGCGTGAGTCTGTTCAACAATCGTGCCTCGAACAATATTCCCGGTCAGCGGATCGAGCGGCGGCAGGCCGCAGGTATAGAGCATCGAACCCGAGCGAATCAACAAAGAGGTCGGTGTATTCAAACGTCTGAGCGCGTCAGATAAAAACGGTACTTCGATGATTTCTTTCATAGAGGCGTCCATTATTGAAACAGGCGGGTTCTACGCTCACGTTCAATCGACGCGACGTAGTGTTGGATATACATGCAGATAACGAAGTAGATGACGCCGACAAACAGATAGAGCTCCTTATAGAACCCCTGCCAGTTTTCGTCATAAAGGCTTGATCTTGCCGATCCGAGCAAATCGAAAAGCCCGATGATCATCAACAGCGAGCTGTTCTTGACGAACGCGATGGCGATGTTGGCAATCGGTTGCAGCGAGTGGGCGATGACTTGCGGCAAAATGACGTAGGCGTGACTGCCCCAATAGCCGAACCCCAGGCTTGCCGACGCTTGGCGCTGACCGACTGAAAGTGCTTGCAGGGCACCGCGCAAGGCTTCGGAAAAGTAAGCGGCGGTAAACAGCGAGAGACCGATACCTGCCCGAAAAAGCTTGTCGAAAATAAGCTCGTCCGGAAGTATCAACGGAATGATCGCAAAGGTCATGAAGACAATAGTGATCGCCGGAACACTGCGAATGAGATCGACATAAAGTCGGCACGGAACAGAGATCAGCGGCATCTCCGACCGACAACCCAACGCCAGCAGCACACCCAGAGGGAACGCGCAAACAAGGCCGGCAATGCTGATCAGCAAGGTGATCGGCAGTCCACCCCAACGCGCACGGTCCACTGACTCAAGACCGAACAGCCCGCCACTCATCAATAGATAACCAATCAGCGCCGCCAGTACCCACAGCACGATGGCCGTAGTGTGATGACGGACCCGAAACAAACACCAAAGCGCAACCGCCGCGATCAAAGCAACGAAGGTGATCGGACGCCAAAGCGACTCGGGAGGATAGGCTCCAAACAGAATGAGATTGAGTTTGGTACCGATGAATGCCCAACAGGCGCCGCCGTTCTGGTGGCATAGCGCGGCATCGCCAATGAAGGTCGCATCAAGCACCAACCATTTGAAGATACTTGGGCCTACCAGAACCACGCCCCAGAGAAATAATGCGCCGAACACAATCCGGCTGGGCAAACCTGAGCCCAGGCCTTTCAAACGTTTGATTAGCGTCAAGGGTGCGGCAATTGATACTTGGGCACCATTATTCAGATCACCAGACATAATGTTTCTCCCAAAGACCGATTACCCGCGTCGTAATAATGTTTACCGTGACGTAAACCAGCATGAAAATGCTGATCAACTCGATGGCCTGCCCGGTTTGATTCATGGCGGTGTTGCCCGCCGAGACCAGTTCCGGGTATCCCACGGCAACACCCAGCGAACTGTTTTTCATCAGGTTCAGTAATTCACTGACTACCGCCGGCATCGCGATCCGGAAGGCTTGTGGCATCACGATGTAACGCAGCACGCCAAAGTGCGTCAGGCCCAGTGCATAACCTGCTGCAATCTGTCCTTGGGCAATGGACTGCACCGCCCCACGGATCGCTTCGGCTATATAAGTGCCCGTGTACACAGAGAGCCCGATGAACATACTCATGAACTCGGGTGAAAAGTGCCCGCCGCCGCCGATTGAGAACTTGCTTGCGGTGGGCCATTCAAAGGTCATTTGCCCGGACCACAGGGCATAACCGGTGGACACAAAAGCAATCACGCTCAGGACTATCAGTAAGGCTCCCGGATTCTTTAGTGGGCTGCCACCGATCCTCACACTTCTCAAGATAAACGCCACGAGGGTGCAAAAGATCGCGACGATCGCCGTCAATGCGAAGGGGTTTGGCCACGGGAAATTGATCCCGCGATTACTGATGAACACACCCGGTACCGGCTCCAGAGCCTCCCGGACCACCGGTAAACCGTAAGTAAAAACAGCGAACCAGAAGAACAACTGCAGCAGCAGCGGCGTATTGCGGATCGTCGAGACATACACTTTGGCAATTCGTCTGGCCAGGCCGAACTTCGACAACTGAGCCAGCGCCGCCAATACCCCGAGCAGCACGGAGAACACAATGGAGCAAAGCGCCACTTTCAGCGTGTTCGAAAACCCCGCGAGCAAGGCGTACGCATATGACTTGTCGCCGCTGAAAGCAATCATGCTTTCGCTGAGGTCGAAGCCGGCGCGAGTCCACAGAAAGCCGAACCCGGTATTGATCCCTTTTTGTGTAAGGCGCTCGTTGATCACGTGCCCGAAATACCAGACCGCAATCACCACAACCGTGAGCACTGCGAGCTGGACCAACACCGTGACCGCCCGGTGCTGGTGTTTAACTGCACCCTCTCTTGCCGACATGACCTTCACCTCTCGTTTCTGATTCGCCGTCTATGCGGCGTTTGAGCCATTCACATCACGGATCAGAAAAGCGGGGCGTACAGCAGACCACCGTCCGACCACAGCGAATTCTGGCCACGCTTCATCTGCAACGGCGTGTTTGCACCCACGTTACGCTCGAAGATTTCTTTGTAATTGCCCACCGCTGAGATGACATTGATCACCCAGTCATCCTTGAGGCCCAGCCCTGCTCCCACACCTGGCGTTACACCCAGAAGGCGCCGGATGTCTTCGTTGTTGCTGGTGAGCATTTGTTTAACGTTTGCTTTGGTAATGCCCAGTTCTTCTGCGGTAAAGGTTGCAAAGACCGTCCACTTGACGAGGTCTGCGAAGTGCTTGTCATCACCACGGACGACGGGACCCATCGGCGATTTCGAGATCACATCAGGAAGGATGGCGTAGTTTTCAGGGTTGCCCGAGTTGAGCCGAATAACCGCTAGCTGCGATACATCGCTGGTGATCACATCACAGCGGCTTGCGAAAAAGGCCGAGAAGAACTCAGTCCCGCTTTCGATCACCACAGGTTTGAACGAGATCTTCAGTTTGTCGAAGAAGTTGCGAACCACATATTCGCTGGTGGTGCCCTGCTGAATGCAGACCGTCGCACCATCGAGCTCTGCCGCCTTGGTGACGCCCAGTTTCTTGTTGATCAGAAAGCCTTGGCCGTCGAAGAAATCCACCACCGGAAATTGCAGGCCCATCGTGGTATCGCGTGTCAGGGTCCAGGTGCTGTTCCGAGAGAGGACATCCACTTCGCCATTCTGCAGCGCCGTGAAACGCGCCTGATCGGACAACGGGACAAACTTGACCTTGGGCTTCTCGAAAATCGCCGCGGCAAATGCCTTGCAGAAATCCGCATCAAACCCCTGCCAATCACCCGCACTGTTGGGCGCACCAAAGCCGACCAGGCCAGGGTGCACACCACAGACAAGCACTCCGCGCTCACGAATTTTCGACAAGGTATCGGCCTGTACCGGTGCAGACATTGCCAATGAAAGCCCCAGGGCTGCTGCGGTAGATGCGAAAAGAACTCTTAGACGTGTCATCAGCTTCTCCACTCGGTAGAAAGTATACGATTTGAAGTTATATGACTTTAAACGATGCTGTCAAGCGACGGCCGATGCTTGTCTAAGATGATTTTGATCTAGAGGCGGTAACCCGCTGGACGGTAGGAATTCGGGCGATCATTGCAACCGCACGCCTTGCTGTCATGGGTGAAACCCGACAGTTTGCCAATGGCTGGCAGCCAACCGCAGGCCCTATCGCAAGGGCGAAACGTAAGCTTCACCCTTGCGATAACTTGCCAATGTGCGTAACAGGCCCGGCCTCAGACCCGACTTCGGGCTATGAATAAGCACCAATCACCCACTTCACTTTTTCCAGCGCCTCCCGCAGTACGCCCATCTCCGCAGACCCCAGCGCCAAGCGAATCGCATGCGGTACATGGGCAGAAGTCGCAAAAGGCTCAGCGGTTGAAATCGCGACTTTTTCACGCAGCAGCGCCGCGGCGATCTGGTCGGCCCTCGCATCCTCAGACAACGGCAGCCAAAGAAAATAGGACGACGGGTGGCGAATGCACGGAAGGCCCGCCAGCACTTCTGCGGCCATGGTCTGCCTGGCCTGCGCATCCTGGCGTTTTTCAGCTTCCAGCTGCATGACCGTGCCATCGTCGAGCCAGGTGCTCGCGATTGCCGTCAGCACGCCCGGGGTATTCCAGGTGGTCGCCCTGATCGTGCGCTCCAGCGCGGGCACTTTTTCGGCGGGGGCGGCGACGAAACCTACGCGCAGTCCAGTGGCCACACTCTTGGAGAGTCCTGAAACGTAAACGGTCCGCTCGGGAGCCAGTTGCGCTATCGGTGCCGGCGGGTTCTCGGCAAGGAAGGCATAGGCGGCGTCCTCGATGATCAGCAAGTCATGCTTGCGCGCAATCGTCACCAGCGACTCGCGCTGATCGGCACTCATCACCCACCCCAGCGGATTGTGCAGCGTCGGCATCGAGTACACCGCCCGCACGCGGCGACTCCGGCACAGACGATCCAGCGCCTCCAGATCAGGTCCCTGTTCGGTCACGGGAATGGGCACGATTTCAAGGTGCAAGGCTTCGGCCAGCACGATGAATCCTGAATAGGTCAGCGCATCCGCTGCAATCACATCACCGGGTTGCAGCAGCGCCATCATCGTCACGGCCAGCCCATGCTGGGCACCGCTGACCATCAGCACTTGCTCGGCATCCACTGTCAGCCCTCGGGCGAGCAAATGACGCGCCACCGAGGCGCGCTCATGCAGGCGCCCAGCGTGTGGCTGGTAGCGCAGCAGGGATTCCAGATCACCGCCCGAGGCGAGCTGGCGCAGCGCATTTCGCAAGAGTTCTGCCTGCCCTGGCAGCGAGGGATAGTTGAAGTTGAGGTCGGTCATTCCCACGGCAACGTTTTTCTGGTCGATGCCCAAACCCGGCGGCAACGACGTCTCCCGCACGAACGTGCCTCGCCCCGTTTCCCCACTGACCAGGCCCATGGCTTCGAGCTCTGCATAGACCCGACTGGCGGTCACCAGCGCCAGCCCTTCTGTCGCCGCCAGTTGGCGATGCGTCGGCAAGCGCGTGCCCGGCAACAATCGGCCAGACCGGATGTCGGCCGCCAAAGCATCCACTAATGACTTGTACCGTGAGCGAGGCATGTCGGATGTATCCATGACAATTTTTTGATTGTAGTGATCATCGACCATACGATGGATCTCTGCAAATTCAGAGAGCCCTCACATGGAACGGACCCTGCAAAACCCAACAACGGAAAAGACCGCGAGCGGATGGCTCAACGGGTTCATCGGCGTGCTGATTTTCAGCGGCTCGCTGCCGGCCACACGGTTGGCCGTACTGGAATTCGACCCGGTGTTCCTGACCGTTGCTCGAGCGGCGATTGCCGGGCTTCTGGCGCTTTGCATGCTGGTGCTGTTTAAAGAAAAGCGGCCCGCCAAGCATCAGCTTATGCCCTTGGCGATCGTGGCAATGGGCGTTGTAGTAGGGTTTCCGTTGCTGACGGCATTGGCGCTGCAGTACGTGACGTCGGCGCATTCCATCGTCTTCGTTGGCCTGTTGCCACTCGCCACAGCGGTGTTCGGCGTATTGCGCGGCGGGGAGCGTCCACGGCCGGTGTTCTGGTTCTTCTCGGTGCTGGGCAGCGCGTTGGTCGTGGGATTTGCCGTCTCGCAAGGCCTGACCGCTTCGCCGACCGGTGACATTCTCATGCTGCTGGCCATCCTCGCCTGCGGGCTGGGTTATGCGGAAGGTGCGAAGCTTTCAAGAACCCTGGGAGGCTGGCAGGTGATCTCTTGGGCATTGGTCCTGTCGCTGCCCGTCATGCTCCCGCTCACCTGGTTCATGACCCCGGCTTCGTTCTCGGGAATTACCCCAGCCGCGTGGTTGAGCCTGGCGTACGTATCGCTCTTCAGCATGCTGATCGGCTTCGTATTCTGGTACCGAGGGCTGGCCCAAGGGGGGATTGCCGCCGTCGGCCAGCTGCAATTGCTGCAGCCGTTTTTTGGTTTGGCGCTGGCGGCCACGCTGCTCCACGAACACGTGAGCATTGGCATGCTGGGGGTTACCGTCGCGGTGATCCTTTGCGTGGCCGGGGCGCGAAAGTTTTCGAATTGAGCGGGCGCGACAAGCGTTGTTGCCAGTTTCCGCCATTGGCGCGCTGGCAGGCTTCTTCAGAATCGAACTGCACATGGGCCGATACCGGGCTGACGAGAACGTCCGCTTCGTTTAACGCAACGGCAGTCAACTCGAGCATGCGCTCGCCCTGCCCGCTGGCCAGCGCCTGATCCTTATTGGCCTGCGTATCGAAGACCCAGATGATCCGCAGACTGGAGGGGAACACCTCGTAATCGACCTCGTGGGTCAGCCAGCAGAACCCGACGATGTCCGCTTTGGCCGTCTCACACGCCTCGGTCAGGGTGGCAATCAGGCGACGCTCGATCTGCGCCTGATCGCGCTTGCTTAACGGCATGGGTGAATCCTTGTGACGGGTAAAAAGAAGCCATCATACGACACCTCCATGTCCTCTTTGACGGACGCACTGATACCACCGCAAATATGTCTCTTTCGCCCGTGAACCTTGTGTTGAAGCGCCAGTCATAGCCGAGCCGTGAATTCCACTTGCCCGCTCAGAGCTATTCATCCATGCGCCAAAACCGCCTGTTCGTTCGCGTTGCCTCGCTCTGTTTCATTCCTCTTTTTTCCCTGTTCGCCAACCCCGCCCACGCCGGTGCCGAAAGGCAGTTGGTGGAAGCCATCAACGACTACCGCGCTCATCCCGATCGCTGCCTGGGGCGCGCGGGTCGTGCGTTATCGCCGCTGGCGTTGAAGTCGAACCTGGCCTTGCCGATTGGCTATGGCGGCGGTTTGCGCGATCGATTGAAGGCGTCCGGCTATCAGGCGGTGACCGTGCGCACGATTCGCGTGGTCGGTGCGCAGGATGCCGATGAGGCCTTCGACATGCTCCAGAGCGATTACTGCGGGGCGTTGCTCGATACCCAATATGCCGACATTGGCGTCAGTCGCGCCCGGAGTGAATGGCAAGTGGTGCTGGCGCAACCGGTGCTGGACAGTCGCGTGGGTGATTCGCGAGCCGTCAGCAAAGCGTTGCTGGCCCAGGTCAATGCGGCACGCTCCACGCCGCGACTTTGCGGTCGTCAACGCTTCGCCGCCGCACGGCCATTGGCCTGGAACGCAGCTCTGGGCGCAGCGGCGCAAGGGCACAGCAAAGCAATGGCCTACGGCAACTACTTCGCCCACCAGGACCCCGACGGCGACATGCCCGCAGACCGGGCCAGAGCCGCTGGTTTCCGTGGCCGGCAGATCGGCGAGAACATCGCCGCCGGCCAGGGCTCACCGAGCAAGGCAATGTCGGGCTGGCTGGCCAGCCCGGGGCATTGCGCCAACTTGATGAACCCGATGTTTACCCAGATGGGCGCAGCCTATGCGGCGGACGCGCGTAGCGATGAAGGCGTTTACTGGACGATGTTGTTTGGCGCGCCTTGAATGATTGAGCGGCGCCTTATTTAGGGCGCCGCACCGCCCTCACCTTTCCACTGCCACCACCGCCGCAGAAAAACTGATCGCCGCCATCCGATTCAAGTCCCGACACTCCGACGCCGGCCGGCAACTTCACGCTCTCCAGCACCTCGCCGGTGGTCGAATCGATATGGCGTAACTCACTCTCGTCTTCTTCCCAGGTGCCATGCCACAACTGACCGTCGACCCAGGTCACCCCGGTGACAAAGCGGTTGGATTCAAGGGTGCGCAGAATCGCGCCGGTCTCGGGGTCGATCTGATGAATCTTGCGATCCCGATACTCACCGACCCACAGCGTGCCTTCCGCCCACGTCAGCCCTGAGTCACTGCCGCCAGGCGCCGGAATAGTTGCAAGTACACGGCCGGTCTGCGGGTCAATTTTCTGGATGCGATCCTCGGCGATCTGGAACAGGTGCTGGCCGTCGAAGGCGGTGCCGGCATGGGCGGCGACGTCGATTGAACGCAGTGTCTTGCCACTCGCCGGGTCCAGGGCGTTGAGTTTGTCGCCGGTGGCAAACCACACGTGCTGGCCGTCCCAGGTGACGCCGTGCACCTTATCGACACCGGCAAAGGGTCCATATTCACGAACGATTTTGGCTGCTGATTGTTTCATGTTGGCATTCCTCGTTACGGGTGGGTGACGTTCATCCTAGTCACCCGGCAGTGGCACCGGGAGTAACAAGGTCGTCGCGAAACCCGGCACCGGCGGGGTCATCCAGCGACGCGCCCGACCGCGACCGAACGACTGCACCTTGCCCGCGCGGGCCAGTTCGTCGAGCGCCCGTTGTACCGTTCGCTGGCTGGCGCCAAGGGCCAGTGCCAGGGCCGAGCTCGACCACGACTCACCGTCGACGAGGAAAGCGAACACCGACCCGTGCTTCTCTTCGACGTGTTGCGCCAGCACCACCACGTCAGAGGCAACCAGCGACACCAGCGCAAAACCACGTTGGGTTGCAGTGATGCCGGCCAAGGGTTTCAGCGCCGCACGCAGTCGCCCGACTTCGACTCTCAATCGTGCGCGAAGGGACTCATCGGCGTGCTTCAAACGAAAGGCCCGGGCAATCAGCGTTTCCCTCGACACGTCGGCCGGCCACGCTTCGGCCAGTGCCCGTGCGAGGGCGAACAAGACCGGGCGTGTGGCGAGGGAGACCGACATGCCGGCGCCACGCACCACGTAGCGACAGGCGTCCATGACCAGCGACATGGACGCGAGCAACGCTTCAACCTCCTCCAGCAACAGAGGCCGTTCTTCGCCATGGGCAATCAAACGCGCGACGGGCGTGTTCAGAACAAGGACAGCGTTTTCCACCTCGGCCGTCAGCGCAGGAATATCGGCATCGTGCGCGGCGTGCTCGGCCCTTGTGAGTGCAGACCGCGCCTTGTTCGTCTCGAGTCGTCGCATCGCGATCCCCGCCACGACCAGTTCGTGGGCGGCGCGCAATGCCGGCGGCAATGGCGCGGGGTCAAGCTCGGCGAGCAGCACGTCGGCCTCTTCGAGATGCCCGATCAGCAGCAAACGCCGAATCTGCAGATACCGCGCATGAGCGGCGTTCACTCGATCGCCGTGCGTCTCAAGCGTCACCCGCGCCGCCTCGAGTGCCTTCACCGGCCAGCCCAACTCCCGGGAGGCCAGCGCGATCTCGGCCTCGGCGACCACACAGCGCGCCCGAGCCAAGGCCTCCTTCGGTCCGAAGGCCCGCGCCGCCCTCTGCACCAGCGCCTTGGCTCGCACCAGATCGCCGAGTTGCGCCATCGCAATCCCGCGCAACGCCAGCGCCGGCGCATCGTCGCGCAACGCAACCCGGTTCAGCGCGCCGAGCGGATCACCCGCTGCCAGCGCCTGCGCTGCGGCCGTGATCAGCGAGTCCATCGCAATCCCGCCACCGTTGTCACTCCCACCTTTGGATGTTCGCTGTTGAGTCTATCTCACGATGCACCATCACGAGGGCGTGACTCTAAAGCCGCAGGTGCCTGCCCTGCCGCTGGGAATTCCTTGAGCGAGTATCGGTTTTCTTATCGGGTGATTTAAAACGGTTGCTCAGCCGCAGGAACGGCGCGTTTTTGCTTGCACAGCAAAACCACACACTCGCTGACGAAGGCGCCGACCACCGCCAACGCCATGTCTTTCTGTGAATCCCAGGGATCGTTCTGCGCACCGACGAAGGCACGCGAGGTGTCGTCGCCCAGGTAGGCACCACCGATCCATTCCACCATTTCGTAAATGGCCGACGTCGACAGAATGATGTTCAACGCCATAAACACCAACCAGAAACCCCGCAACGGCGTCAGGCGCAGCAACACTTCTCGAATGGGATAAGCCATCAACAGCCCGTAACTCAGATGGACCAGCCGATCAAAATGATTGCGATGCAACCCCAGCGCTTTATCGAGGCTGACCCCGGTCAAGGCTGAACACCATTGGTCGTACGGCACCTTGGCGTAGGTGTAGTGAGAACCCAGTTCGTGAATGCACAGGAAAACGAATACCAGGCTGATGGAAACCGCCGACAGGCGAAACCGGCCAGAAACCGCCACCAGTGTGCCCACCAAAAACAGTACCAAGAGGTTTTCCAGTGCCCAATCCACTCGGCTGCGGGGTGAATAACCCGACACCACGACGATCAACACAAACAGCATCAGCAGCGTCAGGTCGTATCGCTGGTGTGCCTTGGGCTGCATGGTTTGAGCTCCTCAATCGGAGAATGACGACGGCTCCTGAGTCCTTCTACATGGATCAACGCATCGCGAGTCTGGTTCAGGTACACCGACAAAAGGCTGCCCTCACAACGTCATCGTCCAGCCGCCGCGAAGAGGCCCGAGCAAACAGCACAAAACCCGGCCTGAAAAATACTCAGAGCCCCCCATGGCTCCCAGTCTTTCTCAAATGTATAAGGGCTACACGACGCCCGTCCGGCGCCAACCGCTCCTCAACCCCATACGGCACAAACCCGAGCTGCGGATACAACAGCAGCCCCGCCGTATTCTCGTTGAAGCACGACAGCTGCACCTCCCATGCCCGATGACGTTCAAACGCCAACCCTACCATCGTCTGCACCAAAAACTTTGCGATCCCTTTCCCCCGAGCCTTGGGCGACACGATCACATTGCCGATCGCGCAAACGCCATCGCGCTCAAACCTGTAAAAGTTAGCAAAGCCCATCACAGAACCGTCCGCCTCAACCACCGTTGAGTCGGAACGTTGAGCAATCGAAGCCTTCAGTTGATCCTCCGTCAGCGGGTACTGCGCCTTCGGGAACATAAAAAACAGCTCTTGGGGATTTTGAGGAAAATCGCAAATCGTCAGGACATCTTCTGCGCTGACGGGGCGGTGGGTCAGGTGCATGGTTTGGATCCATCCAAGTGTCGGGATGACAGATTACTTTTTGCAGGGAATGGATAGAAGTTTCCTTTTCAGGTTCACCACGGCTTAGGTCTGGCTTTTGTGACCAACGGCGGAAATGCTCGGCAAGTCCCGGTGTGCCGAAGTAAAAACCGTCTAATCCGGTCGTCTCAGCCTCTCAATAAATCTTGGATCATCGACAACGCAGCACGCTACAAACAACTGCTTACAAAGTAGAAACTCATTAAGCCCGATCTTGTACTAGCGAGTGTTAGCTTGGGCGCCTGATCGGGCCATGAGATGCCAAAACCTTAATGATGCGCATCAAACTTCCCAACGTTCCTGCCCTCGGTGCATACCTTGCACTTTCTTGCCTGTTTGCCGCCGCATGGTTCTTCAACCCTGCCAGTACGCATTCCTCCTTTGCCCTGATAAGTCCAGTGATGGCCGTGGCCGGCAAAGTGGCCAAGCCCATTTATACCAGCCGCTTCGCCTCGTCCGGGCTGGTGGATTTCGTGCATTCCTCGGCGGTGACCGCTTTGCCCGACGGCAGCCTGATGACGGTCTGGTTCGCCGGCTCCCGTGAAGGCGCAGCCGATGTGCAGGTGCGTTCCGCCCGTTTCGACCCGAAAACCGGCGAGTGGGGGGCTGAAAAGGTATTGGCGACGCGGGATTCGACCCAACAGGGCACGCGAAAATACATTCGCAAGCTGGGCAATCCGGTGGTTGCCCTCGCGCCGGATAATCGTGTGTGGCTGTTCTACGTGTCCGTGTCCATGGGTGGCTGGGCCGGCAGCGCGGTCAATGTGATGGTGTCAGATGACTTCGGTGAAAGCTGGTCCGCCCCGCGCCAGCTGATCACCTCACCCTTTCTGAACATCAGCACGCTGGTTCGGTCGGCACCGGTGTTTCATGCCGACGGCTCCATCGGCTTGCCGGTCTACCACGAGTTTCTGGGCAAGTTTGCCGAGTACCTCTACTTGAGCGCAGACGGCAATGTGATCGATAAATTCCGCATCAGCCACGGCAATAATTCATTGCAACCCACGGTGGTTCCGCTGGACGGCCAGCGCGGCATCGCCTTGCTGCGCTATGCCGGCGATACCCACCACCGTGTGCTGGCGACCCGTACCGAAGACGCCGGTCAAACCTGGAGTGAGCCCTATCCGCTCGATCCCTCGAACCCGAACTCATCGTTGGCGGCCGTCGCAACGCCCGAACATGGGTTGCTGGTGGCGCTCAACGACCTGCAGGAGGGGCGCTTCAAACTGAGTCTGTATGGGACCGACGCAAAAATGGACGATTGGCGTTCGTTGCGCGACCTCGACAAGTCACCTGATCCCGCAGGCGCTCCGTTTTCTCCCGAGGCCTACAAGGAAATCATCGGTAGAGAGTTTCGCGGTTCCAGCGGCGCGCTTCGCCAACCGCTGGAGGCACAGTTCCTGGACAACCTCGACAACCGTGTCTGTAAAAGCCAAGGGTGTGAATTTGAATATGAATACCCGTACTTCATCCGCAGTCCCGACGGTATGTATCACTTGGTTTATTCCTGGAACAACACCTTCATCAAGCACGTCTCCTTCAACGATGCCTGGCTTAACGAGCGTCGCAAATGATCAGCCTGTGGCAAGCCCATGTCAGCTTCGCAATGATCATCTTCCTGGTGCTGCCTTCTTTCGGCTTGCCCAGGACCTGGCGGATCGCACTGTTGGCCGCCTTGCTGGCAGTCAGCTTCATACCGCTGGACGGGTTATCGCTGGCCGCCTATTTGCGCAGCTACATCGATGACCTGGCGATCACCTCCATGGTGTTCATGGCGTGGGGCTGCTTGCGTCGGCTGGACATCCTGCCACCTGCGCGGGGTAAAACCGGCGTTTTGATCCTCTTCGCCGCGATGGCCCTGGTGCTGTACCCGGCCACCCTGGGCATGAGTGATCTGGACCCCTATCGGTTTGGCTACAGCCCGCGCCCCCTGCTGATTTTCCTCGCCGTGCTGACCCTGGGCCTGTTTTACCTGCGCAACGGCCTGGCCGTCGTGATGCTGGCCAGCGCGACCCTGGCCTTCATTGCCGGGATCAAACCTTCGCAAAACTATTGGGATTACCTGGTTGATCCGCTGCTGGGTCTGTATTGCTGCGCGGCACTGCTGATGCTTGCCGCGCGCTGGACGTATCGCCTGGCAACCCAGCGCCGCGGTGCAGCGTCCGGTTCCGTTTGAGATTTAACGACTTTATTGACAGGGGAACAGGGATGGGTTGGCTGCACTCGAGACGTTTACATTACTGGCTGGGCGCGACAGCGATTACGTTTGCGCTGTTTGCTGCGCTTCGGGTCCTGTTCTTTTTCGGCTATTCGGGTTTCGACGCCAGAGCGCTGTTCGACCAACATGCCGTCATGGAAACCCTGGGGATCGGCTTTCGTTTCGATTTGCGCCTGGCCATCCTGGCGATGTTGCCGTTGGCGTTGCTGGCCTGGATTCCTCGCTGGAACCTGATCGGCAGCCGTCTGCTTCGCCGGATCGCCCGCGTGTATCTGGTCGCGGCACTGAGCGTCCTGCTGCTGATTTACATCATCGATTTTGGTCATTACGCCTACCTGGGCGTGAGGATCAACGCCACCGTGCTGCGCTTCATCGAGGATGCGCAAATATCCCGTGACATGGTCTGGCAGACCTATCCGGTGATCTGGATTTCACTGGGTTGGCTGGCAACGGTCGCCTTGGTGACACTGGCCTTGGTGCGTCTGGAACGCGTGACGCTGGACCGCCCTCGCAAAGCCATTCGCCGGCTCTCCGCGACGTTGGGTGGTGCGTTGATGGTCGTAGTGGTGCTGCTGGGCATTTTAGGTCGTGTCGAAAACATGAACCTTGAAAACCCGGTTCCGTTGCGCTGGAGCGATGCGTTCTTCTCGGGCAATAACCAGATCGCTGCGTTGGGCCTGAACCCGGTGTTGTTCCTCTACGACACGGTCAAAGTCGGCCAGTCGCGCTATGACGAAGCGCAGGTGCGCGAACACTACGCGGTGATGACCAACTACCTGGGCGTGGACAAGCCCGACCCGCAAACCCTTGATTTCGTCCGTCACCAGGGGCCACAACCCTACAAAGTACCGGGCTCGCGGCCGCCGAACGTGATGTTCGTCATGCTCGAATCGCTGGGCACCAGCGCCGTCGGGGCCTACGGCAACCCGATCAATCCGACGCCGAATATCGATCGCCTGGCCACGCAGAGCTGGTTCTTCGAGCACTTCTATGTGCCGGTGACGGGGACCGCAAAAACCGTCTGGGCCAGCATCAGCGGAGTGCCCGACGTCACCCGTCAGGAAACCGCGACGCGTAATCCGTTGATCACCAAACAAAACACACTGATCAATGCGTTCACCGGTTACGAGAAGATCTACACCATCGGCGGCAACTCCGGCTGGGCCAACATGAATGCCTTGATCCGGCAAAGCATCGACGGTGTTCGCTTGTTCGAAGAGCGGGACTGGAAGTCTCCGGTGGTGGATGTCTGGGGGATTTCCGATCTGGATCTGTTCAAGGAAACCGATCAGATCCTGCAAGCACTGCCCAAGGACAAACCGTTCTTCGCCTATGTGCAGACGGCCGGGAATCACCGCCCCTTCACGATTCCCAAGACCAATGATGGGTTCGAGGTCAAGCACCCTACCCTGGCCGAAGTACAGGCCGCAGGGTCGCGCAGTGTCGAGCAGTACAACGCCGTGCGTTTGCTGGACTTCAACATCGGACGCTTGATGGAAATCGCCAAAGCAGGCGGCTGGTACGACAACACCATTTTCGTGCTGTTTGGCGACCACAACACCCGTATCGCGCAGATCCCGTTCCTGGCCCCGGCCTACGAGCAACTGGGTCTGGAAAGCAACGCGGTGCCGATGATCATCCACGCGCCGGGCTTGCTCGGGACGCGCAAGGTCAAGGAAGCCGTCGGCCTGGTGGACTTGCTGCCCACCGTGGCGGGCATGGCCGGCCTTGAGTTTCGCAACAGCGGCATGGGCCGAGACATTCAGCAGCCCGCGCCCGAGGGTGAGCGCGTAGTACCGCTGGTACTGCGTGAGGGAACATTCCCGCTGATTGCTGGCGTGACTCAACACTACATGGTGCAGATGGAGCACGACGGCAGCTCGCCAAGTCTCCATGACCTGGCCTCACCGACGCCGCTGGACAACGTCGCCGAGCAAAACCCTGAAGAGTTCAAACGCCTGTCGCAACTGACCCGCGCCATGCACGAAACCTCAAGGTTGATGCTGTACCAGAACGTGCGCAAGTAACGGCGTTCCCGCGTCTATGCTTCAAATAGACGCGGGGCCTACCCCTGAAACCCGTAAAAGACTCTGCCTATCACGACCCAATACTCCCCCTATTAGCTGACTTCCCAACTGGGGTCTAACCTTATTCGAGCGCCGGCACCATAAGCCGGCCGGTCAAGAGCTGATAAGGAGATAGGAATGGGTCAGAAACCTGACTAAACCTGCCGTAGGCCACCGTGCAGGCAACTCGATTGCCGCTATTCAGAATTCCCGTGTGATCAAAACAATCAGTTGATCAAACTGCTGGCCCTGCAGCCTGTGTCATTGGTTTCGCCCGTTGCTGTTTAACGCCCACGCTGGGCCGGATAGCCGGATGAATACGACCAAAGGTAGCTCACACATGGCAAACGAATCGAAATGCCCGTTCATTAGCGCCGCTGGCGGTGGCACGACAAACCGCGACTGGTGGCCGAACCAACTGAATCTGAAGATCCTCCATCAGCACTCGTCCCTGTCCGACCCCATGGACAAGGACTTCAACTACGCCGAAGCCTTCAAAAGCCTGGACTTTGAAGCGGTCAAAAGAGACCTGACTGCGTTGATGACCGATTCCCAGGACTGGTGGCCGGCGGACTTCGGTCACTACGGGCCACTCTTCATTCGCATGGCCTGGCACGCCGCCGGTACGTACCGCACCGGTGACGGTCGTGGTGGCGCCGGTTCCGGTCAGCAACGTTTCGCGCCGCTCAACAGTTGGCCGGACAACGTCAGCCTCGACAAGGCACGCCGGCTGCTCTGGCCGGTCAAGCAAAAGTACGGTCGTAAAATTTCCTGGGCGGATCTGATCGTCCTCACCGGCAACGTCGCGCTGGAGTCCATGGGCTTCAAGACCTTCGGCTTTTCCGGTGGTCGTCCGGACGTTTGGGAACCGGATGAAGACGTCTACTGGGGCTCGGAAAACAAGTGGCTGGGCGGCGACACCCGCTATGGCAAAAAAAACGAGCCCATGCAAGAGCCCGGCGAAGGCCCTCTCGTTGCCGAGCCGGGGGAAAATGAGGAGAGCCGCACCGACCAGGGGCGCTTCCTGGAGAACCCGCTCGCCGCCGTGCAAATGGGCCTTATCTACGTCAACCCGGAAGGCCCGGAAGGCAACCCCGACCCGGTCGCGGCCGGGAAGGACATCCGTGAAACCTTCGCACGCATGGCAATGAATGACGAAGAAACCGTGGCACTGATCGCTGGCGGCCACGCCTTCGGCAAGACCCACGGCGCCGGACCTGCCGACAATGTCGGCGCCGAGCCCGAAGCCGCTGGCCTCGAACAACAGGGCTTTGGCTGGAAGAACAGCTTCGGCACCGGTAAAGGCCCGGACACCATCACCAGCGGCCTGGAAGTCACCTGGACCACCACGCCCACGAAATGGAGCAACAACTACCTGGAGAACCTGTTCGGCTTCGAGTGGGAACTGAGTAAAAGCCCGGCCGGTGCGAACCAGTGGATACCGAAAAACAACGCCGGTGCCGGCATCATTCCGGATGCTCACGACCCGTCCAAGCGTCGTAACCCGACCATGTTGACCACCGACCTGTCGCTGC
Organism: Pseudomonas sp. GM41(2012); assembly: GCF_000282315.2. Lineage (GTDB taxonomy): Bacteria > Pseudomonadota > Gammaproteobacteria > Pseudomonadales > Pseudomonadaceae > Aquipseudomonas. The sequence goes on from NZ_AKJN02000006.1 coordinate 1,443,290, forward strand.
GATTCGACCCGATCTATGAACCGATTTCGCGACGTTTCCTGGCCAATCCAGACCAGTTGGCTGACGCGTTCGCCCGCGCCTGGTTCAAGCTGATCCACCGCGACATGGGTCCCCTCTCCCGCTACCTCGGCCCGGAAATGCCGAGCGAAGAGCTGCTGTGGCAAGACCCGATTCCAGCGGTCGACCATGCCTTGGTCAACGACAGTGACGTCGCCGCGCTCAAGAGCAAACTCCTGGCATCGGGCCTGACCGTCTCGCAGCTTGTATCAACGGCTTGGGCGGCGGCTTCGACCTTCCGTGGTTCCGACAAACGCGGCGGCGCCAACGGTGGGCGCTTGCGTCTGGCCCCGCAGAAGTTCTGGCAGGCCAACCAGCCTGAGCAACTGGCGAACGTGCTGGCGAAACTCGAGGGTATCCAGAGCGAGTTCAACAACAGCGGCAAGAAAATCTCGCTGGCAGACCTGATCGTGCTGGCCGGTAACGCCGGCGTCGAACAGGCAGCGAAAAATGCGGGTCAAACCGTGACGGTGCCGTTCTCACCAGGACGGATGGATGCTTCCCAAGAGCAGACGGACGTGGAGTCTTTCGGCTTCCTCGAACCCATCGCCGATGGCTTCCGCAACTACCTCAAAGGCAGGTACCGCGTCCCGGCCGAGCAGCTGTTGATCGACAAGGCGCAACTGCTGACACTCACCGCGCCAGAAATGACCGCGCTCATTGGCGGCATGCGCGTGCTGAACACCAACGTCGGACAAACCAGGCACGGTGTATTCACCCAGCAGCCGGAGGCGTTGACCAACGACTTCTTCAAGAACCTGCTGGATATGGGCGTGGAATGGAAACCGGTGTCGGAGACTAACGAGGAGTTTGAAGGGCGCGATCGCAAGACCGGCGAATTGAAATGGACCGGCACCCGCGTCGATCTCGTCTTCGGCTCAAATGCGCAATTGCGAGCGTTGGCTGAAGTCTATGCAACCGCCGATGCGCAGGAAAAGTTCGTTAAAGACTTCGTCGCCGCCTGGGCTAAAGTGATGGACCTGGATCGCTTCGACCTCAAGTAACACCAGCGGTATCGCTGAAACTGCAACGCCTCCCACTGTGGAGGCGTTGTTGGTTCAGGCGCGGCGCTGGCGGGAGGATGTCTGATCGCAGAAAGGACTAAGTGGGAGAGATCGTGGCCAGGGCACCAATCAAAATGGTCAACACCAGAAATCCACCCAGGAAAATCGCCATCTTGCCCATTGGGCCTCCTACATTATGAGTTTGCGGTGCAGCGGTTTCCGCGACTGCGGAGCGTGCCGTTATTGTGAGCCGGCGGCTGTGTGCGTTACAGATGCAGATAGCGATGGAAAATACGGATCAGAACACCGAATTGGGGCCAGATCGCCTTTAAACGTCAATTGCGCCAGGATCTATTTATGCCGCTGAGCTTTCATAAAATGCACGCCAATGGCGATGACTTCGTCATTGTCGACTCGCGAAACGCGGCCAATCCAATGACCAGTACCCTGGCTCGGCGAATGGGTGATCGGAACCGGGGAGTCGGATTCAATCAACTCGCGGTGGTGCTCGATTGCGATGATGCAGATGCGCGTTTGATGTTTTGGAATGCAGATGGCTCCACACTGGATGCTTGTGGCAGCGCAACGCGGGGCGCCGCGGATATGCTGATGCGCGAATCAAATACCACTTCGATAGCGCTCCGAACCAACCGTGGTCTACTCACTTGCGAACGAACTTCCACCGGCGCGATTTCCGTCAACATGGGGGAGCCGCTTTTCGGCTGGTCGGATATTCCGCTGTCTCTGGAACTGGATACAACTGTTTTGCCACTTGCTGGTGACCCAACAGCTTGCAGCATGGGAAATCCGCACTGCACCTATTTCGTGGATGATCTAACAGCCATTGATATAGCGACCATCGGCCCGACAATTGAAACCAATCCCCTGTTCCCCCTCAGGACGAATGTGCATTTCGTCCAGATCATTAACCGAAAACACATTCGGTTGCGCATTTGGGAGCGCTGGGGTGGCATTCCGCTCGGTTCAGGTTCCTGCTCCTGCGGTGCCGCGGTTAACGGAATTCGTCGTGGCTTGTTAGACCATTCCGTTGAGGTTGAATGTGATGGCGGAACTGTGACGGTTCAATGGGATGGCGTGGGACCTGTGTTTCTTATTGGGCCGGTGGAGACAACATTTTCGGGAATGATCATGGAAAGCTTATTGCACGGTTTATAGCGGCTATATCGTGATAAACGGAGGAGTTAATCATTTACGACAAGACACGCGGAATTATCAAAAAGATCCTTAACCACTACTCGGCAAGCTCGACGTATCTCGACTCCCCACCTCCGGTCGCGCCCGACAACCAACCCCATACGAAGGTCAGCGTGGTACGTCCTGCGTGATCAACACCTACCGTGCCACGAGACCAGCCGGAAAGAATCTCACCATCCGTGGTCAAGCACTGATAAAGAAGCTCAATGGTATCGGGGCCTGTCACGCGTCCGACTTGATTACCCATGCGAATATGGCCGCCCTGGTAAGTACCCCAAACAGCACCTTCCTCGACATGGTAGTGAAACACTGTGCGTGCATCGGATAGCCCGTGGGCGTTGTTTGCTACCGAAAATCGGCGATTGTTCAAACGCTCGCTGATTTGAGAAAACGGGATTTCCATAAATGTCGCGTCCTATTAGTCGAGATGTTCCATTCCAGCCTTCGATGATCTTAAGCCATTTTGTCGTGACGGATGAGGCGCTGCTTTGGCCATCTCTGGAGATGCGAGCTCACGACGTTAAACAGCAAGATGGGTTCACCGCACGCTTAAGCACGACGAGGAGTAAGTCCGCCCTATTCAGGTCTGCTTCGCAGCCCAACGGGGGCAAGCCCCCTCGCCACAAAAACTCGTCAACCTTAAGTGTTGTGTAACCTGCAAGAACTGAATCCCAGATACAAAAAAGCCCACTGACCGTCACCGGTTCAGTGGGCTTTTGATCAGGCCTCTAGTTACAGAGCCATATCAGTCGCAGCATTAGCCTTCGGCGCCTTGGCCGGAGCAGCCGGAGCAGCAGCCGGAGCCGCCATCTGACCAATCGCCGGCGGCGGAGTCAGCTGCAACACCTTGGCGGTGTAAGCCCACTCTTCAGCCACTTTCTCAGGACTGCCATTCAACTGAGTGCCATAGCTCGGCACGATCTGGTGCAGCTTTTCCTGCCAGGCAGGCGATGCAACCTTGTCCTTGAACACTTTCTGCAGCACGGTCAGCATGATCGGTGCAGCAGTCGAAGCACCCGGGGATGCGCCCAGCAGGCCAGCGATGGTGCCGTCTTGCGAGGCAACAATCTCGGTACCCAACTTCAGCACGCCACCCGCGGCTTCATCACGCTTGATGATTTGCACGCGTTGGCCGGCTTGCCACAGGCGCCAGTCTTCGGCTTTGGCGTTCGGGAAGTATTCTTTCAGGGCGTTGAGGCGGTCTTCGTCAGACAGCATCAGTTGGCCTGCAAGGTACTCGACCAGCGGGTATTCCTTGATGCCGACTTTGGTCATTGGCCACACGTTGTGCGTGGTGGTGGTGGTCAGCAGGTCCAGGTACGAGCCTTCTTTCAGGAACTTGGTGCTGAAGGTCGCGAATGGGCCAAACAGGATGACGCGCTTGCCGTCCAGGACGCGGGTGTCCAGGTGCGGAACCGACATTGGCGGTGCGCCAACGGAGGCTTTGCCGTAGGCCTTGGCCAGGTGTTGCTCGGCGATGGTCGGGTTCTCGGTCACCAGGAACGAGCCGCCTACCGGGAAGCCTGCGTATTCCTTGGCTTCAGGAATGCCGGACTTCTGCAGCAGGTGCAGTGCACCGCCGCCCGCGCCGATGAACACGAACTTGGCGTCGGTTTCGGTTTTGCTGCCGTCTTTCAGGTTTTTGTAGCTGACGCGCCAGCTGCCGTCTTCGTTCTTGGTGATGTCTTGCACTTCGCTAGACAGTTTCAAGTCGAATTTCGGCGTGGTTTGCAGGTGCGCAACGAACTGGCGGGTGATCTCGCCGAAGTTGACGTCGGTACCGATCGGAGACCAGGTGGCCGCGACTTTCTGGTTCGGGTCACGCCCTTCCATCATCAGCGGAACCCACTTCTTGATCACAGCCGGGTCTTCGGAGTACTGCATGCCGGCGAACAGCGGGCTCGCTTGCAGGGCTTCGTAGCGCTTCTTCAGGAACTTGATGTTGTCATCGCCCCACACAAAGCTCATGTGCGGTGTGGAGTTGATGAACGAACGCGGATTCTTCAGCACGCCTTGCTGAACCTGCCAGGCCCAGAACTGACGGGAGATCTGGAAGGCTTCGTTGATTTCAACGGCTTTCGGGATCTGAACGTTGCCTTTATCGTCTTCCGGGGTGTAGTTCAACTCGGCCAGGGCGGAGTGACCGGTACCGGCGTTGTTCCAGCCATTGGAGCTTTCCAGGGCGACACCGTCGAGGCGCTCGATCATTTCCATCGAAGTGCCAGGTTCCAGCTCATTGAGCCAAACACCGAGGGTCGCGCTCATGATGCCGCCGCCAATGAGCAGCACATCGACTTTCTTTGCCTCTTCCGCGTGAACGGACGTGATCCCCATCGACAAAGCCAGCCCCAGCAGGGCCGTGTTCATTTTCTTAAACATCTGTAGCACCTTTGATAAAACGCCATCCGCCCTTCCATCCCCATGCTTGAGGCCCCTGGTTCACGGCATGCAGGCAGCATGCTGTGGGTTGCGCACTCATAAGGATTGGAGGGTGGGCACACAAGGCCGACGTGTCTCCATCGACCTCAGTTTATATGTCCCTACTGAACTGACTTTTTATCGTTATTGGCTTCAGCTACTTGAGCGACAGTGATTCTGTTGGCGCGTCTCAAGGACGCGCAAACTGAATAGGTCAAAGCAAGTTAGGGCGAAGAATATCACGACACGGCAAACCCGCGCGTCTGTTCCCGACTTGATGGTCCGCCTCGGCCACTATACTCATCGTGCTTTTTCTCGATGAGCCGGTGAGGAGATTGTCATGAGCGACAAAGTTGATCTGCGCAAATATTCCTCCCAAGTGGTCGACGGCGTGGAACGCGCGCCGGGACGATCCATGCTGCGTGCCGTGGGATTCACCGACGAAGACTTCAAGAAACCGCAGATCGGCATCGCCTCCACCTGGGCGATGGTGACGCCGTGCAACATGCACATCGACAAACTGGCGATAGAAGCCGAAAAAGGCGCGAATGCCGCCGGTGCCAAGGGCGTCATTTTCAACACCATCACCATTTCCGACGGCATCGCCAACGGCACCGAAGGCATGAAGTACTCGCTGGTGTCGCGGGAAGTGATCGCTGATTCCATTGAAGTCGTGGCCGGTTGCGAAGGCTTTGACGGCCTGGTAACCGTGGGCGGTTGTGACAAGAACATGCCGGGCTGCCTGATCGGTATGGCGCGGCTGAATCGCCCGTCCATCTTCGTCTATGGCGGCACCATCCGGCCGGGCGCTGGCCATACCGATATCATCTCCGTGTTCGAGGCCGTGGGTCAGAACGCGCGGGGGGATATCAGCGAGATTCAGGTCAAGCAAATCGAGGAAGTGGCGATTCCCGGCCCCGGCTCCTGCGGCGGCATGTACACCGCCAACACCATGGCCTCCGCGATTGAGGCGTTGGGCATGAGCCTGCCCGGTTCCAGCTCTCAGGACGCCGTCGGCAGCGACAAGGCGTCGGACAGTTTCCGCGCCGGCCAGCAAGTCATGGAGCTGCTCAAGCTAGACATCAAACCGCGCGACATCATGACCCGCAAGGCCTTTGAAAATGCGATTCGGGTGGTGATCGCCCTCGCCGGCTCGACCAATGCCGTGCTGCATCTTCTGGCCATGGCGCATGCCGTGGATGTCGAGCTGACGCTGGATGATTTCGTCGAGTTGGGCAAGGTGTCCCCGGTGGTCGCCGACCTGCGCCCCAGCGGCCAATACATGATGAGTGAACTGGTGGCCATCGGCGGCATCCAGCCGCTGATGAAGCGCATGCTCGCCGCCGGCATGCTGCATGGCGATGCGCTGACGGTCACCGGCAAGACCCTGGCCGAAAACCTGGAAAACGTGCCCGACTATCCCGAAGGTCAGGACGTGATCCTGCCCTTCGACCAACCGATCAAAAAAGACTCCCATTTGGTGGTGCTGCGCGGCAACCTTTCGCCCACCGGCGCCGTGGCCAAGATCACCGGCAAGGAAGGTTTGCGCTTTGAAGGCACGGCGCGGGTCTACCACGGTGAGGAAGGTGCGTTGGCCGGCATACTCAACGGCGAAGTGAAAGCCGGCGATGTGATCGTGATTCGCTACGAAGGTCCCAAGGGCGGGCCCGGCATGCGCGAAATGCTCTCGCCGACATCGGCGGTCATGGGCAAGGGGCTGGGCAAGGACGTTGCGTTGATCACCGACGGCCGCTTCTCCGGCGGTTCACACGGGTTTGTGGTGGGCCATATCACGCCCGAAGCCTTTGATGGCGGGCCGATAGCGCTGATTGAAGACGGCGACAAGATCACCATCGATGCTGAAACTCGGCAGATTACGGTCGATGTCTCCGACGCCGAACTGGCCGAGCGCAAGACCCGATGGGTGCGCCCGGAATCCAAGTACAAACGCGGTGTGTTGGCCAAGTACGCGAAGACCGTGTCCAGCGCCTCGGAAGGCGCGGTGACGGACAAGTACCTGTAATCGACGTTGTCAGGACTGACGCCTTCGCGAGCAAGCCCGCTCCCACACTTGATCTTTGTCGAATACAAATCTGTACTCACTGGAGATCAAATGTGGGAGCGGGCTTGCTCGCGAAGAGGCCTTCACAATCACCGAAACCAATTGATCGGTACGCAAGCCTTAAAGCCTGAACCGATCCACCGACTGCGAGAGCTTGCCTGCCAGGGTGGACAGCTCATCGGTGGTCGAGGCAGTCCGGCCGATGACTTTGCTGTTGCCTTCGGACATGCCGGCAATCATTTCGACCTGATGGGCGATTTCATTGCTGGCCAGGCTCTGCTCACCGATGGTGCGGGTGATGTCATTGACCAGTTGCGTGGTGTTCAACGTGGCGTCGAGGATTTCGCGGATGGCGCGCTCGACGTCGGCGGTCACGGCCATGCCTTTGTCGACCTGCGCCACGCCCGCCTCCATGCTGGTCACCGCCTCGCGGGTGCTTTGCTGGATGCGTGAGACCATCGTGGCAATTTCCTGGGTGGAGGCGCTGGTGCGTCCCGCCAGGCTGCGCACTTCATCGGCCACCACGGCAAATCCACGGCCCTGCTCACCGGCACGAGCGGCTTCGATCGCGGCGTTGAGCGCCAGCAGGTTGGTTTGGTCGGCGATGCCCTTGATCACCTGGATGATGCTGAAAATCCCTTCGGACTCCTTGTCCAGCGTGCGGATCACCTGGGCCGATTGCTGCGCCGAACGCGCAATGCCGTCCATGTCGTTGACCACCTGATGGATCACGCGACCGCCATCCTTGGCCAGCGCCTCGGCCTGATTGGCCATGTTCAACGCACGTTCGGCATGCCGGGTGATTTCCTCGATGCTCGCGGTCATTTCACTGGCGGCAGCCGCCATGGTACTGGCCGCTACGCTTTGTTGCTGGCTGCTGCCGGCGACTTCGTGGCAGCCGCTGCTCAATTGTTCACTCATGCCGCTCACGCCGTGGGCGTTGCTGCGCACGGCTTCGATCATGCCGCGCAGGTCGCGCTGCATGGTCGCGAGGCTGCGAATCAGCGCGCTCGCTTCGTCGTTGTGAGTGGGCTCGACAATCGGTTCGCTCAGGTTGCCGTGGGCGATGCTGTCGGCGATGCGGCTGGCGGTTTGCAACGGCCCCATGATACTCAGCATCACCGAGCGCCCCTGGGCCAGCAGCAATAACAGGCTGGCGATCAGGACGCCGCCGAGGGTGAAGTTGGCGTTACTGATGACTTTCTGAGTGCCGACACTGGTCTGTTGGGTGTTGGTTTCGATCAGTTCGCTGAGGGCGGCCATCTGTTCTTCCAGCTGGCTGAATACGCTACTGAAACTGCCCAGTTGTTGCTGCGCGGCTTCCGGATTTTCCAGCGCCAGCGCGACGATGCGCTCGGCTGCGCTGATGTAGGTATCGAGGCTGGGCTTGATCTTGTTCAGGCTCGCTTTAAGGATGTCGTTGACCGGCAGCTTGAGGTTTTCACCGAGCATTTCACGAAAATGCGCCGCATGTTCCTCGATGGAACTGCGCACCTCGGCTTTGCTGCTGGTGCTTTTACCCAACCCGACCAGCATCGCCGACAGCACGTCGGCGCGTAACGCATCGTGCATCATGTCGGCTTCGAGGTGATTGCGCAGCACGGCCATACTGACCTCGTTGTCATTCACCGCCTCAGCCATCTGGGTGTTTCCCAGGTAACTGACCAGGCTCATGATCAACGCGGTAATCAGCCCGGTGCCAATCAGCAGAATCAAACGTAATTTTATGGACACTCTGTGGTTCCTCTCTCGGCACGTTTGTCAGTTGCGTTGAAGCCAACTGCGGATTGGTTTGCTAAAGAGGTTATCGACCGGCGCGAGTGGTTAATGAAGCGAAAGTCCATACGCGCATGTCTTTACGACATGCGGTATGTTTTTTCGGTTTTGAGGGCGCCTGAATCAGGCAGCGGAGAAGAAGTAGCGCGTCAGGTGAAAGAAGATCGGTGCTGCGAAGCAAATCGAGTCCATCCGGTCGAGCATGCCGCCGTGACCTTTGATCATGGTGCCCCAGTCCTTGGCGCTCAAACTGCGTTTGATCGCCGACATGACCAGACCACCGAGGAAGCCCATCACCACGATGACGAACGACATCAGCAGTGACTGCCAGAAGCTGAAGGGGGTCATCCAGAACATGCAGCCGCCAATCAGCGTTGCAGACAGGCCTCCACCGACCAGACCTTCGACCGTTTTTGACGGACTCACCAGCGGCGCAACTTTGTGCTTGCCGAAGAGTTTGCCGAACACGTACTGCAGCACATCACTCAACTGAACGACGAACACCAGATAGAACAGCAGCAGCGCGTTTTGGCCCGCGAACCCTTCCAGATCCAACAGCAAAAGCGCGGGCGCATGGCTGATGCAATAAATGCAGATCATCACGCCCCACTGGATCTTCGCCGTCCTTTCCAGGAAGCCGTCAGTGTCCTGGCTCAGCACCGCAATCGCCGGTAGCAGCAGGAATGAATACACCGGAATCAGCAGCGTAAACATCGAATACCAGTGCGTACCGATCAGGATGTATTGCAGCGGGATCAGGATGAAAAACGCCGAAAACAGGGCGTTATGGTCACCCCGCCTGGTCGGTGTCAGGGTGATGAACTCCCTGAGCGCGAACAGTGAGATGAATCCGAACAGGACGACCGTTGCATTACCGCCCAGCAGGTAGGAAACGAAGAAGATGATGACCATCCCCCACCAGGCATTCACGCGCTGATTGAGGTTTTCGATGGTCGAGACAGCGCCTTCCGTTTTGGCCCGCCGGGCCAGCAATCGACCGGCCAGCGAAGCAATCGCCAGCAAACATGCCAATCCGAAAAAGAACCACAAAAACTTTGCTTCAAGACTCATTTCGACAACCCCACAATGGCGTTACGCGCGCGTTCCAGAAACACCTGTTTATCCTCGCCAGCAATCCTTTCCATCGGATTGCCGATACGGATCGTGCAGATGATCGGCAGAGGGACGTGTTTGCCTTTGGGCATGGAGCGATGAAGGTTTTCCAGGTAGATCGGTACCAGATCGACATCGGGGAAGGTCTCGGCCAGCCGGTAAAGACCTGATTTGAATTCTCCGGGCAGTGCCTCGGATGAGCGCGTGCCTTCCGGAAAGAAGATGATCGAATGACCCGCCTGCACCACATCGAAAATGGGCTCCAGCGCGTTTTTACCGGGCGCCGGTTTACGGTCGATCAGCACGGCATTCAGGCCTTTCTGGGAGATGTACGACAGAAATCGGTTTTTCCCCCAGTAATCGGCAGCGGCGATCGGCTTCACATTCAACCTGGCCTCAGGCGGCAGGGCCGCAATGATGGCCAAGGTGTCCATGTGACTGGTGTGGTTGGCGAAATAGATTCGCTGACGCGTGAGATCCGGCGGGCTCTCCCATCTGGCCGTGACGCCAATCAACAGTCGAAGAACAGAAATCAGCGCATTACTGATCCACATGGTCGGCCCCCTTCAACTGCTTGGCGATCGCCAGCGTTCGCGTAGCGCAGGTGGCGACAGAGCCAATGGCGATGACAGCCAGTGCGATCAACAGTACGTAGTGAGTGCCATAAAGCTTTGCTTCGATGGCATTCAGCAGCAGTCCTGCGGTCATCACGGCCATTCGATGCTGCTTGGCCATAGGGCCGATGAAGGTCTGCTTGAGGCCAATCGAGCCGCCGAACACCCTGACATACGCAGTCAGTGCCGCCGCCAGGGCAGCAAACCATCCGAGGTCGGATTGGCCAATGGCATACCCGAGCCCGACGATCAGCAGGCTGTCGGCGATCCGGTCGGGGAATTCGTTGTAGAGACTGCCGATGTCGGACTTCTTGCCGCCCTCTATCGCCACCATCCCATCGAACAGGTTGCACAGCAGGCGCAACTGAATGCCGATCGCGCAGCAGATCGATCCAATGACACCGCTATCAATATTGAGCGCCACGACGCCGGCAAGCGCGAAGGCGATGCTGGCGACGGATATCTGATTGGGGGAAATGTCTCTTTTCACCAGAATGTCGGTGATGTGTCTTGCCCAGCCCGCAGAGCGCGTCTTGATGGGCCTTCTGTTGTCATCCACTGGCCAATATCCCTATAAGTGATGTGTTACTACGTGTTGCATTGTAATAGCGAGTCGCGCTGACTACCCAGCAATATGAGCCCTCAACGCAAGTTCGTTTTTTTCTCGGCTGCATGCTAGGTTGTACGATGACCGATAAGTGATATTTTTCACTCTCGCTCCGACGACCCACAACAACAAGGAAACACCCATGAAAAAAGTGAAATTGCTGATTGGATTCTTGTGCCTCTTCAGTGGCTACGTAGCCGCTGCCCCCACTTCCGCGGACAAGGATGTTGCGCAAGCCGTCGATCATCTGACGCAGGCCATGCTGCACAAGAACATTGCCGAGCTGAAAGCGCTGACCGCCGAGAACCTGACCTACGGGCACTCCAGCGGAAAGATCCAGGACAAGAAAGCATTCATCGACGATATCGAGACCGGCAAAAGCGCGTTCAAAACCCTGGAGATGCAGAACCAGACCATCACCATTTCGGGTGACGTAGCGTTAGTCCGCCATCACTTCTCGGCTCAAGCGCTCAAAGGCACCGAAGTGGTTCCGACCGAAATCGAGAACTTCCAGATCTGGCAAAAACAGAAAGGCCACTGGTTGCTGGTCGGTCGACAAGCGTTCAAGTTCTGATTTTTGTGTAACGAAGGGGACGCCGGTCAGCCAGGCTTCGGTGTCCCCTACTCTCCCCCTTTATCTACCGTTGATCCGCGAGTTTGGTCTGAATCCGATAAAAACATATTTGTATGCTTAAATTGATATTGTCGAACAATCCCACCACCAGAGGGTGCCGTCATGAATATCAAAGTCCTGGCTTTAATGCTGTTGGCGTTCTGTGCTCAACCGGCCTGGAGTCAGAATCCCCCCGCCGCTCCAGCCTCCGCCGACAGCGCCGCGCTGACCACACGCCTGGCCTTGCGCGACCTGTGGGTCGAGCATATTTTCTGGATCAGAAATTATGCGATCGCCAACCAAACAGCGGACAAACAGCAAGCCAAAGTCGCCGCTGACCAGGTCGTCGACAACGCGACCAAAATCGCCAACAGCATCGCTCCACTCTACGGCCAGCCCGCTGCCGATCAACTGCTCAAGCTGCTTGCCGGTCACTGGGGCGCGGTGAAACACTACAGCGATGCCACGGTCGCCAAAGACACGAAGGGCAAGCAGACAGCCGTCACGGATTTGACCAGCAATGCCAAGGCGATTGCGGCGTTTCTGGCCAAAGCCAACCCCAACCTGCCTGAAAACACGCTGGTTGCCATGTTGTCGGCTCACGGCGGCCACCACGTCGCCCAGGTCGATGAACTCGCCGCACATGACTATGCAGGCGAAGCACGCACCTGGCAGATGATGCGCACCCACATCGTGTCGCTGGCTGACGCGCTGACGGCCGCACTGGTCAAGCAGTTCCCGGACAAGTTCTGATACCGCGCGAGGGCAAACCATGCTGGAAGGACTGGGCCGTACACAGCAGGACCTGCTCAATGCGCTGCTGCACCATGCGGGCGGCATGAGCATTGACGAGTTGGCTGACCATCTTTCGGTGACACGCACCGCGGTTCGCCAGCATCTGGCGGCGCTGGAGCGTGACGCCTTGGTGCTGCGCGGCGAAACCCGGCCAACGGGCCGCCGTCCGGAGCAGCTGTATCGGCTCACCGACCATGCGCGGGAGCAGTTCCCTCGCCAATATCAGATGCTGGCCAGTGTGCTGATCGAGGAAGTGGCCGACATCATCGGCCCCGATGCCCTGGCTTCGCTGATGCGCAGCATGGGCCGTAAACTGGCCCAGGACCGCGAACCTCAGGTGGTTGACGAAGCCAGGATCGTGCAGCACATGAACCAGGCAGGATACGAAGCAGAGGTATTTTTTCGCTCGTCCGACGACAAGGAAATCGTCGCCCACAACTGCGTCTTCCACCGCCTGGCCGCGGCCCACCCGGTGGTCTGCGAACTGGACCTGGCGTTGATCGGAGCGTTAGGCGGTGGTGAAGTCGATCACACGGAGTGCATGGTGCGCGGCGGAAATGTCTGTCGATTCAAACTGCGACCAACCGTAGAAAAGGCCAGCGAGCCTGGTGTTTCACCCAACTCGCCAAACCCCGCACCGGACCGCTAAAGTGGCGCGACCGAGACTTGAGAAACGATGAACATGGATGCACTTCACCAAGGAAGTTGCCTGTGCGGCGCAGTGAAATATCGGGTGGTTGCCGAGCTGAAAGCGGTTACCCATTGCCATTGCAGCCAATGCCGCAAGGGCCACGGGGCAGCGTTTGCGACGTATGCAACCGCACCCAGGTCTGCGATCAAGATCATTGCGGGTGTCGAGTCGCTGAAAACCTTTAACTCGTCTGAAGGTGTCGCCCGACAGTTCTGTGGCGACTGCGGCTCTTCGCTGTTCTGGTCTGATTCCAAAAGTGAGTTTTCGGATTGGATGTCCGTGGCGATAGGCACGCTGGACACGCCGTTCCTGAGTGAAAAACAGAAACATGTGTGTGTTGCATCGAAAGCGCCGTGGTACGCAATCGAGGATCGGTGGCCGCGGACGGAGTGAGCGCTTTCGGCCAAGAAGCGAAAGCACATGAGGTACATTGATACCGGACGCTAAATTCACTGATGGGAGGGACCGTATATGACGACGCGAACTGAAACTGCGATCCTGGCCGGCGGTTGCTTCTGGGGCATGCAGGATCTGCTAAGACGCTATCCCGGCGTGCTCTCCACGCGGGTAGGCTACTCGGGCGGCGATGTACCCAACGCGACTTACCGCAACCATGGCACGCACGCGGAAGCGATCGAGATCGTGTTCGATCCGGACCAGATCAGCTATCGCCAGATCCTCGAGTTTTTCTTTCAGATCCACGACCCGACGACGAAAAATCGTCAGGGCAACGATGTGGGTATGAGCTATCGCTCTGCACTGTTCTATCTCAACGATGAGCAGAAGCAGGTGGCCGAGGATACGGTGGCCGACGCTGATGCATCTGGCTTGTGGCCCGACAAGGTCGTCACTGAAATCGTGCCCGCAGGCCCGTTCTGGGAAGCAGAACCAGAACATCAGGACTACCTCGAACACTATCCCAACGGTTACACCTGCCATTTCATTCGGCCAGACTGGAAGCTGCCCAAACGAGAGTGATGGTACGGCGCATCTGTGAAGGGTCAGGAAGCAAGGTGATTTGTATCACTCTGTATGTTCGCGGGCGATCTTACACAGCGATACACAATCGCCGGATCAGGACACATACGCATTACATGAAGGTGAAAAAGTGGGTGGCGTCGCACACCTGGCGTTCTTCGATGAACCCAGGCTAAAGAGCCCAACACCCCAGCAGGAACCACCTCATGATCAATGAAATCGATACCGTGCTTTACACCGGCAAGACCCACACGACCGGAGGCCGTAACGGCGAGGCGCGAAGCGACGATGGACGTTTGGACATCAAGCTTTCCGCGCCTGGCTCGTCAGGGAGTGGCACCAATCCCGAACAGCTGCTGGCTGCAGGTTGGTCGGCCTGTTTTATCGGTGCAATGAGTAAGGCGGCTGTCGCGTTGAAGGTGACTCTGCCGAGCGATGTTGCCGTCGATGCCGAAGTGGACCTGGGCAAGACCGAAGACGCCTTTTTCCTCCAGGCGCGCCTCAATGTCAGCCTTCCGGGTCTGGACCCTGTTGTCGCGCGGGCGGTGGTGGATGGTGCCCACCAGCGGTGCCCGTACTCGAAGGCTACCCGTGGCAACATCGACGTCACGATTAATCTGGTTTGATCGAAACACCTCGTGCGGCCTGACGCTGTCACTTAAGGTCGGGGGGCATATCCGTTTCTGCGGTGATGGCTGCTGGCGGTTTCGCTCTTACAGCGAGTCACTTGGAAAAGCCCCAAGTAACCAAGGGCTCTTGCCCCTGGCGTACGGCCCTTCGCTTAGGCTCAGGGTTCCCTCGCTCCGGTCCTGCTCCGTGGGCCCGCCGCCATCGGCCATCCATGGCCGGGGGCGGCTACCACGGCATCCTTGCCGCGGTGCCCACTGCGCAGAACCTGCGCTCGGCCTCTCGATGGGGCGGTGCATCAAGATCAAAAGCTGCAGGCGAGCTAACGCTCGGCCTGTTGAGTGGTGAGAAGCAAAAGCTGTACACCGATCTGCTTTATGTGGGAGCGGGCTTGCTCGCGAAGGGGTCGTGTCAGTCGACATCAAAGGTGGATGCGAGTCCGCCTTCGCGAGCAGGCTCGCTCCCACAGTTGGAATTTTGCCGGGCACGGGATTGGGGGGGGCTCCGTCGATGAACTACGGGAGCGGGCTCGAAGGATAGGCCGGCCCGTAGGCCGCCTCGCTTTTGCTTTTGATCTTCTTGCCCCGTCGGAAGGCCGAGCGCAGGTTCTGCGCAGTGGGCACCGCGGCAAGGATGCCGCGGTAGCCGCCCCCGGCCATGGATGGCCGATGGCGGCGGGCCCACGGAGCAGGACCGGAGCGAGGGAACCCTGAGCCTAAGCGAAGGGCCGTACGCCAGGGGCAAGAGTCCTTGGTTACTTGGGGCTTTTCCAAGTGACTCGCTGTAAGAGCGAAACCGCCAGCCGCCGTGACCGCAGAAACGGATATGTACCCCGATCTTAAGTAAACAGCATTACCCGTGCGGCCAGCCTACCCAGCAGGCTGCACTGGCCACTGCCCTCAATCGTCCTCATGCAACTTGATACCGCGAGCATGAAGCAGATGCGGAACCACCAGCACCAGCAGCGTCAGCGCGAGGAACGCGGCCGATATCGGTTGCGTCACAAACACCAGCCAGTCGCCCTCGCTGATGGACAACGCATTGCGCAGCTGCTTTTCAGCCATCGGCCCCAGCAGCATGCCGACGATCACGGGGGCGACGGGAAAATCGAAACGACGCATCAGCACCCCGCCCCAACCAATTGCCAACATCAGCATAAGATCGAAGGAAGAGTGACGCATGCCGTACACGCCGATGGTGGCAAACACCAAAATGCCGGCGTTCAGATACGGGCGGGGAATCTGCAGAAGCTTGACCCACAGGCCCACCAACGGAAGATTCAACACCAGCAGAATTACGTTGCCGACATACAGCGAGGCCACCAGGGTCCAGACCAATTCTCCCGACGTCTGAAAGAGCATCGGCCCCGGCTGCAGGTTGTAGTTCTGGAACGCGGCCAACAGAATCGCCGCCGTGGCGGACGTCGGAATGCCGAGCGTCAGCAGTGGCACCAAAGAACCCGTCGCACTCGCGTTGTTGGCCGCCTCGGGACCGGCAACCCCCTCGATCGCCCCCTCGCCCTTGCTGCCCGCAAACTCTTTCGGGTACTTGCTCAGTTTGCGTTCCGCCGAATAGGACAGGAACGTCGGAATTTCCGCGCCCCCGGCCGGAATCGACCCGAATGGAAAACCGATCAACGTGCCCCGTAGCCACGCGGGCACCGAGCGTTTCCAGTCAGAGCGCGTCATCCACAACGAGGTCAAACGGTGCCGACCGGACGCTTCTTCTTTCTGATAAAGCAGGCTGTACAACGCCTCACCCACGGCAAACAAACCGACCGCCACGAGCACGACTTCGATGCCATCGACCAACTCCGGCACCGCCAAGGTGTAGCGGGCAATGCCCGAGGTCGAGTCCAGGCCGATCAAGCCGATGGTCAGCCCAACGCCTAGCGAGGCAAAACCGCGCAGCATCGAAGCGCCGAGTACCGCAGACACCGTCGTGAAGGACAGCACCAGAATCGCGAAATACTCCGCAGGACCAAACTTGAGCGCCAACGTGGCAACAATCGGGGCAAACAATGTCAGCAACACCGTCGCGATGGTGCCAGCAACGAATGAGCCAATCGCGGCGGTGGCCAGGGCCGGTCCTGCCCGGCCGTTGCGCGCCATGAGATTGCCTTCCAGGGCCGTGACCATGGAGGACGATTCACCGGGCGTATTGAGCAGGATGGAAGTGGTCGAGCCGCCAAACTGCGCGCCGTAATAGATACCGGCGAACATGATCAAGGCGCCCGTAGGGTCGACCTTGGCGGTAATCGGCAGCAGCAGCGCCACCGTCAGCGCCGGCCCAATACCCGGCAAGACACCAATGGCGGTGCCGAGCAAACAGCCGATAAAGCCCCACATCAAATTAATCGGTGTCAGCGCAGCGGAAAAACCAATGGCCAGGTTCGCGAGAGTTTCCACCTTGTTTACCTCCTTCGGCCCGGGTCAGATCCAGGCGTTGACAAGGGGCGGCAGGGAAACCCCTAGCCCGGCGTTGAACAGCCAGTAAATCGGCAGGGTCAAAGCAATACCGATGGCGAGGTCCTTCACCGGCCGACGACTGCCAAAACCCCGTGCCGAACAGGCGAACAGCAGCCCGGCGGCCAATACAAAACCGATGAGGTTAATCAGCACGGCCACCCCCACAAGTCCCGCCGTCACCCAGGCTGCGCCGGATTTTCCGCCGGGCAGCACTTGGGCAGCTTCGTCGCTGTGGTCTGCCAACTCGCGGAAACCACCGGTAGCGGCCTGATAACACAGCAACAGACCGACGACGCCCAGGAACACCGCGACGGCGTACGGATAGACGTGGGCCCCCAGGATGACGAACCCCATCTCGGGAGGAAACCGGAATGCGCCCACCGCCAACACGGCGCTGATGGCGATCACTCCGATGCCGATCGCCAGTTGTACCGGCACGATTGCGCGAGGCTGAGTCATTTCGAAACCAGTCCGACCTCGACCAGCATCGCCCGGAGCCGTACATGCTCTTCGTCGACGAATTTGCCGAACTCATCGCCGGTCAGGACGTTGGGTGACCATTTGTTGGTCTCGATATTGTCTTTCCAGACTTTGCTGTTGGTGGCGGCCACGACGGCGTCGGTCACTTCTTTGCGCTGCTCGGGCGTGAGGTTCGCGGCACCGTAAACGCCCCGCCAATTGCCGATGGTCACGTCGTAGCCTTTCTCTTTGAGGGTCGGCGCATCGATGCCTTCGATACGTTCGGGCGAGCCGATGGCGAGTACTCGGAACTGGCCGTTTCTGATGTATTGGCCCAGCTCGGCATAACCGCCGGTGATCACCTTGATCTGCCCACCCAAAGCCTGAGCAACGACCTCACCCCCGCCCGCGAAGGCGACGTAATTCACCTTGTTGACCGGGACACCCATTTTCGCGGCCAACTCGGCTATGCCGATGTGATCGATCGACCCCTTGGAGCCACCGCCCCAGGAGATACTGGTCGGCTTGTCCTTGAAGACTTTCAGCAAGTCCTCCAGGGTTTTGAATTCAGACTCCTTGCGCACGGCAATCACGTTGTATTCGGTAAACAGCCGGGCAATCGGCGTTACGTCCTTCAAGGTGATTTGCGGTTTGTTCTGTTCAATGGCAGTGACCATGATCGCGCCGACAACCAGCAGCGCATTCGGATCGCCCTTGGTGCTGTTGGCGAACTGCGCCAGCCCCAACGTCCCCCCTGCTCCGCCCTTGTTCTCGAAGGTGGTGGATTTGGCCGTGTTGGCCTCGATCAAGGCTTTGCCCAGAACCCTGGCGGTCTGGTCATAGCCGCCACCCACAGAACCCGGGGCCATGAACTTGACGGTGTCCAGCGCAAAGGCCGGTGTCGCGAGTGCGGCAGCGGTCATTCCCACTGCCATGTAGCGGCTGAATCGACTAAACAAAGCGAACATGCGTTTTCTCCCGAGACTTTTTGTTTTTATGGGCACCCGTTGAACATCGATCAGGGAGCAAACCCTGATCAATGAATATCCATCTCGGGATAAGCGTAGGCCATGGTTAGGGCGATGACATGCTACGAAGAATCTCTTGGAATAAGACTAATGCCAATCAGCTAAGCAATTTCAGCTGCTACAGATTGCATTGCGGGTTAACTGACTGACATTAGGCCTGCACTCCTGAGGGGCGCCTGATGTGACGCACCCCAAGGATCGTGCCGATGTTGTTATGTATTGGTTTTCAACTTGGTCCACAGGCGGGTCGTCAACCGAGCGATGGCCGCGGGGAGTTCCTCTACGGTAAACAACTTGTCCAGCACACCTGTCGGCGGGTAAATCGCCAGGTCCTGCTTCACCGCCGGAACAACATACTGATCCGCCGCCAGATTGGGGTTGGCGTAATGGATGCTGTTGCTGATGTTGGCAATGACCTGCGGTGTCAGCAGGTAGTTCATGTAGGCGTAGCCATTCTTCTCGTGCGGCGCGCTCTTGGGCATGACCACCATGTCGAACCACAGCGTCGAGCCTTCGTCAGGGATCGAATAGGCGATGTCGATGCCGTTGTTGGCTTCCTTGGCGCTGGCGGCCGCCTGCACGATGTCGCCATTGAAACCGATCACCGCGCAGACATTGCCGTTCGCCAGGTCGCTGATGTATTTGGAGGCGTGGAAATACTGGACGTAAGGCCTGATCTTGAGCAGCGCCTGCTCGGCTTTTTTGTAATCCGCCGGCTCGTGGCTATGCGGCGGCAGCCCCAGGTAATTCAGGGTGATCGGCAGGATCTGCGTAGGGTTATCGATAATCGCCACGCCGCACTGGCTCAGCTTCTTGATGTTGTTTTCATCAAAAAACAGATTCCAGGAATGGGTGACATCGGTGTTGCCGAAGATCGCCTTGATCTTCTCGACGTTGTAGCCGATACCCGCCGTGCCCCACATGTACGGATAACCGTACTGGTTGCCCGGATCATTGACTTCGAGTTTTTTCATCAACGCCGGATCAAGGTTTTTCCAGTTGGGCAGCTGGCTTTTATCGAGTTTCTGCACCGCCCCGGCTTTGATCAATCGGGACAGAAAATGGTTTGAAGGGCTCACCACGTCATAGCCGGTGTTGCCGGTCATCAGTTTGGATTCGAGCACTTCGTTGCTGTCGTGAATGTCGTACGTCGCCTTGATCCCCGTTTCCTTGGTGAACGTGGTCAAGGTGTCGTCGGCGATGTAACCGTTCCAGTTTGAAATATTGACGACTTCGTCAGCGTAAGTGGCTGCCGACAACGTCGCCAGCACGACCATCAGGGAAATGTTGTTGACGCGCATGTTCAATCACCGTGTGTTTGATGAGTTTTTATTTTTTGATCGCCGGATGTTCTAGATTTCTGTTTTGGCCCTGACCGCCTCCACACGCATTCGAAGCATGGCACCGATATCGAGCAAGGGGCGCGGCGGCAGCCAGCCCGGCTGGGCCCTGCGCATCACAGATTCGAGGATGGGCGAGCTGTCACCCGATGCCAGTTCAACGAGCAAGCGTCCCCAGAGGGTGCCGCGTGCGACGCCCGAACCATTGCAGCCGGCCACCGCAAACACACCTTCGTCGACCTTGGCGAAATACGGTTGCCCGGTGCGCGAAGCGCTCAAGTGTCCGGTCCAGGTGTATTGAATGTCCTGCTCGCTCAAGAACGGGAAGCGTCGTTGCAAGCCGAGCACATGGTGTTTGCGACGGTGCAGCAGCTCACTGTCGGATAAATCCCGAGAACGGTATTCCGCCGTATTGCGGATCATCACGCGGCGGTCCGGAGTCAGTCGCACCGTGGCGCCCAGTGGCCGGGTGGACAGCACGCCCCAAGGCTCAACCGCGCCGATGGACTTGAACTCGGCGTCGCTGAGCGGCCGTGTCAGGCTGGCGCTGAGTTCCATCGGGAACGTCCCGCTGTCCTCTATTCCGGAGCGCGGAATGAACGCGTTCAGGCACACCAGGACTTGCCTGGCCTCGATGCTTCCATCGGTGCCATTGGCGCGAATACGCCCTTTGCCTAAACGCTCCAGGCCGGTGATGTCGGTGTTCTCAAACAGGGTCACGTTGGCCGGCAGCGTATCCAGCAGGCCCTTCACGTATTTCGCCGGTTGCAGCAGTGCGTTGCCATTGCCGCACCAGATCGCGGCCTGGTAATGCGCGGTGCCCAGTTGTTTGCTCAGCGGTTCACCTTCCAGGAAATGCGCAGAGGCGCCCACAGCGCGTAGCGTTGCCAATTTGGCCGCGACATCGGTCAACTTGCCGGGATCGTTGACGGCGAAAAAGTAGCCCGATTCCCTGAATTCACATTCGATGCCCAGACGCGCGATGCGCTGGCGCACTTCGTCACTGGCGGCACGGGAAATCGAGGTATCGACTTCAAAACCGGCAAACCCCGGGTTGCCGATCAGCTCATCCTTCGCCGGATGTTCATGTCCCACCACGAAGCCCGAATTGCGCGCCGAGGCGCCCTGCGCGGCCCGCTGTCTGTCGACAATCACGATCCGCGCCTGAGGGTGCATTTCAGCAAGGGTGTGAGCGGCGCACAGCCCGGTGATACCGGCACCGACAATCAGCCAATCGGCTTTTTGCGTGCCTTTGAGAGCATCGCGAGCGGGAGAACTCCCCGCCTGCGCAATCCAGCCACATACATTGGTCATGCATCACCTCGTCTGCCTGTCGTTCTGCAAGCACCGCACATGACGTCATCGCATGAGTATTTCCGGCCGGCGCTGGCTAGAGCTAGAATCTATAAGGCCTGTAGTGATACAACCAACGTTATAAAATCATCGAGCCATTCAAAAAACGCATGGATAAAATTCACCACGTTCCTTCTCTCCAGGCCTTGCAGGCGCTGGTCGAGGTCGCAGGCTCGGGCAGCTTCACGCAAGCGGCGCAAAAGCTGTGCCTGACCCAAAGCGCAGTGAGCCGAAAAATCCAGCAGTTGGAGAGCCACTTCGACTTGCCGATGTTCGTGAGGAATAGCCGCAGTGTTCGACTGACACCGGAAGGCGAACAGGTGCTTGCGACCGCCCGAAGTATCCTGGCGCAACTGAAAACCCTTGAAGATCGGCTGACACCGCAAAAACGACCCTTCCGCATACGCATGCATGTGTCGCTGGCGGTTCGATGGTTGCTGCCAAAGTTGAGCGAGTTCTATCGAAGTCATCCGCAGGTTTCGCTGTCGATCGAAACCGTGGCCACGGAAGTGGTGGAGCCGGCCATCGACAGCGATGCCTACATCCTCTATCTGCCCGAGCCGTCCCGCGATCCTGACTGCCTGACGTTGTTCGAAGAGGCGCTGGTGCCGGTGTGCGCCCCAGGCTTGGGCAGCACGACCCAGACGTTGAAATCGGTGGCCGATCTCGTGCGTTTCCCGCTGTTGCATCGCTCGGCGGACAAGCATGACTGGGTCCAGTGGCTGCACGCCAATGGTGGCCAGTCACTCGAGGACTATCGCCATATCCCCTTCAACCTCGACGAGTTGGCGCTTGATGCGGCGGCGCGAGGGCTGGGCGTCGCCATGACTGACCTGACCCTGGCAGGAGAATCAATCGAACGCGGCGTGCTCGTCGTTCCGTTCGGCCATCCCTTGAAGACCCGCGGCATTTACGCCTTGAACCTGCAACCTTCCGCCGCCGCTCATCCAGCCTGCTCGCTGATCATGCAGTGGTTTGCCCAACAGGCCGAACAGCCGGCAGGCGACGTTTGACCACCCGGGATTGACCACTACGTTCCGCGCCCCAACCCTTGTGTCGCATTGGCAAAAGCAGCGCTCGCCTCTTGAACCAGCCTGCGCCATTCAACGCTGTTGATGAGTCCGGTGCGCTCCATCTCATCGGCAGCCTTGAGCAACTCGTCATATTGCTCTTCAGCATCCATCCGGATTTCGGGCACTTGCAGGAGCTGATACCAGGCCGCCAGGGCTTCGCTCTTTTGATCATCACTCATGCTCAAACTCCCAAAGACAGTCTTCGTTTTGAAGTTTTTTCATGGGTGGCGTTCCTCACTCCCGACATACGGCTCCAAAGCAGTCGCTGACCTGATCCTCGAAGCCGCCGGTCACCCACCGTCACTTCGGCGCCGTTTCATTAGAAAATTGTCATTCAACTGTGGGTCGGCTGTGAGGAACACCTGGTTAACCTGAATTCACTGCCAGGCACCCCATCGGCAGCCAACCCGCCTCTGAATAGAGGAAGTCATCATGAAAATGTTAATCCTCGGGTTTGCTGCTCTCCTCGCCACGGGTTTTGCGTTTGCAGATACCCAGACCGCCGAACCTGTCATCCACGACAAGACCGGTTCCTTCGTCCACCTGGATATCGCCAAAGACCTGTCCAGCAATATCATCACGCAAGAATGCGGCATCGTCCCCGCGCAGCTGATTTACCTCGACCATCAGGGTCGCAAGCACGTGCTGGATTACCAGATCCATGGCATGAATTGCATTGGTGAAAACTGATCAGACGCCTGTACTCACAGAGGATCGGGCTACTCTGGCGCCACTGGCTGACCTCTGTAGCCCGCCGCTGCGAGAGGTATGTTGCTGGCACTGAACCGGACAGATCCCATCCCCGCCGAACACACCGCCCAGACTGCTCGAGCGCTTCTATCGCGCCGACGAATCCCGCGAACACTCGGCACACTCCAACGGCCTGGGCCTGTCGATGGTGGCGACGATCATGCAGCTGCACAATCGGGCTTACAGCGTTAGCAGCAGCGAAGTCATCACCTGTTTCGAGCTGTTTTTCCGGCGCGGCAATTGGATGAATGATGTCGGTCCGACCTGTCGTATGAACTGAATCTGTCCATCGCTGCTCCGCTACATGTCTCATTTTATTTCCCTGCTTTGACAATCGGCGCTTGAGCTTTAGTCTGTCGCAACCTATAAATACTATAGATAATCATGAGCGACCTACTGCCGTTTCCGCTGTCCAAAAAGAAAGCCTTGGAAATCATTAGGGAGCTTTCGCATAGATCTGAGCGTGTCTTTTACTCTAAGCACGCACGGTCCCGCATGATTGAGCGAGAGATATCCATGCCTGACGTAATGGATTGCCTTCGCAGAGGACAGGTCACTGATGGTCCCTATCAAGCACCCGGGGGCGATTGGAGATTCACTATTTCATGGTTCAGGGCTGGGTCACCCCTCCAACTTGTCGGCGCAATCGATGTCGACGAAGACGGGAGATATCTCGTCATAGTGACCACGATGCAAAGGGAGAGATAATTTGATGTACCACTACGTTGAAAGCGGGCTACCGAACGTCTGGCTTAGCAACGGCTACAGGGTGAAAGAGACTGCCTATGGCGAGTCGGTTGCTATCACGGATGTCGAGGGCCTTCACGATTTTATCGGCAAGACGATTGCGCAAAAACCGGCAGCTCTAACCGGTGCAGAGTTTCGGTTCCTGCGTAAAGAGCTGGGTTTGTCTCAAGAAAGGCTGGCCGGCATTGTCGGACTGACCTCCCAAGCAGTGGCGATCTGGGAAAAGACTGACAAGATTCCGACTGTAAATGATCGCTACCTGCGCGGGCTTTACCTGGAAGCCAAGACTGGCGAGGCGGATCTGATGGCCGCCATTAACTCGATCAACGAACTGGATCATGAGCTTCATAAACTCAACCTTCAGTTTGAAGATGGATGGCACAAGCAAGACCAAACGTGCGCCTGACAAAGACCTGAATGACAAAGCCCGGACGTGTTCCGTCATGCTCTTCACTTAAAGTCGGGGGTACATTTCCGTTTCTGCGGTGATGGCGGCTGGCGGTTTCGCTTTTACAGCGAGTCACTTGGAAATACGGAATGCCGCCCAACCCCAAGTAACCAAGAGCTCTTGCCCCGCCATTCGGCCTCTGGGAAAGGGGCAAGCAGATCAAGATCAAAAACCAGAGCCAGAGCCTGGCGCAGTACCTGTGGGAGCGAGCCTGCTCGCGAAAAACGTCCGGACACCGCGTTCATTCAGACAGCACGCGTAATCGTTCACATCTTTCGCGAGCAGGCTCCCACAGGGGAATGCGTACGCTTGAAGAGACAGGCCGGCCGGTAGGCCGCCTCGCTTTGCTTTTGCGGTGCACGCGCCATCGAGAGGCCGAGCGCAGGTTCTGCGCAGTGGGCAACCCGGCATGGATGCCGGGTTAGCCGCCCCCGGCCATGGATGGCCGATGGCGGCGGGCCCACGGAGCAGGACCGGAGCGAGGGCATGCCGAGCCTAAGCGAGGAACCGATCGAAAGGGGCAAGAGCCCTTGGTTACTTGGGGCTCTTCCAAGTGACTCGCTGTAAAAGCGAAACCGATAGCCGCCGTGACCGCAAAAACGGATATACACACAAAAAAAAACACAGGCCGGCCCTTGATCCACCGCCCCCTAGCTACGCATGTGTGTACCTGGAAACACCGAACTCAAGTGAACAGCATTACGGACGTGCACCCGGCTTTTTTCTTTCCTGCGCTTCTGACCCGATCAGACGAATCAAAAAGCAACTTCAACTGAAATGGCCAAAAACGCCACCCCCCTTGAGCAGTTTTGGCATAGGCCAAAATCATCACGGTGTCTAGACTCACCCCCATATAACAGTGCAAAAGCACACTTGAATCCAGGCCTGCTCCAGGGGAACCCGCATGAACCCATCCGACATTTTTGTTATCAGCGCCGTCCGCTCAGCCATCGGCAGCTTTGGCGGTTCGCTCAAAGATGTGCCGCCCATTCAATTGGCCACTGATGTTTGCCGTGCCGCCATTGAACGTTCGGGGCTAGCGCCTGAACACATCGGTCACGTGGTGATGGGGCATGTGATCCCGACGGAAGCACGCGACGCCTACATCTCTCGTGCCGTGGCGATGAATGCCGGCCTGCCGAAAGAAACGCCCGCTTTCAACGTCAACCGCCTCTGCGGTTCTGGTTTGCAAGCCATTGTCAGTGCAGCTCAAAGTTTGATGCTGGGGGATGCCGGGGCTGCGCTGGCGGGTGGCGTCGAATCCATGAGCCGCGGAACCTATCTGTTGCCGCAAGCGCGCTGGGGCGCACGCATGGGCGATATGCAAGCCATCGACTACGTGCTCGGCGTTCTGCAAGACCCGTTTGGCGGTTTCCACATGGGCATTACTGCGGAAAACATCGCCGAGCGCTATGGCATCACTCGTCAGGCACAGGATGAATTGGCGCTGCTCAGCCAGCAACGGGCGGCCCGGGCGATTGCCGAAGGCCGATTCACCGACCAGATCGTGCCGATCGAAGTGGCGTCCCGCAAAGGTACTGTGACGTTTGCGACGGACGAGCATGTCCGCGCCGAGGTCAATGCCGAGCAATTGGGCAAGATGAAACCGGCCTTCAAAAAAGACGGCAGCGTCACCGCCGGCAACGCCTCCGGCCTCAATGATGGTGCCGGAGCACTGATCATGGCCACGGGTCAGATGGTTCTCGACCAAGGCCTCAAGCCCATCGCCCGACTGGTCGGTTACGCCCATGCCGGCGTGGAGCCAGAGCTGATGGGGTTGGGACCGATTCCCGCCACCCGCCTGGTCCTCAAACGCGCCGGTCTGACCGTTGCCGACCTGGATGTCATCGAGTCCAACGAAGCATTCGCGGCCCAAGCGTGTGCCGTGGCGCAGGAACTGGGCTTCGACCCCGAGAAGGTCAACCCGAACGGTTCGGGGATTTCTCTGGGCCATCCGGTGGGCGCGACCGGTGCGATTATCGCCACCAAGGCGATTCACGAATTGCACCGTGTTCAGGGGCGTTATGCCCTGGCAACCATGTGCATCGGCGGCGGCCAAGGCATCGCCGTGTTGTTCGAACGCGTCTGATCGGCCCAAACGAAGACGGCGCCCATGGTGGGCGCCGTCTTCGTTTTACCACGATGGAATCAGTGCGCAATGCACGCAGATTTCAGCTCGGTGTAAGCCTCGATCGCTGCGCGACCACACTCGCGCCCCCTACCCGATTGCCGACCAGGCACTACCTTGCTGCAGACACCTCGGACCGCCCCGCTGCCGGCCGTTCGGTATCTCGATGGGCTTCATTTTTTCAAGCCCGAAGGTTCTACTAAACTACCCAGAACTACGCAGATTCAGTGAATGATTTCACAGTACTGCTAAAGTGATAGCACGCGTCGCCACATGCTCCCAAAGCCTGAATTTTCGAAGGCAGGTGGCTAATCACGGTGACGCCAACGCTCTCAAGCGAGGGCAGCATGAACTGAATCGCGTCTTCATCGAGCGCGAGGGGCAGCAGGCATGAGGTCTAAATATGATATTTGAGCCCAACAGTACCCGCTCCGTTCTCCAGCGAAGAAGCAGTACGAGTATCGTTATTCAGGCTGGTCTCGATTGTGTTGCAGTGACTGGCGTTGCGTGGTTATTGATCAATTATCATATCGGCTTCATAACGCAGTCCTATGTCATCCTGCTCCTGTTGCTGCTGGGGGCGTTGGCCGTCGTGTACGACCACTATGCTATTTACCGCAGCAACGTTGGTTTTACCGTCAAAGCCTTCAAGCTTTTGAAAGCGTGGACTGCCACGTTTGGCTTTCTCGTTGCCATGGCCTTTCTTACCAAGCAAAGCGAACAGTACTCGCGTTTATTGGTCGGGCAGTTATTTGTTGCTGGATATTTTGCGCAGTTGCTTTTGCACCTCGCGACACGCGAGATGCAGAAGAAATTTTTGGCCCACTCAACTCAATTGGAAAACTCGCTCATCATTGGCTCGGGCGAACTGGCCAGCTATCTTCATAAGAAAATCAGCAATAATCCCTGGCTCGGTGAGCGCATAGTCGGCTGTGTATTGATTGGTGCGGACGATGATCGGGGAAAGGAAAGTCTGGAAGGCGCGCAACGTCTGTCGATACTGGGCGATATCTCCGACCTTGATGAGTTAGTTGTCAAACATGCCATTCGTACCGTCTATTTCGTGACCCCACTGGGTGGCTCGGAGGTCATCCAGGATGTTTATTTAAGGCTGTTCGATAAACACATCTCTGTTAACTGGGTGCCTGACATTTTCTCGTTGCGCCTGATCAACCACAGTGTTCGCGAAATTGCCGGCATTCCCGTGCTGACCTTGTCTGAAACTCCGCTGATGGGGATGCGTCTGTTTCTGAAGAACCTTGAGGACAAAGTCCTGGCCTTTCTGATTTTGGTTCTTGCAGCGCCAGTCCTGGTAGCCGTCGCCATTGCCATCAAGCTCGACAGCCCCGGCCCCATATTCTTTCGTCAGCAACGCATGGGGTGGAGTGGAGAAGCTTTTCGGATCTGGAAGTTCAGAAGCATGGTCGTCCATCAGCCTGAAGACGGCATCGTCAAGCAGGCGCAAAAGAATGACCCACGCATGACCAGGGTTGGGGCCTTTATTCGGCGAACCAGCCTTGATGAACTACCGCAGTTGTTCAACGTTTTGATGGGGGAAATGTCTCTGGTGGGGCCTCGCCCGCACGCTATTCAACACGATGTTCAGTACTCGCCCGATGTCTCGGGCTACTTTGCGCGTCACAACATTAAACCGGGCATCACAGGCCTGGCTCAAGTACGTGGCTATCGTGGTGAAACGAAGGATATAGATCAGATGATTCGGCGTGTTGACTCGGATATCGAGTACATCAACAACTGGTCGCTATGGCTCGACTTCGTCATTCTTGTACGAACGGTGTTTGCCTTCTCCGGCAAACATGCCTATTAGCCAGTCTTGAGTGCCTGGGCAATCTCAAGGCCCATTTGATGCGCAATAAAGGCGAGGCCTACGTCCTCGCCGTATCAGGACGGAAAGAGATCCAGCGTGCGCTCAACTTCATCGGGGTCGATTCTAAAACCATTTTCCTCTGGTGTACCGACCACAAAACCAAAGTTCTGCTGATCACGATCCGTTAGATATTTAAAGAAACAGATAAAGCGATTAGGCGGCTGCAATACCAGCAGCGAACCACCTGGCGGGAGAACATTAACCCCATGGATAAGATGACTCCCCTCGACCCCTATCACGGTTCTGGCCCCGGCGCAGGTCGCCACGATGGTCGAAACATCGGACGTCGCAGGGTCGAGAATGCGAAAACCTCTGCGGTCACGTAGCCGTTCCGCCAGCTCCATCTCATTGCGTAACAATCGCAGTTCACCCCTGCTACCTCGCAGAATGAACACGCCAGGGTGGGAGCAAACTGTTACGTGTGATAACAGCTTTTCCCCCATCTCACGGAAACGCCGGTGCTTATGTCTGTTTTGGCATAGATCGTCAAAGATCACGAGCTCACGAAAAAATGCGTTACGTAAATAAACGGGCCTCATATCAAGCCAGTTCTCATAACCGGGAGTGTGAAGTATGCCGTGCCTTGCTGTGGAAACATTATTGGGCGAGGGTAGCGCGGTCACCGGAACGCCTTCTTCACATGCCAATCGATAGGTTAAACAATCATCCATCAACCACGTTCCAAACCACTTGATTCCCCCCGCGGTGCAATACAACGCCCCGCGATTGATCTCGTTTTCTACTCGAATCTTTGGTAACCAACCGGAACCCGGTGACAACCATGATTTGGCATTGCCTTTGTAGAGCGTGCCATCGATTAACCAGATATCTTTAAGCAGGTAACCTCTAGTCGGACCATGTTCAACACGACCGACGCCTTCCATTGTGCGGCGGGGATGCTCGTGAGGATAAAAAAGCTTCTCTTCCCATCCCGTTACACGCTCGAGCTGATTTGGCAAGAAAAAAGCGGACGGAGCAATCGAGGTGTCGCCTGGAGAAATTTCCCACGTTTTCACGGCTTGGCTTTGCAGAGTCAAGGACGGTTTGCGGGTGAGCCGTGTGTTAAACACGTATTTATACGCAGCAAGGCTCCACTTTGATTGGCCGTCACTCGTCAATGCATTGAATTCCGACATATGCAACCCATCCAAATTTAGTTATACAGAAACAGTGTTCATGGCCAAAACTGCACTTCTTTAAAATCAGCAACCTTTTCAGGTGGATACGATACTTTCCAGGACAGGGGGTGACTTCAGATGAGCGTAACGACTACGCAAGGTGCCGAGAAGCATTTCTCCCGGCGCCCTGGCACAATAAACGTATATTTTGAAAAGGCCGCCAAAACCCATTTCGCGGTATCGATTAGCAACTTCCTCGTCAGTCGGACCGTCCGGCAACCCAAGATGAAGTGTCAACTGCTTGCCTTCGACAGCAAATAGAGGTGTCTCCCAAAGAAATTGCGCTGCGCCCACCTTGGGCAGTCGAACAAACAAATAGCCGTAATTGCCCAGCGTATCAACATCACCGCCTCGCCTTCTTTTCCACTCAAGAAGTCCATCGTCCGGGCGAGCCAGGCACGTTCCGATATCATAATAGTCAAAACCATTTTCTATCGCCCACTCCAGTGCCATGAACGTAGTAATTGAGTTAACTTCACGTAACTTTTTAGTATCTGAAAACACAGCATCAGGGTAGCCGAAACGCACGGTGCTCCAATAGCGCTTTCCTGCCCGGGTCACTACGCAGCCAAGATGGCATGCAACAATCTCATCCTCTAACAACACCAGATCGAGTCGCCCGGCAACTTTGGCCACCCGTTGAACTTCATGCGCTTCAATTTGAGAGGCGGCCATACCATGCCTTGCCTTGGCGTAAGGTCGAAGCATTTCCCGGTCTGCACTTTCAATCTCGTCATCGTTCAACGCTTGTTTCATACGGTAGCGCAACCGGTTCTTGCGCAGATTTCGACGTAACTCAGTGTTGTATCTTGCTGTGATCTCGTCGATTGACTTGCTCAGCGGCACGACGGCACTCAGATATTGAGGCACATACAATGCCCCCACTGTCGGCATTTCACTGACCCACACCGTCCGGTCTGACGTGTCCAACTTTAACTGACTACCAACCGCTTGAGATTTAGCACCCAGTAGAACCTTCACAAATTCCCGCTGTGTTTTCCTGCCTACATAGAGAATGTCGTGGAGGCTATCTTCCCGGAGTCTGAACCTGACAATTTCCCAACGCCAAAAAAATGTTCGCCCAAGTATATCCCGCAGCCAGGCAACCGCTTTCCTTAGCTCAAATCGCATCGAAGGAGATATTAACTTACGAACTAATTTTGCTATATATTCTTTCATTTCGTTATCAGTACAATTTAAGGAAGGGGTATTTAGTTTACAAATCAACAAACTAAATACTCGAAATGAGCGTTCGACAACTGAGCACGTTTTTCACACGTCACTTTCTTTCGCGCGAAAAACTCGCCAGACCTTCCCTGGAATCAAGATTGCCCGACAACATTTTATTGACGCCAATCTTAATGAAGAAAACACCCCTATCAACTCGACAATTCCAACTTGAGTAAAGGTGCTACACCGGGGTTTGGCAAGATATTTCAGCCGTGTTTTTAACGCCTCGGAGGGGAGTCCTGCCAGGTGTCAAATTCCTGTCACGTCAAGAGTCCCTGTAGATCAACGTGCGCAACAAGAACATCGGATTACCCACCACATAGCGTTTGAATAATCGCTTTGGCTCACCCAGCAGCCTGAACACCCACTCACAACCGAGACGACGCACCCATTGCGGAGCGCGTGACACCTTGCCGCCGAGAAAATCCAGAATCGCCCCTCCGCACACGACCAGGCAGGGCACGCCACTGACGGCTAACCTGGCAGCAACGGCTTCTTGCTTGGGCATGCCCATACCCAGCACAACCAGTTCCGGCTGAAACTGCCGGGCAAGGTTTATATAGGTATCCACCGGCGCGAAACCATGGTGAGCAGAGACGATGTTGACCGCAAATATCGCTTCACTACGCTGCACCGCGTTGGCTAGAAAGGGCTCTTCAGTGCCCCAGAAAGCCACGCGCCGGCCCTTGAACGCGGCCAGTAATTTGGGAATGAAATCTGTGCCATTCATATTCAGCCCCGGCTCCAGGCCGAGGCGACGAAACAGGAGGGCCATGCCGGAGCCATCCCTCAACAATACGTCCGCAGCCAGCAGCGCGTTAAAGTAGTCGGTATTGGCCACCACCAGATTCATGGCATGGGCATTGGCGAACCCGAGTACTGTGGTCACGTCAGGTCTGGATAACGCATCAATCAGTGCTTGCTCGTCATCAACATCGCTGACCACCCTGAGTTTCCGGGTAATCGTTTGCCAGCTGTGCTGCCAGGATAAAGCACGCATTAGTTGTCATCTCGCTTCGAACGCACCCATTCAACCTGGCGCTTAAGCAAAAAGCCGAGATACAGAGGGATTTTCTTCACCGCGTAGAACGGCGCATACAACAAGGCTGCAAAAGAAATAATCCCGCGACCAAATTGGCTCCATGCCAGCAAGATAGTTACCCCCAATATTGCCACTCCGCAAGAAGCTATCAAGGCTGGCGCCAAAGCTCCGGACAGCATAAATACCAACCATGCCAGACCAAATACCGCCCCCAAGGCCAACGTCAACAAGGCTAACGGCGGGACCAGCAAATCCAGCGTCATCGCCAGCAGACGCCAGTTACGCCGACCAATCGACTCCACCAGCAACTTTGGTGTATCCCCAAGGATTACCCCTAGATGACCATGTTCCCAGCGCGTACGCTGAGTAGTTAAGCCTTCATCGCTGCGCGGAAAATAACTGGTTACCAGAGCATCGGGGCAGAACACAGGCGGCTTGCCGCTTCGGCATAAATCCAGGCCCATCTTCAAATCTTCTACGATGTGGCCACTGGCCAAATTGATCAACGTCAGATCCCGCCAGACGAAAGCCATTCCCGTGCCCATTAGCTGACAAGGCAAACCAAGCCGGGTCCAACCCTGCGGCCGCACCCGATTCTTCACACACCAGGCAAACTCGGCAAGCCGCACTTTTAGCCCGGAACCTGCTGGAGCAAGCATTAAATTAAGGGCTTGCGCTGGCCGCCCTGAGTCTGTGCAACAGATTGCCAAACGCTCAATAGAACCCTCGGCCACCTGGCAATCCGCATCGACAACTATCATGACCTCCGGCGCATCGCTCGCCAAATGACGCACCCCGCAGTCCAGCGCATAACCCTTGCCACGCTGCAGATCATTGCTGCGCTCCACCACCTCGGCGCCCGCCGTGCGAGCTTGCGCAGCCGTGTCGTCAGAACAGTTATCCGCCACCACCAATAGGCGATCACCCAAAAGCAACTGCGGCCGAATGCTATTTAACGTCGCGACGATGATCGAGGATTCATTGTGTGCCGGGATCAACACCGCCACCCGCGGTCGCGATCCTTGCGCCTTCGAGCGCGACCGTGCAGGCAGGCAGGCCATCAGCACCTGCACAAACAGCACCAACACCGGCAGGAGGATGAGTATCAGCAAGGAGCTGAACAGCCAACCAAGTAATGTGATCATGCTTGCGCCCTAAACAAATTAGCCAACTTGGCCGCTTCGGTATCGATGTCATGTCGCTCCAGCACTCGCTGATAGGCCGCCTCGCCCATCCGCTGCAACACCTCGACAGGTTGCGCGAGGCAGTCCGCCAACGCCACCACCAACTCATCCACCGCTCCAGCGGGAAACAACCAACCGTTCACACCCTCTTGTACTAACTCGGGAATCCCTGCCACATAGCTCGTCAATACTGGCCGGCGCAAGGCCATGGCTTCCATGATGACCACCGGCAAACCCTCGGCGAAGCTCGGCAGCACCAAGGCCCGCGCCGCAAGAATTTCCGCCCGCACCTGCTCACTGCTGATCCAGCCGGTAATTCGCACCTGCGCCTGCAAGCCGTGTTGTGCAATCAGGGCTTCGATTTCCGCGCGCATTTCTCCATCGCCGGCCAGTACTATTTCGAACTCCACACCTTGAGCTGCCAGGATGCGGGCAGCCTCAAGCAACAACAGTTGTCCCTTCTGCTCACACAAACGACCTACGCAAACCAACCGCGGCGCAGATGGCACGGCAACAGCCGGCACATCGTGAAACGCCCGCTCCAGACCACAGTGCACCACCTTTACCCTTGGCCAGTGCGCATGAGCCACCCAGCGAAACAGCTGGCTACGCCCATAAGAACTGATCGCCGCGACAAAAGCTGCGCGCCGGACTTTCTCGCCCAAATGAATAAACTGCGGTTTGTCGAACTCCTCTGGGCCGTGCACGGTAAAACTGTACGCCGGCCCACCAAGTACATTGGCCAGCATCACCACTTCGGTTGAGTTGGTGCCGAAATGCGCATGCACATGCTCGGCCCCAAACGCGTGCAACCAGGTCAGCACCCGACACGCCTCGGACAAATAAACCAAATGATATGGCCAGGGGCGATCGGCACGCTGGCCCATGCGTAGCGCCAACCACAGCGCCGAAAAAAAACGTCGCGGCTGGGCGCACAGCACCTGCAGCACAGGCACTAACAGCTCTTTGACTCCGCCCTGCAGCACATACTGGGTTTTATCACGCTCAGACACGTCTTCGGCATCCACCAATTCGGCGTCCCAGCCACGCAGAGCAATGCGCTGCACCACAAACCCCTGACGTTCCAACGCCAAAATCTCGCGACGAATGAAGCTATGGCTGACTTTGGGGTATTGATTGATGAAATAAGCGATACGCATAGGAACCAGACTTAGTTGTCGTTGCGGTGGATTATTACTGCAAGTAATCCCACAGTAGTACAGGTCTCAGGAACGTCAACCAGCCATACGGTTGCTGCTATAACTACCGATCAACACGCTGTCTATCTTTTTAAAGGTGTCGTCCAGCAGTTCATAGCGCCTGCGATACATGGCACGTTTTTTTGAAGCAATACTGTCGAGCGGCTTTCTGGACAGAACCATGGGAATCTCAAAAAAATCTTCGCGCTCTGATGGAGTCGCTCCATGCTCTAACCAGATCACATCATAATTTGCCGCCAGTTCCAGAGCTTTGTGAGCGCCAAAATACGGATGACGATGGTGGCGATACCCATCCCCTACCGCATAAATTTTTTCAACACCAATATTGATGGCAATGTATTTAATAACTTCAATCAGAAAGCTTCTTGGCCGCAGGCCTTCAAAGTCTTTAGTCAGGTCCCTGTAGATACTCAACGACAGTTCACTCTCGACGCCTTTATGTATCCCTTGAACGGCGCCGATAAAAATACATAACTCAGTGTCCGTGCGACACAACGTAAATGCTATTGAAGCAATGCGCAGATCCGCCTGAAACAAGTTCAGCACCAACTCCCCTTCGCGCATAAACCAGAAGGGACGATCCAGCACCAGGGAACAACCAGCAGCAAACTCCGACAAATCACTCAGCAGCAAACTTTCACTTCGCCCCAACAGCAGTAGTTGCGGACAGCTTTTGGTAACCACTTCGTAATGCGAGGCTAAAACACTAAGTTTATTCTTGGGGCTCCAGATTCTACTGATGTATGGCCAATGAACAACGCCTACACAATCCCCGCCTAACTTCTCAACGCCGGACTCACCCAGGGCGCTCGACATTCGCCCGCAAAACAACTTTAGCTCGGACCAGTTTTTTGCAACCAAAACCAGCATTTTAAACTTATTATTCAATGCCCTTAAGGAATACCCGGCATGTAAAAAAAACACGCTCTTCAATATCACCCAATTATTCATATAAGTCTCACTTGTATTCGATCAGCGCCGTCTTGCCGGCGCCGAATCTGTTCAGTAGAAACTTGACTTGCCCAAGCATCTCGGGAAATTTCCCCAGCACGAGAAAGAAAGCCCGCAGCCAGTTTTCGCGCGTGGATCTATCGCCCCTGCGGGCGAGACGCACGACCTGCAATGGATAGACCAGCAGAAGAAGCAGCCCAAACCATCCAAACACCGAACTCGCGATAACAGTCGCCAGCGGGACACCCAATCCCCAGAACCAGACACGACGCGACTCACGCAACCAATGTTGCTCCGGTGCGGCCCCATGCAAAAATGCGCCCTCGGCAAAGGCATAACCACCGCGCAGGGTACGCTGCCACCATTGGCCGAACCGGGTCATGGTTGCATCGTGCAAGGTCATTTCCTCGCCCAGACGCCAGACCTTCCAACCATTCCCACGCAGACGCAAGCACAATTCAGGCTCTTCCCCGGCAATAAGGCCCGGTCGAAACCCGGACACTTCGGCAAAGGCGTCAGCCCGCATCAGCGCATCGCCACCACATGCCTTGGCCTCACCTACCGGCGTATCCCATTCGAAATCACACAGTAAGTTGTAAACAGAGTGCTGCGGAAAACGCTCACGGCGCCGTCCACAGACCACCGCGACGTCAGGATGTGTATCAAGAAAGGCCAGCGCCCGGGGCAGCCAACCGTCGACAACCTCACAATCACCGTCAACGAACTGCACATAACGCATCGCTGGCAATGAGCGTTGCAGGCAGGCAAATCCTTCATTGCGCGCGCGCGCAGCCGTAAAGGGAATCGTCATGTCCAACTCGACCACCTCGACCCCAAGCCTCAGTGCCATCTGCACTGAACCGTCCGTTGATCCAGAGTCGACATAAACGATCTTCTGCGCCGAACCGACGAGGGAAACCAGGCAACGCTCAAGCCGTAGGCCTTCGTTGCGACCGATAACAACGACACCAATCCCCATAGCCATGGCGTTCACTCAGCGACGCAATTGAAGTAATCCATCGGGTGGTTCATGAGAATTCCCTCGATTCTGCGTACTTCCTTTTCTTGATAGTCGCAGGAACACCCACGGCCACCGAGTCGTCCGGCACATCGGTCAGCACCACAGCATTGGCACCAATCACGACATTGTTACCAATGCGGATATTACCCAGCACCTTGGCCCCTGCCCCGATATCAACATTGTTACCCATCACCGGAGCAATCGGCTCGCTCACATTCTTGAGGCCCACGACGACGCCATTGCGAATACGGCAATCATCGCCGAACTGCGCATAGCCACTGATCACGATTCCGCCGAAATGATCGATGACGAAGTTGCGCCCGACCACCACCTCACACGGCAGCTCGATACCCGTGACGATCTGCACCAGTTTGAAGAGCACTTTGTATATAAAGGAGAAAAACTTACGTAGTAGTGCCGGTCGCACTCCGTAACGCCAGCGCCCAAAGCGATAAACCACCATCACCCAAAACCCCTGAGCCCCCCAATCTCCGGCGTATGCACGTAAATCCGCACGTATGTTTTCGAACATAACTGGCTCTACCGTGTTGGTTGGCTAGCGAATTTGGTATCACGCAGCAGCGCCCAGGTCACACGAGTATGCTGCCAACACCCCCCTAAAGCGGCCCGACCGCGGCCTTTCAATAGCGCCTTGAGCGCCACAATCAGATCACCCAGACTCACCAGTAGCATATGTGAGGCCAAACCAGGCAGGCCGTGGTGCTTGCGGAAGTACAAAAGCTCACTTTCGATTTGTAACGTGGGTAGCTGACGACTATCCGCATTGAGTTTGTCAACAGACTTGGCACTTTCACCGCCGATATGCACCACCGTGGTATGCGGGTAGTAAACGACCTTCCACCCTGCCTGTTTAACGCGTTTGCAGTGATCTATCTCCTCGAAATAAAGGAAGTAGCGCGGATCGAACAAGCCAATCTGGTCGATAACTTCACGGCGAATCAGGTAATAGCACCCGGGCACCCAGTCGCACTCACGCACCGAAGCATGATCCCAGGCCATGTCGTCGACTCTTTTCACCACAGGGAAAAAGCGTTCAAGCCCTGTATGCGAAAGGAAGACATTTAACGGCGTTGGAAAATAGCGACAGGAGGGCTGTAAATCACCCTCTCGTCCAACCAATCGAACGCCGAGGACCCCGCAATCAGGATGAGTCTCCATGTAGTCGAGCGTCTTGCTAAGCGTGTCCGCAGCAACAAAGGCATCGGTATTGAGGAGCAACGCATACTTGCCCTGCAGGTGTTCAACCAATTGATTATTGGCACGCCCAAAGCCAACATTATTTTCATTGGCGAGTTGCAATGCCTCT
This sequence comes from Pseudomonas sp. GM41(2012), assembly GCF_000282315.2. Lineage (GTDB taxonomy): Bacteria > Pseudomonadota > Gammaproteobacteria > Pseudomonadales > Pseudomonadaceae > Aquipseudomonas. The sequence goes on from NZ_AKJN02000006.1 coordinate 1,480,695, forward strand.
GGACAAATAGTTGCCAGACACTCCAGCGAATTATCGACAGAGGCATTATCCACCACCAAATAGCGCGCGCGATCCACGCTAGTTGACTGGCGTAACGCATTAAACATCGGTTGCAACAACTCCGCTGTGTTGTAATTAACCACCAACACGTCAAGGGGAGCACTAGCCATTGGGTTGCTCGCCAAAAAAGTGTTGCGCTCTCATTTTTATAAGCTTCGGTTCAAATGTCGGGTCGTATACACCATCGCGCTGCCTGATAAGTTCAATCCACGGATAAGTGGCGCTACGCTCTTCGACTTTCGCCAACACTTCTTCCAAGGTACAGATAACCTTGGCTGGATTACCCCCCACCACTACCCCAGGAGGAACATCTTTTACGACTACAGCACCGGCCGCAACAATCGAATTAGGGCCAATAGTCACACGCGGCATGATGATAGAGCCATAGCCGATAAAACAATTATCAAGAATATCGATAGGGCCGACAGAGTCTAGTTTTTTATTAAAGCGCACCTCGAGCATGCCGATTATTCCATCGTGGCCGAACAGCGTGCAACAAGATAAACCTACATTATTTCCGAGTCGTACTAGCGAAGGGTCAGTTATGTTGGCAGCAGGATTGATCCATACGCCTTGACCGATGGAGTGCAAAGATCCCCATCGCACCATATGTTTAGCCCATTCATACCCGTCCGGCTTACAGAATTTTTTATAGAGCGGGGTCCCATACCCTGTTGTTTTTGCAATATAAGCAATCGTGCGTTTTAGTAGACCAATCATCCTCTCAGCCTCATTAATTCAGCGCTAGACACCTGTGCCAGGGTTAGATACACCCTGAGTCTTCATTACCACTACCCTAAGAGTAGACGCTTCCCTAATCCAACACTCAAATAATCCACACATGCTCCCCCCTCAGTAATACCTGCCCATCTGATGGTTAAGATGTTCCGCCAGCCTTAAAACAATTTGCAAAAGAGGCATCGTGGGGTTACAGGCACCGCCTGTAGCGAAAACACTGCTCCCCGCCACGTAAAGATTCTCGACACCGAACACTTTGCAGTTCTCGTCGACAACGCCAAACTCAGACGACGTCGCCATGCGTGTGGTCCCCATATGATGAGCATGGGGATTGAGCTTCAGTGGTAAATCGACGTCATAAACGTATTCTTCCAACTTGACAAAGCCCAACCCTGTTTCGGCAAAACACTTTGCCACTTCGAGCCCTATGGACTTGACGGTATTTCTGTCTGCCGGGGTCAGTTCCCAATGAACATTTGCCTTCCTCATCCCTAACGCATCTCGCTCGTCGAGCAATGAGATTCGGCTATTGGGGTTGGGAAACTGCTCGATCAGCGTGCCGAGCACCCCATCTCCAGGGCAATCGAACTTGGCAATAAATTCAACCTTGCGCTCCACACCCACGTCGCAAACGAGGTTCTCGAAAAAGCTCTTGATGGCAGCCATTCGCCCATAGGATTTCACTTCAGCTACAAGCGTGGCCGTCACATTCCCTTTCCCTGACTTGTGCTCCATCACGAATGCATCGGTCGTGAAGTACTCCTGCCGAGCATCTGTACCCTGCCCGTCGTTCAGGATGAAGGTCCCCATTTCGACGTTCAGGTGCTCCATGAAGCATCTACCGACGAAACCATCCTTGCTGACGATACCGCCAGCTACCAGAGACTCGCTGTTAAGCAGGTGCCTGGCATTCTCGATCGCGCCAGTCGCCAGAATGAATTGTTTTGCCGTGACTCGCTCTCGATGCAACTCATAGTCCGAGACGACTATCGTTGCTATGCGGCCGGTCTTGCTGTCGAACTCAAGATCGACGCAATTGCAATGGATGAAGACATCCAGCCCCTCGGTCTCATTAAGTTCCTTGGCATATTTTTGTGCAAATCGTGTAGGCGGGCTTAGCAGGAAACGATCAGCGTAAAAGTCGTTGCCGTCCAGACTCGCATTGATAGCCTTGAAACCGGAGTGTGGCGGAAGATCGACAATATCCATGGCCGCCGGCAGATTGCGCTCGATCTCGGAAAACGCGATGGGCCAACCCGGCACGGGTACCGGAGGGCCCACGGTAAAGTCCGACGGTTCGAATGGACGGCATCGCCCGGCCCAGTGATTGGAGGTCCCGCCAAGATAGCGCAGGCGTGTTTCATGAGCATACATATCGAGGCCTGATGATGAGACCTTGTAGAGGTTCTGTGAGACCGGCGAATAGTCGTGCCCGCCGCCCTCGACAAGCACCACACGCCGACCATTACCGGCTAAACGCAAGGCCAGCGTAATCCCGGCTGGCCCACCGCCGATGATGCAGATGTCATAGTGGTCGCGGAGTTCTTTCTGCGATTGGTAGTCTTTGATCATGCGTGTGTTTGCCGAAAATGCCGGGCAGGCAGCACCCATCCGTTGATTACAACAAACTCGGATTTAGCAGCAGAAGGCCGGGCAACGGCTTTGGAAAATCCGAACATGACCCCTCCAACACTCAATAGAGCAGAAGCCTGGAGGAAGCTTCTGCGCCCCATCACAGAGGTATTCAAATCAGTTTCTCTCATGATTCAAAGCTCCACGACATCGAGATTACGCTGGAAATTTCAACGACTACATCAAGGCCACATTTTGCCGACGGCCATCAATACCTCAATGGCGACGCGGTGCCGCAGCTTTGGAAACATCAAGAGAAATAGATCAAAGCCATTTAACAAAATCCGTCAATAACTCCCCACACAATGCCCCCACCGCCAGCATAGGCAACACCACCAATTCACGCTTGAGACTGAACATCCCCAGACGACAATTGACATAAAAAACCAGGATAAGCGTAGGAAACGTGTACAGGGCAGCGCCCCAAATCGCATATTTGACCCCGCCAATCGCCAACAGCAGAGGCAGTAGCACCCACAACGAGACCACGCGAATAATGTTATCCATGGCCTGGTACTTGGTGAGCCCCAAGGCAATCCAGACCTGATTCGCCAGCATGTAGCGCATTGTGAAAAAAGAGAGTGAAAGAATGGCCATCATGTTGCCGGCCTGAGCGTAACGCTCATCGTACAAGATGCTGATGAGCAGTGGACTGCCGGTCAGGAACAGTCCACAGAGGAACAGGCAGGCCAGATCGAGCATCAATTTCAAGCGGTAATACAAAGCGTGGAGCCGTACGGTGTCATTCGTTCTTGAGGCCTCACTGAAAGCCGGCAAGGCCACGGCCCCGACTACCTTTTGCAACGCAAGCTGAACAGCTCCCAAAATCAGCACGGCAATGGAGTAAACGCCCAGTTCGCCGGCCGTCATGCTGCCGCCGAACCAGACACGATCACCGTACATGGCCAATACGCCCACTGCCGACGACAACAGTATCCAACGGCCGAAGCCGACTAATTCATTGAGCGCAGAACGCTCCCACTGTAGACGGTTAGACGGGCCCTCAAACCAGACATGCCCCAGCAGCGTGTTGACCATCGTTTGGACCAGACCTGCAATCACCAGCGACCAGATGGACCTGGTGAAGTAACCGATGCCCAGCATGACCAGCAGCCCGACGACCTGAGACCCAAACTCGGTGAGTACCACCTTCTTTTGCTGGAAAGAGCGCACTGCCAGGTCGATTTTGGTCGACTGAAAACCAACGATGATTGCCGAGAAACCGGTCACGGCCAACACCAGCGGCAACTCGGGTGCGGCGTAGGTGGAATTGGGCGACCACAGATTGAGGGCCTGTGCATACCAGGCGAGGGCCGCGAGGAGAAGTGTCGAAGCAAAAAGGATAAAGCCGCGCACGATCTGCACGGTCCAGATGGTATTGAGAAAAACCGGATCGTCGCCACGCGGGCTCTGGATGATGTTCTGGCGCAAGCCGACATCGGAAAGCATGTGCAGAACCAGAGAAACGGTGATGGCGATCATCATGATGCCGAACATCTCCGGCATCAGCAGACGGGCCATTATCAGGTTGCCGCCCAAGCGAAAGGCTTGAGACGTAACCAGTGCCCCCAGATTCCATGCCCCGGCAGAGATCGCACGCTTACGAAGGCCCAACGATGGCGACAAATCAACTAACGACATAGCATCATCCCCGGACTCAATGGCTCAAAAGGAACTATAGTCGCGTTTAGCCATTCCACTAGCCGTCGCTCATCAATCAATAAGTCCAATCATCCATGCCTGAGCACTTCCGAGCGTTGATTGTCATTCTGGTCCTTGCTGGCATCGTTTTTGCCATGGCACGTCGACCAGCGGCAGACCTGATTCCCGACCGTAATTTCACTCGTCGGCGCAATCTGTGGTTCGTATTGACGCTACTGGCATTTGTTTCGCACAGTTTCTGGGTGTACGCAGGCATTGCCGCGATCGTGTTGACCTTCGCACGAAATCGCGAGCGCAATCCCGTGGCGCTATTCTTCCTGCTGCTGTTTCTCATCCCACCGGCCACGGCGGAGATTCCGGGCTTCGGCCTGATCAACTATTTTTTTGCCATTAACCATATTCGTCTGCTGGCACTGTGTGTGTTGCTTCCGGCTTTTTTGGTTCTGCGCAAGCGCGCCGACACGGTCAGTTTCGGGCGCACCTGGCCTGACAAACTGTTAGCCGCCTACCTCCTGCTGACGAGTCTGCTTTTCCTGCGCGAAACCACCGTCACCGACACCTTGCGCCAAATGCTCTACATATTCATCGAAGTTTTTTTGCCTTACTACGTTGCCAGCCGGGCGCTGAAGAACCTCAGCGACTTCAAGGACGCTCTGTTCGGTTTTGTACTCGCCGCCATGGTGCTGTCGCTTATAGGTCTCTTCGAATATGCCAAGCACTGGCAGCTGTACAGCGCGGTTGTCTACGCCATGGGCATGCAATGGGATCCCGGCTACTTGAGCCGTGATGGCTCATTACGCGCCAGCGCCACTACCGGCCAGGCCATTGCGCTGGGCTTAGTCATCAGCGTGGCCATCGGCTTTTATCTGTACTTGCAGGAGGAGGTACGTAGCAAATTGCAGCGCAGCCTCGGCGCACTGTTGCTCGCCGGTGGTCTGTTCGCACCGCTGTCGCGCGGCCCCTGGATCGGGGCAGCCGTCATGATCGTCGTGTTCATCGGCACCGGCCGTAAAGCGATCAAACGCCTGATGCTGCTGGCGGCCGCCGGGGCGCTCGCCCTGCCCTTGCTGGCCATCGTGCCGGGCGGGCAAAAAGTGCTCGATCTGCTACCGTTTATCGGCACGGTGGAAGTCGAAAATATCACCTACCGGCAGCGCTTGATTGATAACGCCTTGATCGTTATCCAGCGCAACCCTTGGTTGGGTTCTTTCGATTTCCGCAGCACACCGGAAATGCAATCCATGATCCAGGGTCAGGGGATCATCGATATCGTGAACACCTATATCGGCATAGCGCTGTCGTTCGGTTTGATTGGCTTGACGCTCTTCGTGGTTTTTTTCGCCAGTGTCCTGCAGGGCATCCGCAAGGGGATGCGTTCGTTCCCCAACGAAGACGATGAGGCGCGCCGACTCGGACGTGCACTTCTGGCGACACTGGTCGGGATCCTGATCACCATCGTTACCGTTAGCAGTATCACGGTCATCCCTGTGGTGTATTGGTCGGTAGCTGGACTGTGCGTGGCCTACGCTCAGATGGCACGCAGGCTCAAGCACACCTCGACGGCCGTCTCGGCGAGTACCCATCTCCAACTCAGGTAGACCTCATGATCCAGTTGTCTCGCCGCCCCCAGATACTGCTCCTGCTGTTTTTGGCTATTTGGCCGTTTCGTATCTGGGCGTCGGACTGGGTCGTCAGTGTGGATGAGCGCAACGGCCTGCCAATGCTGGAGCGTGGTGGCAGTCCGGCAGTTGCTACGACATTCTCATTCTTTGGGCGCAACTGGGACTGGACGTATTTGCAGACCGAGTTCAAGGTAAACGCCCCTTATCGATACTCCCTTGCAGGCAAAAACAAAGCGCTGGATTTCGACTTGACTGCGCAGATTCAGAAGCAAAACGAGCAGAAGCTGACCTGGAACTTTGCCGTGGATGCACACAGCGGGAAGTCGGGCATTTCAGGTGGTGGCATTGTCTTCGAATTCGACCCCGCTCTTTTCGCTGGAGAAATGGGCGAACCCACTTTGCTACCCGACAACCGCGGCTGGACCTGGGGCAATGCACAAGGGCGGCGCATCGAAATGCGCTTCGAGCCCGCACTGGCGAGTGTGTACCTGGAACCGGGCAGTAAATCCGAGGTGCGTGCTTTTTTCTTCAAGAACACAATCAAACCTGGCCGCCTGGATTTCACAGCGACCTTGAGCGTTTCTGGCGATGTGGCGGTCGGCCCAACCACTACCGAGCGCTTCGGACTGTCGGACCCAAAGAGCTGGCCGACTGACAAGCTCGACTGGAAAACCTCGCCGGTCGACCTGTCCTTTCTCAACGCTCAGGAAAAACCTGCAGGCAAGCGCGGCTTCGTCAAAGCCTCCGGCGAGCAATTGCTATTTGCCGACAACACGGCGGCGCGTTTCTGGGGCACCAACCTTTCGGCTTACGCGCTGTTCCTCACGTCAGACGATGCAATCAAGCTGCAGGCCAAACGCCTGTCTGCACTGGGCTTCAATCTTGTACGACTGCACCACCATGACTCGCCATGGGTCTTCCCGAACATCTTTGGCGACGGGAGGGTCACGCGCAGCACCCAGCAACTGAGCCCGGAATCGCAGAAAAAAATCGACTGGTGGATCAAGTGCCTGAAAGACGAGGGCATTTATGTGTGGCTCGATCTGCACGTCCAGCGAGTCTTTACTGAAAAGGACAACATTGATGGCTTCGATGAATTGCCGAAAGAAGAACAGAATTTCACCTATCTCAAGGGCTATTCCTATGTAAATCTCTCCATTCAACAAGCCATGAAGCGCTTTACCGAAGCCTACCTGACCCATGTAAACAGCTATACCGGTCTCGCCTACAAAGACGACCCGGCAATTGCCGCCGTACTGATTACCAACGAAAACGACGTCACCAACCACTTTGGCAACGCCCTGCTGCCAGACAAGAATTTGCCGAAGCACAACCGCGTCTACATGGCGCAGGCCGAGGCTTTTGCCAAACAGCACAATCTGTCTGCAGACCAGACCTGGCGATCCTGGGAGCCAGGCCCTTCCAAGATGTTCCTTAACGATCTGGAGCGACGTTTCAACGTCGACATGATTCAACACCTGCGTGGAATAGGCGTGAAGGTCCCCATCGCCACGACCAGTAGCTGGGGCCGCAATGGCCTGAACTCCCTGCCGGCCCTTACCGCCGGCGACGTAATCGATGTCCATAGCTACGGTGGCTCGGGACAGGTCGAGAAAAACCCGCTCTACAGCGACGGCATAGTGAATTGGATTGCCGCCGGCCAGGTCATCGGCAAACCCTTGACTGTCACCGAGTGGAACAATGAGCCCTTCCCGATACCAGACCGTCACTCGCTGCCACTCTATATCGCCGGCACCGCCAGCCACCAAGGCTGGGATGCACTGATGCAATATGCCTACAGCCAGGAACCAATGGGGGGCGTAGGGATGAGTGCCAACAACTGGCACGCCTATAACGACCCTGCAATGCTGGCCACCCTGCCCGCCGCCGCCCTGCTTTATCGCCGTGCAGACGTTCGCGAAGCAACAACGACCTACGTCTTCGCGCCGTCGTCAGCCACCCTGTTCAACCAAATGATCACACCGGCCAACTCTGCTCTCCTGCGCACAGCCATGGAGAAAGGCAAGCTGGAAATCGCGATGCCACAGACGCCGGAGTTGCCTTGGTTGCAACAGAGCGTTATCCCAAGCAATGCAAAGGAATTTCATGCCCCTGACCAGTCGCTGCTGGACGCCAATGCCATCGAGTCCACGACCGACACCGGTGAGCTAAAGCGCAACTGGAAACAAGGCGTCTACACCATCAATACGCCGCGCACCCAGGCCGCTACCGGCTGGATCGGCGGTGAGTCGATCAGCCTTGGCAACATTAAGGTTCAAGTGAAGACCGCCAATGCCAGTGTGGTGGTGCAAAGTCTGGACGACTCGCCTTTGAGCCGATCGCAGGATTTGCTGATTTCGTTAGGCACCCGTGCCATCCCCCAGGACGACGACAAAATACCTTTTTACGTTGAGCCACTCGAGGGCACGCTAACCATCCAGGCACCGCAAGGCTTGACACTGGTCACCCACGGTATTCTGGGGCAAATGAAGAAGCTGCCCGCGACCTACCTTGATGGCCGCTATACAATCAAGTTCGACGGCTTGCAGGCGTCGAACTGGTTGTTTTTGAAAAAAGGCGTCACGCAAGCACAACCTTAGGCGACGCGCAGCCAACTTCAACCTGATGGAACAACGCCTTGCGGCGTTGTTCCGCGAGGGCTGTTTAAAGGGCGTCAAAATCAAACGATGGAACATAGCCTGCGCCGAGCAAATGTGGACATTTCGACGATACAAAATCATCACTCAATAAATCCTCCGAACTTTTATACCTGCTCGTGAAAACCCCTGTGATATTTAAAAGCGTATGCGACAAGGAGGAAATGCTGATTTTCTGACTCTCTCTCGCCTTCAACTTTAAAAGCTTGAGCGATTGCGGGTTTGAAACATTATCGGATGCCCAGATAAATGCCGAAACCGGGAGATCATATTTATTGCCAATACCATGACCCAAGAGCCCTCGACTGTCATCCATCATGTTTTCACCATGATCCGATGAATAAAACAAGACAGATGGTTTTTTGCTTGACTTCAACCGATCAATAATGGTGCTCAATAGCCAGTCCGTATACAAAATACTATTGTCATATTCTGCGGTGATTTTGTCTTTGAAGTTGTCTGTTGAAGGCTTGAACTTATCGAAATTTTCCGGGTATCGGCGTGAATACTCGAAATGACTACCCTTGACATGAATGAATATGGCTTTCTTTTGTGTATCGCTTTTATTTAGTATTTCTTCATACTCTGAAATCAATGCCCCATCATAGCTTCTCTCAAAATACTGACGGTATTGTGCCTCTGCGGCTATTTGTGGAATTATTCCGCCAAAACTATCAACCTCTTGCACAGACAACCAATAGGTCATGTACCCGGCGGCGCGATATATACTTACCAATGATTTTGTCGACGCAATGGCGTCCCAATCCGATATAGGCTCAAGGCTCAGCATTGAAGGAACCGCAAACGAGGTATAGGGGGCTGTCGTGCAGATCTGATTAAACTTGAAAAGCCCTGCCTGCTTACCGAGATTCGGGGTTGTTTCCTTGTTATAACCGTAGAGGGACCAGTTCTGCGGCCGTGATGACTCACCGATGACAAAAACAATGGTTTCTATATTGGATTGATCCGACATACTGGTTATTTTTACATCAGACTCCCGACGGCGCTTGATAAGGTTCTCCGTCCCCAAATACAAGTTTGCAGTCAAGGCAATTTGTGACAAATAACCTACTGGCGTGCTTTGATCTTTTGCCAGGAGGTCCATGACTGCAGATTTCCCGAATGAATTAAGTTTGACGGTTTTATAAAAATACGCCCCATACCCCACTAACAAGGCGCTAACAACCAAAACAAAAATACCTTTGTTTTTATACAACTCACGCTTGTGCAGGCCTATTAATCCAGCCCCATAGCACAATATGAAAACCACCAAAACGATACTAATGGGCTGCCAATAGGTCGGCAGAAACTCGCTGGCCTCCTGATAGTTTGTCAAACCAATGAATATATAGGCAGCTGTTAATCTCGAGTTGAAATTCAGCACCAAAAACAGATCAATAGCTGCTACCAAATAGAACGGCAGCAGAATAATGTGAACCTTGAATTGACTGGATGAAACAAATCTAATTGCCAAAAGCCACAACACCGACATGCCAAGGGTGTAAACGACCAATAAATCAATTTTAGAGTATTGATAGTTTGCCAGCGTTCTAACAATCAACGGTGATAGCAGAAATGACCACAATACTAAATTTGGCCATTCCGCTTTAAATATTTTTAATGAGTAATCGATAATTCTGGCAGGATTTTTCATTTGATAATTATCCTCGCAGGATGCCCAAATGTCTCCTCAGAGGGTAGCTTCAATTGGCGCGCTCGCTGCAACGTGTTCGAAATATTCTGTCCTTTGGCGTTCCAAACGTAGCGAGTCGCAAGGCTTGACACTGCTCACACTTGGCATTGCGGGGCAAATGAAGAAGCTGCCCGCGACCTGCCTTGATGGCCGACTACAATCAAGTTCGACAGGCAGTAGCTTGCACAGCGATAGTGCCCAGGAAATCGGAGATCAGGATGAAATTTTTGGTGGTGGGTGGCGCGGGTTATATCGGCTCGCACATGGTGAAGCAGCTACTGAGTTCAGGTCACGATCTTGTGGTGGCAGACAATTTCTCAACGGGTTATCGCAGCGCGTTGAGGGGCGGGACATTGGTCGAACTGGACATAGCCGACGAACAGGCGCTGGACGCCCTGTTTGCGGGACACCACTTTGATGCCGTGTTCCACTTCGCCTCCTTTATACAGGTGGGCGAATCCGTCGCTGAACCTGCCAAGTACTATCAAAACAACTTCGCCGCCACCCTGACGCTGCTCCAGGCGATGGTTCGCGCCGGGGTTAAACACTTCATTTTTTCCTCGAGCGCCGCCGTCTACGGGGACCCGGTGTATGTACCGATCGACGAGGAGCATCCCAAAGCCGCGATCAACCCTTATGGGCGCAGCAAGTGGATGGTGGAGCAGATGCTTGAAGATTTCGACCGCGCCTATGGGCTGAAATCGGTGTGCCTGCGCTACTTCAACGCCGCCGGAGCAGACCCTGAAGGACAGTTAGGTGAACGCCATGAACCGGAAACCCACCTGCTGCCCCTGATCCTGCAAGCAGCCTCCGGACGGCGCGCAACCATCACCGTCTATGGCCGTGATTACGACACACCTGACGGCACTTGCATTCGCGACTACGTCCATGTTGTCGACCTTGTTGCCGCTCACGCGCTTGCCGTGGATTATCTGCTGGCAGGAGGTGCAAGCACGGCGTTCAACCTCGGTAACGGTCAAGGTTTCTCAGTACAGGAAGTGATAGATACCGCGCGCGACGTGACCGGCCAGGATATATCTGTCAGCGAAGCGCCACGTCGCGCGGGCGATCCACCACGCCTTGTGGCCGATCCCCGCAGGGCCAACACATTACTTGGCTGGCAACCGCAATTTGGCTCACTTGAACAGATAGTGGCGCACGCCTGGAGCTGGGAGCAGAAGTACCCTTGGCACTGACCGCCGGCGCTAGCCAATAGCGCCGACCTCCTGCGGGTGATGCTCTAGTAGTAAGAGCGGTTTTCGGGTTCGGCTTTGTTCAACACCGTGCCAATCAGATTGGCTGTCCCAAGATGATGCAGGCTTTCCTCGATCTCTTTCCTGCTGTTCAATCCGTTAGCGACAACGAGCAGGACGCAGTCGAACCTGGGCAGGACGTTAATCACATCATCCGAACTCAACAACGGCGGCAAGTCGAAAATCACGATGCGTGAGTTGTAGCGCTCGCGCAGATCAGCAATCAAATGGCTGACTGCAGGCGATGACAACACCTCGGTGGAAAGAGGAATCGGCTCGCGCGTCGGCAAAACCACAAAGCGCGGCAAGGTCGGATTGACCAATACTTCTTGCAGTTCAGCTTCATCTGCCAACAATTCATTAAGCGATTTATCCATCGGCAGACCCAGGTACTCACCCACCTTCGGACGACGCAAGTCGAAGTCCACCAACAACGCCGTCTTGGTCGTGTGATGCGCGATACTCATCGCCAGGTTTATAGCCAACACCGTCTTGCCTGCCTCTGGTGTCGGCGAGGTGATGGCGAGCGTGCGCCAGCCATTTTCCTCCATGGTTTTTAGAACTTGTGTACGCAGTAGATCGAATGCCCCGCTCATACTCGAATTTTTGTTGTAAGCCACAATGCGGTTGCGCTCAAGGTGATCTGGTCGCAAAGGTACAACCTTGGTTTGCACATAACTGAGTGCATTCAGACCTGTGGACTGCGCGGTCGGTGTCATGGCTTTTGACGAGGTCTGTTGCTCGGTTTTTTCGGTATCGGGATTGAACATTTCCATGGCTATATTCCTTACGCAAACCGGCCCAGAGCTTTAAACATCAGAAGATCCAGAGGCATGTAGAGGAAGTGCAGGAGCACCAGAAAAATCGCGATTGTCGCGACTCCACAGACGATCAATAGCATTCGCCACTTCCTGCGGCGTGCCAGTTCAGCCTTGGTGTGAATGTAGGGAATGGAAACCAATACGCGTCTACCCAGCACGCTGGCCAAGGCCTGGGCACCGCGTACACGCTGACTTATCATCTCGAGGAACATCACCAGCGCGCCAGCACCCACCGGGGCAAGCAAGAAACCCATGGCAACCACTTTTTTACGGTTAGGCCGTACCGGCTTCTCGGGCATCAGCGGCGACTCCAGAAGAACAAAACGCTCGGCTTTGTTTTCCTGCTCCAGGCTTTCGGAAATTTTCGCACTCATTTCCTTCGTGCGAATCTCCTCATATTTTTTACGAGCATTATCATGGTCACGCATCACCGTGACCAAGCCGCGCTCGACTTGCGGCGTCTCAATAATTTGTGCCTCGTATTCGGCTATTTTTCCGAGTATTTGCTGCTTTTGATCGGCCAACGACTTGATACGTGCTTCCGCTGCGGTGATCCGCGCCTGGGCCTTGGCAACGTCCAGATTGACCGAAGCCGCTGAACCAGCACCTTTGCCAGCCTCAAGTGCAGCAATTTTGCGTTTGACGGCACGCACGTCGGGGTGGGCTTGCGTATACAGCGACTGCAACCGGATGTACTCCGCTTTGAGGCTAGCGAGATCCTGTGGTTTATCAACTGCCGCACCGGGTGTTCCAGGCCTGGTCGCTAGCCCGGCATTCGCGGCGGAAAGCTCCAGCTCATTGAAGCGCAAGTCCTCACGGGCAGTTTTGTAGTCACGGTCGACCTCTTTAAGCTCGGTTTCGGCGCGCGTCAACATATTCATGCGCAGCTCTTGATGCTCGGGCAGCGCGTTGCTGTGTGCCTGCTTGAAGTCCGCCAACCGGTTCTCGAGGGCTTCCAGTTCCACCCTGAGTTTGTCCGCCTCCTGCGTCAGGAACTCTGTCGTTTCACTGGCGCGTTCGGTACGCTGCTTGATGTTTTCATCCAGAAACAGCGTCACCAGTTCCTTGGCAACTTTGTTCGCAACCTCTGGCTGCCTGTGCTCAAAGGAAAGACGGAAAGCAATCGTCACCTCTCCGCGCCCCTTGACCGCAGCACTGACCAGGGAGACCACAATCGCATTGCGCATTTCTTCAATCTTCTCGCTAACGCTCAGTTGCCGGCTTTGCGAAGCAAAAAGATTGTATTTGTCGATGATCCCTTCCAGATGTTCACGGGTCATCACGCGCTGGCGAATGACTTCGATGCGCTCATCGGCAAAGGTATTGTTGTTGGCCGCCACCAGGTCTGGCGAAATCTGTTGAGACTCCACCAGAATCGTGCCGGATGACTCATAGGTCGGCGGGAGAGAGATCGCTACCGCTATGCACACGCCGAGTATGACCACGAAACTCACGATCAACAGCAGGGCGTGGTGCTTGATGATAGCTAGGTAGTCGTTGAACGACATTTCGTATTCAGAGGCCATATTTCTCACACAGCTGAATTTCAGAGACCGGGATAACTATAGGTCAACGTCAGCCCGACGACGTTTGCAGTGGCATCCGGCAAGCCATCTTGCTGGCGTTGTTTGTATGTGTAGGATAGGCGTGCAATCCAAAAAGGCGAGAGTTCTTGGCTAAACCAGGCACTGTAATTTCGCAGGGTATTCGGCGTCCGGCCTTTGGCGTCTTGCCAGGAGGCATCGAGACCGGTGCGTCGGGTCTCGTCGACGGCATAGCTCCATGTCCCCCTCAGGGCATCAACCTCGACGAAACCACCGTCCCCACTGGCGAGAGTGCTACGACTGGCGTCGATGCTGGTATCAATACGCTCACCGGCATATTGCAACAATAAACCGCCCTGGCCTTTGGGGCCGCTACCTGTGCCGGAGACTTGGTTGAGACCCGCGTAGGCCGTCCCCTTAAGTCGCTCGGAGAATTCGACATTCAAGCCGACCGTGGGGGTGTAGCTGTTCGAGGAAGCCACCGCAGACCCCTTTTCCGGCTCATAGCGCCTCACGCCCAAACGGGTGAACAGCTCGACCTGCTCACTCCATGCATAGTTCCAGCTGAAGCGGGTCGCCAGCTCGTCATAGTTGGTCAGAGAAGCAACATCGTAAGTGATATGAGTGTAGTCAGTCTCGTTAACCAGGGTACTTCGCTCGCTGAGAGCAGTGCTCCAGTTGCCGCCCACCAAATACATCTTTTGCGTGCCATCGGAGGCAACTACGCCGGTTTCCTGAACCACCGTGGAAAGCGTAGAGTTTTCTTCATATCTCGCCGTGAGTCCAAAAGCACCCGTTTCGGTCGCGCGCTGCCACCCTAGGTTTAACCTGGGATCTTCACGGTCCGAAACGACGGACGTATCCGACGAACGCACGATGTTTAATCCGAGACCGAACTGGAACTCATCCCGTCCGGAAGTACCCACGAGGCTGTAATCGGGGGCGATGATGGTGCGGGTCACCCCTTTCTCATCACTCGTGAGCAGCAGTGGATTGCTGTCGTACTCGACCGTCGAAGGCACTGCTATAGCTGATTGCCAAGTAGCAGCATAGGCCATGTCCGAACACGACAAAGCCAGGATTGCCGTCGCAATCCCGGTCGTTCGAAATTCAAGCAAGATAATCCTTAGTGCCTCGCGCAAGGCTAAGGCACGACCAGCGTATCGCCGGCTTTAAGTAGAAAATTGGTGGTCATGTCTTTCCCTGACATCAACTCGCTGTAGTCGACGCGCAGGATTTCTTGTTTAGCCCCATTGAGCCGCACGACCTTAATGTCGTCTTTATCGGCGAATTTGTCGAGCCCACCCGCCATGCTTATTACCTGCAGCACTGACGTTTGACCTGACATATGCACGGTGCCAGGCTTCAGCACTTTGCCCTGAACGTAGACGAGATTACCTTCGGTGCCGGTGACGACTACGCTCACCTGCGGATCAGGTATGAATTTCTCAAGCTTGGCAGCGATTTGCTGCTCGACAGCGGTGGTATCAAGCCCCTCAACATCGACTCGCCCTACCAGCGGGAAGGTAATGCTGCCATTGGGGAGTACGCGTACATCCTGTTTAAGCTTGTCTTCGCCCCAAACGGAAATAGAAAGGTTATCTCCCTGATTCAGCCGGTAAGCCCCGTCCTTTTCGACGGCATTGGAAATGCTGGGCCAAACGGCCAGCGCGCAGAGCACAGGTATCAATGAACGGAACATCGGGATCCCTCCGTCTAAGTAGCCATGCAAGGAGTTTAGAACAAAAAAAACCTTGTCAAATCACTCTAGCCTATTTCCTGCCAAAGAAACGACTAAACAGCAATCACCTTGAGCTTGCGGGCGGTCAATTCCGCCAATGCAACACACCTGAAACCGGAACGTTAGTGCAAAACAGCATAATCGTGTTATTTAACAATAGGTTGGAGCAAGAAAATCGCCCCCGACATATTTCGCGCCAATATTAACTACATCATGCCCGTTTGAACCGGCTCAACCGCGCCACTGTCACCCTGACGATGACTACGTTTGCCAGCGCAACTAACTGATATCAACAATTACATTGCAATGACAGACATCATCCGCAAAAACTATATATAAAGCTGTGTGTCTATCCAGTCACCAGAGTGACCGTCTAAATAACCCTTATTACCTAAAACGTTAACAACCCGCTATATCTTCCGTCGGTTGGCGACCACAATAAAACCAATCAATGCGGAAGAAAATAACCATGCTGCCGCAGAAAGCGGTACTGCATTGTGTTGGTTGATATCCGAAGCCCCCACCAGACTTTTATCCTGGAGAGATGAATCAATTTTGAATTTCTTATTGTCAACCGCCGCCATTAATCCGTCGCGGGAAGAAGAATTGACGGATACATCCACGCCTGAGTCAGCGCGATGATTGACACTGTTAACTTTCGCAGAATGGGCATCATCGACGTAAATATCAGTGATCGATGAAGGCAAGCCAAGGCCCTTTCCAAAAGTAAACAGTGTGCCACCCGCGTGATCTTTGAGAGCAGTACAAAGTTGAGGCCCTAACTCCTCGCAAGCGCTGCTTATTCGACTAATTTCATAGGCCAAACTGGTCGCCTGAGCACTAGCAACGGCTGCACCATCCAGGATCACTGACAACAACACAAATTTAATGACAAGTGTTGAGCGCATAACACCGCCTCCTTGCGCAGGGGGTTATTCGTTTGTCGGTTGAAGGAATCTTATCGGCTAAATTGAGCCTATAAGCACATCGCTATTACGTCAATGGTCCGTCACAATAATAAATCGAAATTTCATTTTAGGGAGATGACGTCAAAATAACGCCACAACAAGCACGTCAGTCCCGTGAATTCTATCCATGTGAAATAGCTTCACGCTTGGACGTCAGCTCGCACCAGGGTGCTGGCCCACGTCCCGGCGCAGCGCCTTGCACCGGGCAACGAAGCACCTTGGCACTGGCATGGGCTCGACTGCCGACGACGCTTGTAAA
Organism: Pseudomonas sp. GM41(2012); assembly: GCF_000282315.2. Taxonomy (GTDB): domain Bacteria; phylum Pseudomonadota; class Gammaproteobacteria; order Pseudomonadales; family Pseudomonadaceae; genus Aquipseudomonas. The sequence continues at coordinate 1,497,345 of NZ_AKJN02000006.1, forward strand.
GGTGGGGTTTGTCGGTGACTTTCTGAAAGTACCTGACGGTCGAGAGTTTTTGACGCATGAAGACGGCATGGCAGGTAAAGGCTCCCCGTGCATTCTCAGCCCTGGAACACTGTAGGAGTCTCGGCGCCGCGCCAGGAACCATGCTCAACCTCCCTGGCACCCGCGCCGAGCAGATCAATGCAATGCGCGCAAAAGGCATCGCGATTGAAGACCGGATGAATGACTGACCATTACTTTGGTTGCGCCACCGTACGCAAATAAGGTTTCACCGTCTTGAAGCCATCCGGGTACTTCTTCCTGGCATCGTCGTCGGATACCGACGTAGGAATGATCACGTCCTCACCCGGACGCCAGTTCACCGGTGTGGCAACCGTGTGTTTGGCGTTTAACTGGATAGCATCGAGCAGGCGTAACACTTCATCGAAATTGCGTCCGGCACTCATCGGGTAGACCAGCATCGCCTTGATCTTTTTATCCGGGCCGACAATGAACACTGAACGCACCGTGGCGTTGTCCACGGCAGTACGAGCGCCGCCACTGGCGTTCGGGTGAATCATGTCGTAGAGCTTGGCCACCACCAGATTCTCGTCGCCGATCATAGGGTAGTTGACCGCATGGCCCTGGGTTTCTTCGATGTCTTTGGCCCAGGTCTGATGGTTGCCGACCGGGTCGACGCTGAGACCGACAATCTTGGTGTTGCGTTTGTCGAACTCCGGCTTGAGCCCTGCCATATAACCGAGTTCAGTGGTGCAGACCGGGGTGAAGTCCTTCGGATGTGAGAACAGGATGGCCCACTTGTCGCCAATCCATTCATGGAAATGGAGCGTGCCTTCGGTGGTTTCGGCGGTGAAATCCGGTGCTTCGTCGCCAATTCGAATGGTCATATGCGTTCTCCTCGCTGTGAAGGGTAGGGAAACTCTCGGAACGATCCAGTATAGGAGACCTTGAAGACTTCGCTTTGCCCCCCCCCCCGCCGAAGGGCTGGCGTCAGTGGTAAATGCTCGGAGCTATCGTGATGCTGTTTTCAGGTACACACATGCGTAGCGGCTTTTGGATCAAGAGCGAGGCGGCCGAGTTGTGTTTTGTTTTTTGTGTGTATATCCGTTTCTGCGGTCACGGCGGCTTATGGTTCCGCTCTTACAGCGGGTCACTTGGAAGAGCCCCAAGTAACCAAAGGCTCTTGCCCCTTTCGTTCGGTGCCTCGCTGTGGCTCGGCATGCCCTCGCTCCGGTCCTGCTCCGTGGGCCCGCCGCCATCGGCCATCCATGGCCGGGGGCGGCTAACCCGGCATCCATGCCGGGTTGCCCACTGCGCAGAACCTCCACTCGGCCTCTCGATGGGGCGTGCACCTCAAGATCAAGAGCTGCAGGCGAGCTAACGCTCGGCCTGATGAGTGGTGAGAAGCGGGTGTTCGCAGCTCTTTCTTGGAGTGCTGTTGATCTTGCTTTGGCTTTGGCTTTGGCTTTGGCTTTGTCTTTTGATCTGCTTGCCCCTTTCCCAGAGGCCGAACGCAGGTATTGCGCAGGGGGCACCGCGGCAAGGATGCCGCGGTAGCCGCCCCCGGCCATGGATGGCCGATGGCGGCGGGCCCCCGGAGCAATGCCGGAGTGAGGGCATGCCGAGCCTAGGCGAGGCACCGAATGGAGGGGCAAAGCCTTTTGGTTCCTTTTTGGCGTTTGAAAAAGGGACTCGCTGTAAGAGCGAAACCGCCAGCCGCCATCACCGCAGAAACGGATATGTCCCCCAACCCTAAGTGAACAGAACAGCGAACCTATCGATTACACACCGATTTAAGAGACGAAAACTCCATCCGAAAATGCTGCCTATACTGCAATCCGGGGTCGATAGAGAAAACGGACAACCACCAAGCACCCAGCCTGTCAGATTGAGGTCATGGAAGTTGACGCCGAGCCGTCAGGAAATGCACAAAGTGGCCCTACTCTGACGCTGCGCGAGTGAACCGCCGGACGCCTGGTTGATGAGGAGTACTTCAATCGGACACAACCCGGAAGACGTAAGGGATTGCCTCATGTCGGCAGTGCTTGCGTATGATTTTTTCCGAATTCTGCGGGTTCCCCAATCCAACTGCCCTGATTGTCTGCGCTAAGGACCTGACAGATGAATGTGATCGAGTATTTTGATCGAGTAAGAATCATCAATATCTCGTCAAGAAAGGATCGCCGTTTAGAAACAGTAGAAGAGTTCACTCGCAACGGTTTTCACATTGATGATGAAAAAATAGGCTTTTTTGAGGCTGTTACGCCCAGTGAGGGAAATGGTTTCCCGAGCGTCGGGGTCAGAGGCTGCTTTTTGAGTCATCTGGGGGTGCTGGAAGAGGCAATGCGCCTGAATCTGAAAAATATCTTGATCCTGGAAGACGACATACAGTTTTCCAGAAACATTTCTCAATATGGCAAAGAGGCCATCGAGTCCCTGGAAGGTATGGAGTGGGACATCGTCTATTTCGGGCATCCGTTTGAAGAAAATTCAAACGTGCCCGCTTGGAAAGCAGTCGACCGGCCAATACATTTGGCCCATTTCTATGCTGTAAACGGGAAATGCTTTGGGAAATTGAGGGATTTTTTATTCCAGATTCTGGAGCGGCCGCCGGGACATCCTGACGGAGGTCCGATGCATTATGACGCTGCTCTCAATACGCTTATTCATAAGAATAAAGAAATTTCGGCTTACTATTTCACCTGGAATTGTGGCTATCAAAGGCCCTCGCGCACGGACCTGCATGAGCTTTCCATCTTTGACAGGGTGCCCCTCCTGCGGCCGGTAATGGGCATGCTCAGGAGGTTAAAGGCAAAAAACCTGAGAAGAACCCGATAGTTTTCTCTCTTCAGGGAAGGTCTGAAGTACCCAATGCCTGACGTAACCCGCCCGGTACGGCGCAGGCGCCGTGTCCGGGGGATTTTGGCGGACTGCCCTCGTCATTTGCGCGCCAGTTTGTACCGGACGCACTCCTCGTAAAAGCTCTCGCGCAGGGCGGCGGGTTTCATCCGCGAATGACTGTCATAGGTCTGCTCGGTAATGCCCATCGCCATCATGTGCATCCACGGCTTGCTGAATTTGTAGGTGTGTAACTTCTGCCGCGCTGCATACAGTGAAACCCCGGACAGCTTGAGTTCCTGGGCTCTCGCCGCAGTACCTGCGCCCCAGCTGCAAATGTAACGATCATTCGATGCCAGCTCTTTGGCCTGGACAGAGGCGGCAACGCTCGCCAGGCCTAACGAAATCAGCGCAACCATCACATTCCGCATTTGCATTCGATCCCAACTAACTGAAAATAAATTGATTTTGGTCAAAATATTCAGTCTTCGGGGCCAGCAAAATGCCTTAAGTGCGCTATAGCCTGTTTTCTCCGTGTCTTACGGACGTTTCCTGCGCCAATTCAATCCTTTGCTATAGCTAACGCTCTTCTCCCGCCAACGAATGAGGCAACGGAATGTCAGTCGCAAAGAAAATGACCGTAGGGCAACTGACGATGTTGACCGCCGTCAACATGTTGGGCTCCGGCATTGTGCTACTCCCCACCAAGCTTGCAGAAGTCGGCGGTATTTCCATCCTTTCCTGGCTGATCACGGCTACCGGCTCCCTGGCGCTGGCCTATGCCTTTGCGCGCTGCGGGATGCTCAGCCGAAAGACCGGGGGCATGGGCGGCTATGCCGAATATACGTTCGGCAAGGCGGGCAACTACATCACGAACTACACCTATGGCCTCTCGCTGTTGATTGCCAACGTAGCCATCAGTATTACGGCGGTCGGCTATATCCAGGAGCTGTTCCATGTTGAACTGGGTTCACTGCAAGTGGGTCTGGCGACCATCGCTCTGTTGTGGATCACCACTTTCGCCAACTTCGGCGGCGCGCGGATTACCGGCCGGATCGGTGCGGTTACGGTTTGGGGGGTGATTGCGCCGGTAGTGCTGGTGTCCACCATTGGCTGGTTCTGGTTCGACAGCAGTGTCTACGCCGCCGGCTGGAACCCCCACAACATGGGCTGGCTAGAAGCTGCAGGTGCATCGGTGGCGATCACCTTATGGGCATTCCTCGGCCTGGAGTCGGCGTGCGCCAACACCGACGCGGTGGAAAATCCGGAGAGGAACGTACCGATTGCGGTACTCGGCGGCACCCTCGGCGCGGCGGTGATCTACATCGTCTCCACCAACGTCATCGCCGGTATCGTCGGCAACCCGGAACTGGCCTCCTCCACTGCACCGTTCGGGCTGGTCTTTGCCAAGATGTTCACCCCTATGGTCGGCGACATTGTGATGGCCGCGATGATCCTCGCGTGCATCGGTTCGCTGCTGGGCTGGCAATTCACCATCGCTCAGGTCTACAAAAGCTCCGCGGACACCGGTTACTTCCTGTCGATCTTTGCCAAGTCCAACAAGGCTGGAACACCCATTATCGGCATGCTGGTGCTGCTGGCCGTGCAGACGGCGCTGGCTTTACTCACCATCAGCCCTGACCTGAGCAAGCAGTTCGACACTCTCGTCAACCTCGCGGTGGTCACCAACCTGGTGCCCTACATCCTCTCCATGGCCGCGTTGATGACCATTCAAAAAGTATCCAACGTTCCGGCGGGCTCAGCGCTGATAACCAACATCATTGCGTGGGTGGCGGCGGCTTACAGCTACCTGGCGCTGTACAGTTCGGGCGCTCAGGCGCTGATGCTCGGCGGCGTGGCAACGATCTTTGGTTGCACGCTGTTTGGCTTCGTCAACAACCGCCTGATCCGCCTCGAAGCGCTCAATAACAGCGTACCGACACAGACCGTCAGCGCTCAGCACCTCGTGGGTAAGCCGGTGCCGGTCAATAACTTGCAAGCAGTGACCGTGGAGGCTCAATTATGACGGAATATAGACAAACGCTCGGGATGCTCGCGCTATTGGTCAGCAGCCCGCCAGACAAACGCACCGTCTTCGGACGCGCCCTGACTCAGTTGGTCAATGATGTAGAAGAACGCGCCGTTCATGTGCTGGCGTCGGAAACCCTGAGCGACGCCACGTCGATCCTGTGTTCGGACCCGGCCATTCAATGCGTGCTGCTCAGCTGGGAAATGGACAAAAGCGAAGGCCACGAGGAATGCATCAAACTGCTCGTCAGCCTGCGTGAGCGCAACACCCGGGTGCCGGTTTTCCTGATTAGCGACCGCAGCACCGCGTCGAGCATTCCGCTGGTGGTCATGCAACACGCCGATGACTTCATCTGGCTGCCCGAGGACACCAGTCGCTTCCTCAGCGGGCGCATCCTGGCGGCCATCGAACGTTATCGCCAAGCCGCGCTGCCCCCCATGTTCGGGGCGCTGGTGAAGTTTTCCCGAACCTATGAATACTCGTGGCACACCCCTGGACATGCCGGCGGCACAGCGTTTTTGAAGAGCACCGCGGGGCGCGCCTTCTACGAGTTTTTTGGCGAGAACCTGCTGCGTTCGGACCTGTCGATTTCGGTCGGAGAACTCGGTTCGCTGCTCGATCACAGCGGCCCCATCGGCCAGGGCGAGCGCTACGCCGCCAAGGTGTTCGGCGCCCACCGCACCTACTACGTCACCAACGGCTCGTCGATGTCTAACCGCGTCATCCTCATGGCCAGCGTCACGCGTAATCAGATCGCCCTTTGTGACCGCAATTGCCACAAGTCCGCCGAGCACGCTATGACCCTGTCCGGGGCCATTCCGACGTACCTGGTACCGACGCGAAACCGCTACGGCATCATCGGCCCGATCCTCCCGCAAACCCTGAGCGCCGAAGGCGTGAGAGTGGCCATTGCCAACAACCCGCTGGTCAAGCGAGGCATCGACCCGACACCCGTCCACGCGATCATCACCAACTCCACCTACGACGGCCTGACCTACAACGTCACCCGCGTCGAAAAGTTGCTGGGGCAAAGCGTCGATCGCCTGCATTTCGATGAAGCCTGGTACGGATATGCGCGTTTCAACCCGCTGTACCGCGAGCGCCACGCCATGCACGGCAGCCCGGACGATCACGACGACTCGAAGCCGACCGTGTTCGCCACCCAGTCGACCCACAAGTTGCTGGCCGCCCTCTCCCAGGCCTCGATGATTCACGTGCGTAACGGCCGCAACCCGATCGATCACGGGCGCTTCAACGAGTCGTACATGATGCACGCCTCGACTTCGCCGAACTACGCGATCATGGCTTCGTGCGACGTCAGCTCGGCAATGATGGAAGCGCCCAGCGGGCAAATTCTCACCACCGAATCGATCGAAGAAGCCATCAGTTTCCGCCAGGTCGTCTCGCGCATGCACAACGAGATGTTGAGCAAGGAAGACTGGTTCTTTACCTGCTGGCAGCCGCCGACCGTGCAGGTTGGCGCGGCCACCGTGCCGTTCCATGAAGTCGACCCGGTGCTTTTGAAAACCGAGCCAAACTGCTGGGTACTGCATCCCAACGCGATATGGCACGGCTTCGGTGACATCGAAGAAGGCTACTGCATGCTCGACCCGATCAAGGTCTCGGTGCTCAGCCCCGGCATGGGCGACGACGGCAACCTGCTCGACTCGGGCATCCCGGCCTGTGTGCTCACGGCGTACCTGGGACGTCAGGGCATCGTGGTCGAGAAAACCACCGATTTCACCATTCTGTTCCTGTTCTCTATCGGTATCACCAAAGGCAAATGGGGCACCTTGCTCAATGCCCTGCTCGACTTCAAACGCGACTATGACGACAACGTCGAACTGGAACTGTGCCTGCCGGATCTGCTGGCCGCCAACCAGACTCGTTACGCCGGCATGGGCCTCAAGGACCTGGCCGACGAAATCTTCGCGGCCATGAAGAAACACAAAACCACCGCCAACATGGCCCAGGCGTTCGGCACACTGCCGAAAGCCGAATTCAGCCCGGTGGAGGCCTACGAAAAACTGGTCAGAAACGACATCGAACGGGTGACTCTCGAAGAAGCCGCCGGACGCATCGCTGCGACCGGGATCGTGCCATATCCACCGGGCATTCCATTGCTGATGCCGGGTGAAAACGCCGGGCCTGCGGACGGGCCGTTGCTGGCCTATCTCAAGGCGCTGGAAGCCTTCGACAAATCCTTCCCGGGTTTTACCCATGACACCCATGGGATCGAAAGCGAGGGCGGAGTTTATAGCTTGCTGGTGTTGAAATGAGCTAGCACCTGTACGTACTGCGAAGTAAAAAAAACGGGCGCCCTGAAGGCGCCCTTTTTATATGTCTTCTCCTGAGCGATTAACCCGTCGGGGCTAAACCCTCACATTGCGTCCCGGCAACGATGATCGCTGGCTGGTTTCCCAATCCTGGACCAGACCGACGGGCGCATCGGACGCCGGCAGCATGGTGCGCCCTCGAACCAGATCGGAAGCCCGCTCGGCCAGCATAATGGTCGGTGCGTTGAGGTTGCCGTTTGGCTCGGTCGGGAACACCGACGAGTCAATCACCCGCAACCCCGCGATGCCCCGCACACGCAGCTCCGAATCGACCACGGCCATCTCGTCTTCGCCCATACGGCACGAGCCGCAGGGATGGTAGGTGCTTTCGAGGTTTTCACGTACGAAGGCGTCGATTTCTTCGTCGGTATTCACCTGTGGCCCGGGGGCTATTTCGCCGTCGCGGAAGCGGTCCATCGCCGGTTGGCCGATGATCTCGCGGGTCAGGCGGATGCAGCGGCGGAAGCCTTCGCGGTCTTCTTCGCGTTGCAGGTAGTTGAATTGAATCAGCGGATGCTCGTACGGGTCAGCGGAGCGCACCCGAACATAGCCGCGGCTCTTGGGTTTGTTCGGCCCGGTGAGCACCATGAAGCCGTGACCCTTGATCGGTTTGTTACCGTCATAACGCATGGCCGCGGGCAGAAAGTGGAACTGAATGTCCGGCCAGCGCAGGCCCTTGTCCGAGCGGATGAAACCACCGGCCTCGAAATGGTTGGTGGCGCCGAGTCCGTCCTTGAACAACAGCCAGCGCAGGCCGATCAACAGTTTGCTCAGCGGGTCCATTTTGCTGTTGAGCGTCACCGGTTCCTTGCAGCCGAACTGGATATACACCTCGGCGTGATCCTGCAGGTTCTCCCCTACTCCCGGCAGTTCATGACGCACGCCGATCCCGGCTTTGCGCAGGACCTCGGCCGGACCGATACCGGAGCGCTGCAACAGATGCGGCGAACCGATAGGCCCCGAAGAAATCAGCACCTCACGGTTGCAAAAGACCTGATGCGTCTGGCCTTCGTGGTCATACATGACGCCGACGGCTCGCTTGCCTTCAAGGATGACCTGACGGGTCATTGCATGGGTGATCACGGTCAGGTTCGGACGTCCCATGGCCGGGCGCAGGTAAGCGTTGGCCGTGGAGCAGCGCACGCCGTTTTTCACCGTCATGTGCATCGCACCGAAGCCTTCCTGCATGTAACCGTTACAGTCCTCGGTCTTGATGTAGCCCGCCTCGGCGCCGGCTTCTACCCAGGCCCCGTACAGCGGATTTTTCATGTGATTGCCGTTGGTGGTGTGCAAGGGGCCGGTGCTGCCGCGATAGCCGTCACCGCCCTCCTCGTAATGCTCGGCCCGTTTGAAGTAAGGCAGGCAATTGCGATAGCCCCAGCCCTCTGCACCCAGCGACTCCCACTCGTCAAAGTCATAAGCGTGGCCACGGATATACACCAGGCCATTGATTGACGAAGAACCACCGAGCACCTTGCCCCGTGGGCAGTGAATGCGACGTCCGTTGAGGAAAGGCTCTGGCTCGGTTTCGTAGCGCCAGTTGTACTTCTTGGTGTTCATGGGGATCGAAAATGCACTCGGCATCTGGATCACCACACTGCGATCGCTGCCGCCGAACTCCAGCACCAGCACTGAAGTGGCCGGGTCTTCACTTAGGCGGTTGGCCAACACACAACCTGCCGAGCCGGCGCCGATGATGATGTAGTCGTATTTTTGCGTAGCCATGATTATCTCCGGACCGCCGATTCGTTGAAAACGGGCAACGACGGCTTGGTCAACGTGTCGCCGGTGGTGTATTGCGGGGATGTTTTTTCGATGTACTGGATGACGATTTCTTCGCGTTTGAGGTCGATCGAGCGGCTGAACCAGTAGTACACCAGCCCCGACACGATCAGCCCGACCAGCCAGGCGATATCGATGCTGCCAAGCGCCTTGGCGAGCGGGCCGACATAGACTTCACGCTGTTCAACACCATCGTAGATGTAGAAGAACGGGATCATCGAGATGAAGCCGATGGCATACGCCGCGATGCCGCGCAGGCCCCAGCTGCCGTAGATGTTGCCGTGGGGCATGAAGAAGTGCGGGATGGCGTAGCGACCCTTGCGGACGAAGAAGTAGTCGGTCAGGTTGACCGAGGTCCAGGGCACCAGGAAGTACAGCATCACCACCAGATAAATGCCCAACACCGACAAGCCTTTGCCCGAACTCTGGATGCTCAGGGCCACGCCCAGTTGCAGCAGGATCACGAAACCAATCGCCAGGATGCGCGCCTTGCGCGTCGGCTCGATGTGCTTGATGGAGTCGACGCAGGTCAGCGTGGTCAACTTCGCGCTGTAGATGTTCATGGCGATGACCGGCAGGAACGCCAGGATCGTGACAACCACCACCACAGTTCCCATCAGTGGCGACACGGTGTTGCCGACTTGCCCAAGGGCCACCAGCACGTCTGTTGAGTGCAGGTGATCGGCCAGCCAGCCACCCACGGAAATCATCCATGCTCCGGACAACGACGCACCCAGGAACACCACCGCGATCAGTTTGCCGCTGGAGGTGTTCTTCGGCAGGTAACGCGAATAGTCGGACACATACGGGGCGTAAGCGATGTTGTAACTCGCCGCTGCCGCGAACTGGGCGATGAAACCGGTCCAGTTGAAACCCAATGGCGCCGGGGCCACTTCACCGGCTGCGAGTACCGGCACCGCAGCATCGGGAACCCAGCCCATCAGCACCGCCAACGTCACCAGGCCGTAAAGCGGAAGCGACAGGTACAACGCCCATTTGAAACTGCGGTGCATCCAGTCATGCCCGAGGATCGCCAATACGGCCGCTGGTATCGTCACCGCCACCGCGATCACCGCGGGGTTGAAGCCGAAGAGTGTGTGCAGCCCCTGCATCATCAACACCAGGTTGACGATGTTGAAACCGGCGAACACAAACAGCGTCGCCAGCAGCACCAGGATCACACCGCGATAGCCGAACTGCGCACGCGACTGGATCATCTGCGGCAAGCCAAGGTGTGGACCTTGCGAGCCGTGAAACGCCATGAACAGCGTGCCGAACATGATGCCCAGCGTGCCGGCGAGTGTGGTCCAGAGCGCGGTCAGGCCGACGCTCGGGCCAACGAAGCCGATGGTCATGGTGAAGAAGGTGAAATTGCCGAGGAACCAGAACGGGCCCTGGCTCGACAGTTTGTCGGTGCGCTCGTTCTCCGGGATGAAGTCAATCGAATGGCTTTCGACGACGGGTTTGTCGTCCAGGACCGACACGCTCAGGGCTGACTTGGCGTTAGTGTTCATGATGGTCTCTTATTGTTGGAAGATCATGACGAGGTAACTGCATTCTTTGGGTGAACGCCCCTGTGGGAGCGAGCCTGCTCGCGAAGGCGATGTGTCAGGCGACATTGATGCTGAATGTGCCGGCATCTTCGTCGGAACGCCGCCCGGAGCAAGCCCGCTCCCACATGGGATTTGAGTCAGCCTTGACTCAGGGAAGCGTGATCCAGACCGCCTTGGTCTCCAGCAGATAATCGAGCTGCTCCGCGCCCAGGTCCTTGCCGAATCCGGACTGTTTGTAGCCACCGAACGGCATCGACGGGTCGAGGGTGCCGTGGGCGTTGACGTAGACCGAACCCGCTTTCAACCGTGGGATCAGGCTGTGCACCTTTCCAAGGTCATTGGAATACAGTGCGGCCGCCAGGCCGTAAGGCGAGTCATTGGCCAGGGCCAAGGCCTCTTCTTCATCGTCGAACGGTGCGGTGACCAGCACCGGACCAAAGATCTCTTCCTGGACGATGCGCATGTCGTTGCGGCAATGGGCAAAAATGGTCGGCTCAACGAAGAAACCGGGACCTTCGACTGGCTGGCCGCCGTAGACCAGTTCAGCACCTTCTTGCTTGCCGGTTTCGATGTAGTCGGTCACTCGCTCCTTCTGCAACGCCGAGACCAACGGGCTGATGAAGCAGTCTGGATCCAGACCCGGGGCGATTTTCAGCGTGCGGGTATAGGCGATCAGTTCGCGCAGGAATTCGTCGTAGACGCTGCGATGAATGTAGGCGCGAGTACCGGCATCACACACCTGGCCGGAGTTGAAAAACACGCCGTTGGCAATCGCCTGGGCGGCGGCCGGCACGTCGGCATCGGCCAATACGATTACCGGTGATTTTCCTCCGAGTTCGAGGGTTAGTCGCTTCATTTCGTCCAGCGCGGCGCGGCCGACGGTACGGCCGACCGGGGTCGAGCCGGTGAAGGTGAGCTTGTCGATACCGGGGTGCGTGGCCATGGCCGCACCGACTACGCTGCCGCGTCCGGTCACGATGTTGATCACCCCGTCCGGGATGCCCGCTTCCTGCACCAGTTCGGCAAAGCGCAAGGCCGACAGCGAAGTCAGTTCGGCGGGTTTGACCACCACGGTGCAACCGGTTGCCAGGGCGGCGCCGAGCTTCCAGGCCATGGTTTGCAGCGGGAAGTTCCAGGGCACGATGGCGCCGACCACACCTACCGCTTCCTTGCGGGTATAAGCCAGGTAATTGCCCGGCAGCGACGGTTCAACGGTTCGGCCATGCAGCTTGGTCGCCCAACCGGCGAAATAACGCAGCGTATCGACCGTGCCCTGGATATCGACATCCCGCGCGAAGGCGACTGACTTGCCCATGTCGATCGATTCGATTTCCGCCAGTTCGGCGGCGTTGCTTTCAATCAGGTCCGCCAGGCGTTGCATCAGCCGTTCGCGTTCTGCCGGTTTGGCCTGACGCCAGGCGCCACCGTCAAACTGTGCGCGGGCGGCTTGCACCGCGCGGTCCAAATCCTCGGTAGTGCCCATCGGAATACGCGTGATCAGGCCCTCGGTCGACGGTTCGATAACATCGGATGTCTGCCCGTCGCTGGCCTCGACAAAGGCGCCACCGATGAACATCTTCTGAACCTTGCTGAGGAAGGTCTGGGTGGCCTCGGATACACCAAATTTTTGCAAATACTGCTTAACGATCGTGTCCATTTTCATTCCCTCTGTGCGGCGGTCAGATCACGCCGTGGCCGTGGTGGATTCGCTCATGGCGTGCCGTGCTTGAGCCCGCTCGTGGAAGATGAAACCGATGCTGTTGAGCAGCAGTTGCGCCGCCAGAATCGAGGTCATGCCGGAAGGGTCATAGACCGGTGCAACCTCCACCAGATCCATGCCAACGATGTTGCCTTGGCTGCGTTTGGCCAGGGCCTGGATGATTTCCAGCACTTCGTAATAGAGGAAGCCGCCGTGACTTGGGGTGCCGGTGCCAGGGGCGATGGACGGGTCGAAACCGTCGATGTCGATGGTGATGTAGTAGTTGATGTTCTGCGGGATCAACGCCAGCACACCTTCGACGCCGAGGCGGCGCACATCACGGACCGAAAGGATCTTCGAGCCGGCCGCGTGCGCTGCTTCGTAGTCGTCGCGATTGGACGACGACACGTTGCGGATACCCATCTGGGTCATGCCGACGATGTGGTTCATTTCGGACGCGCGGCGCAGCGGGTTGCCATGGCCGTAGCGAACACCGTGGCGCTCGTCGACGAAGTCCAGGTGCGCATCGAAGTGGATGATATGGATCGGGCCACGGCCCTCGAACGCCTTGATCACCGGGGCGTGAACCGAATGATCGCCACCGAGTACAACCGGCATGACACCGGCATCCAGAATCTTGCGCACGGCGTATTCGGTGTTCTCGTTACTGGTGACCATGTCGGTGTGCACGATGTCTGCATCACCCACGTCGACCATGCGCACGTCGGAGGCGGTCAGGTACATGACGTCATCTTCGTGGTCATAGGCGCCGGCATGGCCGAAGGAAAACAGGGTCGATGCCTCACGAATACCGCGTGGTCCGAAGCGTGCGCCGGAACGCCACTGGGTGCCCATGTCGTTGGGCACGCCGAGGACCGCTACGTCCGCATCCAATGCGTCCCAATCGGTGCACACCGGGGATTTGCCAAAGGTGCAGTGACCCACGAATGGCAGGTTCAGGCGACCGGATTCATAACCGTTGTTCGACATTTCAGGCATCTCCAATTCTTGTTATCAGCTGACGGACGTGGAAGGCGACCGCCGTTGGAATGACTATGGGCGCAGGTTTTCGTGGAAAAAATGCTAAACATCAGATACTCATATCGGCATTACCGATGCATCCACACGCGGGAGGTTCAAGGTGATCCAGCTGCACGATGTCGATCTGAAACTGCTCAGGGTGTTTGCCACGATTGTCAGGTGCGGCGGGTTCTCTGCTGCGCAGGCGGCGTTGAATGCGGGCCAGTCAACCATCAGCGAACAGATGACTCATCTGGAAACCCGGCTCGGGGTCAAACTCTGTCAACGCGGGCGCAGCGGCTTTCGTCTGACCGAGCAAGGTGTGGCGATCCACGAAGCCACTCAGCGTCTGCTCTCGGCGGTGGAAAACTTCTGCATGGACGCCGACGTGCTCAAGCAGCACATCAGCGGCAAGCTCAATCTGGGGATCATCGACACCACCATTACCGATCCCGATTCTCCACTGCCGCGCACCACCCAACGCTTCGTGTCGAGGGGGCACGACGTGCACCTGAACGTGTACGTCGGCACCCCGGCGGAACTGGAAGAACGCGTGCTCGACGGCCGCCTGCACCTGGCCATCGGGCACTTCCCAATCTACGTTCCGGGGCTGTTGCACTCGCCGCTGTATCAGGAAGCCTTGGGGTTGTATTGCGGACGGCGGCACCCGCTGTATGGCAGCAAGGCCGAGGGCGACGAACTGCTCGAAGAGATTGCCGCTAGCCGGATTGTCGTCAGGGGCTACATGCAGCAATACGACCTGGAACACTTGGGCGTGAGCAAAGCCGCCGCGACCGTCGACAACATCGAAGCGCTGGCGATTCTGCTGATTTCCGGCGCCTATCTGGGCTTTCTGCCGATGCACTTCGCCGCTCAGTGGGTCAAGACCGGCGAGATGCACCAACTGGCGCCCACCAGCTTGCAACTGATGTCGCCGTTCGACGTGATCACCCGACGCGGCACTGCCCCGCCACCGATCCTTCAGGCGTTCCTCGAGGATCTCGCCGCCTGTTCGCGCACCGCCGGCAACACCTGACAGACACGACGTGTGCCGGTCATACTCATTCTGTTCGCAACCCTTGCAGGCCACCCTATGCGCATTCACGTCACCTTCATCGACCGCGTCGGCATCACCCAGGAAGTGCTGGCCCTGCTCGGTGGGCGCCGTTTCAATCTGGATGCCGTCGAGATGGTGCCGCCCAACGTTTACATCGATGCCCCGACCCTCGGCGCCGATGTACTGGAAGAGTTGCGCGAGGCTTTTCTTGGGGTGCGGGGCGTGCAAGCGGTGACGATGGTCGACATCCTCCCGGGGCAGCGCCGACGCTTGCAACTCGATGCCTTGCTGGCGGCCAGCACCGACCCGGTGTTGGCGGTGGATGAGCGCGGTCATGTGCTGCTGGCCAACCCGGCGCTGATTTCACTGTGCGGTCGAGAACCGGCCGGTGAGCCGCTGACGGCGCTATTCGATGATCCTTCGCTGCAACGCACATTGATCGAACACGGTTTTCGCCTGCCCATGCACGAGGTTAGTCTCGGTGGCCAGACGCTGCTGCTGGACGCGATGCCAATCACCGATGCCGGCGCCCTGCTGACTCTTTACCAACCGAACCGCATCGGTGAACGTCTCTCGGCGCTGCATCATGACCATGCCGAAGGTTTCGATGCGCTGCTCGGCGAATCCCCGGCGATTCGTACGCTCAAGGCCCGTGCCCAGCGCGTGGCAACACTCGATGCACCGCTGCTGATTCAGGGCGAAACCGGCACCGGCAAAGAGTTGGTGGCGCGTGCCTGCCACGCGATCAGCGCCCGCCATGACTCACCCTTCCTGGCCCTGAACTGCGCGGCGCTGCCGGAGAGCCTCGCCGAAAGCGAGCTGTTCGGCTATGCCGCGGGCGCCTTCACTGGTGCACAACGGGGTGGCAAACTCGGCCTGCTGGAACTGGCCGACCAGGGCACGGTGTTCCTCGACGAAGTCGGTGAAATGTCGCCCTACCTGCAAGCCAAATTGCTGCGTTTTTTAAGCGATGGCTGCTTCCGGCGGGTGGGTGGTGATCGAGAGGTCAGGGTCAACGTTCGGGTCCTCAGTGCGACCCACCGTGATCTGGAGAAAATGGTCAGCGAAGGCAGTTTTCGCGAGGACCTGTTTTACCGCCTCAATGTGCTTAATCTGCAAGTGCCGCCGTTGCGCGAGCGCGGCCACGACATCCTGTTGATGGCCAATCACTTCATGCAGCAGGCGTGCGCGCAGATCCAGCGTCCAGTCTGTCGCCTGGCGCCCGGGACCTATCCGGCGCTGCTCGGTAATCGCTGGCCAGGCAATGTGCGGCAACTGCAAAACGTGATCTTCCGCGCCGCGGCCATTTGCGAAAACCCGCTGGTGGACATCGACGACCTCGACATCGCCAGAACGGCGGTGGAGCGGCAAAACGACGGTGAGGTCGGCAGCCTGGAGGATGCCGTCGAAGGCTTTGAAAAGAACCTGCTGGAACAGCTCTACAGCAGTTATCCCTCCAGCCGTTTACTGGCGGCACGCCTGCAAACTTCGCACAGTGCGATCGCCATCCGGCTGCGTAAATACGGCATTCCGAACAAGCAATGAAGCCACTGCCGAAACACAATCCCATCACCAACACTGCCCCTGTGGGAGCGAGCCTGCTCGCGATAGCTGACTGACATTCAACAGAGATGTCGACTGATACTCCGCCATCGCGAGCAGGCTCGCTCCCACAGTGGATATGCATCAAGCACACATGTGTGTAAATCGATACAGCGTATCGAATTCAAGACAAAACCCTCTCGACCCGTCTGGCCCGTACTTCGCACCCTTCGCTACAAGTGCCTGTATTGATTTCAATACGAACGCGCCATACCTACGCACCTAAAACCAACTCAATCAATTGATTTATATAGATAAATCAAACCTGGCACCACCCTTGCTATCAACCCTCAAGCCACGCTCGCTGCCCGGCACGAGCCTGTCCATCGCCATCCGCCACCAGTAGCGGATGAGTCAGAACAATGAGGAGTTGATATGAGCGAATTACGTTTTACCGTCGATCACGAATGGCTGCGTCTTGAGAGCGACGGCCTGATCACTGTGGGGATCACCGCTTATGCCCAGCAAGCGCTGGGGGACGTGGTCTTCGTTCAGGTGCCTGAACTTCGCACCTTCGGCGCTGGCGATGAGGTGGCGGTACTGGAGTCGGTGAAAGCTGCCAGCAGCGTGTACATGCCGCTGGATGGCGAAGTGGTCAAGGTGAATTCGACGCTGGAAAGCTCTCCCGAATTGATCAACGAAGACGCACTGGGTGAGGGCTGGTTCTTCCGTATGCGCCCGAGCGACCCCACCGCGATGAACGCCCTGCTCGACCAGAGCGCTTACGAGCGCCTGACCAACGACGACGCTTGAGGATTTGCGTATGACCACCCTCCTCGACACCCGTAACGAATTCATCGCCCGCCACATCGGCCCGCGTGCCGGCGACGAGCAAGCCATGCTCAACAGCCTCGGCTTCGACTCGCTGGAAGCCCTGAGCGCCAGCGTCATCCCCGACAGCATCAAGGGCACCAGCGTCCTCGGCCTCGAAGACGGCCTGAGCGAAGCCGATGCCCTGGCCTTGATCAAGTCCATCGCCGGCAAAAACCAGCTGTTCAAGACCTTCATCGGCCAGGGCTACTACGGCACCCACACGCCGTCGCCGATCCTGCGCAACCTGCTGGAAAACCCGGCCTGGTACACCGCCTACACCCCGTACCAACCGGAAATTTCCCAGGGCCGTCTCGAAGCGCTGCTGAACTTCCAGACCCTGATCAGCGACCTCACCGGCCTGCCGATCGCCAACGCCTCGCTGCTGGACGAAGCCACCGCCGCCGCCGAAGCGATGACCTTCTGCAAACGCCTGAGCAAGAACAAGGGCAGCCACGCCTTCTTCGCCTCCGTGCATTGCCACCCGCAAACCCTCGACGTATTACGCACCCGCGCCGAGCCGCTGGGCATCGACGTGGTCGTGGGCGACGAGCGTGAACTGAGCGACGTGACGCCATTCTTCGGCGCCCTGCTGCAATACCCGGCGAGCAACGGTGACGTGTTTGATTACCGCGAACTGACCGAACGCTTCCACGCCGCCAACGCGCTGGTGGCCGTGGCCGCCGACCTGCTGGCCCTGACCGTACTGACCCCACCGGGCGAATTCGGCGCCGACGTGGCCATCGGCAGCGCGCAACGCTTCGGCGTGCCGCTGGGCTTCGGTGGCCCGCACGCGGCGTATTTCTCCACCAAGGATGCGTTCAAGCGCGACATGCCGGGCCGTCTGGTCGGCGTCTCCGTCGACCGTTTCGGCAAGCCGGCCCTGCGCCTGGCGATGCAGACCCGCGAGCAACACATCCGCCGCGAGAAGGCCACCAGCAACATCTGCACCGCGCAAGTCTTGCTGGCCAACATCGCCAGCATGTACGCCGTGTACCACGGTCCGAAAGGCCTGACGCAGATCGCCAATCGCGTGCATCACCTGACCGCGATTCTGGCTAAAGGCTTGAGCGCATTGGGCCTGAAGGTCGAGCAGGAAAACTTCTTCGACACGTTGACGATCAAGACCGGCGCCCACACCGCCGCGTTGCACGAGAAGGCCCGTGCCCAGCAGATCAACCTGCGCGTGGTCGATGGCGAGCGTCTGGGCCTGTCCCTCGACGAAACCACGTCGCCAGCTGACGTAGAAACCCTGTGGGCCCTGCTGGCCGACGGCCAAACTCTGCCGGACTTCGCCGCCCTCGCCGCCTCCGTGCAAAGCACGATCCCGGCCGCGCTGCTGCGCCAGTCGCCGATCCTCAGCCACCCGGTGTTCAACCGCTACCACTCGGAAACCGAGCTGATGCGCTACCTGCGCAAACTGGCGGACAAGGACCTGGCCCTGGACCGCACCATGATCCCGCTGGGCTCGTGCACCATGAAACTCAACGCCGCCAGCGAAATGATCCCGGTGACCTGGGCCGAATTCGGCGCCCTGCACCCGTTCGCCCCGGCCGAGCAAAGTGCCGGCTACCAGCAACTGACCGACGAGCTGGAAGCGATGCTCTGCGCCGCCACCGGTTACGACGCGATCAGCCTGCAACCGAACGCCGGTTCGCAAGGTGAATACGCCGGCCTGCTGGCGATTCGTGCCTATCACCAGAGCCGTGGCGAAGACCGTCGCGACATCTGCCTGATCCCGTCCTCGGCCCACGGCACCAACCCGGCCACCGCCAACATGGCCGGCATGCGCGTGGTGGTCACCGCTTGCGATGCCCGCGGCAACGTCGACATCGAAGACCTGCGGGCCAAGGCCATCGAGCACCGCGAACACCTCGCCGCGCTGATGATCACCTACCCGTCGACCCACGGCGTGTTCGAAGAAGGCATCCGCGAAATCTGCGGCATCATTCACGACCACGGCGGCCAGGTGTACATCGACGGCGCCAACATGAACGCCATGGTCGGCCTCTGCGCGCCGGGCAAGTTCGGCGGCGACGTGTCGCACCTGAACCTGCACAAAACCTTCTGCATCCCGCACGGCGGTGGCGGTCCGGGCGTCGGTCCGATTGGCGTCAAGTCGCACCTGACGCCGTTCCTGCCGGGTCACGGCACCATGGAGCGTAAAGAAGGCGCGGTCTGCGCCGCACCGTTCGGCAGCGCGAGCATTTTGCCAATCACCTGGATGTACATTCGGATGATGGGCGGCGCCGGTCTGAAGCGCGCGTCGCAACTGGCGATCCTCAATGCCAACTACATTTCCCGTCGCCTCGAAGAGCATTACCCGGTGCTGTACACCGGCAGCAACGGCCTGGTGGCGCACGAATGCATCCTCGATTTGCGTCCGCTGAAAGACAGCAGCGGCATCAGCGTCGATGACGTCGCCAAGCGCCTGATCGACTTCGGTTTCCACGCCCCGACCATGTCGTTCCCGGTCGCCGGCACGCTGATGATCGAGCCGACCGAAAGCGAATCCAAAGAAGAACTGGACCGCTTCTGCGACGCCATGATCCGCATCCGCGAAGAAATCCGCGCGGTGGAAAACGGCACCCTGGACAAGGACGACAACCCGCTGAAAAACGCCCCGCACACCGCGGCGGAAATCGTCGGCGAGTGGACGCATCCATATAGCCGTGAGCAAGCGGTTTACCCAATCGAAACCTTGATCGACGCCAAATACTGGCCACCCGTAGGTCGGGTCGACAACGTGTTCGGCGATCGCAACCTGATCTGCGCCTGCCCGTCGATCGCCGACTACCAGGACGCCTAAAAACAACACCCCCCTGTAGGAGCAAAGCTTGCTCGCGATAGCCGTCACACGGTCCGCCTGATGAACCGCGTCATCGTTCATCGCGAGCAAGCTTTGCTCCTACAGGTCAGCCAATCCAGAGAACAAAAAGAGGACTCCACCATGTTCAGCAAACACGACCAGATCAAAGGCTACGACGACGAACTGCTGGCAGCGATGAACGCCGAGGACGCACGTCAAGAGCACCACATCGAGCTGATCGCTTCGGAAAACTACACCAGCCAACGGGTGATGGAAGCGCAAGGCAGCGGCCTGACCAACAAGTACGCCGAAGGCTATCCAGGTAAGCGCTATTACGGTGGCTGCGAGCACGTCGACGTGGTCGAACAATTGGCCATCGACCGCGCCAAACAGCTGTTCGACGCCGATTACGCCAACGTCCAGCCTCACTCCGGCAGCCAGGCCAACGCCGCGGTTTATCTGGCATTGCTGCAGGCCGGCGATACCGTGCTGGGCATGAGCCTGGCCCACGGCGGCCACCTGACCCACGGCGCCAAAGTCAGTTTTTCCGGCAAGTTGTATAACGCCGTTCAGTATGGCATCGACACCGCGACCGGGCTGATCGATTACGACGAAGTCGAACGCCTGGCCGTCGAGCACCAGCCGAAAATGATCATCGCCGGCTTCTCTGCTTACTCGAAGACCCTGGACTTCCCACGCTTCCGGGCGATTGCCGACAAGGTCGGCGCTTATTTGTTTGTCGATATGGCCCACGTTGCCGGGCTGGTAGCGACCGGTCTGTATCCGAACCCGATTCCTTTTGCCGATGTCGTCACCACCACGACCCACAAGACCCTGCGGGGTCCGCGTGGCGGCCTGATCCTGGCCAAGGCCAATCCGGAACTGGAGAAAAAACTCAACTCAGCGGTGTTCCCCGGCGGTCAGGGTGGCCCGTTGATGCATGTGATCGCGGCCAAGGCTGTGTGCTTCAAAGAAGCGCTGGAGCCAGCCTTCAAGACCTATCAAGCGCAAGTGATCCGCAACGCCCAGGCGATGGCAAAAGTCTTTATTGATCGAGGCTACGACGTGGTGTCGGGCGGTACCGACAACCACCTGTTCCTGGTCAGCCTGATTCGTCAGGGCCTGACCGGCAAAGACGCCGACGCCGCCCTTGGCCGTGCCGGTATCACCGTGAACAAGAACGCCGTACCGAACGATCCGCAATCGCCGTTCGTGACCTCCGGCCTGCGCATCGGCACGCCGGCGATCACCAGCCGTGGTTTCAAGGAAACCCAGAGCATCGAGCTGGCGGGCTGGATCTGCGACATCCTCGATCACCTCGGCGATGCCGATGTCGAGGCTCACGTCGCCAGCCAGGCTGCTGCGATGTGCTCTGATTTCCCGGTCTACCGCGACTGATTGCTCGGCACTATCCCTGTGGGAGGGAGCCTGCTCGCGATTGCGGAGTGACAGTCGACATCAATGTTGAATGATTAACCGCTATCGCGAGCAGGCTCGCTCCCACAGGTTCCGATGCGATCTCGCCTCCCCCACTCGAACAGAAGAACACTACACATGAGCGTACTTGTGGAATCGACCGGCAAAGTGCCGGTAAAAATGGAAGTCGGTGTAAAACTGCGTGGTGCAGAAAAGGTCGCGCGGATTCCGGTGAAGATCATCCCGACCGATGAGTTCCCACGCAAACCCGACTGGATTCGCGTGCGCATTCCGATCTCCCCCGAGGTCGACCGGATCAAGCAGCTGCTGCGCAAACACAAGCTGCACAGCGTCTGTGAAGAAGCCTCCTGCCCGAACCTCGGCGAGTGTTTTTCCGGTGGCACCGCGACTTTCATGATCATGGGTGACATCTGCACCCGCCGTTGCCCGTTCTGCGACGTCGGCCACGGCCGGCCGAAACCGCTGGATGCCGACGAGCCGATGAACCTCGCCGTGGCCATCGCCGACCTTCGCCTCAAGTACGTGGTGATCACCTCGGTGGACCGCGACGACTTGCGCGACGGCGGCGCCCAGCATTTCGTCGATTGCCTGCGCGAAATCCGCACGCTGTCGCCGGGCGTGCAACTGGAAACCCTGGTGCCGGATTACCGTGGCCGCATGGACGTCGCCCTGGCGATCACCGCCACTGAACCACCCGATGTGTTCAACCACAATCTGGAGACCGTCCCGCGCCTGTACAAAGCCGCGCGGCCGGGTTCGGATTTCGAGTGGTCACTGGATTTGCTGCAGAAGTTCAAGCTAATGGTCCCGCATGTACCGACCAAATCCGGCCTGATGCTGGGCCTTGGCGAGACCGACGAGGAAGTCATCGAAGTCATGCAGCGCATGCGTGAGCACGATGTCGACATGCTCACCCTCGGCCAATACCTGCAACCGTCGCGCAGTCACTTGCCGGTCCAGCGTTTCGTCCACCCGGACGTATTCGCCTGGTTTGCCGAGGAAGGTACGCGGATGGGCTTCAAGAACGTTGCCTCCGGTCCGCTGGTGCGTTCGTCCTACCATGCGGACCAACAAGTTCAGCGGGCAACGAGCACTGTGGATTCTCTCCTTACTGCTGAATTCGATTCCCCTTGAAAGCCTCACGCCGTGCGTTGCGTTCTTCGATGTAGGCGGCGCTCGGCTCGCTGATCAGCTCTTCACGGCGCAAGAGTTCGCCGCAATGTTCGCAAAGCGGGCCTAGCCCGGCGGGCTGGCCACAGGTTTTGTGGGTATAAACGACCGCCAACTCCTCCTCTGGCGACTTGCACCAGGCTTCTCCCCACGCGCGCAGTGCAAGCACCACCGAATAGAAGGCCTGCCCTTTCGGGGTGAGGTGATATTCGTAGCGTGGCGGCCGCTCGTTGTAAGGACGGCGTGCGACGAGTCCGTCAGCCTCCATACTCTTCAGGCGTGCGGCGATCATTTGCGGAGTTCCTCCGGTCTGCGCCTGGATCTCGTCGAATCGATGGCTCCCCATGAACAACTCACGCAGGACCAATACGGTCCAGCGGTCGCCCACGACCGCCTCAGCCCGCGCAATCGGGCACAGGGTTTGCGCAGCACTTGTGTTTACCGACATAAGGACTTGCCTCTTCTACAGTTACTATGATTATCATATCTAAAGCGTACCTGGGCAAGCCCTCGGCACGAGTCATCCAAAATCCCTGGAGAAAACCGCCATGTCCAAAGCCATTTATCCCCTCAACAGAACCGCGTATCTGCTGGTCGATCCTTACAATGATTTCCTGTCGGAAGGCGGAAAGATCTACCCCTTGATCGAGCCGATTGCCGAGCAAGTCGGCCTGCTCGACAATCTGCGCGCCCTCGACCGCGCCGTGCGTGCACTCGATATTCCGGTGGTCATCGTACCGCACCGCCGTTGGCAGCAAGGCGACTACGAAGGCTGGGATCATCCAAGCCCTACCCAATGCAAGGTCATGCATATGCATCACTTCGCACGCGGAGAATGGGGCGGCGAATGGCATCCCGATTTCGCGCCAAAGGATGGCGACATCGTCGTTCAGGAACATTGGGGCTCGAGCGGCTTTGCCAATACCGACCTTGATTTTCGCCTCAAGCAGAAAGGCATCACGCACGTGATCATCGTTGGCCTGCTGGCGAATACCTGCATCGAGGCAACCGCGCGCTACGCCGTGGAACTCGGTTACCACGTCACACTGGTGCGTGATGCGACCGCAGCCTTCAAACCGGAAATGATGCATGCCGCGCATGAACTCAACGGCCCCACGTTCGCCCACGCCATTGTGGCGACGGACGAGCTCATCGCGTCTCTGGC
The DNA here is from genome assembly GCF_000282315.2 of Pseudomonas sp. GM41(2012). Classification (GTDB taxonomy): domain Bacteria; phylum Pseudomonadota; class Gammaproteobacteria; order Pseudomonadales; family Pseudomonadaceae; genus Aquipseudomonas. Next base: position 1,520,649 of record NZ_AKJN02000006.1, read on the forward strand.
ACAACAGGGGTGACACACATGAAATTGACTGGAAACCTCATTATTGGCGCAAACGAAGTCCCGGCCACTGAAGGGACAATGAAGGCGCTCAACCCCGCAACCAACCAGTTGATCGAGCCGGATTTCGCATTCGGTGGCGTGGCGGAAGTCGACCAGGCGGCGACGCTCGCCGACGAAGCATTTGACCATTACAGCCATACCTCGCTCAGCCGGCGCGCGGCGTTCCTGGAAAGCATTGCCGACAATCTCGACGCTGTCCGTCATGAGCTTGCCGCACGGGCAGCGCTCGAAACGGGCCTGCCTGAGGCTCAGCTTGAGGGCGAAGCGGCAAAAGCCGCCACCCAGTTTCGCCAATTCGCGGAGGTCGTACGCAAAGGACGCTTCCTGCAGTTGGCCATCGATCCGGCACAGCCACATCGTCAACCCCGCCCACGCATGGATCATCGACTTCAGAAAATGGCGATCGGCCCGGTGGCTATTTTCGGTGCGAGTAATTTTCCCATTTCGTATTCGGTCGCAGGTGGCGATACCGCTTCAGCGCTGGCAGCCGGCGCGACCGTCGTCGTGAAGGCGCATAACGCCCATCCAGGCGCATCAGAAATTCAGGCGCGTGCCATCCGCAAGGCGGTGCAAGAGAACGGACTGCCAGAGGGTGTTTTCACGATGGTGCGTGGCAGTGGCAACTCGATCGGCGAAGCCTTGGTCGATCATCCGTTGATCAAGGCTGTGACGTTCACCGGCTCGGAGGGTGGCGGCATGGCGCTGTACCGGCGTGCGCAGCAACGCCCCGATCCCATTCCCGTGTTCACCGAGATGACCAGCGTCAACCCCACGTTCATCCTGCCCCATGCGCTGGCCGCGCGTGGAGCGCAAATCGGTGATGGCTTTATCGAACGCATGCTGGTCAATGTGGGGCAAGCCTGCCTCAGGCCTGCCATCCTCTTCGCCATCAAAGGGGCTGGCTATGAAGCGCTGCGCGCCGCCATGGTCAAGCGCGTCACCGAAGCATCGGCGCGCACCATGCTGACGCCGGGTATTCATGCGTCCTACTCGAACGGCCTCGCCGCAATGGAGAGCGTTGGTGCAAATCGCGTCGCCGAAGGCTCGCTAGCCAACGCAGATTTTGATGGCCAATCGGTGTTGCATGAGGTCGACGGTCAACGCTTCCTGACCGAAACGGTACTTGCGCAAGAAGTATTCGGTCCTTCAGCCCTGCTGGTGAACGTCAAGGATGAGGATGAACTGCTCGCCGTCGCTCGCTCGCTCAAGGGCCAGCTCAGCGCCGCCATGCATCTTGATGAGCGCGATATGCCACTGGCTCATCGCTTGCTGCCGGTCCTGGAGCGGCGCACCGGGCGAATCGTTGTCAACGCTTTCGCGCATCCTCAAGAGGTGTCTTTCGCCACCATCCACGGTGGACCGTTTCCGGCAACGTCGGACAGCCGTTTCACCTCGGTGGGCATGACGTCGATTGAACGCTTTTTGCGCCCGGTGTCCTACCAGGGTTTTCCTGATGCGCTTTTGCCTGAGTCATTGCGCGAGCTCGATCCCTTGGGGCTGCCTCGCCTCGTAGACGGCCAATAAAAGCCATCCTTGAAGCAGTCTTTGCCAACCCGCCCGGTGGCGCCCGCTCGTTGAGCGGGACCGCCGGATAAGTTCGCGGACTCAGCCCTTGGCCGCCATCGCGGTGACTTCCACGCGCATGCCTTCAACCGCCAGGGAAGCCACACCAACGGCAGCCCGAACCGGCCAAGGCTTGGCGAAGAAGCGCTGGTAGACCTCGTTGAAGGCGGCGCGGTCGGCCATGTCGGTAAGGTAGATGGTCAGATGCAGAACCCGGTCCATCGAACTGCCGGCGTGTTCCAGCGCAACCTTGAGCGCCTGCAGCGTGCACTCGCTTTGCAGGGTGATGTCGCCCAATTCCAGACTGCCATCGGCGCGGGTGGGGATCTGAGTGGAGACCAGCAGGCCGCCGAAACCGGCGACATCCGAGGAGATGGATTGCGGATCGGGGTCGGGAAGAAAGGTGATGTCGTGGTTTGCCATGGGTGTCTCTTGTTTGAGGGGGTAAAGGGGCCGTCGAGTATATAGCGGCTGGAAAACCCGGTGTGGAACGCTCAGTTTGATAGCGATGTCTTCAGGCTTGAGACGCCAATGCTTGTGTAGCCAAAATACGCCAGGGAAAGGTCATTCCAGTAGCGAGACCAGGCGCGGTTCAATCGAGGTCTCAAACACCTCAAGCAGCGCCAGCGTCACCGGCAGCTTGAAGCGCCGGCGTCCCGCGCTGCCGGGATTGAGGTAGAGCTGTTCGCCCCGCCATTCTATGCGGGGCTTGTGCGAATGGCCGGTGATCACCAGCCTGATGCCTGCATCAAGCACGGCGGGGAGATCGGCACTGTCATGTACCAGCAAGGTCTGCCATCCGTTCAGGTCGAAACATAGGCCGTCGGCGAGATTTTCCGCCCAAGGGGCGTCCAGGTCATTGTTCCCGCGGACCACGTGCAGCGGGGCTATTGACGCCAGTTGATCGAGAATTTCGGGATTGCCGATGTCGCCCGCATGAATAATCCGTTCGCAACCCTGCAGTGCGGCAAGGGCTTCGGCGCGGAGCAAGCCATGGGTATCGGAAATCACGCCCACTTTCATGCAACGCTCCAGATCCGGTTCATGCATCGGCACCTATTCCTCAAAGCGACCCGTGGCATCACGATCGCGCTCGTATCGTTTTGTGAGCGGAAACGGCGGCAACCAGGACTCGCGACGCACGATCCAGCTTTCGTAGGTTGGCATCAGTTGGTCTGGCGCATCCAGGGACCCCAGGTTCACTTCGATTTCGTCGTCGGTGCGGGCAAAAACGGACGAGCCACAGCGGGGACAGAAAAACCGCCCGGCGTAGTCGCGTGTTTCACCTTCGATCGTCACCGCACTCTGAGGGAATATCGCGGATGCATGAAAAAGCGCCCCATGATGCTTGCGGCAGTCGAGACAGTGACAAAGGCCGACCCGATACGGGAGTCCCGACGCCTCAATCCGGACGTTGCCGCACAGGCAACCCCCCGTGAATCGCTCCATGCTGCGTCTCCTCTGAAATCAAGCAGTCGGAACGTGATGACTTGCGCGCGGCCTGTGCACGACTCTTAAGCCTAGACCCGGCGTTCCCCGTTTGCCAGAAGGGCAAAAACCCTATGGGCAAACCGGATCGGAGCACTCTATGATTGAACCCCATGACCACCACGCCTGCGATCCGCCAACCCTGCCCGCCCGGCGCCTGCGACTGCGGGCGTGACCCGCTGCTGGAAACACCGGGGGCGGACGTGCGCATTCTGTTTCTGACCCGTTCAGAGGAAAAGCGCCTGATCGAACGCCTGGAAAACCTCCAGAGCCTGAGTGATCTGGAGCGCCTGCAACAGCGGATGTATGAGCAGTTGGGCATCCGCGTCGACATCGCCCCCGGTTTCAACGAAGTACGCACCATGCGCGGTATCGGTATCAACCTTGGCGAACAACCGGGGCTATGCCGCAAAACCCGTCAGTCGATCCCGGCCGCGATTCGTCGCGCACTGGAGAAGCGCCCGGAGATTGCCTACGCGCTGCTCAACGCCAACGACCTGTTGCGCGATGCGTGAAATCAGCCCCATGAACATCGTCCTCCAGGCACCTGCAAAATTCGTTGCCATGCAACGAAACAGGATCAGCGGTCATACGCAGAGTCTGGCCCGCTGCTATGCCTTCTCATGGGAGCAGTGGTTTCAAGCCAGTCAGGGATGAAGCTGGACACTCAAGCGTGACCGTGGTCCCGGCACCCGCCAGGTGTGCGCGAAGAGCAACAGGTGCCAATCCGTAGCAGGAGGTGGCCAATGTTATTCATAGTCAGTTGGTCTATCAGTTCGGCAAATCGTAACAGCGCGATCGGGCGTTTCCTCAAGACCGGGGGTGCTCCACCCGCCGGTGTCAAAATGCTGGGACGCTGGCACGCCGTCGGTGGTGCGTCCGGTTTTGGCGTGGCAGAGGCCAGCGATCCGGCCGCCATTCAGAAGTGGGTGCTGGAATGGAGCGACCTCATGACCATGGAAGTCCAGGCGGCACTGACCGATGAACAGATAGCGCCGCTGCTGGCGGCCGCTGTCGGCATGCAATAGTCGTTGGGGCGGCGAGCCCGGCTCGCCGCCTCATGCCCTCCCGCGATTCGAACAACACATTCCCTATGATCGATCCAGGCACGGATTGAGGACTTCGTCTGGGTGAGATGTCAGTAATCATCCGAATCCGCGACAAGCTGTAAAGCCCATGAAACAGAGGCCTGCGGTCGAAAAACCAATTACTGGAAATATCACAATTCTTACCTACGCTCTTCGCGGGGGATCCAAAATTTCCTGGGCGGTCGGGGGCTCGTCTCAGAGTACCAACGCTAGTGCGAAGGAGCTCGATATGAACCGGACAAAGCTATCCTCAATATTCGCCGTCCCCTTGTTTCTGTCTGCAATGGTTCTCCCCGGCATCACTCAAGCTGCCGACAAAAGCCCCAACATTGTGGTCATCATGGGCGACGATATTGGCTGGTCCAATATCGGTGTCTACAACCAGGGCATGATGGCCGGTCGAACACCCAACCTCGACCAGCTCGCGGCTGAAGGCATGCGTTTCACCGACTACTACGCCGAGGCCAGTTGTACCGCCGGGCGCGCCAACTTCATTACCGGCGAACTGCCGATCCGTACCGGGATGACCACTGTTGGGCAGGCCGGTTCTCCCATTGGTATTCCCGCCGAAGCCGTCACCATTGCCACCGCGCTCAAGTCCATGGGCTACGCCACCGGCCAGTTCGGCAAGAACCACTTGGGCGACTTGAACGAGTTCCTGCCGACCGTGCATGGTTTCGACGAGTTTTTCGGCTACCTCTATCACCTCGACGCCATGGAAGACCCGGCGCACCCCAATTATCCGCAAGATCTTCTGCCCACCGTCGGCCCACGGAACATGGTTCACAGCTGGGCCACGACGACTGACGACACCACCGTGATGCCGCGCTGGGGCAAGGTCGGCAAACAGAAAATCGAAGACGCCGGCACCCTCTATCCGGAGCGGATGAAAACCGTCGATGACGAGATTCGCGACAAGGCCCTCGCCTTCATCGACAAGGCCAGGCAGGACAACAAACCATTCTTTCTCTGGCTCAACCCGACCCGCATGCACATCGTCACTCACCTCTCCGACAAGTACCAAGCCATGCGCAATGCGCAAAATGGCTGGTCGGAACAGGAAGCCGGCATGGCGCAGATCGACGACATCGTCGGCGAGGTGATGGCCAAGCTGAAAAAAGACGGCATGGATGACAACACCATCGTGATTTTCACCACCGACAACGGCGCTGAAAACTTCACCTGGCCGGATGGCGGCACCACGCCGTTTGCCATGGGTAAAGGCACGGTGATGGAAGGTGGTTTCCGGGCTCCGGCGATCATTCGCTGGCCGGGCAAGGTACCTGCCAACCAGGTGGCCAACGGCATCATGTCAGGCATGGATTGGTTCCCGACGCTGGTCGCGGCGGCGGGCAACCCGAACATCAGCGCAGAATTGCTCAAGGGCAAACAACTGGGCGATACCACTTACAAAGTGCACCTCGACGGCTACGACCAGACACCGATGATTACCGGCAAAGGTCCGTCCAATCGCCATGAAATTTTCTATTTTGGCGAAAGCACGCTGGGCGCGATCCGTATCGATGACTTCAAGTACCGCTTCATTGACCAACCCGGTGGCTGGCTGGGGGCAAAAACCACGCTGGACATGCCGATCCTGACCAACCTGCGCCTCGACCCGTTCGAACGCGCCGGGTGGCCGGAAAACATGGCGGCCAATGGCTCGCTGGAGTATTTCGAGTGGTTCAAATTCCAGTTCTGGCGCTACGTGTTTGTGCAGCAACAGGTGGTCAAACTGGCTGAAACAGCGGTTGAGTTCCCGCCCATGCAAAAGGGCGCGAGCTTCAACCTCGAAGCAGTCAAAGCCAAGATCGAAGCGGCCCGGGCGGCCATGGGCAAGTAAGCAGTTGAATGCGCGGGTGGCCAGCGCTCGCCACCCGCGTTCATGACGCACATGTGCTGAGGTGACCCCATGCAGATAAAAACATCCACCCTGCCCGCCATCACCCTGTGTGCCCTGTGCAGTCAGCACGCTTACGCCGGCGGCATCATGCTCTATGAAATCGGCACTGATAACGCCGGTCTGGCCAACGCCGGCGCCGCGGCCCGTGCTCAAGGCCCCTCGACCATCGCCAGTAACCCGGCGGGTATGAGTTATCTGCCCGGCACACAGATCACCGGTGGTTTGCAGATTCTCTACGGCGACCTGAGCTTCGATCGTGACTCAAACACCAATGGCACCGGCACCGGCAGTGGTAACGTCCTCGACCCGATTCCCGGTGGCAGCTTCTTCGTCAGCCATCAATTCGACGACCACTGGAGCATTGGCTTCGGCCAGTACGCTGACTTTGGCCTGGCGGCCAAATACGACAACGATTGGTCCGGGCGCTACTTCGCACAAGACGCCAGCCTCGCCGGTTTGTCTTTCGTGCCCAGCGTGGCTTATCGCTTTAACGAGCAATGGTCGGTGGGCGTTGGCGTGAAAGCCATGTACGGCATGTTGCAAGCGCAAACCGCGATCGACCGTTCGCCTTTCGGCTTCACCGACCGCAGCGACGGCCAATTCAAATACAAGGACCAGGATTGGGGTTTCGGCGCGAATGTGGGTGTTATCTATGCCCCGCAACCCGGCACCCGCATCGGCCTTGCCTACACCAGCAAAGTCGATCTGGAGTTCGAGGACGGGCTGGACGTCAAAGGCGACGGGCCCGCTCTGAATCGTCTGGACGGCCTGAACACCCAACTCGACATGACCGTGCCGCAAACTGCAACGCTGAGTCTGTTCCAGCAACTCGACCCGCAATGGGCCCTGCTGGCCTCGGTCAACTGGCAGGACTGGTCAGAGTTTGGCGATATCGCGGTGCAAGTCGACACCACCGCGTTTGGCGCTCAATCGACGACGGTCGACGCCCATTTCAAAGACACCTGGCAACTGGCGCTCGGCGCGCAGTATCAGGCCACGCCGCAACTGTTGTGGAACGTCGGGGTGGCGTATGACAGCAGCGCCGTTTCGGACGCAAACCGAACTTTTACCGTGCCCATGGGAGAATCCTGGCGCATTGCGGCCGGAGCCACCTATGCTCTGAACGAGGTCACCGACGTTAATGTCAGCTGGGCCATGGTCTGGCTGGGCGACATGCCGGTGGATCAGACCAAATCCACGTCGGGTATTCGAACTTCCGGTCAGTTCGACAATGCCTGGATTCAAGCCGTGACCGGCAATATGACCTGGCGTTTCTGATGCCCTGCGACCAAGAAAAACGACTCAAACCATGGAGCACACACCATTATGAACCTGTCCCGAAAGCTGTTTATTGGCGTTGCGCTGGCCAGCCTGCTGCTCGGCGGTTGCACCTCGAAAGTCACTGAGAAGGCGCAGTACTCCGGCTTCCTGTCCAACTACAACAACTTGCAGGAGGTCACCACCACCAGCGGCGAAACAGCCATGCGCTGGGTGAGCCCGTCCTGGAATCCAGATGCCTATAACACCGTGGCTTTCAATAAGCTGGAACTCTACCCGGCGCCCAAGCCCACTGAGCGGGTTAACCAGCAAACCCTGGACGAGTTGCAGAGCTACATGACCAGTAAGGCCAAAGGTGTACTGGGTCAGAAGTATCGGGTGGTATCGAGCGCGAAATCAGCGCCAGCCGGTTCAAAAACCTTGATCATGCGCGCAGCGATCACCGGGGTGAGTGCCGAAAACGAAGGCATGAAGTGGTATGAAGTGGTGCCGGTTGCCGCCGTCGTGGGAGGTGTTTCCGCTGCCAGTGGTCACCGCGATCAGGACACCACACTGTTCATCGAGGCCGAGTTCATCGACGCCAGCACCAACCAGACCGTGGCCAAAGTCGTGCGCAAAGTCTTTGGCACCACACTGGAAAACGCCAGCCAGAAGATCACCACCAAGGATTTCAAAGTGGCGATCGACAAGCTGACCAGTGACCTACAGGCATTTATCAAATAGCTTTTTTGTAGGAGCACGGCTTGCCGGCGATGGCGCCCTTGAGAACGCCATCGCCGGCAAGCCTTGCTCCTGCAAGGGTGTGCATGGCTATTTTTTCATCCCGACCCGCCGCCGCATTTCGGCGGTGATCGACTGCCGGGTTTTCTTCAAATCCTTCCACGGCTCGTCGCCGACCTCGGCCAGGCGTTCATGCACAGTGTGGATGTTCCACTGATTGCCGCCCTTGAGCTCGGCCACCTCCTCGCGAAAGATCGGTACCGACACCGGCAACCCTTCGCGGGTGCGCACGGCGTAAGCGCAGATGGTCGTGGCGCCGAGGCCGTTGCGCAGGTAATCGATGAAGATCCGCCCGACCCGGTTCTTCGGTCCCGACACCGCGGAAAAACGCTCCGGCAGCAACTTGGCCATATGGCTGACAATCGCGTGGCTGAAGTCTTTCACCTCATCCCAACCCAGCTTGCGAGTCAGTGGCACCACCAGGTGAATGCCCTTGCCGCCGCTGGTCTTGAGAAACGCCTTGAGCCCCAGTTCATCGAGTACCGAGAGGGTCAGCTGAGTGGCTTCGACCATGCTTTTCCAGGGCAGCGCCGGGTCCGGGTCGAGGTCGAGGACGAAGCGGTCGGGTTTGTCGAGGTTGTCCGAGGTAGCGTTCCAGGTGTGCAACTCGACGGTACTCATCTGCACGGCGCCGATCAGGGCCTCGGCGTTGTTGATGATCATCACCGGTTGGCCGGTGAGTGCCTTGTCCAGGGCGGTGATCCCCGGAATGGCCAAGCGCTCGGCGTTCTTCTGGAAAAACAGTTCGCCGGCGATGCCGTCCGGGGCGCGCACCAGCGCCACGGGACGGTCCCTCAGCTCGGGCAAAATCCATTCGGCGACGCTGGCGTAATACTCCGCCAGTTGCACTTTGGTGGTGCCGCTGCTGGCGTCGATCACCCGGTCCGGGTGAGTAATGCGCACCTTGCCCTCGCCCAGGCCGATTTGTGAGGGCGCGGGCGCGGCTGTCTTTTTGCCAGGGGTGGAAGGTTTTTCGGCAGTGGTTTTTTTCGCGGCTGAAGTCTTCACGGCTTTCGGACGCTCCTCGGTAATGTCTTCGGCAGGTTTGTCGTCACGCAGGCCATGGAACACCGCATGACGGACTGAACCTTCTTTGGTCATTTCGGCAAAAGCGACCTCAGCCAGCAGCGTGGGCTTGAGCCAGTGCACACCCTTGGCGTCAAAACCGCTCGGCGGGTTGACCACTGAACTCTTTTTGGTCTGCAACGGTTTCAGTTGCTCGTAAATACGCTTGAGCGTCGTCTCGTTGAACCCGGTGCCGACCTTGCCCGCGTAACGCAACTCGCCACTGTCACGGTCATGCAGTCCCAGCAGCAGCGCACCGAAGGCATTGCGCGAGCCTTTCGGGTCGGTGAAACCGACGACCACAAATTCCTGCCGATGCTTGCACTTGAGCTTGATCCAGTCGCTGCTGCGCCGCGACACATAAGGCGTGCCCAGACGCTTGCCGATCAGCCCTTCCATCTGCATTTGGCAGGCGCTGTTGAGCAGCGCTTCCGGCTCTTCGCTAAAAGCATCGGAGAAGCGCAGCAACGGATCTTTGTTGGGGTTGAGCACGGTCGACAGCGCGACCCTTCGCTCCTCGACCGGCACCTCGCGCAGGTCCACGCCATTGAGGTAAGGCATGTCGAACAGGTAGTAGACGATGTTGCCGCTGCGGCCCGAGTCGAAGGCGTTTTGCAAGGCCTGGAAGTCCGGCACGCCCTGCTCGTCGGCGACCACCATTTCCCCGTCGAGCCAGGCCGATTCGAGACCCAGCGCCGCCAGCGCCTCGGCTTGTCTGGGCAGTTTGTGGGTCCAGTCATGGCCGTTGCGGGTGAACAGTTTGACCTCGTCGTGGTCGATGCGCGCCATGATCCGATAGCCATCGAACTTGATCTCATAGCTCCACTCGCCGCCCGGGGCCTTTTCGACCAGCGTCGCCAGTTCCGGTTTGAGCAGCTCCGGCAATTTGGCTTTGCGGGCGCCCGTCAATGGCGCCGACTTTTCCTTGCGCGTCGGGGCGGCGGGTTTTTTGACGGGTTTGGGTTTGGCAGCGGTCTTCGGCTTTTTGGCAACGATGGTCCGGTCACTGAGCACGCTGTCGGGCTCGGCGGCGACCACGTCATAATCACTTTCGGGTTTGGCCGCGCCGTCCTGATGCTTGATCAGAAACCATTGCTCCTGCTTGCCTGGCATGTGCGTGCGCACCAGGTTCCACAGGCCGCCAAGCTTCTCGCCCTTTAGCTCGAATTTGAGCTTGCCCTTGGCGTACGCCTCGGCAGGATCGTCCTGAGGAATCCACACTCCCCGGTCCCAGACGATCACGTCGCCGGCACCGTAATGCCCTTCGGGAATGCTGCCCTCGAAGGTGGCGTAATCAATCGGATGGTCTTCGACGTGCACCGCCAGGCGCTTGACCTTGGGGTCCAGTGACGGGCCTTTGGGCACCGCCCAGCTTTTCAGCGCGCCATCGAGTTCCAGGCGAAAGTCGTAATGCAGGCGCGAGGCGTCGTGCTTTTGGATGCAGAACTGCAAGGCATGGTCTTTCGCAGTTTTTTTGCCCGAACGTTTACCGGCAGCCGGTTCAGAGGTTGCCGAGAAATCGCGCATGCGATTGTAATCGTCCAGGCTCCTGGTCATGGCACACCAGCTGACGTAACTGTGCCCCCGATGCCGGGGCCGATACGCGTGACAATCAGGGCGACGACGGCAATTCGTTCCACCCGCTGATAGCCAGGGGTCAACAGTTCTTCACCGAACACGTCGGGGTCGAGTTCGTGGTAGGTCCAGCCGAACATCGGCGATTCCAGACGCGGCGTCACCGCATCCAGAAACGGGTCGAGGCCATCGATCATCGCCACGCCGGTATACAGCACCAGCGAACCACCGGGGGCCAACCGATACAGGGCCTGTTCGACAATACGCAACGACAATTGCGCGCCGAGCGCGCCGCCGCCATGCCGGTAAGCACGCTCGGCCGGGTCGGCCATGTAGGGCGGATTGGCGACGATCAGGTCGAATTGGCCGTCAATGTCTTGCAACACGTCGCTGGCCTCGATGCTGACGTTAGCCACCTCGGCGAGGGCGACGTTGACCGCCGTCATGCGTAACGCCAACGGGTTGATGTCCACGGCCAACACCTCAGCTTCACGGCGCGCGCGGGCAATCACAATCGCCCCGACGCCCGCGCCGCAACCGATGTCCACGGCGCGCCTGATCGGCGCAAAGCTCTGTTGCAGATGGGCGTGAATCAGTTGTGCAAAACGGTAGGTGTCGGGGCCGAAGAACACCGCGTCAGCGGCATCCGTGGGGTAACCCGAATGCACGAACAACAGGTCATCGAGGCTTGACCAGCGCACATGACTTTTCAGTCGACCATTGCATTCATCAAGGACGCCTGCCTGTTGCAACTGCCGCTGCTCATCCACCGACAACAGACCGGGCTCAAACGGCCGCGACCAGCCGAAGACTTCGCGCAGGGTCCGGGCGTTTTGCCCAAAGGAGCGATCATTGACCCGCTGATGGGTCAGCGGCGTTGGCGTGATGAAACGGTAACCGTCGGCCTGCAAGCGGCGCCCCAGCTGCAACAAGGCCAGATCGGCGGCGCCAAGGTGTTCTTCCTGATTCATGAAGGGCTCCCTATCGAAAACGGATTTGAGTTCGATGGACCGTCGCGTGGCCATCAGACCAGCGGGGTGGGCATGCCGATGGGCGGACAACCACGGAATCAAGACCTGCATTTGCTCGTCGGCGGCAAGCCCTTTAAGTGTAGCGTGCAGGCTTATCCGCTGAATCAGCACGTCTCTACATCAGCAGAGCGACACCCCCGGAAGAAAATTCCATCGGCGTTGAAATCGCCCGGACAGACGGGCTTGTGGCGCGGCCCCGGCGCCAGATCAAGTGAATATACTCAGCGGGTGTGGACTCATCCTTCGGAGAGCAATCATGCGAACGATTCATGTCATCGAGACCGGAGAAAAACCCGACCCGGTCAATGTCGTGGGTGAGACCATCACCATTCTTGCGGGTGGGGATCTGAGCAAACCTTTTGAAATGCATATCCAGGAAGGCGTGCAAGGCGGCGGGCCGCCTGCGCACTTTCATCCTTGGGATGAAGCGTTCTATGTGATTGACGGGCAGGTGGAAGTGACGGTTGCGGGCAAGGCCACCACCGTTTTCCCCGGGGGGTATGTGCATATTCCCGGTGGGACTATTCATGCTTACAAGAACATCAGTGCGACGGCGAAGCTGATCGGCGTGGTATCTGACCCGCGCGGAGGTCAGTTCTTTGCCGCGCTGGATCAGCTCAAAGTGCCGCAGGATCTACCGCAGATACTGGCAATCGCCGAGAGCTTTGGCGTTACGTTTCTGCTGCCGAAAGCCCCCCTGTAAGAGCTAATGCTGTTCACTTAAGACATTCTTCAGTCGAGCTAGAGCCTGTGGCGAGGGGATTTATCCCCGTTCGGCTGCGAAGCAGTCGTAATCCAGACAACTTAGTCTGTCTGAAAAGACGCTGGGGCCGCTTCGCAGCCCAACGGGGATAAATCCCCTCGCCACAAATATGGACGCCGCGCTTAAGTGAACAGCATTACCCTGTAAGAGCCATCATCAGGCCACGCCACCTTTGGCCTGTTGTTCCAGATGCACTTGCAGGTCCGGATCGATGTTAAGCGCCGCAGCCAGTTCGTCCAGATAGCTACGTTCGGCGTCTTGCTGATCGTCCACCAGCATCACACTGGCCAGGTACATCTCCGCCGCCATGCCGGAATCTGTGGCCGACTGCGCCACATCGGCGGCGTCCAGCGGCCGCGCGACTTCGTCATCCAGCCATTGCTGGAGCTCTGGGTCATCCGTGTGGCGCCCGATTTCGGTGCTGATCATCTGCTTCTCGGCGTCATCAATCCGGCCATCGGCCTTCGCCGCCGCAATCAATGCACGAAGAATCGCATGGCTGTGGTCCTCGACTTCCGGGCCGGACAACAGGTCGACAGTGCGCGGCGCCTGTTGCGGCGCCGAGGCCTGGCTGCGTTGCCAGGCTTGATAGGCCTGGAATGCCATCATTCCGAGCGAAGCCAGCGCCGCGTAGTTGGTGCCACCACCCGAGCGGGTCTGGGTCGAACCGCCCATGGTTGCGCCACCGCCCAGCAGACCACCGAGCAAACCACCCAGGCCACCGCCCCCGGCGCTTGAACCGGCGCCACCGCCCAACAGGCCGCCGAGCAATCCACCGAGACCGCCGAGACCACCTTGGGCCGACGCGCCACCGCCACCCTGTTGCGACATAGAGCCTTGGCCGGCCCTTAGTAATTGTTCGAGCAGATCGCTGGTGTTCATGACGATGTCCTCATCGGTTGGAGTGATCCAGTCAGGCAACGATAGTCCTCGCCGGCAAATGCGCCACCACCGTTTGGCCGACCCTGATGACCATCGGCTGCGAGTGTTCTACCCTCGCTAACCCGAAGCCCACAGGATCACCAAACACATGGACCGCCATCTGATTGTCGTCAGCGACGTCATCGAACCTGAAGTCGAACACGTACTCAGCGCCGGGCTCAGTGCCTTCAATGATCAGATGACCGGCATCAACGACCGCCGGTCGCTGGCAGTCACGGTTCGTGATCCGGATACCCATCAGGTGCTGGGCGGTATTACCGGGCGTACGTCGCTCGGTCTGCTGTTTCTCGATTTGTTCTACTTGCCCGAGTCACTGCGCGGCTCCGGGCTCGGTTCTCGACTGCTCAACGCGTACGAGGAAGAAGGCCGGCGTCGCGGTTGCCGCTCGGCGGTGCTCTATACCCTCAGTTTCCAGGCCCCGCAGTTCTATGAAAAACACGGCTGGCAGCGCTTCGGCGAAGTGACTTGCGACCCGCCAGGCACGAGTCGGGTGTTCATGAGCAAGGCGCTGTGAATGAGCCCGTTTGCAGCCGATCACTCCGCTGATCACTGCGTTTGAGTAAAACGTATCGTCCTGCGCCGATGTTTCATTTAATACCCCCGGATTTATCCGGGTCATTTTTTTGCGGCCCAGCTAAGATTTACAGATGGTGAACCTTATCCCCGGATACCCGGTCGATACATGCAACCTGACTTGGTTTGCCGACACCCCCCATTGAAGGGGTGATAACAGGCTTGCTTCACTTTCTGGAGAACGCCCCCGTGATATCGACCCTACACATCGCCAGGCTAAAAGCATGGGGCGCCCATGGTTTTACCGCCACCGGCGTGGTCACAGCCTTCCTCGCGACCCTTGCCCTGCTGGAAAACCAGGCCACAAACTGCCTGCTGTGGCTGGGCGTCGCCCTGATCGTCGATGGGCTGGATGGCGCGTTGGCACGCAAGGTCAATGTCCAGTCGGTACTGCCAAGTTTCGATGGCTCGATCCTCGATCTGGTCATCGACTACCTGACGTACGTGTTTATCCCCGCGCTGTTCATTTATCGTTACATCCCCTTGCCGGACTACACGCTGCTGCTGTCCGTGTCGCTGATTCTGGTCTCGTCGCTGTTTTGCTTCTGCAACGTCAACATGAAGAGCAAAGACAACTACTTCCAGGGCTTTCCCGCCGCGTGGAACGTGGTAGCCCTGTGCCTGTACATCATCGCCCCGTCGCCGTGGATCACTTTACTCACCATCATCGGCCTGGCGCTGTTGACCGTGACCCGGATGAAATTCCTCCACCCGTTCCGCGTGCGCAAGTTCATGCCGATCAACATCGCGGTAACAGCCATCTGGCTGCTGTGCAGCTTGTCGCTGGTGGTCAACCATCCGGTGATCAACCCGCTGGTGATGGGGCTTTGGCTGCTGATGTCGGCTTACTTCCTGGGGATCTGCATCTGGCGCACGGCGCTGGAGTGGTTCGAAAACTCGCGGTAATAAAGGAAGGTAGAGCGTGCCCATCCATATCGTGCGTCTCGGCTCACCGCGCGCCGCCAATGAAGGCCTGCGCCTGGGCACGGTGCGTCGCCCGCCGCGTGGCGTGCCGAAAGCCGAGTTTGCCAGTCGGGATTTTTATGACGTGTGGCAGCCGCTGCTGTCTCCCAGCGCAGAACTGGTCGCAGAAGCCAAAGCGGCAGAAGACGCCAAGGCGTGGGAAGTGTTCAAGCGCAAGTTCAAGACCGAAATGAACCACCCGGCGCCCAGCCAGTTGCTCGATTTGTTGGCAGCGTTGTCCCATCAAACGTCACTGGCCATTGGCTGTTATTGCGAAGATGAAGCGCATTGCCATCGGTCGGTATTGCGGGAGTTGTTAAAGGCGCGAGGTGCTCAGCTCAAATAGTCGCTCGCTACTGCGACATTGACCGTTCAAGATCGGCTCAAAGGATTTTGGCAAAGACACAAGGATTGAGGTCTTAACGTGAATAACCAGATTCGACTTGCAACCCCTGACGATGCGGCAGCCATTAGCCAGGTCATCATTCAATCGCTGCGTCAGTCCAATGCTCGGGACTACCCGCCCGACGTCATCACCCAGGTAGAGAAAAGCTTTTCTACCGAGGCCATCCGCGTCCTGTTAAACCAACGCCAGGTCTTTGTCGCCACCCACGATAAGCGTGTAGTCGCCACGGCCAGTCTTGATCAACACGTTGTACGCAGCGTATTCGTAGACCCAGACCATCAGGGGCGCGGACTCGGCAAGCAGTTGATGGAGACGATTCAATCTGTCGCCCAGGAAGCACATATCGAGGTACTGCGCGTCCCCTCCTCCATCACCGCAGAAGCCTTTTACTTCAAGCTGGGTTATCGAAAAGTTCGCGACGAATTTCACGGGGCCGAGCGTACGATCATCATGGAGCGGCGTTTACCTCGACGTCAGTTCAGGGCTGACATTCAAATCAAGTAGGAGTCGATCTATGCGCATCGCCTTGCTCTCAGACATCCACTTGTCCGTCAACGCGTTACCTTTTCCCGATGTGGATGCCGACATTGTCGTTCTCGCCGGAGACATCTCTCGTCCGGCTGCGGCCATTGAGTGGGCTAAATCGTGCCCTCTTCCGGTCGTGTACGTGGCAGGGAATCACGAGTTCTATGGCAGTGACCTGTTTTCTACCTACGAGCACTTGAACAGGTTGTCGCAAGGGACACAGATCCACGTATTGGAACGCTCGGAGTATCTCCACAACGGCGTGCGGTTTTTGGGTTGCACCCTGTGGTCTGACTATCGTCTTTTCGATTCTGCAGAGGATCGGGCACAGGGTGTTGATCTGGCTACGAAGCTCATGCGGGACTTCACCCACATAAAAATCTCGCCCGATTTTCCAGACCTGTTCAGCCCGGCAGTTTCCCAACTGGTTTTTTTGCAGACAGTAGCCTGGCTGGAAGACTGCTTCACCCGCGACGGAACGACGCCCACGGTGGTGGTTTCGCATTTCGCACCAACACGGTTGAGCATAAGCCCGCTATTTGAGAATTCGCCGATTAACGCGAGTTTTGTTTCAGACCTCGAAGACCGGATCAAGGTCTGGCAGCCGGCGCTTTGGCTACATGGCCATACCCATGGGAGCTTTGACTACGCGGTGGGCAAAACCCGGGTCATTTGCAATGCCCGGGGTTATGCAAAAAATGGCGTTAATGAAAACCCGGAATTCAATGGCTCATACGTAATTGACCTGGATATCTGAGGCAGCACGGCCCTGCTTCCTGCAAGCCGGATCCAGAAAACCGAGCAAGGCCTGGCGGGTGTCATGCAAGGCCGCCGGGTGTTCCATATCGAGGAAATGCCCGGTGTTCTTGATGGTATGGAAGCAGGACTGAGGGGCATGATCGGCAAAAATCCGGGCGTCTTCTACCGAGGTGTACTCATCCCATTCGCCGTTGACAAACAGCAGCGGGATTTCGATCGCATTGGCACAGGCGACATAGCAATGGGTGTCTTGGGTCAGCACCTCATTGACGTGGAAATGCATCTGCCGGTACTCGTGCTCGGCCAGGCTGCTGACATGACGGTCATTAAAGCGTTTGAACAGCGATGGCAGGTGCTTGCCGATCGTGCTGTTGATCAAGCGACTGACATTGAGGCGGTCACACGCCTGGAGATGGTTCAGGCCGCGCTCCAGGTAATCGCGCATCGGCGCATTGACCCGTGCGGCGAATGAACTGATCACCGCTTTCTCGATTCGTCGCGGCTGCTGGGCCAGCGCCAACAAGGTAGCCGCACCGCCCCAGGAAAAGGACAGTACATGGTGTGCACAAAAGTGTTCGATCAATTCCAGCAGTATCGCTGCCTCGTCTTCCTTTCGGATCGGTTCGCCATGGAGGTTGTGTTGCTTTGACTGACCGGCGTAGGGCTGGTCGTAGAGGACCACATTGAATCGTGGTTGCAGGTAACGCACCGTTTGGGCAAAGGATGCTGTTGTTGCCAGTGAGCCGTTGACCAGAATGATGGTCTTGTTAGCGGCGCTGTTGAGATAGTGCTCGGTATAAACCTTGTACTTCCCGCAGATCTCGACGATGGCAGTTTTCGGCATCATGTTACTTTTCCTTGTACCAATTTGAGCTAAACGCAAAGCATGAAAATGCCCGGACGGCCTTTGTGACCGACGAGTCATGGACTGACCATTTGTTCAGAGTTAAGCAGGGATTTCCCCGTCTGCAAGAACGCAGACGAGTTTTCCTCGAACCCTAAGTGCTGAACGGACTCGGATCCCGAGGGCGACCATTGAGCGCGTGCTCTCGCGCCCCAACTCTCGCCGCCAGGAATTCGCCCACCTGCTCCGGTAGCGCAGGCCCGAGCGGAGCAGGCACAGACCTGTTGGTTCGCACAACGCGCGGAAATGCTCGATTGCGGACATCGACGTCCGGAATGTTCGGACCTCTAGCGCATTTTTCCCGACCTTCTCAATTCCTACACTGGGCCATCAACTTTTGCGCAGTTTGTGGCGTTGGCCTATGCCTCCGGCCCCCGACCAGCAGCGCAACCTTACCCTTCAAACTAAGCCCAGGAGCTTTGCATGACCATGCCATCTAAAATTCGAGTGGGTCTTATTGGCGTCGGTAATTGGGCCGAGTACGGGCACTTGCCTGCCCTCAAGCTGCTTCCCGATTACGAACTGACGGCAGTCCACAGTCGCGATCCAGCCAAAGCCACCCAACTGGCGCAGCGCCACGGCATCCGCTTTGCGCTCGACTCCGTGGAGGCTCTGGTCAATCATCCGGAAGTGGACCTGGTGGTTGTGCTCAACACGGCACCGCAACACGAGATCACCGTGCGGGCAGCCATCGCCGCCGGTAAAGACGTGTACTGCGAATGGCCGCTGACACCCAGCAAGGCCGTGTCGCAAGAACTGATGGAGCATGCGCAGAAAGCCGGCGTTCGGCACATCATCGGATTGCAGCGTCGACTGAACCCGGACTATCGCTACGTGCGCGACCTGTTAAAGGACGGCTACATCGGGGAACTGCGTTCGGTACGACTACACATCAGTGTCGAATACTTCCAGCGGGAACGCATGGCCGCCCTGCATTTCACCATCCCGCCGGAGAACTTCTCCAGCCTGCTCTCCATCTATGGCGGTCACTATTTCGATGCTGTGTTCACCATGCTGGGCCATCCAGACAGCATCAGCGCCCTGACCGTCAACCAGTTCCCCGAAGTGACGCTGATCGAGACCGGTGAGGTGCTGAAACACTCAACGGCCGACCAGATCGTGGTTAGCGGAACCTTCCCCAACGGCGCTGTGCTGACGGTCCATATCGAAGCCGGGAAACGCAACAACTACGGCATGCAACTGGACCTGACCGGGACCAAAGGCGATATCAAGATCTGGAACACCACCAGTTTCGGCGATGAGCTTAATGTCATCGATGCAGCCCAGGGAGACTCGCAGCCTATGCGCACACTCAAGGTCCCGCCGCGCTACAACTGGTTGCCAGAGAACAACCTGGGAGGCAGCCAGCAGGAACTGGCCAATTTGTATGCCGCCTACGCCAAGGATGTCCGTGACGGTACACACCTGGCGCCCACCTTCGCAGACGCTTTGCGCATGCACGAATTGATCGACGCCATCGAGATCTCCAACCGCGACGGAGTGCGCCTGAAGCTGGAGGCGTGAAGAATCAGATGCGCAAGTGCGCACTCATGTAGTCAATGAAAACGCGCAGCTTGGGCGAGGCATAGCGGCTGGCTGGCCACAGCATCCAGAAGACGACTTGACGGTCCATGTAGTCGTCCAGCACGGTGACCAGTTGGCCGCCCTCCAGCGCTTCGCGCACCAGGAAGCCGGGCAGGAAGGCAATGCCCCTGCCCTGGATTGCGGCATAGGCAAGAGGCTCGACCGTGTTCGCAGTCATGGTCGCGGGTAGCACCAATTCGGACTCGGAGGCTTCGAGCTGCAGCGGCCAACGCTCCAGCTTTCCCGTTGCGGGAAACTTGTGTTGCAAGCAGAAATGGCTTTCCAGTTCACGCGGATGGGCAGGTACACCATGGCGCTCGAGATACGTGGGCGATGCCACCAGCACATGCGCACAGGAACCCAAGCGGCGCGCGGACAAGCGAGAATCGGTTTGCTCGCCGGTCCGAATCACCGCGTCGAAACCTTCTTCGATCACATCGACCATGCGGTCGGACATATCGATATCCAGCTCGATCTCTGGATACCGCTCCATGAACCCGTCAAAAGCCGGCATGAGCAGGTCGCCCAGTTGCGGCGTGCCCACGCGAAGCCGACCACGCGGGTTGCCGGCCAGGCCTGACAACTCGGATTCGGCTGCGGCCACTTCGCTCAGGATGCGGCGGCATCGTTCCAGGAACATGGCCCCCTCGGCAGTCAGCGTGACGCTGCGTGTGCTGCGATGAAACAGCCGCACACGCAACCGCTCTTCCATCCTGACGATGGCCTTGCCCACGGCCGAAGAGGAAACCCCCAGTTGCCGGCCGGCCTCGGTAAAGCTGCGCGTTTCGGCAACTTGCACGAACATTGAGATGCTACTCAGGCTGTCCATCACTTTTCCTGCTTGCCCCCGGTAGAGCCCCACCACAAGACGGGATTACGGAAAAACTATCCGAAGTGTTCGGCATCGCGAGATATTTTTCTCCACGAATTTTACGCCTACATTGCGCCCATCCCACCACTGATAGGTATCGATGTCATGTCCAAACTGCATACGAGCATCCAAATTGGCCCCTACCAAATTGCCCATCGCGTCGTCCTGGCGCCACTTACCCGCATGCGTGCCGAGCCGGGCGCCATTCCTGGACAGTTGATGGCCGAGTACTACGCCCAGCGTACAACCGCTGGCGGGCTGCTGATCGGCGAAGCCACTATCGCCGCAGCCAATGGCAATGGCTACCTCGGTGCTCCCGGTCTGTATGACGACAGCCAGATCGCTGGCTGGAAACGTGTGACCGACGCCGTCCATGCCAAGGGTGGGAAAATTTTCCTGCAGCTTTACCATGCAGGGCGCCAGTCCAATAGCCTGCTGCAGCCGGACGGCGGCCAGCCTGTGGCCCCATCCGTTGTGGACCACGGCGGCCTCGCCTTCACCGAGACCGGCTGGACCCCCGGCACCCCGGCGCGTGAACTGACCATCGCTGAAATCCGCGGGCTGGTAGACAGCTTCCGCGCTGCGGCCGAACGCGGTATCGCAGCCGGATTCGACGGCGTGGAGTTGCACTCGGCCAACGGCTACCTGTTCGATCAATTCCTTCAGGACGGCAGCAACAAACGTACGGATATTTACGGTGGCTCGTTCGAGAACCGCAGCCGGTTCCTGCTGGAAGCGGTAGAAGCGGTGATCTCCGTCTGGGGCAGCAATCGGGTGGCGGTGCGTCTGGGGCCGAGCGGCAATTTCGGCGATATGTCCGACAGCGACCCCATCGGCCTGTTCACCTATGTCGCGCGCGAGCTGAACAAGCTGGACCTCGCCTATCTGCATCTGATCGAGCCGCGCATCCTGGGTGTCGCCGAGGACGAGCGTCGGGACCAGAATCCGGTGGCGTCCCAACTCATCCGCCAGCACTACAAGGGCACCCTTATCGCGGCGGGCGGCTTTTCCGGTGAATCGGCCAAGGCGATCCTTGAAGCCGGCGATGCCGACCTGGTCGCTTTTGGCCGCCACTTCATCGCCAACCCTGACTTGCCAGAGCGCCTGCGCAAGGGCTGGCCGCTGAACCCGTACGACCGCGAGACTTTCTTCGGTGGCACCGAGGTGGGTTACACGGACTATCCTTTCCATACCGAAGCAGCATGACAATCCGCACCGCTGGCAACTGGGGTCGTAGTACCCCAGCTGTCCAGAAAGCCTGATCCACACCGGACGACTTGCAATCACATCGAATAGTTGCAGGCCCAGCCTCGACTGTCCCGAGCGGCTGGATGTTCACACGCGATGGAGAGACCAGGACCATTCAGCTCGAGGCTCACTTCTCGACCTGGACGGCCTTTATTTTCATCCTTCCAGGAGAAGTGTCATGCGTATGACCGGCAATACTATCTTCATCACCGGCGGCGGCTCCGGCATTGGACGATGCTTGGCCGAAGCCTTCCACACGCTCGGCAATCAGGTGATCATCTCTGGCCGACGGATGGAGCGGCTACAGGAGACGCTCGGTGCCAATCCGGGTATGGCCGCCATTGAACTCGACGTTACCGACCCGGACAGCATCCAGGCGGCAGCGCAAAAGCTCATTTCCAATTTCCCGGGCGTGAATGTGCTGATCAACAATGCTGGCGTCATGATGCTGGATCACGCAGACAAGCCAGTGGACGATGCGCTCGCACTGTCGACCGTCACCACTAACCTGCTCGGCCCGATTCGCATGACCTCGGCCCTGATCGAGCATCTGAAGGCGAAGCCTGATGCGGTCATCGTCAACGTTTCCTCAGTTCTCGGCTTCGTGCCGATGGCAGTGACGGCAGTCTATTCGGCGACCAAGGCAGCCCTCCATTCCTACACGTTGTCACAGCGTTATCTGCTGCGCGAACAAGGCATCCAACTGATCGAAATCGCGCCGCCCTGGGTACGTACCGAGTTGCTTGATAGCAGCGAGGAAGAGCGCGCCATTCCTCTCGACCAGTTCATTACAGAAGCGATGAAGCAGTTCGAGAGCGGCGTGGACGAAATCCTCGTCTCACCCGCCGAGGCAATGCGTGCAAACCCTGGCCCGAACGAGCATGTCTGGGTTAATCAGTTCAACGACATGATCGCGAACGGGCCGGCTTTCGGCTGACCCACGCCACACTTCTTCCGCCATCGTCTGCCCCTCACATTGCTACAGGACCAAGACTATGACCGCACGCACACCCGCCGAGAACAAGGCAACCGTTCTCGAAGGCTTCGAAACCCTATTCAACCGCAAGGGTTTGG
Source organism: Pseudomonas sp. GM41(2012) (assembly GCF_000282315.2). Lineage (GTDB taxonomy): Bacteria > Pseudomonadota > Gammaproteobacteria > Pseudomonadales > Pseudomonadaceae > Aquipseudomonas. The sequence goes on from NZ_AKJN02000006.1 coordinate 1,543,092, forward strand.
CTGCAGCCGAACACTTCTGGTCGCCCTCTTATATTCAACACAGTGCTCATGTGCCCCCAGGCCGCGAGGGCCTGTTCAATCTGGTCGCCGCGGGGTCGCCCACACTGCGTTACGAATGCCAGTTCGCGGTGGCAGAAGGCGATTTCGTCATGCTGCACGGCCGATTCTCTGGCCTCGGCAAGCCGGTGAACTGGGTCGTGGTCGACATCCTCCGTCTCGAGAACGGCGTGATGGTCGAGCATTGGGACGTCATCCAGGACGAGGCCACGCGCGAAAGCTCCGCGGGCGGCCATCCCATGTTTGGAGATCATTTCCCGGGCTGACACCCCCTCCCCCGAACAACCACTCGGTCGTTATTGCGGCGACGAGCAACACAGGGTGGGGCTGTCCGAAAAAGGCAGGCTGGTTTTGCAGGGTTAGCCGAGATCGACGTGATAAATGGCTTGGTAACGCCGTGGAAGCACCGACAAAAAGCTGTTCTATTTGACCAGTCGCTTTTCCTTGGAAGGTCTGTAGCCGAAGTACGAGCTGTAACACTTGCTGAAATGACTCGGCGAAACAAAGCCACAAGCCACCAACACGTCCACCTGGGACAATTCGGTGTGCTGGAGCAGCCGACGCGCCTCGGTGATCCGCAATTCCATGTAATAGCGTTGCGGCGTTGTGCCCAGTTGCTCCTTGAACAAGCGCTCGAGTTGTCGACGCGAACGGCCGGCGTAAACCGCCAGCTGCTCCAGTTCCAGAGGCTCTTCGAGGTTGGCATCCATCAGCTTCACCACCTCGCGTAATGGCGCGCTCACACAGATATTTTCAGTCGGTTTTATCCGCCGATAACGCGACTCCTCGAAAGCCAGGATGTCTTCAATCCCCTCGACGAGGGCTTTGTCGTGCAAGCCTTTGATCCAGTCCAGCGCCATGTGGAACGCCCCCGAGGGGCTGGAAGCCGTGAGCCGGTCTCGATCGATGACGTAGGGCTCACTGGTGACATGCGTCGCCTTGGAGATTTCCGCGAGCGCGGGGCGATGTTCGGGGTGAATCGCGCAACGATATCCGTCAAGCAAACCTGCCCTTCCCAGGAACCATGCGCCATTCCACAACCCGGCCAGAATGACGCCCTGGTCTGATGCAGCCCTCAATAGGGAGATGAGTTCATCCGTCGCTTTGAGTTCTGTCCTGTAGCCGCCGCAAATGACCAGAAGGTCCAGGTCCTGGATCGTTGAGCCAACGAAACGGGTATCCGGGCGAATGACCAGGCCCAGGTCACTGATGACCTCCTCATCGGTCAAGCCGAACGTTCGGGAGGAGAACAACCCGGGTCGCAGAAGATTCGCGGTGACTATCGTATCCAGTGCTTGCGTGAATGCGGGCAGCGAGAAATGCTCAAGCAGCAGAAACCCTGCCCGGACCACTTGAGCCTTCTCGTTGGGGTTCTCATTCAGATAGCGGAGATTTTTCCCCTTCATGCCTCCGCTAAATTGGCGTCGCTCGATCAATGTTCGGCCTACTCGGTTACGTTACCCAACAGGTCGTTGGGTGCGTTGATAAACCTTAATGCTAACTGTAGAAGTTTCAAAACCACTAGCGCCATTTTGTGCCTAAACGATGGCGGGATACCCATCGACACTATCGGGCCAACGGGTCAGCACCTCGAAGCCGTCGTCAGTGACCGCGACCATATGTTCCCACTGAGCCGAGAGTGAGTGGTCCTTGGTGACCACGGTCCAGCCATCAGCCAGGGTTTTTACATGGCGTTTGCCAGCGTTCAACATGGGTTCAATGGTGAAGATCATCCCGGCTTTCAGTTTCAGGCCCTGGCCTGGGAAGCCGTAGTGAAGGACCTGCGGCTCATCGTGATAAATCTTGCCGATACCGTGACCGCAGTATTCACGCACGACGCTGAACCCGTCTCTTTCGGCCACCTTCTGAATGGCATGGCCAATGTCACCCAGCGTAGCGCCCGGACGGACGACGCGAATACCGGCGCACATCGCTTCATAGGTCGTCTCTGCCAGACGTCGGGCCTCCGGGCCGGGCTCACCCACGAAGTACATGCGGCTGGTGTCGCCGTACCAACCCTCCTTGATAACGGCAATGTCGATATTGACGATGTCGCCATCCTTTAGTGGTGTGGCCGAAGGAATACCATGGCAGACCACTTGGTTGACCGAGGCACACACGGTTTTCGGGAATCCGTGATAGCCGACATTGCCCGGAATGGCTTTCTGCACGTTGACGATGTAATCGTGACAGAGCCGGTCAAGTTCGTCGGTGGTGACCCCCGCTTTGACATGCGGAGCAATCATGGCCAGAACCTCGGCGGCCAGCGCGCCCGCAGCACGAGACATGGCTATTTCTGCCGGGGTATTGAACTTTACATTGGCCTTCATGGCTTGGCTCCTGATGCTGCATCAACCTGGGTGCTTTGCGAAAAATCGGCGAGTGCGCACAGCTGTTTTACATCGAGGCCGCCCGCCAGTTCGGCACGAATCAGCACGCGACAGATGTCGCTGTGGTCCAGGTTGGGATGTAACTCCGCAAGCATCCCGATGCGCATCCAGTGCTCGGCTTGTGCGTTGATCGAGCGACTCAACGCATCGCTGGCGACGCGCAGATTCTCGTGCATGGCTTCTGAAATTTTTACGATACCCACTGCTCAATCCAATATGAAATGTATATGGATCGTATATTAGTCGGTAGTCGTGTGAAATTGCAATTTCACGACTTACAGTGACTCAGATTTTCCGGTTTTCGGTGTAAGAGATCCGAGCGAATTTGCTCGATGACCAGGCTTGAAACCATTGTCCCTGGCTTGCCAAACCACAACCAGACCGATCAGCGCCAAAACCAGCAGCGTTGGGGGAAAAGAACCTGGTCCCTCCTTCTCCAGCAACAGCCCACCAACGATGCCACCCGCTGCCACTGCCAGATTGAAAATGGTGACCAGCATCGACTGGGCGACATCGGCGCCGTCACCGGCGGTATCGGCAATGGCCGTCTGGAGCAGCGTTGGCGCGCCACCGAACGTCAGCCCCCAGATCGCAATGCTCAGGAGCACAAGGTCGGGCGAGGTGCTTGCCACTCCCAACACCAGCGCCGCCATCGCGAAGACCGCCAGACTAAGCAGCGTCAGCGCGCGCAACCCGCGATCCACCCACATTCCGGTGACTGCGATGCCGACGATAGACGCGACACCGAAGAGTAGAAGCACGAGGTCTATTCGCTGGCCAAGTCCGACGGAAACCAGGAATGGCGCTATGTAGGTATAAAGGATGTTGTGCGCAAGTATCCAAACGAAAATCACAAAGAGTATCGAGCGCAGTCCTGGGGTCTGAAGAATGCTGCGGATCGGCTGACGCTGACGTTCAGTTTGTCCCGCGTAGTCAGGTACGCCAAATCGCACCCACACGAACAGCAGTAACGCGAGGGCTGACATGATCCAGAACACGCCACGCCAATCAAACAGAGCACCCAGCCAAGTGCCCAGGGGCACACCGAGACACAACGCAACGGGTTGACCGATACCGACCACCGCCAAGGCGCGTCCCTGCAAATCATGGGGCACCATGCGGCGTGCATAACCGGCCAACAGCCCCCATATCACGCCCGCCGCCATTCCGGCGATGAAGCGCGCGACCAGGGTCAGTGCATAGTGGGAAGACAATGCCGTCACGGTGTTGAAGACCAGCAACCCGCCGATCGCCATCAGGAACAGCGGTCTCCTGCGCCATTTTCGTGTAGCAGCAACGACCGGAATCGCCGCCAGCACCGAACCCAAGGCATAGAGCGTAATCAACTGACCCGCCATGGCCTGCGAGACGCCCAGCCCCTGCCCGATCAGGGGCAGCAGGCCGGCAGGCATGGTTTCCGTCATGATGGTGATGAAGCCAGCCATCGTAAATGCCAACAGTCTCCACACAGGCAGCTTTTGTGCAGAAGACGTTTCTTCGAGCCCCGTTGCTATCAATCCATTGTCGCGGTGCATGGTCATCCTGGTATCCCTGATAAAGACTTCATTTCCTGTTTCCTGATCGGCCGCCTGGGGTAATTCAGGCAGCGGCGGCGGTGTTTCTGTTGATCTTCAAAGCTTCGTGCAACATGAACAGAACTGCATTCAAACCGACGCTGGAATGAGCGTTCCAGTACTGGACAAAAAAATCCTGGCCGATGCGAGACATCGCGCTCGCGACACCGGAACAATCGCTTGCGCGCTATAACGAATCCAGCGCGACATCGACCACATCCAGCAAGCGTTGGCGACGACTCTGCTGAGCGCTGCCTTTACTCAATACCCGCAGGCCCTGGATCGTGTTCACGATAAAACGTGCGAGCGCGCGAGGGTTCTTATGCATGCCGATTTCTCCTTCTGCCTGGCCACGGATGAGCGCGCGCTCCAACGCTTTCTCCAGACGCAGGAAGTTACGTGAAACCAACTCGGCAACAGACTCGTCCTGACCGGCCAGTTCCAGTGTGGCATTGGCTGCAAGGCAGCCTCGTTGCCCGGTATCGCTGAGTTCATCATTCACGATCCTCATCAGCAATTGCTGGATCAGTCCTTTGACCGAGCCAGCCTCCTGGAGCAGTGCTACGTTCGTGACAGTCAGGTCGTGATACCGGCGCAGTGCATGCTCGTACAATCCATGCTTGTTCTCAAAAGCGTTGTAGAGGCTGCTTCGAGACAACCCGGTACCGTCAACCAGATGCTGTATCGACGTGGCGCAATAGCCGAGTTGCCAAAAAACCTGCATGGCAGCGTCGACAATTTCGTCATGTTCAAATTCCTTGGGACGCATCGGATTACCTCTCTGGAATGATCATTCCAGAAAGGTACGGACTTCCTTTTCGCCAGTCAAGGAGGGTAAGAGTTACCCACCTACTCCGTCTCACCGGGAAAACCTGGCGACTTGAAGCCCGACTTCAATAGCTGAGGGAATGAAGTGCTGAGCAATCATCGTTTGTACCCCTACTCGATGATGCTCAGAATTCGTGGCGCAGACGTTAGCCGTTGTTCTTCCAATTGATCGAGTCAGTACCTGTCAGAAAGAGCGTCATTCACCCTTTCACACCGCACCATTCGACTCAGGAGATAACAATGAATAAAACCATTTCTCGTCGTAGCGGAGGTCAGATATTGGTGGATGCCTTACGCATCCATGGCGTTAAAAGAGCTTTTTGCGTTCCGGGAGAAAGCTACCTCGCGGTTCTCGATGCTTTGCATGACGTGCAAGAAGAAATCGATCTGGTGGTGTGCCGCCAGGAAGGTGGGGCGGCCTATATGGCGGAAGCCTACGGCAAGCTCACGGGAGAGCCAGGCATCTGCTTCGTGACCCGAGGCCCGGGAGCAACGAACGCTTCGGTTGGCGTTCACACGGCGTTCCAGGATTCATCGCCGATGATTCTGTTCATTGGCCAGGTCGCTCGCGATCAGCAGTATCGCGAAGCCTTTCAGGAAGTTGATTTTCGCCAGATGTTTGGCCCCTTGGCGAAATGGGTCGTGCAAATAGACGACACCCGCAGAATTCCCGAACTGATCAGCCAGGCGTTCCACCGAGCGGTCAATGGCAGGCCTGGGCCTGTAGTGGTCGCCCTGCCGGAAGATATGCTGACCGAAATGGCGGAAGTCAGTGACGCCGGGCCTTTCAAGCGCGTATTGATGACCCCGGCAGCCGAGCAAATGGCCGCCATGCAGCAACTGCTTGAGCAATCAGAGCGTCCATTGATGGTGCTGGGTGGCAGCGGCTGGGACACCGAGTCAGTGCACGACATCCGGCTTTTTGCTGAACAGCAAAACATCCCGGTTGCCGCCTCCTTTCGTTGCCAGGATCTGTTCGACAATCGACACCCGAACTATGTCGGCGATCTTGGTTTCGCCGCGTCAGCGCAGCTGTCCTCAGCGGTTAAAAACGCCGACCTGCTGCTGGTCGTGGGCTCCAGAATGGGTGAGGTTTCAACGGGCGGCTATGCGGCCCTGGACATCCCGGTACCGAAGCAAACCTTGATCCATGTTCACCAAGGCATCGAGGAACTGGGGCGGGTTTACCAACCTGCGTTAGCGATCAACAGCAGCATGTCGACCTTTGCCAAATCAGCCGCAAAGCTTCCAGCGGTGACCAGCCCGGTAAAGAGTGAATGGACGCGCACCCTGAACAAAAACTACCGCGAAAATCTGCAACACTCGCCCTCCCCTGGCGATGTGCAAATGGCCGAAATCATTGAGTGGTTGAATCGCAGTCTTCCGGACGACGCGATCCTGACCAATGGCGCCGGAAACTACGCCGTCTGGCTTCAACGTTTCTATCAGTTCCGCCAATACCGCACTCAGTTAGGCCCTACCAATGGCTCCATGGGCTACGGCGTTCCTGCGGCGGTGGCCGCCAAACTGACGTGCCCGGATCGAGTGGTGGTTTCGTTTTCCGGGGATGGCTGCTTCTTGATGAACGGTCAGGAGATAGCGACCGCAGCGCAATATGGCGCCCATGTGATTTTCGTTGTGATCAACAACGGAATGTACGGCACCATCAGAATGCACCAGGAACGCAACTACCCTGGACGCGTGTCAGGCACTGAATTGCACAACCCGGATTTCGCCGCACTGGCCCAAGCCTATGGACTGCATGGCGAGGTGGTCACCGCCACGTCGGAATTTGCCCCAGCGTTTGAACGCTGCCTGGGTATGTCCCGGCCATCCTTGATTGAGGTCAGGGTCGATCCTGAAGCATTGACCCCGCGACTTAGCCTGACTCAGATCAGAGAACAATCAAGCAAGAAGTAACCCGTTTCTTCCGTTTTGGGCGCCTGATTCACGATTTACAAGGCGCCTTTTTTGGAGCGTGTGACTCATCAGTTCATCGACCTGTCCCACCTACAACAGCAGTCGATCAATGGCCTGAACAGCATGCATCCGCAAAGACAAACCCTGCACAACGAACTGCACGCGCGTCCGTCACTGTATTTTGACGAACCGGCCCATGTGTTTCATCTGGCCTTCCTTGGCGGGGAGCCGGAGTGCAATGCGCTGCTGGAGCGCTGCTGCCCTGCTCCGATCGATCCTCATGCCGCCCAGGGCATCACCCAACTCGATGGCCACGCCCTGAAATGGGAACGCCACGCCGAGTTCTTCACCCTGACCCTGGTGGTCACTTCATCCTGCGATGACCTGTCCTGGACATCGCTGCCCGAGGTGCTGGCGCAAAAGGTCGAAGCGCATTTGCCGCAGCTGATCAACTCGGTGCAGATCGTCGTGCGTGGCGAAGCCGGCCTGGACCTCGCCGGCTACGGTTTCAAGGACCCGTGCGGTTCCTGCGTGGGCGGTGGCGATGCGGTGGTCTGGAGCGATTTTCGTCTCAGCGAGGATGGCAACAACCACATTCTGTTCATCAACCGGCGCCTCAACGCTTACCGCCAAGGGCGGATGATCCGTCGTCTGCTGGAAATCGAGACCTACCGCATGATGGCCTCGCTGTCGTTGACCATGGCCAAGACCTTGAGCGCGCAACTCGATGTCTTTGACAAGACCTTGGTCACCCTCTCCGAGCGTAACGCCGACGCCGACAGCGGCAACGCGAAAGCCCTGCTGGCGGACATCTCCAACCTGTCAGCCCAAGTGGTCAGCAGTACCGCGAAAACCCGCCACCGCTTCAGTGCCACCCAAGCCTATGCCCAACTCGTGTACGAGCGCCTGGGCGAATTGCGGGAAAGTCACGTCGGCGATTGTCAGCGTCTCGGGGTGTTCATCGAACGCCGTTTCAAACCCACCGTCAGGTACTGCACCGCCACCGAACAACGCCTGGAGCACCTGGCCAAAAGCGTGGCCAACCTGGGCGACCTGTTGCAAGCCCGGGTTCAGGTGGAAATGGAAGAACAGAACTCGGAAATTCTCAAAAGCCTGAACGCCCGCGCCGACGCCCAGATCAAGATCCAGCGCGCCGTTGAAGGTCTGTCGATTATCGCCATTACTTACTACCTGCTGAACCTGCTCAAGCTTGGTTACTCAGGGTTGCACCTGCTCGGCGCCGAGGTGGCCCCGCGAGAGGCGATGCTGGCGATGACGCCCCTCGCGATCGCGATCCTTGCGCTGATTATTTTCCGCATCAAGAAAGTCAAAGAGCACTGATACGGTGAGGCGCTGGGGGAGTTGTCGTGATTTCGTCCAGCCGTCCTTAGTCAGCGCCCGAAGTATTTAACGGAGTGACGACGTCAGTGCTTGAAGGAGAGACATTAAGAAAGGCATTCCAGATCTCGTAAGCATCGTGATGCCGTTTGGTCGCCTCCTCCCATTCAGGTCCTGAAACACATTTGGAAGAGACCAGCGTCATCATGCCCATCGTTGCGGCGTCCAGTTCGATCAGGAAAGCGTGAGACTGGATTCTGAAATCTTCGACCGATGGCATTACGTGTTCCCCCGGCGGATTACACCGCCATTAAGGAGCGACTGCTCCTCGGACGGTGGAGTACCGCCCGGCGGGAAAATTCAGGCAGTCTGACCGCCGGTAGGTTTCATGGCCCAAGCTGATCGACGCCGACAAAAAATCTCGAACTCAAGCCATAGCGTTGAATCCAATGTTCAGGTCAATGGAGGTCAGTGATATGAACAACGATGACAGTATTAACGACGTCGAATCAGAAGCAACGTCAAACGCCCCGCCCACCGATACGTCTGGCAAGCCCGTCAACGTCGATCAGACCAATACGCCCTCTCCAACTCGAACCAAAGAGCTGGAAGCTGAGGAGCTCCGTCGAAAAATAGCGGAGATAGAACGCAAAGTGGCGGACGGTAACTAGCCAGGTGCTTGGCGCTGACGGGCGTCAAAAGCGGCCGACGGGGGTCGAGTTGGCCGCTTTTCAACCTTGTGGGGGCGCGTAACCGTTGCAAGTGCCTGTGCTGTTTTGACGTCAACTCATCCAGTTTCCACCGTCGACGTTGTAGGTCTGAGCCACCACATATTCACTCTCGGACGACGCGAGGAATATGGCCATTCCCGTCAGGTCATCAGCCGTCCCCATCCGCCCGAAAGGCACCTCTTGACCCACGAGCCTTTTCTTTTCGCCCAATGGCCGATTCTCGTATTGAGCGAACATCGCATCGACGCCATCCCAGTGCTCACCGTCTACCACGCCAGGCGCGATGGCATTCACATTGATCCCATGCTTGATCAGATCCAGACCTGCTGATTGTGTAAGGCTGATCACTGCCGCTTTCGTCGCGCAATACACACCCACCAGTGCCTCCCCTCTGCGACCTGCCTGGCTGGCCATGTTGATGATTTTGCCGCCATGCCCCTGCCTGATCATCTGACGAGCGGCCGCCTGAAGGGTGAACAGTGTTCCTGCAACATTAATCGAAAACAAACGCTCGAAACTGTCGCGGGTGATGTCGACTATCGGCGCGAGATCGAACAATGCGGCGTTGTTGATCAGGATATCCAACTTGCCTGTCTGTGAAATCACAGCGGCAATCGCATCATCGATAGACGCTTGGTCGGTCACGTCCATCTTGACAGCGTAAGCGTTTGGTCCGAGTTCGGCAGCCGTGGCCCGGGCGCGCTCAAGATTGATGTCAGCGATGGCTACCGTTGCCCCTTCATTAACATAGGCCTGAGCAAAAGAACGGCCGATGCCTCGGGCGGATCCGGTGACAAGCGCGCTTTTACCTTCTAGTCGTTTCATTGAGTGTTCATCCGTTTTCTTGAATGTCGGGTACGCCCAACCGAGGGCATTAAAGAGGATTAAGATCAGGCGGCGCGACGCACCAACGGGGCGACAGCCTTGCCGTGTTCATCGAACAAATGGCAGTGCGAAACGTCCAGCGCGACCCACCGTTGCTCTCCATAAGCGACGTCGCAGTCGCCATTGACTCGTACGGTGAGTGCTTCACCGGACTTGGCGACGACGTGGCAGAAGGTGTCGCTGCCCAGGCGTTCGGTGACGTCCGTGGTGATGGGCAGTTGCCCTTGATCATCCAGGCTGAGGTGTTCGGGACGTATTCCTACGGTGACCTCGTTGCCCTTGCCCAACGTGCTGCCATCACGAGGGATCAGCAGACGTCGACCGGAGGCCAGTTCGACCTCTACGCCCTGATGACTGTTGGCAACCACGGTGGCCTTGAGAAAGCCCATTTTCGGGGTGCCCAAAAAACCGGCGACGAACAGATTGGCCGGTTGGTGATAAAGCTCGAGCGGCGAGCCAATCTGCTCGATACGACCGCCGTTGAGCACTACCACCTTGGTGGCGAGCGTCATGGCTTCGACCTGATCATGAGTCACGTAGATCATCGTGGCCTGCAGTTCTTTATGCAGCCGGGATAGCTCCAGGCGCATCTGCACCCGCAGGGCGGCGTCGAGGTTGGACAGTGGTTCGTCGAACAGGAAGATCTTCGGATTGCGCACGATGGCGCGACCGATGGCCACGCGTTGACGCTGGCCGCCGGACAGTTGCTTCGGCTTGCGCTCCAGCAGGCGTTCCAGCTCCAGGATCCGGGCAGCCTCAGTCACCTTGCGCTCGACGTCCTGCTTGTCATCACCCGCCAGATCCAGCGCGAAGGACATGTTCTTGCGCACCGTCATGTGTGGGTACAGGGCGTAGGTCTGGAACACCATCGCCAGGTCGCGCTTGGCCGGGCTGACTTCGGTGATGTCGCGGCCATCCAGTTCGATGGTGCCACTGGTGACCTCCTCCAGGCCGGCAATCAGCCGCAGCAAGGTGGATTTGCCGCAGCCCGACGGGCCGACGAACACCACGAATTCTTTATCACGGACTTCGAGATCAATGCCCTTGATGATGGAAAAGCCTTCGAAGCCTTTTTGCAGATTCTTGATTTTCAGGTTGGCCATGATGATGGGCCTCCACTTGTTGTTTTTTAAGATCAAAAGATCGCAGCCTTCGGCAGCTCCTACACGGAACGTCCGGCCGATGCGGTGTCCTTGTAGGAGCTGCCGCAGGCTGCGATCTTTTGCTTTTGATTTTTCATTTCACGGCGCCGAACGACAGGCCGCGGACCAATTGTTTCTGGCTGATCCAGCCGAAGATCAGGATCGGCGCGCAGGCCAGGGTCGACACCGCCGACAACTTGGCCCAGAACAGACCTTCGGGGCTGGAGTAGGAGGCGATCAACGCGGTCAGCGGCGCGGCTTTCGACGAGGTCAGGTTCAGCGACCAGAAGGCTTCGTTCCAGCACAGGATCAGCGACAGCAGCACCGTGGACGCCAGACCGCCCTTGGCAATCGGCAGCAGTACCCGGACCATTTCCTGCCACAGCGTGGCGCCGTCGAGGCGCGCGGCTTCAAGGATGTCCTTGGGGATGTCCTTGAAGTAGGTGTAAATCATCCAGACCACGATCGGCAGGTTGATCAGGGTGTAGATCACGATCAGCGCGATGCGCGTATCGAGCAGGCCGAAACTCTTGGCCAGCAGGTAGATCGGCATCAGCACGCCCACCGGTGGCAGCATTTTGGTGGAGAGCATCCACAGCAGCGTGCGTTTGGTGCGCTGGGTTTCATAGAACGCCATCGAGTAGGCCGCCGGCACCGCGATCAGCAGGCACAGAGCGGTGGCGCTGAAGGAAATCACCACCGAGTTCCAGGCGAAGCTGAAGTAATCGCTGCGCTCGTTGATGTGCAGGTAGTTCTCCAGCGTCGGCGTGAAGAGGAACTGCGGCGGCGTGGCGAACGCATCGATTTCGGTTTTGAAACTGGTCATCACCATCCAGAAGATCGGGAAGAAGATCAGGATCGCGATGGCCCAGGCCAGGGTGCCGAGCAGCAGGCTTTGCAGGCGGCGGGATTGTTGAAGGGTCATGGCGCAGGCCTCAGGCTTTGTCTGTCAGGTTTTTGCCGATCATGCGCACCAGCACGATGGCCGCGATGTTGGCGATCACCACCGCGATCAAGCCACCGGCGGACGCCATGCCGACGTCGAACTGCACCAGCGCCTGGTTGTAGATCAGGTAGGCGAGGTTGGTCGAGGCGTAGCCGGGGCCGCCGTTGGTGGTGGTGAAGATTTCGGCGAACACCGAGAGCAGGAAGATGGTTTCGATCATCACCACCACCGCAATCGGCCGGGCCAGGTGCGGCAAGGTCAGGTGCCAGAAGATCGCGATCGGCCCGGCACCGTCGAGGCGCGCGGCTTCCTTCTGTTCCTGGTCGAGGGACTGCATGGCGGTCATCAGGATCAGGATCGCAAACGGCAGCCATTGCCAGGACACAATGATGATGATCGACAGCAGCGGGTAGTGCGCCAGCCAGTCCACCGGCTGCGCGCCGAACAGCTTCCAGACGTAGGCGAGAATCCCCGACACCGGGTGGAAAATCAGGTTCTTCCAGATCAGCGCGCCGACGGTGGGCATGATGAAAAACGGCGAGATCAGCATCACCCGCACGATGCCGCGACCGAGAAACTCACTGGCCTCCAGCAGCGCACTGATCAACACGCCGAACACCACGCTGATCAGCAGCACGCTGCCGACCAGCAACAAGGTGTTGGTGGCGCCGGGCAGGAACCCCGAGTCGCTGAGGAAGTAGCTGAAGTTCTCCAACCCCACGAACGCGTTTTCGCCGGGGTACAGCAGGTTGTAGCGGATCAGCGAGAAGTAAACGGTCATGCCCAGCGGCACGATCATCCACAGCAGCAACAACGCCACCGAGGGGCTGACCAGAAACCAGCCGGGGTTGGCCAACCGGCTTTTACGCACCGGTTGGGGAATGTCCATGTGAGCTTTGGCAGTTGAAATATTCATGGTGATAGAACCAATTGGGAACAGATAAATGAAGATCCAATGTGGGAATGGGCTTTTGTGGCGAGGGGGCTTGCCCCCGTTGGGTCGCGAAGCGCCCCCAAAGCTTTGCGACTGCTTCGCAGCCGAACGGGGGCAAGCCCCCTCGCCACAAAAGCCCATTCCCACAGTTGTTATTGCCGGGTTACTTGGGGTAACCGGCGCGCTTCATTTCACGTTCGGTGGAGGTCTGTGCGGCGGCGAGGGCTTGATCAACCGACATCTGTCCGGTGAGCGCCGCCGAAAACAGTTTCCCTACAGACGTGCCGATCGCCTGGAACTCGGGAATGGTCACGTACTGGATGCCCACGTAAGGAACAGCCTTGATCGACGGGTGCGCAGGATCGGCGTGCTGCATCATCTGCAAGGTCACTTGCGCGAAAGGTGCGGCCTTCAAATAGGCCTCGTTGTAGGTGGACTGCCGAGTGCCTGGCGGCACGTTGGTAATGCCGTCTGTTTCAGCGACAAGTTGAATGTATTCTTTCGACGTTGCCCACGTGATAAAGGCCTTGGCGGTGTCTTTGTGTTTGGAGGTTGCCGGTATCGCCAGCGACCACGCATACAGCCATGACGAACCTTTGTCGGTGACCTCAGTCGGTGCAGGCGCAAAGCCCACACTGTCGACGACCTTGCTCTGCTCTTTATCGGTGGTGAACGAACCCGCGACGCTGGCATCCACCCAGATCGCGCATTTACCGCTGTTGAACAGTGCGAGGGTTTCGTTGAAACCATTGCTCGACACGCCTGGCGGCCCAAACTTCTTGAGCGTATCAACGTAGAAGTGCGCCGCTGCTGTCCACTCTGGGCTGGACAGTTCCGGCTGCCACTTTTCATCAAACCAACGGGCACCAAAGGCGTTGGCCATGGTGCTCATCAGCGCGATGTTCTCGCCCCAGCCAGCCTTGCCGCGCAGGCACATGCCGTACTGCCCTTTGTCAGGCTGGTGGAGCCTGGAGGCAAATTCGCCGAGCTGCGTCCAGGTCGGGTGCTCCGGCATGCTCAGGCCTGCTTGCTTGAACAGATCGGTGCGGTAATAGGTGATCGTGCTTTCGCCATAGAAAGGCAACGCATAGAGCGTGTTGTTGACCGACAGGCCCTGGCGTACCGAGGGGAAGATGTCTTCCAGGTCGTACTCCGGTGGCAGCCCCGTGATCGGCTCGAGCCAACTCTTGGCTCCCCAAAGCGGCGTTTCATAGGTACCAATCGTCAGGACATCGAACTGTCCGCCCTGAGTGGCGATATCAGTCGTCAGGCGTTGACGCAGGACGTTTTCTTCCAGCACCACCCAATTGAGTTTCACATCAGGATGCTGCTGCTCAAACACTTTGGAGAGCCGCTGCATCCGGATCATGTCGCCATTGTTGACGGTGGCAATGGTCACTGTTTCGGCGGCTTGACTGACAAGGGCGAAGGATAGGCCAGCGGAAAGGAAAAGCGCTTTCGGGATGTTCATCGTAGTGCTCTCCGCTCCGCGCCTTGGACGACGGGAGCTATTATTTTTGTTTGTTAACCACCGCTGATCAAATACGTCAGACCGGCAATGGTGGACGACTGGATTACAACAGCTTAAAAAAGCCCGGACAAACGCGTAGCGGATGCTCATCTGATACTTTTTTAACCGAGCGCGGCATAGCAGCCCCCGATCAAAAAAGTATCAGTGGCAGGCAATACGTGAGCTAGCAGGTGCCGGACGAGTAGGCGTATGTTGGTCGCATTCGAAGAACAAAAAAGGGGCATGAGATGCCTGATTCCCGAGCAGCCCTGTTTGAGCAGCGACCCGCCGAGCTGGAGGTCATTCTTCCAGAGCCCGATCATTGCTTTCGCTGGTACGAACACGACTACCCCTACTCCCTGGCTCGCTGGAACCATCACCCTGAATTCGAAATTCATCTGATCCGCCAGGGCAGCGGCAAGCTCGTCGCGGGCGATTACATCGGTGCGTTCGGTGCAGGTCACGTGGCGCTCATCGGCCCCGACCTTCCCCATGACTGGATAGGGGATCTCGCGCCAGGTGAATACCTGGCGGGGCGCGATGTGGTGCTGCAATTTGATGGCGCCGCCATTTTGGCCTTACGCGCAACGATGCCTGAGCTGGGCGAGCTTCAACACCTTTTCGAACAAGCACGTCGCGGCCTGGAATTTACCGGGGCAACAGCTGCACAGGCAGCGCGACTGCTGGAGGACATAGGCTCGGCGCAAGGGCTCGAGCGTTTGATTCTGTTCCTGCAATTGATCAACACACTGATGAAAGCGCCCTCGCCTGACGTTCACTTGCTCGCCAGCGCGTGCTACGCGCCCACGCTGGATGCCCGCAGTTCCGAGCGCATCAACAAGGCATTTGACTATCTACTGACTGAGCTCACAGGCGACATTCGCCTGTCGGTTATCGCTCAGCGCCTGGAGATGAGCGAGCCCGGTTTTTCGCGGTTCTTCAAAAGGATTACCGGCCACGGTTTCATCGATCTGATGCGCAAACTCAGGGTTCAGCGCGCCTGCAGGCTGTTACTGCAAACAGAGAGGTCAGTGGCGGACATCTGCTTTGAGGTTGGCTATGAAAACCTTTCTAACTTCAACAGGCACTTTCGCATCGAAATGGAACAGACACCGAGCGAATATCGCCGAGCAATGGCGATGACATTATTCAATCGCAACGGTGCTCATCCCTCCCTGCCTTTCAGTAACGCCCATTGAGTGAATGATGCCCGGCGATCGACTCCGATCAGCCAGCAACACCCCTGCGAAAACACATTGAGGAAATGACGATGGTATTGCCTCGCGCAGTCGTATTTGGCGAAGCCCTGACCGATCTTGTCCAAGGCACCCCCGGACAATGGAAAGGCTATCCAGGCGGCGCGCCCTGGAACGTTGCACGAGCGCTAAGTCGCTTGGGCGTCAGCAGCGCTTTCGCAGGTTCTATCAGCACGGACTCCCTGGGCGACGAGATCGCCAGGCAGTCAGAGGCGGCAGGTCTGGACGGGCGATTTATCCAACGAGTAGACCGAGATCCGTTGGTGGCCATCGTTCCATCGAGCCGCCCTCCACGATATTTTTTTGCGGGCGACGCCGATCAGTTTTTCGATCCGGGACTGATGCCAGATGGATGGATTGACCATGCCCAGTTGTGCCATTTCAGCTGTATCAGCCTGACTCGCCAGCCGCTTGGCGACCGATTGGTAAAAATCGCTCAGCAGGCCAAAGGAGTGGGCAAACGGATTAGCTACGATCCGAACTGGCGTAACTTGATGGACAGCCGTTATCGGCAGCAGACGTTCCCGACGATGGCCACCCTGGCCGACATGATTAAACTTTCCGACGAAGACCTTCGGCACATTTATCCAGGGCTGAGCGAACGCCAGGCATTGGACGAGCTTCGCGCACTGAATCCAGTGGCTGAAATCCTTTTTACCCGAGGTGAGCACGGCATGGTTCTGTATACCCCCGACAGACGGTACGAGCAGCCGGCTATCGCCGTTGACGTGGCCGATACGGTAGGTGCAGGTGACGCTTGCATGGCCGGTTGGTTGGCATCGGAGTTGCTCGGAATGACCGACTGGGCGGATCGCTTGCGATTTTCATCAGCCTGCGCATCCCTGTCCTGCCGCCATGCCGGGGCCCATGCCCCGACGTTGGCCGATGTGAAAGGGTTACTTGATGCGCCATAATCTTGAAGACACGCCGTTCCTTCACTACTGTAATTTGCATTGACATTGGACCGGGCTTGACCGGGTTCCGGTGCTACGCTTTCAATTCCTCGAATAGAGAACGAAGCGATGTCCACCGCCCCCTCAATCCCCAGATTTTCACGACTGTAGCCATGAAACGGATCCTGATCGGTGGTATCACCGTAGCGATTATCGGCACGATGACCTATGGATTTTTCCAATGGAAAATCGTCGAAAGCCAAAAACACGACTTGCTGTGCGGGCAGGCCAAGCAGACGCTCAAAGGCGTGGAAATCCGGGCGCGGGCG
The DNA here is from genome assembly GCF_000282315.2 of Pseudomonas sp. GM41(2012). Lineage (GTDB taxonomy): Bacteria > Pseudomonadota > Gammaproteobacteria > Pseudomonadales > Pseudomonadaceae > Aquipseudomonas. The sequence goes on from NZ_AKJN02000006.1 coordinate 1,559,825, forward strand.
TTGGCTGCCGGACTGTCCGTAGAAGCCTATGGCAAGGCTGAAGAAGACGAAGTGGCAATACTCATTGGTGCGCTCGACGCCGCCAAGAGCGACGCGGAGGTCGACTCGGTCATAGAGGCTCACGCTGCCACCATAGAAGCAGAGGATGCGGCGATTGACGCTCAGGTGGATACCCGAGGCGATCAGACATTCCTCGAGCAACGACTGGTGAAACAGCGGATACCGGTCGACGTCAAACAAGAACTGCAACGCGCCGCGAAGGCCGTTAGCGTCATGTGCAGTTAGTGTTCATTCAATAGTGCCCTACCCCACAGCCCCCAAGTAATAGTTCTGGATATCCTCGCGCGCGGCCAACTCGACCGCCGAACCTTCATCCACCACCCGGCCGTTCTCCAGCACAAAGGCGTACTGAGCGTAATCCAGGGCGATGTTTATGTTTTGCTCGGCCACCAGCAGGCTCAAACCCTCCTCGCGGTTGAGCCGGGCGAGGATCTCGAAAATCTCTTCGACCACCTGCGGCGCCAGACCCATGGACGGTTCATCCAGCAGCAACAGGCGCGGCTCGGACATCAGCGCACGACCGATGGCGACCATTTGCTGCTCGCCACCGGAGGCGTAGCCGGTCAGGCGCTTGCGCAGCAGGCGTAACCTGGGGAAGTAACCATAGATGCGCTCCAGCCGCTGATGCAGCACCTTGCGTGACGGCCGCCCGACAAATCCGCCGATCAGCAGGTTCTGTTCGACGCTCAGGTGGGTGAAGCAATGCCGCCCCTCAAGCACCTGGGCCAGCCCCGCCAGCACCAGGCTGGCAGGGTCGGCATCGGTGATCACTTGCCCTTGATAGACAATTCGGCCTTTGACCACTTCACCGCGTTCGGCCCGCACCAGGCTGGAAATCGCCTTGAGCGTCGTGCTCTTGCCCGCCCCGTTGGCCCCGAGCAGGGCCACCATTTGCCCCTTGCCGACCTGCAGCTTGACGCCGCGCAAGGCGAGAATCGACTGTTCGTAGAAAACTTCGACCTGCTCCACGCTCAGCAAGGGCGGGTCGGCTAATAGGCTCTGGCTCATCGGACCTTATTGCTCCTGGCTGCAGTTACGCGGGGTGATGCCCTTTTCCTTGGCGTATTGGGCGGCGGACGCTTCGATGATCGGCCGCAACAAGGCGCGATCAGCCTGGACCCAGTCGCTGATCAGGTTCCAGCGTTGGCCGTCCCATTGCTGAAAGCGCACCGCACCGCCGCCTTCATGGTCGGCGCAAGATAGCTTCAACGGCTGCACCAGCCCTTTGGCGCCCAAGGCCTGCAAACGCGCATCGTCGAGGTTCAGGTGCTCGAAGCCCCAGCGAACTTGTTCACCGGTCAGCGGCTTGTTGCCGTACTTTTCCTGAGCCAGGCGCAGGGCTTCGACGTTGAGAATGCCGTTCACCACGCCGAGGTTGTAGTACACGGTGCCGAAGCGCTTGGGGTCGGCCAGGTTGCCTTTGCCGGCGTCCACTACGTTTTGCTTGATGCCTTGCAGCACCGGGAAATCAGTGCCCGAAGGGTGGGTGGTGATCGAGATGAACCCTTTGGCGGCAGCACCGGCCGGGACCACGTCTTCTTCGGAGTTGCTCCAGATATTGCCGATGATGTGATCCGCCGGGTAACCGACTTTTTGCGCCGACTTCAGCGCCACCGGATTCATCACCCCCCAGCCGCGCAGGATCACCCAGTCAGGTTTGAGGCGACGGATATTCAGCCACTGCGATTGTTGCTCGTTGCCGGGGTGCGGCACTTCCAGCAGGGTCAGCTCGAAACCGGCGTTTTTCGCCAGGGATTCCAGTACGCCGTTGGTTTCCTTGCCATACGGCGAGCCGTGGTAAAGCACGGCGATTTTCTTGCCTTTGAGCTTGTCGGCCCCGCCTTCGCGCTGGCCGATGTAATTGATGATTGCCGAGACTTCCGAATACGGGTTGAGCTGCAACGGAAACACGTAAGGGAAGACACTGCCATCGGTGGAATCGGTGCGGCCATGGTTGATGGTGATCAGCGGCAATTTGTCGGCCGTCGAACGGTCCAGCGTCGCGTAGGCAATGCCCACCGACAGCGGGTTGGTCGCGGCCGCTGGCGCACCGTTGAGGCCACCTTTGAGGCGCTCGTAGCATTCGACGCCCTTCTCCACCACGTACTCGGTTTCGCATTCGCTCCAGGTCAGCTTGACCCCGTTGACCCCACCCTTGGCGTTGACGTATTGCAGGTAATCGATAAACCCGCCAAAGAAGCCGGTGCCACCGGCGGCGTACGGGCCGACCCGATAGCTCTGCAAGGGAAAGTACTGTTCGTTGGCGGCCTGGACGCCGGCACTAAGCCCGGCAGTCAGTAAAGCCAGGCCCAACGCCAGGCGGCGCAGCGGTTTGCGGTGAGTCATAAGGGCAGTTCCTCGTGGGAGATCGATGGTGTTTGGTCAGGGATAAAAGGAGTCAGTAACGCAACGGCCAGACCCGCGCCCGTTGACGAAAGCGTTGCCAGAGACGCGCCAGGCCTTCGGGTTCCTTGATCAGGAAGGCGATGATCAGCGCGCCGAAGAGCATTTTCTGAATGTTTTCCAACTGCCCGGAATCGATCAGCCCCGTGGGCAACAGCCCGAAGACATTGGCCAACAGAATCGGGAACAGCACGATGAACGCAGCGCCCAGAAAGTTGCCGAGCACACTGCCCAGGCCGCCGATAATGATGATGAACAAGACTTGAAATGAGCGGCTGAGATCGAAGCCGTGGGGTTCCACCGTGCCCAGATAGGCAAACGCCCACAGCGAACCGGCGACGCCGAGGTAGAAACCGCTGATGGCAAACGCCAGCAGCTTGGCCTTGAACAGGCGAATGCCGATCACCGCCGCGGCCGTGTCCATGTCGCGCACCGCCATCCAGTTGCGCCCCAACTCGCTGCGCACCAGGTTCTTGCCCAGCCAGAACAGCGCCACCACCACGGCCAGGGTCAACAGGTAACGACCACGAGGCGAACTGAAATCCAGCCCGGCGATCAGCAACGGTGGCGAGGTGATGACCCCGGACGCGTTGTCGTTGGTAAACCAGCTGAACCGGGTCAGCACCCACTCGACAACGAACTGCGCGGCCAAGGTCGCCACCAACAGGTAAAAACCCTTGATCCGCAGGCTCGGCAAACCGAAGAGCACGGCCACCAGCGCGGCGATGATCCCGCCCAGGGCAAAACTCACGAGCAAGGGCAAACCGGGCACGCGCAATTGCAGGTTGTAGGCGGCAAAAGCCCCCACCGCCATGAACGCCGCCGAGCCCAGTGAGAGCTGTCCGGCATAGCCTGTCAGCAGGTTCAGGCCCAACCCCGCCAGCGACAGCACCAGCAGCGGCACCAGAATCGCGCTGAACCAATAGTCATTGCCGAGCAAAGGCACCGCGATGAACGCAAAGCCCAAAAGCAGCCACAGGCCTACGCGGTCCTGGCGCAAGCGAAACGTGCGCCGCTGCGCCGCATAGGTGGTGCTCAATTGACCGGCTTCTCGATAAAGCATGGAAGTATTCCTTGAAAGAAAATCAGACCCGCTCGATCGCCCGCTCGCCGAATAACCCGGCAGGCCGCACCAACAGAAACAGCAACGCAAGGACGTAAGGCACCCAGTTTTCGATCCCGCTGCCAATGATCGGGCCGAGGTAGATCTCCGCGAGTTTTTCCGCCGCGCCGATGATCAACCCGCCGACAATGGCGCCACCAATAGAAGAGAAACCGCCGATGATCAGCACCGGCAACGCCTTGAGCACCACCAGCGAAAGGGAAAACTGAACCCCCAGGCGAGCGCCCCAAAGCAGCCCCGCGACCAGCCCGACGAAACCCGCCACCGCCCACACCAGCGCCCAGATTCGTGGCAGGCGAATGCCTACCGCCAGGGACGCCAGGGGATCATCGGCCACCGCTCGCAAGGACAAACCGACCCGGGTCTTGTTGAACAACAGCGACAAGGCAATCACCAGGGTGGCAGCGGTGCACGCGGCGAACAGGTCGAATTGCGAGAGCAACATGCCGCGGATTTCCAGTGGCTCATCGGCGATGCCCAATTCCAGGCCGTGGACCTGAGCGCCCCAAAGAAACTGCGCAAGGCCTTCGATCATGTAAGACAGCCCGAGGGTGGCCATGAACAGGATGATCGGCGGGCGATTGACCAAGGGCCGAAGGACCATTTTCTCGACCAGCAACGCCAGCACCACCATGCTCGCCAGCGTGGCGATAAAGGCCCAAGCGAATGGAAAGCCGCGTTCGAGCAGGCTGACAAAGGTCAGCGCGGCGAACAGCACCATCGCCCCCTGGGCGAAATTGAACACACCGGAGGCTTTGTAGATCAGCACAAAACCGATGGCGACCAAGGAATACATGACGCCGGCCAGCAGCCCGCCAATCAGCACTTCAAAGAAAAATTCCATGCTCAGTGGCGCTCCGTGCGGGTTCGCCGCGTGCCCAGATAGGCCGCGATCACCTCGGGATTGGCGCGCACTTGCTCGGGGGTGCCGTCACCAATTTTGCGGCCGTAATCGAGTACCACCACGTGATCGCACAGCCCCATGACCACACCGATGTCGTGCTCGATCAGCACCACGGTGGTGCCGAACTCACGGTTGATGTCACGGATGAACTGGCTCATCTCACCCTTCTCTTCCGCGTTCATGCCTGCCATCGGTTCATCCAGCAGCAACAACTTAGGTTCAGCGGCCAGGGCTCGGGCCAGCTCGACACGTTTCTGCAAGCCATAAGGCAGCTTGCCCACCAGCACATGGCGCCAGGGATGGATGCGCAGAAACTCGATGACTTTTTCGGCGTGGCGGCGCTGCTCGTCGTCTTCGCGAGGGGCACGGCCCAGGCGCAGCATCTGCTCGACCCAGCTGCTGCGCCGTTTGAGGTTGCGACCGGTCAGCACGTTGTCGAGCACGCTCATGCCCTTGAACAGCGCGATATTTTGAAAGGTCCGCGCAATGCCGCGTTCGGCGGCCTGGTGAGGGCGCATGCGCCGGCGCGTCTGCCCGGCGTAGCTGACACTGCCGCTCTGCGCCTGGTAGACGCCATTGATCACATTCAGCAGCGAACTTTTGCCCGCGCCGTTGGGGCCGATCAGTGCGCAGATTTCCCCGGTCTTCACGGCGAAGCTGATGGACGTAATGGCCTTGACGCCCTTGAACGACAGGGAGATGTCATCGAGCCGCAGTAAAACGGATTCAGTGGTTGCGCTCATGGGGGGCTCGTCAGACGGATTGAGAAATCAGGTGGACTGGCGCATCGACCAGTGCCCGAGGAGTAGATGGCTCCTGCCAGTTGCCTGGGCGGATACCCAAGGCACCAAAGAACTCGGCGCTCTCATGGCTCAGCGCTGGGCCGACCAACAAAGGCACGCGCAGGCGGCTCAAGCCCAGCACGTCGAGCAAGGGCCGGCGGATCAGCCAGTGTCCGAGCCAACGGCGAACAATGTTCACATCCGGCACCAGCGCCCAACGGTACAAACGATGACTGAACGTGCCTGGCAACGGCAGGCGTTCCCGGGCCCAGAACTCAAGGCGGGCATAGGATTCGCGGGTACCCAGCACCAGCGTCGGCCCGAGCTCGCGGCGATCGGTGTCGCGTGTGGCCAGGGCCTCAGGGAAGTTCAGGCAGAAGCCGGCGCTCAGCCACGGCGCCAGCAAGTAACGCGCCTGACCGCTGGCGGCGAACACTCGGGCCGCCAACGCTTCTTCGCGGGCGCTCAGCGATTCTCGCGCCACCAATTTGCGTGCGCCCTCCAGCAGCTGCCCATGGCTCAGGCGCTGGGGATGGCCATGGCCGTCAGGATGAAAAACAAACGCCGTAGCCGCCGAATCACCGACGGGGACAGGTGCATCAGCCGTTACGCCAACGGACAACTCGGCATAAGCGCTCAATTCACGATCTTCGGCAGTGTTCAGTCCACGCCCATCCAGATACAGCAACACCCGTGGCGGACTCTCGGTACTGCGTACCTGTTGCACGGCATCCAAGGCTTCGGCCAACACAAAGGCTGGTTTCAGTCGGGTCAACAGCGGTCGATTGTCGAGCTCAGGGTCCAGCAGCGTGACGCTGCCCCCCAGCCACTGCGCGGCCAGTGCCAGCAACAATGCCTCGGACCGTGCCTGGCTGATGATCAGCAAGTCATCGCTGCGACTGAACCCGCGTTGGTGTAAAGCAGCGGCGAGACGGCGGACATCCTGTGCCAGTTCGCTCCAGCTGCGGACGTGCCAGATGCCCAGGCGTTTGTAGCGCAGGGCGATCGCCGAACCTCGGGTTTCGGCTTGTAGCAACAAGGCCTGGGGCAGTGTCTGGATCATGTGGCCTTCCTTCGGAGTGCTGTCTGCCAACAGCCATTGCAGCCTCCGTGCCAGCCATTAAATGCTTATTTATCAATGTGTTAAACGAAGTTACCGATTCAGCTCCCTGTATCGCTTGAGCACAGCCTGCCTAATCCCTGTTGCCTCACCAACACTTGCGCTCACTGGCGCCTCGATAAGAACCAAAAAGCATTAATAAATACAAAATCAGTATTTATCGTTATAAAAATATCCGCGTACTCTCAGCTCATCCCGTCATTCATCACCACAGTGAAGTGCCCCATGAATCCGACTGACAACCTCATCGACTTCGCCAGCTACCGCAAACGCAAACAGGCTCAGCAACGGGCGCGGGCCATGTGGGAAATGTATGCACGCAATGCAGGTTTACAGGCTTTTCAGTGGGTGCAAGCCGCTAAAGCCACCGAGACGCGTCACGCATGAACGCGCAGCAACCCTCGCGCTTTCTGGCGAGCGCCGACGAACCCGTGCTGGATTTGAATAACCTGGAACCACTGGAAGAAGACCCGATCTGCGAACGGGTCGCACAGAATCTGCAACGTCTGCGCGGCAAGCGTCATCTGTCCCTCGACGCCCTCGCCCGACAGTGCGGCGTAAGCCGGGCCATGCTGGCGCAGATCGAATCCGGGCGCAGCGTGCCGTCGATCAAGGTGCTGTGCAAAATTGCCAAGGGCTTGAAGGTGTCGGTGGCCGCGTTTCTTGAGCATCGGGCCTTCGAAGGCGTGGCGGTGCTGTCGGCCAGCCAGAGCAAACGTCTGGTCAGTGCCAGCGGCGCCTTTGTCAGCCGCGCGCTGTTCCCGTTTGACGTAGCGCGCCAATCAGAGTTTTACGAACTGCGCCTGAGCCCGCTAGGTGAGGACGTCTCCGAGGGCCATGGCCCCGGTGTACAGGAAAACCTGGTGGTGTCGCAGGGCGTGCTGGAAATCAGTGTCAACGACGAACGCTACCTGCTCTCCACCGGTGACTCGATCCTGTTCTATGCCGACCAGCCCCACCGCTACCGCAACCCGGCCGACAGCGAGGCAGTGGCGTATCTGGTGGTGACTTACCCGGAACGTTTGGACTGACAAACACCGAAACTGTAGGAGCACGGCTTGCCGGCGATGGCGTACTTGAGGCCGCCTTCGCCGGCAAGCCGTGCTCCTACGAAAAGCGAATACAAAACGCCCGGCTAATCTGCATTAGCCGGGCGTTTTGATGCCTGCTCAGACGATCAGCAAGTGCAGCACATCAGCGGCATGCCATTGCAGCTCATCATCATCGGCATGCTGCAGTCGTTCATCATTTTCATCATCAGGGTGCAGCAGTTTTTCATCATGTCCATGTTCATGCCCGCCATCGGCATGATTTTGCACATCATGCAGTCGGCCATCAGCGTGCATTCCATCACGCACTTCATCGATGGCATCGGCATGCCCATCATCGGCATTGGCATCATGGTGCTCATCATCGGCATGGCCATGCTCGCCTGGGACATGCACATCATGCTCATGTTGCCGCAATGCATCATCATCGGCATGCCGCAGTTCATCATCATCTGCATCATTTCAGCGCTGTTCTTGAACATGGCCATGTCCATGCCCGCCGCCGGCATCATCTTGCACATCATGCCGTCGTCCATCATTTCGCAGCTCATGGTCGCCATCATCATCGGCATGCCCATCATCGGCATCATTGGCATGGTGGTGTTCATCGGCATTTGCATCTGCATGGCATTCATCTTGGTGTTGCTCCCTGAAGGATTGAAGAGTTGGACGAAGCTGATGGAGCGAATTCTAAGGACTGACGCACAGGCGACAAGATGATGATCCAACAGCAAAAACGGATGTTAGAACCGCCCAAGTGCGGCCTTCAGGGCAATCATTGCTGCTGCAACGAGCAGGCCACTGTTATCACGAACGCAGACAAAGTCATGGCGCGGTTTTGAAGGTCATGGATATGCGAACAACAGCTATATAAATAACCGAAAGAAATAATCGATCTAAACAGGATCCGGTTTTTTCAATTCAGATGCTTATCAGGCACCGGCACGAACCTCAGCCAGCACCCGGTTTACGGACGGAAGGTTGATCATGGTCAATACTTAGAGCCTGGATGTACGTCGCACGAGCCGCACGTCGGGCGGCTAATCCACGGGAGGTTCGTCATGTCTGGTCAATCCCGCTTCATGCTGGTTGCATCACCGCTGATGGAGCACAGCCCCGCTTTCGACAGGGCCGCTGCGCTGGCCAAGGCCGAAGACGCGGCGCTGCACATCGTCGCCTTCGATTACCTTGAAGGCCTGGCGACCGCCAGTCTGGTCAACGAAAAGGCTCTGGAACAGATGCGCGTGGGCTACGTCGAGCGCCACCGCCAATGGCTTGAGGAACAGGCCCGCCCTTTGCGCAAAATCGGGGTCCACGTCACCACCGAAGTGGCCTGGGTCGAACGCCCATTGGAAGAGATCCTGATTCACCTCAAAGAGCAGCCGATGGATGTACTGATCAAGGCGCTGGAGCACGAATCGCGGCTGTCGCGGCTGTTATTTACCCCGCTCGATGTGCACTTGTTGCGCGAATGCCCGGTGCCGCTGCATTTCGTCAGCCACGCCGTGCACGCCTTGCCGAAAAAGATCGTCGCGGCGGTCGACCCCTTTCATCGCGATGACCATTACAAAACCTTCAACGACCGGATCCTCCACGAGGCAGCGAAACTGGCGAGCGCCTGTAATGCGGAGCTCGATGTGATCTACGCCTATGACCTTTCATCCATCAGCGCCGACGAATTCGGCTTCGACAACGGTTCGGCGTTCTTCTCGTCGGGCAAGGCCAAGACCGTATTCGATTACCAGGAAGATGCCTTCAACGACCTGGCCGAGCGCAACGGCATCGCGCCGGAGCAGCGGCACATGATCATGGGCAACCCGGCCAAGGTCCTCACCCGCTATGTCGATGCCTATGACATTGACGTGATTGTCATGGGCCGGATCGGCCATCGCGGCATGGGCCGGCTGATCGGCAGTACGGTGGAGCATCTGCTGTACAAAATGCCGTGCAGCGTTTGGGTGGTGTACACCGAGCGGCTGGATGAATAACTGCCCCCCGACAAAACACTACAAACCCTGTGGGAGCGAGCCTGCTCGCGATGGCGGACTTTCAGTCAACATCAATGTTGAATGTAAGGCCCTCATCGTCGGAACGCCGCCCGGAGCAGGCTCACTCCCACAGGGGTTTTGTGTTGCCACGTCAACGCCGGGTGATCACCACCTCCAGGTATTCACTCGGCACCACCAGCGATTTTTCTCCTGCTCTGTTCATGCGGTTAATCAGTTCGGTCAGGTCGTTTTCCAGCGCTTGGGCGCCTTCAGGAGGCAGCGCTGCGAAGGCTTTGTGGACCGGGCCGTACCAGGTGCGGAACGTGTCGATGAAATGCGCGGCCGAGCGGTAACGGAAGTTGAACGTCTTGCGCGCCACCTGGAGCAGAAAGTCACGTTCGTCGAACTGCGTGCGCAGCCAGGCTTCGGTGCCCCACTGCGAAGGCGGTTGAGCGCCCGGCGGTGGCGGCAGGTGGCGGCCGAGGGTCTTGAACATCTGGCCGACAAACCCTTCGGGCGTCCAGTTGGCGAGGCCGATCCGCCCTCCGGGGCGACAAACCCGCGCCAGTTCCGCGGCCGCCTTGGGCTGATCCGGGGTAAACATCACACCGAAGGTCGAAAGCACGGCATCGAAGCTGGCATCCTCGAACGGCAAGGCTTCAGCGTCAGCCACTTGAAACATCACGTCCAGGCGCTCTGCCCTGGCCCGGTCTTCGCCGCGTTCCAGCAGCGCGGCCACATAGTCGGTCGACGTGACTTGGCAACCACGGCGCGCGGCAGCGAGCGTCGCGTTACCGTTGCCGGCGGCCACGTCGAGCACGCGTTCATCGCAAAGCAGGTCGCAGGCCTCGGCCAGTTGCTCACCGACAATCTGCAAGGTGGTGCCGATCACGGCATAGTCGCCGCTGGCCCAAGAGGCCATCTGACGGTTTTTCAAGGCAGTAAGATCAATGGGTGTACTCATGGATTCTTTCTCTGGCGGAGTTGGATCACTGAGCAGTAACCGGCGGACGCTTACTCCGCCGTCGTGGGATCGATAATGCTCATGACCTGGGACACGCTGTTGGCAGGGAAACCACCCTGCCTGGCGTGTTCCCGGATGAGCTCTGCATTCGGCGCGATGTACACGCAGTAGAGCTTGTCACCGGTGACGTAACTCTGAAGCCACTGCACCTCTGGCAGATCGCGCAAGACCTTGCACGACTTTTGCGAGACGGCTTTCAAATCCCTTTCTGACAGTGTTCCAGCACCTGGAATCTCGCGTTCTATAACGAACTTAGGCATGGCAACCTCTCATTCTTGTTATTGATGACAGGGTCGGTTGACCCTGTGTGCCAACTATCGCGCCGGGCAACGCTGGCGTCCTGCCCGATCGTCGGCCAACCCTGCCCGATCGTCCGGAGATTTCACCGTGTGCGGCGACAGGCTCACAATCGGAAGACTCCGCCCGCACGGAAAAACCACCATGGACGCCCTGTCCCAGACGCTGCGCGTCGTCCGCCTGGTCGGCGCGATTTTCATCAATGCCAGATTCACTGCCCCCTGGTGCTACCAATCGCCGAGCGCCGACACGGCGGCGCCGTTTCTGGAGCCCGGAGCCGAACGCGTGGTGATCTTCCACTTGATCACCGAAGGCGAGTGTTTTGTCGAACTGGGTGATGATCCGCCGCTCCTGCTGACGGCCGGCGATGTGGTGGTTTTCCCTCAGGGAGACGCCCATCGCATGAGTTCACAACCTGGGCTCGCGCCGGCCACCGGTGCACGGCTGGACGTGGTGCTGGCGCGCCGTCCACGGCAATTGAGCTATGGTGGTGGCGGCGCGGTAACGCGGTTGGTGTGCGGCTATCTGGCTTGCGATACCCGTCTGGCCGGCATGTTGCTGACCGGGTTACCGGCAGTGGTCCGGGTCAATGTGCGCGGCTCGAATGCCGGTATCTGGCTGGAATCGTCGGTCCGTTATGCGCTGGCCGAAGCGCGCTCGCCCCGCCCCGGCGGCGAAGGTGTACTGGCGAAACTGGCCGAGGTGTTGTTCATCGAGGTGCTGCGCCTGTACATGCACGAACAGGGCGAAGGTCGCACCGGTTGGCTGGCGGGTGTGGGCGACCGGATCGTTGGCGCCGCCCTCAACGCGTTGCACAAAAAACCGTGTCACGCCTGGACGCTGGATGAACTGGCGCGCACTGCCGGTACTTCAAGATCGGTGTTGGCGGAGCGCTTCCAGCAACTGGTGGGGAGTTCGCCGATGCAGTACCTGACGCAATGGCGGATGTTGCTGGCGGCTAACCTGTTACGCAGCAGTAACAGCTCGTTGATGCGGATTGCCGAAGAGGTGGGCTACCAGACCGACACGGCGTTCAGTCGAGCGTTTCGCCGAGAGTATGGAGCGCCACCGGCGGCGTGGCGGCGCAGTCAGGAGAAAAAACCAACGGCCCACGGCGCGCAGCCTGTGAGCCATTGAGTTGAAGGTTTATGCGGCGGGTGCTTTAGCCTCTTCCAGCAACTGCTGAATCACTTTCTCCTGAGTCTCGTAGCGGCCTTCACCAAAGTGGGTGTAACGCACCTGCCCCTTGGCGTCGATCAGGTAGTGAGCCGGCCAGTACTGGTTGTCGAAATTGCGCCAGATCGCGTAGTTGTTGTCGATGGCCACCGGGTAGGTGATGCCGAGCTTTTTCACCTGATCCTTGACGTTGTCGATGATGCGCTCGAAACCGTATTCAGGGGTGTGGACGCCGATCACCACCAGACCATCCTTCTCGTATTTCTTCGCCCAGTCCTTCACGTACGGCAAAGTGTGCTGGCAGTTGATGCAGTCGTAGGTCCAGAAATCCACCAGCACCACTTTGCCTTTCAGCGAATCGTTGCTAAGCGCCGGCGAGTTGAGCCATTCGACCGCACCGGACAGCGACGGCATGGAGCCTTTGGCATTGTCCATGGACGAGTCTGCGCTGACCTTGCTGACGAAGTAATCGACGACTTTCGGCACGGTTTCCAACAGCCCTTTCTCGATGCTGCTGACGCCTTCGGACGAAGTGCCGGCCAGCAGTGTTTTGTCGGCGCCGGTGGAAATCACCGCCGCAGCCGCCAGCACCGCAACACCCGTACCACGACGCAGCCAACCGGTGACTGGAATCGACGACTTCAAGCGATTGACCAGGCCGCGACCGGCGAAGATCAAGGTGCCCAGGGACAATGCGCTGCCCAGGCCGTACGCCACCAGTAACAGGCTGGTTTGAGCGTTTGCGCCTTGCAGCATGGCGCCCGTGAGGATGACCCCGAGGATCGGTCCGGCGCACGGCGCCCAGAGCAGACCGGTGGCAACGCCGATCATGATCGAACTCAACGGGCCGGACATTTTGCGAGTGTCCGGATCGAGACGGTTGCCCAGCGCCACGAAGGGACGGGCCAGCCAGTCACCGACACGGGCGGAAATCAGCGACAGGGCGAACAGCACCATCACGATCAGCGCTACGTGGCGGCCGGTGTTGTTGGCTTGTATTACCCACTCGCTGCTGACTACGGCCAGGCTGGAGATCAGGGCGAAGGTCAGGACCATGCCGCCGAGGGTGAGCAGGATCGAGGAACGTGAGCGTTTAACACCGGCGAACAGGAACGGCACGACCGGGAGGATGCAAGGGCTGAGGACGGTCAATATGCCGCCCAGGAAAGCGATGAGAAACATGGATGTCACCTTGAAAATGGTGGTTAGGATTCGAAATCCACCCCTCACCCTAACCCTCTCCCCAGAGGGGCGAGGGGACTGACCGAGTGGTTTGGTCAAAATTCTGCGACCTGAAAGTCCGAGTCGAACTCAGAATTTGAAAAGCATGGAGATCTGCCCCCTTTCCCCCTCTCCCCCATGGGGAGAGGACTGGGGTGAGGGGTGGCTCTCACGGACACCCTCAAGCAGTCTGGTTATCCAGCAACTGCCCCTGCGGAGTCCTGCTACCGCCAGTGCTTCCTGTTTCAATGGGGATGGGCCATGGGTCAGCGCAGGACTCAGTTATCTGAGTTGCAGGCATCAGCAAATTTGCGATAGTCCAGAACCTGGGTTTTGTTATGGGAATCCAGGTAAGTCAGCTGGGCATCCACAACCCCGCAGGAAGTCGAGTCATCCTGTTTCAGCGACACCACTTTCTTGATGTCCAGGTGCGTGCCGTAGGTGTAGGTTTTAGCGGAGACATCGGCTTCGGCGCGGGCCGACAAGGTGCAGATGTTCAGGGCGGCAAACAGGCAAGCGGCGTAGACGGCTTTGGTGTTCATGGTGGTTTCCTCAAGGCTTCGATAGGTCAATCGTTTAGTGGGCCGAGGCGGTTTGATTTGCCTCGATGGAACCTATTAGAAGCCCGCGAGGTATCCCGACTGTGTCGGGAACAGGCGCGTGTAAATCGGTACGTATCAGAACCGGCCCGGGATACACAGCGATACAAATGCCCTGAAAATGGGTGTTTTTGCGTCCACGTGTATCCACCGACAGGCCAGATACACTGCAATACAAAGGACTGCGGGCGAGCCGGCCAAGGCTCGATAGACTGCGCGACATCCCCCATCTACAGAGGCCTGGCCAAATGGAACACGTCGATCACATTCTCATCGTGGACGATGACCGCGAGATCCGGGAACTGGTAGGCAACTACCTCAAGAAAAACGGCCTGCGCACCACCGTCGTGGCGGATGGACGGCAAATGCGCACCTTCCTGGAATCCACGCCGGTGGACCTGATCGTGCTCGACATCATGATGCCGGGCGACGATGGCCTGATGCTGTGCCGTGAGTTGCGTGCCGGTAAACACAAGGCCACGCCGGTGCTGATGCTCACCGCGCGCAACGATGAAACCGACCGCATCATCGGTCTGGAAATGGGCGCCGACGATTACCTGGTCAAGCCGTTCGTCGCTCGTGAACTGCTCGCCCGAATCAACGCCGTGCTGCGCCGCACGCGGATGCTGCCGCCCAACCTGGTGGTCACCGAAAGTGGTCGCTTGCTGGCCTTCGGGCGCTGGCGCCTGGACACCTCGGCCCGGCACCTGCTCGATGAAGACGGCACGATGGTCGCGCTCAGTGGCGCGGAATATCGGTTGCTGCGGGTATTCCTCGATCACCCTCAGCGGGTGCTCAATCGCGATCAATTGCTGAACCTGACCCAAGGCCGCGATGCCGACCTGTTCGACCGCTCCATCGACTTGCTGGTCAGCCGCTTGCGCCAGCGCCTGCTGGACGATGCCCGCGAACCGGCCTACATCAAAACCGTGCGCAGCGAAGGTTATGTGTTTTCGCTGCCGGTGGAAGTCCTCGGGGCGCCCTCATGAACCTCTCGATGCGCTGGCCTCGCACGCTCGCCTCGCGGCTGTCGCTGATCTTCCTGATCGGCTTGATTCTCGCGCAGGCACTGTCTTTCGGCGCGCAGTACTACGAGCGCTACGAAAGCACGAGGAACACCATGCTGGGCAATCTGGAAACCGACGTCTCGACCTCCATCGCCATCCTCGACCGCTTGCCGGCCGAAGAACGCATGAGCTGGCTGCAACAACTGGATCGACGCAACTACCGCTATTTGTTGAACGAAGGCTCGCCGGGCATGCCCATGAGCGATTCGCCCATGGCGATGACGTCGATCAAAGAGGCCATCGGCAAGGATTACCCGATGACGGTGACCGACATCCCCGGGCCGGATAAACATTTTCAGGTCCACCTGAAACTGGCGGACGGCAGCCCGGTAACCATCGACGTGCGACCCTCGATGGTGCCGTTGTCACCGTGGCTGCCCATCGTGTTGCTGGGGCAACTGGCGCTGATGCTCATCTGCACCTGGCTGGCCGTGAGAATCGCCATCCGCCCCCTCACCCGCCTGGCTCAGGCGGTGGAGACCCTGGACCCCAATACCCACCCGGTGCACCTGGACGAAAAAGGCCCGACCGAAGTCGCTCATGCCGCCAAGGCGTTCAATTCGATGCAGGCGCGCATCGCCGCTTACCTGAAGGAGCGCATGCAACTGCTGGCGGCGATTTCCCACGACCTGCAAACCCCGATCACCCGCATGAAACTGCGCGCCGAATTCATGGACGACTCCGCCGAGAAAGACAAACTCTGGAATGATCTTGGCGAGATAGAACACCTGGTGCGCGAAGGCGTGGCCTATGCCCGCAGCGTTCATGGCGCCACCGAGGAAAGTCGCCGCACCAATCTGGATTCGTTCCTCGACAGCCTGGTGTTCGACTATCAGGACATGGGCAAAGACGTGCAGCTCGGCGGTAAAAGCGACGCGGTGATCAACACCCGGCCGCACGCCTTGCGGCGGGTACTGGTGAACCTGACGGACAACGCATTGAAGTTCGCCGGCGCAGCCGAGTTGTGGGTGGAAGCGAAGGCTGACGGCAGTTTGTCGGTGAAGGTAATGGACCGCGGGCCAGGGATTGCCGAGGAAGAATTGGCCCAGGTGATGGAACCGTTTTATCGCGTGGAGAACTCGCGCAACCGCAGTACCGGCGGGACCGGTTTGGGGTTGGCGATTGCACAGCAGCTGGCGTTGGCGATCGGGGGATCGTTGACGTTGAGTAATCGTGAGGGGGGTGGGTTGTGCGCGGAGCTTAGATTGCCGGCTGCATGATCGTTCCCACGCTCCGCGTGGGAACGATCAGTTCAGCGTCAGGCCGGATAGTTGGCGCGCAGGGCTTCGAGGCCACCCTGATAGATACCGGTAAACAGCGCCACCACTTCCTCGTCACTCACCCCAACAGGTGCAAACCGCCCGGACCACGTCACTCGCGAACCCTGCCCCTGCGCTTCAACACTGATAGTCGCCAGATAGTCAGTCGCCGGAAACGGCGCCTGCAAAATCGAATAACTGTAAGTCTTCCCAGCGTTATCAAACGCCTCCAACCGCTCAACCACCACCGCCCCATCCGCCGTTTGCAGGCTGCGCACCCGGCCGCCTTCACTCAGCTCGCTTTGGGGAATAAACGGCAGCCAGTCCGGCAGCGAGTTAAAGCCGCCAATCAATTGCCAAACCTGATCGGTGGTCGCCGGGATGTCGATGAATGCTGTTGCTGTAGCCATGAAAATATTCTCTCTCAATCAATAAGGTTCAAATCGCCATGCTGTCGACGACGCCGCCGTCGACTCGCAAAGCTGCGCCAGTAGTGGCCGAAGACAGCGGCGAGGCGATATAAGCCACCAGATTCGCGACTTCCTCGACATCCGCCACGCGCTGGATGATCGAACTCGGCCGGGCCTTGCGCACGAAGGCGTCGGCTTCTTCCCGAACGCTGCGCCCGGATTCGGCGGTGGCGCCCTTAAGCATCTGCTCCAGGCCATCGGTCAACGTCGGGCCGGGCAGGATTGCATTGACCGTCACTCCGGTGCCCGCCAGCCGCTTGGCCAAACCATGGGACACCGCCAGGTTGGCGCTTTTGGTGACGCCGTAGTTGAGCATATCGGCCGGGATCGCGATGCCGGATTCCGAGGACAGGAAGATCACCCGACCCCAGCCCTGCTTGACCATGTCTGGCACGTAATGCCGGGACAGGCGCACGCCAGAGATCACGTTGACCTCATAAAACCGCGTCCACTCGCTGTCCGGTGTGTCGAAAAAGTCCACGTCGTTGAAGATCCCGAGGTTGTTCACCAGGATGTCCGCTCGCGGTTCGGCAGCGAACAACACCTCGGCACCTTCGGCAGTGCCGAGGTCTGCGGTCAGGCCACGCAACTGCGCGTCCGGCACGCTCTGGCGAATGCTCGCCAGCGCCTGTTCGACCTTGGCCGTCTCGCGGCCGATCACCACCACCGTGGCGCCGGATTCGGCCAGCGCCTTGCTGATGCCCAGGCCAATGCCGGCGGTGCTGCCGCTGACGATGGCGAGTTTTCCACTCAGATCGATTTTCATGCTCAACCTCCAATGATCGGCAATGGCGCACGTTCGGACACCAGTTTCGCGTCGCGCATCGCCTGCCAGAAAGCAGCGGGAATGACAGCCGACATTGCGGCAACGTCTTCAGCAATCCGGTCCGGACGACTGGAACCTGGAATCACCGCCGCCACGGCCGGGTTAGCCAGGGAGAATTGCAACGCAGCAGCCTTGATGTCGACACCATGTGCGGCAGCGATGCGTTTGATCTGCTCGACTTTATTGATGATCGCCGGACTGGCTTTTTGGTACTCGAAGTGCGCGCCACCGGCCAGAATGCCCGAGCTGTAAGGACCACCGACCACGATCTCGACATTCTGCGCCAGCGCGGCGTCCATCAAGCGTTGCAACGCACGATCGTGGTCGAGCAGTGTGTAGCGACCGGCCAGCAGAAAACCATCCGGCTGGGCTTCGGTCAGATCCAGGGTCAGTTCGCACGGTTCAACCTTGTTCACGCCCAGGCCCCAACCCTTGATAACGCCTTCTTCGCGCAAACGGGTCAGTACTTTGAAGGCGCCGGTGCGGGCCTGGTTGAAGTATTCCAGCCATTGATCGCCGTAGAAGTCCTGGGCGATGTCATGCACCCAGACGATGTCCAGACGATCGGTTTGCAGGCGCTTGAGGCTGTCTTCGATGGAACGCATCGTGGCGTCGGCGCTGTAATCGTTGACGATCTTGTTCGGGCGGCCGTGTTCGAACACACCGCTTTTTTCGCCCAGATCGCGGGCCACCGTGTCTTCGACTTCATCGAGGATGACCCGGCCGACTTTGCTGCTCAGCACATAGTCGTCGCGGTTGTACTGGGCCAACGCGGCGCCCAGACGAATTTCCGACAGGCCCGAACCGTAAAACGGCGCGGTGTCGAAGTAACGCACGCCGGCATCCCAGGCAGCGTGGACGGTGGCCATCGCCTCGTCTTCAGGAATGGCGCGGAACATGTTGCCCAATGGG
The DNA here is from genome assembly GCF_000282315.2 of Pseudomonas sp. GM41(2012). Taxonomy (GTDB): domain Bacteria; phylum Pseudomonadota; class Gammaproteobacteria; order Pseudomonadales; family Pseudomonadaceae; genus Aquipseudomonas. The sequence goes on from NZ_AKJN02000006.1 coordinate 1,578,105, forward strand.
GCGGTACCGAAACCGAGGGCGCCAGGTAGTTTGTCTTTCAAGCTCATGGGTTTTTCCTCTTGAGTGTCAGGGGTCATCAGAGGTGACCGTTGAGCAGATCCTAGATTGCGATGATCGGACCGTCCAAGACATAATGTGCAGAACTTGAGTCCCTATAGGTCTGACATGATCGACATCCGCCAATTGCGCTACTTCGTCGCCGTCGCCGAAGAAGAACACGTCGGTCGCGCCGCCGAACGCCTGCACATTTCCCAGTCGCCCCTGAGCCGACAGATCGCCCAGCTCGAAGAACGCCTGGGGCTGACCCTGTTCGAGCGCAGCCAGCAACGCATTCGCCTGACCCGCGACGGCCAGACTTTCCTGGCGGAAACCCGTGCCCTGCTGACCCACGCCAATCGCCTGGAATCCTTGGGCAAGCGCCTCGGTCGCGGCGAAGAAGGCGGCTTGTGCATCGGCTACATCGAAAACGCCATGCACGCCGGCGTCTTGCCCAATGCCTTGCGGGTGCTGCGGGTCGACCGGCCGAACGTGCACGTCGCGCTGTACAACCTGAATTCCGCCGAACAACTCGAAGGCCTGCGTCAGCGTAGTCTGGATATCGCACTGGTCAGCGAACCACCCGTCGCCGACGACCCGGACCTGCTGGGTTTTCAGGTGCTGGACGATCCGATGCTGCTGGCCCTGCCCGAGCATCATCCTTTGGCGAACAACCCAACACTGACCCCGGCGGACCTGGCCGATCAGGAATGGATCGGCGTGCAACCCCGCCAGGACGCCGCCAGCCGCGACGACTTCGTCAGCGCCTGCATCCGCGCCGGTTTCACCCCGGACATTCGTATGGAAGCTACCGAACCTTTCACCGCGTTGGGATTGGTGGCGTCGGGGCTGGGCATCGCCATGATCCAGAAAGGTTTGAGCCGTAACGCACCACCCGGCGTGGTGCTGCGGGAAGTGCCATGGATTTCCTTCACCACGCCGCTGTGGGCCGCGTGGCACCGAATCAATTTGCGACCGCTGGTGGAAACGTTCAGGAAAGTGCTGACCGAACCAGGCCCGGCCACATAATCGTCCACTCTACGTGGGGAGCACACAAAACCCTGTGGTGAGGGGGTTTACCCCCGTTGGGTCGCGCAGCGGCCCCAAAACCTGCAACCGCGTTCATTCAGGTAAACCGAGTGCACAGGATTCACGACTGCTTCGCAGCCGAACGGGGCGGTGCGGCGTTCCGATAAACCACTCGCCACAGGGTTTGGTGCTTTACTGAAAAGACCCCGAAATCCTGCGAGTAAACCCGCATGAACCGCAACGACCTGCGCCGCGTCGATATGAACCTGCTGGTGATTTTCGAAACCCTGATGTTCGAAAAGAACCTGACCCGGGCCGGGGAGAAGCTGTTTCTCGGTCAGCCCGCCGTCAGTGCCTCACTGGCCAAGTTGCGCGACCTGTTCGACGACCCGCTGCTGGTGCGTAACGGTCGCGTGCTGGAGCCGACCCAGCGCGCATTGGCGATCCTCAAGGAGTTGCAGCCGGCGATGGACACCATCTCCGGCGCGGTCAGCCGGGCCAAGGATTTCGACCCGTCCACCAGCCGCGATGTGTTTCGCATCGGCCTGTCCGACGACGCCGAGTTCGGCCTGTTTCCGCCGCTGCTCAAGCAAATACGCGAAGAGGCGCAGAACGTTGTGGTGGTGGTGCGGCGGGTGAATTTTCTGCTGATGTCGTCGATGCTGGCCAGCGGGGAAATTTCCGTCGGGATCAGCTACACCACGGAACTGCCGGCCAACGCCAAGCGCAAGAAGTTGCGTGACCTGAGCGTGAAGATCCTGCGCGGCGACAATCGCCCCGGCACCCTGACCCTGGATGAATACTGCGAACGTCCGCATGCGCTGGTGTCGTTTTCCGGGGATTTGACCGGTGCCATCGACAACGACCTCGCGCGTATCGGCCGCTCACGCCGGGTGGTGCTGGCGGTGCCGCAGTTCGCCGGCCTGCGCGCCTTGCTGGCCGGCACCGATATGCTGGCTACGGTGCCGGACTACGCGGCGTGCGCACTGATCGAAGGCAGCAGCCAGCTGCGCGCCGACGACCCGCCGTTTGACATCGTGCTGTCCGAACTGTCCATGGTCTGGAACGGGGTCAACGATAACGATCCGGCAGAACGTTGGTTGCGCTCGCGAATAGCCCAACACATGTCGGCGCCGCTGCCGGGGCATTAATCGATTGGAAAGCAGCGGGGTCGGTCTCGCGCAGGTATACCGGCAAGTCAGTGACCGGTGGCATGACCGGGATCTCGAAATACATCTGGATCACCCAGCCGCGGTGGTAACTGGCGTGGTTGACCACATGCATCAGTATCGCGCCGGCGCTCATGATGCCGCTTTCCCCCGAGACAAAGCTGAACTCGACGGGTTTATCCAGCGAGGCATCGGTCTGCCGTTCGCTCCAGTCGCAGTACCAGTGATCGATGTCCTTTTGCGCCAGGCGCAGCCCGGCGAGGTCGGGATGCAGCAGATCGTGTGAAGTTTTAAAGCCGTGCCCTCGGCCTTCGAGGTGGGCCCGCCAGATGCAGTCCACCACGTAGATGTGGTTCAGGGTGCCGATCATGTTCTTGAACACCGACACGCGCTCTTTATTGACCTCACCCGGTGGCAAAGCGGCCAGGCTGTCGAAGAGGCGTTGATTGGCCCAGCGTTTGTAATCGGCAAGCATGCGGGCAGTGCGTACGTTAATCATTGCAGGTCTCCCATTGTGATGGGCGCACTGCCAAGCATAGCCCTCAGGGCGAGCGGCATTGCAAACGCTGATTACCGGTCACTTCGCGACCTGCGAATGCGGAGTCAGATGGTCCACCACCCGATCGGCCAGCGCGAGGCAACTGGTCAACCCCGGTGACTCGATTCCGAACAGGTTCACCAGCCCCGGCACACCATGCTCGGCCGGACCACTGATGACAAAGTCAGCCGCCGGTTCGGTCGGCCCGGTGATTTTCGGGCGGATGCCGCTGTAGGCCGGTTGCAGGCTGTTATCGGGCAATGCCGGCCAGTAGCGCCGGATCGCCTCGTAGAAGCCATCGGCTCGGTGTGGATCCACACGATAATCGACCTGATCGACCCATTCGACGTCCGGCCCGAAGCGCGCCTGGCCGCTCAGATCCAGCGTCATGTGCACACCCAGCCCCGCACTTTCCGGGGCCGGATACACCAGATGCCGGAATGGCGCCCGGCCGCTGAAACTGAAATAGCTGCCCTTGCACAATCGTGCCTCGGGAACGTGCTGCGACGGCAAACCTTCAATCCGGTTCGCCACCTCAGGCGCAAACAATCCGGCGCAATTGATCAACTCGCGGCAGCTCAAGGTCATCGGTTGGGCGCCGCCCATCTGCAGTTCGAAACCTTGCTCGGTGCAACGGGCCGACGCCAGCGGCGTATGAAAAACCAGCGACGTGCCGCTGGCCTCCGCATCCGCCTGAAGCGCCAGCATCAGGGCATGGGAATCGACAATCCCGGTGGACGGCGACCAGAGCGCAGCGACGCAGGACACTGCCGGTTCAAGTTCACGCGCCTGATCGGCATCAAGCCATTGCAAGTCATCAACGCCGTTTTTCCGGCCCTGCACCAGCAACGTCCGCAAGGCCGCGCACTGACCGTCATCGGTGGCGACGATCAGCTTGCCCAGGCGCCGATAATCGACGCCACGCTCATCGCAAAAGGCGTAAAGGCGTTGCTTGCCCTCCACGCACATTTGCGCCTTGAGACTGCCGCTCGGGTAGTAAATACCGGCGTGGATCACTTCCGAATTGCGCGAACTGATGCCCACGCCAATGCCCTCACCCGCCTCGACCAGGATCACTTCCCGCCCGCTGCGGGCCAGGGCTCTGGCGACCGCCAGCCCGACCACTCCGGCCCCGACCACCACGCATTCGATATCGACGCTCACCTGCCCTCCGCTCCTTTCACGCCAGCCCTCGTTCCCGATAATCGATCAGGCTGGAGAATATCGCCAGCAGCATCGCCATGACCACGAAGAAGATCAGCACCAGGAAATACGACCCGGTGAACTGCACGATCAGCCCGATCAGGATCGGCACGATCACCCCGGCCATGTTCCCGCAGAAGTTCATGGTGCCGGCCAGCACGCCGGTTTTCGAGGTGCCGCCGAGCAGCCCAAAATCGGCCATCGAGTACTTTCTGATACACCGCGACAGCTTTGCTGGGGCTGCTGCGCAGCCCAACGGGGGCAAGCCCCCTCGCCACAGAGTGTTCCATCAGAAATAAGTGTCGTGAGGGAGCACGCTCCCTCACGGGCGCGCCTGGCTGCTACCCAGGCTTGTGGTTATCCAGTACCCGATTGACCGCTAACTCACCCAACATGATCATCCGCTGCAGCACCAGCACCGTTTGCCGTCGCGGGCCGTCCGTTACGTCGGCGAGATCGTTGACCATGGCGCTGGCTGATGCCAACGATTCACAGGCCTCGACGAGCAACGTTTCGTCATCCACCGCTGCGTCGATGGTGAAAATGGTGCTGGGCTTGCGGGGCGGTATCTGCGTTTTCGACGCCCCGGGGTTGAGGTAGAAGCTGAGTGCGCGGTCGGCCGCCTCTTTCATTTTCTTGGGGTCAAGATCAAGAAAGGCGTCGTAGGGTAACGGACTGGTATTCGGGGGGTTGGGTGTGACTTTGAACATAGATGAAAACTCCTTGTTGCAGATTTTAAGGAGCCATCACCCTCGCTACCAAACGAAAGGTGGTGGCCATACGCGGGTTGGTAGACCGGCTGCAACAGGAAACCCGGCGCTCACAAAGGAGCCCCACGCATGACCACCATAAAAGCAGAGTCCCAAAAAAGAGACGGCATAAGGTGTTGCCATACGACTGTTGCAAGACGGGCTACCAAACCCGATCACTGTTTTTCAGTGACCAGCAAACGATATAGCCCGCCCCACAGCCGCACAAGCCGGCGGATTCTGGCGTACGCGTAGGTAACGACGCAAGGTGTTGTAGCCGCTTATGACGTAACACCGAGTGTCTTTAAACGCGTGTCGTTAAACAGGATTATGCGGTGTGCCGGCTGACGCCTTCGCGAGCAAGCCCGCTCCCACAAGGGACCTGCGCCGGCCACAAATCCTGCGAACGGCACCACACAAATGTGGGAGCAAGCCTGCTCGCGATGGCGTCTGCACATTCAACATCAATGTGGGGACCGGATTTACTTGACCAGTTCAGGACCGCGGCTAATCTCCGCCTTCAGTCACCAGCACCTGGGCCTGACGCTGGCCGGGGTAACAGGTCAGTTGGTCGCCAACTGCATCGCCGGCAAGGCACCCCAATGGCTGGACAGTTTTTCAGTGCGACGCTTCTGAGCGGCGCCGAGATCATCGTGTGTGCAGCGAGGGACTGAGTTTTTTTCAGAGGCAGGCATTGGACTGATCACGCAGCGACAGGGAACTCCTGACGACCGCCACGCATCCTAGACTATGAGGTACTTCCTTTTTTTGCTTCATGCTTTCCGAGGACACCGTCATGCGCCGTCTGATTATCATCTCTTCCCTTTTGCTGTGTTTACCCTTCGGCTCCGCTATGGCCAAAGTGGATGCGGGCGATGTCGCCACGTCAGCCGGGGTTTCCGCATCGCTGTACTCGACCTTCAAGGATGACAAACGGGTGATTCCGGCCCGGGATGACGCCTCCAGCTTCATCGCCAGTGGCGGCGCGATTCGTGGTGTTTATCTGGAGTCGTACTTAAAGCAGATTCGTCAGGAACATCCCGGTCTCAACGCCAGCGACGAAGACCTGGCCAGAGCCATCCTCGTCCAGGAAGGCGTAGCTGCAGGTCAATAAAGACTGAAAAAGTAGCGGTGGGGCTCGCAGCACCCGGATAGCGTTTGCAGCCCTACCTTGCTTCAGCACTCGTGGAGAGTCGCGCCCAACCCGCCACCAGTTGCGCGCTGATGCTCACGCCGCCGCACACCACAATCACCACGTCATGGGCTTCGGCAATCGCCGGATGGTCCAGGTAGCCAATTGCCAACGAAACGCCGCACGCCGGTTCGACCAACTGACGCAGGTCGTTGGCGTAACGCACCACGCCCATGATCGCCTCGTCATCGCTGAGCACGACACATTCATGCGGGAAATCGAGGATGTGCTGCACCGGCCAGGCAGCCACCAAAGTAGCGCCGAGCGACTTGGCGACCGTATCGATCCGGGGAAATACAACCGGATGTCCGGCACTGACAGCGGCGGCAAAAGACGCAGAACCCTGGGTTTCACACGCGATGATCCGGCAGTCCGTGCGCTTGTGGCGGATCAATCCGGTGAGAATCCCCGCCAGCAACCCCCCGCCCCCTACCGACATCACAACTGCATCGACCTGAGGACAATCCTCGAGGATTTCATCGACCATTGTGCTGTGCCCTTCCCACAGTACCGGGTGATCGAAGGCTGGCACGTATTCGGTGTCCGCACCCTGCGCGAGTTCTTTGGCCCGTAGATTGGCTTCGTCCCAGACCTTGCCATGGACGATCACCTCGGCACCGGTTTTCCTGATCCGTGCGCGGGTGGTTTCCGGCGTGGTGTTCGGCACCACAATGCAGGCTTTCAACCCCAGTCTGGCGGCAGCCACGGCGGTGGCGAACCCGGCATTGCCGCCGGAAGGACAGATCACTTTGCGTTTCCCTTGCGCCGCCGCCTGGCTGCACAAGAGCCCTATACCGCGAAGTTTGAATGAGCCGCTCGGTTGCAGGTTTTCCAGCTTGAGCCAGATTCGACGAGATGGGGTCGACAGGTCTGGATGCAGAATCAGGGGCGTTCTGATGTGAAGCATGGTGGTGCTCCTTAAGGGTGAACGGTCCTTATCCAAGCTTAGTTCACCCTGCCCGGAGGCTACCGATTCAGCGATAACGCGGTGCGGCCGTAGAGTTGCCGAACAAGCCTGAAAGCCTCTGGCGCTGGGCTTCGTAGGTGTCCCACTGGTCGCCTTGGTGCAGGCCCGGAATGGTCACCACTTCGCCTTGCGCCAGACCCATCAGCGCGGCGTCGACCATGTCCTGGGCAGACATCACGATCTCTTGCGGCAGGTTTTCCACCGGGTTGCCGGCCTCGCTCCAGAAGGCGGTGGCGGTGGCGCCGGGCAATACGGCCTGGATACGAATGCCTTTGTCGGCCAGCTCACGGTGCATCGATTGGCTCAGGCCGAGGACAAACGCCTTGGATCCGCCATACACACCGTTGAGAATTTCCGGCGCAATGGCAACGATCGAGGAAATGTTGATCACCGTCCCGGTGCCACGAGCAACGAAGCCTGGCACCACCGCGTAAGCCAGGCGCATCAAAGCGGTCACGTTGAGGGTGATCATGTCTTCCATGTCATCCACCGGGCTGCCGAGCAGCGGCATGACAGCGCCGACCCCGGCGTTGTTGACCAACAGGGTGATACTGGCGTCAGCGCGTAGAATTTCCTCGACCCGCCGCACGTCGGCCTTGTCTTTCAAATCGGCGGCGACCACTTCCACAGCGCGACCGGTTTCGTTACTCAAGTGGTTGGCCAGGGCGTTCAGTTTCGCCTGACTGCGGGCGACCAGAATCAGGTCGTAACCCTGCCGGGCAAGACGGTCGGCATACACCGCGCCGATGCCCGAAGAAGCGCCAGTGATCAGAGCGGTACCTTTGGATGAGAGAGCCATGTCAATTTCCTTCACAGTGAGGCGATAACTTCGCCGGGTGTGAATCGTTATAAAGGGTCTAACGCTCGTCTCAAATGACGTTTAAAGTACGTTTTTCGGACATGACCTTTTTGAGGACATCTCAATGACTTCCGTGGCGTTTGTAGTGTTTGAAGGGTTCCAGTCCATGGCACTGGCGGCCATGCCGGTGTTCGAGTACGCCAACTTCAGCGCTGGCGAAGCGCTTTATGACGTCAGCGTATTGTCCGAAGACGGCCGCACATTGCGCGCTTCCGGCGGGCTGAGCGTCGGCACCGAGGCCTTTGGTGAGCGGGTGTTCGACACGGTGATTGTGGTCGGCGGCGATGCCATCCTCGAGCAGGCACCCGAGGGCGTACTGACTTACCTGCGCGACAGCGTTAAAACCGCCCGGCGCACGGCGTCGATCTGCTCCGGGGCGTTCGTCCTGGCCCAGGCGGGATTGCTCGACGGACGGCGGGCCACCACCCATTGGGCTTATGCACGGGAGCTGCAAGCGCGGTTTCCGTCGATCAAGGTCGAAGAAGACCGCATCTACGTCGTCGACGGTTCGATCTGGACCTCCGCCGGGATGACTGCCGGCATCGACCTGGCGCTGGCCATGGTGGAAAAGGATCACGGCGCCGCACTGGCCCGTTCCGTGGCGCAGAAACTGGTGATGTACCACCGCCGCGCGGGAGGCCAGTCGCAGCACTCGGCGCTGTTGGAACTGGAAGCGAAATCCGACCGCATTCAAACCGTCCTCGGCTATGCGCGAGAACACCTCACCGAGACGTTGTCGGTGGAGCAACTGGCGGACGTCGCGCGCCTCAGCCCTCGGCAGTTCAGCCGGGCCTTTCGGGCGGAAACCGGTCAATCACCGGCAAAAGCCATCGAGAACCTGCGCCTGGAAACGGCAAGGCAGATGCTGGAGCGCGGGCGCCTGACCCTCGATCAGATCGCCGAAGAGTCGGGTTTCAGCGACTGCCGCCGCATGCGCGAAGCCTTCCTTCGGGCGTTCGGGCAGCCGCCGCAGGTGATTCGGCGGAATGCCAGGGCCGACACCGCCACGTAGGAGCTGCCGCAGGCTGCGATCTTTTGATCTTGATCTTGATCTTGAAAAGCAAAGTCAAAAGATCGCAGCCTGCGGCAGCTCCTAAACTGAACGGTGTCAGGTCCGTTTGTGGAGGTGCAGATGAAAATCTCGGCCAAACTGGCGTTTTTCGCCATTGTTTCCACCCTCGCCTACCTTGGGCTCGCGGTGTGGGGGCTTGGCGGGTTCTCGGCGTTTTTCTCTCATGCACCGCTGGTGGTTATCGTGCTTGCCACGTTGGTGATGGCCATCGCGTCCTTGTTCACTGAGGTCAACCTGAGTTCCGGCGAACGTGAAGACCGGGCCAATCGTTGGGTGCTGCCGGCGTTCGGGGTGATTGGTTTATTGAGCGGGTACCTGCCGGCCTACACTGACCGGATCGATTTCTGGACCTTTGGTGGCGAAGGTGTGCGCTGGCTCGGGGCATTACTGTTCATCATCGGCGGCACGTTGCGGCTGTGGCCGGTATTTGTGCTGGGCAAGCGTTTCAGTGGACTGGTGGCGATTCAGCCGGGGCACACGCTGGTCACCGACGGGATTTATCGTACCTTGCGCAACCCCAGTTATCTGGGGCTGATGATCACTGCGGTGGGCTGGGCGCTGGCCTTTCGCTCCGGCGTTGGCCTGTTGCTGGCCGCGCTGACGCTAATCCCGCTGATCGCCCGCATTCACTCCGAAGAAGCGCTGTTAAGGACGCAGTTCGGCAGCGAATACGAGGCTTACTGCGCCCGCAGTTGGCGGTTGATTCCTGGGGTTTATTAGCCAATTCACCTACCCCCTGTGGGAGCGAGCCTGCTCGCGATAGCGATCTTTCAGTCACATCAATGCTGAATGTGCTGACGCTATCGCGAGCAGGCTCGCTCCCACATTAGATTTGTTGCAGGCGGATGAGACCGTCGGCGTCTGTTCGGGCCTCGACCGATTTGTAGCTGGCTAATGTGGCATGCGGGGTCCGGAGCGGATGGTCGTGGGTCGCGGTCACCACGATCAGGCCTGCGCCCGCCGCCTCGGCGGCGAGAATGCCTACGGTGGCGTCTTCAAAAATCAGGCAATCGGCCGGTTCAATGCCCAAGCGCTTGGCCGCCAGTCGATAGCCCGCGGGATCGGGCTTTCCGGCACTGACGTCTTCGGCAGTGACCATCACCAAAGGCTGTGGAATGCCCGCCGCGGCCATCCGCCGCAGCGCCAATGCCTTCGGCGCCGAGGTGACGATTGCCCACTGGTTGGCGGGCAGCGACTTCAGGAAACTCGCCGCGCCTGGCACCTCGATGATCCCCTCGACATCCTCGATTTCCGCCTCGGTGATGAACGCCGCTTCAGCCTCGGCATCCACCCCGGGCAACGCCAGGCGATTGATGGTGTCGATGGCGCGAACGCCATGGATGGTGGGCAGGAATGAGGCGACATCGACGCCGTGGCGCAAGGCCCAGGCCGCCCAGATCCGCTCGGCAGCGGCGATGGAGTTGAGGACGGTGCCGTCCATATCAAACAGAAAAGCGCGGTAATGGGTATTGAAGACAGATTCTTGAGCAGACAAGGGGGAGCTTCCTCTCGCAAGTGCCAGGCGGGTTCGCCGAACAATGTAGCATTTGCGAGGAGCTGCCGAACGCGGCCCGAGCCTTCGGCAACTCCCGCAGAGGATTTCGTTGCTAAGCGGGACGCGGTGCTTCAACAGGCGGGGTGCCGTCGTGAAACATCGTTTTCAGTTGAGCACGCAGTTCCGGTGAGTCGGTGTGCTTGTGAACACTGACCGCATGCTGTGCGGCGGCCTCGAGCAGTTCGTTTTCAGAGTCTGCGGACAGTGCGACCGAGCATTTGGCATCACTTGGAAACTCGCGGCAGTCGATGTATTTACGCGCCATGATCTTCTCCTCCCTACGACGAAAGGCAGGCCGTGGCCTGCGTGAACGATCACTCGACGCGCCACCCCAGACATCAAACACGATTGCAGGTCGCACCGAGTGTGCCGACTCTTGAAGTATAGGCCCGCCACAACGCGCATCGTCACAGGTTGTAGTGGTTTAGTTCTACAGGGTACTTTTCGACTTCAAGGCACCTTCCACACAGTCCAGCAACTGCCCAAGCGCCCACGGTTTCTTGATGAACGACACTGAATGCCTGACCCCGGAGCTTTCCGGCGTTTCAAAACCGGACATGATCATGATCGGTTTTTCGGGCCAGCGGTCGCCAAACAGATTGGCCAGGTCCGCGCCGTTGAGTTTGCCTGGCATGCTGATGTCCGTGAGCAACAAGCCCACCTGTTGTGCATGCAATTCCAGATATTCCGATGCAGCGTCTGCACTGACATGCGGTTCAACCACAAACCCTTCCTCCTGAAGAACTTCGCAGAGAAACTCCAGGATTAACGGGTCGTCCTCAACCACAAGAATCAACCCGCCAGTGAGATGTTCGCCCGCCGTCGATATTGGTCTCATGACTGTGCCACTCCCTGATTGCCAAAATGATTTCGCGGGCTCAAATCCGCTACCTATCAGGTATGAGCGGCGGACTTCGCGGAAATTCATTTTTGATACAACCGGGCGATGAATCAGGCGCCTATACAGCGCTGTATAGGCGCCTGCAAACCAGGGTGTGGCCTTACAGGAGGGGATTTTGATCAGTACGACGGCACGTCTTTTTTCATGGTGTCCTTGGACATCGCGTCCTTCTTCATTCCGTCCTTGGACATGGTGTCTTTCTTCATCGCGTCCTTGCTCATGGAATCCTTGGACATGGCGTCCTTTTTCATCGTGTCCTTTTGCATGGCGTCTTTGGACATTGAATCCTTGCTCATGCTGTCTTTGCTCATACCGTTAGTGGTTGTTGCATCGGCGGCAAACACGCTGGCTGCGCCAAACGCCAGGCACATGGACAGTACGGTAGTCGCTAACTTTTTCATGATGAAACTCCTTGAAGCACAGGTTGCGAATGAGCGCAGCGGGCGCTGCGCAGTGAAGTGGCCAGGCGCCGTCAGCTGCCACCGAACCAGTTGTAGCCCTGGTCTTCCCAGTAGCCACCCGGATAGGTGTTGGTGACGAAAAGCGCCTGAATGTGTTTGGGATTCTTGTAGCCCAGCTTGGTCGGCATACGCAGCTTCATCGGGAAGCCGTACTGGCGAGGCAGCACCGCGCCGTCATAGGTCAGCGTCAGCAAGGTTTGCGAATGCAGTGCGGTGGCCATGTCGATGCTGGTGTAGTAGTCGTCCGCGCATTTGAAGCCGACATATTTGGCATCCGTGTCGGCACCGATCCGTCTCAGGAAGTCGCTGAACCGCACGCCGCCCCACCGCCCGATCGCGCTCCAGCCTTCGACGCAGATGTGTCGGGTAATCTGTTCGGTCTGGGCCATGGCGCGCAGTTCTTCCAGGCGCCAGCTGCGCTTGTCGGCGACCATGCCGGTCACTTCCAGCCGATAACTCTCTTCCTCCACCGTCGGCGCCTCGTCGATGCCGTAGAAGGCATTGAACGGAAACGGACGGGTGATCATTGACTCGGGATAAGTCGGCGCCAGGGCGTTGGGATTGAACAGCCAGCCCTGCACCCGATCGTTGAACCGGGACATGGAGGACAACGCGGTTTCGACGCTCTCGTTGTCGGTGAGGTTGCAGCCGGACAACATGGCCACGCCGCCGAGGGTCAGGCCACGCATCAGGAACGAGCGTCGTGAGCGGTCCTCAATCTGTGGGGCAATGATTTTCCTGGCATCCGTCAGGATGGGCGACTCGTCCAGCCCTGAGCCTTGAATGCGCTTTTTCATACGACCTCCTTGCGACCGACAATCATGGCCCACAACGTTTTGGGAACCAGCGCGACCATCACCAGATGAACCGCGACAAAGGCCACCAACAGCGACATCGCGATGAAGTGCACGTGCCGCGCGCCTTCGTAGCCGCCCAGCAGTTCACGCAACAGCGGAAACTGGACGGACTTCCACAACACCAGCCCGGAAATCACCAGCAGCGTGATGTCGACCATCACGAACAGGTACGCCACCCGTTGCACCTGGTTGTAATGACTCAGGTCGGCATGCCCCAATCGGCCCCGCAATGCCGCCCACAGGTCATGCAAAACCCCTTTGGGTGAGACCGGGAAAAAGCGCCGTTTCAGACGACCACTGACGAGGTTGATGATCAGGTAGACAAGGCCATTGATGGCCAGGAACCACATCGCCGCGAAATGCCATTGCAATGCGCCGCCGAGCCAACCACCCAAGGTGATCGTTTTGGGAAAACTGAAGTCGTACAGCGGAGACGCGTTATAGATTCGCCAACCGCTGGTCACCATGACCAGCACTGCCAGGGCGTTCAGCCAATGGGTCAGCCGTAGCCAGCGGGGATGGCTGCTGACCGTGGGTGAAGCAGGTAACGGCGACATGATGGGCTCCCGGCGGTTGATCGTTGGAGCCGATTATGCGAGCCGACAGATCGCCAAATCCTCACGTAAAGTTAAATTAAACGTGATAACTCCCCCCCCCAATAACCTGTGGGAGTGAGCCTGCTCCGGGCGGCGTTCCGACGATGGCGGCATTACATTCAACATAGATGTTGACTGACCCACCGCTATCGCGAGCAGGCTCGCTCCCACAGTTTTTTTGCGTGGTCCGCCCTTGGCTCAATTGTGGTTAAAATGCCGCCCCAACAAATTGCTGGCCCTGCCCGATGAACGCTGACGCCCTCTCCACCCTCCACGACCATCTGCTGACAGCCCTGGCCACTGCCCCCGCCGAAACCCGCCGGCTGTTCCACGGCCGTGGTCGGTGCTGGCCGGGGCTGGAGCAATTGACCGTCGACTGGTTGCAGGGCGTGGTGCTGGTGTCGCTGTTCAAGGAACCCGAAGCGTCGCAGCTGGAAGCGTTGAAACACAAGCTCATGGACCTCACGCAATCGCCTGCGTGGACGCAATCCGGCGCGCATACACTCTTGCTGCAACATCGCTACCTGCTGCAAAGCACCACCGAGTGGCTGTTGGGGGACTCGATCGACGAGATGACGATCACTGAGGGCGGCCTGCATTACCGGGTGGATCTGGGCCGCAAACAGAACACCGGCCTGTTCCTCGACATGCGTTACGGCCGCGACTGGGTGCGGGCCAATGCCCAAGGCAAGCGCGTGCTGAATCTGTTCGCCTACACCTGCGGATTCTCGGTAGCGGCCATCGAAGGGGGGGCGACGCACGTGGTCAATCTGGACATGTCCAGCCCGGCCCTGAGCCGTGGTCGCGACAATCACCGGCTCAACGGCCACGACCTGAGCAAGGTGACGTTCCTCGGTCATGACCTGTTCAAATCCTGGGGCAAGGTGATCAGCAAGGGCCCTTACGACCTGGTGATCATCGACCCACCGTCGTTTCAGAAAGGCAGTTTTCTGCTGACCAAGGACTACCAGCGCGTGCTGCGCCGACTGCCGGAATTGCTCAGCCCTCAGGGCACGGTGCTGGCGTGCATGAATGATCCGGCGTTTGGTGCGGACTTCCTCATCGACGGCGTCACCCGCGAAGCACCGAGCCTGCGGTTCGAGCAACGGCTGGACAATCCGCCGGAATTTCCCGATGCCGATGTTGAATGCGGGTTGAAGGCGCTGGTGTTCAAGCTGGAGGATTGAGTTCTGCTTTCTGTGGGAGCGAGCCTGCTCGCGAAGGCGTCGTATCAGCCGACATCAATACTGAATGTGCCGGCCTCTTCGCGAGCAGGCTCGCTCCCACAGGAGACTTGCAGTACTCCGCCCAGTCAACGCGGCTGCAACACCAACGCAAACAACTCACCATGCCCATTCACATTGAGCTTGTGATAGAGATTGCGCCGGTGCACCTTCACCGTCTCCGGGGAAATGCCCATCTGCTGGGCGATGGCCTTGCTTGAGAAGCCCTGAAGAATCAGGCGCGCCGTTTCGATTTCCCGTACCGACAGGCGCGCGTCGAAACGATCCAGCAGGGTCGCCAGATCCCCGGCCACCGCCTCGGTGGCCGGCCCTTCCGGGGGCATCAATTGCAGGTGACGGCGCATCGCCGCGAGCACCCAATCGCGCACGCAAAGCAGGCGGCCCTGCTCCTCAAGCGTGAATCGCGTCGAGCGCCCCAACGACAAACCGAGCACGGCGCCCTCGACGTTGACCATGAACTGCAACTCGTCGCCGCCCACCACGCTGCGGAAGTAGCTCAGGTAATACTCGCTCTGCTGGAACTGGTCGGGGGCCACCGATTCGAGGCTGTGCAAGCCGTCGGCGATGCCGGCACAAGCGGCCTGATAAAACGGATCGAGCAGGTACATGCCGGCGCTGTAGTCCGCCAGTTCTTCATGCTCGGCAGCACTGCCCTTTGAGTCGAAATCAATCAGCAGACGCGGCACCCGCCCGGCCCGCATCACCGCGACCAACGCGTTGTCCATCGGCACCAGCAGCCGCAGCGTGTCGACCAGCGCACGCCAGAACCCGTCCTGCCCCAAGGCACCAAATACCCGCGCCAGCCCTTGGTGCACCGGTAGCTCTTTCAACAACGCGTCCACGCCCTACCCCTTTCGAGTAACCCATGATGGGAATGGGTGAGTCCACTCCCGGCCGATACGCTGCAAGCACCTGATCATCACCGGCCTGCAGCAGGCCAGGAGTGCCGCATCATGAGTCGTCACCGCTCGTATATCAATCTTGGACTGGGCGCCTGTCTGTCGGTCTCGCTATCGGCGGTTGCCGCCGACGGCCCGACGGTTCACGTCTACAACTGGTATGACTACATAGGTCCCACGACCCTGCAGGATTTCAAGCGTGACACCGGGATTGCACCGGTCTACGACACCTTCGACAGCGCCGAAGTACTGGAAGGCAAATTGCTCACCAGCCGCAGCGGATACGACGTGGTGGTGGCCAGCAACTTCAGCTTGCCGACCCTGATCAAGGCCGGTGCCCTTGCACCTCTGCCCCATGCTCAGATGCCTGACTTCAAAAACATGGACGCTGACCTGTTGGCGAAACTGGCCCACAACGATCCGGGCAACCAGTACGCCGTGCCGTATCTGTGGGGCACCAACGGCATCGGCTACAACATCGACAAGGTCCGCGCCGCGCTGGGCGACAAGGCGCCGGTGGATTCCTGGGACCTGGTGTTCAACGAAGCGAACCTGGCCAAACTCGGTCAGTGTGGCGTGGCCATGCTCGACTCGCCGGCCGAGATGCTGCCGGTCGCCCTGCACTACCTCGGTCTGCCACCCAACAGCACCAACCCCGAAGACTACAAAAAGGCCGAGGCACTGCTGCTCAAGCTGCGTCCGCACATTGCCTACTTCAACTCGTCCAAGTTCATCAGCGACCTGGCCAACGGCAACATCTGCGTGGCGGTGGGCTGGTCCGGCGCGATGCTGGAAGCCAAGAACACTGCCGAGCAGGCGAACAACGGCGTGAAGATCGCCTACAGCCTGCCGAAAGAAGGCGCGCCGGTGTGGTTCGACACGTTGGTGCTGCTCAAGGACGCACCGCACCCGGAACAGGGTTTGGCCTTCATCGACTACCTGATGCGCCCTGAAGTCATCGCGCCGGTCAGTGATCACCTCTCCTACCCCAACGGCAACCGCAGCGCGATGCCACTGGTGGCCGAAGCGACCCGCAACAATCCTGCCGTGTATCCGTCGGCCGAAGCGATGGCCACGTTATTCACCCTTCAGCCTCTGCCGCCCGCCACCGAGCGCGTGCGGACGCGGATCTGGAGCAAAGTCAAAAACGGTCAGTAACCCCCGATACCCGTCAGCCAAACGCAATCCAATGTGGGAGCGAGCCTGCTCGCGATGAGGCCATCACCTTTAACACTGATGGCGACTGACCCAACGCTATCGCGAGCAGGCTCGCTCCCACAGGTTCCGCGCCCAACCTGGCCCACTTTTTCTGCCATGAGACGAGAAAACCAATGAAACCACGTGCCCGCGACCTGAACATCCAGTTCGGCCAACTGCAACCCGGCCCGCTCAACGCCATCACCGATGTGCCCGGCGTACGGGTCGGCCACAGCAATGTGCGAGGACGCACCGCCACTGGCCGCGACATCCTGACCGGAGTCACCGTGATCGAGCCGCGTGCCGGTTCTACCAGCCTGCAACCGTGCTTTGCCGGCGTCCATGTGCTCAACGGCAATGGCGACGCGACCGGTCTTGAATGGATTCGCGAAGCAGGCCTTTTGACCAGCCCGATCGCCTTCACCAACACCCACAGCCTGGGCGTGGTGCGCGATGCGCTGGTGACGCTGGATCGCCAGAACCAGCCCGATGACGGGCGACTCTACTGGAATATGCCAGTGGTGCTGGAGACCTTCGACGGTCTGCTCAACGACATCAACGGCTTCCACGTGAAGCCTGAACATGTGGCCGAAGCCTTGCGCACGGCGGTGGGTGGCCCGGTGATCGAAGGTGCCGTCGGCGGCGGCAGCGGCATGATCTGCCACGAATTCAAGGGCGGGATCGGCACCGCTTCGCGGCGTCTGAACAGTGCTCAGGGCGGCTGGACCGTCGGCGCCATCGTCCAGGCCAACCACGGCATCCGCAACGAACTGCGCGTCGACGGTTACCCGGTCGGGCGTTACATGGAAAAGGCCGACTCGCCGTTCCTCAAGGCGTCCTTGCCGCATCCGGGCATGGGCTCGATCGTCGTCTGCCTGGCCACCGATGCACCGTTGCTGCCGCACCAGTGCACACGCCTCGCGCAGCGCGCCAGCCTCGGCCTGGCCCGCACCGGCGGCGGAAATGAAGACCACAGCGGTGACATCTTCATCGCCTTCGCCACCGGCAACCAGCACGTGCCGCCGGCCGCTTACGAGAGCAAGCGTGCGCCGACCACCGACAACCTGAGCATGGTCAACAACGACCACATCAGCGAGTTGTTCCTGGCCGCCACCGAGGCGGTGGAGGAAGCGATCATCAATGCCTTGCTGGCCTCCGACACCGCCGAAGGCAATGGCCATGCGGTGCCGGGACTGAATGCCGGAACGCTGCTCAACGCCTTGCGTCGAGCGGGTTGGCCGGGAGAGCAGGTCTAACAGGATTGAGGTGTCTGGAGGCCGCAAAGAGCTCGCGACCGAGGCTTTTCGCGGCGTCCAGGTGCACCGCTGGGTCCTGAATTTCCGATTCAAGCAGCAGCTCGGACGTCACTACCTGAGCACCGCAATAATCAAAAATCCCATGGTCGATCTGCGTCTTCATGGCCTCGGCATAACCGTGCCGGGCGTAAGTAGCAGCGTCGGCACCGCCCACACCGATCAGGTGAACCCGCAGGTGGCCAAGCTTCTTCTCCAACTTGGCATCCGCCGTGAAATCGAACGCCCAGCCGTTGGCGAACACCCGATCAATCCAGCCCTTGAGCAGCGCCGGCATCGACCACCAGTAGACCGGATAAACCAGCACCACCGCATCGGCGCGGTCTATCCGCGCTTGCTCGGCAACCACATCAGCAGGAGGCGGCGCTTCCCGGTGATGCACCGCCAGATCAGCGACGCTGAACCTTGGATCGAACCCTTCGGCCGAGAGGTCGGCGATTTCAAAGGTATGACCGGGATCGTCCAGGGCAATGCCCTGAGCGACTTGCGCAACCAGGCTATGGGTAAGCGAACGAGGATCGTGATGAGCCACAACGATAAGCGCGTGCATGCTGGAAACTCCTGATTGAGAGCACAAGGCGGACCTTATATACTCTTGGTAAGTTACGATCAGTAAGTTACTTTTGGTACATAACCATGTCAACCACCGAAACAGACGCACAAGATTCCACGCCGCAGCCGCGACGACGAATGTCCCGGGAGGACCGCCAACGCCAGTTGCTGGACGTCGCCTGGCAACTCGTTCGGGAAGAAGGCACGGACGCGCTGACATTGGGGCGACTTGCCGAGCAAGCCGGGATCACCAAACCGGTGGTGTACGATCACTTCAGCACGCGATCCGGGCTGTTGGCGGCGCTTTATCAAGACTTCGATGCCCGACAGACAGCACTGATGGATGCTGCGCTTCAGGACAGCGAACCGACTTTACCCTGCACCGCCAGGGTAATCGCTTCGTCGTACGTCGACTGTGTGCTGCTTCAGGGCAACGAGATTCCCGGCGTCATCGCGGCACTGGCCAGCTCCCCGGAACTGGAGAAGATCAAGCGCGAGTACGAAGCGATTTTCCTGAACAAGTGCCGAACCGCCCTCGCCCCTTTCGCTGGCGCGGGTGAGATCAAGGCAGCGGGATTGCGGGCGATGCTCGGTGCGGCGGAAGCCTTGTCCCATGCCGCGGCAAATGGAGAGATCACTGCCGCGCAGGCACAGGACGAACTGTTCGAAACCATCATCGCCATGGTCGAAAGAAGTGCCCGTGGCGACGCTGGAAACATCGCGGAAACTGACGCCGAAAAGATGGATTCGACTAGCGGTACTTGAGCGCCAACCCCCAACTTTCTACGATAAATCTACGCAGCCGCTTGTTGACTCAAGCCGTTGCGTAAGTGGTGAGTGAAATGAACCCCTACCAAGCTCACCACTTGTTTCATGCGCATCTTGAGCCTCGAGGGCTCTACTTCCTCCCCATCAAAGAGCTTTGAGGCTCTTTTTTATCTGCACGATTTCCAGACACAAAAAAGCCCGGCATTTGGCCGGGCTTTGCGCTATCTAAAAGACAACAAAAATCCCCTGTGGGAGCGGGCTTGCTCGCGAAGGCGGCGGGCCAGTCGATATTGATTTTGAATGATAAACCGCCTTCGCGAGCAAGCCCGCTCCCACAATTAACCGAGTTCCCCCAGTCGCTCCCGAACAAACTCATTTGCCTTGCGCGTCATCTGGTCCAGATGCCGGTCACGCTGTTTCTCCGCATCGAGCATGGCCCGCTTGCCGTGTTTTTGCAGCAGGTACGTATGAATCTGTCGCACCTCGAGCGAGCTGTAGATCGGCGCCACGTCCAGCACGGCCATCAAGCCGCCGCTGCCGTGATCGCGGGTGTTCATCAGCACTTGTGTAGCGCGCACGCCCACCACCTGAAACCCCATTGCCTCAAAATACGGCACCTTGGCCACCGCGCACGTCAGCTCGGCATGCGGGTAGCGGCCGACCATTTCTTGCAGCATCCGCCGGGCAATACCTTGGCGTCGATGGCTGGCACTCACCGCCATATACGCGACACCGCATGCATCGGGATCGTCCTTGACCGGCAGGTACAGCAGGAAGCCGATGACCTTCTCGGGGTCGTCTTCGTCGGTCGCGACGAGCAACTCCACCGCAATCCCTTTCGCCCCGTTCAATGCTTCCAGATAGAGGTGAACCTCGTAGCCGATCGCGTACTGGTACACGTTGTACAACAGGTTGCTTGGCGCGATAGCGACCATGCTGATGTCGGTCAGGTAATCGACCACCATCTGCAGGATCTGGCTATTGATGTGCTCGGGGCACGGGGTTTTGAAATGGGTGATCTGGGGCATTCGTGGCTCTGACTCTGGGGCGGACGTGAAGAGTGTGTCCGCGGGCGTGCCTATCATAACCGACGCTACGCACGCTTGGCCGAGTTACCGCTGCGGCGCAACCATCCGAAACCGGATATTGATCTTGTCGGAGACAACACCGTTGGCCCATTCGCCCTCGCCGATTTTGAAGTCGCTACGCTTGAGCGTTAACTGGCCATCGAAAATCCCGATGGCTTTCTCGGCCTTCAAGAGCACCGGTACCTCCACTTCCCGCGTGATCCCCCTGAGCGTGAGTTTGCCGGTGATCGAGTAACGGTTGTCGCCCAGGACTTTCACACCGGTCGATTCAAACGTCGCCACTGGATACGTTGCCGTGTTGAACCAGGCTGGTTTTTGCAATTCGCTGTTGGCGTCGCTGCTTCCGGCGTCAATGCTGTCGAGCTGGATGGCGAGCGCGGCCCGGCCTGCCGACGGGTGCGCCGTGTCGAAATCAAGCGAGGCCTCGAACTTGCTGAACGTGCCGTATACCCGCGAGGAAAACTGTTTATACGTGAAGGAGATCGTGCTGGCGGTTTCGTTGACCTGCGTGTATTCGACCGCCTGGACACAAGGCAACGCGCCGAATGCAAGGGCAGCCACCAACACGGCGCAGGTCGGGAATCGGTGTTTCATGGGACTCTCCGGTTGGGCTCCCGTCATGAGCTGAGGTGCCGCACACGTGAGCCAGCGATAGGTGGACTAAAGCAAACAAACGCCGTTAATTCCACCTGCCGTTCAGACTTTTGACCACCTGTCGGGCAATGCCAATGGCAGTCCGATACGGCCGCTGCCAGGGTGTTTAATTATTGTCCCAACACACCGCAGCGGGAGACCGGCCATGAAATTCGTCATCATCGGAGGAAGCGGGCTGATCGGCAGCAAAGTCTGCAAGAACCTACAGGATCTGGGGCATGAAGTCATATCAGCGTCACCGAGTTCCGGCATTAACGTCATCTCCGGCGAGGGCCTGGCGGACGCGCTCAAGGGCGCCGACGTGGTGGTCGACGTGGCCAACTCCCCCTCATTCGAGGATCACGCGGCGCTGCATTTCTTTGAGACCGCCGGGCATAACCTGTTCGCTGCCGAGAAGGTTGCCGGCACCAAACACCATGTTGCCCTGTCCGTCGTGGGCACCGAACGGATGCTCGACAGTGGTTACTTCCGGGCCAAAATGGCCCAGGAAAAACTCATCAAGGCCTCGGGCGTTCCCTACACCATCCTGCGGGCCACGCAGTTCTTCGAATTCATTGGTGCCATTGCTTACTCGGGTCGCGAGGACGGCAACACCATCCATTTAACGTCCGCCGCGTTGCAACCGGTAGCCTCGGTCGATGTCGCGGCCGCGCTGACGGCTATCGCTCAACAAGCGCCGATCAATCAGACCGTGGAAGTGGCAGGTCCCGATCGCCGCCCCATTGTCGAGTTCGTGAGTGAGTACCTGAAACACACCAAGGACCCGCGCGAAGCCGTCCCGGATGACACGGTTCCGTACTTCGGTGCCCCGATCAATGACAAGTCCCTCACGCCCGGCGATAACCCCATTGTTGGAGCGACCCGGTTTGAAGACTGGCTAGAGATCGCGCATCCCTCTTGAATCGCCAGTAGCGATGACGACCAGCGGGTTCAGCAAAACTGAACCCGCTCTCGTCGTCAGGTATCACCCATTCACAGGCAACGGCTGGTTCTTGGGCTTGAGCAGAAAATGCGCCAGTGCCGGAACCAATACCAAAGCGCCCACCATGTTCCAGATGAACATGAACCCCAACAGAATGCCCATGTCGGCCTGAAACTTGATCGGCGACAGCACCCAGGTGAGCACGGCAACGCCCAATGTAATTCCGGTCATCACCACCACCTTGCCTGTGGAAAGCAGGGCCAGGTAGTACGCATCAGACAGGCTTGAGCCATTGCGCAGATTAGTGAGTGTCACGCTGAGGATATACAGCGCGTAATCCACACCGATCCCCACGCCCAATGCAATGACCGGGAGCGTCGCCACCTTGACGCCTATGTTCAAGCCCACCATCAAGGCCTCGCACAAAATAGACGTCAGCATCAGCGGCAACACCGTACACACCACCGCTCGCCAGGATCTGAAGGTGATAAAGCACAAGGCAATGACGGCCGCGTACACCATGAATAGCATCTGCACGTTCGAACGCTTCACCACGATATTGGTGGCCGCTTCGATCCCGGCATTGCCCGCCGCATTCAAGAACTGGATCTGATCGTTGTTATGGGTCGCCGCGAACTGTTCGACGGTCTGCACCACACTGGTGAGCGTGTCGGCCTTGTGGTCCTTGAGGTAGACATACACCGTCAGCAGATCGCAGTTCTGGTTGAATAGCTCGCGCGGCGCGCGGGTGATGATCGCGTTCAATAGCCCCTGATTACGGGGTATCTCGTACCAGGTCATGCTGCCTTCATTCATGCCCGCTGCGGCCTGCTTGCTCAGCGCCGCCAACGAAGTCGTCGACACCACGCCCGGCAGTTGTTGCAGCTGCGCTTCCAGCGCATCGACCGACACCAGCGTCTGATAGTTGGCGCAGAAGTATTGCGGTGTTTTCACCATCACCACGTACTTGTCACTGCTGGCGGAAAAGTTGCTGACCATGAAGCGGTTGTCGCTGTTGTAGCGCGACTCCGGACGCAGTTCCGGTGCCCCGGGATTCAGGTCACCGATCTTCACGTGCAGGCTGACGGCAAAACCGGCCACCCCCAGCATCACGGCGATGAGGATGGCCCCGCTCGCCCATTTGCGCTCGGTGAATCGATCCAGAAAAGCCCAGAACGGGTGCCGGGCGTGAAGCGCGTCCAGCTGCGAGAACTTGTCGTTAGCCGCTTCACGCTGGGCCGCCGCTTTGCTGACACCGGTGTACGACAACAGAATCGGCAACAGAATCAGGTTGGTGAAAATCAACGTCAGCACGCCGATCGTCGCAGCAACGGCGAGATCCTGAATCACCGGAATCTTGATGATCATCAACACGGCGAAACCGACGGCGTCGGCCACCAGTGCCATCAGCCCGGTCAAAAACAGCCGGCGAAAGGTGAAGCGTGCCGCCACCAGCTTGTCGGCTCCGCGCCCGATGTCCTGCATGATGCCGTTCATTTTCTGCGCGCCGTGACTCAACCCGATCGCAAACACCAGGAACGGGACGAGGATCGAATACGGATCAAGGTCAAAGCCCAGAGTAGGCAGCAACCCAAGCAACCAGACCACGGCGATGATCGAACACAGCAGCACCAACAGCGTGCTGCGAATGCAGCGGGTGTACCAGAACAACACGATGCCGCAAATCACCAGCGTCGCGGCGAAGAACAGCTGCATCTGCCGCATGCCGTCAATCAGATCGCCCACCACCTTGGCGAAACCGGTGATGTGGATTTTGATGTTGTCGGTTTCGTACTTGACCCGAATCTGTTCGAGCTGGCTTGAGAGCGCGTTGTAGTCCAGCGGTTTGCCGTCGTCCGAGGTGATGTCCTGAAGCGGCAAAAGCACGATGCTGGACTTGAAGTTAGAGGCCACGAGCCGGCCGACTTCACCCGATCGTTCAACGTTCTGTCGAACCTGCTCCAGGCTACCGGCAGAGCCATCGTAGTTGTCAGGGATCACCGGGCCGCCGTCGAAACCCTCTTCCGTTACGCCGATCCAACGGGTCGCCGGGGTCCACAGGGACTTCATGTACGATCGGTCGACGCCGGGGAGCAAAAACACCTCGTCGTTGATTTTCTTGACCGTCTCAAGGTACGCGGCATCAAAAATGCTGCCCTGTTTTGCCTCGATTGCAATCCGCAGGGTATTGCCGCCCTCCCCCAACTGGCCGCGATTCTTCAGGTAGTTCTGCACATAAGGGTGATCCGTCGGGATCATTTTTTCGAAGGCGGCATTGAGCTTCAAACTCAGCGCCTGGTAGCCGAACACCAGGCTGAGCACGACACAGATGCCCAAAATAATACGGCGGTGATTGAACAAAAGCCGTTCAACCAGGGTGCCGGAAGAAGGATCGAAGGTGTCCGCTTGAGGGGCGGTGTGAGGCTCGGCAGTACGCGTAAAGCTGTTCATTGATCGTGCTCCGACGATTCCACGGCAACCACGGACGACAGCATGCCGCGTGCACTGCTGATGATCAGGTCACCGTTCGCGGCTTGCGCCATGCCTGTGAAGTAACCGGGTTGAGTCACTTGAAGTAGAGAGGCTTTGGTATCGCCGTCCCCGAAACGCAGCACTCGGCCGGACTCATCGGTGAGCAGTACCGAGCCATCGTCAAGACGCAGGCCACTGGTCAAGGTGACGGGCTGCAAGGTGTCGAGACGCTGCCAGGTCTCGCCGCGATCTTTGGACTCGAAGGCTTTGCCACGCAGCCCGAACGCCAGAATCGAGCCGCTGCTGGTCGCCTGGAGCCCGAAAGTCGTGCCCTCGTAGGGAGACGCCAGCGACTCGAAGGTCTGGCCCTCGTCACCTGAGCGCAACAACGTACCCTGTTCGCCAGCGACGAAGAGGTCCGCGTCCACTCGCTCGATGCTGTAGAGGTGCAATCCGTTTGGGTTTTCGAGACGGGAACGGATCGATTGCCAGCTTAGCCCGCCGTCATGGGTGACAAACACCAGACCGTAAGCGCCCACCACCAGCCCGTTTTTGGCGTCCAGAAAGAGCAGATCGAGCAGGGGTTTGTCGGGGCCATCGTCTACCAGTTGCTGTGCTTGAGCGATTTTTTCCGCATCGTCGAAGCGTTTCGCTTCTTGCAATTCGATCTCGGCTGCCTGGACGCCATCAAGCTGCTTGTTCCAGCTCAACCCACCGTCCTGGCTGTGCAAGACAACCCCGGCATGGCCGACCGCCCAGCCTTCGCGGTCATCGATGAAGCGAACCTTGACCAGCGTCATGCTGACCGGGGAACTGACTTGCTTCCAGGTGCCGCCATTGTCATCAGAAACAATGATGAACCCTCGTTCGCCAACGGCCACCAGGCGGTGCCCTGCCCTCGCAACACTCAACATGACCGACTGTGCCGCCATGGCGCTGGTGATCGATGGCTGCACCGGCAGCCCATCGGGTTGTGCCGCCGCAACCGTGCCGGTGAGCGCCGTGATGATCGACACGCTCAGCATGAACGCCTTGAACGGATGCGGATGAAAAAACCTGGGAGTTTGAATACGCATTTTCGAGCCTCGATGATGCGGTTCAGTGGACGTCGCGTCAGTGGCGCGGCGTCCATGGAACACAAGTGTGAACACGCTGTTGCGAGGCTCAGCGCACCGACCCGGACGCTACCGAGTTCCCGGTAAAGAAGTTCTCGGGCTTGCGTGGGATGACGCTGTAGGTTTCGCCGTTCAGGCTTTGCACGACGCTGTACGTCTTGGCTTGCAGGTTGTAGATCACCACCGGTTTCACCACCACTGCCGGGATGGAAGGCACAACGAATGGAAGCACTTGAGACACACGCCACAGCTTGCCCTCAGCGTCATAGCCATCGACCAGCGAGACCGTCCAGCTGTCTTCATCGATGTAGAATTTGCGCTTGGGCACGGCGTGGCGTTTACCTGCAGCGACAGTCGCCTCCAGCTCCCAGACGCGATGCAGTTCCCAACGCACCTTGTCCGAGTTGAGGTGGTTAGCCGCAAAGGCATCGTCGCGTTTTTCGGCGTTGAACTTGTTGTCGTTGTACGGGATGTACAGCTCTTTTTTGCCGACCAGTTTCCAGTCATAACGATCCGGGTGGCCAATGAAGCCATGCACCTCGTCGAAGTAGTTTGCACCCGACGCCACGAAGTCTGGCGTGTCATAACCCACGGTAGGCGCGCGGCGTACGCGGCGTTGGCCAACCAGGTATTGCCAGGCTTCCCGCGGTTCCTGGGCGTTGATGCTGTCGTGGGTCACCAACGACTCGCCGGCCTTGAACGGGGGTTCGTTAGTCAAGAAACGCAGCAGCGCATACTGCCCCGACCACTTATCCACGCCGCCGTCTTTGAAGTAATACGGGTACTGCCAGTTCTCGACGCCACGGCTGGCGAGTGTTCGGGTGCCATCAGCATTACCGATGATGTTGGCATAGCCCATCTGAATGGATTCGGCCTCGACCCGCAGCAGGAAATTCCAGATCACCTCGTTGCCGGTTTTAGGGATCGGGAACGGAATGCCGCCGTAACAGCCCTCCACCGACAACCCATTGCTGGTGGTCTTGCACTGGGTCGCGTTGGTAAAGGTGTTTTGATAAACACTGTCGGGGGCCGCGGCGGTTCGATGAGTCGGGTACACATCGAGATGGAAGGTGTCGGGGTATTTGGCCAGCAAGGCTTTCGTCCCTTCGTTCAACTTGTCCGCGTACTGCGCAGCGTTCTTCGCGGTGATCTGCAACAGCGGCTTCTCACCGGGGAACAGATCGGCCGGCATGTCGCCGGATTTTGCCCCGGCCACTTCCTTGGTCAGCCCACCCGTCCAGGCCGGAATGGAGCCGTCGGCATTGCCGGCCTTTTCGGCACCCATGGGGGTCAAAGTGGTCTTGAGCTTCGCCGCCTCGTCAGGACTCACCGCCGCGAACGCGGTGCTGGTACAGATTGAGATCGACAGGGTGGAAAGCAACAGCAGTTTAATTTTTGTCATTATCAGGGCCCGCCTGTTCTTTGCTTAAAAGGTTCGCTGGATCGAGAACGCCACAAAATCCCGGTCTTTCATGTTTTGCTGGTAAGTGAACGAGTTGGAGGAGTTGATGACAGGTCCGGCCTCACCGAAAAAGTTGGTGTAGGACAGCGACGCGTACCACTGTTTCTTGTAATCGGCCTTGAGGCCCAACGTCAGATCCCCGCCATGTTCCGGGCCGAACGCCTGAGGCGTGACCGAGGAGCGCCCGGAAGGGTTGTAACCAATGGTGATCGGGGCTTGAACGTCGATGCCGGGGAAGACCTGGAAATACTGAGGTTCGAAGGTGAAGCGCAGCGCGAAGGCATCGCGAGTGGTGTTGGGGTCCAACTGATCGGCATTTTTGCTCACGCTCAGTCGACGGTTGAATGCCAGCTCACCGACGAACGAAGCACCGTCCCACAACGCGGATCCGCCGTAGACATTGACCATCGACACCTGGGCATGCCACGACTTGCCGATGGGGTACGCCGGGTTGGAATCATTGTCGGAATCCATACCGGTGATGATCGTTCCGCCGACGCCCGCCAATGGCGTATCGAGCCGTATCGACGTTTCACCGGCGATGTTGGCTTCGCCGACCAGGGTGCTGAAACTCGCGCCGAACACTTTGACGTCCTCGGGATAAACGTTGACGAACGTGTCATCAGCACCGGGGACCAGCGCGGCCGGACGGAAGTAAAACACCGGGGTCTTTTCGTGATATTTCGCGGCGTACAGACCGAACTCCCAGTCCTCGACAGCGAACTTCAGTTGCGCACCAAACTGCCCGGAATCCTTGGCATCGATGTCCTTGCCGTGGCGTAGCTCGCCAGTGGGAAAGAACACCCGCTCCCCGCCTTCACCGACAAAATCCGCGCCGCTGAAATAGCTGCCCGCTGCGGGCAGGCGCGTCTTGTTCCACTCGAATTGGTAGTAGGCGCCGACGCTGACCGTATCGTTCAGCTGCCAGTTGCCTGACACCTGCTTGGTCGGCATCAGGATTTCCTTGAACTGCGAGCTCGGCACGGATTGCAGCTTCACCAGGTCAACGGTGGACTGAGCATTGGCGATGCCGTTGGCCCCGAAGAACAGGCTTTCACCATAGATTTGCGTGAACTGGCCGAGTCGCCCGGACAGCGACGTAGTGCCGATTTCCTTCGAGCCATAGACAAACGCATCGAGAATTTCGGTGTGCTGTTCGTGGATGCGGCGGGTGTCGCTGGTGAACTCATCGTGCTCGACACTCAACGAGTTGGCGGTGCCGGGAGAGTCGTTATCGTTGTCGTGGGCGTAGACATTGTCGTACCACGAGGCCGCGCTGAGACGAGCACCGACGTCTTTGTACTTGATGTCGAATTCGGACAGGACATCCAGGCGATTGGAAATGAGCCCGCGATCAAAATTTCGGTCGCCGTCATCCAGGTTGGGATTGCTGTTGGACGTGCCTGGGCCGGCCGCGACCTTGTGATCGAGTTTGTTCACACGCCAGGCGTTGCTGTACTTGATCGTGTTGTCCCAGGTCGCCGAAAGATCGGGATTACCGGTGTCGATCTGGAAGGCATGCGAGGGCGTTGAGAGGCTCAACAGCACCGTTGCGCTGACCGCACAGGCGATGCTGGAAACCGGCAACGGGCAGAGCCGCTGGTTGGCTGTTTTCATGAAGATGTTCCTGTTTTTTTGTTTTTGTAAAAGGTCATCCACTCGCAGCATTGGCTGCGAATACCACGGGTGCTGCGGCGTTCCTTCCCTGTCCGATCTGGTCAGATTTACGAGCCCGACCACTTATGCGTAAAACGTGTTTTATTGCATTTCATATAGCTTTGTGCACAAAACGTAATCCTGCACAAATTCAAAGTCAAGAAGATTCGGGCGCTCATTCGGATAGCTGGGGCGGGGGGCTACGGCAGGCGGGAAGCTCATGAGGACAGCAGAGGCATGAGTGTTGAAATGGATGGCGGGAAGGTGGTTGGAGACAAAGGGCCGGTCTAGAGCGTCCGAAAGACTGCTCTTGAATTTTTTCCTTGCGACGCAGGAAAATTTATGCACAACGCGACATTCATCCTTTGCACCAAACAACTTTTTGCGCATAAAATCCGTTTAGTGCAAATTTCAGGATGACCCATCATGATCCCCTCCTCCCCCAACAGTCCGCTGATCGAAGTCGCATTGACCAAGATGAAAAAAGCGATTGTTTGTTGCGAGCTGGCCCCTGGCGAAAAACTCAAAGTCGCCGAACTGTCCAAAACCTACGGGCTCAGCAGTTCCCCTATTCGTGAGGCACTCAATCGCCTGACGCAGGACGGCGTCGTCGAAGCCAGCGATAACAAGGGGTTCAGGGTTGCCCCGATTTCCACCATGGATTTTCGCGACATCACGCGGATGCGCTGCTTGCTGGAATGCGAGGCGCTAGGCGATGCCATCAAGTTTGGCGATGACGCCTGGGAAGCCGATGTACTGGGCGCGTTTCA
Source organism: Pseudomonas sp. GM41(2012) (assembly GCF_000282315.2). Lineage (GTDB taxonomy): Bacteria > Pseudomonadota > Gammaproteobacteria > Pseudomonadales > Pseudomonadaceae > Aquipseudomonas. Next base: position 1,607,401 of record NZ_AKJN02000006.1, read on the forward strand.
CCGCTTGAATCTGGTTGAGAAAAAGCTCGGAACTGGCGTGCTGGTACTCGACGATGACTGGTCTACCCGGCATAAGGCGTTCCACTTCGCGCTGTTCGCGGCGTGCCCATCGCCGTTGATGCTCAAGATGATCGACTCCCTCTTTGACCGGGCCGAACGCTACCGACGCTTCTCTGCCAAGCAGCGAATCCGCCAACGCCACAAAGGCAATGAGCATCAGGATCTGATGGATGCGGCGCTGGCACGGGACTCCGACAAAGCGGTGACGCTGTTGCGCAATCACATTCAGGACACCCTGGACCGAACCATCGAAGCGATCGAACGGCAACAGGCCACGCTTCAATAGATCGAACGGGACTGCAGAAAAAAGCCCTTCGCCTTGCAACTGCTTTCGTGGACAGTGCAAAGCGAAGGGCTTTTTCTCTTACTGGCTTAGCCCTTGAGCAAACCTGATCATAGGGTCGCTGGCGCCGCCATCACTCTGCGCAGCCTGTTCAGGCGTCTTGCACCACAGCGCAAGCTCCATCCCCTCCAGCAACTCCATCGCCCAGGCAACCGTGACCGCCCCGCCGTACACGTAATGATCCGGCCGCACGATGACGACATTGCAGCCTCGACTTTCAAGCCACTGCGCCAGCACTCCATCGACTTCCTGATAATCATCCGCGGTGCGTGGACCTGACTGTTGAGGGTCGACCAATCGCACGACATGGATGGGCAGACCTTTGAGCGATTGACTGCTGCGCAGGCATCTCAACAAAGCGCTGGCGTCAAACCCGGGGGCAATGACCACTCGGAAGGACTGGCCGGTAAACTCATCCAGCAGCGCTGTCTTGCCGGCATGGTTGATGACCATCGGTTGCGGGAACAGCTCACCGGCAGGCGCGACCTGGGCGACAAACCCTTGGGACAACCCCGGAATCAGCGATTGCCTGATGGTCCCTGCCGGGTTCTCCGTCATCTGCTGGATCAACCGCGCATCGCGGATCGCGGCTTTCTCACTGTCGCGTTCGCAAATCACGCCACCGAACTCCTTGGCCGCCATCGTCGTTTGGCGCACATGAGGAACGCGTTCGGTCTGGTAGGTATTGAGGAAGGCCGGGGCTGCCAGCCCTCCTTTCACCAGCGCGAGCTTCCAGACCAGGTTCAATGCATCGCGAATGCCCTGGCACATGCCTTGCGCCAGGAAGGGCGGCGTCATGTGCGCTGCATCCCCGAGGAAGAACACCCGGTCGGACTGCCATTGCTCCAGGATCAGTGCGTGGAATCGATAAGCGGACGCCCGCCATAGCTGATAGTCGCCCTCTGGCAACCAGCGGGAAATCAGCTTCTTGATCGCTTCGGGTTGTGAGATTTCGGTCGGCTGTTCGTCAGGATTGATCATGAATTCCCAGCGCCGATGCTGACCCGGTCCGACGACAAAGGTGCAAGGCCTGGCCAGTTCGCAAAACTGCACGTTGGTCTTCGGCAGATGCTCGCCCGCCCCTTCATTGAGGATCACATCGACCACCAGCCACGGCTCATCGAAGGCCAGATCCTCCATCTTCAGGCCCAGTCGGGTGCGGATCGGGCTGGTGCCGCCATCACACGCCAGCACATAGTCGGCCGTGACCGTGCGCTCGGTTCCGTCTTTGGCCTGAATGCGCACTTGCGCTTGCGAGCCCGTGGAATCGACCGACAGAACCTCTGAACCGAGTTCCACGGTGACCGACTTCAAATCAGCAATTTTGCCCCGCAGCGCACGCTCGACGGGCGGCTGCGAGAACACATAGTTCGGTGCCCAACCCAGCGAAAAGGGAGGCTTGGCGGCATCAATGCGCTTGATCAGCGCAGAGCCGGTGGTTCGATACTCCGAGGGGCGATAAGGCATGACATGTTCGGCGATCTCATTGGCCAGGCCAATATTGCCAAAGACACGCATCACTTCGTGATCAAACCCCATGGCCCTGGGGTTGGTGTACACCGTCTCGGACTTGTCCACGACGAGAGCCTTCAGCCCCCACATGCCGGCCAGATTTGCGCACAGAGCACCCACCGGACCCATTCCAACAATGATGACATCGTAGTCCATCGTCTACTCCGCTTTTTGTTTTTATCCAGTGCGACGTCTGGTTGATGAACCGGCGTGTGCGCGCCCATCAACCAGGCTTCAACATCCACAGATCGGCGCGCTGTCAGCCGATTCGAACCCGCTGCTCTTCGATCTTCGCGCGGATGGAGTTCTTCCACTCTTCTCGCGTCTGGAAGCCAGGGCGGCGCTTACACATGGCTTCGGTCTGGGCCAGGATGACCTCGCTCGGCAGCTCAAGATCGAGAGGTTCCTTGCACGGTTGTGCGGTGTAGAACGGTGCATCGACATACATTTCGATGGGGTTGCCCTCAGGGTCTTTGAAGTACATCGACCAGGCGTTGCCGTGGTCCACCTGAGCGATCCCTTCAACACCGCTGCTCTTGGCGAATTGGTAGTAAGTCTTCAAGTCATCCAGCGAGTTCAGCAAGAACGACAACTGATTGATCGGGTTGAACGGCAGGTCGACGGGTTTGCCGTCGAAGAGCACGACCTGGTGATGCAACTCAGGGTTCTGGGTCATGAAAAACAGCCGATGCCCCGTTGAGGCGACACCTTTGTCACTGACGATGAAGCCTAGGGTACGGCAGTAGAAATCGACCATGCGATCGAGGTCTGCGCAAAACACGCCGGAGTGGGTGAAATTGATAGTCGGTAAGGCGGGCATTTGGAACCTCCAGTTTTTATGATTGTGTAGAGGACAACGCTTAGGCTTCGTCAATAACGCCGTTCGATAGCGTCCCGATCTCCGTGATCACTACTTCGAAAATATCACCGGGTTTAAGGAAAATCGGTGGGTTCCTCTTGAAGCCGATCCCGCTCGGCGTACCGGTGGCCAGAATGTCGCCCGGGTTCCACGCCAGTGCCTTCGACACGTACGAAATCAAATGCGGAATGTCGAAGGCCAACTCTGAAAGACTGCCTTCCTGCAACTGCTCACCATTGAGTACTCCTCGTACCACCAGCTTACGGTAATCGGAAATTTCCGAAGCTGGAATGAGCCATGGGCCCAGTGCACCGGTTTTTCTGAAGGTCTTGCCCATGCCGTACTGGTGCGTATGGAACTGCCAGTCGCGAACACTGGCGTCGTTGAAGCAGGTGTAACCCGCAACGTGGTCCATCGCATCGGCCGGATCGATATGCGCCCCACCTTTGCCGATCACCACGGCCAGCTCGGCTTCGAAATCAAATTGCTCGGATACCTGAGGCCTTACCAGCGGTTCTCCGTGGGGAAGCAAGGTTTCGGCAAAACGCTGAAAAATCACCGGGAATTCCCCGACCTTTCTGCCGGCTTCTTCAGCGTGAGCCACATAGTTAATGCCGACGCAAATCACCTTTCCGGGATTGGGTATGACGGCTTCCAGTTCAACGCTTGAGAACGGGTAGTCGGGTTGCGCGGCGTCTACGATCTGCCGAGCCTGCTGCATCAAGGCCGGGTCGGCCAGAAACGATGCAAGGTCCGCAACCTGCGTAAAACGCCGGGTCAGCTCGACCACCCCGTCACCGGACACGGCGCCGAAATGGGCCTTCCCCTCTTTGCGGTACGAAATCAGTTTCATGTTCTTCTCCTGTTTTTTATGCACAAAAACTAATTTCTTGCACCATACATCATAAAATGCATAATGCAAAAGGCCGGTTTTAAAAAAAATAACGAGCCGCTTGAGGCTCTCGGTTCTGGAGGTTAGGCATGTCGCTTGTGATGGTTCGTAAGGTAAAACTGGACATCGAAGAAGTGTTCCACGAAGGCGGGCCTCGCTCGTCGGCCCCGCTCAGGATTGCGGTCGCCACCGCTGTGGTCGCCAATCCCTACGCAGGTCAATATGTCGAGGACCTGCTGCCGTTCATGCAGGAATTGAGAGGATTAGGGGCGCAGCTGTCCGAGCAACTGATTCATGCACTGGGCGGCGCCAGGCATGTACAAGCCTATGGCAAGGGTGCAATCGTCGGCGAAGACGGCGAGTTGGAACACGGTGCGGTCTGGCACGAAGCCGGCGGCTGGGCCATGCGCGAGGCCCTCGGCAATCCGAAGGCGATCGTGCCGGCGGCGAAGACCATCGGCGGCCCGGGTTGCCGGGTGATGATCCCGCTCGGGCACATCCAGGCGGCCTATGTGCGCAGCCACTTCGGCGTGGCTGAAATGACCGTGTGGGACGGCCCTCGTCGCGGCGAAATCGCTTTTGGCCTGGCCATGGCCACGGGCGGCAGGATTCACGCGCGACTCGGCGGGCTGGCTGCCAGCGAGGTGAAGGGCGAAGACGGGCTGCGATAGTGCCGATGTTTTGAAGCGTGCTGCAGGGTTACATACCACTACAAAAACAATATGTGTGTTGGAGAACATCATGACTGCAAAAACTATGCGCGCCGCACGTCTGTATGAAGGCGGTAAACCCATGGTCATCGAGCAAGTGCCCGTCCCCGAGATTCGTCCGACCGAGGTGCTGGTCAAGATCAAGGCCTGCGGGATCGTCCCGAACCTGCACAACATCCTCACCAACTGGGTCAAATGGTTCCCGCAGAATCCCTTGCCGAAGCTCCCTGCCATTTTCGGATTGGACCCTTCAGGTGTTGTCGAAGCCGTCGGCGCCCAGGTCTATGATTTCAAGGTCGGCGACCGGGTTTACGTCAACCCGGGAAGGCACTGCGGTTCATGCCGGGCCTGCCGCACGGGCAACACCATTGCGTGCACTGCCTATACGTTCAACGGTTATTTCGGGTTCACACCGAAAAGCCCGCGCATGTTCGAAGACTACCCCTACGGTGGTCTTTGCGAGTACATCCCTGCCCCGCAATACAGCCTGGTCAAACTGCCGGACAACATCAGTTTCGAAACCGCCGCGCGCCTGGGTTATCTGGGCACCGCCTACAAAGCATTGCTCAAGGCGAACGCGGGTCCCGGCAGCACGGTGCTGATCAACGGGATCAGCGGGACGCTCGGCCTGGGCGCCGTCGCTTTGGCGCTGGCCATGGGTGTTCGTAAAATCCTCGGCACCGCCCGAAACCAGGATCTGTTCCAGAAGGTGAAAGACCTGGCCGCCCCAGGCCGGATTGAAATCCATACCCTGGGTACGATTCCTACCAACGAATGGGCCTATCAAGTCACCCATGGTGAAGGCGTCGATGTGGTCATTGATGCCCTGGGTCCGGGCGCACCCCACGAGAGCCTGACTCAGGCGCTTAAATCCCTCCACCGCGGTGGGCAACTGGTGAACGTCGGCGCCATCGCCGGCGAAGTGCCGATCGATCTGCACTGGATCATGGACAACGACATTCAGATCAGCGGATCTGCCTGGTTCACCACCGGACAAGGCCAGGCCATGGCGGACATGGTTGAATCCGGGGTGCTTGATCTCTCGTTCTTCGAAAACACAGCCTTCAGTCTGGAGGACGTCAACAGCGCGATTACCGGTATCGAAAACCGTCACGGCGGCTTCAGCAACTACGTCATCTGTCCTTGACTAAACTCAGCGAGCGGAGCGGTTCAACCGCCCCTCGCTGCTTCTTTGACTGCCCATTGAGTAATCCCTATGAAGATAAGAAGAATCGTCACCGGCCACGACGAACAGGGCAATTCCGTGTTCGTTTCAGATGACTATGCCCCAAGGGCCCAGTCCTTTGCCTCAATCCCGGGGCACGCGATGGCACAGTTGTGGACGACTCCCGCCCAGCCGACACTCCTCGAAAAAGAGCGCGACCCGACGCTCGATTACGCCTCGCTGATTCCTCCTCAGGGCGGCACCAGCATCGCCATGTTTGATTTCCCACCCGACACCGTCATGCAGAACCTTGTCGATGGCGTCCAGGCCTTTGGCGAGTTGAGCGCTGCACTGCCGGGCTTGATCGAAAGCTTCGAGCCGGACCATCCAGGCATGCACACCACCGCCACCATTGATTACGGAATCATTCTGGAAGGTGAAATGTGGCTGGAGCTGGATAACGGTCAGAGCCGTCTGGTAAAAGCCGGCGACATCGTTATTCAAAATGGCACGCGACACGCATGGCGCAACAAAAGTGAGCGGATTGCCCGGGCACTGTTTGTGATGATCGGGGTGTCACCCGCAGAGAAAAAGACTGTGTAGTTGTTTGATTATTCATCTCTCGGATTGAAGGATTTTTATGACCACCCCTCGTCTACTCGGCATTTCAGGCAGCCTGCGTTCACAGTCAACGAATACTGCGATTCTCAAGTCACTTTGCGCTCGATTGGGCGATCAGGCAGAAATGAGTCTCTTCGCGCTGAATGACATCCCCCTGTACAACGCAGATATCGAAACGCAAGCGCTACCAGCATCCGTGGCAGCGTTGAAAGAGGCCATCGCACAAGCCGATGGTTTGATCATCTGTTCGCCCGAATACAACTACGGCACCTCCGGCGTGCTGAAAAATGCGCTGGATTGGGCCTCCCGCCCGGGCTTCAATTCACCGCTGAAAAACAAACCCGTGCTGATCATGACCTCTTCACCCGGTGTGCTCGGCGGAGTGCGTGCCCAGTCTCAACTGCGGGAAACGCTGTCGGCCACGCTGTCCAGGGTCATTTGCGGCCCTCAGATCGTGATTCCCGGCGTAAATCAAAAGATCCAGAACGGCCACTTCGTCGACGAAACAACGATCGAGTTCATGCGGGCGGGTGTCGATCATTTGATCGCGGAAATCAAACTCTGGTCTTAGCGGGCTGCGATAGGATGGCTGCGGATTTTCGATAGCGACTCGCGTGGCGAGAAGGATTGCTGATGTTCATTGGAAGACTCGCCGGGCTCACCGGCTGCACCCCGAAAGCCATTCGACTTTACGAACAGATGGGGTTGATCCCGGAACCGGATCGTCAGGGTCGATATCGCGTCTACACCTCACATCACCTCACGCTCGTGCGCCTGATCCGCCGGGCGCAGGTCGCCGGTTTCAAGCTCGCCGAAATGGTGCCGCTCATCGCTGCCAAGAACACATTGCAAGCCTTTCCCGTGGAAATGGCCAACGAGGCGATCGACCTCAAGCGCCAGCAAACTTTCGAGAAAATAGCTGACTTGCTGGCCTTGGCTGATCACCTCGGCGAACTCAAAAGCGAGATCAATTCCCTTTTTGCACCGGGTGCAGTGATAACGCCTCATCGCGATGCGTCGAGCGCTGGCCTAGATAGATAAACGCCGATTGCAGGGCAACTTCCGGCGCTCGTGAGCGAAAGCCCAATTCGGTCCTGGCCTTGGTGATGGCGTATTCCTGCTTGACGCCGTGGAACATCCTCACCTGACTGAGCAACAGTTGCGCTGGCCGACCGGTCAACCCGGCCCAACGCTCCTGCATCCACGCCACCGCGACCAACAGCCATTTGGGCGCCGGCGGTGGTGGGCGATAGCCCGGGGAAACCACGTTCGCGGCATCAATGATCTGGGCCAGTGAAGAGGACCGCTCATTCGCCAGAATGTAGCGCTGCCCTGACCGGCCTTTTTCTGCCGCGAGGATCATCCCCAAGGCGACATCTCGCACGTCGACAAAATTGAAATGAAAGCCTGGGTCCAGAGGCATTTGCCGCCGCCTGACCGAATCGACAAACCTCATGGTGTCAGTCAGCCTGGCCGCGTTGGGGCCGATCATCGCCGAGGGCAACACCGAGACCATCCAAAGGTTAAGCGCCTGAGCCGTATGCCAGGCTATTTGCTCCGACAGAATCTTGGACGCGTAATAGGCATTCTCGTCCTCGTCATTCCAGTGCTCTTCATCGAGCTTCTGCCCGTTCTGACCGATGGCCGCAACGGAACTGACATACACCACGCGCTTGACCCCGGCCTTCGCCGCCGCCTGCAAAACGCGACGTGTTCCTTCCACATTCGGTTCGATAATCTCGGCGTGCGGATGCCTCGCCCAATGCTTGAACACCGCCGCGACCTGAAACAACAGATCGACCCCGTTTAACGCCTCAAGCATGGCCGCTTCGTCGAGCAGTTCGGCATACACCCTTTCGCAATCCAACCCCTCGAACGCTGCCGAATCGTTCACATCACGAACTCCGGCGCGGACTCGGTAACCCTGATCGAGCAAGGCTCTGACCAAGGTATTGCCCAAATGCCCATTGGCGCCCGTGACCAAACATAACTGACTCATACAACCGTCCCCCTCGCGTGAACAAACATCCGTTTTGGCGAGGACCACCTTAGGCTCTGTCCCGTGGGACAGAGTCAAGCAGTACACGGTAACTCGGCCATCGGATTGCCGAATCGACGGGTCACTGACGAAGAATTTTTCCCCTGTTTCTGACTCAAATAAAACACAGACAGCTCAGTCGTGCCGATCAAAGCCAACTGACTGCACGTTGGGCAATCCACCCTCATGGGGATGACGTCCATGAACAGCACTTCCCAAGACAGGCCAGACACACTTTATGGCTCACATAGCCACATTGACGAGGCCGCCATCACCCCTCTCCTGCGCCAATACGCCGAGCCCCTGCCGGAACCGGACGCCGAAGCCTTTGGTGAAATGTTCGACCGCTACGCTGATGCGCAGGTGGTGATGATCGGGGAAGCCAGCCATGGCACTCACGACTTTTATCGAGCCCGGGCTGCGATCACCCAAAGACTGATCAAGCAGCACGGCTTCAATATCGTGGCGGTTGAAGCTGACTGGCCAGACGCAGGTCATGTCGACCGTTATGTCCGGGGGCTGGTGCCCTCGGCCTGGAAACGCCATATCTTCAGCCGGTTTCCGACCTGGATGTGGCGCAACACCGATGTCAGAGCCTTCGCCCATTGGCTCCATCAGTACAACCACCAGCAAGCCCCTGAATCTCGCGTCGAGTTTCGCGGTCTGGACGTTTACAGTTTGCGTAACTCCATTCACGAGGTGCTGAGCTATCTGGAACGGGTCGACCCGCGCCTGGCACACGAAGCAAGGCGTCGTTATGGCTGTTTGACCCCCTGGCAGGATGATCCTGCGTCGTACGGTCATTTTGTCGAACGCAACGACCTGATGCCCTGCGAGCAGGCCGTGGTCGACCAGCTCAATGTCATGCTGGCCGAACAACTGGCCGGGCTTGTCCAATACGACGAGGCGTTCTTCAACGCTACGCAAAACGCCCGGGTCGTGCGGGCGGCGGAACAATACTATCGAGCGATTTATCGAGGTTCGACCGCCTCCTGGAACCTGCGTGACCGCCACATGTTCGACACATTACAGGCCCTGCTTGAGCATCGAGGCCCAAAAGCCAAAGCGGTGGTGTGGGCGCACAACTCCCATATCGGCAATGCGGCGGCCACGGAAATGGGCTGGAAAGGTCAGTTCAATATCGGTCAGCTGTGCCGCAACGCTTATGGCCGCAATGTCGTTCTGATCGGCATGAGCACCGACCGTGGCCAGGTAGCAGCGGCCGATGACTGGGATGGCGAGATGCTCATCAAGGACATCCGGCCCTCTCGTCCAGACAGTTGGGAGCATCAGTTCCTCAAGGCCGGAGTCCCGGCGTCATTGACCGATTGGCGAGATCCGCAGCGAAAAGACCTGCTTCGGGCCCTGTCCAAACCTTTGCTGGAACGGGCCATCGGGGTGATTTACCGACCCCACAGCGAGCGCCGCAGTCATTACTTCGAGGCGGTGCTGGCCGAACAATTTGATGCAATGGTCTGGATTGAACAGACCCGACCGGTGACGGCACTGGCGCTGCCGAAAAGCCAGGAACGGGAGCCGGAAGACGACACCTTCCCATTTGGTGTGTAAAACCGAGCGTATCACCTAATGCCGATCAGTTAAGGAACGACACAATCCGTAGCAGCTGGCGCAGCTGTGGCGAGGGGATTTATCCCCGTTGGGCTGCGAAGCGGCCCCTGTTTTTCCAGCCACACCGTGTCCAATGAATTACGACGGCTTCGCCGCCGAACGGGGATAAATCCCCTCGCCACAGCTGCGCCAGCTGCTACGGATCGCGTTTGGCTTAGCTGATCGGCATTAGGGAATATCGGCTGCGAGGCAGTGCGTTATCGCTTTCGAGACCACGCTCACGCATCGGAACGTCACTGAGCTGAGGCGCCGCTAGCAGCTTCTCGCTGCCACGCCCGCTGCAACAGCTTGATGACCTCGGCATCCGAGGTCTGGGTAAAGTCCATGTACCAACGGCTGATCGACATCATCCAGTCGGGAATGATCGGGCATATCAGCTCATCCACCTCACTGCGCAGCGCTTCCGCCGTCTCAATCGGCGCCACCGGCACAGCGACGACGATGCGTGACGGCGCTTGCGCACGCACCGCTTGGATCGCAGCCATCATCGAGGCGCCTGTCGCCAGGCCGTCGTCGATCAGGATCACCACCTGATCCTTGAGTTGCACAGGCGCACGCGTTCCCCGGTAAACCTTCTCACGACGCAACAGCTCCCGGGTTTCCCGTGCGACCACGTCATCGAACGCGGCCGGGTCAATCGGGTGAACCCGCAGTGCGTGTTCATTGAGGATTTGGATGCCACCGCTGGCGATGGCGCCCATGGCAAATTCTTGATGAGACGGAACACCCAGCTTGCGCACCAGCATCAGGTCCAGACGAACGTCCAGTGCGGCGGCCACTTCATAAGCGACCGGCACACCGCCACGGGGCAAGGCGAGGACGATGACATCGGGTCGATGAGCGTATTTGAGCAGCGGTTCCACCAGACGTCGCCCGGCAGCGGCTCGGTCCTGCAGGATGGTGGGTGATGAGGGATTCATTTGAAAACCTCCTCAGGCGATCACGCCTGTCGGTTCGCATCACATGGTCACCAGAGATTGTCAGTCTGAAAGTGGCCGACAGCAAGTCCGCCCGCCTACACCAACCGCTCGATCTTCTGATGCTGCCAGACCATTTTGTAATACGCCGTCTGCAACACCAGCATCCCCAGATACGCCACCGGAAACGCCATCCACACACCCTGCAACCCGAACTGCCCGTCCAGCACATACGCCACCGGCAACTGCACCCCGACCACACAAAAAATCGAAATCGCCATCGGTACCAGCACCGAGCCGCTGGCGCGCATGATACCGCCGACAATCGCCTGGAAGCCGAACACCAACAGACTCCACAGCATGATGTGCAACAGATGTTCCGCCTTCGCCCGGGTGGAATCATCCGTGAGGAACAACCCCAGCAACCAGTGCGACAACAGATAACCCAACACCACCAACCCACCGGTCAGGCACACATTGATCAACAGCCCCGTGCGCAGAATCGGCCCCATGCGCTCAAGCCGCCCTGCCCCAATCGCCTGAGCACCGAGGATCGACGCCGTGATCGCAATCGACAGCGCCGGGAACTGCACGTAATTGACGATCTGCGTCACCGCCCCATACGCCGCCGTCGCCTGCGAACCGTGCTGATTCACCAGCGCCAGAATCACCAACTCCGACACCGACAACACCACCATCTGCAACCCAGTCGGCAACCCGATGCGCAACACCTTGCCAAGAATCACCAGGTCCAGCCGCATCGCCGCAAACATCTCCCGATCCGGCGCCAACGGATGCCCCTTGCGAATCAACCGCCACGCCAGCCACCCCATCGCCGACAAATTACCCGCCAACCCCGCATACGCCGCACTCTGAATCCCCATCATCGGCAACCCGAACCAACCCCGAATCAACGCCGGCGTCAGCGCCAACCCGATACACGTCGACACCACCAACGCGATCAACGGCGACACCGTATCGCTCACCCCGCGCAGCAGTTGGGTGAAGAGCACATAGACCAGGAGCGACGGCATGATCCACATCATCACGTGGGCGTAGGACACGGCGTCGTCGATAACGTCGGCCGGAGTCCCCAAACCCTGCAACGCGGGCCTTGCGAATACGCTGCCGAGTACCGCCGCTGTCAGGCCGATCATTGCGCCTAACAGCAAGGTTGTGCCGGCGATGGTTTTCACCAGATGCGGTTCACGCGCGCCCCACGCTTGGCCGATGAGCACGCCCGCGCCCGCGCCGAGGCCGATGACCAGCGCGATGAAGAAGAAGACGATGGGGAACATGCCGGACACGGCAGCCAGGGCTTGGGTGCCGAGCATTTGGCCGATGTAGATGCTGTTGATGGTGCCCGACATGGATTGGAGGAAATTGGAGAGGACCATGGGGGCGAGGAAAAGGAGGTAGGTTTTCCAGAGGGGGTGTTGGGTGGCGGGGATTTGCATTGAGGGTCCGTCTCGGGGGTGGGCTCGTGTTTTGGAAATTCTACGCTAGGGGACTGGGTGCCACCCGATTCGATTTCGCAGATTTTGGGTAGCATTAGTAATGTCTGGTTTCGGTCAGAAGCAGTCAGTCAGATGTGTCTGGGGGGGTGTCAGAAATTTTGTGTTCGGGCATAACATGAGTAAGAGGTGCATGTATGCCAACCAAGAAGAAACCCGCGTTGCGAGAGCTACCGAAAATCCCGAAAGAGCTGCTCGAGCAATTCACTGATGGACCGATGACCGCTGAAGCCATTGAGGACGCCTCTGCGGCGTTCAAGAAGGCTTTGATCGAGAGAGCCCTGAATGCTGAACTCGGTCACCACTTGGGCTATCCGCCGGGCGCGCAGCGCCCAGAGGATGAAACCAACCAGCGCAATGGCAAAAGCGGCAAGACGGTTCTAACCGGCGATGGCCCGCTCCGACTGGATATTCCTCGCGACCGGGACGGCAGTTTTTCTCCCATCCTGATTCCCAAGCACGAGCGCCGTTACACCGGATTCGACGACAAGATCATCGCCATGTATGCCCGTGGAATGACTGTCAGAGAGATCCGTGCGTTTCTTTCCGAGCAGTACGGTACGGACGTTTCTCCCGACTTCATCAGCTCTGTAACCGATGAGGTCATGGCAGAGATCGGTGCATGGCAACAGCGGCCTTTGGAGCCGATGTATCCGGTTATTTTCTTCGATGCTCTGCGGGTCAAAATCCGCGAAGAGGGGCTGGTTCGCAATAAGGCGATCTACTTGGCCCTGGGTGTTTTGCCTGACGGAACACGCGATATTCTCGGCATTTGGATCGAAAATACCGAGGGTGCCAAATTCTGGATGAAGGTGTTCAACGACCTCAAGACACGTGGCGTCGAAGACGTGTTGATTGCTGTGACCGATGGCCTTAAAGGCATGCCAGAAGCTCTCAGCGCCGTTTTTCCAGAAACGACACTGCAAACATGCATTGTTCATCTGATCCGCAACAGTCTTGATTACGCGGCTTGGGATAAGCGTCGTGAACTGGCCAAGGCGCTCAAACCGATCTATCAGGCAGTCACCGCCGAAGCGGCCGAGCAGGCGCTGGATGCGTTTGAAAGCGGGCCATGGGGCAAGCAGTATCCGACGGTAGTGGCTGCTTGGCGCCGCGCTTGGGATCGTGTGATCCCATTTTTCGTTTTCCCGCCAGCGATCCGAAAAGTGATCTACACGACCAACGCCATTGAGAGCATCAACGCTCAACTGCGCAAGATCATCAAAACCCGAGGTCACTTCCCGACCGACGATGCGGCGACAAAACTGATCTGGCTTGGGCTGCGCAACATCACAGCAAACTGGGGCTCAGCGGCCCATGACTGGAAAAGTGCAATGAATCAATTCGCGATTCTGTACGGAGATCGATTTATCAGGCCGACCTGGTAAAAGCATGGCCTGCCTAACAGCAGGCCGTTACCGGCCCGCACACAAAAAATCTGACAGTTCCGTGTCTGGATAATCCGGGGTGATTCACTGTCATGAGACGACCTCACGCCTGGCGGAGATATTCATACTTCACGAGCTCACGAAAATCCCCAGCCACCAAGACACTCGCATGCTAATGCGTTACGACCACCCTAAAAAGGAAGAGCTAGCCAAGAAGCTAAAATAGCGCTTCGGCTCTACATCCTTTACGTTTACCCGCTAGCGAGATAATCTCCAAGGTGGCACCTTGCCACTGCAAAGCCTTATGTACAGGGAGTACACGCATGCTGTCATCGCTGAAAAATCGAAATGCGCGTGCTGCCGCTATTTCACACGGGCAGCTACAAAATCTGCTATTTGCACATATTTTTTGTTCTTCCGAAAATATAATTACGAAAATCGGAAAACTTTATCTGATGTGCTACGGCAAAAAAGCCACATCAAACATTAATATAACAATTTAATAGCCACTCATTGTGGGAGAGAAAAATGGAGGTTGTCTCATGTGGCCCTATTGATATAGTCGCATTAGGAAAAGCACATGGATGTCTTGTGGTAGGAATCCACATTAAAATAAAAGACCTGGATTCACGCGCCTCCGAAATGCTTGAAACCATATCAAATACAAGCTGGATCAATGAGTTCGGAGCAGTAAAGAAAATATCCTTTGAGGCGAGAGCCAAACGTACAATTCAAAAATTAGTTGACCTAATAGTCAATCGCTCAGAGACTGAGCTGACTACAGATTTCGGTGAGTATCTAGTATCTGATTCTGCGCAATGCGTTTTAAACCTCAACTGCAACCATCTAAAAGTCCCATTAGCAGAATTATTAAAAGAAAAGGTCTCTGGTAATCCTGGCTTTGACTTCCACACCGAGAGTTGCGAGAGCTTAATTGCTTTTGGAGAGGCCAAGTATAGTGGCTCAATTAATCCTTACACTAAAGCTCTTCAGCAGATCGTAGATTTTATTTCACTAGAAAAAGATTCCGCAGAACTGGACCTACTTGAAAATTTTGTATCAGCAGGTGCCATAACAAACTATCTAGCAGGACACAAAGCTTATGTGGCTGCCTTCTCCATAAACTCAGAAGAGCCAGAAAGGATTATATCAAAAGCTGTTAGCCATGCTTTGACGGATAAACTTTTGGCTTATAAAGAGCTTTACATAATCGGGGTGGAAATAGATGTTGGATGACTTAATAGATGGCATAAATATAGAGAGAACACTTAAAGAAGCTCTTTACGAAATACATCGTGACGGTCCATCTAACCCTCTAATTTTTGAGAAAATCTCATACATCAAAATTTTTCACCAAAATATATTTGAAGACTATGAAGGTCGTTTTTTATCAGCCATGGGACTTTTCTACAAAACGGAAGAGCCTCGAAGCATTTTCGAGGAAGTCTATGAGGTCTTTGCAGATGCTATAAGCGATAGCCTCGGCAAGAGATTCACCCCGATGCAAGCGAGTGCCTATAACGGAATAATGGACAATAGGTATTTTTCATTCTCTGCACCTACAAGTGCAGGAAAATCTTTTCTATTTCGCGAACTGATTGAAAAAACCAGCAACGACATCATAATAGTAGTCCCCTCTCGAGCATTAATAGCAGAATACTACGAAGAAGTGATGAATCTGGTTGACAAGGATGTGCTTGTCCTTCAATTCATAGAAGATGTAAATAAAGAAAGAACCAAACGCCGAGTATTCATTGTGACCCCTGAACGTGGGGCAGAACTATTTAAATATAAAAATTCTTTTAATATAGACTTATTCTTACTAGATGAAGCTCAGATTTCAGAAGAGCCCGTCCGCGGCATGAAGTTTGATTCATTTGTTAGGCGCGCGGATCGGTATTTCCCAGCGGCAAGAAAAGTTTTCGCACATCCTTTCATTGAAAACCCTGAAGCCCAACTTTCTAAACACGACTTCAGCGAAAACTCATCATCTAGAAACTACAATCTTTTTTCTGTCGGAAAAGTATTTGCTGTAGCTGAAGATGGTACATTTAGTTTTTTCTCCCCGAACACAAACTGTAAAAACGTAGAAATAGCCCAAGACCTACCAAGTACCGTACTAGAAAATGAAGGCACACTATTAATATACATATCGAAGGCAAAAATTTACAGCGGTGAGTACTTAAACGAATTCAATCACTATATAGAACTCTGTGCCGAACTAGAAACAGAGAAAGCAATCTCTATAGTCGAGGAACTTAGAGAGTTTATCGGCGCAAGCAGTGACAACTCGGAAAAGCATTCCACCCTGATTGACATGATGAAGAAAGGGATAGTCATTCATCATGGATCAATCCCACTAAGAGCTCGGCTGTTAATAGAGCGTTTCATCAAGCAGGGATTCGCTCGCATATGCTTCTCGACCTCAACTCTGAGCCAGGGGATTAATATGCCCTTTGACGTTGTCTGGATCGATAACTTCAAGGATATGAAACCGCTGGTGCTGAAAAATTTAATTGGCCGAGCTGGCCGCACAACAAATGAAAAAGGAAGCTTAGATTACGGCTATACCATCATCAACAAGCGAAATCTGAAGACATTCAAATCGCGATTCTCTGAGATTGTAACTATTGAGTCTGACTCATTATTGGATATGCCTATTGATGAGATTGATGAAGACTTAAAAGACATGGTCGAAGCAGTTAAAAATGAGAGCTACGACGACGAACTTCACTTAACAGACTCTCAAGTTGAGCGTTTAAAACAAGCCGATATTGACAACGACATTCAACTGATTCTAGATAACTTATACGTAGACGGAGTGCTAATTACCGCCGAAGAGTATTATGAGTTAGGTTCAAAAAGAGACGATGTAAAAAAGTCTTTGAGAAGCATCTACATTCAACACCTACGCAGAAAAGACTTAACAAGAGCAGAGGTTTCAATATTAAGCGCAGCAATCCCTATTCTCCTCTGGCACGTCCAAGGAAAATCCTTTAGCGAAATAGTATCACTGCGCTTTGCTTTTTTGAGCGACCTTAAAAACCGCAGAAAACTTACTAGGCAATTAAAGGCGAAAGATATAACCAATGAAGAGTACGAGTCAGAGTTAGAAAATCTTAAAATTCGATATTCACCTATTCCTTCTAGTTTGCCTGACAGATTTTTAAGAGCGGCAGGACTATTCCCTAAAAACACCCCCGTAAAATATACTGATTATGACCTAGTTGTATACGATACATACGACTACTTAGACAAGGTTGTGGGGCTCTCTCTCGTCGACCCGCTTTGTGCGGCGTTCACCTTATACCATTCAAGAACCCACGATGAACGCGCCGCCTCATTAAGCAACTATATTAAATTCGGAACCAATGATCAGATTGATATTTGGCTTTTGAAATATGGATTCAGCTTTGAGGATATAGAATGGCTTCGAGGTTATGTCCAGCATATCGATGAATATAAAATAATCTTTAACGACCAGATATCAAGCATAAGCCAAAAAAATTACTCTCTTGTTGAGCGATTTTTATAGTTTAAAAAACAAACCAAGCGTTTTCTTTGATAAAGGGGGCATCCATTAGCTGGTCTCAAGTCTAGGTTGAAGGCAACCTCGCCCTGCAGTTTTTAGCTGCGGGGTTTTCTTCTTTTCCAACCTGACAGGCCGACCCCGTCGTACCCATTTTCTCATCTATGATTACAACCGAGTCGTGCCTGGCACCCATTTAGATCAGGCGGTAGCGGTACAGCATGCGCCGCCCTGGAAGTGAACTGCCCCAAGGAAATGTTGGTGCCGCCAATGTGTCCAAAACGTGTCACAGAACTGTGGCTCGTGCGCAGCACGCACGTCTAGTCTCAACTGGCTCACTTGGAAGACGACCCGGGTACAACACACTCAGGCGGTGCTGGCCGGACGCCAAGCACATTTTTGGATCACGTCCAAAGACTGTCATTCAAAGGTCTGACCTAGAGACTCGCTACTATAGACACCGGTTATGCCGAGAGAATCGGACTGGTTACACATATCACCCTCCTCTGAGAAATGGCATGAATGCAGAGATGCGCCGGGCGCTGTTCGGCGATGCCGAGCCCCTTGCGCAGGATAGTGCGCCACTCTTGTGCAAGATACGGCGCCGTTGACCAAAGGCAGAAATCAATTAAAAGTGGCTGCTAGAGGTACGTCAAAAATAAACCTGTTCCGATTTTCGACGCTGAGCAGCCGAATAAGAGGTGTAAGGGGCGCGTTAGAGTAAGCGCCTCGTCCCTGTACGTTGTTTCAAATAGTTATTAATTTTTGAATGCCGCAAAGAATTCTTCAAACCCTGTTGTTGTAAGCGTTTTATGTATGCGAGGCATGCCGTCTTTACCCAGTGGTGCAACGCCTTTACCGTTTAACCGCCTCTTTTCTTGAAGATGCTCTTGTAGTCGGTCAACTGACATCCAATAATGGCATGTATCCTGATCTGGAGATCGAACGATACTAAAATATTTACCATCCCTCTCGCCGGCTACAGGATAATGGTGAACGGACTCACTCAGCCAGTATAACTTTGAGTCGAGTGTGGCTATCCATGTGTCTTGGGGCTTCCCATAAAAACACTCTTGAGAGAATTCTAGAGCGCCTCTTATATACTTTAGATCTTGTACTCCATTAAAAATATTTATGAAGCGCTGTTTTGGTTTTGAACTTCCACTCATAAAGTTTTCTTTAATATTCTCAATTTTGTCATTGAGAACTTTGGAATACGTGGTTTTTTTATCACAGAAACAATATTTAGCTATTTCGGCTTCCACGGCGCTAAGCATGTCTATATCGCCACATACACGAGCTAAGTAAAGTTCAAATTTTTCGACACCAGATAGATTGGGATGTTTGGCGTTTATAATGTGAATCTGCATGAGTGAGAAGAGTGAAACGCTATAAAGGTACTGTTCTTCTATGCTAAACTCCGAAAACTCATACGCCCGTGTTCGCTCTTCTTCGTTCAGTGTATTTCTCGTTGCGGTTGGATGATCGATCATTCCGGGACAGAAAACAGATAAAAAAACCTCATATATCTCAAAGCTAAGCTTCTTAAATTTCGGGTGAACTTCACTTAGTGCAAACCCCGGCGTCAGACACAAACTTTCAGGCGGACAAAGATTGATGAAGTTTATGAGCCTAGTCAAATCAAAATCATTAGGGCTATGTTTTCGCAGAATAACATCTTCCATTCTTATTAGGATGTTTAAATCAAGAAGCAATGTCGTTTCAACTCCCCTGCGCTTATTTTCCGCTACTATATTTGGAGTGAGTCTCGGAGAGCTATCTGTTTTTCTGCAAGGTTTTATAAAGTGTAAAGTATGCTTGCTCATTTGGTTATGGCCTTGGCGTTGCTTGGTCAATTAAGATAACTAACGTTTCTGTCGTAATATACGTATATTGCTTCAGCATCTGCATTGATCTCAGTTTGCTAATTCACGCCATCGACCGTCGGATGCAGCTGCTCACTAGCGGTAGTTTATAACCCCAAGCGCTAGCTCACCAATGCCACTTTAGACGTGAGGAGCAAAAGGGGCAGATCATTTTCGGTTACCAAGGCAGCTTTTGCCGCAAGCGGCCAGCCGCATGTTTTTACAAAAGTATGGGTGAGTCAAAGCATGGTGATCTATGCTTTAACCCACTTGACCTTGGCGCCAGTTGACTCATCTAACCTACGGATCAAGTTTCTATCTTTCATTCCACCAAAAATAGCAGTGGCCTGCTCTGGAGACAACACGCCGGCCAAGTCGCGAAGCTGTGCGTTGTTAATCGATCCGTGATTCTCAATAAATGTTAAGACTAAATTTTCAGCCGGCTTATTGGGCCTATGATACAGCGTTACAATTACGTAGTTGTCAACCTGCTGGACAACGGGCTCCACAAAGCCGAAGTCCCGCATCCGCTGAAATGCTGTATTCATACCTTCGCCAAGGTCTTTATTTGGCGTGGACCTGTATTTAGAAAGCAACCTGACTAACTTTGGATTTCTAGAGGCTCGATTATCTAAAATATTATTAACCGTCACCAGGCCTGGTAGCCGGCCAGGACTTTTTATTTCAACTCTATTGTTGAAAATACTGACTAACACGTTATCGGAAATAGAATAATCTCTGTGAATTACCGAGTTTACTAGAATTTCCCAAAGCGCCTCATCTGGAAAACTTATAGGTTGGTATCCATTTAATGACCATGCATTGCATTTATCTAGCATTTCCTTAATTTTCTTTAAGGCCTCGGAGACCTGAAGGTGCAAGGGGGCCTCAATACTAAAGATATCGGAGGTTAAAGCATCTCGGTCGATATCATCCTTTTGAGTGTCATACCTGACAATTCTAATCGCACACTGAGATCTCATCAGCGCTGAGGGATTCTCGGAGAAAAGCAGTACCGAGGAGGTTTTAGGGATCCATGTTTCTGGATTAAACAGGTTTTCCTGAAGCAAAAAACTCAGTGGGTCCTTATCGGTTATTGGTAGTTGCGCGATATAACTAGTTAGTGCAGGACTTTTTTCTATATCGTCAATCCTAGCATTTTCAACGTCGTTATCTTCTGCTGATATCTTGCCTTTGGCATAAGCTAGTTCCATCAGCTTTGCCGCCCCCCTTACAACCAATGATTGGGCACCTTTCCTTACATAGACGGACTTATCGGATGCCTCATGCACTTCCAATCCTTTACCTACAGAGATTTTAAGAACATAATTTCGACTCATTGACTTACGCTTCAAAAAAACGTGCTTAAAATCAACGGTTGGATTTAAGCGAATAAGTGCGTCCAAATGCTGATTGTAAGCTTCTCTTGAATCGGCCCCGACCCAACGCTTCAAAGGGTCCGGCTCATGTTTTTCGTCTTTTATTCCGACTAAAACCTCACCACCGTCCGAGTTTGCGAATGCGACCACAATTTTCTCAAGATTTGCTGGTCTGATTTCAAACGCCTTACGATCGAAAAAGTCACCCTCGTCTTCCGTGCAATAGAAGTTCGCTTCTTCGTCATCAATTTCACGCAACATCCTAGATTCCTTCTAGCTAAGGTTGACTTGATATGATGCCATATGGCCACTGCGAATGCTCCGTTCTTCTGGTATCTGGGCTGACAATGAACGGATTCAAAGGCAGGGCGTATACAGTCGAGATGAATTGGGAAAGATTTCGTAGACACTCTTGACTGCTTTTTGCCGATAGCAGTCGCTCATGGAAGGGGCGTAACGGTCCTAGGACCACTATAAAAGTTCCTACACAAACCTCGGAATCCCTAACCTTGCCCGCCGTTCCGATGAAGCTTATAGTCCGCCCCGTCGCCCAAAATGGTGATTCAGGTTTGGCGACCTGATCGATCGGATGCAAAAGTGCTGTGCTTTCCTGCAGTCGCTTTCGCATGCCCGCAAAGTTGTCTTTATGGCAGCTGTGCGCGGGAGACCTTCGGGTCTGCCGGTATTCCGATCCCGGTTCGCCAACCTGCGTACAGCTGTCACCCATTCGTTTGGCGACGATTGAGGGACAGTCAACCTTTGCCTTGATCGGAGTTTCACCTATGGAAAGATACATGCCCCTCACCGGAATCGACCTGATCCCGGCCTCCCTGCTCATCGACACCCAAGCCCCACTCGACGTTCTGCAAGCCATGGCCGACTACCGCATCCGCACGGTCACGCAGGTGCTGGAGAACATCGCCTACCGCGGCGAACTCGGTTGCGACACGGTGGTGCTGTCGGACTTCTCCAAACTGCTGGCCATTCCGTTACGTGACGGCTGCGACTTAATGGACGTGATCGGTCGACGCTTACGGGCGGAGGTGAAGGAGTAAGTAGAAACGGGCGCCTAGCCGCAATGCTATTTGTAGCAACTGGCGAAGCCTGCGTTCGGTTCGGGGCGCGTTCGGACGAAGCAGTCGTGAAATCAGACGATGCGGTGTTTCAGGAAGACCGCAAACTCAGGTTTCACGACTGCTCCGCAGCCGAACGCAGGCTTCGCCAGCTGCTACGGATTGTGTTGTTCCTTGACTGATCGGCATTAGCTTCAATGGGCGCCCGTTTTTTTTCGCAGTTGCGGTCTGTGCGTAAACGCGGCTGACGGATCCATTCGTGATCCCATTGACCAAAGCCACTTCACAAAAATATGTGAAAAAAAATGTGAAGATGATTTTGATTTAAGCGCCTACAAAACCTCTGGAGGCCAGTAAATTAGCGCCTCTTCATCAAGTCAGCATGTGAAATAAAATGTGAAGACTTTCATACGGTAAAAACCGCTATGTGCGGTGTCGGCCATGGTCAGGGCGATGGATTAAATGAGAACGGGCGCCATCAAGGCGCCCGTTTTTTTGTGTCCATGATCAAAGTGGTTCACCCGCATCCAACCGACGGCTGACCTTCCCTCAGGAAGACCAAGACCGCGAACCCAAGACGTTCAAGCAGGCCCTTGAAATGACAATCAGGCCCTCCGCTTCGAGCAATACTCCAAAATAAGCTGAGTAACCGCTGCCCCAATCACCTGATCCGCGTCAGGCGAGGTGAACAGCCGACATTGCGCATCCGGCAAATCCGGCAACCCTTGCTCTCCCCCAATAACCGCCGAGATAAAAGGTGACTAGGATAAAAGGTGACAGCTCTATTTAAAGCGTTTTTGGCGAATGGCGTGATGAAGCAAAGCAGTATGTCGCTCTGATGCATTCGCCCTTTTTCAGGAGGGAAAAATGATGCGAGGGATTATCGCAACGGGGGCGCTCTTGCTGGCCTTGTGCGGGTGCGCGACATCACCTATGCGGGTTTCTGAAGCGCGGCCAGTGCCGGCCAGTGAGATGTACGCGATCAAAAGCCAGGGTACGCAAGATGCGGGACGCCTGACCATTTTCCGTGATGACGGGTTTGACGGTGCGGGATGTGATGTCGTGTTCTACATTGATGGTCAGCGCGCAGCCAAGATAGGTCCCGGTCAAAAGGCATCTTTCGTTTTGCCTGCCGGGAAAGTGAATCTCGGTGCCGGGCTCGCCGAGTCTGGATTATGTGCGGGTGTCGCGATCAAAACTGTTGCGGCCAACATCAGGCCAAGGAAAGAAGTGATTTATCGAATCAACTGGGATACGCAGGGTTTCAATTTAGACCCCTACGTTGAGTATGGACGTTGAGCCCTGACAGACGAATGCCCGCAGATGGCTCAGGCAAATCAAGAGTCACTTGGTCTGATTCGATGGATAAAGACCGGCAAGCCGCGCGATCACAACACCCACGTAAAAGACGCCTGAAAATTCTTCGACCATCACAAGGGAGCGGGCGTGGTTGGTCAACGGGATAACATCACCGTAACCGGTGGTGGTGAGCGTCGTGAGGCTAAAATAGATCAGTTTGAAGAAAGTGCCGGGCTGTCCGAAGTCGAGGTGGTCAGGGCCGAATGAGCCAGCGCTGGATATCTCGAGCAAGGCAAAGACGAAGGACCAGACAAAGGCCAGCATGATGTAACCCGCAAGCGCGCCATGCAGCTTGTCGGCTGTAATTGGCCCGCGCATGAGAATATAGCGAAGCACTCCGCTAAACGAGACTGCAAGAGACGCCGCATAGGACATCCCGGCAAGTTCAAGAATCGCGATGCTCTCAGCCCACAATGCCGTCCATTGAAGGCCAACCCCAAGCAACGCCAGACCCAGTTTCAGGATGAACCCCCACCGAGTCTGCCTGGTGGCGAAAGCGCCCACGAGCAGCACGGCTGAAAACAGAATGCCGAGCAACGTACGAGAAAATAGACCTTCCTCAAGAAAGGGAAACAGGAGGATCAATCCGAGTAAGAGCAGCAATAGATAGGTGCAGGGCCCTCGCCCTATTACCATCTGAGCTAAATCCTCTTCAGATTCGGCTTTATCTTGCGGATTGGCCATACCGGTTTCCCAGAGATTGAAATAACGCTCGAGACCTAACGTTGCACGGTTGAAGTCTGACCTGGCGTTATAGGAGTCGGCAGTGAAATTCTAGTCGCGAATGCAGGTGAGAGGAGACGTTCAAGCAGGCCCTTGAAATGACAATCAAGCCCTCCGCTTAGAGCAGTACTCCACAATGAACTGAGTAACCGCCGCCACAATCGCCTGATCCGCTTCCGGCGAGGCGAACAGCCGACATTGCGCATCCGGCAAATCCGGCAACCCTTGTTCTACCCCAACAACCGCCAACCCTTGCCCCAACTGACTGAGTGGCATGGGCGCTACTGCGAAGCCTGCCAGGGCCGCCGCCCGCAACCCGGCAGTGCTGCTGCACAACATCGCCGTGCGTTGGGCGATTCCCGCCTGCGCCAGCCTTGTCAGCGCGGCCTCGCGATAAGGGCACGGCTCGGGGAACAGGGCCAGCGGCAACGGCGTGGGTAACCGGGCGACGGGTTGCGCCGACCAGGCCCACACCAGCGGTTCTTGCCATAACAACAGCCCCGCTTCGCTGGTTTCGCACAGCGAACCGATGACCACCTCCAGATGCCCTTGCTTCATCAGCGCCAGTAACGTAACCGGAATGTTCACCTGCACTTCGATCTTCATCCCGGGGTACTGCGCTGCGAAATCCTGAACAGTGCGCAGCAATCGAGACTCGACAAAATCTTCGGACACGCCGATCCGCAGCCGCCCGTGAAACGGCGTGCGTGTCAGGTCGGTCCAGGCATCACGGTTCAGCGCGAGGATCGTGCGCGCATAAGAGACCAGACGCTCCCCATCGGCCGTCAGTTGCTGGGAACGGGTGGTGCGCGTCAACAGGGGTTTACCAATCTGTTCTTCCAATCGCCGCACGTGGCCACTGACCGCCGACTGAGTCAGGTGCAGCTTTTCGGCGGCACGGCTGAAGCCGTCTTCATCGACGACAGTGACAAATGTCTTGAGCAGCAGAGCATCGAACATAGTTTTATACGTGATCAATCGAGTGTGAATTTACGATTTATATTTCAAATTCAACTATGTTGCAATGCTCACACCTGCCCTGCCCTCCCCATCATTCAAGGTGTGCCATGACGACTCTTCTGCATATTCAGTGTTCTCCACGCAAACAGCGTTCGGCTTCCCTTGAAGTCGCCCGCAGTTTCATTGCGCGTTATCAGGCGAACACTCCGGACACCGAAATCATCACCCTCGACCTCTGGAACATGGCGCTGCCGGAATTCGATGATCTGGCCATGGAGGCCAAATACGCCGGGCTCAGTGGCACGCCGTTGACCCCCGCACAACAAGACGCCTGGAACACGTTAAAGGAGTTGGCCAGTCACCTGCACCGCGCGGATGTGCTCGTGATGTCCGTACCGCTGTGGAATTTCAGCATCCCGTACAAACTCAAGCACTTCATCGACCTGGTATCGCAGAAAGACATCCTGTTCAGCGTTGATCCGGAACGCGGTCTGGAAGGCATGCTGCACAACAAACTCGCCGTGGTGATGTACGCCCGCGGCCTGGATTTTTCGGCGCAGTCGAGCACCCCGGCGGAGCGCTTCGACTTCCAGAAGCCCTACGTGGAAGCCTGGCTGAAATTTATCGGCGTCACGGATGTGCATTCGGTGATTGTGGAGAAAACCATCCTGGGGGAAGACGTTGATCGGCGCGCGCGTGAGGACGCGACTCAGCAGGCCAGGCGCCTGGCGGACAGTGTGTCGCTGACGCTTCAGGCCCCCCGGTTGCACATCGATTCCGCACGATAGGCTGCGGACCACGGACCAGGACACGACCACAAAACAATACGTCCCCTTTTGGTTAATGCCGATCAGTTAAGCCAAAACGCGATCCGTAGCAGCTGGCGAAGCCTGCGTTCGGCTGCGCAGCAGTCGTGAAACCTGAGTTTGCGGTCTTCCTGAAACACCGAATTGTCTGATTTCACGACTGCTGCGCAGCCGAACGCAGGCTTCGCCAGCTGCTACAAATAGCATTGCGCCTTAACTGACTGGCATTGCCCCTTTTGGTCCTGAGCTTACGCTTGCCGGACAATATCGACCGAGATCTCCACCGCCGCAATCGTGCCTCTGTTCTCAAGCCAGTGAGTGGTGTTCCTGTCCTCGGGCCAGCCCACTCCCGGCCCATAATCCGTGGCGACTCCATTTCGATGGTCGGTGATCGTTCCTTGCAGAATGTAGACGGTGCCGGGTCTGTCGATATGGTTGTGAATCGGCCCGAAGACGCCTCCGGGTTCGATGGTCACCCTGCGCATTCTGAGTTGGCGCCCTGCCATACCCTCGATCTCGGGACCCAGGTCAATCGTTGCAAGTAACGTCACCGTAACGCCCTTCGTCTCAGGTGCCGCCTGTTCGTTGCTCATCGCACGCTCCCCTCTGTATGTACAAGGCCTAACTAGAAGTAGAGACCTTAAAAGGTGTGATCAGGCGGGAGGCGACAAAGGGTCAAATCTGAGAGCAACTTCCACATTCGATTCCGAAATGGGTTTTCAAGGTGTCACAGCCGACCAGATTCGATCGGACATTCATCGATAAAGGATGAACATACCCTGGCTCTGCCAGTTTTCTTTGCCTCGTAAAGTTGCTTGTCCGCAGCCACTATCAACGCTTGGAATTCAAGGACAGCAGTGGGCACCAATGTTGCGACACCTAGAGAAATTGTCACCACACGATCTACATCAGAAGCAGAATGCTCGATACCCAGCGACCGGATATTGCGCTGCATTTTTTCCGCAAGTTCGACTGCTCCGCGAAGATCTGTATTGGGCAGAATGCAGGCAAACTCTTCGCCACCATACCGAGCGACCAGGTCATAAGGGCGTCTAACCGTTTCAGATAACGCCTGGGCAACGGATTTCAGACATCCATCGCCAGCCAGATGCCCATATCGGTCGTTGTAGCGTTTGAAATAGTCGACATCCACCAAAATGAGCGACAGCGGCTTTTGCTCTCGAAAGCACTGGCGCCAATCCGCCAATAGGTCCTCATCGAATTTGCGTCGATTGGCCACTCCAGTAAGGCCATCCATCAACGCCATGGAGCGCAGCAGATCGTTCTGTAGTTTCAGGGTCAGATGTGTTCGCACACGTGCTCTGACAATCGTGGGATTGATTGGTTTGCTGATGAAGTCCACCGCGCCTAGCTCCAGACCTCGCACCTCATCTGATTCCCGCTGCTGTGCGGTAATGAAGATGATAGGGATGCCTTGAGTCGCGGGATCAGCCTTGAGCCGACGGCATACTTCATGCCCGTCCATGCCCTCCATGACCACGTCCAGCAGAATCAGATCAGGTAGCAGGGTCCGACATAGGCTGATCGCCTGCTCACCGCGTGTGGCCATGAACACATCACAGTCCTCGCGGAACAGCTCATGGAGTACACGGATATTAGTCGGTTGGTCGTCGACGATGAGGAGTCTTGGACGGTTATGGAGATGTGGCAACCAGGTTTCCATCGATTGTTCCATCAGGCAGATCTCAAAAGGTCACGACCCATCGGCATCGCAGCGGAAAAGTCGAGCGACTGCACCAGGACAACCAGTTCGTCGAATTGTGGACGCAGGGATGGCGGCGTTTTTGATGCTAATGCGTCTGCCAGCTCTATGGCTTGAAGGTTGCCCGCCTCCAGCAACAGCAAAATCTCTTTAAGGGACTCTTTCCATTGCGTCGGCTCCATTGCTTCCTCGCCTGTACTGATCTTTGCTCGTGGGCTCTGACCAAAGTCGACATTCATCTGCTCAAGGCTTTGTTGCAGTAACCTGCTCAATTCGTCAAACCAAGTTGCGTCAGCAAAGATGCTCGCTACAGACTCTGCATCTGCGGATTTCAGCTTTTGCTCCAGGTCGCCGGCCAGCAGCGACATCGCCTTGGCACCCATGGTCCCGCTGCTGCCTTTAATTGTATGAAGCACGAAAGCTGCCCCCGATGCGTCTTGCCGCTGGATCTGATCGTGTAACCGGACAAGCTGTTTTTCTAGCTCGGGACCAAAGTTACGCAGCACGTTGCGGATCAAATCGAGGTCACCACCAAAGCGGCTGATGATCGATGCACGAGGCTCGATGACGCCTTCTTCTGTATTGGCTTGCCCCACAGTTAGAGATGCTTGGCTATCCTCGCGGCCCACTTGAAAGAGTAGCGTTACGACTAGTTGCTCCAGGTCTATGGGTTTGCCAACATGCTCATTCATCCCCGCAGCAAGACAGGCCTCACGGTCGGTATTGGAGGCATTTGCGGTCATCGCCACTATCGGCAGCGTTGCAAAACGTGGATTCGATCGAATGCGACGGGTCGCCTCCAAGCCATCAATATCCGGCATCTGGATATCCATCAACACGGCGTCGAAGGACACATTTTCGGTCATCACCCTGCTCACACCTTCCAGCCCACCTTCAGCCAGCGTCACCTGAGCACCTTCCCCTGTCAGTAACTCATCTGCGACCTGCCGATTAAGCATGTTGTCTTCCACAACCAATAGCCGCAGCCCGGCCAGGCGCTGCGGCCTGTCAACAGTTGACCTGGGCGGGAGTGACTGCGCAAGGTCTTTGCCGTTGAGTGCTCGCTGAACAGCGTCGGCTAACTGCTTGGGAGTGACAGGCTTGGTGAGAAACCCCACGAAGGGTGCGTCTCCCATCTCGTTTGCGTCGGCCAGCACTTCACGGCCGTAAGCGGTAATCATAATGACCATTGGAGGAGGTACGCCGTTGCCCTGCTGGCGGATCAATTGCGCAGCGCTCAGCCCATCCATATCGGACATCCGCCAGTCCATCAGTACCACGTCGTAGGCTTCGCCTCTCGCCTGCGCGTTCTTCACCCATTCCACTGCTTGCGTGCCGCCACTTACGTGGTCGGCCTTCCACCCCAATGCATGAACCGTTCGCAACAGCAATTCACCCGCCATGGCGTTGTCGTCGGCTACCAGTATCCGTATGGACACATCGACTCCAGGACTGTCAGGTCTCAGCCGCGCATTCGGCGCTACATCCAGGGTGATATCGAACCAGAAGCGACTTCCCACACCCTGCTGGCTCTCCACCTGAAGTTCACCGCCCATCAAGCTGACCAACCGCTTGCAGATCACCAAACCCAGACCGGTACCGCCAAAGCGGCGGGTGGTTGAAGCCTCGGCCTGAGTGAATCCTTCAAAAATGCATTGAAGTTGCTCCGGGCTGATACCGATACCAGTATCAGAAACGGCGATGCGCAAGCTCACAGAGTTTTCCGTGCGCATCAGTTGCTCGACGCTGACCACGATCTGGCCTTCCATGGTGAACTTGAGGGCATTACCCGCCAGGTTGATCAGCACCTGTTGCAGCCGCAGGCTATCGCCTATCAGGTCGTTGGGTAGATTGGCGTCCAGATCGAACATGACCTCGACCTCTTTCTGGCCCTGATTACCTGCCAGCACAACGGCGAGATCACGCATGAGTGGTTCGAGTTCGAACGGGTGCACATCCAGCTGTAGCTTGCCGGCCTCGATTTTGGAGTAATCAAGGATGTCATTCAGCAAACCCAGCAGTGATTTCGCAGCGGTCTGCGCTTTGGTCACATAGTCGAGTTGACGATCATTCAGATCGGTGTTCTGCACCAACTGCAACATGCCCAGCACAGCGTTCATCGGCGTGCGTATTTCGTGGCTCATGTTGGCCAGGAACGACGATTTGGCCGCGCTCGCAGTATCGGCCTGTTCCTTGGCGTACAGTAGATGTGATTCCAGCTCGCGCTGGGAGGTGATGTCCCGATTGATACCCGTCACGCGCAGGGGCGCACCGTTGGGACTGCGTTCGACCTGCGCACCTGCCTGTATGAAGCGGATTTGGCCGTCCGGGCGAACGACACGGAAAACTGTGTCGTACACACCATTCCCCTCGACGGCTGCATTCAGATTTGCAGCCGTAGCCACAGCATCCTCGGGGTGAACACGCGCGTACCAGTGTTGATAACTCAGACCAGTATTGCGCAACGTCAGTGGCTGACCGTAGATCTCGAACATGCGGTCATTCCACTGCAAGTTATTGTCCGCCAACGTCCAGGACCAAATGCCCAGTTCGGCGACCTCAGCAGCCATCACTAACTGGTCGTGCACCGCCATCAGTTCACTACGTTGTTTCTGCGTCGTCTCCAGGCTTGCAGCCAGCTCCTTTTCTGCCGCTTTCCGTTCGGTGATGTCTACCGCGATGCCCAGGTAACCGCTCAAATTCCCATCGTCATCGCGCATGGAGGTGACCACCAGCGTGACAGGAAACCGCGAGCCGTCCTTACGTATGTAAGTCCACTCACGTGTTTCTGCGCCTTCAAGCTCAGGTTTATGGGTAATCACGCGGAAACCATCGATTACCTGTGCGTACTCCTCACTCAGTTCAATGCCACGAGCAGCGACTTCCTCTGGTTCATGGATAAGCGCCGGGGTGTTTTTACCCAGTAACTCCTCGGCGTCATAACCCAACAAATGCTCCGCGCCTTTGTTGAACACACGAATAACGCCATCGAGATCCGTCGCAATGATCGAAACCTCAGTGGCCGAGCGCAGCACAGTGCCCAACAACAGATTGAGGTGTCGCAACTCGGAAGTTCGTTGCGCAACCTGCTCCTCCAGGCTGGAGTTGAGTTCGAGAATTCGGGCCTCTGCAGCTTTTTTCGCCGTGATATCCCTTAATGTCTTGGAAGCGCCAACGACGCGACCACCCTCGCCATAAATGGGTGAGATGTTGGCGGAGACATCGATCAGTCGCCCATCTTTGTGATGGCGTTGGGTATCAAAGCTGGCGATACGCTCACCCGCCCTGATGCGCGCAAGGATATGAGTTTCCTCAGCGACAAGCGCCTCAGGAACAACCAGGTGGGCCAATGTCTGGCCCACTGCCTCCTCGGCCGTATAGCCAAACAGTTGTTCGGCCCCCTTATTCCAGTTGGTAACTACGCCATTGAGCGTTTTTCCAATGATGCCATCGGCCGAGCTTTCTACGATGGCGGCAAGCCTCGCCTGCTCGGCGAATATCTGCCGTCGGCGTTGACGACTGACACTCACGACACCCGCCAGAGTCGCCAGAAGAAGAGTGAGCAGACCACCCATCAACAGGACGACCTTTGGTGAAACCTGATGCAGGCGCTGGATGAACAACGGATGCGCGCCGAGTTCGATTTGCCATCGCCTCCCGTATACCTCGCGCTCCGACTGGTGGGTCATCAGCGTTTCACCGCTGGCCGAGTTGTCGGTGCTTTCATAAAACAGGTTCTCTTGCCCTGGGACAGTGATATCCCTCAACCGCAGATGCACCGTCTCATTTTCTATGCGCAGGCCTCTGAGTACCTCCTCTGTCTGCAACACAATATAGGTCCAGCCAAAAGCTGCTGTTTCTCGATGAGCAGCGGTCGCCGGAGTCACACCGCCGCGAAAGATGGGCATCAAAATCAGGAAAGACTGCTGCGGTTTTGCCATGCCCTGTACCAGAGTGATGGGCGCTGTGATCCGTGCCACACCGTTGTGTATCGCGGATTGGGCAGCCTCTCGCCGCGATGTTTCCGAAGCTATGTCCAAGCCAATTGCAGGCTGGTTACCTTCAAGCGGTACAACATACTGGACAACGTAACGCTCGCCTGAATGCGGTGAGAATTGACGAATGGAGAAATCAGCTTTGCCGTCAGCCCGAGCGCGTTTGAGAAACTCGCTTTCATCCTGCTCCGGTACACGCCTGATAAAGCCCAAGGCACGTGCACCGGGGAACTCGGAAGCGAGATCGTTCGGATGGTGATATTGATAAAAAACTTCGCGGCTGATGCCATGCTCACCCGCTGTCAGTACGGCTCCCCGAACGCCTCGCAATCCGTATTGGTAAAGATTGAGGCGAGTTAAAACCAACTCTGCGGCTTCCTCGGTAGCCGCCGCGACCGCCTCTTGAGCCTGCTGTTCGTTGACGCGCTCAAGGATCCAGGCGCCCAGAATACTTGCCCCTAACCCTGCTGCCAGAGTGATGGCTACTCCCCAGCTCAATGCAAAAAACCTATGTTTTCTCACCCGCATTGTCCCATTACAGAAGGTCTTCAAGCCTTCAATATTAAAGTTCGAACCCCTGTTGGGGGCGTCTGCAACTTAGTTCGCATGCATCACATTAACCTTGAGCCCCAAGGATAAAAATGAGCAGATTTGAGCAAAAGGAACAGGACGGCAATAAAGATAACCTTGCATGATCTGGCAGCCTTGCCCCAGAAGCGCATCCGCCTGCTCCTGGGTTTCTACGCCTTCGGCCACCAACTCAAGGCCGAGCGCCTGACCTAACTTTATGATCGCCTCTATGATCGCCGAATCGCTTTTGTCGGTGAGCATATCTCGTACAAAGCTCTGATCTATTTTCAGAACATCAATTGGGAAACGTTTGAGATAAGCCAGGCTCGAATAACCTGTGCCGAAATCGTCGATCGAAATGCGGACCCCTAACGTTTTGAGATGAAAGAGGGTTTCTCGGGCGTTATCGATGTCTCTTGCCAGCACCCCTTCGGTAATCTCCAACTCCAGGAATTCTGCTTCTAGTCCAGATTCGACCAGGATGCCTTTCACCATGTCCAGGAAGGACTCCTCGCGAAATTGCACGACGGAGATATTAACGCTAATGGAAATGTCATGACCCAGTTCACGAAGCGCTCTCGCGTCCTGGCAGGCCTGGAGCAGAACGTACTTGCCAATGGGGATGATCAGCCCTGTTTCTTCTGCCAGAGGAATGAAATCGACAGGCGAGACCAAAACACCGTCATGATTGCGCCATCGGATCAGCGCCTCCATCCCAATGATCCGGTTATGTCGGGCATCGACCTTCGCCTGGTAAAAGACCTCAAAAACGCCATCTTCCAAAGCAGTGCGCATATGGCGCTCAAGCAAGTGCCTGGCACGCATGCTGCTCTCGATATGCGGAGAAAAAAAACAATAGCGATTGCGACCTGAAAGCTTCGCCTGGTACATAGCCGAGTCGGCATGCCGATAAAGTGATTCCAGATCATCGCTGTCCTCAGGGAACACGCTGATGCCGATGCTTGCGGAAAGGTCGTATCGGTTTGCCTGGATTGAAAAAGGACTGGCGATTGTTGCGAGCAACCTTTCAGCGAAGTCGCCCACGGCGTCGAAACCTATCACCTCTGGCAGAAGGAGGATGAACTCGTCTCCTCCTTGCCTGCTGAGGGTATCCACTGCGCGCAAGGATCGCGATAGTCGCGATGCAACCTCTTGCAACACCAAGTCGCCGACCGAGTGCCCCATCGAATCGTTGACCACTTTGAAGTTGTCCAGATCAAGTAACAGCATCGCCACACAACCATGGCTGCGACGGGCCTTTTGTAAAGCCTGCTCGGTACGATCCTGCAACAGTATTCGGTTGGGTAGTCCAGTCAATGCATCGTGATTGGCGAGCCTCTTGGCCTCAGTGCGCAAGGCGATATGAGCCTTGATATGGGCTCTGGCTACTGGAATATTCAGCGGCTTTTGAATGAAGTCCACTCCGCCGCACTCAAGAGCGCGAAGCTCATTGTCTGTATGCGTATGAGAGCTTACAAAAATGACCGCTGCATCCAAAAGCTCCGGATCGGATTTCAGCGCCCGGCAGACCTCGAAGCCGCTCATTCCTGGCATTTCTATGTCGAGCAAAACCACATCGGGCCTGCATTGACGCGCAATCTCTAGCGCCTCCTGACCACTTTTGGCGACATAGACTTCGGCTAAATCTCGCACCGCGGTGCTCAAAATTCTTAGGTCAGTGACTTGGTCGTCAACTATCAGCAGGACTGGTTTGAGGCTAAACGTCTTGTCGCTCATTCCATTGTTCCTCGCAAATCCCTTGCATTTAATAACAAGCAATCCTAGACCAGCTTTTCTGCGGTGGGGTGCCCAGTCTGCGTTCCCGAATGCACTCAGGCCAGGCCCGCCAATCGTTGAAGTCTTTCGAGGTCCGCTTGACCACTTGCTCGCCGCGTACCTGCATGGGAGGCAACGCATAGATCGCACCTATCAACTCACGCAGTGCCTGAGGGAGTCCCCAGGAGGCTTTCAACTTGATGGCAAAAGGGGCGGCGAAATCCCGCAGGGCAACGCAGCACTCTGTAGTGACGTCGAATCCAGCTTGCATCGTCGAGCCAGGAAAACAACCTGTTCAGCCAGGCCCTCGGCATCATCCAGATAAATGAGCGCACAGCGCCGGATCATGCTGCCAATCCCGGACCATTTCGCAAGGCTTTGCGGCCCGGGTTTGTTCGACGACGAATTAGAGGTCGCTGACGTCAGGAAATGTGGTTGTGAGCGAGCAATCGGGATTGAATCACGGCGATATCCATTTCAATTTGGGGGGTAAAAAGGTTCACAACCGAATCTATTCCTCACCGGTGAACTATACAAGCAAGCAAACAGCTCGCAGGTAAAAAGGCAGGTGGGGGTAATGCGTAAATGCTGCGATAGTGAAATTGCTCGGGCGGTTCCGACCTGCGCTCGCTGATCCCGCGCCCCAAATTTCGCTAGATTCAAAAGGTGATTCCGTCAAACGCTAGCTGAAGTCCCTCAACCGCAGAAAGCACCGAAATAGCCGGGGTAATCATGATGTCGGCGACGGACTATCTATATTGGGTCGACCGGTGAATCCACAGCCAATAGCTGCCATTCGTGACCCGCATCAATCGGCCAGGAGCAGTCACCCAACGAGCTGACACAGTTACCTACGATCTTATCGAGTAACGTGGCTTAATTAGTTCGCCGATCTGCCTTAGTCAAAAACTGCTCCTGATGCTGCGGACAACGGATGTTCTGGTATTCGGGCTGTATCACGCACGGAAGATGCCGCGGCGATACCTCTTCCGAAGGTTAACCATTTTTTTAACAACGGAGTCACCTACATGGAAGTCATCAATCAGTTGCAACCCGCAGAGTGTGCGGGCATGGAGGACATCCGACGCGAAATCGATGCCCTTGATCAGGTCGTTATCAAGCTGTTGGGCAAGCGTTTTCACTACGTGCTGGCTGCCTCGAAGTTCAAGACCTCGGCGACTTCGGTGCGTGCTCCGGAGCGTTTCAAGGCCATGCTGGCGACACGTCGCGAGTGGGCCGAGGTCGAGGGCCTGAGCCCGGATGCAATCGAGAAGATGTACAGCGACCTGGTAAACCACTTCATTGCTGAAGAGATGAAACACTGGGTGACTCATCAATCCGAAACCTGATTCTGGTGGCCGGACTTTCCGCTTTGGGTTGTGGGTTTCGGTCGGTCATGACAGGCAGAAAACGGCCAGGAGCGGACGATGGACACAGCGATGGCAAATTGATAGCGTCACGATGCTGCTTTCGAATCTAGAAGGCTGTAGGGCTTGCCGTCACCCTTGTCGTGTTTCTCTCTGGGCGATGTCGCGTTTGCCGCGACCACCTCTAAGCTAGATAAGGACTTACAAAACGACAAGGAACGTTATCCGACACGCCATCACGACAAGAAACGCGACATGGCATGTCGCCTAAAAGTAGGTGGGCCTAAAAAACGTGAATCGCTTTCTTCAAGCATTCCTTCTAGTTGGCGTGGGGATAGCGCTCGGCGCATGGCTATCTTCTTCACAAGGCAATGGAAAAAAAGGACACACACCCGAGTTGGAGCAGGCACGGCTATACAAGAGCATCCGGTCGTGTGCTGAGCCTACGTCAGAAGAGGGCAAGACGTTTTCGCTGGCTGCGGACGTTTTGGAACAAAATCTGCGTGCTGAGGGGCTCTGGCTAGACATTGGGGTTGAGAAGTTCCTTGCTCATGGCTTCTATCGGGCGACAGACAAGGGGCTGCCGATACCGGTATGCGCACCGCAGAGCATCTATTCCAGAGCAGGTAAAGTCATTACTCAACGTCGCGGGCTCAAAGGTCATATTGAACGATACCAACTCGAACTCGCTGCACGCATTCCAGACCCCTCGCCCTACATCGTAGATAGGGTCGGAGAAGTAGCGTTTTCGCAAGAGCCACATAGTGAAAGGGAGTGGCCCTACCGAGATATCCGACCGGTCGCAAGAAGCGTCCTCGCAAACTACGGTAAGCACGCCCTGAAGTACCTTGAGGTAGCACGAGCTCAAATGTCGGACGAAGACTCGCTTGGAACGAGCGCCTCACAGATTGTTGGCGCTGCGGGCGACGACTCCGACCTGAGAAGGGTTGAAATGCTGATGAGCCAAAGGCTAGCGTCCACACCGCAAGAGCGCACCCTTTCAATAGACGAGCGCAATCGCCTATACGAGCTGGCATACACGTTTACCTATGCCGGCACTCGCGCTATAGCTCATGTCGGCCCGGTCAAAACCCTCATGACCAGAAAGGTCAAAAGCAACGCGACGATATTTGGTTTAGTCGATCTGAACCCGAAACAAATGTGCCACGTGCTCGAGGCAGTTGGAGATTTCAAGGCGCTCGCTGATTACGACTACTGCCAAGATCCAAAGTATCCGTATCCGCAATGAATGTATGGCCCAACAACAGGTTCGAGCCGCCGTCACTGCTTTCTCATCGAACTGGAAAACACGGTTACAGCATAATGCGATGACCGCTAAGGGTCGTTTTCTGCCTGTCGCGAAGGGCTGAAAACGGCCAGAAGCGGTCAGCCGCTCCCCAACACTACATTCACCACGTTTAAATAAGTCCGACGTTAGGTCACTAACTTCCTATGTCCTCCAGCAGCCAGGAACCCAGCAGGTGAGTGAGGCGATCTGGCATGGCTGTCAGGGTAGTAGAGCTGTCGATCAAACTGGACAGCTGCCGCAACCGACGACGCACATACTCTCACTGGGGTAGCGCCACGCTCGCTCGAAACCAACGCTGCTGAATACGTAGCGTTGCTTAAGGCGTCATAACCCTGCATTGGCCAACGGCACGAACACTGTGGTGTCCGTGCCTGGTCACATCTCGCTACGACGTGGTTCGCGCTCATAAAAAACCAGGACGCATCGCTGAATTAACTCACACCCTCATCCCGATTTCTGTTTTTGTCTAGCGCCCCCATGCACCCATTTCAGGTCGCCCCCAGGAGGTAACCTTCCACATTTTCTATGGAAAGGGCTTCGAGCAGCACCTGCTCCAGGATGGCAAAAAAACATTTAATGTGAGCCTGTTTCAATGCCTGAGGCCGGGTCACCAGATAGACTTCCATATCTGGAAGTTGGAGATCCGGGAACAACTCGATCAGGTCCTTCGCCAGAATACGGGGCAGTACTGCCACACCCATTCCTCGCCTCACCGATTCGAGCTGAACCGCGAACGAGTTCACGCTGATCTGCGCGCGTTCCAGACCCGCGGCCTTTGCCGCACGCATTTGCGGCAACATGTCCAGCGGAGGAAGCAAGGCGATATTAACCGCGGTGGCCGG
Organism: Pseudomonas sp. GM41(2012); assembly: GCF_000282315.2. GTDB lineage: Bacteria > Pseudomonadota > Gammaproteobacteria > Pseudomonadales > Pseudomonadaceae > Aquipseudomonas. The sequence goes on from NZ_AKJN02000006.1 coordinate 1,644,325, forward strand.
AGTCACCCCTGGATACCGCTTCAGATAACCTGCATCGGCGAAGACGCCGTAAGCGAGCCTGCCTATTGGTCGATAAATCAGCGACGGTTCGCCTAGATGAGCTGTGCGTACAGCAATGTCTGCCACGCCACGGACAATCTTGTGAAAGTCGGCTGTTGCCATCAACTCCACCGAGCAACGCGGGTGAAGAGCGGTGAAGCGACTCGCAGCCTCCAGCACGCAAGACGAAAATCCCTCTCCTGCACTGACCAGGACACTGCCAAATAGCTCTGTGTGTAGCCCGGACATGCCAGCAACGGTTTGACGCCTCAAGCCCGCCTCCGCCGCCAGGGCAACTTCCACGAGGGATTGGCCGCGCGAGGTCAACCAGCATCCTTCAACGCCCCGCTCGACGAGTAGCTCGCCCAGGGCGCTCTCAAGTTGGGTCAACCGGCGGGACACAGTAGACGCCGCAATACCCAGCATCTGGCCAGCTTGAAGAAAGCTGCCACGCCGCGAGACTGCCAACAACAGACGAAGATCGTCCCAATTTGCTTGCAACGCCATGCGTCATATCCTCCCTGGTCTGCATATGTGCAAAGCCATTATGCAGTAGTCGCTGTTTTTCGGGAGAGGCCTCAAAGGTATATCTACAAGCCCTCGAAGACGAATGGAATGGACTGTATGACTACTGGCCCCAACGACTATGCGGAACGCGCCGCCAGTGCCTTCAATCGCCGTGATGTGGAGGCGATGCTTGCGCTGGTTTGCGAAGACTTCATCTACCTCGATAGCATGGGGATACAAACCGGTCGCGAAGCCATGCGCAAACGAGAGATCGCATTGCTCGAAGCGCTCCCCGATGCCCAAGTGATTTTCAGCCCATTCGCCGTCGGTAACGATCGTTTGGCGCTGACTGCCTTCCTGACCGGCACATTCGCCGCACCCTTGGTGCTGCCAGGCCGGGTGATTCCACCTCATGGACGCCATATTACCGCGTACTACGCCGCACACTTCACCTTCAGAGACGGGCTGGCCATCCGTGAAGAGGCCTTCTTCGACAGTGCGGTGCTGATGCCGTTAGCCTATCCAGCTGAGGGTTGAGCCATGCACAGCGCATTCGTTACTGGCGCAACCGGCTTGTTGGGCAACAACCTAGTGCGTGAATTGGTCGCTCGTGGTTACGCGGTCAAAGCCCTGGTCCGTTCAAGAGCCAAAGGTGAACTGCAGTTCAACAATTTGCCGGGTGTGGAACTGGTCGTTGGGGACATGGCCGATGTCGACGCATTCGCAGCGTCGCTGCAAGGCTGCGATACGGTGTTTCACACCGCGGCGTTCTTTCGCGACAACTACAAGGGCGGCAGCCACTGGAAGGAACTCGAAAAGATTAATGTGTCTGGTACGCGGCGCCTGCTAAACCAGGCCTACCGCGCCGGTATACGACGGTTCATCCATACGTCTTCCATTGCCGTGCTCGACGGCGCACCTGGCACGTCCATCGATGAGACATGTCTGCGGGCCGACGCCGATGCGGATGACTACTACCGTAGCAAGATTCTCGCCGACCGTGTCGTCTTGTCGTTCCTGGAGGTCCATCCCGAGATGCATGCCTGCATGGTCCTGCCTGGCTGGATGTGGGGCCCAGCCGACATGGGCCCCACCTCCTCGGGACAGCTGGTTAACGATGTCGTGCTCGGCAAACTGCCCGGACTAATCCCCGGTAGTTTCTCCGTTGTCGATGCCCGCGATGTGGCATTGGCGCAGATTGCCGCAGCCAAACATGGGCGGCGAGGTGAGCGCTATCTCGCGGCGGGCCGGCATATGACAATGCGTGAGCTGGTGCCTATGCTTGGACGTATAGCGGGCGTCAAGACACCCGTTCGACAACTACCGCTCCCCTTTCTATACACGTTGGCGGCTGTGCAGGAGATGTATGCGCGTATTACCAGCAAGCCCATTCTGCTGAGCATGGCCACGTTGCGCCTGTTGGTACGAGAAAAGGACCGCACCTGTTTCAACCACAGCAAGAGTGAACAAGAGCTTGGCCTGAGTTTCCGGCCACTAGAGCTGACAATCACCGACACGGTGGCGTGGTACCGCGATCACGATTGGTTTGAGAGTCAAACCTTAAGTTCCCGGAACCGCACTCCTTCCACATTGACCGCACACCTGAACAAGGACGTAAACATACAGTGAGTAGGGAAATAATCCTGATGCGTCACGGCCAGCCAAAACTGGTCGCAACCTACAAAATGTCAGCGCTCGATATGAAAGACTGGATCGAGCAATACAACCGGTCCGAAATTACCAACCAACCCGTCCCGGATGCCAGCATGCAGCTCGCCGCAACCGCCAAGGTGATTGTCTCAAGCAGCGCGCCTCGTGCGCTGACCTCCGTCCAGGCTCTTGGCCTGAAGCCCGCCCTTGTCGACGCGCTTTTCTGTGAAGCGCAACTGCCTTATGGTCACTGGAAACTGCCACGGCTATCGTCGTTTACCTGGGCATTTATCCTTCGAGTCTTATGGTTGTGCGGTTACTCACGCAACGTCGAATCCGCCGGAACGGCGAGGATGCGCGCCAGCACGGCAGCTCGACGACTTCAGTCCCTTGCCAACGAAGGACCGGTTCTGCTGCTCGGTCATGGCTTTATGAATCGAATGATCGCCAAACAACTGGTGGCCGATGGATGGGTTCGCCAAAAACGTAACGGCAGCCAGTATTGGAGTGCGACGGTGTATCAATATAGCGGTGTTTAAAAGTGCCATCTGGCGCGGAGATTAAACGAAGGGAAAGTTCAGGTTGGTCGTTCATTTGTAGAGACCTCTTTGGGACGCGAAAACCACGTTTTTCTACTCGCTCGCCCCCGTACAAAGGCGGGGGCTTGGAGTGTAGGTTGGCGATTTGTCTCGCTGGACAGATACCTATTGCTGTTGGTGGCGACAGGCAGAAAACGGCCAGAAGCGGACGTGTTGACGCTTGTTACTCTCATTGGAGGTTGTCAACCGACCACGACGCTGGGAAGCTGCAGTGACGTTTACCATAAGGACATGCTGAAATGAACGCGCGAAAAATTTTAATCACAGGTGCTGCGGGCCGAATCGGCAGCGCTTTTTGGAAAGCGCATTACGATAAGTCAGATTTGCGTTTAGCCGACATAGATGTATCAACACTTCCGCAATCGGCACAACGTTTCGCTCTCGACATCAGCGTTCAAGCCAGTTGCCTTGAAGCTTGCGAAGGCATACATACAGTGATTCATCTAGCTGCTGACCCTCGCCCAGACGCCGATTTCATGACATCCCTGCTCCCTGTGAATATTGTGGGCACCTACAACATGCTATTCGCCGCAAAGGCTCAAGGCTGCAAGCGCTTTATATTTGCGAGCAGCGCTCAGGCTATCGAAGGTTATCCAGAGGATGTCCAGGTACATGAATGTATGGCACCTAAGCCAGGCAATCTATACGGGGTCAGCAAAGCGTTCGGGGAAGCGCTGGCTTCGATGTATGCAAACGATGGTCAAATGACAACAATCGCAGTCCGTATTGCAAACGTAGCTATATTTCACCAAGGGGAAAACCACAGTCACAGGGATGTAGCTGCTTTTATTAGTATCAGGGATGTTGTCGCACTACTTAGTAATTGCGTCGAGGCCGAGCTGAGCGGATTTCATGTTATCCACGGGGTCTCAGATAACAGATATAAGCGACTTTCTATCGAGAAGACCAGAAAAGTTGTGGGGTACGCTCCCGTTGATGATGGATTTGAGATTCTGGAAGGACACGCTCAACCTGACTGAACTACTTCATTAATTACTGCCCCTTCGACTGTCCGCTTCGGGTCGGTTTTCTGTCCTTCGCGACGGGCAGAAATCGGCCAACAGCGGAAGGCTCCCACACAGATCAGTAGGCGCCCGTAGTGGGTAGTGAGCGTACTGTCCCTCTTCCCTCTTCCCGCTCTCCAGCGCCTTCACCATTACACTCACCTGCGCTTCGTTAAACACAGGCTGCTGAAAGGACTAGATATAGCGGATGCAGCTGACGCCTTGGGTGACATTGTCCGGCATGACAGTCTTGAAACTGCTGCCGCCGACGAAGGCGATTACAGAATGGATGTGCTCGGGTGGAACGCTGAGCAGCGCTTCTAGCGCCTTCAAATGTTTGTAATTCTGCCGCAGCGGGTTCTGGAATCTGAAGCGATGCCGGAAAATCTGCTGTGTCCACTGGGCCTGGCGCTCACCTCCGAAGATCCAGCCACGCATGTTTTTGGTCTCCAGCACGAAAATGCCAAAAGGCGACAGGAACACATGATCGATCTGGGTAGCGCCATCGGGCGTATCCAGTGTGACGTTGTGCAACCGGCGGTAGACCTGGCCATCCAACCTATAGTGGGCGAATGTCCGCACCAGCAGCTCACCGAACCAGCCCTTGAACCAGGGCGTCTTGATGATGATGACTAGGACCAACAATGGCAGCAGCCACTTCAGCATGTCGAACAGCGGCTGGAGCATCACAAAAACATTCATCGCTTCCTTTGCGTGGCGAAGGTATGTCAGTACGCCGGATGAGGCTACACCTTCACCCTTTTATTCCTTTCTAGCTTAGGCGAGGTAACTGGCGTCTGCTTTCGGCTCTGGCTGTTTAAAACCGTTTTAGAGCAGGTTTGACAGTCAGAACTGGAACGAAAATCGCGCTCCTACGCAAATTTTTGCGTCTGCTGATTAACCAAGCGCTGGCAGATTTTACGTAGCGACGCAGACTTCAAAACGGTGCCTGCTTTTTTTAACAGCCTGGACCAAAAGCGGCCTGTCGTGACGGGCAGAAATCGGCCATAAACGGTCAGTCACCGCAACCTCCATTTCGCCTCTTAGCGGACGCTTGGCTTCATGCCTGCGGTGCCCGGTGGTGCAACGCACGGTCTCATGGACCAGTTCCCCTGCTTTTGCCACCACATGACCTATGCTCATGCATGGCAGTAAACCAGCCGGAGCCCTTGGTGAGTCCAATCGCTAATCAGGACATGGTGAAAGGAGCGGTGCAACGATGAAACCGGAATATTCAACCTGCATGAAATGGATCGCAGTCGCTGCCGCCTCGGTGGCTCTGATTGCAGGCTGTGCCAACCAGAACGATCCCGTGGCCAAGGCCGAGAAAGCCGACGCAGCCAGGGGCATTGCCGCACCCAGTCTCACCGAGACGAAGGCCATCGCCGAGGAAGCCTTCATCTACGGACTGCCAATCGTCATGAACTATGCGGTGATGTATGAATACGCCGTGGACAAGGGCGGCTCACAGTTCAAGGCACCCTTTAACCAGATCAGGAACGAGCCCCGCGTCTTCACCTACCAGGACACGGCCATCGTCACACCCAACAGCGACACTCCCTACTCCTTCCTCTGGTTGGACCTGCGTGCCGAGCCGATGGTGCTCACGGTACCGGCGGTCGAAAAGAGGCGCTACTACGCAGTGCAGCTGGTCGACGGTAATGCCTACAACTTCGGCTACATCGGCAGCCGCGCCACGGGGAACGAGCCGGGCAACTACCTGGTGGTCGGGCCTGACTGGAAGGGTTCCACGCCACCGGGCATCAACAAGGTCTTCCATTCGACAACGCCCTTCCCGATCGCTGGCTATCGAACCCAGCTCTACAATCCCAAGGACATGCCGAACGTGATGAAGGTGCAGTCGGGCTACAAAGTCCAGCCGCTGTCGGCGTTTCTGAAGCAACCGGCGCCGCCTGCATCGCCGGTAGTCAATTTCCTTCCGGCCACCACAGCGGGGATCAAGGAGAACTTCTTCGAGTACCTCGATGCCGCGCTCCAGTACGTGCCGCCAACGCCGGAAGACAGGGAGATTCGGGCCCGAATCGCGCGAATCGGCATCGGGCCGGGCAAGAGCTTCGAGTTCAAGGATCTCTCGTTCGAACACAAGGCTGCCGTCCTGCTCGGCATGAAGGAAGGCGACGAAAAGGTGGACAAGTGGTTGTCCAGCGGACTCAAGGACGTCAATGGCTGGAGCATCGGTTCGTTCTTTGGCGACCGCCATTTCTACAACGGTAACTGGCTGATGCGCGCGGGCGCGGCCAAAGGCGGCATCTACGGCAACGATGCAGTGGAAGCCACTTATCCCTTGACCCGCACGACGGCGACCGGCGAGCCACTGGACGGCAGCAAACACAACTACACGCTCACCTTCCCCGCCGGGCAACTGCCACCGGTGAACGCCTTCTGGTCGGTGACCATGTACGACGGCAAGACGCAGCTCCTGATCAAGAACCCGATCGACCGCTATCTGCTGAACTCGCCCATGCTGCCCGGCATGAAGAAGAGCAAGGACGGGGCGCTCACCCTCTACATTCAACGGGACTCGCCCGGCAAGGCGCTGGAAGGCAACTGGCTGCCTGCCCCCGACGGTCCGATCTACCTGGTGATGCGCCTTTATTGGCCCAAGGAGACACCGCCTTCGATCCTGCCGGCCGGCAAGGGAACGTGGAAGCCACCAGGCATCGTGGTGTTGAAATAGAGCCTGGCGCGTCAGATCGAGCATCTGTGGACGAGCAGGTAAAACACAGTGATCGGGGGTTTACATGACATTCACAACACTGAAACTCATCGTCTGTCTGATGGCACTGCCATTGGCCGTGGCGCGCGCCCAAACGAACGTAACTCCCACCGAGGCCCGCGCCATCGCCAAGGAGGCCTATGTCTACGGCTTCCCGGTGGTGGATAGCTATCGCATCCAATACAGCTACTTTGTGGATCGCCAGAATCCCGAGTTCAAGGCGCAGTGGAATCAGATCCGCAACATTCCTCGCGTTTACACGCCGGCGGATACGGCCATCCAGACGCCCAACTCAGACACGCCGTATTCGTGGTTGGGCATGGATCTGCGCGCCGAACCGATCGTACTTACCGTGCCGGCGATCGAAAAGGGACGCTACTTCACCATCCAGCTCATCGACGCCTACACCTTTAACTTTGCCTACATCGGCAGCCGCACCACCGGCAACAGTGGCGGCAGCTTCCTGATCGCGGGGCCGGCCTGGAAAGGGCAGACACCCAAGGGTGTGAAGGAAGTGATCCGTTCGGAGACAGAATTTGTCTTCGCTGCCTATCGCACACAGCTCTTCAACCCCGGCGACCTCGACAACGTGAAAAAAGTGCAGGCCGGCTACAAGGCACAGACGCTATCGGCATTCCTTGGCACCACCACACCCAAAGCGGCTCCGGCCATCGATTTCATCAAGCCGCTCACGCCCGCTCAAGAGAAGACCTCGCTGCAGTTCTTCAACGTGCTGAACTTCGTGCTTGGTTTCTGCCCGACAAATCCGTCCGAGACCGAACTCATGGCACGTTTCGCCAAAATCGGCGTCGGGCCAGGACAGATTTTCGATCCTGGCAAGCTCTCACCTGAACTGAAGGAAGCCATCGAGCAAGGTATGGCCGACGCTTGGGCTGACTTCGCTGGCCTGAAGAAAGAATTTGATGAGGGGAAGCTGACCTCCGGCGATGTCTTCGGCACGCGGGAATATCTGAAAAACAATTATTTGTTTCGCATGGGCGCCGCCGTGCTTGGCATCTATGGCAATTCAAAGTTGGAAGCGATGTATCCAACTTATTACGTGGATGAGGCGAAGCGGAAGCTGGATGGCGCAAATCGTTATACCTTGCGTTTTGCGCCCGGCCAGTTGCCACCCGTGAACGCATTCTGGTCGTTGACAATGTATGAAGAGCCGGCGAGCCTTCTCGTTGCCAACCCTATCAACCGGTATCTGGTCAACTCACCCATGCTGCCGCAGTTCAAGCGCGATGCCGATGATGGACTGACGCTGATCATCCAAAACGAATCGCCCGGCAAGGACAAGGAAGCCAACTGGCTGCCTGCACCGAAAGGGGCATTTTCCATGATCATGCGGCTCTACTGGCCGAAAGCCGAAGCGACGGAAGGCAAGTGGACTGCGCCCCCGCTGAAGCGAATGTAGAGAGCCAACAAAGCGCACTGAGCAGTCGGCAGCCTTCAACCCTGCCCCTTCAACGACGGCCTTACGCCCTCGAAACTTGACCATCGATTGTCGTCTGCGGGACCTTGGCATCGAGTAGTGCCGAATGACCGCTTTTAGCTGTGGATTCTGCCAATGCTCACCGTCAGTTTGGGTCGATAGCAGCCCGTCGTGGCGCCGGACATCAACGCAGACGGATGACTTATCGGCTATCGCTCGATACCCTGACCTCCCCGTCGCCTGACGGTTTGCAGGACGAGCATGTCATGAAATCCCCCGCAGGTTTGCTGCTGTCGGCCATCGAACTGGACCGTGCCAGTGCCATTCCCCTGTACCGCCAACTGTATCTGCAGATTCGCAAACAGATACTCAACGGCAGAATCCAGGGGGGTGTGCGCCTGCCGTCGACCCGGACGCTAAGCAACGAGTTGGGGTTGTCGCGGATCACTATTCTCAATGCGTTCGATCAGCTGATTGCCGAAGGTTTCCTGGCCTCGCGCACGGGTGCCGGGACGTATGTCGGCACTGAGTGGGAAAGCCGGGGTATCGAAGACGAGCAACCGCGCCAGCCACCGCGCCTGTCCGACCTGAGCCAGTCGATGCTGTCGCTGCGCAGCGATCATTTTCGCGGGGTGTCCTATGCCGACTGGGACCCCGCGACCCCGACTTCCTTTCTGCCCAGCCACAGCACTTATGAAGCCTTCCCGCAGGCGACCTGGCGGCGTCTGATGAACCGTCATCTGCTCAAGCCAACCAAGGCCATTCTGGGTTATGGCGAGTTGCAAGGCTTGCAGGCGTTCCGCGCAGCGATTGCCGAATATGTCTTCGATGCACGTGGCATCGACTGCGATGCCGGGCAAGTGGTGATCGTTTCCGGCGCGCAGCAAGCGTTCAACCTGCTGGGCATGCTGCTGCTCAACCCGCAGGACAGCATCTGGATGGAGGACCCGGGGCACATCGCCGCACGCATTGCGTTGCAGGCCCAGGGGGCTCAGGTGGTTGCGTTGCGTATCGATGAACAGGGGATCGATGTCCAGCAAGGCTTGACCGAGTGCCCTGATGCCCGCTTGGTGTTTTGTACGCCTTCGCGCCAGCATCCTTTGGGTGTCACCCTGAGTTATGCGCGGCGCCAGGCACTCATCGAATGGGCTGCGCAGCATCAGAGCTGGATCATCGAGGACGATTGCGACAGTGAGTTTCGCTACAGTGGTCGCCTCCTCCCGGCGCTGTATGCCATGGACCAGATGGCCCGGGTGATTTACGTCGGAACGTTCAGCAAAGTGCTCTTTCCGTCACTGAGACTGGGTTATGTGATTCTGCCGCAGGCCTTGGTCGAACCCTTTTGCACCCTGCGCGCGGTCATGGATCGCAGTCCGCCCACACTGCTACAGGCGACAACGGCGGACTTCATGAGCGAAGGCCACTTCCTGGGGCACATCCGCCGCATGCGTGCGCTGTACAAGGCGCGCCAGCAGGCATTGATCGAACAGCTTGAAAAGCAGATTGGCAGCTTCTTCAGGATCACTCCGACGGATGCTGGCATGCACCTGATCGCTTGGCTGCCCCCAGAACTCAGTGACGCTGACATCGCACAGCAACTGGCCCGGCACAACATCCACACTTACGCCTTGAGCGACTACCGCATCAAGCATGCCCTTGCGCCGGCCCTGTTGATCGGCTTTGCCGGCACGCCTGAAAACCAGGCCCGGGAGCGTGTCGAGGCGCTGGCCCGGGCCTTGCGCACCTTGGGTTATCTGCCGCCGACCGCTTGATGCGAGGCAAGTGGTCTTATCAAATAACTGATAGTGGATCTATCGAGAGTTCCTGACTGGCGCGATAAAGGCTGCGCCGGTAGACCCGGTGTCTGAACCAGGAACGACTCTAATGAACAATAAGATCCAGGAACGATTCAACGCCTTGCTGAGCCATAAGGTGGTCGAACACGGGGCTGTTCCCGTGCTGACGGACGCACTGGCCCGGCGGTTGCTTGAGCGTCTGGGGAAACTGCGTCTGTTTGCCCACGCCTACCCGCTACTGACCAACCTCACCCACGGTCGAGTCACCCCTGCCGACCTGCTGGACTTCGCCTATCGCCACGAGCTGCAAGGCCTGAGCCTGCACTTGCTCGACGGCGAGGAAAACAGCCTGAGCCAAATGTCATCCGCGCAGCTCCAGGGGTTTGCCGCCAAGGCCAAAGCGCTGGGGCTGGATGTGCACCTGGAAATCAGCAGCACGCTGAAAAAGGATGTTGACCAAGTGATTGCCATCGCCAGGGCTCTGGGGGTGCGCAACATTCGTGTTTACTCACGTTACGAGGGCACACTGTCGCGGGTCATGGACGTGATCGAGACCGATCTGCACTACCTCGCGCAACAGGCCGACGCACACGATCTGTACTTTGACTTCGAGCAGCATGAAGAACTCAAGAGCGGCGAAATCGCGCAACTGCTCAACCGCGTCAACCACCCTCGCCTGCATGCTCTGTTCGACTTCGGCAACATGATCAATGCCTGCGAACAACCCCTGCAGGCCCTGCGCAACCTGGCGCCGCACATCCGCCAGACTCACCTCAAGGGTGTGCGCATCGTCCCCGAACAAAACGGCTTCGGCCATTACGGCGTATTGCAGGGCAGCGACGAGGACGATCTGCCCAGCGCCCGCATGCTGTTCGAACTGTTGATGCTGGGCGAAGCAACCCCGCAGGTGATCGCATTTATTCTCGAGCAGGAAAACCACTACGTGGCCCCGGCCTTCCGCCAGAGCCTTGAAGCGGCCGATCCCTTCATTGCCTACCGGGAGATGAGCGAAACGCCACTTCCGAACGGCTACTCACTTGAGCGAATGCTGGCCGATGAACACCGCTGGGCGAACAACCAGGTCGCCTATGTCCGTAGCCTGCTGGCCGAATTGCGCACCTTGGCCGAACTGACCCTGGCCAGCCCTTCCAACGCCTGAACCTGACGACCCGATTACGCCCGGAGAACAATAATGACAATTCAAAACAAGGCCAAATGGCTCAGATTCCTGATCCTCATCCTCGGTGGCGGCACCATCTACAAGCTGGCGAACCTCAAGGACGCCTTCTATATACCCATGCAGGAATTCATGGGCTTGAGCCACACTGAAATCGGCATGCTGCTGAGTGCCAACGCGATCATCGCTACTGCACTGTTTGTGATTGGCGGCCTGCTCGCTGATCGCTACGACACGCGCAAACTGATTCCCCTCGGCCTGATCGGGACCGGTAGCCTGGGACTGTACCTGGCGACCTTTCCGCCCTTCACCAATTTGCTGATCGTGTTCAGTCTGTTGGCCGTCTGTGCCGACTGCCTGTTCTGGCCATCGCTGCTCAAAGCCATCCGCAACCTGGGTGACGATCAGGAGCAAGGCCGGTTGTTCGGCCTGCTCGAAGGCGGGCGTGGCGTGGTTGATACACTGGTGGCCTTTTCCGCTCTGGGCGTGTTCGTCGCCATGGGTTCGGGAGAAACCGGCCTGAAGTCGGCGATCCTGTTTTACTCGGTCATCGACATTCTGGCCGGCACCCTGACCTGGTTCCTGCTCAAGGGCGGCAACGCGCCGTCGGTGGCCAAGCCCAAGAATGGTATGGCGAACCTAATGGAAGCGATCAAGGTTCCGGGAATCTGGCTGGTCAGCCTCAACGTGTTCATGGTCTACATCGTCTACTGCGGCCTGACCTATTTCATTCCCTACCTCAAAGAAATGTACGGGTTGCCCGTGGCGTTGGTCGGCGCCTACGGCATCATCAACCAGTACTTTCTGAAGATCCTCGGCGGGCCTGCCGGCGGTTTCATTGCCGACAAGCAATTCAAGAGCACCAGCCGCTATCTGAAATGGGCATTCCTGGCACTGTTGCCGCTGATGGGCGTGATCATGCTGATTCCGAAAAGCCCGGGCTTCATCTATGCGGGCATGGCCGCCACCCTGTCCTTCGCCCTGATCGTATTCTCCATGCGCGGCGTGTTCTGGGCGCCCATGGGTGAAGTCGGCATTCCCCAACACATCACCGGCTCGGCCTTCGGCATCGGTTGCCTGATCGGCTATGCACCCGGCATGTTTGCCTACGTCATCTATGGCGCGATCCTCGACCACTTCCCCGGTCAACAGGGTTACAACTATGTCTTCACCTTGATGAGCATACTGGCCATTGCAGGCTTCATGGTGTCCAGCCTCCTCTATCAAGCGGTGCGCAAAAAATCCATGGCCACTGGCGGAATGAGCGCTGCGCAAGCCTGATCATCGCCATGGACTCCAGGAGGAGGAATCGTCTACCACGCCGATCCCTCCTCCTGACCCCAACGCCGGGATGAACCGAGGCTGCGCACAATCTGCAGAACGCGTTAGCGCAACGGAACGCTTTTTCAGCATGTGGCGGGGGCGACCGTTGGCACTCTTGATCGGTGGCGTTCGACGCGGACTATCTATATTGGGTCGCTTTCTGTCTCACGCGACTGGCAGAGAACGGCCCATAAGCGGTCATTGGTTGCGCCTCAAATCCCCCATCAGCAAACGTCCACCCAACCCGCACAACCCGTCATGACACCTGCTGACGTTCTACCGCGATAAAGACCGACTCGAACTGCAGGGCCAGTGCTGCAAGTCCGAGGGTGGTGACCAGCAGCCCAGGCAAACTGATCTACAGGTCGCGTTGACGTCGATGTGCGTGGCTAATCCAGGATGAACAGGTCCCCTTCCACATCCGTATCGCCGTGTTTACGACTCTGCGCCGCAGAGTCGTAGACGATCATCAGAACCTCCCCAGGCTGCTCGCCCGACTGGAACAGACACATGCCCTCAGCGTGATCGCTGCCTTGCCCGAAAGGCACCTCCAGCACCTTCTCCAATTGATCAGTGAAGACCACGCTTTCCTCGTCGGACGCGAAACCGCCGCGCCAGCGGAAGACCGTTACCGGACCGTCCTGCTCCATCGTGGGGCCCGCCAGGATCAGCAGATCGTCACCGCGGGTGCACAGGTCACGCAAGCCCAGGCCATTGAGCGCGAAGAAATGCTTGCGGTAGCGGCGCCCATCCGGACCGATCTTCTTCAGCACCAGCGTGTCAGACGAGGCGTCGTTCAGCTCGGGTTCGATCTCCAACAACACGGCCCAGCCGCGTAGCACCGGTCCACGCAGCCCCAGCAGAAGGCGCGAGCCGATCATCACCAACCCTTCGATATCGAGGCCGTTGTCCTTACCCGGGATACGCAGGAAGTCGCGTAGCTGAGGATCTTCAGCAATGGCCGCAGTCAGGTCGTTACCGACTTCGTTGCCCTGCAGCTGCGCCGCTGTACGTCCATCGGCATCCACTTTCCTGGCGAGTACATAGCTGTCGTTCTGCTGCAGCACAGGGATGCGGGCCAGCAGAAAACGATTGCCGTCCGCCTCTACCGTCGACAGGCGCTTGATATTTTTCTGTGCAGAAGTGCCGGCCTCGGACTTCTTGCGCTTCAGGCTATGGGAGCCCACCACCCAGAGGTAACCACTGTCAGGGACATAGGCCAAACCCTCGATATCAATCTCGGCGTCTTGTTTCGGTATGGGCAGATCCAGATATTCCAGGAGCGGAAACGATTGGTGCTCGTCGCACCTTACGACGCCGCCGGGCGCAGCATCCTGGATTTTCAGGCGTTCCAGGCTCGTGGTTTCGTCGTTCGCCACCCAGAGTGTGTCGTCAATCTGCTGAGCGACCGAAAGGCCATCGCGCAACGACGCAAACGCCGGATCAAAGCTCAACAGCGCAAAATTGCTTCGGTGGCTCATGAGCGGTCTCCTGCCTTTATGGCGCGGCGCGCCGGTTATTTAGAACCGGATTCTGCGCGTGCTCTTCGTCCAGAGAATGCACTCGTCCTAGCCGACCCGTCCACCGCTGATGGCTTAGGTCCCTTCGCTGTAGCAGCTAAGCAACCCGGATTAGTTCCATTAATTCCAAAAATAGCCGACGAACGGTGACACCCGCAGGCACAAAGCCTGCAATAAACACCTCAACGAACATTTGACGTCAATCTACCGCCATACGGATTTCCTAATCAGCAGACCCAATTGACACAGCTCAATAGCGTCGGTTCGAGCGCAACTGTGGCCGCAACATTCCCCGCATACAGGATTATTGACATGATCGACCTCGCCACCTGGAATTTGAGCATCCCTGAAGGCAGCCCACCGGCCACCATAGAAACGCCTCGATTGGCGCAAGGCTTCAAGGACCAGTATTTCAGTTCTGAAGCCGCTACCCTTTCCTTCTGGGCACCTGTGACCGGTTCCAGGACGGCCAACGCTATTTACCCGCGCAGCGAGTTGCGGGAAACCTATAGCGATGGAACGGTGCGCAACTGGCAGTATTCAGCGGCGGATAACATTTTGCGGGCGAGTCTGACCGTCAATCAGGTGCCCAGCACCGGCAAGATCGTGATTGGTCAGATTCACAACAAGGACAGCAACAACCCCATGGTGAAGCTGGAGTACCAATACAAAACGTCGGCTTCGACGGGAAACATTGTCGCCAAGGTGCGCATGCGCCCCGACGATGAAGAGGGCCAGGTCATTACCATTGCGACGGGTGTGCCGCTCGACTGCAACTTTTCCTACCAGATCCACCTCAGCCCGAAGGGCGCGCTGGGCATCAGCGCAGCAGGAAACAACTGGAGAACCACCATCGACCCGAGCTGGAAGACCAAACCACTGTATTTCAAAGCGGGTGCATATGTGCAGGACAACACCGGCTATCCCACCGAGGGCGGAAAAGTGACGTTCAGGATGCTGGAGATCCAACACAACATTAAGTCGAGTCTTTAGGTCACTACCGTTGGCACGCCGATCCGAAGGGTGAAGATTTTAGTGGATTTCCTCGTCGATCGGCTACCAAGTGGCTAGCTGTCAGTGAACTCAACCGCGCGGGCGGCAGATGCCCTCGAAGCCTTTCAAAACCATTGCGTGCGCATACAGGGGGATACTCTGTTATCGCAGGCGTGTGTCGAAGGTGGCGGCACGCATCCTTACATGGTGCGATCACGTTCACTATCGCTAAAGAAAGCGAGCGGGACGAGGAATGCATCAGATTGGTGGCGGAGGCTACCCAGAGAAGATTTATCCTGAATTATGAACGCGCTTTCCTGCGCCCGGTGCTGGATTGAGTTAACTAACCTTAAGGGCGTCGGTCGATTGCACCATTTCGCGATGGGCAGCAATCGGCCAAAATGAAGGCATTCGCCGAGCTACATGCAAGCACCCAGCAAGACCGGTCCCCTCTTCTTGTTGCCCGCCAAAACAACAAAGCCCAGCACCAGACCGGGTTTCAAGATGAGCGTGGATCGCTTATCAAGTATTCGTTGAAAGGATGAGCACGATGAGCCGCACCAGACATATCTGCCTGATGGCGACCTATAACGAGTGGATGAACGCAAAGATTTATGAGGCAGCCAGAAGCCTGCCAGATGAAGAGCTCTCAGTGGACAGGAAAGCATTTTTTGGTTCAATTCTCGGGACGTTGAACCACTTGGTGGCCGGTGACACTCTCTGGTTAAAGCGATTCGCCAAGCACCCAGCGAACCACTTGGCTCTGGGACCAATCATGCAGCTTCCTGCCCTCAAAAGCCTCGACCAGTTGCTGTTCTCAAATATCCGGGAACTTTCCGCACATCGAGCGTGGCTTGATCAGAAAATTGTCGAATGGTCTCGCTCCATTGCAGAGTCGGATCTAGATCACACCCTCAATTACACAAGCATGAAGGGAGTACGGGCTGACAGGAGCTTTTATGGTTTGGTCATGCATTTCTTCAATCATCAGACGCATCACCGCGGACAAGTTACTACCTTGCTTTCACAAGCGGGTGTCGACATAGGTGATACGGATCTGGTCGTCCTCATTCCATCCGAGCCTTGCACAAAGTAGAAAAGCCCCCTGAACGATTTAGCCAATCTGTTGCGTCGACCGGTTGAATTCACAGCCAGGAGCGGCCCTAAAAATTGAAGCCTCTCTTTCCTACCCGAGGTTGTAAATGAACTCTCCGCTTTCCGATCTTGCATAGGTATAGGGGGTATGCCTATCATGCGCAGCACATAGGTAGGGGGGGTATTCCATGGGTCATATCGCAGCAAATAAAGACGATCTTCTCAAACGCGTAAAACGTATCGCCGGACAAATCCAGGCCGTTGAACGGGCATTGGTATCGGATCTCGATTGCGCCAAAACACTGCACCTTGTTGCCGCCACTCGCGGGGCTATCAACGGCTTGATGGAGGAAATCATCGAGGAACATGCCCGGGAGCATGTTGCGAACCCTGCGCTTAGTGAAGAAGAGCGTAACAAGGGCGTCGAAGAGCTTCTTGAAGCCATTCGCCGTTACTCCAAGTGAGCGCGTCCAGGGACACACTCAGGATGAGCAGCACCAACATCAACCACACACATGACCATGTGTTCCTTGGCTCAGCGCACGACGAAAATGCCAAGCGTACGCTTTGGGTTGTGGCACTGACCGTTGTGATGATGATTGGCGAGATCACCGCCGGCTATATAACTGGCTCGATGGCATTACTGGCCGATGGCTTTCATATGGCGACCCATGCCGGCGCATTGGGCATCGCGGCGGCCGCGTACGGATACGCAAAACGTCACGCTTTCAGCCAGCGCTACAGTTTCGGTACCGGAAAGGTTGGAGACTTGGGCGGGTTCGCTTCGGCGCTGATTCTCGGCATGGTCTCGCTGGGAATTGGCGTTGAGTCTGTCATGCGCCTCTTGCAGCCGACGGAAGTTCAGTTCGGCACCGCTACGCTCATCGCGATTGCCGGTTTGATCGTCAACATTGTCAGTGCCCTTCTGCTGGGGCACGGGCACAGTCATGGGCACGATCATGATGATCATGGCCATGCCCATCACGGGAACGACAACAATCTGAAATCGGCCTACGTCCACGTCGTCGCGGACGCGCTGACTTCGGTTCTGGCCATTGCTGCGCTGCTCGCCGGCCGGTATCTCGGTTGGGTTTGGCTGGACCCGGTCATGGGCATCGTCGGCGCCATCGTTATCGCGCGTTGGGCATGGACCTTGATGGGGGTTACCGCAGGTGTACTGCTGGATCAGACCGATGCGCACGTTGCCGAGGAAATCCGCGAACTGGTGGAGAAACCGGGGGATGCCACCATCACGGACTTGCACGTCTGGCGTGTTGGACCGCAAGCGCATGCGGCCATCGTCAGTGTCCTTGGTGAGGCCACTGCGAACGTCGACAGCATTCGTGAACGTCTCAAGCCGGTTCACGAAGTCAGTCATCTGACGGTCGAGTTTCGACTGGCATGATTGCGCGCCTCAATCGCCTGACTCAATCACGTGTTGTCAAAGGTAACTGACAATGGCTAAAGAAATCGAAAATCCCTGCATCTCAGTTTGCCAGCTGAGTGGTGATCTGTGTGTGAGTTGCGGGCGAAGCAAGGAAGACATCAGAAAGTGGAAACGCATGAAGCGGCCTGAAAAAATGGCCGCGGTGCAAAGGGCGAATGTACGCTTGAAAGGACTGAAGAAAACACATGGATAGTCACTTGCCCTGGATGACCGCTTCGGGTCAAGAACGGCGCTCCGAGAGCGCCCATCTTGGCCCCGCCAACCCACATAACCCTCAAAGCAACCTTTAAATGGCAGACTCTCCTTCACTTGATCGTTTCGGAGACCACCATGCTTCGCGCATTTGAACAAAGGCTCGACCCCTTCCCGCCCGACGAGGTACCACCGCCACCCGAAGGCCTGGCTCGGTTCCTTTGGGCGTGCACACGGGGCGCCCGCGGTTATATTCTCGCGTTTGCGCTGCTCAGTGCCGGTGTGTCGATCTACGAAGCCTGGCTGTTTTCTTTCCTCGGTCAGGTCGTGGATCTGCTCTCGACCTGGCAAGCCGGTGGTGATGCGGCGGCGCAGGAAAGTCGCGTGTTGTGGGGCATGGGCATCGTCATGGTGGCGAGCATCGGGCTGGTGGCGTTACGTACCATGGTGCAGCACCAGATATTGGCGATCAATCTGCCGTTGCGGTTGCGTTGGGACTTCCACCGCCTGATGCTGCGGCAAAGCCTTTCGTTCTTTTCCGATGAGTTCTCCGGCCGGGTCACCACCAAGGTGATGCAGACTGCGCTGGCCGTGCGCGACGTGCTGTTCACCCTTATCGAGATCGCACCCGGAATCGGGGTGTATTTCATCGCGATCATCTTACTGGCCGGCGGCTTCGCACTGAAACTGATGCTGCCTTTCGTTGCCTGGATCGTGTTGTTCGGGCTGGCCATGCTGTACTTCGTGCCCCGCTTGGGGAAAGTCGGACAGGAACAGGCCCATGCGCGCTCCTCGATGACCGGACGTATCTCAGACGCCTACACCAACATCACGACAGTGAAACTGTTCTCCCATTCCAATCGTGAAGCGCACTTCGCGCGCGCGGCCATGGAGGATTTCAAGCAGACCGGTTTTCGCCAGATGCGCCTGGTCAGCCAATTCGAGATCGTTAACCAGGCGTTGGTGGTGGCGTTGATCATGGCAGCAGGCGGTTATGCACTTTGGCTGTGGCACCTTGGCGAAGTCGGCACCGGTGCCGTGGCGGCGATTACCGCCATGGCGTTGCGTATCAACGGCATGTCGCACTGGATCATGTGGCAAATGACTTCGCTGTTCGAGAGCATCGGCACCGTGCAGGATGGCATGACAACCCTGACCCGCGGCCCCAAGGTGCAGGATGCGCCAGACGCGGGCGTGCTGGTGACCTCCGGCGGGGCGGTAACCTTCGACAATGTGAGCTTCAACTACAATGGCGAGCGCCAAGTGCTCGATGGCTTGAGCCTGAACATTCGCCCGGGCGAAAAAATCGGCCTGGTCGGCCGCTCCGGCGCGGGCAAATCCACGCTCATCAATTTGCTGCTGCGTTTCTATGATGTCGACAGCGGGCAGATTCGCATTGACGGGCAAAACATTGCGCACGTGACACAAGACAGTCTGCGCAGCGCCATCGGCATGGTCACCCAGGATACTTCCCTGCTGCACCGTTCCATTCGCGACAACATCGCCTACGGCCGACCCGATGCAAGCGACGCACAAATCCGCAGTGCCGCGGCCAATGCCCAGGCCGATGAGTTCATCAGCCAACTGAGCGACCGGCAAGGTCACAGCGGCTACGACACCTTGGTGGGCGAGCGCGGCATCAAGCTGTCGGGCGGCCAGCGCCAGCGCGTCGCGATTGCCCGGGTGATGCTCAAGAACGCCCCGATCCTGCTACTTGACGAGGCGACCAGCGCGCTGGATTCGGAAGTCGAAGTGGCCATTCAGGAAAGCCTCGATGAAATGATGAAGGGCAAAACCGTCATCGCCATCGCCCATCGGCTGTCCACGATTGCGGCGATGGATCGACTGATTGTCATGGATGATGGACGCATCATCGAACAGGGCACCCATACCGAATTGCTCGCAAGGAACGGCCTCTATGCGCGGCTGTGGCACCATCAGAGTGGCGGGTTCCTGGGTGAGGACCTAGGGGTGACCGAGGTTATGGATCAGGAATGAGCGTGACCGGCCCAGGATGATCTGCAAGCGGCGGCTTTGAGTCCGGTTGCAGACAGGCCGATCTGCCCCTCGCTCAGGCGGACTTCAGGGAAAAACGCGAAGCCGGGCGATTCAAGCCGTAATGCTCACGCAGGGTACTGCCCGAATATTCACTGCGGAACAGCCCACGCTTGCGCAGTATCGGCAGCACTTCATCGAGGAACACTTCAAAGCCTTCGGGGAACGCTGGCGGCATCACGTTGAAACCATCGGCGGCACCACTGCGGAACCACTGCTCGATCAAGTCGGCAATCTGCACCGGCGTACCGACCGGCACCCAATGCCCACGAGCACCCGCCAGGCGATTGATCAGTTGGCGCAGCGTTGGTTTCTCGCGGTCGACAATGTCGATGATCAATTTGAAACGGCTTGACTGGCTTTCGCTGCTATCGAAGTTGATCAGGTGGCGCGGGAACGGTGCATCCAGATCGTGCCCGGTCAGGTCGACGCCCAACAGGCGGCGTAGCTGACCTAACGAGATGTGCGGCAGCACCAGTTCGTTGAGCTCGTCGAACTTGCGCTGGGCTTCGGCTTCGGTGCTACCGATGTAGGGGCTGATGCCCGGGAGAATTTTCAGCTGGCGAGGATCGCGCCCCGCCGCCTTCGCCCGAGCTCGGATATCGTTGGCGAATTCGGTCGCGCTTTGCAGGGTCTGGTGCGCGGTAAAAATCGCTTCGGCATGCCTGGACGCGAAATCACGGCCATCTTCAGAAGACCCAGCCTGCACCTGCACCGGCCGCCCCTGTGGCGAGCGCGGAGAGTTGAACGGGCCCTTTACTTTGTAGTGGGCACCCACGTGGTTTATCGCATGCACCTTGTCGCCATCGGCAAACACCCCGGCTGTCTTGTCCAGCACCAACGCATCGTCCTCCCAGCTGTCCCACAGGTCACCGACCACCTGCACGAATTCTTCGGCCTGAGCGTAGCGGTCAGAGGCCGAGGGATGTTTATCCAGACCAAAATTGGCGGCTGCAGCGGCCATGGAAGTGGTCACGATGTTCCAGCCGGCGCGGCCCTTGCTGAGGTGGTCCAGCGCACTGAATGAGCGGGCCAGATTGTAGGGTTCGCTGTAGGTCGTGCTGGCCGTGGCGATCAGGCCTATGCGTTGGGTCACCGCAGCAATCGCTGCCAGCCAGGTGATGGGTTCGAAACGAATGCGCAAACCCTCATGCCCGCTTTCAGCCAGTGACGGCGAATCGGCGAAGAAAATCGCATCGAGTTTCTCGCGTTCAGCGCGCAGCGCCAGTTGCTGGTAATAGCCGATGTCCATGGACAATTCCGGCACCGACTGCGGGTGACGCCAGGCCGCTTCGTGATGGCCGTTCGGATAGATGAATAGGTTGAGGCTGAGCTGGCGTTCGGACATTTCCCGTTCCCTGAAAAAGTTGAGTGTGAACAACAAGCCTGCGTACGGCGTCAGGCGCAGAGTCTCAGTGCAGCTCGGCAAAATCGCTCAGCACATCGTCGCGCAGGGCAATGAAGCGGCTGTCACTGCGGTTGCGTGAACGCGGCAGATCGATGTCGAGGATGCGCCGGATGCGGCCGGGGTTGGGCTGCATCACCACCACGCGATCACCCAGGAATACCGCCTCATCCACATCGTGCGTGACCAGGATCATGGTGATTTTTTCCTTGAGCCAGATGTTTTGCAGCTCGCCCTGCAGGCGCGCACGGGTCAAGGCATCGAGGGCACCCAGCGGTTCATCCAGTAGCAGCACGCTCGGGCGATTGACCAACCCGCGGGCGATGGCCACGCGTTGCGCCATGCCGCCGGAGATCTGATGAGGGTAGGCATCGATAAAGTCTTGCAGGCCGACCAGTTCAATGTGCTCGCGCACGGTGTCGCGTTTCTGCCCCGCGCTCAGGGGTGAATTCTTGAGGCCGACGGCGACGTTCTGCTCCACATTGAGCCAGGGGAACAAGCGGTGATCCTGAAATACGATGCCACGTTCCAGGCCAGTGCCTTCGATGGGTTTGCCATCCAGCAGAATGCGCCCGTCATATTCTTCGTCCAGTCCAAGAATCAGTCGCAGCAGCGTGGATTTGCCGCAGCCGCTGGCACCGACGATGCTGATGAACTCCCCTGGAGCGATGTCGAGATGAATGTTGTCGAGTACTTGCAATTGAGTCGAACTGCCCGGTCGGGAAGCGAAACGCTTGCTGATGTTTTCGAGGGTCAGGCTGTTGTTGAGCATGTTGCAGTCCTTTTGAAAGTGCCAATCAACGAGGAGCGATGCCGTACAGGCGCTGCATTCGCCGCTCAAGTGTCCGGGCCAATGCGTTGAGGCCCCAGCCCACCAGGCCGATAACCACCATTCCAAATAACACCAGGTCCATCATGAAATGTTCGCTGCCATCAATCAGCGTGTTGCCGATCCCCTCCCCCGATACCAGCAGGTATTCGGCACCGATGGTCGCCAGCCAGGAATAGACCAGCGCCAGGTAAATCCCGGTGAAAATCGACGGCAAGGCGGCGGGAAACATGACCCCGACGATGGTTTGCCAACGGGTGAAGCGGTACACCCGCGCCACTTCCAACAGGTTGGGTGGGACATTGCGTAAACCGTCGCAGGTATTCACCACCACCGGCACCAGCGCTGCCAGTGACAGGAACACCACCTTGGCCACATCGCCCAGGCCGAACCACACCGAGATCAACGGGATCCAGGCGAACAGAGAAATTTGTTTGAAGGTATTGAAACTCGGACCGACAAGACGTTGGAAATACCGCGACAGGCCCAGCAGGCAACCCAATACCAGGCCGAGCGTGGTACCGATAAAAAAGCCACTGAGGTTACGCGCCAGGCTGGCAGAAATGGCCCGCCAGAATTTGCCCGAGGCAATTTGATCCCAGGCCGTGGTGGCGACTTTTTCCGGCGAAACGAGCAAGCCCGATTGGCTCCAGCCCTGGCTCGAAGCCAGCCACCACACGGCAATGGCGGCAATGGGCAAGACCCATCCGCGATATCGGCGGTGACGGCTACCGACTGACATGATCGCACTCATGACAGTCGCCCCCCGGCCGTTGGCCGACCACGACTCAAGCGTTGTTCCAGGTAGTCGAAACCGCGGTCTATCAACAGACCGAGAGCACCGACCACCACAACGGCCGCCATCACCAGGTCCAGTTGAAACAGCTGGCGCCCATAGACAATCAGGTAACCCAGCCCCTCACTCGATGCCACCAACTCAACCACTACCAGCGATAACCAGGCTTTGGTAAAGCCCAGACGCAAACCGGTGAACAGCGTCGGGATGGCCGACGGCAAGACGATGGCGGTGACGCTTTGCCGACGACTGAAGCCGTAGGCCCGGCCGACTTCCAACAGCCCTTTGGGCGCCTGGTGGAAAGCCTGCAACGTACACAGCGTGATCGGCACCATGGCTGCCTTGGCAATCAGCACATACTTGAGCGTCTCGCCAATGCCGAACAGCAGCAAGGCAAACGGCAACCAGCCCAGTACCGGTATTTGCACCAGCGCGTTGAAGGTCGGTAAAAGATAATCCTCTATGGTTTTGGAAAGTCCCATGGCCAAGCCCAGGGCGATGCCGACGAATGCACCCAACGCAAAGCCGACGACCACCCGTTGCAAGCTGGCGGAGGCGTTCAGCCACAGGTCACCGGAGGTGACCAGGTCCGACAAGGTTTGATAAACGTAGGCCGGCGGTGGCAGCACCTGCTCTGAAAGCCAACCTCGCTCCACCCCCAGGTACCATAAGCCGAGCAACACCAGCGGCAACAGCCAGGGCAAGGCTTTGTCACCCAGATTGAAGGACCAGGCTGACGTGCGCTGCACCTCGACCTTGCGCACTGAACGGGCCGGCGGCGGTGGCAAGCGTTTGACGTTGTCACTCGGTAATGCCGGTGTCGCGTACGGCTCTAATCTGACGGTCTGTGCCCTGGCCATTTGCCTAGCTCCCTTGCTTGCTGGTCGCGGCCGCTACTGCATTGCCAGCCGGCTGTTTGCCATCCGGGCCATAGGGCGTCCAGTAGGTTTCAAGCCCCTTGGTTTTCAGGGATTTTTGCAAGTAGCTCGTCTCGAACCAGCCATCGATGCTGACGGGGCGACGGATGAGTTTTTCTTCCTTGGCCTGGTCCGCCACGGCCTGATAGCGGCCAAGCAGAAAGTTGTCGACCAGAGGCGAGGCTCTGTCCCTGAGGCTTACGCCGGTAAAGTCGGCGCGTAGTGATTCTGCGGGTTCGTTACTCTTGGCCCATTCAGTGAAGACAGCATCACGGTGGCTGTCATCCGATGTCCATTTCGCCGCGTCCACCAGCGTATCGACAACCTTCTGCACGTTGTCCGGATGTTCCTTCTCGTAGCCCCCCCGAACCACCAGCGCAGTCTGCCGGGTGTAGCGCACATCCTGAGTGGGGTTGTCATAAACGATGTCGATCAGGCCTTGATCGCGAAGCTTGAACAATTCGCGGCCGCCGAAGGCGGCATCGACTCCATTGGATACCAATGCTGCCTGAGTGCTTCCGGTATCGAGGTTGATGACCTTGATATCGCGCTCGGTCAGACCGTGCGCCGCCAAAAGATTGATCGTCACCAGATGGCCGTTGGTTCCACGAAAGACCGCCACCTTTTTGCCTTTCAGATCTTCGATGCTTTTGACCTCAGAGCCCTTGGGAACTGCCAGGTAAAGGTTGGCACGTACACCCAGTGCGGCCAGTAGTTTGGTGTCCAGCCCATTGGAACGCCCGACGACGGCGGGCAGATCACCCTGGTAGGCGAAATCAAGTTGCTGGTTCGATAAGGCTTCGTTTACCGCGGGGCCAGCCCCCTTGAAAAAGAACCATTGCACCTCGGTACCGCTTCCAGCGAAGGCTTTTTCCAGCAGTTGCTGATTGCGCACAATGCCCAAGGTCGAGCCACTGAACGTTACCGGGTCACCGCCGCCCGCCGTCGCGACACCAATGCGCAAGACATCGGCCTGCGCCAGGGGTATTGCAAGCAGCGCAGCCAGTACTGCAGCGATGCGGCCTTTGTGAAACAGGGGGATACCTTTGAGTTCCATATAGAAACCTTCCTTGTGTCGATAAGACTCGTTTGTTACGCGGCGAGGTGTTTTTTATCGGCTTCGGTTTTCGGCGAGCGGGTATCCGGGCTTGGCTTGAGCGCTTGGCTCAAGCGACCGTCAACGCCAACCGGCACATCACCGTCGATGGTGGTTCGGCGCACGATTCGTTGGGCATCGCCATAGTCGTTGATCGCGATGTGCTGCGTAGCGCGGTTGTCCCAGATCACCACGTCACCCTCCTGCCAGCGCCAGCGCACGGTGTTGTCGACATGGGTAATACGGTCGTGGAACAAGCGAATAAGTTGTTTCGAATCGCTATGGCTGACGCCCTGAATCTGTTTGACAAAGTGCCCCAACAACAAACTTCTTTCGCCGGACTCTGGATGCACTCGCACCAACGGGTGTTCGGTCTCATAGACTTCGGCGGTGAACTGTTCGCGATAACGCCTGATCCCCGACTCATCAGTATTACGTGGCGCCGCGTAGTCATATACGTTGGTGTGCAACGCACGCAAACTGTCTGCCAGTTGTTTTAATGGCTCGGGCAAGTCGCTGTAAGCCGCTGCGGTATTGGCCCACACCGTGTCGCCGCCATACGGTGGAATAACCACACCGCGCAAGATGGAAATCTTCGGATAATTAGCAACAAAGGTCACATCGGTGTGCCAGGAATTGGCTCGGGTTTCCTTGGCGTCCAGGTGCAGGATGGCGGCACTTTGCTCGGCGGAACGTACGGTCGGATGCGGTACCTGATCACCGAAACGCCGGGAAAAAGCTTCGTGCTCGGCGTCATCCAGATGCTGGTCGCGAAAGAACAGCACTTTATATTTCAGCAGCGCCTGGTTAATAAATTCGAATTGCTCGGCACTGATGTTTCCACCCAGCTTCACACCTTCCAGTTGCGCACCGATTCGACCAGCAACGGGTTTGATTTGAATTGTCATCGAGCCACTTCCTGTCTCACGAGTTGTTGTGGGACCAATCATAAAGACATAAAAGCAGCCGTGACTAATCACCATTTATTCTAAAGATAGAAGATCGAGCCTATAACTAAGCCATTATAAAAATGAGTTAACGGATATAAGCGACCGGTTATTAGCTCATAACTTTTTAGTTGTGTTGCATCGACCATCAATCGCGTAGATGGCATAATCGCAGCCTGTTTATAACAGGGGCGTATAAATGACCGTCGAAAGCTACGATCAACTCGCGATCTTCTCGGCCGTAGCCCAAGAGCGTAGTTTCACCCGCGCGGCGGCCAGGCTCGGCATGTCTCAACCGGCCTTGAGCCGGGCCATGCGCCAGCTGGAGGAGCGATTGGGGGTCAGGTTGCTGGCTCGCACCACTCGAAGTGTTTCCCCTACCGAAGCCGGCGAACATCTGCTGCGGGTGATCGCCCCCCGGTTTGAAGAAATCGACAGTGAACTGGCGTTGCTCAGCGAGTTCCGCGACAAACCGGCCGGCAAATTACGCATCACGGCAGGTGAGCACTCGGCGATCACGTTGTTGCATCCGGTGCTGGCGAAGCTGCTGCCCGACAATCCCGATCTGAATATCGAAATCATCGTCGACTATGGCCTTACCGACATCGTGGCGGAGGGTTTCGACGCTGGCGTACGGCTGGGTCAGCAAGTGGCCAAGGACATGATCGCCATGCGCATCGGCCCTGACATGCGCATGGCGGTGGTGGGCTCCCCGGCCTATTTCTCCCGATATCCCAAGCCGGTCATCCCAAGTGATCTCATGGTGCACAACTGCATCACCCTGCGTATGCCGACTTACGGCGGCCTGTTCCTCTGGGAGTTCGAAAAAGACGGGCAAGAACTGAAAGTGCGGGTCGAAGGCCAACTGGTATTCAACAACATCGCCATGCGCCTGGAGGCGGCCCTTCAGGGACTGGGACTGGCCTATATGCCGGAGGACCTGGTGCTGGAGCATGTAGCGCAAGGTCGGTTGGTTCACGTGCTCAAAGACTGGTGCGAACCCTTCTCTGGCTACCACCTCTATTATCCGAGCCGGCGCCAGAGTTCACCGGCCTTCACCTTGCTGCGCGAAGCCCTGCGCTATTTGGGTTGATTGGCCTGGACGCTATCCAGCGCTTCACTGGCACGCTTGGCCGCGGCGGCATCACCTTGGTCAGCCAGCAGCTGAACCAGCTGACGTAACTGCGCAGCGGTCAGGCCGACCCGCAGGCTGGCAGCCATGTGCGAGCGCAGTTGCGGCTCGACACCGGGAGTGACGGCTAAAGCAGCGACGGTGGCCAGCTCACGACTTTGCCAGTCCAGGTTATCGCGCTCGAAGATGTCGCCGAACAGATGCGCCTGCAAGTACTGGTTGATGACCGGAACGAAGTCGAACAACGGGCCCTGGACCGGCGCACCGGCGATTCGCGTCTGATTGGCTTTGCCCGCAGCCAGGAGTTCATCGCCGACGGGAATGACCCGACCGGGCTCACGCCCCGGATCGTCCTGAATGCCACGTTGCCTGCGTGCCTCGACCACCTTCATCAGTTCGCCAAGTGCATTGAGACTGCGTGGAAAACCGCTGTAAGCGTAGAGTTGCACCAGAATTTCCTTCGCCTCGCTGACCGTCAGGCCCGCATCCAGCCCATGATTCAACGCGGCATTGAGCCCGGACATGTTGCTCGTGGCCATGGCGGCGGCCATCAACGGGATGGCCTGTTGCTTGGCGGACAGCGTCTCGGACACCGGTTGGCTCGCAGGCGCGGCTTTCGGTGCCACCGAACCTTGGGCGTTGTATTGCTCGTCGGTCACTTTCTCCAGCCATTGCACACTCTTGCCATCCACCGAGCCCGTCACGGCGAGGTGCGTCATGGCGCTCGCCGGAGCGGCGCCATGCCAGTGTTTGACGCCCGGAGGGCAGACGATGACGTCGCCAGGGTGGATTTCCTGCATCGGCTTGCCCCATTCCTGGACCCGCCCCACGCCCGAAGTCACCACCAATCGCTGTCCTGCGGGGTGGGTATGCCAGGCCGAGCGAGCGCCCGGTTCGAAACTGACATAAGCGCTGGAAGCATTAATCTCGTCCGTGGCGGGAAACAAAGGATCGACGCGTACCCGCCCGGTGAAATAGTCCGCAGGTCCCGCAACCGCAGCCTGAGTGCCAGCCCGGCTGATCTGCTGCTCGGTCCGGCGAGACTCACTGGCATTGTCTGCACCGGCGGCGCCGGCGAAGGGCGCGGCGGCACACACCGCGATGCCTATTAAGGTGTTCTTCATGAGGACCTATCCCTTCAAGTCAGAGCGTTCTCGCGTAAAACGCGGTCAACTGGTCCATGGCGACGTCCACATACGCAGGCACCCAGTAGGTGTCGATGTGGGTCGCGCCATCGATGGTGAACAGTGTTTTGTCCTGGGTGCCGGTGGCTTTGGCATAGGCTTGTTGCGACATGTACAGGCTGTCGGCCTTGCTGCCCGCGATCATCAGCAACGGCTTGTCGATCAGCTCGATCTGATCCGTGGCATCGAAGCTCATCAGGTCCATCAGGCTGCTCTGGGTGTAACGGAAAGTCGAGTTAGGATGAGCGTGGGTCTTGCCGTAGTACTCGAAGCCCTGTCGATACAGATCAAACGGCAGCTTGGCGATCTGTTCATCAGTCAGCCTGGCATCACCGACGTAGAGGACTTCTCCCCCCGCCGCTTCCTGGACGCGGGCCGCCGACGCCTGCTGCAAGCGTTCCTGAATCGTCGACAGCTGCGAATCCTGGTAGCCATTACGGCGAACCAACCCAGAGTTGAACATGCTCAAGGTCGCAATCGACTGGAAGCGCTTGTCGGTTTGCGCCGCCGCCAATGAATAACCGCCACCGCCGCAAATACCGAGCAAGCCCAGACGCTTGCTGTCGACGCCGGGATAGCTGGCAATGAAGTCCGCCATGCCATGGATGTCTTCAATGCGATGCGTCGGTTTGTCCACATTGCGTGGCTCACCACCGCTGGCCCCTTGATACGCCGCATCCGCCGCGATCGTGATGTAGCCCTGATCCGCCAGACGCTGGGCATACAGTCCCGCGACCTGTTCCTTCACCCCACCATTGGGGTGCGCCACGACGACGACCGGGTATTTTTTCGCCGCATCATAGTTCGCTGGGGTGTAAACGTTGGCGGCAATGTCCAGACCATTGAGTTTGTAGGTGACCGGGTGGATGTTGACCTTACCCGGTTCGTTCTTGGTCAGCGCGCCACCGTAGGTCAACGTGAATGGGTTCTGCTTGTAGTTCGCCGCCTCGGCTTCGACGCCCGACATTCCGATCATGGCAGCCATCAACGTGGCCTTCAGCGTAGTTCGCATCATTAGCAATACTCCTGACATTTCAAGTGTGTGAGAGGGCTGGCCGATATCGCCGCGCTCTAGGTCAATCCAGATTTTTTTCAGCGAGAAACTGCGAAACCAGATCAGCGATCTCGACGTTGTTCATGTCAGAAAAAGGAAAGTGACTATTGCCCTTGATACCGATCTCCGGCAGGTGCACGAGCCTGACGTCACCGCCATGGCGATTCACCGTATCGCGCCACAGGCGCGCCATCTCGAGCCGCGCGCGCCAGCTGTCCTGGGCTGGTAACCGAACCGGTTGGCCGGGGATGTTGTCGCCGTAGAAAATAACGATGGGGATGTTGGTCAGTGCTTTGAACTGTTCCGCCGATACGGCCTGCCCCGTGAGCGTGTCAAACGCGCTGGCAATCGGTGCGGGCACCTCACCCTCTGGAAACACGAAGCTGCTGCCCGGTTCGAAGGCCACGATGGCTCGCACGTTGCGGCTCTTGATCGCCGTCAGCCAACCGGGGCCGCCGCCCTGAGAATGTGTGAACAAGATGGCCGGCCCGGTCTTTTCCAATAGCGCGGAAACGCCATTGGAGACGACCTCAATGTCGTAAGGCCCGGTGTTGGGCGTCATCGACCGAAAGAACTGCTCAAGTGCTGCCTGCCCACGAGGAAACTGGCTGTCCTTAAAACTTTCGGGCCACAGGCCGATGCGGAATTGGTTGAACCACAGCTGCTCGTCCGGCACCGGTTTGATCGTCGTTTCAACCAGGCTGCGTCCTGCATCGCCACGGCGCGGCTGGTCGATCAGGTACGTGGAGAATCCTCGCCGCAGGAAAATGTTCTGGAACCCTTCACGGCCATCGGCCGTTGTCTCCCAGGACTTCGCGGACTGCCCCGCGCCATGCAGCATGAGAATCGGCAGCGGACGAGCGTCGACGGGAACCTGATAGAACGCATACACATGGTCGCCGTGATAGGTCTGGCCATCAGGCATCAACGGTTTGTAGGGGTCGAAGGTTCCCGGTTGGGTGATCAATCCACCGCCGGCGATGAGGCTGCCCTGATCCTTGATGATCAGCGGGGCGTGATCGTCAGCGCTGACCAACGCACTGGCACCTAGTGCGAAACAAAGGCTGCCGGCCTTTGCAGCAGCGGGCATGTTTTGGCGGATGAATCTCTGAATCATGGCTTGCTCTCGATTTGATTTCGCCGAGAAGCAAATTACCGTTCAACGATTAATCGATAAACCGCGCTAATCACATAGCACTAATACCAAATTCACATAAGTACGATGCCTGTCCTTGGTAACAGGCAACAATCGGTCAAAAGCCGCCGGTCAGGGTATGTACCAAAAAGTCGGCGATTCACTTAGCGCTATCAAACAACGTCAAACAAGCAACGTCAAAAATCCAGTCAATTAGCGAACTCCTCACGCCTGGAATTTTTTCACGGCGCGAAGTGTAAAGTGCAAAAGGTGTCCTAGACTACAGGCTTAAATGGTCTGATTTCATGAATTCTTCACCACTGTAACTATTGGGTTTTTATATGAATTCAGACATTTCAGACGCAGCACTGCTTTTATAGAATGCCCCCCTATCGACCCAAGAGCGGGATGCCAATATGAATAGTAGTTCCGTAGCGGGCTCTCGATACAGCGTACTTGATGGATGGCGCGGCATAAGCATCTTGCTTGTCCTGGCGTGCCATCTGCTACCACTTAGCCCAAAGGCCTGGCAATTTAATGCCGCCGCAGGCGTAATGGGAATGGCTATATTTTTTACGCTATCGGGTTTCCTGATAACAAATTTTCTGCTCAACAACAGCAGCGTCGTTGATTTTTTAATCCGCAGAGTCTTTCGGATTGTGCCGCTCGCCTGGTTGTACATGCTCATTGCGTTACCGGTCATGAACAGCACTTCGGATGTCTACATCGCAAACTTTCTGTTCGTTGCCAACTGGCCGCCCATGTGGCTTGGCAGTGTAAACGGCCACCTATGGAGTTTGTGCATGGAGGTCCAGTTTTATTTCGCCATCGCTTTGCTGGTCGTTCTGATGAGAAACAAGTGGGTATTGCTGATTCCTGCTCTCTGTATCGCCGTCACGATGTACCGGGTCATGAATGATGTGCATGTCGCAATCAACACTTATTACCGCATTGATGAAATACTTTCCGGATGCATACTGGCACTCATATACAACAACAGGCTGGGCAACATCCTTGACAAACTTCCGACACAAACGTGGATCACGCAACTATTTTTAATACTCCTGTTTGTCTTGTCCTGTCATCCCGACGCGGGCTTCATGAACTATTTCCGCCCCTATCTTGCTGCAGCAATGGTGGGGAGCACGTTACTCAATAGCCAGACACGAGTTGCCCAGCTTTTGAATAATCGCGTTCTATTTTATATCGCCACCATCTCGTACGCTCTCTACGTTGTTCATCCGCTGCTAATAGATACTTGGCTGGGTAGCGGAGACACCGTTATAAAATATTTGAAGCGCCCTTTGTTGTTCGCCGCCATTTTTATCACCGCGCATATCTCGACCTTCTATTATGAAAAATGGTGGATTGCTTTTGGTAAGAAACTTTCCAAGAAAGTCGCTAGCCAACCTGTTACATCGGCCGGTTGAATCCACAATCGATTGCGGGCTTTCACGATAGGCTGCCGTTACTTGTTAAGGCGTAGAGCGTCGAAAGCATCTCGCGCCTGGCAGGCGGTATAGGTCATTTGCGCGGCGACCAGACCGGCCAGACCAAAAGTACGGGTCAGCCCGAACTTGCCGAAACCCTCGGGAATCGGAATGGACTTGGCGATAGCGTCAGCCAGAACTTCGCCCGCCACCGTCGTGGGCGCCATGCCATGACCACCAAAACCAACGGCGTGCCAGACGCCTGCTTCATCTTGGCCAATCTGGGCCATTTGATGCCGGCCATAACTCATCAAACCGCCCCAGGAATATTGGATTTGTACACCTTCCAACTGGGGATAGACGGTTAAAAGATCTGTTTTGAGCAGACTGGCGATCGCTTCCGGGCTCCGATTGAGCACCGAAATCCGCCCTCCCCACAGCATCCTGCTGTCGCGAAGCGGCCGGTAGTAATCGAAAGCGAACCGCGTGTCGTAGATGGCTGATTCACAGTCAATAGCGTCTTTCAAACGGGCCCCGAGAGGTTCGGTTGCAACGACATAGGTGGCAATGGGTAGCACAGCACG
Organism: Pseudomonas sp. GM41(2012); assembly: GCF_000282315.2. Taxonomy (GTDB): domain Bacteria; phylum Pseudomonadota; class Gammaproteobacteria; order Pseudomonadales; family Pseudomonadaceae; genus Aquipseudomonas. The sequence continues at coordinate 1,676,406 of NZ_AKJN02000006.1, forward strand.
TTCAACCGGACGATAAACGCCGCGCGCGTATCCGCCACAGGAAAAGATGACATGCTCGGCATGCACTTCCCCGCCTTCGGTGTTCACAACATATTTCTTTCCACGCTTCTCGATGTTCAGGGCAGATGATTGCTCATGAATACGCACACCGAATTCAGCCACCGTGCGAGCAATGCCGTACACGTACTTGAGAGGGTGAAAGTGGAAAGCGTTGCGCTCCAGCAGGCCGCCGAAATAGCGCTCCGTCTTGAGTAGCTCTTTCAACTGGCCTGGCGGCATGTATTCCCAGTCAACCCCATAGACGTCGCTCATCAGTTTTCGCGGTGTTTCAAGTCTTGACGGGTCGTTGAACCAATTAGCCAGAATCACCCCCTGGTCAACCAGGTCACAATCGATACCGTATTGTTTGACACGATTACGGATCAACTCAACGGCATCAAGCGTCAGCCGGTAAAGGCGTTGCGCCTCTTCAACGCCAAGGGTGGCGAGAAGGTCAGCGTTTCCCAGGCTGTAGCCGCCGAAGACGAAGCCGCCATTACGCCCCGAGGCACCATGACCGAGGCGATGAGATTCCAGAACAACGACGTCATTGATACCACGCTCCGCCAACCCGAGTGCGGTCGACAGGCCTGCCAGGCCACCACCGAGGATGCACACTTTAGTATCGACACGACCCGATTGGGCGGGATAAGTGGTGATGTCGGCCGTGGTTTCATAATAGGTTTGCTGGTAATCAGTGCTCATAAATTCATGTGGCCTCGACGGCGTTTTTATTCAATCGCCTAGTTGCAAAAGAAAGTCCTGGACGTAGGGCACAACCGATATTCCGGCGTGGGCGGTGTTGGGAACAATGTCTTGTTGAACACGAATATCATAGGCCTCAAGGTTGCGTGCCAGCGTTGCATTGCGCTCCACCCTTGTGCGTCCGGCGTCGTTGATGCCGTCCCGAGAGGCGCCTGCTTTTGGCCAACTTCAATCGCTAACGTCTACCCGCCTGGGTCGCTGGAAGTATGTCGCGACCGGTTGAATCCACAGCCAGCAACGGTCATTCATCAGCACTCATGCCTTAGGCCGTCTGCCTACGTATAGCGAGAATGGCAGCACCAAATCCGATGAATGTCACCCCCACCACCCGGCTAACCCAGCGGGACAATTCGGGTCGTACCAGCACACCCTTGGCACGCGAGGCCAGCGCGGCATACAGGCTCAACGACGACACCGAGAGCGCCATGAAAATCGCGGTCAGGATCAGAAATTGCGGGAACAGGGCTGCTTCCTGATCGATGAACTGCGGGAACAACGCCGTAAAAAACAGAGTCGCCTTGGGGTTAGAGAGCGCGGTAAAAAACGCCGACCTGTACAGTTTTAGACGTGTGGGTCGCAGGCGCTGCCCCTCCTGAATGCCATCAGCCAGCAGCGGCGTCTTGTGGAGCAACTGCCTCACCCCCAGGTAGAACAGATACCCGGCGCCGACGATCTTTACCATGTTGAACAACCATTCGGAGCTGGCAAGCAGCGCCCCTAACCCCAGCATCGCTGCCGCCGACAGGCAGAACAGACCACTGGCATTGCCCAGCGAGGACCACATCGCGCTGCGTTGGCCATGGGCCAGGCTGTTATTGATCGCCATCAATGTCGCAGGCCCCGGGCTGGCGATGGCAATCGCGGCGACCAGGGTAAAAGCCAGCATAACGTTCGTGTCCATGGTTCCAGGCTCATAAAAAATTGAAGGTATGCTACTGAAGACTTTGTCGCCTGATGCTGCAATTTACTCATTACCTACATCAGCAACCGGAGCCCCGCCAGCGACGCCACCGCAATAGCGACGGTGAACAGCATCGGCAAGCGCCACGCGGCAACCAGCGTGATGCCCAACGCGATCAACTCTTCAGGATGAGGCGAGACGAAGTGTGGAGCGATCACCGAAATCAGCACGCAACCCGGTGCTGCCTCCATTACCGCGCGGGCACGCGGTCCGAGCTTGCGTTTGCGCAGCAACAGATAACCCGCCAGGCGCGTCGCATAGGTGGCTGACGCCATGCCCACAATCGTCAGCAAAGCCGCCATGCTGATCATGACTCTATCGCCCGAAGGTAAGTGAACAGCATCCCGGCAATGACGCCGGCGAACACGAACCAGGCGCCGGGCACCGTAAGGTAGACCGAGATCGCGACGAGAAGACTGATCAACCAGGAACAGGCCAAACGCGGGCCTCTCCACATGCCCCTCAGCAGCACGATGAAGACCGCCGGGAACGCCATGGAAAAGCCATAGGCTTCGATGTTGCCCAGCGCAGGTCCGATCGCTGCGCCGATCAAGGCAAAACCGACCCAGACCGGGTAGAAAGGCAAACAAGCGCCCCAGTAGTAGGGCCAGCTGAAGGCCGTTTGCTGCTGTGCCGAAGACCGCCGCAGGGTGTCGGCATAGCTAATCGCCCAGCCCTCGTCCGCCATGAAGAATAAGGCCGGAATCACTTTGCGTTTGGGCAAGTGCTGGAGATAGGGCGCCAGCGCTGCGCCCATGACGATATGGCGGCTGTTTATCAGCAGCGTGATGAGCACGATCGTCAGCATCGGTGGCACCGCAGCCCACAGTTTGATGGCGGCGAACTCCGAACCGCCGGCGAAGTTGAGGCCGGTCATGGCACCCACTTCAACCAGTGAAAGGCCGACCTGGGAGGCTTGCGCACCGAGGACCATGGCATAAGGGGCGACCGCGAACATGACCGGAAGAGCGTCCCTCGCCCCTCGCAGGATCTCGCATCTACTAGAGTGTGGGTGGGTCATTGGCGGCTACTCACTGCATCGCTATTGCTGTCGTTGTGGCGACAATTGTGAATGCCCATGGATAACCCAGAAAAGCGAATATCTGTTATACAAGGCATTCGATTATCGAATGTCTGGACACGATGATTCATTCCAAGGATTTGCAGATCGACTGGTTGCGCACGTTCCTGGCAGTCGTGGATACCGGTTCCATGACTGCGGCGGCGCGTCAGGTCGCCCGCTCTCAATCCGCGGTGAGCATGCAGTTGAAGAAGCTGGAGGACAGCCTCGGTCGGCCGCTGTTCAAGCGCGAGCCGAGGCAACTGGCGTTGACCCCTACCGGGTATGACCTGCTCGGCCACGCCCGCAAGCTGCTCGAAGCCCACTCGACGATGGTTGATGCGATGCACGGGGGCGCGGTCTCCGGGCGCGTTACCCTGGGAGTGCCTGATGACTATGCCCTGACTTACCTGATGCAGGCCCTTCGCAGCTTCATGACCCGCTTCGGCGAAGTCGAGGTCACATTGGTCTGCGAAGACTCCGCAAGCCTCTGGGCAAAGGTCGACCGCGGCCAGATCGACCTCGCTCTGGTCACCCGCGACGGGCCTTCACGGGGCGAACTGCTGTTCAGGGAAGCGTTGGTATGGGGCGGCGCCGAGCAACATGAAGCCTGGAAGCGCAGCCCGCTGCCGATCGCCGTGCACGGGCTCAGCGAACGTTTGCGCACGGCAATACTTGCCGCTATCTCTGAGTTGGGTCGTGAGTACCGAGTGGTCTACAACAGCCCCAATGTCAGCGGCCAATTGGCGGCGATGGAAAGTGGCCTGGCGGTGGCCGTGGTAACCCGCTGCAGCCTGCCGGTGCATCTCAAGGTGCTGGATATGCGGCACGGCCTGCCAGAACTACCGGTGGCGGAAGTCGTGTTGACCCGAAGCCGAGACTCGACAGGCTCACGCGCTGTAGATGCGCTGTACGCACATGTTGCAGAGGCGTTGCGCGACCCACTTTGCGATGGACCAACCCACGTCCCTGGGGGTGACAAACATGTCCTCTGAAGGTGCTCTGCCATTGGTACTGATTCCCGGCTTCATGCTCGACGAATCGCTTTGGGATGAAGTGATTGAACACATGCCATCCACTCAAGATATTCACCTGGCCAACCTGCTTGAGGGACAGACTATCCCGCAGATCGCCCAACACATTGCAGATTCTGCGCCGCCACGATTTGTCCTCGCAGGTTTTTCCCTCGGTGGCTATGTAGCAAGATCGCTCGTGCAGCAGTTCCCTGATCGCGTGGCTGCCTTGGTCCTGATCGCCTCCTCGTTACGTGCGGACTCGCCCGAGCAGCGGCGAATCAAGCAAGCCTCCATCGACGCCTCAGCACAAGGACAATTTCGTGGTTTGAGTTTCGCGACTATCGCGAAGTCGGTGCATCCGCAACGAGCTAATGACACGACCCTGATTGGAAGAATTCGAGAGATGGGCGCCCGCATGGGGCATGCGGCATTTACCGCTCAGTCCTTGCTGGATAGAGCGGATGTACCCTCGGGCCAGATCCAGTGCCCGACACTGATTATTGCAGCTGCACAGGACGGGCTGAGGCAGGCAGAAGAGGCACAGGAGTTGTGTGTGCAGATCCCAGGAGCACATCTGGAGGTTATTGAAGGGTCAGGGCATATGATCCCGCTGGAGCAGCCCGAAACGCTGGCACGGTTGATGTCGCAGTGGCTGGCTGCAACCCATCGGACTGCCGGCCCTCACCTCAAAATTAATCCTCATTAAATGCAGATTTTAAGGATGGCTTTCCAAACGCCAAATCCACAGTTAATGTAATAACAACTACAAAATAAATAGCACTCTCTACATGAAAAACTGGCTAACACTGATTCTCGCCTTACCCACCGCGAATGCCACCGAACGCATGCGAGCCTGGCGTGCTCTGAAAGCCTCAGGTGCGGCGGTTTTGCGCGATGGTGCCTATCTGTTGCCTGATACCGGTGTCTGTCGTGAAGCGCTGGCGTCTGTCGAGCGCGACATCCTTTCTATCAATGGCACTGTTTACATCCTGCCTGTGGTCGATCCGCAGGGTGAGCGCTTTGTCGAGTTGTTCGACCGTAGCGATGACTACAGCAAGCTACGCGCAGAGATTGAAGAGTGCCGTGGGCAGCTCAATCCTGAAAACACGTTGGCCACCACCAAACAAATTCGCAAGCTGCGCAAAAACTACGATCAACTCTCCAACATCGATTATTTCCCAGGCAAGCCCAAGGAACAGATTAATTCAGCCTTGCAGGAGCTTGAGACGGCTGCCAGCAGAGCGTTGTCTGCGGATGAACCCCATAGCCGCGACGAGCCGATAACGGCACTCAACCGTGGCGACTATCAAAGTCGTGTCTGGGCAACACGCAAACGTCCGTGGGTTGACCGCCTGGCTTGTGCCTGGTTGATTCGACGCTTCATTGATCCTCAAGCTCAGATCCTCTGGCTGAATACTCCACATGACTGTCCGGCAGACGCGCTGGGCTTTGACTTTGATAATGCGACCTTCAGTCATGTCGGCAATCGCGTGACCTTCGAAACCCTGCAAGCCAGTTTTGAGCTTCAAGAGCCCGGCCTGAACCGCATCGCGGCCTTGGTGCACTACCTCGATATCGGCGGCATTCAGCCTTTGGAGGCTGCCGGCATCGAGCGCGTGCTGGCAGGACTGCGCGAAACCATTACCCATGACGACCACTTGCTGGCTGCTGCGAGCGCCATCTTCGACGGTCTGCTCGCCGAGTTTGTGAAAGAGGAACAACCCAATGAGTAAGGTTTTGCCATCAACGGTTGAAGGGGGTCTATCGAAACCGGAGGCCATCAGCTTGCGTGAAGCATTCTGGTTCTGGTTGAAGCTCGGCTTCATCAGTTTCGGCGGGCCAGCAGGACAGATTTCGATCATGCACCAGGAACTGGTAGAACGTCGGCGCTGGATCTCCCAACGACGCTTTCTCCATGCGCTCAACTATTGCATGTTGCTGCCTGGGCCAGAGGCTCAGCAATTGGCGACCTACATCGGCTGGCTGATGCATCGGACCTGGGGCGGAGTGATCGCCGGCGTGCTGTTTGTGCTGCCCTCGCTGTTCATCCTGATCGCTTTATCGTGGATGTACATCGCGTTCGGCGAAGTGCCCGTGGTGGCTGGCCTCTTCTATGGGATCAAGCCCGCCGTGACGGCCATCGTGGTGCAGGCGGCACATAGAATCGGCTCTCGGGCACTGAAGAATAATTGGCTGTGGGCGATAGCAGCCGCTTCATTTGCCGCGATCTTCGCGTTCAATGTTCCTTTCCCGCTGATCGTATTGGGGGCAGCGTTAATCGGCTATGTCGGAGGGCGTCTGGCACCTGAGAAGTTCAGAACCGGGGGCCATGGCGCTGCCAAAAAGTCCTTCGGCCCAGCCTTGATCGATGACGACACTCCGTCCCCGGAACATGCCCGGTTCAGCGGGTTCAAGCTGGCATTGCTCGCCCTGACCGGCGCCGTGTTGTGGGCTTTGCCGATGGGTATTTTGATTGTCCTCTTTGGTTGGGAAGGCACCCTGACCCAGATGGGCTGGTTCTTTACCAAGGCCGCATTGCTGACTTTTGGCGGGGCCTATGCAGTCCTCCCGTATGTCTATCAAGGTGCGGTCGGTCACTATGGCTGGCTTACCCCGACCCAGATGATCGACGGTTTGGCACTGGGGGAAACCACACCAGGGCCGTTGATCATGGTGGTGGCCTTCGTCGGCTTTGTTGGAGCGTACGTCTCACAAGTGTTCGGTGCCGATCATGTATTTCTGGCCGGCGCTGTCGCAGCCACCCTGGTGACATGGTTCACCTTCCTGCCCTCGTTCCTGTTCATCCTTGCCGGTGGCCCACTGGTGGAATCGACTCACAACGAACTCAAATTCACTGCACCGCTTACCGCAATCACAGCGGCGGTGGTTGGAGTGATCCTCAATCTGGCATGTTTCTTCGGCTATCACGTGCTGTGGCCGCAAGGCTTCAGCGGCAACCTCGACTGGCCTTCTGCGCTGATCGCCATTTTGGCGGCAATTGCCTTGTTCCGCTTCAAACGGGGCGTCATACAGGTGCTGATGGCTTGCGCGCTTGTCGGCCTGGCGGTGCATCTGCTGCGCTAGAGAGGATGTGATCGGCCGACGCTTGCGGGCGCAGGCGGTGAAATAAACGAAAACGGGCGCCTTGTCGGGCGCCCGTTTTGTTTTGGATTTCGTGCTGCGCGGCTGGGTCGCTTGCAACCTGTTCATCCACTGCCGAACGATGCAGGCCATCGCAGCAAGCAGCTAAGCTTTATCAGGAAGCCTTCGCGAAACCCTGAGAAGTCAGGAGGCAAACAATGAGCAAACAACCTCAACCCCGGAGCCGCTCCAACCCCCAACCCAGATCTCGCCCGGTAGTGCCTGCCCTGCCCGGTAAAACAGGCACCCAGTCCGGGGGCTTGCGCGGTAGCTACCCACCGAAGAAGTCCAATTGAGCTCAAGCGTGCGGCTGGCTTTGCTGTTGAGTCTGCTGGACTTCCCTATCAGCCGTTATCGCTGATCAGTGCAACTTTTGCGATACCGATGTCCCGGCTTTGCTCAACCCTTTCGTGTTGTGATCGCCTGGCGTCGAGCTCGAGATTGCACGGGCTTTGGCCACGCCGCGAGTATCTTTGGAATGGGCGATGCCTGAAGTCGTTGGGCCATGACCGCGGTCACTATTGCGCTCACTGCCGTAGTGGTTTCCGCTTACACCATGGTCGCGAACAGCTTTGCCCGCGTGATCGCTGGCCAGTCCATTGCCGCGGCCGTTACTGTTAGCGCCGCCGGAGTGATCTGAACCGCTGTGACCACCGCCTATGCCGCCGCCATGGCCACCGCCATTACCACCGCCGTTGCCTCCCCCATTACCACCACCGTTACCGCCGCCACCACCACCACCACCACCACCACCACCACCACCACCGTCTTTCGCATAGGCGGAGTTCATGATGGACAGGTCAGCAGGGAGTAATGGGGCGGCTGCGAGCATCAGGGCGCAGGACATTACAGCAATGAGACTCTTATTCTTTAAAAGCATGATGGCTTCCATAGGGTTGATATCGCGAGTGTTGTGACGCTTTAAGCCCCAGACAGTTCAAGTCCTGCGACCGACGGATGTAATGCGCACTCTCCAATTGGCAGCTGCCAGCGCTAGCGTGCAGCGCTCCGGGTACCCGCGAACGCGCTCGTGCCAAGCCAGCGCCACAGGTTGTCCGCATCTTTCACCGCGCCATCTACACGCAGCTCTCGCGACTGAAGAACCTCCCGCGGTGTGCGGTCGCCCGTCCACACCTCGGTCAACGCACGCACGCTGGAGTCCACGACGAGCGTCAGTTCGCGTCCGGGATCGTCGCGGCACAGGTCTGCCACGCCCTGTTCAACCACGAGCCACCACGCTTGCTCGCCGGGTCGCGCGTCGCGGAACTTGAAGTGGATGACCACCGGCCGGGAGGGGAACGTCTCGATGCGCACGAACCGGCGCACGTCCCACATGAGCAGGCCCGCGTCGAGTTCGTCATCGCGAAGGCGACTGCCGATCCAGCGCGCACCCCAATGCCCCAGCGCCATGATGATGGGGCGCAATTCCTCGCCCGCCTCAGTCAAGCTGTACTCCCAGACTTTGCCGGTGGCCGTGCGGCGCACGACGCCGATTTCTTCCAAATGCCGCAGACGTTGTGCCAGCAGGTTGGTGGACATCCGTGGCACGCCGCGGTGCAGTTCATTGAAGCGCTTGCTGCCGCACAGCAACTCACGCACGACCAAGGGTGTCCAGCGCTCGCACAGGGCTTCAGCACCGCGCGCGACCGTGCAGAACTGACCGTAGCTTTCGTCCATTGCCTTGGCTCCGCAATTACAACGCTTCAGATTCTGAACTAGCCCCGCCACTTCGCCACGCGCACGCTGAAACCTCGAAAGCCAAATGCCAAAGGAGCACGCCATGACCAAGGTAGCCATCATTCAGCGCCCGCCCGTGCTGCTCGATCGCAGCGCGACAATCGCCCGGGCCGTGCAATCGGTCGCTGAGGCTGCGGCAGCGGGAGCCTCGCTGATCGTTTTGCCCGAATCGTACATTCCCGGTTACCCGTCCTGGATCTGGCGGCTGGCAGCGGGAAAGGACGGGGCTGTAATGGGCCAGTTGCACACGCGGCTGCTGGCCAACGCCGTCGATATCGCGAACGGTGACCTGAGCGAATTGTGCGAGGTCGCCAGAGTTCACGCCGTGACGATCGTGTGCGGCATCAATGAATGCGACCGGCAAAAGGGAGGCGGCACGCTCTACAACAGCGTAGTCGTTATCGGCACGAACGGCGAAGTGCTCAACCGTCACCGCAAGCTGATGCCAACCAATCCCGAGCGCATGGTGCATGGCTTCGGTGATGCCTCCGGTTTGCGTACGGTCGATACAGCGGTCGGTCGCGTGGGTGCGCTCATCTGCTGGGAAAACTACATGCCGCTGGCACGCTATTCACTGTATGCCCAAGGGGTGGAAATCTACGTCGCCCCCACGTACGACACGGGCGATGGCTGGATCAGCACGATGCGCCACATTGCTCTCGAAGGCCGCTGCTGGGTGCTCGGCAGCGGCACGGTGCTGCGCGGCAGTGACATCCCCGACGACTTCCCGGCGCGTACGCAACTGTTTCCTGATCGGGAGGAATGGATCAACGACGGCGACTCGGTGGTGGTCAGCCCTCAAGGCCGGATCGTGGCCGGTCCATTACACAAAGAGGCAGGCATTCTGTATGCGGACATCGACGTCGCACTCGTGGCGCCGGCGCGGCGGGCACTCGACGTCACCGGGCATTACGCGCGCCCTGACATTTTCGAACTGCAGGTGCGGCGCACGCCAGCGACAGCGGTGCGCTACATCGACGAGTGAAAGCAGGCGGTATCGCCTGACCATCGATCAAGGAGTCATGCCATGAGCATTGAACAGTCTTACAAGGGCAGTTGTTTTTGCGGCGCAGTCGAGTTCACCGTCAGTGGCGAGCCGGTCGGAATGGGTTATTGCCATTGCGAGTCGTGTCGGCATTGGTCAGCAGGGCCGGTCAATGCTTTCACGCTGTGGAAACCCGAGGCGGTGCAAGTGACTCGGGGTGCTGACAACATCGGTACCTACAACAAGACACCGCGCAGTTATCGCAAGTGGTGCAAGACGTGCGGCGGGCACCTCTTCACTGACCACCCGGGGATGGGGCTGATCGATGTGTATGCCGCGGTCATCCCGGATCTCGCGTATTCGCCAGGCGTTCACGTCCACTATCAGGAGACCGTGCTGCGCATCAAGGATGGAATACCCAAGTTGAAGGACGTCCCCAACGAATTAGGCGGATCGGGCATCAGCATGGACGAATAGCGCGGGTTACGCCGGTTGCCACCAGTTCGGCAGCAACTCGGCAACTTTAATCAAAAGCACCGTTGAGCACTTCATAGATGAGCCCGGTTGCCAGCGCGACCAGTATCAAGTCGGTGCCAACTTGCTGCCATTCATACCCATCATAGTGAGGCAGCCTGCCGATCAACCGGCCGTCCAGTTTTTTGGCAATCCCGGGCGGAAGCGGCTTGCCTCGCGCGAGGTTCTTTTGAATGCCGGGTGGCAATGCAGGGCCGGGGCTCCAGTAGTCCCGATACCCGCCAATAATCCCAAGAACGCTTGCGTGATTGATGCTTGGGCCATTATCCCAATCGCCGCCGCCGGAGTTTTTACCTTTGCCTCCCTGGTTGCCATGAACCTGGCTGTTTTGCGGATGCCCCTTGCCGTCGCCCTGGCCCTTTCCATTACCAGGATCGGCCAATGCAGTCACTGAACCGGAAACCAGCGCAAGGCATGTAATAGCTGCAATCAATGAGCGAGATCTGAGCATGAGTCGTTCCTTCAGTGGCGGGACATCTCTCTGCAATTTAGACGCTATCGGTGATGTGGGTTCCATTTCCTCACATCGACACCCAAGCCCCACTGCGCGTCACTTCAGCATTACTTGCCTCTATTTCTGACATTGTTTCCCGTGCTCACCGTCGAACACGGGAGGGATGATGGCAAACAGCTACTCTCTTCACGGTTTCTCATGTAGGCCCCGACATGCCGGAATGACCTGGCTTTTTCCGGCTCAATTACATGGAGTAAAAGTGAATGCCTTTGCCCCCTCGTTTTCTTGACCACTACCGCAAGGCCGACCGAATCATGCTGGGGCTGATCTGGCTGATGTTCCTCTTCGCGTTGGGTCTGGCTTTTTGGCACGACACCTTTATTCAGGCGTTTTTGGTGGGTGGCGGCACGAGCCTGCTGCTGACGGTGCTTTATCGCGCAATGGGCGGCACGCGGTTGATGCGGTGTTGCCTGGGCATTGGTTTGATGGTCATGGCCGCCTTGCATATCAATCAGGCCGAGGGCGTCATTGAATCGCACTTCGGCATTTTCGCGCTGCTGGCGGTGCTGACTTTTTATCGCGACTGGCTACCGATTCTGGTCGCCGCTGCCACGATCGCCGTGCATCACGTGGTTTTCCATGCGCTGCAACACCAAGGTTTTCCGGTCTACGTCATGGCGCATCACGGTGGGTGGACGATGGTGTTTGTCCACGCCTTCTATGTGGTCATGGAGACGGTCGCCCTGCTCTACCTGGCCGTGCACAGTCAGGCCGAAGCGGTGGAGAGCCAGGACATGCTGGACAAGATGCTCGCGGCCACGTCCCAGCTCGCCGTCAATGCTGGCAATGGAGACAAGGCCACGGAGCATGTATCGCTGGCGGATCGTTTCGATCAATTCCTGATGCAGATTACTGCTCTGGTTGACGGGGTTGTTCGCGACTCTCACGGCCTGGGTGAGCTGGGCCAGGAGCTTGCCAAGGCGAGCAATACACTGGAGAAAGGGGCCAAGCATCAGCTGACGGAAATTGCCCAGATGACGGGATCGATGCAACGCATGGGCGACGCGATGGGGCATATTGCCGTTCACGTCGAGCATGCGGTTGAACATGCCGGCCAGGCCAGCGTGCAAATCACCCGAGGCCAGGAAAGTGTGAACCGCGCGCAGCATGAAATCACGCAGTTGGCGTCGCGCCTGAAAGGCACCCACTCAACCGTGCAGGTGCTGGCGGGACAGGCGGAGCAAATTGGTACGGTCCTGGAGGTCATCAGCAGTATTGCTGACCAAACCAACCTGCTGGCCCTCAACGCCGCCATCGAAGCCGCTCGCGCTGGTGAGCAAGGCCGGGGCTTCGCCGTTGTGGCCGATGAAGTGCGCAGCCTGGCGCAGCGCACCGCCCTCTCCACGAAGGAAATCAGGACAATCATCGAGGCCTTGCAGCAAGGCAGCCGCAAAGCCGTCGAGGCCATGCATGACAGTCGTGAAGGCGTGGAGCGCTGTGTCGAAGACAGTCAGCTGGCGGCCGCGATGTTGCAGGCGGTGGGCAGCGACATCTCCCATATCGATGAACTCAATGGGCGCATTGTCACCACCACCCGAGAACAATCCACGGCTAGCCGCGAAGTGGTCGGGCGCTTGCAGTCTGTGCAGACCATCGCGCAAAACACGGCAGACGATGTCGAAACCCTTGCCCTGAGCAGCCAGCGCTTGCCCCCCATCGCCATTCGCCTGGATGCACTGGGCCGCACGTTTCATCAGTAAGGCTCACTGCGCAGTAGCCGTTAGTGCCACGGGAACTACAGCAATGGCTACGGGAAATAGCTAGCGGGGGAACGTGTAACAAATTAAGTCACGAACGTTTACCTACAGCGCAGATCCTTATACGATGAACTCCGCATATACTGCTTTCCATCAGGCAGAGTAAGCTATGGTTATATTTGACAAAGCAGGCTTAACAAATTGTGTTTTTATAGTCAAGCAAATCTTGTGCAAGCACATTAGCGAAATCTGTATATATGTTCAATTATTCCTACAATAAAATGCTATATCATTGGGCGTCTTAGCGATGAATAACACTAACTTTCTGGCTGATAATTCTAAAACTTTCAGCATAGTTCTAGTCAATTACAAAACACCAGAAATCACCAAGATATGCTTAGACCTATTGCACCAGCATGTGGCCAGCCACAACATCCCAGTATGGGTAGTTGACAACTATTCCGCCGATGAAAGCACTGAGTATTTACGTTCGCTTGACTGGATCAATTTAATCGAGCGTTCTGTTTCTGAACCAGAACCTGGGCATGTCGCGCATGGCAAAGCACTTGACCTGGTTTTGGAGCGAGTTGAAACTGATTATTTATTTCTAATGCACACCGATACATTTGTTTTCGATAAAAATGTTTTCCCGATGATGCTGAATAAATGCTTGAAAAACCAAAACGTCGTAGCCGTCGGTTGTGTTGAGCAATTAAACCGCGGCACCACGAGAACGCTTTGGCGCTTTAGTTCACGACTGTTCAAACACCATTTCAGGCACCTTAAAATCTCCATGGGGTTACGCTCCAGAGAACCAAAACCGTACAGAGAAGTCTACTTGAAGAGCTTCTGTACATTATGGAACTGCAAACTTATCAAACAGCACAACATGCATTTTTTGATGGATGAACGCGTGCCAGGTTACACCCTCCAGGACCGCATGACCGAACTTGGCTATGTCGTTGAAATGTTATCACCGCGTAAAATCTTCAGTTATCTGGATCACATGCAGTCTGGCACTGTCGCCGCGGCTGGCGGCTATGGAAAGACTCATAGACGAACCAAAATGTACAACGACATCCTTAAGCGCCTGAAAAAAGAAGACAGCAAAAGTTAAGCGACGAAGAGACACAACAATCAGCGCGCTGGACGCTGCTTGAAGTCACCCAAACGTCTTTATATCAAGTTATTGGAGCGGTAATGGCACCCATCACTCAAGCACTACCTATGACCCTCTCCCCGGAGCTTGATTTCGACCAGAACGCCGCCGGCGCCTTGGGTTCGTCATTGGCCAGTGGCTATGTTCAGGCTACGCCATTTCCGCACATCGTCATCGATAATTTCCTGGATGAAGCGCTGATTGCGAGTATCTGCTCGCACTTCCCAACCGAACCCACCAACAACGAAATGCTCTATGAGCGCGGCTATAAAGGCCAACTAAAACGTCAAATCAGTCCCAACGAATGCACCCCCTATTTGAAGACCATCTTCAATGCCTTCAACTCAGCCCCTATGTTGCAGTTTCTTGAGAAGCTCACAGGCATTGAAGGCTTGATACCCGACCCCTACTTTGCTGGTGGCGGCCTGCACGAAACAAAAAGTGGTGGTTTCCTGGGGGTACACTCGGACTTCAGACTCAACAAAAAGCTTAATGTTGAGCGCAGACTGAATATCATCATTTATCTAAATGAAGACTGGCGAGAGGAATACGGCGGCAACCTTGAGCTTTGGGATGTCGGGATGAAGACCTGCCTTAAAAAAGTCCTGCCCATTTACAATCGCTGTGTCATTTTCAATACAGACAAAGACAGCAATCATGGGCATCCTGAGCCTTTAACAACTCCAGAGCACATCACGCGCCGGTCTATAGCGCTTTATTACTACACCGCAGGAACCATGGTGATCGATCCTGCACAAAGAAATAAAACCCACTACAAGCCAAGGCCCAAAGATCGTTTAAGCCTAAAGTATTACCTGGCTAAACTGATCAAGAAAAAAAACTAGACTACGAAAGCTGCCATTGCGCGCCATCTTCAAGGAAGATCATGGACATTCGATTGACGGAAGCCAAAGACTGGATGTTTTTAAAGCAAGTCCGTCTCGCTGCGCTGCTGGACACGCCGACAGCGTTTGGTGTGAGTTACCAAGAGGCCGCTCAATACAGTGACGAGCAGTGGAAAAAACGCGCCTCGTCAGCGGCCGGACCGGAATTCTGGCTGGCCATCAAGGACGATAAACCGGTGGGGATGATCGGTGCCGGGGTCAATCAAGCAAATCGCTATAACCTGATCGGAATGTGGGTAGAACCCGCTGCACGGGGTTCTGGCGTGGCAGCTCAGCTTGTTGAGGCGGTGAAATCTCGCGCGATCGGCAAAGGGCATGATCGCGTTTTTCTGGACGTCTCCCCGGACAATGCAAGAGCCTCCAACTTCTATCTAAAGCAGGGTTTCTCTTTCATTGACGAATGGGAACCTTTGGTCAGTCATCCGCATATCAGGGTTCAGACCATGCTGTGGACTGTACGGAACTGACTAATCAGACGTGCCTGGCCTCTCAGCTCGCCCACGTTTGCCCGAGCGTCTCCAGACCGGACTTTTGCAGATCCTCTGGGCTCATCACAATACGGAACTTGCAGGTGGCGTTGAAGTTGAGAAAAAAGGGCTCCGCCAATGCGGGGATGCCTGAGGGGTCTTGTACGTCGACCACAAAAATCCCACCACGTTTGCCATCCTGCTCGGTAAAGTACGCCGCCTCCGGTTTGATGCTGGCCAGGATGCGTTCAACAACCTCGCCCACCTTCCCGGCTCTGACAAGGGTGTTGAAGGGCTCATTAGGGCACTCGACCACCAGTAACATCTTCATCATTCAATCCTCTGTTCAACGTGCAACGCGGCAGTGTCATAGAAGAATAGCCAAGCGTGAGCCAGCCCTCGTGCGGGGTTACGAGTGGTCATGCAACATACCGATTTCGGTCTGCTAAAAGCGCTAAACCACGTATCATCCTGGCCGGATCGACTTCAGGCTTGTCGCACTAACAAGTGGGCCAAAAGCGGTCAATTTCGCTCCATTTCGTCTACCCTCACAAAGCGCCATGCAGCAACCAGCTTGCGCTTGGCGTATCGACATTTTTGCCTTAATGCACCGGAGAATTTTCATGCTCAACCGTACCCTGGCATTGGCTGTCGGCGTGACACTGTCTTTTTGCACCCTGTTGGCGCAGGCCGCCGACACCCTGAAAGTCAGTGCGATTCCCGATGAAGCCCCGACCGAACTGCTGCGCAAGTTCAAGCCGCTGGGCACCTACCTGGAACAACAATTGGGCATGAAGGTCGAGTTCGTTCCCGTGAGCGACTATCCGGCCGTGGTCGAGGCGCTGGCCACCGACCGTATCGATATGGCCTGGCTGGGCGGCTTCACGTTCGTGCAGGCGCGCCTGAAAACCGGCAATGCCATTCCGCTGGTACAGCGCGAACAGGACGCCCAGTTCACCAGCAAATTCATCACCGCCGACCCGGCCGTCAAGTCCCTCGCCGATCTCAAGGGCAAGACCTTCGCCTTCGGTTCGGTGTCCTCCACGTCGGGCAGTCTCATGCCGCGCTATTTCATGCTGAAGGACGGCATCAAGCCGGAAACCTACTTCAGTCGCGTGGGCTATTCCGGCGCGCATGACGCCACTGTCGCCTGGGTCCAGGCCGGCAAGGTCGACGCCGGGGTACTGAACGCCAGCGTGTGGGAAAAACTGGTCGCCGCCGGCAAGGTCGACACTACCAAGGTCAAAGTGTTTGCGACCACCCCGGCCTACTTCGACTACAACTGGACCGTGCGCGGGACCCTCGACCCGGCACTGGCGGCCAAGATCAAGGCAGCCTTCCTGGCGCTCGATCCGGCGAATCCGAAGGACAAGGAGATTCTGGATCTGCAGGCTGCCAGCCGATTCATCGAAACCAAACCCGAGAACTACAAGGGCATCGAGGAAGCCGCACGCGCTGCCGACCTGCTCAAATGACGTTGCATCTGACCCAGGTCAACCTTACCCACGCCAACGGCGTCCAGGCGTTGCGTGGGGTGGACTTGCACATCGGTGCCAGCGAACAGGTCGCCATCATCGGTCCGTCCGGCGCGGGCAAGTCGAGCCTGCTCAACCTGCTGGCCACCGCCCTGCGACCGGACAACGGTGAGCTGCAGGTCCTCGGCGAGCGCGCCTGGCAGCTGTCTGCCCGTCAGCGTCAGCGTCTTCGCGCGCGCATCGGCCTGATCCATCAAGCGCCCCCACTGCCACCGCGCCAGCGCGTGGTCACGGCGGTACTGGCCGGAAAGCTGGGTCAGTGGGGCCTGGGCAAAAGCCTGCTGAACCTGTTGCGTCCGGTGGATATTCCGGGCGCACGTGCAGCGTTGGCCAGGCTGGACCTCAGCGACAAGTTGTTCGCCCATTGCCAGCAACTGTCCGGTGGACAGCTACAGCGCGTGGGCATTGCCCGCGTGTTGTATCAAGCGCCCGAGGTGTTGCTGGCCGATGAGCCGGTCTCGGCCATGGACCCGGTGTTGGCCGAGCACACGCTGTCGGTGCTCTGCCGCCATGCCCGGAAGCACAACGTCACCCTGGTCGCCAGCCTGCATGCGGTGGAGCTCGCCCTGGCGCACTTTTCGCGGATCATCGGCTTGCGTGATGGACAGATCCTGTTCGACCTTGCGGCCAGCGAAGTCGACCGCGAGTTGCTCGACAAGCTCTACGCCAACGAACAATTGCAATCGCCACCGATTACTCCGGCGCCCTTGAGTGTGCAGATTCCCCGATGCTGACCCGTGATACCCGAGATCCGGCCACCCGGCCCCGCCTGCTGCTCACCTTGCTGGCCCTTGCCTTGCTGTGGCCGGGCATCCACTTCAGCGAGCTGGACCTCAGTGTGCTGGTGGCGAGTGACAGTCAGAGCGAGATGGGCCGGTTTGTCTCAGCCTTCTGGCCACCGGCCCATGGCGAGGAATTCATTGAGCTGTTAGTGCAAGCCACCTTGCAGACCCTGGCCATCGCCACGGCCGGCATGGCCCTGACGTTGCTGTTGGCCGTCCCCGCCAGCCTGCTGGCCAGTCGGGCTCTGTCGCTGTCTGCTGCCTCCCGAGCCGGCCACCCGAGTTATTGGGGCCAACTGCTGCGTTGGCCGGTACGCGGTTTACTGATCTTCCTGCGCAGCGTGCCGGAAATCGTCTGGGCGCTTTTGTTCGTGCGCGCCGTCGGCCTCGGCCCGACGGCCGGGGTGCTGGCCATTGCCATTACCTACAGCGGCATGTTGGGCAAGGTCTACGCGGAAATTTTCGAGTCAGTCGACCAGCGCCCGGCCCACGCACTGCTGCAGGCTGGCAGCGGTCGGCTCGCCGCCTTTTTCTACGGGATCCTGCCCAATGTCGCTGCGGAACTGCTGTCGTACACGGTGTACCGCTGGGAATGCGCCATCCGCGCCTCGGTGGTGATGGGCTTCGTCGGTGCCGGCGGTCTGGGCCAGCAAATGGATTTGTCGTTGCGCATGTTCGCCGGCGGTGAAGTGGCCAGTTTGTTACTGACGTTCCTCGTACTGGTGCTGCTCGCCGATCAACTCAGTCGCCTGCTGCGCTGGAGGCTGGCATGAATCGCCTGATCAATCTGGTGCTGCTCCTGTGTATCGGCGCCGCGGTGGTCGCCTCGTTCATCTACTTGGGCATTGACCTCGGCGAGCTCGGTGGCAGCAGTAACCTGAAGCAGATGGGCGCTTATGCACAGCGTTTTCTCAGCCCGGACTTGAGCGCAGGCCATCTGCAAGCCATCGGCCACGGTGCCCTGGAAACCCTTGCCATGTCCGCCCTTGGCACCCTGCTCGCGGCGGTATTCGGCCTGCTGTTGGCATTGCCCGCGGCCGGACGTTTTGGCTGGCCTCTGCAAAGCGCATCGCGCCTGGTGCTCAACGCCTTGCGCGCGGTTCCAGAACTGGTGTGGGCCGCGCTGATGGTCCTGGCCGCCGGGCTCGGCCCCAATGCCGGCACCCTGGCCTTGGCCTTGCACACCACCGGCGTGCTCGGCCGGCTGTTCGCCGAAGCGCTGGAAAACACCCCACCCGAACCGGCCGAAGCCATCCGTCTGCAGGGCGGCAATGCCATATCGGCGTTCTGCTACGGATCACTGCCCAACCTGTTGCCTCAACTACTGGCCTACATCCTGTACCGCTGGGAAAACAATATCCGCATGGCCAGCGTGCTCGGCTTCGTCGGTGCCGGTGGTTTGGGGCAAATGCTCTATGTCAGCCTCAGCCTGTTCCAGGAAGCTCAAGCCAGCACGGTCATTCTGGCCATGCTGCTACTGGTATTGGCCGTCGACACATTGAGCAGCTGGAGCCGTCAACGCTGGGTCAAGGCCTGACGGCTAAGCCAACGGTTGGTGACTGGTCACACAGTGGATACCGCCGCCACCGGCAGAGATCGCGTCGATGTTGAGCTGTACCACTTCACGGTCCGGGTAGAGCTCTGACAGCAAATCAAAGGCTTTGGAGTCTGCCGCCCTGTCACCAAACTCGGGCGCAATGACCGCCCCGTTGATTACGAAATAGTTGATGTAGCCAGCGGCAAAGTCCGGGTTGTTGCGGCTGAACTTGCTCTTTCGTGGGTTGAGCGGTGGCGACACGGTATGCACCTGCAGCTTGCGGCCATCGGCATCCGTGGCATTTTTTAGAATGTCCAAATGGGCCCGCGTGACGCTGTAATCGTATGACTGAGGGTCGTTGTCGAGGTTGGCGATCACAACGCCTGGCTTGACGAAACGGGCGTAGAAATCGACGTGGGCATCTGTGATGTCTTTGCCTTTGATCCCCGGCAGCCAGATGATCTTGCGCAAGCCCAAGCGCGCTTTCAGCTCTTGCTCGATCTCGGCCTTGCTCCAATCGGGGTTGCGGTTGGCATTGATCCAGCTGCTCTCGGTCATGATCCCCGTGCCGTGACCATCCACTTCGATACCACCGCCCTCGCCCACCAACTCGCTGCGGATATGACGGGCTTCCACAGTGCTCGCAACCAGAGCGGCCAGTTGCGCATCCTCGCCGTGCTGCTGTTTGTTGCCCCAGCCGTTGAAGTTGAAATCCACGGCGCCGAGCCCGCCGTCCCCATCAATGACAAAGTTGGCGCCGGTATCGCGCATCCAGATGTCGTCGAGTTCGCTGGTGACGTAGGTGATATTAGCCGTGCCGCAGTGTTCTTCGGCCAGCTCCCGTTCACGCTCCCGACAGAACACGGTCACCGGTTCATATCGCGCGAGGGTGCGAGCGATCAGGCCAATGGCGGCTTGTACGTCGGGGGTGAAATCCTCCCAGATCGCTTCCTGTGCGCCAAAGGCGATGAAGGCCCGCTGATGCCTGTCGCCCTCATCCGGCATACGCCAACTGCCGGGCGTAGCCGCTTGCGCGCGCAGGGGTGTCAGGCCAAACCCGATAGACGCTGCCGCGCCCAAACCGGCGACGACCGATACCTGTTTGATGAACTCACGACGCGTCGACATCTGTTGATCCCTGGAATGTGTGTCTGAAGTCATTTCGCGGTGGCCGTCTTGAACTTGGTCCAGGTGCGCATGCGCGCCCGCATATCGGGCTGGGGGATGTCCTTGCCCGGAATCAACCGTGCGTAAGTGGCCTCATCGAGGTAAATATCCGGGTTGTTGCGCATGGTCTCATCGACGCTCGCACGTGCCTTGGCATTGGAGGTCGGATAGCCGGTGAAGTTACTGATGGCAGCCATGTTGTCCGGGCGCATGACGAAGTTGATGAACGCATAGGCGTATTCGGGATGTCTGGCGTCGACCGGAATCGCCATGGTGTCCATCCACACCGTGGTGCCTTCACGGGGGATGCGGTATTGGAACATGGCGTGCTTGCCGGCGGAATCCGCCGTCCGTTGCGCCTGTGTCATGTCGCCGCTGTAACCGAGCGACAGGCACAGGTTACCGTTCACCAGGTCGGTGACCGGCTGCGACTGGAACTTGCGGATGTACGGCCGAAGTTTCAGCAGCAGATCATTCGCTGCGGCCAGGTCTTCGGGCTTGGCGCTGCGCGGCTCACGGCCCAGGTAGTTGAGTACAACCGCCAGCACTTCGTCCGGCGAATCGATCATCGAAATGCCGCAGTCGGCAAATTTGCCAGCCAGTTCCGGTTTGAACAACATGTCGAGACTGTTGACTGGAGCATCCGGCACACGCTGTTTGACCTGCTCGGCATTGTAGGTCAGGCCGATGGTGCCCCAGGTGTAAGGGACAGTGGCCTGGCGCGAATACTCGTAGTGCGTTCGCAACTTCTGCAAGCCGGGTTCGATGTCATCCAGGGCCGTGAGTTTTGACCGGTCCAGCGGTTGCAGGCTGCCGGCGCGCATCAAGCGTTCGGCGACGGTGTCACCCGGGAAGATCAGGTCATAACCGCTGCCGCCGGCGAGCATTTTGGCTTCCAGCGTTTCACTGCCGTCCATGACGTCGTAGATCACTTTGATCCCGGTTTCGGCGGTGAATTTGGCCAGCGTGTCCTCGGCAAAATAGTCGGCCCAGTTGTACAGCCTGAGGGTTTTCTCTTCCGCGTGCAGCGCCGGCAAGGCACAGCCCAGCGCCAGGCCCAAGGCGCCGCTCAACAGTTTATTGATCGAGTGCATATCAAACCTCTTGAGTCTTCCAGCGTGCATGGGTGTGGCGACCGTCCTGAGTCAACAGTGCGCCGTACATGTCCGGACGACGATCGCGGTAAATGCCCCAGCTCAAGCGCTCTTCACGCATGGCGGCCAGGTCCAGGCTTTGCACCAGCACGCCGGTGCTGTCGCGGTCGGCCTCGGCGAGCAACTTGCCCTTGTGATTGCAGATAAACGACGAGCCGTAGAAGCTCATCTGCAAGGTCGGATCGGTGGTCGCCGCCTCTCGACCGACGCGGTTGGCGGCCACCACCGGCAGCAGGTTGGCGGCGGCGTGGCCGCGCATGGTCATCTGCCAGTGGTCACGGGAATCCAGCGTCGCGCAGCCAGGCTCAGAACCGATGGCGGTGGGAAACAGCAAGACTTCAGCGCCCATCAACGCCAGGCAGCGCGCAGTTTCGGGGAACCACTGATCCCAGCAGATCCCCACACCCAGGCGCCCGAACGCCGTGTCCCAGACACGAAAACCGGTATCGCCGGGGCTGAAGTATTCCTTCTCCTGATAGCCGATGGCGTTGGGAATGTGGGTCTTGCGATAAACGCCCAGCAAGCGCCCATCGGCATCGGCCACGCTCAAGGAATTGAAGTAGGCATTGCCGGCCTTCTCGAACCAGCTCAGCGGCAGCACCACACCCAACTCTTTGGCCAATGCGGCAAAGCGCTTGAGCACAGGGCTGTATCGATATTCTTCAGCCAGCTCCAGGTGCTTGTGGCTTTGCTCGATGCAGAAATACGGCGTGGCAAACAGCTCCTGCAACAGGATCACCTGGGCGCCTTTGGCCGCGGCTTCGCGCACAAGTTGCTCAGCCTGATCGAGGTTTTCTTTCAAGTCCCAGGTGCAAGGCATCTGGGTGGTGGCGATGGTCAGAAGCGTCATGGCATCAACCCTCCACCGGCCAGGCGGGCTGCTGCTGGGTGATGCAATGCACACCGCCACCACCGTGGGCCAGGTGATTGATCCGCACCGGCACCACTTCTCGCCCGGGGAACGCCTGAGCCAACACTTCGGCCGCGACGTTGTCGGCATCAATGCCGTAGGCCGGCATGATGATGGCGCCGTTGGCGATGTAGAAGTTGGTGTAGGAGGCGCAGAACACTTCCGCTTCGGTGTCCACGGCATCGCTGGCTTCATACAATTCGATCAGCTCGAACTTCCGACCCTGGGCATCGGTGGCCAGCTCCAGGGCACGACGGTTTTCCCGGGCCACTTCGGCATACACCGATTGCCGGTCGTGGGTGGCATCCACCAGCAACACGCCAGGGCGGGCGAACGCGCACACGCCATCGACGTGGCCGTCAGTCATGTCGCCGGTCACGTAATCCGGATCGCCGGGCAGCCAGATCGTCTTCTTCACGCCCAGCAGACGCGTGAAGATTTCCTCCATCTCCGCCTTGTTCATGCCCGGGTTGCGATTGGGGTTGAGCAGCACCGACTCGGTGGTGATCAACGTGCCCTCGCCGTCCACATGGATGGCCCCGCCTTCATTGCTCAGCGCGGTACCAAAGCACTCCAGGCCCAAATGATTGAGTGCGCGACGAGCCAGGCTTTCGTCCAGATCATGGGCCGACTTGCCGCCCCACGCGTTGAAGCGCCAGCTCACCCCGGCCAGGCCTTGTTGCGGATGGCAGACGAAGCTCGGACCGGAGTCCCGGCACCAGCTGTCGTTCACCGCCAGCTCAATCAATTCGATGTTCGGCCCGCATAACGCTTTGGCACTGGCGACAGCAGAAGGGTCGACGACCAGTTTCACCGGTTCGAAACGGGCGATGGCGTTGGCGACGCGAGCGAAGTCCTCTTGCACTTGCGGCAATGTCACGCCCCAACCGGACTCCCAGAGTGCCGTGTTGTGTGGCCAGACCATCCAGGTGGCGGCGTGCCTGACCCACTCGGCCGGCATCATCCAACCGCTGTTTCGAATTTCATTCTGCTGCATGACATGCTGCATGATAAAAAGCCCTTTTAGTTAAGCCATTGTGTTCAACAAAAACTGCTTGGGTGTTCCTGGCATGCATGCTACGGCCGTAAAATCAGGCAAACAAACGATGGATTTAGCGGACAAATGATTAGAGGAACTTATCAATATGCTCAAACACTGGCCGCCACTCAGCACCCTTCGCGGCTTTGAAGCCGCCGCCCGGCTGGGCAGTTTCCACAAGGCAGCGGCCGAGTTGCACCTCACCCAATCGGCGATCAGTCAGCAGATCCGCAGCCTTGAGGCGTACCTCGAACAACCGTTGTTCTTTCGCAATGGACGCAGCGTCAGCCTGACCGATGCCGGTCACGACCTGCTCAGCACCACCCAGGCGCTGCTGCAACAACTGGCCGTCGGCATTCGTCGTCTGGGGCAGTACCAGAAACCCAACCAACTGGTCCTCAACACCACCCCGGCGTTCGCCCGTCACTGGCTCCTGCCACGCTTGGGGGATTTTCGCCGCGAGCACCCGGACGTTGATCTGTGGATTTTCAGTACCGATGAAGTCCCGGACATGACCACCCAAACCATCGACCTCGCCGTGCGTGACGACATCAGTTCCCAGGCCGAGTGCAGCTTCAAGGTGCTGCACGCCGACCGCCTCTACCCGGCGTGTCACCCGAACCTGTTGGCACTGCCACGGGAACAGCGCACCACACTGCATGGCGAGCGGGAAATGGATTGGAGTCACTGGGCGGTGGAGGCTGGCATCGATGTCGGCCAGAAAGATCAGGGACTGAATTTCTCCGACCCCGGCCTGCTGCTGGACGCCGCGTGCGCGGGGCTCGGTATCGCCCTGGTCAGCCAGTTATTGAGTCGGCAGGCGCGTACCCAAGGATTGTTGCAACCCTTGGTGGAGCAAACCATTCGCGGCCCGAACTGGGCCATGCTGACCCATCGTGACAGTGAGAACAGTGCGATGGCTCGAAGCTTCAGCGAGTGGCTGCTGGGTAACCTGGACTGAGTGAAGCCTCACGCTATGGTTCGCGCTGCGCGTACTTTCGCGTATTTCGAGAGACCGATCTTGATGCCAACCAGCATGGGCGCGGCGACTACAAAAAGCAGGGCAACAGCAATGAATGCCGTGTCGAATGCAATCACAGCGGCCTGACCTGACACGACCCGGCCCAGGAGGCTCACCGCTGCCCGGCCGGCGGCCGCAGCATCCATCCCTTTCACCGTCAGCATGGCTGTCGTAGTCGTCAGCCGTTCGATGACCGCGGCCCCTCCTGGGGTGACATTGGCGCCGAGGACCACGGCATTGGCGAAGACGTTATGGTCGATCAATGTCTGGAGTCCTGCGACGCCCATCAGACCACCCAGCTGGCGCCCCGTATTGAACAGGCCAATACCGAAGGCGAGGTTTCTGCTGTTGAGGTCGCTGAAAGCGATCAGCGTGATCGAAAGAAAGAGGAAGCCAAGGCCCAGACCGCGCAACAGGATGGCTGCCATCATGTCGGCCGTGCCACTTTCGCTGGTCGAACCGGACAGCATCCACATTGCAACCATGATCATCAGGATTCCAAAGGGCACTGTGGCGACCGGCGGAACACGACGGACCTGCATGAGATAAGCCGATATGAGCAGTCCGCCGATAAACAACCCGCCACTGGGCAACAGCAGCAGGCCGGCATCGGTAGGCGTGAACGCGAGGACCGACAGGGCAAACGCCGGGATCAAAAATGCGCTGCCGAACAAGGCGGCACCGGCGACAAAACTGACGATAAAGGCGAAGCAAAAATCGCTCGATTTGAACAGGGTGAAGTCGAACAGACCTTGGCCCTTGGCCAACACTTGATGGCCGAGAAATCCCAGCAGCGCAGCTGTGCCGATCACGCTTAGCCAGAGGATACGTGGCTCTTCGAACCAGTCCCATCGGCTGCCCTGGCTGAGAACATAGGTGAAGCAGAACAGCGTGACAGCGATCAGCGCGAAGCCGACCCAGTCAAACGGACGGTGCCGGGCCTTGGCTGGCATCGGGCCGTCTGCGATCAGCAGAAGTCCGGTCGCCGCCAGGGCCACCGGAACAACGCCGAAGAAAATCCACGTCCAGGACTGGCTATCGATCAACCACCCTTGAAGGGCCGGGGCGAGTGTCGCGGACGCGACAACGGCGCCCATGGCAAACAGGGCTTGAAGGATGGGCTGACGGGATCGCGCAAAGGAGCGAAATATGACCGCCTGCCCCCCGACCAGCAGGGTGCCGCCAGCGAAGCCTTGAAAAACTCGAAGCGCGATCAGCAGGTCCAGCCGCGCCGTGATGGCGGCAATGCCGCATGCCATGCCCATGACCAGGGTTGAGCCGATGATCACATGACGTGGATTAAAACGCGTCAGCAGCCAAGGCGCGGTCATGAACCCGATCAGCTTGAGCGCGGTGTAGCCGATATCCAGCCAGGCGAACTCATCAGGCGTTGCATAGGTGTCGCCGATGATGTCGCTGCGTCCGAGCGACAGAACGGTGCTGGCGATCGCCTCCGTCAGCGTGGCAAGCACGATGCCCATCATGAGCAAGACACCGGTCGTAGCGCTGGTGTTGCTCCGCGCCGCGCTGGCATCCGCGTTCATGATCCCTCCCCGTGCGCAACCTCGACACGGGCAGACAGGCCCGGCACGATGCGGCCCGGCAATGGATTGTGGACAAGCCGGATCTTCACCGGAACCCGCTGCACGACACGCACAAAGTTGCCGGTTGCGTTGTCGGTAGGGAGCAGGCTGAACGCCGACCCGCTACCCGGTGCAAAGCTGTCGACCACGCCTTCCAGTGCCCCGCTGGGGTAGCCGTCGACCGTGATGCGCACGCGCTGACCGGGGCGGATTTGTTCGAGCTGGGTTTCCTTGAAATTCGCCACGACCCATACGTCGTTGACCGGCACGATATCGAGCAAGGCAACACCCGTTGTAACGAAGCGGCCGATGCGAACCTGACGGTTACCGACCACGCCATCAACCGGCGCGCGTACCACGGTGCTGTCGAGATCGATCTGGGCGAGATCGCGAGCGGCCTGCGTCTGCGTCACCGCAGCAACGGCAGCTTCGCGCTCTGCCACGAGGACGGCGATGCGTTGCTGTTGCGCCTCGACCGTTGCGGAAGCGCCGGATACCGTCGCCTCGGCTCTCAATCGGGCCGCATCGCTTTCATCGACGAGGGCTTGGCTGACCGCGTTGCTGAGAATCAGTTTGCGGCTGCGATCATTGGTTTTGTTCGCCAGATTCATCTCGGCCACGCCCGAGCGTTTCTGGGCTTCGGCCTGGCGAATCAGGGCACGCTGAAGCTGGGTTTCTGCATCGACATGGGTCAGGCGCGCCTGGGCAGCGCTGACGTTGGCCTCGGCTTGCGCCAGCCGTGCGCGATAGTCCCGGTCATCGATACGGAACAGGACGTCACCGGCCCGGACGGTTTGGTTGTCCTCGACCTCGACCGCAGTGACATAGCCGGCAACCTTTGCAGCGAGCGAGGTGACGTCGCCGCGCACATAAGCGTTATCGGTGGAGGTCGCACCGCTCGAAAGCGCCAAGGCCCATCCGCCAGCCAGGACCACCACAGCACCGATGCACAGGAGGATGCCGATCTTCTTTTTCTTGCCTTGCCGTGCCACCACGACAGGGGTCTCGGCGCTTGCGCCGGTGGCAATGGCGGCCTTGTCCTGAAGCGCGTTCATGTTGTCTTTTCCTGTTCAATGCCTGGGACTAAAGCAGCCACGGGCGGCAGTGGCCTGCCGCCCGGCTGTCGAGCATTCATGAGCGTGATCGGCTCACTTTTTGATCGGTGTAACGAGCGTCGTTTCATCAGAGTCGAGGACGAACACGGCCAACAGGCGTGCGGGTTGGGTGTCGCTGGCATTGGCGCTGACTTCGTGCACGGAGCCCGGCTCCTCTACGAAGTTTTCGCCGACCTTGTAGATCTTTTCCGGCTGGCCTTTGACTTTGATGCGAAACGAGCCCTCCAGGACCGTTGCATAGATGAAGGCCGTTTTCGGATGGGTGTGGGACGGCGACGCGGCGCCCGGCCCGTACTCGACGACTACGCCCTTCATGCTCTTGCCAGGGATGTTGGGAATGGGACGGTCAAACACGACCGTCACCTTGCCGGCGGGCGGTTCAGCGGCCGACACTGCGCTGATCGATAGCGCTGCGAAGGCAGCGGCCAAGAGGTATCGGGTAAACATGACAATTCTCCTTCGTGGGCGTGTGTTGTGACGACGAGCCCCGTTACCCGGCCGTCGACTGAGCAAGCCAGTCTTCGAAGCGGATCGCGCCCAGGCGCGCGTTCTTGCCGGCGGTCAGCGATTGATCGTCGAGCACAGCGCCGAAGTAGCGCGCGTTCACGTCCGGCACGACCTTACGGTTGTCCTGGTTTACCCGCAGAAAGCGCCTGGCCAGATCGTCGAGGGGCATGGCGTCAGGACCTGCGACTTCGACCGTGCCATTGACCGGCGCTGCCAGCGCGACATCGGTCAGCGCCGCCACCACGTCGACGGACGCTATCGGCTGGATCAGCGCTGGCGAAACGCGAATCTCCTCGCCAACGGCGAAGGACTGGACAATGCCGCCGACAAACTCGAAGAACTGCGTGGCACGCAACAGGGTGTAAGGAATACCGGACGCCTTGATGAGGTTTTCCTGCGCGACCTTGGCCCGGAAATAGCCATTCTCGGGAAGCCGTTCGCTACCGACGATCGACAGGGCAACGTGATGACGAACACCGGCGGCAGCTTCCGCAGCCAGCAGGTTACGGCTCGACGTTTCGAAGAAATCGAGGACGGCCTGGTCTTCCCACGACGGCGCGTTCGCCACGTCGACGACAACCTCAGCGCCATCCATTGCTTGGGCCAGTCCCTCGCGGGTGATGCTGTTCACGCCCGTACTGGGGGAGGCGGCGAGCACGTCATGGCCGCGCTCACGGAGGTTCTGCACAAGTTTCGATCCAATGAGGCCGGTGCCTCCGATGACGACGATCTTCATGGGTTCTCTCCCTACGCTTCTCGACAGCAACCATTGCTGTCGATGTAGAAAAAGAGTGCCTGCGCGTGCGAGGGAAGTCCTTGTGCCGGTCTTGAGTTTACCTTCGGGCAAGCTTGATTTTTCGTCCAATGGAAGGGCATCCCCTGCGGACGGTGCAGCGGATCAAACGCTGCCGTATTATCGACACCTCGTACTTATCGCCAGCTCGGACACGGAGTCGAGGGCGCTCGACCAGGGGATATCCACCTTGCCATTCGTGTTTGAAGACTACGTGCTCGATCAGGAGCGCCGGGAACTGACCTTGCGCGGGCAAGTCGTGGCCGTCGGGCCACAGGCCTTCGATCTCTTGCTGCAGCTCGTCAACAACCGCGATCGCGTTGTCAGCAAGGACGACCTGCTCAAGGCGGTATGGAACGGCCGGATCGTCTCGGAATCGACGATCACCAGCCACATCAATGCGGTGCGCAAGGCCATTGGCGATAGCGGCGAGGAACAGCGACTGGTGCGCACGGTCGCCCGCAAGGGCTACCGCTTTGTAGGCGAGATCAAGGTCGGCGAGATCGACGGAGCACGACAGCCTGACGGGCCTGGCACCGGCGAAATCGCGTCCGTGGACCCGACGCAAACACCGCCCTCCTCGCTCGTCCTCCCGGACAAGCCCTCCATTACCGTCCTGCCCTTCCACAACCTGAGCGGCGACCCGGAGCAGGAGTATTTCGCCGACGGCATGGTCGAGGACATCATCGCCGCCCTGTCGCGTATCCGCTGGCTGTTCGTCATCGCCCGCAATTCGAGCTTCACCTACAAGGGCCGTACGGTGGACGTCAAAGGCGTCGGCCAGGAGCTCGGCGTGCGCTACGTGCTGGAAGGCAGCGTGCGCAAGTCCGGAAACAAGGTACGCATCACCGGGCAGCTCATCGACGCAACAAACGGGACGCACATCTGGGCGGAGCGCTTTGAAGGCCAGCTCGACGACATCTTCGAGCTGCAGGATCAAATCGCCGAAAGCGTCGTCGGCGCCATCTCGCCGCAGCTGGAACGGGCGGAAATCGAGCGCGCCAAGCGCAAACCGACGGAAAGCCTGGACGCCTACGACTATTACCTGCGCGGCATGGCGAAACTGCACAGCGGCACTCGGGAAGCCATCGAGGTGGCGCTGCCGATGTTCTACAAGGCCATCGAGCTCGACCCGGAATTTGCATCGGCCTATGGCATGGCAGCCTGGTGTCACTTCTGGCGCAAGTTGAATGGCTGGATGAGTGATCGGACTCGAGAGATCGCCGAAGGCATACGGCTTGCGCGACTGGCGGTGGCACTCGGCCGGGATGATGCGGTGGCGCTGACGCGAGGCGGACATGCGCTGGCCCATCTCGCCGGCGATGTCGATGGCGGCATTGCCCTGCTCGACAGGGCGCGCCTGCTCAATCCCAACCTCGCCCCCGCCTGGTACCTGGGCGGTATCCTGCGCGCACTGCGCGGTGAAACAGACGAAGCGATTCAGAATTTGAGCCATGCCGTTCGCTTGAGTCCGCTGGACCCGGAAATGTTCCGGATGCAGGTTGGAATGGCGCTCGCGTATTTCTTCGCCGGGCGCTTCGACGCCGCTTCGGCCTGGGCGGAGAAAGCGCTGGGGAACCTGCCCACCCTCCTGCCCTCGGTTGCCCTGATGGCGGCCAGCCATGCGTTCACCGGGCAAAAGGACAAAGCGAAGCAGGCGATACAGCGCCTGCACGAGCTGGAACCCTCGTTGCACGTCTCCAACCTGAAGGACTGGTTGCCCATCCAACGGCCCGAGGATCTCGCGCGGCTCGCGGATGGACTGCGGCTGGCTGGCTTGCCCGAGTGACCGCGGCCGATTGCAGCGTTAAAATCCGACGGTTTGGTTCACACTTTTGAGGATGACCACGGTATGTCCAGGCTCGACACCTCCCTGCAAGACACCGCCGCACCTGAAGGCGTTTGTTACGGCTGCGGCAGCGGTAATCCGCACGGGCTTCATATCAAGAGCGTCTGGCATGAAGACGGCGTGCATGTCATGGCCGAACACATGCCCGATGCCAAGTATTGCGGCTGGCCGGATCTGGTTTACGGCGGGCTGATAGCGATGCTGGTTGACTGCCATTCAAACTGGACGGCGATGGCTTATCACTACCGCACGGAACACCGCGAAGTCGGGAGCCTCCCGCGCATCAATTGCGTCACTGGCAACCTTGGCATCAAGTTCATCAAACCGACACCGATGGGTGTCCCGCTGACTTTGCGTGCGAAAGTCGAGGGTGAGGTTGGACGCAAAACTCGTGTTATCTGTGAGGTTTATGCGGGGGATGTGCTTACGGCTATTGGAGACTCTGTTTTTGTTCGTGTGGATACTGAGCAACTGGCTGCGGTTGCTCATGGTCGGTAGGTTGCTTCCATCGCCTCACCGACCAAGCGTCCTTGTTTGGCCTCTATGAGGCTAACGGGGAGAAAGCCTTGGTCACGATTTCACGCCCCATGCTGATGGTTCTCCGTTCGCACCCTGGGCGTGGGCTAGGAGGCTATTTAGGGCGCTCATGGAATGCAGCAAAAACATCCGCCATAAAATCCATGAAAACGATGGCTCGCTGGGGCAGCAGCCGATTCGCTAAGTATACGACTTGGATCGGGACGGGTGGCGCCACGTATTCGTTAAGCAGCAATTGAAGATTGCCACTTCTCAGCCCTTCCTCATAAAGCCATTGAGGCCCCTGCGCGATTCCCAATCCTGCATTGACGTACTCACGTATCGCCTCAGGCGAGTTGACACGCAGTCGTCCGGAGATCGGGACATCAGTATCCTTAAACCGCCAGTTGGTTCCAGTGGATAGGAGGGTATAAATGAGGCAGTCGTGTTCCTTCAGGTCATCAGGCGAAGAGGGAGAGCCACGTTTCTCTAGGTACGCACGGCTGGCAACGCACACACGCTCGAACCTCGCTAGTGGCCGGGCTCGCATTGCACTGTCCTCCAGGTGCCCAATACGAATCGCGAGTTCTGCCCCCTCGTCGACTAAATTGACGTAGCGATCATTGATTTGAAGATCGAGCGACAGTTCGGGATAGCGCCCTAGAAAGCTCGCGACGTGCGGTACGATGAAGGTGTGAGCCAATGCGGTCGGGCAAGCGACGCGCAGTAACCCAGACGGCGCTACGTTCCCTCTCAGTGAGGACTCTGACTGTTCCACTGACTCCAGAATACGCCGCGCATCTGCGTAGTACCGTTCACCCTCGGGCGTGAGCATCAGCTTTCGTGTGGATCGGTGAAGCAGCCTGGTTTGCAAATGGTCTTCAAGAGCAGCGACGTAACGACTGACGTTCGGTTGCCCTAGTCCTAGATCACGTCCCGCAGCAGTAAAACTGCCGGTCTCGACAGCACGTACAAAACAGCTCATCAGTAACAACCGGTCCATCACGCCCCTTTTCATGCAGATTTTGCATGAGATCTATTCTATTTGCCCATCTTATCAGCGCGCTGGCATGAATACATAGTTGCTCTCAGAAGGTCAGTCGTCCGGCTGGCCGCCCCAAAAGAGAGGAAATTTACATGTCCCGTTTACAAGGCAAGCGTACCCTCATCACTGGCGGTACAAGCGGCATCGGTCTGGAGACCGCCAAGCAATTTCTCGCCGAAGGCGCACGCGTGATCGTCACAGGTGTTAATCCTGAGTCCATGGCAAATGCTCAAGCTATTTTAGGTAGCGAAGTCCTGGTGCTGCGAGCCGACTCCGCCAGTGTCACAGCCCAGAAGGAGCTGGCGCAGGCTGTTCAGTCTCATTACGGGCAGCTCGACGTTGCCTTCCTCAATGCTGGCGTTTCCGTCTGGATGCCAATCGAAGACTGGAACGAGGAGATGTTTGACCGCTCCTTCGACATCAATGTCAAAGGCCCTTACTTCCTCCTGCAAGCACTGCTGCCGGTCTTCTCCAACCCTGCATCGGTGGTTCTTAACACCTCGGTCAGTGCGCACCTGGGCGCCGCGCGTTCATCCATTTACGCCGCAACAAAGGCGGCGTTTCTGAACATGTCGAAAACGCTCTCTAGCGAGCTTCTACCGCGTGGTGTTCGAGTAAATGCGGTCAGCCCTGGTCCGATCGATACGCCGCTGTACGACAAGGCGGGTATCCCCGATGCCTACCGCGAGCAGGTCAACAAAGATATTGCTGCGACTATACCCTTTGGCCGTTTTGGCACGCCTGAAGAAGTAGCTAAGGCGGTGCTGTACCTCGCGTCGGACGAGTCTCGTTGGACGGTGGGAACGGAAATTATTGTTGATGGTGGTCGCTCGCTTTAATGGGCTAGTCACAACTTCACTTCTATACAGCCCGCTTCCCGCTCGGAAGCGGGTGTTGTCGAAATAACAGTGGGTATTCAAATGTCGCAATCACAGCTCACGCTCGTTAGCCACGAGCTTTGTCCGTTTGTTCAGCGAGTGGCAATTTTACTCCTCGAAAAGCAGGTTCCATTTCAGCGCATTGATGTGGATCTGAAGGTCAGGCCCGACTGGTTTCTGGGCATGTCTCCAACGGGCAAAGTCCCACTTCTAAAGGTGCAAAAAGGCGACGAGGGTGCGAACGTGCTCTTCGAGAGCGTGGCTATCTGTGAATACATCGAACAGGTGTATCCGGAGCCCGCTTTGCACCCGAAAGATGCAATTTCCCGTGCTCAACACCGTGCTTGGATCGAATTCGCCACTGGTATGCTTGCTGATGCATGGGGATATTTGAACGCAACGGATCAGCAGACAGCGCTTGGTAAGTCTTCAGCGCTGAGGGGAAAGCTGGAGAGACTTGGCGGTGAAAAGATGGAGGGGCCGTACTTCGCTGGCGAGACGTTCAGTATGGTGGATATTGCTGTAGCCCCAGTTTTTCGCTACTTCGACATACTGGGATTCGAACCAAGTCATTCATTGTTTGATGGACTTGGTCGCATTGCCGAGTGGCGTCATGCACTGGCCAATCGCGCTAGCGTTCAGGCTGCTGTCGCCGAGGATTATGCAGACCGGCTACGCAAACATCTGCTGGAGGTGAAGGCCATTTTAGTCAGATGAGTCATAAATACCAGTCCAGTGTCTCGTATGGCGGAACTTAGCCTGGTGCGACCGTGGAGCTGGGTCTCCTTTGCGAATTTGCAGGAGGCCCGCTTTCCTATTCTTCAGGAAAGTGCCTATACAACGGATAGCGATACTGAGCTTTCGTTGGCGCTCCATGTCCGCTTTTGGCCGATAGCAGTCTCCCGCGGAAGGGGTGTAACGGTCCTAGGAACCCCATAAAAATTCCTACACAAACCTCGGAATCCCTCACCTTTCCCGCCGTTCTGATGAGGCCTATAGTCCATCTCGTCGCCCAAAATGGCGATTCGGGTTTGGCGACCCGAGATATGAGTGCGAGGGCCGTCTGCTCATTTGCAGGCGTCGTCGCAGCCGCAAAACCGCTGTACTATGGCGGTTGTGCGCGGGAGACCTTCGGGTCTGCCGGTTACTCATTCCCGGTTCGCCAACCTGCGCGCAACTGCCTCCCTATCGTTTGGCGACGATCTGTTGGCGGTCTCAACAAACTGAATGAGATCTCCCCTATGGAAAGATACATGCCCCTCACCGGAATCGACCTGATCCCGGCCTCCCTGCTCATCGACACCCAAGCCCCACTCGACGTCCTGCAAGCCATGGCCGATTACCGCATTCGCACGGTCACGCAGGTGCTGGAAAACATCGCCTACCGCGGCGAACTCGGTTGCGACACGGTGGTGCTGTCGGACTTCTCCAAACTGCTGGCCATTCCGTTACGCGACGGCTGTGACTTGATGGACGTGATCGGCCGGCGCTTGCGGGCTCAAGTAGCGGAATAAACGAAAACGGGCGCCATGACGGCGCCCGTTTTTTTGTCCGCAAACAAAGAGGCGCGCCAACATCCATCGGACTTGCCCGCCACGCCGCAAAGCTTGCCGTTGTAAAACAGGTTTTCGCGCACGCCTCACTGCGACAACAACATAGACAAGCGATCCATAGGCAATCTCCGGCGCTTTCGAGCATCACTGACAACAACGCGCGCCCACCCGGCAAAAACACGATGCCGTAATCTCCACATCCGCCCGGGCCATGGCCAGATCAAGGCGCGTCTGGGCGGCAGCTGCTTCGGCGTCCCGGCCCAGTCGCCTCAGGCACTCCACATACCCGTGCAGGCTCCACACATTGTCCAGATGCCAGGACGCACGGCTGAGGGTGTTGTCCAGTCCCAGATCGGCTCGATAGGCCTGCAACGCTTCTTCTACCCTGCCCTGCTCCAACAGCAACGCGCCCAACGCATGTCTGACCGGTTGCATCCAGCCCCATGGCTCGTCGTAAGGCAGGTTGTCGTCCAGAGACAGTGCCTGGCGCAAGTGGGCGAAGGCGTCGTCGTAATTGCCTTTACGGTACTCGATTTCCCCGCGCAGCATGCCTGCGACAACCGCCAGAATGTCGGTGCATTTATTGTTGAAGAGGTAGCGTGTGTCCGGCACTCGGGTCCAGGCGTCGAGGAATAGGCGCTGTTCGGCTTCGGCGGCGGCGATGTACCCGGTGGCCGCGTGCGCCACGCCTCTGGCGTAATGCAGCATCGCCGTGGTCACGCAGTAAAGCGCCTGATCGTTCGGCAGCGGGGTGGCGAGGATGTCTTGCCATTTGCCGAAGCGAATCTGCACGTGGACCTTCATCGATACGAAGCCTTCCAGCCAGTCAGCCATGGGCGGTTGCTCCACGCGCAGCAGTTCTTCCCTGATGGTCGACATCAGTTGATCGGCGGCTTCCAGGGCCGGTTGGTATTGCCCGAGGAACATCGCCGAATAGAGTTTGAAGTGGTAGTTGTGGCATCGATACAAGGTGTAGAAGTTGAGCGACCCTTCCTGTTCGAGGTATTTGCTGTCGGCCAGGATTGCCCGGCTATTGGTGACCATGGCCCCACGGTAATCACCGCAGAGCACGTCGATGTGCGACGGCATATGGCGCAGATGTCCGGCGTCCGGCACCAGGTCACGCAGGACATCGCCGGCGCGCAATGCCCGTTCCGGGTAGGGCGACATTTCCAGGGTGTGGACGTACATGTGCAGCACGCCGGGGTGCGGCGCATCGCCGTGCTGCTCCATCCGCCGTAGCGCCCGTTCCAGCACGTCTACCGTTTCAAGCGTGTCGGCGCCCGGCGCCGGTTTACCGGTTTTCAGGTCCCACAATTGCCAGGGCGTGCGGTCGATCAACGCTTCGGCAAACAGCGCAACGACATCGGGATCTTCGGGAAAGGCTTTGTAGACATCGCGCATGGACACCGCATAGGCGTCGTTCCAGGCGAAAAGTTGGTCGAGGCTGGTGGCCTGATCGGCTTGGTAGCGTTGTTCCAGCGCCCGGATCAGCGCCTGTTCCACCGGGGTTGCGCCGTCGATATGCGCCAGCGCGGCTTGCGTCGCCCGTCGGGCCTGGGCCACGGCTTCTTTCAGCTCCTGTTCGATGAAGGCATCCCAACGCTTGTTGTAGTTGGGGCCTGAAGCGTAAGCGACGCCCCAGTAGGCCATCGCGCAATCACGGTCGTGCTCGATCGCCTTGTGGAAACAGCGTATGGATTCGTCGTGGTTGTAGCCGTAGCACCAAACCAAGCCACGATCGAACCAGCGCTGGGCCTGGGACGAGTGGGTCGTCACCGGGCGGCTGTAGGTGCCCAAATCGTAATAGTCGCGCATCGATTTATCCTCTCGACCAGAGCAGCGAACCTCGCAGGCAAACCTCGCGGACCTGGAGAGCCTCGACAGTTCAAGAGGTCCAGCATACCCCCGCGGTTCTGGCTGAGCGGTAGAGCCGACGACAGGAGAATCATTGCCGGCGTCGATAGTCACCATCACCTCAATGAAGTTCTCATAAAAAATCCGCGGCGTAACATCAGCCCCATACCAAACAACTACACCCCGGAGCACACCATCATGAAACGCCAAATCCTTCTCAGCATCGCTTTCTCGGTTTTTGCAGTTAACGCTTTCGCCGCTACCTCGGTTCACCCGGTTGTCGCTGAAGGCGGCTCGGATCGTCTGATTGAAAGTCGTGTAGCAGAGGGTGGTTCGGATCGTCTGATCGAAAATCGTGTGGCTGAAGGTGGTTCGGATCGTCTGATCGAAAACCGCGTCGCTGAAGGTGGTTCCGACCGTCTGATCGAGAACCGCGTTGCTGAAGGTGGTTCGGATCGTCTGATCGAGAATCGCGTCGCTGAAGGTGGTTCCGATCGACTGATCGAAAACCGCGTTGCCGAAGGTGGCTCCGATCGTCTGATCGAAAACCGCGTCGCTGAAGGTGGTTCTGACCGTCTGATCGAAAACCGCGCTGCATAAATGAATAGCTTGACCGAAGCACTCAACGAAAAGCCCGGCCTGACAAGCCGGGCTTTTTCGTGCACAAAATAAATCGATCCCTGCTTAATGCCTCCGCCGCACCTGTGATACATAACACCTGATTGTGAGTCCCGTTCCCAATGAGGTTTGCCGATGCCCCGTTCCCCACATGTACCGCAACTGCTGATCTGCGCCGTCCTCGGTTTACTCGCCAGCAGCGCACAAGCCAGTTCGCCCTCCCCGGCCCCCGATAGCTTGCAACCGCTGCTGGTGACGTTGAACGAGCGCCTGAGCATTGCTGATCTTGTGGCGCTGACCAAATGGGACAGTGGCAAACCGATCCAGGACAGTGCCCGGGAAGCACAGGTCATCGCCAACGCCAGGAAGCTGGCCGTCGAGCGCAAACTGGACCCGGACGAAGTAGCCGAATTGATCGCCGCACAGATTGAAGCCAACAAGCTGGTGCAGTACGGACTGGTGGCCCAATGGCGAGCGGCCGGCAAGGCGCCTGACACGCCACGACCAGACCTCGCCAATCAAATCCGGCCACAGCTCGATGAGCTGCAAAACCGCCTGTTGCAGCAATACGCCGCCTTCGCGCCCTATCGCAAAGACCCGCAGTGCGCGGACTGGCTAGCCAAAGAACGATCCAGCCTGATCAAGGACGGTCTGCATGGTCAGGCACTGATACGCGCCACCGGGGAGCTGTGTGTCGCGAATCAGTGACTGAGCAGCTTTAAAGCGGTCTCTAAAAAGAAGAAGCCCGGCCTGATCAGCCTAATGCTGTTCACTTAAGCGCGAGCCTCCACATTTGTGGCGAGGGGATTTATCCCCGTTCGGCTGCGAAGCAGTCGTAATCCAGACAACTTAGTTAGTCTGAAAAGACACTGGGGCCGCTTCGCAGCCCAACGGGGATAAATCCCCTCGCCACAGGTTCTTATTCGACTGAAGAATGTCTTAAGTGAACAGCATTTGGCCTGATCAGCCGGGCTTCTTTTTTGTGAGCTACTTTTAGTCCATCCGCAGGGTCGCAAGTCGATTTTGGCGGCACTATTGAATGTCTCACGGCCAACCATCGGAGTTGAAATGTCTGAACTGAAACTGCATCCCAAAGCCGCAGAATCCCTGAACCAGTGGCACGACATGATCAGCAAGGGTGATTTGAGCGCCTTGCCCGGTTTGCTGGACCCGCAGGCGATATTCCGCTCCCCGATGGCTCACACGCCTTACCCGGGTGCAGCCGTGGTGTCGATGATCCTCAACACGGTCATCGAGGTATTTGAGGATTTTGTCTACCACCGGAAACTGTCGACCGCAGACGGGTTGAGCGTCGTCCTGGAGTTCAGCGCCAACGTCAGCGGGAAAGCGTTAAAGGGCATCGACATGATCCGGTTCAACGAACAAGGAAAAATCGTTGAGTTTGAGGTGATGGTCCGTCCCTTGAGTGGCCTGCAAGCCTTGGGCGAGCAAATGGGGCAACGCCTTGGCGCTTACCTGGCGGCCAGCAAAGCCTGAAGACGTTGCATCGCCTTGGACGATGCCTCTGTTCCCCGCTTGGTGTTAAATAGAGCGCGAAAAGCAGCGCAACGAGAACACCGATGAATACCCATTTTGAGATTAGTGATGTCCCTGAGCCCAACATTCAGCGCGATGGAAACATTCATCGCGTCGCCCATCAGCAGACGGTGGTAACAGCATGATCGAGGTCACCGAAGTTTCCATTGCCGAACTGCGGGCTGCGCTCGAATCGGGCCGAACCACTGCGGTTGAGCTGGTCCAGGCCTATCTCGCCAGGATCGATGCCTACGACGGTCTCGACACACCCACCGCCCTCAACGCGGTAGTGGTTCGAAACCCCGAGGCACTGAACGAGGCGCAGGCGTCCGATGCTCGTCGGGCCAAGGGCGAGACGCTGGGTCCGCTCGATGGCATTCCCTATACGGCCAAGGACAGTTACCTGGTGAAGGGGCTCACCGCCGCCTCCGGCAGTCCCGCCTTCGCGAACCTGATTGCCTATCGCGATGCGTTCACGATCGAACGGCTTCGCGCTGCTGGCGCGATCTGCCTGGGCAAAACCAACATGCCGCCGATGGCAAACGGCGGCATGCAGCGCGGGGTCTACGGTCGTGCGGAAAGCCCGTACAACGCTGACTATCTCACCGCCCCTTTTGCCTCGGGCTCATCGAACGGCGCCGGTACGGCAACTGCCGCCAGCTTCGCGGCATTCGGTCTCGCGGAAGAAACCTGGTCGAGTGGACGCGGCCCTGCCTCAAACAATGGTCTGTGTGCCTATACGCCTTCGCGCGGGGTAATTTCGGTGCGCGGCAACTGGCCGTTGACGCCGACGATGGACGTTGTCGTGCCGTTTGCCAGAACCATGGCCGACCTGCTCGAAGTGCTCGACGTGGTGGTGGCGGATGATCCCGACACCCGTGGCGATCTGTGGCGGATGCAACCCTGGGTGCCGATTCCGAGTGTCGCCTCGGTGCGCCCCGCCTCCTATGCCGAGTTGGCGGTGAAGTCCGACGCACTGGCAGGAAAGCGCTTCGGCGTGCCGCGCATGTACATCAACGCGGATCCCGAAGCGGGTACGAGCGATGCGCCTGGCATTGGTGGTCCGACGGGGCAGCGAATCATCACCCGCCCTTCAGTGATCGGGCTCTGGGAAGAGGCTCGCAAAGCACTCGAGGCCGCTGGCGCCGAAGTCATCGAAGTCGATTTCCCGCTGGTCTCCAATTGCGAAGGTGATCGTCCGGGTGCGCCGACCGTATTTACGCGGGGCCTGGTGTCCAAAGAGTTCCTGCATCATGAATTGTGGGATCTATCAGCCTGGGCGTTCGATGATTTTCTGCGGGCCAATGGTGATCCCAAGTTGAACCGCCTGGCCGACGTCGACGGACCGCTGATTTTCCCCCACGACCCGGGCACGCTCCCCAACCGGGAGGACGAACTTGCCGCAGGCATGGACGAGTACGTGAAGATGGCTGAACGCGGCATTACCCCGTGGGACCAGATCACCACCCTGCCTGACGGACTGCGCGGACTTGAACAGACGCGTCGGATCGATCTTGAGGTCTGGATGGATCGGTTGAGGCTCGATGCGGTGCTGTTCCCGACGGTTGCCGACGTGGGGCCGGCGAATGCCGATGTCGATCCGAAGTCTGCGGATATCGCGTGGAGCAACGGCATCTGGGTCGCCAACGGCAACCTCGCCATCCGGCACCTGGGCGTTCCCACGGTCACTGTGCCGATGGGCGTCATGCCGGACATCGGCATGCCCGTCGGGCTGACATTTGCCGGCCGTGCCTATGACGATTCGACGCTGCTGCGCTTGGCTTCGGCGTTCGAGTCGATCGGGACGAAACGATTGATCCCGCCTCGCACCCCACCCTTGCCGGTTGGCCAACAATAGAAAGAGCGGGATTGGAGCTTTACACGCTCCAATCCCGTCCACGGGTTGAACGTCTGACGGGAATCTTGCGGGCGATGTCGACAAAGGGCGTGACGATCAGGCTATAGAGCGTCAGGTAACGGTCGTGGTCCTGTTTGCCGGTGCCGAACTGAATAGACTCGGGCGTCGAGTGTGTGACGTAGAGCGTACCGAACATCCAGTCCCAGAGTGACAGGTTGATCCCGAAATTCTTGTTGAAGTGTCGGGGCGCGTCACTGTGGTGAATCTGGTGCTGTGCCGGGCTGTTCAGGACATGCTCGACCACGGGCCCGAAAGACAGCCAGACATGGCTGTGACGCAAATTGGCCGCCAAGGCATTGAGGATCAGGACTATGTAGGTCACGCCGAACAAGGTGTACCGGCTGATCTCCCCGCCGCAGGCGTACCAGAAGACACCGGCAAAAGCGCCGAGGAAGACGGTGTCACTCAGTTTTTCGACCATTTTTTCCACAAAGTGAATCCGGCTTGCCGTCGCTGGCACCAGGACGGGCGCGGAGTGATGGACTTTGTGGAACGCCCACAGATAGCGGGAATGAAAGGCGCGATGGCCCCAGTAATGGATGAAGTCTTGCACCAGAAACACGCCGAGCCCGTAGAGCAAGGACAGTGAAAGGTTCTCCCCCACCTGCGCGCGCGCGCCCCAAAGATTGTTGAAAAACGAGATGTAGTCGCCGGAGCGCAAGACGTACGGATCGACCAGGCCAACAATGGGCAGCACCAGCGCGACCTTCAGGATGGCCCGCACGAAGTAGTACCGGTAATCCAGCAACGCCGAGGGATGAAAATGAACCCGGTGCCCGCCGATGAACTGCCAGAAAGAACGTGCGTCGGTCAGCCCGCGAAATTTTCTGAAGCGGTACAGGCCGTAGGCGATGCTGTAGGACACGCAGAGAAACACGACGCTGAAGCGGCCGTTCAGATCGAAAATGCCAAAAAACTGATCCGTGACGGGCTCGATCACCCACTTCATCAGGCCGTCATATAGAAGCGCGAGAACATCCATTAACGGCTCCCCTCCGTCAAAGGGAGAGGATTGTAATTCAGATCGTAACCACCGGGTGTTCCGATTCGAACGATTGCCTTTGGAACGTCACAAAGCCCTATTGCGGCTGAAACGTCTGAAGGTACGCCAACAGGTTTTCGATCTTTTCCGGGTCGCTGAGGCCCCAGAAAATCATGCGGGTGCCGGGCACCACTTTTTTTGGCGCTTCGAGGTACGCGATCAGTGTTTCGCGGGTCCAGACAATACCGGCTGATTTCATCGCATCAGAGTATTGGTAATCCGTGGTGCTGCCCGAAGGGCGTCCAAAAATGCCATTGAGTTGCGGCCCAAAAGAGCCGCGCGCCGACTCCCCGACCTGATGGCAGCCACCGCATATCCGTTTGAACAGTGTTGCACCCGCCTCAGCATCGCCGGCCGCGTGTGCGTGCGCGCTGAACACCCCTGCATTGAGCATCAGGGCGAAGGTGAGTACGGCGGTTTTCTGCATGTTCTGCTCCCAATCGTCTGTGGCTTGGCGCCAGTGAATCAACTCGCACCCGCTTGAAACTTCTTCCTGTAAGCCGCCGGCAGCAAACCCACTCGCTGGCGGAACAGTCTACGGAACGAGTTGCCGTCTTCGTAGCCCACGGCGTAAGTGATGCTGTCGAGTGTCATGCGGGTGGATTCAAGAAGCTGCTTGGCCTTCTCCAGACGCAGGGTTTGCAGGTAGGTAATGGGCGTGTAACCGGTGGCCTCCTTGAAACGCCTTTTGAAGTTCCTGACACCGAACCCGAATCGCTGGGCGACCTCATCAATCAGCAGCGGCTGTTCGAAGTGTTCCTCCAGCCAGTGTTGAACCCGCAGGATGTCGCCATCCCCATGGTTCTTCGGCAATGACCACATGACGTACACCGATTGCTCGCTGCGCACAGCGTCAACCAACAAGTATTTGCCGCACTTTTGCGCCAGTTCCAGTGAAGCGAACCGGCGCACAAGGTGCAGTAAAAGATCCATGGAGGCACTCGCGCCCCCGCAGGTGATCACGCGATTGTCCTCGCAGAGGATCTGCGTCTCCTCCAGACAGACCTCGGCATACCGACGACGAAACAGGTCGGCAAAGGCCCAGTGCGTGGTGGCACGAACGCCCTCCAGCAGGCCCGTTTCGGCCAGCATGAACGCCGCCGTACACATCGACGCCACCACGGCACCCTGCGCATGCTGTTGACGCAGCCATGGCCCATACGCTGAAAAGGCCGGCAAGGCGTCTTTCAGGGTGAAGAGGAATCCGGGGATCAGCACCAGATCGGTTCGCGGGATCTCGACGGTGGACAGGTCCACGCGCAGCGTCTGCCCTCCCCACGCAGCGACATCACCACCCTCGAGCGAGGCGATGACCACTTCGAAAGGCGCGCCGGCGGTGTCTGCAAACAGGTTGGCGGCGCTGAGCACTTCCAGGGCCATCGTGGCGCTGGCGGCGGAACATTGATCCGCCAGTAAAAGCGTGACGTGCATAAATGATCCTATTGCGCTTTTCGCATGAAAAAAGTCATTTGCGCACCTACCTTACCTGAACCTTCCTCCCTAAAGTGCACGAGTCATTCAATCATCGGCGTACTTATGAATCTCTGGTTCCGACTTTTCCTCATGCTGTTTCGTCGTCCGTGGCGCAAGCCCGTTGACGCCTTGGCCACCACCGTCGTCCACATGCGCGTCTGGCCGCTTGATCTCGACCTCAACCGGCACGTTACCAATGGCCGGTATTTCACCTTGGCTGATATTGGACGCATGGACTACGTATTGCGTAGCGGCGCATTCCGGGTGGCGCTGCGCAATAAGGCCGTGCCTATCGTCGGGGACACCTGGGGCAAGTTTCGTCGTGAGCTGAAGCTGTTCGAAGCGTTCGAGATTCACACCAGGATGCTGGGCTGGGACGACAAGTGGAGCTTTATGGAGCACCGCTTCGTGAGCAAGGGACGCGTGGTCGGTGTCGTGGTGATGCGGGGTCTGTTCCGCTCCGCCAAAGGCACGGTTGCACCTGGCGAGTACGCCCGGGAGCTGGGCTTGGCAGAACAATCGCCGCCGATGCCGACGTGGCTGACAGACTGGTCGCAAAGCTGCAACGACATGAGCCGTGAGCTTCGAGAGGAAGAAGGTCAGCCTGCCCGGCGCCCGCAGACCGTCGCGTAATGCTGTTCACTTAAGCGCGGCGTCCACATTTGTGGCGAGGGGATTTATCGGAATGCCGCACCACCCCGTTCGGCTGCGAAGCAGTCGTAATCCAGACAACTTAGTCTGTCTGAAAAGACGCTGGGGCCGCTTCGCAGCCCAACGGGGATAAATCCCCTCGCCACAGGTTCTGTCAGTTTGCTCAGCACCTGGGAGCTGGCGCAGATCGAGCGTCTGAGCACAGCTCACCTGATCAAAAACGCGGTTTGACCGCCTTCCACTCCCGCTTGTAACGCTGCATCTGTTTCACGTCATCGCGCTGACGAATGCCGCACGTCAGGTACTGGTCGTGCAGCTTGCCCAGTTGATCGTGATCCAGCTCCAGGCCCAACCCGGGCGCACGGGTGATCTTCACGCAGCCATCGACGATGGGGATTTTGCCGCCCTTGATCACTTCTTCATCCGGTTCCTGCCACGGGTAATGCGTGTCGCAGGCGTAATCCAGATTGGGCACCGCGGCGGCGACATGCGCCATCGCCATCAGGCTGATGCCCAAGTGCGAGTTGGAATGCATCGATACGCCCAAGCCAAAGGTGTCGCACATTTTCGCCAGCGCCTGGGTGTCGCGCAGACCGCCCCAGTAGTGGTGGTCGGCGAGAACGATCTGCACGCTGTTCAACGCGACACTGCGGCGGAACTCATCGAAGTCGGTGACCACCATGTTGGTCGCCAGCGGCAGGCCGGTGCGCTTGTGCAGTTTGGACATGCCATCGAGGCCCGGCGTCGGGTCTTCGTAATATTGCAGGTCATCGCCCAGCAGTTCGGCCATGCGAATCGAGGTTTCCAGCGACCAGTTGCCGTTCGGGTCGATGCGCAACGGGTAACCGGGGAAAGCCTTTTTTAGCGCCTTGATGCACGACACTTCGTGCTCCGGTGGCAGCGTGCCGGCCTTGAGCTTGATGCTCTTGAAACCGTTGGCCTCGATCATGCGCCGCGCCTGGGCGACGATCTGCTCTTCGTTCAGGGCTTCGCCCCAACTGTCGGGTTTGTAAGGTGAGTCGACGTGCTGGGCGTACTTGAAGAACAGGTAGGCGCTGAACGGAATCTCGTCGCGAATCGCCCCGCCCAGCAAGTCCACCAATGGCACGTTCAACGAGTGCGCCTGCAAATCCAGGAACGCCACTTCGAACGCCGAATACGCGTTGCTCACCGCTTTGCTGGCATGGGAGCCCGGCGCCAGTTCCGCACCGGCAATGCTCGCCGGTTTGTTCGCCGCCACCGTGGCCTGCACGATACGGCGCAGCTGATTGAGGTTGAACGGGTCGAGGCCGATCAACTGGTCTTGCAGTTGCTGCTGGATCAACAGCGCCGGGGCGTCGCCGTAGCTTTCACCGAGGCCAATGTAGCCGTTGTCGCTTTCAATCTCGATGATCGAGCGCAGCGCAAAAGGTTCGTGGATACCACTGGCATTCAGCAGAGGTGGATCACGGAAAGCGATGGGGGTGACGGTGACTCGTTTGATTTTCAAGAGGCTGCTCCCTTTGAACCTGAACTCAAGGCTTGATGACTGATGGATTTTTCAGGCGTTGCGATGTCGCCACGCGGTGCCGTGCGGGCGAAAAAGATCACCACGGCCGCGACCAGTGACGTGGCCGCCAAACCGTAGAGGCCGCCTTCGATGGAGCCGGTTTTTTGCTCCAGGAAACCGAACGCTGTCGGGGCGACGAAACCGCCGAGGTTGCCAATGGAATTGATCAAGGCGATCACGGCGGCGGCGATGCGAGCAT
Organism: Pseudomonas sp. GM41(2012); assembly: GCF_000282315.2. GTDB lineage: Bacteria > Pseudomonadota > Gammaproteobacteria > Pseudomonadales > Pseudomonadaceae > Aquipseudomonas. Next base: position 1,721,213 of record NZ_AKJN02000006.1, read on the forward strand.
CCAGATAGCCTTGCGGAATCGGCCAGAACAATGCCGAGGCGGCCTTGAAGCCAATGGCTGCAAAACAGATGGCGACGAAGGCGAAGATCGGCCCGCCGGTGGTGGACATGAACATGCCGAACGAGGCGATCACCAGGGTCAACGCCACCCAGGCTTGCTGGTGTTTCCATTTGCTGGCCATGGCGGCGAAGCCATACATCGCGATGATCGAAATGATCCACGGAATCGAATTGAACAGGCCCACCTGGAAGTCGCCGAGGTTGCCCATTTTCTTGATCATGCTCGGCAGCCAGAACGTGGCGCCGTAGATGGTCAGGGCGATGGAAAAGTAGATGAAGCAGAACAGCGCGATCTGCTTGTCGGCCAGCAGTTTGAACATCGACGGCTTGACGGTCTGTGTGACTTCACGGGCCTGTTGTTCCAGGGCGATGGCGTCAACCAGTGCGTCCTTTTCTTCGGCGCTCAGCCATTTCGCTTCGCGCGGATGGGATTGCAGCCAGAACCAGACAAATCCGCAAAGCACGATCGAGGCAAAGCCTTCAATCAGGAACATCCATTGCCAGCCATGCAGGCTGAAACCGCTGACGTTCAACAGCGCGCCGGAGACGGGGCCGGAGATCACCGAGGCAATGGCCGAACCGCTGAGGAAAATCGCCATGGCTTTGCCACGTTCGGTCGACGGCAGCCATTGGGTGAAGTAATAAATGATGCCGGGGAAGAAGCCTGCTTCGGCTGCACCGAGGACAAAACGCAGCACATAGAAGCTGGTTTCGCCGCGCACAAACGCCATCGCCATTGCTGCCGCGCCCCAGGTGAACATGATGCGCGTCAGCCAGGCGCGAGCACCGTAGCGTTGCAGCAGCAGGTTGGAGGGGACTTCGAAGATCGCGTAACCGATAAAGAACAACCCGGCGCCCAGGCCGTAGGCAGCCGCGCCAATACCGAGGTCGGTTTCCATGTGGCTGCGCACGAAGCCGATGTTGACCCGGTCGATGTAGTTGACGATGAACATCACCACGAACAGCGGCAGCACATGACGCTTGACCTTGGCCGCTGCGCGGGCGAGCACGTTCGGGTCCGGCGGACTCTGGAGGGTATTCAAGGGGCAACTCCCGTTCATTGTTTTTTTAGGGACGAGCCGATCATGGACGCGCACATTGATCCCGTCTAATCTAACTTGGCATTCGATTGATACCTGGATTAGATCAATGTTCGAACTGACTCAACTGCGCTGTTTCACCACGGTGGCGACCGAACTGAATTTCCGCCGTGCCGCCGAACGGTTGAACATGACTCAACCGCCCCTCAGTCGACAGATTCAACTGCTAGAACATCACCTGGGTGTCGAGCTGTTCACCCGCACCACCCGCAGCGTCGCCCTGACCGCCGCCGGCCGCGCCTTCTTCATCGAAGCGCAGAACCTGCTGGAGCGCGCCCAGCAAGCCGCCGTCACCGCCCGCCGTTTTGCCGAGGGCGACATCGGCTCGGTCAACATCAGCTTCGTCGGCAGCGCGGTGTATGAATTCCTGCCCAAGGTCATCGCCGAGGCGAGGCTCAAACAGCCGCATGTGAAAATCGACCTGATGGAGATGAACACCTACCAGCAGCATGAAGCCCTACGTGCGCGGCGTATCGACTTGGGCATCGTTCGAGCGCCGTTGCTGGAGCCGGGATACGCCACCGAATGCCTGGTGCGTGAACCGTTTGTGTTAGCGGTGCCGAGCAGTCATCGGCTGGCGCGTGCTGAAACCGTCTCGGTCAAAGACCTCGATGCACAACCGTTCCTGATGTACTCCCACGCCGCCTACCCGCCGTTCAACGAACTGCTGACCGGCATGCTCCGCTCTGCCCGCGTCGCCCCGGAATACGTGCAATGGCTCGGTTCATCGTTGACCATCCTGGCGTTGGTCAACGCCGGAATGGGCCTGGCCCTGGTGCCTCGCTGCGCCACCAGCGTGGTGTTCAAGAACGTGGTGTTTCGCGATATCGATTTGGGCGAAGGTGTGCAGAGCGAGCTGCATTTGATCTGGCGCGAGAACAATGACAACCCGGCATTTGCGATGTTGCTGGAGGGCATTCGAAGGGCTGTGCGAGAGGGATGGGGCGTTTGAGTTTGTCGTTGCCTGGCGTTTCTTTGGGGCCATCGACCACTTTGCCTCAGACAACGAACCCGGCCGTTGCACAGTGGTCAAACCAACTGAAGGCATCGCGACGGATGAAAGGCCTTGGGCCTGGTTCATTCAAAAGCGAAGCTTTGTCATTCACACACATCAGGGTGCGCCGGATAACGTTCAGTAGGTTCGGATCCTGTCTGATGCAGGCGCTGACTGCTGCTCCCATCCCCTGCTCCCTTACCGGAGTACGAAAATGACTCAGTCAATGCGCTTCTTCCTATCGATTTTCCTCGCGACAGCATCGTTGGCATCAGCGAGCCTCCTCAACTATGCAGGTGCGGCAACCGCCGAGGACCTGAATGCCGACTCCAAGCAAGCGTTGCAAACGCTTTACAAGGCCTCACCCGTTGCCAAATCCATTTCACAGAATGCCAAAGCGATTCTTGTCTTCCCGAAAATCATCAAGGCCGGCCTTGTGTTTGGTGGCAGCTATGGCGAAGGCGCGCTGATGAAAGGCTCGCAAGTAGAGAATTATTACAACTCCGTAACCGGGTCCTGGGGACTGCAAGCTGGCGCCCAGTCGTATGGCTATGCGGTGTTCCTGATGACCGACAAAGCCGTGGACTATCTACGTAAAACCAAGGGTTGGGAAGTCGGCGTGGGGCCAACCGTTGTTGTGGTTGACGAAGGGGTGGCGAAGAATCTGTCCAGCACGACAGTGAAGCACGATGCCTACGCGTTCATTTTCGACCAGCAGGGGTTAATGGCCGGGATCAGCATTGAAGGAACCAAGATTTCCCTGATCAAGCGCTGAAAGCCTGCCCTTCAAGGGGGGCCTGGTGAATCTTCTAACCAGATTAAAGGTGCAGTACCTTATGTTTGTAACGCCCACGTTTCGCAATCCATTCAGGTTGAGAGGTGGAACTCATGAACAACATCATCTACATCGTCGGGGCAGTTGTGATTGTCTTGGTGATCCTGTCGTTTCTCGGGCTTACATAGAATCGATGACCGTCTCGTATTGGCAAGGCTGTGCCCCGCATCGCGAGGCACAGCCTGCTCTCGCTTGACCTGTTATTGGTTTCCGGGCCATAAACCTTGTGCGGTGAAGCACGCATAATTTACGTATGCCAACCCACAATTTTGCCAACGATCCAGAGCGCCGATGCGAAACTCAAGATCCCTATGGCGCTCCACTGCATCCATGCAAATGTTCGCTTGAACGGCGCAGGTAAACGGTCCAAATCGTCAGCACTCAGTTCACCTCTCTTGAGGTAAAACCCGGGAAAGGTAACGATCCCGGAGATCCCCCCAATCAACAAGAGCTTCCCCCAGGGGCCACCGTTTCTTAACGGGGCACGAGCCATGACGGCGGAACAATTTTTCAGAAAGCCCAGAAGCTCATCCATCTTGGTATAGGCCATGTGCAGCGCAATACCGATCCAAACAAATGCGCCGAGAATCATCACACCACCTAGATACCCGAAAACCATACGAGCGGTACTCATTGAATCGCCTCATAAATCAAACCACCTAATTCTTCACCGGCAGCGCCTAAAACTGCGCCACCCGCTAACGAACCTGCACCTACGGCAATTACGCCGCAAGCCAAGGTAGCTAACCCACCCGTTGGCACACCCAGCGCAACACACAATGTTCCGACCGCCGGGCCTGTAAGTACCGCACCGGCCAGCGCGCCACCTGCGACTCCACCTGTAAAACTTCCAGTCTCAGTGTATTGGATTCGGACACAGGCCTCGGTATTGCCGGCCGCACACACTTCTTGAACCTTCAAATAAGAAGCACCACCACCCAGCGCCGTACCGATCCAGCCACCGTACTTAACGACTTTCGCCGCCTTGGCCACGCCCGCAATATGCGTGGCATAACCCGGAATCTGTTCGGCAGCACCGGCCTTGGTCCAGCGATGAACCAAACTGCGACTGGAAATCCCCAGCGCACTCTTCAAGTTCGGATGATCCGGCAAACCAATACTTTTTCGAGTCATGGTCGTCAGGCGAGTATTAAGCTGCGCAAGCAAGTGTTTACGCTCCGCAAAAAACTCCGGTGACCGCAAATGCCCGTCTTTTTGAAACGCGCGTTGGTGCAGCGCTTCGATGTCACGCAACGTGGTTTTCACATCCTCCAGGTTCTTGGCAAACATCGCCTCACCCATCCCGATAGCGGTCGAGCCTTGGGCCAGAAAGGTTTCGATTTCGTCCCGGTGTCGCACCATAAAGTCGGCTTCATCTGCACTTAGCGGTTGCAGTGCCTCATTCGTCTTCGCCGCAGCCTCCATCAACAACGCTTCTTCGCGTGTGCATTGCAGGTTGTTGGGGTCACTGAGCACAATCATCGAGCCGGCTTTAACATCGCTCAAGTGGGGGTTCAGTGACTCAAACTTACTGATCACCGCCGGGTTGCGGGCGCTAAAAAGCGCAGCCTCAAGCTGTTCACGGGTAGTGCTCTTGGGCACAACGTAGAAGCCAGGTTCTTGCGGTTGAGGTTTCACAATAGGTTCGGCATCAGGCAAGGCAAGCTTCGTTGTCTCTTGAGTACGAAGTCCTAAAGAGCCACCCGTCCATCCCTTTTCAGTGATGTGCGAATACGTGCCGAACATGTCTCCGCTCAAAGGATCAAAAGGGTCATCAGAGACCAGCAGCCATTCGCCATCTTCTACGGCGGCCAACAGTCGGCGCAGATCATCATTAGAAAGATGCCCCCGCGAATGACCGTGAGCCCGTAGCAAATCATCCACGCCCGTGAGGCTGCTGTACTGCGTAAGGGCATTTTGCACTTTGGACGAAGCAAAAAATGGCGATTCGATTTTGTTGAAACCAATGCCTAGACGCTTGCGATCTTCCCTGCGGATAAGGTGCAGTGACATAACCATCCTCCTTAATAAACGATGTGCTGAAACACACCATTGAACACATCAACTCCATGACGTAGCGCGCAGGATAACGGTCCTAACGATCAGCCCAAATACTGGCTATTCGCTACTTAAGACAATCAGGGAACAATAAGCCGCAAAGAAGCCCACGCAAGCGCTGGGCCGCGCAGCGGCCCCCAAAAGGGAACAATTGCCCAACCCACCGTCAGTTACCCACTCACCACAGCAGACCGCAGTTACGCAGGCGGTTCAATTTTATCCAGCAATCGGTTTGCCGTGATTTCAGCCACCATGACGCTGTTGGAAATGCCCAACAGGGAATAGCGCGAGCAACCCTCCAGGAGGTCCACCAACTCGTGGATCATCACATCAATCGAGGCCAGGGTTTCGACCAGAAAAACTGCCAGGGTTTCGGTCGTGGCCTCTGGATCCACGAAAAACAGGGTGCTGCATTTTCGCGGGGTGGCTTTGATATCGGCAATCGACGGGAAGTGGTAATCGAGAGCCCGCTCGGCGGCCTCGTTGAGCTTCTTTGAATCGGGTTCGTACGGGGAGACCGGATCGGTGTCCGGCGGATTGGGTGTGACCTTGAACATAGTGAAACTCCTAGAGAAATGGAGCTGCCACCATTCGCTGCGAAACGATAAAAGGTGGCAACTGTACGCGGGTTCGCAGACCAGGACTCTAGGAACCCGGCAGACCCTAAGGCCTCCCACGCACAGCCGCCATGACATGAATGACAGACCTAATGAAGCGTCTGCTCACGGACGGTAGACGTTGTGCGTCTAGAGTTTAGCCAGGCTGCGAAACCCGATCACTGATGGGCAGTGACACGAATCAAGTTACCGAGCGGCCCCAAGGCGCACAAGCCGGCGGATTCTGGCGCAGCCGTAGGCAACGGCGCAAGGTCTTGTGGCTTTCAGGAAGTAACCTTGATGGGTCTTAAACAAGCATCCTGTGGAGATGTTTAGAAATCTGACACACGCTTCTTACACGAGGTGAAACCTTGTTCCATTGCACGAGTTGATTTAACCGGCAGCGGTGGCCTCAGCCTTGTTTCAAATCGAGGCAGTAGGTGTAGTAACCCGTATCGCGCACATAACCCAGCGATTCATACAACCGTTGCGCGCCGACATTGTCCGTGGCTGTTTCCAGCAACAGGCCTTTGGCGCCGGTCAACAATGCGAAGGCTCGCGCAGTGTTCATCAGCAACGTGCCCACCCCCTGCCCTCGGGCGGCGGGTGTTGTGAAGAGGTCGCCAAGCAGCCAGGTGCGGTGTGCATCGATGGAGGAGAACGTCGGGAACAACTGGACGAAACCCAGCGCCTCGCCGCTGGGAGCCTGGGCGAAGAAGATCGCGGATTCATCCCGGGCAATGCGCTCGGCGATGAAGTCGCGAGACTGCGGCAGGTTCGACGGCTGGCCGTAGAAGCCTCGATAGGCGTCGAACAGGCTGGCGATTTTATCGAGGTGGGATGCGTCGGCGCGCAGGGCCTGGATGTCCATGTTGATCGTTTCCTTGCGGATTGATTTGATGTGCGGGAACAGGGAATGTAGATCAAAAGATCGCAGCCTGCGGCAGCTCCTACAAGGGACGGCGTACACCTGTAGGAGCTGCCGGCGATCTTTTGCGGTTCACCCAATCCTTAAGGCTTTTCAGTTCCGCGCTGGGGCCACCGCCGGCATTGATGTCCTGGCCAGCCCGTAATAAAGAATCCCCGGCACCACCAGACCAACGATCCAGGAAATATCGACACCGCCGAGCTGCGCGACCATCGGCCCGGAGTAGAAGTGCGTATCGACGAAGGGCAACTGGATCAATACACCCACGACATACACGCTGATCCCGCGCATGTTCCAGCGGCCATAACGGCCCGCCGGGTCGGACAGCGCCGGGATGTCATAGCGCTCTTTGTTGATGAAGTAGTAATCCACCAGATTGATCGCGCTCCACGGTGTGAAGAAGGTCAGCAAAAACAGGATGAAGTACTTGAAGGTGTTGAGAAACGAGTACTGCCCCAGCAGCGCGAGCGTGGTGGACGCCGCGACAATCACCAACACAAACACCATCCGCTGGCGGGCGGAAATCTCCAGACGACTGCGAAAACCACTGATGATGGTGGCCACGCACATGAAGCTGCCATAAGCGTTGAGCGTGGACACCGTGACCTTGCCGAACACCACGCTCAGATAAAGCAGGGACGCCATCACACCAGTGCTGCCCAACCCGACGATGGTCGCCACCTCGTGACCGCGGAAGTTCGCACCGGCCAACGCCGCCGCGAACACTCCCAGCACCATGGACGCCTGGGCGCCCAGCACCGTGCCAAGCCCGACGGCAGCGAACGTCTTCCACGACGAGGTTTTGCTCGGCAGGTAGCGTGAGTAGTCAGCCACATAAGGGCCAAAAGCGATCTGCCAGGACGCGGATAACGACACCGCCAGCAGGAAAGTACTCCAGCCGAAGTGACGGTTTTCCAGCAACAGGCCGATATCATTGAGGGTCATCAACCGGGTAAACAGATAGACGAAGGCGATGATGCCCAACACGCTGGCCACCCGGCCGACCAAGTGGATGACCCGGTAACCGAAGATCGTCAGAAACGCGATGCAGGAGGCGAAAATCAGGATGCCGGCGCTGTCGCTGACGTGAATCAACTGGGCAATCGCCTGCCCCGAGAGTACCGCGCCGGTGGCGCTGAAACCGAGGTACATCAGGCACACCAGCACAATCGGGATGGCCGCCCCATAGACCCCGAACTGCACTCGACTGGAGATCATCTGCGGCAATCCAAGCTTCGGCCCTTGCGCCGCGTGCAGGGCAACCACGGCACCGCCGAGCACCTGGCCGATCAGCAAGCCGATGAGCGACCAGAACACATCGCCGCCCAGCACCACGGCCAGGGCGCCGGTGACGATCGCCGTGATTTGCAGGTTGGCGCCGAGCCACAGGGTGAACTGGCTGTAGAGGCTGCCATGACGCTCGGCCTCGGGAATGTAATCGATCGAACGTGTCTCGATCAGGGGACTTCGCTGCTGACTATCGCTGACCTTGGTCATTACGCTGTTTTCCTTTGAGGCGCTTGTTTTTATGGTGAGGACTCGAACGCTTAGAACGCCTTGCTGGCGCTGGCAACCACAGTGGCGGAGCACAAATCACCATAGCCGTACCAGCTCGTGCATTCGCTTTTCGACAGGTTGGTATCAATGTAGCTAAGGCCCCAGGTCACACCCACGAAGTCACGGGTCAACTTGGCTTCCCACTCGGTGTAGGCATTACGGCTTTCGCCGCTGGCGGACCAGAAAGCCGGGTCTTTGACATCGTTGCGACCCACGCGCAGGTCCAGGCCGATGTCGGCCGGCAATGCGATTTTGTAGCTGAGGTAGGTGTAAAGGGTGTCCTGGTCCTCGCCAAAGAAGTTCGGCGTATCGTTTGAGTAGTAAGCGCCGAGCTTCACGCCATAAACGTCAAGGACGGCGTAGACCTCACTCAGGTTGAATTGGCTCTCTTTTGGATAGTCGTACTTGATGTACCCCAGGTCGAGGCTGATGGCCTCGGTCGCCTGCCAGTAGTAGCCCGCGTAATACTCGAGTTCCTGCCGTGTCTTGAACTCGCCACCGAAATCGACATTCGAGGTCCAGGCGCCCACGTACAGGCCGCTGCTGTGCATCAGCGTGGCGCCGGCCTGAGCGGCCGGATCACCCAGGGTTTGCGAAATGCCACGGGTGCGGTAGTCGCTGAAGACTCCCAGGGTCATGTCCAGATTGAAGTCATCGTTGAGTGTCAGTGCCTGCGTGGTCAGGGGTGCCAATACAAGCGTGGCAAGGGTCAAAACTGAGCGTGCGTTCATACAAGTCTCTTATTGTTATGGAGGTGCGGGTTATTTCAGGCATGGCGATGCCGAGCCCCTCGTCATACGAGGAGCCAGGCGTCTGTTGCGAGGTGCGGGTGAACGGAGGGTCAGGACGCGGGCGCGTACACCTCTTTGCCGGCGAAGAAGGTCTTCAGGACCTTGGTGTCGAACAGTTCGTCATCGCTGACCTTGAAGACATCACGGTCGAGGATGATCAGATCGGCCTGTTTGCCGGGGGTCAGCGAACCAATCTGCTGCTCCAGGCGCAGCGCCTTGGCGGCATTGAGCGTGTAGGCGTAGAACATGGTCTGGCGATCGATGCTTTCCTTGGCATTCAACACACCCAGCGGCCCTTTGCGCGTGCTGGCCTGAGCGATGGCGTTCCACGGATTGGGGCTGGACACCGGCCAGTCACTGCCACCGGCGATGACCGCACCGGCGTTATGCAGGGACTTGGCGGGATACTGATAACCGTAAGCAAACGCGCTGATATAGGGTTTGACGAGCTCGACGGTGTAACTCTCACCGGTGGCCCACAGCAATTGCATGGAAGCGATCACGCCAAGTTGCTTGAAGCGCGGAAACTCTTTCGGATTGACCAGTTGCAGGTGGCTGATGCTATGAGCCACCGGTGTCGGATTGAGTTTGCGCGCGTAGGCAAAACCATTGAGCGACTCACGCACCGCACGGTCGCCGACCGCATGCATGTGCACAATCCAGTCGCGCTTCTCCGCTGCCACCACCAACTCACCGAAGTGCGCAGGGTCGATCAGCAGTTGACCGTTTTTATGGCTGTTCTTGAAGGGAACGATGACCGCGGCGGTCTGCCCCGGAAACTCCAGAACGCCATCGGCGAATACCTTGATCCCAGGGAAACTCAGGTTGGGCACACCCTCGAATTTCTTCATCACCTTGGCCAGTACTTCCAGGTCGGCCGGTCGACTTTTCGGGTTGGCCAACAGCAGCGCGGCGACGTGGGCATTGAGCTCGCCCTTCTCTGCCAGTTCGCGGTAAAGCGGCAGCACGCCGTAACTCTGCTCGGTGGCCTTGAAATCGAACAACGAATCGCCGCTGCCGGCATTCGCCGCCGCGTCCATCCAGGCGGTGACGCCGTATTGATTGTTGACCTTCACCGCCTCGCGGGCGGCTTTCAACATGATCTCGTCGCTGGGCGCGGGGATCTGGCTGCGTACCAGGTCCCAGCGCGACTCGGCAAAATAGCCGTTGGGGGTGAAGTCCGCGTCGTGACCCACATAGCTGCGATCCTGTTCCGACAGACCTTTTACCAGCGCCGCGTCGATCTTCAGGCGCTTGAGCATGGCGTTGTTGGCCCAGCCGGTGTGCCCGTCGATCCCGCTGAGGACCATCGGTTGATCCGCCCAGCGTCCCTGATTGAAGCGCTGGCCCAGCTCCCGGCTCTTGTCCCAATACGCCGAACTGACCCCGGCGATGCTGATCACGTCACCGGCCCTCGCAATGCCCGCCTGATCCTGTTCGATAATCCACTGCTCAAGCTCCGCCAACGGTTTGACTTCATCCAGCAGGTTGGCCCCCATGCTGTCGAAGGCCGCAACCACCGGGTGGCTGTGGGTATCAATCATGCCCGGCATCAGCACCTTGCCCGCCAGATCAATCCGTTGCGTGCGGGTGTCGGCCAGGGCGTTGATCTCAGCATTGCTGCCCACTTTGAGAATCTTGCCGTCTTGCACGGCCACTGCCTGGACCAGTCCCTGACCGGGTTCGGCGGTGAAGACCTTGCCGTTGAACAACACAAGGTCAGCGGCGGCCATGGCCTGCACCGAAGAAAAAGCCAGGGCTGCGGCCAACAGGTTTGGAATAAATCGCTGCATCGGAACACTCTCTTGTTTTTATTGGGCTGGGCGGGAGGCTGATGCCTGGGACAACGCCTTCGGATCAAGACCAACGAACGGCGCCTTGGCCCACACGACCCGGCCGCCCACGACCGTCAGCAGCACGTTATTGCGGGCCAACTCCTCCTCGGGCACCTGCATGAAGTTCTTGTCCAGAACGATCAGATCCGCAAACTTGCCCACTTCGACCGAACCGACGACAGCGTCCAGTTTCAGTTGCTCGGCAGCGTTGATGGTGATGGTGCGCAGCACTTCAGTGCGCGACAGCGCCGGGTCGGCATTCAGCCTGCCCGCATACTTGGGTCCGTAGCTGTGCGGGTTCAGCGGATCACCTGAGCGGGTGACACCGATCTTCAGCGCCAGGAATTCGTCGAGCGGGTCGACCGGCCAGTCGCTGCCATACGCCACACGGCCGCCGGCACGGGCGATGCTGCCGGAGGGCTCCATGCGGGCAAATCGCGTAGCCCCCAAATGCTCGTTGGTGCCGTCAACCGTGGACGGTGCCTGCTGGGCCCACTGGAAGGACATGTTGGCGGTCACATCGAGCGCTTTGAAGCGCGCATAGTCGGCAGGGTCCACCGACTCGTTGTGAGTAATGGCTGGCCGGAAGCCATTGCCAGGCAGTTGCTGGCGCACGTATTCGATGCCGTTCAGTGAGTCACGCACTGCACGGTCTCCGGTGGCGTGAAGGTGCGGATCGAGGCCGGCCTGAACCGCCTTCAGCAGCAGCGGGTTGAGCACTTGCGGCGGGAAGTAAAGCTCACCGGTGTTCTTGCCGGGTGTCCACTTTGGCGCCGTATCGGTGCCGGCATTGCGCAGGTACGGCGTCAACATGGCCCCCGTGTCCGCCGGCGCGTTGATGATGCCGTCCATGAACAATTTGACGTGGCGCATGCTCACGCCCGGCGCCGGTTTCGCTTCGCCCTGGTCGTAGGTGGTGGCCAGTGCCTTGGCCTCGGCGATGGTTTTGTCCGGGTCGGCAGCGGCGGCGGCCGGGTCGAGTTTGATCGCCAACAACGCCCGGGCCGTCAGCTCACCCGACTGTTGCAGGGTGGTAAACGCTTTGCCGTTTTCCGGCCCCGACAAGGCGTCGAAGAAACTGGTGATGCCTTGCTGGCGCATGGCGTCGAGTGCCGCGCGGGTCTGATTGAGTTTCTCCGCATCGGTGGCGGGTGGCACCACGGCGGCCATGGCCTCGGCGGCTCCGTCTTCGCAGATGCCGTTCGGGTTGCCGGCGCTGTCGCGCATGTACTTGCCATCACCGGGATTGGCTGTGTGCTTGTTGATGCCGGCAACTTGCAGGCCTCGAGAGTTGGTCAGCACCGTATGGAAGTCGGTGGAACGGACTTGAATTGGGCGATTGGTCTTGAGCGCGTCCAGTGTTGACTTGTCGGCGTCACCGTCGAGTCCGGTCATGCCAATGCGGTCCCAGCTGCCCACTTCGAGCCAGACATCGGGGCCTTTGCCCTTGTCGGCATCCAGGCACGCCTGAATGGTTTCCTGGAAAACCTTGCGGGTCATCGTCTGGTATTTCAGGTCGCACAAAGTCATGGCGCGGCCGCCATCCCCCGGATGCATGTGCGCATCAACGAAGCCCGGCATCACCATGCGCCCCGCCAGATCGATCAGCTGTGTCTGCGTGCCGATGTAAGAGGCAACCCCGGCATCGCTGCCGACATAAACGATCTTCCCGCCCGTGACGGCGATCGCCTGCTGCACGGAATTCTTGCCATCGACGGTGTAGACATAGCCGTTGCGCATGACCATGTCGGCGCCTGTCGAAGCGTGTGTCTGACACCCCACCAGCGCCACACTGGAAAATGCCGTTGTCGCGGCAACGGCGATAAATAGCCTGGAAAATTTCAACTGCCTCACCTCTATTTTTATAGTTTTGGAAGTGGCCCGAACGGACGGTCGCAAGCCCCTGATATGCAGGGCATACCCTATAGAGCGCGGCGGTCGGATGGACCTCCACAAATGAGGAGGGGTAAGGCAATTAGTTGAAATACAGGGGGTTAATCGCGGTGCGTTGCCTGTGCAAGCGAGGTCGATGACCGCAGGACAGAACCCAGTTCCACTTTGCTCTTCACGCCGAGCTGCAAGTAGCAGTTGCGCAGATAGGTGCGCACTGTGGCCGGACTCAATGCAAGGATTTTGGCAATTTCCTTATAGGAATGGCCGGCGGCGAACAGCATCGCCGCCGTGCGCTCGCGTGGCGCCAGCACTGCCCCGCGCGACTGTGTTTCGAGTGACAGGATGACGTGCTCGGCGTTGGGGCTAAGTGTCATCGCAGTACGACCCAGGCGAATCACGCAGGGCGCCTTTTGCAGTTGTGCGATGACATCAACGGGAAGCATTGAACCGCTCCACCCAGGCAATTCGCGCTGAATCGCGGCGCACAGACTTGCGCCCACATACAGCAGACTGCCGTCCATCCGGGCGACCCCGAAGTCACTCGCCCCGTTGCCCGTGTCGCAGCGAATCATGTCCTGCACCTGAAAGCGCCACAACTGCAACAGATGGTCGCAGAACGCCGAAAACAATCCGTCCTCGCTGTCATTGAAAGCCTGTGCGTGAAGGCCACGGTAGAGACAGACGAAGAACACCAAGCCGCTTTCAGGGAGCTCGAACGTGATGCACATCAGGTGATAGAGATCGTGCCGCCGTGCGAAGTCGTTCACCTCCTCGCAGGGGTCGGTGAACCCACTGTCGCGCACCACTTCCCCGGGCTGACTTAAGGTCTCCTGGGAAAATCGGTCGCTGACCGCCACTTTGTGCCATTCGACGGCAAACGATTCAGGCAGATTGATCCGCCCGTGCATCCAGCTTTGAGGAGTACTGGCGTCTGACGTCGACATCTCGCCCCACCATGCCGAAGCGAAGGGCACCAGTTGGCGAAAGGCCTGCAAGCCGTCGGCGATGAATTGGGAGGCCCCGCGATCTCGAGCAAGCCGACCCAGGTGCAACACGCAATGATTGAACGCCTTTAGCGTTGCCATCGACGTGTTGGCGCCGACCTCATCACCCTCCTCCATTGTTTTTATCCTGTTTACTACATGGCGTATTTTTTCGACGATGCCATAGGCGCGGTTATGGCGTCCAGCGAGCGCTGTTGTTGCGGGAGAAGATCGCCCCTCGCTGTCGTACGGTTTGCTCCGGCTGTCAGCAAGATGACTCAAATACGCTAATTGCGCTAAACCGACCCAAGGGCCGGCACAACACCATCTAATCTGAATAGAGCACGAGCACAAACAAGCCTCTAGCCTCTTGATACAGGGGAAACGGGATGACCGGAAAAACAGCACGCCGATGCTCGTCATGGATCCTGCCCTCCCTGCTCGCCATCAATCTGGCACTGACAGCGGGATGTTCAGGCAAAGCTGCGACGGCTCGCTATTCGGTCGCAAGCCTGGGCGACAGCTGCTATGCAAAAGCCCTCCCCACTGTCGGCGAGGGCGGCCTGGCCTGGGGCTCCACCTTGAACATGGCCCGCAAAAAATCCCTGAATAATTGCATACGCTATGCCGGCCGATCCGGTGGAACGCCGGATACCTGCAAAGTGGTGTTGGCGGAATGCAAAAATTAATAGAGCGGCAGTGACGCGGGGCGTTCGGTTCGCGGTCAACCGCCTGACCGAACGCCAGTCGGTCATTTGATAGCTACCCCGGTACCGAGGATTTTGACGCACCGACATTGCCCGCCTTACCGGCGACTGCAAGTGCCACGCAACACGCCAGTAACGAGAATGCGGCGAATGCGCCCATCACATGTAGATAAGGCAACACGTGATTCCAGGCCCGAGCCACCCCCAGGAAAGCGGCGAATAGCCAACCGCTCATGGAAAGCGCACCCAACAAGGCGAGCCGCGTGCGGCCTGCACTGCGCAGTGCGACGAATGGAGCCTTTTGCAGCAACGGGAAGCCGATTCGATGCAGTAATGCACCGTTGAGGCTAAGCAGTGCGACGACAGTTACCTTGGCCCAGAGTTTCTGATTGAGCAGATACGCGTCGCCTTCATTGAGATAACCCTCAAGCACCAGCAACAGTCCGCTTGCCCAAAGGGCCAGCAGTGCGAGGCTGACGATCCTCTGAGTTTCATCAAGGTACTCAAGCCTGGCCTGGTCCAGTATTTCCTTGCGCCAACTCCAAAGCTTGTGATCCGCCTGCAACACCCTCCCCAGGGCAATACACGTAGCGAGCAGATGACCGTACACGAGAAGCATTTTGAGCATTGCCTTGACCTTATTATTGTTTTGGCGCGGCGTTCCCTGCTTCGCTGAATTGAAAACGAATGATACAAATTTGCAATTGCATTTTCAAGATAAGCATTCATTCACACGTTGGTACCGACCGCGATCTGTTTTGGTTTGCCCAATACATATGGATAACCGTATATTCGGATAACCAAATGTATTGAAGACGCCTCCATGCTGAACCCTGCCGCCGTATTCAAATGCCTATCCGACGAAACTCGCACGCGGGCCACCTTACTGATCACCGGTGAGGGAGAGTTATGCGTTTGCGAACTGGTCTGCGCCTTGAACGACAGTCAGCCGAAAATCTCCCGCCATCTTGCGCAGCTCCGGACATGTGGCCTGCTGCTGGACCGCCGTCAGGGTCAGTGGGTGTATTACCGGCTCAACCCCGAACTGCCCCAGTGGGTTCGCACCATTCTTGAGACAACCCTGGAAGCCAACGCCGACTGGCTTGAGGAAAACAGCACTCGACTCAAAGCGATGGGCGACCGCCCTCTCAACACTGCCGCCTGCTGCTGATCCACCACCTTATCTGCCCTGGCCTTGCGCCTGCCCGCCTGAAAAGAGGAGTCGCCATGCGCGTTCTGTTCATGTGTACCGCCAATAGCTGTCGCAGCATTCTGTCCGAAGCGATGTTCAATCATCTCGCACCGCAAGGCTTCCAGGCGATCAGCGCCGGCAGCTTCCCCAAAGGACAAGTTCTGCCGCGCAGCCTGACCACGTTGCAAGAGGCCGGGATTGCGATCGACGGGTTAAGCAGCAAAGGGAACGACGCCTTCGAGGCCAACCCGCCGGACATTGTCATCACCGTGTGCGACAAGGCCGCCGGTGAGGCCTGCCCGGTCTACTTCGGGCCGGCGTTGAAAGCCCATTGGGGATTGGAGGATCCATCCGAAGTGAAGGGAGATGAGACGGTCGTCGCCGCTGCATTCCACTCGACGCTTGCGCGCATCGAAACACGCTGCCGGGCGTTCCTCGCCCTGCCCTTCGCCCAACTTGATCGCGATGCACTGAAGCGCGAACTCGACCGCATCAGCACACTGTAACGGGAGCCCCCATGACCAACCCACTGCCTAATCTCGACGCCTCATTGATTCAGCCCATTGCCGGTGACGACGACCAACACAAACCACGAATCCTGTTGCTGTACGGGTCGACCCGCGCACGGTCATTCAGTCGGCTGCTGGTCGAAGAAGCAGCCCGTCTGCTCGAACACTTCGGTGCACAGACGCGGATCTTCAATCCATCGGGACTACCGCTACCGGATGACGCCCCCAGCGATCACCCGAAAGTTCAGGAATTGCTGGAGCTGATGCAATGGTCTGAAGGACAGGTCTGGTGCTCACCCGAGCGCCACGGCGCCATGTCTGCCGTATTCAAGGCCCAGATTGACTGGGTGCCGCTGGCCCTGGGCGCCGTTCGCCCGACCCAAGGGAAAACGCTCGCCGTCATGCAGGTCAGCGGCGGTTCCCAATCGTTTAACGTGGTGAATCAGCTTCGCGTGCTGGGACGCTGGATGCGGATGTTCACGATCCCTAATCAATCTTCCGTGCCGAAGGCTTTTCTAGAGTTTGACGAAGGCAACCGCATGAAACCGTCCTCGCTGTATGACCGGGTGGTAGACGTCATGGAAGAACTGGTGAAGTTCACGTTGCTGCTGCGCGAGCGCCCGGATCTGGTTGACCGCTACTCCGAACGCAAGGAGTCAGCGGAAGAACTGACTCAGCGTGTGAATCAACGCTCGATTTGAAAGTTTGGTAACTAAACGAAGTAATGATTGAAAACGTTATAACCCGTTGCGACACCGGAGCACGGGTTAACTACCGTCGGTCTGTAAAACTCCTGTCAGAAAACCTGCGAAAACTTCGTGATCTAGTCTGACTGCACGTTCGGCAGGAGATTACTCATGTCATTGGCTGAAGAACGAAAACCTCAGCGCCGCAAGGAAACCCGGCTGTTTCTCTTTCTTGTCATCTGCCTCTTCCCGCTGCTGTCGGTCGCTATCGTCGGCGGTTACGGTTTTATCGTCTGGTTTTTCCAGATGCTGTACGGCCCCCCAGGACCTCCCAACTAACTAATAGCCTTTTCTGAAAGCCTATTGGAGCCAGCGCATGGACGAAGCTTTGCATATTGCCAGTCTTGTAGTACTTGCCAGGCCTGAATTGTTCGATGCCGTCAAAGCCAACCTGCGCCTGTTGGACGGCCTGGAACTGCATCAGGAAAGTGCGGCGGGAAAACTGGTGGTGGTCCTTGAGGCCGTACACGAAAGCCAGATCCTTCAACGCATCGAACAGATCAACAATTTGCCGGGCGTACTCAACGCGGCGTTGATCTATCACGAAGTCCTCGAACCCGAAGGGGATATCGAATGAGCATGTCGCGCCGAGCATTCGTCAAGGCCCAGGCCGCCGCCATTGCAGCCGCCGCTGCTGGCCTGCCGATTATTACCGACGCCAGTAATCTGGTAACCGAAGCGGACATGGTCACCCTGGACTGGAACAAGGCACCCTGCCGTTTCTGCGGCACCGGGTGCAGCGTGATGGTTGCAACCAAGGACAACCGGGTGGTCGCCACCCACGGCGACGTCAAGGCAGAGGTCAACCGCGGACTGAACTGCGTGAAGGGCTATTTCCTTTCGAAGATCATGTACGGCGTTGATCGCCTGACCCAACCGCTTTTGCGCATGAAGAATGGCCAGTACGACAAGCAAGGCGAATTCCAGCCGATCAGCTGGGAGAAGGCCTTCGACATCATGGAACTGAAATTCAAGGAAGCCTTGAAGAGCAAAGGTCCCGGGTCGGTCGGCATGTTCGGCTCCGGGCAATGGACCGTGTGGGAAGGCTATGCCGCCAACAAGCTGATGAAAGCAGGCTTTCGCAGCAACAACATCGACCCCAACGCCCGCCATTGCATGGCCTCGGCGGTGATGGGTTTTATGCGCACCTTTGGCATGGACGAGCCGATGGGGTGCTACGACGACATCGAAGCCACCGATGCCTTCGTGCTCTGGGGCTCGAACATGGCCGAGATGCACCCGGTGCTCTGGAGCCGGGTCACCGACCGTCGCCTGAGCCAGCCTCACGTGAAAGTGGCCGTGCTGTCGACCTTCGAACATCGCAGTTTCGAGCTGGCCGATATCCCCATGGTGTTCAAGCCACAAACCGACCTGATGATCCTTAACTACATTGCCAACCACATCATTGAAAATGGCGCGGTGAACCAGGACTTCATTACTAAACACACCCGATTTGCCCAAGGTGCCGACGACATCGGGTACGGCCTGCGCCCTGACGATCCACGGGAAATGAAAGCGAAAAATGCCGCCAAGGCCAACACCTGGACGGACATTTCCTTCGAACAATACGCAGCGTTCGTCAAACCTTACACACTGGAGCGAACCGCCAAGGAGACAGGCGTTCCGGCTGAAAGGCTCAAGGCGCTGGCCGAGTTGTATGCCGACCCCAAGCGCAAGGTCGTGTCGTTCTGGACCATGGGTTTCAACCAGCACACTCGCGGCGTCTGGGCCAACAACCTGATCTACAACATCCATCTGCTCACCGGCAAAATCAGCGAGCCGGGCAACAGCCCCTTCTCGTTGACCGGCCAACCGTCGGCCTGTGGTACGGCGCGCGAAGTCGGGACCTTCTCCCACCGCTTGCCCGCCGATCTGGTGGTGACCACCCCCAAGCACCGCGCCATCGCCGAAAAAATCTGGAAGCTGCCCGCCGGCACCATTCAGGAGAAGCCAGGGTTTCACGCGGTGGAACAGAGCCGCATGCTCAAGGACGGCGTGCTCAACGTTTACTGGACCCAGGCCAGCAACAATATGCACGCCGGGCCGAACATCATGCAGGAAGTCCTGCCGGGCTGGCGCAACCCGGAAAATTTCGTGATTGTCTCGGATGTCTACCCCACCGTTTCCGCGCAAGCCGCCGACCTGATCCTGCCCAGCGCCATGTGGGTGGAAAAGGAAGGAGCCTTCGGCAACGCCGAGCGGCGTACGCAGTTCTGGCATCAATTGGTGACCGCTCCGGGGGACGCCAAGTCGGACCTGTGGCAGTTGCTGGAGTTTTCCAAGCGCTTCACCACCGATGAAACCTGGCCCGCCGAGTTACTGGCCAAGTCTCCTGAGCACAAGGGCAAAACCCTGTTTGAAGTGCTTTACAAGAATGGCCAGGTTGACCAGTTCCCGGTCGAGCAAATGGAAGCCGGATACAAAAATGATGAAGCCAAAGCGTTTGGCTTCTACCTGCAAAAAGGTTTGTTCGAGGAGTACGCCCAGTTCGGTCGCGGCCACGGGCATGACCTTGCCACGTTCGACCGCTACCACAGCGAACGAGGCCTGCGCTGGCCGGTGGTGGACGGCAAGGAAACCCGCTGGCGTTACCGCGAGGGGCTCGACCCCTACGTGGAGAAAGGCAGCGAGGTGCAGTTCTACGGTTACCCGGACAAGAAGGCGATCATCTTCGCCCTCCCCTACGAGCCGCCAGCCGAAGCCCCGGATGCCGATTTCCCCTTCTGGCTGAGCACCGGACGCGTCCTCGAACACTGGCACACCGGCACCATGACCCAGCGCGTCGAGGAACTGTACAAAGCGGTGCCGGACGCGTTGGTCTACATGCACCCCGAAGATGCCAAGGCCTTGAAGGCGCGGCGTGGCAGTGAAGTGAAGCTGATCAGCCGACGCGGTGAAATCCGTGCACGCATCGAAACCCGCGGGCGTAACAAGCCGCCTCAAGGACTGGTGTTCGTGCCGTTTTTCGATGCCAACAAGCTGATCAACAAAGTCACGCTCGATGCCACCGACCCGATCTCCAAGCAGACCGACTACAAAAAATGCGCGATACGAATCGAGTTGATCAGCGTGGCCTGAGGAGAACCGTCATGCCTTTGCGAATCCTGCCGTTGCTCCTGCTCGCTGCGATTGGCGTGGTGATGGCTGCCGAAGTCAATTACCCGCTCGATGCACCGGGGCCGGATGGGCGCCGGCCCGGTGGCACCTTGACCCAGAGCATGCCGGCCCCGCCCATTGCCAACGAAGAAAACAAAGACCTGAAGCGCGAACGCAATTACCCGGACCAGCCACCCACCATCCCCCATACCATCCTCGGTTATCAGATCGACAAGAACGGCAACAAGTGCCTGTCCTGTCACAGCCGTGCCAACAGCGCGCGGACCCAGGCGACGATGATCAGCATCACCCACTACATGGACCGCGACGGCCAGGCGCTGGCGGCGGTGTCACCGCGCCGGTACTTCTGTAACCAATGCCACGTGCCGCAAACAGAAGTGCTGCCCCTGGTGGGCAACAGTTTCGAAACGATCGACAAAATACTGCAAGACGAAGCCAACGCTACGCAGAAACCCTGAGGAGGCAACATGAAAGCATTGTTCGCCTTGCTTAAGGATTACTGGGGCATTCTGCGTCGTCCGAGCCTCTACTACAGCCTGGGTTTTCTGACGCTGGGGGGCTTTATCGCCGGGATCATTTTCTGGGGTGGCTTCAACACCGCGCTGGAGCTGAGCAATACCGAGAAATTCTGCATCTCCTGTCATGAGATGCGTGACAACGTTTTCGTCGAGCTCAAGGACACCATTCACTACACCAACCGCTCCGGCGTACGCGCCAGTTGCCCGGACTGCCACGTCCCCCACGAATGGACCCACAAGATCGCGCGCAAAATGCAGGCTTCAAAGGAGGTGTGGGGCAAGATTTTCGGGACCATCGATACGCGGGACAAATTCCTCACACTGCGTCGCGAACTGGCCGAACATGAATGGGCACGGCTCAAGGCCAACGACTCTCGCGAATGCCGTAATTGCCACAACTTCGAGTTCATGGATTTTACCCGTCAGAGCAAGCGCGCTTCTTCCATGCACTCAACTTCATTGGCCAACGGTGAGGCCACCTGTATCGACTGCCACAAGGGCATCGCTCACAAGCTGCCCGACATGAGCGGAGTGAAAGGCTGGTAAGGATTTTTCGATCCACCCGCACGTGTCCTATCCTTTTATCCAACCCATAACGCCGGTCACCGACATGCCCACCGCCGAATCCACCCTCCTCGATAGCTGGCACCACAACGCCCACTCCTGGATCGAAGCCATCCGCACTGGTGCCATTGAAAGCCGCCTCAAGGTCACCGACCAGGCCATCCTGCTGGCGGTGCTGGGCCGCCAGCCCGAGCACGTGCTCGACCTGGGCTGCGGCGAGGGCTGGCTGTTGCGCGCGCTGGCTGAACGGGGCATCAAAGCGGTCGGTGTGGATGGCGATGCGACGCTGATCGAGGCGGCGCGGACGGCGGGCTCTTCGCCGGTGCATGTGGCGAGCTATGAAGAGTTGGTGGAAGCGAAGGTGGACATCGGCCGCGACTACGACCTGATCTGCGCCAACTTCGCCCTGCTGCACCAGGACATCATCCCTCTGCTCACGGTCATGAACGTCCTGCTCGCCCCTGGCGGCGCGCTGGTGATCCAGACGCTGCATCCATGGACCGCAGCGGCGGGCGACTATCAGGATGGCTGGCGGGAAGAGACCTTTGCCGGGTTCAAGGGCCAGTGGCAACCCATGCCGTGGTACTTGCGCACCTTGTCCAGCTGGATCAACGCGCTGGACATGGCCGGTTTTCAGCTGGCCACCCTGCAGGAGCCGCAGCATCCGCAAAGTCCTGTGCCGCAGTCATTGCTGTTGGTGGCCGAACAGCGGGGATAAGTGCAATAGACCAATTCCGGCGCTTCAGTAATTCCCTTCCCGCCCCCACCGTCTGACCTCAGCCTGTATGGCATAGGCCGGCGCCTCCACAGCATTGAAATCCTGTGTATACCGCTGGGCAAATCCTTCTACCCCCCATTCCTGATACTGCTGCACATGCTTTAACTCGTGAGCCCAGAGCGCGATGTCCTGCTCGGCGGTTTGAGCGTCCCGGAAGAGGACGATGTCGATCAGCGTCACGGCACCGACATCGGGGTTCTGCAGCATGGCCGTAGCGGCGTTGAATTGGCCGTTGTCGCTCACTTTGTAGCGCGCAGTATCGAGGACGCTGGGGTCGTACCAGCGCAGCAGTTGCTCGCGGATGTGCGGTGGAATGGGTTGGATGCCGGTGCTGGCTGCGTCAGCGCGGGCTTGGGTCAGCCACATCGCCAGGGCAGGTGCCGCGATCTGGTGGATGTCATCAGACAGGGGACCGAGCAGCGGTCCCACGTCTGGCAGGCAGATGCAGCCGTCCAGGCACACTTGTGTCTCGCCGGCTGGGCAGGCGTCGGTCTGGGCTGGCACTTCAAGCGTCAGGCAAAGAACAAACAGCGCCACCAGGCGCGTGATGATGGACGGCATTGGGCGCTCCAGGGACGGACGCAGCGCGAACAGTGGGTCACAAGTGATCGACGATCCGCATGGCTTTAGCGTAGTCCTGAACCAAGCGCCCCAGAGTTAATCCACGACGAACAACTTGGCACCGATGGTGCTGAAAGATCGATGCCCCTCAGCGTTGCTGCCCACCTGATAGCTCATCCCGGCGGTGAGCGTGAACTGACGACCATCCTCCAGTTCCGTGTGCAACTCGCCTTCCAGGCACAACAGGATATGACCTCTCCAGCACCAGTGATCGGCCAGGTATCCGGGACTGTATTCAACCATCCGTACACGTGTTGAACCAAACTGGCAGGTTCGCCAATAGGCGGTACCCGTCTGTCCAGCATGCTGTACAGGTTCGACAGTCGACCAATCGGTCGTACCAAAGGGAACAGCCGTTAGATCCATCGTTGCCTCATCAATGAAAGAGTGTCTGTGGACCGTACCCATCCAGTACTGCTTTCGATAGACACAGATGCCCCGGTTTTATGAGATACAGGCTCGAACAACCCGTGAAAAACCCAAAAAAACCCCGCACTTCAACCGAAGGCGGGGCTTTTGATCTGGCTGGCGTCACTTCACATCGGTTACATCGCGGTATGGAAAATCTGCTCGATCTCGTCCTGATTGGCAGGACGCGGATTGGTAAAGCCGCAGGCATCCTTCATGGCATTGGTGGCCAGGATCGGGATGTCGTCGGCCTTGGCGCCCAGTTCGGCGAGGCCGCTCGGAATACCGACATCCGAAGACAGTTTACGGATCGCGGTGATGGCCGCGGCGGCGCCTTTTTCCGCATCCAGATGCTGGGTGTCGACACCCATTGCATTGGCGATGTCTTTAAACCGAGCCGGGCATACGCTGGCGTTGAAGCTGGCGACATGGGGCAGCAGGATCGCATTACAGACGCCGTGAGGCAGGTCGTAGAAACCACCCAGTTGGTGCGCCATGGCGTGGACATAGCCCAGCGAAGCATTGTTGAAGGCCATGCCGGCAAGAAATTGCGCGTAGGCCATGTTTTCCCGGGCGGTCATGTCGTCACCCTGGGCAACGGCAGTGCGCAGGTTGGCCGAGATCAATTCCACGGCCTTGAGTGCACAGGCATCGGTGATCGGCGTTGCCGCAGTCGACACGTAGGCTTCGATAGCGTGGGTCAGCGCGTCCATGCCGGTGGCGGCGGTCAAGCCTTTGGGCATGCCTGCCATCAGCGAAGGATCGTTGACCGACAACAGTGGGGTGACGTTACGGTCGACGATGGCCATTTTCACGTGCCGGACTTCGTCGGTAATGATGCAGAACCGGGTCATTTCACTTGCCGTGCCGGCGGTGGTATTGATCGCGATCAACGGCATCTGTGGCTTGGCGGATTGATCCACGCCTTCGTAATCACTGATGTGCCCGCCGTTGGTGGCGCACAGGGCAATGCCCTTGGCGCAGTCATGGGGTGAACCGCCGCCCAGGGAAATAATGAAATCACAGTCGCTGCGACCCAGCAGCTCAAGACCTTTCTCGACATTGCTGACCGTCGGATTCGGCTTGGCGCCATCAAACAGAGTGGAGTTGATGTCCTGCCGGGCCAGAAGGCTGGCAACCTTGGCGGCCACGCCGGCTTTGGCCAGGCCTGCATCAGTGACGATCAAGGCTTTACGGAAACCATATTTGCGGATGGCGAGCATCGCTTCGTCGAGACTGCCAATGCCCATCATGTTCACGGATGGAATGAAGAAGGTGCTGCTCATGATAATTCCTCTTTTATTCTGGAAACCCGGAAATCAGGTGAGGTCTTCTACTCATATCGCAGGCTGTGAGGCGGGGCTGATTGTCGTCATTGACGAAGTTCAGCGGGAGACGTGCTGCATCAAGTGTTCAGGCGAACAGTGTTTTAAGACGCAGAGGTGGATGGGCCATCGCAGCCGGTATCTTTTGATCGTGGGATTGAGCCTAAACCTGTGACGCCAGACTGGAATGGTCCTTTAGCTTTCATTGGCACCTCCTTTAGTACTGGGAGGTCATGCGACTCGCCAAGTCCGGCGCGAGACTTGTGGGACTTGGTCGGACGCATATGGATCAATCGACAGGCAGCTATCGCCATATACGGATCTTCGGCATAACAAGCCCGCAAACTCATAACCCAGACCTTTTCATCTGCATCTCACGCTATAGAGGCAGAGGCCTGTCCTGCACAACGCGTTTCATAACAAGCGTTGAGGTCAACCGTTGAACGTTGGGCAACGTCGAAAGGCTCTCATCGTAGAGCCGTTGAAACGCCGGTAAATCCTGGGTAATGACATGCAGCAGGTAGTCCGGCTCCCCGAATAACCTCTGGGCGTCGACCACTTGCGGGATATCGACGAGCGCCGTCTCGAAGGCCTCGACAGCGTGCCTGTCGCCCTCACGAAGCGTGGCAAACACCATGGCGGAAAAGTTAAGACCCAATGCACTTGGGTCCAGTTGTGCTCTATAGCCGAGCAACACACCCGACTCTTCTAGTGCCCGTACTCGTCGATGACAAGGAGACAGACTCAGTCCCACGCGTTCGGCAAGTTCGGTGACCGACAGGCGACCGTCCTTTTGAAGCTCAGAAAGAATCTTGCGATCAATTCTGTCCATTTAGAAGAATCTCCCATTCAGTGATGGCCGAATGACCATTTTTGAAAACAAATTCTAACAAGATTTACTTATTCTTCCTCACACACAAATTATTGTTGGAGCGGGACGATGCAAAGCGCGGTGTGTTATCTGCGGGAATGGGTAGCGCCATGACCTTGAATATTTTCGTGGCCTTCTGGGCGGTGTCGATTTTGTTCGTCATCACACCAGGTGCTGACTGGGCATACGCGATTTCGGCGGGGTTGAGGGGACGGGTAGTCATACCCGCCGTGGGCGGGCTGTTGTCCGGTCACTTGCTCGCAACGGTGATTGTTGCAGGTGGTGTCGGCACGCTGGTGGCGAACCACCCTGTTGCCTTGTCGGCACTGACCATTGCCGGATCGGGTTACATGCTGTGGCTGGGCATCAACATGCTTGCTCGCCCCGCTACACCGCACGCGGATGATATCCAAGCATCGGGCTCCTGGAAGCGCTGGGCTATCAAGGGGCTTTGCGTGAGTGGGCTGAATCCGAAGGTGTTTCTGCTGTTCCTGGCGCTATTGCCTCAATTCACCGACGCTGCCGCTGCCTGGCCAGTGCCGATGCAGATGATTGCCCTGGGGCTCATCCACACTGTCAGTTGCGGTGTGATCTATCTGCTCGTCGGATTTGGCTCGCAGGTCGTACTGCAAGCACGTCCCGCAGCGGCCCGATTCGTCAGCCGTTTCTCCGGAGCGGCCATGATCATCATCGCCGTCGTTTTGCTCAGCGAGCAGATGCTCGGTTAATTCATTTTTCAGCGAGACAACCTCATGAGCGATCAGCCTTCCCCGTATGACAACACCAAACCGACGACACGAGTCCGAATCCCGCATCTGAAGCAGATGAAAATTGAAGGCCAGAAATGGGCCATGCTTACCGCGTATGACATGTACAGCGCCGCAATTTTCGAAGAGGCCGGTATACCCGTCCTGCTGGTGGGCGACTCCGCGTCCAACAATGTCTACGGCAATGACTCCACGTTATCCGTCACCGTAGACGAACTGATTCCTCTGGTTCGTGCCGTCAGCCGTTCGACACGGCGGGCGCTGGTGATTGCCGACCTGCCTTTCGGCTCTTATCAAGCATCGGCGGAGCAATGCTTCCACACGGCCGTGCGATTCATGAAAGAGGCCGGTGCGCATGCGGTCAAGCTCGAAGGCGGCATCGAAATGCTGCCTCAGGTCGAGAAGCTTGTTAGCTCAGGCATACCTGTCATGGTGCACATTGGCTTCACACCTCAGATGGAACATCAACTGGGTGGCTACCGCGTCCAGGGCCGGGGCGAAGATGCACAGCGTCTGATAGACAGTGCCAAGGCATTTGAAACAGCAGGCGCATTCGCTATTTTGATTGAGATGGTGCCGGGGGATGTGGGACGAGCAATCACTGAAGCCGTTTCAATTCCTACCGTCGGGATTGGCGCGGGTAACCAATGCGATGCCCAAGTGCTGGTGTGGCAGGACATGGCAGGGCTGCGCACTGGTCGCCTACCGCGCTTCGTCAAACAGTACGCCGACCTTCGTTCGGTACTTCACACGGCAGCGAGCGACTTTGCACGCGAAGTCGGTGAAGGGACATTTCCAAGTCCTGAACATACGTTTTAACCGTCCACCCTCATCAATCCATGGAGCCTTTATGAAGAGTCCGAGACAACGTGCCGCCGAAGGCCTCCAGGTCGGTGACCGGTTCACGATAGCCCGCTGTTTCTCAGATGACGATATTCGACAATTCGCGCAGGTTTCCCGCGACTACAACCCGGTCCATTGCGACGCACGCTATGCACAGCTGCGTAAGTTCAAGGCACCCATTGCCCATGGACTTCTGACAGCCAGTTTAGTGACGGAGATTGGCGGGCAAATCGGTTGGCTGGCAACCGGAATGAATTTCGTGTTCAAGCGACCGGTTTACGCAGGAGAACAGATCACCTGCCACTGGCTCATCACTGACATCGACGAACGCGGCCACGCTAAAGCCGAAGTCAGGATAATGAATGCAGAAGGCATCACTGTGATGGAGGCAACAACTTCTGGTGTGCTACCTGGAACTGAAGAGCGTGAATGCCTCAAGCTGATGCTGTCTGAAGGGGCCCCCACCAACGGTGCTGCCAAATCCATGAATTGATGGCTTAGAAAATGGCTCGCTGAATTGAGGCGTCCTTGCCCCGTTGTCACGATTTTATGCAGCCTTTAGCGTTCTGAACCGAATATTCAATGCCTCCACCGGCAACGCAAAAATGGCGCAAAAATGGGACAGATTTATTTTTGTGCGTAATTGCACAAGAAAATAGATTCGCCCCTCCACGATTATTAAGGCTGAACACCCTTAATTTTCTCCAAGCGCAATGGATAACCATTTGCTGGTTGTACCACCGTCTCGCTTTCGACAGTCTGGATAACACGCCCCTCCGCATCCTTAGTTACCGCAACGGTCTTGCTATAGGTACTCTGGACAACGCAGCCATTCATGGTCAACATGAGGAAAATCATAGTTAGTACTTTATTATTTTTCATGTGGAAGCTCCTTTCCTGGTTATGTTTGATACTTATAAAACTCAGCCCCTGTATACAATGGCATCGTTCAGCGCCTTTTCTACGAGAATAATTTCTTGTTTTTCATTGCTTCTCAGCACTGCATTTTCGCCGGACGAGATTGTTAACACGACTCTATATTCAGAATTCTTTTTTATACGAGTTAACAAGTAAATACCTGCAACCATTAGAGCAATTGGTTGCAAATAATAAATTGGACGGCCTTTAAAGGCGATGAGAAAAAGCACCCAAACAATCCCTCCTATGGCAATAAGCGCCGGAGCAGTGTACGAGAAAGTTGTATCGACTTCGATTACTCTAACAGAGTTTACAGACGACAAAGCGTCGGTCTGATTATTGACGATAAATCTGACGCTGGTGACTTTTATATTGTCACTCTCATAGAAAGTCTTTTCGTCCATGAGTCACTCCCAGCCTTCTTATTGTTGTTAGGCGACATACATTGTCGCGCTTGCTAACGATACGATATCGCATACTACATGCCATAATTTCTCGATCAGCTCAGGCTGCAAACGAAGCATAGCTACTAATTTTCCATTGGGTTATCCACTGCCGAAATTGGCCGATTTCTGCCTTTCACGACGGGCATTGATCGGCCAAAAGCAGTCCTGCGAGTCGCTTGTTAACCAACGCCTGTAAATGACCTCGCTTGAATGTCAGCCTTGGCTCAGATAGCGACTTGGCCCAAGCTGCGAGCCTTTGACTTAACCGGCGAAAAGGACACGCAGAAACTCAACCGCGCACCAGGTAGGCTCCTGACGGAACCCGATCTCGCAGCTTCTTGCATTTGCCGGGTTTTGGCTGATGCCCGGGCGGGCGATCAGGAAACCAGATTCGGCATTTACCCGGAGGCGGCCAATGGCCGCGGGGAATCCCGACCTCATCGTACGTGGGCTCTGGCGCGACGGAAGCCACTGGCAATTCTCCTTCGGGCCCTGGCCCGCCAGCCGTCGGCGAATCCGATACCCTCTCTGCCTGTGCGCTAGCGAAGTTGCCAGCGTTGGCTTGTTCAGCAGCGGCCATTTCTGCTTCACGGCGCTTTTGAACCTCCTCTTTGAGCCCCTCCTGTACTGCGACCTGGTCCTCTTTGGCGTTGGGTGAGGTACTCGAAGCCTTGGCGTGCTGCGCCGCCTGGATCAATTGGAAGTTGCGGTTGCGTAACTCGACGTTGCGACCAACCCGCATGTTCGAGCGCGCCGCCAACGTTTCAGCCTGCTCGTACTGCCCCTGCTGAAGACGCAACACACCAAGGTAATGCAGCGTCGCGGGATTGTTCGGCTGGATATGCAGGGCACGCTCCAGCGTGGCAGCTGCTTGGTCCAACTGGCCATTTTCATACTGCCGCGAGGCGGTTTCGATTAGCGTGGTTGATGCGCTGTTACTTTGCGAGGGCGCCTTTCGCTCGGCTGCAACCGAGCAAAGCGACGCGACGGCGCAGAACGCCAGGATGAGACCCGGCAGAAAACTCTTGGTTGGCATCAGGGGGCGGACTCGGCGGATCTAGGACGGCACTGCCGTAAAGCAGGCCACCAGCGCTGCTCGGCGTCGCCGATACAGGGCCCCTGTTGACCTGGCCATTACCCCGAAGTTCCCGCTGCAACGGGCCCATCGGCACCGGATCTTCTCATGCGGATTGTCTTCGCCAAGTGCCGGGTGATGTGCCGAACTGGCGCTTGAATGCGCGACTGAACGCAGCTTCGGATTCATAGCCCACTGCAAAGCCGATTTGCGCCACATTCCCGCGACCTTCGCGCAAGTGTTGAGCCGCCACGTGCATACGCCAGAGCGTCAGGTATTGCATCGGTGGCTGTCCGACCAATGCCGTGAATCGCTCCGCGAATACCGAGCGCGACATGCCCACTTCAAGCGCCAGGGCTTCTGCCGTCCAGCCCTCGGTTGGGCGAGCATGGAGCAACGCCAGTGCGCGCCCGATATGCGGATCTCGCAAACCCGCCAGCCACCCGCGCCGTTCAGCGGGGAGGTTCGCGACATACTGGCTGACGGCTTCGACGAACAACAATTCGGATAGCTTGGCGATGACCGTTGTCGAGCCGACGCGCCCCGCCGCGATCTCACTGACAGCGAAACGGAATGAGCTTTCAATCCAGGCCCCCGAAGCCGTCGCGCGGACATCTAGTTTCAATAAGGATGGCAGCGACGAAAGCAACGGGCTGAACGGTGTTTCAGAGCCGAGGAATCCGCACAATAACTGTGTGGCCTCGCCGCCTCCGCCGTACTTGATACGTGAAATGCCGCCGACTTCCGGCGGCTGAATAACTTCGCGCGCCGACATGGGCGCAATGCTCAGATCACTGCCAAAAGTATGAACGTCATTGCGAGGCAACAGAATGAGTTCGCCTGCCCGCACATCGAGGGTGGCGCCGTCGTCGATTCGCAATTGCATGTGCCCCGCCGCGACAAAATGCGACGCAATGACATGTCGAGGTGCCGCCAGGAACGGTTTGCAATCGTCTGCAGAAATTCTTCCGCTGATGCACCAAGGCGCAGTGAGCTCCGCCTCGAGGAAAACCCCTCCAGACAGCCGAATCACACGCAAGACATCAGAAAGCGCATCCAACAACTGCCAGCCCTCCTTTCCGGAGTCCGGAGCATGTAATCAGGCGCACTGGTCATTCGCCGCCTGAACTGCGAGGCCTAGATTAGCACCAACGTGGACTCAGTGATCGAGACGCTCCCCAGACGCTTCACCAATGGTCATTGCCCCGCGTTAACCGTAATTGGCCCATTCCAACTCGACCACGGAAGCCGGAGATCAATATGAACACCGCAGCTACCCTACCCCGCCCGGATTCGGGCAACGCCGCCCGTTATGCTCAAATCGTCAGATCATCCAAGAAAGCGGAATGGCAGATCGATCGCGATTTGCTACAGGACCGTAGCTTCGACTTCTCGCGAAAATTCTTGC
This sequence comes from Pseudomonas sp. GM41(2012), assembly GCF_000282315.2. Taxonomy (GTDB): domain Bacteria; phylum Pseudomonadota; class Gammaproteobacteria; order Pseudomonadales; family Pseudomonadaceae; genus Aquipseudomonas. The sequence continues at coordinate 1,751,655 of NZ_AKJN02000006.1, forward strand.
CCGACGGACTATCGCAGATCGACCGCCTGACCTTTCTCGCCGCGGACGAGGCGCGCCTGCTCAGCCAGATTCAGGGCCGAACCTATGCGTATATCTTTGGCCTGGTCGAGCGTTTTATCAGTGCCAAAATGCTCGATCAAGGCCGGGCCCATGTGTTTGACGATCAGCTCGCACTTGAAGCGCTGGTGCGCTTTTCCAACGACGAGATCAAGCATCAAGAGCTGTTCCGGCGCATTGAGACGATGATCAGTTCGCAATTACCGGCGGGATATCGTCAGGTTGCCGATCCAAACGATGTGGCGCACGCGGTACTGGCGGCCAGCACCTGGTCGGTGCTGGCGCTGACCTGTCATATCGAGCTGTTTGTTCAGACGCACTACGTGCAAAGCATCGCCCCGCGCGAGGAGTTGTGCCCACTCTTCAGGGATGTCTTCAAATTTCACTGGAAGGATGAAAGCCGGCACGTCGTACTCGATGAACTGGAGTGGGAGGCGGAGCACGCGAAACTCTCCCCGGCCGACCGCGACCAGGCAGTGAACGATCTGATTGCGCTGGTGGCCGCCGTCGACGCAATCCTGCAGGCACAATCGGCATCCGATGCCGACTACTTCATTCGAATTGCTTCGCGATCGTTCAGTGTCGATGAGACAGCGCAAATCAACGCCTCCGTGCTGAGCGCCTACCGCTGGCAATACATCATCTCGGGCGTGCAGCACCCACACTTTGGCCGGCTGCTTACGCGCATGACAACACCTGCACAGATGTCCAGGATTCAGACCGCACTGGCGCCCATCATGAGCAATTGATCGACAGGGGGCGACCGACCGCGCGTCGGTCGCACGACAGTGGGATGACGTACTGAAAATGATTGATTGAGGATGGCAGCCATGACGATTCCGATGTGGATGCTGCTTGGATTTGCGACCTGGACTTTACTGTTATTGATGGCAACCGTCGGGGTGTATCGCTGGGTCAGAATCCTGTTCTCGAATGTTCCGATTGCTTCTTTCCGAAGCGATCAGCTCGAAGGCGAGGATTGGTATCGGCGCGGGACACGAGCACACGCAAACTGTGTGGAAAATCTGCCTGTCTTTGGCGTCATCGTGTTGGTGATTTCAGCCCTTGGTGTCGACGGCCTTGCAGTGAGCTACTTGTCCATAATCGTCCTGATCGCTCGCGTGTGCCAGTCGCTGGTTCACGTATCCCATGTGCAAACCGATACGTTCGTGGCAGTTCGATTTGCCTTCTTTTGCGTGCAGTTGGTCTGTTTTCTCGCACTCATTGTGATAGCCGCTTGTTACGGCGCATGGATACTCAAATAGAGGGACGAATACAGGCCTGGTACTGCCAATCAACATTTCGCCAGAAGCAGACATTCAACGCTTAATTGTGAACCTCGCCTACACCTTTCATCCGATCATTACTGTTTCTCAATAGCCTCCAACTACGCTCCTCAAGTGGTACGAGGTCGCCTACGAACTCCGGCGGCCTGCACAACAGGAGAAAAGATGTTGCAAATCCATCTGCGACTAACGTTGTTTTCCGCCATTTTGTGCACTGCAAATAGCAGCCTGGTCATTGCCGACGACTCCGCGGAACTGGCTAAAAAAGCTTTGAATCCCGTCGCCGCGATGTACAGCCTTCCGGTGCAATACAACTGGGATCAAAAAATGGGGCCGGCCGGTGACGGCATGCACAGCGTCACAAACATTCAGCCCGTACTACCCTTTCGGTTGAACGACGATTGGAACCTGATCTCGCGCACGATCCTTCCGGTGATCGACCAGCACGGCCTGGCGCCGAATGGCGCGGCCGATAAATCCGGAATAGGCGATATCACCCAGAGCTTTTTCTTTTCGCCGACCAAACCTACTGAAAGTGGCTGGATACTTGGCGTTGGCCCGGCGCTGCTAATTCCTACCGGCAGCAATAAATTACTCAGCAGCAAACAGTGGGGTCTCGGGCCGACGGCGGTCGCGCTGAAACAATCCAACGGCTGGACCCGTGGCATTCTGGCTAACCATATATGGGGGCTAGACGGCAGTCCGCCGGACGACAAAGAGAAGGTCAATCAAACCTTCCTGCAACCGTTTTTCTCGTACACCACCAAGACTTACACCACGTTCGGGATCAACACCGAATCGACCTATGACTGGCAAACCCGCGAATGGGCAGTGCCGGTCAATCTGACAGTCACCCAGCTTCTGAAAATCGGTGGCCAACCGTTGACGATCCAGGCCGGCCCACGCTACTGGGTCGATAGCCCGGACGATGGCGCAGAAGGCTGGGGTTTTCGTGTGGCGGTGACGTTGTTGTTTCCCAAGTAAAAACCCGGTTCAAGGCTATAACCATCTGAACATGTAGCGTGCGTGTTACAGCTCCATGCCAAGCCGAACGTGTGGCCCGACATAAACGACGAATGACACTCAAATAAACCGCCTGCCTCAAGCGCAACGAAAACACCGTACTAGGCTTTCACGGGTACCTGGAACGGTAAGTGAGGTTCAATCCTGTCGTTAAAAGGTTTCCTCGAACCGTCCAGGCTAAAAGTTGGGGGGTTACTCACGAAGGTCATTGTTGTTTTGCCCACTTTGTTTGTGTGGCCCCAACAAGGATCAGAACTTGAGAAGGAAACCCGCATGAACAGGTTCTCGCACCGCTCCAGGTTTTACCTGGCATGTTCACTACTTGTGGCAATCAATATTGCCCACGCCGCACAGACTGAAAAAACCAACATCTTGTTTATCGTGTCCGATGATACCGGCTACGGTGACCTGGGTCCCTATGGTGGTGGCGTTGGCCGAGGCATGCCGACGCCCAGCATCGATGAACTCGCCGCAGAAGGCACAACCTTCTACTCGTTCTACGCCCAGCCCAGCTGCACCCCCGGCCGGGCGGCCATGCAGACCGGGCGCATCCCCAACCGCAGCGGCATGACCACCGTGGCCTTCCAGGGCCAGGGCGGTGGCCTGCCCGCAGCCGAATGGACCCTGGCGTCCGTGCTGAAAACCGGTGGCTACGAGACTTACTTCACCGGCAAGTGGCACTTGGGTGAAGCCGATTACGCCCTGCCCAATGCCCAGGGCTACGACGTGATGAAGTACGTCGGCCTGTATCACCTCAACGCCTACACCTATGCCGACCCGCAGTGGTTCCCGGACATGGATCCGGAAACCCGGGCAATGTTCCAGAAAGTTACCAGAGGGGCGTTGTCGGGCAAAGCGGGCGAAACGCCGGTCGAAGAGTTCAAGGTCAATGGCCAGTACGTCGACACCCCGGTCGTGGATGGCAAACCCGGTGTGGTCGGTATTCCGTTCTTTGACAGCTATGTCGAAAAAGCCGCGCTGGAGTTTCTCGATACCGCCTCAAAATCCAGCAAGCCGTTCTTTATCAACATCAACTTCATGAAGGTACACCAGCCCAACATGCCGGCACCGGAGTTCGTGCACAAGTCGATATCCAAGTCCAAGTACGCCGACTCGGTGGTGGAACTCGACACCCGTATTGGTCACATCATGGACAAGTTGAAAGCGCTGGGTATGGATAAAAATACCCTGGTGGTTTACACCACCGACAACGGTGCCTGGCAGGACGTTTATCCAGACGCCGGCTACACGCCGTTCCGCGGCACCAAAGGCACGGTGCGTGAAGGGGGCAACCGGGTGCCGGCGATCATGGTCTGGCCGGGTAAAATCAAGGCTGACGCGAAAAATCACGACATTCTCGGTGGACTCGACCTGATGGCGACATTCGCCTCTGTGGCCGGGGTCAAGCTGCCGGAGAAAGATCGCGACGGTCAGCCGATCATCTTCGACAGCTACGACATGACCCCGGTGTTGCTCGGAACCGGCCCTGACCCACGCAAGGAGTGGTTCTACTTCACCGAGAACGAGTTATCGCCGGGGGCCACCCGTGTCGGCCACTTCAAGGCGGTGTTCAACCTACGGGGGGATGATGGCGCCCAAACCGGTGGCCTCGCCGTCGACTCCAACCTTGGCTGGAAAGGAGCATCCAAGTACGTGGCGATCGTGCCGCAGGTCTTCGACTTGCTACAAGATCCTCAAGAGCGCTATGACATTTTCATGAATAACTACACCGAGCACACCTGGACCCTGGTGTCTATCAGCCAGGCAATCACCAAGCTGATGAAAACCTACGTCCAGTACCCACCCCGCAAACTGCAAAGCATGGGTTATGACGGGCCGATTGAATTGTCCAACTACCAGAAATTCCAGTCGGTCCGCGAAGACCTGGAGAAGGAGGGCATCCACCTGCCTATGCCCGCCGGTAATTAGTTGCGTGGCGGCAGCCTCGATAGAGGTTGCCGCTTCTACTTTCCCTTGGAAGACAAAACTCCGTCCGACGATTACTGGCCTGCTTGCGACCGACCGCTTTGGGTCGACAACAGCCCTTCGCGACGGGACGTTATCGGGCCGATTTCGGTCGGTCGTGACAGGCAGAAACCGGCCAAGAGCGGACAGTTGTTCTACTGCACAATTATCCAGGCAGTTCTACCCGCAAGGAGAGCGATCTTATGAAGCCCGTCAGAACTCGTCCCCTACAAAGTGCTGATGCTGAGGCGTTGCTGACATTCGAACTGGACAATCGGGAATGGTTCGAGAGCCACATTGACGCGCGCGGTTCTGCTTTTTACTCGGTGCAGGGCGTCACCGACCACATTGCCGCTTATTTAGCTGATTTTACCGCCGGAACCTCGCACCCATTCGTCATCGAAGATGACGGCGGAAACATCGTGGGTCGGTAGAACCTCAAAGGCATCGACATGACCGAGCGGTCGGCAGAAGTCGGCTACCGGATTGCCCAAAACGCTTGCGGACAGGGAAGGGGCAGAGCACGACTATCGGTTTGGTCTTTCGATTTAGATGGGTGAAGTTCCAGTAATTACCTTTCGCACGGGGGCATGATGCCCTCATTGCCGCCCTACCTGAGCCGCGAATACAGGCTGACAGCCAAAAAGCGATTAATCGGGTGCGTCCAAAAAAACAGGGACCATTCAAACCTGTTGTTCTGATCAACGATCAAGGCGCTCCCCTAATGACTCTGCCATCCGAACCAAATCAGCAAACGACTTTGCGTGCATTTTTTTCATTGCATGCCCGCGGTGAATTTTCACAGTGATCTCGCTCAGATTCATCTGCCCTGCAATCTGTTTGTTCATCAAACCTTTGACTGCAAGGGCCATTACCTCTTTCTCACGAACTGTCAGCGTCTGATAGTGGGCATGCAGATCTGAAAACTGCTGCTCCATTTGCCGGCGTCTGACATCTGCCTGCAGTGCGGCAGACACTGCATCCAAAAGGTCCTGTTCACGGAACGGTTTTGCCAAAAAATCCACCGCGCCGGCTTTCATCGCCTTGACAGACATTTCTATGTCCCCATGCCCAGTGATGAAAATAATCGGGATATTGGCATTGGATTTAGCTAACTGGCTTTGGAATTCAAGACCACTGTTACCTTGAAGTCGTACATCAAGGATTAAACAGCTGGCACACTCTGTCTTTGGCTGTTGAAGAAATTCCGCAGTGGATGCGAACGTCTCGACGTGTATGCCGGTGGAGCGTAAAAGATTGCTTAATGCGTTGCGCATGGAAGCGTCGTCGTCCACCACGAACACCATAGAACCATTACTGACTTGCTCACTGGATGGTGGATTTCCGTTCATGCACAGCCCTCTTTGATTGATTGAAGGAAAAAGTGTAGCACAACACTTTATACTGCGTAAGCGCACACAAGCATGGTTATAACCACCCGAAAACACTAGAGAAAATCATGCCATAAAATACAGTTCCAACGCTAAAACAAAAGAAAGCAGATAACGTGGGCAATGAAGAAACGCCCTGACTTGAGCACTACAACTTTCTCCACCAATACACCAACTGCAAAAATGCTCGCAGTTATTGGAAAAAATCCTGTATTGATTTTCACCCATTCTTGAACGCGCACGACTGACGATTTCATCGCTTGAATATTCACACGACTCCTGTATTAGCCAGACTGGCTTGCCGTTTGCGAAGCTTTCAAGATCGGCCACTTCGATGGGCCCCGGTTTGAGTGAACCGCTAAATCCTGAGTAATGCGCTACGTCTCCACACCCAAGATATATTCCATGATGTAAATAAAATTTGCGCGGGCTAATCAAGTGCGAGCCTATTGGCAAATCACCTGCATCCTTTTCTACATGCACTAACCTTAATGGAAGCATGAAAGAGCTTTGGGGAAACTCACCGCTATCGTGGCGTTCGTCGAACATGAAACTTTCGAGTATCAGCGCCTTCAAATAGCCGACGAACTCCATTGCCATTAGTGTCAGACAAAAAACGATTTCTGATCGAAGCGATGAAAACCCACTTTTCAGCTTAATAGCTAGAGTATTCACGACTGATTCTCCGCAGACCTTGATATGCAATATATCGCCAGGCCTGCGAAGCTTCATTTGTACCCATGATTAATTTAAGCAACCATTAATATACTCCCCCTAAACCTAAGTATTAAACCGAGCGCCTGATTGCAGGCACCCAGAGTGCAATAAACTCAATCATGCTCTACAGGAAGTGTGAATTGAACGGTAGCACCGCGGGGCCGGTTGACCGTTGCCCACAAGCGGCCGCCATGTGCCTCGATGATCGAGCGACAGATTGATAACCCCATTCCCAATCCGGTGGGCTTGGTGGTGTAGAAAGAAGCGAAAATCTGCTCGGTGTTTTCCGAGGCAAACCCTGGCCCCGAATCGCTCACACTGACGAGCACACAACCGGCGTCATTTAACAGAGCGCTGATGTGCAATTGGCGTTCACCCTCGCTCACACCATTCATGGCCTCGAGCGCATTCATGATCAAGTTGAGCAGCACCTGTTGCAGTTCAACGCGATCGCCTTCGATAAAGGGCAAACCGTCTTTGAGTTGAGTCAGAATCAAGGCCCCACTCTTCACGATCTGGCCACGGGTGAACTCGATCATCTCGCGAATCGCAGCGTTGATGTCCACTGCCCCCTTTTGCGGGGGGGCCTTGCGAATATGCCGACGAATTCCACCCAATACATCGGCTGCTCGAGTGGCATCCATGATGAGACTGCCAAGTACTTTGCGGACCTCTTCGATCTCCGGTGGCTGGGTGTTCAGCCAGCGCAGCGCGGCGTTGGCATTGAGGATGGCCGCAGCAATCGGTTGATTGACTTCATGAGCAATCGAGGCCACAAGTTGTCCCATGGTCGCGACGCGGTTCGCGTGGGCCAACTCCGTTTGCACCTCGCGATAGCGCCGTTCGCTTTCACGGATTTTTTCTTCCGCCTGCTTGCGTTCGGTCAGATCCAGCACGAAAGCGACCCCCTCCTTGCTGCTGGCTTCAAACATAGCCAAACCGACAATCACCGGCAGGCGGCGACCATCCTTTGTGAAATACTCCTTTTCGTAGGGTTGGGCATAACCGGTACGCACCGCCTGCGCCAAAAAGTGCTCGCTGAGCTCACGAAATTCCGGTGTGGTCAGATCTCTCCAGCGCAGGCAGCCCGAGACAAGATCCTCTCGCTCGTAGCCCACCATGCGAAGAAAGGCGTCATTGGCCTCGATGATGTCACCGTCGGCGTTCCAGACGAGGATCCCTATGATGTTGGCGTCCACGAGACGCCGAATCTTCCCTTCGCGCTCCGCGACCTCGCGGTACAAACGGGCATTTTCCAGCGAAATGGCAGCCTGTGAAGCCACCAGTTTCAACACGGCAATCCGGGTTGGGCTGAACACACGGGCGGTCAGATTGTTTTCGAGGTAGAGCGCACCGGTCAGTTTGGCCTGGTTCATCAATGGCAGGCAGAGAACCGATCGGACGTGGTGCCGACGTATATAGGGGTCTTCGGCAAACGGGGCCTCGGTCAGGGCATCATCAAGAAAAACACTCTCACCCGTGCGCAGGACATGGTAGAGCAGTGACTCCGGCAGCAACGCCGAAGTCATCGGCTCATCGCGCAACTGCATCGAATGGCTGCCAGTGATAACTTGCGCGGCTATACGATGCTCACCCGTATCCGACAGAATCAACACGCCTCGTTCGGCGCCGGCCTGTTCGATGGCCGTGCGCATGATCATGTCGATGAGCTTTTCCAGGACGATTTCGCCCGACACGGCCTGCGAGACCTTTATCACGGTGGCCAGATCGAGGTGTTCGACCGGTGCGGCCATCGTAGTTGTCGGGCCGAGCGTTTGTTCTTCAGACCTCAGCAACGGATACCGCGCCTCAAGCTGCCGCACCTTGCCATCAGCGCCCCAACGCAGGTAGCCGTAGCGAGCGTCTTGCAAGTAAACGCGGGCTACTTTCCCAAGACCGCGGGCCGTGTAGAAGCGAGACGCCAGTTCGTTGGCAAGGGCTTCGATATGGACAAAGCCGCTCTTCTGCGCCGAGTGGATGGCTTGTTCGTAAAGCAACTCAGCCTCGATCATGCGCCCTTCGACGCGGGCGATCTCGGCGTCGACCAGCGCGGTCCGGCTCGCGAAATTCTCTGGGCACTGTTCAGCCCAGATCCGGAGTTGCCGGTGATCCGTCGCCATTGCGATCAAGTGCTGCGCACGTTCGTCCACCGGGACACTGTCGCACCATCGGGCACGAGCCAGCGCGTCATAGAAATAAAATTCAGCCTCCTCGAAGAACAAATAGGACGTCCATAGCAACTGCTGTGCCTTTGCAGCGGCTTGCATGGCCGCCTTGGGGTCGTCGGCCATGTAGCATGCCTGTAATTTGCGGACCCAGTACCAGCACTCCGCCAATGCCAGGTCCGGATTGCTGGACAGGTGAGCTTCGGTGCCTGGCTCGTCAAACTGTCCATCATCAAAACAACCGAATATTGGCGTCGAACCCCGGAGCATCCGGATCAGCGCCAGTTGTGTGCCAATGAAATCGGTGACCAGCCCGAAACGCACCTTCCTGGCGTAATCCAGGCCACGTTCGGCTTCGTCTTGTACCTCGGACAATGGCTCGCCGGCGAAGAGAGAGTCGGAGGTGAGGCTGTTGCCCGCATAAGCACCATACGGCAGGTCACCGATCCGGTTCGCCGCAACAAATGAGCGGTGCAGCAGGTCGCGGCATTGCCCTACGGGCTTCATCCAGCGCACCGCAAAATTCGAGAAGCAAAGATAGGTACTGGCTTCGAATCGCTTCAGGCCTCGTTGTTCAACGAGTTCGCAGCCGAGTTGGCCGAATCGAAATCCTGCCTGGTAGTCGCCGAAACGCCGTCCGGCCACTCTGAATGCATTGGCGTAATGCACACATGAGGCATCGCAGTTGCCCCCTTCGAGGCTCAGGCTGATCGCCTTGCAGATCAACAGGTCCGTCAGGTTCGCATCCGTCTGCAAGGCAGGTGGAAAGAGCTTGCTCAGCGCGCTGACGGTCATGAGGGAGCCCGCATCCTCCATCAGCGGCAAATCGATGAGTTCCTCGATTTCCCGATCGCCCAGTAACGACCAGATATGGTCGTACTCCTGGCGCACTTCATCGTCGCTCGGATGGGCCGACCACTCGATGCCCACATGCCGCAGATAGGCGAGACAGACAGCGACCGCACCATCGCTGCGATCCAGTAGCAGGTAGACATCCATTTGCAGACACACGACGTTGGCTCGTTCGATCGTAGTCGTGGCGCGATCCGACAGCGCCGCCAGGCGCTTGTCCGCGACCGATAACTGTCCCGTCAGCAGCTCGCATTCGGCCCGGTTCAACTCCAGCGCGAACATCAACCCATGTAGACGCGTCCAACAGCTGTCGTCCAACAGCTGCGCACCCGTGGTGAGATAGTTGAGTGCCGAAGCATAGGCCGTTGACGCCTTGGCGCGCTGGCCGGCCATCAGGTTGAGCTCTGCCAATTGCTCCCGCTCGGCCTGATCGGTGAGCAGCACTGCGCCGCTGTTGAGCTGGCCGACGATGTCAAAGATCGCCTCCTCCCGCCCTTGCAGGGGCGTCTGCGCTGCGAGTAGCCGGCCGATTCGCAGGTGAGCCTCGGCGCGAGCTCCCTTGGGGATCAGTGAATAGGCCGCTTCATGAATACGGTCATGAACAAAACCATAAGCGTCTTCCAGTCGCTGAACCAACTCTTGGCGTACGGCGTCCCACAATACTGTGCGGATCTGTGCCTGGGGGATGCCCAGAACGGTCGAAAGTGTCGTGGACCCGGCAACGTTCCCCAGACAGGCAAGCTGCTGTAATGCCAGTTGCGTTTCAGTCGGCAAGCGGGTCAGCTTGCCGACCATCAGGTCCACGATGTTGTCGGTGTAACCCTTGGCATGGATGCGCTCCGGGCTCCAGCACCACTGCCTTGCTTGATGATCGAAGGTCAGCAGCTGTTCGTCAGCGAGCGTTTGCAGAAACTGGATCACGAAAAACGGGTTGCCGGCGGTTTTGTCCAGCACCAACTGCGCCAGGGGCTCAATCTGCGCCAGCTCGTCATGAAGCGCATCCGCAATCAACTGCTCAATGTGTTCCTTCGCGAGCGGCGCCAGAGTGATTTCATCAATCCTGCCCCCCGCGCTCCGTATGGCCTGAAGTTTGCCCATTAGTGGGTGTGTGACACTGACCTCATTGCTGCGGTAGGCACCCACCAGCATCAGATGCCGCACATCCGAGCTGGTCAACAGATCCTCCAGCAGATCGAGCGTTGCCGCGTCGATCCACTGCAGATCGTCCAGGAACAGGGCAAGCGGATGCTCCGCCCGGGCAAATACACCGATAAAGCGCCGGAACACCAGGAGGAAACGGCGTTGCGCCTGTTGAGGCTCAAGTGTCTGCAGCGGTGGCGGCTCACCAATGATGAGCTTCAGTTCGGGAATGAGGTCGGTCATGAGCCCCGCGTTGGCATCCAGCGCGTTCTGTAATGCGTCACGCCATTGCGCCAGTTCTGTGTCGTGCTTGCCAAGCAGCGTGCGCACCAGGCTTTGAAATGCCTGCACCAACGTCGAATAGGGAATATCGCGCCGGTATTGATCGAACTTGCCGGCAGCGAAGAGTCCTCGCGGCGGGACCAGCGCTTTGTGCAGCTCATTGACCACAGAGGATTTGCCAATACCGGAATAGCCGGTGACTAACATGAGTTCCGGCGCGCTACTTGCGATGATCCGATCGAACGCAGCGATCAAGGTACTGACCTCCTGTTCGCGCCCGTAGAGTTTCTCGGGAATCATCAGCCGGTCGGATGTCCCTTGCTCGCCCAACGCAAAGTCATTGATGTGGCGCAAGGACTCCCAGTCTGCCAGGCATTGCCGCAGATCGTGTTCAACACTCGCAGCCGTCTGGTAGCGCTCCTCAGCGGTCTTGGCGAGCAGCTTCATGACAATCCGGGAAAGCACGTCGGGAACGGTTTCGACCCGCACGCTCGGTGGCTGCGGTTTTTTGGCGATATGGCAATGCACCCATTCTATCGGGTCAGAGGCCGTAAACGGCAGCGAGCCCGTCAGCATCTGGTAAAGCGTGACGCCGAAAGAATAGAGGTCGCTGCGCAAATCGATCGAGCGATTCATCCTGCCGGTCTGCTCCGGTGCCATGTAGGCGAGCGTGCCGGCGATGGTCTCAGGCGCCTGTCGCTCACGCGGTAGCCACGAGGCGAGGCCGAACCCTGTAAGCCGGGCCTGACCGTCGGAGCAGTTGACCAAAATATGAGAGGGCTTGATGTCCTTATGAACGAGTCCGCGCTGGTGCAACTTCCCCAATGCCTGCGCGATGCTAATAGCAAGACGCAGAAAAGTGGGTGTTTCCATGGGGGCAACCAACAGCTGCACAAGCGGCGTACCACCCGTATCTTCGAGCAGCAGATACATCTGCCCACTTTCTCGCACCATCTCAAGCGGACGCACCGCCCAAGAACCATCCAGTTGGTCCTTCAAACCAAACTCGTGGGCGAAGCGGCCAAGACAAGCAGGAAGCGGTTGTTCAGCAGCGGGTCGTGCAACGAGAACACTGCGGTCGCCTTCAACACCCGAGCGTAACTCTCGACAGAGGGTACGCTCGCCATCGTTCCATAGTATCTGCATGTTGTTTTCCGTCGGAGCGGGAACAATAAGTAGGTTCTTGACTACCGCACATTGCCGTCACGCTGTATCCAGTGTCGCGCCGCACATGCCGATGCCGCCGCAATAGCCTACAACAGCTTCCAGTACCATTAGAACTTAGATCTGATCCAGTCCACCGTCGGCACAAAGGTCAATGCCAGTGATAAAGCTACCGGGGGGACGCTTCACGGAACAACGTAGCCTCAATTCATGCTACGGCCAGAGGCACGGGCTGCTCTTGATGTTGACCGAGATATCGACAGAAGCACGAACGCAACCAGCGCTCCCGAGGGTCGTTGTGGGCCGCGCCGCGCCAAGCCATGGATAAGTCCGGCGCCGGTAGCGCCAATGGCGCAAAGTCGGCACGCATCCCTTCCATTCGCGCCATGGCCCGGGCGACGTAGTCCGGGACGATCGCAATCATGTCGCTGCCAGCGAGCAAAGCGGGCAAGGCACTGAACTGCGGAACAGCCAGTACTACCCTGCGCTGCCGACCGACCAGACTCAGGGCATGGTCGGCATCGTCGATGACATTCCCCATCGAAGAGACAACCACATGAGGCCGTCTGCAAAAGTCATCCAGCGCCAGGGAGCCGGGGTCCGAATCGGCGCGCAATAGCATGGGTTGCATCGGCCGCAGGCTTTTGCAATGGGCACTGGCCGGCAGTTCTTGCGCAAAGCTGATACCCACGGAAATCTCTCCCGAGGTCAGCAATTGGGGTAATTGCCGATGGTCCACTCTGCGCACCACCAGCGTGATGTTTGGCGCCTCATCCCGCAGGTGCTTGATCAAACGTGGAAGCAGCGCGTACTCGACATCGTCAGAGAGTCCGATATGAAAGGTCTCGTCACTGGTCAGTGGGTCGAACGTCTGGGCACAACTCAAGGCGACAGCGATGCCATCCAGCGCTGGCGTCAGCCGCGCATGAATTTCTTCTGCGCGCGCAGTCGGCTCCATCACCCTGCCAGTGCGGATGAACAGCGGATCATTGAACATCGAACGCAGTCGGCCGAGGGCGCTGCTGATAGTGGCCTGACACAGAAAAAGTCTCTCTGCGGCCCGGGTAACGTTGCGTTCGCACATCACTGTTTCGAAGACAATCAACAGATTGATGTCGGCACGCCGCAGATCATTTCTGTTCATCACGTTCACCGCCTAGGCACAAGGCCGCATGGGTAAGGGGATATCCAACAACCGTTCGCTGCACAACCTGTTTTGCCGGAGGCCAACGAGGTGGTTCAAGCTTATGCAAGCCAACGGCAAGACGTCACTTGTACCTAGGTTCAGCCGATGTATCCCTTGGTTGGGCGGCTGTGAACGTGGGTATGCGCGCAATCGCGACCCTGTAGCGCAAGACTAACCTGGGCGTCATCAAACTTCTAAGTAGACTGTCTACACTTTGGTCTTAGCCAACTATACATTGGTATACTTTTACACCTTATAAGTTGGCGTATGTTGTAGTAACGGCCAAAGCTGTCACGAGCACCCCACATGAAGCAAGATACGCAAATACGCAATTCAAAGATTATCGCCATCGTCGATGATGATGACTCGGTTCGGACAGCGCTTAAAAGCTTGCTGCGGTCCTGCGGTTACAAAGTTAAAACTTATTGCAGCGCTCTGGAGTTTCTCAACGCAAATGCCCCCGCTCAAACACATTGCCTTGTTTCCGATATCCAGATGCCGGGAATGAGCGGCTTGGAGCTTCATAAGCAGCTCGTCGCAATGGGCTTTCACATTCCCACCATATTCATCACTGCTTATCCTGAAGCCCTCCCTCCCCTTAGCACCGATACGCCTGCGCTGATTGCCTATCTGCCTAAACCTTGTGATACCAACACGCTTCTGAACTACATCGAAACAGCCCTCCTCCAGCAGAACTGAGCGCGCTCTGAAAGTTCTCTTTTGCATCCAATACAAACCTTCGTATATCCCCATACCACTGACGTATAGCTTTTTTGAACCGACGTAGAAGTGCACCTGAAAGAATCCAGCAATAACCTAAATCCACAGCGGGCGACCTGCTGCTTTCAACATAGACGCCTCGACTTTCGGCGCCTGTGTATCGCTCCACCAAACTTGAAGAATAACTTCAAGAACATTGAAAACCTTTTTGAGGAACAACTGATGAAACAGCATATTCTGGTTATTGGTGCGGGGTTCGGTGGTGTGTGGAGTGCATTGAGCGCCGCCCGCCTACTGGATAAACACAGTCGTAGCGACGTCGAAATCACCCTGCTGGCGCCCCAGGCGCAATTGCGCATTCGTCCCCGTTTCTACGAAAGCGACGTACACAAAATGTTCGCTCCCTTGGACGGGTTGTTCGACTCGGTTGGTGTGCGTTTCATCAAAGGCACCGCCGAGCATATTGATGAACTTGCAAGGACCGTTGGCTACCGTGATGAGGCTGGCCGCTGGGGCACGTTGGGCTACGACCGCCTGGTACTTGCGGCTGGCAGCCAGTTAGCCCGTCCGCCGGTACCAGGCCTTGACGCCCACGCCTTCGACGTTGATCAGATCGAAGCCGCGGCGCGCCTGGAGAACCACCTGAAATCCCTCAAGAACCGCCCCTCCAGCGTTGCCCGCAACACGGTGGTTATCGCGGGCGGCGGTTTCACCGGTATCGAGACCGGCACCGAAATGCCTGCACGCCTGAAGTCTTTGCTCGGCAATGATCAGGACATCCGCGTGATCATCATCGACCGTGCGCCTCAGATCGGCGCGACCATGGGTGATGGGATTCGTCCATCGATCATTGAGGCGTCCGACTACCTGGGCATTGAATGGGTGGTCAACGCGAGTGTGGCGGCGGTGGACGGCAACGGCGTAACTCTCGCCGATGGTCGCCGCATCGAGAGCCAAACAGTGATCTGGACCGTAGGTTTCCGTGCCAGTCCGCTGACCCAACAGATAGCCAGCGCCCGCGATGCCCAGGGACGCTTGCATGTCGATGAGAATCTGAAAGTGTCTGGCCAGGAGCATGTGTATGCCGCTGGCGATGTCGCCTATGCCGCCACCGACGACCTCGGCAACTTCGCAGCGATGTCCTGCCAGCATGCGATCTCTCTGGGTCGTCACGCCGGGAACAACGTCGCTGCGGACCTGCTCGGTGTCGCACCCACTCCCTACCGTCAGCCCAAATACGTGACCTGCCTCGATCTGGGCGCCTGGGGCGCTGTGTTTACTGAAGGCTGGGATCGCCAGCTCAAGCTCGTCAAGGAACCGGCCAAGGAGCTCAAGACGCAGATCAACACCCAGTGGATCTACCCGCCGGCAGCTGATCGGGCCACCGCCCTGGCAGCAGCCGACCCGATGATTCCGGTGGCTTGAAGCCCCCTCCACCTGAACCCGACGTGACCCAAGCAATAGGAGAAGGACCATGACAATGCAGTTGAACCACCCGACCCAAAAGGATGGGGCACAGAAAAGGAACGCTCAGCAGGAGTCAAACATGAGCTTGCACAACACGGGGTCCGAGGAGCTGGTTCCTTCGCGCTATGCGCTGCGGATCGGCGATATTGACGTGCTGGTGGTCAGTGATGGGGTGCTGCCGCTGCCGACCGAGACGATGTCCACCAATGCCGACCCAGCCGCCCGCGCGGCCTGGTTCAAGGACATGTTCCTGGGGCCGGATGCGTTCGATTGGGCGCTGAACGTACTGGTGGTGCGTAGTGGCGACAAGCTCATCCTCGTCGACGCTGGACTGGGAGGGCAGTTCCCCGGCTTTCCGCGGGCCGGGCAGTTTCCCAAACGACTGAAGGCCGCCGGTATCGAACTTGCGTCCGTGACCGACGTGGTGATCACCCACATGCACATGGACCATATTGGCGGGCTGCTTGTCGATGAGGTGAAGAGCCAACTGCGTCCAGATCTGCGTATCCACGTTTCGGCCACCGAGGTCGCGTTCTGGGAGTCGCCCGATTTCTCCCTCACCGCCATGCCGTCGCCGGTGCCGGACGTCCTGCGGGCAACAGCCAATCAGTTCATTAACGAATACCGCAGCAAGGTGCGCACGTTCGAGGATGAGTATGAGGTGGCGCCAGGAGTGGTCGTCAAGCTCACCGGCGGCCACACCCCAGGGCACAGCGTGGTCTACGTGACATCCGGTGGTGAGCGATTGACCTTCGCAGGCGACGCCCTGTTCCCGGTCGCCTTCGAACACCCCGACTGGCATAACGGCTTTGAACATGACCCAGAGGAATCGATTCGCGTCCGTGTCCGCCTTATGCAAGAGGCGGCGGCGAGCGGTGAGCTGTTCGTGGCGACTCACCTGCCCTTCCCCTCCGTTGGCCGGGTGGCGGTGGACGGTGACGCCTTTCGCTGGGTAGCGGGTTTCTGGGACTACTGATCGCTTGTCGGGTTTTCGCCTCCGTCCAAAGCCAAGGCAGCCTGCTCGCACGGGATGTAGAGGACGGGCGGAGGCACGAATCTCCCTGAGCAACAACACTTGATCGAGAGACCGCCAATGAAAGACTCCAATCAGGAGATAGATCTCCAGCGTCGGGCCATATTGACAAGTTCAGTAGTAGTGGCCGCCAGTTTGTTGGTACCGCTTTCCAGTTTTTCCGAGTTGACGCAGGCCGCTGATAAGCACTCTGCAACCCAACACAAACCAGATCACGAGGGGATGCACGCCATGAATTTCATTACGACCAAAGACGGCACCGAGATTTTCTACAAGGATTGGGGTCCGAAAGACGTGACGCCCATCGTATTTCACCACGGCTGGCCACTGAGCGCGGACGACTGGGACAACCAGATGATGTTTTTCTTGCTCAAAGGCTATCGGGTGATCGCTCACGACCGCCGCGGTCACGGGCGCTCGACCCAAACTTGGGTGGGCAACGAAATGGACACCTATACCGCCGATGTCATCGAGCTGACCGATGCGCTCGACCTTAAAGGTGCGATCCATGTCGGCCATTCGACCGGTGGTGGTGAAGTAGCGCGCTACGCCGCTCGAGCCAAACCGGGACGCGTTGCCAAGGCCGTACTGATCAGCGCGGTTCCCCCCATCATGGTTAAGTCAGAGAAGAACCCCGGCGGTTTACCTCTGGAAGTGTTCGACGGGTTCCGTTCGGCACTGGCCGCCAGCCGCGCACAGTTTTACGTGGACGTGCCGTCGGGGCCGTTCTACGGTTTCAATCGACCCGGGGCCAAGGTTTCACAAGGCGTGATCGACAACTGGTGGCGTCAAGGCATGATGGGCGGTGCAAAAGCTCATTACGACTGCATCAAAGCGTTTTCCGAGACCGACTTCACCGAAGACCTGAAGGCGATTCAGGTGCCCACACTGGTCATGCATGGAGAGGATGATCAGATTGTGCCGTTTGCCGACTCTGCGCCGCTTTCGGCCAAACTATTGAAGCATTCCACTCTCAAGACGTACCCGGGCTTTCCTCACGGTATGCCGACGACCAACGCAGATCAGATCAACGCCGATTTGCTGGCGTTCATTCGCGGTTGAGCACTCACGTCGTGACGGCGGTCTCATCGCCGTCGCGGTGTTTGATCCTGGATCAACGATCATTTCAATCTTGCTGACAGGCAGAAATCGGCCAACAGTGGACATTCAGAATCGGATTTTTTTCCATGCCTACTGGGAGCGATTGAGGCGGGTGTGACAGTACGACCCCGCCCCTCTACGCCCCCTCAGGCCCAATGATAGAATTTCTGTTTTGAAAAAGGAGTTTCATCTGTGGAGGCTGGAAAAAAGAGTTGCCCATACTGCGCGGAAGTCATCATGGCTGAAGCCATTTTATGCAAACACTGCCAATCCGACCTCAGGCAGAAAATACAAATCCCGCCCAGAGGGCCACTACCATCAGAAAAGAGAATGGGCCCCGTCAGCAAGGTCCTCGTCGGAACCATTATCGCCATCACCTTGTACTTGGCTTTCGGTTTTTTTGTCAGTAACAGGTTGGAAGACAAGGAAATAATACAGGCCCGAGAGGCCACCGAACTATGCCGCCAGGAAGTAAACAGCTACTCCGGCCCAGAAATCGGGAAAAGCGTAATTGAAGAAACTTGTCAAAAGCTTGAAGACGAATTCCGCAAGAGTTTTGACCACGAGCCATAGGAAAAGCCGATTACGAAGCCCGCCACTGAGCGGGCTTTCTTGCCTTTGGCTTCAGGCTACGATCGGCCAGAAGGGACATCGAGATAGCAAACCTCAAAGGGGGCCGAACACTGAGGCCATTGGTTATTTAAGCAGCGGCTCCCTAGAACTTTTCCCTATTAATCTGTCTATCTGGATAGGCACATTCGTTCGGTAAGCGCGAACCCGCAAGCTTCCCGCAGCCAGATGCCCACACGTCCAATTGTCAATCAGAGGTTGCCTTCTCTCATGAAATTCCATGACCCACGGATGGTGCTCTTCGCCCTGTTCGCGTTCGCGGCAGTGGGCTCGGCATCAGCAACACAGATGAAGACCTCAACCCCTGTTTTCGCAACTGAAGTCACAGCCGTTCAGGCTCCTGTCCAGGCCGCCGGCAACCCTTGGCCGACCTTGGCCAGCATGGCCGGCAAGCAGCCAGGGCCGTTGCTTGCCCATGACGACCGCTACTGGCATGACGGCCGCTGGCACGATCGCAGAGACAATTGGCGCCGAGACGATTGGCGCCGGGACGACTGGCGCAGAGATAATTGGCGTAGAGAGCAAGCCCGCCGAGAAGCTGAACGTCGTGATTGGGAGCGCCACCAGGATCGGGCCATGCGGTACCGCTACGAGGACGATCACCGCTACTATCGTCGCTAGGCCTGTCGAAGAAGATGTCCGGACTGAACTCGCTCATCCCGCAGCCCTGCCATACTGTTCAACATGACTCGTGCAACCTTCCGCTTCTACGAGGAGCTCAACGATTTCCTGCCGGCCGAACGGCGGCGGCAGTCCTTCACCTGCGAGTGCGCGCGAGGGGCGACGGTCAAGCATATGATCGAGGCGCTCGGGATCCCGCACACGGAGGTCGAGCTGGTGCTGCTCAACGGCGAGTCGGTGGGCCTGGAGCGGATGATCTTCGACGGTGACCGACTGGCGGTGTATCCCAAGTTCGAAGCGCTGGACATCAGCCCGCTGCTCAAGGTTCGTGCGCAACCTTTACGGGTGCTGCGCTTCGTCGCTGATGCACACCTGGGCGGGCTGGCCAGCCTGCTGCGCATGAGCGGCTTTGACACCCTCTACGACAATGGCTTCGAGGATGGCGAGATCGCCGAGATCGCTGCGCAGCAAGGACGCATCGTGCTAACCCGCGACCGCGAACTGCTCAAGCGACGGATCATCAGCCACGGCTGTTACCTGCATGCCCTGAAACCGTCGCTGCAGCTGCGCGAATTGTACGAGCGCCTCGACCTGGCGCGTAGCGCGCGGCCATTCAGCCTGTGCCTTCATTGCAACCTGCCGCTGCACGAGATCAGCACGGAACTGGCCCGGGCGCAGGTGCCGCCACGCGTTGGCGCGCTCTATTCGCACTTCTTGCGCTGCGACGCCTGTCAACGGATTTACTGGGAGGGTTCTCACTGGCGTGGCATGTGTGCACTGCTGGCACCTCTGCTGAACCGATAACCGAACGCGTCGGGCCGGCTGCGGGAAAAGTGCCTCACAAACCCTGGACCGGCCTCAAGCCAGCAGCTCGGTGATCCACCGGGCCTGCCGGGCGATGTCTTGCACTTTCTCCTCGGGCACGGCCTGCCGCGCACGGGCGAATTGGGTCAGGGTCTTCTGCTTCTCGCGCAGGATGCGCTGCCACTTGATCAGGAACGCCGGGCTGCGTGCCTGCATCTGCAGCGGGCCGAAGTAAAGCTCCTCGGCGGTGTACATCACCGGCCCGGCGCGCTCGGCGACGATGATTTCGTAGTCGAAGCGATTTTCCCGCAGCAGTTCCTCGCAGAGGATGCGGTAGCCATTTTCCATTAGCCATTGGCGCAATGGCTGCTCGCCGCCGTTGGGCTGCAGAATCAGGCGTTCCTGGCCGCTCAGGTGCGCCTTGCCGTTGTCGAGGATGTCGCGGATCGTCTCGCCGCCCATGCCGCAGATGCTGATCGCCGTGATTCCGTCACCCGGCTCGATCGCCGCCAGACCATTGGCCAGGCGCACGATGATCCGCTGGTCCAGGCCGTTCTCGCGCACGGTGCGTTCGGCCGAGCGGAACGGCGTCAAGGCCACTTCGCCGGCCACCGCCGCCGCAATGGCGCCCCGGCGCATCAACGCCACCGGCAGGTAGCCGTGATCAGAGCCGATATCGGCCAGGCGCGCATCTGCGGGCACATGCGCCGCCACACGCTCCAGGCGCTGGGACAATGTCTGTTCGTTCAACTGCAGTTCCTTTTCACCACGAACGTCCGGCACCGTTGGCCAGATCGGGACGCGATTCTGTCGGGCAACGCCGTGCATTTCAAATTTATATGACCCGGGCCATGACTCGCATCAGCAAGCACAAAAAAAGCCCCGCCACCGAAAGCGGTGCGGGGCAAAAAATTGGTTGGTTGCGGCCAACCAAAGGAGCTCGATAAAAAGCGTCTACGGGCAGAGTCAGATGCAATCCTGTGCGGCGCGCTCAAAACTCGAAGGCAGGAAGTTCGAGGCCAGCAAATGCCGCTCGTAGACGAACACCTTGCCGCCGCTCCCGGCCTTGTAGGCTTCCAGCACGTTGTCCGCTGAGACTTTGCTCGGCACCACGATCCGGTAGCTACGCTGGGTCTGCGAGACAGTCGGGTTCAACGCGTTGCCCTGCAATTTCGGTATGACGCAGTCGGCGAATTGCGCAGGGGTCTTGTTGGTCTGCAAGATCAGGGTCGGATCGTTCGGCGCGGAGGCACAACCGGCGAACAACAAAGAGGCAAACGCCATGGCGGGTGCGAATAAAGGACGCATCGGTTTCATCCTGAAAATAAAGTTCGATGGCGGCGATTTTCCGCCGATTACCGACAAAGAAGAACTTGCGTTTCGTAATGGTCACTATTACTTCTAGCGATAGTTGCGCGCCGTGTAGACGGATTCACACTCAATCACGACTGGAAATAATTAATGAGGATCTCTCCTTGAGAACTTTTGACCTGATCCGCGACGCCGTTTTGCCCGACTTCCGTGAGCGGGTGGCCGAGTACCTGATCCAGTACGAAACCGTACTGTTGTGCGAAAACGCACCCGACCCGGAGCTTGCGCGGGCCACTGCCAATCAGTTGCGGGGGTATTTGCGGGGGTTGAACACCACACGGGTGTTGGGCATGGCGGATTGGGAAGAGCTGGATCGGCGAGTGGTGAACACGTGGCTTTAGCGCCCGATCAGCGAAGTCTCCAACAACGCCTCCAAACCCATCGGCTTGGCAAAATAATAACCCTGGGCCTGCCCTGCACCCATCTCGCGCAGCAAGACCAGCGTCGCTTCATCCTCGACCCCTTCGGCCACCACGCTGAGGTCCAGCGATTCGGCCATCCGCACAATCGCCCGGACGATCGCGCGACTGCGTGGACTGGTGGTCAGTTCGAGGATGAACGACTTGTCGATCTTCAAGCCGCTGAAGCGGTATTGATGCACATAGCTCAGGGATGAAAATCCTGCACCGAAGTCATCGAGCACCACCGACATGCCGTTGTCGGCCAATTGCTGCATGGTCAGTCGGGCAATGGCTGGCTCAGCCACCAGCGCACCTTCGGTCAACTCCAGGCAGATCCGTGATGGCGCGACCCGGTGCCGGGCCAACAGCGCAAGCACATCGCTGGCGAAGTCCGGACGCGCCATGCTGTAACTGGAGCAATTGACGTGCACCGCAGGCCAATTGGCGTGCTGGGGCTGTGCGAGGATCACTGCAATGCTGTTGAGCATGTACAGGTCCAGTCGACCGATCAGACGCAAACCTTCGACATCCGGCAAAAACTCGCCCGGCGCGATCACCCGGCCTCCCGGTTGATGCCAGCGGATCAGCGCTTCAAGGGCCAACAGTTCGCCGCTTTCGACGCTCACAATCGGCTGGAAATACGGCAGCAGTTCGTCGGTACGTTTGAGCGCGTTGCGCAAGGCCCCTTCCCGCTCAACCTGGTCCGAGACCTCACGGCGCACTTCCTGATTGAACACCGCGTAGCTGTCACGCCCGGCACTCTTGACCCGGTACATCGCCGCATCGGCGTCGCGCAGCAAGTCGGCTGGTTCGTGATGGAACTGACTGTCTGCGCTGACAATACCGATACTGCAGGACGAAAACACTTCATGGCCATTGATGAAAAACGGCAGGTCGAAGGCCACCAGAATCCGTTCGGCGATTTCGATCACCACGTCCAGCGGCGCCTCGGGGACGAGCACTGAAAACTCATCGCCACCCAGGCGCGCCAGCATGTCGGTGTCGCGCAGACACCCGCGTAAACGGTGGGCGGCCTGCATCAGCAACAGGTCGCCAAAATGATGGCCGAGGCTGTCGTTCACCATCTTGAAACGGTCGAGGTCGATGAACATCACCGCCAGGTGCCCGCCTTCGCTGCCGAACCGCGACCACGCCAGATTGAGGCGCTGTTGCAGGTAGGTACGATTGGGTAGCCCGGTCAGCGCATCGTGGGAGTTTTCGTGTTGCAACTTGGCATTGGCGTGATCGAGCTCGCGAGTGCGGTTCTGCACCCGGGCTTCCAGCATGAGATTGGCAGCATGGATCGCTTCGGCGGCGGTGCGTCGCGACAACGCGGTGTCGATGTGCCGCGACACGAACGTCAGCAATTCCTGGTCACGCGGGGTATAGCGCACCTGCGAGGTATAACTTTGCACCGCCAGCACGCCACGCACCACATCGCCATCGAACAATGGAATGCCCAGCCAGGAATAGGCTTTGACAGACTCATGGGCCATTGCGATTTCACCGTGCGCAGCCAATCGGTCAGCTTCGCCTGCATCAATCAGGCAAGGTCGGCGCTGACGGATAACGTACTCCGTCAAGCCCCGGCGCCCACGCCGCGCCTGCGGGCAGGTTGTCTGCCGCTCATCGACGTAATACGGAAAGGTCACTTCAGTGGTCGCGTCGTCGAACAGTGCAATGTAGAAGTTCCGCGCGAACAGCAGATCACCGACGATGCCATGCAACGTTTGAAACAACTCAGCCATGTCGCCAGGCTGGCTCGACAGTTCAGCGATCTGGAACAGCGCGCTCTGCAGATGTTCGGCGCGCTGTCGTTCTGCCACTTCCTGCCTCAATGCATCGTTGACTGCCGAAAGCTCCAGGGTGCGACGCATCACCGTCTCTTCCAGGTCCTCGCGGTGCAGAATCCGGTCCAGCGCCATGGCCACGTGACGGGCCACCACCAGAAACAACGCGCGGTCTTCAGCGCTGTAGGTACGAGAAACGTCGTAGACCTGCATCGCAAGCATGCCAAACACCTCATCCGAGGCATTTTTCAACGGTGCGCCCATCCAGAACTCGGGACGATCACCCACGCAGTAGAAACGATTCTCGGCCTGAGCCGCGAGAATGCCGGCGGCGTCGATCAGCAACGGCTGGCCACTGGTCAATACCTGGCCGGTCAACGACAAGTGCGAAGGGTCAAGGTATTCGTAATGCTGGGACTCCAGGGCATCAACGTCGATGATGTCGACGTAATACGGGTAGTCAATCTTGCCACTGTGCGGGTCATACAGCGCGAGATAGAAGTTCTCGGCGTCGATCAGGCTAGCCAGCAGCTGGTGAACCCCCACCAGAAACACTGACCGGTCGCGGGTCGAACTGGCCAGGTAGGTAATTTCATACAGCACACGCTGAGTAATCTGCGCACGGGCCAGGGTATTGGTCTGTACCTCGATGCCCAGGCGCTGGGCAAACTCGGCGAGCGCCGGCTCCGCGGCATCGTTGGCTGGCGCGAGTAGCCAACCCAGCACCGTTTCGCCTCTACCGGTCGGCCAGCGGTGCAAGTGCCGGGTCAGGCAAAAGGCTTCAAATTCTTCATTCGCAACGATTGACGGCCACTGCACCCTCGGGTCGCCCTGCCCGACCAAATGCATTTGTTCGCCGGCGCGGTAAACCACCCACGCGGTGGTATGGGCCCAATTACGCGCTGAATCCAGCAATTGTTCGATCGTGTTCTCGTTACCAGCGCAGGCCATTGCGACCGTATCCCACTTCCCTTCTGGTTGAGGTGCGACAACGTCGCAATCGTTCGATTGCCGCGGGGAGTGTGTCAATGGACGAAAACTCATCAGCGCTCCCAGAGCCAGAACTGGCGATACTCACTTACTGAACGCAAACAATGTGCCAGTGATCCTCCCGTTTAAAGCGTATAGAGGTTTTTTTCAATAGTTTTATTCGCTAAGTGCCAACAAGGGACGGACAACGAGTGACTCGCTACTTGCTGTCCAGGTCGTTGATCGCCGTGCAGTTTCAGATGCGGATTTCGCTGGTCGGCATCACGTCGATCCGCGCCACGGGCCCCGTCAAGTGCGCCAGGTCTGCGTTGTGCTCGGTGATGATGTCTTCGGCGGCGAGGTTGCCGTTGTCGACGGTGGAATGCGCATCGGCGGCGAGCACTACGTCATAGCCCAGCTTCAGGGCCTGGCGGACAGTGGCGTTGACGCAATAGTCGGTTTGCAGCCCGCAGATGATCAGGCGGTCGCTGCCCAAATCCTGCAATTGGGCTTGCAAGTGGGTCCGGTAGAACGAGTCTCGATTGGTTTTTCGCACGCGAAGGTCTTGCGGCGACGTCTTCAGGCTTTCGGCCAATTGCCAGCCTTCGGAACCGTGTTGCAGCTGGTCGCCCTGTTCTTCGTGCTGGATGAGGATGACCGGGATGCCTGCTTCGCGAGCCTTGGCACTGAGGTCGTTGATGTTCTCGATAACGCGCTTGATCTCAAAACATTCGTATTCGCCAGTGCACAAGGCACGCTGGACATCGATGATCAGCAGTGCGGTAGCCATGAGCTTCCTTCCTTGACAGGTCGGTGAATCGGCAACGGATTTAGAATCCGTTCCCCTTTTAACTTGCTACGGGATCGGGGGCCACCCTCAAGAATTGGGGTGGCCCGGATCTGCCTCAATAACCGAGCGACAACCCGGTGTTACGACGTGGATCGTTCGCCCCATAGAAGCGGTTTTTGCCCACCGGTTTGCCTTCCAGCGAAGGCGCGCCGACCAGAATCGCCGCCACATGGTTGGCATCCTGTGGCCCGGCAAACTTGTGCCCCCAACTTTCGAGCATCTTCACCGTATCAGGGCTGGTAGTGAAGGTCTCCAGGTTGGTCTCTTCCGGCAACCACTGCTGGTGGAAACGCGGTGCATCGACCGCTTCCTGGATGTTCATCCCGTAGTCGATCACGTTGAGCATAGTCAGTAAGGTCGCGGTGATGATGCGACTGCCGCCGGGGGTGCCGACGACCATCACCACTTTGCCGTCCTTGGTGACGATGGTCGGGCTCATGGACGACAGCGGTGCCTTGCCGGGTGCGATGGCGTTAGCCTCCCCTTGCACCAGACCGTACATGTTCGGCACGCCGATTTTAGAGGTGAAATCGTCCATTTCGTCGTTGAGGATGACCCCGGTTTTGCTGGCCATGACGCCGGCGCCGAACCAGTCGTTCAAGGTGTAGGTCACCGAGACCGCGTTGCCCCATTTATCGACGATGGAGTAATGGGTGGTGTTGCTGCCTTCATGGGGCGCTACGCCGGGTTTGAGCTCGCGGGACACACCGGCCTTTTGCGGGTTGATGGCGGTGCGGATTTTGGTGGCGTAGTTTTTATCCAGCAGATGGGCGATCGGGTTCTTCACGAAATCCGGGTCGCCCAGGTAGCTGTTGCGGTCCACATAGGCGTGACGCATCGCTTCGATCTGGTAGTGCATGCTCTGGGCCGAGTGATAGCCCAGGTCTTTCATCGGATAGCCTTCGAGAATGTTCATGATCTCGCAAATCACCACGCCGCCAGAGCTTGGCGGCGGTGCCGAGACCACATGGTAGCCGCGGTAATCGCATTCGATCGGGGCCAGTTCGCGGGTCTTGTATTTGTCGAGGTCGGCCTGAGTGATGATGCCTTTGTTGGCCTGACTGGAGGTGACGATGGCATCGGCCACCCAGCCTTTATAGAAGCCGTCGGCGCCGTTCTCGGAGATTTCCCGCAGGGTTTTGCCGAGGTCTTTTTGCACCAGTTTCTGACCGACTTGCATCGGCTCACCGTTGCTCAGGAAGATCGCACCGGAATCCTTGATGTCCTTCTTGAACATGTCAGTGGCGTATTCCAGCAATTCGACATCGCCCTGCTCCAGCACAAAACCGTCTTCGGCGAGCTTGATGGCCGGGGCGATCACTTCCTTGCGCGGTTTGGTGCCGTATTTCTTCAGTGCCAGTTCCATGCCCGATACGGTGCCCGGCACGCCAACGGCCAGATGGCCACGGGTGCTCAGGTCAGGGACGACGTTGCCCTCCTTGTCGAGGTACATGTTTGCAGTAGCGGCCAGCGGGGCTTTTTCGCGGAAGTCGAGGAAGGTCTTGCGTCCGTCCGCCAACTGAATGGTCATGAAACCGCCGCCACCCAGGTTGCCCGCCGCGGGATAAACCACCGCCAGCGCATAACCGACCGCTACTGCGGCATCGACGGCGTTGCCGCCGTTCTTGAGCACATCGACGCCCACGTGACTGGCCAGATGCTGGGCGGTGACGACCATGCCGTTTTCGGCCGCAACCGGCGCCACGGAGGCCGCGTAAGCACTGAGGCAGCTGAGCGCCAACGAGGTCGCAATCAGCGTTTTGGCAAAAGGTTCGAACTTCATGAGTCAGTCTCTTTTTGTTTTTAGGCTCTGTAAAAAAACAGAGGGAAGGCTTCAAGAGCAGAGGCAAGTATGGCTGGGATTGCGTATTGCGCCTCCCCGTCGAGGCAGTATGCTTGGCCTCTGCTCAGCACCTTTATGGAGTCCACCGGCATGAGTTACACCTTCGTCACCCTCGCCACGCCGGTGGGCGAGTTGAAGCTGGTCGCGAACGACTCACGACTGGCAGCCATCCTCTGGGAAAACGACAAGCCCGGTCGGGTGCGGCTTGGGCCGATGCGCGAGGCGCCAGATAATCCGATCCTGATGCGCACCGCTCAACAGTTGCAGGAATACTTTGCGGGCACGCGCAATCGTTTCGACCTGGATCTGGATTTTGCCGGGACGGAATTTCAGAAGAAGGTCTGGGCAGCGCTGCTGACCATTCCATTTGGTGAAACACGCAGCTATAGCGAGATAGCCCGGCAGATCGGCAATCCCAGCGCGGTTCGAGCAGTGGGTGCGGCGAATGGCAAGAACCCGATTTCGATTGTTGCGCCGTGTCATCGGGTGATTGGCGCTTCGGGGAAGCTCACCGGGTTTGCCGGCGGACTTGAGGCGAAGGAGCAGCTGCTGACGCTGGAAGGCGGGCAATGGGGTGGGACTGGACGACTGGAAGGCTTTTGACCTTGTAGGAGCTGCCGCAGGTTCGGGCCGCGTTCGGACGATCTTTTGATCTTCAGCGTTTCCAAGGGCACCGAAGATCAAGATCAAAAGATCGTCCGAACGCGGCCCGAACCTGCGGCAGCTCCTACAGGGGGGTGTGCGCTTCTTAGGCTGCGGTGAAGATGTTTTTCATCGCCGCATACTGCAGCAACATGATGGTCTTCGCATCGCAGATTTCCCCGCGATAAAACGCCTCAAGTGCGTCGTCGAACTTCCACTCCAGCACTTCCAGCTCCTCCGTCTCCTCCTCCAGCCCGCCGCCCTCGCTGACCTTGGAAGCGGCGTCGTACTCAGCGATGAAGAAGTGCAGCTTTTCAGTCACCGAGCCGGGGCTCATGTAGGCCTCGAACACCTTGTGCACATGGTGCACGCGATAACCGGTTTCTTCCTCGGCTTCTCCGCGGATGCGCTCTTCAGGCGCCGCGCCTTCGAGCAGCCCTGCCGCCACTTCGATCAGCAACCCATCGTGGCCATTGACGAACACCGGCAATCGGAATTGCCGGGTCAGCACCACGGTTTTCTTTTCACGGTTGAACAGCAGGATCGCCGCGCCATTGCCACGGTCATAGACCTCGCGGGTCTGGCGTTGCCATTCGCCGTTGTTGCGCAGGTAATCGAAGGTGATTTTCTTGAGCAGGTACCAGTCGTGGGACAACACCTGAGACTCGATGAGGTTGACCCGCTCGGCTGTGTTCGACATGACAATGCATCCCTTTTTACGTCAGAAGGCGCACATCTTAGGCGAAAACGAAAGCCTGGCGCTAAGACAGCTGAGCCTTGTATTCCTTCTCATACTGACCCGCCAGCGTCTCTTTCTGTTTGTCGTCGAGTAGCTTGCCGGCCATCTGGAAGAACTTCTGCTCTTCCTCTTCCAGGTGGTGATTGACCTTCTCGGCGAGCTTCTTCGCGGCGACCAGCCAGGCCGGGCTGGACATCTCGGTCTCGTCCAGTTCCTCCATCATTTCGTCCATCTCGTGATGTTCCGAAATGGCATGACGGCTGAGGTCGACGCCGTTATCGAACTCCATCAGCGGGATGTAGAAATGCCGCTCTTCAGCGGTTTCGTGGGCCTGAAGTTCGGACTTGAGCTGCTTGTAAGCCTCGACCCGCTCGGGAGTGTCGCCGCTGGTCTGGATTAGCGCATCGGCGTAGGTACGTTGGCGGTCATGGCTTTCGCGCAAGGCTTCGAAAATATTCACGGATTGTCCTCATAGGCCGCGTTCAGGAATGACGCTGTTTAGGCTAGACATCCGGGCGCGAGCAAGGGTTCCACTCAAGAGTCTGGAACAACCGCCAGCGCACACGTTAGGCTTAGGGGGGTTGTCCCCTCATAGCCATAAGGATTTAGCTGATGGAACTGCGAATCGAACAGTCACAAAACCCCACCGAAGACGAGGAGCAGGCGATCGTCCTGCCGTTGCGTGCCTATAACGCCTCAAAGGCCGGTGTCTCGACGCAGGAGCCCATTGCCTTGCTGATCCGCGACGAACAGGACGAGATTCTCGGCGGCCTGTATGGTCGGTTTTTTTATCAATGGTTGTACATCGAGTTGCTGTCGGTGCCAGAACAGGCCCGGGGACAGGGCATGGGCACGAAGCTGATGCAGATGGCCGAAGACCTGGCACGGGAAAAGGAATGCGTGGGAATCTGGCTCGACACCTTCGACTTCCAGGCGCCGGAGTTCTACAGGAAGCTCGGCTATAGCGAGCTAGGCCAGATCGCCGACTACCCACCGGGCCACAAGCGCTTCTTTTTCCAGAAGCGCCTGACAAACGTTTGATCGCTGGCACCGCCAAAAGATCGCAGCCTGCGGCAGCTCCTACAGGGTGTTCGCCTGCCCATTGTAGGAGCTGCCGCAGGCTGCGATCTTTTGATCTTGCTTACAAACAGGTCGCCAACGCCGCCAGTCGGCGCTTGGCCACAAAGTCGTCATGCTGCGCGTAATAATTCAGCACGGTAGCGGAAGCGTCAGTCTTCACGTCCACAAAGGACTCCGCCGAGCGCGTGTAAACGGTGGTGCCGCCCTTCTCGCCAGGTTGCAAGTACGCGCCAGCATCGACACCAAACACCGCCTCATCCTGCCAGGAAAACTGCACACACTGGGCGACGACTTTTTCCGGTTTGTCCGACGTCAGGGTTTTGTACGGGGTTCCAGTGCGGGCGTCGTTCATCGCCGAGCCCGCGCATCCCGCCAGCAACGTTACGGCCAGCGCCACCATCAGAATTCGCATTGCGTTCGCTCATCAAGAAAAAGCGGACTGTATCACCGCGGCACGGCGTATCGTTCTGCTTTACTTCATTTATACCGCGACACCGAGTGACGATTCGCGCACCCTGTCGCGCCATTAACACCGCATCGCCCGTTTTTCCGGGCTTATTTTCTGGAAAGGTCATGACACCCAACGCCGAATACTACAAACCGACCGCTGAATATGCCGACAAACTGATCAGCCAGATCGGTCAGACGCCGTCCTGGATTGCCAAGCGAATTGGCGTCACCGACAAGCGGATTCGTTACATCCTCGACGGCGAAAGAACCGTCAAAGGTGAAACCACGCCGATTCAAATGACCTACCCCGAGCAGTTTGCCCTCGAGTGCCTGGCAGCAGCGGCCAAGGCCAGCAAGAAGCAGTCTTCGTAATCCAGCCTCAAGGAGCGACCATGGCGGCAACCGAACAGCAACACGAGCAAGCGCTGAAGAAGTTTCTCGATGAGCGCCCTGAACTGCGCCTCGAACTCGACAACCTCAACCCGCTGTTGGCTCAGGCCAAGGGCGAGACCGCGGCGCAGTACCGCGACGAACGCTTGCATGAAGCCTTCGAAGCCGAGGCCGAGCGCCTGGGATTGTTTGCCTGGGAGCTGACGCTGCAACTGACCGCCGCGACGCCAGAGGACTATCAGGCACAGCGCCTGGAAGTGCACAAGGAAGTGGCCGAGATGGCCGGCATGGACTGGCTGGAGTATTGCGAGTTATATGGATTGAGTAAGTGACCCTTTCGGTCGCTGCCTGAGGACGACCTTCGCTGATGTTGCCATCCCTCTCAACTGACCGCGCCAGCCCAGGCCATCTGCATACCCGCAAATGGCGCGGACGCATCGGCATGTCGCTGGTGGCCAGCCTCTCGGTGCTCGCCGGCATGACCGACGCCATCGGCTTCATGGCCAGCGGTGATTTCGTCTCGTTCATGAGCGGCAACACCACCCGCCTCGCCGTCGCTATCAGCGACGGCGACCTGGGCCTGACCTTGCGCCTGGTGATCCTCGTCGGCACCTTCATCGTCGGCAACGCCTTGGGGATTGTCGTCAGCCGCCTCGGCGGCCGTCGGGCGCTGCCCTTGCTGCTGTGCATCGCCACGCTGCTCTGCGGCGCCGCTGCCTGGCCCTACGACGAACAATTGCCAGCGCTACTGGCGGCGATCATCGCCATGGGCATGCTCAATGCCGCCGTGGAAGAAGTGAACGGTCTGCCGGTCGGCCTGACCTACGTCACCGGCGCCCTGTCGCGCTTCGGCCGTGGGCTGGGACGCTGGATGCTCGGCGAACGGCGCAACGGCTGGCGCGTGCAACTGATCCCCTGGACTGGAATGTTTGCCGGCGCGGTACTCGGCGCCGTGCTGGAACATCACCTGGGGCTCAAAGCGTTGTTTGTCAGCGGTCTGCTGGCCGGCGCGGTGGGGCTGCTGTCGCTGAAAATCCCACGGCGCTGGCAGTTGGGTTACATGCCGCGCTGAATTTTGTGTGGCCTGTGCGGGCCCCATCGCGAGCAGGCTCGCTCCCACAGGTTTTGCGGTGAAGCTACAATCTTCGGCATCACCCAAACCCCTGTGGGAGCGAGCCTGCTCGCGATGGGGCCCGCACAGACAACATCGATTTAGCCCCTCTGGCGATAAAGCTTTATCATGGCCGCAGTTTTACTGATCGAGTCCGTCATGAAGTTCGCCATCGCGCTGTTTTCCGCCGCCCATGCGCCCTCCTCGCGCCGCGCCCTGCTGTTTGCTCAGGCTGCGCTGGCCGGTGGGCATGAGATTGTCCGGCTGTTTTTCTATCAGGACGGCGTCTACAACGCCTCCGGCAGCGTGGTCACGCCGCAGGATGAACAGGATTTGCCCAAGCAATGGCGCAACTTCGTCACCGAGCATCAACTGGACGGTGTCGTGTGTATCGCAGCGGCCCTGCGTCGTGGCGTGTTGAACGAAGAAGAAGCCGGGCGCTATCAGCGTGAAGCCGTTGCCGTGGGCGCTCCGTGGGAATTGTCTGGCCTGGGCCAGTTGCATGACGCGGTGCAGGACGCTGACCGCCTGATCTGTTTCGGAGGCGCGTGAGATGGCTAAATCCTTGCTGATTATCAGCCGTCAGGCGCCCTGGTCCGGGCCGAGTGCGCGGGAAGCGCTGGACATCGTGCTGGCCGGCGGCGCCTTTGATCTGCCGATCGGCCTGCTGTTTCTCGATGACGGGGTGTTCCAGCTCGCCGCGAAACAGGACGCCAAGGCTCTCCAGCAGAAAGACCTGAGCGCCAACCTGCAAGCCTTGCCGATGTTCGGTGTCGACGAGCTGTTTATCTGTGCCAACAGCGTTGCGGAACGGGGTCTGAACCCGGCCGGCTTGTCGCTGGAAGAAGCGCAGGTGCTGGCCGCTCACGAAATCACCGCACTTATTGACCGTTACGACCAGGTGATCACCCTCTGATGTCGACTTTGCATGTGTTGTCCCATTCCCCGTTCGGCGACGATCGCCTGACCAGTTGCCTGCGCTTGATGGGCGCTGACGATGCGCTGCTGCTGACTGGCGACGCGGTTTATGCGCTGCAGCCAGGCACCGCGCCATTCAATGCGCTGAACGCCCGCCATCTGAAACTGTTCGTACTGTCCGAAGACGCCCAGGCTCGCGCACTGGAGATTCCTGACACGGCCAAGGCCATCGATTACCCGGCCTTCGTCGAGCTGTCGATTCACTACGACAAGGTCAACAGTTGGCTATGAAATCCCTGACGGTCGGCGCACGAGCCATCGAGTTGGACAAGGACGGTTTCCTGGTCGAACTGAGCGACTGGTCCTCCGACGTGGCCAGCGCCCTGGCAGCCGCCGAAGACATCGAGTTGAGCCCCGAACACTGGGAAATCCTCGAACTGCTGCGCAGCTTCTACGCCGAATTCCAGTTGTCGCCGGCCACTCGTCCGCTGATCAAGTACACAGCAATGAAGCTGGGCCCGGACAAGGGCAACAGCCTGCACCTCAACCGACTGTTCAAAGGCACCCCTGCCAAACTCGCCGCGAAACTGGCGGGCCTGCCCAAACCGACGAATTGCTTATGACCGACTCCCCTGCGCTGACCCTCGAAACACCCGCCGAACACCCGTTCGCCCAGTTCGTGCGCATCCTCGGCAAAGGCAAGCGCGGCGCCCGCGACTTGACCCGCGAGGAAGCCCGCGAAGCCATGGGCATGGTGCTCGACCATAAGGTCGAGGACACCCAGCTCGGCGCGTTCCTGATGCTGTTGCGGCACAAGGAAGAAAGCGCTGAGGAGATGGCGGGGTTTACCGAAGCCTTGCGTGAACGGTTGAATCCGCCGGCACTGGCCGTCGATCTGGACTGGCCGACGTATGCCGGCAAGAAACGCCATCTGCCTTGGTACCTGTTGGCCGCCAAGTGTCTGGCGCAGAACGGCGTGCGCATTTTCATGCATGGCGGCGGCGCGCACACGGCGGGTCGGCTCTACAGCGAGCAACTGTTGGATGAGTTGAAGATCCCGTTGTGCCGCGACTGGCAGCAGGTCGGCGACGCACTCGATAACGGCGGTCTGGCCTTCATGCCGCTGGTGGATTGGGCACCGCAACTGCAACGAATGATCGACCTGCGCAACACCTTGGGCCTGCGCTCGCCGATCCATTCCTTGACGCGGATTCTCAACCCCTTGAGTGCCCGTTGTGGCCTGCAAAGCATTTTCCACCCCGGTTACCAGGCGGTGCATCGCGATGCCAGCGGTTTGCTCGGCGATACCGCGATCGTGGTGAAAGGCGATGGCGGCGAAATCGAGATCAACCCGGACGCCGACAGTCACTTGTATGGCACCACTGGCGGCGAAAGCTGGGACGAGGAATGGCCGCAGTTGTCGGCACAACGCCACGTCAAACCGGCCACCCTCGATCCCGAGCATTTGAAAGCCGTGTGGCGTGGCGACGTGGTCGACAGCTACCCGCAAATGGCGCTTATCTCGACCATCGCCCTGGCCTTGCGCGGCCTGGGTCAAACCCGCGAACACGCCTTCGAAACCGCCCAGCAGTATTGGGATGCGCGGGACAAATCGATTTAACCGATCATAAGCGCCCAACCTTTGCGCTTTTTAATCGAACCGATGCGAATAGACTCCTCTCCAACGCTTATTGGTTGAGGAGTCTTGAACATGGGTTTGTTAGTTGAAGGTCGCTGGCATGACCAGTGGTACGAAAGCGGCAAGGACGGTACGTTCCAGCGTGAACAAGCGCAGCGTCGTAACTGGCTGACCGCCGACGGCAAGCCTGGCCCGACCGGTGTCGGTGGCTTTGCGGCCGAGGCCGGTCGTTATCACCTCTACGTGTCCCTCGCCTGTCCATGGGCTCACCGCACGCTGATCCTGCGCAAACTCAAAGGCCTCGAAAGCCTCATCGACGTCTCGGTGGTCAGTTGGTTGATGCTGGAAAACGGCTGGACCTTCGACCAGAACCTCGGATCGACCGGGGACAAGCTCGATCATTTCAACTTCATGCACCAACGCTATACCGCCGATACCGCCGACTACACCGGCCGCGTCACCGTGCCGGTACTCTGGGACAAACAACAGAATCGCATCGTCAACAATGAATCGGCGGAGATCATCCGCATGTTCAATGGCGCCTTCGATGATTTGACGGGTAATGACCTGGATTTCTACCCGGCGCCGCTGCGGGGCGAGATCGACGCGCTGAACGAACGGATTTATCCGGCGGTGAACAATGGCGTGTATCGCGCAGGGTTTGCTACGGCGCAGAAGGCTTATGAAGAGGCGTTCGATGATGTGTTTAACGAACTGGATCGCCTGGAACAGCTGTTGGGCGCCAATCGTTACCTGACCGGCGAATACCTGACTGAAGCGGATATTCGGCTGTTCACCACGTTGATTCGCTTTGACGCGGTGTATCACGGGCACTTCAAGTGCAACCTGCGGCGGATCGCCGATTATCCGAACCTGTCGAACTGGCTGCGGGAGATTTATCAGTGGCCGGGGATTGCCGAGACGGTGGATTTCGAGCACATCAAAAATCACTACTACGGCAGCCACAAGACCATCAATCCGACGGGGATCGTGCCGAAAGGACCGGCGCAGGCATTCACAGCGCCGCATGATCGCGAGCGGTTGAGCGGGAAAGGGGTTTGGCGCAGAGCTGAAGTCTGATCCGAAAAGCGTGTTGATTCTGATGACGCCATCGCGGGCAAGCCTTGCTCCTACGGATGTGCGTCGTTCGCAAAATTGCAAACGACGCCAACCTGTAGGAGCAAGGCTTGCCCGCGATGGGGGCGACGCGGTCTCTAGACTTGCGCCTGAGCGCCCTCGAACCACGCCAGTTTCTCGCGCAATTGCACCACTTCCCCAACGATCACCAGCGTCGGCGCATGCACTTCATGCTCCGCCACCAGACTTGGCAAATCGGCCAAGGTGCCGGTAAACACCCGCTGATTGACCGTGGTGCCCTGCTGGATCAATGCCGCTGGCGTATCCGCTGCGCGACCATGCTTGATCAACTGCTCGCAGATGATCGGCAAACCCACCAACCCCATGTAAAACACCAGGGTTTGCGCCGGCGCGACCAGGTCGGCCCACGGCAAATCGGTGGAACCGTCCTTCAGGTGCCCGGTGACAAAACGCACAGACTGCGCGTAATCACGGTGCGTCAGCGGAATCCCGGCATACGCCGCGCAACCGCTGGCCGCGGTGATACCCGGCACCACCTGGAACGGGATGCCATGGGCCGCCAGTTCTTCGATCTCTTCACCGCCGCGACCGAAGATGAACGGATCACCGCCCTTCAACCGCACGACCCGCTTGCCTTGCTTGGCCAAATCCACCAATTGCTGGTTGATCTGATCTTGTGGCACAGCGTGATCGGCGCGACGCTTGCCGACGTAAACCCGCTCGGCATCGCGACGGCACAAATCCAGAATCGCCGGCGCCACCAAGCGGTCATACAGCACCACATCGGCTTGCTGCATCAGGCGCAAGGCACGGAAGGTCAGCAGGTCGGGATCACCCGGGCCGGCGCCCACCAAATAGACTTCGCCCGTCGCATTCGGTGCTTCACCGGCAATTTTCGCCAGCATCAAGCGCTCGGCTTCGGCACCCTGCCCGGCCAGTTGTCGGTCGGCAATCGGGCCCTGGAACACATCTTCCCAGAACGCCCGACGCTGCTGCACATCCGGGAACAGGTGTTTGACCTGGGTGCGAAAACGCGCGGCCAGGCCAGCCAGTTGACCGTAGGTGGAAGGAATCCAGGTTTCCAGTTTGGCGCGGATCAACCGCGCCAGCACCGGCGCATCGCCGCCGCTGGAGACCGCTACGATCAACGGAGAACGGTCGACAATCGCCGGGAAGATCACGCTGCACAAGGCTGGCGCGTCCACCACGTTGACCGGCACACAACGTCGATGGGCATCGGCGGAGACTTGCGCGTTCAGTGGTTCGTCGTCAGTGGCGGCGATGATCAGCCCGCAACCGTCCAGGTCCGACTCAACGTAGCCTCGCACCAGACATTCGCCACCGCTGCCGGCAACCAATTCGCGCAGTTGCGGTTCGATTTCAGGTGCGACCACCCGCAGCAGCGCACCGGCTTCGGCCAGCAGGCGGGATTTGCGCAAGGCAATCTCTCCGCCGCCGACGACCAAGACACGACTGCCGCGAAGGTTATGGAACAGCGGCAGATAGTCCATTTAGCCGATGACCTCAAGACCACCCATGTACGGTTTCAGCACGTCCGGCACACGGATCGAACCGTCGGCTTGCTGGTAGTTTTCCAGCACCGCCACCAGGGTACGACCGACCGCCAGGCCGGAACCGTTCAGGGTGTGAACCAGTTCAGGCTTGCCGGTTTCCGGGTTGCGGAAACGCGCTTGCATACGACGGGCCTGGAAATCACCGCAGTTGGAGCACGACGAAATCTCGCGGTATTTGTCCTGGCTCGGGATCCACACTTCCAGGTCGTAAGTCTTGACCGCGCTGAAGCCCATGTCGCCGGTGCACAGCGCAATCGTGCGATAAGGCAGTTCGAGCAATTGCAGGACTTTTTCGGCGTTGGCGGTCAGGCCTTCCAGCGCTTCCATCGAGGTCGACGGCTCAACGATCTGGACCATTTCAACCTTGTCGAACTGGTGCTGACGGATCATGCCGCGTGTATCGCGACCCGACGCACCGGCTTCACTGCGAAAGCATGGCGTGTGGGCGACGAACTTGATCGGCAGCAGTTTCGAATCGACGATTTCGCCAGCGACGATGTTGGTCAGCGACACTTCGGCGGTCGGGATCAGGTACAGATCGGCTTCGCCTTCGCGAGCAATCTTGAACAGGTCTTCTTCGAACTTCGGCAGCTGACCCGTGCCTTGCAGCGCCGGCGCTTGAACCAGATAAGGCGTGTAGGCCTCTTCGTAACCGTGTTCGCTGGTGTGCAGGTTGATCATGAACTGAGCCAGGGCGCGGTGCATACGAGCAATCGGGCCGCGCAACAGGGCGAAACGGGCGCCGGACAGCTTGGCGGCGGTTTCGAAGTCCAGCCAGCCGAATTTCTCGCCCAGGGCGACGTGGTCCTGAACCGGGAAATCGAACGCGGTCGGAGTGCCCCAGCGGCGCACTTCGACGTTGCCGTCTTCGTCATCACCGATCGGCACGGATTCGTGCGGCAGGTTCGGGATGCCGAGCAGGATCGAATCCAGATCGGTCTGGATCGCGTCCAGCTCGACTTTACCGGCGCTCAATTCGTTCGCCATGCGCTCGACGTCGGCCATCAGCGGCGCGATGTCTTCGCCGCGCTGCTTGGCCTGGCCGATGGATTTGGAGCGCGCATTACGGTCAGCCTGCAGTGCTTCGGTGCGGGTCTGGACGGTCTTGCGCTGTTCTTCCAGCGCTTCGATGCGCGCAACATCCAGCGTGTAGCCACGGGATGCCAGGCGGTCCGCTACGTCCTGAAGGTTGCTACGTAACAGTTTGGAATCGAGCATGTCGGTCTCTCGTTATCAAAGTTTGGTCAAGGACAGGCCAGCCCAGGTAGCGAGCAGCCCGCCGAATACGCTGATGGCAGCATAGACAAAAGCCAGCGGTATTTGCCCGGTTTCCAGCAGACGCACCGTATCCAGTGAAAAAGATGAAAAAGTCGTCAGCCCCCCGAGGAAGCCGACCATCAACCCGGCGCGCACCTCAATCGGCACCTCCGGGCGTACTAAAAACAGACCGTATAGAACGCCGATCAGCAAACAGCCGACGATATTAACGGCCAGCGTCGCGGTATAGAAGTGCCGCGGCCAATTAGCGTTGATCCAGTTACCCGTGGCAAAGCGCAAAAGCGTTCCGGCGATACCGCCCACAGAAACGGCAACGATCAATGGGATCACTATTTTCTCCGCTGCCGGGGGCTGAGACGGTCAAGTTGCGCGAGGTGATTGAGCTTCTCGCCGATCTTCAGCTCCAGGCCACGCGGCACCGGCTGATAGAACGGTTGTGGCTCGAGTTCTTCCGGGAAATAGTCTTCGCCAGCAGCGTAAGCGTCCGGCTCATCGTGGGCGTAACGGTATTCGTCGCCATAACCCAGTTGCTTCATCAGCTTGGTCGGCGCGTTGCGCAGGTGCAGCGGCACTTCCAGCGAACCGTGTTCGGTGGCGCTGCGCAGGGCGGCTTTGAAACCCATGTACACCGCGTTGCTTTTCGGCGCGCAGGCCAGATAAGTAATGGCCTGGGCCACTGCCAACTCGCCTTCGGGGCTGCCGAGGCGTTCCTGCACTTCCCACGCCGCCAGGCACAGGCTCAGGGCACGGGGGTCGGCGTTGCCGATGTCTTCGCTGGCCATGCGCACCACGCGCCGGGCCAGGTACAGCGGATCGCAACCGCCGTCGATCATTCGGGCGAACCAGTACAGTGCACCGTCGGGATTGGAGCCGCGCACGGATTTATGCAGCGCCGAAATCTGGTCGTAAAACGCTTCGCCGCCCTTGTCGAAACGCCGACGGGTATCACCGAGCAGGCTTTGCAGCAGGTCGACGCCGATCTCGCTGTTGTCTTCAGCCAGGTCCGAGGCGTTTTCCAGCAGGTTGAGCAGACGCCGGCCATCGCCATCGGCGGCCGACAGCAGCATCTGGAAACCTTCATCGCTGAGGGTCAGTTGCCGCTTGCCCAGGCCACGCTCTTCAGTCAGCGCGCGATGCACCAGCTTGCGCAGGGCCGCTTCATCGAGGCTTTTGAGAACGTAGACGCGGGCTCGGGAGAGCAACGCGTTGTTGAGTTCGAAGGAGGGATTTTCAGTGGTTGCGCCGATGAAAATCAGCGTGCCGTCTTCAACGTACGGCAGGAACGCGTCCTGCTGAGACTTGTTGAAGCGGTGCACTTCATCGACGAACAGGATTGTCCGCCGGCCGTACTGCCCGGCCTGCTGCTTGGCGATTTCCACCGCCTGACGGATTTCCTTCACGCCGGCCAGTACCGCCGAAACCGTTTCGAAGTGCGCATCCGAGACTTCCGCCAGCAGCCGCGCCAGCGTGGTCTTGCCCACACCCGGCGGGCCCCAGAAAATCATCGAGTGCAAGGCACCCTGCTCCAGCGCTTCGCGCAAAGGCTTGCCGCGAGCGAGCAGGTGTTCCTGACCGACGTACTCGTCCAGATTGGCGGCACGCAGGCGTGCTGCCAAAGGTTGAGCTATCGGGGCACTGCGAAACAGGTCCATCACGTGCGTTTGAAACCTCGCTTTATTACATAGCTCTCGAGTCTGGCGAAAACCTGTGGCAATAGCGGTTACCTGTGGCGAGGGGGTTTACCCCCGTTCGGCTGCGCAGCAGTCGCGAAACCATTGCATGCGGTATTCCTGATACACCGCACTAGCAGGTTTTGGGGCCGCTTCGCGACCCAACGGGGCGGTGCGGCGTTCCGACAAGCCCCCTCGCCACATAAGCCCGCTCCCACAGGTAGGGCGGTTTATTCCTGGATCACATCGGCACCCTTGGGGATGTCGAACTTGAACTTGGACGCCGGAATCGGCTCGTTGGCTTTCACACCGGTGAACAGGATGTTGGTGCGCTGACCGACGCTGTCGATCATCTGCATGTCATTGACCAGGCCATTGCGGAACGACAGGCGCAGGCTGTCGAACAGGGTGTCTTTGGTTTTCGGCTTCAAGGTGAAGTCGATCACGCCACCGGCTTCCTTGGCGCTGATGTCGAAGCTCTGGCTGATCTTGGACACGTCACCGGACAGCAGCAACGCCGGGGTCTGGGTCAGGCGCTGATCGAGGTTCTTGATGGTGGCCTGCTCAAGGTCCGGATCCCACAACGTCACCTTCTTGCCGTCGGAGACCATCGTTTGTTCGGCCGGCGCATTGGTGTGCCAGTAAAACAAGCCAGGACGCTGCAAGGACATTTCACCCGCGGTTTCCTGCAATTGGGTACCGCTGCCGTCGAGGGTCAGCTGGGAGAAACGCGCGGTCAGGGTCTGGGATTTTTCCAGCAATTGGGTCAGGCGCGCCACGTCCTTGTCATCGGCGTGGGCCGAGAGCGTGGTCAAAGCCAAAACCGGCAGCAACAGCATGCGGATAAGACGCATGGGAGTCCTCATAACATTCGTGGGGGTGCGATGGCGCGTCATTACGCCACCGCGTTTCAATCAATTCAGTCGCGTACCGGGCCCGGAGCCAGGACTTCACGCGAACCGTTGGTGTTCATGGACGTCACGACCCCGGCCATCTCCATGGCTTCGATCATGCGCGCGGCGCGGTTGTAGCCGATTTTCAGCTTGCGCTGAACCGCAGAGATGGACGCTCGACGGCTTTCCAGTACGAACTGAACCGCTTCGTCGTAGAGCGCGTCGGATTCACTGTCGTCGTCGCCACTGCTGCCGCCTTCAAAGCCACTACCCGGCTCTTCGACACCGGCGAGAATCTCGTCGTTGTATTCCGGCGCGCCGCGCAGTTTCCAGGCTTCGACCACCCGGTGAACCTCGTCATCGGAGACGAAAGCACCGTGAACACGGATCGGCAGGCTGGTACCGGGCGGCATGTAGAGCATGTCACCGTGGCCCAACAGTTGTTCGGCGCCACCCTGGTCGATGATGGTGCGCGAGTCGATCTTGCTCGACACCTGGAACGCCATACGCGTCGGAATGTTGGCCTTGATCAGACCGGTGATCACGTCAACCGACGGACGCTGGGTCGCGAGGATCAAGTGGATACCGGCGGCACGGGCCTTCTGGGCGATACGGGCGATCAGTTCTTCAACCTTCTTGCCGACGATCATCATCATGTCGGCGAATTCGTCCACCACCACAACGATGGTCGGCAGCTTGGTCAACAGCGGCGCTTCGTCGTGAATGCTTTCGCGCTTGTACAACGGATCGGTCAATGGCGTGCCGGCGTCCTGGGCTTCCTTGACCTTGGCGTTGAAGCCCGACAGGTTACGCACGCCCATTTTCGCCATCAGCTTGTAGCGACGCTCCATCTCCGCCACGCTCCAGCGCAGGGCGTTGGCGGCGTCCTTCATGTCGGTCACGACCGGGCACAACAGGTGCGGAATGCCTTCGTAGATCGACAGCTCAAGCATTTTCGGGTCGATCATGATCAGCTTGGCGTCTTCCGGGCCGGACTTGAACAGGATCGACAGGATCATCGCGTTCACGCCCACCGATTTACCGGAACCGGTCGTACCGGCTACCAGCAAGTGAGGCATTTTCGCCAGGTCGGTGATGACCGGCTTGCCGCCGATGTCATGCCCCAGGGCCAAAGTAACCGGCGACTTGAAGTTGTCGTACTCGGGGGTCGACAGCACTTCGGAGAAGCGCACGATCTGGCGGTCTTCGTTAGGAATCTCGATACCGACGGTGGTCTTGCCCGGAATCACTTCCACCACGCGCACGCTGGTCACGGCCAGGGAACGTGCCAGGTCTTTCGCCAGGTTGGAGATGCGGCTGACCTTGACGCCCGCCGCTGGCTGGATTTCGTAACGGGTAATCACCGGGCCCGGGTGAATCGAATCCACCGACACTTCGACGCCGAATTCCTTGAGCTTGATTTCCAGCAAATGGCCGACCGCAGCCAGGGATTCAGGCGAGTAATTGAGTTGTTTCTTTTCTGCCGGGTCGAGAATCGAGATCGGCGGCAAGGTGCCTTCGACGGCGCTGTCGACGAACAACGGCGCCTGTTTCTCTTTTTCCACGCGTTTGCTGGGCGCCGCTGGCTTGGGCGGCGCAGGGGCAATCACCGGCGGCACCTGCTTCTCGCGGTCCGACATGTGTTTGCTCAGGGCCTGCTCACGTTCGATCAGGCGTTCCTTGACCTTGGCTTGCTCGCGTTTGTCGGTGACGGTCGGCGCGACCACGTCATGCACGCGATCATCGACTTCACGCAACTGCGCAACCAATTGTTTGCGCTCGACACGGGCGGCCCACCAGCGATTGGCCGCGCCCTGGAACAATTCGAACAGGTCGAGGGTGATCTTGCCGGTGAGGTCCATCACTTTGAACCACGACAGGTCGGTGAACACCGTCAGGCCAAACAGGAACAACGCGATGAACACCAGCGTACTGCCCTGGATGTTCAGGGCGTTCCTGGCCAGATCACCGAGGCTTTCGCCCAAAGCGCCGCCAGCGCCGGCCGGCAGACCGGTCGCGGCGTGAAAATGAATATGGGCCAGGGCCGCGCCCGACAGCACCAGAAACACCAGGCCGATCAGGCGCCAGGAGAACAGCCAGCCACTCCACTCCCACTGCTCGTGGCGTTGACGGAAGATTTGATAGGCCTTGATCGCCAGCAACAACGGGAAGATATAGGCGAAGTAACCCAACACCATGAACAGGATATCGGCGCTGTAGGAGCCGACCGGCCCGCCGAAGTTCTGCACATCGTCGATCTTGCTGTTATGGCTCCAGCCCGGATCGTCCTTGCCGTAGGTCAACAAGGCCATCATCAGGAACAGGCACAAGCCGCCGATGGCGATCAATGCACCTTCCTTGAGCCGGTAGTGCAATTGCTGGCGCCAGAGCGGAACGACTGTTTTTGGTGCTGCGGTGGATTTCTTCAAAACGCTTCTTTTCCTGCGCCTATGGCGCGTCCATCTGTTGAATGACTATAAAAAACTGCCCAATCCAGGCAGGTAAAAAAGTTAACAGGTGTAACTGGGACTACTTTTAACACTACGCTCCGGTTTTTATAAACACGGCGCGCGGCGCTTATTTTATTACAAACACTGTAACAGGCAGGCATTGTACGGGTTTGTTCGTCCGATGCCATGCTTGAAACCCAAGGTGTAGCATAGCCAACAGCACATAACGCGCGATTCAATTTGAGCATGCATTCTCTTTTGTGACAAAGGCTTATGAGGTGTTTTTATGAGCGAAGCGAAGCATTCCCGCCTGATCATTCTGGGTTCCGGCCCCGCCGGTTACAGCGCTGCCGTTTATGCCGCCCGCGCCAACCTCAATCCCGTTGTGATTACCGGCATACAGGCAGGTGGCCAGCTCACCACCACCGTCGAAGTCGACAACTGGCCCGGTGATGTCGAAGGCCTCACCGGCCCGGTGCTGATGGAACGCATGCAAAAACACGCCGAGCGTTTTCACACAGAGATCGTCTACGACCACGTCCACACTGCCAAGTTGCAACAGCGCCCGTTCGAACTCATCGGCGACAGCGGCACTTACACCTGCGATGCGCTGATCATCGCCACCGGCGCCTCGGCGCAATACCTGGGGCTGCCATCGGAAGAGACTTTTGCCGGCAAAGGGGTATCGGCCTGCGCGACGTGCGACGGTTTCTTCTACCGCAATCAGGTGGTCGCAGTCGTTGGCGGCGGCAATACGGCGGTTGAAGAAGCGCTGTACCTGTCAAACATCGCCAAGGAAGTTCACCTGATTCACCGCCGCGACAAGTTGCGCTCGGAGAAAATTCTTCAGGACAAGCTCTTCGAAAAAGCCGCCAAAGGTAATATCCGCCTGCACTGGAACCAGAATCTGGATGAAGTGCTGGGTGATGCCAGCGGTGTGACCGGCGCCCGCCTGCGGGACAGCCACACTGACGAAACCAGTGAATTGCCGCTGACCGGCGTGTTCATCGCTATTGGCCACAAACCCAACACCGACCTGTTCGAAGGCCAGCTGAAAATGCGTAACGGCTA
This sequence comes from Pseudomonas sp. GM41(2012), assembly GCF_000282315.2. Taxonomy (GTDB): domain Bacteria; phylum Pseudomonadota; class Gammaproteobacteria; order Pseudomonadales; family Pseudomonadaceae; genus Aquipseudomonas. The sequence continues at coordinate 1,795,486 of NZ_AKJN02000006.1, forward strand.
CCTGCTGGTCAAGGGCGGCAGTGAAGGCGATGCTACCAGCACCGAAATCCCGGGCGTATTTGCCGCCGGCGACGTGGCCGATCACGTTTACCGCCAGGCCGTCACATCTGCCGGGGCCGGTTGCATGGCCGCGCTAGACGCCGAGAAGTATCTCGACGACATTCCAGTCATTTGACGGCACACTTCACGGTGGGCCCACCCGCCCACCACTGCCCTCCCCTTCTGCAAGCCCGGATGCCATGCTGACTTGGTTACAACGCAACACCCTGACCTTCCCGCCCCTGGAAAAAGCCATGCGCGATCCCAACGGGCTGTTGGCCGCGGGCGGGGATCTGTCCGCCGATCGTCTGATTCAGGCCTATCGCCACGGCTGTTTTCCGTGGTTCTCGGAAGGCCAGCCGATTCTCTGGTGGTCGCCGGATCCACGCACCGTACTGTTTCCCGACGAACTGCATGTCTCGCGCAGCCTGAACAAATTGCTGCGCCAGCAACGCTATCAAGTGACCTTTGATCAGGATTTTGCCGCGGTCATCCGCGCTTGCGCCGCGCCTCGGGATTACGCCGACGGCACCTGGATCACAGAAGCCATGCAGAACGCCTACCTCGAGCTGCACAGGCGTGGCTACGCCCATTCGGTGGAAGTCTGGGACCAGGGTGAACTGGTCGGCGGGCTCTACGGCCTGGCGATGGGTCAGCTGTTTTTCGGCGAGTCCATGTTCAGCCGCGCCGACAACGCCTCGAAATATGGCTTTGCCACGCTGGTCCGACATCTGAAAGACTCAGGCTTTGTGCTGATCGACTGCCAGATGCCGACCGATCATCTGCACAGCCTCGGCGCCCGAGCGATTCCCCGCCGCGAGTTTGCCGACTTCCTTGCGCAGCATCTGGACCAACCCAGCCGCGCAACCTGGGTTTGCTGAGCGACTTTTGCGCGCGTGGCTTACACTTAATTCAAAGCTTATCCCGAGGGTTGATCATGACCGAGTTGGCGCGTTTGAAGTTCTATGCCACTCAGCCCCACTCTTGCAGTTATCTGCCCGAGGAGCAGGCCACGACCTTGTTCCTCGACCCTAGTCAGCCCATGGATGTGCATGTCTATGCAGACCTGTCTGAAATGGGTTTCCGTCGTAGCGGCGATCATCTTTACCGGCCTCATTGCCAGAATTGCAATGCGTGCGTACCGGCGCGCATCCCTGTGGCGCAATTTTCGCCCAACCGCCAGCAGAAACGCATCTTCAAACGCAACGTCGATCTGCAGGTGCGCCCTGCCAGGCCGCAATTCAGCGAAGAGTATTTCGACCTTTATCAGCGGTATATCGAACAGCGTCACGCCGATGGCGATATGTACCCGCCGAGTCGCGATCAGTTTGCGACGTTCCTGGTACGTGACCTGCCGTTTTCCCGATTCTACGAATTCCGCCTCGAAGGACGACTGGTGGCGGTGGCCGTCACCGACTTGCTGCCGAACGGTCTGTCGGCGGTCTACACCTTCTACGAGCCCACTGAAGAACGCCGCAGCCTGGGGCGTTATGCGATCCTCTGGCAAATCGCCGAGGCTCAACGCCTGGGGCTGGAGGCCGTCTATCTGGGCTATTGGATCAAAAACTGCAAAAAGATGAGTTACAAGACTCAATATCGCCCTATCGAGCTGCTGATTAATCAGCGCTGGGTCATCCTGAACTAGAGCAAGCCGTAAACCCCTTGGCTTAAACCCCATTTTTCGGGCACAATGCACGCCGCTTTTGCCTGGCGCAGTTGCACCGGGCCATTCATTGGACACCGAGGGCTTTACTGCATGTCGAAAGAAGACAGCTTCGAAATGGAAGGCACTGTCGTCGACACCCTGCCCAACACCATGTTTCGTGTGGAGTTGGAAAATGGGCACGTCGTAACCGCGCATATCTCCGGCAAGATGCGCAAGAATTACATTCGTATTCTTACCGGCGACAAAGTGCGCGTCGAGCTGACGCCCTATGACTTGAGCAAAGGGCGCATCACTTACCGCGCTCGCTAATCAAGTCAATACAAAACGCCCGGTTTATGCCGGGCGTTTTTGTTTGTCTGCGATTTGGTGGGTTCTTGGGTTCTTGGGTTCTTGGGTTTTGGGTGTACATATCCGTTGCTGCGGTAACGGCTGATTATGGTTTCGCTTTTACAGCGACTCACTTTTCCAAACGCCGAAAAGTAAGCAAATGTATGGTCAGCCCACCTTCTGCCGCCCAGCACGGATGAACGGTAAATCGAGCTTGCGCTAATGTATTCGGGCTCAGTGTGAGCACGGATAGCGCTCGGCCCTTGATGAGTAGTCGCTCCTGCCTGTCCTTGAAAAAGGCTTCAGCCTTCCAAAGCTCTTTTGCTTATCAGGTTTTCAGCCAGGATGTCTGCCGTTTATCGTCATCAGCAACTGACGTCGCAAAAGCCGGTGGTGAAGCGTACGGATCAAGCCAAAAGCTGTGAGTTGTAGGTGCCGCCCTTGGTTAATAACACCCAGATGATTCTGGCCATTTTGTTCGCCAGGGCACAGGCCACTTTGTTCAGAGGCTTGCGGACGAGCAGGTTTTTGGCCCACCTGCCGAGGGCGTCGGTTCGGTGATCGACTCGGTACAAAACGGTGTGGGCGCCCTGTACCAGCAGGCTTCTTAGGTATTTATCGCCCCGTTTACTGATGCCGAGGAGGACCGTTTCGCCACCTGTTGAATACTGTCGCGGCACCAACCCCAACGAGGCGGCGAAGTCGCGGGACGATTTGAAAACCGAAGCGTCGCCGACATCGGCCACCAGAGCGCTAGCGATGAGGGGGCCGATGCCGGGGATGCTTTGCAGGCGTTGGCCGGCGTCGCTTTGGACGAGGCTTTGCTTGATCTCGACATCCAGTCTTTTGATCTCGCCAGTCAGCTGCCGAATATCTTCGAGCATGCGTTCAATGGCGTTTATCAAGCGGATGGGCAGTTCACGGCTTTGCATCAGGCCCGAGACCCGATCAAGGGCGGCGTATCCGGCGGGAAAGATGACGCCGAACTCCAGGAGAAATCCATGCACCTGATTGATGACGGCGGTGCGTCGACTGACCAAGGACTTGCGCAGTCGGTGCTCAGTGCACAGCACCTGCTGTTCTACGGTTTTGACTTGGACCGAACGGGTTCTAGGGCGCGAGGCCGCTTCACAAATGGCCTCGGCATCAATGAAGTCGTTTTTGTTGCCGGTAACATAGGCCTTCACATGTTGCGGTGCGATCAACTGCACGTGATGGCCTTGCTCCTTGATTTTCCGGGCAAGCCACTGAGAACCGCCGCAGGACTCCATGGCAATTTTGCAGGTCGAAATCTGCGCCAGATAAGGGAGCAATTGGCTGCGGTTGAGCTTTTTACGCAGCACCTGATGGCCCCTGGCGTCCTGTCCATGCAGGTGGAAAGTGTTCTTGCCGATGTCGATACCCAGAAGCGTCACGGTAGCCATGAGAGATCCTCCTTCGGTAAAGAGAGTGCCTCGGCAAGTTTAGACTCGCCGAGGTTCTCGCCGGGCTGACCATCTCATTAAGGCTTCGCCCCGGCGTACGGCACTTCGCTAAAGCTCAGTGTTCCCTCGCTCCGGTGTCCATCAGGGGGCATCGCCTACGGTCTGCTTCGCGACGACCTCCTCTCGATGTGTTCGGCTTCGCCGAACGGCGCTACGCGCCTAACCCCCTGATGAACACCTCCGCTCGGCCTGCCGAAGGGGCGAAAGATCAAGATCAACGTCAAAAGCCAACAGCCACAGCCACAGCCAGATCAAAAGATCGCAGCCTCGTTTCACTCGACAGCTCCTACAGAGGATGGGTGTACACCCGCCCCTCACCACTCAACAGGCCGAGCGTTAGCTCGCCTGCCGCACTTGATCTTGATTCACCCGCCCCTTCGGCAGGCTGAGTGGAGGGGTTCATCTGGGGGTTAGGCGCGTAGCGCCGTTCGACGAAGTCGAACACATCGAGAGGAGGTTGAAGCGAAGCCAACCGGAGGCGATGCCCCCAGATGAATACCGGAACGAAGGAACGCCGAGCCTAAGCGAGGGGCCGGACGCTCGGGGCGAGTGAAGGGATCAACCACATAGGTAACAAAACAGTTCAGTCACATAGGTAACACCTGATCACTTATTTCTGATTACTTTGAGCGTCAGATAAGCATCTTTGGCGTCCCTTTCATCAACGCGGCCTAGTACTACCGGCCCAAAAATGATGTCCCAAACACCCTCGCTGACGCTCTCCAATCCGACTATTTCATGTTTAAGCACATAGCCAACATAGATTCTAAGCCTTCCTTTGTTCACCACCCCGTTTGAGTCCGTCCGGTAAACCTCAACATGGCTTGGGTATCTCATCTCCGGCAGCTTTTCCGGATAAGCTCGTAAAGAGCTTGTGTAGCACGAGCCCGGTGTTTTCTGCCCCAGAGCCTCATGAAGACGTTCATGATTGTAGTGCTGCATGAACAGGTCAAAATGCTTCTGCTGGGCTCCCCACTCAATTTCCGGCGGTCTTGGCAGTGTACTTTTCAGCGTGCGGTGCATGCGTTCATGCCGCCCGTTCTGCTCTGGTCGACCAGGTTGAATCCTTTCATGGATGATGCCCAGATGGGCCCACCAGATGGATAGCTGTGATAAACCAGCACGTCCTCCGCTGGCAAAAGGAACGCCATTGTCCGTGCGAATACGTTCAGGCATCCCGTAAGTCCTGAACAGCCTTTCAAAGGTCGCCTTAGCGGCCTTGAAGGTCGTGCTGGGCATGCTTTCGCAGGCCAACAAGAATCGGCTGGAGTGATCCATTACCGTCAACGGGTAACACCAGACACCGTCTCCCGTCAGGTATTGACCTTTGTAATCAGCGCTCCAGAGCTGGTTTGGGCGATCGGCCTTCTGAAGCGGTTTGGGATAGACAGCGACACGCTGACGTAAACGCCGCGGCGTCACCAGCCCCGCCTTTTTTAGCACGTTGTAGATCGTGGTTTTCGAGGGCGGGGGCTGATCCGGAAAACGCTCACTTAAGGCCGTCTGAATTTTCTTCGGGCCCGGAGTGGTTTGTCCTTGGGCGCGTAGCTCAAGAATGGCCTCCTTGACCGCAAACGGCACCGCCTGAGCTTGGGAATGCCGCTTGCGACTGCATTCCGCCAAGCCATTAACGCTGTCCGCGTTGTAGCGCGCCACCCACTTGTAACCGGTTTTGCGACTGATGCTGTGAGCCGCACAGAGTTGGCTGAAGTTGAGTCGCCCGGACAAATAGTCGGCGATGAACATCACTTTCAGGTCCATAGGTTTCAGCTCTCGCCACGGCATGGTCAGATCCTCGGAATCGACCAGTACCAGTTAAAAACTGTTACCTATGTGCTTGAACTGTTTTGTTACCTATGTGGGTGAGTCATACCCGAGCCTTTTTTTGCTTACTTTTTTTTGGCGTTTGAAAAAAAAGTGAGTCGCCGTAAGGGCGAAACCCTAAGCAGCCGTTACCGCAGCAACGGATATACACCAAATCCAATAGACAACAAAAAGGCGCCCGCAGGCGCCTTTTCGCTATACAGCCGTCAGGCCATTTCAGCCGTGGTCTCGAAGTCGAAGGTCAGCTCGCCGTCCTTGAGATCGATGTGAACCACACCACCATGGTCGGCCAGTTCGCCAAAGAGAATCTCTTCCGCCAGCGGACGCTTGATCTTGTCCTGAATCAAACGCGCCATTGGTCGAGCACCCATCGCCGAGTCGTAGCCACCCGCTGCCAGCCAGCTGCGCGCCGCGTCCGTCACTTCCAGCTGCACGCGCTTGTCTTCCAGCTGCGCCTGAAGCTCGGTAAGGAACTTGTCCACCACGCTTTTGATGACCTCATGGCTGAGGCGACCAAACTGGATAATGGTGTCCAGACGGTTGCGGAACTCTGGCGTGAAGCTCTTCTTGATCACTTCCATCGCATCGGACGAGTGGTCCTGATGGGTGAAACCGATCGAAGCGCGAGCTGCCGTTTCGGCACCGGCGTTGGTCGTCATGATGACGATCACGTTACGGAAGTCCGCCTTGCGCCCGTTGTTATCGGTCAGCGTACCGTGGTCCATGACCTGCAGCAGCAGGTTGAAGACTTCCGGATGCGCCTTCTCGATCTCATCGAGCAACAGCACGCAGTGAGGCTGCTTGGTGATGGCTTCGGTCAGCAGACCGCCCTGGTCGAACCCGACATAGCCTGGAGGCGCACCGATCAGACGCGATACGGTGTGGCGCTCCATGTACTCGGACATGTCGAAACGAACCAGTTCGATGCCCAACGCCTTGGCCAACTGACGCGCCGCTTCGGTTTTACCGACACCGGTTGGCCCTGCGAACAGGAACGAACCGACTGGCTTGTCAGGCGACTTGAGGCCGGCACGGGACAGTTTGATCGCGGTCGACAGTGAGTCGATTGCGGCATCCTGGCCAAATACTGTCAGCTTCAGGTCACGCTCAAGGTTACGCAGCAGCTCTTTGTCGGAGCTGGTGACGTGCTTAGGCGGAATCCGCGCGATTTTCGCGACGATGTCCTCGACTTGAGGCACTTCGATGCGTTTCACGCGTTTCTCGATTGGCTGCAGACGCTGGTAGGCGCCCGCCTCGTCGATGACGTCAATGGCCTTGTCCGGCATATGCCGGTCATTGATATAGCGCGAGGCCAGTTCGGCCGCCGCACGCAACGCTTCATCGCTGTATTCGATGTTGTGGTGCGCTTCAAAACGACCTTTCAGGCCGCGCAGGATGCCGATGGTATCTTCCACCGAAGGTTCCGACACATCGACCTTCTGGAAGCGCCGGGCCAAAGCACGGTCCTTCTCAAAGATCCCGCGGAATTCCTGGAACGTGGTCGAGCCGATGCAACGGATATCACCCGACGACAGCAGCGGCTTGAGCAGGTTCGAAGCATCCATGACCCCACCGGACGCGGCACCCGCACCAATGATGGTGTGGATTTCGTCGATGAACAGGATCGCCTGCGGACGTTTTTTCAGCTCATTGAGCAACGCCTTGAAGCGTTTCTCGAAATCGCCGCGGTATTTGGTCCCGGCCAGCAAGGCCCCCAGATCGAGGGAATACACCACGCTGTTGGCCAGCAGGTCTGGCACCTGGTTGTCGACAATGCGTTTGGCCAGGCCTTCGGCAATCGCGGTTTTACCCACGCCCGCCTCGCCCACCAGCAGCGGATTGTTTTTGCGACGACGCGCCAGGATCTGCGCGACACGCTCAACCTCCAGCTCACGGCCTACCAATGGATCGATTCGACCCTGGCGCGCGAGTTCGTTGAGGTTGCTGGCATAAGCATCCAGAGGATTGCCTGAAGAAGAAGACTCACCGCCCTCGTCGTCCTGCATATCTTGCTCACCTTCAGAGTGATCGCCATGCCCCGGCACTTTGGAAATGCCGTGTGCGATGTAGTTGACGACATCGATGCGCGCAACGCTCTGCTGTTTCAGCAGGAACACTGCCTGACTCTCTTGCTCACTGAAGATCGCGACCAGTACGTTGGCGCCAGTCACTTCGCGTTTGCCCGAGCTCTGTACGTGAAAGACAGCACGTTGCAGTACACGCTGGAAGCCCAGGGTTGGCTGGGTCTCACGATCCTCGTCATGGACGGGGATCAATGGCGTGGTGGAGTCGATGAACTCCTGCAGATCGTGCTTGAGTTTGTCGAGGTTTGCGCCGCAGGCACGCAAAACGGTGGCGGCAGCCTCATTATCCAATAGGGCCAGCAGGAGGTGTTCGACGGTCATGAATTCATGACGCTTCGAACGTGCCTCCTTGAAGGCAAGATTGAGGGTGACTTCGAGCTCGCGGTTTAACATAGCTTCACCTCATACCCAAGTGGTCGGCGATTAACCGTCCTTCTCGATTTCACAGAGTAGCGGATGCTGGCTTTCCCTGGCGTACTGGTTGACCTGCATGGCCTTAGTCTCGGCGATGTCGCGGGTAAACACTCCACATACTGCCCGTCCTTCTGTGTGGACGGCCAGCATGACCTTGGTCGCCAGCTCGCGATTCAGGTTAAAAAACACCTCGAGCACTTCGACGACGAAATCCATCGGTGTGTAGTCATCATTAAACAAAACCACCTTGTACATCGGCGGCGCCTGTAAAGCAGGCTTTGCCTCCTGAACAGCAATGCCTGCGGAATCGTCGTCGTGTGAATCAGGGTGATCCTGATTGAATGTTAGTCGAATCTGGCTGATTGCATGCATGGAAAGAAAGGTTCGTCAGTTGTGCAAATACAGTGGTGGGGGCGGCTATGGACGATTTCAACTCCGACTGCCCGGTCACCTTGACTATCGGGAAAACGGTGTTACAACCAATAGAGCCCACAGTGGGTAAAAAAGGTCCGCGGAGTCAATCTTATTTCCAGGAAATGACTGCGGATGAACTGGATGATACTCCAGTGATGGAGTCTGTTGCAGAGGGATATGGGTATGTCAGGTGTCAAGGTCAGCGGCAAGGTCAAATGGTTCAACAATGCCAAGGGTTACGGCTTCATCAACGAGGAAGGCAAGAGCGAAGATCTGTTCGCCCACTACTCGGCCATCAAGATGGACGGTTATAAAACCCTGAAAGCCGGGCAAGCCGTCGTCTTTGAGATCATTCAGGGCCCAAAAGGCCTGCATGCCGTAAACATCGGCACGCCTGTCGATGCTCAGGCAGTCACCGCTCCCGCTGGTGAAAAGACCGTTACGGCCTGAGATCGCTCTTACCATCCAGTCATAAAAAAACCGCCCGACTCAATTACTTGAGTCGGGCGGCTTTTTCAGGCTTGGATTTCGCTTACATGTGCGAAATCAGCGCATCACCAAACGCGGACGAAGACAGCAGTTTCGCGCCTTCCATCAGACGTTCGAAGTCATAGGTCACAGTCTTGGCGGAAATCGCGCCGTTGGTGCCCTTGATGATCAGATCAGCTGCTTCGGTCCAGCCCATGTGACGCAGCATCATCTCTGCGGACAGGATCAGCGAACCCGGGTTGACCTGGTCCTTGCCAGCGTACTTCGGTGCAGTACCGTGGGTCGCTTCGAACATCGCAATGGTGTCAGACAGGTTGGCACCCGGTGCGATACCGATACCGCCCACTTCCGCCGCCAAAGCGTCGGAGAGGTAGTCGCCGTTCAGGTTCAGGGTCGCGATCACATCGTATTCGGCCGGGCGCAGCAGGATCTGCTGGAGCATGGCGTCAGCGATTGCATCTTTGACGATAACGTTCTTGCCGGTTTTCGGGTTTTTGAACTGCATCCACGGACCGCCATCGAGCAGGGTCGCGCCGAACTCTTCAGCCGCCACTTCGTAGGCCCATTCCTTGAAGGCACCTTCGGTGAACTTCATGATGTTGCCTTTGTGCACGATGGTCAGCGAGTCGCGGTCATTGTCGACCACATACTGCAGCGCTTTTCGTGCCAGACGCTTGGTGCCTTGCAGCGAAACCGGCTTGATGCCGATACCGCAGTTTTCGTCGAAACGGATCTTGGTGACGCCCATTTCATCTTTAAGGAACTTGATGACCTTGGTCGCTTCCGGCGAACCGGCTTTCCACTCGATACCGGCGTAGATGTCTTCGGAGTTCTCACGGAAGATCGTCATGTCGACGTCGCCTGGCTTCTTGACCGGGCTAGGCACGCCTTCGAACCAGCGCACAGGGCGCAGGCAGACATAAAGGTCGAGTTGCTGACGCAGGGCCACGTTCAGGGAACGGATGCCGCCACCGACCGGGGTGGTCAGAGGGCCCTTGATGGAAACCACGTAATCTTTAACTGCGTCCAGGGTTTCCTGGGGTAGCCAGGTGTCCTGATCGTAAACCTGAGTCGCTTTCTCCCCGGCGTAGACTTCCATCCAGGAAATTTTGCGCTCGCCGCCGTAAGCCTTCTTAACAGCAGCATCGACAACCTTGATCATGACCGGGCTGATATCAACGCCAATACCATCACCTTCGATGAAGGGGATGATCGGGTTGTTAGGAACATTGAGAGAATGGTCCGCGTTGACGGTGATTTTGTCGCCGACTGCTGGAACCTGAATCTTCTTGTATCCCATGCTGAACTCCATTGTTTGGATTGAACATCTGGCTTCGTTCGAGCGTACCCCAGTTAAATCGGCACGCAAACCCTATGTTCCAACCATCTGCCGCAAAGCTGCACAGTTCGCGACGTACAAGCCTGAAAGCAAAGGGAAAAGCGCCAAACTCAAGCACGGTGCAAGACTCTACGCCCCACTCGCCCCTGCGACCTTTAGACCAATGGACGACAATCGTTGCATATGAACCATCGGCAGATTGCCAGCTACCTATGTATAATGCCGCCCGCTGACCACAGAGTCACGACGGCCGACCGCTCTATGACGAGACCCTCGGCCCGAAAAAAGCCGGACTGTTACCGCAGTCCACCCGCTTGACGCTCGACTGATGCACCCAACATCACCGCGAAGAAATCTCGACATTCGGCTCATGGATGACTTTGAACGAACGCGCTTACCCGGCGCCCCTCGAGTTTTTCTGCGCACGCTTTAGCAAAGAAGAGAGAGTTAATCCGAATATGCCCACCCGCTCGAAGATCATCTATACCTTCACCGACGAAGCTCCCGCCCTCGCCACCTATTCACTGTTGCCTATCGTAGAGGCCTTCACCGCCTCCGCTGATATCGCCGTGGAAACCCGCGATATCTCTCTTGCAGGGCGCATCCTGGCCAGCTTCCCCGAGCAACTGGGTGACAAAGCCGTAGCCGACCACCTCGCCGAACTGGGCGACCTGGCCGTTACGCCTGAAGCCAACATCATCAAGCTGCCGAACATCAGCGCCTCGGTTCCGCAACTGCAAGCCGCGATCAAGGAACTGCAAGCCCAGGGCTTCGCACTGCCTGACTACCCGGAAACCGTGACCAGCGACGCCGACAAGCTCGCCAAGTCGCGTTACGACAAGATCAAGGGCAGCGCCGTAAACCCGGTTCTGCGCGAAGGCAACTCCGATCGTCGTGCACCGCTGTCGGTCAAGAACTACGCACGCAAGCACCCGCACAAAATGGGCGCCTGGGCTGCGGACTCCAAGTCCCACGTCGCGCACATGAGCACCGGCGATTTCTACGGCAGCGAGAAAGCTGCCCTGATCGACGCCGCTGACGCCGTCAAAATCGAACTGATCGCTCAAGACGGCACCACCACCGTCCTGAAAGAAAAAACCACCGTGCAAGCCGGTGAGATCCTCGATTGCGCGGTCATGAGCAAAAACGCTCTGCGCAGCTTCATTGCTGCCGAGATCGAAGACGCTAAAGCCAAAGGCGTGCTGCTGTCGGTTCACCTGAAAGCCACCATGATGAAGGTCTCCGACCCGATCATGTTTGGCCAGATCGTTGCCGAGTTCTATAAAGACGCACTGACCAAGCACGCTGACGTGCTGGCGCAGATCGGCTTCAACCTGAACAACGGCATCGGCGATCTGTACGCTCGCATCAAAGCCCTGCCGGCTGAGCAGCAAGCGCAGATCGAAGCGGACATCCAGACGGTTTACGCCGCTCGTCCGTCGTTGGCCATGGTCAACTCCGACAAAGGCATCACCAACCTGCACGTGCCGAGCGACGTGATCGTCGACGCCTCGATGCCGGCGATGATCCGTGACTCCGGCAAGATGTGGGGCACTGACGGTCAACTGCACGACACCAAGGCTGTGATCCCGGATCGCTGCTACGCCACCATCTACCAGGCGGTAATCGAAGACTGCAAGCTGCACGGCGCTTTCGATCCGACCACCATGGGCAGCGTTCCAAACGTTGGCCTGATGGCGAAAAAAGCTGAAGAGTACGGCTCGCACGACAAGACTTTCCAGATCAAGGCCAACGGCGTGGTTCGGGTTTCCGACGGCGCTGGCCGCACCCTGCTGGAGCAGTCGGTTGAAGCCGGCGACATCTTCCGCATGTGCCAGACCAAAGACGCGCCGATCCAGGACTGGGTCAAACTGGCCGTCAACCGTGCTCGCGCAAGCGCCACTCCAGCGATCTTCTGGCTGGACCCGATGCGCGCCCACGACGGCGTAGTGATCGAGAAAGTTCAGGCTTACCTGAAGGATCACGACACCTCCGGCCTGGACATCCGCATCATGTCGCCAGTCGACGCGATGGCGTTCACCCTGGGTCGCACTCGCGAAGGCAAGGACACCATCTCGGTGACCGGCAACGTACTGCGCGACTACCTGACCGACCTGTTCCCGATCATGGAGCTGGGCACCAGCGCCAAGATGCTGTCGATCGTTCCGCTGATGAACGGCGGCGGCCTGTTCGAAACCGGCGCCGGCGGTTCGGCACCGAAGCACGTTCAGCAGCTGCTGGAAGAGAACTTCCTGCGCTGGGATTCCCTGGGCGAGTTCCTGGCCCTGGCCGCTTCCCTTGAGCACTTGGGTGTCACCTACAACAACCCTAAAGCGCTGGTGTTGGCCAAGACCCTGGATCAGGCCACCGGCCAGTTCCTGGACAACAACAAGTCGCCATCGCGCAAAGTCGGCAACATCGACAACCGCGGCAGCCACTTCTACCTGGCGCTGTACTGGGCTCAAGCCCTGGCTGCCCAGACCGAAGACACTGCACTGCAAGCGCAGTTCGGCGAACTGGCCAAAACCCTGAGCGAGAACGAAGCAACGATCGTTGCCGAGCTCAACGCCGTTCAGGGCAAGCCAGTGGACATCGGCGGTTACTACCACGCCAATGCCGAGTTGATCAGCAAGGCCATGCGCCCGAGCAACACCTTCAACGCCGCGATCGCTGCGCTGGTTTAAGGTTGTAAGGGAACACCACAAACCCCGGCCTCGTGCCGGGGTTTGTGTTTTTGAAGACAACGCAAACCCTGTGGGAGCTGGCCTGCCAGCGATAGCGATTTATCATCCAACATTGATGGTTACTGACTCACCGCAATCGCTGGCAGGCCAGCTCCCACAGTAATAGTGTTGCAACTATTGAAATTCGAGGAATCCCCATGGAGTGGAAACCCCACATCACCGTCGCGACCATCGTCGAAGACAACGGCCGTTTCCTGATGGTCGAAGAATCCAAGGGCGGACGAACGGTGCTCAATCAGCCCGCCGGCCATCTGGACCCGGACGAAACCCTGATCGAAGCCGCCGTGCGTGAAACCCTCGAAGAAACCGGCTGGGACGTCGAGCCGACTGGCGTGGTGGGCATTTACCTCTACACCGCTCCGAGCAACGGCGTGACCTATCAGCGGGTCTGCTTCACCGCAAAACCGCTCAAACATCACCCCGACTATCAGCTGGATGACGGCATCGTCGGCGCAAAATGGCTGACGCGTGACGAACTCATGGCACAGCGCGCAAACTGGCGCAGTGAGCTGATCATCCGCTGTATTGATGATTATCTGGACGGCAAACTCTTCGGCCTCGAACTGATCCGCCCTTCTCTTTAGCCTTGCGGGCTTCGGCCTGTTAGAATCGCGTCCTTTTTAAAGACACTCATTGAATCCCTATGCGTGATCCAGCCCCTTCTGACACACAAAAGAAGCGCGTCATTGTCGGCATGTCCGGCGGCGTGGACTCTTCCGTTTCCGCTCTCCTGCTGATCGAGCAGGGTTATGAGGTGGAAGGCCTGTTCATGAAGAACTGGGAAGAAGACGATGGAACGGAATACTGCACCGCCATGGATGACCTGGCGGACGCTCAGGCCGTGTGCGACAAGATTGGCATCAAGCTGCACACCGCCAACTTCGCCGCCGAGTACTGGGACAACGTGTTCGAGCACTTCCTGGCCGAATACAAGGCCGGTCGCACGCCGAACCCGGACATCCTGTGCAACCGCGAGATCAAGTTCAAGGCGTTCCTCGACTACGCCATGATGCTCGGCGCCGACCTGATCGCCACCGGTCACTACGTGCGTCGCCGCGACATCGATGGTCGCACCGAGCTGCTCAAGGGCCTGGACCCGAACAAGGACCAGAGCTACTTCCTGCACGCCGTCGGCGGTGAACAGATCGCCAAGACCCTGTTCCCGGTCGGCGAGCTGGAAAAACCCGAAGTGCGCGCGATTGCCGAGAAACACGAACTCGCCACCGCGAAGAAAAAGGATTCCACCGGAATCTGCTTTATCGGCGAACGCCGCTTCAGCGACTTCCTCAAACAATACCTGCCGGCCCAGCCAGGCGAGATCAAGACCACCGAAGGTGAAGTTATCGGCCGTCATCACGGCTTGATGTATCACACCATCGGCCAGCGTCAGGGCCTGGGCATTGGCGGCTTGAAAGACGCCAGTGACGAGCCGTGGTACGTGCTGATCAAGGACCTGGAGCACAACGAGCTGATCGTTGGCCAAGGCAATGACCATCCGTATCTGTTCTCCCGCGCCCTGCTCGCTTCAGACATCTATTGGGTCAACCCGATCGACTTGAGCGAACCGCGCCGGCTGACCGCCAAAGTCCGCTATCGCCAAAGCGACCAGCCCTGCACGCTGGAAAAAACCGCCACCGGCTACCGCGCGACCTTCGATGACCCGCAACGCGCGGTCACCCCAGGCCAGTCCGTGGTGTTCTACGACGGTGAAATCTGCCTCGGCGGCGGCGTGATCGAAGTCGCGGAGCCGTGGACCAGCAAAGGCACTCCTCAAGGCGAGCAGCAATGAGCCCGACTCAGGAGCAACTGACGGCACTGGGCGGCGTGTTCCTCGCCGCCGTGCTGGTCGACAAGATCGCCAAGACCGGTCAGACCGCCGAAGCCGGCCTGACGTGCATGCTCGGTAGTCTGCTGATTCGCGACCCCAAGGACACTCTGGAAGTGTACGGCGGCGACGATATCAATCTGCGTGAAGGTTACCGCGCATTGATCGGCGCCCTGGAACGAGACCCAAGCACCCTTCAGCGAGAGCCGCTGCGCTATGCGCTGGCGATGCTCGGCCTGGAGCGTCAGTTGGCCAAGCGCAACGACATGCTGGACGAGATCGGCAAGCGTTTGCCGCAGATTCAATCCCAGGTCGAGCACTTCGGCCCGGCTCACGAAAACGTCATAGCAGCGTGCGGCGCCCTGTATCAGGACACCCTGAGCACCTTGCGCCAACGGATTCAGGTCCACGGCGACATGCGCAATCTGCAGCAACCGAGCAACGCTTCGAAAATCCGCGCCCTGTTGCTGGCCGGGATTCGATCGGCGCGCCTGTGGCGGCAGTTGGGCGGTCATCGCTGGCAGCTGGTGATCAGCCGTCGCAAGTTGCTGAAAGAGCTTTACCCGCTGATGCGCAGCAGCTGAACCGCGCCCGCAAGACCCTTTGTAATTTGTAACGCGTAAGACGCTGGTCAGTTGGCAACGGACCGGCGGATTTTTTCATGTATGATACGCGCCCCATTTCGTTGCCCGACTGTCCGAGAACACCCCATGCAGCTTTCTTCGCTCACTGCGGTTTCCCCTGTTGACGGCCGCTACGCCGGCAAAACCCAGGCCCTGCGCCCAATTTTCAGCGAATACGGCCTGATCCGTGCTCGCGTTCTGGTTGAAGTGCGCTGGCTCCAGCGCCTGGCCGCTCACCCTGGCATCAGCGAAGTGCCGGCGTTCTCCGCCGAAGCCAACGCTGTGCTGAACACCCTGGCGGAAAACTTCGCTCTGGAGCACGCCGAGCGTGTCAAAGAGATCGAGCGCACCACCAACCACGACGTCAAAGCCATTGAGTACCTGCTCAAAGAGCAAGCGGCCAAGCTGCCTGAACTGGCTGCTGTCAGCGAATTCATCCACTTTGCCTGCACCAGCGAGGACATCAACAACCTGTCCCACGCCCTGATGCTGCGCGAAGGCCGTGATGACGTGATGCTGCCACTGATGCGCCAGACCTGCGACGCCATCCGCGAACTGGCGATCCGTTTCGCTGATGTGCCAATGCTGTCGCGCACCCACGGTCAACCGGCTTCGCCGACCACCCTGGGCAAAGAGCTGGCGAACGTGGTTTACCGTCTGGAGCGTCAAATCGCTCAAGTCGCGGCCGTTCCGCTGCTGGGCAAGATCAACGGCGCTGTCGGCAACTACAACGCCCACCTGTCGGCCTACCCTGAAATCGATTGGGAAGAGAACGCCCGCGCCTTCATCGAAGACGAGCTGGGCCTGGGTTTCAACCCGTACACCACGCAGATCGAGCCGCACGACTACATTGCCGAGCTGTTCGACGCGATCGCGCGCTTCAACACCATCCTGATCGACTTCGACCGTGACATCTGGGGCTACATCTCCCTGGGCTATTTCAAACAGCGCACCATCGCTGGCGAAATCGGTTCGTCGACCATGCCGCACAAGGTCAACCCGATCGACTTCGAAAACTCCGAAGGCAACCTGGGTATCGCCAACGCACTGTTCCAGCATCTGGCGAGCAAGCTGCCGATCTCCCGCTGGCAGCGCGACCTGACCGACTCCACCGTATTGCGCAACCTCGGTGTCGGCTTCGCCCACAGCGTGATCGCGTACGAAGCCAGCCTCAAGGGCATCAGCAAACTCGAGCTCAACGCTCAGAAAATCGCTGCTGACCTGGACGCGTGCTGGGAAGTATTGGCCGAGCCAATCCAGACCGTGATGCGTCGCTACAACATCGAAAACCCGTACGAAAAACTGAAAGAGTTGACCCGTGGCAAGGGCATCAGCCCTGAAGCACTGCAAACTTTCATCGACGGCCTGGACATGCCAGCCGCCGCCAAGGCCGAGCTGAAACTGCTCACCCCGGCGAACTACATCGGTAACGCTGTAGAGCAAGCCAAACGCATCTGATCGACCGCTTTACCCTTTTGAGACGCCCGGCAGCGCCGGGCGTTTTTATTCCCGTCTGAAAAGTGCATTTTTTCAATAGGTTACACATGAATCCTGATATTCCTCTTCAACTTCTGGGCGGCATCACGGCGCGCGAATTCCTGCGTGACTACTGGCAGAAAAAACCGCTGCTGATCCGCCAGGCGATCCCTGATTTCGAAAGCCCGATCGACCCAGACGAACTGGCCGGCCTGGCGCTGGAAGAAGAAGTTGAATCGCGCCTGGTGATCGAACACGGCGAGCGTCCTTGGGAAATGCGTCGCGGCCCGTTTGCCGAAGACGAATTCAGCAAGTTGCCGGAAACCGAGTGGACCCTGCTGGTGCAAGCGGTCGACCAATTCGTGCCAGAAGTCAGCGAGTTGCTGGAAAACTTCCGCTTCCTGCCGAGCTGGCGCGTCGACGACGTGATGATCAGCTTCGCCGCCCCGGGTGGCAGTGTCGGTCCGCACTTCGATAACTACGATGTGTTCCTGCTGCAAGGTCACGGCAAGCGCAACTGGAAGATTGGCCAGATGTGCGACTCCGAGAGCAAGCTGCTGCCACACGCCGACCTGCGCATCCTCGCCGACTTCGAAGCCACCGATGAGTGGGTTCTGGAACCGGGCGACATGCTCTACCTGCCGCCGCGCCTGGCCCATTGCGGCGTTGCGGTGGATGACTGCATGACCTACTCGGTCGGCTTCCGCGCCCCGAGCGCCTCTGAAGTGCTGACTCACTTCACCGACTTCCTCAGCCAGTTCCTGACCGATGAAGAACGCTACACCGATGCCGACGCCCTGCCGGCGGTCGATCCACACCAGATTCAGCACGACGCCCTTGATCGCCTGAAAGCTTTGCTGGCCGAGCACATGAGCGACGAGCGCCTGCTGCTGACCTGGTTCGGCCAGTACATGACCGAGCCGCGCTACCCGGAACTGGTCGTCGGCCCGGAAGAAGTCGAAGAAGAAGACTTCCTCGCGAGCCTGGAACAAGGCGCTGTGCTGATCCGCAACCCAAGCGCACGCATGGCCTGGTCCGAAGTCGATGACGACCTGCTGCTGTTCGCCAGCGGCCAGAGCCGTTACCTGCCGGGCAAACTGCGCGAGCTGCTGAAATTGATCTGCGCTGCCGACGCCCTGCACACCGATAACCTCGGTGACTGGCTGAGCGACGAAGACGGCCGCGGCCTGCTGTGCGAGCTGGTCAAGCAAGGCAGCCTGGGGTTTGCTGATGAATAAAATTCACGTACGTGTCGCAGACTGGCAAAAGGACAACGCCGAGATCCGGCGCATTCGTGAGACGGTGTTCATCGCCGAGCAATCCGTTCCGCCTGAGCTGGAATGGGATGCTGATGACGCAACGGCGGTGCATTTCCTGGCCTTCGAAGGCGACTTTCCGATTGGCACCGCCCGCCTGCTACCCGACGGCCACGTCGGCCGGGTGTCGGTGCTGAAAGACTGGCGCGGCTTGAAAGTCGGCGATGCGCTGATGCAAGCGGTAATCGGTGAAGCCGAGAATCGCGGGCTGAAGCAGCAGATGCTGAGCGCGCAGGTACAAGCCACGGCGTTCTATGAGCGCCTGGGCTTCAGCCTGGTCAGTGAGGAATTCCTGGAAGCAGGCATTCCACACGTAGACATGGTGCGGCACTCGACCTGACACCCTGTGGTGAGGGGGCTTGCCCCCTCACCACAGAGAACACCACAAAACGCCCCGCCATCTTCGGATGCCGGGGCGTTTTGCTGTCTACGATTCAACTTGCCCCACGCCGGGCCGACAAACTGGCAATATCAACACTTCAAGATGTCGGAGATAACGGATATGTCCCTACGCACCCTGCTCACCACGCTGCTGCTGACCTGCAGTTTTTCGGTCATGGCCGCCACCGAGATCGTGCCCCTGAACTACCACACCAGCGCCGACATGCTGCCGATGGCCCAGGATTTCATCGGCAAGGAAGGCCAGGTCAGCGCCTATGGCAACCAACTGATCGTCAATGCCGATCAGCGCAAGATCGACGAACTTAAAGCCCTGATTGCGCAACTCGACACCCAACCCAAGCGCCTGTTGATCACCGTCGACACCAACGAAAACAACTTCCAGGGCGATCAGGGTTACTCGGTAAATGGCGCCAAACCGAGCCAGACTCGCATCATCAATCGCAGTACCGACAGCCGTGACGGCGGGATTCAGCAGATCCAGGCCAGCGAAGGGACGCCGGCACTGATCCAGGTCGGCCAGAGCGTTCCGCTCACCAGCACACAGACCGATTCCTACGGCGATCTGCGAAGCCAGACCGAATACCGCAACGTCACCCAGGGTTTCTACGTCACCGCCAGCGTCACCGGCGATATCGTTCACCTCGCGATCAGTACCAATCGTGACCGCATGAGCCAGGAACGTCCCGATGTAGTGAATGTGCAAAGTACCGACACAACTGTCACGGGACGACTGGGTGAATGGATCACCCTGGCCGGCGTGAACCGCCAGACTCAGGCCGACAAACAGGGCCAGACCCGCAGCTACTCGACTCAGGGCCGGGATGACATGACCCTGCGGGTGAAAGTCGATACTTTGGACTAAACCACCGAAAACTGACTGATTAGTCGTATTAGACCAAAGATGTAGTGCCATAAAAAAAGCACTACAAAACGTTTGACGATACAAAAAAGCAAAGGCATGATGGCCTCGCTCCCGCTAATCAGGGGCCCTGGCAAGGGCCTTCGAGGCGCCGTTCGCACCTACCCCGCGAGCCGCTTCGTGTCTGTACCGCCCACAAGGTGTGTTTGACGAGGTTGCCGACTGGAACGAAGTTGTCCCGAGGGACGGAAGCGTAATTAGGTAACCCGGCTCCACACTGAAGTTCGTACCAAGGCCCACGACGCCCGAATGCGCTCGACAGTTCGCCCTTACCTGCTCACTTCCCCTCGAGCCCATCGTTCATCCCGTCGCCACCCCCGCCGAATCCGACTTGACCACCTAAGCTTCTGGTCAGCGAGCAGCCTTTTACGCTTCTAATGCGTATTTGGCAGGAGCAGGAATTTTCCACCCAGACCTATGCGACGAGGTTTATCTCCATGGCACTGACACGCGAACAGCAAATTGCAGCCCTCGAAAAAGATTGGGCTGAAAACCCACGCTGGAAAGGCGTGACACGCGCTTACTCCGCTGCTGACGTCGTCCGCCTGCGTGGCTCGGTTCAACCTGAGCACACCTTTGCAAAATTGGGCGCCGAGAAGCTTTGGAACCTGGTAACCCAGGGCGCCAAGCCGTCCTTCCGTCCTGAGAAAGATTTCGTCAACTGCATGGGCGCCCTGACCGGCGGCCAGGCTGTACAACAAGTTAAAGCCGGTATCCAGGCGATCTACCTGTCGGGCTGGCAAGTCGCTGCGGACAACAACTCCGCCGAATCGATGTACCCGGACCAGTCGCTGTACCCGGTGGATTCGGTTCCAACCGTGGTCAAGCGCATCAACAACTCGTTCCGTCGTGCTGACCAGATCCAATGGAAAGCCGGTAAAGGCCCGGGCGACGAAGGCTACATCGACTACTTCGCTCCAATCGTGGCTGACGCTGAAGCCGGTTTCGGCGGCGTACTGAACGCTTACGAGCTGATGAAAAGCATGATCGAAGCAGGCGCCGCTGGCGTTCACTTCGAAGACCAACTGGCTTCCGTGAAAAAATGCGGCCACATGGGTGGCAAGGTGCTGGTTCCTACCCAGGAAGCTGTACAGAAGCTGACCGCTGCCCGTCTGGCGGCTGACGTTGCCGGTACTCCGACTATCATCCTGGCTCGTACCGACGCTAACGCGGCTGACCTGCTGACTTCGGACTGCGACCCGTACGACCAGCCATTCGTGACTGGCGAACGTACTCAGGAAGGCTTCTACAAAGTGCGCGCCGGTCTCGACCAGGCCATCGCTCGCGGCCTGGCTTACGCTCCGTACGCCGACCTGATCTGGTGCGAAACCGCCAAGCCGGATCTGGACGAGGCTCGTCGCTTCGCTGAAGCGATCAAAAAGGAATACCCGGACCAACTGCTGTCGTACAACTGCTCGCCTTCCTTCAACTGGAAGAAAAACCTGGACGACGCGACCATCGCCAAGTTCCAGCGCGAATTGTCTGCCATGGGTTACAAGCACCAGTTCATCACCCTGGCCGGCATTCACAACATGTGGCACAGCATGTTCAACCTGGCGCACGACTACGCCCGTAACGACATGACTGCCTACGTGAAGCTGCAAGAGCAAGAGTTCGCTGACGCTGCCAAGGGTTACACCTTCGTGGCTCACCAGCAGGAAGTGGGCACCGGCTACTTCGACGACATGACCACCGTGATTCAAGGTGGCTCGTCTTCGGTGACCGCGCTGACCGGTTCGACTGAAGAAGAACAGTTCCACTGATCTGCTTCACCTGAGCAAACGGCCGTTGCGGACCGAATAGAAAGCTAACCGCATCGCCGCACATCTGACGCCCCGACTGGTTCGGGGCGTTTTTTTGCCTGTATTTTCAACACCACGCAAATTTGTAGGAGCAAGGCTTGCCCGCGATGAACGCGCCGCGGTGAGCCAGACGCACCGCATCATCGCTCATCGCGGGCAAGCCTTGCTCCTACAAAAACACGGAAAAATCATTGATCCAGAGCAGTTTTCCAATCAGGAAAAAAGGGTAAAACGACCCCGCTCGCTACTTGCAGTAACGCGCATATAAGACAACTTTCCAGCCACTCACCCGCTAAACAGTTTAAAAACCGATCCAAACAATATTGATTATCATTTAGACGCAACTATGTTCGTTACATTCCCTACAAAACATAATTGATGAAATGCCGGCTAATGCCCGAACGGCATGGGCTACAGGGTTTTGGAGGTGCGCTATGTCCTTATTCCTGTAAATAATTTCGCTATAGGAATTTTACTTGCACGGTGTTGTGCCATAAAATCAGCGGGATTGATTGCTGCGACATATCGTCACTGCTTTGTTTCTTTTTCAAGCTCAGAGACCTTTGCTCTCTGTTAAGGATTACCAGCATGCCCGAAGCGACAGGACTCATGGCCCACAACTGGGGCTTTGCCATTTTCCTTCTGGGCGTCGTCGGCCTTTGCGCCTTCATGCTCGGCGTCTCCAGCCTCCTCGGGTCAAAAGCCTGGGGCCGCAGCAAAAACGAACCGTTCGAATCCGGCATGCTGCCTACAGGTGGCGCCCGTTTGCGGCTCTCTGCAAAATTCTATCTGGTTGCGATGCTCTTCGTGATCTTCGATATCGAAGCCCTTTTTCTCTTTGCCTGGTCTGTGTCCGTCCGCGAAAGCGGCTGGACCGGATTTGTCGAAGCTCTCGTTTTCATAGCAATTCTGTTGGCAGGTCTTGTCTACCTATTTCGAGTGGGCGCCCTTGACTGGGCTCCGGCAGCTCGTCTTAAGCGGCAAGCGAAGCTGAAACAATGAGGCTTTGGCAATGCAATACAATCTCACCAGGATCGACCCCGATGCTCCTAACGAGCAGTATCCGATTGGCGAACGGGAAACCGTTTCCGATCCGTTAGAAGATCAAGTCCACAAAAACATTTTCATGGGCAAGCTCGAAGACGTGCTTAACGGCACGATCAACTGGGGGCGCAAGAACTCCCTGTGGCCGTACAACTTCGGTCTTTCGTGCTGCTACGTGGAAATGACCACCGCCTTCACGGCGCCCCACGACATCGCGCGCTTTGGCGCCGAGGTTATCCGGGCATCGCCGCGTCAGGCGGATTTCATGGTTATCGCCGGTACCTGCTTCATCAAGATGGCGCCGATCATTCAGCGTCTCTACGAGCAAATGCTCGAACCTAAATGGGTTATCTCCATGGGTTCGTGCGCCAACTCCGGTGGCATGTACGACATCTACTCCGTCGTTCAAGGGGTGGACAAGTTCCTGCCCGTGGACGTCTACGTGCCTGGCTGCCCGCCCCGCCCTGAAGCTTTTCTGCAAGGCTTGATGCTGTTGCAGGAGTCGATTGGACAGGAGCGTCGTCCGCTTTCCTGGGTCGTCGGCGATCAAGGCGTGTACCGCGCCGAGATGCCTTCGCAAAAGGAACAGCGCCGCGAACAGCGAATCGCAGTCACCAACCTGCGCAGCCCCGACGAAGTCTGATCCAGACCTGCTTCTTTTATAGAACGAGAACCTGGCTTCATTCTTTACGTTGACCGAAAGCGATAAATAACCATGACTACAGGCAGTGCTCTGTACATCCCGCCTTATAAGGCAGACGACCAGGATGTGGTCGTTGAACTGAACAACCGTTTTGGCCCTGAGGCGTTCACCGCCCAGCCTACCCGCACCGGCATGCCGGTGCTTTGGGTTGCCCGTGCCAAACTCGTCGAAGTCCTGACCTTCCTGCGCAACCTGCCCAAGCCGTACGTCATGCTCTATGACCTGCACGGCGTGGACGAGCGTCTGCGCACCAAGCGTCAAGGGCTGCCAAGCGGCGCCGACTTCACAGTGTTCTATCACTTGATGTCGATCGAACGTAATAGTGACGTAATGATCAAGGTCGCCTTGTCCGAGAGCGACCTCAGCGTGCCGACCGTGACCGGCATCTGGCCAAACGCCAACTGGTACGAGCGTGAAGTGTGGGACATGTACGGCATCAACTTTGCCGGTCACCCGCACCTGACCCGCATCATGATGCCGCCGACCTGGGAAGGTCACCCGCTGCGCAAGGACTTCCCGGCCCGTGCCACCGAGTTCGACCCGTTCAGCCTGACCCTGGCCAAGCAACAGCTTGAGGAAGAAGCCGCGCGCTTCAAGCCTGAAGACTGGGGCATGAAGCGTTCCGGTGCGAACGAGGACTACATGTTCCTCAACCTCGGTCCTAACCACCCTTCCGCGCACGGTGCGTTCCGCATCATTCTGCAGCTGGACGGTGAAGAAATCGTCGACTGCGTTCCGGACGTCGGTTACCACCACCGTGGTGCCGAGAAGATGGCCGAGCGTCAGTCCTGGCACAGTTTCATTCCGTACACCGACCGTATCGACTACCTCGGCGGCGTGATGAACAACCTGCCGTACGTGCTCTCGGTCGAGAAGCTGGCCGGCATCAAGGTGCCTGAGAAGGTCGACGTCATCCGCATCATGATGGCCGAGTTCTTCCGGATCACCAGCCACCTGCTGTTCCTGGGGACTTACATCCAGGACGTCGGCGCCATGACCCCGGTGTTCTTCACGTTCACCGACCGTCAGAAGGCGTACACGGTGATCGAAGCCATTACCGGCTTCCGTCTGCACCCGGCCTGGTACCGCATCGGTGGCGTCGCTCACGACCTGCCGCGCGGCTGGGAAAAACTGGTGAAAGACTTCATCGAGTGGATGCCAAAGCGTCTGGACGAATACCAGAAAGCCGCACTGGACAACAGCATCCTGCGTGGCCGGACCATCGGCGTCGCCGCCTACAACACCAAAGAAGCCCTGGAATGGGGCGTCACCGGTTCCGGCCTGCGTTCGACCGGTTGCGATTTCGACCTGCGTAAAGCTCGCCCGTACTCCGGTTACGAGAACTTCGAATTCGAAGTGCCGCTGGCGGCCAATGGCGATGCCTACGACCGTTGCATCGTGCGTGTCGAAGAAATGCGCCAGAGCCTGAAGATCATCGAGCAGTGCATGCGCAACATGCCGGAAGGCCCGTACAAGGCGGATCACCCGCTGACCACGCCGCCACCGAAAGAGCGCACCCTGCAGCACATCGAGACCCTGATCACGCACTTCCTGCAAGTTTCGTGGGGCCCGGTCATGCCGGCCAACGAATCCTTCCAGATGATTGAAGCGACCAAGGGCATCAACAGTTATTACCTGACGAGCGATGGCGGCACCATGAGCTACCGCACCCGGATTCGCACCCCAAGCTTCCCGCACCTGCAGCAGATCCCTTCGGTGATCAAAGGCAGCATGGTCGCGGACTTGATCGCGTACCTGGGTAGTATCGATTTCGTTATGGCCGACGTGGACCGCTAAGCATGAACAGCACGCTTATCCAGACAGACCGTTTCGCCCTGAGCGAAACCGAGCGCTCGGCCATCGAGCACGAGCTGCATCACTACGAAGACCCGCGCGCGGCGTCGATCGAAGCCCTGAAGATCGTCCAGAAGGAACGTGGCTGGGTGCCTGATGGCGCGCTCTACGCCATCGGCGAAATCCTCGGCATCCCGGCCAGCGACGTTGAAGGGGTGGCGACGTTCTATAGCCAGATCTTCCGTCAGCCGGTCGGCCGTCACATCATTCGCGTCTGCGACAGCATGGTCTGCTACATCGGTGGCCATGAATCGGTAGTCAGCGAAATCCAGAGCAATCTGGGCATCGGCCTGGGTCAGACCACCGCCGACGGTCGTTTCACCCTGCTGCCGGTCTGCTGCCTCGGCAACTGCGACAAGGCGCCGGCGTTGATGATCGACGACGACACTTTCGGTGATGTGCAGCCTGCCGGCGTTGCCAAATTGCTCGAGGGCTACGTATGACCCTGACTTCCTTCGGTCCAGCCAACCGCATCAAGCGGTCGGCCGAGACTCACCCGCTCACCTGGCGTCTGCGTGACGACGGCGAAGCTGTCTGGCTCGACGAGTACCAGGCCAAGAACGGTTACGCGGCTGCGCGCAAAGCCTTCGCCGACATGGCTCAGGACGACATCGTCCAGACCGTGAAGGACTCCGGTCTTAAAGGTCGCGGCGGTGCAGGCTTCCCCACTGGCGTTAAGTGGGGCCTGATGCCCAAAGACGAATCCATCAACATCCGCTACCTGCTGTGCAACGCGGACGAGATGGAACCGAACACCTGGAAAGACCGCATGTTGATGGAGCAACTGCCCCATCTGCTGATCGAAGGCATGCTGATCAGTGCTCGCGCGCTGAAAACCTACCGTGGCTACATCTTCCTGCGTGGCGAATACACCACCGCCGCCAAGCACCTGAACCGTGCCGTGGAAGAAGCCAAGGCAGCGGGCCTGCTGGGTAAAAACATTCTGGGCAGCGGCTTCGATTTCGAGCTGTTCGTCCACACCGGCGCCGGGCGTTACATCTGCGGTGAAGAAACCGCACTGATCAACTCCCTCGAAGGCCGCCGCGCCAACCCGCGCTCCAAGCCGCCCTTCCCTGCCGCCGTTGGTGTGTGGGGCAAGCCGACTTGCGTGAACAACGTTGAAACCCTGTGCAACGTGCCGGCGATCATTGCCGACGGCGTGGACTGGTACAAATCGTTGGCGCGCGAAGGCAGTGAAGACATGGGCACCAAGCTCATGGGCTTCTCCGGCAAGGTCAAGAACCCGGGCCTGTGGGAATTGCCGTTCGGCGTCACCGGTCGCGAGTTGTTCGAAGACTACGCCGGCGGCATGCGCGACGGTTACAAACTCAAGTGCTGGCAGCCTGGCGGCGCCGGTACCGGTTTCCTGTTGCCGGAACACCTCGACGCACAAATGTACGCCGGCGGCATCGCCAAAGTGGGCACCCGTATGGGTACCGGCCTGGCCATGGCGGTGGACGACAGCGTCAACATGGTTTCCCTGCTGCGCAACATGGAAGAGTTCTTCTCCCGCGAATCCTGCGGCTTCTGCACCCCGTGCCGTGACGGTTTGCCGTGGAGCGTCAAGCTTCTGCGCGCCATCGAGAACGGTGAAGGGCAAGCCGGCGATATCGAGACCCTGCTGGGTCTGGTCGGTTTCCTCGGCCCAGGCAAGACCTTCTGTGCTCACGCACCGGGCGCCGTGGAGCCGTTGGGCAGCGCAATCAAATACTTCCGCCATGAGTTCGAAGCCGGCATCGCGCCTACCAGCGCCGTCGTCCCGCCTCTGGCAAGGCCGATCGTAGTCGGCGCGTAAACGCTTAAAAAAGCGAAGGGTCCGTGCCCTTCGCTTTGTCGTGTGATGACGCCTTTAACGGCTGTGTTGATTCACGCGAATAACAAGATTCCATTAGCCACGCCCGCTGACACCGGGCCAACGAAGAACTTTGAACCATGGCCACTATCCACGTAGACGGCAAAGAGCTCGAAGTCGATGGGGCAGACAACCTGTTACAGGCATGTCTGTCGCTAGGCCTCGATATCCCTTATTTCTGCTGGCACCCCGCCCTTGGCAGCGTTGGCGCTTGCCGCCAGTGCGCGGTCAAGCAGTACACCGACGAGAACGACAAGCGTGGTCGGATCGTCATGTCGTGCATGACCCCCGCCACCGACGGCAGCTGGATCTCCATCGACGACGAAGAAGCGAAAGTGTTTCGCGCCAGCGTCGTTGAATGGCTGATGACCAACCACCCTCACGACTGCCCGGTCTGTGAAGAAGGCGGTCACTGCCACCTGCAAGACATGACGGTGATGACCGGCCACAACGAGCGCCGTTACCGCTTCACCAAGCGTACTCACCAGAACCAGCAACTGGGCCCGTTCATTTCCCACGAAATGAACCGCTGCATCGCTTGCTACCGCTGCGTGCGCTTCTATAAGGACTACGCCGGCGGCACCGACCTCGGTGTGTTCGGCGCCCACGACAACGTGTACTTCGGTCGCGTTGAAGACGGCACCCTGGAAAGCGAGTTCTCCGGCAACCTCACCGAGGTCTGCCCGACCGGTGTGTTCACCGACAAGACTCACTCCGAGCGCTACAACCGCAAGTGGGACATGCAGTTCTCGCCGAGCATCTGCCATGGCTGCTCCAGCGGTTGCAACATCTCCCCAGGCGAGCGTTACGGTGAACTGCGTCGTATCGAAAACCGTTTCAACGGTTCGGTAAACCAGTACTTCCTGTGCGACCGTGGCCGCTTCGGCTATGGCTACGTCAACCGCAAGGATCGCCCGCGTCAGGCATTGCTGGCCAACGGCGCCAAGCTGACCCTCGACGA
Source organism: Pseudomonas sp. GM41(2012) (assembly GCF_000282315.2). Lineage (GTDB taxonomy): Bacteria > Pseudomonadota > Gammaproteobacteria > Pseudomonadales > Pseudomonadaceae > Aquipseudomonas. The sequence goes on from NZ_AKJN02000006.1 coordinate 1,823,087, forward strand.
AGCGCTGGATAAAGCCGCCGATCTGCTACGCGGTCGCAACATCGTAGGTATCGGTTCGCCGCGTGCCAGCCTCGAAAGCAACTACGCGTTGCGCGAACTGGTCGGTGCCGAGCACTTCTACTCCGGTATCGAAGCCGCTGAGCTGGAACGCATTCGTCTGGTCATGCAGGTGCTGAAAGACAGCCCGCTGCCGATCCCGAACATGCGCGACATCGAAGACCACGACGCGATCTTCGTCCTCGGTGAAGACCTGACCCAGACTGCTGCGCGCATGGCCCTGTCCCTGCGTCAATCGGTCAAAGGCAAAGCCGAAGACATGGCCGACGCCATGCGCGTTCAGCCTTGGCTCGACGCCGCCGTGAAGAACATCGGTCAGAACGCGCTGAACCCGCTGTTCATCGCCAGCCTGGCTGAAACCAAGCTCGACGACATCGCTGAAGAATGCGTACACGCTGCGCCAGACGACCTGGCCCGCATCGGTTTCGCCGTGGCTCACGCCCTCGACGCCAGCGCGCCTGCCGTTGAAGGCCTGGACGCTGAAGCTCTTGAGCTGGCCAAGCGCATTGCCGACGCCCTGCTCGCCGCCAAGCGTCCGCTGATCATTGCCGGCACCTCGCTGGGTTCCAAGGCGCTGATCGAAGCCGCGGCCAACATCGCCAAAGCCCTGAAGCTGCGCGAGAAGAACGGTTCCATCAGCCTGATCGTGCCAGAGGCCAACAGCCTCGGCCTGGCCATGCTCGGTGGCGACTCGGTCGATGCCGCGCTGCAAGCCGTGATCGACGGTAAAGCTGACGCCATCGTCGTGCTGGAAAACGATCTGTACACCCGTACCGACAAAACCAAGGTCGATGCTGCCCTGAACGCCGCGAAAGTGCTGATCGTGGCGGACCATCAGAAGACCGCCACCAGCGATCGCGCGCACCTGGTTCTGCCAGCCGCCAGCTTCGCTGAAGGCGACGGTACGCTGGTCAGCCAGGAAGGCCGCGCCCAGCGCTTCTTCCAGGTCTTCGACCCGACTTACCTCGACGCAAGCATCATGGTTCACGAAGGCTGGCGCTGGCTGCATGCCCTGCGCGCGACCCTGTTGAACCAGCCGATCGACTGGACCCAACTGGACCACGTCACCGCTGCCTGTGCCGCAAGCACTCCGCAACTGGCCGGCATCGTCAGCGCTGCACCGTCCGCCGCGTTCCGCATCAAAGGCCTGAAACTGGCTCGCGAACCGCTGCGTTACTCCGGTCGTACCGCCATGCGCGCCGACATCAGCGTGCACGAGCCGCGTACTTCCCAGGATAACGACACCGCGTTCTCGTTCTCCATGGAAGGTTACTCGGGCTCGGTCGAACCGCGTCAGCAAGTGCCATTCGCCTGGTCTCCGGGCTGGAACTCGCCGCAAGCCTGGAACAAGTTCCAGGACGAAGTCGGTGGTCACATCCGCGCTGGCGACCCGGGCACCCGCCTGATCGAAAGCACCGGTGACTCGCTGAACTGGTTCGCCAGTGTTCCGCGCGCGTTCAACCCGGCTCCAGGCACCTGGCAGGTTGTGCCGTTCTTCCACCTGTTCGGCAGCGAAGAGAACTCTTCCAAAGCCGCACCGGTTCAGGAACGCATCCCGGCCGCTTACGTGTCGCTGGCCAAATCCGAAGCCGACCGTCTGGGCGTCAATGAGGGCGCCCTGCTGAGCTTGAGCGTGGCTGGCCAGACCCTGCGTCTGCCGCTGCGCATCAACGAAGAGCTGGGTGCCGGTCTGGTCGCATTGCCGGCCGGTATCTCCGGCATTCCGCCAGCGATCTTTGGCAAATCCGTTGACGGTCTGCAGGAGGCAGCTCAATGACCTGGTTCACGCCTGAAGTGATTGACGTGATCATCGCGGTCCTCAAGGCCATCGTGATTCTGCTCGCCGTCGTGGTGTGCGGCGCGCTGCTGAGCTGGGTCGAGCGTCGTTTGCTCGCCCTCTGGCAGGACCGTTACGGTCCGAACCGCGTCGGCCCGTTCGGCGCGTTCCAGATCGCGGCCGACATGATCAAGATGTTCTTCAAGGAAGACTGGACCCCGCCGTTCGCCGACAAAGTGATCTTCACGTTGGCGCCGGTCGTGGCCATGAGCGCCTTGCTGATTGCCTTCGCGATCATCCCGATCACCCCGACCTGGGGTGTGGCGGACATCAACATCGGCATTCTGTTCTTCTTCGCCATGGCCGGTCTGTCGGTCTACGCGGTGCTGTTCGCCGGCTGGTCGAGTAACAACAAGTTCGCCCTGCTGGGCAGCTTGCGGGCCTCGGCACAAACCGTGTCGTACGAAGTGTTCATGGGCCTGTCGCTGATGGGCATCGTGATCCAGGTCGGCTCGTTCAACATGCGCGACATCGTTGAATACCAGGCGCAGAACCTGTGGTTCGTCATTCCGCAGATCTTCGGTTTCCTGACCTTCTTCATTGCTGGCGTCGCCGTGACTCACCGTCACCCGTTCGACCAGCCGGAAGCGGAGCAGGAACTGGCCGACGGTTACCACATTGAATACGCCGGCATGAAATGGGGCATGTTCTTCGTCGGTGAGTACATCGGCATCGTGTTGATTTCGGCGCTGCTGGTGACGTTGTTCTTCGGTGGCTGGCACGGTCCGTTCGGCATTCTGCCGCAGATCCCGTTCATCTGGTTCGCACTGAAAACCGCGTTCTTCATCATGTTCTTCATCCTGCTGCGCGCCTCGATTCCGCGCCCACGGTATGACCAAGTGATGGATTTCAGCTGGAAGTTCTGCCTGCCGCTGACCCTCGTCAACATGCTGGTGACCGCTGCGATCGTGTTGCTCAACACGCCCGCCGTCGCGGCTCAGTGAGGATAGAGAATCATGAAGTACATATTTGACATCGTGCATGGCTTCTTCACCCAGCTTCGCAGCCTGGTGATGATCTTCGGCCACGCCTTCCGCAAGCGCGACACGCTGCAATACCCGGAAGAGGCGGTGTACCTGCCGCCGCGCTTCCGTGGCCGTATCGTGCTGACCCGCGACCCCGACGGCGAAGAGCGCTGTGTAGCCTGCAACCTGTGCGCCGTGGCCTGCCCGGTCGGTTGCATCTCGCTGCAGAAAGCTGAAACCGAAGACGGTCGCTGGTACCCGGACTTCTTCCGCATCAACTTCTCGCGCTGCATTTTCTGCGGCCTCTGCGAGGAAGCCTGCCCGACCACCGCGATCCAGCTGACACCGGATTTCGAGATGGCCGAGTTCAAACGTCAGGACCTGGTGTACGAGAAAGAAGATCTTTTGATCTCCGGCCCCGGCAAAAACCCTGATTACAACTTCTATCGTGTTGCAGGTATGGCGATTGCCGGGAAGCCGAAAGGCTCCGCGCAGAATGAAGCCCAGCCGATCAACGTGAAGAGCTTGCTGCCTTAAGGAAGAAAGATGGAATTCGCTTTCTATTTCGCATCGGGTATCGCGGTTGTGTCCACGCTTCGCGTGATCACCAACACCAACCCTGTGCACGCCCTGCTCTACCTGATCATTTCGCTGATTGCCGTGGCGATGACGTTTTTCGCCCTCGGCGCACCGTTTGCCGGTGTGCTGGAAGTGATCGCCTACGCTGGCGCCATCATGGTGCTGTTCGTGTTCGTGGTGATGATGCTGAACCTGGGCCCGGCCTCGGTTCAGCAAGAGCGCGTCTGGCTCAAGCCCGGTATCTGGCTCGGCCCGGTCGCGCTCGGCACCCTGCTGCTGGTTGAACTGCTGTACGTGCTGTTCAGCCACGACAGCGGCCAGGCCATCGGCCACACCACCGTAGACGCCAAGGCCGTGGGCATCAGCCTGTTCGGTCCTTATCTGCTGGTGGTCGAACTCGCCTCGATGCTGCTGCTCGCCGCAGCCGTCACGGCGTTCCACTTGGGCCGCAACGAAGCCAAGGAGCAATGACGATGCCTGCTATCCCTATGGAGCATGGTCTGGCGGTCGCCGGCATCCTGTTCTGCCTCGGTCTGGTCGGCCTGATGGTCCGCCGCAACATTCTCTTCGTGCTGATGAGCCTGGAGGTCATGATGAATGCCTCCGCACTGGCCTTCATCGTTGCCGGTAGCCGCTGGGCGCAGCCGGATGGACAGATCATGTTCATCCTGGTGATCAGCCTGGCAGCCGCCGAGGCCAGTATTGGCCTGGCGATTCTGTTGCAGCTGTATCGCCGCTTCCACACTCTCGATATCGACGCTGCCAGCGAGATGCGCGGATGAATCTTCTCTATCTGACTTTCGTATTCCCTCTCATAGGTTTCCTGCTGCTGGCGTTCTCACGCGGCCGCCTCTCGGAAAACCTGTCGGCGCTGATCGGCGTCGGCTCCATTGGTCTGTCGGCCATCGTCACGGCTTATGTGATCTGGCAATTCAACGTCGCTCCACCTGAAGGTGGTCACTACACCATGGTGTTGTGGCAGTGGATGGCGGTGGAAGGCTTTACGCCTAACTTCGCGCTGTACCTGGATGGTCTGTCCCTGACCATGCTCGGTGTGGTGGTCGGCGTCGGCTTCCTGATCCACCTGTTCGCGTCCTGGTACATGCGCGGTGAAGCCGGTTACTCGCGCTTCTTCGCCTACACCAACCTGTTTATCGCCAGCATGCTGTTCCTGGTCCTGGGCGATAACCTGTTGTTCCTGTACTTCGGTTGGGAAGGCGTGGGCCTGTGCTCGTACCTGTTGATCGGTTTCTACTACAGCAACCGCAACAACGGTAACGCGGCACTCAAAGCCTTCATCGTCACCCGGATCGGCGACGTGTTCATGGCCATCGGCCTGTTCATCCTGTTCGCGCAACTGGGCACGCTGAACATCCAGGAACTGCTGGTGCTGGCACCGCAGAAATTCCAGGCTGGCGACTTCTGGATGGTCATGGCGACCCTGATGCTGCTGGGCGGCGCTGTCGGTAAATCCGCGCAACTGCCGCTGCAAACCTGGCTGGCGGACGCGATGGCCGGTCCTACTCCGGTTTCGGCACTGATCCACGCCGCAACCATGGTGACCGCCGGTGTCTACCTGATCGCCCGTACTCACGGCCTGTTTTCCCTGGCGCCGGATATCCTGCACCTGGTTGGCGTTGTCGGCGGTGTGACCCTGGTACTCGCCGGTTTTGCCGCACTGGTTCAGACCGACATCAAACGAATCCTCGCCTACTCGACCATGAGCCAGATCGGCTACATGTTCCTGGCGCTGGGCGTTGGTGCCTGGGATGGCGCGATCTTCCACCTGATGACCCACGCCTTCTTCAAGGCGCTGCTGTTCCTTGCATCCGGCTCGGTGATCGTTGCCTGCCACCACGAGCAGAACATCTTCAAGATGGGCGGCCTGTGGAAGAAACTGCCGCTGGCCTACGCCAGCTTCATCGTCGGTGGTGCCGCTCTGGCAGCCCTGCCACTGGTGACCGCAGGCTTCTACTCCAAGGACGAAATCCTCTGGGAAGCGTTCGCCAGCGGCAACCACGGTCTGCTGTACGCAGGTCTGGTCGGTGCGTTCATGACTTCGCTGTACACCTTCCGCCTGATCTTCATCGCGTTCCACGGTGAAGTGAAAACCGAAGCGCACGCCGGTCACGGCATCGCTCACTGGCTGCCACTGTCGGTGCTGATCGTATTGTCTACCGCCATTGGCGCGATGATCGTTCCACCGCTGCACGGTGTGCTGCCGGAAAGCGTCGGTCATGCCGGCGGCGAAGCCAAGCACAGTCTGGAAATCGCGTCGGGCGCCATCGCCCTGTCCGGTATCCTGCTGGCCGCGCTGCTGTTCCTCGGCAAGCGTCGTTTCGTCACTGCAATCGCCAACAGCGGCATCGGCCGCTTCCTTTCGGCCTGGTGGTTCGCTGCCTGGGGCTTCGACTGGATCTACGACAAACTGTTCGTCAAGCCATACCTTGCGATCAGCCACGTACTGCGCAGAGACCCGCTCGACCAGACCATCGGTCTGATCCCGCGTATGGCCAAAGGCGGTCACACCGCCCTGAGCCGTACCGAAACCGGTCAACTGCGTTGGTACGCGGCATCGATGGCAGCCGGCTCCGTGCTGGTCATCGGCGCCATCGTGCTGGTAGCGGTCTGAATATGAACCTTGCGAACTTGCGAAAGGAATTGAGCCCGTCATGATTCTGCCTTGGCTAATCCTGATCCCCTTCATCGGCGGCCTGCTGTGCTGGATGGGTGAGCGCTTCGGCGCTACCCTCCCCCGCTGGATTGCGCTGATCACCATGTCCCTGTTGCTCTCCCTCGGCCTCTGGCTGTGGGCCAACGGTGACTATTCACTTGCCCCGGCGCCTGGCGCCGACCCGACCTGGGTGCTTGAGTTCAAGCATGTCTGGATCCAGCGTTTCGGCATCAGCGTGCACCTGGCCCTCGACGGCCTGTCGCTGCTGATGATCATGCTGACCGGTCTGCTGGGTGTTCTCTCGGTACTGTGTTCGTGGAAAGAGATTCAACGTCATGTTGGCTTCTTCCACCTGAACCTGATGTGGATCCTGGGCGGTGTCGTCGGCGTGTTCCTCGCCCTCGACCTGTTCATGTTCTTCTTCTTCTGGGAAATGATGCTGGTGCCGATGTACTTCCTCATCGCGCTCTGGGGTCACAGTTCTTCGGACGGCAAGAAAACCCGGATCTACGCAGCGACCAAGTTCTTCATCTTCACTCAGGCGTCCGGCCTGATCATGTTGGTGGCGATCCTGGGTCTGGTTCTGGTCAACTTCAACGACACCGGCGTAATTACCTTCAACTACGCCGACCTGTTGAAAACCAAGATGTCGCTGACCACCGAGTACATCCTGATGCTCGGTTTCTTCATCGCTTTCGCGGTGAAGCTGCCAGTGGTGCCGTTCCACTCCTGGTTGCCTGACGCTCACGCCCAGGCGCCAACAGCGGGTTCGGTCGACCTGGCCGGTATCTTGCTGAAAACCGCTGCTTACGGTCTGCTGCGCTTCGCCCTGCCGCTGTTCCCGAATGCGTCGGCCGAGTTTGCGCCGTTCGCCATGACCCTCGGTCTGATCGGGATCTTCTACGGTGCGTTCCTGGCGTTCGCACAAACTGACATCAAGCGTCTGGTCGCGTACTCCAGCGTTTCGCACATGGGCTTCGTGCTGATCGGCATCTACTCCGGCAGCCAACTGGCGCTGCAGGGCGCGGTGATGCAGATGCTCGCGCACGGCCTGTCGGCCGCGGCACTCTTTATCCTGTGTGGCCAGCTCTACGAGCGCACTCACACTCGCGACATGCGTGAAATGGGTGGCCTGTGGTCGAAAATCGCCTACCTGCCAGGCGTCAGCCTGTTCTTCGCGGCGGCCTCCCTGGGCTTGCCGGCGACCGGTAACTTCGTCGGCGAATTCCTGATCCTGATCGGCACGTTCCCTGCCGCCCCATGGATCACTATCATCGCGACGTCCGGTCTGGTGTTCGGTTCGGTCTACTCGCTGATCATGATTCACCGTGCCTACTTCGGCGCGTCCAAATCGGACGCGGTGATGCATGGTATGGACGGTCGCGAACTGATCATGGTGGTCGGTCTGGCGGCACTGCTGATTTACATCGGCGTGTACCCGCAGCCGTTCCTCGACACCTCTGCCGCGACGATGCATGGCGTGCAGCAGTGGCTCGGCACCGCCTTCACTCAACTCGCTTCGGCCCGGTAAGAGCGCTATGGAATTCACGACTCAACACTTTATCGCGCTTGCGCCGTTGTTGATCACCAGCGCCACGATCATCGTGGTGATGCTGGCGATCGCCTGGCGCCGCAACCACTCGCAGACCTTCCTGATTTCCGTGGCGGGTCTGAACCTGGCGTTGCTGTCGATCCTGCCAGCCCTGAAAGTCGCGCCTCTGGCCGTGACTCCACTGCTGCAGATCGACACCTTCGCTTGCTTGTACATGGCGCTGATCCTGGTCGCCACCCTCGCTTGTGTGACCCTCGCCCACGCCTACCTCGGCGATGGCGGTTCGGGTTACCCGGGCAACCGTGAAGAACTTTACCTGCTGATCCTGATGGCCGCCGCCGGTGGCCTGGTACTGGTCAGCGCGCAGCACCTGGCCGGGTTGTTCATCGGTCTGGAACTGCTCTCGGTACCGGTCTACGGTCTGGTGGCTTACGCCTTCTTCAACAAGCGTTCGCTGGAAGCCGGTATCAAGTACATGGTGCTGTCGGCCGCCGGTTCCGCGTTCCTGTTGTTCGGTATGGCACTGCTGTATGCCGACTCCGGTAGCCTGAGCTTCGTCGGTATCGGCCAGGCCCTGGCGGCCACCGGCCTGCCAAGCTCGCTGGCGCAACTGGGCCTGGGCATGATGCTGATCGGTCTGGCGTTCAAGCTGTCGCTGGTACCGTTCCACCTCTGGACCCCGGACGTTTACGAAGGTGCTCCGGCACCGGTAGCTGCGTTCCTGGCCACCGCTTCGAAAGTGGCGGTGTTTGCGGTGATGGTGCGTCTGTTCCAGATCTCGCCAGCCGCAAGCAGCGGTGTCCTGAGCGACGTGCTGACCATCATCGCCATCGCGTCGATCCTGTTCGGTAACCTGCTGGCACTGACCCAGAGCAACCTCAAGCGTCTGCTGGGTTACTCGTCCATCGCTCACTTCGGTTACCTGCTGATCGCCCTGGTGGCGAGCAAGGGTCTGGCCGTGGAAGCCATCGGCGTGTACCTGGTCACCTACGTGATCACCAGCCTCGGCGCGTTCGGCGTGATCACGCTGATGTCCTCGCCGTACAACGGCCGTGACGCGGATGCCCTGTACGAATACCGCGGCCTGTTCTGGCGCCGTCCGTACCTGACCGCCGTACTGACCGTAATGATGCTGTCCCTGGCCGGTATCCCGCTGACCGCGGGCTTCATCGGCAAGTTCTACATCATCGCTACCGGCGTCGAGTCGCACCAATGGTGGCTGGTCGGTTCCCTGGTACTGGGCAGCGCCATCGGCGTCTTCTACTACCTGCGTGTGATGGTCACCCTGTTCCTGATCGAACCGAACCTGCGTCGCCACGATGCGCAACTGCACTGGGAACAGCGTGCAGGCGGCGTGATGCTGCTGGCGATCGCTGCACTGGCGTTCTTCCTTGGGCTGTATCCACAGCCGTTGCTGGTGCTGGTTCAGCAGGCAGGGTTGGCGGGTTGATCGCTTAAGCGACACTTGGTAGAAAACAGAAACGGCACCTTCGGGTGCCGTTTTTGCGTTTTGGGAGATCTCACTCCAGCCTCTCCCCTCTCCTCCTGCATATCCAGAATAGCCTCGCGGGTGAATCAGCCGCGTCCTACATCCCCTTCCCTGCCTTCGACTTAACGTAATGACCTGACCGAATTGGCAGGAACAGAAACCTTGACCTATTCGATTCTTGTGATAGAAATATACGCAGGTAACGTACAGAACATGGACGCTCTTTTTATCGAATTACCCGCATTTCAAAAGCACAGAAATGACTACCTGGACGACGAACTGTTTCGCAGCTTTCAACTGGAGCTGCTGAAAAACCCGGAAGCGGGCGATCCAGTGGAAGGTATGGGCGGCTTGCGAAAGGTCCGTTTCTCCGACCAGCGACGAGGCAAAGGCAAGCGCAGTGGACTAAGGGTGATTTATTACTGGTGGTCGGGTTTTGATCAATTCTGGCTGTTCACCGTATATAGCAAAAACGAGCAAGACGACCTGTCGCCTTCCCAGAAGAAACTTTTCAGACAAACTCTAGATAGCGAAATCAACACGAGATCCCACTATGAAACGTGACATTTTTGCAGAACTGATGGAAGGCCTTGAAGCCTTGGCCGACGAGCGCCAAGGCAAGGTCACGCTGCGAACCCACAAGGTCAAACTGCCAAAACTGGTGCCAATCACTGCCGAGGAAGTCGTAGCCATACGCCAACAACTCAACCTTTCCCGTTCGGTATTCGCGATGTATTTGCGTACGAATACCCGGACGCTGGAAAACTGGGAGCAAGGACGCGCACAACCGAATGCACAGGCCACGACCTTGATTCGACTGGTCGAGCGCTTTCCAGAAACAGTCGAGCAATTGGCGGTGTTGACTTGACTCCAGTGCGATGGCGGCGGACCAGGCACAAACAAAAACGGCACCTTACGGTGCCGTTCGCATTTCGAAGTCCAGCGGTTTACTTACGCGCCGCCTCCCACGATTTCAGCAGTTCGGCATAACTCACGGTTTCACCTTTAGGCTTCTCGTTCGCCAGTTTCGGCTTCGGTGCACCCGGTTGATCCAACCAGTACTGCGCGTCGCGCTCGGGGTTCATTTTCGGTGCGCAGGTGGCTTGCGCCTTCGAGCGTTCCAGTCGGGTCATGATCGCGTCCTGATCCTTGGCCAAACCATCCAGAGCCTGTTGCGGGGTTTTCTCGCCGCTGGCGGCTTCGGCGATGTGGCTCCACCACAGTTGCGCCAAACGCGGATAGTCCGGCACGTTGGTCCCGGTCGGGGTCCATTGCACGCGGGCCGGGCTGCGATAGAACTCGACCAGACCACCGAGTTTCGGTGCCAGGTCGGTCATCGCTTGCGAGTTGATGTCCGACTCGCGGATCGGCGTCAGGCCAACGATGGTTTTCTTCAGGGAGACGGTTTTCGAGGTCACGAACTGCGCGTACAGCCAGGCCGCGAGTTTTTGCTTCTCAGGCGTGGACTTCATGAAAGTCCAGGAACCGGCGTCCTGATAACCGAGCTTCATGCCCTCTTCCCAGTACGGACCTTTCGGCGACGGCGCCATGCGCCATTTCGGCGTGCCGTCGGCGTTCATCACCGGCAAGCCCGGCTTGGTCATGTCGGCGGTAAACGCGGTGTACCAGAAGATCTGCTGGGCGATGTTGCCCTGGGACGGTACCGGACCGGATTCGGAGAAGGTCATGCCCGCCGCTTCCGGTGGCGCATATTTTTTCAGCCAGTCGACATACTTGGTGGTTGCATAGACCGCCGCCGGGCCGTTGGTGTCGCCGCCGCGGGTCACGCTGGAACCCACCGGATGGCAGTCCTCGACGCGGATGCCCCACTCGTCCACCGGCAATCCGTTGGGAATGCCCTTATCGCCAGCACCGGCCATGGAGAACCAGGCATCGGTGAAGCGCCAGCCGAGGGACGGGTCTTTCTTGCCGTAGTCCATGTGCCCGTAGATACGCTTGCCGTCGATTTCCTTGACGTCTTCGCTGAAGAATTTGGCGATGTCTTCATAGGCCGACCAGTTCACCGGCACGCCCAGTTCATAACCGTATTTTTCTTTGAATTTTGCTTTCAGATCCGCCCGCTCGAACCAGTCGGCGCGAAACCAGTAAAGGTTGGCGAACTGCTGGTCGGGCAGTTGATAGATCTTGCCGTCCGGCGCGGTGGTGAACGAGATGCCGATGAAGTCTTTGATGTCCAGAGTCGGCGAGGTATAGGCCTTGCCTTCGTTGGCCATCAGGTCGGTGATCGATTCGGTTTTACCGTAGCGAAAGTGCGTGCCGATCAGGTCCGAGTCGTTGACCCAGCCGTCATAGATGTTCTTGTCCGATTGCATCTGGGTCTGCAGCTTTTCCACCACGTCGCCTTCTTGCAGCAAGTCGTGGGTCAGCTTGATCCCGGTGATCTCGGTAAAGGCCTTGGCCAGCGTTTTGGATTCATATTCGTGGGTCGCGATGGTTTCCGAGACCACCTTGATGCTCATCCCGCGAAACGGCTCGGACGCCTTGATAAACCACTTCAACTCTTCGAGCTGCTGTTCCGGGGTGAGGGTGGACGGTTTGAATTCGCTGCCAATCCATTTCTTGGCGGCGTCTTCATAAGCATCGGCCCAGGCTGCAGCGCTCAGCCCGCTGAGTGCCAGCATGGCTGCCAATGAAACGCTATGTCGCAGCTTATTGTTTTTGTCGAACATAGAGACCTCCTTATAGGGTTTCGGAGCAACTTTGCCGAGCGATTCGACTAGCCCCAACGCATCACAGCCAACAGCCACACCAGGGACAACGCGAACGCAACCCAGATGCTCCAGTCGGTGACGCCGATTACCAGCAAATGCAGGTAGGCGCTGCCGAGAAGACCGATAAACAACCGATCGCCACGGGTGGTGGCAATCGGCAACAAACCACGCCGAAGAATGCTCGGCGAACGCAGTTCCCAGGTCGTCATGCCCACCAGGATCAAGGCAATGACGCTGAAGAATGCCGCCGTAGGGCCGGTCCAACTCATCCATTCCATCATCAGCTCCTCAGACCCGGCCCAGGGCAAAGCCCTTGGCCACGTGGTTGCGAACAAACCAGATCACCAGCATGCCTGGCAGGATAGTCAACACCCCCGCCGCCGCCAGCACGCCCCAGTCGATGCCGGACGCCGAGACCGTGCGCGTCATCACCGCCGCAATCGGTTTGGCGTTGACCGAGGTCAGGGTTCGCGCCAGCAGCAGTTCGACCCAGGAAAACATGAAGCAGAAAAATGCCGTCACACCGATCCCGGAACCAATCAGCGGAACGAAAATCTTCACGAAGAACTTGGGAAAACTGTAGCCATCGATGTAGGCGGTTTCGTCGATCTCCTTCGGCACGCCAGACATGAAACCCTCAAGAATCCACACCGCCAATGGCACGTTAAACAGGCAGTGAGCCAGTGCCACCGCGATGTGGGTGTCGAACAAACCGATCGAGGAATACAGCTGGAAGAACGGCAGCAAAAACACCGCCGGTGGCGCCATGCGGTTGGTCAGGAGCCAGAAAAACAGGTGCTTGTCACCGAGGAACCGATAGCGCGAGAACGCATACGCGGCCGGCAATGCCACGCTCAGCGAAATCACTGTGTTCAGGCTCACGTAGTACAGCGAGTTGAGATAACCGGTGTACCAGCTCGGGTCGGTGAAAATCACTTTGTAGTTGGCGAAGGTGAAATCCTGAGGAAACAGCGTCAGACCGCCGAGGATTTCGGTGTTGCTCTTGAAGGACATGTTCAGCAGCCAGTAGATCGGCACCAGCAGGAACAGGATGTAGATCAGCAGTGGAATCAGCTTTCTCTTGCTCATGGCGGGCCTCACCGATTGGCGTCAGAGTGAGTCATGGCGGTGTAGAACAGCCACGACACCAACAGGATGATCAGGAAGTACACCAGCGAGAAAGCCGCCGCCGGGCCGAGGTCGAATTGCCCTACGGCCATTTGGGTCAAGGTCTGACTCAAGAAGGTCGTGGCATTGCCCGGACCGCCACCGGTCAATACAAACGGCTCGGTGTAGATCATGAAACTGTCCATGAACCGCAGCATCACCGCGATCAACAACACGCTCTTGAGCTTGGGCAACTGGATGTGTCGGAACACCGCCCAGGCCGATGCCCGATCAATCCGTGCCGCCTGGTAATACACGTCCGGAATCGCCCGCAGCCCCGAGAAACACAACAGCGCCACCAACGACGTCCAGTGCCAGACGTCCATCACCAGCACCGTGACCCAGGCGTCCATGGTGTTGGCCGCATAGTTGTAGTTGATGCCCATGGCCTTCAGGCTGGCGCCGAGCAGACCAATGTCCGCCCGACCGAAGATCTGCCAGATCGTCCCCACCACGTTCCACGGAATCAGCAACGGAATCGCCAGGATGATCAGCACCAGCGAGGACCAGCGGCCCTTGATCGGCATGGTCAGGGCGATGGCGATGCCCAGCGGGATTTCGATCAGCAGCACACAGCCGGAGTAGATGAACTGACGCAGTAATGAGTCATGCAGGCGCGGATCGAGCAGCACTTGCTTGTACCAGTCGGCGCCGACGAAGTAGCGGCTGGACTGGTCGAAGATGTCCTGCACCGAGTAGTTGACCACCGTCATCATCGGGACCACCGCACTGAACGCCACCAGCAAAAACACCGGCAACACCAGCCACCAGGCCTTGTTGTTCTGCACCTTGTTCATGGCTACGTCTCCAAGAGATATTCGTCGGCATACACCATCAACCATTGAGCCGGGAAGCTGATGTAGGCGGTTCCCTCAGGCACTGGCTTGTCTTCGGCCAGGCGCACTTTCAAAGGGGCGCCGTCGAGGTTCAGGGTCATGATCTTGTAGGTGCCAAGGTCTTCGACGTGTACGACCTGTGCCTGCATCGCCTCATCAAACGGCTCATCCCACACGTGCACGAACTCCGGACGGATGCCGACCTTCAGGGTTTTCCACTCGGACTCGGCAACGCGTTTCTGTTGAGCATCGGAAAGCGGCAAATGAGTCGAGGCGAAACCGACACCGCCTGGCTGCGGCTGAACCTCGATCAGGTTCATCCCCGGACTGCCGATGAAATAGCCGACAAAGGTGTGGCTCGGCCGCTCGAACAGTTCTCGCGGCGTACCGAATTGCACAATCTGCCCGCCGTACATCACCGCGATCTTGTCGGCGAAGGTCGAGGCTTCGAGCTGATCGTGGGTGACGTAGACCATGGTGATGTTGAACTGCTCGTGGATCTGCTTGAGCTTGCGCCGCAATTTCCACTTCAAGTGCGGGTCGATCACGGTCAGCGGCTCATCGAACAGGATCGCCGACACGTCATCGCGCACCAGCCCACGGCCCATGGAGACTTTCTGTTTTTCATCGGCGGTGAGGTTGCGTGCCTTCTTGTACAGCAATGCCTGAAGGTCGAGGACTTCGGCAATTTCCTGCACCTTGCTGTGAATTTTCGCCTCGGCCATGCCCTGATTACGCAGCGGGAAGGCCAGGTTATCGAACACCGTCATGGTGTCGTAGACCACCGGGAACTGGAAAACCTGGGCGATGTTGCGCTTCTCCGGGGTCAGCTCGTTGACCACTTTGCTGTCGAACAGCACCTGGCCCTGAGACGGGCTGAGCAATCCGGAAATGATGTTGAGCAAGGTCGACTTGCCGCAGCCCGAAGGCCCGAGCAAGGCATAGGCACCGCCCTGCTCCCAAACGTGATCCATCTCGCGAATCGCGTAATCCTCGGGGCCGGTCGGCGTGCGGGTGTAACTGTGGGCGAGGTGCTGCAAACGGATTTCAGCCATCAGGCAACCCTCGCGATACGTCGACCGGGCGCCTGGACCAGCCGCCCCTGCGTATCGAAGACAAACAGTTTATGGGTCGGGATATAGATCCGAATTGGCGCATCGACGTCGTATTCGTGAACGCCGGGCAAGTGCAGCACCAGCAGGAAATGCTCGTTGCGCACGTGCAGGAACGTTTCCGATCCGCTGATCTCGGCCACCTCGACGGTCACCGCCAGTTCCAGGTCATCGTCGTTGCTCGGCACCAGCGAAATATGGCTGGGCCGAACGCCAAAGCGGAACTCGCCCTCGCCCACCGGCCGCAAATCGACGTTGAGCGGGAAGTGCACGAAATTGGCGAAGCTGACTTCGTTGCCGGCGATACGCCCCGGCATCAGGTTGATCGGCGGCTCGGAGAACAGCTCCGCCGCCAGCACGGTTTGCGGCTGGTGATAAACCTCGGAAGACTTGCCGCTCTGAATCACCCGGCCTTCGTGAAGAATGGTGGTCGTGCCGCCCAGCGCCAGGGCTTCGTTGGGTTCGGTGGTGGCGTAGATGGCAATGGTGTGGTGAGCCTTGAACAGCTCGCGCATTTCCTGACGCAATTCTTCGCGCAGTTTGTAGTCAAGGTTCACCAGCGGCTCATCGAACAGGATCAGTTCGGCATCCTTGACCAGCGCCCGGGCCATTGCCGTGCGCTGTTGCTGACCACCGGAAAGTTCAAGCGGATGGCGCTGGAGGAATTTCTCGATGCGCAACATCTTCGCGGTTTCCAGCACTTTGCTCTGGATCAGCTCATTGGAAACGCCGCCCTGGCGCAAGGGCGAGGCAATGTTCTCGAACACCGTCATGGTCGGGTAGTTGATGAATTGCTGATAGACCATCGACACATTGCGCAAACGCACCGGGCGCTGGGTGACGTCGACGCCGTTCATCAGGATGCGGCCGCTGTCGGGCTTGTCCAGACCGGCCATCAGGCGCATGAGACTGGTTTTGCCGGACAGCGTGCGCCCGAGCAAAACGTTGAAGGATCCGGCTTCGAAACTCAGGCACGCATCATCGATCCAGGTCTGGCCCTCGACGGTGCGGCTGACGTGCTCCAGGGTTAATGACATGGCTCGGCCTTTTTATTATTGGAGTCAAGCGACCGGAGCTACAGAGCGACATTCGTGCCAGAAATTGCAAGCCGTTGATCCGGCTTGAGAATCCTGCAAATGGAAGAAAAACTGCGTTCGTTGCTGAACAGAAATGAACAACCGCGACTGAACAATTGAACAATCCGGCGGTTGACAATGAACAATAGTGAACAACACTCTACGGACTGTTCGCGCTCCCTGTAGGAGCACGGCTTGCCGGCGATGGCGTCATCGAAATTGCCATCGCCATCGCCGGCAAGCCGTGCTCCTACAGGTCTGTGACGTGAAACATCACGTGAGAATTTCGACGTGGTGGGCAAAACCATAAAAACAATAAAAGCTTGCTCAGAGATCGACTGCCATGGCCGCACCCGCCTTGCCGCTCTCCCACGACGCCATCATCCAGGACTCCTGGTCCCGATGCCGCGCGTTCGGCCTCAATCATCAGAGCGCCCCGGCGTTCGATCAGTTGCCGGCCGAGGGCATTGCGCAATTGCTGGAGAGCCAGCACTCACTGGTGCAAACCACTCACCAGGAAGTCCTGCCGTATTACGAGAACATCCTCAGCAACTCCAACTGCCTGATCATGCTCGCCGACAATCAGGGCCAGGTGCTGACGTCCTGGGGCACCCAGCGTTTTATCGAGCCGAGCCTGACCCGCGGTTTCAGCGCCGGTGCCAGCTGGATGGAGCGTTGCAGCGGCACCAATGCGATCGGCACCGCGCTGGCCTGCGAGCAGGCGGTGCACATCGAGCACGATGAACACTTCCTCAAGGCCAACCGTTTCATGACCGGTTCCGCCGCACCGATTTTCGATGCCGAACGCAAGGTCATCGCGGTGCTGGATGTGTCCAGCGACAGCTACCTGCCGCCGTCCCACACGCTCGGCATGGTCAAGATGATGAGTCAGACCGTGGAAAACCGGCTGATCCTCAACCTGTTCCATGGCCAGCATTTCCAGCTGACCTTCAACACCGGGCTGAACAACCTCGACAGCCAATGGGCCGGGCTGCTGATCTTCGATGAAACCGGCCAGGTGCTGTCGGCCAACCGCAGGGCTGACAATCTGCTGGGCATCAGTCTGTCGCGGGTCAGTGTCGAAAGCCTGTTCAAGGTCTCGCTGCTGGAGTTGTTGAACCAGCCGGACGGCCTGCCCTTCGCCTTGCAAACCTCAGGGCGCAACCGCTTCCAGTGCCTGTTGAAGCGGCCGAAACAGGCAGTGATTCAGGCGCGGCAATTTTCTGAAACAAAGAGCACTGAACTCACGGCGCCAGCAACCGCCGCGATCAGCCTCAATACCCTGCATTTTGGTGACAGCCGCGTGGAAAAAGCCGTGCGCCAGGCCGAGCGGTTGCTGGAAAAAGACATTCCGCTGTTGATCCACGGCGAAACCGGGGTCGGCAAGGAAGTCTTCGTCAAAGCCCTGCATCACGCCAGTTCGCGCAACAAACAACCGTTCATTGCCGTCAACTGTGCAGCGATCCCCGCCGAACTGGTGGAGTCTGAGCTGTTTGGCTACGAGAAAGGTGCGTTCACCGGTGCCAACCAGAAAGGCAGCATCGGGCTGATCCGCAAGGCCGACAAAGGCACCCTGTTCCTTGATGAAATCGGCGATATGCCGTTGCCGACTCAGGCTCGACTGCTGCGAGTGTTGCAGGAGCGTTGCGTGCAACCGGTGGGCAGCAGCGAGCTGTTCCAGGTGGATATACGGATTATTTCGGCAACCAACCGCTCGTTGCGCGAACAGGTTCAGTTGGGGCGGTTTCGTGAGGATTTGTATTACCGGATTGGTGGTTTGACCCTGGAACTGCCACCGTTAAGAGAACGCAGTGATAAAGAGGCCTTGTTCAAACGTCTGTGGGAACAGCACCGCGAACCGAGCCAATGGGCCGGTTTGAGCAGAGAGGTAGTGGAGTTGTTCGGGCGCCATCCGTGGCCGGGGAATTTGCGCCAGGTCAGCAGCGTGATGCAGGTAGCGCTGGCCATGGCCGAGGAACAACCCGTGCGGCCGGAGCACTTGCCGGATGATTTTTTTGTCGATCTGGAGATGGAGCCGGTGGATTCGCCGGAGCCGTTGGCGGTGGATTTGAATGATGCCGAGGAATTGAATCGGCAGTTGCAGGCGGCTGGGGGGAATATTTCGCATCTGGCTCGGCGCCTTGGGGTTAGCCGGAATACCCTTTACAAGCGGTTGCGCCAGTCGGAAAGCTGACTGCTGCGCAGTCAATCGCGGGCAAGCCTTGCTCCTACGGGATTGCGCCGTACACAAGTTCAGCGAACGACGCTATCCCGTAGGAGCAAGGCTTGCCCGCGATGGCGTTAGCCGAGGCACCGCTGCACTTGAGCCCTCCTAAAAAACAAAAACCCGCACAAGGCGGGTTTTGTTTGTAGCAAACGCAGCAATCAGTCAGCCAGACGCCAGGTCGTGCCGCCCTTGCCGTCTTCCAGCACCACGCCCATCGCGGTGAGCTGGTCGCGGATACGGTCGGACTCGGCCCAGTCTTTACCAGCACGAGCCGCCAGACGCGCGGCAATCAGCGCATCAACTTCAGCCGCATCAACCCGCCCTTCGGCGCCGGCCTGCAGGAAGTCATCAGCCTCAAGCTGCAACACACCCAGCACGCTCGCCAATTCTTTCAAACGAGCCGCCAGACCGGCCGCGGCATTGAGATCGCTCTCGCGCAGACGGTTGATCTCGCGGACCATCTCGAACAGCACCGCACAGGCTTCCGGCGTGCCGAAGTCGTCGTTCATCACCTGGGTGAAACGCTCGACAAAGGCTTCGCCGCCAGCAGGCGCCACGCTCGGCAGGCCTTTCAACGCGTGGTAGAAACGCTCGAGTGCGCCCTTGGCGTCCTTGAGGTTGTCTTCCGAGTAGTTGATCGCGCTGCGGTAGTGGCTCGACACCAGCAGGTAACGCACGACTTCCGGGTGGTACTTTTCCAGCACGTCGCGAATGGTGAAGAAGTTGTTCAAGGACTTGGACATCTTCTCGCCATTGATGCGAATCATGCCGCAATGCATCCACGCGTTGGCGTAGGTCTTGCCGGTGGCCGCTTCGCTCTGGGCGATTTCGTTTTCGTGGTGCGGGAACTCGAGGTCGCTGCCGCCGCCATGAATATCGAAGGTCTCACCGAGGCAGCAGGTGGACATCACCGAGCACTCGATGTGCCAGCCCGGACGACCGTCGCCCCAAGGCGATGGCCAGCTTGGCTCGCCCGGCTTGGCGCCCTTCCACAGCACGAAGTCCAGCGGGTCCTGTTTCGACTCGTCGACTTCGATCCGCGCACCGATGCGCAGGTCTTCGATTTTCTTGCGCGACAGCTTGCCGTAGCCCATGAACTTGGCGACGCGGTAGTACACGTCGCCATTGCCCGGGGCGTAGGCGTAACCCTTGTCGATCAGGGTCTGGATCATGGTCTGCATGCCAGCGATGTGATCGGTGGCCCGCGGTTCCATGTCCGGCTTGAGGATATTGAGGCGCGCCTCGTCCTCGTGCATCGCCGTGATCATGCGCTCGGTCAGCACGTCGAACGGCTCGCCGTTCTCCTTGGCCCGATTGATGATCTTGTCTTCAATGTCGGTGATGTTGCGCACATACGTCAGGTTATAACCGCTGAAACGCAACCAGCGGGTCACCAGGTCGAACGCGACCATGCTGCGGCCGTGGCCAATGTGGCAGTAGTCGTACACGGTCATCCCGCAGACGTACATGCGCACATTGTTGCCATCCAGCGGCTTGAAAACTTCTTTGCTCTTGGTGAGCGTGTTGTAGATCGTAAGCACTTTATGTTGCCTATTTATCAAGGCCGGTCAGGCCTGTAATCACTGGCCCCACGAATCACGCAAGGTCACGGTACGGTTGAATACCGGAGCACCTGGTTTCGAGTCCTTGATATCCGCGACGAAGTAACCTTCGCGCTCGAACTGGAAACGGTCTTCCGGCTGTGCATTGCCCAGCGAAGGCTCAGCACGACAACCGGTAAGGACTTGCAGCGAGTCAGGGTTGATGTTGTCCAGGAAACTGGCGCTGTCTTCGGCCTTCTCAGGGTTGGCCGAGCGGAACAGGCGATCGTACAGACGCACTTCGCATTCGACGCTGGCCGCAGCCGGCACCCAGTGAACCACGCCTTTGACCTTGCGGCCTTCAGGGTTTTTGCCCAATGTTTCCGGGTCGTAGGAGCAACGCAGTTCGACGATGTTGCCATCGGCGTCCTTGATCGCTTCGTCGGCACGGATCACGTAGCTGCCGCGCAGACGCACTTCGCCGGCCGGTTCCAGGCGTTTGTAGCCTTTTGGCGGCTCTTCCATGAAATCTTCACGGTCGATGTAGATCTCACGGGCGAACGGCAGGACGCGCACGCCCATGTCTTCTTTCGGGTGGCACGCCAGTTCGAGGTTCTCGACCTGGCCTTCCGGGTAGTTGGTGATCACGACTTTCAGCGGACGCAGCACGCACATGGCACGCGGGGCGCTGTGGTCGAGGTCGTCACGGATGCTGAATTCGAGCATGCCGAAGTCGACCACGCCGTCGGAACGGTTGGTGCCGATCATTTCGCAGAAGTTGCGGATCGATTTCGGCGTGTAACCACGGCGGCGGAAGCCGGACAGCGTGGACATGCGTGGATCGTCCCAGCCATGAACGTGCTTTTCATCGACCAGTTGCTTGAGCTTGCGCTTGCTGGTGATCGTGTAGTTCAGGTTCAGACGGCTGAATTCGTACTGACGCGGTTGCGCCGGCACGGGCAGGTTCTCGAGGAACCACTCGTACAGCGGACGATGGCTTTCGAACTCCAGGGTGCAGATCGAGTGGGTGATGCCTTCGATGGCGTCCGACTGACCGTGGGTGAAGTCGTAGTTCGGGTAGATGCACCACTTGTCGCCGGTCTGGTGGTGGTGAGCGTGACGGATGCGATACATGATCGGGTCGCGCAGGTTCATGTTCGGCGAAGCCATGTCGATCTTGGCCCGCAGCACGCGTGCGCCGTCCTTGAATTCACCGGCCTTCATGCGGGCGAACCAGTCCAGGTTCTCTTCCACGGAGCGATCGCGGAACGGGCTGTTCTTGCCCGGCTCGGTCAGCGTGCCGCGATATTCCCTGGCCTGTTCAGGGCTCAGGTCATCGACGTAGGCCTTGCCGGCCTTGATCAGTTCAACGGCCCAATCGTGCAACTGGTCGAAATACTGCGAGGCGTAGCGCACTTCACCGGACCATTCGAAGCCCAGCCATTTGACGTCGCTTTCGATCGCGTCGATGTATTCCTGGTCTTCCTTGGCCGGGTTGGTGTCGTCGAAACGCAGGTGCGTGACGCCGCCAAATTCCTGGGCCAGGCCGAAGTTCACGCAAATCGACTTGGCGTGACCGATGTGCAGGTAGCCGTTGGGCTCAGGCGGGAAACGGGTGACGATCTGCGTGTGCTTACCCGAGTCCAGGTCCGCCTGGATGATCGGGCGCAGGAAATTGACCGGCACGGCAGGGCCGGTCTTGGAATTCGAGGTAGGGTCGACAGTGGGCTTGCTCATAGGATCCTTGAACGTACAAGTGCGCGGCCAGTTGGCCAAATCAAAGCGGCGGTTAAAACAAAGGGGCTTATCATAGCCGATGCCGTCAAGTCGCTGACAGAGCAGGCCCGAAAACGGCTGCATTTAATCGGATGCAAATGAAAAACAGCCTCGAAATTCGCGCCCGGCACGCTAAACTGCGCACCTTGGCCGAATTTGGCCGGACCGGTTGAGGGCTTCAACGCCCCGAAACCCACGAATTATTAGAATGAGTACCGATCATGACCCAAGTCAAACTGACCACCAACCATGGCGACATCGTCCTGGAACTGAACGCTGAGAAAGCCCCGATCACCGTGGCCAACTTCATCGAGTACGTCAAAGCCGGTCACTACGAAAACACTGTTTTCCACCGCGTCATCGGTAACTTCATGATCCAGGGCGGCGGTTTCGAGCCAGGCATGAAAGAAAAGAAAGACAAGCGCCCAAGCATCCAGAACGAAGCCGACAACGGCCTGCCGAACGAGAAGTACACCGTTGCCATGGCCCGCACCATGGAGCCGCATTCGGCTTCCGCCCAGTTCTTCATCAACGTGGCTGACAACAGCTTCCTGAACCACAGCGCCAAGACCACTCAGGGCTGGGGTTACGCCGTGTTCGCCAAGGTCGTTGAAGGCACCGACGTGGTCGACAAGATCAAAGGTGTTTCCACCACCATGAAGTCCGGCCACCAGGACGTACCAGCAGAAGACGTGATCATCGAGAAAGCCGAGATCATTGAGTGATACTGCTGATTTCAGACTTGCATCTGGAAGAGGAGCGCCCGGACATCAGCCGGGCGTTTCTGGATTTGCTCGCCGGACGCGCCCGCTCGGCGAGTGCGTTGTACATCCTGGGCGACTTTTTCGAGGCGTGGGTTGGCGACGATGCCATGACGCCGTTCCAGCGTTCCATCTGCCAGGCCCTGCGCGAACTCAGCGACAGCGGCACGGCCATTTTTCTGATGCACGGCAATCGCGACTTCATGCTCGGCCAGGCCTTCTGTAAACAGGCCGGTTGTACGTTGCTGAAGGATCCGAGTGTCGTGCAGTTTTACGGTGAGCCGGTGCTATTGATGCACGGCGACAGCCTCTGCACCCGCGACGAAGCCTATATGAAGCTGCGTCGCTATCTGCGTAATCCGGTCACCCTGTTCATCCTGCGGCACTTGCCTTTGCAGACTCGCCATAAACTGGCGCGCAAGTTGCGCAGTGAAAGCCGTGCGCAGACGCGGATGAAGGCCAATGACATTGTTGATGTCACGCCGGAAGAAGTGCCGCGGATCATGCAGGAATATGGCGTGAAGACCTTGATCCATGGGCACACCCATCGCCCGGCCATTCACAAGTTGCAGATTGGCGAGCAGGCGGCCAAACGGATTGTGTTGGGGGATTGGGATCGTCAGGGCTGGGCGTTGCAGGTGGATGAGCAAGGGTTTGCGCTGGCGCCGTTCGACTTCGCCCCGCCGCTGGGTTTATCGAATGGCTGAAAACCACCCCTCACCCTAACCCTCTCCCCAAGGGGCGAGGGGACTGACCGAGGTGTTCTTGGATTTACATCGACCTGAAAAATCGAGTCGAACTCAGGTTTGAAAAGCATGGAGATCGGCTCCCTTTCCCCTCTCCCCCGTGGGGAGAGGGCTGGGGTGAGGGGTCGATCTCAAGCCGTACCCTCAATGCCCTGACGCTGCCGGCCCCGCTTTAGCCGCAAACGGCGGTTTCGCCAGCCACACCAGCACAATCAAGCCCATGAATGCCCAACCCAGCAACGTGAAGTAATCCACGGTGGAGAGCATGTACGCCTGACTGGTCAGCACATGATCCAGCTGCGCATACGCCGGGTTGCTCGCCCCGCCCAGGCTGTTCAACGCCTCGCGGGTCGCCGGCTCATAGGTGCTGATGCTTTCGCTCATGTAGGCGTGGTGCTGATCGGCCCGGCGAATCCAGATCCAGGTCGTCAGCGACGCCGCAAAACTACCGCCCAGTGTCCGCAGGAACGTCGCCAGGCCTGCGCCGTCGGCGATCTGGCTCGGTGGCAGGTCCGACATCAGAATGCTCAAGGTCGGCATGAAGAACAGTGCCACGCCAATCCCCATGAACAGCTGCACTAGGGCGATGTGCTGGAAGTCCACTTCGTTGGTAAACCCGGCACGCATAAAGCAACTCAGGCCAATCGCCAGGAACGCCAGGCCGGCCAGCAGCCGCAGGTCGAACTTGTGCGCGTACTTGCCGACAAACGGCGACATCAGCACCGGCAGAATCCCGATCGGCGCCACCGCCAGCCCCGCCCAGGTCGCCGTGTAACCCATCTGGGTTTGCAGCCATTGCGGCAGAATCAGGTTGATCCCGAAGAACCCAGCGTAACCCAACACCAGCACGATGGTGCCGATGCGGAAGTTGCGGTAAGCGAACAGCCGCAGGTTGACCACCGGGTGCTTGTCGGTCATTTCCCAGATCACGAACACCGCCAGCGCTATCACTGAAATGGCCGCGCCGACGAGGATGAAGTTCGACTCGAACCAATCCAGGTCGTTACCCTTGTCGAGAATCACCTGCAACGCGCCGACGCCAATGATCAGTGTGATCAAACCGACGTAATCCATCGGCTGGTAGCTGGTTTCCACCGGTCGCGCCTTGAGTTGCTGGCGCACCACCATCACCGCGAAAACACCAATGGGCACGTTGATAAAGAAGATCCACGGCCAGCTATAGCTGTCGGTAATCCAGCCGCCAAGGATCGGGCCGGCAATCGGCGCCACCACCGTGACCATCGCCAGCAACGCCAGGGCCATGCCACGCCTGGCCGGCGGATAGACGGCAATCAGCAGCGTTTGAGTCATTGGGTACAGGGGACCTGCCACCAGACCTTGAAGCACCCGAAAGCCAATCAGCTCCGGCATCGAGGTCGAAATACCACAGAGAAACGAGGCCAATACGAACAGAATCGTCGCCCAGAGAAACAGCTTCACCTCGCCGAAGCGCCGGCTGAGCCAACCGGTCAGCGGCAGCGCGATCGCGTTGCTCACGGCGAACGAGGTAATCACCCAAGTGCCCTGCTCCGAACTCACGCCGAGGTTGCCGGAAATCGTCGGCAGCGCCACGTTGGCGATGGTGGTGTCGAGTACTTGCATGAAGGTCGCCAGCGACAGGCCAATGGTGCTGAGCAGCAGGCTGGGCGGCGTGAAAGACGCGTTATTGCTCATCGCGAATCCTTTGAAACCTGATTGGCGCTGCGCCTGTTACAGACGCAGCTTCCTTTGTGGGAGTGAGCCTGCTCGCGATGGCGGATTAACATTCAACATCTTTGTTGATTGATCCACCGCTATCGCGAGCAGGCTCACTCCCACAGGGTCAGTGTGATGACTAATCAGCGTTGAGCGGTTTTGCTGACCGCAGCGCTGTTGTCGTGGATCAACTGAGTGATCATCGCGTCGGCCTCGGCCAACTGACGGTCGTAGACGTTGGTGCTGAACGAGGCCTTTTGCGGCGGCTGTTGCGCCAGCACCGGGCCGCTCTGGTCACGCAGGTTCACATCGACTTGAGTCGACAGGCCGACCCGCAACGGGTGCTTGGCCAGTTCTTCGGCGTTGATGTGAATCCGCACCGGCACCCGCTGGACGATCTTGATCCAGTTACCGGTGGCGTTCTGCGCCGGTAGCAAGGCAAACGCGCTGCCGGTACCGGCGCCGAGGCTGTCGATGGTGCCGCTGAACTTCACGTCGCTGCCGTACAGGTCGGCTTCGATGTCCACAGGCTGCCCGATGCGCATGTCACGCAGCTGGGTTTCCTTGAAGTTGGCGTCGATCCACAGCTGATCCAGCGGAATCACCGCCATCAATGCGGTGCCCGGCTGGACGCGTTGGCCCAGTTGTACCGAGCGCTTGGCCACGTAACCGGTCACCGGCGCGATCAAGGTGCTGCGGGAGTTGTTCAAGTAAGCCTGACGCAGTTGCGCGGCAGCGGACATCACGTCCGGGTGCGACGACACCACCGTGTCATCCACCAAAGCACTGGTGGTTTTCAGTTGCTGTTTGGCGTTGGCCAGGGCGTTTTGCGCCGAGGTCAGGTCGTCGCGAGCGTGAGACAGTTCTTCCTGGGAAATCGCCCCGCCAGCGGCGAGGTTTTTCCGGCGATTGAAGTTGTCCTGAGCCTTTTGCACTTCAGCCTGTTGCGCGTTGACCTGGGCTTTCATGCCGTCGACGTTGCTGTACAAGCCGCGAACCTGACGCACAGTGCGGGCCAGATTGGCCTGGGCACTTTGCAGGCCGACTTCGGCGTCGTTCGGGTCGAAATTGATCAGCACCTGACCTTCATGAACCAGGTCGCCATCGTCGGCACCGATGCTGACCACGGTGCCGGTGACCAACGGAGTGATTTCCACCACATTGCCGTTCACATAGGCGTCGTCGGTGCTTTCGTTCCAGCGCCCGTAGAATTCGTGATAACCCCAGACGCCGACACCGGCGAGGATCACCACGATCGCGAGCACTACCAGCATGACTTTGCGTTTGCGCGAATTGCTGGTGTCTTGTGTGTTGTCAGGGGTTGGTGTTGTTTCGGCAGTGGCCATGACAAATACCTTGAATTAGTTGTTCAGCGTGGCTGGGGTTGCGTTGGCTGCGGTCAGGGTTTCGCTCTGGAAGCCGCCGCCCAGCGCCTGCATCAATTGGATCGACAGGTCGATCTGCTCGGCATTCAGGTTGGCCAGCTGACGCTGGGCCTGGAGCAATTGCTGCTCGATGCTGAGCACGTCCAGGTAATTCCCGATGCCGGAACCGTACCGCTGGACCACGGTGTTGTAAGAATCCCGGGCAATGTCGGTGGCGCGCTGCTGTGTCCCGATCTGCCGGCCGATATCGCGCAACTGGTTGATGGTGTCGCTGACATCACCCAGGGCTTTCACCAGGCTTTTGTTGTACTGCGCCACCGCGAGGTCGTAATCGGCGTCGCGGGAATCGAGGTCGGCGCGCAGGCGGCCACCATCGAAAATCGGCACCGAGATCGTTGGCGCAATGTTGAAGAAGCGGCTGGCTGAACCGAACATCGCATCGCCCAGCAACGACTCGGCACCGGCCGCGGCGCTCAGGTTGAGGTTGGGGTAGAAGCGGGTTTTGCCGGCGTCGATGTTCTTGCTCGCCGCCTCGACCCGCCAACGCGCGGCCACCAGGTCCGGACGTCGACCGAGTAACTCGGCCGGCAGCACCGACGGCAACGCGACGGCGCTGGCCTGGAGGATTTTCGGCCGGGCGATTTCATTGCCGCGATCCGGGCCTTTGCCGAGCAAGACAGCCAAGGCGATTTTCGCGCTTTGCAGGCGTTTCTCGGCGTCGATCAGGCTGGCTTCGGACGTGGCTTCCAGGCTTTCGGTTTGCTGGTACTGGTACTGACTGTCGATCCCAGAGCTCAGGCGACGCTGGCTCAGGTCGAGCATTTGTTGGGTGCGCTTGAGGTCTTCACTGGCCAGGTCGTAGACGATATGTGCCTGACCCAAATCGCTGTAGGCGCGAGCCACGTCGGCGGACAACGTCAGCTGAGCGGCCTGTTGATCGACTTCGGCAGCACGGGCCTGACCCAGCGCAGCTTCCCAGGCATCACGCTGACCGCCCCAGAGGTCGAAGTTGTAATTGAAACTGGCGCTGATGTTGCGCACGGTGGAATAAGTGCCGCCCTGCCCGCTCGGGTCCTGATCCCGGGCCAGACGCGAACGGCTGACGCCGGCGCTGGCATCGAGGGTCGGCATGCGGGCGGCATCCGCTGCATAAGCGGCGGCGCTGGCCTGGTGAGCACGGGCGTCGGCGATTTGCATGTCGGGGCTGTCGTGCAGGGCTTCGCGGATCAAGCCGTCGAGCTGTGGGTCGCCGAGGCTTTTCCACCAGTCGCTTTTCGGCCAGGCCGCGGGCGACAGGGTCACGCCGCTGAGGGATTGTCCGGCCTTGAGGGTTTTCGCATCCAGGCTTTTGCCTTCGGTAGTCAGGCCGCTGTAGCTGGCGCAACCGGCCAGGGTCATGGCCGCCAGCACCAGGCTCAGGCCGGTACGCAGGGTTTTACTGCTCATTTGTCACCTACCCGCAGCAGGGTGATCGAGTCACCGGCCGCCACCAAGATTTTCTTCAGGATCTGTTCCAGGGTCTGCAACTCCTCTGGTGTGATCGCGCCAGCCAGTTCATTCATGGCGTCGGCACCGATCTCCGGCAGGCGGTCAGTCAACTGCTGGCCTTGTTCGGTCAGCACCAGCTGAACCTGACGGCGATCCGCTTCGGAGCGTTGGCGGGCGAGGAAGCCTTTCTGTTCCAGACGATCGAGCATGCGGGTCATCGACCCGCTGTCCAGCGACAGGTGACGGCACAGCTCGGCCGGGGTATCGACGCCGAACTGGGCCATGATGATCAGCACTTTGAACTGCGCGGCGGTGATGCCGTGGGGTTCCATGTGCGTGTCGATGATCCGGTCCTTGAGCAGCGCAGCGCGCCCGAGCAGGAGGCCGAGATGGCACGTGTGGAATTCGTCTGGGGTGAAATGCTTCATCTGACCACCAATTAGCTGCCTAGGCAGAGAATGTATGTCGAGATGTTACTGCCTAGGCAGCGAATGTCAACGTAATAGTTAGGTTGCTTGCTATTTAGTTGATAAATGGCAGCCGTCAGACCGCTATCGCGAGCAGGCTCGCTCCCACAGGTTCGGTGTGATCCCTGTGGGAGTGAGCCTGCTCGCGATGGGAGCGACTCGGTTTTAGAGAGGACGGGGTCTAGAAATCCCGCTTGTAGAAGATGTCCAGCGAACTGGCCACGCCGCCCGCCGCTTCGAGGTAGACCTTCTTGCTCAGCTTGTAACGCAAGGCGATGGTGTTGGCCGGCTCGAACACACCAACCCCATAACGCAGGCTGAGCTTCTCGGAGATATTGCCGCTGGCGACCACGCTGGTGGCGCTGCCGCTACCCTCGGTATCGAGCTGGAAATCCTGAATCCCCAGGTTTTTCGCCAAGCCGCCGGTCACTCCCGAACTGCCCATCAACCCCAACCCGAGCGCGGCCTGGGCGAGCATGTTGTTGTCTTCACCGTTACTGGCCAACGGACGCCCCAGCACCAGATAGGACAAGGCCTGCTCCTGGCTCATCGCCGGCTCGGAGAAGATCTGTGTGGTCGGCTGCTCGGCGCTGCCGCTCAGGCGAATGCCGGCGATCACGTCGTCGGTCTGGCGAATCGCTTCGATGTCCAGATACGGCTGATCGATCGGGCCGGCAAACAGCAAACGCGCCCGGCGCACGGTCAACCGCTGACCGTAGGCGCGATAACGCCCATCGTTGAGCCAGAGCTCGCCGCGGGTGTCCATGTTGTCGCCGATATGCACATGACCTTGCAGGTTGGCGGTCAAGCCAAACCCGGCGAAGCTGAGTTTGTCCTGCCCGACCACCACATCGATGTCCATCGCCATGGCCATCGGGGGTTTGCCCTCTTCGGTCTGCTGGCCAACGATCACCGTGTCATCGGACACCTTGACCGTCGATGGCGGCAACTCGCGCACGGTGATCTCGCCTTTTGGCACCAGCACCTTGCCGGTGATCGCCAGTTTGTCGTCCTTCACCGAAATCTTCAGGTCCGGCGCCATTTCCAGCTTGGCGTAGGGCTCGACGGTGACGGGCAATTGCGTACCTTTGAGCGCCAGATCCACCACCAACGCCTGACCCCAGGCGATGTTGCCGCTCAAGGTGCCCTGCCCGGTCTTGCCGCTTTTCCAGCCGCCGTTCAATTGCACGGTTTCGCCAGCAATCACGGCTTGAAGTTGCAGCGCTTCGAGGTCCATCGGCAGTTCAGGACCGGAAATCTCGCCGTCGCTGAGCAGCAGATTGCCGTTGACCTGCGGCGCCAGCAGCGTACCGGCGAGCGTGCCGCTGCCATTCAAGCGTCCGGTCAGTTTCTCGACCATCGGCACGAATGGCCGCGCCACCGACAGATCCAGACCACTCAGGCGGAACGAGCCGGTCAGTGGTTTGTCCTTCGGCAACGGATTGATTTGCGCCTGGAGCATCAGTTCACCGAGCTTGCCGCCGACAAAATTGAGGTCAGTGTCGATGCGCTTGGGCGTGAGTTTGCTGTTGAGTTTCAGGGTCTGGTACGGGAAGTCCAGCCACTGGTCCTTTTCCTTGATGCGCAACGTGCCGCCGCTGGCATCGACGCTGATCTGGCCGTTCGGGCCGCTGGCCGGCAGGTCCAGTTGCAGGTCGGCGTTGAGCCGGCCCTTCCAGGCGAAATCCTTGGGCAACCACTGCGCCAGGCTGTCGATCGGGAACTGTTTGAGGTGATAACGCAGCTTCGGCTCAGGCATCAGGCGCTGATCCTCACCGCACAGGCTGGCCGGGCCGGACGTCCAGCAGTGGGCGCCAAAATTGATCTTGCCGTCCGCCATCCGCTCCAGCTTCGCCGGACCTTGCAGTTTCCAGTCTTGACCACCGGCCTGGATATCGCCGCTGGCCAGGCGCCCACGCCAATTGCCTTGGTCCAGATTGCCGTCGAGGCCGAGGGCGAGTTTCAGCTTCGGCCCTTGCAGGTCGAGGGTGAGTTTCTGGTTTTTGATATCGCCCTGCCCGCTAGCGGTCAGCGTGCCCAGCGACGTTTCACCGGCCTGAATGCCGCTGCCCTTGAGGTCGATTTTCGCCCGTTGCGCGCTGTCGAGGGTGGCGTCCAGATTCAGGCTTTGCAGGCGATTGTCTTCGAAGGCCAGTTGCGTGCCTTGCAGACCGAGCTTGCCTTGCGGGGCCTTGAGTGTCCCGGCGACATCGACGCGACCATTGAGCTGACCACGCAGTTGCGGCCACAGCTGAGCCAGGCGCGGCAGCTTGATATCGATCTGACCGGCGAGCTTCTGTTGCAGGCTGCCCTTGCCGTTGATGCTGTTGTCGCCGAGGCGAATTTGCAACGCGCTGAGGTTCCATTGCTCGCCACCGCCATCGGCTTTGGCCTGGATCACTGCCGGTTGGCCGCGCAGTTTGCCTTTCAAGTCGAGATCAGCAGTCAGGCTGAGTTTTTCATTCTTCATCTCGCCCTTGCTGCGCAACGGTCCGGCCAGGGTGCCCGGCAACTCCGCGACCCAGTACGCCGGGTTGATCGCCGACAGGTCCAGTGCCGTGTCCCAGGCAATGCCATCGGCGAATTGCAGGTTCAGGTGCCCTTCGGCCTTGCCTTGCCCGGCTTCGAGTTGAATTTGTTGCAGGTAGATTTTCGTCAGGTCGCCGCTGAACGGGCTGGTCAGGCTGAACGCCCCGGCCGGGCCGTCGAGTGCGGCTTTGAAGCTGCCGAGGTATTTGCCGTCGGTGTAAGAGACTTCACCGTTGAAACTGCGCAACGCCACTTCTGGCTCATCGATCAGCGGATAGAGGCTGTGCCACGGGAAATCCAGCCAGTCGATTTTGGCATCGGCGCTCAGGCCTTTGCTCCAGTCGAGTTTGCCGGTGAGTTTGAGGCTTTGCTTGTCGTTGGCCGTGAGGTCCAACCCGGCGATCTGAGCGCCGTTGGCGTCGACCTTGCCTTGCAGCAACAACGCGACGGGTCCTTTTTCACCAGGCAACGTGGCTTTGCCGAGTAACTGGTAACCGTTTTTCAGGTCTCCGTCGCCGGTAAGTTCCAGTTGGTTGAGTTGCAAGGTGTCCGGCAGATCGGCACCAGGCTTGAAGCCGTCAGCGGTGATCCGCACCTTGGCCGGCAGGTTTTCCGCCAGCGGCTGCAGTTCGCCGGTCAGTTGTCCATTGAGGTAACCGCTGCTGTCGGCTTTCAGGTTCAGGGTTTTCAGCAGGTCGCCGTCGACCTTCAGGGCCAGCGTCCAAGGCCCGGTGCCGGGGGCTGGCAGGGTCAGTTTGCCTTCGGCCTTGAGCGGCCAGTTACCGCTGGGTTGCAGCAGGCCTGAAAGATTCAGGCTCAGGTCATCCCTTTGCAAATGAACGGAATCGATCTGCAAACCGTTGGCTGTCCAGTGCGCCGCCAGTTGCAGGCCCTTGAGTTCTTCGCTGCCGTTGAACAGCAGGCTGCCGACCTGGACATCGCCCAGCTCGATGGCCAGGGGCAACTTCAGATCCGGGAGGCTGATCGGCCCGCTGCTTTCTTCTTCCGCGCCGGGCGGGAATTGCAGGCTGACCTGATCGGCTTTCAATTGCTCGATGCACAGGGTCATGCGCGTCAGGCACAGCGGCGACCAGGCGAAAATCACCTTGTTCAGCTCAACCCGACTGCTGTCCTGCTGCCACAGCACATGGTCAGCACTCCACTGTCCGCCCAAACGCCCCTGGAAGTTCTCGACGGTCAAACCCGGCACAAAGCCGAGCGCCCAACGACTGCCCGTCGCCGTGCCAAGCACCGTGGCCACGGTCAAAACGACCAGCATCAGCAGCGCCAGAATCGCTAGCAGCGTTATTTTCAAACCACGATTCACAGCTCAGGCCCCATGGAAAAGTGCAGTCGAATGCCGCCGTCGTCGTCCATCGCATGGGCCAGGTCGAGGCGTATCGGCCCTACCGGCGAGACCCAGCGCACGCCGATACCGACGCCGGTCTTGAGGTCCGGCAGTTCGAGGGTATTGAAGGAGTTGCCCTGATCGATGAAGGTCGCGACCCGCCATTTTTCAGCGATGGAGTACTGATACTCGACGCTGCCGGCGATCATGTAGCGGCCACCGATGCGGTCGCCCTCGGAGTTTTCCGGGGACAGGCTCTGATAGTCGTAACCGCGCACGCTCTGATCGCCACCGGCGAAGAAGCGCAACGACGGCGGTACCGACTTGTAGCCGTTGGTGGCGCTGCCGCCGACCTGCACCCGCCCGAGGAAGCGGTGTTTGTCGAAGACCGTGGTCAAGCCTTTCACCAACGCGGTGCCGTAAATCAGGTTGGTGTCGGAGCCCAAACCCTCCTTGGCCACTTTTGTCTCGAATCCCAGGCGATAACCGTTGTGCGGGTCGATGCGGTTATCACTTTTAAGGTAGGAATAGCTGACGCCAGGCATCAGCAATGTGCTAAGCCCCGAGTCGTCGCCGAGCCTGTATTCCTCGCGCTGCCACTTGAGCGACACCACTCGCTGCCAACCGCTGGGCAGCTTGCTGTGCCACTCGGGGCCGATGGTCAGCAGTTTGCTGAGGGAGTCCTTGTCGGCGATTTCTTCATTCTGATAGCCAGCGGCGAACCGCAATTTGTCGGTCAGCGGCGGGTCCAGGGGAATGTCGTAGAACACACCGACGTTCTGCCGGGGCGCCGAAACTTCGGTCTCCCAGCCATAGCTGTGCCCCTGAGGGTTGACCCAGTGCCGGGTCCAGTTGGCCTTGATCCGTGGGCCGACGTCGGTGGAATAACCCAGCCCGAGACCCATGGTCCGTGGTTTGCGCGTTTCGAGTTTGACGTCCACCGGGATCACGTCGTTCCTGGACGCCGTCGGCGCCGCATCCACCCGCACGCTTTCGAAATAGCCGCTCGATTGCATGGCTTGATTGAGCTCGGCGATCAGTTCGGAGTCATAAGGCGCGCCCGCCTTGAATGGCACCATGCGCAGCAGCAGGTCTTCGTCGAACGGCGTGTCACCTTCGAAACTGACCTTGCCCAGTGAATAGCGCGGGCCGCTGTTGTAGATCAGTTCGATGTCGGCAACGCCGGCTCGCGGGTCGACCAACAATTTCTGGCTGCTGAAATAACCACTGAAAAAGCCATAGCGCGAAGCCTGATTCTGAATCAAGCGCTTGGCGTCTTCGTAATGGCCATGGTTGAGCACTGCGCCGGTTTTGAGCGCATTGCTTTTGGGTACACGGAATGATTTGAGGGAGGCGGCCGGGCCGTCGACGCGAATAGTGACATTGCGCAAATGCACCGGCTCGCCGGGCTCGATGTTCAGCACCAGGCGCGGCGTCTTGCCGCCCTTCACATCCGAGTCGATCTGCGGCTGGTAATAACCCAAGGCCTGGGCGGCCTTGCGCGCCTGTTCTTCGGCGCCACGACTGAAGCGCAGCAAGGCTTCTTCGTCTCGATCGCCGAGGCTGCCGATATAGCCCTCTATATTGGCTTTCAGTTCATCGTTGGACGGTTTGATCCGCACATCCAATTCACTTTGCGCCAGCGCCGCGCAGCTGGTAATCAGCATCAGCACGCCGCTGGTAATTCTTCCTGGAAACTTCATAGGCGCGGATGCTATCACGAGCTTGGGAGCGTGATAGAGCCTGGCGTGCGGTGAAAGTTCTACCCTTATGCCGTTGCTGTTTGTAACACCTGCGGATTGGCGTGGAAAAACACGTGTTCGCGAATCGGTCCTACGGCGACCTCACCGATTTCCTCATAGCCCTGGCGCTTATAGAACTCCAGATAACGAGGATTCCCGGTATCGAGGATGACGCCCTCGGAGTGCTCATCCACCGCGCACCAGTTGTGCACCGCTTGCAGCAATTGTTCGCCAAAGTGTTTGCCCTGGAATTGCGGATGAACCCCCAGCAATGGCAGCAGGTGCACCGAATCGGACGGCACGCAAGCCATCACGGCATCGTGATACTCGAGATAGCGTCGGGTGCAGCGAAACCCGGTGCTGAGCAGCATGCGCAGACGCCAGGCCCAACTCTCGGTGATGCCCAGGCGACGTTGCGGCGGCGCGATCAGCGCGATGCCGATCAACCGGTCGTTGACCAGCAGGCCGATGGCCGGCAAGTCCTGAAGAAAGTGTTGCTTGACCAGTTCGCGCACGGTGGCCCGGACCCGTTGCTCATAACCAGGACGCTCCGCTTCGAACAGGTAGCCGAACGTCGGCTCATGCCGGTAAGCCTGGTACAACAGCGAACGTGCTTCGCGGGAATAGCCGCTGTCGAGCATGTGAATATCGGCGATGACGGTCGAGGTTTCGGGCATAACGGTTGATCTCCCCGGGGCACAGGTCAAATGACTGCGCTCTTCTGATTACGAGCCTATAGCGCTGGCACAGTTCCTTGCTGATCCGAATCAGTGTTGGTTGTGATGCCGCCATCGCGAGCAGGCTCGCTCCCACCAGTTATAGACCAGACTCATAACCTGTGGGAGCGGGCTTGCTCGCGAAGGGGCCATAACTGCCTATACAAAGCTGACGGACAAACACGAATCCCCTCACCCCACACTGGCCCCATTCCTACATGTCAGCTAGCATCGCCCTTTTGCCAGGACTGCCGACCATGAAGATCGTCTCCTTCAACATCAACGGGCTGCGCGCTCGCCCCCATCAGCTGGCGGCGCTGATCGAAAAGCATCAGCCCGATGTGATCGGACTGCAGGAAACCAAGGTTCACGACGACCAATTCCCGCTGGCCGAGGTTCAGGCACTGGGCTATCACGTGTATTTCCACGGTCAAAAAGGTCACTACGGCGTGGCCCTGCTCTCGCGTCAGGAACCAATCGCGCTGCATAAAGGTTTCGCCACCGATGAAGAAGACGCTCAGCGCCGCTTCATCTGGGGCACGTTCGCCGACGCCAATGGCGTGCCGGTGACCATCATGAACGGCTATTTCCCACAGGGCGAAAGCCGCGATCACCCCACCAAGTTCCCGGCCAAGGAACGCTTTTACAGCGATCTGCAACAGTTGCTGGAAAGCCAGTTCAGCAACGATCAGCCGCTGGTGGTGATGGGCGACGTGAACATTTCCCCCGAAGACTGCGACATCGGTATCGGCCCGGACAACATGAAACGCTGGCTGAAAACCGGCAAATGCAGCTTCCTGCCGGAAGAACGCGAGTGGATGGCCCGCTTGAAGAACTGGGGCCTGGTGGACAGCTTCCGCCACTTGAACCCCGAGGTGGCTGACCGTTTCAGCTGGTTCGACTACCGTAGCCGCGGTTTTGAGGATGAGCCCAAGCGTGGGCTGCGGATTGACTTGATCATGGCGTCCCACGGGTTGTTGCCACGGGTGAAGGATGCGGGCGTGGATTACGAATTGCGCGGGATGGAAAAGCCGTCGGATCACGCGCCGATCTGGCTGGAATTGAGCTGATCCCACAACATCTACATAGATCAAATGTGCGAGCAAGCCCGCTCCCACATTTGAAAACTGTCATCTTTCAGAAACCTTACTGACTTATTCTCCCGGCACTTCCTTTGGCTTGTAAGGTGCTGGCATGACGCTGCGCGTGTTATTCCTGTTGATGCTGTGTGCCTGGCTGCCGCTGGCGACTTCGGCTGGCGAGTTGCCGACGCCCGAGGCTGGCCCGGTGCTGCGCATCCAGGGCTCCAACACCATTGGCGCGGCATTGGGCCCGGCGCTGGTTGAGGGGTTGATGCGCGAACAGGGCCTGCTGAAGATTCACAGCGAGGCCCCGGACAAAGCCAACGAGCTGCGCGTCATCGGCGAAACCGTTCAAGGCCGCCGGGTCGCGGTGGACATTGCGGCCCACGGATCCAGCACCGGCTTCACCGCCCTGAAAACCGCCACCGCCGACCTCGCCGCCTCCTCGCGCCCGATCAAGGACAGCGAACGGGCAGACCTTGCACACTTGGGCGACTTTAAAAGCGCCGGCGCCGAGCAGGTCATCGCCATCGATGGTCTGGCGATCATTCTTCATCCGCAAAATCCGTTGAGTGAACTGAACACCGAACAACTGGCGCGAATCTTCAGCGGCGAGGCAAAAACCTGGGAAGAACTCGGCGGCAGTGGTGGGACGATTCATCTCTATGCGCGGGATGACCAATCGGGCACCTACGACACGTTCAAGGAATTGGTCCTCAGCCGTCATGGGAAAACCCTGAGCAGCGCTGCGAAACGGTTCGAATCCAGCGAGCAATTGTCCGACGCGATCAGCCTGGACCCGCAAGGTATCGGCTTCATCGGCCTGCCTTACGTGCGTCAGGCCAAAGCCGTGGCGATTGCCGATGGCCAATCCCAAGCCATGTTGCCGCTCAATAGCCTGATTGCCACGGAAGATTATCCGCTGTCTCGTCGGCTGTTCTTTTACCTGCCGCCCAACGGGAAAAATCCCTGGGCCGACGCATTGGTCGCGTTCGCCCAAAGCAGCAAGGGCCAGGCGATTGTCGCGGCCAATGGTTTTATCGCCCAGACCGTCCAGGCCATGACGGTCACGCCGAATGCATTGATGCCGGAGGGTTATCAGGCGCTCAGCCGTCACGCCCAGCGCCTGACCGTGAATTTCCGTTTCGAAGAAGGCAGTGCGACGCTGGACAACAAGGCCCGTCAGGACCTGTGGCGGGTGCTCGACTATATAAAGCAGCGTGACAAGACCAATCGGCAGGTGACGCTGGTGGGGTTTGGCGACGCCAAAAGTGATCCGGCGCGGGCCGATCTGCTGTCGAAACTGCGCGCCATGGCGGTGCGGCGGGAACTGGTGAAAAGCGGCGTGGTGTTTCGCGAGATTCGTGGTTTTGGCGCCGAGATGCCAGTGGCGGCCAATAGCGCGGATGAGGGGCGAATCAAGAATCGGCGGGTTGAGGTTTGGGTGTATTGATGCCTCGGCTGATTCAGGCATACCACCTTTGCAGTAATGGGCTTACCTGTGGCGAGGGGGCTTGCCCCCGTTGGGTGGCGAAGCCGCCCCAAACCGGTTACCCGCGTTTTTCAGGAAGACTGCATTTATCGGTTTTACGACTGCTTCGCAGCCCAACGGGGGCAAGCCCCCTCGCCACAGGTTTTTAGTTGCCTCAGGATTTGCAATCAGCCGAGGAGTTTCTGCAGCTGCGCCGTGGTGTCCACCGCGCCCATGGTCTTGGCGGCATCCAGCGCAGAGACGCCATTGGCGTCCTTGGCTTTCGGGTCGGCGCCTTTGCTGATCAGGTAGTCGACGATTTCCACGCGATTGAACATCGCCGCCATCATCAGCGCAGTGCGACCGTCGAAGGACGAACCTTCCACTTGCGCGCCGCCGTCAACCAGTGCCTTGACCACCGCCAGATCACCCTTGAACGCCGCGCCGGCAATCGGGCTCTGGCCGTTGTCGTTGCGGATTTCCGGGTCGGCCTTGTGTTCGAGCAGGACTTTTACCGTCTCCACGTGTCCGTGATACGCAGCCAGCATCAGCAAGGTGTCGCCCTTGTGGTTACGCAGGTTCGGCGGCAGGCCCTTGGTCAACAGCGCAGCCATCATGGCCGCATCGCCCTCACGCGCCTTGTTGAATACCTGTTCGGCAAATTCAGCGGCTTCTTCGGGGGTCATCTGGCGGCTTTGGTCTGACATTGGGCACTCCACGTTCTGTTATTCGCAAAGCCGACAGTTTCCCGAGCAGCCCCGAGGCTGTCACTTCTTTTTTCTCATGGACGGCCATAGGCACATTCAATAGCGCTGCATTCAATAACGAAAAGCGCCGCCGTGAATATCCGCCAGCAACTGCGGAGTAACCTGCACGTAAGTCTGGGTCCCTGGCAGCCAGGCATAGATCGGATCATCGCCGGTTTTGCCGGGGTCGAAGGCTTCATCCTTAAGCCGGGTCTTCTGATATTTGAAGGTGCCGGTGGTCTCCATTTTCACCTTCACTCGCAAGAACAAAGGCACCGCATAGGCGGGCATTTGCTCACGGGCGAACGCCAGCAGTTCACTGAAATCCAGGGTCGCCAAGGACTCGGCTGGCGTAATCGCCGCCATCCCGGCACGCCCGTTGGTGTTGCGGATTTCCACGCCGTAGGCCACGGCTTCGGAAATATTCGGGTGTTGCAAAAGGATGTTCTCAACCTCGGTGGTCGAGACGTTTTCGCCCTTCCAGCGGTAGGTATCGCCCAAACGGTCAACAAACTGCGCGTGACCGAAACCGATGTTGCGCAGCAGGTCACCGGTATTGAAGTAACGGTCGCCCTTCTCGAACACGTCGTGCAGCACAACCTTTTCGGTCTTCTGCGGATCGGTGTAGCCATCCAGCGGCGCCTTGTCGTCGATCTTCGCCAGCAACAGCCCCTGCTCGCCTTTGGCGACTTTGCGCATGAAGCCCTTGGCATCCCGAATCGGCGCACCGCTGTCGTGGTCGTACGCCGCCAACTCCCATGACATCAGGGAAAAACCGACGGTGTTATCAAAGTTGAGGATGTTGGTGAAGCCGATGTTGCCGTCGCTGGCGGCGTACAGCTCACAGATATGATTCACCCCGAATCGCGTCTTGAACTCGCCCCACGCGCCGGGGCGCAGGCCATTGCCGATCATCTTCGTCACGCGGTGCTGGCTGTCGTCGGCGCTGGGCGGTTGATCCACCAGGTAGCGGCACAATTCGCCGACGTATCCGAGGGTGGTCGCGCGGTACTTGCGCACATCGTTCCAGAATTGACTGGCGCTGAACTTGCGGCGAATCGCAAAGCCCGAGGCGCCACTGATCGCCGAGCCCCAGCACACGCATAGCCCGGTGGCGTGATAGAGCGGCAAGGTGCAATAGACGACATCCTCCGGACGCATATCCAGGGCGATCAGCCCGAAGCTCGCGGAGCTGCGCATCCAGCGGCCGTGCTTGAATACCCCGGCCTTGGGCAAGCCGGTGGTGCCCGAGGTGTAGATATAGAAACAAGGGTCGTCGAAAAAAACCTGCTGACTGCTGGCGGGGTCGGCGCTGGAGCTGTCGGCACTGGCGGTCATCAGGTTGATGAACCCGTCGGGCGCAATGCCCGGATGGCTGAAGGTGTCTCGATCAGCGACGAACCAGGTGTGCGCCGCGTCGATCGACACCCGTTCGCGAACCGCCGAAAACGCCGGCACCAGCTCTTCTCCGACAATGATCGCCGCGGGCGCCACCAGGTTCAGGCTGTGAGCCAGGGTATCGCGGGTCTGCGAAGTATTGAGCAAGGCACTGATCGCGCCGACCTTGGCCACCGCCAGGATCGTCACCAGCAGTTCCGGGCGATTCTCGATAAAGACCGCTACCACATCGCCCTTGCGGATGCCTTGGGCAATCAGATGATGGGCAATGCGATTCGCCCACTGGTTGACCTGAAAATACGTCAGCGCCACCTCGCCCTGCAGCAATGCAGGGCCATCGGGATTGCGCAATGTCGCTTGCTCGAAGCTCCAGCCCAGGCCGCACGATTGGGTCGGGTCCTTGACGTTGGCGGCTTTCATGCCTTTCACCACGCGAGGAATGGCTTTGGCAATGGAAGGCAGCTTGCGGAGCATCATGCCCCAGGTAATCGTGTCGTTCGGCGTGCGGCTCATGGTTGCTCCCGGTCGATCTTTTTATTGTTCGGGCGGCGTTGATTGAGGCCGAAAATACGTCAGCGGTTCCTGAGCTGTACACGCGGTTTTTGAAATGATTTGTATCCACGTCTGCGGCGGTCGAAAGCGTGAGCTTGCGCGGGGCAATTGGTTCCATCGAATCGATGTCGACCACGCAAAATGCAGGATGCACGATGGCCATTCATGCAGATTGCACGAAAGTGCAAAAACACTGAAAAACCAACCTATTGATATATAAGGATTTTTAAAAAATCAGGTGCTGGCACAATCACTGCAACTACCTCTGCATGCTTGCCATTCAAGAGCTAACGGAGCTGATAGACATGAACCTGATCCAAGAAAAATTTTCGTCCCTGTTCTCCAACTTCGAAGTGACCACCCAGCCACGTCCTGATGGTGGCATTCTGCTGACCTTGAGCAGCACCGACGGCAAAGTCTTCAAACGCTCGATTTCCTACCAGCAATTGCATGCAGGTGATCAGCTGTCCTGGGTGATCAGTGCCATTCGCCGTGACATCGCCGAACAGGCCAGCGAACTGCCGCAGATTTCCATGCTGCAAAGCCAGCAGCGGTTTGCCCTGCCGACGTATCACTCGGTTTAAACCGTTGCAGAGCTGTAAACAAACAGGCCGTGAGCGCTTTCGCTTCACGGCCTGTTTTGTTTCTGACGGTACGCAATCCTTGCCTCTGTTCCCTGATTCCTGATTCCTGATTCCTGTTCCCTGATTCCTGATTCCTGATTCCTGATTCCTGATTCCTGATTCCTGTAGGAGCTGAGCTTGCTCGCGATGGCGGTGTATCAGGAGACATTAGTGCTGACTGATACACCGCCATCGCGAGCAAGCTCAGCTCCTACAGGGTTATGTGGTTATGTGGTTATGTGGGTATGTGGGTATGTGGGTATGTGGTTATAGGGTGGAAGGATCGATCCGCGCAAAACTGTCCACCGTCACATGCCCCGCCAGCTCCCCGCCCTCTCGGGCCAGTCCGCACGTCGCCATTCCCGCCGTGCGCGCCGCGTCCAGTTCCTCGACGATGTCGGACAGAAACAGGATCTGCGAAGCGTCCAGGTCAATGGCCTGGGTAATGCGCTCGTAGGACTTCGCTTCACGCTTGGGTCCCGAGGTGGTGTCGAAATAGCCACTGAACAGGGGTGACAGATCCCCCGCTTCCGAACAGCCAAAGATCAGCTTTTGGGCCTGGATCGAACCGGACGAATAAACAAACAGTTTAAAGCCGTCCTGATACCAGCGCTTGAGCGCTTCAACGGCGTCCGGGTAAACGTGGCCTTTCAACTCTCCGGCCTGATAACCCTGCTCCCAGACCATGCCTTGCAACGCTTTCAGCGGCGTGGCTTTGCGGTCTTCGGCGATCCAGCCCAGAACAATCTCGATCACTCGCTCGACGTCGGCGTTCGGCTCGTTGCTATCCCGGCGAACGGCGTCCAGTTGCTCGGCAACATCCGCATGCGCGGCGTGCTGGCGAACAAAATCCGGCAAGTGTTTGGCGGCGTAGGGAAACAGCACGTCGAACACAAAACTCACCGCGCTCGTAGTGCCTTCGATGTCGGTGAGAATTGCTTTGATCGGCATCGCCTCAGTCCTCAAGACGCGGGAACCGGCTGGCGATGTCTTCGCCGGTGAAATTGGCCACCCAGCCTTCGGGGTTGTTGAACAGACGGATCGCGACGAAATGCGGATGCTCGCCCATGTCGAACCAGTGAGGGGTGCCGGCCGGTACCGAGATCAGGTCGTTTTTCTCACATAGCACCGCGTAGACGTAATCGCCGATGTGCAGGGAGAACAAGCCACGGCCGGCGACGAAAAATCGTACTTCGTCTTCGCCATGGCGATGTTCGTCGAGAAACCTGGCGCGCAATTCGGCTTTTTGCGGGTGGTCGCTGTTCAGGCTGATGACGTCGACGGTGATGTAACCGCGTTCGGTCATCAGCTTGTCGATTTGCTCCTGATACGCGGCGATCACTTCTTCCTGACTGGCGCCGGGCTGGATTTTCGCCGTGGCTTGCCAGCGGTCGAAACGCACGCCCTGCTCGGCCAGGGTCGAGGCGATGTCTTCGAAATGTGTCAGCACCTTGTTAGGTAAATCAGGGCTTGAGACGTGGTAAACGGACAGGCTGCTCATCAGGGCAACTCCTTAACGGTTCATACTTTACAGTTCAAGAGTGAGCGCATCTTCAACTCGCACTCGAACAAAAATTCAAAGGCCTCGATCTGCCGCAGTGCATCGCTCATGCGCGCGCCCCAGGTGTAGAGACCGTGGCCGCGGATCAGGTAGCCGACGCAATCGGGATGCGCGTCTAGCCAAGGCTGCACCTTGGCGGCGAGGCGCGCAATGTCCTGGTCGTTGTCGAAAATCGGCACACGCACCCGGGATTCGTGGGTCGACACACCACTGAAGGCTTTTTGCAGTTCGTAGTCTTCGAACTCGATGAAGTCTTGCGGCGTCAGGCGCGACAGCACCGTGGCGTTCACCGAATGCGTGTGCAGCACCGCGCCGATCTCCGGGCGCCAGTTGTAGAGCTGGGTGTGCAGCAGGGTTTCGGCGGACGGCTTTTTGCCCGGTTCCAGGCTGTTGCCGGACAGATCGGTCGCCAGCACATCGTCGGGGCCGAGTTGGCCTTTGTGCTTGCCGGACACCGTCAGCAGCGCTTCAGTCGGCGACAGGCGCGCCGAGTAGTTGCTGCTGGTGGCCGGTGACCAGCCGCGGCCATACAGAAAACGCCCGGCATCGATGATTTCCTGGGCGAGGTGCTCACGGGTGAGGCTCATGGCCTGTCCTCTTGCATACGTGTCGCAATGATAACGGCTGCCGCGAAGGCTGCGAGGCTGGCAATACTAAAGGTCAATGCCGGGCCGAGGGCATTCCAGCTGTAGCCGGAATACAACGCGCCCAGTGCGCCGCCGGTGCCGGCCAGTGCGGCGTATAACGCCTGGCCCTGCCCTTGTTGGCGTGCGCCGAAGCTACGTTGCACGAACTGGATGGCAGCCGCGTGAAAGCTGCCGAAGGTCGCCGCGTGCAGTACCTGGGCAAACAACAGCACCCAAAGGAACTCAGCGAACGAACCGAGCAACAACCAACGCAATGCCGCCAACAGAAAACTCGCCAGCAACACCCGACGCACGGAGAAACGCGCGAGGATCTTGCTCATGGCCAGAAACATCAAGACTTCGGCGACCACACCGACCGCCCATAGCATACCGATCAGCCCACGGCTGTACCCGAGTCGCTCCAGGTGCAAGGTCAGAAAGGTGTAATAAGGACCGTGGCTCATCTGCATCAGCGCCACGCAACCGTAAAACGCCAACACCCCGGGACTGCGCACCTGCTTGAGAAAACCGTCCCCCGCCAACCGTTCGCTCTGAATCGGTTGAGCGTTGGGCACCCATAGGCTGCTGACCACGATTCCGGCCAGGATCAGCACCAGCGCCACCGGGTAGATGTCGAGGCTGAGCCATTCGAACAATCGGCCAAGGGCGACCACGGTAATGATGAAACCGATGGAACCCCACAAGCGGATCTGACTGTAGCGGTTAGTCTGGCCCTGCAAGTGCGCCAAGGTGATGACTTCGAACTGCGGCAATACCGCGTGCCAGAAAAACGCGTGCAAGGCCATGACCATCGCCAGCCAGGCGTAGGTCTTGCTGACGAAAATCAGCGAAAACGTCAGCAGCGTGCAGACCGCACCGAAGCGCACGATGGCCAGGCGTCGGCCGGTGTAATCACCGAGCCAGCCCCAGATGTTCGGCGCCACGCAGCGCATCAGCATCGGGATCGCCACCAGCTCGCCGATGCGCGCGCTGGAAAAGCCCAGGTGATCGAAGTACAGCGCCAGAAACGGCGCTGTCGAACCGAGCAAGGCGAAATAGAACAAATAGAAACTGGAGAGCCGCCAGTACGGGAGCGCCGCCACTGTCCTTAGACCGCAGCGGCTGTGAGGTCAGCCATTAAAGCTGACCCAGCACCGGCGTGCTCACGCGCACGTCCAGGTTCTGCCCACGGTGACGCAACAGGTGATCCATCAGCACGATGGCCATCATCGCTTCGGCGATCGGTGTGGCGCGGATGCCGACGCACGGGTCGTGGCGACCCTTGGTGACGACTTCCACCGGGTTGCCATGGATGTCGATGGAACGGCCCGGCGTGGTGATGCTCGAGGTTGGCTTGAGCGCCAGGTGCGCGACGATCGGCTGACCCGACGAAATGCCACCTAAAATGCCGCCCGCGTTGTTGCTGAGGAAACCTTGCGGGGTCATTTCATCGCGGTGTTCGGTGCCGCGTTGGGCAACGCTGGCGAAACCGGCGCCGATTTCCACGCCTTTGACCGCGTTGATGCTCATCAACGCGTGAGCGAGTTCGGCATCGAGACGGTCGAAGATCGGCTCGCCGAGGCCCGGCATTACGCCTT
Source organism: Pseudomonas sp. GM41(2012) (assembly GCF_000282315.2). Classification (GTDB taxonomy): domain Bacteria; phylum Pseudomonadota; class Gammaproteobacteria; order Pseudomonadales; family Pseudomonadaceae; genus Aquipseudomonas. Next base: position 1,867,241 of record NZ_AKJN02000006.1, read on the forward strand.
CAGCGACTACGGTGATCTTCGCGCCAACCGAATCCTGGTCGCGACGCAACTGGTCCATATAGGCTTCCAGTTCCGGGACCTTGTCTGGATCAGGGCTGAAGAAAGCGTTCTCCTCCACCGAATCCCAGGTCTTGAACGGGATTTCGATCGGGCCGAGCTGGCTCATGTAGCCACGAATGACGATGCCCTGAGTGGCCAGGTATTTTTTCGCAATCGCACCGGCTGCCACGCGCATGGCCGTTTCACGGGCCGAGCTGCGACCGCCGCCACGGTAATCGCGCTCGCCGTATTTGTGGTGGTAGGTGTAGTCGGCGTGGGCCGGGCGGAACAGGTCCTTGATCGCCGAGTAATCCTTGGACTTCTGGTCGGTGTTGCGGATCAACAGGCCGATGGAGCAACCGGTGGTGCGTCCTTCGAACACGCCGGAGAGGATTTCGACTTCGTCGGCTTCCTGGCGCTGGGTGGTGTGGCGGCTGGTGCCGGGTTTGCGGCGATCCAGGTCACGCTGCAGATCCTCCAGAGAGATCTCCAGGCCCGGCGGGCAGCCGTCGACAATGGCGACCAACGCCGGACCATGGCTTTCGCCCGCGGTGGTGACAGTGAACAGCTTGCCGTAGGTATTGCCGGACATGCAGGACGCTCCGTGAATTCGAACCAAATACGTAATGCGCGCCAGTATACGCAGGCTACCCAACTAGTTCATCCTCGAACCTTATGGGTGCCTGCGAGTCCAACCGGCATCTTGTTCATGATGGCGTGATGATGCTGCGAGTTATAGCCTTGAGCCTTACCCTCTTTACCGGCTTTGTACAGGCCACTGTCCTGCAACGCCCGATCACCTTGGACACCGGCACCGGCGAGCTTTTCGGCTCGTTATTGCTGCCCAAGTCCGACACGCCGGTACCGGTTGTCCTGATCATTTCCGGCTCCGGTCCTACAGATCGTGACGGAAACAACCCCGACGGCGGACGCAACGACAGCCTCAAGCGTCTCGCTTGGGTACTGGCCAAACACAACATCGCCAGCGTGCGATATGACAAACGTGGCGTGGCGGCGAGCCTTGCGGCGACCCCGGATGAACGCAATCTGTCGGTTGAAGCCTACGTGGCCGACGCCGAAGCCTGGGGCCGCAAGCTCAAAACCGACCCGCGATTTGGCCAGTTGATCCTGCTGGGCCACAGCGAAGGCGCCTTGATCGCCAGCCTCGCGGCGCCGAGCCTGGATGCCGCCGCGGTCATTTCCATGTCCGGCAGCGCCCGGCCGATCGATCAGGTGCTGCGCCAGCAATTGAGCAATCGCCTGCCGCCACCGCTGATGCTGCGCAGCAATGAACTGCTCGACAGCCTCAAGGCCGGCCACACCGACGACAACGTGCCGCCGCAGTTGCAGGTGATTTTCCGCCCGAGCGTGCAGCCGTATCTGATTTCATTGTTCCGCCAGGATCCGGCGGCGGCGTTCGCCAAGTTGAAGATGCCGGCGCTGATCATCCAGGGCAGCAACGACATCCAGGTCGGTGTCGGTGATGCCAGGCTGTTGAAGGCCGCCAAACCGGACGCCGAGCTGGCGCTGATCGAAGGCATGAACCACGTGATGCGCATCGTGCCCAACGATGTAAAACGGCAATTGGCCTCTTATAAGGATCCGCAATTGCCTCTGGCAGCGGAACTCGGCACGCGAATCCTCGGGTTTATTGACGGACTTCGCGCAAGTTAAGCGGCGTTAGGGGCGTGAAAACTGGTTGAGAACGTCTCCTAACCCTCCAGTCCTGAAAAAAACGGCCGATAAGCTTTTGTCGCCAGCGCTATGACTGGCGGCAAGCAGAGCTTGGACAGGATCTCGCCGTTATGACTGATACCCAGACTTCACCCGATACCACTGCTGAAAAAGACGCACCACCAGTGGTCGAGCTGCCATGGGCGGACGTCCACGCCGAGCACCACAAGATGCTCCGTCTGGCGCCATTGAAAACCGACCGCAACACCGGTGGACGGCCGCTGCGCTTTGTTGAGTTCGGTTACGCCGAGCGCAACAACAAGGAACACAGCCTGATGCGCATGAGCATTGCGCTGCCCGGCCAGCGCGTGCGCAAGGAACAGAATCATCTGGACGTGTGGGTCGATCACGCCACCAAGCGCGTGCATTTCGGGCCTGACAGCGGTTTACAGATCGAACCGATGAACCGTGGCATCGGTCGTTTCATGGCCGCTCAGGGCATTACCTGGGCGAAAAAGAGATGGCCCGGCTACACCGTCGACGGCACCGACCTGAACAACAAGGATGCGCTGAACGAAGACACTCGCCTGCGCCGCGATCACTTTTTGCGGATGCATGGTTTCGACGTGATCTACGCCGACGCCCAGCATTTGAAGGGCAGCGTCAAAGAAGTGCAGGTCGGCGACCTGTTGAGTGACTGGAGTACGGAAAAATTGCAGGTCGTGGAAATTCTTGAGGCGGCGCAGATGCTCCAGCAAGCCGAGCAAAATCTCGCCGAGCAGGAAGTCAAACTCAAGAAACACGAAGAAAAAGTCAGCAAGTACAAGCGCGAAGACGCCGGACTGCGCTTTACCATTACCTGCCTGGTGGCGTTTGCGGTGTTTCAGGCGGGGTTGTTGATCTGGATTGCCACACACCGGTAACAACTTTAGACCGAGGTGTGGCCATCGCGGGCAAGCCACGCTCCCACAGGTTTTGTGTGTACCACATCATTTGAGCACGGCACAAAAACCTGTGGGAGCGGGCTTGCCCGCGATTGCTTTCGGGGTCAGACGCGGGAAGCGAACAGCGCCTGATGGTTGCGGCACTGTTCCGCCGTCAGCATGAACACGCCATGCCCACCGCGCTCGAAATCAAGCCAGGCGAAGTCGACTTCCGGGTACAGCGCCGAGACGTGAACCTGGCTGTTGCCCACTTCGACAATCAGCAAGCCCTTCTCGGTCAGGTGATCCGCCGCTTCGGCGAGCATGCGACGCACCAGGTTCAAACCATCATCACCGCAGGCCAGGCCCAGCTCCGGTTCGTGCTGGTATTCATCCGGCATGTCGGCGAAATCTTCCGCATCGACATAAGGCGGGTTCGACACGATCAGGTCAAAACGCTGACCTGGCAAACCATCAAATCCGTCACCCTGCACCGTGTACACCCGCTCATCGACGCCATGGCGCTCGATGTTCTGGTTGGCCACTTCCAGCGCTTCAAACGACAGATCGGCCAGCACCACTTCGGCGTTCTGGAACTCGTAGGCACAGGCGATACCGATGCAGCCGGAACCGGTGCACAGGTCGAGAATCCGCGCAGGTTCGGCGCCCAGCCACGGTTCGAAACGTTTTTCGATCAGCTCGCCAATCGGCGAACGCGGGATCAATACGCGCTCATCGACTATGAACGACATGCCGCAAAACCACGCCTCACCCAACAGGTAGGCGGTAGGAATGCGTTCTTCGATACGGCGCTTGAGCAAGCGTTGCAGCTTGACCAGCTCGTCTTCTTCAAGATTGCAGTCGAGGTAGCTGTCGGCGATTTCCCACGGCAAGTGCAAGGCACCCAACACCAACTGACGCGCTTCGTCCCAGGCGTTGTCGGTCCCATGGCCGAAAAACAGATCCTCCCCATGGAAGCGGCTGACGGCCCAACGGATATGGTCACGCAGGGTACGAAGTCGGGAAGTGATCACGGGGTAAACTCCAAAAAAAACGACTGGCGATTCTAACAGCCAAAACGCGTCTCGACGACGCGGGAAAACTACCGGGGCGAATGTAGGACTAATCTATTTTTTCGACCGGCTATTGAACAAAACGGGCCTATTGACAAGGCTGCGAGCCAGCAACGACGGCGCCTACGATGGTAGCGATTCACAGAAGCGCTCAGCCAGAGGACAATGTCGCAAAAGCCCCACCCGAAGGAGCCCCAGAATGTCCGTTCCAAAAACGATGTTTCAACTCAGCGGCCGCGGTTATGCAGCTGCCGTTCTGAGCCATGCGACCCTTGTCATCATCGATGCCCAGAAAGAATACCTCAGCGGCCCGTTGGCCTTGAGCGGCATGGATGCTGCCGTCGCGAACATCAAGCAACTGGTGGCTGCTGCCCGTGCAGCCGGCCGGCCGATCGTCCATGTCCGCCACCTCGGTACCGTCGGTGGGCTGTTCGATCCACAAGGTGAGCGCGGTGAGTTCATCCCGGGCCTGGAACCACAGGGCGACGAAACCATCATCGGTAAATTGCTGCCGAGTGCGTTCCACGGCACCGAACTGCTGGAACGCCTGCAGAATCTCGGCTCGCTGGACCTGATCGTGTGCGGTTTCATGAGCCACTCCAGCGTCAGCACCACGGTGCGCGCCGCGAAGAACCTGGGTTTTCGTTGCACGCTGGTAGAAGACGCCTGCGCGACTCGCGACCTGCCTTACAAGGGCGGCGTATTGAGTGCAGACCACGTTCAGCAGACCGAAATGGCGATCATGGCGGACAACTTCGCCACCCTCGCATTGACTCATGAACTGATCTGATCGACGCTCGATGAGCGGTCCATGCCGCCGCTCATCCGCAAAAACCTATCATTTGCTGTAATTGTCTTAGCCTCAGGAACATCCCGGTCAACTCCCGGTCGAAGGGCCGATACCCATTGAGGAAGGTCGGAATGAAGTTATCCGATGGTTTTGACGCTCGCCGCTTGCGGCCCAAAGGCCAACGCAACTGGCGTTTTCGAATCGGCGCGGCATTTGCTGCCTTGCTGTCGATGAGCGGTGTGTTGCTGGCGATGGCAGGCATAGCCAGCCTGCTTGGCCACGCACCCGCCTTGGGCGAGTTGAATACCAACCGGGTCGGTTCGGCAGTGATTCTGGCGATTGGCCTGTTCGTACTGTACCTCGGCGTGTGGCTGTGGCGTCGCTGCCGTCGCCGCTCGCGGCAGTCGCAAGCGCTGAACATCTCCCCGCATTTGATGAAAAAGCACGACTGAGCCGAGTGCTGTGCGTTTTCTCGCGCCCCATTCCCCTCGAGTTGGGTAAACTGGCCGCCCTTCGCGGAGGCTGACATGCAAGACGACGATTTTTCCCTGTTCAAAAGCGCGATCCAAGGCGTCAAGCCGATCAAACACGATCGCGCCGAAACCGGCAAACCCAAAGCTGACCGCGCGCAAATCGCCAAGTTGCGTCAGGCCGCCACTGTGCGCACCGATGCCACCACCGTTGACGGGCTGTCCGATCAGTTCGTCATCGATGTTGGCCCGGAAGACGAGCTGATGTGGGCGCGTGACGGTGTTCAGGAAAGCCAGATGCGCAAGCTCAAGATCGGACAGATCCCGTTCGAAGGCAGCCTCGACCTCCATGGCATGAGCGTGGAAAAGGCTCGGGAAACCCTCTGGGCGTTTCTGGCCGAAGCGACCAAATTCGAAATCCGCTGCGTGCGCGTCACCCACGGCAAGGCTGTGCGTCTGGACGGCAAGCGGCCGATGATCAAAAGCCACGTCAACACCTGGCTGCGCCAACATTCACAAGTGCTCGGCTTCACCTCGTGCCAAGCGAAACACGGCGGCGCCGGAGCGGTTTATGTGATGCTCAAACGGACCATGATGGAAGGTCGCGACGAATAAAGCTGTCGCCTGGCAAATTATCGGGATAACGATTTGCAATGATATAGGAGCTCCCGTAATACTCCGCAGATGGAATTCAAAGAACGACTCAAAGCAGCCCGCCAACACGCCAAGCTCAATCAGACCGAGCTTGCCGAACGCGCAGGCCTGACCCAAACCTCAATCTCCGACCTCGAGCGCGGGAAATCGAAGGCAACAGCCTTTGCTGCCCAGATCGCTTCAGTGTGTGGCGTTTCACCGATGTGGCTGGCTGAAGGTGTCGGTGACATGCTCAAGGGGGTGTCCGATGCTGCTCCGTTGAATCGCCCCCCTCCAAGCGTTTCAATGTCAGACATTCAGCCTTGGGACGACAGCACGCCCCTGGATGACGACGAGGTTTATGTCCCCTTCCTGCGTGAAGTTGAGCTGGCGGCCGGCTCAGGCCGTTTCGTGATCTCAGAAAGCGACAGCGCCAGGCTGCGCTTCTTCAAGAAAGACCTGCGTCACAACAACGTGCAGTTCAGCAACGCCAGGTGCGTGGTGGTGAGCGGAAACAGCATGCTCCCGGTACTGCGCGACGGCGCTACCGTGGGCATGAACGTCGGAAAGAACTCGCTGGGCGACATCGTCGACGGCGACATGTACGCGATCAACCACAACGGCCAGCTCCGCGTGAAACAGCTCTACCGACTGCCCAGTGGGATCCGCCTACGCAGTTTCAACCGAGACGAGCATCCGGACGAGGACTACACCTTCGCCGAGATCCAGGAGCAGCAGATTGCGATCTTGGGTCATGTCTTTTGGTGGGCGATGTATTCACGGTGAACTCAGTTGCAGTGATTCGGGAACGTCCAGTGCCATGACGTGCAATACGGCAAATCGACGCCCACCCAAGAGAGCCCGCCAAGCGCGGGCTTTTTTTGTACCTGGAATATAGGTACGGAATAAAATATGGGAATACCCATTGACACATAATATGGGAACACCCATATTTGTATTCAAGCCAACGAGAAATCGATCGCAAGCTGCCAAGCATCACTTCTGCCCATTCACCGAGTGGGCAGTGGGATGTAGGCCTGCATCAAACGCAAGGCTCACCAGAGCCAAAAGCAACATCAATGGACTGAGGCAAAAACCATGACTGTAGACATCAGCAACTTCACCATCGCTACCCCGCTTCCAATCTCCGACACCAACCCGATTGCGCTTGAGCTCATCGGCTGGCGCGCACTGATCGAATGCCCCAACGTCATCTCAATGCTTGACGATGGTTCGCTGCAGATGACGGCGCCGACACTTGGAGCCTCGAGCAAAAGCACGCTACGAACCCGCTGCGAGTGGAAAGAGCCAGGCTACTGGTTGTTCTCCAGCGCGGCGGACCACTGGAACCGCCAGGAAATGCGACTGACCAAAGTCAACTCGCTGCAGAAAGTCGTGATCGGTCAGATTCATGTGCAAGGCTCTGAACGACCTCCGGTAAAGGTGTTCTGGAACAAAGGAAAAATCACCATGGGGTTCCGAACCAGTTACCTCCAGGACGATCCGGTCAACTCGACGATTTTGGAGAACGTGCCGCTCGGTGCACTTTTCAAAATCAACATTCACGCCAATTCGAGCGGCGCCGTCTCTGTTTCGGCTAGCTGTAACGGCGTCCAATCCACTTCCGCGATCATGCGCCTCGACAACACCTGGGACACGAAAACACTCGCCTTCCACGGCGGCGTGTACAACCAGATCGATTACTCCGACACCACGGACCCGCTAGACGGTTCTGTCTGCATCATCAGCGATCTGTCGATCACTCACGCCTGATACGACCTGCTCGGCCTGATGAGCAAAACAGGCTTCAGGAAAGCATCACTGCTGCACCTTGGCGACAGGGTGTAGCGGGATGCGGATAAAACCCGGCAGGCCAGCGTGACCGACAAACACTTCCCGGCCGCAATGACCGATTTGGGCCTTCGCGCCCGCCGGCAATACAACTGCCGGCACACATACGCTACCATGTGCCCCATGTCGGGGATGAACCCTGCGTTTATTGCCACTCAGCTCGGTCATAGCGTTCAGATATTGCTATCGACCTACGCCCGATGGATCAACACCAGCACTGACTGGGGTGAGCCCGGGAAACTTGAAAAGAGCTTGATTGGCACACAATTGGTACAGACAGAAACAGTACCCCTCTGAAACCCGTATGGAATCAGCCTCTGTGACACTGGAACAGAACTACACCGCGATTCTCGGCCAACTGGGCGAGGACGCCACCCGCGAGGGCCTGCTCGACACGCCAAAACGTGCCGCCAAAGCCATGCAGTACCTCTGCCGCGGTTATGAACAGACACTGGAAGAGGTCACCAACGGTGCCTTGTTCAGCTCCGACAACAGCGAAATGGTGCTGGTGAAGGACATCGAGCTCTACTCGTTGTGCGAACACCACCTGCTGCCGTTTATCGGCAAGGCTCACGTCGCCTACATCCCGAGCGGCAAGGTATTGGGCCTGTCGAAAGTCGCGCGGATCGTCGATATGTACGCCCGCCGCCTGCAGATCCAGGAAAACCTCAGCCGCCAGATCGCCGATGCGGTCCAGCAAGTCACCGGCGCTCTGGGCGTTGCAGTGGTGATCGAGGCCAAACACATGTGCATGATGATGCGCGGTGTGGAGAAACAGAATTCGACGATGATCACTTCGGTGATGCTCGGTGAGTTCCGCGAAAACGCGGCCACCCGCAGCGAATTTCTCAGCCTCATCAAGTAATTCGCAGCACGAAGAAAACCGGCATTCATCGCCGGTTTTTTTTCGCCTGCGAAAATCAGGTAAGCTGCGCGCCTTCTGTTTGCCCCTGTGAGGCTTATACCGTGTTCGTTAAAGCGCTTCGTGTCGGCCTTGGCCAACTGATCATCTTCATCGACTTCATTACCCGCCCAGGCAAAAAGCAGCGCCCTGCCGCCGCTCAGGCTCAGGTCAACACGGCGGCCAAGGACCTGACCCTGTATCAGTTCCACGCCTGCCCGTTCTGCGTGAAAACCCGCCGCACCCTGCGCCGCTTGAACGTGCCGGTGGCGCTGCGCGACGCGAAGAACAACGAACAGGATCGCCAGGCCTTGCTGGAGCAAGGCGGCAAGATCAAGGTTCCATGCCTGCGCATCGAAGAGAATGGCCAGACGACCTGGATGTATGAGTCCAAGGTGATCATCGATTATCTGGACAAGCGGTTTGCCGCGGCCTGATGGTTTTGTGGTGCTGCTGATGGCCTCTTCGCGGGCAAGTCGGATCGCCGCACCGCTCGCTCCTACACGGGCGAGGTGACCATTCGGACACACCGCCAACCTGTAGGAGCGAGCGGTGCGGCGATCCGACTTGCCCGCGAAGGCGCCCGCCCAGACACCACAAATTCCAGACAAAAATAAACCGGCCCTTGCGCCGGTTTATTCGTTTCTACCCTCCCCTCAAGCCGCTTCCGCCGCCTGAGCCTGACGCACCACCGCAGCCAAACGCTTAAGCCCTTCGTCCAGCCGTGCCGGGTCGATGTGGCTGAAGTTCAGGCGCAAATGCCCCGGGTTGCTGTCCGGCTCAGGAAAGAACGGCTCGCCCGGCATGAACGCCACATCCGCTGCCAGTGCAGGCTTGAGCAACGTACGCGTGTCCAGCGGCTGCTTGAGCGTCAGCCAGAAAAACAGCCCGCCCTGCGGCACATTCCAGTCTGCCAAATCCGCAAAATGCGTTTCCAGGGCTGACTGGAACGCGTCCCGACGAACCCGGTAGAAGTCCCGCAGCTCGCTCAAGTGATGCTGGAATTTGTCGGTGCCGATCCACTGCAGCGCTTGCCACTGGCCCACGCGATTAGTGTGCAGGTCGGCCGATTGCTTGAGTTTCAGCAAGTGCGGGAAGAGATCCGGACTGGCGATCAGATAGCCGACTCGCAATCCGGGCAACAGGGTTTTCGACACGGTGCCGGTGTAGATCCAGCTGGCCTTTTTCAAGCGACTGACAATCGGCGTGGCGCTGCCACCGTCGAAGGTCAGCTCGCGGTAGGGCTCGTCTTCGATCAAGGTCACGCCGAACTCATCGAGCAAGGCTGCCACGGCATCGCGCTTGGCTTCGCTGTAGCGCACGGCCGAAGGATTCTGAAAAGTCGGAATCAGGTAGATGAACGCCGGACGGTGTTTTTCCAGACGAGTACGTAGTTGCGCCAGGTTCGGGCCATCAGCCTCCAGCGGGACCGTGATGCAGTCGGCGCCGAACAGCTGAAAAATCTGCAAGGCCGCCAGATAAGTCGGCGCTTCGAGCAAAATCTCGGTGCCGTTGTCGATGTACAGCTTGGCCGCCAGATCAAGGGTTTGCTGGGAGCCGCTGACCACCAACACCTGACTCGCCTCGCAGGGTACGCCCAGCACCCGAGCCTCTGCTGCCAGCGCTTCACGCAGCGCCGGCTCACCTTCGCTCATGCCGTATTGGCCCATGGACAGCGGCATGTCGGCCCACTCGACTTTCGGCAGCATGGCTTCGGCCGGCAAGCCGCCAGCGAACGACATCACTTCCGGGCGCTGGGCGGCGGCGAGGATTTCACGGATCAAAGAACTTTTAAGACGCGAGACACGTTCGGAAAATGCCATGGGGTCACCGGTAGCGAGGCCTGAGGAAAATGAGTCAAACTGGTTGACCGAAATTACGACAGACCGAACGGATACGTCAATATGCTTGACCTTAAAAACCCCGCTACTCAGCAACAAGCGATGGAAGCGTTTTTCTTCGGTTATCAGGCGTTCACCGCGAAAGCCGACGAAATGCTCGAGCGTCGTGGCTTGAGCCGGGTGCATCAACGCATAGTGTTTTTCATCGCGCGCTACCCCAACTTGAGCGTCAAGGAGTTACTGGCGTTGCTCGGGGTAACGAAACAGGCGCTGAACATTCCGCTGCGCCAGTTGGTGGAGATGCATTTGGTGAACAGTGTCGCTTCCGAAACCGACAAGCGTAAGCGGTTGCTGGAGCTGACCGACGATGGCGCACGGTTTGAGCAGTCGTTGCGGCGTGAGCAGGTGAAATTGCTGGAGCGGGTGTTTGCCGAGGCTGGGGAGACGGCGGTGAATGGGTGGCTGGCGGTGAATCTGGCGCTGGGTAAAGCCCAAGCGCCAGCCGAGTAGCCGATATATCCCGATCAACAAACTTTTCGTCTACAAAATCAAAAACATTATTTGCTTTATTTGTATACAAAAGCATAATCCACTTCGTGCGAGTTCCTGACCAAGCGGTCAACAAATTCGCAAGTACCTCAAAGGGTCGCTGCCACCCTCATGGGTCCGGCCCTGGAAATAACAATAAAACTCTTGAGGAGTACTCGCTGTGGAAAGCCGCAAATCCGAAGCCCCGACGCTGGAACTCTCGCCGCCGTTACGCAATGGCTGGCTGGAGCGCATCTTCAAACTCAGCTTGCATGGCACCACGGTGAAGACCGAGTTGATTGCCGGTCTGACAACCTTCATCACCATGGCCTACATCATCTTCGTCAACCCCAACATCATGGCCGACGCCGGAATCGATCACGGTGCCGCGTTCGTCGCCACCTGCATCGCTGCCGCGCTGGGTTGCCTGTTGATGGGTCTGTACGCCAACTGGCCGGTCGGCCTGGCGCCGGGCATGGGCCTCAACGCCTTCTTCACCTACACCGTGGTCGGCACCATGGGCTACAACTGGGAAACCGCCCTTGGCGCGGTGTTTGTTTCCGGTGTGTTGTTCATGTTCCTGACCTTTTCGCGGATCCGCGAATGGCTGCTCAATAGCATCCCGGTGAGTTTGCGCTTTGCCATGGGCGCCGGCGTGGGCTTGTTTCTGGGGCTGATTGGCTTGAAAACCGCGGGCATCGTGGTCGACAGCCCGGCCACGCTGATCAAGCTCGGCTCCCTGCGCGAACCTGGTCCGCTGCTGGCCGCCATCTGCTTCCTGATGATCGCCGTACTCAGCTATCACAAAGTGTTCGGCGCGATTCTCATCAGCATCATCACCGTCACCCTGGCGGGTTGGGGCCTTGGCCTGGTGCACTACGAGGGCCTCATGTCCGCCCCGCCGAGCCTGGCGCCGACCTGGATGGCCATGAACATCGCCGGCGTATTCAACGTCAGCATGATCAGCGTGGTGCTGGCCTTCCTCTTTGTGCACATGTTCGACACCGCCGGCACCCTCATGGGCGTCGCCCAGCGCGCTGGCCTGGTGAACGCGGATGGCAAGATCGAAAACCTCTCCCGCGCCCTGAAAGCCGACAGTGCTTCCAGCGTATTCGGTGCGATGGTTGGTGTTCCGCCGGTCACCAGCTACGTGGAAAGTGCCGCGGGTGTAGCCGCTGGTGGTCGGACTGGTCTTACCGCCGTGACCGTAGGTGTGCTATTTATTGCGGCAATGTTTTTCGCACCGCTGGCTGGCATGATTCCCGCTTACGCAACCGCCGGTGCGCTGATTTATGTGGCGATGCTGATGATGGGCGGCATGAAGCACATCGAATGGGACGAAGCGACCGACAGCATTCCGGCGATCGTCACCGCGATCATGATGCCCCTGACCTTCTCGGTCGCCGATGGCATTGCGCTGGGCTTTATCACTTACGTGGTACTGAAGGCCTGTACCGGTAAGCACAAGGAAATTTCCATCAGTCTGTGGGTGCTCTGCGCGATCTTCATCGCCAAGTTCATTTTCTTGTAAACCGTTTACGTTTCAAAAGCAGGTTTCAAAACAGCCTCACCCCGTCGGGTGAGGCTTTTGTGCAAATGGAGGAAAGTGATGAGTCTGGAAACCTGGCTGCTGTTCAGCGGCGCTGCGCTGGTGGTAATCCTGATCCCGGGGCCACTGTCTTTGCTGATGATCAGCAACAGTCTGAATTACGGTTTGCGTCGTTCTTACCCGGCATTTCTGGGTGGCGTGATTGCGTCGATCTGCTTGCTCAGTGCGTCGGCGCTGGGTTTGGGCGCCTTGCTGCTGGCATCGGAACAGTTGTTCAGCGCCCTGAAGATCGTCGGGGCGCTGTACCTGTTCTACCTGGCCTGGCAGAGCTGGCAGCAATCGCGTCAACCCTCCCACGGCGCTGAAGTGCCCCAGGCTGCGCCAGTGCCACGCTTTCGCGCACTGTTCGGGCGCGCGTTCATGCTGGGCGCCAGCAACCCGAAAGATATTCTGTTCTTCGCCGCTTTCCTCCCGCAGTTCCTCAGTGCCGAGCAGCCGTTCCTGCCGCAGTTGCTGGTGATGATTGCGACCTGGACCGTGCTGGATTTGCTGTGCAAGTTGGCTTATGGGTTGGGTGCTCATGGTGCGGCGCGGTATCTGCGCAGTGGCAAGGGGCAGAGCTGGTTTAACCGGGTGAGTGCGGGGTTGTTTAGTGGTGCGGGTGCTGCGTCGCTGTTGAGCCGCTAAAGAGCAAAAGCATCGCGAGCAAGCTTTGCTCCTACGGGTTTTGATTCGTCCACAGGCGAGCGACACAAAACCCGTAGGAGCAAAGCTTGCTCGCGATGGCGTCATCACAAACACCACACTTCTGACAGGCAAAAAAAAGCCCGCAGTGTGAGCGGGCGAAAGACCAAAGAAGCTATATGCGCAGTCGCTTCTCGGAGGAGGCAGCTGCTTGGGGGATCAACTGCCTCGATACGTCGAATAGCTATACGGCGAAATCAGCAATGGCACGTGGTAGTGATCCTGTTCTGCAGAGATGCCAAAACGCAGCACCACCACATCCAGGAACGCGGGTTCTGGCAGCTGAACGCCACGGGCGCGGTAGTAATCGCCCGCATGAAACTGAACCTGATAGACCCCGGAACGGTAGTCATCGCCTTGCAGCAGCGGTGCATCGACCCGGCCGTCGCTGTTGGTTATCGCAGTGGCGACCAATTCCAGCTGCGAACCTTCAACGCGGTACAACTCGACCTTGATCGAGCTGCCCGGGCAACCATGTGCAGCGTCTAAAACGTGAGTAGTCAAACGTCCCATTGATTCTGCGCGCCTGCCTGCGTGGAGCAGTCAGACCTCGCGCCTCCCGAAGTCAGTTGAAAGGAGACCGCACCGATTCGGAGCACGAAACGCTGCGGCGAGCGACTGATTAAGACACTTTTCAAAAAAATTGTACACAATAAAAACAACATATTTACCGCTATACCCATCATTCCGGGATTCCCGCCGAATCTGCCGCCGAGCCATAGGGCCAAAGGACCTTCTATCCATTAGCTGACCAATCAGGCAGGTTTCTTGCAATAACATGTGAAGATGACAGTCAGTGAAAAATGCAAAAAAACAGGCTTACAAAGTGGATATAAAGTTGTATACAATCAGCCCATCGCTGTGACGCCAGCCTTGGATCTCATCGCCAGGCCGCTCACACAAACCGTTACCACGAATAAGAAGGAAGACTGCAGTGAGCGCTGACTACCCACGCGACCTGATCGGTTACGGCAGTAACCCTCCTCACCCACACTGGCCGGGCAATGCCCGCATCGCCTTGTCCTTCGTGCTCAATTACGAAGAAGGCGGCGAGCGCAATATCCTGCACGGCGATAAAGAATCCGAAGCCTTCCTTTCGGAAATGGTCTCGGCGCAGCCGCTGCAAGGCGCGCGCAACATGAGCATGGAATCCCTTTACGAGTATGGCAGCCGTGCCGGCGTCTGGCGGGTTCTGAAACTGTTCAAGGAATTCGACATTCCGCTGACCATCTTCGCCGTGGCCATGGCCGCCCAGCGTCACCCGGACGTGATCCGCGCGATGGTCGATGCCGGCCACGAAATCTGCAGCCACGGCTATCGCTGGATCGACTACCAGTACATGGACGAAGCGCAAGAACGCGAGCACATGCTCGAAGCGATCCGCGTCCTCACCGAAATCACCGGCGAACGTCCGCTGGGCTGGTACACCGGCCGCACCGGTCCGAACACCCGTCGACTGGTGATGGAAGAAGGCGGTTTCCTCTACGACTGCGACACCTACGACGACGACCTGCCCTACTGGGAACCGAACAACCCGACCGGCAAGCCGCACCTGGTGATTCCGTACACGCTGGACACCAACGACATGCGCTTCACCCAGGTCCAGGGTTTCAACAAGGGCGACGACTTCTTTGAATACCTCAAAGACGCATTCGACGTGCTGTACGCCGAAGGTGCCGAAGCGCCGAAGATGCTGTCGATCGGCTTGCACTGCCGTCTGATCGGCCGTCCGGCGCGTCTGGCCTCGCTCAAACGCTTTATCGAATACGCTAAAAGTCATGAACAGGTGTGGTTCAGCCGTCGCGTCGACATCGCTCGCCACTGGCACGAAACCCACCCGTATCAAGGTGCCGCGAAATGAGCCACTTCCAAACCCTGAAGCCTTCGACCCTGAGCCGCGACGCGTTTGTCGCGGCCTTCGCCGACATCTACGAACATTCGCCATGGGTGGCCGAGAAGGCCTTCGACCTGGGCCAGGACGCTTCGATCGACCAGATCGAAACCCTGCACCAGCGCATGAGCGACATCCTGTTGAGCGCCGATCACGCCAGTCAATTGGCACTGATCAACGCTCACCCGGACCTGGCCGGCAAAGCCGCCGTCCAGGGCCAGCTTACCGCGGCCAGTACTGAAGAACAGTCTGGCGCGGGTATTCACCAATGCACGGCCGAAGAGTTCCAGCGCTTCACCGAGCTGAACGACGCCTACAAGGCCAAGTTCAAGTTTCCCTTCATCATGGCGGTAAAAGGCAGCAACCGGCATCAGATCCTCGCGGCGTTCGAAACGCGCATTCACAACTCGGCAGATACCGAATTCAAATGCGCGCTGGCGGAGATCAACAAGATCGCCCTGTTCCGATTACTGACCCTTTAGCGAGCAGCCCTTGTGAAAAGCCCCGAGTGTTCTTAAACGCAAAAAAGCACCCAGGGCTCCTGCGAGCATCCCAAGCCAACTAATTAAAGGCAGACAAGAAGAATGAAAGCTTACGCCGTACCTTTCGAGAAGTTCGTCAACCTGGCCGACGCCCGCCTGGGCACCAAAATCATCTCGGTCACCGATGACTGGTTCGCTGATGCCAACCGCCTGTTCCAGCCGACCCCGGCTGTGTGGAAGGAGGGCGTGTTCGATGACAACGGCAAGTGGATGGACGGCTGGGAGTCGCGCCGCAAGCGCTTCGAAGGCTACGACAGCGCCGTGATCCGCCTGGGCGTCCCGGGTTCGATCAAGGGCGTGGACATCGACACTTCATTCTTCACCGGCAACTTCCCGCCGTCGGCCTCCCTGGAAGCGTGCTTCCTGGCCTCGGGTGAGCCGGACGAAAACACCCAGTGGACTGAAGTGCTGTCCGCCGTCGAGCTGCAAGGCAACAGCCACCACTACCACGAAATCAGCAACGACCAGGCGTTCAGCCACCTGCGCTTCAACATCTACCCGGATGGTGGCGTGGCCCGTCTGCGTGTTTACGGTATTCCGTTCCGCGACTGGTCCGCAGTGGGCGACAACGAGCAAGTTGATCTGGCAGCAGCCCTGAACGGTGGCCGCGCCCTCGCTTGCTCCGACGAACACTTCGGTCGCATGAGCAACATCCTCAACCCGGGCCGTGGCATCAACATGGGCGACGGCTGGGAAACCGCACGTCGTCGTACGCCAGGCAATGACTGGGTCATCGTCGCGCTGGGTCATGCCGGCGAGATCGAAAAAGTCATCGTCGACACCCTGCACTTCAAGGGCAACTACCCGGACACCTGCTCAATCCAGGGCGCGTTCGTGAAGGGCGGCACCGACAGCCAGATCGAAACCCAATCGCTGTTCTGGCGCGAATTGCTGCCGGCGCAGAAACTGGAAATGCACGCCGAACACACCTTCGCCGAGCAGATCAAGGCGCTGGGGCCGATCACCCACATCCGCCTGAACGTGTTCCCGGATGGTGGTGTGAGCCGCCTCCGCGTTTTGGGCAAGGTCGCTAAATAAGCGGCTGATGAAAAACCTGTAGGAGCACAGCTTGCTGGCGATGGCGTCAGTGAGGGCCCCATCGCCAGCAAGCTGTGCTCCTACAAAGGGCAATACAACAACGAATTCAAGGTAAGAAGACCAGCATGCGCACATTGACGATTGAACCGCTGACCAAAGAAGCCTTCGCCCCTTTCGGTGACGTGATCGAAACCGACGGCAGCGATCACTTCATGATCAACAACGGTTCGACCATGCGCTTTCACAAACTGGCGACGGTTGAAACCGCCAAGCCAGAGGACAACGCGATCATCAGCATCTTCCGCGCCGACGCGCAGGACATGCCGCTGACCGTCAGCATGCTGGAGCGTCACCCGCTGGGCAGCCAGGCTTTCATTCCGCTGCTCGGCAACCCTTTTCTGATCGTGGTCGCGCCACTTGGCGATGAACCTGTATCAGGCTTGGTCCGCGCCTTCGTCACCAACGGCAGGCAGGGCATTAATTACCATCGCGGCGTTTGGCACCATCCGGTGCTGACGATCGAAAAGCGGGATGACTTCCTGGTGGTTGATCGCAGTGGCACAGGCAACAACTGCGATGAGCATTTTTTCAAAGAGGATGAGCGTTTGATCCTCGCCCCCCACCAATAAGAGAAGGTCTGATCACTCGACAACAGAGTGACAGGCGAGAGGTAAAGACTGTGGAAGCACATCTGTTGGAATGGCTGAACCTGAGCGTGCGCTGGGTTCACATGATTACTGGCGTGGCCTGGATCGGTGCGTCGTTCTATTTCGTCTGGCTGGAAAACAACCTCAATCGGGTCAACCCGAAAAGTGGTCTGGCGGGCGATTTGTGGGCGATCCACGGCGGCGGTATCTACCACCTGGAAAAATACAAACTGGCCCCACCGACCATGCCGGACAACCTGCACTGGTTCAAATGGGAAGCCTATTTCACCTGGATGTCGGGGATCGCGCTGCTGTGCGTGGTGTTCTACTCCAACCCGACGCTGTACCTGCTGGCACCGGGCAGCAGCCTGACCGGCCCTGAAGGGGTCGCACTGGGCATTGCCTCGTTGTTCGTCGGCTGGTTCGTCTACTCCTTCCTCTGCGACTCGGCCCTGGGCAAACGCCCTGCCCTGCTAGGCGTAATCCTGTTCGTGCTGATCATTGGCGCCGCTTACGGCTTCAGCAAAGTGTTCAGCGGTCGTGGTGCGTACCTGCACGTCGGCGCGATCATCGGCACCATCATGGTCGGCAACGTGTTCCGCATCATCATGCCGGCACAGCGTGCACTGGTTGCCGCGATTGCCGAAAACCGCACACCGGATCCGGCGCTGCCGGCCAAAGGCTTGCTGCGTTCGCGTCACAACAACTACTTCACCTTGCCGGTGCTGTTCATCATGATCAGCAACCACTTCCCGAGTACCTACGGCAGCCAATACAACTGGCTGATCCTGGCCGGGATCGCGGTGCTGGCGGTGTTGGTGCGTCACTACTTCAACACCCGTCATGACAGCCACAAGTTTGCCTGGACCTTGCCCGTCGCAGCAGTGGGCATGATCTGCCTGGCTTACGTGACTGGCCCGGCGCAGATGCCCAGCGCCCCTGAAGTGGCCAAGGCGCCTGGCACCATCGAGTACCAGCCGTTGCCGGAAACCGCCCTCGGTGGTGGTGCCAAACCTGACGCGGCGAAACCTGCTGCGCCTGCCGCTGCACCGGCTCAGGCGTCCAACGCCGGCCCCGGTTTCGACAAGGTGCACAGCGTGATTCAGGAACGTTGCGCGGTTTGCCATTCGGCCAAACCGACCAGCCCGCTGTTCAGTGCCGCACCGGCCGGCGTGATGTTCGATACCCCCGAGCAGATCCGCCAGAACGCGGCGCGCATCCAGGCACAAGCCGTCACCAGCCAGATCATGCCACTGGGCAACATCACCCAGATGACCCAGCAGGAACGTGACCTGATCGGCGCGTGGATTGTTCAGGGAGCCCCCACCAATTAACCGTTGAAAAGCATCGCGGGCAAGCCTCGCTCCTGTAGGAGCAAGGCTTGCCCGCGATTGGCCGCGCCGCGGTCCCTGATGCACAAAATCACAAGAATAAAAAAGATCCGAGGTGTTGCATGTCCGAGCTATCCAAAGCCCGCATCCCCGACGCACCCGCCATTCAGCGTTTACCCCTTTTGCAACTGATCCTGGTTGGCCTGCAACACGTTCTGCTGATGTACGGCGGAGCCATCGCGGTGCCGCTGATCATCGGACAGGCCGCTGGCCTGAGTCGTGAAGAAATCGCCTTCCTGATCAACGCCGACCTGCTGGTGGCCGGGATCGCTACCATCGTGCAGTCGCTGGGCATCGGCCCCATGGGCATCCGTATGCCAGTGATGATGGGCGCCAGTTTCGCCGCCGTTGGCAGCATGGTCGCCATGGCCGGCATGCCGGGCATCGGCCTGCAAGGGATCTTCGGCGCGACCATCGCCGCCGGGTTCTTCGGCTTGATCATCGCGCCATTCATGTCCAAAGTCGTACGCTTCTTCCCGCCTCTGGTGACCGGCACGGTCATCACCTCGATCGGTTTGTCGCTGTTTCCCGTGGCCGTGAACTGGGCCGGCGGCGGTGCAGGTGCCGCTCAATTCGGCTCGCCGATTTACCTGGCCATCGCCGCGCTGGTGCTGGCCACCATTCTGCTGGTCCACCGCTTCATGCGCGGTTTCTGGGTCAACATTTCCGTGCTGATCGGCATGTGCCTGGGTTACGTGCTCTGCGGCCTGATCGGCATGGTCGACCTGAGCGGCATGGCCCAGGCGCCGTGGCTGCAATTCGTGACCCCGCTGCATTTCGGCATGCCGAAGTTTGAACTCGCACCGATCCTTTCCATGTGTCTGGTGGTGGTGATCATCTTCGTCGAGTCCACCGGGATGTTCCTGGCGCTGGGCAAAATCACCGGCCAGGACGTCTGCCCACGGATGCTGCGTCGCGGTTTGTTGTGTGATGCCGGCGCCTCGTTCTTCGCCGGTTTCTTCAACACCTTCACCCACTCCTCTTTCGCGCAGAACATCGGCCTGGTGCAGATGACCGGCGTGCGTTGCCGCTCGGTGACCATCGTCGCCGGCGGTTTGCTGGTGGTGTTGAGTCTGTTGCCGAAAGCAGCGTTTCTGGTGGCCTCGATTCCTCCCGCCGTACTGGGCGGCGCGGCGATTGCGATGTTCGGCATGGTCGCCGCCACCGGGATCAAGATTCTTCAGGAAGCCGACATCGGTGACCGTCGCAACCAGTTGCTGGTGGCGGTGAGCATCGGCATGGGGCTGATCCCGGTGGTCCGTCCGGAATTCTTCGCCCACCTTCCGCTGTGGATGAGCCCGATCACCCACAGCGGCATCGCCATGGCCACGCTCAGTGCGCTGTCGCTGAACCTGCTGTTCAACATCCTCGGCGGCGCCGAACGCGCGGCCATCAACGACTGCCACGCGCACCCTCACTGATCGAACTCTGTGGCGAGGGGATTTATCCCCGTTGGGTCGCGAAGCGGCCCCAGCATTCTCTCAAGCAAACCGCATTCGCCTGTTTTACGACTGCTTCGCAGCCGAACGGGGATAAATCCCCTCGCCACGAACAATAAAAACAAGAGGGAGCAACAGATGATTCGCACACAGACAAACCTGCTGTTAGGCGGTGGTCTATTGGCCGCCAGTCAGGCCATGGCCGGCGATTTACTGCTGTGGCAGACCAACAGCCTGAGCTATCTGTATGGCAAGGATTTCGCGGTCAACCCGTCGATCCAGCAGACGATAACCTTTGAGCACGCCGACCGCTGGAAGTACGGCGACAACTTCCTGTTCGTCGACAGCACTTACTACAACGGCGAGAAAGACCGGAACAAAGGCGTTCACGCCTATTACGGCGAGTTCAGTCCGCGCCTGTCTTTCGGCAAAATCCTCGACCGTCGTTTCGAATTCGGCCCGATCAAGGACGTGTTGCTGGCCATGACATACGAGAATGGCGAAGACGACACCGAGGCCTATCTGATCGGCCCCGGTTTCGACCTCGCAGTACCGGGCTTCAATTTTTTCACCTTGAACTTCTACTATCGCCAGACCGAAGGCTCGCGTCCCGGCGACGATGTCTGGCAGATCACGCCGGCCTGGTCCTACACCCTGCCATTGGGCAACTCGAACCTGTTGATCGACGGCTACATCGACTGGGTCGTGGATAACGACCAGAACTCACAGGGCACCTACCACGCCAACCTGCACTTCAACCCGCAGATCAAATATGACCTGGGCAAGGCCATGGGCTGGCGGGAGAAGCAGGTGTACGTCGGCGTCGAATACAGCTACTGGAAAGACAAGTACGGCATCGAAAACAGCACCCACTTCGACACCAATGAAAACACCACCAGCCTGCTGGTGAAGGTGCATTTCTAGATGATCCGCAACCGTGCTCCAAACCTGTCGTCGGTGCGCTGTTGCGGGGCACTTGAGACCTGGCCAAGGAGTCAGTATTCTCCGCGGCCGCCCGAATCTGGTCTAAAAAAAAGCCCGGATTTAATTCCTGACCAGAAAGCCAACTTATCCCGGCGCTGGACGGTACCAAGGCACTCCAAAACCTCTCTCAATCGACTGCTCTTGAGCAGCCGAGCGGGAGATTTTTGGCTTTTCAAAAGCCTTGGCTCAGCTCTTGCTAACAGCACTGAAGCTGACCGAATGGATGATTTTTTACAGCTACAGAAAAAGGCGCCACACCAGAGCGCCGACCTTAGAAAAATAACGTGGAACACCTACTTTTTGGGAGCAACCGAATGAAACGTACGTGCACTAGCCTGATGCTGGCGGGATCTTTGCTGGCCGGGGGCCAGGCCATGGCCGGCGACTTGCTGCAATGGCAGAACAACAGCCTGACCTACCTGTATGGCAAGGACTTCCAGGTCAACCCGCGCATTCAGCAGACGGTGACCTTCGAACACGCCGATGGCTGGAAATACGGCGACAACTTCATGTTCGTCGACAAGATCTTCTACAACGGCAAGGAAGATTACTTCGCCGGTGAGAACACCTACTACGGTGAAATCAGCCCGCGCCTGTCGTTCGGCAAAATCTTCGATAAGAAACTCGAGTTCGGCCCGATCAAAGACGTGTTGCTGGCCATGACGTACGAGTTCGGTGAAGACGATACCGAGTCGTACCTGATCGGTCCCGGTTTCGACCTGGCCATCCCGGGCTTCGACTACTTCCAGCTGAACTTCTACAACCGTCATACCGAAGGCGACCGTCCAGGTGACAATATCTGGCAGGTCACGCCGGTCTGGTCCTACACCATCCCGGTGGGCGATTCGAACATCCTGGTCGATGGTTTCATGGACTGGGTGGTCGACAACGACGTCAACAAAAAAGGCGAATACCACGCCAACCTGCACTTCAATCCACAGGTCAAATACGACTTGGGCAAGGCGCTGAACCTGGGCGAGAAGCAGTTGTACGTGGGTGTCGAGTATGACTACTGGAAAAACAAGTACGGCATCGAAGACAGCCAGGGTTTCAAGACTGATCAGAGCGTGACCAGCTTCCTGGTCAAGGTGCACTTCTGATCCGGCGGCGTCTGTAAGGACGCCATCGCGGGCAAGCCCGGCTCCTACAGGTTTTGTGTCGTTCACCAATTATGTGAACGACACAAAACCTGTAGGAGCCGGGCTTGCCCGCGATGGCCGCACCGCAAATCTCAAGCAGTGACCGCTGCCTCGGCTATCCCGAGAAACCGGCACAACTCCCCGCGCTTGGCCAACGCATCCCGCCGCCCCAAATCAATCAATTCGCTGCAATACCCCGCCTCGAACAGCAGATAACTCAGCACCCCCGCCCCGCTCGTCTTGGTCGCCCCCGGCCCGCGCAGAAACAGACGCAGCGCCGCCGGCAACTCCTGTCGATGCCGCGCCGCAATTTCATCGATCGGCTGACTCGGCGAAATAACCAGCACCTCCACCGGCGCCACACCCAGCGCGCGCGTCGGCGTGCCATCGGGCAGCAGATGACTGAACTGATTGAGCCGCTGCAGCAACTCGATGTCACTTTCCAGGCTGTCAATGAACGTGCTGTTGAGCATGTGCCCACCGATCTGCGCCAGGCTTGGCTGCTGGCCGGTGTAGGCGCGTTGCAGCGGTTGTTCCGGGTCGACGCCGCGGGGGTTGCCGCTGACGCCCACTACCAGCACTCGGCTGGCGCCCAGGTGCAGCGCCGGGCTGATCGGTGCCGACTGACGTACCGCGCCGTCGCCGAAATACTCTTCACCGATTTTCACTGGCGCAAATAACAGCGGAATGGCTGAACTGGCCAGCAAGTGATCGACCGTCAATTGAGTGGGGACGCCGATTCGCCGATGGCGCAACCAGGCATTGATGGTGCCGCCGCCCTGATAAAAGGTCACCGCCTGACCGGACTCATAGCCGAACGCGGTCACTGCAACCGCCTGCAACTGCTTCTGTGCAATCGCCTCGGCAATCCCGCTCATCTGCAGTTTATCGTCGAGCAATCTGCGCAGTGGCGAACTGTTGAGCAAGGCCACCGGCACCTGAGCGCCAATCCCGAGCAAACTGTGGCTGACAAAACGGCTGGCCTGGTGGATCACGCCCGGCCAGTCGCTGCGCAGCACCAGATGACTGCGAAAGCCCTGCCAGAAGGCTGTCAGACGTTGAATCGCACCCCGGAAATCCATCGCCCCACTGGCGAGGCTGACCGCGTTGATTGCGCCAGCCGAGGTGCCGACGATCACCGGAAACGGATTGCTCGCGCCGACCGGTAACAGCTCGGCAATCGCCGCCAGCACACCCACCTGATAAGCCGCCCGAGCCCCGCCGCCGGAAAGAATCAACCCTGTAACCGGTTCAGCAGGACTCATCGCAACACTCCATGGTGCTTATAAGGACGGTGGTTCAACCGCGTTTTGCGTACAGCTTTGGCTCGCCCGGTGGACGGCTCTTGAAGCGGCGATGAGCCCAAAGGTATTGCTCCGGACATTCGCGCAAGACGCCTTCGACCCATTGGTTGATCCGCAGGCAATCGGCCTCTTCGGTTTCGCCGGGGAAACCCTCGAGCGGTGCATGAATCACCAGTCGATAACCGCTGCCGTCCGCCAGACGCTCCTGAGTGAACGGCACCACCAGCGCCTTGCCCAACCGCGCAAACTTGCTGGTGGCGGTGACGGTAGCAGCCTGAATCCCGAACAGCGGCACGAAGATACTTTGCTTGGCGCCATAGTCCTGATCCGGTGCGTACCAGATTGCCCGGCCTGCGCGCAGCAATTTGAGCATCCCGCGCACGTCGTCACGCTCCACCGCCAGCGAATCGACGTTATGCCGCTCGCGCCCCAGGCGCTGGACGTAGTCGAACAGCGGATTTTTGTGTTCGCGGTACATGCCATCAATGGTGTGCTGCTGGCCGAGCAACGCCGCGCCGATTTCCAGCGTGGTGAAATGAACGGCCATCAGGATCACGCCTTTGCCGTCGCGCTGGGCTTTTTTCAGATGCTCCAACCCTTCGACATGGGCCAGCTTCGCCAGACGCTCGCGCGACCACCACCAACTCATGGCCATTTCGAAAAACGCGATGCCCGTTGAGCCGAAGTTTTCCTTGAGCAGGCGCTTGCGCTCAGCAGCGGTTTTTTCAGGGAAACACAGTTCCAGATTGCGCTTGGCAATGCGCCGTCTGTCGCCCGCTACTCGATACATCAATGCACCCAGGGCGCGACCGATCGACAGCAACGCCGGATACGGCAGCTGGACAATCAGCCACAACAGCCCCAAGCCACACCACAGCGGCCAGAAACGTGGAGATAGAAATGCTGTTCGAAAACGCGGGCGTTCCATTAAAGGTTCCGGAAAGACAATGGCCGCGCATTCTACATCGTTCGACCCGGCTTGCGGCTCGCGGGCGTTCTCGTTATAAGTCTCGGCACTTTTAGTGACAAGTCGTTGTATGCCGACCATGAGCCAAACCGAACCGCTAGACCAAGATCCCGTGTTCCAGCTGAAGGGCAGCATGCTCGCCATTACGGTGCTGGAACTGGCTCGTAACGACCTCGAGAACCTCGATCGTCAGCTGGCCGCCAAGGTCGCCCAAGCGCCTAACTTCTTCAGTAACGCGCCACTGGTGCTGGCCCTGGACAAACTCCCGGCCGGCGAAGGCGCGGTCGATCTGCCGGGCCTGATGCGCGTCTGCCGCCAGCATGGCCTGCGCACCCTGGCGATCCGTGCCAGCCGTATCGAAGACATTGCCGCGGCCATCGCGGTCGACCTGCCGGTGCTGCCACCGTCCGGCGCCCGTGAGCGTCCGTTGGACCCGCTCGAAGGCCAAGTCCAGAAAAAACCGGAAAAACCGCCGGAGCCGACTATCAAGCCAACGAAGATCATCACCTCGCCCGTACGCGGTGGGCAGCAGATTTATGCCCAGGGCTGCGATCTGGTGGTGATCTCGTCGGTCAGCCCGGGGGCGGAACTTCTCGCCGATGGGAACATCCATGTATACGGCCCGATGCGTGGTCGAGTGTTGGCCGGCGTCAAAGGCGACACGAAAGCCAGGATTTTCTGTCAGCAAATGAGCGCTGAACTGGTTTCCATCGCAGGCCACTACAAGGTTTCGGAGGATCTGCGTCGCGACCCTTTGTGGGGCGCGGGCGTACAGGTCAGCCTGTCGGGCGATGTGTTGAACATCATTCGGCTTTAACGGATACTGCCGCATTTTCCAAACATCTCTAAAACGTAGCGAAAACGGCTCAAACGAAGTAGGAAAAAGGCCATAAGCAGTGTTTACCCGAGGTAAGCGCCGTTCTGGACCGAATTCCAGCCAAGGCTGTCCGACTGCAGTAGTTTTTCTAGAGATGTTTTTCAGGGGCTAAATGTCCTTTTTCCTTAGGGGTGAAACACCTTGGCCAAGATTCTCGTGGTTACATCCGGCAAGGGTGGTGTGGGTAAGACCACCACCAGTGCTGCTATCGGTACCGGCCTCGCACTGCGCGGTCACAAAACAGTTATCGTCGACTTCGACGTCGGTTTGCGTAATCTCGACCTGATCATGGGTTGCGAGCGCCGTGTGGTGTATGACTTCGTCAACGTGGTAAACGGCGAAGCCAACCTGCAACAAGCCCTGATCAAAGACAAACGCCTGGAAAACCTCTACGTACTGGCCGCCAGTCAGACCCGCGACAAAGACGCGCTGACCGTCGAAGGCGTGGAAAAAGTGTTGATGGCGCTGAAAGAAGACTTCGAATACGTGGTCTGCGACTCTCCGGCCGGCATCGAAAAAGGCGCCCACCTGGCCATGTATTTCGCAGACGAAGCGATTATCGTGACCAACCCGGAAGTGTCCTCGGTTCGTGACTCGGACCGCATGCTCGGCCTGCTGGCCAGCAAGTCCCGTCGCGCTGAAAAGGGCGAAGAGGCGATCAAGGAACACCTGCTGCTGACCCGCTACAACCCGCAACGGGTCAGTGACGGCGAGATGCTCGGCGTCGAAGACGTCAAAGAGATTCTGGCGGTCGCCCTGCTGGGTGTCATTCCGGAATCCCAAGCCGTACTCAAAGCCTCCAACTCGGGCGTGCCAGTCATTCTCGACGACCAGAGCGATGCCGGTCAGGCATACAGCGACGCGGTTGATCGTCTGCTGGGCAAAAACGTGGAGCATCGTTTTCTCGATGTAACGAAGAAGGGATTCTTCGAGCGCCTGTTTGGAGGTAGATAATGAATCTTTTTGACTTCTTTCGTGCCAGCAAAAAGGTCAGCACCGCGTCGGTAGCGAAAGAGCGTCTGCAGATCATCGTGGCGCACGAACGCGGCCAGCGCAGTACACCGGACTACCTGCCAGCCTTGCAGAAGGAATTGGTCGAGGTCATCCGCAAGTACGTCAATATCGGGTCCGATGACGTGCACGTCGCTCTGGAAAACCAGGGCAGCTGCTCGATTCTGGAACTCAATATCACCCTGCCAGATCGCTAGTCGATCAGACAGGAGCCACGGCGGCTCAGGCTTGCGCTCTGTAGGAGCCGAGCTTGCTCGCGATGCAGACAACTCGGTCTACCTGATAAACCGAGGTGATGCTATCGCGAGCAAGCTCGGCTCCTACAGAGTGTGGGGGCCTGAGCCGCCGTTGGCGTTTGTTACGAGGCTGTTTTAATGCCGCTGTCCAACATCCGCATCATCCATCAGGACGCCGCCGTACTGGTGGTGAACAAACCGACCCTGCTGCTCTCTGTCCCTGGCCGGGCTGATGACAACAAGGATTGCCTGATTACCCGCCTGCAAGAAAACGGCTACCCGGAAGCGCGAATCGTCCATCGTCTGGACTGGGAAACCTCCGGCATTATTCTGTTGGCCCGTGATCCGGACACGCATCGCGAGCTGTCTCGGCAATTTCACGACCGCGAAACCGAAAAGGCCTACACCGCCCTGTGCTGGGGACAACCGGAACTGGACAGTGGCAGCATCGATCTGCCCTTGCGCTACGACCCGCCGACCAAGCCACGCCATGTGGTGGACCATGAATTCGGCAAACATGCCCTGACCTTCTGGCGGGTATTGGAGCGTTGCGGCGACTGGTGTCGTGTCGAATTAACACCGATCACCGGCCGCTCCCATCAGTTGCGCGTGCACATGCTTTCCATCGGCCACCCACTGCTGGGTGACGGGCTGTATGCCCACGAGCAAGCACTGGCGGCCTGGCCACGACTCTGTTTGCACGCGAGCATGCTGAGCTTCACTCACCCGCAAAGCGGCGAACGCTTGCGCTTCGAGTGTCCTGCTCCTTTTTAAGCAATCGCCGAACTAAAAAACACCCTTCCATTGAAGGGTGTTTTTTTATCTCTTGTTACAAATCGCCATGGAAATGACGTGAAAATATTGTCATGAATTTGTAATGAAACGTAAAATGCCGGTACTTGATATCAGGCAGGAAGTCCTCGTGCTGAGCAACAAGACACTCAAAGACGACTACCCGTTCACCTTCTGCCTGTTCAACACCACGCTACACCTTCTCGAGCAACCTTCAGCCGAAGCACAACAGGCGCTTGAACAGCTCATACACAAACGACGCGCCCACAAGCTCACCCGTGCAAGTGCGCCGCTTGCCTCCGGCGATACGCCGCTGTTTGCCAAGGTCCAGCCACTGAATACCCTGAAGGCAAAAGTGCGCGTGACCTTTGGCAAACCACAGCGCAATGGTCGATTCGACTGGCCGCTGGAAGAATTGATCAATACGCTCGAAGCGCAGCGCCGTGGCGTACAAATGCCGCCGCTGCAAGGGTTCGGTTACACCAAGGACCGACTGGGGCTGACCCGGGAATTTTTCATTATCACGCGCCTGCTCGACGATCATATCGACGGCGTGCAATGGCTTAGACGCAACCCGGACAGCGTCGAAACATTCGTTCTCGACGCCTTCGAATTGCTGAGCTCCTTGTCGCGCAAAAACATCACGCACATGGATTTCTGGGCTGGCAACATCATGATCCCGCAAACACCACAGACTTCGCTCAAAGCCATCGACTTTGAAAACTGCTTTGCCGGCCAGACAAACCATCAAAGCGAAACCCTGGGTTTTCAACTGGGCTACTTCTATCGCCGGGACATCTACAAGCTCATCACCGAAGCGGCCTATGACCGACTGGTGGACGAGTACATTCGACAGATCCCGGGGATATCGAAGGAAAAATTCAACGAGGTGTACCTCGCGAGCAAACATAAATATGTGGGCCGCAAGCAACGCCGCGAAGTGTTCCTCAATGGCAACCTGATCACCGGCTGACTCGTCCTCTTCGCCAATCGGCAGCTGACGTACGTCGAACGGCATTGTCTCTGCAATGCCGTGAGCCAATACGTTAAACTTGCGCCATTGCTGTCTGGAGCTACTTATGCGCGAAGAGTTGAACCAAGGCCTGATCGATTTCCTCAAGGCCTCCCCTACCCCATTCCATGCCACCGCCAGCCTTGTTCAGCGCCTGGAAGCGGCGGGCTATCAACGCCTTGACGAGCGCGAGCCATGGGCCACCGAAGCCAACGGTCGTTACTACGTCACCCGTAACGACTCGTCGATCGTCGCGTTCAAGATGGGCCGTCATTCGCCCCTGCACGGCGGCATTCGCCTGGTTGGCGCGCACACCGACAGCCCGTGCCTGCGGGTCAAACCCCAGCCGGAACTGCAGCGCCAGGGCTTCTGGCAACTGGGCGTCGAAGTCTATGGCGGCGCACTGCTGGCACCATGGTTCGACCGTGACCTGTCCCTGGCCGGCCGCGTGACCTTCCGTCGTGACGGCAAGGTCGAGAGCCAGCTGGTCGACTTCAAGGCGCCAATCGCCATCATCCCGAACCTGGCCATTCACCTGAACCGTGAAGCCAACATGGGCTGGGCGATCAACGCCCAGACCGAACTGCCGCCGATCCTCGCGCAATTTGCCGGTGATGAGCGCGTGGACTTCCGCGCCGTGCTCACCGATCAACTCGCCCGCGAACATGGCTTGAACGCCGACGTGGTGCTCGACTATGAGCTGAGTTTCTACGACACCCAAAACGCTGCGGTCATCGGCCTGCATGGCGACTTCATTGCCGGGGCGCGCCTGGACAACCTGCTGTCGTGCTACGCCGGCCTGCAAGCCTTGCTGACTACCGAAACCGACGAAACCTGCGTACTGGTCTGCAACGATCACGAAGAAGTCGGTTCCTGCTCGGCCTGCGGCGCCGACGGCCCGATGCTGGAGCAGACGCTGCGTCGCCTGCTGCCTGAAGGCGATGAATTCGTGCGCACCATTCAGAAATCCCTGCTGGTCTCGGCTGACAACGCCCACGGCGTGCACCCCAACTACGCCGACAAGCACGATGCCAATCACGGCCCGAAACTCAACGCCGGCCCGGTGATCAAGGTCAACAGCAACCAGCGCTACGCCACCAACAGCGAAACTGCCGGGTTCTTCCGCCACCTGTGCATGGCCGAAGAAGTGCCGGTACAGAGCTTCGTGGTGCGCAGCGACATGGGTTGCGGCTCGACCATCGGCCCGATCACCGCCAGCCACCTGGGCGTGCGCACCGTCGACATCGGCCTGCCAACCTTTGCCATGCACTCGATCCGCGAACTGTGCGGCAGCCATGACCTGGCGCACCTGGTCAAAGTGCTGAGCGCGTTTTACGCCTGCCGCGAACTGCCGTAATCCGTGTAGGAGCATGGCTTGCCAGCGATGGCGATCTTAAGGACGCCATCGCTGGCAAGCCATGCTCCTACAGGTGTTTGCCACTGATCGCTCAAAAGCCACCTAGACTTTAACTACCCCCCTTCGACAAGGCAGTCGCTCATGATCTCGTTGTCTTCGTTTCACGCCATGCTGATTCCGATTCTTGCCGGAATGATCATGCTGGCAATCGGTTTCAATTTTCGCGACAAGAACGTCGGCGTTTTCGCGATGTGGATCGGCATGCTGATGATCCTCGCCACCGTGGTTTTCAAGATCCTCGCCAAACTCAACGAATAAATCCTCGCCCCTGGCTCGCATTGATTTTGACGGGCTCGTACACTCGGTCGATCCGCTCATCCCGAGGTTGACCGCCTAGTGTTCGCTCGTCTTTTTGCCCTGCCGTGTTTATTCCTTGTCTGCCTCATGACGCTGCTGCCGATGGCACCCGCCCAGGCGGTCGGCTTGCCCAGCCTGCTCAACAGCTCGGCAAAACAGCCAGAGGCGCAAGAGCCCTTGGGACAATCCCTGGACGAAGTGATCAAGTCGCTGGAGAACGATCAGCAACGCACCAAACTGCTGGCAGATTTGAAGAAGCTGCGCGATGTCACCAAAAAGGCCCAGCCGATCACCGAAGTAGGCGTCCTGGGACTGATCGGTGGCACCCTGGCCAGTTTCGAAAAACAGTTTTCCGGAGCGGACAGCCCTCTCACTCGCTGGTCCGAAGAATTCAAACTGGCTGAGGATGAACTGACAGCGCTGGTGCTGCCGGCCAATGAATGGCTGCCGATCATCTTTGCCTTTGCCATGATCCTGATGCTCTGGAGCTTGCTGGCCGCGGCGTTGATCTGGGTCAGCCACCGGGTGCGGATGCGCTTCGGCCTGACCGAAGAACTGCCGCAGCACCCCAAGGCCCTGGACATGTTGCGCTTCGCCCTGCGCAAACTCGGGCCGTGGCTGATTGCGTTGGTCATGACGGTCTACATGAGCTACGCCCTGCCTTCGTCATTGGGCAAAAGCCTGGCCATGGTGCTGGCTTATGCGCTGGTGGTCGGCACCTGTTTCTCGGCAATCTGCGTGATCGCCTTTTCGCTGCTCGACGGCCCACACCGTCACCGCGCCTTGTACATCCTGCGGCACCAAGCCTTTCGGCCGCTGTGGCTGATCGGCAGTTTCGCCGCCTTCGGTGAAGCCCTGAGCGATCCGCGACTGGTCGAAAGCCTTGGCAATCATCTGGCGCACACCGCCGCGACGGTCGCCAACGTACTGGCGGCGTTGTCCACGGGGCTGTTCATCCTGCGGTTCCGTCGCCCCATCGCCCACTTGATCCGCAACCAACCACTGTCCCGACGCCTGACCCGCCGCGCCCTCAGCGACACGATCGAGATTCTCGGGACCTTCTGGTACATGCCGGCGCTGGTGCTGGTGGGTATTTCGCTGTTCGCCACGTTCGTCTCGGCCGGCGATACCAGCACCGCGCTGCGTCAGTCGCTGATCTGCACCGTGCTGCTGGTGTTGTGCATGGTCATCAACGGCCTGGTGCGCCGCCATTCACTCAAACCACAGCGCAGCGTGAAGCGTCACGCACTGTATTCGGATCGCCTGAAAAGCTTCTTCTACACACTCGCCCACTTGGTGGTGTGGCTGGCGTTCATCGAACTCGGCCTGCGGGTCTGGGGCATGTCGCTGATCCGCTTCACCGAAGGCGAAGGCCATGAAGTCAGCGTCAAACTGTTCAGCCTCGGCGGCACGCTGATTTTTGCCTGGCTGATCTGGATTCTCAGCGACACTGCCGTGCACCACGCCCTCACCCGCTCTCGCAAAGGCCTGGCGAATGCCCGCGCGCAGACGATGATGCCGTTGATACGCAACGTCTTGTTCGTCGCGATTTTCATCATTGCGCTGATCGTCGCCCTGGCAAACATGGGCATGAACGTCACGCCATTGCTGGCCGGTGCCGGCGTGATCGGTCTGGCCATCGGTTTCGGCGCACAGTCGCTGGTGGCGGACCTGATCACCGGGCTGTTCATCATCATCGAAGACTCGCTGGCCATCGACGACTACGTGGATGTTGGCGGCCACCTGGGCACCGTCGAAGGGCTGACCATTCGTACCGTGCGCCTGCGGGACATTGACGGCATCGTCCACACCATTCCGTTCAGCGAAATCAAAAGCATCAAGAACTACTCCCGGGAATTCGGCTACGCGATTTTCCGGGTGGCGATACCTTCCAACATGGACATCGACAACGCGATCAAACTGATGCGCGACGTCGGCCAGAAGATGCGCACCGACCCACTGCAACGGCGCAACATCTGGTCGCCACTGGAGATTCAGGGTGTCGAGAGTTTCGAGTCAGGCAACGCGATTCTTCGCGCCCGGTTCAAGACCGCGCCGATCAAGCAATGGGAAGTGTCCCGAGCGTTCAACCTGTCACTCAAGCGACACCTGGACGAAGCCGGACTCGACCTGGCGACGCCACGCATGAGCGTGCAGGTGATCACGGCAGGTGGCGGCTCAGTAGTGGAATAACCCTGTAGCAACTGGCAGGCAAAAAAAATCCCCGAACCAGTCGGGGATTTTTTATGTTCGATCAATCAGCCCGAGAGCGGATCAATCTTCGCGATAGCGACGCAGCTTCAACTGCTTACCAGCAACGCGAGTGTCCTTCAGCTTGGTCAGCAGACGCTCCAGACCATCTTCCGGCAGCTCAACGAGGCTGAAGCTGTCACGCACCTGGATGCGACCGATTGCTTCGCGAGCCAGACCACCCTCATTGAGGATAGCGCCCAGCAGGTTCTTGGCAGCGATACCATCACGCGCACCCAGCGCGGTACGGCAACGAGCACGACCTTCGGCCAATGGAACCGGAGCACGACGCTCACGATCACCACGGTCCGGACGATCACCGGTACGCTCTGGACGATCGCCACGCGGTGCGTTGTTCGGCACCAGTGGACGTTCTTTCTCGATGGCTGCCAGGGTCAACGCCTGAGCATTGGTTGCCTTGCGCAGCAGAGCAGCGGCCAGTGCACGTGGGGTGCAACCGATGTCGGCGGTCAGGCGATCCAGCAGATCACCGTGGGTCGATTCGGCATCAGCCACCAGCGGCGACAGGCTGTTGGTCAGTTTCTTGATGCGGGCATCGAGAACAGCCTGAGCGTCCGGCAGGCGAACTTCGGCAACTTTCTGACCGGTTACACGCTCGATCACTTGCAGCATGCGGCGCTCACGTGGAGTCACCAGCAGCAGTGCACGACCTTCGCGACCGGCACGGCCAGTACGGCCGATACGGTGAACGTAGGACTCTGGATCGTACGGCATGTCAACGTTGAACACGTGAGTGATGCGCGGAACGTCCAGACCACGAGCAGCAACGTCGGTCGCCACAACGATGTCCAGACGGCCATCCTTGAGGGATTCGATCACGCGCTCACGTTGGTTCTGAGCAATGTCACCGTTCAGCGCAGCGGCTTTGTAGCCTTTGGCTTCCAGGGCACTGGCCAGGTCCAGGGTCGCTTGCTTGGTGCGCACGAACATGATCAGGGCATCGAAGTCTTCAACTTCCAGCAGGCTCAATACAGCCGAGGTCTTCTGGTCAGCGTGAACCAACAGGTGAGCCTGTTCGATCGCGGTAACGGTCTGAGTCTTGGTCTGGATCTTCACGTGTTGCGGATCGCGCAGATGGCGCTCGGCAATGGCACGGATCGACTGCGGCAAGGTAGCCGAGAACAATACGGTCTGACGGGTTGGAGGCAAGGCCTTGAAGATAACTTCGAGGTCGTCCATGAAACCCAGTTTGAGCATTTCGTCCGCTTCGTCGAGAACCAGGTGGTTCACGGTCGACAGAACTTTTTCGTCGCGACGCAGGTGGTCGCACAGACGACCCGGAGTGGCGACAACGATCTGTGCGCCATTACGGATTGCTTTCAGTTGTGGACCCATAGGGGCGCCGCCGTAAACGGCCACAACGGTAACGCCCGGCATTTGCTTGGCGTAGGTTTCGAAAGCGGTTGCTACTTGCAGCGCCAACTCACGGGTTGGCGCCAGGATCAGGGCTTGCGGCTCGCGCTTAGCAGGATCGATGCGATGCAGGATCGGCAGGGCGAACGCAGCGGTTTTACCCGTACCGGTTTGCGCCTGACCAATCATGTCGTGACCGGCCATGATGATCGGGATCGATTGCTGCTGAATAGCCGAAGGTTCTTCGTAGCCAGTCGCGATGACGGCTGCAAGAATATTCGGATTAAGATTAAAAGCGGCGAAGCCGCCGGTTTCCTGGGTCATGGGTCTGCCTCTAAGTGCATCCGCAAAGACCCATGCTCCAAAGCTGCGCATGCCGTGTAAGACTCAAGAGTCGCCCTGGCTGCTTTGTCGGCGGGGATTTGCGAAAACGAATGAATGAAAAAGATTCGTCAAGGGAGAGTCCGCTGTGCGGACGTGCAGCCGAAGCTGACTTCGGGGAATTGCGCTACCTAAACGCGGCCCGGTTAAAGGCCGGCGCGCACTATACCGGAATTCGCTCAAAAAGGGAGCTTTATTTGTCGGAAAACTGCCGCGTACAGCGTTCTGTCACACGCTTTGCAGACAATCGGGCAACAGTCTATTTTTCAAAGGCCCAGCCCTGCTGACGATCGCGCTAAAACGGTTCACCCTTGTGACGCAGACCTGCCGTCTGACACATCCTTCCCGCCCGAGGAAATGCACCATGAATCAGCCCTGCTCCAGTCGTGTGAGCCGTGAACGGCACGGTCATGTCCTGATGATCGGCCTGGATCGGGTGGCCAAACGCAACGCCTTCGATCTCGACCTGCTCAATGAACTGAGCCTGGCCTATGGCGAGTTCGAGGCCGACAGCGAAGCGCGGGTGGCGGTGGTGTTCGGCCATGGTGAGCATTTCACCGCAGGGCTCGACCTGGTCAGCGCCAGCGCGGCCCTGGCTGACGGCTGGCAGGCACCGCCCGGCGGCTGCGATCCGTGGGGGGTGTTCGCCGGCCCCAGGGTGAGCAAACCGGTGATTGTCGCCGCGCAAGGCTACTGCCTGACCATCGGTATCGAATTGATGCTGGCCGCCGATATCAACCTGTGCGCCAGCAATACCCGCTTCGCCCAGAAAGAAGTGCAACGCGGGCTCTTCCCGTTCGGCGGTGCCACGTTGCGCCTGCATCAGGTCGCTGGCTGGGGCAATGCCATGCGCTGGCTGCTGACCGGCGATGAGTTCGATGCCCATGAGGCGTTGCACCTGGGGTTGGTGCAGGAAGTCATGGCCAGCGAGGACCTGCTGCCACGGGCGATGGAGTTGGCTGAGCGGATTGCCCGGCAGGCGCCGCTTGGGGTTCAGGCGACGTTGATGTCTGCGAGGCAGGCGCGTTATGAAGGGGAAACAGCGGCGGCTCAGGCATTGCCGCCGATGGTGAAGAAGTTGCTGACCAGTGAGGATGCCAAGGAAGGCGTGCGGTCGATGATCGAGAAGCGACCCGGCGTGTTCAAAGGGGTTTGAGGGATGTATTGGCTGTAAGGACCTCTTCGCGAGCAAGCCCGCTCCCATAGGGGAATGCATTTCAAATGTGGGAGCGGGCTTGCCCGCGATGAGGCCCTCACAGACGCCGACTTAGGTCGCCGGGCGGATTGCCTTGATCAACGACTGCAACGAATACCCCAACCTCGGCGCCAGCCCTTCGGCGCGGGCGATCAAGCCGTCCATGTCCAGTTCCTGATCCAGCTCCGAAGGCACGAGCAGAATCACATTGCCCTCCTTCACCGGCAGTTCCCAGTAATGCCGGTGATAGAGCCCGCGAAACAATGCGGCGCCCAACGGCTTGCCATCGTCGGTGGCCCACTGATTGATCACCAACCAACCACCCGGGTTCAGGCGTTTCTGACAGTTTTCCAGGAAACTCCACGCCAGATGCCCGACACCCGGCCCGACATCGGTATAAAGGTCGACAAAAATCAGATCCGCCGGCTCAGCGGTATCGAGCAGTTCCAGCGCATCGCCCACCCGGATATACAGCCGCGGATCGTCATCCAGCCCAAGGTATTCAATGGCCAGGCGCGGCACGTCGGGGCGCAGCTCGATGGCTTCGACGTCTTCCAGCGGCAAGAACTTGAGGCAAGCCTGGGTCAAGGTGCCGGCACCGAGGCCGAGGAACAGCGCGCTTTCCGGCTGCTCGTGGCACAACGCGCCAATCAGCATGGCCCGGGTGTAATCGTATTCGAGCCAGCTCGGGTCAGCCGTGAACACGCAGCTCTGTTCGATGGCATCACCGAACTCGAGAAAACGGTAATCGGCCACTTCCAGCACGCGAATCACGCCGAACTCATCCTGTACCTCGGCGAGCAGATGCTCGACGCGCTCCTCAGTCATTTCGTCTCCTGATCGTTACCGGGCCCGGCAACGCAATAAACCGCAGGGTTGAAGCGGCAAAAGCGCGATTGTCCGCGAAGCGACGGGAACAGGTCACGCACTAATTGCTGATAACATGACAGTCCGAGCGTAAAACACTAGAGACCGTGATGAGCCAACCCTGGAGCCCTGACAGCTGGCGCGCCCTGCCGATCCAGCAACAACCCCATTACCCCGACGCGGCGCATTTGCTGCACGTCGAGCAAACGCTGGCCAGTTATCCGCCGCTGGTGTTTGCCGGTGAAGCCCGGGAGTTGCGCCGTCAGTTTGCCGAAGTGACCCAGGGCCGCGCGTTTCTGCTGCAGGGCGGCGACTGCGCCGAAAGCTTCGCCGAGTTCTCCGCCGCGAAAATCCGCGACACCTTTAAAGTCCTGCTGCAAATGGCGATCGTCATGACCTTCGCCGCCGGTTGCCCGGTGGTCAAGGTCGGGCGCATGGCCGGGCAGTTCGCCAAACCGCGTTCGGCCAACGATGAAACCATCGACGGCGTCACCCTGCCGGCCTACCGTGGCGACATCGTCAACGGCATCGGCTTCGACGAAAAAAGCCGCGTGCCGGACCCGGAGCGCTTGCTCCAGTCCTACCACCAGTCCACCGCGACCCTGAACCTGTTGCGCGCCTTCGCCCAGGGCGGTTTTGCCGACCTGCATCAGGTGCACAAGTGGAACCTGGACTTCATCGCCAACTCGGCGCTGGCCGAGAAGTACAGCCACCTGGCTGATCGCATCGATGAAACCCTGGCGTTCATGCGCGCCTGCGGCATGGACAGCTCGCCACAACTGCGCGAAACCAGTTTCTTCACCGCCCACGAAGCACTGCTGCTGAACTATGAAGAAGCCTTCGTGCGTCGCGACAGCCTGACCAACGACTACTACGATTGCTCGGCGCACATGCTGTGGATCGGCGACCGCACCCGTCAGCTCGACGGCGCCCACGTCGAGTTCCTGCGTGGTGTGAACAATCCAATCGGGGTCAAAGTCGGCCCGAGCATGAACCCCGAAGACCTGATTCGCCTGATCGATGTGCTCAACCCGGACAACGATCCGGGCCGTCTGAACCTGATTGCGCGGATGGGTGCGAACAAGGTCGGCGATCACCTGCCGCAACTGATCCGTGCCGTGCAGCGCGAAGGCAAGCAAGTGCTGTGGAGTTCCGACCCGATGCACGGCAACACCATCAAGGCCAGCAGCGGCTACAAGACCCGCGACTTTGCGCAGATTCTTGGTGAGGTGAAGCAGTTCTTCCAGGTTCACGAAGCCGAAGGCACGTATGCCGGCGGCATCCACATCGAGATGACCGGACAGAATGTCACTGAGTGCATTGGTGGAGCGCGGCCGATTACCGAAGACGGGTTGTCGGATCGGTATCACACCCATTGCGACCCGCGGATGAATGCGGATCAGTCGCTGGAGTTGGCGTTTTTGATTGCTGAAACCCTGAAGCAAGTCCGCCGTTAAATCGCGTTAAGCCCTTCGCGGGCGAGCCTTGCTCCTACAGGATCTTTGTCGCTCATAGAACCTGTAGGAGCAAAGCTTGCTCGCGATGGCGTCAGCTCAATCACCACTGAACTGTGCCAATGCCACCCTCAACCGCGCCGCACTCGCCCGCGGGCAGTTCAACTGAACCCGCTCAAGCCCCAGCCAATCCGCCATTCGCCGCAGATTGACCGCCAACGCCAGCATCCCCTCGTCATCCAGCCCCGGCTCTTCCTCATGCACAGCGTGCACCGCCAGCCGGCCCTGCGCCCGCTCGGCGCGTAGATCCACCCGAGCGGCAATCCGTTCATTGTGCAAAAACGGCAAAACATAGTAGCCGTAGACCCGCTTGTCCTGCGGCGTATAAATCTCCAACCGATAGCGAAAATCAAACAGGCGCTCGGTGCGACTGCGCTCCCAGATCAGCGAGTCGAAGGGTGAAAGCAAGGCGCTGGCTTCGACCTTGCGCGGCACTGTCGGCTCAGGCAGACAATAGGCCGGTTGCCGCCAGCCCTGGACTTCACAAACCAGCAATTCACCCGCCTCCACCAGTTCCGCCAAGCGCGGACGGGCATCACCGGGACTCAGGCGAAAGTAATCCCGCAAGTCTTTTTCTGTTCCCACGCCCAACGCTGTCGCGGCATGCAGCAACAGGCCGCGCTGGGCCTCGGCCTCACTCAGCAGCGGCTGCGCAAGAATCGCCGAAGGAATCACCCGCTCCGGCAGATCATAAAGCCGCTCGAACCCGCGCCGCCCGGCCACGGTCACTTCACCGGCGGCAAACAACCATTCCAGCGCATGCTTTTCCGCGCTCCAGTCCCACCAGGGCCCTGCCCGTTCCTGACGGGTCGACAGGCTGCCGGCACCCAGCGCGCCCAGCTCCTGAACCGAGGCCAGCACCCGGCGAATCGTGTCCTGCCGCTCCCGACCGAAACGTGCCAGTTGCTGATAGATATCTTCGCCACAGGTCGCGCGCAGCATGCGCCAGCGCATCAACGGGTACATCGACAAGGGCAGCAACGAGGCTTCATGCCCCCAGTACTCGAAGAGCGTGCGCCGCCGGCCCGAACTCCAGGCAGCCTGGTCGAGCAAGTCGGATGAGTAATTGCCGAGGCGGGAAAACAAGGGAAGGTAGTGCGAACGCACCAATGCATTGACCGAATCGATCTGCAGAATGCCCAGCCGCTCGATCAGGCGATTGAGCTGGACCGGTTTGATCGCCGCTGGCGGCTGGCGCCCGTTGAACCCTTGGGCGGCCAGCGCCAGACGCCGAGCCTGTTTGATGGAAAAGGACAGTGTTGCGCGCATGAGCATCTCCTTGTCTGCTCGCAACCTACCTCACCGGAAGACGGTTTGTGTAGTTGTGTATGACTCATTTGTGCATCGGGTCATCCCAGAATGGGCGGATGGTTTCGTGCTCGACATCCGCACGACTGAGCCCGATGTCCTTCAACGCTTCATCACTCATGCCCGCCAACATTTCACGTTCACGGTGCAGTTCGTACCAGCGATTGAATTTGTGCAGCAAATCAGAGATCAGGTGCACCGAGTGTTTTTCTACGTCGACATAACCTTTTTGACCTTTCATCTTGTTGCCCTCCGTTTGGATGGCTCAAGTGTCGCGCCGGGGCTAAGATCAATCCAACGAATGTTTCTTATGTAATACATCTCGGAGATTGATGAATGTCTACCTACCCGAGTATCGACACCGAAGTGCTGCGCACCTTTGTTGCCATCGCCGACCAGGGCGGTTTTACCCGTGCCGGCGAGTTGGTCAACCGCACTCAGTCCGCCGTGAGCATGCAGATGAAGCGGCTGGAAGAGGATGTGGTGCAGCGTCAATTGTTCCAGCGCGACGGACGACAGGTGCGGCTGACAGCGGAGGGCCAGGTGTTGCTGGGCTATGCCCGGCGCATCCTCAAGCTGCACAGCGAGGTGTTCAATACGCTGCGCGAGCCGCACATGGTCGGCATGGTGCGCATCGGCACGCCCGACGATTACGTGATGCGTTTTTTGCCGGGGATTCTGCGGCGATTTGCCCAGACGTATCCGCTGATCCAAATCGAGGTGCACTGCGAATCATCAAAACAATTGCTGATGCGCCAGGACCTGGACTTGACCATTGTCACCCGCGAGCCGGGCAACGAAATTGGCCAGTTACTGCGCAAGGAGCATTTTGTCTGGGCCGAGGCACAATGTTTCAGCGCCCATGAGCAAACGCCACTGCCGCTGGCGATGTTCAACAGTGATTGCTTCTGCCGCTTATGGGCCTGCAATGCGCTGGACGCCATGGGTCGCGATTACCGCGTGGCGTACAACAGCGACAGCCTGTCGGCAATCATGGCGGTGGTCAGCGCCGGACTGGCCGTCACCGCGCAACTCGAAAGCCTGATCACGCCCGACATGCGCATTCTCGGTGAAGCCGAAGGCCTGCCGATCCTGCCCGAGGCCAGCATCATGCTGGTGCGCAACCTGCACAACCCGTCGCCGATCACTGAGTGCCTGGCCGAACACATCGTCGAAGGCTTCAAACTTTAAGGGCGAGCATCACCGCGCAGAACACCAGGAACCCACAGAACAACCCGCGCAGCAGTCGCTCTGGCAGTGCGTGGGCGATCCTCACGCCCCAACTGATGCTCATCAGACCGCCAACCGCCAAGGGCAAGCCGATCATCCAGTCCACCTGATGGTGCACCGCGTAAGTCACCAGCGTGACGCCAGTACTCGGCAGCGCCAATGCCAGCGACAACCCCTGCGCAACCACCTGACTGGTGCCGAACAAACTGGTCAGCACCGGCGTTGCCACCACCGCCCCGCCCACGCCAAACAGCCCGCCCATGGTGCCGGAGGCGGCGCCGAGCACACCCAGCCATGGCCATGAGTAATTCATCTGCGCAGACACTGGCGCGTTGGCGCAGAACATTCGCACCAGGTTGTAGGTCGACAGCACAATCAGGAACGCGACAAATCCGACGCGCATGGTTTGCGCATCAATGCCCACCGCCCAGATCGAACCGATCCAGGCAAAACAAAACCCCATCGAAGCCAATGGCAGCGCGTGGCGCAATTCAATGCGATTACGCTGGTGGTAACGCCACAGCGCCAGCATCACGTTGGGCACCACCATGACCAGCGCCGTGCCTTGGGCAATCTGCTGATCGAGGCCGAACAACACACCCAGCAACGGAATCGCGATCAAACCACCGCCAATGCCGAATAACCCACCGAGGGTTCCGAGGGCGGCGCCAAACACCAGGTACATCAAAAACTCAATCACAGGCGATTTTCCCTTCACGTCAGGCTATTCATCCTACGCAGTCGGCGCTGGCGGGGAAACGCACAGCAACGCACAATGGCTGTGCCAATTTCGCACAAGCGCAGACAACACCATGAACCCCAATCAATTGACCGAACAACTGGGTCTGTTCCTCGACGTGCTGGAAACCGGCAGTTTTTCCGCCGCGTCCCGCCGCCACCCGCTGACCCCTTCGGCGGTGGCCCGGCGCATCGACAGCCTGGAAAACGCCGTCGGCAGCCAGTTGTTCGTTCGCAGCACCCACGCCGTGCGCGCTACCCCGGCGGGTTTGGCGTTTGCCGAGCGCGCACGACGGATCGTGGCTGAACTGCGGCTGGCTCGGGCTGAAGCGGTATCCTTGAGCAGCGCACCAGAAGGCTTGATTCGGATCGATGCACCGGCCGCATTCGGACGGCGACATCTGGCGCCGGTGATTGCCGACTTTCTGATGCTCTACCCCGGCCTCGACGTGCAGTTGCACCTGATCGACAGTTTCGTCGACATGCAGGGTTTGAATCTGGGCAAGGTCGATCTGGTGCTGCGCGCCGGGCAAATGGCCGATACCCGACTGGTGGCCACGCCGCTGGCGAGCATGGTGCGCATCGCCTGTGCCAGCCCCGAGTATTTGCAACGGCGTGGTGTGCCGACCGATCCGGCGCAGCTGATTGAGCATGATGGCCTCGACTGGGATGGCCTGGCCCCGCCGTTCGCCTGGCGTTTCGAGCGGGACGGGCAGATGCACTTGCACCGCCCGGCGCGCATCCGCATGAGTGCCAACAATGCCGAGGCGTTGGTCTGCGGCGCTTTGGCCGGGTTGGGTATTGCGCACTTGCCAACCTGGTTGACCAGCGAATACCTGTTACGCGGTGAACTGCTTCCGCTGTTCTGCGAACACGGCCTGCCACCACCGGAATCGACCGGCATTTATGCCTTGCGTCTTGAGCAACAACCCAATCCCCGCAGCCGCTTATTGCTGGAATACCTGAAGACCCGCTTCAGCCCGATCCCGCCGTGGGATCTGGCCCTGCAAAGTACCCTCGACCGGCACTAGGCTAGAATTGTCTGGTGCATTAAAGATTCGCCCGCTAGATTTATGACGATCACTGATCAAGGCTTCGAAATGACCACCGAGCGCAACACCCCGGATAACTGCGACGACCTCCTGCTGGATAATCAGGCCTGCTTCGCCCTGCACTCCACCTCGCTGCTGATGACCAAGGTCTACAAGCCGCTGCTGCAAGCACTGGGCCTGACCTATCCGCAATACCTGGCGATGATGGTGTTGTGGGAACAGGACGGTTTGACCGTAGGCGAAATCAGCACGCGCCTGCTGACCGATCCTGGCTCACTGACGCCCTTGCTCAAACGCCTGGAAGTCGAAGGTTTACTCAGCCGCACCCGCAGTCGTGAAGACGAGCGGGTGGTGATTGTCGAACTCACCGAACAGGGTCGCGCCTTGCGGGAGCAAGCCCGCGGTATTCCCCGGTGCATCCTCGGCGCCAGCGGGATGACCCTGGAGAGACTGCAGAAACTGCAAGCGGAGCTGCAAGCGCTGCGCAGCAATCTGCAGAACAGTCTCTGATCTTCAAACCACCACCCATCCCCCTGTGGGAGTGAGCCTGCTCGCGATAGCGGTAGGTCAGTCAACGTTGAAGTGACTGATCCACCGCTATCGCGAGCAGGCTCACTCCCACATTTGTTTTTTGTGGTGTGCTTCAAATCTTATTCGCCATCCAGTCAAAAAATTCTTCGCTAAAAATCCTTCCGCGACCGCTCTAACTCAATACATCCAATCAGCGCCCACCTCTCAAACCAAAACCTTTTCAAAAATTTATCTTGCGCGCTAAATATTCGCGAGCTACATTTATCTCGCACTTACTTAGCGCGCAAACATTTAGCGCAAAACACCCAACTCCGAATGAGGCTTACACCATGCAAACTCTCTACACCGCTATCGCAACTTCCACCGGCGGCCGTGACGGTCGTGCGGTTTCCAGCGACAACATCCTCGACATCAAACTCGCCACGCCCAAAGAACTCGGTGGTGCCGGCGGTGCAGCGACCAACCCTGAGCAACTGTTCGCAGCCGGTTACTCCGCCTGCTTCATCGGCGCGCTGAAATTCGTCGCCAGCCAGACCAAACGCAAAATCCCGGACGACGCTTCGATCACCGCCCATGTCGGCATCGGCCAGATTCCTGGCGGTTTCGGTCTGGACATCGACTTACACGTCAGCTTGCCGGGTCTTGAACAAGCCGATGCACAAAGCCTGGTCGACGCCGCACACCAGGTCTGCCCGTACTCCAACGCCACCCGTGGCAACGTCGATGTGCGCCTGCACGTCACCGTCTAACCGCTGATTCCCAGGCCCGAACCAGGAAACGCACATGAGCACTTTCAGTAAAGTCTTGACCGGTACCCTTCTCGCCTTGTCCATCCACAGCGTGTTCGCGGGCGACGGGGTTGAACACAACACCCAAGCGTTCCTCGACGTTCTGAATGCCGGCACCGGCAAACCGATGGAACAACTCACCCCTAAAGAAGCCCGCGCCGTGTTGGTCGGCGCGCAGGCCGGGGTGAAACTGACGCTGCCAAAAGCCGATGTCAGCGAGAAGACCATTCAAGTTGACGGCCAACCGCTCAACCTGACCATCGTCCGGCCGGCCGGGGTCAAAGGTGAGCTGCCAGTGTTCATGTTCTTCCACGGCGGCGGCTGGGTGCTGGGGGATTTCCCAACCCACGAGCGCCTGGTTCGGGATTTGGTTACCGGTTCGGGGGCGGCGGCGGTGTTCGTCAACTACACGCCTTCGCCGGAAGCGCATTACCCGGTGGCGATCAACCAGGCTTACGCCGCAACCCAATGGGTGGCCGAGCACGGTAAAGAGATCAACGTCGACGGCAAACGTCTGGCCGTGGCCGGCAACAGCGTCGGCGGCAACATGGCGGCCGTGGTTGCGCTGATGGCCAAAGACAAGGGCACACCGGCGATCAGGTTCCAGGTGCTGCTGTGGCCGGTGACTGACGCCAGCTTCGAGACGGCGTCCTACAACCAGTTTGCCGAGGGGCACTTCCTCACCAAAAACATGATGAAGTGGTTCTGGGACAACTACACCACCGACGCCAAACAGCGTAACGAGATCTACGCGTCGCCGCTGCGGGCAACCACTGCGCAACTCAAGGGCCTGCCACCTGCGCTGGTGCAAACGGCAGGCGCCGACGTGTTGCGCGATGAAGGCGAAGCCTACGCCCGCAAACTCGACGAGGCTGGCGTGCCGGTTACCGCCGTGCGCTACAACGGCATGATCCACGACTACGGTTTGC
The DNA here is from genome assembly GCF_000282315.2 of Pseudomonas sp. GM41(2012). Lineage (GTDB taxonomy): Bacteria > Pseudomonadota > Gammaproteobacteria > Pseudomonadales > Pseudomonadaceae > Aquipseudomonas. The sequence continues at coordinate 1,911,398 of NZ_AKJN02000006.1, forward strand.
TCAACGTGGTGAGCCAGGTGCCGGCGGTGCGTTCCGCGATGCTTCAAGCCTCCGAAGAGCTCAAGCAACACCTGAAATAACATCGCCCCCCGTAGGAGCACGGCTTGCCGGCGATGGCGTACTTGAGGCCGCTATCGCCGGCAAGCCGTGCTCCTACAGGGATTGGGTTGTGTATGCACCGCCGTGCGCTACAACGGCATGATCCACGACTACGGTTTGCTCAACGTGGTGAGCCAGGTGCCAGCAGTGCGTTCGGCGATGCTGCAAGCATCCGAAGAACTGAAGCAACACCTGAAATAACATCGCCCCCTGTAGGAGCACGGCTTGCCGGCGATGGCGTACTTGAGGCCGCTATCGCCGGCAAGCCGTGCTCCTACAGGGATTGGGTTGTGTATGCACCGCCGTGCGCTACAACGGCATGATCCACGACTACGGTTTGCTCAACGTGGTGAGCCAGGTGCCGGCGGTGCGTTCCGCGATGCTTCAAGCCTCCGAAGAGCTCAAGCAGCACCTGAAATAAAGCAAAAGATCGCAGCCTCGTTTCACTCGACAGCTCCTACAGGGGAATACAAAACCCATGTAGGAGCTGTCGAGTGAAACGAGGCTGCGATCTTTTGAACTGATCTTCGGCCACAAAAAAGCCCGACTCAATGGTCGGGCTTTTCATTCCTGAAGCAGTGCTTATTTAGCACGACCTTTGTAGGAACCGCCTTCGCGGGTATCGATCTCGATCATGTCGCCGATTTCGATGAAGTCAGCAACCGACAGCTCGGTACCGTTCTTCAGTTTGGCAGGCTTCATCACTTTGCCGGAAGTGTCGCCGCGAGCGGAACCTTCGGTGTAGTCAACCTGACGCACGATAGTGGTCGGCAGTTCTACGGAAACCAGACGCTCTTCGAAGAAGATCGCTTCGCAAACATCGGTCATGCCTTCTTCAACGAAAGGCAGAACGGCTTCGATGTCTTCAGCGTTCAGTTCGTACATGGTGTAGTCGGTGGTGTCCATGAACGTGTAGGAGTCGCCGCTGATGAAGGACAGGGTCGCTTCTTTACGGTCGAGGATTACGTCGTCCAGTTTGTCGTCGGCGCTGTAAACGATCTCGGTCTTGTAACCGGTCAGCAGGTTTTTCAGCTTGGTCTTCATGATCGCGCTGTTACGACCCGACTTGGTGAATTCAGCTTTCTGAACCAGCCAAGGATCGTTTTCGAGACGGATAACCATCCCGGGTTTCAGTTCTTTACCAGTTTTCATTGCGAATATCCGAATTTGGATGGGATTTACAAAAATCTAGGCCGCGTATCATATCCAATTTACATAAAACTGTACCAGCGCTGCGGCAAGATCTGCCTGCAAAGCCTGTTCCAGACACCACTCTTCGGCGTGTTTTTGCAGTTCTGGCCAGTGTTTTCGGGTCAATTGCCAGTGCCCGGTCATATTGTCACCCGCATTCCACGCCCGCCAAAGACCGCTGATCGCCTCGCGGGCAGGCTCGGACAGGCCTTTGGTGTACAGCGCGAGGAAGGCGTCGAGCTTGTCCAGATGGATGTCTTCGTCCTGCTGATAGATGTGCCAGAGCAGCGGCCGGCCCGCCCATTGGGCGCGAACAAACGAGTCTTCACCGCGCACGGCATTGAAATCGCAGCACCAGAGCAGGTGATCGTATTGATCCTGTCGGACGAACGGCAGCACTTGCACGGTCAATTCACCGCGCACATGCACCGCGCCGGCCACCAGACCGTCCACACCGAGCCAACGTTCGACATCCCCAAGAATCCGGCCTTCGGGTACCAGCAGATGAGTGGGCGTCGAGTCGACAGCCATTGCCTCGAGCCAGCTGGCCAGCCCATTATTTTCGTAGGCAAACAGCGAGATCAACTGCGCACCTTGCGCGCGATCAATCCCTAAGCCTTGGAGGAATTCTCGCTGGGCCTCGGGGTTTTGCTGAAACTGCTGACGACGCTCAAGCAATCCGCTTTCACGCAGCAAGCCACCGGTGCCCTTCTGAAACCCCGGAAAGAAGAAGAATTTTTGTACGCTCTTGTATTTCACCGACGGCAAGCCGTGGCAGCCGACGACCCAGTCCTCGGCACTCAGATAGTCGAGATTCATCCACAGTGGCGGTTTTTCCCGCTCGGCCATGGCATCCATGTAAGCACTTGGCAATTGGCAGGCGAACGCGGCGATCACCACATCAGCGGCTTCAGTGGGCTGCCAGTCGGCTGTCCACTGACGCACCTCAACGCCCTGCTGCCATTGCTGTGAGGCGTTGATGTCGATTTCCGGACACAAGCGCTCGAAGGCCCGCAGATCATCGACCCACAAACGCACCGCCACCGAATGTTCGGCCACCAGTTGTCGGGCCAGACGCCAGGTCACGCCGATGTCACCAAAGTTGTCGACCACCGCGCAGAAAATATCCCAGCGCCAGCAGTTTTTTACTTGAGGCATTTCAGGCATTCCAGGCTCCCGTTGGCAAAGGCGCCGATTGTCCTCATAAATTACCCCGTGCAGAAGAGCCGACGGCGATTAATCTTCATGCGACAATCGCCACTCGCCCGCGACCACCCGCCAGGAGGCAGCCATGCCCTACCGTCCCAACCCGCGCCGCCCGTTGCCGATCCAGCTCAGCGCCTTGCAACTGACCGGCAGCATTGCCCTGGGTTTGTGGCTAGGGTTTATCGCGATCGCGCTGACGTGCTGGCTCGCCTCTCGACTGTTGTTCAGCGAACAGCTCGCGCCCGTGGCCGAGGCAGTGCAGCAACTGGCCAAACCACCGGTGGTGGTGCAACCGGTGCCGGCCATTGCGCCGCAGAGCCCGTTGTTCGATCAGTATGAAGAGAACCTGCGCAAGAACGAGCAGCAGCAAAGGCTCGATCAGGCGCGCAGCAGCAACCGCAATCTATCGAACCCCAAATGCCAGTTCTGGCTGCAACAGGACCACACTGCACCGAGCGAAAAAAGCCGCGCCAACGTCCAGCAATTCTGCGATTGATCAAGAAGCTCTCTATGCACAAGCCGACCGTCCACCAACTGATTCTCGACAAGCTGCGGGTCGACCTCGACATCGCCGAGCGTGCCGCACAAACCGCTTACGAAACCGCGACCCACGAAGAAAACATCGCCGAGAACAAATACGACACGCTGGGTCTGGAGGCCTCTTATCTGGCAGCCGGGCAGGCCAAACGTGTGGAGGAAATCAGGCGCTCACTGACGCTTTGCCAGAACCTGACGCTGCGACCTTACGACGATCAGCGTGGCATCGAAGTCGGCGCCCTGCTCGGTCTGGAAGATGAAAAGGGTCGTGAGCAATGGTTGTTTCTGGCCCCCGACGCAGCGGGTTTGAAAGTCGACGTGGTGGGGCAATGGATTACCGTCATCACCCCCCGCTCACCGCTGGGTAAAAGCCTGCTGGGCAAGTTCGAAGGGGACGAGGTGGAGATTCTGGTGGCGGGTGCTCGGCAACAGTTTTCTGTTACCGAGGTGGTCTGACGCCGGAGATTAATGCACCGGCAGTTCGACGCCGTCGAACAGCTCTTCCAGTTCCTGCTTGTTGTGGCACTGGATGGCCTTGGCCATGACTTCGCGGGTCAGGTGCGGGGCGAACTTCTCGATGAAGTCGCACATGAAGCCACGCAGGAACGTGCCGCGACGGAAACCAATTTTAGTAATGCTGGACTCGAACAAGTCGCTGGCATCAAGCATGACCAGGTCGCTATCGAGTTTGGCATCGACCGCCATTTTCGCCACGATCCCCACGCCCAGGCCCAGACGAACGTAAGTCTTGATCACGTCGGCGTCGGCGGCGGTGAACACCACTTTCGGCGTCAGGCCGCGATGACTGAAAGCTTCGTCGAGCTTCGAACGGCCGGTGAAACCGAACACGTATGTCACGATCGGGTATTCGGCCAGGGCTTCGAGGGTCAGCTTCGACAGCTTGGTCAGCGGGTGCCCCTGAGGCACGACCACGCAGCGGTTCCAGCGATAGCACGGCATCATCACCAGATCACCGAACAGCTCCAGCGCTTCGGTGGCGATGGCGAAATCCACGGTGCCGTCAGCGGCCATTTCAGCGATCTGCATCGGCGAACCCTGGTGCATGTGCAGGGCAACGTCCGGGTATTGCTTGATGAAATTGCTGATCACCGGTGGCAACGCATAACGTGCCTGGGTGTGCGTGGTGGCGATCGACAGGGTGCCTTTCTTCTCGTTGGAGAATTCCTGGGCGATCTGCTTGATGCTTTCAACCTTGCGCAGGATCTCGCCGGCGGTGGTGATAATGCGCTCGCCGGCCGGGGTGACGCGAGTCAGGTGCTTGCCGCTGCGGGCGAAAACCTCAACCCCCAATTCGTCTTCCAGCAGACGGATCTGCTTACTGATGCCCGGTTGCGACGTGTAAAGGCTTTGGGCTGTAGCGGAAACGTTGAGGTCGTGGTGCGCCACTTCCCAGATGTAGCGCAGTTGTTGAAGCTTCATATGAATCCCTCAAAGCAGGTAGACGCCACGGGCATCAGCGACGGTATATAACTATATTAATGGTTTGAAGAATAAATCTAGAACTTTTTTGTCAAACTGCCACTATTCGTGTTCTGGTGTCCTGCCTCGTGAATGCGAGGCAGGACACTAACGATCCCCTTGGCGACGACGTTCCACCAGCGGCACCAGATAGACCGGCACCCGAGACAGTTGCAGCACCCGCGCTGCGGTCCGGCCCAAAGGCGTTTCGGCGCCAGCACCATGGCTATGACTACCTACGATCAACAAATCCACGGAGAGTTTCTGCGCCTGGTCGAGAATCACCTGTGACGGATCGCCCTGAAGCACCCGTACTGCTTTGATCCGCTCCAGGTCCTGCTCCCCTTCATCCCCCAATTCTTCACGAAAGCTGTCGAGCACCCGCTGCTCGATATTGGCAATCACCGTGTTCAAGCCCTGACTGTGAAACTCGTTCAACGACTGCTCATCGAGGTAACTCTGAAGCACCGACTCGGCAAACAGCCCCATCGGTTCAACGGCATGCACCACGTAGAGATCGGCATTGAATGTGCGCGCCAGCGCCAAGGCATGCTGCATTACCAAAGGTGCGTACAGGCCGAGGTCAGTGGCGTACAGCATCGAATGAATCATATGACCTCCTCGAGTGCCGACATGGCGGAGATTGATTCAGCTTAGCAGTGCCTTGGCGAGTACGACGTTTCGCGTAACGCGTTGAACCGTGGGCTTAAACCTTTTGCTCGTTGCTTATGCCATGCGGCACGTGACCGGTGGCGACCACCTCGCGGGCCAACTCGCAATGACCGGCCTGATCGTCGAAAAACACGTCGGCGGCAAAGGCTTCAAGAAACGCCGACTTGGTCAGGCCGCCGAGAAACAGCGATTCGTCCAGACGAATATCCCATTCGCGCAAGGTACGGATCACTCGCTCATGGGCCGGCGCTGATCGCGCGGTTACCAGCGCGGTGCGGATCGGACAGGCGTCTTCCGGGAACTCGCGCTGCAACAGATTGAGGGCGGCGAGGAAGCCTTTGAAAGGCCCACCGCGCAATGGCTCACGGGCGGCTTCACGCTCACTGGCCTGAAACGCTTCCAGACCACCGGACTGATAGACGCGCTCCGATTCGTCGGAAAACAGCACCGCGTCACCATCGAAGGCAATGCGCAATTCATCACTGGCCGCACGGCTGGCACCACCCGACAGAATGGTCGCGGCGGCGAACCCTGCATCCAGTGCACTGCGCACGTCTTCGGCATGCGTCGAGAGAAACAGGTCGCAGCCGAACGCCTTGAGGTAGGGATAAGGACTGCGCCCGCCGACAAACGCCGCGCGGGAAATCGCCAGGCCATAGTGGTGGATCGAATTGAAAACCCGCAGGCCGGTGTCGGCGCTGTTGCGCGACACCAGGATCACCTCGACCCGGGCGCGGCCAAGGCTGGTGTTCAAGTTGAGGAGTTTTTGTACCAGCGGAAATGCATCGCCGGGCTCGAGGATTTCGTCTTCGTGTTCGATCTGATATTGCCGATAGGCTTCGACGCCGCTCGACAGATAGACCTTGTGGCTTTCGCTCAGGTCGAACAGCGCACGCGAAGAAATCGCCAGCACCAGTTTGTCGTCGATTGTCTTTGCCATGCCCTTCCCCCTCAGGTTGATCGACTCAGGTGTTACGTCGATCGATAAAACTCAAACTGCGATACAAGGCTTCGATTCGCGGCAATTCGCACCCTGCGGCCTTGGCTGCCGCCAGTGGCCGGGCGTAAATCGCATCCAGCTCAAGCGGTCGTTTGTGCAGAAAATCGTGGTACATGCTCGGCCAATAGTCCGGCATTTTCTCGGTCACCATGAACAGATGATCCGCATAACCGGCGGGTACGTCGTGACCGCAGGCGATTGCTCCCTGAACCACTTCAGCCATCAGCGCCTTGATCAGTTCCCGACTGTCGGCATCGGCCATCAACGGCGTGGTGCTGGCCCCGAGCAGAACCGACAGACCGTTGTAAGGGATATTCCAGACCAGTTTTTGCCAGCGCGCCTGATGCAGGTTCGCCATGGCCTGGGAGTCGATGCCGGCGGCGCGGAACAGCCCGGCGCCCTCCTCGACAATCGCCATGCGCGCCTGCTGATCGGCTGCAGGGCCACTGTGGTAGCCAACATTCACCGCGCCGAGCGCCTGATGAGTGATGACGCCTGGTCCATCGCGATGAACGCAGATATAGCAGAGCCCGCCGAGCACGTGCAGCGAGTCGGGGAGCAACGCTCGCAGACTGTCTTCAACGTCCAGGCCGTTTTGCATCAGCAGCACTTTCGCATCGGGGGCGGCGGCTTGAATGATCGTCGGTGCCAGCTGCGCGTTACTGGTGGTTTTCGCGCCCACCAGCAACCAGTCACAGGGCGGCATGTCTTCGGCATTCGAATAGGCCTGAACCGGATTCAACGTCAGCGCTCCGTGCACCGCACTGTCGAGCTGCAACCCGCGCTCGGCCACCGCCGAAAACTCACTGCGCAACAGAAAATGCACATCGAAACCGGCACGCGCCAGCATCAACCCGTAGAAACCGCCGATCGCGCCGGTTCCGATAATACCGATTGTCGGTTTGGTTACTGCCCCCATCATGGCAACTCCTCTGCAATTCGACTCAGCGCCTGAGCCACGGCTGCATTGAGCTCTGTACGGGTCAGGCGCGATTTTAGTGCCCCGAAGAATTCACCGTCGCGCACCACAAACAGCGCCGGCAAATAAAAAACCTGATAACGCTCGACCACCCCGCCATTGTTCCCGGCATCGATCCAGCACAGCCGATCGACATCCAGATCGAGTCGTGGCAATTGCTCACGGGCAAAACGGCAACTGGCGCAGCCGACGCTGGTGAAAATGACCAGCGAAACACCGTTCATCGCCAGCAGCCGTTGGTCGGCGTCGAAATCAGTCAGTTCCAATTCGACCACTATACTGGGTGGAACAATGTCAGATGGCCGACACATGGAGTCCGTGCTCATGGGACGTTTTATTCCTCACCCTGACGATGTGCCCGTCGAATTAACGTTGCTAAAACCTGAGTGTATTTCACGGCAACAGCTGCACACTATCAGCCTCGGCGGCATGGCTTGCAATTATCACCGGGCGTGGCGCCACGGTACGGCGCTGGAAGTGCGCATGCCGACCTTGAACCCCGACATGCGTTTTCTGGGCTATGTAGCCTGGTGCCTGCGACGCAAACGCGGCTATCTGGTAGGCATTGCCTTTGTTGACGAACAGATGATGTTCAGTGCCCGGATGGGCGAGCAGGTGTGCCAGATCAAACATTACTGTCGCCTGCATGACGCGCATGACGATCTGCAGGAAACTCAGGCCCTGGCCCTCGAATGGGTCCAGGAACATGCCGACGAGTTCTCCCACGACACGGTTCGCAGGGCATTTACGCGGGTTGTGCTGGATTAGCAGGGGCATCCTCAATGGGTTTTCCCGCGCAAACTAATTGAGAATGCCCCTTAAACCGGTGTCTGCCCATTGTCGAGCAACGGTGTAACGCGCTAAGGTTCTGCTCCCCGACGCGCTTAATTTGCTGTGCTCCGCCGCGCGGGTTCGCTGGCGGCCGGCACCCGTGACCTGACGAGTAAACGATGGCTGATTTACCGATCAACGACCTAAACGTCGCTTCCAACGAGACGCTGATCACTCCCGATCAGCTCAAGCGTGATATCCCTCTGAGCGACGCTGCCCTGCGCACTGTCACCAAGGGCCGCGAAGTCATTCGCAACATTCTTGATGGCACCGACCACCGCCTGTTTGTTGTCATCGGGCCTTGCTCGATCCACGACATCAAGGCTGCCCACGAATACGCCGAGCGCCTGAAGGCGCTTGCGGCCGAAGTGTCCGATACCCTGTATCTGGTCATGCGCGTGTATTTCGAGAAGCCACGCACCACCGTCGGCTGGAAAGGTTTGATCAACGATCCGTATCTGGACGACTCCTTCAAGATTCAGGACGGTCTGCACATCGGTCGTCAATTGTTGCTGGACCTGGCCGAGATGGGCCTGCCGACCGCAACTGAAGCCCTCGACCCGATCTCCCCGCAGTACTTGCAGGACCTGATCAGCTGGTCGGCCATCGGTGCACGCACCACCGAATCCCAGACTCACCGTGAAATGGCCTCCGGCCTGTCCTCGGCAGTCGGCTTCAAGAACGGCACCGACGGCGGCTTGACGGTCGCTATCAACGCCCTGCAATCGGTTTCCAGCCCTCACCGCTTCCTGGGTATCAACCAGGAAGGTGGCGTGTCGATCGTCACCACCAAGGGCAATGCCTACGGTCACGTGGTACTGCGCGGTGGCAATGGCAAGCCGAACTACGATTCGGTCAGCGTCGCGCTCTGCGAGCAAGCGCTGAACAAAGCGAAGATCAAGCCGAACATCATGGTCGATTGCAGCCACGCCAACTCCAACAAGGACCCGGCCCTGCAACCGCTGGTGATGGAGAACGTCGCCAACCAGATCCTCGAAGGCAACCAGTCGATCATCGGCCTGATGGTCGAAAGTCACTTGAACTGGGGCTGCCAGGCGATCCCGAAAGACCTCGCCGACCTGCAATACGGCGTGTCGATCACCGATGCCTGCATCGACTGGACCGCCACCGAAAACACCTTGCGCAGCATGCATGCCAAGCTCAAGGACGTGCTGCCGAAACGCGATCGCAGCTGATCACTTTTCGCCGCACAAAAAAACGCCGGGCTTAACCCGGCGTTTTTTTATGCGTTCGATTCTTTGAAAGGTTACTGGCTCAGCTTCGCTGCATGCCGCTGGTGGCGTTCCATGTAGCGTTCCACGTAGGAACACGATGGAATGACGGTGTAACCCATTTCTTCAGCGTATTCCAACGCCTTCTCGGTCAAGGCTGCCGCAATGCCGCGACCACGCAGCGCGTTGGGCACAAAGGTGCGATAGATATCCAGGGTCTGTTTCCCCAGATCCATATAGGTCAGGTAGGCACGATGACCGTCCACATTGGTCTCGAACTGATGACCAGCCTGGTCATGGTGGATGGACAACGCCTCGCTCATCACTACTCCTCGCGGGTCTGGAATTCTGACCCCTACCTTACCGATGTTTTTCCGGCGAAGGAACATCTACGCCACCCCGTGCCTGAATGGACACCGAGAAGAACTGCACCCATCTCGCGCAACCGAGCACGTATCAAATAGTAGGCACCATTGGCAGAAATGCTCAAGGTACGCTCGTCATCACGCTGGGGCGGAGGGATGCTGCTCCGGGTTACGCAGAGACGGCTCGACCAAGATCTCTGAAGGTCGACAGCCTGAACATTGCCGGATGTTGAGACTTAAGACGAGCGCCCTTTGTTAAAGTCACCTGAACATGGAGAAAGATATGAGAGGCGCCACGCAAAATCCGAACAAAAGTGTGGACGAATCCATCTAGGCAGACTTTAGCCTAGACTCGGAAAAGAGCTGTGAGCGCGCGGAACTTTTCTTTGGCGGCTCGCTCAGCTCGGGCCTCCCAGCTGGATATTTTTTAAACAATGCAGTTAAAAGTTGCTCGAAAAAGAATCAACGCCTACAATTTTTTTGGCTTCTTGCTTTACGTCAGTTTACTTACGACAAGTAATGGGTAGTATGTACGCCGGCTATTTCCTCACTCTGAGGAGACAGCTAACTTAATAGAAAGTCCTTGAAGGGGAACACGATGAACAACGTTCTGAAATTCTCTGCTCTGGCTCTGGCCGCAGTTCTGGCTACCGGTTGCAGCAGCGTATCGAAAGAAACCGAAGCACGTCTGACCGCTACTGAAGACGCAGCAGCTCGCTCCCAGGCTCGTGCAGACGAAGCTTACCGTAAAGCTGATGAAGCTCTGGCTGCTGCTCAAAAAGCACAACAGACTGCTGACGAAGCTAACGAGCGTGCTCTGCGCATGCTGGACAAAGCTAGCCGCAAGTAATAATCCTTCGGGATTGTTATCAAGCCGACCCATTTTTTGGGTCGGCTTTTTTATTGCCCGCTATTTCGTACCGGCAATAAAAAACCCGCCGATGCGGTCAGCATCGGCGGGTTCCTTTCAAGCATTACTGCAACGGGTCGATCGGCGCACTCGTCACCATCGGCGCGGAGGAGTTCGGCACTCCGATTTCCACCGGCAGACCATCTTCGGCGGCAACCACGTCGCGGACCACATCCCAGTTCATGCGCAGGTTGTTGGTGATGTCCTCACGCTTGAGCATCGCGTTGATCACCGCAGTGTGTTTGTCGACCACAGAAGGGTTGCCCTTGTCGTCCAGCGGCGTGTGCGCTTCCAGATACACCTTGCCGCCACTGACACCGAACTTGTACGGGTCGCTGATAATGCGCACCGACGTGCCTACCGGCACCATGCTCGCCATTTCCAGCACGTTGTTGTTGAACATGCGGAAGCAACCGTGGCTGGTGCGCATGCCGATGCCGAACTTCTTGTTCGAACCGTGGATCAGGTAGCCCGGCGTGCCCAGCGTGAACTTGAACGGCCCCAGCGGGTTGTCCGGGCCGGCCGGCACCACGTTCGGCAGTGGATCGCCATCGGCGGCGTGCTCGGCCTTGATCGACGCTGGAGGGGTCCAGGTCGGGTTCGGCGTCTTGGCGGTGATGGTGGTATGGGCAATCGGCGAGCCCCAGCCTTCACGGCCGATACCCAGCGGGAAGGTGTACACCACGTTCCGGCCTTTCGGGAAGTAATAGAGGCGGTACTCGGCCAGGTTGATGACGATGCCTTCACGCGGGCCTGGTGGCAGGATGAAACGCGTCGGCAGCACCACTTCGGTGCCAGCGCCCGGCAGCCATGGATCGACGCCAGGGTTGGCCGCGACCATTTCCGAATAGCCCAGATCGTAGGTGGTGCCAAGGTCGGCGAAGGTATCTTCGTACTTGGCCTTGATCACCTGGACCTGACCGACGATGTCTTCACCGGGCGGTGGCAGGGGCAGCTCCAATGCTGCTACGGGACCCGCCACACAAAGGGCGGCGAGAGACAGGTAGCGGGTGACGGCAGGAAAGCGCGGCAACATCCGGAAAATCCTTCGCATGATCGACAAGGGTATAAAAACGAGATTGTACACCGGCGTCTGCAAAATCGGGGAGTTGACCGATAGCAAGCAATCTATCGGCTACTAAAGCTCGAAACGCAGTTCCGGCCAGATCGGCGATGTGCCGCGTTTTTGCGATTCCAGAATGGCCCGGCACAGCGAGCACAGGCGCTGATCCTGGAACACACGGCGATCGACACTCGACCAGCGCGGTTGTGCTGGCAACAGGCTCCCGCACAAGGTCCGGTCCGCCGAGCCGCCCAACTCCAGTTGACGGGTCACCAGATGTACCCGCACTTCCTGGCAGGCGAACAGATCCAGCTGTTCGTCAGGCTCGATCAGTTGATAGGCAAAAAGTGACCAGGCAGGACGCGGCATCGGGGGCTCCAAATCGGGGGCGCCACCTTAGCCGAAACACCGCCGCTAGAAAAGCGTCAAAGCAGCGGTTTCAGTGTAGGCCAGACATTTTCCAGCAACTTGTCCTGAGCCCCGGCAGCCGGGTGCAAGCCGTCGGACTGCATCAAGTCCGGATGACCGCCCACGCCGTCGAGAAAAAATGGCACCAACGGGATCTTTTTCTCCTCGGCCAGTGTGCTGTAGACCTTCGCGAAGGCCTCGGTATAACGAACGCCGTAGTTAGGTGGCAATTGCATGCCGAGCAGCAGCACCTTGGCGCCACTGGCGCGGGAGCTGTCGATCATTGCTGCAAGGTTTTGTTGCAATTGCGTTGGCAGCAATCCGCGCAGGCCATCGTTGCCGCCCAACTCGAGGATTACCAACTCAGGTTTATGCTCTGCAAGCAGCGCGGGCAGGCGCGCCTGGCCTCCGGCGCTGGTGTCGCCGCTGATGGACGCATTGACCACCTTATCGTCGAAACCTTCGCGCTTGAGCCGTTGCTCGAGCAGGGAGACCCACCCCAAGCGGGTATCCAGTCCGAAACCGGCGCTGATACTATCGCCAACGATCAGGACTGTACCCGCCGCTGCGTTCTGGGCCATGCACATCAAGGCCAGGCCAGCACTCAAAAACCACACACGCATCGGATTCTCCATGGGCGCAAGCATTCTCACCGCGAAGAACCTCAGCAAAGTGGTTCCCAGCGCGGAAGGTGAACTGACCATCCTGCACGAACTGAGCCTGAAATTGAACAAGGGCGACAGTCTGGCCATCGTCGGTGCCTCCGGTTCCGGCAAATCCACCCTTCTGGGCCTGCTCGCCGGTCTCGATCTGCCGAGCAGCGGTGAAGTCACGCTCGCGGGTCAAGCCCTGAGCAATCTCGATGAAGACCAACGGGCGCGCATCCGCGCCGAACATGTGGGTTTTGTCTTTCAATCATTCCAGCTGCTGGACAGCCTCAACGCCCTGGAAAACGTCATGCTGCCGCTGGAACTCGATGGCCGCAAAGACGCCCGTGAGCGCGCCACCGAACTGCTGCAACGCGTCGGGCTGGGCCAACGGCTGACCCATTCGCCCCGCCAGCTCTCCGGCGGTGAACAGCAGCGCGTGGCGATTGCCCGAGCTTTTGCCGCCGAGCCCGATGTGCTGTTTGCCGACGAACCCACCGGCAACCTCGACAGCCACACCGGCGAGCGCATCAGCGATCTGCTGTTCGAACTCAACCAGGAACGCGGCACGACCCTGGTGCTGGTGACCCACGATGAACGCCTGGCACATCGCTGCCGACGCCTGATCCGCCTCGACGCCGGCCTGCTCGTCCCGCCGCTGGAGGTTTAATGGCACGCCTGCCGCTGTTGCGCCTGTTCAGTCTTGCCATCCGCCAGCTGCTGCGCGACGCCCGCGCCGGTGAGTTGCGCGTGCTGTTTTTCGCCTTGCTGGTGGCCGTGGCGGCAAGTACCGCCATCGGCTACTTCGGCGCCCGCCTGAACGGCGCCATGATGCTGCGCGCCACCGAGTTTCTCGGTGCCGACTTGCTGCTTGAGGGCAGCTCTCCCGCGCGACCCGAACAGATTAAAAGCGGCACGGAGCTGGGTCTCGAACACGCTCAAGTGGTGGAGTTTTCCAGCGTCATCGCCACTGACAATGGCATTCAGTTGTCCAGCATCAAAGCTGCCGACGACGTCTACCCACTACGCGGCGAACTGAAAAGCGCCCCGGCGCCCTTCGCCCCGGAAGAACCCGGTGGCGGACCGAAACCCGGTGAAGCCTGGGTCGAAGCGCGACTGTTGACGGCGCTGGACCTTAAGATCGGCGACAGCATCGACGTCGGCATGCGAACCCTCAAACTGGCGCGAGTGCTGACCTACGAACCGGACCGCGCCGGCAATTTCTACAGCCTGACACCGAGGGTGCTGATCAACCTCAGCGATCTCGCGGCGACCGGCGTGGTGCAACCCGGCAGTCGGGTCAGTTACCGCGAACTCTGGCGCGGGAAAGCCGAGGCGCTGGAAACCTATCGTCAATTGATCAAACCCGGCCTGTCCGCCAACCAGCGCATACAGGATGCCCGTGATGGCAACCGACAGATCGGCGGCGCCTTGGGCAAGGCCGAGCGTTACTTGAACATGGCCAGTCTGGTGGCGGTTCTGCTGTCGGGTGTGGCGGTGGCGCTATCGGCCACGCGCTTCGCCACCCGCCGATTCGATGCCAGTGCATTGCTGCGTTGCCTGGGGCTGTCCCGACGGGAAACCATGGTGCTGTTCAGTTTGCAGCTGACGGTGCTCGGGCTGCTCGCCAGCATCAGCGGCGCCCTCATCGGCTGGTTCGCACAGCTGGGACTGTTCGCGCTGCTGCATGATTTATTACCGACCGACGTTCCTCCGGGCGGCCTGTTTCCTGCCATTGCCGGGATTGGCACCGGACTGGTGGCGCTGGCCGGTTTTGCCTTGCCGCCACTGGCGGCACTGGGCCGAGTTCCGCCATTGCGGGTATTGCGTCGGGACATGCTGCCAATTCCTTCCAGCACCTGGATGGTTTACGGCGCGGCATTGGGTGCCCTCGGGCTGATCATGTGGCGCCTGAGCCTGGACCTGCTGCTGACCTTCGCCCTGCTCGGCGGTGGCGTGATCGCAGCGCTGATCCTTGGCGGCTTGCTGTTGCTGCTTCTGAAAAGTCTGCGCCGAATGCTGGCGCGCGCCTCTTTGCCGTGGCGCCTCGGGCTGGGTCAATTGCTGCGTCATCCACTTGCGGCCGCGGGGCAATCCCTGGCCTTCGGCTTGATTCTGCTGTCCATGGCGCTGATCGCATTGCTGCGCGGAGAATTGCTGGACACCTGGCAGAACCAGTTGCCAAAAAACGCGCCCAATTATTTCGCGCTGAACATCCTGCCGGCGGACAAACAGGCGTTCACCGATCGCCTGATCGAATTGTCGGCGCAATCGGCGCCGCTGTACCCGGTGGTACCTGGACGGCTGATCAGCATCAACGGCGAGCCGGTACAGGAAATCGTCAGCAAGGATTCGGCCGGTGACCGAGCGATCCAGCGCGACCTGAGCCTGACCTGGGCGGCGGATTTGCCGGCGGGCAACAAACTCACGGCGGGTAACTGGTGGGCCGAACAGACGCCGGACGATATCCCCGGCGTATCGGTGGAAGGCAAAGTCGCCGAAAGCCTGAAACTCAAGCTCGGCGATCACATGGTGTTTACCGTGGGCGGCGTCAATCGCGAAGCGAAAGTCACCAGCCTGCGGGACATCAACTGGGACAACTTCCAGCCCAACTTCTTCATGATCTTCCAGCCCGGCACATTGAAGGATCTGCCGGCGACCTACCTGACCAGTTTTTATCTGGCGGCCGGTCATGATCAGCAGATCGTGGATCTGTCCCGGGCGTTTCCGGCGGTGACCATCTTGCAAGTCGAAGCCTTGCTCGAACAGCTGCGCAGCATCCTCGCCCAAGTCACCCTGGCGGTGGAATATGTGCTGTTGTTCGTGTTGGCGGCGGGGATGGCGGTGTTGTTTTCAGGCTTGCAAGCGACGCTCGATGAACGCATTCGCCAAGGCGCGTTGCTGCGAGCGCTAGGGGCCGAGCGGCAACTGTTGGTCAAGGCCCGGCGGATCGAGTTCGGTTTGCTGGGGGCGGTCAGCGGATTGTTGGCAGCGCTGGGTTCGGAACTGGTGAGCATGGTGCTCTACCGCTACGCCTTCGACCTGCCGTGGCACCCGCATCCGTGGTTGTTGGTGCTACCACTGATCGGCGCGGTGCTGATCGGGGGAGCCGGTGTGTTTGGTACACGCCGTGCGCTGAACGCCAGCCCCCTGACAGTCTTGCGCGAGGGTTGATAGACTCAAGCTCTCTCTACCACAAGAAGTTGCCATGAGCCGTTATCGCCCTCCCCGCACCGCTGGCACCGCGCTGATCACCCCCGAAGGTGAAGCGCGGATGCGGGCCGAGTTTCATGAGCTCTGGCATGTTCGGCGGCCGCAGGTGACACAGTCTGTCAGCGAGGCCGCGGCACAGGGCGATCGCTCGGAAAACGCCGAATACACCTACGGCAAAAAAATGCTGCGCGAGATCGACAGTCGCGTACGTTTTCTCACCAAGC
Organism: Pseudomonas sp. GM41(2012); assembly: GCF_000282315.2. Lineage (GTDB taxonomy): Bacteria > Pseudomonadota > Gammaproteobacteria > Pseudomonadales > Pseudomonadaceae > Aquipseudomonas. Next base: position 1,927,454 of record NZ_AKJN02000006.1, read on the forward strand.
GGCTGGAAGCGCTCAAAGTCGTTAGCGAAAAACCGAGCGATCCGAACAAGGTCTATTTTGGCGCCTGGGTCACGATCGAAGACGAAGACGGCAAAGAGTCGCGCTATCGCATCGTCGGGCCAGATGAACTGGACTTGAAACAAGGTCTGATCAGCATCGATTCGCCGCTGGCCCGCGCCCTGATCGGCAAGGCGCTGGACGCCGAGGTTCGGGTCCAGACACCCACCGGTGAGCAGTGCGTGTATATCGTGGCGATCGACTATCTTTGAGCCGCAGCGCTCTAAACCTCAACGGCGGGTAATCAGCCCCTGTCGGGCAACGCGAATCAATTGCTTGATCACTTCGGGGGCGTCCTCGAGGCTGGGCGATTGAATCACCGCCAGATCGAAACTGTCGCTGGCAAATCGAGCCAGCGATTCACCCTCTTCGACAAACTGGATCAGGAAGGCCGCAGGTCCACCGGTGCGACGTGGCCAGCCATCGAGATAACGCAAGAGTGTCGGCTGATGTTTGCCGCCAAGCAGGATTTTTGGATTGCGCTGGGTGAGGTGTGCCGTGATCGGCGCGGGGCGTATAACTGGGCTTAGTGCATTCATTGTGTCGTGTCTCTGCCTCAAAAGTCTGCATGGCAGGTGAGAGGCAACACCGAACCAGCGCTTTAGCGGTATTTCGAAGCCTGTTTCAAGCTTCTATCGGCAACTGAATGAGTCACCTGGCGCCCCGCAAGTAGCTGTTTAAATCGGCGCATGGGCAACATCCTAGAGAAGCTGACCGGACAGTGTCAAGAATGACGAGCAACAAAAAGGCCCGCGCAATGCGGGCCTTTTGATTGAGCCAGAGCGGTCAGCCGGCGATAGCGCGGTCGGCCGAGAGCTTGCCGGCGCCTTCGATCAGCACCGCGATGCTGCCACCGAGCAGTGCCAGGGCGAATTCATAACCGTTGTTGGCCATGAACAGACCGTGAGGGAGATGCACCGAGAAGATCGCCACCAGCGAGAGGAAGGTCAGGCCGAGGGCTGCCGGGCGAACCAGCAAGCCGATGATCAAGGCCAGACCGGCGAAGAACTCAGTACCGCCCGCCAGCGTCGCCATCAGATAGCCCGGCGCCAGGCCGATGCTTTCCATGTACTGCGCGGTGCCCGCCAAACCGTAACCACCAAACGCCCCAAAGAGTTTCTGCGAGCCGTGGGCAGCGAAGATGATGCCGACGAAAATCCGCAAGACAGTCAGGCCGTAGCCGGCGCGGGTAAACAGTACCTTGTTGATCAGTGTGCTCATGCTGTGTCATCCGTTGTCAATGTGTGTTGGTTGGCCGCTATATTAATCAGTAAATCTCATGTTAAAAGCGCAATTAATGCGACATAACAATCAGTTTATTCGATTACTTGCGTGAGGCAACTTTCTGCCCTTGGGGCTCCAACGACTCCCGCTCCCGATCGAACGCCAGGTAATACTTGTTCACGCTATTAACATAGCTGACGGCGCCCATTCCCACCTGCTCCATGGCGATGCGTTCGACCTGGAAGAACCACTGATTGGGATTCAAACCGCGCCGACGAGCCTCGGCACGCATGCCCTGAACCCGCTCCGGCCCCATGTTGTAGGCCGCCAGCACGAACGCCATGCGCTCGCGCTCGTTGAGTTTGGGGCTGGCAAAGAACTTGCGACGAATCATCGCCAGATACTTGGCCCCGGCCTGCACATTGGCGTCGAGATTCTGGATGTTCTCGACCCCCACCCGCTGGGCGGCGGACGGGGTGATCTGCATCAGGCCGGTAGGGCCACTGCCACTGCGGGCATTGGGTTGCAGGGCCGATTCCTTGAACGCCAGCGCCGCCAGATTCAACCAGTCCATGCCTTGGGCTTCGGCGTGTTTCTGCAGCACCGGTCGAAGTTTCTCGAGGCGCTGCCGATCAGCCTTGGCCAATGGATAGTGCACTTGATACAGACGTCGATAGATCCGCATGAACGCGGCATCCTGATCCGATGGTTGTTTGTAACCGGTCAGGAAGCGATCAATGCTCGCCCGCAACATTGAGGCGTCGCGGCGCACGAACCAGAATTCTTCGCCCGGTTCACTGATGAGCACCTGCCGATCGAAACGCAATTTGGGCAGGATCTTGCCCCAGCGCTCGGCAATGGGTTGCTCGACGATCGTCAGGTGAAAGATTCCGCCCTGGACCATCTCCAGCACGTCCTCGACCGCCAGGCTGGGATCGACCCACTCGATGATCACCGGTGGCAGTTTAAGCAGCGCGAGCTTTTGATTGATCTGGCTGACCGCGTCCCCGGCGGCACTGCCGGTGGGCAACGCCAGGGTTTTGCCGGAGAGTTGTTCGAGACGGGTGTAACGTCGCTCGCCTTTGATGCCGACCAATATCAACGGGATGTTGCTGGCAATCGGTTCACTGGTGCTGATCGCGTGGCCCGGTTGCAGGTCCAGCAATTCCCCCGGTGCGACCAGATCACCCTCGCCGCGCTGCAAAGCGCCGATCAGTTGATCCTTGCCCTTGGGAATAATCTTGAGGGTAATTTCCTGACCGTCACGGGCGTGACCGTTGAGGTACTGCTCGAAGGCACGCAAGCGGTGGTATTCAACACCGATGGCTTGGCCCTGGACTTCGCCGGAGCTGTTGCGGCTCTGGTTGACCAGCACCCGCAACACACGACTGCTGCGGATTTCCGCCAAGTCGCGCACTTTGGTCGAAGGCACGGCTTGCAACGGCCCGGCCAGACGCGCAACCGCCGGCATCGGCAGCAGCAACGAACAACACAGCAGTAGCAAAACCGAGGGACGTATCATCCACTCTCCAGAAAGAATACTGGGCCGATCTCAAGAATTTTCATGAAATCGAACGACAGAAACAGAGCGCCGTGAGCGCTGGCAAAGTGCGCAAGACTGGCACAGTGATGGCACCATAGCCACCCTGACCTGTCTCGCGGCACCAAGAGACAGCTATAACTCGTTGTAGTTCTTGGCTTTTCTTATAAATCTACAGCTCTGATATGCTTTCCGGCCTTTGGTCCGAGGTAGCACCATGCAACTCATCGATATCGGCGTCAACCTGACCAACCCCAGTTTTGCCGACAAACACCAGGCTGTACTCGACCGCGCCTACGCTGCCGGGGTCTGCCAATTGGTGCTCACCGGCACCAGTGTCGAGGGCAGCGAGCAGGCGCTGGAACTGTGCCGGCAACTGGACGAAACGGCTCAACGGCTGTTCGCCACCGCCGGCATTCACCCCCACGGCGCCAGCGACTGGAACGCCGACAGCGACCAGCGTCTGCGCAGTTTGCTCAAGGAGCCAAACGTCGTGGCGGTGGGTGAATGCGGGCTGGATTTCAATCGTGATTTCTCGCCGCGCCCGCAGCAGGAAAAAGTCCTCGAAGAGCATCTGGCGATGGCGGTCGAGCTGCAATTGCCGGTGTTCCTCCACGAGCGCGATGCCAGTCAGCGCTTGCTGGAAATCCTTCGCGATTACCGTGATCAGTTGCCGGCCGCCGTGGTGCATTGCTTCACGGGCGAAAAGAAGGCGCTGTTCAGTTACCTCGATCTGGATTTGCACATCGGTATCACCGGCTGGATCTGCGACGAGCGCCGGGGCACGCACTTGCATCCGTTGGTGAAAGAGATCAAGCGGGGACGGTTGATGCTGGAGAGCGATGCACCGTATCTGTTGCCGCGCAGTCTGCGACCCAAGCCGAAGAATGGTCGTAACGAACCGGCGTATCTGACCGAAGTGTTGCGGGAAGTGGCGTTGCATCGCGGGGAGAGCGAGGAAGATCTGGCGGCTCACAGCACGGCGTGTGCGCGAGCATTCTACGGGTTGCCAATGGTCGACTGACGAACCGAACCTGTGGGAGCGAGCAAGCCCGCTCCCACATTATCAGTGGCTGCTACGCATCATTTCTTTGGGCAGGTACTTGCCGATCTCGAACTTGCCGATCGCCGCACGGTGCACTTCGTCCGGGCCGTCGGCCAGGCGCAGGGTGCGTTGCATCGCATACATGTAGGCCAGTGGGAAATCGTTGGAAACCCCTGCCCCGCCATGGATCTGGATCGCCCGGTCGATCACCCGCAAGGCCACGTTCGGTGCGACAACCTTGATCTGAGCGATTTCGCTTTTCGCAATCTTGTTGCCGACGGTGTCCATCATGTACGCCGCTTTTAATGTCAGCAGCCGTGCCATGTCGATTTCCATCCGCGAGTCGGCGATTTTGTCGATGTTGCCGCCCAGGCGTGCCAAAGGTTTACCGAACGCAGTACGGGTTACCGCCCGTTTGCACATGAGTTCCAATGCACGTTCGGCCATGCCGATTGAACGCATGCAGTGGTGAATCCGTCCCGGGCCAAGGCGACCCTGAGCAATTTCGAAGCCGCGTCCTTCGCCCAACAAGACGTTTTCGTACGGCACGCGGACGTTTTCGAACAGCACTTCGGCGTGGCCGTGGGGTGCGTCGTCGTAACCGAACACGGGCAGCGGACGAACGATCTTCACGCCCAGGGCATCCACCGGCACCAGAATCATCGAGTGCTGCGCATGACGCGGCGCGTCAGGATCGCTCAGGCCCATGAAGATCAGAATCTTGCAGCGTGGATCGCAGGCGCCTGAAGTCCACCATTTTTTGCCGTTGATCACCCACTCGTCGCCATCACGCACGGCACGGGCGGCCATGTTGGTGGCGTCGGACGAGGCCACGTCCGGTTCAGTCATGGCGAACGCCGAACGGATCTCACCGCGCAGCAGCGGTTCGAGCCAGCGTTGTTTCTGTTCTTCATTGGCGTAACGCACCAGCACTTCCATGTTCCCGGTGTCTGGAGCGGAGCAGTTGAACGGCTCGGGGCCCAGCAGCGAACGGCCCATGATTTCCGCCAACGGCGCGTATTCGAGGTTGGTCAGCCCGGCGCCGAGTTCGGACTCAGGCAGAAACAAATTCCACAAACCTTCAGCCTTGGCCTTGAGTTTGAGCTCCTCCATGATTGCGGTCGGCTGCCAGCGATCGCCCTCGGCGACCTGGCGCTCGAACACCGCTTCGGCGGGATAAACGTAGGTGTCCATGAACGCGGTCACGCGCTCACGCAGTTCTTGCACCTTGGGCGAATAAGCGAAATCCATGGGCAGCTCTACCTTTTGACTGAGGGTTTTGATGAGTTGTTCAGGTCATGCAATCGATGCTAGAACAGCTACGAAAATTTACCTAGCCTATTCTCGGCGTGTATTAACATTCATCACCGATATATGATCGGCTGATCGAGAGCCCAACAATAAGAGTGCAGCGCAATGAATCTGAGCAAGGTCGACCTCAACCTTTTCATCGTCTTCGACGCGATCTACACCGAAGCCAACCTGACCCGCGCCGGGCAGATTGTCGGCATCACTCAACCGGCAGTCTCGAACGCCCTGGCCCGTCTGCGCGAGACCTTCAATGATCCATTGTTCGTGCGTACCGCTCAGGGCATGGTCCCGACGCCCATGGCGCAGAACATTATCGGGCCGGTGCGCAACGCCCTCTCCCTGCTGCGGGTGTCGGTGCAGGAAAGCCGTATTTTCAACCCGTTGCAGGCGGTCAAGACCTACCGCATCAGCATGACTGACCTCACTGAAGCGGTGATCCTGCCGCCGCTGTTCCAGCGCCTGCGTCGCCTGGCGCCGACGGTGATTATCGAAAGCTTCCTGTCCAAGCGCCGCGAGACTACCAAGGAGCTGGCGGCCGGGCGTCTTGATTTCGCCGTCGATGCCCCCCTCAACACTGACCCGCAAGTGCGCCACGTCAAGTTGATGGAAGACCGTTACGTGTGCGCCATGCGCAAGGGCCATCCCCTGGCGGGCAAAGAAAAGTTCACCCTCGACGATTACCTGTCGCTGACCCATATCCATATCTCCAGCCGCCGCAGCGGTCTGGGCCATGTCGACCTGGCCTTGGGCAAAATGGGCATCCAGCGCAAGATCGCCCTTCGATCCCAGCATTACTTGATGGCATCTCAGGTGTTGCAGCAGACCGACATGGTGATGACCGTGCCGGAACGCTTTGCCCGTCGCCATGATTTGTACTCGGTGAACTTGCCGGTCAACGATGTGCCGCCGGTAGAAACCCACCTCTATTGGCACGAAAGCACCGACCAGGACCCGGCCAACCGCTGGATGCGCGAGCAGATGATCGAGTTGTGCCAGCAGGTGACGGCACATGAGAAGAAGCTCGATAAGGTGTAAGGCTTTGGACCGAGGCGCCCCCATCGCGAGCTGGCTCACTCCCACATTCGACCGCATTCTTTCTGGAAGAACCGGGTTAAATGTGGGAGTGAGCCTGCTCGCGATGGGGCCGGCACTGACAGCAAAAATCCACGCCCCTTGACGTAAACGTCAACCTGCCATTAGCTTAGCGCCATGACCTTTTTCGAGCGCTTCCATGAGCAGCCAGACCTATAGCATTTCCGACCTCGCACGCGAGCTCGACATCACCACCCGGGCCATTCGCTTTTATGAAGAGCAAGGCCTGCTCAGTCCCGAGCGACGCGGTCAGGAACGCATCTACTCGCCCCGTGACAAGGTCAGTCTGAAACTGATCCTGCGGGGCAAACGCATTGGTTTCTCCCTGGCCGAATGCCGCGAGTTGATCGAACTCTACGACCCCTCCGGTGGCAATCAGAAACAGCTGCAAACCATGCTGACCAAAATCGCCGAACGCCGCGAACAGCTGGAGCAGCAGATGCTCGACATCGAACAGATGAAGCTGGAGCTGGACACCGCGCAAGAGCGTTGCACCCAAGCGCTGGAACAGACCATCAAGAGCCAGCAGCTCGTGTAGGAGCTGAGTTTGGTCCGGGCGGCGTTCCGACGAAAGCGTCAGGTCAGTCGACATCGATGTTGAAGGACACACCGCTTTCGCGAGCAAGCTCAGCTCCTACAGGGTTCTGTGAACATTCATACAATTTCAACAGGTCCATTGCCATGTCCCTCCCCACTCACGTACGCCTGGTCGAAGTCGGTCCACGCGACGGTCTGCAAAACGAAGCCCAACCCATCAGCGTTGCGGACAAGGTGCAACTGGTCGACGCGCTGACCGCCGCCGGGCTCGGCTATATAGAAGTCGGCAGTTTCGTGTCGCCCAAATGGGTACCGCAAATGGCCGGTTCCGCCGACGTCTTCGCGCAAATCCAGCGCAAACCGGGCGTGACGTATGGCGCACTCGCCCCCAACCTGCGCGGTTTTGAAGATGCCATTGCAGCCGGGGTCAAGGAAGTCGCGGTCTTCGCTGCCGCGTCGGAATCGTTTTCCCAGCGCAACATCAATTGCTCGATCAGCGAAAGCCTGGAGCGCTTCGTGCCGATCATGGACGCCGCCAGGCAACACGGTGTCAGCGTGCGCGGTTACGTGTCCTGTGTGCTGGGCTGCCCTTACGAAGGTAACGTCGCGCCCGAGCAAGTCGCTCGGGTCGCCCGCGAGCTCTACGCGATGGGCTGCTATGAAGTTTCCCTCGGCGACACCATCGGCACCGGCACCGCTGGCGCGACCCGCAAGATGATCGACGTGGTGTCGGCCGATGTACCCCGTGAAAAACTGGCCGGGCACTTCCACGACACCTATGGCCAGGCCATGGCCAACATCTACGCCAGCCTGCTGGAAGGCATCTCGGTGTTCGACAGCTCCATCGCCGGCCTCGGCGGCTGCCCATACGCCAAGGGCGCCAGCGGTAACGTCGCCACCGAAGACGTGGTTTACCTGCTCAACGGCCTGGGTATCGAAACCGGTATCGACCTGGACGCCTTGATTCTGGCCGGTCAGCAGATTTGCGCAGTGCTGGGGCGACCGACCGGTTCGCGAGTGGCCAAGGCTCGTAGCGCACAGTGAGTGCGCGGATGTGTCCGGGTGTTACCGCTGCGTCTGAAACGTGGGGCGCAAGCGAGTAACACGGGAACAAATTGTCGGGTTTTGACGGAACGAAAAATCCGACAAAATTATAAACCATTGATTTAAAAGGTTTTTTAAAAGTTGGCACGGCTTCTGCTATCTCTATGGCATAACAAGAACAAAAAAAGCGGCAAACCTAATAAAAATAAGACGTAACGACTCTGACATAACAAAAACAACACGGCAGAGACGCAGCTAACAGATTTTTTTGGAGAGGATGTGCTTTTCAGGGTGCTTTTCGGAGTAACCCGCAACCGGGCAGAGAACAATAAAACTACCTTCAGGTAGCTCCCGAACTGGTTGGATCGCTTAGCGAAAAAGTAGATCAGCGCTCAAAAAAATACGTTTGCTCTTGATCCCGGATGGGGATCGACAAAAACAGCGGTAAAGGGTCACGGTTTCCAAAAACAACAACAGACCGCCCCTCAATAATAAAAAAAGAGCACGCGCAACGACAAAATTAAAGGGGAGCTTCGGCTCCCCTTTGTGCTTTCCGGCATTTAATAAAACTTGTACCTGTAGGAGCATGGCTTGCCCGCGAAGGCGATTTATCATTCAACATTGATGTCGACTGAGTGGACGCTTTCGCGGGCAAGCCTTGCTCCTACGGTATCGCTTTGAGCTCCTCGATACTGATCTCACGCATCCGAAACTTCTGGATCTTCCCGGTCACGGTCATCGGAAACTCATCGACGAATTTAAAGTAACGCGGTGTCTTGAAGTGCGCGATGCGCTCCTTGCACCACGTTTGCAGCTCCTGCTCGGTAGCACTGTGGCCCGGATGGAATTTGATCCAGGCGACAATCTCTTCGCCATACCGCGAGCACGGAATCCCGATCACTTGCACATCCGCCACCGCCGGATGGGTAAAGAAGAACTCTTCCAGCTCCCGCGGGTAAATATTCTCACCGCCGCGGATGATCATGTCCTTGTTACGTCCGGCAATGCATACATAGCCTTCGTCGTTCATGCTCGCCAGATCACCGGTGTGCATCCAGCCGGCCTGGTCGATGGCTTCCGCGGTGCCTTGCGGGTTGTTCCAGTAGCCGAGCATCACGCTGTAGCCGCGGGTGCACAGCTCACCGATAGTGCCGCGCGGCACCAGGTTGCCCGCCTCGTCGATGATCTTGCTTTCCAGTTGTGGCTGGGTGCGACCGACGGTGGTGACGCGCAATTCCAGTTCGTCTGACGGACCGGTCTGCAAAGACACCGGACTTGTTTCCGTCATGCCGTAGGCAATCTGCACTTCGCTCATGTGCATTTCACTGATGACCCGACGCATCACTTCGATCGGACAGGTCGCCCCGGCCATGATCCCGGTACGCAGGCTCGACAGATCGAATTCAGCACGTTTGGGCTGATCGAGCATGGCAATGAACATGGTCGGTACGCCGTAAAGCGCGGTGGCCTTTTCTTCGGCGACGGCGGTCAGGGTCAGCAGTGGATCGAATGCATCGTTGGGGTAAATCATGGTGCTGCCGTGGGTCATGCAGCCGAGGTTGCCCATGACCATGCCGAAGCAGTGATACAGCGGCACCGGGATGACCAGACGATCACTCGCGGTCAGGCCAAGGCTTTCGCCGACCATGTAACCGTTGTTGAGAATGTTGTAGTGGCTGAGGGTCGCGCCCTTGGGGAAACCGGTGGTGCCGGAGGTGTACTGGATGTTTACCGCCTGGTCGAAATGCAGGCTGTGTTGACGTTCACTCAACTGCTCCGCCGACACGTTCCCCGCGAGATCGGTCAATTGCGACCACGGCAGGAAACCCGATGGCGGCTGAGCATCAAGGCTGATGACACCGCGCAGCTCCGGCAGTCGTTCGCTTTGTAACTTTCCGATGGATTGCTCGGCCAGCTCGGGAACGAGGCCTTGCAGCATCCCGTGATAGTCGGAGGTCTTGAAGGCACCGGCGCAGACCAGCCACTGGCAACCGGATTGCTTCAACACGTATTCGAGTTCGGAGCTGCGGTAGGCCGGGTTGATGTTGACCAGAATCACGCCGATTTTCGCGCTGGCGAACTGACTGATACACCATTGGGCGCAGTTCGGTGCCCAGATACCCAGACGATCACCGGTCTGCAAGCCCAGCGCCAACAGCGCTTTGGCATGCAGATCCACGGCTTCGGCCAGTTGTTGCCAGGTGTAGCGCAACTGTTGATGGCGCACGACCAGCGCCTCCCCGGTCGGGTACTGCGCGACGGTGTTATCGAACGCCTGGCCGATGGTCATCGCCAGCAAGGCTTTGTCCTGGGAACCACGGGTGTAACTGCGCTGCGGGCTTGCACTGGGTTGATCCATGACGACCCCTATTGTCTTTATTGTAGGAACTAGCGGTGCGGCGATCCGACTTGCCTGCGATGGGAGCACCGCGGTGTAACTATACGACCGCGCTATCGTTCATCGCGAGCAAGCTTTGCTCCTACAGAGTCGCTCAAGTTGACGTTAACGTAAAGGGTGATTGACAGCCATTCGTCACAGGCTTACGTTAACGTAAAGGTGAGAACCAAATCACGGCCCTCCCTACCCTACAAAAAAGCCAAAAGGTGACCCATGAGCTACCCATCCCTGAACTTTGCCCTCGGTGAAACCATCGACATGCTGCGCGATCAGGTTCAGTCCTTCGTCGCCAAAGAGATCGCACCACGCGCCGCTCAGATTGACATCGACAACCTGTTCCCCGCCGACCTGTGGCGTAAATTCGGCGACATGGGCCTGCTGGGTGTGACCGTCCCGGAAGAATACGGCGGCGCTGGCCTGGGTTACCTGGCGCACGTGGTGATCATGGAAGAAATCAGCCGCGGTTCGGCCTCGGTTGCCCTGTCCTACGGCGCGCACTCCAACCTCTGCGTCAACCAGATCAACCGCAACGGCACTCACGAACAGAAAACCAAATACCTGCCGAAGCTGATCAGTGGCGAACACATCGGCGCCCTGGCCATGAGCGAACCGAATGCCGGTTCCGACGTGGTGTCGATGAAACTGCGCGCCGACAAACGCGGCGATCACTACGTCCTCAATGGCAGCAAGACCTGGATCACCAACGGCCCGGATGCCAACACCTACGTGATCTACGCCAAGACCGACCTGGAAAAAGGCCCCCACGGCATCACCGCGTTCATCGTAGAACGTGATTCCAAAGGCTTCAGCCGCAGCAACAAATTCGACAAGCTCGGCATGCGCGGTTCCAACACCTGCGAGCTGTTCTTCGACGACGTCGAAGTACCGGAAGAAAACATCCTCGGCGTGCTCAATGGCGGCGTGAAGGTGCTGATGAGCGGCCTCGATTACGAACGCGTTGTCCTGTCCGGCGGCCCGACCGGGATCATGCAGGCCTGCATGGACTTGATCGTGCCGTACATCCACGACCGCAAGCAGTTCGGCCAAAGCATCGGCGAATTCCAGCTGATCCAGGGCAAGGTCGCCGACATGTACACCCAACTCAACGCCAGCCGCGCCTACCTCTATGCGGTAGCGCAAGCGTGCGAACGCGGCGAAACCGCCCGCAAGGACGCCGCCGGAGTCATCCTCTACAGCGCCGAATGCGCGACCCGAATGGCCCTCGACGCGATCCAGATTCTCGGTGGCAATGGCTACATCAACGAATTCCCGGCCGGTCGTCTGCTGCGTGACGCCAAGCTGTACGAAATCGGTGCCGGCACCAGTGAGATTCGTCGCATGCTGATCGGTCGCGAACTGTTCAACGAAACCCGCTAAACGGAGCTGTCCATGGCTATCCTGCATACCCAGCTCAACCCCCGTTCGGCGGAGTTCGCGGCCAACAGCGCGGCGATGCTCAAACAGGTCGACGACCTGCACACCCTGCTCGCCAAAGTGCAGCAAGGTGGCGGCCCGAAGGCGCAAGAGCGCCACACCTCGCGGGGCAAACTGCTGCCCCGTGAACGGATCAATCGCCTGCTCGATCCGGGTTCGCCGTTTCTCGAGATCAGCCAATTGGCGGCCTACGAGGTGTATGGCGAAGACGTTCCGGCCGCTGGCGTGATCGCCGGGATCGGCCGTGTGGAAGGCGTCGAATGCATGATCGTCGCCAACGACGCCACCGTAAAAGGTGGCTCGTATTACCCGCTGACCGTGAAAAAACACCTGCGCGCCCAAACCATCGCCCAGCAGAATCGCTTGCCGTGCATCTATCTGGTGGACTCTGGCGGCGCCAACCTGCCACGTCAGGATGAAGTGTTCCCGGACCGTGAGCACTTCGGACGGATCTTCTTCAACCAGGCCAACATGAGCGCCATGGGCATCCCGCAAATCGCGGTGGTCATGGGTTCCTGCACCGCCGGTGGCGCGTACGTGCCGGCCATGGCCGACGAAGCGATCATGGTGCGTGAACAAGCGACGATTTTCCTCGCCGGCCCGCCGCTGGTAAAAGCCGCGACCGGTGAAGTGGTCAGCGCCGAAGACCTCGGCGGGGCCGATGTGCACTGCAAGATTTCCGGGGTAGCCGACCACTACGCCGAGAGCGACGAACACGCCCTGGCCATTGCTCGGCGCAGCATCGCCAACCTCAACTGGCGCAAGCTTGGCGAAGTGCAACAGCGCACGCCGATCGCCCCGCTTTACGCCAGCGACGAGTTGTACGGCGTGGTGTCGGCGGATGCCAAGCAACCGTTCGACGTGCGTGAAGTGATTGCGCGGTTGGTGGACGGTTCGGTGTTCGACGAATTCAAAGCACTGTTCGGGACGACCCTGGTGTGCGGCTTTGCCCACTTGCACGGTTACCCGATCGCGGTCCTCGCCAACAACGGCATTCTGTTCGCCGAAGCCGCGCAGAAAGGCGCGCACTTCATCGAGCTGGCCTGTCAGCGCGGCATTCCGTTGCTGTTCCTGCAAAACATCACCGGTTTCATGGTCGGCCAGAAGTACGAGGCCGGCGGTATCGCCAAACACGGCGCGAAACTGGTGACCGCCGTGGCGTGTGCCAAGGTGCCGAAATTCACCGTGATCATCGGCGGCAGTTTCGGTGCTGGTAACTATGGCATGTGCGGCCGGGCTTACGATCCACGTTTCCTGTGGATGTGGCCGAACGCACGCATCGGCGTGATGGGCGCCGAGCAGGCGGCGGGTGTTTTGGTGCAGGTGAAACGCGAACAGGCCGAACGAAGTGGCCACGGTTTCAGCGCCGAGCAGGAAGCCGAGATCAAGCAACCAATCCTCGACCAATATGAAGAACAGGGTCATCCCTACTACTCCAGCGCCCGGTTGTGGGACGACGGCGTCATCGACCCGGCGCAAACCCGCGATGTATTGGCCCTGGCCTTGTCGGCGTCGCTGAATGCGCCAATCGAACCGAGCCGCTTCGGCGTGTTCCGGATGTGATCCCGTAGGAGCATGGCTTGCCCGCGAACAGGCATGACGCGGTGCAACAGGTACACCGCGGCGCTTCCTTCGCGGGCAAGCCTCGCTCCTACAGAAAAAAGTTGTGGAGACGGATATACATGAGCGACTTCAACACCCTCGAACTGCTGACCGACCCGCGTGGTTTTGCGACCCTGTGGCTCAGCCGTGAAGAAAAGAACAACGCCTTCAACGCCGAAATGATCCGCGAACTGATCCTCGCCCTGGACAAAGTGTCGAGCGACACCAGTCTGCGTTTCCTGTTAGTGCGTGGACGCGGCAAGCATTTCAGTGCCGGCGCGGATCTGGCCTGGATGCAGCAATCGGCCGAACTCGATTACCACACCAACCTCGACGACGCCCGGGAACTGGCGGAGTTGATGTACAACCTCGCCAAGCTGAAAGTCCCGACGCTGGCGGTGGTGCAAGGCGCTGCATTCGGTGGTGCGCTGGGCCTGATCAGTTGCTGCGACATGGCGATTGGCGCCGATGATGCGCAGTTCTGCCTGTCGGAAGTGCGCATCGGCCTGGCCCCGGCGGTGATCAGTCCGTTCGTGGTGCAAGCCATCGGCGAACGCGCGGCACGTCGCTACGCGCTGACCGCCGAGCGTTTCGGCGGACAACGAGCGCGGGAAATCGGCTTGTTGTCGGAGAGTTATCCGATCGCTGAGCTGGAGCAAAAAGTCGAACAGTGGATCGACAACCTGCTGCTCAACAGCCCGGCCGCCATGCGCTCCAGCAAGGACTTGCTGCGCGAAGTCGGCCACGGCGCGCTGACCCCGGCACTACGCCGCTACACCGAAAACGCCATCGCCCGCATCCGCGTCAGCCCTGAAGGTCAGGAAGGCCTGCGGGCCTTTCTGCAAAAACGTCCGCCGAGCTGGCAAGCCGAAACCACCACCAAGGAGCCGCGTTGATGAGCGCACCTGTTCTCACCACCCTGCTGGTGGCCAACCGCGGCGAAATCGCTTGCCGGGTGATGCGCACCGCCAAAGCCCTGGGCCTGACCACCGTGGCCGTGCACAGCGCCACTGACCGTGAAGCCCGACACAGCCGCGAAGCGGATATCCGCGTCGACCTCGGTGGCAGCAAAGCCGCTGACAGTTATCTGCAAATCGACAAACTGATCGCCGCGGCCAAGGCCAGCGGCGCTCAAGCGATTCATCCCGGTTATGGTTTTCTTTCCGAGAACGCCGGGTTCGCCCGCGCCATCGAAGAAGCAGGCCTGATTTTCCTCGGCCCGCCCGCCTCGGCCATCGACGCGATGGGCAGCAAATCCGCGGCCAAAGCCTTGATGGAAACCGCCGGCGTGCCGCTGGTGCCTGGCTATCACGGCGAAGCTCAGGACCTCGACACCTTCCGCGACGCCTGCGAACGCATCGGTTATCCGGTGCTGCTCAAAGCCACTGCGGGCGGTGGCGGCAAAGGCATGAAAGTGGTCGAGGACGTCAGCCAGTTGGCCGAAGCCCTGGCCTCGGCCCAACGGGAAGCGAAATCCTCGTTCGGTGATTCGCGGATGCTGGTGGAGAAGTACCTGCTCAAACCGCGTCACGTGGAAATCCAGGTTTTCGCCGACCAGCATGGCAACTGCCTGTACCTCAACGAACGTGACTGCTCGATCCAGCGTCGGCACCAAAAAGTCGTTGAAGAAGCACCCGCTCCAGGCTTGAGCCCGGAACTGCGTCGCGCCATGGGTGAGGCCGCCGTGCGATCGGCACAGGCCATCGGTTATGTCGGCGCCGGCACCGTGGAATTCCTGCTGGATTCGCGGGGTGAGTTCTTCTTTATGGAGATGAACACACGCCTACAAGTCGAACACCCGGTCACCGAAGCCATCACCGGCCTCGATCTGGTGGCCTGGCAGATTCGTGTGGCCCGCGGCGAAGCGCTGCCGATGACCCAAGCCGAGGTTCCGCTGATCGGCCATGCCATCGAAGTGCGGTTGTATGCCGAAGACCCGGGCCATGATTTCCTACCAGCTACCGGTCGACTGGAGCTGTATCGCGAATCCGCGCAAGGTCCGGGACGGCGGGTGGACAGTGGCGTCGAAGAAGGCGATGAGATCTCGCCGTTCTACGACCCGATGCTCGGCAAACTGATTGCCTGGGGCGAGGATCGTGAACAGGCGCGACTGCGGCTGCTGAGTATGCTCGATGAGTTTGCCATTGGCGGGCTCAAGACCAACATCAACTTCCTGCGCCGGATTGTCGGCCATCCGGCGTTTGCTGCGGCCGAACTGGATACCGGCTTCATTCCGCGTTATCAGGAAGAACTGCTGCCCGTCGCCTCGGACCTCAGTGACGAATTCTGGCAAGCCGCCGCCCAGGCATTTGCCCAAAGCCAGCCGAGCTCTCCACGAGCCGATGACCCGGTTTCGCCTTGGGCCAACAGCAATGGTTTCCGTGCTGGACTGCCGACAGAAATCACCCTGCATTTGAGTTGTGAAGGCCAGGATCGCGCGCTGACATTGGGCGACGCTGATGCCCACACCGCTCAACTCAAAGGCGAGCAACTGCTGACCGAGCACAACGGCCTGCGCCGCCAGCATCGGGCAATCCGCCGGGGCGACGTTCTGTATCTGCAATGGGAAGGTGAATTGCGCCGCATCGAGTCCTACGACCCGATCAGCGCCGTCGAGGCCAGTCACAGCCATCACGGCGGGCTGACCGCCCCCATGAATGGCAGCATCGTGCGGGTATTGGTGGAAGCCGGGCAAACGGTCGAAGCCGGGGCGCAGCTGGTGGTGCTGGAGGCGATGAAGATGGAGCACAGCATTCGTGCACCGCACGCCGGGGTGATCAAGGCGCTGTATTGCCAGGAAGGCGAGATGGTCAGCGAAGGCAGTGCGTTGGTCGAGTTTGAAGAAGCATGAAATGAAGATCGGTCCTACGTCTTGCGAGGACCGATCCGATTAGAACCTGGCTGTCGCCTGAACCACCACGCCGATAATTCGGCACTCTTCGGTGTAAAGGGCTTTCGGATAGGTCGGATTGAGCGGGACCAGGTAACGCTGCCCGCCCTCTTCGATCAGCTTGCGAAAGGTCGCCTCGGCGCTGTCCGGCCACTGGGCGATCACCAGTTTTCCGGGTTCCGGCACGATGGCCGGGTCCACCAGGATCATCATGCCCTCGGCAATGCTGATACCCGTGGGCGCGGTCATCGCATCGCCCACCACACTCAGCCAGAAGGCCGGGCCCTGGGCGTGGTAGTCGGTCAGCTCGAAGCGTTCCTCCTTGCGATACACCGTCAGCTCACCATCGCGCAGCTGCGCCGGCGCCTTCCAGTCACTGACCGGGTAGCGGAAGTACGGGTTGTACTTCAGCGCCAGAGGCATCTCCTCCTCATCCAGGATGAGTGGTTCGCGGATCACCAGCACCACTTCGAGAAAGTCCATGCCCAGCGCCTTCAACACACGGTTCATGTTGACGACGCCAGGGTCGCGGCGTTTGTTCAGCCAGTGGCCGACGCCGCCCTGGGACATCCCGAGGCGATCTGCGAGTTCATCTTGAGTGACTTTGAGTTCACTCATCTTGGCCTTGACCAATTCAATCCATTTATCCATGTGCGGCACGATACGTGGGCGCCTCCGGCCATCAAAACACAAATTGTAGTATTTAATCTCTCGTCATAAATACAGTACGTACTAGGATGGGTTCACGGATCTGAATCTATCACGGAGTTTGCCATCGCCATGTCCATCCCCTGCAACGACCTGCCTGACATGCAAATCGACACTTCGCTCACCTCGCCCAAAGGCTCTGCCGCCGCACAACGAGCGCTGGACTATTACTTGAAACCAGCTGTTTCAGAGAAAGTGGTCGAAGAACGTTTCTTTGACGTAAACCGCAACATCAGCTGCGAAGAGGCGCTGGTTCATGCCACGGATTTGCTACGGTGTGCCGCCGCCATCGCGTACGAGTCAGCCAGCAATTTGCAGGGCGCAAGTCGGGACCTGGCGATTTCGACGGTGCACATGATCGACTTGGCCAGGGCAATGGTGGATCGATCCCTGGAGGGCGATCAGAACGGGTGAGACACGGGTACTGACGAGGAGGACGGGAAAGAACTTTCCAATCGCGCAGATAAAAACATTTGACTTGCAAACGAGAATGATTATTATTGCATGCAACTGGTCGCGAGATCAGTCGATTGTCCAAGTGACCTTAGGTCGGTCTCCTGGACTATCTCCTCATCAGGCTAATCACGGTTTTTGACCCGGCTTTTTGCCGGGTCTTTTTTTTGCCAGTTAATCTGGCTTTACCTTCAGGCTAATGAAGTCTTTAGGTGCTGCAAATTCGAATGGCGCGGATGATATCAAAAGAATATCCGTTGGCAAGAGAAGCCCGGCATCATTGGCCCAAACTAATAAAAAATAGCGCTTGAGAATCAATCGCACAGTCTCTAAGCTTCGTCGGCGTCAAGGAGGACGCCCCCCGCTTCAACCCAGAATTTCCCCCGGTTTTTCCCTTCCCAGCGTGTAAAGTAACAGCCATAAAATCATATTCAGGAATCGACTATGGCCGTGGCTAAATCCTCTTTCGACATCAGTGCCAACTTCGACAGTGGCAACATTGAAGTGCTGGACATCAGCAATCCGTTGCAAGCCCTGCTGGCCATCAAGCCAGACACCCGCAGCCAGCACTTTCAGTGGTTCCACTTCAAAGCCAGCGGTCTGCACGTCGGTCAGGAACACTGGTTTCGTCTGAACAATGCCAGCAAGTCCTCCTACAACAAAGCCTGGGATGGTTATCAGGCCGTGGCGTCCTACGACCACGTCAACTGGTTCCGGGTGCCGACCATTTTCGAAGGTGACTGCCTGCGCTTCAGCCTTGAAGCCACCGCCACCCACGCCTGGTTTGCTTACTTCGAACCCTACAGTCGTGGCCGTCACGACTGGCTGATCGAGCAAGCGCTGACCAAGGCTGGCACCGAACTGCTGGCCACCGGCAAAAGCGTCGAAGGTCGAGACATCCAACTGCTGCGTAAAGGCACGGGCGCCGAAGGTCAGCGCAAGGTCTGGATCATCGCCCAGCAACACCCCGGCGAACACATGGCCGAATGGTTCATGGAAGGCGTGATCGAACGCCTGGAAAAACACGACGATCCGGTATTGAACAAACTGCTGACCAGCGCCGATCTGTATTTGGTGCCAAACATGAACCCGGACGGCGCTTTCCACGGTCACCTGCGCACCAACGCCATGGGCCAGGACCTGAACCGCGCCTGGCAGAGCGCCAGCCAGGAAATCAGCCCGGAAGTCTTCTTCGTACAACAACAGATGGAAAAGTACGGCGTGGACCTGTTCCTCGACATCCATGGCGATGAAGAAATCCCCTACGTGTTCACCGCCGGCTGCGAAGGCAACCCGGGTTACACGCCACGGATCGAAAAACTCGAAGAACACTTCCGCAGTCATTTGAAGCACCTGACCAAGGACTTCCAGACCAAGCACGGCTACACCCGTGACGAACCGGGCAAAGCCAACATGACCCTGGCGTGCAACAGCGTCGGTCAGAAATTCGACTGCCTGTCGCTGACCCTCGAAATGCCCTTCAAGGACAACAACGATGCGCCGAATGCGCTGACCGGCTGGTCTGGCAAACGCTCGAAGCAGTTGGGTAAGGATGTGCTGACGACCGTGGCTGACATGGTCGATACCTTGCGCTGATCGCGCTCGATGGCTGCATGTCCGGCATGCAGCCATGCCTCACTCGGCAGCGATCCGCACGCAATCCTCAGGTCCCAGCAAGCGCCCATCCTCGGCACGTAATTCCAGCGTCTGCACCGGTCGGCTGTTCTCTCGGTCAATAACCCGCGAGTGCGCCTCCCCAGCCTCATAGAAAAACGCCTCGCCCCATTGGCGCAATCCGATGATCAACGGGAACAGGCCTTTGCCCTTTTCGGTCAGCACATATTCCTGATACGCACTGCCGTCCGACGCCGGCACCAGGTCAAAAATACCGTGGGCCACCAGGGTGCGCAGCCGCGCAGACAAAATATTCTTGGCCATGCCCAAATTGCGCTGAAACTCCCCGAACCGGCGTATGCCGTCAAATGCATCGCGCACGATCAGCAACGACCACCCATCACCAATGGCATTCAGGGAACGGGCAACCGGGCATTCGGCGTTTTCCTTGCTTGTACGTTTAGCCATGAGCGCGCTCACATCCATCAAATGTAGTTGCAATATAAAACCAGCTTCCATACCGTACAACTGGTTTCACTTTGAAACCACATAAGGAAGCCCGTCATGAAACCTGAACATCCATTGAGCGGCACCGTGGTGTTGCTGTTTGCCATCGCCTGCGGCCTGGCCGTCGGCAATGTTTACTACGCACAACCGCTGCTCGATGCCATGGCCGAGGCTTTCGCCATGGACCCCGCAACCATCGGCATCGTCGTCACGCTGACACAAGTCGGTTACGGCGCAGGCTTGGTGTTGCTGGTGCCGCTGGGTGACCTGCTCAATCGCCGGCGCCTGATCGTTACGCAAACTGTGCTGTCGGCGCTGGCCTTGCTCACGATCGCACTGGCGCCTGACAACATCTGGCTGCTGATCGGCATGACATTGACCGGGTTACTGGCTGTCGTGACACAAGTGTTGGTGGCCTACGCCGCGACATTGGCCATCCCGGAACAGCGAGGGCGTGTGGTCGGTGTGGTCACCAGCGGCATCGTCGTCGGTATTCTGCTCGCCCGGACAGTGGCCGGCGGCATGGCTGACCTCGCCGGTTGGCGTTCGATTTATCTGTTGTCAGCAGGTTTGACGTTGGTGATGGCGTTGCTGCTGTTTCGTGTGTTGCCCAAACATGAAGCTGCGCAACCCGCCAGTTCCTACGGCGCCTTGCTGGGCTCGGTATTCACGCTGTTCAAGGAAGAACCGGTGCTGCGCCAGCGGGCGGTGCTCGCGCTACTGACCTTCGCCAGCGCCATGGTGTTGTGGACGCCCATGGTGCTGCCACTGAGCGCCCCGCCGCTGTCGTTATCCCACACACAAATCGGATTATTCGGACTGGCAGGTGCCGCCGGTGCATTGGCCGCCGCTCGCGCCGGGCATCTGGCTGATCGTGGCCTGGGACAATGGACCAGCGGTTTGTCACTCTTGTTGATGCTGGTTTCCTGGCTGCCGATCGCCTTCACCCAGTCCTCATTGTGGGCATTGCTGCTTGGCGTGATTACCCTGGATCTGGGTTTGCAGGCCGTGCACGTCACCAGCCAGAGCATGATCTACAGCGTGCGCCCCGAAGCCCAAAGCCGACTCACCGCCGGCTACATGCTGTTCTATTCAATTGGCAGCGCCTTGGGGTCGATCGGTTCGACGGCGATGTACGCGTGGGCCGGGTGGCTCGGCGTATGCCTGCTGGGCGCAGGCATCAATGCTGTGGCGTTGATCTATTGGTGGCGAACGCTGGCCACGAAAGCACACAAAACCTGTGGCGAGGGGATTTATCGGAATGCCGCACCACCCCGTTCGGCTGCGAAGCAGTCGTAATTTCATTCACTGCGGTTTATCTGACAAACCGCATTTTGGGGCCGCTTCGCAGCCCAACGGGGTGGTGCGGCATTCCGATAAATCCCCTCGCCACAATAGATTTCGGTAGATCAGATCAGCCGCGATCCTTGCCCCG
This sequence comes from Pseudomonas sp. GM41(2012), assembly GCF_000282315.2. GTDB lineage: Bacteria > Pseudomonadota > Gammaproteobacteria > Pseudomonadales > Pseudomonadaceae > Aquipseudomonas. The sequence goes on from NZ_AKJN02000006.1 coordinate 1,948,345, forward strand.
CAACATGCTGTCCAGCACGTCATCGCGGCGCACCCAGCCGTGAAACAGCGCCGCCGCCAAATGCAGCAGCACCGTCAGGAACAGCAAGTACGCCAGATACCCGTGAGCCTTGCGCAGGAACGCAAAGACTTGCGCATTCGCCGGTACGATCGACGGCAACTGCAACGAGTTGCTGAGCATCACCGGATCCCCCGCCGCCGAAATCATCGCCCACCCCAGCAGCGGCAGAATCAGCATCAACGCGTACAGCAAAATATGCGAAGCCTTGGCCGCCAGCGCTTGCCAACCCGGCAGATCCACTGGCAGCGGTGGCTGTTGCGTGGAAAAGCGCACGGCCAGGCGCACGACCACCAACAGCAGAATCGCGACGCCCAAAGGTTTGTGCAGATGAATCAGCCACTCATGACGCTCGGACACCGAAGCGGCCATGCCCGCGCCGATAAACAGCATGGCAATGATCATCAGCGCCATCAGCCAGTGCAGCAATCGCGCTAAAGGCGCGAAGTGGTTCGGTTGAGCGCTCATTGACGAGACTCCTGTTTATTAGCAGAGGGCAATTGGCTGACTTCGCTGGTACGACGCAAGTAGGAAGTGGCGTACCCCGCTGAACGAGCGGCGAGCAATGGGTCGTCGGAACCTTCTATGCCGGCGGGCAGTACCAGCGGGTCGTAGTTGATGTCACGGCATTCGCCATTGAGTTGCGGCTGGGTGCTTTCGAGTACGAGGGTGCCGGCGTTCAACACTTTGCGACCCTCGGGCCAAGCCTTGCTGGCGTCGTTGACCGGATCGCCAGGGTTGGCCAGCGTGATGTTCAACTGCCAACGCAGCGGCCCTGCGGAAATACGTTGAACCAGGTCTTTCTCCAGGAATTCACCACCCTCAGGCGCCGTAGCACCCATGGCATCCTGAGCGACGGGCACCATGCTCCAGCGCACCGCTTGACGTTGCCCGGCCGCGTTCACCAGGTAAAACGCATTGACGCTGTTGTAGGTTTCCGTCACGTAACTGGCCGACGGCTTGGCGGTTTTGATCCAGGCCAGGAACGGTGCAGCTTCCGGATGCGAACCGAAGAACGCTGGCACCGCAGCCGGGTTCGGCTTGCCGGTGGCCGGGTCCGGCGACTGGGCCTGCTGCAATTGATAGAACGCTTCGGGCGTCCCCACCGGGAACACCGGCATGCTGTTCATCCCGGTGCGCCACTGCTGGCCGTTGGCCTGGGTGAAGCGCAACGCCAGGCTGCGGATCGGCACGCTGTTGTCTGGCGCATAAGGATTACCGGCCGGCAAGGCGAAACGCCCGACCACCGGGGTCCGCGCAACATTGAACACCTGAGCGCTGGAATAGCTGCGCGCCTCGCCACTGCTTTCGAAATGCCCGATCACGCACACGCCCTTGGAGTGGTTACGCCGGAAACCCGGGTGCACACCGTTGTTGGTCTCCAGCACATTGATCAGTTTTTTCGGGGTCAGGCGCTGTGGGTCAAAGGTGCCGCTGACGTAGGCAAAAGCCCCGGCCAGGGCGGCAACCACCACAGCGATACCGGCCAGACGTAATGTCAGGCTCGCGGCACTCAAGGGTGGCCGGGTTGGCGGTGATGAGCGATCTACCATGAAAGACTCCGGGGCCATCGGCCACAAGTGAGAAGGATCAAGCAGACGACCCCCGTGGCGGTTTATTCCATCGCACGGTATTTATTTTTTCGGGCGTGGAATAACCTCCAATGCCGGGCGTCTTCCTAGTCCAAAGCGTAGTGACTAGCCAGAACTTCATGAACGATATCGACGAACAACTGCGAGAAATCATTCCCAGATTGCGCCGGTTTGCCGTGTCGTTGACGCGCAATCCCAGCAGCGCCGACGACCTGGTGCAGTCTTGCCTGGAGCGCGCGCTGTCGAGTTGGGGCGATAAACGTCCTGAGGGCGACTTGCGCGCCTGGTTGTTTTCGATTCTGTATCGACAGTTTCTCGATGCTCACCGACGCTCCCGGCGTTATGCGCGGATGCTCGAATTCTTTACCGGCGGTGACGATTCACAGCCGTCGGTGGAGCGCACCGTGATCGCCCAATCAACCCTGAAAGCCTTCGATCAACTCACCACCGAACAACGCGCCCTGCTGCTCTGGGTCTCGGTCGAAGGCTTGAGTTATAAAGAGGTCGCCGAGATTCTCGACGTCCCCACCGGCACCGTGATGTCCCGCCTGTCCCGTGCCCGCCAGGCCTTGCGCCAGTTGAGCGACGGCGAAATTACCCGCCCTTCTCTGCGGAGACTCAAATGATCAGCCTGCCCCCAAGCGAGCGTGACCTGCACGCCTATGTCGACCAGCAACTCAGCGATGCCGACCGACGTATGGTGGACACTTTTCTGGCCAGCAACGCTGAAGTGGCTGCCCAAGTGCGTGCCTGGCAGCAAGACGCCCAGCAATTGCGCGCGGCTTTGAGCGGCGCCCTGCAGCAACCGGCCAACCCGAACCTCGACCCGGCGCTGATTCGCCAACGCCTCAAACGACAATCTCGCCGTCACCTGGCCAGCGCCGCCGTGTTGCTGATCGCGGTCAGCGTCGGCGGATTCAGCGGTTGGCAAGCCCGGGAGATGATGTTCATCAGGGCCACGCCGCCGATGACCGATGCCCTGCAGGCCTATCGCCTGATTGCCCAGCAAGGCATTTTGCCGGCCGACTACAAAGTCAGCGATGACGGTGACATGCAGGGTTGGCTCGACCGCTATTTCACTCAGGCCAATCGCTTGCCTGACCTCTCGGGCGCCGGTTTCAAACCGGTCAGCGGACGCTTGCTGAGCACCGAGCAAGGGCCGGCGGCGATGGTGGTTTACGAGGATCAGGGCGGACACAAGATCAGTTTCTACGTCCGCCCACCGGGTCCGAAAAACTACCTGTTGCCGAGGGGCAGTCGCAGTGATGGCGAGTTGCAGGCCGAGTACTGGTCGGGAGGCGGGTATAACTACGCGATGGTCAGCCCGAGCGATACGCCGGCGGCGCAGATGCTCAAGCAAACCGTCCAGTTCTGAACACACCGCCAATCCCCTGTGGGAGCGAGCCTGCTCGCGATGGCGGTGTATCTGTCGACATCAATGGTGAAAGTGCTGGCCCTATCGCGAGCAGGCTCGCTCCCACAAGGGAGTTGTGGCGGTTTCAGCCCTGCCCGAACACTTGCGAAGGCCTACGCAGCAACGGGTCGAACGGATTGATCCGCGGTCCGATCAGCGCCGCTTCGCGCTTGAGCATTTCCACCACCGTCGGCAAACGATCCGGCCCCAGCCGATCGCTCACGGTGGCCACACTCAGCGCTGCGACCGCTCGCCCTTCACGATCCAGAATCGGCACCGCCACCCCGGCCATGCCCTGCAACACGCCGGTGTTGCGTCCGGCATAACCGAGCTTGCGCACGTTCTCGACTTCCGAGCGCAGGAACACCTCGTCGTACAGGTGGAAATCCTTGAGCCTCGGCAAGTTGTAGTGAATCACCGTGTCGCGCTCTTCTTCCGGCAGGAACGCCAGAATCGCCAGGCTGCCCTGCCCCACGCCCAACGCCACCCGCCCGCCGATGTCACCGGTAAAGGTGCGGATCGGAAACGGCCCTTCACTGCGATCGAGGCAGATCGCATCAAAACCACTGCGCGCCAGCAAGAACAACGAATCCCCCAACGACGCCGACAGCCGCAGCAACGCCGGACGTACCAGTTCGCGCAGGTTTCCGGTGTTCCCGGCGCGGGCCGCCAGCGCAAAGAATTCAAGACTCAAGCGATAGCGTTTGCTGCGCGCATCCTGCTCGACCATGCCCTCATCCATCAGGCTGCGCAGCAATCGGTGCGTGGTCGGTTGCGACAAACCGATGCGCTGGGCCAATTGCGTCACCCGCTCCCCGCCCTCGACGGTGTCACCCAGACTGCGCAGCACGGCAAACAGTCTGGAGACCGCGCCAACACCGACATCACTTTTGCTTTCATTCCGCTCAATGGAATCTGTCATGGGTTTTCTCGAGTATTAATTTACTCACTGAATGAAACTGAAAATAGTCATCGCTTCAGTGAAATAGGCCATTGAGCCCATCCTATTCTTCGTCCTACTCTGCGTCCAGACAGGGGCGATTCGAACAACAGCGGCAGCCGACAGAAGTCGAGCGCCAACGCACCCAGCAAGACCTTTTCGTATCTGCCCATACAAAAAAGCGCGCCTTCGGGCGACGCATAACAATCTCAGGTGGAGCGCAGTTATGGCTTTTGTGCAACTTGAAGGACTCGGCAAACGTTACGGCGAGATCGACGCCGTCGTTGCCACCAACCTCTCGGTCGAGAAAGGCGAGTTCGTCTCGCTGCTCGGCCCCTCCGGATGCGGCAAAACCACCACCCTGCAAATGATCGCCGGCTTCGTCGAAGTCAGCAGCGGACGCATTGTGCTGGACGGTCGCGACATCACCCACGCCAAACCCGCCAGCCGTGGTCTGGGCGTGGTGTTCCAGAGTTACGCGCTGTTCCCGCACATGACCGTGAAAGACAACGTCGCCTTCGGCCTGCGCATGCGCAAAGTGGCCAACGGCGAGTTGCAGCAGCGGGTGGACCGGGTGCTGAAACTGGTGCGCCTCAACCAGCACGCCGAACGTTATCCGCGAGAACTCTCCGGCGGCCAGCGTCAGCGTGTTGCATTGGCTCGGGCCCTGGTGATCGAGCCGCCAGTGCTGCTGCTCGATGAGCCGCTGTCCAACCTCGACGCCAACCTGCGCGAAGAGATGCAATTCGAGATCCGCCGCATCCAGCGCGAAGTCGGGATCACCACGCTGATGGTCACCCATGACCAGTCCGAAGCGCTGTCCATCAGCGACCGGGTGGTGGTGATGCAGGCCGGGCGCATCACCCAGATCGACGCGCCGTACACACTTTACGAACACCCGCGCACCGAGTTCATTTCCGGTTTCGTCGGCAAGGCCAATCTGCTGCCGGGCGAGCGTGATGGCGCGGGTGTGGTCCAGGTTCGCAGTGGCGGCGAACTGATCCTGAGCCTGCGTCCGGAAAAAATCGATCTGCGGGACAAGGGTCAGGGCCGTCTGCAAGGCAACATCGTCAGCCGCTTCTTTCTTGGCAGCCAATGGCTGTACGGCGTCTCGACAACTTTGGGCGAACTCAGCGTGGTGCGCCGCAACGACGGTTCGGCACCGCTCACCGAAGGCACGGCGGTCGGGCTCGATTGGGACGCAACGTTGCTGCGGGTACTGAGTGTCGACGAGGTGCCGGCATGAGTACGCTTGTCGCCATTCGCCAGGGACGCCAGGGTTACTGGCTGTCGGCACCGGCCCTGGCCTTGTACCTTAGCCTGCTGGTTATCCCGTTGCTGCTGACCCTGGTGCTGTCGTTCAACGTCTTCGACTACAGCTCGGGGATCAACGGCGATGCCTACACCGTCGACCACTACAGCAGCCTGCTGGGCGACCCGTACTTCTACGAAATCTTTTTGCGCACGATGTGGATTAGCGCCCTGACCACCCTGCTCTGCGTGGTGATCGGCGTGCCCGAGGCCTACATCCTCAGCCGCATGGGCACGCCGTGGCGCTCGATTTTCCTGATTCTGATCCTCACCCCGTTGCTGATTTCGGTGGTGGTGCGCGCCTTCGGCTGGAGCCTGTTGCTGGGTGCCGACGGCCTGGTCAACCAGACCCTGCAAGCCTTCGGCGGCTCGCCGATGAAGCTGCTCTACACGCCGTTCGCGGTGGTGATTGCGCTGGTCCACGTGATGCTGCCTTTCATGATCATTCCGGTCTGGACCTCGCTGCAAAAACTCGACCCCGCCGCCGAGCAGGCCGCGATGTCTCTCGGTGCCAGCCACTTCACCGTGATGCGCCAAGTGGTGCTGCCGCAGATCATGCCGGGCGTGCTCTCCGGCACCTTGATCGTGTTCGGCCTCGCCGCTAGCTCCTTCGCGATCCCCGGCCTGCTCGGCGGACGCCGGATAAAAATGGTCGCCACGCTGATCTACGACCAGTACCTGTCGGAGCTCAACTGGCCGATGGGCGCGGCCATCGCCGTGGCCCTGCTGTTGCTCAACCTGCTGATCATGCTGTCGTGGAACCGGATGATCGAAGGCCGCTACAAGAAGTCATTGGGATAACTCGTCATGTCCAAGAACGGTCCTTTCGCCCTGCTGTTCCATACCTTGGTGGTGCTGTTCATGCTGGCGCCGCTGGTGGTGGTTTGCCTTGTGGCCTTCACCCCGGAAAACACCCTGAGCCTGCCGACCACCGAGTTTTCCCTGCGCTGGTTCCGCGCGGTGTTTGAGCGTGCTGACTTTGTCGATGCGTTCTACAACAGCCTGATCCTGGCGTTCTGCGCGGCCAGTCTGGCGACGCTGATTGCGGTGCCGGCGGCGCTGGCTATCACCCGCTTCGAGTTCCCCGGCCGCGACTTTCTCAACGGCCTGTTCCTGTCGCCGATCATCATTCCGCACCTGGTGCTGGGTGTGGCGTTGCTGCGGTTGTTTGCGCTGATGGGCGTCAACGGCAGCTTCGCCTGGCTGATCTTCGCCCACGTGCTGGTGATCACACCGTACGTGTTGCGACTGGTGCTGGCGTCGGCCATCGGCCTGGATCGCAGCGCCGAACACGCCGCGCAATCGCTCGGTGCCGGACGCTTCACGCTGTTCCGGGAAATCACCTTGCCGATGATTCTGCCGGGGGTCGCCGGTGGCTGGCTGTTGGCGTTCATCAACAGTTTCGATGAAGTCACGCTGTCGATTTTCGTCACCTCGCCGGCCACGCAAACCTTGCCGGTGCGGATGTATGTGTACGCCACCGAATCCATCGATCCGATGATGGCGGCGGTGTCGGCACTGGTGATTGGGTTGACCGCGCTGACGATGATTTTGCTCGACCGGGTCTACGGCCTCGATCGGGTTCTGGTGGGCAAACAATGAGGGCGCCATGGCTCTGCTGAAACGACTGGCCGAAGGCGACCGCCCGGCCCTGGACTTTACCCTCGACGGCACACCGGCCACCGGCCTGCTCGGCGACACCTTGCTGACGGCGGTGCTGACTTGCAGCGAACACTTGCGCGGCAGCGACTTCAGCGCCGAACCCCGCGCCGGTTTTTGCATGATGGGGGCGTGTCAGGACTGCTGGGTAAGGCTGGGCGATGGTCGACGCGTGCGCGCCTGCTCGACGTTGCTCGAAGCCGGGCAGCAGATCAGCCGCGAACCGGGGCGCTCCCTATGAACACCTTTTCAATCTGCCGAAACCGGATCCCCTGTGGGAGCGGGCTTGCTCGCGAAAGCAATCTGTCAGCCAGCATGAATGTTGAATGTGCCGCCGTCATCGCGAGCAAGCCCGCTCCCACAAGGGTTCGGCGGCGTTCACGAAAGCCGGGGGCAACCCTCATCAACTGTGGGAGCGAGCCTGCTCGCGATAGCAATCTGTCTGCCAGTATTAATGTTGAATGCCCAACCGTCATCGCGAGCAGGCTCGCTCCCACAGGGGATCTGCGTCGCTCACACATGAGGTGGGTATGAATTCCGTGGTCATCATCGGTGCCGGTCCGGCCGGTATTCGTGCCGCACAAACCCTGGTCGCCCATGGCGTTCGCCCGGTGCTGCTGGACGAAGCAGCACGCGGTGGCGGGCAGATTTATCGTCGCCAACCGGCAAACTTCAAGCGCTCGCCGGTCAAGCTGTATGGCTTCGAAGCCGGCAAGGCCAACGCGCTGCATCAGACGATCGACGCGTTGCGCGAGCAACTCGATTACCGTCCCGAGACGTTGGTATGGAACGCCGAGGACGGTGCGCTCGACACTTTGCATGAGGGCCGCGCCGCGCGGCTGGCGTTCTCCCGGGTGATTGTCGCCACGGGCGCCACCGACCGGATTCTGCCGGTGCCAGGCTGGACCCTTCCGGGGGTTTACAGCCTCGGCGCAGCGCAGATCGCCCTCAAGTTTCAAGGCTGCGCCATCGGTGAACGCGTGGTGTTCGCCGGCAGCGGGCCGTTGCTGTACCTGGTGGCGTATCAATACGCCAAGGCCGGCGCCAAGGTGGTCGCGGTGCTCGACAGCTCGCCGTTCAGCGCTCAGGCCCGCGCCTTGCCCGGCCTGCTCTCGCAACCGGCCACCCTGGCCAAAGGCATCTATTACCGCAGTTGGTTGACCGCCCACGGCATCCCGGTGCATCAGGGCGCCAGCCTCACAGGGATCAACGGCGAACAGCGCGTGCAATCGCTGACCTGGCGCAACGCCAAGGGCGATCAGCATCTGGAGTGCGACGCCGTCGCCTTCGCCCACGGCCTGCGCAGTGAAACCCAACTCGCCGACCTGCTCGGCTGTGAATTCGCCTGGAACCCGCTCAACCGCGCCTGGCTGCCGCACCGTGACAGCGCCGGTCGCAGCAGTGTCGCCGAGGTTTACCTGGCCGGTGACGGCGCCGGCATCATGGGCGCCGACGCGGCGGAAATGGCCGGCGAACGCGCGGCTCTGGCGTTACTCGAAGACATCGGTTACCTGATCCCGCCGCAACGTGGGGCGCAATTGGAGCAGGCGCTGGGACGGATCGAGACCTTCCGCCAAGGTCTGGAACGGGCCTTCGTCTTTCCCGAGCATTGGGCCGCCGATGCCCCGAATGACGTGATGATCTGCCGCTGCGAAGAAGTGCGGGCCGGCGACATCCGCCAAGTGGTGCGCGAGGGGCATTGGGAGATCAACCGGGTCAAGGCGCATTGCCGGGTCGGCATGGGCCGCTGTCAGGGGCGGATGTGTGGCGCCGCCGCCGCGGAAATCATTGCCTGCGAAAGTCAGCGCTGCGTGTCCGACATCGGCAGGCTTCGGGCTCAGGCCCCCATCAAACCCCTGCCGTTTGGTCTGGAGGTCGAGTCATGATCGAAGTCGATGCTGTCATCATTGGCGGCGGAATTGTCGGCGCCTCCGCCGCGTTGTTTCTGAGCAAGGCCGGGCGTCGCGTGGCACTGCTGGAGCGGGACTTCTGTGGCTCACATTCCAGCGGCGTGAACTACGGCGGCGTGCGGCGCCAGGGGCGACCACTCTCGCAACTGCCGCTGTCGCAGCGGGCCCACGACATCTGGGGACAACTGCCGCAGCTGATTGGCATCGACGGTGAGTATCAGCGCAGCGGCCACCTGAAACTGGCCCGCAGCCTCAACGATCTGCACGCCCTGCAAGACTATGCCGCCAGCAGTCGGGGCTTTGGCCTCGACTTGCAGGTACTCGATCGCAGTGAGTTACGCGCACGTTTTCCGTGGGTCGGCGAGGTGGCGGTCGGTGCCTCGTTTTGCCCCGATGACGGTCATGCCAACCCGCGACTGGTGTCCCCGGCGTTTGCCCGGGCGGCGCGGCGACATGGCGCCCAAGTCCATGAACAATGCCCGGTAACGGCGGTGGAACACGACGGCCAACGCTTTCGTATCAGCACGCAAACCGGTCTGGAGTTGCAGGCGCCCTGGCTGCTGAATTGCGCCGGAGCCTGGGCCGGCACCTTGGCGGAACACTTCGATGAGGGCGTGCCGATGCACGCCGGGCACCCGGCGATGCTGGTCACCGAGCCGTTGCCGCTGGTGATGAATGCCAGCACCGGGGTCGAGGGTGGCGGTATCTATGCCCGTCAGGTCGCTCGCGGCAATTGTGTGTTGGGTGGCGGCCAGGGTTTTGCCCTCGACGGTGCCCGCGCTCGGCCGGGCCAGCACGCGGTAATCGAGATCCTGCGTCAGGCCGTCGAGCTTTATCCGTTTCTTGAAGGCGCCCAGGCGATTCGCACCTGGAGCGGCACCGAAGGTTACCTGCCCGATCGCCAACCGGTGATCGGCCACAGTGGCACTCAACCCGGTCTGTTGCACGCATTCGGCTTTGCCGGTGCGGGCTTTCAGATCGGCCCCGCGGTGGGCCAGGCGCTCACCGAAATCATCTGCAGCGGCGCTTCAAAAACGTCGCTGGATGCGTTTTCCATCACCCGGTTTCACTCCATCTCCGTTGCTTGATAGAGGAAGGTCGCGCTAATGAATAACGTCAAACGCACTGCACTGCTCGGTATCTCCTGCTTGGGCGCCCTGCTCGCCGCCACCCAGGCCCATGCCGAACCGACGCTTTACCTGGGCATGAACGGCGGGACCATGGAGCGGCTCTACGCCGACAAGGTGCTGCCGGTTTTCGAGAAAGCCAACAACGTCAAAGTGGTGATCGTGCCCGGCACCTCCGCCGATATTCTGGCCAAGGTCCAGGCCAGCAAAGGCAACCCGCAGATGCACGTGATGTTCCTCGACGACGGCATCATGTACCGCGCCATCGCCATGGGGCTGTGCGACAAACTCGAAGACAGCGCACCGCTGGCGCAGATTCCGGCCAAGGGCCGCATCAAGGATCAAGCGGTGGCGGTCAGCCTCGGCGTGACCGGGCTGGCGTACAACACGCGTCTGTTCAAGGAAAAAGGCTGGACCGCGCCGACCTCGTGGATGGACATGGCCGACCCGCGCTTCAAGGACAAACTGGTGTTCCAGTCGATGGCGTCCTCGACCTTTGGCCTGCACGGCTTCCTGATGTTCAACCGGATTCAGGGCGGCAGCGAAACCGACGTCGAGCCAGGCTTCAAGGCGTGGCCGAACACCGTCGGACGCAACGTGCTGGAGTACATTCCGAGCTCGGCGAAGATTTCCGAAATGCTTCAGACCGACGAGGCCGCGCTGTTCCCGCTGACGCCGACCCAGGTCACCGCCCTGAAACTCAAGGGCATGCCGGTGGAGTATGCGCAACCGAAGGAAGGCGCCGTGGTGCTCAACGTGGCCGAATGTGCCATCGCCAACAACACTCAGCCGGAACTGGCGCAGAAACTCGCCGCTTTCTTGCTGACACCGGACGCTCAGGCTGCCGCGCTTGAAGATGGCGACCAGATCCCGTCCAACCCGAATACCCCGACCACCGACAAGACTCGCGGCCAGGTGGAGGCGATGAAGCAGTACCTGACCACTGCCATTGCGATCGATTGGGATCAGGTCAACGAACAGCGCCCGGCATGGAATGCGCGGTGGAATCGTAGTATCGAACGCTAGATAACTGACCCAACAAGATCTAGCGAACACCACAACCCTGTGGCGAGGGGGCTTGCCCCCGTTGGGCTGCGAAGCGGCCCCAAAACGATACACCTAGGTTTATCAGAAATACCGGGGGTGAATGGTTGGGCGACTGCTCCGCAGTCGAACGGGGGCAAGCCCCCTCGCCACAACTGGAATGAAAATTCCCCGTTTGGTTACACTACGCCGCCGCAGCTCGGTGGAGCCGGCGTGCAAATTACGGGGTGACATCACAGTGGCCGTTCAACCGCCAAACCGTTCGCGACTCACACCACGCTGGCCTGCGCTACGCCGCTTGTTCGGCAAGCCATCGGCGGCATCCGCCGGTAACACCGCGACCAGTCGAGTCATCCACGACTACTTCCACCGCAAGGCCCACACCCAGGGTTACACCCTCAGCCATAGCCAACTGCGCGTCATCGACTGCATGGCGCAACACGCCGCAGCGCTGTCGGGCACCTCGGCAAAAACGCTTCCCGGTCTTTACCTGCACGGCGCCGTGGGTCGCGGCAAGAGCTGGCTGCTCGACGGGTTTTTCCAGGCCCTTCCCCTCGCGGAAAAACAGCGCCTGCATTTTCATGAGTTTTTTGCGCACCTTCACCAAGGAATGTTCACTCATCGCGATCAACCCGATGCGCTGGAAACCACCCTCGACCAACAGCTGCGCGATTGCCGGGTGCTGTGTTTCGACGAGTTTCACATCCATGACATCGGCGATGCGATGCTCATTACCCGGCTGTTCAAGGCATTGTTCCGCCGACGCATACTGCTGCTGGTCACTTCCAACTACCCACCGGAAGGACTGCTGCCCAACCCGCTGTACCACGCGCGCTTCAAACCGGTGATCGACCTGATCAACGCTCGCATGCAGGTCATGGAGGTCGGCGGCCCCCACGACTACCGCAGTCAGGCGAGAACCCACGCCCAGCAGCTGTTTACCCAAGGCCAGTACGTCTGGCCGGCCACGCACACGCAGCGTCAGTCGTTGAACCTGCCCGAACGCGACGCGCCGGCCATTCAACTGCCCGTCGGGACACGCAACCTTCAGGCCCGACACTGTGAAGGGCGAACCATCGGTTTCACCTTCGGCGATCTGTGCGACCACCCCACTGCGGTGATGGATTACCTGGAACTGTGCCGACGTTTCGATCATTGGTTTATCGATGAACTGCCCAACCTCGCCGATTGTTCCATCGCCGCCCAGCAGCGCTTCATCAATCTGGTCGACGTTCTGTACGACCAGGACAAGCACCTGATTCTGCTCGGCCAGCAGTCTTTGCGCGAAAGCCTGGGCGGCGATGCCATCGATCTGGCGCGCACGCGCAGCCGGTTGGGGCAGTTGGTCGAAGTCAGGGATCCGTAATTTTGTGGTGCAGTTCAGACCGCTATCGCGAGCAGGCTCGCTCCTACATTGGAATGCGATCTAATGTGGGAGCGAGCCTGCTCGCGATAGCGGTGTGACAGCCACCACACATTTGCCGGTATCATGTCGCCCGTTTCCAGGCCTCCGCGCCCTCCTCTCGATCAATAGTGAATCTGTTCATGGATACCCTTGCCCAACTGCGCGCCGGCCAACTGTCGGGCATTACCCGCCTGGACCTCACCGGCGGCCTGACGGAGTTTCCGCGAGAAATCTTCGACCTGGCGGACTCGCTGGAAGTCCTCAACCTCAGCGGCAATGCCTTGAGCAGTCTGCCGGACGACTTGCACCGCCTGACCCGTTTGCGCGTGTTGTTCTGCTCGGACAATCTGTTCACCGAACTGCCTGACTGTCTGGGCCACTGCGCCGCACTGACGATGATCGGCTTCAAGGCCAACCGCATCGAGCGCGTGCCAGGCGCCGCCCTGCCACCGTTGCTGCGCTGGCTGATCCTGACCGATAACTGCATCACTGAACTGCCCGCCGAGCTGGGTGAACGCCCGCACCTGCAAAAACTCATGCTGGCTGGCAACCGCTTGCAACGTTTGCCGCAGAGCTTGCGTCATTGCCATAGACTCGAACTGATCCGCATCGCCGCCAATCAGTTGAGCGAGTTGCCCGAGTGGCTGCTGTCCCTGCCCAGCCTGACCTGGCTGGCGTACGCCGGTAACCCGCTGGAGACCGAAGCCGATGCGGCCGCTCTCGAAGCCACCCCCCGCATTCCCTGGTCTGAACTGCGACTGGAGCAGCAACTGGGCGAAGGCGCCTCAGGAGTGATTCATCGGGCCATGTGGGATCGACCAGACCAGCCGGCCACACAGGTCGCGGTCAAACTCTACAAAGGCGAAATGACCAGCGATGGCTCGCCGTTGCACGAAATGAACGCCTGCATCACCGCAGGTTGTCACCCCAACCTGATCCGGGTTGAAGGGCGAGTCGTCGAGCATCCAGAAGCCCAGGCCGGGCTGGTGATGCAATTGATCGATCCGAGCTACCGCAATCTGGCCGGGCTGCCGAGCCTGGCCTCATGCACCCGCGACGTTTACGCCAACGACACCCGGTTCAGCGCTGGCGTGGCATTGCGCATTGCCTGTGGCATCGCCTCGGCAGCCGAACATTTGCACCAGCATGGCATCACCCACGGCGACCTCTACGGCCACAACATTTTGTGGAACGAGCACGGTGATTGTCTGCTCGGGGATTTTGGCGCCGCGTCTTTCCATGCCATCTCGGACAGCCTTGAAAGCCGTGCGCTGCAACGGATCGAGGTACGGGCGTTTGGTGTTTTGCTGGGAGAATTGTTGGAGCGGATCGACTCAGGGTTGAGCGATGAAGGTCGTGTGCAGCTGGAGCAATTGCAGCAGCGCTGCTGTCAGCCGCAGGTGCTGGAGCGACCGGGGTTCAACGAGATTGTGCAGGCGTTGAATCGCTGGTGACCGCTGCGCGGTCAATCGCGAGCAGGCTCGCTCCCACAGGTTTTGTGTCGAACCTATAATTTTTATTCAACACAACCTACTGTGGGAGCGAGCCTGCTCGCGATGGCGGTATCACTGAAAAATCAAATTACCCCGCCAACCCGACAAACATGTCCTGCACGTCATCGTGGTTATCGAGGCCTTCGAGGAAGGCTTCGACTTCAGCCATCTGCTCATCGCTCAGACCGCTGACCGGGTTTTTCGGCTGGTAACCCAGCTTGGCCGACAACACGGTGAACCCTTGCTCGGGCAGGGCTTTCTGCACGGCGTCCAGGTCCGCAGGCTCGGTCAGGAACAGGGTCGTGCCCTCTTCGTCACCCGGCTCGAAATCCTGGGCGCCGGCTTCGATGGCGGCCATTTCCGGATCGGCGTCAGGGCTGTCCGGGGACGCCTCGATCATGCCGACATGGTTGAAGTCCCACGCTACCGAACCGGAAGCGCCCAATTGGCCCTTGCGGAACGCAACGCGGATTTCAGCGACGGTGCGGTTGATGTTGTCGGTCACGCATTCAACGATCAGCGGTACCTGATGCGGTGCGAAGCCTTCATAGGTCACGCGATGGTATTGCACGGTTTCGCCCAACAGGCCCGCGCCTTTCTTGATCGCGCGATCCAGGGTTTCCTTGGGCATCGAGGCTTTCTTGGCCTGCTCGACCACCAGACGCAGGTGTGCGTTGGTGGCAGTATCGGCACCGTTACGGGCAGCGATGGTGATTTCTTTTACCAGTTTGCCGAAGATCTTGCCCTTGGCGTTAGATGCCGCTTCTTTGTGTTTAACCTTCCACTGTGCGCCCATTACTCACTCTCTTGATCTGTGGCGCCGAGACATCTATTGGCCGACGCATGGCGCAAGTTTATACGCCCTAAAGTTGGCAATCGACCAAAAAATCCAACCTGTTCACCCGCACGACCAATCGACATCTTCACCGGAAGTTGTAGGGCGATTCTGAAACTTCGATTTGCGGTGACCATAAACGGCTGTGGTTTCGTACCCTCTGCGCCCGAATTCCATGGCAGAAGCGCGTTCGATGCACAACGACAAGGAAAGTCCCTTCACCCTGACACTTCTCGACGGCGATTTGAGTTTGCAGGTGTTGCAGTTCAGTGGCCGAGAAGCCCTCAACCAGCCCTATCGATTCGACATCGAAGTGATCGGCCTCGCACCGGCCATGAACCTCGACCGATTGCTGCAACAGCCGGTGTTCCTCAGCCTGATGGAGGGCCAGGGTATTCATGGTGTACTTCACAGTGCCAGTCGCGAGTATCGCGGCCCACACCGGATCGGCTACAAACTGGTGCTGGTGCCCTACCTTCAATGGCTTGACCGGCAGCGTTCACGCCGCGTCTTTCATCACCTCAGCGTACCGATGATCCTGCATCAACTGCTGGAGGAACATGATGTGCCCGAAGGGAGCTATCGCTTCGAATTATCCAGCGGACACTATCCCGTCCGGCCTTTTTGCATTCAGTACGAGGAGAGCGATCTGGCATTGCTGCAACGGCTGTGCGAAGAAGAAGGCATTCACTATCACTTCGAACATCAGCGCGACGGGCATGTGCTGGTCCTGGCGGATGACAGCCTGAGTTTCCCCCAGGACCCCGTCCTTACGCCGTTCCAGGGCAACGCGTTCGACGACACTGACGTGCCGGTGATCAGTGAGTTGTTCCAGCGCCATGACTCGCCGCCCTTTCCCTCACGACTGGAAGCCAGGAACCGTGGCTCGCAAAAACCCGACGAGGGAGCGGCCAACCACGCTTTCAGCAAACCATTGCCGGTGATGGTCCGGCCCGCGGCCGAGCACATCCATCACGATCAGTTGAGCCGACGACAACTGGAACGTTTGCGGTGCCAGCACCTGCAGATCCACGGTCAAAGCAACCAGAGCGCACTGCGCAGCGCACAGATAGTGCAAGTGTCAGAACATCCACTGGCGAACTTCAACGATCAGTGGCTGCTCACCGAAACCCGACATCAGGGCCAACAACCTTCGATTCTTGCCACCGACAAACCCGTCACTGTCCGCCATTACCGCAATCAGTTCACCGCCATTCCCTGGTCAACGGTATTCAGGCCGGCGCTCAAACAGACGAGGCCGAGCATCCCGGGCTATCAGCCCGCCCGGGTGCTGGGCCCTGCCGGGCAGCCGGCGGCGCTGGATGATCGAGGTCGAATACAGGTCGGGCTGTGGCCAACAGCGCAAGCGGATCCGCTTGAATCTGCCGGACTCTGGCTACCGGTGGCCCTTGCAGCGCCGGACGGTCGGATTAACCCGTGCAACCTGCCAAAGGCCGGCAGCGACGTCCTGATCAGTTTTCTCGACAGTGACCCGGACCGGCCGGTGCTGTGCGTCGGCATGGGCCATCACCCGCGCACTCGGCCCGTTCCCGAGCCACGCCGCGATAGCCACTTGCTGCTCGACTGGCTGGTCAATCGCTCGGACCTCACGCCCTGACACTCAGCCCTTGTCGGCCGCCGCCGCGAATGGGTCAACCCTTAAGTACGCAGAGGTTTTACCGTGATCGGTTGGTTAGGCACGGAAGCGCTTTCGGCACGCAGGCCTGCCGGGCGGCTGTTCCAGTGTGGGAGCAACACCAGGGCCGAAAACAACGCGCAGCCAGCGAAGACGATGAACACGGTGACCGAGTCGAAGTAGCCCGGCAGCAATCCGCCGAGAATCGCCCCGACCGAGCCGCAACCGTTGACGAAACCGGCCGCTGTGGCGCCGGCCTTGGCGGTGCCGAAATCGATCGCGGCCGCGCCGCTGATCATCGAGTCCGGTCCGTACAGGGTCAGGCCCATGACGAACAGCAGCGCCACCACCAGCATCACGCTGCCGGTATGCAGGGCGCCCATGAACAAGGCCAGGGTCACGGTCAGCGCCAACAGGCTGAGCACACACGCCGGCATGCGTCGGGCACCGAACAGTTTGTCCGAAGCGAGACCCAGCAGAATCGGCCCGAGTAACCCGGCCAGTTCAAACGCAGTCGGAATGATTGCCGCGCCGACCTTGCCCACCGAGGGCATCTGCTCGAAGACGATCACCGGCCCCCAGAGCAGAATCGCGTAGCGCGCCGGCTTCAGCAGAAAATACGCGAGGCCCAGAACCAGCACGGTGCGGTTGCGCAGAATTTCTTTTAACGGTTCCAGAATGCTGATCTTGCTTTGCGCGTCGGCCTCTTGCGCCGTCAGTTGCGGCTCCGGCTCCACCGCCGGCAAGCCAACGTCTTCGGGTTTGTTGCGCTGAAAAATAAAAAACAGCACGGCGACCAGCCCAACCACCGCCGCACTGGAAAAGAACGCCGCATGCCAGGTGCCAATCAGCGTATACGCCCACCAGCCAGCGAACGGCGAAGCCACCAACCCACCAAAGGCGTAGCAGGAACTCCACAACCCCAGCACCCGCCCGCGCTGTTCAGAGGGAAAGAAGCTACCGAGGTTCTTGCACAGCCCGGACCAGCCGGTGGACTGCGCCAACCCTTGAATCAGCATGCAGGTGGCGAAGATCGGCAACGTCGCAAAACTGCCCATCACCAAGGCTGCTACCGCTGAAATCAACAACCCGCCAAACACTACGACCCTTGGGCCAAAGCGGTCGGCCAGGATGCCCCAGGTGAATTGCCCGATGGCGTAAGCCGTGAGGTAGATAGCGTCGAGGTTGGCCATGGCCATTTTGTCGAGCATGAAAGTGGGGTCTTCGGCGATCCCCAGTTTTGCCACGGAAAAGGCTTTGCGGGTGAAGTAGAACGCGGCGTAAGCGAGCCAGGTGATCGCGAAGATCTGCACGCGCCAACGCTTGATGGTGCCGATGTGCTTGTTCATGGTGGTTCTGACCTCAGGGTATGAGTGTGCCGGCAGAATTTGAGAAATAACGCCTGTTTTTTTATTGTTGAGCACTTCGATATCGCAGCTTCCCTGAGGCGATATCGGTCAGATGAGTCCTGCTGTTGCACGCACAGGCTCATGGCCGCCAACGCTGTTCGACTGACCAGTCACCGGGGCTGAGGTCGATAAAAACAATTACTGATTAATAAGTGAAATCGATTTATCGTATTTCCAAAATAAGCTCAGATTGTTACTGGAGTTTTCGATGTCGGTTTCCCACGCCCAGCTCAAAGCCTTCCACGCCGTGGCCGTCCATGGAAGCTTCACCAAAGCCGCCGAGCGGCTATTTCTCACGCAACCGGCGATTTCCGACCAAGTGCGCAAGCTCGAAGAGCGTTTCGGTGTGTTGCTGTTCCACCGCAACAAACGCTCGGTGCGCCTGACCGATCTGGGCGAACGTTTGCTGAGCATTACTCAACGACTGTTCGTCATCGAGGCCGAGGCTCAAGAGTTACTCCAGGAGTCTCAGGCACTGCAGACCGGCAGCCTGATTCTCGCCGTCGACGCACCGGTGCATGTGCTGCCGCAGATCGCGCGGTTCTGCGAACGCTACCCCGGCATCAGCGTGAAGATCGAAACCGGCAACACCGATGAATCGCTGTTTCGGTTGTTCAACTACCAGGCCGACCTGGCGTTGCTGGGCCGGGAGGTGAGTGACGAACGTCTGATCTCGCTGCCACTGCGCAATGACCCGATGGTGGCGTTCGTTTCGCGCAATCATCCGTGGGCCGACCGTGAATCGATTTGCCTCGCTGACCTGGATGACACGCCTTTGGTGCTGCGGGAGATCGGCTCGGTGACGCGCCAGACGCTGGAAGAAGAAATGGCTCAGGCAGGCTTTCGCATTCGTCCGGCGATTCAGGTTGAAGGCCGGGAAGCAGCGCGTGAGGCGGTGGTGGTGGGGATTGGTATCGGTGTGGTGTCGGCCGCCGAGTTCGGTGCGGATTCCAGGGTTTGCGCGCTGCCGATTACCGACTGCAAACGGCGATTGACCGAGACACTGGTGTGCTTGCGCGAACAGAGTTCGCGGCGGGTGGTGGCGACGTTTCTGGAGATGGTTCGCGAAAGCCTCCCCCTGTAGGAGCTGTCGAGTGAAACGAGGCTGCGATCTTTCCCGGTTCACTTGAGTCTCAAGCGAAAGGTCAAAAGATCGCAGCCTCGTTTCACTCGACAGCTCCTACAGAGACTGCGCGGTCAATTCAGATTCGGCGCCAAATCGAAAAACGCCTGTATCAAGCGCAAATCCCTCCGCCGTTCCATGCACCCAATCATGTGTCGGTTAACCAACCCGTCACCAAGAATCGGCACCGCCGCCACCCGCGGGTCGTGGCTAACCTCCACCGACGACACCACGCCAACCCCCAACTCTGCGGCGACGGCTTCGGTCACCGCCTCGCGACTGTCCAGTTCCAGCAACACCCGTGGACTGACCGACGCCGCCGCGCACGCCTCGTCGAAGGTGCGCCGGGTGATCGAACTTGGCTCGCGCAACACCATGATCACCTGATCCAGCGCCTTGAGCGGCACCCCCTTGGACATCTGCGCCCAGGGATGACCGTCAGGCACCAGCGCACAAATCCGTGATTCGCTCAAGTCTTGCAAATGCAGCCCCTTGCGCGGTTCGACCTCGGTCAGCACCGCCACGTCGGCATGCTCCGACAGCAACGCCGCCAAGGTTTCCTGAGCATTGCCCAGCCGCAGGTTCACGGTAATGCCGGGATACCGCGCGCGCAAACTGGCGAGCATCGGCATGACCATGTGCGGCCCGTCCGCCGCAACCTCCAGACGCCCGGTCAGCAACTGCCGGTTCGCTTCCAGCATCACCTGCGCTTCTTCGGCCAGACCGAACATCGCGCGAGTGATCGCGGCCAGTTTGGTGCCCTCCTCCGTCAGCTCCACCCGTCGAGCGGTGCGCCGCAACAGGGTGATCTGGTAATGCTCCTCCAGCGCCTTGATGTGCCCGGTGACCGCCGGTTGGCTGATGAACAGTCGCGCGGCGGCCCGGGTGAAACTGCCCTCGCGGGCCACCGCATCGAATGCGCGGAGCTGGAACAGGTTCATGAATAACCCTCACTGATGACTGGCATAACAACAAACAATTTGATTGATAGCTCGGCAAATTGCAATTTAAGCCCCGTAGCTTCATCCCATCGATTGCGAGGACACGAGAATGAGTACCGCCGAACCCATCCTGCTCACCCCCGGCCCACTGACCACATCGGCCCGCACCCGTCAGGCGATGATGGTCGACTGGGGTTCATGGGATGACCGTTTCAATCAACTGACCGCCAGCCTGTGCGAACAACTGCTGGCGATCATCAACGGCGGCGACAGCCACCACTGTGTGCCCCTGCAAGGCAGCGGCACCTTCGCGGTCGAAGCGGCGATCGGCACGCTGGTGCCTCGCGACGGCAAAGTCCTGGTGCTGATCAACGGCGCTTACGGCAAACGCCTGGCGAAAATCTGCGAAGTGCTCGGCCGCTCCTTCAGCACCTTCGAAACCGCCGAAGACGAACCGACCACCGCCGCCGACGTCGACCGCCTGCTGCGCGCCGATGCCAGCATCACCCACGTCGCGCTGATTCACTGCGAAACCAGCACCGGGATCCTCAACCCGCTGCCGGAAATCGCCCACGTCATCGCGCAACACGGCAAACGCCTGATCATCGACGCCATGAGCTCTTTTGGCGCCTTGCCGATTGACGCGCAACAGGTGCCGTTCGACGCGCTGATCGCCGCTTCGGGCAAATGCCTGGAAGGCGTGCCGGGAATGGGCTTTGTCTTCGCTCGCAAAGAAGCGCTGGCCAATGCCGCCGGCAACTCGCACTCGCTGGCAATGGACCTTTTCGATCAACACACCTACATGGCCAAGACCGGCCAATGGCGCTTCACCCCGCCGACCCACGTAGTCGCGGCGCTGCACGAAGCCCTGCTGCAATACAACGAAGAAGGTGGCTTGCCCGCCCGGCATCAGCGTTATGCCAACAACTGCCAGGTGCTGCTCGATGACATGGCCAAGTTGGGGCTGCGCAGCTTCCTGCCCGCCGCGATTCAGGCGCCGATCATCGTCACCTTCCACGCACCGAAAGACCCGCGCTACCAGTTCAAGGAATTCTACGAACGCGTCAAGGCCAAGGGTTTCATCCTCTACCCCGGCAAATTGACCCAGGTCGAAACCTTCCGCGTCGGCTGCATTGGCCACGTCAATCAGGACGAGATGCATGCCGCCGTATCGGCGATCGCCGAAGTACTGCGCGAGATGGAAGTCCTCGAAATCTGAACCACACCGCATTCCCCTGTGGGAGCGAGCTTGCTCGCGAAGGCGGTCTGACATTCACCCTTGATGTCGACTGACAGGGCCCCATCGCGAGCAGGCTCACTCCCACAAAAGCAGCGCCTCTATTAGCCAGTTGCCACAGGATTTGATCACCATGAACTATACAAACCCAACCAAGCTGCAAGCCGCCATCCTCGACTGGGCCGGCACCGTGGTCGACTTCGGCTCCTTCGCGCCAACTCAAATTTTTGTCGAAGCCTTCGCCGAGTTCGACGTCCAGGTTTCAATCGAAGAAGCCCGCGGCCCGATGGGCATGGGCAAGTGGGACCACATCCGCACCCTGTGCGATCAGCCGCAAGTGGCCGAACGTTATCGCGCCGTGTTCGGCCGCACGCCGACCGACGATGACGTCACCGCCATCTACAAACGCTTCATGCCGCTGCAAATCGAGAAAATCGCCGAGCACTCGGCGCTGATTCCGGGCGCACTGGACACCATCGCCAACCTGCGCCAGCAAGGGATCAAGATTGGTTCCTGCTCCGGCTACCCGAAACAGGTCATGGACAAGGTCGTCGAACTGGCCGCCACCAACGGTTACGTTGCCGACCATGTGGTCGCCACCGACGAAGTGCCCAACGGCCGTCCATGGCCGGCCCAGGCGCTGGCCAACGTGATCGCCCTCGGGATCGATGATGTCGCTGCCTGCGTGAAGATCGACGACACCGTGCCGGGCATTCTTGAAGGTCGCCGCGCCGGCATGTGGACCGTGGCGCTGATTTGTTCCGGTAATGCGCTGGGCCTGGACTACGAAGGTTACCGTGCCCTCGGCAGCGACCAACTGGACAGCGAACGCAAGCGCATCCACCGGATGTTCGAAGGCTCGCGCCCGCACTACATGATCGACACCATCACCGATTTGCCGGAAGTGATCGCCGATATCAACAAGCGTCTGGCCAAGGGCGAGATGCCACAAACCAACTGATTGCGCCTGTCGCAGCATAAAAAAACGCCAGTTCCTTAACGGAACTGGCGCTTTTTTGTGGCCAACCACTTGATCCAGAGCATTGCACGCCCAAATAGCCACAGGCAAATCCACCAAAGCGGATTACAGTTAAAGCACACCGTCGAACAAGAGCGGTGGCTCGACCTGACCTGTGAGGAACACCGTATGCCCTGGAAGAACTCCGACTCACGCTACAGCACCGTATCGATCACGCTGCATTGGTTGATGCTGGTCCTGCTGGCGCTGGTTTACGCCTGCATCGAATTTCGCGGAATCTTTCCAAAAGGCAGTGGCGGCCGGGCGCTGATCACCGAATCGCACTTCATGCTGGGCTTGACGGTGTTTGTACTTGTCTGGCTGCGCCTGTTTGCCCGTAGCCTGGGCCCGGCACCGCAAATCTTCCCGGCCTCGCCTCACTGGCAGACCGTATTGGCCAAACTGATGCACTGGGCGCTGTACATTTTCATGATCGCCATGCCGATTCTGGGCTGGCTGGTCACCAGCGCAAAAGGTCACCAAGTGATGTTCTACGGCTTCGACCTGCCGCTGCTGATCCCGGAGGACAAGGCGTTGGCCAAGCAGATCGAGGGCTGGCATGAACTCGGCGGCACTATCGGTTACTGGCTGATCGGCCTGCACGCCTTGGCGGGGATTTATCACCACTATGTCGTGGGTGATAACACCTTGCTGCGGATGATGCCCAAGCGTGGTTGAACACAGGGTGGTTATTGAAATCCTCGGCGGCCCTGCAAGCCGCCAGTGTGGATGAAGATCAGGCGTGTACCCTTTTCGAATCTTCCCGCTTCGACTTGCTGCTTGAGCGCCAACAAGGCTTTGCCGGTGTACAGCGGTTCAAGGGGAATGCCGCTGGCCTGTTCGGTCTGATCGATGAATTCGAGTAACAGCGGATCGACTTTGGCAAAACCACCACGGCTGGCGTCGAACCATTCATAAGCGCGATTCTGAAAACCCGCCTCTTGCACAATTGATTCGACTTGCTGCGCCACACCATGATCGTCGGGCACCGCCAGCGCGCCATACACCGGGTGTTCACCCGCCTCGGCCAGTACCAGACCAGCCAGGGTGGTGCCCGTTCCGCAGGCCAGCCACCAGCCGTCGTAGTCGCTCCAGCCCAGACCGTTCAGTTGCGCGCTGACCATTGTCCTCAGCGGCATGCAACCCTTTGCTCCCTGTAAACCGCCGCCACCTTCCGGCACCGGATGCAGGTCGGGATACTGCGCCTGCCATGGCAACCAGAAACCCGGCTCGTGCCGCGCTCGATAACCGCCATAACCCAGCCAATGCAACTGCATGCCGAACGCCTGCAAGTCTTTCACCGTTGGCGTTTCTTGCGGATGACCGCGCAGCAGGCCAACGGTGGTGAAACCAAAACGTTTTCCCGCCGCGGCCAGTGCATGCAGATGATTGGAGTGGGCACCGCCCAGACTGATGATGCCCTTGGCACCGATCCGGTCAGCGGCTTTCAGGTGCTCGATGAGTTTGAACCACTTGTTGCCACTGATCAGCGGGTCGATCTGGTCGAGGCGCAGGATTGCGACTTCGATGCCAGCGGTGGTCAGCCAACCGAGATGAAGGGGTTTGAGAGGGGCCTGGGTTAGCCAATCGTTGGGCGGGAGAAGCATCGATACCGGCTCTAGGTGAAGAGCCGGCATCTTAACAGCCATTGTGGCGAGGGGATTTATCCCCGTTGGGCTGCGAAGCGGCCCCTGTTTTTCCAACCATACCGCGTCCAATGGATTACGACGGCTTCGCCGCCGAACGGGGATAAATCCCCTCGCCACAGGGCCTGTGTTGATTACAACTCAGCCGCCAGACGCGAACCCTGGTTGATCGCGCGTTTGGCATCCAGCTCCGCCGCCACATCCGCGCCGCCAATCAAATGCACGTTCTGCCCGGCCGCCACCAGACCCTCGTGCAATTCACGCAGCGGATCCTGCCCGGCGCAGATCACGATGTTGTCCACCGGCAGCAGCTGCGGCTCGCCGGTTTCGCCGATGCGGATGTGCAAACCCTCGTCGTCGATCTTCAGGTACTCGACGCTGTTGAGCATCTGTACCTGCTTGTTTTTCAGACCGGTGCGGTGAATCCAGCCCGTGGTTTTACCGAGGCCATCGCCGACCTTGGATTTCTTGCGTTGCAGCAGGAACACTTCACGCGCCGGTGCGTGAAGTTCCGCCTTGATGCCGGCGACACCGCCGCGCGCTTGCAGATGCGTATCGATGCCCCACTCCTTCCAGAACGCCTCGCGATCCTGGCTGGTGGCCACGCCCTGGTGAACCAGGAACTCCGACACATCAAATCCGATACCACCGGCGCCGATCACCGCGACGCGCTTGCCCACCGGTTTGCGCTCAAGGATCACGTCCAGATAGCTCAGTACCTTGGCGTTCTCGACACCCGGAATCGCCGGGGTTCTTGGCGCGATGCCGGTGGCGAGAATGATCTCGTCGTAACTGCCCTCGACCAGTTTCGCCACGTCGACGCGGGTGTTCAGGCACACCTCAACGTGGGTGGTCTGTAGTTTGCGGTTGAAGTAGCGCAGGGTTTCGAAGAACTCTTCCTTGCCCGGCACACGCTTGGCGATATTGAACTGGCCGCCGATTTCGCTGGCCGAATCAAACAACGTTACCTGATGACCACGCTCGGCGGCCACGGTCGCTGCGGACAAACCCGCAGGACCGGCACCGACCACCGCGATTTTCTTGATCTGCTGCACCGGCAGGTAATTGAGTTCGGTTTCATGACAGGCGCGTGGGTTCACCAGGCAACTGGTCAACTTGCCGCCGAAGGTGTGGTCCAGACAGGCCTGGTTGCAACCGATGCAAGTGTTGATTTCATCGCCACGGCCGGCCGCGGCCTTGTTGACGAAGTCCGGGTCGGCGAGGAACGGCCGCGCCATGGAGACCATGTCGGCATCGCCTTCGGCCAGAATCTGCTCGGCCACTTCCGGGGTATTGATCCGGTTGGTGGTGATCAGCGGAATGCTCACCGAGCCACGCAGCTTGGCGGTGACTTTGCTGAACGCACCGCGCGGCACTTTCGTGGCAATGGTCGGGATCCGCGCTTCGTGCCAGCCAATGCCGGTGTTGATGATGGTCGCACCGGCTTGCTCGATGGCCTTGGCCAGCGTCACGATTTCTTCCCAGCTGCTACCGCCTTCCACCAGATCGAGCATCGACAGGCGGAAGATAATGATGAAGTTCGGGCCTACCGCTTCGCGCACCCGACGGACGATTTCCACCGGCAGGCGCATGCGGTTTTCGTAGCTGCCGCCCCAGCGGTCAGTACGGTGGTTGGTGTGGGCGGCGAGGAACTGGTTAATGAAATAACCTTCGGAACCCATGATCTCGACGCCGTCGTACTCGGCCTGTTGCGCCAGGGCCGAACAGGTGACGAAATCGCTGATCTGCTTCTCGATGCCTTCCTCGTCCAGCTCTTTTGGCTTGAACGGGTTGATCGGCGCCTGAATGGCACTCGGCGCGACCTGTTTCGGGCTGTAGGCATAACGCCCGGCGTGAAGGATCTGCATGCAGATCTTGCCGCCCGCCTCGTGCACCGCGCGGGTGACGATCCGGTGCTTGAGCGCTTCTTCCTCGGTGGTGAGTTTGGCTGCGCCGGAGTACACCCCGCCCTCGTCGTTCGGGCCAATACCGCCAGTGACCATCAAGCCAACGCCGCCGCGGGCACGTTCGGCGAAGTACGCCGCCATGCGCTCGAAACCGCCGGGCTTTTCCTCAAGACCGGTGTGCATCGAACCCATCAGGGTACGATTGCGCAGCGTGGTAAAACCCAGGTCCAGCGGGGCCAACAGGTGCGGGTAATGAGCAGCGGCCATCGGTAACTCCACATCGAGCGATCACGGAAAAAGTGCAGGAGCTCTACGGCCCCCGTCAGTCATGCTGGACAGACTAAGAGTCGCACCGCCGTCACTCAATGACCGTAACTGACAACTTATTGATCCAAATGTGCAGCGCCCCTTGGCAAGTGCCGGTATGCGCCCTACCCTAGTCGCGAATCCTGCACACGGCCGTTGACTGTTTCCCCATGCGCAAACTTCTGTACCTGACCTTCTCCATGGCATTGATTGCCGCCCTTACGACCTACGCCATGTGGGCCGCGGACCGCCCGGTGGGTCATTACCTGTCGGACCTGCGCATCAACCTTGCGGTCGACCAAGGCACACCTGCTGATCGCGGCAATTTGCTGGGCATCCAGCCCGAGCTGTTTCCCACCGACTATCAAAGCCCCGAGCGCCTGCACCGCAAACTGGCGGCTTATTTGCAGCAGGCCCAGGACCAGGGACTGCTGAATGAAAAAACCATCGTCGTCCTGCCCGAACATGTCGGCACCTGGTTGATGGTCAGCGGCGAGAAAGATGAGCTGTACCAGGCCACCACGCTCAAGGAGGCCATGAACTGGCTGGCGGTCAGTAACCCACTGAAGTTCGTCCGCGCACTGATCAGCGCCAAGGGCGAAAAACGTCTGGACGACGCGCACCTGCGCATGAAGGCCAAAGCCATGGCCAAGGACTACCAGGCGCTGTTCGGTGGTCTGGCGAAAGAATTCCACGTGACGTTGGTGGCGGGCTCCATCGTGCTACCCGAGCCCAGCATCATCGACGGCACCCTGAAAATCGGCCGCGGCGCGTTGTACAACAGCAGCGTGGTGTTCGGCCGCGATGGCTTGCCGATCGGCCAACCCCAGCGTCAGATGCACCCGATTTTCGATGAACATGACGTCATTGCCGCCAATGGCGAGCATACGCTCAACGTCGTCGACACCCCGGCCGGACGCCTGGGCGTGTTGATCGGCAGCGACAGCTGGTACCCGGACAATTACCGCAAGCTCGACGACCAGGGTGCGCAGCTCGTCGCGGTCCCGGCGTTTGTGGTCGGGCGCGGCACCTGGGATAAACCGTGGCGCGGTTACAAGGGGCTGTCGACGCCTGGCTCGGTCAGTCTCAAGGCCGGGGAGCTCAGCGAGGGCCAGGCCTGGCATCGTCTGACACTCACCGCTCAACCGCCCAGCAGCCAGGCAATCGCTGGCATGAGTGTGTTCCTGCGCGGCCAGTTCTGGGATCAGGGCAGCGCCGGTCAAAGCTTTCTCAGCAGCAACGGGCAGCAGTTCGCCGACGGCAATGCCCGTGGCGCGCGTTTGCTGAACCTCTGGTTGTAACCGATGAAACCGTTGCCGATGCGCCTCGGCGATCTGTCGGTGGGCTTTGTTCATAGCCTGGCCGACGCCGTGCGCAGCCACGGTGTAGACCCTCAGCCGTTACTCGAACAATACGGCCTGGACGCGGCTCGTCTCAGCGAAGCGGGCGCCCGGCTCTCGATCCCGCGCTACATGCGCCTGGGTCACAGCGCCATTCAACTGACCGACAACCCGGCACTTGGCTTGCGCATGGGTCAGCTCAGTCGCTTGAGCCAGGTCGGCCTGGCCGGGGTCACTGCCGCTCAGGCGCCAACGGTGCGAGAAGCCGCGCGCTGCCTGATTCGCTTCGAAGCCTTGTATGGTTCCAACTATCGCGGTCAATCGAGTTTTCACGAAGACGCTCAAGGCGCCTGGCTGCGGTTTTATTCCATCAGCCCATACAACGCCTACAACCGCTTCGTGGTGGATTCGATCATTGCTGGCTGGTTGCAGCAATTGTCCAGCATCAGCCCTACCCCGTTGCGGGCCGAACGTATCGAGATCGAGTTCGAAGAGCCGGATTACCGCATGGCTTATGGCGTACTGGGCGACTGCCCGATCCAGTTCGGCAGTGAGCACAATCAACTGCGCTTGAGCCTTGCCAGCCTCGCCCAGCGCAACCCGGAACACTGCCCGAGCACCTGGCGACACTTGCTGCAACTGTGTGAGCGGGAACTGGAGCAACTGACACGCACCCGCAGCCTGCGTGAACGTATCACTCAGTTACTGGGGCCATTGCTCAATGGTGGCCGGGAACCCGACCTGGAAGAAGTGGCGGCACGCTTGAAACTGCCAACCTGGACCTTGCGCCGCAAACTCGCCGAGGAAGGCACGCAATTTCGCGCGATCCTCAATGACACGCGTCGCGACCTGGCCATGACCTACATCCGCGATACCGAACTGGCGTTCGGAGAAATCGCCTACCTGCTGGGTTTTGCCTCAGCCGAAGCCTTTCAACGGGCCTTCAAACGCTGGAGCGGCCAGACTCCCGGCGAGTTTCGCCGCAGTCATCGCCAATCCGCTTGACGCTTACAGCTCGGTAGCGTCTTCGGCCGGTTCCAGCGGGTCCAGTTCAAACGCCTGATACTCGAGCAGCTCTTCTTGATAATCGTCCATTTTGAATCCCCCACAGCTCGTTGAAAAAAACGCCTGAATAAATGACCAGCGCCCCGAGCATAAAGTGCCCACGTGAAAGAAAAATGACGCAGGCACGCCGCTCAGCAGCTACTTAATAAAACGTAGCAGGCCGTCAGGAATTTATCACAGGATTTTTTCGATACAGGCTGTAGGACAACGGCCTGGGTTGACGCGGGTCAATTTAAAAGCGCCGCTGCGGGATCGGTGTCGTCTGACCTGATCCCGCAGCGTCAGAGCACGATTACTGGCCTGAAACAGGAATGGCCGAAATAGGCTCGGTGGGTGGAGGCAGGCTTGATTGGGGCGGCGGAGTGACGGTTTCCGTGGTCGATGCCGGCTCGGCGCTCTCGGTCGGAGCAATCGGAGCGGCTTCAGGCGGCGGTGCAACAGGCTCAGAGGCTGCTGGAGCAGCTTCGGCAGGTGCCGGCGCAGCTTCTGCCGCAGACGGCGCCAACGGAGCCGGTGCGGCCTTGGCTTCAGGCACGCCGAGATCGGGTTTCGGCTTATCCTTGATGTGCGCAGCCTTTTTCGCTTCCGGCGGCAGGAACAACTCGACCAGAGTGAAGAAACGCTCGTAGAACTTGGGCGACGACACGGTTTCGCTGGCAACCTTGACCATCGAGTCGTCGGACGAACCGATCGGCATCGACACAGAACCCAGCACGCCCACACCAACGCTGGCGGAGTTGTTGGTCTTCTTCAGCGCATAACGATCCTGCAAGGCGTTGGCGAACATGGTCGCGTGGTGCCCCTCACTGCCGTCATCGGCACACACCACACTGAAGCTGATCTCCATGTGGGTCTCGCCGGTCTGCTGGAAGCTTTTGTGTCCACTGACCAGTTTCGGGTCGGCGCTGGTGATGATGTAGCCCTGGCTGAGCAACGCCCGACGGGCGGCTTCGCACGTCTGCGCATCCGTCACCGGGTAGCTGCGCGAAAACGTTCCAGAGTCATCGAAGTTCTCATGCTCGTAGATAGGGGCTTTCTTCGACGAGCAACCGGCCGCGGCGGCCAGCACCAACGCCAGCCCTGCAACACGCATGGGAATTGATTTAAACATTGAACATCCTGAGGAAAACGGTCCGGGGCGTATTGTGCAACAGATCGATGCTTAGCGGAGTATCGATTAGTGTCTTAAAACAATTACAAGTCTACTGACTGTCATTTACAGGAAAAAGTCGCACGGTAAATACTCAGGCGACGGGTAACCCGCGCTGCTTTCGTTTCACCCATAAAAAACCCCAGCCTTTCGGCCGGGGTCTTTGTGCAGCGTAAAACTCAGTCAGGCATCAGAACCGTTTGATCTCAGCCTGGCTTTCCAGCAGTTTGCGGTAGGCCGCAAAGTCTTGCTGGCCAATGCGCGAAGCGAGGAAGCGACGGTATTGAGCCTTCTCTTCTTCGGTCGGCGCAGCCGCTTCGTTCACGCCGTTCAGACGCACAATCACCAGGCTTCCATCGGCCAGGGTCACGTTGCTGAAGGTCGGCTTGTCCTTGGCGGCGGGCTTCGGCATGCGGAACAGCGCCTGCAGCACGGTTGGGTCAACCCCTTCCTGGCCACGAGTAGCTGCCTGGGTCACTTTCCAGCTCTGACCGTCGATCGCCTTGTCCAGCGCAGTCTTGCCATCGCGCAGGCTGGCAATCAGCTCTTCAGCCTTGGTCTTGGCGGCAGCACTGGCGTGCTCCTTGGTCAATTGCACGCGAATACTTGCAGCGACGCTTTCCAGCGGCAGTTGCGCAGGCTTCAGGTGCTCCTTGGCGCGCAGCACGATCACGGTTTCCGGATCGAGCTCGATGGCGGTGCTGTTGGCACCCTCATCCAGCACTTCAGGGCTGAACGCAGCAGTGACCACGGCACGGTTGGCCGCAACACCTTCGCCACCTTCACGGCCGAACGGTTTGGACGTATGAACAGTGAGCTTCAGGTCCTGCGCCGGCTGAGCCAGATCGGAGGCTTCGAACGACGAGTCTTCCAGTTGCTTGGTCGCCTCGACGAAACGCTGCTCGACCTGCTGGGTTTTCAGTTCACGGGTCAGCTTGTCTTTCAGGCTGGCAAACGTCGGCACTTCAGGCGCTTCAACACCCAACAGCTTGATCAGGTGAAAACCGAAGTCGGTGCGAACCGGTGCCGAGACCTGATCCTTGGCCAGCGCATACAGCGCTGTTTCGAAAGCTGGATCGTAGACACCAGGACCGGCATAGCCGAGGTCACCACCGTTGTTCGCCGAACCAGGATCCTGGGAGAACTCCTTGGCCAGGGCTTCGAACTTCTCGCCTTTTGCCAGACGTGCCTGGATCTCTTCGATCTTGGCCTTGGCTTGCGCTTCGGTCACCTTGTCGTTCACTTCGATCAGAATGTGCGCGGCCCGGCGTTGTTCCGACAGGTTCGCGGTTTCTTTCTGATACGCCGCTTGCAGGTCTTCGTCCTTGACGCTGACCTGATCAAAGAAGGAAGCCTTCTTCAATTCCAGGTAATCAATGACCACCTGGTCCGGCGTCATGAATTCCTTGGCGTGTTCGTCGTAGTAGGCTTTGACTTCATCGTCGGTCAGCTTCACAGCCGCCGGGTCAGCCTTGACGTTCAGGGAAGCGAAATCGCGGGTCTGTTTTTCCAAACGGGCGAATGCCAGAACCTGTGCGTCGGTGACAAAACCACTACCTGCCAGACCAGCGCGCAGCTGACCGATCAGCATTTCCTGAGCCAGCATCTGACGGAATTGCATGCGGCTGTAGCCGAGTTGGCGAATAACCTGGTCGAAACGCTCGGGGCTGAACTTGCCATCAACCTGGAATTCAGGCGTTTGCAGGATCACCTGGTCCAAAGCAGCTTCGGAAAAAGCGAACTTCGAGTTTTCTGCGCCTTGCAGCAGCAGCTTGCGATCGATCAGACCTTTGAGGGCCGATTCGCGCAGCATTTTTTCGTCGAGCAAGGAAGCATCGAAATCCTTGCCCAGCTGTTGCATGAGCTGACGGCGTTGCATATCGACCGCCTGGCTCAGCTCGTTCTGGCTGATTTCTTCGCCATTGACCTTGGCCGCATCATTACGATGCGTAGTGGCCTGAAATATGGCGTCGAAACCGGTCAAAGCCATCAGTGCAACGATGACCCCGATAATGGTCTTGGCAATCCAGCCTTGTGAATTGTCCCTGATATTCTGCAGCATGCGTCCCCCAGAAACGGTTGAACTTCAAAATTAGGCAACCGTGGAGCGTGGGTAGAATCCGGATAGAAGAAAGGCGCATCCGAGGATGCGCCTTCTCGTAACTGGCGGAGCGGACCGATGACTCGAACTTGCGAGCCTCGGTGTCTCGGATCGGCGTCTCGCCGACTGGACTACCGCTCCGCTGCCAGGTCAGGCATGACCCCGACCCGGATAGGCAAAAACCTGAATCGAACTTAGTTGACAGCTTCTTTCAGTGCTTTACCGGCTTTGAAACCTGGTTTTTTGGCTGCTGCGATTTCCAGCGTCTTACCGGTCTGTGGGTTACGACCAATGCGAGCTGGACGATCAGTGACGGAGAAAGTACCGAAACCAACCAGAACAACAGAGTCGCCAGCCTTGAGAGCGCCAGTGACGGATTCGATTACAGCGTCCAGCGCACGGCCAGCAGCAGCTTTCGGGATATCAGCGGATGCAGCGATAGCATCAATCAGTTCCGACTTGTTCACTCTAAGTCCCCTTATATCTATTTGAGTATGATTCTAAGTTTTTTGGTGAAAGCAAAAACGAGTGCTGAATGGCCTACAGACACTTAAGAGCCGCTTTATAACAAGGGCTCTAAAAAGCTGTCAACAAGCCACCCAGGCAAATGCGTACTAATGCGTGCTAATTCTTTCCTTAGAGTCAGACTCGCGTTTTTCATCCTTTGCAACTATCTCTGGAGCTACATCTGGCAAGGGCTCCGGCGCGTATTGCAGCGCAATTTGCAGGACCTCGTCAATCCATTTAACCGGTTTAATCTGCAGATCTTGCTTGATATTGTCAGGAATTTCCTTCAGATCGCGTACGTTCTCTTCAGGAATGATCACCGTCTTGATTCCGCCACGGTGAGCAGCGAGCAGTTTTTCTTTCAAACCGCCAATCGCCAGCACCTGACCACGCAGCGTAATTTCGCCAGTCATGGCGACGTCTGCACGCACAGGGATCCCGGTCAATGCCGACACCAGAGCCGTGCACATGCCCACACCGGCGCTAGGGCCGTCCTTCGGGGTCGCCCCTTCCGGCATGTGGATGTGCGTGTCGCGCTTCTCGTGGAAGTCCAGGGGAATCCCCAGGCTCTTCGCACGACTGCGAACAACGGTCAGGGCCGCAGTGATCGATTCGACCATGACGTCACCCAGCGAACCGGTCTTGATCAACTGGCCTTTACCCGGTACGACGGCGGCTTCGATGGTCAGCAATTCGCCACCCACCTGAGTCCACGCCAGCCCGGTAACCTGACCGATCTGATCCTGCGATTCGGCCAGTCCGTAGCGGAATTTGCGCACGCCCAGGAAGTGTTCCAGCATCTCGGCAGTGACCTTCACCGAGAAGCGTTTTTCCATTGCATGCTCTTTGACCGCCTTGCGGCAAACCTTGGCAATCTGGCGCTCCAGCCCACGTACACCGGCTTCACGGGTGTAGTAGCGGATGATGTCGCGGATCGCTTCGGCGTCGAATTCCAGCTCGCCTTTTTTCAAACCGTTGGCAGTAATCTGCTTTGGCGAAAGGTATTTGACGGCGATGTTGATCTTTTCGTCTTCGGTGTAACCCGGCAGACGAATCACTTCCATCCGGTCCAGCAAGGCGGGCGGAATGTTCATGGAGTTCGAGGTGCAAAGGAACATCACATCGGACAGGTCGTAGTCGACTTCCAGATAGTGATCGTTGAAGTTGTGGTTCTGCTCAGGGTCGAGCACTTCCAGCAACGCCGACGCCGGATCGCCACGCATGTCGCTGCCCATTTTGTCGATTTCATCGAGCAGGAACAGCGGGTTGCGGACGCCCACTTTTGTCATCTTTTGAATCAATCTTCCTGGCATCGAACCGATATAAGTACGGCGATGACCACGAATTTCCGCTTCATCACGCACGCCACCGAGGGCCATGCGCACGAATTTGCGGTTGGTGGCGTGAGCAATCGACTCCGCCAGCGAGGTTTTACCCACCCCAGGAGGACCGACCAGGCACAACACCGGACCACGAATTTTCTTCACGCGTTTTTGCACGGCGAGGTATTCGAGGATCCGCTCTTTGACTTCTTCCAGACCATAGTGGTCTGCATCGAGAATGTCTTCTGCGCGCGCCAGATCCAGGCGCACTTTGCTCTGCGCCTTCCACGGCACCTGAACCAGCCAGTCAATATACGAGCGCACCACGGTCGCTTCCGCAGACATTGGCGACATTTGTTTTAACTTGTTCAGTTCACCCTGGGCTTTGGCCAAGGCGTCTTTCGGTAGACCGGCGGCATCGATGCGCTTTTTCAGCTCTTCGATTTCGTTGTGGCCTTCGTCGCTGTCGCCGAGCTCTTTCTGAATGGCCTTCATCTGCTCATTCAGGTAGTACTCG
Source organism: Pseudomonas sp. GM41(2012) (assembly GCF_000282315.2). Classification (GTDB taxonomy): domain Bacteria; phylum Pseudomonadota; class Gammaproteobacteria; order Pseudomonadales; family Pseudomonadaceae; genus Aquipseudomonas. Next base: position 1,982,357 of record NZ_AKJN02000006.1, read on the forward strand.
CGCTGGCTGCGCTCCATTTGTTTTTTGACGCGACCGCGAATGCGTTTTTCGACTTGCAGCAGGTCGATCTCGGCATCCAGCAACGCCAGAACGTGCTCGACCCGGGCCGACAAATCGATGATTTCGAGGATTTCCTGCTTCTGCTCGATCTTCAGGGCCATATGTGCGGCCATGGTGTCGACCAGGCGGCCTGGTTCGTCGATGCTGTTGAGCGACGACAGGACTTCAGCCGGGACTTTCTTGCCCAGCTGCACATATTGTTCGAACTGAGCCAGCAGGCTGCGTACGAACACTTCCGACTCGCGCTCTGGCGCGTCGACTTCGTCGATCAATGAGACTTCGGCACGGCAGTGGCCGTCCACTTCGCTGAAACGCTCAACAGCGCCCCGCTGCTCACCTTCGACCAAAACCTTGACCGTGCCGTCAGGCAGCTTGAGCAGCTGCAGGACGGTCGCAATGGTACCTACGCGATAAAGTGCTTCTTCACCGGGATCGTCGTCAGCAGGGTTTCTCTGAGCCAGCAGAAGGATCTGCTTGTCGCCCGTCATCGCTGCCTCGAGGGCTTCGATGGATTTCTCGCGCCCCACGAACAGCGGGATAACCATGTGCGGATAAACCACAACATCACGCAATGGCAGGAGAGGCAATTCGATGGTTGTCTTCATGATTTCGCCTCTACGGCGGCCATAAGGCCGTAAACAGATGGAAGTGAGCTTGAAACCAAGATGGGGGCTACCTTCAAAAAAAACAAGCTTAAAGAAGGTGTTAAAACGCGCAAAAAGCAAAGGGGCCCGAAGGCCCCTTCTTTATTCCAGCAGCGTGACGCTTAGGCGTCTGGCGCTGCCTTGGCAGCCGGCTCACTGTTTTCGTAGATATACAGTGGCTTGGACTTGCCTTCTATAACGCTTTCGTCGATCACTACTTTACTCACCTCGGACTGCGAGGGGATTTCATACATAGTGTCGAGCAATACACCTTCGAGAATCGAACGCAGTCCACGGGCACCGGTTTTGCGTTCCAGGGCACGTTTGGCGACCGATTTCAGAGCGTCGGCCCGGAATTCCAGGTCCACACCTTCCATCTCGAACAGCTTGGCATACTGTTTGGTCAGAGCATTTTTCGGCTCGGTGAGAATCTGCATCAGCGCAGCCTCATCAAGCTCGTCCAGCGTGGCAAGTACCGGCAGACGACCGACGAACTCCGGGATCAGACCGAACTTGACCAGATCGTCAGGCTCGACTTCACGCAGGGACTCACCGACTTTCTTGCCTTCTTCCTTGCTGCGCACTTCCGCGTTGAAACCGATGCCGCCCTTGGTGGAACGGTTTTGAATAACCTTTTCCAGACCGGAGAACGCACCACCGCAGATGAACAGGATGTTACGGGTGTCGACCTGAAGGAATTCCTGCTGCGGATGCTTGCGACCACCTTGAGGCGGAACGGAAGCGACCGTGCCTTCGATCAACTTGAGCAGGGCCTGCTGCACGCCTTCACCGGAAACGTCCCGGGTGATCGACGGGTTGTCAGATTTGCGCGAGATCTTGTCGATCTCATCGATGTAGACAATGCCCATCTGGGCCTTTTCTACGTCGTAATCGCACTTCTGCAGCAGCTTCTGAATGATGTTTTCGACATCCTCACCCACGTAACCCGCCTCGGTGAGGGTGGTTGCGTCGGCGATGGTGAACGGAACGTTCAGCAAGCGGGCCAGTGTTTCGGCAAGCAGGGTTTTACCCGAGCCTGTCGGGCCGATCAGCAAGATGTTGCTCTTGCCGAGTTCGACATCGTCATTCTTTTTGTCACGCTGGTTCAGGCGCTTGTAGTGGTTGTACACCGCTACGGCCAGAACCTTTTTCGCACGCTCCTGACCAATCACGTACTGATCAAGGATGCCGCTGATTTCTTTAGGCGAAGGCAATTTATGCGCGCTGCTTTCGGCCTGGGCTTCCTGCACCTCCTCACGGATGATGTCATTGCACAGGTCGACGCACTCGTCGCAGATAAAGACCGAGGGGCCGGCAATCAATTTGCGCACTTCATGCTGGCTTTTGCCACAGAAGGAGCAATAGAGCAGCTTGCCGTTGTCCTCGCCGTTGCGGGTGTCAGTCATTCGTTCGATCCAAATCCGATAGGCTTGCAACACAAGATGAAGGCTATTGCGGGCTTTTTCAAGCCCGCTGGTGTCGGACGCGCCGACCAAGCCTATTTTGAGCTGCTTATTTTAAGCGGGGCGCTGGCTGATCACTTCATCGATCAACCCGTACTCACGCGCGGCTTCTGCACTCATGAAATTATCGCGGTTGGTATCGCGCTCGATTTCTTCAAGAGTGTGCCCGCTGTGCTTGGCCATCAGCGTGTTGAGACGCTCACGAATGAAGAGGATTTCCTTGGCATGGATTTCGATGTCCGAAGCCTGGCCCTGGAAACCGCCCAGTGGCTGGTGAATCATCACACGCGAGTTCGGCAGGCAGAAACGCTTGCCAGCAGCACCGGCCGTCAGCAAGAACGCCCCCATGCTGCACGCTTGGCCGATACAGGTAGTCGACACGTTTGGCTTGATGAACTGCATGGTGTCATAGATCGACATGCCCGCCGTCACCGAACCGCCCGGGGAGTTGATATAGAGATGGATGTCCTTGTCCGGGTTTTCCGCTTCAAGGAACAGCAGTTGCGCACAGATCAGGTTGGCCATGTAGTCCTCTACCGGACCAACCAGAAAGATCACTCGCTCCTTGAGAAGGCGCGAGTAGATGTCATAGGCGCGCTCGCCACGAGCAGATTGCTCGACAACCATCGGGACCAGGCCGCCTGCGGCCTGGATATCAGAGTTCTGCTGAATATACGAATTACGGAACATGCTCTGCAGTCACTCCCAAATAGTTATGTCTTGAATACGCATAAGCCAGCACGAAGGCTGGCTTATGGTGTGTGCTTCTTACCGCAAAAACGATCAGTCGGCTTGTGGAGCTTCTACCGGCTTGACTGCTTCTTCGTAAGAGACCGATTTGTCGGTCACGCTAGCTTTCTGCAGAACAGTATCCACAACTTGTTCTTCCAGCACAACCGAACGAACTTCGTTCAGTTGCTGGTCGTTCTTGTAGTACCAAGACACAACCTGCTCAGGCTCCTGGTAAGCCGAAGCCATTTCCTGAATCATTTCACGAACGCGGGCTTCGTCAGGCTTGAGGTCGAATTGCTTGACCACTTCAGCCACGATCAGACCCAGCACAACGCGGCGCTTGGCTTGCTCTTCGAACAGCTCGGCCGGCAGTTGCTCAGGCTTGATGTTGCCACCGAACTGCTGAACAGCCTGCACGCGCAGACGGTCAACTTCGTTGGACAGCAGAGCCTTAGGCACTTCGATCGGGTTGGTGGCCAGCAGACCGTCCATTACCTGATTCTTGACCTTGGATTTGATCGCCTGACGCAGTTCACGCTCCATGTTCTTGCGAACTTCGGTGCGGAAGCCTTCCAGGCCCGTTTCCTTGATGCCGAATTGAGCGAAGAATTCTTCGGTCAGTTCTGGCAGTTTTGGCTCGGAAACAGTGTTCACGGTTACGGTGAACTCAGCAGTTTTGCCTGCCAGGTCGAGGTTCTGATAGTCCTCTGGGAAGGTCAGGTTCAGAACGCGCTCTTCGCCGGCTTTAGCGCCAACCAGACCGTCTTCAAAACCAGGGATCATGCGGCCGGAACCCAGAACCAGCTGAGTACCTTTGGCGGAACCGCCAGCGAACACTTCACCGTCGACCTTGCCAACGAAATCGATGTTCAGCTGGTCTTCAGTTTGAGCAGCGCGATCGGCCACTTCGAAACGGGTGTTCTGCTTGCGCAGCACTTCCAGCATTTTGTCCAGATCGGCATCAGCAACATCAGCGCTCAGGCGCTCAACCGCGATACCTTCGAAACTGGCAACGGTGAACTCAGGGAACACTTCGAAAATCGCGACGTATTCCAGGTCTTTGCCCGCTTCCAGCGATTTCGGCTCGATCGAAGGAGCGCCAGCCGGGTTCAGCTTCTGCTCAACGACAGCTTCGTAGAAAGAGGACTGGATCACGTCGCCGACCGCTTCCTGACGTGCATCAGCACCAAAACGGCGCTTGATTTCACTCATTGGCACTTTGCCTGGACGGAAGCCAGCAATCTTGGCCTTTTGGGCAGTCTGCTGCAGACGCTTGTTGACCTGAGTCTCGATGCGCTCAGCCGGCACGGTGATGCTCATGCGGCGCTCAAGAGCAGAAGTATTTTCAACAGAAACTTGCATGGATATTCCTCGTTGCACAGACGTTAGCCGGCCGTTTCCGACCCCAGAATCAAGGGCATGCATTCTAGTGGGTCAAACTCAAGAAGTCACCCTACTGAAAACGGGTAAAAAAGCAGCAGGCAATTTATAGGCGGGGACAAACGGTTGTGCCTCGCCCTGTTAGCAAATACAGCCAATCATGCCAGGGCTCTGCACCAATCCTTCTATATATAGAAGGCATCGGCAATCCATCCCTGACAGTCGACCCCACAAGGGGACCAACGGGCGAATCAGCATCATCGAGAAACATAAATCCGACGATCCGAGCCGCCCTCTCGACCCAGAACCTGCGGCCGCTTTGAAAATTCAGACTTCTAAAACAAAAACGGCGCAGCCCCTTTCAGGTGCTGCGCCGTTTTCTGCTATTAAATAGCTACTTGTAATGGTGCGGACGGAGAGACTCGAACTCTCACACCTTGCGGCGCTGGAACCTAAATCCAGTGTGTCTACCAATTCCACCACATCCGCATCAAGCTTTTAAAGCAAAGGCGCCAGACTGTTAATCTGGCGCCTTTCTAAATATGGGGTGGACGAAGGGGATCGAACCCTCGACAACGGGAGTCACAATCCCGTGCTCTACCAACTGAGCTACGCCCACCATATTGCCATGTTGCGTTACTTGTGCCAAAGCTGCCTAATGGCGCACCCGGCAGGACTCGAACCTGCGACCATCCGCTTAGAAGGCGGATGCTCTATCCAGCTGAGCTACGGGCGCCTTGTTAATCTGTATTCTTGGACGATTACAAACTAAGTGCTTTCAGTCTCACCGAATTAAACATCAACTCTGCTCGACCTTCTTAACCAGTGCTAGGCTGTGCCCGACAAGTGCGACGAATGTTATAGGTGACCCTGAAGGTCGTCAACTCTTTTTTAAAAAAAATTCATTTAATTAAAGGGGTTAGGGGAATTTGCAGACCAAGCGCCTTTGCCCTCACCTCATGACATGCGAGAATGCGTTCTCTTTTTTTCCCCTCTCGATGGTTAATCACGCGCAATGACTGCACAACTAATCGACGGCAAATCGATCGCCGCCAGCCTGCGCCAGCAGATCGCCAAACGCGTCAACGAGCGTCGCCAGCAAGGTCTGCGCACGCCCGGCCTCGCGGTGATCCTGGTCGGCAGCGATCCCGCCTCTCAGGTTTATGTCTCGCACAAGCGTAAAGACTGTGAAGAGGTCGGCTTCATTTCCCAAGCCTACGACCTGCCTTCCGAAACCACTCAAGAAGCGCTGACCGATCTGATCGATCGCCTGAACGACGACCCGGCGATTGACGGCGTTCTGCTTCAGCTTCCTTTACCTGAACACCTGGACGCCTCCAAATTGCTGGAGCGCATTCGTCCAGACAAGGACGTCGACGGTTTCCACCCTTATAACGTCGGCCGCCTTGCCCAGCGTATTCCGCTGCTGCGTCCATGCACCCCTAAAGGCATCATGACGTTGCTGGAAAGCACCGGTGTCGATCTCTACGGGATGGATGCAGTGGTTGTCGGGGCCTCCAACATTGTTGGCCGCCCGATGGCAATGGAATTGCTGCTGGCCGGCTGCACTGTGACCGTCACCCACCGCTTCACCAAGGATCTGGCAGGCCACGTCGGTCGTGCCGATCTGGTTGTCGTCGCTGCCGGCAAGCCGGGTCTCGTCAAAGGCGAGTGGATCAAGGAAGGCGCGATCGTGATCGACGTTGGCATCAATCGCCAGGAAGACGGCAAACTGGTCGGTGACGTGATCTACGACACCGCCCTGCCCCGCGCCGGCTGGATCACCCCAGTCCCGGGTGGCGTTGGCCCGATGACCCGCGCTTGCCTGCTGGAAAATACGTTGTACGCAGCAGAGACACTGCACAGCTGATTCCACCGGCTACGTTGAACACACAAGAAACCCCGCCATTGGCGGGGTTTCCTGTTTTCAGACGCGGCTCAAGCAATGCCCCTCAAGGACTGCAGGTCAGAGAAGCGGTGAAAATCCCATACCGTCCTAGACTGATACTCGAAACATCCTCATAAACCGTAGACGCGAATCGGGAAGTACGCGCAAAGCCTGGAAGGCATCACGCATGAATCCTCCTAACCGGACCGGACATCGTTTTTTCGTTTTCTCTGGAAAACTGGCTGGCTTGCTTTACAGCCTCTGCTGCTACCTGTTTTTCCTGCTGACCGCTCTCTATCTGATCGGATTTCTCGCAGGTATCGGAGTCCCCAAAGATATCAATTCAGGACCAGGCATCACATGGCCTCTGGCGGTGCTGGTTGATGCCATTCTGATTACGTTGTTTGCCGCACAACACAGTGGCATGGCGCGAAAAAACTTCAAGCGATGGTGGATGAGGTTCATCCCCGCCACGCTCGAGCGCGCTACCTACGTACTCTCCAGTTGCCTGGTGCTCGCCTTGTTGTTTGTGCTTTGGCAGCCTATCGCAACGCCCGTCTGGAACGTCGAATCGCCCTGGGGCAAAGGGCTACTCATCGCACTGTTCTGGCTAGGCTGGGGCATCGTGCTATTGGCAACCTTCCTGATCAGCCACTTCGAGCTATTCGGCGTGAAGCAAACGCTTGATGCCTGGCGCAAGCGGATCCCCGAAAAGCCCGCCTTCAAATCGCCATGGCTCTACAAACTTGTCCGCCATCCCTTGTACGTCGGCTTCCTGATTGCATTCTGGGCGACGCCCGACATGACCGCCGGGCATCTTCTGTTTGCGATACTCAGTACCAGCTACATCCTGATCGGCGCGCACCTGGAAGAAAAAGACCTGGTCGATTCGCTTGGAGAGGTATACCAGAGCTATCAGCAAGAGGTCGGAATGCTTGTACCCAAGCGAAACCAGACCAAAGGGCGCTGAGCACAAAAACCACCCGCAATCTCAGGCACCCACAGTGCCTGAGACTAAACCCGGCATAAGCATCTCCCTCCCGCACCTTCGCCTCATTTTTTTCATATAAAGCACTCGCCATACAGGCAGCTAGCGCTTTCGTAGCTCATACTCCTAAAATGCGTCGTTTTTAAAGAAACAACCCGTTACAAAACGGCTTATCCACACCTAACGAGTCTGCCAGCGTGAAAATCCGTCTTTCCATCCTGAGCCTATTTTTTGCATTTACAGGGACTTTCACCACGCCAATAGCCAACGCTGCCGACACCACTTCGGCGCCGCGAGATACGTCATCACTGAAGATCGCCTCCGGCAGCGCATTGCTGATGGATCTGCAGACCAATAAAGTCATCTATGCCAGCAATCCTGACGTGGTGGTGCCCATCGCGTCCGTCAGCAAACTGATGACCGGCCTGGTCGTGGTTGAAGCCAGACAGAACATGGACGAATACATCAACATCAACATCAGTGACACCCCGGAAATGAAAGGTGTGTTTTCCCGGGTGAAACTCAACAGCGAAATGCCGCGCAGGGAAATGCTGCTGATTGCCCTGATGTCCTCGGAAAACCGCGCTGCCGCGAGCCTGGCCCATCATTATCCGGGTGGCTACGTCGCGTTCATTGCCGCAATGAATGCCAAAGCGAAAGCACTGGGCATGACCAGCACGCACTTCGTCGAACCCACCGGTCTCTCCCCTCGCAACGTGTCCACGGCCCGCGACCTCAGCAAACTGCTGATCGCTGCGCACAAGTACCCACTGTTGACTGAGCTGAGTACGACCAAGGAAAAAACCGTCTCGTTCCGTAAACCCAACTACAGCCTGGGTTTCCGTAACACCGACCATTTGGTCAACAAGCCGAACTGGGACATCAAGCTGACGAAAACCGGCTTCACCAACGAAGCAGGTCACTGCCTGGTGCTGGTCACCAGCATGGGCAATCGCCCGGTTGCGCTGGTGATCCTCGACGCCTTTGGCAAGTACACACACTTTGCCGATGCCAGTCGTATTCGCAGCTGGGTTGAAACCGGCAGGGGCACGAACGTGCCGTCTGTAGCCTTGCAATACAAGTCCGACAAGAATCTCAAGCATCGTCAGAGCGGCGTGGTTGAAGCGTCAAAATAAGTAAACGACAGGTAAAAGAAAGCCCCGACTATTCGGGGCTTTTTTTCGTCCGGCGTCAGTCATTGGGCAGCGGCATCTGGTCGTCATCTGGAATGCCGTCCCCGGCACTCGGATCTCTCGTGCGGTGGGGATGTTCCGTTGGCACTACCATCGGACGCGCCAAGGGATCCCTTAACGGATCGTTCGGATCCATCACGGGGTCAACACCTTCTTCCAGCGTGGTTGGAACGCTGTCCGGACGTTTGTCGTTGAAACTCGAATCGGTAGACATACGCACCTCACTCAGGCTCAGGGTTTCAGATTGGCAAGTGGATCGTAAGGCTTCGCGGGAGCCTTGGTATTGTCGCCCGGCTTCACATCCCTGGGCGCCTTGGCAGGTCCGATGGGGTCGACCTGAGGATCGGCGAGGTCCGGCGAATCGGGATCGAAGCCCAATTCGTCACCCGAAGAATGCTCAGACGAGTGCGGGCCGACGGGGGTAGTGGAATGTGCCATGGGCGCCTCCTTTGAGTCTGGCCCGGAGAAATCCGGACCCTATTTCATTAGAGGGCAGCAAAGCGCAGGGGTGCCCGACAGATGACGAACGGACTTATTGTGCGTTCAGCGCTTTCTTCGCCCTGGCGGCCGCCTGCTCCTGACCTGCCTGGGCAAGGTCGCTCGCGGCCTTGAGCCATCGCTGTTGATCGACATTGGCCGGCAGTTGATTCGGCTTCTGAATCAGCACGGCCCAGCCACCGGCATCCTTGAGCGCCGATTCAAACGAACCGAAGCCCATCAACTCCCGACGGTTCATGCCCGAGCGCAGCAGCACTGTCTGCTTCTGGCGGTTGTACCCGGCAAGAATGGCGTAACGCGGCTCAGCCCAGAGCGCCGAGCCTTCCGTGAAGCGCACCATCACCGGGTAACCGGCCGCAACCTGGGTCAACAGTGCAGGCAGATTGCTGTCGAGGGGATAGACGACCATGCCGTATTCGCGAGCGAGGTTTTGCATGTTCTGCTGCAACTGGGCTTCGGCACCCGGCAAATGCAACGGTTTTTCGAGCAAGCCTGGCGTAATCACAATGCCTTGCTGGGACAACATGCTGGCCAGCACTTGCGGCCCACTCTGATTCGCCACGCCACGGTAGAACGTACCACTGAGCTCGACTCGCTCCGGCAGACGCTTGATTTCAGGTGCCACACTCCCCGCGCAGCCAGCCAGACCTGCTACGCAGCCAACGACCAGCACTAAAGATCGAACTCGAGAAAATACCCGCACCATCATCACTCTCTTGATTTAGACGCCAGGTATTCGCGCTCCCGGCTTGGTCGTCGATCATAGGACGCCGCGCGGCAGCGGTATAGCCTTAACCGGCAGATGATGGCATTCGATAGAGCGAACTGATTGGTGACCGCCGACCTTTGGTCAATAGCCTGAAACACAGCAGCGACTAGACTGTCATGTGCAAAGAGTGTGTGCCCGCAGCAGGGCGAAGAGGAGGCACTGATGAGCCTGGCAATGACCATTGTGATGTTGATTTCTGGCTGGCTGGCCGTTGCCGCCGCCATGTTATGGGGGGTCCTGCGCATTACCCGCCGGCACCATCATCCGGCTCGGTCGACGCCAGTGGCGAAACCCGATAAAACCGCTGAACAGCACGCAACCGCGCACTGACCGACAGCCCTTCTGTCTCCAGACAAAAACGGCCGCCTGGGCTCTTTCGAGCGCAGGCGGCCGTTTCGTTTAGCGCGAGTTAAGCTTCAGCGGCTACTCGCTTCTGCTTCGCCCGTCGCGACATCATGTTCAAACCCTCGATCGTCGCCGAGAACGCCATGGCCGCATACACGTAGCCTTTCGGTACATGGGCGCCGAAGCCTTCGGCGATCAGCGTCATGCCGATCATGATCAGGAAGCCCAGCGCCAGCATCACCACCGTCGGGTTGTCGTTGATGAACTTGGCCAGGGGATCAGCCGCCAGCAACATCACCAGTACCGACACCACCACCGCGATGATCATGATCGGCAAATGCTCGGTCATGCCGACAGCGGTAATGATGCTGTCGATGGAGAACACCATGTCCAGCATCAGGATCTGACCGATTGCGGCAGCGAAGCCCAGGGTCACGGTCGAAGTGGCCGACGTTGGATCATCCGGCGCCGGGTCCATGCTGTGATGGATCTCGGTGGTCGCCTTCCACAACAGGAACAGGCCGCCGGCGATCAGGATCATGTCCTTCCAGGAGAACGTCTGGCCGAAGATATCGATCACAGGCTCAGTCAACTGGACGATGAACGCGATGGTGCTCAGCAGCGCCAGTCGCAGGATCAGCGCCATGCCGATACCAATGCGCCGCGCCTTCTGCCGGTGCTGCTCGGGCAGTTTGTTGGTCAGGATCGAAATGAAGATCAGGTTATCGATGCCGAGCACGATTTCCATGACGATCAACGTCGCCAGGGCGACCCAGGCGGTGGGGCTTGCAGCAAGTTCTAAAAGGTATTCCATGGGTCAGTCCTGACTCGTTTAAGACGGTTTAGATTTCCTGGGACGAAGATTCGGTTTTATCCGTTTCCTTGGCCGGTTGTTCTTTCTTGCTGATCAGCCCGCCAGTGGCATCACTGATTGCCTGCTCTGCGGCTTTGTGGGTGTCGTCGATCGCTTGTTTGGCGGTTTCGGCAGCCTTGCCCATCAGTTGCTGAGCGCTTTTTTCGGCCTGGTCACAACCGGCCAATACCAGCAAAGACGTGATCAGCAGTGCCGTGGTTTTAAGCTTCATGATGCTTTCCTCGATAGAACAGACAGAGCGAAAAGGCCACCCGTCGATAGCGGGGCATTCTAGGGAGGCAAACACTTCAGGAAAATTCGTATTTTTAGCGGTTATACTTCGGTTTTAACGAACTTTAGGTCGCCATGCTCAACTATCGACAGCTGCATTACTTCTGGGTGGTGGCCAAGACCGGCAGCATCGTGCGCGCCTGCGAGCAGCTGAACCTGACGCCGCAGACCATCAGCGGGCAGATTTCCCTGCTCGAACAAACCTATGGCATCGAGCTGTTTCGCCGAGTTGGCCGGCAGCTGGAACTCACCGAAGCCGGCCGTCAGACCCTGCCCTACGCCGAGCAAATGTTTCAGCTGGGCGGTGAACTGGAGCTGATGTTGCGAGCACAGCCCAACGAACAGCAGATTCTGTTTCGGGTAGGTGTGGCCGATGTGGTGCCCAAATCCATCGTCTATCGCCTGATTGCGCCGACCATGGAATTGAGCGAGCCGCTGCGCATCACCTGTCGCGAAGACAAACTCGAACGCCTGCTCGCCGACCTGGCGATCCAGCGGCTCGACCTGGTGATCTCCGACAGCCCGATGCCCTCGCACCTGGACATCAAGGGCTATAGCCAGAAACTCGGGGAATGCGGGATCAGCTTCTTCGCCACGGCTGAACTGGCGGCGCAATACGGTCAGGATTTCCCCCGCAGCCTGCACGGCGCACCGCTGCTGATTCCAGGGCCGGAGACCGTGGTGCGCAGTCGCTTGCAGCGCTGGTTTGCCGAGCAGCAGATTCAGCCGCGCATCGTCGGCGAGTTCGACGACAGCGCCTTGATGCAGGCTTTCGGCCAATCCGGCAGCGGGATATTCATTGGTCCGAGCGTGATTGCCGATGAAGTGATACGCCAATACGGCGTGGAACTGATTGGCCAGACCGACGCGGTGACCGAGTCGTTCTACGCCATTTCGGTGGAACGCAAGGTCAAGCACCCCGGCATTGTCGCCATTACCGAAGGTGCGCGACGCGAGCTGTTCACCGAGATGTGAGGTGTCAGGCGCAGACTTCGCGGGGTTTGAAGGTCATCAGTGCGATGGCCAGGAGGATCGAGGCGAGGATAAAAGCGGCCGCCGCGAAACCAAGACCTTGCAGGCCCACACCGTCGATGACCCTGCCGCCGATCATGGCGCCCAGGCCGATCCCTAGGTTAGCCCCGGCAATGTTCAGCGATGCCGCGAACGCCGGCGCTTCGGGTGCAGCCTTCATCAAGCGCACATGGCTGACCAGGAACAACGCCGCCTGAGTCACGCCCCAGATCCCCATCGCCGCTGCCAGACCCAGCGGCGAATGAATGTTCGGCACCAACGCCACCAGGCCGGCGATCATGAACGCGCAGAACATCATCGAAGCCATCAACGGATGACGATCCACCGCGCGGCCGCCCAGTGAGTTGCCGATCAAGCCGACCGCACCGAAGCCCATCAGGCACCAGCCGACCACCGTGCCGTTGAAACCGGCCAGTCGCTCAAGAATGTCCGCCAGGTAGGTGTAGGCGGTGAACATGCCGCTGAACACCAGGATCGACAGCAGCACATGCCCCACCATCAGCGGGCTGCGCAGGATCTTGAACTGCGAGCGGAAACTGACTTGATGCTGATGCAGATTGGTTTTCGGCAGGTAGATAAACAGCAGCAACGCCTTGGCAAACGCGATCACCGCCAGAATGCCGAAGGCACTGCGCCAGCCGAACGCATCGGAGATCAGTGTGCCCACCGGAATGCCGAACACGGTGGCGCAGACAATCCCGAAACCTATCTTGGCGATGGCGCGACCGGCGTAGTCCGGGCCGACAATGTCCACCGCGGTTTCACTGGCCAGCGCCCAGAACACCGGCAGCCCCAACGCGGGGATCAACCGGGCGACGGACATCACCCAGATGTTCGGCGCAAACGCCGCAAGTGTGTTGGCCAGACCGAACATGATCAGCACCGAGATGAACAATTTGCGGCGCTCGAACCTTGCGAAGTACGCGGTCAGGAACGGCCCGAATGCAGCGACCGTAAAGGCGAACAAGGTCACCAGCAAACCCGCTTGGGGGATGCTGACATCAAGGTCTCGAGCGATCGCCGGCAACAGGCCGACGATGATGAATTCCGTGGTCAGCACCGTGAAACCGGCAGCGGACAACAGAAGGATGGGCAACAGCATGCAGAACTCCAGAAAACGACGACACCAGCGATAGCCCGAAGGCCCACTGGCATGACTTGAAAATGAGGATGGCGAATCTTAACAGAGTGTTTCCGATCAGGGTTGCACGAACCTGCCGATCTCGTTGATCCCGCGGGCGGCAGATCGTCACAGGTCTGAAGGATGAAGACCACGCTGTGATAAAGTCCGCGCCCTGCGATACGTACACCCTGTTCATCGGCCATTGATTGGCATTGATGTCGCGATACCCCCGCACCTAATAAAATCAGAGATGCCGTTTTATGACCGCTTCATCCCCTTCGCTATGGTTACGCCTGAAACGCTTGAGCCTGGTTACACAAATCATCATCGGCCTAATCGCCGGGATTGCCCTGGCCCTGTTCGCGCCGGAGGTGGCGAAGTCCACCGCGTTCATCGGCAAAGTCTTCGTATCGGCGCTTAAAGCTGTCGCGCCGATTCTGGTGTTCGTGCTGGTCATGGCCTCGATTGCCAACCACAAGCACGGCCAGGAAACCCACATCCGGCCGATTCTGTTTCTGTATCTGCTGGGAACGTTTGCGGCGGCGGTGGTGGCCGTTATCGCCAGTACGTTGTTCCCGTCGAGCCTGGTATTGGCCACTCACGACGTTGCTGTCACCGCGCCGGGCGGTATCAGTGAAGTGCTGCAAAGTCTGTTGTTGAGCGTGGTCGACAACCCGGTCAGCGCACTGATGAATGCCAACTTCATCGGCATTCTGGCGTGGGCGATTGGCATGGGCGTTGCCATTCGCCATGCCGGTGACACCACTCGCGAAGTACTCGGCGACTTATCCAACGGCGTGACCCTGATCGTGCGTTTGGTGATTCGTTTTGCGCCACTGGGGATCTTCGGCCTGGTGGCTTCGACCCTCGCCACCTCCGGTTTCGGCGCCTTGATCGGCTATGTGCATCTGCTGGCAGTGCTGCTGGGCTGCATGCTGTTTGTAGCGCTGGTGATGAACCCGGTCATCGTGTTCTGGAAGCTGCGTCGCAACCCGTATCCGCTGGTGATCACGTGCTTGCGCGAAAGCGGCATCACTGCGTTTTTTACCCGCAGCTCGGCGGCGAACATTCCGGTCAATCTGGAATTGAGCAAGCGCCTGGGCCTGCACGAAGACACCTACTCGGTCTCGATCCCGCTGGGCGCAACCATCAACATGGCGGGCGCGGCGATCACCATTACCGTGCTGACCCTGGCCGCCGTGCATACGCTGGGCATCGCCGTGGACATTCCGACCGCCATCCTGTTGAGCATCGTCGCGGCGATCTGTGCCTGTGGCGCTTCGGGCGTGGCGGGCGGCTCGTTGCTGTTGATTCCACTGGCGTGCAGCCTGTTTGGCATCCCCAGTGAAATCGCCATGCAGGTGGTGGCCGTCGGGTTCATCATCGGTGTGCTGCAGGACTCGGCGGAAACGGCGCTGAACTCCTCCACCGACGTGCTGTTCACCGCGGCGGCGTGCCTGGGCGAAGACGAGAAAGCCGAGCGTATGGCGTAACAAAGATCAAAAGATCGCAGCCTCGTTTCACTCGACAGCTCCTACATTGAAATGCTTACCCCTGTAGGAGCTGTCGAGTGAAACGAGGCTGCGATCTTTTGATTCACCAAAAAAAAGCCCACCAAGGCGCGAACCTTGGCGGGCTTTTGTGTATCCGGGAGGTTTAGAACGCGCCCATGTAATCGCGCTTGCCCACTTCCACACCGTTGTGACGCAGCAGTGCGTAGGTGGTGGTGACGTGGAAGAAGAATTGCGGCAGACCGTAGCTCAGCAGGTAAGCCTGGCCGGTGAAGCGCTTCTCTTTCGGCGTGCCCTGACGGGTGATGATTTCGATGCCTTCCTTGCCGTCGATCTGTTCCGGTTTGATCTCGCCGATGAAGGCCAGCACTTTGGCGATCAGCGCTTGCAGCTCAGCGAAGGTGGTTTCGGTGTCGTCGTACTTTGGCAGTTCAACTTCGGCCAGACGCGCGGAAACGCCCTTGGCGAAATCAACGGCGATCTGCACCTGACGGACCAGCGGGAACATGTCCGGGTACAGACGGGCTTGCAGGAAGGCGTTTGGGTCGATGTTCTTGGCGGTGGCGTGGGCTTCGGCCTTGTTCAAAACGTCGCTCAGGGCGTTGAGCATTTGTTTGAAAACCGGAACGGAAGCGGCGTACAGAGAAATAGTCATGGCAGTCTCGTGTTGTGACAGGAGGGAAACGTGGGGCGATTATAGCCATGCACGGTCCCCCTGCGGCGGGTCTTTTATCCGGAAGGGGAAACGCAGCGCAAGCTCTGAACAATCTGCGCACGTTAGCCCCGCCGGCATGAAAACTTCAACGTTATCAGTGTTTTTCTGCGCTCGCCGACAGACCGGCCTTCGTTTGGGTGAACCGGTAAAACAGGTTGGGCTCGCTCACAATGTAAAGCTCGCCTTTATTGTCCATGGTCATGCCTTCGGCTTGCGGCAGCGTATGCTTGAGGTCACCGGCCAAGGCGCGCAGGGAGAGAATACTGACGAAGTTACCCTGCTGGTCCAGTTCGGTCAGGTTGCTGGACTGTTCGCTCAGCAACAGTAAGTGGCCGGTCCGAGGATCGTAGTAACCCTCGGAAAGGTCTTTGCTGAAAACGCCGCGGTCGACCCAGGCCGTCAAGTCCTTGATACGGATCTGCATTCGGTTGCCAATGGAGCCGAGCATGCCGGTGATTGAGTACAGTTGCCGCGGATCACGCTCCTTGATGGCGAAGATGCGGTCATTGGCCGGGTCATAGGTCACACCTTCAAACCCCTTGTTATGCTCGCTGAGGTTGATCTCGATGGCGAGTGATTCAGTTTGATCCGCACGGATGGGTCCAGCGGTCTCCGGCAGGGTAAAAATGTGCAGCCGCTGCTGCTGTTCATCAACGATGACCACCCGCCCTTTGCCCATGTAAGCGATGCCTTCGGTGTCCTCAAAACCGATCAATGGGTAGCGCTCGAGCAAATCGCCGTCACGGGTCAGCGCCAGAATTTCCATAGGCACACCATTGGTGATACCCAGAATGCGGTCGTGATCAGGGTCATAGGCGAGACCGGACAAATCGGTGATGCCCGGGATCGGTTTGCCTTCGATCGCGACCTTGTAGTCTGGCAGCCAGATATTTTTGTCTGGCGCCTGATTGCCATACCAGCTGTTATGCCAGTGCGCGTACAACTGCCCGGGCAAGCCAAAATGAACGAAAACCCCACTAACGCCGACCAGCGCGGCGATCAGAACAATTCCAGCCTTCCTTGCCTTGCTCATACTTTTTCTTGATCCCAGGTAAATCGATAGACATTGACGGGTTGTCCCGGATGGCATTGGCCGTTATCGGCATCGGCACCGACGATCGACCAGTGCGCTCGGGAGGTTTCGCCCAACTCACGCGCGGCCTGAGGATTGAAACACTGGCTCAACAGTTCGTCGGGGACCAAGGCATACGCCCGAGGATGTTCGCGCAACCACAGTGCCGCCTGCTCGACCGTGGAGCCGACCATCCCGAAGTGCACGATCGGTTGTCGCGCGAACAGCCAATGGCCCTCGCGCCAATTGACCAACACCAGGTCGGCGCCTTGGGTCATGGTCGCCGCTTGCGCCATGATCGCTTCGTGAGGGTTGGGACCGTCCTTGATCGGTTCGATGAAACCGCGGGCAATCCAAAGCGCAAACCAGGTCACGACCAACGCCTGGAATACCCGCCGACCACGCGGACGGCGACTGAACCAGCGCTTGAGCAACCAGGGAATCAGCGGTGCAGCCACCAGCACCAGCCCGGGCAGCGCCGGGTAGATGTACAACTTGCGCTTGCCGCTGCTGATACAGAAAAACAGCACCACCAGCACGACCCAGCCCAGCAGCACCAGCACTCGGCCGTCGTGCTTGCGCAGTTGCCGGCGCCAAGCGGGCACCAGCCACGGCAATGCCAGCACCAGCGGCAACCAATATTGGGGGATCACGTGAACGAAGAAATACCAGAACGGCTCGCGATGGTCCCAGGCGGCGGCATAGCGTCCCGCGGTCTGGCGCAGCAGAATTTCTCGCGCATAGGCGATCTCTTCAGCAGTGCCATTGAGCGCGATGGACAAGGCCAAAGGCAGTAACCAGATCGCGATGGCGCCCAGCATGACCAGCAGCCCCAGCAGCCACTTGCGCGCCTCGCCGGGCATGGCCACCACACCGGGCCAGCCTTTGCGCACCGCATAGGCATACGGAATCAGCATCAGGGCCGGAACGAAGCCAACCCCTTTGGTGATCACACCAATGCCCATGGCGGCGCAGCCCAGGTAGAACCAGCGCCAGGCCGGCCCGAGCAACAGGTGCCGCGCCAGACCGTACATACCCACGGAGGTGAACAGAATCAAAAAGCTGTCGATCTGGCCGGTCTGCAGGATGCTGTAGGTCTGATAGGTCGCCAGGTACAAGAGCGCCGCCATCCGGCCGGTACGTTGATGCCATAACCGGCGGCCCAAGTCATAAACCACGGCGGTGACCGTAACGGCCGATAGAAGACCCGGCAGATACAGGGCGATGGAGGGTTTCCCGGTGAGCCAGGCGAAGAACGCCACCGTCCACATGAAAATCGGCGGTTTGTCGCCATAGATCTCTGCCGCACGGTGTGGAATCAGCCATGAGCCGTGCTGCAGCATCTCGAGCGCAACGCCAAGGAATCGCTCCTCGTCAACGTTCTGCGGCTGACGCAGCCCCAGTCCGGCACCGATCAAAACCAGGGCGAGTAACATCAAACCCAGGCATTCGACCCGGGGTGATAACGTTCTGCGCATGACTCAGTCCTTTAAGTGTTTGCTGCGAGCAATCAACTGCAAATTGCGCAGATAAACGATCGAGCCAAAGGCTTGACCGGCAATGAACACCGGGTCCTCCCGGTAAATGGCATAAGCGAGCAGCAGGGCGCTACCGACGATGCTCAGGTACCAGAAACTCACTGGAATCACGCTGCGTTTCTTGTATTCGCTGTAAAGCCACTGCAAGACGAAGCGACCGGTAAAGGCTATCTGGCCGGCGAAGCCGACCACCAGCCACAGGGTTTCACGGGAGAGATTCATCCTTCGATTTCCTGCGCAGTGGCGTTCAGGCGCGTGCGCCGGATCAGCCACCAGACGCCGATCAGGTCGAGAATGCCCACCAGGGCACGGTCCAGGTTGCCGTATTTGGAGACCCCGGCTGTGCGGTGACGGTGGTTGACTGGATGAGTGATCATTCGGCCGTTATGGCGCT
Organism: Pseudomonas sp. GM41(2012); assembly: GCF_000282315.2. GTDB lineage: Bacteria > Pseudomonadota > Gammaproteobacteria > Pseudomonadales > Pseudomonadaceae > Aquipseudomonas. The sequence goes on from NZ_AKJN02000006.1 coordinate 2,000,846, forward strand.
GGATCAGTGCAGGAATGTACCGATGCATATGATCGAAGTACGGCAGGCGCAGAAACGCCGCCCGCTCGATCAACTTCAATCCACACCCGGTGTCCGGTGTCTGGTCCTTGAGCATGCGGCTGCGCAATCCATTGGCAAACCGTGAAGCCCAGCGCTTGCTCGCGTTGTCGCGGCGGTTGATCCGGTGCCCGGCCACCAACTGAAGGCCGGCCAGCCCTTGTTCACCACGCACCAGCGCCAACATCCCGGGGATGTCCGCAGGATCGTTCTGGCCGTCGCCATCGAGCGTGGCCAGCCACTGCCCCTTGGCAGCCAGCGCCGCATGGTAAAGCGAGGTGCTTTGCCCAAGCGAACGCTCATGACGCAGGATCCGCAGTGTGCTCAGGCCATTGTTTTTGATCTGCCGCAGTTCGTGCAAGGTGGCATCGGTACTGCCATCGTCCACGACGATGATTTCGTACGCCTCGTCGGCCAAGGCTGTGCGCACTTCTTCAATCAAGGGCTTTAGGTTGTTTGCTTCATTTTTTGCCGGAATCAGTACAGATACAAAAATTTCATGACTCATAGGGTCCCCCCTTTAATCCTTGGTTTCTTATTATCAAGGGCGAACATTTCATCTCTGATAAAAGTGGCGATACCACTTCACAAATTCCGCTACACCCGCTTCCACCGTCACCTGAGGATGGAAGTCGACCCATTGGGTCAATGCCGACACGTCAGCCCAAGTCTTGACCACATCGCCAGGCTGCAGTGGTAGAAAGTTGCGTTGCGCTTTGATCCCCAGCGTCGATTCCAGACAATCGACGAACTCCAGCAGTGCTACCGGCTTGCCGCGCCCGATATTGAAAATCCGGTTAACGCCGTCGCCCTCCCCCTCCGGGATCGGCGGCCGAAGGCGCAAACGGGCGACGCTTTCGACAATGTCGTCGATGTAAGTGAAGTCGCGCGCCATCTGGCCGTGATTATAGATATCAATCGGCAAACCATTGAGGATCGCTTCGGTGAACTTGAACAGCGCCATGTCGGGGCGCCCCCAAGGTCCGTAAACGGTAAAAAAGCGTAGGCCGCTGGCCCTCAGGCCATACAAATGACAGTAGCTGTGAGCCATCAACTCATTAGCACGTTTGCTGGCCGCGTACAGTGAAATGGGATGATCGACAGCGTCTTCAACACTGAACGGCATTTTGCTGTTGGTACCGTACACCGAGCTGCTTGATGCATAGATCAGGTGCTCGGGATGATAGTGACGGCACGCTTCCAGCACATTCAGAAAACCCACCAGGTTCGATTGCGCGTAGACGTCCGGGTTGTCCAGTGAATAGCGAACACCCGCCTGGGCCGCCAGGTGCACAACCTCGGTAAAACGATGTTCTTTGAACAACGCCATCAGTGCCGGTTTGTCGACGATATCCAGGGTCTGAAAACGAAAGCCTGGCAAGGATGCAAGGTCGTTAAGCCGTGCACGCTTAAGCTCAACACTGTAATAGTCGTTGAGGTTGTCGATGCCGATGACTTCAAGGCCTTCCCGGCACAAACGCTTAACAGTGTGATACCCGATGAAGCCGGCGGCGCCAGTGACCAGAACAGTCATTGGGAGTTCGCGCCGATCAGCGCATTGTTCTTGGCCAATACCCACGTCAGCTTCATGCTTTGCTCCATAGTCCAGTCAGTAAGGCTTGTATCGTCGATGGGAGAACTACCAGATGCCCGCAATACGGCCGGCCAGTTCTCGGCCATGCATACGTTGCTCGTCAGTTTGTAAAAATAGCGTTAATTATTCATTTAGGTTTTGTGACGATTACCAGGAAGGCGTGACGAATTCAGTTGCCATTGACACACGTCAATCTAAAGTGCATGCCAGCAGGAGAAAAAATTGACCCCGGGAAGGACGCAGAACCATGAGTACTGAGCAAGAGACAACGTTCGACGAGCCGCGGCTTAACAGCACGGAAATCCGCATACTGGGCTCGCTGATCGAGAAACAGGCCACCAGCCCGGAAACCTATCCGCTGACGCTCAATGCGCTGGTGATTGCCTGCAACCAGAAAACCAGCCGCGAGCCGGTGATGAACCTGACCCAGGGTCAGGTCGGCCAAAGTCTGCGCGCCCTCGAAGGTCGCGGTTTTACCAAACTGGTGATGGGCAGTCGTGCGGATCGCTGGGAACACAAAGTCGACAAGGCACTGGAACTGGTGCCCGCTCAAGTGATTTTGACGGGGCTGTTATTCCTTCGCGGCCCACAGACGGTCAATGAACTGCTGACCCGCAGCGGCCGCATGCATGACTTTGAAGATGCCGAACAGGTGGTGCATCAACTGGAACGGCTGATTGCTCGCGATCTGGCACTGCTGATTCCGCGCCAGGCCGGTCAACGGGAAGACCGCTACATGCACGCCTTGGGCGACCCGGCGGACATCGAAGTGATCCTGACGGCACGGCAGAACCCGACCGAGCGTGGCGCGGGTGGCGGCGTATCGGTTGAGCGGATCGAAGAGCTGGAAGCGCGAATTGCAGCGCTGGAAGAGCGACTGGCCCGCCTCGAATAAACAACACGGTCTATGTAGCAGCTGCGTTGTGGCGAGGGGATTTATCCCCGTTCGGCGGCGAAGCCGTCGTAATCCATTGGACGCGGTGTGGCTGGAAAAACAGGGGCCGCTTCGCAGCCCAACGGGGCGGTGCGACGTTTCGATAAATCCCCTCACCACAACGCAGCTGCTACAGGCCGTGATTATTCGCCGTCCCAGTAATCCACGCCGTCGGCCGGCCGGGCGATGGCGACGAAGCCCGAGGCATTGCCCTCGGCATCGACCTTGAAGTCGTCCATCACCGCATACTTGCCGGAATCCGGGTACTCGCAAATCTCGGGTGATTGTTGGGTGCTGACTGCCAGGTAGCGCAGCTCAGCGTTGCTGGTGTTGATGATCTGGTGCGCGGCTTCAGGGCCGCCCGGCGGGCAGGCAATGACATCACCGGCGCGAACGGGAAAGCGCTCGGCGCCCAGGCGAATCTCCCCTTCCCCGGCCACGATGTAAAACATTTCCTCATTGACCCGATGACTGTGAAACGGGCTGCCACGCATCCCCGGTTCCAGCGCGTACAGGCGATAACCCAGCTTCTGCGCGCCAAGTTGCTGGCCGATGCGCGCCTGCCGTTGCTGATAGCGGTCGGCGGTGTCTCCCGTCGGGGCAAACGCTTCGGGCAGCGGCTCAAGTTCGGCCTGATCCAGATTAAGAATGGCAGGATGCATGAGTCACCTCAGTCTCGGTTTCGCTTACTGGGCAGCAGGAGAGCCGTGGCCACTGCGGGCAAATTCCACGGCTTTGTGAAACTGCTCATCGGTCGGCCGCACGCCGGTGTACAGCACGAACTGCTCAAGTGCCTGGATCGCGATCACTTCCAGCCCGGTGATCACTCGCTTGCCTTCAGCACGAGCGCGCACAATCAATGGTGTTTCCGAGGGGACTGCCACGACATCGAAGACAGTCTCGGCAGCAGCGATGGTTTCAGCATCGAACGCCAACTGATCGGCCTCAGGGCCGTTCATGCCAATCGGTGTGACGTTGATCAACATCTGCGGCCGCTCCGAGCCAAGCTCCGCTTGCCATCGATAGCCCAGCGATTCGGCCAACGCCCGTCCGGCACGCTCGTTGCGGGCAACAATCAGGCCATTTTTGTAGCCGCCATCACGCAAGGCACTGGCCACAGCCTTGGCCATGCCGCCGCTGCCGCGCAGGGCAAAGGTCAATTCCTTCGGCACCTGGTGGGTATCAAGCAACTGGGCGATCGCGATGTAATCGGTGTTGTAAGCCTTGAGATGGCCGTTAGTGTTTACGATGGTGTTGATCGATTGAATGGCCGCCGCGGAGGGGTCCAGTTCATCGACCAGGGCAATGCACGCCTCCTTGAACGGCATCGACACGCCGCAACCACGAATCCCCAAGGCGCGAATGCCGCCAACGGCGCCTGGCAGATCCTGACTGCTGAAGGCCTTGTAGTAAAAATTCAGGTTCAGTTGCTCATACAGATGATTGTGAAACCGCAGGCCGAAGTTCCCGGGGCGTGCGGAAAGCGACATGCACAGCAGGGTGTCTCTGTCGGGGTTCATCTGCATGAAAAATCTCCTTCAATAGCACTTTCAGATGGACGGGATTAGCCAATCCAGCGGGTCTGATCGATCATAACGGTGTGTCTGCACGTGGCCTCACGGAACCGTAAAGAAGCGAGTACAGACCTTACACAAAATTTACCCAATGGCTGTGCTGATTTTGAAAAAAAAGCTGTCTTAGAAGTATCCCCGCGACAATCCTTGGGTCTATTGCAGACACAAGCGCCGGGGCGAAGAACCGAGGAACTATCATGATCCGTAAAATCCCCACAGTAGCCTTGCTGATCGGTGCTCTTGCTATCGCAGGGCAGGCAGAGGCTGGCGGCGGTCACGGCGGTCACGGTTGGGAAGGACCGGCGGTATTTGGTGCGATCGTTGGCTCGGCCATCGTCGGTTCGGCCCTCATCAACAGCAATCGCCCGGTCTATGTACAGCAACCGGTTTACGTTCAGCCACAACCGGTTTACTACGGCCCGCCACCGGTTTATTACCAGCCGGCACCGGTCTACGTGCAGCAACCGGTCTATTACGGCCCGCCGCCGGTTTATTACGGCCCACCACGTGGTTATTACGGTCCACCACGCGGTTACTACGGCCCTCCCCGCGGTTATGGCCGCTGGTAACGGAATCATCAGGCCCCGCCTCAACAGCGGGGCCTTTTTTGTGACCGTCCGTCGGCGGAGGTCTGGATAAATCTCGCCAAGGTCGCTGTCGGGACAGTCTTTGCGGCGCAAGTTGGCAAGATTGACTCGCCATCCTTCCCCCGCTTTGGGGAAAACGGTCATATTTATGTCATGTCGGGTCCGCACTCTTGGATCCGTCCGTTAACAACAGGTTGATAAAAACAAGGACGACCTCATGCCCACGCAAAACCCGCACCGCATCGTCGGCTTGTGCACTTCCAGCAAGGTGTACAACGCATTGACCGAACTCAAGCACCTGGAAGGCCATCGCAGCGCCAAGTTTCTTTCGCTGCTGGCAGAAAACCTGGTGCGAAAAGGACTGCTCAACGAGCAGGAAGTGGTTCATATGCTGGATCTGGTGGTCGACTGATCCGACGACTCATTGGCATCAATGACGACTATCGAAAGCGTTGATTGTCCGTTCAAGCGTCAGGTCCGTAAGGTAGCTCCATCGATTGATGGAGGTACTTATGTCCCAGATTCAGATCATGTCCGTTATCGGCAGTGCCGTTCCCGCACCGCTCAGAGAGCTAGGATTGCTCGCCTGTTGGTATCTGGTGCAGGACGGCGAACCGATCAGCGGTCCGCTCACCTCGCTGCCGGCCGCCCAGGCACTGTCGCAACGCATCGGCCTAGGCCACATCAGCGCTTAAGGCAACTGCACCCGCGGCTTGGTTTCAATGAAAATTGCCCAACTCGACATGAACAGCGCAGCGATCAACGGCCCGATCACAAAGCCATTGAGGCCGAAGATCGCCAGACCGCCAAGGGTCGAGATCAGGATCAGATAGTCCGGCATCTTGGTATCCTTGCCCACCAGGATCGGTCGCAGCACGTTATCCACCAGGCCGATCACAAAAATCCCGAACAGCACCAGTACCACGCCCTGCCAGATCGCTCCGGCGAACAGGAAAAACGCCGCCACCGGGGCCCAGACAATCCCCGCCCCCACCGCTGGCAACAGCGACAGAAACGCCATCAGCACCGCCCAGAGCAACGCGCTCGGAATATCCAGAAACCAGAAAATCAAACCGCCCAATGCGCCCTGCGTGATCGCCACCAGCAGGTTGCCCTTCACTGTCGCTCGAACCACGCGATTGAACTTGAGTTGCAAACGGCGTTTCTGGTGCTCCTGCAGCGGCACCGCCGCGCGAACTTTACGTGCCAGTTCGGCGCCGTCCCGCAGAAAGAAGAACAACAGGTAGAGCATGATGAAAAAGCTCACCACGAAATCGAACGTACCCTGACCAAAACTGAAGGCTTTGTTGGCAATGTACTCATTGCCTGACACCGCACTCTTGATGATTTTCTCCCGCAGCCCGTCCAGCTCGCCTACTCCGGCCCGATCGAGCAAGTGCTGGAAGTACGGCGGCAAGCTGTGTTTTAAATGCGTCACATACCCGGCGATGTCCAGTTCGCCGCTTTCGATGCGGTGGTAGACCGCGGCCCCTTCTTGAACCAGCAAGATACTGAGGACAATCACCGGCAGAATCGCGATCAACAGGCAGATGCTCAGGGTGAGCAGCGACGTCAGATTGCGCTCCCAGCCGAACTTCAGTTGCAGTCGTCGGTGCAGGGGCGCGAAGAGGATGCCGAGGATCACCGCCCAGAACACCGCGCCGTAAAACGGCAGCAAAATCCAGATGAAGGCGGCAGTGACCAGCCCCAGTAAGATCACCAGTGATTTGTTTTGTACTGTCTCTTCGTTCATGTCCGATCCATGTCAGTCCGCAAGGACACAATGTTGCGTCCTGATGCTTAGTCCGCCACGGTTCGCGCGAGTGCCATCCGTTTGTTCATCAAGCATAGATCCAGATCAATGAACCTCGCGGGCAAGCCGCTTACTCTCGGCAGCTTTTGTGACCGACTCTGCCATGACTCTCCTACCTCCAGAACTGCTGGCCCCCGCCGGCACCCTGAAAAACATGCGATATGCCTTCGCCTACGGCGCCGATGCGGTGTACGCCGGTCAACCGCGCTACAGCCTGCGGGTGCGCAACAACGAATTCGATCACGCCAATCTGGCCCTCGGCATTCAAGAGGCCCAGGCTCAAGGCAAGCGCTTCTATGTGGTGGTGAACATCGCCCCGCACAACGCCAAGCTAAAAACCTTCCTCAAAGACCTGGCGCCGATAATTGCCATGGCGCCGGACGCGCTGATCATGTCCGACCCGGGCTTGATCATGCTGGTGCGCCGGCATTATCCGCAGATGCCGATTCACCTGTCGGTACAGGCCAACACGGTGAACTGGGCCAGTGTCGAGTTCTGGCAGCAACAAGGCTTGAGCCGGATCATCCTGTCGCGGGAACTGTCCCTGGAAGAAATCGCCGAAATCCGCGAGCAAGTCCCGGCGATGGAGCTGGAGGTGTTCGTCCACGGCGCCTTGTGCATGGCCTATTCCGGTCGCTGCCTGTTGTCGGGTTACATGAACAAGCGCGACGCCAATCAGGGCAGTTGCACCAACGCCTGTCGCTGGAAATATTCGGCGCAAGAGGCCACTGAAAACCAGCTAGGCGAAATCGTGCAGACCTTCCAGCCCGAACCGACCCTGGGCATCGGCGCCCCGACCGATCAGGTATTCCTGCTGCAGGAAGCCAATCGGCCCGATGAACTGATGCCGGCCTTCGAAGACGAACACGGCACTTACATCATGAACGCCAAGGACCTGCGCGCGGTGCAGCACGTCGAGCGCCTGACGCAGATGGGCGTGCACTCACTGAAAATCGAGGGCCGGACCAAATCCCATTTTTATTGCGCACGCACCACTCAGGTTTACCGCCGGGCGATCGACGACGCGGTGGCCGGTCTCGAGTTCGACCGCAGTCTCATGACAGATCTGGAATCCCTCGCCCAACGCGGCTACACCGAAGGTTTTCTGCGGCGGCATGTGCATGACGAATACCAGAACTACCAGCACGGCAGTTCGGTGTCGGAGCGGCAGCAGTTTGTAGGCGAGTTGACCGGCGAGCGGCGTGACCGGATGGCGGAGGTCAAGGTGAAGAACCGATTTGGTTTGGGCGACCACATGGAACTGATGACGCCCAAGGGCAACTTCCAATTCGACTTGCATCAACTGCAAAACCTCAGGGGCGAGCCTATCGAAGTGGCACCGGGGGATGGGCATACGGTGTATTTGCCGATTCCGGATGCGGTGGATTTGAGGTTTGGGTTATTGATGCGGGATGTGGGTGTATCTTGAATCCACCCCTCACCCTAACCCTCCCGAAACGTCGGACCGCCCCAAGGGGGCGAGGGGACTGACCGAGTTGTTTCTTAGAGCTACATCGACCTGAAATTCCGAGTCGAACTCAGGTTTGAAAGGCTTGAAGATCGGCCCCCTTTCCCCCTCTCCCCGTTGGGGAGAGGGCTGGGGTGAGGGGTGGCTTTCAGACCCGACGCCTATTACGCCGTGAACTCCTCCCGCAACATCCCCACAAAAGCCTCACGCGCCGGGTGAACCCCGGCGTTTTCATGCCAGTAAAACAGGTTGTCGATCGCCGTCAGCTCGGGGAACTCATACCCTGCGCAACCCGCCCCTTTGGCGTACTGATCAAACACGCCTTTTGGCACCAGCGCGACACCCGCCCCGGCACTGACACAGCCGACAATCGCTCCGTAACTGGCCAGGCTGACAATCGGCAACGCCTGCCCCTGCCGCAGCAACCAATGCTCCAGCGCCGCCCGGTAGGGACAGCCCTGGGGCCACATGAACACGGTCTTGCCCTGCAAATCCGCGATGTCACGCACCGGCCCCAGTGAAGTCGAGGCGATCAACAAAAGCTCCTCGCGGTACATCGGCGTGCGCTTGAGGTGTGAGCGCTCGACATCCACCGCGACGATCGCGCCGTCGAGCCGGTGATTGAGCGTGTCGTCGAGCAATTGGCTCCAGGTGCCGGTGGTCAGCTCCAGCGCCACCGCCGGGAAACGCTTGTGGAATTTCGCCAGCAAACGCGGCAATCGACCGGTCGCCGACGACTCGATGGCGCCAATGCGCAACGGCCCGGACGGCTCGGCCGAAGGGTCCACCGCGCGCTTGGCTTCCGCCGTCAGGGCGAGAATTTTCGAGGCATACGCCAGAAAGGTCTGCCCCGCCGGGCTGATTCGCAGCCCTCGGCCCTCGCGCAGAAACAGCGCGACACCCAGCTCCGCTTCCAGGGACTTGATCCGTGCCGTGATATTCGACGGCACGCAATGCAATAGCTCGGCTGCCCGAGCGATGCTGCCGACCTCGGCGACGGTCTTGAACATGCGTATCTGTGCCAGCTCCATACATCACCTAAAGTGAAGAGTTGACGCACTATAAGTCAGTTGTGGAGAACAGTCAGGCTTCTGATACTGGGTGCATTCGCCTACAGGTGCCCGATCATGAAGTCACTCACGCCCTCCTCCGGCTCTCCCGTCAAAATCTTCCTGGCCATGGCATTTGTGGTCGGCTGCTGGGGTTACTCGCCGACCGGCATTCACATCGGTTTGCAGGCCTATGATCCTGGTCATCTGGCCTTGCTGCGGTTTCTGCTGGCATCGGCATTCATGGCGGTGATCGCAGTGTTCCGAGGCATCAGCCTGCCGAACAGGCGTGACTTGCCGCTGCTGTTCGCGCTCGGTTTTTTTGCCGTGAGCCTGCACCATGTCGCGTTGAATTTCGGCCAGCAAAGTGTCAGCGCCGGAGCCTCGAGTGTGCTGGCGCAATCAACGCCGTTGTTCAGCACGTTGCTGGCGCGTTTCGTGTTCAACGACCGGGTGAGCGTGTGGCGCTGGGGCTGCGTTTTTCTGGGATTGATCGGCGTGGTGATTGTGGTAGCCGGGGATCACGGACTGGGGAGCATCGATGCCCATGGTTTGTTGATCCTGCTGGCGGCGGTGTCATGGAGTTTCTACTTTGCCTTGCAGAAGCATCACTCGCGGCGCTACGACGGGCTGACATTGGTGTGTTACACGGTTTGGTTCGGGACGCTGCTGCTGTTGGTTTATCTCCCGGGACTGGTGAGCCAGGTCATCACCGCTCCGGTTGAAGTGCAGCTTGCGGTCATCGGGCTGGGCATTTTCCCAAGTGCCCTTGCGTATCTCGCCTGGGCCTATGTGCTGACTCATGTGGATTTGAGCCGCGCGACAATGACGCTGTACCTGATTCCACCGACCGCCATGGCGATTGCCTCTTTTGCGCTGGGCGAGCGGCCGACGTTGATGATCGTTGCGGGAGCACTGGTGGTGCTGGTCAGCGTACTGGCATTGAATCTGGAGCGCAGGCCGGTGGTTCAGGTGGCTAGCGTCTGATCTGTGTTGAGGCGCAGAACCTGTGGGAGCGAGCCTGCTCGCGATGGCGGTCTTACATTCAACACATACGTTGTCTGCCAGTCCGCTATCGCGAGCAGGCTCGCTCCCACAGGTTCTGCGCCTTAACTGACTGGCATTGGCCATGCGCCGGTTGTTTTTATCGCCTGTCATCGGACAGCGGTGTTGGTTCATCGGGCGGAGGCACGTCCTCGGCCGCATCAGGGTCCATCCAGTCTTCAGGTCGATCAGTGTCGACCTCGGCCGGGTCCCGCGAAGGGTCCATGCCGGGTGGCGCGTCGTGATCCATGCGCGGCTCGTCGGTGCCGGAAATAGGTCGGGTGGGGTCGGTATTGGGCGTTCCACCCTGGAACATCGAATCGTTAGCCATGACGCACCTCACTGATGAGATCCAGCAAATCTGGGCCGTACTCGTTGGAATCAGGGCCGCGGATGAGGTGCTATCGAGTAGACAAACGGTGATCAGCCATCGGCCGAAAACCGGTCGCGACTGTTGGTCAGGTGCAGCCACATGGCCGCCCGCGCCGCATCCGGGTCCTGGCGTTTGATCGCATTGAGAATCGCCTCGTGCTCAAGGTTGGCCAGTTGCCCGAGCTTGCTCAAGTCCACTGCGCCGCGCTCGGCGGCATTGACGCGGGTGCGCGGGATCATGGCGCTGCCCAGGTGCTGCATGATTTCGGTGAAGCACACGTTGCCGGTGGCTTCGGCGATCAGCAAGTGGAAGCGCTTGTCGGCTTCGACGCAGCTGTCGTTGTTGGCCAGCAGGCTTTGGTAGTCGTCCAGCGCTTCGCGCATCTGTACCAATTGATGCTCGGTGCGACGGGTTGCCGCCAGTGCGGCGGCCTGGGTTTCCAGGCCCATGCGCAACTCCAGAATGCTGCGCACCCCCAGCGCGGTATCGACGTTCAACCGCAGTCCCTGCTCCGGTGCTCGCTCGATAACAAAGGTGCCGATGCCGTGCCGGGTCTCCACCAACCCGGACGCCTGCAATTTCGAGATCGCCTCGCGCACCACCGTGCGACTGACGCCGTGCTCCTGAACAATCGTGTTCTCGGACGGCAGCTTGTCACCGGGCAGCATCTGCCCGAGCAAGATGCTCTGGGTCAGTTTGGCGACCAGGTCATGGGCCAGGTTGTGGGTGCGCTTGCGGGAAGGCGCGTCGAGGTTTTCTTGCATGGCGATCATCCGAAGGGGCTACCGGAATCGTAGCACTGCGCTGGACGGGAATCTCAGGAAAACTCCGATCAACTTGTATGACAACACTCAACAAATCGCGCATACAGGGCCGCTACGAAGGTCATCCATTGCTGCAAAATGAATAACAAACCTCTCATCAAGCGCCATTTTGTTGGACAACGACCCTTGCGCGACGAAAAAACGTAGTTGTATGATGTCTATCAACACAGCAACACCCAGTCACACCCCGCATAAAAATAATCAGTGGGAGATAACGCAGTGAATACATCCATATCCGGGATGAACGATGGCGCCGATTCGGTCCTGAAGTCCGCCATCTCGAAAGTGAAACGCCATGTTCTGCCGCTGTTCGTGATCATGTTCATCGTCAACTACATCGACCGCGTGAACATCGGCTTCGTCCGCGCCCACATGGAACATGACCTGGGCATCGGCGCTGCCGCCTACGGCCTCGGCGCCGGTCTGTTCTTCATCGGTTACGCGCTGTTTGAAGTCCCCTCCAACATCCTCCTGCAAAAAGTCGGCGCGCGAATCTGGCTGACCCGCATCATGCTGACCTGGGGCCTGGTCGCCGCTGGCATGGCTTTCATCCAGAACGAAACCCACTTCTACATTCTGCGATTTCTGCTCGGCGTGGCCGAAGCCGGTTTCTTCCCCGGAGTGATTTATTACTTCACCCGCTGGTTGCCTGGCGTTGAACGCGGCAAGGCGATTGCCATCTTCCTCAGCGGCTCGGCGATAGCTTCGCTGATCTCCGGCCCGCTGTCCGGGTTACTGCTGCAAATCAGCGGTTTCGGCATGCACGGCTGGCAATGGATGTACTTCATTGAAGGGATGTTCTCGGTCGGGCTCTGCGTGTTCGTCTGGTTCTGGCTGGACTCCAAACCTCACGACGCCAAATGGCTGAGCCGCGCCGAACAAGACGCGCTGGTCAAAGCCATCGACGACGAACAACTGGCCCGCGAAGCCGCGACGCCGATCAAACCGTCATTGGGCAAGCTGCTCAAGGATCGCCAGATCATCCTGTTCTGCCTGATCTACTTCTTCATCCAACTGACCATTTATGCCGCGACCTTCTGGCTCCCAAGCATCATCAAAAAGATGGGCGACCTGAGCGACATTCAGGTCGGGTTGTTCAACTCGATTCCATGGTTGCTGTCGATCGTCGGCATGTACGCCTTCGCTTCACTGTCGGCCAAATGGAAGCATCAACAAGCCTGGGTCGCCGCTGCCCTGCTGATCGCGGCAGCCGGGATGTTCATGTCCACCACCGGCGGGCCGATCTTCGCCTTCGTTGCGATCTGCTTTGCTGCGCTGGGTTTCAAATCGGCCTCATCGCTGTTCTGGCCGATTCCTCAGGCCTATCTGGATGCACGGATCGCGGCAGGCGTTATCGCGCTGATCAACTCGGTGGGCAACCTCGGCGGCTTTGTCGCGCCGACCACGTTCGGCCTGCTGGAAGAACGCACCGGCTCGATTCAGGGCGGGCTGTACGGCCTGGCCGCGACCTCGATCATTGCCGCAATCATCGTCTTCGCCGCACGCAACAAACCGAAATCCGCACCTGCTGCACTGGCCAAACCAGCGCCCAATCACGCCTGAACACTCATGTAAGAGCACTGTTTTGAAGGACATGACAATGAACACACAAGAAACCGCCAAAGCCCCGATCATCACCAGCATGCAGGTTGTTCCGGTGGCCGGCCACGATGGCATGTTGCTCAACCTGAGCGGCGCCCACGGGCCGTTTTTCACCCGCAACATCGTGATCCTCAAAGACAACGCCGGTCACACCGGCGTCGGTGAAGTACCGGGCGGCGAGCGCATTCGCCAGACCCTCGAAGACGCTCGCTCATTAGTGGTCGGCAGCCCGATCGGCACGTATCAGAAGATCCTCAATCAAGTGCGCCAGACCTTCGCCGATCGCGATGCTGGCGGTCGCGGGTTACAGACGTTCGATTTGCGCATCACCATCCACGCCGTCACCGGCCTGGAAGCCGCCCTGCTTGATCTCTTGGGCCAGCACCTTGACGTGCCGGTAGCCGCCCTGCTCGGCGAAGGCCAGCAGCGTGATGAAGTGAAGATGCTGGGTTATCTGTTTTATGTCGGTGATCGCAACGAAACCGACCTGGCCTACCGCAGCGAACCGGACGCCGACAACGACTGGTTCCGCGTACGTCACGAAAAAGCCATGACCGCCGACGCCGTGGTGCGTCTGGCCGAAGCGGCTCACTCGCGCTACGGTTTCAAGGACTTCAAACTCAAGGGCGGCGTGCTCAGTGGCGATCAAGAAATCGAAGCCGTCACCGCCCTGGCCGAACGCTTCCCCGATGCGCGCATCACCCTCGATCCGAATGGCGCGTGGTCACTCAAGGAAGCCATTCGCCTGTGCCGGGATCAGCATCACGTACTGGCTTACGCCGAAGACCCGTGCGGCGCGGAAAACGGTTATTCGGGCCGTGAAGTCATGGCTGAATTCCGTCGGGCCACGGGTCTGAAAACCGCCACCAACATGATCGCCACCGACTGGCGGGAAATGGGCCACGCGATCCAGTTGCAATCAGTGGACATTCCGCTGGCCGACCCGCACTTCTGGACCATGCAGTGCTCGGTCCGTGTGGCGCAGATGTGCCATGAGTGGGGCCTTACCTGGGGTTCGCACTCCAACAACCACTTCGATATTTCCCTGGCCATGTTCACCCACGTCGCGGCCGCCGCGCCGGGTGACATCACCGCCATCGACACCCACTGGATCTGGCAGGACGGCCAGCGCCTGACCAAAGCGCCGCTGCAAATCGTTGGCGGCTGCGTGCAGGTGCCGAAGAAACCCGGGTTGGGCGTTGAACTGGACATGGATCAACTGGCCAAGGCTCACGAGTTGTACAAAGGCATGGGACTGGGCGCGCGGGATGACAGCGTGGCGATGCAGTTTCTGATTCCCGGTTGGAAGTTCGATAACAAGCGGCCGTGCCTGGTGCGCTAGGTCTATCGAAATCCCGCGATCCTGTAGGAGCCGAGCTTGCTCGCGATGAGGCCATAGCATTCGACATCTCCTCTGTCGGTCAAACCGCTATCGCGAGCAAGCTCGGCTCCTACAGGTGTGTCGCTTGCAGCAGCCAGCCCTTGAACGCCGTCATCGCCGACGTTTCAGGGCGCGACTGCAAACGGGTCAGCCAGTAGCTGCCGGTGGTGATCCCGATGGCGAACGGTTGCTCGATTGCACCCGCCGCCAGTTGTCGGGCGAACATCAGCGGCGGCGCCAATGCCACGCCCGCCCCTTGCAGCGCCGCTTCCATCATTGCCAGCGACGAGTCGAAGACGATGCTTCGGGGCGGCGCTGCGTGGGTCGAGAGGCCGGTGGCCTGAAACCATTCGGGCCACTCGTCCGTGCGATAAGAACGCAACAGCGTTTGCTGCAACAGGTCTATCGGTGTTTTCAGTTGCCGGGCAATTTCGGGAACGCACAATACCGATAACGGCGCCTCGATCAACCTGACTGCTTCAATCCCGTGCCAGGCTCCTGCACCAAACCGAATCGCGTAATCCAACCCTTCAGCCGCCACATCCACGCGATTGTTGTTGGTCGACAGGCGCAAATCTATGAACGGATGTTTCGCCTGGAAGTCCGTCAACCGTGGCAACAACCAGCCTACCGCGAACGTCCCCACTGCGCCGACCGTCAATACCTCGCGAAAATGTCCGCCCTCGAATCGCTCAAGAGTTTGCGCGATACGGTCGAAAGACTCGCGCAACACCGGCAGCAGGGTTTCGCCCTCGCTGGTCAGCATCAGCCCGCGGGGCAAGCGCTTGAACAGGGTCACGCCAAGTTGCGATTCAAGGCTCTTGACCTGATGGCTCACCGCCGCCTGTGTGACACACAACTCAACGGCCGCCCGGGTGAAACTCAAATGCCGGGCGGAGGCCTCGAAGGCGCGCAATGCATTGAGCGGTAATTGAGGCCGGATCATGCCCACTCCCAAATTTTTCTAATGGCTCGTCCGAAATATCATCGGTTGTCGAACCTCGGCAGACTGCATAGATTGGCTCGCCCATCAGCAACCCGGATTGAAAAGCCGCTCGGAGTGTAGCGGTTAACACCCTTGAACTCATGGAAAGTGAATCAATCATGCATAACAAACTCGCGCTCTACAGCGCTTTCGCACTTTTCCTCAGCGCCGGTCATTGCGTTGCTGATGACCGCATTGAAGCCATCGTGAAAGCCGCCATCGAACCGGTGATGCAGCAACAGCAGATCCCCGGTGTCGCGGTTGCGATTACCGTCAACGGCCAACCTCATTACTTTAACTACGGCGTGGCCTCGAAGGAAAACGGCAAAGCCGTCACCGAAGACACCCTGTTCGAAATCGGCTCGGTGAGCAAAACCTTCACCGCCACCCTCGCCGCCTACGCTCAGGCCACCGGCAAATTGTCCCTGTCGGACAAGGCCAGCAGCGTGCTGCCGGAACTGCGTGGCAGCGCGTTCGATAACATCAGCGTGCTGCAACTGGGCACCTACAGCGCCGGTGGCCTGCCGCTGCAATTCCCCGACGATGCCGATGCACCGGACAAGATGCTCGGCTACTTCAAGCAGTGGAAACCGACTTATGCCGCCGGCACCCATCGGCTGTATTCGAACCCGAGCCTGGGGTTGTTCGGCTACCTCGCCGCCCAAAGCATGGGCGCGCCGTTTGATGACGTGATGGAAAAAACCCTGCTGCCGAAACTCGGGCTGAAACACACTTACCTCAAGGTGCCGCAAGCTCAAATGGGGCTTTACGCTCAGGGTTACAACAAGGAAGACAAACCTGTACGGGTTGGGCCGGGGGCACTGGATTCGGAGGCTTATGGGGTGAAAACCAGCGCGGCGGATCTGATTCGGTATGTTGAAGCGAACATGAAACCGTCGGGGCTTGAAACGCCGATGCAGCGGGCAGTCGCCATCACTCACACTGGGTATTACAAGGTCGGAGAGATGACTCAGGGGCTGGGTTGGGAGTTCTACCATTACCCGGTCACCCTCGATAAATTACTGGCGGGTAACTCGACGCAGATGGCGATGGAGGCTCACGAAGTCCAGTGGCTGACCCCGCCGCAACCTCAACCGGAAAACGTGCTGATCAACAAGACCGGTTCAACGGGCGGCTTCGGTGCTTATGTGGCGTACGTGCCGTCGAAAGACATCGGCATCGTGATCCTGGCCAACAAAAACTACCCTAACCCTGAGCGGATCAAGATTGCTCATACGATATTGAGTGCACTGGCCAAGTAGCCAAGAAACTCAAATCTCGTAGCAGCAAACAAAATGGGCGACCCCTTGGAGGTCGCCCATTGTCGTTACTGCTTCAACTCAATGCAGAGTTGGCGGCTGAGCGTCAGGTGCATCGCTTCTCGGATCAAGATTTTCCCGTGCCCGATTCACCAACAACTCGGTGACCGCCGCCAATTGCTGAATCGACAGCAGCACTTTGCGGTTCGAACCTTCCAGTTTCCCGGCAAAACTCGCAATCAGGACATTCAGGGCGGCAAGGTTTTCGCAGGCCTGATTTAGCAGGGTTAGTGTGTCGACACCAGCAGCAACAGTGAAAATCTGCTGGGTCGTGGCGGTACGCCTGGCGCTTCGGGTGACTGCGCCTTTTGCGGTTTCACACGGCTTCGCGCGATCGGGATGTTCGGCGTCGCTTGGGGTTTGCGGTTGATGCTTGCTGGACTTGTTCACAGACGAGGCTCCTTTTTGTGCCATTGGTGTTTTCGTCCCTGGATCCCTCAGTGTCGCGGATTCCCACGTCCGACCGCGTTTTTGCGGTGGCTGACGAAGGCTAGCGGTGCGCTCTGACAGAAACCAGTTCATAAAGACCGACAGGACTTGCAGGAAACTTCCGAGACCAATAGAAGCTGATACATCTCCCCCCGAAACACCCAATTTTTTTTAGCCGCTGGCGCAGGCTGCGCCAGCAGCTACAAAAGTCTGCGTTCAATCATCCGGCATTTCAGGCGGCTTGGCAGGCTTCGCCGGTTTGCCAGGTTTGCCCGGCTTTGCGCCTTTGGCACCGTTGGCACCGTTGGCGCCGTTGGCGCCGTTGGCCGGTGCGACTTCAGTGACCGGCGGCGGTGTCGGTGCCGTGGCTTCTTGCTCTGTCGCCGGTAATTGGTCGACGGCGGCGAAAATCTCCTTCAGCTCGATCGCGCCCGATTGTTCAAGCTTCTTTTCCCCGTCCTTGCCCACCAGGATGACCTTGCTCTTCGCGCCGGCACCCAACTTGAGCGAGCGGATCAATGCCGCCGTGTCTTGTGGCCCCAGGTCTTTGCCCTCGCGCTGGCCCATCAAATTGAGCACGGTGTACAGGACCATGTTTCGCTCGGTGAACCCCTTGCGATTGGTCGGTTCATCCAGCGACTTTTTCAGGCTGACCCACGTGGGATCGACCGTGCTCGGAGCGATGACAATCAACGGCCGGGCCCTGCCCTTGTCCATATCCAGCGGTGAGCCGTCATCGGCAGCGAGCAAGGGACCGGCGAAAGCCAGCAGGGTAGTCAGGGTCAATGACCTGATGAGCATGCGCATCTCCTTTTGATATCCACGCTCTAATGATTGCGCATCGCGGCGTTCGTTCCGGGTGACGCACGCAATTATGTCTCGCCTTGCCCCAAGCTTAGGTCAGGGCGGTCATTGCGCAACAGCCTGAGCTAATCTCATAGCTCAACAACCAAGCCCTGATCCGCCGTGAGGACCTCTGCATGAGCGCTCAGTTGAACCACACCATCGTCTGGTGTCGCGACAAGCAGACATCAGCCAACTATCTGGCAGACATCCTTGGCCTGCCCAGCCCCGAACCCTTCGGCCCGATGCTGATCGTCAAGTTCGACAATGGCGTGTCGCTGGACTTCTACGACAATGACCCGCCGATTGCCTCCCAGCACTACGCGTTTTTGATTGGTGACGACGATTTCGATGCGGCCTTCGCCCGCCTGCAAGCCCGACAGCAACCCTGGTGGGCCGACCCTGGCAAACAACGACCGAACGAGATCAACGATTACGGCGGTGGCCGGCGGGTTTACTTCGATGACCCGGACGGGCATCTGCTGGAGATTCTGACCCGGCCCTGAGCGCGCCTGCCAAGCGGGTTTGTTTCTGGAAGCTCTACCCGGTTAAAAGGCTAGTTTGTACCCGATCAGCACCAGCATCGTGGCCAGGCAAGGGCGCAGCACTTCATCGGAGATGCGGCCAGTCAGGTGGCTGCCCAGGTAAATCCCCGGCAGCGAACCGATCAGCAAATAACCCAGCACGTGCCAATCCATATTGCCCATGCTCGCATGGCCGAGGCCGGCCACCAGGGTCAGCGGTACGGCGTGCGCGATTTCAGTGCCTACCAGACGGCGGGTCGGCAACAGCGGATAGAGAATGAACAATGCGACGGTGCCCAGGGCGCCAGCGCCGATGGAGGTCAGGGCAACCATGGTGCCCAGGACCAGACCGGTAATCACGGTCAGTACATTCAAGCGCTTGCCGCTGGGGTTGTAATGACCGCCCGCGCGTTTGTGGGCGAAATCGAGCAGGCGTTTCTTGAAGAAAATCGCCAGCGCCGTGGCAAACAGGACAAAGCCCAAGGCCTGTTTGATGACCGCGTTCATCGCCTCGGGCGACGTTTGCAAGGTGCTCAGGAACCACAACGTCAGCGCCACCGCCGGCACACTGCCGAGGGTCAGCCAACCGGTAATCGCCCAGTCGATGTTCTTGTTCTTTCGATGAACCAGCACACCACTGGATTTGGTAATGGCCGCGTACAGCAAATCCGTCCCCACTGCGGTGGCCGGATTGACACCGAACCACAACAGAATGGGGGTCATCAAAGAACCGCCACCAACGCCAGTCATCCCGACAATAAAGCCGACCACCAGACCTGCCACGACTAAACCGAAATTACCGAATTCCATTAACACGCCCACAAAAAACGCATGAAAAATCTGGACCGCAGCATAGCGATTTTTCTTATAACCACTTATATCGATGCGAACTATCGTTATTCCCTGAACACACTACTCCCCTGTGGGAGTGAGCCTGCTCGCGATAGCGGTTTAACATTCAGCAATGACGTTGACTGTGAGTCCGTCATCGCGAGCAGGCTCACTCCCACAGGGATCTGCTGAGTTGGCCAAACTTATTGCACGGGCAGGAAGTTGAGAAACAGCAAACTCTGCGCGTAATTCAAACCGATACGGCGGTAGCGCTCGTCCAGCATCTGCGTCAGCAGGTCCAGCCGCGCGACGATCTTGCCGAACTCCACGGCAAAACTCAGGTTGCTGCCCTCCTCCGAGATTTCATTGGAGAACAGCAACGGCTCGCCGTTCTTGTTTTGCCGCTGGCTGAGTATCCAGGTGGCTTTCTCGATGTTGCGGGCAGCGTTGCTGACGAACGTCGGGTTGATCACATCCGTCATGTAGAACTCGAGCCGATTGCCGTGGGCGGTGACGAGCATGCTGCCGATGGCATAGATGAAAGCACCGACCCGGTCGCCGAGAAACTCCGGGCTCATGGCATAACTCAGCGCTGCGAGGTCTTTCTTGCCCCCCAGAGTCGGCAGCGGCTGTTGTTGTTCGATGGCCATGCGCACTTGCTTGCCAGCGGTGCGGGCGTCGAGGAAGCCGGATTTTTTCAACTCGTCCGGGTTGCGCAGGTAGAGCTTGCTCATCAGCAGGTAGAGGCTGTCGAGGTTGTCGCGCATCGCCAGGGTCGCTATGCGGTCGACGCTGGTCTGGAGAAATTCCTGGGGTTTACCTTCGCGGAACTGGTTGACGATGTCGCTGCCCTGCTGCTGGCTGCACCCAGAGGCGGCGAGCATCGACAAGCAGGCCAACAGCAGGCAACGGCGGCGGATGGGTGTGGTGGTGCGGGTTAAAACTCGAGCCATGGGTTATTGAACTTGGGCATGGGCCGGCGGTGGGGATTCGCCGCAGGCTGGCCAAGGGTAGAGCCGTGAATTCCTGAAAAGTGCAGTGCCGACGGTCCGTAAGCGTTGGCACCCGTCAAGAGGACCACCACATTAGTCATACTTTATAATTGCAACAACTCATACATAAGCTATAAATCCTTCCTTGATCGCATTGAAATTCGATTATTAGTATGACTACTTTGCCAAAAACAACAAAAAGGAAGGTCAACCATGCTTCAATCCCGACACCCGCTCTGCGTCCTTGGACTGTCCCTGATGATCGCCCCCCTCTGCGCCCAGGCCGCCGGCCTGTCCAGCGAACACAAGGCCTTCGGCAAAACCAATGACGGCACGCCCGTCGAGCAATACATCTTGCGCAACAGCCATGGCCTGACCGCCACGGTCATTACTTACGGCGGCATTTTGCAGTCGCTGAAAGTGCCGGACAAAAACGGCAAGTTCGACGATGTGGTGCTCGGTTTCGATAATGTGCAGGGCTATCAGAGCGGCACGGCGTACTTCGGTGCGACCATCGGGCGCTTCGGCAATCGCCTGGCCAACGGTGCTTTCGAACTGGACGGCAAGCGCTATCAGGTACCGCTCAACGACGGTTCCAATTCGCTGCACGGCGGCCCTCAGGGTTTTGACAAACACGTCTGGAAAGCCCAGCCGAGCAGCGGCAAGGATGCGGTCGGCGTGACCATGACCTACCTGTCGGCGGACGGTGAAATGGGCTTCCCCGGCAACCTGAAAACCGAGGTCACCTACAGCCTCAATGAGCAAAACGAGTTGCGCATCGACTACAAGGCTTCCACCGATAAAGCCACGGTGTTGAACCTGACCAATCACAGCTATTTCAACCTTGCCGGCGCGGGCAACGGGGATGTGCTGAAACAGCTCGCCACCCTGCACGCCAGCCATTACACGCCGGTCACCGGCAAGCTGATCCCGACCGGCGAACTGGCCCCGGTGGCCGGCACACCGATGGACTTCACCCAGCCGACCGCCATTGGCAAGCACATCAACGCCGATCACCCACAGTTGAAATTTGCCGAACCGAAACAGGGCGGCTTCGATTTCAACTGGGTGCTGAACGCCATGGGGGATGTGGGTCAACTCGCCGCCGAGGTCAGCGATCCGCAATCCGGTCGTCGCTTGCAGCTCTACACCACCGAGCCCGGTGTGCAGTTCTACACCAGCAACTTCCTCGACGGTTCGGTCAAGGGCAAGGCTGGCAAGGTCTATCCGCACTGGGGCGCGTTCACGCTGGAGACCCAGCACTTTCCGGATTCGCCGAATCAGCCGACCTTTCCGTCCACGCGCCTGGACCCGGGCAAGACCTATGCCCAGAGCACTGTGATGAAGTTTTCTGCCCAGTAAAAAGAGCAAAAGATCTTTTGATTTGGCGGCGGAACCCTAGAGCTATTCTGTTGCCAACCGGTGAGTACTCATCGATTCAAAATAAGGAGATTTGAATGCGGACCCTCGAACTGGCCGGCGTCAACGTACCGGTCATCGGTCAAGGCACCTGGCGCATGGGCGAAGACCGTTCCCGGCACACCCAGGAAGTGGCGGCTTTGCGCCTGGGTATCGAGTTGGGCATGACCCTCATCGACACTGCTGAAATGTACGGCGAGGGTGGCGCTGAGGAAGTGGTCGGTGAAGCCATCGCCGGCAGGCGCGACGAAGTGTTTCTGGTCAGCAAGGTGTACCCGCACAACGCTAGCCGCAAAGGCATCCCCCAGGCGTGCGAACGCAGTCTGCGGCGGCTGGATACCGATTACATCGATCTCTACCTGCTGCACTGGCGCGGCCAGTATCCCCTCGAAGAAACGGTCGAAGCCTTCGAACGCCTGCGGGTCGAAGGCAAGATCGGTCGCTGGGGCGTCTCCAATTTTGATGTCGACGACCTGGAGGAACTGGCCTCACCGGCCTGTGCCACCAATCAGGTGCTCTACAACCTGGAAGAACGCGGCATCGAGTTCGACCTGCTGCCCTGGAGCCGCCAGCATCGAATGCCGGTCATGGCCTACTGTCCGATCGGTCAGGGTGGGCCTATGCTGAACCAAACAACGCTCAAGCAAATAGCCGCCCGTCACCGTGTGACGCCGGCCCAGGTAGCGCTGGCATGGATGCTGCGTAACGAAGGCGTGATCGCCATCCCCAAAGCGGTCCGACCCGAGCACGTTCAACTCAACGCGCAAGCGGCGCAATTGCAACTGGAGGCTGGGGACCTGGAGGCGCTGGACCAGGCGTTTCGCGCGCCACAACGCAAACAGCGGTTGGCCATGGTCTGAGCCATCGCAGTCTGTCAGAGGGCTTCGGCATGAGAAGCACTGATCAGGACGATTCCTTTAATCTGCAACGCTTTATCCAGGCACAGGAGCCGGTGTTCAAACGGGTCCAGGCCGAGCTGAATGCCGGCCACAAGCGCAGTCACTGGATGTGGTTCATCTTTCCGCAATTCGCAGGGTTGGGCGGCAGCGAGATGTCCCGCCACTTTGCCATTCGTTCCAAAGAGGAAGCTGAGGCGTACCTCAATCATCCGCTGCTGGGTTCACGGTTGCGCACCTGCACGCAAATGGTGCTGAACATCGAAAAAAGCTCGGTTGCCGGCATATTCGGCCATCCCGACGATCTCAAGTTTCACTCTTCCATGACGCTGTTCGCCCAGGTTGCCGGCGCTAACAGCGACTTTCATCGAGCACTTGACCAGTATTTCCACGGCATCCTGGATGACTGGACGTTGTTGCTGCTGGACTCAAAACAGGCCCAACTGCCCACCAATCAACGTTGAAAAGTCGTCGTCCACGAAGGGCAGAATGGCGTCCGCCACCGGTTGCAGTTGCCGGGTGACGTAGTGGTCGTAGTCGATGGGCGCGCTGCGGATTTCCAGCGGCTCGGGCCCGGCGACGGTGATCACGTAACTGATCCAGCCACCGTTCTGGTATTGCCGCGGACGGCCCTGCTGGTCGTTGTACTCATCGGCAATCCGCGCGGCCCGCACGTGGGGCGGCACGTTGCGCTGATAGTCATCGAGGGTGCGGCGCAGGCGCTTGCGGTAGATCAGGCGATCGTCGAACTCCCCCGCCAAGGTCTTGCGCACGTAGTCGCGCACATAATCCTGATAGGGCTTGCGATTGAAGATGCGCAGGTACAGCTCCTGCTGGAATTGCCGGGCCAGCGGCGACCAGTCGGTGCGCACGGTTTCCAGGCCTTTGTAGACCATTTCGTCGGTGCCATCGGCGCGGGTCACAAGCCCCGCATAGCGCTTCTTGCTGCCCTCCTCGGCGCCGCGAATGGTCGGCATCAGAAAGCGTTTGTAGTGGGTTTCGAACTGCAACTCCAACGCACTTTCCAGACCGTATTCCTGCTGCACATGCTCGCGCCACCACTGGTTGACGTGATCCACCAGCGCGCGGCCGATCTGTGCGGCTTCTTGTTGACCATGGGCACGGCGCAGCCAGACGAAGGTCGAGTCGGTGTCGCCGTAAATCACCGTGTGGCCCTGGGCTTCGATCAGCTGTCGCGTACGCAGCATGATCTCGTGACCGCGCAGCGTGATGGACGACGCCAGGCGTGTATCGAAGAAGCGGCAACCGCTGGAACCGAGCACGCCGTAAAAGGCGTTCATGATGATCTTCAGGGCCTGGGACAACGGCGCGTTGTGTTCGCGCTTGGCGGTCTCGCGACCTTCGGCAACCCGGGCGACGATGGCGGGCAGGCAATGCCGGGTTCTGGAAAAACGCGCACCGCGAAAGCCTGGCACCGACTCGCTGTCATCGGGATGTTTAAGGCCCTCGATCAAGCCCACCGGGTCGATGAGAAAGGTTCGGATGATCGACGGATAGAGGCTTTTGTAGTCGAGCACCAGCACCGACTCGTACAGACCCGGTTGCGAGTCCATGACAAACCCGCCGGGGCTGGCTTGCGCAGGCTTGTTCCCGAGGTTCGGTGCGACGAAACCCTGGCGGTGCATCAGCGGCATGTACAGGTGAGTGAACGCCGCCACTGAGCCGCCGCTACGATCCGCCGGCAAACCGGTGACGCTGGCCCGTTCCAGCAGAAAGGTCAGCAGCTCGGTCTTGGCGAAAATCCGCGTCACCAGCTCGCAGTCCTTGAGGTTGTACTTGGCCAGGGCCGGTTTGTCCTCGGCGAACATGCGGTTGATTTCGTCCATGCGCTGGTACGGATTGTCGATCGACTTGCCTTCGCCAAGCAGGGTTTGCGCGACGTTTTCCAGGCTGAACGAAGGGAAACTCCAGGTCGCCGAGCGCAAGGATTCGATGCCATCGATGATCAGCCGGCCGGCAGCCGAGGCGAAGTAATGGGTGCGGCTACCGTGTTCGCGCCAGTGCATTTCTTCGCCGCCACGCCCCAGTTTCAGCGGCACCGCCAGGCGCCGGGCGTGTTCGTGAAGAACGCGCAGGTCGAATTGCACGACGTTCCAGCCGATGATCGCGTCGGGGTCATGGCGGGCGAACCATTCGTTGAGTTTTTTCAGCAGCAGGGTTCGGGAATCGCAGTATTCGAGTTGGAAATCCACCTCGCTGTTGTCGCCATTGGGCGGGCCGAGCATGTAGACCTGGCGCTCGCCACAGCCTTCCAGGGCGATGGAGTACAGCTCACCCTGAGCGGTGGTTTCGATGTCCAGGGAGACCAGCCTGAGGCTCGGACGATAGTCGGGGTCGGGTTTCATCTGCGCATCGAGCAGCAGACCCTCGGCGTTCGGTGTGCCACTGAATCGGACCGGCGCGGTGATGAAACGCTCCATCATGTAGCGTTCCGGCGGGCGCACATCGGCTTCGAACATGTCGACGCCGGCCTTGCGCAGCGCGGTTTCCAGACGCATCAGTTGACCGTGCTGCTGGCAATACAGACCGAGTACCGGACGGTGCTCGAAATCCAGCAACGCCAACGGCCGCAGCTCGACGTTCTTTTCGCCGCGCAGCAGCGCTTCGGCCTGCTCGCGCTGGGCGGCGGGGACGAACGCTACCGACGGTTGATGAGGCAGGCGGATCCGCTGGGGACCGGTGTCGGTCGCCAGCCAGAACTCGACTTCCGTACCGGCCGGAGTATCGCGCCAATGCCGGGTCAGGACGAAGCCCCGCTGTAAATCCACCACTGCAACCTCAAGATTTGATTCAAGGCGCAATTCTACGCGTCATTGCGGGGGATAGCGTCCACCCCTCACCCTAACCCTCTCCCCACGGGGTAGAGGGGACTGACCGAGTTGATTTTTAGACGTTCTGCGACCGAGGAAATAGAGTCGAACTCCGGTTTTGAAAACCATGGAAATCGGCCCCCTTTCCCCCGTGGGGTAAAGGGGACTGACCGAGTTGATTTTCAGACGTTCTGCGACCGAGGAAATAGAGTCGAACTCCGGTTTTGAAAACCATGGAAATCGGCCCCCTTTCCCCCATGGGGTAGAGGGGACTGACCGAGTTGATTTTCAGATGTTCTGCGACCGAGGAAGTAGAGTCGAACTCTGGTTTTGAAAACCATGGAGATCTGCCCCCTTTCCCCCTCTCCCCCATGGGGAGAGGGCTGGGGTGAGGGGGGGCTCTTGAAGTCGCTGCCATTGCAGGTGTTTATCGACCTGGTACGGAGATATTCCGAAGAAAAACCGCTGAATGGCGTTTTTTGCGCGTTATCTGCCGCTTTCTGCCTTGCCCTCAGCGCCCGTGTCTACGATTCTTCAAGGACAACGACAACACCTGAGAAACTGCCATGAAAACCGTCGCCCAACTGCTGAAGTTAAAGGCTGAACAGAACCATGAGGTCCACACCATTGCACCGCATCAAATGGTGCTGGAAGCGCTGATGGTCATGGCCGCCAAAAACGTCGGCGCCTTGCCGGTCTTGAGGAATGGCGAGGTCGTCGGCATCATCAGCGAGCGTGACTATGCACGCAAACTCGTGCTCAAGGGCCGCTCCTCCGTCGGTACGCCAGTCGAGGACATCATGGTGTCGCCGGTGATCACCGTGGACACCCATCAAACCGTCGAAACCTGCATGGGCATCATGTCCGACAAACGCCTGCGCCACTTGCCGGTGGTGGAAAACGGCCAGTTGATCGGTTTGCTGTCGATCGGCGACCTGGTCAAGGAGGCCATCGCCGAACAGGCCGAATTGATTCGCCAGCTGGAACAGTACATCCGCGGCGAATAGGTCAATCCGGCCAATGCCGCGCGAAGACCGGTGCCAATGTCGGGTGCCGGTCGATGCGCGTAAGCCAGGCGAAAAACCCGGGCCTTGCACTGCGTAAATACTCGCGGCTGCCCGCCCATCTGGAAACCACTGCCGCCAGCACATCCAGGGCTCCCGGCGTCTCGTCGCCCAGATACAAATCGCCCGAAAACTGATCGGCAAACACCTCCCAACTCCTGTGCAGTCGCGCGCGGGCGCCGGCCATGAGGTTTTGCCTGGACGATTCATCCGCCTCGGCCAACCAGCGTTCGGGGTAGTCGATGATGCCAATCGCCGAATAGCAATTGCTGACGATGTACACCAGGCCGCGAATGGCCTGATCCCGCGCGGCGGTGTTTTTTGGCAGCAGGTTTGATTGGGGGAACGTGAGCCCCAGGTGAATCAGAATCGCCGCGCTCTCAGTGAGAACGCTGCCATCGGGCAATTGCAGCGTCGGAACCTGCTTGAGCGGATTGAGCTTCTCCAGCGCGTGGGTCGCCTCAGGAGAGGATTCAATGTCGATGAAGCGGTAAGGAATTTCGCAAAGCTCCAGTGCCGCTTCTATCGCGGCAGCGCCGGAGTTCTGGTGTCCGTATAGCTGGTACATATCGCGCGCTCCTGGCGAAACGAAAATTGAGTCAGCAGACGAGTGGGCACGAGGCACGTTCCCTGCCATTGGGCCGGGCGATACAGGTAAGATACGCCTCCCAGGCCGCACTCATGACTACCCGTCGCGGTTCAAGCCCTGCTGCACACTTCAAGGAAAGAACATGCGCCAACAGGATGGCGGTCTCGCCCCGTTTCTTCGTCTCTATGGGTTTCTTCTGGCTGGCCTGGCCTTGAGTGGCTGCTCGCCGAGCGAACACTCGTCATCGGCCAGTCTAGCCGGTGAACAAGGACGCGGTGGCGCCATGCTCGCCTATGAGCACGAACTGCGACTGTTGCTGCCCCAGGCACAAATCGGGGCGCGCTTGCAGGCCACACGCGAGGCCTGCGAAACCGCACGCTTCGGGGCCTGTAACGTGCTGCGTATCGAGCAAGGCGCCGGCCGCGCCGAGATCACTTTGCGCATCGCCCCCACTGGCGTCGAACCGCTGGTCACGATGGCGGCCGAGGGTGGGGAACTGGGTCAACGAATTACCAGTGCCGAAGACCTGGCCGATGCCGTGGACGACACTCGTCGGCGCCAAGAGCGGCTCAAGGCTCAGCAGCAACGTCTGGATGAGTTGGCGACCCGCAAAGACATCAGCGTCACGGACCTGATCACCTTGAGCAAAGAGCAGGCCGGGATCGAAAACGACCTGCAAGCCCTGGCCCAGATCGCCGCCGGACACCAGCGCCGACTGGACACCAATCGGGTCACGCTGTCGTTCCTGCCGACCGGCGCCAGCAGTCGCTCGTCGCACCTGAGTCAAGCGTTCAGTAATTTGCTCGACAACCTGGCCGATGGCGCCGCCGACGCGCTGGAAAAACTCAGCTATGCCCTGCCCTTCCTGATTCTGGCCTTCCCGCTGTTCATGCTGTGGGTCTGGTTGTGGCGCAAGTTTGTTCGCCGACGCACGTGAGTCGTTGAACGGAATCATCACGCTCGTGTGGAGCGCGTCGTCCTTCCTATCATTGCCGTCGATGTTCACCATCACGGCAATGAAGTTCTCATATAAAATCCGCGGCGTAACATCAGCTCCAGACCAAACAACTACACCCCGGAGCACACCATCATGAAACGCCAAACTATCCTCAGCATCGCTTTCTCGGTTTTTGCAGTTAACGCTTTCGCCGCTACCTCTGTTCACCCGGTTGTCGCTGAAGGCGGCTCGGATCGTCTGATTGAAAGTCGTGTGGCAGAGGGTGGTTCGGATCGTTTGATCGAGAATCGCGTCGCTGAAGGTGGTTCCGATCGTCTGATCGAAAACCGCGTCGCTGAAGGTGGTTCGGATCGTCTGATCGAGAACCGCGTCGCTGAAGGTGGCTCGGACCGTCTGATCGAGAATCGCGTCGCTGAAGGTGGCTCGGACCGTCTGATCGAAAGCCGCGCTGTATAAATGAATGGTTTTACCGCAGTACTCAATGAAAAACCCGGCCTTATCAGCCGGGTTTTTTTACGCCTGTTTTTTGCGCTCGGTCACTTGCCGGCACGCGCCATGCAGCGTTGATAGCGCTCATCGACCCGCTTGGCAAACCACGCCGTGGTGAGTTTGCGGGTGATTTTCGGGCTTTGCAGCGCAATCCCCGGCAACACCGCACGGGGTAATGGCCGACCTTCCGCCTGTTCGGCCAGGGCGAAAACCCGCGCATAGAGCTGGGTGTCCTCGAATTCGAAGTTTTTGCCCTCCTCCAATTGGTCCCGAATGGTCGGATTGCGCATACCCAGTCGCTTGCCGAGGGTGCGCACCGCCAATTCCGTGGTGCCAGGCATGATCGAATCGTAGCGGACCAGGTCACCATCCAGCGCCAGCGGTATGCCCGACGCGCGACTCACTGCGTTCTGAAACGCGGCATTGCGACTGGCGTACCAACCAGCATTGAAATCGGCAAAGCGATACAGCGGTTGTTTGTAGCTCACCGGATAACCGAGCAAGTGGGCGATACCAAAGTACAGGCCGCCTCGACGACTGAACACTTCATGGCGGATCGAGCCGGCCACCGGGTACGGATACGCCTTCGCCTGTTGCTCGGCGAAATCGATGCTGACCTGCATCGGCCCACCGGTGTGCACCGGGTTGAACCCACCGAACAGCGTCCGGCCCATGGGCACCATGCCGATGAAGTCATCGAAGATCGCGCTGAGCTCTTTCTCGCTGCGCGCCGCATTGAGTCGGTCGCTGTAGCTTTTGCCATTGGATGAACTCACCTGCAGCGCACCGCTCACCAGCAGGCCGGGAATGTGGGCTTTGTCGGCACGGCGGTCGATCTCCTCGCGGGCGATTTTGCCCAGGCCCGGTACCGGTGGGTCCACCTGAAAGGTCGACTCCTGCTCGGTGACCGCCAGTACCGAGCACAGGTTTTGGGTGGATGGATAAATGTTCTGGGCAGCAAATGCTGCGTAAATATCGGTAGCCCAGCCCTGGCGATCGGCGGTTTGGGCCGGCAGCAGGCGCACGATCTCGGCCTTGACCTCGGCAGGCTTGCGCGCAGGGAGCTCTTGTGTGCGCTGAGTGCCGCAACCTGCCAGCACCAGCAGCGCGGCGACGCTCATCATCAATCGATTGGCTTGCATGTTGCTCCATCAAATCCGTTGAGCCGGGGTAACCATACGATCAATGGCATGGCGCAGGCTATGACTGTGGCTGCCGTGCCCTGTTCCGCGTTTTGGCTTAACTGATCGGCGGAGGCCTTTTTCCGTTTGGCAGACAACCTGCCCGTCCGTCGCGGCTGAACCATACTTGAGCCACACACCGAGGAGGACAGTCTCATGAACCGTAGCGACGTTCTGATCATCGGCGCCGGCCCGACCGGACTGGTGTTGGCGCTGTGGCTGAGCAAGCTTGGCGTGCAAGTGCGCATCATCGACAAGACGTCGGCACCCGGAACCACGTCGCGGGCGCTGGCCGTCCAGGCTCGGACGCTGGAGCTATATCGCCAGCTCGACCTCAGCAATGCGGTGGTGCAGAACGGTCATCGAGTGGCCGCCGCCAATTTCTGGGTCAAGGGCGAACCCGTGGCGCGCATGCCGCTGAGCCGCATCGGCGAAGGTCTGACGCCCTATGCGTTCCTCGAAATCTTTCCTCAGGACGAACACGAACGGCTGCTGATAGACCGCCTCGAAGCCTTTGGCATCAAGGTGGAGCGCAACACAGAACTTGAGAGTTTCGTGGAAACCGGTGACGGCATCACCGCCTATTTGCGCTTGGCCGATGGTCAGGAGGAAACCTGCCAGGCCTGCTATCTGGCGGGTTGCGACGGTGCCCGGTCGATCGTGCGCAAGACCCTGGACACCGGATTTCCCGGTGGCACCTACCAGCAGATTTTCTACGTCGCCGACGTGCAAGCCAGCGGGCCGACGTTCAATGGCGAACTGCATGTGGATCTTGATGAAGCGGATTTTCTCGCGGTGTTTCCCTTGGGCGGTGAAGGCCGCGCCCGTCTGATCGGCACCGTACGCGACGAGCGCGCCGAGCAAGCCGAAACCCTGCAATTTGAAGACGTCAGCAGCCGAGCCATCGAGCATATGAAAGTAAAGATCGAGAAACTGAACTGGTTCTCGACCTACCGCGTGCATCATCGGGTGGCGGATCATTTCAGCACCGGGCGCGCGTTTCTATTGGGTGACGCCGCCCACGTCCACAGCCCCGCCGGTGGCCAGGGCATGAACACCGGCATTGGCGATGCCATCAACCTCGCCTGGAAACTCGCGGCGGTGTTGAGCGGCGGCGCTGAAGCCAAACTCCTCAATACTTACGAAACCGAGCGTATCGCGTTTGCCCGCAAACTGGTCGCCACCACGGATAGGGTGTTCACTTTTGTCACGGCCGAAGGGCGCATGGCCGATGTGCTGCGCACACGTCTGGCGCCGTTCGTGATTCCGAAAATGGCATCGTTTGAGGCGTCCCGCGAGTTCCTGTTTCGCACGGTGTCGCAGATCACCCTGAATTATCGCGGGATGCCGTTGAGCACGGGCGTTGCCGGTCATGTTCACGGTGGCGACCGCCTGCCTTGGGCTCACGACGGTGAGGGGGACAATTTCGAATCGCTGAAGTGTCTGACCTGGCAGGTGCATGTGTATGGCGACACCAGCGACGAAATGATCGCCTGGTGCCACGAACATCATTTGCCGTTGCATGTGTTTGACTGGCGGCCGGCGTTTGAAGCGGCTGGCCTGGGGCGTAACGGGTTTTACCTGTTGCGGCCGGATACGTATGTGGCGATTGCCGACAATTCTGCCGATCCCAAGGTGATCGAGCGGTACTTCCGGGATCACGGGATCAGGCCGTTTTTCGGCTGAGGATCAAAAGATCGCAGCCTGCGGCAGCTCCTACAGGTGTACTCAATTTCCTGTAGGAGCTGCCGCAGGCTGCGATCTTTTGATCTTGATCAGATCCCGGCCAGCGCCAAGTCCATTGCGAAATAGGTAAAGATCAGATCCGCCCCGGCCCGCTTGATCGCGCCAAGGCTCTCACGCACCACGCGATCTTCATCGATCGCCCCGGCCTGGGCGGCGAATTTGATCATCGCGTATTCGCCGCTCACCTGATACGCCGACAGCGGTAAACGCGAGGCTTCACGGATATCGCGGATGATGTCCAGGTAGGCGCCGGCCGGTTTGACCATCAGCGCGTCGGCGCCTTCCTGCTCGTCCATCAGTGATTCGCGCACGGCTTCACGGCGGTTCATCGGGTTCATCTGATAGCTTTTGCGGTCGCCCTTGAGTGCGCTGCCGCCGGCTTCACGGAACGGACCGTAGAGCGCCGAGGCAAACTTGGTCGAATAGGCCATGATCGCGGTCTGGTTGAAACCCGCGTCATCGAGCGCCCGGCGAATGGCCTGAACCTGCCCGTCCATGGCGGCCGACGGGGCGATCACATCGGCACCGGCACGGGCCGCGGCCACCGCTTGTTTGCCGAGATTGATCAGGGTCTGGTCGTTGTCGACCTCATGGTTGTGCAGCACGCCGCAATGACCGTGGTCGGTGTACTCACAGAAGCAGGTGTCGGACATCACGATCATGTCCGGCACGGCGTCCTTGGCGATGCGCGACATGCGCGACACCAGACCGTTGTCGCTCCAGGTGTCGCTACCGTTGCCGTCCAAATGGTGCGACACGCCGAACGTCATCACCGACTTGATCCCGGCGCGGGCATAACGCTCGATCTCACCCGCCAGTTTCGACTCCGGAGTACGCATCACACCGGGCATGCTTTTGATCGGTACGAAGTCGTCGATCTCTTCCTCGACGAAAATCGGCAGCACCAGATCGTTCAAGCTGAACTCGGTTTCCTGGAACAGGCTGCGCAGGCTCGCATTGCGGCGCAGGCGGCGTGGACGTGCTTCGGGGAACTGACTGGACATGTGGATTTCCTGAAAAACGGAGGACGAGACGAAAGTCGTAGGGGTCGAAGCTTATGCCTTGCAAGGCGCGGGGTACAAACCTCGATCGCTCAAGACTGCGTTACCGCGACAGCAACAATCGCGCGCAGTTAACGCAGGTCACAGATTCAAGGTTCCGCTGATGCAGGTCACCACCGCGCCGCCGATCCAGATCTCGTCACCCACTTGCTCGACCTGAATGCGTCCGGCGCGGCCCATGGTCAGGCCCTGGCTGACCACATAGGACGCCGGCGCCAGTCCTTCGCTGAGCAACCATTGGGCAATTCCTGCGTTCAGGCTTCCGGTGGCGGGATCTTCCGGCATGCCGTCGCCGGAGATGAACGCCCGCACTTCGAACTGTGCGTCATCACCCTCGCGCTCGGGATGCCATGGCGCGATGACACCGACGGCCAGGCCAAGCATTTGCGAATGATCCGGTTGCAGGTCCAGCACCTGCTGGCGATCCTCGACCATCACGGCCAGCCATCCGGCACCGTTGTCGACCCACTGAGTGCGCACAATCGCCCCCGACTCCAGCCCGAGCCCCCGTCGCACCCGTTCCACCACATCCGCCTCCACCGGCCCGGTCCTGAGCAATGGCGGTGCGAGAAAGGCCAGCTCTGCCCCTTGTCGACGAACCCGCACCAGCCCCACGCCGCACTCCTGAATGATCTCTTCGCCCTTGGGCACGCCACCGGCCTCCAGCCACGCATGGCAGGTGCCCAGTGTCGGATGACCGGCGAACGGCAATTCGTTCAGGGTGGTGAAGATCCGCACGCGATAATCGGCGCGAGGATCGCGCGGTTCGAGTATGAATGTGGTTTCGCTGAGGTTGGTCCAGCTGGCGAACGCCGCCATGCGCTCATCACTGAGCTCATCGGCGCCGAACACCACCGCCAACGGATTGCCCTTGAGCGCAACACGGCTGAAGACATCTACTTGCTTGAAATCGAATGAGTGCATGGCCTTCCTTGGTTTCTTGATCAAATCAAAGCGTTTTGCTTGGGAATTTCCAGCCCGCGCATCACCGCCGGCCGCTTCAGAAAGCGCTCCAGCACCCGCGTGACGTTGGTGAAGTCATTTATGCCCACCAGCTCGCCGGCCTCATAGAAGCCGATCAGGTTGCGCACCCAGGGGAAGGTCGCGATGTCCGCGATGGTGTAGCGCTCGCCCATGATCCAGTCGCGCCCTTCCAGGCGGTTATCGAGGACATTGAGCAGGCGTTTGCTTTCATCGACGTAGCGGTCGCGGGGACGTTTGTCCTCGTAGTCCTTGCCGGCAAATTTGTTGAAAAAACCGAGCTGGCCGAACATCGGCCCGATACCGCCCATCTGAAACATCAGCCACTGAATGGTCTCGTATCGCGCCGCCGATTCCTGGGCCAGCAATTGCCCGCTCTTGTCGGCCAGGTAAATCAGAATCGCCCCGGACTCGAACAGCGCCAGGGGTTGGTCCCCCGGACCGTGGGGGTCGAGGATGGCGGGGATCTTGTTGTTGGGGTTCAGTGAAAGAAATTCGGGGGACATCTGATCTTGGGTGTCGAAGCCCACCCGATGCGGTTCGTAGGGCAGTCCGATCTCTTCGAGCATGATCGACACCTTGACGCCGTTGGGGGTCGGCAAGGAGTAAAGCTGGATCCATTCGGGGTATTGAGCCGGCCATTTTTGGGTAATCGGGAACGCGGACAGATCGGTCATGGGAAGCATCCACATGGAAAAGTAGACGCTGATCATAATGTAGGGTTGCCGAAGGCTGCGATCCTTTGGCGTTATCAATATTGATGATGAGCAGGATCAGAAGATTGCAGCCTGTGAATGGCGCCAACACGTGTACCGTGTCCATAAATAGGCAACATTCTGTCGATAACCTCTGGTCCAACCCGTCTCAGGTTGCTGCTACAGTGCTGCGCACTTGCTCGGATCGAACCAAATGGGCTTCAGAGGACTCTGAGCTTCGCCCTTTCGGAAACGGACCGGCCCAACGACATGGAAAACACCCGACGCAGGGAGCTCGCGGTGTAAAGGTTTGTCAGCCTTAACCGAATACGCTGAAGATCACCTATTCAAATGATGAACCTTTTGAAATTCGCCAAACGCTTCAAGTACCGCGCGTATGTCGTCCTGCCCTCCCTGTTGGCGGTCTGCGCGCTGTTCCTGTTCCTTGAGTCCAGCGAAAGCCGCGCCCAACCGGCGGACGGTACCCAGACGCTGGTGTTCCTGCGCCACGCGGAAAAACCCGAAGGCGGCCTCGGCCAGCTCAACTGCCAGGGCCTGAACCGTGCCATCGACCTGGCCACCTTGCTGCCGGAAAAATTCGGCAAGGCCAACTATGTATTTGCCGCCAACCCGACGCGCAATGTCGAAGAAGGCGAACTGGACAATTCCTACAGTTACATCCGTCCCCTGATAACCATCAGCCCCAGCGCGATCAAGCTTGGTTTGCCGGTGAACATCAACTTCTCGGCCAACGACACCAGCGATCTGGCCGATGAATTGCTCCTCGACAAGTATCACAACTCGGTCATCTACACCGCCTGGTCCCACGGCTACCTGCCGGAGCTGATCAACAAGGTCGCAGAGGAGGCCGTCGGCAAGAAACAGAACATCATCGACGACTGGGAATCCAACGACTACGACTCGCTGTACGTGCTCACCCTGACCTGGCACAACGGCAAGGCCAGTGTGCAGAGCCACGCCTACAAGCAAGGTCTGAATAACGGTTCGCAGACCTGTCCAACATAAGCTTTTAGAGATTTGGCGCCTGTCAGGGCCTCATCGCGAGCAGGCTCGCTCCCACATTTTGACCGAGTTTATTCAGACAACTTGGCATAATGTGGGAGCGAGCCTGCTCGCGATGGGGCCGGAAAAAACACCATCAACTTCGTTGACTGACCCGCTCTCGCAGATACTCAAGGACGGCAGCCCGCTCCCCGGCGAATTCAATGCGCCCCCCTTTCTTCTCCCGCTGAAACGCATACATCGGGTCGTAATACTCGCGAAGCAACCCTTCGATCCAGCCCCGGTGCAAGTCCACTGCCCCGCTGCTCGCCTGCTCCGCCAGCGCGTATTCCATCAACATCAACATCCGCCGGTGGCGCTCACCGCCCAGACGTTTCTGCACATTGTTCAGGCTCTCCAGCAAACGCTCGGAAAACAGCGCGAAGCCTTCATCGCCATGCACACCGATAAACTCGGCACACAAGTCCACCACGTAATCGCGCAGGATCCGTTCGACCCGCCCTTCCAGGCTGTCTTCCAGCCAGACCATCGGAAACTGCTGCATGCCCTGAAACAGCGGCAACGGCAGCGCACAACTGCCGATCGCGCGGCTCTCGTCTTCCAGCACAAACTGCTCGATGCCGTTGGCGCGCTTCTTCAGCACGTCCACTGCCAGGCGGTTTTCAAAATCGATGTTGGAGGGTTGGCCAGTGGCGCGTTTACCGAAACTGGAGCCGCGATGATGGGCGTGACCTTCAAGGTCCAGCCCGTTGCGCAACTGCGTGAGCACTTCGGTTTTGCCGGTGCCGGTCATGCCGCCCAGCAAGACGAAATCACACTGGTCGACCGCCTGATCGAGCGTGTCGAGCAAGAAGGTACGCATCGCCTTGTAGCCACCACCCACTCGCGGATAGTCGATGCCCGCTTCGTCCTTGAGCCATTGCTGGACGATCTGCGAACGCAAACCGCCGCGAAAACAATACAAATACCCATCAGGATGAGCCCGGGCAAAATCGGCCCAGGCCTGGACGCGCTCGGCTTTTATCTCGCCGGACACCAACTGGTGCCCCAGCGTAATGGCCGCTTGCTGACCGTGTTGCTTGTAACAAGTGCCGACCCGTTGCCGCTCATGGTCGTTCATCAGCGGCAGGTTGATCACGCCGGGGAATGAGCCTTTGAGAAATTCGACCGGCGCACGGGCATCCATCATCGGTCGGTCGTTGAGAAAAATGTCGCGGTAATCGGTGAATTCGATGGACATCAAAACACCTCAACCGCGTTCGTCTGTCGCTCGATCAGTTCACCGATCGGCTCAAGGGTCAGGCCCAGCTCAGCGGCCACTTTGAGGAAGTGTTCGTTGCCTTCGGGGGTGACCGCAACCAGCAGGCCACCGCTGGTCTGCGGATCGCAGAGCACGCGTTTGTGCATTTCCTGAAGACGCCCAAGCTTGCTGGCGTAGCTGTCGAAGTTGCGCAACGTCCCGCCAGGCACACAGCCTTGGTCGAGGTAATACTCGACACCCGGCAGACGCGGTACGCGGTCGTACTCGATGCGCGCGGTCACGTTGCTGCCGTCGGCCATTTCCACCAAATGCCCCAGCAGACCAAAACCGGTGACGTCGGTCATCGCGGTGACGCCTTCGAGTTTGCCGAAACGGCTGCCGGGTTTGTTCAGGGTGCACATCCAGTCGCGGGCCAGGCCGATGTCGGCGTCGCGCAATTTGCCCTTCTTCTCGGCGGTGGTGAGGATGCCGATGCCCAGCGGTTTGGTGAGATAAAGCAGGCAACCGGCGGTGGCGGTGTCGTTGCGTTTCATGTGGCGCTTTTCCACCAGACCGGTCACAGCGAGGCCGAAGATCGGCTCCGGCGCGTCGATGGAGTGTCCACCGGCCAGCGGAATGCCCGCTTCATCGCAGACCGAACGCCCGCCGCGAATCACTTCCCGGGCAATCTCCGGCGCCAGTACGTTGACCGGCCAACCCAGGATCGCAATCGCCATCAACGGATCGCCGCCCATGGCGTAGATGTCGCTGATGGCGTTGGTGGCGGCGATGCGGCCGAAGTCGAACGGGTCGTCGACGATCGGCATAAAGAAATCGGTGGTCGAGACCACGCCGCGTTCTTCATCAATGGCGTACACCGCCGCGTCATCGCGTGAGGCGTTGCCGACCCAGAGTTTCGGGTCAAGGTTCTGCGCCCCGCTGCCGGCCAGAATCACTTCCAGCACCTGGGGAGAAATCTTGCAGCCACATCCGGCACCGTGGCTGTATTGGGTCAGACGAATCGGTTCGCTCATGGGGGGCACATCTCGTGAAGTCAGTGCCGAAGAGTCTACATCAACGTCGTCTCCCCCGAGGCCCCACCAATCGTTGACCGAAAGGACAGTTAAACCAGCAATTCCCTAACCTTTTCCATACCTTGAGCAAAACTGGTATGCCTTGTGCAAACGTTTGCGAGTCGCTGATACAAGCGTTTTCGCTACAAAACAGCGCAAGCCCGAAGAACCGGGCCCTCGATCCGCACGAAAAGGGACTTTTAATGCACCGCACGTCCAGCCGCGTGACTTGCTCGCGCACTTTTGCTGTTTCCTTGCTGCTGGCCAGCGTTACAGGACTACTCAGCAGCACCGTTTTGGCGCAACCCGCTCCCGCCGAAGAATCTGCCCAAGGCGAAAGCCTCAGCCCCGAAGCCAGCCCACCGAAAAAAGGTGTGTACCTCTCGGACTGGTTCAATCAGGACCTGACCGTCATCGGCAGCAAAGACATCAGTTTCGGCCCGCAACCGGCCGACGATATCTACCTGGAATACGAGTACTTCGGGCGCAAGGGGCCGTTCGAGTTGTACGGCTACATCGACATTCCGAAGATCTTCGACATCGGCAACAGCCATGACAAAGGCGTGTGGGACCACGGCTCCCCGGTGTTCATGGAGCACGAACCGCGAATCTCCATCGATTACCTCGCCGGCCGCAGTCTGGCCATCGGGCCGTTCAAGGAATGGTACGTGGCCTTCGACTGGATCTACGACCACGGGAGTAACAGTGCCAACCGCGCCAATACGCTGTACAGCGGTTTGGGCACCGACATCGAGACCCATTCGCGGGTGAACCTGTCGGCCAACTTCTATGGGCGCTACCAGTGGGAAAACTACGGCGCCAGCAACGAATATTCATGGGACGGCTATCGCGCCCAACTCAAATACATCGTGCCAATCAGCAGCTTCAGCAACGGCGCCTCACTGACCTACATCGGGTTCACCAACTTCGACTTCGGCTCGGACCTGCACAAGGACAACCCGGCCCGTACTGCCAACGCCACGGTGGCCACCAACGTGTTGCTGTACTCGTTCACCCACTTGCGTTTCACCCTGGTCGGCCGTTATTTCCACAACGGCGGCAACTGGGAGGATGGTAGCGAATTGAATTTTGGCGACGGTAACTTCCGCGCCCGTTCCGACGGCTGGGGTTACTACGCTGGCGTGGGTTATCAGTTTTAAGACCTGTTTGAATCAGGAGGAGATTTTGAAGAACGGGTCGGCGTGGGAGAACGGTGTTCCCGAGGTTTGAGTTTGGCTTGAGGACGCTATCGCGGGCAAGCCTTGCTCCTACAGGTTATGTGTCGACGGTGATTATTTTGATCGACACCAAACCTGTAGGAGCAAGGCTTGCCCGCGATGCTTTTTACGGCAACAAAATCACCTTGTCACCACTGCCTTGGCTCACCTCGGCATACCGCTCCAGCCCTTCTGCCAACGGCGATTCAAACAAACCCTCGGGCAACGGCAACAAGCCCTGATCGAAGAACGTGCCGAACTGATCAAGCATCGCCGCACACGCCTGGACGCCGTACAGCAACGAGTTGATCCCCACCACCGAACCGCCCTTGCGATACAGCGCCAGGGCCGGCAATTGCACCATGCCGTCCACCGGTGCGGCGATGATCGCGATGCGACCGAACGCGGCCAGCGCCGGGACCGAGGCTGGCAGCCAGAAACCGGTGGTGTCGAAAATCACATCAGCGCCGCCGGCATACACGGCATTTACCTGAGCGCCAAGATCCTCGGGTTTATCCAGTTGCAGCGTCTGATACCCCTGGGCCTGCAAATCCTTGATCTGTTCCGGCCGCCGCGCCGCTGCCAGTACTTGAGCGCCACGCACCTTGGCCAGCGCCAGTGCCGCAGTGCCAACCGCCCCGCCACCGATCACCAGCAACCGGGTTTCGGTCGTCACCCCACTGCGCTCCAACGCATCCCACGCCGTGGTGTATGGCACACCGAGGCTGGCAGCCTGGGCAAAACTCAGATGGGTCGGCTTTTTCGCCACGCCATTGGCCGGCAGTTTGACGAATTGTGCATGGGAGCCATCGGCGAAAAAGCCCAGTTCACGGCCGGTGCCCCAGACTTCCTGACCGATCAGCGCCTGCGGGCCTTCAACAACCACACCGGCGAAGTCACGACCGGGAATCCGCGGCAGTGTGGTGTAGGGAAAACGTCCCAGAACATTCTTCACATCGCTGGGGTTGAGGCCGGCCGCCTTGATCTGGACCAGCACTTCATCATGGCCGGGGACGGGGGTGGGAACCTCAACGTAGCGCAGGGCCGAGAGGTCACCGGTCTTGTCGAATTGCAGTGCTTTCATGAGCGTTTCCCTCGAATGAATAAACGGTTCAGGAGATCCAGCCAGCCACCAGTTGCCGGCCCATTGGCCACAACTTTTCACCGGCCAACATGCCGAGCAGCCCTACCAGCGCGATGGCCGGCGGTGCGGGGGAACGAAAATCCAGAGCGCCGTAGAGCAAACCGACGCCCAGACCGATGACCAATGAGATGAGAAAGCTCATGGCAGACTCCGTGGCTAATTAAGGTATGCCCGGAGTCTAAAGATCGGTAGCGACGAGCACCGGCCAAGTGCTTCTGAATATCGGCCAAAACACCAATGCCGGATCCAAGGCAAACGTGTAGGAGCTGCCGCAGGCTGCGATCTTTTGATCTTGTTTCTTAAAGGGCAACATCAAAAGATCGCAGCCTGCGGCAGCTCCTACAGGTTTTCGTCAGGGTTGGGATTGGCGTTGGCTCGCGGAAAACTGCGAAGGCGCGACACCCAGTTCCCGCCGAAACATGTCGCTGAAGCTGCTCGGTGAATAACCCAGCTCCCGGGCAATCGCACTGACCGGCACGCCCTGGATCAACTCTGCCACCGCGGTCGCCAATTGCACCTGGCGCCGCCACTCGGCGAAGCCCATGCCCAGACCGTCCTTGAACAGCCGCGCCAGGGTACGCACGCTGGCACCGGCGTTTTCGGCGTGTTGTTCGAAGGCAATGTCCAGCGATGGCGCGGCCATGACTGCCTGGCACAGGTTCATCAGGCGTCGGTCGGAATCATCCGGCAAGGGGATTTTCAGCAGCGAGCGCCTGGCTCGCCTAAGCTCCAGCAGCGCCAGGCCGACCAGCGCTTCGTAATACTCGGGCGCGCCATCGTCGCCCTGCTCCACCAGCCCGACGATCAGCTCACGCAGCAGTCCGCCGACTTCGATCACCTGGACCGTGTCGTCCAGCGTCGCCGCCAATGAGGGCCGCAAATAGATGTTGCGCATCTGTAAATCCGACACCACGCGAATCCCGTGGGGCACACCTGGCGGCAGCCACACCGCTCGTTGCGGCGGCACCACCAGCGCTTCATGGGGCGTCTCGACCCACATCACCCCGCTCATTGCATACAGCAACTGCCCCCAGACATGTTCATGCGGCTCGATGTACAAGCCGCGCGGATAGGTGCGCGCCAGCGGTTGCACGGGCACATCGGTGTCACTCAGGTCTGGAGGGGCGGCAAGGGCCATGGGCAGCAATCATTGGGGGTTTCAGAGATTGCATGGTAACGAGCCACGGGGCATGTCGCTACGGGCGGCATCCATCTGACAATTCGACTGAATTTTCCGTAACCCCAACGATCCTTGTAATACCACAGGGAGGAATATGGGCTTTATGAACAACGCAAAACTTTTCGTCATTGAATACACCCTTCATGGCGCGCCCAAGTCTTTCATCATCCGCCTGGACAAGATGGATAACGCGGAGGCTTGGCATTGGGCAAGTTGCGACGCGGGGGTCGGACGAATCCCTCGCTTCGGCCGAGAGAAGGTGCAAAAAACCAGCAAGCCGATGGCCGAGAAATTCGGCGTGGAAAACGTCAAGTGGCGGCCGGCAAATTGAAATGAAAGTGGAGCCCGATCAGGCTCCACCTTTTTTTGGATGAGTGGTCAGCGTTGGGCGCACTTGCAGCCCTTGCTGGCACATTCTTCGCCATGTTCATGGTGCTTGGCGCAGGCTTCACAGCAATAGTGCTTGCCGTGGCGCGCGATCGGATGTTCGCCCAGTTTGCACTTGCATTTGGGGCAGTCGCAGATACTTTCACTGTCGATCATGAGTCTGACTCCATGGGTTGTGGTCGTCCGGGTCTGGCAAATGCGACCCGTACCACCAGTGTAGGAGCTTGCGTCAGCCCTGCCGGGTACTGCTGCGATACATAAACAGCAACGCCAACGCGAGACACACCATCGCCAGTATCCGGCTGCTGGACAACTCGATCGCCGGGTTGCCCAGCCAGCCGAAGTTATCGATCAACATTCCCATCCCCAGTTGCCCGACGATCACCGCCACCGTCGCCACCGCCGTGCCGACCCGCGGCACCGCGCCAACCATCACCATCATGTACACCACCCCGAACAGTGCGCCGCTGAGCTGCCATTTCGGCACGTCCAGCAAACTCACGGCATGGGTCGGTTCGAAAAACAGGATCAGTAGCCCGGTGGTGACTGCACCGACCACGAAGGTCAGCAAACTGCTGCGCAACACACCCACCGTTTCGCCCAAACGGCCATTGATCGCCGCCTGGATACTCAACACCGCACCGGCCGCCACGACCACCGCCAACAAAATAATCAGATTCATCATCAACCCCGAGCGATCAGAACAAGTGCCGCGACAATCAGCAACAAGGCCAGCCAGCGTTCACCGTTGACCTTTTTGCGGGTAGCGCCGAACCAGCCGAAGTGGTCGATCAACACGCTTTTGCCGACCTGCCCGGAGAGGATCGCGATCATGGTCATGGCAATGCCGATGTGCGGCGTGGCCAAGGTCAGCACGATCACGTACATCGGCCCCAGGAACCCACCGATCAACTGCCAGCGCGGCAGCTCATTCAAGGCAGGGCCCTGTTGCCGACCACTGAACAGCAACAGCAAAAACAGAATCGCCGAGCCGACACCGAAGATGCTCAAGGTGGCCCACAAGTGCCCGACCTGAACCCCGAGCGGCCCGAGCAAACCGGCCTCCACGGACAGGCCCATGCCGGCCAAAATCACCAGTGGCAGCAGCAACAGCCGCAGCCCTGGTTGGGTCGCTGGCGTTTCAGCGATGTCGATTGAAGAAGATTGCATAACGAAAACCTGCCAGTTATCAGATGAACACGGCCCTCTGTAGGAGCAAAGCTTGCTCGCGAGACGGTGTGTCAGACGCCGAAGATGTCGACTGACACACCGTCTCGCGAGCAAGCTTTGCTCCTACAGGGGTGGTGGCGCGCATTATCGGCTGGCGATCCTTTGCGATAAATGGGAGCATCCTGACAACACTTTTGCGCAACTCGCACAGCAGGATTCCTCATGCATGGCCTCAACGAACTGGGATTCAAGGCACTTCGGTTGTTTGTAGCGGTGCTGGATCACGGCAGTTTTTCCGAAGTGGCGCGCCGCGAAGGACTGGCACCCTCTTCGATTTCCCGGCAGATCCAATTGATGGAGCAAGCCCTGGGCCAGCAATTGCTCTACCGCCACACCCGCGCCGTCTCGCCCACCGAAGCCGGGCGCATGCTCGGTCATCACGCGCGGCTGGTGCTGGTGCAACTCGAAGAGGCCGAACAGGCCTTGCAGGAACAGCAAAGCGAACCGAGCGGACTGGTGCGGATCAATGCGCCAGTGGTGTTCGGTCAGCGACACTTGACGCCGTGGCTGGCACGGCTCTGTGAGCGCTACCCGAAACTGCAACTGGATATCCAGCAGACCGACAGCTACGTCGACCCGCTACAGGAAGGCGCCGACCTGCTGTTTCGCATCGGCCCGCTGCACGATTCGAGCATGCAGGCGCGGATTCTGGCGCCCCATCGTTTTCAAGTCGCCGCGAGCCCAACCTATCTGGAACGTCACGGCACGCCGCAACACCCCGAAGAACTGGCCGCGCATCAGTGCCTGGCCTACAAGGGCGTGACCGGCCAGCAACGCTGGTTTTTCCGCAAGGATCAGCAGGACTGGACGCCCTGGTCGGTGAAGGGGCCGATCACCGGCAACCACGCCGACACCCTGACCCAAGCCGCCGAACAAGGTTTGGGGCTGGTGATGTTTCCGTCGTGGCTGATTGGTGAGGCGGTGCGCAACGGCACGCTGGTGCCGGTGCTCGGGGCGTATCAGGTGTCCAACAGCCTTGAGCCGCAGCAGATTGCGGTGCTGTGGCCTGGAAGCCGACGGTTGTCGGTGAAGGTCAGGACGGTGATTGATTTTTTCGTGGAATGCTTCGGCGCGGTGCCCTACTGGGACAGACCGTAGAGACCAAGCCGAACTCGGTACTGTGGCGAGGGGGCTTGCCCCCGTTCGAGTGCGCAGCGCTCGCAAGCTTTTGGGGCCGCTGCGCAGCCCAACGGGGGCAAGCCCCCTCGCCACACAAGCCCCCCTTTCCACACAAGCTCGTTCGCCACAAAGGCACCGTCAGTCAGATTCGGAACTGGCCCACCAGTTTGCCCAGGCGTTGACCGAGGTCGG
Organism: Pseudomonas sp. GM41(2012); assembly: GCF_000282315.2. Classification (GTDB taxonomy): domain Bacteria; phylum Pseudomonadota; class Gammaproteobacteria; order Pseudomonadales; family Pseudomonadaceae; genus Aquipseudomonas. The sequence continues at coordinate 2,044,784 of NZ_AKJN02000006.1, forward strand.
CCAGGCTGCGGGACGTCTGGGCGCCGAGTTGGGTTTCGTCGGCGACACTGTCCACGGCCACAGCGATCTGATGCACGCTGCGGTTGATCTCTTCGGCCACGGCGGTCTGCTCTTCGGCAGCGCTGGCTATCTGCGCGTTCATCGAGTTGATGGTGCCGATCAACTGGGCCATGGTGTCCAGCGATGCACCCGCTTCGTTGGCCTGGGCTGACGTGCCGTCGCCGGCCTCGCTGGAACGGCGCATCGCTTCCACCGCCGACTGAGTGCCTGCCTGCAAGCGATCGATCATGCCCTGGATTTCCTGGGTGCTGATTTGCGTGCGACTGGCCAGCGCTCGAACCTCGTCGGCCACCACGGCAAAACCACGACCGGCTTCACCGGCGCGGGCGGCTTCGATGGCGGCGTTGAGCGCCAGCAGGTTGGTCTGCTCGGCAATCGAACGGATCACCCCAAGCACGCTGACAATCGACGACACGTCTTTTTGCAGACTGTCCAGTGACACGCCACTGCTGCGAATGTCGTCCACCAACGCATGAATTTTCACAATGCTGCCGGCCACCACACGCTTGGCAGCCTGGCCTTCTTCGTCGGTCTGCTGGGCAGCCACCGCGGCGTTTTGCGCACTTTTCGCCACTTCCTGAGCAGCGGCAGACATTTGGTTGATCGCCGTGGCGACCTGATCGGTCTCGTGACGCTGACGCTCCATGGCCTGATCCGAGCGCTGCGCCTGGTCGGAGACCTGATTCACCAGCCCGGTCAGTTGCGAGGTCATTTCGGTGATCTGGCGCACCAGGCCGTGGATCTTGTCGACGAAGCGGTTGAACGAGCCGGCCAGCTCGCCGAGTTCGTCCTGGCTGGTGATGGTCAGGCGACGCGTCAGGTCGCCCTCACCCGCCGCGATGTCATCAAGGTTGGCTTTCATCAGGTTCAGCGGACGCAGGATGGTGTTGGCCAGCAGCATCCCGGCGGCGGCAATCACCAACAGCACCACGGCGGCAATCCCGACGATGCTCAGCACCACGCCTTGCATGCGCTCCTGAACCTTGATTTCGACCAGCGCCACTTGCGCTTCGATGCCGTCGAGGTTGACCGAGGTGCCGACCGCCATGTCCCACTTCGGCAGGTATTCGGTGTAGCCGAGTTTCGGCACCAGCACTTGGGTGTTGCCGGGCAGCGGCGAGCTGTATTGCAGGTAGTGGGTGCCGTCCTTGGCGACTTTCACCAGGTCACGGTTGACGTAGACGCCGTTCGGATCGCGGTTGTCCTTGAAGCTCTGGCCCACGCCTTCAGGGCTGTTGGCCTTGAACAGGCGCACGGTGTTGGAGTCGTAGCCGAAGAAGTAGCCGTCCTTGCCGTAGGTGATGCTCGACAGCAACTTGACCACCTGGGCCCGCACCGCGTCATCACCGGGGGCGGCTGCGTCGTAGAGTGGTTTGATCGTGGTCATGGCCACGGCGACGTAGCTTTGCAGCGTTGCCTTGGCATCGCTGAGCAGGCGCTGGCGAGTTTCCTCGACTTCCTTGCGGGCCTGCTCCTGCAGAATGAACAACGTGGTCAGGCTGATGACCAACGCAAAGAGCAACACCGGGAGGACGGCAAGGGACAGGACTTTAGCCTTCAGGCTCATGCGCATGACGGTTCACTCTTTTGATTTTATTGGCGTGGTTAAAGGCTTTAACGGCACGCCAACAAAAAACTGTAGGAGCTGAGCTTGCTCGCGATTCAGGCACCGCGGTTTATCAGGCACACCGCGTAATCGTTCATCGCGGGCAAGCCACGCTCCCACAGGGGAAATGTGTTTAGAGCACCATCGCCGCCACCCAGCCGAACGCCAACAGCGGCAGGTTGTAGTGCAGGAAGGTCGGGACCACGGTGTCCCAGATGTGGTGATGCTGGCCGTCGATGTTCAGGCCCGAGGTCGGGCCGAGGGTCGAGTCCGACGCTGGCGAACCGGCATCGCCCAGCGCACCGGCAGTGCCGACGATGCACACAATCGCAATCGGGCTGAAACCCAACTGTACGCACAACGGCACAAAAATCGCTGCCAGGATCGGCACTGTGGAAAACGACGAACCGATGCCCATGGTCACCAACAGTCCGACCAACAACATCAGCAACGCGCCAATGCCTTTGCTGTGGCCGATCCACGAAGCCGAGGCTTCGACCAGTGTCTGCACCTCACCGGTGGCTTTCATCACCTCGGCAAAACCGGAGGCAGCAATCATGATGAAACCGATCATCGCCATCATCTTCATGCCTTCGGTGAACAGGTCGTCGGTTTCACGCCACTTCACGATCCCCGACACCGAAAAAATCAGAAAGCCTGCCAGCGCACCGATGATCATCGAGTCCAGCAACAGCTGAATGATGAACGCCACCGCGATGGCCAGACCGGCGACCATCAGGCTCAGCGGGTTGTACTGCACCGCGACCTGTTCGACTTGCTCGATCTTTTCCAGATCGTAGACGCGCTTCTTGCGGTAGCTGACAAACGCAGCCGCGAGCCCGACGACCATGCCCAAGGCCGGAATCCCCATGGCATGGGTGACGTTGATGCCGCTGATGTCCACCCCGCTACGGGCGACGTTGGCCAGCAGGATTTCATTAAGGAAGATGTTGCCGAAGCCCACGGGCAAGAACATGTACGGCGTAATCAGGCCGAAGGTCATGACACAGGCGATCAACCGGCGATCCAGTTGCAGCTTGGTCAGCACATATAAAAGCGGCGGCACCAGCAGCGGAATAAAGGCGATATGTATCGGCAGAATGTTCTGCGAAGCGATGGCCACCACCCACAGCAAACCGATCAACAGCCATTTGACCTGACGGCCGCCGCTGGCGTGCTGGCGATCGACCATCAGCAAGGCTTTGTCTGCCAGGGCGTGTGCCAGGCCAGACTTGGCAATGGCCACTGCGAAAGCGCCGAGCAATGCGTAGGACAACGCGACCGTCGCACCGCCGCCGAGGCCGCTGTTGAAGGCTTTGAGTGTCGCGTCGATGCCCAGGCCACCGGTCAAACCACCCACCAGAGCGCCCACGATCAGCGCGATTACGACGTGCACGCGGGACAGGCTGAGGATCAGCATGACGCCGACCGCGGCAATTACAGCATTAATCATCGTTACCTCAAGGCAAACGGAAAGAGTCCGGCCGGCAGTCTGCAAAGAGCCGCCAGCGGATTAAATGAGAGGGTTTTATTAGAGGGCGCGCACTGTGCCGCAGAGTCGGCCCAGTGTCAAAGCGCATGGGCCTGGGGGATGTGTAACGGGTTGTGATGAACCCTGTGGCGAGGGGATTTATCCCCGTTCGGCTGCGAAGCAGTCGCAAACCTGACAATTCGGTATGACTGACGGAATTGCAGGGGGCCGCTTCGCGACCCAACGGGGATAAATCCCCTCGCCACAAAGGCAGCCGACCAACGGAGTTTCATCATTCAGGAACTACCATAAAGAAAGCCGAATCGCGGCCGCTACAGTGCAAAGTCTCAGATATTTATCGAATAAAGGACGTCTCCATGTCGCTCAGACAACTTTCCATTCAATGGAAAATCACCCTGTTGGCCGGGCTGTGCCTGGCCGGCATCGTGACCCTGCTGGTGGGTCTTTCGCTGTATCGCATGGAGCACAGCTCCGAGATGGTGAAAGCATCCAGCATGGAGATGCTCACCGAAGCTGCCCAGGCCCGGATCGAATCCCAGGGTGAAAACCAGGCGCTGGGGATTCGCCAGCAGTTCATGGATGCCTATCAATATGGCCACGGCTTTTCGCGTCAGGTGCTGTTCCTGCGCGAGCAGGCCGAGAAGCGCTTTCTCGATGCCTTTGACCTGCGTGAAGACCTGACCCGTCAGGTCAAGTCAGCCCTGCAAGCCAACCCGGAACTGCTCGGCCTTTCGCTGGTGTTCGAAGCCAACGCGCTGGACGGCAAGGACGATCTGTTCGCCGGCCAAGCCGAACTGGGCAGCAACGACAAGGGCCGTTTCGCGCTCTATTGGTCGCAGCCTGTACCTGGCAAGGTGACGTCGATGGCGCTACCGGAAAGCGACATGGCCGACACCAGCACCGGCCCGAGCGGCGAACCGGCCAACGCCTGGTTCACCTGCCCGCGCACAACCCTCAAGCCCTGCGTGATCGAACCCTACTTCTACGTGATCGACGGCCAGAACGTGCTGATGACCAGCATCGTTTTCCCGCTGATGGTCAACGGCAAGGTCATTGCTTCGCTGTCGGTGGACATCAACCTCAACAGCCTGCAAGCCGTCAGCCAGGGTGCGAGCAAGAAGCTCTATGACGGCCAGACCAACGTCAGCATCATCAGCCCGGTCGGTTTGCTGGCCGGTTATAGCCCGGACGCCAGCAAGCTCAGCCAGCGCCTGGACACCGTGGACAAGACCAACGGTGCCGAGCTGATCCGCATGCTCGCCGCCAGCAGCAAGACCGAAAGCCTGCACAACAATCAACAGCTCAAAGTGCTGTCGCCGTTCCAGCCGATTCCAGGTGGCAAGTCCTGGGGCGTGTTGCTCGAGGTGCCGGAGAAAGTCCTGGTCGGCCCCGCCGAAGCGTTGAAAAAGCAACTCGATGAAAGCAACACCGCCGGCACCCTGGTCGAACTCGGCCTGGGTGTGCTGGCCGCGTTGATTGGCCTGTTGCTGGTGTGGCTGATGGCCCGCAGCGTGACCAAACCGATTCTGGGTGTGGCGCACATGCTCGAAGACATTGCCAGCGGCGAAGGCGATCTGACCCGCCGCCTGGCCTACGACAAAAAGGACGAACTCGGTCAATTGGCCGGCTGGTTCAACCGCTTCCTCGACAAGCTGCAACCGATCATCGCCGAGGTCAAACGCTCGGTGCAGGACGCACGCAGCACGGCGGATCAGTCGTCCGCCATCGCCACCCAGACCAGCGCCGGCATGGAGCAGCAATACCGTCAGGTGGATCAGGTCGCTACCGCTTCCCACGAAATGAGCGCTACCGCCCAGGACGTCGCTCGCAGTGCAGCTCAGGCGGCACAGGCAGCGCGGGATGCGGATCAGGCCACCCGTCGCGGTCTGACCGTGATCGACCGCACCACCGCCAGCATCGACAACCTCGCCGCCGACATGAGCGCGGCAATGGTTCAAGTCGAAGGCCTGGCGGCCAACAGCGAGAAGATCGGTTCGGTGCTGGAAGTGATCCGGGCCATCGCCGAGCAGACCAACCTGCTGGCGCTGAACGCCGCCATCGAGGCCGCTCGTGCCGGTGAAGCCGGACGCGGTTTTGCCGTCGTGGCCGATGAAGTGCGCAACCTGGCACGCCGGACCCAGGAGTCTGTCGAAGAAACCCGCCTGGTGATCGAGCAATTGCAGAGTGGCACTCAGGACGTGGTCGGCTCGATGAACAACAGCCATCGTCAGGCTCAGGGCAGTGTCGAACAAGTGGGTCAGGCGGTGACGGCGTTGCGCCAGATTGGTGAGGCGGTGACGGTGATCAGCGACATGAACTTGCAGATCGCCAGTGCCGCGGAAGAGCAAAGCGCCGTGGCCGAGGAGATCAACAACAACGTGGCGACGATTCGGGATGTGACGGAGTCGCTGTCGGGGCAGGCCAATGAATCGGCGCGGGTGAGTCAGTCGCTCAATAGCCTGGCGAATCAGCAGCAGAGTTTGATGGATCAATTCCGCGTCTGAAAACCACCCCTCACCCTCACCCTAACCCTCTCCCCAAGGGGTAGAGGGGACTGACCGAGTTGGTTTTTAGATATTCTGCGACCGAGGAAATAGCGTCGAACTCAGGATTAGAAGCCAATGGATATCTGCTCCCTTTCCCCCTCTCCCCACTGGGGAGAGGGCTGGGGTGAGGGGTGGCTTTCAGCGTCAACGCTTGGGTAATCCGATCAGCTTGATGGATCAGTTCCGCGTCTGAAAACCACCCCTCACCCTAACCCTCTCCCCAAGGGGTAGAGGGGACTGACCGAGTTGGTTTTTAGATATTCTGCGACCGAGAAAACAGCGTCGAACTCGGGATTAGAAGTCAATGGAGATCTGCTCCCTTTCCCCCTCCCCCACTGGGGAGAGGGCTGGGGTGAGGGGTGGCTTTCAGCGTCAACGCTTGGGTAATCCGATCAGCTTGATGGATCAATTCCGCGTCTGAAAACCACCCCTCTCCCCAAGGGGTAGAGGGGACTGACCGAGTTGGTTTTTAGATATTCTGCGACCGAGAAAATAGAGTCGAACTCGGGATTAGAAGCCAATGGAGATCGGCTCCCTTTCCCCCTCTCCCCTCTGGGGAGAGGGCTGGGGTGAGGGGTGGTTTTCAGCCTGAACGCTTAGGCAACTCAATCACCACCCTCAACCCACCCCACCCACTCTCCTCCAGCCGCAACACCCCGCCCCACGTATCGACGATGTCCCGCACAATCCCCAATCCCAACCCATGCCCATCCGTTTGTTCATCAAGCCGAGTACCCCGGCTGAACACCTGATCGCGCTGGTTTTCCGGAATCCCCGGCCCATCGTCTTCCACGCTTAACTCAAACCCTTCGGCCTTCTCGACCACGCTCAACCGAACCTCGGCATCCGCCCATTTGCAGGCGTTGTCCAGCAGGTTACCGAGCAGTTCGAGCAAATCCTCGCGATCCCAAGGCAGTTGCAACCCCTTCGGCGCCCTATAGCTGAGGTCCAGATGCTCGCCATGAATCATGTTCAACGTCGCCAGTAACCCAGGCAATTCAGCATCGCAATCAAACAGTGCCCCTGGCAGCGCATCGCCGGATAACCGTGCGCGATTGAGTTCGCGATTGAGTCGCTGCTGGACCTGTTCCAGCTGCGCCTTAATGACCTTGCGCAGTTCCGGCTGCGCATCGAGCTTCTCGCTTGAGGCCAGGCTCAACAACACCGCCAGCGGGGTTTTCAAGGCGTGGCCGAGGTTGCCCAGCGCATTGCGCGAACGCTTGAGGCTGTCTTCGGTGTGCGCCAGCAAATGGTTGATCTGCGCCACCAGCGGTTCAAGCTCTACCGGCACCTGATCATCGAGTTGCGAGCGCTGGCCCTGCTGCAACTGGGCGATCTGCTCACGTGCCTTTTCCAGCGGGCGCAAGGCGCGGCGCACGGTGATCCGTTGCAGCAGCAGAATCAGCAGCAGCCCCGTCAGCCCAAGGCCCAATCCGACTTGACGCATACGCTGGAAACTCTCGCGCACCGGCGTGTAATCCTGGGCCACGCTGATCGAAATCGATTGGCCGAGCCGTCGATAGTCTGAACGCAGCACCAGCAATTGCTGGCCTTCCGGCCCCAATTGCAGGTTGCTGTGCAGGCCGGCATGGTCGAGGCGTGGCAGTTCCTGATCCCATAGCGAACGGGAGCGCCAATGGCTGTCGGCAAAATCGATGCGGAAGTAATGCCCGGAAAACGGTCGCTGATAGGCCGGCGACAGGTGTCGCTCATCCAGCTGCAAACCCTGCGGCCCACGCACCAGCGCCACCAGCAGGTTTTCACTGTCGTCGCGCAGCCCGGCTTCGAGGTAGCGCTGCAAACCCATTTCGAACAGCCACAGGCTGGTCTGCGCCAGCACCAGGCCGACGATCACCATCACGCTGATCAGCCCTAGGCTCAAGCGGCGCTGGATCGACCTCACTGGGCTTGCCCGCCGAACAGGTAACCCTGGCCGCGACGGGTTTCGATGACGCTGCGCCCGAGTTTGCGCCGCAGGTGGTTGACGTGGACTTCGAGCACGTTGGAATCGCGCTCGGTTTCACCGTCGTAGAGGTGTTCGGCGAGATGGCTTTTGGACAGAATCTGCTCGGGGTGCAGCATGAAATAACGCAGCAGGCGGAATTCAGCGGCGGTGAGCTGGATGTCGGCGCCGTCGCGGGTCACGCATTGGCGGCCTTCGTCCAGGTGCAATCCGGCAGCCTTGAGCGTCGGCTGGTTGGCATGACCATGGGAACGGCGCAACAGCGCCTGGACACGCAAGTGCAGCTCTTCGGGGTGGAAAGGCTTGGTCAGGTAATCGTCGGCGCCGGCCTTGAGGCCTTCGATTCGTTCGGCCCAGGAATCACGGGCGGTGAGGATCAGCACTGGCGTCGACAGGCCAGCGGCCCGCCATTGCGTCAGCACGTCGAGCCCTGGCAAACCCGGCAGGCCGAGGTCGAGGATGATCAGGTCATAAGGCTCGCTGCTGCCCTGATACACCGCGTCGCGACCATCGGCCAGCCAGTCCACGGCGTAACCCTGACGGTTGAGGCCGGCCATCAGTTCGTCGGCCAGCGGTACATGGTCTTCCACCAGAAGCAAACGCATCGATCAATCTTCCTTGTCTTTCAGTAACTGGCCGGTGGTGGCGTCAAGGTCCAGTTCGCGGACCACACCGTCGCTGGTCAACAACTCGACTTCATAAACGTAGACGTCGTGTTTCTCTTCAAGCTCGGCTTCCAGCAATTTGGCCCCGGGGTAGCGGTCCAGCGCTTGCTGCAACAGCTGCTCCAGCGGCAGGATCACACCCTGTTGACGCAGGCGCAGGGCTTCGTCCTGATCCAGGTCGCGAGCCATGGCCACCGAGCAAAAAGCCAGAAGCGCCAGAGCCATTCGACCTCTCGTGCACCGCTGTGAAAAAGAAAACACCTTCATTACGTATCCTGATGATCCTTGAGAATCTGCCCGCTGACGGCGTCCAGTTCCAGGTCCCACTCAATGCCCTGAGGGTCGCGCATTTCCACCTGATAGATGTACTTGCCGTACTCTTCTTCCAGCTCGGTTTCGGTGATTTTGGCGCCGGGATGTTTGGCCAGAGCGGTGGCGTTGAGCTTCTCGAAAGACACAATGGTACCAGCGTCGCGCAGCCTCAGGGCTTCGTCGGGACCGAGGTCGCGAGCGTGGGCGATGCTGGCGGTCATGCCGATGATGGACGCGGTGAACAGGGCAGTCAGGGTTTTCATGGGGTGTCTCCGTATTTTTAATGTGTTGCCTAGGGAGTGCACCTTAACGGGGCGAACTTAATTGAAACTGAATTGCCATCATTATTGATGGCAACACGACATCGCAGGCATACACAAAACCTGTGGGAGCGAGCCTGCTCGCGATAGCGGTGTGTCAGCCAACATTAATACCGACTGATACACCGCTATCGCGAGCAGGCTCGCTCCCACAATGATTGTGCATGTCTATAATCCCCCGCTTGCCTGCATTCGAGACCGGTATGACCGCTTTCCACATCAAGTTCCCTTCCCTGACCCTCAAGGCCGGCCCTCGCGCCTTGGCGCGCATCCGTGAAAACGGTTTGAGCGCCGCCGATGTCGGCACGCTGCCGGGTGCCGCCGGTGGTCCCAAGGCGTTGGGGATTCAAGGTCTGGACCTGGCGTTGTTCGGTGAATGGCTGCCGGCGGCACCGCGGGAGCGTTCGTTGATTGGTGCGTCGGTGGGTTCCTGGCGCTTCGCCAGCGCGTGTCTGCCGGATGCCGCCGAAGGTATCCGCCGCCTCGGTCACCTCTACACCGAGCAGAACTTCGCCAAGGGCGTGACCATGGCGCAGATCAGCCAGAGCTCCCGGCGCATGCTCGATGAGCTGCTCGATGGCCGCGATGCCTCGATTCTGGACAACGCTCATTACCGACTGAACATCATGGTGGTCAAAAGCCACGGCCTGCTGGCGGACGATCATCGCGGACGACTGGGGCTGGGTCTGTCATCGGTGATCGCCGACAACTTGCGCGGCCGGGCGCGCCTGTCGCGGCATTTCGAGCGGCTGATCATTCACGATCCGCGCCTGGCACCGCCGGTCAATGCACTCAACGATTTCCCCTCGCGCTTCGTTGCGCTGAATGCCGGCAACCTGCGCCAGGCCTTGCTCGCCTCAGGCTCGATCCCGATGGTGATGGAAGGCGTGCGTGATCTGCCGGGTGCCGGTGCCGGGACGTTTCGCGATGGCGGTCTGCTGGACTATCACCTCGACCTGCCCTACAGCGGCAACGACATCGTGCTCTATCCGCATTTCACCGACCGGGTGATTCCTGGCTGGTTCGACAAGACCCTGTCGTGGCGCCGCGCATGTCCTGCGCGTTTGCAAGATGTCCTGTTGCTGGCGCCGTCAAAGGATTACCTGGCGCGCCTGCCCTACGGCAAACTCCCGGACCGCAACGACTTCAAACGCTTCATGGGCGATGCCCCGAGCCGGCAGAAATACTGGCGCACGACGATGGATGAAAGCCGTCGCATGGGCGATGAGTTCCTCGAACTGGCTGCCAGCGGTCGCCTCGGGGAGCGCTTGCTGACCCTTTAGTCAGTGTTTTCCCGCAACGCCAAACGCAAACTGTTAAACTCGCCGCCTGCCCATATCGCCGCGGCGATCGCCACCTGACAGAGCTGAAATCACTGTGGAAATCTTCAAAGAATTTACCTTCGAATCCGCCCACCGCCTGCCCCACGTACCGGAAGGCCACAAGTGCGGCCGCCTGCACGGTCACTCGTTCAAAGTGGCGATCCACCTGAGCGGCGACCTCGATCCGCACACGGGCTGGATCCGTGATTTCTCGGAAATCAAGGCGATCTTCAAGCCGCTCTATGAGCGCCTCGACCATAACTACCTGAACGACATTCCCGGTCTGGAAAACCCGACCAGTGAAGTGCTGGCCAAATTCATCTGGAAGGAATTGAAGCCTCTGCTGCCGGAACTCAGCGCGATCCGCATTCACGAGACGTGCACCAGCGGTTGCATCTATCACGGCGAGTAAGCCGATCTAAACGCCGATGAAAATCACTTTGTGGGAGCGGGCTTGCTCGCGAAGGCGGTGTATCAGCAGGCATATGCCTGTCTCTTATACACATCTAGATGTGTATAAGAGACAGGCCTTGGCCTGCTGGCTCACTCCCACAGTGAACTGCGTTTCGTCAGTGAATAAAAAAACAGCCTTCAATGGCTGTTTTTTTATGCCTATGCTTTTTGGCTCCCCCACGCCAAGAGGACACCCCCAATGACTGACTGGCCGCTGCCTCAGACCTATCGCTTCAACGGTCGCTCCGTTCGTTACGCCGTACGGGGCGACGGTCCGCCGTTGGTGTTCGTGCATGGCACGCCTTTCTCTTCTTATGTGTGGCACCGGATTGCACCGCACTTCATCACCACCCATCGGGTGCATTACTTTGACCTGCTGGGTTATGGGCTATCGGAGAAAATCGAGGGCGATGTGTCGCTGGGTGTGCAGAACGACCTGCTGGCTCACTTGCTCGATCACTGGGGTCTGGCGCGACCAGACGTCGTCGCTCACGACTTCGGCGGCGCTACCGCTCTGCGTGCTCACCTGCTGAACGGCAAGGACTACCGCAGCCTGACGCTGATTGATCCCGTGGCACTGACACCTTGGGGTTCGCCGTTTGTGCAGCATGTGCGTCAGCATGAGGCGGCCTTCAGTGGCCTGCCCGATTACATTCAGCAAGCGATTGTGCCGACCTATATTCGCGGGGCGATCAAGCGCGAAATCCCGGACGACGAACTCGCGCCTTACGTGCAGCCGTGGCTTGGCGATCCAGGGCAAGCGGCGTTCTATCGGCAGGTTGCGCAGATGGACGAGCGCTATACCCGTGAGGTTGAAGGGCTGTATCCGTTGATTCGTTGTCCGGTGCAGATTCTGTGGGGGGAAGAAGATCAGTGGATTCCCATTGAACGCGGGCAGGCATTGCATCAGATGATTCCGGGGTCGCGGTTTCAGGCGATTCCGAATGCCGGGCATCTGGTTCAGGAAGATGCGCCGGAAGCGATCGTCGCGGCGCTCCTGCGGTTTCTGCCGCAACACAAATCCCCCTGAAGAAACCGAATCCCTTGTGGGAGCGAGCCGGCTCCGGGCGGCGTTCCGACGATGACGGCAGCACATCCAACACCAAGGTGACTGTCAGGCAGCCATCGCGAGCAGGCTCGCTCCCACATGGGTTCTGTGTTCCTTCAGGTGCACCTCTTTCGCGCCCTTCCCCAAGCCAAATTCCCCCGCTCGGCTATAAATAACTACACCACCCAACGCTTGGCACGACCACTGCAACACGCCCCCGCGTCACTCATTCAGCAAGGAACGCCCCATGACGCAGAACGATCCCGGCAACGATTACCCCCTCAGCGAAGTCCCGATGCATGCCCGCAAAGGCCTGGCCTCAACGGCCATGGTGCTGCTGGGTTTCACCTTTTTTACCGCGACCATGTTTGCCGGCGGCAAGCTGGGTGTGGCGTTCAGTTTCGGCGAGATGATGGCGGTGATTATCGTCGGCAATCTGCTGCTGGGGATCTACGCCGCCGGCCTGGGCTACATCGCCTTCAAGAGCGGTCTGAACTCGGTGCTGATGGGGCGCTTTTGCTTCGGTGAAGTGGGCAGCAAGCTCAGCGACCTGATCCTCGGCTTTACCCAGATCGGCTGGTACGCCTGGGGCACAGCCACTGCCGCTGTGGTGCTGGGCAAGTATTTCGAGTTGAGCGAGGGCACCGTTCTCGGGCTGATGGTGCTGTTCGGCCTGGTGTTTTGCGCGACCGCGTATGTCGGTTACCGCGGCCTGGAGATTCTGTCGTACATCGCCGTACCGGCGATGATGTTGCTGCTGATGCTGTCGATGTGGGTGGCCACGGTGAAGGTCGGTGGCCTCGACGGTTTGCTCGCGGTAGTCCCGACGGGAACACTGGATTGGTCGACCGCGATTACCCTGGTGTTCGGCACCTTTGTCAGCGGCGCAACCCAGGCAACCAACTGGACGCGTTTCTCCCGTTCAGCCCGCGTCGCGGTGCTGGCGAGCCTGATCGGTTTCTTCATCGGCAACGGCCTGATGGTGTTGATCGGGGCCTATGGCGCCATCGTCTACCAGCAACCGGACGTGGTCGAAGTGTTGCTGTTGCAAGGCTTCGCCATGGCGGCGATGGCGATGTTGCTGCTCAATATCTGGAGCACCCAGGACAACACCATCTACAACTTCGCCGTCGCCGGTTGCAACCTGCTGCGCACTGGCCGTCGCAAGACCGTGACCCTGGCGGGCGCGGTGATCGGCACATTGCTGGCGCTGCTGGGCATGTACGACCTGCTGGTGCCCTACCTGATTCTGCTGGGCACTGTGATTCCGCCGATTGGCGGCGTGATCATGGCGGACTTCTTCTACCGCTATCGTGGTCAATATCCACGTCTGGCCGATGCCCGGTTGCCGGCGTTCAATTGGCCCGGTTTGGCCGCCTACGCAGTCGGCACCGTTGCCGCGTTCAGTTCACCGTGGGTCGCACCACTGGTAGGGATTGCCGCTGCCGCGTTAACGTATGTGGTACTGACCGGCGTGCTGGGTGCCCGTACTGCCAACGCACCATTACAAGATCTATAAAAGGATTCGCCTGATGCACATCATCAATGCCCGCCTGCGCAACCAAGATGGCCTGCATGAATTGCACCTGGAAAACGGCCTGATCAGCAACATCGCCCGACAGACTGAAGCGCCGACCCTGGGCCCCGATGATCTGGACGCCGGCGGCAACCTGGTGGTGCCACCCTTCGTCGAGCCACACATCCACCTCGACGCCACGCTCACCGCCGGCGAGCCGCGCTGGAACATGAGCGGCACGCTGTTCGAAGGCATCGAGTGCTGGGGCGAGCGCAAGGTGACCATCACCGAAGAGGACACCAAAACCCGCGCCAAGAAAACCATCCAGACCCTCGCCGCCCACGGCATCCAGCACGTGCGCACCCACGTCGACGTCACCGACCCGCAGCTCACCGCGCTCAAGGCGATGCTCGAAGTGCGCGAGGAAAGCCGTCACCTGATCGACATGCAGATCGTTGCGTTCCCGCAGGAAGGCATCGAGTCGTACCGCAACGGTCGCGAGCTGATGGAAGAAGCGATCCGCATGGGCGCCGATGTGGTCGGCGGTATTCCGCATTTCGAGTACACCCGCGATCAAGGCGTGAGTTCAGTCAAATTCCTGATGGACCTGGCCGAGCGCACCGGTTGCCTGGTGGACGTGCATTGCGATGAAACCGACGACCCGCACTCACGCTTTCTAGAGGTGCTGGCCGAAGAAGCCCGCTGCCGCGACATGGGCTCACGGGTCACCGCCAGCCACACCACGGCCATGGGCTCTTACGACAACGCTTACTGCGCCAAACTGTTTCGCCTGCTCGGGCATTCGGGGATCAGTTTTGTCTCCTGCCCCACCGAAAGCATTCACCTGCAAGGGCGCTTCGACAACTTTCCGAAACGCCGTGGCGTAACCCGAGTGAATGAGTTGCTGGAAGCGGGAATGAACGTGTGTTTCGGCCAGGACTCTATCGTCGACCCGTGGTATCCCCTGGGCAACGGCAACATCTTGCGAGTGCTCGAAGCCGGCCTGCACATCTGCCACATGCTTGGTTACCGCAACCTGCAAAGCGCGCTGGACCTGGTCACCGACAACAGCGCCAAGGCCATGAACCTGGGTGATCGTTATGGACTGGAACGCGGGCGGCCGGCGAATTTGCTGATTCTGTCGGCGGACAGCGATTACGAAGTGATCCGCAGCCAGGGCCTGCCGCTGTATTCGGTGCGCGATGGCAAGGTGTTGATGAAGCGGCAGATGCCGGTGGTGGAGTTCTTCGGCGATCAGAGCTGAGATTTGCATTGGCTGGGCTTGCCTCATCGCGAGCAGGCTCGCTCCCACAATTGATCTCCAGTGGACGCAAACGCTGAGTACACCTCAGATCCACTGTGGGAGCGAGCCTGCTCGCGATGGCGATCTAACAATCAGCTCATCAACCGCGCCGTACCAAACAACCTGACCCGACTCAATTCACCCTGCTCTTCCTCCAGAAGAATCGGCGCAGTACCCCCAGGCATGACCACATTTACCTCCCCGGCACTGACCCAACCCACCCGCCACGCCGCGCAAGCCACCGCACTGGCGCTGGTGCCCGACGACGCCGTCGGCCCCTCTCCGCGCTCGAATACCCGCGCGACGACTCGCCCCTCGGATTCAAGCATCGCCCATTGCAGATTGATCCCCGCCGGGCACGGCCTGCCTTCCCCGGTCGGCATGGCATAGGCGATACGCGTCAGCCCTTCGGACAATCCCGCTTGGCGCATCTGCTCATTACTCGGCAAGGCGCCCGAGTTATCCACAAGCGTTACGCAATGCGGATTGCCAACCCGCACGAATTGACTGCGCGCCCACCCGGCATCCAGCAATGCCAATGGCTGGACGTGGCTGAGTTCGCGACCATTGAATGCCACGCCTTCAACCCCTTCGGCACTGACAGCCCCCGGTCCGAAGGCAGGCTTGCCCAAGTCCAGCCAAAAACCGTGAACACCTTCGACCTGCGCCAGTTTCACCGATGTTTCTCCCGGTGAAGGCATATCGGCCTTGTCATGATAAACCCTGAGCAGACACGCCTCGTCCCTCGGCCAGAGCCCAAGGTCGCTGAGCGCCTGGGAAAAAATCGTCAGGCCGTTGCCGCTACGCTCGGCCAGGGTGCCGTCGGTGTTCACGATCAACAAATCAAAAGGATGCGACGACTGGAACGGCCCCACCAGCAAACCATCGCTACGATGGGCCTTGCTGCCCGGTGGTTGTGTGCCGGGAGCCCAGCCACAGCAAGCCTCGATGGCCGCCAACGCCCAGACCTTGCGGGTTTGCGCGGCGTCGCTGGCCTGATCGGGTATGTCGATACCATTGCTGCGCAAGTCCTCAGGCGCCACAACCATGTAGATATTGCCTCGTGCATCGTACCTCCGCGCCATGGCGCCCTCCCTTTAGAAATCATTGGTCGGGCTCAACATATCGCGAAACACCGTCAGGCTGTGCAAGGATGTCACCCTGCCTCACCGCGAACCTGAGCGGACGCTGATCGAACCCTCGCAGGTCGATCACTGTCCCTTGGGGACGCGACGTTTTTGCCAAGGATTGATATGACCAACCTCAACACTCAAACCGCATTTGTTCCCGGACGCCTGGAACAGATGTCCACGCGGATCGCCTTTTTCATTGCCGGTTTCGGCATCGCTGCGTGGGCGCCGCTCGTGCCTTACGCCAAGGCTCGGGCCGGGCTGGATGAAGGGACGCTCGGTTTGCTGCTGTTGTGCCTGGGGGTGGGCTCGATTCTGGCGATGCCGATGGCGGGGCTTCTGGCCACGCGTTTCGGCTGTCGCCGGGTGGTGAGCGCCGGGGTGTTGCTGATCTGTGCGGCCCTGCCGCTGTTGGCGACGGTGACGTCGATTCCGGCGTTGATTGCCGCGTTGTTCATGTTCGGCGCGGGGTTGGGCACGGTGGATTCGACGGTGAACCTGCAAGCGGTGATCGTCGAACGGGCCAGCGGCAAGACCATGATGTCGGGCTTCCATGGGCTGTTCAGCCTCGGCGGGATTGTCGGTGCGGCGGGTGTCAGCGCCCTGCTCGGCTTCGGGGTTTCACCGCTGGGGGCCACGCTGGTGGTGATCGTGATGCTGCTGATCGCCCTGGCCAAGGCCGCGCCGCACCTCTTGCCTTACGGCAGCGAAAGTTCGGGGCCGGCGTTTGCTGTTCCCCATGGCATCGTGCTGTTCATCGGCGGGATGTGTTTCATCGTGTTCCTCGCCGAAGGCGCGGCGCTCGACTGGAGCGCGGTGTTCCTGGCGCAGGAACGCGGGATCGACACCGCTTATGCGGGACTGGGTTACGCAGCGTTTGCGTTGACCATGACCGTCGGCCGTTTGACCGGTGACTCGATCGTGCGTCGTCTCGGCGCAACGCGGGTGATTGTGTTCGGTGGCTTGACGGCCGCAGCGGGCCTGTTTGTGGCGACCTTCGCCCCAAGTTGGGAAGCGGCGCTGGTGGGTTATGCACTGTTGGGGGCGGGTTGTTCGAACATTGTGCCGGTGCTGTACACCGCAGTGGGCAAACAGACGGTGATGCCCGAAAGCGTCGCCGTGCCGGCGATTACCACGCTGGGTTATGCCGGGATTCTCGCGGGGCCTGCGTTGATCGGGTTTATCGCCCATGGCAGCAGTTTGAGTTTTGCCTTCGGGTTGATGGCGGTGTTGCTGGTGGCGGTGGCTATTGGTGGGAAGGTGTTGAGGGTCTGAATTGTGGCGAGGGGGCTTGCCCCCGTTGGGCTGCGTAGCGGCCCTATAAATTTCGGCAGCAACACAGATTTTGCGACTGCTGCGCAGCCGAACGGGGGCAAGCCCCCTCGCCACAGGGTTGTTAGAAACCGACGCTCGCCTGCACAAAGAACGTGCGAGGTGCGCCAACGTACATCCCCGAGTTGTTGTCGCTGGAGCGGGTGAAGTACTGCTTGTCGAAAATGTTCTTCACCCCGGCACCGACTTTCAGATTCGACAACTGCGCGCCGAAGTCATAACCGGCGCGCACGTTCCAGGTGACGTAACCCGGGATGTCGCCGTACTGGCCGTCCGCGGTACCTTCGGTGATGTAGTTGTTGGTGAAGCTGCCGTCGGCGTTCACAGCCACGCCCGGCGAACGCTGCTTGGACTGGGCAAAGGCATCGAGGTTGTAGGTCCAGCGGTTGATGTCATAACGCAGGCCGGCAGTCGCCACCTGACGCGAGTAGAACGGCAGGTCACGGCCCTTGAAGCCTGGGATCTCGCCTTCATAAACAGCACGCGTGTAGGTGAAACCAGCGTTAGCGGTCAGGCCGTCAAGCCGTGGATCCAGTGCCGCCATGTCGTAGTGCACCGAGGCTTCGAGGCCCTGGTGCGTGGTTGCGCCGAGGTTGGTCCAGCCCGCATCGTTGCTGATGTATTGCAGCTCTTTATCGAAGTCGATGTAGAACAGCGTCACTTCCCCGCCCCACACATCATTGTTGTAGCGCGTGCCGATTTCGTAGGTCTTGGCCTTTTCCGGTTCCAGGCCATTGGCGGTATTGTCACCCGCGCCACCCTGGCCGAGCTGGAAATACTGCAGGCTGCCGAACGAGGTTTCGTAGTTGGCAAACAGCTTCCACTCTTCCGACACGTGATACATCACGCTCAGGGCCGGCAACGGCTCGTTGCTTTCGATGCTGCGGTTCTTTTCCAACACCGGTTTGCCGGCCGTGTCGAGCACCGGCCGCTCGTGCCAATCGGTGCTGATGTGTTCAAAGCGGATGCCGGGGGTGATGGTCCAGTTACCGACGTCGATTTTGTTATCGACGTACACCGAGTTGGCTTCAGTGCCACCGGTGCGGTCCTGATACACATGCCCGTCCGAGCTCTTGGTCACGACCGGCTCGTTGTTGACCAGCGCCAGGCGGCTCGCCTCTTCGTGCATGCCTTCCTTGAGGTAGCGATAACCGACACTGACTTCCTGGGTAGTCGGGCCGACATCGAACACATGGGAGACCCGCGGTTCAATCCCGAAGGTGTAGTAAGTACGCGGGAACGAGCCGAGGGTTTTCTGATCGCGAGCGGCGATGTTGCTGCCACGGAAGCTGTCGGAATAGTAAGTCAGCACTTCGGCCTGGGTGCGGTCGTCGATCTGCCGTGCCCACTTGAACGAGACGTCCTTGCGGCGGCCGCTGAAGTTGTCGTTGTTGCGGTCGGACTGGTACGGATCGGCGTCGTACTGCGCCTGGGTCAGGCCGCCGGGCATGTCGGCGCTGGCGTCGTAGTAGTGAAAGTTGAGGCTGAAATCGTCGACATCGGTGGGTGCCCAGTGGGTCTTGAGGATCACGTCGTCGATGTCGTTGCCGTTGTTGCGTTCACGGTAACCGTTGCCGTTCACGCCCGAGTACAGCAGCGCCATGCCGATGCCGTTGTCCGCGGTGCCGCCGAGAAACGCCGTGTCGATGTGCTTCCAGCCACCGTGCCGGGAGGTTTCCAGGGTCGAGCCGATTTCACCGGTGGCTTTTTCCGGAATCGCGCGGGTGACGAAGTTGATCACGCCACCGACGTTCTGCGGCCCGTAACGCACGGAGCCGGCTCCGCGAACCACGTCGATGCTGTCGAGGTTGCCGGAAGAAATCGGGGCCATGGACAATTGCGGTTGGCCGTACGGGGCAAACGCTGCCGGCACGCCGTCAATCAGCACGGTGGAGCGTGGCGACAGGCGTGAAGTCAGGCCGCGCACGCCGACGTTCAGGGAAATGTCGCTGCCGCCGGTGCCGTTGGCGTCCTGCACTTGCACACCGGGCACGCGCTTCAGCACGTCGCCGACGTTCATCGCGCCCTGCTCGACCATCGCCTCACGGCGAATCACCGTACGGGCGCCGGGGTGGTTCTGCACCACGGCTGCATCGGCGTCACCGAGCCAGTCGCCGACCACTTTGATGTCGGTCACGCCCAGTTCCAAAGGGCCGTTGGCAGCCGAAGTCGGTGCCGGCATCAACGTGACCGAACCTTCATCGATCTGGTATTGCAGACCGCTGCCTTGCAGCAGTTGGCGCAGCGCGTCTTCTGGCGAGAGGTTGCCGTCCACCGCCGGGGCCTGTTTGCCGGCGACCAGCTCAGGGCTGAAAAACACCTGCAGCGAGGTTTGCTGGCCCAGTTCACTCAGGGCCTGACCCAGGGGTTGCGCCGGGATGTGAATCGCGTCGGCGGCAAAAGCCTGGGGCAGCGCCGCGGTGACAGCCAGGGCGAGAGCGAGGCGCAACCAAGGTGATTTGTTGTTTTTAGCGGTGGATTTTTTCACGTCGAACGTAGTCCTGTGGATCGCAAGAGTGTGCGCTTGTTAATGCAAACCAGTTGCAGTTGGACAGGAAGACGATCAACTCGAAAAAAACCTGAATTTATTTTGAAATTATTTCCTGACTGCCGTCATCGAGGGTGCGCACGGCCACCGGCAGAATGCTCGGCAAGGCCTTGAGCAGTGCGTCGGTGTTGTCGGATTTGAACACGCTGGTCAGGCGCAAATTGCCCACTTTGTCGTTGCCGACGGAGAGCGGTTTCTCCCGATAGCGCGAGACTTCCTCGGCGACGTCGCTGAGTCTGGCGTTGGTGAACACCAGTTTTCCGCTGCGCCAGGCGGTCAGCTCGGCAGGATTGACCGCGTAAGCAGCGGCCACTTTGCCCTGGGCATCGATGTGCGTGCCGAGGCCGGCCGTGAGGCTGATGAAATCGCTGTCCGCCGCTGTGCGCCCCTGAACCTTGACGGTGCCCTGCTCCACCACGACCCGGGTTTGGGCGGTGTCGCGGCGCACATCAAAACGGGTGCCGGTAACCGTGACCTTGCCGCTGCCCGCCTCGACCACGAAGGGCCGGCGGGTGTCATGCTCGACGCTGAACATCGCTTCGCCTTGCGTCAGCTCGATGCTGCGGCGGTCGTTTTCATAGCGCACCTGAACGCGGCTGCGACTGTTCAAGTCGATCACCGAACCGTCCGGCAACGCCACATGACGTCGTTCGCCCAAGGCTGTGGAAAATTCGGCGGTATAGATCGCCGGGTGATTCAAACCGCTGAACAACCCCAGCCCGAGCGCGACGGCCAACACACTGGCGGCCACTGCATAACGCACCAGCGGGCGACGTTTGCTGCGTGCCGGAGGGGTTTCACACAAGGCTTGCAGACGCGCCGCCGGCAGCAAATCTGCCGCCGACCACAAGCCCTGGAGCAACTGGAATTCATCGCGATGCTGAGGGTGTTCGTCCAGCCAGGCTTCGAAATGCCGTGACTCTTCGGCATTGATCGCAGGTTCCTGCAAACGCACAAACCACCGCGCCGCCTCGTCGCGAACCGTTGTTTGCCCGCACGCACAATCACGAGTATCCATCATGGAAGTTCCGGTTTGGCTGGGGATGAAAAGGCACCGCCGATCATGGCTGCAATCCGTCAAGACGGTCGCGCAGATGCCGCAGCGTGCGGATCATATACTTTTCCACCATGTTCTTGGACAGACCCAGGCGTTCGGCGATTTCGGCCTGGGTCAGGCCTTCGATCTTCTGCCAGACAAACACCTTGCGGCAGTTGACCGGCAACTCGGTGAGCGCCCGTTCGATGGAGTCAGCCAACTGGATCGCCTGCATGAAATGCTCCGGGTCGCCGGACGACGACACACTGTGATCGATCGCCTCCGACTCCATGGCGCCCCGCCGATCCTCCCGCCGATAACCATCCACCGCGATGTTGCGCGCGGTCTGGTGCAAATACGCCCGAGGTTGTGCAACCGTCGCCGAATCGGACTCAAGCACCCTCACGAAGGTGTCGTGGGCCAGGTCCTCGGCCTGCTGACGATTTCTCAGGCGACGGGTCCAGGTCCCGACCAACTCTTCGTAATGCTCGAAAAAGCCGTGTCTGCGGGGCAGCTTGGGGGTCATTGCGGTGTGCTGTGAAAACGGGGCGTGAATAGTAATGCTTCCTATTAACTGAAGGCAATGGGATTAGTCCCCCCTACTCGCAGCAAATTACTTTTATCGTTTTAGTTTGATTTTCAGACTATTCAAAACCTTCACTCTGCTTTCGAGAAACTCACTCAATCCTTTCGCACGAAGAGCACATGCATCACAGTCACCACACCCACTTCCCATTATTCCGTTGTAACAAGTCAACGTGTGGTAACGAACCAAATCCAGCTGCTTATGGTAATCAGCCAAGGCCCAGGTCTCAGCTTTATTCAGCCGCATAAGCGGCGTTTCGATTCGTACCTTATAGTCCATGCCCAACTGAATGGCGCTGTTCAACACCTTAACAAACTCATCACCACAATCCGGGTAACCAGAGCTCTCTGTTTCACACACACCTGTGATGACAACTTCAGCGCCTACTTGATAGGCATAAATAGAAGCCAGGGTTAAAAACAGAACATTCCTGCCAGGTACGAACGTATCAGGCACGCCGTCCCCCGTACTCCTTGCAATTGGAATGTGGTCGCGCGTCAAACTGCTAATGGCCAGTTCGCTCAATAGTGAAGTGTCTAATACTTTGTGCACCTTCACGCCAAGCTGTTTTGAAAGCTGTTGCGCTACTTCGATTTCCGCACGATGGCGCTGGCCATAATCAAAGGTAATGCAGTGAATTTCATCGTACATCGGCAATGCATGAATCAAGCAGGTGGTTGAGTCTTGTCCGCCGCTGAAAACGATAATGGCCTTTCTGGTCATGGTTCGTTCTTCCTTGGAGTGTCCCGGCAGGGTGCCGGGGCCGTTGACCCTACCGGGAAGCTCAAACTCTGGGTGTGGGAGGTTTCCGAAATGACCGTCTCCGATTTCCGTTTGTATCAGTTCTCTGTTGATACCCAAGCGTCAACAGCCAGCCCTCCTCCGCTAGCACCTGACGACCGGCAACAAAAATCAATTGCCACAAAATATTACCTACGTCATATTACACGCGTAATAAACACCCGTTTCCCACAGGTAATCGCTATGACCAGCATGCCCACCCTTGAACCCGACCTTGCAGTCCCGGTGAGCACACCCAAGCCTCCCCTGCTCAAACGGTTGATCTTGCTGACTGCGGTCATCGCTGCCCTGGTGTTCGCCGGGCTGTATGCGATTCACTGGTGGACCGCCGGCCGTTTCATTGAAGAAACCGACGATGCTTACATCGGCGGTGACGTGACGGTGATCGGGCCGAAGGTAGCGGGTTATATCGAAGAGGTTCTGGTCACCGACAACCAGAAGGTCAAGGCCGGCGATGTGCTGATTCGTCTCGACTCCCGCGATTACCGCGCCAACCTGGCCAAGGCCGAAGGTGCGGTGGCCGCCGAAGAAGCGCTGCTCGCCAATCTCGATGCCACCGAAGAATTGCAACACGCGGTGATCGGCCAGGCCCGCGCGGGGATCGATGCCGCCGGCGCCGAAACCGCCCGCTCACGGGATGACGATGCTCGCTATAAAAAACTGGTCGGCAGCAACGCCGTCTCGGTGGAAAGCGCCCAACGCGCCAACGCCACCTTCAAGACCGCCCAAGCCCTCAGCGCCCGGGCCCAGGCTGAGCTGCTGGCGGCGCAACGTCAGCTGAATGTGATCGCAACCCAGAAACAGCAAGCCCGCGCCGCACTGATGCAGGCCCGTGCCGAACGTGATCTGGCGCAGTTGAATGTGGGTTACACCGAACTGAAGGCCCCGGTGGACGGCGTGATCGGCAATCGCCGGGCGCGGGTCGGCGCTTATGCCCAGGCCGGTTCGCAATTGCTGTCAGTGGTACCGGCCAGTGGGCTGTGGGTCGATGCCAACTTCAAGGAAGATCAGCTATCGCGAATGACACCGGGGCAACGGGTGATCATTCATGCCGACGTGCTCTCGGGGCAGGAATTCCACGGTCATCTGGACAGCCTCGCGCCGGCCAGCGGTTCGCAGTTCAGTGTGCTGCCGCCGGAAAACGCCACCGGTAACTTCACTAAAATCGTTCAGCGGGTGCCGGTTCGCATCGTGCTTGATCCGGCCGATGGCGTGCTCGGCCATCTGCGTCCGGGCCTGTCGGTCACCGCTGAAGTGGACACTCGCAAGGAACCTGCAACCCCGACCGTGGCCAGCGCGCCATGAGCCGCGCCCTCGCCGCCCCCGCGCAACCGTTCAATGCCGCCGACATGGCAACGGCGACCAAGGTTTTCGCCTTCGCCACGATGTGCATCGGCATGTTCATTGCGCTGCTGGATATCCAGATCGTCTCGGCATCGTTGCGTGATATTGGTGGCGGACTCTCGGCGGGCACCGATGAAACGGCGTGGGTGCAAACCAGTTACCTGATTGCCGAAATCATCGTGATCCCGCTCTCCGGCTGGCTCTCCCGAGTGTTCTCGACACGCTGGCTGTTCTGCGCTTCTGCGGTGGGTTTCACCCTGGCCAGCCTGCTCTGCGGCGCGGCCTGGAACATTCAGAGCATGATCGCCTTCCGCGCCCTGCAAGGGTTTCTCGGTGGTTCGATGATCCCGCTGGTGTTCACCACCGCATTCTTTTTCTTCACCGGCAAACAACGGGTGATCGCGGCTGCAACCATTGGCGCGGTGGCCTCGTTGGCACCGACCCTGGGGCCGGTAATCGGCGGCTGGATTACCGATGTTTCCTCCTGGCACTGGCTGTTCTACATCAATTTGGTGCCGGGGATTTTCGTCGCGGTGGCGGTGCCGATGCTGGTGAAAATCGATCAGCCGGAATTGTCGCTGCTCAAAGGTGCCGACTACTTGAGCATGGTGTTCATGGCGCTGTTTCTCGGTTGCCTGGAATACACCCTTGAAGAAGGCCCACGCTGGAACTGGTTCAGCGACAGCACGATTCTGACCACGGCATGGATCAGCGGACTGGCCGGCCTGGCGTTCATTGGTCGAACCTTGCACGTCGCCAACCCGATCGTCGATTTGCGCGCCTTGAAAGACCGCAACTTCGCCCTTGGCTGTTTCTTTTCGTTCGTTACCGGGATCGGCCTGTTCGCCACCATTTACCTGACGCCGCTGTTTCTCGGCCGGGTGCGTGGCTATGGCGCGCTGGACATCGGTCTGGCGGTTTTCTCCACCGGGGTGTTCCAGATCATGGCGATTCCGCTGTACGCCTTTCTGGCCAACCGCATCGATCTGCGCTGGATCATGATGATCGGCCTGGGGTTGTTCGCGTTATCGATGTGGGATTTCAGCCCGATCACCCATGACTGGGGGGCTAAGGAATTGATGCTGCCGCAAGCGCTGCGCGGGATTGCCCAGCAATTGGCGGTGCCGCCAGCGGTGACGTTGACCTTGGGTGGTCTGGCACCCGCGCGGCTCAAACATGCTTCGGGGTTATTCAACCTGATGCGAAACCTGGGGGGTGCCATCGGCATCGCCGCGTGCGCGACCATTCTGAATGACCGCACCAACCTGCACTTCACCCGGTTGGCGGAAAACCTCAACAGCACCAATGAAGCACTGAATCAGTGGCTGTCCCAGGTCGGCAACAACTTCGCCGCCCTCGGCCAAAGCGGTGACGCGGGCGTCACCGCCAGCCTGCATCAGCTGTGGCTGCTGACCTACCGCGAAGCGCAGACACAAACCTACGGCGACGCATTCCTGATGATCATGGTCTGCTTCATCATCGCCACGGCGATGGTGCCCTTGATGCGCAAGGTACAACCACCGGCCGCGCCGAGTGCCGATGCGCATTGAACCCAGGTATCACTCCTGAGGCATTTTGCGGAAGCCTACCGCCAGGCGATTCCAGCTGTTGATGGTGGAAATCGCCACGCTCAGGTCGACCATTTCCTTGGGCGTGAACTGCGCGGAGACCAGTTCGTAGTCTTCATCAGGGGCGTGGGTCTGGCTCAGTAGCGTCAAGGATTCGGTCCAGGCCAGCGCCGCACGTTCGCGGGGTGTGAAGAACGGCGTTTCACGCCAGACCGACACCGCGTACAGCCGACGTTCGGTTTCGCCGCCCTTGCGAGCATCGGCGGTGTGCATGTCGACACAGAAGGCGCAGCCATTGATCTGGGAAGCGCGCAGCTTGACCAGTTCAATCAATGTTTTTTCCAGAGGCAGCTTCGAAACAGCGGTTTCCAGCGCGATCATGGCTTTGAGTGCATCGGGGGAAGCGGTGTAGAAATCGATACGCGGTTGCATGGAGGGCTCCAGTCACAAAGGGTGTGGAGCTACGTTAATCCCGTGCTGACCTGCAACAAATAGCCAATTATTGGGAAGTTGAGGATGCCAATGGACGGGCTTGAAAATAATCTAGATGGGTAATTGCTATCACCGCACCGACACCACTAGAATGCGATTCATTCTTGATAGCGCGGCCAGGACGCCGGAAACGAGAGCCTCCTGACCATGTCGTCCTCATCCGAAATGCCTTTTCCACCTGCTACTTCGCCGAATACCGAACCGCGTTGGCTTCTGGAATCCATGTTGTGGCAAATGCCGGAACAGGCGCGCGAAGCCTTTCTGCTCGCCCAGATTCATGGACATGGCCGCGCCCGGATCGCAGCGCGGCGGTCGGCGCGCAAAAAACCGCTGACCCGTCGACAAACCCTGGCTTATCTAGCCTTGCTGTTGATCGCCGGCCCCGTTGGCATGATTTGGCAACATGCGCCGTTCGAATACTGGAACAGTCATGACCGTACCCTGGTCGGCGCACAGCTTGTTCGCAATGTGCCTGCTGCCGACTCACTCGATTGCACCCGCGCCCATGACCTTCAAGCCCTTAGGCTCGATTGCGCAGCCACTGCAAAAACCCCTTCTTCTGCACAACCCTAGGCACTTCCTGGGTCAACGTCTGAGCCTTGTTCAAGCGGAAATCCAGTAACGCCTTCATCGCTTCGCTGATGTCATGTCGCGCATCCAGACACGGTTTGAGGTATTCCTTCTCGATCCGGTACAAGCTGCAGAACGTCTTGGCGCTGAAGTCCGCCGGTAGCGCCGTATCGGACAAAATACCGCCCTCGCCGATCACCTCACCCGGCCCCATGCGCCCGGACTCGAACTTGACCCCACCACGGCTCAGCTCTACCGACACGACGCCGGATTCGATGATGAACAAATGATCGCTGACCTCCCCCGCTGGCAGGATCATTTCACCGGCGCGGAAGTTTTGCAGGGTCATGTTCTGGCTGAAGGTTTCTTTCTCTTCCTGACGCAGGGTCGAGAAAATGTTCGACGCATCCAGCAATGCCCGTGGCCGCGACAGGTTGGCAGGTGCATTGGGTTCGACGTTCGACAACAGGCTGACACCGCTGGCCTGCAAGTGCCGGAATGCCAGGTCGAACAGCAGATTACGGACCATGCGCTTCTGGTCCATGGAGACCACGAAACCACTGATTTCGTATTCCACGCCGGTGGCGCTGGAGCCTTTCAACGCGACACACGGCGCCGGTTTGCTCAACAGATAACGGCACCCTTGCATCGCTCGTTCCAACGCGTCGATCACCGTTTGCGGACGTGCGTGCGGGCTCAGTTGCAGGCTGATGGAAACGCCAAAAATGTCACTGGGCCGGCTGAAGTTGATGATCTTGGCCTTGGCCGCCAGGGAGTTGGGGATCACCGCCATGCTGCCTTGGGAGGTTTGCAGGCGCGTCGCGCGCCAGTCGATATCGGTGACCCGACCTTCGGTGCCGTCGATCGAGATCCAGTCATCCAGTTGATAGGGTTTGGTGGTGTTGAGAACGATGCCGGAGAACACGTCGCTGAGGGTACTTTGCAAGGCCAGGCCGACGATGATCGCTAACGCGCCAGAGGTCGCCAGCACACCCTTGACCGGCAGATCGAGTACGTACGCCAAAGCCGCGATGATCGCGATCAGGAAAATCACCGCGCCGAGCAAATCCTGGAGCAAGCGCCCGGTGTGCCCGACCCGTTGCATCATCACCGCACCGATCAGCACCGTCAGGGTGCGCGCGCCGAACAGCCACCAGCCGATCTGCAATCCCGTGGCCGCCAGGTGCAGCGGCACGTTGTCGGCCCAGGGCGCCGTTTCCATGGGGTTCAGACCTTCGTTGAACAGCAGGACACTGAACAACGAAAAAATCACCACCCGCACCAACAGTTTCCAGTTGCTGCCATTGGCACTGAGCAGGCGCCATAGCCCCAGATCGATAAGGATCAAAGCCATCGCGCAGATCAATGGGTGATCGGTAAGCAGTGACAGCATCAAGCAACTCCAGCCATGTACGGATGGGCACAGTGTAGGAGCAATTGGTGGCCTGATAACAACACAAAACAATGTGGGAGCGAGCCTGCTCGCGATGAGGCCATGCCAGTCACCATTGATGGTGACTGGCAGACCGCTATCGCGAGCAGGCTCGCTCCCACAGGGGATCTATGTTGTCAGGGGTTACTTGGTGTTGGTCAGCGCGTTGTAGCTGGTAAACAGGTTGCGGTAGTCCGGGATGTGGTTGGAGAACAAGGTGCCCAAGCCTTCCACGTCGTTGCGCCAGTCGCGATGCAGCTCACAGGCCAGGCCGAACCAGGTCATCAACTGCGCGCCGGAGGCCGACATGCGGTCCCAGGCCGATTGACGGGTCAGTTCGTTGAAGGTGCCAGAGGCGTCTGTCACCACGAACACCTCGAAGCCTTCAGCCAGTGCCGACAGCGCCGGGAACGCCACGCACACTTCGGTTACTACGCCGGCGATGATCAGTTGTTTCTTGCCGGTGGCCTTGATCGCCTTGACGAAGTCGTCGTTGTCCCAAGCATTGATCTGGCCGGGACGGGCAATGTACGGCGCGTCCGGGAACAGCGCTTTGAGCTCAGGCACCAGCGGGCCGTTGGGACCGGTTTCGAAACTGGTGGTGAGGATGGTCGGCAACTTGAAGTACTTGGCCAGGTCAGCCAGGGCCAACACGTTGTTCTTGAAACGGTCCGGCTCGATGTCGCGCACCAGAGAAAGCAGACCCGCCTGGTGATCAACCAACAGAACGGCGGCGTTATCCTTGTCGAGACGTTTGTAAGAAGTAGTCATGGGAGTAATCCTCGCTTTTTATCGATGCCGAGTGGAAGTCGGCGTGGGGTAACCGGTTAGCGCTGGGAGTCCAGCACTTCGTGTTCGTTCGCCACTTGCTGAGCCTTGAGATAGCTCTCGATCAGCAATTGATAATGCGGCATGGCCTGGGCGTAGACGGCCGCCCACTGCTCAGCGTCCGGACGGTTCCACGAGCCTTGCAGCTCAGAGAGCGTAGCCATGATGTCGATAGGCACCACCCCGGCTTGCGTCAATCGGGCAATTGTCAGATCAGTGGCCAGTTTCGAGTGGTTGCCGGAAGCGTCGACCACTGCAAACACTTTGTAGCCTTCATGCACCGCCGCAATGGACGGGAACGCCAGGCAAACGCTGGTCAGGGTGCCGGCGATCACCAGGGTTTTCTTGCCGGTCGCTTTTACTGCCGCGTGAAACTCAGCATTGTCCCAGGCGTTGATTTCACCTTTGCGCGCCACGTATTGAGCGTGCGGTGCAGCCTCGTGAATCTCCGGAATCAACGGCCCGTTCGGCCCTTGCGGTACAGAGGCAGTGGTGATCACCGGCATCTTCAGCAGGGTCGCGGCTTTGGCCAGGGCAATGGCATTGGCACGCAGTTGCGGCACGTCCATGTCCTTGACGATCTGGAACAATCCGCTCTGGTGGTCGATCAACAGCATCGCGCTGTCGTTGGGATCGATGATCGGTTTCTGGCCATTGAAGTTGGCCGCGTTGACGGTACTCATGTGCGTCTCCTCTTTCTTTCAGGCAACAGCCATCCCTGGCCCGGGAACCGGCCTACGCATCCTGTGTAGAGCGGGTTGTTGAACCTGTGCGGGTTAACCGTGCATCTGGCCGAACCGACCGGACTGGAAGTCAGCGAAGGCCTGGTGAATCTCTTGCTCGGTGTTCATCACGAACGGACCGTGACCGACAATCGGCTCGTCGATCGGCTCGCCACTGAGCAGCAACACGACGGCGTCGTTATTGGCTTCCAGGCTGAGCTGCTGGCCATTGCGCTCGAACAACGCCAACTGCCCTTCGCGCACCAGTTCCACACCGTTGACCTGAACCGTGCCACGCAACACGACCAGTGCCGTGTTACGACCTTCGTGCAGGTCCAGAGTCAGCAACTTGCCGCCGTTGAGGCGCAGGTCCCAGACGTCAATCGGGGTAAACGTGCGCGCCGGGCCGGTGTGGCCGTCGAACTCACCGGCGATCAAGCGCAGGCTGCCGGCCTGGTCCTTGAGCGCGATGCTCGGGATGTCACCATCGAGAATCGTCTGGTAACCGGCGTCGGCCATTTTGTCCTTGGCCGGCAGGTTGACCCACAGCTGCACCATTTCCAGGGTGCCGCCGGTTTTGGCGAAACCTTCGGAGTGGAATTCTTCGTGGAGAATCCCGGAGGCTGCGGTCATCCATTGCACATCGCCTGGGCCGATCTTGCCGCCGCTGCCAGTGGAGTCGCGGTGCTCCAGTTCGCCCTTATAAACGATAGTCACGGTTTCGAAACCGCGGTGTGGATGCTGACCAACGCCACGACGCTCGGTGGTCGGGGTGAATTCAGCGGGACCGGCGTGATCGAGCAGCAAAAACGGGCTGATGTGCTTGCCCAGGTTGTCGTAGGAAAACAGCGTGCGAACCGGAAAACCGTCGCCGACCCAATGGGCCCGTGGGCTGGTGTAGATACCGATGATGTTTTTCATTCCGCCTCCGAATCTGGTGTGTGACGCGATGGACAAAGCTTAAAACTGAACCCTTTGATGCACTAGACTGCAAAAATCAGCCTTAGCGTTCTATATGGAGAACGATGGTGGAAGACCTCAACACCCTCTACTACTTCACCCAAGTGGTGGAGCACCACGGTTTCGCCCCGGCCGGTCGGGCGCTGGACATGCCCAAGTCGAAGCTGAGCCGACGCATTGCCGAGCTCGAAGAGCGCCTGGGCGTACGCCTGCTGCACCGCACCAGTCGGCATTGTTCACTGACGGAAATCGGCCAGGCCTATTACCAGCGTTGCCTGGCGATGCGCGTGGAAGCGGAAAGCGCCGCCGAACTGATCGAACGCAACCGCTCCGAACCCCAGGGCCTGGTGCGCATCAGTTGCCCGACCGCGCTGCTCAACTCCTGGGTCGGACCGATGCTGACCCGCTACATGCTCAAGTACCCGCTGGTGGAGTTGTTCATCGAGAGCACCAACCGCCGGGTCGACCTGATCCACGAGGGGTTCGACATCGCCCTGCGGGTACGCTTTCCTCCGCTGGAAAATACCGACATGGTGATGAAGGTGCTGGGCAACAGCACCCAGTGCCTGGTGGGCAGTCCGGCCTTTGTGCCGCGCCTGTCATCACCGGCCTCCCCGGCCGACCTCAGCGGGTTGCCAAGCCTGCACTGGGGCGCGGCGCAGCGTGAATATCAGTGGGAATTGTTTGGGGCCAATGGCGCCAGTGCGGTGATCCGGCATGCGCCACGAATGGTCACCGATGACCTGTTGGCGCTGCGTCATGCCGTGGTGGCCGGGATCGGCATCGCTCACCTGCCCAGCGTGGTGGTGCGCGATGACATTGCCGCGGGCCGATTGGTGGAACTGGTGCCGGGCTGGGCACCCAAATGCGGGATCGTGCATGCGATTTTCCCGTCACGCCGTGGGCTGCTGCCGTCGGTGCGCGCATTGATCGATTTTCTGGGCGAGGAATTCAGCCACAGCGACATCGCCTAGCCGCAATTCCTGTCGCGTAACGGCATGGGGCTGGCGGAGTTTTTATTTCGAACATAATATTGGCCGGGATTACAGCCATAATATCTACTCCAGCCCGAGGACATGCCCATGCAAAGCCCGAACCGCGAAGCCACGCTCGCCCAATGGATCGCCCAGGAACAGGCCATGCGCGCCCGCCTCGCCGGCCCGGGCAGTCTGTCCATGGCCGAGGTCAGCGCCCTGTCACCCGCCGAGTTTTTCGAAGGCATCGGCAACGGTGAACTGCCCTCGCCACCCATCGGCACGCTGATGGACTTCATCCCGATCGAATGGTCCGCCGGAATGTTCATCTTTCAGGGCACGCCGGATTCGCGGCATTACAACCCGTTGGGCAGTGTGCATGGCGGCTATGCCGCGACGTTGCTGGATTCGTGCATGGGCTGTGCGATTCATACGCAGCTGAAAAAGGGTCAGGGTTATACAACGCTGGATTTGCGCATCAGCTATGTTCGTGCGCTGAACGGTGCCAGCGGACCGGTGCGGGCCGAGGGCAAGATTGTTCATCTGGGGCGCTCGACGGCGTTGGCCGAGGGGCGGATTTATGACGTGGATGGGCGGTTGTATGCGACGGGGTCGACCACCTGCATGATTCTTGAGAATCGGGGATAGAGCCTAAGATCACAAGATCGCAGCCTCGTTTCACTCGACAGCTCCTACGGGGGATTGCGTACGCTGTAGGAGCTGTCGAGTGAAACGAGGCTGCGATCTTTTGATTCATGACTTGCGGTAAACATTGCTTTGCCAATCCAGCGGTTTTTCTCATGGGTGCGGGCGCGGATACTCCTACCCATTCCCACTGCAACCCCTGGAGTCATTGATGTCTATTCCCGCATTCGGCCTTGGTACTTTTCGCTTGCAAGGCCAGGTGGTCATCGATTCGGTGAGCACTGGCCTTGAGCTCGGCTATCGGGCTATCGATACCGCGCAAATCTACGAGAACGAAGCCGAAGTCGGCGAGGCCATTGTCGCCAGCGGCATCGCCCGTGACGAGTTGTTCATCACCAGCA
This sequence comes from Pseudomonas sp. GM41(2012), assembly GCF_000282315.2. Classification (GTDB taxonomy): domain Bacteria; phylum Pseudomonadota; class Gammaproteobacteria; order Pseudomonadales; family Pseudomonadaceae; genus Aquipseudomonas. The sequence goes on from NZ_AKJN02000006.1 coordinate 2,076,759, forward strand.
AGATCTGGGTGGCCAACTTCGCCAGGGATCGCCTGATCGACAGCCTCAAGGAAAGCCTGCAAAAGCTGCAAACCGACTACCTGGACCTGACGCTGATCCATTGGCCGTCTCCGGAAGATCAGGTGCCGGTCGAGGAATTCATGGGCGCCCTGCTCGAAGCCAGACAACTGGGCCTGACCCGGCAGATCGGGGTGTCCAACTTCACCGTCGACTTGATGAAACAGGCGATCGCCGCGGTCGGTGCCGAACACATCGCGACCAACCAGATCGAACTGCACCCCTACCTGCAAAACCGCAAGGTCGTCGAATTCGCGCAGAGCCAGGGCATCCAGATCACCTCGTACATGACCCTCGCTTATGGCGAAGTGCTGAAAGACCCGGTGATCCAGCAGATCGCCGATCGCCTGCAAGCGACGCCGGCACACGTCACGTTGGCCTGGGCCATGCAACTGGGTTACGCCGTGATTCCCTCGTCGACCAAACGCGCCAACCTGCAAAGTAACCTGCACGCTCGCACATTGATTTTGAGCGACGCCGACATGGCGCTGATCGCGGGTCTGGATCGTGGCCATCGACTGACCAGCCCCAAAGGCATCGCGCCCCAGTGGGATTAAGCCTCAGTCTCGCTTGAGGTTCTTATCCAGGCTTGCCATGGCGTGTTGCAATTGATCGACGGCCTCGTCGATCAACGCCGCGCGCCCCTCGGCGCAGGCACGTTCCAGATGTTCGCAGCACTCGATCAAGCGTTTTGCACGAACCATCCGCGCCCCCCCTTTGATGCGGTGCGCCAGGTCTTGCAGCCGGTGACGATTGCCACTGACGTGCGCTGCAAGCAGATCATCGCGATCGTAGCGATTGGTCTCGGCCAGTTCGCGCAACAACTGATTGATCAGCGTCCGGTCTTCACCGACGTAGAGCTCCAGGCCGGTCAGGTCGATTTCGGACGTTGATTTTTCTACAGCCGGCGCTGGCAGCTCATTCACAAATCGGGATGCCAGCCAGGCACTCAAGTCTGCCAGCCGAATCGGTTTGAACAGACAGTCGTCCATGCCCGCTTCAAGGCAACGGCTCTTTTCCTCCGGCTGCGCATTGGCGCTAAACCCCAGAATCAGCGTGGGTGGCAAGCCATTAGCGCGCTCTTCATCGCGTATCGCACCCGCCAATTCATAACCATTGACCACCGGCATGTTGCAATCGGTGATGACCAAATCGAGCTCATGCTCGCGCCACTGCACAAGACCATGCTCGCCATTCTCAGCCTCCAGCACCTGATGCCCCAGGTAACTCAACTGCCGTGAGAGCAATAATCGATTGGCCGGGTAATCGTCGACCACCAGAATCGTCAGCAGCCGAGTGGTCACCTGCAATCCGCTATCCGCGCACTCGCCGCAAGTCAACGGTTGCAACGCAATCAGATCAACGCTGATGTCGACCTGCGTACCCAGACCGAGGACGCTGTCGAGCTGCAATCGGCCGCCCATCATTTCGCACAGCGTGCGGCTGATCACCAGTCCCAGGCCGGAGCCATTGTGGCCTGACTGCTGGCTGTTGCCGGCCTGCACGAACGGGCTGAACAGTCGTTGCTGATCGACCACACTGACACCGATACCGCTGTCCTCGATACGCACACTGACTGCCAGATGCCCCGATATACCGGGCTCTACTCGCAGTGTCAGACTCACCTCGCCTTCACGGGTGAACTTGATCGCGTTGCTCAGCAGATTGGACAGCACCTGCTTGAAGCGCGTGGGGTCGACCAACACGTCACAATCGCTGTGTTCGGCCAATTCGACCCGCCACTGCAAGTTCTTCTGCCGTGCCAGGCCTTCAAAAACCCGGCACACCGACTCCACCAGCGTGCGTAGATTGGCCCGCTCAGGGGTCAGCGACAAATGCCCGGACTCGATGCGGGCGATGTCCAGGATGTCGCCGATCAGCGCCAGCAATTGCTGCGCGGCATTGGATGCCACTTCGATGGCGGAGCGATCAGTGAAGCCCTCTTCCGCTCGCTTCTGCGCCAGTTCGAGCATGCCGATCAGGGCATTCATCGGAGTGCGGATTTCATGACTCATGGTCGCCAGAAAAGTGGTTTTGGCGCGGTTGGCATCGTCGGCGGCGTTCTTGGCATCCTGCAATTGCGCGAGCAGTTGTTGGCGTTGAGTGATCTGCCGACGCTGCCAGGCAATCCAGGCCAGTGCGAGCAACAGCAAAGCGCCCGCCGCGGCAAACGCCTGGAGAATGCCTTGGCGATGACGCAGCCAGTAGCTGTCATCGACCACCACATCATTGCTCCAGCGGGCCAGCAGCTCATCCATCTCCCGGGGCGAAATGCTCAGCAGTGCCTTGTTCAGAATCGAGTGCAACTCCAGCGCCCCACGGCTGGTGGCCAGAGCGATACGCGCCGGTTCATCACCCACGGTGCTGCTGATCCGCAGACGCTCGCGGTATTGCCGGGTGACCAGATACCGAGCCACGATCAATGAGCTGACGGCCCCGTCGGCCTGGCCCTTGATCACCCATTCCATCCCCTGCGCCGGACTCTGCACTTCGACCAGGCGTACATTGGGTGCCCGAGCGCGGATGAACCCGAGCAACGGATGACCGCGATAAATCGCCAGGCGTTTACCGGCCATATCATCCAGGGTCCTGGGGCTTCCCGGGGTGCTCGCACTGACCAGTACAAACGGATTGTTCAAGTAGGCCCGAGTGAAACGCAGTTCGAGTTCGCGTTCGATACCGGGCGTGACCACAGGTAACACGTCGATCTTGCCGTCCTTGAGTTCCTGGATCTGCTGATCGAGGGAGTTACCGCGCTGCACCTTGAAGGTCAAGCCGCTGCGCTGGCTGATCAGCGTCAGCAATTGCGCGGTCAACCCGCTGAGTTGTCCCTGTGCATCGTAAAAAGTCAGCGGTGCAAAGCTCTCGATGGCACCCACTTGCACCGTCGGATGTTGATCCAGCCAACGTTGTTCACTGGCGCTCAAACGTACTCGCTCTTGACCCGCCATGTTGGCTCTTCCGGCACTCCAGCGCTGCTCGATGGCCGTGCGCTGATCCATGGAAATCGCCGCCAGAGCCTTATCGACAATGCTCTTCAGACCAGGGTTGCCCCGGCTGAAGGCAAAGCCGAACGGATTGGCGTCCAGGCCAGAAGGCCCCACCAGGCGTACGTTGCTCAGGTAGTTGTTATTGATCAGGTAATTGGCGCTGATGAAGTCCCCGAGGTACACATCATCCTGCCCGAACGCCACCGCCCCGATCGCGTCGAGTGCCGAGGGGTAGCGTTGCAGGCTCGCATCGGGATAGAAGGCTTCGACAGTCTGCGCCTGCAGATAATCATCGACCATGGCGATGCGTTTGCCCGCGAGGTCGGCGGGCATCCAGTCGTCCAGGCGGGTAACCAGCATCGGCTGATCTTCGGCATAGGCACTGGATCGGGTCAGCTGCGGGTCAGCCGCCTCAAAGTTGTTGGAGGTGCCGAGCAGGTCCAGATCATCGCGCTTGAGCGCCTCTATGGCCGCCTCGCGCGTGCGATAACGAAGCACATCGATTTTGACGTGCAGCAGTTGCCCCAACAGTGCGGCATAGTCTGCGGTGATGCCTTCCAGCTCATCAACGTTTCGCGTGATCTCGAACGGCGGGTAGTCCGGCCCCGACACCCCGAGGCGCAAGACGCGTTTGCCACGCAACCATTGCCAGTCTTTTTCATCCAGCTGGACCTGATAACCCTCCACCGCGGAATGCCCCAGCACATGCAAAAGCGTTGGCTCATCGGCCGCCATCACCGGTGCTCCCAGTCCACAGAACAGCAACAGAGCCCACAAACAATTGCGCATGATCGGGCTCACTCAGATCAGATGATTACGCTTGGCAAAGTCCCTCAGGTACACCGCTGATTCCACGTTGAGTTTTCCAACCACACGGGTCTTGTAGGTGCTGACGGTCTTGTGACTCAAGTGCATGATTTCAGCGATCGCCTTGTTACTGATGCCCCGGGCCAGATGCTGAAAGATCGTCAGCTCCCGATCGGAAAGTTTATCGATCATCTGTTTTTCACTCAGTTGCATCGAGTTCATCGACACCGACGCCGAGGGTAGCTGGACGAAATAGGTGTAACCGGCCATCACGGCGTGCACGGCTCTGTGCAAGTGCTGCAAGTCATTGGACTTGGCGACATAGCCTGCGGCGCCGGCGTGCATGCAACGATCCTGATAAAACATGGCCTCCTGGGACGTGAAGACCAGTACTCGACAGGACACCCCACTGACCTTGATCCGCGCCAGTACATCCAGCCCGTCGAGCATGGGCATCACCAGATCCAGTATCACCAGATCAGGCTTGTGTTCGCGGATTTTCGGCAAGACCTCATTACCACTCGCCGCTTCGTATACCTGCTTGACACCCTCCTGAACCAGTACGGCTTTGACTGCGGTGCGAACCACCGGATGATCGTCCGCAATCAACACTGAACTCATGGCAACTCCTGAGCAACAAAAACGACGATTGAGCAATCAATGCCCATGAGCCCGGCCCGTTTGATCGCACCGGCTGCGCAAAAGACCTTTACATAGAAAACCGCGCGCAACTACCTGACAGAAATGACAGAACCGACGAACGGTAGACGAGGGTCGATAATCGCCATCAGCCGCGTAATGGACGCCAGATCAGGCAGCATAGCGTGACTCACCTCAACCCTCTGTTGAACGCAGGCAGGAATGGGCGGCAATTGCGCCTGCTGACCGTCATAGATCAAGGCGTGATGAACCTGTTGGTTATCAAGGAAAAAATCGAACAGGTTCAACGCCCCGCCCGCCAGCGAGGCATTGATGACCACCAGATCAAATGGCTCGCCACTGTATTCGACCAGGGTCAACAGCTCTTCAAGGCTGTGCACCGGTGCTATCCGGTAGTAGTCGAGTTGATTGAACAGTCGCTCGACCTTCATGCGGTGAAAATGCAACTCGTCGGCGATCAGGATACGTAAGGCTTTGTTCGACAACGTGGGCCCCCAGGAGGGTATCGAATTCGTGAGGGCGCAAGGCTACGGAAGACCCGTCGATCTTTCTGTAGGACTTTTCCTAAAAACCGGGATGCTTCAGGAAAGCTGTAGGAGCAAGGCTTGCCCGCGAAGAACGATGACGCGATTTAACTGACACACCGCGTCATCGTTCATCGCGGGCAAGCCTTGCTCCTACAATTGGCAGCATTACTGCCAGCCAAACCGGCGAACATAAAATCCTTTTACCGCCTGCGTCAGGCCCATGTACGCCAGCAGAATCACCGGCAGGAACACGAAGTACAGCGACGGCAGTGCCTGCAGTTTGAAGTAGTGCGCCAGCGGTCCCATCGGCAGGAAGATGCCGACGGCCATGATGATTCCAGTCATCACCATCAGTGGCATCGCTGCGCGGCTTTGCAGGAACGGGATTTTCGGCGTGCGGATCATATGCACGATCAGCGTCTGGGTCAGCAGCCCGACCACGAACCAGCCGGACTGGAACAGGGTTTGATGATCCGGGGTATTGGCGTCGAAGACGTACCACATCAAGGCAAACGTGGTGATGTCGAAGATCGAGCTGATCGGCCCGAAAAACAGCATGAAACGCCCGACGTCCGCCGGCTGCCAGCGTTGTGGTGTTTTCAGCATGTCCTCGTCGACGTTATCGAACGGGATGGCGATCTGTGAAATGTCATAGAGCAGGTTCTGCACCAGCAGGTGCATCGGCAGCATCGGCAGGAACGGGATGAACGCACTGGCCACCAGCACCGAGAACACGTTGCCGAAGTTCGAGCTGGCAGTCATTTTGATGTACTTGAGCATGTTGGCGAAGGTCCTACGCCCTTCCAGTACGCCCTCCTCCAGCACCATCAGGCTTTTCTCCAGCAGGATGATGTCCGCCGCTTCCTTGGCGATGTCGACGGCGCTGTCCACCGAAATGCCGATGTCTGCGGTGCGCAGCGCTGGCGCGTCGTTGATGCCGTCGCCCATGAAACCGACCACATGACCGTTGCCCTTGAGCAAACGCACGATGCGTTCCTTGTGCGACGGGGTGAGTTTGGCGAAGACGTTGGTGCTCTCCACCGCTACCGCCAGTTCGGCGTCGCTCATGCGCTCGATGTCGTTGCCCATCAGCAGGCCTTGTTGCTCCAGACCGACTTCGCGGCAGATCTTGGCGGTCACCAGTTCGTTGTCGCCGGTCAGCACTTTCACGGCCACACCGTGAGCGGCAAGCGCCTTGAGGGCCGGTGCGGTGCTTTCCTTGGGCGGATCGAGAAACGCCACGTAACCGATCAGCGTCAGTTCCTGCTCATCCGCCAGGCTGTAGGTGTCGCGCCCCTCAATCATTGGCCGTGCGGCGACGGCGACGACACGAAGTCCTTCGGCGTTGAACGATGCGGTGACCTGGCGAATCCGCGCCAACAGTTCATCGCTCAGTGCTTCATCGACCTCGCCGTGACGCACCCGCGTGCAGACCGCCAGCACTTCTTCCACCGCGCCTTTGCAGATCAGCAGGTGCGAATGATCGCGCTCGGCGACAACCACCGACATGCGTCGGCGAGTGAAGTCGAACGGGATCTCGTCGACCTTGCGAAACGCGGTGCCGACTTTCAGTTCACGGTGGATTTCCACGTGTTCGAGCACCGCCACGTCCAGCAGGTTTTTCAGGCCGGTCTGGTAGTAGCTGTTGAGGTAGGCCATTTCCAATACGTCATCGGAGTCGTTGCCCCAGACATCGACGTTACGCGCCAGGAAGATCTTGTCCTGAGTCAGGGTGCCGGTCTTGTCGGTGCACAGCACGTCCATCGCGCCGAAGTTCTGGATCGCGTCGAGGCGTTTGACGATGACTTTTTTACGCGACAGGAACACCGCGCCCTTGGCCAGGGTCGAGGTGACGATCATCGGTAGCATTTCCGGGGTCAGGCCCACGGCAATCGACAGCGCGAACAGCAGCGCCTGGGTCCAGTCGCCTTTGGTGAAGCCGTTGATGAACAGCACCAGCGGCGCCATGACGAACATGAACCGGATGAGCAGCCAGCTGACTTTGTTGACGCCCGTCTGGAATGAAGTGGGTGCGCGATCGGTAGCGCCGACCCGCTGGGCCAAGGCACCGAAATAGGTGTTGTTGCCGGTGGTGAGTATCACCGCCATGGCCGTGCCGGACACCACGTTGGTGCCCATGAACAGAATGTTGTCGAGGTCCAACGGGTTGTGGGTGTCACTGTCTTGCTGACGGGGGAATTTTTCCACCGGCATCGATTCACCGGTCATCGCGGCCTGGCTGACGAACAAATCCTTGGCGCCGAGCACCCGGCAATCGGCGGGAATCATGTCGCCGGCCGAGAGCACGATCAGGTCGCCTGGCACCAGTTGCTTGATCGGCAGCTCGGTGCGCGACGCATCCCGACGCAACACGGTGGCGGTGTTGCTGACCATCGCCTTGAGCGCGTCGGCGGCCTGGTTGGATTTGGTTTCCTGCCAGAAGCGCAGCAAGGTCGAGAGCACCACCATGGAGAAAATCACGATGGCGGCTTTCATGTCTTCGGTCAGCCAGGAGATGACCGCGAGCAAGGTCAGCAGCAGGTTGAACGGGTTTTTGTAGCAGTGCCACAAGTGCGTCCACCAGGGCAGAGGCTGTTCGTGCTCGACTTCGTTGAGGCCGTATTGCACGCGCAGCGCATCGGCTTCGAGTTCGCTCAAGCCATCGGTGTGGCTGCCGAGGTTGTTCAGCAGTTGGCCGGTGTCGCTGTTGGCGGCGCTCACCAGGGTTTGCGCCAGGGTGGGCGGTACCTCGCGGCTGACCGTGGTGTCGGTGAAGTTTTCCAGCAGCGCCAGGCGACGGAAGTGTCGGGCGATGTGGCGCGTGCGCAGGAATCCGGCGAAGAATTCTTTGAGCAGGGTCAGGTTCATGGCAGTTCCCCCAGGGTCAGCCGGGAAACCGTCGAGCAGGCGTGTCGATACGCCGCGATGACGACACAAAGTCGAACATCACGCACGGTTCAGCGTCGATGAGAGGGACGTCGGGACACGGACCAGGACTGGCCGCGATCGGGATGCCGCTGCTCGCTTTTCGGCGAGACTACGGCACAAAAAAGTGGCGCGTTATCTTGCCGGGAAGGTGCCGGTTATCGAAACCGGCCGACTACTGTCACTCGAACAAGTACCCACTGTGGGTCTCCGCTATTGATTGAAAACGCGCGAAGCTTACGCCCCGATTTCTGGAGAGTAAACGAAGCAAAGGCATGTGGAGGGGGAATCGCGGGGTTCTTCAGGAAGGGTTCAGGATTCTGGATTTGTGGCGCCTGTGAGGCCGCTATCGCGAGCAGGCTCGCTCCCACATTTGATCTCTGTCTTACACAATATCTGTGTTCACTGGAGATCCACTGTGGGAGCGAGCCTGCTCGCGATAGCGGCCTCACAGGCGCCGAAAATTTTAGCTGGCAGTCGCCAACAGTAAATCCATCACCGAACCACCCTGCCCACGCGCCTTCCCATGTTCATACAACGAACCGGCAATCTCATCCGCGCGAATCGGCAGGATCGACAGCAAGGTGTCGCTCAAACCATGGCTCGCCTGGCAGAAGCCCTGCATATAAATACCGGCCTTGCAGCGCTCGTCAGTGATCAGTTTGTAATTACGATCAACCTCGAAATCCCCCAGGTACTGCTCCAGCGGCGCCAGCAGTTTGCGGTGCATCTGGCGCTCGTAACCGGTGGCCAGCACCACGGCGTCGTAATGACGGACGGTGACTTCACCCGTGGCGTTGTTGCGCACCGCCAACTCGATACCGCGCTCGGTGGCAGTGGCCTTTTCAATGGTGGTCAGGGTGCGGAACGCATGGCGCGCGATGCCCGAGACTTTCTGGCGATAGAAGATGCCGTAGATGCGTTCGATCAGGTCGATGTCCACCACCGAATAGTTGGTGTTGTGGTACTCGTTGACCAGACGCTCGCGCTCGCTGCTCGCCTGCTGGAACACCAGATCAGTGAATTCCGGCGAGAACACTTCGTTGACGAACGGGCTATCGTCCGCCGGCTTCAGGGCCGAGCCACGCAGGATCATGTCCACCTGCACCGACGGGAAGCTGTCGTTCAAATCGATGAACGCTTCCGCCGCGCTCTGCCCGCCGCCGATGATCGCGATGCTCATCGGCTGGTTGTTCACGCACGGCTGCCTGGCCATCTGCGCCAGGTATTGGGAGTGGTGGAACACCCGGCTGTCACCCTTGAGCGCCTTGAACGCTTCGGGAATGCGCGGTGTTCCGCCGGCACTGACCACCACCGAACGGGCGGTGCGAACGTGCTGCTGGCCTTGGGTATCGCGCGAGATCACCCGCAGCGCTTCGACCTGTTGGTTGTGCAATACCGGCTCGATGGTCAGCACTTCTTCGCCGTAACGGCTCTGCGCTTCAAATTGCCCGGCGACCCAGCGCAGGTAATCGTTGTACTCCATGCGGCACGGATAAAAGGTGCCCAGGTTGATGAAGTCCACCAGACGACCGTGGTGCTTGAGGTAGTTGACGAAGGAGTACGGGCTGGTCGGGTTGCGCAGGGTCACCAGGTCCTTGAGGAAGGAGATCTGCAACTCGCTCTGGGTCACCAGGGTGTTGCCGTGCCAGCGGTAGTCGGCCTGCTTGTCGAGAAACAGCACATCCAGCTCGCCCTGACTCGGCCCGCGCTCTTGCAGAGCGATGGCCAGCGCCAGGTTCGAAGGGCCGAAACCGACGCCGATCAGGTCGTGAACGATGGGCGATGCAATTGCCTGTGTCATTTCCAGTGTCCTCTGGATGAACCCCCCGAAGCAGTGGGGAGTAAGCCTAAGTGACCTGACCGGCCTTGAGCAGGACAGCAGATCGTCTGTTGAAGGGAACGAGGACAATGAAAAAAAATTTAATCCAGCTTGATTGATCGGGTCGGATCAGTGGGCATCCCATTGCAGCATCCGCACCCGGCAATGCTTCATCGCATTGACGATGTGTTTCTCTACCAGGGCCCGGGAAATGCCCAGGTGTTCGGCGATCTCCGGGTGCGACAGACCTTCGATCTTGCGCAGCAAGAAACTCTCGCGGCACAACCGTGGCAATTCCGCCAAGGCACTCTGGAGCATCTCCAGGCGTTGACCGTGATCGAGGCTGTGATGAGGGGATGGGGTGAAGTAGCGCTCTTCGTTGTCGAGCACTTCCAGGGATTCGACCTGACGCAGGGCATTGCGCCGATGGTCGTCGATCACCAGGTTGAGTGCAGTGCGATACAGAAACGCCCGAGGTTGCTCGATCGGCGTGTCGCTGGACCGCTCAAGTACCCGCAGATAAGCGTCATGCACCACATCTTCGGCCACCTGACGGTTGCCCAGCCTGGCGTTCAAAAAACACACCAGCTCGCGATAGTAGTTTTCCAACATGACTCCCGGCCGCAGGGGTGCGGTTTCTATCCTTGAGCCAGACCGGCGACCGCCGAAATAGGCAGTGGCACGATAGTGGCAGTTTGAGGTGCGTAATTTATAGTAATTCTCATATAGATTTAAAGTATTGCTTCACCTTGCCCGGCAAATAGTCATGAACCTGTGGGAGCGGGCTTGCTCGCGAAGGCGGTGTGTCAGTCACATTCATTGTTGAATGTGAGGCCCCCTTCGCGAGCAAGCCCGCTCCCACAGTTTGATTGTGTCCTCGCCTAAATTCCTCGGTACTTTCCTCGTTTACAGGACAGCTCCCCGTCTCTGTCGGCCCTCCGACAGCGCTCTGCTGTTGCCCGATTTTGTGCGCAGGCTGAGCGACGGGCCGATATTCATTGGCCGGAACCCTGCATGAAACGTCCCCGACAGACCCGACGCGCCCTGCTTGTAGCACTTTGTCTGATCCCCGTTATCGCCGTCGCCGCCTGGCAGATCATCCCGCCCGGCCGCGACCAGTTCGCCACCGTGCAGGTCACCCGCGCCAACATCGAAAGCAGCGTCACCGCGCTGGGCACTCTGCAACCTCGACGCTATGTCGACGTCGGTGCCCAGGCGTCCGGGCAGATCCACAAGATCCACGTGGAAGTCGGCGATGTGGTGAAGGAAGGCCAGTTGCTGGTGGAAATCGATCCGTCCACGCAACAGGCCAAACTCGACGCCGGGCGTTTCTCCATCGAAAACCTCAAGGCACAGCTGCAGGAACAACGGGCGCAACACGACCTCGCCCGGCAGAAATTCCAGCGTCAGCAAAACCTCAAGGCCGGTGGCGCCACCCGCGAAGAAGACGTGCAGACCGCCGAGGCCGAACTGCGCGCCACCCAGGCCCGCATCGACATGTTCCAGGCGCAGATCCGCCAGGCCCAGGCCAGCCTGCGCAGTGATCAGGCGGAATTCGGTTACACGCGCATCTATGCGCCGATGAGCGGAACCGTCGTCGCACTCGACGCCCGGGTCGGCCAGACCCTCAACGCCCAGCAACAAACGCCACTGATTCTGCGCATCGCCAAGTTGTCGCCGATGACCGTCTGGGCCGAGGTGTCGGAAGCCGACATCGGTCACGTCAAACCCGGGATGACGGCCTGGTTCACCACCCTCAGCGGCGGCAACCGTCGCTGGAACAGCACCGTGCGACAAATTTTGCCGGTGCCGCCCAAGCCGCTGGACCAGACCAGCCAGGGCGGCGGCAGCCCCGCCAGTTCGAGCAAAAGCGGCAGCGCTCGCGTGGTGCTGTACACCGTATTGCTCGATGTCGACAACGCAGACAACGCGCTGATGGCGGAAATGACCACGCAAGTCTTCTTCGTCGCCGAGCAGGCGAAAAACGTCCTCACCGCGCCCATCTCTGCATTGCAAGCCGGCACTGGAACGGACAATCAGACCGCCCAGGTCGTCGCCAAAAACGGTCGCATCGAGCAGCGCGACGTGCGCACCGGCATCAGCGATCGCCTGCGGGTGCAGGTCCTCGATGGCTTGCAGGAAGGCGATCACCTGTTGATAGGTCCGGCCGACGGGAGTGGCGGCTGAATGCTGACGCCCCTGATCGACCTGCACGACATCCGCAAAGCTTACGGCGGCGGCGATTCACCGGAAGTTCACGTACTGCGCGGCATCGACCTGTCGATCCATGCTGGGGAATTCGTGGCGATCGTCGGTGCCTCCGGCTCCGGCAAGTCGACGCTGATGAACATCCTCGGCTGCCTCGACCGCCCCACGTCGGGCGAATACCGCTTCGCCGGGGAAAACGTCGCCGCCCTCGACAGCGACGAACTGGCCTGGCTGCGCCGCGAAGCCTTTGGTTTTGTGTTCCAGGGTTACCACCTGATCCCGTCCGGCTCGGCCCAGGAAAACGTCGAGATGCCGGCCATCTATGCCGGCACTCCGGCCGCCGAACGCCACGCCCGCGCCGCCGCCCTGCTCGACCGCCTCGGCCTGGCCTCGCGCACCGGCAACCGTCCGCACCAGCTTTCCGGCGGCCAGCAACAACGGGTGTCCATCGCCCGCGCCTTGATGAACGGCGGCCACATCATCCTCGCCGACGAACCCACCGGCGCCCTCGACAGCCACAGCGGCGCCGAGGTCATGACCCTGCTCGACGAACTGGCGGGCCAGGGCCATGTGGTGATCCTCATCACCCACGACCGCGAAGTGGCGGCCCGGGCCAAACGCATCATCGAAATTCGCGACGGGTTGATCATCAGCGACAGCGCCCGGGACAACCCCGAAGCGCAGACCTCAGCCAACCCTGGCGCGCTGCAAGCGGTGGATCTGCGCAAGCGCCTGACCGAAGGCGCCGAAGCCACTGGCGCGTGGAAAGGCGAACTGGTCGATGCGGTGCAAGCCGCGTGGCGGGTGATGTGGATCAACCGCTTTCGCACCGCGCTGACGTTGCTCGGGATCATCATTGGCGTGGCGTCGGTGGTGGTGATGCTGGCCGTCGGTGAAGGCAGCAAGCGTCAGGTGATGGCGCAAATGGGTGCCTTCGGTTCCAACATCATTTACCTCAGCGGCTCGTCACCCAACCCGCGAACACCGCTGGGCATCGTTACCCTGGATGACGTCGCGGCGGTGGGAAGCCTGCCGCAAGTGACACGGATCATGCCGGTCAACGGCCAGGAAGCCGGGGTGCGTTTTGGCAACCTCGACCACTTGAGCTACGTCGGCGGCAACGACACTAATTTCCCGGCGATTTTCAACTGGCCGGTGGTGGAAGGCAGCTACTTCACCCAGGACGATGAACGCAATGCGGCGGCGGTCGCGGTGATTGGCCACAAGGTGCGGACCAAGTTGCTCAAGGACGTCGCTAACCCGATCGGCCAGTACATCCTGATCGAGAACGTGCCTTTCCAGGTGGTGGGCGTGCTCGCGGAAAAAGGTGCCAGCTCCGGCGACTCCGACAGCGACGACCGCATCGCCATCCCCTACTCCGCTGCGAGTGTGCGGCTGTTCGGCACTCACAACCCCGAATACGTGGCCATCGCCGCCGCCGATGCGCGCAAGGTCAAGGAGACCGAAAAAGCCATCGAGCAGTTGATGCTGCGCCTGCACAACGGCAAGAAAGATTTCGAACTGACCAACAACGCGGCAATGATTCAGGCCGAGGCACGCACGCAAAATACCCTGTCGCTGATGCTCGGTTCGATTGCCGCGATTTCGTTGCTGGTGGGCGGGATCGGTGTGATGAACATCATGCTGATGACCGTGCGCGAACGCACCCGCGAGATCGGCATCCGCATGGCCACCGGCGCCCGTCAACGGGACATCCTGCGCCAGTTCCTCACCGAAGCGGTGATGCTCTCGGTGGTCGGCGGGCTCGCCGGGATCGCCCTGGCACTGATCGTCGGCGGCGTGCTGATCCTCAGCGAAGTCGCGGTCGCGTTCTCCTTGATAGCGGTGCTCGGCGCCTTTGGCTGCGCTCTGGTCACCGGTGTTGTCTTCGGCTTCATGCCGGCCCGCAAAGCTGCCCGACTCGACCCGGTCACGGCCCTTACCAGTGAATGATCTATCCATGAAGCCGCCACTCAGCCTGCTGACCCTCTGCCTGTTACTCGGCGCCTGCGGCAGTCCCGCCCAGCGCCCGGACAGCGGCCTCCAGCCGCCCGCCTCCTGGCAATCGCCACACACGCAAAGCGCTACTCGCAGCCACCTGCAATGGTGGACCCAGTTCGGCAGCCCGGAGCTTGATCGCCTGATCGAACAAGCCCGGGTCGGCAGTTACGACCTGGCCGCTGCCATCGCTCGGGTGCGTCAAGCGCAAGCCGACACCGTGATTGCCGGCGGCTCGCTACTGCCGGAGGTCAAGGCCGGCCTGAACGCCAATCGGCAGAAACTATTGCGCGGCAACGGCTACAGCCAGCTCGATGCCGATGGCGATAACAAGGCCGTCGATTACTTTAATGCCAACCTCAGCGCCACTTACGAAGTCGACTTCTGGGGCGGCCAACGCGCCTCCCGCGACAGTGCGCAATTCGGCTTGCAGGCCAGCGAATTCGATCAGGCGACAGTGGAGTTGACGCTGCTCAGCGGCGTCGCCAACAGCTACGCGCAAAGCGTGTCGTTGCGAGAGCAAAGTCGCATCGCCGAACTGAATCTGGCGAACGCGCAGAGTGTTTTGAAACTGGTGCAGACGCGTTTTGACTCAGGCTCGGCGACGGCTTTGGAACTGGCGCAGCAGAAGAGCCTGGTCGCCGCGCAACAGCGACAATTGCCGCTGGTGCAGCAACAGGCTCAGGACGCCCAGATCAGCCTCGCCGCCCTGCTCGGCCGGCCGGTGCAGGAATTGTCTTTGGGTCAGGAACGCTTTGATCAACTGTCATGGCCAACCATTGGCGCGGGGCTACCCAGCGAGCTGATCAGCCGTCGCCCGGACATCGCCCGCGCCGAAGCGCAACTGGCCGCCGCACAAGCCAACGTCACCGTCGCCCGCGCCGCCATGTTGCCGGCTGTGACCCTGAGTGCAGAAATCGGCTCCGGCGCCGACCGCGCCGCCGACGTCCTGCGTAACCCTTTCTACAACCTCACCGCCGGGCTGCTCGCACCGGTCTTCAACAATGGTCGCCTGAGTGCCGAGCGCGACAAGGCCACGGCCCGCCAGGAAGAACTGCTGGAGACGTATCGAGGGGCGATCATCAATGGCTTCGCCGATGTGGAAAAAGCATTGAACAGCATTCGCGGCCTGGACGAACAGCGGCAGTGGCAAAGTGAAGAACTGAACCAGGCGCAGACGGCGTTCAACATTGCACAAAGCCGTTATCGGGCCGGAGCCGAGGATTTGCT
Organism: Pseudomonas sp. GM41(2012); assembly: GCF_000282315.2. Taxonomy (GTDB): domain Bacteria; phylum Pseudomonadota; class Gammaproteobacteria; order Pseudomonadales; family Pseudomonadaceae; genus Aquipseudomonas. Next base: position 2,091,983 of record NZ_AKJN02000006.1, read on the forward strand.
GACGGTGCTGGAGACACAGCGCACGCTGTATGCGGCGCAGGATTTGAATGTGCAACTGCGGTTGTCGCGGTTGCAGGCGAGTATTGCGTTGTACAAGGCGTTGGGTGGGGGGTGGCAGGCGTTGTAATTTTGGTCGCCAGTGAGTACGCCATCGTCGGAACGCCGCCCGGACCAAGCTCGGCTCCTACAGGGTTTGATGTGTGCCGCATGATTTAGGCACGACACATAACCTGTAGGAGCCGAGCTTGCTCGCGATTGAACGATGACGCGGTTTTATTGATTAACTGGTAATCGGTTTGGCCTTCAAATGCCGCGCATACCAAGGCCGTTGCGGCACTTTGCGGAACAGATCCGCCAGTTTCTTCTCGTCATCACCAAAGGTAATCCGCAACGCCAGCTTCATGGTTTCCGGGTCCATCTCCACCGACTTGCCAGCCTGCAATCCCGGCGCAGTACTGCAACCATGAGTACTCGGACCGAGCCACGGGTCGTCAATCTCGACCCAACGCCCAGGCGCAAACCACGCCACGCCATTGACCTCAAGTCGACTGACCTGCCCCGGATGAAAGCGCTCGTGCGCACGAAACCAGTCTTCCAGACGATCGTCGATCCAGCCATGGAAATGCCAGAACACCGGGTTTACATGAGACGAAAACGGGTCGCCGAGGAAGTCGTTTTCCGGCGCATACCAGCGCGCGGAAAAGTCCGCCGGATCCCGGGCAAACGGCACCGGCTGACCGTTGGACGGATCACGCGGCACCGAGGCCCAGCGCATGTGCAGCCAGTCGTGCAGCCCCAACTCCACCTCTGAACCGAACTGACCCAAGGTCAGCTTCGACAGATAACGCGGATCGCGGTACTGCGACTCCCAGACCTGGAAGTTGCTGTGGTAGGTCTCGGCGGTCTTGATGTCGCTGACCCATTGCGAGTACTCGGCATCGTCGTCGGCCAGCCAGGTCGGCGGCAGCGCGGTGCCGTCATGGTTGTCGAAATAACGGGCGAACCCGACCCGATCCCGCGCCAGCTCCGGCTGTGGCAAGGGGAAGTGCGACCAGGACGGCAAGTCCTGCAAAGCGCGCGCCTTGCCGAGCATGTGCCGGTGCATGAAGAAGAAATCCACGCCCGAGCCATTACGATCCTTGCGCGCGCCACGGGCATCACGCTCTTGGTCTCGTGGACCAGGCTGCCAGCCAATGCCGCGCAGGGCGCCGCGCTTGTCTTCGGACAGCGTGTGCCATTTGTCCCGCGAGGCATGCCAGAGCTGATGAAACAGCCGATGCTCCGGGGACACCAGCCAGGCCAGCAGCGCCGGGTTGAGACCGTTGCGCTCGCGGGCTTCGGGGAACACGCGTTTGACAGCTATGAAGCGGTTGTCCTGGGCCGTCAACATCAGCGGACGATCCAGATTCAACACGCGACCACTGAGAGTGCCGCTGCCAGCGTTGCCGAAACCGGCCCAGACTTCGTCCAGCAACAGGCTGAACTCGTAATCCGCTGTGCCGTTGGCGCTGAGCAGTCGCCAGCTCAATTGCGCCGGTTTGGCGCCGGCCAGATCGCCGAGTACCCGATAACGCGGCACCTCGCTCGAACGCAAACGCTCGGCGGTGTCGAGGAACCCGTTCAGGCCGCGACCTTTGTGGCCGATGTCGAGGAACACCTCCAGCCCGTCCCGTGGCAGGCCTTCGATGCCGGCGTCAGGCCCCTCGAAACGGATCTGCCAGACACCGCGCAAGGTGTTCGCCAAGTGCTGGCCAGCGACATCCGCGACATCGAATGACGCTTCGCCGGGGGTGATCGTCGGATCCGGTTTCGTCCATTCACGATGCCCATAAAAAGCCGCAGGCACGGCGGCACCGGTCAGCGCCAGGCCTGCCATGAACCATCGTCGAGAAATCGTCATTGCCCTACCTGTGTCAGCCATGAAGCAGGCTTTATCCAAGCTAGAACGTTCATCCCCTTCAAAAATTTAACAGCATCGCCAGCAGGCTAGCTCCCACAGTAGATCTGGGGTGTTCGCAAAACCCCTGTGGGAGCGAGCCTGCTCGCGATGAGGCCATCAGCCCCACCCTAAATTTCCAACGGGATCACTCGTCCATCCCAGATAGCAAAGCCCCCCACACCGGGGCAACGAACCTGACTGAGATGAACATGACAAAACCACGTTCGAAAAAGGCTCTTTACATCGGCCTGCCGCTGGCCCTGGCGATCAGCGCCGGTGCAGGTTTTGCGGCCTGGGATTATTGGTTCAAGGACAATCCCGGTTACCCGGTCAAGGTGATGAAACAGGCCGATGAGCTGCACGAGCGAATCCTCTCCTTCGACAGCCACGTCACCGTCCCGCTGGACTTCGGCACCGCCGGCAATGAAGCCGACAAGGACGGCACCGGGCAGTTCGACCTGGTCAAGACCGGGCGTGGACGTTTGTCCGGCGCGGCACTGACCATCTTTGGCTGGCCGGAAATCTGGAACGGCGCCAACGCCCCGCACCGCCCCACCGCCGGTTTTGTCGACGAAGCACGGTTCGAGCAGGAAACCCGCTACAAAATCATCAGCACCATGGTTCGCGACTTCCCCAATCAGGTCGCCATCGCCTACACCCCCGACGACTTCCGACGCCTGCATGGCGAAGGCAAGTTCGCGATCTTCATGAGCATGCTCAACGCCTATCCGCTGGGCAACGACCTGAACGCCCTGGACAAGTGGGCAGCCCGCGGCATGCGCATGTTCGGCTTCAGCTATGTGGGCAACAACGCCTGGGCTGATTCATCCCGGCCGTTGCCGTTTTTCAACGACTCCCGCGACGCCCTCGGCGGCCTCTCGGAGATTGGCAAACAGGCCGTGCACCGCCTCAACGACCTCGGCGTGATCATCGACGTTTCGCAGATGTCGACCAAGGCGCTGGAGCAAGTTGCCCAGCTGAGCCGTGCACCGATGGTCGCGTCCCACTCGGCACCACGCGGGTTGGTGGACATCCCGCGCAACCTCAGCGACCAGGAAATGCAGCTGATCAAAAACAGCGGCGGCGTGGTGCAGATTGTCGGTTTCCCGACCTACATCCGCCCGCTCAGCCAGGCCACCCAGGACAAACTCAACGCCCTGCGCGCACGCTTCGACCTGCAGCCGCTGCAAGGCCTGGAGATGGCACTGATGCCGGGCGATCCGGTGATCACCGTCTGGTCCGAGCAACGTTTCGGCGAGTACGCCAGCCAGCTCTACGCGATTGTCGATGAAGAACCCAAGGCCACACTCAAGGATTACGGCGACGCGATCGACTACGCGGTGAAGAAAATCGGCATCGACCACGTCGGCATCAGTTCCGACTTCAACGACGGCGGCGGTCTGGACGGCTGGAAAGACGTCAGCGAGGCCCGCAACGTAACGGCCGAGCTGATCAGTCGCGGCTACGGCGAAGCCGATATCGCCAAGCTCTGGGGCGGCAACTTCCTGCGGGTCTGGGACCAGGTGCAGAAGTCCTCCAAGCCTGTGGCGAAAAACTGATTCTCTCTTTTGCAGAAGCGAACCGAGCTCATGACCAACCGTCGTTCATTCCTCAAGCAGGCCGGTCTTCTCGCGGCCGGTCTGCCCCTGGGCGCTGCCGTGAACCTGCCGGCGCTGGCCGCCACTCCGGCGCCGCTGCCGAAGGATAAATGGGCGCAACTGCGCCAGATGTTCAATCAGGACCCGGATTACCTGCACTTCGCCAACTTTCTGGTGACCTCACACCCCAAACCTGTGCGTGACGCCATCGACCTGCACCGCGCCAACCTCGACCGCAACCCCGGCCGGGCCATGGACTGGGACCTGGGGGAAACCGAAAAACGCGAGCAGGAAGTGCGCGTCTGGGCCGGCCGCTACCTCAAGGCCAAGCCTGAGCAGATCGCCCTCACCGGCAGCACCACCGAAGGCCTTTCACTGATCTACGGCGGCATTCATGTGCGCCCCGATCAGGAAATCCTCACCAGCGAACATGAACACTACGCGACGAACTATGCGCTGGGATATCGCCAGCAAAAGGACGGCGTCAAGGTTCGCAAGCTCAAGCTGTTCGAGCACAGTCAAAGCATTTCCGTGGATGAAGTGCTGGGCTCGATTGCCAAAGGCATTCGCCCGCAAACCCGAGTGCTCGGCATGACGTGGGTGCAATCGGGCAGCGGCGTCAAACTGCCCATCGGCGAAATCGGCAAACTGGTGGACGAACAGAATCGCAACCGCGAGGAAAAGGACCGCATCCTGTATGTGGTCGACGGCGTCCATGGCTTTGGCGTCGAGGACCTCGACTTCCCCGACATGCACTGCGATTTCTTCATCGCCGGCACGCACAAATGGATGTTCGGCCCGCGCGGTACCGGGATCATCTGCTCCCGTTCGACCGAGCTCAAGGACGTGACGCCGACCATCCCGACGTTCTCCGAAGCCACCACTTTCTCGACCATCATGACCCCCGGCGGCTATCACAGCTTTGAGCATCGCTGGGCCCTGAACGAGGCCTTCAAGTTGCACCTGGACCTGGGTAAAGCCGAGGTGCAAGCGCGCATCCACGCGCTCAATACCTATGCAAAAAACCGCTTGCTGGAGCAGCCGCAGATCGAACTGGTGACGCCAAAGAGCCCGGACCTGTCGGCCGGTTTTACCTTCTTCCGGATCAAGGATCGCGACTGTGAAAAAGTCGCCGCCCAGCTGATGGAAAACCGCGTGGTCTGCGACTCGGTGGACCGCGACGTCGGCCCGGTGATCCGCATCGCCCCCGGCCTGCTCAACACCGAAAACGATATCGACCGTTTCATGGCCTTGCTGAACAAAACCGCCTGACGCCATGACGCAGAACCCTGTGGGAGCGAGCCTGCTCGCGATAGCGGTGGATCAGTCACCATCAATGTTGAAGGTGATGGCCCCATCGCGAGCAGGCTCGCTCCCACAGTGGACCTGGCCTGACACCCGTTTTTTATATCGAGATGACTCATGAACCGAGATCAATTGACCTTGCCGCTCAAGGCCCTCGCCTTGTCCGCCCTCATGGCCGGTCTGCTACCGACCACCGCCCAGGCTGCCGCGCCCGCGCAACCGGGCAAAGTGTTCAAGGACTGCCGAGACTGCCCGGAAATGGTCGTGCTGCCCGCCGGCACCTTCACCATGGGCACACCGGACAATGAAGTCGGTCGCGAACCCGATGAAGGTCCAATGCACGAGGTGACCTTTGCCAAACCGTTCGCCATGAGCCGCTTCCAGGTCACCGCCGGTGAATGGGAGAGCTACGTGCGCGAGAGTGGCGTGACCATCGCCAATGGCGACACCCGGCCGGGGCGCGAGTGCGTCGCCAGCAAGCCGCGCTATCCGCAAAGCCCGCGTCAGCCGGCGGTGTGCATGAACTTCGATGACGTGAAGAACTACGTCGCCTGGCTGTCGAAAAAGACCGGGCAGAAGTACCACATGGTCAGCGAGGCCCAACGCGAATACGCCGCTCGCGGCGGCAGCAAAGGGCCGTTCCCCTTCCCGTTCGATGAGGGCAAGGAATACAGCATCACCAAACACGCCAACATCTATGGCCCGGCGGACGGTTACAGCTTCAGCTCGCCAGTGGGCAGCTACCCGCCGAACGCCTTCGGTATGTACGACATGCACGGCAACGTTTACGAATGGGTCGAGGACTGCGAACACCCTGATTACGTTGGTGCCCCCACCGATGGCAGCGCCTGGGTCGAGCCCAAATGCGAAGCCGTGCGGATTCGCGGCAACGACTGGGGTGAAGCACCGGTGTTCTCCCGCTCCGGCAACCGCAACAGCCAGTACCCGCAGGAACGCGGCGACTGGATGGGTTTCCGCATCGTGCGCGACCTCTAGGCCACACCCCCTCCACCTGTAGGAGCCGAGCTTGCTCCGGGCGGCGCTCCGACGATGACTGCCGTCCAGTCAATAGAGATGTCGGCTGATAGTCCGCTATCGCGAGCAAGCTCGGCTCCTACAAGGTTGTGTGTGGAGTCAGTGACCATTGCCCCGCCACCAGTCGGCCCCCTTCTAAATTAACCCTTGCACCAGACGTTCTACTGGGTATCTGCCTTCACGACCCAAGGAACTGTCTTCCATGACCCAGCCTACCCGTGGCGCCATCGGCGAGTTGTTCGCCCTGTTGAAACCCTTTCGGCTCATCGTCGCCGCGTCCATTTTCCTGGGCATGGTCGGCGGCCTGAGCGTCACGGTATTGCTGGCGACCATCAACAACGCCCTGCATTCGGACACCGGCCTGACCCAAGGCGTCGTCGCCCTGTTCGCCGGCCTGTGCCTGCTGGCCCTGGCCAGTTCGATCTGCTCGGACATCGGCACCAACTACGTCGGCCAGCACATCATCGCCAAGCTGCGTAAACAGCTGGGTGAAAAAGTCCTGTCGGCACCGATCGAACAAATCGAGCGCTATCGCAGCCACCGCCTCATCCCGGTGCTGACCCACGACGTCGACACCATCAGCGACTTCGCTTTCGCCTTCGCACCGTTGGCGATTTCCGTCACCGTGACCCTGGGTTGCATGGGCTACCTGGCCATTCTGTCGTGGCCAATGTTCCTGATCATGGTCGCCGCTATCCTGATCGGCACGGCGATTCAGGCCTATGCCCAAAGCAAGGGTGTTCAGGGTTTCATGGCCGCCCGTGAGGCCGAAGATGAACTGCAAAAGCACTACAACGCGATTGCCGAAGGTGCCAAGGAACTGCGTATTCATCGCCCACGCCGCCAGCGCATGTTCGTCTCGGGCATCAAGGCTACGGCCGAATTCATCTGCAACACCCAGGTGCGTTCGATCAACACCTTCGTCATCGCCAAGACCTTCGGCTCGATGCTGTTCTTCGTCGTCATCGGCCTGGCCCTGGCCCTGCAAACCTTCTGGCCGAGCGCCGACAAAACCGTGATGAGCGGCTTTGTGCTGGTGCTGCTTTATATGAAAGGCCCGCTGGAGCATTTGATCAGCACCCTGCCGATCGTCAGCCGCGCGCAGATCGCCTTCCGCCGCATCGCCGAATTGTCGGAACAGTTCTCCACCCCGGAACCTCATCTGCTGCTCAGCGATAAAGGCAACGTCAAGCAAGCGGTGCACGAACTGAAACTGGCCGATGTGCGTTTCAGCTTCCCGGCTGCCGAAGGCGCTGCACCGTTCCAGCTCGGGCCGGTGAACCTGACGATCAAGCAAGGCGACATCACTTTTATTGTCGGCGAGAACGGCTGTGGCAAGACCACGCTGATCAAACTGCTGCTGGGTCTGTATACGCCGCAGCAGGGTGCAATTCACGTCAACGGCGAAGTGATCGACGCCGCCAACCGCGATGACTATCGCCAGTTGTTCACCACCATTTTTGCCGACTATTACCTGTTCGATGACGTGGTCCAGGGCGATACGCACATCCCCGAAGACGCCAACAAATACCTGCAACGGCTGGAGATCGCGCACAAGGTCAGCGTCAAGGACGGCAACTTCACCACCACCGACCTTTCCACTGGCCAGCGCAAACGCCTGGCCCTGGTCAATGCCTGGCTGGAGGAGCGTCCGGTGCTGGTGTTCGATGAATGGGCGGCTGATCAGGACCCGACCTTCCGGCGGATCTTCTACACCGAGTTGCTGCCGGACCTTAAGCGTCTGGGCAAGACCATCATCGTGATCTCCCACGACGACCGTTATTTCGACGTGGCGGACCAACTGGTGCGCATGGAAAGCGGACGGGTCGTCACCGAACTGGCCCCCGCCTGAATAAACGCCTCTGTAGGAGCACGGCTTGCCGGCGATGGCCATTTTGAGGACGCCATCGCCGGCAAGCCGTGCTCCTACAAGAGCGGGCGTTTCCTCCTTGTTCCACTCTTCCGAAATTTATTTTCCCGGTTTCTTTCCGGTTTTACGCTCGTGCTGCGTCTAATAATCATTCTTATTAACAAAAACTCTGCACAACACTTTTCAGGAGCTCAGGTAAGTAATGCGACCTCAAACACGCCGCACACCTCTCGCGCTGGCCGTACAGCGCCCGACTTTGCATCGCACCTTGTTCACTAGCGTACTGCTGACCGCCACCTTGCTGGGGAGCTCGATGGCCAATGCTGCACCTGTAAAAGTGAACATTGCAGGTCAATCGCTTTCCAACGCGCTGACCGAGCTGGGCATGCAGACCAATCTGCAAATCCTCTACAGCCCGGATCAGGTTGCAGGGATCAAGTCTCGCGCAGTGTCCGGTTCCCTGGAACCGTCAGACGCCCTGAAGGCCCTGCTGCAAGGCACCGGCATCTCGTTTCAGATCAACGGCAACAGCGTCACCCTGGTGTCCGGCGGCGGCTCGAGCCTGCAACTGGGCGCGACCACCATTTCCGGCCAGGCCCTGGGCCTGACCACTGAGGACACCGGTTCCTACACCACCGGCGCCACCACCACCGCCACCAAGTTGCCGCTGACCCTTCGCGAAACCCCGCAATCGGTGACCGTGGTCACCCGTCAGCAAATGGATGATCGCGGCGCCACCAGCGTCGGCGACGTATTGCGCAACACCCCCGGCGTCACGGCGCAGAAGTACGACAGTGACCGTACCGAGTTTTCCGCCCGTGGCTTCGCCATCACCAACTTCCAGTACGATGGCATCAACCTCCCGTACGACGGCGTTTACGGTGAGAACCCGAACAACAGTGACGACGCCGCCAGCCTCGATCGCGTCGAAGTCATCAAAGGCGCTACCGGCCTGATGACCGGCTCGGGCGACCCCTCCGCCACCGTCAACCTGGTGCGCAAGAAACCGACCAAGGAATTCAAGGCTTCGGTCAGTGCCACCGCCGGTTACTGGGACAACTACCGCACCGAAGGCGACATCTCCGGTTCGCTGAACGATTCCGGCAGCGTGCGCGGCCGCTTCGTCGGTGCCCTTCAGGACAAAGGCTCGTACATCGACCACTACAGTCAAAAGAAAGACTTGTTCTACGGCATCCTCGAAGCCGATCTGACGGACGATACCTTGCTGACCCTGGGCGTCGACAAGTCCAGTGCCACCCCGCGCGGCAGCTCCTGGACCGGTAACTCGCCGTACTTCACCGACGGCGGCCGTACCGACTTCTCTCGCAGTTTCAACCCCGGTGCCGACTGGAGTCGTCGTGATTTCGACAGCGTCACCTACTTCTCGTCGCTGGAACAGGCACTGGCCAATGACTGGAAATTCAAGGCCAGCTTCGACCAGAAAACCACCGACCACGATACCCAACTGGCCTCGGCCAGCGGTGGTTACGCGGACCGCGCCACGGGCGAAGGCAATTACCTTTACTGGGGTCGCTGGGAAGGCCATCGCGTACAGAACACGGCTGATGTGAACGTCTCCGGACCGTTCACCCTGGGCGGTCGCGAGCATGAACTGGTGGCCGGCTTCATGGCATCGCACTCGCGCCAGACTGGCTCGACTTACGACACCAGCGCCTTCGAACTGGTGCCGGGCAGCATCTATGACTGGAACGGCAGCCTGCCGAAACAGGACTTCCCGAAAAACGGCAAGTACGAACGCACCCAGAGCCAGAACGGCCTTTACCTGGCCACGCGCCTGCGTCCGACCGACGACCTGTCGTTCATCCTCGGCAGCCGTCTGAGCACCTTCAAGTACAACGAGGATTACTCTTACTATCCGGGCGGCACCCTCACCGACACCCACGCCAGCTACAAGGAACACGGCGTTGTCACGCCTTACGCCGGTGTGGTCTATGACCTGAACGATACCTACTCGGTCTACGGCAGCTACACCAAGATCTACCAACCTCAGATCAACAAGGACATCAACGGTTCGACCCTGGCACCGGTCGAAGGCGACAGCTACGAAACCGGCCTGAAAGCGGCCTACTTCGAAGGCAAACTGAACGCCAGCCTGGCATTCTTCCGCATTGAGCAGGACAACGTCGCTCAATCAGTCGGCACCGATTTAAATACCGGCGATGGCATTTTCAAAGCCACCGACGGTGCCACCACCAATGGTGTAGAACTGGAACTGGCCGGCGAACTGGCTCAGGACTGGAACGTGTCTGCCGGCTACACCTACGCCCGCACCCGTGACAAGGACGAACAGCGCATCTTCGGTTTCCCGCTGGCCACCAGCAAACCGGAACACGTGATTCGTACGTTCACCACCTACCGCCTGCCCGGCGCGCTGGACCAGTTCACCGTCGGTGGCGGCATCAGCTGGCAGAGCGCGTTTTACGGCCAGAGCTACAGCCCCAACGTCGGCGGTGGCGAGGGCGGCAGCACCATGCTCAAGCAAGGTGGCTACACCCTCGTGGACCTGATGACCCGTTATCAGTACGACGAACACCTGAGCTTCACCGCCAATGCCAACAACGTCTTCGACAAAAGGTACCTGACCGGCCTGGGCAACTTCGGCACCACGTTCTACGGCGAGCCGCGTAACCTGCAGATCACCGCGAAGTATGATTTCTGAGTGGCTGAGCTGAAATGAAAAATGCCCGTATCGCGAGATACGGGCATTTTTTATGAGTGCAAAAAATCAAAAGCCCCCTCACCCCAACCCTCTCCCCAGAGGGGCGAGGGAGCTGACCGAGGCGTTCTTTTGAGGTACTGCGACCTGAGATATCAAGTCGAACTCAGGTTTTGATAAGCATAAAGATCTGCTCCCTTTTCCCCTCTCCCCTCTGGGGAGAGGGCTGGGGTGAGGGGTGGATTTCAGCCTGTGACTACCACTTCTCAAACAACAAAAAACCCGCCACCCCTTTCAACAGAGATGGCAGGCTTCTTCATTTCACCTCAAACCCTCAATCGGACCCATCCTGCTACTTCCGAGTGAATCCCTTCCACTTCACCCAACAACCCCGCCATGCGCATAAAGTCATGGGTCATGCCCGGCTGTTCCAGCAACGTCACCTCATTCCCCGCAGCACGCAGCCGCTCGGCATACGCCAGCCCTTCGTCATGCAACGGATCATGACCCGCCAAATACACCAACGCCGGCGCCACGCCGGACAGATCCTCCGCCAGCAACGGCGAGCAGCGCCAATCGGCCAGGTCCTCGGGCGTACGCCCGTAATGCGCATAGAACCAATCCAGCGTCGGCGTCTCCAGCAAATAACCCTCGGCGAAATCCCGATGCGACGCGCGCTGGGTCGTGGCATCCGTCACCGGGTACACCAACAATTGCGCCTTGGGTTTCAACGCCAGTTCCTCAGGTTCACGCACCGCCATGATCGACAACACCGTCGCCAGCGTCGCCCCCACGCTGTCACCGGCCACGGCCACTCGCGTTGCGTCCAGGCCATGTGCCGCGCCCTCGCGCACCAGCCAATTCCCCGCATCGCAGGCATCTTGCACCGGCGTCGGGAATCGCCATTCCGGCGCCAGGCGATAATCCACCGTCAACAAGGCAAATCCGCCTTGGGAAGCCAACCGCCGGCACAGCGCATCATGGGAATCGAGACTGCCGACCACGTAGCCGCCGCCATGGAAATACAACACCACCGGTTGCAGCCCATCGACCGATTGCCCGTCGCGATACACCCTTGCCGACAGGCTGTGGCCATCTCGCGCGGCGATGGTGAAGTCCTCGCAGGCAACGCTGTCCAGCGGCACATCAAGAAACCCCGACGAGGCTTCGAAATCGATCCGCGCCTGTTGCGGCGACTGTTCATGCATCGCACGACTTTTGCCGTTCATCCGGCCGAACTCGGCGAGTTCGAGAAATGCTTCAAGTTCTGGCAACACAGCCATGGGAAAATCCTTCAACTGAATCAGGTGAAAATCGGGAAGAAACACCGGACCTGTAGGAGCATGGCTTGCCCGCGATAGCGCCCATGAGATCGCCATCGCGGGCAAGCCATGCTCCTACAAAAGTATTTACGCAGTGACCATGCGGTGTTCGAGCAGGTCTTCAAGCTCATCGAGCAACTCGTCCCCACGCAGCAACTCGTAGTGCCCGCCCGCCAACAAGCGATCAACGCCATGGCTACCGACCTGGGCCTCGAACACCCGACGTTCATCGTCGCGTTCGGCCACCCACCAGCGATGCGCCTTGATCTGAATCGCCGGTAGTTGCCGATGCGCCAGGGCCAATTGCTTGAGGCGTGAGCCGGTGGCTAAGATCTGCGTGAGTTCCCCCGCGCCCAACGCGGCTTGCTCATTGGAGCCGTGCATGGCCGCCTCGATCACCGCCGTGGAACCTTCGCGCTCATTCAAATCAGCGGCTTTCAGCGCAATCAGCGCTTGAGCCTCATCGGCCGGCAGACCGAGCACAAATTTCAGGAAGTCGCCCAGGTCCTCGCGCCAGTCCCCCGCTTCTGCGGTGCCCGCCACGTAGCTGTCGACCAGTCCGGCAAACGCGACCGCCTCACCCCGAGTTTCCAGTTCGTGAGCAACCAGTTGCGTCAACGCTCCGCCCAACGACCAGCCCAGCAAGTAATACGGGCCCTTGGCCTGCTGACTGCGAATCCGTTGCGCATAGGCTTGCGCCATCGCCAACAGCGACTCGTCCTGCCAGTGCGGATCAAGCAGCATCCGGCATTGCAGGCCATACACCGTGCGCCGTCCTTCCAGTCGGCGGGCCAGCGGTTCGTAGTCGAACACCGTGCCGAAACCCGCGTGCAGGCAGAACAGCGCCGGCACGTTGGGGATCCGCGCATTCAGCGCCAGCAACGGGTCCGGCGCAGACGCCGGTTCGGCCGCCTGATAACCGCTAAGTTCGGCGATGCACGGTTTCTGCATCAGGTCGCGCAGTTTCAATTCGAAGCCCAGTTGCGGCTGACTACGTACCCGAGAAATGACTTTGAGCACCTGCAACGAGTCGCCGCCGAGTTCGAAGAAGTTGTCGTCGATACCCACTTGCGGCACGCCGAGTACCTCTTGCCAGATCGCGGTCAGCGCCGTTTCCAGTGCGTTGCGCGGCGCGCGATAGCTACCGAGCGCCCATTCAGGCGTAGGCAGTGCGCGACGGTCGAGCTTGCCGTTGGCCGACAGCGGGAAGCGCTCCAGCACCAGGATTCGCGCCGGCACCATGTAGTCCGGCAGTTGCGCTTGCAGTTCAGACTTCAAGCGACGGTCCAGCCCAACAGCACCGGCCGCCACCACATAACCCACCAATTGCTTGCCGGTCGGCGTGTCGTGCACCACCACGGCGGCATCCTGCACCCCCACGCAGTCGCGCAGACGGGCTTCGATCTCGCCCAGTTCGATGCGGAAACCACGGATCTTCACTTGCTGGTCAAGTCGCCCCAGGTAGTCGATCAACCCGCACTCGCGCTGGCGCACCAGATCGCCGGTGCGGTACATGCGGCCACCGGCCTCGAACGGATCGGGGATGAAGCGCTCGGCACTCATGCCGGGACGCTGGTGATAACCGCGCGCCAGGCATTCGCCGCCCAGGTACAACTCGCCGCTGACACCGACCGGCAACGGATTGAGGTCGGCATCCAGCACGTACAAGCCACGCCCGGCCACACCACGACCAATCGGCGCATACGCCGCGTCGCAGGTTTCGCTGACCTCGGCACGCCACAACAGCGGCGTGACCACGGTTTCGGTCGGGCCGTAACCGTTGACCAGACGCTGCGGACGCAGCGCCCGTTTGACCTGCTCGAAACTGGCCTCCGGCACCGCATCACCGCCAAAGCAATACACCTCGACCGCCGGTGGATTGCCCAAACGTTCAGCCACCTCGGCCATCTGTTGCAGGTACGCCGGCGGGAAGCAGGCCACGGTGACATTGTGACGATGCAGCACTTCCAGGGTCTGCTCCGGCGTCCACAGACTGTCATCGCGGATCACCAGGCTGCCGCCGGCCAGCAACACACTCAGCCAACGCTCCTGCGCACCGTCGAAGGCGAACGACATGAAGTGCAACTCGCGGCTGCGCGGTGCCAGTTCGTAGAGCTCGATGATGCCGCGGCAATGCCGGGCAATCGGTCCGCGCGCCACGGCCACGCCTTTCGGTTGGCCGGTGGAACCGGAGGTGTAAATCAGGTACGCGAGGTGTCCCGGCAGCGGACGGGAAACCGGGCATGCGGTGTTGTCAGCAACACCCGATTGATCGAGCAACAGCCGTGGCGGGCTGTCGGCCAGGGTCAGTCGCTCGCCCAGATCACTGTCGCAAAGCAACAGGCTGGCCGCCGAATCGCTCAACATATAAGCCAGCCGCTCGGCCGGATACGCGAGGTCCAAAGGCAGATACGCCGCCCCTGCTTTCAGCACCGCAAGGAACGCAACGATGGTGCGTTCGGAACGCGGCAGCGCCACAGCCACCAGACTTTCCGGCCCGATACCGCGACCGGTCAGTTGCTGCGCCAACCCATTGGCCTGCGCCTCAAGCTGTGCATAACTGACTTGCCGATCTTCGCAGATCAAGGCGACTTTCTGCGGTTGAGTGCGCACATGTTGGTTGAAGGCGTGCAGCAAATCGGCGTTATTGTCGGACACCTGCGGCAGACTCAACCGCGCCTCAGGCAAGCCAATATTGCCAAGCAGACACGTGGCATCCTCCGGCAACGCACGCAACAAACCTTCAAGCTGCGCACGAATCCGCTCCACTTCCACGTCACTGAAGCGATCACGCAGGAACAGGTATTCGACTTCCAGGCCTTCTTCGTTGGCGCTGACCATCAGGTCCATCGGGAAGTTAGTGACACCGCCGCTGCCGACTTCGGCAAAGCGCAGCTCACCTTCCTCACCTCCTTTCAACGCACGGTCCACCGGATGGTTTTCGAACACGATGATGCTGTCGAACAAGCCTTGGCCACCCTGCCCGGCCCAGCGCTGAATGTCCGACAACGGCGTGTGCTCGTAATCGCGGACCATCAGGTTGTAATCCTGCAAGTCACGCAGCCACTCGCCCAACGGCTGTTGCGGATCGAGGGTCTGGATCACCGGCAAAGTATTGATGAACAGGCCAAGCATGTCCTGCGCACCAGCCAACCCGGTCGGACGCCCCGCCACCGTGGCGCCGAACGCGACACTGCGTTGACCGCTGTGACGTTGCAGCAGCAACAACCACGCGCCTTGCACCAGTGTGTTGAGGGTCACGCGCTGACGCTTGGCGAAGCTGTGCAGTTTGCGCGTCGCCTCGGCGTCAAGGTTGCTGTACATCACGCCGTGGCCGGAACCCGCGGCCCCCGAAGCCTTGGCCAGAATGGTCGGCTCTTCAAGCAATGCCAGGCGCTCACGCCAGAAGCCTTCCGCCAGCGCACCGTCCTGACGTTGCAGCCAGGCGATGTAGTCGGCGTAGCGACCGGTCAGGGTCGGCAGCGTGTCGTTGTGGTACAGGCGCAACATGTCGCCCAACAGGCGCGAGGCACTCCAGCCATCCAGCAACAGGTGATGGTAGATCCAGATCATCTGGTAACGGTCATCACCCAGGCGCACCAGGATGAAACGCATCAACGGCGGGCAGCTCAGGTCGAAACCTTTGGCCTGTTCCGCAACCGCCAGTTCGCCCAGCGCCTGTTCGGTGTCGGTGCGGTCACGCCAGTCGAGTTCTTCAATCGGCAACTCGACGTCAGCGAACACCGCTTGCAGCGGATCCGCCAAGCCATCGCGCCAGCGGAATGCCGCACGCAGCACTTCATGACGTTCCACCAGCGTCTGCCAAGCCGCACGGAAACGCGGCACCTGCAAACCGTCCACCGCCACGCTCAACTGGTTGACGTAGGGGTTCAGCTCCGGCGAATCGAGGCAATGGAAGAGCATGCCTTGCTGCATCGGCGACAGCGGATACAAGTCTTGCAGCCCTTCACGGGCAGCCATGTCGATGTGCGGAACCAGCGAAAAAGCTTCGACTTTCGGCGCTTCGATCAACGCGGCTCCACGGCTGGTTGCCACCGCAGCAAGTGCCCGAATGGTCTGCTGCTCGAACAGTTGCTTCGGACTGAACACCAGCCCGCGCTGACCGGCACGACTCACCGCTTGCAGCGAGATGATCGAATCGCCACCGAGTTCGAAGAAGTTCTCGGTGACACCCACCGACTCCAGCCCCAACAGTTCCTGCCAAATCTCCACCAACAACGCTTCGGCCGGCGACGCGGCGGCGACTTGATCGTGGTTCTGCCGAGTGGCTTCAGGCGCTGGCAGGCCTTGGCGATCCAGCTTGCCGTTCGGCGTCAGCGGCAACGCGGCCAGGCACATCAAATGCGCCGGCAGCATGTGCGCCGGCAGACGACTGCGCAGATGCAAAGTCAGCGCTTCACGCAAATCATGCTCATCGGCGAGCGGATCGCGCGGCACCACGTAACCGACCAACTGCCGGCTGACCGGGCCTTCGCGATCGATCACAAAGGCTTCACGCACGCCTTGGTGTTCCAGCAGGCAGGCTTCGATTTCACCGAGTTCGATACGGAAACCGCGAATCTTCACTTGCTGATCAATACGGCCGAGGTATTCAACGACGCCGTCGGCACGGAACCGCGCGAGGTCGCCACTGCGGTACAAACGCGCGCCCGGCACGAACGGATCCGGCACGAAGCGTTCAGCCGTCAGGTCCGGACGTTGATGGTAACCCCGCGCAACGCCCTCGCCGCCCAGGTACAACTCACCCGCCACGCCAACCGGCAACGGCTGCAAACCGCCGTCCAGGATATAGGCGCTGCGGTTGCCGACCGGCCGGCCGATGGGCATGAACGCCGAGTCGAATTCGGTATCCGGATACGCCAGCCAGATCAGCGGCGTGATCACCGTTTCGGTCGGGCCGTAGCCGTTGATCAGGCGCTTGGGTTGCAGCACCTGCTGGACCTCGTCGAACGCATGCTTGGCCATGCCTTCACCGCACGGGGTGTAGGAACGGATCGGCAGATCACGCCCCGCTTCTCCCATGAATTCGGCAATCTGCCCCAAATAGGTCGGGGTGAAGCAGGCAATGGTGATGCCGTGCTTTTCGATCTCAAAGCAGGTGCGCTCCACGCTCCACAACTCGTCGTCGCGGGGCATCACCGCCGAACCGAACACCAGCGGCGTCAGCCAGCGCTCGTGGGCGCCGTCGAAGCTGATCGAGGCAAATTGCAGCTCGCGATCATCCGGGGTCATGCCGTACAACTCGCCTATCGACAGGCAATGCATGGCCAGCGGACCGTGGGCCACGCTGACGCCTTTCGGCCGGCCGGTGGAGCCCGAGGTGTAAATCAGGTACGCGAGGTTTTCACCGCAGGTCAGGTTGACCGGATTGGTTTCCGACATTTGCTCCAGCGGTTCGCGGTCGATTTCCAGCACCGACAGGCCTTGCGGCAAGGGCAGTTTTTCCCGCAGCCACGATTGGCTGATCAGCAGCGAAATGCCGCTGTCTTCCATCAGATAGCGCAGGCGTTCGGCCGGGTACGCCGGGTCCAGCGGCACGTACGCACCGCAGGCCTTGAGGATCGCCAGCAGGCCAATGATCATCTCCGGCGAACGTTGCATCGCCAGGCCGACCCGCACTTCGGGGCCGATGCCCAAGTCGCGAAGACGATGGGCCAGTTGGTTGGCGCGGCGGTTGAGTTGGTCGAAGCTCAATTCCTGGTCATTGAAGATCAGCGCCGTGGCGTCCGGTCGGGCGACGGCCTGAGCCTCGATCAACTGATGCACGCAGAGCGGGTTTTCCGTCGCGGTGAACGCGGGGTTCCACTCGACCAGTTGTTGCGCGCGTTCCGGCGCCGTCAGCAGGTCCAGTTCACTCAATGCAGCCTGTGGCGCGGCGACCATCGCCGCCAGCAGCGCGGCCAGATGCTCACTCATACGAGCAATCGCCTCGCCGCTGAAGTGAGCGCACTGGTAGCTCCAGTTGAGGCTCAGCTGGCTTTCGGCAGTGGCCGCCAGCGTCAGCGGGAAGTTGGTGCGTTCATGGCTCTGCGGGACCTGGAAGCTCAAACCGGCTGGCGCGCCCTGTTGCAGCGCTTCGGCCACCGGGAAGTTTTCGAACACCAGCAGGCTGTCGAACAGCGGTTCACCGGCACGCCCGGCCCAGCGCTGGATGTCACCCAATGCGGTGAATTCATGCTCACGCAGTTCCAGGTTCTGCGCCTGCAAACGGGTCAGCCACTGGCCGACGCTTTCGACGGCGTCCGGCGAGCTGATCACCGGCAAGGTGTTGATGAACAGGCCGAGCTGGCTTTCGGCACCCGGCAAGTCCACCGGCCGCCCCGCCACGGTCGCGCCGAACGCGACGCTGCGTTGACCGCTGTAGCGTTGCAGCAACAGCGCCCATGCGCCCTGGACCAAGGTGTTGAGGGTGACCTTTTGCTGACGGGCAAAGTCGCTGAATTGCTTGCTGGTGGCGACATCGAAGGTCTGGCGGTGGTCGGCAAATTCCGTCGTCGACAGGTTTCTACTGTCGCCATGGGCCAGGCTCTGTGCCAACAAGGTCGGGTTGTCCAAGGTCGCCAGTTGCTCGCGCCAGAACAGTTCGTCAGCCTGCGCATCCTGACGTTGCAGCCAGCCAATGTAATCGGCAAAACGCCCGGTCGGCGCCTGCACTTCTTGCCCGGCATAACGCTGCAGGACTTCGCTCAACAGCAGCGAGTTACTCCAGCCATCGAGCAACAGGTGATGGTGGGTGTAGATCAGTTGCTGACGCTCATCGTCGAGTCGCACCAGGGTCAAACGCATCAACGGCGCCCGGGTAGAGTCGAGTTGCAAGCGTTCGCTGTCGATCAGTTGCACCAACGCTTCGGCCTGATCGCTGCGGTTGCGCCAGTCGAGGCAAGTCATCGGCAATTGCAGGTGACGATGCACCAACTGCACCGGCGCTTCGAAGCCGTCGGGGAAGTGGAAGCTGCTGCGCAGGATCGGATGGGTGTCGAGCACCCCTTGCCATGCGCGGCCCAGCCGTTCGGCATCGAGCCCACGGGCTTCGACGCTGAGCTGGTTCACGTAGGCGCCGGAATCGGATTCGTACAGGCTATGGAACAACAAACCGGCCTGCATCGGCGACAGTGGATACAGGTCCTCGATCTGCGCCGGTGGCACCGGCAGGCCGTCGAGTTGCGCCTGAGTCAGACGCGCCAATGGGAAGTCTGCCGGGGTCACGCCGCCCGCGCCATCGCTCAGGCAGTGGGCGATCAGCGCCAGCAGTTCGCTACGGAAATCGGCGGCCAGCGCTTCGATTTCACGTTGGTCGAAGCATTCGCGGCTGAAGGTCCAGTCGAGTTTCAGTTCGCCGCCATACACCTGACCGTCCACCGACAACCAGTTCGGCAACGGCGCATCCGCCGATTGCGCGGCGCCGCTGGATTCGCGGGCCGGAGTGAACAGTGCGTCTTCGGCAAAGCTCTGGTCGAACTGGCCGAGGTAGTTGAAGGTCACGCGCGCTTGCGGCAGAGCGGCCAGCGCCGCTTGGGTCGCGGCATCGCCCATGTAGCGCAACAGGCCGTAGCCCATGCCTTTGCCGGGGATTTCGCGCAGTTGCTGCTTGATCGCCTTGATCGAACCCGAGAGGTCGGCGGTCGGCGTCAGGCGTACCGGGAACAGACTGGAGAACCAGCCGACGGTGCGGGTCAGGTCGATGTCATCGAACAGCTCTTCGCGGCCATGGCCTTCGAGCTGAATCAGCGCCGATGCGTGGCCGGTCCAGCGGCTGAGGGTGCGGGCCAGTGCGGTCAGCAGCAGGTCGTTGACCTGGGTGCGGTAGATCGCTGGCGCCTGTTGCAGCAACTGGCGAGTCTGCTCGCGGTCCAGGCCGATGCTGACGCCTTGGCGCAAATGCCCAGCCTGACTGGCTTGAGCGTTGGCGGCTGGCAGCGAATCATTGGCGACGCTCAGTTGCGCCTGCCACCAGTTCAGTTCGCCGGCAGCGGTTTCCGAACGGACATAGGCGTCAAGTTTGTCGGCCCAAGCCTGGAAGGCGCTGGTCTTTGGCGGCAGCTCCTGGCCCTGGTAAGCAGCCTGTAAATCTTCCAGCAACACCCGCCAGGACACACCATCCACCGCCAAGTGGTGGATCACCAACAGCAACCGCTGCGAGCCATCCGCCTGAGCGATCAACGCCACGCGCAGCAGCGGCCCGTCTTGCAGACTGAGGCTGCGGTGGGCTTCGTCGCACACCGATTCCAGCGACGCGTCGCTGGCCACGCGGGCGGTCCAGAGCATGTCGATCACATCGGCGCTGTCGGCCCCGACATAGCGCGCCGACCACTTTGTGGGAGCGAGCCTGCTCGCGATAAGGCCAGCACAGGCACCCTTGATGTTGTTTGCTCCCGCGTCATCGCGAGCAGGCTCACTCCCACAGGGATCCTGCAGGGATTGTGGTGTCCCGTCGACCTGACTGAAGCGCAAACGCAGGGCGTCGTGCTGCTTGAGCAGGCGTTGCAATGCGGCTTGCAGGCGCGGCAATTCGAGGGTTTCGCGCGGCACCAGCAGCACGGCCTGGTTCCAGTGCGCGCGTTGCGGGATCGGTTCGTCGAAGAACCAGCGCTGGATCGGCGTGAGTGTTTGCACACCGTCCACCGGCCCTTGTTGCGCCAACGGTGCGGCCTGCTCTTTGACCACGGCGGCCAACGCTTGCAACGTCTGCTGCTGGAACAGATCGCGCGGTTGCAGGCTCAGGCCGGCACGACGAGCACGGCTGACCACTTGAATCGAAATGATCGAGTCGCCGCCCAGTTCAAAGAAATTGTCCTGACGCCCGACCTGCTCCACGCCCAACACGTCCTGCCAGATCTGCGCCAGCACCTGTTCATGTTCGCTGCGGGGCGCCTCGAAGGCGCGCTGGCTGACCTGAGCGGTCGGCGCAGGCAGGCGTTTGCGGTCGAGTTTACCGTTCGGACTCAGCGGCATTTGTTCGATCAGCACGGTCTGCGTCGGCACCATGTAGTCCGGCAGGCTCGCCAGCAGATGACTTTTCAGGGTTTCACGCCACGCGCCTTGCTGCTCGGCATCGGCGCTGACCAACGCGCGATCTAGCGGCACGATATACGCCACCAATTGCTTGCCGCTCGGGCCATCGAGGGCCAGCACCACTGCTTCCTGCACGTCCGAATGCTCTTGCAGACGCGCTTCGATTTCACCCAGTTCGATGCGCAAACCGCGAATCTTCACTTGGTGGTCGATACGGCCGCAGTAGTCGACGGCGCCATCAGTGCGATAGCGCGCCAGGTCACCGGTACGGTACAGACGCTCGCCACTGCCGAACGGGTCAACCACGAAACGTTCCGCAGTCAGCGCGCCGCGACGGTGGTAACCGCGCGCCAGACCGACACCGCCCAGGTACAACTCGCCCACCGCGCCCAACGGCAACGGTTGCAGTTCGCTATCGAGGATGCAGGTGCGCAGGTTGGCGATCGGCCGGCCGATCGGCACGCTGTCGCGCCCCTCTTCCACGCAGGTCCAGTGGGTCACGTCGATGGCCGCTTCGGTCGGGCCATACAGGTTGTAGAGATTGGCTTGCGGCAGACTGCGCAAGGTCTGGCGTTGCAGCTCCATCGGCAGCGCTTCACCGCTGCAGATGATCCGCTGCAGAGAGGTGCAGGCCAGCGCCTCGTCGGCACCGATAAACGCCGAGAGCATCGACGGCACGAAGTGCAGCGTGGTGATCGCCTGTTCGACGATCAACGCGGCGAGGCGTTGCGGATCGCGGTGCTCGCCGGGCGCGGCGATGACCAACGTGGCACCCTTCATCAGCGGCCAGAAAAACTCCCACACCGACACGTCGAAACTGAACGGTGTTTTTTGCAGCACGCGGTCCGTAGGCCGCAAGTTGTAGGCTTGCTGCATCCACTCCAGACGGTTATGCAACGCCACATGGCGGTTGCCCGCGCCTTTAGGTTTGCCGGTGGATCCGGAGGTGTAAATCACGTAGGCGAGGTTTTCTGCGACCGCCAGGTTGGGAAGATCAGTGCCCGGCAAGTCGCTCAGCCAGTCAGCCTCGGCGTGCAGGCACAAGGTACGCACGTTGTCCGGGGTCGGGAGTTGCGCCAGCCGATGTTCCTGAGTCAGCAACAGCGAAATGCCGCTGTCTTCGATCATGTAACTCAGGCGATCAATCGGATACTCAGGGTCCAGCGGCACATAGGCGCCACCGGCCTTGAGAATCGCCAACAGGCCGACAACCATTTCAAACGAACGGTCGCAGGCAATCCCCACCAACACTTCCGGGCCGACACCTTGGGCGCGCAAGTGATGGGCCAAGCGGTTGGCGCGCAGGTTCAGCTCGGCGTAACTCAGGCGCTGGCCCTGGAATACCAGCGCCGTCGCCTCACCGTGTTCTGCCACGCGTGCTTCGAAATGCCGCTGCACGCAGACTTCGCCCGGATAGGTTTGAGCCGTGTCGTTCAGATCATCGAGAATGCGCAGACGCTCGTCGGCATCCAGCAGTGGCAACTCGGCGAGTGGGCATTGCGGATTCGCCAGCACACCGGCCAACAAATTCCGCCAATGACGCGCTAAATGCTCGATGCTCTCGGCGTCGAACAAATCGGTGGCATACGTCAGGCTGGCGAACAGCTTGTCGCCCTCCTCCTGCGTGTCCAGTTGCAGGTCGAATTGCGTGGTGTGCGCCGTGGCGTTCAGCGCCTCGACGCGCAACCCTGCGAGCAAACCGCTGACCGCCGCCGGTTTGGCTTGCTGGTGGTTGAACATCACCTGGAACAATGGGCTATGGCTGAGGCTGCGTTCACCTTGCAGCGCCTGCACCAGACGCTCGAACGGCAAGTCCTGATAATCCTGGGCATCCAGCGAAGCGGCGCGGGTTTGGTCGAGCAATTGGCTGAACGGCAAACGTCCATCGAGCTCGGCACGCATCACCTGGGTGTTGACGAAGAAGCCGATCAAGCCACGGGTTTCCGCGCGATTACGGTTGGCAATCGGCACACCAACGCGCAGGTCGGACTGACCGCTGTAGCGATAGAGCAAAGCCTGGAAGCTCGCCAGCAACAGCATGAACGGTGTGACGCCGCGCTGTTTGGCCAGGCTCATCAAACCGCTGGCCAACGTGGCATCGAGGGCGAAATCCAGACGCTCACCGCGCTGGCTCGGTTGTGCCGGGCGAGGACGGTCGGTGGGCAATTCCAGCAGCGGTTGTTCGCTGCCCAGGGATTCGCGCCACCAGTTGAGTTGACGCTCCAGCTCCCCCGCTTCCATCCAGCGGCGCTGCCACAGGGCGTAATCGGAATACTGAATCGGCAGTGCTTCCAGTGCCGCATTCTGCCCTTGGCAATGCGCGGCGTAGAGCCGGGAGAACTCCTCGACCAAAACACCCATCGACCAACCATCGGTGACGATGTGGTGCAAGGTCAGCAACAGCACATGGTCTTCGGCATCGAGCTGCAACAGGCTGACCCGCAACAGTGGACCGTGCTGCAGATCGAACGGCCGAGCAATGTCCTGCTCGACGCTTTTCATGGCCAGATCGAGACGCTGTTCCTGAGGTTCATCGCGCAGGTCGATCTGTTCGATTGGCAGCGAAGTGAACCCGGCCAGTGTCTGCAGCACCTGACCGTCATCTTCGACGAAACGGCTGCGCAAACTCTGATGCCGCTCCAGCAGCACGTCGAAACTCTGCTGCAACGCCGCGACATTCAGCGGCCCGTGCAGGCGCAGCGCGGCTGGAATGTTGTACGCCGAACTTTGCGGATCGAGCTGCCAGAGAAACCATTGGCGCTGCTGCGCGTACGACAGTTCGAAGCTCGTTTGCGGCTCGGCAGCGGGCGGAATCGGCAGTTGGCCAAAACTCACGCCCTGCTCTTGCATGCGTTGCAGAAACTCGCGGCGCTTGTCGGCAGGCAGGCCGGCGAAGCGGCTGGCGATACGCTGGGCAGTGGTGTGTTCCATCAGTTGATCTCCATCTCGTCGAGAAGCGACTCAAGCGCATCAAGACGTGCATCGTTGTCAGCCGGGGCGTGTTGCCCGGCCATGGCGGCATAAGCCTGAAGGTCGGTGGATTCGAACAGCGCGCGCAGCGGCAGCTCGATGCCCAGCTCCAGTTCCACACGGGCACTGGCCTGGGCGGCGAGCAGCGAATGCCCGCCCAGTTCAAAGAAGTTGTCGCGCCGGCCGATCTGCGCCACGCCCAGCACGCTGGCCCAGATGCCTGCCAGTTGCCGTTCGAGGTCGCCCTCGGGAGCTTCGAACGGTCGCTGCCATTCCTGGGCATCGGGCACCGGCAAGGCCTTGCGGTCGAGCTTGCCGTTGCCGGTCAGCGGCAAGGCATCCAGCAGCAACCAGTGGCTCGGCACCATGTAGTCCGGCAGATCCACCTTGAGCGCGGCGCGCAGGTTGTCGCGCCAGGCGATCGGGTCGTGCGGGGTTTGCTCGGCCACGACGTAAGCGCACAGTTGCGGGCCGCCATCGGCCGAATGCACGCTCAGCACCGCTTGGCGCACGCCCGGTTGGGCCAGCAACGCCGCTTCGATTTCACCCAGTTCGATGCGGAAGCCGCGGATCTTCACTTGCTGGTCGATCCGGCCGAGGTAATCGATGCTGCCGTCGGCACGCTGACGCGCCAGGTCACCGCTGCGATAAAGGCGTTGCGACGTATCGAACGGGCTCGGCACGAAGCGCTCGGCGGTGAGGCCGAAACGTCCGTGATAGCCACGCGCCAGACCAGCGCCGGCGATGTACAACTCGCCCGCCACACCCGCCGGCACCGGTTGCAACTGGCTGTCGAGCAGGTACCAGCGCAGGTCACGGATCGGCAGGCCAATCGGGCTTTGGGCCTTGCCGTCGAGGTCGGCCAGGCGGATCGCACGGTAGGTCACGTGCACCGTGGTTTCGGTGATGCCGTACATGTTGACCAGGGTTGGCTGTTGGTCGCCGAAGCGCTCGAACCATGGACGCAGGCTCGCGACTTCCAACGCTTCGCCGCCGAAAATCACCTGACGCAGCGCCAGGTTTCGCTCGCTGGCGCAGGCAATCGGCAACAACTGGCGGAAAGCGGTCGGGGTCTGGTTCAACACCGTCACGCCTTCATCACAGAGCAAGCGATGGAACTCTTGCGGCTCGCGGCTGATGTAATACGGCACGATCACCAGACGCCCGCCGGTGCACAGCGAACCGAACAGCTCCCACACCGAGAAATCGAAGGCGTAGGAATGGAACAGCGTCCAGACATCGTCCGGGCCAAAGTTGAACTCGTCAGCCGTGGCCGTGAGTAGACGCCCGACGTTGCCGTGACTGAGCAGCGCGCCCTTCGGCCGGCCAGTGGAACCGGAGGTGTAGATCACGTAGGCAAGATTGTCCGGGGTTGCCAGCGCTGGCAGGTTGTCGTCGCTGAAGGCCTCCAGTTGCAATGACTCCAGGCTCAGCACCTGCACGCCGTCGCGGGCCGGCAAACCGTCGATCAAGTGTTGTTGAGTCAGCAGCAACGTGATGCCGCTGTCTTCGATCATGTAGCTCAGGCGCTCGGCCGGGTACTGCGGATCGAGCGGCACATAGGCGCCACCGGCCTTGAGAATCGCCAGCAAGCCGATCACTAGCGGCATCGCCCGCTCAGTGGCGATGCCGACGCGCACCTCGGGGCCGACGCCCTGCTCACGCAGTTTGCGCGCCAGTCGGTTGGCCTGAGCGTTGAGCGCGGCGTAGGTCAGTTGCTCGCCTTCGTAGACTAGCGCGATTGCGTTCGGCCGTTCGGCAACCTGGGCTTCGAACAAGTGGTGCAAGGTTGGCGACGGTGGTTGTGCCTGGAACGTCGGGTTCCAATGCTGGATCAACGCATCGCGCTGTGCGGCCTTGAGCAATGGCAGTTCGGCGACGCGCTGCTGCGGATCGACGACCACCGCGCGCAGCAGGTCCAGCCACTGCTCGGCGAGGCGGTTCATCGACGCCGCGTCGTACAGGTCAGTGGCGTAGGTCAGGCTGGCATCAAGTTCTTCGCCCTGCTCTTGAGTGTCGAGCACCAGATCGAATTGCGTGGTGTGTTGCTGCCAGTGCAGACGTTCGATCTGCAAGTCGGCGACGCTGCGCTCGACGCTCGCGCCCAGTTGTTGCTGGTGGTTGTAGAGCACCTGGAACAATGGGCTGTGATTGAGGCTGCGGTCGGGTTGCAAGGCATCGACCAACTGCTCGAACGGCAAGTCCTGATGGGTCTGAGCGCCCAATGCCACACGCTTGACCTGTTGCAGCAAGGTGCTGAAGGACTGCTGACCATCGATCTCGGCACGCAGCACCTGGGTGTTGATGAAGAAGCCGATCAGGCCTTCGGTTTCGATACGCGAACGCCCGGCGCTCGGCACGCCGACGCTGATGCTCGACTGCCCGCTCTGGCGATGCAGCAAGGTCTGGAAGCTGGCCAGCAACAGCATGAACAGCGTCACCTGTTGTTCCTGTGCGCGTTGACGCAAACCGGCGAGTAATTCGCGGTCAAAGTTCAGCATCAGGCTGGTGCCGCGCTCGCTGCGACGGGCCGGACGGGGCAGTTCGCTCGGCAATTCAAGCGGTGCCTGGCTGCCATCCAGTTGCTCGCGCCACCACGCCAGTTGGCGTGCGCCCTCCCCGGCCTCCAGCCAGTCACGCTGCCAACGGGCGTAGTCGCTGTAGTTCACCGGCAGGCTGTTGAGGTTGGCGGCGTTACCTTCGACGGCAGCCTGATACAGCGCGCTGAACTCATCGACCATGACCTGCATCGACCAGCCATCGGCGGCGATGTGGTGCACGGTGAGCACCAGCACGTGTTCGTCGGTGTTCACTTGCAGCAGCAACACGCGCCACAGCGGACCGTTGCGCAGGTCGAACGGCCGGGCGATTTCTTCGGCTACGGCATTGTCGATCGACGACTGATCGAGCGTGCGTTCATCCAGTTGCAGCTCCAGATTGTCGTGCAGCACCGGACGCGCCTGCTGACCATCCTGCTCAAAGGTTGTGCGCAGGGTTTGGTGACGGGCCTGCAATTGAGTGAAGGCTTCACGCAGGGCTTCGCGATTCAGCGAGCCCTTGAGGCGCAGCGCGGCGGGAATATTGTAGGCCGAGCTTTGCGGGTCCAGTTGCCAGAGAATCCATTGACGCTGTTGGGCATACGACAGAATGGGTGGCTGATCGACCGTTGCACGTAGCAGGACCGGTTGGCCGCTGACGTTCGCCAGTGCGGCACGCTCGGCAAATTCCGCCAGATTCGTCGCGGAGAACAGGCTGCTCACAGAGAGTTCGAGCTGCAACTGCTGACGCACGCGAGAGATCACCTGAAGCACCAGCAACGAGTGCCCGCCCAGTTCGAAGAAGTTGTCGTCACGGCCCACGCGCTCGACCTGCAACACGTCCTGCCAGATCAGCGCGAGTTGCGTTTCCAGCCCTTCGGTCGGGGCCACGAAGTCACGTTGCGCATCGCCTGCTTCAGCGCGCGGCAAGGCTCTGCGATCGAGTTTGCCGTTGTTGTTGAGCGGCAGTCTGGCCAGCAGGATCAGGTGGTTTGGCACCATGTATTCCGGCAGTGACTGACGCAAGACAACTTTGAGGCCTTCCAGATATTCCGTTTCTGAAACCACCGCGCCGCTGGCCACGACATACGCCACCAGTTGCGTGCCGTCCTGAGCGATGACCGCCGCTTCGCGCACGTCCTCACGGGCTTGCAGGCAGGCTTCGATCTCGCCCATTTCAATACGGAAACCGCGAATCTTCACTTGATGGTCGATGCGACCGACGTATTCCAGATTCCCGTCAGCGTTGTAGCGCGCCAGGTCGCCGCTGCGGTACAGCCGCGCGCCCGGCTCACGGGCGAACGGGTCCGGAAGGAAACGTTCGGCGGTCAGCGCCGGGCGGTCGAAGTAGCTTTGCGCCAGGCTGGCCGGGGCACCGATGCACAATTCGCCAACGCCACCGTTGGGCAGCAACTGACCGGCAGCGTCCAGCACGTAAAGCGCCCGACCCGCGATGGCTCGTCCAATCGGGATGCCGAACGCGTCGCTGGCATCTTCGAGACGGCATTCATGAATGCTGGACACCACGGTCGCCTCGGTCGGGCCGTAGGTGTTGAGCAAACGCACATGACTCAAACCGGCCTGATGCCACAAGCGCAGACCTTCGACCGACATCGCTTCGCCGCCGACGTGAACCTGGCGCAGATCACCGAGATTGCGCACCACACCGCTCGCGCATTCACGGGCCAGCAAGTACCAGTAAGCCGCCGGCAAGTCCGCCACGGTCACGCCCTGCTGGACGATTTCGGCGGCGAGGCGGCCGGCGTCCCACAGGTCATCGCCGCGCATGATCAACGCCGCGCCGACGCACAACGCAGGGAAGCACTGCTCGACGAATCCATCGAAACTGAAGGTCGCGAACTGCAACACGCGGTCCGACGCCGACAGCAGCGAATAATCGGCGGCGGTCTGGCAGAACTCGCGCAATGCAGCATGGGCGATGGCCACGCCTTTGGGTTGGCCGGTGGAGCCGGAGGTGTAGATGATGTAGGCAAGATTTTCGGCGACGGGTCCACCGCTATCGCGAGCAAGCTTTGCTCCTACAGGGGGGGTGTGGTTTTGCGGATGTATTTCGGAGTGTTCGGCGCTGTCTTCGAGGGTGAGACGGAGCACGCCTGGCATGTCCTCCAATAGGCCGGGCTCGCACAGCAACACGTCGAGGCGGCTGTCGTCGATCATGTAGGCCAGGCGTTCAGCCGGGTATTTCGGGTCCAGCGGCACATAAGCCGCGCCAGTTTTGAGCACCGCCAGCAGGCTGACGATCAGTTGCGGGCCACGGTTCAGCGCCAGACCGACACGCTTGCCTGGACCGGCGCCGTTGTCGATCAAGCGATGAGCCAGTCGGTTGGCTTGCGCGTTCAATTGGCCGTAGCTCAGGGATTGACCGTCGACCTGCAACGCCAAAGCATCTGGCGTGGCGGCAGCCTGAACGGCAATTTGTTCGTGCACCAAAAGCGTTGTGGATAACTCAACCGAGGTCGGTTGGCTGACCGCGAGCACCGCGCTTTTGCCATCGACATCGAGCAGTTCCAGCGTGCCCAGTGCCGCATCCGGCAGCGCAACCAGTTGCGTCAGCAGGTGCTGCAGATTGGCCGACAACTCAGCGACCTGCGCCGCACTGAATCGCGCCGCGTCGTAGCTGAAATCCAGGCTCAGGCCTTCGCCCAGTTCGATGCCCAGGGTCAGCGGATAGTGCGTGCGTTCGTGGTTGTGCAGGTTGCCGAACGACAGCCCGGCCGGCGCGCCCTGTTTCAGCGCCTCGGCCACCGGGAAGTTTTCAAACACCAGCAGGCTGTCGAACAGCGCCGAACCCTGCTGCCCGGCCCAACCCTGAATGTCGTAAAGCGGCACATGCTCGAACTCGCGCATGGCCAGGTTCAGCCCTTGCAACTCGCCCAGCCATTGGCTGACGGTTTGATCCGGCTTCATCGCGCACACCAGCGGCAGCGTGTTGATGAACAGGCCGAGCTGCTCTTCGATCCCCAGCAGCGGCGCGGATCGGCCGGCCACGGTGGCGCCGAAGACCACGCAGTCCTGGCCGGTGTAGCGATGCAGCAACAGACTCCAGGCCGCTTGCAGCAAGGTGTTGAGGGTGACCTTCTGCTGACGGGCGAACTCGGCCAGACGCTGGGTCGCGCGGCTGTCGAGGGCGACGCGGTATTCCTCACTGCCCTCGGCGCCGACCGGCGGCCGCAAGGCTTCGGCCAGCAACGTCGGCGCTTCGAGCGGTGCCAATGCCGCTTTCCAGAACTGCTCGCCAGCGACGGCCGATTGCTGTTGCAACCAGCCCAGATAATCGCGGTATTGCCCGGTCGGTGCCGGCAGCGATGACCCGGCGACGTAGTGCTGGATCACTTCGGCCAGCAACTGTGCGTTGCTCCAGCCGTCCATCAAAATGTGGTGGCTGGTGTAGATCAGGTGCCAGTCATTTGCGCCCGTGCGGACAAGCTTCAAGCGGAACAGCGGCGCGCTGCCCAGTTCGAAACCCTGAGCACGTTCGGCGTCGGCCAGCTCATCGGCGTCGGTTGCTTCAAGCACTTCAAGCGGCAGCGCCACTTGGCGGACAATCGCCTGATGCGCGGTGTCGAGACCTTGCCAGTGGAAGCTGCTGCGCAGGATGTCGTGATGCTCCAGCGCGGTTTGCCAAGCCTGAGCGAATCGCACTGGATCGAGGCCCTGAATGTCCAGACGCAGCTGACTGATGTAGGCGCCGACTTCGGGTTCGTACAACGTGTGGAACAGCATGCCCTGCTGCATCGGCGACAGTGGATAAAGGTCTTCGAGGGTCGAAACAGCAACCGGCAGTGCATCGAGTTGCACCTGACTGATGCGCGCCAGGGGGAAGTCCGACGGTGTGGCTTGGGTTGCTTCAACGGCGCAGCAGTGATCGATCAACGCGTTGAGTTCCAGCGCGTAATCGTCCGCCAAACGCTGGATGGTCGCGGTGTCGAACATCTCACGGCTGAAGCCCCAGCTCAGCGACAACTCGCCGCCGTAGACCTGGCCTTCGACCGTCAGCCAGTTACCCAATGGGGCCGATGGATCCTGCGCCACGCCATTGCCTTCGGTGGACGGGACAAACATCGCGGCGTCGTCGAACTGACGGTCGAACTGCCCCAGATAGTTGAAGGTGATGCGCGGTTGTGGCAACGCCGCCAATTCGGCGCAAATCGCCGGGGTGCCGAGGTAACGCAGTGCGCCGTAGCCGAGGCCTTTGTCCGGCACGGCGCGTAGTTGTTCCTTGATGGATTTGATCGAAGCACCGAGATCGCTGGACGGCATCAGATTGGCCGGGAACAGGCTGGTGAACCAGCCGACGGTGCGGGTCAGGTCGATGTCGTCGAACAGGTCTTCGCGGCCATGGCCTTCAAGCTGGATCAGCGTGCTGCCCTGCCCGCTCCAGCGGCAAACCGCCCGCGCCAAGGCGGTCAGCAGCAGGTCGTTGACCTGGGTGCGATACGCCGCCGGGGCCTGTTGCAGCAATTTGCGGGTTTGTTCGGTGTCGAGTTTGAATTCGAGTTTTTGTTCGAAGCGGTTTTCCAGCGTGCCGGTTGGGCGGTCGCACGGCAGATCGGTTGGCGCGTTTTTCAGTTGGGTCTGCCAGTGACCGAGGCTGTTTTCAAAGGTTGGCAGATGAGCTTGCAAGCGAGCGACCCAGCGTTGATAGCTGCTGGTTTTCGCCATCGAAGCATGGCTGCCGCTGTAGAACTGCTGAAGGTCTTCCAGCAACACGCGCCAGGAAACACCGTCCACCGCCAAGTGATGAATCACCAGCAGCAGGCGTTGAGTGCCGTCGGCCATCGTCACCAGCAGCGCGCGCATCAGCGGGCCGCTCTGCAAATCGAGGCTGCGTTGGGCTTCGTCGCACAGAACGTTCAACTCCTCGAGCGATTGCGCCTGACGCTGCCACAACACTGATTCAGTGGTGGGCGCAGCGTAAGCCTGCTGCCAGCCGTTTTCGATCTGTTCGTAGCGCAGACGCAAGCTGTCGTGACGCGTCAGCAATTGCTCAAACGCGCGATCCAGCGCCTCGACGTTCAACGCCTCGCGCGGAACGAGCAGCAGTGACTGGTTCCAGTGTTGGCGCTCGGGGATCGCTTGTTCGAAGAACCACTGTTGCACCGGCGCCAACGCCACCGCGCCAACCGCCGGACCTTGATCGATCAACGATTGCTCGCCGCTACGGGCCGCCTGGGCCAGGCTGCGGATGGTCTGGTGCTGGAACAGGTCTTTGGGGCTCAACACGATTCCGGCCTGACGCGCACGGCTGACCACTTGCATGGAAACGATGGAGTCACCGCCCAGTTCAAAGAAGTTATCTTCCAGACCCACATTTTCGATCGCCAACACATCCTGCCAAATCGCCGCGAGGGATTTTTCCATCGCCGTGCGCGGCGCGACGTGTTCGCGCTGTTGCTGCGAGCCGTCAATCGCCGGCAAGGCCTTGCGGTCGAGTTTGCCGTTGGGGGTCAGCGGCAGGTGTTCGAGGAATAGCAGGAACGCCGGGACCATGTAGTCCGGCAGATGCTTACGCAGCGCGGCTTTCAAGGTTTCACGCTGAGTCGTTTGAGCGTCGATGTCGTCCAGAAGCGATGGATCGGTCGGCACGATATAGGCGACCAGTTGCTGACCGTTGATACCGTCCTGCGCCAGCACCGCCAGTTCGCGCACAGCCTCTTGCTGCAACAGCCGCGCTTCGATTTCACCGAGTTCGATGCGGAAACCACGGACCTTGACCTGATGGTCGATACGACCGACGTATTGCAACGCGCCGTCGGCCTGATAACGGGTCAGGTCGCCGGTGCGGTACAGGCGTTCGCCGTTGCTGGCGAACGGGTTCGGTACGTATTTTTCAGCCGTCATGCCCGGACGTGCCAGGTAACCGCGAGTAATGCCGGCGCCTGCCAGGAACAGCTCGGCGGACACGCCTTGCGGCACCGGTTGCAGATCAGCATCGAGCAAATAGCTGGCGGTGTGTTTCAGCGGC
Organism: Pseudomonas sp. GM41(2012); assembly: GCF_000282315.2. GTDB lineage: Bacteria > Pseudomonadota > Gammaproteobacteria > Pseudomonadales > Pseudomonadaceae > Aquipseudomonas. Next base: position 2,124,255 of record NZ_AKJN02000006.1, read on the forward strand.
CGGCCGATGTTTGCACAGCCAGCTGCCTCGCGACGGGTCCAGGTTGAGTAAGTGGTGTCTTCCGACGGACCGTACAAATCGTAGACATGCTCGACGGTCGACTGCTGATACAACGCGTCGACCAGACTCTGCTTCAACGGCTCGCCGGCGAGGTTGATGATGCGCACACTCGGCGGGATCTGCCCGTCGCGCTGCAACGCATTGATCGCCGACGGCACGGTGTTGATCAGGCGCACCTGATCACGGGCCGGCAGATTCGGCAATTCCAGGGCATTGCGGGCGATGATCAGCGAGCCGCCATTGGCCAGCGTGACAAACAGTTCCCACACCGACAGGTCGAAGCAGACCGACGTCGAGGCCAATACGCCTTGAATGTCTTCGCGGCTATAAACCGATTTCGACCAGTCGATCAGCGCCAGCACATTGCGATGGGCGATGGCCACGCCCTTGGGTTTGCCGGTGGAACCGGAGGTGTAGATCACGTAGGCGAGGTTGTCCGGCGTAACGCAAGTGACCGGCGCGCTACTTGGGTAAGCGGCCCATTCCCTATCGTCCATTAGCAACACTTGGGTGTCGGCGGTGACGGTCAATGTCGCAGCGACCGATTGCTCGGTCAGCAGCACCAGCGCGCGGCTGTCTTCAAGCATGTAGGCAACCCGTTCGGCCGGGTAATCCGGGTCCAGCGGGACGTAAGCGCCGCCGGCCTTGAGTACCGCCAACAACGCTACCAGCAGGTTTTCGGAACGTTGCATCGCCACGCCAACACGGATTTCCGGGCCAACACCCAGTTCGATCAGCTTGTGGGCCAGGCGATTGGCCTGATTATCGAGCTCGGCGTAAGTCAGCTGCTTCGTGGCAAAGGTCACCGCCAACGCAGTCGGGTTCGCGGCGACTTGCTGGCTGATCAGCTCATGAATGCACAGGTCTTGCGGGAAGCTTTCGTCAGCGCGGTTCCAGTCATGCACGATGCGCTGGTATTCGGCGTTCTCAAGCAGCGGCAAATCACTGATGCGCTGCTGCAAATCACTGACCATGCCCTGCAACAAACGCGTCCAGTGCTGCGCCATGCGCGCGATGGTTGCCGCGTCGAACAGGTCGTTGGCGTAAGTCAGCGCGGCGTGCAACTTGCCGCCCTTTTCGTAGGTGTCGAGGGTCAGGTCGAATTGGGTGGTGCGCCCTTCCCACTCGATTACGCCCAGCGCCAAACCGGACGCCGTGCTGACCGTGGAAATGTCCGCAACCTGCGGCTGGTGGTTGTACATCACCTGGAACAGCGGCGTATGGCTGAGGCTGCGTTCCAGTTTCAGCGCCTCGACCAGGCGCTCGAACGGCAAATCCTGATGGGCCTGGGCACCGAGGGCGGTTTCCTTGATGGCGCGCAGTAAATCGTCGACGCGGGTCTGGCCGTCGAGCTGGGTGCGCAGCACCTGGGTGTTGACGAAGAAGCCGATCAGGCCTTCGATTTCGGCGCGGTTGCGGTTGGCAATTGGCACGCCGACGCGGATGTCGGTCTGCCCGGTGTAGCGATGCAGCAGCGCGTTGAAGGCGCCGAGCAACAGCATGAACAGGGTGATGTTGTGCTTCTGCGCCATGGCCCGCAGTTGCTCGGCCAGTTGAGCGTCGACCGCGAATTCGTAGCGGGTGCCGCGATAGCTCGGCATCGCCGGGCGCGGGTGATCGGTGGGCAGTTCCAGCACCGGGTGTTCGTCGCCCAGTTGCGCCTGCCAGTAGTCGAGTTGACGCGCCTGCTCGCCGGCCTCCAGCCAGCGGCGTTGCCACAACGCGTAGTCGCTGTACTGGATCGGCAAGGGCGCGAGTAGCGGTTGGGCGCCCGCCTCGAAGGCGTCGTAGCAGCGGATGAATTCGTCGATCAGCACGTTCATCGACCAGCCGTCGGAAACGATGTGGTGCAGGGTCAATAGGAGGACGTGTTCCTGCTCGGCGAGTTTGAGCAAGGTGACGCGCAGCAGCGGGCCGACCGAAAGATCGAAGGGCAGCACCGATTGTTGCTCGGCCGCTTGGGCGACTGCCCGTTCGCGCTCCGCAGCCGCTAACGCGCTGAAATCCACCTGATCAATGACCAACGGCGCGCTGGCCGGTACTTGCAGCAAGGTGTCGTCGGCCTGGCGCTGGAACACCGTGCGCAGGGTTTCGTGACGTTCAACGAGGCTGGCGAAGGCTTGGTCCAGCGCGGGCAGGTTCAACTGCCCGGTCAGACGCACCGCGCCCGGCAGGTTGTAGGCGCCGCTTTGCGGGTCCAGCTGCCAGAGAAACCACATGCGCTGCTGGGCGTACGACAACGCCTGGCGATCTTCGGCTTCGACGCCGGCAGGAATGGGGAAACGGGCGAAATCAACGCCTTCCTTTTGCAAGGCCGCAAGGAACATCTGGCGCTTTTCCAGGGGCAACCCGATAAACCGGCGAGCAAGTTTCAAGGAGTCTTCAGCATTCATTTCTAAGCATCCGGATCAGTGGCGGGAAGCACAAAGGCACGTCGTCCCTATAAAACGAATGCAGACCGGAAAAATTAGCGAATGAGAACAAGTATCAGAAAGGAGGTAGAACGCGGGGTGTCAGTGTGATGAAGATCATTGTGGGAGCGAGCCTGCTCGCGATGAGGGCCTGTCAGTCACATCTATGTTGAATGTGATGCCGCTATCGCGAGCAGGCTCGCTCCCACAGGTTTTGGGTGATGCTCCCGAATCGTTTAGCTGACAGCCATCAACCCATGCCGCCGATGGTGAACGTCCAGCTGATCCTTGATCACCCGCAACACTTTGGCTTCGTGCTCATGGATAAAGAAGTGTCCGCCAGCAAGCATGTCCACCGAAAAACTACCGAGGGTTTCCTTGCTCCAGCCGATCAACTGTTCGGCGGTGGCGCGGTCAGCCTTGCCACCGAGCACATGGATCGGGCACTTGAGCAACGGGCGCTGTTGCGGTTCGAAACGTCCGCACAAGAGAAAGTCCGCGCGCAGCACTGGCAGCGTCAGGCTCATCAACTCGTCGTTGGCCAGCACCTCTTCACTGGTGCCGTTGAGGGTGCGCAGTTGCTCGATCAATTCGGCATCAGTTTTGGGTGCGGCGAAACCCCGGTCGTATTCGGCCCGCATCGTCGGCGCGGCGGTGCCCGAAGCGAACAGCGCCACCGGTTCCGGACAGCCCAGCGAGCGAAACGCGTGGGCCATCTCACAGGCGAGCAACGCGCCAAGGCTATGGCCGAACAGCGCGTACGGCGTCTTGAGCGTGGCTTTTTGTTCCTGCGCGAGTTGCAGCGCCAGGCGTCGCATGTCGGTGTGCAAGGGTTCGCCAAACCGGGCGCCCCGTCCTGGGAGTTCCACGGGTTGCAGCTTGAGCCACTCCGGCAGTTTGCGCCGCCAGCGGCTGTAGACCATGGCACTCGCGCCCGAATAGGGCAGGCAGAGCAATGTCAGCTGGGTCACCGGGATCACCTCGAAAAGTTGTCTGTATAGATGAACGGATGAACGCCGAGGAGAATTAGTCGTACCGATAACCCTGTGGGAGTGAGCCTGCTCGCGATAGCGGTGTGTCAGTCACCATCAAGTTGACTGACATACCGCTATCGCGAGCAGGCTCACTCCTACAGGGGTTCTTTATTTCAAGTGGCGGAAGCTTTGCACTGCGGAACCGAGAACCACGGCGCCAGCGACGATGGCCACCCAGAACCCGCTCCGGGCTCCAAATGCATCGATCAGCCAACCCGAACTGGCCGCGCCAATCGCCACGCCGATACTCAATCCAGTCACCAGCCAGGTCAGGCCTTCAGTGAGTTTGGCCGGCGGCACGATGCGCTCTACCAACGCCATCGCGACAATCAGCGTCGGCGCAAAAAACAGCCCGGCGACAAACACCGCCAGCGACAGCCCGAGAATGTTCGTCGCCAGCAGCAACGGCAGCGTGGTCACCGCCGTCGCCACCCCGCCGTACAGGAACAGTTGCGGCAGCGGCAGTTTCGAGCGCAACGCCCCGAACGCCAAACCGGCCAGGCACGAGCCAATGGCATACACCGACAACACAATGCTCGCTGCCGCCGGCTGGCCCTGCTGCTGGGCGAACGCCACGCTGACCACGTCCACCACACCGACGATGGTGCCCATGGCGACCATCAACAGCATCAGCAACTGAATCTCGCTGGAACGAATGATCGAGGCCTGATGATGGTCTTCATGGGGATGAATCGCCGGCTCGGTGTCACGTTGCAGCACAAACGCCGTCACCCCGATCGCCAGCATCAGCAACGCCGCCAATGGCCCCGCCTCGGGGAATGCCACCACGCACAACCCCACCGACAGTGGCGGCCCGACGATAAAACAGACCTCGTCCAGCACCGACTCCAACGCATAAGCGGTTTGCAGTTCCGGCTGACCGCGATACACCTCGGTCCAGCGCGCCCGCACCATCGCCGACATACTCGGCATGCAACCAGCCAGCGCGGCGAACACAAACAGCGTCCAGTTCGGCGCCTGCAAGCGCGTGCAAAGCAACACCAGCAACAACGCCCCGCCACCGATCAGCGCTGATACCGGCAAGATCCGACGCTGCCCGAAGCGGTCCACCAGCCGCGAAACCTGCGGTGCACAAAACGCTGTAGCCAGGGCAAACGTCGCTGCCACGGCGCCGGCCAGTCCATACCCACCCTGCAGTTGCGAGAGCATGGTGATCAGGCCGATGCCGGTCATGGAAATCGGCATGCGCGCGATCATCCCGGCCAGCACAAAAGCGCTGCTGCCTGGGGCTTTGAACAGCTCGCGGTAGGGGTTTGCCATAGGTGCGGGTCTCAACAAGGGTCTGCAAGTTGCCATAAGCTTGATTGAGGGGAAAGCAGGCAATTGTTGGTTGAATGTGAAGGCTGCGATCTTTTGATCTGGGCGCTGAACTCTAGGCTCCCCAAACCAGTCAGCTAATTAGGCCCGCCACTCAACGCTCTGATTTCCCTCAACCAACAAATCACCCTGAGCCTTTATCCGGAGTTTCGCGGCAATGGCTGATCATCATCCCGAACGACAAAGCGCTATCGATGCTCATGGCATCATCGGCGACATGCGTAGCGCGGCACTGGTCAACGACAAGGGCAGCGTGGACTTTTTCTGCTGGCCGGAATTCGACAGCCCGTCGATCTTCTGCTCGCTGCTGGACACCCCTGAGGCCGGGATTTTCCAACTGTCCCCGGATTTACCCGACGCTCGCCGCGAGCAGATTTACCTGCCCGATACCAATGTGCTGCAAACCCGTTGGCTCAGCGACCGCGCGGTCGTCGAATTCACCGACCTGCTGCCCATCGGCGACAGCGAAGATGACACGCCGATGCTGATGCGCCGGGTGCGTGTGGTCAGCGGCCAGGCAACGTTTCACATGCGCTGCGCCGTGCGCCATGACTACGCTCGTGCCAAAACCCGCGCGCGCATGGATGAAGAAGACGTGACCTTCGAGGCCGCCAATCAGCCGTCCCTGCGCCTGTCTTCGGATCAGGCTTTGCGTATAGACGGCCATGCGGCAGTCGCCGAATTCACCCTCGAACAGGACCAGACCGCCGAATTCATGCTCGGCGGTATCGCCGACCCGCGGTTCAAGGAAGGTGCCGCCACGATCTGCCTGGAGCGCACCCTGAAGTTCTGGCGCGACTGGATCGGCCAATCCAACTACCGTGGCCGTTGGCGGGAAATGGTCAATCGCTCGGCCCTGGCGCTGAAGCTGCTGACCTCGCGCAAACACGGCGCGATCCTCGCCGCCGCGACCTTCGGCCTGCCGGAAACGCCTGGCGGCGAGCGCAATTGGGATTACCGCTACACGTGGATCCGCGATGCCTCGTTCACCGTCTACGCGTTCATGCGCCTGGGCTTCGTCCAGGAGGCCAACGATTACATGCGCTGGCTGCGCGGGCGGGTCAGTGATTGCCACGGCAAACCGATGAAACTCAACATCCTCTATGCCATCGATGGCCGCCAGGAACTGCCGGAAACCGAACTCTCGCACCTCTGCGGTCATGGCGGCGCAACACCGGTACGGATCGGCAACCAGGCTTACGACCAGGTCCAGCTCGACATCTTCGGCGAGCTGATGGACGCGGTGTACCTGGTCAACAAATACGGCGACGCCATCTCCCATGAAGGCTGGAAACACACCGTGGAAGTGGTCGATCAGGTCTGCGAAACCTGGGAGCAAGAGGACGTCGGCATCTGGGAAATGCGCGGCGAACAACATCACTTCCTGCACTCGCGGCTGATGTGCTGGGTCGCACTGGACCGGGCCATTCGCCTCGCCTCAAAACGCTCACTGCCCGCCCCGTTCGCCCGCTGGGACCAGACCCGACAAGCAATCTACGCGGACATCTGGGAAAACTTCTGGAGCGAAGAACGCGGGCACTTCGTCCAGTACATCGGCGGCACCGCGCTGGATGGTTCGATGCTGCTGATGCCGCTGGTGCGCTTCGTCAGCGCCAAAGACCCGCGCTGGCTCGCGACCCTCGACGCCATCGAAAAGAATCTGGTACGCGACGGCATGGTTTACCGCTATCGCAATGACGACGCCCGAATCGACGGCCTCGACGGCACCGAAGGTGCCTTCGCCGCGTGTTCATTCTGGTACGTCGAATGCCTGGCCCGCGCCGGACGGGTGGAAAAGGCGCATCTGGAATTTGAACAGTTGCTGAGGTATGCGAACCCGCTGGGGTTGTACGCCGAAGAGTTCGACAGCCATGCGCGGCATCTGGGGAATACGCCGCAAGCGCTGACGCATTTGGCGCTGATTAGTGCAGCGTGTTTTCTGGATCGGAAATTGAGTGGAGAGAAGAGTTTCTGGCAGCCTTGAGACCGCGTCGCCGTCAATCGCGGGCAAGCCTTGCTCCTACGGTTTTGCGTCGTTCGTAGGCGTTGAGTTCGACGCAAAACCGTAGGAGCAAGGCTTGCCCGCGATGAACGTAAACGCGGTCCTCCTGACATCAACACTGAACACCCTCACCACAGGCTGGCGTAGTCCAAACGCCTACAAGCACTAAACAAACCTGCCCAATCATCGCGAATCACCTCATTCCCACAGCCTGAAATCCTTTGTTGCCAGCCGCTACATCCCCCCCTACCATCGACCGTCAACGGGTACAGCGGAGCTGTCCAACAAAACCCGAATTCAAGGAACCAGAATGACCCAGCGCATCCACCGTAGCATCGACACCCCACTCCGCTCAGGCCTGAACCGGGATGAATTGTGGGAAGGCCAGGACAAGGGCCTGATCAAATGCTGGGAAATCGGCCGCCAACGCGCCGCCCGTTTCCCTGAACTTGCCCAACGCTGCCTTGCCGGCGAACTGCCGGTGCTGGGCTGGAAAGGTGGCGTCAGCCGCAGCCTGAAAAAACTCGAAAAATACGGCTCCCTCAAGTACCTCGCTCAGTGGCAAGGGTTGCGTGGGGAAGATCTGGATGTTGATTTGGGTGAAGAACGGGCGTTGACCTGTTCGCGGACCAACATGGTGGTGACATTTACGCCGGACCGGTCGAAGTACTTCAATCAGGTGGCGGAAATCGAAGCCTAGAAAACAGGCGAAAAACAACCCTTTCTGGAGTGTCGAATGAACAATGAAGCGCTGATCCACTTCACCAGAACTCCAAGTCTGTCGCTCGCCTACGAAGAACACGGCCCCACCACCGGCGACCCGATCATCCTCCTCCACGGCTTCCCCTACTCCCCCCGCGCCTACGACGAAATCGCCCCAGTCCTCGCCGCCAAGGGCTACCGCGTCATCGTCCCGTACCTGCGCGGTTACGGCCCGACCCGGTTCAACCATCCCGACACCCTGCGCTCCGGACAGCAAGCCGCCCTAGCTCAGGATTTGCTGGATCTGATGGATGCGTTGGCCATTCAACAAGCCGCCCTGTGCGGCTATGACTGGGGCGGTCGGGCGGCGTGTATTGTGGCGGCGCTATGGCCCGAGCGGGTTCGTTGCCTGGTGACCGGCGACGGTTACAACCTTCAGGACATTCCCCGCTCCACCGAACCGTTAGACCCGGAAACCGAGCACCGCCTCTGGTATCAGTACTACTTTCACACGCCACGCGGCGTCGAAGGCCTGACGAAAAATCGCCGGGATTTGTGCGAATTACTCTGGAAGCTGTGGTCACCCACTTGGGCCAAAGGTCCTGAGTTGTATCCGTTAAGCGCACCGGCCTTCGATAATCCAGATTTCGTCGAGGTGGTGATTCACTCCTACCGCCACCGCTTCATGTACGTGCCTGGCGACCCGGCGCTGGAGTGGATCGAAACAGCGCTGAGCCGACAGCCGCCGATCAGCGTACCGACGATTTCCCTGTGCGGGGCCGACGATGGCGTCGGGTCGGCGCCGGAAATAGACGAAGACATCGCCCACTTCACCGGGCCTTATGAGCGGCGAGTGTTGGCGGGCGTCGGGCATAACATTCCCGAAGAAGCACCCGAGGCAACGGTCAGAGCATTACTGGATCTGCTGAAGGGCTGACGCTGAAACGCTCGCGATAGGCCTGCGGGGTCACGCCCATGGCCCGCAGAAAACTGCGTCGAAGCGTCTCTTCGCTGCCGAATCCGCATTGCACCGCCACCCGTTTGATCGGCACGCCGGTATCGCTGAGCAAACGTCGGGCGGTCTCGACTCGAATCAGTTCGATGGCCCGGGCCGGAGTCTGGCCGGTGTCGGCGCGGTAATGGCGCACGAAACTGCGTTCGCTCATGCCGGCCTGCAAGGCCAGGGTCGGGATGCCCAAATCCTTGGTGAGGTTTTCACTGATCCAGGCATGAAGTTCGTCGAAACGGTTGCCTTCCTTTTGCAAAGAGAGGGTCACGCTGAACTGCGACTGGCCGCCGGGACGTTTCAGGAACACCACCAGTTGCCGGGCGACTTCCAGGGCCATCGTGCGACCGAGATCCTCTTCCACCATGGCCAGCGCCAGATCGATACCGGCAGTGACCCCGGCCGAGGTCCAGACCGGACCGTCATTGATGAAAATCGGATTGGGTTCAACCTGCAGCCGCGGATGCTGCTGCGCCAACTGCTCGCAACGGGTCCAGTGAGTGACCACCCGCCGGCCATCGAGCCAGCCGCTGGCCGCCAGCAAAAATGCCCCGGTGCACACCGACGATACCCGCCGACACCCCGTCGCGTGTTCACGTACCCAGGCTACCAGCGGTTCATCTCGCGCCGCGTCGTAAACGCCCCAACCACCGGCAATGATCAACGTGTCACTGGCCTCTTCGGGCAACGGCTCGGCCAACAGCGCCAGCCCTGCTGACGACATCACTGCCCCGCCGCCGCTGGCAATTACCGACGGCGCATAAGGTGGCGAAAAACCTTGCTGGCGGGAAATATCGTTGGCCGAAGCGAACACCTGCAACGGCCCGGTGACGTCGAGCAATTGCACATTGGCAAAGGCAAGCACGTGAATGGTTTTCGGCATAATTGGCGTAATTCGTGGGGTTATTGGCGTATACGCCAAATCCTACGAGCCTAAAGTGAAGTCGTCCACCCACTTCATGAGAAAAATGCCATGACGTTGCAGATCGGTTTTCTGTTGTTTCCACAGGTTCAGCAACTGGACCTCACCGGCCCTTACGACGTACTGGCCTCGCTGCCGGACGTGAAGGTGCATTTGATCTGGAAGGACCTGATGCCCGTCACCGCGAGCACGGGCCTGGTGCTGAAACCGACCATCACGTTTGACGATTGCCCGCCGCTGGATGTGATCTGCATTCCTGGCGGCGGTGGCGTCGGGCCGTTGATGGAGGATGAACAGACGCTGGCCTTCATCAAGACGCAGGCTGCCAACGCGCGTTACGTCACATCGGTGTGTACCGGCGCGCTGGTGCTCGGTGCGGCGGGTCTGCTGAAGGGCAAACGCGCCACCACTCACTGGGCCTATCACGAATTGCTGACGCCTTTGGGAGCGATCCCGGTGAAGGATCGGGTTGTGCGCGACGGCAATCTGCTAACCGGTGGCGGGATCACGGCGGGCATCGATTTTGCCCTGACCCTGGCCGCGGAGTTGTTCGATAAGGACACAGCAGAGCTGGTGCAGTTGCAGCTCGAATACGCCCCGGCACCGCCGTTTACGTCGGGCAGTCCTGAAACGGCCCCGGTCAGCGTGCTGGAGGAAGCCCGCAAACGTGCTGCCGGGTCATTGAAACTGCGCTCGGAAATCACTGAGCGTGCAGCGGCGAAACTCGATCAGTTGTCAGCACGCTGATCCATCCGGACCGGCAGCCAGTGTCAGGCTGCCGCTTCCCGGCCAAAATGATGTGCCGAGGATTTTCCATCGCCCATAAAAAAACCCGCCTAAGCGGGTTTCTCAAGACCATTTCGACATCCTGTCGGCAGCCATCCTGGCCAATGGTCGATCATCCTTGATCCTGAGCGCTTCCTGCGACTCAGTTGATGGATCCAGAATAAACACATCGGTGACGCATCAAAAGACGACATACCCGTTAGCGGGTGTAAGCCTTTGACTACTCGACCTTTGAAGCAGGTTTCGACAGGCGAAAAAAAACCCGCCGAAGCGGGTTTTTCCCAAGACCATTACGACTCCCTGTCGGCAGCGATTCCTTGCTTATGGTCGATCATCCGTGATCCCGAACACTTCCTGTGTTTCGGTTGATGAGGCTAGATTACGCTTCGGATCCAATGTGCAATAGACGACATAGCTACTATCGCGTGTAGGACATTCGCTATAGCCACCCTTCCGAAAACCCTTAGACGGGTAAGGTTTCAAGCATTGAAGCCGCGAGTTCATGCCGCGATCACTCTTCCTGACGCTCGCGTTGCTTGGCACTGACCTTGAGAAATTCTTCGATATTGCTCATCTGCTCATCCCAACCGCGGCTGTCCATACGGAACGCCTTGAGCCGGCGCGTCTGAGGGATGTGATCGAAACCGGACTCGGTGACCTTGAGTAACGTCCCTTCATCCATGTCTTCGAGCTCGAACTTCACCAGTGTGGTGGGTTCCTGGGAGTAATCGATATCGGGCTCGATCGCGTACGGATGCCAGCGAAACGAAAACACCCGTTCCGGCTCGACCCGCTCCACCAGTACGTTCCACAGCAAGTGCTCATAACCCGGGTACGTAATCTGCCCCTGGGTCCACTCACCGGCGACAAAACGCTTGCCTTCCAGCGCCACGCCAAACCACTGTCCGAAGGCTTCGGCATTGGCCAGCACGCGCCAGACCTGCGAGCGCGGCGTTTTGAGCAGGATCTTCCTTTCGATGCGATCTGATGCTGGATTCATATGTCACCTCCTGTACTGAACAGTAGGCCTGTAAGGCCACAAGACCAACCCTAAAGTTGTATCAATTGGGTATCGCAATCAACCCTACCTGAAATATTCGGCTGCATTTCAAGGTGTAAGTTCTGGCTTGAAGACGAAACTCAGCGCCCGAAACTGCTAACGTTCAGGACGAAACTGATTCAAACAAGGACGATTCATGCAGCTTTCACTTGCACGGTTGGCTGTAGATGCTGCGTTGGCGCTACGATATCGAAGCCACGGCTGACGCTTTGCTGCGGGCAGCCACCCTCACGCAATCAGGAGCACGCGATGAATAGCCTGCATGGCAGCTGCTTGTGCAAAGCCATCGAGTACGAACTCGATAGCCTCGACATGCCCATCAGTCATTGCCACTGCCAAACCTGCCGCAAGGCACACGCGGCGGCATTCGCCTCGACAGCCGGGGTCATGCGCGAACATTTTCGCTGGACCAAAGGCCAGGACCGCCTGAGCAGTTACGAATCGTCACCGGGCAAGCTGCGGCATTTCTGTTCGGTCTGCGGTTCACACTTGATGGCTGAGCGCTTGGCCCAACCCCACGTCATTGTTCGTGTGGCGACACTGGACGATGACCCGCAAATGACGCCTCAGGCGCATATCTGGACCACACATGACGTTCCGTGGCTTGGCTATGAATCGATTAAAAAATGCCCTGAATGGCAAACATAAAGGGTCGAATACAGCACTAAACTGCACCTCAACTTTCCTGTCACAGCGAGAATCCCCATGCACCCACGCTTTCTCCTCGCGCTGACGCCTCTGCTGTTCGCCACTGCCGCTTATGCTGCGGACTGCGACAACGCCGCCGATCAGGCGACGATGAATGAGTGCGCGGCGCAGCAGCACAAGATGGCGGACAAGGAGTTGAATGCGCTTTACCAGCAGATCAATGAGCGTTTGAAGAGCAACCCCGAAAGCAAAAAGCTGCTGATCGGGGCGCAGCGTTCGTGGATTGCGTTTCGGGATGCCGAGTGCAAGTTCTCGAGCGCCGGGGTGGAAGGCGGGAGTGTGTATCCGCTGATCTACAGCAACTGTGTCACTGAGTTGACCAAGGCGCGGGTGGAGACTTTCAAAAATTATCTGAAGTGTCAGGAGGGGGATTTGAGTTGTCCGGTGCCTGGGGTTTGATTGTTCTGTGGTCTTGAGGGCCTCATCGCGGGCAAGCCGTGCTCCTACGGATTTGTGTCGTTCGCCTGCGTTGTGAACGACTCAAATCCGTAGGAGCAAGGCTTGCCCGCGATGGCGTCCTCAAATCGATTACCGAACAAATATCTGCGCCGTCGTGATCGCCATGTCCCCACCCGGCAACTTGATGCTGCCAATCTGCTTCATGCTCTCGGGATCAAAAATCGCCACATCGTTAAACGTCCCCGCCAGATAAATCTTGCTGCCGTCCTTGTTGAACGAAATGCAGTAGTAGGAATGATCCAGCGTCGCTGCCTGGAGCATTTTCTTTTCCTTGATGTCGTATTTCGCCAAACGGTTGAGCACACCGAACATCAGGTTCGGATCCTTCGGCGAGCGCATGCCGCTGAAGTAGATTTCCGTCAGAGGGCCGAAGTCGGTGGTTTCGGTCTTGCCGGTTTTCAGGTCGATGCTGAACAGCCCGTAAAGGTACTCGGCAGTCGCTGGGTCCTGCTTCTTGTCCTTGAATTTCGCGGCGGTGTAGAGCAGCGAGAAGTCATGACGATAAGTCTGCTGGTTCCACACGTAGAGCACGTCCGGCGCGCTGTAGCCAGGACGTTTCCAGTGACGGCTGGGAATCAGCACGTCGAACTTGCCGGTCTTGACATCGACTTTGTAGACGTCCGCCCCGGCCACGTACAGCGTGCCGTCGTCACCACTCTGCATGATCGTCAACTGCCGTGGCGCCGGGAAACTGCGCACGGGTTTGGCGTCCATGCCGGCGTCGGTGGCGTACACATCGAGCCGCGGTTGCTGCACTTCATAGCGGTCATTGAGCATCAACGTCGGGTTGGCGATGGTGAACAATTCCTTGCCGTCGTGGCTGAGGGTGAAGGCGAACATGGACCTCGCTTTCTCCCCCGGTTTCTGGGTGATGCTGGCGTGGAACACCTGCTTGCAGCTGTCGATTTCAACGCCATAGACATCCGCGTAGTGATTGTTCAGCACGTAGGCGGTCTTGCGGTCCGGCGACAACTGAACGGTGCCGGGACCGAAGGCATCCGGCATCTTGCAGGTCTTGAACAAGGTGTCGGTGGCCAGGTCAATGACGTGCAGGTTGTTCGGGTAATTGGTGGTCAACATGTACTCGTGACCGTCTTGCAGTGCAGTGTTTTCGTCGGCCAGAACAGTGAGCGAACAGGTACTCAGGACGGCGAATGCGGCCAGGCCGCAGGCTTTGATATTACGCATGCTGGAATCCTTCTCTGTCCGATTACTTGTCTTTTGGAAAGACAGTCCCGAGGTTGCGCCAGTTTTCATTGGACGCCTGGGCATCCTTGTTCCAGTCCGGGTAGGTGCTCATCATGTCGGGCACCTGGGCCGGCCACCAGCAAGGGTCGGAACAACCGTAAAGGTCGGCTTCCATCGGTTGGCACAGCGACGACACACCGCCAAAGGCGTCGATTTCCCAACCCGGGTCGGTGGTCGAGGCGCAGCCGGCGACGGAACTCATCGCCACCACTTCTTCGATGCGGTTTTCGGCCGCGGCCTCATCCAGTTTCAGCGCTTTATTATTGATTGCCTTGAGATGTTTCATATCAGTGAGCCTTGCGCGGAGTGATGTAGCTGCTGATAAACGCAGGGTTGTGGGCCATGATCCGGGTGTAGACCTCGATGCCGAAGTCGACCCAGTCACGCATCAGTTCGCAGTAGTGATAGGTCGGGTGAGTCGGGTCGCCGTAACGGGCGTAGCTCTCGTGATAGCAGCCGCCGGAACAGAGGTTGCGGATCTGGCAGTCCTCGCAACCGGTGTTGGTACGGTCCAGGCGTTGGGACAGGAAGTCGTTCAACTCCACCTGCTTCACACCACTGTGGACGTTGCCGAACGTCGGCAGGCTCGAGCCGGTAAAGCGGTGGCACAGATTCAATTCGCCCTTGTGATCCACCGCCAGCATCTTCAGGCCCGCGCCGCAAGGCAGGGCTTTTTTGTGGCCTTCGTGAATGTCGGTGATCAGCTGGTGCAGGTTGGAGAAACCGATATTGCGGTGTTCCAGCGCCGCTTCCAGATAACGCCGGCCGAGTTTCTTCATGTTGGCGAAGACTTCGATCAGCTCATCGCTGGACAGGTTGAAGGTGCTGATGTCGCCGGAAGTCACCGGGGCAAACCCGACTTCGGCAAAACCCAGTTCGTTGAACAGGTGATCCCAGATGGTTTCGACGTCGGTAACGCCGGTGGTCAGGGTCACGCGGGCACCGACCGGACGACTGTTGTAGCGCGACAGCAGCATTTCAGCCTTGCGCCGCACCACGTCGTACGTGCCCTGCCCGCCCACGGTGATGCGGTTGCGGTCGTGCACGGTTTTCGGTCCGTCGATACTGACTGACAGGCCGAAGCGGTGTGCGTTGAGGTAGTCCACGGTCTCTTCGGTGAGCAGCGTCGCGTTGGTGGTCATGACGAACTCGACAAACTTGCCCGCCTCGCGGAAACGCTTCTCGCAATAGTCGACCATGTACTCGATCAGCTTGCGATTGCTCAGCGGCTCACCACCGAAAAACACCACGGTGAAACGCTCTTCGTCAGGGGACTCGCGCAGCAGCATCTCCACCGAGGCGACTGCCGTTTCGACGTCCATTTTCTTGCCGGCCGACGGCTTGTCCAGGTCTTCCTTGTAGCAGTAGGTGCAGCTCAAATTACAGCCGGTATTGACGTTGAGCACCACGGTATTGATCGCCGTACGCTCGACCCGTTTGGTGCCGATGTCCGGGGTCAGCGGCGAGCCGTCACTGACCAGTTCCAGGGACATCAGTTCGCGCAGGGTCTCGGTGATTTCCTCGCCGTTGAAGCGTGACGCCAAACGCTGGATCAAGTCCTCGGATGAACAGCCGGGACCGCGCAAGGTATCGATAATGGTGCCCGTCAGCTCATCGCTGGCGAACAGCGAACTGCTGGGGATGTGAAACAGCATGCGGTCGGCATCGACGTGCACTTCGTGCAGATTCCGCTCAACCAGATTCAAAATAGCGCCCATTGCAACCTCCTGTGCAAACCCCGTTTACGAGGCCTGCGGTCATTCCGAAAAAGTGTCTGAATCGTTTGTGATCAGCCAACTCATGGAATGGGTGGATTGTTCCAGCGTTGCACGGTGACGATCATGTGGCCTTCGCCGCTCAGGGATTTCCCTGCATCGTCGACGGCGGCGATCACCTTGAGGTTGCCGGCATTGTTGGTGGACATTTTGCGCTGCGGGTTTGGCCCGGCATCGCCCGGTGTGAACACGCCGCTGTCGGCCTGCATGGTGCCGGCGAACTTGACGTCCTCGTCTTCCTTGGCGCGGTCGTCGAACGCTTCGACCGACCACTGCGCCGGGAACACGCCGATGCGATACGGCTTGCCGTCGGTGCCCTTGCCCCAGGCTTCGGCATCAAAACGGCCCTGGACTTTCGGCGTCGAACCACCGCCCTCGCCGATCCGCGCCACCGAGAACTCGGGCACGACTTTGACTTCAGCGATTTTGCTGTAGACCGACAGGGTCGGGCCTTTCAGCGTGCCGACGGTAACGTTGCGCAGACCCGGCTGGGCATTGGCGGCGGCCTTGAGTTTGACCTTGATCCGTTCCGGGCTCTGCTCGATGACTTCGACCACTTCCACGCCTTTGCCGAAGTTCGGCTTGCCGGTGAGACCGCTGCCGACAAGGGTCACTTCAGTTTCAGCGCCAGCCTTCAGATAACCCGGCTGCACCGCCAGCAAACGGCTGCTGCCCTGTTTGGCAGCGACGAAATCCAGGCCCCGCTCATCGTGCTCGGCCTCGAACATCCGGCCCTGCATGGCATTGCCTTGGGCGGCGAACACCTGGCGCATGGTTACGCCGTCGATGGTCACGTTGCCGCGCCATTCGTAGCCGGTGTAGAGAATCGCGCTGCCATCGCCGTTGAATGGGCTGCCGTCGGCGTATTGGCCTTTGACGCTGACCTTGAACGTGTCGCTGCCATCGGCCGTGACGCTCATCACGCCGGCCAGTTCACCCTTGCCTGGCAAGTGGCCGCTGAAGCTCCAGTCGCCCACCAGCGCTTCGGCTTTTGGCGCGCTGCTCAGCCATTTTTTCCAGGCTGGGTTGTCCAGCGGATAACGTTTGGCCAGCAGCGGCACCATGTCTTTTCGAGCAAGGTCGAACCAGTCGCGGTCGCGAGCCAGCGCCTGGTATTCCAGGGACGGCCATTGACCGAGGTGGAAGTTCACCAGACGCTCCCATTCCTGGGCCGGGCGCCGTTGCAGCGCGACCCGCGCACCGGAATGGCAGCGGCCGCACATCTGGCTGGTCTGGTCGTCGAACTTCTCGACGGTATTGAGTCGACGCTCCAGCGCATAACGCACGCCATCGGTCTCGCTTGGGGCCAGGCCCTGGGTGTCGGCCAGGTATTTGACCAGGGTGCGGCGGTCGTCATCGCTGATCTGCAAACCGTGCATGGTTTGCATGCGGGCGATGCTCATCAGCCAGCCTTCCGGCGTTTTACGCTGGTGACTGATGCGGCTCAGGGCGTTATCGGCTTCGGGGGTATGACAGCCCTGACAGGTTTCCTTGAGGATGGTCTGAGCGTCGCGGGCTGCCAGGCTGTAAGGCGAATGCAGCGCCACACAAGCGGCCACGGCCAGCAGACTGGCACTCAGGCCTGATCGGAGTTTTCTCTTCATCAACGTCGAACCTCGCACGGTGCTTTCTTATTTTTGTGGCTTATCGTTTTTATGGTTTCTGCCGTCGGCGGCGCACCGCTGACGGAGGCAAGAGAAACGTCTGCAATGAGCAATACACGGAGCGTGCCAGCTTGCCGATTAGCTTTTTAATCAAGGAGTTACGAGAAAATCGATACGTTGCGGCAGCGCTGAACGAGATCACCTGCGTCTAATATCGCGACACGTGTTGCAGTCTGAGACAAGCATAGAGGGCCTGACCGGAACAGCTCATCGGCCGACGATTGACGTCGCTCCCCTGCAAGCGCGAAATGGTTGTTCACCGATTGCCACCAGGGGATAAAAACATGGCAAGCATCACTGTCCTGGCGGGGGACTTTCTGCAGGGTGATGGAGAGTACAGAGACGGCGTTTTCACCCTCAGAACGTCGCTTCACCCATGGCCCGGCATCACCCTCCCGCTCTCCTCGTTCAAGAGCATGGAAGTGGCCAACGAGGACTCGATCAACAACATCAAGGATGCCATCGGCTTTGGCGTGGCCGGGGCCATGCTGTTGGGGCCTATCGGCGCGATTGCCGGATTCATGCTCGCGGGCAAGGAAACCGAAGTGACCTTTCTGGCGACGCTCAAGGACGACAGAAAGCTGTTGGCTGCTGTGGATGGCGACACGTTCGAGGAAATTTCCAGCAAGTTTGCAGCCTGAGTAATCGGCGCGGGCCGCACCGTCTTCCAACGGTGCGGCGTGACGCCGGTTCAGATGTCATAGGTGGGGGAAACGCTTTTGTGTACGTCGATCTCGTGCTGCATGTCCGCCACCAGCGACGCGATCGCATGGGGACTGTCCAGTGTCCACAGGGGAACGTGGGTGGCCACGATATCCACTTTGCCGGTCATGCAGTCGCAGACCCGAATCGTCAGGGACTGGTCCGCCGCCATAGTGCAGGTACAAACGGATGGCAGAAAACTGTGTTCAATGATGTTTTGAATTTCCAGGGTTGAAAGGAACATCGTTACCTCCCTCACGCCAGATATATTGCCGGATGAACGGTCCGTCACTTCACCCACCGATCCAGAAAATTCTAATCCTCAATAGTGGGTGCCTCAAGGCCTCCACCCGGTTGCTCGTCGTCTCATAGCTGTCGCAATTTGCAACAATCTCACAGCACCAGCGATTCCCTTGTGTGCCCCAAAACCCCGGCGACCAAGGGCGGTCCTGCCTTTGCGGGCACTTGGCACAGCCATTGCGAAAGCCCTGTTCTCACGAACAACAAGAGGTCTCGCCATGCCCCTCCCTTATTTGCTTCCCGCCACCTCGGCATTCATCCAGCGCGCCCCACGCATGCTCATCGGCGGCGACTGGGTCGAGGCCGCCGACGGCCAGACCATGCCCCTGCACAACCCGGCCACCGGCGAAGTGCTGTGCGTCGTGCCAAGGGCCACGCCTGAGGACGTCGACCGCGCCGTGCTCGCTGCGCGTCAGGCCTTCGATGATTCGTCCTGGACCCGCACCCGGCCTCGGGAGCGGCAGAACCTGCTGTGGAAACTCGCCGACCTGATGGAACGCGACGCCGAACTGCTGGCGCAACTGGAATGCCTTAACAACGGCAAAAGTGCGGCGGTGGCCCAGGTGATGGACGTGCAGCTGTCCATCGACTTCCTGCGCTACATGGCCGGTTGGGCAACCAAGATCGAAGGTTCCAGCGTTGAAGTGTCGTTGCCGTTGATGCCCAACGATCAATTCCACAGTTTCATCCGTCGCGAAGCGGTGGGCGTGGTCGGCGCCATCGTCGCCTGGAACTTCCCGCTGCTGCTGGCCTGCTGGAAACTCGGCCCGGCCCTGGCCACCGGTTGTACCGTGGTGCTCAAACCCGCCGACGAAACCCCGCTGACCGCGCTGAAACTCGCCGAACTGGTGCTGGAAGCCGGTTACCCCGAAGGCGTGTTCAATGTGGTCACCGGCACCGGCATCACTGCAGGTTCCGCCCTGACCCACAATCCGCTGGTGGACAAGCTGACCTTCACCGGCTCCACCGCCGTGGGCAAGCAGATCGGCAAGATCGCCATGGACTCCATGACCCGGGTAACCCTGGAACTGGGCGGTAAATCGCCGACCATCGTCATGGCCGACGCCGACCTGAAGAACGCCGCTGCCGGTGCCGCCAGCGCGATTTTCTTCAATCAGGGCCAGGTGTGCTGCGCAGGTTCCAGGCTGTATGTGCAGCGTAAGCATTTCGACAATGTGGTGGCGGACATTGCCGACATCGCCAATGCCATGAAGCTCGGTAACGGCATGGACCCGAGTGTCGACATGGGCCCGCTGATCTCCGCGCGTCAGCAGGAGCGGGTTTACGGCTACATCGAAAAGGGCCGGGAAAGTGGCGCGACGATCGCCTGTGGTGGCGAACAGTTCGGGCCTGGGTTCTTCGTTAAACCGACGGTGATCGTCGATGTCGATCAGAAACACTCATTAGTGCAGGAAGAGATCTTCGGGCCGGTGCTGGTGGCGATTCCGTTCGATGATGAAGCCGATGCGTTGCGCATGGCCAATGACAGTCCGTATGGGCTTGGGGCGAGTATCTGGTCGAACGATCTGGCGGCGGTGCACCGGATGATTCCGCGGATCAAGTCCGGTTCGGTGTGGGTCAATTGCCACAGCGCACTGGACCCGGCGTTGCCGTTTGGTGGGTACAAGATGTCCGGGGTTGGGCGCGAGATGGGGTATGCGGCGATTGAGCATTACACCGAGTTGAAGTCGGTGTTGATCAAGCTGTGAAACAGCTTTTGCAGGCGCTGGCGAAGCCTGCGATCTTTTGATTTTGGGGGGTTCAAAAGCCACCCCTCACCCCAACCCTCTCCCCATAGGGGAGAGGGGGAAAGGGAGCAGATCTCCATGGTCTTCAGAACCTGAGTTCGACTCGATATTTCAGGTCGAGGTAGCTCTAAGAACACCTCGGTCAGTCCCCTCGTCCCCTTGGGGAGAGGGGGAAAGGGAGCAGATCTTCATGGTTTTCGAACCTGAGTACGACTCAACTTCCTCGGTCGCAATATCTCCTGAGTACAACTCGGTCAGTCCCCTCTACCCTCTGGGGAGAGGGTTAGGGTGAGGGGTCGATATCCCTGACTCAACAACCAACTCCTGACCACCCTTCCCTGCTCCACCGTCAACCCGGCCAACGCCTGCTCAGCCGGTTCGGTCCGCAACCGCCGCACCAACGGCGCCAACTCAACCCCTTGCACATGCCAGATCCCCAGCGGCTGATCCGCCGTGATCACCACCTCGGCCTCATCCACAAATCCATCGCGCAACACCGGCGCGCGCTCAATTCTCAACGAGGAAAAATCCGCCTCGGCATGCGCCACTTCAGCATCCGGCCACTTCCGCCGCGCCTGCCAAAACAGCTGATCCACCCACCGTTGCTCATCGGCATAAAAATCCCGCCCGATCCGCGCAAAACGCAAAAACAACTGCTCCACCCGTTGCTGATGAAAGCGCTGGGCCAGCGCCGCTCGCTCGGGTTTACGCAACAACGTGTTGATCACGGTCGGCGCCTGTAACGCCGAGGACAAGGACTGAAAAATCCCGTTGCCCGACAGCGGATCCACCGCCATCGCCGCATCCCCTACCCGAATCCAGTGATCGCCACACACCTGCGGGCACAAAATCGCCGTGCTGCTGCGGGCATGCAGCTGTAGATCGATCTCAGTTTCGGCACCAAAAAACGCCCGCGCCAACGCCGAACCTTGGCGCCGTTGACGACAGTAGTCGAGCAACTGCGCCTTGCCCGGCAATTCAGCACTGGCCACGTCCACCGTCCATTGCCAGTAACACTGACCGTCGGCTCGCCGGGCCATCCAGGCCCAGCCGTCCTCAAGACTTTCCACCGCGCTGGCGGTGCTGCCCGGCGTGCCTTGCCAGCGATTGAGCAGGCTGACCGTCTCCGGTCCGCGCAAGCCTTTACCAAGCGCCGGCGCCTGACGCCCGCGCGCCTCAACCAGAAAATCCGCCAGCAGCGCCTCGCGCCCTTCGATCTCGATCCGATGCCCCGAAGCCGATGACTGCACCGTCAGCACTCGGCCTTCGATCAGCTCAACGCCCGCCAGGCGCAAATCCTCGCGCAAGCCTCGATCAAAGCTCGGGCGATCCAGTAAAAATTCGATGTTTTGCGCATGCTGCTGACCGTTCCATGACACCTGCCGCTGAGACGGCAGTGCCGCATCCGCCAAGGCTTGATGAAGCCCCGCGCCACGCAAGGCCTCCAGCACCCGAATGGAAACACCCTCCAGCGCCGCAAACCGCCGCCATTCGCTGACCAGCGTCACGGGATAACCGAGCCGACGCAAACCCAAGGCAACCGCCGCTCCCGCGGGCCCTGCGCCAAGAATCAAAATCATGCTCCGAATCGCCGTTCAGGGCCGCGATAGCGGGCGTTTTCTCGCAGCCACTCAATGACCTGCTCGTTGCTCGCCTCAGGATGCTCAACCAGGAAACCCGCAATGTGCCCGCTCAACGCCGCACAACCAAGACTGGCGCCAGACTGCCCCGGATAGGTGCCATGCACACACGCCGCGAAATCCGCTTGAGCGCTGTTGAGCCACGACCATTCCTGTTCGGCGCAACGCGCATCGCCGGTGACTCGCAGCACCTGTGGATAATTCGCCGGAAACACGCCCTCGCCCTGAGCCGGACTGGACGCACAGAGCAAAATACCTCGCGCTACCGCCGCGGCACAGGCTTCACGCAACAGGCTGCGATCCTGACGCAGGCCGAGGCTCAAATTGATCAGCCGAACGTCCTGCGCCACCAGCCAGTCAATCGCCGTGGCGATCTGCAACGCGCTGGTGACCCCACGCTGGTCGAACACCTGAGCCACGCAAAATACCGCCGACGGCGCCCGCCGGCCGATGGCCTCGATCACCGCGCTGCCGTGGCCCAGCGGATCGTCGCGCAAGTCGCTTTCGGCCAGGCCATCCGCCAGCAACGAAAAGCGCCGCCCGTCGACCACTTGTACCCGCTGCGCCGCCGAGTGACCACTGTCCACCACGCCAATCCGCAGTTCAGGCTTCATGCAGCACCGTTTTTGAAGTGAGCACGCCGTCGAGCAATTCAAAGCGCAAATCGGCATCCGCCAACGTCGAAGGACGGTGGCTGATGAGGATTCGCGTACGCCCGGCAAACAGTCGATCGATGGCTTCGATGACTTCGCGCTCGGTGGCTTCATCCACCGCCGAGGTCGCTTCGTCCAGCACCAGAATCAACGGATCCTGCAACAGCGCCCGGGCGATGGCGATGCGCTGTTTCTGCCCGCCGGACAACTGCTGACCGCGTTCGCCCAACGGGCTGTCGAGGCCTTCGGGCAAAGATTCGATCAGGCTGTCGAGTTGCGCCAGCCGCGCCACTTCGGCAATCGCTTCACGGCTGGCGTCCGGCACCGCGTAGGCGAGGTTGTCGGCGAGGCTGCCGCGAAACAGCACGATGTCCTGACTGACCACGGCAATCCGCCGACGCAGCTGGAACAGGTCCAGTTCGCGCAGATCGACCTCTCCCAGCAACACCCGGCCGGACTGCGGATCGTGGTGCCGTTGCAGCAGGTCGATCAGGGTCGATTTGCCGACCCCGGAGCCGCCGCTCAGGGCGACTTTCAAACCGTAGGGAATTCGCGCTTCGATGCCGCGCAGGGTGGTCGGACGACCGGGATGACTGAAGTGCACATCGTCGAAACGCAGCTCGCCGGAAGTCGGCATCGGCTGCGGCGTGACCGGGGTGAGAACGGTTGGTTCTTCGCCGCGCAATTCCATCACGCGCCCGAGGCTGACGGTCATTCGTTGGACCGCGACATAGAGCCCCAGCAGACTCTGTACCGGTCCGACGGCCATGCCCAGATAGGTGGAAAACGCGATCAACGCGCCCAGTTGCCAAGTCCCCTGCACCACCCAATATCCACCGATCAGGAACGCGCAGGCACGGGACAGAGAGGTCAGTGTGCCCGGCACCGCCTGGGTGAAAAACTCGGTGACTTGCAGGCGCAGCAACTGGCTCATGTAGCCTTGGCCCAACGTCTCCAGGCGCCGCGATTCACGCTGTTGCTGGCCGGCGGACTGGATGAATTTCATCACCGGCAAGGTCTCGACCATGAACGAGGACATGTCCGCCGAGCGCTCGCGCAATTGCCGCACATCGCGCTCGACCTTGCGCCGCATCCAGCGCAGCCAGAGTACGTCGAGGGGAATCAGCACCAATGCCAGCAGCGAGAGTTTCCACGACAGGGTCAGCAGCATCGCCACGGCGCAAACCAGACCGATCACGCTCGACACCGCCGAGAACAACGAGTCCACGGCAAAACGCTGAATCTCCGCGACGTCGCCATCGAGGCGCGACATCAGGTCACCGATGCGGCGCTGTCCGTAGAAACTCGGCGAGAGGGTTTGCAGATGTCGATAGAGGTCGTCGCGCAGGGCAAACAGAATCCGCCCGGACAGCCGCGTGTGCAGGTAACGGTTGATCCCCGACAGCCCCGTTCCTAGCAGCCCCGCCACGATCATCAACCCGGCGATCAGCACCAGCATCGGAAAGTTGCGCGCCAGCAGGCCATCGTCGATTAGCAGCTTGGTCAACCAAGGCTGGACCAACACCAGCAACGAGGCGCAGACCGATAACCCGAGCAGCCCGGCAATCGCCAGACGATGCGGCCGTACGAAGCTGTAGAGCCAGCGCAACGCCGCTTGCAGGGCTTCGGGGTTTTGGCTGTCGATCAGCCGAACGATCAAGCGCTGCATCACGAGCGCAACTGTTTGAGCTTGCGATACAAGGTCGCGCGGCTGATGCCCAAGGCGTCGGCCGCGGCCGAGACGTTGCCCTGGTGAGTGTCCAGGGACTGGCGAATCAGCTCCAGTTCATTTTCACGAATGCTGCCGGCCTGAGGCCGTTCGGTGGCGCTCAACTCGTCGAGCATACTGTCGGGCAAGTGGTCGAGAGTGAGTACGGTGTCCCCCGGCTCGCGCATGGCCAGTGCCGTGCGTAAAACCATTTCCAGTTGGCGGATGTTGCCCGGCCAGTGATAGCCGCCGAGCAAGCGGTTCAAATCGTCATGCAGGACCATCGTCGGCGCACCCAGCTTGGCCAGCAGTCGAGTGACCAGGCCGCTGAAATCCTCACGTTCGCGCAAGGCCGGGAGCATCACACTGATGCCGTTGACCCGATAGAACAGGTCCTCGCGAAAGTGTTTGTCTTCGACCAGTCGCTTGAGGTCGCGGTGGGTGGCGCAGATCAGTGCGACGTCGATGTCTTGCTCTTCGCCGGCGCCCAACGGTGCCACTTTACGGTCCTGCAACACCCGCAACAGACGGGCCTGCAAGGCCAGCGGCATGTCGCCGATTTCATCGAGAAACAAGGTGCCGCCATGGGCCTGTTGCAGCCGACCGATCATCCCACCGCGACGCGAGCCGGTGAACGCGCCTTCGCGGTAGCCGAACAATTCCGACTCGATCAGGCCTTCGGGGATCGCCGCGCAGTTCACCGCAACGAAGGGTTTGTCGCAGCGGGTGCCGGCCATGTGCAGGGCGCGGGCGATCACTTCCTTACCGGTGCCGGTTTCACCCAGCAGCAACACCGGCAGCTCATTGGCCAGGCCTTGACGGGCCATGCGCAAGGCTCGGGCATAACGGACATTGCTGCCGGCCAGGGATTCGAGATCCGGTTGTGCTTTGGCGGTTTTCGCTGGGCTGCGCGGCGGCGTGCTGACATTGATTGAACGCTGCGGCGCACGCAGGGTTTTGTAGAAGAACTCACCTTTGGCCGCTTGCAGACTGCCGACACCGCCCTGATGCAGACGCGACAGAAGTTGCAGGCCATCGACGCCCAGAAACTCTTCACAGCGTCGACCGACCAGCGCCGAACGTTCGGCGTGGAGCAACTGGCAGGCCTGGGCACTGACCGCGAGAATCTGCCCGCCAAGGCTGACTGCCAACAAGCCCTGCCAAGGGGATTCGAGGTACTGCCGACGGCTGTGGAAGGCCAGGACGATTTCGTCTGGATAACTGGCGTTGAACACCCGGCTTTCGATCTGGCTGACAGCCATGGCCAGCAACGCGGTGCTGTCGTGCACGCGGCCAAGCGGGCCTTCGCGGGTCAGGTCGAGTACGCCGAGGATGTCGCCCTGCGGGCAATGGATCGGCACCGAGGTGCAAGAGAAATCGGTCAGGCGATCGAGGTAATGTTCGCCGCAATCGATCATCGTTGGCCGGGCTTCCACCAGTGCGGTGCCCAGCGCGTTGGTGCCGCGAGCGGCTTCGCTCCAGCAGGCGCCGAGGGTGATGTCTTGCAGGCCGCTGCCCTTGAGGCGATCGGCGCGGCCCTCGACAGCGAGAATGGTGGCGTCGGAATTGGCGAGGATGATCAGCCCTTCCTTGCCCTGGCGTTCGGCCAGGTAATCGATGGCCGGCAATGCCGCATCGATCAGCAGCCGATTGCTCGCCAACAGCACGTCGAGGCTCGCGCTCGATTCCAGCGCCAGCTCGTGCTTGGCATTGAAATGCACGCCATGGCTCAGGCTACGCCGCCACGACGCATCGATTTCCGCCCGTAACACGCCATCGGGGACTTCGCCCTCGAGATGGAGCTTTTCCCGGGCCAGCCGGGCTTCGCGGTGCAGTTTGGGAGGAGTTGTTTTTATTAGCGTCATCAAGCGCTCCGGATCGGTCCGCCCTGCGCTTTTTCAAGATCAGCGCCCTGCCGCAATCTTTACGTTAACGTCAGGGCGATGGCAAGTGCCTTACGGCACTTGGGTTCTGTCAGGTGGACCGAGTTATCGTTCATCGCGAGCAGGCTCGCTCCCACAGTTGACCCGGTTGAACCGCAGATTTGTGAACGACGCCAAACCTGTGGGAGCGAGCCTGCTCGCGATTACGGTCTTTCAGACAACCCAAGGCTCAGAGTTGCCACACCTCGGCATTCACAAAAAACGCCCGGGCATTATCCTCCAGACTCTCCAGGTGATACCCACCCTCCTGCACAATCAGACACGGTAACCCCAGGCTGCGAATCCGCTCGCCCAGCCGCGCAAACCCTTCACGGGTCACCGCCACTTTACTCTGCGGATCCAGCTCGAAAATATCGAACCCCAGGGACAACACCAACACTTCAGCGCCGAAGTCTTTCACCGCCGCCAATGCCACGTCCAATTGCCCCAGGAAGTCCGCCTCACTGGCGCCATGCGCCATCGGCAAGTTGAGGTTGAAGCCCTCGCCCCTCCCGACACCACGCTCGTCAGCGAACCCGGCAACCCCCGGATAGAAGTTGGTCGGATCGCCATGCACCGAGACGTAGAGCACGTCATCGCGGTCGTAGAAAATCTCCTGAATCCCCTGCCCGTGGTGCATGTCAGTATCGAGCACCGCGACGCGCGCAAACCCGGCACGCAATACCTGCGCGGCCACCGCGGCATTGTTCACATAGCAAAACCCGCCCGCCGCCTCGGCCCGGGCGTGGTGACCGGGTGGACGGCACAAGGCGTAAGCGGCCGGCTCGCCATCGAGCAATGCCTGAGCGCCGGCAATGGCGCTTTGCGCCGACCAATAGGCCGAACGCCAGGTCTGCTCACCCACCGGGCAACTGCCATCGGCCAGATAGCGGGCGGCCTGGGCGAGAATCCCACGCAGGGCGTTGGGCTCGCGGACGAAGATGTTCGACATCACCTCGTCGCCCCAATCCTCGGGAATTTCCTTCCAGCGCTGATGCGCTTCCTGCAAAAACTTCAGGTACAGCGCGCCGTGGACCGCCAGCAGCGGATCGAGTCCGGCATCGACCGGTTGCTCGACTTTGAAGCCCAGCGAATGAGTGGCTTGCACCAATCGCTGAGCGCGTTCGGGCACTTCCTGCGGCGTGCGCATCTGCCCGCGGGAGTAGTAGCTGCGTGGATGGTGAAGCAATTGTTCGGGATGGAAAAAACTGCGCATGGGATGAATACCTGTCAGTTAACCTGGATCTTGAATCCGTTCGCGTTCAATTGTGGGAGCGAGCCTGCTCGCGATGAGGGAGTGTCAGTTGACGGCAACGTGGTCTGACACACCGCTTTCGCGAGCAGGCTCGCTCCCACATTGGGATTGCGTTTATTCGACTTTACCAGCGCGGGCCAGCACGGCGTTGAGCAGCACATCGGTGCCCTGACGCACATCTTCCGGCAACACATCTTCCGCTTCGTTATGACTCAAGCCGCCAACGCACGGGATGAACACCATCGCCGTCGGGCAGTACCGCGCCAGATGAATCGCATCATGCCCGGCGCCGCTGACAATCGATTGCTGAGCGTAGCCCAGCGCGTCCACCGCCTGCTGCACGGCCGCCACGCATTCGGCATCAAAGGGTGTTGCCGGGCTGATCCAGTGCGGCGTAATCGTCAGGTTCAAGCCTCGGCTATCGGCAATCGCCTGAAGCCGCTCGCGGACTTGCTGCTCCATCGCCTCAATCGCTTCGTCGCGGTGATGACGCAGGTCGACGGTGAAATTCACCAAGCCCGGAATGGTGTTGCGCGACGATTTGTTGATGCTCAACTCGCCGACGGTGGTCAGTCCTTCGGGGGTGAAATCACTGGCCAGGCCTTCGATGGCCTGAATCATTTGTGCCACGCCATACAAGGCGTCTTTGCGCAGCGGCATCGGCGTAGTACCGGCGTGGGCGGCCATGCCTTCGACCCGCACGTCGAGCCAGCGAATCGCCTGGCCACCGCTGACCACGCCGATGCTTTTGGCGTTGTCTTCGAGGATCGGACCTTGTTCGATGTGCGCTTCAAAGTACGCATCCACCGCGCCGCCCAATGGCCGCTCGCCGGCGTAACCGGTGCGTTGCAACGCCTCGGCAACGCTGATGCCGTCGATGTCACGCACCGCCAGCGCCGCGTCCAGTTGCATGATCCCGGTGAACACCGCCGAGCCGAACATCGCCGGGGTGAAGCGTGCGCCTTCTTCGTTGGTCCAGACCGCCACTTCCAGCGGCTTGCGGGTCTGGATGCCGAGGTCGTTCAGGCAACGGACCACTTCCAGGCCGGCGAGTACGCCGTAGACGCCATCGAAACGCCCGCCTTCAGGCTGGGTGTCGAGGTGGCTGCCCATCATCACGGGCGCGGCATCGGGGTCGGTGCCGGCGCGGCGGGCGAACAGGTTGCCGATCGGGTCCACGCTCAGGGTCATGCCGGCTTCGCGGCACCAGTGGGAAAACAATTCGCGGCCAGCCTTGTCTTCATCGCTCAGGGCCAGGCGGCAGCTGCCGCCACGGGCGGTGGCGCCGATTTCGGCCATGTCCATCAGACTCGCCCAGAGGCGTTCACCATTAATTTTCAACATGAGTTACTCCTGGAAATACGTTAATCAAGCGTTGGCCATTTCGAGGCGTTCAGCGCTGGCATGACGACGGGCAAGGGACAGGACACAGATCAGCGAAGTCGCGGCAATCAGGCTGTAGAACACCGCCATCGGCCACCATTGGCCGGCGAACTTGTGCGCCAGCAAGGTGCCGATCAGCGGCGTCAGGCCACCGGCCACGGCGCCACAAATCTGATAGGCCAACGAAATCGCGGTGTAGCGCACGCGGGTCTCGAACATGCCGCTGACGTAACCGGCGATCACCGCATAGAACGACGCCATGCACACCACCGCCAGGGCGATGCCGAGGATGATCAGCGGCGCCTGGGCCGAGCTGACCAGCACGAACATCGGGTACGGCGAGGCGATGGCCAGCAACGACACCAGGCACAGGAATCGGGTGGCGCCCATTTTCTCGGCGACCCACGCGGCCAACGGTTGAAT
This sequence comes from Pseudomonas sp. GM41(2012), assembly GCF_000282315.2. Classification (GTDB taxonomy): domain Bacteria; phylum Pseudomonadota; class Gammaproteobacteria; order Pseudomonadales; family Pseudomonadaceae; genus Aquipseudomonas. The sequence goes on from NZ_AKJN02000006.1 coordinate 2,153,164, forward strand.
GCAGAACTGAATGATCGCCACCACAAACAGGCACTCAAGAATCAGTGAGCGCGGCAGTTCGAGTTGCTGGGTGGTGTAGGCGATCATGAAGGTGTTGGTGAAATACACCCCGGCGATCCCGAGGGTGTTGGCGCCGATGCACAACAGCAGCGGACGCCACGCGGTGCGCAGGACTTCCATGACCGGTGCCTGCTCCTTGCGTGTGCTTTTGCGCGCCAGTTCACGGCTGGCGAGGAACTCCGGCGACTCATTCACGCCCAGGCGAATCGCCAGGCCCACCAGCAGCAACAGCGAACTGGCGAGGAACGGCAGGCGCCAGCCCCAGCTCATCAGGTCTTCTTCCGGCAGACGGGTGACTGCGCTGAAGGCCAGCAACGACAGGATCAAACCGGCCGGGCTGCCGAGTTGAGCAAAGGAGGCGAAGAAATTGCGTCGACCTTTCGGCGCATGCTCGCCGGCCATCAACACCGCCCCGCCCCACTCGCCACCGACGGCGATGCCCTGGACGATGCGCAGCAGAATCAGCAGCACCGGCGCCGCTGCGCCGATTTGTGCATAGGTCGGCAGCAAGCCGATGCAGACTGTGACCACGCCCATCATCAGCAACGTGATGATCAGCGACTTTTTGCGGCCGATGCGATCGCCGATATGGCCGAAGATAATCCCGCCCAACGGCCGCGCAAAGAAGCCCACGGCGAAGGTGCCGAAGGCGGCCATGGTGCTGAACAGTTTGTCGTCGGAGGGGAAGAACAGCGCGCCGAACACCAGCGCGGCGGCGGTCGCGTAGATGTAAAAGTCGTACCACTCGATCATGGTGCCGATAAAGGCTGCGGCTGCCGCACGGCGCGGCTGAGGAGAAGCTTGGGGCTTCATGGGTCGGTCTCCTTTGGTTATTTTTTTGGCAGGAGTGAAACTGCAAAATCAAGGCGCTCTGACGGCGCCTGTCTGGAGATGATTTATCGTCTCGGGGCTATGATTAGTCAATTTTCTATTTATTATGCGGACTATTACGTCAGCTTATAATCGAGAGCCACCATGGCCGAACGCGATGTACAACGCGTAGGCGTTCATCAGAAAAAAAAACGACTTCACCAGAAATTGAAATGAGCTATCGCCGCCTAAACTGAACCTCCAGTTTAACTACAGAGCGTAAGCGGCCTTCGGCGCTTGCGAGATGGCTAGGACCTTTCGAATCGTGCAACACGTCGCTCAGAAACAGCTGCCCACCTCCGTGACTGTCAACATGCGAATGCGGTGCCGGAACAGCAAAGGGCAGCTGGGCGCTGCTCTGACCCGTTGTTGGCACCGATGCCGAATTGACCCAGTTGCCGAGATGTCAATGACCCAGTCTGTTCCCCTCGAATCATTGCCTATGCGGGATTTCTTCAGATTTAGGGATGGGTCAGCCTTGCTTCAGCTCGTGGGCCAATTCGGCGCCGGCGTCAACAGCCGGACGGCTCAAGTAATTAAGGCGCTACATGCGTTTGGAAAATCTTACTAATCACAGTCCACTTACCTTCGACTTTCAGCAGATGGAAGAAGTCAGTGAAAGAGGTGCCTGACATGTCGTTAGCGTCGATGCGAGCGCTAGCCGCGGTACCGACGATCTCGATGCGGACTATAGCGGCCTGTGCGTTAGGAGATGGACGGAAATCCTTGTCAATCCCATCGAACAAGATCGGAATTGCGCCGCCTGCCAGCTTGCCATCGGCGCCGACGCTGTACATCGTCGCATGATCGTTGAAAGCGGGCTTCATGATACTGCTCTTGGCCTGCTTGCAACCCTCAATATACTTGTTAAGTACCTCACTGATAGCTTGGTATTCTTCTACGTACGTAGGTTTGCTCACTGTTTTAGTACTGACTTGTTGGTCACTCGGTAGGTTATCTGCTTGAGCAATCGCGCCCAAGCTCGAAATTAGGACAACAAAAAACAAACTCTTGATAGAAGTAACTTTCATTTATTAACTCTTAATTTAATAAGGATTGCGATTATTGATTTATGCTCAACGGCAGAAAGCACAGCAGGTGTTCCGAAAAACTTTCGGTGCTACTGTAGCTCGCAATGAATTGAACGATGTGTTTTCAATAAAGGACTCTCGCAGTTTCACCGTGACCTGCGGATTCTTTGTTTTTGAAACTACTTGCTCAGGCTGGTCTTGAGTTCTTGAGATGCCTGCTCGATCGCGGTGCGAGGCGCCGGCAGATGGCTGAATGCGTTCGACAGCCCAAAATCGTGAATCATGCCGTTGTAGCGTACCGACTTCACAGGTACACCCGCAGCGTCGAGCTTGCGCCCGTAAGCTTCAGCTTCATCGCGCAGGACATCGAATTCGGCAGTTTGGATCAGCGTCGGCGGCAAGCCCTTCAACTGCTCGGTTGTCGCCTGCAGCGGCGAAGCGTAAATCTGCTTGCGTGCCTCGGCGTCGGGTGTGTAATTGTCCCAGAACCACACCATCAAGTCCTTCGTCAGGAAGTAACCGTTGGCAAACTCCTTGTAGGACGGCGTGTCAAAGTTTGCATCCGTCACCGGACACAGCAACACTTGCGAACGCAGTGCTGGTGCGCCCTTCTCGTTCGCCATCAAGGCAACCACGGCTGCAATGTTCCCGCCTGCGCTGTTGCCAGCTACGGCGAGGCGTTTGCCGTCTACGTTGATCTCCTTGCCATGTTCGGCCACCCACTTTGTCGCGGCATAGGCTTGCTCGATGGCGACGCCATATCCCGCCTCAGGCGAGAGGGTGTAGTTGACGAAGACCGCCACCGCACCCGAGCCTACTACCAGGTCACGCACCAGCCGTTCGTGGGTCGGGAAGTCGCCCAACACCCAGCCGCCGCCGTGGAAGTACATGAACGCGGGTAGGGTTTTCTGTTTGCTGTCGACAGGTCGCACGATGGTCAGCTTCAGGTCGCTACCGTTGACGCGGATCGTCATCTCGCTGACATCAGCTGCCGGCAAGGCCACTTGGGGGGCAGCCTGGGCAGCCGCCAGCGCGGCGCGGGCATCGGCCGGCGTCATGGAGTCGAGCGTCTTGCCGCCTTCAAGGGATTGCAAGAATTTTGCGGTGTTGTGTTCAACACCGGGCGGGCTGGCTGCAAAAGCATTACCAAGAGACAGGGTCGCAGCGGTAAGGGCCAGAGCGGAGGTGAGGGTTTTCATGATCTTTCCTCTGTATTACCTGAGTGTGTGGATCGTTTTGAATAGCGAGCTACTTCATATTTGTGTTGCGTCTTCACTCAGGCAGTGGAAGACAACGACTTCCAGGTCGTGTGCCGGACGCACAGTTCCAGCGCCGCTCGTCTAAACAAAGCAGGCATGCTGGGAAGCCTCATCTCCCGCGTACTCAAGGAGGACAGAGGTTCAAGGCGCGACGTGGGTGTGGAAAATCTTGCTGACTACCTTCCACTTGCCATCGACTTTCAACAGATGGAAAAAGTCGGTGAAGGAAATGCCTGACATGTCGTTGGCGTCGATGCGAGCGCTAGCCGCCGTCCCGACGACCTCTATGCGGACTATAGCTGCCGGTGCGTCAGGAGATGGGCGGAAACCCTTGTCGATCCCATCGAACAGGATTGGAATCGCGCCGCCGGCCAGCTTACCGTCGCCATCGACGCTAAACATCGTTGCTTGCTCACTGAAAGCTGGCTTCATGATGCTGCTTTTGGCCTGCTTGCAGCCCTCAATGTACTTGTTCAGCACTTCGGTGATGGCTTGGCATTCTTGTACGTAAGTCGGTTTGCTCATGTGTTTACCCCTGCTTCATGGGATTGCTATTGATCACTGATTTGATTTATGCAAAAAAGCTTCAGGCTTTGGTATCAAGCCAGACAGATCCATAACGTGTGTAGGCCTCAGGAATCTCTATGACTTCCTTCAGATCATCTGCTGCGCTGCGCACCCAGAATGGATCGCGAAGCATTTGCCGGCCTATAAACACCAGATCAGCCCGGCCGTTTTGCAAAATTTCTTCGGCCTGGCGCCCACTCTGGATCACACCCACCGCCCCCGTGGCAATGTGCAGTTCCTTACGCAGCAATTCAGCCGCAGGTACTTGGTAACCTGGGTAGGTCTGCACCTTTACCATTTTGATTCCACCGGAACTGCAGTCGATCAGGTCGACACCCTGCTCTTTCATCCAGCACCCATATTCAAGGAACGATTCAGGCGTGTTTCCACCTTCGGCGTAATCAGAGCTAGATATCCGAACGAACAGAGGACGATCTCCCCAATGCTTTTTGACTTCCTCAAAGACTTCGCGCAGGAAGCGATAGCGACGTTTGGCATCACCTCCATACTCGTCGTCGCGCGTATTGGCCAGTGGTGAAAGAAACTCACTCAGCAAGTAACCGTGAGCGGCATGGATCTCAAGCACATCGAATCCAGCGTCGCTCGCGCGCCGTGCGGCATCCCCATATAGCTTCACCAAACCCGGAATTTCATTAGCCGCGAGTTCGCGGGGAACAGGACTAGAATCCGTGAAAGGGATCGCCGAGGGCGCGATGTGAATGAGATTGGGCAGATCCGCGTTGCGCCCCGCGTGGCCGATCTGAGCGCCCGCTTTTGTACCAAAGCTGTGGAGCAGTTCGGTGAAAGCCTTCAGGCCGCGAACGTGTTCATCGCTCCAGATGCCGAGGTCACCGGGCCCAATGCGACCATCAGCGTGGACAGCCATCGTTTCGGGAAAAATCAGCCCCGCCTGACCTAAAGCGCGAGCACCATAATGAACTCGGTGCCAATCAGTGATAAAGCCGTCATCGGCAGCCATGTGCATGCACATGGGCGACATGACAACCCGGTTTTTCAGTTTGAGGCCTCTAATTTCATAGGGGGATAGCAGCAAGCTCATCTAGAACATTCCATAGTGATCGATATGGAATGATGCTAACGTACACAGCATATATGCGTAAGTACGCACAATTTTGTGCTGTAGGCACACTTTGTATACCATGGAGATAAAAGTGAAAAAATGTATTCCTCAGGGTGAAATTGAGGCGTTCGCTTGTCCCGTCGCGTTCACCGTCGATGTCATCGGTGGAAAATGGAAATCGCTTATATTGTTCCACCTGATGTCCGGAACGAAGCGCTTCAACGAGCTGCGACGCCTAATACCAGATATTACTCAGAGGATGCTGACACTCCAGCTGAGAGAGCTGGAGACTGATGGGGTTATTCATCGCGAAATTTATCGTGAGGTTCCGCCAAAGGTGGAGTATTCGCTCACAGAATTAGGCAACACCCTCGCGCCTTTGGTCAGTGCGATGCGGGAATGGGGAGCGGCGCATGAAAGTACGATCTTAGAGTTCAGGCGCTCTGCGGTCGATGACGATCAGTTTGAATCTCTGGCCTGAGTCTGTGGCGCAGCGCGACGCTGGCAATCGAAGCGTTGGGATGGGCACACTCATGAATGACCTGGGCCGTGAAGGAGTAGGAGCACGAACGGCGTTGTGGCTGCATGAAACACCCGCTTGAAAGGCTAGAACGGGTGCACACTTAAATTTATGTCCATGTCCTGGCTTTGCGGGGCTGGGTAGATGACTTGGCCGGATTTATACGCATCTCCAAGTGTTTGACTAACTTCAGAGTGAAACCGGACGAAGCCTTCCACCGGCACCTGCTCGCTTGCAAGTGTATTCTCGACCCTGGTGTTATCTGCATATCCCAAGCTCTTGGCGTACACCATCTTTGGGTCGCTCAGAAGATTCAGATGCTCGAAGATCAGTCGATGGTATTTGTTGAATGCGGCTTGCGAGCAGGTATCTAGAGCGACGTTCGAGCCATCAGCATCACATTTTGTAGAAACATGCCCAAGTCGAGCCAAGAGCCCTGCTCCATGGATCGATCGGTGGTAAATACAATGCTCCGCGGCGCGTCAAAAAACTTAAAGTTATCGTCAAGTTCTTCTCCTCGCACACGCAGTGCACGGTCCAGCCGCCGGGAGTCTAATGGCGTCCGGCGATTTTTTCTGCACGGTAAATCGCCTACAGCCTACACCGTCGAAATCTGTAAACGGACTTTGGTGAGGTTTATCAGGTCCGAAAACGTCGCACCAAGCTGTCCAACTCACTAGAGAGTACGGCCAAGCCATCGGAATTAACTCGCGCAGACTCCGCCAGTTCGGCCACCCGCTGTGCATCCCCATGAATCTGACTGACGTGTAGGTTAATGCCTTCGGCTACCTGATGCTGCTCTTCGGCAGCAGTTGCGATTTGAGTGTTCATGTCCCTAATCACGTCCACAGAATCCCGGATCTGTCCGAAGCTGGTCCGCGCCACGCCGATACGGTTAACCGACTGCTGCGAAACCTCCAGGCTGGCGCGCATTTGGTGGGTGACAGCACCTGTGCGTTTGGCCAGGTTGCCTAGCAGACCATCAATCTCTGCAGTAGAGTCGGCAGTTCGTTTGGCCAGCGCTCGGACTTCATCGGCGACCACGGCAAACCCACGTCCCTGCTCGCCCGCACGGGCAGCCTCAATGGCGGCATTTAGCGCCAGCAGGTTGGTCTGCTCGGCGATCGAACGAATCGTCCCGAGGATTGACTGGATGTCATTACTGTCGCGCTCCAGTTGCTGCATCGACTGAGCAGACTTTCCGATCTCCTGGCTCAGTTGATCGACACTACTGACCGCTGCATCAATCTGTTGCTGCCCCTCGCGGGCCTTTAGCCAACCGCTATCGGCGGACTCGGCTGCCTGGCTGCAGGAGCGCGCAATTTCATTGGCGGTAGCGACCATTTCATGGAATGCAGTCGAGACCATGTCCACTGCTTCACGCTGACGCCCGGCGGCTTCAGCCATGTCGCTGGAGACCTGGGTCGAATCCCTTGAAGTCGCGAGGATATTGTTCGCTGCCTGGCCGATACGGTGGATCAGGTCGCGGATGGCGGCTAGGAACTGGTTGAACCAACTAGCCAACTGCGCGGTTTCGTCGTTCCCGCGCACCTGCAGATTCTGCGTCAGATCCCCCTCACCCTGTGCGATGCCTTGCAAACCGCTGGCTACGCTGCGAATCGGTCGCACAATCAGGCCAGCAAAGCTGGCCCCGACCAAGGCAAAAACGAGCGCCAGCACCCCGGCAATTAGGGCAATCAACCAAGCGAGTTGGGTCGCGGAACTCATGACCTCTTTGTGCTTGATCAGGCCAACGAAACTCCAGCCCAATCGCTCGGACGGCCAAACGTTGGCCATGTAACGCTCGCCATTCAGTTCAACTTCAACCACGCCTTTGCCTGCCTTCGCCAACTGTTCGTAGCCTTTGCCGATTTCCACCAGGTCTTTGAAGTTGTGCCCCGGATGTTGAGGGTCGACCAATACCTTGCCGTCGCGCTCGACGAGCATCAGGTAGCCGCTTTCACCGAGTTTGATTTGCTTGATAATTTCAGTGAGCTGCTGGAGCGACACATCGATACTGATCACGCCGCTGTTGCTACCCAGTTGGGTATCAATACTGCGGACGACACTGACATAGACGGCATCTTTCGGGGCGAAGTAGTACGCGTCGGTGCGCACGGTCTTGCCTGGATTACTCTGGGCGGACTTATACCAAGGGCGCTCGCGCGGATCGTAACTGGCACGCTTTGGATTATCCGGCCAGGAAACGAAGCCTCCGGCACTGTTGCCGAAAATGATATTGGAGTACGCCGGGTGGCTACTGGCCAAGTGCGCATAGAAAGCAAAGACTTGCTTATCCAGCGCGCCTTGCGGGATATCAGCGGCGTTCGCGCCGGAATAGTTTTTAAGGCTGCGGTCAGTGTCTTTCAGTAGCGTTTGGGAGGCGAGATACTCGACGTTCTGGCCGATACCTTCAAAGTACAACTGCATGGCATTGTCGATCTGACGGATTTCACGGTTACTGCCGTCGATAAAACTGTCGAGCGCTTCAGTGCGCAGATTCATGACAACGAGCGTCGCGACTACGCAAATGGGAAGGCACGCGATGACAACAAACGCCCAGGTCAATTTATGTTTGACGTTCATCTACACTCCAGAATTTTATCGAGTCGTTTTTATAAGAGCATTGCGTAGAGAGAGGCGGCGCTGGCAGTGGTAGCAGCTTGTTTACGAGGGTGGAACCTTAGCGGGCACTAACCAATAATAAAAACAATAATAATTGATAGCTTACACAAATATAAGTTATCAACTCTTGCCGGCTGAAATCGCTCACTACCGTCTATCTTTCGTCAGGCAACCCGATATCTGTCACGTTTCATTTTATCGAATTTAACAGCGAGGTCGCGGATCGCGGCATCTCCTCGCGAGTTGATCGGCAAAGATTGTTTCAATGGTGTCGAGAGCTTGACCACCGGCAGATATCCACGACGCCCTACAGATAAGAAAGACTCTGGCATTCAATGCCCTGTGAAGATGGGCTTGCGTCTCTCAGCAAATGCCTTACGCCCTTCGGCGTAATCCTCTCTATTTGCGGCTTGATCCAGGATGACTGCCACTTCATCGGAAGTTAGTGGGGCAGCACTAGAACACAGACTTTTGAGCATCATCTTGTAGGCGCCACCGATAGAGCCAACACTTACCATACCTTGAGTGGTCGCGACGCAATCAAAATTCTTGACGCTATATGTAGTGATCGCTATAGAATGAGAGCGTTATAGGTATCTGTCGCTTCGCATTTGGTTCGGCCTTGCGCATCCGCCTCACGGTTGGTAGAGCCCGTCCCCCATTCATCATGGTGGGCGACCAATTCGGCGTGCTAACGCAGACCCAAGCCCCGGGTTGGGGATTCGGCTATGGCTGGGCCGTACTCGCCGAAGCGAACCAATCCGACTCACCTCTAGGACAGGGCACGCTGCAATGGGGTGGTGTCTGTGGACACTCCTGGCTCCTCCACCCCGTGAGCAAGCTGACCGTAGTCAGCCTGACCAACACCGCTTTCGAGGGCATATCTGAAGCGTTTTCACTGGCGGTTCGTAATGCCGTCTATGGGCATACCGAACCCTAAAAGTTATGACACGCAGCCCATCATGAGGGGCGTTATGAGAAACGTATTTATTCCAGGTTGCGCAGAATCGACCTCCGCATGAACCCACCCGGCCCCGATCCAGCGATCGAATCGGAGCATTGATTTAGGAATTGAAATGGACGAACACATTGCCGCCGTGCCTCTGGAAAAGGCATACAGGCTCATCAATCACGGCCCGACCATACTGGTATCCGCTCAAAATGAGGGTGTGAAGAACGTCATGGCCGCCGCGTGGGCCTGCGCACTCGACTTTTCACCGCCCAAAGTGACCGTGGTTTTGGACAAGATGACCAAAACCCGTGAGCTGGTAGAGCGCAGTGGCGTATTCGTTGTTCAGGTCCCGACCGTGGCACAGCTCAAACTGACGAGCGACGTCGGCAGCTCAAGCCTGTTCAATGATCCCCACAAGCTGGCTCATTGCGGTGCACAGATTTTCGACATCAATGGTTTTGACGTGCCATTCGTTGCAGCCTGCTCCGCTTGGCTTGCATGCAAGCTGTTACCCGAGCCACACAACCAGACGACTTATGATTTGTTTATCGGCGAGGTCGTTGGCGCTTGGGCAGACACACGTGTCTTCAAGGACGGGCACTGGCACTATGAAACAGCCAACCCGGATTTTCGTAGCCTGCACTACATTGCAGGAGGGCACTTTTACGCAATCGGTGAAGCGGTGAATATCGACGGGAAGTAAATTCCCGAGCAAGCGCCCGCCCCTGTCGGATCACGGCACTAATAGGGTGAATGAGCGCAACGCCCGAGTGGCGCTGCGCCTAAACATCGTTACAGCCTAGTGCAGCTTCAACCGCGGCTCAGTCCCTCGACCAATCCGATTACCCAACATCAGCAGCAGGGTCGGGAACAGGCCATATAGAGCGACCTGGTGCATGCGGTACAACGACGCATAAAACACCCGCGCCAACCAACCTTCGAGCATTACGCTGCCGGTCAAATTACCCATCAGGTTACCCACCGCCGAGAAGCGAGATAGCGAAACCAGTGAGCCGTAGTCCTTGTACTCGTAGGTCGGCATTGACTTGCCTTGTAGCCGAGCTTTCAGACTCTTGGTGAGCATCGACGCCTGTTGATGAGCGGCTTGAGCCCGGGGCGGTACGTTTTGCTCGCTGCCAGACTGCGGGCACGCAGCACAGTCACCGAAAGCGAAGATATTGTCGTCCAGCGTGGTCTGTAATGTCGGGCGTACGAGCAGTTGGTTGATGCGATTGGTTTCCAGGCCGCCGATATTCTTGAGGAAGGACGGCGCACGAATGCCAGCAGCCCAGACCTTCAGGCTAGCCTCGATCACATCGCCGTTACGGGTCTTGAGATGCTCGGCGGTGACTTCACTGACTGTGGCGTTGGTCATCACCCTCACGCCGAGTTTTTCAAGGGTTTGATGCACTGGCGTACTGATGCGGTTCGGCAGCGCGGGTAGTACTCGCGGTCCGGCCTCGATCAGGGTGATGTGCATGTCGTGCGGCTTGATGCGATCCAAACCATAAGCGGCCAGCTCACGGGCAGCATTGTGCAGTTCGGCAGCCAATTCCACACCGGTGGCACCCGCACCGACAATCGCCACGCTGATTTTCTCGTTTTCACTCCCTGCGTGGGCGCGCAGATAATGGTTGAGCAGCTGCTGATGGAAGCGCTCGGCCTGTGCACGCGAGTCTAGGAACAGGCAATGCTGCGCAGCACCCACGGTCCCGAAATCATTGGTGTTGCTACCCACTGCGATGACCAGAGTGTCGTAGCTCAGGGAGCGTTCCGGCACCAGCTCATGCCCGGCATCGTCGAAGATAGCCGATAGCCGGATTTGCTTGGCTGCACGGTCGAGCCCGCTCATGCGGCCAAGTTGGAACTGGAAGTGATTCCACTTGGCCTGGGCCACGTAGTTCAGCTCGTCATCGTGAGCGTTCAGTGAACCGGCGGCCACTTCATGCAACAGAGGCTTCCAAATATGGGTCAGGTTGGCGTCGACAAGGGTGATGTGAGCAGCGCCACGCTTGCCCAGGGTCTTGCCCAGGCGCGTCGCAAGCTCCAGACCGCCAGCGCCACCGCCGACAATCAAAATACGGTGTGTCATTGAAAGGTCTCATTGCTTTACGGGGGAGACAGGAAAGATCCTGTAGCGCCCGGACACCCTGCATAGCGACAGTGTCCGGGCTTGGCAGGTGCGGCTGGGTTCTGCTTACCAATCCTGTCGGGTAGGCGAAATGATCACCTCGTTGACGGTGACGTTTGCAGGCTGATCCAAGGCATAAACCACCGCTTTACCAATATCGTCAGGTGCGATGGCAATCTTGTTCAGCTCTTGGGCAGCCTTGCGCCCTGCTGGATCGGTAACTTTGTCTGCCCAACCGGTATTGGTCACACCCGGGCTAACGGTGTTAACCCGAATTCCGTGGTGGACACCCAGCTCCTTGCGCATCGACTCAGTCATTGCCTGAACGAAGAATTTGGTCGCGCTGTATACGCCAGCCGAAGGACCCACTTGGTGGCCCGCTACGGAATCCATGTTCAGGATCTGACCAGACTTCTGTTTCAACATGAAGGGCAGCACAGCCGCGACGCCATTCAGGTAGCCCTTGATGTTCACGTTGATCATCTTTTCCCAATCATCGACGGCCAGGTCCACCCAAGTCGAAAACAGCATCAGGCCGGCATTGTTGATCAGGATGTCTACCGAGCCGAAGGAGTCTTGAGCGAACTGAGCCAACGCCTTCATATCTTCCAGATTAGTGACGTCGCTGACACGACCCACCGCTTCACCGCCGTTCGCTTTCAGCTCGCTCACAATGGCATCCAGACCTTCTTGATCCAACGCAGCTGCGACGACTCGAACGCCTTTCGCGGACAGGGCGCGAGCCGATGCAGCACCCAGACCTGAAGATGCACCAGTGATGATCGCTGTCTTGTTTTGCAAATAGTTCATGGGAGTTCCTCTCGATAGTGACTGCCCGCACGTGTCGGGCAGTGGGTTGGGGTATCGCGGGTGTTGGTTATTAATCAGTAATTGCCGACAGGCCAGTCGGTGTAGCCCTTGGCTCCACCGCCGTAGTACGACTCACGCGGTGCAATGGTGAGCTCGGTGCCACGACGCAGGCGTTCGACCAGGTCGGGGTTGGAAATGAACAGACGACCGAAGGCAACCGCATCGATCGTGCCCTGCGCTCGACGCTCGATCGCCATTTCCAGGTCGTAGTTGTTGTTGCCAATGAATGGCCCCGTGAACTGCGCGCTCAGCGCGTCCATATCCACACCCGCCGGCACCTCACGCGAAGTCGCGGTAGCACCCTCGACGAAGTGCAGGTAAGCGAGATCGAATTTGTTCAATTGCTGAATGAGGTAGCCATACATCGCCATCACGTTGCTGTCTGGAGGCGTGTTGCCGGCATCGGGCGTGACGGGCGACAAGCGAATTCCTACGCGTTCATTGCCCCAAATTTTGACGATCTCTTCTGTCACTTCCAGGGTGAGACGCGCGCGGTTCTCGATCGACCCGCCATATTGATCGGTGCGGTGATTAGTCGAATCACGCAGGAATTGATCCAGTAAATAACTGTTGGCCGAGTGAACCTCTACGCCATCAAAACCAGCGCGTTTGGCATTTTCGGCGGCACGCTTGTATTGCTCGATGATTCCTGGGATTTCATCGGTTTCGAGAGCCCGGGGCATCGACACAGGAACAAAACCATTCACGGTATAGGTATCGCCCTCGGCCTTGATGGCGGAGGGAGCGACCGGCGCGGCGCCATCTGGCTGCAACTCCACGCTGGAAAACCGGCCCACATGCCAAAGCTGGCTGACGATCTTGCCGCCAGCGGCGTGCACTGCGTCGGTCACTTTTTTCCAACCAGCGACCTGTTCATCGCTCCAGATGCCTGGTGTCGCGGCGTAGCCGCGTCCCTGAGCGGAAATATTGGTTGCTTCAGCCACGATCAAGCCTGCACTGGCCCGCTGGGCGTAGTACTCGGCGTGCAATTCATTGGGAATGCCATCTTCGGCATAGCGGCTGCGAGTGACGGGCGCCATTACGATGCGGTTTGCAAGCTCCATCGCCCCCATGGTGACGGGAGCGAACAAGTCAGTACGGTTACTGTTATCTGTCATGCTGAACCTCAAAAAAAATAGACCAGTCGTCTAGTAAAGTGATAAATAAAATGACTACGACAAGAGTCGCTTTGCCATTGTCAGAGAGTTTTCAAAAGCACTGCTGCGTTTGCCAATCTTCATCATCAAAGAGGCACCGAGCCAAATCTGATAGAGCGACTGCGCAAGCGTCGAGCTAGGAATGGCGGATGTGATCGAGCCATCAGCGTGACCCTGCTCGATGCAACGCTCCAGCCGCACGTGGACCGCTTGCGTCCCTGTGTCGAGCACTAGGCGCATACCTTCGGAAAGGTCACACACCTCTGCGCCCAATTTGACCACCAGGCATTTGTCAGTCGGTAAATCTGAACATTGGGTTTGCGCCCAGTAATGGAAATAACCAAGCAGTCGTTCAGCTGCCGGGGTGGTGCCGGCCAGCAGTGAATCGACTACGACGAGGTAGTCGGCAAAATACTGTTCAAGCAGCGCTTGGCCGAATTCATCCTTGGATTTGAAGTAGTGGTAGAACGAGCCTTTCGGCACTTGTGCTGTAGCCACCACTTCGGCCAGGCCGACGCCGGTATAGCCCTTATGGGTCATCAAAGTCCTGGCGATATCCAGGATGTGTTGGCGGGTTTCAGAATGACGTTTTTTCATAATGTCGCCACCTTAATAAAAAACAGACCAGTCGTCTAGTAACTATTCCAACGACCACATCCACACTCGACCAATGGAGCCGATATGACGGGAAGCCTTAGCTCGTGTGGGCTGATATGCCAATAACTCCTGCATTTTTTGCATTATACAAATGCGAATTTCATAAATTATCTCTATTTGTGCACCTGTTAGCCTTGATTACACGCTCCATTCCGTTATCAAGGACTCACATGAAAACATTTCTAAGCATCGGTACTGGCCCAGGAATCGGATTTGCGACAGCCGAACGTTTCGCTCGTGAAGGCTATCGCGTGGTGCTCAGTGCTCGAAATATGGATGGGACGCTCGCACTTGCCGAACGCTTGATATCCCAGGGCTATGAGGCACATACCCGCCAAGTTGATGCCGGCAATGCGCAGGATGTAGTGGCGCTGGTGACCCAAGTCGAATCGCAATTTGGCGCATTGGATGTGCTGCACTACAACGCCGCGATCATTCGGCAGGCAACTGTCGCTGAACAACCGATCGACACCTTCAACAGCGATCTGGCTGTGAACATTGGTGGAGCATTAGTAGCCACTCAGACTGCCCTGCGCTCGATGTACAGTCGCAACGCCGGGACCCTGCTGCTGACCGGTGGTTTTTTTGGGATCACTCCAAATCCTGACTTTCTTTCTCTGAGCCTGGGTAAAGCCGGCATCCGATCGCTGGCGCTCGGCCTGTTTGAACCGGCCAAAACCCAAGGCGTCCATGTGGCAACCGTGACTGTCGCCGCATTCGTTAAACCGGAGTCCGAGGAAGCCCTTGGCGTCGCCGAAGCATTCTGGACTTTGCACAGCCAGCCAAAAGAAAACTGGACCGCGGAAGTCACCTACTCTCGCTGATTGCTCCCAGGGATGGCGTACCAACGCATCCCATGAATACACGTTCGGTGCTGCCCAACGCGGCGCCGACCCGTTTTTGACGCATCAGGAATTCGCTATGCAATACAAAGCTTATGCAGCGCAATCGCCCACAACTCCCTTGGCCCCGACCAACATTCCTCGACGCCAAACCGGCGAAAGGGATGTGGCGATCGAGATTCTCTACTGTGGCGTTTGCCATTCCGATCTGCACGCCGCGCGCGGTGAGTGGCCTGGAATGCGCTACCCGCTTGTCCCGGGACACGAGATTATCGGTCGAGTGACTGCCATCGGCGCTTCAGTCTCGAACCACCAAGTGGGAGACATCGTGGGCGTCGGATGCATGGTGGGCAGCTGCCGCCATTGCCAATCTTGCGACGACGGTCTGGAACAGTATTGCGAAGGTCCCCGTGGCTGGCAGCAGACATACAACGGCTGGCTCGACGGCAGTGGCGAAAATACTTACGGCGGTTACGCCGACGGCATCACCGTTGACGAACACTTCGTGCTGAAGATTACGCACCCTGAATCGAACTTGGCGGCGGTAGCGCCACTTCTTTGCGCAGGCATCACAACCTGGTCTCCACTTCGCCATTGGAAGGCAGGGCCCGGCAAGAAAATCGGCATCGTCGGTATCGGTGGTCTCGGCCACATGGGTATAAAACTGGCTCGCGCGATGGGCGCCCATGTCGTGGCATTTACAACCTCCCCCTCCAAAATCCAGGACGCGCGCGACCTTGGCGCTGACGAGGTCGTTGTTTCACGCAATTCTGAAGAAATGGCAACTCATACCAAAAGTTTTGACTTCATCCTCAACACCGTCGCCGCACCTCACGATATCGACGCATTCATGATTCTGCTCAAACGCGACGCAACCATGACCATGGTTGGGGTACCTGACAGCCCTCACCCGTCGCCTGGTGTAGCCAATCTGATTTTCCAGCGCCGTCAACTGGCCGGGTCGCTGATCGGAGGCATTCCTGAAACTCAGGAGATGCTCGATTTCTGCGCAGAGCACGGCATCACTTCACATGTCGAAATGATCGAAATGAAGGACATCGAACTGGCGTTCCAGCGCATGCAAAAGAGCGATGTGAAGTACCGCTTTGTCATCGACATGGCAACTATTTGATTCGCCCGGGGCGGGTCGGGATCCTTTGATCCGATGCAAACCGCCCCGGGATAGCCTGGACTCTCGCCATGTGCAAAGGAAATAGGATGGTCGATAAAGTCTCCAGCGAGACAGCAACCTCTTCGTTCAACGCCGGATATCTCTCACGATTCAACCTCAATTGTCTGGTGATATTTGCCACTCTTTACCGAGAAAAAAGCGTTACCCGAACGTCGGAGCTTTTGAACATAGGGCAACCCGCTGTCAGCAATAGCCTGTCCAAGCTAAGGCTGGCGTTTCAAGATCAACTGTTCCATCGAAAAGAGGGTGCAATGGCTCCCACTCAGGTCGCCGATAATATGGCGAAGCGTCTGATACCGCTTTTGAGCGGTATTCAGTGCGTACTGGAACAACATGCGGATAACGATCGGGGGCGTGAGCCTGCTGTGATGAAACGGTGAGATTAAAAGCGTGCTGCCAAAGCTGAGTCCGAGGCGGTCACAAGCCCCAATACCCAGTCAACTCTGATCAGGTAAAACCCTCGCTGGGAATGCTTTCTCGTTCAGCTTATCCATGACCATTGCAATGAACGCTGTTACCGCCAGCGGCAAATGTTGCCGACTGAGGTAAAGCACATGCAAGCCGTCACCCGTGCTGTGGTAATTCGGTAGCACAGAGTGATAAACCCAATCGACTGTCTGCTATGAAGGGGCTAGCAAGGCCCGTATCCATGCCTTTTGTGTATCATTCGATTCTACAGACCATAACTGAGCAGTTTCTTCAGCTGATTGGCCCTGCATCATCGAGGCAACGCACGAATGACCGACCCCATACCCACGCTGGCCGTCCCCCCTAAAAAAGGACGTCCACGCGCCTTTGATCGCGAGCAAGCCCTGTTTAATGCGCTCGAAGTGTTCTGGAAACGCGGATACGAACCGGCCTCCGTGGCGGAATTATGCACGGCCATGGGCATCAACCCGCCAAGCCTCTATGCCGCGTTTGGCAATAAATCAAAGCTCTTCCTCGAAGCGGTCAATTATTACGAAGCCAGATTCTGGGATGCTACCTGGGAACGCATGGATAGCGAGCCGGACCTGTACCGTGCCATCACCGATTTTTTCCATTCCGCTGCTGCGATCGTCACTGAGCCCGAGGCACCATGCGGCTGTATGGTCGTATTGGCGGGTGTCAATGTGTCAGAGAGCGCTCAAGAGATCACCAACGCCCTCAAGGCACTTCGCCAGGAAGGTCGGGATTATCTGCAGCAGCGCCTCGACCGCGCCGTGGAAGATGGACAACTGGCGGCTGATGTTGACACCCTCATCCTTGCCGCCGCGTTGAATACACTGTTGGAAGGCATGTCGTTGCAGGCGCACGATGGACTTTCACGGCAAACCCTGGAAGGTATCGCGGCAACGGCCGTCGGCATGCTTCCATTACCTGCAATTCGCTCAACCAAGGAATACTCGTAGCGCTTGCTCCTTCGACAGCGGCAACCTCTCGGCCTCAGCGCTACGCCTCGGTATCATCCGGAAAGCGGATCAGACGAGCTGGTCACAAGCCTGGCGTATCCGCGAACAAGCGTGTTCAAGCACTGCTGTGGAGGTAGCAAAGGAAATTCGGAAGTACCCCTCCAAACCAAATGCACTACCCGGCACGACCGCCACCCTGGCCGCCTCCAGCAAATAGCGACTGACCTCTACATCATTTGTGAGCTCGACACCCACAGGCGTCTTGCGCCCGATAAGGCCGGCACAAGAAGGAAACAGATAGAACGCCCCCTCGGGACGGCGACACATCAAGCCAGGTGTATCGTTGAAAGCATCCAGGCATAGATCTCTGCGCTGACGGAACACTTCGTTGCGTTCGGCCAGGAAGTCAATCGGGCCATCCAGAGCGGCAACCGCGGCGGCTTGGGATATCGCGCAGGGATTGCTGGTGGTTTGGGATTGGATAGTTGCCATGGCCGCTATCAGATCCTTTGGCCCGCCGGCGTAACCGATGCGCCAGCCGGTCATCGAGTAGGCTTTGGACACCCCATTTACTGTCAGAACCCGATCGCGTAACGCCGGCACCTGCGAAGCCATGGTGGAAAACACCCAGCCGTCGTAACTGAGGTGCTCATACATGTCATCCGTCAGCACATAGACCTGTGGATGGCCGAGAAGTACGGCGCCCAATTCCTTCAGTTCAGTCACGCTGTAGCCGGCCCCGGTTGGATTGCTCGGGGAGTTCAGGATCACCCACTTGGTTCGCGCAGTAATGGCCTTCTGGAGCTGAGCTGCCGTGATTTTGAAATGTTGATCCGCCGGGCAACTCACCTCCACCGGGGTCCCCCCCGCCAAGCGGACCATGTCCGGGTATGACACCCAATAAGGTGCGGGAATGATGACCTCATCTCCCGGATTGAGAGTGGCCAGCAAAGCGTTGATCAGGACTTGCTTGCCACCGGTCCCTACGCTGATTTCACTGGTGTCGTAGGTCACGCCGTTTTCGCGCTGAAACTTGCGCACAATCGCCGCCTTGAGCTCGGGGGTGCCATCGACATCGGTGTAACGGGTTTGTCCTGCATCAATCGCAGCCTTTGCCGCTGCATTGATGTGGTCGGGTGTCGGAAAGTCGGGCTCTCCGGCCGACAGACTAATCACATCAACACCTCGGCGGCGCAATTCAGCCGCCTGACGTGTGATCGCCAGCGTTGGTGATGGTTTGACCGCGTGCAGCAGATGTCCCAGCAATTGCATGAAGCCACCCTTCAGTTGTTGTTGATTGCTGAAGGGATCCTAACGGGCTTAAAACAGCAATAAAAACAATATATTTCTTTGTAATACATAATATTTATTTGCTTATTGTCCCCTGCGTACTGCCCCGCTCTCCCGTCCATCCAGGCGTTTTGTCAAAGAACAATGCAGCGAAGCGATCAAACGCCTTGACACTATCTGTAGTGCTCGCTATAGAATAGCCAGCCTAATATATAGCGCTCACTACAAATAGTTTTTATCAACGCCGTTCGGATGCGGTCGGAGCACCCAATGCTGCAATGTGCCATGTCATTCACAGTAGACCGATGGGTGTGCGCGGAGTCGATGGTGTGATCGAAGTGATCATGCAGTCAGCCACCCAATGGGTTGAGGCTTTGCGCTCAATGGGCGGAACAGGCAGCGCCTTGTATGCGCTGGTCTTCCTGCTGGCAACAGTGGCCTTTGTGCCCGCCTCGCCCCTTACGGCTATTGCCGGTTTTTTATACGGGCCGGTAGGGGGAACTCTGCTTGTGTCGCCTGTCGGTATGGCGTCGGCAACGATCGCATTCGTCATGGGGCGCACTTTTTTGCGCCCATTTGTACTGAGACGACTGGCAACTCGCCCTCGGCAAGCCGCGATTGACAGAGCGCTCGCCCGAAATGGCTTTCGAATTGTCTTGCTTCTGCGCCTGGCTTCCATCGTGCCCTTCGCCCCTCTGAGTTACGCCCTCGGCGCAAGCCGTATCAGTGCTCGGGATTTTCTACTGGCGTCCTGGCTCGGGCTGCTGCCAGGCACTTTTTTGTACGTTTATCTGGGGTCACTGGTTTCCAGTGTCAGCGACATCCTCAGTGGCGAAGCCACTGCCGGCAATGCAACCCGCGTGTTGACTGGCATGGGGTTGGCGGCAGCGGTGCTGGCATTGCTGAGCATTGCTCATTGCGCACGCAAGGCCGCCAACCAATCCATCGAGAAAGAGTTGAAGCATGAATGAACGGTGGAAACCGGCCCACTCAATTCAGGTTTCGGCGTGGACCGAGCCTTGTCATTCCCCCCTTAAATCAGGAGAAACACCATGACCAAGCCTACTTATGTGCAGGAATACAACGCCATCGTTGAGGTACTGAACCAGTACAACGAAGGTGGTAAACAGGCCAAAAGCAGCATCATGAAACCGGCCTTCAGCGAGCAAGCGACCATCTTTGGAGTCGATGCCGATAACAAATTGGCGGGCGGCCCCATCCAGGGTTTGTTCGACATCATCGACAGCGCGTTTCGTCCATCGCCTGAAGCCCAGGGCGTGATTGTCAATATCGATATCGTCGGCACTGCCGCCAGTGCTCGTATCGACACCAACGATATTTCCGGCTTCTGCTTCACCGATTTCTTCAACCTGCTGAAAGTTGAAGGCAAGTGGACCGTGGTGAGCAAGATCTACCACACCCACGTTGCCCCTTAACCCTGACCGCAAGCCAACCGGGCGCCGTTGGCGCCCAGTCCAAGAAGGATTTTTTCGATGAGCAAGAACATCAAAGCGGTACCCACCCAGGAATACAACGCCGTTATCGCCGTTGCCCAGCAGTATGCTGACAGCCTCAAAGTAGGCAGTGCTGACGGTTTGGCTGAAGCCTTTCACAAGGACGCGGTCATGTACGGCTTCACCAACGGCAAGCTTTTAGGCGGCTCGATCACCAACCTGTTCGACTTCGTTCGTAGCAACGGCAAGGCACCGGACATCACCACTCGCCTCGACGTCCTGGCCATCACGCCTACGACTGCGGTAGTGCGCGTGGACATGGAAAATGATGCCATCGGCGCCGACTACAACGACTACCTGACGCTGATCAAAATCGACGGTAGCTGGAAAGTCATCGCCAAGGTCTACCACCAGTTCGAAGGCTGATCAGTCTGTATCGGCCCGCCGTAGCGGGCCGGTCTGTGCAGCGTCGCTCGATCAGGAGGAACCATGAACACAGTTTTTATCGTCGGTGGTGCGGGCAAAGTCGCCCGACGCCTTGCTCAGCAGCTGGTGGCACGCGGTCACGAACCTCGCTCGCTTTACCGTCATTCGGAACAAGCCGAGGAGCTGAAAGCACTGGGCGCCACACCGATAGCCGGCAGTTTGCTTGAACTCGATGCGAAGGGGCTGGCTGGACTCATGACCGGCAGCGACATCGTGGTATTCGCGGCCGGTGCTGGCGGCAAGGGCGGATCGCAAATGACCAACGCCATTGATGGCCGCGGACTTGAAATGGCTGTGGCGGCGGCTGCACTTGCGAACATCAAGCGCTTCATTCTGGTATCGGCCTTTCCGGAAGCCTCACGCGGCGAAACCGTCTCCGAGACCTTCGAAAACTACATGAAGGTCAAGAAGCTAGCGGATATCCATCTGGCCGAGACTGATCTTGACTGGGTCATCCTGCGTCCTGGCACGCTACGGGATTCCCCCGGCACCGGCAGAGTCCGTGCAGGCCTCGCAATCCCCTATGGCGATGTGCCCCGCGACGATGTAGCGGCGGCCTTGCTACAGATTATCGAAAGGCCCGCCGTGAACCGAATCATCATCGAACTGACCCAGGGCGATACACCGGTCGGTGAGGCGATTCAGCGACTCACTCGCGATTGGAGCCAACAGTGAAATTGCTGCTCATCGGTGCGAGCGGATTCGTCGGACGCCATGTTCTGGAACTGGCACTGTCGGATCCACGCGTCAGCGTCGTATACGCTCCGACACGTCGTGCGTTACCTCAAGACCCGAAGCTCATCGCTCCTGACATAGATTTCGACCGCCTCGACCAGCAGGCCCCTTGGTTGCATGTCGATGCGGTGATCTGCACGCTGGGCACGACCCTCAAAACGGCGGGGTCCAAAGCGGCATTCAAGCAAGTCGACCATGATTATCCGCTGGCCGTTGCCCAACTGGCACGAGCGCATGGCACGCCCACTTATGTGCTCAATTCAGCCATCGGCGCAAATGCCCAATCCCCTTTCTTTTACAACCAGGTCAAAGGCCATCTGGAAAAAGAACTGGCGGACTTGGGCTTTGAATCGCTGACGTATGTGCGGCCAGGGGTCATTGGTGGAAAGCGTGAGGAAATTCGTAATGGAGAACGCGTGCTGGTGTTCTTCCTCAAGGCGGCAGCTGCACTCTTACCTGCACGTTGGCGGCTCAATCCGCCTTCTGCCATCGCTCATGCATTGCTGGAGGCGGCCATTGATCCTGCCTCTGGCGTTCATGTGGTGCCGTCCGACCGCCTGGTCCAGATCGGCAAGCCATAACGAATTCACATTTGCAACATAACGACAGACAGAGGTTTTAAACCATGGCAAAAATTGAGTATTGCGCCCTCATTGACGGCGAAGCCAGTCGTGTCTGGGATGTGCTGAAGCAATTCGGCCAGATCAGCAAGTGGCACCCTGCTATTCCTGAAAGCATTATCGAGGATGGCCAACCTGACGGACTGGTTGGCTGTATTCGCCGTCTGACTTTGCAAGACGGAGCGGTTCTGCGCGAGAAGCTGCTGGCGGTTGACGAAACCAACCTGCTCTTCTCCTACCGCTTCGAAGAGGCGCCGCTGCCGGTGGACAACTATGTGGCCATTGTGAAGCTGCTGCCACTGACAGGAGAAAACAAGACTGTCGTCCTGTGGTCGGCAAGTTTTGATACCCGCGATCCCGATCCACAGGGCGAGCAGACTGCTGTTATTCAGTCGCTCATCGTCGGTGGCCACGAAAGCCTTCAGCGCTATCTGAACGAGACTGCGTAAGCAAAATGCCCCGAACAACCATGCGGTTGCCGGGGCGTTTAACTCAGGGCTAAGACAGAAGACGTCGACTCATCTCAAGCGCGCCTTCAAAAGGTTGATGGGTTCTGCCGACCTTGACGAGCAAAGAGGCCCCTAACCACATCTGGTAAAGCCCTTCTGCCAGCGTGGGTGCGTCAGCAGTTGCCGTGATGGACCCGTCCGCCTTCCCCTGCTCAACACAACGTGTAATCCGCTGAATGATCAGCGCGGTGCCTTTTTCGAGAACGGTGCGCATGTTTTCGGACAGATCACAAACCTCAGCACCTAATTTGACCACCAGGCATTTCTGGTCAGTGTGATCGAATGCCTGTGTCTCAGCCCAATATCGCAGATAGCTCAGCAGTCGCTCAGCCCCTGTACCCTCCCCGGCCAACAGCAAATCGACCCGCCCGATGTACTCCTGAAAGTACTCATCAAGCAGGGCCTGGCCAAACTCGTCCTTGGAACGGAAATAGTGATAGAAAGAGCCTTTGGGCACGCCAGCCGTAGCGAGGATTTCGGTCAGGCCGACAGCCGTGTAGCCCTTATGGGTCATAAGCGCTCTGGCGACATCAATGATGTGCTGACGCATGTCGTGGAGGGGTTTCTTCATAATGCGCCGCATGCTATCAAAAAATCGATCAATCGTCTGGTGCCTAGGGACGCAGTCGTTTGTTCGAACTTTCACATGGGTGCATGTTAGTGCGGCGAAGGCTGCCCGCCACTTCGAAAAGCGGGCAGCGTGCAAGCAGGGTGTCAATCAGTCCTGAAACTGGTGATACACCTTGGCGATCACCTTCCAGGCACCATCAATGCGGATCAACGTCAGGTAATCGTTATAGTCAGCGCCAATGGCGTCCTGTTCCATGTCCACGCGCACTACTGCGGTGGTTGGCGTGATGGCGAGAACGTCCAGTCGAGTCGTGATGTCCGGCGCCTTACCGTTATCGCGAACGAATTCGTACAAGTTGCTGATCGAACCGCCCAAAAGCTTGCCATTGGTGAAGCCATACATCACCGCTTGTTGATGAAACGCCTCTTCCAGGCGTTGAGGACTGCCAATACGCAAGCCATCGACATATTTCTCGGCAACAGCAATGACCGCGTTGTATTCACTTGTTGCGACCGCTTTAATATTTTTGCTCATGGTTGTTTTACCTTCTTCAGACTTTAACGACAGGCATAAAAATTTTCAGCCTACTTGTTTTAATAAAGCGAACCGTGCAGGACTCATGACTTTCATCAGCAACGCTGCGATACACCCGACCACAAAGGAAACCATGACAATCACTTCCATGATTGATGCCGCAACGGCTGCATTATCGCCCCCAATTAAAGCGGGCAAATTCTGAACTGCAACGATTAAACAAGCGACCAATCCGATAAGACCACCTATGGGTGCTACGACAGTATTCAAGACGGGGTGAAACTCAACGCTCCTTCTAAAAAATACCAGTACAGAAACGCAAGTCAGGGAGAGAATCACCATATACCCGAGTGTTCCCGCTGTTGCACCCCAGGCGTAAATCTGTGTGACCGGATCCATTCCGATCATTGCGCAAACAGCGACAGCCAGCAAGGACAGTGTTGTTTGCAATACCGAGGAGACAAAAGGCGAACCATGTTTCTCATGAACACTGCCAAGCTTCGAATGCAAAACCCCAAAGCGCCCCAACACGTATTGGTAACGAACTACGATATTATGCAGAGAGAGCACACAGGCAAATAAACTGGTCACCAACAACACCTGCATGACATCAACAAAAGCTTTATTGGTATATCTTTCCACCATAGTCAAATACATATCACCAGGATGCTCAGAGGCTTGCTGCACGACCTGTGATAGCCCAATACCGTTCACTTGGCACCACATGGATACTGCGTAAAACACACCAATCAGGAACACCGCAATGTAGGTTGCCTTAGGGATCGTCACATTGGGGTTTTTCGCTTCCTCCCTGTAGACCACCGTCGATTCAAAACCGGTAAAACAATAAATTGCAAACATGATGCCCAAGCCTGGTGAACCTGAAAGAATGGTCGCTGATGAAAAAGGTTCCAGGGCATCCGAGCCAACACTACCACTGCCTATAATCGCCGCGTCTACCACCAGCACAATCACTATCTCAAGCACCAGCGCTACGCCCAAAAACTTACTGCTCAATTCAATTTTCTGATAACCCAAAACACCCACAATAGCCGTAATCACTAGTGCAAGCAGCCACCACGAAATACTAATACCCAAGGTCGTCAGCAACAGCTGAGACAGTGCATAGCCTATATAAGCCTCCAGCGCGACCAGTATCATAAAATATGAAATCACTGCCATCGTCGCCGAACCCAGCCCTATGGATCGACCCAGCCCTTTCTGGATATATGAGTAGAACGCCCCTGCATTGGTGATATACCTCGACATGTAGATAAATCCCACACTGAAGAGAAACATGATCACCGTTGCAACCATTGCATCAAACGGCGCCGCCGCCCCGTTACCCATCGAAATAATTAACGGGGTATTGGCCACCATGACCGTCAGAGGTGCGGCCGTTGCGACTACCATCAGCACTATCGAAGTCACACCCAAGGATCCGGACAGCCCCGGTTTATTATTAATAATTTCAGGTTCTGTAGTGTGCATATTCGCCCCTATGGATATCGTTTTCCATACAAATAGATCACTGAATATTCCAGACCTCCCTGCCCTGGCGGCGAGTTGGATTTCGTGGAGCGAGCAAACGGGTTCGACGCTCTTTAAACTTATCAAATCGCCACTTCAGTAAGTCTGCATATATCTCTATAGCGATGAGGCATTAGAGTCAGGCACTGTTGACCACCTGAAACTTTAGTTTTTTGCCTGTCATCCACTTAGACTAATTGCATCGCGTTCATTCTTACGCCTGGGGCGAAGGGTTCGCTATCAAATATCGGCGCGTTTTGATGCGTCGTGCGTCTCTTTTTTCAAAGTGCACTAAAATGACGCACCCATGAGCGGTGTCTATGCTTTAAATGCGTTAAATGACTCGAGGTTGGAACGAAGATTGCTGCATTACAAGCAGTCCTCGGAGATTGCAAAATGCAGCAAAGTCCAAATACGACCCATTCGTCTTCGATCCCCGCGAGAGTGGCGTGCGTAAGGTCAAATGATCCGTTTCTACAATCGAGAATTCTTCCTGACTGGGTGCAAGATTACACCCAGCTTTCATGTGGCAACTTCGAGGGAGGTGTCGCACGTGCCTCTCTCGGACGAGTCCAGGTATTCCGCGAATGGATCAATCAGGCCATTGACCAACGATCGGTTGCCGACACCGATATTCTGATGATTGGAGTCACCCTGCATCAAGGCACGTGCTCCTGGCAGAATCGAGAGATGCAGGCTGATTCGTTATTCATCATGCGCCAGGGTGAGGAAGCGCGCTTTCGTGCAACCGCTGAATCGGACATTCTCGCTGCGACCATCGACGCCTCGTTTCTCGAAACGCTTTCTCAAGGCCTCTACGGGGTTGGCACAACCCGCCTGATCAACGGAGCGTGCATGCTCAAGGGGGATGCTCAAGGGATATCTCGATATAAATCCCTTCTGCTGTCGGCACTCGGCTCAGCAGTCCAGCACCCGGAATCGATGGACAGTGAGTCCGCACGACTACAGCTTTCCGAGGATGTGGCCGTAGCAGCGCTTCAAGCGATGGGGAGTCTGTCGATAAACACAACACACTTACCCAGGGATCATCGAGTTCATCGAGCGATGGTGGACAGGGCGCGGTTGTTTATTTTGAGTCATCAGACAGGCAGCCCGACGGTAGAGGATCTGTGTGAACACTTGCACATGAGCAGGCGCGGACTCCACAGCGCTTTTATGCAAGTGGTCGGGGTAAATCCTTGCACCTACATTCGCCAGATCCGCCTCCATGAAGCCAGAAAAGACATCATCAATGGCGCGCCCTCGGTATCCGAAGCGGCCATGCGATGGGGGTTTTGGCACTTCGGAATGTTCTCTCAGTATTACAAAACCCAATTTGGAGAGTTACCTTCCGAAACGCATCGCAACCCTCCAGGCGTTGCAATGGGAACTTGGCCCCCATTGTCCTGACGCACCACCAAAGCGCAAAAAAAATAAATGTATTTCAACCAAAAACACAATTAATATTTGCCGATGATTAAAGAACTGAAAACATTCATCGCCGTGGCGAGAGAAGGCACTTTTGCTGCTGCCGGTAGCAAAATAGGACTTACACAAGCGGCAGTCAGCGCACAAATGCAACGCCTCGAGGCAGAGCTAGGGATCGAGCTGTTCGATCGCAAAGGACGCTCGGCTCATCTGAACCGAATGGGGCATCAGGTTTTACTGCAGGGGCAGGAACTGGTCCGTCAGTTCAGTAATCTAGGCACTACGACGGTAGGTCTCCCCGCCAGCATTTTGGTCACTGTCGGTGCCATTGCCTCCGTGCAGCGCTCTTTTTTGCCTGACGCCCTCGCTCATTTTCATCAGCAATGTCCTCAGTGCCGAACTCGCGTCATTCCTGGCCTGTCCATGGAATTGGTCAACCAGGTTGATTCTGGCGAGATCGATATGGCTGCAATCATCCGCCCTCCGTTCTCACTTCAAAGCGATTTGCGCTGGACCACATTGGCACGTGAACCCTACCGCCTGATTGTCCCGGTCGACATGCCGGGCGATGACTGGTCCGAACTGGTTTCCAGCCAGCCTTTCATTCGCTATGACCGATCTTCTTTTGGTGGTCGGCAGGTCGATAGATTCTTGCGACAAACGCATGTGTCTTTACGAGAGGTGTGCGAGCTCGATGAGCTGGACGCGATCATCAAATTGGTTGCCAATGGGGTCGGTGTAGCATTGGTCCCTGAAACAGCGACACATCAAGGATGGCCTGCACAAGTACGCGCTATAGACTTGAAACAACGCACCTTCCACCGAGATATAGGCCTCGTGCACCGCGCACGCAGAAGCCTGACGGAACCGGTGAAGGTGCTTGCTCAATTGATTACCGAACAGGTCCACAAAAATCAGTAAACACCGCCACGGCCTAACTTGCGTTTTTTTACTGGCAGGCGTGACAGTCAAAAGTAATCCACTACTCATCAACATTCATGAACGCTTTGGCCCACACCTGGAAACGCTCTGGTCGCGTATAGGTGTGGGTCAATTCTGTAGCGCTCAGGTCAGATGTGCTACGAGTGACATTGCGCTGTTCGCGCAAACAGTCATAAGTCGCTTTGATCGAAGCGAAATAGGCGGCATGGCCGGCAACAACAATCCGTACACCCAGCGAACCTAGGCGTTCGCTGTCGCAAAGTTGAGGATTTCCATAAGTCACCAGCATCAGAGGAAGCGTCATGCCTTCGGCAATCTGCTCCAAATGCTCAAAATCCTTCACACCTACGAGGCAAATGGCATCGGCACCGGCAGCTGTGTAGGCCTGAATGCGGCTCGCCACTTGTGCGACGGATAACGAGCTTGCGTTGGTGCGGGCAATGATAGCGAGCTGCGAATCAACTCGAGATTCAACGGCCGCTTTGATTTTTCCGGCGCCCTCCTCAATGGAGATGAGATCTGTCGATTTACGGCCAAACTGCGCCGGCAAGAGCGTATCTTCGATAGTCAGTGCAGCGACTCCAGAACGCTCCAGCTCAGCGACTGTACGCATGACATTCAGTGCATTGCCATAACCATGATCCGCATCGGCAATAATCGGTAGTTGTGCGACTCGTCCAATCCGCGTCGCCTGCTCTGCAAATTCACTCAGCGTAATAAGGGCGAAGTCGGGCGCAGCCAATACCTGCAGTGAAGCGACTGATCCGCCGAGAATGCCGACTTCAAACCCCAGGTCCGCAGCAATTCTTGCGGACATAGGGTCGAACACAGATGCCGTGTGGTAACAGGCAGACGATGCAAGCAGCTTACGAAATTCGCCCCTCAGCGCTTGATGGGAAACTCTAGACATGATCGCTCCTCTGGCGAGTGACACTGACTAATTTAGTGGCAGGACGATCACGACTCCGGCGGATGTTGACTCCAACATGCCCAGACACCCGTCGACTTTTACAAACTCAGGTAATTAATCATTTTCGGCGCTATCTACCACGCATTTTACGTATTGAAAAAATGATTAAAAAGCTGAGATTTTTTTACCTGACCATAAATTTTATCGATGAATCCCACCTGTGATTACTGAGTTGAAAATCTTGTCGGCCCAGAGCAGATTCCAGCCTCAGCGCCGGTAGACGACGCTCGATGTTACACACTCGACATCCCAACCAGTAACGCGCCTAAATCGTGCATATTTTGCACGACAGTTATGCGTTACAGCTCCGTTATTTTCTTTTTATGCAGCACTTACACTTCATCCAAGGATCCGGTCGGGAAGATACCGGCCTGGCGCAACTCCCGCGATTTAACTGTTCACACTTTGCAGGAATCCAGCAATGACCCAAGACTTTTGTTCTTCCCAAGGCCCAGACGCGGTGCTCCTGCTCGACAACGCGGCGGGTAACTACAAAGTCCTGCCTGGCGGTGTGGCGTATTGCACCGGCATCGTGCCCCATGAGGGTTTCGAGGTGATCCGGGTACAGTTGCAGACATGGCTGCCACTGGATCAAGCCTATCCATTCATCGAAGCTTTTCTGAGCAAAGTCGGGCGACCTGTCCAGGCCTTCTGTGGCATCGAGATGCGCGTGCCGGCGCAATTGACCTCGCAAGACTGGTCTGACTTCAATACTCCATACCTGGCGCAATTGCGTCGCTGGGGATTGTTGCATGGAGACCTCAGTGGAGTGTGCCGCTCGAACATCGCGCTCGCGGATCACCCCCCGCAGACAGCATCTATGTGCGCCTTCAGCTACACAGCGCCTACGACGTCGAAAGAGGGAGGGTTTTGCCTG
Source organism: Pseudomonas sp. GM41(2012) (assembly GCF_000282315.2). Lineage (GTDB taxonomy): Bacteria > Pseudomonadota > Gammaproteobacteria > Pseudomonadales > Pseudomonadaceae > Aquipseudomonas. The sequence goes on from NZ_AKJN02000006.1 coordinate 2,182,315, forward strand.
TCCGGCACAGCGGATATTACGCCGGATGGCAACGTCATCGCCGAAGGCGACACTGGCCCGACGGCCATGCATCAACGTGCCAGGTATACCATTGACGTGATCAGCGCGAGCCTCTCCAGACTGGGCCTGTCCTGGAGAGATGCCAACCAGATAGCGATTTTTCATGTGCATGAGATTCCCAATCTCTGGGGGAGCACGTTGCTTGGAGAATTGGGCGAAACACTGAGTCGGGGGGTGGTCGTATACAGAGCACGTCCACCGATTTCGGGTGGTGAAGTGGAACTCGAGGCGAGAGGGGCAAGGCGTGAACTGATTTTGGCAGGTGATTAACGCATGCCGATCAACTAACCACTCCTGCCCTCCTGCGAACTAACAGGCTTTAAAGTGCAACTCATCAGGCCCCCTGCCTTATGAGTTGCACATTATCTGCCCGGGTTGCAGTGCATTCCATTCTGTTAAGAGGCACCGCTCCGCTCCTGTCACTGCTACTTATCAGATTTGATTACGGATATGAGGAAGACGTGCATAGACCGCAACCATGGGTACGATCAGCAATCCGATCACTGCCTGCTGGCCGGCATAAGTCATCCCCATGCCAACCAGCAATGAACTCAGAACGGTCAGTACCAGTACGCCCAAAACGGTGGCACCGTATCCTCCCGCTCCCCCCAGAAGAGACGTACCGCCGATGACCACTGCGGCAACGGTACTGAACAGGTAAGGATCTCCCACACCGACATAACCGCCCCCGGAAAATCCCAGCAGCAGCACACCCGTCAGTGCTGACATCACACCGGAGATACCATGCACCGCAGTCCAGGTGCGTATTTCCGATATCTGCAGGCGCGATGCCGCAGTCCGACTCCCACCGAGGGCGTAGATACTCCTGCCAAACCAGGTATTTTTCATCACCCAGATGATGCCAACGCTAATCACTAACCAGACAATCACAACGGGCGGGATTGGCAGGCCGAAAAACGTTCCATTAAAAGCCGAGAAGTTAGTGAGCCATGCCGGAACCGGCGCGAAACTATTGCCTCCGAATGCAGAGCCCAGCGCTGTATAGATCTCGGTTGCCCCAACTACCGCGAAGCCCAGCCCTAATGACATGATCAACGCCTGGCCTTGTAATCGATAGCTAAGCAAGCCGTTGATGCAACCAACCACCAGCCCCAGTGCCAGAATTATGATGATCGCCGCGGCGGGTGGTAATCCGTTATTAAGCAGTCTAGGCAAAAGAATATTGGCGGCGCCGATCACAAATGGAATAGAGAGATCCAGTCCACCCAACAGCGAAACCATTGTCTGCCCGATCGACGCCAAGCCCAGGAACGCAGCAAGCAACAGAATCGATCTGGCGTTTTGCAAGGAAAGAAATCCACTTACGGTCAATGCACCGCACACGACAAGCATAATCAACAGCGCAGCACCGATGGCGATGGCTCGATTCTCGCGCAGGCTATCGTGCAATCGGCTCGCGGGGGCTTGCTTCAACTGCGGAAAAAGTCGGAACACAGTCATATGAGACTCCTATCGGGCTGGCACCCGGCTGACCGCCAGTACATTTACCAAGAGGGAAATAATCAGGATCAGCCCGAATGCGAACTTGGTCGCTGACCCCGAAATAGTCCCAAAGTTGAATGTCGCCAGTAGGTTGGCAATCAGGAACATATTCAAAGCGCCAAGGATCGACCCTATCGCCCCACCACGTCCTCCCGCCAAACTTGCGCCCCCAAGAACCAAAGCCGTCACCGCCTGAAGCGTGTAGGTGCTGCCCTGGGTCGGATCTCCAGAAGAAATTAACGCGGTGTAACTCACTGCCGCCAACCCTACAAAAACGCCACTCAAGATATGAGCACCAATACGTACGGTCTCAATCTTGACTCCCGCGGTATAGGCCATTCTTTCATCGGCCCCAGTCAAGCGTAGATGGGTGTGAAAGGCCGATCTCCAGAACAGGAACCACAGAGCAATAGCCCCTAACAGCACAAAACTCACCGGTGACAGAAGACTGATACCGGCCCCCCAACTCATCATCCAATCAGGCGCCAAACCGCCAGCCCGTTGCATGATCAGTAGATTGACGCCTGTCAATATGAGGTAGCTGGACAACGTAACGATGATTGGTGCGACGCGGACATGGATAATGATCAAGGCTTGTCCTATTTGCCATAAGACCCCTATCAACATGGCCCAGCCAAAAATTGCTATGGGATGAGTGACTCCGTTCTTTGTGAGCCAGGCTATCAACGTCACGTTGATGAATCCCATTAACGGGCCCACTGACAGGTCTACGGTTCCTCGTCCCGCCATGACTGTTGGAGTAAGCGCCAGGGTGCAAAGGATCAGAGGGGTCGCCACCAGTACCGCACCCGCCAGACCACTGAACGAAAATAAGTTGGGCGTTCGAAACAACGCCAGCACCGCCAAGGCAAAAAACAGTGCGCAAGGCACCGCCAGGTAGCGATACTGCACCAGCAATCGTTGTGAAGGACTCATGCGCCTACGCCCTCCCGACGGCCAGATGGCTGATGCTCGCAGGATTCCTGCCCAAACATCGCGGCCAACATTTCATCCTCATTTATAGAGTTGTCACTTAGGGATCGGAACACCGTGTTTTTTACAAACACGTCAACCCGGTCTACGAACCCCAGGAACTCCTCCATTTCAGAAGACATGTAAATGACGGCGCCTCCCGCATCGGCGAAGCGTCGTAACTCTGCATAGAGGTCACGTTTCGTACCTAAATCGACGCCGCGGGCGGGATCGTTCAACACGATCACCCTCGGGTTGCGCGCAAACGCACGACCAATCAACACTTTCTGTTGATTACCTCCTGACAGCGACGTGATTTTATTCGACGCCAGGCCAATCTTGATGTGCAGACGATTCACCTCCGCCTGGTAGATCTCGTTGATACCAGACCGTCGAATGACTCCAAGCGGGCCAAGGCAACTGCGGTATATTCCGATAGCCAAGTTCTCGAAGATGCTTTGATCGGGGAAAATTCCTTCGCGTTTTCGATCGCCTGATACATAGGCCACACCCAACCGCTCGGCGTCCGCGAGGCTAGACAGTCGGGAGGTACCGTCCTCAGCGTGAACCTCAAGTACACCGCTGTTAGCCACTTCGATTCCGGCGACTGCACGCAAGAACGCATCTTGCCCCTGCCCGTCCAGACCGGTCACACCGATAATCTGTCCTTGCAGCAGTGAAAAGTTAAAAGGTTCGGCACCCGCCGATAACTTCAGATCATTGACCGACATGATTCGCCCCCCCTCGATCCTCCGCGCAGTACCAGCCACGTGGCATGCCGAAATCACTTTGCGCTCGTGCGGCGTCATCATCGCCAGCAGATTCTCTTCAGTGATTTGCGACTTCTCAAGAACGCCGACGCTTTCGCCGTCGCGCAAAATCGTTGCACGATCAGCAATGCGTACAAGTTCAGCGATTCGATGCGTCACGATCAAAATCGTTGCGCCGTCAGACCGCAAACGATCTATTTCCGTGTGCAACCGGGAAGTTGCATCAAGATCCAGCGCCGCGGACGATTCATCAAGAATCAAAACCTTGGGACAACGCAAAATAGCGCGAGCAATAACAATCCACTGCTTCACACTTAGAGGCAACGTGCCAACCAATGCATTTATGTCCACTGGTTGACCGACTAAACGCGCCATCAATTCAGCCGCTGCGCTTTCACGTTCTGCTCGAGTAGAGACTGTTCGAAAAAGCTTGTCGTGACCGACATAAAGGTTGTCAAGAACGCTTGCCTCCTGAGCGACGAGCACCTCCTGAAAAATCGTCGCCAGGCCCGCGTCACGTGCCTCAATCGGTGAACGAGGGCTTCGCCCCAGAATGGAGACCTCCCCCAGGTCCGGTAAAAGTACACCGGACATGATTTTTGCCAGCGTGCTTTTTCCTGATCCATTCTCACCCACTATGGCATGTACTTCACCGGCACGAGCCTCCAGATCCACTCCTCTGAGTGCTCGTGTTTCTCCGAAGGACTTGGCAACACCCTTTAGACGCACAGTGGTAATACCGACAATCTGTTCAGAACTCATAGCAGGTCCCTTCTTCCAGGCTGGCTAGTTGAGCGTTAAGCGAATTGGCTTTTGAATTAAGGCTTGGGACGCCAAGTGAGCGGATCTTCAGGGCGCAGGAAGTAACCTGCTGCCACTTCCTTTGGCCACCATCCATCATTCGCCGGCTCTAACCAAGCCGTAGAGTTGGGATCACAGTTCTCCCCAAGGGTGGCGTTCACTTCATCAATGCTGTAAGTGATAACCGGGCGCGGAATAGATTGAACCTTGGGACCCTGCCCCTCTAAGGTGCGCATCATTACGTCCCAGACCATGCGAGCTTCGGCGCGAGGAGGCCAGAAATGAAAGCTTTGCTCAATGAATCCCGGATTATTGCGCCAAAAACAGGCCGCTGATGCCTCGCCACCAAGCACGACCGGCATCAGATCGCGACCCGACTGCCGCACGGCATTCAAAACACCATTTTCCGAGGCTGACTGCACGATAATGCCATCCACCTTGCCGGGGTTTGTGGCCAGGAATTTTTGCACCTCGACCTGAGCCACCTGATCGGTCCAATTACCTGCGACATTGCCTACAAGTTTGATATCGGGGAATTCAGCCAATACGCCCTTCGCGCCTGCATCAAAGCTGTCTGAGGATGCAAAACCCGGGATACCCGACACCAACAGTACGTTACCCTTACCGCCGATTTTCTCGGCCAACCATTTGCCCGCAGCGTAACCGCCTTGGGTGTTATTTTCGGTAACGTTGATGGCATAAGGCGATGTGACATAACCCGAGAAAGAAAATACCGGGACGCCTTTCGAATGGGCATATTCGATCGTCTGATTGATGGCCGTAACATTTGAGCAGCAGATGATGATTGCATCAACACCGCTATCAACCATTTGGCGCATTTGTTGGATTTGGACTGCGTCTTTCAAGTCGGACTGAGTGACGACCAGATCCGATATAAGCCCTGCTTTTTGATAGGCAGGCAGAATAACATTAGTCATCTCATCCTGAATGGAGGCTCGCCACGTGTTACCCGCATATGTCGAAGCATAGCCGATCTTCCAAGGTGGCTGTTTTTTCGCGACAAAATCTCGAAATGCACTGGGCCCCAAAGGAAGTTGAGGATCAACTCGTTGATAAAGCGCCTGTTGGTCCGTGGGTAGTTCATCGACCCCCTTAGCACTAACAGCACTCGCCAGCAAAAAAATTACGGGAATTGCCGCATAAGCAAATCGCTTCATTTCATTGTCCGCCTAATATTATTGTATTTATTATTGACGCCTGACTTAATACAAACTCAGCAAACTACTGCATCGTCTCCTTTTTAAAACGCCCCCGAATACGCACGGGCAAATGGGGCTACGATTACTGCGCCGACAACGCGAAAATTTTTGACGTGTTACTCATAAAGGGTGTTTGCAATCTGCAAACACCCTTCGATGCCATTACTGTCGCAGACCCGCCTGCTTAAGCAAAGGCATGACCCGCTCATTAAAGAAAGGAAGTTCTTCATTATAATCGACCATCGTCAACAGCGTTCCGTCGACACCCGTCTTCTTCAGATCGATCAATCCTTGAGCGACTTGCTCAGGCGAACCTACAATCGGGAAGCCCCCCCAACCCGCGATAAAACGCTCCTTAAACTTCTGATACATTTCCGGAGAGTGATTTTGCGACTGTACTTGCAAGACCTCAGCGAGGTTGTCGCACGCCACCATGTCACCCTTCTCTTTCACGTAATAATCATAATATTCACGTGCTTCCTTTTCTGTTTCGCGAACGATGACCGGGCACGAGGTAAACGTTCCCAACTCTCGGCCAAATTTTGAGCGAGCCAGTTCTTTAACATGCTTGACCCAGGCGGCGCCCTTTTCCATGTCTTGCATGAAACCAAAGTTGAAGTCACAGTGTTTCGCTGTGAAATCCAGTCCTTTGCCAGACGATCCTGCGCAAATCATTACCGGGCGACCGGCCTTGTTATAAGGCTTCGGCTCCATCACGGCGTCTTTGGTCTTATGGAAGTCGCCATTGTAGTCGACACCATTGCGTTCCCAGAGAGCGGCCACGATATCCATCCACTCGTCAGCGTATTCATAACGCTGATCGTGCTCCATCATTTCACGGCCAAACATTTCCATTTCCGGCGTAAACCACCCGGTGACCAGGTTGAGGCCGAAACGCCCCTTGGAAATATGGTCAATCGTGGTCGCCATTTTTGCGGCAACGATCGGGTGAATGGTCGGTACGTGAGTGGTGGAGAAAAACTGTAGTTTGGTGGTCACCGCGGCCATGGCGGCTGCCCAGGTGAATGTTTCCATGTTACTGCCGTTGAAGTTTGTCTCCCCGCCAAATCCACGCCAGCGAGCGATGGGCACCATACACTCCCATCCCGCTGCTTCAAGCTGCTTGGCGATTTTGACGTTGTGTTCAAATGTGGGCTCAAATGTTGACTCGGCAGTCGTAATAGCACAGGCATTTGAACAGTTGGTTCCGAAAACGCCCAGTTTAAGCGCGTTATCGTTGAACATCGGGTTACCCGTTTCGTGAAAACGTTCCTGCATGTCCATTTTTCATTCCTCTTTTTATTTTTTTAAACATTTAAGTGCCGTTGGATTAAACGCCCATATCGTCGAAAACTTCCTGAGCCAAACGGAAGCCATCAATGGAAGCTGGCACGCCACAGTAAATAGCCACTTGAAGGAGCACCTCTCGGATTTCTTCTTTGCTCAAACCATTATTAATAGCGCCGCGCACATGCAACTTCAATTCATGCGGGCGATTCAGTGCGGAAATCATACCCAGGTTCAAGAATGAACGCGTGCGGCGATCCAGGCCCGGACGATTCCAGATAGCATCCCAGCAGTATTCGGTTACCAGCTCCTGAACCGGCCAGTTAAAATCAGTCGCCTTTGCAATAGAGCTATCGACATAGGCTCCACCCAAAACTTCACGGCGGGTTTTAAGGCCTTCGTGAAATCGCTCAGACAGTTGGCTTCCGTCGGGTGAAGTGATCTTGGCTTGACTGTTCATTCTATCTTCCTCGAGGTGAGTTATAACCTTCGTAACCATACGGCCACGTAAGTAGCCATCGTGCTAGAGGTTTTACGGTTTAAAAAATCATGTAGGTTTATGCAACCAGACTAGGTCTTACATATTGAAACTGAAGAGATTTCCTTGCTTTCCATGCAATCAGGTCAGCAATCGAAATAATGATGAGTCCGTTATCACGCGCGAAGATCTCCAGGTCCGCACGACGCGCCATGCTGCCGTCGTCCTTCAGGATCTCGCAGATGATGCCCACCGGCGATAGACCTGCCAGTTCAGCCAGATCTACAGCAGCCTCGGTGTGACCGGCTCGCTCCTCAACGCCACCTTGGCGAGCAATGAGTGGGAAAATATGCCCAGGTCGGGCCAGCGATTCAGCCTTGGTTTCAGGTGCGGAGAGTGCTCTGAGTGTCAACGCGCGTTCGGCAGCCGAAACGCCGGTGGTAATCCCCGCGATGAGATCAACCGACACGGTAAATGCCGTTTTCATAGAGTCGGTATTTCGTTCCACCATCAAAGGTAATTCGAGTCGGCGTGCGACAGGTTCTGGCATAGGCGCACACACAATGCCTCGGCACCGACTCACCATGAATGTCAGCGCTTCTGTCGTCGCGAACTCTGCGGCCATGACGACATCACCTTCATTCTCACGCCCCTCATCATCCACCACGATGACCATCCCGCCAGAGGCAATCACTTTTAATGCGTTTTCAATCGTTGCAAAGACCATAACAACCTCTACTGAACGCTAACGGCATGCCGCTCAAGAGATGACACCAAAGCGCCAGACAACAGCATCATTTGATGGCCGCGGATCTTGCGAAGCCACCGTTTTCGTAAAGCAGCGGGGAGATATCCAGGCGCGTATCGACCCACAGCACTCTGCCAAAGATCACGTCGTGCGAGCCGATGGTTGTGACCGAACTGACCTCGCACACCAGCGAAGCTTGGGCATCCACCAGCACAGGTACACCGTGTTCTTCGATCCATTGACCGTGCTCGAAACGCTCCTCGCCCTTCAACTGGCCGCTGAAAATCGGCACGAGATCGACGTGGGAGTGATGGAGCATATTGACCGCGAACCGCCCGCTCTCCTCCAACGCAGCGCTGATGGACGCAGAGCGGTTAACACAGACCAGAATGGTTGCAGGATCAGTAGTCACTGATTGCACAGCGGTGGCAGCCATTCCGAAAGGCTGCCCGAGGTGGCGGGTGGTGATCAGCGAAATCGTCGAGGTCAATCGACGCATCGCTTGCTTGAAGTCGTTAACCAGCTCTATTTCTTGTTCTTGTTTTTTCATGTCTGCCTCGTCCAAGGAGTCGCATGGGTCATGTGAAACCAAACGTACAGATCGTCAGACAATCTGTCAAAACTATTTTGGCTGATTGACAGATTGTCTGACGATACTTATAAAGAATCTCGAATTTCATTCAACAAAGGACGCAGACATGCCACGCACGCTGTTTGGCCACATGAAATCCAGCAATGTCATGAAAGTCGTCTGGCTTATGGACGAGCTGGGCCTCGAATACGAGAGGGTCGATATCGGGAACGTCTTCGGCGGGCTTGAAGAAGACGACTATCGGAGCAAAAACCCGACCAGCCTCGTTCCTACGCTGGTCGATGGCGATTTCACTCTCTGGGAAAGCAATGCTGTGCTGCGCTATTTGTGCAACGCCTATGCCCCCGACAGCTCGCTCTACCCCGCTGACCCGAAAAGACGCGGTGTGGTCGACCAATGGCTGGACTGCCAGCAAACTCAGTTGACCCGACCGCAAACGGTGGTGTTTTTTCAGTTGATTCGCACACCGCTGGAGAAGCGCGACACGCAAGCGCTGGAAACGGCAATTCGGGAAGCCGGTAGAGTGTGGAACTGGATAGAAACCCGACTCGGCGAGCACGATTACATCTGTGGCAGTGAGATGACCATCGCTGATATTGCCTGGGCCGTTCATGGGCACCGCTGGCTGAACATGGACTTTTCGCGAGCAGATCTGCCCAACGTGAAGGCATGGTATGAGCGAATGCTGACGCACGATTCGTTCCGCCAGAAATGGGCCGGACCGGTGACTTGATCAGGGGATGACGACAATGGAATTAGAAAACAAGGTATGCATCGTGACTGGCGCAGCCAGTGGCATTGGCAAAGCCATCGCGACAATATTTGCGAAGAATGGCGCTTCGGTCATCGTGGCAGATGTGAACGTCGAGGCCGCACAGGCGACCGCAGATGAGATTGGTGCCACCGCTATTGGCTGCAATGTGGCGATCAATGCAGAGGTGCAGGCGTTAGTCGAAACGACGGTTGCCCGCTTCGGCCGTATCGATGTGCTGGTCAACAACGCCGGTTTCGGTCTGACCGGGAACGTTGTCACCATTGAAGAGCAGGATTGGGACCGGCTGATGTCGGTCAACCTCAAGGGCATGTTCCTGTGCGCCAAGCATGTCATACCGATCATGGCCCGGCAGAAGTCCGGCTCGATCATCAATACCACGTCGTATACGGCCACCAGCGCCATTGCAAACCGCACGGCCTATGTTGCCTCCAAAGGCGGCGTTTCAGCGCTGACGCGAGCGATGGCACTGGATCATGCGGCGGATGGCATACGCGTAAACGCGGTAGCGCCTGGCACTATCGACAGCCCTTATTTCGACCGGATCTTCGCTCAATCTGAAACACCGCAAGCATTGCGGGCCGCTTTGGAGGCACGGGCGGTGATGAATCGAATGGGCAAGCCCGAGGAAATTGCAGAAGCCTTCCTGTTCCTCGCTTCTGACCGCTCTCGCTTTGCCACCGGCAGCATCCTGACCGTGGACGGCGGTTCTTCAATTGGCAACCACTTGGTCGACTAACCCTGTACCTGTGACCTTTGGCCCGGTGAATAACCGGGCTTTTTTTTCGTCTGTCGAGTCCACCACTCCAATAGAAAGCTGACCCGCCGGAGGGGTTAAGGTCAGCTTTCCTGCCGATATTCAGGCCCCCTTCAGCTCCGTCTTGCTTACGACATGCTCGAGCCCCTGCATCAGGTACGGTCGGAAGTTATCCGGGTGCTCCGTCATGGGGAAGTGCCCCAACCCCTCCATGACCAGGTGCAAGGCACCGGGAATCAGATGGGCCAGTTTGGCGCCATCCGCCGGGGTTGCGGAATAGTCATAATTGCCTGAGAGCAGCGCGACTGGTGTGCGCGCGGCATCGATACGCGGCGCGGTCTCGGCACCATCGAACTCATCACTGTAAAACGCCAGATCGCCTGGGTAGACACCAGGTCCTCCCTGCGAATAAATCCAACTGGCGCGGCGGCGATCCTCAATGGGGCTGGTCGGACTCATCAGGCCTCGAACATAAGCGCCGTTGTGTAGCCCCCCATGTACTTGCACATGGTTCTGATAGGGATTTCGGCGGCCACGGGACTGGAAAGGAGGCTCCAGCGCTACAACACCGATCAGGTGTTCAGGGTGCTCGGCCGCCAGCACCAAGGACATTGCAGCGCCCATCGAGCCCCCGACGACGATGGCAGGGGCGCCTATCACCTGCTCAATAAACGCCGTACACCATTGCTGGTAGCATTCGCTTGTCAGCAAATATGGGGCACCGTCCCAGTCGCGGGGTGGCATCGATTTACCGTGAAATGGAAGGTCGATCGCATACATGCGAAATTGCCGAGCCATTTCGATATCGGCCATTTGTCCAAAATACTGGCGGCCGTCTGCACCGGCAGTGTGGAGGAACAAGATCGGCACGCCCTCCCCGGCTACTTCGTAATAAATCTCATATTCCCGCCCCAGTACGCTGACAGCAGCATACTGCCCTTGAATTTGCGAAATCGATCGCTGCACAGGCAGCGCTGGAGCCGCAGGAGTCAAGGTGATCAGTTCGAACAAGCGCTCAAGAAACGGCCGCGCCTGGGCGATCAGTTGTGCATCGCCGCTCACTTCGAAAGCAGGATTGGCAATCTGTAAAGCGGTGAAACTATGGTAGGTCGCGACAGGCGGTACGCACAGCACATGCCCCCATTGCTCTTCGGCGGCCTCGATGCGGATGGCTGGCTGGCCGGAAAAGCCTTTGAACAGATGACCTTCGGCAACACTGAGTCCAGTGCTTTGCGATCCGACGCTGAACTCGACGGTTATTGAGAGCCCCGGGGCAAGCCGGCGCAGTTCGGGGTCGGGGTAGGCGTTAACCAGCCTCTCTTTCAAACTGATGAATGCAGTCATTATTTTTCTCCTGCGTCACTCTTGCAGTGACGAGTCATCACGTCAGTGTCTTACAGCCCAAATGGGGCCGTACCGATTTCAACCGGTCACGCGCTCTTCTGTTACCTGTCCCGAAAGCGGCACACGAAGCACTGGCTTACGGGCAACCGAGCAGCAGAAAAACGGCGCAACCACGCCGTGATGAATATCCAGATTTGCAGACAATCTGTCAATCAGACATAACTGGGTCTTCCTGCTCGACGCTTTCCAAATAATTGATGGCCACCCTGGCCGACAACTCGATGTGTGCTCGGCAAGCTTCTGCCGCCCTGGCACCATCCCTCGACTTGATCGCTGCCACGATCTCTTTGATTTCCTTGACTGAGTGCTGGAGACGACCGGGCTGGGTCATGGAGGTGGCGCGCAACAATGTGATCCGGTTGTGTAACGTGGTCAGCATCTGCACGATGAAAATATTATTGCTGCCTTCCATTAAGCAGACGTAAAACTGGGTCTTGGCTTCAATCAACGCATCACGCGCAGCCCTCAAACTATCGAGGTCCCGGTCAGGGTATTGCCAATATTGCTGAGCCCGAAACTCGAATACCGCAGCGGCTTCCTCAAGGCGACGGATCTGCGCATCCGTACCCACCAAGGCGAATTCCTGCCCTGAGAAGCTTTCCAGGAGTCCGCGTACTGCGTACAGCTGGCGCGTTTCATCCAAGGAGATTTTGTTCACGGAAGGCCCCTTGTGGGGGTTGCAGGTAATCAAACCTTCCGCCTCAAGCTGTCGTAACGCTTCTCGAATGGATGTGCGGCCAACTCCAGTCATCTCGCAAAGCTCACGCTCGACCAGTCGCTGGCCAGGCCGAAGCACACCGGAGGAGATGGCTTCTCGAATCTTGTCTTCTACTAACAAGCGCAGCGTCGCGCCGCGCTTGGGGACTTGGAGGCTTGATTCACTCATCTACGCACTCTCCCTCATATGGTTTTAATCAGGCTATTCACAAAAATGACAATTCAAACTCGGTTTGACGCAAATATCAGGGACGCAGGTGCGCTGCCCAGAATCATACATTTCGCCGAACAGATTGTCTGATTGTATGTGATGAATCCATTGTGCTGCCACAAAGTCAAATTTCGAGCACGGCTGCAGACTGACGCGCCGCATCGCACGTGCCAGAAAGAAGGAGTATCAGCGGGTCGAATGACTTGAGCGACAGGAGGATATAGCGGAGTGAACAAATGAGGGGCCAGGTGAGAAGAAACACCCAAGCTTTATCGCGGTGGAATGAGGAAGCCTGCACAGCAAAGGTGCAGGCTAGGTGCCCGGCGATGCGACAGCGTGCTGTCGCATGCTTCAAACGGTTACTTCGCCAGCGACGTCACGCCCCTTCCCCTCGGGTCTGAAACGGGCTCAGGGACTCGACCCTCAACCTTGATCGCCTGGACATCACCGTTAAAACCCTGATCAGCCAAGTTATAGCCCCTGGCTTCAAGATCGGTTGCCAACTGCCCGGAGATAGGGGCATAAGGCTCCCAGAAAATGGTGTTCGCCGGCAGCAACTGGTGATGGAAGCGCATCGTTGCAACGGCATCCTTCAATGGAAGCTGGAAGTCATAGGTATTGGTAACCACCTGAAAGATTGACGTAAAAATCCGCGAGCCGCCTGGTGTGCCAATGACCAGTGCAACTTTACCGTCCTTCAGGAAAATCGTCGGCGTCATCGAAGACAGCGGACGCTTTCCGGGTTCAATCGCGTTGGTGTCATTGCCCACAACCCCCATCTGATTCGGCACACCCGCAAGGGCGGAGAAGTCATCCATTTCGTCGTTGAGCAGAATGCCAGTCTTGCTGGCGACCACACCGGAGCCGAAGAATCCGTTGAGCGTATAAGTGTTAGAGACCGCATTCCCCCATTTGTCTACGATTGAAAAGTGAGTGGTTTGCGGCTTTTCCGGGGATGCGATGTTCAGACCAGCGACCACTTTACCGGTGTCCGAAGGCACTGAAACATTGACCTGCGCTGCACGGCTGGCCAAGTACTTTTCATCCAGCAACTGCTCCATGGGCACCTTGTAGAAATCAGGATCACCCAGGTATTGAGCGCGATCCGCAAACACGCGCTTCTCGATTTCAGCGACCAGGTGCATGTAGCTGACAGAATTGAGCGGAACGCCCTGGAAATCCTTTTGACGCGCTTCCTTCATCTTCAACAGCTGCACCAAAGCAATACCGCCGGAGCTTGGAGGCGGCGCCGTGACGATCTGAAAGCCATTCCAGTTCGCCTGTATCGGCTCTCGCCAGACGGCCTTGTAGCCCTTGAGATCCGCTTCACTGATCAAGCCACCGTGAGCCTCCATATCACTGACGATCAGTTCGGCGGTCTTGCCGGTGTAAAAGCCATCCGGCCCCTGCGCGGCGATTCGCTTCAGCACCGCCTCCAACTCAGGTTGTTTGAATGTTGACCCCGCGTGCAATTTGCCGAAGTACTCGGCGAAATTGGTTTTACCGGAGAATCGCTTTTCATTTTCGGTCGCTGCCAGATTGGCCAGCGTGTCATCAACGACAAACCCCTCATGCGCATAGTGAATCGCCGGCGCGATCAGATCCGCCCACTTGAGTTTGCCAAAACGTTGATGAGCTTCCCACATGCCGGATACCGCGCCAGGCACGCCCACTGCGCGGTGGCCAATGACACTTCCGTCAAGATTGTCAGCCGCAATCACCTGGCCTTTGCTGTCGACAAACATGTCTCTCGTCGCCTTGAGCGGCGCACGTTCGCGGTAATCCAGGAAGTAAGGTTTGCCCTCGTGGTAAACAGTCATGAACCCGCCACCACCGATATTCCCAGCCTCGGGGTAGGTCACCGCCAGCGAAAACGCAATGGCGACTGCCGCATCAATGGCATTACCGCCTTTGGCGAAGATGGAATTGGCCGTGTCCGCGGCCAAGCGGTCTGGTACGGCTACAGCAGAAGCGTCCAACTGAGAAAGAGGGTTTGCTGACGCCAGCTGAGGAACGTTAGCGGTGAGGAACGACGCACACAGCGCACTCAACAAAGCACACCGACGTGCCAAGTCGAGCAAAGATTTTTTGCACATAAACCACCTGTATTTTTATTAATAATTGGCAGCAACGTTTGACGAGTCCAAGTGTGCGATTGAGCTATTACAACCGCACAACTCGGAGCCTGAAGAACAGCAAAAGCGGAATAGTTATTATCTGTACCGCGTAAACAAAAAGAGCCCTCGGCGTAGATCACGCCGAAGGCTCTTTTAAAGGGAGGTTACGCTTGCTCCCCTACTCGCTCGACACGTGAAGGTTCGAGACTGGCCTTCTCCCACTTGGCAATTACCAAGGGAGCGATTGCATTACCCAGCACGTTCAACGTTGTCGTCCCGCTATCGATAATTCTGAAGATACCAGCGATCAACGCGACCCCTTCCAAAGGAAGCCCGGCAGATGCCAGGGTGGCAGACAGAATAATGATGGCAAAGCCAGGCACTCCAGCGGCTCCCTTCGACGTCAACACCATCGTGACCACCAGCAGAATCTGCTGAGTCAGCGACAGATCGATGCCATACAGCTGAGCGATAAAAATCGTCGCTACGCCGAGGAAGATGGACGCACCATCCAGGTTGAACGCATACCCCACCGGCACCACGAAGCTGACGATGCGTTGAGGGACGCCGTAGTTCTCCAACTTTTTCATCAACTGCGGCATGACCGCTGCGGACGCCGCACTGGAGAACGCCAGAATCAGCTCATCCCTGAAGTACTTGATCAACTTGAAGACGTTTTCGCCAATCAGATAGCAAATGCCTCCAAGGAAAATCAAGGCAAAGGCAATCAGCGCGAGGTAAACCACACCAATCAACTTGAGCAACGGTAACAACGAGGCAAAGCCAAAGGTCGCGACGGTCGCACCGATCATGCCGAATACGCCGATAGGCGCATAAGCCATGACAAACGAGACCACCTTGAACATCGCATCAGACAAGCCTTGAACAACAGCAATGACCGGAGCGCTTTTCGCTTTTGGCAGTGTGTTCAATGCCATTCCCAGGAGCACGGCAAAAAACAGCACTGACAGCAACTTCCCTTCCGACATCGCCACAATCACGTTATCGGGAACAATGTTTTGCAGAATAATCAGCGCGCCTTTTGAAGGCTCCATGTTGACTGTCGATGTACTGTGCGAGATGCCAGCAATTTCAGTACCTTTACCAGGCTCGAAGAAGTTGGCGAAGCACAGTCCGAGGACAATGGCCAAACTGGTAATCGCGAAGAAGTAAGCCAGCGATTTGGCCCCCATGCGTCCGAAGGACTTGTTATCGCCGCCTCCGGCAATACCGAGGATCATGCAGCAGAAAACAATGGGAACAACAACCATCTTCATCATCTTGATGAAAATGTCGCCAAGGGGTTTAAGAATTTCGGTACTGACCCAGACCTGATTTTGTGGATGGGTATTGAAGTACCAACCGACGAGCACGCCGAGCAAAAGCCCAGCAACAATTTGCCAAACTAATGGGATACGTTTCATGTCTAGCCTTTTTGTTGGAATGAAAGGACTGCTTGAGGGCAGTAGCTAGATTCATGAGCTTCCAGCTCATTAAGGTTTCCTGGCGCAATATTCGTGCGCCAGGTTATTTATTACTTAGCGAAGAGCTGGCTCATATCCTTGAATGCTTTGAACTCAAGCGCGTTACCACATGGGTCGAACAAGAACATCGTGGCTTGCTCGCCAACCTGCCCTTTGAATCGAATGTAGGGTTCGATAACGAACTCAGTACCGAAGGACTTCAGGCGCTCGGCCAGTGCTTCCCATTGCGCCCATTCCAGAATAATGCCGAAGTGGGGAACCGGTACGTCGTGGCCGTCTACCGGATTGCTGTGAACACTTTCTTGCGACGCGGTCTTAGGATGCTCGTGGATGACCAGTTGGTGACCATAAAAATCAAAATCGACCCATTGAGTGCTGGAACGCCCCTCGGAAAGCCCAAACACTTCGCCGTAAAAAGTACGGGTAGCGGCCAGGTTGTAAACAGGAATTGCCAGGTGGAAAGGAGAAAGACTCATCAGGACTCCGAATGCAGTTTTTATAGGTTTATGAAGTCGGACAGCACGCTTACTGTCCGACAGCTTCTTTGAAGATGGATTTATGCTAAAGCGGCTCCACCGTAAATAAAATCAATATATATTTTTCATAAACACAAATTATTTTTATCAATTATTCAACGCAAAATACACCGCTCGTTACGGCGTATCGGAGTACTTATGCCCGGTTTAGAAGGCTCCCGATTTTCCTACTGGTCCCAACCTGCCTGAATAGCGCGGGTGATTTCGTCGACGAATACGCGTGTTTTGGTTGGAACGAGTCGCCCCGGCGGCATCAACGCGTAAATCCCGCCACTCTCCGAGCCCTGCCATTGCGGCAGGACAGGCACAAGTTCACCAGTGCGAACCGCGGGCCCCGCTAGCCAATCCGGAGTAAGGATGATGCCGACGCCTTTAGCAGCCGCTTGAAGCAGTGACTCTGAATTGTCCGAAATCAACGGGCCAGTTGGCCGTACCGTCCGGTGCTGATTGCCGTTTTTCAGTACCCAGTCTGGCCAGCTTGAGTGACTACTGAATCCCAGGCAGGCATGTTCAGCCAACGCTTCAGGCGTCTGAGGTTGACCGTGCAAAGAGATGTAGCTTGGAGATGCATAAAGCAGGTTGCGAAATGGCGCGATCTGCTTGGCGACGAGCGTGCTATCGCGCAACACCCCCACGCGGATAGCCACGTCAAAACCCTCCGCCACTACGTCGACGTAGCGATCGGCAAAACGCGCATCCACTCGGATTTTTGGATGCTGTGCGATGAACGCGGGCAGTAATGGCGCCACCCATCTGCGTCCGAAGGTGACGGGGATCGACACCCTGAGTAATCCCTGAGGACTGGTCGCGAAGTTACTCGCCTCTTGGCCGGCGCTGTCCAGTTCATCCAACAGTGCCCGTACACGTTGATAGTAAAGCGTTCCGACTTCAGTCAGAGAGACGCGCCGCGTGGTGCGGGACAACAGTCGAATTCCGAGTCGCTCTTCCAGTTGCCCGATCCTTCGCGAGATGATCGTGGCGTCTCGTCCTATGACCTTGGCCGCATCTGTGAAGCTGAGGGCCTCTACTACCGCCACGAAGGCCGATAGCTCGTCCAGGGTCACGCGACCTAACAACTCCTGCATATTATTCATGACGTTTATTCATTCAGACCTGACTTCCCAACATTGTGCGTCTAATAAACGTTTTCGGAAATCAGCCGATCGAAGGGGACACACTCATGAAACGTTGAAAGAGCATTGGCGGCGACCCAGGTTTCGGATTCGCCACCGCCCGGCGATTCAGGCTTGAGAATAGTCGGCAGTGAAACTCTAGTTGCGAATGCATGTGAGAGTATTCAGCCTGACAGTCAACTATGGGGCGACTGCTACCCTTCGAGACAGGCAGCAATCGGCCGATTCTGTTGAAAAAGTCGAATTTTCAGATCGCCTGAACTCAGGCACGACCACCACTGGAGAACCTACTCACCACATTGAGTGGTTTTTCGGCCCTTCGGCGACCTTTGCTGCTCTGTTATTGGGTTAGTTTGAGGTTTTTTGCTTGGTGCAGGCGCACCTATCCCGTGACTGGTGGCCCTTGCGATGAAAATTTGGCCAGCCGTCGCAGGTTTTGCACCGCAGCGGCCAGCGTGAATTCATCCGTCGCGCCACTCATGCCACGTAGTCGCAAGCGATCCAATTTCAGGATGCGCTTGAGGTGGGCAAACAACATCTCGACCTTTTTACGTTCGTGGCGAGAGCGCTGATACGCCGGCGTTGCTGCAATGCGCCGAGCCACATCCCGAGCGGCTTCATGGACGCTGCGGGCGATCTTGCGAAACGCAGTGTTCGGGCAGCACTTGGCTTTCATCGGACACGTCGCGCAGTCGGTCTGCCGGGATCGGAAGATGGCCAATTGGTCGACTCGCGCCTTAAAATACTCGCCTGCCCGGGTCATGGCCTCAATGTCCCGTTCAAGAATAGCCCTAGCGTACATATCTCTAAGGGCGCCTGGATCCAACTATGCTATTTCGTATTCCGGTGCACCGTAATACCGAATACCGTAAAGATCCCCGATCAAGCCCTCCAGCCTCCAAAGCTTCACTTGCGAACGTAAAAAGACCCGACGACACGAAGTCATAGCTTTCGGGATTAGCTGACCTATGACGCCTGTAACAATTACTCCGCATTCAAATCACTGTGATCAATACCGGCTTCTTCAACTACGATGTGAATACCACAAGAATTCTTCACCTATACGCGTGCAGCTGAACAATCGGTTAGAGGCAACCTTTTCCCCCCTGAATTTTATTTTTTACTGCTGCTACCTCCAGCAATGTTAATGTCTGCTGAATTTGCGTTTTATCGATTCCCCGGCCGACGCTCGTAAGCGATTGATCTTTTTCACGTGACTTTTACTGTTTGAAGAACGCCTATGCAACGCCTGCTCAATGACCGTCTGGACTGGAACCTGCTGCGCACCTTCCGGGTGATCGGTCAGGAGCTGAGCATCAGCCGCGCCGCCGCCCGCCTGCACCTGACGCAACCGGCGGTGAGCCAGGCGTTGAAGCGTCTGGAGGAGCAACTGGGCCGACAACTGATCGCCCGTCGCGGGCCACGGTTTGCCCTGACCGAAGTCGGCGAGCAGATCTTCGAACTCGCCGGGGAAATCTACGGGCAGATGTCCCAGGTCAGCAGCGTGCTGGAGCAACCGGCCGACGAAGTGATCGGCAAGGTTCGCTTGCTGATCATCAGCCGGATCTTTTCGGAGCGCTTCGATGACTTCCTCGCGGACTTTCATCGCCAGCATCCGCGAGTGGATCTGGAAGTCGACGTGATGCGCAGCTCCGACATCGTCAGCGCCCTCCAGGAAAAAACCGCGACCCTCGGCCTGAGCCTCAATCGGCGCCCGCAACCGCGCCTTGAACAACGGCTGTTCCTGCGTCAACGCTATGCGTTTTTCTGCGGCAAGCACCATGCGCTGTTCGGCCAGCAGAACGTTGCCGAAGGGGATTTGCAGCGGGAGAATTTCGTCAGTTTCACCAGCGATCAGATCGGCGGCATGCTTTCACCGCTGACGATTTTTCGTGATCAGCAAGGCTTCAGCGGACGGATCGTCGCCTCGTCACCGAGCCTGGAAGAAGTCCGGCGACTGGTGATCGCCGGGTACGGGATCGGCTGTTTACCCGAGCACGTGGTGGCGGCGGACGTCGACGCCGGATTGCTCTGGCGCCTGCCGCCCCACGAAGGGATTGCCGATGTGGACATTCATTTGCTGTGGAACCGCGAGCAGCGCATGAGCCGGGCCGAGACGATTTTTCTCGAGAGCCTGCAACAGTGCTTGCTGGACTGAGTGGCCCGATCAGAACAACGGCAGACTGTAGCTGACCACCAGGCGGTTCTGGTCCGCATCGCGCGACGCTTCACTGCGCGACATGCCGTTGCGCCAACCCAGTGCGACGTTTTTCAACGGCCCGCTCTGGATCACATAGTCGAGGCTCAGGTCGCGCTCCCATTCCTCTTGCTCAGGCCCGGCCACCGTTTTGATTCCGCTGCCTGAGAGGTACATCGCCGAAGCTTTGAGCCCCGGCACGCCAAGGGCGGCGAAATCGTAGCTGTACTGAGCGAAACCGGTTCGCTCTCCGGCGCGGGTGAAGTTCTGGATGTAGCGGTCGGTCAGCAGGTAGACACTTGCGCCGCCAGCGCCTTTGTCCGGCAAACCACCCTGGTTGAGCTGCACGAATCCGCTGTCACTGGACACCTGCTGATAACCGGCCATCAGCGCGTGAGCGCCGATGTTCCAGGTGAACGCCAGGCTCCAGGTATTGTTGTCGATCTTGCCGTCGCCGTTCTGCGTATAGCCACTGGTGCGGTAGCCGCTCGCCCGTCCGCTGGCCGAGTCATTGGCGCCGTCGGCGGAGGTCTTGAAGTAGCGCAAATCGGTTTTCAGCGCGCCGAAATCCCCCAGTGTCAGGTTATGCACCAGACCGGCAAAATGCTGTTGGTAATAGTCTTCGAGATTGGCGTAGTAGTACTGCGCCAGAAGCGCATCGGTGACTTTGTAATCGACACCGGCAAAATTGAACGCGTTGCTTTCCCGAGTGCCGCCGGCCACGGCCAGGCCGGTGCTGTCGCTGGAACCGCGCCCCGTGGCGTGTTCGAGATGACCACCGGTCAGGGTCAGATGCTCGAAGTCATTGGAGACGATCTGCCCACCCTCGAATGTCTGCGGCAGCAGCCGGCCGTCGTTGGCCTGCAGAATCGGTAACTTCGGCGTCAGGGTGCCGTAACGCATTTCAGTCTTGGCAAAGCGCATCTTCGCCGTCGCACCGAAACGCGACCATTGCTCGGCGGCGCCGTTGCCATCGTTGGGGATCATCGAACTGCCGACATGGCGACCATCACCGCTGTCCAGGCGAATACCCAGCAACCCTAGCGCATCGACTCCAAAGCCGACGGTGCCTTCGGTGAATCCGGACTGATAGTTGAGCATGAAACCCTGCGCCCATTCTTCGGTTCTGGAAGGGTTCGCGGTGCCATCGCGATTATCGTTATTGAAGTAATAGTTACGCATCCCGAGGGTCGCTTTACTGTCTTTAATAAAGTCCGCCATGCTTAACGGACTGAATAGCGCACTGCCGATCGCAATAAGTGCCAACGGTTGTTTGTTCATTGATTTTGAAGTTCCTGAGCAGCCAGCTCTGGGGCTGGCTGCCGGTCATTAAGAGAGTTTGATACTCAAGACACTGGACACCGGCTCGCCCGCCATTAACCGGGTCAGCAGTTGCGGTTCTGCCCGGTCCGATGCCAGCGCACGCTCGATGACGTTTTGCGCGGTGACCGGATCGAGAAACAGCACGCCGTTGTCGTCCGCCAGCACGAAATCCCCGGGATGCACCGTGACGCCAGCACAGTGGATCGGCTGATTGATCTGACTGTCGCCACGGCCATGCAACTTGGTGGTCAGCAGGCTGGTGCCGCGAGCGAAGACCGGTAACCCGGCCTCGCGCAGTTCGAGCAAGTCGGTCACCGCGCCGTCCACCACGATGCCCACCGCACCGGCGCAACTCGCGGCGCAACTAGTGACCGCGCCGACGGGTGCGTGTTGCCAGTCGCCATCGGTGTCGATCACCAGTACATCGCCCGGTTTTATCAGTGCCAGAGCCTGGTTGACGGCGATGGCATCGGCGCCCACCAGTTTCAGGGTCAGCGCACGGCCGACCAATTTCACATTGGGCACCATGGCCCGCAGTTGCGAATCGGCGAAGCCTTCTTCGAGAAAATGCCCGAGCGTTGGAAAACTCACCGCGTTGAGCTGCTCGATCAGCTGCGATTCATCCATGTTGTGCCTCCTTGGCAATCAACTCGGCGACGCAGTCGATTTCCAGCGACACGCCCCACAACGCCACGCACACCGTGGTGCGTGCCGGCGGTGCATGGCCGAGAAACTCGCGATACACCGCGTTGAACGGCTCCAGTTGTGCGGGATCGGTGAGGTACGCGTTGACCTTGATCACGTGGCTGAAGTCGGACCCGGCTTCAATCAGGATCGCTTCCAGATTGCGCAAGGTTTGTCGCACTTGTTCGGGGAAATCAGCGGGCTGGTCATCGAGCCCGCTCTGAGCCGGAATCTGCCCGGCGGTGAACACCAGGTGGCCACTGACCACCGCTTGGGAGTAAGGGCCGACCGGGCCGATGAAGCCCGGGGCTGACTGAATTCTGCGCATGTTGTTGAACTCCATTAATCAGGCGGCGGCCGATTTGATCGGTTTGCCGAGGGCTGGATCAGCGGCTGGCACTGCCGTTGGGACATCGCTGATGTCTCGCTTGAAGGTCTCGGTCAGCAACAACAGCGCCACCAACGAAATCAACGCCGCGCCGATCATGTACCAGGCCACCGAAGAGCCTTTGCCGGTCGCCGCCAGCAATGCGGTGGTGACGATGGGTGTCGCCGCACTGCCAAGCAGACCGGACAACATGTAGCTGATCGACAACCCGGAATAACGCACCCGAGTGCCGAACAGTTCGGCGAGGAAAGTCGCGATCGGTCCGTAGTTGGCCGCGAATGCGGTCATCAACAGCAGGTAACCGAAGATCACACAGGGCAACTCTTTGGTGTCCATCAACCAGAACATCGGGAACGCGACCAACGCTTCGGCGACGATGCCGGCAACGATGATCGGCTTGCGTCCGTAGCGATCCGACAGCGCGCCGAACACTGGCAACATGACGATGCACCAAGCGCAGGAAAGCAACACCACGCCGAGCATCACGCTGCGGCTGAAACCCAGATTCTGCGTGCCGTACGTCAAGCCGAAGGCAACGATGATGTTGAACGACGCCCCGGTCGACATGGTGGCGATTCCGCCCAGCACCACTTGTTTCCAGTACTTGCGGAAGACTTCCGCCAGCGGCATTTTCACCTGCACCTCGGCTTCCTTGACCTTGTTGAAGGCCGGGGTTTCAGCGATGTTCAAGCGGATGTACAAGCCCACGGCGATCAGCAGTACGCTGGCCAGGAACGGAATACGCCAGCCCCAGGCCAACAGGTCTTCAGGGGACAGCCACGCGGCAATCAACAGGAAGGCCAGATTGGCAATCATGGTCCCGGCCGGAACGCCGATCTGTACCCACGAGCCGTACAAACCGCGTTTGTTGGCGGGCGCATGTTCTACGGCCATCAGCACCGCACCGCCCCATTCGCCGCCCAACGCCAGGCCTTGAATCACCCTCAGCAGCAACAACAGGATCGGCGCCCAGATACCAATGGCCGCGTAATTGGGTAATAACCCGATGGCGAACGTAGCGGCACCCATGGTCAACAGTGAAACCAACAACATCGACTTGCGTCCCAAGCGGTCACCGAAATGACCGAACAGTGCCGCGCCGACAATCCGCGCCAGGTAGGCCGAAGCAAACGTACCGAACGCCAGTAATGTACCGATCAACGGATCGAAATCCGGAAAGAACACTTTGTTGAACACCAGCGCCGAAGCCGTGGCGAACACAAACAGGTCGTACCATTCCACTGTGGTGCCAATCACACTGGCCACGGCAACTTTCTTCATGCTAATTGCAACTTCCGGAGGTGCGCCGGACTTTTCTACAGGCGATAGATCGCTCATTACTGTCTCCAGGAGTTCATCAAGAACTCATATGTAATTGTTTTAACTGGCAGTAAAACGTTTGAGATAAGGGATTGTTGTTATACGTCGCCCAACTCAATGGGCGAGTTTGCAAGGCGTTTTCTAATTAATAACCGAGTGTTCGGTCTGCACAATTTAATAACGGTTCTCCGGTATTTAAACGGCGAAAGTTCTCTGCTACTTGTTCGGCGATACAGTCGTGGGAGGCTGCAGACGCCATGTGCGGAGTGATGGTGACGCCGGGCATTGTCCAGAGACGGTGATCGACCGGCAGCGGTTCTTGTTCGAACACATCCAGCAAAGCGCCGCGCAGTTTGCCTCGGGTCAGGGCCTGTTCGAGGTCGTCGATATTCAGATGACCGCCGCGACCACAATTGACCAGCGCGGCGCCATTGGCGAGCCGCTCGAACGTTGCGCTGCCGAGGATGCCGCGGGTTTCGCTGGTCAGCGGCAACAGGTTGATCAGCAACTCCAATCCATCGAGAAACGGGTTCAGTTTTTCCGCTCCGGCGAACGTCTGTACGCCCGGCAAGTCCTTGCTGCGGCGCGCCCAACCACTCACGTTGTAACCGGCGGCGGCCAGGTCCTGGGCAATCGCGCTGCCCAACGACCCCAGCCCCATCACCCCAACCTTGAACTGCCCCGCAGCCCGTTGCTGCGGCCGCTCCCAACGCTGGTCCTGTTGCTGCAACAGCACCTGATCGAAGCCGCGGTGATAGTGAATCGCCGCCCAGCGCACGTACTCGGTCATGCCTTGGCGGTGACCGGGATCGACCACTCGGCAGATCGGCAGATCCGGGCACGAAGGGTCGTGATCAAGGTGATCGATGCCGGCGGCCACCGAGTGAATGACTTGCAGGTTCGGCAATGCCGCGAGGCTGCCCGGCAAGGGAAACCAGCACGCGGCAATCTGCGCATTGGCAGCCTGCGGATCATCGGCCAGAACTGCCTTGAGTTGCGGCGCACTGCGGGCAAACGCGGCCTGCAGTTGCTTGAGCAGCAGGTTGTCACGGGACAGCAGAACCACGGTGTTGGTGACGGTTTTCACGATAAGTAGGACTCGCGCTGGGATTCGATCAGGGTTAAAGCGGCCTCCCAGGCCAGGTCGATGATGTTGTCCTGCTCATCGCGGTCAAACTGCTCGGCGGTGTGTGCACAGACTTCCGGGGATGGGTAATGCAACGCCGAACCACCGGACAACGCCGCAACTTGCGCCTGACAGGCACGCTCCAGGAAGTGAATTTCCTGGAACGCCTGGGCCACACCAGAACCCCCGACCAGCAGTCCATGATTGCGCAGGATCATCGCCCGGTGCGGCCCCAGATCGGCAATCAACCGCTCGCGCTCATCCAGCGACAGCGCGATGCCTTCATAGGTGTGATACGCCAACTTGCCGTAGAACTTCAGCGCGTGCTGACTGATCGGCAGCAAGCCTTGCTTCTGGGCGGCGACCGCCATGCCGGCGGCCGTATGAGTGTGGATCACGCAGTTGAGGTCCGGGCGGGCCATGTGGATCGCCGAGTGAATGACGAAGCCGGCGGCGTTGACCCGATGACCTTCATACTCCGGATCAACGACTCGCCCGTCCTGATCGATACGCACAAGGTCCGAAGCACGCATGCGGTCAAAAATCACCCCGTAGCGGTTGATCAGGAAGTGATGCTCAGGCCCCGGAATTCGCAGGGTGATGTGGGTGTCGATCAGGTCAGTCATGCGAAAGTGCGCGACCAGGCGATACAGCGCAGCCAGTTCGCAACGGGCTTGCCATTCAACCGGGCCGATGTGTTCAGGTTTACTCACGAATACACCTCTTTAGCAGCGTGGGTGACGACCGGGTTGGCGCGCAGGCGAGCCAGGCCGCAAACACCGATCAAGGACAGGGCCGAGAGCAAGGTGAAGAACACCGCCAACGGCAACCATTGTCCGGAAAACTTGCTCGCCAGCAGCGTGCCGATCAGCGGCGTGGTGCCGCCGGCCAGCGCGCAACTGAGTTGGTAGGCGATAGAAATGCCCGAGTAGCGCAGGTGCACCGGGAACGCCTGGGTCATGTAACCGGCGATCACCGCGTACAGCGCCGAGAGAATCACCACCGCCAGAGCGATGCCGACAGTCATCAGCACAATGTTCTGTGTGCCCACCAGCATGAACATCGGGTACGGCGTGACCATGCACAGCAACGCGACGAGTTTGAGGAAGCGGCCTTCGCCAATGCGCTCGGCCAGCAACGCGGAGAGCGGTTGCGAGAGCAGCTGAATGACGGTCACCAGGAACAGGCAATCGAGAATCGTCGAACGTGCGATGCCCTGATACTGGGTGACGTAGGTGATCATGAAGGTGTTGGTAAAGAAGAACCCGGCCGAACCGATGGTCACCGCCGCGGCAGCAAACAGGATCTGCCGCCAGCAGGTGCGGATCACGTCCTTCACCGGGTACTTGGAAGTCTCGTTGTTGTCCCGGGCCTTGGCGAACTCCGGCGACTCGTGGACACCGGAACGGATCATCAGGCCGACCATCATCAACACACCGCTGGCGAGAAACGGCAGACGCCAGCCCCAGGCAAGGAAGTCCTCTGGCTCAAGGGAGGTGACCAGACGAAAGGCGATCAACGCCAGCAGCAAACCGGCCGGGCTGCCAAGTTGCGCGAACGATGCATAGAACGTCTTGCGCTTGGCCGGTGCGTGCTCGCTGGCCATCAACACCGCCCCGCCCCACTCGCCACCGACTGAAATGCCCTGGATCAAACGCAGCACAATCAGACCGATCGGCGCCCAGATACCGGCGCTGGCGTAGCTCGGCAACATCCCGATGCCGGCGGTCGCCAACCCCATCAGGGCCATGGTCACCAGCAGCATTTTCTTGCGACCGAGGCGATCACCCAGATGACCGAACACCATGCCGGCCATAGGGCGAGCGATGAAGCCGACGGCGAAACTGCCGAACGCTGCCAGGGTG
The DNA here is from genome assembly GCF_000282315.2 of Pseudomonas sp. GM41(2012). Classification (GTDB taxonomy): domain Bacteria; phylum Pseudomonadota; class Gammaproteobacteria; order Pseudomonadales; family Pseudomonadaceae; genus Aquipseudomonas. The sequence continues at coordinate 2,208,780 of NZ_AKJN02000006.1, forward strand.
CTCATCACCGGGTCGTGGCTGGGAAAGAACACTTGCCCGAGCACCAGCGCCGCCGCCGTGGCATAGATGTAGAAGTCGTAGAACTCGATGGTCGTGCCAATGAAGGCTGCCGCCGCCGCTCGACGCGGTTGAGGGGTAGTGTGCATGCAAGGACCCTGTGTATTTATAGTTTTGGGCAGGTACTGAAGGCTGTTTACGGATTGCACTCTGTGGCGCTTGTTAGCTTTATCGCTTCCGTGCCAGGATTAGTCAATTTTCAAATTCTTATCTTTACTATTAGCCTTGCTACTACCAGGAATTTTATGCCCTCCACTTCTAACCCTTGGGTCGGTCGCCGCTTTCTGAATGACCGCCTCGACTGGAACCTGCTACGCACCTATTTGGTGATCGGCCAGGAAGGCAGCATGAGCCGGGCCGCCGCGCGATTGCACATCACGCAGTCAGCCGTCAGCCAGGCACTGAAACGGCTGGAAGAACAATTGGAATGTGTGTTGATTGCCCGTAGCGGGCGTCGGTTTGATCTGACGGAAACCGGGGAAGAAGTCCTGCGCATTGCGGCGGACATTTACGGCGATATTTCACGACTGGGCACGGTGGTGGAAAGTCGTAACGACGACGTGGTCGGCAAGATTCGCATCCTTACCGTCAGCGGCGTGCAAGCACGACATTACGACGAGTTCCTCGCCGATTTTCACGAAACTCATCCGAAGATCGAGTTTGAAGTCGAGGTGATGGGCAGCTCGAACATCATCAGTTCACTGCTGCAAAAGACGGCGACCATTGGCGTCGGCCTGTGCCGTTTACCGCAGCCGCGGCTGGAGCAGCGAGTACTGTTTCGTGAGACTTATGCGTACTTTTGCGGGCAGCGTCATCGGTTGTTCGGGCAAGAGAATCTGACCCTGGAAGAGCTTGCGGCGGAGAACTTTGTCAGCTTCACCAGTGACCAACTCGGGGGCAATCTTTCGCCCCTGACATTGTTCCGCGACCAGCAAGGCTTTACCGGCAAGATCGTCGCTTCATCGACGAGTTTCGAAGAGATTTATCGCTTGATCTGCTCAGGATTCGGCATTGGCTGCTTGCCGACGCACTTGGTAGGAAGGGATGTCGAGCAAGGTTTGCTCTGGCGTTTGCCGCCGGAAGATGGGGTGGTAGATTTCGATATCCAGCTGCTGTGGAATCGCGAACAGAAGATGAGTCAGGCCGAAACCGTGTTCCTCGAAAGCTTCCAGCACATGCTCAGTATTCGTGAACCTGTGCTGTGAAGCCTTGATCGCTTAGACGTGAGGGTCGCCCGGTGCTTTGCTCGGCGTGGCGTATTGCGGCTTCAGGTGGCCGTCCTGATCAAGTAGCCAGGCATCCATGATCTGCCGCACCACGGGACCTGCGACGCGACCGCCGGCCTCGCCGTTTTCGATCATCACCGAGATGACGATCTTCGGATGTTCGGCCGGGGCAAAACCGACGAACAAGGCGTTGTCGCGGTTACGCTCGAGGGTTTTCGCCCGGTTGTAACGCTCGCCCTGCTTGATCGCCACCACTTGCGCGGTACCACTCTTGCCGGCGATGCGGTACTGAGCGCCCAGCGCTGCCGCCCGCGCAATCCCGCGAGCGTCGTGCATCACCATTTGCATGCCGTGGTTGACCTGCTCCCAGTCTCGCGGGTCTTTCAACAGGATGTTTGGAATTGGATGCTCATCCACTGGCGCAACACCGTCCACGGTTTTGGCCAGGTGCGGCCGGTTCCAGACACCTTTGTTGGCGATCAGTGCAGTGGCCTGGGCGAGCTGCAATGGAGTGACCTGCATGTAACCCTGGCCGATGCCGAGGATCACGGTCTCACCCGGGAACCATGCCTGACGGCGCGTGGCACGCTTCCAGGCTTGCGATGGCATCAGGCCGGCAGACTCTTCGAACATGTCCAGCGAGACTTTCTCGCCGAGGCCGAACATGGCCATATAGTCATGCAGTCGGTCGATGCCCAGCTTGTGGGCCAGGTCGTAGAAGTAGGTGTCGTTGGAGCGCATGATCGCCGCGTCCATGTCCACCCAGCCATCGCCGCTGTGGTTCCAGTTGCGGTACTTGTGATCGAAGTCCGGGAGTTGGTAGTAACCGGGGTCGAAGACGCGGGTCTGCGGGGTGACAACGCCGGCGTCGAGGCCGGCAATGGCCACTTCCGGCTTGATGGTCGAACCCGGTGCATAGAGGCCGCGCAGTACGCGGTTGAACAGCGGCCGGTCGATCGAGTCGTGCAGCGCTGCGTATTCCTTGAAGCTGATTCCGGTAACGAACAGGTTCGGGTCGAAGCTTGGCTTGCTGACCATCGCGAGTACTTCGCCGGTCGACGGATCGAGTGCGACCACCGAACCGCGACGATCACCCAAGGCTTCCTCGGCGGCTTCCTGAAGTTTGACGTCGAGGCTCAGTACGATGTTTTTGCCCGGGATCGGATCGGTGTGCTTGAGCACTCGCAGGACCCGGCCCTGAGCGTTGGTTTCGACCTCTTCGTAACCCACTTGGCCGTGCAACTGCGACTCGTAGAATTTTTCGATGCCGGTCTTGCCGATCGATTGAGTGCCACGGTATTCCACCGTGTCCAAGGCTTTGGATTCTTTCTCGTTGATGCGGCCGACATAGCCGATCGAATGCGCAAAGTGCGCGCCCATCGGGTAGTGGCGAACGAATTGTGGCTCTACGTCGATCCCCGGCAGACGGAACTCGTTGACCGCCAACACGGCGATCTGTTCTTCGCTGAGCTCGTAGAACAAGGTGACCGGCACGAATGGATGTCGGGTCTGCTTCATCGCCTTGTCGAACAGCGCTCGATCTTCTGTCGGCAAGTGCAGGAGGCTGACGACTTCATCCAGTTCCTCTTTAACATCGGAGGCGCGTTCACGGGTGATGGTCAGGTTGAAACTGGGGCGGTTGTCCGCCAGAACCACGCCGTTGCGGTCGTAGATCAATCCGCGCGTGGGGGTGATCGGCAGGACGTGGACCCGGTTGTTTTCGGAGATCGTCGAGTGATAATCAAATTCGACCACCTGCAGGACATACATACGCACGACCAGCGCGCAGGTAATGGCAACAACGAACAGGGCGCAAGCCATTAGTCTTTTGTTGACCAGGCGCGTCTCTTTTTCGTGGTCCTTGATCGGTATCGGTTGGGGCATTTCTGCAGCAGCTCTTTGACTGTAAAGGGGGTGCCGATCCGTAGGCTTGAAATCAGTCCGTTAAAAAAACGAGCTGCACCATACCAAAAACCGGGCGGTCACTTTAGTGCGATTTCCTCTAACGGTTGTCCTTGAAGGCCAAAACGACGGTCGGTTTTTTTATAACTCGTGCGTTTTGCTCAAGATTGATATTCCCATTCATGCATTTTTCTTGAAGAAGGGGCTGTAGATACTGGGTGCATGTCATTCCGCTTGTCTTTTTGGAGACTTTTCATGCATCCACGATTTAAACGTTTATTGGGCTCCAATGGATTTTCCATTGGGCTTGAACTGCCGCTGGATAACGATTGGTCCAGCGATGGGCAGCGGCTGCGAATTGCCGAGGAGCGGCCGTTTGGTGTTCCGGACTTGAAGCAGCACGCCGCTATGGCGCGCCTCGCAGACAAGGCTGGTTTCAGCGCTCTGTGGGTACGCGATGTGCCGGTTTATGATCCCGATTTTGGTGATGCGGCACAGGTGTTCGAAACCTTTTCCTACCTTGGCTACCTGGCAGGGATCACCGACAACATCATGCTGGGGACAGCGGCGGTTGTATTACCGCTACGTCAACCTTGGTTAACGCTCAAGGCAGCCAACAGTGTTGATGAACTGAGTGATGGACGCCTGCTACTGGGTGTAGCCAGTGGCGACCGACCTATGGAGTATCCGTTATTTGGTGTGGACTACGATCAGCGGGGAGAGATCTTTCGCGATACGGTCGAGTTGTTGCGCAGCCAAGGTGCAGGCCGCCTACCAGAAAGTGCTCGCCTGTTACCGGAGCTAGATCAGCCGGTGCCATTGCTGGTTGCAGGTCTTGGTCAACAATCCCCGGCGTGGATTGGCCAACACATGGATGGCTGGCTCGCCTACCCCGGCACTCCGGATGAGCATCGGCGCCGAGTGGGACTGTGGCGGGAGGTCGGTGGCGACAAACCCTACATCAGCTTCGTTCACCTGGATCTGGCGGCCAATCCTCATGCACCGATGCGACGTGTACGTTTTGGCGGCAGCTGCGGGAGGCTGACATTGATTGATGAGCTTCAGGCTTTGCGTGACGCCGGTGTGCAGCACGTTGGCTTGCATCTGCGCCGTAGCGAACGAACGGTTGCCGAGGTTATTGAAGAGATCGCTGAATACGTACTGCCGAAGTTTCACTAACGATGCTGCTGGAACCAGGGATAGCCGATGAGCTGTCCCTTGTCGTCACGTCACTTTCCTGCGGACAAAACAAAACCCCTACCTGCATACGCAGATAGGGGTTTCGGAATTTAATCTTGACGATGACCTACTCTCACATGGGGAAACCCCACACTACCATCGGCGATGCATCGTTTCACTGCTGAGTTCGGGATGGGATCAGGTGGTTCCAATGCTCTATGGTCGTCAAGAAATTCGGTAGCCAGGTCGTTTACCTTTCGGTTCACGCTCCAGCGAATGGGTATGCGATAGTTTGGTGTTTTGTGAGTATCTCGAACTTTCGGTTCGTTTCGTCTTCACACACCGCAATCTGATGCTCTTTCGAGTAGTCAAATTGCTTGGGTGTTATATGGTCAAGCCTCACGGGCAATTAGTATTGGTTAGCTCAACGCCTCACAGCGCTTACACACCCAACCTATCAACGTCGTAGTCTTCGACGGCCCTTCAGGGGACTCAAGGTCCCAGTGAGATCTCATCTTGAGGCTAGTTTCCCGCTTAGATGCTTTCAGCGGTTATCTATTCCGAACATAGCTACCCGGCAATGCCACTGGCGTGACAACCGGAACACCAGAGGTTCGTCCACTCCGGTCCTCTCGTACTAGGAGCAGCCCCTCTCAAATCTCAAACGTCCACGGCAGATAGGGACCGAACTGTCTCACGACGTTCTAAACCCAGCTCGCGTACCACTTTAAATGGCGAACAGCCATACCCTTGGGACCGGCTTCAGCCCCAGGATGTGATGAGCCGACATCGAGGTGCCAAACACCGCCGTCGATATGAACTCTTGGGCGGTATCAGCCTGTTATCCCCGGAGTACCTTTTATCCGTTGAGCGATGGCCCTTCCATACAGAACCACCGGATCACTAAGACCTACTTTCGTACCTGCTCGACGTGTCTGTCTCGCAGTCAAGCGCGCTTTTGCCTTTATACTCTACGACCGATTTCCGACCGGTCTGAGCGCACCTTCGTACTCCTCCGTTACTCTTTAGGAGGAGACCGCCCCAGTCAAACTACCCACCATACACTGTCCTCGATCCGGATAACGGACCTGAGTTAGAACCTCAAAGTTGCCAGGGTGGTATTTCAAGGTTGGCTCCACGCGAACTGGCGTCCACGCTTCAAAGCCTCCCACCTATCCTACACAAGCAAATTCAAAGTCCAGTGCAAAGCTATAGTAAAGGTTCACGGGGTCTTTCCGTCTAGCCGCGGATACACTGCATCTTCACAGCGATTTCAATTTCACTGAGTCTCGGGTGGAGACAGCGCCGCCATCGTTACGCCATTCGTGCAGGTCGGAACTTACCCGACAAGGAATTTCGCTACCTTAGGACCGTTATAGTTACGGCCGCCGTTTACCGGGGCTTCGATCAAGAGCTTCGCGTTAGCTAACCCCATCAATTAACCTTCCGGCACCGGGCAGGCGTCACACCCTATACGTCCACTTTCGTGTTTGCAGAGTGCTGTGTTTTTAATAAACAGTCGCAGCGGCCTGGTATCTTCGACCGGCATGGGCTTACGCAGTAAATGCTTCACCCTCACCGGCGCACCTTCTCCCGAAGTTACGGTGCCATTTTGCCTAGTTCCTTCACCCGAGTTCTCTCAAGCGCCTTGGTATTCTCTACCCAACCACCTGTGTCGGTTTGGGGTACGGTTCCTGGTTACCTGAAGCTTAGAAGCTTTTCTTGGAAGCATGGCATCAACCACTTCGTCACCCAGAGGGTAACTCGTCATCAGCTCTCGGCCTTAGAATCCCGGATTTACCTAAGATTCCAGCCTACCACCTTAAACTTGGACAACCAACGCCAAGCTGGCCTAGCCTTCTCCGTCCCTCCATCGCAATAACCAGAAGTACAGGAATATTAACCTGTTTTCCATCGACTACGCTTTTCAGCCTCGCCTTAGGGACCGACTAACCCTGCGTCGATTAACGTTGCGCAGGAAACCTTGGTCTTTCGGCGTGGGTGTTTTTCACACCCATTGTCGTTACTCATGTCAGCATTCGCACTTCTGATACCTCCAGCAAGCTTCTCAACTCACCTTCACAGGCTTACAGAACGCTCCTCTACCGCATCACCTAAGTGATACCCGTAGCTTCGGTGTATGGTTTGAGCCCCGTTACATCTTCCGCGCAGGCCGACTCGACTAGTGAGCTATTACGCTTTCTTTAAAGGGTGGCTGCTTCTAAGCCAACCTCCTAGCTGTCTAAGCCTTCCCACATCGTTTCCCACTTAACCATAACTTTGGGACCTTAGCTGACGGTCTGGGTTGTTTCCCTTTTCACGACGGACGTTAGCACCCGCCGTGTGTCTCCCATGCTCGGCACTTGTAGGTATTCGGAGTTTGCATCGGTTTGGTAAGTCGGGATGACCCCCTAGCCGAAACAGTGCTCTACCCCCTACAGTGATACATGAGGCGCTACCTAAATAGCTTTCGAGGAGAACCAGCTATCTCCGAGCTTGATTAGCCTTTCACTCCGATCCACAGGTCATCCGCTAACTTTTCAACGGTAGTCGGTTCGGTCCTCCAGTTAGTGTTACCCAACCTTCAACCTGCCCATGGATAGATCGCCCGGTTTCGGGTCTATTCCCAGCGACTAGACGCCCTATTAAGACTCGCTTTCGCTACGCCTCCCCTATTCGGTTAAGCTCGCCACTGAAAATAAGTCGCTGACCCATTATACAAAAGGTACGCAGTCACCCAACAAAGTGGGCTCCCACTGCTTGTACGCATACGGTTTCAGGATCTATTTCACTCCCCTCTCCGGGGTTCTTTTCGCCTTTCCCTCACGGTACTAGTTCACTATCGGTCAGTCAGTAGTATTTAGCCTTGGAGGATGGTCCCCCCATATTCAGACAAAGTTTCTCGTGCTCCGTCCTACTCGATTTCATGACTAAGAGATTTTCGCGTACAGGGCTATCACCCACTATGGCCGCACTTTCCAGAGCGTTCCGCTAATCTCAAAGCCACTTAAGGGCTAGTCCCCGTTCGCTCGCCACTACTAAGGGAATCTCGGTTGATTTCTTTTCCTCAGGGTACTTAGATGTTTCAGTTCCCCTGGTTCGCCTCTTAAGCCTATGTATTCAGCTTAAGATAACCATCTTATGATGGCTGGGTTCCCCCATTCAGACATCTCCGGATCAAAGTCTGTTTGCCGACTCCCCGAAGCTTTTCGCAGGCTACCACGTCTTTCATCGCCTCTGACTGCCAAGGCATCCACCGTATGCGCTTCTTCACTTGACCATATAACCCCAAGCAATCTGGTTATACTGTGAAGACGACATTCGCCGAAAATTCGATAATACTCAATTAAGAGCAACTCACAAATTTTACCTTAGCCTGATCCGTTACCAGTGAAAGTAACGTTCAGTCTATCTTTCTATCACATACCCAAATTTTTAAAGAACGATCTAGCCAAAGACTAGAAATCAACATTCACCATCATCACGATGGAATGCTCATTTCTAAGCTTTCAACAAACAGAAGCAGTAGTGGTGGAGCCAAACGGGATCGAACCGTTGACCTCCTGCGTGCAAGGCAGGCGCTCTCCCAGCTGAGCTATGGCCCCGTATTTCTACAGGTTCCCACACAAAATTGGTGGGTCTGGGCAGATTCGAACTGCCGACCTCACCCTTATCAGGGGTGCGCTCTAACCAACTGAGCTACAGACCCAATTTCGGGCTGCTTCTTTTATCGTCTTCTTCAATGAATCAAGCAATTCGTGTGGGAGCTTATGGAGCAGCTGATGTCGTCGATTAAGGAGGTGATCCAGCCGCAGGTTCCCCTACGGCTACCTTGTTACGACTTCACCCCAGTCATGAATCACACCGTGGTAACCGTCCTCCCGAAGGTTAGACTAGCTACTTCTGGTGCAACCCACTCCCATGGTGTGACGGGCGGTGTGTACAAGGCCCGGGAACGTATTCACCGCGACATTCTGATTCGCGATTACTAGCGATTCCGACTTCACGCAGTCGAGTTGCAGACTGCGATCCGGACTACGATCGGTTTTCTGGGATTAGCTCCACCTCGCGGCTTGGCAACCCTCTGTACCGACCATTGTAGCACGTGTGTAGCCCAGGCCGTAAGGGCCATGATGACTTGACGTCATCCCCACCTTCCTCCGGTTTGTCACCGGCAGTCTCCTTAGAGTGCCCACCATTACGTGCTGGTAACTAAGGACAAGGGTTGCGCTCGTTACGGGACTTAACCCAACATCTCACGACACGAGCTGACGACAGCCATGCAGCACCTGTCTCAATGTTCCCGAAGGCACCAATCCATCTCTGGAAAGTTCATTGGATGTCAAGGCCTGGTAAGGTTCTTCGCGTTGCTTCGAATTAAACCACATGCTCCACCGCTTGTGCGGGCCCCCGTCAATTCATTTGAGTTTTAACCTTGCGGCCGTACTCCCCAGGCGGTCAACTTAATGCGTTAGCTGCGCCACTAAGAGCTCAAGGCTCCCAACGGCTAGTTGACATCGTTTACGGCGTGGACTACCAGGGTATCTAATCCTGTTTGCTCCCCACGCTTTCGCACCTCAGTGTCAGTATCAGTCCAGGTGGTCGCCTTCGCCACTGGTGTTCCTTCCTATATCTACGCATTTCACCGCTACACAGGAAATTCCACCACCCTCTACCATACTCTAGCTTGTCAGTTTTGAATGCAGTTCCCAGGTTGAGCCCGGGGATTTCACATCCAACTTAACAAACCACCTACGCGCGCTTTACGCCCAGTAATTCCGATTAACGCTTGCACCCTCTGTATTACCGCGGCTGCTGGCACAGAGTTAGCCGGTGCTTATTCTGTCGGTAACGTCAAGACACCAACGTATTAGGTTAACGCCCTTCCTCCCAACTTAAAGTGCTTTACAATCCGAAGACCTTCTTCACACACGCGGCATGGCTGGATCAGGCTTTCGCCCATTGTCCAATATTCCCCACTGCTGCCTCCCGTAGGAGTCTGGACCGTGTCTCAGTTCCAGTGTGACTGATCATCCTCTCAGACCAGTTACGGATCGTCGCCTTGGTGAGCCATTACCTCACCAACTAGCTAATCCGACCTAGGCTCATCTGATAGCGCAAGGCCCGAAGGTCCCCTGCTTTCTCCCGTAGGACGTATGCGGTATTAGCGTCCGTTTCCGAGCGTTATCCCCCACTACCAGGCAGATTCCTAGGCATTACTCACCCGTCCGCCGCTCGCCACCAGGTACAAGTACCCGTGCTGCCGCTCGACTTGCATGTGTTAGGCCTGCCGCCAGCGTTCAATCTGAGCCATGATCAAACTCTTCAGTTCAAACATCTTTGGGTTTTTAAGAAACCCTAAACTTGGCTCAGCAATCGTTGGTTACATCTTTGATTTCTCGCGGAGTAACTTGTGATGCTGATAATCTTGTTGACTATCAGTCTGACTCCACAAGCACCCACACGAATTGCTTGATTCAGTTGTTAAAGAGCGGTTGGTTAAGATCTTTCGTCTCAACCGAGGCGCGCATTCTACAGCAGCCTCTGTTGCTGTCAAGCGGTTATTTTTCGAAGTTTTCAAAGTTTCCTTTGCAACTTCAACCACTTGCGCTTTCGATCTCTCGTTAGCGGGAGGCGAATTCTACAGCGTTACTCGCTGCTGTCAACACCTCTTTTGTTCCGCTTTCGACCGAGAAGATCGAATCGTCAACTAGGCAAAAACAGACCGCCCGATCAACTCCTTCTGGGCTTCGATGACCTGAAGCAACCCGCTGCCGAAAACTGCGTAACTCGTTGTTTACCAAGGAGTTTTCCGTTTCGACTGCGCCGGAAGTGGGGCGAATTATAGACTTCCAGAATCTGCCGTCAACCCTTAATTCGCTTTTCTATAAGGACGCTCAAAATCGCTGCTTATATATAGACGCGCCGGCCATGAATGCGCAGTATATTGCCCAATAACACTCTCGCTTCCTACTTCGGACGATGCCACGCAATGAATGACCAACCTCGCAGCCTTGCCTCGACCCTGTTTTCGGTTGGCCTGCTATTAATAGCCATGGCATCAATCCAGTCGGGAGCCTCCCTTGCTAAAAGCATGTTCCCCATTATCGGTGCGCAAGGGACTACCACCCTGCGGCTGATCTTCGCCAGCGTGATCATGATGTTGATACTGCGCCCCTGGCGAGCGAAGCTCACCGCAAAATCCCTGCGCACCGTCATCGTCTACGGAATGGCGCTGGGCGGCATGAACTTCCTTTTCTATATGTCCTTGCAAACCGTCCCCCTCGGCATCGCGGTTGCGCTGGAATTCACCGGCCCACTGGCGGTTGCCATCTACGCCTCACGTCGCGCGATCGACTTTTTGTGGATCGCCCTGGCAGCCGTCGGCTTGCTGCTGTTAATACCTATGGGAGAAACGACTGCGGGGATCGATCTGGTAGGCGCCGGTTATGCATTGGGCGCAGGTGTCTGCTGGGCGCTGTACATTCTGTTCGGCCAAAAGGCCGGCGCCGACAATGGCGTGCAGACTGCCGCACTGGGGGTGATGATTGCGGCATTTTTTGTAGCCCCTATCGGCATCGTCCATGCTGGCGCCGCGCTGCTCACTCCCTCACTGATCCCCGTGGCCATCGCTGTCGCCATTCTATCCACCGCCGTGCCCTACACGCTGGAGATGGTCGCCCTCACCCGAATCCCGACCCGGACATTCGGCACGTTGATGAGCATTGAACCTGCGATCGGCGCACTGTCAGGCCTGTTGTTTCTCCATGAGTACCTCTCACTGTCACAATGGATAGCCATCATGTGCATCATTTTGGCTTCCATAGGCGCGACCATGACAATGGGGAGTGCGGCCAAGCCTGCTGTCGCTGCAGATTGAGACAGGATTTTACGAGGGTCTGGTATTTGCCGCGCAATTAGGCCATGTTTAGGCCCGTAACCCAGTGTCAGACATGGATTTTTCAGATAGGGATATCAGAACGCTTCAAGTGAAAGCGAATGCAGCCAGACCCGGGCGCAAAGATCCGGGGACGCTATAAGGATAGTAATGAAACGAATTTTGATACTGATCGCCGTACTTGCGGTTGCGGGCTGCGCGGCGACATCGAAAACCCAGGTAAAACACGGCAAGAGAGGGCTGCATATCAACTGTTCCGGGCTCTCGTCATCCTGGGACAAGTGCTACACCAGTGCTGCCAACTCATGCGCACCCAAAGGTTACAAAGTCATCGCCAAGTCAGGGGACGCTGTGGAAGAACCAGGCGATTACCCGTTCGGCCTCAACCCTGCCGGCTATACCAGCCGCAGCATGATCGTCATCTGCAAATAGATTGATGCCGCCTTGTCAGGTTCGTGGACCTGCGATCTGGCGGCCAATCTCATCGTAACTGGACTTCAGTACCGCGCGCTGGATGTCTGGCGTGGCCAGCATTCGCGCAATGACCAACGCACCGATGCATTGCGACAGAATCGCCCAGGCCAGGCTGTCGCTTTCCAGAGCCTGCGCCCAACTCTTCTGAAGCCGACAAATCCAGTTCTCCGCCTGCTGACGAATCATCACGTCTGAACGTGCAATCTCAGCCCCCAATGCCGGCAAAGCACAGCCGGACTCCGGGTGCTCGACATGAGCCATGCTCAGGTAGTGTTTCAGGCAGCGCTGGAGCTTCTCACGATTCTGGTCCGCCCCTAAACGCTCCAGACTTTGAGACAGCTCACGCTCGACGATTGAAGCGAACAGCTCATCCTTCGATGAAAAATGACTGTAGAAAGCCCCGCCGCTCAAGCCGATTGCCTTCATCAACCCGTCGACACCCACCGTTGAAAAACCAGACTTCTTGGCCGACACCGCACTGCTTTCGAGTAGTTTCTCTTTGGTTTCCAGTTTGTGATTGGCCGAGTAACGCATTGCCTTGCCCTCAGGATTGATCACCTTGACGCTTGCCGAATCGTAGCATAACGTTCGTTTAGTTAACGATCGTTTAGCAAAGGGATCTACCCATGAATAACAAGAAGGTCGTGCTGGTTGTAGGTGCTGGGGACGCCACCGGCGGCGCAATTGCAAAACGCTTTGCGCAGGAAGGATTTGTGGCGTGTGTCACCCGCCGCAGCGCGGACAAACTCCAGCCGCTGGTGGATGCCATCAAGGCCGAAGGCGGTGAAGCCCACGGGTTTGCCTGCGATGCGCGCAAGGAAGAGGACGTGATTGCATTAGTTGAGCAGATCGAAAGCCAGATTGGCCCAATCGAAGCGTTCGTCTTCAACATCGGCGCCAATGTGCCTTGCAGCATTCTCGAAGAAACCGCGCGCAAATATTTCAAGATCTGGGAAATGGCCTGCTTCTCAGGATTTCTCAACGCTCGTGAAGTGGCCAAGCGCATGGCCAAGCGTCAACGCGGGACTATCCTGTTCACCGGTGCTACCGCCGGCCTGCGTGGAGCCTCAGGATTTGCGGCGTTCGCCGGCGCCAAGCACGGAATTCGTGCCCTGGCGCAGAGCATGGCACGTGAACTGGGGCCGATGAACATTCACGTCGCCCATGTTGTAGTCGACGGTGCCATCGATACCGATTTTATCCGTGAGAGTTTCCCCGAAAAGTACGCGACCAAGGATCAGGACGGCATTCTCAATCCAGAGCACATTGCCGAGAACTATTGGTACCTCCACAGCCAGCCCCGTGACGCATGGACCTTCGAGCTGGACCTCCGCCCCTGGAGCGAACGCTGGTAAGCCCTCCCCAACAAAAATAAACAGAGCGCATCGACCATGAGCAAAACCGTGGAGTTCTACTTCGACCTCGGCAGCCCCGCCACCTACCTGGCCTATACCCAACTACCGAAGATCTGCGAGCAGACCGACAGCCAGTTGATCTACATACCCTTCTTGCTGGGCGGCGTCTTCAAAGCCACAGGTAACGCCTCCCCCGCGACGATCCCCGCCAAGGGCCGCTACATGTTTCAAGACCTGGACCGCTATGCAAAGCGCTATGGCGTGCCACTGAAGTTCAATCCCCTCTTTCCTATCAACACCCTGATGCTGATGCGCGCTGTCACCGGCATGCAGTTGCGCCATCCCGAACGCTTTCAGGCATTCATCGATTGCCTGTTTCACGCCCTCTGGGTTGAAGGCCGCAGCCTCGATGACCTGGCGACCGTCGCGTCAGTACTGACACAGAACGGTTTCGATCCAAATGAGGTGCTGGCCTTGACCGCCGACGAGGAAGTCAAAGCCACTCTCAAGGACAACACAGAGAAAGCAGTGCAACGGGGTGTATTCGGTGCCCCAAGCATGTTTGTCGATGATCAGCTGTTCTTCGGCCAGGATCGCCTGGACTTCGTCCTTGAAGCCCTGAGTTAAATATCGACAACCAACCGCCCCTGCGCAGCTCCCGAAACGAGCAGCTCATGGGCGGCCTCGGCGGTTTGCAGCGTGAACTGCCGAGGGTCGAGCAGCGGTTTCAACTGCCCCGCCTCGATCAACCGCGCAGCCTCACGAAGTATCTCCCCATGGTGCTCACGCCCCTTGCCAGTCAGCAACGGCAACAAGGTAAACACTCCAGAATAAGTCGCCCCACGAAACGAGAGCGGCGCAAGACTGTGCTGCCCCCATCCGAGACAACTCACGACATGCCCCTCGTAAACCCGAGCAGCCTTGAATGAAGCGTCCAGTGTCTCACCACCCACCGTATCGTAGACAATGTCGAAGCCCTCCCCAGCCGTGTGCTCAGCCACATACTCCTCAACCGAAGATTTACGATAATCAATAAACGTCGCACCGAACCCTTCGATGATCGCCTGCTTCCCGGCCGACCCGGTAGCAAACACGTCAGCACCGAAAGCCCGGGCAATTTGTATAGCCACATGCCCGACACCACCCGCACCGCCGTGAATCAGCACTTTCTGCCCCGCCCGCACCCGCGCACGATCCACCAATCCTTCCCACGCAGTGATCAGTATCAACGGCAACCCTGCCGCCTCGCGCATGCTCAAATTGCCTGGCTTGCGCGCCAGCAGTCGTGCATCGACGGCGGCGTATTCAGCCAGTGAACCCTGCGCACCGCCAATGCCGGTGGCCATCGCATAGACCTCATCACCCGGTAGCCATCCGCTGACACCCTCCCCCTATGCCTCCACTGTTCCTGCGAGATCAATACCCAATACCGCCGGCAATGGCTGGCGCGCATGAGCAGCCTGACCCGACCGAATCTTTCCATCCAGGGGGTTCACCCCACTGGCCTTGATCCTGACCAATACCTGACCGGCCTCAGGCACGGGCCGTTGAACGGAAGCCAAGCGTAAAGGCCCGTTGGCCGAATCAACAATCAGAGCGCGCATTTCAAGTGAGTCAGTCATTTCGCAATTTCCCGTCAGAGGTGGCTGTGGGATAAATCTTCCTCCCGTTCACTCATGCCGATAAGAAGCTATATAGCTATAGTGACCATGCCCATTTGGCATCAATGAGAAACCCCGTGGACAAATTCAATGCAATGGCGATCTTCGTCCGCGTTGTCGAACGTGGCAGCTTTTCTGCCGTCGCCAGGGAATTGCAGACCAGCCAGCCGACCATCAGCAAAGTGCTGCGAGCACTGGAAACTGAACTGGGTGGAAAGCTGATTTCCCGCAGCACCCGACAACTGTCCCTGACCGACGAAGGTCAGCGGTACTACAGCGAATGTCGACAAATTCTGGCGGCCGTAGACGCCGCAGAACACAGTTTTCACTCCGGCCGCGAAGCTATTGCCGGAAACCTGAAAATCGGATCGTCCGTGAGTTTCGGGCGCCTGCAGATTGCTCCGCGACTGCCGGCATTCCTCAAAAAATATCCACAAGTGCAGATTGATCTGCAACTGAGCGATCAAAATCAGGACCTGGTCAGTGAAGGACTGGACGTCACCTTCAGGATCGGCGAGTTGAACGACAGCGGGTTGATTGCCCGCCGTATCGGCACAACCCACCGAGTGACCGTCGCAGCGCCCGACTACCTTGCGCAACACGGCCGGCCGCAAACGCCCGAAGAATTACGCGGACACAACTGCCTGCAGTTCAACCTGCTGAACAGTCAGAACCTATGGGTTTACGAGAGAGATGCCCAACGTCACGAAGTGCGAATCAAGGGCAACGCACAAAGCAACAACTCCGAGGCCATCCGCGAGATGGTACTGGGGGGATTGGGGATTTCGCTGTCGCCGGTCTGGCTGTTCAGCGAGGACTTGAAGGCGGGACGCGTGACCGCGATGTTGCTGGAATACAGCGCCCAGTCACTGCCGATTCATGCCGTGTCCCCGGCGAATCGTCGCCAATCCGCCAGAGTCAAAGCCTTTGTCGACTATATGAGCCAGGCGCTCGAAGAAGCGCCTGAACTCCAACCAATCAAATAGCCGCCGTCCGGGTGTTCAACCACTCAAGGGCTGCGCCGTCGAGCAATGGACTCAAGCGCTCACGCACCTCGGCGTGGTAGGCGTTGAACCACTGCTTTTCGTCGTCAGTCAGCAGCGACGGTTCCAGGCAGCGAGTGTCGATCGGGCACAAGGTCAGGGTTTCGAATTTCAGGAACTCACCGAATTCGCTTTTGCCCGCCTCGCGGTTCAACACCAGGTTCTCGATCCGCACACCCCAGCGGCCCGGACGGTAAGTGCCCGGTTCGATGGACGTGATCATGCCCGGCTGCATCGCGGTTTGCGGTGCCGCAGCGGCCTGATAGGCGATTACCTGCGGGCCTTCATGCACGTTGAGGAAGTAGCCGACGCCGTGACCGGTGCCGTGACCGTAATCAACGCTTTCAGCCCAGATCGGCGCGCGGGCAATCGAATCGAGCAACGGCGAGAGAATGCCACGAGGAAATTGCGCACGGGACAACGCAATCACGCCTTTGAGCACCCGCGTGCAATCGCGCTTCTGCTCATCGGTCGGCGTACCGACCGGCACCATCCGCGTGATGTCAGTAGTGCCGCCCAGGTACTGGCCGCCGGAGTCGATCAACAACAGACCGTCGCCTTCGATCACCGCGTGTTCTTCTTCGGTGGCGTGGTAGTGCGGCATCGCGCCATTGGCGTTGAACGCGGCAATGGTGTTGAAGCTCAGCGATACATAGCCCGGACGTCGGGTACGCGCCGCCGTCAGGTGTTCGTCGATGGTCAGTTCGGTGATGCGCTCACGACCCAACGCAGTGTCCAGCCAGGTGAAGAATTCGCACAGCGCCGCGCCGTCCTGCTCCATGGCCTGACGAATGTGCTCGGCATCGGCCAGGCTTTTCTGCGACTTGGCCAACGTAGTCGGGTTCAGGCCTTCGATCAGCTTCACGCCGCTGTCCAGGTTATCCAGCAAGCCGGCGGTGACGCGCGCCGGATCGACTTGCAGGCTCGCCCCGCTCGGCACAGCGCGCAAGGCGGCGGCCACTTCGCTGTAATCGCGCAGGGTCACGCCGTCCTGTTCGAGGATCGCGCGCAGCCCGGCATCGACCTTGCTCAGCGCCACGAACAGGGTTGCCTGCTGCTGGCTGATCAAGGCAAAGGAAACAAACACCGGATTGAACGACACGTCACCGCCGCGCAAGTTGAACAGCCAGGCGATGTCATCGAGGGTGGCGATGAAATGCCAGTCGGCACCGCGATCTTTCAAAACCTCACGCAGCCTGGCCAGTTTCTCGCCGCGGCTGACCGTCGCCTGAGGTGGCAAGTGTTGATAGATCGGCTCATTCGGCAGCGTCGGACGGTCGCTCCAGACTTCGTTCAACACATCGATGTCGGTGCGCAGACGTGCGCCGCGTTCTTCGAGCTTGCCACCCAACGTACGTGCCGAAGCCACGGCCATTACCGCACCATCTACCGCGACGACGCCGCCTTCAGGGGTTTGCTCGGCCAGCCAGTCCAGCGGGCCGGGTTGGCCCGGTTGCAGCTTGACCAGTTCGATGCCGCTGCCCTTGAGTTCCTTGGTCGCTTGTTCCCAATAACGGCTGTCGGCCCAGACGCCGGCAAAGTCCGGCGTAACGATCAGCGTGCCGACCGAACCATGGAACCCCGACAACCATTGCCGCCCTTGCCAGTAACCCGGCAGGTATTCCGAAAGATGCGGATCGGCCGACGGCACCAGCAGAGCGTGAATGCCCTCCCGGCTCATCAGTTCGCGGGTTTGCGCCAGGCGTTGGGGCACCGATCCATTGATCGAAGGCTGCGTACTCATCGTGTCTCCTGCTAATCACTTCATCATTATTGTTGAGTGTCGATCAACGCCGGCACTTTCAGACCTATTGCCAAAATGCCGGAGCACTGGCGCAGGCCGCTTTAATCAGGTGTACCGCTTGGTCGATGTCCTGCTCGGTGGTGAACCGGCCGAGACTCAAGCGAATGGTGCGACTCGCCGAACGGGCGTCATGCCCCAGGGCCAGCAGCACATGGGAAGGCGCATTGCTGGAGGAGTTGCAGGCCGAGGTCGCGGAAAACGCGATCGAGGTGCTCAACGCCGCAGAATTGAACTCGCCTTCGTTGAAGGTCAGGCTCAAGGTATGAGGGATGCGCTGGGTCGGACTGCCATTGAGGCGAACCCCGGGAATACTCAGCAACTGCTCAAGCAAGCGTTCACGCAACCGGACGATCGTGGCTTTCTCTTCATCGAACGAAGAGGCTGCCAAGGCGAACGCCACACCCATGGCCGCGATCTGGTGAGTCGCCAGGGTCCCGGAACGCAAACCGCCCTCGTGACCACCGCCATGAATCTGCGCCTGCAAACGTTGCTGCGCGCGCGGCCCGACGTACAGCGCGCCGATGCCTTTGGGGCCATAAATCTTGTGGGCGGAAAATGACATCAGATCCACTGGCAACCGGGCCAGGTCGATCACCACTTTGCCTGCACCTTGAGCCGCGTCGACATGGAACAACGCGTCGCGAGCACGCACGACTTCGCCGATGGCCGCGATGTCGTTGACGGTGCCCAGCTCGTTGTTGACCAGCATCAACGATACCAGAAAGGTGTCTTCGCGCATCGCTTCGCTGACCGCTTGCGGGGTTATCAAGCCCTCGGCGTCAGGCACCAGATAAGTCACCGCGACGCCGGCATCCTGCAACTGCTTTGCCGTGTCGAGAATCGCTTTGTGTTCGATCTGGCTGGTGATGATGTGGCCGCCAGAAACGCCGCGAGCCTGGGCCACGCCCTTGAGGGCAAGGTTATTCGATTCGGTGGCGCCGGAGGTCCAGACGATCTGGTCCGCCTGAGCCCCGACCAGTTCGGCGACCTGCTGCCGCGCCTGCTCGACCGATTGCCGGGCCTGTTGACCGAACGCATGGGAGCTGGACGCCGGATTGCCGAAGTTGCCGGTAAAACCCAGGCACTCGACCATGACCTTGATGACTCGCTCATCCACCGGCGTGGTGGCGGCGTAGTCGAAATACAGAGGACGTTTATTCATAGAAGACTCGCAGAGCATGTTCCGGGATCAGGAGGCTCGTCACTGAAACGTCAAAGCGCAGCCTCGTGAGCTGCGCCGATCGTTCAGAGCGTTAGAAATACCTGATCGGAGGCCGTTAAAGAAGAACAACTTCATTTAAAAGTGCGTAGGAACGCTCCTGAAGTCGAGCTTAACAGGCATCGGGCAACCGGTTGAAGCAATGCGTCACCTAAAGCTTTCAAGCAACAACGGATACAGCGAAGCCACCAGTAGCAAGGCCATGCCCCAGTTGAACAGCCGCAACCAGCGGCGATCCTTCAGCACGTTGCGCAACAACGTGCCGCAGCCTGCCCAGACACTGACGCTCGGCAGGTTGATCAAGGCGAACACCGCCGCAATCACGATCACGTTGGTGAAATAACCCTGCATTGGCGTGTAGGTGCTGATGGCCCCGATGGCCATGATCCATGCCTTGGGATTGACCCACTGAAACGCTGCGGCGCCCAAATAGCTGATCGGCTTACTCTCGCCCTTTTCACTCTCGGAAACCGGTCCCGAATGGGCGATTTTCCACGCCAGATACAACAAATACGCCGCGCCGATGTAACGCAGCACGCTGTAGAGCAAAGGATAGGTTTGAAACACCGCGCCCAAGCCAAAACCTACCGCCACCACGAGCACGAAGAAGCCGCAGGTAATGCCAAGCATGTGGGGAATGGTGCGGTTAAAGCCGAAGTTCACACCCGATGCCAGCAACATCGTGTTGTTGGGGCCGGGAGTAATCGAGGTGACAAGCGCAAACAGGGCAAAGCCCAACAGCAAATCGAGCGAGAGCGTCATGGGTGGCAGTCCATTGGGGTCAGTCAGGTGTTGACCCTATCGCAGGCCTTCAGGGAAACCCATGGACAGTTGCGTGAAACTTCAAGCGGTACAGTTTTCGATCAGCTAGAACGACCGTGAAGCTGTACAGCACGTTCGGCGTTCATCTCGCCGTGTTTGTCGAAACTGAATGATTTTTGCGGTTGGCCGAGCAATTCGGCTTTTTTCGCGTGGTATTCGTCGAAAGACAAACCGCGACGATTCAACGCCTCTAGTGCCAATTCTCTGGTTTCTTCTGCGGTGTACGGCCGTAATTCCGGGGAAACATGGCTGGCACATCCGGCGAGCACCGAGACCGCAAGCAGCAAGAAAGTAGCGATTAGAGGTTTCATTGTGAGCGTCCTGACATCTGGGTTCGAGGCAATGAACACAGGCTACGCCGGGCATCCGATCAGCAGAAATCAACGCTCTCGATAGTGGCTATCGACTTTGACTAATGCCGCTCATATATCTCTAAACGATCTATAAATATTAATTTTAGGTATTTTGAGGAATAACACAGAGCCTTTATAACAACGGTCATCGCTTCACGCACTGTTGCTCAAGCAACTGTTTGCCAGGCAACAGTCATTCAACAAACAGCTCTGCCATTCGTACAGCGTCTACCGGCCAACGCGCCGAAAGCCCCGTAAACAGGGGCTCCGAGGGATTGGTACAGCTCTTGCTCTCTGTCAGTGACTACTCACTGCTCCCTGAGCAACTGTTTAAAAAGGAACTGATCATGTCGCGTCCATTGAAAGTTGTTGCCCTCTCCGGCGGTACCTGGCGTCCGTCCCGCACGTTGGTGCTGACCCAGGCGCTGTTGGCGCAACTGGCCGAGCAATTGCCGATTGAAAGCAAACTGATTGAACTGGGTGACATCGCCCGACCGTTGGGTACCGCGCTGTCCCGTCAAGAGTTGAGTGCCGAGATCGAAGCCGAGCTGCAAGCGATCGAGAACGCCGACCTGCTGATCGTCGCCGCGCCGGTTTATCGCGGTTCCTACCCTGGACTGCTCAAGCATCTGTTCGACCTGATCGACCTCAATGCATTGATCGACACGCCGGTATTGCTGGCCGCGACCGGTGGCAGTGAGCGTCATGCACTGGTGCTGGATCACCAGTTGCGGCCGCTGTTCAGTTTCTTCCAGGCCTTGACCTTGCCGGTTGGCGTCTACGCCACCGAAGCCGATTTCTCCAATTACCAAATAACCAGTGAGCCCTTGAAGGCCCGCATACGCCTTGCTGCAGAACGCGCCGCGCCATTGTTTGGCGTGCACCCCAAAAATCTGCTGAAAATCGCTTAAGGATTCCTTCATGGATGTTTTCTGGTTTCTGCCGACTCACGGCGACGGCCATTACCTGGGCACCACTCAGGGCGCTCGCCCGGTGACCCTCAACTACCTGAAACAAGTGGCCCAGGCGGCCGACAGCCTCGGCTACCACGGTGTACTGATTCCGACCGGGCGCTCCTGCGAAGATTCGTGGGTGATTGCTTCGGCGCTGGTGCCGCTGACCGAACGCCTGCGTTATCTGGTGGCGATCCGGCCGGGGATCATCTCGCCGACGGTCTCGGCGCGCATGGCCGCGACACTGGATCGACTGTCCAATGGCCGCTTGTTGATCAACGTGGTTACGGGCGGTGACCCGGATGAAAACCGTGGCGACGGCATCTTCCTCGATCACAGCGAACGCTACGAAGTGACCGACGAATTCCTGCAAATCTGGCGCCGGGTGCTGCAAGGCGAATCGGTGGATTTCGAAGGCAAACACCTGCAAGTACAGAACGCCAAGGCGTTGTATCCGCCTGTGCAGAAACCGTATCCGCCGCTGTACTTCGGCGGTTCTTCCGAGGCTGCGCATGAACTGGCCGCCGAGCAGGTTGATGTCTACCTGACCTGGGGCGAACCACCGGCCGCCGTGGCGGAAAAACTGGCCGATGTGCGTGAGCGTGCCGCGCGAAACGGTCGCACGGTGAAGTTCGGGATTCGCTTGCACGTGATCGTTCGCGAGACCGCCGAAGAGGCCTGGAAAGCCGCGGACAAACTGATCGAGCACATCAGCGACGAGACCATCGCGGCCGCGCAGAAGTCGTTCTCGCGTTTCGACTCCGAAGGTCAGCGGCGCATGGCGGCGTTGCATGACGGGCGTCGTGACAACCTGGAAATCTCCCCCAACCTGTGGGCTGGTGTCGGTCTGGTGCGTGGCGGTGCCGGGACAGCATTGGTGGGCGATCCGCAGCAAGTGGCGGCGCGAATCAAGGAGTACACGGACCTGGGGATCGAGAGTTTCATCTTCTCCGGCTATCCGCACCTCGAAGAGGCTTATCGTTTTGCCGAGCTGGTGTTCCCGCTGTTGCCTGAGCCGTATGCCAGCCTTGCGGGGCGCGGCGTCACTAATCTCACCGGGCCGTTTGGCGAAATGATCGCCAATGATGTGCTGCCCACCAAAGCCACGGCCTGATCGCCGAGACTTTGGCCGTAAGGTGAATTTGTGGCGAGGGGGCTCGCCCCCGTTCGGCTGCGCAGCAGTCGTAAAACCGTTGAATGCGGTCTTCATGAAAACCCGCTTGCGACGATTTCAGGGCCGCTACGCGTCCCAACGGGGGCAAGCCCCCTCGCCACAAAAGCCCGCCACACAAGAAACGGTTCGATTCATATGAGGAACCCCGAGTGACTGCCAAGCAGCAAAGCGCCCTGATATCCCCCCTGCAGACCGCCCGCCGATTGGCGGCCGAGTTTGCCCTGACCGCTGTCGAGCGCGATGAACGTGGCGGTACGCCCAAAGCCGAACGCGACGCTTTGCGCCACAGCGGTCTGCTCGCCTTAAGCATTCCCACCCAGTACGGCGGCCTCGGCGCCAGCTGGAGTGACACCCTGACCATCGTGCGCGAGTTCGCCAAGGTCGACAGTTCGATTGCCCATGTCTTTGGCTTCCATCACCTGATGCTCGCCACCGTGCGCCTGTTCGCCCGGCCCGAGCAGTGGCAGCCGTGGTTCGAACAGACCGCGCGCAAGAACTGGTTCTGGGGCAACGCCCTGAACCCGCTGGACACCCGCACCGTGGTGAAAAATCTCGGTGGCTGGCGTGAGTTTTCCGGCAAGAAAAGTTTCTGCTCCGGCGCCAGCGATTCGGAAATGTTGATTGCCTCGGCGGTGGACGAAAGCGCTGGCGGCAAGCTGTTGATCGCCGCGATTCCCAGCGGTCGCAGCGGCATCACCCTGCACAACGACTGGAACAACATGGGCCAGCGCCAGACCGACAGCGGCAGCGCGACATTCGAACGGGTGCGGGTCGAAGAGTCGGAGTTGCTCCTCGATCCGGGTCCGCTGAGTACGCCATTCGCTTGCCTGCGGCCGTTGATTGCCCAACTGACCTTCACCCACATGTTTCTCGGCATCGCCGAAGGGGCCTTCGAAGAAGCGCGGCAATACACCCTCACCGAAACCCGTCCGTGGCACAAATCCAGTGCCCAGGATGTGCGTCAGGATCCTTATGTACTCGGCCACTACGGCGAATTCTGGGTCGCCCTCGAAAGTGTTCGACTGTTGGTGGAGCGCGCTGCCGGGTTGCTCGACAAGGCCTGGGCCAAAGGCCCGAACCTCAGCGCCGAAGAACGTGGGCATCTCGCTACCGCCATCGCCACAGCCAAGGTCGCCGCCACCCGCAACGGTCTGGATCTCTGTAGCCGCTTGTTCGAAGTGACCGGCGCCCGTTCAACGCATGCCTCACTGCGACTGGACCGCCATTGGCGCAACCTGCGCACGCAAACCCTGCACGACCCGGTGGATTACAAACTCCATGAACTGGGTGACTGGGCGCTCAACCAGTCGCTACCGATTCCGACTTTCTATTCATAGCCTTCTCTTCATGGAGCCTGCCCATGCAACTGCTGACCTTACCGCCCTCGCCCGCTCTGGCCACCTCGATCCGCGCCACGGCGCAGGTATTCGAAGACCCTAAATCCCAGGCCTTGCTCGCCCACATTCAACAAGTCGCGCCGAGTGAAGCCAGCGTGCTGATCATCGGCGAAACCGGCACCGGCAAGGAGCTGGTGGCGCGGCATATCCACAACCTCAGCGCCCGGCGCAACCGGCCATTTGTGGCGGTGAACTGCGGCGCGTTCTCCGAATCTTTGGTGGAGGCCGAGCTGTTCGGCCATGAAAAAGGTGCCTTCACCGGTGCGTTGAGCGCCAAGGCCGGCTGGTTCGAAGAGGCCGACGGCGGCACCTTGTTCCTCGACGAAATCGGCGATTTGCCGATGGCGATTCAGGTCAAGTTGTTGCGGGTATTGCAGGAGCGCGAAGTGGTGCGACTGGGTTCGCGCAAGAGCATTCCCATCAATGTCCGTGTGCTGGCGGCGACCAACGTGCAATTGGAGAAAGCCATCAACGCCGGGCATTTCCGTGAGGATTTGTACTACCGCCTCGACGTGGTCAGCCTGGAATTGAGCCCGCTGCGCGACCGCCCCGGCGACATCCTGCCGCTGACCCGGCACTTCGTCGAAGCCTACAGCCAGCGCCTTGGCTACGGCACCATCACCATCAGCAAAGAGGCCGAACTGAAACTGCGCGGCTACAGCTGGCCGGGCAACATCCGCGAACTGGAAAATGTCATTCACCACACCTTGCTGATCTGCCGTAACGGCGTGATCGAACGCGACGACCTGCGCCTGTCGAACATGCGCATCGAGCGTCAGGACGATAACCACAGCAGCGTCGACGATTCACCCGAAGCCCTGCTCAATCGGGCCTTTCAAAAGCTCTTCGAAGAACAGGCCGGGGCGCTGCACGAGAAAGTCGAAGACGCGTTGCTGCGAGCCGCCTATCGATTCAGCCATTACAACCAGGTGCACACCGCTGCGCTGCAGGGCTTGAGCCGCAACGTAACCCGTACGCGACTGATCAAGATTGGCGAACTGGCGGTAAACAAACGCCGGCCCACGGAAAACCTTCAGGGCGAGCGTGTCATGCAGCTGTCGATCTAACCCACCAGATTGCAGTGAAGCGCGTTGTCGTGGCTGCGTTCCAGGCTGTGCAGCACCTGGAACGAGCCGAAGGTCACGGCTTTCGCCTGATGGGCGCGAATCAGCTGCCAGAAATCCTGCTCGCCGCTTTCAAAGCTTTGAAACGCGGCTTCTCCCGCCTCGCGTGTTTGCCATTGCAGGTAGTTGAGCACCCGCCGGCCATCGTCGCTGGCCTGGATGCTGGCACTCAGAAAACCGCTGTAACCCTGGGCGAGACGCTCGGTCTGCTTCGACAGTGCTGACACCAGTGCGGGTTGTTGATGGGGTTCGATCTCGAATTCGATCAATTGGGTGAAACTGCGATTTTTCTCTGACGCTTGCATGAAAAGTCCCCACTGACGTGTAAGCCGGATCTTGCGATCCGAAGGCCTGCAGGGTAAAACCTCGAGTTAACTTGAGGTCAAGGGGCATTTTTTAAATGATCACCTCGGAAAATCTGCACAAGGAACTCACCGTCGGCCAAGTGGCTGCGCGTAGCGGCGTCGCGGTCACGGCACTGCACTTTTACGAATCCAAGGGTTTGATTAAAAGTAATCGCAACCAAGGCAACCAGCGGCGTTATCCACGGGAAGTGTTGCGGCGGGTGGCGTTGATCAAAGTGGCTCAGCGATTGGGCATTCCGTTAGCGGAGATTGGCGAGGCCCTCAAGTCCCTGCCGGATAACCGCGCCCCGACGGCGGCGGACTGGAAGGTGTTGTCGGCGCAGTGGAGTCGGGATCTGGATGAGCGGATCAATCAGCTGACCTTGCTGCGGGACAAGCTCAATGGCTGCATTGGTTGTGGGTGTTTGTCGATGGAGGCGTGTCCGTTGCGCAACTTTGGCGATGTGCTGGGGGAACGCGGGCCGGGGCCGCAGCTCTTGGAATCGGGGGCTGATCCTAAATAGCAGTGCGGCCATCGCGGGCAAGCCTTGCTCCTACAGGTTTTGTGTCGTTTGTGATTATTGCGAACGACACAAAACCTGTAGGAGCAAGCGGTGCGGCGGTCCGACTTGCCCGCGATGGCGTCCCTCCAGTCGACGAGGTTTTAGAACCCCGGTGCAATCTGCCCTTTGTAGCGGGTCAAAATGAACTGCCGAACCTCATCCGAATTCAACGCCTTGGCCAGTTTCTGCAAACCCGGATCATTGATGTTGTCCGGCCGCGCGACCAGAAACTCGACGTACAGACTCTTGCCCTTCTCGACGATCAACGCGCTGTTGGTATCGATCCCCGCTTCCAGGGCGTAGTTGGCAAAAACAAACGCCAGGTCCACCTGGCTCACCGAACGCGCCAGCAGCGCTCCCTCCAGTTCACGGATTTTCAGGTGTTTGGGGTTTTCGATGATGTCGCGCTGAGTGGCCAGGGTGTTGCTCGGGTCCTTGAGTTTGATCAGGCCGGCTTCGTGTAGCAGAACCAGCGCACGGCCAGTGTTCACCGGGTCATTGGGAATCGACACCGTGGCGCCATCCTTCAGCTCGGCGATGTTTTTGATCCTGGTCGAGTAAGCGCCAAACGGTTCGATGTGCACACCGACCACCGGCACCAGATCGGTATGGCGGGTTTTGTTGAAGTCATCGAGAAATGGCCGGTACTGGTAATAGTTGGCGTCGAGGTTCTTCAACGCCAGTTGCTGGTTGGGCTGGATGAAGTCGGTGAAGACCTTGATGTCCAGGTCCACGCCTTCCTTGGCCAGGGTCGGTTTGACGAATTCGAGGATCTCCGCGTGCGGCACCGGGGTGGCGCCGACGATGAGTTTTTCGTTGGCGTGAGCGTTGAACGACAGGACGGCAGCCAGAATGGCCAGGGTCTTTTTCATGCTGTGCTCCTAGGCAGATTGAGTGGCCGTCGTGGGGCGGACGTTGGGCCGATTTTTAATGGTTGAATCGAGTTTTTATCGTCGGCTGTAGCGCGCCACCAGTCGGTCGCCGGTCATTTGCAATGCCTGGACCAGGATCAACAACAGCACCACGGTGACCACCATCACGTCAGTCTGAAAACGCTGATAGCCGTAGCGGATCGCCAGGTCGCCAAGACCGCCGCCACCGATCACCCCAGCCATTGCGGTGTAATCCACCAGCACAATGGCGGTCACCGTGACCGCAGCCAGCAACCCTCCCCGCGCTTCGGGCAACAAGGTGTGGCGGATGATCTGCCAAGTGGTGCCGCCCATGGCCTGGGTCGCTTCGACGACCCCGCGATCGACTTCGCGCAACGCGGTTTCCACCAGCCGCGCGAAGAACGGCGTGCAACCCACCACCAGCGGCGGGATAGTCCCCGGCACGCCCAGTGAAGTGCCGACCAACAACGTGGTCAGGGGAATCAGCACGATCAGCAAAATGATGAACGGCAGCGAACGCAGCATGTTCACGATCACCGAAAGCACCCGATACACACCGACCGCTTTATGCAATTGGCGCTTGCCGGTGAGGAACAGCACCACGCCCAGCGGCAACCCCAGCAGCACGGTAAAACCGAGGGCGGCACCGAGCATGCTCAGGGTGTCGAGGCAGGCCTGGGCGATGTCGGCCCAATAGATGTTTTTCAACCACTCGGCCATGGTCACGACCAGTCGTGTCGCGGTGGTTTGACGCCATTGAGCAGCCAATTGCCGACCACGTGGTACTTCCAGCGCACCGGGTCATGCAGGGTATGGACCCGAGCGTTGCGCCAGTGGCGGTCGAAGTTGTGTTTCCTCAGGGTCGAGCGAGTGCCGCCGAGTTCGAAGAGTTTGTTGCTGGCTTCGATGGCGATTTCGGTGGTCAGCACTTTGGCTTTGGCGACGGCCAAGGAGGCTAGCGCGACGTTGTCTTCGTCAGGTGCCGAACGTGCGGCATCCAGCGCCCAACCGGCGCGTTCCAGCAAGGCTTCGGCCGCGTCCAGACGAATCTCCAGGCCGCCGACCTGAATGATGGTCAGCGGATCTTCACTGGCTTTTTCCACACCCGCGTCGATCCACGGCCGAGCGAATTGCTGAACGAACGCGATGGTGTCACGCAGGGCCGCGCGGGCGATGCCTGCGTCAATGGCGGCGGTGGTCAACTGCGCGAACGGGCCCGCCAGGGTGGGTGTTTCATAAGAGCGATAGGTCGGGAACAGATTGAACGCCGAAACGTGCAAGTCCTCAGCCAGCACCGTGCCGCTGGAGGTGGTGCGCTGACCGATGCTGTCCCAATCGTCGACGATCACCAGTCCTTGGGTGCCGCGCTCGACAAAGGCCAACTGGCCCTTCTGCTCTTCATCCAGCGCCAGCACCGCCAGCCAGTGGGCGTAGAGCGAACCGGTGCAATAACCCTTGCGGCCATTGATCACATGGCCGTCGCCGAAACGGCGAATGGTCGCCTGAATATCCTGCACGTTCTTGCCGCCGGTTTCCGACAAGGCATTGGCAAAGCGGTGACCTTGCAGCGCCAGTCCGAAGAAGTGCGTTTGCTGTTCAGGCGTGCCTTGCAGGCGAATGTCTTCCAGCAGGCAATAGTGGTTTTGCGGGATTTGCCCCAGGGACGGATCGGCCGCCGAGATGATCGCGATGACCTGCGCCAGCACCGCATAGGACACCTGCGCGCCGCCGAACGCCTTCGGCACGCTGATGCCCCACAAACCGCTGTTGGAATACAGATCGACGATCTCGGCGGGCACTTGGCGGGTGCGGTCGCGTTCGGCGTCTTGCTCCAGTAACACCGCGGCAATGCGTCCGGCGACGCGCAAGGCTTCGGCTTCGTTGGCGATCCGATGGGCGGCCGGTGGGTTGATCGGATAAACGGCAGATTCAGGCATACAAGGCTCTCGGCACCAATGTTTGCCAGAGGGCATTGCAGCTTCTGTGCCTGACCGTCCGAGCCACTGTTTTCGGGGGTGTTCTGGGCAGCTCAGAGGCTTTTTTCATGAGCAACCCGAGCAATCTGCTGCTGCGCTGTTGATGGCTGAACAGTGGTGCTGCTCGTCGGACACTCGGTTGCAGAAAAGAGGCTGACCTATAGTTATCCGGCCGGAAAACGGCACAGGATCTTTCTCGACTGACAACAAAAACAGGGAGAACAGCCATGAGCGTCAAACCTATTCCAGAGGGTTATCACAGCATCACCCCGTATCTGGGCATTCAAAAAGCGGCGGAAGCCATCGAGTTCTACAAGAAAGCCTTTGGTGCCACCGAAGTCATGCGCCTGTCCATGCCCGATGGCGGCATCGGCCATGCCGAACTGCGTATTGGCGATTGCCCGATCATGCTGGGCACGCCGTGCGATCAGGGTCCATTGAGCAATCCGGACAAGTCGCCGTCCGTAGGGCTGCATCTGTATGTGAACGATGTGGACAAGTCCTATAAACAGGCGATTGCGGCTGGCGGCATAGTGGTGTCCGAGGTCAAGGATCAATTTTATGGCGACCGCTCGGGAACCTTGAAGGATCCCTATGGGCATCTGTGGTTTCTGGCCACGCGCAAGGAAGATCTGACTCAGCAACAGATCGAGCAGCGAGCGCAGGAAATGTTTAAACAAGGTTAAACCCACTCGCCTGCTGCCAAGTGCACAACGCACATGGCTCTGTAGGAGCAAAGCTTGCTCGCGATAGCGGTAGTCCAGTCAACATCAATGTTGAATGACTGCAAGCAATCGCGAGCAAGCTTTGCTCCTACAGAAATCAGCCAAGTGGTTTCTGGCCACGCGCAAGGAAGATCTGACTCAAGAGCAGATCGAGCAGCGAGCGCAGGAGATGTTTAAACAGGGTTAAACCCACTCGCCTTCTGCCAAGTGCACAACGCACATGGCTCTGTAGGAGCAAAGCTTGCTCGCGATAGCAGTAGCCCAGTCAACATCAATGTTGAATGACAGAAAGCAATCGCGAGCAAGCTTTGCTCCTACAGAAATCAGCCAAACGATATCGCGAAACATTTTCTTTCATATCCCCCTTCGGGATTTTCGATGCTCATCCGTCTTATTTAGATGCAGTCGGCCCGCGTAGGCAAAAGCCACGGCCCGGCCTTTCATGGACCTCATCGCTGGAAGCCCACAGCAGAGGCCATCTCATCGAAACAAGACCTTTAATCATGTCGAAGAAATCCCGTTCAAAACTCTGGTTTCTGGTCCATAGCTGGCTGGCATTGCCGATCTGGTTTTTCGTACTGATCGTGTGCGTGACCGGCACTCTGGCGGTGGTCAGCCAGGAAATCGTCTGGCTGGCCGAACCGCAAATGCGCGCCAGCCAACCCTCGGACGATGCGCCGCTGCTCAGCTATGACCAGATCATCGCCGCCATCAAGAAGGCTGAGCCCAACACTCTGGTTGAGGCCATCAGCCGACCCGATGAATCGCACTTCGCCCTCGACGTGGACGTCAGCTACCCCGACGGTCGCTCGGTGACGGTTTACGTCAATCCCTACAGCGGCGTGATTCAGGGCACTGCTCCACAATTCAATTTCAAGGCGTTTACCCGCGCCCTGCATGGCTGGTGGCTGGTGCCGTTCACCAACGGTTACAGCTGGGGCTGGTACCTGGTCTCATTCCTGAGCTTGCCGCTGCTGGCGTCGTTGGTCACCGGGCTGGTGGTCTACAAGCGCTTCTGGAAAGGATTCTTGCGACCGACGTTGCGCATTCGGCACGGCGCGCGGATTTTCTGGGGCGACTTTCATCGCCTCAGCGGCATCTGGTCGATCTGGTTCATCGCGGTGATTTCCATCACCAGCACCTGGTTCCTGATTCAGGCGTTCATGTTCGATAACCAGATTTCGATTTCCACCGCGCCGGTGGCGGCCGTGGTCCCGCGTGAAAGTGTCCCGCTGACTGCCGACGGTTCGCCAGCGCCAATGATTAGCCTGGAGACGGCAATCCGCGAAGCCAAGGAACGTATTCCCGGCCTGGACGACAGCTTCGTCAGCCTGCCCGCCAATGCCTATAGCTACCTCTCGGTGGGCGGGCGCAGTTGGTATCCGCTGATGTTCCAGACCGCCGACATCAACCCGTACACCGGCGACATCGCCGCCACCCGCCTGTTGTCGGACCGTTCCGGCCTGGAACTGGTGACCGAGTCCATGCGTCCGCTGCACACCGGGGATTTCGGCGGCATCTGGATCAAGCTGATCTGGTTCTTCTTCGGCCTGATCCTGAGCATGATGGTGCTCAGCGGCCTGTTGATCTGGACCAAACGCACGGCCCTGGCCACGGCCAATGCCCTCAAGCGCAGCCATAAACGCCCGCGCAGTCAGGTCGCTCCGGCCGCTCGCCATGAAACCACGGAGGTCAGCCTATGAGCCTGTTCGCCGCTGATAAACCGGGCTCGAAACTGAGCCGTTTCTGGCACAAATGGCGCTTCCACATCAACGTTCTGTTGTTGCTGGTGCCGCTGGGGTTCATGCCCAAGTACTTCGCCGACGCTGCGCTGTTTCGCGGTGACACCGGCCTGGGTGAGCGGGAAATCGGCGAGGTCCAGGTAGGCCCCTGGAGCCTGCGCCTGGCCGAGTTGCGCAACGAAGCCCCGACCCTTGATGGTCCGGCCGGCTACATGAAGAGCTTCAATGCGGCGCTGTGCGACAGCTGCCGCGATCAGGTCAAGGCGACGTACCTGCGTATTGGCAAACCGCGCAGCCTGCGCGCTGCCGGGGTGATTTTCTTCGGCACGCCGTACCGCATGGGCGCGATGTTGCCGATCCCCGAGAAGACCAAAGCCGACGCCGAGCTGTGGATCACCATGGAAGGCTGGGATGGCGCCATGCATCAGGCCTCCGTCCCCCTGAGCCAGGCATCCCCGGCCACCCTCGCCTGGCTGAACCAACAAGGAGGCAAACCATGATCAACGCTTTACGTCCTTTGAGCGCCGCGTTGCTGGTGCTCTGCGCCGGTTTCAGCGCCAGCGCCCTGGCCCACAACCCGATGTGCGAATGCAAAGCCATCGACGCCGAGCAGATCAAATGTACCGGCGGTTTCTCCGACGGCAGCGGCGCGCCGGGGGTGACCCTGGACGTGATCGGCTACGACGAAACCATCCTGGTGCCGGGCAAGCTCGGCGCCGATTCGAGCCTGACTTTCAAGAAGCCCGGCGCCGAGTTCTACGTGCTGTTCGATGCCGGCCCCGGCCACGTCGTCGAGATCGACCAAGCGGACATCGAAGCCCCATGAGTACGCCAACCACGCAAGTCGTCCGCCCGGCCGGTGCCGGCCACGAAACCCTCTATGTGCTGTTGTTGTGCCTGATGATCCTCGCGGTTGCCGGTTCGGTAGTCGCCTGGCGCGGCGAGTCCCAGGCAGTCAGCAGCGTTGGCAGCCATCAACTGGATGCCCGCCGTGACTTGAGCGCGTCCGAGCAAGGCATCTACGCCGACCTGCGGGTGACGCTCGACGAAATTCATCTGTTACGTCAGGAGCAACAGGCGCTACCCGCCCCCGCCACCCTCGCCGATGAGGGTTTTGCGCCGTTCGCCCAGGATGCCAGTTCCGTCAGCCGCGGCGCTCATGCCTGGCAATTGCTCGACGCCAAGGCTTACTTCGGCCAGAGCCAGACGCCCACCGTGGCGGGTTCGTTTCTGATGCGCTTGACCGCTGACGACGATGCACCGGACGTCTGGCTCAACCGTGGCAACGCCCTCGCTGCCCCGACAGACCTCACCGACGCCGCGCTGGAAAGCGCTGGCTGGCAGCAGATCGTCGCGCAATTCGATGCCGGCGTGACTCGCCAGCACCGGCACTGAACCCTCGCCTTCACCCGAGAGAAGATCGCTTTCCCATGCCTATTTCATCTCAACGTTCTTTCTTGCGCCTGATGTTGGTCGGCTTACTGGCTTGCCTGCTGACCCCGCTGGCCAGTGCCGACGAGGCCAAGCGCCTGCGCATCGGCATCACCCTGCACCCTTATTACAGCTACGTGGCGAACATCGTCGGTGACAAGGCCGAGGTGGTGCCGCTGATTCCGGCCGGTTTCAACCCGCATGCCTACGAGCCGCGCGCCGAAGACATCAAGCGCATCAGCGGGCTGGACGTGGTCGTGCTCAACGGTGTCGGTCATGACGACTTCGCCGACCGCATGATCGCCGCCAGCGAAACCCCGAACATCCCGGTGATCGAAGCCAACGAAAACGTGCCGCTGTTGGCCGCCACCGGCGTTGCCGCTCGCGGCGCCGGCAAGGTCGTAAACCCGCACACTTTCCTGTCGATCAGCGCCTCGATTGCCCAGGTCAACAACATCGCCCGGGAACTGGGCAAGCTCGACCCGGCCAACGCCAAGACCTACACCCAGAACGCCCGCGCCTACGGCAAACGCCTGCGGCAGATGCGCGCCGACGCCCTGGCGAAACTGACCCAGGCACCGAACGCCGAACTGCGAGTGGCCACGGTTCACGCGGCTTACGATTATTTGCTGCGCGAATTCGGCCTGGAAGTGACGGCCGTGGTCGAACCGGCGCACGGTATCGAACCAAGCCCGAGCCAGTTGAAAAAGACCATCGATCAACTGCGTGAACTGGACGTGAAAGTGATCTTCTCGGAGATGGATTTCCCGTCCACCTACGTCGAGACCATCCAGCGTGAATCCGGGGTGAAGCTGTACCCGCTGTCGCACATTTCCTATGGCGAATACACCGCCGACAAGTACGAAAAGGAAATGACCGGCAACCTCAACACGGTGGTTCGGGCGATTCAGGAGTCTGGTAAATGACGGCTAAAGAAACCATCACCGCACAAAACCCCGGCCCGATCGACCCCGAATCCCCTGTGGGAGCGACGGTGCGACGATTCGACCTGCTCGCGAAGAGGGAGTGTCAATCGACATCTATGTTGACTGCCCCACCGCAATCGCGAGCAGGCTCACTCCCACAGGTTTCGGGGCCGGCGCTGGATTTTGCGGAGGTCAGCCTGACGCTGGGTCGCACGACGATCCTCGACAACGTCACTTTTCAGGTTCAGCCCGGCAGTGTGCATGCGCTGGTCGGCCCCAACGGTGGCGGCAAGAGTTCGCTGATCAAGACCTTGCTCGGGCAGATGCCGCATCAGGGGCGCTTGAGTCTGCAATGGCCCGGCACACCGGGAACCATCGGTTACGTGCCCCAAGCCCTGGAGTTCGATCGGGGTTTGCCGATGACCGTCGACGATTTCATGGCCGCGATGTGCCAGCGGCGCCCGGCATTCCTCGGCTTGAGCAAGCACTACGCCGCCGCTATTGGCGAAGCCCTGGAACGGGTCGGCATGCAGGACAAACGCAAGCGGCGCATGGGGGCGTTGTCCGGCGGTGAGCGTCAGCGTGTGTTGCTGGCTCAAGGGTTGATTCCGGCGCCGCAATTGTTGGTGTTGGATGAACCGATGTCGGCGCTCGACGAGGCCGGCATTCAGGTATTCGAACGGCTGCTCGGCGACTGGCGCCAGAGCGGCATCACCGTGCTGTGGATCGAGCATGATCTGGAAGCCGTGGGTCGTCTGGCGGATCGGGTCACCGGGCTCAATCGCCGGGTGTTGTTCGATGCCACTCCGAAACAGGCGCTGACCCCGGAACGCCTGCTGAGCCTGTTCTCGACCCATCCTCGGAGCGCTGCCTGATGAGTTATGAAGCCTTTCGTTTGATGGTCCAGGGTTGGGCCTCGTCGGGTTATCTGCCCGAGGCGCTGGCCTATGGATTTGTGGTCAACGCGT
Source organism: Pseudomonas sp. GM41(2012) (assembly GCF_000282315.2). Taxonomy (GTDB): domain Bacteria; phylum Pseudomonadota; class Gammaproteobacteria; order Pseudomonadales; family Pseudomonadaceae; genus Aquipseudomonas. The sequence continues at coordinate 2,242,989 of NZ_AKJN02000006.1, forward strand.
TGCTCGCCGGCTTGCTGATCGGCCCGGTGCTGGGCGGTTTGGGTACGTTGGTGGTGGTCAAGCGCTTCGCGTTTTTCTCCGAAGCGGTGGGCCACGCGGCGCTGACCGGCGTGGCCATCGGCATTCTGCTGGGCGAACCGTACACCGGGCCTTACGGCAGCCTGTTCGGCTACTGCTTGTTGTTTGGCATCTTGCTGAACTATCTGCGTAACCGCACAGGTCTGGCGCCGGATACCTTGATCGGTGTGTTTCTGTCGGTGTCGTTGGCGCTGGGTGCCAGTCTGCTGCTGATTCTGGCGGGCAAGATCAACGTGCACATCCTCGAAAACGTGTTGTTCGGTTCGGTGTTGACCGTAAACGGCAATGACCTGCTGGTGTTGGCCATCGTAGGTTCACTGGTCATGGCGCTGGCCTTGCCGCTGTACAACCGCATCATGCTGGCCAGTTTCAATCCGCAACTGGCGGCGGTCCGTGGCGTGGCAGTGAAGACCCTGGATTATCTGTTTGTGATTCTGGTGACCCTGATCACCGTGGCGGCGGTGAAAGTCATCGGCGCGATTCTGGTTGGTGCCCTGCTGGTGATTCCGGCGGCAGCTGCACGATTGCTGAGTCAGTCGCTGAAGGGCTTCTTCTGGTGTTCGGTGCTGATCGCTACGGTCAGCACGCTGTGCGGGATTCTCGCGCCGATTGTCTTCGACCTGCCTATCCCGTCCGGCGCCGCGATCATTCTGGTGGCCGGTATCGCCTTCGCTCTCGCCGCCATTGCGCGTGGCGTTGTCCCCAGTCTGAAAGGGAATCTCGGATAAATGTCTTTTACTTTGCGTCAACTGACCCTGGCCGTAGCCCTGTGCGGGCTGGTCAACACAACCTTTGCAGCGGACAGCGCCAAACCGCTGCGCGTGCTGGCGTCCTTGCCGATCACTTATGGTCTGGGTGAAGTCTTGCTCAAAGGCACCGACGTCAACCTTGAACGTGCCGCGCCGGCGAACCTGCCCGGCAGCCGTCAGACCGCGTACTTCACAGGTCGTGGCGCTCCGGCGCTGGCCAAACTGGCGACCGACGCCGATGCGGTGATTGGTCTGCGTTCGCTGTGGGCGGATGATCCGCTTTACCCGATCTCCCGGCGTAGCAACATCCGCATCGTCGAGGTCGACGCCGCCCGCCCGGTGGACGGCGCCTTGCCCGGCATCGCCGTGCAGCCTGGCAACAAGATCGATGGATTAAGCAGTCAGCCGTGGTTTTCCAGCAACAACATGGGGCGGATGGCGGACGTCATGGCGGCGGACCTGGTGCGCCTGGCGCCCGAGGCCAAGCCGAAGATCGAGGCCAACCTGGCGGCGCTCAAACAGCGTTTGCTCAAGTTCAGCGCCGACAGCGAAGCGCGGCTGGCCAGTGCCGACAACCTCAGCGTGATGAGCCTGAGCGATCACTTTGGCTATCTGATCGGCGGCCTCAATCTCGAGCTGATCAGCCTGGATGCGCGGCCGGATGCCGAGTGGACAGCTGAAGCGCTCAAGCAATTGGGTGTGACGCTGAAGGACAATGACGTGGCGGTGGTGTTGCACCATCGACAGCCGTCGGAGGCGGTGAAAGCGGTGATTGCCGAGGCAGGGAGTCGGTTGGTGGTGTTGAGTGTGGATGCGGCGGATCCGGTGGCCGAGCTGGAAGGGAATGTGGATTTGCTGATCAAGGGGTTGAGCGGCAAGCCATCGGCCTAAGATCAAAAGATCGCAGCCTCGTTTCACTCGACAGCTCCTACAGGTTTTGTGGAGTCATCGTAGGAGCTGTCGAGTGAAACGAGGCTGCGATCTTTTGATGTTCATCCCTAACAAAAAGCCCGCTGACCGATATCGGTTCAGCGGGCTTCTTTATGCGCGGTGACTTTAGTGAGCCACAGCCGCTTGTTCTTCCATTTTCTGGCGCAGGCTCAGCGGACGCATGTCAGTCCAGGTTTCTTCAATGTAAGCCAGGCATTCCTTCTTCAATCCGCTCTTGCCCACGGTGCGCCAGCCTGCAGGCACGGCTTTGTAGTCGGGCCAGATCGAGTACTGCTCTTCGTGGTTGACTACGACCTGAAAGAGGATGTCCTCGCGGTCGAATACTGAAGTCATGGTGTTTCTCCATCGCTGTAGGGTGGGCTGCACTGCGTGCGCAGCCGTTATGTAGAAGGAACGTTCCAGCTGCCGAAAAATTTAGAGGCTGGCGGTGGCAGCGGCCATGGCCCTGCCGAAAATCTCGGCTACCCGATCGATTTCCGCGGCAGTGATCACCAGCGGCGGCAGGAAACGCACCACGCCGCCATGACGGCCGCCCAGTTCAAGGATCAAACCGCGCTTGAGGCATTCACGCTGCACCAGCGGCGCCAGACGACCGAAAATCGGCGGATGACCCAGCGCATCCCGCTCGCCAGCCGGATCGACCAGTTCAACACCCAGCATCAAGCCGCGCCCCCGGATATCGCCCAGTTGCGGGAAGTCCCGTTGCAGGATGTGCAAGTGTTCACTCAGGCGTTCACCCATGGCGGCAGCGTGCTCGCAGACCTTGTGTTCGGTCAGGTAACGCATCACCGCAGAACCTGCGGCCATGGCCATTTGATTGCCACGGAAGGTTCCGGCATGGGCGCCCGGAAGCCAGGTGTCGAGCCAGTCGCGATAGACCACCACCGCCAGCGGCAAACTGCCGCCGATGGCTTTGGACATGACCACCACGTCCGGAATGATCCCGGCGTGTTCGAAGGCGAACATCTTGCCGGTGCGGGCAAAACCGCTCTGAATCTCGTCGACGATCAGCGCCACGCCGGCCTTTTCGGTAATCCGCCGCAGACCGCGCAGCCAGTCGAGATCGGCCGGGATAACCCCGCCCTCGCCTTGCACCACTTCAACGATCACCGCTGCGGGTAATTGCACGCCGGCTTCTGGATCATTCAGCAAGTTGTCCAGGTAGTTGAGATTGACCTTCACACCTTGCGCGCCGCCGAGCCCGAACGGGCAGCGGTAATCGTAGGGATACGGCATGAACTGCACGCCGCTGCTGAGCAAGGCGCCCAAGGGTTTCTTCGGCCCCAGGCTGCCCATCAGGCTCAGCGCGCCCTGGCTCATGCCGTGATAACCGCCCTGAAACGACAACACGGTGCTGCGTCCGGTGGCGGTGCGTACCAGTTTCAGCGCGGCTTCCACCGCGTCGGTGCCGGTCGGGCCGCAGAACTGGATCCGGGCTTCAGCGGCCAAAGCCGGCGGCAGCAGACCGAACAGGTCCTGGACGAATTGATCCTTGACCGGGGTCGTCAGGTCGAGGGTGTGCAGCGGCAGTTCATCCGTCAGCACTTGCTGGATCGCTTTGATCACCACCGGATGGTTGTGCCCAAGGGCCAACGTCCCTGCGCCGGCCAGGCAGTCGATGAAACGGCGGCCTTCGACGTCTTCGACATAAATGCCCTTGGCACGTTTGAGGGCCAGGGGAATGCGTCGCGGATAGCTGCGGGCATTCGATTCCTGCTGATTTTGACGGGCCAGCAGTGGCGATTCGTTGAACTGATAAAGCGTCTCGGTCGGCGCCGGAGTGATCCGGGCCGACTGATCTTCCATAAGGCTGGTAGCGACTGACATCTCTCGACCCCTCAATAAGGTTTTCCTGTTGTGGAAACGCATCAGGGCGCCGAGGATTTAGACCCTCGATCAGCTTTCTATGAAGGGGGTGTCAGCGCTTTGTGCATGGGAATGGCGTGGAGCCCGGCTACGGCGAAGGTTTCAGCGCAAGGGTGGTAACCCAGATGACGGTAAAACGCTTCACTGGTGCGGGTGCTGTTAAGTCGTGCCTGGCGCAAACCCTGATCGGTCAACCAGCCTTCGAGGTCATGCACCAGCGCTTGCCCGGCCCCGCGACGAAACCATTCCGGTTGCACGTAACAAAACGCAACTTTGCCGCTGATCGCAGCCATCGCAACGCCGACCGGTTTGTCCTGCAACAGGGCGATGTTCAGGTACAACCGCTCGTCGGTCAGCCAGGGCTGCACGTGCTCGATGGTCTTGTTGTGGGTCCAGGTGGCGACGGTGAGCGGATCGTTGCGATGGTCGAGCGCGCAACCCACGCGGATGGATCGCTCGACGATCCGGCTGATGATGCCGGCGTCGGCGGGGGTTGCCTTGCAAATGTGTAGGGGGGCATCCATGGCGCTGTTACCTCAATCCATTGAGAGAAAGCTGCTGCCGGGGACGATAGCGCTGCGGGGAGCGGGTGGCTAATGGGGAGACGTTACATTAGATGTGCATCGCCGATCCTTGTAGGAGCTGAGCTTGCTCGCGATGGCGTCCGTACAGTCAACATCACCGTTGAATGTACGGACGCCATCGCGAGCAAGCTCAGCTCCTACAGGGATCTATCAAACCGGTTGCAACGGCATGGTCAGTTCGACTCGCAATCCGTCCGGCCGACTGTCGAAATGCAACGTACAACCACAGCGCTGGACAATCGCCTGAACAATCGCCAGACCCAGACCGCAGCCGGTGCTCTGGCCGTTGCGCCAGAAGCGTTGGGTCAAATGTTGCAGATCGTCTTCGGCAATCCCCGGCCCGTGGTCGCGAACCACAAACTGCACGCGGTTGCCGGTGGTTTGCAGGCTCAACTCCACCGCGCCGTCGCCCGGGGTATGCCGCAGCGCGTTGTCCAGCAGGTTACGTAGCGCGGCAATCGACAGCACCGCGGGCATTTGCACCGGGGCGTGGGAGATTTTCGGCGGCAGCTGAAATTTGATCCGCTGACGATCACCGCTGGCGGCGTCCTGAATCGCCAGTTTCGCCACCTGCTCGGCGCTGCATTGCACGCCGTCATCGAACGACAGACTGCCCTCGACCCGCGCCAGCAACAGCAATTGCTCCAGGGTCCGGTGCAGGCGATCCGCGCCCTCTTCGGCCCGGGCCAGGGATTGATCCCGGGCCGCGCCGTCGGTCATGCGCGCCACTTGCAGGTGGGTCTTGATCGCCGTCAGCGGGCTGCGCAATTCATGGGCGGCGTCACCGGTAAGACGGCGTTCCCGTTCGATGGTCTTGCCGATCCGTTGGAACAACTGATTCTGGGTGTCCAGCAACGGTTGCAGTTCGCTGGGCAGCGGCTGGATTTGCAAGGGTTCGAGAGAATCGGCGCTGCGGCGCATCAAGGCATCGCGCATGCGATTCAGCGGCGCCAGCCCCTGGCCGATCCCCAGCCAGAGCAGGCACAGGCAGCCGAGCAAGGCCACGCCCACCGGCACCGAAGCGGCCAGCAGGATCGACATGTTCAGTGCCTCACGTTCGATCTGCCGGTCGGCGGTGGTGATGCGCACGTCGCCGCGCGCCAGGGTGAAACTGCGCCACGGCGCACCATCGATCATCTGATCGTGGAAGCCCATCTTCTCGGCTTCGAGGGTTTGTTGCGGATCGGTGTGACTGCGGGCGAGGATTTCGCCGCGCAATGAACTGACCTGGCAAGCCATGCCGCCGGGGAGGTTCAGTTGTTCAGCGCTGAAATGGGTGCCCTCGCCCTTGCTCGGCAATGGCGGCAATTGCTCCATCAGGCCGGCGACCATGCGTGCCGAGGCCACCAGCCGCTGGTCGAGGGAAAACATCATCTGATTGCGCAGGTCACTGAGCATCCAGGCCGCCGCCAACGCCCAGATCAGCGCAAACGCGGCGCCGAGTGTCAGGCTCAGGCGCAAACGCAGGCTCATCACTTTTTCAAACCCTCTGCGCCATCGGCCGGTCCCAGGCGATAGCCCAGGCCGCGCACCGTCTCGACAATGCCATTGCCGAGTTTGCGCCGCAGGTGATGGATATGCACATTGAGAGCGTTGCTTTCCAGCTCATCGTTAAAACCATAAACGCTGTCTTTCAGTTGCTCGGTCGACAGCACCCGGCCCCGGTTATGCAGCAAGGCCTGCAACAGCGACTGCTCACGACGGGAAAGGTCCACCGGCTGGCCGCCGAGCATGGTTTCGCGGCTGCTTGGGTCGTAGGTCAGGCGACCATGTTCGATCAGGTTGACGCTACGCCCCGCCACTCGTCGCAGCAGGGTGTGCAGGCGCGCGGCGAGTTCGCGCAGGTCGAAAGGCTTGAGCAAGTAATCGTCAGCGCCGGCCTGCAAGCCGTCAACACGGTCGGTGACTGAATCCCGGGCGGTGAGGATCAACACCGGGATTTCCAGACCGCTGTGTCGCAATTGCTGCAGCAGCTTCAACCCGTCTTCATCGGGCAGACCGAGGTCGAGCACCATCACATCGAACTCGGCGACCTTGAGCATCGCCCGGGCCGCCGACGCGGTGGCGACATGCTCCACGGTCAGGCCCTGTGCGGTGAGGCCGGCGACAATGCCACTGGCAATCAGCTCATCGTCTTCGCAAACCAGTACGTGCATGGGAACTCCATGAGCAAAGACCCTAGTCAAACAGGTGAGGATTAAGTCGCAATTATGGCAAGGGCTTCGGCTGACGAGAAGCAGGGCTTGCATTCACGTCGCAGGGATCAATTCAACGCAATACATATGTACCGCACCCGTGCGTCCCCTTCTCAATAGCCTGTGTCGGGTAGTACTTAAATTCAACTCGACTCAATACAGGTATCCATCATGTATTCCCATGTAAGTGCTTTAACAATTCTGTTCAATTTGTTTGACACCCTGAGCGCGCTGGCAACCCAAGTCAACGATCAGCCAAAAGAAGCGATAACGAAGGGCCTGGCCCTGTACAACCTGGGCGAATTCATCCAGGCGAAGCCTTATCTGACGGTTGCCGCCGTCGCGGGAGACCGTGCGTCGCAATATGCGTTGGGGGAGGTGACAAGGCGTCAGGCGGGCAGCATCACCGACGAAGCAAAAGACTGGTATCGACTCGCCGGTGCCCAGAATCATGTTTATGCCCTGATGCGACTGGGGGACGAAGCCTCGCTCAAGAAAGCAAAGGAACTGGCCCAAGCCAATGCCGCTCAAGCCATGCTTGAGTTGTACGAGCTGGACCAGAACATTGAAACATTGAAAAAAGCTGCGGATGCCGGCTCCCTGGAGGGCCAGTACATTCTCGCGGCCAAGTACGACCAGGACAAAACGCTCATTACCGACACTGAGCAACGTCGATCCACCATCGATGCGCTGCTGAAAAAAGCCGCCGACGCCGGTTTTTCGAAAGCGGTCCACTGGAACACCAACCGTGCCCCGATCAACCAGGATTTTCCTCTCAGGCGCCAATGGCTGGAAAAACGCGCACAGCTCAATGACGTGAACGGCGTACTGAATTACGGTTTTGGACTCAGCGGTTTCTATCAAGATGAAAGCGGTGTCGATGTCGAATATGGCTTCACGCGGGATCTGGTCAAAGGCTATGGGTTGATCTGGCTGGTCCTCGAAACCACCAGTGAGCTGTCTCGACACGATAGCGCCAGAGAATACCTTGGCGAAATCGCCGAGGAGATGACGCCTGATCAAATAATTGCCGCCAAAGCCTTTGCGCAGCAATGGAAAACGACTCATCCCCCGATGTCCGAATTCCGGCTGGCCTATAGCGACATTGACTGATCCGGCCGGGCGCCAATCACCGAAGACGGCCATCGACGTCGTGCGTTAACACCCGGTTAATCGCTGGCCATCATCTTGGGCCAAGTGTGTAAACCTCAAGGCGTTGTCGATGCGTTACGTTCTTCTATTGCTATTAACGTTGTTTGCCAGCCTGGGTCAGGCCCAGGCTGGCAGCAATCCGTTCGAGACCAAACCTGAATTTTTGCCGGTGGAAAAAGCGTTCGTCTTCACCTCCGAGCGTCTTGAATCGGGCGAAACCCAGCTCTATTGGCAGATCGCCGACGGCTATTACCTTTATCAGAAACGCCTGAAATTCGATGGCTTGCCCGCTGAGCAGCATCCCGTATTACCTGAAGGCGAAGCGCACAGCGACGAGTTTTTCGGCGCGCAACAGGTTTATCGCCAAGGTCTGGAACTGAAAATTCCGGCCGGTGCCACCGGTCAAATCAAAGTGGGCTTCCAGGGCTGTGCCGACGCCGGTTTGTGTTATCCGCCGCACACTCAGGTCGTGGATCTGGGCGGCACATCCGCTATCGCCGCGACAAACGAAGCACCGGACCAAGCCCTGGCCAGCGGCCTGCAACAACGGGCGCTGGGCTGGAGTTTGCTGGTGTTCTTCGGTCTGGGACTGTTGCTGGCCTTCACGCCTTGCTCGTTGCCGATGCTGCCGATTCTGGCGGGTTTGATCGTCGGCAGTGGCGCCACACCCAAACGCGGTTTCGCCTTGGCCACCAGTTATGTGGTGAGCATGGCGCTGGTGTATGCGGCGATGGGCGTGCTGGCCGCAATGCTCGGGGCGAATCTGCAGGCGTTGTTGCAGAACCCTTGGTTGCTGGGCAGTTTCGCTACCGTGTTTGTGTTGCTGGCGTTGCCGATGTTCGGCTTCTTTGAGTTGCAACTGCCGGTGGCCGTGCGTGATCGATTGGAAAATGTCTCGCGCAATCAGCGCGGCGGCAGCCTGTTCGGTGCCGGTGTGTTGGGGGCCTTGTCCGGTTTGCTGGTGGGTCCGTGCATGACCGCCCCGCTGGCGGGCGCCTTGCTCTACATCGCGCAAAGCGGCAATGCGGCGCATGGCGGGCTGATTCTGTTCACAATGGGCATCGGCATCGGTGTGCCGCTGCTGTTGTTGGTCACCGTCGGCAATCGCTTCCTGCCCAAACCCGGCGCGTGGATGAACCTGCTCAAGGGCGTATTCGGCTTCCTGTTCCTCGCCACCGCGTTGCTGATGCTGCGTCCGGTGCTGGACGAATCACTGTGGATTGGTCTGTGCGGTGCGTTGCTGCTGATTGCCGCGTACAGCGCCTGGAAGCAGTCGGAAGGTTTCGGTCGTGTTGCCCATGTGTTCGGCGCCAGCTCACTCTTGCTGGGTGTGTGGGGCAGCCTGCTGATGATCGGTGCCGCTGGCGGCAGCGACGACTTGATGAAGCCTTTGCAGGTCTACAGCGCTTCAAACTCGAGCAGCGCCGCCAACCCGGTCGGCCACGACGCATTCACCACGATCAAGGACCCGGCAGCTCTGCAACGGGAGCTCGACGCGGCGCAGGCTCAAGGCCAGTGGGTACTGCTGGACTACTACGCCGACTGGTGTGTGTCGTGCAAGGTCATGGAAAAACAGGTGTTCGGCAAAGCCCACGTACTGGAGGCCTTGAGCGATGTGCGCTTGCTACGGCTGGACGTCACCGCCGACAATGCCGCCAGCCGCGAATTGCTCGGCCGTTATAAAGTGCCGGGGCCACCGAGTCTGTTGTGGATCGGCGCCGACGGCATCGAGCGTCGCAGCCAGCGCATCACCGGTGAGGTTGATGCCGGCACCTTCCTGCAACGCTGGACCACTACCCGAGACGCCCGTTAATGCTGACCTTTACCCTCGGCACTTTTGCCATCGCGCTTAATCACCTGCTGCTGATCAGTGCCCTGGCGCTGGCGACTTTCGTCGGCTGGCGGGTGGCCAAGCGCGGCGGCGAGAATCCGGAGTCGGTGTTGTTCAGCCTGTTCCTGCTGGGTATGCTGGCCGCCCGGGTCGGTTTCGTGGCCGTTTACTGGGCCCATTATCGTGATGACCCCTGGCAGATCATCGACCTGCGCGATGGCGGTTTCCTCGCCTGGCCCGGTGTGATCGTACTGCTGCTGGCCGCGTTGTATCGAGGCTGGCGTCGTCCGGGTTTGCGCCGCCCGTTGGGCTTTGGCGTGGCCAGCGGCCTGGCGTTCTGGTTGCTGGCGACCTTCTCCCTGACCCTTTACGAACAAGGCTCGCGCCTGCCGGAAATTACCCTGCGCAATGCCGCCGGTGAAACCGTGCAACTGGCCGATTACAAGGGCGGCCCGTTGGTGATCAATCTCTGGGCCACCTGGTGTCCGCCGTGCCGTCGGGAAATGCCAGTGCTGGAAAACGCCCAGCAACACCGCCCGGACCTGACGTTCCTGTTCGTCAATCAGGCTGAAAGCATGCAAAGCGTCAGTACTTTTCTGGAAACTCAGGGGCTGAGCCTGTCCAACGTTCTTTTTGACGGCAGTGGCCGATTAAGTCAGGCCGTCGGCTCCATGGCGTTGCCGACTACGCTGTTCTATAGCCCCGACGGTCGCCTGCTGGGCAGCCATCTGGGAGAGCTGTCGGAAGCCAGCCTGGCCCGCGCCCTGGAAAACTTCGACACCCCGAATCCTGCCGTACCGGCCACCTCTTCAAGGAAACTGCCATGCCCCGCCTCCGCCACCTGCTGACGTTGACCCTGGGCGCCGCCCTGCTGCATTTACCGTCAGTGCAGGCCGCCGAAGAATTGCCCGAAGCGATCAAGAAAATCGAAGCCAAGGGCGCGAAAATCGTCGGCCAATTCGACGCACCCGACGGCCTGCGCGGTTATGCGGCGCAGTACCAGAACCGGGGCATGGCGTTGTACCTGACCCCGGATGGCAAGCACGTGCTGCTCGGCAATCTGTACGACGCCGACGGCAACGACCTGAGCAGCGCGCCGTTGCAGAAGCTGGTTTACGCACCGCTGGCCAAGGAAATCTGGGGCAAGATGGAAGCCAGCAACTGGATCGGCGACGGGAAGAAAGATGCGCCGCGGGTCGTCTACCTGTTCAGCGACCCGAACTGCCCTTATTGCAACATGTTCTGGGAACAGGCGCGGCCATGGGTCAACGCGGGCAAGGTGCAGTTGCGGCACATCATGGTCGGCATCATTCGCGAAGACAGTCCGGGGAAATCGGCTGCACTGCTGGCCGCCAAGGATCCGCAGAAAGCGCTGGAAGACCATGAGAAGTCAGGCAAGGACAGCTCGCTAAAAGCCCTGAAAAACGTGCCCCCGGCGATTCAGGCGAAGCTGGCGGCCAACATGAAGTTGATGGAAGACCTGGAGCTGCAAGCCACCCCGGCGATTTTCTACATGGACGGCAAGGGCGAACTGCAACAACAGCAAGGCGCGCCGTCGCCGGACAAGTTGGTGCAAATTCTCGGGCCTAAGTAAGTAGTTCGGCCGTCGGATTTGCGGCGACAACACTGACGCCATCGCGGGCAAGCCTTGCTCCTACAGGTTCTGTGTCGTTTCCCATTTTTGAGAACAACACAGAACCTGTAGGAGCAAGGCTTGCCCGCGATGGCGTCAGCAAGACCCACTAATTTCTCTCGGCTAAAAACGCCATTAACGTCTCGGTGACAAACTGCGGATTCTCCAGATTGGAGATATGCCCCGCTTCCGGCACCAGCACAAACGGGCAACCGATCAACCCGGCCATCTCCCTTGTCTCCGATGGCGGCCGCGGTTTGTCCTGATCGCCACACATCAGCAGCGTGGTGTCAGGATTCAACTCGCCCAGTCGCGGCAACAGATCATCGCGCCCAAACGTAATCCGCCCCATCGGCACGATGCTCTCGCGCAGACGCTCCGGCGGTAGCGCGGCCAGTTTGGCGCGGAAGTCCTGATACAGCGCCGACTGCGGATCGATGCCCGGGCGGAAGAAGATCGGCACGACGATGTCGAGCAGCTGCGGTGCGATCACGCCGGTGTCTTCGATCTGTTTGAACAGCGAGAAATAGTACTGACGAGTCGGTTCCGGCTCGACGCCGACGTAGGTGTCCATCAGCACCAGACCATTGATCCGCTGCGGCGCCGACAGCGCCAGACGCACGCCCCACATGCCACCAACCGAAAGACCGACCAGCGTGACACGGTCGATGTCCAGGTGATCGAGCAGCGCCAGTGCCTGGCGCGCAATGTCATCCAGCGAGTGCGTACCTTGGGGTAGCGGCCCGGATTCACCGTGGCCCCACAGGTCCAGAGCAATCACCCGGTATTGCTGCGACAGGGCGGCGATCTGCGGCGCCCACATGGCCTGGTCCCATAGATAACTGCCGGCCAGCAGAACGGCAGCGCCGGTGCCTTGATCAATGTAGTGAAGGGGTTGTCCATCAACCGTAACGAAGGGCATTGACTGTCTCCTTTATGAATTGCGATCCACCCAAAAAAGCACAGGCAGCCTGAGCCGGTCCGAAGTGACAGTCAACGCGCAAATCCGCGCAAAATTCAGTGACCCCATCGCGGGCAAGCCATGCTCCTACAGGTTCTATGTTGTTCTCAAACCTGTAGGAGCATGGCTTGCCCGCGATGGGGCCTTCACAGACGCTAGAGAATCAAAGCCCCTCCAACTCCGCCATCAGGTCATTGAGGCGATCCACCTTCTCCTCGGTGATGTCACTCGCCGCCAATCCGTCGATGTATTCGGCCAACTCCGCCACCGTGCTGCATTCAAACATCGCCCGCAGCGGCACATCACGTTGCAGGGCTTTCTGCACCCGCGAAGCGATCTGCGTCGCCAGCAATGAATGCCCGCCCAGCTCGAAGAAGTTGTCGCGAACCCCGACCTTCTCGATCTTCAGCACCTCGGCCCAGATATCCGCCAGCGTTTGCTCCAGTTCATTGCGCGGCGCTTGATAGTCCTGGCTCTGCAACTGGCCGATCTCCAGCGCCGGCAAAGCCTTGCGATCAAGCTTGCCGTTGGCGTTCAGCGGCATCCGCTCCAGCCATAACCAGTGCAGCGGCACCATGTATTCCGGCAGTTCGGCGCGCAGGCGTTGCTTGATGCGGTCCAGTCGCTCGGTTGGATTGATCAAAGCATCAGCCGCTACCAAATAGCCGACCAGATGTTTGCCGTTGACGCCTTCCTGCACGCCGACTGCGGCTTCACGCACTTCCGGTTGCTCATGCAGACGCGCTTCGATTTCACCCAGTTCAATGCGGTAGCCGCGGATCTTCACCTGATGGTCGATCCGCCCGACGTATTCCAGCACGCCGTCACTGCGCCGACGGGCCAGATCGCCGGTGCGATACAGACGATCACCTGGCGCACCAAACGGGTCAGGCACAAACACTTGAGCCGTGCGCAACGGATCACTGACGTAGCCACGGCCGACACCGGTACCCGCGACGCACAACTCACCCACCGCACCCAACGGCACCAGTTCCAGAGCGCCGTCGAGCAGGTACAGACGGTTGTTGTCGGTCGGCGTACCGATCGGCAAGTAGCTGCCACGAGTCGACGCCATGTCGACGCGGAAGAACGCCACGTCGTCCGAGCATTCCGCCGGACCGTAAGCATTCACCAGCCCGATCTTCGGATAGCGCAGCAACCACTGGTGTGCGAGCTCCGGCGGCATCGCTTCACCGGTCGGCAGCATCCAGCGCAGGCCGTCGAGGCTCATGCGTTCCTGGGCGAGCATGCCCTGAATCAGCGACGGCACGCTCTCCAGCACGGTGATGCCCTTGGCCGACACATGCGCCAGCAACCCTTGCGGATCATGGGCGATGGTGTTCGGCACGATGTCCACCCGAGCGCCGAATAGCGGAGCGGCGAGGAACTGCCAGACCGAAATGTCGAAACTTTGCGAGGCGGTCTGAGCGATCACATCGGTGTCACTCAGGTTCAGGTACGGCACCTTGCTCAACTGGTTGTTGAGCATGCCGCGCTGTTCGACCATCACGCCTTTCGGCAAACCGGTGGAGCCCGAGGTGTAGATCACATAGGCGAGGTTGTCCGGGCCGCTGTAGATGCCTGGGTTGGCAACCGAAACATCGCTCGCCTGCACCTGTTCCCAGACCAGCAACGTGGGCCGGCTGGCGCAACCGAACTCATCCAGCAGCGCCAACGCTTGCTCGCGGCAGGCTTGAGTGCAGACCAGCAACGGCGTGCGGCTCAGGTCGATGATCCGGCTCAGACGCTGACTCGGCAGCCCCGGATCCAGCGGCAAATACCCCGCGCCAGCCTTGAAGCTGCCGATGATCATGCCCAGCAGATCGAGGTTACGTTCAGCCAGCAACGCCACCGGTTGATCCAGCCTCACACCTGCGGCGATCAAGGCATGACCGAGACGGTTACTGCGCTCATTCAGCTCGAGGTAACTGTGCTGCTGATCCAGGCAACTGGCGGCAATGCGCTGTGGATGCTCGGCAACCTGCGCTTCAAACAGTGAGACATAACTCTGCTCCAGCGGGTAATCCTGTTCGCTCTGGTTGCAACCGTGGATCAGGAAGTCCTGTTCCTCGGCACCCAACAACGGCAGATCAGCCATGTCACCGTGGAAACCTTCGACCAGCGCCAGCAACAACCGCTTGAACTCGCCGAGCATGCGCTCGATGGTCGACTCATCGAAATAACGCTGGTCGTAAGACAGGTGCAAGCCCAGGTCATCGCCCGGATAGCAGACCGCCGTCAGCGGGAAGTTGGTGTGGGTGCGGCCCGAATCCGAGGTCGCGTTGAGGCTCTGCGCACGGTCCAGCACCGAGACTTCCACCGGGGCGTTTTCGAACACGAACAGGCTGTCGAACAACGGCTGGCCCTTGGGCAGCTCGCTGTTTTCCTGAATGCTCACCAGCGGCAGGTATTCGTACTCGCGCAGTTGCATGTTGCTGTCGAGCAAGCCGCTCAACCATTGACGAACACTGCAACGCTGATGGTCTTCCGGCATCTTCACCCGCAACGCGATGCTGTTGATGAACAGCCCGACCGTGCGTTGCATCTGCGGCATGTCCACCGGACGCCCGGCCACCGTGACGCCGAACAGCACGTCGCGATCACCGCTCAAACGCCGCAGCACCAGTGCCCACGCCGCTTGGGCAAAGGTGTTGATGGTCAGTTGATGCGCCTGAGCCAGTTCGCGCAGTTGCGCACCGTCACGGGCATCGAGCCGCGTGTAGCGGTCGCCGACGATCATGCCGCCGCTTTCGCCGGCATGTTCACGCAGGAACGGCCGGTCGCTCGGGATCGGCGTGGTGCGCTCGAAGCCTTGCAGGTTGGTTTTCCACCACTGCCTCGCCTCGGCCAGGCTTTGGCGTTGCAGCCAGCCGATGTAGTCGCGATAACGCGGTGGCACGGCCAGTTGCGCGTCCCGGCCTTCGCCAAGGGCGGTGTAGATTTCAAAGAAATCGTTCATCAGCAGCGAACGGCACCAGGCATCGATGAGGATGTGGTGGTTGCTCATCATGAACCAGTAGCGCGCCGCGCCGACCTTGATCAGGCGCAGGTGGAACGGTGCCTGATTGAGCAAATCGAACCCGGCCTCGCGCTCGCTTTTGAGCTGCGCCTGCAACTTCGGTTCTTGCTCGGCTTCGGCGATTGCCGTCCAGTCCAGATACTCGATCGGCGTACTGCCCGGCTTGTGGATAACTTGCAGCATGTCTTCGCCGACGTTCCAGCAGAACGACGCGCGCAGGGCTTCGTGGCGAGTGATCACCGCTTGCCAGGCCTGGGCGAAACGTTGCGGGTCAAGCTCGCTGTTGATGCGGTAACGGTCCTGCATGTAGTAGAGGCCGGTGCCCGGTTCCAGCAAGGTGTGCAACAGCATGCCTTCCTGCATCGGCGTCAGCGGGTAGACGTCTTCGATGGCGGCGGCCGGGATGGGCAGCGCGTCGAGTTGCGGCTGGGTCAGTTTCGCCAACGGGAAGTCCGACGGCGTCAGGCCTCCCGCATCGTCGCCCAGGCAATGTTCGATCAGGCTCTGCAATTCGCCGAGATAAGCGTCTGCCAGCTCAGTGATGGTCCGCAGATCATGGCGTTCAGCGCTGAAGGTCCAACGCAGCACCAGTTCACCGCCATAGACCTGACTGTCGACGCTCAGCTCATTGGGCAGCGGCGCGCGAGAATCATGGGCCGCACCGACCGCTTCATCGAGAGGACAGAACAACGCATCCGCGCCGAAGCTCTGGTCGAACTGGCCGAGGTAGTTGAAGGTGATCGGCGCCACCGGCAAGGCCGCCATGGTCTGCCGGCTCGAGTCATCGGCGAGATAGCGCAAAACGCCATAACCCAGACCTTTGTGCGGCACCGCGCGCAGTTGTTCCTTGATCGCCTTGATCGAAGCGCCCTGCCCGTCCGCTGGCATCAGCCGCAGCGGATAAGCGCTGGTGAACCAGCCGACGGTGCGGGTCAGGTCGATCTCGTCGAACAGCGTTTCGCGGCCGTGGCCTTCGAGTTGAATCAGCGCCGACTCGTGACCGCTCCAACGACACAGCACGCGGGTCAAAGCAGTCAGCAGCAAGTCGTTGACCTGCGTGCGATAGGCGCTCGGTGCCTGTTGCAACAGTTGGCGAGTGCGCTCGCTGTCGAGGCGCACGCTGACGGTTTGCGCATGACGATTCTGCCGGCCACCCTCGGGGCGATCACACGGCAATTCGGCGCTTTGACCGGCCAGTTGCGACTGCCACCAGCTCAATTCTTCGCGCAGGGATTCACTGCCGGCATACGCTTGCAAACGTGCGGCCCAGTCCTTGAAGGCACTGGTTTTCGCCGGCAGTTTTGCCGACTGCCCCGCGTCCAGTTGGCGATACACCGTTTGCAAATCGTCCAGTAACACCCGCCACGAAACCCCATCCACGACCAAGTGATGAAAGGCGATGAACAGCCGCTGTTGCCCCTCAGGACCATCGACTAGCAACGCGCGCATCAGCGGCCCTTCCTCAAGGTCGAGGCTGCGCTGGGCATCGGCGAACAGTGCCGCGCATTTGTCCATGGACGAAACACGCACTTGCCACAGCACCGGCGCGTCGGAAACCGTCTGGTGCTCGGCTTGCCATTGCCCTGCAATTTCAGAGAAGCGCAAACGCAAGGCGTCGTGCTGTTCGATCACTGCCAGCAGCGATTGCTCCAGGCGATGGGCCTCCAGCGCCACGGTCGGTTCCAGCAGCAATGCCTGGTTCCAGTGTTGGCGCTGGGGGATGTCGGTGTCGAAGAACCAGTGCTGGATCGGCGTCAGACGCGATTCGCCGGTCAGCAAACCTTGCTCGGCCGTGACTTGCTCGGTGCGGGTCGCCACGGCGGCCAGGGTCTGCACGGTCTGGTGCTGGAACAGGTCACGCGGGGTGAAGTGAATGCCCTGCTGCCGCGCGCGGCTGACCACCTGGATCGACAGAATCGAATCGCCACCCAGTTCAAAGAAGTTGTCGTTGAGGCCGACCTGCAGAACGTTCAGCACTTCGCACCAGATGGCGGCCAGCGTCAGTTCAAGCTCGTTGCTCGGCGCCACGTACTGCTGACGGTTCAGCTCCGGATCCGGTGCTGGTAGTGCGCGACGGTCAAGTTTGCCGTTGGCGGTCAGCGGCATGCTGGCCAGCAGGATCAGGTGCGTTGGCACCATATAGTCCGGCAACTGGGATTTGAGGTGATTTTTCAGGGCTTCGCGCAGTGCGGCTTGTTGCGACTCGTCCTGTTTGGCAACGTCGGTGACTAGATAGCCGACCAGTTGTTTGCCGCTCGGTGCATCGAGAGCCAGCACCACGGCTTCACGGATGGATTCATGCTCCAGCAGACGGGTTTCGATTTCGCCCAGCTCGATGCGGAAACCACGAATTTTCACTTGATGGTCGATGCGTCCGAGGTATTCCACCAGACCATCGGCGCGCTGGCGCACCAGGTCGCCGGTGCGGTACAGACGACCGCCGTTGGCCGCAAAAGGATCAGCCACAAAACGCTCGGCCGTCATCCCCGGACGCTGGTGATAACCCTGCGCCAGACCGGCGCCGCCGACGTACAACTCGCCCGTCGCCCCTTGCGGCACCAACGCCAGATCAGCGTCGAGGATGTAGGCCACGCGCGCGCCGATCACACTGCCGATCGGCACGCTGCCGAGGCCTTCTTCCAATTGCTCGGGCGCCAGACTGGCCAGCGGCATGACCACGGTTTCGGTCGGGCCGTAGGCGTTGAAAAACAGGCTCGGCTTGAACGCCGCGCGAATCCGCGTCAGGTGTTCGCCAGTCAGTGCTTCACCGCCGGTGATGCACATGCGCACCGGTAATGTCTCGCCCTGAGTCACCAGCCACTGCGCCAATTGGCTGCCGTAGCTCGGGGTGAAGCCGAGGATGTTGATGTTGTGCCGGCGAATCAGGCCGCAGATTTCTTCCGCGTCCCACTGGCCTTGAGCGCGCAGAACGACTTGAGCACCACTCAGCAACGGCACCAGCAAACGCTCGGTCGCGGCGTCGAAGTTGATGGAATAGAAGTGCAGCTCGCAGTCGTCCGGGCGCATGCCGAAACGTTCAATGACCGCTTGGCAATGCATGGCGATTTCACCGTGGGACACCACCACGCCTTTCGGTTTGCCGGTAGAGCCCGAGGTGTAAATCAGGTACGCCTGATGCTGCGGCAGGCTGATAAACGGCAGCTCGGTGGCCGGGTAATTGGCCAATTCTGCTGCGTCCTCCTCCAGGCACCAGCGAGCGACTGTTGCCGGCAGTTCGCCGAGCGCGTCGAACATTGCTGCATCGCTGAGCAGCAGGCCGATGCCGCTGTCTTCGATCATGTAGTGCAAACGGTCCAGCGGGTACTCTGGGTCCAGCGGCACGTAGGCGCCGCCGGCCTTGAGGATCGCCAACAGCCCGACGACCATTTCCAGTGAACGCTCAAGGGCCAGACCGACCCGAACCTGCGGCCCGACGCCCCGCTCGCGGAGCATCCAGGCCAGGCGATTGGCGCGGCTGTCGAGCTCGGCGTAGCTCAGGGTTTGCCCGGCGAAGGTCAGGGCCGGCGCGTCTTTGCGCGCCAGCGCCTGCTCGCTGAACAGGTGATGTATGCACTGGTCGAGGCGATGTTCGCCCGGTTCGACGCCGAGGCTGTCGAGCAGGTTTTGCTGTTCGGTGGCCTCCAGCAGCGGCAGCTCACTGAGGCGCTGTTGCGGATCGGCCAACAGCGCTTCCAGCAGGTTGCGCCAATGCCCGGCCATCCGAGCGATGCGGGGTTCATCGAACAGATCGGTGCTGTAGGTCAGGCAGCAACCCAGGCGATGGTCGAGGTCGGTGACTTCCAGGTTGAGGTCGAACTTGGTCGCTCGCGCATCGTTCGCCAGGTACTCGACGGTCATGCCGGCGAGTGTGCGGCTCTGCTGGAATTCCCAGCGCTGCACGTTGCACATCACCTGGAACAACGGGTTGTAAGCGGCGCTGCGCGGTGGCTGCAAGGCTTCCACCAAGTGATCGAACGGCAAGTCCTGATGGGACTGGCCTTCAATCACGGTATGGCGAACCTGCTCGAACAACTCAGCCACGGACATCTGCCCGTCGAGCTGGCAACGCAGCACTTGGGTGTTGAGGAACGCACCGATCAGCCCTTCGCTTTCCGGACGAATCCGGTTGGCCACCGGCGCGCCGATGCGCAGGTCGGTCTGGCCGCTGTAGCGGTAAAGCAGCACCGCCAGCGCGGCGGTCATGGTCATGAACAGGGTCAGGCCGTTTTGTGCATTGAAGGCACGAACGCGCGCGGCAAGATCATCGCTCAGGTCGAAACGGAACAGTTCGCCCTGATGGCTTTGCACCGGTGGACGCGGACGGTCGCCCGGCAATTCCAGCAATGGATGTTCGCGGCCCAGTTGCGCGGTCCAGTAGTCGAGTTGGCGCTGACGTTCGCCGGACTCCAGCCACTGACGCTGCCAGACGCTGTAATCCAGGTATTGCACCGGCAGCGGTTCCAGCGGCGATTCGCGGTCATCGACGAAGGCCTCGTAGAGCGCGCTCAGTTCCCGGGCGAAGATGTCCATCGCCCAGCCTTCGGTGACGATGTGGTGCAGGGTCAGTACCAGGTAGTGCTCCTGTTCGGCGGTCTTGACCATGCAGGCGCGCAGCAGCGGTCCGGTTTCCAGATCGAACGGCTGGTGCGCTTCATCGTCGGCCAGTTGCTGCACCTGCCATTCGCGGCTGGCGGCGTCCAGCGCGGAGAAATCCTTCCAGTCCATGCGCATCCCGGTATCTGGATGCACCCGTTGCCGGGCCACGCCATCGATGCTCGGGAAGGTTGTGCGCAAGGTTTCATGACGCATGATCAGCGCTTGCAATGCCGCCTCGAAACGCCCGACATCGAGCACCCCGCGCAGCCGCGCCATGCCGCCAACGTTGTAGGCTGGGCTGTCCGGCTCCATCTGCCAGAGGAACCACATGCGCTGCTGGGAATAGGACAACGGCACCGGTTGGCTGCGGTCGACTTTCTCGATCGGCGGTTGCTGGTTGGTTTTGCCGCTGGCCTGGATCAGTTGAACCTGTTCGGCAAACGCGCCCAGCTCACTGTTTTCGAACAGCGCGCGCAGCGGCAACTCGACGTCGCAGGCCTGACGGGTGCGGGAAATGATTTGCGTGGCCAGCAAGGAATGACCGCCGAGGGCGAAGAAGTCATCGCGCAGACCGATTTGCGCCAGGCCTAATACTTCACGCCAGATGCCGGCGATTTGCTGCTCGAGGGCGGTGACCGGCTCGACGTGTTCGCGGACTTGCCATTGAGGTTCCGGTAACGCGCGTCGATCGAGTTTTCCGCTTGGGCTCAGGGGCATTTCGTCCACACGCATGAGCTGCGCCGGGACCATATACTCCGGCAGCTCGGCCGCCAGTGCGGCTTTCAGGCGAGCGGTTTGAGCCTCAACATCTTCTGTGGAATCGGTTGCGGTGTAGTAACCGATCAACTGTCCGCCGGCCGCCGTTTCACGCACCAGCACCACAGCTTGAGCGACGCCGTCCTGAGCCAACAATCGTGCTTCGATTTCTTCCGGTTCAACGCGGAAACCACGCAGTTTGACCTGCTGATCGAGACGACCGAGGTATTCGATCACACCGTCGGCGGTCCAGCGCGCGCGGTCACCGGTGCGGTACAGACGCGCGCCCTGATCGCCCAATGGATCAACGACAAAACGTTCTGCAGTCAGGCCCGGACGACCCAAATAGCCACGGGCCAGACCGATACCGCTAATGCACAGTTCGCCCGGCACACCGGCCGGAACGGGATTGAGTGCCTCATCGAGCACGCGGCACAGCACATTGCCCAGCGGACGACCAATCGGCGAGCGTTCGCCATCGGCGGTTGTGCAGTGCCAATGGGTGACGTTGATCGCGGTTTCGGTCGGGCCGTAGCGGTTGTGCAATTGCACGGCGGGCAGTTGTTCCAGCACGCGGTTGCGCAGTTCGGCGGGCAAGGCTTCGCCACCGGAGAATACGCGGCGCAGGCTGGTGCATTCAGCGGTGAGCGGTTCGTCGATGAACAGCGAAAGCAGCGGCGGTACGAAGTGCAGCGTGGTCACGCCGAATTGCTGAACCCGTTGCGCGATGCGGTACGGATCGCGGTGTTCGCCGGGGCCGGCAATCAGCAAGCGCGCACCGGTGATCAGCGGCCAGAAACACTCCCACACCGACACGTCGAAACTGATCGGCGCCTTTTGCATCAGCACGTCGGTGTCGTTCAAACGATAGGTGTTCTGCATCCATTGCAAACGCTCGGCGAGGGCTGCGTGGGTGTTGCCGACGCCCTTCGGCTGGCCGGTGGAGCCGGAGGTGTAAATCACGTACGCCAGGTTGTCACCGTGCAAGTGCAGGCCCGGTGCGTGGCTCGGCCAGCTCTCCAGATGCAAGGCGTCCATGGCGATCACGCTGACGCCATCGGTGGCCGGCAAGCGCTCGAGTAATTCGGTTTGGGTCAGCAGCAACTCGACGCCGCTGTCGCTGAGCATGTAGGCCAGGCGTTCGACCGGGTAATCCGGGTCCAGCGGCACGTAGGCGCCACCGGCCTTGATGATCGCCAGCAGGCCGATCAACAGTTGCGGCGAACGCTCGGCGGCGATGGCCACGCAGGCGTCCGGGCCAACGCCTTTGTCGCGCAGGTAATGGGCCAGGCGATTGGATTGAATGTGCAGTTCGGCGAAGTCCATGGCGCCGCCGTCCCACATCAGCGCAGTGCGCTCCGGGATCAGGCGAGCCTGTTCGTTGAGCAATTCCGGCAGCCAAACGCTGGCCGGTGTGCACGGTGCAGCGCTCCACGGTGCTTGCTGATCGAGCTCGGACGAGGTCAGCAATTGCAGATCGCCGATGGTGGTTTTCGGCTGTTCGCAAACGGCTCGCAACAGGTTGGTGAAGTGTTCGGCCAGACGCTCGATGGTCGCCACATCGAACAGCTCGCTGGCGTAGTCGAAGGACAGGCTGAGGCGACCCTTTTGGTCTTCCTCGCTGTGCAGTTGCAGGTCGAACTTGGCTTCGCGGCTGTGCCACGGCAGCTCTTCGGCCAGCAATCCAGGCAGGCGACGCAATGCGCTCAAGTCCCGTTGCTGGTGGTTGAACATGACCTGGAACAAGCCTTGCTCGCGGGCTTGCGGGAAGGCTTCGAGCAATTGTTCGAACGGCAGATCCTGATGCGCTTGTGCGCCCAACGCGGCTTGACGGGTTTGCGCCAGCAGCTCGACGAATGGCAGCTGCGAATCCAGTTCGGCGCGCAGCACCTGGGTGTTGATGAAGAAGCCGATCAACCCTTGGGTTTCCAGTCGCGGACGGTTGGCGTTCGGCACGCCGATGCGGATGTCGCGTTGGCCGCTGTAGCGGTGCAGCAGGCTTTGGAATGCGGCAAGCAACAGCATGAACGAAGTGGA
Source organism: Pseudomonas sp. GM41(2012) (assembly GCF_000282315.2). Classification (GTDB taxonomy): domain Bacteria; phylum Pseudomonadota; class Gammaproteobacteria; order Pseudomonadales; family Pseudomonadaceae; genus Aquipseudomonas. The sequence continues at coordinate 2,265,397 of NZ_AKJN02000006.1, forward strand.
TTCATGAGCCTGGGCGGTCTGGCGAATCGCATCGCTCAGGGTCGCGTCCAGCTTCACAGAATGACGGGCGGCCGTGTGAATGTGGTGCGCCGAGCGCGGATGATCAGTGGCCAGGCTCAGGGTCGGATGCACATCGCCCAATTGCGCTTTCCAGTAAGCCAACTGACGCTCGCCCTCCCCTTGCGCCAGCCATTGACGCTGCCAGCTGCCGTAGTCGGCGTACTGGGTCGGCAACGCCGGAAGTGTCGCTGTTTGTCCTTGGGACGCTGCGGCATACAGGCGCGAGAACTCGTCGATCAGCACGTTCAGCGACCAGCCGTCGGCGATGATGTGATGCATCGTCACCAACAGTTGATGGTCCTCATCATCGAGGCGCACCAGGGTCACCCACAGCAGTGGGCCTTTCTGCAGATCGAATTGAGTACGGGCTTCGTCCTCACGGATTTGTTGCGCACGGACTTCACGCTCGGCAATCGGCAGGTCGCTGATATCGATCAGTTGCAGGTTGAATTCACTCGCAGCATCGACCTGTTGCAGCGCCACACCATCACGTTCGAAGAACCGCGTACGCAGGGATTCGTGACGTTCGATCAGCTGTTGGAAACTGGCGCGCAAGGCGTCTTCATCCAGCTCGCCGCGCAGGCGCAAGGCGCCGGGAATGTTGTAGGCGCTGCTCTGCGGGTCGAGTTGCCAGGTGATCCACAGACGGTTTTGCGCGAGCGATTGCGGCATGGCTTCGGCGCGCGACAGCGGGGTGATCGCGCCTTGGGCGAGTCCGCCGTCCTGCTGTTGCCGAGCGACTGCGGAGGTAAATGCGCCAAGGGTCGGCGCTTCAAACAGCAGACGCAGGTTCAGCTCCAGACCGAGTGCTTCGCGCAGACGTGCGACCACCTGAGTGGCGGCAATGGAGTTGCCGCCCAGCAGGAAGAAGTGATCGTCGGCGCTGATCTGTTTGACCTGCAGTTGCTCGCACCAGATCTGGCCAATCAAGGTTTGCAGTTCAGAACCTGATTCAGTCGAGGATTTACTTTCGATGTCTGCCGACGGGAACAACGCATAGCTGTCGAGGCTGCCGTCCGCCAGGCGATTGCGGCAAGCCGAACGTTGCAGTTTGCCGCTGGAGGTCTTGGGCAACGCGCCCGGATTGAGCAGCACCACCACGCTTGGCGCTTCCTGATACGCCTCGGCCACGGCTTGGCGGATGGCTTTGATCAACGCCTCGGGTGGGAGGATTTTTTGCACGCTGCGGCTGATTTCCGCCGCGATTCCGATGCCTTCCTGACCCTCGATGTTCACGGCAAAAGCGGCGACACGGCCTTTGCGCACCACCTCGACTTCGCGTTCGATGGTTTGCTCGATGTCCTGCGGATAAAGGTTGTGGCCACGGACGATCAACATGTCTTTCAGGCGCCCGGTGATGAACAGTTCACCGTCGCGCATAAAGCCCAGGTCACCGGTGCGCAGCCAGGTACGGCCAGCGTGCTGCACGAAGGTTTTGGCGCTGGCCTCCGGGTTGCGCCAGTAACCGTGGGCGATGCTCGGCCCGGCGGCCCAGACTTCGCCGACCGTGTTGTCAGCCAACTCGTTGAGCGCTGTTGGATCGACAATCAGCACCGCGTGATCCGGCTGACTGATGCCACAACTCATGATCGCGCTGCCCTCGCCTGGCTCCGCACGGTTGTGTGCCAGGGCTTGATCGTCCACGCGCAGGTTGCCAATGCCCTGACCGCGAGGGCTGCCGGCCACGAACAGCGTCGCTTCGGCCAACCCGTAGGACGCCATGAAACTGTCCTGGGTGAAACCGCAGGCCGCGAACTTCTCGGCGAAGCGTTCCAGCGTATCGAGGCGAATCGGCTCGGAACCGGAATACGCCACGCGCCAGCCGCTCAGGTCGAGGCGTCCCAAGGCGGATTCACTGACCCGCTCGCTGCACAATCGATAGGCAAAATCCGGCCCGCCGCTGATGGTCCCGCCGTACTCGCTGATCGCTTCCAGCCAGCGCAACGGACGGCCGAGGAAATACGCCGGCGACATCAACACGCACGGCACGCCGCTGAAAATCGGCTGCAACAGACCGCCGATCAAGCCCATGTCGTGGTACAGCGGCAGCCAGCTGACGATCACGTCGTCAGGATTCAGATCGATGCCGAAGCCGTGGCGAATCAGCAGTTCGTTCGCCACCAGATTGCCGTGGCTGACTTGCACCCCTTTCGGCAACGCGGTGGAGCCGGAGGTGTATTGCAGGAACGCGATGTCGTCGTCTGCAAGTTCCGGCGCCACCCAATGTTCGGCCAATGCACTGTCGAGGGTGTCGACACACAGCAACGGCGGCGCGCCCTCGATTTGCTGCAACGCATCGAGCAGGCCGGCGCTGGTCAGTAACAGACGCGGTTCGGCATCGCTGATGATCGACAGCAGACGCTCCTGATGATGACGACGCGCCGACTCCGGCGGATAGGCCGGCACCGCGATCACACCGGCGTACAGACAGCCGAAGAACGCCGCGACGTAATCCGGGCCGCTGGGAAACAGCAGCACCGCGCGATCGCCAAACGCAGCCTCGGCCTGCAACGCGCCGGCAATGGTCCGCGCCCGCTGATCCAGCTCGCGATAACTGAGCACCACAGCCTGATCCTGGGTTTCGGCGAGAAAACGCAAGGCCACCCGGTCCGGCGTCAGGGCCGCTCGGCGCTGAAGGGCTTGGACCAGTGTGCTGGGGAGTTCGAACGCGTCGGTCATGAGGTTTCCTGCCTGAATTCGGCTTGCAAGTGAAATCGGTTTTCTGACGTCACGCCCTTCGGGGCGTGCAAGGCGCGGTCTTCGCCGACCGCGCAAGGCTTGGGAATGCTGTGTTGGCCGCAGCCGCTACCCGGAACCATTCACCAATGAGAACGGTTGACGTCTTGAAATAATTAGTCGGCAAGCCTGATCCCCCAATGGGGCTGCGATGCCGCAAGCGGGCGCGTCAGCGTGTCGCAGTTCTCACTCTGCGCAGCCTCGGAGTATTAGTTCTATTTCTCATTTGACAATCATTATCATTAAGAATAATTTGTCGCTCGACGTGTTGGACGGCCCAGCCCCCGCTTGCCGTCCCGCCAACCTATTTGCAGCAAGGTGATTTCCAATGACGGAACAAGTGTCCACAAGCAGGTGCGATTCACCGCTACTTCAGGCATTCGTCGACAATCGACTGATTCTGGTCAAGATCGCAGCCCGCATTACCGGCTGCCGGTCGCGTGCAGAAGACGTGGTGCAGGATGCGTTCTTCCGGCTGCAATCCGCGCCGCAGATCACGTCCTCGTTCAAGGCTCAGCTCAGCTACCTGTTTCAGATCGTGCGCAATCTGGCGATTGATCACTACCGCAAACAGGCGCTGGAGCAGAAGTATTCGGGCCCTGAAGAGGAAGGCCTGAACGTGGTGATTCAAGGTGCTTCGCCGGAAACCTCGCACATCAACTTCTCGACGCTGGAGCACATCGCCGACGCGCTGACCGAGCTGCCCAGCCGCACCCGCTACGCTTTCGAGATGTATCGCCTGCACGGCGTGCCGCAAAAGGACATCGCCAAGGAGCTGGGCGTCTCGCCGACCCTGGTGAACTTCATGATTCGCGATGCGCTGGTGCATTGCCGCAAGGTTTCGGGGAGTCGTGTGGATACCTTTGCCCGTCGCTAAGATCTGAAGTCTGCGTCGCCCCCAATCGCGAGCAGGCTCGCTCCCACATGGGATCGCTGGTGTTCACAGATTGTGAGTTCACAGAAGAACCAATGTGGGAGCGAGCCTGCTCGCGATGGGGCACTCAAGACCGAAGCAGATCTTGAGCCTTAAGCATCAAGCCAACACACACCGCTCAAAAAACCGCTCACGCCCCAACACCATCAGCGCCGCGCGCTTGTGCGGGAAGTCGAATGCTTTCTCGCAGTGGAAACCCTGGTTCTGCATATGTCCGATCATCTTCGCGTTGTCGGCGCGAGGCTCGGCGACCACTTTCTGAGTGCGTGGATCGTCGAGAAACAGGTAATGCGTCAACGCCGATAACCAGCTCGCCACCTTGTGCGGGCCACGGTGATTTTCCTCACCCACCAACATGTGAATACCGCGGTCGTAATCGCCGACGTCATAGAACGGCGCGATGCGATCTTCCTTGGCCCAATAGGCTTCAAAGTAGGCGAACGGCTGATCATCGAAACAACCGATCAGCGTCAGGGTGTGGGGATCGGCTTCAAGTTTGCTCAGGTACTCGCGATGCTGCTCGAGGCTGCCCTCCTCCTGCCAGAAACTCGCCACGCGCGGGCTGTTCTGCCAACGATTGAAACGCGCCAGGTCCAGGTCGATGTCCAGCGTGCGCAGGGAAATCCAGGCACCGAGGCGCGCATCAAAACGCCGATAGACTTCACCGCGCGGTTTCACCGGACGCAGTGGATGACGCTTGCCGCCACTGATGACCAGTTGCTGCGGATAACCCGGTGTCAATGACGCGCCCAGCCAAGGCTGAGGCAACTGCCAGAACAGCGTGCGTTCGCAACGATATTGGCCGACGATTTCGTCAGGGATCAGCAACCCGCTGAGCAATGCTTCGGTGGGGGCTTCATCGAGATGCCAGGTCAGGCGCTGGCAGGCCGGGTCACGGGCAAACAGCCAATAACAGGCCGCCCAGACGGCAAGATTGTCAGCGTGGTCGAAGCGCTCTTCTACTTGCACTTGCAGCGCGGGCTCGCGAGTCAGGCGCAACTGAATCAGCGGCTGCCCCTCAAGGCTGAGGCACAGGCGGCTTTCGGTTTCATCAGCTACAAGACGGGTTCCTGTCGGCAAGGCCAGGGCAGTCAGGTCATTCAGAGTGGACATGGGTCGGGCTCACGTTAATCGTCGACAGTTCAACGAGGTGACGTGAGCCGGGGCAGGAAATTTAAGCGCAGTCGCCAAATACGTGCCCCATGGCACGAATCAGGGCTTACCCACCGGTACCAGGGCAATTTTGTAGGGATCGAAAATCTTCAGCATTTGGCCGTTATCCCTCAACCCCTGCAGCAATTTGGCAAACGTCTCGCCGCTGATCGGTGCCATCGGGCGGAGGATGGCGTAGTGGTGATAGACCTGATCGATGCGTTGCGACACCAGCAACTGCTCGCCGACTTTCTCGTTACGCAGCAGATAATCGCTCAGATAGGAGCGAGTCACCAAGGCAATATCCGCTCGTCCACGCAGCACCATCAGCAAGTTGCTGTCGTGGGAATAAGTCAGCGTGGCGTTGTAGGTGTCGGCCAGATACTTGGGATCGGCATTGAAACTGGCAAACTCGTAGTGATAGCCGCTGTACAGCGCCAAGCGCTTGCCCGTCAGGTCCTTGAAGTAATTCTCGTCGCGATCGGGTTTCTTCTGCGCGACAAAGATTTCTGCATCTTCCAGGCCCATGTCGACGTCGGTATGCGGAATATCCTTCCAGCCCCAGTCCGGGTTCTCGAAAATCGCCATATCGACCCTGCCTTCCTTGAAGTCGTTGAAACGTCGAGGAATGGAGGTGGGCACCAATACAAACTGATAGTCGGTTTGCAACTGATTCAGCGCTTCCACCAGTTGCGGCAACAGACCGGTGTCGGCACCGGACTCCGGGCGCACGGTATAGGGTGGAAAATGCGCGGCACCGACCCGCACCTGTTGTGCAGCCTGAGACGGCAACACGCAGCACACCGCAAGCGTCGCCAGCAAAAGCCGCGAAACCGTCCGAATTGGCGAAGACATCAAAACAATCCACTCCCCAAAAAAATACGCTTCAATGCATTCAAGCTAGGCGGTTTCGGCAACTTAGCCAGTTTCCTTTGACCTGAACAAACTTATTGCTTCTCTTCCAGCACCAGAATCAACGCCTCATCGGCCAATTGATCGAGGCTCATGCTGCCGCCTGCGCGAAACCAGGTGGTGGTCCAGGACAACGCACCGGTCAGGAAACGACGCGTGATGAACACATCCCCGCGGATAAAACCGGCCTCCTTGGCCTCACCCAGTACCTGAAGCCAGAGTTCTTCATAAATGTCGCGCAGCGCCAGCACCTGCGCCTGCCCGTCTGCGGACAGCGAACGCCATTCATACACCAACACCGCCATGGCCTCGCCGCTACCGCCCATGATCGACTGTAATTCACAACGAATCAGCGCCAGTACCCGCTCGCGCACACTGCCGGCTTCGGCCAGGGCTGCACGCATCAACGCAGTGTTATAGCGAATGGTTTCTTCCATCACCGCCCGCAGGATCTCGTCCTTGCTTTTGAAGTGATGAAAAATACTGCCGGACTGAATCCCCACGGCGCCGGCCAGATCGCGCACGGTGGTGCGTTCGTAACCTTTGTTGCGGAACAGGTGAGCCGCCACTTGCAGCAGTTTGCCGCGGGCGCTGTCCGGGTCGGTCAATTGGCCGCTGTCGACCAATTCGCGCATCACCCTCAGGGCTTTTTGCTCGTCCACCCGTTCTCTCCTACAGTCGATCAATCAAGTACGCCGCTCGCCGCTAAAACTGCGGGGTTGCGCGGGCAATTTAAGCTGGCCGGCGCGACCAAGCAAGCGCTCGGGCAGAAGATAGTTAAGTCGTTTACAAACCAAGCGCTTGCTTGGTAGTCTCAAAGCACTTCTATCGGAGGTGGCTATGCAGTTGACTGTGCCCAAAACAATCCGCATCGGTTGCGCCAGCGCCTTCTGGGGCGACACCTCGACCGCCGCCGCGCAACTGGTGGAAGGTGGGCGTCTGGATTATCTGGTCTTCGATTATCTGGCCGAGATTACGATGTCGATCATGGCCGGTGCGCGGATGAAAGATCCCCTGGCCGGTTACGCCAGCGACTTCATCGAAGTCCTCAGCCCGCTGCTGGGTCAACTCGCCGAACAGCAAATCCGCGTCATCAGCAACGCCGGCGGGGTCAACCCGCAAGCCTGCGCCGCCGCCCTGCAAGCGGCCTGCGACAAGGCTGGAGTGGCGCTGAAAATCGCCGTGCTGCTGGGCGACGACTTGCAGCCGCAACTCAAACAGCTCAGCAGCAGCGGTATCCATGAAATGTTCAGCGGCGCGCCCCTTCCGCCGATGTGTGTCTCGACCAACGCCTACCTCGGCGCACCGGGCATCGTCGAAGCCCTGCGGCTGGGGGCCGACATCGTCATCACCGGACGCGTGGTCGACAGCGCCGTGGTCAGCGCCGCGCTGGTGCATGAATTCGGCTGGTCGTGGCACGACTACGACAAACTCGCCCAGGCCGCATTGGCCGGGCACATCATCGAATGTGGCGCCCAGTGCACCGGCGGCAACTTCACCGATTGGCGCGAGGTGCCCGACTACGAACACATCGGCTTCCCCATCGTCGAAGTCAGCGCCAACAGCCAGTTCATCGTCAGCAAACCCGAAGGCTCCGGCGGACTGGTCACACCCCTGACGGTCGGCGAGCAGATGCTGTATGAAATCGGCAACCCGCAGGCGTATCTGCTGCCGGACGTGGTCTGCGATTTCACTGAAGTCAAACTCGTGCAACAAGGCAAAAACGCGGTCCAGGTGCACGGCGCAAAAGGCCTGCCGCCGACCGATCAGTACAAGGTCAGCGCGACGTACCCGGAGGGTTTCCGCTGCACCGCCAGTTGCCTGATCGCCGGGATCGATGCGGTCGACAAGGCGCGTCGAGTCAGCGAAGCCATCATCAACAAGACCTCGGAAATCTTCAGCCAGCGCGGTTGGCCACCCTACAGCGAAGTGAACATCGAACTGCTCGGCAGCGAGGCCACTTACGGCCCCCACGGTCAGCGTCAGGACAGCCGCGAAGTGGTGATCAAACTCGCGGTGCGCCATCCGGGCAAACAGGCGTTGATTGTGTTCTCCCGGGAGATCGCCCAAGCCGCCACCGGCATGGCGCCGGGGCTGACCGGGATTGTCGGTGGACGGCCGACGGTGTATCCGCTGATCCGGCTGTTCTCGTTCCTTATCGACAAAACCGCCTGCACGCTGGACATTGATCTCAAGGGCCAGCGCCACCCCTGCGCCTTGCCCGCCGTTGATGTGCTCGACACCGCCGACCTGCCCGTGGCGTGCGCCCCACCGAAACCCTCAGGCCGGGCCGATGCCAGCGTGCCCTTGGTCAAACTCGCCGTAGCGCGCTCCGGTGACAAGGGTAACCACAGCAACATCGGCGTCATGGCTCGCGAGCCGGAGTACCTGCCGTGGATTGCCGAAGCCTTGACGCCGGCAGTGATCGTCGACTGGATGAGTCATGTCCTCGACCCGATCCACGGACGTGTCGAACGCTGGTACCTGCCGGGCACCCACAGCCTTAATTTTCTGCTGGAAAACGCCCTGGGAGGCGGTGGCGTGGCCAGCCTGCGGATCGATCCGCAAGGCAAAGCCTTCGCCCAGCAACTGCTGGAAATCCAGATACCGGTGCCTCAGCGCATCGCCGACCAGGTCAACTAGAGGACTGTCGCCATGGCTTACGATTCGATTTTCAAAGCCGGTTTGTTTGCAGGCCAAAACATCATCGTCACCGGTGGCGGCAGCGGCATCGGTCGTTGCACCGCTCACGAACTGGCGGCCCTCGGCGCCCATGTGCTGTTGCTCGGGCGCAAGGCTGACAAGCTGAAAAACGTCACGGCCGAGATTACCGAAGATGGCGGCAAGGCTGACTGGATGGTCTGCGATATTCGTGAAGAAGAGGCGGTCAAGCATGTGGTCAGCGAGTTGATCCGCAAGCACGGACCGATTCACGGCCTGGTCAACAATGCCGGCGGGCAGTACCCGTCGCCGCTGGCGTCGATCAATCAAAAAGGCTTCGATACGGTGTTGCGCACCAACCTGATGGGCGGCTTCCTGATGGCCCGGGAAGTGTTCAACCAGTCCATGAGCAAACACGGCGGCGCCATCGTCAATATGCTCGCCGACATGTGGGGCGGCATGCCCGGCATGGGTCACTCGGGCGCGGCGCGTTCAGGCATGGACAACCTCACCAAGACCGCTGCGTTCGAATGGGGTTATGCCGGGGTGCGGGTCAACGCCGTGGCGCCGGGCTGGATCGCGTCCAGTGGCATGGACACCTACGAAGGCGCGTTCAAAGCGGTGATCCCGACGTTGCGCGAGCACGTTCCGCTGAAACGCATCGGCACCGAATCGGAGGTCAGCGCGGCGATCGTTTTCCTGCTCAGCCCGGCCGCGGCGTTTGTCAGTGGCAGCACCTTGCGCATCGACGGCGCCGCCAGCCTGGGCGGGCGCGCCTGGCCGATACACAAGGCGCAGATCAGCGAGTCGTATAACGGTTTCCACCGTGCCTACCTGCCTGACGTGCTCAAGGACAAGGAATAATTCATGCCGGTGATTCAGTCGCAAGTGGACCCGTTCAGCGAACAGTTCGCGCGCAATCGTGCGGCGATGCTGGTCGGCATCGAGCACGTCCGCCAACTCGAACAGAACTTGCTGAACAAGGCGACCGAAGCCAAACCCAGGTTCGACAAACGCGGCCAATTGTTGCCCCGCGAACGCCTCAATCTGCTGCTGGACCCTGGCGCACCGTTCCTCGAACTGGCGAGCCTGGCGGGCTACAAGCTGCACGATGACAAGGACGGCAGCTCCGCTGGCGGCGGGTTGATCGCCGGGATCGGCTACGTGTCCGGCGCGCGCGTGCTGGTGGTGGCAAACAACAGTGCGATCAAGGGCGGGACCATTTCCCCCAGCGGTTTGAAAAAATCCCTGCGCCTGCAACAGATCGCCATGGAGAACAAACTGCCGGTCATTACCCTGGCCGAAAGCGGTGGCGCCAACCTCAATTACGCGGCGGAGATTTTCGTCGAAGGCGCCCGCAGTTTTGCCAATCAGGCGCGGATGTCGGCCATGGGCCTGCCGCAAATCACCGTGGTCCATGGCTCGGCCACGGCGGGCGGCGCCTATCAGCCAGGGTTGTCGGATTATGTGGTGGTGGTGCGTGGCAAGGCCAAGCTGTTTCTGGCCGGCCCGCCGCTGCTCAAGGCTGCCACCGGCGAAGTCGCCACCGATGAAGCACTGGGCGGCGCCGAGATGCATGCGCAAATCGCCGGCACCGCGGAATACCTGGCCGAGAACGATGCCGATGGCGTGCGCCAGGTGCGCGAGATTGTCAGCCTGTTGCCGTGGAATGATCAATTGCCCTGGGTACCCGAGCGTCGCTGGGAAGAACCGCTCTACCCCATCGACGAGTTGCTCGGGCTGATTCCTGACGACGCGAAAAAACCTTACGACGTGCGCGAAATCATCGCGCGGATAGCCGACGGCTCGAACTTTCTCGAATTCAAGGGCGAGTTCGATCAGCAAACCGTCTGCGGCCATTTGCAGATTCAAGGCCGCGCCTGCGGATTTATTGGCAACAATGGGCCGATTACGCCCAAGGGTGCGAGCAAGGCGGCGCAGTTCATTCAGCTCTGTGACCAGAGCAAGACCCCGTTGCTGTTCTTCCACAACACCACCGGGTTCATGGTCGGCACCGAGTCGGAGCAGCAAGGCGTGATCAAACACGGCGCGAAAATGATTCAAGCGGTGGCCAACGCCCGGGTGCCTAAACTGACCATCGTCGTCGGTGGCTCCTACGGCGCCGGTAACTACGCGATGTGTGGCCGCGGCCTCGACCCGCGCTTCATCTTCGCCTGGCCCAACAGCCGCACGGCGGTGATGGGCGGCGCTCAGGCCGGCAAAGTGCTGCGGATCGTCACCGAGGCCAAACAGGCCAAGGACGGTCTGGTGCCCGACCCGAAAATGCTCGACATGCTGGAACAGGTCACCGCGCAGAAACTCGACAGCCAGTCCACCGCGCTGTACGGCAGCGCCAGCCTGTGGGACGACGGGTTGATCGATCCTCGCGATACCCGGACCTTGCTCGGGTACTTGCTGGATATCTGTCATGAGGCTGAAGTGCGGCCGCTGCAAACCAACAGTTTTGGTGTAGCCCGTTTCTAAGGGCGCTCAGGAGAACAATAAGAATGATCTTCACCCAGGAACACGAAGCACTGCGCCGCACTGTCCGCCAATTCGTCGATCACGAGATCAATCCTCACGTCGAGGCATGGGAAAAGGCCGGACGCTTTCCGATCCACGAGATCTTCCGCAAGGCCGGCGACCTCGGCCTGCTGGGGATTTCCAAACCGGAAAAGTTTGGCGGCATGGGGCTCGATTACAGCTATTCGATCGTCGCGGCTGAAGAGTTCGGCACCATCCACTGCGGCGGCATTCCGATGTCCATCGGCGTGCAGACCGACATGTGCACCCCGGCGCTGGCGCGTTTCGGCTCCGATGAACTGCGTGAAGAATTCCTGCGCCCGGCGATCACTGGCGAGCAGGTCGGTTGCATCGGTGTTTCCGAAGTCGGCGCCGGTTCCGACGTGGCCGGTTTGAAAACCACCGCCCGTAAAGACGGCGACGACTACGTGATCAACGGCAGCAAGATGTGGATCACCAACTCGCCGAGCGCGGATTTCATCTGCCTGCTGGCCAACACCTCAGACGACAAACCGCACATCAACAAGTCGCTGATCATGGTGCCGATGAACACCCCCGGCATCAGCCTCAGTTCGCACCTGGACAAGCTCGGCATGCGCAGTTCAGAAACCGCCCAGGTGTTTTTCGACAACGTGCGCGTGCCGCAACGCAACCGCATCGGCCACGAAGGCGCGGGGTTCATGATGCAGATGCTGCAGTTCCAGGAGGAACGACTGTTCGGCGCGGCGAACATGATCAAGGGCCTGGAGTATTGCGTCGACAGCACCATCGAGTACTGCAAGGAACGTAAAACCTTCGGCAATGCGCTGATCGACAATCAGGTCATCCATTTCCGCCTGGCCGAACTGCAAACCGAAATCGAATGCCTGCGGGCACTGGTCTATCAGGCCACCGAGCAGTACATCAAAGGCCAGGACGTCACCCGTCTGGCATCGATGGCCAAACTCAAGGCCGGGCGCCTGGGTCGGGAAGTCAGCGACAGCTGCCTGCAATATTGGGGCGGCATGGGCTTCATGTGGGACAACCCGGTGGCCCGCGCTTACCGTGACGTGCGACTGGTGTCGATCGGCGGCGGTGCCGACGAGATCATGCTGGGGATCATCTGCAAACTCATGGGCATCCTGCCGGGGAAAAAGAAATGAGCACCCTGCCGGTTTGCCAGACCTTGCTGCTGGAATCGCACAACGGCGTTCTGCACATCACCCTCAACCGCCCGGAAAACCGCAATGCCATGAGCCTGTTGATGGTCGCGGAACTGCGTGCCGTGCTGTTGGCCGTGCGCGATGACCGTGAGATTCGTGCCTTGGTGATCGGTGGTGCCGGCGGGCATTTTTGCGCCGGTGGCGACATCAAGGACATGGCCAACGCACGCGCTCAAGGCCCGAACGCCTATCGCGACTTGAATCGCGCGTTCGGTGCGCTGCTGCAAGAGGTGCAACACGCGCCGCAAGTGGTGATCACGGTGCTGCAAGGCGCGGTGCTCGGCGGTGGTTTTGGTCTGGTCTGCGTCAGCGACGTCGCCTTGGCCGATCACCAGGCGCAATTTGGTCTGCCGGAAACCAGCCTCGGTCTGCTACCCGCGCAAATCGCGCCGTTCGTGGTGCAACGCATCGGCCTGACCCAGACGCGTCGACTGGCACTGACCGCGGCACGTTTCGATGGCACACACGCACGGCGCATGGGCTTGGTGCATTTTGTCGAGCATGACGCGCAAGCGTTGGCCGAGCGTCTCGATGAAATTCTGGCCCATGTGTTGTGCTGCGCGCCGGAGGCCAATGCAATGACCAAAAAGCTGTTGCTGGCGAGTGCCGGACAGCCATCGAATGCGTTGCTGGATGAAGCGGCCGACTGGTTCAGCGAGGCGGTGACCGGGGCTGAAGGTGTTGAGGGGACCATGGCCTTCGTGCAAAAGCGTAAACCGGGGTGGGCGCCTTAACAGCATCGCGGGCAAGCCTTGCTCCTACAAGTTCACGGTCGATCCCATCAAGGTGATTCAATCCAAACCCTGTAGGAGCAAGGCTTGCCCGCGATGAGGCCATCACTTTCACCGCACAACTTCAGAGAAGCCCCCATGCCCGGACTCAGAAAAATCCTGATCGCCAACCGCGGTGAAATCGCCTGCCGCATCCAGCGCACCGCCCAGGCCCTGGGCTATCGCACGGTCGCGGTGTTCAGCGATGCCGACGCCGATGCGCTGCATGTGCAACTGGCCGACGAAGCCGTGAACATCGGCCCGGCCCCAGTGCAGCAGTCCTATCTGAATATCCCGGCCATTCTCGACGCCGCCCGGCGCACGGGCGCTGACGCCATCCATCCGGGCTACGGCTTCCTCTCGGAAAACGCCGGGTTCGCCCGCGCCTGCCAGGATGCCGGCATCACCTTCATCGGCCCCAGTCCCGACGCCATCGAACTGATGGGCAGCAAACGCCTGTCGAAACTCGCCATGCTCGATGCCGGTGTGCCGTGCATCAAGGGTTATCAGGGCGAAGAACAGGACGACGCCACCCTGAGCCGCGAAGCCGCACGCATCGGTTATCCGCTGATGATCAAGGCCAGTGCCGGCGGTGGCGGGCGTGGCATGCGCCTGGTGCACGAGGCCAATGATTTGCTCGAACAACTGCGCACCGCCCGCTCCGAAGCGCTGCATGGGTTTGGCAGCGACGAACTGATCCTCGAGCAAGCGCTGATCGACCCGCGTCACGTCGAAGTTCAACTGTTCGGCGACCAGCACGGCAACCTGATCTACCTTGGCGAGCGCGACTGCTCGATCCAGCGTCGCCATCAAAAAGTCATTGAAGAAGCACCCTGCCCGGTGATGAACGCCGAGTTGCGTCATGCCATGGGCGAAGCGGCGCTCAAGGCAGGTCGCGCAGTGCATTACGTCGGCGCCGGCACCGTCGAGTTCCTGCTGGATGCGCGCGGGCAGTTTTACTTTCTGGAGATGAACACCCGACTCCAGGTGGAGCACCCGGTGACCGAATTGATCACCGGTCTCGATCTGGTGGCCTGGCAGTTGCACGTCGCCGAAGGACTGCCGCTGCCCTTGCGCCAGGAGCAGGTCCAGCTTTGCGGCCATGCCATGGAAGTCCGTTTGTACGCCGAAGATCCGGCACACGGTTTTCTGCCTCAGACCGGTCGCATCACCGCCTGGGAGCCTGCGTTGCAGAGCGGCGTGCGGATCGATCATGGCTTGATCGAAGGCCAGACAGTCAGCCCGTTTTATGACCCGATGCTGGGCAAGATCATCGCCCACGGCGCCACCCGCGAAGAAGCCCGGCGCAAATTGTTGCGGGCGGTTCAGGACAGCGTGCTGCTCGGCGTGCAGAGCAATCAGCGTTTGCTCGCCGGCCTGCTCGAACACCCGCAGTTCATCAGTGGCGAGTTCAGTACCGGGTTCATCCAGACTCACTTTGCCGAGCATCCTTGCATGCATGCGCATGTGCCGAGCGCCGAAGAACTGGCCATCGCTGCTGCATTGCTCTATCAGGCCTCGGCGCAGGTGCATCACGCGCCACTGGCTGGTTGGCGCAACAACGCCAGCGTGCCGTTGCTTTATCGAATCGGCCTTGAGGATCAGGAGTGGTCAGTGGAGCTGAATGCTGTGCCGGGTGAACCGTATCGGATTCAAGTCGCCACTACGCCCTTTGAATTGAAGATCATCCAGTGCGACGGACACTGGGCCAGCCTGGACATCAACGGTATCCGGCGACGCCATGCTTACCGTCTTGAGGCCGGGCAACTCTGGCTGTTCACCCGTCCCGGCAGTGTGCGGCTGGTGGACCGGACGCAGGCCTTGGTCAGCAGCCAGGCCAGCGTCAGCTCAGGCACCCTCAAGGCCCCGATGGATGGGGCGATCGTCGACGTGCTGGTGACTGAGGGCAGCCCGGTCAGTAAAGGCCAGTTATTGGTGGTGCTGGAGGCGATGAAAATGGAGCATCCGCTCAAGTCGGGCATCGACGGCGTGCTCAAACGCTTGCAGGTCAGGGTCGGTGACCAGGTGAAAAATCGTCAGATTTTGTTGGAGGTCGAATAAGCCGCTAGGCGGATCCGCCGGGTTTGGCTACGCTCAAGCCCTATCAGGACGCGGATACCAGGAACCCTGCGATGCCTCACTGGCTGGTCATTGATCTAGAAGCCACCACCGATGAGGGTGGTTGGCCAGTAACAGAAATGGAAATCATCGAAATCGGCGCCACCCTGGTGGACCGAAAAGGCCGAGAACTGGATAGCTTTCAGTGCTTCGTGCGCCCGACGCGTCGGCCTTTGCTGACGCCGTTTTGCCGGCAACTGACCCATATCACCCAGGCCAACATCGACGCCGCGCAGCCTCTGAACGAGGTCTGGGCGTCGTTCGAACACTGGCTCGGCCAGCATCACTCGCGCCTCGAAGGCTGGGTCAGTTGGGGCGATTACGATCGCAAACAGTTGGTACAGGAGTGGGAGCGCCTGCAACTCGATAGCGCCCTGAGCCGAGTGCCGCACATGAACCTCAAACAGCGCTTTGCCAAGGCTCGCCGGCTGGAGCGCCCGTTGGGGCTTAACGGCGCGCTGCAACTGGCGGGCATGCAGTTCAATGGCCAACAACATCGGGCGCTGGAAGATGCGCGCAATACCGCACGATTATTGCCACTGGTTCTTCCGTCTTAGAGAGGTGACGCCGGCATGGGCCTTGTGCATACTGGCCGGCCCTTTTCAGTCCTTTTCGAGGAATCGCCCATGTTTAAAGTCAACGAGTACTTCGACGGCACCGTCAAGTCGATCGCCTTTGGCACCGCTGAAGGTCCTGCGACCATCGGCGTCATGGCACCGGGCGAATACGAATTCGGCACCAGCCAGCGTGAAATCATGCACGTGGTGTCCGGCGCCCTGACCGTCAAACTGCCGGACAGCAGCGACTGGGAAACCTTCGCCGCCGGCAGCCAGTTCAACGTGCCCGCCAACAGCAAGTTCCAGCTGAAAGTGGCCGTCGACACCGCTTACCTGTGCGAATACCGCGGCTAAAACCCTGGGTTTCACAGCGACAAAAAAATGCCCGTGTCCTTGGACACGGGCATTTTTGATTCAGAGGGTCTTATTCAAGGATCGTCACCGGCATACCGACTTCAAGTCGGCCATTGCTGTCGTTGACCAGATTCTGTCCGAACATCGCGCCGTCGGCTTCGGCACGGTACTTCTGCAACGTTGCCAGAGGTTCACGATCTTCGCTGCGTTCACCGGTTTGCGGGTCGATGGTGGTCAGAATGCAGCGTGAACACGACTTGACCACGCGAAACTCGACATCGCCGATGCGGATGCGCTTCCAGCCATCTTCGGCATACGCCTCGCTGCCCTCGATCACCAGGTTGGGCCGAAAGCGCAGCATTTCCAGCGGGCGGCCGACTTTTTGCGACAAGTCCTCCAGTGAGGCCTGTCCGATCAGCAACAGCGGAAAGCCATCGGCGAAGGCCACCTGATCATCGTCCTTGCCGTAGCCGGCCTGGGTGGTCCGTGCGCGATCAAGAGGGACTTGTACCAGGCGAGTCGGTTTGCCAATGAATTCACTGACCCAGGCACTCGCCTCGTCACCGGCATCCGGCACACGCAACGTATCGCGCCAAATGGTCACGCCACGCAGTTCCGCGTCGCTGGCAGGCAAAGCGATATCGATCGGAGAGCGGCCCGGGGCACTGAGGGTCAAGCCACCGTCGGCATTCCACAACGCCGACAGCTGACTCATCTGCGCCACTGCACGCTGGGTCAGAAAGCGCCCGCTGGCCTCGTCCACCAGCATCCAGCGTCGATCACCGTCCAGGCCCAGCTTGTCGAGGCCGACCTGCTGCAGGATCTCGCCCTTGCCGGATTTCAACGGATAACGATACAGCGCGCTCAGACGCAACATGGCCAGCTCCCTGGAGGGTAAAAACGCCACCCTATACGAGCTTGATCGCCGAATCAAAGGCCAAAAAACTGTGGGCCCCTGTTGTGGTCAGGCAGGCACTTCGTCGAGCATCAGACGCTGGCGCACCACATCGACGAGTTTGTCCGGCTGGAATTTGGAGAGGAAGTTGTCGCAGCCGACCTTCTTCACCATCGAGTCGTTGAAGCTGCCGGACAACGAGGTATGCAGAACCACATAAAGGCCACGCAGGCGCGGGTCGTTGCGGATTTCCGTGGTCAGGCGATAGCCGTCCATTTCCGGCATTTCCGCGTCGGTGAAGACCATCAGCAGTTTGTCGGTCATGTTCACACCGGTATCGGCCCAGGCCTTGAGCATGTTCAGAGCCTTCAGGCCATCGCTGGCGATGTGCATCTTCACGCCCAGCTGACCCAGGGTGTCACGCAATTGCGACAGGGCCACGTTCGAGTCGTCCACCAGCAGCACTTCGCGGCCACGGGCACGTTCCAGAACCGGATCGTCGAGTTTGTCGCGCGATACCTTGGCGTTGTACGGGACGATTTCCGCGAGGACTTTTTCGACGTCGATGATTTCCACCAACTGATCGTCGACCTTGCTGATAGCCGTCAAATAATGCTGACGACCGGCGCTGGCCGGTGGCGGCAGAATGGCTTCCCAGTTCATGTTGACGATACGGTCCACACCACCGACCAGGAACGCCTGCACCGAACGGTTGTACTCGGTAACGATGATCGTACTGGTCGGGCTTGGCACCAGCGGACGCATACCGATGGCCTGGGACAGGTCGATCACTGGCAGGGTCTGGCCACGCAGATTCACCACGCCGCAGACAAACGGATGACGCTGGGGCATCAGGGTCAGCTTCGGCAGTTGCAGCACTTCCTGCACTTTGAAGACGTTGATCGCGAACAATTGACGTCCGGCCAGCCGGAACATGAGAATTTCCAGGCGATTCTCACCCACCAGTTGCGTGCGTTGGTCTACCGTGTCGAGAATGCCGGCCATCAATGACTCCTGGGCTTGTTCTGATGAATTCACTAAAGGGGGTTATCGGCTGTTTTTGCCGGACCTTGACCCCCGTGTAAAATGCCACGACCAAACATTGATGTCACATTAACATCATGCTTTACTGGCCAGACGATTTCATCTGCCCCATTGCCTGCCGCGAGACCTTGTTTCGTTCGGTTGGTTCCCCCGTGTAAGGGATTCCCCTAGTAACAATCAGGCCCAACCTGATATTCGCAATATCCAATAGCCATTAATGTGACGCCATTCTCATTGCATGAACGGAGTCAGGCTTTTGTGTGCGATCGCAGGTAAGTGGCCATCCACCCTATCGAGTTTCCCAGCCTGCAGCCAGACAGGCCGGCGCGCGATCTCACGACGGCATGGCAACACGGGGACGCTGATCGTCCCCGTCGACACACACGACATTCCCGCATTTGACATGACGTTGTGGAGATAAACATGCCGAACGATCGTAAAGAATGGGCTCACCGGCTCCCTGAGTTTCTCGTCGAAGCAGAGACACTCCTGGTTAAAACCGAGGAATGCCTGAGTCATTTGCAACTGATCAGCAATGACAAGGACGCCATCGATTGCATGCTGAGCACCCTGCTCAAACTGGCCAACAAGGCTGATGCCCTCGCGCTGGCAGCCGTTTCGGAGTTTTCGTTGCACATTCATGGTTTGCTGAGCCATGCCCAGAATCACATGGATTTACACGACCAGGCCCTGAGTGCGCTGAAAGACTGCCTGACGTTGATCGCCTGGCAACTCGAGCTAATCGATCAAAAGACCGGCCAACTCAGCCTTGATGACAGCGAACAGACCTCCCTGATCGAAGCCTTCGCCTTTCAGGTCGGACACAGTCAGTTTCAGCTCCCCGCTAATTCCAAACCGTTCACACTCGTTTCCTTTGCAGGTCGGCAAGCCTGAATGATCGGGCCCTGTGCCGTGTTGTGAATTTTTATTGCCATGACCGCCCTTCTAACTTTGACGGGCTCATGTCGCATTTGAATATTCCATACCTGCTTACGACAACTCGAAACAAATAAACCACTCTTGCCAGCCAACTTTTTCCATTATGGAACTGCTGTCCATAAATGCTTATTTCCTGACTCTGCGGACATATATACCAAACGCGACCAACGGCACCTTAAGTGGTATTATGCCGCCCATTAGTTGACGTCAATTAATGGCAGAGTGACTCCAGACAGAGACCCGTCATCCACGATGCCCGGTCTTCCCGCAGCGAACATCCATTGGCTCCATCCGCTATGTACGCCAGCCTCAAGTCGATCACCCTAAAGCCACCCTCCCCAAAAAACGCGCGCCTGGTCACGCTTGTCTTGTGCACCTGCTCGGCGCTTGGCTGCCTGCTGATTTATAGCCTGTCCACTCGCCTGCCGCTGAGTCTGCTGGTACTCAATATCGCCGCAATGGCCTGCGTCTGGGTGCAGCATTGTCTTTCGCGCAAGTCGATAAAGTTTCAACCCCAGGAGTTGGCTGACCGGCTGTTGGAGGTTCAGGAAAACGAACGTCGCCGGCTCAGTCGGGAACTGCATGACGACATCGGCCAATTGCTGACCGCGGCCAAACTTCAAAGCGACTGGCTCAAACGCCGAATGCCCGAAGAACTTCAGGGCCAGTGTTCGGTGCTCTGCGACACGCTGGAAGAAACCCTGGCCAAAGTGCGAGACGTATCGGCCATTCTCAATCCGAGGCAGCTGACCAGTCTCGGGCTGGAAGCCAGTCTGCGTGCGCATTTACTCAAGACGCTGGCCAACACGCCGGTGCACTGGAGCCTGGAATGCCATCAGCGTTTGGCCGGTATACCGGAGGAAATGACGCTGGCCGCCTTTCGAATCACCCAGGAAGCGGTGACCAATATATTGCGCCATGCCGAAGCGAAAAATCTGTTGGTCCGCCTGCAACGTCTGCCCCAGGGCCTGACACTGTTGATCAGTGACGATGGCCTGGGATTCGCACCCGCGACCGATCCTGGTCGTGAGGGGCAACGTGGAATGGCAGGGATGTCGGAACGGATGAATCAGCTGGGAGGCACACTGAGCGTGACCAGTGAGCCGGGCAAAGGCACTCAAATCGAAGCACTCTTCCCCTGGGCGCCTCGTGCGCTCGAACGGGCCAGTACGAATAAGGTTATGCGTTGACTTGTAACTTACTTCTGGTGGATGACCACTCGCTTATCAGGGCAGGCGTGCGCGCTCTGGTGCTGGATATTCCCGGCTACGCGGTAATCGGTGAGGCCAATGACGGCTCGCAGTTGCTCGAGATGGTCGAGCAGTTGTCCCCCGACATCATCCTGCTGGATATTTCCATGAAGGAAACCAGTGGCCTTGACGCATTGCAGCGACTCAAGCGAGTACGCCCGCAGAGCAAGGTGCTGATCCTGTCGATGCACACCGATCCCGCAATCATCATGCAGGCACTGGAATCCGGTGCACATGGCTACCTGCTCAAGGACACCACGGCTACCGAGCTCGAACATGCCCTGGATGCCTTGCGTAACAACGAACGCTACCTGAGCCCGGCCATCGCCCACACCGTCATCAACCAGGCGCTGACCCGAACGCAGAAAAACCAGCCGGAACCTGCCGACTCGCACAACCTGACAGCGCGCCAGCTGGAAATCCTTAGGCTGATCGTTCGCGGAAAATCCACCCGGGAAATCGCCAATGGCCTGGGCCTCAGCATCAAGACCGTTGAAACCCACCGCTCGCAGATCATGAAGCGCTTGCAGATCTACGATGTAGCGGGCCTGGTGCTGTTCGCCGTGCGCGAGCAGATCATCAGCCTGGATGATTGATCAATTGCGATGACCCCAGCAGCGGCGAGTTTTCAGGTAAATGCACGCGCAGTGCCGCTGGACGTGTCGAGAAACGCAAGTTGTCACCTTCCAGAGGTTCGCCATCGAGGTTGATGTAGAGGCCTTCCGAGACCTTGATTTCGACCCATGGCAACCGGACTCGCACAAACATGTTGTCGATGCCGAAGCCATCGGCGAGCAGGGTTTTCAAGGTGCCGACGACTTCTTGCGGCGCAGGCAGAATACTGATGTCCAGCAGACCGTCGTCAGCCAGCGCTTCCGGGCACAACACATGCCCACCGCCGGCCTGTCGGCCATTGCCGATGCCCAATGCCAACAGCTCGCCACTCCACTGGAAATCAGGCCCCTGCAACTCGCCATAGGCTGCGTGCAACTCACTGAAGCGCGATAAACCGGTGAACAGGTAAGCCGCGCCCCCGAGGATTTTTTTCAAGTCCTCCGAAGTGTTTGCCGTGACCTGGCTGCCAAAACCGCCCGTGGCCATATTCAGGAACACTTGCCCGCCGACCTCCCCCAGATCAATGGCGCTCGGTGCAATGTCGAGAAGTTCCAGCGCCTGCGCGGGCTCCAGAGGTACGCCGGCGGCACGCGCAAAATCATTGGCGGTCCCCAAGGGCATCAGTACCAGACTGGCCTGTGTCGAATGCGCGGCCATGGCTTCGGCAATATCGCGCAAGGTACCGTCACCGCCACCGGCGATGATCTGCGTGTAGCCTGCCGCCAGTGCTTCATCTACCAGGCGCTGTGCGTCGCCCGCTTCCCAGGTCACTCGAACGGCCAGCTCCCACCCCTGTTGGCGCTTGTCCGCAACGGCAGAACGAACCGCCTCGTTGAGCGCTTGCTTGCCATGCAGAATCAACAGCGCCTTGCGTTCGCTCATCAGTTGTCGCTCCCATGATTGAATTCCGTATGGGAGATGTTGACCTCATCTCGCTACATAAAAGTCGCAAGAATTTGAATTATTTGAAGTCGAACCGTATGGCGTCCTACAAGGCGGTACTTTTTCTTACAAGACGTGAGGAATCGGCTCAATTGACCGCCCCATGCGATTGGTACACCTTGGCACCTGCCGTTATCACACATCAGCAGGAACTACACAGGGACGTGCCATGCAAAGCCAAGAGATCAGGTCACCGGTCATTCCGGTCGTACCGTTCGCAGAAAAACGCGCCAATCCTCAAGCTGAAGTCAAAAACAGCGCAAAGCCCATTGGAGAAGAAGCTGCTATGGAATCTCGCGTCGTTGAATTGGAGACACACCTCAAATACATCCGACGAGACATGGATGAAGTCCGTAGTGACGTCAAATCCATAAAACACAGGCTTGCCTATTCGGCTATCGGAACAGCCGTCGTCATCGGGGTGCTGGCCTGGATCGCCAACAGCCGTTTCGACCAGCTCGTGACACTCCTGGCTCACCAAGGGTAAGCCATGAACGCAAAACCCGGTTCGATCAACCGGGTTTGCGCAGTCAGCCAGCGGCAGGAGTCAGCTCAGGACTTCGCTCAGCGGGATGAAGCTCACATAGTCACCTTCGATCAGCGTGCGATCCTCCAGCACCTCGACCAGACCATCAGCCCAGGCAGCGCTACGCAGTACACCGGAACTCTGATTCCTGTAGATAATCGCCCGGCCATTCTCCAGACGTCCGCGCAAGTACTCGCGTCGATTGCCTGCTTTTGGCCATGCAAACCCTGCAGGCACCTGAAACTTCAGGGGCTCAACCTCTTTTACACCCTGTCGGCGCAAGAGATAGGGCCTTGCCAACAAAGCAAAGGTCACCAGCGTTGAAGCCGGATTGCCAGGCAAACCAATCACAGGTACGCCGCGAAAATGCCCGAATGTCAGCGGTTTGCCGGGTTTGATGGCGAGTTTCCACAACGTCAACTCGCCCTCTTCACGCAAGGCAATGCCCAGAAAGTCAGCCTCTCCCACCGAGACACCGCCGGTGGAAAGGATCAGATCGACATCCTTCAATTCACCCAGTCGAGTGCGGGTGGTCGCCAAATCATCCGGAAGAATTCCGGCATCGATCACCTCACAGCCGAGGCGCTGCAACCAACTGCACAGCAACACTCGATTACTGTTGTAGATCTGTCCCGGCCCTAGAGCCTGGCCCGGTTCAATCAGTTCATCCCCGGTGGACAGAACGGCAACACGAACCTTGCGAATCACATCCAGCTCTGCGCATCCCAGCGATGCAGCCAACCCCTGCTCGATCGGCCCGAGGCGCGTGCCGGCTGGCAGAATCAATTCACCAACAGTAGCTTCCTGGCCTTGAGGACGAATGTTTTGTCCTGGGGCCATGGTTTCGGTGAAACGTACTCGCTCATCCGCCTGAACCTCGGCGTTTTCCTGCATCTCGACGCAATCTGCACCAGCGGGTACTGGCGCACCGGTGAAGATTCGTGCACAGGTGCCAGGCTTCAAGGGCTCCGGAGCCTGACCGGCAAAAATCTTCTGGCTGACCACCAGTGGCTCTCCAGTCCAGTCGGCCACGCGCAAGGCATAGCCGTCCATGGCACTGTTGGGCCACGGTGGCAGATCCAGCGTCGACACCAAGCCATCGGCCAGCACCCGGCCCTGAACCTGCGCCAATGGCAAGCGTTCACGCTCACGAATCGGTGAGGCTTCGGCCATTGCCAGCAAGCGTGCCAGTGCCACCTCGACAGCCATCAGACTGCCAGTCTTGCCTGGCTTACCCGCGGGATTCACAGGGTGCCGCCTGTTTGAGATGAGCGACGAAGTTGCACGGGCGGTGCCGCGAATCCAGCTGCTCGGCAAGAATGCCATCCCAACCGGTGCGCACGGCATTGGTCGAACCCGGTAAACAGCAGACCAGCGTGCTATTGGCTAAGCCGGCCAGGGCACGGGACTGAACAGTAGAGGTGCCAATATCCGCCACCGATATCTGCCTGAACAGCTCACCAAAACCGTCGACCTGTTTATCCAGCAGGCAACTCACTGCTTCCGGAGTGCTGTCGCGTCCCGTGAAACCGGTACCGCCAGTGATCAGCACCACCTGCACGACATCGTCGGCAATCCAGTTGGCAACTTGCGCGCGAATTTTGTAGAGATCATCTTTGAGTAGAACCCGGGCCGCCAGGTTATGGCCGGCAGCGCTCAAACGGTCGACGAAGAGCTGGCCTGAGGTATCGGTTTCCAGGGTACGGGTATCGCTGACCGTCAGCACCGCGATGTTGAGCGGTGCGAAAGGTACATCAGCCTTGGCTTTCATAGGCTCATCCAGTTGTAGGAGAAACAGCCCGGTGTTATATCACAGCGCCTCATTTTTTCGCCGCCCCCATGGAGACCTGCCATGACCTCGAATACACATTTGCCGCCCTGCTCCATTCTGCTCCTGGCAGGTGGTCGTGGCCAACGCATGGGCGGTCAGGACAAAGGGCTGCTGGAATGGCACGGCGAGCCATTGATTGCCCACTTGCACCGCAAGACCCGTTCACTGAGCGATGACCTGATCATCTCCTGCAACAGAAACCTGGAAAAGTACGCGCCGTACGCCGACCAACTGGTTCATGACGATGAAGGCGACTTTCCTGGCCCCCTGGCCGGTATTCGCGCAGGCCTGAAGGCCGCCCGCCATGCGCATTTGCTGGTGCTGCCTTGTGACGTACCACGCATAGACGCCGCGCTGCTCAATAGCATGCGCGACTCCGCCAGTCAGCACCCGGACCAACCGCTGATGCTGCGCCATGGCGAACATTGGGAACCTCTTCTGTGCATCATCCCCGTGGCGCTCTCGGCCGATTTCGACAGTGCCTGGAACGACGGCGAACGCAGCCCGGGTCGCCTCATGCGCAAACTGGGCGCTACCGCCCTGCAATGCCCCGACAATGATCCACGCCTGGCCAACCTCAACACACCAGAACTGTTAAGTGCCCACAACTCTGTGTCAGACTGACAGGAGAAGGAACTTGCACGCGCTATACACGTCTCAAGCCCAGTAACCAAAAGAATTCATATTCGGAGACACACTCATGACTCAACGGACCCTCGCCACTTTCATGCTCGCACTGGGCCTCGCTACCCTCGCCGGTTGCGCATCGCCTACAGTGATCACCTTGAATGACGGTCGAGAAATCCAGGCTGTCGACGCGCCAAAGTACGATAAGGATTCGGGTTTCTACGAATTCGAACAACTGGATGGCAAGCAGACCCGCATCAACAAGGATCAGGTTCGTACCGTTAAAGAGCTGTAATTTTTGCGGTGACAACCGGATATGGAAAAGCCCGCTATATGCGGGCTTTTTCGTGGCTGAAAATCAGCAGACTCGCTGAACTTCGTGATCACCACTGCAGGGTGATGGTGCTTTCGAATGCTCTTTCCTGGCCGGTGACCGGGTCCACAAACCGTAATCCCTGAGCGAGCAGTTTCAAAGGATTGGCATAGTCATCCTCAACATCCTTGAGTACCTGCGGATAAAACGGGTCGTTGCAGATGCTGGCGCCCAAGGCTGTCATGTGCACCCGCAACTGATGCTTCTTGCCCGTCACCGGGTAAAGCGCATAACGCCAGAGGTCACCGTTCTTCTCCCTGACGTCGACAGCCGTTTCGGTATTGCTGACGCCCGGACCTTCCTGCATGCGGAAGAAAGGCTCGCCATCGATAAGGCGACTCTTATGGATCAATGGAAAAGAGAGTTCAGGCAACGCTCGGGCGATGGCCTCGTAGCGCTTTTCGATCTGCCGCGTAGGAAACAACGACTGATAGGCAGAACGGCTCTGAGGGTTGGCGGAAAACAGCACCAGCCCCGCTGTGTGTCGGTCAATGCGATGCAAAGGCACCAGATGCGGGTTATCGAGTCGACGGATCAGCCGTCGCAACAGGGTCTGCTCCACGTATTCACCCGCCGGCGTCACTGGCAGGAAATGCGGCTTGTCCGCCACGACCAGATGCTCATCCGCGTACAGAATCGACTCAACCACCGGGATCGGCTTCTCGTCCGGCACCTCACGGAAATAATGAATCCGCAAGCCTTCCTTGTAAGGCAGATCAAGGGCGATCGGCATGCCGTGACCGTCGAGGACACGACCGCGAGCGATTCTGTCCAGCCATTGTTCACGACCGATGGCGCTGAAGTGTTCGCACAGACAATCGAGTACGGTCTGCCACGGACCAGGCGGCAGGTAGAGCGTGCTGGCCTGGTTGTGTGCAGCAGAAAAAGATGAAGTGGACATACGAAAGTTCTAACCCTCAATACAGGGCGGCATTATCCAACAGCGGCCGGAACGAACCTAGAAGAGAATCCTCACGCCGGTATCTGCGTGCGCGCTGCCGCTTCGGTGAACTCCTTGAGCCAGCGCAGCACATCAACCGCCTCCCATCGACCGGGGTCATAAAGCGCATACAACAAGCCCTGATAACCCACGACATCCAGTTGCCGGTGATAGCCCGCACGCTGGAACAAGGCTTCGATTTCGGCGAAACAGGTATTGAAATGCAGTTTATTGAAGGGCGTTTTTCCTTCCGTCACCAGGCCATCCAGACGCAATTCGAGGACAGCCTCGCGCACCACGTCTGCCGACATCCGGTTCACGCTGTTCTTCAATTGTTCGACATTGACCACGATTCATCCCTCTAACGCCCGGACCGCCTGCCCAAACCCGAACACCAAAAACGGCAAGGCAGGCATCACGAATTACTGTATGCGCATACAGTATCCGATCAGCACCGGTAAAGCCAAGGGGATCCATCGCAAAGTTCGACAGACGGGAACTCTGCCACCGCAACAACCGCTTAACGCAGGAACGCCACCACCTGATCGGCACCGAACGGCCAGCCCAGCTCCGCGCCAGTATCGACCCGCCGTAATACCGGAATACGCAGACTGTAAGCTTCGAACCACGTTTCGTCGTCCGCGATATCCACCAGTTCCACCAGTAGACCACGCTCGACAAATTCCATCAGCATGGCTTCGGCGACTTCACAGAGATGACACCCAAGGGTGCCGAACAGCTGACATTCAGGAAGCATGAGCGCTCAACCGAAAAATTTAAGTCATCATTCTAGGCCGGCCCCGAAAAGCCGTCGAGCCATTGAATGCTCTACCCTTGAGCCATATCGGCAACGGATCGCGGCAATACGCTGACGCACATCAGTCGTCTTCAATATCCTTTGCGCGATGCTCTCGGATTATTTGCCTCTACGCTTGAATGGCCAGCGTCCCCTCACCGGAGTTTTTTGTGTTCGCCACCCTGTTGATCATCCTCGCCTCTTCCCTGGTGATGATTGCACTGTTCCAGCGCCTGCGATTACCACCGGTGCTGGGTTACCTGTGCGTGGGACTGATGATCGGGCCGAGAGCATTCAACTGGGTGAATGAAAGCGAAGAGCTGCCGGACCTCGCCGAGTTGGGCGTGGTGTTTCTGCTGTTCTCCCTTGGGCTGGAGTTTTCCCTGTCGAAAATGCTCGCGTTGCGCCGAGTGGTATTCGGGCTTGGCAGTCTGCAGGTGCTGTGCTCCGGGATGCTGCTAGGAGGTTTGCTGATGCTGCTCGGCATGCCGATCACGCCTGCGCTGTTACTCGGCGCCGGCCTGTCGCTGTCTTCCACGGCCATTGTCAGTAAAGAGCTGAGCAGTCTCGGCGAGATTTTCAGCAGCCACGGCCAGAATGCCATCGCCGTGTTGTTGTTCCAGGACGTCGTGGCGGTATTGCTGCTGACCCTGGTGCCGGTGTTCGCTGGCAGCAGTGACCAGGCCTGGTATTGGGCGCTGCCACTGACGCTGGGTAAAACCGTCATATTGTTCGTCGGCCTGCTGCTGGTCAGTCGCTGGTTGTTGCCGCGGCTGTTCCATGAAGTGGCAGCTGCCCGTTCCCCGGAACTGTTCGTATTACTGGCGCTAGTCATTGTTCTGCTGACGGCGTGGCTGACCCACCTGCTTGGTCTCTCCCCTGCCCTGGGTGCGTTTCTCGCCGGCATGCTGCTGGGGGAAAGCCATTACCGGCACCAGATCGAGGCCGACATCCGCCCGTTCCGCGACATCCTGCTCGGGCTGTTCTTCGTCAGTATCGGCATGCTGATCGACTTGCAGTTGTTCGCCAGCCACGGCCTGCTGATTCTCGGCCTGACCTTGGGGTTGTTGTTGCTCAAGGGCAGCGTCGTTGCGCTGCTGGTCAAATGGCGTGGCAGCGATGGCGAAACCGCCTGGCGCAGCGGCCTGGCATTGGCCCAGGGCGGCGAGTTCTGTTTTGCGCTGATGGCACAGATGCAGCAGAACAAACTGATGCCCGCGGATTTTGGCGGCCTGCTGCTGGCGGCGACCTTTTGTTCGATGCTCGTCACACCGTTGTTGCTGCGCGCCGCACCCCACATCGCCACACGCCTGCACCGCAAACCCAACGAAGAAGCAAAACTGGAAGAAATCAACGCGCTCAATGCCGGGTTACACAACCATGTCGTTATATGTGGCTACGGTCGTGTAGGTCAGTCAATCGGACGCGCACTACGCAACGCGCAACAACCCTACATCGCACTGGATACTGATCCGGTGCGTGTCCACGAAGCCGCCGTTAGTGAAACCTGCGTGCATTATGGCGACTCACGTCGCGGTGAACTGCTGGTCGCGATAGGACTGGAGCGCGCCAGGCTGTTGGTGATCGCCGTGGATCAGGCCGACATCGCGTTGCTGATCCTCAAGGAAGCGCGGCGACTCAACGCGACCGTGCCGATTCTGGTGCGCACGCGCGACGACAGCCAGCTGGCCGAGTTGAAGGCAGCAGGCGCCAGCGAAGTCGTGCCTGAACTGCTGGAGTCGAGCCTGATGCTCGCCTCCCACGCGCTGATCATGCTGGGATTACCCGCGTATCAGGTACAGGAGCGGGCCGACCAGATACGGCACGACCGCTATCGCCTGCTGCACGGTTTCTATCCTGGCGCTGACGACGAAGAGACCTAGTCCTGGCTCACAGCGCCAATCTTGTGCACCGACAAGTCAGCGCCGTAATACTCTTCTTCCTGACTCAGACGCAGACCATGGAACGCCTTGATCGTGCCATACACGGCAAAGCCACCCGCCAGCGCCACAACCACCCCCAACGCAGTGCCGATCAACTGGCTGATCAGACTCACGCCGCCCAGCCCACCCAACGCGCTCTGGCCAAAAATGCCGCAGGCGATTCCGCCCCAGACGCCACACAAACCATGCAATGGCCAAACCCCCAACACATCGTCGATGCGCCATTTGACTTGAGCCGCAGTGAAGCACCAGACAAACAGTGCGCCGGCGATAACGCCAGTGATCAGCGCGCCCACCGGGTGCATCAGATCGGAACCGGCACAGATCGCCACCAGCCCGGCCAACGGGCCGTTATGCAGAAAGCCCGGGTCATTGCGCCCGACGACCAGCGCCGCCACGGTACCGCCGACCATGGCCATCAGCGAGTTCACCGCCACCAGTCCGCTGACACCTTGCAGGGTTTGCGCGCTCATCACGTTGAAACCGAACCAGCCAACGATCAGGATCCACGACCCCAGCGCCAAAAAGGGAATGCTCGAGGGCGCGAACGCCACCAGTCGCCCTTCGCGATAACGACCATTGCGCGGCCCGAGCAACAACACCGCGGCCAGCGCCAGCCAACCGCCCATGGCGTGGACCACTACCGAGCCGGCGAAATCATGGAAGCTGGCACCAAAGTGCTGCAGCAACCAGGCTTGCAGGCCAAAGTTGCCGTTCCAGATCATGCCCTCGAAGAACGGATAGATGAACGCCACGATCAGTGCCGTCGCGCACAATTGCGGGACAAACCGGGCACGCTCGGCGATGCCGCCGGAAATGATCGCGGGTATCGCCGCAGCAAAGGTCAGCAGGAAGAAAAACTTCACCAGCCCATAGCCATGATCAGCATTGATCACCGCCGCCGGTTGCATGAAGGTCACCCCATAGGAAATCCAATAGCCTATAAAGAAGTAGGCCAGGGTCGAAATGGCGAAGTCGCTGAGAATCTTCGACAAGGCATTGACCTGGTTCTTTTGTCGAACCGTGCCGACTTCAAGAAAGGCGAAACCGGCGTGCATCGCCAGCACCATGACCGCGCCGATCAGAATGAACAACGTATTGGAGCTATGGACCAGACTGTCCACAGCGCTTTGCAGATTTTCCATGGGGTTGGCAGACCTGAAGGCTAAAAAAGCACCAAAGCAGTTCGCGCAGACAATTCATGCACCAAGTTGCGACTTGCCGGGATCAGCAGATTGATCCCGATGAGCCAGTTTGGCGCACAAGGTTGGAACCTTTGCGCGAGTTTTGATTATTTGAGATAAGGTTTTACTCGAATCCTGCCCGGCAACAGCGCAACGGCGCAGGCAGACGCACCACGACGTAGCAAAAGTTGTACCAGTCATTTGTACTGAACCTTCGCGCAAGGCTCATACTCGAACGTTTCAGAAGCCACTTACGGAGATCCACCCATGGCCAGCATCAAGGCAAAGACTGCTCAAGAAATCCTGATGAATGATTTTCAGACTCTGGTCAGCGACACCGAACGGTTGCTGGAACACACTGCAACGCTGGCCGGCGATCAGGCTGATGAGCTGCGCGAGCAAATCCACGACAGTCTGATGCGTGCCCGCGAAACCTTGAAATTGACCGAAGACTCCCTGCGCGAACGCAGCAAGGCCGCCGTTACCGCCACCGAAGACTATGTCCAGGCCAACCCATGGCAATCGGTCGGGATCGCTGCCGGCGTGGGTTTCCTGCTTGGCTTGCTGGCCACTCGGCGCTGATATGGCGATCGGCGAATCCGGCTCGTCCGCGACGGGCCCAAGCTCCTCACCGCGGCGCCTGGGTGCTGCGTTTCTTGGACTTTTGCACAGCCATGTCGAACTGTTCGGCATCGAATTGCAGGAACAAAAAGCCCGCACGGTAAGCCTGTTGCTGTTCGCAGGCCTGGCGCTGGTTTTTGCCTTGTTGTTGCTGGTGGGGTTGTCGACGCTGGTGTTGATCCTGTTTTGGGACACCTATCGCCTGGCGGCCATCATCGGGCTCTGTGTTTTCTACACACTTGCGGCCATTTTCTGTGCGATGCGCTTGAGAGCGGCGATTTTCGATGAATCCTCGCCCTTCCACGGCACCCTGGAAGAGTTGGCCAACGATCGGGAGCGTCTGCTGCCATGAGCCTGCCTGAACTGCCTCACAACAGCTCGCGCACCGAAATGCGCAAAGCGCTGATTCGCCTGCGCATGGAAATGCATCGTCAGGAAATCCGCCACGAATCCGCGCAACTGCTGCAACCCTTGCAGCGCGTGCGCGGGATGACGCAAAACCTGCAGGATGGCTTCGGCATCAAGCATGCTCCACTCTGGGGCGTGGCAGCTGTCACCTTGCTGGGCTTTCTGACGGGCAAAGGCGCCAAGAGCGGTGGCGTCACCAGCCTCACTCGACTGGTTCGTCTGGGCGCCACGCTGGGGCCATTAATCAAGCTGGTCATGCAAGGCTCTTCGCGTCACCACTAAGGCCGCTATCTGGCTGCATTCTTGCCACATCGGGATTGAACCTCTCTATCGAGGGGTTCAATCCTGCGCGCCTATCCGGTGAACAGGTTTTATCGACAACAAGACCTGACCAAGGAGGCCTCGTGATTGACGCCGCCGGGCTGTAGGAGCCGAGCTTGCTCGCGATGACGGCAGTTCACTCGATGTTGTAGCGCCTGATACACCGTCATCGCCGGCAAGCCGCGCTCCTACAGGTGTGTGCGTGTTTTTCGCTTGCAGGTCCGGACGTGAACCCGGAAGCTTAAGCAATCAGTCACCTGACGGAGAGATCCAGCCTTGGATTGGCAAACCCTGCTTACTCGTGAACGCCTCGGAAAGCCTCTGCACAGCCCGGAAGAACTCGGCCGCAGTCCTTTCCACAAAGACCACGACCGGATCATTTTCTCGGGCGCGTTTCGCCGCCTCGGGCGCAAGACCCAGGTCCATCCGGTCACCAGCAACGATCATATCCACACGCGCCTGACCCATTCGCTGGAAGTCAGCTGCGTCGGCCGTTCGCTGGGCATGCGCGTCGGCGAAACCATCCGCAGCGCCCTGCCGGACTGGTGCGAGCCCAGCGACCTGGGGATGGTGGTGCAATCGGCTTGCCTGGCCCATGACATCGGCAATCCGCCCTTCGGCCACTCCGGCGAAGACGCGATTCGCCACTGGTTCCAGCAAGCCGCCGGTCGTGGCTGGCTGGATGCGATGAGCGAAGTCGAACGCAATGACTTCCTCAATTTCGAAGGCAACGCCCAAGGCTTCCGGGTACTCACCCAGCTGGAATATCACCAGTTCGACGGCGGCACCCGGCTGACCTACGCCACGCTGGGCACTTATCTGAAGTACCCATGGACGGCAAAACACGCGGACTCACTGGGCTACAAGAAACACAAGTTCGGCTGCTATCAGAGCGAACTACCGCTTCTGGAACAAATCGCCCATAAACTCGGCCTGCCGCAACTCGAGGAGCAGCGTTGGGCGCGCCATCCGCTGGTGTATCTGATGGAAGCCGCCGATGACATCTGTTACGCGCTGATCGATCTGGAAGACGGTCTGGAAATGGAGTTGCTGGAGTACGCCGAAGTCGAGTCCCTGTTGCTGGACCTTGTGGGTGATGACCTGCCGGAAACCTATCGCCAGCTTGGTCCACAGGATTCGCGCCGGCGCAAACTGGCGATCCTGCGAGGCAAAGCCATTGAACACCTGACCAACGCCGCAGCACGGGCCTTTGTCGAGCAACAGGACGCTTTGCTGACCGGCACGCTGCCCGGTGATCTGGTGGAGCACATGCACGGCCCTGCCAAGCGTTGCGTCTTGAATGCGAAGGACATGGCGCGGAAAAAAATCTTCCAGGACAAGCGCAAGACCCTGCATGAAATCGGCGCGTACACCACGCTGGAAATCCTGCTCAACGCCTTCTGCGGCGCGGCACTGGAACAACATAACGGTCGAACGCCGTCCTTCAAGAGTCGCCGAGTCCTCGACCTGTTGGGTAACAATGCGCCCGATCCTCACAGCCCATTGCACGCCTCGTTTCTACGGATGATTGACTTCATCGCCGGCATGACCGACAGCTATGCCAGCGAAATGGCGTTGGAGATGACCGGTCGTTCGAGCCACTGATGAGACCCGGGTGATCAGCCATTACGTCGCCTGCAATGGTTGGTTTGCCTCTCAAACCCCAAGTGCACTCAACGTTCGCCGAATCCCCCTACAACATGCGCTGAGCTAACTGATCGATTATTCGGTAACTTCGCGAAATAATCTCGCTTCCTTCAGTTCGACAGAAGAAGCGTGAATACTCCTATGTTCAAAGACGATCTGCGCATCTTGCTGGTGGAAGATCACCCCTTCCAACTCCGGGCGACTCAATACCTGCTTGAGAGTTACGGTTTCACCCAACTGACCACCACCGACAGTGCCGATGGCGCCTTGCAACAAATGCTCAAGGCTGTGCAACCGTTTGATATTCTTTTGTGCGATCAATGTCTGCCAGACCTCTGCGGGCTTGATCTGGTCGAATTTGCCAGCCGCCGAGGGATGATCAGACAGGCAATACTGTTAAGTAGTCTGACATCCGCCGAACTGGATGAACTTGAAAAAAAGGCCAATGAACACGGACTGCCATTATTGGGGTACTTGATCAAACCGCTGAAACAATCCGAATTTAGAAACCTGTTGACCTTGGCCTCATTGTAAAAAATCGCATAACAAACACACTAAAAACTCAGTCAAAATACAACTCAAAACTTACAATTAAAGACTTTCAACCTCTCGACTAACCCTCAACAACCTTTACCCGTCTTCATAAAAACCTAGTTGATACGTAGTCCCATTCCTCTTCAGTTGTAGGATTGCTCCTATATTGCCGCTGCAGGTCCGTCAGCTCATGCGTCGCCTCAACTATCTGAGCTAAGGTGCGCGCTTTATTAGAGCTCGTATGGGATTTGATTATGAACTCCGTTTTTATTGTCGACGATCACCCTGTCATCCGCCTTGCCGTCAGAATGTTGCTTGAACATGAAGGTTACAAAGTCGTCGGCGAAACTGATAATGGGGTCGACGCCATGCAGATGGTTCGCGAATGCATGCCTGACCTGGTCATTCTCGACATCAGCATTCCGAAACTGGATGGGCTGGAAGTTCTCGCCCGTTTCAACGCAATGAGTACCCGCCTTAAAACATTGGTATTAACAGCACAATCCCCGACACTTTTTGGTATTCGTTGCATGCAGTCCGGCGCATCGGGATATGTGTGCAAACAGGAAGACCTGAGCGAACTGGTCAGCGCTATAAAAGCGGTATTGTCAGGTTACAACTACTTCCCAAGCCAGGCCTTGAATCCTGTTCGCAGTGATGACGCGCGTTTCGACGACCTGGAACTGTTCAAGTCAGTCAATGACCGGGAACTGATGGTATTGCAACTCTTCGCCCAAGGCCGCACCAACAAGGAAATTGCCAAAGGCATGTTTCTGAGCAACAAGACTGTCAGCACTTACAAAAAACGCCTCATGCAAAAACTCAAAGCCAAATCCCTGGTTGAACTCATCGATATGGCAAAACGTAACGCGTTAGTGTGAGAGACAGGATGCCCAGTCGTATAAAGGATTATCTGACACTCATGGCCGCAGGTTTATGCCTGAACACCTCAGTGGCCACTGCGCAGACCGTCAGCGAGAACTACACCCTGATAAGTCGCTCGATGGCCGGACACCAGGAAGTCCAACTGGATAAATCACAACGACAATGGATCGAGCATAAACGGGAACTGATCCTGGGCACGTCAGCCCCGGACTACCCCCCTTTCGACCTGACCATCAGTGGTCACGACTATGAAGGCTTTACCGCCGATTACGCAGGTATCCTTGGCAAAACAACCGGTTTACCCATCAAGGTTCTGCGCTTTGCGTCGCGGGAGGCCGCGATCGAGGCACTCGAAAACGGTGAGATCGATTTGCTGGGCACTGCCAATGGATTCGAAGCTCACAACGCTGACATCGTACTTTCCACCCCCTACGCCGTAGACCAGCCGGTTCTGGTGACACGCGAAGGTGAAACCAGATCCTTGACCGATGGCCTGGCCGGTCTGCGGCTGAGCATGGTGTATCACTATTTGCCGCTGGAGGAGGTCAAGGCAATGTATCCGGGGGCGATCATCACGTCCTTTCCGTCCTACCAGAATGCGATCAATGCCGTGGCCTTCGACCAGGCTGACGTTTTTCTGGGTGACACCATTTCCACCCATTACATGATCAACAAGGGCTATCTGAACAACATCCGCATGGCGAACTTCGGTAAACACGAAGCCCATGGTTTCAGCTTTGCCGTGCATAAAGACAACCCGCAGCTGCTCGCCATCATCAATGCAATGCTCATCGCCATCCCCACCAGCGAACGAGACAACATTGCCAAACGCTGGAGTGCCGGCAGTGACATGCTGCTTACCGATCAAAAACTGCAACTCACCCACAACGAGGAACGCTGGCTGGCGCAACACCCGGTAGTGCGTGTGGTGGTCAATGAGGCTTTTGCGCCGCTGACGTTTTTCGACAGTGATGGCAACTTCCGTGGAGTTACCGCTGATTTGCTAGAGCTGATCAGATTGCGCACCGGTTTGCGCTTCGACATCCATCGCAGCCGCAGTGATGAGGAGATGATCGAGCAGATCAGGGACAACAAGGTCGACTTGATCGCCGCGCTGCTCCCCAGCGCCCAACGTGAAGCGACGTTGAACTTTACCCGCCCCTACCTGCAAAACTCCTTTGTCCTGCTGACTCGCAAAGCCGCCGACAGCCCGACTAGCCTTGCGCAGTTACAGGACAAACGCCTGGCAATTGCCCAAGGCAATCCCCTGGTAGATTACCTGCGCAGCGAGTTCCCGCGGATCAGGCTGATTGAAACCCCGGACACGTTCAGCGCCGTGGAGTTGCTGGCCGAGGGCAAGGCAGAAGGTGCGGTGAATTCACTGGTGATTGCCAACTACTTCATCTCATCGCAGCTCTTCGAGCACACCCTTCAAATCACTACCACCATCGGCACCCGGCAGGCTGCGTTTTCCCTGGCCACAGGCCGGGAAGCCAAAGAACTGAACACTATCCTCAACAAGGCGCTGCTGAGCATTGCGCCGGAAGAACTGGGCATCATCAACAGCCGTTGGCGCGGCTATTCGGCGTCCTCGCAAAGTACCTGGCGCAACTATCACCGGCTGTTCTACCAAATCGTTATCGGTGCCGGGGTGCTGCTGCTGATTTCCGTTACCTGGAACGCTTACATGCGTCGCCAGATAAAGCAGCGTCAAGCAGCCGAGCGCGCGTTGAACGATCAGTTCGAATTCATGCGATCACTGGTCAACGGGACGCCTCATCCCATCTACGTCCGCGATCGCCAGGGACTGCTGCAAAGCTGCAACGACAGTTACCTGGAAGCCTTCAGCACGAGACGTGAAGAGGTCATCGGCAAAGGCGTCATGCAAGGCAACATGAGCAATGCATTCGAAGCCCGGGAATATCAGGCCGATTACCAGCGCGTCGTGGCCGAGGGCATACCGCTGATTCTCGATCGCGCGCTGCACATCGGCGACCGCAGGCTGACGATTTACCACTGGATTCTTCCCTACCGTGATTCGAGTGGCGAGGTACAAGGCATCATTGGCGGCTGGATCGACATCAGCGAACGGCGGCAACTGTTCGATGATCTGCGCTATGCCAAAGAGCGCGCCGATGAAGCCAACCGCGCCAAAACCACTTTTCTGGCGACCATGAGCCATGAAATCCGCACCCCGATGAATGCAGTCATCGGCATGCTCGAACTCACGCTCAAGCGCATCGATCATAAGCATCCGGATCGCCCGGCCATCGACGTGGCGTACAACTCGGCGAAGGACCTGCTGGAGCTGATCGGAGACATTCTCGACATTGCACGGATTGAATCCGGACAGCTGAGCCTGAGCCCGGAACGGGTCAATCCCAGTGAAATCGTGGCCTCGGTGGTGCGGGTCTTCGATGGACTGGCGCGCCAGAAAAGTCTCCGGCTGCTGCTGGAATTTCGCCCTGCCAATCCGGGGTTTGATGTCCTGTTGGACCCGATGCGCTTCAAACAGGTGCTGTCCAACCTGGTGAGCAACGCCATCAAGTTTACCGAGCACGGCCAAATCAGGATCATCGTCGACCTGCAGCCGACCGCCGAGCCTGAGCGGGTCCGGATGCTGTTGCAGGTTCACGACAGCGGCATAGGGATCAGTGAACAGGATCAGCAGCGGTTGTTCGAACCTTTTGCTCAGGCCGATCACTCCGGGCAGTCAGCCAGAGGTGGTGCGGGGCTTGGGCTGGTGATCAGCCGCAGCCTGTGCGAAATGATGGGCGGCAGCCTGCAATTGAGCAGCCAGCCGGGTGTCGGCACTCACGTCGAGGTGTCATTGCACCTGGCAACACTGCCATTCGTACAGAGGCCGGAGACGGCTGAAGCGCAAATCCGCACCACGACGATTCCCTTGAATGTTCTCGTGGTCGACGATCACCCCGCCAATCGCTTGCTCATGTGCCAGCAACTGGAGTTTCTGGGCCACCGATTCAGCGTCGCGCCGGATGGCCAGGCGGGATTTCAGGCATGGGAAGCCGAGCCGTTCGATCTGGTGATTGCCGATTGCAACATGCCGGTCATGAACGGCTACGAACTGGCCCGCGCCATTCGCCGACATGAACAAAAAATGCACCGCCCGCCCTGTACCGTGCTGGGTTTTACCGCCAACGCACAACCGGAAGAAATACAACGCTGCAAACAAGCCGGGATGGACGACTGCCTGTTCAAGCCCCTGACCCTGACAGCCTTGAGTCAGTGGATTGAAGGTATCAGGCCAACCGTCCGCGATCCCGCGTTCAGCCTGCAAGGATTGCGTCTTTTGACCGGCGGAGATCCGGTATTGGACCAGCGATTGTTGACCGAACTGTTGAACAGCAACCGTCTGGATCGACAAGAACTGCTGGCGCTGTCCCCCTCCAAAGAACCCCAGCCATTTCTCGACGTCGCCCACAAAATCAAGGGCGCCGCCCGAATCGTCCAGGCGTCCCGGGTGATCGACAGCTGCGAGGCGATGGAAAAGGCCTGCCATGAAGTGTTCCATCACCACGAAGTGGCCAATTGCAGCAAGGCTATAGAGCGCGCCCTGCTCGAACTGGAGCAAGCATTGCAGCAACAGATCGGACAAAACGACAAAAGCAGAATGACAGAGCCTTAACTATGCTTGGACGCTGAGCAGTGCGTTAACCATCATGGAGAGACCTGCAATGCCCAGCCCACTGCGCCCGGATCAACGTCGGTTTCCGCTGCACGTCCATATCAGCGTGATGTTCACTTTCCTGCTGTTGCTGACGGGCGTGGTGCTGGGCCTTTTCAACTACCAGCAAACCACGCAGATCATTCTTTCCAGCAGTGAAAAGCTCTTCAACCGCATCGAGCAGGACGTCCGTCTCGACCTGCACGCCACTTATGAACCGATTCGCCATCTGCTGACCCTGCTGGCGGAATACCCGGCGACCCAGGCACCTGACCTGGCGCAACGCCTGGCATTGCTCAAACCCTTCAGCCAGTCGCTCAAGGACAACCCCGACCTGGCTTCGTTGTATCTGGGCTATGGCAACGGTGATTTCTTCATGGTTCGGCCCTTGCGAACCCCCGACCTGAAAACGCTCCTCAAGGCACCGGATACTGCGGCTTTTCAGGTGTGGAGCATTGAGCGAACAGGCAACAGCGGTCAGGTCCTCTCCCAATCATTGTTTTTCGATCAGGATCTGGCCCTCATCAGCCGCCAGGACAACCTCGACGAAACCTACGATCCGCGAACCCGCGCCTGGTATGCCAACGCCCATAGCGACAGCGATCAGATCACTACCGAACCCTACATCTTTTTCTCCACCCACAATGTCGGCACGACCCTGGCCCGGCGCAGTGGCGAACAGGCTGTCATGGGCGCCGATCTGACCCTGGCGGAACTCTCCGCTACCCTGGCCAAACATGTCGTGACCCCCAATACCGAAATAGTGCTGTTCGATGCCGAAGGGAATGCCATCGCGTATCCCGACAGCAGCAAACTGATCATCGACGATCAGACTGCCCGCCTGATCAAAGCCGCCGACCTGAGCCCCAGCCTTGGCGCATTGCTCAACAATCCCCTCGCAGGCAATCGCCTGAATGTCGCCGGTCGTCAATGGATCGTTGCCCGCAGCAGCATGCAGGAAGGCGGCCCCCAGGGACTGCAACTGGCGCTGCTGGTGCCGGAAGATGAGTTACTCGTCGATGCCTACCGCATGCGCTGGCAAGGCGCGCTGATTACCCTGGCCACGCTGTTGCTGTGCCTGCCGCTGGGCTGGCTGACCTCGCGGGTTCTGGTCACCCCCCTGCGCGCGCTGGTGCGGGAGGCCGATGCGGTGCGCAGTTTCGACTTCAATTTTCCGGCCTCACGTCGCTCTCCCGTGCTCGAAGTCGACCAACTGAGCGTGTCGATGACGCGCATGAAAGACACCCTGGCGAGTTTTTTCCAGATCACCGACAGCCTGAGCGCCGAGACTCGCTTCGCCCCCCTGCTGGAACGGGTGTTGTTTGAAACCGTGAAAATCGGCCAGGCCGAGGCCGGTCTGATCTACTTGCGCGAAAGTGATGGCGATCGCATGGAGCCCCATGGTCTGGTCGTCAACGGTACCTCACGGGCATTGTCGTCATTTGATCTTCAAGGACACGAACTCCAGGCTCCGCAAAGCCCTGCATGGCTACAACAGCTGTCGAATGCCGACAACGTCGTCACCACGCTGGGTTTCGAACAAGCCGGAGATTTGCAAAAGGTGCTGCTGGCGCTGGAGTGTCCCCGCGTTCACCTGATCGGTATTCGGTTGCACAATCGCCATAACGAAACCGTGGGCCTGCTGATCCTGCTGTTGGCCGATACCGGCCACCAGTGCGATCTGGAGAAACTTCGTCCGGACCGCATCGCGTTCCTCCAGGCCGTGTCCGGCGCGGCCGCCGTGAGTATTGAAAGTCAGCGTCTGCAAGCCAAACAAAAACAACTGCTGGACTCCTTCATTCAACTGCTGGCGGGTGCGATTGACGCCAAAAGCCCCTATACCGGTGGTCACTGCCAGCGAGTGCCGGCGCTGACCCTGATGCTCGCCCAAGCCGCCGCTGCCAGCCAGGACCCGGCCTTCAGTGGCTATCAACCCAACGAAGATGAATGGGAAGCGCTGCATATCGCCGCCTGGCTGCACGACTGCGGCAAGGTCACCACGCCGGAATATGTGGTCGATAAAGCCACGAAGCTGGAAACCCTTAACGACCGTATTCATGAAATCCGCACCCGCTTCGAAGTACTCAAGCGCGATGCCTGGATCAGTTATTGGCAAGCCATGGCCCTGGGCGGTAACGAGCAGCACCTGGCCGAACTGCGTAACACCACGCTGGCGGAGCTGGACGATGATTTCGCGTTCGTTGCCCGCTGCAACCTGGGTGGCGAAGCGATGGCCGAGTCCGACCAGCAACGCCTGCGCAGCATCGCCCAACGCACCTGGACCCGAACCCTGGATGACCGGCTGGGCGTTTCCTGGGAAGAGAACCGGCGTCAGGCGAGGACCCCGGCACCGACACTGCCGGTCAGCGAGCCATTGCTGGCGGACAAACCCGAGCACCTGTTCGAACGGTCCGAAGCCGAACTGATTCCGCAGGACAATCCCTGGGGGTTCAAGCTCGATGTGCCGCGCTACAAGTACAACCGGGGCGAGCTGTACAACCTGAGCATTGCCCGAGGCACCCTGACCCGCGAGGAGCGTTACATCATCAATCACCACATGGTGCAGACGATTCTGATGCTCAGCCACCTGCCCTTCCCCGGCCACCTCGCCAACGTCGCGGAGATCGCCGGCGGCCACCACGAGAAAATGGACGGCACCGGGTACCCCAAACAGTTGAAGCGCGAAGAAATGAGCCTGCCGGCGCGGATGATGGCGATTGCCGATATTTTCGAAGCCCTGACCGCCGCCGATCGCCCCTACAAGAAAGCCAAGACCTTGAGCGAAGCACTGGGCATCATGGCCACGATGTGCCGGGATGCCCACATCGATCCTGAGTTGTTCGGGCTGTTCATCAACGCGCAAATCTACATGCAGTACGCCGATCGATTCCTCGACCCCCAACAGATCGATGTGGTTGATCCGACAAGCCTGCTGGTCAAGGCAGGCCTGGCATGATCAGCAGTCGGTTAGGCGCAGGAAAATCGCCGCCAATTGCTCGATACCGGACTGATCTTCAGCGGTAAAACGCGCCAGTTTCGGGCTGTCCAGGTCCAGCACGCCAATCAGGCGACCGTCCTTGACCAGTGGCACTACCAGCTCGCTGTTCGACGCGCTGTCGCAAGCGATGTGCCCGGGAAACGCGTGCACGTCCTCGACCAACTGGGTCTGCAAGGTGGCCGCCGCCGCTCCGCACACGCCCCGACCGAACGGAATCCGCACACAGGCGATTTGTCCCTGAAACGGGCCAAGTACCAGCTCTTCGTTGCGATTGAGGTAGAACCCGGCCCAGTTCAGGTCATCGAGCTGGTTGAACAGGAACGCAGAAAACTGCGCGGCGTTGGCAATGAAATCCCGCTCGTCCGCCAGCAATGACTCCAATTGCGCCCACAGCATGCCGTAGCCTTCGAGGCCCTGGCCGCTCTTTTGTAAATCGATCATGCCTTGTGCTCCAACAGCTTCAGCCCGACCCAATAGCGGGCAAATTGATACGCGCAACGTCCGTTGCGATTACCGCGGCCCGTGGCCCAACGTACCGCGAGGATGTCCAGTTCTTCGTCTCGCTGCCACTTGAGGCCCGCCTTGTCGGCCAGTTGACCGATCCAGTGTTCGACGACGTTAAGGAAGTGTTCCTGGGTAAACGGATAGAACGACAGCCACAATCCAAAACGATCCGACAGCGCAATCTTGTCTTCCACCGCCTCGCTGGGATGGAGTTCGCCGTCAACGCGTTTCCAGTTTTCGTTATCGCTTTCCTTTTCCGGCACCAGGTGGCGACGGTTCGACGTGGCGTACAGCAAAACGTTATCCGGCGCCTGTTCGAGAGAGCCGTCGAGCACGCTTTTGAGCACGCGATAATCGCCCTCTCCCGACTCGAACGACAGGTCATCGCAGAACAGCACGAAACGCTGGGGCAGCTTGGCGATCTGTTCGACCACTCGCGGCAAGTCCGCCAGGTGATCGCGTTCGATCTCGATCAGCCGCAGGCCGGCCTTCCCGTGTTCGGCCAGCAAGGCGCGAATCAGCGATGATTTACCGGTGCCGCGCGAACCCCAGAGCAACGCGTGGTTGGCCGGCATGCCATCGAGGAACTGCTGAGTATTTCGCCCCAGTTGCTCCAGTTGCCGGTCGACACCGATCAGGTCGGACAAACGCATGTCGAGGCTGACTTCCAGCGGCAACAGAAATCCGCTGCGACCCTCGCGCTGCCAGCGCGCGGCAAGGCAATGATTCCAGTCGATCGCTTGCCGAGGGGCGGGCAGCAGCGGTTCGATACGGGCCAAAACGGCATCGGCGCGTTCAAGAAAAGCATTTAATCGGGAATCCACGTCTTCTCCTCGGGCTCGTTCACAGTAATGATGGCGATACAGCGACGAAACACAACGTTCGGTGTCAGGTTCAGCCCTTTGCACAAGGGCTCGCGAGAACATCGGTATCCATGCATCATCGACTATGCTTGAGCAGCGAAGGGAAACGGAAGTGGTTCAACACCCCATGGATATCAAGTTCACCAACCGGCTGTCCTACAAGCAAGCCAGGCTTACTGTGCTGGTCGGTTTCATTCTGGGCACGCTGCTCAGCCTGCTGCAAATAGGCATCGATTATGCCAGTGAAGACGCCTCCATCAACCGCGAAATCCTGTCTTTGCTGGAAATCAGCCATAACCCCGCGTCCCGCATCGCCTACAACATCGACGCCGAACTCGCTCAGGAACTGACCCTGGGCCTGTTGCGCTCGCCGGCGATCATCGGCGCGCAATTGATCGACAACAACAATAACGTGCTGGCCAACGTCAAACGCCCTGGCGTGCAAAGCAGCTATCGGGTGATCAGCGACTTTCTGTTCGGCGCCAACCGACAGTTCGAAGACCGTCTCTTCCTGGATCACTTGCCGACCGAATCCCTCGGCACCCTGCATCTGGACGTCGACACTTATTCATTCGGTAACCGGTTCCTGCGTCGGGCCGAGGTGACCCTGCTCAATGGCTTCGCTCGCAGCCTGCTGCTGACCGGCATCCTGCTGGCGCTGTTCTACGTGATGCTGACCAAGCCGTTGGTGCGGGTCATCCGTGAACTCAGCAGTCGCGACCCGCGCAGTACGGAGTCGACGTCGCTTGAGTGTCCGACGGACCATGAAAACGATGAAATCGGTGTACTGGTCAAGGTTGCCAACCAACAATTCGAAAACATCGCCACCGAAATCCAGCAGCGACGCAACGCCGAAAACCGCCTGACCGACTACCTCGGGCAACTGGAGAACATCGTCTCGGCCCGCACCGCGGAACTCAAGGCGATCAACTCGCGGCTCAGCCAATCCAATCAGGAGCTGGAAGTCGCCCGCAGGACCGCCCTGGACATGGCCGAAGCGCGCTCGGTGTTCCTGGCCAACATGAGCCACGAGATCCGCACGCCGCTCAATGGCCTGCTGGGGATGATCGCGCTTTCCCTGGACGGCCCGCTCAATGCCGAACAACAGCAACAGCTGTCCATCGCCCATGACTCGGGCAAAGTATTGGTGGAACTGCTCAACGATATTCTCGATTTGTCGAAATTCGATGCCGGCCAACTGGAGCTCGAACATATTCCGTTCGACCTCGGTTCACTGATCGAAGACACCGCCAACCTGCTCTCGCAAAACGCTGCGCCGAGTGTCGAACTGAGCTGCCTGATCGACCCGCACTTTCCGGCCCTGGTGCTTGGGGATCCGACGCGGGTCCGACAGATCGTCAGCAACCTGTTGTCCAACGCCCTCAAGTTCACCCGTTTCGGTCGCGTCGATGTGCGCCTGTCGACGTTCGGGGACGGCGTCAGAATCGAAGTCTGCGACACCGGCATCGGTATCGCCCAGGATGCCCAGGTCAAGATCTTCCAGCCCTTCACGCAGGCGGGTGCCGGCATTACCCGGCAATTCGGCGGAACCGGGTTGGGCCTGGCACTGACCTACAACCTCTGCGAAGCCATGCAAGGGCGCCTCACCATCAGCTCGGAAGCGGGCTTCGGCAGCCAGTTCTGTGCAGACTTGCCGCTGCCCAGCCACACCCGCGCCCTTCCCCCGGCCTCTTTACAGGGCAAGGTCATCGCCATCACCACCGCCAGCAGCGGTCTGGCCGAACTGTTGAACAGTGTGTTGCCCGGCTGGGGGCTCGACTATGAGCAGCGTTCCATCGATGACTCGTTGCTGGGCCTGAACCCGGATGTACTGATTACCGATTGCCCCGAATGCCTGTTTGGCCTGCGCCCCTCGTGTACAGCGCCCATTCTGCTGGTCACCGCTTACGGCAGTTTCATGCCCAGCGAACAAGCCCTCGCCCTCGCCCCCTTACAGCAACAGGCGCGGCCTCTGGCACGCAACGCGCTGTACCAGACGCTGCGGCGAACCCTGCAGCCGGAACTCAACACGATCAACGGTGCCCGGCTCGACGTCCTCTCCCCACAACGACGCGGACGCGTGCTGCTGGTGGAGGACAATCCGGTCAACCAACTGGTGGCCAAGGGGATGCTCGGAAAACTCGGTTGCGAGGTGATTGTCGCCGGTCACGGTGGTGAGGCGCTGGATCAGCTGGAGCAGAGTGAATTCGATCTGGTGCTGATGGACTGCAACATGCCGGTGATGGACGGCTACGAGGCCAGCCGGCAAATCCGTCGCAGCGGACGCTGGCCACAGCTGCCCATCGTCGCCCTGACCGCCAACGCCATGTCCGAAGAGCGCGAACGGTGTCGTGCGGCAGGCATGAGCGACTACTTGGCAAAACCGTTCCGCCGGGAAGAGTTGGCAGCCCTGCTGGACTTGTGGGTCCCTACTACGACAGCGCTTTGATTTGCCC
Organism: Pseudomonas sp. GM41(2012); assembly: GCF_000282315.2. Classification (GTDB taxonomy): domain Bacteria; phylum Pseudomonadota; class Gammaproteobacteria; order Pseudomonadales; family Pseudomonadaceae; genus Aquipseudomonas. Next base: position 2,310,206 of record NZ_AKJN02000006.1, read on the forward strand.
CAAAAGGTGATCAAGGCCATCGCGCAGATCATTCAGGCGATCCAGATCCACACCGCTGTCGCATAACAGACGGGCCTTGAGCGGCCCGACCTGATCGCGCAAAGCCTTGCCGGTTGGCGACAGGCTCAAGTGCACTTCACGCTCGTCCCGCGCCGAGCGCTGACGCTGAACCAGTTGCAGTTGCTCAAGACGCTTGAGCAACGGCGTCAGCGTGCCGGAATCCAGCGCCAGGCGTTCGCCCAACGCCTTGACCGTCGGTTGCTCAGGGGCCGCCTCCTGCCATTCCCACAACACCAGCATCGCCAGGTATTGCGGGTAGGTCAGGCCGAGTTGATCGAGCATCGGCTTGTAGGCGCGGATCACCGCCCGGGAAGCGGCGTACAGCTTGAAGCACAGTTGACTGTCAAGCTTCAGGGAATCGACTGACAAGGTGTTCATTTGAGCAGGGCTTCGATCTCGCGGGTCAGGTCCTGCGGCTTGGTCGCGGGGGCGAAGCGCTTGACCAACTGGCCATCCTTGCCAATCAGAAACTTGGTGAAGTTCCACTTGATGCCTTGGGAACCCAGCACACCCGGCGCGCGCTTTTTCAGTTGAACGAACAGCGGATGGGCACCGGCGCCATTGACTTCAATCTTTTTGAACAGCGGAAAACTGACGCCGAAGTTCAATTCGCAGAACTCGGAAATCGCCCCTTCGTTGCCTGGCTCTTGCTTACCGAACTGGTTACACGGAAAACCCAGCACCACCAGACCTTGATCCTTGTAGGTCTGCCACAACTCTTCAAGGCCTTTGTACTGCGGGGTGAAGCCGCATTTGCTCGCGGTGTTGACCACCAACACGGCCTTGCCGGCGAAATCGGCCAGGGTCTTTTGCTCACCCTTGATGGTGGTGCAAGGGATGCTCAGCAGGTTGTCGCTCATGGTTCGGACTCTGAATGAGGGAAGATGAGACAAACATAGCGAGCAATTGAATTGCGTGCAATTTAATAAATCAATTGCCGATTGACTGTAGGAGCACGGCTTGCCTGCGATGGCGTTCTTAAGATCGCCATCGCGAGCAAGCTCAGCTCCTACAGGGCATCGTCGATTAATTGTAGGAGCACGGCTTGCTGGCGATGGCGTTCTTGAGGGCGCTATCGCGAGCAAGCTTTGCTCCTACAGGGCATCGTCGATTAATTGTAGGAGCACGGCTTGCCGGCGATGGCGTTCTTGAGGGCGCCATCGCCGGCAAGCCGTGCACCTACAGGGCTCGCATTACGAGCGCGGTACCAGGTCCAGGCACACCGAGTTGATGCAATAACGCAGGCCGGTCGGCGGCGGGCCGTCGGGGAACACGTGCCCCAGGTGCGCATCGCATTTGGCGCAGACCACTTCGGTGCGGATCATGCCGTGGCTTACGTCACGGATCTCGACCATGGCGCTGTCACCGATCGGTGCATAAAAGCTCGGCCAGCCGCAGCCGGAGTCGAATTTGGTTTTGGAGTCAAACAGCGGCTCGTTGCAGCAGATGCAGTGGTAGACACCGTCAGTTTTGGTGTCGTTGTACTTGCCGGAGAACGGTCGCTCGGTGCCCTTGAGGCGGCAAACGTTGTACTGCTCCGGGTCGAGCATCGCCTTCCATTCTTCCAGGGTTTTTTCCAACTTTTCCATCGTCACACCTCAGCAGCTGAAAAAGCCCGATCTGTATCTTTTCCACGGATCGGGCGGCACGTATGATTGCGCCTCGTCAAACGCCAGTCTGGCAGCCAGACCACGCGCATTCAAACGGATTTATGGGTGCTGCTTCTCAAGGCGTCAGGCCTGTGTGAATACGCAGGATTCCCAGTACGGTCGTTCATACGCCGCCTGGATCGTTCATTTTCGGGAACACATCGCCATGCAGGTCAGCAAATCGAACAAGCTCGCCAACGTCTGCTACGACATTCGCGGCCCAGTGCTCAAGCACGCCAAACGCCTGGAAGAGGAAGGCCATCGCATCCTCAAGCTGAACATCGGCAACCCGGCGCCTTTTGGTTTCGAAGCGCCGGATGAAATCCTCCAGGACGTCATCCGCAACCTGCCGACGGCTCAGGGCTACAGCGATTCCAAAGGCCTGTTCAGCGCCCGCAAGGCCGTGATGCAGTACTACCAGCAAAAGCAGGTAGAAGGCGTCGGCATTGAAGACATCTATTTGGGCAACGGCGTTTCCGAGCTGATCGTGATGTCGCTGCAGGCCCTGCTCAACAACGGCGACGAAGTGCTGGTGCCGGCCCCGGACTATCCGCTGTGGACCGCCGCGGTGAGCCTGTCGGGCGGCAACCCGGTGCATTACCTGTGCGACGAGCAGGCCAACTGGTGGCCGGATCTGGCCGACATCAAGGCCAAGATCACCCCGAACACCAAAGCACTGGTGATCATCAACCCGAACAACCCGACCGGCGCGGTGTATTCGAAAGAAGTCCTGCTGGGCATGCTGGAACTGGCCCGTCAGCACAACCTGGTGGTTTTTTCCGACGAAATCTACGACAAGATTCTGTACGACGATGCCGTGCACATCTGCACGGCGTCCCTGGCGCCAGACCTGCTGTGCCTGACGTTCAACGGTCTGTCCAAGTCCTATCGCGTGGCGGGTTTCCGTTCCGGCTGGATCGCCATTTCCGGCCCGAAACACCACGCCCAGAGCTACATCGAAGGCATCGACATGCTGGCCAACATGCGTTTGTGTGCCAACGTACCGAGCCAGCATGCGATCCAGACCGCCCTCGGCGGTTATCAGAGCATCAATGATCTGGTATTGCCCAACGGACGACTGTTGGAACAGCGCAATCGCACCTGGGAGCTGCTTAACGACATTCCCGGCGTGAGCTGCGTCAAGCCAATGGGCGCGCTGTACGCGTTCCCACGGATAGACCCGAAAGTCTGCCCGATCCATAACGACGAGAAATTCGTGCTCGACCTGCTGCTGTCGGAGAAGCTGCTGGTGGTACAAGGCACGGCCTTCAACTGGCCATGGCCGGACCACTTCCGTGTGGTGACCCTGCCGCGCGTGGACGAGCTGGACATGGCCATCGGACGTATCGGCAACTTCCTCAAGTCCTATCGCCAATAACCTGCCTGTCACCGTGCGACGCTTGCGCAAGTCGCACGGTGATTGATTCAGCAACATTTCTTTGCGCCCTGCCGAACATCGCTCTTCAATCGCTGACTGATGACTCGTTGAGAGCTCGCGTCTAACAACGGCGGGGCTTACGACGTTAATTGCCTGACAAACACTTCCTGCATCGACGTCGGAAATGCCCTTCAAACAGCTAGACTGTTGCCGTAGGACACAGTTTGAAATAGTCACCCGGTTGAATAGCCCGGGTCAGCACCTTATATACCCCGCAGTACGCTACATCTTTAGCATGAGGAGATTTCTACAACCATGATGCGCATCCTGCTGTTTTTGGCCACTAACCTGGCGGTCGTGCTGATTGCCAGCATCACCCTGAGCCTTTTCGGCTTCAACGGGTTCATGGCGGCCAACGGGGTTGATCTCAACCTCAATCAGCTGCTGATTTTCTGTGCGGTCTTTGGTTTCGCCGGCTCGCTGTTCTCGCTGTTCATCTCCAAGTGGATGGCGAAGATGAGCACCAGCACCCAAATCATCAGCCAGCCGCGCACACGTCACGAGCAATGGCTGCTGCAAACCGTCGAGCAATTGTCCCGGGAAGCCGGGATCAAGATGCCCGAAGTCGGTATTTTCCCGGCCTACGAGGCGAACGCCTTTGCCACCGGCTGGAACAAGAACGACGCGTTGGTCGCGGTCAGCCAAGGGCTGCTCGAGCGTTTCTCGCCTGATGAAGTGAAGGCCGTTCTGGCCCACGAAATCGGCCACGTCGCCAATGGCGACATGGTCACCCTGGCATTGGTCCAGGGCGTGGTGAACACCTTCGTGATGTTCTTCGCACGGATCATCGGCAACTTTGTCGACAAGGTGATCTTCAAGAACGAAGAAGGCCAGGGCATCGCCTACTACGTGGCGACCATCTTCGCCGAACTGGTCCTGGGCATTCTGGCCAGCGCCATCGTCATGTGGTTCTCGCGTAAACGCGAATTCCGTGCAGACGAAGCCGGTGCACGTCTGGCCGGCACCGCCGCAATGATCGGCGCCCTGCAACGCCTGCGTGCCGAACAGGGGCTGCCGGTGCACATGCCGGACACCCTGACGGCTTTCGGCATCAACGGTGGCATCAAACAGGGGTTCGCCCGCATGTTCATGAGCCACCCGCCGCTGGAAGAGCGTATCGACGCGTTGCGTCGTCGGGGCTGAGAGGCTTCGCACTAAAAGAAAAGGCCCGCAGTGAATGCGGGCCTTTTTTTGTCTGCTTGAATGTTGTGGGCTCATTCTGGCCCCATCGCGAGCAGGCTCGCTCCCACAGTAGACAGCGTCTGCCTGAGCGACTCGGTCCAATGTGGGAGCGAGCCTGCTCGCGATGGGGCCGGTACAAACAACACAAATCTATCGGCTGGAAACCCGATAAACCCGCTCTTCAAGCCGCGTAACGCCACTTTCCAGGAACTTCCAGCTTTCGCCCAGAACGTCCTGGTCCTCCAGAATCTTCAACTCCCATGAAGCACCGAACAACCGTTGTACTTCGTCGTCCAGCACGGCAAAGGGCGGCCCTTCCATTTGCGCCTGGTCGTAATCCAGGGTAATCAGCAGCCCCAGCGAATCCTTCGGCACAATCCGCTTCAGATGCTCGGCGTATTGCTCGCGCATCTTCGGTGGCAAGGCGATCAACGCAGCGCGGTCGTACAGTGCACTGCAATCGGCGACATCGCCGGCCGTCAACGCGAAGAAATCACCACACCAGATCTCGATCGAGCCCGCCCGATAGACCGTGAAGGGGCCTTGATCGCTGACGTCCGGATCAAATTGATGCTCGTGGAAAAAGTCTTCCACCGCTTTTTCCGACAACTCGACGCCCAGCACCTCATGACCGCATTTCGCCAGCCACAGCAGATCCAGGCTTTTCCCACATAACGGCACCAGTACGCGCGCGCCCTCTTCCAGGCCCAGCTGCGGCCAGTACCGTTGCAGATATGGATTCACTTCCGGCAGGTGAAAGCCGATCTGATTCGACGTCCACCGCTTGTGCCAAAACTCCGGCTGCATAATTAATCCCGAAAATTCGATCAAAAGACCCTAAAACTTATATTAGATTTAGATCAATGATCTGACTGAAGATGATGCCATCTTACCCCTCAGGAGCTCATTCATGTTCCCCAGCCTCTACATATCCCATGGCTCGCCCATGTTGGCACTGGAACCGGGCGCCAGCGGGCCCGTCCTCGCTCGCCTGGCCGCAGAATTGCCGAAACCCAAAGCCATCGTAATTGTTTCTGCGCATTGGGAAAGCAATGAGTTGCTCGTCAGCGGCAATCCCCAGCCTGAAACCTGGCATGACTTCGGCGGCTTTCCGCAGGCGTTGTTCGACGTGCAATACCCGGCGCCCGGCAATCCACAATTGGCCGCAGAGGTTGTCGAACTGCTGAAGAACGATGGCCTGCCCGCACGCATCGACGCCGAACGGCCGTTCGACCATGGTGTCTGGGTACCCTTGTTATTGATGTACCCACAAGCCGACATCCCCGTAGTCCAAGTCTCGCTGCCCACCCGCGGCGGCCCGGCCCTGCAGACCCGCGTCGGTCATGCCCTGGCCAGTCTGCGCGAACACGGCGTGCTGCTGATCGGTTCCGGGAGCATCACCCACAACCTGCGCGAACTGGACTGGCACGCCGGCACAGAAAGCGTCGAACCGTGGGCCCAGGCCTTTCGGGACTGGATGATCGAAAAACTCGCTGCCAACGACGAAACCGCGTTGCACGATTACCGCCAGCAAGCACCGAATGCGGTGCGCAACCATCCGACTGATGAACATTTGTTGCCGTTGTACTTTGCGCGCGGTGCGGGAGGGGCATTCAGCGTGAGCCACAAGGGATTCACCATGGGCGCCCTGGGCATGGACATTTACCGCTTCGGGTAATGACAGAACCGAGGCCTGTGGCGGCCAGGCTCAGACCACATCAACCCCGACGTGAATCGCATCGTGCCGCCAAAACTCCAGATCACAATCGATCAACCGCTCATGTTGATCGTAATTGACCCGAGCGATGCGCAACCCCGGACTCCCCACCGACACCCGTAAAGCCGCCGCCGCATCCACCGACAACGCCGTCGGCACAATCTCGAAACGCACCCGCCCATAGTGCAAGTCGTAATGCCGCGCATACAGCTCGGTAATCGACTGATTCAGATCGAAATCCAGAATCCCGGGAAAAAACTGCGGATTCAAATAATGCTCCACATACAACACCAGCCGCTCATCAATCCGCCGTGCCCGGCAAATCTGAATCACGCTGGACAACGCCGGCAACTGCAACCAGGCACAGACCGCCGCCGACGCCGGTTGCAACCGCGCTGAAATCACCTCAGTGGACGGCACCCGCCCCTGTGCACTGACCATCGCGTGAAAGTGACTGCGCTGCATCAGGTTATAGGCCAGGCGCGGTGGCGACACGAACCAGCCACGGCGCTCCTCTCGATAAATCTGCCCTTGGGCTTCCAGTTGCAACAACGCTTCACGCACGGTGATCCGCGTGGTCCCGAACAACTCACTGAGCTTGCGCTCGGCCGGCAGTTTGCTCCCGGGCGCCAACAGGCCATGGTCGAGCTGTTCCTGCAGAACCTGCCCGATGGCTGTCACCGCTTTGGTTGTCTCGATGCGCATCAACGTTACCTATCTGGACTAGACCAGCACTGTTTCGGGGCGGAACCGCGATTCAAATCGGCTCCCTCAACTCCCGACAAGCCTAGGCACTGCACATGACTGACAGATGACAAAGCCGCCGAACGGTTGATCCAGACACCTGCAAATTCACGGCCAAGTCCTTTTATATCAGCCTATTAGCCATGGTCTACGCTTACTCCGAAGCCTGAGCTTTGCCGCTCAAGAAATATAGGCCGACCGGTCGTCGACATCAAAATGTCATCAGAGACGCCTAAATTGGCTCAGGTATTGCTGACCTAGACCAACATAACCGCAATCGCAGCGTTGAAAACGCCCAAAGGAGCTTCGGATGAAACAGCTTTTCCTGGCCTCACTGTTAGGCTCGACCATTGCCATGTGTACCGCCGCGATGGCGGCTGATAGCGATTTGAAAACCCTGGAAGCCGCGGCGAAAGCGGAAGGTGAGGTCAACAGCGTCGGCATGCCCGACAACTGGGCCAACTGGAAAGGCACCTGGGATGACCTGGCCAAGAACTACGGCCTGAAACACATCGACACCGACATGAGCTCGGCCCAGGAAATCGCCAAGTTCGCCGCGGAAAAAGACAACGCCACTGCCGATATCGGTGATGTCGGTGCAGCGTTCGGTCCGATCTCTGTGAAGCAAGGCGTTGTACAACCTTACAAGCCAAGCACCTGGGATCAGATCCCGAGCTGGGCAAAGGATAAGGACGGCAACTGGGCGCTCGCCTACACCGGCACCATCGCGTTCATCGTCAACAAAAAGTTGCTGCACGGCTCCGATGCTCCAACCAAATGGGCTGACCTCAAGGACGGCAAATACAAAGTTTCCATCGGTGATGTGAGCACCGCTGCCCAAGCCGCCAACGGTGTTCTGGCTGCCGCGCTCGCCAACGGTGGCAATGAGAAAAACCTCCAGCCGGCGCTGGATCTGTTTTCCGAGATCGCCAAGCAAGGCCGCCTGTCGATGGCTAACCCGACAATTGCCACCATGGAAAAGGGTGAAATCGAAGTCGGCGTGGTCTGGGACTTCAACGGTTTGAGCTACAAGGCCAAAATGGTCAACCCGGATGACTACACCGTGCTGATTCCATCCGATGGCTCGGTGATCTCCGGTTACACCACCATTATCAACAAGTACGCCAAGCACCCGAATGCCGCCAAACTGGCCCGCGAATACATCTTCAGCGACGCCGGCCAGACCAATCTGGCACGCGGGAACGCCCGTCCGATCCGCGCCGAGCATCTGACGCTGCCGGCCGAGGTTCAGGCCCAGTTGCTGCCAAACGAGCAGTACAAAAAGGTCACGCCGATCAAAGACGCCGACGCATGGGAAAAGACCTCCAAAGCCCTTCCGCAGAAGTGGCAGGAAGAAGTCATCGTCAATATGAAGCAGTAATGCGGTAGATCCCCATTTGGGGATCTGATGGAGACCCAATGTGGGAGCGAGCCTGCTCGCGATGAGGGACTGTCAGCCAACATCAATGTTGAATGTCAGACCGCTATCGCGAGCAGGCTCGCTCCCACAAAGGATTGGTTGCGTATTTGAATCATCTGTTTAGCGGAGTTCCAGCCCTATGAAGCACAACGTCATCCTTGTCGTGCTCGACGGCCTCAATTACGAGGTCGCCCGTCACGCCATGGGGCACCTGCAGGCTTACGTCGGCGCAGGACGCGCGGCGCTCTACAAACTGGAGTGCGAATTGCCGGCGCTGTCCCGACCGCTTTACGAGTGCATCCTGACCGGCGTCACGCCGATCGACAGTGGCATCGTTCACAACAACGTCTCACGCTTGTCCAACCAGCGCAGCATCTATCACTACGCCAGCGATGCCGGCCTTGTCACCGCCGCCGCGGCCTATCACTGGGTCAGTGAGCTGTATAACCGTTCGCCGTTTATTGCGCCGCGGGATCGTCATACCGACGACCCGGACCTGCCGATCCAGCACGGTCATTTCTACTGGAACGATCACTACCCGGACTCGCACCTGTTCGCCGACGCCGAAAACCTGCGCCTGCGTTATGCGCCGAACTTTTTACTGGTCCACCCCATGAACATCGACGACGCCGGGCACAAGCACGGCCTCGACACCCCGCAGTACCGCAACAGTGCCCGCTCGGCCGACATTATTCTGGCCGACTATCTGCAAACCTGGCTTGACGCCGGGTATCAGGTGCTGGTGACCGCCGACCATGGCATGAACAACGACCGCTCCCACAACGGCCTGCTGCCGGAAGAACGCGAAGTACCGCTGTTCGTCCTCGGCGACGCTTTCAGCTTCAATGCCAACGCCGCACCGAAACAGACTGAAATCTGCGGCACCGTCTGTGAACTGCTGGGTGTGCCCCACGACAAACCTGTGTGCCGGGAGCTGCTCAAGTGAACACCATGAAGCGCGGAAAATGGCTGGCAGCCTTGTGCCTGGTGCCTTTTGCACTGTTCTTTATCGTGTTCCAGATCGCGCCGTTGTCCTGGGTGATGATCAACAGCCTGCAATCGGAAGAGTTCGGCTGGGGCATCGCCAACTTCACCAGGATCTTCAATTCGAAGTTCTATCTGCAGGCGATCCAGTTCAGCCTCGAGATCAGTTTCTGGTCCAGCGTGTTCGGGATCATCATCGCGGTGCTCGGCGCCTATTCCCTGCGCCGGGTCGACTCAAAACTGCGCAACTTCGTCAACGCCTTCGCCAACATGACCAGCAACTTTGCCGGCGTGCCTTTGGCCTTCGCGTTCATCATTCTGCTGGGCTTCAACGGCAGCTTCACCATCATGCTCAAGCAGGCGGGGATCATTCAGGACTTCAACCTGTACTCGAAAACCGGGCTGATCATTCTCTACACCTACTTCCAGATTCCGCTGGGCGTGCTGCTGCTCTACCCGGCCTTTGATGCCCTGCGCGAAGACTGGCGTGAATCCGCCGCGCTGCTCGGCGCCAATGGCTGGCAGTTCTGGCGGCACATCGGTTTGCCCGTGCTGACCCCGGCGCTGCTCGGTACGTTTGTGATCCTGCTGGCCAACGCCTTGGGCGCCTACGCCACGGTGTACGCCCTGACCACCGGCAACTTCAACGTCCTGCCGATCCGCATCGCGGCGATGGTTTCCGGCGACATTTCCCTGGACCCGAACCTGGCCAGTGCCCTGGCCGTGGTGCTGGTGGCGTTGATGACCCTGGTGACCATCGTGCATCAGTTGCTGTTGAAGAGGAGCTACCATGTCTCGCGCTGAACTGGGCCCCGTCGGGGTCTATCACCGGGTGGTGGTGTATTTGCTGTTTGCCATCCTGTTGCTGCCATTGCTCGGAACGCTGATCTACTCGATCGCCAGCAGTTGGTCGGCGACCATTCTGCCCAGCGGCTTCACCGTTAAATGGTACGTGGAGCTGTGGAGCGATCCGCGGTTTCTCCATTCGTTCGGCCAATCGCTGCTGGTCTGCGTCGGCTCGCTGATTCTGTCCGTGGTGCTGATTCTGCCGTTGCTGTTTGTGGTGCATTACCACTTCCCGAAACTTGATGCGCTGATGAACATCCTGATCCTGCTACCCTTCGCGGTGCCGCCGGTGGTGTCGTCGGTGGGTCTGTTGCAACTCTACGGTTCGGGGCCGTTCGCGATGGTCGGCACGCCGTGGATTCTGATCGGCTGCTACTTCACCGTGGCGCTGCCGTTCATGTACCGGGCGATCACCAACAACTTGCAGGCGATCAACCTGCGAGACCTGATGGACTCCGCCCAACTGCTCGGCGCCAGCACCTGGCAAGCGGCGTTCCTGGTGGTGCTGCCAAACTTGCGCAAAGGTTTGATGGTGGCGTTGCTGCTGTCGTTCTCGTTCCTGTTCGGTGAGTTCGTGTTCGCCAACATCCTCGTCGGGACCCGCTACGAAACCCTGCAGGTTTACCTCAATAACATGCGCAACAGCAGCGGCCACTTCACCAGTGCGCTGGTGATTTCCTATTTCTTCTTTGTGCTGGTTCTGACCTGGGCTGCCAATATTTTGAACAAGGACAAAAGCCAATGAGCTTCGTCAGCGTCCAACACCTACTGAAAAGCTACGCGGGTACCACGGTGTTCAGCGACATCAACTGTGAAATCCAGAAGGGTGAGTTCGTCACCCTCCTCGGCCCATCCGGTTGCGGCAAGTCCACACTGCTGCGCTGCATCGCCGGGCTGACCTCGGTGGATGGCGGCAAAATCCTGCTCGATGGCCAGGACCTCGTTCCGTTGAGCCCGCAGAAACGCGGGATCGGCATGGTGTTCCAGAGCTACGCGCTGTTTCCGAACATGACCGTCGAGCAGAACGTCGCCTTTGGTTTACGCATGCAGAAGGTCAACGCCGATGACAGCCACAAGCGTGTTGCCGAAGTACTGAAACTGGTGGAACTCAACGACTTCGCCGCGCGTTATCCGCATCAACTGTCTGGCGGCCAATGCCAGCGAGTCGCGCTCGCCCGCTCGTTGGTGACCCGGCCTCGCCTGTTGTTGCTGGATGAACCGCTGTCGGCCCTGGATGCACGGATTCGCAAGCACTTGCGCGAACAGATCCGTCAGATCCAGCGCGAACTCGGCTTGACCACGATCTTCGTCACTCACGATCAGGAAGAAGCCCTGACCATGTCCGACCGGATTTTCTTGATGAATCAGGGAAAGATCGTACAAAGCGGCGACGCCCAGACCCTTTACACTGCACCCATCGATATCTTTGCCGCTGGTTTCATCGGCAACTACAACCTGCTGGACGCCGACAGCGCCACAAAACTGCTGCAGCGACCGATTACCCACCGCATCGCGATTCGCCCGGAAGCCATCGAGCTGAGCCTCAACGGCGAACTCGACGCACAAATCCGCAGCCACAGCCTGTTGGGCAACGTGATTCGCTACCGGGTCGAAGCCCGGGGCGTGGAATTGGTGGTGGATGTGCTGAACCGCTCGGCGGCCGATTTGCATCCCGATGGTCAGCGTCTGGCGCTTTCCATCGATCCGACGGCCCTGTGTGAGGTAGCCTGATGACTTTGCTGATGTTGAAGAGAGAACCGCACTGATGGCCCTGGCAATTTTTGATTTGGACGAAACCCTGATCCACGGCGACTGCGCCACCCTCTGGAGCGAACAAATGGGTCGCCTGGGTTGGGTCGATCCCGAGTCGTTCATGCGTCAGAACAACGAACTGATGGACGCCTACAGCCACGGCAAACTGCGGATGGAGGAGTACATGACCTTCAGTCTGGAGCCGATGATCGGCCGTACACCGGAAGAGGTCGACCATTTGGTAGGGCCTTGGGTGGAAGACTTCATCGAGCCGATCATTTTCAGTGACGCCACCAAAGCCATTGCGGCCCATCGCAAGGCCGGCGACCGGATTTTGGTGATTTCGGCGTCGGGCACGCACCTGGTCAGGCCGATTGCCGATCGTTTGGGCATTGACGAGATTCTCGGCATCGAGCTGGAAGTGGCACATGGGGTGTATAGCGGCAACACCGTTGGCACGCTGACCTACCGCGAAGGCAAGATCACACGTTTGCTGGAGTGGCTGGATGCGGAAGAGGAAAACCTCGAGGGCGCCAGTTTCTACTCCGACTCACGCAATGATTTGCCATTGCTGCTGAAAGTAGATTTCCCACACGTGGTAAACCCGGATCCGGTGCTGCTTGAACACGCCGAAAAGGCCGGTTGGCCGATCCATCTCTGGAAGTAAAAGCAAAAGATCGCAGCCTCGCTTCGCTCGACAGCTCCTACAAATGGATTGTTCACACCTGTAGGAGCTGTCGAGCGAAGCGAGGCTGCGATCTTTTGGCTGCCAGCCCGATTTCAGGTCAGGCTTTCGTCAATCACCAACACCAACTTTCCCGACACCTTATTAGTCGCCAACTCCGCAAACGCCGCTTCGGCGTCCTTGATCGGGAAGGTTTTGGCCAATTGCGGGCTCAAACGCCCTTCGGCAAACAACGGCCAGACATGCTGGCTGAGATCGCTGAACAGATCCGCCTTGAACTGTTCGTCGCGACTGCGCAAGGTCGAACCCAGCAGTTGCACGCGCTTGGCCAGTACCTGCGCCAGATCCAGCTGCGCCTCACGACCGCCCATCAGGCCGATCAGCACCCAACGACCATCGAGCGCCATCAGTTTCAGATTCAGCGCGGCGTAGTTGCCGCCCACCGGGTCGAGAATCACATCGAACGGCCCCAGGTCACTCAAGCTGTCCAGATCCCCGTTGCGCACGACCCCACCTTGGGCGCCCAGCGCTTCGCAGTAAGCCAAACGCTCGGCGGAACCGACGCTGACCCAGCACGGGTTACCAAACGCCTTGCACAGCTGAATGGCAGCTGAACCGATTCCACTTGCTCCGGCGTGCAGCAGAACTTTCTCACCCGGCTTGAGCGCAGCCAGTTGAAACAAATTCAGCCAAACGGTCGCATACACTTCTGGCAGCGCTGCCGCCTCCGCCAGGGACAAACCTTCGGGAACCGGCAACACATGCCGTCCGTCGACAACTACCTCCTCGGCCATCCCGCCCCCGGCCAGCAAGGCGCAAACCCGATCCCCGACCTGCCAGGACGAGCCCGGTCCCACCTCGCTGATCACCCCCGAACACTCAAGACCCAGTACCTGACTGGCTCCCGGCGGTGGCGGATAAAGACCCGCTTTCTGTAACAAATCGGCGCGATTGAGACCCGCAGCCGCCACTCGAATCCGAACTTGTCCTACATCGCATGTAGGACTGGGCTCTTCAACCCACTCCACTCGACCTTCAACGCCTTGCAATGCTTTCACAGTGCCTCCATAGTGAGTCTGGACTGAGCCCGTAGCTGTAGCGCCGGGCTTTCTTGCATTATGCGACCGGCCCTGGGTCTGTACGAAAGCTAACAGGCAGTTTCCATACAGAGACTAGTGGTACCGGCGACTTCAAAGACGGCCTAATATGCGTGATCAATTGTCCCCGCGTCGAATCAGCATGAAGCATTTTTTCCCCAGCACCGCCCTAGCCCTTTTCATTGGTATCGGTCTGTTGCCGATGTCGACCAATTCGTTTGCAGCCAATAGCTGGGACAAGCTTCAGCCTGATCGTGACGAAGTGATCGCCAGCCTGAACGTCGTCGAGTTGCTAAAGCGCCATCACTACAGCAAGCCGCCGCTCGATGACGCGCGCTCCGTGATCATCTATGACAGCTACCTCAAGCTGCTGGACCCGTCGCGCAGCTACTTCATGGCCAGCGACATAGCCGAATTCGACAAGTGGAAAACCCAGTTTGACGACTTCCTCAAAAGCGGCGACCTGAACGCCGGGTTCACCATCTACAAGCGCTACCTGGACCGCGTCAAAGCGCGTCTGGACTTCGCCCTTGCCGAGTTGAACAAAGGCGTCGACAAGATCGACTTCACCACCAAGGAAACCTTGCTGATCGATCGCAAGGACGCCCCTTGGCTCAAGAACACCGCAGAACTCGACGACCTGTGGCGCAAACGCGTCAAGGACGAAGTCTTGCGGCAGAAGATCGCGGGCAAGGACTCCAAGCAGATTCAGGAAACCCTGACCAAGCGTTACAAGAATCAGTTGGCGCGCCTGGACCAGACCCGTCCGGAAGACATCTTCCAGGCGTACATCAATACCTTCGCCATGTCCTACGACCCGCACACCAACTATCTGTCGCCGGATAACGCGGAGAACTTCGACATCAACATGAGCCTGTCCCTCGAGGGCATTGGCGCCGTGTTGCAGAGCGACAACGACCAGGTGAAAGTCGTGCGTCTGGTACCTGCCGGCCCGGCCGACAAGACCAAAATGGTTGCACCGGCCGACAAGATCATCGGCGTTGCCCAGGGCAACAAGGAAATGGTCGACGTGGTCGGCTGGCGCCTGGACGAAGTGGTCAAGCTGATCCGTGGGCCAAAAGGCACCGTGGTGCGCCTGGAAGTGATCCCGGCCAGCAATGCACCGAACGACCAGACCAGCAAGATCGTCCCGATCACCCGCGAAGCAGTGAAGCTTGAAGACCAGGCGGTGAAGAAGTCGGTCCTCAACCTGAAACAGGACGGCAAGGACTACAAGCTCGGCGTCATCGAGATCCCGGCCTTCTACCTGGACTTCAAGGCTTTCCGTGCTGGCGATCCGGACTACAAGAGCACCACTCGCGACGTCAAGAAACTGCTGACCGAGTTGCAGAAAGACAAAGTCGACGGCGTGGTCATCGATCTGCGCAACAATGGCGGCGGTTCCCTGCAGGAAGCCACCGAGCTGACCAGTCTGTTCATCGACAAAGGTCCGACCGTTCTCGTGCGTAATGCCGATGGCCGGGTCGATGTGCTGGAAGATGAGAACCCGGGGGCCTTCTACAAAGGGCCGATGGCGTTGCTGGTCAACCGCTTGTCTGCCTCGGCTTCGGAAATTTTTGCCGGCGCCATGCAGGACTATCACCGCGCATTGATCATCGGCGGCCAGACCTTCGGTAAAGGCACCGTGCAGACCATTCAGCCGCTGAACCATGGCGAACTGAAACTGACGCTGGCCAAGTTCTACCGGGTTTCCGGCCAGAGCACCCAGCATCAGGGCGTATTGCCGGACATCGATTACCCGTCGATCATCGACACCAAGGAAATCGGCGAAAGCGCACTGCCTGAAGCCATGCCGTGGGACACCATCCGCGCGGCCATCAAGCCTGCGGTCGACCCGTTCAAACCGTACATTTCGCAACTCAAATCCGAGCATGACGTACGCTCGGCCAAAGACGCGGAGTTCGTGTTCATCCGCGACAAACTGGCCCTGGCGCAGAAACTGATGGCGGAAAAAACCGTCAGCCTCAATGAAGCTGATCGTCGTGCACAACACGCCGATATCGAAGCCAAGCAACTTGCCATGGAAAACATCCGTCGCAAGGCCAAGGGCGAAGAGCCGCTCAAAGAGCTGAAGAAAGAAGACGAAGACGCGATCGCGGCCGAGCCAGACAAGACCAAACCAGAAGACGATGCCTACCTGAGCGAAACCGGGCGGATTCTGTTGGACTACCTGAAACTCAATACCGCGGTAGCCAAGCACTAAGTTGTTACAAGCAAGATGATGGCAATTTAATGCTGACGCTCTCCGGAGCGTCATCATACAGTCATCATTCTGTCGTGAAATAAAGGACTGGGAGCCCCTCTTTATCCAAGAGAGTGCTCCCAGTCCTTTTTTTATCGCCAGAGAAAGCCATGACCACCACAGAACAGCTGAGTGCCTTGAGTTCCATACTGGCTCAAAGCGGTTTGCACAGCCTGTTCCAGCCGATCATTTCCCTCTCTGAGCGACGTATTGTCGGTTACGAAGCCCTCAGTCGCGGGCCCTCCAACAGTGCGCTGCACTCTCCCCTCGCACTGTTCGCCGTTGCCCGTCAGGCCGGCCGCCTGAGCGAACTGGAAATCGCATGTCGTCAAAGCGCCTGCCGACGCTTCAATGATCAGAAACTGCCCGGCAAACTGTTCCTCAACGTTTCCCCTGAATCCCTGCTCGAAGCCGCCCACCAACCCGGGCGCACCCTGCAACTGCTGCAGGATTTCGGCATACCGCCGAGTCAGGTGGTGATCGAACTGACTGAACAAACACCCACCGACGATTTCGAGCTGCTGCAAACCGCTCTGCATCACTATCGAGCGATGGGGTTTTCCATTGCCCTGGATGATCTGGGCGCAGGCTATTCGAGTTTGCGGCTGTGGTCTGAATTGCGTCCGGACTACGTGAAGATTGATCGACACTTCATCGACGGCATTCACCAGGACGCCCTCAAGCGCGAATTCGTCGGCTCGATCCTGCAAATTGCCAAGGCCTCACGGGCACAAGTGATCGCCGAAGGTATCGAGCTGCCGGAGGAGCTCGCAGTGTTGACCGAGATGGGCGTGGATCTGGTTCAGGGTTATCTGCTCTGCCGCCCCCAGGAACATCCACCTCGTGATGCCCGAGCCCTGATGCCCAAACGGGAAAGCACAGCGGTGGCGTTGAATGATGAAGTCAGCGACCTTAGCGCTTTGCTCAACGACCAACCGGCAATGGGTCGCGATACACCGACCGCGACGGTGCTGGAAGCCTTTCGCCGCCAGGCCAACCTGAACTCCCTGGCGGTGCTCGACGAGCAAGGCCAGCCCTGCGGCATCGTTCACCGGCATTCGCTCTCCGATGCACTGCTCAAGCCTTTTGCCACCGACCTGTTCGCCCGCAAGCCGATCAGCCGTTTAATGAGTGATGACTTCCTCGCCGTTGAGATGAGCCAGTCGTTGCAACAAGTGAGTCGCCTGATCACCAGCCGCGCGCGGCAGCGCATCGAAGAAGACTTCATCATTACCCTCAACGGCGGTTACCTGGGACTGGGCCGAGTGATCGACGTACTTAAACTGATCACCGAACTGAAGATCCAGCAAGCCCGTTACGCCAACCCGCTGACCCTGCTGCCGGGCAACGTACCGATCCAGCAATGCCTGTCGCGACTGCTGCAACAGCAACGGGAGTCGGTGATCTGCTACGTCGACATCGACAGTTTCAAACCCTTCAACGACATCTACGGCTACGGCCGTGGGGACGAAGTCCTGCTGTGTCTGGCGCAATGCCTGAATGATCGCGTCGACCCTTCCCGCGACTTCGTCGGCCATATCGGCGGCGATGACTTCCTGCTGGTACTCGGCCCGGAAGACTGGCGCAAACGCTTGAATCAGTTGCTGGACGACTTCCAGAGCCAATGCCGACGCTTTTATCGCAGCGAACACCTGGAAGCCGGCTGCTTCATCGCCCCAAACCGTCAGGGTGTGCGTCAGGAGTTTGCGTTGCTGTCACTGTCGATCGGCGTGGTGCATTTACATCCACAGGCCTGTGGACAACTCGATGCAAGCCAGTTAGCGGAGATGGCATCGCAGGCCAAGCATCACGCGAAGAATGTGCCGGGGTATAGCGTGCATGTGATCGATAGTCTGGCGGTGCCAGCAGCCGAGGAAGAATTGCTCGTCGGGCAGCGGTGATTGATCTGACGCCTTCGCGAGCAAGCTCGCTCCCACAGGGTTAAGTTGAGTCACGCAGATTGTGTGCCTCCAGCAGATCCAATGTGGGAGCGAGCCTGCTCGCGAAGGCGTCGGTTATGCCAACTCAGATCGAGGGTGGAACCTCGGAACCGCGAGACGCCAGCTCTTTGAGCTTGATCTCGGCCAACGGATGTCCTGCTTTGGCGGCCATCTCCCAAAACCGCGCGGCTTCAACCGCATCTGGCGCCTTGCTAGGCGTCCCCGCCAGACTGATCACGCCCACCTGATACGCCGCTTTGCCATCCCCCGCCAAAGCGGCCAGGCGCAGCAATCGCACGCCCTCTTCGCGAGCGCCAAGGCCGACGCCGCGAAAGGTCAGGATGTGGCCATAGAAGCTCTGGGCGCCAACATCCCCCAGGTTCGCCATGCGTGCGAACTGGCCTTCGAGCCAGCTCCAGCCACGCGGCTGACGCACAAACCATGACCAGTGAAACAAGCGGCGAGCCAGCCAGTAGCTGGCTCGCGCCTTGAGTTTTAAAAACACTCAGGCCTCCGCCGATTCCGGGTACTCATATTCGAACACCCGCACCACTTCCGAGGCATGCCAGGACGCTGCGGCCACTCCATCGGACGGCCCGGAGAAACGCCCCAGACGCTCGACACACTCAAAGAACCCGGTGCGCGGCAGGCGGCTGGCGCCCTGGCTGATCACCAGCGAACTGCGCAATGGCTGCTCGGCCTTGGCGTCCAGCGCGGCCAGATGTTCAAGGGCGGCGGTCAAGGTTTGCATGGCCGGCGTGGGCAGTTGCAAACGTTCAAGCAACGCCCGGTATGTCAGAAGATGACGCTGGCGGCGCGCCTGATCCAGTTCGCCCAGCAACCCGTCCCAATGTTGACGACTGATGCGTACGCTCACGATTCATCCCTCCACCCTGGCACCGTCAACTCCCAGGCCAGGCTGCGGCGAATCGCAGCGTCGGGTAGACGCTCGCCACTTTCGATCAAGGCCAGATAAGACGGGCTGATGCCTACCGTGCGGGCCAACGCCTCGATGGCGATGCCCTTCCCTTCGCGCAAACTGCGTAGTTGATCCAGACCTGGAAGAATCTGGTCTGGTGTTGCCGCCTGACGCTCTGGGGCGACCCGCGGCGGTTGTTCATTGATGCCTGCTGCTTTTAGTAGAGCCTGATATTGAGCCCATGGCAGAACTGCATACTCGGGCTCTCCTTCGCGTGTAATTATCTGAATATCCATGACTACCCCGTAGGACAACAACACTTAGCGAGTCGGCACTTTTCCCTAGAAGTGTAATCCTAACAGCGGCCAAGGTCGCGGGGGTATCAATCTATGGATGAGATTGAATCAGTTCAGTTTTTTTTCGGTCCCTGAAGTTGAAGTTGCTCCGGGGTATCGGGCAGGCGTTCAACCACTGCAAGCTTTTCCGGCAACTGACGCTTGCGCCAGGCGCGGAAGGCGTTGAGCTCATCGTCGAGAACTTTCATCAGCCAGGCCAGCACCGCGATGTCATCGAGCATGCCGAACACTGGAATGAAGTCCGGAATGGCATCAATGGGACTGAGGAAGTACATCAGGCCTGCCACCACCGATATCAACGCTTTGGGGCTGATGGCCCGATACTCGCCGCGCCAGTAAGCCAGGCAGAGTGCCTGCAACAGGCGTAGATCATCCTTGAGCTTGCCCAGCCGATTACCCTGGCTGGCACCTTTGCTGGCCACTGCGAAGAGCAAGGTCGGCAAACGTCCACGCGCGAGCAGGCGTCCGGCCAGAGGCAGGAAACGAGCGAAATTCCAGGGTGTTTTCATCATTTCCTCCCACTGAAATGTTATCCACACAAATTGTGGATAACCTTGTGAACAGAGCTGCTTTTCATCGCTGAAAGCCCCGTTTCATAAGGGCCCAACTCAGATCGGGCGTTTTTTACTCACATAAAAAAACCCAAGATTTCATTGACTTGGCGCTCTGGCGCGGCTAGCGCGGCGTCCTCAATGGCTATGACTCCAGCCTACAGCATCCGTTCGCTTTGTTTACCTTCGCTGAACGCCAGATGCAACAACGCCCCGCATAAGCGAGGCGTTGTTTTTAAAGCAGACGCTGATTACTTGGCAGTAGCGTCTTGTTTTGCTGGATCTTTGATTGCCAGCAGTTCCAGGTCGAATACCAGCACCGAGTTGGCTGGAATCGCCGGGCTTGGGCTTTGGGCGCCGTAAGCCAGTTCGCTAGGGATGTACAGTTTGTACTTCTCGCCAACGTGCATCAGTTGCAGGCCTTCGACCCAACCCGGAATCACACCGCTGACCGGCAGATCGATCGGGCTGCCACGCTCGACGGAACTGTCGAAAACGGTGCCATTGGTCAGGGTGCCGGTGTAGTGAACGGTCACTACGTCGGTCGGCTTAGGCTGTGCGCCATCGGCTTTCTTGACCACTTCATACTGCAGGCCCGAAGCGGTGGTGGTTACACCGGCTTTCTTGGCGTTGTCTTCGAGGAATTTCTTGCCGGCAGCTGCCGACTCTTCGCTCATTTTGGCCATACGCTCTTCAGCACGCTTTTGCAGTGCTGCGAAGGCTTCGACCAGTTCGTCATCCTTCAGCTTCTGTTCTTTCTTGCCGACGGCATCTTCGATGCCTTGGGCTACGGCTTTGGAGTCCAGATCATCCATGCCTTCCTGAGCCAGGCTCTTGCCCATGTTCAGGCCAATCCCGTAGGAAGCTTTTTGCGCCGGGGTTTTCAGCTCTACGCTGGTCTGCGAATCACAACCCGCAAGTACCAGGCTAACCAGGGCCACCGCCGCCGCCAACCGATGCTGTTTCATGCTATTTCCTTGTTCATGCGCCTAAAGGGCAATCGAGTAAAGCCGCGAGCTTATCAGGCGGCCACGACCAATGGCTACCGGCATGAGAGCAGGAAACTTCTGATAAGTTCAGGTGTTTTAACGCATTTCGGGAATGGGCTGATGAAGCTTCTGTCATCTTTCGCCCACAGAGACCGATAGCAGAACCCCAGCATCTGGCGTAATGGCCACTTGCCGCACCTCAGGTGCTGAGGCATAAGGGAGCTTCAAATCGACAAGGATGTTTATCTTGCGCCTCTTCTTTCGCTTGCTGGCTCTGTTCGCAATCCTGCTGGGGCTGGGCCTTGCTGTGGCTCTGTATTACGTCGCCAACCCGAAATTGCCGGCCTGGTCACCCGCGCAGCAGGTGCATTACCTGGAGCAATGGAGCGCCAGCGACCGCGAGACTTACTACTTCACACCTCAGGGTACCCAGGTCAAAGGTTTGCACTATGACTGGTTCAAAGCCCTCGAATTACCGTTCTCGCAACAGCGATTCGCCGCTCCCGAATACCTCGCCCGCTTCGGTTTTCTGATCGACCCCAACCAGCGCGCCACCCCGAACAACCCCGGCAATCTGCCCGTGGGTTTTGCCCGTCATCAGAACCCTGGAAGCCAGGACGAGTTTCTGGACATCACCTGCGCCGCCTGCCACACCGGCGAACTGCGCTTTAACGGCCAGGCCGTGCGCATCGATGGCGGTTCGGCGCAGCACGTTCTGCCCTCCAGCGTTCCTACGTTGCGCGGCGGCAGTTTCGGACAAGCGCTGGTAGCGAGTCTGACGTCGACTTACTACAACCCGTGGAAATTCGAACGTTTCGCACGCAACGTATTGGGCCAGGACTACGATGCCCGGCATCAACAACTGCGCAAAGACTTCAAAGTATCTCTCGACACCTTTTTGAAGGTGGCCTGGAACGACACCCACCGCGGGCTCTACCCCACCGAAGAAGGCCCCGGCCGCACTGACGCTTTCGGGCGCATTGCCAACGCCAGTTTCGGCGATGCGATTTCCCCGGCCAACTACCGTGTGGCCAACGCCCCGGTCGACTATCCGCAACTGTGGGACATGTGGACCTTCGATTGGGTGCAGTGGAACGGTTCGGCGCAGCAACCGATGGCCCGCAACATCGGCGAAGCCTTGGGCGTGGGTGCCACGCTGAATTTTTTCGACGCCAACGGCCAACCGCTTAAAGGAGACGCCCGTTATCCGTCCAGTGTCCGCTTGCGCGATCTGCACCTGATCGAACAAACCCTGCAACGGCTCAAACCGCCAGCCTGGCCGGAAGAACTGCTGGGCGCCATCGACAAAACCCAGGCCGCAAAAGGTCGCGAATTATTCACCGAGAACTGCGCCGGCTGCCATGTACCTCGATCGGTCCAAAGCGAAGGGCGCTGGGTGCAACATCTGAAAATGCTGCCCGTGGAGTTCATCGGCACAGACCCTGGCGCGGCCAATAACATCGCCGACCATCGCTTCGACCTCACCGCCCTGCAATGGGACCCGGCAGAGCTGGCGCAGCTGGATGTTCAGTTGCAGCCGACGCCTACCGAATCGCTGGATTTGAGCAAGCTCTCATCGGCTAAAGGGTTGGCCTACGTCACCGCTTTTGTCGGAAACCGGGCCTACCGTGAAGCAAACATTCCTACGGCCGAACGACCGGACATGGATGGCTTCGGCCTGCCGATTGGCGTGCGCGAATTGCGCGCCTACAAGGCGCGACCATTGGCGGGAGTCTGGGCCACCGCACCGTTTCTGCATAACGGTTCGGTGCCGAGCATTTATCAGTTGCTCTCGCCCCAGGATGAACGCGTAACCACCTTCTACAAAGGCACTTTCGAGTACGACCCAAGGCACCTCGGCTATCGCACCGAGGCCTTCGCCAATGGCTTCATGTTCGACACACGCATCACCGGCAATCACAACAGCGGCCACGAATTCCGGGCAGGCACGCGTGGCAACGGCGTCATCGGTCGCCTGTTGCAACCAGAAGAGCGCTGGGCGCTGCTGGAGTATCTGAAAGTGTTGGGCGGTCCGTTAGAGACTCAATTGCCATGAGCAGACTCTGGATGCGTTTTGGCGCCTTTCTCGGCAAAACCCTGCTGTGGTCGCTAGGCCTTGGATTGCTCGCCTGGGCGCTGGCCACGGCGTGGTTCGCCTGGCAGCACGGCGGCCCGGTTTCGGCTGAAGAGCTGATTCCGGATGGCGAATCAGCGATGACCCAAGACATCATCCAGACGGCCGTGCGCATCGTCGATCAGCACCGTGAAAGCACCCGCTACCTGCGCGACGCCCATGCCAAGGCCCATGGCTGCGTGAAGGCCGAGGTTCAGGTGCTGCCGGATCTAGCGGGCGAACTGCGTCAGGGTGTGTTCAACGAACCCGGCAAAACCTGGCAAGCGACGATGCGGCTGTCCAACGGCAATGCCTACCCACAGTTCGACAGCATCCGCGATGCACGGGGCATGGCAATCAAGTTGCTCGATGTGCCCGGCAAACAACTGCTGCATGACCAACAGAGTCGTGGTGAGCAGGACTTCGTGATGTTCAGCCATCCGAATTTCTTCGTCAGCGATGTCGCCGAGTACCGTCAGAATGTAGCCGCACAGGCTGACGGCAAGAAGCTGATGGCGTTCTTTCCGGGTTGGGACCCGCGGACCTGGCAGGTTCGCCATCTGTTTATCGCGCTGGCGACACTGTCACCCGCCCCGGAAAGCCCGACCCAGACGACTTATTTTTCGGTTTCGCCCTACAAATTCGGCGACGCCAATGCCAAGTTCCGCGTCATGCCCGATCCGGCAAGCTGCCCGACTTACACCCTGCCTGCGCAAAACCAGAAGTTGCCGAACTTCCTGCGCAATGCGCTGAACCAGCAACTGTCGACCGACCGGATGCCGGCCTGCTTCGTCCTGCAGATTCAGCGTCAGGACCCGGTCAAGTACATGCCGATCGAAGACACGAGCATTGAATGGCAGCAAAACGATGCTCCGTTCGAGACCGTGGCGCGGATTAAAGTACCCGCCCAGGACTTCGATACGCCTGCGCTGAACGTGCAATGCGATAACCAGTCGTTCAACCCGTGGTTTGGCCTTGAGGCTCATCGCCCCATTGGCGGCATCAACCGGTTGCGCAAAGCCGTGTATGAAGCGGTGAGCGACTACCGACACAGCCGCAACGCCGAACGATAAGAACGCAGAAAGAAAGAAAGCGACCCGAAGGTCGCTTTCTTGGTAGAGCCTCGGCAGAAGCCAAACCCCAGACAGCAAAAAGCCCGCATTAAGCGGGCTTTCTGTGGTGACCTGGCGTTCAGCGTTCCAGGTGACCGAATATGGCGCAGCGGACGGGACTCGAACCCGCGACCCCCGGCGTGACAGGCCGGTATTCTAACCGACTGAACTACCGCTGCGCGTAGCGTTGAAAGTAAATGGTGGGTGATGACGGGATCGAACCGCCGACATTCTGCTTGTAAGGCAGACGCTCTCCCAGCTGAGCTAATCACCCTTTACCTTCGTTGCGGGGCGCATTGTGCCACAGATTTTCATAAAGTGTTGATTTAATTGAATAATTTTTCAAAAAAATCTGAAAACCTATAAAACGACGCGACCTGCAGGAACAACTTGTAAACTTTGGACAGAAAAAAACCCGCGTTAAGCGGGCTTTTCCGTGGTGACCTGGCGTTCAGCGTTCCAGATAACCGAATATGGCGCAGCGGACGGGACTCGAACCCGCGACCCCCGGCGTGACAGGCCGGTATTCTAACCGACTGAACTACCGCTGCGCGTAACACTGGAAGCGAATGGTGGGTGATGACGGGATCGAACCGCCGACATTCTGCTTGTAAGGCAGACGCTCTCCCAGCTGAGCTAATCACCCTTCACTTTCGGTGTGGCGCGCATTCTACGTAGCGACCACACCTCTGGCAAGCACTTTTTTAATTAATTTTTTCAGGCCTTCCAAAGGCTTAGAGAAGGGTTGGCCTATGGCGCTGTGAAGAGAATAATGCCCCCCTTTGTATAAAGGAGAGACTCGCCCCATGTGGTTCAAAAACCTGCTTATCTATCGCCTGACCCAAGATCTGCCTTTTGATGCCGAGGCGTTGGAAACTGCACTGGCCACCAAACTGGCGCGTCCATGTGCAAGCCAGGAGTTGACCACCTACGGTTTCGTCGCGCCATTCGGCAAGGGCGAAGATGCTCCGCTGGCGCACGTCAGTGGCGACTTCCTGCTGATCGCCGCCCGTAAAGAAGAACGCATTCTGCCGGGCAGCGTCGTGCGCGACGCGGTAAAGGAAAAGGTCGAAGAGATCGAAGCCGAACAAATGCGCAAGGTCTACAAAAAGGAACGCGATCAGATCAAGGATGAAATCATCCAGGCCTTCTTGCCGCGCGCCTTTATTCGTCGTTCGTCGACTTTCGCTGCCATCGCGCCGAAACAGGGCCTGATCCTGGTCAACTCGGCCAGCCCGAAACGTGCCGAAGACCTGTTGTCCACCCTGCGTGAAGTCATCGGCACACTGCCGGTACGTCCGCTGACCGTGAAGATGTCCCCTACCGCGACCATGACTGAATGGGTCACCACCCAGAAAGCCGCAGACGATTTCTTCGTGCTGGACGAGTGCGAGCTGCGTGATACCCACGAAGACGGCGGCATCGTGCGTTGCAAGCGCCAGGACCTGACCAGCGAAGAAATCCAGCTGCACCTGAGCACCGGCAAAGTGGTCACTCAGCTGTCGTTGGCCTGGCAGGACAAGCTGTCTTTCGTTCTTGACGACAAGATGGTGGTCAAGCGCCTGAAGTTCGAAGACCTGCTGCAAGACCAGGCGGAACAGGACGGTGGCGAAGAAGCCCTCGGCCAACTGGACGCCAGCTTCACCCTGATGATGCTGACCTTCGGCGACTTCCTGCCGGCGCTGGTTGAAGCGTTGGGCGGTGAAGAGACTCCGCAGGGGATCTAAAAGGTAAAAGGTTATCCCTGTGGGAGCGAGCCTGCTCGCGATAGCGGTTTAACGGTCGACAAAAATGTTGACCGTGATGACGCCATCGCGAGCAGGCTCGCTCCCACAGTTGGTTTTGTGGTGCTACTTAATAATAAGGATCAGGCCATGCGCGCACTGGCTGCATTGAGTCGTTTTGTCGGCAACACCTTCGCTTACTGGGTACTGATTTTCGCCGTAGTGGCGTTCCTGCAACCGACCTGGTTCATCGGCCTGAAGGGCGCGATCGTGCCGCTGTTGGGCCTGGTGATGTTCGGCATGGGCCTGACCCTCAAACTCGAAGACTTCGCCGAAGTCGCTCGCCATCCATGGCGCGTGGCCCTGGGCGTGGTTGCGCATTTCGTGATCATGCCCGGTGTGGCGTGGTTGCTTTGCCAGGCGTTCCACTTGCCGCCGGAGATCGCTGTCGGCGTCATCCTGGTCGGCTGCTGCCCTAGCGGCACCTCGTCGAACGTAATGACCTGGCTGGCCCGCGGCGATCTGGCGCTGTCGGTGGCCATCGCCGCCGTCACCACCCTCCTCGCCCCGCTGCTGACCCCGGCGCTGATCTGGCTGCTGGCCTCAGCCTGGTTGCCGGTGTCGTTCATGGAGCTGTTCTGGTCGATCCTGCAAGTGGTGCTGCTGCCAATCGTGCTCGGCGTGGTTGCCCAGCGCGTACTCGGTGATCGGGTTCGTCACGCGGTAGACGTGTTGCCACTGGTGTCGGTCGTGAGCATCGTGATCATTGTCGCTGCCGTGGTGGCCGCCAGCCAGGCGAAGATTGCCGAATCCGGACTGCTGATCATGGCCGTGGTGATGCTGCACAACAGCTTTGGCTATCTGCTGGGTTACTTCACCGGGAGGCTGTTCAAGTTGCCACTGGCCCAGCGTAAATCCCTGGCGCTGGAAGTCGGCATGCAGAACTCCGGGTTGGGCGCTGCCCTGGCCAGTGCGCACTTCTCACCGCTGGCGGCGGTGCCGAGTGCGTTGTTCAGCGTCTGGCACAACATCTCCGGGGCGCTGCTCTCGACGTATTTCCGCCGGATGAGCGAGAAAGAAGATCGGGAAGCTGCGGCACAGCAGGCTATCGACTGATCCGAAAACTTGATCCTCGGGTTAATGATGGGCACTCTATTGCAAAACGCGAGGACGACCTCGCGGCTCGATCGAGTCATTAATCTGGGGACGACCCCGTCAATCGATGGAGGTCTCTCATGTCCTGGATCATTCTGTTTTTCGCCGGCCTGTTCGAAGTTGGCTGGGCCGTCGGCCTGAAATACACCGATGGCTTCAGCCGCCCTCTCCCCACCGCATTGACCGTTGCCGCCATGGCCATCAGCCTTGGCTTGCTGGGCCTTGCCATGAAGGAATTGCCGCTGGGCACGGCCTACGCGATCTGGACCGGGGTCGGTGCGGTCGGGACGGTCATTGCCGGGATCATTCTGTTCGGTGAATCCATGGCGTTGTTCAGGCTCGCCAGTGTGGCGTTGATCATTTCCGGGCTGGTCGGGCTGAAAATCAGCGCCTGACTTTACTGCCGTTACTAAAAAGCCCGCCCCCCCTATTGATACAGACAGGGGAGCGGGCTTTTTTAATGGCGTGTATTAACCGATCAGCTCTCGGCCAGCTCCATGCGTTCACGCGCCACAGGAGCCTTTTGCGCATGCTCAAGCTGCATGCAACGCTCCAGGAACAGGAACATGTAGTCATAGCTCTTGCAGACGGCCTGACGCAATTCCACTTGCAGGGAATTACTTGGGTTCATACCCGCCAGCGTGCAGATGATTTCCAGGGCTTCCCACGGATGGGCATCGTCGTACTGGGCATGCATCTTCAACCACTTCATGGCCCGCTTGCGATCTTCCTCCGGGAATGAGGCCGCGTAGACACCACTGGAACAGACCAGCGCCGACCACTCCCCGGTCGCACCTTCAATGGCGTAGTTGGTGGCGGCAATGGCAACGATCAGTGAATCCGATGAACTGGTGTGCCAGCACCAGTGGCTCAACGCGTGAAGTTCAGGGACGACCTTTTGCGCTTGCAGATCTTCCAGGCTGATACCGTGAGCACGGCTCCAGTGCACCCAGTAATCGGCATGGTTCAATTCGACACGTATGTTACGCATCAACCAGCGACGCGCCATGTCTTCACCTGGATGGCGGGCAAAGCGAGTCTTGGTCAGGTTCTGTGCCATATATAACGCGAACTGTTCGACTACCGGCCAGCCACCAATCAGGTACTGGCGCATAGTCTTTGCACTGAGTTTGTTATCACGCAGACGCTGATACAGTTCGTGTTCGACAACCCGGCGCTTGCTCTCGCTGCACTCCTGAATCAGGCGTTGAGCCCAGGCGGGATAACTTGCAGCTTCCATGAGGGGTCCGGTTCGGTTGAATGTGTCGATCACTGTCGAGCTCCTTTTGATTGTGATTATAAGGATCAGCAAGAGATTTCAACGGAACGTGCCAGGCGCCTTGAATAACAAAGGCTGAGGCCTGGCTGGACGACTTAGTAAACTGTCGCTGGTAAACAAATGCGGGCGTTCAATAACATACCCTTGAGCGTAATCCACCCCGATCTCCAGCAATGCCTGCTCGATCTGGGGTGTTTCAACAAACTCGGCAATCGTACGTTTACCCATAACATGACCGATGTGATTGATCACTTCGACCATGGCGCGGTTAATCGGGTCGTCCAGCATATCCTTTACGAAACTCCCGTCGATCTTCAAGAAGTCTACAGGTAAATGTTTCAAGTAGGCGAATGAGGACATTCCGGCGCAAAAGTCGTCCAGTGAAAAGTGGCAGCCTAAACCTTTGAGTTCATTAATAAATTTGATTGCACTTCCGAGATTGGAAATAGCACTGGTTTCAGTGATTTCAAAACAAATCATTTCAGGCGGTATGCAGTAAGTAACGAACTGTTCACGCAGGAAGTGCAGAAACGCCTCATCTCCGATAGTTGTGCCTGACAGATTAATCGCACACATGGCCAATGGTCCTTTGTGCTGTTCGGCTATGCATTGGGCAATAATTTTGAAAACGTTCTGTACAACCCAGCGGTCAAGGGAAGTCATCAGACCATAACGCTCAGCAGCCGGAATAAAACTGTCGGGCAAAATCATGCGTCCGGCTTCGTCATGCAGGCGCAACAGAATTTCAATATGACCACCGCCCTTCTCGATATGACCAAGGGGCGCGATTTCCTGGGCGTACAGACAGAAGCGGTCTTCTTCCAGCGCCATGTGCAAGCGCTGCACCCAAGCCATCTCGCCGAAGCGCAGGGACAGTTCCGAATCATCGGCGTGATAGACCTGAACCCGATTGCGGCCCTTTTCCTTGGCCATGTAGCAGGCCATGTCGGCAGCGCGCAACGAGGCTTCGAGCGTGGTCGGATTCTGAGTGACGTGAACCAGCCCGATGCTCACAGTGGTCACGAAGGGTCGACCTTTCCAGACGAAGTGCAGGTTCTGCACGGTCTGACGCAGGCCCTCGGCGATTTTCTCGGCGGCTTCCGGGGCGCAGTTCTCAAGCAGGATGCCAAACTCGTCGCCCCCCAGGCGGGCCAGGGTATCGCCTTCGCGCAAACCGGATTGCAACAGAGCGCAGATATGCCGCAGCAACTCGTCACCCGCCGCATGGCCGCAGGTATCGTTGACCAGTTTGAACTGATCCAGATCGAGGAACATCAGGGCATGGCGCCCTGACTGGCGCGCCAGGTTGTGCAGCGCCTGTTCCAGGCGATATTCGAACTCGCGGCGGTTGGCGAGCCCGGTCAAGGCGTCATGGGTCGCCTGCCAGGACAGATTGGCAATGTACTGTCGTTCCTGGGTCATGTCGTGCAGCACCAACACGGTGCCGCTGACCTTGCCGGCGTTGCGGATCGGCGCACCGACCAGGGTCACCGAAACCGTGCTGCCATCCAGGCGCTGGATCAGTTTGGAGTGTTCGCTGCCACCGCTCAGCTGTCCGCTCAAAATGTGCTCGATCAACGTGAAGCCATCGGCCTGAGCGTTCTCGTCCAGCAGATTGAACAGCGCCGCCAGCGGCAAACCGGTCGCCTGCTCGGCCTTCCAGTGAGTCAACGCCTCGGCGGCCGGGTTCATGTAGGCGATCGCGCCTTCGACATTCGTGGTGATCACGCCATCGCCAATCGATTGCAAAGTGATTTGTGCCCGGTCTTTCTCCAACTGCAGAGCGTCGGCGAAGGCATGGCGCTGCTTGAGCAGTTTGTGCGTACGCATCAAGGCCAGGAGGATCAAACCCAGGGCCGTGGCGAGGTTGGTCGCCAGCAACACCCGCAGGATCATCCGCGAGCCTTCGCCCAAGGCATCGCTGAAGGCCTTCGCCGCCGGTGTCACACTTTCGTTGATGACGAATATCTGATCCTTCCAGCGCTTGATGTCGGCATCGGTGGCCTGACCGGTGGTGATGCGCTGATGCATCTCCCGCGCAATGGCATCGAGTTGCACCATATACGCATCACCCACCATCCAGAGGTTGATGGCTTTCACGTGGTAACTGAAGTGCCGGAAGTTCAGGTACAGCCAGATCACACTATTGATGTCATCCGGGTGGTTGCCGCCTTTGAGGATTGCCACGCGCGCGGCTTCGATATTCGGCGGCTGATGATCCAGCGCCACACGCAATTCGTGGCCCCCCTGAGGCACCGCGATCGCGTTCTGGTATTTGTTGAATATCGTCTCGTCGTGACTGTCGGCGTAGAGATTGAGGTAATAGATGGCGTCTTTCTGGCCTTTGGACCACAGGCTTTCACCGGCAACGTAGCCGCGAACCGCCGACAGAACGTACAGGCTCACGCCACCGAGCATCGCCTGAAACAGCACGACGGCAATAAATGGCCAGACGATGCCCAACAACCGTGGCGTTCCGAGAGTCCGCGCTTGATTCATGAGGTCCCTTGTTTTAGCACTGCCAGATCATCATCCAACGTGATCGCTACAGCTAGACTAGGGTGCGTTCCCGGTTCCGGCAAGCGGAGGATCAGCCTCGGCACACTCTGAACACAGCCATATATATGTACCGCCACAGCATATTTCGAGATCGATTTACTGGGCACTCCAGGAATTCCCCTACTTGTTGTTGCGGGAATTACTTTGATGAGGAGTGCAACATGACATCGATACCTTTAGCTGCACCCGACACACCGGCTGCCGAAGAAATTCGCGCCAGACAAGCACTGGGACTTGAAGACGGCCCGGATATCGAAGCTTTTATTACCCAACCCACCGCTCAGGATCGACAGCGGTTCAAGGCTTTGCAACGAGCAACACCCACCGTCGCGCCCCCCCTGACCATCAATATGTACAAGGCAAAACGCATCAATGTTCAAATCGTCGACACCGTAAAAAGCTTGATGATCGGCAAGCCCCCGTTGATCCGTCATCTGGGCGGCGACGTACTGCGTCTCGCGTCCGAAGAGGAATTGCGTGCGACGCCTTCGGTATTTCTCCAGCGGATATTGAACGCGCCCCAGGCACAGGATCTGGCAGACCGGCTGCTCAAGAAACTCAAATGGTATGGCGCACACCCTGGCGAACAGACGCCGACGTCCGTACGCAATCAACTGATTTGCAAAGCCATATGCCTCTACTTTCAGGAGTCGTCGGCTGACGATTCGCAAGAACTCGCCGGCTTCCGCTGGGAAGACCCGGCACACTGGGGCAAAAGCTACCAAAGCCTGCGTAGCGATTTCGAACAGCACTTGCTGCGCACCCGGCGGCTCGCCAACCCCAAGGATGCGATATTACTGGCGCGGGTGTTCGAGACCCGCCTCTCAAAGGACTTCGCTGTGCGCGATATCCCGCCCGACCTTCCTTACAAAAGCTCGGTGGTGTGGGTGAACTTCATGCACGGCGTGCTGCTGGCCGATGAACTCGGCCTTGATCGATTGCAACCGCTGTCCTTTCAACAACTCGTCGACCTGCCCCTGACCCGGAGCGCCGAGGCCTCGCCCGAACAACTTGAGCAGATTACCCGACTGAGGATGGGGCCAGCGCTGGAGTGGGCGGTCTGCTGCGGTATCGTTCAGTCGCGAACACAATCCGATTACGATGAAGGCGATATGACGCGGGCGATGGCCGCTCTGGAAAGCCACAGCGAGAGCCTGAACAACGCCGTCATGACACTCGATTTGCCGCCCCCTGAAAGACTGAAGATGGCCAAACGGGTAAAGGATGATCTGTTTGGCGATGCCATGTTCGAATCGGACGGGCTCAAGTTGCTGCGTGATGAACCACCGAGCGCCTTGGGTTCCAAAGATATGCCCTCATTGAAGCTGCCAGGCCATGCATTCCTGGATATCTATGCCGATGGCCAATTCGA
The DNA here is from genome assembly GCF_000282315.2 of Pseudomonas sp. GM41(2012). Taxonomy (GTDB): domain Bacteria; phylum Pseudomonadota; class Gammaproteobacteria; order Pseudomonadales; family Pseudomonadaceae; genus Aquipseudomonas. The sequence goes on from NZ_AKJN02000006.1 coordinate 2,342,112, forward strand.
TGACGCAAGCAAATGGTTTGTAACCCAATCCGATGGGAAAACACGAACCAGTCGCTGGATCAAAATCGACGACAAGCGAACCCTGCGTGATGAGGAGTTTCGCAAGGATCATCGGGGGATCGAAAGGCGTGTGTTTAGAAGATACGAGGGCAAGACGCTGCCTGATATCAACACGCAGTTTGCAACCGACTTCACAAACTACCTCTCGAAAATCAGGACGGCCTATCAGACTCTGATCGTCAGTCTGCTGACCTCGCTGCCACTGGCCGACCGCCAGGCCCTTGAGTGGGGTGACGTCCGCTTGCTGAGCCTGCGCCTGGAAGAAACACACATCCAATTATCGGGAGACATCCGGCCAAGAAAAGGCTTCGTTCTACAGGTGACACACAATCGTGAAATCACCTATTACGAACTGATCCCGAGTGCTGGCGTCATTCGTTGCCGACCCCACTTGAGGTACTCAACAGTCAACGGGGTTCGCACCACGTTTCCCTTGCACGCTTCAATCCCCGGACAAACATATACGGCTGAAGTCAGCACTTCTCTGCTTCTCGATTGGTCAGCGCACTTAAACGGCACGCGGCCTGCTGACAGGGCGTACTGCATAGCGATCCTCGGCGTGGTAGGTAACGTGCCCGCTGCTGTATCGCCAAGCGGAACGGACCGGGTATCCCGTTTGAATGCAGTGGCCCACTACATTGCAACGAACTTTCTGTACATAGATGAACGGCAGTTGCATACCCAAGCCCGCGGCATGACGGTATTCGACACCATCAGGGCCAGAAACCAACAACGGCGGGATACGTTCGTAGAATTGGCCAAAGGGTTTGTGCCCTTCTGGGGCAGTATTGAGGACCTTTTGTCGGGCAAAACCGACCGGATCCTCCTAGGCGCGATCGGACTCGTATTCGACCTTGCTTCATTCCTCAGTCCTATCGGGAAATTCATGTCGGGTTCGGTGCGTTTGATCAGGGCCGGGGCCACGGCCTCACGCATGACCGTCAAAGCAAGTCTGCCCTCCTTTTCAACGTTGACCCGAAAGCTGCTGACCGCCTCGCTGAAAAACCTGAACCCGCTGGACGGGGTTCCGACACTGCTCAAGACAATGGGCACCGGTGCGTGGAAAGGACTGTACACGGTGGGCCGCATGGGTGTTGGCGGGTTCAAAAAACTGACAGGACACGCCGACAGCTACCGACTGGTCCGCAACCTGCCCCAGACAACCGATCCGGGGCGCTGGAAACCGCTGACAAACAGCGATCGACTGGCAACGGTCAACGGCGTCGATGATGTACTTGTGCGCAATACCAACCCGTCGGACCTGACCCGATTCCACCCCGTCGACCCGGTGACGTCCTTGCCTTATGGCCCGCGCCTGAGCAATAACCACAGAAACTTCATGCGGGGCCGGTCAACCTTCAAGACGTTACCGCCTACCGAATCGCACACCCTGGTAGAACTCCCGGAATACGCCAAAATCCGTGAAGTACTTGAGGTCGATGGTCGAACCACACTGTTCGTCGATGACATTCCCTATCGTCTGGACGGCAACCAACTGCGCCGTGCCGACTTGATTGATGATCAGGCGATGTTCAGATCCTTGCCTTGCCGGGTACGGCGTAGCCCGCCGGTTGCCGATAAATGCATGACCACATTCGTCACCGCTGATCCGGCACCGACGCCGGCCATTGGCAGTTTTGATGAAAACAAAGGTTGGGCACCGTGGTTCGGAGACAGTATCTATACGCCAGCCACTGCGGATCGGGCGATGTTGCTTAATACCCTGAAGAATAAAAGACGGCTCCCGGCTACGGTGGCGTTCCAAAAAGGGATTTATGGGAGGATCAACGTGAGTATTCCCTACGGGACCCAGAATCAATTTGATACCTTCGAGGCCGGTGCCATCATCATCCCGGCGATAGACGATTCAAAGCACTATGTGTTCACCCGACTGGATGCCGGCAATTTTTATGTTGCCGAACTGGCACAAGGTCAAAGCATAAGAGACACGCTGAATCTCAAGAAAGCTTCCACATTGCCGGAAGATCTCAAAGCAGAATTGATGACTGTCTACACCGGATCGTTGAATGCCAACAATATGGCGAGGATTCACGGTACGGAAGCGGTGGAACGTGCGTTGAAAACAATGGAAGACATTGCCATTCCGATTGGCGGCCACGTGAACCCGCCCGATACGCTCAAGTTGCTCAAGGTCGATACCAGTCCAGGCGAAGCGGTGCTGTTCGATCACTCGACCCGAATGATTGTCACGGAGCTGCCGAAAGGTGCGACAAGCTGGTCGCGCAGCAAGGTCGCACCAGAAGCGCTCCGTCAAAGAACAGTGGAAATTTTCGATACATTGTTCCTTGAGCCGACCATTGTGCTGAACAAAGCCGACAGCGCATTGAGGATCGACAGGACGATGAAAAAGCTTCACAAGCTTATCCCTCGTGACCAGCGCTCGTTCAATCCTAGAAACATCGCCTATGCCGAGGTCGTTACCGCCACCGGGAAGCGGGAGGTTTATGTCAGTGTTTCGGGAGCGCAGGGGGCGACCGGACATCTGCCTTTGTTCAAGAAACATCCTGACGCAGATCAGGTCAAGGTAGGCGAAACGACCTACTTCAATGTTGACAAGAACGAAGTTTTTCCCAGCACATCACTACTTGTGTCTGATCAAGGCAAATTACTCGCTGTGCCAGCGACAATAAAAGATATTGATAACTATCGCCCGGCACTGACTCTCAAACCCACGTCACTGGACAGCGAAAGCAAGTTGATCAGCGTGATTCGCAAAAAATACCCCGATCCCGCATCGATCGAAACAGTTAATGTCGCCACCACCATGCCACCCTGCGAATCCTGTTCGGTTGCGGTCAAGGGATTCGGTTACGACGGTGGTGAAAATGCTCTGCACGTCACATGGCACTGATCTAATGTTGCTGCAAATGCCCATATAGTTTGGCGTACAAACCACCCTCGGCAATCAATTGCTGGTGGTCGCCATCCTCGGCAATTTGTCCGCCGTCGAACACTAGCACCCTGTCGGCCTGTTTCACGGCCGATAATCTGTGCGCAATGATCAGCGTGGTGCGGTTGCTCAGGAACCGCACCAGCGCCTGGTGCAGGTTGTATTCGGTGGCGGCATCCAGTGCCGAGGTGGCTTCGTCGAGGATCACTACCTTGGGCTCGGCCAACACCATCCGCGCAATGGCCAGGCGTTGGCGCTGCCCGCCGGACAAACGCACGCCGGAACGTCCGACGATGCTGTCCAGGCCATTGGGCAACTCACGAATCGTGGCGTGCAATTGCGCGATTTCCAGCGCTTGCCAGCAGGCTTCGTCACTGCGTTCACGGCCCATGGTCAGGTTGGCGCGCACGGTATCGTTGAACAGCGCCGGATGTTGCAGGACCACGGCGACGTTCTCCCGCACGGTTTCCAGGCCGATCTCTTGCTGGGTCGAACCACCGAAGCGGATCGTCCCGGCAAGCGGCGTGTACAGGCCCAGCAGCAACTGCACCAAGGTGCTTTTTCCGCCACCGCTGGCGCCGACAATCGCGACTTTTTCGCCGGGGGCGATCGACAGGTTCATCTGGTTCAACACCAGCTCGTCGCCGTAACCGAAACTCAATCCCTGGACTTCGATGCCCACGGTTTCGCGACCGTTGAACGGGTCGACACCGCCCGGGTATTCAGGCTCATCGGCCCGGGCCAGCAACTCGTTGATCCGCGATAGCGCGCCGCCGGCCGCGTAATAGGCGTACTGCAGATTCAGCAGCTGTTCCACCGGACCGATCATGAACCACAGGTAGCTGAACACCGCGAGCATCTGGCCGATGGACAGGTCGGAAAACAGCACGGTGAGCATCGCCGCCGCACGGAAAATATCGATGCCGAACTGGAACAGCAAGCCGCTGGCACGGTTCGACGCATCGGTTTTCCACTGCGAGTTCACCGCGTAATCGCGCACTTCCCGGGCGCGCTGACCCAAGCGCCCGAGGAAAAAACCCTGACGGTTGCCGGCACGCACTTCCTGAATGGAATCGAGGGTTTCGGTGAGTGCCTGGGTGAAACGCGAAGTGCTGTCGTTCTCGAGTTTCTTCAGGTGCTTGACCCGCTTGCCCAGCAGTACCGTGGCGTAGATCACCAGCGGGTTGAACAGCATGATCAGCAGCGCCAGCTTCCAGTGCATCCAGATCAGAATGCTCGCGGTGCCGACCAGGGTCAGCATGGCGACCAGGAAACGGCTGAGGGTTTCGCCGACGAATTTGTCCACCGTGTCCAGGTCGGTGACCAGATGCGTGGTCACTGTGCCGCTGCCCAGGCTTTCGTATTCGCCCAGGGAAATGCGCTTGAGCCGTTCGATCAGCCGTGTGCGAATTCGATACACGATGTCCTTGGCCAGTGCCGCAAACAACTTTGCCTGAACCACGTTGAAGAACAAGGCGCCACAACGTAGCAACAAGGTCACCAACAGCATCAGGCCGATGTAGCCCACCGCTTTCTGCCAGTCGTCGGGCAACGCGTGGTTCATGACTTTCAGTGCGGCGTCACCGTGGCCCAGCAGCACTTCGTCCACCAGCAACGGCAAGAGCAAGGGAATTGGCACGCTACACAAGGTTGCCAGCACGGCCACGCCGTTGGCGATCCACAGGGATTTTTTGTGATGCAGCGCCAGGCGACGGATTTCCGCCCAGCTCAGACGGTCGACACGTGTAGCGGTTGCGGTGTCGTCAGGCTGGTCATGCACAGGCAGCGCGCTCCAGCCAGCGGCCGAGCAACGGAGACAGTACGCTGAGCGGCTGATAGCCATTGGTCAACAGCGCCAATTGACCATTACGCTCAGCCAGCAAGGTAGGGAAACCGGCAATGCCCAGGTCCTGGACCCAGGTGAAATCGGCCGCCGTCGCGGCGTGCTGATCGGCACGGTCGAACGCGGCGGCGAACTCGATGCGCGGCAGACCGGCCTGCTCCGCCAGCTCCACCAGAACACTGGCGTGGGTGACGTCGCGCCCTTCGGCGTAAAACGCGTGCTGAATCAGCCCGAGCAGTTTCCACGCGCAATCCGGCGCCAGGCTGCGTGCGGTCACCAACGCCCGACAGGCAGGTTCGGTGTCGTAGACAAACCCGTCGGGCAACGCGCCTTCCAGCTTGAACGGTTGACCCGTGGCTTCGGTGACTGCTTGCCAATGCTCAAGGATGTAGCGCCGGGTGGTCGGTTCCAGCGCGGAACCGCTGCCGGTACGCAAACCGCCCACCACTAGGTGCACGTCCACCCCCGCTGCTTGCGCCTGCTCGACCAGCGCGTTGGCCACCGGCGCGAAGCCCCAGCACCAGGAACACATCGGGTCCATCACATAGAGCAGGCGTTGCGCAGACATGGTTCAAGCCTCGGAAGGAGTTTGCTTGTAGTTGTAGCCGATCGGGTGAGGCAGGTTGCGAGCCTTGGCCAGTTCGATCTGCTTTTGCCGGTCGATGGCACTGCGACGGGTCTTCTCGCTCAGCTTATCCCAGCAATGCGGGCAACTGATGCCGGCCACGTAGTGCTCGGATGTGCGGTCTTCGATGCTGATCGGGGTACGACAGGCATGACATTGATCGTAGTCGCCTTCGCTGAGGTCGTGGCGCACGGTCACGCGGTTATCGAACACGAAGCAGTCGCCCTGCCATTTGGTTTCTTCCTGCGGCACCTCTTCGAGGTACTTCAGAATGCCGCCCTTGAGGTGATAGACCTCGTCGAAACCCTGGCTGAGCATGTAGCTCGAGGCCTTTTCACAACGAATGCCGCCGGTGCAGAACATCGCGACTTTTTTGTGCACAGCCGGGTCGAAATTGGCTTTGATGTAGTCGGGGAATTCGCGAAAACTGGTGGTCTTCGGGTCGATGGCGCCTTCGAAGGTGCCGATCGAGACTTCGTAGTCGTTGCGGGTGTCGATCAACAGCACTTCCGGATCGCTGATCAGCGCGTTCCAGTTCTCTGGATCGACGTAGGTGCCGACCTTTTTGTTCGGGTCTACGCCTTCGACGCCGAGGGTGACGATTTCTTTCTTGAGTTTGACTTTGGTGCGATAGAACGGCTGGTCGTCGCAGTACGACTCTTTGTGGTCGATGTCGTCCATGCGCGGGTCGTTCTTGAGCCAGGCCATCAGCCCGTCAATGCCTTCGCGGCTGCCGGACACGGTGCCGTTGATGCCTTCTTCGGCGATCAGCAGCGTGCCTTTGATGCCGTTGTCGACCATCGCTTGCAGCAGTGGCTCGCGCAGGGCGACGTAATCTTCCAGGGTGACGAACTTATACAGTGCCGCCACGACAATCTGTTGTGTCATGGGTGATTCTCCAGGTGGCTACCCTCGTAAGGGGTGAACCGGATGCGAAAAAAAACGCGCCGGGTGAGCGGCGCGTTGCGGATTCTAGCAAAAACCGTGTGGTTTTAGGACTGCGATCTGTAAGGTCTGGCACAAACCCTGTGGTGAGGGGATTTATCCCCGTTGGGCTGCGAAGCAGCCCTGAAATATCAGCATCTACGAGGCGTGCCAGGCAAACCGAGTTGTCTGGTTTTACGACTGCTTCGCAGCCGAACGGGGATAAATCCCCTCGCCACAACAGCCCATCAGCCCATCAGCCCATCAGCCCTTCACATTAATGTTTGCTGCCACCGGCACAGGTCGGCGAGGCCGGAGCCGCGTCGATCTGTGCCCATTCCTCTGGCGTGTAGGTATGCAGCGCCAACGCATGGAACTCGCCCATCAGCTCGCCGAGCGTGCCGTAGACTTTCTGGTGACGCTTGACGCGGTTGAGCCCTTCGAACTGCTGGCTGACCACCACGGCCTTGAAGTGGGTCTGCAACCCACGGCTGTGCATGTGGCTTTCATCCAGCACTTGCAGATGCTGCGGCTGCAACAGGCCCAGCGTCGATTCGATGCGTTGTTGCATGGTCATACCGAACTCCGCTTAAGGCTTTTTCTTGGCAGGAGCGGCGGCGCCTTTAGGCTCCAGCTCGGCGGTCATATCAGCCAGCAGTTTGTTGACCACAGGCACGGCGCTTTCCAGCTTGGCTTGAGTCATCTGGGCCGATTGCTGAGTCAGCTGCGGCATTTTTTCCAGGACTTTCTTGCCCAGTGGCGACTGGTAGAACGCGACCAGGTCTTTCAGCTCGGATTCGCTGAAGTTGGTGGTGTAGAGCTTGACCATGTCTGGCTTCAGCTTGTCCCAGCCAATGGCTCGGTCCAGCGCGGCGTTGGCTTTGGCCTGGTAGGTTTCCAGCAAGGCCTTCTTCGATTCAGGGGCTTTGGTTTGTACAAAGCGCTGAGCGAACATTTGCTGCACTTGCATGTACACCGGAGTGCCCAATTTGTCAGCGTGCGCCAGAGTCAGGAAAGCTTCGGCACTGGCGTTGTGGCTGGCGGTATCGGCAAAAACAGGGCCGCTGGCGCAAACCAGTGCAACCGCGGTACAGATGGCACGAAGACGAGTCATCGAGTTTCCTTTTCTAGCAGGCGAGGTCATTACCCCAAGGGCGACCATTCTGCACCTAAAAAAGTGTGTCGCTCAACCCCAAGCCTTGTCTGGCCTGATTTAGAGGGGTTGAATGGTCAAAAAACAGACTGATGGAACCACGGCCGGCGATCACGGCCTAAACTGCGCTATCGACCTACAGGAGTGTGCATGATGAGCCGTATCGAAACCGACAGCCTTGGCCAGGTGGAAGTCCCGGATGAAGCCTACTGGGGCGCTCAGACGCAACGCTCACTGATTAACTTCGCCATCGGCAACGAAAAAATGCCGCTGGCGGTGCTGCATGCCCTGGCGCTGATCAAGAAAGCCGCGGCGCGGGTCAATGACCGCAACGGTGACCTGCCCGCCGACATCGCCCGGCTGATCGAGCAGGCCGCCGACGAAGTGCTCGACGGCAGCCATGACGACCAGTTCCCGCTGGTGGTCTGGCAGACCGGCAGCGGCACCCAGAGCAACATGAACGTCAACGAAGTGATCGCCGGTCGCGCCAACGAACTGGCCGGTAATGCTCGCGGTGGCAAGTCGCCCGTTCACCCTAACGATCACGTCAACCGCTCCCAGAGCTCCAACGACTGTTTCCCGACCGCCATGCACATCGCGGCAGCCCAGGCGGTGCAACAGCAATTGCTGCCGGCGATCAGCGAACTGTCGGGCGGATTGGCCGAGCTGTCCGCGCGGCACATGAAACTGGTCAAGACCGGCCGCACCCACATGATGGACGCGACGCCGATCACCTTCGGTCAGGAACTGTCGGCATTCATCGCGCAACTGGATTACGCCGAACGGGCGATCCGTAGCGCGCTGCCGGCCGTCTGTGAACTGGCCCAGGGCGGCACCGCGGTCGGCACAGGGCTGAATTCGCCCCACGGTTTTGGCGAAGCCATCGCTGCCGAGCTGGCCGCCCTCTCCGGCTTGCCGTTCGTCACCGCCCCCAACAAATTCGCCGCCCTGGCCGGCCATGAGCCGCTGACCACGCTGTCCGGCGCGCTGAAAACCCTCGCCGTGACCCTGATGAAAATCGCCAACGACCTGCGCCTGCTGGGCTCCGGGCCGCGAGCAGGCTTCGCCGAAGTCAAACTGCCGGCCAACGAACCAGGTAGTTCGATCATGCCGGGCAAGGTCAATCCGACTCAGTGCGAAGCCCTGTCGATGCTGGCGTGTCAGGTATTGGGCAACGACGTCGCCATCGGGTTTGCCGCGAGTCAGGGGCACCTGCAACTGAACGTGTTCAAACCGGTGATCATCCACAACCTGCTGCAATCAATTCGCTTGCTCGGCGATGGCTGCAGCAACTTCCAGCAGCATTGCATCGCCGGCCTGGAACCGGATGCAGAGAAAATGGCTGAACATCTGGAGCGTGGGTTGATGCTGGTGACAGCGCTGAATCCGCACATTGGTTATGACAAGTCGGCGGAAATCGCCAAAAAGGCTTACGCAGAAGGGCTGACCTTGCGTGAGGCGGCGTTGCAGTTGGGGTATCTGACGGATGAAGAGTTTGATGCGTGGGTAAGGCCGGAGAATATGCTTGAGGCCGGTGCCAAGGGCTGAGTTTTGTAGCGCCTGACAGTCAGCCATCGCGGGCAAGTCGGATCGCCGCACCGCTTGCTCCTACGGGTTTTGTGTCGATACCGGATATTTTGATCGACGCAAAACCTGTAGGAGCGAGCCTGCTCGCGATGAACGATAACGCGGTCTAACTGGCCGCCACCCGAACCCGCCGAGCCCTGAGCCCCGCAATCAACGACGGCCCCAACGCCACCAGCGCCGATCCCAGCACCACCAGCACCGCTCCGCCATAACCCAGACCATTGATCGTCTCGGCATGCACATACTCCGGCCACAACCACGCAGCCACTGCCACCGCAGCAAACGTCACCAACGGCGTAATCGCCAGTGTCGCACTGACCCGCGACGCCTCCCAATGCGCCAGAGCCTCAGCAAACGCGCCATAGGCGATCAGGGTGTTCATGCAGCACGCCAGCAATAGCCAGCCTTGCAGCGGGCTCAGTTGCAGCGCTTCCAGCGGATGCACCCACGGCGTCAGCAACAGCGCGCAGAACAGGTAGATCACCATCATTACCTGCAACGAATTCCACACCGTGAGCAATTGCTTCTGGCCCAAGGCGTAGAACGTCCAGACTGTGGACGCCAACAGCACCAGCAACACGCCGGCGGTGTAATCGCTCAGCGAGGTCAGCAACTCGGCCAGCCGCTGATTGAAAAACAGGCCAAAGCCGATCAACAGCACCAGCAGGCCAACCCCCTGCCCCACGCTGAACCGTTCCTTGAACACAAACAGACTGGCGATCAGCAACATGATCGGGCCCATCTGCACCACCAGTTGCGCGGTGCCGGGGCTCAGCAGGTTCAGGCCCATCAGGTACAACACGTAGTTGCCCACCAGGCCGAGCACCGCCATCACCACTAACCAGCCACCACGCGGCCCGAGCACCTTGCGGCTCGGCAGGCGTTTGGTCGCCGCCAGATAAATGAACAGGCAGCCGCCGGATACGATCAGGCGAAACCAGGTCACCGTGACCGGGTCCATCACCAGCAGCACTTGCTTGAGTTTGATTGGCAGGATTCCCCACAGCAGCGCGGTCACCAAGGCCAGGAACAGACCGTAAACCCAGCGACCCGATGAAATGTGCATTGCGAACCCCGCAGCCAAGTAGCAAGAACGGTCATTCTAGGCTTAGAGCTGTTCGGCACACAGGGACAGTTGGGCGTTGGCCGCGAATGAAACTGTGCAGGTCGCACCATTAAATTGGCGCTATGCCGTCGATCGGTTGGCCAGGCGTTACAAGTGGTTCATGCATAAGCTCATGGGATTCGCCAACAGGTACATTCCTCAGGAGATCGCCATGTACGGCAAGCGCGCCCAGGACAATGCCCCCGCCACTCACTTTCGCTGTGACCGGGTGTGTCGCGTGAATGGAGATTTATATTTCAGCACCCGGGAAAACACCCTTGAGGGGCCGTTTGAAAATCCGGAGAAGTTGGCGCGGGAGGTACAGGCTTACATTGAGCGGATGCTGGTTTTGCGGATGAGCCTGTAGACCGCGGCGCTGCCATCGCGAGCAGGCTCACTCCCACAGGGATCTGGTGTGCGACATAGATCCAATGTGGGAGTGAGCCAGCTCCGGGCGGCGATCCGACGATAGCGGTTAACCAGACAACACAATTCTTGCAGTCTTAACGCACCGCTTCAAACAACCCGGTCGCCCCCATCCCGCCACCCACACACATGGTGACGATGCCGTAACGCACGTTGCGGCGTTGCAATTCACGCACCAGATGCCCGACCTGACGCGAGCCGGTCATGCCGAACGGATGGCCGATGGAAATCGAGCCGCCATTGACGTTGTACTTGTCGTTATCGATCTCCAACCGAATGCGGCTGTACAGGCACTGGGATGCAAACGCTTCGTTGAGTTCCCACAGATCAATGTCGGAAATCCGCAAACCCTTGGCCTTGAGCAGCTTCGGCACCGAGAACACCGGGCCGATGCCCATTTCATCCGGCTCGCAACCGGCCACGGTGAAACCACGGAAGAACGCCTTGGGCTTCAACCCCAGTTGCAGTGCTTTTTCCAGGCTCATCACCAGCGTCATCGACGCGCCATCGGACAGCTGCGAAGAATTGCCCGCCGTCACCGAACCGTCTTCGGCAAACACCGGTTTCAATCCCGCCAGGCTTTCCAGAGTGGTGCCCGGGCGGTTGCAGTCATCGTGATCGACGATGCCGTCAAGGATCTGCACCTGACCGGTGGCCTTGTCTTCAACCCGATACTTCACCGCCATCGGCACGATTTCATCGTCAAACAATCTATCGGCCTGTGCCTGAGCGGTACGTTGCTGACTTTGCAGCGCGTACAGATCCTGTTCTTCACGAGTAACGTCGTAACGACGAGCGACGATTTCGGCGGTCTGCCCCATCGGGAAATAGATACCGGGCACCTGCTCTTTCAGCAGCGGGTTGATCAGGTTGTCGGTGTTGATGCTTTTCATGGTCAGGCTGATCGACTCGACGCCACCGGCGACGATGATGTCGCTGCAACCCGAGGCGATCTGATTGGCCGCAATGGCGATCGCTTGCAAGCCCGACGAGCAAAAGCGGTTGAGGGTCATGCCGGCAGTGCCGGTGCCCAGGCGCGACAGCACCGCGATGTTGCGTCCGATGTTGAAGCCCTGGCCCCCTTCGTTGGAACCGGCACCGACGATGCAGTCCTCGACGCTGGCCGGGTCGATGCCCGAGCGCGCCAGCAGTGCATTGACGCAATGGGCCGCCATGTCGTCCGGGCGGGTCAGGTTGAACTTGCCGCGAAAGGATTTGGCCAGGCCGGTCCGCACGCTGTCGACGATCACCACTTCACGCATGGCATACCTCATTGTTGTTGTCGGTTGGGAGTGGACCGAGCATAAGTCCACTGCATTACCGACCGCGACAATCATTCACCCCGCGTATGCGTAACCATCGCTCACTTCTTGTGCTGTTTCACTTTTCTGTCGTGCTTGTCGGACTTTTCGAAAGCCTCTTCCAGCGCCAGATTGATGGTGCGCAGGACTTTGACCCGCGCCCAGCGCTTGTCATTGGCTTCCACCAGCGTCCAGGGCGAGATCTCGGTGCTGGTGCGATCGACCATGTCACCAACCGCCGCGCGGTAGTCATCCCATTTATCACGATTGCGCCAGTCATCTTCAGTGATCTTGAAACGCTTGAAGGGAATTTCTTCCCGCGCCTGGAAGCGCTCCAGTTGTGTCTGCTTGTCGATGGCCAGCCAGAACTTGACCACGATCACCCCGGCCTCGGCGATCAGCTCTTCAAAGTCATTGATTTCACTGTAGGCCCGCAACCAGTCAGCCGGCGGGCAGAAGCCTTCGACGCGTTCCACCAGCACCCGCCCGTACCACGAACGATCGAACACCGTGAACTTGCCCTTGGCCGGGATGTGCCGCCAGAACCGCCACAGATAAGGCTGCGCACGTTCCTCTTCGGTGGGCGCGGCAATCGGCACGATGTTGTACTGGCGTGGATCGAGGGCTGCCGCAACCCGGCGGATCGCCCCGCCCTTGCCGGCCGCATCATTGCCCTCGAACACCGCCACCAAGGCGTGTCGACGCATACGTTTGTCGCGCATCAGGCCGGAGAATCGTGCCTGTTCGGTAATCAATTGTTCTTCGTAATCGTCCTTGTCCAGGTGCTGGGTCAAATCCAGGCTGTCGAGCAGGTTCAACTGATCGACATGGATGGGCAACGGCGCGGCATTGACCTTGGAAGGATTGACCTTGTGTCGCTTCAGGGCACTTTGCAGGCCTTCGAGCAGGATCTTGCCCACCGCCAGGCTGCGGTAATGAGGGTCCACCCCTTCGATCACATGCCAAGGCGCGTAGTCGCGGCTGGTACGGCGCAACACGCGTTCGCCGTATTTCACGAATTTGTCGTAGGTTTGCGATTGTTGCCAGTCCAGCGGACTGATGCGCCAACTGTGCAGCGGGTCATCCGCCAGGGCCTTGAGCCGCGCCTTCATTTGCTTCTTGGAGAGGTGGAACCAGAACTTGAAGATCAGCGCGCCTTCGTCGCAGAGCATTTTTTCAAAGCGCTCGGACTGGTTGATGACCTGATCCAGCACCGGGTCCTTGAACAAGCCATGAACCCGGCCTTGCAGCATCTGGCTGTACCAGTTGCCGAAGAAAATCCCCATGCGGCCCTTGGCCGGAAGCATCCGCCAGTAGCGCCAGGCCGGTGGCCGCGCCAGCTCTTCGTCGGTCTGCTGATCGAATGTGCGGACCTCGATCAGGCGTGGGTCCATCCATTCGTTGAGCAACTTGACCGTCTCGCCCTTGCCGGCGCCTTCGATGCCATTGATCAGAATGATCACCGGAAAGCGGCGCTGCTGGTGAAGTTCGAACTGCGCTTCGAGCAAGGCTTCGCGCAGGACCGGTTCTTCGGCGTCGTAGGTTTCTTTGTCGATGGCGTGACCGATTTCGGCGGATTCGAACATGGGACGGCTCCTTCCAGGGTTGAGCAAGACTAGCGGAAGTTAAAGGTTTGCGGTGATGCAAAAATGGCCGAAAGATCGCAGCCTGCGGCAGCTCCTACGTGGGATTGGCGTACAACCGTAGGAGCTGCCGCAGGCTGCGATCTTTTGCGGTCACCACCATTTTGAACAAGCACGCCATCCTGAGGCTTGCCTTGGATCAAGCACCGCTCCGGCGATCGGCTAGAATGGCCGCCTTGCCGTTGCCGAGCCAGCCATGAAACCTGTATTGCCCCACGCCCAGCTCGACTGGGACGACCAAGGGCTCCCGCGTTCGCGGGTGTTCGATGATGTGTATTTCTCCGACCTGTCGGGGCTGGACGAAACCCGCTACGTATTCCTCGAACAGAACGCTTTGCGTGAACGCTTTGCCGCGTTGCCTGTGGGCGGTCGATTGGTGATTGGCGAGACCGGTTTCGGCACCGGGCTGAATTTCCTTTGCGCCTGGCAGCTGTTCGAACAGCACGCGGTGGCCGGGGCGCGGCTGCATTTTGTCAGTGTCGAAAAGTACCCGCTGAGCCTGCCCGATCTGCAGCGCGCCTTGGCCTTGTGGCCGGAGCTCAAGCCGTTTGCCGATCAACTGCTGACGCAATACGTCGCGATCCACCCAGGCTTCCAGCGCCTGGTGCTGGACAACGGCCGCGTGACCCTGACCCTGCTGATCGGCGATGCGCTGGAGCAATTGCCACAACTCGACGCGCAGATCGACGCCTGGTTTCTCGACGGTTTCGCCCCGGCGAAAAACCCTGATATGTGGACCGCCGAGCTGTTTGCCGAACTGGCACGTCTGGCGGCCCCCGGCTCGACCATCAGCACCTTCACCAGCACCGGTTGGGTGCGCCGTCTGCTGAATGCGGCGGGCTTCAAGATGAAGCGCACGCCCGGCATTGGCCACAAATGGGAAATCCTGCGGGGCGTGTTTCTCGGCTGGCCTGAAGAAGTCCCGGCGCCCGCCGCGGCCAAACCATGGTTCACGCGCCCGACGCCACTGACCGGCGAACGTCGGGCACTGGTGATTGGCGCCGGCCTGGCCGGTTGCGCCACGGCCGCCAGTCTCGCGGCGCGGGGTTGGCACGTCAGCCTTCTGGAGCGTCACAATGCACTGGCGCAGGAAGCCTCGGGCAATCCACAGGGCGTGCTGTACCTCAAGCTTTCGGCCCATGGCACTGCGTTGTCGCAGTTGATTGTCAGTGGTTTCGGTCACACCCGGCGTTTGCTCGAACATTTGCAACGGGGCGTCGACTGGGACGATTGCGGGGTCTTGCAACTGGCCTTCAACGCCAAGGAAGCCGAGCGCCAAGCGCAATTGGCCGCCGCCTTTTCGCCAGACCTGGTGCACTTGCTCGATCAACCGCAAGCCCAGGTTCAGGCCGGCATCGCCCTGGAGCACGGCGGATTATTCTTCCCGGAGGGCGGCTGGGTTCATCCGCCGGCGTTGTGCCATTGGCAGGCATCTTCGGCGAACATCCAGTGGCTGCCCCATCGCGATGTCCTGGAACTGCGCAAGGTTGATGATCAATGGCAGGCCTGGGACGGTGATGATTTGCTGGCCAGTGCCCCCGTGGTGATCCTGGCCGGCGCCGCCGAGATCAAGCGTTTCCCTCAAAGCGCCGAGCTGCCCCTCAAACGCATTCGTGGCCAGATCACCCGACTGGCGCAAACCCCTGAAAGCCAGAGCCTGGCCACCGTCGTCTGCGCCGAAGGCTATGTGGCGCCGGCTCGACTGGGCGAACACACCCTCGGCGCCAGCTTCGACTTCAAGAGCGATGACCTGACCCCGACCCTCGCCGAACACCTCGGCAACCTGGCCTTGCTCGAGGAAATCTCCCCCGACCTGGCCACGCGACTGCATGCACAGGCACTGGACCCGCAACAGCTTGAAGGACGCGCCGCGTTCCGCTGCACCAGCCCGGACTACCTGCCGATCGTTGGCCCGTTGGCCGAACCAGCGGCCTTCGCCGAGGCCTACGCCGTACTGAGCAAGGACGCCCGGCAAGTACCGGATATTCCCTGCCCCTGGCTTGAGGGTTTTTACGTCAACAGCGGCCACGGCTCTCGCGGTTTGATCACCGCGCCGCTATCGGGTGAATTGCTCGCGGCATGGATCGAAAACGAACCGCTGCCCCTGCCCAGAACGGTCGCCGAGGCCTGCCATCCCAACCGTTTCGCCGTGCGCCAGTTGGTCCGCGGAAAAGTCTGACGGCGCGACTTATAACTTATCGGTCTAAAACTCCGGGGATTCAGCCGGGTCAGTTTCTGAGTACCCGCCGTTTTTGGCGCGGTATCGATTGACCCTCCCCAACGGAAAAACCGGTAAGGAATTTATGTGCGGATTAGCTGGCGAGTTACGTTTTGATCATCAACCTGCAGACCTTGCAGCCATCGAGCGAATCACCCATCACCTGGCCCCTCGCGGCCCTGACGCATGGGGCTTTCATGCCCAAGGGCCGATTGCCCTGGGCCACCGTCGCCTGAAAATCATGGACCTGTCGGACGGCTCGGCGCAGCCGATGGTCGACAACCAACTGGGCTTGTCCCTGGCCTTCAACGGCGCGATCTACAACTTCCCGGAACTGCGCACTGAGCTTGAAAGCCTCGGTTATGCCTTCTATTCCGGTGGTGACACCGAAGTGCTGCTCAAGGGTTATCACGCCTGGGGCGAAGCCTTGCTGCCCAAGCTCAACGGCATGTTCGCCTTCGCCATCTGGGAGCGCGATGCCCAGCGTCTGTTCATCGCCCGTGACCGCCTCGGCGTGAAGCCGCTGTACCTGTCGCGCACCGGCCAGCGCCTGCGCTTTGCCTCGGCACTGCCGGCATTGCTCAAGGGCGGCGATATCAATCCGATCCTCGACCCGGTGGCACTCAATCATTATCTGAATTTCCACGCCGTGGTCCCGGCACCTCGCACCTTGCTGGCCGGCATCGAAAAACTGCCACCGGCGACCTGGATGCGCATCGAAGCGGACGGCACCACCGAGCAGAAAACCTGGTGGACCCTGCCCTACGGCCCACACGCCGACGAGATGAATCTGACACTCGAAGACTGGCGTGACCGTGTACTCGACAGCACCCGTGACGCGGTGGCGATCCGTCAACGTGCGGCAGTCGATGTCGGTGTGCTGCTGTCGGGCGGTGTCGATTCGAGTTTGCTGGTCGGTCTGTTGCGTGAGGTCGGTGTTGAAAACCTGTCGACCTTCTCCATCGGTTTCCAGGATGCCGGCGGCGAGCGCGGCGACGAATTCCAGTATTCAGACCTGATCGCCAAGCACTACGGCACGCAGCATCACCAATTGCGCATCGACGAAAAAGAGATCATCGAGCAATTGCCCGCAGCGTTCCGCGCCATGAGCGAACCGATGGTCAGTCATGACTGCATCGCCTTCTATCTGCTGTCCCGCGAAGTGGCCAAGCATTGCAAAGTGGTGCAGAGCGGCCAGGGTGCCGACGAGTTGTTCGCCGGTTATCACTGGTACCCACAAGTCGACGGTGCCGAAGATCCGTACGCCGCCTATCGCGATGCGTTTTTCGACCGCAGTTACGACGACTACGCCGCCACCGTGCAGCCGAAATGGCTGACAGCGAATGACGCCGCTGGTGACTTCGTGAAGGAACATTTCGCACAGCCCGGCGCTGATGCAGCGGTAGACAAAGCCTTGCGTCTGGACAGCACGATCATGCTGGTGGACGACCCGGTCAAACGCGTCGACAACATGACCATGGCCTGGGGCCTGGAAGCGCGCACACCGTTTCTCGACTATCGCCTGGTGGAATTGTCGGCGCGCGTGCCGGGCAAATTCAAACTGCCGGATGGCGGCAAGCAAGTCTTGAAAGAAGCGGCGCGGCTGGTGATTCCGAGTGAAGTGATCGATCGCAAGAAAGGTTACTTCCCGGTCCCCGGCCTGAAGCATTTGCAGGGCGACACGCTGAACTGGGTGCGCGAACTGCTGCTCGATCCGAGTCAGGATCGCGGCCTGTTCAAGCCTGAGATGCTCGACCGCCTGCTGACCGATCCACAAGGTCAATTGACCCCGTTGCGCGGTTCCAAGCTGTGGCAATTGGCTGCCCTGAACCTGTGGCTCAGCGAACAAGGAATCTGATCGATGAAACCCCACGCCACGGCCTACAGCCAACGCTTGTTGCGCGGTCAGGCGCCCTCTTACGAACGCTTGCAGGCCCGCCTGGCCGAAGACGGCAGTGAATTGGGCGCCGCACCGATTGCCGTGCATTGCGGTTGGGGCCGGTTGCTGATCGGCCACACCTTTCCGGATGCGGCGAGCCTGGCCCAAGAGCTGCTCAATGAGCACACCGGTGAACGCGACATCGCCCTGTACGTGGCGGCGCCTCAGCAAGTGCTGGGGCTGGAGCCGGCACAGTTGTTTCTTGACCCGTCCGACACCTTGCGCCTGTGGTTCAGCGATTACCGCCAGTCCACTCGGGTGTTTCGCGGCTTTCGCATCCGTCGCGCCCAGAGCGACGCGGACTGGCAGGCGATCAATCAGCTGTATCAGTTGCGCGGCATGTTGCCGATCGACGCGAGTCTGCTGACTCCGCGTCATCAGGGCGGGCCCGTCTATTGGCTGGCCGAAGATGAGGACAGCGGCGCGATCATCGGCAGCGTCATGGGCCTCAATCACCACAAGGCGTTCAACGATCCGGAAAATGGCAGCAGCCTGTGGTGCCTGGCGGTCGATCCGCAATGTTCGCGTCCGGGTGTCGGTGAAGTGCTGGTGCGACATTTGATCGAGCACTTCATGAGCCGTGGGCTGAGTTACCTGGACCTGTCCGTGCTGCACGACAACCGTCAGGCGAAAAGTCTTTACGCCAAGCTGGGGTTTCGCAACCTGTCGACCTTCGCGATCAAGCGCAAAAACTGCATCAATCAACCGCTGTTTCTGGGCCCGGGTCCCGAAGCCGAGTTCAATCCTTATGCACGGATCATCGTCGAGGAAGCTCACCGTCGCGGCATCGAAGTGCAAGTCGATGACGCCGATGCCGGCCTGTTCACCTTGATCCATGGCAGTCGCCGCGTACGTTGCCGTGAATCCCTCAGCGACCTGACAAGCGCCATCAGCATGACGTTGTGCCAGGACAAAAGCCTGACGCACAAAGTGCTCAAGGCCGCCGGTTTGAACTTGCCGTCGCAGCAACTGGCCGGCAATGCCGATGACAATCTGGCGTTTCTCGACGAGCACGAACGGGTGGTGGTCAAACCGCTGGATGGCGAACAGGGCCAAGGCGTCGCGGTGGATCTACAGACCATCGAAGAGGTCCAGCAAGCCATCGAGTCCGCTCGCCAGTTCGACAGTCGAGCACTGCTGGAGAGCTTTCACGAAGGCCTCGACTTGCGGATTCTGGTGATCGGTTTTGAGGTGGTCGCCGCGGCGATTCGCCGTCCGGCAGAAGTGGTCGGTGATGGTCAGCATTCCATCGGTGCGCTGATCGAAGCGCAGAGCCGGCGTCGTCAGGCGGCGACCAGCGGTGAAAGCAAGATTCCGTTGGATCATGAGACCGAGCGCACCTTGCAGGCGGCGGGTTATGACTACAGCAGCATTCTGCCGGCGGGCGAGCATCTGTTCGTACGCAAGACGGCGAACCTTCATACCGGCGGGATTCTTGAGGATGTGACGGCGATCCTGCATCCGACGCTGGTGGATGCGGCGGTGCGCGCGGCGCGGGCGCTGGACATTCCAATGGTCGGGCTCGACCTGATGGTGCCTGCTGCCGATCAACCGGAGTATGTGTTTATCGAAGCCAATGAGCGCGCCGGGCTGGCCAACCATGAACCGCAGCCGACGGCTGAGCGGTTTGTGGATTTGTTGTTTCCGCACAGTCAGCCGGCGGTTTCTTAGTGATGTAGTGCCTGGGCTGGCGCCTTCGCGAGCAAACCCGCTCCCACATTTGACCGCACTCCACTGTGGGAGCGAGCCTGCTCGCGATGGGGCCCTGACAGACAACGACGATTCTTTCCCTTCATCGAAACCATCGATAGCCTCGACTCATCAGGAGTTTCCATGACCAGCAACATTCCCGAACCGGATCTGAACTACCTGCAAAAAGTCCTGCTGGAAATGCTCGCCATTCCCAGCCCGACCGGGTTCACCGACACCATCGTGCGTTACGTCGCCGAGCGGCTTGAAGAGCTGGGCATTCCCTTTGAGATGACCCGCCGCGGCACTATCCGCGCCACCCTCAAGGGCAAGAAGAACAGTCCCGACCGCGCGGTCTCCGCTCACCTCGACACCATCGGCGCGGCGGTTCGCGCGATCAAGGACAACGGTCGTCTGACCCTGGCGCCTGTCGGCTGCTGGTCCAGCCGTTTTGCCGAGGGCAGCCGGGTCAGCCTGTTTACCGACAACGGTGTGATCCGTGGCAGCGTGCTGCCGTTGATGGCTTCCGGGCATGCGTTCAATACCGCCGTGGATGAAATGCCGATCAGTTGGGATCACATTGAACTGCGCCTGGACGCCTATTGCGCCACCCGCGCCGATTGCGACTCGCTGGGGATCAGTGTCGGTGATTTTGTCGCCTTCGACCCTTTGCCGGAATTCACCGAAAGCGGCCACATCAGCGCCCGACATCTCGACGACAAGGCCGGCGTTGCCGCATTGCTGGCGGCGCTGAAAGCGATCGTCGACAGCGGCCAAGAGCTGATGATCGACTGTCATCCGCTGTTCACCATTACCGAGGAAACCGGCAGTGGCGCGGCGGCGGCGTTACCGTGGGACGTCAGCGAATTCGTCGGCATCGACATTGCCCCGGTCGCGCCGGGTCAGCATTCCAGCGAACACGCGGTGAGCGTGGCCATGCAGGATTCCGGTGGACCTTACGACTATCACCTGTCGCGGCATCTGCTGCGCCTGGCCAGTGACAACGAGTTACCGGTGCGCCGTGACCTGTTCCGCTATTACTTCAGCGATGCCCATTCGGCGGTCACTGCCGGGCATGACATTCGCACCGCCCTGCTCGCCTTCGGCTGCGACGCCACGCACGGCTACGAACGCACCCACATCGACAGCCTCGCAGCACTCAGTCGCCTGCTCGGCGCCTACATTCTGAGCCCGCCGGTGTTTGCCAGCGATGCACAACCGGCCAAGGGGTCGCTGGACCGGTTCAGTCATCAGCTCGAACATGAGACGCAGATGGAAAGCGATACGCGGGTGCCGTCGGTGGATAGTCTCGTAGGGCAGCGGTCGGAGGGCTAAAGCGAACGTAAAACCGTAGGAGCTGCCGCAGGCTGCGATCTTTTGATTTTCAGCGATGCAACTAACACCAAAGATCAAAAGATCGCAGCCTGCGGCAGCTCCTACTGGTCCTGTGCGTTCAACCGCCGTAGCATCGCGCCATTGTTTAGCCGAGGTGCCTATGCTGATCCCCCACGACCAACTTGAAGTCGACACCCTCACCCGCCTGATCGAGGATTTCGTGACCCGTGACGGTACGGACAACGGCGATGACACGCCGCTGGAAACCCGTGTTCTGCGTGTTCGCCAGGCATTGACCAAGGGCCAGGCGCTGATTGTCTTCGACCCGGAAAGCGAGCAATGCCAGTTGATGCTCAAGCACGATGTGCCCAAGCACCTGTTCGACTGAGACCTCAGCGTCCTTTGTTTTTCGCCAGTTTGACCTGGATGCGGTCGTAGACCTCGGAGCGGTGCACGTTGACGTTTTGCGGCGCTTCGACACCGAAGCGCACACTGCCTCCGTTGACGGCAAGAATGCGCACGGAAATGTTGTCACCGATGGAAATCAATTCGCCCACAACGCGACTGAGTACAAGCATGGCATTCGTCCTTCAGGGTTATCGAACCCTGAAGATGCCCTGCACTGAGTAGGGCTTCAATGCGACAGCGGCAAATCAGTCCCGCCCTACAGCGCCGTCCGAACAGTTCCTATGGAAACGTCTGACAAACCCGTTAAATGAAGGACCGATCCTTCAGGAAGCGGAGAAGCGCGGGCCGAAAAGGATGACGCTGGCCCCGGTTACACACAGCGCCACGCCGAGCCAGTCCGAGCCCAGCGGACGAATCCGCTCGACCACTGCCAGCCAGCCGATCGACGCGATGATGTAGATGCCACCGTAAGCGGCATAGGCGCGGCCGGCGTAGGTCGCTTCGATGCGGGTCAGCAGCAGCGCGAACAAGGTCAGACTGAGCAGAGCGGGCACGACCCACCAGGCGCTTTTACCCTGGCGCAGCCACATCCAGAAGGCAAAGCAGCCGGCGATTTCGAACAGCGCGGCGAGGAAAAACCACAGGTAATTGAGCATGCATACATCTCGCGAGGATGGCCGATGGCGGCCACCCTAACGACGGTGTTGCGTACGGGCAAGTTCAACCTGCGGTTTGTTTGGCCTTGGCGCGCATTTTGTCGGCCATGACGGTCATTTCGTCGTAGAGCAGTTGCGGGTTCTTCTGCTTGAGCGCCCAGGCCATGCGGCCCTGTTCGTGCGGCAGGATCAAGAATTCGCCAGCGGCGACGTGCTGATAGATGTAATCGGCAATGTCGGCTGCGGTGATCGGCGAGCTTTCCAGCAACTTGCCGACCTGGGCTTTCATGGCCGGCGTCGGGCCACGGAACGAGTCCAGCAGGTTGGTCTGGAAGAACGACGGGCACACCACATGCACGCCGACTTCCTGATGCGCCAGCTCGACCAACAAGCTTTCGGACAACGCCACCACGCCAGCCTTGGCCACGTTGTAGTTGCTCATGGCCGGGCCTTGCATCAGGGCGGCCATCGACGCGATGTTGATGATCTTGCCTTTGCTTTTTTCCAGCAGCGGCAGGAAGGCTTTGCAGCCCTTGACCACGCCCATCAGGTTGATCGCGATCTGCCAGTCCCAGTCTTCCAGCGACAGTTCACTGAAGAACCCGCCCGAGGCAACGCCGGCGTTGTTGACGATGACATCGATGCCACCGAGTTTCTCTTCGCAGGCCTGGGCGAAAGCGGTCAGCTGGCTGTAATCGCGCACGTCGCAACGCTGGATAAAACCGTCGCCACCGGCTTCGCGAACCAGTTTCAGGGTTTCCTGCAGACCGGGTTCGCTGACATCCGACAAGGCCAGCTGCCAGCCTTCACGCGCCCAGCGCAGCGCGATTTCGCGACCCAAGCCCGAGCCCGCACCAGTGATCATCATGCGATTTTGCATAGCAAACAGCCTTGTTGTTCCGGGGAAGATGCATCGAGTGTAGCGAAGGACAATGCCCGACCCACGCTCCATCAGATTGCTGAATGGCCCGAGCAAACCATGGCAGCGCCTGAACCAACTAGACTCATTAAAAACGAAATAAGCCTTTCTTCGAAAAACATTAAAAAAACTTGGAATTTTCTTTCATACGCCACAGTCGGATTTTGTAAGCAGCCCGGTTTTATAGCAGTCCGGCTGACCGTTAAACGCCAGGTAATTCCAGAACACTTCCAACAAGGAAATAGACATGGGCACAATTCTTATCATTATTCTGATCCTCCTGCTGGTAGGTGGTTTACCGGTCTTCCCGCACTCCAGAAGTTGGGGTTATGGCCCGTCGGGTATCATCGGCGTGGTGTTGGTGGTGCTGTTGATCCTGCTGTTGCTCGGCAAGATATAAAGGTTTAACAGGCAAAAAAAAGAGGCCCTTTTCAAGGGCCTCTTTTTTATTGCATCAAGACTTAGTCCGGCTTGCCATCAACCACACCGGCGGTGTTGTCGATCAGGCTCTTGGTCGCCGTTTGCAGGAACGCTTCGAGCTTGAGTTTCAGCTCAGCGGTACGCGGTGCATCCGGAACGATCTCGGCGTGAGGTGTCGCGCCCAGTTCGTACTGGTACATCTTCGGCGCCATTTCCTTTTCCTTCGGCAGCACCAGAATCTGATCAGCCGTGATGATGGCGGTGGTCTGCTCGCTACCCGACGGCTTGATCACGCCGAAACCAGTGTCGCCTTCAGGCAGGTTGAGCAAATCGCGGCCCCAGCACTGATGACGTACTTCACCACCAATACGGCCCATGATGGTTGGCACGATGTCGATCTGCGTGCCCACGGTATGGTCACGCTCGCCGAACTTTTCCTGGATGCCCGGTGCGATCATCAGCATCGGCACGTTGAAGCGGCCCAGGTCCATTTCGGTGATCTGACGCTCGTTGCCAAAACCGTGGTCGCCGACGATCACAAACAGGGTTTCCTTGAAATACGGCTCCTTGCGGGCCTTTTCAAAGAACTGGCCCAGCGCCCAGTCCGCATAACGCATGGCGGTCAAATGCTCGTTCAGGCTACCGCGATCGGTCACGCGCTCAACCGGCAATGGGGTCGGCAAGGCGTAAGGCGTGTGGTTGGACAGGGTTTGCAGCAGCGCATAGAACGGCTTGCCGTTTTCCCGTGCCTTGAGCTCTACCAGACCACGGTCGAACATGTCCTGGTCGGACACGCCCCAGGTCGGATCGGAGAACACCGGGTTCACGAAGTCGTTACGACCAATGAAGTTGGTCATGCCCTGGTTGCTGAAGAAACCCGACTGGTTATCCCAGGCGAAGTCGCCATTATAGACGTACACGTCGTCATAGGCACGGGCACTGAGCAATTGCGGCAGGCCGGACAACTTGTGGCTGCCTTCCGGCGTCTGCATCAGATATTCGAAACCCGGCAGGTTCGGGAAGCAGGCCATGGTGGCGAACATACCCTGGTGGGTATGGGTCCCGTTGGAGAAGAAGCGGTCGAACATCAGGCCTTCCTTCGACAGTTTGTCGAGGTACGGCGTGATGTTGCCCGGTGCGCCCAAGGCGCCCACCGAGTGACCGGCCATGCTTTCCATCAGGATCACGACGACGTTCTTGATCGGCAGGGTCTTGTCGGCGGGTGGCGTGTAGTCACGACGCACGGCTGCGGTTTCGGCATCCACCAGTTTGTCGTCCGGCATCACCAGCATGTCACGCACGATTTTCTGCGCTTCAGGCTGTGGCAACGTGGCCTTCCAGACATTGTCGCGATCTTCGGACATGCGGCTCTTGGCCGCGGCGACCAGCGACAAGGTGCCGTTGAGGCCCAACTGGTTGGCGAAGTTCGAGTTGGTGGTGTAAACGTCACCCCAACGCAGTGGCGGGCCCTGACGCAGGGTGCCACGAGCGGCGACTACGCAGACCAGCAGGCAGACGACAAACACCGCGATGCGTGCGTACCACGGGGCGACCTTGCGCGTGCCGATGCTGCCGCCGCTGAAGGGGCCACGAGGCCGGGTGGCGCGGTCGGCGCCCTTGAACGCCAGGGTCAGGATCAACGTGCCCACGGCCCAGGCCAGCAGGTAGCGAACTACCGGAAAACCGTACCAGAGCATGCTCATCACGGTTTTCGGGTCTTCCTTTACATATTGGAAGACCAGGCCGTTGAGGCGCTGGTGGAACTCGCGGTAGAAGTCCATCTCCATCAGGCCGAGGAACAGGGCGATACTCGAGGCAATGGTCAGCCAGAACCGGAAGAATCCACGTGCGGCCATCGCCCGGGCGCTGAACAACGCCAGCAGCAATGGAATGCTGAGGTAGACCACCAGGCGCAGGTCGAAACGCAGACCGTTGGCGAACGCTTCGAGAAAGGTCGAGGCCGGGGTGTCGAGGATCATCTCGCGGTTGTAAACCAGCAGCGCAACGCGCAGCAGGCTGAACATGACCATCATGACCAGGGCACACAGCAGCGTGTAGGCCAGATGCGATTTGACGGTCGGTTGCAGCAGGCGACTAGAAGCTCGCTGCTGACTCAGGGCGTCCGGGTTTGCCATGTCGTTTTAGGACCCATTGGAAGTTGAAGTTGCAAAAATACAGCGGCGCCTTGCCCTCTGTTGGCCAGTACTCGGCCCCGGGGCTTGCACGGTGCGCAAATGTTGCACGATCACTCGCGGCATTGCTATTGATTACTGTCCGGCATGTTTGGCGCGGGCGAATTGTCTTGGAGGCTTTGTGAAAATTTCGTGCAACGCATATTCGGAAACAAAATAAAGTCCCCCTGATTCGAATGACCGTTAGTTTGGGGCGTATTCGTTTCAGTTGTGCTCTTTGATCGGGGGCATATCCGTTTCTGCGGTAATGGCGGCTGGCGGTTTCGCTTTTACAGCGAGTCACTTGGAAAAGCCCCAAGTAACCAAGGGCTCTTGCCCCGCCATTCGGTGCCTCGCCCAGGCTCGGCATGCCCTCACTCCGGCATTGCTCCGGGGGCCCGCCGCCATCGGCCATCCATGGCCGGGGGCGGCTACCGCGGCATCCTTGCCGCGGTGCCCCCTGCGCAACGCCTGCGTTCGGCCTCTGGGAAAGGGGCAAGCAGATCAAGATCAAGATCAAGATCAAGATCAAAAGCCAAAGCAACGGCAACAGCAAGATCAACAGCTTCGCGAGCAAGTCGAATCGTCGCACCGCCGCTCCCACATAAAGCAGATCGGCGTACAGCTTTTGCTTCTCACCACTCATCAGGCCGAGCGTTAGCTCGCCTCCAGCTTTTGATCTTGAGTTGTACGCCCCATCGGGAGGCCGAGTGGAGGTTCTGCGCAGTGGGCAACCCGGCATGGATGCCGGGTTAGCCGCCCCCGGCCATGGATGGCCGATGGCGGCGGGCCCACGGAGCAGGACCGGAGCGAGGGCATGCCGAGCCTAGGCGAGGCACCGAACGAAAGGGGCAAAAGCCCTTTGGTTACTTTGGGGCTTTTCCAAAGTGACTCGCTGTAAAAGCGAAACCGCCAGCAGCCGTGACCGCAGAAACGGATATGCCCCCGATCAAATAAACCGCCCTACCAAATAGCAAACGCCCCGAACAAAGTCAGGGCGCATTATCAAAAAACGGAGCGATTACTTCTCAGCGCGTGCCTTCAGGGCTTTCAAAGTATTAAACGGCGCATCCACCACAAACTTGTTGGCCACCATCGGCGGAATGCTACCGCCCGGCTCGGTATGCACCTGATAGGTCACTTCAACCTGATCGCCCTTGGGCACAAACTTCCAGAAACCGTCGACCTTGGTCACCCGGACGAAGCCTTTTTCTTCAGGAAGGTACTTCGGCACACCTTCGAGTTTGCGGGTCAGGCTGCCATCAGCACCCTCGGTGGTGGTGACATGCAACACCGAGTCACGCGCGGTAACCGGCCAAGGCGTATTGAACTGGGTGTAAGTCCAGCTTTGGTCGCCTTCGTGCTTGAGCAGCTTCTGGGTTTTGCATTCGTGAATCCAGGTGCAAGCGCCTGACACGTCTTCCTGCAGCGCGCGCAGTTTGGCGATGGTGGTTTTCATCAGCGTGACGCCCTGGTAAGCCTTGTAATCGGAGCCAGCCACTTCACTCAAGGAAACCTTGATGCCGTCTTCGTTCTTGGCGACTTTCCAGTCTTCTGCCTGAGCGGCCGTGGAAGCCAGCAAAACCGTCAAACCACACAGCACAGCCATACGTTGCAGCGAACCCATAGTCTTATTCCTTATTGTTGAAGATCCGTTCGTTGAACACATCACGCCGCCGTCATTTGCTCCCACCAACCCAACAATTTGATCGCTTCGTCACGGCTGCTTCCGCAGACTTCGATGTCGGCTTCGAACGCCGAACACACTGCAGGACGTTCCGGTTTGCCGAAAATGCCGCACAGGTTATCGACAGAGAGTTGTACGCAACGTTCTCCCGCGGGCTTGCCATTGGGCATGCCTGGAATCGGTGAACTGATGGAAGGGGCAATGCAACAGGCGCCACAGCCTTCACGGCATTTCATGACGACGAGCTCCTCGACGGGCGATGTGTTAAAGGACGTGGCACAGAGTAACCGCTAAAACGCTTGTTTAAAATTGTCTGGACCCGGGTTTTTTCGCTTAACCGAGCGTGACTGACCAGTCTCCGACAAAGCGTCTGGCCAGCGGGTCACGGACGGGAAGAAATTATCGTTTGAACTCGAATTCCAGGGCTGCACCTTCGACTTCACGGCGCTCTTCGTTGCGCAGTTGCAACTTCATTTCGTTGCTGATCAGCCTCCCGTTGAGCTGAAACGGACCAGCCTTGTCACCAAACATTTGCGGCAATACTGCATCGTGCCGTGGCAACGCCACCGTACCGATCGGTTTCAGCTCCTCGGCCATGTCTTGGGGCAGGCTCAAATCCAGGTCGACCGAAGGAAGCTTGGTTTTCGCGATTTCACTGGCGGATTTGGACTTGGAGGCAATCGGCGGTCGCTTTTTCACCTTGGCCGCTTTCTTTTTGACCGGCGCGGCTTTCTTGACCAGTGCCGGTTTTTTCGAAGTGGCGCTGGCTGCCGGTTTTTCTTGAACGGAAGCCGCTAATACACCTTCGGCCTGGAAGGTCATCAGCAGGCAGATCGATAGCCATACGGCGGGAAAAATCGGCTTCATGGACCCAACGGTACAAACGGCAGGAGCCATATGCTCGCCTGTTGCAGGCGACATGACAAGCTCGGGCAGGAATATCCTGCCCGCCCCCTCAAAAGCCGCCGACCATCTCCTGACAGAGTTGGGTGGCGAGCATGCCCAGGGTCATCAATGCACGCTCGGCTTCACGGTTCCAGGGTGTGCCGCAGTTCAGTCGAATGCAGTGGTTGAACTGCTCGGTGTTACTGAAAATCAGCCCCGGCGCGATGCTGATGCCCTGTTGCAACGCACGAACGTGCAGCTCCTGCGTGTTGACCCGCCCCGGCAGGCTGACCCACAGAATGAAGCCGCCGGTCGGCCGGGTCATCTGCGTGCCTTCCGGGAAGTATTGCTGCACCGCCAGCTGGAAAGCGCTGAGGTTCTTGCGGTACTCCTGACGGATGTAGCGCAAATGCCGGTCGTAACCACCGTTCTCCAGGTACGCCGCAATGCCCATCTGCGTGACGCTACAGGCCGAATGGGTGCTGAAGGTCTGCAAACGCTGGATTTCCTGCTGGTACTTGCCGGCAATCATCCAGCCGATCCGCACGCCCGGCGACAGGGTTTTGGAAAAGCTTGAGCAATAGATCACCCGATCCAGCCGATCGTAGGCTTTAAGTGATTTGGTGCGACCCTGCTCGAACATCAGTTCGCCGTAGATATCGTCTTCGACAATCTGGATATCAAAATCCGAGGCCAGGCGAAGCAGTTGCTTCTGCCGCTCTTCGGGCATGGTGCCGCCCAATGGATTGCTCAGACGCGTGGTCAGCACCAGCGCCTTGATCGACCACTGGTTGGCCGCCAGTTGCAGGGCTTCGAGGCTCATACCGGTGGCCGGATCGCTCGGGATCTCGATGACCTTGAGGCCCAGCAGGTCAGCCAGTTGCAGCAAACCGTAGTAGGTCGGCGACTCGGCGGCGATCAGGTCGCCCGGGCGAGTCAGCACACGCAGGGACATCTGCAAGGCATCAACGCAGCCGTGGGTAATGACCACTTCCGACGGATCGACCACCACGCCGGCGTCGCGCATGCGGATCGCCACTTGTCGGCGCAACGGTTCGAAACCCGGGCTGAACATGTAGCTGAACGCCCGCGGGCTATGGAAACGGGTGACTTTGGCCAGTTGCTGATGCAGCGCCCGCACCGGCAGATAATCAACGCTCGGTACCGCCGCGCCCAAGGGAAACACACCCTCGCGGCGGGATTCGACCAGGACTTGTTGGATGATGCTGCTGCGAGTGACCAGACCTGGACGCTCGACCCGGGCGATGTCCGGTGTCGGCGCGGTCAGGGCCGGAGTCTGGTGCACGTAGTAACCCGACTGCGGCCGGGCGCGGATCAGCCCCTGATCCTCGAGGTTGGCGTAAGCCTGCAACACCGTCGCATGGCTGACGTTGAGCTGCGAACTCATCTTGCGCACCGAAGGCACGCGCTCCCCCGGTTGATAGACGCCACGGCGGATGTCTTCGGCCAGTTGTTGAGCAATACGTTGGTAGAGCAAGAGATTGGTCATGACGCAGCACTCGATTTCACGGGCATTTTATTCTTGTGTGAAACAATACCGGAACAGTTTAGAAGTGTACTGGGACAGTTGCCACAATAGTCGACCGTACAGTGCAGTGTCAGCAAAAACTGTACTGTTTTTTGGAGTTGATCAGCAGGCGTAAAAAAACCCGGCGCTGACGGGCAGGCCGGGTTGTAGGAGCTGGGTAGGAGCTGTCGAGTGAAACGAGGCTGCGATCTTTTCGAGTTCACTTGAGTATCAAGAGCAAGATCAAAAGATCGCAGCCTCGTTTCACTCGACAGCTCCTACAGGATTTCTGGCGTCACCCGTTTTCGTAGGGTGTCTTGTCCAGTGACGTAGCCCTTAACGGGCAGCGCCGAGCTGGCCTTTTTCGTCAGAAAACACAATTTCCACCCGACGGTTCTGTGCACGTCCCCGTTCGGAGGCGTTCACGTCGACCGGATATTCATCGCCGTAGCCTTCGACCTGAATGCGTTTATCGTCGATGCCCAAATCCATCAGCACGTCTGCCACCGATTGCGCACGGTCACGGGACAGCTTGAGGTTTTCCTGCTTGCCGCCGGTACTGTCGGCATAACCTTCGATGCGCACCACGCGCTTGGGGTTGAGCTGCAGGAACTGCACGATCTTCAACACCACGCGGTTCGCCGAGTTTTTCAACTCCGCTTCGCCCGTGTCGAACAGCACGTCGCCCAAGGTCATCACCAGGCCGCGATCGGTCTGGGTGGTCGCCAGCGCGACAATCTGTTCTTCGAGCCACTTGCCCTGCTGCTGCACGCTGAGCAGTTTGGATTCGCGCAAGGCCAGTTGCAGGCGCTGACGCTCCAGTTCGAGCTTCGCCGCACGTTCTTCGTTGAGCACCTGATTGGTGTGTTCGCGCGCGATTTTGCTATAGCGTTCACTCAGGTAAGCGTAATGCAGCACGTCCGATCCACTGCCCCAATAGGTGGACAGACGATCGGCACGGGCTAGCGACTCACCGGCGCGAATCACATCCTTGGGCGCGATTCGCAGCACGCTGGAATCTTCCTTGACCTTCTGGAAGTCAGTACTGGCCTGCTGCAACGCGGCCTCGCTGTGCTGACCGGCACAACCATAGAGGCTGGCGCAACCTGCCAGGATCAAACCGCCCAGGGCTTTGGTCTTGAGGCTCATTGGGCATCTCCCAGTTGCTTGCGCAGGCGAGTGATGCGGGTGTTTAGCACGTTCAACTGCTCCTCGCTCTTGAGGGTCAGAACCCGGGCTTCGGCCAGTCGCGCGTCCAGCTCGGCCTGCTCGGCCCGCATGCGCGCGTTCTTGAAGGATTGGTCGTTCATGCTGCCCTTGGCGCGGTTGAACTTGTCTTCGGCCAGTTTCATTTCCGGCACGTCGGCGGCGGTGGCGCCCACGGCCTTGGCCTGCTCGAGTGCCTGTTCGGTCAGGCGCATTTGTTCATTCGGCGCCGGATCGGCTGCACAACCCGCCAGAGCCAGAACGGCCAGGGCAGCGAAAAGAGGTCGAATACTCACTAAAAATCCCTACTGTTTTGGGGTACTGACAGGTGGTTGCTGCGGCTGTGAGCGCTGCGCCTTCCAGCGCTCGATATTGCGTTGCAGCACGGCTTCCGTCAGTCCGGACGCGGGCAATTCTGTCATCTTTTTGGCCAGCTGTCCGCGCAACCACGGATCGTTGCAGGCGGAGTTGTGGGAAACCGCGAGGAACAGGCCGGGTTTGTCGATCGGTTGTGGACGGGCGACCAGGTCGTTGGCCAGGTTAAGTGTCTGCGCGGCCGCCATGCCCGAGTAGCGTCCGGCAAGGACAAATTCCACCTCACCCAGCAGCAATTTCTGAAAGGCCTGGGTCAGATTTGGCGTGCGTGCGAGGGACAATTGCTGCTCGGCGAACACGCCAAATGCCTGGGTCATACGAGACTTTTCCGACAACGCGCCGGGATGACCGTGAAGGTCCTGCGCTTCGTTGTAGACCAGCGTCGAGTCTTTGCGGGTCCAGACCAGGTAATCGTTTTCCAGTAACGGAGGATGAATGTAATCCAGAGTGTCCAGTTCACTGACCGTCAATGACGCATCCGCCAGCATGTCCATTCGCCCACTGCGCACTTCGTCCAGGGCCTGGGAGCGTTTGCCGGCGTAAAGCAGTTCGACCTTGATCCCCAGCTCCCCCGCCACCTGCTGCAACAGGTCAGCACTGGCGCCGATCAGGTGCTTGGGGTGTTGCGGGTCTTGCCACAGGTACGGCGGCGCATCCGGGCTGCCGGTCACCACCAGGCGTTCGCACTTGCCCGCGGCGACTGACAGCGCCGGCAACACCGTCAGACCCAGCAGCAATGACCAGCCGTAAACGCGGTGCAGATCCATGGCGACACTCTCCACTCAAACCCGGTTATACCCTGTAGGAGCTGTCGAGTGAAACGAGGCTGCGATCTTTTCGAGTTCACTTGAGTATCAAGAGCAAGATCAAAAGATCGCAGCCTCGTTGCACTCGACAGCTCCTACAGAAGAACAAAAAAAAAGCCCGACCAAAAGGTCGGGCTCTTTATAAGTCAGGCCGCTGGATTAGACTAGCTTCTCGAACTCAGGGATGGCTTCAAACAAGTCCGCCACCAGGCCGTAATCGGCCACCTGGAAGATCGGCGCTTCTTCGTCCTTGTTGATCGCAACGATCACTTTGGAGTCTTTCATGCCGGCCAGGTGCTGGATCGCGCCAGAGATACCGACGGCGATGTACAGCTGTGGAGCAACGATCTTGCCGGTCTGACCGACCTGCATATCGTTGGGTACGAAACCTGCGTCGACCGCGGCGCGGGAAGCACCGACAGCAGCGCCCAGCTTGTCAGCCAGGGCGTACAGGTGTTTGAAGTTGTCACCGTTCTGCATGCCACGGCCGCCGGAAACGACGATCTTGGCAGCGGTCAGTTCCGGACGATCGGACTTGGCCAGTTCTTCGCCGACGAAGCTGGAGATGCCAGCGTCGTGTGCAGCGCCAACGGCTTCAATCAAAGCAGATCCACCTTCAGCCGCCACCGGATCGAAACCGGTAGCACGCACGGTGATCACTTTGACCGCAGCGTTCGATTGAACGGTTGCGATGGCGTTACCGGCGTAGATTGGGCGCTTGAAAGTGTCAGCGCTTTCGACCGAGATGATCTCAGAGATCTGGTCAACGTCCAGCTGAGCGGCAACGCGCGGCAGGATGTTTTTGCCGTTGGAAGTGGCAGCCGCCAGGATGTGGCTGTAGCCCTTGCCCAACTCGGCAACCAGAGGAGCAACGTTTTCCGGCAGTTGATGCGAGTAAGCAGCATTGTCAGCCGACAGTACTTTGCTCACGCCAGCGATTTTCGCCGCGGCTTCAGCCACGGCGCCAGCGCCCTGACCTGCAACCAGAACGTGGATGTCACCACCGATTTTAACGGCGGCAGCCACAGTGTTCAGCGTGGCCGGGGCCAGCACTTTGTTGTCGTGTTCAGCAATAACCAAGATAGTCATTTAGATTACCTTCGCTTCGTTTTTCAGTTTCTCGACCAGTTCAGCCACCGACTTGACCTTGATGCCTGCGCTGCGTGCAGCCGGCGCTTCGACTTTCACGGTCTTGTTGGTGGAGGCGGTGGAAACGCCCAAAGCGTCCGGAGTCAGCACTTCGAGAGGCTTCTTCTTGGCTTTCATGATGTTTGGCAGGGACGCGTAGCGCGGCTCGTTCAAACGCAGGTCAGTGGTGACGATGGCTGGCAGTTTCAGGGAAACCGTCTGCGCGCCGCCGTCGACTTCGCGAGTCACGGCAACGCTGTCGCCGCTGATTTCGACTTTGGACGCGAACGTGCCCTGACCATAGCCGCTCAATGCTGCGAGCATCTGGCCAGTCTGGTTGTTGTCGCTGTCGATGGCTTGTTTGCCAAGGATCACCAGCTGAGGCTGTTCCTTGTCGACAACAGCCTTGAGCAGCTTGGCAACGGCCAGCGAAGTCAGGTCTTCAGCGGATTCGACGAGGATGGCGCGGTCGGCACCCAGAGCCAGCGCGGTGCGCAGTTGCTCTTGAGCGGTGGACGGGCCGATGGAGACGACGACGATTTCAGTCGCAACACCTTTCTCTTTCAGGCGTACGGCTTCTTCCACTGCGATTTCGCAGAACGGGTTCATCGACATCTTGACGTTGGCGAGGTCGACGCCGGAATTGTCCGCCTTGACGCGAACCTTGACGTTGTAATCCACAACGCGTTTGACAGCTACAAGAACCTTCATGGATTCCTCGTTACTCTCCGGTGAAAAGAAAGTCGCCTAGGCGAACCTGGCGGTTTGATGCTCATCGGCGCAAGGGCACCTCTAAAAACGCTGGCAAAGGTGTCAAGTGACAAGCGCTCACGATGAAGATGACCGTTCGTCAGTGGTGACTGACGAGTCATTCATTATCGCGGCGTGTAAACTGCGCGCCGGAACCTGCGCTGCGCATCACCTTGTACTGCCATCGCCCTGTCTTTAGAGGTGCTCTTGAAACCAACAGTCAGCCTACGGCGAGCGCAAAACCGACCGTATCTTGACCGGAACGCCTATTCCGGTCAATACGGCAAAATGGCCAGTCATAAGCCGCGTGACTTTGATTTCTCTGGCTTTGAGCCGATTCAAACAAACGTTTGTATTGGACGCTAGGAGTGGTGTAGATATAATGCGCCACCTTAGAGAGAAAGGTGGCTCATCGATTGTCCTCTTCCTGCATTGCGCAGGAATTCATGGATGCGACACCAAACCTCCAATTAGAAAAAAAAACTGTTGAGCCTTGAGTAGGAGATAACCTGTGGAACGCGAATACATGGAATTCGACGTGGTCATCGTCGGTGCCGGCCCCGCTGGTCTTTCCGCCGCCTGCCGATTGAAGCAGAAGGCCGCCGAAGCCGGTAAGGAAATCAGCGTCTGCGTGGTCGAAAAAGGCTCCGAAGTCGGTGCTCACATCCTGTCCGGCGCCGTGTTCGAACCACGCGCCCTGAACGAATTGTTCCCTGACTGGAAAGAACTCGGCGCCCCGCTGAATACGCCAGTCACCCGCGACGACATCTTCGTTCTCAAGAACGCCGACAGCGCGCAAAAGATTCCTGACCTTTTTGTGCCCAAGACCATGCACAACGAAGGCAACTACATCATCTCCCTGGGCAACCTGTGCCGCTGGCTGGCCCAGCAGGCCGAGAACCTGGGCGTGGAGATTTATCCAGGCTTCGCCGCTCAGGAAGCACTGTTCGACGAAAACGGCGTGGTTCGCGGGATCATCACCGGCGACCTGGGCGTTGACCGCGAAGGTAACCCGAAAGAAGGCCTGTACACCCCGGGCATGGAACTGCGTGGCAAGTACACGCTGTTCGCCGAAGGTTGCCGTGGCCACATCGGCAAGCAACTGATCAAGCGCTTCAACCTCGACAGCGATGCCGACGCCCAGCACTACGGCATCGGCCTGAAAGAAATCTGGGAAATCGACCCGGCCAAGCATCAACCAGGCCTGGTGGTCCACACCGCCGGCTGGCCGCTGGACATCATGGGCACCGAGAACACCGGTGGCTCGTTCCTCTATCACCTGGAAAACAACCAGGTCGTAGTCGGTCTGATCGTCGATCTTTCCTACAGCAACACCTTCCTGTCGCCGTTCGACGAGTTCCAGCGCCTCAAGCATCACCCGGTGCTCAAGCAGTACCTGGAAGGCGGCAAGCGCATCAGCTACGGCGCTCGCGCCATCTGCAAAGGCGGCCTGAACTCGCTGCCGAAAATGGTCTTCAAGGGCGGCGCGCTGATCGGTTGCGACCTCGGCACCCTGAACTTCGCCAAGATCAAAGGCAGCCACACCGCGATGAAGTCCGGCATGCTCGCCGCTGAATCCGTGGCCGAGGCGCTGTTCGCTGAAAAGGACGGCACCGAAGAGCTGACCACTTACGTCGACGCGTTCAAGAAGAGCTGGCTCTACGACGAACTGTTCGCCAGCCGCAACTTCGGCCCGGCGATCCACAAGTTCGGCGCCATCGTCGGCGGCGGTTTCAACTGGCTCGACCAGAACATCTTCGGCGGCAAACTGCCGTTCACCTTGCACGACACCAAGCCGGATTACGCTTGCCTCAAGCTTGCGGCCGACTGCAAGAAGATCGATTACCCGAAACCGGACGGCAAGATCAGCTTCGACAAACTCAGCTCGGTGTTCATCTCGGGTACCAACCACGAAGAAGAGCAGCCGTGCCACCTGAAGCTGACCGATCCGAGCATCCCGATCGCCAAGAACCTGCCGCTCTACGATGAGCCTGCCCAGCGTTACTGCCCGGCCGGCGTGTACGAAGTGGTGACCATGGAAGACGGCGAGAAGCGCTTCCAGATCAACGCCCAGAACTGCGTTCACTGCAAGACCTGCGACATCAAGGACCCTGCACAGAACATCACCTGGGTGGCGCCGGAAGGCTCTGGCGGCCCGACCTACCCGAACATGTAAGTCGAATGCCTGAACATCAAGGCTCCCGAAATGGGGGCCTTTTTGTTGCCTGCAATTGTAGGAGCCGAGCTTGCTCGCGATGGCGGTGTGTCAAACAACGATGATGTCGGATGATAAACCGCTATCGCGAGCAAGCTTTGCTCCTACAGGGGATCAGTGGTGTATCAGGCAGCGCGTTCGTCACCGGGATTACGCTCGAAGTAGCGCTTGTACTCGCGACTGAACTGCGACGTACTTTGATACCCGACCCGATGCGCCACCTGCGCCACGCCCAAACCTTCGGCCACCAGCAACGTCTGCGCCTTGAGCAAGCGCAAGCGCTTCAAGTACTGCACCGGCGACAACAACGTGCTGCGTTTGAAATGCTCGTGAAAGGTCGACGCACTCATGTTCGCGCAACTGGCCAGGGTTTCGACGTTCAGCGGCTCGGTGTAATGCGCATGCAGATGGCTGAGCGACGCCGCGATCCGGGCGAACTGCCCCTGCTGCTCGACCAGCGCCCGCAGCACATCGGCTTGCGGCCCGCGCAAGGCGACGAACAACAACTCACGCAACCGCGCCTGCCCCATGACCTGGCATTCCAGCGGATCGTGCAGGCAACGCAGCAGCCGTTCAACACAACCACGCATCGCATCGTCGAGCACCGCCGAGGTCATGGACGCTGGCGTTTGCGCCGCAATACTACGCCCCGGCGCCAGCCCCATGGCCAAGACCAACTCACCGAGCAACACCCGGTCAATGGCGATGGAAACACCCAGCATCGGGCCATCGGGGGCTGAAAACGTCTCGCATTCAAACGGCACCGGCAATGCCTGAATCAAATAATGCCCGGCACCGTACTCCAGCGTACGCGGCCCCAGATACGCCAGTTTGCTGCCCTGGGCGATGATGACCAGACTCGGCTCGTAAATCTGCGGACCACGCGCCACATCACAACTGGCCCGCAAAACCTGCACACCCGGCAACGCCGTGGAAACGAAACCGTCGCGATTAGTCAAAGGCTGAATCAGCGAAACCAGCGTGGCATTGGCATCCAGATGACGGGTCAACAACATGAGGGCTCTTCACAAAAAAGTCGCGGAAATAGGGATGAAAGCATCATCGCAGGTCTGATGGCCAATGCGACCCATTGAAGGCTGATGCCGGAGGATTAGGCATGACACCCGGAGGAATCGCCATGGCCGGTGGCCGGTGCGGCGCCCAGAATGCGCCACCTCACCCGTCACAGCTTTTGCGAGGTTCATCATGTACACCGCCATCGGATACGCCGCCCAGTCGGCCACCACTCCCCTCGCCCCCGTGAAATTCGAGCGCCGCAGCCCACGGCCCGACGACGTAGCGATCGATATTCTCTACTGCGGCGTCTGCCATTCCGACATCCATCAAGCACGCAACGAGTGGGGCATTGCCGTTTACCCACTGATGCCCGGCCACGAGATCGTAGGCAAAGTTACCGCCGTCGGTGCGAACGTCACCCAACATAAAGTCGGCGATCTGGTCGGTGTCGGCTGCATGGTCGATTCGTGCCGCAGCTGCGAAGCCTGCCAATCGAACCTCGAGCAATACTGCCTCGAAGGTCCGACCATGACCTACGCCACCCCGGATCGCGTTGATGGCAGCAACACCATGGGCGGCTATTCCGACAGCATCGTGGTCAGCGAACACTTCGTGGTGCGCATCCCCGAGAAACTCGATCTGGCCAGCGCTGCGCCAATCCTCTGCGCCGGCATCACCACCTATTCACCGCTCAAGCACTATGGTGTGAAGGCGGGTGACAAGGTCGGGATTCTCGGCATGGGTGGCCTCGGCCACATGGGCATCAAGTTCGCCAAGGCGATGGGCGCCGAAGTCACGCTGTTCACTCGCTCGGCGAGCAAGGCTGAAGAAGGTCGTCGCCAGGGTGCGGACCACGTGATCGTGTCCACCGATGCCGAACAGATGAAGGCCGCCGCAGGACATTTCGACTTCCTGCTGGACACCATTCCGGTGCAGCACGACCTCAATCCCTACCTCGATACGTTGCGTTTCGACGGCGTGCACATTCTGGTGGGCTTGATTGAACCGATCGACCCACCGGTCCACGCTGCGAAACTGGTATTGGGCCGTCGTGTGCTGGCCGGCTCGCTGATCGGCGGCATCGCAGAAACCCAGGAAGTGCTGGACTTCTGCGCCGAACACAACATCACCTGCGACATCGAAATGCTCGACATCCGCCAGATCAACGAGGCTTACGCCCGCATGATCGCCGGTGATGTGAAGTATCGTTTCGTGATCGACATGGCAACGCTGAAGGTCTAAACCTTAGCGCCAAGCTCCGCCGAAAGCCGAGCCGTGACCCCTTTGATCAGGGGAATCAGCTCGGCCATTTTCTCCAGCGGCATGTACGGCACGGTGCTGGCGATGCTGATGCCGGCAACGATGCGCTTGCTGGCATCACGGATCGGCGCCGCCACGCAGCGGATCGACGGTTCGTTGTCTTCCAGATCGAACGCATAACCGCCCGCCACATACTCGACCATGCGCTGCTGAAACTGCTCCCAGGACTGCTCCGGGTGCTGCGGCCAGAACTGATTTTTCCCACCCGCCGGCAAGCTGACTTCGTACAGCCGCTGCCATTCTTCCTGCGTGTCATCGAGCATCAGCGCCTTGCCGATCCCGGTGCGCGCCAACGGCATGCGATGGCCGACCCGCGAACGCATTTCCGGGCCATTGCGCCCCGGATTCTTGTGCAGGTACAGCACCTCGTCACCTTCACGAATCGCCAGGTGAATGGTGTCGCCGGTCAACGCCGACAACTCATCCAGATAAGGCCCGGCCAATGTGACCAGCGGCAATTCTTCACGCGCCTGGAAGCCCAGCTCGATCAACTTCGGCCCCAACAGATAACCGACTTGCGGCACCACACGCAGATAACGCTCGTCCACCAGGCAACTGGCCAGACGATGAGTGGTGCTGCGCGTCGTGCCGATCAGCCGGGCGATCTCCTTGAGATCGCGGGCACCACTGGCCACGGCCTGAACCACACCCAAACCACGAAGCAGTGTCTGGGTGCCGGTCGGGGCGGCGTCCTTGGCGATTTTTGGGGCGTCTTCCTGCATATCCAGCCTTTACCGTTGAGCGAGTGAACGGGCGGCATTATGGTCGCCCGCATGCCGCAACTACAACTTGATACGCTCGACTTTGCCGACCAGCAAGATGTAGGAAAGCGCACCAATCAACGCCAGAACCGAGATATAGGTGATCGCGGGAGCGAACGAATCACCGGTAGCCAGGAAACCGATGACGATCGGCGTGGTAATCGCCGACAGGTTGCCGATGAAATTGAACACCCCGCCGGTTAACCCGAGCAATCGCGCCGGGGCCAACGTTGACACCAGCGACCAGGTGATCGAAGCCAACCCGTTACCGAAGAACGCCAACGCGAGGAAGGCAATCACCAGCGGTGTCGACTCGACGAAGTTGGCGCCGATGATCGAGGTGGAAATCAGCAGGCCGCCAATGATCGGCAACTTGCGGGCGAAACCCACGGTGTAGCCGCGGCGGATCAGCCAGTCGGAAAAGAACCCCGAACACAGCACACCGACGAAGGCGGCGAGAAACGGCAGCGACGCCAACAGGCCGGACTTGATGAAGTCCATGCCGCGATATTTCACCAGGTAGGTCGGGAACCATGTCAGAAAAAACCACAACGTCGAGTTGAGGCAGAACTGGCCAAGGTAGATGCCCCATAACTTGCGCTTGGTCAGAACGATGCCGAGGTCGACCCAGCTGAATTTGGCTTTGACTTTGGCTTGTTCAGCCTGGATATCCACCAGCCCGCCGCCCTCGCGGATCAGGTCGATTTCGGCGTCATTGGCGCCTTTGAAATCCCGTGGCTCGCGATACACCGCGTACCAGATCACGGCCCAGAGAATGCCCACCGCACCGGTGCTGACAAACACCATGTGCCAGCCATATTGATGCTGCAGCCAGGCCAATACCGGCGTCAGGAACGCCAGGCCGACGAATTGCCCGGAGGTATAGAAACCGATGGCCGTGGCGCGTTCGCGCTCGGGGAACCAGGTGGTGACCACACGGCTGTTGATCGGGTACGCCGGCGCTTCCAGCGCACCGACTGCCATGCGCAACACGAACAGTGCGATGAAGCTGGCGGCGAAGCCGAGCATGACGGTGGCGATCGACCACAGCAGCAGTGCGACGCTGTAGAGGATACGCGGTGGAACCCGATCCACCAGCCAGCCGCCGGGGATTTGCATGGCGGCGTAGGTCCAGCCGAATGCCGAGAAAATCAGCCCGACGTGGATCGGGTCGATGCCCAGTTCGCTGGTGAGTGCCGGGGCGGCGATGGACAGGTTGCTACGGTCCAGGTAGTTGATCACCACGGTGATGAACAGCAGCACCATGATGAAAAAACGCTTGCGACTGGGCGTCACCAACGACGCCTGCCCGGTGAGGGTTTGCGGTTGCATGAGGAATGCCTCTTCTTATGTTTATTGAGGTCGATGTGAAACGCAGATCTCGCTAACCATGGAGATCAAACTGTGGGAGTGAGCCTGCTCGCGATTGCGGTATTTCAGTCGACTGCGATATTGGCCGATAGATTGCTATCGCGAGCAGGCTCGCTCCCACAGGGGATTGGGGTGGATTAGAGATCACTCACCACTCAGCAAAACTGCCATCGGCATGGCGCCAGATCGGGTTGCGCCAGCGGTGGCCGACGGCCGCGCGTTCGATGACGTATTCCTCGTTGATCTCGATCCCCAGGCCCGGGCCATTGGGGATTTTCACGAAGCCTTTGTCGTAGTCGAACACCCGCGGATCCTTGACGTAATCCAGCAGGTCATTGCTCTCGTTGTAATGAATGCCCAGGCTCTGTTCCTGGATGAACGCGTTGTAGCAAACAGCATCCAGCTGCAAACACGCCGCCAGTGCAATCGGGCCCAACGGGCAATGCAGCGCCAGCGCCACGTCGTAGGCTTCGGCCATGTTGGCGATCTTGCGGGTTTCGGTGATGCCGCCGGCGTGAGACGCGTCCGGCTGGATGATGTCGACGTAACCTTCGCTGAGCACACGCTTGAAATCCCAGCGCGAGAACAGCCGCTCACCGAGGGCAATCGGGGTGCTGGTCAGCGGCGCCAGTTCTTTCAGCGCTTCGTAGTTTTCGCTGAGCACCGGCTCTTCGATGAACATCAGTTTGTACGGATCGAGTTCCTTCATCAGCACCTTGGCCATGGGCTTGTGCACCCGACCATGGAAGTCGACGCCGATGCCGACGTTCGGGCCCACCGCATCACGCACGGCAGCGACGTTGGCCAGGGCCAGGTCGACTTTTTCGAAGGAATCGAGGAATTGCAGCTCTTCGGTGCCATTCATTTTCACCGCAGTGAAACCACGCTCGACCGCCTCTTTCGCGGCGCGAGCCGTGTCCGCTGGCCGGTCGCCGCCAATCCACGAATAGACGCGAATCTTGTCCCGCACCTGCCCACCGAGCAGATCGCTGACCGACACACCCAGCGCTTTGCCCTTGATGTCCCACAACGCCTGGTCGATACCGGCCAGCGCACTCATGTGGATCGCGCCGCCCCGGTAGAAGCCGCCGCGGTAAAGCACGGTCCAGATGTCTTCGATGTTGCGTGGGTCTTTGCCGATCAGGTAGTCGGACAATTCTTCAACGGCGGCAGCAACGGTGTGAGCGCGGCCTTCGACCACGGGCTCGCCCCAACCGGTCACGCCCTCGTCGGTTTCGACCTTGAGGAAGCACCAGCGCGGCGGAACGATGAAGGTGGTCAGTTTGGTGATTTTCATCTTGTGCTCTCTTTTTATAAATGCAGCTCTTATAGATGTAGCGCGCTCGGCGCCAAAAAGTCTTAACGCAGAGCGTTCCATACAGCGACATATGCCTTGGCGTTTACGGCCACTTCCTCAGGTGTCATGCCCGGTTTGAACAACCCGGAACCGAGGCCGAAACCTTTGACGCCCGCGTCGATAAACACCTGCATGTTGTCCGGCGTGATCCCACCGACCGGCGCCAGAATCGTTCCCGCAGGCAGCACCGCGAGCCAGGCTTTGACGACTGCCGGGCCCATCTGCTCGGCCGGGAACATCTTCAGCACGTCCGCCCCCTCGGCCAATGCCGCAAAGGCTTCAGTCGGCGTCGCCACACCCGGCGACAGGAACAACCCCGCCGCTTTCGCTGCGCGCAACACCTTGGCATCACTGTGCGGCATGACGATCACCTGACCGCCCGCCGCTTTCACTTGCTCGACCTGCTCCGGCGTCAACACTGTGCCGGCACCGATCAGGCAATCGGCGGGCAAGGTACTGCGCAGGATGCGGATACTTTCGTACGGCTCAGGGGAATTGAGCGGCACTTCGATGACGCGAAATCCGGCGGCGTAAAGGACTTCGCCGATGGCTGCCGCTTCTTGCGGGCGCAGGCCACGCAAAATCGCGATCAGACCGTTTTGCGCCAATGCTTGCTTGAGCATGTCAGACCTCCAGTCAGGTTTAACGGGATGAGTTGGGTGTGATCAGTCCGGCGGCAACCGCCAACTGCCACAAGCCGCGTTCGGTGGCCTGCTCGGCCAGGGTCACCCGGGCAAAACCACAGGCGTCGAGCGCCCGGCTGTAGCGGGCACAGAGTTGGGCATTACCGATGAGGACGATCGAAGGCAGATGAACGCTGTTGCGTCGGCGTCGCTGAACAGTCGCCAACGCTGACAGTTCATGGCCGATCAACAGACCGGACAAGTAATCCGGTTGAGCGGTGGCGCTGAGCTCGCCAGTCAACCCGAGGCTGCGGGCACTGAACAATGTCGACAACGGCCCGATCTCGCCATCCGCCGACAGGGCCACCTGCACACCACGATCAAAGGCTTGGCCATCGAAGGTCGCGCCCTTTTGCTGGGTGCGCCCCAAAATGCTGTGTTCGCTGAGCACGGCAAAGACTTCGCCGGTCATGAAGGTATCGAAATGCACGATGCAGCCGTCGGCCACTTCCACCCATTTCGAATGACTGCCCGGCAGGCCGATCAACAGATCGTTGCCCGCCTCACCCGGCAGATTGTGCAGAACGCCGAGCACTTGGGTTTCTTCGCCGCGCATCACGTTCGGCAAACGAGACCGCTGAATCACGCCCGGCACGATGTGCACATCGACACCGCGAAGACTGCGAACCGTTTGTAGGGAGATTCCGAGATTGGCGACGTTCGCCGGCGTATCGCGGTAAGCCGCTTCACGCCAGCCTTGGGCGCTGCCGACCATGCCGCAAGCAATCACCGGCAAATCGGGCTGCGCGTCGAGCCAGTCACCGCAGGCCTCATCGAAGGCCAGTTCAAAACCGTCGGTACATTCCTGACCCGCGATCATTCGCGGCGTCCTGGGCAGCTGCATGATCCCCGACGACAGCGAACGCTGTTCGAGCACCTGGCCACCCGCGGCGAGTTTGTAAGCACGTAATGAGGTTGTCCCCCAATCGAGCGCGATCAATTGCGCCAGCATCGCTTCACCTGTTTTGTTTATTGGCAGTGAGTGAGCTGGACTATAAACCCGGACGCAGTAAAATCTCAATATATAAATATAGATCCCATATATTGAGATGAAGTCAAAAAAAGATCGCAGCCTTCGGCAGCTCCTACGGATAGGTGTAGGAGCTGCCGAAGGCTGCGATCTTTAGTAGAGGCTGGTTGCGATCTAGCCCTCGGCAAACTCCCGCAACACAGCCCCATCCATCCGATACCGCACCCACTCTTCCTGCGGCTGCGCACCCAAGGATTTGTAGAACTCGATCGCCGGTTTGTTCCAGTCCAGCACGCTCCACTCAAATCGACCGCAATCATTGGCGCAGGCGATTTTCGCCAAGTGGCGCAGCAAGGTTTTACCGGCGCCGCCACCACGCTGATCGGGGGTGATGTAGAGGTCTTCGAGGTACAGGCAGTTGCTGCCAAGCCACGTGGAATAACTGAAGAAGAACACCGCGAAGCCAATCGGCAAGCCGTCGCGCAAACAGATCAGGCCGTGGGCGGTGGCGCCTTCGCTGAACAGGCTGCGCTCGATGTCG
Source organism: Pseudomonas sp. GM41(2012) (assembly GCF_000282315.2). Taxonomy (GTDB): domain Bacteria; phylum Pseudomonadota; class Gammaproteobacteria; order Pseudomonadales; family Pseudomonadaceae; genus Aquipseudomonas. The sequence continues at coordinate 2,386,045 of NZ_AKJN02000006.1, forward strand.
GCGACGCTGGCGATGACTTCGTGGCGGGCACGTTCGTAGTCGGCCAATTCGGTGATGAACCCGAGGATTTGCAGTGCATCGCTCGGGGTCGCCGGGCGGATCTCGATCGTCATGGACGTGCCTTCGTCAAAAGTTGAAAACGCCATACTAAGTCGGCAAGCAGCGCTCGTCACACTGGAAATTCAAAGCTGATCCATGGAGCATGTGTAGCAGGGCTATGTCGCTGCAAAGACGCTTTCACTTAACAGGATGTTTATGAACACTGATGCTTTCGCGCCACTGCAACTTCTCGCTGCGCAACTGCTGCCCCACGCGCTGGAACCGTCGGAAGATGGTGCCCATGATCTGTCGCACTTGCAGCGGGTCTGGCACAACGTGCGCACGCTTCACGCTGAAGAAGGTGGCGATCTTGAGGTGCTGCTCGCGGCCGTGCTTTTGCATGATTGCGTGGCGGTAGAGAAGAACTCGCCGTTGCGTTCTCAGGCGTCCCGGCTGGCTGCCGAGAAGGCATCGAAATTGTTGGCGGACATGGCCTGGCCAGACGCAAAAGTCAGCGCGGTTGCCCATGCCATCGAAGCGCACAGTTTTTCCGCCAACATCGCGCCAACCACGCTCGAAGCCAAAATCATGCAGGACGCCGACCGCCTCGATTCCCTCGGCATGCTCGGTGTGGCGCGGACCTTTTACATCGCCGGACGTATGGGCAGCGCGTTGTACGACCCAGAGGATCCCGAGGCGAAGGCACGGGAATACGATGACAAACGTTTTTGCCTCGACCATTTCCAGACCAAGCTGCTGCACCTGGCGGATGGATTCCAGACGACCACCGGCCAACGTCTGGCGCGGATTCGTCACGAGCGCCTGAAGGGCTTCATGGAGCTGTTCAAGGAAGAAATAGGCGTCTGCTAAACGCATTACTCCGGCCAGCGCTAACCCTGAAATCAATAACCTCAGACCTAACATCGACGCCTTGCGTGATAGATAGATGAAGCTCTCTTCTATCGGGTCAAGGAACCGCGTCATGCCTAGCGCAACACCCCACGTCTCAAGCAGGTTGTTCGGCCTGTTTTGCCTGGCCAGCTATTTGCTGTCGCTGTCCTATGGCTCGACCTTTTTGCTGTCGCTGTTGATCGGTTCCCGCGGCGGTAACGAGCACGATGCCGGCAGTGTGATTTCGGCGGCGATGCTCAGTACGTTTGCAGCGGTGATCGTCTCCGGGCACTTGTCCGATTTGCTCGGCGCGGCGCGCTCGATTGCGCTGTTCGGCATTCTGCTGGTGGCCGCCAGCCTGGGTTTCGCCTTGGCACCAGGCTTCGGCAATTTGCTGTTGTTTTTCGGACTCTTGCTGGGGCTGGGTTGGGGCGTGTTCTACACCCTAGGGCCGATCATCGTGGCGAGTCTGGTAACGCCTGCCCAACGCGCGAAATACTTTGCGCTGTTGTCGGGCAGCATGATGACCGGGATCGGCAGCGGTCCCTTGTTAGGCCGCGCTGCCAGTGCCCTCGGCTATCCGGTCACCGCGGCGTTTTACCTTGCGGCGCTGGCCAGCCTGATCGGCGTGTTGCTGTTCTGGCGGCTGGATTCGCAGCTGAAAAAAGCGCCCGCCCACTCGGCAGCGGTGTCGAGAATTTCCTGGCGTGCAGCGGCGCAAGTGCTGTCGTCCAGAGCGGTATTCCCGATCATCATGGTCGGGCTTGGTGGTTGCGTTTTCGGCGGTCTGTCGAGTTTTCAAACCAGCTACGCGGCGGCGCGTTCACTCGACTATTCACTGTTCTTCCTCGGTTTCATGAGCGCAGCGATCAGCAGCCGCATGCTGATCGCCGGTTTCGTGGTCAAGCGCGACCCGTTCCGGGCGTCCTGCCTGCTGTCGGGCTTGATGATGGGCTCGATCCTGATGTTCGGGTTTGTCGTCGACGACGGGTTCAGCTACGTGCTGGCGGCGGTGATGCTCGGGGTCGGTTACGGGCTGACCTATTCGGTGATCAACGGCCTGGCGGCCAACGAGGCGCCGAACGGCACCACCGCGCAGTCCTTGCTGCTGTTCAGCCTGTCCTACTTTATCGGCGTGTTCGGTTTTCCGTTGCTGGCCGGGAAAATCATCGTGGAACAGGGGATGGCGACGCTGTTGCTCACGGTATTGGCGGTTGCGGTACTGAATTGGCTGATCAGCGTCGGCCGGCTGGTCTGGCGTCGAGCCGTTACCCACAAAGCGTTGCAGCAGGCCTGGACCATTCGTCGTTCATCAGGCACCAATCCAAATCGGGGGCGGACCAATATCAGATAAGGAGTCTAATTAAATGGACCTGTCCACACCCATGAAGAGGTAACCATGGACGTCGATAACAACCTTGAGAAAGAAGTCCTGACCCGTCTGCTACATGCCCATCCAAGCGGTTTGGGCAAAGAGGTCCTGGACAATTACCGGGGGGAGAGAGTCGTGGCCAGCACCCTTGCCACGCTGCAGGATCGTGGATTGATCCAGCATGGTCATGTGACCTGCAACGAGGCCGGTGAGCACTCGTTGAACTTGCCGATCAAACTCAGTGCCGCAGGGGTTGAGGCGGCGCGCAAGCTGGACGTTTAACAGCGGATGTAGGAGCTGGCGAAGCCTGCGATCTTTTGATCTTCAAGCATTCAAAGCAAAAGATCGCAGCCTGCGGCAGCTCCTACGAGCAGAAGGAGAAATCCCATGCCTCGTGGAAGCAAAGACAAGTACACCGCCGAGCAGAAACGCAAGGCCGAACACATCGAAGAGAGCTACGAGCACAAGGGTGTCTCGAAAGAAGAGGCCGAAGCTCGGGCCTGGGCGACCGTCAACAAGCAGTCGGGTGGCGGTGAGCGCAAAGGTGGTTCCGGACGCAAGAAACCGGCGAGTGCCAAGGCCGAAGATCGCAAGGAATCAGCTCGTCGTGCGGTGGCCAGCCGTGAAGGTCATTCGCGTAACAGCAAGGCTTCGCGTGAAACCCAGACCGTCGACAGTTTGATGAAAGAAGCCCGGGCGAAGAAGATTCCGGGACGGTCGGGCATGCGCAAGCAGGAGTTGATCGAGGCGTTGCGCAAGGTTGGGTAAGGCCAGGATTTGTGTTGAATTTGATGGCCCCATCGCGAGCAGGCTTACTCCCACACTGGATCTGTGAACGACACAAATCCCCTGTGGGAGCGAGCCTGCTCGCGATGGCGGCCGATCAGGCGCCGCAGCTCTTGCGGATCAAATCATCCACCTCAGCCGTTCCCGGCGAAGTCGCCGGCCCCCATCGAGTCACCGCCAACGCAGCCGCCGCATTAGCCCGCCGCGCCGCCTCACTCGCCGACAATCCTTGCGCCAACCCGGCCACAAACACCCCGGCATGCGCATCCCCCGCGCCATTACTGTCCACCGCCTCAACCTTGAAACCCGGCACATGCCGAAGGTCTCCACGCTGGCTGATCCAGCACCCCTGCGGGCCGTCACGCACCACCATCAACACATCGGCCGGCAGATGATCGGCCAACCGGTTCAATGCCTCGGCAATGTCCGTCGCACCGGTAAACTTCAGCGCCTCGACGCTGTTGCTGGTCCACAAATCGATGCGCGCCAGCAAGGCTTGCATCAACGGCTCATCCGGCGAATCCACCAGCGGGCCAGGATCGAACACCACGTTGATTCCTCGCGGCAAATCCACCACCCAATCCACCAGCGCCTGGGCTTTGCCACCATGCAGCAGGCTGTAGCCGCTGACGTAGACATAGTCACCCGCCTCGGCCGGCACGCTGGCCAAGTCCTCGGCCGTCAGCTCACCTTCGGCACCGATATAGGAAATGAAACTGCGCTCGGCCGACGCCTCGGTCAACGCGACGCACAATCCCGTATCCCGTTCGGCACGACGAGTGATGCCAATCCGAATGCCTTCAGCGTTCATCGCTTCACGGGCAAGATCACCGAAACGCCCAGTGCCGTGGCGCCCGAGGTAAACCACCGGCAAACCATTGCGCTGGGCGGCAGCCATCACATTGAAGCCGCCGCCAGCCTCGAAACTGGCGGATTGCGCCAGCACGTCACCGCCCGAATGCGGCAGTTTGTTCACGGCCATGACCAGGTCGATCATGACCTGGCCGGTGTGCAGCAATCTAGGCATGAGCGTTCTCGGTCAACGCGGCGCGGCGATCCTTGGCGCCACCGAGTACAAAATAAATCCCGCCCGCCACCAGGAACGTCACGATCCAGCCGAGGCCGTTATGACCCAGCCAGGAGTCGGACAGGAAGCCGCGGAACCACACGGTTTGTTCGGTCGTGCCGATGGTGGTGAAGCTGAAGCCCAGCACGATCGCCAACGCCCACGCACCGAAGGCGCGCCACTCGACACCGCCGCTGTACCAGTAAGCGCTGCTCGGGCTGACGTCCAGCAGGTCTTTGGGGCTGTAGTAATGACGATGGATCAGGTCAACAACGAAGATCCCGACCCACGCAGTGATCGGCACCGCCAGCAGCGAAATGAAGGTAATGAACGGGCCGTAGAAACTGTCGGCGATCAGCATGAAATAGATCGAACCGGCGAAGATCGCGACGATGTCCACCACCACCGCGTAGACGCGTTTGACCTTCAAGCCGAGTGTCAGCGTGGTCAAACCGGCGGAGTACACCGACAGATTGTTCGACAGCAGCAGCCCACCGAACGCGGTGATCAGGTACGGCACGGCCATCCAGGTCGGCAGCATGTCTCGGATCGCGATGATCGGGTCGGTGGCCGAGGCCAGGTCGTTGTTGCCCACTGACAGCAAGCCGCCGAGGGTGATCAGCAGCACCAGTGGAATCCCCGCACCAAACGCCGCCGACGCCACCAGGCGTGCGGCTTTGACGCTGCGGTGCTGGTAGCGCGACATGTCGGCACCGGCGTTGGCCCAACCAATCCCGGTGCCCGCGGCCATGGTGCCGACGCCGATGATCATCGCGCTAAGCGGCGCCGGCGTGGCGTTGAACACCGCGCTCCAATCGATGGTGGCGCAGAGGAAACCGCCGACCAGAATGTTCAGCGCACCGAACACGTAGGTGGCCCACTTCTGGATCACCAGCAAGGTGGCGTGACCGAGACCCGACACCGACAGGGTCAGCAGCACGAAAATCGCAATGAAGATCAACGTCAGCACGGGTGCGCTTTTGGCTTCCACCGGCGAGCCGAACAAGATCGAGCACAGCGACAACAACACGAACGCGGCGGTGGTGGTGTTGACGGTTTCCCAGCCCAGACGCGACATCAGCGAGACCAGGGTCGGGCCGATGTTGCCGCGTACACCGAAGATCGCTCGCGACAACGTCAGGCTCGGGGCGCGACCACGGCGACCGGCAATGGAAATGATCCCGACCACTGCGAAGGAGCCGGCAGCACCCAGGATGGCGACGATGATCGCCTGCCAGATCGCCAAGCCGCGAAAGGCTACAAGGGTCGCGCCCAGCGGCAGGCCGAGGATGGAGATGTTGGCAGCAAACCAGACCCAGAACAGCTGCAGCGGATGACCGTTGCACTCCGCTTCCGGCACGGGCTCGATGCCTCGGGTTTCCAGTTGCCCGGCGCTTTGCCCGGCGTTTGATGAACTCATGTGAAATGCTCCTGTTGCCTTTGTTGTGGTTGTGGGCAATTGCGGAAGTCGACATAACATCCCGGCGGTCCTGGCCGTGTTTGTGCTTTCCGTTGCGGGTTATCAAATCAAGTAGGCGGCGCGCCCTTCGCGAGCAAGCCCGCTCCCACACTGGATCTGTGAACGACATGGATTCCCTGTGGGAGCGAGCCTGCTCGCGATAGCGTCAGTCCGATCAACGCAAAGCCAGGAGTCCTTTCACTAGGGGTTCCAGCTCCAGATCATTGACAGCTTTGACCTTGTCGATCATCGCCGCCGGCCAACTCTCAAGGCCCAGGCAGGCCCCGAGCATGGCGCCGAGAATCGCCGCGATGGTGTCCGTGTCGCCACCAAGGCTCGCGGCCATGCACAGCGCTTCGAACGCGTTCATTTCACCAATGGCCACTTGCTGGGCCAAGGCAAACGAGACCACCACCGATTCCTGTGAAGCCACCGAAGTGCCGATCACGTCGTACATCAAATCCGCCAACAATGCGTTGTTACTGTCGACGCTGATGGTCCGCGCCCAACTGATGCGCGAGGCAATGCGTCCGCCGGCCACCCAGTTACCGTGGCCTTCAGCTTGCAGAGCGATTTGCTGGCCTAGGTTCAACGCTTCGCCCAGGTCCATGCCGTTGATACCGGCCGAGACCACCGCCGCCACCGCCGCCGCGCTGGAAATGCCCAACGTGGTGTTGTGGGTGACCTGGCAAGCTTGCACGACAGCGTTGATGAATCGCTCAGGATCGGCGACATCCGCCGCGATCCCTACCGGCGTGATGCGCATCGCCGCGCCATTGGTGGTGCCGTAGCGCCCCGCTTCTTCCGGCGAGTGGCCGGCGAGGATCATTTCGATGGCACGTTTGGTCGAAGGGCCGAGCAAGTCTTGCGAGCCCTTGGCCTGCATCGCGGCTTCCCATTCAATCAACCGTTGGGCTAACAGCGACGGTTCGATCCGGCCCTCGCCTTCAACCAGCAATTGGCCGACCAGAATCGCCTGTTCGGTGTCATCGGTGATCGAGCCTTTGAGCATGTTGGCGGCGATCGGTTGATCGGGGCCTGCGTCTTCCAGGCCAGTGATTTCGCCGAAGCGCGCCTTGATCTCGGCGCGGCTCAGGGATTGGGTCGGCATGCCCAGGGCATCGCCCAGAGCCAGTCCGTAGAACGCGCCCAATGCACGGTTGAGCGCGGTCATTTTGACTCTCCAAACTGCAGGTGCAGACGAAAATGCACCGGATCGAGCAAGCTTTCGACCTGCTCCATGAAGCGGTTTTGCCGGTCGTAAGTGGTGCGCAAGGCCTTGAGGAACACCGTGCCTTCCGGACGGCCGAGCAGTTCGGCGTCTTCGGCGTTCAAGGGTTCAGCGCCGATCCATTGATCGCCGCGCTCGCCGATATAGCCGTAGGCGGCCAGGGTGATGGTCAGGGAGTTGTCGATAAGGCCGACCCGCGGCAGGCTTTCCAGGCCTCCGGTGGCGGGCATCAATGAGCGTTCAAGGGAGACCAGCTTGCCTTCGTTGGAACGGCGGCGGCGGTCGAGGGTGATGAATTGGTCGGTGCCGAAACGTGGCAGCAGGTCAGGACGGGTGACCGCCTCCAGCCGCAGCACTTCGGTATTGATCAGCGCCCCGCTGTCGGCCAGGGCCTGGGCCCAGCCGCTGCGTTGATCGAGCACCACGCCGTCGAAGGTGACGATGGAACCCACCCCGCTTTGCGTCGCGATGTAGTTGCGCCGTTTCAACTCAGCCAGGGCTTCGCGCAGCGTGCCGCGGCTGACTTTGAATTCTTGAGCCAATTGATGCTCGCCCGGCAACAGAAAGCCGTCCTCCATGAGGCCGCTTTCGATGCGCCGGATGAGTTCGTCGACCACCCGTTGTTTCTTGTCAAATCGTACCTGTCTAATCATGTACAAAGAGATACCCGAAACGGGCTACAGCGGGCAAGGAATATTTAGGGGAAGTGACGGGAGGTGGGATGTTCGAAAGCGTGTGGTGTCAGGTGAATCCACCCCTCACCCCAACCCTCTCCCCAAGGGGTAGAGGGGGCTGACCGAGGAGTTTGGAGGATTTACTGCGACCTGAAATACCAAGTCGAACTCAGGTTTTGAAAGCGATAGATATCTGCTCCCTTTCCCCCTCTCCCCACTGGGGAGAGGGTTGGGGTGAGGGGGCTCTTGATCTCAGCGTTGTTTGAGGCGGTCGATCACGACGGCCAACAGCAAGATCGAGCCGCGAATCACATACTGATAAAACGTATCGATATTCTTCAGGTTCATCGCATTCTCGATGATCGCCAAAATCAGCACCCCGGCAATCACATGCCGGATCATGCCGATCCCGCCGCTCAACGACACCCCGCCCAACACACACGCCGAGATCACCGTCAGCTCAAAACCCTGGCCAATCATCGGCTGTCCGGACGTCATGCGCGAAGCCAGGATTACCCCGGCCAACGCCCCGATCACGCCGTGCACGGCAAAGATAATGATCTTGGTCCGGTCAACGTTCACCCCGGCCAGCAACGCTGCTTCCTGGTTACCGCCGATGGCCATGGTGTTGCGCCCGTAGGTGGTGTAGTTCAGCAGCCAGCCGAAAAACAGGAAGCACACGATGGTGATCAGGATCGGCACCGGCACACCCAGCAACTGGCCGTTACCGAAGACGAAGAACTGCTCTTGCGACACGCCCACCGCTTTGCCGTTGGCGAAGATGTAAGCCAGGCCGCGAACGATCTGCATGGTCGCCAGAGTGGTGATCAACGCATTGACCCGCAACTTGGCGATCACGATGCCGTTGATCAACCCGACGATCAGCCCCATGAACAGCGCCGCCACCACACCGAGAAACACGCTATCGGTGTCGCGCATCACCACCGCCGCAACCACGCCGGCGCAGGCAATCACCGAGCCCACCGACAAATCGAAGTGCCCGGACGCCAGGCAATACAACATGGTGCACGCGGCAATCCCCGTCGTCGAAATCGCCAGGCCCAGGCCGCGCATGTTCAGCGGCGAGAGGAAGTTGTCGATCAGCAAGGTGCAGAGCACGAAGATCCCGACGGCCGCCAGCAGCATCACCCAGTCATCGAGAAAGCGCCGCAGGTCCAGAGGTTTGTGCTGGGTGGGCAAAGCGTTGTTTTGGATTGTCATAGTCACCTCTCAGTTCGCCACGCCGTCAGCGCGTTGGCGCGGCAAAGCCAGTTGCAGCAGGTTGGATTCATTGGCCTCTGCGCGAGACAACTCGCCGCGCATCGCGCCTTCGCAGAGCACCAGGATGCGGTCGGAAATACCCATCACTTCCATCAGGTCGCTGGAGACCACAATCACCGCGATGCCGCTGGCGGCCAGGTTGTGGATGATCTGGTAGATCTCGGCTTTGGCGCCGATGTCGATGCCGCGAGTCGGTTCGTCGAGCAGCAGCACTTTCATCGGCATCGACAGCCAGCGGCCGAGAATGGCCTTCTGCTGATTGCCGCCGGACAGGTACATGATTTTCTGCGCCGCGTTGGGGGTCTTCACTTTCAGCGCCTTGATCTGCTTGTCGGCGTTGTCTTTCTCCCACAGGCCACGCAACAGGCAGCCGAAGGTGGAATGAGCGCCGCGGGCGCTGATGTTGATGTTTTCGGCGACGCTGGCGAGCGGCAGGATCCCCTCTTTCTTGCGGTCCTCGGGGCACAGCAGAATCCCGGCGGCAATCGCATCGCGGGGTGAACGCAACTTCAGTTCATGGCCGCGCAATTCCAGGCGTCCGGCGGTGTTGCGCTCAAGCCCGCTGAGCATGCGGAACAGCTCGGTGCGACCGGCGCCGACCAAACCGAACAGCCCGAGAATCTCGCCTTTGTGCACCTCGAAACTCACCGGTTCACGCAAACCCGGCCCCAGCAAACCGTCGACCTTGAGCGCCACCGCGCCACGCTGACGTTGGCGGTAATCGTAGATGTCCTGAATGTCGCGACCGACCATGCAGGTCACCAACTGATCGTGAGTCAGTTCGCTCATGTCTTCGAACGTGCGCACAAAGCGACCGTCCTTGAACACCGTCACCGCGTTGCAGATGCGGAACACTTCTTCCATGCGATGGGAGACGTAAAGCACCACTTTGCCTTCGTCGCGCAGGCGACCGATGATCGCCATCAAACGATCAATCTCCCGTGCCGACAGGCTGCTGGTCGGTTCGTCAAACGCGATCACATGCGCACCACGGGACAAGGCCTTGGCGATTTCCACCAGTTGCCGCTGACCGAGGGACAGACGCCCTACTTTCTCTTGCGGATCGATTTCATCGGCCAGGCCTTTGAGACAGGCCAATGCTTGTTGGCGCAACGCGCCGCGATTGATCAGGCCGAAACTGGCCGGCAGATGACCGAGGAACAGGTTCTCTGCCACGGTCATTTCCGGGACCAGATGCAACTCTTGATGGATCACGGCGACGCCACTGCCGATGCTGTCGGCGGTGGATTTGAAGACCCTCGTCTGCTCGCCGATCTGCAGGTCGCCGCTGCTCGGGGTGTAAGCCCCGCCGAGGATTTTCAGCAGGGTCGATTTACCGGCGCCGTTCTCGCCCATCAAGGCGTGAACCTGGCCCGGGTGGGCGACGAAGCTGATGCCATCCAGCGCCTTCACCCCGGGAAAGGTCTTGCCGATCCCGTTGAAGCGCAAGCTGCCACTGCCACTAAAAGAACAGCTGTTGTGTTGTTGTGTTGTTGTTTGCGCCATAACCACCTCATCACACAGATCAGGCAGCCCCGTCGCCAGGGCCACCGATGAAATCAACCGTGCCTCAGTTCCAGAGGCCGATCTTTTCCAGTTCCTGCTTGAAGTTCTCGCGAGTGATCAGCGTTACGTCGTCCATCGCGGTGTACTTCGGCGGCTCTTTGCCGGTGGTGACCCACTCGTGCATCATGCTGGCGGTGTTGTAGCCCTCGATGTGCGGGCTCGGCAGCATCGAGCCGAAGAAGCCGCTGTTGGCCTTCTTCAATTCGCCGATGGCGTCAGTGCCGTTGATGCCGATGCCGATCACGTTGGCCGCGGCAAAACCGGCGCTTTCGGTGGCGCGCACGCCGCCCAGCACGGTGTTGTCGTTCATGCCGCCGATGATCAGGTTTTTCGCCGCGCTCGGCAGCTTCACCAGCGCCGAATTGGTGGCGTCCATGCTGCCGGGTACGTCGAGGGTTTTCAGCGCCGAGAACAGGATGTGGTCTTTCGGCATGCCGGCGTCTTCCAGCGCTTTGACCGAACCGTCTGTGCGTTTCTTGCCGGTGTCGAGTTCGTTGAAGGTGTTGATCACCGCGTAGGTGTCTTTCCAGTCCCAGCCACGTTTCTTCGCTTCGGTGGCCATGGCGCTGCCCTGTTTCTGGCCGACTTCGAACGCGGCCATGCCGAGGTACGGAACGTCTTCCATGAACTTGCCGCCGGCATCAACGAAGCGGTCATCGACGGCGATGACTTTCAAACCGTTGAGCTTGGCCTTGGCCATGATTGCAGGGCCGAGGGATACGTCTGGCGGGCAGATCACAAAGCCCTTGGCACCGTTGGCGGCGAGGCTGTCGATGGCCGAGAGGGTTTTCTCGCCGTCCGGCACGGCGATCTTGATGACGGTGAAGCCCTTCTCTTTCCCGGCCTTTTCGGCAAATGCCCATTCGGTCTGGAACCAGGGCTCTTCCGCCTGCTTGACCAGAAAACCGATCTTCACTTCCTCGGCCGCCAGCAACGAACTGCTCAGGCTGACCGCGGTGACCGCCAAAGCGGCACAGCACAGGGAACGGATCCCACGACGACGATTCATAAGCTGACTCCTTGTTATTTTTTTTGAGCGTTATTTGAAAGCCAATCAAACGGTGCAGCTAATAGTCATATCGTATGATGATTGGATTTCAGGCGTAGTTGCGCGCCTGAAACCCGATTGACTCAGTCGTGGTACATGACCGAGCGACCGCCATCGATGGTGATGCACGAGGCATTGATAAACGGCGCTTCATCGCTGGCCAGGAAAACGGCGGTCATGGCGACTTCGATCGGCTGGCCGATACGACGTGGCGGGTGCAGATCGAAAGCGCGCTGACGCTCGGCATGAGGGTCGGCAAAACCGTTCCAGTAATCGACGTTCAGTTGGGTTTCGATGTAACCCGGCGCGATGGCGTTGACGCGAATGCCCTTCGGCGCATATTCGATGCCCAGGGCGCGGGTCAGGCCGAGCAAACCGTGTTTGGCCACCGGGTACGGGAAGCAGCCGGGAATGATGTGCGTGGAATGGGTCGAGGCGATGTTGATGATGCTGCCGATGCCCTGCTCGATCATCTGCGGCAGTACCGCTTTGCAGCCATACCAGGCGCCGTCCAGGTCGATGGCGAAGCAACGACGCCAGTCTTCCTCGGTCATTTCCAGCGGATCGCGGAACACGTTGACCCCGGCGCAGTTGACCAGCACATCGATGCGACCGTGAAGTTCGATCGCCAGTCTGGCCATGGCGTGCAGGTCTTGCTGGTTGGAAACGTCAGCCTTGATTGCCTGCACGTCGAAGCCTTTGTCCCGCCAGTGCGCCGCGACCTTTTCGACTTTCTCACCCTGGATATCGCTGATGATCAGCTTGGCCTGCTGGGAAGCGAAGGTCGCGACAATCGCCTCGCCGATACCCTGAGCAGCACCGGTCAGCAGCACGACCTTGTTTTTCAGGCGCTCACCCTTCGGCGGTTCGGGCACCGGTGGCAAGGAAAGAGGTTCAGCCATGGATCAAGACTCCTTTTCGAAGGCACGACAAAAACCGGGCATCTGTCGATGTCCGGTCAAAAGGCTTTTTGGAAAATCGCTGCATCACTTCACCTGTTTTGTTTTTTTAAGTGTGAGTGCGTGTAACTGATGGAGCCGACTATAAACCCGACTACCAAATAATCTCAATATATAATTTTACATCCCATATTTTGGGATTCATCCCGCAAACCGCGTACAGGTTTTTCCGGACACATCGACTTGAATCGACAGTAACGCACCGTCCAACGGATGGTTGAGCGGGCTCGCGGCGCTGGTGATGTACAGGGTTTTGAGGTCTTCACCGCCGAATACGCAACTGGTGGGGCGGCTGATGGGCAGTTCGAGCACGCGATCAACCTGCCCGTCCGGGGTCAGCCTGAGCAGACAGCTACCATCCCAGCGAGCATTCCAGATGTAACCCTCGGCATCCATCGCCGAGCCATCGGGGCCGCCACGTTTATGCGGCCCAAACCAGATGTGGGCCGGGTCGAGGTTGCCGTCGGTGCGGATGAAGTACTGGTAGAGCGTGTTGTCGAGGCTGTCGGCGAAATACACGGTGGTCGCGTCGTCGCTCCACAGCAATGTGTTCGGGATGCCCAACCCGCGAAGCAACGGCGTGACCCGAGCATCGCGATCGATGCGAAACAGGCCACCGGAACGCCGGACGATGGGCACGTCTTCACCCTGCTCCCCGATGTTGTTCTGCATGGTGCCGAGCCAGAGCCGGCCCTGAGCATCGCAGCGGGCTTCATTGGCGCGATTGCCGGGTTGCGGATCGGCGACGCAGAGCAAGGTCAATCGTGGTTCCAGGCCGGGGGAGTCCAGATCGAGTCGATACACGCCGCTGTTCAACGTCACCAGCGCATCACCGCTTTCGCAAGGGATGAAGGCAGACACGTGCTCGGGCATTTGCCAGATTTGCACGTTGGCGCCAATCAGCCGCAGCGCCTGTTGACCGGCGATATCAACCCAGTACAGCGCCTGGGTCGGCGCGTCCCAGAACGGGCCTTCGCCCAGTCGTGCCCGGTGTTCGGTAACCGCGGTCCATTCCATGAAACCTCCTGCGTTGTTCTTGTTTTTTATGTGGGAGCGAGCCTGCTCGCGATAGCGGTGTAACAGTCAACATTGATGCTGAATGTAATGCCCCCATCGCGAGCAGGCTCACTCCTACAGGCTTTTGTATTGTCAGCTGGCCTTCTTGTCGGCCATGACTTGCGGGTAGAAGCGCTTGATGGCCAGGTCGGCGTTATCGATCAGGGTCATGCAGGCCCAGACTCCCCGCGCGGCATCCCGGGCGGCGATGGCCTCAGCCATGTCTTTGTGAATCGGTAGCGTGCGGCGCAGTTCGTCCGGGTCGGCGGCGGACACTTCGAACGACACGGCCAGCAGCGCGCCGAGGGCCGGGACCATTTGTTCGATAAATTGATTGTGGCTGGCAGCGAGGATGCACTCGTGGAAGAACTGGTCGGCACGGTTGTAATCGATGCCGCTGTCCACTGCCCGCTCCAATGCGTTGTAAGCCTGAAGGATGGCGTGAACCTGCTCGACGGTAGCGCGCTCGCAAGCCCAGCGTACGGCCATGGGTTCGATGGTGCGGCGCAGGTCGAGCAAGTCGTCGACGAAGTTTTCCGGCAAGCCGCTGCGTGACAGCCAGCCTACGACTTGCGGATCGAAGAGGTTCCAGCGGCGCACCGGCAACACCCGCGTACCGACCTTCGGCCCGACTTCGAGCATGCCCTTGGCGACCAGGGTTTTGATAGCCTCGCGGATAACCGTGCGACTGACACCGAGCTGCTCGCCCAGGTCGGCTTCGACCTTGAGCGTCTCACCCGGTTTGACTTGTCCCGTGGCGATCCAGCAACCCAGCCAATCGACCGTCGACGCATGAAAACTGCTGGACATGGACACCTCAATTCAGAGACGGTACAAAGCCGTTCGCGATGGGTGTCCACGCTAATCATCATACGATTGGGTGTCAATTTGAATTTTTCTGTCTGATGGCGTTCAGGCGAACAATTTGAACGAACCCACATTGTGACCTACGGTTAGCCGCGACAGATCAAGCAGTCAATAGCATCTGTTCCACTCAAGTCCGCTATCGACAGGTATAAGCATGAACATGGATGCGTCTACGCAATACCCGATTGTTTTGGTCCACGGTCTTTTTGGCTTCGATAAAATTGCCGGTTTTCCCTACTTCTTCGAGATCAAGGAAGCTCTGGAACATGCTGGGGCCACGGTGTTTGCCGTTAACATTCCAGCCGTTAACGGAAACGAGGAGCGCGGTAAAAAACTGCTCGAACACGTCAATCGCATATTGCGGGAAACGGGAGCTGCCAAGGTCAATCTGATCGGCCACAGCCAAGGTCCGTTGGCGGCACGTTACGTAGCGGCGCTACACCCGGAAAAGGTCGCCTCAGTCACTTCTGTCAGTTGCCCCAATCATGGCTCCGAGATTGCCGACCAGTTGCATAAGGCGCTGACGCCTGGCGAGTTGCCCGAAGCGCTCGTACTCGCCCTGTTCAAAGCAGTCGGCACCTTCATTTCGTTGATCAGCGACCATCCGGAAAACCCTCAGGACCCTCAAGCAGCCTTCGAGTCCCTGACTAGCGCGGGGTTGGCTGCTTTCAATCGCAAGTACCCGCAAGGGGTACCGAAACAATGGGGCGGGGAAGGTAACGAAATTGAAAACGGCGTGTACTACTACTCCTGGAGCGGGATCGTACAAAAATTTCAAAGTCTGCAACCTCTCGATCCGTCCCACTTGAACTGTATCGTGCTGTCGAAGTTATTTTATAAAGAGAAACACGCCAACGACGGGCTCGTCGGACAGTACAGCTCGCACTTGGGCAAAGTCATTCGTTCGGATTATCCGATGGACCATTTCGACGCAGTCAATCAAATGGCCGGGATCACGAGTTGGAACGTAAGCCCGGTCCACCTCTATCTTGAACATGCTGCTCGGCTTAAGGAAAAAGGTTTGTAGGCAAAAAAATGGCCCGCTTAATAGCGGGCCATTTTCCAGAACACAACAACCCGGCGAATTACGGCTCAAGCCCGATAGGGAAGAACTCGCCAGCGCTCCACACGCCTAACCAGCGTTGCCCGTCGATTTCGCGGGTGACGGCCAGCTCCACCAGTTGGTAGAACACGTTACGGTGGATCAGGGCTTCAAGGTTGGTGCGCACATGCACGTAGGGCGCAGGCTCCTGCGTGACCGGGTCGATCACCACGCGCATGGGGTGTTCGGGGCCGGCCTCGGCGGTCTCGTCAACATTGGTGGTAAAGCGCAAGACCTGGGTTTCACCCTCGCCTTCGACATCCACGGCAATCGCCACGAAGGGCGCATCGTCGACCTTGATGCCAACCTTCTCGACCGGGGTGATGAGGAAGTAATCGTCACCATCGCGACGGATGATGGTGGAGAACAGCTTGACCATCGGCTTGCGCCCGATCGGCGTGCCCAGGTAGTACCAGGTGCCGTCACGGGCGATACGCATGTCGATGTCGCCGCAGAAATCGGGGTTCCACAGGTGGACCGGCGGCAAGCCTTTGGTTTTGGGGATTTGCCCCAACAGATCGTTGGCTTTTTGCGGGCCACTCATGGCGTTCTCCTTTTGAATTACTGGTCGCTGAGCCCCAGCAGGCTGCGCGCGTATTGCTCCAGCGGCGGGCCCATCAGGTCTTCTGGCTTTTTGTCGTGGAACGTCAGTAAACCGCCACGACCCTTGATACGTGCAGTATCAATCAAATACTGGGTGCTGGTCTCGATCAACATGATCTGAATCACGCCGCCATCGATACCGAGTCGATCCAGGGCTTCCTGATCAAGCCACTCGTCCAAGTTGCCGATACGGTCATCAGACTTGGCGAACCGGGTATAGAGCAGGTAATGGGCACCGGCGGCACGGGCTTCGCCCATGGCTTGATCAAGACCTTCCGGGGCACGGGCGCGGCGGACCATGGGGAAGTATTCGACAAAGCCATCGAAGGCGACTTCGGCAATCACGTTAGGTCGTGGGTAGACAGCACTGCCTGGCGGCACAAAGGCGCCCTGGGCGATATAGACGAATGAGTCCGGCTGGATGCGCAGGTTATTCACACGGCGGCTGTCGCTATGGTCGAGCAACCCCACGTCGCTCATGTGGTAGCGAGTCCCTTCAGCCAGATCGCTGACATTCATGCAGCCACCAAGCGCCAAAACGGCCAGCAGCAAAACCAGGCTACGCATCCTACCCTCCAGAGGCCGGTGACGGAAAACCGGCGAATGGCCATGGGATGCAGCTTCCGCGCCAGCTCATACTCATCGTCACCTGATGGAATGCAATCGTGGGCAAGCCTTGCTCCTACGGTTTTGTATCGCTCACAAAATGGTGGTCGCCACCCAACCCGTAGGAGCAAGGCTTGCCCGCGATGAGGCCCGATCAGCCGCCAATGATTTTCATGATGGTCGCGCCACCGGAAAATGCCACTTCCTGCTTATCGCCCAAGGCTTTCACCAAGAGTCTCTGCAAAGCGGGCAACGCTTGATGACGGGGCTTGTCCAGCAGGTCGCCGACATAGTGGCGGTTGCTCGACGACAGGCAGCCATGCAACCAGCCCGTGGAGGACAGACGCAGCCGCGAACAGGTGCGGCAGAAAGGAACGCTTTCGTTGGCGATAATGCCAAAGTAGCCCTGCCCCGGAATCTGGTAACGCACGGCGGTGGCGTCTACCGGCGCATCGGCCTGAAGGTATTCGTAGCGCTCGCCGATCAGGCTGAGCAACTGCTGAAGGCTGACAAACTGCTGCAGGAAAGCATTGGAGTCGCTGGCCAGGTGGCCCATGCGCATCAACTCGATGAAGCGAAGCTCATAGCCGCGCTCCAGACAGTAATCGAGTAGCGGCATCACTTGATCGAGGTTCTGCCCACGCAGCGGCACCATATTGACCTTGATCTTCAGGCCGGCGGCGCTGGCCTGATCCATACCGTCGAGCACAGTCGCCAGATCGCCGCCACGGGCAATGCTGCGAAAAGCGCTGGCATCCAGGGTATCGAGGGAAACGTTGATGCGACGAATGCCGGCATCCACCAGCAGTGGCAGCTTTTTCGCCAGCAGCTGACCGTTGGTGGTCAGGCTGATGTCCGCCAGGCCCATCTGCCCGACAGCGGTCATGAAGGTTTCGAGTTTAGGGCTGACCAGCGGCTCGCCGCCGGTGATGCGCAAACGCTCAATGCCCGCTGCTTCGATCAGATAGGCCACGCCACGCGCCATGGCCTCGGCCGACAATTCATCCTGCGCAGCGACCAATCGCTTGCCGTTGGGCACGCAGTAGGTACAAGCGTAATTGCAGGCTGAAGTCAGACTGATTCGCAAATTGCGAAAACGCCTGCCTTGACGGTCAACGATCATGGACTACTCCGGCGGAAGAATATTCGGACCGCTAAAACTTGACTCACAAATCAAGTTTTAGCAAGTCCTATGCCTGAGTATATTCCTGCGGTACTGCACCACGTAGCGAAATCATGGCGCAATAAGGCAACTGAATGGTTCAGCTGCTCGGGGTGTCGGTATCGCGCTTGCGCTTGTTGCCCATGCGCACGCCGATATCCATCAGGAACTGGAAGAAACCTTCCTGATCTTCCAGCACATTGCTCCAGAACGGCGAGTGATACAGCGCCACGGCGCCGTGCACCAGCGCCCAGGATGCGCAGTAATGGAAGTAAGGCGGCACGTCTTCGAGTTTGCCTTCGCTGATCCGGCCCTTGATCAGCAGGGTCAGACGTTCGAAGTTCGAGGCACGAATCTTGTGCAGTTCCTCGACCATCTCCGGCACCTGATTGCCCTTGACCACCTTTTCTTCCAGGCGATCGAACAACCGATAGCGTTGAGGGTCGCGCATGCGGAATTCGAAGTAGGCCCGGGACAGGGCTTCCTTGTCCTTGTCGACATCGGCCGAATGCAACAGCTCGTTCAAATCGCGCTCGTAATCGAGCATCAGGCGCAGATAGATCTCGGCCTTGGATTTGAAGTGCTTGTAGATCGTGCCTTTGCCGATACCGACGGCATCAGCAATCATCTCGACGGTGACACTGTCTTCACCTTGATCGAGGAACAGCTTGAGCGCGGTATCGAGAATTTCTTGCTCGCGGCGACGAAACTCACGGACCTTACGAGGTTCTTTATGCATAAGAAAAGGTCTGTAGGGGTCAAAATTCGAAGCCGCGTATTATGCCTAACTTGCGCAAAAATGCACGGATCATCCGACCATATATGTGTTTCTTGATGAATTCCGGCAGCCTCGCAGATGAATGAGAACTCAACCGAAGCGCCCGTATTCCAAATTTGTTTAAAAATCGGCGCCGGTAAACTGGACTCGGCGCAATACTGATCAATACTTCAACTGTCGGCGGGACATCTCCCCCAAGTGTTGCGCCGATATAGGTACCAACGGACCGCGTGCCTTTGTTTTACTCCTAATGGTCTTAACCCGGATTCACCCCCCAGAACCCGGGTTTTTTTTGCCTGCGATTTAACCTTTCACATGGGCCAGCGGAAACAGTCGCTTGAAATTCTCAGTGGTTTGCTCGGCAAACCGCTCGTAGGGCTCACCTCGCAACATTGCCAGAAATTCCGCTACGTCTCGCACGTACTGCGGCAGGTTCGGCTTGCCGCGATGAGGGATCGGCGCCAGGTAAGGCGAGTCGGTTTCCACCAGCAATCGATCAGCCGGTACTTTACTGGCGACGTCACGCAGAGCGTCGGCATTGCGGAAAGTGACAATCCCGGACAAGGAAATGTAGTACCCCATGTCCAGCGCCGCTTTGGCCATGTCCCAGTCTTCGGTAAAGCAATGCAGCACGCCCGCCTGGGGCAACGCCGCTTCACGCAGGAGGTTCAACGTATCGGCGCGGGCACCACGGGTGTGGATGATCACCGGTTTGCCCGTCTGCTGTGCCGCTTGCAGATGCAGGCGAAACGACTCCTGCTGCAACTCTGCCGCTTCCGGCTCGTAGTAATAATCCAGGCCCGTCTCACCGATCGCGATCACACGCGGGTGGTTGAGCTCGCGCAACAGCCAATCCAGTGCTGGCGCGGCGCCCGGTTGCACGTCCAGCGGATGCACGCCAACCGAACAGTCGACGTCGTCGTAACGTTCGGCCAGGGCTTTGACGTCGGCGGCATTCTCGACGCTGACGCCGATACACAGAAAGTGCCCTACCCCGCGCAGACGGGCGGCATCAAGTGCAGCATCCAGGGAGCCGTCGTGGGCGGCGAGGTCGAGGCGATCAAGGTGGCAATGGGAATCTACGAGCATAAAAGGGCTGCAACTTACATCGTATGAGTGGGACGGTCGGACTTCAGGGCTCCGGCCAGATGGGTTTCGATTCGACTGCGCGCGGTATTGTCGCCTTCGTTGAATTGTACGCCGACCCCAGCGGCCCGGTTGCCCTGCGCACCTTTGGGGGTGATCCAGGTGACCTTGCCGGCGACCGGAATCTTCTCCGGCTCGTCCATCAGGTGCAACAGCATGAATACCTCATCGCCCAACTTGTAACTCTTGTTGGTCGGGATAAACAGGCCACCGTTCTTGATGAACGGCATGTAGGCCGCGTAAAGCACGGACTTGTCCTTGATCGTCAGGGACAAAATGCCGTTGCGCGGCCCCGGATTGACGAGTTCATTCATGCTGACCTCCGTTGCTGATGCTCAGAGTCTAGGCACAGACGGTCACTTCTGGGTAGGCAAACCCACCCATTGCACCAACAGCGCCTCCAGCAACAACACCCGATTGAGGTTGGCTTTGCTCATCACTTTCTGGCGCTGGGCGAGGATCCAGTCCTGAATATTCAGGACTTTGTCCTGGCCGGCTTTCTGCGCCAGGTACTGAACCACCTTGCGCATGTCCGCCAGCCCCAGCCCTTCTTCATCCTGAGTCAGCTGATAGCGCAGGATCAGGCTCGACCAGTCGCAGAACCAGTCGAACAACAGCAACAGCGGAATCGCATTCCAGCCTTCGGCCAGTTGCGTCGGCGACTGTTGTTGCTTGAGCAACTTTTTCACGCCATCGACCACCAGCGCCCGCTGCTCGCGCACGCCCTGGGCCTGCAAGTTGACGGCGGCCAGTGGCGAACCGGCGGCCAGGGTCAGCAACTCGATACGCTCTTCTTCCGAGCAGTCCGGCAAACTTTTCGCCAGCCATGCAAGACTCATGGCTTCGCTCGGCAGCGGACAGGCCTGCTGCTGGCAGCGGCTCTTGATCGTCGGCAGCAAACGACTGGTCTGGTGACTGACCAGCAGCAACACCGTATCACCGGACGGTTCTTCAAGACTTTTGAGCAAAGCGTTGGCGGCGTTGACGTTCATCGACTCGGCCGGCTCGATCAGCACCACTTTGCGGCCGCCCATCTGCGCGGTCTGAACCACGAAGCTGACCAGATCACGAACCTGATCGACCTTGATCGCCTTGTCGGCTTCTTCCGGTTCCAGAATGTAGTTGTCAGGATGACTGCCGGCCTTGAGCAACAGACAGGATTTGCATTCGCCGCAAGCTTCGTGGGCGGCGCTCGGACGCTGGCACAGCAAACTGGCCATCAAGCGTTCGGCCAGTGCACGCTTGCCGATTCCGGCCGGGCCATGCAACAGATAGGCGTGAGCATGTTGCTTGCGACCGGCCAAATGCTGCCAGAGACTGTCCTGCCACGGATAGGCTTCAGCCACGGGTCAACTCCAGCAGACGCGGCAGCAAGGCATCCAGTGACTGCTGAACCTGCGCCAGCGGCTGTGCAGCATCGACCAGGACATAACGCGCAGGATCCGCTTCAGCACGCTTGAGGAAAGCACTGCGCACCGCATCAAAAAAGGTTCGGCCTTCGAGTTCGAAGCGATCCAGACGACCGCGAGCGCTGGCGCGGGCCAGACCCACTTCCACCGGCAGATCGAAAATCAACGTCAGGTCCGGGCGCAGATCACCCTGGACGAAGGTTTCCAGCGTCGCGATGCGCTCCAGCGACAGGCCGCGACCGCCACCCTGATAGGCATAGGTCGAATCGGTAAAGCGATCACACAGGACCACCGCACCGCGGGCCAGTGCCGGACGAATCACCTCGGCCAGATGCTGGGCTCGCGCGGCGAACACCAACAGCAACTCGGTGTCGGGGTTCATGACTTCGTCAACCGGCGCCAGCAACACTTCGCGAATCCGCTCGGCCAACGGCGTACCGCCTGGTTCGCGAGTCAGCACGACCTCGATACCCGCGGCGCGCAGGCGCTCGGCCAGGTATTCGCGATTGGTGCTCTTGCCGGCCCCTTCCGGGCCTTCCAGGGTAATAAACAAGCCAGTCACAGGCAGTCCTTAGTCAGAGTCATTGCGGGCTTTGCGGCGCGGCTGCATTCGGTTCGGGCGCGGCTGCGGGTTCTTGAGCGGGTGCTTGCGCCGGCTCCGGTGATGGCGACGGGTCAGGCGCTTGTGGCTCTGGTGGCGCCGCCTGAGCAGGCTCTTGCGACGGCACTTGCGGCACGGCCTCCAGGACTGTGTCGGGCGAAGCCGCCGGAATCGGTGCCTGCTCATCCGTCGCTTCTGGCGCCGTAGCCGGCGCCGGGCTGGAGCGGTAGTCGGCACGGCGCTTGATCTGGAACTCACGCACAGCGTTATTGTGCGCGTCCAGATCATCGGAGAACACGTGGCTGCCATCACCACGCGCAACAAAATAGAGGCTATTGCCTGCCACCGGATTCAGCGCTGCATGAATCGCTTCGCGGCCGACCATGGCGATCGGGGTCGGCGGCAGTCCGGAAATCATGTAGGTGTTGTACGGCGTCGGTTCCTTGAGGTGGGCGCGAGTCAATTTGCCGTTGTAACGATCACCGAGGCCGTAGATCACGGTCGGATCAGTCTGCAACAACATGCCCATTTCCATGCGCCGCACAAACACGCCAGCGATTTGCCCGCGCTCCTGCGGCACGCCGGTTTCCTTCTCCACCAGCGAGGCCATGATCAGCGCCTGATAGGGTTCGGTGTACGGCACATCAGCGGCGCGCTGGCTCCACTCCTTGGCGAGGACTTCATCGAGACGGTCGTAGGCTTTTTTCAGCAGCTCGACATCGGTCATGCCGCGCACGAAGCGATAGGTGTCAGGGAAGAATCGCCCTTCCGGAAAAATCCCGCGGTGGCCGAGTTTGTCCATCACCTCGCTATCACTCAAACCGTCGAGGGTCTTTTCGAGTTTTTCATCCTTGGCCAGAGCAGCGCGGACCTGATGGAAATTCCAGCCCTCGACCAAAGTCAGGCTGTACTGAACCATTTCCCCGCGTTTCCACAGGTCAATCAGGCCTTCGACGGTCATGCCGGGCTGCATGCGGTACTCGCCCTTGTGCAACGGTTGCTTGGCGAGATTGAAGCGCCAATACACCCGCAGCCAGAAAGCGTCCTTGATGACGCCATCGGCTTCGAGTCGATAGAAGGTGCGGGTCGGTGTCGTGCCTTTGGGCACTTCCAGCAGCTCTTCCTGGGTGATGTTCAGCGGCTGTTCCAGCGCCGAATGGATTTTCCAGGCAGAAGCGCCCAGACACAGCCCTGCCAGAACCAATCCGGTTTCCAGCAGCAGCAAGAATTTACGTCTCACGTATCAAGCATCCAGTAGCGCGCGGGCAATGGTTTGGAGTTTACGGGTGAGCGGACCAACCGGCCAGCTCAGTGCGGCATAGGCGCGCACCGGCCAAACGCCATACACGCTGTTGCAGACAAAGACTTCATCAGCCCATTGCAGCTGATCGAGGGTGATATCGGTGATTTGCGTGGGGATCCCCAATGACTCGGCTTGAAACAATAATTCGGCACGCATCACGCCGGCCACGCCGCAGCGCTTCAAATCAGCCGTGATCAGCACACCATCGCGAATCAGGAACAGATTGCTGAACACGCCTTCAATGACGCGCCCGGCCTGATCGAGCATCAAGCCTTCGGCATGATCGGTGTCTTGCCATTCGGAGCGGGCGATAACCTGCTCAAGACGGTTCAGGTGCTTGAGTCCGGCGAGCAGCGGTTGCCTGGAAAGCCGCGTCGCACAGGGAAACAGGCGAACGCCCTGCTCCGCATTGGCAGCAGGATAAACCGCAGGAGGGTTGCCCAGCATGATGCGGCGCGCCTGAGCCGAAGGATCGGGCGCATAACCGCGCGCACTCTCGCCACGGGTGACGATGAGTTTGAGCACACCTTCGCCCAACGCTTGGGCATAGGTCAGTAACTCAGTGCAGACAGCCGCATGGTCGAGGTTAATTGCCAACCGCTGGCAGCCCTTGACCAAACGCACCATATGCCGATCCAGCAGCACAGGACTGCCGTTGTGTACGGCGATGGTCTCGAACAGACCATCACCGTAAGCCAGGCCGCGATCCTTCAGCGACAAAGCGTCAGCCGGTTGACCGTCGACCCAGCTGTCCATCAGTCAGCGAACCGGCGGAATACCAGCGAGCCATTGGTACCGCCAAAACCGAAGGAGTTGGACAGCACCACATCGATATCCATATTGCGCGCGGTATGCGGTACGAAATCGAGGTCGCAACCTTCGTCCGGCTCATCAAGGTTGATGGTCGGTGGCGCTACCTGACTGTTGATCGCCAGCACACTGAAGATCGCCTCGACCGCGCCCGCCGCACCCAGCAAGTGACCGGTCATGGACTTGGTCGAACTGACCGCCAGTTTGTAAGCGTGATCGCCGAATACCGACTTGATCGCACAGGCTTCAGCAAGGTCGCCGGCCGACGTCGAGGTGCCGTGGGCGTTGATGTACTGAACCTGATCGCCATTGATCCTGGCATCGCGCAGCGCATTGGTGATGCAACGTGCAGCACCTGCACCATCGGCCGGAGGCGAAGTCATGTGGTAGGCATCGCCACTGGTGCCAAAGCCGATCAGCTCGGCGTAGATCGTCGCGCCACGGGCCTTGGCGTGTTCCAGTTCTTCCAGAACCAGAGCACCGGCACCGTCGGACAGTACGAAGCCATCACGGCCCTTGTCCCATGGACGGCTGGCGCGGGTCGGTTCGTCGTTGCGGGTCGACAGTGCTCGGGAGGCGCCGAAGCCGCCCATGCCCAGACCGCAAGCTGCCATTTCAGCGCCGCCGGCAATCATCACGTCGGCTTCGTCGTACATGATGTTGCGTGCCGCCATGCCGATGCAGTGCGTACCGGTGGTACACGCAGTGGCGATGGCGTAGTTAGGTCCCTGTGCGCCCAGATGGATGGACAGGAAGCCGGAAATCATATTGATGATCGAGCCAGGCACGAAAAACGGAGAAATCCGTCGTGGGCCGGAATCATGCAGCGTGCGGCTGGTTTCTTCGATATTGGTCAGTCCGCCAATACCCGACCCCATGGCCACGCCGATGCGCTCACGGTTGGCGTCGGTGACTTCCAGACCGGCGTTACGAACTGCCTGAAAACCTGCGGCCAGACCGTACTGAATGAACAGGTCGAGCTTGCGAGCTTCCTTGACCGACAGGTATTCCTCGACATTGAAGCCCTTTACCGAGCCGCCAAAACGGGTGGAATAGGCAGAAAGGTCGGTGTGTTCGATCAGACCAATGCCACTGCGGCCAGCCAGAATGCCCTGCCAACTGCTCGGCACATCCGTGCCCAGTGGCGACAACATACCCATACCGGTGACTACGACGCGTCTACGCGACACAGCACTCTCCTTTTTTCAAATGACGACTTTGCATCAGGCCTAAAGAAAAAACCGCACGCCGTGATGGCAGTGCGGTTTTTCCATGACAGCAAGCAACGATTACAAGCTATTAAGCCTGGTGGTTAGTAACGTAATCGATTGCAGCTTGTACAGTAGTGATCTTCTCAGCTTCTTCGTCAGGGATTTCGGTCTCGAATTCCTCTTCCAGAGCCATCACCAGCTCAACGGTGTCAAGGGAGTCGGCACCCAGGTCTTCAACGAAGGAAGCAGTGTTGACCACTTCTTCTTCTTTAACGCCCAGTTGCTCAGCAACGATTTTCTTGACGCGCTCTTCGATGGTGCTCATACCTTGTTTTCACTCCTAATGGACAAATTCAGGCAGCTGGCCAGTGGGTAAGTGTATAGAAAGACTTTTCAGTTTTTCAACTGAAAGCTTCACTCCTCAAACCCGACGACCCTCTGCCTATAAATAGATTGCAGCTTTATAACGGATTTTAGACAGCTCGTATGACATTTTTTTGAAGCGATCCGTCACATTTAACTCATGTACATCCCGCCGTTCACCGGGATTGTAGCCCCAGTAACGTAAGCCGCACCGTCGGATGCAAGAAAAGCGACCACAGACGCGATCTCTTGAGCTTGTCCCAGACGGCCCAGCGGAATCTGCGTCTGCAAGGCTTCACGCTGTGCCTCAGGCAGTTCGCGGGTCATATCGGTGTCGATGAACCCAGGGGTCACCGAGTTTACCGTAATCGAACGCGAACCGACTTCACGCGCCAGTGAACGGCTGAAACCTTCCAGACCGGCCTTGGCGGCTGCGTAGTTTACTTGGCCTGCGTTGCCCATGGCACCCACAACCGAGCCAATACTGATAATTCGTCCCCAACGGGCTTTGGTCATACCGCGCAAAACGCCCTTGGACAGGCGGAACAGACTGTTCAGATTGGTATCGACGACGTCATGCCATTCGTCATTTTTCATGCGCATCATCAGATTATCGCGGGTGATGCCGGCATTATTGACCAGGATCGCCGGCGCACCGAACTGCGATGTAATGCTCGCCAGTACTGCCGCAACGGATTCGTCGCTGGTGACATTGAGTTCCAGGCCAGTGCCTTGAATCCCGTTTTCCGCCAGGGTTGCGGCAATGCGCTCAGCACCCGAGGCAGACGTCGCGGTGCCAATAACGGTGGCGCCCTGACGACCCAGTTCCAGGGCGATAGCCTGGCCGATACCGCGGCTCGCGCCAGTGACCAATGCAACTTTACCTTGCAGACTCATGCAGGCTTCTCCTGATTCAGGCCAACGCTGCGCGAGCGGCAGCGAAGGCGTCGGGGGTATTGAGGTTGGATGTCGACACGCCTTCGGCGCAACGCTTGTTCAGACCAGCCAGCACTTTGCCTGGGCCGCATTCGACCAACTGGGTAGCACCTTTGGCGGCCAGCGCCTGAACCGATTCGACCCAGCGTACAGGCTTGTAAAGCTGCTCGAGCAGATCGCGCTTGAGGGTTTCCAGATCGGCCGGCACAGTGGCGCTGACGTTCTGAACCACCGGGATCTGTGGCGCCTGCCAGTCGATCGCTGCGATCGACTCTGCGAAACGCTCGGCCGCCGGACGCATCAGCTCGCAATGGGACGGCACGCTGACCGGCAACGGCATGGCGCGTTTGGCACCACGGGCCTTGCAGCCTTCGATGGCGCGCTCGACCGCTGCCTTGGCACCGGCGATGACCACCTGGCCAGGGGAGTTGAAGTTGACCGCACTGACCACTTCGCCTTGCGCCGCTTCGGCACAGGCTGCCAGCACATCAGCATCGTCCAGACCGAGAATGGCGGCCATGCCACCCTGCCCGGCCGGAACGGCTTCCTGCATCAACTGACCACGGCGCTCAACGAGCTTCACCGCGTCGCCGAGGCTCAGGCTGCCCGCGGCAACCAGAGCGCTGTATTCGCCCAGGCTGTGACCGGCGACATAAGCCGGACGCGCGCCGCCTTCAGCCAGCCACAGACGCCACAAGGCAATCGAGGCGGTCAGAATGGCCGGCTGGGTTTTATCGGTTTGATTGAGTTGCTCTTCCGGCCCTTGCTGGGTCAGTGCCCACAGGTCGTAACCCAGAGCATCGGAAGCTTCTTTGAATGTTTCGAGGACAACCGGATGTTGTGCGCCCAACTCGGCCAGCATGCCGAGGGACTGCGAACCCTGTCCCGGAAAGACGAATGCGAGGGAAGCAGACATGTAACAAGCCCCTAATGATCTTGTCGTCGGAGAATTGACGTCCCGCTTGGGGGACGCAAGAAACTGACAGTTGGATGGCAAATTGAACTGAGCGGTCACATTTAAGCATTGTCCGACGAAAACGCCTAAAGCAACAAATCCTCCAGGCGACCGTGAATACGTTCCGGCAAGTTTTCCTGGATCTCGATCAAGGCACGCTGAATCGCACTCTGGAAGCCCTGAACCCCCGCCGAACCATGGCTTTTCACCACAATCCCCTGCAACCCGAGGAAGCTTGCGCCGTTATGCCGCGCAGGCGCCAGATCAGCCTGCAAGCGTTTCATCAGCGGCAATGCCAGAGCACCGACCACTTTCGACGCAAGGTTTTTCTTGAACAAGGCTTCGATGCGCGCGGCAATCATGGTCGCCAGGCCTTCGCTGGACTTAAGCAGGATATTGCCGACAAAACCGTCACAGACCACCACATCCGCCTCGCCACGGTACACACCGTCACCCTCGACAAAGCCGATGTAGTTGATACCACGAGCACTTTGCAACAATGTTGCAGCCAGCTTGACCTGCTGATTGCCCTTGATGTCTTCGGTGCCGATATTCAGCAGCGCCACTCGCGGACGAACGATACCCAGGGTTTCCGCCGCCACCGACCCCATCACAGCGAACTGCAATAGATGCTCGGCGCTGCAATCGACATTGGCGCCCAGGTCGAGCAACTGGCAATAGCCCTTCTGCGTCGGAATCGCCGCCACCATCGCCGGCCGATCAATACCCGGCAAGGTCTTGAGCACAAACCGCGACAACGCCATCAACGCACCGGTATTGCCGGCACTGACACAGGCCTGAACCTTGCCATCGCGCAGCAACTCCAGCGCCACACGCATCGACGAGTCGGGCTTGCCGCGCAGGGCCTGGGCAGGTTTTTCGTCCATGGTGATGACTTCGGACGCCGGCGCGATCGACAGGCGCGAGCGATCCACAGCCGATTGGCCAGAGAGCAATTCTTCAAGAAGGGAGGGTTGACCGACGAGGGTCAGGTGCAGCGAGGGCGTAGCAGACAGGCAAGCAAGGCTGGCCTGAACAATGCTGCGGGGACCGAAGTCCCCGCCCATTGCGTCAATCGCGATGACTTGAGCAGACAAGTGATTACTCGTCAGCGCCCTTGTCGATCACTTTACGGCCACGGTATACGCCTTCTGGCGATACGTGGTGACGCAGGTGAATTTCACCGGTGGTTTTTTCTACAGACAGAGTGCTTGCCGTCAGGGCGTCGTGCGAACGACGCATGTCACGGGCAGAGCGGGATTTTTTGTTCTGCTGAACAGCCATAATTGATTAACTCCTAAACGTTTGGGTCACGCTTTAACTGCGCCAATACACTGAACGGGTTGGACCGCGTTACCTCGTCCTCGCTCGGTTCGGGCTCATCGAGACCCGCCGGCTGCTGGCATTCTTCCGGATGATGAGCAGGCACAATGGGCAAGGCGAGCAGAAGCTCCTCCTCGATCAGTGACTGCAGATCCAAAGGATCTTCGCCCAGTTCCAGCACGTCATAACCTTTCGGCAACGACTGGGTATTCGCACCCTCCTTCACCACAGCATAACTGCATTCGCTGTGGATCGGCAGGGTGACCAGCTCAAGACAACGCTGGCAAACCATTTTGACTTCGGTGTCGATAAAACTGTGGATTACCACAGACTTACGTTCATCTCGTTCAAAAACGAATTTAGCCTGCACCGTACCGACAGTATCGGAAAGCGGGTCGCAGAGTCTCTCCAAATCGGCCAGCAGCATTTCACCTTGAAGGGTGGTGCCACGATCAGCCAATTTGCGCGGGTCAACGTGAGGTGGAATCGGGTCATTCAACATAGGCGCAGCATTATAGGGATGCCCCCAGCCATGTCAAAGGAAATTCAGCCCTGTCCGTCACTTGCACGCCTCCGCTAGAATTCGCTCCTGCCTTTTGGAGACGCGCATGCTGCCTTTATTACTCGCTTCAAGCTCGGTTTATCGTCGGGAATTGCTGGCCCGCTTGCAACTTCCGTTTACCTGCAGCTCGCCGGATATCGACGAAAGCCACCGATCGGGTGAGTCTGCCGTCGAGTTGGTAAAGCGCCTCGCCGAGGAAAAAGCACGCGCGCTGGCCAGCAGTCACCCCGCTCACCTGATCATCGGCTCCGACCAGGTCGCCGTACTTGGCGATCGGATTATCGGCAAACCGCACACCTTCGAAAAAGCCCGCGAACAATTGCTGGCCTCGAGCGGTGCCAGCGTGACCTTCCTTACCGGCCTGGCCCTGCTCAACAGCCAGACTGGTGAATGCCAGGTCGACTGCGTGCCGTTTACCGTACACATGCGCTCGCTCGATCAGGCGCGCATCGAACGCTACCTGCGCGCCGAACAGCCCTACGACTGCGCTGGCAGCTTCAAAGCCGAAGGTTTGGGGGTGAGCCTGTTTCAAAGCACCGAAGGCCCTGACGCCACCAGCCTGATCGGCCTGCCGTTGATTCGCCTGGTGGACATGCTGCTGGCCGAAGGCGTGCAGATACCTTGACTTAAAAAAACCGGCAAAAGCCGGTTTTTTTATGTAGCCAGAAAATCAGCGCAACGAAGGCCCCTGGAAGCCCATCCACATCGCCAGATGCTCAGCTACGCTGGCACCGAGTTTTTTCGAGAAGCGGTCGAACGGCGACTCCTGAACGGTGAAATCCACCAGCTCTTTCTCGCCGATCACGTCACGCGCCACCGAACTGGCATTCCCCAGACCATCGATCAAGCCCAGCGTCAGTGCCTGCTCGCCCGACCAGACCAACCCGGAGAACAACTCCGGATGTTCCTTGTCCTTGAGGCGGTCGCCACGGCCTTTCTTGACGCTGCCGATGAACTGCTGATGAGTGGTATCGAGCACGCCCTGCCAGAACTGAGTTTCTTCAGGCTTCTGCGGCTGGAACGGATCGAGGAACGATTTGTGCTCGCCGGAGGTGTAAGTGCGACGCTCGACACCCAGCTTCTCCATCGTCCCGACAAAGCCATAACCGGCCGCCGTCACACCAATGGAACCCACCAGGCTCGCCTTGTCGGCGTAGATCTGATCCGCCGCACTGGCGATGTAGTAAGCACCGGAAGCACCCAAATCCGAGATCACCGCGTAAACCCTGGTGTCTGGATGCAGGCCGCGCAAACGGCCGATCTCGTCATAGACGTAGCCCGACTGCACCGGACTGCCGCCCGGACTGTTGATTCGCAGGATGACACCCTTGACCTTCTTGTCCTCGAACGCTGCACGCAGGCTGCCGACGATGTTGTCAGCGCTGGCAGGCTCCTTGTCGGCGATCATGCCGGTCACGTCGATCAGCGCGGTGTAGTTGCCACTGAGGGTGGCAGCTTTTTCCATGTCCATCAGCGGCGTGAACAGGATCAACGCGCCAAACAGGTACACAAAGGTCAGCAGCTTGAAGAAGATCCCCCAGCGCCGGGATCGGCGCTGCTCTTGCACGCTGGCCAGCAAGGTTTTTTCCAGCAGCTTCCAGCTTTTCTCGTCACCGCTCTCTGCGCTCGCCTTGGCGGGCGCTTTCCATTCGTCGGACATGACATTTACCCCAGAAAAAACCTATTAAGCCCGCTGACTCAGCCAGGCATGCAATTCTGAAAAACGATCAATAGCCAGCGCCGGCCCGAACAATTTCAACGCTTCGATCGATTGCGCGCCATAGCTGACAGCCACCGAACCCATGCCAGCGTTGCGTGCCATCTGCAAATCGAAGGACGAATCGCCCACCATCAGTGCCTGCTCCGGGCGAACCTCGCAGTGAGCGAGGATCTGCTCGAGCATCAGCGGATGGGGTTTGCTGGCGGTTTCATCGGCCGCGCGGGTGATATCGAAATAATCTTCCCAGCCGTGAGACTTCAGCACCCGATCCAGCCCGCGACGAGCCTTGCCGGTCGCGACCGCCAAGTGATAACCCTCGGCACGAAACGCTTCCATCGACTCGATCACACCTTCGAACAATGGCGAAGGAACAGCTTCCGAGGCAATGTAGTGATCAGCATAGTGCTGACGAAAAGCTACCAATTCGTCGTCGCCGATTTCCGGATACAACGTGCGGATCGCTTCCGGTAAGCCTAGACCGATGATGCCCTTGACAGCAAAATCATCGCGCAACTGAAAACCGGAGCGCTCGGATGCGACATGCATCGACTCGACAATCCGACCAATGGAGTCGGCGAGCGTGCCGTCCCAGTCGAAAATCAGCAGCTTGTAATCAGATGGGTGCACTCAGGCGCTCCACGGTTTTGGCCCACATCTCGTCGACCGGCGCCTGCAACTTCAGCTCACCACCATCCGGCAGCGGCACGGTCAGCAGGTAGGCGTGCAGGAACAGGCGCTTTCCGCCCAGGTCACGAATCTCTTTGCTGAAGCCTTCATCGCCGTACTTGGTGTCACCGGCGATGCAATGCCCGGCGTGCAGAGTATGGACGCGGATCTGGTGAGTCCGGCCAGTAATCGGTTTGGCTTCGATCAGGGTGGCAAAGTCGCCAAAACGACGCAGGACCTTGAACACGGTCACGGACTCCTTGCCCTCCTCCTCGTCGACCTCGACCATACGCTCGCCGGAGCGCAGATTGCTCTTGCCGAGCGACGCCCGGACTTGCTTGATCGAGGCCGCCCAATTGCCGCGAACCAGCGCCATGTAGCGCTTGTCGACGCCATCGCCGCGCAATGCCGTGTGCAAGTGACGCAGCATGCTGCGCTTCTTGGCGATCATCAGCAGGCCGGAGGTGTCACGGTCGAGACGGTGAACCAGCTCAAGCTCCTTGCAATCGGGACGCAACTGACGAAAGGCTTCGATCACCCCGTAAGTCAAGCCGCTACCACCGTGAACCGCAATGCCGCAAGGCTTGTTGATCACGATCAACGCCTTGTCCTCGAATACAATCGAGGCTTCGAGGCGCTGCAGCAGGCCTTGTGCCAGTGGCACCGGCTCGTCGCGCTCAGGCACGCGAACCGGCGGCACGCGCACGATATCGCCCGCCTGCAGCTTGTATTCGGGCTTGATCCGACCTTTGTTCACTCGCACTTCGCCTTTGCGCAAAATGCGGTAAATCAAGGTCTTGGGCACGCCTTTGAGCCGAGCGAGAAGGAAGTTATCAATACGTTGGCCGGCATATTCCGGCGAGACCTCCAGCAGTTGTACGGCTGGGGTCGAAGGGGCAGTAGTCGTCATGGTGCGGATGATAACAATTTTTTATGGAATTGAAGCACTTAATCATTGCTGCTATAGTCGCGAACGCCGCCAAAAGTGGCCTGGACAGCGGACTAACGGTCAAAAACCGGCCCTGACCAACGCAATTCACGAGGACGAGAGGCCGTCCTACGGGGCTTTCGCTACGAAACGGTAGAGTTTGCAGTTGTAACGAGCGCAGGTGACATGAGGCCTGAAGCATGCCGCAAAGCAGAGTTTTCACTCGCCTTGCGAGCAAATATTCACGGCCAGTTCACAAAGTGCAGTCAGCTACGAACAACCCCGAGCGAACGCTTCGGAAACAACGCCTAAATTAGCCATGATGCGTGACCTCCCCTTTCGGAGCTCACGGTAAATGCCAACCCGCTGCGGATTCTGCGCGCGGCAGCACCCGAATTATCAGGGATACGTGTAGGGTGGAGATGCACAACCGCTGGACTGTGTAGCAATAGGCTTTATCAAGACGCTTCATCTCGTCCACAGCCGCTGGTTGATTCCTCCTCCTGACTGAGTGCTTAAGTAGCCACAGCAAGCAGGACGCGTACGTCGCGACGCCGGCCCAATTGGTCGGGGTTCGCTAGACACTGGAGTGTCCAACCACTCCTGACGCACCTGACACCGACCATGAGAAGTCGTGTGTGCCGAACGCCGTTTCCGGCAGCCCGGAAACCGACGGTACTACATGAAAAGAATGCTGATTAACGCAACTCAACCCGAAGAGTTGCGTGTTGCACTGGTAGATGGCCAACGCCTCTACGACCTGGACATCGAATCCGGTGCACGCGAGCAGAAAAAGGCCAACATCTATAAAGGCCGGATTACTCGCATCGAACCAAGCCTTGAGGCTGCCTTTGTCGATTTCGGCTCTGAGCGCCACGGCTTCCTGCCCCTCAAAGAAATCTCCCGCGAATACTTCAAGAAAGCCCCCGAAGGCCGCGTCAACATCAAGGATGTCCTGAGCGAAGGCCAGGAAGTCATCGTTCAGGTCGAAAAAGAAGAACGTGGCAACAAGGGCGCAGCCCTGACCACCTTCATCAGCCTGGCCGGTCGTTACCTGGTTCTGATGCCGAACAACCCGCGTGCCGGCGGTATTTCCCGTCGCATCGAAGGTGAAGAGCGCAACGAACTGCGTGAAGCCCTGAACGGCCTGGTTGCTCCAGCCGACATGGGCCTGATCGTTCGCACTGCCGGCCTGGGCCGCAGCAGCGAAGAAATGCAGTGGGACCTCGACTACCTGCTGCAACTCTGGACCGCCATCAAAGAAGCCTCGCTGGATCGCTCCGCGCCGTTCCTGATCTACCAGGAAAGCAACGTGATCATCCGCGCCATCCGCGATTACCTGCGCCAGGACATCGGCGAAGTGCTGATCGACAGCGTTGAAGCCCAGGACGAAGCCCTGACCTTCATCCGCCAGGTGATGCCGCAGTACGCCAGCAAGATCAAGCTGTACGAAGACAGCGTTCCGCTGTTCAACCGTTTCCAGATCGAAAGCCAGATCGAGACCGCTTTCCAGCGCGTCGTTGAACTGCCTTCCGGTGGTTCCATCGTTATCGATCCGACCGAAGCCCTGGTGTCCATCGACATCAACTCGGCGCGCGCCACCAAAGGCAGCGACATCGAAGAAACCGCTCTGCAGACCAACCTTGAAGCCGCCGAAGAAATCGCCCGTCAGTTGCGCCTGCGCGACATCGGCGGCCTGATCGTCATCGACTTCATTGACATGACCCCTGCCAAGAACCAGCGCGCCGTGGAAGAGAAAGTCCGCGAATGCCTGGAAGCTGACCGCGCTCGCGTGCAAGTCGGTCGCATCTCGCGCTTCGGCCTGCTGGAAATGTCCCGTCAGCGCCTGCGTCCATCGCTGGGCGAAAGCAGTGGCATCGTTTGCCCGCGTTGCAACGGCACCGGCATCATCCGTGACGTTGAATCGCTGTCGCTGGCGATTCTGCGCCTGATCGAAGAAGAAGCCCTGAAAGACCGCACTGCCGAAGTTCGCGCCCAGGTGCCGATCCCGGTCGCCGCGTTCCTGCTCAACGAAAAACGCAACTCGATCACCAAGATCGAGCTGCGCACCCGTGCCCGCATCGTCATTCTGCCGAACGATCACCTCGAAACGCCGCACTTCGAAGTGCAGCGTTTGCGCGATGACAGCCCGGAAGCCGCGGTCGGCCAGTCCAGCTACGAAATCGCTGCTGCCGCTGCCGAAGTCGAAGAAGTCCAGCCAGCCGCTGCGACCCGCACCCTGGTTCGCCAGGAAGCCGCGGTCAAGACGGCCCCGGCCCGCGCCAACGCTCCGGTTCCGACCGAAGTCGTCGCTGCCGCCCCTGTTGTCGCACCGGTCGCCGCGCCAGAGCCAAGCCTGTTCAAAGGCCTGGTGAAGTCGCTGGTCAGCCTGTTCGCGACCAAGGAAGAGCCTGCTGCTCCGGTTGTGGTTGAAAAACCGGCGACCACCGAGCGTCCGGCCCGCAACGAAGAGCGTCGCAACGGTCGTCAGCAGAGCCGCAACCGTAACGGTCGCCGCGATGAAGAACGCAAGCCTCGCGAGGAACGTGCACCGCGTGAAGAGCGCGCACCACGTGAGCCACGCGAAGCCCGCGAAGAAACGCCAGCAGTAGCCGTCGCCCGCGAAGAACGCGCTCCACGTGAAGAGCGCGCACCACGCGCACCTCGTGAAGAACGTGCACCGCGCGCTCCTCGCGAAGATCGCAAGCCACGTGGCGATCGTGAAGAGCGTCCGGTTCGTGAACTGCGCGAGCCTCTGGATGCCGCTCCGGCCGCCGCTGCTACCGCTGCTACCGCCGCCGCTGAAGAGCGTCCAGCTCGTCAGCCACGTGAAGAACGTGCTCCACGCCCACCGCGTGAAGAACGTCAGCCACGTGCCGAGCAAGCCGCTGCCGCAGTAGCTGAAGAAGAACTGGTTACCAACGAAGAGCAACTGCAGGAAGACGGTCAGGACGGCGCCGAAGGCGATCGTCCACGCCGCCGCTCCCGTGGCCAGCGTCGTCGCAGCAACCGTCGCGAGCGTCAACGCGATGCCAACGGTAACGTGATCGAAGGTTCGGAAGAATCCGAGTCCGCCGAAGGTAACGAAGCCGCTGAAACCAGCGAAGCGCCAAGCGCTGCCGATCTGGCCGCCGGCCTGGCTGTTACCGCAGCCGTTGCCAGCACCGTGATCAGCGCTCCAGCTGAAGCACAGGCTAACGAGCAAGCCGAACGCGCAACTGCCGCCACCCTGGAAGCTGCTCCAGTGGAAGCGCCAGTGGTTGAAGCAACGACTCCGGTCGAAGCCACCGCCGCTCCGGAAATCGAAGTGGCCCCGGTTCGTGAAGCACAGCCTGTATTCGAAGCTGCCGCTGAGCCAGTAGTTGCCGCAGAACCGGCTGCCGAAACAGCCAGCGAAACAGTAACCGAAGCTGTCCGTGAAGTTCGCGAAGAGCAAACCGCGTTCAACTGGGTTGCCGAGCCAGCCGCTGCCGAAGCGCCAGAAGCGCCAGAAGCGCCAGAAGCCGAGGCCATGGTGTCCGAGCCAGTGGTTGCTGCTGCCGAGCCTGCTCCGGTGGTTGAAGCGCCGGTTGTTGCCGAAGTGGCCGCACCGGAAGTCGAAGCCGCCCCTGTCAGCGCCCTGACGCCAAGTGGCCGTGCGCCGAACGATCCACGTGAAGTGCGTCGTCGCAAGCGTGAAGAGGAGCGTCTGCAGAAGGAAGCCGAACTGGCTGCCGCTGCTGCTCCGGTTGCTGTCGAACCAGCACCGGTTGTCGCTGAAGTCGTCGAGGCAGCACCTGCCCCGGCTGCTGAAGTCGCTGCTGCCGAACCCGCTGAGTCGGCGATCGACGAAGCACCGCGCTCCGTTCAGGAAGCGGTAGAGCAACACGAGCAAGCCCTGGAAAAAGAACACGAGCCTAAACCTCTCGTCTGATTCCATCGGCCACTAAAAAGCCCCGCCTGGTGATCCAGGCGGGGCTTTTTTTTGCCGATGAATATCAAGGCTAACGATGGCTTACAGCCAAATCAGTTGGGCGCCACGCCAAACACTCAACCAAATATTTGTAAGTAAGTATTACGAACGAGTCGTGCAACGTGCAGAATAGAGCGGTTGCAGGGCTCAAGGCAGGCCCTGCCACGGTCCGAAAGCCTTCGGCCCGTTATGGAGTAAAGGGTGCATGACTATGGAATTTGCTGAACTGGACGCCTTCAAGGCGATTGTTGACTATGGCAGCGTCACGCAGGCCGCGATCAGGTTGAATCGCGCTCAATCCAGCATCTCCTTCCGCATCAAGACCCTCGAATCACGGCTCGATACCAAGCTGTTCGAACGATCCGGCCGCGGCATCACGATGACGGCGCAAGGCAAGGAGCTGTATGCCTACGCCTCGCAAATCCTCGATCTGGTGGCGCGTGCCCAAGCCAGTCTAACCCAGGCAAAAACCGAAACACGGGTACGCCTGGGCGTCATCGAAAACCTCACTATCACGCGACAAAACCTGCTGCAAAGCATCGTTGCCAATCCCGATGGCTTGGCGGTGGATGTCAGCATTGGCAACACGCAATCACTGCTCAAGGACCTTGAGGCCGGCAAGCTGGACGCAGTGATTGTCGGCGCCGGTTTTGCCCCCGCGCATTATCGTCGGGTGACGCTGTTCAACGATCCGCTGGCGCTGATCTACAGCGCGACGCAACCTGCCATCCACGACCTGAAGGCCTTTAGCGGCCAAGTATTCCTGGTCAACAGTCGGCGCAGCGCTTCGCAACGCAATCTCGACGAACTGTTTCTGATGGGCAACATCACCCCGGAAAAAATCATCGAATGCGGCTCGTATCCGCTGCTGTTTTCAAATGTGATCAACGGCGTGGGCGTGGCCCTGGTGCCGTTGTCATTGGTCGATTCGTGTTGTCGCAGTGAGCAGGTGCAAACCTATTTCCTCAATGGCTCATATGCTTCGCTGACCACCGAGTTCGTGTTTTTCGATCATCCCGGCAAACCGGCGCCCAGGGCGCTGGCCCAATGGGTGCTGGACTTCGAGAAACCGGCCCGTCTGCCGTTGACGGCAACAGCGGTGTAACGGGCCGGGCACTCGTCAGCAGTTACACGATTGGCGCACCAGCTCATCCTCGAACAGGTTGGACAATCGCAGCCCCTCCTCCTCGCTGCTTGCTTGAATGATGTCACCGTGTTGCAACTCGAAGCCGTCCTTGTCGGTACTCAAGGAAGCACCGAGCAAAACGTAGTGAACCGTGCCGGGCTCGCAGAGTTCTTCATGCTGGAACAGCAAGGCTTCGAGTTCGCTTTTGGCAAACATCAACTGGTCCAGTCCCAGCAGCGACTGTTTATCCCACACTGTTTGCCCACGCCGCACAATCGAACTCCTGACCACCGAGTGGCGCGGCGGTTCGGCGATGACCAGTTCGTGGCACAACGCGGTATTGCGCAACTTGGACAGACCGGCCAGCCCCGGTTGAGCATGACGTAGCACCGGGTCGGAGAAATCCACCGCCAAGGTGTAGCCGATGTAACGCGGGTTCCGGCAATCGTCGATCAGGTACACGCAGGCGTATTCGATCTCGATGCCAGCACCGCTGGCATGACACGGCGATTTGATCGCCCGGGACGCGGCCACCAGGCCCTTGCCGTTACCTTTGTAGTACCAGTCCGGCGAAGAGCGCTCGGGCATGGGCAAACCATTGACCGTGCGATGGGTATAGCCAAAGCCGCTGACCATGCACACCGCATCCATTACCGGCCGCAGCGGCACACTGAAGGTCACCGATGAAAGCGCCTCAAGCGCCAGCGCCGTCAGGGACAAGCCGCTTTTGAAGTCCTCCCAGGATTGTTTGCTGCGCACGAACCGTACCGCCAGCGCCTGAGAACTCTCGACCGCTTCCACCCGCCACAGTGACGTGGATGTCCCTTTTCCCTGCAAAAGTCCCACCCAGCGCACACCGTGACGATCGACCGCATCGACGATTCTGTCCATCAAGCAGCCTCCGTGCGCAGTGCCAGCGGTGCCCGACGTTTAATGGAGCAGAGGATCACCCCGAACACGATCAGCACCAGGCTGACCAAGT
Source organism: Pseudomonas sp. GM41(2012) (assembly GCF_000282315.2). Classification (GTDB taxonomy): domain Bacteria; phylum Pseudomonadota; class Gammaproteobacteria; order Pseudomonadales; family Pseudomonadaceae; genus Aquipseudomonas. The sequence goes on from NZ_AKJN02000006.1 coordinate 2,424,584, forward strand.
GATAGGCATGTAACTGCACGTCGAGAAACACGATACTGAACAAGCCACCGGACAACGGCACCAGGTGAGTGAAGATCTCACCACGGGTCGCGCCGATTTCACCGATACCTTTGCTCCAGAACAGATAGGACAGCCAGGACGGGAAGATCACCAGGTACGCCAGGCCCAGCCACGGTACCGCGCCCTGCCCCAGGTTGAACGTCAGGTCAGGGTGCAAGGCCAAAACCCCGAGGCTGAACGGAATCAGGCACAACGCCCCCACCACCGCGCAATAGGTCACGAACGCGTTGCCGGCGATGGTCTTGGGCTTGGTTCGCAAAAAGGAACAATAGACAGCCCAACTGGCGGCCGAAGCCATGGTCCAGAAATCGCCCTTGTTGAAACCTTCCAGGAAGCTCAAATCGGACAAATGCCCCATGGTCACCAGCCAGAACACACCGACTGTGCTGATGACCACACCCAGCATATTCGACCGGGAGATGAAATCACCAAACACGAAACGATTGAGGGCCAGTACCAGGCAAGGCGTGGCCGACAAATAGATCGCCGCATTCAAGGAGCTGGTGTATTGCAAACCGATATATAAAGTCAGGGGGAAAATAACTTGCCCGCAGACTGCCAACATCACCAGGGTCAACCATGACTTGCGCGCGGCCGGCAAACTGGCGACCACCGCTTTATAGTTGATCAAGAGAAGTAACGCACTGGTAATCAGCCATCGAAGTTGCGACAACAGTACCGGATCTACATCCACCACCATCAATTTTCCGACAACATAGTTCCCGCCCCAGAACACGGCAGCGAGTGAAAGCAACAAGTACGGCATGTAAGCCTCCGTCAGATCTTCTTCATTAACATGAAAGAGGCACCGTCGAATTCGACTTCCCCACGCAGATGGAACAAGTCTTGGTACACGGATAATTGCGCCTGCAACACATCGGTGATCGGCAACAACAACATGGCCTCCGGCGCCAGCACCCGGGCCAGTTCATTGACATAGACCCGACAAGGCTCGGCATCAACCGGTGAACTGTTGGCGACAATCAACGAGTAGCCCAAGCGGCGGCGATAGTGGAAATCACCCGCCGAGGCAAACGGCAACTTGGCAAAATCCAGGTCGGCACGCAGCCTGAGCTGTTTGTGGCCTTGGTCCTGCGCCCATTGCAAGTGGTGGGCGAACGGCTGCCGGGAACCGGAGATGACATCGAGGCTGTGCCGGGCGAACGCCTGAAGCTGGGCGTTATCCGGCGGCGCAATCAACAGCACGGATTTCTTGCCCGGCGTATCGAGGTACTCCGCCAATGGCGCCGGCAACGTCGGCGTCTCACGCTTCGGGCTGTCCCGGTAGATCATCAACCAGTCGGAATTGATCGCGGCCCAGTCGCTGACTTGCAGCGTTTGCTCGATCGACGGCTGGTAGGTTTCCATCAGGTGAGCCTTGAACGGCAGGTATTGCAGGACTTTCCCCTGGTCGCCAACGATGGAGTAGTCGCCAACCCAGGTATTGAGAAAGGAGCGGATCCCGACAATGCTGGCCTTGCCCAGATAGTCCGCGTTCCAGCCCACGATCGCTTCACGCCCAACCCACGCGTAATCGCACAACTTCACCGGCGGCAGACGCGTCATCGCCACGGTCCGCGAACCGATGGAGAGCCGGCCGTAGGGATCATGGTCCTGGCGCAGCAATTGACTCCCCGGCGACAGCCAGACACCGTCGCCAATCGCCACATCGCCGCCGGCGTTGACCGCAGCGTTGCGACCAAAACGCACATACTGGCCAATCTTGATCGACGGCAACTCATCCGCCGAGTGATCGAGTTGATGATCGGCATGGGGGTGGCTGAAATACGCTCCGTTTTCAAAGTGCGTAGGGGAAATCAGGTGTTCCCCGAACTGCTCCTTGACGAGCAGCGGCGAACCACTGGTATTGACCGAAAAGTGCTGCGGGGACAAACCGAAGTCGTCGCCCAGCTCTTTTAAACGTTCACCAAACGTGACTCCGAACTTGATTTCATCGCGATGACAACTGATGGTCTGCGAGGCTTTTCTAAGTTGTCGAAGTGTTTTTACATAACGAGGTACAGGTTGAAAAACATCTGCAGAACTTAACGCCCGCTCCAATGCCCCCAACTCCTGAATATCACTGTTCAGTTCCAAAGGACTGACACTGACCGACGCATCCATATAGTGCTTTATCATGTAGGCTCTTTTTTTAATGAGTACTGACCGGACGTTCACCCCAACTGTGAACATCACACGCCACATGATCGTATGTCGGATAAAACCCGCTGAATAACGAGTTTTATATCTGGCACCCATCGATAAATACGAATGGGTAAAAGCAAGGGCCGATTACTCCGGGGAAGTGCGAATGCGATCCCGCCGATAACCGTTATTGAAAAACCAGCGACGCTGGCACATCCACATCCCAGAGCACACCGGGATCGTCCACCGCCACCTCAACCACCCTCGCCTGGGCGAACAATGGCTTGGCACCTCGATCACCTGCCAGCTCCATCAACCCCGGGCCAAAACTACGACCAAACCCCACCGGGTGCCCAAACTCGCCTTCATGCACCGGCACACTGATGCAATCGTCGGCCATCCCCGCCACCACACGCTCAATACTCGACGGAAGGATGAACGGCATATCCCCCAGCACAATCAGCCAGCCACTGAGCTGCGGACACGCCGCCACCCCGGCTGCGATGCTGTCGCCCATGCCGGTCGATTCGATCAGCACAATCTCACAACCATAAGCCTTGGCCATGCGGATCACTTGTGGTCGGTCCACAGTGGTCACCAGGACGCGCTTCTCAAGGGACGCCGGCAAATTCACCAGCACTTGCTCGATCATCGAATGAACAGCACCCTCGCGCCCCGTACAATCCGCCACCAGCTTGTCCCTTTCGGCACCGGCCTCCTGTCGAAACCGACTGCCCTGCCCCGCTGCCAGCACAATGACGCCGATGGGTTCGCTCATACGCCCTCCTGCAACAGCTTCTTCTGCTTGAGCTCTACACCGTTCTTGATCGCGACAATTTCGGCCAGCAGCGACAAAGCAATTTCCGCCGGTGTGTGGCTGCCAATGTGCAAACCGATCGGACCGTGCAGCCGAGCGATAGCCTCTTGTGACAAGCCTAGCTGAGCCAGGTTTTCCCGGCGCTTCAAGCTGTTGACCCGCGACCCCAGCGCACCGACATAAAACGCCCTGGAATCCAGCGCCGTCAGCAGCGCCATGTCATCGAGTCGAGGATCGTGGGTCAGCGCGACGATGGCCGTTCGCTCGTCAGTCTGGATGCTGAGCACCGCGTCATCGGGCATGCCCGAGACAAAGCGCCCGTGCTGCTCTTCCCAGCCGTACACGAACTCGGTGCGCGGATCGCAGATCAGCACTTCGAAATCCAGCAGCCGCGCCATCTCGGCGACATAACGGGACAACTGCCCCGCACCGATCAGCAGCAGCCGCCAACGCGGACCGTAAATGGCCCGCAACGTCTTGCCATCGAACGTCAGGACATCCGTCTTGTCAGCCGGTTGCAGCGTGACTTCACCCGTCTCGACACTGAGCGAGCGAGCGACGATTTCATGCGCCTCGCAGCGCGCCAGCAACTCGGCGACCCAAGCCGGATCGCCGACCCGCTCCTCGGTCAGGCGCAAGGTGCCGCCGCACGGCAAACCGAAGCGTGCCGCCTCCTCACGGGTGACGCCGTAAGTAATCAATTGCACCGGCGGCCCATCGGCGGGAATACGACCGTCATGCAGCCGGGCAATCAAATCGTCTTCGACACAACCACCGGACACCGAGCCAATCACCACGCCATCTTCACGCAAGGCCAGCATGGCGCCAGGCGCCCGAGGCGCGGTGCCCCAGGTCTGGACCACGCTGTACAACACCACCCGCTGACCGGCGCGACGCCATTCAAGCACGCTGCGCAGGACGTTCAGATCGACGCTGTCCATCAGGCTTGCGCCTTCTGCCAGCCTTGCAGCTGATAGCGAACCGGCAGGTTGCGGATGCGCTTGCCGGTGGCGGCAAAGATTGCGTTGCACAGCGCTGGCGCAATCGGTGGCACGCCCGGTTCACCGACACCGCCCAATGGCACATTGCCTGGAGGTGTAACGAGATGAACCGCGACTTCCTTCGGCGCCAGGGACATGCGCGCCACTTCGTACATGTGGAAGTTGTCCTGCTGGACCTTGCCGTCCTTGAAGCTGATTTCCCCCAGCACAGCGTTGCCCAACCCCATGACACAGGCGCCTTCGAACTGCGAGCGAATCCGCTCGGGGTTGATCTGCGGTCCGCAATCCACCGCGATGTCAGCCTTGTGCACGATCAGCGTGCCGTCGTCTTTGACTTCAACCTCAATCACCGCCGCCACATAGGTCACGAAGCTGTAATGCACCGCCAGCCCCAGACCTCGGCCTTTGGGTAACTCACGCCCCCAACCGGCGGCTTTGGCAGCGGTTTCCAGTACCGTGCGCATCCGCGCGGTGTCGATCGGATAACGCTCGGGGGATTCGCCGTAGTTCCACTCTTCACTCAAGGTGCGCGGATCGATCTGCCGGTCCGGGCCGAGCAATTTGATCTGGTACTTGAGCGGATCCTGGCCGGCCTTGTGCGCCAGTTCATCGACAAAGCTCTGAATCGCAAAACCGTGAGGAATGTTCGACACCGAGCGATACCAGCCGACGCGTGTGTGAATCGCCGCTTCCGGGTTTTCCAGGCGCACGTTGGGGATCGCGTAAGCCATGTTGGTGAAACCCATGCCCAATTCGAAGGCCGCCTCGTGGTTCATGCCCGGCGCAAACAACGCGGTGATGCTCGGCGCCACGGTGCGGTGCAACCAGCCGGACGGCAGGCCGTCCTTGTTCAGGCCGGCTTTCAGGTACTCGGCCGACACCGTGTGGAAATAGGAGCAGTGGATGTCGTCTTCACGGGTCCATTGCACCCGCACCGCCTTGCCGGGGAATTCCTTGGCAAGGATGGCCGCTTCGATGATGAAGTCCGGTTTGGATTTACGCCCGAAACCGCCGCCCAGCAAAGTGACGTTGAAGGTGACGTTATCGAACGGAATGCCGAGGCGCTCGCCAATGCGTTCGCGGGTGACTTGGGGGGCCTGGCTTGGGGCCCAGGCTTGGCACACACCGTCCTTGAAGCGGGCGATGGCGACCATCGGCTCCATGGGTGCTTGCGTCAGGTGCGGCAGGTAATAGGACGCTTCGAGCGTGCTGTCAGCGCTGCCCATCGCTTCGTCGATGTTGCCGGTATTGCGCACCACTTTGCCGGGTTTGAGGGAGGCTGCCTCAATTTCCTTGCGGTAGGCGATCGAGTCGTAACTGGCGTTGGGGCCATCGTCCCACTCGATTTTCAGCGCTTCGCGGCCCTTGATCGCCGCCCAGGTATTACTGGCGACCACGGCCACGCCGCCCAATGGCTGAAACTCCGACGGCAGCGGATGGCCTTCGATCTGCACGACCTTGATCACGCCCGGGACTTTCATCGCGGCGCTGGAGTCGACGGACTTGACCTTGCCGCCATACACCGCAGGGCGTGCAATGGTGGCGTAGAGCATGCCATCGAAATGCACGTCTGCACCGTAAATGGCGCGACCATTGACGATGTCGGCACCGTCGATAGCCTTGGTGCCTTCCTTGCCGATATAGCGGAATTCCGACGGCTGTTTGAGCCGCAGGCTGTCACGCGCCGGCACTGCCAACGCACCGGCTGCGGCGGCCAAGGCGCCGTAACCCAATTCACGACCGGATGGTTTATGGATGACTTTATGCAGTTGCGCATGGCATTCGCTGACCGGTACTTTCCACTGTTCGGCAGCGGCCTGTTCAAGCATGGTCCGCGCGGCAGCACCGCAGCGACGCATCGGCTCGTACCAGTGGCGCATGCTGCGCGAGCCATCGGTGTCCTGGTTACCGAAGCGCACTTCGTCGCCCGGCGCCTGTTGCACCTTCATCATCGCCCAGTCGGCTTCCAGTTCATCAGCCACCACCATCGTCAGGCTGGTGCGCACACCCTGGCCCATTTCCGAACGGTTGCAGACCACGGTCACCATGCCGTCAGCGCCAATGCTGACGTAAACCTTGGGATCGTCGATCCAGCCGTTGGGCATGCCATCGGCGCCGAATTTTTTCTCTTTCTCCGCAGCGAAAGCCTCTTGCCAGCCCCAGCTCGCCACCAAAACCAAGGCACTGGTGGCGCCCACGCCTTTGAGGAAACCGCGGCGACTGAGGTTGCTCAGCGCGAAATCATTCGGTAACTGGCTCATGCCTTGGCCTCCTTCAGGTGAGTGGATGCCTGGCGGATGGCGGTCTTGATGCGGTTGTACGTGCCGCAGCGGCAAATGTTGCCGACCATCGCCTCTTCGATCTGTTCGTCGCTGGGGTTCGGGTTGGTCTTGAGCAGCGCTGTCGCCGACATGATCTGCCCGCCCTGACAGAAACCGCACTGGGCCACGGCGGTGTCGAGCCAGGCTTGCTGGACGACTTGCCCGACCGGGTCGGCGTGCAGGTTATCGATGGTGGTGACGTTCTGGCCGACCACCGAACCGATCGGCGTGATGCAACTGCGCGCCGGGGCGCCTTCGATATGAATGGTGCAGGCACCGCAGAGGCCCATACCGCAGCCGAATTTGGTACCGTTGTAACCGGCCACGTCGCGGATCGCCCAGAGCAGCGGCATGTCCTCGGTGACGTCGAGTTGATGGTCTTGACCATTGAGCTTCAGGGTAATCATGGGCACGCCCGCATATTATTGGTTATGGGGTCGAGCAATCTGCCGCCAAAGGCTGGCGGTTGGCATCACGCAGATCGGCTCAGGCTAAATGGGCTCTCTTATGCGGACGGCAGGGTCCGCATCGGGCCTTTGGTGGAGCAAACGTTTGCATCGTTAGGTGGCTAAGTTAACCCAGCATTAACAAAAAAGCCCTGCACCGTTAAACGTGTGCAGGGCTTTTAGATCCGTCTTGAAAGCGTAGCCTCAATACCGATTGGGCTCCATTTCCAGGTCGACATGAAAACGTTCCGAAATGTCTTTCTGAATGCGTTGCGCCAGGTTCAGCAATTGCAGACCGGTCGCGTTGCCATAGTTGACCAGCACCAACGCCTGCAATTTATGCACGCCGGCATCGGCGTCACGGAACCCTTTCCAGCCGGCCCTCTCGATCAGCCACCCCGCCGCCAGTTTCATCTGCCCGTCGGGTTGCGCGTAGGCCACCAGATCCGGGTATTCACCTTTGAGTTGCGCGACAAGCGCCGCTGGCACCAACGGATTCTTGAAGAAGCTACCGGCATTGCCGAGCACTGCCGGGTCCGGAAGCTTTTCATTGCGGATGCTGCAAATCGCCTGGCTGACATCGGTGGCGGTCGGGTGATCGATACCTTGCTCGGTCAGGCGCTGACGCACCGGGCCGTACTCCAGATGCAGGTGCGCGGCGCGGTCCAGGATGAAACGAACCCGCAGGATCAACCAACGCCCCGGTTCCTGTTTGAACAGGCTGTCGCGGTAGGCGAAGTTGCATTCTTCCAGGGTGAAGTCCCGCAAGTCGCCGGTCTGGCGATCCAGCGCGGTCAGGCCGGCGAACACGTCCTTGATCTCCACACCATAGGCGCCGATGTTCTGCATCGGTGCCGCACCGACGGTGCCGGGAATCAGGCTGAGGTTTTCCAGGCCCGACAAACCTTGCACCAGGGTGTGCTGCACGAACGGATGCCAAGGCTCGCCGGCCTCGGCTTCGATCACGACCTTGCTGCCATCATCGCTCAGGATGCGAATCCCACGGGTGGCCATGCGCAGCACCAGCGACTGGATATCGGCCGTCAGCAGCAGGTTGCTGCCACCGCCAATCACCAGCAACGGCACGTCATGCTCCACCGCATAAGCCAGGGCTTCACGCACGTCGGCATCGTTATGAGCCTCGGCAAACAGCCGGGCCTGAACATCGACGCCAAAGGTGTTGAACGGCTTGAGCGAAACCCGGGGTTGGACCTGCAAACTCATAACCGTCCCTTCAATTCGATCACCAGCAAATCACTAGCGCGCTCGATCAGGTCCAGCACCTGCTCAAAGCCTTGGTCGCCGTCGTAGTACGGATCCGGCACTTCATCGATTTCCGACTGGTAGCGACGCAGGAACAGGTCCAGCTCGGCCTTGCCCTTGGCCGGTTGCAAGGCCTCGAGGTTGCGCAGGTTGCTGTGGTCCATCGCCAGAATCAGGTCGTAGGTGGCGAAATCGGCGCGGGACACTTGCTGGGCGCGCTGGGCGGACAGGTCATAACCGCGCAGCCTGGCCGCCGCCTGGCTGCGCTTGTCCGGGGCCTTGCCGACGTGCCAGTCACCGGTACCCGCGGAGGCGACTTCGATTTGATCGGCCAGCCCCGCTTCACGCAGTTTTTGTCGCAACACGCCTTCAGCCGTGGGTGAACGGCAGATGTTGCCCAGACAGACAAACAAAACCCGCATCAGGCCTCCAGCAGGCGACGAACGCGCTCAAGGTCTTCGACGGTATCGACGCCGGTCGGCGGTGCGATCAGCGCATCGGCAACGTGAATCCGCACGCCGTGCCACAAGGCACGGAGCTGTTCCAGGGACTCGGTATTTTCCAGCCAGCACGGGCCCCAGCTGACGAAGTCATGCAGGAAACCGGCACGGTAGGCATAGATGCCAATGTGGCGGCGATACGGCACGCCTTCCGGCAATTGCTCGCGGCTTTTGGCGAATGCGTCCCGGGCCCACGGCAACGTGGCACGACTGAAGGTCAACGCCAAGCCATTAAGGTCGCTGACAACCTTGACCACGTTGGGATTGAACAGGGTTTCCACGTCTTCGATCGGCTCGGCCAGCGTGGCCATGCGAGCTTCGGTGTGGGCGGCCAGGTTGGCAGCCACCTGATCGATCACACTCGGCGGGATCAACGGTTCGTCACCCTGAACGTTGACCACAATGGCATCGGGCGCCAGGCCCAGTTTCGCGGCGACTTCCGCCAAACGGTCGGTGCCGGAATTGTGATCTTCGCGGGTCAGCACCACTTCAGCGCCAAACCCTTTGCAGGCCTCGACGATGCGCGCATCGTCAGTGGCAACCACCACGCGCTGAGCACTACTTTTGCTCGCCTGTTCCCAGACGTGCTGGATCATCGGCTTGCCGGCGATCAGCAGCAGCGGTTTGCCCGGCAAGCGGGTGGAGGCGTAACGCGATGGAATGACAACGGTAAAGGCTGTGGTCATTTATCCAGACGCTCGTCAGTGGTCAGGGTGCGGGCTTCGGTTTCGAGCATCACCGGGATGCCGTCGCGAATCGGGTAAGCCAGGCCTGCGCCCTTGCTGATCAGCTCGGTTTTGTCGGCGCTGAGCTTGAGCGGGCCTTTGCAGACCGGGCAAGCGAGGATATCGAGCAATTTGGTGTCCATGAGCATTCCCTGGATAAATGGATTTAAGGCAAAAGACGAGCCGGCAACAGGCGCATCAGCTGCGTATCGAACCAGGCCACGAAGGCCGGCGATGGCGCAGCATCGACCGCCAGGTACCACCAATCGGCGGCGGCAAAGGCACGGCACTTCACCGCGTCCTTTTCGGTCATCACCAACGGCAATGACGGTGTGAAATTCAAGGCCTGCACGCTGTATTCGGCGTGGTCGGCAAACGCATGTGGGACTGGCTGCCAGTGTAACGTTTCGAGGGTTGTGAAGAAACGCTGCGGATTGCCGATCCCGGCCACGGCGTGCAGCGCCTGGCCAGCAGGAAAGTGGTCGAGGGGACGCCGCTCACCGCTGTGCAGATTGATCAATTCGGTGGGTTGAAGCTGGAAGGCAAAACCGCCGTCGCGATCGGCATCGGCACCGTTATAGAGCACCGCATCGACGCTTTGCAGACGCTCGACCGGCTCACGCAACGGCCCGGCGGGCAGGCAACGCTGGTTGCCCAGGCCGCGGGCGGCGTCGATCAACACCAGTTCAAGGTCGCGGGCCAGTCGATAATGCTGCATGCCGTCGTCGGACAGGATCAAGTCCAGTGGTTCACTCGCCAGCAGGGCTTTGACGGCGCTGCTGCGGTCCGGGTCGATCATCAACGGAACGCCGGTGCGCTGGACGATCAACAGCGGTTCGTCGCCGGCGATCTCGGCGCTTTGATCCGCCTCGACTCGCCACGGCAATTGCGGCGGCTTGGCGCCATAACCCCGACTGACCACGCCGACCCGCAAACCGCTGCGCTGGCAGTGCTGGATCATCCACAGAATCAGCGGCGTCTTGCCAGTGCCGCCGACGGTGATATTACCCACGACGATCAGCGGCACCGGCGGTTGATAGATCTCGCCCTCTCCCGCCAGAAAACGCCTGCGCTTGTTCATGACCACGCGCCGATACAGCCACTCCAGCGGCTGTAACAGCTTCAGGGCCGGATGGCCTTGGTACCACGCGGCGAGCAAGCGATCGGACATGGCCATCAGGGCGCGGGCGGCGCCGCCTCGACAGTGGTCATGCGCAGGTGGCTGAAACCGAGTTTACCGGCGGCGTCCATGGCGGTGATGACGGACTGATGCTGGGTCTTGCCGTCGGCGCTGATGGACAGCGGCAGGTTGGTGTCGCCACTGGATTCTTTCTGCAGCGCGTCCATCAGGGTCGCCAGGTCGTTCTTGGGCAATACCTGATTATTCACCGAGAAGGCGCCTTCGGCACTGATGGCAACGTCCAGGTGTTTGACTTGCTGGTCTTCGGCAGGGGAACCACTGACCGCTTCCGGCAGATCAACGCGCAACTGGGTTTCACGGGTAAACGTGGTGGTGACCACGAAAAACAGCAGCAGGATGAACACCACGTCAATGAGCGACGCGAGGTTGATGTCTACCGTTTCCCGCGGTTTACGGCGGAATTTCACACTTTGCCCCCATTCAGGTCGACATCACGGTCACCCTGTACCACCTCGACCAGTTTGATCGCTTCCTGCTCCATGCCCACCACCAGTTCATCGATCCGGCGTTGCAGGAACCGGTGGAAGAATACCGCCGGGATACCGACCATCAGGCCCGCGGCCGTGGTGATCAACGCTTTGGAAATACCGCCAGCCAGCACCGCAGCATTGGTACCCATGCCCGTGCCCATGAACGCGCTGAAAATGTCGATCATGCCCAGCACCGTACCCAGCAGACCCAGCAACGGGGCCATGGCGGCGATGGTGCCCAACGCGTTGATGTAGCGTTCGAGCTCGTGGATGACCCGCGCGGCGGCCTCTTCGATGCACTCTTTCATGATCTCGCGACCATGCCTGGAGTTGGCCAGGCCAGCGGCCAGGATCTCGCCCAACGGCGAGTTGGCGCGCAGTTCCTTGAGTTTGTCTTTATTGAGTTGTTTGTCCTTGATCCAGACCCAGACCTGCCCGAGCAAATGCTCCGGGGTCACACGGCTGGCTCGCAGGGTCCAGAGACGTTCGGCGACGATCGCCATGGCTGCGATGGAACTCAGAATGATCGGTATCATCATCCATCCGCCGGATTTGACCAATTCCCACACAGTGACAGTCCCCTCGAAAAAGTGCGCCACTCTAACATAGGGGGTGAGCGCACCGAAGACCGCGATGTCGCATCCAGTCGGTGTTTAATCACTCCGGGTTACTGCGCAGAGCGCCAGAAACGCCGTTCTTGACGCATCGTCCATGGCGGCTTGAAGCGTCCCAGTTGCAGACGGATGGCACCCTGCTCGGCGCTGTCATGGATCGATATGCCGCGTTTTCGATAGCGCGCCATGATCGTGGGATGGGGATGACCGAATGAATTTCCCTGACCGCGGGAGATCAACACTGCTTTGGGTTGCAGCCCGGCAAGCAGCGCCATGGAAGATGAACTGCGACTGCCGTGGTGCGGTGCCTGCAACCAATCAGTGGTGACGGCCAGTGGACTGTCGAGCAGTGCCCGCTCGGCTACGGCGTCTATATCACCGGTCAATAACAGACGCTCACCGTTGGCTTCTATCTGCAGGACGCAGGATTTTTGATTGCTGTCGCTGGCCGAAGACCATTGCCAGAGCTGGAACCTCACATCATCCCAGACCCATTGCTTGCCGCTCTCGCAGCCTTCTGCCTGCAACTCGGCCGGCAGCGCCAGGGGATCGCCACTGACCACCCGTTTCACCGGCAGGCCATTGGCAACGGCCCGGGCGCCGCCCGCATGATCGGCGTCGGCATGGCTGATCAACATCAAATCGAGCCCCTCCACCCCCAGTTTGCGTAATGTTGGCAGCACCACCCGCTCGCCCAGGTCGAAATCGCCGAAACGTGGCCCGGTGTCATACAACAGTGCGTGATGACGGGTACGCACCAGGATGGCCAAACCCTGACCGACATCCAGCTGCCAGACTTCGGCGATGCCTTCAGGCAAGACTTGCCGGGGCGGAAAAACCAGCAACAGCAGCATCGGCCAACCCAACGCGCGAAACGGCACACCTCGAGGCATTAATAGTAGAAAGGCACCGAGTGTGCCGAGTGCCCATATCCACAACGGGATGGCCACCGGCACCCACGCGGGCAAGTACCCGGCCATCAGCGTCAGGCCCTTGAACAAAAGGTCGATCAAACCTCCTGCCAGCCACAGCAACCCTTCGCCCACGTAAGGAAGGGGTAAAAACAACGTCCCCAGCAATGCCGGAGGCAGCACGACCAGGCTGATCCACGGCACGGCGAGCAAATTGGCCACCGGCCCGCTGAGACTGATCGGCAACCCGAGCACCAGCAGCAACGGGCACAGGCCAATAGCGATCAGCCATTGGGCGCGAGTCCAGGTTTGCCACCAACGCCAGGGGCCCAGCCGACCACCGAAAGTGAAGATCAACACCGCCACCGCCGCGAACGACAGCCAGAAACCCGGTTGCAGACTCGCCAGCGGATCCAGCAGCAAAACACCGTCGAGCGCCAGCAACAGCGGCCACCAGGCGCCGAGGTGACGAAATCGCAGGCGCCACAACAGCACCAGACCGATCATCACGCAGGCCCGCCGCACCGGCACCTCGAAACCGGCCAGCAGCCCATAACCGAGAGCCGCCGCGAACGCGAGTCCACAGGCCCACGGCAGCCAAGGCAAGCGTTTGGGCCACAGGCCATAACGGGCCAACCCGGCGATCAACAGATACACCAGCCCCGCCAACAACCCGATGTGCTGTCCGGAAATCACCAACAGATGGACGGTGCCGGTGTCTTGCAGCACCTGCCAGTCTTCGCGACTCAGTCCGGCGCCATCCCCCAGCACCAACGCCGTCAGCGCTCCCGTTCGCCCCTGGGCATCCACGGACTGCAAGCGCTGACGGATGCCGTCGCGCCAGGCCCATTGGGCTTCCTTGAGCCGCTCGCCAGCCTTGACCGTCCCGGTCGCGCCGATGCGTTGCGCCAACAGCCAGGCGTCGTAATCGAAGGCATGGGGGTTGAGCAGCCCCGCAGGACGCTTCAACTTGACCGCCAGTCGCCAATGTTCGCCGCTGTTGACCGGCGGCCCGTCATACCAGGCCAGGCGCATCAATTGCGGCACCTTGCCGTGTCGCGACCGGGCGTTCGCCAACTCGAAACGCACGACGGCCTCATTGTTCTGGGGCAATCCCGTCACCCGACCTTCGACCCAACGGGTTTCGCCATCAAGGCTCATCGGCAGCCGATCATCCAGCGCCCACTGCGCATTCGCGCCTGCCCAACTGAAGCCGAACAGCAAAAATGCCAGTGGATAGCTGCGAAACGGCAGCAACATCAAACCGATGACCGGCAGCAACATCCATAACCAGACCGGCGGTAATACCGGTAAAAAACGCAGGATCAACAGACCCAACGCCAGCGCCATCATCCCTGTGCGCATACGCCCGTCCTTGAGAGTCCCCTCCTAGGCATAGCCGGCTAATCGCACAGGCATCGTTATTAATTGTCACAAAGTCTGAATAGGCGGCTCATAGAATCCAGACATACTTGCCGCCTTAACCGACCGAGAAGCCTTATGCCCCGGCGCTTATTCAAACGTTACATGCCAGACCCGACCAGCATCAGGGAACACAAGTCCTTACGCTTTCTCGGCACCCTGCTGCATGACCCGAACCTCTGGCACCTCAACCGCCATTCCGTCGCACGGGCCATGGCGGTGGGTCTGTTCGCGGCGTTCCTGCCGATTCCGTTGCAGATGCTGGTCGCCGCCATTCTCGCCATCATGGTGCGCGGCAACATGCCGATTGCGGTCAGCCTGGTCTGGCTGACCAATCCGATCACCATGCCGGCGGTGTTCTTCTGCACTTACCAGACCGGTGCCTGGCTGATGGACGTTCCCACCCGCCATTTGCCGGACGAGCTGACCTGGGAATGGATCAGCGGCGAACTCTCGACGCTTTGGCAGCCGTTTTTACTCGGCTCGGTGGTGACAGGCCTGGTGCTCGGCGCGCTCGCCTATTGCCTGACCATGATGTATTGGCGCTGGTGGGTAGGACGGCAGTGGCGGCGGCGCCAGAAAAAACGGATGCAGTAAACGCAAAACGGCCTCCACAGTGGGAGGCCGTTCATTTTGCGGTGTCGGGGCTTACGTCATCGCGAGCAAGCTTTGCTCCTACAAGGGCGCTACCGTACCTGTAGGAGCAAGGCTTGCCCGCGATGAAAGCGACTCGGTCTCCCTTAGGTACGCATCCCGCGGCCACTGACCAGCAGCCGTGCGCAACCGATGTACAACACCACGGTCGCCACCAGCATGAAGGTGATCGCCACGCTGATCCTGATGTCCGAAACGCCAAGAATGCCGTAACGGAAGGCGTTGACCATGTGCAGCACCGGGTTGGCCAGGGACACGGTCTGCCAGAACGGTGGCAGCAAGGAGATCGAGTAGAACACCCCGCCCAGGTAGGTCAGCGGTGTCAGCACAAACGTCGGGATGATCGAGATGTCATCGAAGTTGCGCGCAAACACGGCGTTGATGAAGCCCAGCAGCGAGAAGATCGTCGCCGTCAGCACCACCACCAGAATGGTCACGCCCAGGTGATGCACCTGCAATTGGGTGAAGAACAGCGACAGCAGGGTCACGATGAGCCCGACCATCAAGCCGCGCAGCACGCCGCCCAGGGTGTAGCCGATCAGAATCGTATGCGGCGACACCGGCGACACCATCAATTCTTCGATGGAACGCTGGAACTTGCTGCCGAAGAAACTCGAGACCACGTTGCCGTAGGAGTTGGTGATCACCGACATCATGATCAGCCCCGGCACGATGTACTCCATGTAGGTGAATCCACCCATGTCGCCGATCTGCCGGCCAATCAGATTGCCGAAGATCACGAAGTACAAAACCATGGTGATGGCCGGCGGCAGCAGCGTCTGCGGCCAGATCCGGGTAAAGCGTTTGACCTCTCGGTAAACGATGGTGTTGAGGGCAACGAGGTTGGGTTGCAGCTCGGAACTCATACCGCCACCTTCGACAGATTTTTCTCCACCAGGGACACGAACAACTCCTCGAGGCGATTGGTTTTGTTACGCAGGCTCAACACTTCGATGTTCTGCTGCGCCAATTGGGTGAACAGCGCGGTGATGCCCATGGCCTTGTCGACCTGAACTTCAAGGGTGTGGCTGTCGAGCAGCTTGGTCGGGTAACCGAGCAACTGCGGCGCGGTTTGCACAGTGTTTTTGAGGTCGAGCAGGAACGTTTCCACATGCAGTTGGCCGAGCAACTGTTTCATGCTGGTGTTCTCGACGATGGTGCCGTGATCGATGATGCCGATGTTGCGGCACAACTGCTCAGCCTCTTCCAGGTAGTGGGTGGTGAGGATGATGGTGATGCCTTTCTTGTTCAGCTCGGTGAGGAACGTCCACATCGAGCGACGCAGTTCGATGTCCACACCCGCCGTCGGTTCGTCGAGGATCAGCAGGCGCGGTTCGTGAACCAGCGCACGGGCGATCATCAGTCGACGCTTCATGCCGCCGGACAGTGAACGCGACGGCGTATCGCGCTTGTCCCACAGGCCCAGTTGGGTCAGGTACTGCTCGGCACGCTCCTTGGCGATTTTCGGCGGGATGCCGTAATAACCGGCCTGGGTCACGACGATATCGAAGGTTTTCTCGAACTGGTTGAAGTTGAATTCCTGAGGCACTACGCCGATGGAGCGCTTGAGCTGCGCAGGATTCTTGTCCAGGTCGTGACCGAAAATATTCACCGTCCCACTGGTCTTGTTTACCAGGGTCGAGAGAATGCCGATGGTTGTGGATTTGCCGGCACCGTTGGGGCCGAGCAAGGCGAAAAAGTCACCTTCGGCGACGTCCAGATCGATACCACTCAAGGCCTGGAAACCGTTGCCGTAGGTTTTGGTTAGCTGCCGGATGGACAGAGCGGAACTCATATCGGATTTACGCACCAAGAAGGGAAGAAAGAGACAAATAAGGGCGGGCGGCGACGAATACAACCGCGGCGCACGAGCGCAATGGTGCTTGTCGCCGCCACACAAGTACAGTCAAGTGTGTCGATAGTGAGTATTAAGTCAACGCGGTCATAACCGCTTTTTGATACGCCGGACGCTGTTTCAAGCGTGCATACCAGGCTTGCAGATTAGGCTGCGGTGCGCGCTTGATCGGCATCTCGAACCAGGCATAAATGAAACTGCCCAGAGGTATGTCGCCCATGCCGATCTCATTGCCGGACAGGTACGGTTGGGTCGCCAGCGCCTGATTGGCCATGGACAGCAGGCCATCGCACTCCTTGATCGCGGCATTGATTGCGGGCCAGTCCTGTTGACTTTCCGGGGTACGCAAAACGCCCCAGAACACCGTGCGGAACGGTCCGGCAAAACTTGAAGTGGTCCAGTCCATCCACTTGTCGGCAGAAGCCCGAGCCTGAAGATCCTCTGGATACCAGGCCGTGCCGTTGGCGTGGCGAGCCATCAGGTAACGCACGATGGCGTTGGATTCCCACAGCACGAAACCCTCGTCTTCAATTACCGGCACGCGGCCATTAGGGTTCATCGCGCGGTACTGCGGCGTATCGACTACACCAAAGGCGCCGCCGGCATCGATGGCTTCATAAGCCAGGCCCAGCTCCTCGGCGGCCCACAAAGGTTTTCTGACATTCGACGAGTTTTTCCGACCCCAGATCTTCAGCATGACCGCCTCTTTATGGATGAATGCGCAGGCAGCATACGCCGGATCAGGCGCGACTCAAATCGCTCTGCATGTCACCCAGCAGCACGGGCGATTGGTCGCGGAACAGATGCGGATAGCACTTCTCCAGGTGCTCGAAAAAGAACGCTTCAGGCACGTCGGTGAACTGGCCGTGGTCGATCAGGTATTCCATCAACTGCTCGCCGTCGCGATTGAACGGATGGAAAACGCTGTCGTTGATTCCGTCGAATTCCAGTGGTGCGACATTGAACAGTTCGCACAAGCCTTGGTTGAACGCTGGCGTGGCTTTGACCCAGCGGCCGTTCAGGTGAAGCTCTGTATAACCGTGCATGGCGAACACGTCACTCTTGAGCAACTCGAGCAACCGTGGCGTTGACAAATGATTGCGCACATCCGCCAGACCGATCCGCGCAGGAATCCCGCAATGCCGGGCGGCACCGGCCAGCAGCGTGGCTTTGGGTACGCAATAACTCTCCCCCGCTGCCAGCGCATAACTGCCGCGCAAGGTATTCGGGTCGAGACTGAAGGTGTAAGGGTTGTAACGCACGGCTTCGCGCACGGCGTAATAGAGATTGATCGCCTGCTCTAGAGGATCGCGACTGTTGCCGCGATGTTTTTCGGCGAACTCCACCACCGACAGGTGGTCACTATCGATGAAGCGGCCGGGACTCAGATACTCGTGCATGAGAACAATCTCCTGGAGAAGCCACGAGTCTAGCGACACGTTCAGCACAGAGATAACGACGTTTCGGCCAAACATGGGCGCTTTGCCGCCCGCCCAACGAACGATTTCCCCGGCCTGTTGCCCACCGGGCCTACAAAACTCATCCATGGTTTCCCACGATTTCAATCACATCGCTCTGACCACCCTGTTTTGCGGATGCCGTCTAAGCTCTGAAAGTTGGTTTTGCCTTGGTTTCACGGAGGATTAAATATGCTGCTGTTGTGGATACTGGTTCTGGTTGTCGGGATTGCTTATTTAGCCCACCGTCGTGTCGCCCCGCTGCCGGCCCTGTGCGTCGTTGCCGTTTACGTGGTGGCGATGGGCGCTTTCAGCCGCGCGCCAGGCTGGTTGCTGCTGATTCTCTGGGTGTTGATCGCGGCCGTGGCTGCGCCCTTGTTGTTGCCCGACCTGCGCCGCAAATTTTTCAGCGCGCCGCTGTTCAACTGGTTCCAGAAAACCCTGCCACCGATGTCGCAAACCGAACGCGATGCAATCGATGCCGGCACGGTGTGGTGGGACGGCGAACTGTTCAGCGGTCGCCCGGACTGGAACAAACTGCTGTCCTATCCAAAAGCACAGCTGAGCGAAGAGGAACAGGCCTTCATCGACGGCCCGACCGAAGAACTCTGCGCCATGGTCAGCGACTGGCAGATCGGTCAAACCATGGACCTGCCTCCCGAAGCCTGGGCCTACATCAAGGAAAACGGCTTCTTTGCCCTGATCATTCCCAAGGAGTTTGGCGGCAAAGGTTTCTCCGCCTATGCCCACTCCCAGGTGGCGATGAAACTGGCGACCCGCAGCGGCGACCTTGCCTCTACCGTGATGGTCCCCAACTCCCTCGGCCCGGCCGAACTGCTGCTGCATTACGGCACCGACGAGCAACGCAACCACTACCTGCCACGACTGGCGAGCGGCGATGACATCCCGTGCTTCGCACTGACCGGCCCACTGGCCGGCTCTGATGCGGGCTCCATGCCCGACACCGGGGTGATCTGCAAAGGTGAATGGGAAGGAAAGGAAACCCTGGGCCTGCGTCTGAACTGGGAAAAGCGTTACATCACCCTGGGTCCTGTCGCCACTCTGCTCGGCCTCGCGTTCAAGGCCTACGACCCGGATCACTTGCTGGGTGAGGAGGAAGACCTGGGGATCAGCCTGGCGTTGATCCCGACCGATACCGCCGGTGTCGAAATCGGTCGCCGACACTTGCCGTTGGGCGCGTCATTCATGAACGGCCCGAACTCCGGTAAGGATGTGTTCGTACCGCTGGAGTACCTCATCGGCGGCCAGGAAATGCTCGGCAAAGGCTGGATGATGCTGATGAACTGCCTGTCGGTCGGGCGTTCGATTTCGTTGCCAGCGGTCGGCACTGGCGCTGCCAAGTTCACCAGTCTGGTGACCGGCCAGTACGCTCAGATCCGTGAACAATTCAACGTTCCTCTGTCGGCCTTCGAAGGTATTCAGGAAGCGATGGCCCGTATCGGCGGCAACGCCTGGATGATGGACGCCGCGCGGATGCTCACGGCCAATGCGGTGGATTTGGGCGAGAAGCCATCGGTGCTGTCGGCGATTCTCAAGTATCACCTCACCGAACGCGGCCGCGAGTGCATCAGCCACGCCATGGATGTTCATGGCGGCAAGGCAATCATCATGGGGCCGAACAACTACCTCGGTCGCAGCTGGAACGGCGCACCGATTTTCATCACGGTGGAAGGCGCGAACATTCTCTCGCGCAACTTGATGATCTTCGGCCAGGGTGCGATTCGCTGCCATCCCTTCGTACTTAAGGAAATGGCCCTCGCCGGTCGTGAAGACAAGGATCAGGCACTCACCGAATTTGATGGTCTGCTGCTCAAGCACATCGGTTTCGCCGTGAGTAACGCCGCCAGCACGCTGGTGCTGAACCTTGGTTTCGGTCACTTCGAACACGCGCCAGGCGACAAGCTCAGCCAGGGTTACTTCCGCGCCCTCAATCGCCAGGCTGCTGCGTTCGCCCTGCTCGCCGACCTGAGCATGATGCTGCTGGGCGGCGAATTGAAACGACGCGAACGTCTGTCGGCACGTCTGGGGGATGTGCTCAGCAACATGTACCTCGCCTCCGCCGCACTCAAGCGTTACCACGACCTCGATTCGCCGGAGCACATGGCACCGCTGTTTACCTGGGCCATGGAAGAAAGCCTGGGGCAGTCGGAACGAGCACTGGATGAGCTGCTGAGCAACTTCCCGAACAAAGTGTTGGGTTGCCTGTTGCGGGTGATCGTGTTCCCGTTCGGTCGTCGTCACAAAGGGCCATCGGACAAACTCGGCGCCGAAGTGGCGACGGTGATCGGCCGCGCCAAGGGCGATCCGACCCTGGAAGAGTTGCTCGGCGGTTGCTACCGGCCGCAATCCATTGATGACCCGGTTGGCGCCCTGCAACATGCGTGTAACCTGCTGAGTGCCACGCAACCGCTGCGCAAAAAGCTTCATGTCGCGCTCAAAAGCGGCCAGGTCAAACCGGTCGCCGGGGAACACGTCATCGATGCAGCGCTTGAAGCTGGCGTGTTGCAGCCCAGGGAAGCGCAGACCCTGCGTGACGCCGAAGCGGCGCGGCGCAAGGTGATTGATGTCGATGATTTCGACAAAAAGGAACTGGCGCTGGGCGAAGGAAAGGTCCGCTGATCCCGCTTACCATGTGCCTTCCACCTGTAAAAATGGGCGCGGGCGCTTTATACTCCCGCGCCCGTTTTGCTCTTGAGGACTTATCTCGTGTCCAATGTCGTTGCCGATCATCTTGTCTTGCTCGACCACCTGCGCAGCATCCTGGTCGCCGTAGGTGAGGCCGAACAGGTTCCCGAAGAAAGCCATGCCTTGTTCCTGGAGCGCTTCGACGAACTGCGTGCGTTGCTGCCGGTCGACCCGATCGAAAGCCAATACCTGGGCCAGGACATTCTGTGCCAGGTGATCACCCGCTACCCGCAAATCGCCCACCTGGTCCCGCGCGACCTGCTGTGGTACTTCGCCGGTGACTGCCTGCATTACATGCCCGACGATGAAATCGACTTGTATCAGGCGCTGGAAGAACGTCGTTTCGAAGCTGAACAAAACGACGAACCGTTTGACTGGAACCAGGAAAAACAGCTGCTGGCGATGTCGAAAGACGACAGCAAGCACTGATCCTCGGTCAGAAATGCAAAAGGCCCGCATGGTTGAACATGCGGGCCTTTTTTGTGACATTGCCGAGGACGCCTTCGCGGGCAAGCCTCGCTCCTACAGGTTGTCCACAATCCCCTGTAGGAGCGAGGCTTGCCCGCGAAGAGGCCAGTTAAAATAACCCATCACTCTCGGGCAACTCATACTCTGCAGCGCCCCTGCCCAACGCATTTGGCTTACCCGGCTTGCTCAGCGTTGGTTCCTTCTCCAGGCACTCCACCAGATAGTCGATCAACACCCGTAACTTCGGTGGCAAATACCGGGTTGGCGAATGCAGCAACCAGGCACCGCCGTGGTAGGACGCCAGAAAGGTCCAGTCCGGCAGCACCTGCACGATCAGCCCCTGCTCCAGCGCATAACGCGCGGTGAAGTACGGCAGGCTGCCAATTCCGATGTGCTGCAACACTGCGCCCAACCGCACGCCAGTGTGATTGGCTGCATAACGTCCGCGCACGCCAACGGTGACAGCCTTGGTGCCTTTCTTGAATTTCCAGCGTGCATCGCTCGGCGTTTCGCCCAGATAAATGCAGCTGTGGTTGAGCAAGTCATGGGGATGGGTCGGTGTGCCGTGTTCGGCCAGGTATTGCGGCGTTGCACAGAGCATGTGATCGATGGTGAGCAATTGCCGACCGACCAGTCCAGCAGGTGGCCGATCTGTAATACGAATCGCCAGATCAACGTTGTCGTCGATCAAATCCACCTCGCGGTCCTCAAGTAACAGCTCTACATCCACTTTGGGATAGCGACGCAAAAATTCCGGCATATGCGGATGAATCACGAAACGCCCCACCGCCTTCGGCACACTGACGCGTACCCGTCCTTCCGCTTCATGGGTGAACTGACCGCTGATCTCCATCACCGACTTGGCGGCGCTGACCATCTCCTGGCAACGCTTGAACACCTCTTCGCCACCATCGCTCAAACGCAGCTTGCGCGTGGTTCGCTGCAGCAAACGGGTGGCGAGCGCCTTCTCCAGACGCGAAATGCTGCGACTGACCGCCGAGGGAGAAGAACCCAACTGTCGAGCAGCCTCGGAGAAGCTGCCGGTCTCGACAACCTTGACGAAGATCGCCATTTCACCGAGCAGCGGTAGTGGAAGATTTATGCTCACAGCGCAATAGTCCTTTGATGTTTGAACGGATTATCACGCAATTCCACGCTTCATATAATAAAAAATAGAATTGTTAATAAGGGCATGGAATATGACGCTTCGCCTCTTTTTCCATAGTGATGACCTCAAGGCCAATGTGGAAGTCCAGGATTGCACGCCCCACGAGAACGAATTTGCCGTGGTGCTACGCGCCACGTTGTTTCACCCCCAGGGCGGTGGACAGCCCTTTGACACCGGCTGGATTGGCGAAAGTCGAGTCCTGCGGGTTGTTCAGGATCCGGACCGGATCATTCATTTCGTCGACCATCCGGTAAAACCGGGCATGACTCAGATTCGGGTCGACGAACAACGCCGCCAGTTCAATTCACGCATGCATTCCGCCGGCCACCTGATCGGCCACTTCGTCCAGGCCATGGGCTGGATGCCGATCAAGGCTCATCACTGGCCGGGCGAAGGACGCGTGCAATTCAAACCGGCAGAGTCGGCAAAAGAGGTTGATGCCGAGATGATTCAGCACGGCATCGAGCAGTGGATCGCCCATGATCTGCCGCGCCTGACGTCGATGCGTGAAGGCGCCCGGGAAATCGGTTTCGGTGAACTGCCCGCCTACGGCTGTGGCGGCACCCATGTACGCAGCCTGAAGGATTTGGGCACGGTCACGATCGCTTCCCTTTCACTGAAGAAGGGAACGCTGTCAGTCCACTACAGCGTGGATTGAGCATTTGGGCGATGCCGTTCCTGTCATCGCCTGACGCCGGGGGAACCTGCGTTCGCGGGTTCTGTTGACTATCTGATAGATGGACCTAAGACATGATGCTTGACGTCGAGCGTCTCGATGAGACGTGCATAAAAAAACTGGCCAACGAAGAAGTCCTCGCCGTCCGCGTCAAAGGCTTTCTGCCCCGACCGCTGGCGATTCAGATTGGCGACAAGATCCTCGCCCCTGGCTTCGAGGGTTACATCAACGCGCCGAGTATCGGTCGCATCGGCATGGCGTTTTATGAAGCGGAAAACCAGCCGCTCCTGATCGAAGATTACTTCGAGCGTGCCACCCGCAACATCGCGGAGTTGCGCAGTCGCTGTGCGCCCTACTCGTCCCCGGTAGACACCCTGCGCTGCATGCTCGACGAGTCCTGGCCGGCGGGTGCGCACCTGGAAAATCTCTACGGTCGCAAGATGTACGTCGGGCTTTCACGGGTAGTGAAACCCGGTGTGTGCTTTCTGGCCCATCACGACATTTTCGCCAAGGATGCCCCGGACAGTTTCCAGGCGCGAAGTCTGGAGTCGCAGTTCGCCTGCAATGTTTACCTCAACATGCCGATCGAGGGCGGCGCGCTGCAGATGTGGGACGACGATATTTCCCCGGAGCAGTTCGACGACATGCGCGGCGACAGTTACGGCATCGATCCGTCCCTGCTCGGCCCGCCGACTCTGGAGATTCGTCCAGATCCGGGAGATTTCATCATGTTCAATTCACGCTGCATGCACTCGGTGACACCGGGCGTGGCCGATCCTCGCTTGAGCCTTTCATTCTTTGTCGGCTATCGCGGCAATGCATCACCCCTTACCTTCTGGAGTTGAGATGCAACTTTCGAATTACCTGGGCGAGTTCCTGGCGCTGGCAACTATCCACTTTCTGGCCGTCGTCGCCCCCGGACCGGATTTTGCGGTCACCATCCGCCAGAGCGTGCGTTTCGGTCGATGGGTGGGGATCTGTACCGCGCTGGGCATCGGTGCGGGCATTTCCGTGCATGTGCTTTACACCCTGTTCGGCGTCGGCGCATTGATGCACACCACGCCTTGGCTGTTGACCGTGGCCAAGGTTGTGGGCGGCGCCTACATTCTGTACCTCGGCGTAAGCCTGCTGCGCAGCCAACCCAAATCCATGCCGGAGGGTGAAAAAAATACAGACGAACCGATGGTCGAGCAAACACTGCTAAAAGCGTTTACCACCGGGTTTCTGACCAATGCCACCAACCCCAAGGCGACACTGTTTTTCCTGGCAATCTTCACCACGATCATCAGCACCACCACACCACTCAAGATTCAGGCGCTATACGGTCTCTGGATGTGTTTCGTGAACGCACTGTGGTTTGTCATCGTTGCGCTGTTCTTTTCAAGCAGCAGGGTGCGGTTGCTGTTCATGCGCCTGGGGCACTGGTTCGAGCGGAGCATGGGGGTGATCCTGATCCTGTTTGCCGGTCGGTTGATTTTGTCGATGTAAATACGCGTGAATCGAGCAGGAGGCGGCTTCATAGCCGCCGTCCTCTCACACCACCGAACGTACGGTTCTACGGACTGGACACTCAGCATAACCCGTCAATATCGGGCAACCGCACTGCGCTACGACCTTGCCCGCACCGCTCACCCGCCCGCCTTTCTCCAGCCTTTGCACCCGTGGTTTTTTTAAAAAATCATGGCACTTTGGTTTGATTGAACTAACGTCAAGCAATAAGAAGTCATAACGGCTCGAGTTTTCACGTTAGCTTCAGTGATCAGATGGTGAATAGGCAAAAGGAGTTACCTCTCTATGATCCTGTCAGGCGTTTTCCGGCTCTGTACCTTCATTGCCGATTACTTTCCGGGGGAGCCAGGTCGGCGGACAGTACCGTCCATAGCCGCACGTTTCGCTCAGGCGGGCAGTCCAGGTAACCGGATCACTAAAAACCGTATTAGCAAAGGTCGCTCGCTGTCCAGGCAGATCAGCGAATTGCGCCCGCTCGTGTGTAGCACTTAAGGAATAACACCAAGGCCATGGACAAGTGGCCTGACGCATTGGGGGGGATAGTCCGGTCCCCGTGAAGTGATCCGTGACAAATCAGTCAGCCTAAAGATGGCCTATCCAGTGAGGATGTATTAAATGAGCCTTCGTCCCGTGCCCGCTTTCAAGCGAATCATCCATGGCCTGTTCTGGACAGGCCTCAGCGTGAATGCGGCTCAGGCCGCGCCGAACAATTGTTCGCAACTGGACAGTTGGCCGACAACGTATGAGGTCGGCCAGGGGCTGCAAAGTGAATTGCGCAGCCCCGTTCCGATAACACAACTGGCGGTGGGTGACCCGAAAATTGCCGACGTGCAATCCAGTGCAAACAGTAGCAACAACGCCTTCATACTCACGGGCGTTGCACCGGGGACCACCAGCCTGATGGTCTGGACCGCCTGTTCGAAAACGCCGCGCCAAAGCATGGTGTTCGTCAAGGGTAAGGCCACCGCGGCGCTGACCAGCGTCTCGACAATACCTTCAGAAGACCCGCTGTTGCCGATCCAGGTACAAACCGACATCCGCTTCGTTGAAGTCAGCCGGACCAAACTCAAGGAAGCCAATGCCTCGATTTTTGGTCGCCAAGGCAACTTCCTGTTCGGCTCGCCGAGGACCTTGCCCACCATCGACGGCATTGTCAGGCCGTCGTTGCCGGTGAACAACGACATGTTCAACCTCTCCTTTTTGTCCAGCGATACTCTAGTGTCGATCAACGCGCTGGAAGGCAGCGGTTTCGCCTACACCCTGGCACGACCAAGCCTGGTAGCGCTCAGTGGGCAGAGTGCGAGCTTCCTCGCTGGTGGTGAAGTGCCGATTCCCGTGCCCAGTTCAGGCAGCGATAACGTGTCCATCGAGTACAAGGAATTCGGTATCCGCCTGACCCTGACACCTACCATCGTCGGGAAAAACCGTATCGCGCTGAAGGTGGCACCGGAAGTCAGTGAACTGGACTTCACCAACGCTGTGAGCATCGCCGGCACCATCGTTCCGGCGCTGACCATACGCCGTACCGACACCAGCATCTCCCTGGCCGACGGCGAAAGCTTCGTCATCAGCGGCCTGATCAGCACCCGCAACAGTTCCCAGATAAACAAGTTTCCGGGGTTGGGTGATATCCCGATTCTGGGGGCGTTCTTTCGCGACAACTCCATCAATCGTGAAGAGCGTGAACTGTTGATGATCGTCACCCCTCACCTGGTCCAGCCACTGGCTGTCAACGCAAAACTGCCGTCGTTGCCAGGAGAGCAACTGCGTAATTACGACCCGAACTTCTACCGCATGTTCTTCCTCGAAAATGGTGACTTCGACAGTCTCAGCGGGCTCTCGCAATGAGCCATGACCTGAACCAGACGCGTCTCGCCCTCACTCGTAACGGTGACCTTGAACGCTTGTCGGGCCAGATTTATTGCCATTGGCCGGGCGTTCAAAGTGTTGTAGCCAGAGGACATTCGATGAAAGCAGTCATTGCAATAACAGCGACATTGATGCTCGCGGGCTGTGCGTCCAACGGTGTGTCTTCGCGACCGCCTGAATGTGCCAAGCCCGCTTCGGAGCAAGAGCTGGCCCTAAACCTGGCCGACAACATGGCCAACGAAGGTCGTTTGTATGCCAGTCTGGCGAATCTTGAAGGTTTGCCTGACAGTCTGGTCCAGGTTCGCCTGCGCAAGGCCCGGGTGTTGCGCTTGATGGGGCGTAGCGAGGCGGCGCCGTTGTACGAAAGCTTGCTTCGCACCTGCCTGGCGGCTGATGGGGAACATGGTCTGGGCCAGTTGGCCGCAGCCAAAAATGATAACGCCGCCGCAACCCTTCACCTTGAGCGTGCGGTGAAGATGGCCCCCACCGACGACAAGATGCGCAATGACCTGGGGGTCGTCTACCTCAATCAGCGACGGATCCCGGAAGCGCGTTTTGAGTTCATGACCGCCATGGAACTCAAGCAGGCAAACACACTGGCGGCACTCAATATGGTGACGTTGCTGATCTACCAGGATAACTGGAAGGCGGCTTCCGAACTCGTGACCCGCGCCGACTTGAGCCCCAAGCAAGTTGCGGAGGCTCAGGCCCGCGCGGAAAAACTCAAGGCCTCCGCCAACAAGGTGGTGGCTTCCGAGGGGAATCGCCGGACTGAGGTAGCCGATGCCTCTTCCAGTGCAATCAAGTAGAACGTACGAGGAGTCGAGATGAAGACCAAAAGACTTTTGATCGTGTGCATGGCGTGCCTGTCCACCACTGCCTGGGCCATTGAGCCGGGCCCCTCTTCGCCGTATCAACAAGGCACCGAGCAGTGGTTGCAACTGCAGATTCGCGGTGTGGTTGCCTCCCCTCACCTGCAAACCGCTTCGGCCACTGAACGTGACCTGGCCATGCAGCGCTGGCTGAACAGCTTCAACCACCCGATTCCGGAATTTTTTGACCAGGATGCAGCGGGAGAAATGAGCACCAGCAACTGAGGCATGTCGATGGGTGATCAGCCTCTGGCGTAGTCCAGAGTAGCCTGGCTGCAAAGCCGGGCTTAATGTCGTGTGCAGGAAAGCAGTGGTCTCTACACATTATTCAACCCTGGCCGGACTACCCCGGAACGGTCGCAGGCTGCGATGATTTGATTCCGAGGACCCAGGCAACGAATTGCCTGGGTCCTCGGAATCAAATCATCGCAGCCTGCGGGAAATGTGTAGATCCATGACAGGAAAGTGCAGATCAGGCTCGGGGGGAAAAGGCCATCGCGCTCGACAGCCTCCGGTCGTTTACCTCACCCGAATGCTCTCAACACCCCGATCATGGCAGGGCCGATAGCGACCAGGAAGAAGCTCGGCCACAGACAGAAAATCAGTGGGAATATCAGCTTGGTGCCGATTTTCGCCCCCATCTCTTCGGCGGCCTGCGTACGCCGGTCACGGAACTCGTCGGCATAGATGCGCAGGGTATCGGCCACACTGGTACCAAAGCGGATACTCTGCGCCAAAAGGCTGACCAGCCCTTGTACATCATCCAGACCAGTGCGCAGGGCCAGTTGCTTGAGCGCCTCGGTACTGGAAATGCCCGCACGGATTTGCGCATTGACCAGGGCCAGTTCTTCAGCCAGTTCGACCTGGCTGACCGACATCTCCTCAGCCACCCGTTCGATGGTCGAGGGCAGGGCCAGGCCCGACTCCACGCACACCACCATCAGATCCAGCGCATCCGGAAACGCGGCACGCAACCGACCTTGTAGCAACTGCTTACGCTTGGCGACATACAGCGCTGGCACCAACCATCCGATACCGGCCGCCATGGCCACCAACAGCAGCCCCATGATCAGGGACATCTTGGGAATCATCGGCAATAGCAGCAACGTAATACCGATCAATAACAGCGGCAACATCAAGCGCACTGCCCAGTACATCTGCACCGCCGACGAGGAACGGTACCCCGCATGTATCAACAGGGTCTGGGTGACAGACGTCTGAGCCGATTCGGCCGAGCCAAAGCGCTGTCCGACCCGCTCCAGCAACAGTTGCAGATTACCCGGAGCCTCCTGCCCTGCGGTGTTGCCTAAATGTCCACGCTTGATCAGCGCCAGACGACGCTGCACCGGATCCTGAAGCCCCATCATCAGCAAGATCACGGCGACGACCGCAAGCACCGTACTCAAACCGATCGAGGCGATGAACAACAGACGCGCCAGCTCCTCGTTCCCCGTGACCCTACTGAACAACCCGAGCAAAAAGTCCATGATCTGTACCTCCTGGTAGCGAATACCGCTTAAACCTGAATCCGGATGATTTTGCGTATCCAGAGAATCCCGAGCAACATGGCGCTGAACGCCCCGATGATCAGCTTATGGCCTATGGGATCATTGACCAGCACAGGCAGGTAACTGGGGCTGGTGACTATGATCGCGATCGCCAGCACGAAGGGAATCGCCACCAGTATCCAGGCCGACATCCGTCCTTCCGCCGACAGGGTCTTGACCTTGCGCTGAAAGCGAAAGCGCCCGCGAATCAGCCGACTCAGACGCTCCAGCACTTCCGTCAGATTACCGCCGGTCTCGCGATGGATGAGGATCGAGGTCACCAGCATCATCACCGTCATGCTCGGCATCCTTTCAAGCAGGCCGAGCATGGCCCGACGTACATCGTTGCCATAGTTGATATCGGCGAAGGTCAGACCGAACTCCTGAGCGACCGGCCCCTTATGCTCCTCGGCGACCAGGCGCAGGGTTTCGTTGAACGGGTGTCCAGCGCGCAGGGCACGGCACATGGCATCCAGTGCATCCGGCAGGCCCTCCTCAAACGCAGCGAAGCGTTTGCCACGGTCACGAGATATTTTCAGCAGTGGTACGCAGAACACTCCGACGCCCGCCAGCAGCGCCATCCACCAGACTGACGAGATCATCAAGACCGAGATGCCTGCACAGGCGCCCAGGAACAGCCCGAGCAACAGCACGCGATAAGCACGATACTCATGACCGGACTGCTCGATCACCTGGGTCAGGCTCGCCATAAAGGGCAACTGCTCGAGCATGGCCTCCAGTGGCGATAAGCGCGTCAGGTATTTCTGCCGCAACACCGTCTGCATGTTGGGCAGATTGTTGGCTTTCTCCAGAACATGCAAACGGCCGCGGATGCGCTTGCGCATCTTGCCGGCCTCGCCGAACACCGGCACCACCACCCCCTGGGACAGGAGGAACACAGCGATAAACACCATGCCGAGAAACATCAGAATGAATTCACCAGGAATATGGCTCATGACTGCCGTGCCTCCATCCACTCAGGCCTGAACATCGTAAGCGGCAACTCGATGCCGCGCTTGGCCAGCACATCGCGGAAGGCCGGGATCATGCCGCTGGGACGATAATCGCCGAGCACCTCGCCGTTTTCGCCCATGCCTTGGCGCGCAAAGGAGAATATTTCGGTCATGGTGATGATCTCGCCCTCCATGCCGTTGATTTCCTGCACGCTGACCAGCCGGCGCTTGCCGTCCTCCTGGCGTTCCAGCTGGATCACCACATCGATGGCCGAAGCGATCTGCTGACGCATGGCCTTGATCGGGAAGGTCGCCCCGGTCATCGACACCATATTCTCGACCCGCCCCAACGCATCGCGCGCGGTGTTGGCGTGGATCGTGGTCAATGAGCCGTCGTGGCCGGTGTTCATCGCTGTCAGCATGTCCAGCGCCTCGACGCCGCGCACTTCGCCGATCACAATGCGGTCCGGACGCATCCGCAGACTGTTGCGCACCAACTCCCGCTGACTCACCTCACCACGCCCCTCGATATTCGAAGGCCGGGTTTCCAGGCGTACCACGTGGGGCTGCTGCAGTTGCAGTTCAGCCGAGTCTTCGATGGTGACGATCCGCTCGTTTTGCGGAATGAAACTGGACAGCACATTGAGCATGGTGGTTTTGCCGCTACCGGTACCGCCGGAAATCAGTACGTTCAAGCGTCCACGGACAATCGCCTTGAGCAGCAGGGCAATGGCCGGGGTCAACGTCCCCACCTGGATCAGGCTGTCGGTATTGAGCAGGTCCACCGCAAAGCGCCGGATCGACATGCTCGGGCCGTCGATGGCCAGCGGCGGGATAATCGCGTTGACCCGCGAACCGTCCTTGAGCCGGGCATCCACCAACGGCGAGGACTCGTCGATACGCCGCCCCAGGCTGGAGACGATGCGGTCGATGATGTTCAGCAAATGCTGATCATCGCGAAAGCGCACATCGGTCCGTTGCAGTTTACCGAAGCGCTCGACATAGACCGAGGCAAAGCCGTTGACCAGAATGTCGGACACGCTGTGATCGGCCAGCAACGGTTCCAGAGGACCCAGGCCGAGCACCTCGTCGGTGATCTGCTTGATGATTAACTGGCGGCTGGCGGTACTCACCGGTGCCGTATGCTCATCGAGCAGGCGCAAGCAAATATCGCGAATCTGCCGAGTAGCCTCGGCCTGCTCAAGGGAGTCCAGCAAGGACAGGTCCATGACCTTGAGCAACTGCTGGTAGATCTTTTCCCGCCATTCGGCCTCCACCGGGGTGACCTGGCTTCTGGTTTCGTAAAGAACGTCTGGCACTGTACGCTCCCACGCCATGATTTCCTCTACCGGGTCCAACAGGTCGTCGCCCGGTTGGGCAGCGGCGGGTTTACCGGACTGTTTGCGCAAGCGGTTACGAAAGTCGCTGATCATGGGTCATCCCCCGAAAAAACGGTTGAAGGCACGTTTGAGCAAGCCTTTGTTGCCGGCCACCTGTTGACCGATCAGGTCCTCGGTCATGTTGCGCAGTGCAGCAGTGATCGCTGCCCTCGGCGCATGCAGCCCCAACGGCACGCCAGTGTTCTGACTCTGGCTGACCAGATTGAAGTCGTTGGGTAACTTCGACAGATTGGTGCAGCGCAGCGCCTCGCCGATATCTTTGAGGCTGACTGCTGCCGCCTTGTCATAGCGGTTGACCACTATCTGTAATTGATCCCCACGCACGCCCAGGTCATCGCGAAGAATCCGCACCAGGGAGCTGGCATCGCGCAGATGGCTGACGCTCTGTTGCACCACCACGTACACCCGATCCACCTGCTCCAGCACAGAGCCGGTGAGGTGATCGATTTGCCGCGGCAGGTCGATCACCACCCAGCCATAGCTGGCGCGGGCCAACTGCAACAGGGTGTCAAGTTGCTCGGGTTGGGTATCCTGCGGCAAACACAGCTCACCGGCCCGACCGCCCAGCACATGCAGGGTCGGGCTGAAGTGACTGCAAAAACCGCGTAACGCGACGCTGTCCATGCCGTCGATCTGGTGCAACACCTCCAGATGGCTGTGCGTCTGCGCCACATCCAGATAATGCGTCACGCTGCCAAATTGCAGGTCCATATCCAGCAACAGGGTGCTGCCACCCTTGATGCTGAGTTGCTGAGCCAGGTTGCAGGCCAGCAGGGTTCCGCCAGAGCCGCCCTTGGCGCTTATCACGGCGATCAATTTTCCTTCTGCCCCACTGCCGGTCCGAACTTCCGTGACCAGGCGATTCAAGGCGGCGACCAGTTCGGTCTCGGCTATGGGCTCCGGCAGCACGTCCCGGGCACCGGCCTGCATCGCCAGGCGCATGGCTTCCTGTTCGCTCAGCAGTCCGCACACCAGCATCGGCGGACGCTCATGGGCCGGGCGCTGCAACAGTGCCGACAGCTCTTCACGCCACAGGTCGCTAACGCGCAACAGCAACAGATCGGGCATCCGGTCCAGACCGTAGAGCGGGTCGACATGCCCATTGCTTACCAGGCGAGTACTCACCTCCAGGCTGGGCATGCGTTGGCAGACGCTCTGCAGGTCGCGCAAAGAGCTGGCGTCACGGCTACTGATCAGCAACCTGAGCCCGGCTTTGCCGGTCGAACTGGAGACTGGAGTTTCCTTGGTATTCAGCATGGCGTGATCTCCCCGGAACCGGAATGACGCCCGAGGCTTTCGCGTGGCAACGTTGCCCTGAATGGGGGCAAGGTAATGGGCACGCTGAGCCCGGGAATAAGCAGATTGAATACGAAGTTTTGCAGACTCAACTGGACATAGCGGATGGCACGAAAACCATTGACGCTGACCAGGTCAGCGGGGTTGGCCACCAGAGCACCATTGACGTCCAGATAGGTCAACGTCAGGTTGGTGGTGGCCAGATTGCCGATCAGCTGGCTCGTACCTGCATTGGTCGCGGCATTGAATATCGCCCGCCGCAGAACCACCGGATCGCTGATATTGCACACCGAAGCCAGGCGCGTACCACGCCGTACGGCTTCATCCAGTGCATTGACCGTGAAGTACAGGCGGCCCATTTCCAACACGCCGAACAACAGCGTGAACATCAGCAGGCCAATGAAGGCGAACTCCACCGTATAGGTGCCGCGCATGTGTTTTCTATTCATCACAGTGCCCTCATCACGGTAGTGGCAACCAGCGGAATGCTCAGCGCAATCTGATTACCAAAGAAACCCGGAATCGAGCCGCCACAATTGCCACCGCCAATCACCGGGCAGAACGTATAAGTGATGGTGACCCGCACATGGTCGGTACCCACTGCGGCGACGACCACGTTGCCTGTCGTCAGCCCTGACACCACAGCGGTCCCGGTATTGGCCGGCACGCCATAGACCGCAACGTTTTTCGTCTGGGTCAGTAGCGTACTGCTCAGAGCGACCTGACCAAGCGTCGAGTTCCAGGCCTGGCTAGCGACGAAACGGTCGGCATCGCGGCTGGCCTGCAGCAGCACGTTGTATTGATAGAGCATGCGGCCGAATTCACCGAAGGCCAGCAACAGCAACAGCAACACCGGCAGGACGAGGGTGAACTCCACCATGGCCAGGCCTTGCTGGCGCTGCGGATGTTTAAACCCGTGAAGTCTCATGACGCCTCCTACGAGTCAGTGCTCGGAGTGCTGCTGCCGGTGAGATAGGTTTTGTAGAGCTGAATGATCTGCGGCCCGGAATCGGTTGACGGCGAGGGGCCTGCCACGTTATCGCCCTCGCACTCCTTCACGAACTGTCCGAAGATCTGCGCGTCCCCACCACCGCCGTCCATTGGCTGCACCACGTAATAGCAGCCGAAACCCAGGACGGGGATCAAGGTTGAACCGCCCTGCTTCCCGGTGCAGTTACCCACCACGATTTTCATCATCCGGCGCTCGAACACCCCATTGCTGGGACAGCCACTGCCCCCTGCCACACACGCGGCAGTGCTTGCACGCCAGTCGTTGTAGTCGAATATCGCGTTGCTGCCCGCGGTGAGATTGCCGTTGCTCGAGGTGACGGTTTGCCCCTTGTATTTCGCTTGTGGCGGGGAGACTGAGTCGTCGTAAGTGATTGCGGGGTTGCTGGACGTGGTCACAAGGTCCGGTGGATAGTCCGAGGCGCTGACCGGGCCGTTGTAGATGCCGAAGCGCGTATTCAGGCCTTGAGAGGTAGGGCCGACCTTGTTACCAGGGGCGGTCAGGACATTGTCCCCCACATTGCGGCATTCTTTGCCACCTCCGGCCAGGTCCTCCCTGACGGTACTGCCGCCCGAGCCAAAGTCGAGCAACTGAAAGTTGCCTGGACCAATGGGCGACGAATTGCCGGCAGCCGTCTTCAATACCTTCAAATCACCAAACTGGAAGCCCCAGAACATGCCAGCGCCCGGGTTGTATTGAGTCGGGTCGCCACAGACCATCAAAGGTGAGAGATCACAAGGACTGGTAGGGCTGGGTCCAGCGGTGGCGATCGCCGCCACCGCTTTGGCCCCCAGGCCGCCAGAGCCGAATACCTGAGCGAAGTTCCAGAAAAATCCCGTCAGGCTATAGTTCGATACCGATACCCGAACGTACTTGGCACCCGAAGGCCCAGGAAAGGAGAAAGGTCCATAGACGCTCGTTGCCAGTTCCACCGTTGCAAATGTGCCTGCGTTGCCGCCAATAGCCGTTGCCAATTCCTTGTTGCCCGTGGCATTGGCATTTTGCATCAGCGTATTGAGCGCGGCAGCCTGCGTCACGGTGTCAATGTTGGTACCACCTACCACCTGACTCAAGGTTTTGGCGCCACTCAGGGCGGCGGCGTCCACCGCATTCTGCAGGCGCGTTTTGTTCAGCATCATATGCCCGCCGTCCAAAGCCAGCGCCGCCATCATGCCAATCACCGCCAACGCAAACACCATCAATACACTCACCGATCCTTCCTGGCGCCATGGCGTCGCAGTGAACGGCCGCTGAATACGATTATTCATCTTCAAGCCCTCGTTTGCCGATACTGATCCGGATCGGCTCCGCCAATACTTTGGTGCCCAGGCACCCCTACCGCCCTGTCAACGTTTGACTACACTGGATTCGGTCCCGCGGATAACGGTAATAGACCCGCCATCCTCGCCATTGCTGCGCTGTACCACGCGTTTTGGCGCCGCGACGGCGGCCACAACCATGGCCGGCGCAACAGGCGCAACAGGCGCAACGGCTGCGGTTTTCTTCTCGAGGTTCAGTGGGTTACGCAGCGCCAGTTGCAACTTGCCTTCCGTCTGCGCCGTGACCAGGGCTTCCGCTTCAGAGGCCGACATCTCCAGCGTCACTGCGCGCACCACCACTGGTTGGGTCTTGTCGGTACCCGCCGTCTGATCCACCGCCAACACCCGCAAGTTCTCGAGGATGGTCCTGGACGTGGCGCTGTTACTGCCGGCACTGGTGGTTTTGGTCGCCAGGACATCGACCCGGTTACCCGGCAACAGGAATCCGCCGACACCGACCACATCGTCCACACGTACCGATATGGCGCGCTTGTCGGGGGCAATCAAAGAGGCCAGGGTGCTGCCACCCAGGTGCTCACTCAGACGCGCACCGCGCACAATGTCGCCCCGCAAAATGTCGAACGTAGCGATCTTGCCCACTGCTTTTTCGCTGGAATCGAAGGCATCGTCCGGGATCGTGTCCATGGGCATGCGTACGGTCGTGACCTGCTGGGCCTCGACCATCTGCCCGAATGGAATCTCTACCGTGGCGACCACCACGCTTCGAAGGTGGTCGTCCGGGCTGGCGTTGAGACGTGCGCTCAGCCAAGTGTCGGCCATCCATGCAGCGCCAAGGCCCATGACCAGGGAAACGCCTATCAGGGAAAGAGTACGAGAGCTCATGTCAGTATCTCCGTATCAAAGAAAGTTGAGCTGGACGAAGTAGTTGTGCCAGGCCCATTCCAAATCTTGCGGTGACAGTGGTCCGGAACCGCCCATATAACGCTGACGATCGAGCGCCATATTCAGGAGATCACGGGGATGGCAAGGCACCAGGGGCATGCCTTCACTTGCATAGAGCCTTTGCAGCACATAACGCACCAGCAGCTGGTCATAAGGCATGCCCAGACGCTCGCTTTCCTGGCGCCAGATCTTTTCGTACTCCTCGGGCTTCAGGTAACCGAACTGCAGCTTGTAGCCAATCCGGCGAAGGAAGGCCTCATCGGCCAGTTCCAGAGGATTGAGGTTGGTGGAAAACACCAGAATCAGATCGAACGGCAGTTCGCAATGCCGACCGCCGCCCAGGTTGAGGAAATCGCGTTTCTCTTCCATCGGGACGATCCAGCGATTCAACAGCTCGGCGGGTGCCATGCGCTGGCGCCCCATGTCGTCAATGATGAACAGGCCATTGCTGGCCTTGAGCTGCAAGGCAGCCTGGTACTGACGGGTGAAAGGGTCATAGCGAACGTCCAGCTGCTCCATGCTCAATTCACCGCCGGTAATGACGATCGGGCGCTTGCAGCACAGCAGTCGACGGTCGATCCCTTCGTTGAGCATCAGATTGTTCTGCTGAGTGTTGTCATCGAGCCGCTGATGCACCTGCGGGTCATAGATCTCGATCACCGCCTCGTTGATGACGATGGCATGAGGCACCCAGATGGCCTCGTCAAACAGACGAATCAGCCGACTGCTGACATAGGTCTTGCCGGTACCCGCAGGGCCATAAATCATGATCGCGCGCCCGGAGTTCATCGCCACACCCAACTGATCGAGCATCCCCTCCGTAAGCACTACGCCCGTGAGGGCATTGCGCATATCGTTGGCATTGATGCGACCATGGTGAATGGTCTGTATTTTGAGCAGGGAACGGTAGGTACTCACCGGGAAAGGTGCCGCACCGATATAGCCGCTGCGCGACAGGGCATCGCGGGCGGCACTGCGACCGCGCTCGGTCAAGCCATAACGCAACATCTGCCCGCCCGTTTGACTTACCTGGCCAAGCACTTCGACACGACCGTCCTTGCGCAGAAACGCCAGGACCTCTTCAAGTACCGCGCCAGTCAGCGCCAGGCGTTCCACCAGCCGCGACATGTCCAGCACGCCGGCATCAAACAAATGCTTGCACACCAACTCACCGAGAAAACTGTCGGTCAGACCCGTCTCGCGGATTGTGCATGGCTGAGGAGCCAGTCGTTGCACCGCGTCCCGATCGCAGGGGTAGGCATCACTATCGACGATGACGTGCATGACTAAGCTCCCAATCCACCGGCAACCAGTTGCCAGTAGACGCTGTTTAAAGTGCCGATCAGGATTGCAATCGAATAAGGGAAAGGCTTGCCGGCTACTTCATCGGAAGTCGGCGCCAGATAAGCCTGCGCCCTCACAATCAGCCAATAACGCCCCAGGGTTTGAAGTAATTGACCGCGGAACAGCACGATCAGGAAACCGCATACGCCGCCGGCAATCAGGCTGAACATGGCAGCCCACAATGCGTAATGAACCGGTAAAAAACTGCCGACCATGGCCATTAACTTGACGTCACCGGCGGCCATGCCACCCACGGCGTACATCGGCAGAAACATCCCAAAACAGATCAGCATACCCAACAGGCTGTCACCCAATCCGCTGACACCGCCTGAATAGACTTGACCAGCCATTCCCAGGGCAAGGCCCAACAGGACCAGCATGTTGGGAATACGGTGGCGAAGCAGATCGCTCACCACCGCGACGCCCAGCAGTCCTAGCAGTAAAACAGTCGAGACCAGCAATTCCATGGACATGGTGCGTCTCCCGATGCGACTTATTGTTATGGGCAAGCGGCCCCACCATTGACCGCGGTGCACAGCGCCGTGATCTTGGTATTTACCTGGCCCCCAAGCGTTACGAACGCTGCGGCGACAGCCACCGTAATCAGCCCACCCGCCACCGCGTATTCCACAATGGTCAGGCCGTCTTCGTCTTTGGCGAACTTCAGTACTGAAGCCTTGATTGTTTGTAGAGTCATTTTGATCACTCCAGCGGCCATGCCGCTCATAACGTAAGTTGGCAGGGACAACGCGAAATCCATTAAGAAAGTTGCCCGGCGCCCTATCAGAAATAGAGGCAGCCGGTTATTCCATGGACATCGACGCGTCCCCCGGCGGGAATTAGCAGGCGACGCCACCTTTAACCGCGGTGCACAGCGCTGTGATCTTGGTATTTACCTGGCCACCAAGCGTCACGAACGCTGTGGCGACAGCCACCGTAATCAGCCCACCCGCCACCGCGTATTCCACAATGGTCAGACCATCTTCGTCTTTGGCGAACTTCACTACCGAAGCCTTGATTGTTTGCATGTTCATTTTGCCCACCTCACTCGAATGTTGTTTTTCCGGAAGCAGTACTTTCTGTGCTGCCTGATGCAACCCTAGTCAGTGTGAAGGCATAGGCGTTAGGAGGATTTTGCACATCGCTAGGA
This sequence comes from Pseudomonas sp. GM41(2012), assembly GCF_000282315.2. GTDB lineage: Bacteria > Pseudomonadota > Gammaproteobacteria > Pseudomonadales > Pseudomonadaceae > Aquipseudomonas. The sequence continues at coordinate 2,462,635 of NZ_AKJN02000006.1, forward strand.
CTTTTTTGCGGAGCGGCCAAATAGGGGTCATTGGCCTTTGCAGAAGTAACGGGAGGGGTAAACAAGGCATGGCAGGGCAAATGCGATTGTCATTAATTCACAAGCGATAAGCGGTTCAACCCGGGCTCATCGACAACACACGAACAAACAGTCGCCCGCGGCTGCTTTTCAGGAAATACATATAGCGAATAGAACTAAAACTCGTCTTTCTTATCGAGATTAAATCTGCAAGGTGATGGCACATTGTCGATACTGCTTAGCGTAAAGAGTCACTAAGAATCCAAGAGTAGAGACATGACGTCCAACTTGACCAGAAGGCCAACGCTCCTATGGTTCGATCTGACTCATGATCGATCCACGAAAGAACTCATCGCGCAGTTCGAGGGTACCTGCGACTGCAAACTGGCGAAAAACTCCGTGCTGCCCATCGGGGAACACGCAGACATGATCTGCATCCATTTCGATCGCCCCGACACACCAGGCCTGAGGCTGTTGCTGGAGATCAAACGCAGCGCACCGGCCATCCCAATCACCATGTTCACCGTACAGCACTCAGAAGAACTGGCCGTCTGGGCCATGCGTTCCAGCGTCTGGGAATACATAGTGCTCCCCCTCTCGGTCTCCGAGAGGAGTCGCTACCTGACGGCTGTAGTTCAGCTCTGCGAGCTGCGCCGGAATGTCATCGACCACCGCAAGACACCGCTGATCGATCACTCCCCGACCCTGCCGGACAGCATCCGGCTGACCTCCGGGCACCAAAAACATCAGGCGCTGAGCAACATCATGCTGTACATCGAGCAGCACTTTCGGGACAGCATTGATCAGAGGGATTTGGCGCAGCGCTGCGGTATGACGACATTTCGCTTCAGCCGCCTGTTCAAGGAAGCCAATGGACTTGGTTTCACGGATTACATCTTGAACAAGCGCATGAACTTCGCCAAAGAACTACTCGACAACAGCCAGATGCCTATTACCAGCATCGGCTATGAGGCCGGCTTCAAGGATCCTTCCTACTTCGCACGTGCCTTCAAACAGTTCGCAAACTGCACGCCCAGTGAATACCGCTTGGCACGCCAACTCAGAGCGACTGCAGCTGCGCAAATGGTGCTAGATGAAAAAACCACTGAAGCGCTCGAAAGCCTGGTTCAAAGCCTCAGCGGTTGATGCGGTTTATACGCGCACACAAAAACGCCGCTCATTGAGCGGCGTTTTTGTTAAATATGGAGCGGGAAACGAGACTCGAACTCGCGACCCCGACCTTGGCAAGGTCGTGCTCTACCAACTGAGCTATTCCCGCAAATGGCGTCCCCTAGGGGACTCGAACCCCTGTTACCGCCGTGAAAGGGCGGTGTCCTAGGCCACTAGACGAAGGGGACACGCTAACTGAAACACATGGTGTGTATTTCAGTGCCCAAATCCGCATCCGAAGATGCTGGTTCTGGTTTCACTCAGCCCTGCCCGAAAGCAACGCTGTTTAAAATTGGAGCGGGAAACGAGACTCGAACTCGCGACCCCGACCTTGGCAAGGTCGTGCTCTACCAACTGAGCTATTCCCGCATATGGCGTCCCCTAGGGGACTCGAACCCCTGTTACCGCCGTGAAAGGGCGGTGTCCTAGGCCACTAGACGAAGGGGACACACGTACAACATTCACTTCCTACCGCGTTTCGCTGTGTGCTTTACGCTGTAAGTGGCGCGCATTCTATGGATGGATTGAGGGGTCGTCAACCCCCAGATATAAATTTATTTAAATCAATGACTTCGCCCTGCTTTGAGACACTAATCGGGCTTTTCCGTCGCCCGGGGTTTGACGCCTATATTCTGGCACCCGCCAAGACGTTATAGTCCACCCACGCCCAAGATGATGGCAATGTGCACCTCGCACGCTATTACTTATATAAGCAGGAACGCGGCCGATACAGGCAGTGCAGTCGCCGATTCAACTCGCCGAGCGGCGCTATGCGTCCCAATGCCAAGCCACTACACTCGCACGCGAACCCCATAAAGAGGTCTTACCGGTGACACCACTCATGATCACCCTGCTAGTCGTAGCCGGGATCGCACTATTGATCGCCATTGGCTACATGAACCATGTGGTGGAAAACAATAAGCTGGAAAAGGCCCGCGCCAAAGTTGAGCTCAACGATCGTCTGCGTCGTTGCGGCGAAATCACCGAGACCTTTCCCGGCCAATTGATGACACCGGGCCTCAAGCTGTTGTTGACCCGTCTGGAATTGAACGTCTGTCAACGCCTGCTCAATCTGGAAAAAACCAGCTCCAACCTCAAGGCACGGATTGGCGAACTGAGCGCCTTGGTCGGCCAGGGCGAATCGATCCCGGTCAACAACCCGCCGGCACCGATCCAGACCGAAGCCAAAGCCAAAGACGTACGCTTCCTGCTCGAAGCCCTGCACGGCCAAATCACCCGCGCCGCACAGGACGGCTTCCTGCCAACCAACGAAGCCAAACGCTGGATCCGCGAAGTTCGCCACATCCTGGTCCTGCTGCACATCGAATTCTTCAACAACCTCGGCCAGCACGCCCTGCAACAGAACCAGCCCGGCCAGGCCCGCCTTGCGTTCGAACGCGGCGTGCAATACCTGCGCAAACAACAGGAACCCCAGGTCTACGCCGAACAGCTGGAATACCTGGAAAAACTCCTGGCTCGCGCCAACGCACAAGTCATGGACAACATCGCCCCGGTAGAAGGCGAAGTGAACCAGCTGACCGAAGGCCTCAAAGACGTCGAGGCCGATGCGGACTGGAAGAAAAAAGTGATCTACGACTGATCAGAGAAAGCAGAAAAGAGAGCCACCTGAACAGGTGGCTTTTTTTGCGTTGAGTTTGGCGTGTACATCCAGGAAAGACAGGCCGGCTGTCAGGCCGTCATCGCGAGCAGGCTCACTCCCACAGGGGAATGGTGTACATCTGCGACTAATTGGTCGGCTGTCAGGTCGCCTTCGCGAGCAGGCTCGCTCCCACAGGGGAATGGTGTACATCTGCGAGTAATTGGTCGGCTGTCAGGCCGCCATCGCGAGCAGGCTCGCTCCCACAGGGGAATGGTGTACATCTGCGACTAATTGGTCGGCTGTCAGGTCGCCTTCGCGAGCAGGCTCGCTCCCACAGGGGAATGGTGTACATCTGCGACTAATTGGTCGGCTGTCAGGCCGCCATCGCGGGCAAGCCATGCTCCTACAGAAGCAAAGCGGCGTACATCATCCGCTTTTTCACCACTCAACAGGCCGAGCGTTAGCTCGCCTGCAGCTCTTGATCTTGATCCACCCGCCCCTTCGGCAGGCTGAGTGGAGGTGTTCATCTGGGGGGTAGGCGCGAAGCGCCGTGCGGCGAAGCCGCACACATCGAGAGGAGGTCGAAGCGAAGCCGACCGGAGGCGATGCCCCCAGATGAATGCCGGAGCGAAGGAACGCCGAGCCTAAGCGAGGGGCCGGACGCTCGGGGCGAGTGAAGGGATCAACCACATAGGTAACAAAACAGTTCAGTCACATAGGTAACACCTGATCACTTATTTCTGATTACTTTGAGCGTCAGATAAGCATCTTTGGCGTCCCTTTCATCAACGCGGCCTAGTACTACCGGCCCAAAAATGATGTCCCAAACACCCTCGCTGACGCTCTCCAATCCGACCATTTCATGTTTAAGCACATAGCCAACATAGATTCTAAGCCTTCCTTTGTTCACCACCCCGTTTGAGTCCGTCCGGTAAGCCTCAACATGGCTTGGGTATCTCATCTCCGGCAGCTTTTCCGGATAAGCTCGTAAAGAGCTTGTGTAGCACGATCCCGGTGTTTTCTGCCCCAGAGCCTCATGAAGACGTTCATGATTGTAGTGCTGCATGAACAGGTCAAAATGCTTCTGCTGGGCTCCCCACTCAATTTCCGGCGGTCTTGGCAGTGTACTTTTCAGCGTGCGGTGCATGCGTTCATGCCGCCCGTTCTGCTCTGGTCGACCAGGTTGAATCCTTTCATGGATGATGCCCAGATGGGCCCACCAGATGGATAGCTGTGATAAACCAGCACGTCCTCCGCTGGCAAAAGGAACGCCATTGTCCGTGCGAATACGTTCAGGCATCCCGTAAGTCCTGAACAGCCTTTCAAAGGTCGCCTTAGCGGCCTTGAAGGTCGTGCTGGGCATGCTTTCGCAGGCCAACAAGAATCGGCTGGAGTGATCCATTACCGTCAACGGGTAACACCAGACACCGTCTCCCGTCAGGTATTGACCTTTGTAATCAGCGCTCCAGAGCTGGTTTGGGCGATCGGCCTTCTGAAGCGGTTTGGGATAGACAGCGACACGCTGACGTAAACGCCGCGGCGTCACCAGCCCCGCCTTTTTTAGCACGTTGTAGATCGTGGTTTTCGAGGGCGGGGGCTGATCCGGAAAACGCTCACTTAAGGCCGTCTGAATTTTCTTCGGGCCCGGAGTGGTTTGTCCTTGGGCGCGTAGCTCAAGAATGGCCTCCTTGACCGCAAACGGCACCGCCTGAGCTTGGGAATGCCGCTTGCGACTGCATTCCGCCAAGCCATTAACGCTGTCCGCGTTGTAGCGCGCCACCCACTTGTAACCGGTTTTGCGACTGATGCTGTGAGCCGCACAGAGTTGGCTGAAGTTGAGTCGCCCGGACAAATAGTCGGCGATGAACATCACTTTCAGGTCCATAGGTTTCAGCTCTCGCCACGGCATGGTCAGATCCTCGGAATCGACCAGTACCAGTTAAAAACTGTTACCTATGTGCTTGAACTGTTTTGTTACCTATGTGGGTGAGTCATACCCGAGCGTTTTTTTGCTTACTTTTTTTAGGCGCTTGTAAAAAAAGTGAGTCGCCGTAAGGGCGAAACCCTAAGTAGCCGTTACCGCAGCAACGGATATGTACTCAGTCAACAAAACACAGCTCCAAAATCAGAGCCGAAAGTGCCCCACCATCCCCTTCAACTCAATCCCCAACTGCGCCAACTCAATACTGGAAGCCGCATTCCCCTGCATCGCCAACGAAGACTGATCCGCACTGGCCCGAATACTCGTGACACTGCGATTAATCTCCTCAGCCACTGAACTCTGCTCCTCGGCAGCTGCTGCGATCTGCTGGTTCATCTGCTGAATCAAAGACACTGCCGCTGCAATACTCCCCAGCGCACTCTCAGTCTGCAACGCATCACTCACCGCCAGTTTCACCAGCTCGCCACTGTTCTGAATCTGCTGAACAGAAGACTGAGCCGCCGAACGCAAGGCGCTCACCAGTCGTTCAATCTCCTCGGTCGATTGCTGAGTGCGCTTGGCCAGGGCCCGCACTTCATCGGCTACCACCGCAAAGCCCCTGCCCTGCTCGCCGGCTCGAGCCGCCTCGATCGCGGCGTTGAGGGCCAACAGATTGGTCTGCTCGGCCACACTCTTGATGACGCTCAGCACTGTGCCAATGTTCTGGATCTCGGCACTCAAGCTTTCGATGCTCGAACTGGCCGAGGTGGCTGAATCCGCCAACTGTTCGATCCGCGCCATGCTCTGGCGCACCACCTGCTGACCACTTTCAACCTTGCCGTCCGCCGTCTGCGCTGCCTGAGCGGCCTCCTCCGCATTACGCGCAACGTCGTGCACGGTGGCGGTCATCTGATTCATCGCGGTAGCAACCTGTTCGGTTTCTTCCTTCTGGCTGCTGACTTCAAGATTGGTCTGCTCGGTCACCGCTGACAGCGACTGCGCTGAACTGGCCAACTGTTCGATACCCGCCTGCAAACCGCTGACAATACTGCTAAGCCCTGCGCCCATCTGCTGCATGGCCTGCATCAGTTGCCCGATCTCATCACGACGGGTCACTTCAATCGTCGCACTCAAATCGCCAGCAGCAATCTGTTGAGCAACACGGATCACACTGCGCAGCGGTGCCACGATCAACCGGGTAATCACCCAGGCCGCAATCAGCCCGACCAGCAGCGCCAGCGCCGAGGAACCAATGATCAGCAGCGAGTTCTTTTTCAGCTCCGCCTGCATCGACTGGTCTTCGGCGACATAAGCCTGATCCACCCGCTCCACCACCTGAGAAGCGCGCTGATGGAGTTGCTCATAGACGGTTTTTTCCTGCGCCAGCAGGCCGGTGTACTCGGCGAGTTTTTCGCTGAATCCGCCAATGTGCCCGACCACTTCATTGAGGACAGTTTGGTAACCCTCATCCTTGACCGTGGTTTTCAGCTGCTCGGCCTGGGTCAGTGCCTGGTCGGCCTGCTCGATCTTGCCCTGCCCTGCGCTGTCGTCGCCCTTGCGGCTCTGGTCCAGGCGCACACGCGCTTCGTTCATGGCTTGCAACATCAACCGCGACACCTGGCTAACCTGATTGGCTTGTTCGATGAACTGCCCACCGTCCTTGCCTTCGGACTCCTTCAAGGCATAAGCGCCGTCATCGGCCAGCCCGGCCTGCAGCACATCGAGGTTGTTGGCTACGCTGGACACCGACCAACTGGCCATCTCCAGTGCCAGGTCCTTGGCCTGGCTGAGCGAGACGAACTCGTCGAAGGCCTTGCGGTAAGCCCCCAGGGACTGCTCGACGTCATTCATCACCGGCACGTTGGCCGCAGACGCCGCTTTCAGTTGGGTTGCCAGGGCAATCAGGCCGTCAACGCCCTCGCGCAGCGCATCAGCGGTTTTCGGATTGCCGTGCAAGGCGTATTCCTGCTCGAGCAGTCTCACCTTGAGCAAACCGCTGTTGAGCGACGACATCTGCTTGAGCCCGTCGAAGCGCTGGCTGATGGTTTGCAGGGACCATACGCCGATGGCTGCCACCAAGGCTGTCAACAGCAGCACCAGTACAAACCCGACACCCAGTTTTTTCGCCATACCGAGGTTGGCAAAACGTCCTTGCACGGCCGAAATCATTGCACTTAGTCCCCTGACATAGTCTGTTGACGCAGATTCGCAACGGGCCTGTATCAACACAAGTCTCTGGCGTCGGAATAATGGCAAAAAGCTACGCCGCCGTCGTTTTCAGAACGCTTGAGGTCGATCCGGAGCGGTGGCCTGAAAAAACGCCCGGGCTCGCGGATCACAGGCATAGGCCACATTGATTCGCTGCCAGTCACCGGCCTGTGCGGTGGGGCTGAATGCCGTCGCAGAAGACAACAGGACACCGAAGCGCTGGGCTTGTTTGCGCACCAGAGCGTAGTCGGACATCCTCGATCGCGCCCAGATGAACAAGCCTCCGACCGGCTTGCCGAACACCTCCCACTCGGCGTCTTCAAGCACCTGTAACGCCGCCTCCCTGTCATTGCTCAAACGCTGGCGCTGGCGCTGGACCAGTTTGCGGTAGGCACCGCTGGCTAAAAGGCTTGCCAGCACCGACTCGCAAAACCGTGAAGCGCCCATGCTGCTGATCATCTTGACCTCGGCCAGCCGCGAAATAACCTCGGCGCCGGCCACTACAAAACCGACCCGCAACGAACTGCTGAGGGTTTTGGAGTAGCTGCCGACGTAGATCACGTTGTCATCGACACCCAAGGCAGCGAGGCGCGTACCGGGGCCGCTGTGAAAATCCGCATAGACATCGTCTTCGATTACCAGAACGCCATAGGTTTTGGCCAGTTGCACAACCCCCTGCGCCACCGCCGACGCCAGGCTGCTGCCAGTGGGATTGTGATAGAAGCTATTGATGAAGATCCCGCAGGGCCTGTACTTCACCAGCAGCGCCTCGAGCACTTCAATGTCCGGTCCGCGCGGGGTTCGCGGCACCTCGATCATGCTGACCCCGTGCAACCTGAGCAAATCGAACAGCAAGGAATAACCGGGATTCTCCACCACCACGCAATCACCCGGCTTGAACAAGGTCCGCACGATCAGGTCCAGCCCCTGACTGGCCCCCGCCGTTGTCAGGATCCGGCTTTCCTCCACCACGATATCCAGATGTTTCAGGCGTTTGTGGATCTGCTGGCGCAGGGCTGGCAGGCCCAGCGGCGTGCTGTAGTTGAACAGGCCGGTCATGTCGGTGCGACTGACCTGTCGGATCGCGTAGCTCAGGTCGTCAGTTTCGCGCCAGCTCTCTGGCAGTCCGCCACACCCCAGCTTGAGCTCGCCCGAGGTGCCGCCCTGTTTCATTTCTGCCCCCTCGAACCAGGGGCAATCCTGTTGCCCCTGAGCGGCCAGTGCAGGCATGGCGACAATGAATCCGGCGCCATGACGCGACGCCAGCACCCCTTGAGCCACCAGACGCTCACAGGCCTCAACGACACTGGACTGACTGAGCAAATTGATCCGGGCGATTTGCCGCACAGAAGGCAAACGCGTCCCCGGCGGCACCTCGCCACGGCAAAGCCAGCAGGCTAGCGCGTCGACGATTTGCTGTACGACCGGCACCAATGCCTGTCGATCGATTCTCAACTCCATGAGCAAGCAAACTCCTGTCCGTTTTGCGGGAAACAGTTAATCACAGGAGCGCTCGATCAGTTGTGCGACAACGCCGCTAAAACCGTCGATTCTAACTATTTGAAACACATTGTCCGGCGCCTTTAAGGAACCGAAAAAACCTGCACAAATGCGTAATGCTGTTTACTAAAGCTCGGTGTTTCCAGGTACACACCTGCGTAGTGAGGGGGCGGTGGATCGAGGGTCGACCAGTTTTTTTTGTGTGCATATCCGTTTTTGTGGTCACGGCGGCTTAGGGTTCCGCCCTTACGGCGGGTCACTTGGAAAAGCCCCAAGTAACCAAGGGCTCTTGCCCCTTTCGTTCGGTGCCTCGCTAAGGCTCGGCATGCCCTCGCTCCGGTCCTGCTCCGTGGGCGAGCTAACGCTCGGCCTGATGAGTGGTGAAAAGCAAAAGCTGTACACCGATCTGCTGTATGTGGGAGCGGCGGTGCGACGATTCGACTTGCTCGCGAAGCTGTTGACCTGCCGTTGCCGTTGCCGTTGCTTTGGCTTTTGATCTTGATCTTGATCTTGATCTGCTTGCCCCTTTCCCAGAGGCCGAACGCAGGTATTGCGCAGGGGGCACCGCGGCAAGGATGCCGCGGTAGCCGCCCCCGGCCATGGATGGCCGATGGCGGCGGGCCCCCGGAGCAATGCCGGAGTGAGGGCATGCCGAGCCTAAGCGAGGCACCGAATGGCGGGGCAAGAGCCCTTGGTTACTTGGGGCTTTTCCAAGTGACTCGCTGTAAAAGCGAAACCGCCAGCCGCCATCACCGCAGAAACGGATATGCCCCCGACCTTAAGCGAACAGCATCACGCACAAATGCGGTCTTTTTCCTACGTTGCAGTGCCTGGTTTCAAAACGCCGTAACGCCACCGTCCACCGCAAGCGAATGCCCCGTGGTGAACGCTGCGCCGTCGCTGCACAGGTACAGCACCGCGCTGGCGATTTCCTCGACCTTGCCGATGCGCCCGACCGGGTGCATGGCATTGGCGAACTCGCCTTTCTTCAGGTCAGCTTCATAGGCACGGCGGAACATGTCGGTGTCGATCACTGCCGGACACACCGCGTTCACCCGAATCTTTTTCTTGGCGTATTCGATGGCCGCCGATTTGGTCAGGCCGATCACCGCATGTTTCGACGCCGCGTAAATACTCATCTTCGGCGCAGCCCCGAGGCCGGCTACCGATGCGGTGTTGACGATTGCACCGCCGCCCTGAGCCAGCAGTAATGGCAACTGGTACTTCATGCACAACCAGACGCCTTTGACGTTGACGCCCATGATCGCATCGAATTCATCGACCGTGCCTTCGGCCAGTTTGCCTTTCTCGATCTCGATGCCGGCGTTGTTGAAGGCATAGTCGAGACGGCCGTAGGTATTGACCACTTCATCCATCAGATTTTTTACATCGCTTTCCAGCGTGACGTTGCAGCGTACGAAGGTGGCTTCACCGCCAGCAGTACGAATCAGCTCTACCGTGCCCTCACCACCTGCCGCGTCCAGGTCGGCCACTACCACTTTCAAGCCTTCAGCAGCGAATGCCTGGGCAGTCGCGCGGCCAATACCATTGGCAGCGCCCGTCACAACGGCAACCTGGCCAGAAAACGTCATGCTCATTGTTATGTCCTCGAAGAGAAGATGCGGGGGATCGCGTGTTCTCAATCTAGCCACAAGGGCCTGCGGCGCGGCAGCACTATCAGAAGGCCGGTTGGGCGCCCATGAGTGACAGTGATAAAACCGCGGGCTCGACTATCACTGCACTGGATCGATGTGCATTCGCCGCATCAGCCAAACTTGCGGCATCGTTCATGAAGGTCTATCAACAAGTCTTCATTCATCTTGAGTGCCTGTCATGACTACCCAGACCAATCGCCAGTTCCTGCTTGCCAAACGTCCGGTGGGCGCGGCGACCCGCGAGACCTTCACCTATCAAGAAGTACCGGTCGGCGAACCGGCTGCGGGTCAGATCCTGGTCAAAAACGAATACCTGTCCCTGGACCCGGCCATGCGTGGCTGGATGAACGAGGGCAAGTCCTACATCCCGCCGGTCGGCATCGGCGAAGTAATGCGCGCATTGGGCGTAGGCAAAGTCGTTGCATCGAGTAATCCGGGCTTCGCGGTCGGGGACTACGTCAATGGTGCCTTGGGTGTGCAGGATTACTTCCTCGGCGAGCCACGAGGTTTCTACAAGGTCGATCCGAAACTGGCGCCTCTGCCGCGCTATCTGTCGGCGCTGGGCATGACCGGAATGACCGCCTATTTCGCCCTGCTCGATGTCGGCGCGCCAAAGGCTGGCGACACCGTGGTGCTGTCGGGCGCGGCCGGTGCGGTGGGCAGCATTGCCGGGCAGATCGCCAAGATCAAAGGTTGCCGGGTCGTCGGCATTGCCGGGGGCGCAGACAAATGCCAGTTCCTGATCGACGAACTGGGTTTTGACGGTGCCATCGATTACAAAAACGAAGACGTCCAGGCCGGCCTCAAGCGCGAATGCCCGAAAGGTGTCGATGTGTATTTCGATAACGTCGGCGGCGATATCCTCGACGCGGTGTTGAGTCGCCTGGCCATGAAGGCGCGGGTGGTGATCTGTGGCGCCATCAGCCAGTACAACAACAAGGAAGCGGTCAAAGGCCCGGCCAACTACCTGTCGCTGCTGGTCAACCGCGCGCGAATGGAAGGTTTTGTGGTGATGGACTATGCCGCGCAGTTCGCCGCCGCCGGACAGGAAATGGCCGGCTGGATGGCCAAGGGGCAACTCAAGAGCAAGGAAGATATTGTTGAAGGACTGGAGACGTTCCCGGAAACGCTGATGAAGTTGTTCAGCGGCGAGAATTTCGGGAAGTTGGTGCTGAAGGTATAAAAGCATCGCGGGCAAGCCATGCTCCTACAGACGGTGAAATCTGTAGGAGCAAGGCTTGCCCGCGATTGATTTTGCAGTCGCCGCTTAAGCCAGCTCTGCCACCACAGCGGCCAACGCCTTCGCCGGATCCGCGGCCTGGCTGATCGGACGGCCAATCACCAGATAATCGGAACCGGCATCCAGCGCCTGACGCGGGGTCAGAATGCGGCGCTGATCGTCCTGGGCGCTGCCCGCTGGACGAATCCCCGGAGTGACCAGTTGCAGCGACGGGTGCGCCGATTTCAGGGCCTGGGCTTCCAGGGCCGAGCACACCAGACCGTCCATCCCGGCTTTTTCCGCCAACGCGGCCAGGCGCAACACTTGCTCCTGCGGCTCGATATCCAGACCGATACCCGCCAGGTCTTCACGCTCCATGCTGGTCAGCACGGTCACGCCGATCAGCAATGGTTTCGGACCGGTGCGCTGGTCAAGCACTTCGCGGCATGCGGCCATCATGCGCAAGCCACCGGAGCAGTGCACATTGACCATCCACACGCCCATCTCCGCAGCCGCCTTGACGGCCATGGCGGTGGTGTTCGGAATGTCGTGGAACTTGAGGTCCAGGAACACTTCGAACCCCTTGTCACGCAGGGTGCCAACGATTTCCGAAGCGCAGCTGGTGAACAGTTCTTTACCGACCTTGACCCGGCACAGCTTCGGGTCCAACTGATCGGCCAGCTTCAGTGCGGCGTCACGGGTGGGAAAATCCAGGGCGACGATGATAGGAGTCTGGCAGGCGGACATGAGTGGGCTCTCAGGCAGGTCGAAATCGGCGCGCATTGTAGCGGAACCAGCGCCTCTGCGGGACCCGATGATCGGTAATTCGTCGAGACGGCTCAAGCAAGACTAGCCCTTGCACCCATTGTGTCGAGTCAGATACACACATGACATGCCTGCAACACCCTTCAACGTTACCTTCGGCAGCCGCAACACGTCCTACAGCACTTCCCGCCTCCGGGCCGGACGCCTATGCTGAAACCACAACCTCGCAGCCCATCTTTGTGGTTGGCAGCCTACCTGGCAGATGAACGCACGCATGCACAACCTCCACGCACCTGTGAACGACGATCAAAAAGCGCCCGGCGACGACAAACGCTGGAGCATTCGCGCCCTGATCGTCGACGATGACGTCCCGATCCGCGAACTGATGATCGACTATCTGGCCCGGTTCAACATTCACGCCAGCGGCGTCACCGATGGCGCCGCGATGCGCCTGGCGCTGCAAGCGGAGCATTTCGACGTGGTGGTGCTCGACCTGATGCTGCCCGGCGAAGACGGTTTGTCACTGTGCCGCTGGCTACGCGCCGAATCGGACATCCCGATTCTGATGCTCACTGCCCGCTGCGAACCCACCGACCGGATCATCGGCCTGGAACTGGGCGCCGACGACTACATGGCCAAGCCGTTCGAGCCTCGCGAACTGGTCGCGCGGATCCAGACGATCCTGCGCCGGGTGCGCGACGACCGCACTGAACAACGGGCGAACATCCGTTTCGACAACTGGCGCCTGAACAGCGTGCTGCGCCAATTGATCGCCGCTGATGGCCTGGTGGTGCCGCTGTCCAACGCCGAGTTCCGTTTGCTCTGGGTGTTCATCGAACGTCCGCGCCGGGTACTCAGCCGCGAACAACTGCTGGATGCCGCTCGCGGTCGCTCGATCGAAGCCTTTGATCGCAGCATCGACTTGTTGGTCTCGCGCCTGCGCCAAAAACTCGGTGACGACCCGAAAGCCCCGCAACTGATCAAAACCGTTCGCGGTGAGGGTTATCTGTTCGACGCCAGAGACATCGGCTGATGCGTGCGCGCTTCGATACGCTCTTCGGCCGCCTGTTTGGCATGCTGCTGGTGGCGATCATCCTGGCGCACGTGTTGGCGTTTTTCTGGTTTCACTATTACGGCCCGCCGCCGCCCCCTCCGCCGCCGGGTTTTTCCGAAAACTTCGACGGACAGCGCCCACCGATGGACCCGCGCTTCGGAAATCGGCCACCGCGGCCGTGGTTCGGCGGTCCCTTGGTGCCGCTGACCTTTCAGCTGGTCTCGCTGATCATCGCCGCCTGGTACGGTGCCAAACTGCTGAGCCGGCCGATTCAGCGCCTGAGCGATGCTGCCGAGCGACTGAGCGAAAACCTCGACAGCCCGCCTCTGGATGAGTCCGGCCCACGGGAAGCACGGCAAGCGGCACACACCTTCAACAAGATGCAGCAACGCATTCGTGAACAAGTGCAGCAACGCTCGCGGATGCTTGGCGCCGTCTCCCACGACCTGCGTACGCCGCTGTCGCGGCTCAAGCTGCGACTGGAGCAGATCGACGACAACAAATTGCAAGGCCAGATGCGTCAGGATCTGAACGACATGATCGGCATGCTCGACGCCACGCTCACCTACCTGCACGAGCAGCGCACCAGTGAGGCCCTGCAATGGATGGACGTGCAGGCGCTGGTCGAATCCCTGAGTGAAAACGCCCAGGACCAGGGCGCCGATGTTCTCACCAGCGGCCACTGCGCACCGTTGCAAGTGCAGCCGATGGCCTTGCGCTCGTGCATCAACAACCTGCTGGACAATGCCCTGCGTTATGCCGGGCAAGCACTGATTACGCTCGACGACACGCGCGAAACCCTGGTGATCCGGGTCATCGATCATGGGCCGGGTATTGCGGCGGATAAACGTGAAGCCGTGTTCGAGCCATTCTTTCGTCTGGAAGGATCGCGCAACCGCAACTCCGGTGGCGTCGGACTGGGCATGACCATCGCCCGCGAGGCGGCCGAACGCCAGGGCGGACACTTGAGCCTGGAGGAAACGCCCGGTGGTGGCCTGACAGCAGTGATTCGCCTGCCCCGAGCCTGATTACCCGCTCTGTGTACCGCTCGGTACAAACTTCACATACCCACGACAACTTGCCCCTTGAGGCTGCATAAGCCGGTGCACCCACCGGTTATCCATTCCAAGGAGTGAGCACAATGATTGGTAGCGTCAGCAGTTACACGAGCTATTCCAGCACCAGCAGCACCACAACCAGCTCCGCACGCAGTCAGCAATTTCAGAAAGATCTGCTCGCCAAACTCGACAGCAACAGCGACGGCGCGGTGGATCAGGATGAACTCAAGAGCGCACTGTCGCAGAAAACCGACGACGGTCTGCTGGTCAGCCTGAGCAAGAATTTCGCCGACCTGGACAGCGACGAAAGCGGCAGCCTGAGCAGTGAAGAAATGGCCGCGATGGCCCCTCCGCCGCCACCGCCACCGCCACGGGACCAGGCACCGAATACCGAACTGGCTGACGCGCTGATCAGCGCCCTGGACGCCGACGGTGACGGCGCCATCAGCAGCGATGAACTGAGCAACGGCCTGGCCAACGCCGGTAGCAGCGCCGACAGCACAGAAATCTTCTCGGCCCTGGACAAGAACGAAGACGGCTCCGTCAGCCAGGACGAACTCGCCGCCAGCCTCGCCCCGCCTCCGCCGCCACCTCAACAAATGTCCAGCGAAGAACTGTTCAGCCAGCTCGATGCGGACAGCGACGGCAGTGTCAGCGCCACCGAGCTGACCAGCGCGTTGCAGACCAGCAGCACCTCATCGACCAACACCGACACCAGCGCCGCGTTGCTCAAAGTGCTGGATAGCGACAGCAGTGGCGGCGTCAGCAGCGACGAATTGAACGCGGCGTTGCAAGCCGGCCGCGAGCGAAACACCAACAGCTCCACCGATCAGTCGAACGTGACCGAAGCCCTGAACAAAATGATCGCCAACCTGAGCAAGCAGTATTCGCTCGACAACGTGGCGACCGTGGGCAAATACCTGAACGTCGCGACCTGAGTCAAAAGCATCGCGAGCAGGCTCGCTCCCACATTGACTTGTATCGATAACAAATTATGTGATCAATGCAGATCAACTGTGGGAGCGAGCCTGCTCGCGATGAGGCCCTAAGCCCCAACGAAAATCTCAGGGCCGGCGATCCTCAACCCGGGCCTGACTCTTGCTCCAGTCGTTCAGCAGGCTGTAGGCCACCGCCAACAACGTCGGGCCGATGAACAAGCCTATAAACCCGAAGGCAATCAGCCCGCCAAACACCCCGAGCAGGACAATCACCAACGGCAAATTCCCGCCCCGGCTGATCAGGTACGGTTTGAGCACGTTGTCGACGCCACTGATGATGAACATCCCCCAAATCCCGAGAAACACCGCCATCCCGTACTCGCCCTTCCAGGCCAGCCAGGCCGTGGCCGGAATCCACACCAGCGGCGGTCCCATCGGAATCAGGCTCAACAAAAACGTGACGATCCCCAGCACCAGCGCCCCGGGTACCCCGGCAATCAGAAACCCGATCAACGCCAGAACCGCCTGGGCCGCTGCCGTCCCGATCACACCGTTCACCACCCGCTGCACCGAGCCCGCTACCAACTCAATGTAATACCCGGCACGCTCACCAATCAGACGTTCCAGCAACCCGTGAACAAACGCTGCCAGGCGCGGCCCGTCACGGTAGAAAAAGAACACGAAGACGATACTCAACGTCAGCTCAAGTATCCCGCCGCCAATCTGCGCACTGCGCGCCAGCAACCAATTGCCGACCTGACCCAGATAAGGTTTGACCGCCAGCATCATCGCCGCGCCCTGCTGATCGATGCTGTTCCAGACCCCCACCAGCCGCTCGCCCACCAAGGGAATACTGCCCAGCCAGGCCGGCGCTTCCGGCAGCCCGTCGACCTGCACATCCTTGATGAATGCCGTGGCATCGCGCACATGGTCCGCGAGGTTGAACCCCAGCCAGACCAACGGCAATGCCACCAGCAACATCCAGCCCAGCGTCAGCATTGCGGCCGCCAGGGATTCGCGACCATTGAGCAAACGCGTCAGCAAACGCATCAACGGCCAACTGGCAAACGCCAGCACTGCGCCCCAGAACAGCGCCGACCAGAACGGCGCCATCACCCAGAAACTCGCGCCAAACAGCACCAGGAGCAGGATCTGCACCAACAGCCGATCGTTATTGATCATCTAAATCTCGAAAAAAGTCAGTCCGCAAAAGAGTGGGCGAACGCAGTGTGTACGTTCGCCTGATAAAGCTTACCGCAACAGTTCGATGTGCAAACCAGCGCCGTCGATGCTGCCGGCTTCCATCCTGGCGGTACGCACCCCCTGTCCGATCAGTGCCTGACGCCAGGCTTCGGCCTTCGGCCCGGAAACACTGACCCGCAACGTGGTGTCCAGATTCAGCCCACGAGAGATCAGGCGTAGCCAGGACTCGTCAGGATCGCCGGTCAGTTTGGGGAAATCGAGTTCACCGGTGCTTTTGAGCTCTCGAAGCAAGGTTGCAGAAGTCGGCAGCAAATCACCCAGCGGCGCGGCGGCGTCAAACTGTTCGACATGCAGATAAGCTTTGCGATTGCCGCGCGTGATGCTGTAAAGCGCCACCAGCGTGTTGTCCTGTGGGGCCGCCAGACGCAACAGCAAAAACGCTTGCTGATCATCTGCGCCATAAAGCTTGGCATTGCCGAAGACGTCATTGGCCCACAGGCTGCTCTCGCCGCAATCACGGGCCTGGCACCAGAACAGCAACTGGGCCTCCTGCTTCTGCAAGGCTTCACGAGCAGCGGTGAAGGCCTCGGTGGAGGAATGCTCCGGTGGCAACTCGTAGGTTACCGAAGTGGTTTGCCCTCTGGCAGCGACCTGGCCGTCGAAGCGCAACTGGCCGCTGATTTTGCGGATCGAACCCAATGGATAGATCCGCTCAAGTTCGGCGACCGGACGATAGTCAACGATCTGCGCATCGGCCATACGCGGCACGATCGGCAGGTCATGGCTGCCCGGGACATCGGCGGCAAATAACAGGGGACTGAAGCAATACAGCGCCAGCAGACTGAATGAACGCATGGATAGACTCATCGGATCAGCATGGCCTGGGCACCCTTGATGATACTGGCGTCATCGATGCGCTCAGGCACCAGCAAACCGCGCTGTACCGCCGGACGCGCCTCCATGGTTGCCATCCAGCGCTGCAGGGCCGGCAAACCGTCGACCGCGACACCCGACCACTCATGGCCACGGACCCACGGATAAGTGGCGATGTCGGCAATGCTGTATTCACCGGCCAGAAACTCCACGGCTTGCAGGCGCGTGTCGAGCACTTCATAGAGGCGGCGGGTTTCATGTTGATAGCGATCGATGGCGCCCTGGAGCTTCTCCGGGAAGTAACGGAAAAACACGTTGGCCTGGCCTTGCATCGGGCCGATCCCACCCATCTGGAACATCAGCCATTGCAGGACCACTGAACGCCCCTTGGGGTCTTTTGGCAGCAGTTTGCCGCTCAGTTCAGCCAGGTAAATCAGGATCGCGCCGGATTCAAACACGGCGAAATCGCCGTTGGCGCGGTCGACAATCGCCGGAATCCGGCCATTGGGATTGATCTTGAGGAAGCCCTCGGACTTCTGTTCCTTTTTGTCGAAACTCAAGGCGTGCACCGTGTAGGGCAGGCCGAGTTCCTCGAGCACGATAGAGACCTTGTGGCCATTCGGGGTCGCAGCGGTGTAGAGATCTATCATGGTTGTCTCCCATTTCAACCCGCCCAGCCTCGACAGTTGCCCGGCGCAAGTCAAGGAACGGCGAAGAACCGATTGAAACAGTCTGCGACAAGGTCGGCACCGGGTTCGTCATTCAGGTGCAAATGATGACCGCCAGGCAGCTGTTCACGGCTAAAGGGTAGACGCTCCAGCAACTCGGGATGTTTGGCGAGCATGCCGTCGGCAGCCACCACCAGTTTTGCAGGACAACTGACTCGCAGGACGAAGGCCATCGCCTGTTCGGTGGTCAGACGCAGCGGCGACGGCAAGGTCAGGCGGTTATCGGTGCGCCAGGTATAACCGCCCGGCACTGGCATCAATCCACGTTGGGCCAGCAGCTCTGCGGCTTCGCGACTGACAGCGACCAAGCCTTTCATCCGCGCTTCGATGGCCCGGTCGAGGGTGTTGTAGACCGGTTTGCGCTTCTCCCGCAAATCCAGCTGCGCTTGCAGGGCCATGCCCATCCGTTCGGCAGCGTTTTCGCCCTTGTCTGTAGGAGGAATGACTCCGTCGATCAACGCCAGATGGGTTACGCGTTCCGGCAACGAACCGGCCAGCACCAGCGAAACGATCGCACCCATGGAATGCCCCAGCAGCCCAAAGCGCTTCCAGCCCAATTGCTCGGCCACTTGCAGCACGTCATGGGCGTAGTCCCACAGCGCGTAACCGGCACCGCTCGGCCGATGCCCGGAATGACCGTGACCGGCCATGTCCAGCGCGATGATGCGCAAGCCTTTGAGCTTCGGCGCCAGCCGGGCGAAGCTGTTGGCGTTGTCCAGCCAGCCATGCAAGGCAATCACCGGCAGGCCGTCTTCGGGGCCGAACAAGTGCGCTGCCAACTCGATGTGCGGCAGGCTCAGGCGAACTTCTTCAACGACGTTGCTCATGCGCAATCCTGTTGGCGGCGACCGTCCCAACGGCTGAGCAGGTTCTTCAGCAGCGTGGCCGTGTCTTGGGGACGTTCGAGGGGAAACATGTGGCCGCCTGGCATGGTCAGGGACTCGCCCAGCGGCAAGCGCCCCACGAGGCTTGCGTGATGACGCATCACCACCCGGCTCTTGTGCCCGCGAACCACCGCCAGCGGCACTTTCAGTTGCCGCGTGCGGCCGGGGCTGGTGTGCGGCACGCCACGGTAGATACTGATTTCCGTGGCCGGGTCGAAGCGCAGGCGCAACCTGTCGCCCACCTTGTGCAAGCCGTGTTGCAGGTAAGCGTCGAAGCATTCCGGATCGAAACCGCGAAACAGGGTTTTGCCCGCGAAATAGAGTCGGGCCGCGTCCAGATCGGTGAACTCTTCCCGGCGTCCCAACGTACGGCCGGCCGGGGTCAGGCGATCGATGAAACCGAAGCGTTTGGCGGCGCGGATCACCCATTGATCGGCGCGGGTCAGCACCGGCGAATCAAGCATCACCACGCCGCGATAGAGCTCGGGGCACCGCAACGCCGCGTGCAGATGCAGCACGCCACCGAAGGAATGGCCGACCCCCCACACGGGTTCCGGTTGCTGCTTGAGGTGATGAATCAGCTCATCGACCAGGTTGTACCAGTTGTCGTCCGCCGGAAAACGCGGGTCATGGGCGTGCTGCTGCAGATGCGTCACCTGATACTCGGGCGCCAGCGCCGCGAACAGCTTGCCGTAGGTGCCCGAGGGGAACCCGTTGGCGTGGGCGAAAAATATCTGTTGCGACATACCGGTGATCCATCAACGAAAACAAGGGTTGATTGTCCGTAAGACGACGTCCTACAGCAATGACCGTAAGTGCCAGGAATGATGACAGTCCGGTCATGGGGATACGGGTCTGTGGATGTTCTGAGTTTGTTGTAAGCCTCAAGATCCACCCCTCCCCCCAGCCCTCTCCCCATGGGGGAGAGGGGAAAGGGAGCAGACCGGGGGCTTTTCAAGACCGGAGTTCGACTCGGACTTTCAGGTCGATGTAGCGCCAAGAACACCTCGGTCAGTCCCCTCGCCCCCGTGGGGAGAGGGTTAGGGTGAGGGGTGCATCTAATTGAAGAAACACACTCTCAGCGGGCGGGCGGATTCTCACCCAACGGCACCACCGCCATGGTCAACCGCGACACACAACTGGCCTTGCCCTCATCGCTGGTCAAACGGATATCCCAGACATGCGTCGTGCGGCCGATGTGAATCGGTTTGGCCACCGCCGTGACCCGCCCGCTGCGCAAGCCGCGCAAATGGTTGGCGTTGACTTCCAGGCCCACGCAGTAAAACTTGCTGGCGTCGATGCACAGGTAACTGGCCATCGAGCCGACCGTTTCGGCCAGCACCACCGAGGCGCCGCCGTGCAGCAAGCCGTAAGGCTGGTGAGTGCGATGGTCGATGACCATGCTCGCGGTCAGGGACTCGTCGTCGAAGGCTTCGAAGCGAATATCCAGCACGTCGCCGATGGTGTTTTTCTGAATTGCGTTCAACTGTTCAATGTTGGGATGGGTACGCCACAAGCTCATTGCTGACATCCTTTGTTGGTTTTATTCGTGACTCAATCCTGCCACAGCACCGCTTCGCTGCGCGCGCTCCATTCTTCGAAGCGGGCACCGTAAGCCGCTTCGATCACGTTGCGCTTGATCTTCAGGGTCGGCGTCAGAAAGCCGTTTTCCACCGCCCAGCTGTCCTTGACCACCACCAATCGATGCAAGCGTTCGTGTTTGTCGAGGACGCCATTGACCTCCTCCAACAGTTTTTCCAAGCTTGAATGCAGGCCCGCCCGCGCCGTTCCGCTGGCGTCCTGCTGACCGACCGCCGAGAGCACGCACAACCCCAGCGGCGCACTCAGGCCATCGCCCACCACGCACACTTGCTCGATGCGCGAATGCTCCGCCAGACGATTCTCGATCGGTGCCGGGGCGACGTATTTGCCTTTGCTGGTCTTGAATATTTCCTTCAGTCGACCGGTCAGGCGCAGGTTGCCTTCGGCGTCCTCCTCGCCCTTGTCGCCGGTGCGCAGGAAGCCGTCCTCGGTGATGGTTTCGGCGGTTTTCTCAGGCTCCTTGAAATACCCGAGCATGGTCGCGCCGCTGCGCACCATGACCTCGCCCGACTCGGCGATCCGCACCTCGACCTCCGGGCAGGGCTTGCCGATCCAGCCGGGTTTGTTCTGGCCCGGCCGGCAAACGTGCGAATAGCCGCAACTTTCGGTCATGCCGTAGACCTCCAGCACATCCAGCCCCAGTTTGCGGTACCACAGCAGCAAGGTCTGCGGCACTGGCGCGGCGCCGGACAGGGCGATGCGCAAGGCATCCAGCCCAAGCCCGGCCAGGACTTTGTGGCCGACCCGCTTGCCGATGATCGGCAGACCGAGCAGGAAGTCGAGGCGCTTTGCCGGGATCTTGCTGTACACGCCCATCTGGAATTTGGTCCAGATCCTCGGCACACCGAACAGCGCGGTCGGTCGTGCACGGCGCAAATCAGTCAGGAAGGTGTCGAGGCTTTCGGCAAAGAACACCGTTTGCCCGGTGTAGATCGACGCCAGCTCGACGAACATCCGCTCGGCGACATGGCACAGCGGCAGGTAGGACAGCAGCCGATCCGACTCATTCAAGCCAAACAGCTGCGTGCCGCGAGTGGTGGCAAACCCCAGATTGGCGAAACTGTGCATCACGCCTTTGGGCATGCCGGTGGTACCGGAGGTGTAAATGATGGTCGCCAACTGGTCGGCGGCCGGCTTGGGATCGTCCTGGATCGGTGAGCTCTTTTGCAGGTCGGCCCAGCTGTAGTCGAAAGTACCAGGCGGATGCAACGGCAGGCTGATCGTCGGCAGATCGGGGCTGATCCCGCGAGACATGCCTGGCCAGTCATCGAGTTTGCCGATGAACACCAGGACCGCTTCGGAGTGTTCAAGGACCTGGGCCACGGTCTCGGCGGTGAGGTTCGGGTAGAGCGGCACCGACACGTGGCCCGCCATCCAGATCGCCAGGTCGGCGATGATCCAGTGCGCGCAGTTTTTCGAGATCAGGGCGATGTGGCTGCCTTGGGGCAGTTCGCGTGCGCGCAGCCAATGCGCGGCGCAGCGCGCCTGATGACCGACGTCGGCCCAGCTCAGGGTCTCGACCTGTCCGCCGCCCGTGGGCTGGACCAGAAAGCGCTGGCGGGGATGACGGGCCTCGCGCTCGTAGAAGACGTCCAGCGGCAAACGAAAAGCAGCAGGCATGCGACTCGCTCCTTTATTTTTGGTCTGGAGCAAGCGTAGCCAACCAAGCAGTTGCTCGGTTGACTATTTCAAACAAAATCAGGAGTCACCGCCCCACCCTGTAGGAGCATGGCTTGCCCGCGATGAGGCCTTCGAAAACGCAAAAGCTTCGCGGGCAAGCCATGCTCCTACAAAAAGCAAAAGCAAAGGCAAAAGCGGTTACGGGTGCTTGATGGCGTTGAGTTTCATCCCGCCGGCCAGCGGCAAATCGCCTTCAAGTTCTGCAAGGCCGGCGGTTTTCACCGCTTCCGGATCTTGCACGTGGCCGTGCTGCAAGTATCCCAACAGGTTGCCCACCAGCGGGTTATGACTGACCAGCAACGCGTGATCCACAGACACCAACTGCTCCGCCACCGCTTGCGGGCGGTTGTCGGGAGTCAGCCAGTCGACGGTGCGAATCTCCGGCGCGAAATTCAGCGCTGTACGCACAATTTCTGCGGTCTCCTGCGCTCGCAGGTAAGGACTGGCGTAGATCGCGGTCAGCGGCTTGCCCGCCAACTCGGCGGCAGTGCGCAGCACTTCTTCACGACCATGGGCGGTCAGTGCCCTTTCCGAATCAGGACGTTTGCCGTGTGGCTCGGCTTCCCCATGACGCAGTATCCAGAGTTTCATAGCTTGGGTTCCTCATCTCGGGCCGGGTGTGGTGCCGGCGCCACAGTGTGCGGCGCTTCACCTTCCGGTGTACGCGGCGTTGGCCAGTCGGCGAATGGCCAGGGCTTCTGGTCACTGTGGAAGCTGCCGAAACGACCGATCTGCGCCAGGAACTGGCTCAGACTGTCGCCGAAGTTCATCAGGCTGGCGCTCGGGGCTCCATATATCAAACGATAGATCAACTGCACCAGCACCACGGCGCCAAGGATGAACTGCGCCACTTGCCAGACCAGCACATAGACGATCATCCACAACACTCGCAGCAGGATGGATTCGTACTTGTCCTCTGTTTTCGGATCGTTCATGTCTCGCTCTCCCTGATGCTTAGTTGAAACCACTGGTGGAAATAAAATCGACGTCGGTTTTCGGCTCGGCACGCATCAATAGACCGATCACCTGCTCCAGCGTGCGCCCTTCGAACAGGATGGCATGCAGCCCGGCGACCAGCGGCATGTACACGCCCACCTCCTGAGCCTTGGTCTTGAGCACCTTGAGGGTGTTCACCCCTTCAGCGACTTCGCCCAGGCGCGTCACTGCATCTTCCAGGCTCAAGCCCTGACCGAGGGCGAACCCGACCTGGTAGTTACGGCTTTTCGGCGACGAGCAGGTGACGATCAGATCGCCGACGCCCGCCAAACCGAGGAAGGTCATCGGGTTGGCGCCCTGATTCACCGCAAAGCGGGTCATTTCCGCCAGCGCCCGGGTGATCAGCATGCTCTTGGTGTTTTCGCCCATGCCCATCGCCACGGCCATGCCGGCAATGATCGCGTAGACGTTTTTCAACGCGCCACCCAACTCCACGCCAAAACGGTCGGCGCTGGCGTACACGCGAAAGGTCCGGCCATGCAACGCTTCCTGGACCCGCTGGCAGAGTTCTTCGTCTTCGCTGGCGACCACCGTGGCGGTCAGCGCGTGCTCGGCGATTTCACGGGCCAGGTTCGGCCCGGACAGCACGCCGATGCGCGCTTGCGGGGCGATCTCTTCGAGGATTTCGCTCATCAGTTTGAAGGTGTGGGCTTCGATGCCTTTGGTCAGGCTCACCAGCAACTTGCCGCTCAAACGCTCGGCGTGCGGCATCAATACCGAGCGCAGCGCGCTGGACGGCAGTGCGACGAAGCACAGGTCGCAGGCTTGCAGCGTGGCCAGCAGGTCGGTGACCGCTTCCACGGCCGGCAGAATCTTGATGCCTTTGAGGTAACGCGGGTTCTCGCGATTGACCCGAATGGCCTCGGCCTGCTCGGGGTCACGCATCCACAGCCGGACCTGATGCCCATTCTCGGCCAGCAGATTAGCCACGGCGGTACCAAAACTTCCGCCTCCCAGGACCGCAATTGGGCGCTGTTCAGTCATATGCAATCCGTTAATCCATACCAGTGGCGATGTCGGCATTATACGGAGCGGCCCAGTGGCGGCCAGCCCCCGCATCAATTACCGACACTTGTAGGAAGAAGACCAAGAAAACCGAGGAAAATGCCCACAACGTGACTGGAAAAGTCATTGCGCTCGGTTAACATGCGCGCCAATTGTTCGCTATCAAGGATGTGTTGTGTCGTTTGGCTCTCCATCACCTCGCTCGCCGCTGGTACTGGCGCTGATGTTCAGCTCGCCATTGCTTGCCGACGACTTGTTCCTCGACAGCGAGCCGCTGCCGCAAGTATTGACCGCTACGCGGCTCAAGCAGTCGCCGGCTGCGGTACCGGGGAGCATGACGGTGATCGACAGCGAACTGATCAACGCCAGTGGCGCCCGGGACATCAGTGAGTTGTTGCGACTGGTGCCGGGAATGATGGTCGGCAACATCAACGGCAACCAGGCGGCGGTGAACTATCACGGCACCAATGCGACCGAAGCGCGACGCATGCAAGTGTTGATCGACGGCCGCTCGGTGTACCGCGCAGGCCTGGCCACGGTGGACTGGAGTGACATTCCGGTGGCCCTGGAAGACATCGAACGCATCGAAGTTTTTCGCGGCCCGAACACCGTCAGCTATGGCGCCAATGCGCTGATGGCGGTGGTCAACATCATCACACGCAGCCCGGCCGACAGCCACGGCACGCGAATGAAAGTCACCCGTGGGCAGCGCGGCATCGACGACTTTTACGCCAGCCAGGGCGTGGGCTGGGACGGCGGCGACCTGCGTCTGTCACTGTCCGGCCAGCAAGACGACGGCTTCGACTCGGACCGTAACGGCGCCGATTACCGCGACAGCCGCCGCTTGAACCGCTTCAACCTCGCCGTCAGCCAGACGCTCACTGAAAACCAGAGCATCGACTGGCAATTGAATGCCAAGGACGGGAGCAACCAGCGGCCGTATACCTACCGCCCGGTCTTCTCGGGGATTACCGCTTCCGGGAACAATTCCGACGTCGTCGCCAAGGACTACGCCGGCTCGCTGCGCTGGAACCTCGACATCAATCCCGATCACAGCCTTTACATCCAGGGCTCGGCGCAGCATTGGGATCGTCAGCAGACCTGGCGCGCCTGCGATGCCGAGGTTTCGTTCAGCCCGCAGCTGACCGAACTCTGGCAGCTCAACCCGAATTACACCGAACGCCTGGCGCGCAACATGGAGCGCTACACCGGCCCCGGCGCGCCCGCAGGTGACCCGGCCCAGCGCGCACTGGCCAATCAAGTGCTCGATCAATGGCGAAACGGCGCCCGGCAAACCCTCTGTGGCGATATTGACCAGAGCACCCGGGAATCGCGCTACGACCTTGAATTGCAGGACACCCTCAGCCTGTCCGACAGTC
Source organism: Pseudomonas sp. GM41(2012) (assembly GCF_000282315.2). Taxonomy (GTDB): domain Bacteria; phylum Pseudomonadota; class Gammaproteobacteria; order Pseudomonadales; family Pseudomonadaceae; genus Aquipseudomonas. Next base: position 2,488,091 of record NZ_AKJN02000006.1, read on the forward strand.
TGCGGCTGGTCAGCGGCATGAACTATCGTTACGACCGGGCAGATTCCGAGACCTACTTCAATGGCACCCTCGACGACACCACCTGGCGGGCGTTCGGCCAGCTCGAGTGGCGCGCCACCGAGCATTGGTTGCTGCAGGGCGGTGCGATGTTCGAAGACACGCAATTGATCGGCAGTTCGCTCACCCCACGGGTGGCGGTCAACTACCTGATCAACCCGCGTCATGGCCTACGGGCGGTGTATTCGGAAGCCATCCGCTCGCCGGACATGTTCGAGAACAACGTCAACTGGAGCTATCAGGTAAAGAACCTGCGACCCAGCGCCTATGGCCAGTCCAGTGCCCGTTATTTCGTCAAGACCCGTGGCCCCGGCAACCTCGAACAGGAATACATGCGCTCCCGGGAGCTGGGCTATAACGGCTACTTTGCCGAAGTGGGGCTGGCGGTCGATGTGAAACTGTTCTACGACGAAATCACCGGGATGATCAGCGAACCGCTGCGCAACAATCAGTACATCGCCAGCAACTCAAACAGTGCGCGCTTCTCCGGGGCAGAAACCCAGCTCGACTGGAGAATCAGCAGCGCCGATCGCCTGCGCCTGACGTATGCCTACGTCGATGCCGAGGCGAGTAACCCGCAGGATGCCCAACAGACCGCTCGAAACAGCGGTTCCGCCGGTTGGCTGCATAACTGGGGCCACGGCTGGAACAGCGCGCTCTTCTACTATGGTGACGATGCCCTGAACGGCTACCGCTTCGAACGGGTCGACACGCGCATCGCCAAACGCATCGGCCTGGGTAAGGCCAGCCTGGAACTGGCCGGTGTGCTCCAGCAACGCCTCGACCACCAGCCCACAACCTTCGTCGACAACAACTACGACGAGCGCCGGGTGCTTTACTTCAGCGCAGAGCTGGCGTTCTAAGATGCTGTATAGCCCGTCACGCAAGACGCCAATCCTTGGCCGCCTGCTGGCCGGGTTGTGCCTGGTGTTTGCCGGACTGCTGAGCAGCCTGGCGGCCAGCGCCGCGGACATTTTGCTGACCGGCGTCGAGGACAGCCCCGGCGCGCAATCCTTCGCCCAGGCCCTGCGCGAGATGCGCCCTGACGACAGCGTGCGTTTCCAGACACTGGCCAGTCTGCCGGCGCCAGGCAAACTGCCCGCCGGTACCCGTCTGATTCTGCTCGACCTGCCAAGCCTCGACTGGCGCCTGCAAGACCCCCAGGGCCCGGCGACGTTGGTCCTGCGCATCAGCCGCCTGCAAGCCCGCCAGCGTCTGGGGACCACCCTACCCTCACACCTCAGCCTGCTTTGGAGCGATCAGCCTCTGGACCGGCAATTACGCCTGACCCGGCTCCTCCTGCCCCATGCCAAACGCGTGGGTGTGCTCTTCGACAGCCACAGCGAATTCCTGTTGAAAGAATTGCATCAGGCCGCCCACTCCCTGGGCCTTGAGGTGGTTACCGAGCGTTGGGATAACACCAACGACAGCCGGCCGCTGCAGACCTTGCTGAAGAACAGCGATGTGTTGCTGGGCCTCGACGACCCCGATTTATACAACCCGAAAACCGCGAAGAACCTGCTGCTTAGCAGCTACGCGCGGCAAATGGCGCTGATCGGTCCCAATCCCGGATTCGTCAAGGCTGGCAGCCTGGCCAGCACCTACAGCGATCAGAGTGATTGGCTGGAGATTCTCAATGAGCTGCTCGACCGACCACCAACGACATGGCCACGCGCGCATTATCCGCAACATTTCAAAGTCTTGAGTAACCCGCAGGTGGCTCGTTCATTAGGTATTGAACAGATGTCTGATGCGTTTGTCGCAACACAGTTGGCCGCAGGAGAACGCCACCCATGACTTTCCGTCGTCGTTGGGACATCAACACCCGCACGCAAATTATCAGCCTCGGCCCTGCCCTGTTGCTGACGTTGCTGTTGATCAGCTTCTTCACCTTCGTGCGGATCCAGGACCTGCGTCAGGAGCTCAATCACACCGGGCAACTGATCGCCAACCAACTGGCGCCGGCCACCGAGTACGGGGTGATCTCGGGCAACAACGAGGTGCTCGACAGTTTGCTCAAGGCCACCCTGGCCACGCCCAATGTGCGTTTTCTGGAAGTCCAGGACAGCGCCAACCGGATTCTGGTGTACGTCGAGCAACCGTCGGAAACCCACAACCGCTCGCACCAGGTCGAAGTGTTCCAGGCCCCGGTGCGGCTGCAACGCATCCAGCTGCACAATGATTTCCTGCAGGGCAGCCGCGTCGCCAACACGGCGCCCAGCGAGGATTATCTGGGGCGGGTGATCGTCGGCCTGTCCAATGACGCCTTCAGCCAGCGTCAGCAGGAAATCCTGCTCAAGGCCGGGATCCTGGCGCTGTTCGCCCTGCTGTTTACTTTTCTGCTCGCCCGGCGCCTGGCGGGCAGTCTGTCGCAACCGATCCGCGACATCGGCAACGCGGTCAAGGCGATTCAGGACGGCGACTACAAAACGCCGCTGCCGATCGTCGATGACACCGAACTGGGGGCGCTGTCGCAACACATCAACAACCTCGCCAACGGGCTCGAACAAGCCAGTCGTGAACAGCATCAAGCGATGGCGCAGTTGATTCAGACTCGCGAGGAAGCGGAAAAGGCCAACAACGCCAAATCCGATTTCCTTGCGATGATGAGCCACGAACTGCGCACGCCGATGAATGGCGTGCTAGGCATGCTGCAACTGCTGGAAACCACCGAGATGACCGAGGAGCAGGTCGAATACGCGGCGCTCGCCTCGGAGTCCACCGAACACCTGCTCAAAGTCATCAACGACATTCTGGATTTCTCGCGCATCGAGCGTTCGGAACTGGAGCTGGAACACATTCCGTTCAACCTCGCAGACCTGATCGGCAGTTGCGCCCAGTCGTTCTCGCACGGCGCCATGCAACGCGGGCTCGACCTGGCGCTGTCGATTCCGGACGGCATGCGCGCGTTGCAGGTGCAGGGCGACCCGACGCGGATCCGGCAGATCCTGGTCAACCTGATCGGCAATGCGCTGAAATTCACCGAACAGGGCCGCGTCAGCATCGAACCGCAATGGCAGTCGCTGGATCACGAATTGCTGTGGTTCACCTGCACGGTGCGCGACAGCGGGATTGGTATCTCGGCTGAAAGCCTGGAATTGATGTTCAACGCCTTCCAGCAGGCCGACAGCTCTATTTCGAGGCGATACGGTGGCACCGGGCTGGGCTTGCCGATTGCTCGCACGCTGGCTGAACGCATGGGCGGCACGTTGCGAGCCCAGAGCGAGGAAGGTCGCGGCTCGGTGTTCACCCTGGAAATCCCGCTGGCGCTCTATAAACAGACGCTGCCTGTGCCAGTACCGCGTATACCGACCGGCAGCGGTGATGGCGAAGGGCGCAACGTGTTGCTGGTGGAAGACAATCCGGTCAATCAGACGGTCATCGAAGCAATGTTGCGCAGTCTGGGCTTTACTGTCAGCGTCGTCACCGATGGCGCCCAGGCAGTGCGCAGTGCGGAGAGTCTGATTTTTGAAGCGATTCTGATGGACTGCCGGCTACCGATCATCGACGGCTACGAGGCCACCCGACAGATTCGCCAATTACCCGGCTGCACAGACTTGCCGATCATCGCGCTGACCGCCAACGCCTTGCAGGGTGACCGCGAAGCCTGTTTATCGGCGGGAATGAACGATTACCTGGCCAAGCCCTTCAAACGCACAGATTTGCAGCAAATTCTGCAACGCTGGGTGCAGTAGTGCAGGCCTTTCGGCTATCTGCGACTGGCGTGAAAGGCGAAAGTGCGGCAGTCTTAGGCACCCGAACAGGCCCGAAAAGGGGCTTGAATAATAATTTCAGTGCACAAGTGTACATTCATGTCCTTGGTGCTGTGACTTTCACCACAACGCAATAGTCTATGAGTAGGCTGCTGACTCGAGGCATGAACGCTTCGATCGGCCGGGAAGATTTGCCCCACCTGCCGCATGGGACTATTGAGGAGCTCGCATGACCCAACAAAACGCCTTTACTCGGGAAGACCTGCTGCGCTGCAGTCGCGGTGAGCTGTTCGGCCCAGGTAACGCACAACTGCCCGCCCCGAACATGTTGATGGTGGATCGCATCACCCATATCAGCGCCGAGGGTGGCAAGTACGGCAAGGGTGAATTGGTCGCCGAGCTGGATATCACTCCGGACCTGTGGTTCTTCGCCTGCCACTTCGAAGGTGATCCGGTGATGCCAGGCTGCCTGGGCCTCGACGCCATGTGGCAATTGGTCGGTTTCTTCCTCGGCTGGCAAGGTCTGCCGGGCCGCGGTCGCGCCCTGGGTTCGGGCGAAGTGAAATTCTTTGGTCAGGTTCTGCCGACCGCCAAGAAAGTAACCTATAACATTCAGATCAAGCGCGTACTGAAGGGCAAGCTGAACCTGGCCATCGCCGATGGTTCGGTCAGCGTCGACGGCCGCGAGATCTACACCGCCGAAGGCCTTCGGGTCGGCGTTTTCACCTCCACTGACAACTTCTAAGGGTTATCCGCATGCGCCGCGTCGTTATCACTGGTCTGGGCATCGTTTCGTGCCTGGGCAATGACAAAGAGACCGTCTCCGCTAACCTGCGTGCAAGCCGCCCTGGCATCCGGTTCAACCCGGAATATGCCGAAATGGGTCTGCGTAGCCAGGTTTCCGGCTCCATTGACCTTCCCCTCGAAGAGCTGATCGATCGCAAGATCTTCCGCTTCGTCGGCCACGCGGCGGCTTACGCCTACCTGGCCATGAAAGATGCCATCGCAGACTCCGGTCTGACCGATGAGCAGGTTTCCAACGTGCGTACCGGCCTGATCGCCGGTTCCGGTGGCGCGTCGACCTTGAACCAGATGGAAGCGCTGGACATCCTGCGCGAAAAAGGCGTCAAACGTGTAGGCCCGTACCGCGTCACGCGGACCATGGGCAGCACCGTTTCGGCTTGCCTGGCCACGCCGTTCAAGATCAAGGGTGTGAATTACTCGATCTCCTCCGCGTGCGCCACCAGTGCTCACTGCATCGGTAACGCTGTGGAGCAGATCCAGTTGGGCAAGCAGGACATCGTGTTCGCCGGCGGCGGTGAAGAAGAACACTGGAGCCAATCGTTCCTGTTCGACGCCATGGGCGCACTGTCCAGCCAGTACAACGAAACCCCGGAAAAAGCTTCCCGTGCCTACGACGCCAAGCGTGACGGTTTCGTCATCGCCGGCGGTGGCGGCATGGTCGTGGTCGAAGAGCTGGAACACGCTCTGGCCCGCGGCGCGAAGATCTACGCGGAAATCGTTGGCTACGGCGCGACCTCCGACGGCTACGACATGGTCGCCCCAAGCGGCGAAGGCGCCATCCGCTGCATGCAGATGGCGATGGCCACCGTCGACACTCCGATCGACTACCTGAACACCCACGGCACCTCGACTCCGGTCGGCGACGTCATGGAAATGAAAGGTGTGCGTGAAGTGTTCGGCGACAAGGCCCCAGCCATCAGCTCCACCAAGAGCCTGTCGGGTCACTCCCTGGGCGCCGCCGGCGTTCACGAAGCGATCTACTGCCTGCTGATGATGGAAGGCAACTTCATGGCGGGTTCCGCCAACATCGACGAACTGGACCCGGAAGTGGCTGACATGCCGATCCTGACCAAGACTCGTGAAGACGCCACCATCAACACCGTGATGAGCAACAGCTTCGGTTTCGGCGGCACCAATGCCACGCTGGTACTGAAGCGCTGGGCCGGTAAGTAATACCCCGCCCCGCTGCACACAAAAACGCCCCGACTGGTTCGGGGCGTTTTTTTGTGCCTGAAAGATTGAACACCGCAATCCCTGTGGGAGCGAGCCTGCTCGCGATGACGGCACCACATTCAACATTTCTGTATGAATAAGACCGCTATCGCGAGCAGGCTCGCTCCCACAGGTTTTGTGTGAAGCCAGACATTTTCTTCAATGTGAACATGAAGCTTTTGTCATGAAACTCAGCGGCCTGCGACCAAATGCCGCGTGTTTCAAGGGCTGCAGGATTTTCTCTGATTTTGCAAAAGTCCGTTACCAAACTCAGTCGTTTACTTAGCAGGCTAACCAAACATATAACGGAGTCCTGCACACGCCTTGCTGCAGATAACAGAGATTGGAGCTAGCAGATGACTGTAAAAGTAACTGAACGCGACGATTCACATAAATCCCATGAGGGTGTAGCCGCCGGTATCCGGATCTGGGACGTGCACCAACAAGACATGCTGGTGGGGATGTTCCACTCCGAAACCGATGCCCACAGCTACAAGGCCGAACTGGAAAAACTGGAGCAGCAACGAGCGCTCCAATCCGCATAAGCAATGACAGCATTGAAAACGACAAACCCCGCCATGAGCGGGGTTTGTCGTTGCTGCAGCCTTTAACGGCTTACCACATCAGATCGTCCGGGATCTGATAGGCCGCGTACGGATCGTCCTCGGCTGCCACTTCTTCAGTCTTCACGTTCATCTGCACGATACGCTGAGGATCGCGCTCCTGGATCTTCAGGGCCGCCTCACGCGGGATCACTTCATAACCGCCGGCGTGGTGCACGATGGCCAGCGAACCGCTGCTGAGCTTGTTGCGCATCAGGGTGTTGACGCAGATGCGCTTGACCTTCTTGTCGTCGACGAAGTTGTAGTAGTCCTCGGTTGTCAGCTTCGGCAGACGCGAGACTTCGATCAACTGTTTGACCTGAGCAGCGCGAGCCTTGGCCTCGGCCTTCTCCTGTTGCTGACGGTTCAGCTCCTGATCGCGCTTGACCTTCTCGGCCATGGCTTCCTGAGCCGCCCGCTGCTGCGAGTCATCGAGTTCGATCTGACCTTTGTGGGCCAGACGCTGCTGTTTCTGCTTCTCTTTGCCGACCTGTTTGGCCTGCTTCTGGTTGACCAGCCCTGCTTTGAGCAACTGGTCGCGAAGGGAAATGCTCATGGTGCTTATTACTCACTTAGGCAACTGCTCAACCGCAGCTGGGCAAATTCTTTTCCTGACGTTTGGCTTCGCCCCACAAGGCGTCCAACTCTTCGAGGGTGCAATCTTCTATGGGACGGTGGGTGTCGCGCAATGCCTGTTCGATAAAACGGAAGCGTCTTTCGAACTTGCTGTTGGCGCCACGCAATGCAGTTTCGGGATCGACCTTGAGATGACGCGCCAGATTGACCACGGAAAACAACAAATCACCGACTTCATCGGCAATCGCTACCGAGTCATTATCGGCCATGGCTTCGAGCACTTCATCGAGCTCTTCGCGTACTTTGTCGAGCACCGGCAAGGCGTCAGGCCAGTCGAACCCGACCTGCCCTGCGCGCTTCTGCAACTTCGCCGAACGGGACAATGCCGGCAGTGCTGCGGGTACGTCGTCGAGCAAGGACAGCTGCGTTGGCGCGGATGATTTCTCGGCGCGTTCTTCAGCCTTGATCTCTTCCCAACGCTGCTTGACCTGATCTTCATTCAGACGCGGAACATCCAGCGGTGCGTACAGATCACCGGTAGGAAACACGTGAGGATGACGGCGAATCAATTTGCGGGTGATGCTGTCGATGACGCCGGCGAATTCGAAGCGCCCTTCTTCCCGTGCCAGCTGGCTGTAATAAACCACCTGGAACAGCAAATCCCCCAACTCACCCTGCAAGTGATCGAAGTCACCGCGCTCGATGGCGTCGGCGACTTCGTAGGCTTCCTCAAGGGTGTGCGGGACGATGGTTTCGTAGGTTTGCTTGATGTCCCACGGGCAGCCGTACTGCGGGTCGCGCAGACGGCTCATCAGGTGCAGCAAGTCTTCAAGTGAATACATCAATCAGTCTCTACATCAGGCAAACCACAAACCTGTGGGAGCTGAGCTTGCTCCGGGCGGCGATCCGACGATGGCGGACTGCCAGCCAACACAGGTGTTGAATGTTCAATCGCCATCGCGAGCAAGCTCGGCTCCTACAGGGATCGGTTTCACGGCGTCCGGTTACGACGGGTTTCGATGATGTTTGGCAACTGGGAAATCCGCCCCAGCAACCGCCCCAGTGCATCCAGCCCCGGAATCTCGATGGTCAGGGACATCAACGCGGTGTTGTCCTCTTTGTTCGAGCGGGTGTTGACCGCCAGCACATTGATCCGCTCGTTGAGCAGCACTTGCGAAACGTCACGCAGCAGACCGGACCGGTCGTAGGCGCGGATGATGATGTCCACCGGGTAGGTGAGCACCGGCACCGGGCCCCAGCTGACCTGGATGATCCGCTCGGGCTCGCGCCCGCCCAGTTGCAGCACCGAGGCGCAGTCCTGGCGGTGAATGCTCACGCCGCGGCCCACGGTGATGTAACCGACGATCGCATCCCCCGGCAGCGGCTGGCAGCAGCCGGCCATCTGAGTCATGAGGTTGCCGACGCCCTGGATCTGGATGTCGCCGCGCTTGCCCGGTTTGTAACCGGTGGCCTTGCGCGGAATCAGTTCCAGCTGTTCGTTGCCGCGCTCCGGCTCGACCAGTTGCTGCGCCAGGTTCACCAGTTGTGCCAAGCGCAAATCACCGGCACCCAACGCGGCGTACATGTCCTCGGCGGTCTTCATGTTGGCCTTGTCGGCCAGCTTGTCGAAGTCTACCGCTGGCAGGCCGAGGCGACTGAGTTCGCGTTCGAGCAACGTTTTACCGGCGGCGACGTTCTGATCGCGCGCCTGCAATTTGAACCAGTGAACGATCTTCGCCCGTGCCCGCGAGGTGGTGATGTAACCCAGGTTCGGGTTCAGCCAGTCGCGGCTCGGAGTGCCGTGCTTGCTGGTGATGATCTCGACCTGTTCACCGGTTTGCAGGCTGTAGTTGAGCGGCACGATGCGCCCGTTGATCTTCGCGCCACGGCAGTTGTGACCGATTTCGGTGTGCACGCGGTAGGCGAAGTCCAGCGGCGTCGCGCCCTTCGGCAAGTCGATGGCGTGACCGTCCGGGGTGAAAATGTAGACCCGGTCCGGCTCGATATCGACTCGCAGTTGTTCAGCCAGGCCGCCGATGTCGCCCAATTCTTCATGCCACTCGAGGACCTGACGCAGCCAGGAAATTTTCTCTTCGTAGTGGTTGGAGCCGGATTTGACGTCGGTGCCCTTGTAGCGCCAGTGCGCGCAAACGCCCAGCTCGGCTTCTTCGTGCATGGCGTGGGTGCGGATCTGCACTTCCAGCACCTTGCCCTCGGGGCCGATCACCGCGGTGTGCAGCGACCGGTAGCCGTTTTCTTTCGGGTTGGCGATGTAGTCGTCGAATTCTTTCGGGATGTGCCGCCACAGGGTGTGGACGATACCGAGCGCGGTGTAGCAGTCGCGCATTTCCGGCACCAGCACGCGAACGGCGCGCACGTCGTAGATCTGGCTGAACTCCAGCCCCTTGCGCTGCATTTTGCGCCAGATCGAATAGATGTGTTTGGCCCGGCCGCTGATGTCGGCGTCGACGCCGGTGGCGGTCAGCTCATTCTTCAGTTGGCTCATCACGTCGGCGATGAAGCGCTCGCGATCCAGACGCCGCTCATGAAGCAGCTTGGCGATCTGCTTGTACTGATCGGGCTCAAGGTAACGGAAGGACAAGTCCTCCAGTTCCCACTTGATGTGACCGATACCGAGACGGTGAGCCAAAGGCGCGTAGATGTCGAAGACTTCACGGGCGACGCGGTTGCGTTTTTCGTCATCGGCGGTTTTCACCGCACGGATGGCGCAGGTGCGTTCGGCCAGTTTGATCAGCGCAACGCGAACGTCGTCGACCATGGCGACCAGCATCTTGCGCAGGTTTTCGACCTGGCCCTGCGTGCCCAGCACGAGGGATTGACGGGGGCTGAGGCTGGCGCTGATCGCCGCCATGCGCAACACACCGTCGATGAGCTTGGCGACCACCGGACCGAAGCGCTGGCTGACCGCCGGCAACTCAATCTGGCCTTCGCGCACGCCGCGATACAGGATCGCGGCAACCAACGAATCCTGATCGAGTTTGAGGTCGGCGAGAATCTCGGCGATCTCAAGGCCCGTGCGGAAACTCGAGGTCCCTTCGGACCACAGGTTTTTCGCCGCATTGGCTTGTTGTTCAGACGCACGAGCAAACTCGCACGCTTCCTTCAAGGCTTCGCGATCCAGTGCCGGATCGACACTGACCGCATGATCGAGCCAAGCCTCGAGATTGATACTGCCGTCGGTGTTGATCGGCTGGTGTGCTCTCACCTGTACCATCTTGCTTACCTTCCCTACGACGCAGATTCAATGCGTCAAATCGCTGACCTTCGTTGCCCGTGTGCCCACGTAAGGGCTAGTACGCGGCTGCACGGGCGGGCCAGTCGGACCAGACGAGCCGTCCTAGCTCGCTTCAAATAACGCCATGGCCTCGACATGTGCCGTCTGAGGAAACATATCGAGAATCCCGGCACGTTTTAACCGGTAGCCCTGCTTGATCAATTCGACCGTATCGCGCGCCAGCGTTGCCGGATTGCACGACACATACACCAACCGTTTGGCGCCCAGGGACGCAAGCTTGCGCACTGCCTCGAAAGCACCGTCACGCGGTGGGTCCAAGAGTACCGCACAAAAGCCTTCGCGCGCCCATTCGGCATCGGTCAAAGGCTGGGATAAATCGGCCTGAAAAAACTTCGCATTATGAAGATTGTTGCTAGCAGCGTTCGCGGCTGCCCGCTCGACCATCGCCTGCACACCTTCCACCGCCACCACTTCGCGAACGACCTTGGCCAGCGGCAACGCAAAGTTACCCAAGCCACAGAATAGATCGAGAACCCGTTCATCCGCCGTCGGCTTCAGCCACTCCAACGCCTGGGCGATCATCGCTTCGTTGACCCCCGCGTTGACCTGGATGAAATCTCCCGGTCGGTACGCCAGGTTCAAGTCCCACTGTTCAAGTCGATAACCCAACGACTGGTCAGCCTCGACCGGTTGCGGTTCACCGTCACCGTGCAGCCACAATTGGGCTTCATGGAACGCGCAGAAATCCTTGAGGATCGTCATGTCGGCGTCGGACAGCGGCGCCATGTGCCGCAGCAAAACCGCCAACGACGAACCGCTGAACAATTCCACATGCCCCAGCGCCTGAGGTTTGCTCAAGCGCCGAAGCATTTCCGGCAAGCGGGTCATGATCGGTTGCAAAGGCTGTACCAGCACCGTGCATTCGTTGATCGCAACGATGTCCTGACTGCCAGCGGCGCGGAAACCGACTTCGAGTTTTTTCGCTTTCATGTCCCAACGCACCGCCACTCGGGCGCGACGCCGGTAACCGAATTCCGGACCGCTCAACGGCGCGGCCCATTCTTCGGGCTCGACACCGGCGACCTTCGACAACTGCTCGGCGAGCATGCGCTGTTTCAGGGCGAGTTGTTCGTTGTGCGGCAAATGTTGCACGCTGCAACCACCACAGCGACCGGCATGCGGGCACGGTGCCGGGCGACGCAGTTCACTGGCCTGGAACACCCGTTCGGTGCGCGCCTCGACCACTTTGCCGTGGGCACCCAACACGCGGGCTTCGACTTCTTCACCGGCCAATGCGCCGATGACGAACCAGGTGCGACCTTCAAAAAACGCGATACCGCGACCGTCATTAGCCAGGCGCTCGATACTCAAGCGCTGCTTTTTTCCAGTCGGAATTTGCGGGGCCTTGCTGCCGCCGGTGGGCTGGAAGCGCAGGCCTCTCTCTTGCTTGGCCATCAGTTGGGCGCGTCGAAAATGCCGGTCGACAAGTAACGGTCGCCACGGTCGCAGATGATCGCGACGATCACCGCGTTTTCAACTTCTTTGGACAGGCGCAGCATCGCTGCCACCGCACCGCCCGAGGACACGCCGCAGAAGATGCCTTCTTCGCGGGCCAGACGACGGGTCACGTCTTCGGCTTCGCTTTGCGCCATGTCGACGATCCGGTCCACGCGCTCGGCCTGGTAGATCTTCGGCAGGTATTCCTGCGGCCAGCGACGGATGCCCGGAATCGCCGAGCCTTCCATCGGTTGCAGACCGATGATCTGCACGCTCTCGTTCTGCTCTTTCAAGTAGCGCGAGACGCCCATGATGGTACCGGTGGTGCCCATGGAGCTGACGAAATGGGTGATGGTGCCTTCGGTCTGACGCCAGATTTCCGGGCCGGTGGTGGTGTAGTGCGCTTCGGGGTTGTCCCCGTTGGCGAACTGATCCAGCACCTTGCCGCGGCCTTCGGCTTCCATTCGCTGGGCGAGGTCGCGGGCGCCTTCCATGCCCTCTTCCTGGGTGACCAGGATCAGCTCGGCGCCATACGCCGTCATGGCGGCTTTACGCTCGGCGCTGGAGTTGTCCGGCATGATCAGGATCATCTTGTAACCCTTGATCGCGGCGGCCATCGCCAGGGCGATCCCGGTGTTACCCGAGGTCGCTTCGATCAACGTATCGCCGACGTGGATCTGCCCGCGCAATTCAGCGCGGGTGATCATCGACAGCGCCGGACGGTCCTTGACCGAACCCGCCGGGTTATTCCCTTCGAGCTTGAGCAAAAGGGTATTGCTGGTGGCGCCAGGCAGGCGCTGCAAACGGACCAGCGGAGTGTTGCCGACGCAATCGGCGATGGTTGGGTACTGCAAGGTCATGGCGTATTCGCAATCCAGACTGCGGGGGCGCCTATCATACCGGCAAACGTCGGCAGGCCATATCACGCAAAGTACGGTGCTTATGGTTTATGGGAATAAGGGGCTGGATCAGTACTCTTCGCCTTGCGCGAGATTCAATGAAAAATGATCAGGTTGTGCGACCAGGACAATTGTCGCACCAGTGGTGCGACTTTCTCTTCAGCGTGATAAGTCTCATAGAACTGGCGCATGCGAAACAAGTTCGACCGGGTAAACCCGCGCAACCCCGGTTGAGTCTGAGCCAGATGCTCGGCCAACTGGCTGACCACAGAATCGCCCCATTCGGCTTTTTCCAGCTTGCGACTGATGTAAGCACCCACCTGCCAATACAGCTCGATCAACTGGGTATTCACCGCCTGCATGGCCTGCTGCTTGGCACTTTGAATCAGCGCAAGCACTTCATTGAAACGGTCGTCGGTTGTGCTGCCGGGGACACTGGATGCATTCATGCCGAACTCCTGAAGGACGAGGGAAAACGCGAGTCTATTCCGTCAAGTCAGGCTTAAGGTGTCGGCAATACCCTTTAGGAAAGGTCGTACAAAATAACGGGAACGCTCCGGCAAAATCAGAATGGTGGTGTCAGTGACGACGCTATCGCGAGCAGGCTCGCTCCCACAGGGTTAAGGGGTGATAACACCATTTGTGGCCGACACACCTCCACTGTGGGAGCGAGCCTGCTCGCGATAGCGTCGTCACTGACACCAACGTCATCAGCCACCAACCGCATATTCAGCCGCAACCCGGTCTCAGTGTTCTCAGCCCAAAGCCGCCCGCCCTGACGCTGCACCGCATTCCTCGCAATGCTCAACCCCAACCCAAATCCACCATCCCCCGGCCGCGAGCCGTCAAGCCGGATGAACGGCGAGAAGATCCGCTCCAGATCTTCATCAGCCACCCCGCCGCCCTCATCCTCCAGCCACACCTGCCAGAAGTCACCATCGCGCTGCCCACCCAGACGCACAACGCCACCCTGCGGTGAATGACGAATGGCATTGCGCAGGATGTTTTCCAGCGCCTGAGCCAACGTATTGAGATGGCCGCGCACCCAGCAGGAAGAATCCACCGCACACTGCAACTGGCTCGCCGGCCAGCCACTTTCATAGCAGGCATTTTCCGTGAGCATTTCCCACAACGCCTGAACCTGGATCGATTCGTCGGGCAACCGAGTGCGCTCGGTGTCGAGCCAGGCCAGTTGCAGAGTGTCTTCGACCAGCCGCTGCATGCCATCGACCTCTCGGCCAATGCGCTCGCGCAATTGGGTCAACCCCTGCTCGCTTTCGCTGGCCACCCGCAGGCGACTCAGTGGCGTGCGCAATTCGTGGGACAGGTCGCGCAGCAGTTGTTGTTGCAGGGCCACCGTGCTTTGCAGGCGCTCGGACATGTGATCGAAGGCCCGGCCCAATTCACCCAGCTCATCCGGGCGATGGGTGATGCGGCTCGACAACCGCACGTTCAACTGGTCGGCACGCCAGGCATTGGCCTGTTCGCGCAGACTGTTCAAAGGCACGACCAGCAACCGATACAGACCGACGCACAGCAGTAAGGTGAACAACCCGGGAATCACCCCGTTGGTGATCACCCGCCAGAACACCCGGTAACGGCCGGGCACGAAACGCTGGGGCAGTTCGATCACCAGACTGCCAGCGGACGGATCCTTGGGAAAAGGCACTCTCAACCACGGCAAACCTTTGGTATGGCGACTCGTCGGCCAATCCAGACCGCGTAAAAAGGTCAGGCGCCGGGTTTCTTTTTCGGTCAGCGGGTAACTGCTCAATGACTGCAAATCGCCGCCAATCACACCGACCCAGGTCGACTCGCGATGGCCGACGCTGTGCAACCAGGCATCGACGCCTGCACTCTGACGCTTATTCCATGCCTGCTCGGCCTCGGCGGCGTAGCGCATCAGCGTGCCCCGTGCCTCGTTGGACAGGAACAGGTTTTTCTGTTCCATGTAGCGCCCCCAGGACCAACTGAGCCAGATCATCAGCAGACAGAACGCCACCAACAAACACGCCAGTTTCCAGAACAGCGAATGCCTGCCCGGCAGGTCAGTCCACTTCATCGACAGCACTCAATACGTAACCCTTGCCCCACACCGTGCGCACTTCGCGCTCGAGGTAACCGACGGCCTTGAGCTTGCGGCGGATCTGGCTGATATGCATGTCGAGGCTGCGGTCATGGGGCGCGTAACCGCGCTGCAGCACATGCTGGTAAAGGAAGGCTTTGCTCAGGACTTCATCGCCATTGCGGTTCAGCGTTTCCAGCAATCGGTATTCGCTGCGGGTCAGGCCGGCAGCGTGTTCGCCATAAAAGACATCACAGCATTCATCGTCGAAACGCAGGCTGTCCGCCGAAGGCGCAATCGGTGCCGGCGCTGGCCGGCGGTCGAGCGCGACCCGTCGCAGGATCGCTTCGATGCGCACCCGCAACTCGACCATGCTGAACGGTTTGGGCAGGTAATCATCGGCGCCCAGGCGAAAACCACTGATGCGATCCGCCTCGGCACCGAGCGCCGACATCAGCACCACCGGAGTGGAATGGCTCTGGCGCAATTGCGTCAGTACATTCAGCCCGTCCAGGCCCGGCAGCAGAATATCCATCAGCACCACATCGAAGGCTTGCTGGCGGGCGATGGTCAAACCTTCCAGACCGTTCTGGCACCACGTCACCTGAAAGCCGCAACGTCCCAGGTGTTCATGAACATAAGCACCGAGTACGAGGTCGTCTTCTATAGACAGGATACGAGGGTGTCCAGCAGTGATGGGAGTCATGAGTATCTGCAAATAATTCTCAGTTGTGGATTATTCAAGATTGCCTCGCTGCGGGCAACACAAGGTTTGCCCGTGAGGTAAAAGTGGCGATCCAGCCGACGAATGCCGACATCAATTTTACGAAGATTGCCCGCCTGCAAATCGCTACACTGCGCAGGTGGCGCGTGCTGGACGTACGTGCAGGTCATTAAATCGCTGGATGCAGGAGAGATGCGTGCTCAAGAAACTGGGAATTAAAGGCCGCGTGCTATTGCTGACCCTGTTGCCGACCAGCCTGATGGCCTTGGTTCTGGGCGGCTATTTCACCTGGATGCAGCAATCCGACCTGCAAACCCAGCTCATGCAGCGTGGCGAGATGATCGCCGAACAACTGGCGCCTCTGGTGGCCCCGGCCATGGGCCACAAAAACACCGAGCTGTTGGAACGCATTGCCACCCAATCCCTCGAACAACCGGACGTGCGCGCCGTATCGTTCCTCGCCCCCGACCGTTCCCTGTTGGCCCATGCCGGCCCGACCATGCTCAATCAGGCGCCGATCGGCAACAGTTCGCAGATGCTGCGCCGCAGCGGCAATGACGCGACGCGTTACTTGCTGCCGGTGTTCGGCAAGCACCGCAATCTGGCCGGCGACTTGATTCCCGACGAAGCCGATCGCCTGTTGGGCTGGGTCGAACTTGAACTGTCCCACAACGGCATGCTGCTGCGCGGTTACCGCAGCCTGTTCGCCAGCCTGTTGCTGATCGGCGCCGGCCTGGCCGGTGCGGCGTTGCTGGCGTTGCGCATGGGCCGGAGCATCAATCGGCCGCTGAGCCAGATCAAGCAAGCGGTGGCGCAACTCAAGGACGGTCATCTGGAAACCCGACTGCCGCCCCTCGGCAGCCAGGAGCTGGACACACTGGCGTCCGGCATCAACCGTATGGCCGGCACCCTGCAGAACGCGCAGGAAGAATTGCAGCACAGCATCGACCAGGCCACCGAAGACGTGCGCCAGAACCTGGAAACCATCGAGATCCAGAACATCGAACTGGACCTGGCGCGCAAGGAAGCCCTTGAAGCCAGCCGGATCAAATCCGAGTTCCTGGCCAACATGAGCCATGAAATCCGCACGCCGCTCAACGGCATTCTTGGCTTCACGCACCTGCTGCAAAAAAGCGAGCTGACCCCGCGCCAGCTCGACTATCTGGGCACCATCGAAAAGTCCGCCGACAGCCTGCTGGGGATCATCAACGAGATTCTCGACTTCTCGAAAATCGAGGCCGGCAAACTGGTGCTCGACAATATTCCGTTCAACTTGCGCGACCTGCTCCAGGACACGCTGACCATCCTCGCCCCGGCCGCCCATGCCAAGCAACTGGAGCTGGTGAGCCTGGTTTATCGCGATACGCCGCTGTCGCTGGTGGGTGATCCGCTGCGGCTCAAGCAGATCCTCACCAACCTGGTCAGCAATGCGATCAAGTTCACCCGCGAAGGCACCATCGTCGCCCGCGCCATGCTCGAGGAAGAGCACGAAGACAGCGTGCAACTGCGCATCAGCATTCAGGACACCGGCATCGGACTGTCGAACCAGGACGTGCGCGCTTTGTTCCAGGCCTTCAGCCAGGCCGACAACTCCCTGTCCCGGCAACCGGGCGGCACCGGTTTGGGGCTGGTGATTTCCAAACGATTGATCGAACAGATGGGCGGCGAGATCGGTGTCGACAGTACGCCCGGCGAAGGCTCGGAATTCTGGATCAGCCTGAGCCTGCCCAAAACCCGCGACGACGCCGAAGACCTGCCCGGTCCGCCGTTGCTCGGGCGTCGGGTGGCCGTGCTGGAAAACCACGAACTGGCCCGTCAGGCGTTGCAGCATCAACTGGAAGACTGTGGCCTCGAAGTCACTCCGTTCAATACGCTGGAAAGCCTGACCAATGGCGTGACCGGCGCGCATCAGACCGATCAGGCGATCGACCTGGCGGTGCTCGGCATCACCAGCAACGACATGCCGCCAGAGCGCCTCAACCAGCACATCTGGGACCTCGAACACCTGGGCTGCAAGGTGCTGGTGTTGTGCCCGACCACCGAACAGACGCTGTTCCACCTCTCGGTGCCCAACCCGCACAGCCAGCTCCAGGCCAAACCGGCCTGCACCCGTAAGCTGCGGCGGGCCTTGTCCGACCTGGTCAACCCGCGCCAGCACCGCAGCGAACCCGGCGAACCGGTGTCCAGCCGCGCGCCAAAGGTGCTGTGTGTCGACGACAACCCGGCCAACTTGCTGCTGGTGCAAACCCTGCTCGAGGACATGGGCGCCAAAGTCCTCGCGGTGGAAAGCGGCTACGCGGCGGTCAAGGCGGTGCAGACCGAAACCTTCGACCTGGTACTGATGGACGTTCAGATGCCCGGCATGGACGGGCGGCAAAGCACTGAAGCGATTCGCCAGTGGGAAAGTGAACGGCATTGCACGCCGCTGCCGATCGTTGCGCTCACCGCTCACGCCATGGCCAACGAGAAACGCGCGCTGCTGCAAAGCGGCATGGACGATTACCTGACCAAACCGATCAGCGAACGGCAACTGGCTCAAGTAGTGCTGAAGTGGACCGGCCTGGCGCTGCGCAATCATGGGCCGGAGCGCTCCAGCGATAGCCACGGTGGCGGTCATGAGTTGCAGGTGCTCGATCACGAAGAAGGTTTGCGCCTGGCTGCCGGCAAGGCTGATCTGGCAGCGGACATGCTGGCAATGCTGCTGGCGTCGCTGGAAGCCGATCGGGAAGCGATTCGCTTCGCCCGGGAAAACAACGACCACAACGCCCTGATCGAGCGTGTCCATCGCCTCCACGGCGCGACCCGTTATTGCGGCGTCCCGCAACTGCGCGCCGCCTGCCAGCGCAGCGAAACCCTGCTCAAGCAACAGGACCCCAAAGCCCCCAGCGCACTGGAAGACCTCGACCGGGCCATCAATCGCCTGGCCGCTCATGCCCGTATAAATGCTTGATGTAGCGCAATGGCGCCGAAACCATAGCCGCTAAACTCATGACCTTGTAGCCGCTTCCGAAGGCTGCCCCCTCCCCTGTAGGAGCTGTCGAGCCTTGGCGAGGCTGCGATCTCATTAAACGTTGCCACGCAAGCGTGGCAAACAAAGCAAGATCAAAAGATCGCAGCCTCGCCAAGGCTCGACAGCTCCTACATATAGCGTGATCGAGTTTTGCAGGAGGACCGCATGCGTACGATTCTTTTCAGCAGCCAGACCTACGACCGCGACAGTTTTCTCAGTGCCGAGCTACCGGCTGGCATTGAACTGCACTTTCAATCGGCGCGACTGAGCCTTGATACGGTGGCGCTGGCGGAGCATCACGAAGTGGTCTGCGCCTTTATCAATGATGACCTCAGCGCGCCGGTGCTCGAACGCCTGGCCGCGGGCGGCACACGCCTGATCGCCCTGCGCTCGGCCGGTTACAACCATGTCGATCTGGCAGTGGCAAAGCGTCTGGGGCTGGCGATTGTGCGCGTCCCGGCCTACTCGCCCCACGCGGTGGCGGAACATGCGGTGGCGCTGATCCTGGCGCTCAACCGGCGCCTGCACCGCGCCTACAACCGCACGCGCGAAGGGGATTTCAGCCTGCACGGGCTGACCGGCTTCGACCTCGTGGGCAAGACCGTTGGCGTGGTCGGCACCGGGCAGATCGGCGCGACCTTCGCGAAAATCATGAACGGCTTTGGCTGCCAATTGCTGGCGTATGACCCCTTCCCCAACCCGCAAGTCGAAGCCCTCGGCGCCCGTTACCTGAGCCTGCCGGAACTGCTGGCCGAGTCGCAAATCATCAGCCTGCACTGCCCGCTCAACGAACAAAGCAAACACTTGATCAATCGCGAGTCACTGGCGCACATGCAAGCGGGTGCGATGCTGATCAACACCGGCCGCGGTGGTCTGGTGGACACACCGGCGCTGATCGACGCGTTGAAGGACGGTCAACTGGGTTATCTGGGGCTGGATGTGTATGAAGAGGAAGCACAGCTGTTCTTCGAGGACCGTTCCGACCTGCCGCTGCAGGACGATGTGCTGGCGCGGCTGCTGACCTTTCCGAACGTGATCGTCACCGCTCACCAGGCCTTCCTGACCCGCGAAGCCCTGGGCGCGATTGCCGCGACCACCCTGCAGAACATCGCCGCCTGGGCGGCGGGTGCGCCTGCGAATCTGGTAAAGGGTGACTGAACCAGATCGAAGGTCATACGCCCGCGCGATGCTGCGCTGATGTCCGTGCTAGCATGCCGCGCATATTTGGAGGACCCATGGTCGAACACGATTTCCGCTATAGCCTGATGAACCCGCAACACACCCTCACCGAATGCCGCGCCCTTGTGCCGGGGCGTTATCAAGTCACCGGCAACGGCGGCTCGATTCGTAACAACGACGTGCTGGTAGTGACCCTTAAAGGCGCCAAGGACTTGTCCATGCGCCTGACCGTCGAAACGGTTCGCCACTTGATCAATCCGCCTGGCCAATGGGTCGCGGTAGCCAGTGGTCCGGTGTTCGGTGAACTGGCGATCCACACCTGGAAAGTCAACTGCGACAGCTGCGCCAAAGAGCTGAACTTTGAGTTCGCGGTCGACGCCAAGCTGGGCAACAAGGCTGAAAAGCCTGCTGCCACCGCGCGGATTGCCGAGCTGGGCTGGACCACCGTTGGCGAGAAGCACCTGTGCCCGAAATGCCAGGAGCCCGCGTGATGAAACGCCTCGCTCTGACCACTATGGTTGGCGCCAGCCTGCTGGGCTGCGCCGCCGAGCCGGTGCAATTGCAACACAACCGCAGCTACATTCTGGAGTGGATTGGCGAACGTCCGTTGATGGATTACAGCCACCTGACCGTCACCCTCGGTGAAGACGGTCGGGCCTACGGCAACGGCGGCTGCAACCACTGGTTCGCGCCGTACACCCTGGAAGGCGACAAGTTGAGCTTCGGCAAGGTTGGCAGCACCCGCAAACTGTGTGCGCCGGCGCTGATGGAGCAGGAAAAACGTTTCCTCCAGGCGTTGGAAAACGTTCAGCGCTGGGACGTCTCGCCGATCGACCAGATGCGTTTCTGGCCGGCAGAAGGCAAGCCGTTGCGTTGGTGGCTTGAAGAGGGTTGATTGGCTGTTCAAATGTGTTTCGTCAGTTCGATCCACCCCTCACCCTAACCCTCTCCCCAGGGGGTAGAGGGGACTAACCGAGTTGTTCTTTCCAGTTACATCGACCTGAACGTCCGAGTCGAACTCCGGCTTTGAAAAGCCCCCGATCTGCTCCCTTTCCCCTCTCCCCCGTGGGGAGAGGGCTGGGGTGAGGGGCTGGATCTAAAGATCAACACAGCATTCAGATCCCTCTCCCCACCTTCAATTCTTCGCCTGCAACGCCTCAAGCTTCGCCATCACCCCCGCCGCCGTCTGCTCGCCCATCAACTGTTCCCGTACCTTGCCCCTGTTATCGATGATGTAAGTCACCGGCAACGCCTCACTGCGCGGCAACTCGAAAAGATCGGCCGGATCAGAAGCCAGCACGGTGAACTTGATGCCCAGTTTTTCACTGGCGCTTTTCAGCTCTTCACCCTGCACATTGTCGAAGTTGACCCCGAACACACCAATCTTCCTGGCCTTGAGCTGATCGGCCAGGGTGTTCAATTCCGGGATCTCGGTCCGGCACGGCCCGCACCATTCAGCCCAGTAATTGAGCACCAGCCATTGTTTGTCCAGACGTTCGGCGGCGACTTTCTGGCCGCTCTGGTCGATGCCATAGTCGTTACCACAGCCCCCCAGCAATAACGCACCGATGATCGCCAATGCTGCTGCCAGTCGCCTAGTCATGTCGTATTCCTTGTTCAAAATTGAATGCGCCTGCGACCCATCGCCTCCCAAGGTTCTGGATTACGCGCGGCACAGTTAGAATAGCCGTCACCTTACGCAAGATGCGAACCGCACATGACCGATCTGACGCTTTATCACAACCCGCGCTGCTCGAAATCCCGCGGTGCGCTCGAACTGCTCGAAGCCCGTGGCCTGACCCCGACGGTGGTCCGCTACCTGGACACCCCGCTGGACGCTGCGCAAATCCAGAGCCTGCTGACCAAGCTCGGCATCAGCGCCCGGCAACTGCTGCGCACCGGTGAGGACGAGTACAAAACCCTCAACCTGGCCGACAGCAACCTGAGCGAGGCGCAATTGATCGCCGCCATCGCCGCCAACCCGAAACTGATGGAGCGACCGATTCTCGAAGTCGGCGACAAAGCCATCATCGGCCGTCCGCCGGAGAATGTGCTGGAGCTGCTGCCGTGAGTGCGCCGTACATTCTGGTTCTGTATTACAGCCGCAGCGGCTCGACCAATGAAATGGCCCGGCAGATCGCCCGAGGTGTCGAGCAGGCCGGCCTTGAAGCCCGGTTGCGCACGGTTCCGGCGATATCCAGCGAATGCGAAGCCGTGTCGCCGGACATCCCGGACGAAGGCGCGCTGTACGCCAGCCTCGACGATTTGAAGAACTGCGCGGGCCTGGCCATGGGCAGCCCGACCCGGTTCGGCAACATGGCGGCGCCGCTCAAGTACTTCCTCGACGGCACCAGCAACCTGTGGCTGACCGGCGCTCTGGTGGGCAAGCCGGCCGGCGTTTTCACCTCCACCGCGAGCCTGCACGGTGGCCAGGAAACCACGCTGCTGTCGATGATGTTGCCGTTGCTGCACCACGGCATGCTGATCACCGGCCTGCCTTACAGCGAATCGGCCCTGCTGGAAACCCGTGGCGGCGGCACGCCTTACGGCGCCAGCCATCACGCCGGGGCGGATGGCAAAAGCGGTTTGAATGAACATGAAGTTGCGCTGTGTCGGGCCTTGGGCCTGCGCTTGGCGAAGACTGCACAGAAACTGGGGAACTGACGTGGCCAAAAAGCCGAAGATTTTGCCCTCCATCGAATGGCTCGAACCCCGGGTCCGAGCGATGCGCGTCATCAGCCTGCTGTGCTACTTCGGTTTGGTGGGTTTGCTGTGCGCCTACTACCTGGTGGTCGCCGACCTGCACGGCGCCCGGCCGTGGGTGATTCTGCTGATCGAACTGGTGCCGCTGCTGTTGCTGGCGCCGGGGATGATTATCGGCAGTGCGCGCGGGCATTCATGGATGTGTTTTGTGGTGAACCTGTATTTCATCAAGGGCGCATTGGCGGCGTATGACCCGAACCGGCAGTTGTTTGGCTTGCTGGAAATGGGCGCGAGCCTGGCGGTGTTCTGCTCGGCGCTGTTGTATGTGCGGTGGCGGTTTCAGTTGAACCGCAAGTTGGCGGGTGAAGGCGAAACCTCCGTCGCCTGACACACCGCCTTCGCGAGCAAGCCCGCTCCCACACTGGAATGCATTCCAATGTGGGAGCGGGCTTGCTCGCGAAGGGATCGACTCGGTCTTAATGATTCACTGTGTAGGCCAGCATCATCGATATCTGGCTCATCGGCCGCCCGCCACTCTGTTCATGCCACTGGTTAAACACATCCTGTACCAACGCCAGGTCCCGCAGGCTGGTTGGCACCTTGTCGACGATCTTCTGCGCATTCAACGCCGCGACCACGTCGTAGCTCGGCACAAACGTATCCTTGCCCACCATCCGCAAGAACCGCGGTGCCGACAACCCGCCCAATTGATGACCGCGCTTTTTCAGGTAGGTCCACAACCCAACGATATCCGTGACCGGCCAATCGGCGATCAACGCGCCGAAGCTGCCCTTCTCATGCGCCACATCCAGAATGAACTGCGCGTTGCGCGGCACGCTCTTGAGTTTGCCCAGGTGGCGAATGATCCGCGCGTCCTGCATCAAACGCTCAAGGTGTTCGGCACTCATCAGCACGACTTTCTCAGGGTCGAACTTGAAGAACACTTCTTCGAACGCCGGCCATTTGGCGTCCACCAGACTGTGCTTGAGCCCGGCGCGGAAGACGCGCAGCGCCATGGTCGAGAGGTAGCGGTCGTCGCTGATCTTGCGCAATTGCGCCGGGGTTTTCGGAACGGGCAGATGGGCTTCCAGTTCAGCTGCCGAACCGAAGCGGTTCAGACAGTATTCGTGCAGCCACTTGTAATCGCGCATGCCCTTTCCTGATGAGTAAGTGATCAGATTCATGTGGGAGCCAGCCTGCTGGCGATAGCGGTGGGTCAGTCAACAATGATGTGTCTGACCCACCGCTATCGCCAGCAGGCTGGCTCCCACAGTGATTGTGTTTAGAGGTTTACGACGTTGACGAAGCGCGACGCGGCGGTTTCATCGATACGCAGGTTGGTGAAGTCGAACAGATTACGGTCCGCCAATTGCGACGGGATCACGTTCTGCAAGCTGCGGAAAATGCTTTCGGTCCGGCCTGGCGTCTTGCGTTCCCATTCCTGAAGCATGTCCTTGACCACCTGGCGTTGCAGGTTTTCCTGGGAGCCGCAGAGGTTGCACGGGATGATCGGGAATTGCTTGAAGTCCGAGTAGGCCTGGATGTCTTTTTCGTTGCAGTAGGCCAGCGGGCGGATCACCACGTTGCGGCCATCGTCGGCGCGCAGCTTCGGCGGCATGGCTTTGAGCGAACCGTTGAAGAACATGTTCAGGAAAAAGGTCTCGACGATGTCGTCGCGGTGATGACCGAGGGCCATCTTGGTCGCGCCGATTTGGTCGGCAAAGGTGTAGAGCGTGCCGCGACGCAGGCGCGAGCACAGCGAACAGGTGGTCTTGCCTTCCGGGATCAGCTCCTTGACCACCGAATAAGTGTCTTTCTCGACGATGTGGTACTCGATGCCCAGCTCTTTGAGGTAGGCCGGCAGCACATGCTCAGGGAAACCCGGCTGTTTCTGGTCCATGTTCACGGCCACGATCTCGAACTTGATCGGGGCGACCTTCTGCAAGTGCAACAGCACGTCGAGCATGGTGTAGCTGTCCTTGCCACCGGACAGACAGACCATGACCTTGTCGCCGTCTTCAATCATGTTGAAATCGGCAACAGCCTCGCCGGCCTGGCGGCGAAGGCGCTTTTGCAGTTTGTTCTGGTTGACCGTAAGAGTGCCCATGACGCGAAATCCGTGAGGTGTGACGAAAGGCCCGCATTTTACGCAAAAACTTTGCACTTGTGGCGAGGGGCTCTTGTGGTGAGGGGGCTTGCCCCCGTTGGGCCACGAAGTGGCCCCGAACAGGCGACTAAGCTCTACAGGTAAACCGCAGCGACTGTTTTACGACTGCTTCGCAGCCGAACGGGGGCAAGCCCCCTCGCCACAAGAGCCCCCTCGCCACAGTTTTCACAAGGCACAGACCCTGCGGCGATTAACAGGCGTGTTTACAGCGCAATTTGCTCTAAAGCCCTGCAACCCGCGCCGTTAAGACCTTTCTATACTGCGACATAAGGTCGCACACATAATCCAGACCTTTCCTTACTCGGCCACTTTGGCCTGTAGGCGCTCCAATGGGGGGCGATGGTAAAAACAAGAGGAGTGACTGGCATGATCCATCACGTAGTGGGGCTCTTCACCCACCCTGACCAAGAATGGAAAGAGATTCGTGGCGATCAGGAGGAAAGCATCAGCCACATGTATCTCACTCATACCCTGATTCTGGCGGCGATCCCTGCTGTGTCGGCGTTTATTGGCACCACACAGGTCGGCTGGGTCATTGGCAGTCGCGCACCGGTGATGCTGACGGTGGAAAGCGCGATATGGATGACGGTCATGTCGTACCTGGCGATGCTCGGCGGTGTGGCGGTAATGGGCGCGTTCATCCACTGGATGGCTCGCACCTATGATGCCAATCCGAGCCTGGCACGCTGCGTTGCATTTGCGACCTACACCGCGACACCGCTGTTTATCGGCGGTCTGGCGGCGCTGTACCCACACATGTGGCTTGGGATGATCGTCGGCACCGCGGCCATCTGCTACACGGTGTACCTGCTGTATGTGGGGCTACCCACTTTCATGAATATTCCATCAGACGAGGGATTTCTGTTTTCGAGTTCGGTGCTTGCGGTAGGCCTGGTGGTGCTGGTAGCCATCATGGCGTTCACGGTCATTGTCTGGGGACTCGGCGTGGGGCCGGTCTATACGAATTAGCAACACTTCACCCAAAAACAAGATCTGCCAACACAGGCCGCCGCAAGGCGGCCTTCTAATGTTCAAGGATAGAAAACGGTGACGACCATTCGGCGCCTCGGCGATTCGCAACTCTCGAACGTTGCGGCATACTCGACGTCTCTGGAGATCCATCAAGCATGCCCGAGCAACTCAATACCCGCGTCGAAGACTGTTACCAACAAGCCGAATCCTTTTTCAAACGACCTTTCAAACGCCCCGTGGTGAGCCTCAAGCTGCGCGGGCAAAAAGCCGGTGTCGCGCATTTGCACGAGAACCTGCTGCGCTTCAATCCACAGTTGTACCGGGAAAATACCGAAGACTTCCTCAAACAAACCGTGGCCCACGAGGTTGCGCACCTGATCGCTCATCA
Source organism: Pseudomonas sp. GM41(2012) (assembly GCF_000282315.2). Taxonomy (GTDB): domain Bacteria; phylum Pseudomonadota; class Gammaproteobacteria; order Pseudomonadales; family Pseudomonadaceae; genus Aquipseudomonas. Next base: position 2,513,915 of record NZ_AKJN02000006.1, read on the forward strand.
ACTGTTCGGCGACCGCATCCAGCCCCATGGCGAAGAGTGGCAACTGATCATGCGCGGCGTGTACGAACTGCCGCCCAATCGTTGCCACACCTATGACGTCAAACGCCGCAGCGTGACCCGTTACATCTACAAATGCCCGTGTGTGGACAGCGACTTTCCGTTTTCCGCCCAGCGCCATGGTTTGGTGAGACAGGGGCGGCGGTATCTGTGCCGGCGGTGCCGGAGCACGTTGGTGTTCAGTGGGGAAATGCGGGTCGAGTAGTTAGATTTTCGTGTTTGTGCTGTCCTCATCGCGAGCAGGCTCACTCCCACACTGGATTTATGTCACACCGAAGATCCCCTGTGGGAGTGAGCCTGCTCGCGATGGCGTCTGACCAGGCGCTACACAACCACCTTGGCACGGCGCAACTCTGCGATCCGCTCAGCGCTATACCCCAACTCCCCCAACACCTGATCCGTATGCTGCCCTATGGCCGCACCGATATGCCGTGGCTCAGGCAACCCATCTGAAAACTTCAACGGACACGCCATCTGCGCCTGAGTCGTCCCGTCACCACGCGGCACTTCGGTCACCAGCGCCCGAGCCTTCAACTGCGGATGCCGCACCGCTTCGCTCAAACTCAACACCGGCTCGACACACGCATCCAACGTGGCAAACAGCGCGCACAACTCGGCGAAATCGTGGGTCTCGAACTCAATCCTCAGCGCGTTCTTCAGCGCCTTTTGCAAGGCCGGTTCCGGCGATAAGCCCAAGGTTTCCAGCTCCTCCAGCCCCAGCGCCGCGCACAGTTGTTTCATGAACGCAGGCTCCAGACTGCCCACCGAGAACCAGCGACCATCGCGGGAACGGTAATAGTCATAGAAACTGCCACCGTTGAGCATCTGCTCCTCCCTTCCCGGCTCTTCGCCACAGGCCAGATACCCGGCGCCGGCCATGGCGTTCAGGCTGAATACGCAGTCGGTCATGCTCACATCCAGATGCTGCCCCTGTCCGGTTTGCTGCCGGGCGATGACCGCCGCCAGCAACCCGATCACCCCGTGCAACGAGCCGCCGGCGATATCCGCCACTTGCATGCCCAACGGCAACGGCCCGCTGTCGGCGTGGCCGGTGTAGCTCGCCAGCCCCGCCAGCGCCAGGTAGTTGATGTCGTGGCCGGCGCGGTCCTTGTAGGGGCCGGTCTGGCCGTAACCGGTGATCGACACGTAAATCAGTTTCGGATTGATCGCCTTCAAGGCTTCATAACCCAGGCCCAATCGTTCCATCACGCCGGGGCGGAACTGCTCCAGCACGATGTCGTAGTCCTGCAGCAACTGCTTGATCACCTCCAGCGCCTCAGGCTGCTTGAGGTCCAGCGCCAGGCTGCGCTTGTTGCGATTGAGGTAGGCGTGGCTGGCGGAAACGCCCTGATCGTGAGGCGGCAAAACCCGCAGCAGGTCCATGCGCGTTGGCGATTCGATGCGCAGCACCTCGGCGCCCATGTCCGCCAGCAACAACGAGGCGAACGGCCCCGGCAGCAGTGTCGAGAAATCCAGAACCTTGAGTGATGCCAGTGGACCGAGCATGGGCGTTCTCCGTAAACGATGCCTCCAGACTAGGCAGCCAGCGCCCTTGCAGCAATCACCTTATGCGTCAGATGCGCTGACCGTTGCGCTCAAATCCCAGGCATGAAAAAACCCGCCGAAGCGGGTTTTTTCAGTGCAGCCGTCTTATTTGACGCTGCTTGGGGTTGCCTCTTCGACGTGGCCCAGAACATCGTCTTTAGGCTCGTCGGAGATACCGCGACCGCCAGAAGCCAGTTCGGCGTGCATCACGTCGGTGTCCAGCTCCTTGACCCACTTGGCCACAACCAGGGTGGCAACAGCGTTACCGACCAGGTTGGTGAGGGCACGGGCTTCGGACATGAAGCGGTCGATACCGAGGATCAGCGCCAGGCCGGCAACCGGCAAGTGGCCAACGGCGGACAAGGTGGCCGCCAACACGATGAAGCCACTACCGGTCACGCCCGCAGCGCCTTTAGAGGACAGCAGCAACACCACCAGCAGGGTGATCTGGTGAGTGATGTCCATATGGGTGTCGGTTGCCTGAGCAATGAACACCGCGGCCATGGTCAGGTAGATCGCCGTACCGTCGAGGTTGAACGAGTAACCGGTCGGGATCACCAGACCCACAACGGATTTCTGCGCGCCCAGGCGTTCCATCTTGATCAGCATGCGTGGCAGCACCGATTCCGAAGAGGAAGTACCCAGCACGATCAGCAGCTCTTCACGGATGTAGCGGATCACTTTCAGCACGCTGAAGCCGTGAGCGCGAGCGATACCGCCCAGCACCACCAGAACGAACAACAGGCAAGTGATGTAGAAGCAGGCCATCAACTGACCCAGTTGCACCAGCGAACCGACACCGTAGGCACCGATGGTAAAGGCCATGGCACCGAAGGCACCGATTGGCGCGAGCTTCATGATCATGTTGATGATGTTGAACATCACGTGGGCGAAGCGATCGATGAAGTCCAGGATCGGCTTGCCATAGGCACCCAGGCGATGCAGGGCGAAACCAAAGATCACCGAGAACATCAGCACTTGCAGGATGTCGCCAGTGGCGAACGCGCCGACGATGGTGGACGGGATCACGTTCAACAGGAAGCCAACAACGCTTTGATCAGCACCGGCCGCTACATAAGCAGCGACTTTGGAGGCATCCAGCGTAGTGACGTCGATGTGCATGCCGGCACCCGGCTGCACGATGTTGACCACCACCAGACCCACCAGCAAAGCGATGGTCGAAACGATTTCGAAGTAGAGCAGCGCGTAACCGCCGGTCTTGCCGACCGACTTCATGTCCTGCATGCCCGCGATCCCGCTAACGACGGTGCAGAAGATGATCGGGGCGATGATCATTTTGATCAGTTTGATGAACCCGTCACCCAGCGGCTTGAGGGCTACACCGGTCTGCGGGTAGAAGTGACCGAGCAGGATGCCGATGGCAATAGCAACGATCACCTGGAAATACAGGGATTTGTACAGTGGCTGACGAGTCGTCATTGCAAAGTTCCTCAAGAGTGCCCGGTGACAACATCCATCTGTTGCCAAAGACACTTCAATTGCGAACCCTCCTGCACTGGAGGGATTTGTTTTGTCGAGCTGCGCAACGGCAGGCATCTGCAGGTTGTATCGCAAGGCCCGTGCCACCTTCGCCAAATCGCCATCAAGCCTTTTGACATCAAGGGTTGCAGGTTTTTCTTTGTCACCAAGCGGTTACGGTAAAGTGGCGGATTTCCGCCCATCGACCAAACCTCGTCCTACAAATTGGCGGATATCCGCCTTGTCCATCATCAGGCACCACGGCTACCATCCGCCGTTCAATGGACGGACTTGCCTTCTATGCGCGAACGCACCATCGCCAGTCATTTCGCCCGTGCCGCCCTCGGTGGCGCACGCCGGCTGGGTTATGACTATTCAAACCTGCTGCAACAACTGGGCATCAGCCCCGAGTTGCTTGAAGAGCCACGAGCGAGAATCGCGCCTGAACAGTTCACCCGATTGATCCAGGGACTGTGGTTGGCACTGGACGACGAATACCTGGGCTTCGGGCCGGTCCCGAGCAAAACCGGGAGTTTCGCGATGATGTGCCATGCGGTGATCCACTGCCGCAATCTGGAGAAAGCACTTCATCGCGGCTTATTGTTTTATAGCTTATTCCCCGACGGTCCGCGTCTGACCCTGACCCGCGAAGACGACATGATTCGCCTGAGCCTCGACGATTCGCAGTTCCGCGACCCGGACCACTTCCTCACCGAGAGCCAGTTGATGGTGTGGCATCGACTCGGCAGCTGGCTGATCGGCCAGCGCATTCGGCTGGAACAGGCGACGTTCAGCTACCCGAAACCCGAGCACGGCGCCGAATACGATTTGCTGTTCCCCTGCCCTCTGGAGTTTTCCACCGATCAGAGCAGCCTGCTGTTTCACAGTCGTTACTTGGACATGCCGCTGTTGCAGGACGAACGGACGCTCAAACATTTCCTCGAACACTCCCCCGCCGACCTGTTGTCGCGCCCGGATGACGGCGACAGTTTGAGCAGCCAGTTGCGAAGGTTGCTCAGCCGCGACAGTTCACACTGGCCGGACCTGGAAGCGGTCGCCGCGCACTTGCACATCAGCCCGCAGACGTTGCGTCGGCATTTGCGGGAGGAAGGGTCGAGTTTTCAGGAATTGAAGGATCAACTGCGCCGGGACATTGCGATTTATCACCTGGGGCGGGCGGATTTGTCGTTGCAGCAAATTGCCGAGCAGTTGGGGTTTTCAGAGCCGTCGGCGTTTCACCGGGCGTTCAAGAAATGGACCGGGCTGACGCCGGGCGCTTATCGGGCTCAAGAAAATTGAGTTCTTGCGCTGGTTTTTTCTGGCGTAGCCACTGACCCCATCGCGAGCAGGCTCGCTCCCACAGGGGATCTGCGGGGTATCCACTTTTCGCGAACGACGCAGATCCAATTGTGGGAGCGAGCCTGCTCGCGATGAGGCCCGAAAGAACACAATCAACCTTTCGGTCAAACCACCGGAAAATGAATCCGGAACGCCGCCCCGCCCATCGGCGAATCCCCCAGCGTCAACTTGGCGCTGTAGCTCTCGATAATGTCCTTGACCACCGCGAGGCCAATCCCCTGCCCCGGATGCTGGCGATCCAGCCGCTCTCCCCTTTGCAGAATTCGCGCTCGCTGATCCGGTGGCACGCCCGGCCCGTCATCCTCAACGCACAACTCAATCCCGCTCAGGCTTTCGCGCACGCTGATACGTACTTCGCCGAGGCACAGGCGATAGGCGTTTTCCAGCAGGTTGCCCATCATTTCCAGCAACGCTCCCTGCTCGATCGGCACGTAACACTGCGCCGGCAGATCGAAGGCGACCCGCACGCGTTTGTCGCGGTAGACCTTATCCAGCGTGTCGCACAGGCTTTGCAGCACGGGTTGCAGGCGCACTTGGTGACGCACCAGGCCGCTTTTGCGCAGGCTGGCGCGTTGCAGTTGATAGCTGATCTGCTGACTCATGCGTTCGATCTGGGTTTGCAGCACCCAGGCCTGATCACGATCGGCCGGGCGCCGGGCCATGTCTTCGCTGACGCCTTGCAGCACGGCCAGCGGGGTTTTCAGGCTGTGGGCCAGGTCGTCGAGGGAATCGCGATAGCGGCTGCGTTGTTCGCGCTCGCTGTGCAGCAAGCGGTTGAGGGAGCCGGTCAGGCGCAGCAGTTCGCGCGGGTGTTGTTCGCTGAGGCTTTCGCGGGTGCCGCTTTCGATCTCGTCCAGTTCCTGACTGAGCCGGCGCAACGCCTGCAAGCCCCAGGTCAGGCCGATCCACAGCAGCGCGAGCAACACCAGCAAGGCGGCACCGAATCCGAGGTAGAGGTTTTCCCGCAGGCCTTCGAGGGTGGCTTCGTACTCACGCACCGGTTGCAGCGCGACGATGCTGAACGCCGCACTCTTGCCGCCGAGCAGTTTGACCTCGACGTCATAGACGAAGAATTCCTGGCCATCGGCCTCACGAATTCGGGCGAACTCGTTGCCGCGTCCGTCGTAACGCGGTTTGTAGTTGATCTTCTCTTCGCGGGTGGCTTTCGAGCGCCACACCAGGTGAGCTTCGCGGTCGTAGATGTAGCCGAGTAAACGGCTGTCGGTCAAGTTGAAGCGCTCATCGGGCAACTGCGCTGGCATTTGCAGGCTGTTGTTTTCCACTCGCGCGGCAGAGATCAGCGTGGTGACGTCCGACGCCAGGCGCTGCTCAATGGAATCCTGCAACGCCAGGCTGAACGCGCCCTGCATCGCCGGCAGCAACGCCAGCATGAACAACACCGCCAGGATCGTGGCGGCGAGCATCAAACGGACACGAAGGGAACGAATCAAGTGCAGCGCTCATTGAACAGGTAGCCGAGGCCACGCACGGTATCGATCGGTTTGAAGCCGGACGGGCCTTCAAGTTTACGGCGCAGACGGCCGACCAACACTTCGATCACGTTCGGATCGCGCTCGTCGTCGTCCGGGTAGAGCTGCTCCATCAAGCGATCCTTGGCCACCACTTGCTGGTGATGCCGCATCAGGTACTCGAGGATCCGATACTCGTAAGCGGTCAGCGCCAGCGGTTGATCGTCGAGGGACGCCTGTTTGCGATTGAGGTCCAGCAGCAACGGCCCGGCGACGATGGTCGACTGGGTGAAACCGCTGGAGCGGCGCAGTAACGCGTTCAGCCGGGCATCAAGTTCTTCGAACTGGAACGGCTTGACCACGTAATCGTCGGCGCCGGCGGCGAGGCCTTCGACCTTGTCCTGCCAGTTGCCGCGGGCGGTGAGGATCAGGATCGGGAAGGTCTTGCCGCGCGAGCGCAGCTGACGGATCAGGTCGAGACCACCCATGCCCGGCAGGCCGAGGTCGATCACCGCCAAGTCATGGTTGAACTGCTCGGTCTGGTACAGCGCCTCTTCGGCGTTGGCCACGGACTCGACCACGTGGCCACTGTCCGTCAGGCGGGTTTGCAGGTGATGGCGCAACAGCGCTTCATCTTCGACGACCAGCAGTTTCATAACGCTCTCCCAGGCAAAATCATCATCTCCAAAAACAAACTTCAATGGCTGACAGGGCGACCTGTGGGAGCGAGCCTGCTCGCGATAGCGGTGGGTCAGCCAATATTAATGCTGAATGTACCGCCGTCATCGCGAGCAGGCTCGCTCCCACAGGTTGTGCGGCTTGATCGACTGGCCGCGAAATGCTTTTTAGAAAGCGTAGTTCGCCGACAGGTAGGTCTGGGCGCTGCTGGTCAGGTCCAGCGAACCCTGTTTGCTGCCACCGCGCTCGCTCATCTCGGTGCTGGCGTTGCTGCGCAGGTAACGGTAACCCAGTTCCACCGAGGTGTTTTGCGAAACCTGTTGCAGGACACCCAACTGGCCGCCGATGGCGTAACCGATGTCGCTGTCGCGGCTGAAACCTGGCGATTCCTGAGTCATTTTGGTCAAACCGGCCGTGGCGCCCCCGAACAGCTTGGTGCTGCCGCCCACCGGGTAGAACAGATCGTAGCTGCCCAGGAGGTTTTCCTGACGCAGTTTAATGCCATTGTGCGAGCCCGACACGTTGTCGTAAGTGGCGTAGTAGCGGCCCTGGCTGTTTTGCTGGCCCAGACGCACACCCCAGGTGTTGTCCTTGCCGATCACGCCATCGGCGTTCGGGCGGTTGAGGTTGTCGTTCAGGGCGTGGGACTTTTTGACCTTGTCGCTGGTCTGTCCAAAAGTAAGGCTGGCGAAATTGTCGTCGGAAGCGAAAGCCGCGGTGCTCGCGCTCAGGACAGTGAAAGCCAGAAGCAGTTTTTTGAAGCCAGTCATAGGGGCGTTCCTTATGCGCTATATGCTATTTGGGTACGGGGCAAGGTTACTCACCCGGCCCTGAACTCCCCCTGAACGCTCTCTGAACCTAAGCTGAACCAGATCGACCCAGCTGTTTTTGACGACTTTTCTGTCAGGAGATCCGACCATGCGCATGTTTCTCGCTTTCGTCTTGCTGGCCTTGAACGGGCTGACTCAAGCCGCCATCAAGACTCAGGAAATCCCCTATCAAAGTACTGACGGCACCAAAATGATCGGCTATTTCGCCTATGACGACGCCATCAAAGGCGCACGCCCTGGCGTTGTGGTGGTGCACGAATGGTGGGGGCTCAACGAGTACACCAAGCGCCGCGCCCGTGATCTCGCCGGTCTGGGCTACAGCGCACTGGCCATCGACATGTATGGCGATGGCAAAAACACTGAGCATCCCAAGGACGCCATGGCCTTCATGCAGGCCGCGTTGAAAGACAGTGCCGCGTCCAGTGCCCGCTTTCAGGCCGGGCTCGATCTGCTGAAGAAGCAACCGCAAACCGATCCGGACAAAATCGCCGCTATCGGTTATTGCTTCGGCGGTGGCGTGGTGCTGAATGCGGCACGTCAGGGTTTGCCGCTGGCGGGCGTGGTGAGTTTTCACGGTGCGCTGGCGACCAAGACGCCTGCCACACCGGGTAGCGTGAAAGCCAAGATTCTGGTCGAACATGGCGCTCTGGATAGCATGGTAACGGCGGATAACGTTGCGGCCTTCAAGGCCGAGATGGATAAAGCCGGGGCTGACTATAAGTTTGTCAGCCTTGAAGGTGCCAAGCATGGGTTCAGTAATCCTGATGCGGATCGTCTGAGCCATGGCGATCATGCCGGGCCGGATATTGGCTATAACAAAGCAGCGGATGAAAAATCCTGGGCGGACATGCAGGCGTTCTTCAAGAAAATCTTTGGCTGACGCCGTGATCGTGTGGGGCTACCCAGCCTGAGAGCAACCCGGCAAAATGCCCCACATGAATCGCGCCCCCGCCCTACCCGTCTGTTGTACCCCACTCGATGCCCATTGGCCGCTGCCGTTTGCGCTGCCCGATACGGTGCTGTTGAGCACTCACTTCGATACCTCGCAACTGGCCAGCGATGATTTCCAACGCAGCGCCATCGAGCCACCACCCACCATCCAGCGTTCGGTCGCCAAGCGTCAGGCGGAGTTCCTCGCCGGGCGGGTTTGCGCTCGGGCGGCGTTGCAACAGTTGGAAGGGCTGAACTTCATCCCGGCTATCGGCGAGGACCGGGCACCGGTATGGCCGACGCACATCACGGGCTCGATTACCCACAGCACCGGCCGGGCCTCGGCGATTGTCGCGAAGAAAACCCACTGGCGCGGCTTGGGGATGGACCTGGAAAACCTGCTTAACCCTGAACGGGCCGAGCGACTGGCCGGGGAAATCCTCACCCCGCCAGAGTTGCAACGCATGACCGCCGGCCGTCGCGATCAGTTGGCGATGCTGGTAACCCTGACGTTTTCGGTGAAGGAAAGCCTGTTCAAGGCGCTGTATCCGATCGTTCAGCAGCGCTTCTATTTCGAGCACGCTGAAGTGCTGGAGTGGACCGAGAGCGGTGAAGTGCGGCTGCGGTTGCTGACTGATCTGTCCAGTGAGTGGTGCAATGGCACTGAGCTGGATGCGCAGTTTGGGGTCTTTGATGGGCAGTTGTTGAGTCTGGTCAGTATCAAGGCCTGAAGGCTTTTAGCGTCTCCAATGACGCCATCGCGGGCAAGCCTTGCTCCTACATCACACACTCCGCATTCGCCACAAAACCCGTAGGAGCAAAGCTTGCTCGCGATGAGGCCAGAACAGACACCAACAATCTCAACGCTTCTCCTGATTCCTCGGCCAACTCAAACTGAAACACGCCCCGCCCAGGCTTTTGCTCTTGCTGATCAACGCCCGGCCATCATGCCAATGGATGATTCGCCGCACGATGGACAACCCCAACCCATGCCCACCGGAGGCGCGGGTACGGCTGTCGTCGAGGCGCAGGAATGGCGTGAAGATCTTCTCCCAGGCCGTTTCCGGCACGCCCGGTCCGTCATCCTCGACATCCACTCGACAGCGCTGCTGCCCGACCTGATAGCTGACGGTCACCCGTGATTGAGCGTGGCGCATGGCGTTGCTCACCAGGTTCTGCAACGCCCGGTGCAGGTAACGCGGCTCGGCCTCGACCCACGCGTCGTCGTTGTCCGCGGCGGACAGGCACAAACCGCGCTGCACCGTGACCTCGGCGCGTAACGGCGCCAGTTCTTCGATCACCTGATTGACCAACGCATCCAGATCGATCCACTGAAAATTCAATGCCGGTGAACCCTGCTCCAGCCGTGCGTAGGTGAGCATCTCGTCCACCAGGCGATCGAGATCTTCGATGTCGTGGTCCATGCCTTCACAGTATTTTTCCAACGCCTGCGGCGTGGTGGCCGAGCCGATCATTTCCAGACCAAAACGCAACCGCGCCACGGGTGTGCGCAGCTCATGAGACACGGCGCGCACCAGCTCACGCTGAATCGCCAGCAACTGCTGCAAGTGCTCGGCCATGCCGTTGAACGCCGACGCCAGCCGTCCCACCGAGTCCGCACCGCGTGCCGGCACGCGGGTTTCCAGGCTGCCCTTGGCGATGCGCGTGGCGGCCGCTTCCAGGCCACGCAAGCGGCGCTCAAGTTGCCGTACCAACAAATAGACGATCAAACCGATCAGGCTCAAACCCAAGGCGGCGATCAGCACCAGCCACTCCGGCGGATAAGGATTCATCTGATACAACGGGCCGATTTCCAGCACCCACGGCGTACCGACCATGCCGGCAAACACCCGGATCGAATCGCCGCCCTTGCCCAGCGCCATCACCGTGTCACCCTCGGACACCCGGCGACTCTGGTCCTCGTCCATGTCCGCCTGTTCGATCGTCACCAGCCGCAAGTCGAAACCAAACCCTTTATCGCGCTTCAACTGCGCCAGGCGCTCGGGTTGCTCGGCCACCGGGTAGCGCACCAGTTCATCGGCCAGCAGGTAAATAGTCGCCCGGGCCAGTTGTTCGCTGATTTGCTGGACTTCGCCGGTCAGCACCAGCTGTTCCTTGTCGCTGACCAACCGGTAAACCTTCGCCGCGTGCGGACCGGTCTGTTCCACCAGCGCCTGACCGCGCAGCACGCGGGTGCGCTGGGTGAGGTCGAGGTCGGTCTGGGCAAAGGTCTTCAGCGCCAGAGGAATCCCCAACAACCGCTCCCACACCAGCAAGGCACGGTGGCGCTCGGTTTCGTTCATCGGGTTCAGATTGTCGGCCATCAGCGAGAACGTGCCGTGGGCCAGGCGTTCGCGGTATTGCTCGCCGCGCACCTGGTTAAGCAGGTGCAAGGCCAGTACGCCGAGAACCGCCACCAGAATCAGCGCCGCGCACATGCCACCGTAAATGCGCAGGAAGATAGAGTTCACAGCGCGCAGGCTTCCGGAACGAACAGATAACCTTTGCTGCGGATGGTCTTGATCAGCCGTGGATGCTCCGGGTCATCGCCGATTTTGGGGCGAATGCGCGAGATGCGCACGTCGATGGAACGGTCCTGGCCGTCATAGCCAATGCCGCGCAGCGCGGTGAAAATCTCTTCCCGGGACAGGATGCGCCCGGCGTTGGCCACCAGCAGCCAGAGCAGGTCGAACTCGGCGCTGGTCAGTTCGATGCCGTTGTCGTTCAGCCAGGCTTCGCGCAATGCGTTGTCGACCACCAAGGGACCGAACTGCAGACGCCGTTGTTTTTCCGGCGCCACTTCCGGGGCTTCACTGCGTCGCAACAGGGCCTGGATGCGCGCCAGCAAAAGACGGGGGCGAACCGGCTTGCACACGTAGTCGTCGGCGCCCAGGTCAAGGCCAAGAATCTGATCGGTGTCGTCGGTGCGGGCGGTGAGCATCAGGATCGGGCCGTCATACTTGTCACGGACCTTGCGGCAGATGCTCAGGCCATCTTCGCCCGGCAACATGAGGTCGAGGATCACCAGGTCCGGCTTCTCCTTGATGATCCGTGCCGCGGCCAAGGCGCCGTTACCCTCGATCGATACGCACAGACCATTGGCTTCCAGGTAGTCGCGGGTCAGTTCGGCCAGACGCTGGTCGTCCTCGACAATCAATACCTGCCAGTTGTCTTGCTCCACGGTGACCTCTGCTTGCCAACAACACTTAATAAGGAAGGATCCGCCCGTCTTTTTGTAATGATTGGGGAGGATAAGAATGCGTACGCATTGGCCGATTGTATAAACGCCACTCGCCAAGAACACAAGCCGGTAAATGCGTTCGGACAACGCGGTTTTTTGTGATAGGGTTCGCGCCCTTAAAAACCCGAGCGACTGTTTTCAATCAGCGAAAATCAGTGAAAAACGGTCCGCTCCAGCTAGGTCGCGGCCTACACGCTCGTTCCACGTTTCACACACAATTTACGCACAGGTTTATCCACAGGTAGTACGTTGCAACACCCCCCAAAACGCATTATCTTGTACCCCGGCGCCAAAAAAACCCTACATGTAGGGTTTTGCACCAAAAACCAAACACAAACCGGATACCGATTTCAAGCGCTTTTATTGCCTCTTTCCGGTTGAACCAAACGTATTTTCGAAAGACCAAACCGCGCGTGCGGATGGCTACTGTTTTTGAGCCCGAAACGGCGATAACGGTACGGGTGTTGCAGTCAATTACTGTCACCCAACAGGATCCCGGTTTCAGGTTCAAGGCCTGGGACCAAAGACTTCGGCATGGAAGCGGCGCCCCAATAGCCCCTTCCTGATCTGTCCCGAAGTTGGTATGCCCGGCCCCTCGCCGGTTGTAGTGCTTCAGGACGGAACGGTGGGCACCCAGATGGTGCCCAAACAAACATAGAGAATGTGGAGACAACCCCCCATGCAAACCGACACAACTCGCGAGAACCCGCAGGGCACCTTGCCGCAGGCCGCAGATTCGACTTCGGATCTGTCCGCCACCGCGCCTGGTCAACTGCGCGTGATCAAGCGTAACGGCACTGTCGTTCCTTACACCGATGACAAGATCACCGTCGCCATCACCAAAGCGTTTCTCGCAGTTGAGGGCGGCACCGCTGCCGCTTCGTCGCGAATCCACGACACCGTTGCCCGTCTGACCGAACAAGTCACCGCGACCTTCAAGCGCCGCATGCCCTCGGGCGGCACGATCCACATCGAAGAAATCCAGGACCAGGTCGAACTGGCCCTGATGCGTGCCGGCGAGCAGAAAGTGGCGCGCGACTACGTGATCTACCGTGACGGTCGCTCGAAAGAACGCGCCGCCCACGCACCGGCAGAGGAAGCAGTCAACGCTCACCCGTCGATCCGCATCACCCGCGCCGATGGCACCTTTGCTCCTCTGGACATGGGCCGCCTGAACACCATCGTCACCGAAGCGTGCGAAGGCCTTGCAGAAGTCGACGGCGACCTGATCCAGCGCGAAACCCTGAAAAACCTGTACGACGGCGTGGCCCTGACCGACGTCAACACCGCGTTGGTGATGACCGCCCGTACGCTGGTCGAGCGTGAGCCGAACTACTCGTTCGTGACCGCCCGCCTGCTGATGGACACCCTGCGTGCCGAAGGCCTGAGCTTCCTGGAAGTCGCCGAAAGCGCGACCCACCACGAAATGGTCGACCTGTACGCCAAGGCCCTGCCTGCCTACATCGCCAAGGGCATCGAATTCGAATTGCTGAACCCGGTCCTGGCGACCTTCGACCTGGAAAAACTCGGCAAGGCAATCAACCACGAGCGCGATCAGCAGTTCACGTACCTGGGCCTGCAAACCCTGTACGACCGTTACTTCATCCACAAGGACGGTATCCGCTTCGAACTGCCGCAAATCTTCTTCATGCGCGTGGCCATGGGCCTGGCGATCGAAGAGAAGAACAAAGAAGACCGTGCGATCGAGTTCTACAACCTGTTGTCGTCCTTCGACTACATGTCGTCGACCCCGACCCTGTTCAACGCCGGTACTCTGCGTCCACAGCTGTCGAGCTGCTACCTGACCACCGTTCCGGATGACCTGTCGGGCATCTACCACGCGATCCACGACAACGCCATGTTGTCGAAATTTGCGGGCGGCCTGGGCAACGACTGGACTCCGGTTCGTGCACTCGGTTCGTACATCAAGGGCACCAACGGCAAATCCCAGGGCGTTGTTCCGTTCCTGAAAGTAGTGAACGACACCGCCGTCGCCGTTAACCAGGGTGGCAAGCGCAAAGGCGCTGTCTGTGCCTACCTGGAAACCTGGCACATGGACATCGAAGAGTTCATCGAACTCCGTAAGAACACCGGTGATGATCGTCGTCGTACCCACGACATGAACACAGCCAACTGGATCCCTGACCTGTTCATGAAGCGCGTCTTCGATGACGGCAAGTGGACCTTGTTCTCGCCGTCCGAAGTGCCGGACCTGCACGACCTGACTGGCAAGGCCTTCGAAGAGCGTTACGAGTACTACGAAGCCCTGTCCGAGTACCCGGGCAAGATCAAGCTGTTCAAGACCATCCAGGCCAAAGACCTGTGGCGCAAAATGCTGTCCATGCTGTTTGAAACCGGCCACCCATGGCTGACCTTCAAAGACCCGTGCAACCTGCGCAGCCCGCAGCAGCACGTCGGCGTGGTTCACAGCTCGAACCTGTGCACCGAGATCACCTTGAACACCAACAAGGACGAGATCGCCGTTTGCAACCTGGGCTCGATCAACCTGCCGAACCACATCACCAACGGCAAGCTGGACACCGCCAAGCTGGAACGCACCGTGAACACCGCCGTTCGCATGCTCGATAACGTTATCGACATCAACTACTACTCGGTGCCACAAGCGAAGAACTCCAACTTCAAGCACCGTCCGGTCGGCCTTGGCATCATGGGCTTCCAGGACGCGCTGTACCTGCAGCACATTCCTTACGGTTCCGACGCTGCCGTCGAGTTCGCCGACAAGTCGATGGAAGCGGTCAGCTACTACGCGATCCAGGCTTCCTGCGACCTGGCTGACGAGCGCGGCGCCTACGAGACGTTCCAGGGTTCGCTGTGGTCCAAAGGCATCCTGCCGCTGGATTCGCAACAGATCCTGATCGAGCAGCGCGGCCAGAAGTACATCGACGTTGACCTGAACGAATCCCTGGACTGGGCACCGGTTCGTGCCCGTGTGCAGAAAGGCATTCGTAACTCCAACATCATGGCCATCGCACCGACCGCGACCATCGCCAACATCACCGGCGTATCGCAGTCGATCGAACCGACCTACCAGAACCTCTATGTGAAATCGAACCTGTCGGGCGAATTCACCGTGATCAACCCGTACCTGGTTCGTGACCTGAAGGCTCGCGGTCTGTGGGACTCGGTCATGATCAACGACCTGAAGTACTACGACGGTTCGGTGCAACAGATCGAGCGCATCCCGCAAGAACTCAAAGAGCTCTACGCGACTGCCTTCGAAGTGGACACCAAGTGGATCGTTGACGCGGCAAGCCGTCGTCAGAAGTGGATCGACCAGGCTCAATCGCTGAACCTGTACATCGCTGGTGCATCGGGCAAGAAGCTGGACGTGACCTACCGCATGGCCTGGTACCGTGGTCTGAAAACCACTTACTACCTCCGTGCCCTGGCCGCGACCAGCACCGAGAAGTCGACCATCAACACCGGCAAGCTGAACGCTGTTTCCAGCGGCGGCAACCACGGTGAAGATTCGGTCCTGGCAGCACCTGCCGGCCCTGCTCCAGTGCCGAAGGCTTGCGCCATCGACGAGCCGGATTGCGAAGCTTGCCAATAAGCTGAGCCGGTAGGCGCCGCAAGGCGCTTACTTGAAAACCCCCGATCAGTCCTCTGGATTGTCGGGGGTTTTCTTTTGCCTGCCTTTAAGGTCAAAAGATCGCAGCCTCGTTTCACTCGACAGCTCCTACAGGAAATTGTGATCCCCTGTAGGAGCTGTCGAGTGAAACGAGGCTGCGATCTTTTGATATTGATTCTGTCCGGTACAAAAAAGCCCCTCGATCGAGGGGCTCTTTGTGCAGCGCTTTCAGCCAACCCGCATCAGGTCATCTGAATGATGGTCTGCATGATGGTGCTTTGGGTGGAGATGGTCTTGGCGTTCGCCTGGTAGTTGCTCTGCGCCTTGATCAGGTCGACCAGTTCATTGGTCAGGTTGACGTTGGACTCTTCCAGGGAGTTGGAGTTGATCTCGCCCAAGGTACCGGTGTTCGGCGCATCGTAGCCCGGGATACCCGACGCATAGGTTTCTTTCCAGCTGGTGCCGCCTACCGGTTGCAAACCTTGTTCGTTGGTAAAGCTGGCGAGCGAGATCTGGCCGATGGGCTTGGTCTGGCTGTTGCTGAAGTTGGCCAGCATGACACCGCTGGTGTCGATGGTCAGGTTGGTGATCTGGCCGGTGGCGTAGCCGTTCTGCGAAGGAATCGAACGCGCGGTGTCAGCGTTGTATTGCGTGGTTTTGTCCATGGAGACCGTGATGACGCCGGAGGTCGCGCCGTTGCCTTTCCACACGCCATTGGTCACGGTACCCGGAACCCAACCAGTGACCTTCAAGTCAGGGCTGACAACCCCCGCAGTGGTGACGGAAACCAGTTTGCCTGACGAATCGAACGCCATGGTCGACGCGACAGGAGGTGTAACGGTTGGATCGCTACCATCCGGGTTGCGACCCTCGATCAGGGTGTAGGTGTTCCAGGTGTTGTCACCCGTCTTGACCATGTATTGATCCATGACGTGCTTGTTACCCTGGGTATCGTAAATCGGGGTACTGAACTGCTTGGTGAAAGATGCTTCCTTGGACGGGTCAAACGGATTGACAGTCTGGTCGATGATGGGAGCTGTGGAGTTCAGGTTGATCGTCGACGAAACCGTAGAGGTGTTTTTTGGCGCCAGGTTCGAAGTATCGATGCGCAGGTCAGTCAAAACGCCATTGAGGATCTTGCCATTGGCATCCACGCCATAACCCTGCAGACGCGCAGAGCCATCGCTATTGGTGACGTAACCGTCCTTGTCGACCTTGAACGTTCCGGAACGGGTGTAGGACATCGACCCGTTCTCGCTCAGCACGAAGAAGCCGGAACCGTTGATACCCATGTCCAGCACGTTACCGGTGTTGTTGATGTCGCCCTGGGTGAACTGCTGGGAAACGTTGGCCAGGCGCACGCCGTTACCGATGGTTTTGCTGCCCGAACCCAGCTTGGTGGCCGAGTAAACGTCTTCGAATTCCGCACGGGACGATTTGAAACCGGTGGTCGCGACGTTGGCGATGTTGTTGCCGGTCACGTCCAGTTGTTTGTTGGCTGCATAGAGACCGCTAAGGCCGATATTGAAAGACATATTCCACTCCTTTGTGCCGTGTTAGTCGGCTCTACATACCAATAGTTTGTACTTTGGACAGGGCGATGCTGCCGAGCCCGGCCAGGTTGAGCATCAACTCACCGCCCGTCTGGCTGATGGTCACGCTGTTGACGGTTGCTGGCAGGTACGTCACCAGCGAGGTCGCCTTGCCGTCGTAGGTCGCCGTAGCGCCGAAGGTATAGGTACCCGCCTTGGCCACTTCGCCTGCATCGTTTTTGCCGTCCCAGATGAAACTGGAAGTACCGGCGTTCTGGCTGCCCAGGCCGATGGTGCGGACAACCTTGCCATCGGCATCGGTGATCTTGACCGTGACCGGGTCCACCGACGCCGGTACGGCAATGGTGCCGTTGAAACTCTTGGAGGTATCGACCACCGCCGATCCGGCCGGTGCAATGACCGAACGCCCGACCAGCGACGACGCCTGCAATGCCTGGGACGAGTTGTAATTGCTCGCCAGGCCACTGACGGTGTCGTTGAGCGTGGTGATGCCTTCCAGGCTACTGAACTGCGCCAACTGGGCGACAAACGCACCGTTGTCTTGCGGCTCCAGCGGGTTCTGGTTTTTCAGTTGCGTTACCAGCAACTGCAGGAACGCGTCCTTGCCCAGGGCCTTGTTGCCGGTGGCGCTGTTCGTCGCCGACGCCAGGCCGTCGGCACTGGTGCTGGTCTTGATCGAGGAGTTGGCCAGGATGTCCTTGAGGCTCAAACTACTGGTGGTATCAGTAACACTCATCTGAGTCGCCCCTTATCACTGACCGAGGGTCAGGACCTTCTGCATCATGGTTTTGGCGGTGTTCATCATTTCGGCGTTGGTCTGGAACGAACGGCTCGCGGAAATCATGTCAGCCATTTCTTCCACCACGTTGACGTTCGGGTAGTAGACGTAGCCCTTGGCGTCGGCCGCCGGATGGTTCGGCTCGTAGCGCGCCTCAAGGTTGCTCTGGTCTTCGACCACGCCCAGCACTTGCACGCCTTGACCGGCGGCGTCCTGGTTCTGGAACAGCGAGTCGCTGCCGCCGCTCTGGCCGCCCTGGAACATGGTGGCGAATACCGGGTGCCGTGCACGGTAGGTCTGGTCGATGCTCGACGAGACGGTCTCGGCGTTGGCGATGTTACTGGCGACGGTGTTCAAGCGAGTGGTCTGGGCACTCATGCCGCTACCGGCAATGTTGAAAACACTGGATAGAGACATGACTTACTCTCCACGAAGGGCTGACACCAGCCCTTTGAATTTGCTGTTGAGCAGGGTGAAGCTGGCCTGGAAGTTGACCGCGTTTTCCGCGTAGTTCGACTGTTCCAGCTGGGCGTCCACGGTGTTCTGGTCGATCGACGGTTGCATCGGCGTGCGATACATCAGCGACTCGTCACCATTGCCCAGGCCTTCGGCTTCGATATGACGGCTGTTGGTCATGTTCAAGGCGAAAGATCCGCTCTTGGTCTTCTCGTTCTGTGCGGCGAGCACTTTGGAGAAGTCCAGATCCCGAGCCTTGTAGTTCGGGGTGTCGGCGTTGGCGATGTTGTTGGCCAGGACTTCAGCACGCTGGGCGCGGAAGCCCAAGGCTTGTTCGTGGATACCGAGCGCTTTATCGAAGCTGATGCTCATGTCGGAAACCTTTGGGTGACCTGATTTTTCGTAACAGGGACATAGCAAGCGTCGTGCCAATTCAAAAAAGCCCATAAACCGGGGCTTTGCGGGCAGTGGCAATGTGGCAATGCCAGAAAAGCGGCAACCGATTTCCGCCGCCTGCCGCTTTTCTGCCGCTTTCCCCTGGGCAACACCTATCCCCTGTAGGAGCATGGCTTGCCCGCGATGGCGGTGTGTCAGACAACATCATCATTGACTGACACACCGCCATCGCGGGCAAGCCATGCTCCTACAGGTGTTGCAGCGCCTATGAGGAATGAGCAGGCATAAAAAAACGGGAGCCCCTGAGGTCTCCCGTTTTTTGATGACGCCAACGAATCACTTCGCCTGGTAAATGATCCCCGGGCTGCACTGGACCATCTGGTAATGATCCGGCAAACCGTTCAGCGCCTCGGAAGCACCGAGGAACAGATAACCGCCCGGCTTCAATGTGCTGTGAATACGCAACAGGATGTCTTTCTTCACCTCCGCGGAGAAGTAGATCAGCACGTTGCGGCAGAACACGATGTCGAACTTGCCGAGGCTCGCGTAGCTGTCCAGCAGGTTGAACGAGCGAAACTCCACCCGGCTCTTGATCGGCGCCTTGATGGCCCAGCGCCCCGGCCCTTTCGGGTCGAAGTATCGTTGAAGGCGCTCGGGCGACAGGCCACGGCCGATGGCCAGGCTGTCGTACTCGCCGGTCTTGCAGTTGGTCAGCATGGTACCGGACAGGTCGGTGGCAACGATCTGCACGCCCATCTTCAACTGGCCCATGTTCACGCGCTCGAACTCATCGATCGACATCGACAGCGAATACGGTTCCTGACCCGACGAACAGGCCGCCGACCAGATCCGCAGACGCTGGCCAGGGGCGGCCTTGATCGCTGCGGGCAGCACCTTGTTCTTCAAGACTTCAAACGGATAGGTGTCACGAAACCACAGGGTTTCGTTAGTGGTCATGGCATCCACCACCATCTCGCGCAAACCGCTGCGCGGCTGGGTCTGGATGCGCTGGACCAGCTCACCCAGGGACTTGATGCCTTGCTGTTCCATCAGTTTGTTGAGACGGCTCGAGACCAGGTATTGCTTGTTTTCACCGAGCAAAATGCCACAGGCTTTTTCCAGGAAGACCCGGAACTGTTCGAAATCCAAATTACCCGTAGACAAAGATACCGCCTCTTAAATCGTATTAACCGTTAGGGGCAAAAGGCCCCTAGCTGATGTCTGCTGCTTTGATCCGGTTGACTACCCGGGATGCCAGGTCATCAGGACGGAATTTGGCAAGGAAGTCATCGGCACCGACCTTCTTGACCATCGCCTGATTGAACACACCCGACAACGAAGTATGCAGGATGATGTGAAGCTTTTGCATGCGAGGGTCGTTGCGGATCTCGGCCGTGAGGGTGTACCCGTCCATCTCCGGCATCTCGATGTCGGAAATCATCATCAGGAACTCTTCTTCCGGCTTCTTGCCCTCGTCGACCAGCTTGCGCAAGTAATCCAGCGCTTGCCGACCGTCGTTCAACGCCACCACTTCGACACCGACCGTCTGCAGGCAACGGGTCACCTGCTTGCGCGCCACCGACGAGTCATCGACCGTCAGTACTCGCAAAGAGAGCGCCTTGTGCTGGGTTTCGACATCCACCACGCCGACGGAAATCGCTTCCGGTGTTGGCGCCACTTCTGCCAGCACTTTCTCGACGTCGATGATTTCGACTAACTGATTGTCGACCCGAGTCACAGCCGTCAGGTAATGATCGCGTCCCGTGCCCTTGGGTGGCGGATGAATCTCCTCCCAGTTCATGTTGACGATGCGTTCCACTGACCGCACCAGGAAACCCTGGGTCTTGGTGTTGTACTCCGTGATGATCACGAAGGGATTGCTTTGATCTTTCAGCGCGCCGGAGCCGGTCGCCATCGCCAGATCAAGAATCGGAATGGTCGCCCCCCGAATATTTGCCACACCGCACACGACAGGACTGGATTTTGGCATCAGCGTCAGTTTGGGGCATTGCAGCACCTCCCGAACCTTGAACACGTTGATCCCATACAGCTGCTGGCCGTCGAGACGGAACAACAACAGCTCAAGGCGATTCTGCCCTACCAGTTGCGTGCGCTGGTTTACCGCATCCATTACACCAGCCATGCACAGACTCCTACACCAACGCTTAAGTGTGTTGCGACGCGCATTCATCACTAAACGGCACGGCGCTTGCTTTTTAACTCTTATGAACACAGAACCGACATTTTTCCGACGCCTGACATCAAACGCCCGCAAATTGCTTTGCGCGGTGTCGGCTGTCTGCCTGTTCAACGCTGGCTGCCCTGCCCTTGCTGACGCGGTTACCTTGCCTGACATGCTTATCGGCGTCACCCAGGGCTTTCTTGAATTCACCGTAGAAGACTATCTGGCCACCAGTCAAACGGAAGGCCGCTACGAAATCGAGGTCAAGCAGCTCGATCCGCGGCTGCGCATGCCCATGTGCGACAAGGAATTGACAGCGTCCCTGGAGAGCCCCGCCACGCCGCTCGGCCGGGTTACGGTCAAGGTTCGCTGCGAGGGCGCGTCACCCTGGATGGTCTTCGTACCCGCTCAAGTGCGCCTGTTTCGCGACATTGTGACCACCACGCGCCCGCTGCGACGCGCCGGTATCGTCGAGCCCCAGGATGTGACCCTGCGCGAGCGTGACATCAGCCTGATCAGCCAGGGTTACCTGACTTCCGTCGACCAGGCGATCGGGCAGAAACTTACCCGACCAATGGTCGCCAACCAGGTCATGACCCAGGTGCACATGGAACAGGCAGAAGTCATCAGCAAGGGCGACCAGGTGGTGATTACCGCCCGCAGTGGAACGCTGAGCGTGCGCATGCCGGGTGAAGCGCTGTCCAACGGCGGCTTGCGCGAACAGATCCGGGTGAAAAACCTCAACTCCCAGCGGGTCATCAAGGCGCAAGTCATCGCGCCCGGCCAGGTGGAAGTCGCCATGTAGAACACTGGCGCGCCACTCGACTGTTCCCTAGACTGTGCCCTATGCAGGGCAAGCGTTGACGCGCGCAAGCTCATTGATAATTGGGCCTAAAGTTTTTCCGGGTATGGCCGAAAACATGGCAAGCGTCCAAATACCCAGAGGTTTTTTGTCATGGTCATCGATTTCAGCCGTTTAAACAGTTCCTCGTCACTTACCGGTAGTACACGTACCAGCACCGCGAAGGAAACCGCCGAAGCCGGCAAGCCCGCACCGCTGAATACCCCGGCCGAACAGGCCAGTACCGTCAAAAGCGGGGAATCGGTACATCTCAGCAATGAGGCTCAACAGTTGCAGAAGGTCACTGACAAGCTGCGCGATCAGCCTGCCGTCGACAACGCCCGCGTGGCCGAGTTGAAAGCAGCGATTGCCGATGGCAGCTACAAAGTCGACAGCAACCGTGTAGCCAGCAAACTGCTCAAC
This sequence comes from Pseudomonas sp. GM41(2012), assembly GCF_000282315.2. GTDB lineage: Bacteria > Pseudomonadota > Gammaproteobacteria > Pseudomonadales > Pseudomonadaceae > Aquipseudomonas. The sequence goes on from NZ_AKJN02000006.1 coordinate 2,535,724, forward strand.
TTCGAAGCCCAGCGCTAGGCCAACGCCTGCGCCAGGCTTTTGGACGCTTAAAACCCAAGGCCAGCCATGCACGACACTAATTTACTGCAACTGATCACCGACGATTTCGCTCCGGCACAGCACTTGCTGGAGTTACTGCAAACCGAGTCCCTCGCCTTGCACGGTCGCGACATGCCACTGCTCGAAGAGATTCTGGCGCAGAAACAGGCATTGATCATTTTGCTCGATCAGCATGGCCGCAAGCGCAGTGAAATCCTCGCCAGCCTCAACCTGCCGACCAATCGCAACGGCCTGGAGCAACTTGCCAGCCATTCGAGCATTGGTGATCAGCTGTTGGAGCAGAGCGACGTATTGACCGACCTTCTGGATCAGTGCCAGGCAGCCAACATCAAGAATGGCCAGTCAATCCTGGTGCAACAGGCCGCGACGGCCAATCAGCTGAAAATCCTCAACGGCGGCGAGCCGCCAGCGCTCTACGATGCGCGCGGATCAACCTCCACGCTTGCGAAGCCACGCCCGCTCAGTCAGGCTTGAGCCTGCTGAAAAGCGCGCACTATCAAGACGCGTAACATACTGGCAATATGCTGGCCAGTCGTAGTCATATTTTGCCTGGAGATTGATGAACCGTGTTCAATGCCTTAAGCGCGGAAGATGCTCCGCAGCCACCCAAGGTGCTCACCACGCCGTTGGAGATCTCCGGCAACCTGCGCCAGCTGCAAGACAGCCATGATCCGCTGATCATCACGTTCCATGAGCGCAACCAGCGCTTCCAGAGTTATCTGGTGGACATTGACCGTGACAGCAACATGATTGCCCTGGACGAAATGATTCCCCGCGATGGTGAACGCTTTCTGCTCGCCGGCGAACCGTTCAAGGTCGAAGGCTTTCACGACGGCGTACGTATTGCCTGGGAAAGCAACGGCCCGTTGACCATCGACGAATCCGGTGGCGGTCGCTGCTACCGTGGCGCCCTGCCTACCGAGGTGGTTTACCACCAGCGTCGTAATGCATTCCGCGCAGCATTGAAGCTGGCACAACTGGTCAACGTCGATCTGGGCGGTGAAAAGCTCAAGTCGCCGATCAGCGGCAAGCTATTGGACATCTCCGCCACCGGCTGCAAGTTGCGCTTCGAAGGCGACATCACGGGCAGCCTGCAACTGGGCCAGGTCTATGACCGCTTCATCGCCGCCCTGCCCTTTGGCAACATGACGGCGCCGGTCGAGCTGCGCTACCTGCACTTCGAAGAAAGGATCTCCACCACCTTCGCCGGCGTGCGCTTTCACAACATGAGCGGGCTGGTGCAGCGGCAGGTCGAACGGTTCGTCTATCAGCTTCAGCGCGAAGCGCGGCGCTTCGACAAAGACGACATGTAATAAGACGCTTCAATAGAAAACGGGCAGTCCCTTGCGGTGACTGCCCGTTTTTTTATGCGTTGTTTTTATGCGTTATGGCCTGGCCTCGGTAAAACTTTGTTCGCGAGGTGCATCAGGGTCTTCGGGTGTCGGATCGGTTTCGGGCTCTGATTCAGGTTCCGGCTCAGGGTTGATCGGGTTCTGCATCTGATCCTGAACCACCTGCTCATCGACCCGTGGGTCAAGGCAAGCCACCAACGGCGAACTCGACATACTGTCCGGCATGGCGACGTGATGCAGCGGTGCATCGTCCACCACATGCAGGTTGGTCACCGCTTTCGGGCGAATCCGCCACACCAGCACCAACGCGAAGAAACTGAAGAAGGCATAGAGCATGTGGCTGCCGAACAGCTTCATCAGCACCCCGGCCACCAGCGGTCCGATACTGGCGCCAACACCGTAGGTCACCAACAGCATCGCCGTCAGGGACACCCGGCGATCACCCTCGACGTGGTCGTTGGAGAATGCCACCGCCAGCGGATACAGGCAGAACATCACCAGAGAACAGCAGAACCCAGTGATAAACAAAATCTCCAGCGGTACCTGTTGCATGATTGCCAGCGGCAACGCGGTCAGCGCCAGGACCAACGCAAAACAGCGGATCAACAGCGCCCGGTCATAACGGTCGGACAGCCAGCCCAACGGCCATTGCACAAGCAAGCCCGCAAAAATGCAGCTACCCATGAACAGACCGACCTGCTCCGTGGACAATCCCTGCTGTGAGGCATACAGCGGAGCCAGACCGTAGAACGAACCGATGATCAGCCCCGCTCCCAGCACCGTGCTCAACGACTGCGGCACGCGCTTGATGAAGAACCGCGGTTCCATCGGTGCCGGGTGCAACGGCGCCGGGTGAATCCGCCGGGTCAGGGCCACCGGCACCAGGCACAGCGCGAAGCACAAGGCGACCAGCATCAGCAGCTCAAGACCCAGGCCCGGGTGCATGACCAGAATCAACTGACCCAGCACCAGCCCCAGGTACGAGGCGATCATGTAGCCGCTGAATACCGTCCCGCGCTGCGAGGCTTCAGCCTGCTCATTGAGCCAGCTTTCGATGACCATGTATTGGCACATCATGCCGAGGCCGACGATGACCCGCAGGAAGATCCAGGCGGGCAACCAGTCCACCAGGCCATGGCCCAGCACCGCCGCACCGACAATCCCGGCGCAGGCCGAATAGGCGCGAATATGCCCGACCCGGGCGATCAACCGGTGGCCGATCTTGCCACCCAGCACCAGGCCGCAATAGTTGGCTGCCATCAACGCACCGACCCACAGGCTGTCGACATGGTCGGCGGCCAGGCGCAAGGCCAGGTAAGTACTCAACAGGCCAGAGCCGATCAACATCATCAGCGAGGCAAAATAAAGCGCTCGAAAGGGTTTCCAGATTTGGCGCATCGGCGTTCCGAGCGGCTCCTTGCAGTGAGTTTCAGGCTACCGACAAACGATAGCCTGATGTCGACGGATCGTCAGGCCTGGGCCGCTAAAACACGCCGCTCCCAGGGAGTAATTTCATCAAAGAAGCTGGTCAACTCCATGGTCTTCGAGGCGATGTAGCCTTCGATGAACTCCTTGCCAAACAGTTCCTTTGCCAATTGACTACGTTTCAGACGTTCAAGAGCCGCATGCAAGGTACACGGCAACGAAAGATTGTCCGGTACTTCAAATTCGCCCTGGATCGGCTCGCTCGGCTCCAGTTTGTGTTCAATGCCATACAACCCTGCGGCAAGGCTGGCGGCGATCGCCAGGTAAGGATTTGCATCAGCCCCCGGCAAGCGGTTCTCGACCCGACGAGCGGCGGGCGAACTCGCCGGAATACGCAATCCGGCCGCACGGTTGTCGTGGGACCAGCAGGCATTATTCGGTGATGCGAAGGGATGGCACAAGCGCTGATACGAGTTCACGTTCGGTGCGAACAACGCAGTGAAATCCGCCATGCCGGCCTGCTGACCCGCGATGAAATGACGGAAGGTCGCGGTCGGCTCACCCGCCTTGTCGCTGAACACGTTACGCCCGCTGCCGATCTCGATGATGCTCTGGTGAATATGCATCGAACTGCCCGGCGTGTGCGCCAGTGGCTTGGCCATGCAAACCACGCTCAAGCCATGCTTGAGCGCGACTTCTTTAAGCAGATGTTTGAACAGGAGTGTCTGGTCGGCCAGCAGCAGTGGGTCGCCGTGCAGCAGGTTGATCTCGAACTGGCTGACGCCCATCTCGTGCATGAAGGTATCGCGCGGCAAGCCCAGGGCCGCCATGCAGGCGTAGACTTCAGTGAAGAACGGCCGCAAACCATTATTGGAACTGATACTGAACGCCGAATGACCATCCTCCCGACGACCGTCCAGGCCCAGCGGCGGCTGGAACGGTTGAGTCGGGTCGGTATTGGGCGCGAAGACAAAAAATTCCAGCTCGGTCGCCACCACCGGTGCCAGGCCGAGGGCCGCGTAACGCGCGATCACGGCTTTGAGTTGGCCGCGGGTCGACAGAGACGAGCTTTCGCCGGTCAGCTCCTCAGCATCGCAAATGGCCAAGGCTCGCGGTTGCTGGCTCCACGGCAAGCGATGGATCTGTGCCGGGTCGGGCACCAGCGCCAGGTCGCCATCATCGCTGCCGTAAAAGCGCGCTGGCGGATATCCGCCCATGATGCATTGCAGCAGCACCCCCCGCGCCATCTGCAAACGCCGCCCCTCGAGAAAGCCTTCGGCGGTCATTACCTTGCCACGGGGTACGCCATTCAAATCCGGCGTGACACATTCGATCTCATCAATGCCCGTCAATCGCTCCGCGAATGAACTATGGCCATCGGTTGTCATGACGCAATCCTTTGTTGTTGTGCGAGCCGCGAACGGCGACCCGTACAAAATAGGCTCCACCTGTTCGGAATATCAAGCAGCAGCCAACAAAAAGACCCGTCAGGGGAGGTAAAGGCTGAACACCCCGCCGCCCAGCGGGCCGCCATTGCTGATTTCGGTGCGTCCGCCTACGCCGTTGCGCTGATGAAGTGCGGCAATCCGCCCGGCAAAGTACAGACCCAGGCCAGTGCTTCCGCTGCTGTGGTTGATGCCCTGCACGTAATCGGCCTGACGCTCGATCATCTCGGGTGGATAACCCTCGCCATCGTCGTTGACGGTCAGCACCAATTGCCCGGCTTCATCGCTGACGCTGATCAACACCGCGTGGCGGGCGTAACGAATGGCGTTGTTGATGCTGTTGCCCAGCACCGAAGCAATCAGCTCCCGGTCGAAGAAACCCAGAGGGCTCAGCGGGTCCACTTCATAGGTCGCCATGATGCCGCGACTGGCGAACACGTCCTGGTGGCAGGCCAATTGCGCTTCGATGAAGTCATCCAGTTCATGGTAGGCCGGTTGCAACGGCATCTGGTTGACGCCGAGTTTGTACAGCCCCAGCAACTGCACCAGCATGCTATTGAGGTGCGCGAACTCGAATTCGATTACACCCTGCTCCGGAGTGTGCTGCTGCGGATCCGGCAGGCGCGCCAACCATTGGCTGTGGGCCTGCATCACCATCGCCAGGGAATTCTTCATGTCGTGCACGGTGGAGGCAATCACCGTGGAAAAATCGAGTGCCTGTTCGCTGTTGTTCATTCGCCAAACGCCTTGCTTCGCAACTTCTGATAACGGGGAAAGCGCGCATCGGTGTCGGGCATCAGGCCGACCATTTTCAGACACGTCCGACATTCTTCCAGCTCCGCCGAAGGGACATTGGTGTCGGTGCCGTGCAGCAGCGACTGCGCCATGTTCAGCGCGATACTGATGTTCTTCGGTTGCAGCGCCAGGGCTTTGCGGAACACCTGCCGCGCCTCCACCAGGTTGCCGGTCTTGTACACCCGCACGCCCTGACGGTTGAGGTCCGCAGCGGCGTTGCCGGAGTTGAGGATGGTCGGATCGTCGGTCAACTTGGCGATGCCCTTCATCACCGTCGGGTCGTCGCCGTAGATTTCCGCGCAGTTTTTCAGCATCGAGGCACCGGCACTGGCCTGGCCGAGCATCTGCAGTTGCTTGGCCACCAGCAGCGCCGCTTCGGCGCTCATGAACTGTTCCATGCCATCGAGGCGCATCATCGCCTGCTCGGTAAGCTTCTCGGCGGTTTCGGCATCGTTGAGCAGCAGGCTGGTGGCTTTCATCAATCGCGCACGAATCTGCAGACCCGGGTCGGAAGGGTTTTCCTTGGCCACGGCACTCAGCGTCGTGTTGATTTCCAGTCGAGTCCGGGTATCCAGACCTTTTTCGCTACCTTTACTGATCAAGGCATGGGCCAGGCCGAGGTTGCTTTCCGCATCCTTGAAGCGCGACTGGGCACCTTGGGCCACCGCCTGGCGATAGGCCTTTGAAGCTGTTTCAAAATCTTCGTTGGTCATGGCCAACTTGCCCAACTGCGCTTGCCGGCGCACCGCCAGCGGCGACAAGCGAATCGCCTCTTCCAACACACTCTGCGCAGCCTTGGTGTCCCCTTCGGCGACCAGCACATCGGCCATGCCGTCGTAGAGCGCCGGCATCATCGGGAACACTTTCAGGGCTTTTTCGTAGACGCCTTTGGCTTGAGCGACCTGGCCACGCTTGAACAGCAATTGGCCCAGGCCGGCAAACGCCCACGGCAACGGTCGATCGGCAATGATGCTGTCATAGAGACGCTCCAGCGCCTCGTTCTGATTCAGGTCGCGCAAGGCATCGGCGCGGTAGCGCAGGCACAACGGCGAGTAGCGGATATCTTGCTTGCACAGGGCGATGCAGGCATTGAGTACTTCAACCGGTTTACCCCGGTCAAGGGCCTGCAGAATCGGCTTGAGCAAGGTCTTGCGTTGCTCCAGCCGCTCCAGGCGTTGAGCCAGGCCGGAACGGTTGAACGGTTTGGTCAGGTACGCATCGGGTTCGTGTTCCAACGCACTGAGCACCATCGCCTGACTGGTCTCGGCGGTGACCATGACGAACACGGCCTCATGGCTGATCAGCTTCTCGATCATCAGGTCTTCAAGCACCTGCTGGCCGTTCTTCTTGCCATCGCCCAGGTGAAAGTCCTGCAGGATGAAATCGTAGGCCTTCTGCGAACACATACGCAGCGCCTGTTCACCGGTGTCGGCGGTGTCGACATCCTTGACGCCCAGCTCGCGCAGCATGGACCTGACGGAACTGCGGAAATCCGAAAAATCATCGACGATCAAAAAACGCTTTTGGTGATACGACAGCATCGAAGATTTCCAGGCAATTTAAGAAGAAGAACCCAAAGGCAAATACACGGACGAGATCAGCTTCGCAGCCCCTTTCGGCGCGCAGATGATAGCCACAGCACAGCACGCGACCAAGCGTCGAGGCAGCCTCTTACGCTATCGCTTGCACAGTTATCGGCCGCAGCGCCATTCCCTGAAGGTTCAGCGAGCAATTGTCTGCTGGAGCTTTAGCACGGGCGCTGAAACAAAAAAATGGCTCATTGCCATTAATTGGCCATCTTGGTAAAAAGCTGAGCTTTTACTCGATTCTCCACTGCCCTTTTCATGCCGAGACGGGTAACCCCCAAAGAATTCGACAGTCGCGCGCACCTGTCGCGCCTGGTATTGCAAGGAAAAGGACTATGAGCACTTCGACCCCGGTCAATGGAAATCAAAAGGATTACACCTTCAGCAACGACGGTGAAAATCTCGTCGTCAGCCAAATCAGTGACAGCACACTCATTGCCAGTGGCAGTGAAGAACAAATCCTGACGTTTGACGACGGCACACTCACCGCCACCCGTGAGGTCGATACGGTCGTCGCCAGCGGCGAGGTCGGTGACGCTTATGTGACCGCGATGAGCGACGGGGGTTACGTGAGCGTCTGGTCGGTGAATAGCGACGATTTCGAAGGCATGGTGGTCAAGCGCTATAGCGCCGATGGCGAACTGCTGCAACGTACCAACATTGCTTCCACCGAGGTCGACGACCCCTCGGTAACGGCCCTGGCCAACGGCCAGTTCATCCTGGCCTGGACAACCGAAAACGACGCGACGGACGTGTCCACGGTGTTCACTCAGCTGTTCACCGCCAGCGGCGTGCAAAGCGGCAGCGCGGTCAAGGTCGCGTCCGCCAAACTCGAGCTTGAAGATGCCAAGGTCACCCTGCTCAGCGACACCAAGTACATTGTGACCTGGAATGAAACCCATGAAAGCGCTTCGGGTGACGAACTCGAAGACATCGCCGATATCAAGGCCGTGGTGTACACCAACGGCAAGGCAGGCGTGGTGCAAACCCTGGTCAAGGGCAATGCCGCCGACGGTGAGGCCGACGACATCAGCATCCTGCCGACGGGCAATGGCGGTTACTGGATGACCTACACCGTCGAGCATGCCCAAAAGAATGTCCAAGGCATCTACGAGTACACCTCCAAATTCCAGATCAGCCAGATCGGTGCAGATGGCAAAGTGGTCGCAGATTCCGCCCACACGCTGGACTCCATTACAAGCCTCTACAGCAACGCCTCGTACTTTGGCGTGACGGCGGTAACGGGCGGGTATGTCGTCAGTTGGGTAGACCAGAGCACAACCGGCATGAACCGCGTCACCTACACCCAGCATTACGACAGCCAGTTCAATGCAGTGGGTGATGAGGTTCAGATCGGCAGCAGCAACTCGGTTAATGGCTCCACGCTCACCGCACTGCCGGACGGAGGCTACCTGGTGGCCTGGAATGAATATGCCATGGGCGGCGCCCAGGTCTTGATTCAGCGTTTTGCCGCCGACGGCACGGCCAAGGATGTATCACCGATTCTGGTGGGCACCACTGGCGTAAGCGAACAACTCTGGGACAGCCCTGCGGTGACCGTTCGCCCCAATGGCACGATCGTTGTCAGCTGGGAAACCAATCAGCAAGGCATCGCTGACATTCACGTACAAAAAGTCAACGATGCCGGGCATCTGGTGGGCGCCAGCGACACCATGATCAGTGGCGATGATGGTAACAACACCCTGAACTGGAGCGGCACCGACGACGTCACCCTGGACGGTCGGGGCGGTACTGACACTGCGGTCCTGTCCGGCACGCTGGCGGAGCACACCTTTACTCTGGACGCGACGGGCAAACTGGTGGTCGACGCGGATCAATCCACCACGCTGGTCAGCGTGGAAAAAGTCAGCTTCGCCGACGGCAGCACTGTGACCCTCAGCGACGGCAAGGTTGCCAACGAAGACGGCGATGCGGTTTCCATGGAACCGGCTTCGACGGCATTAAGTGATGGCGGTTACGTGATTGCCTGGGAACAGGCCGGGCAGATCCACCTGCAGCAATACGACAAAAACCACAACCTGCTCAACGACCGCCTGCTCACTGATGTCACCGGTAGCAACCCAATCGTTGCCGCCTCCGCTGACGGTGGTTTCGTGCTGGGCTGGACGACCCCGGACCACACCTTGGTCGTACAGCCATTCGATAGCGAAAGCATTGCGCTTGGCAGCCCGTTGACGATCACTCCCACTGACAGCGACAACCCTAACGTCCACATTGACGATGCCGGTCTGACCGTACTGGGGAACGGCAATTACGTCGTGAGCTGGTCGGAGGAAATGCTCGAACAACTTGGCAACGGGACCAACGAGATTGGCTCGGAGCTGTTCGTACAGCTCTTCGACGGTAACACTCACCTGCCGATGGGTAATCCGGTCAAGGTCGATACAACCGTTCAGGACCGGGCCATTTATGCGTCCGAGCCGAGCGTATCGACCCTGGCCAACGGCGGCTTCGTCATTGCCTGGGAACGCGAGTACGACGCTGCCGACAACGTGGATGTCTACCTGCAACGCTTCAAGGCCGATGGCAGCAAGGATGGCGCCGCCGTACGGGTCAACACCACGGTAGCGGGCGAGCAATACGGCGCCGACGTGGCAACCCTCAACGATGGTAGCTACGTTGTGACCTGGGTCAGCGTCCAGTACGACAAGAACGAGAACCCCACCAGCGGCAACGTTTACCTGCAAAAATTCAACGCCAACGGCGTGAAAGTGGGCGGCGAAACCCTGGTCAACACTGCGACCAAGGAAATTCAGGGCGAGCCCGCGATCACAGCCCTCAAGGGCGGCGGTTTTGTCATCACGTGGGCCACCTCCGATGAAACGTCGCATGCGGCTGACGCCAATCTCTACGCGCAGATCTACGACAAGAATGGCGTTAAAATTGGCAGCCAGATGCTGATCACCAGCGATGATGATCGTGACCTGTTCCCAGTGGTCAATGCGACCGACGACGGCGGTTTCCTCGTGACTTGGGAAGAGTTGTCGCCCAACAATAGCAACAACTTCCAGGGTGATATCTACAGCCAACGCTTCGACGCCAACGGCAATTCCACCACGGTCACCGGCGATGCCAACGACAACACCCTGATCTGGAAAGGCGCGAAAGCCGTCCTGCTCAATGGCGAAGAGGGCAATGACAGCCTTCAGGGCGGTGCCGGCAACGACATCCTGCAAGGTGGCGCGGGCAATGACCGCCTCGATGGCGGCATTGGTGCCGACACACTGGTCGGCGGTAGCGGCGACGACGCCTACGTGGTCGACAACCTCAAAGATCAAATCATCGAAAATGTCAGCGAAGGGACCGATAAGGTCGAGTCGTCGATCAGCTGGACCCTGGGCAACAACCTGGAAAACCTGACCCTCACCGGTAACGCGGCAATCAATGGCACCGGTAACGCACAAGCCAACATTCTGAGCGGCAACAGTGGCAAAAACATCCTGACCGGCGGTGCCGGTGACGACACGATGGACGGTGCTGCCGGGGTCGACACGCTGATCGGCGGCAAGGATAACGACACTTACCTCGCCGACCTGATCACTCAGGGCCTCGGCAGCAAAGCCATCGCCGCCCTGCAAGACACCGTCACCGAAAACCTCAATGAAGGCACCGACACCGTGGTGCTGCGCATGGACCCGACAGTGGTCACTGCCTTCCAGGGCACCGCCACCGTGACCCTCGGCGCCAACCTGGAAATCCTCGACGCTCGCAACACCGGCGCACTGAACATCAACCTCAACGGCAATGCCGCGGCCAACGTTCTGACCGGCAATGACGGCAGCAACATCCTCAACGGCGGCGTGGGGATCGACACCCTGATCGGTGGCAAAGGCAACGACACTTACGTGCTCGACAACGTGGCGGAGCTGGCGCTGATTCAGGAACAGGCCAGCGAAGGCAACGACACGCTGCAAATCACCTACCGCAACGCCACCACCGTCGCGCAGACCCTCAACCTGACCGATTCCTCGCTGCACAACATCGAGAACATCACCGTCACCGGCACCGGCCTGTTCGACCTGGTGGGTAACGACCTGGGCAACACTCTGATCGGCAATGCTTCACGCAACGTCATCACCGGCGGTAGCGGCAATGACATCCTCAACGGCAAGGCCGGCGGCGACCTGCTGAGCGGTGGCGCGGGCAACGACACCTACTCCGTCTACAGCGACAAGGACGCGGTCGTCGAAACGGCTGACAGCGGCAACGACACCGTGCGGGTGGTGTCCTACGCCAAGAACAGCTACACCCTGGCCGACCATGTCGAAAACGCGATGGCCGATAACCTGCTGGCCTTCAACCTGACCGGCAACGCGCTGGACAACACCCTCACCGGCAATGTGGCCGCCAACCTGCTCGACGGTGGCCTGGGCGCCGACACCCTGATCGGCGGCAAAGGCAATGATGTCTATATCGTCGACAACCTCGACGACGTGGTGACTGAACTGCTCAACGAAGGCGTCGACACCGTCCGCTCATCCGTCGACTACACCCTGGCCGCCAACGTCGAAAACCTGACCCTGCTCGACGGTGCCACCCACGGCACCGGTAACGCGCTGAACAACCTCATCACCGGTAACCTGGCCGACAACACCCTCGACGGCGCTGCCGGCGTGGACACGCTGATCGGCGGCAAAGGCAACGACACTTACCTCGTCGACCTGATCACAAAGGGCCTCGGCAGCAAAGCCATCGTCGCCCTGCAAGACACCATCACCGAAAACCTCAATGAAGGCACCGACACCCTGGTGCTGCGCATGGACCCGACAGCGGTCACTGCCTTCCAGGGCACCGCCACCATGACCCTCGGCGCCAACCTGGAAAACCTCGACGCTCGCAACACCGGCGCACTGAACATCAACCTCAACGGCAATGCCGCAAACAATGAAATCTGGGGGAGCACGGGTAACAACACGATAAACGGTGGGGTCGGCAACGACGTCTTGCATGCCGGCAATGGCGGCAACAACGTGCTGATCGGTGGCGCAGGCTCGGACACCCTGTGGGGTGGCAGCGGCAACGACACCTTCAAGTTCAACGCGTTGACCGAGTTGGGCCTGGGAGAAAAACAGGACGTCATTTATGACTTTACCAGCGGCTCCGACAAGCTGGATTTCTCCGCTCTCAAGGGCTACACGCTTGTGTATGGCGAAGATTTCAGTGGCGCTGCCAACGAGCTTCGTTATGTAGCTGGTTCGGATGAGGGTGGCGACTACGTAACGCTCTACGGCAACAACAACGCCGATAACATTGCGGACTTCTCGATCAAGCTGGTCGGTATTTCAGCGGTGCATGGTGGTGATTTCATCGGCGTAGCCCTGGGGGACTAAGGGGTCACCCCCTCCAGAGGTCGGGTAAGAGTGCAACGCTCATGACCCTTTGATCCCGCCACCGTCCCATAGACGGTGGCGGGATTGCCTTCTCCGGGACTGCAGGTTTGACCGAGGTTGTATTCGGGTCATTCTGCTGTCGGTCCGGGTAAATAATTGAAGGGGTTATCGAAAAACGGGATTATCCTGACCTATTGAAGCGCGCCTTGACCCTCATTTGAATTTGAGGCGTTTACCCTCGCCGCCAAAGGCAAACGTTATGACCAAAACCTCCACTCATTCACCTCCTGCTCCTGAGCGACAGGCCTTGCGCCCGAGCACCCTGGACTTTCCGGTGGTGGGCATCGGTGCGTCGGCGGGCGGGCTGCAAGCGATCAAATTGTTCTTTGAAAACATGCCTCAAGACAATGGCATGGCGTTCGTGATCATTCTCCATCTGTCGCCCGATCACCAGAGCATCGCTGACAAGATCATCCAGGAATCGACCAAGATGCCGGTTCTGCAGGTGACCGAAACGGTGGCCATCGAGAAAAACCGGGTGTACGTCATTTCACCGGCGCAACGGCTGGCAATGAACGATGGTTTTCTGGAGGTTAGCACCACAGACCCGCGCGAAGGTCGCCACGCGTCCATTGATCTGTTTTTCCGCGATCTGGCCGATGTGCACCGCGAGCGCGCCTTCTGTCTGGTGTTGTCGGGCACAGGCTCCGACGGCGCGGTTGGCTTGTCACGGATCAAGGAACAAGGTGGCATCACCCTGGCCCAGGCACCGGAAGACGCCGAATTCGATGGCATGCCTTGCGCCGCCATCGAAACCCGAATGGTTGACCTAGTGCTGCCCGTGGTGGAAATGCCGCAAAAACTGTTGGAGTTATGGCGCAACTCCAGGGAAATCACTTTACCCATCGCCAACGATCCGGAACTGCAAACCCTTGCTGCGGTGTCCGAGCGTGAGGCGGTACTTGCCGAACAGGTGCTGCGCGACATCCTGATTCAGTTGCGCACCGGCACAGGCCATGACTTCAAACACTACAAACGCGCCACCGTGTTGCGCCGGATCGAACGCCGGATGCAGGTCACCGGCCAGTCGGACCTGAGTGCCTATTACCTGTATCTGCAGAACAATCCCGAAGAAACCAAGGCACTACTGGGCGACATGCTGATCGGGGTGACCAACTTCTTCCGTGACAGAGAGGCTTTCGAAGCCCTGGAGCGGGATGTCGTGCCGCAACTGGTCAGCGCCGCCGTGTCCGCATACCCCGAGAAAGAAGAAATCCGGGTCTGGTCCGCAGGTTGCTCCACGGGCGAAGAAGCCTACAGCCTGGCCATGCTGCTCCAAGATCAATTGCAACTGGACGCCAGCGCGGCCTCGATGCAGCTGTTCGCCACCGACATCGACGAACGCGCGATCAGCGTCGGCCGGGCCGGCCTGTATCCACAAGCGATCATCACTGATGTGCCACCCTCGCGGCTGCGCCACTACTTCATCAAGGAAGACGATCATTATCGGATTCGCAAGGAAATCCGCGAAAAGGTCTTGTTCGCCAAGCACAGCCTGTTGTCCGACCCGCCCTTCTCGCAGATCGACCTGATCGTTTGCCGCAACCTGCTGATCTATCTGGATCGCGAAGTGCAACGCGAAATCCTCCAGATGTTCCACTTTGCCCTGCGTCCCGGCGGTTTCCTGTTCCTCGGTTCTTCCGAGAGCGCGGACGCGTGCCACGAATTGTTCGCGCCGGTGGATAAACGCAACCGGATTTTCCGCGCCAAGACCGGCACGGCCAACAGTCGACGCACACCGACCATGCCGCGTGGAGGCTATGTACGGACCAACACGTCCCAACAGGTCCCGCAAAGCAGCGCGCCGCGCAAATTATCATTTGCCGATATCCATCAACGCGCCCTCGAACAGTCCGCACCACCGAGCGTGATCGTCGATACCAACGCCGACATCCTGCACATGAGCGAGAGTGCCGGGCGTTTCCTGCGTCATGTTGGCGGCGAATTGTCGCGTAACTTGCTGACACTGATTCTTCCGGAACTGCGCCTGGAAATCCGCACCACGCTGTTCCAGGTCCAGCAGAGTGGCCTGCCGGTCAAGTCCCGCGAAGTGCCGATCAAGCGTGACAAGCGCAGTTACCTGATTGATCTGGTCGCGCATCCCTACAAGGATGAAGATTCGGACGGCGAATACGTCCTGGTGATTTTCGAGGAAGTCGAGGTCGACCCTGCCGAACGAGCCGCCACCACCGTGCTACAGACCGAAAGCCAGGTGCTGTCCAACCTTGAGCGCGAACTGCAACGCACCAAATTGCACCTGCAGGACACCATCGAACAATCGGAAGTCTCCAGCGAAGAGCTCAAGGCTTCCAACGAAGAAATGCAGGCCATCAACGAAGAACTGCGTTCGGCCACCGAAGAACTGGAAACCAGCAAGGAAGAGCTGCAGTCGATCAACGAAGAGCTGTTGACGGTCAACTACGAGCTGAAAACCAAAGTCGAAGAAACCGACAAGATCAACGACTACCTGACCAACCTGATTGCCTCCACCGACATCGCCACGGTGTTTGTCGATCGCAGCATGCGCATCAAGTGGTTCACCCCGCGTGCCACTGACATCTTCAGCATGTTACCGGTGGATACCGGGCGCTCCTTGCTCGATATTACCCATCGCCTGCATTACGAGGACCTGGTCGCAGACGCGGCGCAGGTGTTCGAATCGCTGAACATGATCGAACGCGAAGTCAGCAGCACCGACAACCGCTGGTACATCGCCCGCCTGCTGCCCTATCGCTCCAGCGAAGATCACATCGACGGCACCGTGCTGACGTTCATCGACATCACCAAACGTCGTGCGGCTGAAGAAGAGCTGCGACTGGGCGAAGAACGCATGCGCCTGGTCGCCGAAAGCACTCGCGACTACGCCATCATCACCCTCGATGAGCAGGGCGTGATCACCACCTGGAACAAGGGCGCCGAATTGATCTTCGGCTACAGCAAGGCCGAGGCCGAGGGCGCCTATTACGACTTCATTTTCTCGCCTGAAGATCGCGCGTCCGGCGTGCCTGAAAACGAACTGCTGGCGGTGCGCACCCATGGCCGCAGCGAAGATGAGCGCTGGCACGTGCGCAAGGACGGCAACCGCTTCTTTTGCAGCGGCGAGGTGACCTTGCTCAGCGGCGACAATCTCAAAGGCTACGTCAAAATCGCCCGCGACCTGACCGGCCATAAACGCCAGCATGAAGAACAGAGCCAACAACTGGCCGAAACGCGCAACACCAATTACCTCAAGGATGAGTTCTTCGCGGTCATGTCCCACGAACTCAAGCATCCGTTGAACCTGATTCAGCTCAATGCAGAACTGCTGCGTCGCTTGCCGGTGACCAAGTCGGTGGAGCCGGCCGCCAAGGCCGTCAACACCATCTGCGACGCCGTCAACAGCCAGGCAAGGATCATCGATGATCTGCTGGATGTCGCCCGGGTCCGTACCGGCAAACTGAAACTGAAACCAATCGCCGTGGATCTGGCCAGTGTGTTGCGCGATATTCATGCCGTCGTGCTCAGCGACCGACACGACGCCACCGTCGAGCTGCACGTGCCTTCAAGCGCATTGATGGTCCATGCCGACCCGACGCGCCTGGAGCAAATTATCTGGAACCTGGTGAATAACGCGCTGAAATTCACGCCCTCCAACGGCCACGTGCAATTGATTGCCAGCCAGGTTGGGAACATGGCGCGGCTGGACGTCAAAGACAACGGTGCAGGCATCGCACCCGAGAACCTCGATCACGTGTTCGACCTGTTCGGCCAGGCTGAAAAGCAGCACGTCAGCCACAACCGTGAAGGACTGGGAATCGGCTTGTCACTGGTCCGCCAGTTGACCGAGGCCCAACGGGGAACGGTTGAGGTGAACTCTGCCGGGGTGGGAACAGGTTGTACGTTCACCGTTTACCTGCCCTTGGCCCACACCAAAGATGAGCCGCAATCCCCGACTCAGGTCGAAGAATCCTCTGGCAGGCTGAGCGGTTTGACGATCCTGCTGGTCGACGACTCCGCCGATGTACTGGAAACCTTGAAAATGCTGCTGGAAATGGAAGATGCGCAAGTGATTGCGTTCGACCGTCCGGTGGCAGCTTTGGATGCCGCAAAAAGCACACGCTTCGACCTGATCATTTCTGACTTGGGCATGCCGGTCATGAATGGCCACGAGCTGATGAGCGCATTGCGTCAGTTGCCGTTGGTCAAGGATGTGCCGGCCATTGCACTGACGGGCTACGGCGCCCAAAGCGACATTCAAAAATCACGGCAATCGGGCTTTGACCAGCACATTGGAAAACCGGTGTCCTACGATGATCTGATCGAAACCATTGAGAATCTGCGACCCCCCCAGACCTGAGGCAGGGTCAGCGCAGATAGGCGCGTTGTACGCAGGTTCGTCGATCGATGGCCTGCCTGAGCCGCTCCTTGTGATCAGCCCAGACGCTGGGGTCGACTCTGGTTGAGCGCATCAGTACCAGCATGGCTGCCTTGGCAGCCAGGTACTCCGACCAGGCATCTTCGGACCGGAGTTTCAAAGACTCGCGCTCGGTCATTTCCATCCGCCGCAGGGCCAGTTCCGGCTCATCGGTAATCACTGGACTCAAGGTCACCTGCACCCGATGCGGCGCGACGAACTCCTGGGTATCCGCAACAATCTCCCTCGCGCGCTGAGCGCCCCACTTCAACGCCGCGCAGTAATGCTCACCGGCGTGCCGGTCATGAGACTCCTCGCAAACCGCCCAGCCATGGGTGCCATAGACGCCAATAAATACCTGGGTAATCCCCTCATGGCTGACCCGTGCCTGCACCTCAATGTGCAGGCCATTGCTGAGTACCTCTTCATGCGTATGGAGGGGTAACTGCGTGTTGGTCCATAACCAGAATTTTGCGCCTCTTCGCCGCATCGACGCCGCCCCATGAGTTGTGTCTGGAGTAAGGCACAACAATGCGAGACTTTCCATGTAGATCGTCGGGTGATATGTCCGCTCGCACTTTCCTGCGGGCAAAACAAAACCCCTACCTGCATACGCAGATAGGGGTTTCGGAATTTAATCTTGACGATGACCTACTCTCACATGGGGAAACCCCACACTACCATCGGCGATGCATCGTTTCACTGCTGAGTTCGGGATGGGATCAGGTGGTTCCAATGCTCTATGGTCGTCAAGAAATTCGGGTACTGAGTCGTAGCCAACTGGCTTCGCTTCAGCAAATTGGGTATGTGACAGCTTTCGGTGTTTGGTGAGATTCGAACTTTCGGTTCATTTCGTCTTCACACACCGCAATCTGATGCTCTTTCGAGTAGTCAAATTGCTTGGGTGTTATATGGTCAAGCCTCACGGGCAATTAGTATTGGTTAGCTCAACGCCTCACAGCGCTTACACACCCAACCTATCAACGTCGTAGTCTTCGACGGCCCTTCAGGGGACTCAAGGTCCCAGTGAGATCTCATCTTGAGGCTAGTTTCCCGCTTAGATGCTTTCAGCGGTTATCTATTCCGAACATAGCTACCCGGCAATGCCACTGGCGTGACAACCGGAACACCAGAGGTTCGTCCACTCCGGTCCTCTCGTACTAGGAGCAGCCCCTCTCAAATCTCAAACGTCCACGGCAGATAGGGACCGAACTGTCTCACGACGTTCTAAACCCAGCTCGCGTACCACTTTAAATGGCGAACAGCCATACCCTTGGGACCGGCTTCAGCCCCAGGATGTGATGAGCCGACATCGAGGTGCCAAACACCGCCGTCGATATGAACTCTTGGGCGGTATCAGCCTGTTATCCCCGGAGTACCTTTTATCCGTTGAGCGATGGCCCTTCCATACAGAACCACCGGATCACTAAGACCTACTTTCGTACCTGCTCGACGTGTCTGTCTCGCAGTCAAGCGCGCTTTTGCCTTTATACTCTACGACCGATTTCCGACCGGTCTGAGCGCACCTTCGTACTCCTCCGTTACTCTTTAGGAGGAGACCGCCCCAGTCAAACTACCCACCATACACTGTCCTCGATCCGGATAACGGACCTGAGTTAGAACCTCAAAGTTGCCAGGGTGGTATTTCAAGGTTGGCTCCACGCGAACTGGCGTCCACGCTTCAAAGCCTCCCACCTATCCTACACAAGCAAATTCAAAGTCCAGTGCAAAGCTATAGTAAAGGTTCACGGGGTCTTTCCGTCTAGCCGCGGATACACTGCATCTTCACAGCGATTTCAATTTCACTGAGTCTCGGGTGGAGACAGCGCCGCCATCGTTACGCCATTCGTGCAGGTCGGAACTTACCCGACAAGGAATTTCGCTACCTTAGGACCGTTATAGTTACGGCCGCCGTTTACCGGGGCTTCGATCAAGAGCTTCGCGTTAGCTAACCCCATCAATTAACCTTCCGGCACCGGGCAGGCGTCACACCCTATACGTCCACTTTCGTGTTTGCAGAGTGCTGTGTTTTTAATAAACAGTCGCAGCGGCCTGGTATCTTCGACCGGCATGGGCTTACGCAGTAAATGCTTCACCCTCACCGGCGCACCTTCTCCCGAAGTTACGGTGCCATTTTGCCTAGTTCCTTCACCCGAGTTCTCTCAAGCGCCTTGGTATTCTCTACCCAACCACCTGTGTCGGTTTGGGGTACGGTTCCTGGTTACCTGAAGCTTAGAAGCTTTTCTTGGAAGCATGGCATCAACCACTTCGTCACCCAAAGGGTAACTCGTCATCAGCTCTCGGCCTTGGAATCCCGGATTTACCTAAGATTCCAGCCTACCACCTTAAACTTGGACAACCAACGCCAAGCTGGCCTAGCCTTCTCCGTCCCTCCATCGCAATAACCAGAAGTACAGGAATATTAACCTGTTTTCCATCGACTACGCTTTTCAGCCTCGCCTTAGGGACCGACTAACCCTGCGTCGATTAACGTTGCGCAGGAAACCTTGGTCTTTCGGCGTGGGTGTTTTTCACACCCATTGTCGTTACTCATGTCAGCATTCGCACTTCTGATACCTCCAGCAAGCTTCTCAACTCACCTTCACAGGCTTACAGAACGCTCCTCTACCGCATCACCTAAGTGATACCCGTAGCTTCGGTGTATGGTTTGAGCCCCGTTACATCTTCCGCGCAGGCCGACTCGACTAGTGAGCTATTACGCTTTCTTTAAAGGGTGGCTGCTTCTAAGCCAACCTCCTAGCTGTCTAAGCCTTCCCACATCGTTTCCCACTTAACCATAACTTTGGGACCTTAGCTGACGGTCTGGGTTGTTTCCCTTTTCACGACGGACGTTAGCACCCGCCGTGTGTCTCCCATGCTCGGCACTTGTAGGTATTCGGAGTTTGCATCGGTTTGGTAAGTCGGGATGACCCCCTAGCCGAAACAGTGCTCTACCCCCTACAGTGATACATGAGGCGCTACCTAAATAGCTTTCGAGGAGAACCAGCTATCTCCGAGCTTGATTAGCCTTTCACTCCGATCCACAGGTCATCCGCTAACTTTTCAACGGTAGTCGGTTCGGTCCTCCAGTTAGTGTTACCCAACCTTCAACCTGCCCATGGATAGATCGCCCGGTTTCGGGTCTATTCCCAGCGACTAGACGCCCTATTAAGACTCGCTTTCGCTACGCCTCCCCTATTCGGTTAAGCTCGCCACTGAAAATAAGTCGCTGACCCATTATACAAAAGGTACGCAGTCACCCAACAAAGTGGGCTCCCACTGCTTGTACGCATACGGTTTCAGGATCTATTTCACTCCCCTCTCCGGGGTTCTTTTCGCCTTTCCCTCACGGTACTAGTTCACTATCGGTCAGTCAGTAGTATTTAGCCTTGGAGGATGGTCCCCCCATATTCAGACAAAGTTTCTCGTGCTCCGTCCTACTCGATTTCATGACTAAGAGATTTTCGCGTACAGGGCTATCACCCACTATGGCCGCACTTTCCAGAGCGTTCCGCTAATCTCAAAGCCACTTAAGGGCTAGTCCCCGTTCGCTCGCCACTACTAAGGGAATCTCGGTTGATTTCTTT
Organism: Pseudomonas sp. GM41(2012); assembly: GCF_000282315.2. Classification (GTDB taxonomy): domain Bacteria; phylum Pseudomonadota; class Gammaproteobacteria; order Pseudomonadales; family Pseudomonadaceae; genus Aquipseudomonas. Next base: position 2,555,778 of record NZ_AKJN02000006.1, read on the forward strand.
TCCTCAGGGTACTTAGATGTTTCAGTTCCCCTGGTTCGCCTCTTAAGCCTATGTATTCAGCTTAAGATAACCATCTTATGATGGCTGGGTTCCCCCATTCAGACATCTCCGGATCAAAGTCTGTTTGCCGACTCCCCGAAGCTTTTCGCAGGCTACCACGTCTTTCATCGCCTCTGACTGCCAAGGCATCCACCGTATGCGCTTCTTCACTTGACCATATAACCCCAAGCAATCTGGTTATACTGTGAAGACGACATTCGCCGAAAATTCGATAATACTCAATTAAGAGCAACTCACAAATTTTACCTTAGCCTGATCCGTTACCAGTGAAAGTAACGTTCAGTCTATCTTTCTATCACATACCCAAATTTTTAAAGAACGATCTAATCAAAGACTAGAAATCAATATTCATCACTGAATATTCATTTCTAAACTCTAACGACAACCGCCACCGTGCTGGCTGGCTTCTCGTCTTCTTCAATGAATCAAGCAATTCGTGTGGGAGCTTATGGAGCAGCTGATGTCGTCGATTAAGGAGGTGATCCAGCCGCAGGTTCCCCTACGGCTACCTTGTTACGACTTCACCCCAGTCATGAATCACACCGTGGTAACCGTCCTCCCGAAGGTTAGACTAGCTACTTCTGGTGCAACCCACTCCCATGGTGTGACGGGCGGTGTGTACAAGGCCCGGGAACGTATTCACCGCGACATTCTGATTCGCGATTACTAGCGATTCCGACTTCACGCAGTCGAGTTGCAGACTGCGATCCGGACTACGATCGGTTTTCTGGGATTAGCTCCACCTCGCGGCTTGGCAACCCTCTGTACCGACCATTGTAGCACGTGTGTAGCCCAGGCCGTAAGGGCCATGATGACTTGACGTCATCCCCACCTTCCTCCGGTTTGTCACCGGCAGTCTCCTTAGAGTGCCCACCATTACGTGCTGGTAACTAAGGACAAGGGTTGCGCTCGTTACGGGACTTAACCCAACATCTCACGACACGAGCTGACGACAGCCATGCAGCACCTGTCTCAATGTTCCCGAAGGCACTCCGCTATCTCTAGCAGATTCATTGGATGTCAAGGCCTGGTAAGGTTCTTCGCGTTGCTTCGAATTAAACCACATGCTCCACCGCTTGTGCGGGCCCCCGTCAATTCATTTGAGTTTTAACCTTGCGGCCGTACTCCCCAGGCGGTCAACTTAATGCGTTAGCTGCGCCACTAAGAGCTCAAGGCTCCCAACGGCTAGTTGACATCGTTTACGGCGTGGACTACCAGGGTATCTAATCCTGTTTGCTCCCCACGCTTTCGCACCTCAGTGTCAGTATCAGTCCAGGTGGTCGCCTTCGCCACTGGTGTTCCTTCCTATATCTACGCATTTCACCGCTACACAGGAAATTCCACCACCCTCTACCATACTCTAGCTTGTCAGTTTTGAATGCAGTTCCCAGGTTGAGCCCGGGGATTTCACATCCAACTTAACAAACCACCTACGCGCGCTTTACGCCCAGTAATTCCGATTAACGCTTGCACCCTCTGTATTACCGCGGCTGCTGGCACAGAGTTAGCCGGTGCTTATTCTGTCGGTAACGTCAAGACACCAACGTATTAGGTTAATGCCCTTCCTCCCAACTTAAAGTGCTTTACAATCCGAAGACCTTCTTCACACACGCGGCATGGCTGGATCAGGCTTTCGCCCATTGTCCAATATTCCCCACTGCTGCCTCCCGTAGGAGTCTGGACCGTGTCTCAGTTCCAGTGTGACTGATCATCCTCTCAGACCAGTTACGGATCGTCGCCTTGGTGAGCCATTACCTCACCAACTAGCTAATCCGACCTAGGCTCATCTGATAGCGCAAGGCCCGAAGGTCCCCTGCTTTCTCCCGTAGGACGTATGCGGTATTAGCGTCCGTTTCCGAGCGTTATCCCCCACTACCAGGCAGATTCCTAGGCATTACTCACCCGTCCGCCGCTCGCCACCAGGTACAAGTACCCGTGCTGCCGCTCGACTTGCATGTGTTAGGCCTGCCGCCAGCGTTCAATCTGAGCCATGATCAAACTCTTCAGTTCAAACATCTTTGGGTTTTTAAGAAACCCTAAACTTGGCTCAGCAATCGTTGGTTACATCTTTGATTTCTCGCGGAGTAACTTGTGATGCTGATAATCTTGTTGACTATCAGTCTGACTCCACAAGCACCCACACGAATTGCTTGATTCAGTTGTTAAAGAGCGGTTGGTTAAGATCTTTCGTCTCAACCGAGGCGCGCACTCTACAGCACACATCCCTAAGTAGCAACCTTAAAAGTTTCTGATTTTCTAATCAAATCAATTACTTAGACTAGAAGCAACATCAAGTTGCTCGCTAGCGGGAGGCGAATAGTACAGTATTAAAATACGCGGTCAACCCCCGCCTGAAAATTCTTTTCCTTATAAAGGAGCCCAGGGTGCCTCTATGAAAACGTCCAAGGTCTGATGCTAACGTTGAGGCGTTTCCCTATCCAGGTCCTGAACAACCATCCAAGGGCGGCCAATAGAACAGCACTGCCCGCGGCAGGCACAATTGTGGCCAGAGCGAATTCATCCGCGTACTGCCCAGTGGGGCATATGAGCTATTAGGGTCACCTGGGCACGGAACAAGAACGTCACCCTTTGCCGTGTCGGTAAGATAACGCTCGAGCAGGCCCGCCAGGAAACCGCCCGCTATTTGGCCAATGCCCACGAGCACGGCGAACAACTGGCAGTCCCCCACGGCCGTAAAGGTGCGACCTCCCCTACCCTGCGCGCCTTCATATATGACACCTATCTACCGTGGTTCGAGGCCCGATCTGGCACAAGCGCACCTCGAGCGCCTTCTGCCTGGTGCTCTCGGGCAGCGGTTCCGACGTCGCGGTCGGCTTGTCGCATTAAGGAACAGGGCGGTATCACCCTGGCCCAGGTGCCGGAAGACGCCGAGTTCGACGGTATGCCACGAGCAGCCCTCGAGACCGGCATGGTCGATCTGGCGTTGCCTGATGGAGATACCGCAGAAGCAGAGGCTCCGGCGGGGCTTCTCTAACAGATGAACGATGAGATTTGATGGGTATCCCAACGTTTTATGACTCAGCCAGCCCACGTCCCATTGGGGTTTCAGCTCATTCAAGACACGCCATTATTGAGCGCCCGCGATCCATTCGCCAAAAACAAATCGACATAATATTGACACCAAAACATCCACCTGTCGGATTATTGGCACACCGCACTGTTAACTGCGGTTAACACCTTTACAAAGCCTGACCCCACAACTAAACACACATCAAACTGATATCAGGAAAGGCCGTATCCCTGAGTCGGTGCTACCCCAAAACACGGCCTCACCCAGCCTTTCTCCAGGAGACCCTTCCACATGGGTACTCTCAGTCTATTGCGTGCCATGCGCAGCGCAGCCCCAGGCTGGCGTCCACGTTCGCCCGACTTGTCCTGCGATCCGCGGCTCAAGCGCGGCGAACATTTCCACCCCCGCAATACCCACGCGCCTCTACCGGCAGCGCTTGTCCCGTCAGCTGGCCGACGATGTCCGACGGCCGCCTCGCACCGCCCCAGAACAACCTGAGCGGCGCAAGAACGGGACATCGTCCTGTTAGCAGTCCCTAGCGATTCTAAAAATAAAAAATGGCATTTTCGGGAGAAAGACATGGCTACCACCACAACTACCAGCGGCGGCACCGTTACTTCGTTTTCCAACACTCCGCAGGCGCAGGACGACATTTTCACTACCGGTGTTATTGGCGCGAGCACCGCGGCCATCACTGAAGACCTGCTGGGGGTCATTTACCTGGACGTCATGTCCAATGACCTTGGCGGCAACGCAAAGACACTTTGGTCACTCGATAACGCGACCAGTCTTTCTACTGCCACCAAGATTTATGCGCCGGCCGACCTCCTGATCCAGGACACGGGCAGAATTGAGGCGACGAGTACTGACACCAGTTTCAACGGGGCAAAGATCTGGATTTCGTCGGATGGCAAGGTCGGCTACGACGCCGCTACGTTGTCGACTGCTTTCAAGGCACAACTCCAGTCGCTTGCTGCCGGAGGCTCCCTGACAGACAGCTTTACCTATGCGATTCGTCTGGGCAACGGCACGCTCAGCTGGGCCACTGCGCAGGTGCAATTCGCTGGCGTGAATGACGCTGTGACAATAGGCATCGGCGCACAGTCCGGCACGGTAACCGAAGAAGCAGCTACGACGCTGAGCCTGACCGACTCGCTGAATGCGACAGGCACTATTGCTTTTAACGATGTCGACCTGAGCGACACACATACCGCCTCTTTCGTGGCTGCGGGAGGCAACACCACAGCGCTGGGCAACTTCGTCCTTGCGCCAGTGAGTGAAGCGGCCAACGCGGCAAACGGCACCGTTAACTGGACTTACACCCTGAATAATGCGGCAGCCCAGCACCTGGCCCAGGGTCAGACTGCTACCGAAACCTATGTGGTCACCCTCAATGATGGGCATGGCTCGACGACAACGCAGAATGTAACTATCACCATCACCGGCACCAACGACCAAGTGCAGATCACCAGCGGCGTGCAGGCCGGCGATGCCAAGGAAGACAGCGGCGACTACGCAGCCAACGGCAGCATTACCTTCACCGACGTCGACCGGATCGACACTCACAGCGTCAGCGTAACGCCTGGCGCTTCCGGCTATTTGGGCAGTTTCACCATCCATCCACTGAGCGACAGCACCGGTACGGGCAGTGGCTCGCTGGGTTGGAACTTCGCGGTGAGCAACACCGCCCTGCAGTTCCTCGGCCAAGGCCAGAGCGTCACTCAAACCTATAACGTGGTGATCGGCGACGGCGCGGTACAGACCGTGACCATTACGATTACCGGCACCAACGATCAGGTACAGATCACCAGCGGCGTGCAAGCCGGCGATGCCAAGGAAGACAGCGGCGACTACGCGGCCAACGGCAGCATCACCTTCACTGACGTTGACCTGATCGACACCCATAGCGTCAGCGTCACACCGGGCGCTTCCGGCTATTTGGGCAGCTTCACCACCCATCCATTGAGCGACAGCACTGGCACGGGCAGTGGTTCGCTGGGATGGAACTTCGCGGTGAGCAACACCGCCCTGCAGTTCCTCGGTCAAGGCCAGAGCGTCACTCAAACCTATAACGTGGTGATCGGCGACGGCGCGGTACAGACCGTGACCATTACGATTACCGGCACCAACGATCAGGTGCAGATCACCAGCGGCGTGCAGGCCGGCGATGCCAAGGAAGACAGCGGCGACTACGCGGCCAACGGCAGCATTACCTTCAGTGACGTCGACCGGATCGACACTCACAGTGTCAGCGTCACGCCGGGCGCTTCCGGCTATTTGGGCAGCTTCACCACCGATCCATTGAGCGACAGCACCGGAACGGGAAGTGGTTCGTTGGGATGGCACTTCGCGGTGAACAACGCCGCGTTGCAGTTCCTCGGCGAAGGCCAGACTCGCACCCAGACCTATAACGTGGCGATAGGCGACGGTACGGTGCAGACCGTGACCATTACGATTACCGGCACCAACGACCAGCCGACGCTGACGATTGTCGACAGCACTGGAGCGATGAACGAAGGCAACGGCACGGCCACCCTGAGTGACAGCGGTGCCCTGAGCTTTGCCGATCTGGACAGCACCGACACAGTGACCGTGTCGCAGACCGCTAACAACGACATCGTCTGGAGCGCCGGCGTGCTCAATGCGGGCGTGGCCTCGGTGCTGGTAGCCGGTTTCTCGGTCGACCAGAACAGCTGGGACTACAGCAGCAATCAGAACCTCGACTTCCTCGGTGCGGGTGAAACCATCACTTTCTCGTACGCGGTGGTCGCGACCGACGATAGCGGCGCGGCTAACGCTGCCTCGGCGACGCAGACTGTCACCATCACTATCACCGGCACTAACGACGCGCCCGTACTCAACTTCGCAACGGGCAACGATGCCGGCGCAGTGCAGGAAGACACCACGCTCAGCGTGAGTGGCCAGTTCAGCTCGGCCGACATCGATCACGCTGCCACGTCCACCTGGACCATCAATGGCTCGGCTTCGGGCACTTACGGTTCGATCGCGGTGGACAGCACCGGAAAATGGACTTACACCCTGGCCAATGGCACCGATGGCGTCGCCAGTGCGGTGCAGTCGCTGAAGGCGGGCGAAAGTCACGATGAAGTGTTCAGCGTGCAGGTCAGCGATGGCCTGGGTGGCGTGGACACTCAACTGGTGACCGTTACCGTCAGCGGCACTAACGACGCCGCCGTGCTGTCCTCGGCCAGCGTCACGCTGACCGAAACCGATGCCCCGCTGACCACCAACGGCACCCTGACCATCAGCGACGTCGACAGCGCCGCGACCTTCGTCGCCCAGTCTGGCACCGCCGGCAGTTATGGCCAGTTCTCCATCAACGCTGGCGGTGCCTGGAGCTACGTCGCCGACTCCGCGCACAACGAGTTCGCCGCCGGCACCACCTACACCGATACCTTCACGGTGAGCAGTGCCGACGGTACCCTCACGTCGGTCACCGTGCAGATCAACGGGACCAACGATGCCGCCGTGCTGTCCTCGGCCAGCGTCACGCTGACCGAAACCGATGCCCCACTGACCACCAACGGCACCTTGACCATCAGCGATGTCGACAGCGCCGCGACCTTCGTCGCCCAGTCCAACACCGCCGGCAGTTATGGCCAGTTCTCCCTCGGCACTGACGGTGCCTGGAGCTATGTCGCCGACTCCGCCCACAACGAGTTCGCCGCCGGCA
>NZ_AKJN02000005.1 GCF_000282315.2 Pseudomonas sp. GM41(2012)
AGTTCGGTCCCTATCTGCCGTGGACGTTTGAGATTTGAGAGGGGCTGCTCCTAGTACGAGAGGACCGGAGTGGACGAACCTCTGGTGTTCCGGTTGTCACGCCAGTGGCATTGCCGGGTAGCTATGTTCGGAATAGATAACCGCTGAAAGCATCTAAGCGGGAAACTAGCCTCAAGATGAGATCTCACTGGGACCTTGAGTCCCCTGAAGGGCCGTCGAAGACTACGACGTTGATAGGTTGGGTGTGTAAGCGCTGTGAGGCGTTGAGCTAACCAATACTAATTGCCCGTGAGGCTTGACCATATAACACCCAAGCAATTTGACTACTCGAAAGAGCATCAGATTGCGGTGTGTGAAGACGAAATGAACCGAAAGTTCGAATCTCACAAAACACCGAAAGCTGTCACATACCCAATTTGCTGAAGCGAAGCCAGCTGGCTACGACTCAGTACCCGAATTTCTTGACGACCATAGAGCATTGGAACCACCTGATCCCATCCCGAACTCAGCAGTGAAACGATGCATCGCCGATGGTAGTGTGGGGTTTCCCCATGTGAGAGTAGGTCATCGTCAAGATTAAATTCCGAAACCCCTATCTGCGTATGCAGGTAGGGGTTTTGTTTTGCCCGCAGGAAAGTGCGAACGGACATTACCGGTACTTGATCACAATCCCTTTGAGTTTCCGACCTTCGATGGTTTTTACGTCGCGAGCCCACAGTGGACCATTGACATAGGCGCCCACCGGTTGGATATGGTCGTAGACCACAACCACGGCATCGCCGCCGAGCTTGGCGGATTCTTCGCGTAGTTTTTCTTCTACCTGAGTGATGGGAGGAGCTGGCTCGACGCTCGCGTCGATGACTACCTCACCCAATCGGACATGAGGGCGAAGAGGCTCGGTGCGCAGCACTACGACCTCGCTGGCGAGCGTCGGCGCAGGATGCTCCACGCCCACATAGGCAGTGGTCTGGGCGTCGACAGTGGCGCACCCACTCAGCGCGAGCAGAGTAGCGGTGAGCCCTCCAGCCAGCAGTGACAGTTTGAAACGAGTGGACCAAGGCACGTCATGGGCAGGCATAGTGGGGTTCCTCCGAACAATCCGCGGCTGTACGAGGTAGCGTGTTGACGGTAGCAGACAGTCCGGCAGTTGCCAGAAGCCCAACCTTTTCAGGTTGGGCTTTTTTCATGCCTTGAGAAAGTGAGTTTCACTGATCCTTTTCGCAGTTCACCATCCACGACACACCAAACCGATCAACCAGCATCCCGAAACGTGCTGCCCAGAACGTCGCTTCTAGTGGCATTTGTACGCTGCCGTCTTCCGACAATGCAGCGAAGATCCGTTCAGCCTCCGCAATGCTGTCGACATTCAGTGAAACCGAACAGCCGCTCATTTCGTCAGTAGGGCGATCAGGTGTTGTGTCCGAGCCCATGATCGCCTGATCGCCCACCACCAGGCGGGTGTGGATGATCAGGTTGTGGTAGTCCGCCGGAAAGTGCTCGCGCGCGGGGCTTTCGCCGAAGGTCATCATGACTTCGATTTGGCCTGGCAGGCTTTGGGCATAGAAGGTGAAGGCGGCTTTGCAGTCGCCATTGAAGATCAGGTAGGGATTGATTTTCATGCTTTGCTCCCGGTAACGAAGAAGCGGAGGGAGGCTGAATTCACCTCCGGCTCCGCAGTGATTGGGCTCCCATTAGCAAAGCGTTAGATGTCGTGATCGGCAGGAATTGTTTAGATGTTTTTTTTATTGAAGCGACGTGGCTTATGGCTTCCGGCGCCTAGGTGTCGATCCACGGTCACTGAGATATCGTCCTGGGCCCTCAAGCTACTGCGCGTGAAACCGAGGGGCGCAGCAAACGCTCGATGGCTCCACTGACCAGGTTTTCCAGCAGCTCATCTCGCTCCGCTTCACTCAGCGTGTGCTGCGCCAACCAGCTGGGCGCGCTGTTCAGCAAATTGGCGATGGCGTGCCCGGTGGCAAGTTGCGCCTGCTCGCTGAGACGAGGCCTTGTTCCGAGCATCAGCAGCAGTCGGCGCTCGTATTGCTCGCGAAGCTGCCGAACCCGTTCCTGTTGCTCTCCATTCAGGCAGCCGCTGTCACGCTCCGCCAGACGAAAATGCCAGGGCATCTCCTGATGCAGGTTCAAATGCGCTCGGATAAGGGCATGGAGTTTGTCACGTTTTGCCGGCGCCCTTTGCTCGATCCGCCCCAAGGTTGCCAACAGCTCTTCGTAGAACTCTTCGATCAGGTCGAGCAGCAAGTGCTGTTTGCTGGGGTAATGGTGATACAACGAGCCGGTAGCGAGCCCCAGGCAGGTCGCGAGTTCACGCATGCCGACCTGTCCGAAACCTTTGCAGGCGAACAGCTCCAGCACCTTGTCCCGGTACTCGGCAAAGCGCGAGCAACGCTCAGGCATAGGCATGGAAGCCACGCCCCGTTTTGCGCCCCAGATAACCGGCGGCGACCATTTCCTTGAGCAATGGAGCGGGGCGGTACTTGCTATCGTTGAAGCCGTCGTAGAAGGCTTCGAGGATCGCCAGCACGGTGTCCAGGCCGATCAGGTCCGCCAACGCCAACGGCCCGATCGGCTGATTGCAGCCCAAGCGCATGCCGGCGTCGATATCTTCGGCGCTGGCCAGGCCTTCCTGTAATACCAGGATCGCTTCGTTGATCATCGGCACCAGAATCCGGTTGACCACGAAACCCGGACGGTTGCCCGCGGTGATCGCGGTTTTACCGAGAGTAGTCGCCATGTCCAGCGCCAGGGCATGGGTGGCGTCGCTGGTTTGCAAACCGCGAATCACCTCGATCAGCCCCATCACCGGCACGGGGTTGAAGAAGTGCAGACCGATGAAACGCTCAGGCTGGCTCACGCTGGCAGCGAGTTGGGTGATGGACAGCGAAGATGTGTTGGAGGCAATCACGCAATCGTCGCTGACCTGCGCGGCGATCTGTTGCAGCACGCGCAGTTTCAGCTCGAGGTTTTCGGTCGCGGCTTCGATCACCAGTTGCACGTTCTGCAGGTTGCTGTAGTCGGTGCTGGTGCGGATCTTGTCGAGGGCGGCGAGCTTTTGCTCTTGCGTCAGCGTTTCCTTGGCGATCTGTCGATCGAGGTTTTTACTGACGGTTGCGACGGCCTTTTGCAGGGCGCTCTCGGAGATGTCGAGCAAGGTCACGTTAAAACCGGCCAAGGCGCAGACTTGCGCAATGCCATTGCCCATGGTGCCTGCGCCGATCACGCCAATGTTTTGCAGATTCATGTTCTGTCCTTCCGATCAAATCCCGCGATACCTTGGCCGCCGTAGTGGCCGAAGGCGTACTATTGGCCGCGAGTCTAGAGCCGGCAGGGCAGTTGTCCTATGCCGAAACTGTTCAACGGCACTGGTGTTTTTTGCCATTCGGGTGATGGGGAGAGAAGCGTTCACATGCGGGAAAAGGACTCGGTTTCCGCCTACTTCGTGCAGGCAATGATCCATGGGCTGGGAAATAATCCGCAACGTCAGAGGGCTGCACTTGAACAGGCCGGCATCGATCCGGCGTTGATGGAGCAGCCCACCGCGCGTGTACCGGCGAGTGCGTTTGCCGCGTTGTGGTTGATTCAGATCCGCGAGCTCAACGATGAGTTCTTCGGGCTCGACTCCCATGGTATGCCGCCGGGCGGTTTCGCCCTGATCTGCCGGGCATTGATTCAGGAACCTGACCTGCACAAAGCCATGCGCCAGTGCCTGGCCAATTTCGCGCTGTTCCTCCACGACTTTCGCGGCACGCTGACGGTGCGCGGAAAACGTGCGGTGATCAGCTTGCAAAACCACTCGCCAAACAGCGACGTCAGTCGTTTGGGCGAGGAGACGTTTCTGGTGTTGATGATCAGTCTGCTCTGCTGGCTGGGTGGGCGGCGCATCCCCATCGACCGCGCAGATTTTCGCCATGAGCGTGTGTCGCTCAGCGATGACCGTTTACTCTGGGGACCCAACCTGACCTTTGGCGCCGAGCGCACCGAAATCGAATTCGCCAGCCACTATCTGCGTCTGCCGGTGGTTCAGGATCTGGCCTCACTGAAAGTGTTTTTGCGCACCGCGCCGCAATGGCTGGTAATCCGTTTTCGTAATCAGCACGGCCTGGCGTCGCAGGTCCATCAGCGCCTGCGTAACAGCCATTACAGCCAATGGCCGACCTTGCAGGCCTTCGCCCTGGAACAGCACCTGAGCCCCAGCACCTTTCGCCGAAAACTGGAGCGGGAAGGGTGTTCGTATCAGGAGATCAAGGACGAGGTGCGGCGTGGCGTTGCGTTTGAGCAACTGCGTCATAGTCGTGCGAGCATCAGTGACATTGCCGAGCAACTTGGCTTTCAGGAGCCAAGCGCGTTTCATCGGGCGTTCAAGAAGTGGACGGGGGAAAGTCCGGGGCGGTATCGGGCGAGGTATCAGGGGGAGCTCACGGAGTGAACCCTGTTCTCGATCGTTTCACCTCGTTACTCGATCAGGCGAGACGCGCCTTGCTGCTGGTCTGGGCAACGTCTCGTGGACTGTTTCTGGGATTGGTGCTGGCGACGCTGATCGCCGGGGTCCTCCCGGCACTGGCCGCCTGGTTAGGCCAACGCATTGTCGATGCGGTCGTCACCGCCATGCAGTTGCACGCACAACAGGGCAGTGCGCCGTTGTGGCCGGTCGTGCGTTACGTGCTGTTTGAAGCGGGCGTGCTCGCGTTGCTGTCCGGGACTCAGCGGGCGCTGTCGGTCCAGCAATCGCTGTTGCGGGTGCAGTTAGGGCAGAAGGTCAACACGATGATTCTGGAGAAGGCCCAGACGTTGTCGCTGGTGCAGTTCGAGAATTCCGAGTTCTACGACAAACTGGTTCGGGTGCGCCGCGAAGCATCGACCCGGCCGTTGGCACTGGTGATGAAGTCGTTGGGGCTGATTCAGAACCTGATCGTGTTGATCAGCTTCGGTGTGTTGCTGGTGCATTTTTCGCCCTGGGCGCTGGTGCTGCTGGTGGTCGGCGCGTTGCCGGTGTTCTTCGCCGAAGCACATTTTTCCGGCGATGCTTTTCGATTGTTCACCCGTCGCGCGCCGGAGAGTCGACAACAGAATTACATCGAAACGCTCCTCTCTCACGAGGGCTACATCAAAGAGGTCAAACTGTTCGGCTTCGCGCCGCTGCTGTTGAAGCGTTATCGCGACACGTTCGCGCGGCTTTATGCCGAAGACCGGCGCCTGACACTACGTCGGGATGGCTGGGGATTTATCCTCGGTCTACTGGGCACCGGCGCGTTTTATCTGGCCTATGCCTGGGTCGTGGTCGATACCGTCCATGGCAACATCAGCCTCGGGCAGATGACCATGTACCTGGTGTTGTTCAAGCAGGGGCAGACGGCGGTAAGCAGCAGCTTGAGTGCTATCAGCGGTCTCTACGAGGATGGCCTTTACCTCTCCAGTCTTTATGAATACCTGGCCGAGCCTGTTGTGGCGGATACCGGCAACCTCACCGTGGGCGCCGTGCCCGGCGATGGCCTGCGTTTCGAAAACGTCGGCTTCCGTTATCCGGGCGCCAGTCGCGCCGCGCTGGAAGGCATCGATCTTCACCTTGTGCCCGGCCACAGTGTGGCGCTGGTGGGGGAGAACGGTTCGGGCAAGACCACGCTGATCAAATTGCTGACGCGGCTGTACCGTCCTGATCAGGGCCGTATCCTGCTGGACGGCAGCGATCTGCAAGCGTGGGAAGAAGACGCGCTGCGGCGGCGCATCGGGGTGATTTTTCAGGACTACATCCGCTACCAATTCTCCGTTGGCGAGAACATCGGCGTCGGTGACACCCTGGCGTTCAACGATGAACAGCGCTGGCAGGAGGCCGCCACCGAGGGCATGGCCGCACCCTTTATCGAGGGGCTGGATCGAGGGTATGCCACGCAATTGGGGCGGTGGTTCGCCGGGGGGCAGGAGCTGTCTGGCGGGCAATGGCAGAAGATCGCGTTGTCGCGCGCCTACATGCGGCGCAACGCCGATATCCTGATTCTGGATGAGCCGACCTCTGCACTCGACCCGGCGGCAGAAGCGGCGGTATTCGAGCATTTCAGTGAGCACACCGAAGGCCGCATGACGTTGCTGATCTCTCACCGGTTTTCCAGCGTGCGCAATGCGGACCACATCATCGTGCTGGAGCAGGGCGCGATCCTTGAGCGGGGCGATCACGACAGTCTGGTGGCCGCGGGCGGGCGCTATGCGCAGTTGTTTGATTTGCAGGCCCGCGGTTACCGATAGACCTCAAGACTCCCGGGAAACCCGAACCACGGCCGGCCCGGCCATTTGTGTTGGTTTTGTTTTCATCAAGCCGTCGAGTGCCTGGCGATACTGGGTGCCGCCCTGGCTCATGCTGTTGTTGTGTGTACCACCGGGCACCAATAACAGGTGCTTGGGTTCGTTGGCGGCATTGAACAACTGCTGGCTGAATCGCGAGGGCATGAACGGGTCGGCCAGGCCATGGACCACCAGCAACGGCATGTTGATGTCGACGATCTTGTCGATGGAATCGAATTTCTGCGACAGCAGCCAGCGCACCGGCAACCATTTCACCGGCAGGTTGCTGTCGGCCACTTGCGCCACGGCATCGCCCAACGAGGTGAAGGTGGACTCGATCACCAAACCACGCACCGGCACCACGCCATGCTCCTTTTTCGCCTGTGCGGCCAGGTCTGCCGCCAGGTCGATAGCCACCGCGCCACCCAGGGAATGGCCGTAGATCAGGCGCTTGTTGGCGTCCGGTTGCATCTTGGTGAAGCGCTCCCAGGCGGCTCGCGCGTCTTCGTAAACACTGGCTTCTGACGGCAGATCCCCCTTGCTCTGGCCAAACCCGCGGTAGTCGATGGCCAGCACCGAATAGCCCATGGCGCGCAATTGCTCGATGCGGAACGCCTGGCCCGTCAGGTTCCAGCGCACGCCATGCAAGTAGAGGATCGACGGCGCATCGCGACGTGCGGCCGGCCACCACCAGGCATGCAGGCTTTGCCCGGCCTTGAAGCTGGCGGGCTTGATGTCGAATTCCTGAACGTCCTGCGGCAGACCGCGATACCAACCAGCGTTGCCCGGCTCGATGCGGAACAGCAACTCGCGTTCTGTGTATTTGAGTACCCCGCAACTCGCTGGCAGACCGATGATCAGCGCGGCCATGCCCAGCAGCGGCAGCCAGCGTCGGCCCAAGCGGCTCATCAGGTTAGAAAACATGCGGTGGTCCGGAGGATCAAAAGGAAAGCTCGGGTTTTAACAGAAGTGTGGCGAAGGCGGGGATATATTCGACAGTCGTATGAATGGCCCGGCGCCGCACCGTCGGCGCGCTTATTGGGGTCAAGGCTTCCGGTGGCGTACGCGATGACCCGACTGCACTGGCGATGATCGAGGCCGGCGCCACGCGACTGGGCACCAGCTCGGGCATCGCGATCATCAGCGGCGCCCAAGCGGCGGGAGAGGACTACTGATCAGTCCACCCGCAAGACAATCTTGCCGATGTGATCACCCGCTTCCATCCGGGAATGAGCTAGCGACGCGTCGGTCAATGGATAGACCTTGTCGATCATCGGCAGGCAACGCCCGGCGGCGAGTACGGGCCAGACGTACTCGTGCAACTGTTCGGCGATCGAGGCTTTTTCTTCGCGGGTGCGCGCGCGCATCAGTGAGCCAGTGATCGTCGCGCGTTTGCCCAGGATCGCCAGCAGGTCGACGTCTTTGGCGTGGGCGCCACCGAGAAAGCCCAGCATCACCAGCCGACCGTCCATACCCAACGCCGCGATATTCTGATTCAAGTACGAACCGCCCATGATGTCGAGGATGACATTGACGCCCTTGCCGGCGGTTCTTTCCCGGATGACCTGGACGAAGTCCTGATCGCGATAGTTGATCGCCTCGGCCCCCAACGTGCGGATTGCTGCACATTTTTCTTCACTGCCCGCCGTGGCGAATGCCTTGATGCCAAACTCGCGACACAACATCAGTGCGGTGGTGCCGATGCCACTGGTGCCGCCGTGAATTAATGCGCGCTGGCCTTTGCTGGCGCCGCCCATGTCGAACAGATTGGCCCACACCGTGAAGAAAGTTTCTGGCACCGCCGCGGCGTGCACCCAATCCATCCCTTCAGGAATCGGCAACGTCTGGCTGGCCGGTGCAACGCAATATTGCGCATATCCGCCACCGTTGGTCAGTGCACAGACGTTATCGCCGACGATGAATTCGTTGACGCCAGCGCCGATCGCCACCACTTCACCGGCCACTTCCAGACCAGGAACCGGACTCATGCCGGGTTTCATCGGGTACTTGCCGGCGCGTTGAATCACATCGGGGCGGTTGACCCCGGCAGCATGCACGCGAATCAGCACTTCGCCTGCACCTGCGGTCGGGACCGGTTCCTGGCGCGGCTTCAAAACCTCCGGGCCACCGGGTTCGGTGATTTCAATCAGGGTCATGGTTTGGGGCAGATTCATGTCGGCGTCCTGTTGTGAAGGTGTTCAGTAATTGGGACCGCGTCTTGGCGGGGAAAATCACCGCCGTTAGCTGATCGCGACGATTCAACAAACGCATCCCCAGTTCCAGTAACAGTGCGACCACAATGGCGCCGGCTGCAATGACAAACAACAACGCGTGATCGCCGCCGCTGGCGTTGAACAACGCCGAATACGCATACCCGGCGATGGCCTGAAACGTAGCGAACGAAACCGTCGCGCGGCTCCAGGCAAGTTGCTGTTGATGATGCTGTGGGACCAGTTCGTGAACCCGTGCCAGTGCCAGTGGGACAATGCCTGGCGGGAATGAGCCGAGGATCACCGCCAGCAGGGCCAGCACTGCAAAAGAACTCGATATCGAAAGCAGGCCGACGGCAATCGCTTGCACCACCAGCACCAGCCGAATGCTTTGTTTCGCGCCCAGTTGATCGGCCAGAAAGCCATAACTGACCGGCCCGATAATCGCGCCAAGGCCATACATCACCCAGATCAGTGCACCGATGTGCGAGCCGGCACTGAGCCCGCGGGCCACGTAATCCACCAGGAACACCATCGCGGGCACGAGTCCGGCGGCCATGAACGCGTATTGGGCGAACAACAGGTACACGCGCGAGTCGGTCGGTGTCGACGAAGTGTTATCCGGCGTCATGGCGGTCGCGTGGTGAGAGTCGGATGGCCAGCCGAACCAGCTCGCAATGGTCAGCATCAGCGAAAGAAGGCCAAGGCCAAACCAGGTGTGCTGCAAGCCAAGGCTCAGTAACGGTGGAACAATCGTCCCCGACCCGGCGATGCCCAGGCCGATGCCCAGAAAAATCGCACCGCTGGCCAAGCCTCTGCGGGACGCCGGCACATGGGGCAGCACCGTTGCAGCCACCAGCACCATGATTGCGCCACCGGCAACGCCGGACAGCAGGCGCCAGCCGAAGAACCAGCCCACCGACAACGGAAAACCACAGGCGAAAAACGACAAGGTCACGGCAAACATCATCAGACGCAGGGCCGTTGTATTGGAGGTGCGTTGGGCCAAAGGGTGGCCGATCAGCGCGCCGATCAGATAGCCGACCAGGTTGGCGGCACCGAGGTAGACCACGTCGCTGGCCGAAAACCAGTGCGCCTGGATCAATGAGGGGATCAACGGCGTATAAGCAAACCGCGCCAGGCCAATGCTGACCAGGCTGGCGCAGAGCCCGGCGAAGATCGGCAGCCAGATCGCATTGCGCGGGGTGGGCGAGGTGCTGTGCATGATAACGGTCCTGTAAGTTTTGCTGGCCTCCAGCCTATCGTGGTTTATCAATGCAATAACGCAGCGATTTCGCGCTAGAGTGATGCATCTATGCATCAGCTGGGGGCCGTATGAATTGGGATGACGCGCGGGTGTTTCTGGCGGTGTGCCGAGAGTCGACGCTAAGGGGCGCGGCGCGGGTGCTGGGTGTCGATCAGGCTACGGTCGGTCGGCGGATCACGGCCCTGGAAAAATCCTTGAGTGCCACGCTATTCCTGCGCACCTCCGAGGGTTATGCGTTGACGGCTGTCGGCGAAGCCGCGTTGAGGGCGGTGGAAAAAATGGAGCATTCAGCACTCGAACTGGAGCGCCGGATTCAAGGTCTCGACGATCGACTGACCGGGCTGGTAAGGGTCAGCACCACGGACTCCCTGGCCATCGACTTCCTGATCCCGGCGATTGCTCGCCTGCATCAACAGCACCCCGACGTGCGCGTGCAACTGGACGCCTCGACACAGATTCTCAGCCTGTCCAAACGTGAAGCCGATATTGCCGTGCGCAATACCCGGCCGGACAACCCGGACCTGATCGCACGACGCATCGCCCGCTGGCCGGTGGGTCTTTTCGCGTCTCAAGCGTATGTCGATGCCCACGGCGTGCCGCTGCCGGGCTCGGCGTTTGAGGGGCATGATCTGGTGGTGTATCAGCCGTATCTGCAAGGCAACAAAGACATGACTCTGGTCTCGGAACCGCTGGGTCGCGGGCGCATTGTTTCGAGCCTGAGTTCCAGTCTGCTGGTGCGCCGATCCATTGCCGCGGGGATCGGGCTCGGGGAAATTCCGGTGTACATGGGGGAGAGGGACGGGCTGATCAGGTTGTGGCCGGAGCGCACACGACCCGTGCCGTATGACGTGTGGCTGGTGACCCACGCAGACCTGCGGCATACCGCCAGAGTCCGTGTAGTGATTGATGAAATTGTCGCGGTGTTTTCTGGTTCTCGGGACTAAAGCTAAAGATCGCAGCCTCGTTTCACTCGACAGCTCCTACAGGTGCACGCAAATCCCTGTAGGAGCTGTCGAGTGAAACGAGGCTGCGATCTCTTGATCTTTATGGCATTTCCGGCAGTTCTTGCGGCCGTAGGTCAAAGATCAATACCTCGGCATCGACGCCGTTGCTCAAGGTCAGCACCTGTTCATCGCGAACCCGCACGCCATCGCCTTCCTGCAACGGCACGCCGTTGAGCTCGACATTGCCGCGGGCCACATGCACATAGGCATAGCGGTTCGTGGCCAATTCCAGAGCAGCGCTTTCCTTACCGTCGATCAGCGCCGCATACACCCGTGCATCCTGACGCACCTTCAGCGAACCTTTCTCCCCGTCGGGGGAAATGATCAGTTGCAGACGGCCGCGTTTCTTTTGCGTGCTGAAATGCTCTTGTTGATAACGCGGTTTGGCGCCGCTGATGTCCGGCACGATCCAGATTTGCAGGAAGTGCACCGGCCGGGTGGTCGAGTGGTTGTATTCGCTGTGCGCCACGCCGCTGCCGGCGCTCATCAACTGCACGTCACCGGGGCGGATCACCGAGCCAGTGCCCAGGGTGTCTTTGTGTTCCAAAGCACCTTCGAGCACATAAGAGAAAATCTCCATGTCGCGATGTGGGTGCTGGCCGAAACCTTTACCGGCGGCAACCCGGTCATCGTTGATCACCAGCAGGTCGGAAAAACCCTGCTCTTTCGGGTTGCGATAGTTGGCGAAGGAAAAGGTATGGAACGACTTCAACCAACCGTGATTGGCCGCGCCACGATCCGAAGCTTTGCGAAGGGTCAGCATGATGAAATCTCCTGTGGGGACGTTGATTCGTCCGACTGAGGAGAAGGTTAATGGTTACTGGTTGGTGCAATAAGTAGGTTGAAATTGAAATACTGTCTCGTTGAGGTTGACAGTAATCGACAGGCGATCACGTATTCTTCTCCGGCGTTGAATGCCACATTTGGCCATAATGCGCAGCATTCCTCTGATGCCGGGCACAAGACTTGTGGGAGCGAGCCTGCTCGCGAAGGCGGCGTCACATCCAACACTGTTGGTGACTGATAGATCGCTTTCGCGAGCAGGCTCGCTCCCACAGGGGGGTGGTGTTTGGCAGATGGATTTTCTTTTGACTTCAGTGATTTGAACCCATGAAAACCGTGGCTATGGTGTTGTTCCCGGACTTTCTCCTGCTGGACATGGCAGGCCCGATGGAAGTGTTTTCCATCGCCAATCGATATCTGGCACCGGATGATCGTTACGAACTGTCGACCATCGGCACCGAACATGGCGCACTGCGTGCTTCCAACGGCGTCAGCGTCCAGGCCGATTTGCACATCGATCAGGCGGATCAGGCGTTTGACCTGTTGCTGGTGCCGGGCGGTCCGGGTGCCTACAACGAAAACCATCCACCGTTGTTGTGTTGGCTCAAAGCCGCGGTCGGTCGCGCCGAGCGATACGGCTCGATCTGCACCGGCGCGTTCGTGCTGGGCCATGCCGGTTTGCTGGACGGTTATCGCGTGACCACCCATTGGCATTACACCGAACGACTGATCAAAGGTTTCCCGAAGGCTACCGTCGAGACCGATCAGATTTACGTGCAGGACCGCAACCTCATCACCTCCGGCGGCGTCACTGCCGGCATCGACCTGGCACTGTCGGTGGTCACCGAAGACCATGGCAAGAAAGTCGCCCAGGACGTCGCCAAGGTACTGCTGGTGGTCATGAAGCGGCAGGGTGGGCAGGCGCAATTCAGCCCGTTGATGGCCGCTGTCGCACCGCAGGAAACGCCGATCACTCGCGTGCAGAACTATGTGCTCGAACATCTCGATGAAGCATTCAGCATCGAACGCATGGCCAGCCTCGCGAACATGAGCGCGCGGCACTTCGCCCGGATGTTTGCTCGGGAAGTGAACATGACGCCCATGGAATTTCTGCAAAGTGCGCGTATCGACAGCGCCAGGAATTTGCTGGAAACCAGCGACTTGCCACTCAAGACAGTGGCGTTCAAAAGTGGCTTCGGCAGCGTACGGCACATGCGTTTTCTGTTCAGTGAAAAGCTTGGTTTGACGCCAACCCAATACCGCGAACAGTTCAGCTAGAGCCTTCTTGTCCGTTATGCGCACCGTGATGGCTGTGACGCTCCCTCCGTGGCAGTTGTACCGTCACTGATGCCTGCCAAGATACCCTGAACGCTTTGCAATGGAGGTGCGGGAGCCTGAAAGGCGGGTGCAAGGGATGTTGCTGCACTGTGAGCCGGGTCAGGTTTCTGCACGTGAATGTGCATGAACAGCCTCAGAGATTTAAACAGCGATGCGGTGCTGCGATTCGGCCTCTATGCATTCCACCTGCGGCAACGGCTGATCCTTGAAGGTGATCGACCGCTGCGCATGGGCGGTCGGGCACTGGATATCCTCCAGGTGCTGGTCGAGCGCGCCGGCAACGTGGTCAGCAAGGACGAACTGATTGCTCACGTCTGGCCGACGTCCGTGGTTGAGGAAATCAACCTGCGCGTGCACATTGCAGCCCTGCGTCGGGCGCTTGGCGACGGGCAGAATGGCCAGCGCTACATCGTCAACATTCCCCAGCTCGGTTACAGTTTTGTCGCCCCGGTGCAGCATGCGTCCGCGGGCACGCGGCTTTTGATCGAGACCGTGCAAAAACATCAGCACAACCTGCCCGCACGACTCACGCCGGTGACCGGTCGGGATTCGCTGGTCGGCAGCCTGGTCCGGCAGTTGCCGGTCCGTCGTCTCATGACGCTGGTCGGCCCCGGCGGCGTCGGCAAAACCACGGTGGCGTTGCGTGTCGCCGAACTGTTGTTGCAGCACTATGAAGAGGGTGTGTGGCTGGTTGATTTCGCTGCGATCGATGACCCCGCGCGAGTGGTCGATCATCTGATCCAGACCCTTGAACGGGAGATCGGCACGACGCTGGAGGTACTGACAAACTGGCACGCATTGCTGGTGCTGGACAACTGCGAACACCTGCTGGAACGCTGTCGAACCCTGGTCGAGGATTTGCTGATGTCGGCGCCTCGGCTGTCCATTCTGGTGACCAGCCGCGAGCCTTTGCAGGCAGCGGGGGAAACGGTTCAGCGTGTTCCGTCTCTGGCGGTGCCGCCCGCGTCGGCGTTGCACAGTGTTGCTGAAACCATGGGGTATTCGGCGGTGCAGCTGTTCGTCAGTCGTGCCCGAACCCGTCAACAAGGGTTTGCCTTGCGCGAACAAGACCTCAAGGCGGTTCGTGAAATCTGTCGGCGGCTCGACGGTTTGCCACTGGCCATTGAACTGGCTGCGGCGCAGATCCATGCGCTGGCGTTGGTCGGTTTGCAAGCTCAGCTGGATAACTGTCTTCAGCTGCTGACCCAAGGCCGGCGCACGGCGGTGCCCCGACATCAGACGCTCAAAGCTGCCCTGGACTGGAGCTATGAACGGCTGAGCCTGCGGGAACAAACCGTGTTGCAGCGCCTGTCGGTGTTCAAAATGTCCTTCACCCTCGATGCCGCGATTGGTGTGTGCAGTTGCGTGGAGCTGAAGCCCGATCAACTGGTGGCACTGGTGAAGCGATTGGTCGCCAAATCGTTGCTCTCGATGGATCAGGTCAACGGCACGACCCGTTATCGCTTTCTCAACACCACGCGCACCTATGCCCTTGAGAAGCTCGAACACAGCGGCCACCTGCGGGCGTTTGAGCAGCGCTATTCGCATTACATCAGTCGGGCGCGCTGGGTCTCAGGCGTGCAGTTGCCCATGGAGCTCGTCGAGTAATCGACGGACTTTGCTCAGGTCCGGTGTAGAAAATCCCTCGGTGAACCGATTGTAGATCGGCGCCAGCAGCTCATGAGCTTGCTGATACAGGCCCTGACGCTGCCAAAGTTGCGCCAGCGAGGTGGCGCTGCGCAGTTCCCAAGCCAGGGCGCCCTGATGTTTTGCCACGTTCAATGCCCTGATCAGCACGGCCTCGGCCGCTTCGGTTTTCAGCGGGCAATCCTCGGCCAGCAGCGCATCAGCCCGGGCCCGCAGTACTTCCGCCGTGCTCCAGCCGGCCGTACCCGTGTCGGCCCGTTGCAACAGGGCGTCATCGACGAAACTGCCATCCAGCGTGACCATGATGTCCTTGATCAGCCCCACGCCTGGCTGAAGAGGCAAGTGTGCCTCGGCGCTGTCGATCACCTGCGCATAGTGCCGGGCCCAGGTGTAGAACAGCAGCACCGAGTGTTTCTGTGCTTGGTCCAGCAGCTGGCGTAAGAGTTCACGAGCCGTTCGGGTATCGCCGTTGTAGTGAGCGATCAGGCAACCGGCCAGCGCCAGGGTGTAGCAGATGGACGTGCCGTGGTTGATCTGGGTCGCAATGTCCAGCGCTTGCCGGGCGGTGCGCCAGGCTTGTTCCGGTTGCCCTTGCAACCAGAGGATGCGCGCCAGAATCGTCAGGGCGGCGACGCTCTGGTCGTAGTGCACGCCAAAACCGTAGGTGAAGCGGTTGAGGTGGCCGCTCTGGGCCATGCGCTGAAGCACCTGCTCGGCATTCATCCGCGCCTGCTGCTGGTCCCCGGCAAAGTGCAATGCCAGCCCCCGCAAGCGATGCGTGCTGAGGGACAACACCGGATCGCCGTGCAGCCCCAACCGATCGAATTGCCGGCTCTGTTCCAGGGCCATTTGATAATTGGCGCAACAGAGGTTGACCGCCATGTGCCCGGACACCGCCCGCAACTGACCGGCCAAATCGTTGCAATGCTTGGCCAGGATTCTGGCGCTGACGAATGCATCGACGGTTTCCGTCGTGCTCACCTGAGTGTGATAACAGGCGCTGCCAAGGGCGAGATGCAGGGCTATTTTCAGCTGCGGGCAGGGATCGGACGTTGCATCGAGCAGTGACAGCGCCTTGCGCACGTACACGCCATGCTCCTTGAGCAGCGACAGTTCCTGCCACAGCGGCGTGGAAGCTGCCGTCAGGCGGATCGCCAATGCCTGCGGTCCTTGCGCGTTAAAGCACCAGTCGAGAGCCGAACGAATGTCTTCCAGACTGCGGGCGTAACGCTCGATCCACGTGCCTGTCGGGATCAGCTCCCAGTCGTGCTGGGCCTGATTCATCAACGCCAGGCAGCGCTTGGCGTGACGTTCCCGGGTATCGGGCAGGTCGGCGGCCTGGTCGAGTTTCTCCAGGGCATAGCTGCGGGTGGTATCGAGCAATCGGTAAAACACTTCTTCGTCACCCACCTCCACGTTCAGCAGCGATTTGGCCACCAGTTGCGTGATCGAGCCAAACACTGCTTGCGGTTCGATGTGTTCGCCGACGATCACCGCCGCCGCCGATTCCAGGGTGAATCCGCCCCTGAACACACCCAGTCGGCGCAGGCAGGTTTGTTCGCAGGCATTCAGCAGCTCGAAGCTCCAGTCCAGTGTGGCGCGCAGGGTTTGGTGTCGGCCCAGCGTGGTCTGACAACCCTGGGTGAGCAGGCGAAAACTGCCTTGGAGTTGGGTCAGTAATCCGCTCAATCCGAGGCTGCTGACTTGCGCGGCCGCCAATTCGATCGCCAATGGAATACCGTCCAGACGCCGGCAGATTTCAATTGCCAGCGGCAGTTCGTCATCGGTCAGTTCGAAGCTGTCGTGGCTGGCCATCGCCCGTTCGACGAACAACTGCAGGGCGGAAAAGGTCAGGGCCTGAGCGCGGTCTGGCACGGCAATGGGGGGAGGGCAGTCCAGCGACTCCAGGCGCTGGACACATTCACCTTCGGCCCGCAGGCTCTCACGGCTGGTGGCCAGAATGTGCACCTCTGGCGCGGCGCGCAGGAGGCTCTCGCTCAGCAATGCGATGGCATCGACCAGGTGTTCGCAGTTGTCGATCACCAGCAGCATCTGCCGGTCGCGCAAAAACGCGGCGAGGCCGCTCATCGGCTCGGCGTCGTGCAAGGACAGTTCGAGCAATGTCGCCAGGTGAACGGTGATCATCGCCGGATCATTGATCGGCGCCAGGTCCAGCAGGCGAATGCCATCCCGGTAACGCCCGATCAATTGTTCGGCGACACGCAGGGCCACGGTGGTTTTGCCGATCCCGCCGGGGCCGACCAGGGTAATGAAACGCTGGCGTGACAGCTGGACCACCAGGCTATCGACGAGAGACTGGCGGCCGATCATGCGGGTTCGACGAACGGGCAGGTTGTGGCCACTCGGCACGGATGCTGCGCTCCCTGGAGGATGCTCGATGTGCTCCAGCGAATACGGCGCCACAAAGCTGTACCCACGCTGCGCCACGGTGATGATGTAACGCTGGCCGGCCTGTCCGTCGCCGAGGGCCTTGCGCAAGGCGGCCATGTGCACCCGCAGGTTGATGTCTTCCACCACGCTTTTGGGCCAGACCCCGGCGATCAGCGTTTGTTTGCTGACCACCTCTCCGGCGTGTTCCAAAAGGATCAACAGAATGTCCATGGCACGCCGGCCCAGGCGCAGGGGCTGGTCGGCCTCCATGACCAGACGTTGTCCGGGATAGATCCGGTAGGGGCCGAAATGGATGGCTTGGTCGGGGGGAAGGGTCAACGTGTCACTCCTGCTTACCGCCGTCTGGTACGCGGTTTTCGAGCATATTCGTCAGGTTTTTACGGCAACGCAATGCGCTGGCCGGATGACTCTGCGGTGTCTGCCTGGACTGCTGGTTCTCCGCCCTTGTTCATGGGTTCCGTAATTATTGGGCGCGACGGTCTTGAAGGTATCGCTGAGGCTTTTGGCGCACCAGGGAAAATTAACAACGTTTAACTCGTCCTGCGTCCGGTCTACGCCCAAAACTCTCCTACAGGGATTAAACATGTCAAGAGGACGCCGGAATGAGCAGCGTGGTGGTGGTCTATCACAGTGGCTATGGGCACACCCGTGTCATGGCCGAAGCCGTGGCCCAAGGCGTGGAACGGCACGGCAGTACCTGCCGGCTGATTTCGGTCGAGGACGTGGACCGGCACTGGGACCATTTGCACAACGCCGACGCAATCATCTTCGGCGCGCCGACCTACATGGGTAGCGCCTCGGCACCCTTCAAGGGGTTCATGGACGCCACGGCGGCGTTCTACCTGGCCCAACCCTGGCGCGACAAACTGGCGGCCGGCTTCACCAATTCCGGCTGCCTGTGCGGCGACAAACTCAACACCTTGCTGCAGATGGCAGTGTTCGCCGCGCAGCATTCAATGATCTGGGTTGGCCTCGACATGCTGCCGGCGCGTTCGAGCACGGGCGTGTTCGATGGGCAAATGAATCGCCTGGGCAGCTCGCTCGGCGCCATGGCGCAGTCGAATGTCGAACAGTCCCCCGAACGCGCACCGCCCCCCGAAGACCGCTGCACCGCCGCCCATCTGGGCGAGCGAGTAGCGCGGCTGGCTGAACGCATGAGCCACTCACCGGTTTGATTCACCCCAACACTCACTAAGGAGACAACGCATGAGTACGTTCACGACCCGAGACGGCACCGAGATTTATTACAAGGACTGGGGCACCGGTCAGCCTATTGTCTTCAGCCACGGCTGGCCGTTGAACGCCGACAGCTGGGAGTCGCAGATGATCTTCCTGGCCGCCAAAGGCTACCGGGTGATCGCCCATGATCGCCGCGGTCATGGCCGCTCCAGCCAGCCGTGGACCGGCAACGACATGGACACCTACGCCGATGATCTGGCGCAGTTGATCGAGTGGCTGGACCTCAAAGACGCCGTGCTGTTCGGCTTCTCCACCGGCGGCGGCGAAGTGGCGCGCTACATTGGTCGCCACGGTACCGACCGCGTGGCCAAGGCCGGGCTGATTTCTTCGGTGCCGCCGCTGATGCTCAAGACTGAAGCCAACCCTGGCGGCCTGCCGATCGAGGTGTTTGACGGCATTCGCAAGGCATCCCTGGCCGACCGTTCGCAGCTCTACATCGACCTCGCCAGCGGTCCGTTCTTCGGCTTCAACAAACCGGACGCCAAGCCATCCCAGGGCATGATCGACTGGTTCTGGATGCAAGGCATGACCTCCGGCCACAAGAACGCTTATGACTGCATCAAGGCGTTCTCCGAAACCGACTTCACCGAAGACCTGAAGAAGTTCGACATTCCGACGCTGGTGGTGCATGGCGATGCTGACCAGGTAGTGCCGATCGAAGCGTCGGGCATTGCATCTGCAAAACTGGTGAAAGGATCTACGTTGAAGATCTACCCCGGCGCCCCTCATGGCTTGACTGATACCCACAAGGATCAGCTCAACGCCGATCTGCTGGCGTTTTTGAAGGACTAAGCGTTAATCCCTAGCCCCCCGATCCTATGTCATGGAAGCTCTGTAGCAGCTGTCGAGCCCCGGCGAGGCTGCGTTCGACTGCGAAGCAGTCGCAAAATGCGAGAGCGCGGCCTGCCTGAAACACCGGGGGGCTGAGTTCACGACTGCTTCGCAGTCGAACGCAGCCTCGCCGGGGGCTCGACAGCTGCTACAAGAAATGTGTTGGCGGGTTTATTGCGCGTGAAGTTGAGCGGTGCAGGCGGGGCGGTGGGCCAGGGAACGCACGGTGCGGCAACGCCACGCAAATGGGGTGATGCCTTCGTTGCGAGTGAAGATGTGGCAGAAATGTGCCTGATCGCAGAAGCCGCATTCGAGACTGATTTGCGTCAGCGTCAGGTCAGTGTTCTGGATCAATTGCTTGGCGCGGGTGATGCGCTGGTTGCGAATCCAGTCCTGAGGCGAGAGCCCGGTGCTGCACTTGAACGCGCGGGAGAAATGACTGCGCGAAAGGGCACAGGCGCGGGCCAGTTCGGTCACTTCAACGGTCTCACCAAGTCGCTCGAGGATCAGTTGCTTGACCAGGCTTTCGCGCCATGGAGTCAGGCCGCCGGTCGTTTTCTTTCGCGTTTCAGTGGTCGTCTCACAGGCGACGTTTTGCTGAGAATGGGCCATGACAGATGTCCTTGTCGGTGAGCTTCATTTTTGGTCGCAGGGCTCTGGCAGGCGAGTTAAACGTTGTTAATTCCGTCCGTGTACGGTGGTAACCAACGGCGCTAACTCAGCACATTGCTGCAATTTTCATGGGGGCGAGCCGTGCAAAATCGACGTTATCTGGCGGCGTTGTGTGTGGCCGCTCTTCTGACTCGACCAAGGTGGTGGCATGAAACATTCTCTGGTTTGCGCGCTGGGGCTCGCGGCAGCGCTGGCGTCCGGCATTTCCTCGGCTCAGGCACCGGCGCAAGTCGGCACGCAAGTGCCGGGTTATTACCGGTTGGCGGTGGGCGATTACGAGGTGACGGCGTTGTTCGATGGCTACAACGATCTGTCGCCCAAACTGCTCAAAGGTCTGACCCAAAGTCAGATCCGCGCGCTGCTGGCTCGCCGTTCGATTGAAACGCCGGGCGTACAAACCGCGTTCAATGCCTTTCTGATCAACACTGGCAAGCAATTGATCCTCGTCGATACCGGTGCCGGCCAGTGCATTGGTGCTACCGCCGGGATGCTGTCAGACAATATGAAAGCCGCCGGATATGAGCCTGCGCAGGTCGATACGGTTTTGTTGACCCACCTGCATTTGGACCATGTCTGCGGACTGGTCGACGGACAGCAGAAACCGGTTTTCGCCAACGCCACTGTTTACGCGGCAAAGGCAGAAGCTGATTACTGGCTCGATCCTCAAGCCCTCGGCAAGGCGCCCGAGGGTGCCAAGCCGTATTTCAAAATCGCCCAGGATTCGACCGCGCCCTACGTCTCGGCAGGTCGCTTCAAGACGTTCGATGCCAGTCAGTCGCCCGTACCGGGTGTGGAGGCGGTTATCGAGACCGGCCACACGCCGGGCAGCGCCACGTACCGCTTCACCTCGCAGGGTCAGAGCATTCTGTTCATGGGTGATCTGGTGCATAACCTGGCGGTGCAGTTCGAACACCCTGAAGTGTCGATCGGCTTTGACGTCAACAGTCAGCAAGCGATCAAGAGCCGCGCCAGGGTTTTCAGTGATGCAGCGGCGAGCAAAATCTGGGTAACAGCGGCGCATTTGCCGTTTCCGGGCATCGGCCATATCGCGGCAGAGGGCAAGCATTTCCAATGGGTTCCGGTGGAGTACGGTCCTTACAAACGTGCGGCCAACGTACCGCTGATCGAGTAAATTCCAACCACTAAGTGCCTGGCTGAACACAAGGGAATCTGCCTGTGAACCGTAATGATCTGCGCCGCGTCGACATGAACCTGTTAGTGATTTTCGAAGCATTGATGTTCGAAAAGAACCTCACCCGTGTGGCTGAAAAACTGTTCATGGGGCAGCCGGCGGTGAGTGCGGCGCTGGGACGGTTACGGGATCTGTTCGACGATCCGCTGCTGTTGCGCAACGGCCGCGGGATGGAGCCGACAGGGCGGGCACTGGCGATTCTCAAGGAGCTGCAGCCGGCGATGGATGTGATTTCCGGGGCAGTGAGCCGAGCTAAAGAATTCGATCCCGCTACAAGCTGCGATGTGTTTCGCATTGGGCTGTCGGACGACGCCGAGTTTGGCTTGTTTCCGCCCTTGTTGAGCCAGCTCCGGGAAGAGGCCCCCGGGATCATTGTGGTCGTGCGGCGGGCGAATTATCTGCTGATGCCGGCGTTGCTGGCGTCTGGGGAGATTTCGGTGGGGGTGAGTTACACCACGGATCTGCCGGCCAATGCCAAGCGCAAGACGTTGCGGGATATTCCGTGCAAGGTGCTGCGTGGTGACAAACGACCGGGGGCGCTGTCGCTGGATGAATACTGTGAACGACCGCATGCGATGGTGTCGTTTTCGGGGGATTTGAGCGGCAACATTGATCTTGATCTCGCGAAGATCGGACGAAGTCGGCGGGTGGTGTTGGGCGTTCCGCAGTTCAGTGGTTTGCGGGCGTTGCTGGCCGGGACCGAGATGATCGCCACCGTGCCGGATTACGCAGCGTGTGCGTTGGTCGAGGGGTGTGCGTTGCGGGCCGAAGACCCGCCGTTTCCGATTGAAGCGGCGCAACTTTCGATGGCCTGGAGTGGGGTGCATGACAACGATCCGGCGGAACGGTGGTTGCGGTCGCGGATCGGTGAGTTCATGTCCAGGCCTTTGCCGATTTCTGCTTGACCGTGGCGGCCTCCGGGCCGACCACATTCCCGCCTGCCCGATTCCCTGTAGGAGCGAGGCTTGTCCGCGATGGCGGCCTGGTAGCCGACCGATCTCTTTCAGGTGTACATATCCATTTCTGCGGTAACGGCCACTTAGGGTTTCGCCCTTACGGCGACTCACTTTTTTTTCAAACGCCAAAAAAAAGTAAGCAAAAAAAGGCTCGCCCCGAGCGTCCGGCCCCTCGCCTAGGCTCGGCGTTCCTTCGTTCCGGTATTCATCTGGGGGCATCGCCTCCGGTCGGCTTCGCTTCGACCTCCTCTCGATGTGTTCGACTTCGTCGAACGGCGCTGCGCGCCTATCCCCCAGATGAACACCTCCACTCAGCCTACCGAAGGGGCGGGTGGATCAAGGTCAACAGCTGCAGGCGAGCTAACGCTCGGCCTGTTGAGTGGTGAGAAGCGAAAGGCGAACACCAATCCCCCTGTGGGAGCGGCGGTGCGACGATTCGACTTGCTCGCGAAGGGGCGGCCTGGGAGCCGACCAATCTCCTCCCTTCAAGTCCTACCATACAAGCGAGCCTGCTCGCGAAGGCGATGTGTCATTGAGCATTGATATTGCCTGACCCACTGCTATCGCGAGCAGGCTCGCTCCCACAAGGGATCTGCGGTGGATCGTACCGCCGGGTTCATCCACAAAAAGAGCACGTACATCCAATTTTTCCCCTCCCCACGCCGGCACTATCGAATGACGTTCCGGCACATCGCTGCCGGTGGTTTTTCATTTGTGCAGGTAGCCCATGAATACGTCGCGATGGGATGAGCGGGCCCAGGATCTCGGACTGCTGTTTTTGCGGGTCAGCGGTGGTCTGTTTCTGCTGTGGGTGCACGGTTTGCCGAAACTGCTTAACTACAACGCTCAACTGCAAGTCATCGAAGACCCTTTCCACCTGGGCGCGAACGTCACGTTGATGCTGGCGATTTTTGCCGAGGTGCTGTGCCCGCTGCTGATCATCGCCGGGGTGCTGGTGCGTCTGGCGTGTCTACAGATTTTGTCGGTGTTGCTGATCGCGCTACTGGTGGTGCATGCGCAATGGAGTCTTGATGAAGGGCAGTTCGGTTGGCTGCTGTTGATTCTGTTCACCAGCGTTCTTATCGCCGGGCCGGGACGGCTGGCGCTCAATGTCCGATTCGCCGGAGCTTTGCGTTATGCCTGAATCCAATCGTTTCGAGGAAGTCGTGACCCTGGTCATCAAGCACAGGATCAAGGCGGGGTTTGAAGTGCCTTACGAAGCCTGGTTGCGCAACATTGTCAGTATTGCCGGGCAGCAGGAAGGGCACTTGGGCGTCGATGTGATTCGCGGCAAGAGCGCCGGACTTGACCTGTATACCTGCGTGCTGCGCTTTTGCTCCACCGAATCGATGCAGCGCTGGCTCGATTCACCGCAACGGCTGGAACTGGTCAACGAAGCCACACCGATGCTCGCTGACGGCGACCAGACCGAGGTTAATCCGGTCAACGAATTCTGGTTCGCGCCGCAAGCCGACGCCGCTTCGCCACCACCGCCGCGCTGGAAGCAGGCCGTGGTGACGTTGTTGGTGATTTTGCCGCACACCTTGCTGGTGCCGCTGATCTGGGGCCCGCTGCTGCAGCTCAATACCTTCCTGTCCAATTACGTGGTCGCGACGTTCCTGATCACGCTGACCATCGTCGTGTCGGTGGTGTACCTGTTCATGCCAATGGCGACGCGGTTGTTCGCGCCCTGGCTGTCCTCTTCCACTCAGCCCAAGGAAAAGCGATGAACGCCGATCTGATTTTGTTCAATGGCCAATTTCATACGGTTGACCGTGAAAACCCACGCGCCAGCGCCGTAGCGATCAGCAATGGTCGCTTCGTCGCGGTCGGCACCGACGCCGAAGCCATGGCCCTGCGCGGTTCGGGTACACAGGTCATCGATCTCAAGGGGCGCTGCGTCATTCCCGGCCTCAACGACTCGCACTTGCACCTGATCCGTGGCGGTCTGAACTACAACCTCGAACTGCGCTGGGAAGGGGTGCCGTCGCTGGCCGATGCCCTGCGCATGCTCAAGGATCAGGCCGACCGCACGCCGACGCCGCAATGGGTGCGCGTGGTCGGTGGCTGGAACGAATTCCAGTTCGCTGAAAAGCGCATGCCGACCCTCGAAGAACTCAATCAGGCCGCGCCGGATACACCGGTATTTGTCCTGCATTTGTACGACCGCGCCTTGCTCAACCGTGCCGCGTTGCGCGTGGCCGGTTACACCCGCAACACGCCGAACCCGCCGGGTGGCGAGATTGTGCGCGATGCCAACGGTGAGCCGACCGGCATGCTGGTCGCCCGCCCTAACGCGATGATTCTGTACTCGACGCTGGCGAAGGGGCCGAAGTTGCCGCTGGAATATCAGGTCAACTCGACCCGCCAGTTCATGCGCGAGCTCAACCGTCTCGGCCTGACCAGCGCCATCGATGCCGGTGGCGGTTTCCAGAATTATCCGGACGATTATCAGGTGATCGAGCAGTTGGCCAAGGACCAGCAGCTGACTGTTCGCATCGCCTACAACCTGTTCACCCAGAAGCCCAAGGAAGAGCTGACCGATTTCAAAAACTGGACCAGCAGCGTGACCCTGCATCAGGGCGACGACTACTTGCGGCACAACGGCGCCGGGGAAATGCTGGTGTTTTCAGCGGCGGATTTCGAGGACTTCCTCGAACCGCGTCCGGACCTGCCACAAACCATGGAAGACGAGCTGGAGCCGGTGGTGCGCCACTTGGTCGAGCAGCGCTGGCCGTTCCGTTTGCACGCCACGTACAACGAATCCATCAGCCGCATGCTCGACGTGTTCGAGAAGGTTAACCGCGACATTCCGTTCAACGGTTTGCCATGGTTTTTCGACCATGCCGAAACCATTACGCCGCAGAACATTGAGCGGGTGAGGGCGCTGGGTGGTGGTATTGCGATTCAGGATCGCATGGCGTTCCAAGGCGAATATTTCGTCGAGCGTTACGGCGCCAAAGCCGCCGAAGCGACCCCGCCGATCAAACGCATGCTGGCCGAAGGTGTACCGGTCGGCGCCGGCACCGATGCCACGCGAGTGTCCAGCTACAACCCCTGGACTTCGCTGTACTGGATGGTCAGCGGCCGGACAGTGGGTGGGCTTGAGCTGCACGCCGAAGGCCTGCCGCGTCAAACCGCCCTGGAATTGTTCACCCACGGCAGCGCCTGGTTCTCTTCCGAGCAGGGCAAGAAAGGCATGATCAAGGTCGGCCAACTGGCTGACGTCGCGGCCCTGAGCGCGGATTTTTTCAGCGTCGACGAAGAAGCGATCAAGTGGATCGAGTCGGTGTTGACCGTGGTCGGCGGCAAGGTGGTGTACGCCGCCGGTGACTTTGAAAAACTCGGGCCGGCCAGCGTACCGGTGCTGCCGGACTGGTCGCCGGTGGTGAAAGTGCCGGGCCACTGGCGTCCGACTTCGCCGATGCAAGCGCAGGTTCACCATTGCAGTGGGCCGTGCGGCGTGCATTCCCATAGCCATGAAAAGGCGCGTTTGTCGAATGCGCCGGTCAGTGATTTCGCGGGTTTCTGGGGCGCGTTCGGCTGCTCGTGCTTCGCGTTCTGACGATCACAAAAAAGCGCCGACCCTGTACGTCGGCGCCGCATGTAACACCCATCCACCGAGGAGTTTCACATGAGCAACGTTCCGTACAAACGCCTGAACAAAGATGACGCCGTTGTCCTGTTGGTCGACCACCAGACGGGCCTGATCTCGCTGGTCCAGGATTTCTCGCCGAACGAATTCAAGAACAACGTACTGGCACTGGGCGATGTGGCCAAGTTCTTCAAGCTGCCGACCATCCTGACCACCAGCTTCGAAAACGGTCCGAACGGCCCGATGGTTCCCGAGTTGAAAGAGCAGTTCCCGGACGCGCCGTACATCCCGCGTCCAGGCCAGATCAACGCCTGGGACAACGAAGATTTTGTCAAAGCCGTTAAAGCCACTGGCCGCAAGCAACTGATCATCGCCGGTGTCGTCACCGACGTTTGCGTGACGTTCCCGACACTGTCGGCGTTGGCTGAAGGGTTTGAAGTGTTCGTCGTGACCGACGCCTCGGGTACCTTCAACGAAACCGTGCAACAAGCGGCCTGGGCGCGCATGGCGGCGGCCGGTGCTCAACTGGTGAACTGGTTCTCGGTGGCCTGCGAGCTGCAGGGCGACTGGCGCAACGACATGGAAGGCCTGGCGAACCTGCTGTCGCCGCGCATTCCGAACTACCGCAATTTGATGAACAGCTACTCGGTGCTGACTTCGAAGTAAGTTTGCAATCACACACAAAAATGCCCGCGAATGTGCGGGCATTTTTTTTGCTGGCGAATGAGCTATTCGCTACCTGGACCGTGTGCTCCGTTACACCGGTTGGCGTTTGTGCAGCCAGCTGAGGAATCCGCTTTTCCTGACCGGCACCGGTGTGGTCATCAACGCCAACCGACTGTTCTGCTGCCTGACCGCTTGCAGCTTGTTCAACGCCCGACCGACTTCGACGCGTTGCTCCATGCAGTTACGAGTCAGGGATTTGTCGATCCGGTAAATGATGCACGAGGTCAAGGTGGTGAAGGTCGCCTGCGAGGGCGTATCGGTGAGAATGCTTTGCTCACCCATGACTTCGCTCGGCCCCATACGCCCGGCTTCGGTTTGCTCCGTGCCATTGGGTACAGTGGCGCTGACCACGCCGGTGGCGATCACCATCAAGCAGTCCGGCACTTCGCCCAGTTCCAGCACCACCTGACCTGCCGCGTACTGCTGCGGGACCATCGACTGGGCGATCTGATCACGCTCATCCTCGCTCAAGGAACGGAAGATTTTCACTTCATCGAGCAACGCCCGTGCGCGGGTCGTCGGTTCAATCACGCCATCGAGCTGCCGGGAAATGCCCGCCGCTTCGAGGTGCCGATGCACCAGGTCGAACAGTTGATTGCGCACTTCGCTTTTTTTACCCAGCTCGGCGATAAACCCGCTGGCTACGTATTCGGACATGGTTTCGCCAGACTCTTTCAGCACTGCTTTCGGTGCCGGATTGAGCAGCAAACTGCTGGTGCCCTGAAGCGTGCGGTCCAGTGCATCCAGCACCCGACGCGGGCGGATGTGGTTAGGCACCTGAATGCTGATCGACACGCCGTGCATGTTGTTCGGCCGACTGAGGTTGACGATTTTTGCCTTGGCCGCCACCGAGTTCGGCACCACCGCGGTACTGCCGGCACTGGTCAGCAGGTGGGTGGCGCGCCAGTCGATGTCGAGCACTTTACCTTCGACGCCGTCGATCATGATCCAGTCATCCACCTGATACGGCTTGGTGGTGTTGAGCACGATCCCGGAAAACACGTCGCTCAAGGTACTTTGCAACGCCAGGCCAACGACGATTGCCACGACGCCGGAAGTCGCCAGCAAACCTTTCACAGGCAACTCCAGTACATAACCGGCCGCCGCGACGATGGCGATCAGAAACACCAGTGCGCCGATGACATCCTGCAGCAACCGACCGCTGTGACCGATGCGGCGCATCAGTACCAGACCGATGACTTCGGTGAGCACCCGTGCGGCGTACAGCCACCAGAGAATCCCCAGCGCCGTGGCGCCCGATTGCGCTACGCGATCCTCGGCGAACAGCGGCGCCTGTAACGGGCTTACACCGGCATTGATCAAGAGCGCGCTGAACATCACGAACAGCGACAGACGCACACCGACCCGCGTGACGCGATGCTTGAACGGCGCGAGGTGCCAGAGCACGGCGTCGATCACCAGCAGCAGGGCACTCCATGACAGCAGATGAGCGAGGATAAAGGTCATGGGGAAACTCCGGCTAAAGATTGCTTTCGATTCGCGTAGCCGCCTCGCCCACATTGCTGTGTGGCGAGGCGAGGGGACTCAGTTCAGATGCGTCTTGAGCTCCTGTGCCGCCTGGCGAACCGCCGCTTTCACCTCCGGTATCTGGCTCAGCGGGTTGAGCAGGCCGAAGTCGTGAATCATGCCGTTGTAGCGGACGGCCGTGACCGGCACACCGGCCGCGTCGAGGTGGCGGGCATAGGCTTCGCCTTCGTCACGCAACACGTCGAACTCGGCGGTTTGTACCAAGGCCGCTGGCAAGCCTTTGAGCTGTTCGGCGCTGGCTTGCAACGGCGAGGCATGGATCTGCACACGTTCGGCTTTGTCGGTGGTGTAGTTGTCCCAGAACCAGTTCATCATGCCCTTGGTCAGGAAGTGGCCTTCAGCAAATTGCTGGTACGACCCGGTGTCGAACTGTGCGTTGGTCACTGGCCACATCAACAGCTGAAAGCGCAGGGCCGGGGTTTTTTGTTCCTTGGCCATCAAGGCCACGACCGCCGCCATATTGCCGCCGACGCTGTTGCCGGCCACAGCCAGGCGTTTGCCATCGACGCCGATTTCCTTGCCATGCTCGGCCACCCAACGGGTCGCGGTGTAGGCCTGGTTGATCGCGGTCGGGTAGTGCGCTTCCGGCGATGGCGTGTAATCGACATACACCGCGACAGCACCGGAGCCGACCACCAGGTCGTGGATCAGGCGCTGGTGAGTCGGGTAATCGCCCAACACCCAGCCGCCACCGTGGAAGAACATAAACACCGGCAATTCACCTTTGACCTTAACCGGCCGCACGATTTTCAGGTTGATGGTTTGCCCATCGACTGTGATCGCACGGTCGCTGACGTCCACACCCGACAGATCAACCTTCACCGAATTTTGCGCGCCGGTCAGTACCGCACGGGCATCTGCAGGGCTCAGTTGCTCAAGCGGCTTGCCACCGCCGGCAGCGAGCGCTTCGAGGAAGGCTTGCGTGTTGTGTTCGACCCCCGGGCTGCCGGCGGCAAAGGCGTTGCCTACGGCGAGGGCGAGGAGGGAAGCGGTCAGGGATTTTTTGACGATGTTCATGGGATAAATCCTTTTTAATTAGACGTTGATTACCTAAGGTTCAGGTTGCTGCCAGCACTGTGGTTCAGGCCTCAGCAACACCGTGGACACAGATTAATAGGGTGTCTAAAAAGGAAAAAGCGGCTATAAAGTGATTGACTGTCAACCAAGGCGTGACAATGAACCCGTTCGAAGATATGCGTATTTTTTGCCAGGTCATGGACTCCGGCAGCTTCACCGCGGCGGCCGATCAATTGGGTCTGTCCAAGCAGTTCGTCAGCCGGCGGTTGATGCAACTCGAAGAGCGTCTGGGCGTGCGGCTGCTCAATCGCTCCACGCGGCGACTGGACGTGACGCCACTGGGGCAGAGTTATTACGAGTCAGCCTTGCGTCTGCTGGGCGAAGTCGAGCAAGTAGAGCAGGGCATCGCCGGCCAGACCACTGAGCCCCGCGGCACTATTCGTATCAGCGCGCCATTGTCGTTTGCGGTGGCGCGTTTGGGCTGTTTGCTGCCGGTGTTTTTGCAGCGTTATCGCGATGTCACGGTGGAGGTCGACCTCAGTGATCGACCGGTGGATTTGCTCAGTGAGGGTTATGACCTGGCGCTGCGCATCGGCATTCTGGAGGATTCGACGCTGATCGCCCGACGCATCGCCTCCATCCAGCGAGTGTACTGCGCCAGCCCGGCTTACCTGGCCGAGCGCGGCACGCCGCTCAAACCCGAAGACTTGCACGCGCATGACTGCCTGCCTTACGGCCATGGTCGTCAGGTGCAATGGCGTTTCGAAGGGCAGGGCAAGCCGTTGGTGGTCAATGTCACCGGGCGGATGCGGGTGAACAATGGTGAACTGCTCAGGGACGCGGCGATCGCCGGTATGGGGATTACTTACTTGCCGACTTTCATTGTGGGTTCGGCGTTGAAGGACGGCAGGCTGGTGCCGGTGCTGGACGCATTTCGTTCCGAGCCGCTGACGTTGTCGGCGGTCTATCCGCAGCACCGTCAAGCATCGCGACCGGTGCAGGCGTTGATCGAGTTTTTGCGTGAACGGCTGGATCAGGCTGAGGGTGGGTTGTAGCGCGGTTATAGTGTCAGCACGCAATTAATGAAAGACCCCAGTCTGGAGCGCGCAATGGAAATGCCGACAAAAGAAAAAGCCATCGCCAGCAACCGCGATGCCTGGAATGACTCCGCCCGACACCACAAGGACACCCCCGAATGGCAGGCCCGTTTGACGGCGGTTGGTTGTAGTGATTTTTGCTGCTTGGACGACACCCTCCGAGGGTTACTGGAACAGGTCGGTGTCGACGGCAAAGACGTGGTGCAACTGGGCTGCAACAACGGCCGCGAAAGCCTGTCGTTGTTTGCGCTGGGTGCCCGCAGCGTCACAGGCGTCGACCAGTCCGAGGCGTTCCTCGATCAGGCGCGGGAACTGGCGTCACGCTCGCCCCATGCGCCTGAGTTCATCGAGGCAGACATTCATCACTTGCCGACAGAACTTCATGGCCGCTTCGACGTGGCCCTGATCACCATCGGCGTGTTGAACTGGATGCCGGACATCGCTGAATTTTTCCGCCATGTCGCACAAACCCTCAAGCCCGGCGGCAGTCTGGTGGTGTACGAAACCCACCCCTTCCTGGAAATGTTCGACCCCGAGTCCAACGATCCGTATCGACCGGACAGCTCGTACTTTCGCAGCGAACCTTTTGTGCAGGACCAGCCGATCGTCTACGAAGGCAAGATCGAACAGCAGGCCGCGACGTCCTACTGGTTCGTCCACACATTGGGCGAAATATTCACCGGCGCCATCAAGGCGGGATTGCAGATCAGCCACTTCAAGGAGTACCCGCATTCCAATCGCGAGGAACTCTATGATCGGTATGAGCAGCAAACGGCGCAGTTGCCGTTGTGTTTTACGTTGGTTGCGCAGAAGCAAGCAGTCTAAGCAGAGAGTCTCTCAGAGCGTTGAGTGATTGACCGAATGACCCGGCTGCGCGCAGAGATCAATGCCAAGGGCGTGAATGACCTTTAAAACCGTATCGAAACGTGGTTTTGCACCTGGTGCGAAGGCCTTGTACAGGCTTTCGCGGCCCATACCCGAGTCCTTGGCTATCTGTGTCATTCCACGCGCTTTCACCACGTAGCCGATAGCGCGAAGAAACTCTTCGTTGTCACCGTCTGCGAGCACTTGTGAAAGGTACTCGCTGATGGCTTCGTCACTGTCCAGAAGAGCCGCCATATCGAAAGTAGTCAAAGTCTGGCTCATGTTTAAACCTCCTTTGCCAAAATTTATTACTCAAATGTATCCATCTGGATACGAATGAGCAGTCAGGCAATTCCTTCGTTGTGTATGTTTTTTCCTTGAAGTGTGTGGGCTATGGGGTATCCGAGCGGGTCTATTCGCGGTGCCGCTGCCGTCCGCTATCCTTGCTCCACGCACATCGAACGGTTTTCCCCATGCTTTCGGTCCAAGGCGTCTTCAAAAGTTACGCCACTCCCCAGGGCCCATTAGCGGTTCTGCAAGGTGTCGACCTCACCTTGAAACCCGGCAGCAGCCTGGCGTTGATGGGGGAATCGGGCAGTGGCAAAAGCACCTTGCTGCACCTGATTGCCGGGCTCGACAAGGTCGATCGCGGCAGTATCCGCAGCGGCGAACATCGTCTGGAGCAGATGAGCGAAGGGCAACTGGCGAACTGGCGGCGGACCGAAATCGGCCTGGTGTTTCAGCAGTTCAACCTGATCGGCAGTTTGCGCGTGGAGGACAATCTGGCGTTCCAGGCACGACTGGCGGGGCGCCATGATCCGCGCTGGCAGGCGCATCTGGTGCAACGTCTGGGCTTGGCTGATTTGCTGCAGCGTTATCCGGAACAGCTGTCCGGCGGCCAGCAGCAACGGGTCGCGCTGGGCCGTGCCCTGGCGTCGCAGCCAAAACTGCTGCTGGCCGACGAACCCACCGGCAGCCTCGATGAAGTCACCAGCGATGAGGTCTTGAAGTTGTTGCTGGAGTTGCTCGACGACAGTCCCACCACCTTGTTGATGGTCACCCACAGCTCACGGGTTGCCGCGCGGCTGGCCGATAAAGTGGTGCTCCACGGTGGTCGTCTGGCTGGCGCGGGCGAGCGCTGAGGTGCGGGTCTTTCGCGAAACGCTGCGGGCGCTGCTCAGTCATTGGCGGCAGCACCCGGTGCAATTTTTCAGTGTGCTGACCGGGCTCTGGCTCGCCACCAGTCTGCTGACCGGCGTGCAGGCGCTGAACAGCCAGGCGCGTGAAAGCTATGCCCGGGCCAGTCAGTTGATCGGCGGCGAACCCCAGGCCAGCCTCAG
The DNA here is from genome assembly GCF_000282315.2 of Pseudomonas sp. GM41(2012). Classification (GTDB taxonomy): domain Bacteria; phylum Pseudomonadota; class Gammaproteobacteria; order Pseudomonadales; family Pseudomonadaceae; genus Aquipseudomonas. The sequence goes on from NZ_AKJN02000005.1 coordinate 32,030, forward strand.
TGCGCCCAGCGGCGCGACCTTCTCCCAGCAAGTGTTTGTCGACCTGCGCCGTGCGGGTTGGCCGGTGTCGCCAGTCCTGCAAGGTCGGGTGACGCTCAAGGGGCATGACGACCAGCGCTTGCAGTTGATGGGCATCGAGCCGGTGTCGCTGCCCGCCGGTTCATCCGTGGCTGGGCAGGCGTTGCCGATTGAGCAGGTTGTCGAGTTTTTCAGCCCGCCGGGCAGTACCTGGATTTCGCCGCAGACGTTGCAGGCACTGGGTCTGCAGGAGGGCGAACGCCCGCTGACTTTGAGTGGTCAGGCCTTGCCGCCGCTGCATGCCCAACCGGATATGGCCCCCGGTGTGTTGTTGGTGGATATCGGCTTCGCCCAGCAGATTCTCGGCCTGCCGGATCAGCTGTCACGCCTGCTGCTGCCGAAGGATTTCACCGCGACCCTGCCTGATCAATTCAAAGGACAGCTGCAGCTCAAGACCAGCGGCGAAGAGAACAATTTGTCGCGCCTCACCGAAAGCTTTCACCTGAACCTCGATGCGCTGGGTTTTCTGTCATTCGTGGTCGGCCTGTTCATCGTCCACGCCGCGATCGGCCTGGCGCTGGAACAACGCCGTGGCTTGCTCAGAACCCTGCGTGCCTGCGGCGTCAGTGCACGGATGCTGATTGTCTGTCTGGCGGTCGAACTGGGTGGGTTTGCGTTGATCGGCGGACTGGTCGGTGTCGCCAGCGGCTACCTGTTGGCCAGCGTGCTGCTGCCGGACGTCGCCGCGAGTCTGCGCGGGTTGTACGGCGCTGAAGTGGCGGGGCAGTTGAGCCTCAGTCCGTGGTGGTGGCTCAGCGGCGTCGGCCTGAGTCTGTTGGGCGCGTTGTTGGCAGGGGCCAACAGTTTGTTGCGGGCTGCGCGCCTGCCTTTGCTGGCCTTGGCCGATCCGCAGGCCTGGCATCAGGCTCACGCGCGCTGGTTGCGGCGTCAGGGTTGGGTTGCCGTGATCGCCGCGGTGATCGCAGTGCTGGCATTGATCTTTGGCGACAGCCTGAGCAGTGGCTTCGTGCTGATGGCGGCACTGTTGATCGGCGCTGCGCTGGCGTTGCCGGTGGTGCTCAACTGGGTGTTGAACCGGGTGCTGCATCGCAGTCGCTCGGTGCTCGGCCAATGGTTTCTCGCCGACTGCCGTCAACAACTGCCGGCCCTGAGCCTGGCGCTGATGGCGCTGTTGTTGGCACTGGCGGCAAACATTGGAGCGGGGAGCATGACGGCCGGTTTTCGTCAGACCTTCAGCGATTGGCTCGAACAACGCCTGACCGCCGAACTGTACGTCAATCCGCGAAATCCGGCCCAGGCCAGAGAACTGCAAACCTGGCTCCAGCAGCAACCCGGACTCACGGCGGTGCTGCCCAGCTGGCAAGTGTCGATCCAGTTGCAAGGCTGGCCGGCGGACGTCTTCGGCGTGATCGATCACCCGACGTATCGCCAGCATTGGCCATTGCTGGAAGCCTTGGGCGACAACCCTTGGGACCGACTGGCCAAGGACGACGCACTGATGCTCAGTGAACAACTGGCCCGTCGGCTGAAGGTGCGCCTTGGCGATCACCTGACGATTCCCACACCGAACGGCGCCTGGTCGCCACGGATCGTCGGCATCTACGCCGATTACGGCAATCCCAAGGGCCACATTCTGGTCAACGTCAACCATCTGCTGCGCGGCTGGCCGCAGCTGACCCCGAGCCGTTTCAACCTGCGCATCGACCCGACGTTGATCCCCGCTTTCCTGACCGCGCTGCAAACCCGCTTCACGCTGGAGGACAGCCGCATCGTCGATCAGGCCCGGCTCAAGGGTTGGTCCACGCAAGTGTTCGAACGCACCTTTGCCGCGACCGCCGCACTCAACAGCCTGACCCTCTGCGTGGCGGGCGTGGCGCTGTTCATCAGCCTGCTGACGCAAAGCCAGAGCCGCCTCGGGCAACTTGCCCCCCTGTGGGCGCTCGGCGTGACTCGCCGGCAACTGATGTTGCTCAATCTCGGCCAGACTTGGTTGCTGGCGGTGCTGACCCTGGTGCTGGCGTTACCGTTGGGGATCGCGCTGGCGTGGTGCCTGGACACGGTGATCAACGTTCAGGCCTTCGGTTGGCGCTTGCCGCTGCGGGTGTTTCCGCTGCAGCTGTTGCAGTTGATGGGGTTGGCGCTGTTGGCGACTTTGTTGGCGTCGGCGTGGCCGCTGTATTCGCTGTACCGCACGCAACCGGCGGATCTGCTGAGGACGTTTGCTCATGAAGATTAAGGTCGGTGTGTTGCTACTGGCATTATTGAGCGGCTGCGATGACTCGGCGCCTGTTGAGAAAGGCTTCGCGGGGCTGGGTCATCAGGCCGCCGCGTTTACGCCGGTGGTGCCCGGTCGGGTGTTCAGCTTTCCGGCGGATCACGGTCCTCATGACGGTTTTCGCATCGAATGGTGGTACGTCACCGCCAACCTCAAGGACGATCAGGGGCGCGAGTTCGGCGCGCAATGGACGCTGTTTCGCAGCGCCTTGAAAGCGACGCCCGAAGTGGCCGGCTGGGGTAATCAAATTATCTGGCTTGGCCACGCGGCCGTGACGTCGGCGACGGTGCATCACGCCGCCGAACGTTACGCCCGTGGCGGCGTTGGTCAGGCTGGTGTGAGTCTCACTCCGTTCAACGCGTGGATCGATGATTGGCGTTTCAGCAGTCAGGGTTCCGACCCTATGGCGGATCTTCAACTCAGCGCCCGGGACAAGCATTTTGACTATCAACTGCGGCTGAGCTCCACGCGTCCTTTGGTGCTTCAGGGCGACAAAGGCTTCAGTCAGAAATCCGAACAAGGGCAGGCGTCGTACTACTACAGTCAGCCGTTTTTTCAGGCCCGCGGCACGCTGGAAATCGACGGCAAAACCTATCAAGTCAGCGGCCCGGCCTGGCTCGACCGGGAATGGAGCAGCCAACCCCTGACCGCCAACCAGACGGGCTGGGACTGGTTTTCCCTGCACCTGGACAGCGGCGAGCAGGTGATGCTCTACCGCATGCGGCAGAAAGACGGCGCGCCTTACCTCACCGGCACCTGGATCGACGCTCAGGGCCAGACGCAGCTACTGCACGCCGCCGACATCAGCCTCACACCGCAAGACACCGCCAACGTCGCCGGACGTTCGATGCCGGTGCGCTGGTCGATCAAAATCCCCGACAAACACCTCGAGATCACAATCAGCGCGCTCAACCCCAATGCGTGGATGGCTTTGCGCATTCCCTATTGGGAAGGGCCGGTACAATTGAGCGGCAGCCATGGTGGCCAGGGTTATCTGGAAATGACCGGGTATTGAGGCTCCCTGTAGGAGCTGGCGAAGCCTGCGATCCTTTGACGTTGATCTTGATCTCCCCGAAATCCCCCCGGAACTCCTCGCGATGCCCAACCCTCTACCGTGAGAACCCCCGCAGGAGCCCACTCATGAGCGACGACCTCAAACCACCTGACCTTGCCTCGTGGCAGCGCCTGTTCGAAGACAAGGCCTACTGGCAACAATCCCCCGACGCCCACTATGCCGAACTGCTGCGAGTGGCCGACGACTTGCTGGGGCAGGGCGCCATCGACCTGGAACAATGGCAAGCCTTGAAGGCCAAGGCCGATCATTCCCATAAAGACTCGCCTGCCGTGAACGTCGCCCAGGAGGTTGACGATCCCGAGACTTGAGGCGTTCTCCAAGAAACTGCGAACACTCCCTGATCAGCGTCTATGCTCATCTGCGCAGAGGACGCTGGACGGTGGTTCAGCGCTCGTTGCTGCCTCCAATTCACAGGGAATGTACCGCTTATGAAACTTCACGCACTGACCAAAGCCATTACCCTTGCGACCCTGCTGTCTGCCGCCAGTCTTAGCGCCATGGCTGCGGACATCCCGCTGTCTGCCGTTGTGGAGGCGGATCAGGTCACCACCAAAGTTGTCTCGGTCGATGCTGCCAAACATCAGGTCGTCCTGGAGGGGCCGGAAGGTCGTCAGGTCCATGTGCAATTGACCGACAAGGCCAAAAACCTCGGCAACTTGAAAGTCGGCGACCAAGTCGATGTCAAGGTTACCAGCGCTGTCGCCGCCTACCTCGACACCGATATCGACAAAGGCCTGCCAGGCAGCGTCGAACGCGCGGGCGAAGTCCGCGCAGCTCCCGGAAGCGACAACCCGGGCGGTGAAGCCTACCGTCAGGTGCAGGTCCAACTGAAAATCACCAAAATCGACGTGAAGAAAAACCAGATCACCTTCGAGAACCCCGCCGGCCAGTCCAAGACCGTTGACGTCGTCAGACCCGAAGTTCAAGCGAAATTGAAAGATCTGAAAGTTGGACAGAGTGTCGTTGTGACCTATACCGACATATTGACAGTGACCAGCAAGCACTGAAGTTGAGCATTAGCTCTATATATTGATTGTTCTCGTACTACTTTTATGTATAAGAACAATCAGTTTTAATGGTCTAACTGGTGAGTTTGCTGGTCTGTGAAATGGTATTTGGGCCGACATTTAATCGAAAGTTGTTTCGATAAATTTCATGTTCATATACGCGGACATATTCGAAAACTTCAATTAAAATACTTCCCGTTCGCCCAGTGTCAGGGCTCTTTACCGGTGCATGGATTGCCAGGCCATTACACTGGGCGAACACCTTCTCGAAGTGCGGTACACCCCTGCAGCAATACGTTAAAATGCGCGGCATTTTGCAGATCAAGGAAGAAAACGGCTGCCGCCGTTATGACAAGGATGAAACCACTCTCCCTCTACCACCCGGCGCTCTACTGGCTCCGCGTGTGGCAAAAAAGACTGTTCCGCCAACTGGCTTGGCGCTTCTCCCGCAAGCAATACGCTGTTTCGGTGAACGCCGTCTCCCGATTGCCATTTCGCTACCTCAAGCACACCTCCAAACTGATCCGCAAACTCGGCAACTCCGATCTTGCTCTGCAACACAACAAAGTCATCAACCTGAAACTGGCCGTTGCTTCGATCGACGGCGTCGTCATCCGTCCTGGCGAATATTTTTCATTTTGCCGCCTCGTGGGCCGGCCCACCCGCAAACGCGGTTATGTCGAAGGCATGGAGCTGTCATTTGGTGAAGCCCGCAGCGGCATCGGCGGCGGGATCTGCCAACTGAGCAACCTGATTCACTGGATGGCGATTCACTCGCCATTGGTCGTCGTTGAACGGTCGAACCACAGCTTCGATCCCTTTCCTGACGAAGGGCGAGTACTGCCATTCGGCTCCGGGGCGTCGATCTTTTACAACTATATTGACCTGGTGCTGCATAACCCGACTGATCGCCATTTTCAGTTGAAGCTGAATGTTACCGAGCAACAGTTGGAAGGGGAGTTGTTATGCGATCAGGTGAGAGAGTTTCGGTATCACGTTTATCAACTTGGGCACCGGTTTGTGCGGGACGGTGGGCGAGTGTTTCGGGAGAACGAGATTTGGCGGGAGGTCAGGAGCAAGGGGCAGGAGAGTCAGGTGTTGAGGAGTGAGCGGCTTTATAAGAATCGGGTGGTGGTTAAGTATGAGGTTGAGGACAGTGTGCTGACTTGAAGTGCATAAAACGGGCGATCATTAGATCGCCCGTTTTTATATTTAACGCAAAGCCGTGCAAAAGCGCGCCATTGTCATAGAGGCATCGGCTTGAGATCTGCGCAGATCATAAGTATTCGACATGGCTCAAACGATCCAGGCTGTCCCCTAAATAGAATGAAAACGGTCGTCCAAGCGCTTCACCTTTCTTGGCACATAATGCCTCCATCCCGCTTTGGTCTGTGCGACCCAGTTGACCCGGATGTATCGTCTGTTCTCCGATAGAGCCAAATTCAAGTGCAATCTGGTCGACCACCATCCACGTTCTGCGATTATCGCGAGTGGTAATAGACGTCGAGGGCAAAACGTTGACCAAGCCGCTGCGAATCGCATTCATCAGCGCTGGATCCTGAAAGCGCCAGTGAGCGCTCACTTTGGCGGGGCGTTCAGTAGTGGTCAGCAGCGTCAGGAACGCGTTTTCACGGGTCTTCGAATTCGGTTCATAAGCTGTGATTCGTAAGTCAGGGGCGGGTAAAAGATTGGCGGACAGCTGGCATTTAACCTCGTCCCCAATGCCATATTTAAAAGCGATCGCCATCTTTTGAAAGCCATCGCCCCAAATGCCTGCCAACTTGCTGGTGAGCTCGATGTTCGGTTGTATATCGAGAATGAAATCAACGGTTCTGGCCTGCTCCCGCTCAGGTACGTCACCCTTTTCTTCGGCGAGATCGAGACTTAATTTTCGCGAGCTGGCCTTGCGAGCCTGGATGACCTCATCAAATACCGCACGTAGCGTGTTGCGTTGATCGTCGCTGAGCGAACTATCGGCCAAGCGTAGCAGGATCAATTTGTCTTGATCTTGAACCCGCTCCAGCACCACCGCGTCGGGATCAATGCCACGCGCTGAAACGGCGTCGAAAATCAGTTTTTTGTATTTTTCATGGACCAGGGTATCGGTGTATTGAGGCCCGGAAGCGGGGTCCGAGCGTACCGTGTCCGGGAAGTGCAAGGTGGCGAAGTCTTCTTTGCAGCCGCTCAGCAACAAGGTCAATGTGAGCAAATAAAGTTTGGGGAAATTCATGACTGTTCCGCTAACGGGTGTTGGTTAACGGTGACGTTGGTAATCAAGGGGTCATTCCTTTGGGGGGGTATCCGGTTTACTTGGTGCGGGTGGCAATGCCTGATGCCGGCGCAATTATGAATGCAGCGCCGGCTAAAAGGCGCTATATGTCCGGGCGATAGAGGCTTTGACCAAATGTTTTTTTATGACAGTCCGTACTTAATATCGACAGACACTGAGCGAGCCAACTTTTGCGCTCAACGTCAGGACAAATTCCTCTTCAGACGTGCACCGTGACGTTTCCAGAAAATCCAGAAACCATCCCACATCCAGCGCCGTGAACATCGCAAGCCACTCAGGTCTTTTCGCTTCGCCAGCCGATATTGCTGTCCCAGCCAGTCCATGACCCTTGCCTTCAAAAAACAAGAAATAAGCATCGTCGTAGCAGTAACCGATCAACTTGGGCCAATCAGAACTATGGGGCTGCTGCGGTACAAGATCCTTTTCCGCAATCACGTAGTAACTGCGGACTTTGTGAGGCTGTGGGGCAGGGCGGCTGTGAGAAAGCCAGATCCGGCATTGGGTTGCTTTGTCGGCGTCATCCATCCAGGCCGATTCTTTCTTGTCTAACTCAGTCATTGTCCCTCCCGCGTCTGCGCGATAAAACATCAGCCAACCGTCTCGACCTTCGTTGACGATTAAATAGGTGCGCCCATGACCTTCGACGGTCAGCGACCAACAGCCGAAGTAAGCTCGTTGATCTGAGTAATCAGTGATGGTGAACCCTGCATGTTGAACAGCGTTTTGCAGATCGGGGTAAGGCATGCGGTGGACTCCTGTCCCGAGTGAAAGCGCTGGTTGAAGGGCCGTTTGGGTATGATGCTGACATCGGGGAGCAAAAATTCACTCATTTCATCGAAGGCCAGCAAGGTGTTTAAGTATGAAGAAAGGGCTCGGTTACTCGTAAAGTCCTTTAGATGAGTCCAGAGCGTTTAGCAGTTCCTCTTCAGATATTGAATACTGACTAAGGTTGTCTATATCTAAATCCCCCCATTCCTGTTCATCTTCGATTTCTAGGAGCAGCAGTGGAAGTTTCTTTTTATTGAAGAAGGTAATTATGTCGCGAATATCCTTGTCGCGCTCAACATGGTCATTTTGATAGAGGTCACACGTGTAAAAAAAACCTTTATCCCCCATGGTGAGCTTTTTTTGTGAACCAATCAGCGACATTTTAAATCGTTGGTGTAGGAATTTGGCCACTTCAAGGTCGCTAGTGGGGGCTGCAGAAGTAATACTTATCTTAGTCATGGCTCAAAAATCCTCGGGTACCAATGGGTTAAGTAGTTTTCCTTTGGTCTCGTTTTGGAAGCTTCCACCGTGCCATCTATATAGATGCTCATCTATTGTTGCTGGATAGATGTTAAAAGCTTTGTCAGCCAGTGCATTGTACATATGATGACTTTCAATAGTTTTGTCATCAGATTTCGGGTTTTTCATGATGTCATCGGCTTGCTCCGGAACTCCAATCCCTTGTGCCCGATTCACCTCCGGGACTGCATGACTTTTTTGCTGCTCCTCCTATTCACTCCACAAATTAACAAAATCATCAAAATTACTAGCAGCGAAATAAGTACTGCTTGAGTTCGGATCAAAAATCTCAACAGTAATGGAGGATGTTTTGAAATTCAGGCAAACCAAGTAACCATCTGCATCCCTTGCTATAGGGACCATTTCTTTGGGAAGCCCTGGGGGTTTTCCTGCCCCTAAGTACCATGAGATGGTATACGGGGTCACATCAGGCGAGAACGAAAAAAACTCGCTTATGCAAGTCCCTTCGTCGCCATATGAAAATCCAGATACCTCTGGAGAGGCTTCGTCGGAATATGTGACCAAGTCCAAGTATGATTTTGGAAAGCTTACACCAAGTAGTTTTTTTACTGGGGAAATCGTAGTGCTATCAACTGAGGAACCTTGTTCAATCCCGAAAGAGCTCCAATCAAATTTCATTTCAGACCCCCTTTGTTTCTAGGATGGAACAGCTTCTGCCAAAGAGTATTCCATTGAGGGTCTTTCGATTGTTCATGTTGATAGCACCTTACCAATTGGAGTGTATCCGTTCCTGGTACGTGATGCCATGTGACTTCTTTACCAAGGCTAATATCTTTGGCAGGTATCTTGTATTTCTCAGGGGCAGATTTATTTTAGAGTCCAGAAATATGTCTGCCTATTCTCTGAGAGTTTAGTCTTGGTATTCAAAACTTCCTCGGTATGTAAATAGATTGTTTCTGATTTTAATGTTTTTGGGGGTGCCCGAGAAGGAGTAGTCGTAGATGGCGACAATGGTGTCTATAGGTGCTTCGGTCAGAGGGGTGTTTTTATTTTTCATGTCTGACGCAATGTCAAGGTCGTATGAGCACCCGTCAATTGCATCAATTAAAGAATTTGTTGGCTCGATTTTATCTGCTTCGACAGTGTCATCATCAACAAAACCAAGTGAGAAAGCCTCGCTGAACTCGGAGCCAAGATAGTCTCCGCCGTCAGAATACTCTGGGCTCATCACATCTCGAAGCGTAGACGGTTCCCAGTCGGTGTTCGCCGTCCAAATGGAAACGATTTTGTTCGAGCCCATTTTATTTCCTCAATTTTTAGTCCTGAAGGCAGAGCATCGGCGCAGCGAACAAAAGGGGACAGATTTATTTTCGTGGTTGCGTGGAAAATAGATATTTCCCCTTTTTTCTTTTTTTTTTCTTAATTGTTTTGGCTTAGTCGCATTGAGTAAGAATATATACGTTGTTGTCGAAAGCCTTTGAGGGTTGGCCGAAAAAGTACGTTTCATTTTGATTGAAGAAGAAGTAATTTCTTTTTTTTCTGTCTTTTTCTCCGCCAAATATATTAATTTCTTTTTGTGGTGGGGCTGCGTCTGTAATGTCAAAAGTCTGGTCGCGTTTTACTTGGAGTAGAAAGTCGAGACTTTCACCTTCGTAAGTGGACGGAGCTTCGTCTTCAAGTATCCATTTTGGAGGTAGACCAGCCCAGCCAAAAATTTCTCCATTTTCTTGGGTGGAAAACTCTAGATATTGAAGTTTTATGCGAGAGGCTGTATTTAATGTTTGAGCTGTTTCTGTTTTAAATAAATATGTTTTGAAAAGCTTTTGATATGTTCTTAAAAAGCCGTTTGGAATAATTGCGTTCTTTAGGTCCGTACTAAGCATTTCGGGTATCGTGAAATTTTCATCGAATTCATCTGTAGCACTGAAAAAGCTAAACGTGTAGCCGCTGAGCGCGTGCGTGGCAGGGAACTCAATGGTAAAAAAGAAAGTTAGTGGTACGTCGCTTTTACTTTTCGGCGCATCTACTCCTGATGGAAGTACAGGATTGCCACCAATGTACGAGTTTGTTTTGATATCTGTTTTGACTATAAACATTGGTAGTGTCCTTTAGTTGTCAAATTCTTTGGTAAGCTTCGTGCCGTCTGAGAATGTAATTTTATAGATCAATTTGTACGGGCGAGTGTCTTGCCCTTCATAAACTGCAGTCAAGCGGGCGCTAGCGCTGACGTCATTTTCAGTTATATGTTCAGCAACACCTTTTTCGAACACTCTAAATTGTCCCCGGTTTACTGATGGCGCTTGAGGGAAAATGTTGTCCAGCACAGTCCCTGGTCCACCTAGCTTGTTCCCTCTCGCATGTCCTGCGTCATCAGTTGCGTTCCCAAGCTCTCTTGCATGATCCCGAGCGGCCTGATTCGTCGCGCTACCCGTTCCTATGTCATCCGGAGTGACATCAAACTCCCAGTCTGTGATTCTGCCTTGGGCATCTCGAGTGACTTTGGGGCAATTTCCAACTCCGCAGGCCAACCCCAACGGATCCACCCACCCCGTAGGGTTAGGCACGTACTGGTAGTTGTTCAACCCCCCCGCAAGCTTGATCGGATCCGGCGTCAAATACCGCCCAGTGCCAGGATTGTAGTAGCGATGCCGGTTGTAATGTAAGCCCGTTTCCGCATCGAAGTACTGACCCTGGAAGCGTAGCGGGTTATCAATTTCCGCCACGTCGAGGGTGGCGAGGTTGCCGTAGGCGCGGTATTTCGCCGACCACATGATCTCGCCGCTGTAGTCGGTGAGTTCCTGCGGGGTGCCAAGGTGGTCGAGTTGGTAGTAGAACGGCTCGGCTTTTAGCGGGCCTTCACCATCGAGCATCGCCAACGGGCGGAAGCTGCCTGGCTCGTAGATGTAGCTGCGATAGCGGTTGTCCGCGCTTTCGGCGATGAGGCGTTCGCCTTGCCACAGGAATTCCGTGGTTTGACCATCGATAGTTTTTGCGATTCGACGGCCGAAGACGTCGTACTTGTAGCTCGCTACGCTACCGCCGGGAAGGCTGACCCCGATGAGGCGGTGTTGGCAATCATAACGGTACTCGGTGACAAGCTTTTGCCCAGTGCCCCGGCGTTCGCGGATCTGATTTCCGTAGGCGTCGTAGTCGTAATGGCGGTCGCCTTGCATTAGCAGGCGGTTGCCTTTTACGTTGGCCAGGTTCGTGGTTGGCTGGTCGCCTTGGCCGAGGAGGTTGCCTGCCGGGTCGTGGGCGAAGCTTTCCGGGGTGGTGCCACGGACGTTGATCAGGCGGTCGAGCGGGTCGTAGTGGTAGCTGCGATTACCTTTGCGACTGTCGTCGATGCCGGCGAGGTTGCCGTTGGCGTCGTAGGCGTATCGGCGCTGGAACAGGTTGCGATCTTGCTGACTGACGCTGTGAGCTTGCAATCGACCTTGTTCGTCATACTGGTATTGGCTGAGCAGCAGGCCTTGTTGGCGCTGCTGTTCGCGACCGGCGCTGAACTGGTGAGTGGTCAGACGCGAGCCATTGAGGTCGATGCTGCTCAGGCGGCCGCCGGATTGGTGGCGATAGTCGAGTTTGCTGCCGTCAGGTAGGCGGCAATGGCTGAGCTGGCCGAGTTGGTCGTACTCGTACCGTAGGGTGCCCCAGCCTTGGTGCTCGGTGATCAGGCGATCTTGCAGGTCGTATTCGTAGGCGAGGGGCCAGTGGCCGTCGTCGACGTTCACAAGGCGACCGAGGGCGTCATAGCTGTAGTGAATTTTCTCGCCATCGGCCAGGGTTTTCACCAGCAAGCGGCCAGCGGTGTCGCGTTGGTACTCAGTGACCAGCTCACTGCCGTCGTCGCCGAACTCGGTTTTCTTCAGCAACTGACCTTTGAGGTCGTATTCGTAGGCGGTACGTCGACCGTCGAAACCGGTTTCCTGTTGGATAAGGCCATTAGGGTAATAGTCGAGGTGGTAGTGCTCGCCACGTTGGTTTTCGATCTCGCTGAGCAGCAGGCGCGAGTTGTCGTAGCGATAGCGCAACTGGCTGCCATCCGGGTTGATGCGGCGGCTGACCAGATGCAGGTTATCGGCGTATTCGAAGCGGGTGACGCGGCCCAATTCATCACGTTCGGCCGTGACTTTGCCGTAGGCGTTGTAGGTGAATGCACGGGTTGCACCACCTGGCAGGGTGATTTGCGCGAGGCGGTTCGCCGCGTCCCATTGGTATTGAGTGATCGCGCCGCTTTCGTCCTGGCGAGTGATTTGCCGACCTAGCGCGTCATAGCGGTACTTGCGCTGACCGCCGTCCGGCAGTTGTTCTTCGAGCAGTTGGCCGAGATTGTTCCACCCCAGTTGATGATGGCTGCCGTCGGGATGGCGGATTTCCAGCAGACGGCCCTGACGGTCGTAGCTGTAATGGGTCGAATTGCCGTCTGGGTCGATTTGTTCGGTGATGTCGCCTTGGTCGTTGCGCCAGTATTTCCAGGTCGCCGGCCCACGGTTCACCACGCGGACGAAGCCGCGGTAATACTCGTAGGTAGTCGGTGCATCTTCTGGTGGAATGACCGCGACCAGTCGGCCGGCTTCGTTGTATTGGTATTCGGTGACTGCGCCGAGAGGGTCTTTTTCGGCGATCAGGCGACCCTTGTCATCATAGGCCTTCAGGTGTTCGGCGCCATCCGGGTCGACTTTGGCAACCAGTCGAGCCTTATCGTCGTGGGTGTAGACCTCTTCACTGCCGTCGGCGTTGGTAACAGTGACGCTGCCCTTGTCATCCCAAGCGTAGTGCGCGTCCATCTGCGAGAAGCTTGCCCAGTGATGGATGCAGCGTGCTGATTTGCCTTCTTTTTCCCATTCCCAGTAGAAACTTGCGCCGCCAGCCAGTTGACGCTCGAGAATGACGTTTTGGTCGTTGTAGGCATAACGCTCGGCTTCACCGGCGGCGTTTTTAGCTTCGATCAGGCGGTGCTGGGCATCGTAGCCATAGGTGACCATCGTCTGGATGGTGATCCAGGCATCTTCCAGATTGTCAGCCGGGCTGAACTGCTGATAGTCGATGGCGACGATGTGCTTTCGATCGTAACGCACGAGGAGGGCGCGACCGGCACCGTTATCGACACGTTTGATTCGACCGTGGATGTCACGGGTAATGTGCAGGCGATTGCCATAATCGTCACTGATGGCAATCAGCGTCGCGCCTTTGGTGTTGTAGCGGAAATGGTAGAACTGGGTGCGCTCACCGGCTTGGGTGAGGATCAGTTCGGAGGGATCCTCACCGAGGAAAATCGCCGCTTCCGACAGGCTGTTGGTGATCGCCAGGCGCTGCACACTTGGTAACGGGAACGTAGTGATACGGTTTTCGTGGTCGGTCCAGATCACCTCGTCGCCGTTGATGTCGACGCGTTGAGCGAGGGCGTGGCTCCAGCCGTAGCCGAGGCCGCAGTCGATTTCCGCAGCGCTGGTGCGATAAAGGCGCGTCCAGCTGAAGGGCAGCAGACCGCCGAGTTCGCCGTCGGTCAGGGTCAGCAGTTCTTCGCCAGTGACCATCGATACGGGGCAACCATTGGTGCAGGTTTTCTTGGCGCATGCGGCGCTTTTGTCGTCAGGTGTTTTCGACTGAGTAGAAACGTCGTCGATCTTTTCCTTTGGCTCCAGAACGTAGTGTTTTTCAGCTTTCTTACGAGCAAATACAGAGGCGTTTTTCTCCAGCAGGGTAGGCGTATCGCTGGTGATCGGCACTGGACCTTTGGCGGTTGTCTTAGTCGCTTGTTCGATTTTCAACGTGGCCTTTTTGGCGGCGTTCATCGGTACGCCTTGCGCGCTGGCAAGAAGAGGTTTCACGGTTTCACCGTGAGCCTTCAAGGCGTGTCCCTTACTCGTCGCCAAGAGTTTTTCGGCAAACTCTTGCAGCATTTGTACTGCGGTACCCGATTTGACTTTGACTAAGGTTTTTGTGCCAACACGAATCGCCAGCCCGACGCCACCGGAAAGACAGATCCCCAGTACCACGTTGATCAGAAAGGAAGTGCTGATGGCGGTAATCACTTCCACACAGACTTGCGGCGGCAACATGCCGACCCACGCGACAATGGCCGAGAGATAGATGAACATCAGCGGCTCGTCGCTGAGAATCAGCAGCCCGGTAGCAATGGCCTCTTTCGACGCTGAATAGAGTTTTTTTACCTCGTCTTCATTCAGGTACTGGAGAAGCTTCTTCGCATTGTCGACAGGGTGGGCTAATAATTCGAATAGGCTTTTGATGTCATCCCAGAGACCCAGAAGTGCTTTCTCAAGACTATCAAGTGCGGACTTCACCAAAATGACCGAGCGCCCCGCCCGGTCAGCTGCCGTGTAGCTCACCCATTGCGGCTGGAACTTGCTCGACCACTCGCTTTTCAACCAGCCGTCAAGATTACCGATAACACCCTGGTACGAGGCATACAGCGCCTTGACGTTGCTTTCAGAAACATTCGGGAAAAAAGTAATTCGGTACATCTGACCCGGCTTGCAGCCTTTGATGACTTCAATGCCGCTCGGACCGATGTTTGCGGGAATCACCGGGCCGACAACGTCGTATCCGCCGAACATCGCTTTTTTGACGGGTTCGAGCTTGACTGGCGTATTGCCAATGGGCACGTACCGTGCGCTTTCAAACATGTGGATCAGCGTGAAATCACCCATCAACGGACAGGTGGCGTAGGTTTCAACGGGTCCTGTCTTGGTCTTGCGCTCAGTGACGCTGACTTCGTTGCCCACTTTGAACTTTTGATCTACATCCATTGCCCAGCCAGTCCAGAAGCCGTCGGCCCAGGTCTTGTAGTCGCTCAGGCAATTATTGAAATCCTTGAGGATGACATTCACGTCAGGCGTCTTGGCGTCCAGGACTTGAAGGACCAATTTACCGATGGGATCAATCATGACGTGACTTCCTTTGTCAGCTCAGCAGCAAGACGCTCTGCCATATCTTCTGTATTGGATTGTTGGCGCACGAAGCGCTCGACCTTGTGGCGCAAGTTACTTTCGGGGAAGGCGAAGAACAGTTCGGGGCAGTCCTCTCCCAGCCACTGCATCAGGTTGTCGACGACGGTGGTGTGGTCTTTTTCCGCCAGCGTGTCGACTAACTTCTGCGGCACCTCCCACCACGGCCAGGCTTTGGCCGGTGGCACTGCCCTCGGTCCCACCTCCAGTGTTTGGCCATTGATCAGGTAGCGGTCAAACACCGGTAAAACTTCACCCGCGCCAGCACCCAATCCTTCAAGAATCGGGAAAATATGTCGCCCGTCCCAGAACCGAAAAAACACCTCGGTGCCATCGGGCATATGCACTTGAGTCAAACTGCGAAGATGTTCGAACACCACGTCTGGCGTGCTGGTGGACACCGCCAGCCAGCCCCAATCCTGAGCGTCGGTTTCAGCAATCCACTGAAGGAAACCATTGTTGGGTTTCAGCTCGGCGAGGTAGGGCATCACTGGTTGCCAATCGGCGTACGGCGTGCCGCTCCAGAT
Organism: Pseudomonas sp. GM41(2012); assembly: GCF_000282315.2. Classification (GTDB taxonomy): domain Bacteria; phylum Pseudomonadota; class Gammaproteobacteria; order Pseudomonadales; family Pseudomonadaceae; genus Aquipseudomonas. The sequence continues at coordinate 47,459 of NZ_AKJN02000005.1, forward strand.
CGGTATCAGCTCCGGCGCCATATCCTGCTGGTAGAAGGCCTTCAGTGGCTCGGCATCGCTAGCCGCACTGACAATCAAATAAAGACGTTCATTAACCTGCAACGGCCGTTCAGCCAGCCAAGCCTGCGGGGTCAAAAGATCAGATCGCACAAGCACCTGCCTTGCATTTCTCGCACTCTTCACAGAACGGCGCGTTGCGTTTGAGGGTGTTGATCTGAGCCGGGGTCAGAACCGCGCCGGCCTTGTCGGCGTCGGCCTGTTTCAGCGCGCCGGGCATCAACGGTGCCGCGCCAGTCCCGCTACCGGGACTCCCCCCGGAGTTCATGTTGATCACCGGCCCGCTCAACGTCACACCGCTGCCATCAATCTTGATGAAGCTGCCGCCACCCTTGAGGGTCAGTTCACTGCCAGCTTCGAGCACGACTTTCATGCCGCTGCTCAGGTGGATTTCCTGGCCCGCTTCGATGAACTGGCCGGTGCCGACCTTGATGTGCTGGTTGACGCCCACGGTGAGGTGGTCGTTGGCGCGGGTTTCGACTTTGCGGTCGGCGTAGACGGTGTGGTGTTCTTCGGCCTTGAATTCGCTGTAGCTGTTTTGCTCGACGGTGTCGTGGCGTTCGTTGCCGACGCGGATTTTCTGGTCGTGTTCGACGTTTTCGTCCCAGTCGCGTTGGGCGTGCAGGAAGATTTGTTCCTGGCCCTTTTTGTCTTCGATGCGCAGTTCGTTGTAACCGCCGCCACCGGGGGAGCTCAGGGTTTTGAAGGTGCTGCGGGTCTTGTTCGCCGGCAGGGCGTACGGGACGACGTTTTCCTTGTGGTACAGGCAGCCGCTGATCAGCGGTTGGTCGGGGTCGCCTTCGAGGAAGCTGACGAGTACTTCCATGCCGATGCGCGGGATGGCGATGCCGCCGTAGTGGGCGCCGGCCCAGGCGGACGAGACACGCAGCCAGCAGCTGGTCTTGTCGTCGGCCTGGCCTTCGCGGTCCCAGTGGAATTGCACTTTGACGCGACCGTATTGGTCGCAGTGGATCTCTTCACCTTTTGGCCCGGTGACCACGGCGCTCTGGCTGCCAAGGATGCGCGGTTTCTTTTGCGTCAGGGGCGGACGGTTTGGTACGTCCCACGGGGTGGCCTGGAAGCGGTTGCGGTAGCCCTGGTGGAAATCGTCTTTCAGGTTGGTGGTGTTGCTGGTGACCGACTCTTCCAGCACTTGCGGCTGTTTGCCTTCGTGAAGGATTTCGGTGAGCAGCCACAGGTCGTTCCATTTGGCTTTCGGGTGTTGGGTCAGGGCCAGGAAGTGGCCGCTGACCAGCAAGGGCTGATCGCTTTTGCCTTCGGCGAGCTGGAAGTCGCTGCGGTGACGTTCGAGGGCGCGTTTGGCCAGGTGCTTGCCGCGTTCGCGGTCGATGAAGCGACCGGGGTAGTCGTAGTCTTCGAGGTCGGGCAGGGCGTCGCCGCGATTCTCGCTTTCCAGCGTCAGGCGTGGTTTTTCGAAGTCGTAGTCGCGGCGGGTGGTACGGCTGGTGCGGGTTTCCAGGCGCAGGTCAAAACGCTTGATCACCGGGTCGTTGGCGACCATGCCGGAGTCTTGCTGGTAGGCCACGGGTGCGAGTTTCGGGAACACCGTCTGGTCATCGCCGAACACCAGCTTGTGGGCGGTGGCGCTGTGCTGAAAGTGGTAGTGGATACCTTCTTCCTCGCACAGACGCTGAACGAACTGCAGGTCCGATTCATCGTACTGAACGCAGTAAATGCGCTCGGGATAAATCGCCCCGACTTTGAATTCATAGGCATTGCTTTGGATGCCGTGCTCTTCGAGGACGCTGCCGATGATTTTCGGCACGTTAAGGTTCTGGAAGATGCGTTGGTTGATGCGGTGCGCCAGGTAAGACAGTTGCGGGCGCAGGGTCACCGCGTAGCGGGTCAGGCGTTTGCCGGAATCACCCTGGGCGGCGCGGTAGATCTGGCCATGAATGCCGCTGCCGTCAGGCGAGAGCTGCAAAAAGGCCGGTTTGTGCAGCAGGGTCTCGAGGTCCAGGGACGGCTGTTCACTGACCAGCTCCACCTCAAACACAAAAGGCTGGCTGATGGCTTCCCGACCTTGCAGGGAAAAAACCTGGAAGTCGCTGGAAAGACCTTCGATGGTCAGGGCAAAGTGAGTTTGATTGGCCGGCGCGAACATCCCTTGTTCCTCGTGCAGTACTGCGGCGCACGCCTGCACCCAAACGGGCGCTTGCGGACGCGAAAATTCTTGGAAGGCGCAAATGACATCGACCAGCAGAGCTGGCCGATGTTTGGAACCGTCAGCCGCGATTAAGCGACCGGAACACGCCAGTCATCGGAACCCGAAGTACCGGATACTTCGTGGGTCCAGGTGATTTTGCGGTAGGTGAATTGCACTTCTTCCAGGTGCGTGAAGTGCGAGTTCGACGGATCCTGGCAGTTGTGCATTTTGTTGTTGATGGCGACGATGATCGCGTCTTCCAGTTTGGTGGTGTAGTAGTGCTCTTGGGTACCTTGAGCCGAAGTGCGGTACCACTGGATAACGATTTCGCTCATGCGCTCGCCGGAGGTCAGAGCGGCTTGCAGCAGTGGCGAAGCCTTGTCGTAGACCTTGGTGATCACGACTGGCTTGTGAACGCGCTGACCGGTCGGTTGGCCGGACTGTGGGTCACGCGGGATGATCACGTCGTGGCTGAAAGCCTGAACCATGACCTGGTCTTCGTGACCTTCCTGGTAGGTGTTGCCAACCGAGTCGGCGGTGAATGCGCCGGCAGTGATCAGACCTTGTTTCTCGCCAGTGACGGACATGTACGCTGGTGTAGCCATGGATGTGCTCCTTGCTAAAAGTTAGGGTGCCCGGGAGGCGGTATCGCCCGGTGGGTGCCTGACTGTTATCAAGGTCCGTGCCATAAACCGTTAATGCTATATAAATCAGGTGGTTGAGAGATTTTTTCGACCGTGTGGAGAATGTTCGGCAGCGATCGCCTGTGAATGTGCGCAAGAAGTTGCGCAGTACTGCGCAACTTCTTGCGCACTTGGCTGGGGGCCTGACAGGCCGGGCGATCAGTCACCCGGGAAGGGCTTTCGCAGTGATGAGTGCGCAACTTCTTGCGCATCAAGGCCGTTAGCCATCATTCGGTGACCCATCGTCTGATTTGCCGAAAACCGGTAGCAGAACCGCTAGGGTGACAGGTGCAACGAACACAGCAGCCCGGAGGTCAAACTCAGCGCCGAGATGAATGAACATCTGCGAACTCAAGGAGAACGACATGAAAATCCTGATGGTTCTAACGTCACACGATCAATTGGGTGACACGGGTAAGAAAACCGGCTTTTGGCTGGAGGAATTCGCCGCACCGTATTTCGCCTTCAAGGACGCCGGCGCTCAGTTGACCCTGGCCTCGCCCAAGGGTGGTCAACCACCGCTGGACCCAAAAAGCGACGAGCCGGACGCGCAAACCGCGGCCACCGAGCGCTTTCGCAAAGACTCCGCCGCCCAGTCCGCATTGGCGTCTACCGCTCTGCTGAGCAGCGCGAGGGCTGAAGATTATGACGCGATTTTCTACCCGGGCGGCCATGGCCCGCTGTGGGATTTGGCCGAAGACAAAATTTCGATCGCTCTGATCGAGGCGTTTTACCAGGCAGGCAAACCGGTCGCAGCGGTCTGCCACGCCCCGGGTGTGTTGCGTCACGTCAAGGGCGCAGACGGCCAGCCGCTGGTCAAAGGCAAGCGCGTGACGGGCTTTACCAACACTGAGGAAGAGGCTGTGCAACTGACGAAGGTTGTGCCGTTTTTGGTGGAGGACATGCTTAAGGAGAAGGGTGGTGTCTATTCCAAAGGTGCTGATTGGGCGAGTTATGTGCTCACTGATGGTTTGCTGATCACCGGTCAGAATCCGGCTTCCTCTGAAGCTGCGGCACAAGAACTGTTGGCGAAGCTCCGCTGAATCTGATGTGTAGCAGCTGGCGCAGCCTGCGTTCGGCTGCGAAGCAGTCGTAAAACCAAACACCGCGGTCATTCAGGTAAACCGTGTTTGCCGGTTCTACGACTGCTGCGCAGCCGGACGCAGGCTGCGCCAGCTGCTACATGTTTGTGCCATGCCTCAGGTCGCGAGGCTCAATGCGCGAAACATTCTTCGATCGAGCGTCGCTGCGTCTCGGCATACAACGCCAACTCATCAATCGTCGATCGCCCCAGCGCTTTCTCGAACACCTGCCGGTTCGACTGCACGCCATAGTGGGTTTGCGCCGCATCCCCCAGGTTCGACTGAAAAATCCCCGCAGCGCTGACTGGCAGGAAATCTTCGTACACCAACGGTTCAACCCGCAAATACCCGCCGTTGAGCAGATCCTCCAGCGACCACGATTTCAGCTCATCGGCCCCCAAACCTTTTTCCGTGACGAAGTAGCGAAAGTACGCCAGTTCCTCTCGGCGCATGCCCTCAACGGTGTCAGGGAATTCTGCAAAGTGCTGCGCCATCAGCGCGTTGTAACGTGCGGCATTGGCTTCATTGGGGAAGTCTTTCAATTCATCCCGGGCAGCGTTGAGCAAGCGGTCGTAAAGCGCCCGGCCTTTGGGAGTGAGCGCCGCGCCGCGTTGCTCGATCTCGCCGAAACGGGCGCTGTGGCTGCCGTGAGTCTGGGTTTGATCGGTGAAAGCGACAGGCTCATCCAAGGCCTTGAAACTGGTCTGGCGCAGCAGGATCGGGCACTGACGGCGGGGCGGTCCTTCGATCACCGCTTTGGGGGTGATGCCGTGGGCAGGCATTTGCGCCTGGACGATGTCGATGTCCAGGGTGCGCGGCGTCAGGTGGTTGATATGCGGGCCGGTGAACGCCACCACGTCGGCGATCAGGCGATGCTGGGCGCTGAGCTTGCGGTACTGCTCGGCGGTCACGGTGGCGGTGTGATGCCAGCGGAATGTTTCCAGCGCCTGCTCGACGAAGTCCCGGGCCTCCTGTTCGGTGAGGCCGCCCTGGGTTTCGGCGCGCTCGATGAGAATCAACGCAGTGGGCGTGAAGATCGAACGCTTATCCAGCACCGACTGGGCGAACGCTCGCAGTTCCAGGTCCTCGATCAGTTCCAGACGCAGCAGGGAGGTGAATACCCGGAACGGGCTGACCTGCAACGCCGCCTCATGCACCGCGCGAAAAGCCGTGGAATGCACCGGAACGCCGGCCGGGGTCAGGTCGTAATAACCCACCGGCTGCATGCCCATCACCGCAAACAGCCGGGCGAGGGTGGCCAGTTCATCGGCGGTGCCGACACGGATCGCGCCATGCCGCTCCAGGTCCAGGCGCTGGATTTCACCGGTGCTGTTCAACTGTCGGGCGATCTGTGGATCACTGTCCAGCACGTGACGGTTGGTTTGTTCCACCAGTTCCATCAGCGCGCCGTACAGCGGCACTTCTTCGCGGTACATGTCGGACATCGCTTTGGAAAAGCGTTGGCGGATCAGGTCAGGGCTGACGAAGTTTGGGTGACTCATGAAAGAATTCCTGGTGCGGTAACGTAAAGGATGCGGGAAAAGATCGCAGCCTTGCGCGGCGCCGACAAACGAAGAATCTTACGGACTTCATTCTGCAAAGGACTGCATGTTCAGTGCAGCCGCTGATCCTGAGGGCTTTCCGAGCGCAGCGATGCCAAAAATTCCCGATACAGCCGCGCCGTGTTCGTCGGTTGCTCCACCATTGGCATATGGCCGGTGTGGTCCCAGACTTCCACTCGCAGATCGGCGATGCCTTTGCTCCAGATCGCCACGCTGCTGACATCGATCAAGCGGTCCTTGTGCCCCCACAGCAACAGCGCCTGGCACTTGATGTCGGGCAGTTTCGGCTCCATCGGCGGGCTGGCACGGAAGTCGTTGAAGATTTCTTCCAGCTCATCGCGACTCTGTTCATAGCGTTGCGCCATGGCGTCCAGCACCACCTTGGGTACCCACGGCGGTTCGGCCATGGTCATGGCGTAGAAGCGCTGGAATTCTTCCCGTGAATGAATCAGGAACGGGTTGTGGCCCTTGGCCAAATGCCGCTCCAGGTCGCTGGCTTCGGGGGCGGTGACACCTGCCGGGTCGATCAGGGCCACCGAAACAATGCGATCCGGGTACGTGGCCGCCAGCCACGCCGCCATGTAACCGCCCATCGAGTTGCCGATCACGTGGACTTTCTCGACGCCGCAGACATCGAGCAACTGGATCATCCGCTTGGCCTGCAAGGGAATGTCGTAGCCGCCGCCCGCCTTGAAGCCGGTTTCGCCATGGCCGGCGATGTCGGGGATGATCACCCGATAATTGCCGACAAAGTGCCGGGCAAAACGCAGCCAGATGTTCTTGTCGGCGCTGTAGCCGTGGAGCATCAGCACGCTGCTGGACGCTTCGTACGGCCCGCCTTGCCAGGTCGAAACAGTCATTTCGGCGATCGGCACGACAATTTTGTGCAAGCCATACAGCTTCGCCTCTACCGACATGTTCAAGTCATAGAGCCAATGACCGATGGCCGGGTAACTCAACCAGCTCCAGGCCACGAAAACGGCGATTGCGACAACCAACAAAAGCATCAGGCATCTTCCTTTTACGTGATCAGGACAGAATGTGATCGGCGGGTTTCAGCGCCCTGGTCAACCGGTGATAGCTGAAACTGAACCCCGGAAACATCGCAATCACATGACCGCTCTTGCTTTGATACCAACTGTGGCAGCCCCCGGACTTCCATACGGTGCGTTCCATCTCCCGGTGGATCATTTCAGTGTAGGTACGTTCTGCTTCGGGGCGAACTTCGATGCTGCGCAAACCGTGTTCTTTTAACGTGCGGATGCAATCGAGAATGTAGTTCATCTGAGACTCGATGATGAACAGGGCCGAGGTATGGCCGATGCCCGTGTTGGGGCCGGTGACGATAAACAGGTTGGGGAAGTCCGGCAGGCTGGTGCCAAGATAGGCCCGCGGATACTGGGCCCAGAACGCTTTGAGTTGTGTGCCGTTTTTGCCGGTGACCGGGTAGGAAATCACCCCGTCGGTGGCGTCGTAACCGGTGGACCAGACGATCAGGTCCAGGTCGATGTGTTGGCCGTCCTGGGTGACGATGCCGGTTTCATCGATGGCGGCGATGCCTTGCTCGCGGCTGTGCAGGCTCACGTTACTGCGGCCCAGCGCCGGGTACAGGGTGCTTGAGACGATTATCCGTTTGCAGCCGATGGCATAGTCGGGCGTCAGTTTTTGCCGCAATTGTGGGGCGGGCACTTGCCGTTTGAGGAAGCGCAGGGCGTGTTGCTGGACCACGCGGATCGCTGGTTTCGAATACTTGAAGGCAATCACTCGGGTTTCGAACAGCCAGTAGATCGTCCAGCGCAACAGTTTGTAGGCTGGTTTGAGCCCCAGTAACCAACGCTGGAAAGGCCCAAAGGCGCGGTCGGCCCGAGGCAACACCCAGTGCGGCGTGCGCTGGAACACATGCAGATGCTCGACGTCCGGGGCAATCGTCGGAATCACCTGGGCCGCGCTGGCACCGCTGCCAACGATGGCCACGCGTTTTTGCCGGTAATCGTAGGTGTGATCCCAGTTGTTGGTGTGAAAAGTCTTGCCCTGAAACCGCTCCTGGCCCTCGAAGTGCGGGATCACCGGTTGGCTCAGCGGCCCGGTGGCGTTGATCAGGAACTGCGCATGGAACGTGCCTTTGCAGGCGGTGTGCACCGCCCAGCGTTTGCCGTCGTCGTCCCATTCGATGCGCTCGACATTGGCCTGCAGTTCAACCTTGTCTCGCAGGCCGAAGTGCTCCACCACGTACTGTGTGTAGCGGTGCAGTTCGGCCTGCTCGGCGAACATTTGCGTCCAGCGGTAGGGCGCGAAGGACAGCGAATAGAGCGGCGAGGGCACGTCGACCGCGGCACCGGGGTAGGTGTTTTGGCACCAGGTGCCGCCGAAAAAGTCCCGCCGTTCCAGCAGGCGAAAATCGTCGATGCCTGCCTTGAGCAAATTGATCGCCGCGCACTGGCCGCCAAATCCACTGCCGATGATCAACACTTGAAAGGTCTGCATGGGCCTCCTTTTTTATCGTTATTGATCGAACCCTTCTTTCATGTATAGCCAAACATTGGGCGCTCGCCTCAAGGTTGTGCCGTGGTATTCAGACCGCCAGCCGGTGATGGCTATTTGCCGCTTCCCTGATAGACTCTCACCACACTTGAAGCCCTGTTTTCAGGTTCCGTTCAGTGGCGCAGAGGCCTCTATGGAAAAAACGGGAGGAAAAGGACTTTCACTGGCCAGGAGGCTCTATACATCGCGAACCCTGGGTTTAGCCTTGGGGCTGTTGCTCGTGAGCGCAGCGATGTATCCACTCAACCCTGCACCGTGGGTGTGGGCGGCGATGCTGCTCAACGCCATACTCTGGCCGCACGTGGCCTATCAATGGGCGCGCCGCGCGCCAGTGCCTTATCACGCCGAACACCGAAACCTGCTGGTGGACGCCTTTCTCGGCGGCTTTTGGGTCGCAGCCATGCACTTCAATCCGCTGCCCGGCGCGACGACCCTGGGCATGATGGCGATGAACAATGTGGCCATTGGCGGTTTGCGTTTCCTGTTGGCGGGAACCGTGGCGCAAGTTCTCGGGATGGGCGTCGGACTGCTGATTTTCTCCCCGGCCTTCGTCCCGCAAACCAGCCAACTGCAGATGTATGCCTGTTTGCCCTTGATGTGTTTGTATCCGCTGGCATTGGGCTGGATCTGCTTCCGCCAGGCTCACACCCTCGGCCGACAAAAGCGTGAATTGCTGGCCCTGAGCCGCACCGACAGCCTCACCGGCTTGCTCAACCACGGCGCCTGGAAGGATCAACTGGAAATCGAATTCCAGCGTTGCAAACGTCAGCAGCAGGGCGGGGCGATTGCTCTGATCGACATCGACCATTTCAAATCTATCAACGACACCTACGGCCACGTTGCCGGGGACATCGTGTTGCGCCAGTTGAGCAAAATGCTCAAGCAGAACCTGCGCGCGGCGGATGTTGCCGGGCGCTACGGTGGCGACGAGTTCTGCGTGATCCTCCCGGATCTTCCGCTCACGAGCGCTGCGGTCGCCATGGATGCGCTGCGTGATCGCTTCGCCACGTTGGGCTACGAGCAGAGCCCGGCACTGACAGTCAGCCTGAGCATCGGTCTGGCCGCCTTCAACCCGGCATACACCGACGCAACCCTGTGGCTCAACGACGCCGACCAGGCGCTCTACGAAGCCAAAGCCTCCGGTCGCAACCGCGTCATCTGTTGCAGCGATGACAAACCGCATCACCCATTACTTGATTCGGTGTGATCCATCACCAGTAATGTCGCCTGACATTCCGCCATCGCGAGCTCGGCTCCTACAGATCACGTTGCCCTGTAGGAGCAAGGCTTGCCCGCGATGGCTTCAACTCGGTCCAAAGCCGAACGCTCAGTGTCGCATTCGGTCTAGAGCCTTGCGCCGTAGTCAGGTAGGGTGTTTTTCACCCCCCGACACGAAACAAGGATCGATTCATGACGTTCAATCTCCCTCGCTCCCTGCTGGCCACCAGCCTTGGCCTGACCATCGCCCTCGGCGCTTTCGCTCCCACCGTTTTCGCCGAACCGCACAAACAAGTCCTCACCGATGCCGAACAGTACAAGGGCGAAGCCCTGAAGTTACTGGAGCGTTTGGTGAACATCGACTCCGGTTCCGGCTTTGAACCGGGCCTGACGAAAGTCAGCGACATCGCCATCGACGAACTGAAAAAACTCGGCGCGACCCTCGAGCTTGTGCCCAATACCCCGGACAAAAGCAGCCACGTGATCGCGACCCTCAAAGGCACCGGCAAGGCAAAAATCCTGCTGATGGCGCACATGGACACCGTCTTCAAGGAAGGTTCGGCCGCCGAGCGTCCGTTCCACATCAAGGACGGCCGCGCCTACGGGCCGGGCGTGATGGACGACAAGGGCGGCATCGTTGCAGGGATCTACGCGCTGAAAGTCCTGAAAAACCTCGACTTCAAGGACTACGCGCAAATCACCTTTCTGCTCGATGCCAGCGAAGAAACCGGCTCGGACATTGCCACCGACCTGATCAAGAAAACCGCCAAGGCCCACGACGTCACCCTCAACCTCGAACCGGGCCGCCCGGCGGATGGCCTGGTGGTGTGGCGCAAAGGCAGTGCCACCGCCGTGGTCGAGGTCAAGGGTAAGGCGGCTCATGCCGGTGTCGCGCCGGAGCTGGGACGCAACGCCGCCATGGAAGCAGCGCACCAGATTTTGCAGCTCGGCAAACTGGGCGACGCGGAGAAGAAAACCACCATCAACTTCACCGTACTCAAGGCTGGGGACCGCACCAACGTCATTCCGGATCAAGCCACCGCCAAGGCAGACGTGCGGGCGGCGGTGCCGGAAGAGTTTGACCGGATCGAGAAGGACCTGGCGCGGGTTTCGAAAGACAAGCTGATTGCTGACACAGAAGTCACCACCACCCTTCAGCGCGGATTGCCGCCGATGCCGCAAACGCCGGAATCGGATCGGTTGATGGCGATGGCTCAAGGGATTTACGGTGAAATTGGCCGCAAGTTGACGGAAGAAGGTAGCGGTGGGGCGGCGGATGCCAGCCTGTCAGCGGGCGTGGGTACGCCGACGCTGGATGGGTTCGGGATTGTTGGCGGGAATATTCATACGCCGGAGGAATACGCGGAGGTAGAGAGTGTGGCGCCGCGGATTTACTTGTTGTCGCGGATGATTATGGAGTTGGCCAAGGCTCACTGAATTGCGTGCGGTTTGGGGGTGGTGGGTCAGTTGGATCGACCCCTCACCCTAACCCTCTCCCCAAGGGGGCGAGGGGACTGACCGAGTTGTTTTGGCTATTTACTGCGACCTGAGAGATTGAGTCGAACTTGGATTCGACCAACAGCAAATCACTTAAAAATCGCATTCAACTCGGTCGTTCACGTCGCCGGACTCCTCAAGAAACCCACGGTCAGTCCCCTCGCCCCTCTGGGGAGAGGGTTAGGGTGAGGGGGGGGGCTCAAGCCGGACACCGCCGTCAAAACCACCCCACAACTTTCCAAGACGTTTCCCACAGAACTGCTCGTTGCAGTGCTGCAAGTTGGCCCTTTATGATCTCGGCTCGCGGTCAATCCCGCGACGATTTTGGCCGGTCGAATCCCTGAAGTCCTTATTTATCAGGAGATATTTCCATGTTCGACCAAGTCATGCCCCGTTACCTCCCCATCGACACCTACGACGCCGAAACCCCGGTGCTCTTCATCAACACTCACAAAGAACTCAGCGACATCGCCGCTTGCGCCGCGCATCGCTTTACTGTGGTTCGCGATCTGGCGGACACCTTGTCCAGCCTGAACCTCAAAGACATTTCCGATTGCGATCTGACGCGCGTTACCCGGGCAGTTCATCTGCTGATGCGCGAAGATTGCGCGATGCTGAATGTGGTTCAGGCGCGGGCGTTGCAGCGGGAGGTGGAGTTCAAGACCGCGAAGTAGGCAAGATCAAAAGATCGCAGCCTGCGGCAGCTCCTACATTGAGATGGCGTATTCCCTGTAGGAGCTGCCGCAGGCTGCGATCTTTTCGGTGGTCTCCGTTATTCCTTAACACTCATAAACTCTTCCGCCCAACGAATGTATTCCTCAGGCTGCGTATAGGTATGAGTCAACTCGGTGGCGCTCAGGTCCGACGCCTGAGTAAAGAACTGCCGTTGTTCCCGCAGGCTGTCATACGTGGCCTTGATCGCGGCGAAGTAGGCGCCGTGACCATCGATGGTGACCCGCACGCCCAGTTCGGCCAGGCGTTTGTCGTCGCGCAGCAGCGGGTTGCCGTAGGTGACCAGCATCAACGGCACGCTCAGGTGCTCGGAGATTTGTTCGAGGTGGTCGAAGTCCCGCACGCCCACCATGCAAATCCCGTCCGCACCGGCCTGCTGGTAATGACAGGTACGGCTGATGACTTCCTGCACCGGCAGGATCCCGGCGTTGGTGCGGGCGATGATTGCCATTTCCGAATCGACCCGGGCTTCCAGTGCCGCACGAATCTTGCCGACGCCTTCTGCCACCCCGATCAGGTCGGTGGACTTGCGGCCGAACTGGGCGGGCAGCAACGTGTCTTCGATGGTCAGGGCGGCCACACCGGCACGTTCGAGTTCGACGATGGTGCGCATCACGTTCAGCGCGTTGCCGTAGCCGTGGTCGGCGTCGGCGATGACCGGCAATTGAGCGACACGGCCAATGCGAGTGGCCTGCTCGGCAAACTCGCTGAGGGTGATCAAGGCAAAGTCGGGAGCGCCCAGTACCTGCAACGATGCGACTGAACCGCCCAGGATCCCCACTTCAAAACCCAGATCCGCGGCAATGCGGGCCGACATCGGGTCGAAAACCGACGCCGTGTGATAGCAGGTATTGGAAGCGAACAGCTCGCGAAAGTTACGGCGCAAATCTTGATGAGAAAGCCTGGACATATGAGTTCCACCACTGCAATGGGAATGGAAGGGCTTGAGCAAAAGTGTCAACGCCGAAGGACCAAAAGGCTATCACGCGAGCGGGGGGAGAATGATGACGAATTTGCAGAAGCCAGCGGTAGATTGCTGGGCAATACATCTTGATGAAAAAAAAAGGCTGCAAACCTTGTCAGTCTGCAGCCTTGGTAGTGCTCTCAAAGAGAGCGGTTTCAGCCTTGAGCCGGCAGCCCCCAGAATTTCTTGATTTCGTGGATATTACCCACGTTATAACGAGGCCCGACGCCGGAGGAGCATGGTTCTAGCGACGTTGTCTTGACCGGCGTGTTGATGACATTGGCTCCAGCGCGCAGAAGCGGAGTTTCGTTCCAGTTGTTCATTGGCTTGTTCATATTTATTTCCTTTTTTAGATTAATGGGGGTAGCCGATTGCTACCCGCCTTGAAGCAGTGACAGCGTGCGTTCAAAGAATGCTGTTTCCTGCATAGCAATACCGGGGTAAGTCGGTATATGGTTTTCGTCGAAGCACCAAGCTTCTTCGGTTATATCCGATCGCTGAGGGTGAATAAGCAAACTCAGTGATGCGGACATTGTTCTGGGTGGAAGTTGTTTATGTATTTCCTGTAGTGGGAGCATGTGCAGAACTTCGCCGGGTGCGAGTTTCAGTACATGCTCTTCACTGAGTGCGGGTAGGGTGCCGGCTTGTATCGGTGTGTTATCAAGTATTTTTCGTGTGACAGTCGTGTACCCGTCGCCGCTATAACCCACGGCATAGATTTCAAAGTCGTGAGTGTGATTCAGGTCATAGATGAACGTTTCACTTTCGTCTTGTGACGTAATCGGAGACCAGAATCCAAGGCGAACGGTAAACATATCATTGTAGGCCAGTATAAAAGCATAAGCGCTGTAGAGGCTGTTGCTAGTACTAAACCCGTCTCGCTGAATAGTGGTGTAAAGGTGCTCGCTCAACAACGTTCGATTTGTAGCCAGTTGACGCAGATCTTCTATGATTTTTGGCTTGTCTCGCTCAAGATCGTAAGTTGTCATCCGCTCAATGAACGCTTCCAGTTTCATGCCGCCTCACTTTGCTGGTCGAGTAAATGGTTCAGCCGACTGTTTTGCAGTTTTCTCAACAGCGGCACGTAATTCAGTGCGGCCTGCGGATTGGTTTGCTGAATCAACTGAAACGCTTTCCACGCAACGGCAGGGTGGTAGTGATATATCAGTTCTTCGGCCACTTTTCCGGCCTCGGGATCCTGTGCAGCTTCAAGTAATTCGAGGCTCACCAGATAACGGGCGGCGCTATCGTCATGGGGGAACCAGGCGATTTTGCGCAATGAGGTGCGATCAAATACACCAATGTCTGCGCCCCTGTCGGGCAGGTTGATGCTGCCGATAAATGCCGCATGCCCGATACCCATCGGATTGCTGTCGAACAGGACCTTTGAACCGTCAATGAATAATGGATTGTCGGCGTCGACGATCATCATCTGCCTGAATGTCAGGTGGTTATCCTGCACCGCGTAAAGCTGAACGGGAAATGACTGATTGTTGATGGCAAACAAAATACTGTTTCCTGGAACGGTATAGAGCAACTGTGATGCGGGTGCACTGTCAGGTGCCTTGAGGCTAATGTTGCCACTTTCGTTACAGTGCAGCAGCAATGACCTGGTATGGATGTTCGTTAACTTCATGATTTCGGCAGCTTGAGAAGCGGCATGGGTGCGTGCGGTGTTTTCGCGCACCCTGCTGACCAGTTTATTAATGTCGGAGGTGATGTCGATGGATTTGATAATGGTCATAAGCCGGGTTGGCGATAGGTCAGCGTTTAAAAGTGTTTCAATCATGAGGGGCTCTGGTTTGCGTTTTTTAAAAAGGGGCAAATATTAGTCGGAGCGTGTGGCGGGTAATTTTTTATCGTGTTAATTAAAATTTTAATTGTCTGTGATGGGCTTTTTTGTAAGTAAATGCGGGTTTCAATATTGAGTGTGTGAGAAATAAAGAAGTGCTGGGGTGGTTCTTTTTGCGTTTTACATGATTGGGTTGTTTCTTGTAGGTGGTTTATGTTTTGGAGTATGGAGGGTGTGTTTGTTGGATGCAATTTGGTAGTTGTTAGTTAATGTTGTTGATTGTTAGTTGATGTTTGTGGGGTGGTACGCATACCGCGGCGGTACGCAAGGTCGGGATGACCGAGGAGATCTTCGGTGAGTTGCAGGCCGTGGTTTGGATGTCCAACGAAGCCAATCGCCTGACCAACGGTTACCGCATGCCGCTGGACGACGCGTTCAAACTGGAGTGAATCACGCCGCAACAGCCTGCTGCTGTTGATTGAGCAGCGGCACGGCGCGCACCGAGTTGCCGGGTTGCAGTTGCAGGCGTTTGGCGGTGAGGCGGTCGACGATCAGGCTGTTGCCCACCTGTCTGGCCTGGGCGGCGGTGATGCGGCAGTTTTCCAGGCGACGGTTGTGGATCAGCCACACCGGGGCCTCCTCGTCGGGCGTGCCGATGGCCAGCACCAGCGGTTGGCTGTCACGCACGGTGCGGATATTCGAGACCGGGGCTTCAATCACCGGGCCGGCGTCGAAGATGTCGATGTAACCCTTATGGGCAAAGCCTTCGGCGGTGAGGATTTTCAGGGCCGGTTCGGTGTTCGGGTGCGCCTTGCCGATCACGGCCTGGGCCTGTTCGGTGAGCAGGCAGGTGTAGAGCGGTTGGCGTGGCATCAGTTCAGCGATGAACGACTTGCTGCCCAGCCCCGACAAGTGATCGGCGTGGCTGAAATCCATCTTGAAGAAGTGCCGGCCCAGGCTGTCCCAGAATGGTGAACAGCCATGTTCGTCGGCGCTGCCACGCAGTTCGGCGATGAGTTTGTCGCCGAACAGGTGCGGAAACTCGGCCACGAACAACAAGCGCCCCAACGACAGCAACCGACCGTTACTGCCCTGGCGTTGATCGGGTCGCAGAAACAGCGAGCAAATCTCCGATTGGCCGGTCATTTCATTGTTCAGGAACAACGTCGGAATCTGTCGCCGGATACCCAGGTCCGGTGACGAACTGACCGTGAGCCCGACCCGGTAGTTGTACCAGGGCTCGCGCAGGCCCACGGCGCCCACCAGGGCACTGACGCCCACCAGTTGCTGATCGTCGTCTTCGAGCACGAAGAGGTAATCGGCATCGGCGCGTTCGACCTGTTCGGCGAAGGTTCGTTGGGCCCAGCGTACCCGGTGGGTCAGGCGTTCCTCGTTGGCCGGCAGGGTGGTGAAGCCAGGACCAGCCTGGTGCACCAGGCTCAGCAAGGCGGGCAGGTCGGTGACGCGAACCGGGCGGACAATCATGATGCAACTCCTTCTGCACGCCCGCTCGGGCGCTGTCGTTGGGCGCGGGGCCGGGTGATGCTCACAGGGCGATCAGCCGGATAGGGCTGCCTTCGGTCACGATCAGGGCGGCGCACATCTCGGCGCTCAACCCCACAGGTTGCCCGGCCTGGTAATCCAGATCGGCGACGATGGCGCGATAGTCCTTCAGCGAATCGTTGCTCACCAGATAGCTGCCACGGGCATCGATGGATGCACCCGGTTTCGCCGTGCCGGTTTGGCTCTGGGCGATGGAGCGGATGCCGGGAGTGCGTGCATACAACGTCGGACCGCCGTCGAACAGGTCGATGTAGCTGTTGGTTTCGAAGCCTTCGCGCTCGAGGATATCGAAAGCCTCCTGGCCATCGGGGTGGATGCGGCCGATGCAGTCCTGCGCCGCCTGGGGCAGCATCGGCACATAGATCGGGTATTGCGGCATCAGTTCGGCGAGGAAGGTTCGGCTTTCCAGGCCGCAAAGTCGTTCGGCCTCGGCGTAGGGCAAGTCGAAGAAATGCTTGCCCACTGCATCCCAGAACGGCGAGTGCCCTTCGTCGCTGCTGAAGCCGACGATTTCGGTGATGACGGCTTCGGAAAAGCGCTGCGAGTGGGCGGCGATGAACAATAGCCGCGCCCGGGACAGCAGTTCAGAGAACCGTGTGCGCACCAGCGTTGCGTCAATATGAAAACCCCGCAGCAAGGTATGGCCGCTGAGGTCGTGGCACAACGACAGCGCGGGCACGCCGTGCTCGATGTTCAGCTCCCGTGAGGCGCTGGTGAAGTGTCGATTGCGCAGGCTGTAAAACGGCTCGCTGAAACCGGCGGTGGCAAGGATCTCCGAACAGCCCACCAAACGCTCTTGGGTCAGATCTTCCAGCACGAAGAAGTAGTTCTCCGGGCCATGACCCTCAACGTCTTTTTCAAATGAGGCGCAGGAGTCGAGAATCTTCTCGCGCAGGCATTCGGTGTCGTCCGGCAAGGACGTGACGCCTACCAGACTGTCGCGCGCCAGTTGCTGCAACTGGGGCAGGTCGGTTAACTCGACTGGGCGTAAGACCAGCATGGATGCACTCCTGTATCAAAGGGTTCGGCGGTTGGCAGCGAACCTGACTATCACTGTCGGTTTCCACGCGTTCAATCGGCGGTCGCCTGAATTTTTGTCAGACGCCGCTCTATTTCTTGTCAGCCATTGCTTGGGTCGGGCAGTACCGCACGGGTGCCCAGTTTGTTGAGTACAAACAGGTAGACCAGGCCCAAAGCAATCCAGATCAGGCCGAGTTTCTGTGCGTCGACGCCCATGTTGTACATGATCGCCGCGACGATGATGAAGCCGATCACCGGGCAGATCAGGTGACGGATCACCTGTCCGGATTTCTGCCGACGCCAGTAGTAGTTGATGACCGTCAGGTGCAGCAACATGAAACCGCTCAGTGCGCCGAAGTTCACCAGTGAGGTGAGGGTGTCCACCGAGTTGATGAACAGGTAGCAGATCACCAGCGACAGCACGGCCACCAGGTAGATGCTCACGTACGGCGTGTTGTGTTTGGGATGAACCTTGGCCAGAACCTTTGGCAGCTTGCCGTCCCGGGCCATGCCGAACAGTAGACGAGACACTGCTGCTTGAGAGGTGATTGCCACCGCAACACCCCAGGCCAGCGCCGTCGCCACGGCGGTCAGGGTGGCCAGCCAGCTGCCGGCCGCGAGTTCAGCGATTTCATAAAAAGCCGTGTCAGCGGATTTGAAACCCATGCCGGCCGCCAGGTCTGTCGCAATCCAGGTCTGCACAACGAAGATTACGCCCATGACCACCAGCGTAATCAACGCGGCCTTGCCGACGCTGCGGCCCGGGTCACCCTTGATCTCTTCGGCGAGGGTGGAAATCGCATCGAAACCGAGGAACGACAGCACCGCAATCGACACCGCTTGCATCAGCAGGGCGAAGTTGAATGTCTCGGGGTTGTACAACGGCGCCAGTGTCAGCTGACCGTTACCGCCGCCACTGTGCAGCGCGTTCCAGGCGTAAAACAGGAAGATCCCCAGCACCACCAGTTGCGCCAGCAGGAAGATGATGTTCATTCGCGCGGTGAAGGTGATGCCCCGCAAGTTGACGAAGGTTGCGCTGACCAGGAAGGCCAGGATGAAACCGACCTTCGGAATGTCCGGGTACAAATGATTCAGGGCCATGGCCGCGTACACATACAGCAGCGGCGGAATCAGCAGGTAATCGAGGAGCATCAGCCAGCCGGCGATAAACCCTACGTGCTGGTTCAGGCCCCGTTGCGCGTAGGAATAAACCGAACCGGCAATCGGAAAGGCCCGCGCCATGCTGCCGTAACTCAGGGCCGTGAAGAGCATCGCCACCATGCCGATGATGTAGGCCAGCGGTACCAGCCCTGGCGCTTCGGCGTTGACGTAGCCGTAAACACCAAACGGCGCGATGGGGATCATGAAGATCATCCCGTACACCACCAGGTCGGTCAGCGACAGGCTGCGTTTCAACTCTTGCTTGTAGCCAAATTCTTCTATTTCCATGAAGCCGTTCTCCTTGATATGAACGCAGCTACAAGCCGCGAGTTTGAAGCGATTGCTTTACAACAGCGGCGCCAGGTATTCGGTAAAGCGATTGACGTCTTCAGGCGTACGCAGCAGGTCGTTGCGCACCTCGATCAACACCGATTCCAGGCCCCGTGCATCACCGTGGACCGGCACGGTCATGTCGCCCAGCGGGTTGATTTTGTACGGTTCATTACCGGCAACCTTCAATGGATGCTGGCTCAAACCATCGATCAAACGCTGGGCATACTCCCCGCCCTCGCCAAACAACACGCCGACTTCCAGCACACGAGGCTGGCCGTGATAGACCGGCGTGAAACTGTGAATGCCCACCACCCGCACCGGCCGGCCTTGAGCGACACGTTCGTCGATCAAGTCTGTCAGACGCGAGTGAAACGGCTCGAACAGCGATTGCCGACGGTACTCGCGGGTGGCTTCGTCCAGGTCCCGGTTGCCCGGCACCTGATAAATCTCGCTCTGCGCCGGAATGCTGTCCGGGGCCTGGCGCGGTCGGTTGAGGTCGACCAGCAGCCGCGAATAATTGGCCGCCAACAGGGTTGCACCCAATGCTCGGGACAAGCCCTCGGCCAGCGCCAGGGCGCCGATGTCCCAGGCGATGTGCTCACGGGCCGCCTCGTGACTCAGGCCCAGGTCATTCAACCCGGCCGGAATAAAACGGCTGGCGTGTTCGCAGACCAGAATCAACGGGTGATCGGAGTCTTCCCGGCTCAGGGTGTACGCGGGCTCGGTGTAAAGACCGAGCTCAGCAGATTCAGTACAGGCGCGCATAGTGTTCACAGCGTTCGGCGGACGACAGCTGTTCCGTCAGCGTCAGTTCCTCGGTTTTCAGGGCGAAGTAGGTGTCCAGCAACGCGCTCGGCAGGGCCTCGATCAGTGCCTCGCTGTTGCGCAGGCAATCCAGGGCCTGGGCAAGGGACGCGGGCAGGGCGACGATGCCGCGCGCCTGGCGTTGTTCTTCGTTCAGGGCGTCGGGGACTTCATCGGTGATTGCGTTTAAAGCCAGGCGTTGTTCGATGCCCAGCCGGCCGGCAATCAGCAGCGCGGCCATGGCCAGGTGCGGCGAGGACGTGGCGTCCATGGCGCGAAATTCCAGGTTGTATTGCGACGCCACCGTTTTGCCGCCCAGGCTTGTCGTCGGGCAGATTCGCAGCGCGGCTTCGCGGTTGTGTTGCCCGAGGCACGCGTAGGACGCGCTCCAGTGATGGGGCTGCAAACGCTCGTAGGACACCGGCGTCGGCGCGGTAAACGCACAGAGCGCGGGCAGGTGATGCAGGATGCCGGCGGCCCAGTGCTGGCCGAGGGTCGATAAGCCATTGGTGGTGCCGGCGTCGTACATCACCGGTTGGCCAGCCAGGTCCAGCAGGCTGACGTGCAGGTGCACGCCGTTGCACACCGCATGCTCCGAGGTCTTGGGCGCGAAGCTCAACTCCAGGCCCATTTGCCGGGCGATCTCGCGGGTGATTTCACGCACGTTCACCGCGCGATCGGCAGCGGCCACCCCAAGGGTCGGGCGGCAGGTGATTTCGTATTGATGCTTGCCGTACTCGGGCAGGAACATTTCCGGCTCGACGCCAGCGGCACGCAGGGCGCTGAGCAGCCAACCGCCAAACTCGGCACCCTGACGCTGGGCTTGCAGAGAAAACGCCAGGTGTTCAACGTCGCCGGTGTTCAAGTTGAATTCATGCTCGAACGCCGCATTGACCTGCAAGCCCAACTCGGCGCGATAGCGCTCTACCTCATTGCGCAACACCGTACGCGGGCAGGCACCCCACGGGCGGCCATCGGTTTCGCAAATGTCACTGTGCATAAAATCCAGCGCCGGAGCGTCGGCATCCGGGCCGTTACTGACCGTCACTCGGCTGAGCAGGTCCGGCATTAGCCGCAAATCGCCATAAGCGCCCCAGGGGTTGGTGTAGGCGATGATGTCTTGCGGGGTCAGCGCACTGTTGGCCGGCACCCAGCCACACCCCGTCCTTTGATAGTGCTCGAGTTCGTCCGTGGGAAAGGAGCGTCCGCGTGTCACGCCGATCAGGTCGGTGGTGACGAGGGTGGTCATGGGCAGTGGCAACAGGCGCTCGCTCATGGCTGCATCTCCTGCAACCGGCCGAGCACAGTCTGGGTGTCGGTGATCCAGCAGTAACCCTTGATTGCATTCAGGCAGGCCTGATGCCGCGCGGGCGTGTAAGTCGCGCAGGCATCTTCCACCAGCGTCACCAGATAACCGCGGTCGGCGGCATCACGCACGGCCATGTCCACGCACTGATCGGTGACGATGCCGGCGATGATCAGGTGTCGCGTCCCGAGGTTGCGCAGCACGTAGTCGATGTTGGTGGAGTTGAAGACCCCGGACGAGGTCTTGGGCAGCACGATTTCGTTTTCTGCCGGGGTCAGGTCGTCGATGATCCGCGCTGGCGGGCTGCCCTTGGGCAAGTGCATGTCCGAGAACTTGTGGTCCAGCGAGCGGTCGCGGCCATCGGCGGTGAGGCTTTCGATGATCGTGTGCAGCACGTTTTGCCGGGCGCTGCGAAAGGCGCTGAGCAACCGGCGTTGATTGGGCACCACCTGCATGTGGGTGCGGGTCAGGAAGTACTCGGCGTCCGGCCCGTTGAGGTGCGGGTCGAACTGCGGCTCAAGCCAGGCGCGTTGCATGTCCACCAGCAACAGCGCGGTATGATCGGTGACGAATGGCAAATCCCGAGGTGAGTGGTGGGGGAGCGTGAACATCCTTATTTATCCTCCAGCAGGTGGGTGTCGAAGTCGGTCCGCAGGGCGTCGATGCCTTCCAGGCGATCGGCCAGCTCCGGACTGCGCAGGGTCAGGCAGGCGATCAGTGCCTCGACCTGGGCCAGCGCTGGAACCATGGAGTCGAAGGCCGACACTGATTCCACCGGCGCACTGATAATCAGGTCGGCCATTTCCCGCAACGGTGAAGCATAGATGTCGGTGAACAACACCACGCGTGCATAGCGACTTTTCGCCGCATTGGCCACGCGCAGGGCCTGTGACTGGTAGCGGCGATAGTCGAACACCAGCACCACGTCCTGACGCTGCACGTCGAACAATCGGTCGGGCAGTTGCGCGTTGTCTTCCAGGGCGAAACAGCCCGGACGCAGCAAGCGCAGGTGATTGAGTAAATAACTGGCGAGGAAACTGCTGAAACGCCCGCCGAAGCAATGCACCTGATGGCGGGTGTCGAGCAGCCATTCCACCAGAATCCGCACATCTTCGGGCTGGGTCAGCGCATGGGTGTCCACCAGCGCTCGATGGCTGTGCGCCAGATATTGGCTCCAGGCGTCGCCTTTCTGAAGATAAGAACGAGGTTGCAACAGGGTGCTGGGGGAGCGGAGGCGGTGGTCCATGTCGCTGAGCAAGGCATCCTGGAAATCGGCATAACCGCTGAAACCCAGTTTTTTGACCAGTCGCACGATGGTGGGATCGCTGACACCGGCATGTTCGGCCAAACGTGACATCGGGCCCAGTCCGTTACGCGGATACTGGTCCAGCAAGGCACGGATGACTTTGCGTTCCGACGGCGTAAGGTCCAGGCCGGGATCGGTGATCAGGTCTCTGAGAGAAGGCATCCGGGCTCCTTGCTGGATGGATATGTCGGTTTCATTTCATAAATTGCTAAAACAGTATTTATGTAGCGGACTCAACATGTCTAGTGAATTTTTCGATGGTTTTTTAAAGCGCCAAAATAGGGCGAAAAGCCCGTGGGCCTTGGGCTACATGGAAGTCGACTGAGCTTGTAGGCCATCGCCCATAGTGGTGTCAGATATCGCTGTTTTTTTCAGGTGCGTGTGAGTCAGGACCTGTGTTTGCTGGATCAAACGAAACGCCCTGGATCGCGCTTCTTGCGGCACAATTGGGTCATTGTTCGCGGCGTGTTGCCGTTTTCCATTTCATCGACAGAGTGATCCTTTGTGCAGGCGACCCGTTTGACTTTGATGTGCCACGCTCGAACCGTCGCACAAAAATTGGCGTGTTTTCCTACGAATGAGCCAATAGAAATGGATTGGCAATCGGCAAAGGGATCGCGTCGTGCTCAGTTCAAGGGGACGCCGCGACTGGTGTGTGGACCTGAACTGCGAACCCGGCAAACCGCCGAGTTGTTCGGCAGTGACGTGGAGATTGTCGAGGCATTGAGGGATTGCGATTTCGGGCACTGGAAAGGCGCGCGGATCGACGATCTGCAAAAAACCTCAGCCCAAGCGCTACAGATCTGGCTCGATGATCCGAATTCGGCGCCCCATGGTGGCGAGTCGGTGGTGCAACTCAGTGAGCGGGTGACCGCTTGGCTGAAAACGCTGGAGGCCACACCGGGACACATCGTTGCCATCACCCATCCGTTTGTGATTCGCGCCGCGCTGACGCAAGTGCTGCAAGGCGCAGCGTTCAACCTGATCGATGTTGAACCGCTGTCGGCCATCGAGTTGCGCTTCAACGGCCGCTGGCGCTTACGCTTGCTGGGCACTGACCCTGAGGGAACACGTTGATGAAAAAACTTCTGGTCATCGGCATCGGCGCCGGCAACCCCGACTACATCACGATGCAGGCCGTGAAAGCGCTGAACCTCGTCGACGTGTTTTTCCTCATGGACAAGGGCCAGAGCAAAGACAAACTGATCGACCTGCGCCGCGAGATCTGCGAGCGCTACATCACCGATCGCGACTACCGCTTCGTTGAAGCCCACAGCCCGGAGCGCGAACGCGGTGATGTGGACTACAAGGCCAGCGTGGAAGACCTGAACCTGGCCAAGCAGCAGACCTTCGAACGGTTGATCCGCGAGGAAATGACTGACGACCAGTGCGCCGGTTTTCTGGTGTGGGGCGATCCGGCGTTGTACGACAGCACGATTCGGATCTTGCAGGCGATTCTGGCCTCGGGCCGGTGCGTCTTCGAATTTGAAGTGATCCCCGGCATCACCAGTGTTCAGGCGCTGGCGGCGCAACATAAGGTGCCGCTGAACCGCATTGGCCGCTCGATTGAAATCACCACTGGCCGACGGCTGGCGGCGGGGCAGGTGAGCGATGCCGACAGCCTGGTGGTCATGCTCGATGCAGAAGATTCCTACCATCGGGTGGCGGATCAGGAGACAGAGATTTACTGGGGGGCCTACCTGGGGACGCCGGATGAGATCTTGATCAGCGGCAAGCTCAGGGAGGTGGCGGATGAGATCGAGCGAGTGCGCAAGGCGGCTCGGTTGGCCAATGGGTGGATTATGGATACGTATCTGCTGCGTAAGCCTTGAGAAAATTGGTGTCTGGGCTGGCCTCATCGCGAGCAGGCTCACTCCCACAGTTGACCGAGTTGTATTGACGGACACGGTCTAATGTGGGAGTGAGCCTGCTCGCGATGAGGCCCTCAAACACACCTCAAATTATTGCTTTAACCTCCCGCCCAAACCGCTCCCGATACACCGACGGCGGCACCCCGACCACGCTGCGAAATGCCACCCGAAAACTCTCCACCGACCGATAGCCGCAGCGCTGGGCAATCTGGTCGGTGTTCTGGCTCGTGCTCTCAAGCAGTTCGCGAGCCCGGCCCAGGCGCTCATGCTGCAACCAGGCTTTGGGCGGCATGCCGGTGGCTTCAGTGAAGCGGCGCAGAAACGTCCGTTCACTCATCGCCGCCTCACTCGCCAGCTCGCGCACTTCCAGCGGTTCATGCAAACGCTCGCGTGCCCACTGCATGACGCGCGACAAATCGCTACGCGGCGTAGGACTGACCGGTGTCGGAATAAACTGCGCCTGACCGCCGGTGCGTTGCGGCGACATCACCAGCCGCCGAGCCACCGAGTTGGCCACTTGCGTACCGAAGTCCCGCGCCACCAAGTGCAGGCAGGCATCAATACCGGCAGCGCTGCCGGCCGAGGTGATCAACTGACCTGAATCGACATAGAGCACGTCCGGGTCCACCAGAATGTTCGGAAAACGCTCGGCTAACTCAGCGGTGTAACGCCAGTGCGTGGTGGCGCCGCGACCGTCGAGCAAACCGGTGGCCGCCAGCACGAACACCCCCGAGCAGATCGACAGCAGCCGCGTACCTCGCGCATGGGCCTGGCGCAGGGCTGCGATCAATGCCTCAGGCACTGGGGCGCTGCGATCACGCCAGCCGGGAATGATGATGGTCCGGGCGTCCTCGAGCAGCTCCATGCCGCCATCGGCCAGCACCTGAATACCGCCCATGGCGCGCATCGGGCCCCTATCAACGGCGGCGATTCGGTGTTCGTACCAAGGGAAGTCGAACTCCGGACGGGCCAGCCCGAAGATCTCCACGGCGATGCCGAATTCGAACGTACAGAGGCCGTCGTAGGCCAGAATCGCGACCAATCCAGGGGTGGGCTGCATTTGGCGGAAAGTTCCCGGTGAGTGTCTTGTGCGCCACTGTAGCCGCAAGCGTCGGGCGGATAAAGTCTTCTCACACCCATCGAGACTTTGGAGTACAGCCCATGACCAGCCTGGTCCGCGAAATTCCCGCCGCCCCATCGGCCATCGCCCTGATGCATTTCAGCAACCGTCTGACCTTCGAAACCGACTGTTCCGACGTCCACGGCAGCCAACAGGCAGGCGAAGTGGATTTTGTCCTGGTAGACGTGCGCGGCCCGCTCGCGTTCGAGCGTGGCCATGTGCCGGGAGCGATCAATATTCCGGGGCGACTGCTGAACGCTGAAGCTCTGGCGGCCTACCCGAAAACCAGCGTGTTCGTGGTGTATTGCGCCGGACCCCACTGCAACGGTGCCAACAAAGCTGCCGTGAAACTGGCGGCGTTGGGTTACCCGGTCAAGGAAATGATTGGCGGGGTGACCGGGTGGCTGGATGAAGGGTTTGAGTTGAGTGTTGCGCTGCAACGGCCTGCCAGCACCGTGATCGGTTGCGAATGTTGATGTAGTCGAAAAGATCGCAGCCTCGTTTCACTCGACAGCTCCTACAGGTCTACGCGATCGCCCGTCCACTCCGGATGGAACTGCAAACCCATCCGCGTCGGCCCGACGCAATATATCTGCTGCTCGCACTGATCACTGCAGGCCACGAGGGCTTGTCCTACAGTCTTTGCACCGGCTTGGCGCACGCTTCAAGGGACTCGGATCCGTCGGCCACTTTTCTATAAGTATTTGTCGCTTAAACACAATTTGCCCTCCTTGAGCCGCTCTAGACTGCCGGCCACTTCGGTGCTCTCCAATCGGAAGCAGCTACCGAAAGCCAATCGAAAGCTGCCAATAAAAGCCTCCGCACACAGGAGTTATAAATGAAGAAGCTAGTGATGTTCGGTGCCCTGGCACTGTCGATGTTGTCCCTGACGGCTGTGGCCGAAGACGCTAAGCCGATCCGCCTCGGTATCGAAGCCGGTTACCCGCCATTCTCGATGAAAACCCCTGACGGCAAACTCACCGGCTTCGACGTGGATATCGGCGACGCGCTGTGCGAGCAGATGAAAGTGAAGTGCACCTGGGTCGAGCAAGAGTTCGACGGCCTGATCCCGGCGCTGAAGGTCAAGAAAATCGACGCGATCCTGTCGTCCATGACCATCACTGACGATCGCAAAAAGAACGTCGACTTCACCATCAAGTACTACCACACCCCGGCGCGCTTCGTGATGAAGGAAGGCACGGACATCAAAGACCCGCTGACCGAACTCAAAGGCAAGAAAGTCGGTGTGCTGCGCGCCAGTACCCACGACCGCTTCGCCACTGAAGTGCTGGTGCCGGCCGGTATCAATCTGGTTCGTTACGGCTCCCAGCAGGAAGCCAACCTGGACATGGTCGCCGGTCGTCTCGACGCGATGCTGGCCGACTCGGTTAACCTGGACGACGGTTTCCTGAAAACCGACGCCGGTAAAGGCTTCGCTTTCGTCGGCCCGACCTACGAAGACGCCAAGTACTTCGGCGGCGGCGCCGGTATTGCTGTGCGCAAGGGCGATACCGCCCTGGCAGAGAAATTCAACACCGCCATCAACGAAATCCGCGCCAACGGCAAGTACAAGCAAGTGCAAGACAAGTACTTCGACTTTGACGTTTACGGTAAGTAATCACGCCCGTTCAAAAAAAGTGGCAACCGTTGACGCGGCTGCCACTTTTTTTATGCTCTCTCTGTTGAAATGAGATCCCTGTGGGAGCGAGCCTGCTCGCGAAAGCGGTTTTCCAGTGGAAAGTCTTTTGCCTGACACACCGCTATCGCGAGCAGGCTCACTCCCACAAAAGAAGATCTCATCGTTCAGTATTCAGGAGTCCTCATGCAACGCATCGACCATTCACTGCCCTGGAGTCACCTGGGCACCGAACGCACCCTCAGCGTGTTTCGTTATGGCGCGGGCACTCGCAAGGTCTACATTCAGGCCAGCCTGCACGCGGATGAACTGCCGGGCATGCGCACGGCGTGGGAACTGAAAAAGCGACTGGCCGAACTCGAAACCCAGGGCCAGTTGCAGGGCGTGATCGAACTGGTCCCGGTGGCCAATCCCATTGGCCTCGATCAGCACCTGCAAGGTAGCCACATGGGCCGCTTCGAGCTGGGCAGTGGCAAGAACTTCAACCGCTCCTTCGTCGAACTAAGCGCACCGGTGGCCGAGCTGATCGGCGATCGGTTGGGCGGTGATGCGGCTGCCAACATTGCGCTGATTCGCCAGACCATGGGCCAGGTACTCGACGGCCTGCCGGCACCGACCTCGCAGCTTGAGGCCATGCACCGCTTGCTGCTGCGTCACGCCTGTGAGGCCGACATCACCCTCGATTTGCATTGTGATTTCGATGCGGCGATTCATCTGTATGCCTTGCCGCAACACTGGCCGCAGTGGCAATCCCTGGCGGCGCGTTTGAAGGCCGGGGTGGCGTTGCTCTGCGAAGATTCCGGCGGCAGTTCATTCGATGAGTCGTGTTCAACCCCGTGGTTGCGCCTGGCCAGGGCTTTCCCGGAGGCCGCGATTCCGCCGGCCAACCTGGCGACGACGCTGGAGCTGGGCAGCATGGGTGATACGCGAGTCGATCAGGCTCAAGCCAATTGCGAGGCGATTCTCGGGTTCCTCGCCGAGCAGGGTTTCATCAAAGGCACTTGGCCTGCGGCCCCGAGCGAATGCTGTGAAGGCATGCCGTTCGAAGGCACCCAATACCTGTTCGCGCCGCATCATGGGGTCGTCAGTTTCTTGCGCGATTCGGGTGAATGGGTGGAGAAGGGGGATGCGCTGTTTGAAGTGGTCGATCCGCTGAATGATCGGGTCACCACCGTTTGCGCGGGGACCAGTGGGGTGTTGTTTGCGATTGATCGCGGGCGCTATACACAGCCGGGCACGTGGCAGGCGAAGGTCGCGGGGCGCGAGCCGATTCGGGTCGGAAAACTCATCAACGATTAGCCGCGCAATCTTCGTAGTGTCTTAGGGCCTCTTCGCGAGCAGGTCGGATCGCCGCACCGTCGCTCCCACATTTGGAATGCATTTCCCACTGTGGGAGATTCTATGGTTGAGGGGAAGCCCTCAACTGACTTTCGGTTGGTATTCGTCCTGCCCCTTTAGCAGAGCGAATACCACCCGAGCGAGCTTTCGAGCCAGCATCACCAATGCTTGAGTGGTGCTGAAACCCCGAGCTCTTTGTTCTTGATAAAAATCTTTCCAGGCCTCGGTGCGACTCGCCGACATTGCCGCATTGTGCAGCAGCCGCCGAGCCTCCGGGTCACCGCGCTTGGTCAAACTGCGGCGGCCGTCTTTTTGCCCTGATTTTGATACCCGCAAATCCATTCCCAGAAAGGCGATAAAGGCATCCGCGTTTCTGAAGTCACCCCGCTGAAACGCCGTGATCAAACGCGCACCTGTCAAAAAACCAATGCCTTCCACTTTCAGACAGCGTTTTAACTGGCCCAGCAAACCGGCTTCTTTGAGCTGATCGTTGATCGTCTTCTCGATCAGCATCTCAAGCTGTTGCATGGACTTCACTTGTTCGGCAAAAGCGGTCTTGAGCAGCGGCTCATTGGCCCAGCTTTGCACCAGGCCGACCCTTGCCTGGACCAACGCCGCCCGGCGGCGGAAAAGACTCAGCAGCTGGCGGTATAGTGGGGATGGCGGGGTCCATGGGTGAAGCTCTTCATGTTCATTTTTCAGATACCGAGCAAGCAACTTGGCATCCAGTGCATCAGTTTTGGCACGGACCTTCACACCTTCGCGGTAATGCTTGAGTTCATAGCCGCCCACCATGTAAATCACGCATCCGGCCTCGTAGGCCAGATCGGCGAACTCCAAGTGGTAGATATTGGTGGCTTCGACGGCAATGGCCACCGTGCTCGGCAAGGCCTTCAACCACTTCTTGATGGCTGTTTTATTGTTGGGAATCTCTTCAAGCAGGCCCAGTTCGGCGTGATAAATCACCAACTCATTCTTGGCGACATCCACGCCCACGATCGGCTTTGAAGCAGAAACCGGCATTGCCATAGGATTTCCTCCGGGATATGGTTTTAAGCACTTGAAGGGCTCACCCAGGGGCGCAGGCTTGTTCCTATCGTCGGTCTAGGCCCGATGCATTCTTTATCGGCGCTTGGGTGAAAGGAGGAGGGGCGAACTCTCCCACGGTCTGTACTGCGTCAACAGTCAGAATCGAGCCTTGTCCCTTCTCCTCCCTTCAAGTCCTACCATACAAGCGAGCCTGCTCGCGATGGCGGCATCAGCAACACCCAGAATCCCCCGGCAAGCTTCACAGTGTTAGGCTCTGCCCCGAATCCTGCACTTGTGAAGGAAGGTTTATGTTGAAATTTCTCGCTCTGCTGACACTCCTGGCGTCCACCGCCGTCCACGCCCAAATCCCGCTGCAAACCGATCTGCCGCTCAAGTACCTGGAGCAGGCCAACCCCGAATCGCGCAATCAGCCCCTGGTGATTTTCCTCCACGGTTACGGCAGTAACGAGGAGGACCTGTTCGACATCAAGGATGAACTGCCCGCGTCATACAACTACCTGTCGGTGCGCGCACCGATGGTGATGGAGGAGGGCAGTTACAAGTGGTTTCGCGAGAAGGGTAACGCGGCCTACAACGGTGAAACCGATGATCTGAAGTCCAGCGGCCAGGTGCTGCAGGAGTTCGTCGCACAAGCGGCGAAGAAATATCACACCGAACCGAACAAGGTGTTCCTCGTGGGTTTCAGCCAGGGCGCGATCATGTCCTATGAGGTGGCCCTGCGTCATCCCGAGGCGGTGGGCGGGATCGCGGCGTTGAGCGGGCGGATTCTGCCGGTGCTCAGGTCCGAACTGAAACCGGATGAAAAGCGCCAGGAGCTGGCGATTTTCATCGGTCATGGCACTGCAGATAAACGCCTTCCGTACATTGACGGCACGGACGCCGACAGCCTGTTGCAGAGCCTGTCACTCAAGCCTGAATTTCATGCCTACCCTGGCGTCGGTCACAGCATCAGTGCTGCCGAAATGCAGGACTTGAGCGCCTGGTTGCAGCGTCTCAATCCCTGACGCCTACTTGCCGGTGACGATCTGTTTGACCAGCGCCTCGTGGCCAGCATTGTCGCTGAGGCGGGAAATCACCTGAACGATCGCCATGCGTGTGTTGGACGCGGCCATCAGCGTGGTGTCGAGGGTTTTGCCGCCGCCCTGGGTGGCGGTGCTGTCGATCTGCCGCAGCCCCAGTCCGGTGCCTTTCTGGGTCAGGCTTTTTTCGCTGAGCTTGGTGAAGTCCGGCAGCGCCGTGGCTTGTTGGGTGGAGAAGTCAGACGCCACGGAGTCGAGGAACTGACCGTCGTTGTCTTTGACGTTGAGGCCGCCGAGGATGGTGTTTTCAGCGGCGATCACGACGGTTTTAGTCGCCTGATTGGTGTACATGGTGCCCGTTGCCCCGGCGGTGCCGGTGGCCGCGTCGCCGGCAGGCAAAGGGTTGGCGACGAAGCCTTTAGGCAGGGTGAACTTGAACTTGCCGCCGAGCATCGAGACTTTCTGTGCAGGCGCGGTATCGCTGGCAGTGGCCTTGGCGGCCTGCGCATTCAGCGCTCCCAGACTGGCAACCGCCGTCAACAACAGGACAACGGCTTTTTTACTCAACAATGACATTCAGAAACTCCAGGGATGGTCGCGCGTTCGCCGCAATCATCCCATGGAATCCACTTTCTAGCAGCCCTCACCCCTGTAGCAGCTGCGGTGTTACGCCTGGTTCGGGAACAGGTTGCGACGGGTTTCTTCGTCGAACTCGGCCTTCAGCACCAGTTTCTCTTTAAGACCGTGGGCTCGTTGAGCGGCCGGACGGGCGCTGATTTCATCGAACAGGCGCTTGACGTTCGGGTACGCCGCCAGACCGTTCTCGCCGAGGATGTACGGCGCGTAATTGGCCCAACCCCAGAGCGCCATGTCGGCGATGCTGTAGGCGTCGCCGGCCAGGTACTGATGGTCGGCCAGGCGCTGATCGAGCACGCGGTAGTGGCGTTCGACTTCCTTGAGATAGCGGTTTTTCGCATACGCCAGGTCTTCCGGCGCGTGGTGCAGGAAATGCACCGCCTGGCCTGAAAATGGCGACAGGCCGGTTGCGATGAACATCAGCCATGACAGCAGCTCGGCTTGTCCGGCCACGGAGGTCGGCAGGAAGCGCTGATGTTTCTGCGCCAGGTGCAGCAGGATCGCCTGGGAGTCGAAGACGGTTGCGTCGCCATCGACCAGGGCCGGTACCTTGGCGTTCGGGTTGATTGCCAAAAAGGCTGGCAGGTGTTGCTCGCCCTTGAAGGTATCGACGCCGATCAATTCGTAGGGCGTTTGCAGTTCTTCAAGCAGCAGGGCGACTTTCATCGGGTTGGGCGAAGGGTGGAAAAAGAACTTCATGGTGTAGGCCTCAGTCAGTGGTGGGTGTTGAACTGAGGCTGATGTTGAAGTAAACCCGTTCGATTGACGTGCGAGCTTTTTGCTTTACTCGTTCGAAATTATCGAACGTGTTATCGACGCTTTGGCGGTTGATCGTGCGCGATGAGCGGGCGACCATCCCGGCCCGATGACACCAAGCCGCTTAGGGTTTGATTGCCGTACGTCCAGCGTCCGGTACCGGACTTACCGGTTTGGCCAACAAGCGCCTGGTCACCCCGAGCATACCCACAGACACCGCGACGCCCAGGGCGAACGCGCTCAGACCCATGCCTGGCAAGGCCAGCGCCAACACCAGGCAAAACGCGGCGAACGAATACATCCCGGTCGCGGTGGCCCGCAACAACGCGGCGGTAAACGCCGGGCCGCGGGTTTGCTGGGAGAACACCGCCATCACGCTGCCCAGCACCGGGAATACGGCGAGCAGGCCGCTCCAGCGTTCGCCAACGGTGCTGGCCAGCAACGTGACAGCGAGGGTGAGCAGGGCGCCAGCAATCATACGCAACAGCAATTTGTCGGACTTCGGCGCCAGGCCTGAAACGATCGGCTGTACCGAGGGAAACAGATACGGCGCCGCCAGCAGGGCGGTCGCAGCGGCGATCACCGAGAACACCAGGGACGGAGGAATCACCGACAGCACAACGGCCGCCGTGGCCCAGACCAACAGCGAAATCACCAGCGCCCACGGCCACTTCGCGCGTTGTGCAACCTGAGCGTAGGTCACACAAAAAGCAATCATCGCGAACATCGCCGACAGCGCTGCCGTCGCGGACTGAGCGGCGAACACTTGGCCCTGCTCAATGGCGAGAAAGAACAGAATCGGCCCGACCACCACCGGCAACCCCGACAGCCAACCGGCGACACTCGGTCCCCAGCGTTTACCGGCCAGGGAAATCAGCAAGAGAAATCCTGGGATGACCAGCAGTTTAAGTAGCAGCACGCGCGCACCTCCGACCTGAGTGAGGCGGCAACGTTAGCATTGCGTGGGTGGGATTGCTCTATAGATGTCGTGATTTTGTATACAAAAATTGTAGGAGCCGAGCTTGCTCGCGATGGCGATCTGAGAGGCCCCTCGATACTGAATGTGCCGCCGTCATCGCGAGCAAGCTCGGCTCCTACAGTTTTGCGTACACCAAAAAGCGTGAGGCCGACGCGGGTGCTGGCATGGGAACGATCAGTCTGTCAGTGGTGTGAAAACGCCTCGACCACAAAATCGATGAACACCCGAGTTTTGGCCGGCATCAACGTCCGGCTAGGGTAATACAGCGAAATCGGTCCCGCGTCGGCATGCCAGTCGGGCAGCAGGCGCACCAGTTCGCCACGCTGGATATTCGCCAGCACATCCGGCAACACCAGCAGTGTCACGCCCAGGCCGAGTATCGCCGCTTCGCGCATGGCGGCCGGGTCATTGAACACAATGTGTTCGTTCAGATTGGCCGGTGCTTCGTTGCCTGCGCCATCGTTCATCAGCCATTGGCGAATCTGCCCGGTGCGGGTACCTCGCATCACAATGCCGGTGTGTCCCGACAGGTCCGCCGGACTGTCGGGTAGGCTGCGTCCTGCGAGGTAAGCGGGAGAGGCGACCGCCACCACATGCGCCGCTGCCAACGTCCGCGACACCACCCCTGGCGTCAACTTGAAGCCGCCGCCAATGGCTGCGTCATACCCTTCGGCAATCAAATCCACGGGGCGGTTTTCGAAGTGCCATTCCGGGCGAATCAACGGGTAGCGCGCCAGGAACGCCGGCAGCAGCGGCAAGATATGACCGATGCCAAACGTCGGCGCGAGGCTGACTTTGAGCACGCCGGTCGGCTCGCCTTGGTCGCTGCTTACCGCGCTGATTGCTGTCTGTAACGCTTCCAGATTGCCGCCGATGCTCGTCAGAAAGCGTTCCCCGGCTTCGGTCAGGGACAGCTTGCGGGTCGAGCGCTGGAACAGCCGCACGCCGATGTTGCGTTCGAGCATCGCCACGTTGCGGCTGACAGCGGCAGGGGTCAATGCGAGCACCCGTGCGGCGGCGGAAAAACTGCCGGTCTCGGCACTACGGACGAAGGATTCGAGGTTGGCGAGGGTTTCCATGGGAATCACCTGCTAGTCATGCTTGAAGATCATTCAAGGCATTACCCGCTAATCAAGCGCTAATGGCAAGCGCAGTATTCACTCCAACGACAACCCTCGGAGTGAACAACCATGAGCACCATCGGAATCATCGGCGCCGGCGCAATCGGCGCAGCCTTTGCCAGAGCACTGTCGCGTCAAGGCATTGAAGTGGTTATCGCCAACAGCCGTGGCCCGCAAAGCCTGGCCTCGCTGGTGGCAGAACTCGGGCCAACGGCACGTGCCGGAACCCGCGAGGAGGCCGCCGCACAAGCCATCGTACTGGTCGCGGTCAATTGGTCAAAGTTGCCGACCGCGCTCGCCGGCCTGCCGGATTTTGGCGGACGGATTGTCATCGACGCCAACAACTCAATCGAGGCGCCGTCGTTCAAGGCGGTGGATTTGCAGGGGCG
Source organism: Pseudomonas sp. GM41(2012) (assembly GCF_000282315.2). GTDB lineage: Bacteria > Pseudomonadota > Gammaproteobacteria > Pseudomonadales > Pseudomonadaceae > Aquipseudomonas. The sequence continues at coordinate 81,162 of NZ_AKJN02000005.1, forward strand.
GACATCCAGCGAGGTGTTTGCCGAATGGGTGCCCGGTGCGCGGGTGGTGAAGGCGTTCAACCATCTTCAGGCGCGTTTTCTGGAAAGTGATCCGGCGGCGGAGGGCGGGCGGCGGGTGCTGTTTCTCTCGGGGGATGATGCCGATGCGAAAGCTCAAGTGGCGGCGCTGATCGAACAGCTGGGCTTCTTCGGGATTGATCTTGGGGAATTGAGCGTCGGGGCGCGGCTGGTGCAGTTTCCAGGCGGTCCTTTGCCGACGCTGAACCTGGTGAAATTTGCCTGACGAGCAGGCTAAAAGAACCCGGTGCCAATCAGCTGAGGCAAGCCTGAATGTAGACCATTGTGGCGAGGGGGCTCGCCCCCCGTTGGGTTGCGCAGCAGCCCCCAAAATCTCGGCAACTGTCGAAGACTTTTGGGAGCGCTTCGCACTCCAACGGGGGCGAGCCCCCTCGCCACAAAAGCAGCTCAGATTTAACTCTGAAGCACCGGGTGTGTTGCCAGACGGCGAACGGATATTCGTGGGTCCCCGCGCCGTCTGTTGAACGCTTTACGCCCGTTCGATCGCCAGTGCCACGCCCTGACCACCACCGATGCACAGGGTGGCGAGGCCTTTCTTGGCGTCACGCTTGATCATTTCATGCAGCAGAGTCACCAGCACTCGGCAACCCGACGCACCGATCGGGTGGCCCAGGGCGATAGCGCCGCCGTTGACGTTGACCTTGTTCAGGTCCCATTCCAGATCCTTGGCCACCGCCAGAGATTGCGCAGCGAAGGCTTCGTTGGCTTCGATCAGGTCCAGTTGGTCGATGGACCAGCCGGCCTTGTCCAGGCAACGACGAGTCGCGCTGACCGGGCCGATGCCCATGATCGCCGGGTCAACACCCGCGTTGGCGTAAGCCGCGATTTTCGCCAGCACCGGCAGGCCGAGGGCCTTGGCTTTTTCCGCGCTCATCAGGATCACGGCGGCGGCACCGTCGTTCAGGGACGAGGCGTTACCGGCGGTCACCGAACCGTCCTTCTTGAAGGCCGGTTTCAGTTTGCCCAGTGCTTCAGCGGTGGTGCCGGCCCGTGGTTGTTCGTCAACCTGGAAGGCGACCGGATCGCCCTTGCGCTGAGGAATCAGGATCGGCGTGATCTCATCGGCAAAACGCCCGGCTTCGATGGCGGCCGTGGCTTTCTGCTGCGAGGCTGCGGCGAAGGCGTCTTGTTGCTCGCGAGTCAGGCTGTACTTGTCAGCCAGGTTCTCGGCGGTGATGCCCATGTGGTAATCGTTGAACGCATCCCACAGGCCGTCGCTGATCATGGTGTCGACGATTTGCGCGTGACCCATGCGCAGACCGGTGCGCGCACCGGGCATGACGTAATTGGACAGGCTCATGTTTTCCTGGCCGCCGGCAATGATCACGTCGGCATCGCCGCAGCGAATCGCCTGGGTGGCCAGGTGCAGTGCTTTGAGGCCCGAGCCGCAGACCTTGTTCAGGGTCATCGCTGGCACGGTAAACGGCAGGCCGGCTTTGATTGCCGACTGGCGCGCAGGGTTTTGTCCGGCGCCGGCGGTCAACACCTGGCCCATGATCACTTCATCGACTTCAGCAACGTCCAGACCGGTTTGCGCCAGCAACTGACGGATTACCGCAGCACCGAGGTCAACCGCGGACACGTTGGCCAGGGCACCCTGGAAACTGCCGATGGCGGTGCGGGTGGCGGCGACAATGACGACTTCTTGCATGGAATGATTCCTCACTGGGCAGCGAACTGCATTTCCGGAACGTGATCCGGCACGATCAGTTTACCGGCGGTCTTGGCGACAATCTCCTCGACGCTGACGCCCGGTGCGCGTTCCTTGAGAACGAACGCGCCGTTTTCGATTTCCAGGTAAGCCAGGTCGGTCAGCACACGCTTGATGCACCCGGCGCCGGTCAGCGGCAGGCTGCATTTGGACAGGAGCTTGGACTCACCGTCCTTGGACGCGTGGGTCATGATGACGATGATGTTGTCTGCGCCGGCTACCAGGTCCATCGCGCCGCCCATGCCCTTGACCAGTTTGCCGGGGATCATCCACGAGGCGATGTTGCCTTCCACGTCCACTTCAAACGCACCGAGTACGGTCAGGTCGACATGACCACCGCGGATCATCGCGAAGGACTCGGCCGAGGAAAAGATCGACGCGCCGATACGCGCCGTCACCGTTTGTTTGCCGGCGTTGATCATGTCGGCATCGATGGTTTCTTCAGTGGGAAAGGGACCCATGCCCAGCAGGCCGTTTTCCGACTGCAGCATGACTTCCATGCCTTCAGGAATGTAGTTGGCGACCAGGGTCGGAATGCCGATGCCCAGGTTCACGTAGAAGCCGTCCTGCATTTCGCGGGCGACGCGTTGAGCCATTTGTTCGCGGGAAAGTGCCATTGTTGTTATTCCTTCATTCGGTCCGGGGGCAGGGGATCACTTACGCACGGTGCGCTGTTCGATGCGCTTCTCGAACGTGCCGCAAATGACCCGGTCGACGTAGATGCCAGGGGTGTGGATCTGCGCCGGGTCCAGCTCGCCGGGTTCGACGATTTCTTCGACTTCGACCACGGTGATCTTGCCGGCGGTGGCGGCCAGCGGGTTGAAGTTCTGGGCGGTGTGGCGATAGATAACGTTGCCGAAATGGTCGGCTTTCCAGCCTTTGACGATGGCGAAGTCACCGCTGATGGACTCTTCCATCAGGTACTTGCGGCCATGGAATTCGCGGACTTCCTTGCCGTCGGCAACGGGAGTGCCGACGCCGGTGGCGGTGAAGAACGCCGGGATGCCGGCACCGCCTGCGCGCATTTTTTCGGCGAGGGTGCCTTGAGGGGTCAGGACTACTTCGATTTCGCCTTTCAGCAGTTGGTCTTCGAACAGTTTGTTCTCGCCGACGTAGGACGCCACCACCTTGCGGATCTGCCGGTCTTCCAGCAGCACGCCGAGGCCGAAACCGTCGACGCCGCAGTTGTTGGAAACCACGGTAAGGTCGCGTGTGCCTTTGCGCTTGATCTCGGCGATGAGGTTTTCCGGAATCCCGCACAGACCGAAGCCGCCGGCGATCACCGTCATACCGTCTTCAAGACCTGCCAGAGCTTCCTCGTAGGAACTCACGCGCTTGTCGAAACCTGCCATATGCACCTCTTTTATTCTTTGTGGGCGGCTGGCTAGCCGTATGGGATAGGAGTGTCTCGCCGCAGTATTCATTTGTTAAGTTGATTTTTAAGGTTGATTGATAGATAAAACTCACCAATAACCCCTGTGGGAGCGAGCCTGCTCGCGATGGCGATTTCAAGGAAGCCATCGCGGGTAAGCCGTACTCCTGATTACTGGAGCAACTCGCACATGACAGTCAAGCAGATCCGCGCATTCCTGGCCGTGGCCCAGAGTCTGAGTTTCGCCGTGGCCTGCGAGCGGTTGCACCTGTCGCAATCGGCATTAAGCCTGACCATCAAGGCGCTGGAGGAGGGGTTGGGCGGGCGCCTGTTCACCCGCAACACGCGCAATGTCGCGCTGACCGCAGAAGGAGAATCACTGGTGCCACTGGCGCGTCGCCTGATCGCCGACTGGGACAATGCCGAGGATGAGCTGCGCCAACGCTTCACTCTCCAGCGCGGTCGCGTGACGCTGGCGGCGATGCCCTCATTTGCCGGCAACCTGCTGCCGCCGATCCTGAAAACCTTTCGGGCGCGCTATCCCAAGGTCAACGTCACGGTGAATGACGTGATCAACGAGCAGGTGCTGGAGATGGTGCGTGATCGACAGGTTGAGCTGGGGGTGGCGTTTGAGCCGAATCAGAGTTCGTCGCTGGCATTCACGCCGTTGTACATGGACCGGTTTGTGGCCGTTGTGCCGAAGGATTCTCCTTTGGCGGAACTGGAAGACATCGATTGGCAGACCTTGCTCAAGGAACCGTTCATCACTTTGCAGCGACCGTCCACGGTGCGGGTGATGCTCGAAGAGCACTTGCAGGCGCGTGGGATGAAATTGCCGGTGGAGTTTGAGAGCCATCAATTGGCGACGGTGGGGCGGATGGTGGCCAGTGGTTTGGGGGTGAGTGCGGTGCCGGCGTTGTGTGTCGGGCAGATGCTGGAACTCGGCGCGCGGTGCATTACCTTGCGCGATCCGGTGGTGGAGCGGGCGATTGGGGTGTTGACCAAGCCAGGGGTGGAACTGTCGGCGGCGGCGCAGGCGTTGTTCGATATTCTTAAAGCTGAAGATTTGGGGCGACAGTTGAATCCACCCCTCACCCTAACCCTCTCCCCGGAGGGGCGAGGGGACTGACCGAGTTGCATGGGAGATGTCCTGCGACCTGCGACCGAGAGTCGAACTCAGGTTTGAAAGGCTTGAAGATCTGCCCCCTTTCCCCCTCTCCCCACTGGGGAGAGGGCTGGGGTGAGGGGTGGACCTAAAGTCGAACCCCGAGCTCAAGACATCATCGATCCAGCCTCTGCGCCAATTCCGGCAAAAGCCGTTCACAAGACCCCTCAATCTTCAAATCTAGGAGGTCATCCGCCCGTGTCTTCCCCAAATTAATCGCAATCAACGGCTTCCCCTGATCCGCCACCGCCCTGCACAACCGAAACGCCGAATACGCCATCAACGAAGACCCGACCACCAACAACCCCGCCGCCTTCTCAACCGCCGTCATCGCTTTGGCCGCCGTTACCTGCGCCACATTCTCGCCAAAAAACACCACGTCCGGCTTCATCCGCTCACCCGCGCAGTGCGGGCAATGCGGCACCTGAAACCGTGCCTCAAACGCCGCATCCAGCAGCGTGTCGCCATCCGGGGCTTGCACCGCATCCACGCCGGCCAGATACGGATTCTGCGCTTCCATCAATTGCTGGATCGAATCCCGCTCGCTGCGTTTTCCGCAGTCCAGGCACAACACGCGGTGCAGGCTGCCGTGGAGTTCGATGACGTCATGGCTGCCGGCCTGGTCGTGCAGGGTGTCGACGTTTTGAGTGATCAGCCCGCTGATCTGCTGCGAACTTTGCAAACGGGCCAAGGCCTCGTGGGCCACGTTCGGCTGGGCCTGGCGCACCCGCGGCCAACCGAGCATCGCCCGCGCCCAATAGCGACGCCGGGATTCGGGGGCGGAGAGGAATTCCTGATACATCATCGGTTGCCGGCCACGCCGCACGCCCTGATTGTCGCGGTAATCCGGAATGCCCGACGGAGTGCTGATGCCGGCGCCGGTCAGGACCACAAACGGCTGGTCAACCATTAACTGCTGAAGGCGGTCGAGTTGTTCGCGGATGAGGTTGTCGAGCATGTTCAACACTCCGGAGGGCCATGAGTGTTTGCAGGGTAGCATTGGCCGACCACCCTGTAGGCACACGGCTGGCCGGCGATGGCGATTTCAAACACACCGACAACCCTGTAGGAGCACAGCTTGCTGGCGATGGCGATTTCAAACACGCCATCGCCAGCAAGCTGTGCTCCTACAGGGATCGGGTTTACTTGCGCGCCTCAAGAATCAGGTTGAACGGCGTTTCCGTGGCCCGCCGGAACGTCTTGAACCCGGCCTCAGTGAAGACCTTGCGCAGCCGCGCCTCGCCAGCCTGGGCGCCGAGCCCGAGGCCGACCTCCTGGGACAGCGAGTTCGGGGTGCATATAAAGGTTGAAGCGGCGTAGAACAAGCGGCCAACCGGGGTGGTGTTGTCGTCGAGCGAGTCATTGGCGAACGGTTCCACCAGCAGCACCGTGCCATCCGGTTTTAGCGCGTCATAAGCGTGCCGCGCCGCGCCCACCGGGTCGCCCATGTCGTGCAGGCAATCGAAGTAGCAAACCAGATCATAGTCATCGCCGGGGAAGCTTTTTGCCGTGCCCTGGAAGAACCGCGCACGCCCGGCCACGCCACCTTCTTCGGCGCGCTGGGTGGCGACGGTGACGGAAGGCGCGTGGTAGTCGAAACCGACGAACCGCGAATCCGGAAACGACTGGGCCATGATCACGGTGGATGCGCCGTGGCCGCAGCCGATATCCGCCACCTTGGCGCCAGCCTCCAGTTTGGCGACCACGCCTTCGAGCGCCGGCAGCCATTCGGCGACCAGATGCGCTTTATACCCTGGCCGGAAGAACCGCTCCGTGCCGCTGAACATGCACGGATGGTGATCACCCCAGGCGAGGGCACCGTCGCCGCGCATGGCGTTGACCAGTTTGTCCTTGTCATGGAAAAACGATGCGACCACCCCGATGCCACCCGCCACATAGACCGGCGAGTCTTCGATTGCCAATGCCAGGGCTTGCTCTTCGGGCAGGCGGAACTGGCCGTCGCGGTGTTCCATGTAACCGGAAGCGGCGTGGGCGCTGAGCCATTCGCGCAGCAGGCGGGTGTTGCAGCCGGTTTTGTCGGCGAGGGCTTCAGGGGTGACTGGCTGACTGTCGGCCATGGCCCGGTACAGTCCGAGCTCTTCGCCGAGGATGACGTTGGCAAGCATCGCCGCGCCGCCCATGTCGTTCACCAGTTTGCCCATGAAATCATTGAGTCTGGCCTCGTCCATCACGTGTGCTCCTTCAGCAGGATCACAGTCCAGAGGCCTTGTTTTTCGAGGCGTTCACCTCTGAACGGTGGTCGTGGGAATGAACAGGACGATAAGCACGCCCTGCGTGCACTAAGTTTAGTCCGGGGGCCGTGCACTGCCGGCCGAAACGACGAAAGCCCCGAAGGCGGCAAGATCTGGTTTAACGCTGACCCCTGTAGGAGCCCGGCTTGCCCGCGATGGCGGTGTGTCAGGCGACAAATATGTTGGATGCGCCGGCCTCATCGCGGGCAAGCCCAGCTCCTACAGGGACCGTGTGTATTGCACTGTATCTGACAGGCTTCCCGATACAGTTCCCCGCATCCAGGGCATTTGCGAACACAGAGCCGATACATCCTTTCGGTTAACTGTGATTCCGTCCTGGCAAACATTGAGATCGACACCAATGCAGACCCCCATCACATCAGCGAAGGCGACCGTCGGGCTCGGTTTGCGTCGCGGTTTAATGAAGGACCTTCAGGCCGCCCGCGTGGGCGATTTCGACTTTCTGGAAGTCGCGCCGGAGAACTGGATCGGTATCGGTGGCGCTCATGGTCATGCGTTGCGTGCCCTGGCCGAGCGATACCCGTTGTCCTGTCATGGTTTGTCGCTGTCATTGGGCGGCCCGGCACCGCTGGACGTCGGGTTTCTGCAGGAAGTCCGGGTTTTCCTCGATCAATACAAGGTGCCGCTGTACAGCGAACACTTGAGCTACTGCAGCGATGACGGTCACCTTTACGATCTGCTGCCGTTGCCGTTTACCGAAGAAGCGGTGTACCACGTCGCCGCGCGAATTCGTCAGGCTCAGGACATTCTTGGTCGGCGCCTGGCGGTGGAAAACATCTCCTACTACGCCGCGCCACAACAGGACATGGACGAAGTGACCTTCACCAACGCGGTGCTGCGCGAAGCCGATTGCGACCTGTTGCTGGACGTCAACAACGTCTACGTCAACTCGATCAATCACGGTTTCGATCCGCAGACATTTCTGGCCGGCATCGACCCGGGCCGGGTGGTTGCCATGCACGTGGCCGGGCATTTCGATGAGTCCGACACCTTGAAAATCGACACCCATGGCGCTTCGGTGAAACCGGTGGTCTGGTCGTTGCTGACTGAGGCTTACGCTCGCTTCGGCGCGCAGCCGACGCTGCTGGAACGGGATTTCAACTTCCCGGCATTTTCCGAACTGGTGGCCGAATTGCAGACCATCCGCCGCCTGCAAACCGAAGAGGCGAACCGTGGATAAGCCCAGTCTGTTTCAGCAGCAAAACACCCTGGGCCTTTACCTGCGCGATCCCGATCATTGCGTGCCACCGGCCGGGATGGACGTGACACGGGCGCAGGTTTACCGCGACCTGATTTTCGCGAACCTGTCGTCGTTGCTCAGCGGGACTTTTCCGGTGCTGATCAAGATTCTCGGTGATGAACACTGGCGTTCACTGGTACGGATTTTCCTGCGCGACTACCGCGCACGCACGCCGAAATTCGGCGAGATCGCCAAGGAGTTTGTCGAGTTCCTGGCCTCGGAACCGCAAGCGTTGAGCGAAGGGGCGTGGCCGCCGTTCATGGTGGAGTTGGCACATTACGAGTGGGTCGAGATGGCGTTGCAGCAGTCCGAGGCCGAACCGTTGCCGCTGAGCGATGCCGGGTTGTTGCTGGACCGACCGTTGCAGGTTTCGCCGCTGGCCTGGCCGTTGGCGTATGCCTGGCCGGTGCAGTTGGTGGGGCCAGATTATCAACCGCAGACAGCGCCGGCTCAGCCAACGCTGCTGCTGGTGCGTCGGGCGGAGGACTGGAGTGTGAAGTTTTCTGCACTGAGCCCGTTGGCGTGGCGGTTGTTGCAGCGGATTGAGGAGTTTCCTCAACTGGACGGGCGTGAGCAGCTGGAAGGATTGGCGGTGGAGGCGGGAATGGCTGGGTCGCCGGAGTTTATGGACAGTGGGACGGTGTTGTTGCGGCAGATGCATGAAGAAGGAGTGGTGGGCTACTGAAAACACCACCAATCCCCTGTGTGCGAGCCTGCTCGCGATAGTGGTCTATCAGGCGAAAATGATCTCGCCTGACACATCGCCATCGCGAGCAGGCTCGCTCCCACAAGGATCTTCGTTGTTCTTGAGTTAGCGTCAGGTCTGGGGAATCAAGCGTTGCTGGCAATCCAGCACCAACCGCGCCCCTCCAAGTTCACTAGTACCGACTTCAAGCGTAAACCCATGCAAGCTCACAATCGCTGCAACGATCGACAGCCCCAACCCGAACCCGCTTTTCTGGTTGCCGCCGTCGGCACGATAGAACCGCTGGAACACGGCCTCCCGCTCTGCCTCCGGAATCCCGGCCCCCGAATCGAGCACTTCGATCCGCGTATGCCCACCCTCATTGACCCCCCGCAAAATCACCTCGCCACCTGGCGGCGTGAACTTGATCGAGTTGCTCAGCAGGTTCGCTACCGCTTCGAATAGCAACGCGCGATCACCATTCAGTGGCGGCAAGACGTCAGGTAATTGCAGCTTGAAAACCAGTTCGCCTTCTTCCGCCAACGGCAGATAAAAGTCGTGCAGCTCGTGCAACAATGGCACCGGATCCAGCTGCACAAAACCCGAACGGCGCTGACGATCTTCCAGCTCGGAAATCCGCAGCAACCCTCGAAAGCGCGCCATCAAGGTGTCCGCTTCACCGAGCACTGAGTCCAGTTGCACCGCCAGCGTCGAACCCTCATCAGCCTGTTGCTGAATCCGGTACAGCTGCGCCCGCAGGCGCGTCAGCGGTGTGCGCAGGTCGTGGGCGATGTTGTCGCAGACGCCCTTGACCTCGTTCATCAAGCGTTCAATACGTTCGAGCATGGCGTTGACGATGGCGGCGAGCATGTCCAGCTCATCGCGGCGATTGGACAATGGCAGACGGCGGGTCAGGTCGCCGGCGACGATGGCCTCGGCACTGGCCTGAATCCCGCGTATGCGCCGCAAGGGGCGGCGGCGCAACAAGTGCCAGCCGACGATGCCCGGCAGGATCGTCAGGGTCACGCCCCAGAACAACGCGTGAAGGATGATCCGGGTCACGGCGAATAACGAACCGTTGTCGCGCACCAGCACCAGCCAGCGTCCATCCCGGGTCTGGGTCGCCACGGCGTCGCAGCTGTCAGCGGGCAGGGTTGGGTCGTCGGAGTCGGCGCAGTCGCTGAGCATGTGAATCTTGCCGTCCAGCGGCAGGCCTTCGGGAATGTGCTGCAGGGCGCCATTGAGGTAGCGATGCTGACTATCGAACAGGCCATAGGCGTCGATGCCGCGAATGTCGAAGGTCATGCTGACGGCGAGGGCGTCCATCAGTTGTTCGCCTTGAAAGCGCGAAAACAAATGCTGGCGCTGCATCAGCGAGTGTTTGGCCAGGTTGTCCAGGTAATCGGACACCTCGTAGTACATGACCCCCATGAGAATGCCGCTCCAGAGCACGAACAGCGAACTGTAGAGCGCCAGCAGTCGGCTGCTGGAGGAACGCCAACCTTTAGACGGGTTCGGCAATGACATAACCCGAGCCTCGCACGGTCCGGATCAATGGGAGATTGCCGGGTGGGTCGATCTTCTTGCGCAGCCGGCCGATGTGCACGTCGATCAGGTTGGTGCCGGGGTCGAAGTGGTAACCCCAGACCTCTTCGAAAATCATCATCCGCGACAGAATCTGCCCGGTGTTGCGCATCAGGAATTCCAGCAGCTTGTACTCGGTGGGCAACAGCGTCAGCAGCTGACCGTCGCGGCTGGCTTCATGGCTGATCAGGTTCAGCTCCAGATCCGCCACTCGCAACGTGGTGGCCTGGGCGGTCACGGTGTTCTGCCGGCGCAGCAGGACTTCGACCCGAGCGGCCATTTCATCGGTGGCGAACGGTTTGGTCAGGTAATCGTCACCGCCCGCGCGCAAACCGCGCACACGCTCATCGACGTCGGAGAGGGCGCTGATCATCAGGATCGGCGTGGCCACGCCCATGGTCCGCAACGTGGTGACAATTGCCAGGCCATCGAGCTCTGGGAGCATGCGATCAAGGGTGATCAAGTCGTAATTGCCGCTGACCGCGCGCGCCAGACCTTCGCGGCCGTTGTCGACCCAATCCACGTCGAGGCCGTGGCTGCTCAATTCGGCAACGATTTCCCGGGCGGTCACGGCGTCGTCTTCGATGGTCAAGATGCGGGTCATAGGGCGGGCCTGATTAGGAGTACTCAACATTGAGCGGCATTTTGCCAAGAAATGATGGCAGGCTTTCTAAATAAAACTTCATGCGATCTTTTGATTTTTCCATTGAAAACACCGCTCCCGGTCAATGCATAAAACCCGCCGCTACAGACGGCTCCTTGCAAATTGCAAGGCCATTGGAAGTTCAAACTTTATAACTTATTGAAAAACCGCCATTTATTTAAAGTCGGCGACTGGCACGGTGACTGCACTTCCTCCGTTGAAGAGTTGTATCACCATCTTTCCTGCCTGGAGCGATATAACAATGAATAGATCCTCTGATGGTTTCTATCCTGCCCTCGAAGAAACGAGCACGCTCTCTGGCGTGTCCTGGGGCGCGATCTTCGCGGGGGCCGCTGCGGCGGCAGCGTTGTCGCTGATTCTCGTGCTGCTCGGCTTTGGCCTGGGTTTTTCGGCGGTATCGCCATGGGCCAATGAAGGGGTGAGCGCCAAGGGCCTGGGTATTTCAACGATTGTCTGGTTGGCGGCTACGCAAATCGTGGCTTCCGGGCTGGGCGGTTACATCGCCGGTCGTTTGCGGGTGAAGTGGGCGTACATGCACGGTGATGAGGTTTACTTCCGTGACACTGCCCACGGCTTTCTGGCCTGGTGCGTGGCGACTCTGGTGACGGCGACGCTGGTGGTCGGCTCGGTCAGCAGCATCGTCGGCGGTGGCGTGCAGGCCGGGGCGAGCGTGGTTGGCGGCGCTGCGAGTGCCGCGACTCAAGCCGCCGGCACGGCTGTCGGCAACACGGACAGTGACCAGTACGGTTACTTCGTCGACAGCCTGTTCCGCGATGATCGTCCGGCGGCGGTCAGTGATGACGCCGTTCGTGGCACCGTGACGCGCATCTTCGTGCGCAGCCTGAGCAACGGCGCTCAACTGGCTGCCGAAGACCGCATCTACCTGGCGCAACTGGTCGCCCAGCGGACCAACCTCACTCAAGCGGACGCGGAACGTCGCGTTGATGAAGTGTATGCCCGCACGCAAAAAGCCGTGGCCGACGCCAAACTCGCCGCCCAACAAGCCGCAGACACCGCCGCCAAAGTCGCTGCCTGGACTTCGCTGTGGATGTTCATCGCGCTGCTGATCGGTGCGTTTTTCGCCAGCCTCGCTGCAACCTTTGGCGGCCGTCGTCGGGATGCTGTGGTGTATCTGGAATCCGACGCTTACGTGACCACCACTTCACTGCCTGTTCGCTAACCCAGGAGAACTACCATGCGCTCACTACTGCTGTTCTTTCTCGGCGTACCGATCCCGATCATCATCCTGATCGCCCTGTTCATGCACTAATTTACCCTGGGGCACAGGCCTCTGCCGCTTCTCAAACCGCCATCGCGAGCAGGCTCGCTCCCACATTAGATCGCGCTTGTCTGGACAACTCGGTCAAATGTGGGAGTGAGCCTGCTCGCGATGGGGCCAGATCAGGCACAACAAACCTGTCTACTCAATCGGTGTACTGACAAAATCCTCAAGCCCCTCGGCATACGCGGTAAACGCACTGATCTGTGGAAACCGATTCACATCCACCTGATCCGGCACCACCAGATGGGTGAAACTCCACGCCACCGCCAACGTAATCCCGTCTTGAGCAATCGTCCCGTCGGTCTTCAGCGGCTGCATTTCCAGCTCCCGCTCCAGCGCCGAATAGGCGGCCGCCAATTGCCCTTCGACCCGCTCCACCCACGGTTCAAACTGAATCTCCGCTGGCCGTAGGTTGCGTTCGTAATAGAGTTGTACGGACTTTTCGCACGCCGCCAACGCCAGGCCGATCAGGCGCAACGAGCGCAAGCGCTGCTTCAGGTCACTGGGCATCAGGCTGTTGGCGGGACCGGCCAACGCTTCGAGGTATTCGATAATCAACGTCGAGTCGATCAACACCTCGCCATCGTCCAACACCAGGGTGGGCGCCTTGACCACCGGGTTGATCTGCTGGAATTGCTCGAAATGCCGAAACACCGAAACCGACTGGTGTTCCAGTGGGATGCCAAGGCGTTTGGCAGAGATGGCGACGCGCCGCACGTACGGTGAATCCAGCATGCCGATCAGCTTCATTGAACCGCTCCTTCAGATGTCCATTTCGGGATGGACAACCTTAGTTTAGCTTCAGCGAGCTGCAAACGGCGTGGCGCTAATCTTCGAAGCCGACCTGTTCGTGAATCTCATCGACCTTCAATTCCAGCCGATAGGCCACGGCGATAAACAGCGCCTGGCACAGGCACAGCGTCGCACTCAACGAACGGAAGGCAAACGAACTGCCTTCGTTGACCAGCAACACAGTGTTGGCGCGCTTGGCCAGGGGCGAGAGGTTGCTGTCGGTGATGATCAGGGTTTTGGCCTGATGGTGCTGGGCAATGCGCAGGCAGTGCTGGGTTTCCTTGCCGTAGGGCGTGAAGCTGATGGCGATCACCAGGTCATTGGCGCGCACGCTGCGCATCTGCTCGCGGTAGCTGCCGCCGAGCCCCGAAACCAGATGGATGCGCTTGTTGGTGTGTTGCAGGTTGTAGACCAGGTAGTCGGCGACCGCGAACGAACGGCGCACCCCGACCACGTAGATGTTGTCGGCATTCACCACCAGGTCAACGGCCTTGTCGAAGGCCTGATCATCGAGTTCCAGCCCCAGCCGTTCGATGCCTGACAGGGTCGCATCGATGCACTCGCGCGCCAGGTCGCCGCCGCTGGCCTTCTGCGACTTGTTGGCAATCATGCTGCGAATGCGCTGCTGGTAGTTCTGCACCGGCGTGGTCTTGTGGGTATAGGCCTCGCGGAACAGTGCCTGCATTTCGCTGAAGCCACTGAAGCCGAAACGCTGGGAAAACCGCACGATCGCCGACGGGTGGACTTCGCACTCGCGGGCGATGTCGCTGATGCGGTCGACCATGATCCGGTCGCTCTGCTGGCTCATGTAACTGGCGATGCGCTTGAGCTGGCGCGGCAGGCTTTCGTATTCGTTGGTGATCAGCTGCAGCAGACGCTCGGCGTTGATCGGGGGGCTGACGAGATCGCTGTCGGGCGTGCTCTCGGTCGTCGCCGGCTGATCGGTGCGGGTCATAAGGAATCCTTCTGGCTTGTTCTTATAGGGACGACTAAAAGCGTCATCCCCTGACAATAGGTTGGCTGTGCGCAGTCTACAGGGTAGGCCGGAATAAAATCTTGAGCGTGCGGTCAGTACGAGGTGTGCTGAAACGATGCACTGCCTCTGGAACGCCTGTAGCAAAGTTTATTGGAAAAAATATTCCACGTAAAAATTATTTGGAATAATTATTGATTGTTCGGTCCCGGTCGTTTTAGTCTGCATCCACCAAGAGTGTTCGGCGCGGCCATCGCCCCGAACGCAGGCTGATAAAAATAACAGGAGCCAGCATGGGCCAGACTCGTTTTGCCAGTGGGCGTCAATTGGATCTGATTTGCCTGGGGCGCCTAGGCGTCGACCTCTATGCGCAGCAAGTCGGCGCGCGGCTGGAGGATGTCAGCAGCTTCGCCAAATACCTCGGCGGGTCGTCCGCCAACATCGCCTTCGGCACGGCTCGGCTGGGCCTGAAATCGGCGATGCTGAGCCGGGTAGGGGACGACCACATGGGCCGCTTCCTGGTTGAATCCCTGACCCGCGAAGGTTGCGATGTCAGCGGCATCAAGGTCGATCCGGAGCGCCTGACCGCCATGGTCCTGTTGGGCCTCAAGGATCGCGAAACCTTTCCTTTGGTCTTCTACCGCGAAAACTGCGCCGACATGGCGCTGCGGGCCGAAGACATCAGCGAAGCCTTCATCGCTTCCAGCAAAGCCTTGCTGATCACCGGCACCCATTTCTCCACCGACGGCGTCTACAAGGCGAGCATCCAGGCTCTGGATTACGCCGAGAAGTACAACGTCAAACGGGTGCTGGACATCGACTATCGCCCGGTGCTCTGGGGCCTGGCCGGCAAGGCCGACGGCGAAACCCGTTTCGTCGCCGACCAGAACGTCAGCCAGCATGTGCAGAAAATCCTCCCGCGTTTCGACCTGATCGTCGGCACGGAAGAAGAGTTCCTGATTGCCGGCGGTTCCGAGGATTTGCTCACCGCACTACGCAATGTGCGGCGCCTGAGCGCGGCGACCCTGGTGGTCAAGCTCGGCCCGCAAGGTTGCACGGTGATTCACGGCGTCATTCCGGAGCGTCTTGAAGACGGCGCCATTTACCCCGGCGTTCGGGTGGAAGTGTTGAATGTGCTGGGGGCCGGCGATGCCTTCATGTCGGGCTTCCTCGCCGGTTGGCTGGAGGATGCGAGCGACGAGCGCTGCTGCCAGTTGGCCAATGCCTGTGGCGGTCTGGTGGTGTCGCGTCATGCCTGCGCGCCGGCCATGCCGACCCGTGCCGAACTCGACTATCTGTTTAACAGCCCGGTGCCGATTACCCGGCCGGATCAGGACGCGGTGTTGCAGCGTCTGCATCAGGTCAGCGTGCCGCGCAAACAGTGGAAGCAGCTGTTCATTTTTGCTTTCGACCATCGCGGGCAACTGGTGGAACTGGCGCACAAGGGCGGTCGCGACCTGACCGCCATCGGCGAACTCAAGCAACTGTTTATCAAGGCTGTGGAACGGGTCGAAGCCGACTTGCGCGAGCAGGGCGTCGAGGCCGATGTCGGGCTGCTGGCCGATCAACGCTTCGGCCAGGACTCGCTGAACGCCGCCACCGGTCGCGGCTGGTGGGTGGCGCGTCCGGTGGAAGTGCAGGGTTCGCGGCCATTGGCCTTCGAACATGGGCGCTCGATTGGCAGCAACCTGATCGCCTGGCCGCAGGAACAAATCATCAAGTGCCTGGTGCAGTTCCACCCCGACGACGAACCGCTGCTGCGACTGGAACAGGAAGCGCAGATCAAGGGTTTGTACCAGGCCTCCCAGGTCAGCGGTCATGAACTGCTGCTGGAAATCATCCCGCCCAAGGATCATCCGTCGACTCATCCGGACGTGCTGTATCGCGCGCTGAAACGCCTCTACAACCTGGGCATTTACCCGGCGTGGTGGAAGATCGAAGCGCAGAGCGCCGAGGAGTGGAAGCAACTCGACGAGCTGATTCAGGAACGTGATCCGTACTGCCGAGGCGTGGTGTTGCTGGGGCTGAATGCACCGGCAGCGGCATTGGCCGAAGGGTTTCAACAGGCCAGCCAGAGCCAGACGTGCCGCGGGTTTGCAGTCGGCCGGACGATTTTCCAGGAACCGAGCCGCGCGTGGATGGCCGGTGAAATCGACGATGAAACGCTGATCCGTCAAGTGCAGGGCACGTTCGTTGAACTGATCGATGCCTGGCGTACAGCCCGCGCATGACGCGCAGATCACCTGTAGGAGCATGGCTTGCCCGCGATGGGGCCCTCGAGAACGCCAACAGCATCGCGAGCAAGCTTTGCTCCTACAGGGCTGGTTTGCAGAGATCTCATTCAGACAACAATAAAAGGTGCAGCCATGCCCGCTATTCGAATTGGCATCAACCCGATCTCCTGGAGCAACGACGACCTGCCGTCCCTCGGTGGCGAGACGCCGCTGAGCACCGCCCTGAGCGAAGGCAAGGAAATCGGCTACGAAGGTTTCGAACTCAACGGCAAGTTCCCCAAAGACGCCAAGGGTGTCGGCGATGTATTGCGCCCTTACGACCTGGCGCTGGTGTCCGGTTGGTATTCCAGCCGTCTGGCCCGTCGCTCGGTGGCCGAAGAAATCGATGCCATCGGCGGCCATGTCGAGCTGTTGGCCAAAAACGGCGCCAAGGTACTGGTGTACGGCGAAGTCGCCGACTCCACTCAAGGCCAGCGCATTCCGCTGGTCGAACGCCCGCGATTCCACACCGAACACGCCTGGCAGGAGTACGCCGACAAGCTCACCGAACTGGCGCGCTTCACCTTGTCCCAAGGCGTGCGCCTCGCGTATCACCATCACATGGGCGCCTACGTCGAATCCCCGGCAGACATCGACAAACTGATGGCGCTGACCGGCAGCGAAGTCGGTCTGCTGTTCGATTCGGGCCATTGCTACATGGGTGGCGGCGAACCGTTGCACGTGCTGCGCAAACACATCGAACGCATCTGCCACGTACATTTCAAGGACGTGCGCAAACCGGTGGTGCAACTGGCCCGCAACAACTTGTGGAGCTTCCCGGACTGCATCATCAACGGCACCTTCACCGTGCCCGGCGATGGCGACATCGACTTCGGCGCCTTGCTCGACGTGCTGCTGGCGGCCGGTTACCACGGCTGGCTGGTGGTCGAAGCGGAACAGGACCCGGCGGTGGCACCCAGTTATGTCTACGCCAAAAAAGGCTACGACACCTTGCGTGCGCTGCTCGACGAGAGGATTGCATTATGAGTCTGCTGGTCAAAAGCAACGCCCGTGGCAGGACCATGGTCGAGTTGGGCAAAGGTGAGCTGGAATACGTTGGCTTCGCCGCTTACCGCTTGAGTCTGGGCGAAACCCTGCCGGTGTCGGCCGGTGATAAAGAACTGTGCCTGGTGCTGCTGAGCGGCCGGGTCAGCATCAAGGGTGAAGCGCCGGGGCAGGGCGCGTTCGACTGGGACAACATTGGTGATCGTCAGTCAGTGTTCGAAGACAAATCACCCTTCGCCGCGTACTTGCCACCTGGCAGTCAGGCGCAAGTGGTCGCGCTGAGTGATGTGCAAATTGCTGTTTGCTCAGCGCCTGGGTCCACTACTGAAGCTGAAAGCGAAAAGATCGCAGCCTTCGGCAGCTCCTACGGTCCGCGTTTGATCAAACCGGAAACGATGAAGCGCAGCGTGCGCGGCAAAGGTGCCAACACCCGTTACGTCTGCGACATTCTGCCGGACACCGAACCAGCCCATTCGCTGCTGGTGGTGGAAGTGCGCACGCCGTCGGGTCACTCGTCGAGCTACCCGCCGCACAAGCACGACACCGATGATTTGCCGCATCAGAGTTTTCTCGAAGAAACCTATTACCACCAGATCAACCCGCCCCAGGGCTTCGTGTTCCAGCGGGTGTACACCGATGACCGCAGCATCGATCAGGCCATGGCCGTGGAAAACAGCGACCTCGTGGTTGTGCCCAAAGGCTATCACCCGGTCAGCGTGCCGTACGGCTACGAGTCGTACTACCTGAACGTGATGGCCGGACCCAAACGCGTCTGGCAGTTCCATAACGATCCGCAGCACAGCTGGCTGCTTGATCTCTGAACTAAAAGCCTGAATTCCAACCTCTGCACGGAGAACACGATCAATGAGCAACGCCCCGATCATCGGCCATTACATCCACGGTCAAGTGCAAGACAGCAGCAGCGAACGGTTCAGCAACGTCTTCAACCCGGCCACCGGCAGCGTCCAGGCACGCGTCGGGCTGGCCAGCCAGAAGACCGTCGACGAAGCCGTCGCCTCGGCCCTGAAAGCCTTTCCGGCCTGGTCCGAACAATCGTCCCTGCGCCGTTCGCGGGTGATGTTCAAGTTCAAGGAATTGCTCGACCAACATCACGATGAGCTGGCAGAAATCATCAGTCGCGAACACGGCAAGGTGTTTTCGGACGCCAAGGGCGAAGTCACCCGGGGCATCGAAATCGTCGAGTACGCCTGCGGTGCGCCGAACCTGTTGAAAACAGATTTCAGCGACAACATCGGTGGCGGCATCGATAACTGGAACCTGCGTCAGCCGCTGGGCGTGTGTGCCGGCGTCACACCGTTCAACTTCCCGGTGATGGTGCCGCTGTGGATGATCCCGCTGGCGCTGATCACCGGTAACTGCTTTATCCTCAAGCCGTCCGAGCGTGACCCGTCCGCCAGTGTGCTGATGGCTCGTCTGTTGAGCGAAGCCGGGTTGCCGGACGGTGTGTTCAACGTGGTCCAGGGTGACAAGACCGCGGTCGACGCGTTGCTGCAACACCCGGACATCGAGGCGATTTCCTTTGTCGGTTCGACGCCGATTGCCGAGTACATCCACCAGCAAGCCACCTCCCGCGGCAAGCGTGTGCAAGCACTGGGCGGGGCGAAGAATCACATGATCGTCATGCCTGACGCAGATCTGGATCAAGCGGCGGATGCCTTGATCGGCGCCGCTTATGGCTCGGCTGGCGAGCGCTGCATGGCGATTTCGATTGCCGTGGCGGTGGGCGATGTCGGCGATCAGCTGATTGCCAAACTGCTGCCGCGTATCGATCAACTGAAAGTCGGCAACGGCCTGAAGGGCGACAGCGACATGGGGCCGCTGGTGACCGCCGAGCACAAGGCCAAAGTTGAAGGTTTCATCGACGAAGGCGTTGCCCAGGGCGCGCAACTGATCGTTGATGGCCGCCACTTCAAAGTGCCGGGCGCCGAGAACGGCTTCTTCGTCGGCGCGACACTGTTCGATAACGTCACGACCGAGATGAGCATCTACCAACAGGAAATTTTCGGCCCGGTGCTGGGCATCGTTCGTGTAGCGGACTTCGCCAGCGCCGTGGCGTTGATCAACGCCCACGAGTTCGGCAACGGCGTGTCCTGTTTCACCCGCGACGGCGGCATCGCCCGGGCCTTTGCCCGCACCATTAAGGTCGGCATGGTCGGCATCAATGTGCCGATTCCGGTGCCGATGGCCTGGCACTCTTTCGGCGGCTGGAAGCGCTCGCTGTTTGGCGATCACCACGCTTACGGCGAAGAAGGCATTCGCTTCTACAGCCGCTACAAAAGCGTGATGCAGCGCTGGCCTGACAGCATCGCCAAGGGCCCTGAATTCAGCATGCCGACAGCCAACTAATTCACCTGTGCGGAGAACAACAATAATGAGCAAGCCCCTGCGTTTCGCCCTGAACCGTATGGTCGCCCCACGTTTGTCCCTGCCCGCGTTCATCGAGTTGGCGGTGACCCTCAAGGCCGACGCCATCGAAATTCGCAACGACCTTAAAGGCGTCGAGATCGAAGACGGTACCGCACCCGAGCGCGTCCGGGAGTTGTGTGCTGCCAAAGGCATCACCGTGCTGTCGATCAACGCGCTGTATCCGTTTGATGTGTGGAATGACGAGCGCCGTGCGCACGCCCTGAAGCTGGCTGCTTATGCCCGTGATTGCGGCGCTCAAGGGTTGGTCATGTGCCCGCTCAACGACCGTGCCGACCCGCGTAACGAGGCCGCACGCGCTTCGGGTCTGCGCACGGCGTTGACTGAACTGGCGCCGATCCTGCGCGAACACGGCATTCTCGGTTTCATCGAACCGCTGGGTTTTGAAGAGTGCTCGCTGCGCCGTAAACGCACGGCGGTGGACGCAATCAAGGCCATCGGCGGGCTGGATGTGTTCCGTCTGGTTCACGACACCTTTCACCATCACCTGGCCAGCGAGCATGAGTTCTTTCCCGAGCTGACCGGGTTGGTGCACATCTCAGGTGTCGAGGATGCCGAGGCGCCACTGGCGAGCATTCGTGACGGGCACAGAGTGCTGGTGGGCGAGGGCGACATCCTTGGCAACGCGGCGCAAATCGACACCTTGCTCAGCAGCGGTTACAGCGGCTACCTGTCGTTCGAACCGTTTGCCGACAGCGTCCATGGCCTGGCGGATATCCAGCAGGCGATCGGCGCGAGCATGGATCACCTGCAAAAATCTTTGGCCTGACACTGTTATCAGGTTGATGGAGATCCAATGTGGGAGCGAGCCTGCTCGCGATTGCAGTGTGTCAGGCAACATCAATGTTGAATGTGCCGCCGCCATCGCGAGCAGGCTCGCTCCCACAAGGTTTCTTCGTTTATTGAAGGATCGGTTATGACCACAACAAGACTGACCATGGCTCAGGCCCTGGTGAAATTCCTCGATAACCAGTACATCGAGGTCGATGGGGTTCAAAGCAAATTCGTCGCCGGGATCTTTACTATTTTCGGCCACGGTAACGTACTAGGCCTGGGCCAGGCCCTGGAACAGGACAGTGGCGACCTGATCGTCCATCAGGGGCGCAACGAGCAAGGCATGGCCCACGCGGCCATCGGTTTCGCCAAGCAACACTTGCGGCGCAAGATCTACGCCTGCTCCTCATCGGTAGGCCCGGGCGCGGCGAACATGCTGACCGCCGCGGCGACGGCGACCGCCAACCGCATTCCCTTGCTGCTGTTGCCCGGTGATGTCTATGCCTGCCGCCAGCCGGACCCGGTGCTGCAACAGATCGAGCAGTTCCACGACTTGAGCATCAGCACCAACGACGCGTTCAAGGCCGTGAGCAAATACTGGGACCGCATCAACCGTCCCGAGCAACTCATGACGGCGGCGATCCACGCCATGCGCGTGCTCACCGACCCTGCCGAAACCGGCGCGGTGACCCTGGCTTTGCCACAAGATGTGCAAGCCGAGGCCTACGATTACCCCGATTACTTCCTGCAAAAACGCGTGCACCGCATCGAGCGTCGTCCGGCGACTGAAGCGATGCTCGGTGATGCGCTGGCGCTGTTCAAAGGCAAGCGCAAGCCGCTGATCATTTGCGGTGGCGGGGTCAGATACTCTGGCGCCAATGCCGCCTTGCAGGCGTTTGCCGAGCGTTTCGATATTCCCTTCGCCGAAACTCAGGCCGGCAAGAGTGCGGTGGTGTCCAGTCACCCGCTGAACGTTGGCGGGATTGGCGAAACCGGTTGCCTGGCGGCGAATCTGTTGGCCCGGGATGCGGATCTGATCATCGGTGTCGGCACTCGCTACAGCGATTTCACCACCGCCTCGAAATCCCTGTTCCAGCATCCGGACGTGCAATTTCTCAACCTCAATATCAGCCCGTGCGATGCCCTGAAGCTCGACGGCGTGCAACTGCTGGCGGATGCCAAAGTCGGCTTGCAAGCGTTGGCTGAAGCCTTGGGTGATTACCGTTCTGCGTGGGGCGATCAACCGCGTCAGGCCAAGGCGCAACTGGACGAGGAAGTCGACCGTCTCTATCAGGTCGAATACCAGAGCAAAGACTTCATCCCGGAAATCAACGACCACCTAGACCCGGCGGTGCTGCGCGAATTTATCGAGCTGACCGGTTCCTGCCTGACCCAGAGCCGCGTGCTCGGCGTGCTCAATGAAACCCTCGCCGATGACGCCGTGATCGTCGCCGCCGCCGGCAGCCTGCCCGGTGACTTGCAGCGCAGCTGGCGCAGCAAGGGCGTGAACACCTATCACGTCGAGTACGGTTATTCCTGCATGGGTTACGAGGTCAATGCCGCACTGGGCGTGAAGCTCGCCGAGCCGGATCGCGAGGTCTACGCGCTGGTCGGCGACGGCTCTTACATGATGCTGCACTCGGAGCTGGCGACCTCGATTCAGGAGCGACGCAAGATCAACGTGGTGTTGCTCGACAACATGACGTTCGGTTGCATCAACAACCTGCAGATGGGCAACGGGATGGACAGCTTCGGCACCGAATTCCGGTTCCGCAACCCGGAAACCGGCAAGCTCGACGGCGGTTTCGTGCCGGTGGATTTCGCCATGAGCGCGGCGGCCTATGGCTGCAAGACCTACAAGGTGAACACGGTTGAAGAACTGCAAGCGGCATTGGCCGATGCGCGCTTGCAGACGGTGTCGACACTGATCGACATCAAGGTCCTGCCGAAAACCATGATTCACGGCTACCTGTCGTGGTGGCGGGTCGGCGTGGCGCAAGTCTCCACCAGCGCCCGCACCGATGCGGTGGCCAAGACCCTGAATGAACGACTGGCCAAGGCCCGTCAGTACTGATTGCCCTGAACGAACAACAACAAATCCAGGAGTCATTAAATGTCTTTAAAGATCGGCGTCATCGGCACCGGGGCCATCGGCCAGGACCACATTCGTCGTTGCAGCCAGACCTTGCTCAATAGCCAGGTGGTTGCGGTGACCGACATCAACTTGCAGCAAGCCGCGAAGGTCGTTTCCGACCTGAAGCTGACCGCCGAGGTTTATCCCGACGGCCACGCGCTGATCCAGGCGCCCGAGGTCGAAGCAATCCTCGTCACCTCCTGGGGCCCGAGCCACGAAGAATTCGTGCTGGCGGCGATTGCGGCGGGTAAGCCGGTGTTCTGCGAGAAGCCGCTGGCGGTCACCGCTGAAGGCTGTCGGAAAATCGTCGAGGCCGAAGTGGCCTATGGCAAACGCCTGGTGCAGGTTGGCTTCATGCGTCCGTATGACGAAGGCTATCGGGCACTCAAAGCCGTGATCGACAGCGGTCAGATTGGTGAACCGTTGATGTTGCACTGCGCGCACCGCAACCCGACCGTGGGGGAAAACTACAAGACCGACATGGCGATCACCGACACGCTGATCCATGAGCTGGACGTGTTGCGCTGGTTGCTCGACGACGATTACGTGTCGGTGCAAGTGGTGTTCCCGCGCAAGAGCAGCAAGGCGCTCGCGCATTTGAAAGACCCGCAAATTGTGCTGCTGGAAACCGCCAAGGGCACGCGCATCGACGTGGAAGTGTTCGTTAATTGCCAATACGGCTACGACATCCAGTGCGAAGTGGTGGGGGAGACCGGCATCGCCAAACTGCCGGAGCCGTCGCAGGTTCAGTTGCGCAGCGGGGCGAAGTTGTCCAACGCGATTTTGATGGACTGGAAGGATCGCTTCATCGCGGCGTACGACGTTGAGTTGCAGGCGTTCATCGATGGTGTGCGGGCCGGGCAGGTCGGTGGCCCGTCAGCGTGGGACGGCTTCGCCGCTGCCGTCGCAGCAGACGCGTGCATCGAAGCACAGAACAGCGGCCAGATCGTCAAAGTTGCTCTCCCTGACCGCCCACACTTCTACGGCTAACCCGATCCCCTGTAGGAGCAAAGCTTGCTCGCGATAAACGATAACGCGGTGTGTCAGAGCTGGCGCCATCGCGGGCAAGCCATGCTCCTACAGGGGGCGGTGTCGATTTCTGATCAGGAGAACAATATGCGTATCGGACTTGTCGGTTACGGCCATGGTGGCCGGTTTTTCCATGCTCCGCTGATCAGCAGTTTGCCGGCGGCGACGTTCGTGGGTGTGGTCACCCGTTCACCGGAACGCCGGCAGTTGCTGGCAGCCGAGCACCCTGGGGTGCCGGCGTTCGACAGCATCGGCCAACTGGTGGAGGCCGGAATCGATGTGCTGGTGGTGTCCACGCCGCTCAAGGGGCGTCCGGCACTGGTGCTCGATGGCATCGAACACGGTGTGGCGGTGGTCAGCGACAAACCGTTCGCCGCTGACGCGCAGCAAGCTCAAACCCTGATCACCATGGCCGAGCGCCAGGGTGTGCAGCTCAGCGTCTACCAGAACCGTCGCTGGGATTCGGACTTCCTGACCGTGCGCAAGCTCATCGAATCCGGTGCGCTGGGCCAGGTCACCCGTTTCGAATCACGGATCGAGCGTTACTCACCGCAGGCGGTGAACAACGGCAGTGGCGGTGGTTTCCTGCGCGATCTGGGCAGCCATCTGGTGGATCAGGCGTTGCTGTTGTTCGGCCCGGTGACACGGGTCTACGCCGAGCTGGATTACCTTGAAAAAGGCCAGGCCTTCGATAACGGCTTCTTTATGTCCCTGACCCATGCCAGTGGCGTCACCTCACACCTGGGCGGCAGCTGCCTGCAAAACACCCCCGGCCCGCGCTTTCGGGTAACCGGCAGCCAAGGCTGTTACAGCGTCGATGGCCTGGACGGGCAAGAAGCATCGGCACTCGCCGGGCTCTCGCCGAAATCCGAAGGTGAGCGTTGGGGCGTTGAAGAGCATCGCCGCTGGGGCTGGTTCGAACAAGGCGAAGTGCGCGAGCGGGTTCCCTCCGAGCGCGGTTGCTGGAATCAGTTCTATTTACAGCTACAAACCGCGTTGCAGAGCGGTGGCCCACTGCCTGTGGATGCCCGTGATGCACTGGCGACCACCCGCGTGCTAGACGCTGCGCGACTGAGCGCCGAGCGGCATCAAGTGGTGGAATTGAGCCCGTTCAAGAGCCATGGAATAAAATCAGAATAAAATTCTAAAATGAGTTGATATAGAAATTATATTCTA
This sequence comes from Pseudomonas sp. GM41(2012), assembly GCF_000282315.2. Lineage (GTDB taxonomy): Bacteria > Pseudomonadota > Gammaproteobacteria > Pseudomonadales > Pseudomonadaceae > Aquipseudomonas. The sequence goes on from NZ_AKJN02000005.1 coordinate 105,817, forward strand.
ATAGAGTCATTTCCAGCGACCTGCCTCGCCACCTGTTTCAACCCTTTTCCCGCTTGCCTGCTTACTGAAATCGTCACGCCTCATCCATAAAACCAACAAGAATGTGGAGAAAGACTTTTCATGAAGACCAAGATCCGCTTCGCCTCACTTGCCTTGTCCCTGATGTTCGCCAGTGGCGCGGCGCTCGCCGATATGAAGATCGGCGTCAGCATGTCCCAATTCGATGACACCTGGCTGACCTACCTGCGCGAATCCATGGACAAGAAAGCCAAGTCCTATCCCGAGGGCGTGCAGCTGCAATTCGAAGACGCCCGCAGCGACGTGGTCAAGCAGTTGAGCCAGGTCGAAAGCTTCATCAGCCAAAAGGTAGATGCCATCGTGGTCAACCCGGTGGATACCGCTGCCACCAAGAAAATCACTGAAGCCGCCGTCAAGGCAGGCATCCCGCTGGTCTACGTCAACCGCCGCCCCGATGACCTGAAGCTGCCCAAAGGCGTGGTCACTGTCGCCTCCAACGATCTGGAGGCCGGTGAAATGCAGATGCAGTACCTGGCCGACAAAATGGGCGGCAAGGGTGACATCGTGATTCTGCTGGGCGACCTCGCGAACAACTCCACCACCAACCGCACCAAGGGCGTCAAAGACGTTCTGACCAAATACCCGAACATCAAGATCGAGCAAGAGCAGACCGGTATCTGGTCGCGGGACAAGGGCATGACCCTGGTCAACGACTGGCTGACCCAGGGCCGCAAGTTTGACGCGGTCATCGCCAACAACGACGAAATGGCCATTGGTGCTGCGATGGCCCTGCAACAGGCCGGCGTCGAGAAAGGCAGTGTGCTGATCGCCGGTGTCGATGGAACCCCGGACGGTCTGAACGCGATCAAGAAAGGCAACATGGCCGTCTCGGTGTTCCAGGACGCCAAGGGTCAGGCCGACGGTTCGATCGACACCGCCGTGAAAATGGCCAAAAACGAGCCGGTTGAACAGGCCGTGTGGGTGCCATACCGCTTGATCACCCCGCAAAACGTCGACACGTTCAAATAGCCCGTCCGTTCAATAACAACAATAAACACGCAAGGTTGCGACCGCGACCTTGCTGATGGAGTACCTGATCATGTTCGCTTCAGCGACTGCTTCGAGCACCCCGTTGGTGGGTATCCAGCCAGCTGCAACACCTGTCGATGAGCCGTACCTGCTGGAGATCATCAACGTCAGCAAGGGATTTCCCGGTGTGGTGGCCTTGTCCGATGTGCAGCTTCGGGTACGCCCCGGCTCCGTGCTGGCCCTGATGGGCGAAAACGGCGCGGGCAAATCCACCCTGATGAAAATCATTGCCGGCATCTATCAGCCGGACGCCGGTGAACTGCGCCTGAGAGGCAAACCGGTGGTCTTCGAAACGCCATTGGCTGCGCTCCAGGCCGGTATCGCGATGATCCACCAGGAACTCAACCTGATGCCGCACATGAGCATCGCCGAGAACATCTGGATCGGCCGTGAGCAGCTCAACGGTTTCCACATGATCGACCACCGTGAAATGCATCGCTGCACGGCGAAACTGCTGGAACGCCTGCGGATCAACCTCGATCCAGAAGAGCTGGTCGGCAACCTGAGCATCGCCGAACGGCAGATGGTCGAGATCGCCAAGGCCGTGTCCTACGATTCCGACATCCTGATCATGGATGAGCCGACCTCGGCCATCACCGACAAGGAAGTCGCGCATCTGTTCTCGATCATTGCCGACCTCAAGAGTCAGGGCAAAGGCATCATCTATATCACCCATAAAATGAACGAAGTGTTCAGCATCGCCGATGAAGTGGCGGTGTTCCGTGACGGCGCCTACATCGGCTTGCAGCGGGCCGACAGCATGGACGGCGACAGCCTGATTTCGATGATGGTCGGCCGCGAGCTGAGCCAGTTGTTCCCGGTGCGTGAAAAGCCGATCGGCGATCTGCTGCTGTCGGTGCGCGACCTCAAACTGGACGGTATTTTCAAGGATGTTTCCTTCGACCTGCACGCTGGCGAGATTCTCGGCATCGCCGGGTTGATGGGCTCGGGGCGGACCAACGTCGCCGAAGCGATTTTCGGCATTACCCCGAGCGATGGTGGCGAGATGCGTCTCGACGGCGAAGTGGTGCGCATCAGCGATCCGCACATGGCGATCGAGAAGGGCTTCGCGCTGTTGACCGAAGATCGCAAGCTCAGCGGCCTGTTCCCGTGCCTGTCGGTGCTGGAGAACATGGAAATGGCGGTGTTGCCGCATTACGCCGGCCACGGTTTCATCCAGCAAAAAGCCCTGCGCGCCTTGTGCGAAGACATGTGCAAGAAGCTGCGGGTCAAAACACCGTCGCTGGAGCAGTGCATCGACACCTTGTCCGGCGGTAATCAGCAGAAAGCCTTGCTGGCGCGCTGGCTGATGACCAATCCACGGGTCCTGATTCTCGACGAGCCGACCCGCGGTATCGACGTCGGCGCCAAGGCCGAGATCTACCGGCTCATTTCCTGCCTCGCCAGCGAAGGCATGGCGGTGATCATGATTTCGTCGGAACTGCCGGAAGTGCTCGGCATGAGCGACCGGGTGATGGTCATGCACGAGGGCGACCTGATGGGCACCCTCGACCGCAGCGAAGCGACCCAGGAACGAGTGATGCAATTGGCCTCGGGCATGTCCGCGGTTCACTAAATCAAGGGTGGACGCATTTCTGTGGTGAGGGGATTTATCCCCGTTGGGCTGCGAAGCGGCCCCAAAAGAATGGGACTGCTGCGCAGTCCAACGGGGATAAATCCCCTCGCCACACAGATTTCTAATGAAGGGTGGGTTATGAACGCGATACTGGAAAACAAGCCAGCAACCGCACCGGTCAAGAGTCGCCGGCGCTTTCCGACCGAATTGAGTATTTTCCTGGTGCTGATTGGCATCGGCCTGGTTTTTGAAGTGTTTGGCTGGATCGTGCGCGACCAGAGCTTCCTGATGAACTCCCAGCGTCTGGTGCTGATGATTCTGCAGGTGTCTATTATCGGTCTGCTGGCGATCGGTGTGACCCAGGTCATCATCACCACCGGCATTGACCTGTCGTCCGGTTCGGTACTGGCGTTGTCGGCGATGATCGCCGCCAGTCTGGCCCAGACGTCGGACTTCGCCCGGGCGGTGTTTCCGTCGCTGACTGACTTGCCGGTGTGGATTCCGGTGATTGCCGGGCTCGGGGTAGGGCTGCTGGCGGGGGCGATCAACGGCAGCATCATTGCCATCACCGGTATCCCGCCGTTCATTGCCACCCTCGGCATGATGGTCTCGGCCCGTGGTCTCGCGCGTTACTACACCGAAGGCCAACCGGTGAGCATGCTCTCGGATTCCTACACGGCGATCGGACACGGCGCGATGCCGGTGATCATTTTCCTGGTGGTCGCGGTGATCTTCCACATCGCCCTGCGTTACACCAAGTACGGCAAATACACCTACGCCATCGGCGGCAACATGCAGGCGGCGCGTACCTCGGGGATCAACGTCAAGCGGCATCTGGTGATCGTCTACAGCATTGCCGGTTTGCTGGCAGGCCTGGCGGGTGTGGTGGCGTCGGCACGGGCCGCGACCGGGCAGGCCGGGATGGGCATGTCTTATGAACTGGACGCGATTGCCGCGGCCGTGATCGGCGGCACCAGCCTGGCCGGTGGAGTAGGGCGCATCACCGGCACGGTGATCGGCGCACTGATCCTCGGGGTCATGGCCAGCGGTTTCACCTTCGTCGGCGTCGATGCCTACATTCAGGACATCATCAAAGGCCTGATCATCGTGGTCGCAGTGGTCATCGATCAGTACCGCAACAAGCGCAAACTCAAGCGCTGAGCCCCAGAAAAAGCAGCCAATGCGCCACGCCTGACCCGCGTGGCGTAACCATTTGTCTTCTATATACAGCCGCTCGATTGAATTTCTTGCTATAAACGCACTCCGATATCCACCGCAAAGACTGCCATAGAGCACTTTCAGGGCTTTGTCGGACGAATTCGCTGTCTTTTCAGTTGCTGAGGCCTCAAGTCGGCCTTAGACTGCCGCCCCTCGTAAATTGAGTGCCGGGTGGCGCTTGGAATTAAACGGCGCCGTTCCGATGGCCGACCCAGGTCCGCCGGAACGCTCCCTAATTCGCCTTAATGCACGTTTTTTTATAGAGATATCAATGACAAAGGACAAGTTGCTGGCCATGCCGGCGGATGACTACATGAATGCCGAGCAACATGCTTTTTTCTCTGAGCTGTTGCAGAACATGAAAGTCGAAACCCATGAGCGCATCGAACAGAACCGCATCGCCATCGAAAGCCTGGACACCCCGGCCGATCCGGCCGACGCTGCTTCTGTAGAAGAAGAGCGCACCTGGCTGGTGAACGCGATCGATCGCGACCAGCGCATGCTGCCTCAGTTGGAACAGGCTCTGGAACGCATCAAGGAAGACAGCTTTGGCTGGTGCGACGACAGCGGCGAGGCCATTGGCCTGAAGCGCCTGCTGATCAGCCCGACCACCAAGTACTGCATCGAAGCTCAAGAGCGTCACGAACAGATCGACAAGCACCAGCGTCAGGCCTGATTTCGTAACGCCCCGCATCGCGGGCAAGCCTCACTCCTGGCAGGAGCAAGGCTTGCCCGCGATGCTTTTTTTCGTCTGCGAAAAACCCGCGTACTTCTATTGATCTGCTGCAATACCCACTACTAATGGACCATAGATAATGGCCTTGTAGTGGCGTTTAATGCCGATACAACAATTAGAATTATGGGTGGGGTGACGAAGATGACGCGTGACGGATCTCTGGTTGCAGCAGCGTCTGCACCCGTGCTTTTGCCGAAAAACCTTTGGCTGACGCCGACCCTGCAAAGCATCGCCCTGATGCTCTTGTTGTGCGGCATAACGCTGGGCGGCTGGTCGCTTTACCTTGGCCTGCCTTTGGCGGTGCTGGTGATCTGGCTACCTCGCTTGCGCTCGCGCGCCATCCCTGAGGCAACCCCTGTCGACAGCACCAGCGCGATTGCCGAGTTGACTCGCGATCTTTCCTACACCACCAGTCATAACGCGTTGTCTGCCGCCGGTGTGGCCTTTTCGGTCAAGCAACTGGCCGACAAACTGCAGTCGCAGCTCGGTGCCGCGGCGCAGATTGTCAGCAACGCCGAAGTGATGATCGCGACCGAACAAGCCACCTCGACACTCAGCCGGGAAGCCCTCAGTGCGGCCAGCGAGGCTCATCGGAGCAGCGCGGCGGGACGTACGGAGCTGATCGAGTCCATCGCCCGCATGCATCAACTCAGTCAGCGTGCCAGTAACAGCCGTGAACTGATCGAAGCCCTGAGCCTGCGCAGTGATGATATTCAACGGGTCACCCTGGTGATCCAGTCCATCGCCAGCCAGACCAATCTGCTGGCATTGAACGCGGCTATCGAGGCGGCGCGGGCCGGTGAGCATGGTCGCGGATTTGCGGTGGTGGCCGATGAGGTTCGCGGTCTGGCCGCGCGCACGGCGACGGCCACCGGCGAAGTCGGGGAAATGGTCGCTGATATTCAGCAACGTACCGCGCAAGTGGTGGAGCAGATCCGTCAACTGTCCAGCGACCTCGACACCGGTGTCGAGCAGGTCGAGCACACCGGTCAGCACTTGGAGAATATTGCGCGTCTGGCTGCCGGCGTCGAAAGCCAGGTCGGGGAAATCGCCAGGGGCGCCGACACCAACCGCGAACAACTCGATAGCCTGTTTCACGCCATCGAACAGATGCGCAGCGACCTGGCGATCAGCGATCAACAGACCCAGCGTCTGGCCCAGGCCGCGGTGCAAATGGAAGGTCAGGCCGAAACCATCAGCGAACGCCTCGCCGAAGTCGGGCTGGATGACTATCACCAGCGGGTTTATGACCTGGCCCGCGAGGGAGCGAGTCAGATCGCGGCGCGCTTTGAAGCGGATATCGACGAGGGGCGCGTGAGCCTCGATGACCTGTTTGACCGCAATTACCAAACCATTCCCAACACCAGCCCGGCCAAGTACCAGACCCGCTTCGATCGCTACGCCGATCAGGTCTTGCCGGCGATCCAGGAACCGTTGTTGCCGCGTCATGAAGGCCTGGTGTTCGCCATCGCCTGTACGCAGCAGGGCTATGTGCCGACCCACAACAAGGTCTTCAGCCAACCCCTGACCGGTGATGCGCAGGTCGATACCTTGCAGAACCGCACCAAACGCAAATTCGCCGATCGCACCGGGATTCGCTGTGGCAGTCATCAGCAGGCCGTACTGCTGCAAACCTACACCCGCGACACCGGTGAGCTGATGCACGACCTTTCGGTGCCCATCATGCTCAAGGGCCGGCATTGGGGTGGTTTGCGGTTGGGTTATAAGCCGGAAAGGCCTCGTTGATAGACCGGCTGTTCGCTTAGGGGTGTTGGGGTACATATCCGTTACTGCGGTGATGGCTGGTTACGGTTTCGCTCTTACAGCGACTCCCTTTTGCAGACGCCCAAAAGGAAGCAAAACGCTTTGCCCCTCCATTCGGTGCCTCGCCTCGGCTCGGCATGCCCTCACTCCGGCATTGCTCCGGGGGCCCGCCGCCATCGGCCATCCATGGCCGGGGGCGGCTACCGCGGCATCCTTGCCGCGGTGCCCCCTGCGCAACGCCTGCGTTCGGCCTCTGGGAAAGGGGCAAGCAGATCAAGATCAAAAGCCAAAGCAACAGCAAGATCAAAAGATCGCAGCCTCGTTTCACTCGACAGCTCCTACAGGGAGGAAGGGTGTACGCACGCTTCTCACCACTCAACAGGCCGAGCGTTAGCTCGCCTGCAGCTTTTGATCTGGACGCACCGCCCCCTCGAGAGGCCGAGAGGAGGTTCTGCGCAGTGGGCAACCCGGCATGGATGCCGGGTTAGCCGCCCCCGGCCATGGATGGCCGATGGCGGCGGGCCCACGGAGCAGGACCGGAGCGAGGGCATGCCGAGCCTAGGCGAGGCACCGAACGACAGGGGCAAGAGCCCTTGGTTACTTGGGGCTCTTCCAAGTGACTCGCTGTAAAAGCGAAACCGATAGCCGCCGTAACCGCAAAAACGGATATGCACACAAAAAACAGGTCGGCCCTTGATCCGTCGCCCATTGTTACCGGTTCAACAACGAAGCTGTGCAGTTGCATTGCTGTTTCCAAGCGAATGAACTCATTACCATGCCTACATAGTTAGGTTGCTAATGAAACTCGAGAGGTCAGCATGCAAAGCAGAGTCGATGTCGCGGTCATGATAGGCAGCGGTGTGCCTGCCAGTTTGCGTTCGCTGGGGAGGAGCGTCTGTTGGGTGGTGCTGCTCAATGGTGAACGCCGCGGAACGGCATTCTCAAGTCGCGAAGAGGCGCAGGAGTGCAGGGCTGCCTGGTTGGCGCAATTGAACGCCAAAACACCCGACAGCCTGCATGGAATCAGAGGCTAGTGGATCTGATGCATGCGCAGGTTCAGGTCGTCGACCACCCGCGCCCAATCCGCGTCTTCACGCAATTGTTCTTTCAGGAAGCCTGCTTGCTGCGGGGTCCAGAACTCGGCATCGATGAGTTTCTTGTTGTCGGCCAGGGGTGAATGGCTGGCAATGAAATCGTCGATGGCTTTCTCGCTGGAGTCCAGGCCGAGTTGGTCGAACAAACCTTTCAAATCATGTGTCGGTGAATCCATGTTCATCTCCTTGCGGGTCGCGTCGAGTGCGAGATCTGAGGGGCGGCGTCAATACATCTGAGAGAGCCGCGCTTCAGGAGTTCGATGGCGATGTTCAAAAGCAGAAGTGAGCATAGACTGCAAACCGGTTATCAGGCTTTCAATGCACCTTCATCGACGGCAACCTTCAGCGCCTTGGCGGCGTCCTGGGCGGCAACGGCGGCGACGTCCGAGGTCTTGAACCAGCGATCCTTCTCGACCTGGTGATAGGTCACGGTGGTCAGCGGTGGTTTGGCGCGCATGATAATGACTGCCTGGAATTCGCCTTCGACTTCTCTGGCTTCGCCCCGGATAAAAAATTCACCGATATCAAATTCCGTCACGTAGCAGCCTTCCCTTGAAAATATTCTGTTGTTTTGAACGCCGCCCACCCTGGGGACGGGTTTCATTGGTCGGGCAGTATGGCAGTAGTTGCATGCCGGCGGCTGAGTTAAGTCGCCGGCATGACGAAGCGTCTATGGAAATGAACGTGGCGGGATCGTCAACCGGGTAACTCGAGCGAGCGCGCAAGAGCGCAGGCTTCGTTATGATTGCCGCGGAAACCTCTGACGCGGCCGGTGGAAATTTCCTTGATATGAAAAAAGGCGTTGCCGGCCAGAATGACCTGGAAGCGTGGCCGGGCGAGCTCTTCAGGGTAGTATTCATGCGGTTGAAACATCCCGGGGGGCAGCGTCCTCGAGCTGTTCGTACTGGGCGCCTGAGGGTGAGCAAAATGTGTCAGCGTGCACATATGAAGTCCTTTTCGTTGTTTTACCGACGTGCGTACGTGGTTTTGGGTAGTCTCGATGAGCATCGCTGCTCTAGAATCACCGTCAGTGTTTGGCGATCGATGTTCATCTAAAGCAATTTTTTGCTGGCGATATGTCGGAAAAGTGCTTTTTTTAAAGAGCTTTTTCCCTAAAGTTGGTAGTCCCGTTTTTCTGGCCGTCGGAAGGGCTTTTTCCTTCAACCTCTGACGAACGTCAGGCAAGACGACGTGAGTGCTGTTCCAGTAGTCTTCTCAAGCCTCGCGATGGATGAGCCCTCTGCTCGTTTCAGGATTTCAACCCGGGTCTTTTTGCGACACCTTCGGCATTGCCGCTTTTTTCTGCTGTGCGCTGTTTTAGCGTGCAGCATCATTTTCATATGTGGGGATGTTTCCTTGGCAGTAAGTAATCTCGATATGCATGCTTTGTTCGTGCTGGGTGATTTGCGCGCAAAGCTGGTTAAACAGTTCCAGTCACGTTTTGTTTACATCACCGAACAGAACGCTGAAGGCATTTATATTGCCGAGATCGACACCGAAGAGGCGCTGGTGGTTGATGACAAACCGGGGCTTAAACTCAAGGTCGGCGATCATTTCAGCGCCTCTGTATTGCCCAGTCGCGAAGGCGGCAAGCTGGACATCAAGTTCCGTGAAATCAAACTGACGGTGTACGGCCTGGGTGATTACGCGTTCGTCACCACCGCTGATGGCCACGGGATTGTGTTCAAGGAAGGTCATAGCGTGGTGATGGTGTTCGCCGCTCACCAACAGTTGCAGGAAGGCCTGACCAAAACCCTGAAAGCCGTGACCGCCAAGGCTGCCAAGTGGCGCAAAGGGGAACTGGTCACCTTCAAGGCCAGCGAATAATGACCCTGACCCGCGCCGACTTCCACGAACAGAACCAGGCCAGTGCGCAAGCCGAAGCCCTGCGGATGTTCGACCAGAAGGCTGTTTTGCAAGGTGCATGGCTGGGTTGGGTGGCATCACAGATCTATACGTTGCGTCCGGCGGAGTACGCCAGCATGGTACGAAGAGCGTTGGCGCGCTTGCAGGAACCGTCCGAAAACTGATTGACCTCCCTCGAAAGCAGGAACCTCTACTACAGTCAGTGGACTGAGTATTCAGAGGCTTTGCGGTCTTCTGCCAGGCCATCCTGCTATTGCTGTGAACAGCACGAGGTGCAAAAGCATGAACGGATTTCGACGGTTGCTGGCCGCTACCCTGGCCACTTTCGGATTGTTGGCTTCACCCGTTCCGGTGTTCGCTGCCCAGGCGCCGATCCACTTCGCCGACCTGAACTGGGAAAGCGGCAGCCTGATCACCGATATCCTGCGGATCATCGTCGAGAAGGGCTACGGGCTGCCGACCGATACCTTGCCGGGGACGACCATCACCCTGGAGACCGCGCTGGCCAACAATGACATTCAGGTGATTGGCGAAGAATGGGCCGGTCGCAGTCCGGTCTGGGTCAAGGCTGAGGCAGAAGGCAAAGTCGCGAGTCTCGGCGATACGGTCAAGGGCGCCACCGAAGGTTGGTGGGTGCCCGAATACGTGATCAAGGGCGACCCGGCGAAAGGCATCAAGCCGCTGGCGCCGGGCCTGCGCAGTGTCAGCGACCTGCCGAAGTACAAAGGCGTGTTCAGCGATCCGGAAACCCCGGGCAAGGGGCGCTTCCTCAACAGCCCGATCGGCTGGACGTCGGAAGTGGTCAACAAACAGAAACTCAAGGCGTATGGGCTGGACGACAGCTATGTGAATTTTCGCAGCGGTTCAGGGGCAGCGCTGGATGCGGAGATCAGCTCTTCGATTCGGCGCGGCAAACCGGTGCTGTTCTATTACTGGTCGCCAACACCGTTGCTCGGCCGCTTCAAACTGATTCAGCTCGAAGAGCCGCCGTTCGACGCCGATGCCTGGAAAACCCTGACCGACGCCGACAACCCGAATCCGAAACCGACACGCTCGTTGCCCTCGAAGCTGTCCATCGGTGTGTCCACGCCATTCCAGAAGCAGTATCCGCAGATTGCCGAGTTCTTCACCAAGGTCGATTTGCCAATCGATCCATTGAACAAGGCGCTGGCCGAGATGAGCGAAAAACACACTCCGCCACGGCAGGCGGCGCAGGCGTTCATGAAGGCGCACCCGGAAGTGTGGCAGGCCTGGGTGCCGAAGGATGTGGCGGATAAAGTCTCTGCCGAGTTGAAGTGAGCGAATCACCTTTGTAGGAGCCGAGCTTGCTCGCGATGGCGATTTCAAGGACGCCATCGCCGGCAAGCCGTGCTCCTACAGCGGTCTTAGAATCGGGTCTGCACCGCCAACTCGAAGGTGCGCGGCGTACCGAGATAATACGCCGGTGACACATGGGCAAACTCGGCATACACCTCATTGGTCAGGTTGCGTACCCGGCCGGTGACGGTGGTGTGTTGATCGACCTTGTAGCTGAGGAACGTTCCGTAAAGCGTATACGACGGCACGGTCAGGGTGTTGGCGCTGTCGGCAAACACCGAGGCCACATACCGCGCATCGACACCGCCCTGCCATTGCGGCGCGAAGTCATAGGTCAGCCATAGATTGCCGACCCGGTCCGGCACGTTGGTCGGTGTGTTGCCTTTGCGTGAAACCACGACACCCGCCGCATTCTTCTCGTTGAATTCGTCGTACTGCGCATCGACCCAGGCGAAGTTGCCTTCGGCCAACAGCTTGTCAGTGATCCTCAACGAACTGGCCAGTTCGATCCCTTTGGACGTCTGCTGACCCACTGGAATGCTGCTGGTCGGATCCAGTGGATCGGTGACTGCGAAGTCCTTTCGCTCAATCGTGTAAGCCGCCACTGTCGCCGAGCCGCGGCCGTCCAGATAGTCGAATTTACTGCCGACTTCCCATTGCTTGCCGGTGGACACGTCGAAGTCTTGTGTACCGTTAGGCTGTTCGGCGGCGGTGCTGTATTGCACGTAGACGTTGGCTTCGGGGATGAATTGATAAGTCAGGCCGACCCGACCGGTCACCGGCTCCCAGCTGCGCTTGAGGTGCCGGGGATTACTGGCGGTCACGACTCGGTGGTTGGTCACGTCCAGGTCGATGTCGTCGTAACGCAGGCCGGTCAGCAGCGCGAGTTTGTCGGTGAGTACCAAACGGTTCTCGGCGAACAGGGCTTTGGTGGTGACTTCGTTGGTCTTGTCGCTGACAAACCCCGGTTTGGTGCCCGGGATGTCATAGAAGTGACCCGGCTGGAAGTTATTCGGGTTGACGGTGCTGGCGCCTTTGACGTTCAGCGGCGAGTTGGTGGTCTGGTTGACCTTGTACTCGAAGCCGCCGGACCAGGTCGTGTCCAGCCCGAACAGTGTGTTGTCGTGGCGCAGTTCGAACTGGTTGCCGTTTTGCTCGCCCTGATGCCGGACCTGATACGCCGTGGAGCGATTCACCGCACTGTTGTCGGCGTTGTACTGGTAGGTTTCCAGGTTGCGGTAATCGCGCTGGCTGTCGAGGTGGTAAAGGGTGTTGCGCAGGGTGGTGCTGTCGTTGATCCGGTAGTCGATGATCGAGCGCAGCCAAATCGTGCGCTGCTCGTAGCGGCCGTCCTCGACGTTGTAGTTGTTGAAGCGATTGTGCTTGTCGATCTTCAATTCGCCGGCCTTGGGGTTGAGCACCGGTGTGCCCCAGTAAGGGCTGTCTTCGTGTTCATCCTGATATTCCAGCGCCAGGGTGTGGGACAGGTCGGGCGTCAGGTCGCTGAGCAGCGAGAACGCCACGCTCCACGCATCACGCTCCTGACGGTCGATGTAGCCGTTACCGGTGTTGTGGCTGACGTCGAGCCGCGCGTAGTGCTGCACGTCCGCGCTGGCATCGTTCAGGGCGTGGTTGAGGCCGAATGCGGTCTCGGTGGTGTCGTAACTGCCATAGCTGACCCGGCCTTCGACGGCTTGCTCTTCACGGGTGGCCAGTTTGGTCACGTAGTTCAGCGAACCGCCCACGGAACCGGCACCATTGATCAGCGATGACGGGCCGCCCACCAGTTCCACTCGATCATAGATCCAGGCGTCTACCGGCCGGGCGAGGCCGCCGGAGACATTGATGCCGTTGAACATCTGGGTGATCTGGCTGCTGGTGAAACCGCGATAGGAGACGAACCCACCGAAACCCGGCGGTGCGCTGGCGTTGACGCCCGGCAAGGTGTTGGCGGCGTCCTGGAAATTCTGCGCACCGTGGCGCTCGATGTCGTTGCGGTTGGCCACGGCCACCGAGGCCGGGGTTTCGCGCACGCTCAGGCCAAGCCGCGATGCCATGCCGCTGGACTGATCCAGACTCAGACCCGGCTCAGCCGTCGCTTCGCCATCAATGGTGATGGGCGCGAGGTCGACGGTGGATTGCGCCCAGGCGTTTACAGACAGGCAGCCGAACAGGCTTGCCAGTAAAGGAATGCGTTTCATCGATGAGTCCTGAATGCTTGACTAGGAAACAGCGCACACGCCAACGCCACGCGTTGGCGAGGTGGGCTGATCAGAAAAGGCGAAGAAGTTCAGGCGACAGGCGGAGCGCGAGGATTGGCCGAAGGCCAGGTGAAGCGGGCAGGGCGGTCAACATTGGCGACGACGGCCAAGGGCGGACTGTGTTGCTGCGGGAGGATCGCCAGGGTCAGGCTGGAGTTGAGCGCCGGGCCCATGCCGCCGGTGGAGCACAACGGGCAGCCGAAGGCCTTGGACAGCGTCGGCAGTTTGTCTTCAGAGGTGTTCGACGAGGCGGGCAGCTGGCTGGCCGGATCGACGGTACAGAACTGGCCGCCGATGCCGTTGAGCTGCATCCCGACCATTTGCCCGTGACCGATACTGCAGGCGAACACGTTGAACAGGACGCAGCAATAAAGCATCCAGGCCATCAATGTACGATCAGTTCGGGCAAGTTTCATGGGGCGGCACTTTATCATCGCCGATGACGAATACCCTTACAAAATCGTGCAAGTAAGTTCATCCTGCTGCGACATTTCACGCTGGAAGTCCGAACATGAGCCTATTGATCGCGCAATGGATGGCTACCATCTTCCTGTTGATCAGCCTGATCCACCTGTACTGGGCGGCAGGTGGCAAGTTGGGTAGCGAGGCGGCGGTCCCGCGAATATCGGCAGAGGGCGGCACGGAATCCAGGCCGGCCTTCAAGCCTTCAGGCTTTGCCACGTTGCTGGTGGCGGTCGGGTTGCTGCTGATTGCGATGCTGGTGTGCTTGCGGGTCGGGCTGTATCTGCCGACGGTACATCACTGGTCGCTGCAATGGGTGATCAGCGCGATTGCGATGCTGATGTTCGCCAGGGCGATCGGCGATTCGCATTTGATAGGGTTTTTCAAGCAGGTGAAGGATTCGAAGTTTGCCCGGCTCGACACCTGGGCGTATTCGCCGTTGTGTGTGGTGTTGGGGGCGGGGTTATTGGCAGTTGCCTGGATCTGAGTTGCTGCTAAAAGCATCGCGGGCAAGTCGGGTCGCCGCACCGCTTGCTCCTACAGGATTTGTGTTGAATCACACGTTTGTGAACGACACAAATCCTGTAGGAGCAAGGCTTGCCCGCGATGAGGCCCTACCAATCAACACAAAAACTCAAACTTAACTCCCGATCTCCGTGCGCCGACTACTCACCTCAGCCGGCACATCATCCCCCGCCATACGCTTGCGAAACAGCGCCGCCCGCGCCAGCAGCAACGTGGTCACCGGCACAGTTATCGACAACAGAATCGGAATCAGCCAGGCATGCAGCACCGGCCCGGACTTGAGTGCCGAAAAGTAAATGATCGAGGCCAGCGCCACGCACCAGGCGCCCAAGGTCGACGCCAGTGCCGGCGGGTGCATGCGCTGGAAGTAGTCCTTCATCCGCAACAGGCCAACCGCGCCGATCAGCGCAAACAGGCTGCTGAGCACCAGCAGGATCGCCACCGGGATTTCAACCCACAGAGACAGTTCAGCGCTCATTCGATCACCTCGCCACGCAGCAGGAATTTCGCCAGGGCAAACGAGCCGACGAAGCCGAACAACGCAATCAACAGCGCCGCCTCGAAGTAAGTGTCACTGGCATAACGAATGCCCAGCGCCAGCATCATCAGCATCGCGATGATGTACAGGTAATCCAGCGCCAGAACCCGGTCCTGGGCCGAGGGCCCCTTGAACAGCCGGATCAGGGTCAGAATCATCGCCAGGGAAAAGATGAACAGGCTCAGCAGGATTGCGTTCGACAGCAAGGCGCTCATTCGAAGATCTCCATCAAGGGGCGCTCGTAGGTCGTCTTGAAGTGCTGGATGAACAGCGCTTCGTCATCCAGATCGAAGACGTGCAGCAACAAAATGCTGCGGTCCAGCGCCAGTTCCGACCAGACTGTTCCGGGGACCACTGTGCAGATCATCGACAGCGCGGCCAGGCCGTTGGCGTCACGCAGGTCCAGCGGCACCTTGATGAAGCGCGAACGCGGTGGACGGCGACCGGCGTTGAGCACGCCCCAGGCCACGGCGAGGTTGGACACCACCACATCGCGACCGACCAGAAAGAACAAACGCACAATCACCCCCGGCCGACGAATGCGGATCGGCAGCGGTCGCAGCTTGCGCATCATCAACGGCGCGCAGAACCCCAGCACCGCGCCCAGCAGCAGATTGCCGGGGCTCATCGACAGGTTCAGCACCAGCCATAGCAACCACAGGGCCAGCGACAACCAGGGAGCAGGAAACAGTCGCTTCATGGTGTGACCTCCGCTACCGCGGCTTTGGCTTCCGGGCTTGGAATCGCACGGGTACCGAGCACCGCCATCACGTATTGCTGCGGGTTGTTCAAGGCTTGGGCGGCCGCCTGGGTGTAGCGCAGCAGCGGTTCAGCCTTGAAGGTCAGCGCAATGCTCAAACCCAGCAGCGCGATGATCGGCACGCATTCGAAACGTCGCAGCAACGGCGACGGCCGCTCCTCGGGCGTCCAGAAACGCTGGATGCCCAAGCGCGAAAACGCGATCAACGACGCCAGCCCGGAGAGGATCAGCAACGCGAGCAAGCCCCACGCCGCGTTCGAAACCGGCTCATTGCTGCCATTGCCAAGGCCCAACGGATTGAGCAGGGCGCTGAGCAAGCCGAGTTTGCCAATGAATCCCGAGAGCGGCGGCATGCCGATGATCAGCAGCGAGCAGGCAATGAAGCTCAACCCGAGGAACGCCATGGTCCAGGGAATCACCTGGCCGACCACGGCTTTCTGCTCGTCATCGAGGTTGATGCCTTTGGGCGGCTGCAAGGATTCCATCGGTCGCGGCAGATCGCCGTCATCGAACAACGGCATTTCATTGGCCGAACGCGAACGCTCGATCAACTCGGCCAACAGGAACAACGCGCTCAACGCCAGGGTCGAGCTGACCAGATAGAACAGCGCCGCGCCGATCAGGTTGGGTTGGGCGAAACCGATGGCCGACAGCAGAATCCCGGCGGACACCAGAATGCTCAGGCTGGCCAGGCGCTCCAGACGTTGTGCGGCGAGAATCGCCACGGCGGCGCAGACGATAGTCGCCATGCCGCCGTAGATCAGCCAGTCGCCGCCAAAGTACGCCGAGGCGCCGGCCTGACCAGAGAACAGCAAGGTCCACAAACGCAGCAAGGTATAGACGCCGACCTTGGTCATGATCGCGAACATCGCCGCCACCGGTGCGCTCGCCGCGGAATAGGCCGGCACCAGCCAGAAGTTCAGCGGCCACATCCCGGCCTTGGCCAGGAACGCCACGGCCAGAATCCCTGCGCCGGCATGCAGCAGGCCGCGATCGGCTTCCGGCACCAGCGGAATTTTCAGCGCCAGATCGGCCATGTTCAGGGTGCCGGTGACGCCGTAGATCAACGCCGCGCCGATCAAAAACAGCGACGAGGCCAGCAGGTTGATCGAGATGTAATGCAGCCCCGACGACACCCGCGACCGACCCGAACCGTGGAGCATCAGGCCATAAGAGGCCGCCAGCAGCACTTCAAAAAACACAAACAGGTTGAACAGGTCCGCCGTCAGGAATGCGCCGTACAGGCCCATCATCTGAATCTGGAACAGCGCGTGGAAACTCGAACCAGCGCCGTCCCAGCGGGCCATGGCGAACAGCAGGGCGCTGACGCCGATGATCCCGGTCAACACCAGCATCAGCGCCGACAGACGATCGACCACCAGCACGATACCGAACGGCACCTGCCAGTTGCCCGGCAGGTACACGCCGATGGAGCCGGGGACGCCCGTTTCCTGAGTCCATTGCAGCAACAGCACGGCAATGCCCAACCCCACAAGGCTGGAAAACAGGTTGATCTTGGCCTTCAGCGGACGGTGTTTCTCGCCCAGCATCAGCATCATGGCGGCGGTCAGCAGCGGCAGCAGAATCGGTGCAGCGATCAAATGCGGCATCAGATTCATTCTTTAGGCTCCCGGCCATCCACATGGTCGGTACCGGTCAGGCCCCGGGAAGCCAGCAGCACCACCAGAAACAACGCGGTCATGGCGAAGCTGATCACGATGGCGGTCAATACCAGCGCTTGCGGCAGCGGGTCGGTGTAGTGCAACAGGTCCTGCGGCACGCCGTCCTTGATGTTCGGTTCCTTGCCGATGAACAGGCTGCCCATGCTGAAGATGAACAGGTTGACACCATAAGACAGCAGGCACAGGCCCATCACCACCTGAAACGTCCGTGGCCGCAGGATCAGCCAGACCCCGGACGCGGCCAGCACGCCGATGGCGATTGCGATGACTTCTTCCATCAGACGGTTCCTTGCGTGGCGACGGATCGAGGCAGGGCAGCGGTCTTGTGACCCCGTACCGATTGGTGAGCGAGGGCGGTGAGAATCAACAGAGTCGAACCGACCACCACGGCGTACACGCCAATGTCGAAGAACAGCGCACTGGCGATGTGAATGTCACCGAACACCGGCAGTCCGAAATGCCAGGTGTGGGTGGTCAGGAACGGATAACCGACGGCCATCGCCCCGAGCCCGGTGACCGTGGCAAACAACAGGCCGGTGCCCATCCAGCGCAACGGTCGCAGGCTCATTTGCGCTTCGACCCACTGGGTGCCGGCGACCATGTATTGCAGGATGAACGCCACCGACATCACCAGACCTGCGACAAAACCGCCGCCCGGTTGATTGTGGCCGCGCATGAACAGGTAGACCGATACCACGAACGCGATCGGCAGCAGCAGGCGCACCAGCACCGCCGGCACCATCATGAAACCGAGCGCGGTGTCGCTGGCGTGACGCGGGTTGACCAGATCGGTGACCACGTCCGGTGCCAGCAGACGCTGCTGGGCCGGTAACTGCAGGCTTTCTTTTGGCGGGCGGAAGCGTCGCAGCAGGGCAAACACGGTCAGCGCCACGGCCACCAGCACGGTAATTTCACCGAGGGTATCGAAGCCGCGGAAGTCCACCAGCATCACGTTGACCACGTTGCTGCCGCCGCCTTCGGGCAGGGCACGGCTGAGGTAGAACGAGGAAATATCGTTCGGTGTCTGGCGCGTCAGCATCGCGTAGGCCAGCAACGCCATGCCGCCACCGACCACGGTCGACAGCAGCAAGTCGCGGATACGGCGGATGCGCGCCTTGCGCAGGGTGCTCGGCAGCGGCGAGACCTCTTCGATCCGTCGCGGTAGCCAGCGCAGCCCGAGGAGGATCAACACCGTGGTCACCACTTCCACCGCTAATTGCGTCAGCGCCAGGTCCGGCGCCGAGAACCAGACGAAGGTGATGCAGGTCATCAGGCCGCAGACGCTGACCATGGTCAGGGCCGCGAGCCGGTGATACTTGGCCTGCCACGCCGCGCCGAGGGCACAGGCAATCGCCAGCAGCCAGAGGGTCACGAACACGATCGAACCCGGAATCTTCGGCCGGTCGCCCCAGCTCAGGTTGCTGTGGAGCATCGGGATCAACCCGGCCAACACGGCCGCGAGCACCACCAGGAACAATTGGGTTTGCAGGCGCTTGGTGCTGATCCGCCGCTCGAAACGACGGGCCAGGCGCATCATGATCACCAGGCCGCGTTCGAACAGGCGCTTGCCGTTGAACCGGCCAATGATTGGCGGGTACTTGAAACGCCCGTGTTTGAGCTGATTGCGCAGCAGCAGATAAAGCACGATGCCGCAGGACATGGCGATCAGGCTCATGATCATCGGCGCGTTCCAGCCGTGCCAGATCGCCAGGCTGTATTCAGGCAAGGTGCCGCCTACCACCGGCAGGGCAGCCGCGGCCAGCAACGGGCCGACCACCTGCGCCGGGAAAATCCCCACGACCAGGCAGGCGAACACCAACAACTCCACCGGCGCGCGCATCCAGCGTGGCGGCTCGTGTGGGGTGTGTGGCAAGTCGGTGGCGGTCGGGCCGAAGAACACGTCGACGGTAAAGCGCAGCGAGTAGGCGACGCTGAAAGTGCCGGCGATGGTCGCGACGATGGGCAGCGTCATCTCGATCCAGGCCGTGGCATTGATGAACACGGTTTCGGCGAAGAACATCTCTTTGGAGAGGAAGCCGTTGAGCAGCGGCACGCCGGCCATGGAAGCGCTGGCGACCATGGCCAGGGTGGCCGTGAACGGGATCAGCTTGATCAGGCCGCTGAGCTTGCGAATGTCCCGGGTGCCGCTTTCGTGGTCGATGATCCCGGCGGCCATGAACAGCGAAGCCTTGAAGGTCGCATGGTTGAGAATGTGAAACACCGCGGCCACAGCGGCCAGCGGACTGTTCAGGCCCAGCAGCAGGGTGATCAGGCCGAGGTGGCTGATGGTCGAGTAGGCCAGCAGCCCCTTGAGGTCGTTCTGGAACATCGCGCAGTACGCGCCGAGCAACAGGGTGCAGGCACCGGCGCCGCTGACGATGTAGAACCATTCTTCACTGCCGGACAGCGACGGCCACAGTCGTGCAAGCAGAAACACCCCGGCCTTGACCATGGTCGCCGAGTGCAGATAGGCCGAAACCGGTGTCGGCGCCGCCATGGCGTGGGGCAGCCAGAAGTGGAAGGGGAATTGCGCGCTTTTGCTCAGGGCGCCGATGAGGATCAGAGGTAGCAGAATAGGGTAGAGGGCGTGTGCGCGAATCAGATCGCCGGCGGCCAGGACCTTGTCCAGGTCATAGCTGCCGACCACATGGCCGAGCAGCATGACCCCCGCCAGCAGACACAAACCGCCTGCGCCGGTGACCATCAGTGCCATATAAGCACCGCGTCGCGCATCGGCACGGTGGTGCCAGTAACCGATCAACAGGAATGAAAAGAGGCTGGTCAGCTCCCAGAAAAACACGATCTGGATCAGGTTGCCGGAGATCACCAGCCCGAGCATGGCGCCCATGAACGCCAGGAAAAACGCGAAGAACCGCGGCACCGGATCGTCCGGCGACATGTAGTAGCGGGCGTACAACGAAACCAGCGTGCCGATGCCCAGCACCAGCATCGAGAACAGCCAGGCGAAACCGTCCATGCGCAGGACGAAGTTCAGGCCCAGGCTGGGCAACCAGAAAAACTCTTCGCGGATCACGCCGCCATCGGCGATTTGCGGGTACAAGAGGGCGACCTGAACGGTGCCTATCAAGGCAACCAGGCCAGCCAACAAAGATTCGGTGTTACGCGCGTTGTGCGGCAGCAAGGCTGCCAGACAGCTGCCGATAAAAGGCAGAAGCAGTAGAACTATCAGGGACATAGGCTTCTAATCTGCGGAAGTTTGTGAAGCATCATACGTGCCAGCTCCCGGATCACCAAACGCCAAGCTGTCGCAGAATCCTACAAGGTAGACGGAAAAAACCTGATTCACATTGTTTCAAAGTTCTGTATGCCGCAGGTCTGGCCCCTTCGCGAGCAGCCTCGCTCCCACAGGGGAATGCATTCCAAATGTGGGAGCGAGCCTGCTCGCGAAGACGATCTACCAGACGCTACAGATCTTGAAGCTTAACCCTGTGTTTCCCGCTCCAACTCTTCCTCTCTCGCCGCAGCCTTACCCTTGGTCTTCAACTCACTGACAATCACCGCCGCCACAATCAACCCCGCACCCACCAGCGCAATCGCCGGCAACCGCTCCCCGGCAATCCTTCCGACAATCCCGGCCCACACCGGCTCACCGGCATAAATCAGCGTTGCCCGGGTCGGCGAAACGCTCTTCTGCGCCCAGTTCATCGCCACTTGAATCGCCGCACTGGCCGCGCCCAGGCCCAGCGCGCTGCACAACAGCAGCCAGGAGAAGTCCGGAATCCTTTCCTGAGTCGGCACCACCATCAAAAACGCCAGCGCCGAGGTGACCGCCAATTGCACCACCGTCACCCGTCGCACATCGACCTGGCCGGCATAGGTGCTGATCAGAATGATCTCCGCCGCAATCGCCACGGCGCTGATCAGCGTGGCGATTTCACCCGGGCTGAAATTGAACGAAGCACCGGCCGGTCCCGACAGCAACATCAACCCGGTAAACGCCAACATGATCCCGATGCTCGGCATCAAGCCCGGACGCCGCCCCAGCACCAGCCATTGCAGCAACGGCACGAAGGGCACGTACAACGCGGTAATAAACGCCGACTGACTGCTGGGAATGCTCTGCAACCCGACGGTCTGCAAACCATAACCGAGCATGATCGCCACGCCGATAAAGGCCCCGGCCTTCAATTCGAACAAGGTCAGGTCCCGCAGGTGTCGCCAGGAAAACAGCGCAACAATGATCGCCGCCGCGGCAAAACGCAGACCGACGAAGAACATCGGCCCGCTGACGGTCATCGCATGCTGCACCAGCAAGAAGGTCCCGCCCCAGACCATGGTGATCAGCACCAGCACGCACTCGGCCTTGCTGAACCGCGAGAAACGGGAGGAGGTGTGAGGGGTATTCACCGACGTCATGACCTTGCGCGCTACCTGAGGGGGACGCACAATGCGCCGAATGTTGCGCAGTATACTGCCCAACCCCACCAAGTGAGCAATATAGTGCACAAAGATTCTACCCAGCGGGCTTCGGTCCTCCAGCACGTCAGCCAGAACGTTCGACGCTTGCGCCACGCCGCCGACATGAGCCAGGCGACGCTGGCGGAAAAATCCGGGGTCAGCCGTCGGATGTTGGTGGCCATCGAGGCCGGCGAGAAGAATGTCAGCCTGACCACCCTCGACCGCGTGGCCGAAGCGCTCGACGTCGCATTCAGCGACCTGATCCAGGCCCCGGATGCCCGCGACCCGAGTCGCATCAACGAAGTGGCCTGGGCCGGGAAGATTCCTGGCAGCAAAGCCGTTTTACTGTCTAAAGCCACCGCTACCCGCGAGGTGGAGCAATGGGAATGGTGCCTGCAACCGGGGGAAATTTACCCGTCGCAACCGGACGCTGAGGGTTGGAGTGAGCAGATCTACGTGTTCGAAGGCTGCCTGACGCTGATGCTGGGTGATACACCCCATGAGATCGCTGCCGGCGAGTTCTACATGTTTGCCAGCAACCAGCCCCATACCTATCGCAACGATGGGCCGGTGGCGGTGCGGTTTGTGCGAAATGTGGTGATTTGATAGCTGATAACCGTTCATCGGAAATGATGAGCTACCTGTTATTTCTGACAGTAGACGTTAAGCGTCATTGAGCTCTCAATAACGTTCAGCGCTTCAAAACATCAGCTTTGCAGTTTTTTGCTGATAGCGCTTCTTTTGAACGTCTACTAGAAGGAATCAGGAAATGGAATTGGAGCCGCTTCAAATTGAAGAAGCTATCAATGGGGTGATCAAGATGTCGGCGGTCGAAAAAGGGGGGACGGCCATTATTCCTCCTCGGACTGATCCGCAACCTGATGACGAAATTCATATTTGCATTAACGGAAAAGTTGTTGTCACCATTTCTCTCCCGGAACCGGACGATAAAGAGATAAAAGTGGTGGTGCCAACAGTTTTCTTCCTGAACAACTCCGGTCAGGGACCGGTAGCATTTCATTATGTTATCTATACGCGTGGGGGAGTCGAAGACTCATCCAAACCAGTTAATTATGAAATTCACTTGGCTTAGAGGTCGATTTAAGCCTCGCGTCTTTAAGCAGATGGGGGCTAATAAGTTAATTTTGATAGTCGTTCTGATGAGTACTCAGCGTTCCGTAAACCAGAACGCTGAGTATTTCCTTTACAGACTGTTGTTCCAGCAACACGAAAACGACAGTTTGTTGCATATTTTTTATCGGGTAATGCATGTGCTTGCTAATAACCAGTTGAATAATAACGAATAAATACTCTGGCACGACTTGTGAAAAAGGACTCGGGTACTCATCCGAAACCCCGGAGTCGGCCTATCACAGCCTCAACTCAACCCCTCGGCCAGCTCCCGCAGAACCGTCTCGGCGTACTCGACATCCTGCTGCAAACTGCCACCGAAGAGCAGAAGTGTTACTACTTCGACAAAGTCCTGCAGGGCTACTGTTTCGGCAAATCAAACGAAGTGGCCTGGACCGGGAAAATTCCTGGTGTCCGAAGCCACGGCTACCCGAGAGGTGGAGCTGACCCTGATGCTGGGCGACACACCGCAGCACATCGCTGCCGGCGAGTTCTACATGTTCGCCAGCAACCAGCCCCACGCCTATCGCAACGATGGGCCGGTGGCGGCGCGATTTGTGCGAAATGTGGTGATTTGATCGGCGCTGATTTCGCCACTTCAAACACGTATATACCTGTTACTTCTTACAGTAGACGATTGGCCTTGGATCCAGACAATGATGAGTGCGCCGGCGTATGGCGGTCCACTCCTCAACATTGGGTTCATAAATGTCTATTCATCACAAAAAGCCGTCAGCGCTTTTACCTGCACCCGTACTGCCGGTGGCCCGCGGCGACATTGTCTTTCTCGAAGATGTCGTAGCCGGCGCCCAGGTCGATATTGTATTGAACCGGGGTGTCTATCCAGGCACTCCTGTGACCCTCGAATACAGCAATGACAGCACTTCCAAAACATTAACGACCCCACTTACTGGAGGTGGGGCATCATTTGTGATTCCTGCTTGCGCGTTTATTAACAGTATGGGGATGCGGATTCGGTATTGGGTCGACGATCCATTCCAACAAAGCGAAGTGCTCGATTTAGGCGTGTCGATGCGCTTGTGAGGCAGGCCTGGCTGTTGGCAGGGCAACAGTGATTGAACATTTTGCGTTTTTTTTGTGAGTCTGTTTTCGTTGAATAAGCCATAAATAGCTGATTAATAAACCTATTAATAACTGGCACGACTTCTGTAACGGATCTGGGTATTCACCCGGACCCACGGAGTCGGCCCATGACAACTTCACCTATCACCGCCCATGTAATCCGCTCAGACGCCGAAGCCATCGCCGTCGCCCACAAGCTCGCTGCACGCTTTGCCATCGAAGCCAGCGTGCGGGATCGCGAGCGACGCCTGCCGGTCGCCGAACTCGACGAGTTTTCCGCCAGCGGCCTCTGGGGCATCACCGTTCCCAAGGAATACGGCGGCGCCGGTGTTTCCTACGTGACCGTCGCTGAGGTGATCAAGATCATTTCCGCTGCCGACTCATCCCTCGGCCAGATCCCGCAAAACCATCTCGGCGTGCTCGACATCCTGCTGCAAACCGCCACCGAAGAGCAGAAGCGTCACTACTTCGGCAAAGTCCTACAGGGCTACCGTTTCGGCAACGCGTTCTCCGAATCCAAAAGCAAAAATGCCGGGGCCTTCGAAACCCGAATCCGTTTCGATAAAGACACCGCGCAAATTGACGGCGAAAAGTTCTACTGCACCGGCGCTCTGTTCGCGCACATCGTGCCAGCGGTGGCGGTCAATGAAGAGAACAAGGCCTTCATCGCCTTCATCGAGCGCGACACTCCCGGCTTGACCGTCATCGACAGCTGGGACGGTTTCGGCCAGCGCACCACGGCCAGCGGCGGTGTCACCCTGAACGCAGTGAAAGTCCCGCTCAGCGCGGTTATCCCAGCCCATAAAGCGTTCGACGAACCCACGGCCGACGGCCCGATTTCACAAATCATTCAGGCGGCCGTGGACACCGGCATTGCCGTCGGCGCCCTGGAAGAAACCAAACGCTACGCCCGCGAAGCCCGGCCATGGATCGACAGCGGGCAGGATCACGGCTGGCAGGACCCGTTCAGCATCGCCGCGATCGGCGACCTCGAATGGCGGGTTCACGGCACCGAAGCGATCCTCAAAAAGGCCGGCCGTGCAATCGACCACGCCTTGTTCAACCCCAACGAAGAAACGGTGGCCCGCGCTTCGGTGGTGGTCGCCCAGGCCAAAGTGCTGTCCGCCGAGATCGCCTTGCTTGCCAGCAGCAAACTCTTCGAACTGGCCGGTACTCGCTCGGTGCTCGGCAAGTACAACCTCGACCGCCACTGGCGCAACGCCCGGACGCACACCCTGCACGACCCGGCACGCTGGAAATACCACCTGATCGGCAACTACCTGCTCAACGGCGTGAAGCCTGCGCGCCACGCCTGGAACTGAGGAACCCACCATGAACGCTTTGACCCAACCGATTATTGCCGGGCAGCCCCTGGCCAAAAGTCAGCACGACCTGCACAACGCTCGCAGCTTGCTCGATGCGACGTTGCGTTTCGTCCGGCAGCAGGCTCAAGCCACGAATGATCCGTTCGTCATCAGCCGCTTCGGCGATTTGCACATCCGCATTGAAGTCGCCGCCGCGCTGCTTGAACGCGCCGAAGACGTTCTGAACAGCGTTGATGACGACACGGAAATCAGCGTCGCCATCGCCGAGTCGCACCTGGCCAGTGCGGACGCTTTAAATGCCGTCAGCAACGCCGAATTCGAACTCACCGGCCAACGCACCGCGTTGCCCGGATCACTGGATGATCCGCTGCGCTGGAAACTCCACCTCATCGGCAACTTCCGCCTCAACGGCATCCATCCCCCCAGCGTTCGGAGTGTCGTTTGATGGGCCGTGAAATTCGTCTCAACGCGTTTGACATGAACTGCGTCGGTCACCAGTCGCCGGGTTTGTGGGCGCATCCGCGAGATCGCTCCTGGCAATACAAGGATCTGGAGTACTGGACCGATCTGGCGAAAATCCTCGAGCGCGGCAAGTTCGACGGTTTGTTTATTGCCGATGTGCTGGGCATCTACGACGTTTACAACGGCAATGGCGACGCGGCGATCCGTCAGGCGGCGCAGGTGCCGGTCAACGATCCACTGCAATTGATTCCGCCCATGGCGCTGGTCACCGAGCATCTGGGGTTCGGCCTGACGGCCTCGCTGTCGTTCGAACACCCGTATCCATTCGCCCGACGCCTGTCGACGCTCGACCATCTGACCAAGGGCCGTGCCGGGTGGAACATCGTCACCTCTTATCTGGAAAGCGGTGCGAAGAACCTCGGCCAGAAAAACCAGACCGAACACGACGCCCGTTACGACTTCGCCGAAGAGTACCTGGAGGTTTGCTACAAACTCTGGGAAGGCAGTTGGGAAGAGGGCGCCATCCTGCGCGATCGCGAGCGGCGGATCTTCAGCGACCCGAGCAAAATCCACGAGATCCGGCACGTCGGTAAACACTTCCAGGTGCCGGGTATTCACCTCTGTGAACCTTCGCCGCAACGTACGCCGGTTCTCTATCAGGCTGGCGCATCCAGTCGCGGCAAGCAGTTTGCCGCCGAGCATGCCGAGTGTGTGTTCGTTGCTGCACCGTCGAAAGTGCTGCTGAAGAAAACCGTTGCCGACATCCGTCGTCGGGCTGCCGAAGCGGGACGCGATCCGTCGAAGATCCTGATCTTCAACCTGCAAACCGTGATCCTTGGCGAGACCGATGCCAAAGGCAAAGCCAAGTTCGAGGAATACAAAACCTGGGTCAGTTACGAGGGGGCAATGGCGCTGATTTCGGGCTGGACCGGGATTGATTTCAGTCAGTTCAAACCCGATGAGCCGCTCAAGCATGTGCACACCAACGCCATTCAATCGGCGGTGGAAGCGTTCTCCACGGCGGACCCGAACAAGGTCTGGACCCCCAACGAATTGGCTGACTGGGTGGGCATCGGCGGTTTTGGTCCGTTGTTTGTCGGCAGTCCCGAGACCGTCGCCGACTTGTTGCAGGAGTGGGTCGAGGAAACCGATGTGGACGGCTTTAACCTGGCCTATGCATTGACTCACGAAACCTTCATCGACGCCGTGGAATTGCTGGTGCCGGAGTTGCAGAAGCGTGGGGTCTACAAAACCGAATACGCGCCGGGGACCTTGCGCGAGAAGCTGTTTGGGGAAGGGCCGCGCTTGCCGGAGATTCATCCGGGTGCGGGTTATCGAGACCTGGCGGCGTTGCGGCAGCAAGAGAAAAAAGTGGCGTCCGCATAGAAGACTCAAACACCACATACATCCCCTGTGGGAGCGAGCCTGCTCGCGAAGAGGCCGGCACATTCAACATTGATGCTGACTGATCCACCGCTTTCGCGAGCAGGCTCGCTCCCACAGGGGACGGTGGTGTTTTACAGATCTCAGCCCAGCGGACCACCGCACGCTTTTGCCCATGAACAGGAGGTCAATCCCATGAGCGTGCACGAACTCAAACGTCCGCCAATCGCGGACACCGCCGAGTGGCGGGTTGATCTGCCCCGAGCCCTGGAGCAATTGCGCCACTGGGCTCAGGTCAGCCCCTTGCAACCGGCCTTGCGGCACAAGCGCCATGGCCGGTGGTTCGTCTGGCGCTGGATCGATGTCTTGCGCGATGTCGAGCGTTTGGCCGACGGTTTGAGTCAACAAGGATTCACAAAAGAATCGCGTCTAGCGTTGAGCGGCGCCTTCGAGCCTGATCTATTGCTGCTGGCCCTGGCATCGCAACACATCGGCGGTGAACTGCTGACCTTGCCGGATGACCTCGCTCCCGTATCACTGCACGAAAACCTGTGGCGCAGCCGTCCCACTCACGCGTTCGTCCAGGACCGACAGACCGCACAACTCTGGCTCAACGAAGGCCAGACGCTGCTGAACTTCGCTGATCTGCTCGGCCCGGTTGAACCCCCACAACGCCTGAACCGCTGGGCACAAAGCAAGCCATTGTGGAGCGAAGAGGGCACCCAATGGCAGGCCGGCCTCAACGTTTTGCTCGAGCATTGGTTGACCCGCGGCCAATCACTGGCCTTCCCGGAAAGCCCCGGCAGTGCCAGCCGCGACCGTCGTGAAGTGGCACCTTCGGGATTGCTGTTATCGGCCGAGCGCCTGCAATTGCTGGCCGCCGAAATCGACAGCCGTCTCGCCCCCCAAGGCACCTGGCGGCGACACCTCTGCGACTGGTCCATCGCCCACCCGGAAAAAGGCCTGCGACGGCTGATCAAAAACCGCGTTCGCCGACTGCTGGGCTTTCAGAACCTGAGTTTCATCTGGCAAGCCACGCGCGCCCCCGACGCGCAACCTGCGCCTGCCTGGTTATTCGAATTCAAACGGGACATCGCATGATTTCTCTGTCCTACTTTGGTATTGCTTGATGAACCTTCCATGGGTTTGGCGCCTATTATCGTCCAGGAGATTTTCGAGATGAAACATTGATCAGTGAGAACGCCATGACTGAAACCCAAAGCGGGCAGACCACCGAGGCCATCCGCCACGCGGACATCCTGATCGTCGGCGGCGGCCTCAGCGGCGCAATGCTGGCGGCGCAGTTGCTGCGCCTGCCGGGCAAGCGCCAGGTGCTGGTGATCGAACCCCGCGCTGAACTGGGACGGGGCGAGGCGTACAGCGCGGTCGAACTGGGCCATACGCTCAACGGCAATGCGGCGCGGATGAGCGTCGACCCGGACAACGCCGACGACCTGACCCAATGGCTGACCGAATACATCGCGGCTGGCGGCTGGCCGGAGTCTGACGAGCAACATGTGCCGGTCAGCGAATTGTTCCCGCCCCGGGGGATTTTCGGCCTGTACGTGCAGCAGCGTCTGGCCGAAGCGCAAGCGGTGGGGGCGTTGAACAGGTCAACGGTCGAGCATGTGCGGGCCGAGGTGGTTGACCTGCAGACCCGGGACGATTCTGTGTTGCTGACGTTAAGCGACGGGCAACACTTGCAGGGCGCTTATGCGGTGTTGGCCACGGGGATGTTTCCCGCTGCGCGTACGCCACAGACCGAGTCCAGCGGCTTGAACGCGGCGGCGCTTGATCCGTGGGATGTCACCGCCATGCAACAACTTGATCCGCAGTCGACCGTGCTGATCATCGGTTCAGGCCTGACCATGGTCGATGCCGTGGTGTCGCTGGAACAGGCCGGGCATCGCGGGCCGATCGAAGTGTTTTCCCGACATGGCTTGCTGCCTCACGTGCGTCGTCAGCCACCGGCCTGGGTGGACTTTCTCGCCGAGGATCAGAGCATTCGCACGCCACGACAGTTGGTGCACGAACTGCGTCGGCATTGCCGGGACGCCATCGCTCAAGGCATCGACTGGCAGGCGCCGCTCGACACCGTGCGGGTGCACATTGGCCGCTTGTGGAATCAGGCGACGGACGTGCAGCGTCGACAGTTCGTGCGGCATGTGCGGCCGTGGTGGGAAAGCCATCACCATCGCTCGCCGCCGTTGAGTGCCGAGCTGGTGGAGCGATTGCACAAGGAAGGGCGGTTGCGGATTCAGGCCGCGTCGTTCAAAGGGCTGGAGCCTTCAGCGGACGGAGAAGTGAGTATCCGCATTCGGCGTCGGGGTGAAGCAGAAACCAGTGTTGTCAGCGGCGCGGCATTGATCAATTCCAGCGGCATCGAATACGACTGGCGGCGAGTGGCTCGACCGCTGCCACAGCAACTGCTGGCACGCGGACTTGTCCGACCGGGGCCGTTGGCACTGGGGATTGCGGCGGCAGTCGATGGCGCGGTGTTGGGCGCCGATGAACACATCGCCAACCGTCTGTTCGCCATGGGCCCACCGCTACGTGGCATGTGGTGGGAAAGCACCGCAGTGACCGACGTCGCGAGCCAGGCCAAGGCGCTCGCCATTCGCCTGACAACAACACCGTTTCTGTAGCAGCTGCTACGGACATCGGTGATCTGCTATTACGAAGAAACCCCGGGGAGATCGGATCTCCCCGGGGTTTGTTGTTTCAAACGGCGTTGCTCAATAACGCTGATACTTCGAACCGAACTCAGGGCGGTTTTCAGCGACGTAGAGTGTGCTTGCCTGGCTGTTTTTGTGATCAACGCCGACCGTGTTCACATTCAGTGTGGCCGGTTGGCTGACTTTGGTCGCTGCAACGACTGGCGAGGTGGCGTGTGGGGCGGCGATGGCGGAGGTAGCGCCAAGAACCGAAAGGGCGAAACCCAGACCGATGATGCTTTTCATGATGATGCTCCAGAGAGTGGGGAGAAGATGGGGCCACTGTAGTGCTGGAGCATCGCGATAAAAAAACACCCTGACGCATAGTTGTTATCGAGAGCGTTGATCCATTGTCAGCGGGGTGTGTTGTCGCTGAGCCAGCGCTGCTTGAGTTGTTCCAGACGCCCATCGCGGTTCATCTCGTCGAGTGCCTGTTGCCAGCGCGCGACCTGGCGCGCATCGGTCTGCGGGGAAAACGCGATGTAGGTGCCTTGCTTCATCAGCGGCATCTGATAGTGCAACTGGCTGGGCGCCAAGCCCTCTTCCCGGGCGAGGGTGGCGATGGAGAGGGTGTCGGCCACCACAAACTCGATGCGGCCCAGACGTGCCAGACGCATCATTTGTTCGGGCGTTTCCACACCGTACAGATTGTTCAGACCCTGCTTGCGCAAGTAGTCGTAAGCCAGCCATTTTCGCGGGACGGCGATACGGCCCTGGGTGCTGGCGTCCTGCAAACTGCGCACCGGTTGCTGGGTGTTCGCGGAATAAAGCGCCGTCTCCACGTCCATCAGCGGACCGACCCACTGGTACAAGCCATTGCGCTCGGCGGTGCGCAACACGGTAAACACCCCGGTGGCAGGCTCGGTCGTGGCGACGCGCAGGGCGCGCAGCAAAGGGACTTGTTGCAAGTGCACCTGGTCGCCGGTGCGTTCGGCCAGTGCCTGCACCACGTCCACGCCAAACCCCACCAGTTGATTGCCTTGCTGAAAATGCAGGGGCGGATGGTTGTCGGTGAGCAGGTTCAGATCCGCCGCGACCGCCGTAAAGGTCAGGAAAGACAACAGGCAACCGGCAATGCGCTTCATGAATCTTCCTTGATGAAATGAAGCGCAAATCTTAGTACGGGCGTGCTGTAAATGTCCCGAGGAATTGTCGGACTATTGCGTCAGATCTCAGGACTTGTGGGCGTCATGCAAGGGTGGATAGGCAGGCTTTGTAACTGACAGAACACAGTCAAAAATGTGGGAGCGAGCCTGCTCCGGGCGGCGTTCCGACGATGGCGGTGTGTCATTCAACAATAATGCCGACTGACACTCCCTCATCGCGAGCAGGCTCGCTCCCACATTTGATTTCTGCCGCTGTGTAGAGCTCGATCAATACCGCTGATATTTCGAGCCGAACTCGGCGCGGTTTTCCGCGACAACCACACCACCGCGCAGAGCATTGCTCGGGCTGACCGATGCCACACGTTCGCGCAGTTCTTGTAGACGGTCGGCACCGCCTTCGGCCACGCGATTCTCGATCAGACGATCGGAGCCGCCTTCCACCAGCAGTTGTTGAACCTGGCCAGGGGACGCAGCATGGCCGGTGTGGGCCGACGCCAGGCTCGACAGGCCGAGACCACCAACCAGTGCCAGACCGAGTGCCAGGGACGAGACTTTCGAGAAGTTGATCATGGGTAATTCTCCGTGCGTTTAGTTTGAGTGGGTCGGTAGCGGCTGCTATCCGGTGATCACAGTTAAACGCTCGGGTGTATCGGTGATGTGTGCTCCAACAAGCCGAAATCGGTGTCTGCGTATCTGTCGCGGGTTCTTATACAGACGGATACAAAACCCTATGTAAAAGTCTCCTCAGGTTCTGCTGGTGGAGCGCTTCATGATTCTGCGCCAAGCAATTCCACCGGGTAGGAGAACACATAGCCTTCGCTGCGCACGGTTTTGATGTAGGTCGAGTCCCGTGAGTCATCCATCAATCGCTGGCGCAGGCGGCTCACCAGCAAATCAATCGAGCGGTCGAACAGGTCGGCGTCGCGACCCTGGGTCAGGTTGAGCAACTGGTCACGGCTGAGCACCCGTTGCGGGTGATCGAGGAATACCCGCAGCAGACGGTATTCGGCGCCACTGAGGGCCACCATCGTGCCGTCTTCGTCGAGCAAGTGCCGGGCGGTGGTGTCCAGGCGCCAGCGGCCGAAGCCCAGCAGCCGGCCAGTTTCGGTGATCAGCAGGTTGGGCGGCAGCATCCGCGTACGGCGCAACACGGCGTTGATCCGCGCCAGCAGTTCGCGGGCAGCGAAGGGTTTGGTCAGGTAGTCGTCGGCGCCCATTTCCAGGCCGAGTATGCGATCGGTTTCGTCGTTGCGTGCGGTGAGCATCAGGATCGGCGTGGCTTTGTGTTTGCCCGAGCGCAATTCGCGGCACAGCAACAGGCCGTCATCGCCGGGCATCATGATGTCCAGCACGATCAGGTCCACCTGATTGGCTTCGAGAAAGCTGCGCATCTGCCGGCCATCGGCAACCACCGTGGTGCGCAGGCCGTTCTTTTTCAGGTAATTGCCGACCAGCTCGCGAATCTCCCGGTCGTCGTCGACGATCAGGATGTGGTTCACGTGTTCCATCGCTCAAGCCTCTTGTTGTTCGCTTTGTATCGCACTGTATCTGGCGCCCGTTGTGACACCTTACGCCTTAATACGACCGGTTCTACGACACATGGCAGATACCTCGGGCCGATTAAATGGGTTCCACCGAGACAAGACGACTTGCCTCACAACCACTGCCCATTGCAACCCTGAGGAAATCACCATGAACTGGAACACACTGATTGCCGCCAGCTTCTTCGCGGTCCTGAACGTTGCAGCGTTTTCGGCTCATGCCGATGTTCAAGCGCCGTCGCAGACAACTTCTCACGGCACCCACCTGGATATCAAGAAAGTGGTTTCCGTCGTCGACAACGGCGGCGGCAATTGCGGCATTGTCGATGCCCGCCTGACCTATCTCGATTCCAGCGGCACGCAGAAAGTCCTCGATTACAGCAAATTCGCAGAGTGCGGCAATCAGGGCAGCTGATCTTTCCACTACGCTGATCGCTGTCAAAACCGATGAACGCGCAGTCTGCTGATCAACCCGCGATGGCTGACTCACGACGTCCAGAACACCAGGTCAATGACTTCCAGGTAAATCACCATGAAGATGAATGTGTTGAGCAAAAAAAACGACTCACGTCGTCGTTTCTTTGGCCCATCGGTCCTCGCTTTCGCGCTGATGCAGTTAGGTGCCTTTGGTGCTGCCAATGCGCAAACCGCGACGCCAGAGCCAGTGGTGGCCAGCGCTGGCACCCTCAAGGCGGACTCCTTCGGCCCTCTTAAGCATGTCAACGCCGGGTTGCTGAACGTGGCCTACGCCGAAGTCGGCCCCGCCGATGGTCCGGTGGTGATTCTTCTGCACGGCTGGCCCTACGACATTCATAGCTATAGCGAAGTGGCGCCCTTGTTGGCGGCCAAGGGTTACCGGGTGCTGATCCCGTATGCACGGGGCTACGGCGACACGCATTTCCTGTCCGACAAGACGGTTCGCAACGGCCAGCCTGCCGCGTTGGCCAGTGACGTCATCGACTTTATGGATGCGCTCAAGATCAAGAAGGCGGTGCTCGGTGGCTACGACTGGGGCGCGCGCTCGGCGGACATCGTTTCGGCGCTCTGGCCGGAGCGGGTGGAGGCGCTGGTCTCGGTGAGCGGCTACCTCATCGGCAATCAGGCCGCCGGCAAGAATCCGTTGCCGCCCAAGGCCGAGCTGCAATGGTGGTACCAGTTCTACTTCGCGACCGAACGCGGCCAGGCCGGTTACGAAAAAAATCGTCACGACTTCGCCAGGTTGATCTGGGAGCTGGCCTCCCCGAAATGGACGTTCGACGACGCGACTTTCGACCGCAGCGCGGTGGCCCTGGACAACCCCGACCATGTGGCTATTACGATCTTCAATTATCGCTGGCGGTTGGGCATGATTCAGGGCGAACCTCAATACGAAGCGCTGGAGCAGCGGCTGGCCAAGGCCCCGGTCATTACGGTGCCGACCATCACCATGGAAGGTGATGCCAACGGGGCGCCACATCCGGCTGCCGAGGATTATGCCAAGCGTTTCACCGGTAAATATGAGTACCGACTCATCAACGGCGGCATCGGCCACAACTTGCCGCAGGAAGATCCGCAGGCTTTTGCCAAGGCGATCATTGATGCGGATCACCTATAAACCACTGTGGGAGCGAGCCTGCTCGCGAATGGCGGAGTGTCAGTCAACATTATGGTTGAATGACACACAGCTATCGCGAGCAGGCTCGCTCCCACAGGGTTGTTTGATGGTGCCTGTTACGCAACCACTTGATAACACGGCACATACGCCGCGCCACCTGGCAGTTTCATCCGGTGTTGGGCGACGAAGGCCTTTAGCAGTTGATCCAGCGGTTGCATCACCGCCGCGTCGCCACGGATCTGGTACGGCCCGTGTTCTTCGATCAGGCGGATGCCCTTGTCCTTGACGTTGCCGGCGACGATGCCGGAGAACGCGCGGCGCAGGTTGGCGGCCAGTTCGTGGGCCGGCAGGTTGCGGCTCAGTTTCAGGTTGGCCATGTTTTCGTGGGTTGGATCGAACGGGCGCTGGAAGCCTTCGTCGATCTTCAGCAGCCAGTTGAAATGGAACGCGTCATTGCGCTCGCGGCGGAACTGTTTGACCGCTTTCAGACCTTGAGTCATTTGACGCGCGACTTCAGCCGGGTCGTCGATGATGATCTCGTAGTGTTGCTTCGCAGCTTCACCCAGGGTGGCACCGACAAACGCATCCAGTTGCTCCAGATACGGCGCGGCATGTTTCGGTCCGGTGAGGACCACGGGGAAGGGCAGGCCTGCGTTGTCCGGGTGCATCAGGATGCCGAGCAAGTACAGGAACTCTTCGGCCGTGCCGGCGCCGCCCGGGAAAATGATGATGCCGTGGCCGACGCGGACGAAGGCTTCCAGACGTTTTTCGATGTCCGGCAGGATCACCAGTTCGTTGACGATCGGGTTGGGCGCTTCGGCGGCGATGATGCCCGGCTCGGTCAGGCCGAGGTAGCGGCCGCCGTGGATACGCTGTTTGGCGTGGGCGATGGTCGCGCCTTTCATCGGGCCTTTCATCACGCCAGGACCGCAACCGGTGCAGATGTCGAGGCTGCGCAGGCCCAGTTCGTGGCCGACTTTCTTGGTGTATTTGTATTCTTCGGTGTTGATCGAGTGGCCGCCCCAGCACACCACGATCTTCGGTTCGACACCGGGGCGCAGGGTGCGGGCGTTGCGCAGCAGGTGGAATACGTAGTCGCTGATGCCCTGGGAGGTGCTCAGGTCGATGCGCTGGGCGTCGAGTTCGTTTTCGGTGTAGACGATGTCGCGCAGGGCGCTGAAGAGCATTTCCCGGGTGCTGGCGATCATTTCCCCATCGACGAAGGCGTCGGCCGGGGCGTTCAGCAGTTCCAGGCGTACGCCACGGTCCTGCTGGTGAATGCGGATTTCGAAGTCCTTGTAGGCTTCGAGGATGGTTTTGGCGTTATCGACATGGGCGCCGGTATTGAGGATGGCCAGGGCGCACTGGCGGAACAAGGTGTAGGTGCTGCCGGATCCGGCTTCGCTCAGTTGCTGTACTTCACGTTGAGAAAGGGTTTCCAGGCTGCCTTTTGGGCTGACCGAGGCATTGATTACTTGTCGTTGGGTCATTCAATGATCCTTAAAACGATGCCATTCATACAGGCAAATGGCATCCGAATAGTATGTATCCATGAAAGAAGATGGCACGAACTGCGCTGTATCGCCATTTCCCCGTTTGACGATGAAAAGATGAAAAGGAGCCTCAGCATAGCTAAATCCCCTGCAGAGGCGATAATGCCCCGCAGCCTTTTTACCCATGCCCTGAAGGAACCCCGTCGCGATGTTCGAAATCCAGCCGCAGAACCCCGAACGCTATCGAAGCCAGACGCGACGCAGCACGATAATCATAGCCTTGATTTTCCTGGCCCTGGCGATGGTGTTGTCCACCACGGCGGTGGCGCTGTTCGGCGAACCCGGTGGCGACAATCTGCGATTTAACGTCGGCGGCGTGTTTGTGTCGGTGCTGCTGATGGCAGCGCTGATGCGCGGCACATTCTGGACCCAGCCATGGATGGCCCCGGCGGTTTACGGCTGGCGGCTCAAGCGCAGCCTGATGAGCATCACCAACGTCATGCATCAGGTGACGGCGGCGGTGGAGAAGGAGGATCCGACGGCCATGAAGCTACTGCGTTTCTACCATCTGGGGTTGAGCCAGATGCACGAGCTGGACGGCAACTCCAGTGATCACAGTCAATTGACCCGCGAGATGGATCAGCACAAGGCGCAGATGGAAGCGCTGGGCATCGAGACTGATCAGATGCAATTGAATCCGGCATGGCTTGAGGCCGTGAAGCAGGCTTCGAAGTAAAAAACATTGGTGCGGGCGAAATCCGCACCCACGTTTTGGGCGTGGAAGACGGCGAGTTGCCCCTTCTTAGACCCGCAGGCGCAGGGTTTCAAACAGTTCCCGGTCTTCCTTTTTGGCCGAGCGGGCATGGCGTCGAATGACCTGCAACAGGCAGTCGGTAAAGCACTGCGCTGCATTGCTCAGGGAGCCATTGCGGCGGGTCACGATACTCAGCTGCCGGGGTTCGAACTGCTCGGCCAGTTGCAGGGCAACCACCCGGCCGAGGAAGGGCGGGGCGACGCTCACGATGGACGGGCCCCAGGTACACATGTCGGCCCGCTCGACCATCATTTGCAGGATGGCCAGCGAATGGGCCCGAACGATTCGGTTCTCATCGATCTGCGCACCGTGCTTCCAGAACAGCGCCTGCATCAGCCCGTCGTGTCCGTCCGGCGCGTAGTTCAGCGTCCAGTTCTGCTCCAGCAACTCATGGATTGACCGAGCGTCCTGCCGGACATGACCCTGGCGGACCAGCACCGACGTCTGGTAATCGAGCAAGGTTTCGCAGGCAAACTCCTGGGTCGATTGCGCCGGGTGCAACTGACCAATGGCAAAATCCATGCTGCCATCACGCAACAACGGCTGGGCTACGGCCATCAGGCTTTCGTACAGCTCCAGGCGGATTTCCGGCATGCGCTCGCGAAACGCCAGCACCACCTCGGGCAAGAAGGTCAGGGCGATCCAGGGCGTAACCCCGACACACAGGCGCCCTTGGGCCTTGCCACGCATGTGATCGAGCTCGGTTTGTGCATGTTCGAGTTGCTTGATCACCAGCCGGGCGTGGGTCAGCAATACTTTGCCGTATTCCGTGAAGTTCAGGCCGCTGGGGGTTCGAGTGAACAGCGGCAACTGCTGACTGGTTTCCAGTTCGCGCAGCGCTTTGGTCACGGCGGCCTGGGAGATGTCCAGCGAACGCGCGGCGGCGCGGATGCTGCCGGTTTCGGCGCTGGCAATCAGTGCTTGTAATTGATGGAGTTTCATCTGCTCACCCTGGTGACAACTCATGGTTGTCATCATAACCAAACTGGGCCTCCCCAGCCCAGAGCCCGTTCCCTAAGATCCGACTCAGCAACCGCTCAGGTCTTATCGAAGGAATACAACAATGATCGCCGACCCAGTCTTGCCGGGTATTGCAGCCATCCAAGAAGAAATGATCGCGTTGCGCCACAGCATTCACGCGCACCCCGAGTTGGGTTTTGAAGAATTCGCCACCAGCGAGCGGGTTGCAGAATGTTTGACGCAGTGGGGGTTTGAGGTCAGCACTGGCGTGGGCAAGACCGGCGTCGTCGCCACCCTGAAAAATGGCGAGGGGCGGTCCATCGGTTTGCGCGCCGACATGGATGCACTGCCGATTCAGGAAACCACCGGTTTGCCTTACGCCAGCCGAATCGACGGCGTCATGCATGCCTGCGGCCACGACGGCCATACGGCAACACTGCTCGCAGCCGCTAAACACCTGGCGCAGACCCGGGCGTTCAACGGCACGGTGAATCTGATTTTTCAACCGGCCGAAGAAGGCCTGGGCGGTGCCCGGAAAATGCTCGAGGACGGCCTGCTCGAACGGTTCCCGTGTGATGCGATCTTCGCTATGCACAACGTACCGGGTTATCCCGTCGGGCATCTGGGGTTCTACAGTGGTCCGTTCATGGCGTCTGCCGATACGGTGAACATCAAAATCATCGGCAATGGCGGCCATGGCGCGGTGCCGCACAAGGCGGTCGACCCGGTGCTGGTCTGCTCCTCGATCGTGATCGCCCTGCAAAGCATCGTCTCGCGCAACGTCAATCCGCAGGAAATGGCGATCATCACGGTGGGCTCCCTGCATGCCGGAAGCGCTTCGAACGTGATTCCGTCCAGCGCCGAGATGAGCCTGAGCGTGCGTGCCCTGACCCCCGAGATTCGCCACTTGCTCGAAGTCAGGATTACCGAATTGGTCAACGGTCAGGCGGCCAGTTTCGGCGCCCGGGCCCACATCGATTATCAGCATTGTCATCCGGTGTTGATTAACCATCCCGAGCACACCGCGTTTGCCCGTGAAGTCGCTCGCGACTGGCTGGGAGAAGGGCAACTGATCGACGACCTGCGGCCCTTCACCGCGAGTGAGGACTTTGCCTTTGTCTTGGAAAAATGCCCCGGCAGTTACCTGGTGATCGGCAACGGCGAGGGCGATAGCGGGTGTCTGCTGCACAACCCCGGCTATGACTTCAATGATGCCTGCCTGCCGATCGGTGCGAGCTACTGGGTCAAGTTGGTCGAGCGTTTTCTGGGTTGAGTCGCCGTATTTTCGTTGGGCCTGAGAGGAACAAAAATAATGAACAAGATGATTGCGGCTGTTTCACTGGTGTTGTTGACGGCCTCTGGTCTGGCCGGCGCGGCCGACTGGTCCGGCAAAGTCCTGAAACTGGGGGTCGACCCCACGTATCCACCGCTGGAATACAAGAACCAGGATGGCACGCTGACCGGTTTCGGGGTCGACATCGCTGAAGCACTGTGTGCTGAACTGAAGGCCCGTTGCATTTGGGTTGAAAGCAGCTGGGACGGCATGATCCCGGCGCTGCTGGCGCGCAAGTTCGATGCGGTGGCGTCGTCGATGACCGTGACGCCCAAGCGCCTGGAACAGATTGCGTTCACCGACAAAGTCTCCAATGCGCCGGCCCGGTTGGTCGTCAAGCGTGGATCGGGCCTGCTGCCCACCCTCGAATCGCTCAAGGGCAAACGCATTGGCGTGGAGCAGGGTTCGACTCAGGAGGCGTTTGCCAAAGCCGTCTGGGGTAAGAAAGGCATCGACGTGCTCTCCTATCAAAATCAGGACCAGGTGTATGCGGACCTGGTGGTGGGCCGACTCGATGCCTCGTTGCAAGGGGCCATTCAAGCCAGTTACGGCTTCCTCAATACCGCGCAGGGCAAGGACTATGAATTTGCCGGCGCCACCCTGGATGACCCAGCCTTTTTCGGCGTCGGTGACGGCATCGGTTTGCGCAAGAGCGATGTCGAGTTACGCGAAGACTTGAACAAAGCCCTGGCAACGATTCTCGCCAATGGCACTTACGCGCGGATCAATAAAAAGTACTTCGATTTCGACGTCTACGGCGCGAAGTAACGCCCCTTCGACCATTGAAACAGAGCGGTCGCCTGGCCGCTCCATCGCAGCATCCCCCTTCACCTCGACCTAATAAGAACAAGGAGAGTGAAATGCTTCTGGAAGGCTTTGGCCCGCAGATTCTGCTGGGCACCCTGGCCACTATCAAACTGGCGTTGTGGTCATTGTTGATCGCGGTCCTGGCCGGGCTGCTCGGCGCCAGTTCCAAGTTGTCCTCCAACCGTTTGTTGCGAACGCTGGCCACCGGTTATACGACGGTGATTCGCAGCATGCCGGACCTGGTGATCATGCTGTTGCTGTTCTTCAGCCTGCAAATGCTGCTCAACCGAATGACCGATTGGCTGGGCATCGCTCAGATCGACATTGACCCGTTTCTGGCCGGCGTCATCACCCTGGCCTTCATTTACGGGGCTTACTTTACCGAGACGTTTCGCGGCGCCTTCCAGGCGGTCCCGGCTGGCCAGATCGAAGCGGCAAGGGCCTACGGCATGACCCGTGGCAAAACCTTTCGCAAAATCCTGTTCCCGCAAATGCTCCGTCACGCACTGCCGGGCATTGGCAATAACTGGCAAGTGTTGATCAAGTCGACCGCGCTGGTATCGATCATCGGCCTGACCGATGTCATCAAAGCCACGCAGGATGCGGGTAAGGGCTCGATGCAGTTCTTCTATTTCACGCTGGTCGGCGGCCTGATCTACCTCGCCATCACCACGGTGTCCAACGTTGTCTTGATGTGGCTTGAGCACCGCTATTCGGTGGGTGTCAGGAAGGCTGCGCTATGACCGGCATTCTCGAAAACTACTGGCAGGCGTATCTGTGGAGTGACGGGCCACACTTTTCCGGGTTGGCGGTGACCTTGTGGCTGCTGATTCTTTCGGTGGTGACGGGCTTCCTGCTCGCGGTGCCGTTGTCGATTGCCCGCGTCAGCCGCAACCCGCTGATCCGTCTGCCTGTCTGGTGCTACACCTACGTGTTTCGCGGCACCCCGTTGTACATCCAGCTGCTGTTTTTCTACACCGGGGTGTACAGCTTGCACGTGGTTCGTTCCCAGGACTTTCTCAACGCGTTTTTCCGTGACGGGTTCAACTGCACGGTGCTGGCGTTCGCGCTCAATACCTGCGCCTACATGACCGAGATTTTCGCCGGTTCCATCCGGGCGACTCCCCATGGCGAAATCGAGGCTGCCAGCGCCTACGGCATGAGCCGGTTCACCCTCTATCGCCGGATCATCCTGCCGTCGGCGTTGCGTCGGGCCCTGCCGTTTTTCAGCAATGAAGTGATTCTGATGCTGCATTCCACCTCGGTGGCATTTACCGCCACGGTCCCCGATTTGCTGAAGATTGCCCGGGACGTCAACTCGGCGACTTATGCATCCTTTGCCGCGTTCGGGATCGCCGGGGTGCTGTATGCCGGCAGCGCGTTTTTCCTGATCTGGCTGTTTCGTCGCGGCGAACTGCATTGGCTCGGCTACCTCAAACCGCGGACGCACTGACCCCTAACTGGACATGCTCGAATGTATAAATTGATCGTTGAAAATGTGCATAAGAACTACGGCAGCCATGAGGTATTGAAGGGTGTCTCACTCAAGGCCAGGGCGGGTGACGTGATCAGCATCATCGGCTCCTCGGGGTCGGGGAAAAGTACCTTCCTGCGCTGTATCAACCATCTCGAACAACCGTCCGCCGGGCGCATCATCGTCAATGCCGAAGAGCTGCTCACCCGCAAGAATTCGAGGGGGGATTTGTGTGCGGTTGACCCCGCGCAGTTGCAGGTCATGCGCAGCAAGCTGTCGATGGTGTTCCAGCACTTCAATCTGTGGAGCCACATGACGGTGCTGGAAAACATCATCGAGTGCCCGATGAGCGTGCTGGGTGTCAGCCGGGCGCAGGCTCTGGAACGGGCGCGGCACTACCTCGCCAAGGTGGGTTTGCCGGCAAAGGTCGAGACGCAGTATCCGGTCCAGCTGTCCGGCGGCCAGCAACAGCGCGTGGCCATTGCGCGCGCGCTGGCCATGGAACCGCAAGTGATGCTGTTCGACGAACCGACCTCTGCGCTTGACCCCGAGCTGGTGGGCGAGGTGCTCAAGGTCATGCAGCAGTTGGCCGAAGAGGGGCGGACGATGGTGGTGGTCACCCATGAAATGGCGTTTGCCCGGCAGGTGTCGAACCATGTGATGTTTTTGCATCAGGGCCGGGTTGAAGAGCAAGGGGCACCGTCTACTGTTCTGGATAAGCCTGATAGCGAGCGGTTGCAGCAGTTTTTGGCGGGAAGCCTCAAGTAGCTTGTTTTTTGTGTGTATATCCGTTTTTGCGGTCACGGCTGCTTAGGGGGTTGCCCTCGCTCCGGTCCTGCTCCGTGGGCCCACTGCGCAGAACCGGAACGAAGCCTCTCGAGGGGGCGAGTACCGCAAAAGCACCGCGAGGCGGCCTACCGGCCGGCCTGTCTCTTCAAGCGTACGCATTCCCCTGTGGGAGCGAGCCTGCTCGCGAAAGACGTGAACGATAACGCGTGCTGTCTGAATGAACGCGGTGTCCGGACGTTTTTCGCGAGCAGGCTCGCTCCCACAGGTACCGCGCCAGGCTCTGGCTCTGGCTCTGGCTCTGGCTCTGGCTTTTGATCTTGATCTGCTTGCCCCTTTCCCAGAGGCCGAACGCAGGCGTTGCGCAGGGGGCACCGCGGCAAGGATGCCGCGGTAGCCGCCCCCGGCCATGGATGGCCGATGGCGGCGGGCCCCCGGAGCAATGCCGGAGTGAGGGCATGCCGAGCCTAGGCGAGGCACCGAATGGAGGGGCAAGAGCCCTTGGTTACTTGGGGCTTTTCCAAGGGAGTCGCTGTAAAAGCGAAACCGCCAGCCGCCATCACCGCAGAAACGGATATGCCCCCCAACACCCCCAAGTGAACAGCATTACGCCGTTTGTCGAGACAGCCGTGCGAATACTTCTCGCGTAGATCAACCTATCGGGTGTTTGATGAGGCATAGTCGCCTGGCACCAGGCGGCTCATACCCGTCAGGGGTCAAAAAAAGGGCGAACGGGAAGATTCGCCCTGTGATCAATATTCAGGGAGCGTCATGGGTCATCCGTCCGTTAACAATCGAATTGAACAATCCCGCCATGGCGTGCCTTGGGTCCCCGAGCAAACCGGGGCCACACTCAAGGTTCGCTCAGCGGTGATTCTGCTGGTCGCGGTGTGCCTGTCCATGACGGCTATCGTGATTTGGGAAGCCTGGAACTCGCGCCAGTACCATCTGCACGACAAAGAAGTGGCGATGTCCAACCTTGCCCAGACCCTGGCCTCGCAAGCGCAGGCGTCGATCAAGCAAGCCGATACGTTGCTGTTGACCCTGGTGGATCGTCTTGAAAACGACGGCATCGACCAGTCCCGGGTACCCCGGCTGGAGCGGTTGCTCAAGGCCCAGCGCAGTGAGTTGAGCCAGCTCCATGGCTTGTTTGTCTATGACGAAGAAGGGCGCTGGGTTGCCAATTCCAACGGCGCCGTGGTGCCCGATGCCAACAACGCCGATCGTGAATATTTCATTTTCCATCGCGATCATCCCGACCGCGGTCCCCACATCGGCCCTTCGATCAAGAGCCGTTCGAGCGGTGAATGGATCATGACGGTGTCCCGTCGCGTCAATCATCCGGATGGCCGGTTTGCCGGTGTGGCGTTGGCAACGATTTATCTCAGCCATTTCCTCGGGCTCTACGACAGCATCGACATGGGTCATAACGGCGTGATCAACCTGATCGCCGACGACGCCACCATCGTCGTGCGCCGGCCGTTCAAAGAAACTGAAATCGGTACCAGCGTCGCCAAGGGGCCGCTGTTTACGCAACTGTTGCCCAAGGGCAATTCAGGCACGGCAACGGTTCCCTCCTATGTGGATGGGGTCGAGCGGGTGGTCGGTTTTCGCAGGGTCGACGGTTATCCGCTGATCATCTTTGCCGCGCTGAATAAAGATGAAGTCCTGGCCGCCTGGCGTAAGGAGGTACTGCTGAGTGCCGGGATCGTCTCGTTATTCCTGGGGTTTCTGGGCGTCCTCGGTTATCGCCTCATTCGCCTCATGAAGCAGCAAAACCACGTGCAGGGCGTATTGCTGGATGCGCAGGAAAAGCTCATCGAGGTCAACCGCAGTCTTGAGTTGCTGGCGCTGGAGGACGCACTGACCGGGCTGTCCAACCGGCGTCAGTTCGATCTGTTCATCCTCGCCGAAATGGGCCGCGCCAGACGCAACCAGACTCACCTTGCGCTGCTGATGATCGATGTCGATCACTTCAAGAGCTTCAATGATCTTTACGGCCATGTGGCCGGCGATGAGTGTTTACGCAACATCAGCACGATCATCAGGGACAACATCAAGCGCCCTGGCGACCTGGCTGCCCGCTATGGCGGCGAAGAGTTTGCGGTGGTACTGCCGGGGACCGACTACGTGGGAGCATTTCTGGTGGCGGAAAAAATCCGTCGCGCGGTTCAGCTGGCCGGCATCCTGCACAGTGAAGGTGCTGAAGGCACGGTGACGGTCAGCCTGGGGGTCGCCGCTTACAATCCGGCGTCACAAGCCCAGCCCAACGACCTGGTGGGGGCCGCCGACAAGGCGCTCTACGTGGCCAAGGCCAGTGGCCGGAACATGAGCGTCATTGCCAACTGAATTCAAACAAACCGGTCACTGCCTTGAACCAGTTTGGTAGACAGGTACGATTGCTTGAGTTTTTCCAGCCACCAGCCCAAGGCGCGGCCGTCATGATCGCCACGCCAGCCGGCATACAATATGTTTGGCTCGCGCGGGTCGGCCATCTGTTTTTCAACCAGCGTGCCGTTTTTCAGTAACGAGCCGACTCGATGCTTCGGTAACCAACCCACGCCCAACCCGTCGCACTGGGCGAGGATCTTGGCGCGCATGGTCGGCACGGCGAGCACCGGTTGGCCGCCGGAGACGCCGTAAGTGCTGCCCTCGGTAACCCGGGACGAATCGGCTACGACAATCGCCCGGTGTTGCGCAACCATGGCGCGTGAAATCGGCTCTTGGGCCTTGGCCAGTGGGTGCCTGGGTGAAACCGCGAACACCCATTCCATTTCCCCCAGTTGCATCCAGCGCAAGGAGGGGATCGCCGGTGGTTCGTTGGTGGCGCCGATGATCAAGTCCGCACGGCCTTCACGCAGGGCTTCCCAAACACCTTTCAGGACTTCCTGAGTGATGCGCAACGGCACGCCGGACTCCAGCGCATCGAACTCGTGAATCACCGGGATCAACGCTTCGAATTCGAGCAACTCATCGGTGACGATCCATAGCCGGCTCTCCCAGCCATTGGCCACTTGCTGCACCCGCTGGGTCAGCCGCGAGACGTCTTGCATCAGTCGCGCCGCCTCGTTCACCAGCAACTCACCCGCCGGGGTCAGCTGCAAGCGGTAGCGACGACGG
The DNA here is from genome assembly GCF_000282315.2 of Pseudomonas sp. GM41(2012). Taxonomy (GTDB): domain Bacteria; phylum Pseudomonadota; class Gammaproteobacteria; order Pseudomonadales; family Pseudomonadaceae; genus Aquipseudomonas. The sequence continues at coordinate 150,268 of NZ_AKJN02000005.1, forward strand.
TCGAACAGCAACGCGTCAAAGCGTTCCTCCAGTTGCCGCGCCGCGTAGGACACCGTCGAGGGCGCCTTGCCCAAGTGAGCAGCGGCCCGGGACAGGCTGCCGGTTTCGCGGATGGCTTCCAGCAAGGTGAGATCGTCAATCGATAACATGGGCGGAGTCCTTGAACGAACAAGATCAAAAGATCGTCTGAACGCAGCCCGAACCTGCGGCAGCTCCTACTCTGCGATATGCGTTTCCCGTAGGAGCTGCCGCAGGCTGCGATCTTTTGGTGTCAGGTTGCCCGACGTAACTTCCACAACCTGATCAACCGAAGGTAGACCAGCACGTTGATCGCCAGCACCACGCTGCCCAGTCCCAGCTGAATCGCCGGTGTCAGGCCTGCCGGGTAAATGACCGGCCATACGTAATGTTCGATGAAACCGCCGCTGTAACCGGTTTGCCCGGCTGCGTCGCGCATGAGGTTTTCCCACTGCGTCAGCGGGCAGTTCAGGTGGAAGACTTCCACCGACACGCCCCACACAGCCGCAGGCAGGTGCCACCAGATCAGGGGGCGCCATTTGAGCACCAGCAGCCCGCCGAACAGCACGAACAGAATGAACAACAGGTGGAACAGGACCAGCCCGTCGGCGGCGATTCGGTAAAGCATGTCGACTCCCTGACGCGTTATGCGAATGGCTCCATGGTACTCGGCCGGGTTGCTGACGCTCTATCGATTGTTTGCTGTTCAGCGCTGCGGGCACGACGAGGAAATTTACTGGGGGGGATCAAGCGTGCAGCCGATGAATGGAACAAGTTCGCGGAACAAGTGCGCAAGATTGTTCAAGCCAGCGGCCGCGACTGCTGGCACAGTCTGAGGTCTTTCCCTGGTTGTAGAGCGTTATGTCCAATTCACTCATGCCGCGCAGTGCCTTTCTTCGCGGCGCTGCGGCGATCATGCCGTTGTCCCTGGCCACCGCGCCCTGGGGACTTCTGGCCGGTTCCATGGCCATCGAGGCCAATCTCACGCCCCTGCAAGGCCAGGGGTTGTCGAGCATCGTATTCGCCGGGGCCGCGCAACTGGTGGCGATCGGCATGCTCAAGGGCGGTGCCGGGATCTTTTCGATTCTGCTGACCACACTGCTGCTGACCTCCCAGCATTTGCTCTACGGGATGAGCATGCGTTCGGTGATTTCGCCGTTGCCGGGGCGCTGGCGTGTCGGGTTGGGCTTTTTGCTCACCGACGAGCTGTTCGCCCTGACCAGTGCGCATGACAAACAACAGTTCAACCGCTGGTACGCGTTGGGCGTCGGCCTGACGTTCTACATCGCCTGGAACCTCTTCACCCTGGCCGGCATCGTGCTGGGCAGCAGCATTCCGGGGCTGGAACATCTGGGACTGGACTTCTCCATTGCGGCGACGTTTATCGCCCTGATCACCCCGGTGGTGCGGAACGTGCCGACCGTGGTGTGCGTGGCGGTGTCGTTGTTCTGCTCGGTGCTGTTCAGCTACTGGCAATGGGGCTCGGCGCTGGTGCTGTCGGGGTTGGCGGGCATGACCGCAGGCTTTATCTGCAACAAATTCTACGGTGGACGCACATGATGGTCTGGGCGGTGATTTTCGGCATGGGGCTATTGGTGTTCTTCAACCGCTATGTGTTTCTGGAACCGCGGCTGCCCGTGCGCTTGAGCAGCAATGCGCGGCAGTTCCTGGGGTTTGCGGTGCCGGGCATGCTGACGGCGATCTGTGGGCCGATCGTGTTCATGCCGGACAAGCAGCTGAATCTGCAGTGGGATAACCCGTACCTGATCAGTTCGCTGGTGGCGGTGGGGCTGGTGCTTTACACCCGCAATACCTTGCTCAGCATGTTGTTGAGCATGGGGTTCTTCTTTTTGCTGCGTTGGTGGCTCTAAGTCGTTCCCGTCGAAATTGTTCTACGCTTAAAGGGGACCCCTACAGGAAGAGAGGTGAGCATGGCTAATGATCCAAAGCGTCCGTACCCGGATGAAGATGTGGATGATGAACCCACGGAAGAAGAGATTGAGCGGCAACGGCGTTCGACGCCGGACTGGAAGCACCCCGACGACGGTAAAGAGCTGTCAGATCGCGACCAGGAACGTCCGCTGAAACCTTGACCGCGCTGCACATACAACAAAGCCCCGCTATCAAAGCGGGGCTTTTTCATTGGGCGATTTTTTAAATCAGATCGCTTCATTCCAGCGAATGTGCGTAATACCCAATTGCTGCGCCTTGATGCGCGCAGTTTCGAGGTTGGCGTGTGCGGCGATTTGACGACCGGAGTCAGGATAAGCATGGGCGGAAGCCGAATGTATCGCCTCGACATCGGAAAACTGTTCAGCCAGTTTGAAAAAGTGCTGACGAACGCCGTCGAACATATAGTGCACAGCATAGGGAACGAGTTTGCTCATATATTCCTCCTTGGACCGAAGCTCAGTTATTGAGAGTGGCTCGATGTCGGGTTCGTTCAGTTCTTTGGCTGAATGAACCCGGTCCATCAACTCAAACGTCTTCCAGCAGAAAATCGGGGTGGGAGGCCCGATAACCCAAGGTATTGTCGATCCAGGCGTTCAGCTCGTTGACCATGACCGGAGGTTTACCCGGATAGCGTTCGAGGGTTGAGCGAAGGAGGTTGCCGATAGTGGCAATTGAATGCAGGTTGCGGGTCTTTATGTATTGCCCGATATAACAGTCGAGTGGGTAATGTTCTGTCTTCGAAAGATAAACACACGCCAGACCATCGACTTGATTGATTGTGAAATCGTCGCGCAATTTAATTCTCTGCAAGGCTTGTTGTTGTAGGGATTTCCTTGGTTTATTGACTCTTTGGTCAATTGTGGGGTTCCGAAGGGAATGCGGCGCGCATGCTATCCATAGTTATTCTAAATGTACCGAAGTGTCGGACAGGCGGTTGCCCGATTAAAATCGCAAATAAAGCAGAGTGTTTCCTGTATGAAACAGCCTGTGTAACGTTCAAGCGATCAATAGGTATATATAACTGTTACTTATGCCTGCTTATAGGTCTGTATTGATACGTTAAAACTTCGCTGACTTCGCCCTGCAACAGCGCCATCCGCTCAGCGCGTTCTTTGGGGGTGGTGGGTCAAGCCATTCCCGCGCCGGCTGCGCAGAAGAAATGTTCACAGGAAAACAGTCTGTTCAGTCGCTGTTGCCGGGCAAACACTGTTCGCTGTGGGTCATGAGCTTATGCATTAATCGAATTTCAAAAGCTTCTTATAAGAGCGTTATGGTCTATCGCAGTAACCCTCAAGGAGCCTCCGATGAACCTGTCCCGATTCGTGCGTAGTCTACTAACCAGCGCACTATTCGCCGCACCACTGGCGTACGCCGCCGAGCCCGTCGTCCTGCACGTCGGTGATCAGAACTACTACAACGTTCGCGCTTCGGTGGAGGCGTCGGGCGTACTGAAAGACGCGCCGTATACCGTCGACTGGAAGCACTTCCAGGCCGCCGCGCCGCTGGCCGAAGCGCTGAATACCGGCGCGCTGGATCTGGGTTTTCTCGGCGATTCGGGTTTTCTGTTCCTCGCCGCCAAACAGGCGCCGGTGAAACTGATCGGCGTGTCGCGGCAGAACCCCGACACCATCGCCTTGCTGGTGCCCAAGGATTCGCCGGTCAAAACCATCGCCGATCTGAAGGGTAAGAAAGTCGCCTACTGGCCCGGTGCCTGGAGCCAGCAACTGACCCTGCGTGCCCTGGAAAAAGCCGACCTGCCGGAAGACTATGTCGACTTCATCAAACTGATGCCGATCGATGCCGCCGCCGCGTTGCCTCAGGGCAGCATTGACGCGTTCCCGGTCTGGGAACCCTACATCTCCCAGCAGATTCTGTTCTCCGGCGCCCGGCCGATCCTCACCGCCAAGAACCTGATGCCCGGCCTGAGCGCCATCGCCGCCTCGACGCCGTCGATCGACAGCAAACGCGAAGCCATTGCCGACTTTCTGGTGCGCCTGAAAAAGGCCCGGGCCTGGGTCGACAACCACACCGACGAGTACGCCGATCTCTGGGCGAAGAAAGCCAACCTTGACCAGAACGTGTCGCGCCATTGGTTGCGCCAGGCCCACATGACCGTTGGCCCGGTGGATGCGCAGGCAGCAAAGGATCTGCAAAGCACCGCGGACTTCCTGTTCAAGGTAAAAGCGCTGCCGGCCGCGTTGGCGACTGCGCCGATTATCGACAGCTCGTTTCAGCAGGCGTTTGCCCAGTAACCCACGATGCCGGGCAGCACTGGAACCAAACACTGTGTACCCTTATCCAACCTCGGCCCGCAGCGACCTGCGGGGCCGACGAAGGATAAATGGGCAAAACATGAAACGGCTGGTCAAGGTTCTATCTGCACTCATCATCGCCGCAGGGCTGGTGGGGTGCATCGCTTCTCCCATCGAAATGACGCCGCAAACCGAACAGCGTCTGAGTGCGCAACCACCGATCCGTTTTCTGCTGACCTTCGATGACGGTCCCAGCGCATCGAGTTTCTGGAACCCGACGATGACGGTGCTCGACAGTTTGGCCACTAACCCGGTGCAACCGAACCTCAAAGCGGTGTTCTTCGTGCAGACCCGTGCCTCACGGGCGGGCGGCAGTGAAATAGGGCGTCAGGTCATGCACCGCGAACAGGCCGAAGGTCAGATCCTGGGCTTCCACACGGCCACGCCCGGGCACACCAATCATCGATCCCTGGATCCGCAAGAACTGGAACAGTCCCTCACCAACGGCAGCGCCGACATCGCTGCGATCACTGGTGCGCCACCGACCCTGGTGCGCCCGCCATTCTGGAACTACGACAAGCGCACCTTCGCGGCCTATCAGCAACATGGCATGCATGTGCTGCTGACCGACCTTAGCGCCAATGACGGCAAGATCTGGGGCTTCAACGCCAGCCCCCGGCGGCGGGCCCACTTCTTGCGCACAATGTCCGAAGTGCGTGAGCGCATCGCCCGTGGCGAGTTACCGGTGGTGGACGGGGTGATTCCGGTGGTGGTGACCTTCCATGATCTCAATCGTTACACGGCCCGACATACTCGGGAGTACCTGCAAATCCTGCTCGACAGTGCGAGCGCTACAGGTCTGAAAACAGCCCGCAAACCTTTTTATGACGACACGGCAGCGCTGCAACGGGCCGCCATGGCGCGTACCGTCCGCGACGGCGCTGAGCCGGTCAAGTTGCCGGGGATCTGGAACTGGATCTGGAATGGGGATTCCCACTGAAAGATCGCCCCCATGACTCCGCTGAAAAAAGCTGAGAAAGCCGTTTAATTGGCGTCGGTTTTGCACCGTTACGCGCTTTTTCGACCCCGATTCACCCTTTTCCAACCGCTCGGCGGGAAAGCACCGAATTAGTCGTTTCTGGCGTTTCTTTTTTATGGATCCATCTATGCTCGTGATGGCTCTGTGCCGGCACCACGTCATGCCAGAGCCTTTTCGGCACCCCCCATTCAAAGAATTTTGCTGATTATCAGGTGACTAACCATGGCTGCTTTAACCTTATCGAACAGCTTCAGTTTTCTGGCGGATCAGGATTGGGAATGGGTCGTCACCAACACTACCAGTACCTCGCTGACCATCAGTGACGGGGTTCATACACAAGTCTTTACGGGTAACTTCACATACCCTTCTCCAGGCGTCGTCGCCGGTACCGTGACCGGCAGCACCTACAGAGAAAACGGGGTCCTCATCTACACCCTCACCGGGATCTCCAAGAGTGCGGCGCAGCTGGCCGAGTTTGCACAAACGCCGGGCGATACCCAGGCAACCTATGCCTCTATCTTGAGTGGCAATGACACCATCACCGGCAGCTCGGGCAATGACACCCTGTTGGGCTATGCCGGCAACGACCTGCTTGATGGCGGGGCAGGCGCCGACACCCTTGATGGTGGCGCTGGCAACGACACTTATATCGTCGATAATCTGGGCGATGTCATCAGTGAAACCGGCGAGGGTGCAGCGGGGGGGATCGATACCGTCATGTCGTCGGTCACTATCCGGCTCGCGACCAATATTGAAAACCTGACGTTTACCGGCACCGGCAACGCCAAGGCCAAGGGCAATGCCCTTGATAACCTGATGATCGGTAACACCGCCAATAACTTTTTTGACGGCTTCGGCGGCGCGGATACCTATCAGGGCGGTGTGGGTGACGATGGCTATGTCATCGAGTTGACCGACGACAACAAAGTGGTCGACGTCATTATCGAGAAGGCGGGCGAAGGCTACGATTTTGTCGAGATCTGGGGTGGGGACGCTAGCCTGGGAACTGTCAACATCACCATGGCCGCGAACCTTGAAGAGGCCGACGCCAGCTACAGCAACAGTGGTTCTCTGATAAATATCACGGGTAACGCGCTGGCCAACAACATCATCGGTAACGACGCAGCCAATACCCTGGATGGTGGCGCTGGCGCCGACATTCTGAGTGGAGGGGCAGGTGACGACACCTATATCGTCGACAGCATCGCCGATGTGATCAACGAAGGGGTCGATCAAGGAACCGATACCGTCAAGGTCGCCATCCCGACGGCCGGCGGCACCTACGTCTTGGGTGACAACCTTGAGAACGCCACGCTTATCAATACCGTCGCGTTCAACCTCACCGGTAACTCACTCAATAACGTGCTGACCGGTAATGCCGCCGCCAACGTGCTGGACGGTGCTGCCGGCGCTGACACCTTGCAAGGGGGGCTGGGCAACGACACCTACATCGTCGATGCGGATGACACGGTGGTCGAAGGCCTGAACGGCGGGGTCGACCTGGTCAAGTCGGACCAGACCTACACGCTGGGCGCCAACGTCGAAAACCTCACGCTCACCGGCACTGGCAACATCAATGGCAAGGGTAATGGGCTGGCCAACATCATCACCGGTAACGACGGCAACAATAAACTCGACGGTGTGGGGGGCGTGGATACGCTGATCGGCGGCAAGGGCAATGACCAGTATGTCGTCGACCTGACCGCCACCAACCTGCTGGAGGACAAGGTGGTCGAGATCGCTGGTGAGGGCATCGATACCCTGACGCTGGCCAGTGCGTTTACTAACACCACGGTCACCACTCTGGTCCTGGACGCCAACCTGGAAAACGTCGATGCCCGGGATACCGGCACGCTGTCGCTGAACCTCACTGGCAACGCTTCGGCCAACCTCATCCAGGGCAATGCCGGCAAAAACACCCTCAATGGGGGACTTGGCGCCGATACCTTGATCGGCGGCCTGGGTGACGACACCTACGTCGTCGACAACGTCGGTGACACCGTCACCGAGGATGCAGACGCCGGGACCGACACCGTCAACGTGGCCATCGCCCTGGCGGGCGGCACCTACACCCTGGGTGAAAACCTGGAAAATGCCACGCTGACCAACACCGTGGCCTACAACCTGACCGGCAACGAACTGGTCAACACCCTGACCGGTAACGCGGCGGCCAACCGCATCGACGGCGGCGCCGGTGCCGATGTCATGAACGGGGGCGCGGGCAACGATACCTATGTGGTCGATACCGTCGGTGAAACCATCATCGACAGTGCCGGCATCGACACGGTCGAATCCGCGGTGAGCTACACCCTGGGTGCGACGCTGGAAAACCTCACGCTGACCGGCAGTGACGCCGTCAATGGTACCGGTAACGCGTTGGCCAATATTTTGGACGGCTCGCAAAACAGTGCCGCCAACGTGCTGACCGGCCTGGCCGGCAACGACACCTACATCGTCGATGCGGATGACACGGTGGTCGAAGGCCTGAACGGCGGGGTCGACCTGGTCAAGTCGGACCAGACCTATACGCTGGGCGCCAACGTCGAAAACCTCACGCTCACCGGCACTGGCAACATCAATGGCAAGGGTAATGGACTGGCCAACATCATCACCGGCAACGACGGCAACAATAAACTCGACGGTGTGGGGGGCGTGGATACGCTGATCGGCGGCAAGGGCAATGACCAGTATGTCGTCGACCTGACCGCCACCAACCTGCTGGAGGACAAGGTGGTCGAGATCGCCGGTGAGGGCATCGATACCCTGACGCTGGCCAGTGCGTTTACTAACACCACGGTCACCACTCTGGTCCTGGACGCCAACCTGGAAAACGTCGATGCCCGGGATACCGGCACGCTGTCGCTGAACCTCACTGGCAACGCTTCGGCCAACCTCATCCAGGGCAATGCCGGCAAAAACACCCTCAATGGGGGACTTGGCGCCGATACCTTGATCGGCGGCCTGGGTGACGACACCTACGTCGTCGACAACGTCGGTGACACCGTCACCGAGGATGCAGACGCCGGGACCGACACCGTCAACGTGGCCATCGCCCTGGCGGGCGGCACCTACACCCTGGGTGAAAACCTGGAAAATGCCACGCTGACCAACACCGTGGCCTACAACCTGACCGGCAACGAACTGGTCAACACCCTGACCGGTAACGCGGCGGCCAACCGCATCGACGGCGGCGCCGGTGCCGATGTCATGAACGGGGGCGCGGGCAACGATACCTATGTGGTCGATACCGTCGGTGAAACCATCATCGACAGTGCCGGCATCGACACGGTCGAATCCGCGGTGAGCTACACCCTGGGTGCGACGCTGGAAAACCTCACGCTGACCGGCAGTGCCGCCGTCAATGCCACCGGTAACGCGTTGGCCAATATTTTGGACGGCTCGCAAAACAGTGCCGCCAACGTGCTGACCGGCCTGGCCGGCAACGACACCTACATCGTCGATGCGGATGACACGGTGGTCGAAGGCCTGAACGGCGGGGTCGACCTGGTCAAGTCGGACCAGACCTACACGCTGGGCGCCAACGTCGAAAACCTCACGCTCACCGGCACTGGCAACATCAATGCTACGGGCAATGCCCTGAACAACACATTGATCGGCAACGCCGGCAACAACCAGCTTTACGGTGGCCTGGGTGTCGACATCCTCAAGGGCGGCACGGGCGATGACCTGTATCTGGTCGATTTGAATGCCACGAACCAGTTGGAAGATACCCTGACCGAGAACGCCGGCGAGGGGGGCGATACCGTCCGCTTGCAGGGCGGAGCCGTACTGGCGTCTTCGAGCTTGCTGACCCTGGGCGCCAATCTGGAAAACCTCGACGCCAGCTTGACCGGCACCACGCTGCTCAACCTCACGGGTAACGCGCTGAACAACGAACTGATCGGCAATAGCGCGAACAACACCCTCGACGGCGGTGCCGGCAACGATACGCTCAACGGCGGTGCGGGCAACGACACACTCAATGGTGGGATCGGCAGCGACATCCTGATCGGTGGGCTGGGTGACGATATCTACACGGTCGACAACCTGGGCGACAGCGTGACGGAAAACGCTGCTGAGGGTACCGACCTGGTCAGGGTAGCCATAGCCACCGCAGGGGGGACCTACAACCTGAGCGCCAACGTGGAGTATGCAACGCTAGTCAACACCGTAGCGTTCGACCTGACCGGTAATGACCTGAACAACACCTTGACGGGTAACGCGGCGAACAACCGTATCGACGGTGGAGCGGGGGCCGACCTCATGATCGGTGGCGCCGGTAACGACACCTATATCGTCGACAATATCGGTGACGGAATTGTTGACAGCGCCGGGGTGGATACCGTCCTGTCCAGCATCAGTTACGACCTGAATGAGAACAGCGTCGAGAACCTCACGCTGACCGGCACAGCTGACATCGATGCTGACGGCAACACGCTGGCCAACATCCTGACCGGTAACAGCGGAAACAACAAACTCGATGGCTGGGAGGGCGTCGATACGTTGGTGGGGGGAGCTGGCAACGATCAGTACAATGTCGATCTGACCAGCACGAATGCGTTGCAGGACAAACTGGTCGAAGTGGCCAGCGAGGGCAACGACACCGTTGTGGTTTGGGGGGGGGTGGCGGGTCTCAACGTGGCCACCATCACCCTGGGGGCAAACCTGGAAAACCTCGACCTCAGCAATACCGAAGCTAACGTCAAGCTCAATCTGCTCGGCAACGCTCTGGACAACGTGCTGACGGGCAATACGTCGCAGAACGTGTTCACCGGGGGATTGGGTAGCGACACGTTCACGTTCACCAATCTGGGCCAGTTGGGCCTGACCAGTGCAAACTGGGACGTCGTCACCGATTTCACATCGGGTACCGATCATATTGATCTGACGGGGTTGGGCACCTTCCAACTGCTCGACAGCAATACGGCCTTTACGGATGCCGGGCAATTGAAACTGACCGATGGTGTGCTGTATGGGACGACCAACATCGGAGCTGACGCAGATTTCGCCATCAAGCTCACCGGGGTTGCCACTTTGACGCAGTCCGACTTCGTCTGAGTTGCAGCGCCATGATCCGGGGGGAGCCTTCAGTGCTCGCCCGGGATCGCTTTATTCCGCTCGCGGAAGTAACTCATCAATCATCTGCAAGCAATGATTCAACCCCGGCGATACGTCACCCACGCGCCTGCTGAGAGTAATCGGCGAGGTCGCGTTCTCTTCCAAAAGCGCAGTGAAACCGATGTCAATCGCTACACCACCCGGCATACTCGTGAATACCTGCAAATCCTCCTCGACAGTGCACAGGCTACCGGTGTGAAAACCGCAGAAAAGCCGTTTTACGACGACACGGCAGCGCTGCAACGGGCCGCCATGGTGCGTACCGTTCGCGACAGTTCACAGCCGGTTGAGTTACCGGGGCTCTGGAATTGGATCTGGGGTGGGGATTCTCACTGAAAGGTCGCCAAAGTGAGAAACAGCTAACACTTATTTTGAGCTTTGGCAGGCGCAGGATTTGAAAAGCCCATCTATGCTGAGCAAGTTGGATCCGATTTCCTGCCACGGAGGCGTCAGTCATGGTTTCAGTTCCTGAGCTTTGCCGCATTGTTGAGTCCGGTTTTCAACCGCTTTCCTGTGCCTGCACGGTGAATCCCGACGGAACGTTACGGATCAAGGTCTACGAACCCGCCGCCGGGCGCATTGATCTGTTGATTACCGGTGTATCACCCGAACGGCTGACTACCGTTCGTGATGTCTCCAATCTGATTGGCGAGTTGCGCATTGAGATGCGCGCCGGTCGTCGGGCGTTTGCCGGCTAGGCCCGCGGCTGCAGTTCATCAATCATCTGCAAGCAATGATTCAATCCCGGCGATACGTCGCCCACGCGCCTGCTGAGAATGATCGGCGAGGTCGCGTTGTCCTCCAGCAGCGGCGTGAAACCAATGTCGTCGCGGTGCAGCAACTGCACCGAGGCCGGCACCAGGGTGACGCCGATTCCCGCTCCCACCAGACCGATGGCTGTTTGCAGCTCGTTGGTCCATTGCGCCACATGAATGCTCACGCCATAGGATTCGAACAACGCGATCACATGGTCGGCGTAGCTGGGGCGTGGGTTGCCGGGGTACAGCACGAAGGGTTCTTTCGCCAATTCGCGAAGGCTGATCGGCCCGGCCAGTAATGGGTGACCGGCGGGCAGGGCGGCGACCAGTCGGTCTTCGGTCAATACAGTCTGGATGATCGCCGGGTCGTCGATGCGGATTCGGCCGAAACCGATATCGATGCGCCCGGCCTTGAGCGCCTGCACTTGTTGCAGCGTGGTCATTTCCGAGAGCCCCAGTTCAAGCTCCAGGGGCTCGCCGCTGCGCAAACGGCGAATCAGTTCCGGCAGCACGCCGTAGAGCGTCGACGGGGCGAAACCGATGCCCAGCCAGGTCTTTTCGCCCAGACCGATCCGCCGCGTGTTGTCGCACACCTTGCTCAGTTGCTCGAGCAGGGCGGTGGAGTGCTCATGGAAAAACCGCCCGGCATCGGTCAGCTTCAGCGGCCGCCCGCGTTCCAGCAACAACACCCCGAGTTCATCCTCCAGTTGCTGCATCTGCCGGCTCAGTGGCGGCTGGGCGATGTGCAGCAGTTCAGCGGCACGGGTGAAATTGAGGGTTTGAGCCAATACCTGAAAATACCGCAGGTGACGCAGTTCCATGGGGCCTCCAGTCGCAAGTCGGTTGCATACCTTAAAGGTATCAAGTCAGACCAATTCTATATTGGCTTCCCGAAAAAAGCCGTACCAGAATCGGTTCCAGAACTTTAAGAACCTGACAGGTATCGACATGCTTGCAACAGCCATTGAATCGATCGAGACGATCATCGTCGATCTGCCGACCATCCGCCCGCACAAGCTGGCGATGCACACCATGCAGAACCAGACCCTGGTGATCATTCGCGTGCGCTGTGCCGACGGCATTGAAGGTGTTGGCGAATCCACCACCATCGGTGGCCTGGCCTATGGCAACGAAAGCCCTGACAGCATCAAGACCAACATCGACAAACACTTCGCGCCGCTGCTGCTGGGCCAGGACAGCGCCAACGTGAATGCCGCGATGTTGCGCCTGGAGCGCAGCATCCGGGGCAACACGTTCGCTAAATCAGGTATCGAAACCGCCTTGCTCGACGCTCAGGGAAAACGCCTTGGGCTGCCGGTCAGCGAGTTGCTGGGAGGCCGCGTTCGCGATGCCCTGCCAGTGGCGTGGACCCTGGCCAGTGGCGACACCGGCAAGGACATCGCCGAAGCGGAAAAAATGCTCGACCTGCGCCGCCACCGGATCTTCAAACTGAAAATCGGTGCCGGCGAAGTCAACCGCGACCTGGCTCACGTTATTGCAATCAAGAAAGCCTTGGGCGATCGCGCCAGCGTGCGGGTCGATGTCAATCAGGCCTGGGATGAAGCGGTCGCGTTGCGCGCCTGCCGGATCCTGGGAACCAACGGCATCGACCTGATCGAACAGCCGATCTCGCGCAACAACCGGGCCGGCATGGCGCGCCTGAACGCCATGAGCCCGGCGCCAATCATGGCCGACGAATCCATCGAATGCGTGGAGGATGCGTTCAACCTGGCCCGTGAAGGCGCGGCCTCGGTGTTCGCCCTGAAAATCGCCAAGAACGGCGGCCCGCGCGCCGTGTTGCGAACCGCCGCCATAGCCGAAGCGGCCGGTATCGGCCTGTATGGCGGCACTATGCTCGAAGGTGGCATCGGCACCCTGGCCTCGGCCCATGCCTTTGTCACGCTGAACAAACTGGCGTGGGACACCGAGCTGTTCGGCCCGTTGCTGCTGACTGAAGACATTCTCAGCGAGCCGCTGGTCTATCGCGATTTTGAGTTGCACGTGCCGAAAACACCGGGGCTGGGCCTGAACCTCGATGAAGAACGTCTGGCGTTCTTCCGTCGAGACAAAACCTCTACTGCCATTCATCAAGCCTGAGGAGAGCATTATGCTGTTCCACGTAAAAATGACCGTGAACCTGCCGGTCGATATGAATCCGCAAGCAGCCGCCCAATTGAAGGCTGACGAAAAAGCTTTGGCCCAGCGCCTGCAAGAGCAAGGCAAGTGGCGTCACCTGTGGCGCATCGCCGGGCACTATGCCAATTACAGCGTTTTCGACGTCGACAGCGTGCAGGAGCTGCACGACCTGCTCATGCAATTGCCGCTGTTTCCGTACATGGCGATCGAGGTCGAGGCGATGTGCCGGCATCCTTCTTCCATTCGCGAGGATGACCGCTGAACCCAGCCTGTTCAGTTCGCTACGCTAATAATTACAAGATGAGGAACCCACCAAAATGAACGTCAAGATTTCCCACACTGCCAGTGTCCAAAAGTTTCTCGAAGAGGCCAGCGGCCTGCTCAACGACGCCGGCGACCCGCGGGTCAAGGCCCTGGTCTACCGCATCCTGCGTGATTCGGTGAACATCATCGAAGACCTGGCCGTGACCCCGGAAGAGTTCTGGAAAGCCGTCAACTACCTCAACGTGCTGGGTGCGCGTCAAGAGGCCGGGTTGGTGGTGGCCGGGCTCGGTCTGGAGCATTACCTCGACCTGCTGATGGACGCCGAAGATGAACAGGCCGGCAAGGCCGGCGGCACACCGCGGACCATCGAAGGCCCTCTGTACGTGGCGGGTGCGCCGCTGTCGGAAGGCGAAGCGCGACTCGATGACGGCGTCGATCCGGGTGTGGTGCTGTTCATGCAGGGCCAGGTCAAGAACACCGCCGGCGAACCATTGGCCGGTGCAGTAGTGGATGTCTGGCACGCCAACACCGGCGGCACTTACTCCTATTTCGATACCACCCAGTCGGAGTTCAACCTGCGTCGTCGTATCGTCACCGATGCCGAGGGGCGTTATCGCTTCCGCAGCATCGTGCCGTCGGGCTATGGCTGCCCGCCGGACGGTCCGACCCAGCAACTGCTCGATCAACTGGGCCGTCATGGTCAACGGCCGGCGCACATTCACTTCTTCATCTCCGCGCCGGATCATCGTCACCTGACCACCCAGATCAACCTCGATGGCGATCAATACCTGCACGACGACTTCGCGTATGCCACCCGTGACGAGCTGATTGCCAAAATCACCTTCAGCGACGATCCACAGCGCGCAGCGGCGCACGGTGTCAGCGGTCGTTTTGCCGAAATCGACTTCGATTTCACCTTGCAGACCTCCGCGCAACCCGACGAGCAGCAACGCCACGAGCGGGTCCGCGCACTGGAGGACTGATATCCTCGAACAACGGAACCGGGCCACGAGATAACCGACCGTTTATCTCGTGGTCTTCGGCGTTTCGATCATTGCCCTGGATTGGCCCGACGCAACCTATAACAACAATGAGAGTGACCCGATGATGCAAGCGCAACTGTTGAGTCAGCGCAGCACCGTATTCGACCATGCCGACCCTTACGCGGTGTCGGGCTACGTCAATCAGCATGTCGGTAACCATTGCATTTTGATGCCCCGGGCCGGGCGACCGCTGGCCAGCCTCAATCACCGCAAGTTTGCCAGCCTCGATTTGTGCCGCATCAGCTATGGCGGCAGCGTGCGGGTTACTTCCGGTGCGCTGGAAAGCATCTATCACCTGCAAGTGTTGCTGCGCGGAAACTGCCTGTGGCGCGGTCATGGCCAGGAACACTACTTCGCACCCGGCGAGTTGCTGCTGATCAATCCCGATGATCCGGTGGACCTGACGTACTCCGACGATTGCGAAAAATTCATTCTGAAAGTCCCCACCTCGTTGCTGGAATCCGTGTGCGATGAGCAGCGCTGGCGGTATCCGGGGCAGGGCGTGCGGTTTCTGGAAAACCGATATCAACTCAATGAACTGGAAGGCTTTGTCGGTCTGCTGGCGATGATTTGCCAGGAAGCCGAGGCCACCGAGCAGATTCCCAGGGTGCAGGAGCACTACGCTCAGATCATCGTCAGCAAGATGCTCAGCCTGATGAAGACCAACGTCAGCCGGATCAGTCTTGGCTCACAGACGGCCACGTTCGAGGTGATTGCCGATTACATCGCGGGCCACCTCAAACAGGACATCGACAGCGAAGAACTGGCGCGCCAGGCGCGGATGAGTCTGCGCTCGTTGTACGGATTGTTCGAACGCAACGCCGGCACCACACCGAAAAACTACATCCGGCAAAAACGCCTTGAGCGCATCAACGCCTGCCTGAGCGACCCGACGTGCAACGTGCGTAATGTCACGGAAGTGGCGATGGATTATGGCTTCTTACACTTGGGCCGTTTCTCCGACAGCTACCGCAAACAGTTTGGCGAACTGCCGTCGGACACCCTCAAACGCCGCCACTGACCTCGCAAACACCACCCATCCCTGTGGGAGCATGGCTTGCCCGTGATGAGGCCGGCAGGTTCACGATTGATGTCGCCTGACACGACGCCATCGCGAGCAAGCTTTGCTCCTACACCGGATCAGCGGTGGACTGTATTCCCGCAAACGCCATCCACTCCCATAAAAAATCCCATTGCACAAAACGGATAAAGGTCTGCACCCAGCGGATAGTCCACCCCATTGCCCCGTCCTAGCATGAGCCTTGCCTGAACAATAACAATGGAGGCGGCGGCCATGACCCTGCGACCCGAATATCTTCAATCCCTGCTTGAGGACGATCCAGAACAAGGCATCTACCGCTGCAAGCGCGAGATGTTCACCGACCCGCGGCTGTTCGATCTCGAGATGCAGCACATCTTCGAAGGCAACTGGCTGTACCTGGCCCACGAAAGCCAGATCCCCAACAAAAACGACTTCTACACCACCACCATGGGGCGCCAGTCGATCTTCATCGCGCGCAACAAGGACGGTGAGCTCAATGCGTTCCTCAACGCCTGCAGCCATCGCGGTGCGACACTGTGCCGGCACAAGTCCGGCAACAAAAGTTCGTACACCTGCCCATTCCATGGCTGGACCTTCAACAACTCCGGCAAGCTGCTCAAGGTCAAGGATCCGGCCGAAGCGGGCTACCCGGCGAGCTTCAACTGCGAAGGCTCCCACGACCTGACCAAAGTCGCGCGTTTCGAGTCATATCGCGGTTTCCTGT
The DNA here is from genome assembly GCF_000282315.2 of Pseudomonas sp. GM41(2012). Taxonomy (GTDB): domain Bacteria; phylum Pseudomonadota; class Gammaproteobacteria; order Pseudomonadales; family Pseudomonadaceae; genus Aquipseudomonas. The sequence continues at coordinate 166,615 of NZ_AKJN02000005.1, forward strand.
TTGGCAGCCTCAAGGCCGACGTAGTCCCGCTGGTTGAACACCTGGGCGAGTCGGCGAAGATCATCGACATGATCGTCGACCAGTCCACCGATGGCCTGGAAGTGCTGCGCGGTTCCTCCAGCTACATCTACGAAGGCAACTGGAAGCTCACCGCCGAAAACGGCGCCGACGGCTATCACGTCAGCTCCGTGCACTGGAACTACGCCGCCACCCAGAACCAGCGCAAGCAGCGCGAGGCCGGCGATTGCAACCCGACCATGAGTGCCGGCAGCTGGGCCAAGCAGGGCGGCGGTTTCTACTCTTTCGACAAGGGTCACATGTTGCTCTGGACCCGTTGGGCCAACCCTGAAGATCGCCCGCTGTACGAGCGTCGTGATGAGTTGGCCCAGGACTTCGGCAAGGCCCGTGCCGACTGGATGATCGAGAACTCGCGCAACCTGTGCCTGTACCCGAACGTGTACCTGATGGACCAGTTCAGTTCGCAGATCCGTATCGCCAGGCCGATCTCGGTCAACCGCACGGAAATCACCATTTACTGCATCGCCCCCAAAGGCGAAAGCGACCACGCCCGTTCGAGCCGGATTCGTCAGTACGAGGATTTCTTCAACGTCAGCGGCATGGCCACCCCGGATGATCTGGAAGAGTTTCGTTCCTGCCAGACCAGTTATCAGGGCAGCGTGACCGCCTGGAACGACATGTCCCGTGGCGCCGAACACTGGATCGAAGGCGCCGATGAGGCGGCCAAGGAAATCGACCTGCATCCGCTGCTCAGCGGTGTGCGCACCGAAGACGAAGGCCTGTTCGTGCTGCAACACAAGTATTGGCAGCAGACCATGCTCAAGGCCTTGGCCACCGAGCAGTCCGAACTGATTCCTGTGGAGGCCGTGCAATGACCATCACCTATGACGCCGTGCGTGATTTTCTCTACCGTGAAGCGCGCTACCTCGACGACCGGCAGTGGGACGAATGGCTGGAGCTGTACGCCCCGGACGCGACGTTCTGGATGCCATCCTGGGACGACAACGACGAGCTGACAGAAGACCCGCAACGGGAAATTTCGCTGATCTGGTACGGCAATCGCACCGGTCTGGAAGACCGCGTCTTCCGCATCAAGACCGAGCGTTCCAGCGCCACCATGCCGGACACCCGCACCTCGCACAACATCAGCAACATCGAGCTGCTCGAACAGGCCGATGGCTTGTGCAACGTGCGCTTCAACTGGCACACCCTGAGCTTTCGCTACAAGACCGTCGACAGCTATTTCGGCAGCAGTTTCTACACCCTCGATGTGCGCGGTGAAAACCCGCTGATCAAGGCCAAGAAAGTGATCCTGAAGAACGATTACGTTCGCCAGGTCATCGATGTCTACCACCTGTGAGGCAGCGGTCATGACTCATTCCATCGCATTCAATTTCGAAGACGGCGTCACCCGATTCATCGACGCCAATGTCGGCGAAACCGTGGCCGATGCCGCGTATCGCCAAGGCATCAATATTCCACTGGATTGCCGCGACGGCGCCTGCGGTACCTGCAAGTGCTTCGCCGAGGCCGGCCGTTATGATTTGGGCGAGGAGTACATCGAAGATGCGCTCAGCGCGGAAGAGGCCGAGCAAGGTTTTGTCCTGACCTGCCAGATGCGCGCCCAGAGCGATTGCGTGGTGCGCGTGCCGACCTCATCCGAGGTGTGCCGCACCCGCCAGGCCAGTTACGACGCGACCATCAGTGCCGTGCGCCAGTTGTCCGACAGCACCATCGCGCTGTCGATCAAGGGCGAGGCGCTGAGCAAACTGGCGTTCCTGCCGGGGCAATACGTGAACCTAGGGATTCCCGGCAGCGAGCAGACCCGCGCCTATTCATTCAGCTCGTTGCAGCGCAACGGCGAAGTCAGTTTCCTGATCCGCAACGTGCCCGGCGGCTTGATGAGCAGCTTCCTCACCGGCATGGCCAAGGCCGGTGACAGCATGAGCCTGGCCGGGCCGTTGGGCAGTTTCTATCTGCGCGACATTCGCCGTCCGTTGTTGCTGCTGGCCGGCGGTACGGGGCTGGCACCATTCACCGCGATGCTGGAAAAAATCGCCGAGCAGGGCAGTGAACATCCTTTGCATTTGATCTACGGCGTGACCAACGATTTCGATCTGGTGGAAATGGATCGACTCGAAGCCTTTGCCGCACGAATCCCGAACTTCAGCTTCAGTGCCTGCGTCGCCAACCCGGACAGTCAGCACCCGCTCAAGGGCTATGTGACCCAACACATCGAGCCGCAGCATTTGAACGAAGGCGACGTCGATGTCTACCTGTGCGGCCCGCCGCCGATGGTCGAAGCGGTCAGCCAGTTCATCCGCGAAAAAGGCATCGCGCCGACAAACTTTTACTACGAGAAATTTGCCGCCAGCGCGGCGTAAGCATTCTCTGCGGCATTGTCCCTGTAGGAGCTGTCGAGTGAAACGAGGCTGCGATCTTTAATAAGGGCGACATCAAAAGATCGCAGCCTCGTTTCACTCGACAGCTCCTACGGAGGGGGTGGCGCAAACACGAGGTGGGTATGAACAGATTTCACGAAAAAGTCGCGCTGATCACCGGCGCAGCCCAAGGCATCGGTCGGCGCGTTGCCGAGCGCATGGCGGCGGAAGGTGCGCGGTTGATTCTGGTCGATCGCTCCGAGCTGGTGTTCGAGGTTCAGCAGCAATTGGGGCAGGGCAGCCAGGTGCTCGCGCTGACCGCCGATCTTGAGCAATACAGCGAATGCAGCCGCGTCATGCAAACCGCCGTCGAGCGTTTCGGGCGTCTGGATGTGCTGGTCAATAATGTGGGCGGGACGATCTGGACCAAGCCTTTTGAGCATTACGAAGCGTCGCAGATCGAGGCCGAAGTGCGCCGTTCGCTGTTCCCGACGCTGTGGTGCTGTCATGCCGCGCTGCCGTTCATGCTTGAGCAGGGCAGCGGCGCCATCGTCAACGTTTCGTCCATCGCTACGCGCAGTGTCAATCGCGTGCCGTACGGTGCGGCGAAGGGTGGGGTCAACGCGCTGACCGCTTGCCTGGCCTTCGAAACCGCCGGTCGCGGGATTCGGGTCAATGCCACCGCGCCCGGTGGTACCGAAGCGCCGCCGCGGGTCATTCCGCGCAACAGCGCCGATCAGAGCGAGCAAGAGAAGGTCTGGTATCAGCAGATTGTCGACCAGACGCTCGACAGCAGTTTGATGAAGCGCTATGGCACGCTGGATGAGCAGGCAAGCGCTATTCTGTTTCTGGCCAGCGACGAAGCGTCTTATATCACCGGCATGATCATGCCGGTCGGTGGCGGCGACCAGGGCTGACGCGACTTGCCAACAACCCCATCCTCAATCGGAGTCATCGCAATGAGCGACAAACCCACGATCGTGCTGGTCCATGGTTTTTGGGGCGGCGCTGCCCACTGGAACAAGGTCATCGCCGAGTTGATTCACAAGGGCATTACGAACATCCGCGCTGTGGAGATGCCGCTGACTTCATTGGCAGACGATGCAGAGCGCACGCGCAAGATGCTCGCTCAAGTGTCGGGACCCGTGTTGTTGGTGGGGCACTCCTATGGCGGCGCGGTGATCACCGAGGCCGGCGATCAGCCGAACGTGGTGGGGTTGGTGTACATCGCTGCCTTCGCGCCGGACGCCGGTGAAAGTCCCGGCGGCATCACGCAACGGCATCCACCCGCTGCGGCGGCCAACCTGGCTCCCGACAGCGACGGTTATCTGTGGGTCAAGCCTGAGCTCTATCACGAAAGCTTCTGCCAGGACCTGCCCGCGACCGAAGGGTTGGTGATGGGCATCACCCAGAAAGCGCCGCTGGCCAGCACCTTCGGCGACACCATTACCACGGTGGCGTGGAAGAAGAAGCCGTCGTGGTATCAGGTTTCTGCGGATGACAGGATGATCTCACCGCAAAATCAGCAATGGATGGCGGGGCGGCTGAACGCCAGGGAGATCCTGACCCTGAACGCCAGCCATGCGTCCCTGGCTTCGATGCCGGTCGAGATTGCTGCGTTCATCGATAAGGCCGCGACGGCGTTGGCCGCAGGATAGAGAGCCTTACAGGCGACGCTGAAACGCTTTGATAATTCTGAGCGTGGCGTCGCTGGTGTTCAGGTTCTGGACCGCGTCCAGCGGATACCAGATGCAATCAAAAATTTCGTTTTGCGGGCGGGCCTCATCCGCGTTCGCCACTGAGGCCTCGTAAACATGGTGCCGGGTGCTACCCGTTTGCAACTCCATCAGGTACAGCAACCCGTCGACCCCAAGCCCAGTCTCTTCCTCAAGCTCTCGCGTGGCGGCGTCGGCAATGGCTTCACCACGCTCAACCTTTCCGCCGGGCAGCATCCAGCGACTCCTTGGCTTGCGCACCAGGAGAATGTGCCGGTCTTGCTCGCAAATGACGGTCGCGCGTACTTTCATGTGTTACCTGATTGCTGTTTGTCATAAATCAGTCATAAAAATGCAATATTCGAGCCGATGTGTCTGTCTCAATGGTTGGAGTGATGAACGAGGCTGAAAGTGCAACCGGGTGCCGAAATCCTGGCGCGACGTCTGGTTGGCACTTCATGGAAGGTCGGGTGTAAGGTATTCAAGTGAATCCAGGATCATCACTGCCGAAATGGAGGTGACTATGAGCGTTCCGATGCTGACCAAAATGCACATGAATGGTTATGACGTACTCAGCGTGAACAACGGCCCGTGGCGGGTGTGCACCAAAGGTGACCGGCTTGGAGCCTTTGGCAGTAGAGAGGAAGCACTGGCTTTTGCGGCCGCTCTTCCCGGCTACAAGGCCAAGGCAAGTCGGCCTGCACGCAGCCAGAAATCAGATAAATAGCGCACTTGCAGCCCCGGTTCGCCGGGGCTTTTCTTTGCTGGGCGCTGAGGTCCCGGGCTAATAACCGCCACCACCACCGGTGCTGCGGGAGGGCTCTCGGGCTTTTTGCTGCGCGTTACTCCATTCCGCGCAGGTCATGAAGCTTTTATGGTCGACCTTGCCCCTGCCATCGAAACTGACGTTGTACGTTTGCTGATGGCCGGCCTGCTTCAGCTTGTAGTCAAAGCAAGTGCCAGGCTCAACGGTGCGATCCGTTATGGATAAAGGCTGGCCGCCAATCTGCTGGACTTGATCCTTGCTCATGCCGGTCTCGACCTTTGCGACCAGCGGCTGATCCCGATAGACACGCGATTCGGTGCTGCAGCCACCCGACGCGACCAGTACAACGACCAGCGCGCATAGAGGCTTGTGCATGGCAAATGCTCCTGCTATTGAGCTTTCGTTCGAGTGATGATCTTGGCTTTCACTTCCTCGGCATAACCCTTCAGTCGTTCTTCATCTCCCTGAAACAACTCGCACAGCTTCAGGGTTGCTTGCGCATCCACGTCATTGCCGGCCAGGCGTAGCTGCTCTGCGATGCGCAAAAGCTCTACCGCTGACCATCTCAAATCCGACGCAACACCTTGCAGGTCGCGCCGAAGATCGTTTTCAGATTCGTTAAGCCACATGATGACCTCCTGCCAATCTCCGCTACGAAATTTTAGTCCCATTTCCCGGGTCAGGGCGTTTTGTTCGTCTGGACTGTTGGTGCCGCCTTTTGTCGGAAAATGTGCGCGAACCCGCAGATCTGATGTCGTAGTGAGGTAGTGAATTTTTGCTAGGGCGAGGCAACTTCAAATGACGGCTACTGATGACTTTAGATTTCATGCCCATGAGCTGATCGTTGATCTGGACGCGGCCACCACGGAAATGATGAAACTGATATCTGCACATCAGCTGAGCGGCCCGGAATGGGAGCGGGTCACTCAATGGCAGCATGAAGCGTACGAAAGATGGATGACTTATCTGAACGAGAGGTCGTATCCCAATCCCGGCGATCAAAACGCTCCTTGCTGAGTTCAGTGCAACGGATGGATGTCTGGACAGCGACACGCTACATTCCTCTTTTTCGGGATAAGGAAGCGTCATGCGTAAATTGATTGGGGGCATAGGGTTGGCGTTGCTGGCGGGTTGTTCGTTGCCCGCGTCCCTGGTGCCAGGTGAGCCCAATGTCAGCAAGTACAGCGCCAAGGCGCCAAAAGACTACGCCGCGTGTGTGCTGCCGGCGTGGCAGCGGGAGATACCCAAGACGACCCAATCGGCGATTTCCAATGGCTACCGGGTCACCGCGCCGAGCATCATCACGGCCGACGAGATTGTGGATATCGTGAAATCGAAGGATGGCAGTCACGTATCGCTTTATCAGGGGCCGCCCTGGGCGAAATCAGGGGCGTTGCGTCAGGCAGTGCGTGATTGTCTGTAAGGTTCAGTCGGTGGTACCGGTCACCTGGATGATCGGGACCGGCCGATCAGATTCCGGCCGAACGCGATCACCTCGGTCGTCTGCACATCGATCCCGCCCGGGTTTTCCTGGGCGGGATTTTTTTTGTGCCTTGAACGGTTGTCGCCGTGAAATTTAACGTGTACTTTTTCATGAAATTATAAGTATAAAATTTCATGAGGCCGTATGTTCCAGCAATCTACCCAGCACGTCGCCAGCTATTACGCCCACACCTGCGCGGATCGCTTGGTGGATCGAGCTGTTCTTGAGGGCGAGCAGGACACCGAAGTGTTGATCATCGGGGCCGGCTTCAGTGGGTTACATACGGCGTTGCGCCTGGCCCTGGCCGGTAAGCGTGTGACGTTGCTGGAAGCCAGTCGGGTGGCCTGGGCTGCCTCGGGTCGCAATGGTGGTCAGGCCATTCTCGGTTGGTCGTGTGACATGCCGCCGTTGGAGGCGGCGCTGGGTTATGAGCGTGCGCGCCGGTTATGGGACAGCATGCGTTGGGCTGCCCGGGAGTTGCGAGACTTGCCAGGCCGCCATGGTTTCGATTGTGACTATCGGCCTGGTCACCTCTGGACGTCGGTGATGCCGCGTCGGGTGAGTCTGCTGACAGAATGGCAACACGAGGCCAGCCACAAGTGGGGTCACGATGGTTTGCAGTTCATTTCGCGCGAGGCATTGCCTGATTGGGTCGCCAGTGAGCGTTACCAGGCAGGTCTGTTTGATCCTGAAGGCGGGCATTTGAATCCGCTGAAACTGGCGCTCGGCCTGGCCGCTGCGATTGAACAGGCCGGTGGACGCATTCATGAACAGAGCAAGGCGTTGAGTTATTGCGAAGACGGCGATCGTTACGTGGTCACCACTGAGCGCGGTCGCATTCGCGCCGACGTGCTGGTGCTGGCGTGCAACGCCTACCTTGATCGGCTTGATCCGAAGCTGTCGAGTTGCGTGTTACCGGTTGGCACTTATCAGGTGGCCACCGCGCCACTTTCAGAGCATCAGGCGACCGCGTTGCTACCGAGCAATGTGTGCGTCACCGACAACCAGTTTGTCCTCGATTATTTCCGCCGTACGCCGGACAACCGGCTGCTGTTCGGCGGTGGTTGCACTTACCTGGGCGGCATGCCGAAGGACATCGCCGCTGCGACACGGCCCTGTCTGGAGCGCGTATTTCCCCAACTCAGGGGCGTCGAACTGGACTTTGCCTGGGGAGGACACATCGATCTGACCCTCAAGCGCACGCCTGACATCGGTCGACGTGGCGATTTCTACTGGCTACAGGGTTACTCAGGGCATGGCGTGCTGCCGACGTTGGCCGGGGCGCGTGCCGTGTCCGACGCGATACTTGGCCAGCCGGATGAGCTGGCGTTGTACCAGGGTTTGATCAACGGCAGTTTTCCCGGTGGCAAATACATGGCAGCACCACTGGAAGCCATCGGCAAAGCCTGGTATCGGCTGCGCGACAGCCTTTGAAACATCAATTTCTGGAAGCCTTCAGATGGACATGCAAGAAGAAATCTCGGCGCTGGCGATCCTGATCCAGGACCTGCGCAAACACAAAAAATACACGCTCAAAGAGCTGGCGGACAAAATCGGTCGTTCGGTCGGGTTTCTCTCGCAAGTCGAGCGGGGGTTGTCTCGTCCCACGGTGGCGGACTTGACCGCCATCAGCGAAACACTCGGCGTGCCGACTACCTATTTCTACAGCTTGCCCAAGCCCATGGCATTGCCTTGGGTGACCCGTCCGGATGAGCGACGCACGCTGTATTACGCCGACGGGATTACCGACATCCTCGTCTCTCCGAAGATGAGGGCGTCCTTCTCAATGCTTGAAAGCCAACTGGAGCCCGGCGCCAGCAGTGGTGATCGGCACATGAACGACAGCTCGGAGCAAGGTGGCTATGTCCTCGAGGGTGAGCTGACGTTGTGGCTGGATGACGATAAGCCGGTGACATTGCGCACCGGCGACAGTTTTCAACTGGCCAGTCATACGCATTGTCGCTACGGCAACCTCTCGGATCAGCTCGCCCGGGTGCTTTGGGTTTACACCTGATAAAAACAACAAGGAACACTAACGATGGATGCTGTCTGCTCTGATCTGGTTGCTGAGGTTCGCGCGTTTCGCCAGCGCTTCCCGCAGGTGCGTTACGTTGACCTTATTTCCCTGGATATTCCCGGGCATTTTTACGGCAAACGCTACCCGATAGAAATGCTCGAGAAGGTCGCTGCAGGCAGCGCGCTCAAGCTGCCGCAAAACTGTGTGTTGCTGGGTACGCAGGGCGGTCTGTTCAAAATCGGCGACTACTGTTTTAACGACGGCGACCCGGATGCTCCACGCCGCCTGGTGCCCGGTACGCTCAAGCCCGTGAGCTGGGAAAACCAACCGCTGGGGCAGATGCTGATTACCTCAAGCGGTACTGAAAAGCCTATTGTTTTCGAGCCGCGTGAAGTGTTGGCGCAGGTGCTCGAGCGCCTCGGCCGAAAAGGGATTTTCCCTGTGGTCGCGTTCGAACTGGAGTTTTATCTGTTCGATCGCCAGCTGCGTGACGGCTTGCCACAGTTCCCTCGTGATCAGCTGACGGACGATGCCGATGATCAGCCGAATATGCACATCGAACGGCTGTCGAGATTTTCACCGGTACTCGATGACATGGTCGAGACGGCGCGGGCGCAAGGCATTGATGCCACGGTGATCACTGCGGAGTTGGGCCCTGGCCAGTTCGAGATCAATTTCGGTCACCTTGACGACGGCCTGCGTGCGGCCGACTGGGCAGCCCTGTTCTGCCGCAGCACACGGGGCGTGGCCCTCAAGCACAATCACCGCGCCAGCTTCATGGCAAAACCCTACTTGCAGCACCCCGGTAGCGGCATGCATGTGCATGTGAGCCTTTACGACGAGGCGGGAACCAACCTGTTGGCGGCTAACAATCAGCAGGCGCTGCGCCATGCAGTGGCCGGTTGCCTTGAAGTGTTGCCGCATTGCATGCCGATCTTTGCACCGAATCACAACGCAATGCGGCGCTTGAGCGGCACGGTGAATGTCGCGACGCGCGCCAGTTGGGGCTTCGAAGATCGTGACGCCTGCCTGCGGGTGCCGGAGTCGGACGCGAAGAATCTACGCATCGAACATCGCCTGGCGGGCGCGGATGCCAATCCATATCTGGTGTTGGCGGCGATTCTGGTCGGGCTGGAGCAAGGGCTGGAAGTGGGGCGTGAACCGATTGCATCCCTCAACGAAGATCGTGGCAGCGGAATCGACTTCCCGCTGGAGATGTTGGAGGCCGTGCGTTCGATGCAAAACAACGTGCAATTGCGCGAGGGTTTGGGGGCAGAGTTTGTAGATGTCTACTGCGAAAACAAGCGCCAGGACCATTTGGCATTCCTGCAGGACATCAGTGCACGGGAGTATCGCTGGTACCTCTAAATCAGTCCTTGTCGCTGCTCGTCCATAAAAAATGTGTGGATATTGAATGAGTTAGAAGCTTTAGTAACTGGATGGTGAATCAAAACATCTTGTTACAGGCAGAAATATTAAGTAATATTCGTCCCGCGTTCACCACCACGGTTTATGCATTTTGAGTCCCAGGCGTCCATCAGCTGCCTGGGATTTTTTTTGCCTGAAGTTCGCGACAAATGTATATCCGCTACCGCGAGATGATCCCGTGATCGATCGCGTATTTGACCAGGGCCGCCGGTTTGTCGATGTTGAGTTTGCGACGGATGCTCAGGCGATGGGTTTCTACCGTGCGAACGCTGATGTCCAGTTCGCGGGCCATCTCCTTGTTGTTCAGCCCTTGAGCCATCTTGTACAACACCTGGCTCTCGCGCGGTGTCAGCTCGTTGTCGGTATTTTTATCGGCGATGAGCCGCTGGGCGATCTCGGCGCTGTAGAACGTGCCGCCACTGGCGATGGCTTCGATCGCCGCGATGATTTCCCGCGACGGTGAGTTCTTCAGCACATAGCCGCTGGCCCCCGCGCGAACGGACTCACTCACGTATTCATTATTGTCGTACATGCTGAGCACCAGCACCTTGAGCGACGGGTACTGGCTGCGTAACACCCGGGTCAGCTCGAGCCCGTTCATGTCCCGCAGGCTGATGTCGACCAGCAACAGGTCCGGCTGGCAGCGTCCGACCATTTCAATGGCATCCGCGCCACTCTCGGCTTCGCCCACCACTTCCAGGGGAGGCATGACCGCCAGCAGCGCTTTGATCCCGTCGCGGACCAGGGCGTGATCGTCGACCAGTGCGACGCGGATCGGGTAGGGCAGGTTCATCGCGGGTATTCACTCTTGTTGTAAGGGGTGAGTCAGCGTGTTGTACCGGGCATTTTCATTGGCAGCCAAACGTCCAGTTCGCTTCTTCCCGGCATCGAGATCAGGTCGAATCGTCCACCAAAATGCTCGACACGCTCGCGGATATTACGCAGGCCAATGCCCGCATGACGACGTTCGACCTGGGCGACGTTGAAACCGATACCGTCATCGACCACCGTCAACCGTATGGAATCTTCGGACCCGTGCAGGGTAATGGAGACGTTTTTAGCCTGGGCGTGTCGTTCAATATTGGTCAGGCCTTCTTGCACGATGCGAAACAGCGAGACCGCGGCCCCATCGACCAGGTGACAGTCGAATTCGTTGTCGTTAAAAGTCACCACCAGGCCGCTGCGTTGCTCGAATTCTGCGGCGAGTTGACCGATCGCGGCCGGCAGGCCCAGGGTGTCGAGCAGCGAGGAACGCAGGTCGTGGGAGAGGCTGCGAACTTCGCCAATCGCTTCCCCCAGGCGTTCCGTGGCGTCTCTCAGCGTACTCAAACCCTTGTCGTGTGCTTGCCCATTCTCGAGCAGATGGCTGGCCAGTTCGAACTGAAACTTGATCGAGACCAGTAGCTGGCTGATGCCGTCGTGCAGTTCACGGGAAACCCGTGAGCGCTCTTCCTCTTGCAAGCTGACGATACGCTGGGTCAGGCGCTGCAGTTTTTTGTCGGCCAGACGATGCTCGCTGACGTTGAGCGTCATGCCGCTGGCGAAGACAAACAGCACCGCCACGAGGGCCACTGCGGCAATCGCCAGCATGGTTTTACGAATGCCCTGGGCCACTTCGTCACGCGCCTGCTGGGTCGCGCGTTCAACGTCTTCAAGGTAGATGCCGGTGCCGAGCATCCAGCCCCAACGATCCAGCATCACCACATAGGCGAGCTTGTCGGTCACTTGGCCGGAGGAGGGTTTGTTCCAGGCGTAGCGCTGAAAGCCTTCGCCTGATTGTGCACTTTTGAGCAACGCCTGGATCACGGGCAAACCGTGAGGGTCCTTCATGTCCCACAGGTATTTGCCCACCAGTTCGGACTGGCGCGCGTGCATCAGGCTGCGTCCTTCGTGGTCGTAGACGAAGAAGTAGCCGTTGATGCCAAAGCTGAGTTTGCGCAGTTCTTCCAGCACTTTTTGCTGTGCGTGTTCGTCACCGTGGCCGTCGTCGTACAGAGGTTCGATCAGGCTTTGCGCCATTTCGACGTAGTTTTTAAGTTCTGCGCGTTTGCTGGCCAGAATGCTGTCTTCGATCAGTTGCGCCTGTTGTTCACCCAGTTGGCGGTTCATGGATATCACCAGCGCGCAGATGACGGCGATGGCCAATACCAGCGGCAGAATCCCGAGCGCGACGATTTTGTGTTTGAGCTGCATCTCTGCTCCTGTCCGGACCGAGGGAAGGCGAAGGCCCGGCATCATATGCCAAAGATACGCGCGTCCAGTAGCGGTGCTGGACGGAATGACCTGTGGCTTGGATTCTGTAGGAGCTGAGCTTGCTCGCGATGGCGGCCTGACAGCCGACCATTTTCTTTGAGGTGTACATATCCATTTCTGCGGTAACGGCGGCTAATGGTTTCGCCCTTACGGCGAGTCCCTTTTGGCAAACGCCCCAAAAGGAACCAAAAGGTCTCGCCCCAGCGTCCGGCCCCTCGCTTAGGCTCGGCGTTCCTTCGTTCCGGTATTCATCTGGGGGCATCGCCTCCGGTCGGCTTCGCTTCGACCTCCTCTCGATGTGTGCGGCTTCGCCGCACGGCGCTTCGCGCCTACCCCCCCAGATGAACACCTCCACTCAGCCTCCCGAAGGGGCGGGTGGATCAAGATCAAAAGCTGCAGGCGAGCTAACGCTCGGCCTGTTGAGTGGTGAGAAGCGAAAGGCGAACAACAATCCCCTGTAGGAGCAAAGCTTGCTCGCGATGACGGCCTGACAGCCGACCAATTACTCGCAGGTGTACACCATTCCCCTGTGGGAGCGAGCCTGCTCGCGATGGCGGTATATCAGACGACATCTACGTAGAACTACGTAGAAGCCACGTACGTAGTAACGCGGATTTATTTGTAGACGGCATGCGGGGATATTGGGCCAGCTCCGCACAGCGGACACAATTATAAAAATTACCGCCGCAGTCCACTGGCTGTCGGCAGGAGACACGCTATGCCCCGTCTGGCTAAACACCTCGCCTGGTTTGCCGTGGCTGTCCTGGGAGCGTTTGCGCTAAGTGTCGTGGCCCTGCGCCGCGGCGAAGCGATCAATGCCCTCTGGATCGTAGTCGCAGCAGTCGCTATCTATCTCGTCGCATACCGCTACTACAGCCTGTTCATCGCTACCAAAGTGATGCAACTCGACCCCAATCGTGCCACGCCCGCTGTCGTCAACAATGACGGTCTGGACTACGTGCCGACCAATAAACACGTCCTCTTCGGTCACCACTTCGCAGCCATTGCTGGCGCGGGGCCGCTGGTCGGTCCGGTCCTGGCGGCGCAGATGGGTTACTTGCCCGGTACGCTGTGGCTGATTGCCGGCGTGGTGCTGGCCGGTGCCGTTCAGGACTTCATGGTCCTGTTCATGTCCACCCGCCGCAACGGCCGTTCCCTCGGCGACATGGTTCGTGAGGAAATGGGCCGCATCCCCGGCACCATCGCGCTGTTTGGCTGCTTCCTGATCATGATCATCATCCTCGCGGTGCTGGCGCTGATCGTTGTGAAAGCCCTGGCCGAGAGCCCGTGGGGCATTTTCACGGTGATGGCGACCATCCCGATCGCGATGTTCATGGGCATTTACATGCGCTACATCCGCCCGGGCCGCATCGGTGAAATCTCCGTTGTCGGCGTGTTGTTGCTGCTCGGTTCGATCTGGCTGGGCGGGCAGATTGCTGCTGATCCGGTCTGGGCCAAGGCCTTTACCTTTACCGGGATCCAGATCACCTGGATGCTGATCGGTTACGGTTTCGTTGCCGCGGTATTGCCGGTGTGGCTGATTCTGGCGCCGCGTGACTACCTGTCGACGTTCCTGAAAATCGGCACCATCGTGGCCTTGGCGATCGGCATCCTGATCACCATGCCTGACCTGAAAATGCCGGCACTCACCCAGTTCATCGATGGCACCGGCCCGGTATGGAAGGGCGGTCTGTTCCCGTTCCTGTTCATCACCATCGCCTGTGGCGCAGTCTCCGGTTTCCATGCGCTGATTGCTTCGGGCACTACGCCGAAGTTGTTGGCCAGCGAAGGCCATGCCCGTTACATCGGTTACGGCGGCATGCTGATGGAATCCTTCGTCGCCATCATGGCCATGGTCGCCGCTTCGGTGATCGAGCCGGGCGTGTACTTCGCCATGAACAGCCCGGCGGCGCTTGTCGGCTCTGACGCTGTTACGGTTGCTCAGACTGTCAGCAGCTGGGGCTTTGCGATTACTCCGGAAGCGCTGCAAGCGGTGGCCAAGGACATCGGTGAAACCACGATCCTGGCCCGTGCCGGTGGTGCACCGACCCTGGCAGTCGGTATCGCGCAGATCCTGCACCACCTTCTGCCGGGTGAGAACACCATGGCGTTCTGGTACCACTTCGCGATCCTGTTCGAAGCGCTGTTCATCCTGACGGCTGTGGATGCCGGTACCCGTGCCGGCCGTTTCATGCTGCAGGACTTGCTCGGCTCCTTCGTGCCGGCGCTGAAACGCACCGAATCCTGGACCGCCAACCTGATCGCAACCGCCGGGTGTGTGGCGATGTGGGGTTACTTGTTGTACCAGGGCGTGATCGATCCGCTGGGTGGCATCAACACCTTGTGGCCGTTGTTCGGTATCTCCAACCAGATGCTGGCCGGTATCGCGCTGATGTTGGCGACTGTCGTGCTGATCAAAATGAAACGCCAGCGTTACGTCTGGGTCACCATGTTGCCCGCTGTGTGGCTGCTGATCTGCACCACCACCGCCGGCTTCATCAAGCTGTTCGATGCCAACCCGGCGATCGGTTTCCTGGCCTTGGCCAAGAAGTACAGCGATGCGCTGGCCAACGGTCAGATCCTCGCCCCGGCGAAGAGCATCGACCAGATGCAGCACGTGATCTACAACGCCTACACCAACGCAACGCTGACGGCGCTGTTCTTGCTGGTGGTCTTCAGCATCCTGTTCTTTGCGCTCAAGGTCGGTATCGCCGCCTGGGGCACTAAAGAACGTACGGATAAAGAAGCGCCATTCCAGGCTCTGCCGGATGCTTGATCGAGGATTGCAGCATGTTCAATGACCTGAGTCGCCTCGGTAAATACCTCGGTCAGGCGGCGCGCCTGATGGTCGGCATGCCCGACTACGACACCTACGTCGAGCACATGCAGACCAAGCACCCGGACAAGCCAGTGATGAGTTACGAGGTGTTTTTTCGGGAACGCCAGGAAGCTCGTTACGGAAGCAAGGCTGGGCCGAAGTGCTGTTGATGATCGGTGGCAGTGATGCCACCTGAATAGCTAATAAAAAACCCGGCTGATGAGGCCGGGTTTTTTTTGAGTGGCCGAATTGTGTTGAGTCAGCTTGCGGGGATGGTTTCGAGCGTTTCGAGATCCAGCAGGGTGAAATAACCACGGTCCGGCCTCCAGCCACCCGTATCGATGTGAATCACATTGCCAAGGCTGACGGGCATATAAAGCGGCGTATGCCCTACGACCAGTGCGCGCAGTCCTTCAACGCCATGCGCCTCGTGCTGATCGATCCGCCTTCGTGACCACATGCAGTAGTGCTGCACCTCCTGCAGACGCCTGTTGCTTTCCGGCGACTCCAGTTCGTTTCGCAGTTGCTGCCATGATGGAAATGGACAATCGGCATGCACGATGCCGATCAGGCCGTAGGCCGTTTCGACTTCGATCGCGATAGGGAGCTTGGCGAACTGCGCCGCGAATGCTTGCTTTTCGAGCGGCGACAGGTCCAAGAACCATGAGCCGCCGTTGTCGATCCAGCTGTCGACGTCGCAGGTATCGAAGTACACCACGTAGTCGTCATGGTTGCCTCGCACCGGGTGGAACCATGCCTTGTCCAGCCAATCGAGCGCATCGTGACACTCGGGCCCACGATCAATCAGATCGCCAACACTGAACAGGCGATCTACCAAGTGGTTGAATCCGGCTGCATCCAGAGCGTCCTGCAATCGAGTGAAATGGCCATGAATGTCACCGACCGCGAAATCTCGGCCGGCCACGTTTGCGGCGAAGCGCTTGACACGCGACATCTCTAAATTTTCGAGCATGGGAATGCCACTCCGGCAGCTCCCCAACGGGCTAGTTAGTTGAGTTTAGGTCAAGAAGTGGTATTCGACCGTTACAGCTTGCCCAACAGGCTGCCCGGATCAAGCGCGGTTAGAGTCAGTAACTCGTTGCCTGTCCAAAGTGATTGTCCTGCACTCCGGCGATAAGGTGCAGAGGCACGTGTTGCGCATCCATGGATGGAACTTCGAAACTTTCCACAATCTGGGTGTGGCGCTCACTCAGCCCGGTCGACTCTTCGACAAGAGCCTTAGCCATTCTCGCGTGGTTCGCTGCGATTTCATTGAGAGTTGACACGTTACATCTCCCGGTGACTGACCAAGCGCATTGCTGGCGTCCTAAGCGTTAATTAAAGTGCTGCCGCGTCAGAATTATGTCGTTCTGGGGCTGCTACGAGCGTCTTGTGCAAACCTTGAGCCAGACGTTGTCAAAAAAATCGCGCTACGTTTCTGATGCGACGAATGGTGGTGGCTGGCTTCCAAGGGGATATTTCCTGAGCCTATAAGGAGCCTGTAAGGCCGGGGAAAAGGTGATTAGACGTGCAGAAGTTGTTTTGTTAAAAAAATAGTGCATGGCTGCTATTGACGCGCCAATGCATCTCCATTCGGTTAGATGGAAATCGCCCAACATTGAGCTGGGCAATGATCAATGAGTCTGATGCCGATACAGGGATAAGTAACTGCGACTTTGGCCAACTGCTCGCGCACAGACGTTGGGCTCATTGATCCCCTTTCTCTTTTCCAGGTTGATCCTTTCGAACGAAGAATATCGCGCAGGGGGAGTGCATGCGGATTGGCCCAGCCCTGGCTGCTCGGGCGATGCCGCGCTACAGTCATCGTTTTCAGGACAGGGAAAGTATCATGTGGGTTTTGAACGTAGCGGTAATTCGACCCATTTTCCGCCGATGGCTGATCGCTGTTTCTATCGGCCTTTTTGCAGTGGCGGGCGGTGTACAGGCTCAAATCTCGCCACAGGCGAACCAGGAGATAAAGGGCTTGCTGGAT
Source organism: Pseudomonas sp. GM41(2012) (assembly GCF_000282315.2). Taxonomy (GTDB): domain Bacteria; phylum Pseudomonadota; class Gammaproteobacteria; order Pseudomonadales; family Pseudomonadaceae; genus Aquipseudomonas. The sequence goes on from NZ_AKJN02000005.1 coordinate 183,487, forward strand.
TTTGTGGAGCGCAGCGAGTGTAAGTTCGTGCGCAACGGCAGTGAGTACCCTGGACCCCAGGCTCGGGCACATCTCGAAAAGAAGCTGAATTATCTTGAAGGCAAGAATCTGGTGAGCAGTGCAGAAGACTTCATCGATCTTGCTGCCACTAAAAGCAGCATGAGTGGCAAAGCCTATCAAGTGCGTTGCTCAACAGGCGTCCAGCCGACGAGTACCTGGCTGAAGATGGAGCTACAGAGACAACGTCAGCTCCATTGAATCTACCCCCCGAAACCGGGGTACATATCCGTTTCTGCGGTGATGGCGGCTGGCGGTTTCGCTCTTACAGCGACTCCCTTTTGCAGACGCCCAAAAGGAAGCAAAACGCTTTGCCCCTCCATTCGGTGCCTCGCTTAGGCTCGGCATGCCCTCACTCCGGCATTGCTCCGTGGGCCCGCCGCCATCGGCCATCCATGGCCGGGGGCGGCTACCGCGGCATCCTTGCCGCGGTGCCCACTGCGCAGAACCTGCGCTCGGCCTCTGGGAAAGGGGCAAGCAGATCAAGATCAAAAACCAGAGCCAAAGCCAAAGCCAAAGCAAAATCAACAGCTCCCGGCACTCACTGGTTCCTGTGGGAGCGAGCCTGCTCGCGAAAAACGTCAAGACACCGCGTTCATTCAGACAGCACGCGTAATCGTTCACGTCTTTCGCGAGCAGGCTCGCTCCCACAGGGGAATGCGTACGCTTGAAGAGACAGGTCGGCCGGTAGGCCGCCTCGCGGTGTTTTTGCGGTGCACGCCCCCTCGAGAGGCCGAGTGGAGGTTCTGCGCAGTGGGCAACCCGGCATGGATGCCGGGTTAGCCGCCCCCGGCCATGGATGGCCGATGGCGGCGGGCCCACGGAGCAGGACCGGAGCGAGGGCATGCCGAGCCTAGGCGAGGCACCGAACGACAGGGGCAAGAGCCCTTGGTTACTTGGGGCTCTTCCAAGTGACTCGCTGTAAAAGCGAAACCAATAGCCGCCGTGACCGCAGAAACGGATATGTATCCCGGCATCAGCCCACACTTGCCGTGCTTTTACGTTTCCAGGATTCGGACAACACACACAGTTGTCATGAAATGAAAAGCCATTGTCGTCTGATGAGAAGCGACTCCCCAGACGGCGTCCTACAGTCCAATCAGCGCAATTCGACGCAGCACGCCCATCTTGCAGATTGGAGAATAAGAAAAAATGGCCAAAGCCGTACGCTTCTACGAAACCGGTGGTCCCGAAGTCCTCCGTTATGAGGAGGTCGAAGTTGGCGACCCCGGTCCAGGCCAGGTTCGTCTTCGTCATGTGGCGGTCGGCCTGAACTATGCCGACACCTACTTTCGCAATGGCACCTACCCGATCCCGATGCCCAATGGCATGGGGGTTGAAGCCTCCGGTGTGGTCCAGGCCATCGGCGAGGGAGTCACCAATGTCCGTGTGGGTGATCGCGTCACCTATACCGGTTTTCTCAATACCTTGGGGGCCTACAGCACCGAGCGTCTGATCCCGGCCGCGCCGCTGATCAAACTGCCGGAAACCATCAGTTTTGAGACCGCCGCCGCCATGACCATGCGCGGCCTGACGTCGTCGTACCTGATGCGGCGCATCTACGATTTCAAGGCCGGCGACAGCATTCTGCTGCACGCCGCCGCTGGTGGCGTGGGCCTGATCGTTTCACAGTGGGCCAAGCTGCTCGGCCTGACCGTCATCGGCACCGTGTCCACCGAGGTCAAGGGTGAAATCGCCCGTGCCCATGGCTGCGACCATGTCATCAATTACAGCCATGAAGATGTCGCCCAGCGCGTGCGTGAAATGACTGATGGTGTCGGTGTCAACGTGGTGTTCGACAGCGTCGGCAAGAACACCTTCATGGGTTCGCTGGACTCGCTCAAGCGTCGTGGCCTGATGGTGTGCGTCGGCACGGCATCCGGTCCGATCCCGGCCCTGGACCCGGTACTGCTGGCGATGAAAGGCTCGCTGTTCATGACCCGTCCAGCCCTGGCCGATTACATCGCCGACCCGGCGGAAAAAGCAGCCCTGGCCGGCGAATTGTTCGACCACGTTGGCAGCGGTCGGATCAAGATCGAGATCAACCAGCACTATGCTTTGCAGGATGCCGTGCAGGCCCATCGCGACCTGGAATCACGCAAAACCACGGGCTCTTCGATTTTCGTTATTTAAGGGAGTCGTCTGCCATGAAAGTCGAACAATTGACCTGCAGCATTGGCGCCGAACTGATCGGCGTGAACCTCGCCGACGCGGTCCATGACGACGGTCTTTTTGCCGAGATTCGTGCTCAGTTGCTCAAGCATCGGGTGGTGTTCTTGCGCGATCAGGACATCACTCGCGCCGAGCACGTGGCCTTCGCTCGCCGCTTCGGTGAATTGGAAGATCATCCGGTGGCCGGCAGTGATCCGGATCATCCCGGGCTGGTGCGCATCTACAAGAACCCGGACCAGCCGATGGACCGCTACGAAAACGCCTGGCACACCGACGCGACCTGGCGCGAGTCGCCGCCGATGGGCTGCGTGCTGCGCTGCGTAGAGTGCCCGCCGGTGGGCGGCGACACCATGTGGGCCAACATGGTCGAGGCCTACGCTCGTTTGCCGGAGGACGTAAAGGTCAAGATTGCCGACCTGCGCGCCCGTCACAGCATTGAAGCAAGCTTTGGCGCCGCCATGCCGATCGAAAAACGTCTGGCGCTCAAGGCGATGTACCCGGATGCCGAGCACCCGGTGGTGCGCACTCATCCGGAAACCGGGGAGAAGGTGCTGTTCGTCAACGCCTTCACCACGCACTTGAGCAACTACCACACCCCCGAGCGGGTGCGCTTCGGCCAGGACGCCAACCCTGGCGCGAGCGAGTTGCTGCGCTACCTGATCAGCCAGGCCTACATCCCCGAGTATCAGGTGCGCTGGCGCTGGAAACCCAACAGCATCGCCATCTGGGACAACCGCAGCACCCAGCACTACGCCGTCATGGATTACCCGCCGTGTCATCGCAAGATGGAGCGTGCCGGGATCATCGGCGACAAGACCTACTGATCGACCCCTTCTGCATTCGCACTCGTAAACACGTCTGCCCGGCACGATCCCGGGTGGGCGCGACAATCATAAAAACAGGAGTAACTCATGCAATTCTTCGACGATTCCCTGCACCCGGAAAACATGGAAAAGGTGGTCATCACCGTGGCCCCGTACGGCCCGGAATGGATGCCGGAAGACTTCCCCGAAGACATCCCGCTGACCATGGACGAACAGGTGCAAAAAGCGGTCGAATGTTATGAGGCCGGCGCCACCGTCTTGCACTTGCACGTGCGCGAGCTGGACGGCAAGGGTTCCAAGCGTCTGTCCAAATTCAACGAATTGATCGCCGGCGTGCGTGAAGCCGTGCCGGACATGATCATCCAGGTCGGTGGTTCGATTTCCTTCGCGCCGGAAAGCGATGGCGAAGCCGCCAAGTGGCTGTCTGACGATACGCGCCACATGCTGGCCGAGCTGACGCCAAAACCGGATCAGGTCACGGTGGCGATCAACACCACCCAGATGAACATCATGGAACTGCTGTATCCGGAATACCTGGAAGGCACGTCCCTGGCCAATCCCCTGTATCAGGCCGCCTACAGTGAAATGACCGTTCCGGCAGGTCCGGCCTGGGTCGCCGAGCACCTCAAGCGTCTGATGGACAACGGCATCCAGCCGCATTTCCAGCTGACCGGCATGCACGCCATGGAAACCCTCGAGCGTCTGGTGCGCAGGGGCGTCTACAAGGGCCCGTTGAACCTGACCTGGATCGGTATTGGTGGCGGTTTCGATGGCCCCAATCCGTTCAACTTCTTCAACTTCATCCACCGCGCGCCAGACGGTTGCACCCTGACCTCCGAGTCGCTGCTCAAGAACGTCATGCCGTTCAACACCATGTCGATGGCCATGGGTATGCACCCGCGTGTGGGCAATGAAGACACTATCATTGATCACAAGGGCGATCGTTTCGGCTCAGTTGCGCAGATCAAGCAGACCGTGCGTATCGCCCATGAACTGGGTCGCGAAATCGCCACCGGTAAAGAAGCCCGTGAGATCTACCGCATCGGCGTGCAGTACCAGAGCATCGAAGAAACGCTGCTGGCCAACGGCATGGCCCCCAACCGCAAGGCTGGGCAGAAAGGTGTGCCGCAACGCGGCTGATCGGCAGACGAAGCGGGAGGTCGATGGCCTCCCGCTCGCTGCACTGCAACACGCTTGATAACAACAATAAAACAAAGCTTTGAGGAGGCTGCATGGCCTTTCACCCAATCGCCGCAGACGATGACGACTGTGCTGTCGGTGTTGCGCGACCGTATGCCTGGATCGTCTTCGCACTGACGTTCGGGCTGTTGATTTCCGATTACATGTCACGCCAGGTGTTGAACGCGGTGTTCCCGATGCTCAAGGGCGAATGGGCCCTGAGCGACGGTCAGCTCGGCCTGCTCAGTGGCATTGTCGCGCTGATGGTGGGGCTGCTGACGTTTCCGCTGTCATTGCTGGCGGATCGCTTCGGCCGGGTCAAGAGCCTGGCGCTGATGGCCTTGCTGTGGAGTCTGGCGACGCTGGGTTGCGCAGTGGCGCAGGACTATCAGCAGATGTTCATTGCACGATTCATGGTCGGCGTCGGCGAAGCGGCGTACGGCAGCGTCGGCATCGCGGTGGTGATTTCGGTATTTCCCAAACACCTGCGCGCAACGCTGGCCAGTGCCTTCATGGCGGGCGGCATGTTCGGTTCGGTATTAGGGATGGCGCTGGGCGGTGCAATCGCCGCCAAGCTTGGCTGGCGCTGGTCGTTTGCCGGCATGGCGCTGTTCGGCCTGCTGCTGGCAGTGCTTTACCCGATCATCGTCAAGGAAGCACGCATTGCGCCGCAACGTGCCTCCCTGGCGGCGAACAAGGCGGCGGCAGCGGTCAAGCGTCCGTTGCGTACGCTGTTTTCCAGCCGTTCGGTGATCGCTGCCTACATCGGCAGTGGCTTGCAACTGTTCGTCGGCGGCACCGTGATTGTGTGGATGCCCAGTTACCTCAATCGTTATTACGACATGGCCACGGATAAGGCGGGCGGCGTCGCGGCGATCATCGTGCTGTGCAGCGGTGCGGGGATGATCCTGTGCGGCATGCTCAGCGATCGACTGTCGCGCCATTCGCCGGAGCGCAAAGTCACTTTGGCCATCACCTATTGCCTGGGCAGTTGCCTGTTGTTGTCGGCGGCGTTCGCCCTGCCGGCAGGGCCTGTGCAATTGGTGCTGATCTGCCTGGGCATGTTGATTGCCGCCGGCACGACCGGCCCTTGCGGAGCGATGGTTGCCAACCTGACCCATTACTCAGTCCACGGCACGGCCTTCGCCACGCTGACCCTGGCCAACAACATGCTGGGGCTGGCACCTGGGCCGTTCATCACCGGCAAGGTGTCCGACCTCATTGGCTTGCAGGCTGCTTTTCAATTAGTGCCGCTGGTCAGCATCGCGGCTGGGGCCGTGTTCTTTTATGCCAAGTGTCATTACCACAAGGACATTGCCCGGCTTAAGGGCGAGCACGTCCACGATTCGATTAGCAAAGCGGTGTTAGAGGTGAAGTTGTGAGTAGTCGTTTACGTATTGATGTGTTCTTCGATTTCATCTGCCCCTGGTGCCTGATCGGCAAGCGTCAACTGGAGCATGCGCAGGTACAGTTTCGCAGTCGCCACCCGGATGTGCAGATCACCACGGTGTGGCATGGCGTGCAGTTGCTGCCTCAGTTGCCGGTACAAGGTGAGCCCTTCGCCGATTTCTACCGCAAGCGTCTGGGCAATGCCGACGCTATGACCATGCGCCAGGCCCAGGTACAGCAGGCTGCCGCGGCGGTTGGACTGGCCATCGACCTCAGCCACATCGAGACGATGCCCAACACCGCAGACGCCCACCGTTTGTTCGAACGAGTCAGCGTATTGGGCAATGCTGCTCAGCGTGAAATGTTGCTCGAACGGCTGTTCACCGCTTATTTCCGCAAACGCGAAAACCTGGGGTGCCGCGAGACCTTGCTCGCCATTGCCCGCTCCTGCGGCATCGATGCGGACGTCGTGCTCGATTGCCTGAGGGGCGACGCCACGCCATTCGATGGCTTCCCCGGCGCGACCAGTGGGGTGCCGAGCTTTCAGTTCGACCGTCGCATGACGGTGATCGGTGCACAACCTGCTCAGGCGCTGCTCGGGGCCATGAGCCAGGCACTGAAAGAAAGTGATCACGAGCGGCAACCTGCATGAACCGGCGTATCCCCGTGCCTGTCGGAAAACTCCCGCAGGCGGGCGGTCGTGCACTGTTCGAATTCGATAACAAAAGCCTGGCGTTATTCAACGTCGAAGGTGACGTGTTCGCCATCGACGACAGTTGCCCGCACCAGGGCGCCTCGCTGTGTGGCGGGCGCCTTGAGGGGCGAGTGATTCAGTGCTGCGCCCATGGCTTGCGCTTCGATTTGCGCAGCGGCTACTTGCTCAATTCCACCGCAGTCAAAGTCACCAACTACCCGGTCGAGATTATCGACGGCCAGGCATTCATCGTCATCGTTCCCGAGGAGTCCGCGCCATGAGCGCCATCGCTCTCACCCGTATCCACAGCCGAACGCGCGAATTGGCGCCGGGCTTTATCGTCAGTCTGATCGTTGCAGCGGCTGCGTCCTTTTTGTCCGAGCACTACGGCGCGCCGGTGATGCTGTTTGCTTTGTTGCTGGGCATGGCGGTGAACTTCCTGGCCGGTGACGGTGCCTGCAAGGCTGGCATCGAGTTCACGGCGCGCACCGTGTTGCGCATTGGTGTGGCGCTGCTGGGCATGCGCATCACCCTCGAACAGATGGCTGCGCTGGGCTGGAAGCCTGTGGCCCTGGTGGTGATTCTGGTGGTGGTGACCATCGGCGTTTCAGTGATCGCAGCCAAGGCGCTGGGCTTTCAGCGTTTGTTCGGCATGCTCACCGGGGGCGCCACGGCGATTTGTGGTGCATCGGCCGCGTTGGCGCTGGCGGCGGCATTGCCGAACCATCCGCAGAAAGAACGCGCGACGTTATTCACGGTGATCGGGGTGTCGGCGCTGTCGACCCTGGCGATGATCGTGTACCCGATGATTGCCAACTGGCTGTCGTTGTCGCCACAAGTGGCGGGCGTGCTCCTGGGGGCGACCATTCACGATGTCGCCCAAGTGGTCGGTGCCGGTTACAGCATGTCGACCGAGACTGGCGATACGGCCACGGTGGTCAAGCTGATGCGGGTTGCCATGCTGCTGCCGGTGATCGTCTGTGCCGCCATGATCACCCGCATGCAGGGCGCCGACCCGACCGGCAAACGACCGCCGCTGCTGCCATGGTTCGCTGTCGGGTTTCTGATTCTGGCCTGCATCAACAGCACCGGCTGGGTGGCCCCGGTGGTGCAGGGATCGGTCAATGAATTGTCGCGCTGGTGCCTGGTGGTTTCCATCAGCGCTCTGGGCATGAAAACCCAACTCAAGGAGCTGGCCGCTGTCGGCATCAAGCCGATCCTGTTGATGGTGGGGGAGACGGTATTTCTCGTCGTGCTGGTGCTGTTGTTGCTGCGTTGGGGGCTTTAGAACCTGACGCAAAACGCTTTATGGCAGGGCTGCACTGCGGTCGACTCCTAGTCGCAGTGGGGCTCCCGACCGGTGTCACAAACGCCGGTTTTTTGCGGCGACTGTACCAGCAGTCGCCGTTTTTTTTTGTGGAAGTCCCAGGGGGCCTTTCAGTCGTCTCAGGGTTCCGTGGGGGCGGGCAGGGTGCTCGGCTCGCTGGGTGCCTTGGGTTGTTTTTGCGCGCTGCGCCAAGCCGCCGGCGGCATGCCGAACTGGGTGATGAACCAGCGTGTGAAGGAACTCGCCATGGAGTAGCCGAGCATGTCGGCGATCCGGCCCAACGAGTAATTCGGGTTTTCCAGGTAGCGCAACACCAGGTCACGGCGCACGTCGTTGATCAGGTCGTTGAAGGCGCAGCCGTCGTCTTTGAGGCGACGTTGCAGGGTGCGTACGTTCATACCCTGGGTCTGGGCGATCTGCTCGATGGTGGCGCGTCCCATCGGCAGCAGCAGGTAGATGGCTTTGCGCACCTCGAACAGCATCGAAGGGCCTTCGTGGTTCAGCAGTGAGTCGAGGTAACTCTGGGCGTAGCGCGCCATGGCCGGGTCGGCATGGGGGTTGGTCATGTCGAGGCTGGCATTGGGACAGACGATGCCATTGAACTCGCTGCCGAACTCCAGTTTGCAGCCGAACAGACGGCGATGCAGTTGCAGGTTGTCGGGAGGCTGGTGCGTGAAGTTGACGCTGTAGGGTTGCCAGTGTGCGCCGAGCAGGGCAGCGCACAGGCGGAACATCACCCCGATCGCCAGTTCATTGGCTTGTCGGCAGGGCATCGGCGATTCGGTGACCACCTCTTCGCGAATGATCACCATCTTGCCCGCCTCCTCGATGAAGAGGGCCAGCGAATCGTTCATCAGATGACGGTAGTGAACCAACACTTGCAAGGTGTCACGCAACGTACGCTGATGACTGAGCAGCAGACTGACCACGCCGAAGTCCGAGAGCTGGCGCGACTCGGCCATGCTCAGGCCGAAACTCTGGCAGCCACTGGCGACGGCCGAGTCCTCCAGCAGACGCACGGCGGCATCGATGGGAATGCGATGTTCAGGGGCTTGCAGCTTGGCTTTGCTCAAGCCGACGCCGGCCAGTACATCGCGCGGGTTGAACCCCAGGTACTGAGTGACCTCCAGGTAGTTGGTCAAGACGGCGGCGCGAACAAGCTTGGGCATGCGAAGGTCTTTCCTGGGCCGGTTGCGATTCAAATTTGCGTGGCGACTATATCCAGCACATCAACAATTGAACAGTTGTGACGTTGGCGAGGGCGCTCGCTAAATGCTGTCCAAAATCACACCGTCGTTGTACAGCAATCGACGCTCACCCATTGATTACAGTGAGCTGTAGAGAACCTGCGGGGATATTCGACCAATGGTCGCTGTGTGCCCAACACCTGGAAATTTGTCATGAAAAGAAAAGTGCCTGACGTCTAATGAAAAGCGCCTCGGGCGGGCGCTCTTTAATGTCAGTCCTACAAGAAGCCCCTGGCGAACAGAGCCAGTCGAGTCATCGAGAAAGCGAAGGTGTTGAAGTGAACAAACTGCAAACTGCAGCAACCGTTCTGATCGTACCAGGTCTGCGCGAGCACGTTGCCGAGCATTGGCAAACGCTGCTTGAAACCAGGCTGTGCAAGGTACGCAGTGTGCCGCCGCTGGACACCGACAAGCTTGATTGCAGCAAGCGGGTCGAAGCGATTCAGCATGAGCTGGAACAGATCGACGGGCCTGTGATTCTGGTCGCTCACAGCGCCGGCGTGTTGATGGTTGCGCACTGGGCTGCGCGGCACAGTCGGCCGATCAAAGGCGCGCTGCTGGCCGCTCCGCCGGACCTCGATGCCCAATGGCCGCAAGGCTACCCATCCGTTGAAACCCTGCGTACCCAGGGTTGGGACCCTCTACCCAAAGGCCGGTTGCCGTTCCGCAGTCTAGTGGCCGCCAGTACCAACGACCACCTCGCCAGCCTGAACGCCGCCACGCGCATGGCCGAAGGCTGGGGCAGCGAACTGCTCAATCTCGGCGAAGTCGGTCATCTCAATCCTGCTGCCGGGTATGGGCACTGGCCACAAGCCGAAGCCCTCATCCTCGAGCTGGATCGCTAGTTCAGGCGCCGGTTGGCCCGCGCCATCCGGCATTTGCCCTCACTCCTGAAACCGTAAACCCCTGGAACAAGGGGTTGCGCGAGGGCGGCTGCGCTTAAAACAAATACAAAAAGGCGGAGACAACGCAATGCACAACAATAAGAGTCACGGGTTCGCACCCTCGCGTTACACCTTGTTGGCCTCGGCCATCCTGGCCGCAGCCGTGCCGGTCGCGCAGGCGATCGAGCTCGACACAGGTAACCCGGACTGGACCGTACGTCTTGATAACACCGTGAAGTACAACTACGGCGTACGCACCGAAAGCGCTGACAAACGCATGCTGGCAACGCCGAACAACAACGACGGCGACTACAACTTCCGCAAGGCCGGGACCAACATCACCAACCGTGTCGACCTGTTGACCGAGATGGATGTGGTCTACCAGAACCACATGGGTTTTCGTGTCAGCGCCGCCAGTTGGTACGACAAGGCCTACGAGAACACCGGTTCCAACTCCAACCCGTTCGTCAACGGCAACGACGCAAGGTCGGGACTGGTCGCCAACGACCCACGTCTGGCCGGAGTCACCGGTGACAACGTCGGCAACGGCAGCCCGCACCTGAGCAACTATGCCCAGCGTTATTACACCGGACCGTCCGGCGAAATCCTCGATGCCTTCGTGTTCTACAGCACCGAAGTGGGCGAGGAGTCGCTGCTCAGCGTCAAGGCCGGACAGCACAACGTGTTCTGGGGCGAGACCATTCTCAACCCGGTGCACTCGATCAGTTACGGCCAATCCGGTCTGGACCTGGCCAAACTGGCTGCCTCGCCCGGTACCGAAGCCAAGGAACTGTTCGTTCCGCGTAATCAGTTGTCGATGTCGTTCACCGTCAATCCCGAGTTGACCGTGGGTGCCCAGTATTTCCTCGATTGGGACGCCGCGCGCCTGCCGGAAGCCGGCACTTATTACGGCGGTTCCGATCTGGTCGGTTTCGGTGCGCAATCTTTCCTGCTGGGCAACACCAATGGTGTGGTGCCGGGCAGTCCGCTGGGTTGTGGTCTGGCGCCCTGCAACGGGCTGACCAATGTGCGTCGCGGTCATGACCTGACGCCGGACAAGCGCGGTGACTGGGGCGTTATGGCCAAGTGGTCGCCGGCCTGGCTGGATGGCACCCTTGGTGTTTACTACCGCGAAACCTCGGAAATCCTGCCGCAAGCATGGCTGGATGCCAGAGGCCTGAGTTCTGCCAACCCCAACGGCACCCCGCCGGCTGGGCAAGTGCCTGCGGTGGTCAATACGCTCAACTCGCTGAGCACCGCCACCTATCAAATGGCCTACGCCGACAACATCAAGATCGTTGGCCTGAGCCTGTCCAAGGATGTGGGCGGGGTGAGTGTGGGGTCGGACCTGAACATTCGTCACAACATGCCGCTGGCCAGTATTCCGGCGATTGTCAGCACCAACAGTCCGCTGGGCCTGGGCGCGGGTCTTGGCCTGTTGCCGGCACGCACGGCTGCCACCGGTGTGGTGTATGACACCCCGGAGAGGGGCGACAGCATGGCCGCCACCGGCGACACCTTGCACTGGACGCTCAACGGTCTGATGACCATTGCCAAAACGCCGGTGTTCGATTCGGCAACCCTGCTGGGCGAGCTGTATTACAGCAACCTGCTCAAGCTCGATAGCAAGAACGAGGCGCTCTACAAGGGCAAGGACACCTATCGCGGCATCGACCAGCCGACCCGGGACAACTGGGGCATCGCGGTCAACTTCACGCCGACCTGGTACCAGGTGTTTCCCGGCGTCGACCTCAACGCACCGATGTCCGTCAACGTGGGCCTTGCCGGCGTGTCGCCAGTGTCCGGTGGCGGCGCCAAAGACACCGGTAACTATGCCGTGGGCGTGGGTGCCGTTGTGTACAACAAATACTTCGTCGACCTGAAGTACGTGGACTCCTTCGGCAAGACCGACAAGTGCGACACCAGCGGTCTGAGCACCGGCGCGGCCAATGCCGGCAGCGGCGACGGCTCCACTCCCAATGCCTTTAGCGGCAATGAAAACTACGCCTGTTACGGCGGTGGCTACTCAGCCTTCTCCGGTGGAGGGGCCACGACTGAGGACCGTGGCGCCGTTTACCTGACGATGAAAACAACTTTTTGATGCACCACTGATTTGCTCAATGCAAGCAGGAGAATAACAAGATGAAATTCGCAAAAACCGTGTTGGCCGCGTCGCTGGCCATGGTCCTTGCCGCCCAGGCACAGGCCGCTGTTTCAACTCAGGACGCCGCCAAATTGGGCAGCAGCCTGACCCTGGTGGGCGCCGAAAAGGCCGGGAACGCTGATGGTTCCATTCCCGCCTATGACGGTGGCCTGACCACGCCGCCGGCCAGCTTCAAAGCCGGTGACAGCATGCGTCCGGATCCCTTCGTCAACGAAAAACCGTTGCTGGTGATCGACGGCAAAAACGTCGATCAGTACAAGGGCTTGCTCAGTGCAACCACGGCGGAACTGGCCAAACGGTTCCCGAGCTTCCACGTCAATGTCTACCCGACCCACCGCACCGTTTCGCTGCCCAAAGCCATCCTCGACAACGGCGTGAAGAATGCCAGCGGCGCCAAGTCCCTCGAAGGCGGTTTGGCCATCGATAACGTGCTGCCGGGCGTGCCGTTCCCGATCCCGCAGTCGGGCAACGAAGCGATGTGGAACTTCCTGCTGCGCTATCAAGGCGTGAGCATCAACTCCAAGTACGACTCCTGGAACGTTGACTCCGCTGGCGTGCCGAGCCTGGCGACTACCGGCCAGGCGTTCATTTCCTATCCGATCTACGAAAACCTCGCGCAGCCGATCAGCAGCGCCGACGTGTACTACCAGATGAAGCTGTCCTACACCGGCCCCGCGCGCCGGGCCGGTGAAGCGGTGATGCTCAAGGACGCCGCCAACCCGCTGCAGCAACCGCGTCGCGCCTGGCAGTACCTGCCTGGCCAGCGTCGGGTCAAGCTGGCACCGAACCTGGCCTACGACACGCCTAACCCCGGCACCGCCGGCGCGGGCACCTACGATGATGTTTTCGTGTTCAACGGTGCACTGGATCGTTACGACTGGAAGCTGGTAGGCAAGCAGGAAATGATCGTGCCGTACAACACCTACAAGCTGACTTACGCCCAGGATCCCAAGTCGCTGACCACCGCCAATCACCTGGCTCCCGATTATGTGCGTTGGGAAAAACACCGTGTCTGGGTGGTTGAGGGCAACCTCAAGTCCGGCGCTCGACACATCTATCAGAAGCGCCGCTTCTACCTCGATGAAGACAGCTGGACCGCTCTGGCCTCTGACCAATACGACGCCCGTGGTCAGCTGTACCGTGGCTCCTTCGCGTTCCTCAGCCAGAGCTACGACAAGCAGATCCCGGATTCCACGCCCTTCATGATCTACGACCTGGTGGGGGGGTCCTACAACATCAACGGCGTGGTCGGGCCGTACGGCGGCATCAAGTACATCGATCCGCTCTCCAAGGCGCAATGGTCGTCGGAATCCCTGGCCGGCAGCGGCATTCGCTAAGCCAAACGCAAAAAAGCGCCCGCAAGGTCCACGGCTCACAAGGCGTGGACCCTGCGGCGGTTGGTGCACGCCGATCGTCGTGGGCGCCAGGTGTGAACGTCAGACACACGGATGTGTGTCCCGGCGCGGTTTTCCGAAGAGGACGCGGTATGTGTTCGTATAAGAATTATTTGCAGGTGGCGTTTGGGGTTGTGCTCGGCCTGTTGCAGGGCGTCACCCACGCGGCCGATTACGTCGATGTGCTGGACCTGCCCGCCAGGGTCAGTGCCTTGGCCATCAACAGTCCGTTGTCCGGCATGGCCCGCGCCGGTGAGCGCGTGATCGCCGTCGGCCAGCGTGGCCATATTCTGTTTTCCGACGATGCCGGCCAGCACTGGCAGCAGGCAGCGGTGCCGGTCAGTGCCGACCTCAATGCCGTCAGCTTTCCATCCGCCACTCAGGGCTGGGCGGTGGGCGGCGACGGTGTGGTGTTGCACAGCAACGACGCGGGGGCGACCTGGCGCAAGCAACTGGACGGCCGCGAGATCGGTGCCTTGTTGGTCAAGCATTACGGCGCGTTGGTCAGTGCAGAACCGGGCAACGAACAATGGCCACTGTTGGTCGCCGAAGGTGAGCGCCTGGTGGCGCAGGGCGCCGACAAGCCCTTGCTCGATGTCTGGTTCGCCAACGACCGCCTCGGCTATGTGGTCGGGGTGTTCAACCTGATCCTGCGCACCGAAGACGGCGGCCAGAGCTGGACCCCGTTCCAGGACCGCACCGACAACCCGCAGGGCTTTCACCTCAACGCCATCGCCTCCACCGGTGATGCGCTGTACATCGCCGGCGAGCAGGGCTTGTTGCTGAAATGGAATGACACCCAACAGCGCTTCGCCGCTGTGCAGACACCTTATCAGGGCAGTTTTTTCGGTGTGCTCGGCAAGCCCGGGGAAGCGCTCGTGTATGGCTTGCGCGGCAATGTGCTGCGCAGCACCGATGGCGGTCTCAGCTGGACCCCGCAGGACAGTGGCCTGCGCGTCAGCATCACCGCCGGCATCGTCGATGCCCATGGTGATTACCGCCTGTTCACTCAGGGCGGGCAGATGCTGGTGAGCCAGGGCGCCGGTGCGCAAATGCACTGGTTGCAGCAAGCCGAACCGGTTCCGGTGACGGGCGTCACGCGCGCCGCCAACGGTGCGCTGGTGGTGGTTGGCAGCCGTGGTGCACGGACGCTGTCCGTTGAATAAGCCCTCGAACCCTTAGAGCGAGAACCCAGACATGGGCAATATCAAACAAGAAACCATGCCGGTGATCCGCGATCTGCGGGACTTCGACCGCCAATCCGGCAATCGGCTGGAGCGGTTGGTGTTCAACTACCGTCCGCTGTTCATGCTGCTGATGGCGCTGGCCACCGTGGTGTTGGGCTACATGGCCGCGACTCGCCTGGAGCTGCGTCCCAGCTTCGAAAAAATGATTCCGCAGAGTCAACCGTACATCCAGAATTTCCTGGAAAACCGCCAGTCGCTGCGCGGGTTGGGCAACTCGGTGCGGGTGGTGGTGGAGAACACCCAGGGCGATATCTTCGACCCCGGTTACCTGGACGTGCTCAAGCAGGTCAACGACAAATTGTTCCTCACCGAAGGCGTCGACCGCGCCTGGATGAAGTCGTTGTGGAGCCCGGCGGTGCGCTGGACCGAAGTCACCGAGGAAGGGTTCCAGGGTGGTCCGGTGATGCCCGATACCTATGAGGGCAAGCCTGAGCAAATAGAACAGCTGCGCCAGAACATTTCCCGCGCCGGTATCGTCGGCAGTCTGGTGGCCAGCGACTACAAATCGAGCATGCTGATCGTGCCGCTGCTGGACAAGGCCACGGCCAGCGGTCAGCGCATCGACTACCACGCCTTTTCGCAGATGCTCGAAGAGCAGTTGCGCGACAAGATCGAATTCGCCGGTGACAGCGCTGCACGCAAGGCCGGGGAGGAGGGCAAGGGCCAGTACAAAGTCCGGGTGATCGGTTTCGCCAAACTGATGGGCGACCTGATCGACGGGCTGATTCAGGTGATGATGTTCTTCGGCCTGGCCGTCGTCACTTCGCTGATCATTATTTACGCCTACACCCGATGCGTTCGCAGCACCTTGCTGGTGGTCGGCTGCTCGCTGATCGCGGTGGTCTGGCAACTCGGCATCGTCGCCTGGCTCGGCTATGCCATCGACCCGTACTCGGTGCTGGTGCCTTTTCTGATTTTCGCCATCGGCGTGTCCCATGCGGCGCAGAAGATGAACGGGATCATGCAAGACATCGCCCGTGGCACCCACAAACTGATCGCCGCGCGCTACACCTTCCGCCGTCTGTTCATTGCCGGCGTCACCGCGCTGCTGGCTGACGCCGTCGGATTCGCGGTGCTGATGCTGATCGATATTCCGGTGATCCGCGACCTGGCGATCACCGCCAGTATCGGTGTGGCGGTGCTGATTTTCACCTCGCTGTTGCTGATGCCGGTGGCGCTGTCTTATGTCGGTGTCGGCGCTAGGGCTGCCGAGCGTGCGCTGAAAATCGACACGCGCGCGGAAGGGCACAAAGGCTTCGGCAAACTGTGGGACTTGCTCGACCGCTTCACCACGCGCAAGTGGGCCGCCGGGGCGGTATTGGTCGCGGTGCTGATGGGCATCGGCGGCTTCATGGTCAGCTTGCAGCTGAAGATCGGCGATCTGGAAAGTGGCGCACCGGAGTTGCGTGCCGACTCGCGCTATAACCGTGACAACGCCTACATCACCAGCCACTACGCGCTGTCCAGCGACCTGTTCGCGGTGATGATCAAGACTGCGCCGGAAGGCTGCTTGAACTACAAGACGCTGGTCCTCGCCGACCGTCTGGCCTGGGAACTGCAGCAGTACCCGGGCGTACAGGCCACGGCTTCGTTGGTCAACGCGGTGCGCCAAATCACCGCCGGCACCTACGAAGGCAACCCCAAGCTCAACAGCATCCAGCGCAATCAGGACGTGCTGAACTACGCCGCGCAGCAAGCCTCGGTCAACTCCCCGGAGTTGTTCAACACCGATTGTTCGCTGATGCCGGTGATCACCTTCCTCAAGGACCACAAGGCCGAGACGCTGGATGCCGTGGTGGGCATCGCCGAGAAATTTGCCCGGGAGAACAACAGCGAAGATCGCCAGTTTCTGCTGGCGGCCGGGTCGGCCGGGATTGAAGCAGCGACCAACATCGTGGTTCGCGAGGCCAATCGCACCATGCTGCTTTACGTCTATGCGGCGGTGACGCTGTTCTGCCTGATCACCTTCCGCAGTTGGCGCGCAACCCTGGTCGCCCTGTTGCCACTGGTGCTGACGTCGATCCTTTGCGAGGCGTTGATGGTGGCCATGGGCATTGGCGTGAAGGTCGCGACCCTGCCGGTGATCGCATTGGGCGTGGGGATTGGCGTGGACTACGCGTTGTACCTGCTCAGCGTGCAGTTGCATTTCCAGCGCCAGGGCCTGCCGCTGTCTCAGGCTTACCGCAACGCTGTGTCGTTTACCGGCCGGGTCGTGGGCCTGGTGGGCATCACCCTGGCGGCCGGCGTGGTGTGCTGGGTCTGGTCGCCGATCAAGTTCCAGGCCGACATGGGCATCCTGCTGACCTTCATGTTCCTGTGGAACATGCTCGGCGCGCTGGTGCTGATTCCTGCCCTGTCGTACTTCCTGCTGCGTCACCCCGTTCCGCAAGTCCACGTGGCGCAAGCCGCTGAAACCGATACATCTCAACGCCAGGGCATGCCGCATGCCCTGACCACTTCCGAGTAAGCCAACCATGTCTGATTACAAAGCTCCTTTGCGCGATATGCGCTTCGTGCTCAACGAAGTCTTCAAGGTGTCCAGCTTATGGGCCCAATTGCCTGGCCTGGCCGAGGTGATCGATGAAGAAACAGCCGCTGCGATCCTTGAAGAGGCCGGCAAAATCAGTGGTGAAGTTATCGCACCGCTGAACCGCAGCAGCGACGAGCAGGGCTGCACCTGGAGCAACGGCGCCGTCCAGGCGCCGGACGGTTTTGTCGCGGCCTACCAGGCATTCGCCGACGGCGGTTGGGTGGGTGTTGGCGGTGATCCGCAATTCGGTGGCATGGGCATGCCCAAGGCCATTTCGGCTCAGGTCGAGGAGATGGTCAACTCGGCAAGCCTGTCGTTCGGCCTGTACCCGATGCTGACCGCCGGCGCGTGCCTATCGATCAATGCCCACGCCAGTCGGGAGCTCAAGGAACGCTATCTGCCGAACATGTACGCCGGCACCTGGACCGGTTCAATGTGCCTGACCGAGGCGCATGCCGGCACGGACCTGGGCCTGATTCGCACCCGTGCCGAACCTCAGGCCGACGGCAGTTTCAAGATCAGCGGCAGCAAGATTTTCATCACCGGCGGCGAGCACGACCTGACTGAAAACATCATTCATTTGGTGCTCGCCCGGTTACCGGATGCACCGGCAGGTCCCAAGGGGATTTCGCTGTTTCTGGTGCCCAAGGTGCTGGTCAATGCCGATGGCTCGCTGGGTGAACGCAACTCGCTGTCCTGCGGTTCCATCGAGCACAAGATGGGTATCAAGGCCTCCGCTACGTGCGTGATGAACTTTGACGAGGCGACCGGCTGGATCATCGATGCGCCGAACAAGGGCCTGGCGGCGATGTTCACCATGATGAACTACGAACGTCTGGGCGTGGGTATCCAGGGCCTGGCGTTGGGTGAGCGTTCGTACCAGAACGCCGTCGAATACGCCCGTGACCGTCTGCAAAGTCGTTCGCCGACGGGCGCGCAGAACAAGGACAAAGCCGCCGATCCGATCATCGTGCACCCGGATGTACGGCGGATGCTGTTGACCATGAAAGCCTTGAACGAAGGCGGGCGGGCGTTTTCCAGCTACGTGGCCCTGCAACTGGATACCGTCAAGTACAGCGATGACGCGGCAACCCGCAGCCGCGCTCAGGAACTGGTGTCGCTGCTGACCCCGGTGGCCAAGGCGTTCCTCACCGACATGGGGCTGGAAACCACGGTGCATGGCCAGCAGGTCTTCGGCGGCCACGGTTACATCCGCGAATGGGGCCAGGAACAATTGGTTCGCGACGTGCGCATCACCCAGATCTACGAAGGCACCAACGGCATCCAGTCACTGGACCTGGCCGGGCGCAAAATCGTCGGCAGCGGCGGGGCGCTGTACCGGCTGTTCGCTTCGGAAATCCGCAACTTTACCGCCAATGCCTGCGCTGACCTCGGTGAGTTCACCAAACCGTTGAACGCCGCCGTCGACACCCTCGACGAACTGACTGCCTGGCTGCTGGACCGAGCCCAGAACAACCCGAATGAAATCGGTGCGGCTTCGGTCGAGTACCTGCACGTGTTCGGCTACACCGCGTACGCCTACATGTGGGCGCGAATGGCCAAGGCGGCCATGAGCACGCATTCCAAAGACGATTTCTACGCCAGCAAACTGGCCACCGCGCGCTTCTACTTCGCCCGTCTGCTGCCGCGTATCCATTCGTTGAGCGCATCGGCCAAGGCGGGCAGCGAATGCCTTTATCAATTGGATGCAGAGCAGTTCTGAGCCCACGTAAAAAGGACCGGGAACCACAACCATGATGGCGACAAAAATAATTCCGCCCGCCGACGGCGCCTATGCCTATCCCTTGCTGATCAAGCAATTGCTGCTGTCTGGCGTGCGCTACGAGCCGGGTCGGGAAATCGTGTATGCCGACAAACTGCGCTACAGCTACCAGACCCTCAACCAGCGGATCCGCCGACTGGCGAACGCCTTGACCGCTGCCGGCGTCAAGGCCGGGGACACGGTGGCCCTGCTTGACTGGGACAGCCATCGCTACCTGGAATGCTTCTTTGCCGTACCGATGATCGGCGCGGTGCTGCATACCGTGAACATCCGTCTTTCGCCGGATCAGGTGCTCTACACCATGAACCATGCCGAGGACGACCTGGTGCTGGTACATGATGATTTCCTGCCTTTGGTAGAACAGATTCACGGGCAGCTGAAAACCGTCAAAGGTTACTTGCAGCTCACGGACGACACAGCCACTCACACGTCGCTACCGGTACTGGGGGAATATGAAAACCTGTTGGCCGGGTCGGCAGATCAGTACGACTTTCCCGATTTCGATGAAAACTCCGTCGCGACCCTTTTCTACACCACGGGCACCACTGGCGACCCAAAAGGCGTGTATTTCACCCACCGCCAATTGGTCCTGCACACCTTGAATGCCGTGGGCACTTTGGGCGTCTATCAGGGGTTGCCGCTGCTGCGTTCCGATGATGTCTACATGCCGATCACACCGATGTTTCACGTGCATGCCTGGGGTGTGCCTTATGTCGCCACCCTGATGGGGATCAAACAGGTGTACCCCGGTCGCTACGAGCCCAACAGCCTGGTCAGATTGTATCGAGAGGAGAAGGTCACTTTTTCCCACTGCGTGCCGACCATTCTGCAAATGATCCTGAACTGCGAGGAAGCGGCACAGACCCGTTTTGATGGCTGGAAAATGCTCCTGGGCGGCAGCGCGCTGACATTAGGTGTTGCCAGCGAAGCGAGCGCCAAAGGGATTCAGGTGCACAGCGGTTACGGCATGTCGGAAACCTGCCCATTGCTGTGCCTGACTTACCTGCGTGACGAAGACCTCGCTCAATCCACGCAAGCCCAACTGGCCACCCGCATCAAGACGGGCACGCCGGTGCCGATGGTCGACCTGAAAATCATCGACGCCAGTGGCAATGACGTTGCTCATGACGGCGAGTCCCTGGGCGAGATCGTGGTGCGCGCGCCCTGGCTGACCCAAGGCTATTTGAAGGAGCCCGAAAAGGGCGCCGAGTTGTGGCACAACGGCTGGTTGCACACCGGCGACATGGCCTCTATCGACGCGTTGGGTGGAGTGGAAATCAAGGATCGCATCAAGGATGTGATCAAGACGGGCGGGGAGTGGATCAGCTCCCTGGAACTGGAGAGCCTGATCAGCGAACACTCGGCCGTCATGTCGGTCGCGGTCGTGGGCATCGCCGATGAGCAATGGGGCGAACGGCCGATGGCGCTGGTGGTGTGCGAGCCCGGGCAGTATCTCGATCGCAAGATCCTGGAGACGCACCTGCATGGGTTTGTCGAGCGTGGCCGCATCAACAAATGGGCTATCCCCAAGCAGTTCAAGTTCGTCGCCGAAATCCCTAAAACCAGCGTCGGGAAGATTAACAAGAAGCTCATCCGGGAAAGTGAATTGGGCTGAAGCCTTGCGGATGTCCGTCAGGGATTTGCGCGGCCAGGACACGCAGCTGCACGCGTTGTCCTGGCCGCCCCACTGATAACGATAGAAAAAGCTCGCCCGGATTACTCCAGATGTTCTGGTTTGACCGGGTCGCCCGATTTCATATCCAGTTGCTCCCTCATGTCTTCGAACATCAAGTCGTAGAATTTGTGATTTGACCCAATGCTGCTGTGGACTTTGGGGATACCGTACTTTTCAAGGATTTTCGTGACATTCCTGGCAAAGTTGTAGGCTTGATCCTTGGGAAGGAAGAACTTTTCCTGCATGTCCTTGCCTTGGATCGAACCGTGCAAGGTGAACTGCATCCCTTTGCCTTCCTTGGGATCCTTGAACACTTCATAGTCGAGGTGCAGGTTGTAGCTGACATCGCTCTTGTTCAGCGCATGGCGCTCGAAGTGCAGATGCCCGGGGTCGAACGTCGCCATTGTCGTTTCTCCTCACAAATAAGTAATGCCAGGTTCCTGGGTGCTGATACGGGTGCCAGCCGTGCCCTGAACGATGGCCTCGATGTCCGAGAGTGAACCGATCACCGCGACTTTGCCGGTATGGCGGGCGAACTCGCAGGCGGCCTGGACTTTCGGCCCCATGGACCCAGCCGCAAAGCCGAGTTTTTCCATTTCGTCGGGGTGAGCCTGAGCGATGGCTTTCTGGGTGGGTTTGCCGAAATCGATGTAGGCGGCATTGACGTCGGTGGCGATCACCAGCAGATCGCTTTCCAGCTGTTCAGCCAACAGCGCCGAGCACAGGTCTTTGTCGATCACCGCTTCCACGCCCTGCAGTTTGCCGCTGGCGCCGTACATCGTCGGGATGCCGCCACCCCCCGCGCAAATGACAATGCTGTCTTTTTCCAGCAGCCACTTGATCGGGCGAATTTCAAAAATACGTTTGGGTCTTGGGCTGGCGACTACGCGACGGAACTTGTCACCATCCGGGGCTATCGCCCAGCCTTTTTCAGCTGCGAGTTTTTCCGCCTCAGCCTTGGTGTAGA
The DNA here is from genome assembly GCF_000282315.2 of Pseudomonas sp. GM41(2012). GTDB lineage: Bacteria > Pseudomonadota > Gammaproteobacteria > Pseudomonadales > Pseudomonadaceae > Aquipseudomonas. The sequence goes on from NZ_AKJN02000005.1 coordinate 205,020, forward strand.
CCGGGCCGATGGGTTTGGTGGGGTTCTGGAACGCCGGGTCATTGGCATCGACTTCGACTTGAGTGAGCAGGGTGGCAAAGGGCACTTCGAAGTCCAGCAGGTTGCCCAGTTCCTGTTCGATGATATAGCCGATCATGCCTTCGGTTTCGGCACCCAGCACGTCCAGCGGATACGGCGAAACCGAGGTGTAGGCCGCGGCTTGCAGCGACAGTAGCCCGACCTGAGGACCATTGCCATGGGCAATGACCAGTTGATTGCCAGGATGAACCTTGGCGATCTGTTCGGTGGCGATCCGGATGTTGGCGCGCTGATTGTCCGACGTCATGGGTTCACCACGGCGGAGCAGGGCGTTACCGCCCAGAGCAACGACGATACGCATAATGCAGTCCTTTTTGGGTAGGAGCTGCCGGAGGCTGCGATCTTTTGATCTTGCTATTGATCTTCAAAGATCAAAAGATCGCAGCCTCCGGCAGCTCCTACAGGTCAGTGATCGATCATGCAATCGTGATCGGTTGTTAAAGGTCAGCCAGAGTCGACACCAGAATCGCCTTGATGGTGTGCATGCGGTTTTCCGCTTGCTCGAAGGCGATGCAGGCTGGCGACTCGAACACGTCGTCAGTGACTTCAATGCCATTGCTCAGGTCCGGATATTGCTCGGCGATCTGTTTGCCGATCTTGGTATCGCTGTTATGGAACGCCGGCAGGCAGTGCATGAACTTGGTGCGCGGATTGCCAGTGGCTTTCATCAGTTGCGCGTTGACCTGGTATGGCAACAGTTGCTTGATGCGTTCAGCCCAGGCTTCAACGGGTTCCCCCATCGACACCCAGACATCGGTGTGGATGAAATCCACGCCTTTGACTGCGGCTTTCGGGTCTTCGGTCAGGGTGATGCGAGCGCCGCTTTCTTCACCGTATTTTTTGCAACGCGCGACCAGATCGTCCGCCGGCCACAGGGCTTTCGGAGCGCAAATGCGCACGTCCATGCCGAGCTTGGCGCCGATCAGCAGCAGCGAGTTGCCCATGTTGTTACGGGCGTCGCCCAAATAGGCGTAACTGATCTCATGAATCGGCTTGTCGGCGTTTTCACGCATCGTCAGCACGTCGGCAATCATTTGCGTCGGGTGGTACTCATCGGTCAGACCGTTGAACACGGGCACGCCGGCGAACTTGGCCAGTTCTTCGACGATTTCCTGCTTGAAGCCACGGTATTCGATGGCGTCGTACATGCGACCCAATACGCGGGCGGTGTCCTTCATGCTTTCCTTGTGGCCGATTTGCGAAGAGTTCGGGTCGATGTAGGTGACATTCGCGCCTTGGTCATAGGCTGCCACTTCGAAAGCGCAACGGGTCCGGGTCGAGGTTTTTTCGAAGATCAGCGCGATGTTGTTGCCTTTGAGGTGTTGCTGCTCGGTGCCGGTGTACTTGGCGCGCTTGAGGTCGCGAGACAAGTCCAGCAGATAACGTAATTCGCGAGGGGTGTGATGCTCCAGGCTCAACAAATTACGGTTGTGAATATTAAAGGCCATTTTGGATCTCCTTGGATGTCGGTTATCCCAACGCCTGTGCTTTATAAGCGCAGGCCGAGGTGGGCAAATTAATAGTCGATAGGGTCGCGAATGATCGGGCACGTCATGCAGTGGCCGCCGCCTCTGCCGCGACCCAATTCGCCGGCGCTGATGGTGATGACTTCCACACCGGCCTTGCGCAGCAGCGTATTGGTGTAGGTGTTGCGGTCGTAACCAATGACCACGCCCGGCTCCACAGCGACCACGTTGTTGCCGTCATCCCACTGTTCGCGTTCGGCGGCGAAGCTGTTGCCGCCGGTTTCGACGACGCGCAGCGCTTTGAGGTTGAGGGCCTTGGCCACGGTGTCGAGGAAGTTGGTCTCTTCGCGACGGATGTCGATGTTCCCCGGTTTGCTTTCGTCGGGGCGAAGGGTGAAGGCCACAATCTGGTTCACCACTTCCGGGAAGATGGTCACCACATCGCGATCGCAGAAACTGAACACCGTGTCCAGGTGCATCGCCGCACGGGATTTCGGCAGGCCGGCGACAATCACTTTCTCGACGGCTTTGTTCTTGAACAAATTGACTGCCAGTTGGCCGATAGCCTGGCGAGACGAGCGTTCGCCCATACCGATCAAGACCACACCGTTACCAATCGGCATGACGTCACCCCCTTCGAGGGTGGAACTGCCGTGCTCCTTGTCCGGATCGCCATACCATATCTGGAAGTCGGCGCTGGTGAACTGCGGATGGAACTTGTAGATGGCAGTCGCCAGCAGGGTTTCCTGACGGCGGGCCGGCCAGTACATCGGGTTCAGCGTCACACCACCGTAAATCCAGCAGGTGGTATCGCGGGTGAACTGGGTGTTGGGCAGTGGCGGCAGAATGAAGCTGGAGTGGCCGAGGAAATCGCGGAACATTTCGATGGTCTTGCCACCGAAACTGGTTGGCAGGTCATCCGCGGACACGCCACCAATCAGGAACTCGGCAATCTTGCGCGGCTCGAGGCTGCGCAGCCAGGAACCGGTTTCGTTGATCAATCCCAACCCAACCGAGTCGGCGGTGATCTTGCGTTCCAGAATCCAGTCCAACGCTTGCGGGATGGCGACGATATCGGTCAGCAGGTTGTGCATTTCCAGCACGTCGACGCCGCGCTCGCGCATTTTGGTGACGAAGTCGAAATGGTCGCGCTTGGCTTGGGCGACCCACAGCACATCGTCAAACAGCAGTTCGTCACAGTTGTTCGGGGTCAGCCGCTGGTGAGCCAGGCCTGGAGAGCAAACCATGACTTTACGCAGTTTGCCGGCTTCGGAATGGACGCCGTACTTAACTTTTTCGGTGGTCATTACAGTAATCCTCCAAATGAGGTGTTACAGGGTCAGGAAGCCGTCATACAGCCCGTAGGCTGCGACCAGGGCGCCCACGACGACTGCTGCGAAAATCAACTTCTCGACGTTGGTGAAAACCGGTTTATTGACTTCAAGTTTAGCCTTGGCGAACAGAATGACGCCGGGGGCGTAGAGCAGGGCGGAGAGCAGCAGGTATTTGACGCCACCGGCATAAATCAGCCAGATCGCATAAATCACCGCAATGGCGCCGATGAACAGGTCTTTCCTGCGTTCGGCCAGAGCGTTTTCATAGCTCTCACCGCGGATCGCCAGCAGCAGCGCATAGGCCGCCGACCACAGGTACGGCACCAGAATCATCGAGGTGGCGAGGTAGATCAGCGACAGGTAGGTACTGGCCGAGAACAGCGTGATGATCAGGAACAGTTGCACCATCGCGTTGGTCAGCCACAAGGCGTTGACCGGCACCTGGTTGGCATTTTCCTTGCGCAGGAAGGCCGGCATGGTGTGGTCCCTGGCGGCGGCGAACATGATTTCTGCACACAGCAGCACCCATGAAAGCAGCGCTCCGAGCAACGAGATGATCAGGCCGACACTGATCAGTAGCGCGCCCCACTCGCCGACCACGTGTTTCAGTACTGCGGCCATCGACGGGTTCTGCAGCTTGGCCAGCTCTGGTTGGGTCATGATGCCCAGCGACAGAACATTCACCAGCACCAGGAACAGCAGCACGGTGATGAAACCGATCACGGTGGCTTTACCGACGTCGCTGCGTTTTTCCGCCCGGGCCGAGAAGATGCTCGCGCCTTCGATGCCGATGAACACCCAGACGGTGACGAGCATCATCTTGCGCACCTGGTTCATCACACTGCCCAGGTCCGGGTTCTTGAGGCCCCAGATATCGGCGGTGAAGATATCCAGTTTGAAGGCGAAGATTGCGATCAGGACGAACAGCAACAGCGGCACGACCTTGGCGACCGTGGTCACCAGGTTGATGAATGCGGCTTCCTTGATCCCGCGCAGCACGAGAAAGTGCACGGCCCAGAGCAGCACCGACGCACCGATTATCGCCGCCACCGTGTTGCCTTCACCGAAGATCGGGAAGAAGTAACCGAGGGTGCTGAACAGCAAAACAAAGTAGCCGACGTTCCCCAGCCAGGCACTGATCCAGTATCCCCAGGCAGACGAGAAACCCATGTAGTCGCCGAAACCCGCCTTGGCGTAGGCGTAAACACCGCCGTCCAGATCCGGCTTGCGGTTGGCCAGGGTCTGGAAGACGAAGGCCAGGGTCAGCATGCCGACGGCCGTGATGGCCCAACCGATCAGAACGGCGCCGACGTCAGCACTGGCGGCCATGTTCTGCGGCAGGGAAAAGATCCCGCCACCGATCATTGAGCCGACGACCAAAGCAACCAGAGCGCCGAGTTTCAGTTTTCCGGGGGATTCAGACATTGCATGACTCCATTTCTGGGGAGAGACAACACTTAGTTTCGTTAGCCAATGTTTACGTGGGTTTAATGCATTCTCATAGTTTGTTGTTATTTAAAGACTTATCGTTGTAAGGCTGTGCTAGATGTTGTTGCTATAAGCGTTTTAAAGCAGGCAGAAAAAAATAAATGGTGACTTGACGCTAGTTGGTTTCAGGGTTTTGGCAAATTTAATTTTATATTTTAGGAATGCCAGATTAAGTGTTAACAATTGTGGATTAAATCGCTATTTTGCCACGTGCTTTCATTGCGATAAGTTATAAAAAACCATTGCCTGGCGTTAATGGGTAACCACTATTACGCTTTGTTGGTCGGTTAATATCGACTATGAAAGTTCTCGCGATTAAAGTGAGGCGCAAAAAATGTCCCAGCCGACGCAAAAACTCCGTTTGAATGCACTGATTGCCTTAGTGGTGGGGTCGATGATTGGCGGCGGGATCTTTTCCCTGCCGCAGAATATGGCCGAGAAAGCCGATGCCGGCGCGATATTGATCGGCTGGGCCATTACGGCCGTTGGCATGCTGACCCTGGCCTTCGTCTTTCAGACGCTGGCCAATCGCAAACCCGAGCTGGACTCCGGGGTGTACGCCTACGCCAAGGCCGGTTTTGGCGATTACATGGGCTTCTCGTCTGCCTGGGGTTACTGGATCAGCGCCTGGCTAGGCAATGTCGGTTACTTCGTGTTGCTGTTCAGCACGCTGGGTTATTTTTTTCCGGTCTTTGGCCAAGGCAACACGCCGATCGCCATCGGCTGCGCCTCTGTCCTTCTGTGGGCGGTGCATTTTCTGGTGATGCGCGGAATCAAGGAAGCCGCATTCATCAATCAACTGACAACCGTCGCCAAGATCGTGCCGTTGATCATGTTTATCGTCATCGCTGCCGTGGCGTTCAAGGCCGACATCTTTACCCGGGATATCTGGGGGCACAGCAATCCGAATTTTGGCGGTGTGATGGATCAGGTGCGCAACATGATGCTGGTGACGGTCTTCGTCTTCATCGGCATCGAAGGCGCCAGTGTGTATTCGGCCCGGGCGGAGAAGCGTTCGGACGTAGGCCGAGCGACAGTCATCGGTTTCCTCGGGGTGTTGGCGCTGCTGGTGTTGGTTAACGTGCTGTCCCTGGGAGTCTTGAGCCAGCCCGAATTGGCCAAACTGCAGAACCCGTCACTGGCGACGGTGATGGAGCATATCGTCGGTCATTGGGGGGCACTGTTGATCAGCGTCGGTTTGGCGATTTCGCTGTTGGGTGCGTTGCTGTCATGGGCGTTGCTCTGTGCTGAAATCCTCTTTGCCACGGCCAAGGACAAGACCATGCCGGCCTTCCTGAAAAAGGAAAACGCCAACCATGTACCGGTCAACGCCTTGTGGCTGACCAATGTAATGATCCAGATTTTCCTGCTGATTACGCTGTTCTCCGCCGGCACCTACACCAGTCTGATCTACCTCGCTTCCTCGATGATTCTGGTGCCGTATCTGTGGTCGGCGGCCTATGCAGTGCTGTTGAGCGGACGCGGCGAAACTTACGAACACGCATCGGCCGAGCGCACCAAAGACCTGATGATTGGCGGGATCGCACTTTGTTACGCGGTGTGGCTGTTGTATGCCGGCGGGGTGAAGTATTTGCTGCTCTCGGCATTGTTGTATGCGCCCGGCGTGATTTTATTTGCCAAGGCAAAACATGAGCAGGGTGAGCCTTTGTTCTCGCCTATCGAGAAAGGGATTTTTGCCTGCGTCATCGCCGGGGCCGGGTTGGCAGCGTATGGGTTGTACAGTGGATTGCTATCGTTGTGAGGTGGTTGCTTGAGTGTCATGTTGTGTCGTGATTCCGGCGGTCGGCAATGCATGCGCCGTCTCCAGCGGAATCTCCAGCGTGAAAACCGCTCCGTGGCCTGGTCCATCGCTATGCACGCGAAGATGCCCGTTCATCTCTACCGCAGCGAGCGCACAACTGTGCAGGCCAAAACCGTGGCCTTCCTTGCGCGTGGTGAAACCGTGATTAAAGATGCGGGTGATGTTCTCGGCAGCGATCCCTTCGCCCTGATCTTCTACGCTGAGGCGCAGTGTTGCGTTATCGACAATCTTGACGCCCAGCGTCATATGGCGCTGATGATCGCTGACCTTGGACATTGCATATTTGGCATTGCTGATCAGGTTGATCAGGATCAACAGTAGTCGGTGTTTGTCGCCGATGATCGTCGGCGTGTCCCGGTAGTCCTTGCTGACGACGACATGGTGGCGACTCAACGCACCGGAATTCATGCGTAACGCATCCTCGAACAGATCGACGACGTTCAACGGCTCGACCAGCCTGGCGGCGCCGGCATAAGCCTGCTGAGTGGAAACGATGTCCTTGATGTGATCGATGCTTTTGGTGAGTTGTGACAGTTCCTCAACGATGCTCGATTGCTCAGTCGCGATGGAGTCGACCAGTTGATTGAGGTAACCGCGCAGCAGTTTGCCTTTTTCATCGAAGGTCATGAATTGCCCCAGGTCTTCGGCATGCTCGTTCATCATATTTACCGCTTTACCCAGGCCCAGGGTTTTGCTGACCGCTAATTTGCGCGTGATCAATTCTGCCGAGACGTTAACGCTGTTCAGCACATTGCCGACGTTATGCAACACATTGGTTGCGATCTCTGCCATGCCGGCCATTCGCGCGGCATCGACCAGTTCGCGCTCGGCTTCGATCAACTCGCGGGTGCGTTCCTCGACGCGTTGCTCCAACCGCTCGTTTGCCGTTTGTAACTCGTTGTTCATCTTGTTGATCACGGCATAACTGCGAACCAGCCGGGCCGCCAGGTACAACAACAGCAACGCCATGATGCCGGCGCATATTCCGAGATAAAGGTGATATTGGTGGTCTGTCGCGCCAGTGCGCCGTTGTGTCTCGTTCAATAATTCGTTGATGCTGTCCAGTTGCTGTGCGACCGGAATCACACTGATGCGATCAAGCAGGTCATTGACAATGGGCTGCTCTCGAACGATGGCGTTTACATGCTCGACAAATGCAGTAAAAGGCTGGCGCCGATCAAATGGCATTTGATTGATGTATTCGTTGAGTTCGTTCAGTTGATGGGCGATCTCGTCGGCTTTGTCATGGGATACATAGAGGGCGTACTCGACGGTTGCCAACATGAGATCGAATACGTTTGATTGGGTGGTTAAATCCTGGATGTTGTTATTGTCCAGTAATGCCTGAATGTCATCTTCTTGTTCAGGCAGGGCATCCAGTGAAGTTCGCAACACCGTGTTGTGCTGTTTGAATTGCTCGACCAATAGGGTTTTGTTTTCCAACGCATCCAGATAACCCTGGCGTCGGGATTGCCAAAGGGTCGAAAGCGGGCCGACAGCGTTAAGGTCATCGAGATGCTGCCATCGTTGCTCTGCTTCAGGAGGCGCCACCAGAAGCAGATTGTTGTTCATACCAATTTTTGCTCTCAGAATCTTCACGTTCCAATTGGCATCGAACTGCTTGAGTTGGCGAACGAAGTCGCGCGACTCGAAGTAGGTCGATGTGTCATAGGAATAGGATTTGATCAGCAAAAATACAAGTACGCTGAAAAGGGTCAGCGCAATGGCGCCCAAGGCAGTCCATTTGTAATGATTGGAAAGCTTCATTGCGGCATTCCTCTCTGGGCCATCTTGAGAGAGAGGATTTGCCGACGGTGTAATGATTTCCATTTTTGCGCTCCCTGCAAAATGGCGATAATCACCACATTGTTTGTAAGCCTAGCGTTGTTGGCGGACACCGTTGAAAAAATCACCGAATGCGCTATCAGCGCCGCTATCGTCTCAATCAGGCCCGTCGCGCTTTGCTGCACAGGGTAGTAGAGGTGGGAATTCCTCCGGCGTGAGGGTTTCCTTTTCCAGCAACAGGCGGGCCCCCTCATCCAGGTCGGCCCGACGACTCTCCAGCAATGCCTTGGCCCGTTGGTAGGCTTCATCGAGCAGGGCGCGGATACCCAGGTCGATTTCGCGGGCGGTCTGCTCCGAATAATCCTTCTCGCCCACCGTGGCCATGCGGTCTCCCAGGTACGTTGCGTTTTGCCGCTCCAGCACCGATTGTCCAAGTTCGGCGCTCATGCCGAACCGGGTGATCAGTTGCCGGGCGATATCGGTCGCGCGGACAAGATCATCGGCGGCACCGGTGGAGATCTGGCCATAGATCAGGTCTTCGGCTGCACGCCCGGCCATTAGCACGACAATCCGGTCCTTGAGCGTCTGGCAACTGATCAGGAAGTGATCCTCGGTCGGTCGTTGCAGGGTATAGCCGAGCGAGCCGATGGCGCGGGGCACGATCGATACTTTATGCACCGGGTCCATCGCCGGCAGCGTGCTGGCGGCCAGGGCATGCCCCATTTCGTGATAGGCCACCACCCGACGCTCGTCGGGATCGAGCAGGCTGCTCTTGCGCTCGAGCCCCGCGATGAGGCGCTCTACCGCTGCGGTGAAATCGTTCAGGCTGACCGCCTCGGCGCCGCGTCGGGTGGCGACGATGGCCGCTTCGTTAACCAGATTGGCCAGGTCGGCGCCGGTGAAACCGGTGGTGATCTCGGCGATACGTACGCCATCGAGCCCTGGCTCCACGGTGACTTTCTTGAGATGAACTTTGAGGATTGCTTCCCGACCTTTGCGGTCGGGGCGGTCGATCAGAATCTGCCGATCGAAGCGCCCGGCCCGCAACAACGCCGGGTCGAGGACCTCCGGGCGGTTGGTCGCGGCCAGCAACACCACGCCCTCGCGGGGATCGAAGCCATCCAGCTCGGCCAGTAACTGGTTGAGGGTCTGTTCTTTTTCGTCATTGCCGCCCAGCGTACCGACGCCGCGCATCTTGCCCAGCGCATCGAGTTCATCGATGAAGATGATGCAGGGCGCTGCCTGCCGTGCCTGTTCGAAGAGGTCGCGGACCCGTGCTGCACCGACCCCGACGAACATCTCGACGAACTCGGAGCCGGAGATCGAGAAAAACGGCACACCGGCTTCACCGGCGATGGCTTTGGCCACCAGCGTCTTGCCGGTGCCGGGCGGGCCGACCAGCAAGGTGCCCTTGGGAATGTGTGCGCCCAGGCGTTCGTATCGGGCCGTGTCCTTGAGAAACGAGACGATTTCCACCAGCTCGGCCTTGGCTTCGTCGATGCCGGCGACATCGGTGAAGGTCACTCCGGTGTCGCGTTCGACAAACACCCTGGCCCGGGATTTGCCGACATTCATCAAACCGCCAAGGCCTTGTTTGTCCACCATCCCGCGAAACAGGAAATTCCAGAAGACCATAATCAGGACAAACGGCAACAGCCAGCCCAACAGGCTGTTCATAAAGGTGTTTTCGGTGATTCCGGTAAAACTGACGCCCGATTGAGAGAGTTCTGTCGCCAGCGCCGGATCCACCCGCACGGTGGAGAATCGATCGTGTCCGTTGATGGGCTCTTGCAACTTGCCGCTGATCTGGTCTTTATCGACGTGCAAATCACTGACTTTTTGCTCGTTCAACAATTGCAGAAACTGGCTGTACGGGAGGGGCTGCACCGCCTGGCGCTCGCCAAAGAATATCTGCATGAGACTCAGCACGATAAAAGCGATCGCGAAGTAGGACAGATTCCACTGGTCATTCTTTTTCATGGCCTTGGCTCAGCATCAGCATGAGAACGCAGGGTCGTTCAAAACGAGCCGCGCCGCCTGGCATTAACCGCGCCCGCCCGGTTACTTTTAGACCACGTCAAAAAAGCCCCGTGCCGGCTTCCCGACAAAGGGCTTTTTTGGCGTGAAGGGCTGTCTCGGATTCAGCTGGATTTGATTTGCACCTTTTTGTCCGCGTTCATGCCTTCGGGCTTTTTCGGCAGTGAAATACTCAGCACGCCTTTGCTGAAATTTGCTTCGATCTTGTCGGTATCGACACCTTTTGGCAGGCTGAACGCCCGCTCGAAGGTGCCATAGTGACGCTCTGACACGTGATAGCCTTTTCTTTTTTCTTCCTTGTCCTCTTTCTTTTCACCCTTGATGATCAAATTGCCGTTGGACAATTTGATGTCGATATTTTCCTGATCCATGCCTGGCAGTTCGGCCGTGATTTCGAAGCTTTCATCTTTCTCGGTAATGTCCACCGCAGGCAGGCTGCGGCCGATAAATTCCCGACTCCAGAACGGTTCGACATCGAACAGCCCTCGCCGGAAAGGCATTAACCCTGAGCCACGATTGAAGTCTTCGAACAGGTGATCGACCTGCTGGCGCAGTTTTTCCAGATGACGCCAAGGGTCTGATGTAGCCATCGGTTGCTGATTGGTTTTTTCATCGTCGGTCTGCACCGGCATTTTCTTCTCGAAATTGGCCATTTTTCATTCCTCCTATCGAGTACTGCGGTGGGCCGGGAGCAACTCGGAGGCCGGTCCACCACGACACATTCAGGCCTTACCTTAAAAGGTTAGTATTCCTGCGACCGCCAGGCCGACCAACAGTGACGACTGGCACCAAAAATGAAGGCCTGACGCCTGAGCCCGCACAGGTGCCGGCCAAAAAACCAGTTCCCAAGGCTCCCCCCAGACCTACAGGGGGAATGACCATTACAGCCGGGACCGCAAAGCCAGCCCTCACCGGCCTTAACGGATAGGTAACGTGGGGGGCGACTGACAGGCGAGCTTGGGCGATGCTGGTGGCGAAGGTTATTACTGTTGGCCTTCGGCACCTTCTCCGGCTTGATAGACCTTAAGATTTTCCGTGGGCATTGGGGGAGCCTTGGCCGATGTTCGGCTACAGTAGGTAAGTCATCGAAATGGAGATCGGACATGCAATGCTTAATTTGCCAGGCTGCTTCTAAAATTGTTCACATGGCTGGATGCTGGTCCGAGGTCAAATGCTCGGCCGGATGTGGACACTTTAGGGTCTCAGCGAACCTTGTTGCGAAGATGAAGTTCAAGAACGAATTCTTTGACGTTGAACGAACAAGGCAATGGCTAGGGATGGCTCGGAACGAGGGGCCAATGCCGTTGATATCGACCTACGATTACAATGTTTCTTTGTTGCATCGTGCCACTAAAGAGCGATCTGACAGCTTGCCGAGTCGTTCCAGGAAATCGATGGCTTTGGAATAAATGGACTTCTGATTTCGATCCGCCTGGTCATGCCCGGGCGGTGGGCCGGCTGATGGAGGTCGGGTCAGCCAGTCACAGTCGGCGACGAACTCGGCAACGGTGCGGGGCCCCATGCCGCCCCAGTAGGCATTCCAGCTGCTGTCCCAGTAGTTGATGGTGATCTTGCCTTGGGCGGTCTGGTAGTTCGGATTGGATTCGATCTTTCCGGCGTTCCGGTAAAAGATAGGACTGCAATCTTCCACGATCTGCGCGTCATGGAGGCTGAAGCGCTCTCACTTATGTCCGATCGCTTCCCGTAGGATCATAAGTAAATCTGTTGAAGGCGACGCGATTATGGCCATTTGCTAAAATTCGTTTTTTTTTGGAGGGAAACGGATGAAACGGATGTTGCTTATCGGACTGGCGGCAGCATTGATTGCTGGATGCGGGGACCCAAAACTGGATGCTACAACCGAGGCGACCTTACAAGAATCCTCAAAAAAAGTAGCCGAAAGGCTTTCTCCTGATGAAAAGAAACAGTTCGCTGCCGACCTGATGCTTGTAGCGTTGAGCAGTCTGAATATTGGGAAAACATCGCTTGTGGGAGCGCAGCAGGACAACAATTTAAGCTTGGATGGGAAGACCGCTGCCGAAGTGAACACGATGGCGACAAACATTCGTGCTGAAAGAGAGAGGAAGCAAAAAGAGCAGGCTTTGCTGGAGATCAAGGAGCTACAGTCCAGAGTAGCATCCGCTGAGACCGCCAAAGTTGAACTGACAAAGTTCGCCGTGTCGAGATCAAGACTTCTGGAGCAGGCTGAAAAATACTCCAAAGTACCTCAGCCTGTTATCGAGTTAACTGTTCAGAACGGTACTTCCCACCCGATTTCCCGCGCTTACTTCAAGGGAACTATTGCCAGTCCTGAAAGAGCCATTCCATGGTTTGTTGACGCGTTTAACTACGATATTAGCGGTGGCTTGGAGGCCGGTGAGGGAGCTACTTGGCAGCTCTTGCCCAATAAGTTCGGTAAGTGGGGCAAGATTGAAGCTCCAGCAGGAGCAATTTTCACCGTCGAGGTCTACAGACTTGATGGTCCGGACGGCAAGGTACTTTTTGATGCTGGCGGCCTTAGTGAGAATGAGCAGGCACGATTGGATGCCTTGCAAAAGCAGTACGGTCCCATCTGATAGTTTCAACTCTTATGAACCCGCTCCGGCGGGTTTTTTATTGGTGCGCCAGGCATGGCGCGTTGCGCGCAAGCGCAACCAGTTTGGCTGTGGTGGCCACGGGAGGGCTACTCTGGCGTGTGCCAGAAGCCGTACCAGTTCAGCTGCTGGAACAAGAACGATCCGAACTATGCCTACCTGAGCGGTGCGAAGCCGATCCCGTTTCGTGAGTTCTCCCAAGCGCAGAATCGCGTTACATGAAGGATGTTTAACGATCGGCAGGACGCCGGGGGAGGGGCTCGAAAGCCAGTTGTTTCAAGTGATTTCTGCGCGGGGGTTGCGGAAATAGCCGAAAAGATGCGGAAACGACCACCTAGGCCGCTCAACCGCTCACCAAACCCCAGAAACGACAAAGCCCTGACTAATCAGGGCTTTGTCGGTACAAATATGGCGGAGGCGATGGGATTCGAACTCATGGACCTGTTACAGTCGACGGTTTTCAAGACCGTTGCCTTAAACCACTCGGCCACACCTCCGTTTGCGTTGCGGGCGCCATAATACCTGAATGAAACACACTGTCAAACTCTCTGCATAGCTTGTTACAGAGCGTCTGTTATGATCTTTGCGACTGAACGTTTCAAACCAACAGGAGTGTCGCCATGCGCGAACAGGATTACGCAGTTAATAACAGCGTGCAGGCTGAGCAGCTAGAGGTTAGCCGCGTCCTGCGCAACACTTACGGCTTACTCGCTCTCACCCTCGCATTCAGCGGCGTGATGGCGTTTGTCGCTCAGCAGATGCGTGTCGGCTACCCGAACGTTTTCGTGGTGCTGATCGGTTTCTATGGCCTTTTCTTCCTTACCAACAAACTCCGTGATTCGGCCTGGGGCCTGGTGTCGGCATTTGCCCTGACCGGTTTCATGGGTTTCCTGCTCGGCCCGATCCTCAACCGTTACCTGGGTATGCAGGGCGGCGCCGAGGTGGTCAGTTCGGCCTTCGCGATGACTGCGCTGGTGTTCGGCGGTCTGTCGGCTTATGTGCTGATTACCCGCAAGGACATGAGTTTCCTGGGTGGTTTCATCACTGCAGGCTTCTTCGTGCTGCTGGGTGCGACGCTGGCGAGCCTGTTCTTCCAGATCAGCGGTCTGCAACTGGCGATCAGCGCAGGTTTCGTGCTGTTCTCCTCGGTCTGCATTCTGTTCCAGACCAGCGCCATCATTCACGGCGGCGAGCGTAACTACATCATGGCGACCATCAGCCTGTATGTATCGATCTACAACCTGTTCATCAGCTTGTTGCAGCTGTTCGGCATCATGAGCCGCGATGACTAATCGTCAGCCTTGAGGAAAAAACCCGCTTCGGCGGGTTTTTTCTTGCCTGGGATTTGAGTAAAGGGTCATGCCATCGGTGGCAAGCGGCGCTTGACCGGGGTTTTCTTGACGATTGCAGTGTTGGTTTCGGCGTGGGTGTTGAGGCGGTCGAGCAGGGTGTCCAGTTGTTCCATCGAACGCACATGCAGGCGTGCGATGAAACAGTCGTCGCCGGTGACTTTGTCACACTCGGTAAACTCGGGAATGGCCTGGATCTGTCGTTCCACTTCCTGCAACTGGCCTGGCAGCGGACGAATACGGACGATGGCCTGGAGTTGATAGCCAAAGCATTTGGGGTCGATCTCGACGGTGTAACCCTTGAGTACGCCACGCTCTTCGAGGCGACGCAAACGCTCGGCGACGCTGGGCGAAGACAGGCCGCTGATTTGCGCCAGAGCCTTGAGCGAGCGGCGTGAGTCTTCCATCAATGCCGTGATCAGCACTTGGTCGATATCGTCGGTCATGGCGAAAACCCTATTAGGCAATTAATTCAAACCGCCTTGATAAAAAAGGCAGATTCCGAGTTTAGCCTGCTTTTTGCGCTGGAGAAGCCCCCCAGCGGATTGGCATACTTTGGGCTCAAACACAGGAGTCTGATGATGGACAAAACCATACGTCACGGGTCATTTGAAATGACCGCCGCCATGCTGATTTCCGGGACCATCGGCTGGTTCGTGCTGGTGTCCGGGCAACCGGTGCTGGACGTAGTGTTCTGGCGTTGCGTGTTCGGCGCCGGCACGTTGTTGCTGATTTGCGCGGCATTCGGCTTCCTGCGCCCCGGCATTCTGACCCGCACCACGTTCTTGCTGGCCGTGCTCAGCGGCGTGGCGATTGTCGGCAACTGGGTGCTGTTGTTTGCTTCTTACTCCCGCGCCTCGATTGCCATAGGCACCGCGGTATACAACGTTCAGCCGTTCATGCTGGTGGGGTTGGCCGCGTTGTTCCTCAACGAAAAAATCACCCTGCAGAAACTGTTCTGGCTGGGTATTTCGTTTCTCGGGATGCTGGCGATTGTCAGCGCACATGGCGGGCAGGGCGAGAGCGGTAATGATTACCTGATGGGTATCGCTCTGGCGCTGGGGGCGGCATTTCTTTACGCGATTGCTGCGTTGATCATCAAGCGCCTGACCGGCACACCGCCGCATCTGATTGCATTGGTCCAGGTCACCACCGGCGTGCTGTTACTCGCGCCATTCGCGCACTTTTCGGCACTGCCGCAAGCGCCGAGTGCATGGGCGAGTCTGATAACCCTGGGCATTGTCCACACCGGCGTGATGTATGTGCTGCTCTACGGCGCGATCCAAAAACTGCCGACGGCACTGACCGGTGCGCTGTCCTTCATCTACCCGATTGCGGCGATTTTCGTTGACTGGTTTGCCTTCGGCCATCGCCTGGAGCCGCTGCAATGGATCGGTGTTGCCGCGATTCTGTTGGCCGCTGCCGGCATGCAACAGGGTTGGAGCCTGAAGTTTCGTCGGACGGTGACGACGCAGTAAGCCGTGAAGAAACCTCAGATGTTCCAGCGCGGTGCCGTCTTGGCCAAGCGCTGGCGCATCTCGCCGATGTTGGCGGCTAATTGCCGGACCAATAACCGGTAGCCGTCCAGCGGATTGTAAACCGGCGCGGTCAGGCTTGAATCCGACGGCAATTCGACGGGCCGGTTGAGCCGCTGGGACGCACCGGATTTCAGCGCCCGGGCCATACCGATCAGTTGCACCCGAATCAGCCGATGCTCGGCTTTCAAGGACGATTGCAGATGGTCCATGGCCTCGGGGTCACTGGCATCCGGTCGGGTGTTGCCGAGAATTTCCAGGGTGCTGACGCACATCCGCAAGTGCCGCTGAATGGCATCGAGTTCGGTCATGGAGATCCGCACTTCCTTGGACACCGACGGCATCAGCGAGCGCAATTGCACCATCACCGTGTTCAAGCGGCCCACCAGTTTATGGTGTTCGTCATCGGTGACCGATTGGCCATTGATGATGCGTCCGTAGATCGCCGCGCAGTCGCGCAAGGCATCGGCCAGGTTGTAGCGCCAGGAATAAACCGCGTAGAGCGGCAAGGCGAAAGAAAAAGCCAGGGCCAGGGCGATGCCGATCAGGATGTCCACCCCACGCCACAACCCGTCGGTGATCGGATTGTCGCCATGCCCCGCGACGATAAACACGGTAATCGCCGAGAGCAACGCGGTGTAACCGCCCTTGCCGATGGCGTGGTACGAGAAGAACCCGCAAACCACGGCCATTGCGAAATAGGTCAGCCACGGCATCCCGAGCCAGGCCTGTTGCGCCACCAGCAGCAAGCCGACACCGGCGCCGATCAAGGTACCGATGGCGCGTTCGGCGGCTTTTTTGCCGATGTTGCCGTGATGCTGCAAACCACCGATCACCACCAGCATCGTCACCGACGCCCACTCACCGTGGGGCAGATTGATGCCGGTGGTCAGCAGGATCGTTGCCAGTAACCCCAGCGACACACGCACCGCGTGGATCACCCTGGCGTGGCGATAGCGCCGGTACGGGTCCAGTAACGGACGCAGCAGTCGGCGCATTAGCGGTGGGAGTCGGCTGTCTCTGAATGTGCTCAGGCTCGGTCTCCTCAGAAGATGTAATCGGTGGTCAGGAAGCTCGAACTGCGTCCGCTGATGATCTCGCTGATGAGATCTTTGTTGGTTTCCTGGAACTTGGTCGCCACCAGTGTGCGAATCGAAAACACCCGCAACGCATCATGCACCGACAGCGTGCCTTCGGCGGAGTTCTTGCGGCCGTTGAACGGGAAAGTGTCCGGACCGCGCTGGCACTGGGCGTTGAGGTTGATCCGGCCGACCTGGTTGGCGAAGGTGTCGACCAGCCGGCCGACCGCCACCGGGTTGGTGCCGAAGATACTCAGCTGCTGGCCGAAGTCCGATTCCAGAACGTAATCGATCACCGTGTCCAGATGCCGGTAAGGCACGATCGGCACGACCGGGCCGAACTGTTCTTCCTGATAGACGCGCATCTGCGGCGTCACCGGGTACAGCACGGCAGGGTAGAAGAACGAAGCGCGGGCTTCACCGCCGTTGGGGTTGACCACGGTGGCGCCTTTGCTCACGGCATCCGCCACCAGCGAGTGCAGATAATCGACCTTGCTCGCTTCCGGCAACGGCGTCAGCGCCACGCCGCTGTCCCACGGCATGCCGGGTTTGAGGTTGGCGAGTTTGGCGTTGAATTTCTCGATGAACGCTTCGACCACGTCTTCATGGACGAAGAGGATTTTCAACGCGGTGCAACGCTGACCATTGAAGGACAAGGAACCGGTGAGCGCTTCGCTGACCGCGTTGTCCAGATCCACCTCAGGCAGCACGATGCCGGGGTTTTTCGCATCCAGACCCAACGCCGCACGCAAGCGGTGCGGTTTTGGATGGAGTTTTTTCAGGTCACTGGCGGCTTTGTTGGTGCCGATAAACGCGAAGATGTCGATCTTGCCGCTGGCCATCAGCGCGCTGACGGTCTCGCGGCCGCTGCCGTAGATCACGTTGATCACCCCGGCCGGGAAGCTGTCGCGGAACGCTTCCAGCAACGGACGAATCAGCAGCACACCCAGCTTGGCCGGTTTGAACACCACGGTGTTGCCCATGATCAGCGCCGGAATCAGCGTGGTGAAGGTTTCGTTCAACGGGTAGTTGTAAGGTCCCATGCACAACGCCACGCCCAGCGGCACGCGGCGGATCTGGCCGAGGGTGTCCTGTTCCAGTTCGAAGCGGCTGGAGCGGCGGTCGAGTTCCTTGAGTGCATTGATGGTGTCGACGATGTAGTCGCAGGTGCGGTCGAACTCTTTCTCCGAGTCCTTGAGGTTCTTGCCGATTTCCCACATCAGCAACTTGACCACGGCTTCGCGCTGTTCGCGCATGCGTCCAAGGAAGGTTTCGACGTGCTGGATGCGTTCGGCCACGCGCATTGTCGGCCACAGACCCTGGCCCCGGTCATAGGCGCGGACGGCGGCGTCGAGGGCGGTCAATGCGGTGTCGGCATCGAGCAGCGGCGTGCTGCCGAGGATCACTTGTTCATCGCCATTTTCGCCGGTCAGGTACACCGGGCTGCGGACTTGGGCGAGGGCCCCGGACCAGGTTTTCAGCTCGCCATCGACCAGGTATTCACGCTGCTCGGTCTGGCCATCGAGGCGATATTTTTCCGGGATGTCGCTGGCGTCGGGAAACAGGTTGCCAAGGATGTGTGCTGTGGTCATGTCGCTACCCCGTCTGGATTGGGTGATGCACTGATGAATCGTTTTAGCAGACCTCGGACTCGCTTGTCATGGCTCATCTTATGATTTTTTTGGCTCGACGTTGCGGGTCGTCGTAGCAGCTGCCGAGCCTGCGACCTTTTGCCCTGAAAACACACAAGTAACGATCCTCCGGTTAAACTTCGCGTTCTTTCTAAAGGAGTTCATATGAGTTACTACCAGCCGGGCATTCTCGCCACCCCAGTTCCGCCTCAAGCTCGTCATATGTTCTTCGCCCTCGAATCCGCCGCTGCCTTGCCGGCCGCGCTGGAGAATCTCAAGGGACTGGTGGACGGGAAGTCGGCCGTGGTCGGTTTCGGTGAGTCCCTGGTCAAGGCGCTTAAGGGGCAAATCGATGGCCTGCGCACCTTTCCAGCGTTGACCGGTGTCGGCGTCGACAACCCCTCGACCCAGCACGCGCTCTGGTGCTGGTTGCACGGTGTCGACCGTGGCGAATTGCTCAACCGCAGCAACGCCATCGAAGCTGCGCTGGCCCCGGCCCTGCGCCTGGTGCAGATGAACGAAACCTTCCGCCACCTCTCCGGCCACGACCTGACCGGTTACGAAGACGGTACCGAAAACCCTCACGACGAAGCCGCCGTTGCCGCTGCGCTGGTGAGTGACGGCGCTGACGGAATGGTCGGCGGCAGTTTCGCCGCGATCCAGCAGTGGCAGCACGACTTGAAGGGTTTCCACGCGATGCCGTCCCATGCGAAGGACAACATCATGGGCCGTCGTTTGAGCGACAACGAAGAACTCGACGACGCGCCGATTTCCGCTCACGTCAAACGCACCGCCCAGGAAAGCTTCGCCCCCGAGGCCTTCGTGGTGCGCCGTTCCATGCCCTGGATCGAAGGCGATCGCGCCGGCCTGATGTTCCTGGCCTTCGGTTTCTCCCTCGACGCCTTCGAAGCCCAACTGCGCCGCATGAGCGGTCTGGAAGACGGCATCACCGACGGTTTGTACCGCATCAGCCGGCCGATCACCGGCGGCTACTACTGGTGCCCGCCGCTCAAGGACGGTCATCTGGACCTGCGCGCACTGCGCGTCGGCTAACTATCAAGGAGTCAGTATGAACGTGGTGCGCTGGGGCATGATCGGGTGTGGCAGCGTCGCTGAACGCAAGAGCGGGCCGGCCTTCTACAAGGCGCCCGGCTCGGCGTTGGTGGCGGTCATGGGCCGGCGTCTGGAAGCGGTGACGGATTACGCCGCGCGCCACGGCATCGCTCGGGTCTACACCGATGTCGACGCGCTGATCAATGATCCCGAGGTCGACGCGGTGTACATCGCCACGCCGCCTGACTGTCATCACGCTTACGCCTTGAGGGTGGCCGCCGCTGGCAAACATTGCTGCGTCGAAAAACCGATGTCGCTGAATGCCGGGCAAAGCCGTGAGATGCAAAAGGTCTTTGCCGATGCCGGGCTGCACTTGTTTGTTTCCTACTACCGACGCTCGCTGCCGCGCTTTCAGCAAGTGCGGCAATGGCTGGAGGAAGGGCGGATCGGCGAGGTCCGGCACCTGACCTGGACCCTGACCAAAGCGCCATCTCCGACCGATCTTGGCGGTACAGATAACTGGCGCACCGACCCGGCAATTGCTGGCGGTGGTTATTTCGCCGACCTGGCCAGTCATGGCTTCGACCTGTTCCAGTACCTGCTGGGTGACATCGTCGAAGTCGCCGGTTTTACTGCGCACCAGGCTGGTTTGTATGCCGCCGAGGATGCCGTCAGCGCCAGTTGGCGGTTCGCTTCGGGCGCCCTGGGCATGGGCTGCTGGAATTTCGTCGCGGACCGACGAGAAGATCGGGTCGAACTGATTGGCAGCAAAGGCCGGATCAGCTTTTCCGTATTCGATGAGCATCCGGTTCAGCTTGAAGCCGATGAAACACTCAGCCTGCACATCGAGAATCATGAGCACATCCAGTGGCATCACGTGCTGGGTATGAACGCGCACATTCGGGGAGAAGTGCAGCATCCGGCCGTGGCCGAACAGGCAGTGAAAACCGATTGGGTTATGGACCAGATCCTCAAGCGCAACTGAACTTTGCTCACTCTGCACCTTTGTGGTGAGGGGTTCTTGTGGCGAGGGGGCTTGCCCCCGTTGGAGTGCGAAGCGCTCCCCTGCATTCTTTCAGTAATATCAAGTCAGCAGGTTTAGCGACTGCTGCGCAGCCGAACGGGGGCAAGCCCCCTCGCCACAATGGTTTGTGCCCGTCTGACAGACCGCTCTAACCTTATGCTCAAACAGTATTTCTCAAGCCTGTCATTAGAACTTTAAGATCACGTCATAACTCGTTATAACAAGTGATCTTCCATGACTGATAACGTTCTCTCCCTCAGCAGCGTCCCGCTGCACACCCAACTGCGGGATGTGCTGCGCGCCCGCATCCTCGACGGCGAATACCCGCAAGACAGCCAGATGCCTTCCGAAAGCGAACTCGGTGCGCTGTTCAAAGTCAGCCGCATCACCGTGCGCCAGGCCTTGGGGGATCTGCAGAAAGAAGGGCTGATCTTCAAGATCCACGGCAAAGGCACCTTCGTCGCCAAGCCTAAAACCTTCCAGAACGTCAGCACCCTGCAAGGCCTCGCCGAGTCCATGACCGGTCGCGGCTATGAGGTGATCAACCGCCTGCGCAGTTTCAAATTCATTGCCGCCGACAAACTCGTTGCCCAGCGCTTGCACGTCGCCGAAGGCGAGACCGTGGCGCAGATCAAACGGGTGCGGCTGATCAACCGCGAGCCGATTTCCCTGGAAATCACCTACCTGCCCAAGGCCATCGGCGAGCGCCTGGAGAAGGCCGATCTGGTCACCCGCGACATTTTCCTGATCCTGGAAAACGACTGCGGCCTGGCCCTTGGTCACGCGGATCTGGCCATCGATGCGGTGCTGGCCGACAGCGACCTGACCCAGGCGCTGAACGTCGAACCCGGCTCGCCGATCATGCGCATCGAGCGTTTGACCCACGACGCCGCAGGCGTTCCCGTGGACTTCGAACACCTTTACTACCGCGGCGATGCCTTCCAGTACCGCCTGCGGATCGACCGGCAAAAAGGGGCGCAGGCATGACCAGAAGCTCAATAACTAGAAGCACGCTCGAACAGGAATACGACATCGTCGTGATCGGCGGCGGCACCGCTGGACCGATGGCGGCGATCAAGGCCAAGGAACGCAATCGCGATTTGCGCGTGCTGCTGATCGACAAGGCCAACGTCAAACGCAGTGGCGCGATCAGCATGGGCATGGACGGCCTGAACAACGCGATCATTCCCGGTCACTCGACGCCGGAGCAGTACACCAAGGAAATCACCATTGCCAATGACGGCATCGTCAATCAGGCGGCGGTGTATGCCTACGCGACCCACAGCTTCGAAACCATCGAGCAACTGGACCGCTGGGGCGTGAAGTTCGAGAAGGACGAGACCGGCGACTACGCAGTGAAAAAGGTCCACCACATGGGCGCCTACGTGCTGCCGATGCCGGAAGGGCACGACATCAAAAAAGTCCTGTATCGCCAGTTGAAACGGGCGCGGGTGAGCATCACCAATCGGCTGGTCTGCACGCGATTGCTGACGGACGACGAGGGCGCGGTCAACGGGGTGATGGGTTTTGACTGCCGCACTGCCGACTTCCACGTGATCAAGGCCAAAGCCGTGATCCTCTGCTGCGGCGCCGCCGGACGTCTCGGTTTACCGTCCTCGGGTTACCTGATGGGCACCTACGAAAACCCGACCAACGCCGGCGACGGTTACGCCATGGCCTATCACGCCGGGGCTGAACTGGCGAATCTTGAATGCTTCCAGATCAACCCGCTGATCAAGGATTACAACGGCCCGGCCTGCGCCTACGTCACCGGTCCATTGGGCGGCTATACCGCGAACAACAAGGGCGAACGCTTCATCGAGTGCGACTACTGGAGCGGGCAGATGATGTGGGAGTTCCACCAGGAACTCGAAAGCGGCAATGGCCCGGTGTTCCTCAAACTCGATCACCTGGCCGAGGAAACCATCCAGAACATCGAAGAGATCCTGCACAGCAACGAACGCCCGAGTCGCGGCCAGTTTCACGCCAATCGCGGCACCGACTACCGCACGCAAATGGTCGAGATGCACATCTCCGAAATCGGTTTTTGCAGCGGGCATTCGGCGTCCGGCGTGTGGGTCAACGAGAAGGCCGAGACCTCGGTCAAGGGTTTGTACTCGGCCGGTGACATGGCCGCGGTGCCGCACAACTACATGCTCGGCGCGTTTACTTATGGCTGGTTTGCCGGCACCAACGCGGCGGAATTTGTCGCCGGACGCGAGTTTTCGACGGTCGATGCCAAGCAAATCGAAACGGAAAAGGCCCGGGTCTACGCACCGCTGGATCGCGAACACGGCCTGCCGCCAGCTCAGGTCGAGTACAAGCTGCGACGTTTTGTGAACGACTACCTGCAACCGCCGAAAGTGACCAAGAAGATGCAAATCGGCCTGCAACGCTTTAGCGATATCCAGCGCGATCTCGATCAGATCAAGGCCCATAACGCCCATGAACTGATGCGCGCCATGGAAGTCAGCATGATCCGCGACTGCGCCGAAATGGCCGCCCGCGCTTCGCTGTTCCGCGCCGAAAGCCGCTGGGGTCTTTATCACTATCGGGTCGACCATCCGCAACGCAACGACAGCGACTGGTTCTGCCATTGCCACCTGAAGAAGGATGAAAACGGGCTGATGACCAGCTTCAAGAAAGCCGTCGAGCCTTACATCATCCCGCTGGACGCCGATGAAATGCAGGCCTACGACCGGCTGCGTGTCGGTGCCTTTGCTGCTTGAGCCCAAAAGAGAGACCGCAAAATGGCCTATCAACCCCAGGAAATCTTCTTTCGCTCCAACGCGCCCGTCACGGTCGATGAAGACCTTTGCATCGCCCACAAAGGCTGCACCGTGTGCGTCGACGTGTGCCCGATGGACCTGCTGGCGATCAACCCGGCCACGCAAAAGGCCTACATGGCGTTCGACGAATGCTGGTACTGCATGCCGTGTGAAAAGGACTGCCCGACTGGCGCAGTGAAAGTCGAAATCCCGTACCTCCTGCGCTGATCTGAAAGGACGCTATCGCGAGCAGGCTCACTCCCACAGTGGATCGAAGCCAGCCGAAAGTCCTGAATACACCAATAAACCTGTAGGAGCGAGCCTGCTCGCGAAGAGGCCAGTCCAGACAACCACAAAGCCATCCGGTAACCCCCGGACGCTTGCTTCAAAACACCCCTCGTTTCCCACCGCGCCCTGATCGTGGCGGAGACGAACATCCTATAAATGATTCGAGGGGATTTACCTATGTTGCGTGCAGCATTCGCCGGTCTGGTACTGGCCACATTCACCCTATCGGCCTCCGCCGAAACCATCCGCATTGCCATCGGCACCCAGGACACCACGATCAACTGCGCCGCCGGCGGTCTGTTGATTCGCGAGCTCGGCCTGCTGGACAAATACCTGCCCCACGACGGCCCCTACAAAGACGCCAAGTACGACGTCGAGTGGAAGAACTTCACCAGCGGCGCGCCCCTGACCAACGAGATGGTCGCCGGCAAACTCGACTTCGGCGCCATGGCCGATTTCCCCGGTTCGTTCAACGGTGTGGCGTTCGAAACCGCGGGCAAGCACAGCCTGTTTATCAGCGTGCTGTCAGGCAGCATCAAGGGCAGTGGCAACGGCATCGTGGTGCCTAGCGCATCGAGTGTGCAGTCGCTGGCCGAGCTCAAGGGCAAGACCATTTCCGTGCCGTTTGCCTCGACGGCGCACGGCATGTTGTTGCGGGCGGTCGCGGCCCAAGGCTGGGACCCGCTCAAAGACGTGAACATCATCGCCCAGCCGCCGGAAGTCGCCGGCTCGGCCTTGCAGGCCGGGAAGATCGATGCCCACGCCGACTTCGTGCCGTTCGCCGAACTGTTCCCCAGCCGTGGTTTCGCTCGCAAGATTTACGACGGCGCCCAAGCCAATGCGCCGACCTTCCACGGGGCGCTGGTGGATCAGGCCTATGCGAAGAAATACCCGGAAATCGTCGTGGCTTACCTGCGCGCAAGCCTTGAAGCCAACCAGTTGCTGGCAGCAGAACCGGAGAAATACAGCGAGTTGATCGCCAAGGTCACCGGCGTCGATGCCGAGGTCAATTACCTGTTCCACGGTCCACTGGGCGTGCAAACCCGTGATCTGAGCTGGAAGCCGGAATACCGTCAGGCCGTCGGGACCGCCATCGACACCCTCAAGCTGTTGAAGAAGGCTGATCGCGGGTTGGACCTCAATACCTTCATCGACGACCAATACATCCGCGCTGCGTTCAAGGCGTCGAATCTGGACTACACCGCGCAGTTGGCCAACTACGGGCAGACGCCGCTTAAAGCGGTGGATGCGTCGAGCGGCAAAGCCATCACCGATTTCAGCCATGTGGCGGAGATCTGGGTGCGTGGCGAGCCGAAGGTTCGGCAGTACGCCTCGGCGGAGTCGGCGTTCACCGCGTTGGCCAGTCTGAAGCAGGAAGGCAAAAACATCCGCGCGGTGTATGCCCAGGCGAGTGACAGCGGGATCAAGTTATTGGCGGATCAGGCGTGGTTTGCCAGTGATGCGAAAGGGCGGCTGAGTGCGTTTCTGCTCAAAGGCCAGGCCCAGCAATTTGCTACGGCGCAGGGCGGAAAAGTCTTCGACTTCACCGATGCCACCACCCAGGCCGTCGCTACTCGCTGAGTTGTGGGGGGAGTCAAAAGCCACCCCTCACCCCAACCCTCTCCCCAGTGGGGAGAGGGGGAAAGGGGGCCGATCTTCATGACTTTCAAAATCTGAGTTCGACTCGATATTTCAGGTCGATGTAACTCGGAAGAACAACTCGGTCAGTCCCCTCGCCCCTCTGGGGCGGTCCGACGTTTCGGGAGGGTTAGACCGAGGGGTGGTTCTCCCGTCCGACACCATCTACAACTGGAACCCGACATGCCCAAATCACTAACGCGCTGGATTCCCCGAACAGCCTCCTTACTGCTCTGCCTCCTATTCTGGCAACTCGCCGCCAGCCACCACTGGAACCTCGGCCTGGTCACCTTCGCCAACGTCCCGACGCCACTGGCGGTCATCCAGGCCGCCCTCGGCCTCGGCGACTCCGGCAAGCTCGCGCAACACCTGGGCAGCAGCCTCAGCCGAGTCTTCGCCGGTTACCTCGCGGCACTGATCATCGGCATCGCGTTGGGCCTGGCCATCGGTCGCTCGAAATGGGCTGAAGACCTGCTGCTACCACCGCTGGAAGTCCTGCGCCCGATCCCCGCAGTCGCCTGGATTCCGCTGGCGATCCTGATGTTCCCATCCTCAGAACTGTCGATGGTTTTCATCACCTTTACCGGTGCGCTGTTTCCGATTTTGCTCAACACCGTGCACGGCGTCGAAGGTGTCGACCCACGGCTGATTGCCTCGGCGAAAAGCCTCGGGGCAGGGCGGCGGGCGATTCTGCTGGAGGTGATCCTGCCCGGCGCTGCGCCGAGCATCATCACCGGCCTGGCGATCGGCATGGGCACCTCATGGTTCTGCCTGGTGACCGCCGAAATGATCTCCGGCCAATACGGCATCGGCTATTACACCTGGGAGTCCTACACCATCCAGAACTACGCCGACATCGTGGTCGGCATGTTGCTGATTGGCGTACTGGGGATGGGCAGCAGCCTGCTGATCAAACGTCTGGGCGGGCTGTTCACGCCCTGGCACCGACCACGAGGAAAAGCCTGATGAGCGTGATGCAAACCCCTGAAGGGCGGATCGACATCCGCCAACTGTCCATCGTCCTCGGCGAACACAAGCAAGCCTTCGAAGCCGTGCAAGGTCTGGATTGCCAGATCGAGCCGGGGCAATTCGTGTGCATTCTCGGGCCGTCCGGTTGCGGAAAATCGACCCTGCTCGGTGCGCTGGCCGGTCACCTGCAACCGCGAACCGGCACCCTGAAAGTCGACGGTGCACCGGTCTCGGGCCCATCGCCGCAGCGGGGCATGGTGTTCCAGCACCACACGCTGTTCCCTTGGCGCACCGTGCGCGACAACGTCGCTTTCGGCCTGAAAATGCGCGGCATCGGCAAAGCCGAACGCCACAAAGCCGCCGACGAAATCCTTGCCCTGGTGGGCCTCGAAGGGTTTGCCGAGCGCTGGCCCGATCAGCTTTCCGGCGGCATGCAGCAACGGGTAGAAATCGCACGGGTGCTGATCAACCGCCCGCGCCTGTTGCTGATGGACGAACCCTTCGGCGCCCTCGACGCGCTGACCCGGTTGAACATGCAGGAACTGCTGCTGGACATCTGGACGCGAATTCGCACCACCGTGGTGTTCGTCACCCATGACATCGATGAAGCGCTGTTCCTCGCCGATCGGCTGCTGGTCATGAGTTCGCGCCCGGGGCGGATCATCGAAGACCTGCGCCTCGATTTCCCTCGGCCACGCACCACCGAACTGGTCACCAGCCACGAGTTCTCCCGCTTGAAGCGTCATTGCCTCGAGTTGCTGCGTCACGAAGACGGTCGGCAGTTACCACGCCTGAACCCTCTCGGACTTCCCCTTGAAAACAAACTGCCGCGATTTGCCCTATGACCTCTCTATTCGATGTAACCGATAACGACGACATTCTCGCCCTGCAACCACGCCTGACGGATGAAGATCCCGGCGTGCGCAGAATTGCCCTGATCGAACTGGCCGACCTCGAAGAACCGGACGGCTTGCTTTGGCTGGTCAATCGACTGGCTGAAGATCCAACCGAAGAAGTCCGCGCCGAAGCCGCTCGATTGCTCGAAGCCTGGGAGGACGAACCGGTGGTCGACGCGCTGTGTCAGGCCCTGACCGATCCTTCCCAAGCCGTGCAAGCGGCCGCCGCGCAAAGCCTTAGCCTGCTCAAGACCGAGGCGGCGGGCAGGGTGATTCTGCCGTGGACCGGGCATGCCGACATCAACGTGCGCATCGCCGCTTTCCGGGCATTGCGTGAGTTGCGCTTTCCCGATGCCGCCGCTGCCGCGTTAGATGCCTTGACCGACGAAGACGCCAGTGTCCGCCGCGAAGCCGTCGGCGTACTCGGCTGGCTCAAGCAGCTCGATGCCTTGCCGGCACTTGCTCGATTGGCCAGTGACGACCCGGACACCGAAGTCCGCCGCGCCGCCACCGGCGCCCTTGGCCTGGCCTCCGATGCTGACGTGCTGCCGGCGCTGCGCCGCGCCTTGCAGGACGAGGCCTGGCAAGTCCGCGAAGAAGCCGCCACCACGCTGGGCAAGGTCGGCCACGTCGACGCCGGTCCGGCCCTGGTCGAAGCCTTGAGTGACGCTTACTGGCAAGTCCGCCTGCGCGCCACCCGCAGCCTCGGTCGTTTGCGTTACGTCCCGGCCCTTGAAGCGCTGATCGAAACCCTCGGCCACCGCATCAGCAACCTGCGCAAGGAAGCCGCCCTGGCGCTCGGAGAGTTGAACGATCGGGGCGCCATCGCACCCTTGCAAGCCGCCCAGGACGACGGCGACCCGGAAGTGCGCAAAGCCGTGCGTATCGCCTTGAGTCAGCTGCAATGAACCCGGTGGCGATTGGCAATTCCCAAGGTAAACAGCAGCTGCGGTTGAACTGGCCGGATGGTCGCGAGCAGTTGTTGGATCATGCCGAGTTGCGCCGACAGTGTCCGTGTTCGCAGTGCCGGGCGTTTCGGTTGCAGGGGGTGAGGGTGAAAGTCGATGAGCGCATTCGCGTGATCGAGCTGAATGCCCAAGGCTACGGCCTGCAACTGATCTTCAGCGACGGCCACGAACGCGGCATCTACCCATGGCCCTACCTCTCAGGACTCACCTGAAACCTGTAGGAGCTGACGAGTGAAACGAGGCTGCGATCTTTTGATGTTGTTTTTAAAGAACAGCAAGATCAAAAGATCGCAGCCTCGTTTCACTCGACAGCTCCTACACAGCTCCTACAAGTCCTTGCCAGAAAAAAGCCAAAAGAGTACAAATGTACTCCATGACGACTTTAACTCCCCGCCGTACCGCCATCCTGACCTTTATCCGCGATCGAATCGCCGAGCAGGGCCAGTCTCCGAGCCTCGCTGAAATCAGCGAGGCGTTCGGTTTCGCCTCCCGCAGCGTGGCGCGCAAGCATGTGCTGGCGCTGACCGAGGCCGGTTTTATCGAGGTCAATGCGCATCAGGCCCGGGGCATTCGTTTGCTCGGGCAACCGGCGCGGCCCGAGTTGCTGGACGTTCCGGTACTCGGCCGGGTGGCGGCGGGGGCGCCGATCGGTGCCGATGCCGAGGTTCACAGCCGCTTGCTGCTCGACCCGTCGATCTTCTCGCGGGTGCCGGATTACATGCTGCGGGTCCAGGGTGACTCGATGATTGAGGACGGGATTCTCGACGGCGACCTGGTGGGCGTGCACCGCAATCCCGAGGCGGTCAACGGCCAGATCGTCGTCGCGCGACTCGACGGGGAAGTCACCATCAAACGTTTCGAACGGGTCGGTGAGAGTGTCCGATTGCTGCCACGCAATCCGGCCTACAAGCCGATCATCGTCGAAGCCAGTCAGGACCTGGCCATCGAAGGGGTGTTCTGCGGTCTGGTGAGGCAAGGGTGATGGGCGCCGTCGTTGCGCTGGATACGCTGTTCAATGGCGGCCAGGTCTGGAAGGGCCGGCCCGCGCCACCGGCTGTCAGCCCGCAACCCACCGGGCATGCCGCGCTGGATGCGGCGTTGCCCACCGGTGGCTGGCCGGAAGCGGCACTGACCGAAATCCTTTTGGCCGGGCAGGGTGTTGGCGAGTTGCAACTGGTGTGGCCGGCACTGGCGCGGTTGTCCGCTGCGGGCGAGCGCATCGTGCTGGTGGCGCCGCCTTACGTGCCCTATCCCCAGGCCTGGCAGAACGCCGGGGTCGATCTGCGTCAGTTGTCGATCATCCAAGCCAGCGAGCGCGATGCCTTGTGGGCAGCGGAACAATGCCTGCGTTCGGGCAGTTGCGGCGCAGTGCTGTGCTGGCCGCACAAGGCCGATGACCGGGCGTTGCGACGTTTGCAGGTGGCGGCGGAAACCGGCTCGACCCTGGCGTTTGCCTACCGCTCGATCAATGAGGCGATCAACCCTTCGCCAGCGGCGCTGCGCATCGCCATCGATGCCAAACCTGCGCAATTGCGCGTGCTCAAGTGCCGGGGCGGGTTGGCGCGTTCGGCGCCGATTGCCTTCCCCGTGGGACATTGAGGTTGCCATGCGCTGGGTGTGCATTCTCTTCCCGCAATTGGCGCTGGACGCGGTACTGCGTCAGCGCGCCGATCCCGATGAGCCGCTGGCGCTGCTGACCGGCCCGGCCCAGCGTCGGGTGTTGCAAGCGGTCAACGCTTCGGCCCGGGCGCTGGGCTTGCGTCCGGGCCAGTCGATGACCGCCGCCCAGGCCTTGAGCAAAGGGTTTGTCACGGCTGAATACGACGCTGCCGAGATCGAGCACTGGCAGCAGTTTCTGGCCGCCTGGGCTTATCGATTCAGTTCACAAGTCAGCGTGCATTACCCGCGTGCGGTGGTATTTGAAATCGAGTCCAGCCTGGGATTGTTCGGCGCCTGGCCGCAATTCGAGGCGCGGTTGCGGACCGAGCTCGGCGAGTTGGGGTTTCGCCATCGGATTGTTGCCGCGCCCAACCCGGTGGCGGCACGGGTGCTGGCCAACGTTTATGACGGTCTGGTGGTGCCCGACGATCAAGCCTTGCAACATCATCTTGGACAGTTGCCCATCGACCGGATCGGGCTGGAAACCAGCGTTGCCACCGCGTTGTCGCGCATGGGGCTGCGCACCTTGAGTCAGGTTCAGGCGTTGCCTCGCCATAGCCTGGCCCGGCGTTTCGAGGCCCAGGTGCTCAAGCATCTGGACGCCTTGCTCGGGTTGCGGCGGCTGGCGCTGGCGTTCTACTTGCCGCCGGACCGGTTCGATGTGCGCATCGAGCTCAACTTCGACGTGCAGTCGCATCAGGCGCTGCTGTTTCCGTTACGCCGGCTGACCGGTGACCTGTCGGCGTTTCTTTGCGGTCGGGACAGCGGCGTGCAGCGTTTCGACCTGCACCTGGAGCACGCGGGGTTGCCGGACACCGTCATCAAGGTCGGCCTGCTCAGCGCCGAACGTGATCCGGCGATGCTCTTTGAACTGGCCCGGGGCCGGTTGGAGCACGTCCAGGTCGAGGCCCCGGTGCGCGGTTTTCGCCTGCGCGCCGAAGACTTGCCGGCCTTCGTTCCCCAGTATCAGGAACTGTTCGACGACCGCCCGCAGCAGTCCTTGCCCTGGGAGCAACTGCGCGAACGCTTGCGTGCGCGGTTGGGGGATGACGCGGTGCAGGGCTTGCGGTTCCAGGCCGATCACCGGCCGGAATGCGCGTGGCAGGCCAGTGTCGACAGTCAGCGCTGTGCAGGGCTGCCGGCGGTGCAACGTCCGGGTTGGCTGCTGACTGAACCGCTGGCGGTGCACGAAGGTTCGGCGCGCATCCTGATGGGGCCGGAACGCATCGAGTCCGGTTGGTGGGACGGCGCCGATGTGCGCCGCGATTACTTCCTGATTGAAACCCGTTCCGGCCAGCAGGGCTGGGCTTATCGTGCGGTCGGTGAGGACGGCCCGTTGTGGCTGCAAGGCTGGTTCGCATGAGTGTCGACTATGCCGAGCTGCACTGCCTGTCGAACTTCAGTTTCCAGCGCGGTGCTTCCAGTGCCCTCGAACTCTTTCAGCGGGCGAAAAAGCAGGGCTATCAGGCCTTGGCGATCACCGATGAATGCACCCTGGCCGGTATCGTCCGCGCCTGGCAAGCGGCCAAAGCCGTGGAGCTACCGCTGATTATCGGCAGCGAAGTGCACATCGAGAACGGTCCGAAACTGGTGTTGCTGGTGGAAAACCTCGAGGGTTACCAGACCCTGTGCCGACTGATTACCCAAGCGCGGCGCCGCACGCAGAAAGGCCAGTATCAAGTGCTGCGGGAAGACTTCAGTGAACCCTTGCCGGGGCTGTTGGCATTGTGGGTGCCGGACGCGGTCGATGACTTCGAACAGGGCCGTTGGCTGAAACAGATCTTCGTCGATTGCCTGTGGCTGGCCGTCCAGTTGCATCGCGGCCAGGACGATACCCGACGGCTGGCTGCGCTGCTGACCCTGGCGGGCGAACTGCGAATTCCGGCAGTGGCCAGCGGTGATGTGCACATGCACGCTCGTGGGCGACGCGCCTTGCAGGACACCATGACTGCGATCCGTCATCACGTGCCAGTGGCGGAGGCCGGGTTGCGTCTTCATCCCAATGGCGAGCGGCATGTGCGCAGTCTCGAGGCTCTGCAATCGATCTACCCGCAAACACTGCTCGACGAAACGCTGAACATCGCCCGGCGTTGCACCTTTGACCTCGGTCAGTTGCGTTATCAATATCCCCGGGAGTTGGTCCCCGAAGGCCAGACAGCCACGTCCTGGCTGCGTCATTTGACCGAGGAGGGCATCGCGTGGCGCTGGCCAAAAGGCCCGCAGGCCCAGGTGCTGACGCAGATCGACAAGGAACTGGAGCTGATCGCCGAACTGGGCTACGAAAGCTATTTCCTGACGGTTCACGACATTGTGCGATTCGCCCGTGAGCAAAAAATCCTGTGTCAGGGCCGTGGTTCGGCGGCCAACTCGGCGGTGTGCTTTGCCTTGGGCATCACGGAAATCGATCCGGATCGCACCACATTGTTGTTCGAGCGCTTTCTCTCCAAAGAGCGCAACGAACCGCCGGACATCGACGTCGATTTCGAACACGAACGCCGCGAAGAAGTCCTGCAGTACGTGTTCCAGCGTTATGGCCGGACCCGCGCGGCGTTGACGGCGGTGGTCAGCACCTATCACGCGGCCGGCGCGGTGCGTGATGTGGCCAAGGCCTTGGGGTTGCCGCCGGATCAGATCAACGCCCTGGCCGATTGCTGTGGCCACTGGAGTGATGAAACACCGCCCGTGGAACGCCTGCTTGAAGGCGGGTTTGACCCCGAGAGCCCGGTGCTGCGCCGGGTGCTGAGCCTGACGGGGCAGTTGATCGGCTTCCCCCGACACCTGTCCCAGCACCCCGGCGGTTTCGTGATTTCCGAGCAGCCTCTGGACAGCCTGGTCCCGGTGGAAAACGCCGCCATGGCCGAGCGCACCATCATCCAGTGGGACAAGGACGACCTCGATGCCGTCGGGTTGCTCAAGGTGGATATCCTGGCGTTGGGCATGCTCAGTGCTATCCGCCGCTGTTTCGATCTGTTGCGCCGTCATCGCCATCGGGACCTGAGCCTGGCGACGATCCCGGCCGAAGACTCGCAGACCTACGACATGATCGGGCGTGCCGACACCATTGGCGTGTTCCAGATCGAGTCCCGGGCGCAGATGTCGATGTTGCCGAGGCTCAAACCCCGGACCTTCTATGACCTGGTGATCGAGGTGGCGATCGTCCGTCCGGGGCCGATTCAGGGCGGGATGGTGCATCCGTACCTGCGACGCCGAAACAAGGAAGAACCCGAGGTCTATCCGTCCCCGGCACTGGAAACCGTGCTCAAGCGCACGTTGGGTGTGCCGCTGTTCCAGGAGCAGGTGATGCAGATCGCGATTGTCGCCGCCGACTACAGCCCCGGCGAGGCTGATCAGTTGCGCCGCTCCATGGCGGCCTGGAAACGCCACGGCGGGCTGGAGCCGCACAAGGATCGCCTGGCCGCCGGGATGAAGAAAAACGGCTACACGGCCGAGTTTGCCGCGCAGATTTTCGAACAGATCAAAGGCTTCGGCAGTTATGGTTTTCCCGAGTCCCATGCCGCCAGTTTCGCCTTGTTGACCTACGCCAGTTGCTGGTTGAAATGCCACGAGCCGGCGGCCTTCGCCTGTGCGCTGATCAACAGCTGGCCCATGGGTTTCTACAGCCCGGACCAGATTCTGCAGGACGCGCGCCGGCATCATTTGCAGATTCGCCCGGTGGACGTGCGCGCCAGTGATTGGGATTGCAGCCTCGAACCGATCACCGGTGCCCAGCCGGCGATTCGCATGGGATTGCGGATGATCAAGGGCTTTCGCGAGGACGATGCCCGGCGCATCGAAACGGCGAGGTCGAAGGGGGCGTTTATCGACATTGCCGACCTCGGCGAACGGGCGCGGCTCGATGCCCGCGCCCAGGAGCAACTGGCCGATGCCGGTGCGCTGCGCGGCCTGGCCGGTGACCGTCATCGGGCGCGCTGGGAAGTGGCGGGTGTGCAGAAACAGCTCGGTTTGTTTGCCGGTCTGCCGAGTCAGGAGGAGGGCGCGGTGTCGTTGCCCAAACCCACCGTCGGCGAAGACCTGCTGGCCGATTACAACAGTGTCGGCACCACGCTCGGTCCGCATCCGCTGGCGTTGTTGCGGGGTGAATTGAAAGCCCGGCGCTGCCGCAGTTCGAAGGAACTGCTGGAGGTCGAGCATGGACGACCGGTCAGCGTCGCCGGGCTGGTGACCGGCCGACAACGCCCGGGCACCGCCAGTGGTGTGACCTTTGTCACCCTTGAAGATGAGTTCGGCAACGTCAACGTCATTGTCTGGCGCGACCTGGCCGACCGGCAGCGCCAGGTGTTGGTGGGCTCGCAATTGCTCAAGGTCGACGGGCGCTGGGAAAAGGAAGGCGAAGTGCGGCACTTGATTGCCGGACGGTTGAGCGATTTGAGCCCATTGCTCGACGGTATCAGCGTACGCAGCCGGGATTTTCGCTAATTCTCAGTCATACACAACCCCTGTAGGAGCTGCCGAAGGCTGCGATCTTTTGGCTGCTTCACAGGCCCGAAAAAAACAAGATCAAAGGATCGCAGCCTTCGGCAGCTCCTACAGGGGCTCAGCCGCAGAGACCCTATTTGGTGACAGGCCAAAACCTTTCGCCACCCCCCGGTGCATCCGTCCACGCCTGCAACGAGCGTGTCGGCAAATCAAAATAATCGCGCGTACGCGCATACCCATGCCCACCCATCCGGCCAATCGCATCGAGCCCGAGCTGATCGATATACAAGGTTTTCGGGTCGATCAATTCATCCCGCACATGCGCCATCAACACTTCGCCAAAGATAATCTCCCGTGACTGTCCGATGGACAGCGCCATCATCCGCCGACATTCCAGTGCCACCGGGGCTTCGCCGATCCTTGGGCATTTGACCGTGGTGCCGGGAATGGCAGTAAGGCCCGCAGCAGTCAGTTCGTCGAAACCGGGGGCGAACGGCACGGCGCAGACGTTCATGGCTTCCACCAGGGCATCGCTGACGATGTTCACGGTGAATTCCTGGTTGAGCTGGATATTGCGCGTGGTGTCCTTGGGGCTTTGGTCGCCGTAGTTTTCCACGCCCAACGCGAGGATCGGCGGGTCGGCCGAGAGGGCGTTGAAGAAGCTGAAGGGCGCGGCGTTGATCCGACCTTCGCCGTCGATGGTGGTGACCAGGGCAATCGGCCGTGGCACCACGCTGCCGATCAGAATCTTGTACTTGTCTCGCGGGCTCAATTGGCTGAAGTCGAAGCTTTGCATGGGCAGAATTCTCTAAAGAAGGGGATCAATCGCGCTCAGCGGCGCGTCTGCGCTGTAGTCGTCAGCGAATGGGATGGCCGGTTTGAACAGGCCTTTCCAGTCCGGTTGGCCAAAGGCCCGGTCGCTGTGGCTGCGCATCAGTTTTTCGAATTGTTGTTGGGCCTGGCGTTGCAGGGCGGGGTAGTCGACGCCTTGAACCTGACCGTCCTGCATCACGCAGCGGCCGTTGATGTAAGTGGCGATGCAGTCGTCACCGCGCCCGGCCAATACCAGGTTTTTCAGTGGGTCGAACAGCGGCCCCAAATGCAGGCCGCGAAGGCTGAACACCGTGATGTCGGCCTTGGCGCCCGGTGCCAATCGGCCCAGATCATCGCGACCCAGGGCCTTGGCGCCGCCGAGGGTGGCCGCATTGTAAAAATCCAGCGTGTGGGTCAAGGAACCACCGCCCTCCATCAATCGGGCGATATTCAGACCCTGGCGCATGTTTTCCAGCAAATCCGCCGGCCAGGTGTCGGTGCCCAAGGCGAAGTTGATGCCCTTGGCCCGATAGCGACCGAAGGAGTTCAACGCCTCGCCATCACGGGCAAACACCACCGGGCAATGCACCAGACTCGCGCCGCCATCCACCACGCGTTGCAGATCGTCATCGCCGGAGGTGTAGATGCCGTGGGGCAGCAGGCTGCGCGGAGTCAGCAGATTCAATTGTTGTAACCAACCCAGCGGCGAAGTACCGCGCAGTTGCTCGACCATCGCCACCTCACCGAGCCCTTGGCAGCAATGCAAACGCATCGGCGCGTTCAATTCCCGACTCAGCGCCGCAGTGCGTTGCAGCAGGGCTGGGGTACAGGTCTGGATGCGGTCCGGCAGCAGCGCACCGCGAATCAAACCCTCGTGCGCACCGTCGAAATCATGGAAAAACCGAACAGCCGCGTCGAGCCCGGCCATGCCTCGCGCTTCATCCCAGTGATGCCCGAGGCTTCCATCGGCGCGCCAATAACTCATGCCGCTCATGTAACAGGGGCCAAGGTAAGTCCGCAGCCCCAACTCGGCCGCCACACCGGTCACCGCAGAAAATTCGTCGTAGGTTTCGGCCCACTCGCGGTAATACATCGAGGTGATCGGCATGGCGGTGGTGATGCCGTTGCGGATCAGCTGAGTGAAGGCATAGCGGTATTTGAAGACTTCTTCATCGGGGCTGTAACTCTCCCGCGGACCGCTCGCCAGATAGTCCTCGGACCACATCCGGCCCATGTCGCGTTCATCGCCGTTGTCCAGCGTCAGCACCGTCGAATCAAGATCACCGAGTGCATCCAGATCGATGAAGCCCGGACCGATCAACGCGTTGCCGTAATCGACCCACTGATCCACCGGCCCCGGATAACCCCGCCCGACAAACACAATGCGCGAACCTTCGAACACCACTTCGCCGTCGCGCCACAGCACATGCTGCGTACCGTCGAACCCGACCACGCAACTGGCTTTCAATCCCATCCTTTTCACAAACGGCTTTCCAGCAGTCGGCCACCGGAGGCGATCAACTCACCGCCGCGATAAACCTGCCGCACCGGCCGCGACACCACCGCCTCACCCAGGGTCTGCACCGGCATCAGCAGAAAGTCCGCCGGCGCACCGATCTCCACTCCATAACCTTCACAGCCCAACGCCCGAGCGCCATTCACGGTGGCGGCTTCGAACGCCGCCGCCAGTTCATCGTCCTTGTTCAAGTCGAAACGAAACGCCAGCAGCATCGCTCGTTCGAGCATGTCACCGTTGCCCATGGGCGACCAGGCGTCGCGAATGCCATCCGAACCCAGGCACACGTTCACCCCGGTCTCGCGCAACGCGAGGAACGGCGGCACCGCGCAATCGGCCGGTGCTGAACTCATCAGGGAAATGCCCAGCGCCGCGAGGCGTTCGGCCACCGGTTTGACCTGACTCCACGGCAACATCCCCAGGCAGTACGCGTGGCTGATCATCACCCGACCCTGACGCCCGAAGCGTTCGGTGTAGTCGGCGATCAGTGCGATCTGCCACAGGCCCAATTCGCCCTTGTCGTGCAGGTGAATGTCGACGCCTCGCTCGAATTCGCTGGCCAGCTTAAACACGAAGTCGAGCTGCGCGATGGGGTCGTTGTCGATGCCGCAGGGGTCGAGGCCGCCGACATTTTCCACGCCCAGGGCCATGGCTTCGCGCATCAATTCGGCGGTGCCGGGGCGGCTGATCAGGCCGGTTTGCGGGAACACCACCAGTTGCAGGTCGATCAGGTCGCGGTAGCCTTCGCGCAGTTGCTGCATGGCCTCGACGTGGCGCAGGCCGAATTCCGGGTCGATGTCGACGTGACAACGCATCGTCAGCGAGCCACGGGCAATGCAGTTTTCCAGCAGGGCGCCGGCGCGCTGGGCAATCGGTGCCTGGACGTCACGCAGCACGCGGCGCTCGTTGGCGATGTAGTCCTTGAGCGTCGGGCCGGCGCTGTTCGGGCGCCAGGGTTGACCCCAGAGGGTTTTGTCGAGGTGGACGTGGCTTTCGACCAGGGCCGGGGTGAGGAGCTGGTTTTGGCCGTCGATGTCGGTGGCGTCCAACGGCGCGTTGGACGCGGGGCGTCGATCTTTGAACAGGCCGTTTTCCAGAAGCAGGTCTTCGGCGGGGGAGCCGTAGGGGCGGACGTTGCGTAGCCAGGTCATTGCATACCTCGAATTTTTTGGTGTTTGGGCGGGCCTCATCGCGAGCAAGCTCGGCTCCTACAGGATTCGCGGTGTTCACACCCCCCTGTAGGAGCCGAGCTTGCTCGCGATGGCCGCGACTCGGTCTCAAGCCAGCCAATCAACCCTTGAGCTTCGACCAGATCCGGTCCTGCAGCTCACGCGCCTTGTTGCTGCACTCTTTTTCCGGGCGCAGGCGCGAGGCGAACTCGTCGGGCATGTTGATCGCGTCCATCACCCGCCATTTGGCGTCGATCAGCTTGTCGCTCTGGATACCGTTGGCGTAGGCGATGGCGTTGGACACGGCGGCGGCGTTTTCCGGCTTCATCATCCAGTCGATAAAGATCTTCGCGTTGCCAGGGTGCGGGGCGCTTTTCGGTACGGCGAAGTTGTCCTGGAACATGGCCAGGCCTTCGCGCGGGTACACGTACTTGATGGTGCTTTTTTGCAACGTGGCCCGGGCGGTGGAGCCGTTCCAGTTCTGCATCATGATCACTTCACCGGAGGCCATGCGGTCGACGGTGTTGTCCGAGCTGTACATCTTCAAGTGCGGTTTCTGTTTCTGCAGCAGCTCCAGAATGCGCTTGGCGTCCTGCGGGTTTTCGCTGCATTCGTCGACGTTCAAGTAATGGCTGGCCGCGTTGATCACACTGCTGGAAGTGTCGAGGGCGGCGAGTTGGCCTTCGAGTTCCTTGCGCGGTTCGAAGAACTCTTTCCAAGAGTCATCGAGTTTGCCGCCGGGCACCCGTGCGCTGTCATAGGAAAACCCGGTGGTGCCCCACAGGTACGGGGCGGAGAACTTGCGGCCCGGGTCGAAACCCGGATCGCGGAACGCCGGTTTGACGTACTGGAAGTTGGGCAGGGTCGACGCATCGATTTGCAGTAGCAGGTTCTGGTTGATCAACGTGCGCATGATCGACTGCGACGGCACGATCACGTCATACGCCGCGCCGCCGGCCTGCAGCTTGGCCAGCAAAGTTTCGTTGCTGTCGTAGCCGTCCATGGTGACCTTGATCCCGGTCTCCTTTTCGAACTTGGCCAGCAGATCGACCGGGTAGTAGTCGGTCCAGTTGTAGAAGAACAATTCCTTAGGTTCGGCAGCCTGGGCGCTGAACGCCGCGAAGCAACTCAGGGCCAGACCGGCGACAGCGAAACGCATGCTTTTTGTTTTCATTAGAGAACGCTCCAGGCTCATTGGTTTTTGCCGCGCTGTCCCAGCCAGAAGGCCAGCACCACCAGCACGATGGAAATCACCAGCATCAGGGTCGAGATCGCGTTGATCTCCGGCGTGACGCCGGACTTGATCGCCGAGAAGATGTACACCGGCAACGTCGTCGAACCGGGGCCGGCAACGAAGAAGGTCATGATGAAATCGTCGAGGCTGACCACGAACGCCAACACCGAACCGGACAACACTGCCGGCCACAGCAGCGGCAGCGTCACTCGACGAAATACTTGCCACGGGTTGGCGTACAAATCGTTCGCCGCCTCCAGCAAGCTCTTGTCCAGGTCGTTGAGCCGGGCGCGGATCGGCAGGTAGGCGAACGGAATGCAGAAGCCGATGTGCGCGACGATCACCGTCAGCAATCCGAGCTTGATCCCCAGCGCCATGAACAACAGCAGCGTGGCCACGGCGGTGACGATCTCCGGCAGGATCAGCGGCAGGTTGATCCCGCCCTCGACCATCTTCTGTCCATAGAACGGCCGGTACGTCGCCAACGCCGCGAGCAACGCAATGGCCGTGGCACACACCGTGGCGATGCTGGCGACGATGATCGAGTTCAGCGCCGCCGTCTGGATCGACGGGTTGGCCAGAATCCTTCCGTACCAGGCAAAGGAGAACTCGGTCCACACCGTGGCCGAACGGTTGGCGTTGAAGCTGTAGGCGATCAGCACAAAGATCGGTACGTACAGATACGCCAGGATCAA
The DNA here is from genome assembly GCF_000282315.2 of Pseudomonas sp. GM41(2012). Classification (GTDB taxonomy): domain Bacteria; phylum Pseudomonadota; class Gammaproteobacteria; order Pseudomonadales; family Pseudomonadaceae; genus Aquipseudomonas. The sequence continues at coordinate 244,345 of NZ_AKJN02000005.1, forward strand.
CAGGCTGACTTCGCGGGTCAGGGGCAGTTTTTTCAGGTGCAGGGCGATCATGCGGTGGCTCCCCGACGCAGGGTTTTGGCGGTGCTGCGGCTATAAAGGGCATAAAGCACCAGGGACAGCAGCAGAATCCCCAGCAACAGGAACGACAGCGAACTGCCCAGCGGCCAGTTGCGCGCGGTGCCGAACTGTTGCTGGATCAGGTTGCCGATCATCAGCGTCTTGCCGCCGCCGAGAATCGCCGGGGTGATGAAGGCACCGAGGCTCGGCACAAACACCAGCAGCGCACCAGCAATCACGCCGGGCATCGACAGCGGCAGGATGATCCGTTTTAGCGCGTGCCAGCGATTGGCGCCGAGGTCGTAAGCGGCTTCCACCAGGCGCCAGTCGAGTTTTTCCAGGGTCGAATAGATCGGCAAAATCATGAACGGCAGGAAGCTGTAGACCAGCCCGACGCTGACGGCGAAGTCGTTGTAGAGCAGGGTGATGCCACCGGCCTGCGGAAACAGCGCGTTGAGGCTCTGGGCGACCCAGCCGTGCTCGCGCAGGATGATCAGCCACGCGTAGTTGCGGATCAGCAGGTTGGTCCAGAACGGAATGGTGATCAGCAACACCATGAGGTTGCGCCGCTGCGGTGTCAGGCTCGACATCCACAACGCCACCGGGAAGCCGAACAGGAAACACAGCAACGTGGTGCCACCGGCCTGGAACACCGAGCGCAACAGCGCTTGGGCGTAGACCCAGTTCAGTTCCAGTTCGCCGTCGAAACCTTCCTGGAAAAACAACTGCACGTAGCTTTGCAATTGCCAGTTGGCCTGCCAGTCGACGCCGCCATACACGTTGCGCGGCAACAGGCTGATGTAGCCCATGATGCCGAGCGGAATGGCGATCAATGCCAGCAAAGTCAGAACCACCGGGCTGAGCAACAGCGCACGGTTGAGGGCGGGAGAAGTGCTACTGACGCTCATCTCAGGCCTCCATCAACAGGCAGGCGTGGGGCGGCAGGTTGACCGCGACACGATCACCGACCACCCGGCCACGATTCAGGCCTTCGTTGTTCTCGCGCAGCATGACCTTGATGTCGTTGTTCAACCGGCACTGATAGAGCGTGGCAGTGCCGACATACAACACCGCTTCGATCACGCCGCGCAGGTGATGCGGTTGCGCCAGGTCGACCAATTGCGAGCGCTCCGGGCGGAAGGCCAATTGAACGGCAGCACCGTCGAAGCCTTGGGCCGGGCAGGGGATTTCTACCGGCATGCCGTTCGGCACGAACAGTTTTTCGTTTTGCTGGCCGCGTTTGATGTGGCCGGGGAGGAAATTGATGTCGCCGATAAACTGGGCGACAAACTGATGTTTGGGTCTTTCGTAGATATCGTTCGGTGTGCCGATTTGCAGGATCTTGCCGGCTGACATCACGGCGATTCGGTCGGACAGGGTCAGGGCTTCTTCCTGATCGTGGGTGACGAAAATGAAGGTGATCCCGGCTTCCTTCTGTACGCGCTTGAGTTCGACCTGCATTTCCTTGCGCAGCTTCAAGTCCAGCGCCGACAGCGGTTCGTCGAGCAACAGCACTTTGGGTTTCGGCGCCAGGGCCCGGGCCAGGGCCACGCGCTGCTGTTGGCCACCGGACAACTCGGCCGGTTTGCGCTGGGCCAGGTGTTGCATTTGTACCAGCGTGAGCATCTCATCGACACGTTGCGGGATGAGCTTGCGATCAAGACCCTGCATCTCGAGGCCGAAGGCGATATTCTGCGCGACGCTCATGTGCGGAAACAGCGCGTAGCTCTGGAATACGGTGTTGACCCGGCGCTTGAACGGTGGCAAATCATTGACCGGTTCGCCCGCCAGACGAATCTCGCCTTCGCTGACTTGTTCGAAGCCGGCGATGGTACGCAGCAGGGTGGTCTTGCCGCAGCCGGAAGGGCCGAGCAGGGTGAAGAATTCGTTGTCGGCAATGTCGACTGAAACGTTGTCGAGGGCTGGAGCCAGCCCCGGATCGTCGGAATACCGTTTGGAGACGTTACGCACTTCAATCGCTGTTGGATGACCCATATTGGTGCATTCCTCTAATTATTGTATGCAATATCTGGATGCAATCTAGAAATAACCGGATTAATCTGCTCGTGCAACCCCCTTTTTCAAAGGCTGCTCATCGCCTGGGGCCGGTTGTTTAGCGCTAAAGGAGTGTTCAGATGACCGAGAAAAAACTCGAGACCACGGTCGACCGCGTCTACCAAGGGGTTTACGAGGCGATCAGCAAACGTTCATTGCGTCCCGGGATGAAGCTTGGCGAAGCGTCATTGGCCGAACTTTTTAATGTCAGCCGGACGTCGGTTCGTGCCGCGCTCAAACAGTTGGAGGCCGATGGCCTGGTCACCACCGAGCCCAACAAAGGGGCGTCGGTGTCATTGCCCAGTGATGAGGAGATTCGCTCGCTGTTTGAAACGAGGCGCCTGATCGAGATCGGCATCGTCACCGAGCTCTGTCGTCGTCGTGATACGGCCGTGACCCAGGACCTGCGTGATCACCTGTTGCTGGAGGATGAAGCGCACCGCAGTGGCGACCATGAACGGTTGATTCATCTGCTGGGTGAGTTCCACATCAAACTCGCGCAAAGCCTGAACAACCCGGTGTTGCTGGACTGGTTCCGCAAGCTGATTTCCCGCGCCTCGCTGTACGCCGCCGCGCTGGATGACGACAGTCACGAAGCGTGCCGCGACGATGAACACCTGCGGCTGATCGAGTACATCGAAGCCGGCAACCAGAGCGCCGCGATCGAACTGACCTGCATGCATTTGAATGGCATCGAGAAGGCCATTCTCGACGTCGCCGCCACACTGAAAACCGGCTACCACCCGCTCAAGCACCTGATCGAGGTTTAGCGTTCTGCGCCGATTCCCCTGTAGGCGCTGCCGCAGGCTGCGATCTTTTGATCTTGCCTTAAAAAAGCAAAGTCAAAAGATCGCAGCCTGCGGCAGCTCCTACAGGGTAGATGCTTCGCACCCCAACGGGAGTAGGCTCCCTCGCCACAAAAGCCCCGCTGCCACAGAGGTTTAGCGAATCAGCTAACCTCTATGAAACCATTGGCGTCGGTGAAGCTCGAAACAAACGGGCACGCACCGTCCTCATGCCGTTGCGATCCCTTAAGCCAGTCATCTACAGGGATACAGAGTCAGTCGATGCAGTTTCTAGACGATAGCCATGGGTGTGCAGGCTGGAACGGTGAAATGGCCGGGCGCATCCGCGCGTTCGACTGGAGCCTGACTGAGCTTGGGAAAATGGACACTTGGCCCAGAAGCTTGTGCAGTGCGGTGCAGTTGATGCTCGCGTCCCCACTGCCGATGGTGATGCTGTGGGGCCGACCCGGTTACATGATCTATAACGATGCGTACTCCAAATTTGCCGGTGGCCGCCATCCTTACCTGTTGGGTTCCCCGGTGGAACTGGGCTGGCCGGAAGTCGCCGAATTCAATCGGCATGTGGTCGATACCTGCCTGGCCGGCGGCACCTTGTCCTATCGCAACAAAGTCCTGGAGTTGCTGCGCGACGGGGTTCCCGAAGACGTCTGGCTGGACCTCTATTACAGCCCGGTGGCGGATGATGGCGGGAAACCGGCCGGGGTCATGGCGATGGTGGTCGAGACCACCGAGCATGTGATTTCCGAACGCCGCCGTCAGGCCGCCGAGGACGCCTATCACGCCGACAACGAACGGGTGCGCCTGGCGCTCAATGCCGGGGCTTTGCTCGGCTCGTTCGTCTGGGACATCAAGGACAATGTGCTCTCCGGTGATGAGCGTTTCGCCCGCACCTTTTCCTACCCGCCGGAGCAAAACCTGGCCGACCTGCCAATGGACATTGCCGCAGCACGGATCCATCCCGATGACCGCAGTTGGGTGCAGGAGCAGATCGATCAATCAGTGGAAACCGGCGAACCGTTTAACGCCGAGTATCGGGTCCTGCGCCCGGATGGCAATTATTTGTGGGTGCTGGCGAGCGGTGGCTGCGAGTTCAATGAGCAGGGCGAACCGTTCCGTTTTCCCGGGGTGTTGATCGACATCCACGAACGCAAGACCGCCGAAGAATCCCTGCTCAAGTTCACCCGCAACCTGGAGCAACGCGTTGCCGACGAAGTCGAAGCACGGCTGGCCGCTGAAGAACAACTGCGTCAATCGCAGAAACTCGAAGCCATCGGCGGCCTCACCGGTGGCGTGGCCCATGACTTCAACAACCTGCTGCAGGTGATCGCCGGCAACCTGCACTTGCTGGCGCGGCATGAACCGGACAACGCCAATGTGCAGCGCCGGGTCAACGCTTCGATTGCCGCGGTCGAACGTGGCGCCAAACTGTCTTCGCAATTGCTCGCGTTCGCCCGTCGTCAGCCCTTGTCGCCAGCGGTCTGCGATCTGCGGCAGGTCTTCGATGGGCTGGGGGAATTGTTGCAGCGGGCGCTGGGGGAAACCATCCAGATCAATGTCAACGCGGCCGAAGCCCTTTGGCGCATCTACGTGGACCGCAATCAACTGGAAAACGCCATCCTCAATCTGGCGATCAATGCCCGTGACGCCATGAGCGGCGAGGGGACCATTGATCTGAGCGCCGAGAACATTGCCCTTGATAGCAAGTTTTGTGCAGGCAAGGGCATCGTCGCCGGCGACTATGTCTGTGTCGCGGTGGCTGACAAGGGTATCGGCATGTCGCCGCAAGTACTTGCACAGGCTTTCGAGCCGTTTTTTACCACCAAGGCCGATGGCCAGGGCACGGGGCTGGGCCTGAGCATGGTGTTCGGTTTCGTCAAGCAGAGTGGCGGGCATATCGAGATTTCCAGCGCGGTCGGGCAGGGCACTCGGGTGCGGCTGTATTTCCCTCGCAGCCTGCGCCCGATGCTCAACGAAACGACACGACATGCCCCGCAACAGCGAGGCGGACACGAAACCATTCTGGTGGTCGAGGACAACGAGGCGGTGCGCAGCTCCGCGGTGGAGTTGCTGAGTGAAGAAGGTTATCGAGTGCTGACGGCGGCCAACGGTGACGTCGCAATGCAGATGTTGCTGGAGGGCGCCGTGGTAGACCTGATTTTTACCGACGTGGTCATGCCCGGCCTGATCAAAAGCGCGGACCTGGCCGCCTGGGCCAAGGTGCAGACGCCACCGGTGGCCGTGCTGTTCACCTCGGGCCACACCCGTGACATTATCTCGCGCAATCATCAGCTCAGCCCGGATACTTATTTGCTGAGCAAACCCTATGGCCCCGAGGCGCTGACCCAAATGGTGCGCACCGTCCTCAACGGCTGAGCCGATTGATCGTTCCCACGCTCGCTTGGGAACGATCAATCCTGTAGGAGCCGAGCTTGCTCGCGATGGCGGTGCGTCAGACACACCGCTATCGCGAGCAAGCTCAGCTCCTACAGGTGAACCGCATTTCTTTGAACCTTCCAATCAAGGCTGCTCATGACTTCCAATCCCCCCTCCGGCATGGTCAGGGTGCGCGGCGCCCGGGAACACAATCTCAAAAACGTCGATGTCGACATCCCCCGGGATGCCCTGGTGGTGTTCACTGGCGTGTCCGGGTCGGGGAAATCGTCGTTGGCATTCTCGACCCTCTACGCCGAAGCGCAACGCCGCTATTTCGAATCCGTGGCGCCTTATGCGCGGCGCCTGATCGATCAGGTCGGCGTGCCGGACGTCGACTCCATCGAAGGCTTGCCGCCGGCGGTGGCGCTCCAGCAACAACGGGGTACGCCGAGCACACGCTCTTCGGTGGGCAGCGTGACGACGTTGTCGAGCCTGATCCGCATGCTGTACTCCCGGGCCGGCAGTTATCCGTCGGGGCAACCGATGCTCTATGCGGAAGATTTTTCGCCCAACACGCCCCAAGGCGCGTGTCCCGAATGTCATGGGTTGGGGCGGGTGTATGAAGTCACCGAAGCGTTGATGGTCCCGGACCCGAGCCTGACCATTCGCCAGCGCGCCGTCGCCTCCTGGCCCACCGCCTGGCAGGGACAGAACCTGCGCGACATTTTGGTGACGATGGGTTACGACGTCGATAAACCCTGGCGCGATCTGCCGAAAAAACTGCGCGACTGGATTCTCTTCACCGAAGAAACCCCCACGGTGCCGGTGTATGCCGGGCTCACCCCCGAAGAAACCAGAGTCGCGCTCAAACGCAAAATGGAACCGAGTTACCAGGGCACGTTCACCGGCGCCCGGCGCTACATCCTGCACACCTTCAGCCATTCCCAAAGCGCGCTGATGAAGAAGCGTGTCTCGCAATTCATGCTCGGCAGCCCGTGCCCATTGTGCGATGGCAAACGGCTCAAGCGCGAGGCGTTGTCGGTGACCTTTGCCGGTTACGACATCGGCGAGCTGTCGCAGATGCCGTTGCTGCAAGTGGCCGAAGTCTTGAAACCAGTCGCCGCTCACAGCTACCTCGAACAGGCCGAGGCGGCGGGGGAGGTATTGACGCACGACCAGACCCGCGAAGCCCGCGAGCAACGAGTGGCCCACGGCGCCAGTGGTCACGCCAACGCGCCGGATGTACGCCACACACCGAACCTTTCAGTAGAGAAACGCCTGGCCGCGCAGCGGATCGCTCAGGACTTGCTGGAACGGGTCAGCACGTTGACCGATCTGGGGCTCGGTTACCTGGCGCTGGAACGCAGCACGCCGACGCTGTCGTCCGGCGAGTTGCAGCGTCTGCGCCTGGCGACGCAATTGGGTTCGCAGTTGTTCGGCGTGATCTACGTGCTGGATGAACCGTCGGCCGGCCTGCACCCGGCGGATGGCGAAGCGCTGTTCGAAGCCCTGCAACGCTTGAAAATCGCCGGCAACACCTTGTTTGTGGTCGAACATGACCTGGAAACCATGCGCCGCGCCGATTGGTTGATCGACGTCGGCCCGGCGGCCGGCGAGCATGGCGGCCGAATTCTGTACAGCGGGCCACCGCCAGGTCTGGCCGAGATAACGAACTCCCAGACCCGCGCCTACCTGTTCGCCGAGCAGGTCACCCAATCGCGTGTCAGCCGAAAGCCGACCGATTGGTTGCGGCTCGAAGGCATCACCCGCAACAACCTGAATAATCTCAGCGCCGAGTTCCCACTGGGCTGTTTCACTTCGGTGACCGGTGTCTCGGGCTCCGGTAAATCGAGCCTGGTCAGTCAGGCGTTGCTCGAGCTGATAGGCGCGCATCTCGGGCGCGCAGCAAGTGACAGCGAACCCGAGGAGTTGAGCCTTGAGGACGACGCACCGCAAGTCAGCGGCGGTCAGGTCACTGCGGGGCTGGCGTCGATCAAGCGCCTGGTGCAAGTCGATCAGAAACCCATCGGCCGCACACCGCGTTCGAACCTGGCGACCTACACCGGTCTCTTCGACAACGTGCGCAAACTGTACGCCGCCACTCCTGAAGCCCGGGCCGAGGGTTACGACGCGGGCCAGTTTTCCTTCAACGTCGCCAAGGGCCGTTGCTCGACGTGCGAAGGTGAAGGCTTTGTCAGCGTTGAGTTGCTGTTCATGCCCAGCGTTTATGCACCGTGCTCGACCTGCCACGGCGCGCGCTACAACCCCGAGACGCTGGCAATCATCTGGCAAGGGTTGAACATCGCCCAGGTGCTGCAACTGACGGTGGACGAGGCGGTCACGGTGTTTGCCGAGCAACCGGGAATTCGCCGCTCGCTGGAGGTGCTGCGCGATATCGGCCTCGGTTACCTGCGCCTCGGCCAGCCGGCGACCGAGCTGTCGGGCGGCGAAGCCCAGCGGATCAAGCTGGCCACCGAACTGCAACGCAACCAGCGTGGGGCAACCCTGTATGTGCTCGACGAGCCCACCACCGGATTGCACCCAAGGGATGTCGATCGCTTGCTCGAACAGTTGAATACGCTGGTGACGGCGGGGCATACGGTGATCGTCGTCGAACATGAAATGCGCGTGGTGGCGCAGAGTGACTGGGTGATCGACATCGGCCCGGGGGCGGGGGATCAGGGCGGGAAGATTGTTATTGCAGGCACACCGCAGAAAGTGGCTAAAAGCAAAAAGAGCCGGACGGCGCCGTTTTTGGCCAGAGTTCTTGGCACGGCTTGAATTCACGGTGTTCTTGCGGTCCTCATCGCGGGCAAACCCGCTCCCACAGGATTTGTGAACGACTCAGTTCCTGTGGGAGCGGGCTTGCCCGCGATGAGGACCGCAAAGGACTCGACAAGGTTATTTGTCTGGGTGAGCAGTCTGGAGCTTTTTCGCCATTTGCAGATGTTTCTCCAGCGCCGGCAACATTTTTTGCGCGAAACCTTTCAGCTCCGTGGCGCCTTTGACTTTGTCGTCCGTCACGGTGTTGGCTTCTTTCTTGAACAGCGAAAGGGTGTCTTCATGGGCCTTCACCTGATTGTTGGCGTAGGCCGCATCGAAAGATTCATCGCGCAAGTCGAGGATTTTCTCCTTCGCCTGTTTGACCAGCGTCGTGCTGTCCGGTACCTCGATGTCATGCTTTTTCGCCAGAGCCGCCAGTTCATCGTTGGCCTTGGAGTGGTCGGTGATCATCATGTTGGCGAATGCCTTGATGTCCGCCGATGAGCTTTTTTCCAGGGCCAATCGGCTCGTTTCGACTTCCGCGATACCGCCCGCGGCCGCCTTGTCGACGAAGTCATTGGAAGTGGCAGCGAAAGCCGTGCCCATGCTGGTGCTCAAGGCAACGGCCAACGTGAGGTGGCGCAGGGTAAATCCGTCCATTGGTTATTCTCCACACAGGTTTTCATGGGCGATCGATTGATCGTTAACCTGTGGATGCCGACGAGCGGGCAAAGGTTTTATTGCGTTTGCGGCAGGGCGACGAACGGGCACCGCTGGTCTGATAGGCGGTCGACAGAACCGGCTAACCGAGGCCATTCTGATAGTTGGTGAACGCCATTGATCGCGTTTGCCTCCGATCAACAAACGGAGGTGTTCCATGCCGGTGATACACGACCTTTTTCAGGATCTCAAAATTTCAAAGGAAGATATCCAGCAAAAACGCACCAAGGATCCGTTACTGGATTCACTGATCAACAAGTATTCGCAGGTGGACGCCGAGGTCGTAAAGGCTGAATCCGCACAATCCGATGCGCCCAGTGATGACGCGTTGAAGAAACTCAAGGAGAAGCGCGTGCAAGTTAAGCAGAAGATCGTTGATCGGCTCCAGACGTAGTCCTGACACGCCCAGTCTGGTCACCGACGATCGGTGACTGAAAAATTGGAACGGCGATAAATACCGGCACCTCGAATGTTCAGAGTCCGAATTTACGGCTCCATGCGAGGTGCCCCCATGAATCCAAAATTCCCCAGTGAAGAACAGGGTGGCTACGATCCCATCCCGACACATCCCGAACCCCTGAGTCCAGGACGCACCACCCTCAATCCCGAAGATGAACCGGGCATCGACGAACTGACCGACAATGAAGGCGCGCGCCCGCTGAACGAGGAAAAGGTGCTTGAGGAAACCGACAATGCGGGGCACGACGGCGAGATGGATCCCCGCTAAACCAATCACCCACTATCCCTTGTAGGAGCTGAGCTTGCTCGCGATGGCGATCTGTCAGTCACATCAATTTTGACCGTGCCGCCGCCATCGCGAGCAAGCTCGGCTCCTACAGGTACAGGTTATTTTGGTGTCTATTGCAGCGCAGCACTCAACGGCAATCGCGCCATATGTTTGGCCTTCAACGATCCGAAATATAGCCAATCCCCATACTCCCGAACGGTAGTGATCGGCGAATAGTTGTCGCTGCTACCGTCCTGCAAGTTGGCGATCACTTTGCCGTCCAGATCCAGCCCCAGCGCGAAGGCGCGTTTTTCCACCGGTTTAGGCAGGAATGTCATGGCCCGCACGATCATCTTGCGCACGAAGGGATGCGGCGCGGTGGCATCGAGCAGTGCGTTGCGCGGTGCATAGAGCGCCACCCAGAAGCGGTCGTGACCATTGAACGCGAGGTTGTCCGGTAACCCTGGCAAGTTGTCGATGAATAGATCACGGGTGCCGGCTTTCGGCCCGCTCAACCAGTAGCGACTGATGCGATAGGCGCCCGTTTCGTTGACCAATACAAAGGCATCGTCCGGGCCCAGGGTCACGCCGTTGGCGAATTCCAGCTTATCCAGCAGGACCGCAGTCTTGCCGGTCTGGAAGTCATAACGCAGCAAGCGGCCATCGCCGCCGTGCTCGATGATTGCTTCGCCGTCACTGCCATAGCCAAAGCGGCTGGAGGCATCACTGAAATAGGCGTAGTGCCCGGACTTGTCGATCGCCACGTCGTCGGTGAAGCCGAAGGGCACGCCGTTGGCCTCCGTGGTCAATGGAATCAACCGGCCCTGGGCATCCAGTGACAGCAAACCCTTGATCCCGTCGGCAATCACCAGCAGACCGTTGGGATGACGGGCCAGGCCCAAGGGTCTGCCGCCCGTATCAGCCAGAACCTTGGTGACCTTGCCGTCGAGGCTGGTACGGATCAATCGGCCGTCATGCAAACCCGTGATGAGGACGTTTTCCTCCAGTAGCAACGCTTCCGGGCCGTCGATATCCGCGGCGCCGACGCGCTCCACGCCTTTGAGGCGCTGATTGTCGGCGTAGATGCCGCTGGTGAGGGAGGGCGCCGGTGGCGGTGTCCAGGCCACCGGTTGAACCTTGGTCGGCATCAGCAGCAGAAAGGCGCCGATGGCAACGACCACCAGCAACACCACATGGCGAAACTTGACGGTTCGATTCATGTGGTCACTCCTGCCGGGGCCAACTGTTTTTGCGCCATTTCGCGCAATGCCAGCATCGACGCTGCCGACTCACGATCGATGCGGCGCTTGAGCAGCAGTCGATTGGCAATGCGCATCGCCAGGCCGCTGAACTGATACTCCAGGGTGCGGACAAAGCGTGTGCCATCGCCCTGGGCCTCGCACTCGTAAGTCACCACTAAAGACAACCCGTGATCGTCATGGGCCCAGGCACTCCAGCGGCGTCCTGGCAGGTATTCGTTAACCTCCCAGTGCAAGTGTCCCTCACGCCCGCCCGCCTTGATGTCTTCCTCGAACCTCCCCCCGGCATGCAGCGGACCGCTCTGGCCATCGACCTTGAGGGACGAAGGATGCCACTCCGGCCAACGGGTCACGGTGCTGGCATAGGCGAGCACGTCAATCGGGTCTCCAGCAATGTCGATCTGATGCTGCATGCGGGTCATGGGCGTTCTCGTCGGGTGCAGGTCGATCGGCTCCGGTTCCCAATAGAGGGTGCCGAACAGGTAGTCCATCAGCGGAAAAACGATATTGAAGTTGCGTTCCTGCATCAGCTCACGACGGTGATGCAGTTCATGCAGACGGCGCATCTGGCGGATCCACGGCAACCGTGTGACGGGGTTCTCGGGTGGCAGATGCTCGCAGGCATGGAACACTTCATAGGTCAGGTAGCCGAGGACCAGGCAGCCGCCGAACAACCCGGCGACGTTGGCATCGAACTGCTCAAGCAGCCACCAGACGGGCAGGGTGATGACGACCGTGTGCAATACGATCAGCCAGGCTGGAAACAGAATCACCCGCCAGTCCCGGGCCGTGTCGTAGGTCATGTGACCGGGGGCGAAAAAGCTGTGATGGTCGCCGGCATGGCGGGCGTAGAACAGTCGCGCGAAGCTCTTTTTGTGATGCCCCAAATGCCGATGGATCATGTACACGCCGAAGTTGAAGAACAACAACGTCAACGGCACCGCCAGCCATTCCAGTGGCTGTACCCGGTGCACGGTGCTCCAGAATCCGCCGATGGCCAGCACCCCGAACAGCAGCACAAAAGCGCCGTGCAGCCATGGGTTGTAGAGCGGATGAATAGCAGCGCGGTAGCGGGTGCGGAATGCTTCGGTGGTCTGCCTCACTGCAATCACCTGTAGTTATTGTTATCTCCAGCAGATTAGACGATCCCGGCGTTTTGGCTGGCCCAACCTTGAGGACGCAACCGCCATGCTTCGGTGCAAACCGGATTCAGGTCAGCGGGTTCCAGCGTTGCGACCAGTCATCGTCGGACTTGATCACTTCGCGCAGCAGGTCGAAGGCTTGTTGCAAGGTCGCCGAGTCGCGGTCGCGGGAGTAAACCAGATAGGTCGGGTAGCTGAATTCCGGGGCTTTGGGCACTTGCTCGAGCACACCGCTTTCCAGATAACTCTGGACCACCCGGGTGCGGAAGTAGCCACTGCCGCCGTTTTCCAGAATGTACTGCAAGCCCAGTGGGCCGAGGTTGAAGCTCAACGCGGCTTTGGCTTTTTCCGGCAGGGCCGCATCGTGCTGACGACGGAAGTCCGGGCCCCAGTCGATGTACACGTAGGGATCGGGTCGTGCGGCCAGGCGGATGAGGACCAGTTTTTCTTCCAGCACCTGTTCGACTTGCAGGCGTGGCCAATACTCGGGCTGGTAAACCAGCGCCGCATCCAGAACCCCCAGTTCCAGTTGGCGCAGCAGGTTTTCACCGTCACGGATTTCCATGCGCAGGGCGTGGCTGGGGATCTTCTCGCGCAGCGCGCCGGCCCAGCTGAGCATCAGCGGGTTGCACAGACTGACCTCGCCACCGATGTGCAACACGTCGCGGTAACCCTCGGGCAATGGCAAGTCCCGTCGCGCCGCTTCCCAGGTTTCGACCAGTTGATTGGCGTAGACCACGAAGGCTTCACCGTTCGGCGTCAGGCGCGCACCGGCGCGGTTGCGTACGAACAGGGTGCTGCCCAGTTGACTCTCGAGTTTCTGCACGCGCGCGGTGATCGCGGTCTGGGTCACGTGGAGTTTTTCGGCAGCTGCGGCAAGGCTGCCGTGGCGGACGATTTCCAGAAAGGTGCGGGCGAGATCGATGTCCATGGGGTGGCCGGTGCAGGAGGTGCGCCATTGTAAGAGCGTATGCCAGCAACTGATAGCTCACAGCCAGTTGGGTCAACAAAGATCAAAAGATCGCAGCCTGCGGCAGCTCCTACACGAGATATTGCATACACCCTGTAGGAGCTGCCGCAGGCTGCGATCTTTTAGCGGCTCATTTCAAAACGCAAAACACGAACAACCAAAGGCCCCCCAGAAACCGGCGAAATCGCTGACCGGTGCCGAGGACAGCCGCGCCCGTTCATGGCTATGGGCATGTACTGCGCAAGCCCCGACACATTGATGGACCTGCGCCGTCAGTGGCGCCAGGGGTTTCCAATGGCCCGGTACTTTGGCAACAGGCGACCACTCAGGCACCACCGGGACGGGAGGCGGCCCGAGTTTTTCAAACTCGACGCTGCCGTAGACGATCTTGCCGTCAACGATGGTCAGGACCGATTCGATCCATTTGACCGCCTCATCCTCGATGTGGAAATAGTCCGCCGACAACGCAATCAAGTCCGCCAGTTGCCCGACCTTGATCTGGCCTTTTTTACCTTGCTCGGAGGAAAACCAGGCGCTGCCGTGGGTGAAGAGTTCCAGCGCGGTATCGCGGCTCAAGCCTTGCGGGTACAGCGCCAAACCACCGACGGTGCGACCGCTGATCAGCCAGTACAGCGAAGTCCAGGGGTTGTAACTGGAGACGCGCGTGGCATCGGTGCCAGCGCCGACCGGAATGCCTTCGGCCAGCATGCGAGCGATGGGCGGCGTGGCTTCGGCAGCCTTGGCGCCGTAACGGTCGACGAAGTATTCACCCTGGAAGGCCATGCGGTCCTGGATCGCGATGCCACCGCCGAGGGCTTTGACCCGTTCGATGTTCTGCGGGGTGATGGTTTCGGCGTGGTCGAAGAACCACGGCAAACCGTCGAACGGAATGTCGCGATTGACCTTCTCGAACACGTCGAGCATGCGGCTGATGGATTCGTTGTACGTGGCGTGTAAACGGAACGGCCAGCGCTGCTCCACCAGATGGCGAACCACCGGTTCCAGTTCCTGTTCCATGGTTTGCGGCAGGTCGGGGCGGGGCTCGAGGAAGTCTTCGAAGTCGGCCGCCGAGAACACCAGCATTTCCCCGGCACCGTTGTGCCGTAGAAAATCATCGCCCTGACCGTAGTGGGAGGTGCTGGTCCAGTTCTTGAAGTCGGTCAGCTCTTCCTTGGGTTTCTGCGTGAACAGGTTGTAGGCAATGCGCACCGTGAGTTGCTGGTCTTTGGCCAGTTGCTGGATGACTTGATAGTCGTCCGGATAATTCTGATAACCGCCGCCGGCATCGATGGCGCTGGTGACACCCAGGCGATTGAGTTCACGCATGAATTGGCGGGTGGAGTTGACCTGGTATTCCAGCGGCAGTTTTGGCCCCTTGGCCAGGGTCGAGTAGAGAATCATCGCGTTGGGGCGGGCGATCAGCATGCCCGTCGGGTCGCCATTGGCATCGCGCTGGATCTCGCCACCCGGCGGGTTTGGCGTATCGCGGGTATAGCCGACCACCTTCAACGCGGCGCGGTTGAGCAGGGCGCGGTCGTAGAGGTGCAGGACGAACACCGGGGTGTCCGGCGCGGCTTTGTTCAGTTCATCAATCGTCGGCAGGCGTTTTTCGGCGAACTGGAACTCGTTCCAGCCACCGACCACCCGCACCCATTGCGGCGTGGGCGTACGGTCGGCCTGATCCTTGAGCATGCGCAGCGCGTCGACCAGTGAAGGGACACCTTCCCAGCGCAGTTCGAGGTTGTAGTTGAGGCCACCACGGATCAGGTGCAAGTGTGAGTCGTTGAGACCGGGAATCACCGTGCGCCCGTGCAGGTCGATAATTTGCGTGCCGGGACCTTGCAGGGCCATGGCCTGGGCATCGCTGCCGACCACCACGAAGCGTCCGTCCTTGATCGCGACGGCGCTGGCCTGAGGTTTTTTGCGGTCGACGGTGTGCAGGCGTCCGTTGTACAGAATGAGGTCGGCGGGGGCGTCGGGCATGGTTTTACTCCCTGCGATTAGCGGGCTGATCCAGGCACCGACGGCGCCTGCCGAAAGGCCTTGCAGTACACGTCGGCGGTTAAATCCGTCGTGGTCGTCAGGTGGACTCATGGGCAGTGCTCCGCGCAAAGGCTCTTGATTAAGAAAGCGAGGGCAAACAGCCGATGTCTGACGCATGCGGCCAGAAGGAATATAGACGGCAAATCCGCAGGTAGCCGTTTTCCGATGGCGAAAAACGACGAATCCCGCCTCGAGGGGCGGGATTCGTTTGCAGCCAGGCGTGCCCCCGAAGGTCGGGAGCGGCGCGCTTAGGCCGGGAACAGCTCGGACAGTTTCATGGCCAGCATCATGTCGCCTTCGGCGCGCAGTTTGCCGCCCATGAAGGCTTGCATGCCGTCGGTTTCGCCGCTGACGATGCCTTCCAGGGTTTCGCCGTCCATCACCAGAGTCACCTGGGCGTCCGGGTTTTCGCCTTCCTGGAGCTCACAGGTGCTGTCCTTGACGATCAGCGAGAAGTTCTTGGTATCGTCGATGCGGAAACCGAATACCAGGTCCAGACCGGCAGCAGCGGCTGGGTTGAACTTGGCTTTCATTGCTTGTACGGCATCAGCTACGGAGGTCATGGTTCGATCCTTTCTTGGGTAATTAGAGCTGGGTGAATACAGCCAGGGTCACAATAGTCCGGACTCAGCGAAACGTGATGAGTTCCGGGGTCTTCAACAGCTGCAGGTGCGCATGACTGTTGAAAGAAGACAGAGCCACCTCGCGACCGCGAAACTTCAGCAGGTTGAGCGAGGTGTTGACGATTTGCCAGTTCAGTTCAAACGCCTGCTTTGCGGGCATTTGCGTAATGAGATGGAGCAGGGCCGTGATAGTGCCGCCAGAGGTGAACACGGCGATTTTCTGGGAATTGTCGGCGCTTTCGAGGATTCGCTGCAGACCGGCTTGCACCCGTTCGACAAACCCCAGCCAGCTTTCCAGGCCCGGTGTGTCATAGGTGCCGGCAAGCCAGCGTTCGATGATCAGGGCGAAGATTCGCTGGAACTCACCGCGGTTTTGCGCGGCATTGCGCAGGATGTGCAGCGCTTCGGGTTCGTCCGGTAACATGGCCGGCAGCAGCGCGCGGATCACCGCGTCGGCGTCGAACTCATTGAAAGCGGAATCGATTTCCAGGACAGGAACCGGCAGGTCTGCCGCAGCGAACTGTTCCAGCGCGCTGTTGGCCGTGTGCTGCTGGCGGCGCAGGTCGCCCGAGAGGCAGCGATCGAAGCTGATGCCCAGCTCGGCGAGGTGCTGGCCGAGGACTTCTGCCTGGCGAACACCGATCGGCGACAGGACGTCATAGTCGTCTGCACCAAAGGAGGCCTGGCCATGTCGAATCAAATAGATACTGCCCACGTCCGCGTCATCCCGGTACGTTGAAGGTTCGGCGAGGTTATGAGGATGACGGTGAGCTGTCAATGAAAAAACATACGCTTGTTTGAAATGCCCGTTACAGGGCTGTTGCCAGAGGTTTCACGGCTGGCCGGCGGGGCGGCGCATGGGTATGCTGGAGGTATCCCGCGCGCGTTTATGCAGCGCATCGTATTAAAGGAGTCCCTGTGGAGTTTTTTGCCGAGTACGCAGTTTTTCTGGCTAAGACCGTGACACTGGTGATCGCCATTCTGGTGGTCCTGGCCAGTTTCGCGGCGTTGCGCAGCAAAGGTCGACGCAAGTCGGTCGGCCAGTTGCAAGTCAGCAAACTCAATGATTTCTACAAAGGGCTGCGCGAACGCCTGGAGCAAACCTTGCTCGACAAGGACCAGCTCAAGGCTTTGCGCAAAGTCGAAGCTAAATCCGAGAAAAAGCAAAAGAAGAAAACCGAAGCCAAGCCACGGGTGTTTGTGCTCGATTTCGACGGCGACATCAAGGCCTCGGCCACTGAAAGCCTGCGCCATGAAATCACCGCGCTGCTGACCCTCGCCACGCCCAAGGATGAAGTGGTGCTGCGTCTGGAAAGCGGCGGCGGCATGGTTCACAGCTACGGCCTGGCGTCCTCGCAACTGGCGCGTATCCGTGATGCCGGTGTGCCGTTGACCGTGTGCATTGACAAGGTCGCGGCCAGCGGCGGCTACATGATGGCGTGCATCGGCGAGAAGATCATCAGCGCGCCGTTCGCGATCCTCGGCTCGATCGGTGTCGTGGCGCAGTTACCTAACGTCAACCGCCTGCTGAAAAAGCACGACATCGACTTCGAAGTGCTGACCGCCGGCGAGTATAAGCGCACCCTGACGGTGTTTGGCGAAAACACCGAGAAGGGCCGCGAGAAGTTCCAGGAAGACCTGGACATCACTCACCAGTTGTTCAAGAACTTCGTTTCGCGCTATCGCCCGCAACTGGCCATCGACGAAGTGGCCACCGGCGAAATCTGGCTCGGCGTCGCGGCGCTGGACAAGCAACTGGTGGACGAACTCAAGACCAGCGATGAATACCTCTCCGAGCGTGCCAAGAAGTCCGAGCTGTACCACTTGCACTACGCCGAACGCAAAAGCCTGCAGGAGCGCATTGGCATGGCGGCCAGCGGCTCGGTAGATCGTGTGCTGCTGAGCTGGTGGAGCCGGTTGACCCAGCAACGCTTCTGGTAACTCTTGAGCTGTCCCGGTACTTAAACAAAACCGCAGCGTCCGCTGCGGTTTTTTTATGCGTGCGCCAGGTATGGCGCATTGCGCGCAAGCGCAACCAGTTTGGCTGTGGTGGCCACGCTGGTGACTTGGAGCTGAAAGTCCTCTACACACCTGGCAAGGGGGCGTGTTTCCCCAAAGCCCAATACTTGTACGGAACGCTGCGACGTAGATCCGACAGGCATAAGCAGGAAGGTCGCGCGAATTACCCTGGGAGATCTGCACGTTTGCCAGTGTGCTTCCGAGCGTCGAGCGGTTCCTGGCTCAGCGCCTGAAACTGACGCTGAACCGGGAAAAGAGCCGAGTGGCACGGCCTTGGGGCTGTGATTATCTGGGTTATGAGACGAGCTGGCATCAACAGCCAAGGCTGAGAGTGGCGAGCATGAGTCTGCGTCGCCTGCGCTTAATCGCATAACTTGAACCGCCCTATACGGATCCGTACGTACGGAGTGAGAGGACGGCGGATGTAAATCCGCCTCCTACTCGATCCATTGTCGAATGCGTAGTTAAAAGTTTTAACTAACGAGGATCTATAAATATTTTGTACATATTAAAGGCGTTTGCTTGTCAGAAGTTTTGATTAGACTCAGCTTCCCCTAATCAGCAGCAAGGATGTTGCACAATGGAAATAAGCACTCAATACAATGGTAATCCGGATGACTTTGCTCTTTTTGTGAAGTTATTGCCCGAAAAGCTCATGTTTCTTATCGATGTACGGCGGGGCAAGGATCATAAGGTTGTTCATCGTTCCACAAATGATGAAATCCTGATCACCTCTATCAGGCGCCATCAGCCCAGTCAGTGGAAGCCGGAGTTCAAGGTTTTTATCGAAGGCGAGAATTGGGGAAGTTTGAACAAGACGTTATTTGATGACGTCTCCGCATTGGCGTACGCCATCAGGAAAAGAGGGCTGAAGCAAGTTGAGTTCTAACGAATTTTGATGTGCGAAAGAGTGTTTCACATGTAATAAAGCCTTGATGACTGTTGGTCATCAAGGCTTTATTTTTGTTAGCGGCGACGGAACAGCGGCAGCGGTTCGTCGGTAGCAGCCTGATAGGTCACCGAGAAGTCCTTGAGACCTTCAAGGGCTTCGTACGGGTCTTTATCGGCGCGGATCGCAAAGGCGTCGAAACCGCAGCGGTGCAGGTAGAACAACTGGTCGCGCAGTACATCGCCAATTGCCCGCAATTCGCCTTTGAAACCATAACGGTCACGCAGCAGGCGGGCGTTGGAGTAGTTGCGGCCGTCGGTGAAGGCTGGGAAGTTCAGGGCGATGACCTGGAAATTTTCCACGTCGTCACCGATTTCTTCCGCTTCTTCATCGGCATCCAGCCACACGCCCAGGCCGCCATCACGGGCCTTGAGCATGCGGGCGTGTTCGCGCCACAGCTGCAACGGGACGATCAGGTCGTCGCAGTTGCTGATCTCGTCGATGTTGAAGTCCTTGGGCAGCAAGTGCCAGGTTTCGTCGACGACTTCGTTGTTCTTAATTATTCGCTGCATAGACGCGCTCCTTGAAGAGGTCGATGCCAATACGCTGATAGGTGTCGATGAAACGCTCGTCTTCGGTACGTTGTTCGATGTACACGTCGATCAGCTTTTCAATCACATCAGGCATGGCTTCCTGGGCGAAGGACGGGCCGAGGATCTTGCCCAGGCTCGCATCGCGACTGGCGCTGCCACCCAGGGACACCTGGTAGAACTCTTCACCTTTCTTGTCCACCCCGAGGATACCGATGTGGCCGACGTGGTGGTGACCACAGGCGTTCATGCAGCCGGAGATGTTCAGGTCCAGTTCGCCGATATCGAACAGGTAATCCAGGTCTTCGAAGCGACGCTGGATCGACTCGGCGATCGGGATCGACTTGGCGTTGGCCAGCGAGCAGAAGTCGCCGCCTGGGCAGCAGATGATGTCGGTGAGCAAGCCGATGTTCGGCGTGGCGAAGCCCTGCTCACGCAACTCGCCCCACATCGCGAACAGTTGAGTCTGCTCAACGTCAGCCAGAATGATGTTCTGCTCGTGGGACGTGCGCAGCTGACCGAAGCTGTAACGATCGGCCAGGTCGGCAACGGCATCGAGCTGCTTGTCGGTGATGTCGCCCGGTGCAACACCGGTCGGCTTCAGGGACAGGGTCACGGCCACATAACCCGGCTTTTTGTGGGCCAGGGTATTGCGGGTGCGCCAGCGAGCGAAGCCCGGGTGTTCTTTGTCGAGTTCGGCCAACGCCAGGGCCTGGTTGTCCAGCGCCTTGTACTCGGGGTCGACGAAGTGTTTGGCCACACGATGCACTTCGGCGTCGGTCAACGTGGTCTGGCCACCGCGAAGGTGTTCCATCTCTGCGTCGACTTTTTGTGCGAAGACTTCAGGTGTCAGGGCCTTGACCAGAATCTTGATCCGCGCCTTGTACTTGTTGTCACGACGGCCATAGCGGTTGTAGACCCGCAGGATGGCGTCGAGGTAGCTCAACAGGTCTTGCCACGGCAGGAATTCATTGATGAACGCGCCGACCACCGGGGTACGGCCGAGACCGCCACCCACCAGCACACGGAAGCCCAGCTCGCCAGCGGCGTTGTGCACCGGCTCAAGGCCGATGTCATGGACTTCGATGGCCGCACGGTCGGAAGTCGAGCCGTTGATGGCGATCTTGAACTTGCGCGGCAAGTAAGCGAATTCCGGGTGGAACGTAGTCCATTGGCGGACGATCTCGCACCACGGGCGCGGATCGATCAGCTCGTCGGCAGCGACACCGGCGAACTGGTCGGTGGTGACGTTGCGCAAGCAGTTGCCGCTGGTCTGGATTGCGTGCATTTGCACGGTCGCCAGTTCGGCAAGGATGTCCGGGATGTCTTCCAGCGCCGGCCAGTTGAACTGTACGTTCTGCCGGGTGCTGATGTGGGCGTAGCCCTTGTCGTAGTCACGGGCAATCTTGGCCATCATTCGCGTCTGGCGCGAAGTCAGTTGGCCGTAAGGCACCGCCACCCGCAACATCGGCGCGAAGCGCTGAATGTAAAGGCCATTTTGCAGGCGCAGAGGGCGGAATTCTTCTTCGCTCAGCTCGCCTGCCAGATAGCGTCGGGTCTGATCCCGGAACTGCTTGACGCGGTCCTCGATGATCCGCTGATCGTACTCGTCATATACGTACATATAAGTCCTGTTCTCAGGCTTGGGCCGGTCGGATCCAGTTGCGTTTTTCGCTTGGAAGTCTCCGATACTGCCTCGGCAATTCTGCGCGCACGGCCGCGCACTCCCAACGGAGCCGGGGCAAGATACCAGTTTGCAGTTATGCGCAAAAGTGATGTTTGAGTATATGTAAAGAACCAAAACGACTAATGAGATCCAATGAGGTAAAACCCACATTTGTGGTGCGGGCAATCATCGTCTTAACTGTGCTCGAGTCTTTATGCAATCACCGATAAAACCGACAAGAGGCGATGCAATGAGCAACCCTACCAAAACGTCAAAACCCGATAGCACGGTCGATGCTTGGGCGATTCTGTTCCTGATCATCCTGGTCGTGGGCACCGCGGTATTTTGGGTCAGCCATCAATAACCGACCCCGTCCGGGTCTCATTCCGACGATTGTCGGACAATAACCGGAATAAACGCCGTTTTCCGGGACTTCGCTGGCTATAATGCGCGGCGAATTGCCGGGGGGCTCGGACGATCAATGTTGAAGTTTTTCTACTCATTCCTGCTGATGCTTGGCGCGGTTTACGGCCCTGTTGCGCGTGCGGAATCGGTATTGTTCCTCAGTCCCGGTAAGACTGACGAAGCCTTCTGGATCAGCTATTCGCAATTCATGCAGGCGGCAGCCACGGATCTGGGCATTGATCTGCGAATTCTCTATTCCCGGCGCATGCCGGAGCTCACGCTGGCGCAGGCCCGCCAGGCGCTGCAAGGCCCTGATCGTCCGGACTATCTGGTGTTCGCCAACGAACAGTACGTCGCCCCGCAGATCATTCGCCTGGCCCAGGGCAGCGGGGTGAAGCTGTTTATGGTTAACGCTTCGCTGACGGCCAATCAGCAAAGTCTGCTGGGGGATCGCTCTGATCGGTTGGGCAGCCTGGTGCCCAACGACGAGGAGGGTGGCTACCTGATGCTCAAGGAACTGATTCGCCAGCATCCGCCCGCGGCGCCCGGTCAGGTCATCGAGTTGCTGGCATTTTCCGGCCTGAAGATCACCCCTTCGGCGCAACTGCGCGAGCAAGGCATGATGCGGGCCTTGGCCGAGCACCCAGAAGTACGCTTGCGCCAACTGGTTTACAGCGGCTGGACCCGGGAACGGGCCTATGAACAGGCCAAACTGCTGTTCCGGCGTTACCCGAAGGTCTCGCTGGTGTGGTCAGCCAATGACGAAATGGCGTTTGGCGCCATGCAGGCGTATTCGGAGACGGGCGGGACTCCCGGCAAGGATGCGTTGTTCAGTGCGGTCAATACCTCGCCGGCGGCGTTACAGGCGACGGTCGACGGACGCATCAGCGTGCTGTTGGGCGGGCACTTCACGTTGGGCGGCTGGGCACTGGTGGCGTTACATGATCTTGATCAGGGCGTGGATCTCAGCCATTACGGCGGCCGAGACCGGCAAATCCCGTTGTTGCAACTGATCGACAAGGCACAGGCCAGGCGATTGCTGGCCATGGGGGAATCACCGGATTACGGTGTGAACTTCCGCCGTCTTTCAGCCAAGGGCCGGTCGACGTCGTATCGCTATCCGTTCAGCCTGCAAACCTTGATGCGCTAAACCCCGGCCAGATGCACCACCAGTTGCACGATGCCATACAGCGTCAACGCGAACACCGCGGTGAACAAAATCCCCAGAATCACGAAATGACTGGGCTTGCCGTGAGTGAAATCCCGCGCCCGGTTCTTCCCGCTCTGCACCCCGAACGCCGCCGCCATGACGCTGTGCAGCATCTGCCAGAAAGTGGGCGGCTTGTTGTCGGCTGGATCGTCCATAAACCCCTCGTCACCAATGTGTGAGAGCTAAGCATAGACAATCCCCAAAAACCTGTGGGAGCGTGGCTTGCCCGCGATGGAAGCGCCGCGGTCTCACAGGGAAACCGCGTCATCGTTCATCGCGGGCAAGCCACGCTCCCACAGTGGGGGGGTTAGTTGTCGTAACCCAGGTTCGGCGCCAGCCAGCGCTCGGTCACGCTCAGTTCCTGACCCTTGCGCGAGGTGTAGCTCTGCACCTGATCCTTGTCGATCTTGCCCACGGCGAAATACTGCGCCTGCGGGTGAGCGAAGTACCAACCGCTGACCGCTGCCGCCGGGAACATCGCGTAGCTCTCGGTAAGGAACACGCCGCTGCGGCCGGCTTTCATTTCCGAGGCCTCAGGGTCCAGCAACTTGAACAGCGTGGATTTCTCGGTGTGATCCGGGCAGGCCGGGTAGCCCGGGGCAGGGCGGATGCCGGTGTATTGCTCTTTGATCAGCGCCTCGTTGTCGAGTGTCTCGTCCTTGGCGTAACCCCAGTAGTCTTTACGGACTTGCTGGTGTAGCCACTCGGCGCACGCCTCGGCCAGGCGGTCAGCCAGTGCCTTGACCATGATCGAGTTGTAGTCGTCGCCGGCATCTTGATAGGCCTTGGCCACTTCTTCTGCACCGATCCCGGCGGTGGTGATGAAACCACCCACGTAGTCGGTTACCTCGCTGTCCTTCGGTGCAACGAAGTCAGCCAGGGAGAAGTTCGGTTTGCCATCGGTCTTGATGGTCTGCTGACGCAGGTGATGCAGCTTGGCAATCGGCTTGCCGTCATCGCCGTAGACTTCAATGTCATCCTCACGCACCTGGTTGGCCGGCCAGAAGCCGAACACCGCGCGGGCGCTGATGAGTTTCTCGTCGATTAGCTTGGCGAGCATTTCCCGGGCGTCGGCGTACAACGCCGTGGCAGCTTCACCGACCACTTCATCCGTGAGGATGCGCGGGAATTTGCCGGCCAGGTCCCAGGAGATAAAGAACGGCGTCCAGTCGATGTATTCGGCCAGGACTTTCAGGTCGATGTTGTCCAGCACCTTGGCACCGGTAAACGTCGGTTTGACCGGCTCGTAAGTGCTCCAGTCGAACTGCGGCTTCTTGGCGATGGCCGCCGGGTAGCTCAGGCGCTCGGTGCGGGCGCTGCGATTGGCGGTGCGCTCGCGGACTTCGATGTATTCCAGGCGAGTCTTCTCGATGAACGCCGGCTTCAATTCCTTGGACAGCAACTGCGTCGCCACGCCCACGGCGCGGGAAGCGTCGGTGACGTAGATCACTGCGTCGTTGCTGTATTTCGGCTCGATCTTCACCGCCGTGTGCGCTTTCGAGGTGGTCGCGCCACCGATCATCAGCGGCAGATGGAAGTCCTGGCGCTGCATCTCGCGGGCCACGTGGACCATTTCATCCAGCGAAGGGGTGATCAAGCCGGACAGGCCGATGATGTCGCACTTCTGCTCCTTGGCCACTTGCAGGATTTTCTCCGCCGGCACCATCACGCCGAGGTCGACGATGTCGTAGCCGTTACAGCCCAGCACCACGCCAACGATGTTCTTGCCGATGTCGTGCACGTCGCCTTTTACCGTGGCCATCAGGATTTTGCCCTTGGCTTCCGGTTTGTCGCCTTTTTCCAGTTCGATGAACGGGATCAAGTGGGCCACGGCCTGCTTCATCACGCGGGCGGATTTCACCACCTGCGGCAGGAACATTTTGCCGGCGCCGAACAGGTCGCCGACGATGTTCATGCCGGACATCAGCGGGCCTTCGATCACTTCAATCGGGCGGGCGAACGACTGACGGGATTCTTCAGTGTCTTCAACAATGTGCGTGGTGATGCCCTTGACCAGCGCATGCTCCAGACGCTTGTTGACGTCCCAGCCGCGCCATTCTTCGGTCTCGGCTTCCTTGACGCTGCCGTCGCCCTTGTACTTGTCGGCAATGGCGAGGAGGGCGTCAGTGCCTTCCGGGGTGCGGTTGAGCACTACGTCTTCAACGGCGTCACGCAGTTCGGCCGGGATCTGGTCGTAGATCTCCAGCTGGCCGGCGTTGACGATACCCATGGTCAGGCCGTTGCGGATCGCATACAGCAGGAACACCGAGTGAATCGCCTCGCGCACCGGGTTGTTGCCCCGGAACGAGAACGACACGTTGGACACACCACCGGAGGTCAGCGCGTACGGCAGTTCGTCACGGATGTAGGCACAGGCGTTGATGAAGTCCACAGCGTAGTTGTTGTGTTCTTCGATGCCGGTGGCGATGGCGAAGATGTTCGGGTCGAAGATGATGTCTTCCGGCGGGAAGCCGACTTCGTTGACCAGAATGTCGTAGGAGCGTTTGCAGATTTCTTTCTTGCGCGCTTCGGTGTCGGCCTGGCCGGCTTCGTCGAAGGCCATCACGACGACTGCGGCACCGTAGCGTTTGCACAGTTTGGCGTGATGAATGAACTGCTCGACGCCTTCCTTCATGCTGATGGAGTTGACGATGCCCTTGCCCTGGATGCACTTGAGGCCGGCTTCGATCACTTCCCACTTGGAGGAGTCGATCATGATCGGTACGCGGGAGATGTCCGGTTCACCGGCAATCAGGTTGAGGAAGGTCACCATGGCCTTCTTCGAATCGAGCATCCCTTCGTCCATGTTGATGTCGATCACCTGGGCGCCGGCTTCGACCTGTTGGAGGGCGACTTCCAGGGCTTCGGTGTAGTTATCTTCGCGGATCAGGCGGGCGAACTTGGCGGAACCGGTGATGTTGGTCCGCTCGCCGACGTTGATGAACAACGAGTTGCGATCGATGGTGAACGGTTCCAGGCCCGACAGGCGGCAGGCCTTTGGAATGTCTGGAATTTCACGCGGCGCATAACCGGCCACGGCCTTGGCGATGGCTTCGATGTGGCCCGGCGTGGTGCCGCAGCAACCGCCGACGATGTTGAGGAAGCCGCTTTGGGCGAATTCTTCGATGACTTTTGCGGTTTCCGCCGGCAGTTCGTCGTACTCGCCGAATTCATTTGGCAGGCCGGCGTTCGGGTGCGCGGAAACGTGGGTGCTGGCCTTGTTCGACAGCTCTTCCAGGTACGGGCGCAATTCGCTGGCGCCGAGGGCGCAGTTCAGGCCGACCGAGATCGGCTTGGCGTGGGCCACGGAGTTCCAGAACGCTTCGGTGGTCTGGCCGGAGAGCGTACGGCCGGAGGCATCGGTGATGGTGCCGGAGATCATGATCGGCAACTCGACGCCGAGTTCTTCGTACACACCTTGCACCGCGAAGATCGCCGCTTTGGCGTTCAGGGTGTCGAAAATGGTTTCGATCAGGATCAGGTCGGCGCCGCCTTCGATCAGGCCTTTGGTGGCCTCGGTGTAGTTTTCCACCAGTTCATCGAAGGTTACGTTGCGGTAGCCGGGGTTGTTCACGTCAGGTGACAGCGAGCAGGTGCGACTTGTAGGGCCGAGCACGCCAGCGACGAAGCGCGGCTTGTCCGGGGTTTCCAGAGTCTTGGCGTCTGCCACCTTGCGCGCCAGACGTGCGCCTTCTACGTTTAGCTCGTACGCTAGGCCCTGCATGCCGTAATCGGCCTGGGACACCTGGGTGGCGTTGAAGGTGTTGGTTTCCAGAATGTCGGCGCCGGCATCCAGGTAGGCTTTCTCGATGGCGCCAATCACGTCCGGGCGCGTCAGGATCAACAGATCGTTGTTGCCCTTGACGTCACTTGGCCAGTCGGCGAAGCGTTTGCCGCGGTAATCCTGCTCTTCGAGTTTGTAGCTCTGGATCATCGTGCCCATGCCGCCATCGAGAATCAGGATGCGCTCTTTGAGGGCGTGCTTGAGAGCTTGAAGGCGAACACTGCGATCGGACATTTGGACTACTCGGAAAGACCATGACGAAGGGGCGGGATAATAGCAAACCTGTGCGGTTTTAGAGCATGTCCCGGTTTTGCATGAATATCGCTCATGTTGGAGTAGGGTGCAGACCGGTAGAATCGCGGCGTTTTTTCATGATCGGGACCAGGGATATGTCTTATCGCGTCATCAGCATTGTTTTGCTGTTTTTAAGCTGGGGCGCCGCCGCGCAGGATCCGGCCATTTCCCCTGGCATTTCCTACAGTCGCGACATACAACCGATCTTCACCGAAAAGTGTGTGGCCTGCCATGCCTGCTATGACGCCGCCTGTCAGCTCAACCTGGGCAGTGGCGAAGGGGCTGCCCGTGGCGCGACCAGGATCCCGGTCTACGACGGCGAACGCCGCCAGGCTGCCGCGCCGACCCGGCTGTTTTATGACGCCTTCGGTAAACGCGCCTGGCAGCAAAAGGACTTCTATTCGGTGCTCGACGCTCAAGGCAGTCAGGCCGCGTTGATGGCGCGGATGCTTGAGTTGGGCCACAAAACCCCCTTGCAACCCAACGCCAGGTTGCCGGAGGACATCGTCCTTGGCCTGAACCGGGAAAACATGTGCGCCCTGCCGGCCGAGTTCGACGGCTACGCCAAATCACATCCCCAAGAGGGCATGCCGCTGGCGGTTACCGGCCTGACCGATCAGCAGTACCAGACGCTGCAGCGCTGGCTGGCATCCGGTGCGCCGATTGACGAGCAAGGCCTTGTACCGAGCGCCAAAGAAGCGTTGCAGGTGGTGCAGTGGGAAAACCTGCTCAACGCACCGGGCGCACGGCAAAGCCTGGTGGGGCGCTGGTTGTTCGAGCATTGGTTTCTCGCTCACCTTTATTTCAAGGACGGTGAGCCGGGGCATTTCTTTCAGTGGGTACGTTCGCGCACGCCGACCGGCCAGCCGATCGATCTGATCAACACACGCCGCCCGAATGACGATCCGGGCACTCAGGTGTATTACCGCTTGTGGCCGGTGCAAGGCGTGATTGTGCAGAAGACCCACATCACCTACCCGCTGAGCGCGGCGAAGATGGCACGGATCAAAAGCCTCTTCTATAACGGCAAATGGCAGGTCGACGCCTTGCCGGGCTACGGGCCGGAGCGTCGGGCCAATCCGTTCACCACGTTCGAGGCGATCCCGGCCCAGGCGCGTTATCAATTCATGCTCGATAACGCCGAATACTTCGTCCGTACGTTTATTCGCGGCCCGGTGTGCCGCGGCCAGATCGCCACCGACGTGATCCGCGATAACTTTTGGGCAATGTTCCAGGCGCCTGAGCACGACCTTTACATCATCGATCCGAAGTATCGCGGCCAGGCTACGCCGTTGCTGGCGATGCCGGGGCAGAACGACGATGTCGGCAGCGTCTTGAGCCTGTGGCATGACTACCGCGACAAGCGTAACGAGTACGAGGCTCTGCGTCGTGACAGTTACGCCGATGCGCCGGCGCCGAGCTGGTCGACCTTATGGGCTGGCAACGATAACGCCTTGCTGACGATCTTTCGGCATTTCGACAGTGCCTCGGTGAACAAAGGCCTGATCGGTGACGTGCCGCAAACGATGTGGCTGTTCGACTTCCCGCTGCTGGAGCGCACGTATTATCAGTTGGCAGTCAACTTCGATGTGTTCGGCAACGTCTCCCATCAGGCGCAAACCCGGCTGTACTTCGACCTGATCCGCAATGGCGCCGAGCAGAACTTCTTGCGCCTGATGCCGGCCGATTCGCGCGACGGCTACCTCGACGACTGGTACCAGAACGGTGGCAAATTCAAGATGTGGCTGGACTACGAGGCCATCGATAACGACAAAGAGACGGCGCTAGTACTGGACGAAAAGGACCCGAAACGCGATTTCGCCCTGCAGTTGCTGGCCCGTTACGGCGACCTCAACGCCAAGCCGGATCCGATCAACCGTTGTGACGGCGCCTATTGCTCGCGGCCGAACATCGACCTGGCCTTGCAGAACGCCGAACAGGCGTTGAGTCGCCTGACTTCGCGTCCGGCGGCCGGGCTGAAGGTTATCGATCAGTTGCCGGAAGCGACCCTGCTGCGCATCGAAACCGCGAGCGGCAAACGCGAGGTCTACAGCCTGCTGCGCAACCGGGCGCACAGTAATGTTGCGTTTCTGCTCGGTGAATCCCTGCGGTATCAGCCAGGGCTCGACACTGTGACTATTTATCCGGGCGTGCTCAGCAGCTATCCGAACTTCATGTTTAACATTCCGGCCGAGCAAGTGCCTGAATTCGTGGGCGAGATGGAAAACGCCATGGACGCCAATCGATTCGAAAAAATCGTCGAGCGCTGGGGGATTCGCCGCAGCCATCCGCAGTTCTGGTTCTACTTCCATGACCTGAGCCGGTACGTCCACGAGACCGATCCGGCGGAAGAGGGCGTGCTGGACATGAACCGGTACGAGAATCTTTGATCGACCTTTGACTGTTGGCCGGTGTCGGATCTATCAGGCACGCCAATCCCTGTAGGAGCCGAGCTGGCTCCGGGCGGCGATCCGACGATGGCGGCGGTACATTCAAAATCAAAGTGACTGACAATACGCTATCGTCGGATCGCCGCCCGGAGCCAGCTCGGCTCCTACAAGGGATTGGCGG
>NZ_AKJN02000004.1 GCF_000282315.2 Pseudomonas sp. GM41(2012)
TCACCGCGCTCAACGTGCCGTTGGCGATGGTCAGGTCGGCGTTGGTGAAACCGCTCACGGCCTGGCTGAAGGTGATGGTCACCAGTGACGTTTCACCGATTTTCAGGGCGTTGTCCGCCACCACGATGGTCGCGGTCGGCGGGGCGGTGTCGATGGCGTAGTTGCCCGAAGAACTGGTCCCGCTGCCGGTGTTGCCCGCGATGTCGGCCACGCCGGTATTGGCCAGAGTAATAACGTTGGTGGCGTCGTTAATGCCTGCGGTCGGCGTGAAGGTCGCCGTCCAGGTAATGCCGCCGTCGCTGCTGCTGACCGCGCTCAACGTACCATTGGCAATCGACAGGTCGGCGTTGGTGAAACCGCTGACCGCTTCGCTGAAGGTAATGGTCACCAGCGAGGTTTCGCCCTGTGTCAGCGAAGAATCGGCCAACACAATCGTAGCGGTCGGGCGCACGGTGTCGATCGCGTAGTTGTTGGAATCGGTGGTGCCGCTGCCGGCGTTACCGGCCAGATCTGCGACGCCGGTGTTGTCCAGGGTGACCAGGTTGGTCGTGTCGTTGATGCTGGCGGAAGGTGTGAACGTCGCGGTCCAGGTGATGCCGCCATCGGCGCTGCTCACCGCCGACAAGGTGCCGTTGGCAATGGTCAGGTCCGCGTTGGTGAAACCGCTGACCGCTTCACTGAAGGTGATCGTCACCAGCGAGGTTTCGCCGATTCTCAACGCCGTGTCCGTCACCACAATGGTTGCCGTTGGCCGCACAGTGTCGATGGCGTAGTTGTTGGAATCGGTGGTGCCGCTGCCGGCGTTGCCCGACAAGTCGCTGACCCCGGTGTTGTCCAGGGTGATCAGGTTGGTCGTGTCGGTGATGCTGGCAGTCGGGGTAAACGTCGCCGTCCAGGTGATACCACCATCGCTGCTGCTCACCGCGCTCAAGGTGCCGTTGGCAATCGTCAGGTCGGCGTTGGTGAAACCGCTGACCGCTTCACTGAAGGTGATCGTCACCAGCGAGGTTTCGCCGATTTTCAGCGCATTGTCCGTCACCACGATGGTTGCCGTTGGTCGCACGGTATCGATGGCGTAATTGTTCGAATCGGTGGTGCCGCTGCCGGCATTGCCCGCCAGATCGCTGACCCCGGTGTTGTTCAGGGTGATCAGGTTAGTCGCGTCGTTGGTGCTCGCGGAAGGTGTGAAGGTCGCGGTCCAGGTGATGCCGCCGTCGCTGCTACTGACCGCGCTCAAGGTGCCGTTGGCGATGGTCAGGTCGGCGTTGGTGAAACCGCTGACCGCTTCACTGAAGGTGATGGTCACCAGCGAGGTTTCGCCGATTTTCAGCGCATTGTCTGACACCACAATGGTCGCCGTTGGCCGCACGGTATCGATGGCGTAATTGTTCGAATCGGTGGTGCCGCTGCCGGCGTTGCCCGCCAGGTCGTTGACCCCGGTGTTGTCCAGGGTGATCAGGTTGGTCGTGTCGGTGATGCTCGCGCTTGGCGTGAAAGTCCCCGTCCAGGTGATACCGCCATCGGCGCTGCTCACCGAGGTCAAGGTGCCGTTGGCAATCGTCAGGTCGGCGTTGGTGAGACCGGTGACGGCCCCGTCGAACGTGATGGTCACCAGGGAGGTTTCGCCGATTCTCAGCGCCGTGTCGGTAAACACGATGGTGGCGGTCGGGCGTACGGTGTCGACCGTGTAGTTATTGGAGTTGGTGGTGCCGACGCCGGCGGTGCCCAGAATGTTGATCACCCCGGTGTTGTCCAGGGTGATGACGTTGGTCGTATCGGAAATACTGGCGGACGGCGTAAACGTTGCCGTCCAGGTGATGCCGCCATCGCCGCTGCTCACCGAGGTCAACGTGCCGTTGGCGATGGTCAGGTCCGCATTGGTGAGACCGGTCACGGCTTCGGAGAAGGTGATGGTCACCAGGGACGTTTCGCCGATGCTCAGTGTGGTGTCAGCGACCACAATGGTCGCGGTCGGCGGTGGTGAATACGCGGTGTTGAGTATGCCACCGTCGTTGTAGATGGTCGCGACGGCGGTTGGCGAAGTGCCGGGGCTGCCACCGCCCTGCGCGGTACCGCCTGCACCACTGGCCGCGGCATTACCGGCCAGGGCGGCGAAGTTGGCGGCTGTGATCAGCAGCGTGCCTTTGTTCCAGATCGCACCGACGCCCCGGCCACCAATGCCGCCATTGCTGGCATTGCTGCCTTGGCCACCACCACCGCCGCCACCGCCGCCGGCACCAATGTTGTTGCTGATGGTGGAGGTGCCGACAATGGTCAGGGTACCGGTGCTGGCGTTGTAGATCCCGCCCACCGCGTTGCCGCCGGCGCCACCGACCTTGTCCCAACCGGCCCCGCCGCCCCCGCCACCAATGGAAATCGTGCCATTGGTGGCCGTCGAACCGTTACCGCCGTTGCTGTAATAGGAAACGCCTACGCCGCCAGCCCCGCCCGTGGTGGTACCGCCGCGACCGCCCATGTGGGTGGCGTCATAACCGCCGCCGTAACCGCCGACACCACCGCTGCCCGCCTGGCCGCCCAGCGTGCCGGTGCCCGGCCCCGACGAACCGCCATGCCCGCCGCCCTGGCCACCCAAACCGCCGCCGCCACCACCGCCGCCGCCGTAAAAAGCGCCCGTCACACCGCCGCCGCCGCCGCCACCGGAAGCGCCGTTAGAGGTCACGCTGACGTTGTTCAGGGTCAGAATCCCTGCGTTGAAAATGCCCCCAGCCATCGAACCCGTGGCACCGTAACCGCCATTGCCGCCCGTGCCCGACACCAGGCCACGGGTGATCACCAGGCCATCGAGCGTCACGATGCTGCCAGACGACACTTCAATCACTCGGGTCCTGTACTGACCGTCGAGAATCACGTCAGCCACGCCGTCGTTGTTCAAGTCGCCATCAACGGTGATGTTCTTGTTGATCAGCAGTTCGGACGTCAGCTGTACTGTCATGCCAGTGCTGAAGGTAACGATATCGCCGTTCTGCGACGAGGCGATGGCGGCACGCAGTGAGCCGACGCCCGTGTTGGCGTTGTTGGTGGCCGTCCAGGTTGCCAGGCCCCACTGATACTCGCTCATGGCCGTGGTCGAGAGGACGTTGGCGCTTTCGATGTTGCCGGTAGCAATTTCCAGATTCCAGTCGCCACCGATCCCGGTGCGATTACTGGAAGCAGCCACATCGCGGCCGGTCAATTGAGCCAGCGAGTCGACAAAACTCAAGCCGCGTTCACCTTCGGCGGTGTAGCAGCCGTAGATCAAAATGTCGCCGCCGACGTTCATGTCCTTGCCGATTTCCGCCAGCACGGCGCTGCGGGCCGCGACGTTGTCAGCCGACAGATAATTGTTGCCCAGCCACAGATCGCCCGCGTTGCCGTGGGCAATGATCTGTACCGAACTGATGCCCTGATGCGTGTCCAGATAGGCGGCAATTTGCTGCAAGCCGTCCTTGCTCGCGTCCAGCTGGACCACTTGGGTGCCAGGTGCCACGCCCTTGAGCAGGCTATCGGCATCCTTGACCCGCGAATCGACGAACACCACGCTCTGGCCCGGCACTGCAACGGGGGCTGGTGCAGGTGTGGCATCGGCCTGGCCGTGGGTGTCCTTGCTGGCGACCGGTTGGTCGGCCGTTGGCGTCTTGGCGGCATCCGCCGTGCTGTGGCTGTCCGCCTGAGCGGTATCGGCCACCGTGGCCGCCACCGCGCCGTCGAACAGCATTCGCGGTTCCAGGGACATGATCATGGGTGAGGCCAGCGCCCGTGCGCCTTCGGTAACTCGCGACTTGCCGTTGCTCCACCACATGCTGCTCACCCGGACTCGAACTTGCTTGATGCGTCAATGAAAACGCCGCGATCAACTGATCGCGGCGTCGGCCTTCATACGAATGACATTGGCGGCGCTGGCTGAGCCATCGAGCCAAAAGGACAATTCTGCATATTGCTTGAACAAATCCGGCGGCAGGATCGTGCGCCGCGATTGCAGCTCGACCTTGGGTTTGACTTTGTGCAGACCGGAGACGCCGAGGGCTTGATCGAACTCTGGCGCATCGTAGGCGAGGTTGTTGAAGTCATGCTCGAACCACGGCTCGCCAATGAAGTCGTAGACCAGCCGCATGACCCGATCAGGTGCCTGGGTCAGCAAGTCGTAATCGACAATCAGCAATGAGTCGGCGTGTTCGCCGTAATAGGCTTCCTTGAGCGCTGCCCAGGCAAACCCCACCAGACGATTGCGCTGCGCCAGGGTTTCGCAACGGCTGTAGACCGTGTTGCGCTCGACTGCGTCGCCGAACAGCTTGGTGTTTTCAAAGGGGTTGGCGCGATACAAACGCTCGATGCTGTCCATGACCCAGGCAACATTGCGCACGCAGGCAATGACCTTGGCTTGCGGGAACAGATCGCTGATGGCCGGCAGTCGCGAGCTCCACAACCGGTTAGTGTCGAACACCACCGGTTTGTCGGCCTTGTCGGCGTAGAAGGAGTCGAACAGTCCGCGAAGCAAACGGCGGCGCAGATCGGTATCGATCACCGCACCGAACTCGCTGCCGGCGCTGCACTGTTCCAGAACACCGGAAAACAGGGCGCCAACGGGGCTGGTCATGCCGGCATGAAAGCGCGGGTTCTGCAAAAGGATCGCAGAAAGCAGGGTCGAGCCTGAGCGCGGCAAGCCGGAAATAAAATGGAACTGTGACAATCCCTTCACCCTGGTCATAAGTCCTTTATGTATGACGGAGCCTAGACCATGAATGGCCTGAGGGGTAATGGTGTTTTGATATCAAATCGAAACTAAATCGTCTGGGAAACGCGATTTTAGTTACAGGCTCAATGCAACACGAACAACCGCGCGTTGGCGCCTCCCGCCTGTGTTACGCCAACGTTCTGCCAGCCTGCGGGCAACGGCGCGAATTCGTCAGGCACATCGACGGTACCGATCAACCACACTCGGCCAGTGCCTTTGGGCAAATCACCGAGGCTGTCGAGGTAAATGTCCTGGGTCACCAGCGTGCCGAAACCATAGGCATTCGGCCGGCTCGAAGCGCCATTGGCCAACGGCGGGGTGTACAGCAGTGGTTTGGCGTCGGTGCGGTTGTAATAGACGTAACTGAGGTACCAGAGCAAGTCGCTGGTGACGATCCGGTCACCGGCAACGAAGTGCTGGTTCACGTAGTCGACCATGACGCTGATTTGATCGTTGGTATCGACCGTGGCGTTGTTGTTCAGCCCCACCAGTTCGACGCCGACAAACAACACCAGCACCGTCACGGCCAGCACCCGAAAGACCGCGTACAGGCGATCGATGGCCAACGCGGCAATCATCGGCAGACCAAGGGCGTACGCGGTGAGGTAACGCTCGATGAACACCGGCGAGATGAACGACACCGAAAACACCAGCAACAACGGCAAAACGGTGTAGATCACCACCAATGCACTGCCACGAATGACACTGCGATCCCGCGCCAGCGCCACCCACACCAGGGCCAGCGACGCCAAAGGCAACATGCTGAAAATCGGTGCAGTCAGGGACTCGCCATCGTCCTGGATCAGGAACGACCAGATCATCGAAGGCAACGAGGCGAACGTGACCGGTGTCTCCCACCCCACATCACCATTGGCTTTGAGTTGATCCATGTGTTGAATCAGATCGATCAGGTTGGGCACCCACGGCAAGTACACCAACACAATCGCCACGTTCGCCCACCACCAGCCGGGCTGCTGGATATGCCGCAAACGATAGCCCGGCTGTACGCGGATCAGTCCCAGATACAGCCAGTGACACAGCACGCACAGGGCGGTGAAGTAATGGGTGTAGAACGCCGCACTCATCAGCAGTGCGTAAATCACCAGATAACGTTTACGTCCGGGGTGTTTGATCCAGTAGACCAGGGCAATCGTGGCAGCGATCAGCCACAGCCCCAGCAACGAATACATGCGCACTTCCTGGCTGTAACGCACGGCGGTAGGCAGCAGCGCCAACAGGACACCGGCCAACAACGCGGCGCGGCGAGTGGCGAGCAAGTCCACCAGCCAGACGCCCAGCGCCACGGTGGCAATCCCCGGTAAAGCGCTCAGGCTTCGGATCGAAAAAATGCCATCGCCGAACAGCTCGATCCAGCCATGCAGCAGCATGAAATACAGCGGCGGATGCACATCATGGGCGGCATGCACCCAGATCCCGGCCAGCGAATACTGACTCAGCAGCAGACTGGAACCTTCATCGCCCCAGACCGCCGCCGCGGTCAGGTCATAAAAACGCACCAGCGCGGCCAGTGCCAGGATCGGCAGCAGCCAATGCTCGCGCACCCATCGAAGCAAGCGTTGAACACTCGCCCAGGCGCCGGGTGCGGCGT
Source organism: Pseudomonas sp. GM41(2012) (assembly GCF_000282315.2). Classification (GTDB taxonomy): domain Bacteria; phylum Pseudomonadota; class Gammaproteobacteria; order Pseudomonadales; family Pseudomonadaceae; genus Aquipseudomonas. The sequence goes on from NZ_AKJN02000004.1 coordinate 6,342, forward strand.
GGGGGCCTTGGGTGCCGTCAAGCGGCGTTTCTCTGCGCGCCTCCATTGCCCCCCCTCGAGACTGCCGGTGAAAAACCTTGAAGCTTGTAATCACTGTAGGACAGCGAGAGCGCCGTCGTCGATGCTGGCTTTGCGACCAACGACATTCGGCATTCCATGTGGATCTACTACGCTCTGGCGTGGCGTGACCCAGCCACGGAGATGAAAGGAATCGGCTGTTCGCAACGATCTGCCCGGGGGCCCGGGCCACCCGCGTGGCGCGCCAGACAACTAACCTGAGGGATGAGGACTTATGGAAGTATTTATCGGCACTATCCAACCTTTCGCCTTTAACTACGCGCCCAACGGCTGGGCCCTGTGCAATGGCCAGACGCTGAGCATCGCGCAATACAACACGGTTTTTGCACTGCTGGGCGTCAACTTCGGAGGCAATGGCACCACCAATTTCATGCTGCCCAACCTGCAAGGCCGGATGCCGGTCTGTATGGGCAACGGCCTGAACCTGACCCCGCGCGTCATCGGCGAATTCTCCGGGACCGAGAACGTTACCGCCACCATCACCAACCTGCCCAATCACACCCACGCCTTGTCCGGGCTCACGGCCGCCACCACCCTGCAACTGGCCAGCCCGGCGAGCAACCCGGTCACCAACCCGACCGCGACCAACTCGTACATCGGTGCCTCGGGCGGCGGCCCGGGTTCGGCGAGCATCTACTCCGACGCGCAAGGCGCTTCAGCCGTGCCACTTAAAGGCGTGGCCACCACGGTCACCGGGGAAATCTCGTCCGCCGGTAACGGCCTGCCCATGGAAACGATGAACCCCTTCCTGGTGCTCAACTTCAGCATCGCCTTGAACGGGTTGTTCCCTTCGCGCAACTGAGGAGCCGCCGGGGGATTCAAATCCCCCGGCCACTTTCAATTCTGGAGTGACACCATGCTGCAACAGGTTCAAAGCCAACACTTTCAGAAGCTGCTGGGCAAGACGGGGACGCTGCGACTGCCGGATGGAAGTGAATTGCCGATCCATATCGGCAGCCTTGAAGAAACACCCCGCTCGCGGATGCCCAACAACGAGCGCATGCCGTTCAGCGTCGAGTTCAACAGCTTGAAACCCACAGAGTTTGTCGATGGGTTGTGTACGCTGGAATTGCCGGAACTGGGTCAGGTGGAAAACATCTTTGTTTCCCGAGTGCCGGCCATGGGACGTGACCCGGGCTTGGGGTATTTCTACATCGCGTTCAACTGAATACACATAATCTGAAAATGTGGGAGCGAGCCTGCTCGCGATTGCGGTGGATCATTCAAAGTTGATGTTGAATGTGATGGCCCTATCGTCGGAACGCCGCCCGGAGCAGGCTCGCTCCCACAGGGGTTTAGTGGTGTTTTCAAACTATTGGATACCACACCAACCGCTCCGCCGCCGGGTTGCGCTCTTCCACCTGAAACCCCAGCGCCAGGTAATGCTGGCGCGCGTGGGGATTGTTGGCCCAAACCACCGTCGCTACCGGGCAACGAACCTGTTGCGCGGCTTTCTGCACACCTTGCAGCACCTTGCGGCCATAGCCCTGGCCGCGAGCCTGGGGAATGAACGCCAGGTACAACACACGAATTTCATTTGGGCCAAAATCGGTGGTCAGCGCACCGATGGCCGTGTCGAGCTTCTCGATCACGTAATGCATCGCGTTGGGGAAGCGTTCCCCCAGACCTTGTTCCTGCACTCGAAACTGCTGGGCCACCACCTGCTCAACCACCTCTTGCTCACCATCGATCCATTGCAGATCCGGCCGCGCCGACTGATAGAGGCTGTGCAGAAAAGCCCCATCGCTGGCCCGTGAAGGCCGAACCACCAAGCCGTCGGCCGCCACTGAATCGGTATTTGCCATCGTTGCTCTCCCTAAAAACCGCTTTCCCTTACGCCCAGCGCCGCCAACCGCCGCCAGGCGACACCCAGCAACGACTCGCCGCGCCCCTGCAACACCACAATGCCGCGCAAGGGTTGCACCGGCGTCGGTACCTCTTCGAGGACGCTCAACCGCGCCCCATATTGAGCCTGTACCGGCTCCGCTCTTTGATGCTGATCCCGGCGCACGGCAATCGGCCCATGGTGATCGGAGGTCAACGCTTCCTGATCGACAAATTCCGCGCCGTTGGTGTCGATTTCGCTCAGTTGCACGGCGATCGCCGGGTGCATCGGATCGTCGGCGATGAAGCGCCCGCTGGCGCCAGTGGCGACACGCCAGAGCTCGACCTCGGCCAGATAACCGCGCAACCGCGCGCCGTCTTCGACCACCCGCGCCAGCGGATCTTTGCTCGACAACCAGCGACCGACTGCCAACTGCGGCAACAGATCGCGCACCTTGCCGGCGTGGGGCGCCCGCAGCAGCAGGCGCTCACGCTGGGCGGCCAATCCGCGATATTCAGCCACCGCTTCGGCCAGGCGCTGTTCGACGATACCGGCGTCGGCGGCGGTTTCACTGCGGCTGGCCTGGCGGCGCATCTGCAACTGCTGGATCTGGATTTCGCGACGGACGATGGCCTGACGCGAATCCAGGTCCGGGGATTCCAGCTCGATTAACACCTGGCCCTGGGCAACCGCTTCACCATCGTGAACATTCACCGTTTTGACCCGCGCCGCGACTGGCGCATGCAAGGCACTGGCGCGGCCCGCCTCCAGCATCGTCGGCAACTCCACGGCGCTGCGCCACGGCACGACCAGCATCAGCAACAACCCAAGCAACGCCAGACCACTGAGCAGCACCCGAGGCGCATGCGCCTGTTCGCGACGAGTCCACCATTGCCGCCACTCACTCATGATCGGCAGGAAAATGAACCACACCAGTTCCACCAGCATCAGGAAAATCCCCAACACCTTGAAGAACAGGTGGTAGACCGCCAGCGCAATCCCGAAAAACAACGCCGCACGCCACAGCCACGAACCGTAACCCCAGATCAGCAAACGCCGTTGCATCTTCGGCGACCAGGGCTCCGGCGCCGGCGCACCGTAACCGAATAAAAACTCGCGCAAGCGCCAACGACAAAGGGCAAACGCACGCCCTTGAAGGTTGTCGACTTGCCAATAGTCACTGAGCAAAAAATAGCCATCAAAGCGCATGAACGGGTTGAGGTTGATCACCAGCGTGGTCATCCAGGTAGCACTGGCGAGCATGAAGGCAGCCGTGCGTCCGGGACCGTCTGGCAGCAGCGACCAGGCGAGCAGCGCGAGGCTCGCCAAAAGCAATTCCGCCAGCACGCCACCGGCGCCAATCAGCAACCGCGCGCGGCGATCATTGACCCGCCAGGCGTCGCTGACATCGGTGTAAAACATCGGCAGCAACACCATGAACGCCACGCCCATGCTCTGCACTCGACAACCGGCGCGCTTGGCCATGAAAGCGTGACCGAACTCGTGGCAGAGCTTGGCAAAGAACAGCGCCACGCCGAACGCCAGCGCGCCACCGAGGCTGAACAAATGCGGGAAGGTCGCGATAAAGCGCTGCCAGTCCCGGGACACCAGAAACACGCCGAGCCCCAGAGTTGCCGGCAATCCGTAGCGTAATGCTCGCGGGCCGAAGCGCTCCAGCCATGGCCAGGCGCGATTGAGAAAAGCGTCCGGGCGCCACAGCGGAATACGGAAAAACAGGTATTGGTGCAGCAAGATCTGCCACAGCGACTGGCGTTGAGCGGCCGCTTTGAGGCTGTAACTGGCGCGCTGTTGCGGATCGAGGGCGGTGATCAGGTCGTGGCTGCGCAGAAAGCCCAGCAATTGCTCAAGCTCCGCGCCATCGAGCGGCAAACCTGGCTCGCGGTTGGCTGCACGCAGCACTTGCTCGGGATCACCCAAGGACCAATGGCGTAGCAGGCGCATCGCCGCCACGCCGAGTTTGAAATAGCGACCGCGCACCGGATCGGCCAGGGTCCAGCGCGGCGAGCCATCGAGCGCCGGTGACGCAGGCGTCAGCTGCAAATCTGCGCGCAGGTTCGGCAGGCTCATCTAAAGCCCCACGCTCTGGCGCAAACCGGCCAGGGGTTTACGTAACAGGTACAGCGCCAGCGGCGCACGGTCACCGAAGACTTTCGCCGTCCCGCGCAACCCGATACGCGGTGGCGTCTGCTGGAAACTGGCGTCGAGACGATAAGCCAGCTGACCGCCGGCCGTGGGTTGTGCTTCGTAAGCTGCGCGTTCGAGCCGGGCCAGATGCCGTTGCAACGGATCACTGTCGAGAAACAGCGCGACCTGCGCGCCCGGCTCCAGCGCAATCGCATCGCCCACCGCCAGTTCGATGCGCAACTCAGCCTGGGTCGGGTCGGCGATTTCCATCAGCCGCTCGCCGGTCTGCACCGGTTTACCGGTCCAGCGTTCCGCATCGGCGAACACCGCAATACCGCCCCGTTCGGCGCGTACTTCGCTGCGCTTGAGTAGTTCGCGGGCGTAATCCCGTTCAGCGCGCTTTTGCTCGACTCGTGCGGCCAACAGATCGATTTTCGAGCTCGATTCAGCATCGGCGAACGAGCGCTGGGAATTGGCCTTTAGCTCCGCTTCAGCAACGCCCAAGGCGCGCTCGGCCACATCGGCCTGGGCCCTGAGCGTGGTGCTTTCAAAGCGCAACAACAGGTCCCCGGCTTTCACCGTCTGATTGGGTTTGACCAGGAATTCGGCGATCACCCCGTCCAGCGGCGCCGCAACGACTCGGCCGCCCAGCGGAACAACCTCGGCCGGTGCCAGCACCGATTGGCGCACCGGAATCAGCAGCCCGAGCAACACCACCGCGACCAGCGCCACCTGACGTTTTCGCGTCCAGCGCAGCCGCCACGGTTTGCGTGGTTGCAGCGCCAGCCAGGCATGGCTGTAGGTGTCACCCAATTGCGACAGCAACACTTGCTCGGAAGGATTCCACGGCAGATCCCGCGCCAGCCACAGACCGCCAAACACCTCACCTTGGTGATCGATCAGCGGCAGCCAGAACACCTGAGCCGCGGAAAGACTTTGCCAGTCCGCCTGAATCGATTCGCTGAGAACATTCGCCGGAATCACCCGCGCCTGTTTCAGCACCTCGAGCTTGAACAACTGCGCCACGGCCTGCTCGACAAACGCCACGAACGGCGCATTCGGCTCTACCGCACTGACGCCCGTCACGGCCTGCACTTTGCCGGCGATCAACAACGCCGCGTGACGAAAGCCGAACAGCGCCTGACCGTCATTGACCAGGCTGTAGGCCAGTTGCGCAGGCGTGCGAGCAGCGCGGGTCAGCCGTTCGAGATCCAGAAACCTTGCGAACACCTGTTCAGCGCCACCTGTGACCGGAGCGTTCACTTGAACTCCGCGAAACGCGCCGTGCCACTCATGCCGGCCAATAAACCGTTGGCGTTGGGAAGCGTCGCCACCAGCAGCAAGGTCTGACTGCCTTCGTCAATCCGCGCGCCGAGGCGTTTGACCGTGGCATCCAGTGGCTGACCGGTTTCATCGGGAACAAAACTGAAGGTCTGGCCAGGCTTGAGCCGGGCCATCCAGCGTGACGGCACCAGCAGATGAATTTCCAGGGTGCGGTTGTCGACCACGTCCAGTAACGGCGTGCCGGCAGCGACGCTTTCATAACGCTTGACCTTGCGCTCGACGACCTGACCATCGAACGGTGCCAGCACGCTGCAGCGTTTGACCTGAACCTGATAAACCTGGGATTGCGCCTGAGTCTCGCTGACCTTGGCCTCGGCCCGCGCCACTTCAAAACGCCCGACCGAATTCAACGCCGCCAATTGTTTGTTGTGGGACAGCTCTTCACCGGCGCCACGGCTGGCAGCCTGGGCCGCATTGAGCTGGGCCTGATAAGCCGAACAGTCAAAACGCGCCAAGGTGTCGCCCTTCTTGAACGACTCGCCCTCACTGAACGGCAACTCGACAATACGCCCGGACAACTCACTGGCGAGCACCGCCTGATCCCGCGCACGCAGCACGCCACGGGCCTCACTGCTGGCGTTTGCACTGCCGCTGCTGTCCAGCAGCGGATCATCGGGCGCAGGCGTTTGCGCCTGTACTACGCACGTTACAAAGGTCAATCCAATAACCCACATACAAACACGCCGCATAACCGTAACTCCCTGACGGATGAGCGGAGTCTATGACAGCGTGGGTGGACGTCAAGCGGAGGGGCGTCATTGGATAGAAATGTAATGTTTCAAAATAGCCAAATTTCTCAGCACAGATACTTAGGCTTTCCTTCAGCACCCCTCGGTAATAAATCCCACATCAAATTGGGAACATACATTCAATCGATACGGAGAGCAGCGGTCGACACTTCAAACTTATATCGAAATGCAGCACTTCAACACTCTTCCTGTAGCAATCACTAATAACTCAGGCCAACAACGCCTTGACCATCACCTAGGTCGGTGATCAAAACTGACTCGTCGGCGCTGGAGTGCATGCCGTCGTGTAGCTCCTGGTCAATCGGTGGTTGACGTGCGTGGCGAGCACGACTTAGGATTGCTCCAACTCAACCCCGTACGCAGAGATTCAGTTCTCTGGCAGTTGGGGTGAAGAAACCGGCCTAGGCCGGTTTTTTCGTTTTTGAGGATTAAGTTCGTGCGCACCGCTTTTTTTGTTGATGGCTACAATCTGTTTTACGGGTTGCTCGCGGGCACTCCCTATAAGTGGCTCAACCTCAAAGGCCTGCTGGCCCATGTCACATATATCGAAAACCCGCAAAGCTCAATCATCTCCGTTGATTACTTCACTTCTTCCGTAAAACCGATACTCGCCACTCGGGGAAAAATCTCGAAAGAGGCTCAAGACTCCTATGTGCGAGCACTGAAAGCTACCAAAGTAGCAGTGCACTATGGTCGGCACTCGCTCGAACCGGCGAAAGCTCCACGCTTTATCGACAGGAAAACAGGTGCTTCCCGTCAAGACAAGGTCGACATTTGGAAGCTTGAAGAGAAAGAGACGGATGTACACATCGCGATCAGCATGTACCGCACTGCTACCAAGCAAGCCGCTCTTGAAGTGCATGACCGTATTGAACAACTCGTACTGGTTTCCAGCGACACAGACATGACTCCAGCCCTTAAAGCTATTCGCGAAGATTTTCCTGACATAACTATCGGGGTCATTCTTCCTCATCGAGCTGAATTGAACTGTCCTTCACCAGGTTCGCTGAAGGAACATTCCCATTGGATGCGTCGAGTTATCTCTGCAGAAGAGTTGCAGTCACACCAGTTCCCGGAACGCGTGCCTACCCGTAAAACACCTGCCATCAAACCGGATTACTGGTAACGACGCTAGCCAACGGATACACCGACTCCCATCCCCCACCCAAGGCCTTATACAACCCGACCATCGCCAGCGACACCCCGGTCGAGCTCTCCACAAACTGCTCTTGAGTCGCCAACAACGCGCCTTGAAAGTCCGGGCCGACGGTGCAGGCTGAAAGTCCCATAACGAGCAAGGCACAAAGGGTGAGTTGAGGCTGCCGGCCTCTTCGCGAGCAGGCTCGCTCCCACAGGGTTCTTTGTCGTACGAAAAATGTGCATCCACTGAAGATCCTTGTGGGAGCGAGCCTGCTCGCGATGGGGTCGAACCAGACACCGCAGAACTTAGCGCTGCATCCCCCACCGCTTCACCGTCACCCGCTCCAACGTGCTGAACACCAAATTTTCCACCAGCAAGCCGATCAGGATCACCACCGCCAACCCGGCAAACACCTTGTCGGTGTACAGCTCATTACGATTCTGGAAGATGTACCAGCCCAAGCCGCCCTTGCCACTGGTGGCGCCGAACACCAATTCAGCGGCGATCAGCGTGCGCCAGGCGAAGGCCCAGCCGATTTTCAGCCCCGCGAGAATCGATGGCAGCGCTGCCGGGATCAGGATGAACAGCACGAAACGCATGCCTTTCAGGCCGTAATTGCGCCCGGCCATGCGCAGGGTTTCCGAGACACCGAGGAACCCGGCATAAGTGTTCAACGCCAATGCCCACAGCACTGAATGCACCAACACAAAAATCAGACTGTTCTGCCCCAGGCCGAACCACAGCAGCGCCAGCGGCAACAACGCAATCGCCGGCAGCGGGTTGAACATCGAGGTCAACGTACTCAACAGGTCGCGACCGAACTGCGTCGACACCGCCAGCGTGGTCAGGGCAAACGCCAGGACGATGCCGATCAGGTAACCCTTGAGCAACACCACCAGCGAAATCCACACCTTGCCCAGCAACTCGCCACTGAGCAAACCGTCGTACAGCGCGCTCGCGGTTTGCAGAAAACTCGGCAGCAGCAGGTCGTTGTCCTGAACGCGGGCAACTACCTCCCACAGGACCGCGAGCAAAATCAGGATCAGGCTTTTGCGTAACCAGCCTTGTTGCCACAGGCGTTGACCGAGCGGTAATTCACGCTCCAGCGGCACGCTCGTCAGCGGCTGCAACACCGTTTCAAACTCTTCACGCGGGGATGATAAAAGGCTCATCGGACACTCCTCTCAATGGCTCAATAAGCGATGCGGATGTCGGAGAAATCCAGCTCATGCTCGGTTTCCGGGGACTGACCTTCATCGAACAACAACCGATGAATACGCCGCGCCGACTCCTGAAAGGCCACGCCGCCGAGGCTGTGCAAGTCGTATTGATGGCTGTGGACTTCCGCCCGCACCCGCCCCGGATGCGGCGACAGCAGCAGGATTCGATTGCCCACCACCAGCGCTTCCTCGATGGAGTGCGTGACGAACAGCAGTGTGAAACGCACCTCTTCCCAGAGCAGCAGCAATTCTTCCTGCATCTTGCGGCGGGTCAGTGCATCGAGGGCGGCGAAGGGTTCGTCCATCAAGAGGATTTTCGGCTGCATGGCCAGTGCACGAGCAATCGCCACCCGCGCTTTCATGCCGCCGGACAAGGTATGCGGGTAGGCATCGGCAAACGCCGCCAGGCCGACCTTGTCCAGGTAGTGCAGCGCTCGTTCCTCGGCTTCTTTGCGCTTGAGGGTTTTCGAGGCCAGCAGCGGAAACATCACGTTCTGTTTGACGGTTTTCCACGGCGGCAGTTGATCGAATTCCTGGAACACCACGATCCGGTCCGGCCCCGGGGCATGAACGGTTTGCCCCTGAAGACGAATCTCGCCTTCACACGGCTGGATGAACCCGGCAACCGCCTTGAGCAACGTTGATTTGCCGCAACCGGATGGGCCGAGCAGCACAAAGCGGTCCGCCGGATCGATTTCAAAGCTGACCTGATGGGTCGCACGAACCACCCGCTGAGGCGTGCGGTATTCGAGGCTGACATTGTCGACCGACAGCAGCGCTTGGGCTGCCGCGATCGGTTTGCTGACCGTGTGGCCTTGCAAAGGGGCGTTCATCTCAGTCAGCTCCCTTGCAGCGGTTTGGCGTCCTGGAAGAAGTAGTCCTTCCACGAGTCCGGTTTGTTTTTGATCGCGCCGACGCGGTAGAGGAACTCGGCCAACGGGTATGTATTTTTCGGCGTAACGCTGAATTCGAACTGCGGGTTATCGATGATCTTCAGCAGCGCAGCGCGGTCGATTTTGGCCTTGGTGACGCGGATGTAGGTGTCCGCCGCTGCGCCTTTATCGTTCTGGGCAAACTCGGCCGCCTCAGTCAGTGCCTGGACGAACGCCTTATAGGTTTTCGGGTTCTCGTCGCGGAATTTCTCGGTAGCGAACAGCACCGTTGGCGAGTTCGGGCCGAGCACGTCATTGGAATTCAGCACAACGTGGACATTAGGGTTAGCCAGCTCTTGATCCTGGAACGGCGGGTTGGAAAAGTGCCCGGTCAACTCGGTGCCGCCGGCAATCAGCGCCGCTGTGGCGTCGGGGTGTGGAACGGCGATGGTGAACTTGTCGAGGCGATTGAATTCCTTGTCGCCCCACTGCTTGGCGGCCGCATATTGCAGGATGCGCGACTGCACCGACACGCCGACCGCCGGCACCGCGATGCGGTCCTTCTCGGTGAAGTCGGCGATGGTTTTAACCTTGGGATTGTTGCTCACCAGGTAGTACGGGAAGTTGCCGAGGGAAGCCACGGCTTTGACGTTTTGCTTGCCGTGGGTGCGGTCCCAGATGGTCAGCAGCGGACCGACGCCTGCACCGGCAATATCAATGGAACCGGAGAGCAATGCATCGTTGACCGCCGCCCCGCCGGAGAGCTGGGTCCAGTCGACCTTGATGTCGATGCCTTCCTGCTTGCCGTACTTCTCGATCAGGTTTTGATCGCGCACCACATTGAGCAACAGATAAACAATGCCGAACTGCTCGGCGATACGGATTTCACCTTCAGCGTGGGCCACGGTCGGCGCCACCAGGCTGCCGGCGATCAGGCTGAAACCCAGGCCGATGGCAGCGGCCAGCGGTGCAAATGGAAGACGTTTGGACATGAGAGTTTCTCCGACAAATCAGAAAGGCGCGTCGCCCTGGATGGTGGTGCGATACAACTTGCGGCGCAGGTAGCTCGGGCATCCGGCGGCGAGATGAATCAGCGAACGGTTGTCCCAGAACACCAGGTCGTGGGCCTGCCATTGATGGCGGTAGATGTTTTGCGGCAGCACGCTGTGGGCGTAGAGCTCATCGAGCAGTTGCTTGCTCTCGTCTTCCGGCAGGCCAACGATGCGGGTGGTGAAACCCTCACTGACGAACAACGCCTTGCGGCCGTTTTCCGGGTGAGTCCGAACGATCGGGTGGACGACTTCTGCAACCTGAGCGAGCTGCTCGGGGGTCAGCGTCGGGCGCCAGTTGCCTTCGAATTTGGTTTCGCTGTACCGCGCCGTGTAGGAGTGCGCGGCCGAGCGGCCTTCGACGGCTTTGCGCAGCGCTTCGGGCAGGCTGTCCCAGGCTTTGTGCATGTCTGCGAAGAGCGTGTCGCCACCCTCGGACGGCAGCTCCTGGGCGTGCAGCATCGAACCCAGGCTTGGCAGCTCTTTATAGGAAAGGTCGGAATGCCAGAACTTGCCGGCGTCGCCGAGGCCGATGGACTGGCCGTTTTCGATGATGTTGGAAACGATGAGAATTTCCGGATGCCCGGCCAGCAGGAATTGCTTGAGCACGTGGATCTGCAACACGCCAAAGCGGCGGCTGAAGGCAATGTGTTGCTCGGGAGTAATGCGCTGGTCGCGGAACACCACGACGTGATGATCCAGGTGCGCGCGGTGGATGCGGGCGAAGTCCTGATCATTGATCGGGCGGGACAGGTCGAGGCCGATGATTTCGGCACCGACGGCGCCACTGAACGGGCGGATGTCGAAGGTTTGCGGCGCGATGTTCGCGACGCTTGGGGAAGCCGTTGCTGCAGACATAAATCACTCCCACGCACGGCACGCTCAAGGGCGCGCGCGTCGATCAAGAAACTCACGGAGGTCCCGTGTTGGTTCGTGTCGTGCGGCGCGCCGATTGGTCGGCAGGTACGCAGGAGAATGACTTTATAGATATAAGAACTGAAATTTAAATACCGTTAGCGAATAACGATATGGCTTTTGAGTTGCAGTGATTTTGCTGCCGCCATCGCGAGCAAGCTCGGCTCCTACAGGAGATCGCGTGGTCGACAAAATCCCTGTAGGAGCCGAGCTTGCTCGCGATGAGGCCATCAGCCCCAGCCGAGAACTACCGCTCGTGCAAAGCTTCGGCGCGGGCGCGAATAATCGGCTTGAGCAGGTAGCTGAGAATGGTCTTCTTGCCCGTGATGATATCCACCGAAGCCACCATCCCCGGGATGATCAGCAACGGCTTTTCATCCGTCCCCAGGTGACTGCGATCAGTGCGCAGCTTGATGATGTAGTAGGTGGTTTTCTTGTCTTCATCGGTAATGGTGTCAGCACCGATCTGCTCAAGCTTGGCCTTCAGCCCACCATAAATGGTGTAGTCATACGCCGTGAACTTCACCGTCGCTTCCTGCCCCGGATGCAGGAAGGCGATGTCTTGCGGGCGAATTTTCGCTTCCACCAGCAAGGTGTCGTCCAGCGGCACGATTTCCACCAGATCGCTGCCCGGCTGGATCACACCGCCAATGGTGTTCACCAGCAATTTGTTGACGATACCGCGCACCGGCGAGGTGACCAGCGTCCGGCTGACCCGGTCTTCCAGCGCCTTGCCGGTGGCCTGGGCCTTGTTCAGATCAGTGCGCGCTTCATTGAGTTGAGTCAGTGCTTCGCTGCGGAATTTGCCACGAGTCTCGTCGATCTTGCGCTGCACTTCCTTGATCGCCGATTGGGCGCGAGGAATGGCCAGGGTGGTCGCGTCCAGTTGCCCGCGGGTTTCAACCTCGGCGCGCTTGAGTCGCAGCACTTCAACCGGCGATACCGCACCCTGGGCCACCAACGGCTCGGACATGTTGATTTCCTGACGCTGCAACGCAAGACCGCTACGGTACTGCGACTGTTTGGAGCTGAACTCGCGCAGCTCTTGCTGACGCTGGATCAACTGCTCCTCCAAACCGCCAATTTCATCGTGCAACTGCTGACGGCGACTGATGTACAACGACTCTTCGCTGGCGGCCTGACCGGGCACGGCCTTGAGCACGTCAGCCGGGAAATTCAGCGGACGGTCGTCGACTTCCGCGCTCAAGCGTTCGACTCGCAGCAGCATCGACAGTCGATCGGCCTCGGTTTCGCCGACGTTGGAGGCGAATCGCGTGTCGTCCAGACGAATCAGTGGCGCGCCGGCTTCGACGATCTGCCCTTCGGTCACGAACAACTCGGAGACGATACCACCCTCAAGGTTCTGGATTTTCTGGATCTTGGACGAGGGAATCGCCTTGCCGTCGCCCTTGGTGACTTCGTCGATCACGGCGAAGTTGGCCCAGAGCATCAGGAACACGAAGAAGCCGATGATCGCCCAGATGGTCAGCCGCACCACACGCGGGGCGTCTTCGATCAGCGCTTTGTTGACCTCAGGAAGTGGCTGGCCATGCAGCGAATCGGAGCCTTTGAAATAACGGCCGATCGAATTCTTGAAACCCGACTTAAGCAACACTGATCTGCCCCTTCTTCAACGCTTCCATCACCGCGGCTTTCGGGCCGTCGGCGAGTATCTGCCCGCGGTCGATGACGATCAGACGATCCACCAGCGACAACAGCGAAGCCCGGTGCGTCACCAGCACCACGGTTTTGTTTTCAACCACCGCCGCGAGGCGTTGCTTGAGGCGTTCTTCGCCGGTGTTGTCCATGGCGCTGGTCGGTTCGTCGAGCAGCAGGATCGGCGGGTTGAGCAGCAACGCACGGGCCAGGGCAACGTTCTGGCGCTGACCGCCAGACAGGTTCTGCCCGCGCTCGCCGACTTGCAGCTCATAACCCTGTGGGTGCAGGCGGGCGAATTCGTGGACGCCGGCCAGTTCGGCCGCTTGCAGCACCATTTCGTCTTCGACATAGCGCGCGCCCGACACCAGGTTGTCGCGCAAGGTCCCGGCCAGCAGCTGGATGTCCTGGGCCACGTAACCAATGTTGTGGCGCAATTCGCTGACATCGATCTGACGGATATCGACGCCATCCACCAACAGCGCGCCATCGTCCGGCTGGTAGAGGCCTACGAGCAGTTTGGCCAGAGAGCTTTTCCCCGAGCCGCTGCGACCGATGATGCCGATCTTCTCGCCAGGCTTGATGATCAGGTTGATGTTCTTCAGCGCTGCGTTCTGTTGGTTCGGGTAGGTGAAGTTCATCTGCCGGCATTCGATGGCGCCTTGCAGCACATTGCGGCTCAGTGGGCGTTCATCGAAGTTGCGCTCTTGCGGCAGCTCCATCATCTGATCGACCGAGGTCATGGTCACTCGCGCTTGCTGGTAACGCGTCAGCAGGCCAGACAGCGAGGCCAGCGGGCTGAGTGCGCGGCCACTGAGCATGTAGCAGGCGATCAAACCGCCCATGCTCAGGTGACCGTCGATGATCTGGTACACGCCGAAGACGATCATGATCACCCCGGCCAGTTGCTGGATCAGCAAGGTGATGTTCATCGCCAGACCGGAGAGCATTTTCACCCGCAACTCGAGGCGGCTGAGGGTGCCGATGGTCTGCTCCCACTGATATTGGCGTTCGCTTTCGGCGTTGTTGACCTTCACTGCATCAAGGCCGGCGAGGGTTTCGATCAGGCTCGACTGCCGCTCGGCGCCCAGGGCCATGGTTCGCTCCATGGTCGCCACCAGCGGCTTCTGCAGCGCATAACCGATCAGCAGGGCAATAGGGAACGCCAGCACCGGAATCCACACCAGATGCCCGCCGAGAATCGCGATGACCATGAAGATCAGCAGCGTAAACGGCAGGTCGATCAGGCTGGTGAGGGTCAGCGAGGCGAGGAAGTCGCGCAGGCTCTGAAACTCATGGATGTTCTGGGCGAAGCTGCCGACCCGCGCCGGGCGGTACTTCATGGCCATGCCGACGATGCGCTCGAACAACGTGGCCGAGATGATCAGGTCGGTTTTCTTCCCGGCCAGGTCCAGGCACAGACTGCGCAGGCTCTTGAGGATCAGGTCGAACAGATAAGCCCCGGTGATGCCGATGGCCAACACCCACAGGGTCGATTCGGCCTGGTTCGGTACGACGCGGTCGTAGACGTTCATCACGAACAGCGGCGCGGCCATGGCAATGATGTTGATCAGGAAACTGGCGGCGATGGCGTCGGCGTACAGCCAGCGCGAACGTTTGAGGGTGTCGCGGAACCACGAGCGCGCGCGCGGGATCAGCGTGCCGTGATTGACGTCGAATTTGTGCTGGGGTTGAGCGAAGAACACTTTGCCGATGTAGTCATCGGCCAGCAGTTCGCGGCTGACAACACTTTCGCCGCCGTCGCTTTCGCTGAGCAGCAGGCGCGCCTGGTCGTCACCGTGCCAACCGAGCAGGACGGCACTGCGACCATCCTTGAGCAGCAACAGCGCCGGCATGGCAATCGCCGGGATCTGCTCCAGTTTGCGCACCAGCACCCGACCTTGCAGGCCGGCGCGAGCGGCCGCGCGGGGCAGCAGCTCAACAGTCAGACGCTGCTTGGGCAACGGCAGGCCGGTGGTCAACATCGCGGCGCTGGCGGGTTTCTGATGCAGGGTGCAAAGAGCCAGCAAGCCGTCCAGTAGCGGATCGTCGTGCAGCGCGCGTGGATCATGAATGAGTTGAACTCGACTGACTTCTGATTCCACGCTCGGCACACTCTTGGCTAACAATTGAACAATGAAGGTTCTACTCAATTCATACCGGGCAATTGAACCTTAGGCTTCACGTCGTTTTGCACAACGGATGCCATCGGTGCGACCACTCCCTGGCTCTTGAGCAACTCGCCCATGGTCGCCTTGATTCGGTACTGAGTAAATAACTGAATGTTCTTGATCTCCGCCAGGCGACGAGAAGCCGAGAACAGTTCGTTTTCACTGTCCAGCAGGTCGAGCAAGGTGCGCTCGCCGAGACTGAACTGCTTCTGATAGGCGGTGCGTACGCGGGTGCTGTGATCGACATATTGCTGGGCGATCGGCACTTGGGCATTGGCATTGTTCAAGGCATTCCAGGCCAGGCCCAGCTCTTCGTTCAATACGCGCAAGGCGTTGTTGCGAATATCCAGTGCCTGGTTGGACAGGTAGGACTTGGATTCCAGATCAGCCTTGTTGCTGCCACCGGCATACAGATTGAAGCGCATGCGCAACATGGCCTGCCATTCATTGCTGTGACCGTTCTGGCCGTCGATATCGTTATCGACGGTGCGACCCAACTCGGCGTCGAAGCGCGGGTAGAAGGTCGACTTGGCCGCTGCGTACTGTTTCTCGGCAGCGACGATGTCGGATTCGGCGGAACGCAGGATCGGGCTGTTTTCCAGCATCTGCGCCCGGGCTTCATTCAGGTTGGCCGGCAACAGCGCCATGAAATCGGAAGGACGCTCCAACTGATCGGGCATCTGGCCGACGGCGCTGAGGAAGTTGGTCTCGGCGTCAGCCAGGTTGGTCTGTTCAGTGATCAGGTTGTTGCGGGCCTGGGCCATGCGCGCTTCGGCCTGATCAAGGTCGGCGCCGCTGCCCACGCCACGCTGGGTGCGCAGTTTGATCTGGTCGAAAGTCCGTTCGTGGTTCTTCAGGTTGTCGGTCGCCAGGCGCACGAACTCACGGCGGGTCAGCACGTCGAGATACACCTGGGCGACGGTGAGCGCGGTGCGTTCGGAGGTGCCCAGCAACGAGTAGGCGCGTGAATTAACGGTGGCTTGTTGACGCCCCACTTCACTCGACGTCGCAAAACCGTCAAACACCATTTGCGACAACCGCACGCTCGACTCGCTGCGATTCAGGGTTTCCCAGTGATTGTTGTTGGCGGCGGCACGCGTGGTGACGTTGTCAGTGCCTTCGCGACCATAACCGCCCAGCAGATCGACCCGTGGGAGGTATCCCCCTTTTGCTGCCTTTAACTGATAATCCGCGGCCAATCGACTGTTAACCCCTGCCTGGATCTCCGGATGGACATCCAGTGCCTGTTGCATGGCTTCTGGAAGGGACTGCGCCTGAACAAAACTGGCGGCAAGGGCGAAGGGTAAAGCCTTGAGCAGGTGCAAACGCATGGTTGGAGTTTCCAGGATTTACTTGTCTTGAATCACTGCAGAACGTGCCGCTGCATCGGATGATGACATCCGGAATGACCGTATGTCGGAAAGTTGTATTTTGGAACTGGATCAAACTCTCTGGCACGGGCCAGCACTTAAATATCAATGTGACATTACGGATGCGAGTGTTTAGGATGGCATGCAGAAGGTCAATAGTTTGGCATAAAGTTTATAGCGAAAAAATATAGCCAATTTATTGACGAATGACCGCGTCAAAGTTGTGCCTAATATCTTGAAAGAACGTCCAGACTGTTTGGCAAACACGCCGCCAGGTACATGGAAGTCAACTGAATGCGACACCCGGAGAGTCTTCAATGAGCAGTGTTGTGGCCATCGTCAAAAGCATTGTCGGTCAGGTTTTCGCTGTGTCCCCAGAGGGCATTCGCCGCGTACTCGTTGAAGGCGATCGGTTGTTTGTCGGCGATCAGGTAGACACCGGCGCGGCGGGCGCCGTTACGCTTGAACTGGCTGACGGCCGGACCCTGGACCTGGGCCGCGACACTCAGTGGAGCGGCAGCGATCCGGACTCCAGCGCTGACCTGGCACAAGCCACTGCACAAGCCGCGCCATCGGTTGAAGAACTGCAGCAAGCCATCGTTGCCGGCGCCGACCCGACCACAGACCTTGAAGCCACCGCAGCCGGCCCGACAGCTGCCGGCACAGGCGGCGCGGCAGGTGGCGGCCATAGCTTCGTGATGCTGGATGCAACCGCTGGCCGGGTCGACCCGACCATTGGTTTCCCGACCGCGGGCATCGGCACTGCCGCGTTGGCAGCACAGAACACCATCGGCGGCCAGACCGCCGATACCAGCGCCAACGTGCAGCGCGAATCGAACCTGACCTTGAGCGCCACGCCGACCATCACCGAGGCCGGTGGCGTACTGGTTTACACCGCCACGTTGACCCAGGCTCCGCTGACCGACCTGACCATTACCCTGTCCAATGGCTCGGTGATCGTGATTGCAGCAGGCCAGACCACCGGCACCGTCAGCGTTCCGCTTGCTCCGAACGATTCTGTTTATAACGACCCGACCCAGATCAACGTGACCGTCACCGGCACCACGGGCGGCAGCGGCATCATCGTCACCCCGCCGACAACCCCGGCCGTGACCCAGGTCACCGACACCGTCGATACCACCACGGTCACCTTGACTGCCGGCGCCAACGTTACCGAAGGCGGCCAGATCACCTACACCGCGACATTGACCAACCCGGCGCAGACACCGGTCACCATCACGCTGTCCAACGGCTCGATCATCACCATCGATGCCGGCAACACGACCGGCAGCGTGAACGTGCCGACACCGGCCAACGATGTCTATAACAACGGCAGCACGGTCACCACCACCATTACCGGCGCTACCGGCGGCAATTTTGAGAACCTGGTGCCTAACCCGGCCCCGGCCGTGACCACCATCACCGACTCCCCGAACACCACCACCGTCACCCTGACGGCAGGTTCGACGGTCACCGAAGGCGGCCAGATCACTTACACCGCAACCCTGACCAACCCGGCTCAAACACCGGTCACTGTCACTCTGTCCAACGGCTCGACCATCACCATCGAAGCCGGCAAAACCACAGGCAGCGTGAACGTCGACACCCCGGTCAATGATGTTTATCAGAACGGCAGTACCGTCAGCACCACGATCACTGGCGCTACCGGTGGTAACTTCGAGAACCTGGTACCGAGCACCACGCCGGCGATTACCACCATTACCGACTCGGTCGACAACACCGGCCTGAGTCTCACCGCCACCGGTACCGTCGTCGAAGGCGGCCAGATCACCTACACCGCCACCCTGACCAACCCGGCCGGCACGCCGATGACCGTGACCTTGAGCAATGGCTCGGTCATCACCATCGAAGCGGGCAAGACCACCGGCAGCGTGACCGTCGATACTGCAGCCAATGACGTCTACAACAACGGCAGCACTGTCAGCACCACCATCACCGGGACCACCGGTGGCAATTTCGAGCAGCTGACCCCAAGCACCGAGCCAGCGCTGACCACCATCACCGATTCGAAAGACAACACCGGCCTGAGCCTCACCGCCACCGGTACCGTCGTCGAAGGCGGCCAGATCACCTACACCGCCACCCTGACCAATACGGCCGGTACGCCAGTGACCGTCACCTTGAGCAATGGCTCGGTCATCACCATCGAAGCGGGCAAGACCACCGGCAGCGTGACCGTCGATACGGCGGCCAACGACGTCTACAACAACGGCAGCACTGTCAGCACCACCATCACCGGGACCACCGGTGGCAATTTCGAGCAGCTGACCCCAAGCACCGAGCCGGCGCTGACCACCATCACCGATTCCAAGGATGACACCGGCCTGAGCCTCTCGGCGTCCCCCGAAGTGGCCGAGGGCGGTCAGATTCTGTACACCGCGACCCTGACCAACGCGGCCGGCACGCCCGTGACCGTCACCTTGAGCAACGGCGCGGTGATCACCATCGCGGCCGGCGCGACCACTGGCAGCGTGAGCGTCCCGGCACCGGACGATGATGTTTATAAAGATGCCGGCAAAGTTGAAGTCACCATTAAGGAAGCCAACGGCGGCAACTTCGAAAACCTGGTTACCAGCCCAGCGGCCGCGGTCACTGAAGTGACTGACACGATCAATACGTCGACAGTCAGCCTGACGGCCAACGGCACTGTGGTCGAAGGCGGCACCGTGGTTTACACCGCCTCCGTCACCGCGCCAGTGACCGGTTCTCCAGTGGTGGTGACCTTGTCCAACGGTCAAACCATCACCATTCCGGTCGGTTCGAGCAGCGCCAGCGTGAACTTCACCGCACCGAACGATGCCTTGGCGGGCGGCGGTTCGCTGAGCGTCAAGATTGATGATGCGAAGGGCGGTAACTACGAGAAACTGGACGTGGACGGCAAGTCGGCTGACACCTCGGTTTCTGATAAAGCTGACACCACGACTATCAGCCTGAGCGCGACTGATTCGGTTGCTGAAGGCGGCTCGATTGTTTACACCGCGAACCTGACCAACGCTGCCGGCACGCCAGTGACCGTCACCTTGAGCAACGGCGCGGTGATCACCATCGCCGCCGACGCCACCAGCGGTTCCGTGACCGTCAAGGCACCGGTCGACGACGTCTACAAAGATGCCGGCAAAGTCGAAGCCACCATCAAGGACGCCACCGGCGGCAACTTCGAAAACCTGGTCACCAGCCCGACCCCGGCCGTGACCAACGTAGCGGACACCATCAACACAACGCACCTGACCCTCAGCGCTGAAAAGTCGGTGCTCGAAGGTTCGCACATCACCTACACCGCGACCCTGACCAACGCCGCGCAAACGCCGGTGACCGTCAAGCTGAGCAACGGCGAAACCATCACCATCGACGCCGGAAAAACCACCGGTTCGGTGACCATCGCGGCGCCAAGCGATGACGTCTACAAAGATGCCGGCAAGCTCTCCGTAACGATGACGGATGCCAGCGGTGGCAACTTCGAAAAACTCGACATCAGCAAAGCGTCAGTGACCACCACCGTCAAAGACACGGTCGACTCAACGGCTCTGTCGCTGTCGGCCAGCGATACCGTCAGCGAAGGTGGCCAGATCACCTACACCGCGACCCTGAGCAACCCGACAGACACGGCCATGACCGTGAAATTGAGCAACGGCGCCGTGATCAACATCGCCGCCGGCGCCACCACTGGTTCGGTCAACTTCGCTGCGCCGGCCAATACCCCGTACATCGACGGCGGCAAAGTCCAGGCTACGATTGCCAGCCAGAGCGGCGGCAACTTCGAAAAAGTCATCACCGACCATTCGCCGGCGGTGACCACCGTCACCGATTCGGCAGACACCACCGGCCTGAGCCTGAGCGCCACCGGTTCGGTCGCCGAGGGCGGTTCGATCGTCTACACCGCGACCCTGACCAATGCCGCTGGCTCCGCCATGACCGTGACGTTGAACAACGGCGCGGTGATCCACATTGCCAAGGGCGCCACCACCGGTTCGGTGAATTTCGCCGCACCGAAGGATGACGTCTACAAAGACGCCGGCAAAGTCGAAGCCAGCATCACCAAAACTGCCGGCGGCAACTTCGAGAACCTGGTGGCCGACAAGACACCAGCGGTTACCGACGTGACCGACACCCTCAATACGTCGACAGTCAGTCTGACGGCCAACAGCACTGTGGCTGAAGGCGGCACCGTGGTGTACACCGCTTCGGTCAACGCGCCAGTGACCGGTTCGCCGGTTGTCGTGACCTTGTCCAACGGCCAGACCATCACCATTCCGGTAGGCGCCAGCAGCGCCAGCGTGAACTTCACCGCGCCGAACGATGCCCTCGCCGGCGGCGGTTCGCTGAGCGTGAAAATCGACGGCACCACAGGTGGTAATTACGAGAAGCTGGAAGTCGACAGCAAGCCGGCGAACACCTCGATTACCGATACGACAGACACCACGACGGTTAGCCTCAGCGCGACTGAGTCGGTGGCTGAAGGCGGTTCGATTGTCTACACCGCGAACCTGACCCATGCGGCCGGCACGCCCGTGACCGTCACCCTGAGCAACGGTGCGGTGATCACCATCGCGGCAGACGCTACCAGCGGTTCCGTGACCGTCAAGGCGCCTGCCGATGACGTCTACAAAGACGCCGGCAAAATCGAAGCGACCATCAAGGACGCCAGCGGCGGCAACTTCGAAAACCTGGTGACCAGCCCGACGGCGGCAGTCACTGAGGTGACCGACACGATCAACACCTCGACGGTCAGCCTGACCGCCAATGACTCTGTGGCCGAAGGCGGCACCGTGGTTTACACCGCGTCCGTGTCTGCTGAAGTCACCGGTTCGCCCGTGGTGGTGACCCTTTCCAACGGCCAGACCATCACCATTCCGGTTGGCGCCAGCAGCGCCAGCGTGAACTTCACCGCACCGAACGATGCACTGGCCGGCGGGGGTTCGCTGAGCGTCAAAATCGACGACGCCAAGGGCGGCAATTACGAGAAGCTGGAAGTTAACGGCAAGCCGGCGGACACCTCGATTACCGATACGGTGGACACCACGACGGTTAGCCTCAGCGCGACTGAGTCGGTGGCTGAAGGTGGTTCGATTGTCTACACCGCGAACCTGACCCATGCGGCCGGCACGCCAGTGACCGTCACCCTGAGCAACGGCGCCGTGATCACCATCGCGGCCGACGCTACCAGCGGTTCCGTGACCGTCAAGGCGCCTGCCGATGACGTCTACAAAGACGCCGGCAAAATCGAAGCGACCATCAAGGACGCCAGCGGCGGCAACTTCGAAAACCTGGTGACCAGCCCGACGGCGGCAGTCACTGAGGTGACCGACACGATCAACACCTCGACGGTCAGCCTGACCGCCAATGACTCTGTGGCCGAAGGCGGCACCGTGGTTTACACCGCGTCCGTGTCTGCTGAAGTCACCGGATCGCCCGTGGTGGTGACCCTTTCCAACGGCCAGACCATCACCATTCCGGTTGGCGCCAGCAGCGCCAGCGTGAACTTCACCGCACCGAACGATGCACTGGCCGGCGGCGGTTCGCTGAGCGTCAAAATCGACGACGCCAAGGGCGGCAATTACGAGAAGCTGGAAGTTAACGGCAAGCCGGCGGACACCTCGATTACCGATACGGTGGACACCACGACGGTTAGCCTCAGCGCGACTGAGTCGGTGGCTGAAGGTGGTTCGATTGTCTACACCGCGAACCTGACCCATGCGGCCGGCACGCCAGTGACCGTCACCCTGAGCAACGGCGCCGTGATCACCATCGCGGCCGACGCTACCAGCGGTTCCGTGACCGTCAAGGCGCCTGCCGATGACGTCTACAAAGACGCCGGCAAAATCGAAGCGACCATCAAGGACGCCAGCGGCGGCAACTTCGAAAACCTGGTGACCAGCCCGACGGCGGCAGTCACTGAGGTGACCGACACGATCAACACCTCGACGGTCAGCCTGACCGCCAATGACTCTGTGGCCGAAGGCGGCACCGTGGTTTACACCGCGTCCGTGTCTGCTGAAGTCACCGGATCGCCCGTGGTGGTGACCCTTTCCAACGGCCAGACCATCACCATTCCGGTTGGCGCCAGCAGCGCCAGCGTGAACTTCACCGCACCGAACGATGCACTGGCCGGCGGGGGTTCGCTGAGCGTCAAAATCGACGACGCCAAGGGCGGCAATTACGAGAAGCTGGAAGTTAACGGCAAGCCGGCGGACACCTCGATTACCGATACGGTGGACACCACGACGGTTAGCCTCAGCGCGACTGAGTCCGTGGCTGAAGGTGGTTCGATTGTCTACACCGCGAACCTGACCCATGCGGCCGGCACGCCAGTGACCGTCACCCTGAGCAACGGCGCCGTGATCACCATCGCGGCCGACGCTACCAGCGGTTCCGTGACCGTCAAGGCGCCTGCCGATGACGTCTACAAAGACGCCGGCAAAATCGAAGCGACCATCAAGGACGCCAGCGGCGGTAACTTCGAGAACCTGGTGACCAGCCCGACGGCGGCAGTCACTGCGGTGACTGACACCCTCGATACTTCGACAGTCAGCCTGAAGGCAACGCTCACCGCAGCCGAAGGCGGCAACGTGGTGTACACCGCTTCCGTGACCTCGAAGGTCACCGGAAAGGACGTGGTCGTTACCCTGGCCAACGGTGAAAAAATCACCATTCCGGTCGGTGAAAGCACTGCCTCGATCACCGTTAAAGCCCCGAATGATGCATTGGTCGGCCACGAACCGCTGACCAACGCCATCAAGGATGTAACCGGTGGCAACTACGAGAATCTGGTCGCCGACAAGACCCCGACCTCAACCGCCATCAGCGACACCCTGGACACAACCAAAGTGACCATGACCGCCAGCGGTCAGGTGCTTGAAGGCGGTAACATCACCTACACCGCCAACCTGACGAATGCGGCCGGCAGCGACATGACGGTCAAGTTGAGCAACGGCGAAAGCATCGTGATCAAGGCCGGCGACAAGTCGGGCTCCATTACCGTTCCTGCACCGGCCGATGACGTCTACAAGGACGGCAGCGAAATCACCGTCCGCATCGATAGCACCAGCGGCGGCGACTTCGAGAAGCTCGACGTCAACAAAGCCGCGCACACCACGACCGTCAAAGATACGATCGACGCCACCACGCTGAAACTCAGCGCAGACGTGGGCACCGTCGGCGAAGGTGGTCAGATCAACTACACCGCGACCCTGAGCCACCCAGCGGACACGGCGATGACCGTGACCCTGAGCAACGGTCTGGTGATCAACATCAAGGCCGGCGAGTCCAGCGGTTCGGCGTCTTTCACCGTACCGAATAACGTCTACATCGGCGCAGCGGACATCCATACCTCGATCAAAGAGGCTACCGGCGGCAACTTCGAAAAACTGAACACCGTTCCCTCTACCGTCGTCACCAAAGTCACCGACACTGCTGACACTACCAGCCTGACCTTGAGCGCTAGCGGCTCGGTGCAGGAAGGCGGCCAAATCGTCTACACCGCGACCCTGTCCCAGGCCGCCGGCAGCAACATGACCGTGAAGCTGAGCAACGGCGCGACCATCACCATCCTCAAGGATGCAATGTCCGGCCATGTCAGCGTTGCCGCACCGAAAGACGACGTCTACAAAGACGCGGGCAAAGTTGAAGCGACTATCAAGGATGCCAGCGGCGGAAACTTCGAAAACCTGGTCCCGAGCACTGTTCCGGCAGTGACCGAGGTGACCGACACGCTCGACACCTCGACGGTCAGCCTGACCGCCAACGGTACTGTGGCCGAAGGCGGCACTGTGGTTTACACCGCCTCCGTCACCGCGCCAGTCACCGGTTCGCCGGTCGTCGTGACCTTGTCCAACGGCCAGAGCATCACCATTCCGGTTGGATCGAGCAGTGCCAGCGTGAACTTCACCGCGCCGAACGATGCCCTCGCCGGCGGCGGTTCGCTGAGCGTGAAAATCGACGGCACCACCGGTGGCAACTACGAAAACCTGGTGGCGAATCAAACCCCGGCAGTCACGTCGGTAACCGACGTCAAAGACACCACCACCCTGAGCCTGAGCGCTACAGGCTCGGTGGCTGAAGGCGGTTCGATTGTCTACACCGCGAACCTGACCCATGCGGCCGGCACGCCCGTGACCGTGAACCTGTCGAACGGTGCCGTGATCACCATCGCCGCCAACGCCACCAGCGGTTCCGTGACCGTCAAGGCGCCTGCCGATGACGTCTACAAAGACGCCGGTAAAATCGAAGCGACCATCAAGGACGCCAGCGGCGGCAACTTCGAAAACCTGGTGACCAGCCCGACGGCGGCGGTGACGGAAGTCACTGACACGATCAATACGTCGACCGTCAGCCTGACCGCCAACGGCACTGTGGCCGAAGGCGGCACCGTGGTTTACACCGCCTCCGTGTCTGCTGAAGTCACCGGTTCGCCGGTGGTCGTGACCTTGTCCAACGGCCAGACCATCACCATTCCGGTCGGTTCGAGCAGTGCCAGCGTGAACTTTGTTGCGCCGAACGATGCCCTCGCCGGTGGCGGCTCCCTGAGCGTCAAAATCGACGATGCGAAGGGCGGTAACTTCGAAAAACTGGCAATCGATGGCAAATCGGCGGACACCTCTGTCAGCGATACCGTGGACACCACCCAAGTGACCATGACCGCCAGCGACTACGTGGTCGAGGGCGGCACGATCACCTACACCGTTAACCTCAGCAACGCCGCCGGCACTGACATGACGGTCAAACTGAGCAATGGCGAGAGCGTCGTGATCAAGGCCGGCGACAAGTCGGGTTTCATCACAGTCCAGGCTCCGGCCGATGACGTTTACAAGGACGGCAGCAAGATCACCGTTGGCATCGCCAGCACCGACGGCGGCAACTTCGAGAAGCTCGACGTCAGCAAAACCACTCACACCACCACCGTCAATGACACCACCGACACCACAACGCTGAAGCTCAGTGCCGATGTGAGCACCGTCGGCGAAGGTGGCCAGATTGTTTACACCGCCACGTTGAGCCATCCGGCCGACACCGCCATGACCGTAACGCTGAACAACGGTCTGGTGATCAACATCAAGGCCGGCGAGTCCAGCGGTTCGGCGCCATACACCGTGCCGAATGACGTCTACACCGGCGCGTCGCCCGTCACGGCCGCGATCGCGGACAGCACTGGCGGCAACTTCGAAAAACTGGATACCGATCGCTCGGCCGTCGTGACCAAAGTGACGGACACCGCTGACACCACGACGGTTAGCCTCAGCGCGACTGAGTCGGTGGCTGAAGGTGGTTCGATTGTCTACACCGCGAACCTGACCCACGCGGCGGGCTCGCCGGTCACCGTCACCCTGAGCAACGGCGCCGTGATCACCATCGCGGCCAACGCCACCAGCGGTTCCGTCACCGTCGATGCGCCGAAAGACGACGTCTACAAAGACGCGGGCAAAGTTGAAGCGACTATCAAGGACGCCAGCGGCGGCAACTTCGAGAACCTGGTCCCGAGCACTGTTCCGGCAGTGACCGAGGTGACCGACACGCTCGACACCTCGACGGTCAGCCTGACCGCCAACGGCACTGTGGCCGAAGGCGGCACCGTGGTTTACACCGTGTCCGTGTCTGCTGAAGTCACTGGATCGCCGGTCGTCGTGACCTTGTCCAACGGCCAGACCATCACCATTCCGGTTGGCGCCAGCAGCGCCAGCGTGAACTTCACCGCACCGAACGATGCACTGGCCGGCGGCGGTTCGCTGAGCGTCAAAATCGACGACGCCAAGGGCGGCAACTTCGAGAAGCTGGAAGTTAACGGCAAGCCGGCGGATACCTCGATTACCGATACGACAGACACCACGACGGTTAGCCTCAGCGCGACTGACTCGGTGGCTGAAGGTGGTTCGATTGTCTACACCGCGAACCTGACCCATGCGGCCGGCACTCCCGTGACCGTCACCCTGAGCAACGGCGCGGTGATCACCATCGCGGCCGACGCTACCAGCGGTTCCGTGACCGTCAAGGCGCCTGCCGATGACGTCTACAAAGACGCCGGTAAAATCGAAGCGACCATCAAGGACGCTACCGGCGGCAACTTCGAAAACCTGGTGACCAGCCCGGCGGCGGCAGTCACTGAGGTGACCGATACGATCAACACCTCGACAGTCAGCCTGACCGCCAATGACTCTGTGGCCGAAGGCGGCACCGTGGTTTACACCGCGTCTGTGTCTGCTGAAGTCACCGGTTCACCGGTCGTCGTGACCTTGTCTAACGGCCAGACCATCACCATTCCGGTTGGCGCCAGCAGCGCCAGCGTGAACTTCACCGCACCGAACGATGCCCTCGTCGGCGGCGGTTCGCTGAGCGTCAAGATTGATGATGCGAAGGGCGGCAACTTCGAGAAGCTGGAAGTTAACGGCAAGCCGGCGGATACCTCGATTACCGATACGACAGACACCACGACGGTTAGCCTCAGCGCGACTGACTCGGTGGCTGAAGGTGGTTCGATTGTCTACACCGCGAACCTGACCCATGCGGCCGGCACTCCCGTGACCGTCACTCTGAGCAACGGCGCGGTGATCACCATCGCGGCCGACGCTACCAGCGGTTCCGTGACCGTCAAGGCGCCTGCCGATGACGTCTACAAAGACGCCGGTAAAATCGAAGCGACCATCAAGGACGCTACCGGCGGCAACTTCGAAAACCTGGTGACCAGCCCGGCGGCGGCAGTCACTGAGGTGACCGATACGATCAACACTTCGACAGTCAGCCTGACCGCCAATGACTCTGTGGCCGAAGGCGGCACCGTGGTTTACACCGCGTCTGTGTCTGCTGAAGTCACCGGTTCACCGGTCGTCGTGACCTTGTCTAACGGCCAGACCATCACCATTCCGGTTGGCGCCAGCAGCGCCAGCGTGAACTTCACCGCACCGAACGATGCCCTCGTCGGCGGCGGTTCGCTGAGCGTCAAGATTGATGATGCGAAGGGCGGTAATTACGAGAAGCTGGAAGTCGACAGCAAGCCGGCGAACACCTCGATTACCGATACGCCTGACACCACCACCCTCAGCCTCAGCGCGACTGAGTCGGTGGCTGAAGGTGGTTCGATCGTTTACACCGCAAACCTGTCCCATGCGGCCGGTACGCCGGTCACCGTCACCCTGAGCAACGGCGCGGTGATCACCATCGCCGCCAACGCTACCAGCGGTTCCGTGACCGTCAAGGCGCCTGCCGATGACGTCTACAAAGACGCCGGTAAAATCGAAGCGACCATCAAGGACGCCAGCGGTGGCAACTTCGAAAACCTGGTCAAAGACCCGGCGGCGGCAGTGACCAACGTCACCGACACCCTCGACACGTCGACCGTGACCCTGAAAGCCACCGAGTCGGCCACTGAAGGTGGCACCGTCACCTACACCGCGACCGTCGGCGCGCCGGTAACCGGTTCGCCAGTGACTGTGTCTTTGGCCAACGGTCAGACCATCACCATCGCAGTCGGGCAAACCACCGGCACCGTGAGCACCCTCGCTCCCAACGACGCGTTGATCGGTCACGCTCCACTGACCAACTCGATCACCAACGTCAGCGGCGGCAACTACGAAAACCTGGTCGCCGACAAAACGCCGGTCAGCACCACCGTGACAGACACCACCGACACGACCAATCTGACGCTGAGCGCCAGCAACTCGGTCGCTGAAGGCGGCTCGATCGTCTACACCGCAAACCTGACCCACGCGGCCGGCACGCCCGTGACCGTCACCCTGAGCAACGGTGCAGTGATCACCATCGCCGCCAACGCCACCAGCGGTTCCGTCACCGTCGATGCGCCGAAAGACGATGCCTACATCGACGCCGGCAAAGTCAGCGCCACGATCAGCACGGCCACCGGCGGCAACTTCGAGAATCTGGTGCCGAGTACTGTTCCGGCAGAGACCAACGTCACCGACACCTTCGATAAGACCGAAGTCAGCATCACCGGCAGCACCTCGGTAACCGAAGGCCAGGCCGCCAGCTACACCGTCAGCCTGACTAACCCGGCGCAGACCGAAGTCACCCTGAAAATCGTCTACAGCGGCACCGCCGCCGACGGTTCGGACTTCACCGGTGTGTACACCGTGAAGATCCCGGCGGGCGGCAGCAGTGCGAGCTTCAACGTCGCAACCCTGGACGACAGGTTCACCGAAGGCACTGAAAACTTCGTGGTCAAGATCGACTCGGCCACCGGCGGCAACTTCGAAAACCTGGCGATCAGTGCTTCCAACGGCAGCGTCAGCACCTCGATCATCGACAACGATGCACCACCGGTCCTCGACCTGGACGCCAACAACTCCAGCGGCGCCACGGGTGCCAACTACAACGTGACCTTCACCGAAGGCACCACCGGCCAGGGCGTATCGATCGGCGACACCGATCTGAAAATCACCGACCCGGACAGCACCCTGCTGACCGGCGCGACGATCGTGCTGACCAACCGTCAAGATGGCGATGCTCTGAACCTGGGCCTTAGCGTCAACGGCATCACCATCAATGCCAACAGCACGAATGGCACGGTCACGCTGACACTGTCCGGCAACGCGACGCTCGCCGACTACATGCAACAGATCAAGAACATCAGCTTCACCAACAACAGTGAGGATCCGAGCAGCGTGCCGCGGATCATCACCGTGACGGTCACTGATGGCAGCAACTACTCCAACACCGCGACCACCACCGTCAACGTGGTCGGCGTGAACGACGCACCGATCGCCGCACCGGTTAACGTCACCGGCA
Source organism: Pseudomonas sp. GM41(2012) (assembly GCF_000282315.2). Classification (GTDB taxonomy): domain Bacteria; phylum Pseudomonadota; class Gammaproteobacteria; order Pseudomonadales; family Pseudomonadaceae; genus Aquipseudomonas. The sequence goes on from NZ_AKJN02000004.1 coordinate 35,627, forward strand.
CCGAAGATACGCCGCTGATCCTCGGCTGGTCGACCTTCGGCGTCAGTGATGTCGACAGCGCCGCCACCAACCTCGGCGTGAAAATCACCCAGCTGCCGGGCGAAGGCAAATTGCAATTCCTGGCCACCGACGGCAAGACCTGGACCGATGTTACGAACAACCAGACGTTCAGCAAGGCTGACATCGACGCTGGCAAGTTGCGCTTCCTGCCTGATACCAATGAATCCGGCAGCGACGGCTACAACCCCGGCCTGGGTAACATCAAGGCCGACTACGCACAGATCAAATTCCAGCCAACCGACGGCTCGCTGCTGGGCAACACCGGCACAATCAAAGTCGACATCACGCCCGTGGCCGACGCTCCGTCCCTGAGTGTTACCGACAACAGCGTCAAATCCACAGGCCTGATCAAGGAAGTCTGGACCGGCCTGCCGCTCGGCACCGATGGCAGCGGCGCAGCCACCGGCACCCTGAAAAGTGTCATCGACGGCGCAGGCAAACCAAACTCCAGCGACACGGTGACCAACGTGCAGTCCGACGGCAGCGTCACGGCTGGCACGGCTTCGAAAACCTCCGGCCTGATCTACCTCGAAGCCGGCAAGACTTACACCTTCAGCGGCACCGGCGATGACAGCCTTTTGGTGACCATCGGCGGTAAAAACGTGGCGGCCACGACGTGGGGCGCGGGCGGCACACTGAACGGTTCGTTCACCCCGATCACCAGCGGTTATTACACCCTGGACATTTACCACCACAACCAGAGCGGCCCGGGTAGCTATGACGTCAACCTGTCGGTCAACGGCAGTGCAGCGGTCGACCTGAGCAGCGCCGGCGTGCCGCTGTACACCGGCGTGGCAGACCTTGCCGCGTCCGGCGTGACGGTGTCCGATTTGCACGGCACCAGCGGCGAAGGCTACTACGAAGGCTACAAACTCAATGAGGCCGCGGAAGGCACCAGCGTTCACCTGTCCGCGATCAAGACGGCCCTGACTGACATCGACGGCTCCGAAAGCCTGAGCGTGAAAATCAGCGGGATTCCAGCGGGCTCGGTACTGACCGATGGCGCCGGCCACACGTTCACCGCCAGCGCGACGTCCGGCGAAGCCAACGTTACGGGCTGGAACCTTGGCACCCTGACCGTCACTCCGCCGCCTTACTACAATGGCCAGTTCAACCTGACCGTGACCTCGACCTCCACCGAGTCACTCGGCGGTTCGGCGCAAAGTACCGCGACGATCCCGGTCACGGTTTACCCGGCGATCTACAACGCCACCACCGCCACGTCGGCTGACGACACCATCACCGGCACTGACGGCAACGACATCATGGTCGCCGACATCGGCGGGCTGACCGTGGTGCCGGGTACCAATTACAACATTGCGTTCATGGTCGACACTTCGGGCAGTATGAGCGCGTCGTCGATCAACTCAGCCAAGGACTCGTTGACCTCGGTGTTCAACACCCTCAAGCAGAGCATGGGCGGCAACTCGGGGACGGTGAATATCTTCCTGGTGGACTTCGATACCCAGGTCAACAAATCGGTATCGGTCAACCTGAACGATCCGAACGCCCTGACCTTGCTTAAATCGGTACTGGACTCGATGTCGTCCGGCGGTGTGACCAACTACGAAGATGTGTTCAAAACCACGGCCAACTGGTTCCAGAGCGCTGCCGCCGTGGCCAACACCGGGGCGAAGAACCTCACGTACTTCATCACCGACGGCCAGCCGAACTACTACCAGAGTGGCGAGCAGCCCAACCCGACGCTGTACGGCAGCGTGAAGCTCGATGACGTGGTGAACACCCGCAATTACAAGCCGGGAGATACCTTCTCCACGACAATCGACAGTACTCACAAACTGACCATCGACAGTGACGGGAACGCGACGCTGTACACCTTAAACGGCTCCAAGAACTGGAAAGCCAGTGAGGTGGGTACCGTTCACGCGCAGGGCGATGGTACTTACGAGTTGTCCTACACGACGGGCAGCGGCAGTGATCAGACGATTATCGACAACTCCGCCTCCAGCTTCGCGCTGCTGAGCAATGTGTCCAACGTTGAAGCCATTGGTCTGAACAAGGGCGTCACCCTTGCCGACCTGAGACCGTACGACTCGGACCATACGCCGCAAACCAACATTGATCCGAGTAACCTGGCCAACTCGATCATCGGTCACACCGAAGCGACGCAACCAGGTTCCGACACGGTCAATGGCGGCGACGGCAACGACATCCTGTTCGGCGATCTGGTGAGCTTCAACGGTGTCGCCGGTGAGGGTTATCAGGCCATGCAGGCGTTCGTCGCCCAGCAAACCGGCGTGGACGTCAGCAAAGTCACCACCAGCAACGTGCACCAGTTCATCACCGAGCACTACACCGCGTTCGATGTATCCGGGGCGCATGACGGTAATGACTCGCTGCTGGGCGGTGCCGGCAATGACATTCTCTTCGGCCAGGGTGGCAACGACCTTCTCGACGCCGGCAAGGGCAATGACATCCTGCTCGGTGGCAACGGTAACGATTCGCTGATGGGCGGTCAGGGCAACGATATTCTGATCGGCGGCTCAGGTGCCGACACCTTCGTCTGGAAGGCCGGCGACACTGGCAGCGACGTGATCAAGGACTTCAAGGCCAGCGAGGGTGATCGCATCGACTTGCGCGATCTGCTGCAGGGCGAAACCGGCAGCACCATCGACAACTTCCTGAAGATCACCACCGTGGATGGCGTTTCGTCCCTGCAAGTCAGCTCCGCCGGCAAGTTCAACGGCGCCGACGCTGCAGCGGCGCAACCCGATGTGACGATCAAACTGGAAGGCAACAACTGGTCCAGCGCCAACATCAACTCGTTGATTGCCGGCAGTGACCCGACCATCAAAATCGATCACAACAACAGCTGATCCAACGAAAAGCGGCCGCCCTTATGGGGCGGCCGTCACGTTTGCGTCCATCACCCCGGTGACGATTTCGTCGCCGCACCGCATACTCGCGTTCAGTTGGCCTATGCTGCTGACAGCATGATGCGGGTCCATTTCCGAGGGATGTTCAATGTTCTACGTGCAACGCGATGCGCAAGGTCAGTTAGTGCGCGTGGAAGCCACGGCCTACGCCGAGGCCACGGAAACACTGCCGGCCGACCACCATGAAATCCAGGCCTGGTATGCCCATGAAGTAGTGGAAACCAGCCTCAAACAGCTCAAGCAGAGCGACCTGGAAATGATCCGGGTACTCGACGACTTGATCCAGGTGCTGACCAGCAAAGGCGTGATCCGCGTCACCGACCTGCCGCCGGCCGCACAAGCCAAGCTGATGGACCGGAACCAGGCCCGTGAGGCGTTGGGCGGATTGAGTCAATTGATCGATGATGATGAGACGGGGTTGATCTAAGGCCCCCATTGTTGTTGTCTGTTCGGACGCCTTCGCGAGCAAGCCCGCTCCCACATTGAATCTCGGCTGCTCACACATGTTGTGTTCGCTGAAGATCTAATGTGGGAGCGGGCTTGCTCGCGAAGGCGGACTGATTGACGACTCAGCTATAAAGCCTTACTGCCAAGGCTTCGGCTCACCAAACAATTGCCCCTGAACCCCATACAACCCCATCTCGCGAATCACCATCAACTCCCCTTCCGTCTCGACCCGCTCGGCAATCAACGGCAAATCGATGCTGTGCGCCGCCCGCTGAATCGCCTCGATGAACAGGCGCTTGTCGCTCTCCTGATCAATCGCCCGGATGTAACTGCCGTCGATCTTCAGATACGCCAACCCAAGCCGCGCCAGGTTGCCGATCATGCTGAAGCGCCCGCCAAAGCGTTGCAGGCTCAGGGAGAACCCGAGTTCGTGCAGACGTCGCGTCAGCTCTTCCAGCATGACTTGCTCCGGCAACTGCTCCTCACCGATTTCCAGGGTCAATCGCTCCCCGAGATCCGAATGCTCACGCAGGATTTCGAAGACTTTATTCAATGCCTGCGGATCGGCCAGCGTCGCTGAAGACAGGTTCAGCGCCAGCGACTTTTCATGGCCGGCCATCTGCTCAAGCACCAGCTCCAACATCAGACGGTCCAACCGTGCGGTCCAGCCAAAGCGCTCGAGCCACGGCAGGAAGCGCCCGGCGGGAATGGTCTGGCCCTCATCGTCGATCAAACGCGACAGCACCTTGTAATGCAGCACCAACTGCGTGTCCTGGGCGGCCACCACCGGCTGGAAATACAGCTCGAAACGCCGCAGGTTCAACGCCTGATCCAGCAGTTTATGCCAGGCATGATGGTCATCGCCGACGCTGGCCGACGCGCTGTGATCGAGGCAGACCCAGCTCGAATCGCCCTGGCCTTCTGCCTGAGCCAACGCCTGATCGCCCAACCCGAGCACCGCTTGCGGGGAGTCGCCATACACAAACGGCGCCAGCCCGATCGAGGCCACCGAGGCCACGTCGGTGGCGCCCGTCGCGTGCAGGCTCGCCAAGGCACTGTCGAGGTTCTGTGCCAGTTGCAGCGCTTCTTCGCGCACCAGCCCCGGCGCCAGCACGGCGAACTCACCGCCGCGAATCCGCGTCACGAGGTTCAGGGTTTCCGGGTATTTGGCGCACTCTCGGGACAACTGCTCGCCAACCGCTTTCAACAACTGGTCAGTGCGTTGACCGCCCAACCGCTGGTTCAATCCGGCCAGGTCGCTGACCCGCAATAGCAGCAAATAACCGGAACTCGCCTGCTCCGGATTGCTCACTCGGGCGTTCAATTGCATCTCGAAATAACGACGGTTGGCCAGCCCTGTCAGGTTGTCCTGATAGGACTCGGCCCGCAGTTTTTCACTGCGTTCGGCCTGTTCCTGGAACAGCGCCTTAAGCTTCTCGACCATCTGGTTCATGGCCTGCACGACTCGACGCAGTTCCGGCGTGCGCGGCAGTTGCGGCAGGCTGAGGAACTCGCGGCGAGCGATGGCGTGGGATTGCTTGACCATGTAATCCAGCGGCTTCAGTTGCCGGCGCAACAACAGCGCGCCCAGCACCGCGCTCACCGCACCGCAGATCAGCAACCAGCCAAGACTGCCCAGCGCGCTCTGCCAGAGCTTGGCCAACGCGAACATCGGGTGGCTGACCACCTCGACCCGCGCCGCCTGCTCCCAGCCACGGCTGACGAGGGCATCACCACCGGCCGCTTCCAGCCCGATCATTTTGACGAACCAGTCCGGTACATTGTTCACCGCTGGAATGCCGCTGCGCTCGACGAGCGTCTGATCGGTCTTGAGGTCGACCACGCGGATGCTCGCGTAATAACCGCTGTCGAAGATCGAACTGACCAGCAACTCGACCATCGCAGGGTCGTCGATGTTAGGTGTCAGGGACAGCGCCAATGCCGTCGCGGCATCCTGGGCGTGGGAGCGCAGCTGATTGACGTATTGGGTGCGCGAGCTTTCCAGGCTGACCACGAAGCTACCGGTGAAGGCGATCACCAGGAACAGACAAATAGCGATCAACAGCTGTTTGAACAAGGACATCTGAGCGCGTGCTCCTAGTTAGTCGTCTCGACCGGGAAACCTTCGGCCTGCATTTTCTTCAACACATCCTGCCAACGAGACAGGCGTTTGGTATCACCGACTTTCTTGTTGCCCTTGGCGCCCGGCAACCACAACCCTTCGGCATTAAAAGAGTAGACCGGCAGCAAATCGGTTCGCTGGCTGGCCGGTTTGATCGCATCGATCAGGCTGTCGAGTACCAGCGGCATGGCCTCGGGGCTTGAGTAGTAGGTCAACACCATGTGCGCCCGATTCAGGCGCAAGGCCTTGACGTAAGTAATACGCAGCTTGTCACTGGCGACGCCGAGATGACGCAGGCTGAAATACTTGGCGATCGCGTAATCTTCGCAATCGCCGGCGCCCTTCCAAAGGGCCTCGATGGGTGTTTCCCAATAATCGACCTCGTGCCACAGGTCGATGTCTTCCTCGTAACGCATCTGTTTGTTGAAGAACTGGTTGACCACTTTAAGCTGTTCGAGCTCGCCAACTTGCTTTTGCGTTACCAATAAGTGCTGCCAGGCATCAATGCGTGGCTGTCCTTCGCCCAATGGCCCGTACAATGCCTGCGCGCGACGGCTGATCAGCGAAAAATCCCAATCGGCATGCAGCCCGCCCAGCATAATGCCGGCCAGCAGCAACGCGCAGCACAGCCAGCGCAAAGTCCGAGGGATCGCGAAACGTACCGCCAATGCGAGGCATCCAGATCAGGCAGGTGGAAATCGGTCGATGGTGCAGGTAAGCCCGATAAAAGACAATGGCACGGTGAGATCACTGCTGGCGCGCTAAACTTTGTATGGCAGGCGCCATAAAAAACATCGCGGCCACGTCAGGGCGACTTTTTGTCCGTTTGACAACCTGTCAGGCAGTCACTAGTGTCCCCTTGGATCCAAATTTATTTCACTCAAACAGGGTGCGTAGTTGTGACACAGAAGCCCAATCCTCTGAACAGCATCAAGGTCAACGGGCCGATTCCCGCTCACCTGGCACGCTCGGTGATCGAAGAAACGCTGCGTTCGGCCATTCTCGACGGTCGCATTCCCTGCGGCACCGCCCTGCGTCAGCAAGATTTGGCCGATCTTTTCGGTGTCAGCCGCATGCCGGTGCGCGAAGCCTTGCGCCAGCTCGAAGCCCAGGCGCTGCTCAACGTCATCGCCCATAAAGGTGCAGTGGTCGCACCGCTGGTTCAGGGCGATGCCGTGGAAACCTATGCGCTGCGGATCCTGCTGGAATCCGAAGCGTTGCGCCTGTCGATCCCGTTACTCGTTGATGAGGATCTCGAACAGGCTGCCCGCTACATCGACGAACTGGAAACGCAAAACAACTACACCGAAATCGGCCGACTCAATCGGCTCTTCCACATGGCGCTGTACTGCAAGGCGCCGAACCAACGGCTGTTGAGGCTGGTGGAAGACGGATTGAACGAAGAGGAGCGCTTCCTGCGCTTCAACCTGGAAGCCATGGGCCTGGGCAAACTGTCCCAGGAAGACCACCGGGCGCTCTTGCTGGCCGTCGAAGACCGGGACGTCGAGCGCGCGGTGAAGTTGCTCGAACAGCACCTTAACCGGGGCGTCGAGGTCATCACACGCTACCTCAACAGCCCCGAAGCGCTGAACAAGAAAACCTCCAGGTAAACTACGCCGGTAAACCTGAGCGAGCAGATCGAACTGCTCGTTCTCGCTTGCCGCGCTGTGCGACGCCCCTCTCCAAAGCCCTGCCCTAAGATTTCCCCCTCTCAAGACCAACAATGACTCCGAGTCGATGACGCGCCGGTGATGGCGGCTGTCGTGATTTACGCTCACTCTTGGCCTGCCAACGAACAATGAACGGGCGACGCACCGCAATGGCGGAGCAGTCCCCGCACCAAGAACCTACGGAAGGAGTCTTGCCACGGGAAAGGAAGAACCGACGTTGATCCCAGTCAACTTCCGCCCCCTCAATTCACTTCAACGACTCAGTTAGAAAGTTGCTTCGAGTGAGGCATTCACTCTTCATTTTAATTCTGACTTATATAAGCCGGAAGGAGTAACTACATCCAAATAAAACTCAAATCAAAAGTTTTATTGGAACTTTTCGCGCGCGAGAAAGTTGAACTTTCAAATAATATAAAAATAACTTGCCCGACACTTTATTCATGTATTAGTTTTTCTCCGCCGCCTTGAATACAGGCGCCAGGCCGTCACTTAACGACGCATTGCAACTTACCCATATCAATTCACTTGAGGCCTCTGCTCGCCAGCAGAAAGCTTTAACTAACGATCGCTTATTCATTAAAACGCAACGGCATATCCAATTCACTTAGAGGCTCGCCCATGAAACCGACTAAAGACCGTCTCAACCAGAAGAAAGCAGAACTTAGTGCACATCCGATCTTCTCCGAAATTCATTCGCTGTCGGTGCTTCAACGTTTCATGGAAACCCATGTCTTTGCGGTGTGGGATTTCATGTCGCTGACCAAACGTCTGCAACAGGAGCTCACCTGCGTGCAACTGCCCTGGTTACCGCCAAGTGACCCGCAAGCGGCGCGGCTGATCAATGAAATTGTGCTGGGTGAAGAATCCGATGATCGCCCAGCCCAGGGTCACTACAGCCATTTCGAGTTATACCTGGATGCCATGCGCGAAGTCGGCGCCAGCACGGCAGTGGTCGAACGCTTCGTCGCGCTGCAAAAAGAAGGCGTGAGTTACGACGTGGCGCTGCAAAGCGTGGACGTCGATCCGGCGGCAGCGCAGTTCGTGCGCAACACGTTGCACACCGCGTTGCATGCGCCGGGGCACAGCGTTGCGGCGGCATTCCTGCATGGTCGCGAGAGCGTCATCCCACAGATGTTCCAGCGAATTCTTGATGACTGGGGCATCGGCATCGAACAGGCGCCGACCTTCCGTTACTACCTCGAACGGCACATCGAAGTCGATTCCGAAGACCACGGCCCCGCCGCTGAAAAACTCCTCGCCCGGCTGGTCGATGGCGATGCGCAACGCGAAGAAGACGTCTACGCCAGCGCCCTCGCTGCGGTGGAAAGCCGCATAGCCTTGTGGGACGGCCTGCGCCTGAGCATGAGCGAACCGGTTGCCGAGGTGAACGCATGAACGCCGCCGACTACCAATCCTTCGCCGACGCCTGGGAAAGCCGCGCGACCATCCGTACCCGCCCCCGGCGTGTGCTGGAGAACGACGACAAACTGATCTACCCGTTGAGCCGCCAACCGTTGGTGCTGAGCGAAACCTTCCTGCGTGAATGCCCGGAGCAGCGCGACTTTGCGCTGGTGCAGACGCTCTACAAATTCATCAACGACGTGGTGATTTTCGAAACCGAAATCGTCGACAAGACGGCCCGTAGCATCGCCAAGAATCGCTTCGCCGTGGCCTTCCCGTTCGCCTGCCGCTACGACGCCATGACCGTGGTGGTGGACGAGGATTACCACGCGCTGGTGGCAATGGATTTCATGCAACAGACCGTCGCCATGACCGGCATCACGCCCATCGAACTGCCGGACGCAATCGAACTCAGCCGAGCCATTCCTGCGGCCGTGGCGCTCGCACCGGAACACCTGCGTAGCGCCGTGGAATTGATCTGCGTGGCCATTGCCGAGAACACCGTGACCGGCGATGTTGCAGCGTTCGCCAAGGACGACACGGTCAAGCAGTCGATCAAGGGCCTGATGGCCGACCACTTGCTCGACGAAGGTCGCCACTCCGGGTTCTGGGCGCGGCTGGTGCGCATCTACTGGCACACCGCGAGCGAAGACGACCGCCAATGCATCGCGCACATCCTGCCGGTGTTCATCGGCCATTACCTGACCAACGACATCCAGAAGTCGTTCGACTTTCGCCTGATCGAGTCCTTGCAGATCAGCGACGCCGCACGCCACGCCCTCAAGAGCGAAGTGTCGGGGCTGGCCTTCCCGATCAATCGCCATCACCCGCTGGTCGCCAACATCGTGCGGTTTTTCCGCAGCAGTTCGCTGCTCGATTCGCCGTGCGTTCAAGACGCCCTCAGCGATTACCTGGTTTAACGAGGAGCCCATCATGAGACGTCTCGACATTCTGCTCATTGGACAAAGCCAGGCCCTGACCGACCTGGCGCTGGAACTTGAACAACACGGTCACTCTTTGGTGCGAGTGACGGCCGTCGACGAGCAGCCGTTGGGTAACGCTGATTTGCTGATCGACGACGCCAGCCTGCCTGTTCAAGACGTCGGCGATGCACCGCGACTGACGCTGCAACTGGGTATCGGTGTGCCTGGAGTTTCTGGCCTGCCGCCGCTGGACTTGCTGTGCACCTACGGTTCGCAACTGTTCACTCGCGTGCCGATCACCGACGAACCTTCGGGCAACGGTCAGGCATTGCGCCTGCGGGCAGTGGCAGAACTGGTCGATCACGTGGCGCTGCTGGTCAGTCGCTACTCTCGCGATGCCGACTATTTTCTGCTGGCCGCCCCTACCGTTCCCGCTCGCTTCGAGCACGTGGAAAACCTGCTCTATCTGGAGAACCTGGCGTTCTTCCATCGGCTCAACCTCACGGCGGCGCCCGCGCTGCTGGAGCTCAGTCAAATCCCGATGATCGAGCGACTTGAGCGGCGCTTTATCCAGTGTGCCGAACGACCCGCGCTGAACATTGCCGGCAAGTCCCTGAGCTATCGGCAATTGCACGCCCACAGCCGCGTCATCCAGCAGCGTTTGCAGCCGTTGCTCGCGCAGCATCAGGGGCCGTTGGTGATCGGGATCTGCCTGCCAAAATGCAGCGCGTTGTATGCGGGGATTCTGGCGATTCTTGGCAGTGGCGCGGTGTACCTGCCGCTGGAGCCGAGCCATCCCCTGCAACGTCAGCAGTACATTCTGGAAAACGCCGGGGCAGTGTTGCTGCTGCATGACGGTGAACATCCGCTCGCGGCGCAAATGCCGGGACTCGACATCAGCAGCATCGACATTGGCGATGTGGATCTCGATCAACCCTTGATGCGCCAACGACCCGATCCAGAGGCGCCGTGCATGGCGCTCTATACCTCGGGCACCACCGGCCATCCCAAAGGCGTGTTGCTCAGCCAGGCCAACCTCGCGCACTTCACCGCGTGGTACGCCGACTATGTGCAACTGAGCGAGCAGAGTCGGGTGCTGCAGTTTTCGTCGTTGAGTTTCGACTCGTCGCTGATCGATATCTTCCCGACCCTGCTCCAGGGCGCCGAACTGATCGTGCCCGGCGACGATCAGCGCCGCGATCCGTTGCAACTGGTCGAACTGATCCGCCATCAACAACTGAGCCACGCCTTTTTGCCGCCAGCGTTGTTGAGCATCCTGCCGCTGGATCAATTGCACTGCCTCGATCACGTGATGACCGGCGGCGATGTCTGCGAACCCTACGTCATCGAGCAACTCACCCGTCAGGGCAACCTCTACAACCTCTATGGCCCGACCGAAGCGACGGTGTTGATCACCGCGCGGCAACTGCGCACCGGCGACAGCAACCGCACCCTCGGCGCGCCTATTGCTAACAGTCAGGTGCTGATTCTCGATGAGGATTTTCAACCGGTGGCCGATCAAACCGTCGGTGAGTTGTACATCGTCGGACCGGGCGTGTGCCTGGGCTATCTGAACAACCCGCAGCAGACCGCTGAACGTTATCTGAACCTGAGCCTGCCGAATGGCCAGAGCCTGCGCGCCTACCGCACCGGCGACATGGCGAAGTGGACTGGCGACGGCATCGAGCTGTGCGGACGGCGGGATAATCAGGTGAAGATTCGCGGCTTTCGCGTCGAGCCGGAAGAGATCGAACGCTGCCTGCGCGACAGTCAGTTGTACCGCCAGGTGGCGGTGGTCATCGACAGCCATCGACGGATTCTGGCCTTCCTCGCGCAGCCTCAGGAGGATCAACCCGGCACCGCTCGCGAAGCCCTGAAGGCTCACGCGACACAGTTTCTACCGGATTACATGCAGCCTACCGCCTGGACCGAACTTGCGAGCATGCCGTTCGCCAGCAACGGTAAGGTCGACCGCAAGGCGCTGCTGGCAATGCCCGTGAATGTGTCCGAAAACACGCTACGGCGCTTGCCCGTCAGTGCCGACGAGGCGCTGCTGCTGGAGATCTGGGCCGAGCTGCTGGAGCTGCCGGCCAGCGACATTTCCACCGACGAAAGTTTCTTCAATCTGGGCGGCCACTCGATCCTGCTGTCGCGCATGCTTTTACGTTTGCGTGAAGAATTTGGTCGCAGCATCTCGATCAACCGCTTCATCGAATTGCCGACCATTGCCAAGCTGGCGACCTTGGTGCGCGGTTCCGGCACCGAAGAAGTATTGAGCGAAAAGGCCTTGGCCGATGCCTTCCGCGAACTGGATATCCAGCCGTTGCCAGTCAACCGCATGGGCGATGTGCACAAGGTGATCGTTACCGGCGCCAACAGCTTTGTGGGCGTGCACATCGTTGAAGCATTGCTCGCCTGGGGCGCCAGCGAAGTCGCCTGCCTGGTGCGCGATGGCGGTGGGCAATCGGCGGCCGAGCGGTTTGCCCATGCTCTGCGGGAAAACCGTCTGGAGCATCTGGACCTGAGTCGGGTGCGGGTTTATGCGGCAGACATTACGCGTCCGTCATTGGGGCTCGAAGCGGATGTTTACGAGCGACTGGATCGGCAGTTCGGCGCGTTGGTGCACAACGCCGCCAACGTCAATCACGTACTCGATTACGAGTCGCTGGCGCGGGACAACGTCGAGCCGATTTTCGAGTGCCTTCGGTTGTGCGAAGGGCGCAGCAAAAAGATCTTCAATTTCGTCTCGACGCTGTCGGCTTCCAGCACGATTTCCACCGATGGCCGGGTACTGGAATTGCCCGCCGCGCAGACCCCGCCGATCTACATCAAGAACGGCTACAACCTGTCCAAATGGGTTGGCGAACGAATCCTCGAACGCGCTCGCGAACGTGGCGTACGGGTCAATCTCTATCGCCCCGGCAACATCAGTTTCAACAGCCTCACCGGTGTCTGCCAGCCGCACAAGAATCGCTTGATGCTGATGCTCAAAGGCTCGATCCAGCTCGGCCAGGTGCCTGAGTTCGCGCTGAATTTCGATCTGATGCCGGTGGACTTTCTCGCCCGGTTCATCGCCTTCCATGCCAGCCGTTATTCAGCCGAAAAAGCGGTGTTCAACCTGCACAACCCCGAGCCTCTGAGCTGGGACAACTACGTCGCGTCATTCCGTGAGGCGGGTCGGGAGTTTTCCATGGTCAGCGTCGCCGACTGGCAGCAGCAACTGGGTCGGGTCGACAGCGACAACGCGTTGTTCGGCGTGCTCGGTTTCTACCTCAACGGCTTCGAGGAAGACATCGGCGACATCTCAATGATCGGCCACGCCAACGCCCAGGCGGGCGTGCGGCAGATGGGCGCGCATTACCCGGAAAAATCCCCGGCGCTGCTGCGTCGCGGCTGCGACTACCTCAAAGAAATCAACTTCATCTGAATCACTCAACCGGAGCAAAACCATGAAAACCCTACAACCCGATACCCTGATCAAAAACCCTCAAGGCTGCCACGTGGTGTCCTCGGTGGAAGTGCCAGCCGATGCCAAGAAGGTCTGGGCAGTGGTCGGTAACTTTGCCGGCTTCGATCAATTCATTCCGGCGCTGTCGCACATCGAGATGACCGGCGAAGGCGTGTCGTCCCTGCGCAAGAAATTCTTCAAGGACGGCAACCTGGTGGTCGAGCAACTCAACTCCCGGGATGACCAGGCGCTGAACATGACCTGGACCACGATTTACAACACCTTGGGCGTGGCCAATTTGTGGGCGGCGATGAGTGTCGAACCGCTGGGCACGGGCAAATCCCGAGCGACCTGGACCATCATCGCTGAACCTGCACAGGGAGGTGCCGAGGCATTGCCGGGGTTCAAGGATTTCGTGCAGGGCTTTGCCGATGACGCGATGAACAATGTGTTGAAGCTGTTTGCGTAAGGCATGAAAAAACCCGCTGTGGATGACTCCACAGCGGGCTTCTTTTGCATCGTTCGATCAGATTTTGAAGCTGTCGACCAACTGCTTCAACCGGTTCGCCTGCAGGGACAACGCATCGCAATCCTTCAACGTTTCATTGAGGTTGGCCACACTCTGCTGGTTCAGCAGGTTGATCTGGTTAACGTCGACGTTGAGGGTTTCCACGACCGCCGTCTGCTCTTCGGTCGCCGCGGCCACCGACTGGTTCATGCCGTCGATTTCGCCGATGCGCTGGGTCACGCTGACCAGACGCAGACCGGCCTGGTTCGCCACTTCGACGCTCTGCTCGCTGGAGACCTGACTGGCGTTCATCGTGGTCACCGCTTCGCGAGAACCGATCTGCAGCGAGGTGATCATCTTGTGGATCTCCTCCGCCGATTCCTGAGTACGGTGAGCGAGGTTACGCACCTCGTCCGCCACCACCGCAAAACCACGACCGGCTTCACCAGCGCGGGCCGCTTCAATGGCCGCGTTGAGCGCGAGCAAGTTGGTCTGCTGGGAGATGCCTTTGATCACATCCAGGATGTGCCCGATGTTGTCGGTGCTGGCGTTCAGGGTTTCGATCTGCGTGCAGGACAGGCTGATTTTCTGCGACAACTCGGTCATCGCCAGAATGGTTTTCTCCACCACCTGACGACCGTCATCGGCCTGCTCGCTCGCGCCGCTGGCGTGCTGGGAAGCATCGGCGGCGTTGCGGGCGATTTCCTGGGTGGCGGCGCCCAACTGGTTGATCGCCGCGGCCACGCTGTTGGTGCGGGCGCTTTGCTCGTCGGAACCGACGATCGAGGCATTCGACGAAGCCATCACCCGTTGCGACAGCTCGTGAACCTGGCGAGTGGCCGACGACACTTCGGAAATCGACGCGTGAATTCGCTCCACGAACTGATTGAACGCACCGCCCAGCTCACCGAATTCATCTTTGCTTTCCACGGCCAGACGTCGAGTCAGGTCGCCCTCGCCTTGAGCGATGTCCTGCATCGCACGGCCCATGGTGGTCAGCGGACGCATCAGCACGTTGATCAGCAGGCTCAGCAGCACGGCAATGGCCGTGACGGCGATGAACATCGCAATCAGCGCAGAAGTGCGGAACTGGCTGAGTGGGGCGTAGGCCTTGTCCTTGTCGATCGACAGACCGATGTACCACTCGGCATTCGGCAAACCACTGACCGGCGTGAACGAAAGGATACGGTCCTGCTTGTTCAGGGTGACTTCCTGATTACCCTTCTCGATGCGCACCCCGGCGTTCGGGTAGATGTCCTTCAGGTTTTTCATCACCTGATCTTTATCCGGGCTGACGATCACCTGACCGTCGGCGCTGACCAGGAATGCGTGGCCGATACCACCGAAGTCCACCGAGTTGATGATCTTCACCAGCGTTTCCAGGCTCAGGTCACCACCGACCACACCGAGCAACTCGCCGTTCTTTTTCACCGGCAGGGCGATGGTCACCACCAGGCCACCGACGGCGGCCATGTAAGGCGGGGTCAGCATGGTCTTGTCGGCAGCCACGGCCTGTTTGTACCAGGGGCGCTGACGCGGATCGTAACCGTCAGGCATCTTCGCGTCCGGGCGCTGAGTAAACACACCGTTGGCCTGGCCCACGTAGGTGAACTGGAAGTTCGAGGTCAGGGCCGGTTGACTGACCAGCCCCGGGAGGTCGGCATTGGCGCCTTGATGGGCGACGTTTTGCGCGAGGTTTTCCAGCACCAGCACGCGGCCGCTCATCCAGTTCTGCACGCTGCTGGCGGTCAAGTCACCGGCCTGCTGGACGCTCGATTCAAGGTTTTGACGGATGGTGTTTCGCTGCAGATAGTCGTTGTACAAAGTGAACAACGCAAAAGCCAGCACCACGACGCCGGAGGCGGCCAGCAGGATTTTATGGCTGAATTTGAGATTCATTTCATGGGACTTCTTATGCAAAAAGTGGGGATGCGTTCCGGGTTGCAACATTCCATGTAACAGCGCAGGCAGGACTCTGGGGCCGCTCTACTTTGGTGCACGCATGTCTCATCAGGCTGTCGGCACAAACCGGAGAAAACTTAGGCGTTTGTAGGAAATGGTCGGCATTCCTGCCAAATACCCGCCGAACGGTGTGCCAGAGCTCCGGCTCAGTCTTTTTGTGATGACAGTTGTTCGCGTTCATGTCCTCACCTGAGTTTGCAGTACAGGCGCTTTACAGTAGCCATCACGGTTGGCTCAACACGTGGCTGCGCGTACGTTTCTGAACATTTAGCGACCCCAGAACGACAAAACCCCTGTCTGCGTTAGCAGACAGGGGTTTCGGAATTCAATCTTGACGATGACCTACTCTCACATGGGGAAACCCCACACTACCATCGGCGATGCATCGTTTCACTGCTGAGTTCGGGATGGGATCAGGTGGTTCCAATGCTCTATGGTCGTCAAGAAATTCTGTGACCAGCCCGTTACAGAGTAACGTGCCAGCAAAATGGGTGACTTCTACTAAAACAAAACCCCTACCTGCATACGCAGATAGGGGTTTCGGAATTTAATCTTGACGATGACCTACTCTCACATGGGGAAACCCCACACTACCATCGGCGATGCATCGTTTCACTGCTGAGTTCGGGATGGGATCAGGTGGTTCCAATGCTCTATGGTCGTCAAGAAATTCGGGTACTGAGTCGTAGCCAGTTGGCTTCGCTTCAGCAAATTGGGTATGTGACAGCTTTCGGTGTTTTGTGAGATTCGAACTTTCGGTTCATTTCGTCTTCACACACCGCAATCTGATGCTCTTTCGAGTAGTCAAATTGCTTGGGTGTTATATGGTCAAGCCTCACGGGCAATTAGTATTGGTTAGCTCAACGCCTCACAGCGCTTACACACCCAACCTATCAACGTCGTAGTCTTCGACGGCCCTTCAGGGGACTCAAGGTCCCAGTGAGATCTCATCTTGAGGCTAGTTTCCCGCTTAGATGCTTTCAGCGGTTATCTATTCCGAACATAGCTACCCGGCAATGCCACTGGCGTGACAACCGGAACACCAGAGGTTCGTCCACTCCGGTCCTCTCGTACTAGGAGCAGCCCCTCTCAAATCTCAAACGTCCACGGCAGATAGGGACCGAACTGTCTCACGACGTTCT
>NZ_AKJN02000003.1 GCF_000282315.2 Pseudomonas sp. GM41(2012)
GAAAGGGAGCCGATCTTCAAGTCTTTCAAAACCTGGGTTCGGCTTGATTTCCCCGGTCGCAGAATGCCTCAGAAACGACTCGGTCAGCCCCCTCTACCCCTGGGGAGAGGGTTGGGGTGAGGGGTGGATTTCAAGCCGAGCACACACTCGTGTAACACCCTTAATCTTTCTTCGGTTCCCGAATCTTGTACCAGGCCACATAAAGTGCCGGTAAAAACAGCAATGTCAGCAACGTCGCAATAATAATCCCGCCAATCATCGCGTAGGCCATCGGCCCCCAGAACACTTCCCGGGCGATCGGAATCATCCCCAGGCTCGCCGCCGCAGCCGTCAACAGAATCGGCCGGCGACGATGCTCCGTGGCTTGCACCACCGCATCCCACGGTGCATGACCGTCCTTCTCCAGGGCATCGATCTGCGTCACCAGAATTACCGAGTTGCGGATGATGATGCCGATCAGCGCCAGAATCCCGAGGATCGCCACAAAGCCCATCGGCGTGCCCGTCGGGATCAGCGCCAGCACCACGCCGATCAAGCCGAGCGGCGCGACGCTGGCCACCAGGAACAGCTTCTGCACGCTGTGCAACTGGATCATCAGGAAGGTCGCCATCAAAAACAGCATCAACGGCACAACCTTGGCAATCGGCCCTTGGGCCTTGCCGCTTTCCTCGACGGTGCCGCCGGTGGCGACCTTGTAGCCCACCGGCAAACCGGCGGCGAATTTATCGATGTCAGGCTGGAGTTGTTTCACCAAGTCGGTCGGTTGAATTTCGTCGCGCACCGCCGCCTTGATGGTGATGGTCGGTTTGCGGTCGCGGCGCCAGACCAACGGCTGCTCAAGTTCATAGCGCACGGAGGCGAACGCCAGCAGCGGAATCGACGTGCCGCCCGGCGTGACGATCTGCAAATTCTGCAGGGTTTCCGGGGTGCCACGCTCGGCGTCTTCCGCACGCCCCACCACGTTGATCAGGTAGATATCGTCGTCGACCTGTGTCACCGGCGCACCGACCACAATGCTGTTCATCAGATTGGCCACGTCTTCCGACGACAGCCCCAATTGCCGTGCCTTGTCCTGCGCGATGTCGATGCGCAGGACTTTGCCCGGTTCGTTCCAGTCGTAAATGATTTCGCCGATGTGGGTGTTTTTATCCAGTTCGGTGGCCAGGGCGATGGCGTGCTTGCGCACCTGATCGATGTCCTTGCCGCTGACCCGGTACTGGATCGGCCGCCCCACCGGCGGGCCCATTTCCAGTGCCTGGACGTAGCTGCCGATACCGACAAAATCCTTGCGCAGGCGCTCGCGCAAGCGTTGGCTAAGCGCGTTGCGCGATTCCAGCCCTTTGCTGACGATCACCAATTGCGCGTAGTACGGGTTCTGCAATTGCTGGTCGAGAGGCAGGTAGAAACGGATTGCACCTTCACCGATGTAGGTACTCCAGCGCACGATGTCCGGGTCGTCCTTGAGGGTCGCCTCAAGCTTGTCCACAGCCTTGCGGGTTTCGGCGATCGAAGCGTTTTGTGGCAGGTTCAGGTCGACGAGGATTTCCGGGCGGTCCGAGGACGGGAAGAACTGGTTCTGCACGAACTGCATGGAAAACACCGACGCCACAAACAGGGCAACGGTGATGCCGATCGCCCACCAGCGATTGCGCATGGCCCACAGCAAGCCGTAGTTGAACGACCGACCGATGCGCCCCGGTTCTGCGTCGTGAGGTTTCACGTTGGCGCTGAGGATGTGCACGCCGATCACCGGGGCGAACAGCACCGCGACAATCCACGACACGATCATGGCCACCGCGATCACCGCGAACAGGGTGAAGGTGTACTCGCCGGCCGAGCTGGCGTTCAGGCCGATGGGCACGAAACCGGCCACCGTCACCAACGTACCGGTGAGCATCGGGAACGCGGTCGAGGTGTAGGCGAACGTAGCGGCCTGCTCCTTGGTCTCGCCCATTTCCAGGCGCGTGACCATCATCTCGACAGTGATCATCGCGTCATCCACCAGCAGCCCGAGCGCAATGATCAGTGCGCCGAGGGAAATCCGCTGCATGGTGATGCCGCTGTATTCCATGAAGACGAAGACCATCGCCAACACCAGCGGAATCGAGCAGGCCACCACCAGACCGGCGCGGACGCCGAGGCTGATGAAGCTGACGATCAGTACGATCACCACCGCTTCGAACAGTGCACTGGTGAAGCCGCCGACGGCTTTTTCCACCACTTCGGCCTGGTCGGAAACGTTGTGCACACCGACGCCCACAGGCAGGTCGGCGGTCAGGTCATTCATGCGCTGGTGCAGCGCGCTGCCGAACACCTGAATGTTGCCGCCCTTCTTCATCGCAATGGCGAGGCCGATAGCCGGGTGGCCGTTAAAGCGGAATTCCGGTGTCGCCGGATCGACATAGCCACGGCTGATCTCGGCGACGTCGGCCAAGCGGTAGAAGCGATCGTTGAGCCGCAGGTTGACGTTTTCCAGGTCTTTTTCGGAGGCAAACTGCCCGGTCGTGCGCACGGAAATCCGCTCGGGACCGGCCTCGATGACACCGGCCGGGGTCACCGCGTTTTGCGATTGCAGGCTCTGCACCACCTGACGCTGATCGATGCCCAGCGCCGCCAGTTTGCGGGTGGAGAAGTTCAGGTAGAGGACTTCATCCTGCTCGCCGACCATCTCGACCTTGCCCAGCCCCGGCACTTCGCGGATCTCGGCGCGGACTTGCTCGACGTAATCGCGCAATTGGCGCATCGACAAACCGTCGGCGGTAAAGGCGTACACCGAGCCAAACACGTCACCGAATTCATCGTTGAATCCCGGCCCTTGCAGGCCTTGGGGGAAGTCGCCGCGAATGTCGTTGATCTTCTTGCGCACCTGGTACCAGATTTGCGGAATGTCCTTGGCGCTGGTGGTATCACGCAAGTTAACGAAGACCGTCGACTCGCCGGGGCGGGTGTAGCTTTTCACGTAGTCGAGCGAGTCGAGCTCTTCGAGTTTTTTCTCGATCCGGTCAGTGACCTGCTTGAGGGTTTCTTCCTGGGTCGCGCCCGGCCAGCGAGTCTGGATCACCATGGTTTTGATGGTGAACGACGGGTCTTCCTCGCGGCCCAGGTTCATGTACGAGAACACGCCCATCAGCAGCGCGACGAACATCAAATACCAGACAAACGACTGATGCTTGAGGGCCCATTCGGATAAGTTGAAACTCCCTTTCATTGCGGGCTGTCCTCATCGATTTTTACTTTCTGCCCCGGTTTCAGGCTGTTCACGCCGGCACTGACCACCCGCTCGCCGGACTTCACGCCGTTGGCCAGGACCATCGTTGAGTCAGTGCGGCTGATCAGGCTGACATCTCGCGGGGAAACGGTTTGGGTCTGCGGATCGATGACCCAGATCCGCGGTTTTCCATCGACCTCCTGGAGCGCGGTCAGGGGCAGTTCGATACGCGGTTTGATCGCAGAGCTGAGGGTCACGCTGATCGCCGTGCCCAGGCGAAAACCCGGTGGTGTGTCAGTCAGTGTCAGGCGGGCGCGACGGGTGCGGGTCGCGCTTTGCGCCTGGGGTTCGATTTCGCGAATGATGGCGGTGGTGGTGATGCTCGGGTCGAGCTGGACGGCCACCTGAAACACCACGTCCTCCGGCAACTGGTCGACCAGAGTGTCCGGCAGGTCGATCACCGCTTCCTTGATGTCCGGCTGCGCCAGGGTCACCACTTGCTGGCCGGCGCTGACGACTTGCCCGGCTTCGGCGTTCCACGCGGTGACGATGGCTTTGTGATCGGCGCGCAATTCGACGTAATTGAGCTGGTCCTTGGCCTGATCGACCGCAGCCTTCGCTTGATCGAGGGAGGCCTGGGTGGTTTTGAGGTCGGTCTGTGCGATGTCGAGTTGTGCCTGGGCGCCCACGCCGCGATCGAACAACTCTTGCTGACGCCGGGCATTGGCCTGGGCGTTGATGAGTTGCGCCTGGACGTTGGCCAGATCACCCTGGGCGGAGCGCAACTGGTTCTGCTGATCGGTGGGGTCGAGGGTGGCGAGCAACGCGCCCTTTTCGACTTCGGCACCGACATCGACATTACGGCTGGCAATACGCCCCGGCACCCTGAACCCGACATTGCTTTCATACCGAGCCTGGATGCTGCCGGCAAAGCGGCCCAGGCTTTCTTCGTCCAGGGACTGGACCTTGATGGACAGCACCGGACGCACAGGCTCCGGCGGCGGTTCCTCTTTCGAGCAGGCCACCAGCATCACACCGGCGCATACCAGTAACAGACGCTTCATGGCTGGGCTCCCTCGGCTAAATCCTTATAGGTGTTTTCGGCGATTTCCACCTTCACGCCAGGGTGCAGCAACTGGCCGCCGGCGATGACCACTTTTTCGCCACCCTTCAGGCCGGCGCTGATGATCACTTTGCCCGTCAAGTAGCGGCCGACCGTGACGGTGTGCAGCTGTGCCTTGCCCTCGCCGTCCACCAGCCACACCGCCGGCTCGCTGAGATTTTTCGTCAGTGCCGACCAGGGCAGTTCGACCGCCGACTTGCCTGGTGTCTTGGCCGTGGCACTCACCACCGAACCGAGCTGCATGCCTTCCGGTAGTCCGTTGAGCGTGACTTTGACCTGCACCGTGCCGGTCTGCGCGGAGACGGCCGGGGTGATTTCCCGAACGGTGCCGGTGGTTTTGATCGCGGGGTTGTCGAGCAGGCTGACGACCACCGTTTTACCCTCTGGTGGCTCTGTCAGCAGCGATTCGTAGACGTTGAACACTGCATCGCGCTCGCCGTCCCGGGCCAGGCTGAAAATCGGCACGGTGGCCTGCACCACCTGGCCAACTTCGGCCTGACGCGCGGTAATCACCCCCGGTGCGTCGGCAATCAGCGCGGTGTAGCCCAGCTGCTCCCGGGCGTTGGCCAACTGCGCCTGAGCGGCAGTCAACGCACTCTGACTGCTGCGCAAGGCGGCCTGGGCGGAATCGAACTCGCTTTGGCTGGTATAGCCCTTGGGCAGGAGTTTTTGCTGGCGAACAAAAGCGGCGGCGGTTTGTTTGACCCGGGCCTGTTCGGCAACAACCTGCGCCTGAGCCGAGTCGACGCTGGTTTGCAGGTCCTTGGGATCGAGCTTGGCCAGAACCTGTTTGGCCGAAATACGATCACCGACATCGACTGTGCGCTGGATGATCTTGCCGCCAACGCGGAACGACAGGTCGGTCTGGACCCGCGCCTGAACATCACCGGTCAGGGTCACCGTCGCCGCGTAATCCGCAGGTTTTACCTCTTGCACGAATACCCGCGGACGGTCCTTCTCGACCGGTTTTTTATCGCCACAGGCGCTCAGCAGAACAAGGAGACTCAGGCCAACCACTGTTTTCAATCCGGGACCCACCATGCAGACTCCTTTGCGTTGTACGAACGTGCCAATGGCGATACGACTGTGAGCTTAGAACAGGGTTCCAAGGGTGCGCCTGAAGGCTTCAAATAAAGCGATCACGCCACGATCCTTGTAGCAGCTGGCGAAGCCCTGTGGGAGTGAGCCTGCTCGCGATGGCGGTGTTTCAGTTGGCATTAATGTTGGCTGATACACCGCCATCGCGAGCAGGCTCGCTCCCACAGGGGTTTCGTCAGCGGGTACAGGGGATCACAGTGTTTCCGACAATAAGGCAAACTGGCGAGCCATGCAGCAGGAAGCTTCCCATGCTCAAAACCCTCGCGGTGGCCAATTACCGCTCGATCAATAAATTGGTGATTCCGCTGGGCAGGTTGAACCTGATCACCGGCCCCAACGGCAGCGGTAAATCCAACCTCTACCGCGCGTTGCGCCTGCTGGCGGAAACCGCTCAGGGCGGCGTGGTCAATGCGTTGGCCCGCGAGGGTGGGCTGGATTCGACCTTTTGGGCCGGCCCGGAAAACATCAGCCGACGGATGCGTAACGGCGAAGTCCCGATCGAGGCGAGCGTACGACACGGCGTCAAACGCCTGCGCCTGGGGTTTGCCGGGGAAGATTTCAGCTACTCGATCGCGCTGGGTCTACCGGAGCCGAGCCTTTCCGAATTTTCCCTGGACCCGGAAATCAAGAAGGAATGCATCTGGTCCGGTCCGTTTTACCGCCCGGCCAGCCTGCTGGTGGATCGCAACGGCCCGATGATCCGAGCCCGGGCTGATCGTGGCTGGGAGGTGCTCGCCCAGCACACGCCGAATTTCGACAGCCTGTTCGATCAGGTCGGCAGCTTTCGTACCTCGCCGGAAGTCATGCAGTTGCGTGAATTCATCCGCCGCTGGCGGTTCTACGATCACTTTCGCAGCGACGCCGACGCGCCGGTGCGCCAACCGCAATTGGGCACCCGCACGCCGGTGCTGCATCACGACGGTCGGGATCTGGCGGCCGCGTTGCAGACAATCCGCGAAATCGGCGATCCCGAAGCCCTGCAAGCCGCCGTCAGCGACGCCTTCCCTGGCGCGCGACTGAACATCGCGCCACTTCAGGGTGGTCGGTTTGCGATCGAGTTTTATCAGGAAGGCTTGTTGAGGCCCTTGTCGGCGGCCGAGTTGTCGGACGGGACGTTGCGCTATTTGCTGCTGGTCGCTGCGCTGCTAACGCCCAGGCCGCCGACGCTGATGGTGTTGAACGAGCCGGAGACCAGTTTGCATCCCGACCTGCTGCCGGCGTTGGCGCGGTTGATTATTCGCGCGTCCGAGCAGTGTCAGGTGTGGGTGGTTTCTCATGCTCGGCGGTTGATTTCGGCGTTGCAGGAGGACCCGGAGTGCAATTGCATTGTGCTGGAGAAGAACCTGGGCCAGACCGGGATTGTCGGGCAGCGGGTGCTGGATGAGCCGGCATGGTATTGGCCGGATTGAGTGCCAGGCTTGAGAACCACCCCTCACCCTAACCCTCTCCCCGAGGGGCGAGGGGACTGACCGAGTTGTATTTTCGAGCTACATCGACCTGAAAGCCCGAGTCGAACTCAGGTTCTGAAAGGCCCCCAATCTGCTCCCTTTCCCCCCTCTCCCCCGTGGGGAGAGGGCTGGGGTGAGGGGTGGATCTTAGACCCACCCACATTTCAAAATCCAATCACCCCTGCCACTTCCCACCCTCAACAATCACGCTCTCAGGCTTGGTGTCATCGCTCAATTCTTTACGCACATATTGGTCATACAGCTTCAGCAAAAACTTCTCTTCACCCAGCTTCGCCAACTCGGTATTCACCCAATCACGCAGCTCGATATTGCCCTTCTTCACCGCCGGCGCAATCGGTGCTTCAGCGCCTAACGTCTGGCTCAGCACGCGATAGCCAGGGTTCTGCTTCGCCCAACTGAACAGCACCAGATTGTCCTGCGCATACGCATCGCCCCGTCCATTGGCCAATGCTTGCAGAGACTCGGAATTTTTCTCGAACTTGAGCAGTTTCCAGTCCGGGTGGTTTTTGGTCAGCCAGATATCAGCCGTAGTGCCGGTAGTGACGATGGTCGTGCGAGTTGCCAGGTCATCGAGGTTCTTCACAGTGCTTGCCTGAGGCACCAGCGCCTGCACCGCGACTTTCAGATTCGGATTGGTGAATTCCACCGCTTCCTTGCGCTCCGGGGTGACGGTCATGTTGGCCAGGATCAGATCAACCTTGTCACTTTGCAGGAACGGAATCCGGCTCGCCGGTTCTACCGCTACGAACTCGACCTTGTTCTCATCGCCCAACAGATCCTTGGCAAATTGGCGGCCGATATCAGTATCGAAACCGACATAACGCCCGGCTTCATTGACGAAACCAAACGGCGGTTTATCGGTGAAGACACCGACGATCAGCTTGTCCCGTGCTTTGATTTTTTCCAGGTAACTGGCATTGGTAGCCGCTGGTTTGGTGGGCTCTTCCGTTTTGTTGCAGCCGGCCAGCAACGCGAGGCCGAGCAGCGGGAGTAGCAGCAGTGAAGTCTTGGCAGTTTTCATAGCAGTTCCAGTTCCTTTGTTTGAGTCGTTTTGGGTAGTGCGGCGACATAGGAGAACTTCTCCAGGAACTGCTGCGCTCGTGCGGTTTGCGGGTTCGTAAAGAAAATCTCGGGAGGGTTTTGCTCAAGGATTCGCCCGGCATCCATGAACACAATGCGGTCAGCCACGGCGCGGGCGAAGGCCATTTCGTGGGTGACGATCAACAGGGTCATGCCCTCGCGGGCCAGGCCCTGAATGACTTCCAGCACCTCCTTGACCATTTCCGGATCGAGGGCGGCGGTGACTTCATCGAACAACATGACTTTCGGGCTCATGCACAACGAACGGACGATGGCGATGCGTTGCTGCTGGCCGCCGGAGAGCTGACGCGGGAAGGTGTCGCGCTTGTCCAAAAGGCCCACGCGCTCAAGCAACGCTTCGGCCTGGGCACGGGCCTCGCGACGTTCGCGTTTCTGCACTTTGACCGGGCCGAGCAGCAGGTTGTCGAGCACGCTCATGTGCGGAAACAGGTGGTAACTCTGGAACACCATGCCGATCTGCTGCCGTACTTCGCGCCAGTCGGTGCCCTTGTCCAGCAACTCACGTCCGGCAAAATTCAAGCTGCCGCCGTGGGCGACTTCAAGACCGTTGAGGCAACGCAGCAAGGTACTTTTGCCACAGCCGCTGGGGCCGAGGATGACGATCACTTCGCCTGACTTCACTTGCAGGTCGATCTCTTTGAGCACCTGCTGCTCGCCGAAAAACTTGTTGAAACCCTTGAACTCGATCAATGCGCTCATGCTTGCGTCCAGCGCCGCTCCAGCACGCGCGAGGCGGCCGACAGCGGGTAGCAGATGAAAAAGAAAAACAGGAACAGTGCGCCGTAGATCAGCACCGATTCGTAGGTGCGTTCGATGATCTGTTGGCCGACCTTGATCACGTCCACCACGCCGATCAGCACCGCCAGGGAGCTGGTCTTAATGATCCGCGTGTAGACGTTGATGGTCGGCGGTGTCATGCGTTTCAGCGCCTGGGGCAGCAGCACGTAGCCGTAGAGTTGCGGGCCGTCCAGGCCGATCGACAACCCCGCTTCACGCTGACCGCGAGGCAATGAATGCAACGCACCGCGCACCACTTCGCCGACTTCGCTGGCGCCCCACAGCGACAGCACCAGCACCGCGCACCAGAAGCTCGGAATGCTCAGGCCGAAGAAAATCGGCAGACCGAAGAACAACAAATACAGCCAGACCAGCACCGGGATCGCGCGGAACAATTCCAGATAGACCCGCAGGATCGCGTTCAGCCATTTCGAATTCAGCGTTCGCAGCACACCGTAAAGCACGCCACCAGCAGTGCTGATGGCGATGCTCAGAAAAGAGATCGACAGGGTTTGCGCAGCGCCCTTGCCCAATTGCGGCAACGACACCCAGAGCAACTCAAGACCCGAACTGGCCATGCTGGAGCCTCCTTTCCAGACGGCTGAGCAACAGCGACAGCGGTAAAAACAGCAGCACGCAAATCAGCGTCAGCACGGCGAGCATTTCGTAGGTTTTGTAGTAGAGCGCGATGTAGCTCTTGGTGGTGTAGAGAATTTCCGGCACTGCCACCGCCGAGACCACGGTGGTTTCCTTGAGCAGGAAAATGAAATTGGCGAACAGCGACGGCAGGCTGAGGATGCCGGCTTGCGGCAGGATCACGTAACGCAGCAGTTGCCCGTGGGACAGGCCGATGGAGCGGCCGGACTCGAGCTGCGCCTGAGGCACCGCGTCGACGCCGGCACGCAGCACTTCAGTAAGGTAGGCGCCGCCGAGGAAGGTCATGGTGATGATCGCCGCCGCAAAGCCCGAGACCTTGATGCCCAACGCCGGCAAGGCGAAGTAGACGAAGAACAGTTGAATGAGCAGCGGCGTGTTGCGCGCCAGTTCTACATACAGCCCGACCAGGCGCTGCAAGTAAGGAGTGCGGAACACCAGAATCGTCGCGTTGATCAGCGCCACCAGCAACGACGTGCCGATGGCGATGAAGCCGACCTGCAGCGTCACGCCCACGGCTTTAAGAAACGCCGGCAAGGTGCTGAGGATAAATGCGTAATCGAAGTTCATTGAACATCCTGGACGCCGCAGGGTAAGCGACGGTGGTGCAGTCCATGGGCGATGGATAACCACCCGGCAGGCACCGACTTTAAAGGTATAAAAAGAAGAATTTAAATACCGTTAAAGCATATTGATATCACACAAAAAACTATCCTCCGCATTTGCTGCGGCAGCGGAAGACGACTATTTTTCTTTGCGCTGTAGGAAGGATCTTTTTTTCAGAATCCCCCTCCAAGGATGCACAGCTTTTGGCCAGACTCCCCCGGCCGAACCATCACAAGGAAGAGAAAATGGCTGACGTAAAGGTGCCACAGCGGCTGGATCCGCAGGACATCGTGAAGTTGTTGATGGCGTTGCGCAGGGCGTTGAATACGCGGGTGGCCTGAAACCTTAAAGCAAAAGATCGCAGCCTCGTTTCACTCGACAGCTCCTACAGGGGATACGCTTTTCAATGTAGGAGCTGTCGAGTGAAACGAGGCTGCGATCTTTTGATCTTGGCGCAATAAAAAACGCCGACGCTCTACAAGCCGTCGGCGTTTGAAACCTTGAAGGGGTTTACCTCGCGAATCAGAACGCCGGCAATACCGCGCCGCTGTACTTCTTCTCGATGAATGCTTTCACTTCAGGACTGGTCAAGGCCTTGGCCAGTTTCTGGATGGCGACGCTGTCCTTGTTATCCGGACGAGCCACCAGGAAATTCACGTAAGGCGAATCTGCACCTTCGATCACCAGCGCATCTTTAGCCGGGTTCAGACCTGCTTCCAGCGCGTAGTTGGTGTTGATCATGTCCAGGTCGACCTGGTCCAGAACACGCGGCAGCATGGCCGATTCCAGTTCCTTGAACTTGAAGTTGTGCGGGTTCTTGGCGATGTCTTTCGGTGTAGCCAAGGCGTTTTTCGGGTCTTTCAACTCGATCAGGCCAGCCTTCTGCAGCAGGATCAGGGCGCGGCCGCTGTTGCTGCCTTCGTTCGGGATCGCGATGGTTGCGCCGTCTTTCAGCTCAGCCAGGCTTTTGACTTTCTTCGAGTAGCCGCCGAACGGTTCGACGTGTACGCCGATCACGGTCACCAGATGGGTGCCTTTGCCTTCGTTGAAGCTTTTCAGGTACGGCAGGGTCTGGAAGTAGTTGGCATCCAGACGCTTCTGGTCGACCTGTACGTTCGGCTGAACGTAGTCGGTGAAGACCTTGATCTCCAGGTCCACGCCTTCTTTGGCGAGGGTTGGTTTGATCAGTTCCAGAATCTCGGCGTGTGGAACCGGGGTTGCCGCCACCACCAGTTTCTCGCCAGCCTGGGCCAGGCCCGCGGTCAGGGCAGCCGCCAATGCGGTGAACAACAGAACCTTTTTCATGCAGTGTCCTTATCGAAAATCGCGGTCGTGATCGACGACGGCTTGTTTAGTACGAGTGCCAGTGAAGTGCTATCGCTGGCGTGACGCGGACAATACCGGGATTTTTTATTCCCGAACAATATCTTTTATTCACTTTCATATTCCATTTTGTTCATACAGCACCATGAACAATGTAGGAGCTGCCGCAGGCTGCGATCTTTTGATCCTGGCGAATGCTTAAGCCACCGAAGATCAAAATCAAAAGATCGCAGGCTGCGCCAGCTCCTACAAAATCGCGGTGTTTTTGAGGAGTTGTTTCAGGGCTTCTTTCTCAGCGATTGAACCATTGCCGAGGATTTGCTTCAGTTGCCGCTCGATCTGCACCAATGACGCCGGCGCTTCAGGCAGATTCAAATGCTCGGGCAAAATCTCATCGCCGGTGCTGACCAGCAACGCGAAGTGAATGACGTTTTCCAGCTCCCGGGTATTACCCGGCCAACTGTGTTGCTCTAACAGATGCTGCGCGGCTTCGCTGATCAGCGGCACTGGCAGGTCCAGGCGCTGGCTATAGATGCCGAGGAAATATTCCGACAGCGACAAAATATCGCCCACCCGTTCACGCAAGGCCGGCAGTTCGAGCTGGCCTTCGCTGAGGTAGTGATAGAGACGCTCATGGAATTTTCCGGCGGCCACCGCTTGGGCCAGATCGATGCTGGTAGCGGCGACCAAGCGTACGTCCACCGGGCTTGGTTGGTGAGCGCCGACACGGGTGACTTCGTGGTTTTCCAGCGCCGCGAGCAATTTGATCTGGATCGGTAGCGGCAAGTCGCCGATCTCATCCAGGTAGAGCGTCCCGCCGTTGGCAGAACCGAACCAACCCGCGCGACTGCTGGCCGAACCGCTGTAACTGCCAGCGGCATAACCGAACAATTCGGCATCGGCGTAAGTCGGACTGATCGCGCCGCAGTTGACCGAGACGAACAACCCACCACGATCACTCGCACGATGGATGTGCCGCGCGAGCAACTCCTTGCCGCTGCCGGTTTCGCCACGGATCAACACCGAGATCGAGCGCGGCGCCAATAGCTCCAGCTCCTGGCGTAGCTGACGGGAACGCGGATCGACAAATACCAGCGCCTTGGCGCGAATGCTCAGGGGACTTTTTTCGGCGTCGGGGAAGGTCAGCAGCGGCTGACCGAAGGCTTCAAAACTCATGGCAGACTCCCGCCCTAAACCGCCGGGAGACGGGGGGCGTTTTTAAAAAACAAAAGCAAAAAAGAAAAGGTTCAAGCGCGGCGCAGAGCGTGGTGTTCCATTCGGTTTTGCAGGCGATAGAGATAAGCAAAACCCTGCTCCCAGCGCTGGTGACCGGACTTCACATTGATGTGCCCGGCACCCGACAAAATCCCCGCCTCGGCGCCCCAGTGACGTGCCAGTTCCAATGCACGCGGTGTGCTCACCGCGCTGTCGTTGTCGGAGCTGACAACCTGACTCGGGAACGGCAGCAGGTGGGTTGGAATCGGTGCGAAATTGCGCAGGGCCGGTGCGCAGGCCGCACGCTCGACGTCTGCCGGGGCGACCAGCAAGGCGCCGCGAACCTGACGCAAAAACTGCACGGGCGCCGTGGCGGCCCAATGCGCGACAGTGATGCAACCCAGGCTATGGGCGATCAGGATCACCGGTGTGCTGTCGGCGGCAATCGCCTCAGCCAGTGCCGCGACCCAGTCTTCACGACGCGGCGTCAGCCAGTCGGCCTGCTCCACCCGCGCGCTGTTCGGCAGGCTGTTCTGCCAATGGCTTTGCCAATGATCTTCTGGCGATCCTTGCCAGCCCGGCACAATCAGGTAGCGAATTGATTCGTTGCGCATGGGGGAGCTCTCCTGCTGCGTGTCTGTTCTTGGGCAAGTATAGGGAGGAGAGTTATATTCGCTAAGGAATAAGAAGCTATTTATTAAGACCTATATCGAATATGAAAAATCCCTGTAGGAGTTGACGAGTGAAACGAGGCTGCGATCTTTTGATGTTGGTTTTGAAAAAGCAAAATCAAAAGATCGCAGCCTCGTTTCACTCGTCAGCTCCTACAGTCGGTTTCTCGTAGACAAAAAAAGGGACCGCACCCTGCCAAGGAGACGGCCCCGGAAACTCAAAATCTGTTAGCGCGATCAACATCACTGGATGCGATGATTGGCTGAAATGGTTATCTAATAAAGGAATATTTAATTACTTTGTTAGATGAAAAGCGCATATATCAATCACACCACAGTGATCGCTTCGCACTGCTGCTCGCGTCATTAACCTATCGCCCTATTGGGTCAGATTGATGACGAGATTCGTTATCTTGAGTTTCCGGACACATCGATCAAGCCTGAGCGGCACGCACCTCCTGTGCCTCTGTTGCTTCTTTGCGCACAAATCGATTCGCCCGCCCAAACGTCCCGAAATCATTGAACCGCACGCCCATCTCGCGCATCACTTTATGCGCCACCGACACGGTCATCTGACGGATGTAAAACGGTTCCTTCACCACAAAGTGATGAATCCCGTGAGTGCTGCCGAAGTTGAAGCAGAACGCCTGCAACGGCCACATCCACCACGGGTTCAGCACCTGGGTCTGCTGGATCACATTGCCCGGCTCCACATCACCGTAGTAGTGCATGTTCGAGCTGACGAAATGCAGGCAAAAGGTACGCAACACGTTCGGGCCGATGATCACCACGACAGCGATATCGATGACCTGCATCACCGACAAAGTCGTCGTCGACCATTCGATCGGCGTACCCAGCAGATGAGCGATGCCATTGGCCGCATGGAAGCCCAGGAACATGTACCAAGCGCCCCAATGCACCACCGCCAGCGGCGCGTAGACCTTCAGCGCGCGCTTGATGATGCTGATCTTGTGAGCCCGGGTCTTGGCCCGCAGCATACGAATGAACGCTGACATCACGTTGTCGCCGACCATCAACAGCCGCGCAAAACCCCAGGGTTCGCCGTTGGTGATGGCGCGCTCTTCCATGTCGGATTCCGTGCCGGAGACTTTGTGGTGATTGAGGTGCAGATGCCGACGAATCCACGGATTGATCGTGCTCGGCCGCGCCAGCCACACCAGTCCCATCATCAGGTTATGCGGCACACGCTGTTTGCGGAAGTACATGCTATGAATCAGGTCGTGTTCCAGCTCGTGGGTCAGCGAAGCAAAAAATGCGTTGAGCAACAGGCATGCCCACCACGCCATGTGCCCGGTCATGTAGAGCGCCGCCGACCCAATCATGCCGACCAGCGCGAAGGCCAGAATACCCGCGCCCAAGGCGTCCTGATGGTTGAGAATCGGGTAGCGCTGACGCAGTTCGACCCCCTTGGCCAGCACCACTTGGCGAATATGCGCTGATCGCTGAGCTGCATTCAGTCGCTGGGGACTTGCAGAAGTACCGTGCATGCTTCCATCCTCTGGTTATTGATGTTCGCATCCTGCCTTGTGAGCCCTCGCAACGCGGTAGCCGTGAACGCCAACCTGTTGACCGGAAGCGCCAATCAGCATGACTGAACCGACCTCCCTCGCCAGCTGGACCCGCGCCCTGCGCAAGCAACTCGATGCGCTGGGCCTCGACAGCACCGCCCTGTGCCAACAGGCGGGGCTCGACCCGCAACTGATGGACGACCCGAACGCCCGTTACCCGTTGTCCGGCACCACGCGCCTGTGGGAAATCGCGGTGCAAGTCAGCGGCGACCCGGCGATTGGTTTGCGGGTATCGCGCTTCGTCAGCCCCACCACGTTTCACGCACTCGGTTATGCGCTGGTGGCCAGCGGCAGTCTGCGAGAAGTGTTCGAGCGCATCGTGCGTTATCACCAGGTGGTCAGCGATGCTCTGGACCTGGAACTGACTCGCGCCGAGGACCGCTACCGCTTCCGCCTGAAAATCCCGCCAGGCAATCCGGCCCCGGCCTTCGAAGCCATCGACGCCTTCACGGCGATTTACGTACGCACCTGCCGCAATCGTCTGGGCCGCGATTACGCCCCGCTGGCGGTGTACCTGCGCCGCCCGGAGCCGGCGGACCCGCATCAATGGCACAAAGTCTTCCGCTCACCGGTGTACTTCGCCGCCGATGAAGACCGACTGGAGTTCGCCATCGTGGACTTCGACAGCCACCTGGACGACGCCAACCCGGAACTGGCCGAGCACAACGAAACCGTGCTCAAACGCACCCTCGCACAACTCAAACCCCTGACCTGGGAACGCAAGGTTCGTGACGCCATTGAGGAGCAATTGCCGGAAGGGGAGCCCAGCGCCGAACACATCGCCCAGGCCCTGCACCTGAGTTTGCGCAGCCTGCAACGGCATCTGGCGGACGAAGGTTGTCGGTTCGATACGCTGCTCAACGAGAGTCGCGAGAACCTGGCGCTGCTGCATTTGCGCGATCCGCAATGCTCGTTGAGCGAGATCAGCTACCTGCTGGGATTTGCGGACACGAGCAGCTTCAGCCGCGCATTCAAGCGCTGGACCGGGATGACACCGGGGCAGTTTCGGGATGGGTTGCGGTAAAGGATCCCGGAGGAGTGTTGCTTCGTCTGGCCTCATCGCGAGCAGGCTCGCTCCCACAGTTGACCGCATTCCAATGTGGGAGTGAGCCTGCTCGCGATGAGGCCAGACCAGACGCTATAGAAACGCCTCAGCGCCCCCGATCCCGCCGCAACAACTTGCGCACCCGCTTCACCAGTTCACTCACGGCAAACGGCTTGAGCAGGTAATCATCCTCATGCAACTCCAGATCGCGCAGGCGATCCTCGATGCCGTCCTTGGTGGTCAGGAACAGCACCGGCGTGTCACCGAGCTTGCGGATCTGCTGCAGCAACTGCCAGCCATTGAGCCCGGGCAGCATCACGTCGAGGATGATCAGCTCGTATTCGCCAGACTCGATGAAACGACGGCCGTCCATACCGTTGACCGCCACATCGACTGAGTAACTTGCCTCGTTCAACCCTTTAGCCAGGAGTTTGGCGGTCTCGGGTTCGTCTTCCACTAACAGCACACGCATGGCACACCTCGATTGTCGTCATCACAGGCTAGGCGCCTTCGCGTCTAAAGCCCACCACTAACGCCGGGTTTTAGATAATCGCCAACTTCCGTAATCGTTCCACATCCAGAATCTCGATCTCGCCGTACTTGAGATTCACAATCCCCTGCCCTTGCAAGTCCTTGAGAATCTGGTTGGTGGTCTGGCGCGACAGCGACAGCATCGACGCCAATTGTTCCTGGGGCAGTTGCAACACCCGTCGCGGCGGGTCGATTTCGCCGTAACCCTCGGCGATCATCAGCAAGCGATGAGCCAGTCGAGCGGCGGTTGGCATGAGGCTCAGCTGTTCGAGATTGATGAAGGTCAGGCGCAGTTTCTGGCTCATCAGCAACGCCAGTTGCCGCCAGTACGCCGGTTGCTCATCAAGCAACCTCAGCAACACGGTTTGCGGGATGTGCAACAGGACGCAATGACCCAGACCAAACGCATCATGAGTGCGCGGCTGACCATCAAACAGACAGATTTCGCCGAACCAGTGGGGCGACTCCACCAGACTCAACAGCGCCTCCTTGCCCTGCTCGCTCACTGCGCCGATCCGCACCGAACCTTCGAGCACCGCGTACAGTCCGCACGGTGGATCGCCGCGCTTGAACAGCCGCTGGCCTGGCGACAACCGCCGCACCCTGGCGGCGGCCAGAAGACTATCCTGTAAAGGAACAGGTAAATGGCTGAACCACTGCCCTTTATCCAGCCGCGAACGCCAAACCTGCATGTCCATGAAAACTCCTGGAGATTGTCGCCTGCCTGACAGAGCGAAATGTGGACCCGGGGCATGATCCATCACCCAACAGGAGGAACAACAATGAAAAGCCTCGTCGACCATCTCAGTCAATACGCCGCCTACCACCGTGACCCGCGCAATATTGCCAGCCACTTTATCGGTATTCCGCTCATTGTGGTGGCGGTTGCGGTGTTGCTCTCGCGGCCCCAATGGGTCGGAGGCTGGGTTTCACCGGCGGTGCTGATTGCGCTGGCGTCGGCGTGGTTTTATCTGCGACTGGAGTTGCGCCTCGGGGTGTTGATGACCGTGTTGCTCGGCCTGTGCATTTGGGCAGGTCAGATTCTTGCACAGCAAAGCACGCTGGTCTGGCTGGCGAGCGGCATCGGAATGTTTGTGGTGGGTTGGGCGATTCAGTTTGTCGGTCATCACTATGAAGGACGCAAACCGGCGTTCGTCGATGATGTGACGGGGTTGATTGTCGGGCCGTTGTTTGTGGTGGTTGAGCTGGCGTTTTTGCTGGGGTTGCGGCATGACCTCAAAGAGCAGATTGAGGCGCGGGTGGGTGGTGTGCGTTTGCGTCAGAAAGGTGCTGCGGCGTAGATCGCTTTCGCGAGCAAGCCCGCTCCCACAGGGTTTAGAGTTGGCCACAGATGTGTGTTCAACGCAGATTCACTGTGGGAGCGGGCTTGCTCGCGAAGCTTTTGCTTTTAGATGTTGGCGAGTTTCTGCCAGACCTTCGGCTTGAAGAACAGCGTCTCGCCCTTCGCCAACCCGATCAGGCTGTCGTGATCTTTCACCACTTCCGCTTCGATCAATTCGCTCTGGCCTTCGACCTTCAGCGTCACCCGTGTCGTCGCGCCCAGCGGACGAATATCCCGCACCTCGGCCGCGTGGTGATCCTCCAGCTCATGACGCGACAGCGACACTTCGTGAGGACGGAACAGCACATGGTTGTCTTCACCCAGATGCAGCCGGTTCGAGTCACCCAGGAAGTGATAAACGAAATCGCTGGCCGGGTTTTCGTAGACGTCGCCCGGTGAGCCGATCTGCTCGATCACACCCTTGTTCATCACCACGATGCGGTCGGCGACTTCCATCGCTTCTTCCTGGTCGTGAGTCACGAATACCGAGGTCAGGTTGATGTCCTCGTGCAGGCGTGCGAGCCAGCGACGCAGTTCTTTACGGACCTTGGCGTCGAGGGCGCCGAAGGGTTCGTCGAGCAGCAGGACTTTCGGTTCCACCGCCAAGGCACGAGCCAAGGCAATACGCTGACGCTGACCGCCGGAGAGTTGTTCCGGGTAGCGATCCGACAGCCAATCCAGTTGCACCATGTTCAGCAGCTCGTGGACTTTTACCGCGATCTGGCTTTCGCTCGGGCGCTGGTTTTTCGGCTTCATGCGCAGGCCGAACGCGACGTTGTCGAACACGGTCATGTGGCGGAACAGCGCGTAGTGCTGGAACACGAAACCGACGTTGCGATCACGCACATCATGGCCGGAGACGTCTTCGCCGTGGAACACGATGTTGCCCTGATCCGGGGTTTCCAGACCGGCGATGATCCGCAGCAGCGTGGTCTTGCCGCAACCCGAGGGGCCAAGCAGCGCCACGAGTTCGCCGCTTTGAATGTCCAGGCTGATGTTGTCCAGCGCCTTGAACGCGTGAAAGTTCTTGCTGACGTTACGCACTTCGATCGACATGACTTATTCCTCCGCGGCGCTGGCGCGCAGGCGGTTAATACGGTTTTCGCTCCACTGCTTGAGCAGCAGGATGAAGAGCGCCAGGATCAGCAACAGGCTCGCCACGGCGAACGCGGCCACGTGGTTGTATTCGTTGTAGAGGATCTCGACGTGCAGCGGCAGGGTGTTGGTCACCCCGCGAATGTGCCCGGAAACCACCGACACCGCACCGAACTCACCCATGGCCCGCGCCGTACACAGCACCACGCCGTAGATCAGGCCCCATTTGATGTTGGGAACGGTGACGTGCCAGAACATCTGCCAGCCATTGGCCCCGAGCAGGCGCGCGGCCTCTTCTTCCTGCGTGCCTTGTTCCTGCATTAGCGGGATCAGCTCGCGCGCCACGAACGGCACGGTGACGAAGATCGTCGCCAGCACGATGCCCGGCAAGGCAAAGACGATCTGGATGTCATGGTCCTGCAACCACGGCCCGAACAGGCCCTGGGCGCCGAACATCAACACATAGACCAGACCGGCGATCACCGGCGACACCGAGAACGGCAGGTCGATCAGCGTGACCAGCATACTTTTGCCACGGAACGAGTACTTGCTCACGCACCATGCAGCGCTGACACCGAACACCAGGTTCAGCGGCACCGAAATCAGCACGGCAATCACCGTGAGTTTCAGGGCCGACAAAGCGTCGGGTTCGAAGATCGCGGTGAAGAACGCACCGATTCCAAGCTTCAGGCCCTGAGACACCACGATCACCAGCGGCAGCAACAGGAACAGGGCGAACACCAGCCAGCCAAGGCCGATCAGGATTCGCCGCGATGAAGCACTGCCACGGCGGGCGGCGTTCGAGGAAGCAGCAGCAATAGACGATTGGGACATTTCTGCGCCTCCTTATGGGGTTTCGATGCGCCGCTGCAGCAAGTTGATCAGCAGCAACAGGACGAAGGAAACCACCAGCATCAGTACACCAATGGACGTGGCGCCGGTGTAATCGTACTGGTCGAGTTTGACCATGATCAGCAGCGGCAGGATCTCGGTTTTCATCGGCATGTTGCCGGCAATGAAAATCACCGAACCGTACTCGCCGACCCCGCGGGCAAAGGCCAACGCGAAACCGGTCAGCCACGCTGGCAACAGCGCGGGCACCAGAATATGGCGAAACACCTGTAGCGGTTTTGCACCGAGGCACGCAGCCGCTTCTTCCACTTCACGAGGGATATCGGCCAATACTGGCTGTACGGTACGTACTACGAATGGAAGTGTCACAAAAGTGAGGGCAAGGGTGATGCCGAGGGGGGTATACGCGATCTTGAAACCCAGGTCCGCTGCAAACTGACCCACCCAACCATTGGGCGCGTACAGCGCAGTCAGCGCGATACCGGCCACGGCGGTGGGCAATGCGAAGGGTAAGTCGATCATTGCATCGATGACTTTGCGTCCAGGGAAGGTATAGCGCACCAGCACCCAGGCCAGCAGCGTGCCGATGATGCCGTTGATGATCGCGGCATAGAGCGCGGTGCCGAAGCTGAGCTTCAACGCCGCCAGCACCCGTGGTGCCGAGATAATCGCCCAGAACTGGTCCCAGGTGAGTTGAGCGGCATGCACGAACATCGCCGCCAGTGGAATGAGCACAATCAGGCTGAGGTACACCAAGGTGTAGCCCAGCGTCAGCCCGAAGCCGGGTATGACGGGGGAGATACGACGCGACATAAAAGTCCTTGGTTGATAACGCGCTAAGCCCCGACAACAAGATCGGGGCCGTTGGCTTATGCCTGGCAGTCAAGGGCTGAATACTGCAACCCCTGTGGGAGCGAGCCTGCTCGCGATAGCGCCTGGTCAGCCAACATTGATGTTGAATGTACCGCCGTCATCGCGAGCAGGCTCGCTCCCACAAGTTGTCCCCCCTAACTGACCGTTGGCATATCTATTTCAGGTTATTGCGCCTGATAAATCTGGTCGAACACGCCACCGTCGTTGAAGAATTTCGGTTGAGCGGTTTTCCAGCCGCCGAAGTCCTTGTCGATGGTCACCAGGTCCAGTGTCGGGAACTGTTTGGCGTACTTGGCGGCCACATCCTTGTCACGTGGACGATAGAAGTTCTTTGCCGCGATTTCCTGGCCGACCGGGCTGTACAGGTGCTTGAGGTACGCTTCGGCGATCTCGGTGTTGCCCTTTTTCTCGGCATTCTTGTCGACCACGGCGACCGGAGGTTCGGCGAGGATCGACAGCGAAGGCACGACAATGTCGAACTTGTCAGCGCCACCGTCTTCTTTCAGGGCCAGGAAGGCTTCGTTTTCCCAGGCCAGCAACACGTCGCCCTGACCGTTGTTGACGAAGGTGATGGTCGAACCGCGAGCACCGGTGTCCAGCACAGGCACGTGCTTGAACAGGGTTTGCACGTATTCCTTGGCTTTCGCTTCGTTGCCGCCATTGGCTTTCAGACCATAGGCCCACGCCGCGAGGAAGTTCCAGCGTGCGCCGCCGGAGGTTTTCGGGTTCGGAGTGATGACTTCCACACCGTTCTTGGTCAGGTCGCCCCAGTCCTTGATGCCTTTAGGGTTGCCCTTACGCACCAGGAACACGATGGTCGAGGTGTAAGGCGTGCTCGCTTCCGGCAGACGCTTCTGCCAATCCGCCGGCAGGGTCTTGCCGAGTTTGGCGATTTCGTCGATGTCACCGGCCAGGGCCAGGGTCACCACGTCGGCACGCAGGCCGTCGATCACTGCCCGCCCCTGCTTGCCCGAACCACCGTGGGATTGCTGGATTTTCACGCTGTCGCCGGCGTGGTCTTTCTGCCAGAACTTGACGAATTCGGCGTTGTAGTCCTGATACAGCTCGCGAGTCGGGTCGTACGACACGTTAAGCAGTTCGTAATCCTTGGCAACCGCGGAACCAGCAAAAAGGGCACTGGCCAGGGCGGCCAAAGCGAAATGACGAATCGACGACATGGTGAAAGCTCCTGGAATTCTGTTTGTAATGGCTTTTATGGTCTGGAATCGGGGTTGCCTGTCAAAGATCGCAGCCTTCGGCAGCTCCTACACAAAGCTCCCCGTAGGAGCTGCCGCAGGCTGCGATCTTTTGATCTTGGTTTCAGCTCGGTTTGTTGCTCGGGTTCTGCAACCGGAATTTCTCTTTGCGCTCGATCTGGACCACCTGGGCGTTGTGCACGGTGATTTCCACTGCGCCAAAACGCAGATCGCGCAAGGCGCTCTGGATCTCACGCAAAATGGTTGCTTCGTCCTGGCCGTCAACGCTACGTAGGGATGCGCTCATGGTGCTGCTCCTTCAACTAGAGGTTGCCTGGCAGTGGCGAGACTGCTTGCGGCGTGAGACCAATAGTAGATAAGCGCGGATATTCTTAAAAAGACTATTTAAGAATTTTAATATAACCAAAAGACTGATCAAGGACTGATCAGTGCTGGAGAATCTGTGGAATCCGCTCCCAATCCAGCTGCCCGGCCGGCACCGGCCGCCCAAACCAGTACCCCTGCCCCAGATCGCAGCCGTGTTCGAGCAGGAAACCCGCCTGCTCGACCTGCTCGATCCCCTCGGCATGAACCTGCATCCCCATGCTCTGGGCCAGCGCAACGATCACCCGCACAATCGCCGCGTCATCCTCATCCCACGGCAACCCCGCAACGAAGCCCTGATCGATCTTGAGTTTCTGTACCGGCATTCGCTTGAGGCGCAGCAACGACGAATAGCCTGTACCGAAGTCATCGATGGCCAACCGAACGCCTAATTCACGCAACCTGTGCATCTGCTCCAGCGCGACTTCCGGGTCATCCATCACAGCGCTCTCAGTGACTTCCAGCTCCAGACAGGCAGGGTCCAGCCCGGTTTCGTGCAGCACCTTCGCCACCTGCCCAAACAGCTCACGGCGGGCGAACAGCCGAGAAGAAACATTCACCGCGACAAACGACAACAGCACCCCGGCCTGCTGCCACCGGCACATCTGCTCACACGCCTGACGCATCACCCAGGCATCAATTTCGGCGATCAGACCGGTGCGCTCGGCAATGGGAATGAATTCTGCCGGCGACACCAACCCTCGCTGCGGATGCTCCCAGCGCACCAATGCCTCGACGCCGATCAGGCGGCTGGTCTTG
Source organism: Pseudomonas sp. GM41(2012) (assembly GCF_000282315.2). Taxonomy (GTDB): domain Bacteria; phylum Pseudomonadota; class Gammaproteobacteria; order Pseudomonadales; family Pseudomonadaceae; genus Aquipseudomonas. The sequence continues at coordinate 22,912 of NZ_AKJN02000003.1, forward strand.
AGGTCGTGAACCGGCTGGTAATAAACCCGCAACTCCTGCTGCTCCAGCGCACGGCGCAATTCGAATGCCGTCTCGACCCGTTGCTGGGCATGGGCGGTCAATTCTTCGGTATAGAGGGCGTAGCCGTTGCGGCCGGCACTCTTGGCCTTGAACAGCGCCGAGTCGGAGTTGCGCAACAGCTGCTCGGCGCTCAAGGCGTCGCCGGGGAACAGGCTGATGCCGACGCTGATATTGACGAATAACTGATGCCCGTCGATCTGGAACGGCTCCTTGAGGCCATCGATGATCCGCTGAGCCAGCGCCGCCGCGTGCACCATTTGCGGACAGCTTTCAGCCAGTACGGCGAACTCGTCACCGCCAAGGCGCGCCAGGGTGATTCCCGGCCCGACCATCGCGCTCAAACGCTCGGCCACGCCCTTGAGCAGCTGGTCCCCAATGCTATGCCCGAGGCTGTCGTTGATCATCTTGAAGTGATCAAGATCGATCATCAGTAACGCGCAGCCGCGCTTGTGGGTCTGCGCCGATGCCAGGGCCTGCTCGGTGCGGTCGGTGAACAGCAAGCGGTTGGGGAGGTCGGTCAGCGGATCGTAGTGAGCCAGGTGCGTCAGCTCATGTTCGGAGTTCTTGATTGCGCTTATGTCGGAAAACACTGCCACGTAATGGCTGCGCCGCCCCTCCTCGTCGTCAATGATGCGGATGGTCTGCCATTGCGGATAGATCTCGCCGCTTTTGCGGCGATTCCAGATTTCCCCGCTCCACTCGCCGGTGCTGTTGAGTGTCGCGAACATCGCCTGGTAGAAAGCCGGCGGGTGATGACCGGACTTGAACAGACTGGGGCGCTGGCCGAGCACTTCCTCGCTCTGATAGCCGGTGATTTGCATGAAGGCCCGGTTCACATGAACGATCAGGCCCTGGTTATCAGTGACCAGCACCCCTTCACGGGTGCAATCGAATACCGCCGCCGCCTGACGCAAGCGCTCACGGTCTTCAGTGCGCTCACGCAACTTGGCGCCGATCCCCAGGCAACGGAACAATCGCGCCCGGGCGAAAAAAATCAAACCGGCGCTGAACACCACCCAGGCATAACCGTTGATCAGTTGCCATCGCATTAGCTCGGCAGAGCTATCGAAGAAACTGTTCAATAAATGGCCACTGAACTGCAGCCAACCAACGGAAACCAGAAGATAAAGCAGTGCTGCACGCAGAGCATCGCGATAGGTAGCAGCCATTCGGTCGTCCATGTCCCTTCAAAGTGGATGGAATTATAGTTTAAAGAAACATCCAGCCACTCTTATCTGAAAGGGCGACTGGTTTTATCTGTGGGCTCAGTGATAATGCAACGGCTGTTTTTTTCTTTATCGAGGGCCCAATAGCCTATGTGGTACGAAGGTTTTCTCGGCTTGTCGCCCTGGTCACTGGTGGCAGTCACCCTGCTGATGACCCACGTGACGATCATCGGCGTCACGGTCTATCTGCATCGTTATTCAGCCCATCGCTCGCTTGAGCTCAATGCTGGCCTGAAACATTTCTTCCGCTTCTGGCTGTGGCTGACCACGGCACAGAACACCCGCGAGTGGACCGCTATCCACCGCAAGCACCACGCCAAATGCGAAACCGTCGATGACCCGCACAGCCCGGTCATTAAGGGCCTGTCCACCGTTCTGCGCAAAGGCGCCGAGCTGTACCGTGCCGAGGCGGAAAACCCCGAGACCCTGCGCATCTACGGCAAGAACTGCCCCGAAGACTGGATCGAACGCAACCTGTACAGCCGTTTTCCGCTGCTGGGCGTGGCGATCATGGGCGTCATCGACCTGCTGCTGTTCGGTACCATCGGCATCACCATCTGGGCGATCCAGATGATGTGGATCCCGGTCTGGGCCGCCGGCGTGGTCAATGGCCTGGGCCATGCCATCGGCTACCGCAACTTCGAATGCCGCGATGCGGCGACCAATCTGGTGCCGTGGGGCATCCTGATCGGAGGCGAAGAACTGCATAACAACCATCACACCTACCCTAATTCGGCAAAACTGTCGGTGAAGAAGTGGGAATTCGATCTCGGCTGGGCCTGGATCCAGGTCTTCAGCTTCCTGCGTCTGGCCAAGGTTCAGCGGGTCGCGCCCATCGCCCATCGGGTCGAAGGCAAAGGCAACCTGGACATGGACACCGCCATGGCGATCCTCAACAACCGCTTTCAGATCATGGCCCAGTACCGCAAATTGGTGATCGCACCGCTGGTCAAACAAGAGCTGGAAAAGGTCGATCACTCGGTCCGTCACCAGTTCCACCGCGCCAAGCGCCTGCTCTCGCGGGAAACCAGCCTGCTGGATGACAAACACCACATTCGCATCCAGACCATGCTCGAGCACAGTCAGGCGCTGAAGGTAATTTACGAGAAACGCCTGGCCTTGCAGCAGATCTGGGTCAAGACCAGCTCAAATGGTCACGACATGCTGGCCGCCATCAAGGATTGGGTACACGAAGCCGAAGCCAGCGGGATTCAATCCCTGCGCGACTTCGCCGATCAATTGAAAACCTACTCCCTGCGCCCCGCCGCCGCAGTCTGACTGTGGCGAGGGGGCTCGTCGGAACGCCGCATCGCCCCGCTCGGCTGCGCAGCAGTCGCAAAACCTGACGACGCGTTCTTTCATTGAAAAACGCGTCTCCAGTACCGCCCGGCGGGAGCACGCTCCCTCACCACATAAGGCGGGAACTAAGCTCAAAATCCCCTATCTCAAAGACACTTCGCCATCCAGGCGGGCTCTGGTATTGGCCGCTTTCGAACCTCGAGCGGCACACGCCCTTTGAGATTTTGTGTCGATGGTCAGTAAAAACCTACAAGACTCATCCCTCCCGCAGTGGCCCGAAGCCGCGCAAACCCTGCTGGCGCTGATGCATGCACAAGGCGAAGTGGCGCGCCTGAGCGAACGTGAACAACTGTTCAGCACTCTGCTGGTGAGCGTCAACGCGGTGCTTTGGGCCTTCGACTGGGAATCCCGTCGAGTGCTCTATGTCAGCCCTGCGTATGAACGGATTTTCGGCCGCTCCGCAGGCTTGTTGCTGTCCGACTACAACCAATGGCGCGACAGCATTTACCCCGACGATCTGGACTATGCCGAACGCAGCCTGGCCGAAGTACTGGTCAAAGGCGCCGATGAAGACCGTGAATACCGAATCATTGCCGCCGACGGCCAGGTCCGCTGGCTCAGAGACAAGTGCTTCATCAACCGTCAGGCCGAGCCCGGGCAACCGGTGATCATCGTCGGCATTGCCGAAGACATTACTGACAAGAAGCAGATTGAAACCGAGCTGCAACGCCTGGCCACCACCGACGTGCTGACCCAGAGCAGCAACCGCCGACACTTCTTCGAATGCGCCCACCGTGAATTCGAACAGGCACGGCACCAGGGCACGCCGCTAGCATTCCTGCTGCTGGACATCGATGACTTCAAAGTAATCAACGATACCTACGGCCACCAGGAAGGCGACAACGTGCTGCAACGAATCGCCGAGAGCGGACGGGCGACGTTGCGTCGAGGTGATGTGTTCGGGCGAGTTGGCGGTGAGGAATTCGCAGCGGTGTTTCCCGGCTGTGCGCCAGACATGGCCATGCAAGTGGCCGAGCGCCTGCAACGGGAGATTCAGCGATTGAGTTTCAGCCATGGCGACCAGACGTTCGGCATCACCGTCAGCCAGGGCCTCACCAGCCTCACCGCCGAGGACGAAAGCATCGACAGCCTGTTTGCCCGCGCCGATGCAGCGATGTACAAAGCCAAACACCAGGGCAAGAACCGCATCATCTCCGGCTGAGCCCAAACTCAGGCACAACACAAATCCAATGTGGGAGCGGGCTTGCTCGCGAAGGCGGACTAACAGCCAACATTGATGTTGACTGTGCGGGCCTCTTCGCGAGCAAGCCCGCTCCCACATTGAATTGCGGTGATTTTATTTCTTGCGCAAACGGATCAATTCCGGCAATCCGATCTTGAGCAACCGCGCCGTCCGGCTCTTCGCCAGGTCCTCAATGCCCTCATGCTCGGTCAGTCGCGCCAGTTGCGCAGCCATGTTCATCACCAGCGCTTCGCGGGAGTAAACCCCGCCACCGAACTGGTAGACCGCCGCAATCAGCTCTCGCAGCTCCAGCGGCAGGCGCCAGCGAGTGCGAAGCGCCGAACCATAAGCCGCGCCGAACTCGGCCAGCGCCTCGCCAACCTCCTCCCACTCATCCAGCTCGCCCCCGGCCTGCTTCCACTCCTGCAAGCACCGCAACAGCGCAAGGTCGCCGAGGCGATGCAGCATGCCGGCGCAATAACAGCGCTCCTGATCCAGATCCAGCAAACGCGCCAGGGTCCGGCCATACTCGGCGGTGCGCAGCGACAGCTCCCAATAGCGCTCGGCATAGTCGGCCAGAAACGGATCGCTGAGTCGGGCACTGCGCTTGAGGGCCAGCCCCAGAATCAGGTTCATGCTTTGCCCGGTGCCGAGGCGGTGCAGCGCCTGTGACAGGGTTTGTACGGCGGCGCCATGGTGCTGGGCCGCGCTGTTAGCAGCGGCGATCAGCACAGCGGTAACTTGCGGATCGGTACGGATCTCGTCATGCAGCAGTGTCAGGTCGAGGCCATTGGGATTGAGACTGCGCTTGACCGCCAACTGTACGTCCGTCATCAGTGGTGCACCGTCGGTCAGCTCACGTCGACGCTCCAGGTAAACCGCCAACGTCATGCCTGGCGACAATGAAGGCGTTTCGCAAGACACCTCTTCACCGACGTTCAACAGCAAATCCTGCAGGCGCTGGGTCAAGCTTTCCATGTTAAGGGGTTTGGTCAGGTACGCCGCAGGCGCCAGCGGCAGAGCTTCGCGAACGCTGGCGCTGTCGTTACGGCTGCTCATCAGAATGAAGGGCAGCGGCGGGTTGCGTTTGCGCTGACGGACATTGCGCAAGACATTCAAACCATCGACGCCGGGCAGCTCCCAGTCGACGATCACCAGGTCGTAAGGATTTTCCGCCAATAGATGCAACGCTTCCTGACCATCGGCACACAGATCCAGCCGCGCGTCGCAGCGCACATTCAACAAAACCTGCTTGAGCAGGTCGCGGGACCAGGGGTCGGCCTCGGCAATCAGCACACGCGGCGCAGCGGGTAACACCACAGCAGTCATTTACACACTCCAAAGTAGTGCTTGCACCTTAGTCAATGCTGGCCATTCGATACAGCGCATTTGCCATCGACGGGTTCCGAGGACACAAAAAAACCCGCCGAAGCGGGTTTTTTGTCGATCAGTTCACACATTCATCAGAGCTTGGAAATCACAGCTCGGAGAAGCACTCTTCGATGATTGCCAGACCTTTGTCCAGTTGCTCGTCCGGCGAAGTCAGCGGTACCAGGACGCGCAGAACGTTGCCGTAAGTGCCGCAGGACAGCAGGATCAGACCCTTGTCACGAGCCTTGGCCACAACAGCGGCTACCGCTGGAGCGTTCGGCTTGTGGCTGTCGCCATCAACGAACAGCTCGACCGCGATCATCGCGCCCAGGGCACGGACTTCGCCGATCACCGGGTACTTGGCCTGAATGGCTTTCAGGCCAGTGACCAGACGCTCGCCGACAGCTTTGCAGCGGTCCAGCAGGTGCTCTTCTTCGAACACTTCCATCACGGCCAGGGCCGCGGCGCAAGCAATCGGGCTACCGGCGTAAGTGCCGCCCAGGCCGCCTGGAGCAATGGCGTCCATGTATTCAGCCTTGCCGCAAACACCGGCCAACGGGAAGCCGCCAGCGATGGATTTGGCGAAGGTGGTCAGGTCGGCAGCAACGCCCATCTGTTCCATGGCGAAGAAAGTGCCGGTACGACCAGCGCCGGTTTGTACTTCGTCAGCGATCAGCAGGATGCCGTGCTGGTCGCACAGCGCGCGCAGACGCTTCATGAACTCTTTAGGTGCGACGTAGAAACCGCCTTCGCCCTGAACCGGCTCGATGATGATTGCAGCGATGTCACGCGGCTCGGCGTCGTTCTTGAAAATGCGTTCGATGCTGGCGATCGAATCGTCGATGCTCACACCGTGCAGTTCGTTCGGGTACAGCGCGCGGAAGATGCCGCCTGGCATCAGGCCCATGCCGGCCGAGTAAGGCACGACCTTACCGGTCAGGCCCAGGGTCATCATGGTGCGGCCGTGGTAAGCGCCGGTGAACGCGATCACGCCGGCACGGCCAGTGGCGGCACGTGCGATCTTGATGGAGTTTTCCACGGCTTCGGAGCCGGTGGTCACCAGCAGGGTTTTCTTGTCGAAATCACCCGGCACCTTGGCGTTGATTTTTTCGCACACTTCTACGTACGGTTCGTAAGCCAGTACCTGGAAGCACGTGTGGGTCAGCTTGTTCAGCTGTTCGGTCACGGCGGCGATGATTTTCGGGTGCACGTGGCCGGTGTTCAGCACGGCGATACCGCCGGCGAAGTCGATGAACTCGCGACCTTCAACGTCGGTCACGGTGGCGTTCTTCGCGGACTCGGCGAAGATCGGGTGAATCTGGCCAACACCGCGTGGTACAGCGGCTTCGCGGCGTTTCATCAGGGATGCGTTAGTCTTGCTCATAAAGTCCTCATTCACCGCTCATCGGGCGGCGTGGTTCAAGGAAAATGCGGCGGGGAGGCAACTACGGCAGCATGCGATGATCGACTGCCACAGCTTTCCCGACCACAGAGAAAATTCCGTTTGAAGCACGCAAAGGGACAGCGCTCTCGTGCCCTTTGCGTTTGAAGCAATGCCTTGCCGGGTTTATCCCTTCGAGCTTAGATGCCCAGGCAGAGGTATTTGATTTCCAGGTAATCTTCGATGCCGTATTTGGAGCCTTCACGGCCCAGGCCCGACGCCTTGATGCCGCCGAACGGCGCGACTTCGTTGGAGATCAACCCGGTGTTGACGCCGACCATGCCGTATTCCAGGGCTTCAGCCACACGGAACACACGACCCAGGTCGCGAGCATAGAAGTACGAAGCCAGACCGAACTCGGTGTCGTTGGACATCGCGATCACTTCGGCTTCGTCTTTGAAGCGGAACAGTGGAGCCAATGGACCGAAGGTTTCTTCCTTGGCCACGGCAGCGTTTTTCGGCACGTTGGTCAGGATGGTCGGCTCGAAGAAGTTGCCTTCCATGACCTTGCCGCCCGCCAGGACGGTTGCGCCTTTGCTGATCGCGTCAGCAATGTGCTCTTGAACCTTGGCCACAGCTTTTTCGTCGATCAGCGGGCCAGTGGTGGTGCCTTCTTCCAGACCGTTACCGATCTTGAGTTTGGCCACGGCCACTTTCAGCTTCTCGGCGAACGCGTCGTAGACCGAATCCTGAATGTACAGACGGTTGGCGCAGACGCAGGTCTGGCCGTTGTTGCGGTACTTGGAAATGATCGCGCCTTCGACGGCCTTATCCAGGTCCGCGTCGTCGAACACGATGAACGGCGCGTTGCCGCCCAATTCCAGGGACACTTTCTTGATGTCCTTGGCGCATTCAGCCATCAGCTGACGACCGATTTCGGTCGAGCCGGTGAAGGACAGTTTGCGCACGATCGGGTTGCTGGTCAGCTCGCTGCCGATGTCGCCGGCACTGCCGGACACAACGCTGAACACACCGGCAGGAATGCCGGCACGCTGGGCCAGTTCAGCCAGAGCGAATGCGGAAAACGGAGTTTGCGAAGCTGGCTTGAGCACCATGGTGCAACCGGCGGCCAGGGCCGGGCCAGCCTTACGGGTGATCATCGCGGCCGGGAAGTTCCACGGGGTGATTGCAGCGGTCACGCCGATTGGCTGCTTGATCACGATCAGGCGCTTGTCTGGCTGGTGACCCGGAATCACGTCACCGTAGACGCGCTTGGCTTCTTCGGCGAACCACTCGATAAAGGAAGCGGCGTAAACGATCTCGCCCTTGGCTTCGGCCAATGGCTTGCCTTGTTCGAGGGTCATCAGGCGAGCCAGGTCGTCCTGGTTCTCGATGATCAGTTCGAACCAGCGACGCAGCTTGTTCGCACGGTCCTTGGCGGTCAGTGCACGCCAGGCCGGCAGCGCTTTGTCAGCGGCTTCGATTGCACGGCGGGTTTCGGCAGCGCCCATTTTTGGCACGGTGCCCAGAATTTCGCCCGTTGCCGGGTTGTTGACCTTGATCGTCTGACCATTGTCCGCATCAACCCAAGCGCCATCGATGAAGGCTTGCTGGCGGAACAACTGGGTGTCTTTAAGCTGCATGTCGGCTTTCCTTAACAGCACCGCGGCAAGCGCGGAGCGAATTATGATTGTAGAAAGGCGCCTTATAGGCTGCCGTCAGGGAAATCATTCACCGGGCTGAAGCACATAAATAGCGCACTGATTGAAACTCGTGCGGTTCAGCACCCAGACAAGAGCGTTTGAAATCTCAAACGAATCCTAGGATCAAAGGGGGTAAAGGACAATAGCCTGTTCGAAAAAAAGAACGAAAACGCCGCATTTGCCTAATTTTTCTGATCAACGTAGCAACCGCAGGTTACGCTTTGGAAAAACGCAGGCGATTCAGCAGCATGGACGCCCGCAGTGCATATGAGTATCATGGCGCCCGCATTGCACCAGTAGCTCAGCTGGATAGAGTACTGCCCTCCGAAGGCAGTGGTCGTGGGTTCGAATCCCGCCTGGTGCACCATCTTCCTTCCCTTGTATTACAAGGGGATAGCGCTCCTGACAGAAACCTGTCCTAGTCCTGAAAGTCGTTTTTGCCACAAATTTGCCACACTTGAACGTGGCGGGAATGGTCGAAATGGCAACAATCAGGAATCGCGGCGAGTATCAGTGGGAAGCGCAAATCCGCCGCAAGGGCTATCCAGCCCAACGCAAAACCTTCGAAACCAAAGCCGATGCCCAAGCCTGGGCACGCATGATCGAAAGCGAAATCGACCGGGGCATTTTTGTCTCTCGCGTCGAGGCTGAACGCACCGCCTTTCATCAACTCATTGATCGCTACATCTCAGAGATCGCTCCGAAGCACAAAGGCGCGTATTCGGAAATCAAACGTCTGGAAGCGCTCAAGCGTCATCCGCTGGCTACGCGCATCGTTGCCACCCTCACCTCCTCCGACTTTGCCCGCTACCGTGACGAGCGCCTGAAGATCCGCAAGGGCAATACGGTCAAGCGTGAGCTGGCATTGTTTCAATGCGTGATTGAGGTCGCACGCCGCGAATGGGGAATCCATCTTGCCGAGAATCCGGTGCGGATGGTCAGCCGCCCTAGCTATAACGACGAACGCTCGCGACGCCTGGACCCAATTGAAGAACAATACATCCTTAACGCCTTGGAGCTTCGGGAGCGCCGTGCCGATGGAACCTATGCGGACGCCTCGCACAACCCTTGGATACGGTCCATTGTGCAACTGGCAATTGAAACCGCCATGCGCCGTGGCGAGCTATTCGAGTTGCGCTGGAAGCATGTGAATCTGGATCGCAAAACCGCTCATCTTCCAGCGACCAAGAACGGGCTACCAAGAACCGTCCCTCTCTCCCCGCGAGCTATTCAGCTGCTCAAGGACTTGCCACGCTCACTTTGCGGCCGAGTCTTCCCCACCACCGCAGACGCTCTCAAGAAGGCCTTCACACGCGGTTTGGAGCGAGCAAGGACGAAATACTTAGGAGATTGCGAACGCGCTCTGGTAACGCCCCAGGAAGACTTTCTGCTCGATCTGCGCTTCCACGACCTACGCCATGAGGCCACCTGCCGACTGGCCACCAAACTTCCCAATCTGATTGAGCTGGCCAGCGTTACGGGACACCGCGAGGTGAACATGCTGAAGCGTTACTACAACATCACCGCAGAAGAACTCGCGGCGAAGCTAGCTTGATGGTCAGTCGATAATCTCAAGCCCCAGGGAGCGAGCCAGCTCTCTGGTCTCTGAATCCGTTCGCACACGGTTTAGCGCCGTCTCCTCGCGTTCCCGCTGCTTGAGCAGATAAACCTCGTTGAAACACTCGATAACCTGCTCACGGGTTAAGTCCGAGATCGATACCCGGCGCTTGAGGGTGTTCAGAATATTGCGCGCACTGAGCTGAGCCGCCTCCCGCAGATACGTCCTCAACAGCAAGTCGCGAAAAACCCAATCGCTGACCCACGCCTTCGATAAAGCCCAAAACAACAGCCGCTGGTAGGTATCCCAAGCCATGCGCGTTTGGCCACTCAGATACCGCCGCAGAATCCGCCCATCTGCGTCCTTGAAACCGTAAACCCCGAGGTCCGTAAGCAATCGCTCAAGCGCGACCTTCGACATACCAGACTTCTGCAATATCCCGGAGAACAGGTACTCCACCAGATCCACCGGAACACGGACAACAAAGTTTTTCCGACCGGTTTCCTGGTGATTTTCTATCTCACGGAAAACGAGCTGAAAGACTTCTTCGGGATTGATATCGGATTCAAAGGATGATGGCTGCATGTACCCATTCTTTGGCTAACAGCCGCATCTGTCAAAAAGGTGTCCTAGTTGATCGGTCCTCGATTGGCGAAAGCTGCACGTACTCCATAGCAACCGAGCGACATTAGCGATGAGCGTCGATTACGAAACCATTCAAAAAATCCAGAAGCTTTCAGATGACGTGCTGATAGGCGTAGCCGAGGTCGCGGCGCTAACAGGATTCAGCGTGTTAACCGTGCGTCAGCGCAAACTGCCGGGGCTTGATCCCCTTCCAGGACTATCGCGGCTACGCTGGCGTCTCGGCGATCTTCGCCAGTGGATGCGCCATGGTCCCGAATGCACTTCGGCTTCGCCAGTCAAGCCAGTGTTAAAAACCACGCTAGAAAATCGAGTTGGCCGCCCCACAAAAAAAGAGCAAGTAGAGGCTAGAAAATGAGCACTCGCACACCTGCCTCCATTCAAAATTAAGCAGTGGTCACTTCGTTTATAAACGAGCCGCTAATGCCGCCAGAGCTCCATACGAATGACATCACGACTTCAGGGGGCAGGCGTCTTGCACAGCTAGCCAAACTTGAAGCTCGAGCAAGAGCGGCTAACAAGGCGCAGCTCAAGCCAAAGCCTGCGATTACAACCCCAACGCTGAAAACATGGCCGGATGAGGTTCGCGGCGTACCGAATGCGTTCTTGCGGTCGGCGCTTTTCGGAGCAGTAAGGAAGGGCAGTCGGACTGATCAAAAAATGGTGGCGATTAACTCAATCGGGGGCGTGCAAATTTTTTATACAGGAACGCGTCTCGACCAGATCGACCTTTCCGTATGGCTAAGCGTGTTGCACCTCTCTCGACGGCAAATGCTAGGCCACGAGCTCCGCTACAAGGCTTACGGCGTGCTTAAACTCATGAAAAAGACCGACACGGGTAAGAATAGGAAGCTGCTGCACGATCGCTTGCTGCGATTGGCAGCGTGCACCGTTGAGGTAGTGCTGGGTGATACTTCCTACACCGGTAGCCTGATCAAAGACTTCTATAAGGACGAGAATAGCTTGGAATACGTCGTAATCCTTGACGCCAGACTAAACGCACTGTTCTCCAAATCTGGCTTCAGTTACATCGACTGGAGTATTCGGTCTGCATTGGATGGCCAGCCACTTGCCCAATGGCTTCATGGATTTTATTCGAGCCATGCAAAAGCTTACGGACTCAAAGTAAGCACACTGCACCAGCTCTGTGGAAGCGAAGCCCGCGAAATCTGGAAATTTACCCAAACGTTATGTCGCGCGTTTGACGCTTTGAGCGCTGCCTACAATAAACACGGCAAATCATTCGAGTACGACATTCGAGGCGATTTGGTACACGTCCAAAGACAGGAAAGCCAGACACAGTGCCGACATCTCTTGAGGGTGGAAAAAACAAAAATGATGCGTGCCGTTCTAGCGGGTAGAGAATACCGTTCTAGCAGGTAACGCTTGCCGTTGCTGCGGGTAGCGTAGCCCGTTCCAAAAGGTAGGCTATCCACAGTCAATAGTGCCTGTCAGCCTGATTGCACAAAGGCCGCAGCATGTGCCCCTCTAAAAACTAATCTGAACCTAATCAGTACTAATCGGATCTCGGACGGAAGTTCAGCCCCTAACGAGCAGTCGAGGGAATGTCCGCAGCCGGCTCAAACGCGGAAGATGAATGCTATGGCTAACCGGAGTCGTACCACCGTTGAGCGAATAATTCTCCAAGCCCGGATATGGGGGTGGGATATGTCCTGGTCGTTCAGCATGGCCACACCGACCGATACCAGGCAAATCGGTCACCATTATTCAGAGCATACTGCGATCAAGCTTTACGGCTCCATCCGATACCCTGAAGCATTCAAATACCCTGCCCTAGAATGCTACCTATACGTTGACCCATTACTCCTAAGCGACAAGTCGGTTCCTCGCTGCATCGGTTCCATGCAGGCGACTGGCAAAAAACTCATCGTATATGTCGCCGTTCACAATGACCGCTTCAACAGCTTAGTCATCGCTGCAAGTCGACTTGTTGCCCTGGAGATCAATGCGGAGCCGCTGAGATATCGCAAGGCAAAGGTGATGGGTATCCATCTAAGCACCGAGCTGGAGTCTGATTGGTAATGGTTTTTTGATCATCGGAGCGCTAGTTTCCAGTGCTCGTTTACTAGCCCTGTCCCCGGTACCGAGAAACGTATGACGAGGTCCAAAATCCTCATTCCTCGTCAAAGTAATCGCTATCCAGTTTCGGCAGTTTGAGAAGCCGGGACGTTACCCCAACCTCGTAGTCCATCATCAGGTTGACCAGGCGGATGCCATCCACCAGCACCATGCCTTCCACTGAACGGGCAAAGTCGATTCCTTGAGCAGTGAAACCTGACGTAGTAATAAATACCCCTCGCTTGGCCTTTTGCCCGGCAAGTGCTCCATAGAAAGCTTGCAGCTCAGGACGACCTACAGTGCCTTGCCAGCGTTTTGCTTGGACATACACTTTTTCCAGCCCGAGCTTATCAAGCGAGATTACGCCGTCAATTCCGCCATCTCCGCTACCACCAACACGCTGCAAATCGTTTCGGCTAGCCCCGTAGCCAAGGCTATGCAACACGTCGAGCACTATAACTTCGAAGCGGTTGGGGCTGACTTGTAGCAGGTTATCCAGGAGATTTGCTGCTGTTGCATCACGTAGCTCACGCAGAGCCTGTTCCAACCGATCGTCTGGGCTCACAGTTGCGGATATCGGTGTATGTGCACCCTGCTCTAGCCCATCTAGCGGGACGGCATCTGTGGGGCTCCTAAGCTTCACGTCCATGAAGCCGATGGCGAGTTGTTCAACCTGATCCGCCGTGAGCGGTGACGGGTGCTGTGTGGAATAAGAAGTGCCAGCTTCGGTGAGCCTCCAATAGCCTCGTTTGGCGCTGGAGGATAACCCTGCGCGCTTGAGACGGTCGTGAGCCCATCCAGCGCGGTTCTTATAGGTCGCTTGCCCACTCGCAATCAGCTCTTGAAGCTGTGGTTCAGATAAATTCAAAGCCTGGGCCGCAGCTTCATGCGCGTCGCGTGCTGTCGCGCCTTCCGGATTCGCCGCCAGGTAGCGCAAGATCGGCTCAATGAATTTGTCGTATGTAGGAACGGACATCAGGATTCCCTTCGCAAGGTTGCCAGCGTGGGCAAATGTAGTAAGCCGCATGTTATCCGGAGTTTGGAAAATTATATTTTAGGTCTGTGCCTGATAATCATGGAGTGAATCCAAAAGACAGCTGCTGCCTACGACCGCCCATGCAGAGCCTTGGCAGTAGCAGCCAGCCTGATCACTAATTGATAATGACCTCGCACTTCTCTGTGAAACGTGCGAACTCCGCAATGAAAACGACGACCCGCATGCCGCCACTCTCGCAAAAATCTTTCGATATGTGAGGAGCTACTTGCTCTTAGCGAACGCTGGCGGGGCAATGCGCTGTCGGCGCTGACTTGGATTGACAGAGTCAAGCAGAACTTCCCTGATGCGTTGAGCAGACATCTCGAGCTCTTCGGAGGAGGCGTTCTGGATAGCACGAATCAACCGCTCACGATTGGAGCGCTTCAGATCCATAATCTCGGCGAAGCTACTTTCGGAGTCACTGGACTGTTCCATAACTATCTCCAAGGTATCCTGAAAGAACTACCTGAGATCTACACGCCATTGTCAAATAGCTCACTCAGATTCGTCACTTTAGCCTTTGTGCCTTCGCATCACCACAACCGTCCCAAAATCGTCTCACGCTTATCAACGTCAAGCGTGCACGCATGCTGTTTGTACCCGCCCTCGGTATCAGAAGTCGCTCAAGGCCAGGGGCAATTCGGTAAATCCTAGCTGTCGCTCTAGCGTCTTTCTCGCCATCCAATCGTCGTATCTTCAGCCACTGATGGATGATGAATTCTTTGCCTATGTAATCGTTTTGAATTCGTCTTTTTTTCGTACCTGTAGTGTCCCCTAAATGCCAACGCATCTTGCATCCCTGCTTTAACCGGGTAGTGAAAAAATTATCTGAGTTTTGAGAAGAAAGACTAGGACAAGGTAGGGTTTGCTATACCGCCAGTCCCTGGCGCCACACAACCGGCGCGCACCAGTCGTTCCACTCCCTCTGCTTTGCCTACCTTCCCTGCTCAGGGCAAGCCCCGAGCCCCCAACACCTGGAAAAGGAAAGCTTATGAGCCTTAGCGAACAACGCCGACGCACAGGATGGCTGCCGGCAATTCGTTGTTTCGAGGAAGAGGAAGCACTGTGCGCGAGAAAGCCCACGACAGCGGAATGAGTGTTGGTCAGTTCGTACTGGCCGCAGCATTGAAGCGACAGACCAGAAGCAAAATTGACTCCCACGTAATCAATGAGCTGCGGCGCCTAGGAGGCCTTCAGAAGCATCTTTTCACAGAGGGCAACGGCGCGCTTTCCAAGGAGTACGCAAATGTCTTGGTTGAGATAACTGAGGCCATTAAGCGTATTGGGTGTTGAGGTAAACCCGTTGGCGTCTTGGTGACTCACAGTTCTGTCCTTATCTCATGCAATGCCAGGACTTCGTACTCTGCTAGACCATGACTGCACTGTTCCAACCCTGCCGTCGAGCTCAGCACTTGATGCTCGATTTCCTGTTGCTCCAACAATCTTCCCAACAAGATGACCTCTCCGTCCGCCTCCAGCCTACGAAGCTGATCTGGACAGCTAAACGCCCAACGATCAAGTATTTGCCAGCCACGGACGTGATAAGACGGAGAGCGGCGGATGGATTCAATAGTGGTGCTCGCCAACACGTTGGCCGCGATCGATAGCGGCGTGCTGTCACTGTGCATATGCGTCTCCCACCTTGCGAAGACGTGTAATCATTCTTGTGTTTTGCGCGATCGAAGAAGACCGGAAGCCGCCTTTTTGCTTCAGCTCTCCGATGTGCTGATGGGAAAATCCGAGAGCAGAAAGGGTGGCGACATCATCGCGGGCAAGAGCCAGATTAGCCGAGCGCATCATCGCATTGGCCTGCTCCAGTCGAGTGATATCTGTCGGCACAAGAATGCTTCTGACGGGATTGCTCATAGATTGCTCCTACTGAATGATGAACTGACGCTCAAGAATGGTGGTCCAGAGGCGCCACTAGGTACCAAGCAACGTATCAAGTCGAGCCTCCGTATTGAGTACCTCTGTCGGCTTCAAAACGAGGCTGAACACGGGAACATCAAGATTGCTGGTCAGTACCTCCAACCTATGATTGTGCTTTCCTACCGGGACGATCCGCCAAGCATTAATTTCATCGAACCTGAAGAAATGCTCTGCGCCTTTGACTGGGTAGGCCAACAGCCTACATACAGATCCATCGATACCCAGGTAGGCATCGTTGATCTTTGCGAATACTTCGAGCTGCGGTTGAAAACCTGCGTTCTGGAAACCTGCAACCAGCTGCTTAAGCTTCTCTGCATAAAGTTGGTTGACACGCCAAAACAACCAGCCCCCTCCGACGAAGTAGAAAGTCAGAGCCCAGAACAACCATCGAACGGCCGGGTCAGCACCCCCAGTAAACCCCAAAAAGAACGGTAGGTTGAAACCGCACAAAACCACCACAATCAGCAGCAACACTCCAACCGGCAGACTTCCAACAATCCATAGAATCCGGAATAGCTCCCAAATCTGCCTCATCACTTACCCTCATACGAACGTTCAACAATAAAATATCTGATAATCAGATATCTTAAAAGCAGATATAGTTTGGCAAGCCGCCCCTCCAGATACGCGGCCATGACCAAAGCGATCTATCGACGTGAGCACGAAATTTTTCTTCAAGTTTTGAAATGCATGCGCGTCGAGTCCGGAATGACTCAAGCACAGTGCTCCGCAGCCCTAGGTAGACCGCAGTCATTTATGAGTGATGTGGAGCGAGGAGTCAGAAGGCTCGATATTGTTCAGCTTCGCGATCTTTGTCTCGTCCTTCAGACTGATCTCTCAAGCTTTTCAAAAACGTATGAGCAAGCACTTACCAAGGGATAATGTACGCATCCATTCCCAACTGCATCCGGCATGCTGGCAGAAACGGTCAGTTATGGCGAGCAGACGAGGCTAGGCTGAATCAATACAATGATCTGCACTCGATTGCCATGCTATTGGGGGGTAACAGCCCACAAGAATACAGTGATAGAGGTGTAATTCGCGCTGATCCTTCCTGCTGTGGGAAGGCCATTTCAATCAAGTTCGAATAATTAATCATGAGCATTTCAAGATAGCTGCTGATGCGGCTATCTGGCAGACTCACAACCATTTAAAGCTTTTTTAGACATCTTTGAGCGTTAACACCATGAATGCCAAACCTTGGGTTACCGGAATCGAGTAGCCCGGCATCTGGGCGTAGTGAAGAACACGGGTTACCGCTGGCGGAAGCACTAGGATCTACCCGCGCACAAGATCGAGCGATCTGTGGAAATTCCAGCTCTCCGAGACTGATGAATCGGTGCGCGCGGGCGGTGCCGATGGCGATACGGAGAACGGGAACGTACAAAAGTGAATCCAGTGAGGAAGTATTGTGAGCCGGGAAGGCCCCTCCTCGACAGGAAACTTTCACGGCCAGTAACCAGCAAAACCACGGAGCTTGGACGAAATCGCCAAAGATTGCATTGCTTTGCCAGTGCAATTGGTGGCCGGTTATCGCGCACGAAGGAGTTTGAGGCGCCCCGCTGATGACTACACCCCAGCACACCTGCCGATACTCCGCTGCGCTAGCTAACTAGCCCCCCAACACCACCCAGTCACTTCTACACACGATAGAGTGGCCAAGTAAACCGAATTGAAACAGGAAAAACAATATGACCAGCACGCAACAACGCGCCGCCCTGCAACGCCAGATCTGGCAGATCGCCAACGATGTCCGAGGCGCCGTCGATGGCTGGGATTTCAAGCAATACGTGCTCGGCACCCTTTTCTATCGCTTTATAAGTGAAAACTTTGCCAGCTACATCGAAGGCGGTGACGACAGCATTAACTATGCCGAACTGCCCGACAGCGTCATCACCGCAGATATCAAAGACGACGCCATCAAGACCAAGGGCTACTTCATCTACCCCACCCAGCTGTTTGCCAAGGTCGCCGCCACCGCCAACACCAACGAGAGCCTGAATACCGATCTGGCCACCATCTTTGCGGCTGTTGAAAGCTCCGCGAACGGCTACCCGTCGGAGCTCGACATCAAAGGCCTGTTTGCCGACTTCGACACCACCAGCAACCGCCTAGGCAACACCGTCAAAGACAAAAACACCCGCCTGGCCGCTGTGCTCAAAGGCGTTGCCGAATTGGACTTTGGTGATTCGCATGACGGTGATTTTAAGGAAAACCGCATCGACCTGTTTGGCGATGCCTACGAATTCCTCATCTCCAACTACGCGGCCAACGCTGGCAAATCGGGCGGCGAGTTCTTCACCCCGCAGCATGTTTCCAAGCTGATTGCCCAGCTCGCCATGCACAAGCAGACTAGCGTCAACAAGATTTATGACCCAGCCTGTGGCTCAGGCTCACTACTGCTGCAAGCCAAAAAGCACTTTGATGCGCACATCATAGAAGACGGCTTTTTCGGGCAAGAAATCAACCACACCACGTATAACCTGGCGCGGATGAACATGTTCTTGCACAACATCAATTACGACAAGTTCAACGTTCAGCTCGGCAACACTCTGATCGACCCGCACTTCGGCGACGACAAACCCTTCGATGCCATAGTCTCCAACCCACCGTATTCAGTGAAGTGGATAGGCAGCGACGACCCCACGCTGATCAACGACGAACGCTTTGCCCCCGCTGGCGTGCTCGCACCCAAATCCAAAGCCGACTTTGCCTTTGTGCTGCATGCGCTGAGCTACCTCTCCAGCAAAGGTCGCGCCGCCATTGTCTGCTTCCCCGGCATCTTCTACCGGGGCGGGGCCGAGCAGAAAATCCGCCAGTATCTGGTAGACAACAACTACGTCGAAACCGTGATTTCGCTCGCGCCCAATCTTTTCTTCGGCACCACCATCGCCGTGAGCATTCTGGTGCTGTCCAAACACAAAACCGACACCACCACCCAGTTCATCGACGCCAGCGGGTTGTCCAAAAAGGAAACCAATAACAACGTGCTGCTGGATACGCACATCGAGCAGATCATGCAGGTGTTCGATAGCAAGGCGAATGTCGATCATTTTGCCCAGTCAGTAGCTTACGAACAGGTTGCTGGCAACAATTACAATCTGTCGGTCAGCAGCTACGTCGAGCCGATGGACACCAGCGAAGTCGTGGACATTACCCAGCTCAATGCCGAGCTAAAAACCACAGTCGCCAAGATCGACCAGTTGCGCAAAGATATTGATGCGATTGTGGTGGAAATTGAAGGCGAGGAGTTGGAGGAATGAGCAGCGTGAGCTTTATGAAAAAGCTGCTGAATGGGGTGGCTGTTGAGTGGAAGTCCGTTTCAGAAATATTCCATCTGAAAAATGGTTACACTCCATCAAAATCAAATCATGAGTATTGGGAAGGCGGAACCATTCCTTGGTTCAGGATGGAGGACATCAGGGAGAATGGTCAAATACTTGCCGACTCGCTTCAAAAGGTTTCAGTTAACGCATTGAAAGGCGGGAGATTATTTCCTGCTAACTCAATCATAATTGCAACATCTGCGACGATTGGCGAACACGCTCTTATTACCGTCCCATACTTGGCTAACCAAAGATTTACCTGTTTGATTTTGAGACCAGAATATATCGGAAACTTCGATATTAAGTTTATTTTTTACTACTGCTTTTTACTCGCAGACTGGTGCAAAAAAAATACGACTATGTCGAGCTTTGCTTCAGTAGACATGGACGGACTTAGAAGTTTCCCCTTTCCTATTCCCTGCCCAGAAAGTCCCAAAAAGTCGTTGGAAATCCAGACCGAAATCGTCCGAATTTTGGACGCATTTACCTACCTTACATCCGAACTTACAGCAGAACTAACAGCAGAACTTACAGTCCACAAAAAACAATACAAATACTATCGTGATCAGTTGTTGAATTTTGAAGATGGGGATGTGGTGTGGAAGAAGTTGGGGGAAGTGGCTGAAGTTAACACTGGTTCAAAACCACCTGAAATTTTTGAAAGCGCGACAAGCTTTGATTACATCAACGCGGGAACATCCAGATCGGGATACAGCGCGGCAAGTAATTGTGTAGGTGATACCGTCACAACCCCGTCGCGAGGCCAGGGTGGCATTGGCTACACAGGGTACCAAAGGGAGCCTTTCTGGTTGGGGCCTTTGTGCTACAAGCTGCAATCAACAAATAAGGCTGTTCTGATCAACAAATACCTTTTCTATTTCCTTCAATCAAGAAGTGAATTGTTGTTGGGTTTGAAGAAAGAAGGCGGGGTACCTGCCGTCAACAAGTCCGATCTTGTTCAATTAGAAATACCTATTCCTTCGCTCGAAGAACAGAACCGGATTGTTGCTATCCTTGACAAGCTCGATACCGTGACCAAGTCCATCAGCAAAGGCTTACCGCGAGAAATCGAGCTGCGACGGAAACAATATGAGTATTACCGCAACTTGCTGTTGAGCTTCACGAAGCCGGAAGAGGTAGAGGCATAGCATGGGTAAGACGCTAAAGGAAATCGCCCAACATCTGAGCACGCCTAAAACGTTTCGGAAAACTGTTCCTGAAAGAACAAAGGTGATAGAAGAAACCAAACCCGTTCCAAAGGTGCAGCTGATTTACGCATTCAACGGTACGGGCAAGACGCGTCTCTCACGGGAATTGAAAGAGTTGCTCCCGCCCACAACTGGAGATGAAGATACCCTGCACTCTGAGTTGGCAAGTAAGAGAGTTCTTTATTTCAGTGCATTTACGGAAGATTTGTTCTATTGGGACAATGATCTGGCATTTGATGCCGAACCAAAATTGTTAATCCACCCCAACTCATTCACTCGATGGGTACTGGAAGAGCAAGGTCAAGACCGGAACATTGTTACAAATTTTCAGCGTTACACCAACGACAAGCTCACGCCACGATTCAATGAAGAATACAAACGCAAAGACAAAGACGATCACGAGGTCACAATCAAAGCGTTTTCAGAGGTGACTTTTTCGTTGGAGGGCGGCAATGATGAGTACACTGAAAATCTGAAAATCTCCAAGGGCGAAGAAAGTAACTTCATCTGGAGCATTTTCTATACGCTGCTTGAGCAGACGATTTTCACACTGAACGATGTCCAGCCTGACTATCCTGAACCAACCCCATTTGACAACCTTGAGTATGTGTTCATTGACGATCCTGTCAGCTCTCTGGATGACAATCATCTGATCCAGTTGGCGGTAGACTTAGCGCAACTGGTTAAATCAAATAATTCCAGTGTCAATTTCATCATTACGACGCACAGCCCACTATTCTTCAATGTGCTGTGCAATGAGTTTGGCAGCGATGAAAAAACCGAGCGCTACAGTTGGAAATCAAAATGGTTTAGTAAGTCACGTTTGGAAAAAAATAACGATGGCAGTCTTCATCTTACGGAGCAGCCAAACGACTCTCCTTTTGCATACCATCTATACCTGATATCGCAGCTTGAGGAGGCCATAAACAGTGGGCAAGTCGAAAAATATCACTTCAACTTGCTTCGAAATATTCTAGAAAAAACAGCAACATTTCTCGGATACAAAAGATGGGAGCATCTTTTGCCGAAAACAGATGATGGCTTACCCAACCCGTATGCAAAACGAATTGTGAACTTCTCAAGCCACTCAAAACACTCGGCGGAAGAAGTGGCGCCATTGAAACCAGAAGAGAAAAAGGTTCTGGAAGAACTGATTAAACACGTTGTCGAACACTATCGATTTTGGCAGGAAAAAACCAAATGATCGAATACAGCCCAATTGCCGAATCGAAAAATTTCATCGTTCTGGATAAATACACCCAGGAATGGAAAGTCGCAGAAAGCTACCAAAGCGAAGGCGATCTGGAGCGCGAGTTCATCCAGGATTTGGTCAATCAGGGCTACGAATACCTGCCCAGACTGAATACGCCTGAAGCCTTGTTAGCCAATGTGCGTGTGCAGTTGCAAACGCTCAATAACGTACAGTTTGCGGAGGGTGAATGGCTTCGCTTTGTCGAAACCTGGCTCGACAAGCCCAGCGATGGCATCGTCGAGAAAACTCGCAAGGTTCACGATGACTACATTCACGACTTTGTTTTTGACGATGGTCGTATCCAGAACATCTACCTGCTGGACAAGAAAAAAATCGCCCGCAACAAGGTGCAGGTGATCAAACAGTTTGAGCAGACCGGCACGCACGCCAACCGCTATGACGTGACAATTCTTGTCAATGGCTTGCCGCTGGTACAGGTGGAATTGAAGAAGCGCGGCGTGGCGATCCGCGAGGCCTTCAATCAAGTGCACCGCTATAGCAAAGAAAGCTTCAACAGCGAGTATTCCCTGTTCAAGTATTTGCAGCTGTTCGTGATCTCGAACGGTACCGACAGTCGTTATTTCGCCAACACTACCCAGCGCAACAAGAACAGCTTCGACTTCACCATGAACTGGGCTAGGTCGGACAACAGTTTGATCAAAGAGCTGAAGGACTTTACCGCCACCTTCTTCCAGAAACACACCCTGCTCAATGTGCTGCTGCATTATTCGGTGTTTGATATCAGCAACACGCTGCTGGTGATGCGCCCCTACCAGATTGCCGCCACCGAGCGCATTTTGTGGAAGATCAACGGCGCGTATCAGGCCAAAAACTGGAGCACCACGGAAAGCGGTGGCTTTGTTTGGCACACCACCGGCTCGGGCAAAACGCTGACCAGTTTCAAGGCGGCGCTGCTGGCCACTGAGCTGGAATTTATTGACAAGGTCTTCTTTGTGGTGGACCGCAAGGATCTTGACTACCAGACAATGAAGGAGTATCAGCGCTTTTCACCGGACAGCGTGAATGGCTCTGACAGCACGGCGGGCTTGAAGCGCAACCTGGACAAGGACGATAACAAGATTGTCGTCACCACCATCCAGAAGCTCAATAACCTGATGAAGAGCGAAGGAGACTTGGCCATATACGGCAAACAGGTTGTGTTCATTTTTGACGAATGCCACCGCAGCCAGTTTGGTGAAGCACAGAAGAACTTGAAGAAGAAGTTCAAGCGGCTCTATCAGTTCGGCTTCACCGGCACGCCGATTTTTGGCGATGACATTGTTGATGGCAAATTAATCCGCAAAGGAAATGCACTTGGTGCTGACACCACAGCCAGCGTGTTTGGCCGTGAATTGCATTCGTATGTGATCACCGATGCGATTCGCGATGAAAAGGTGCTGAAGTTCAAGGTGGATTACAACGATGTCCGCCCACAGTTCAAGGCCATCGAAACCGAGCAGGACGAGGAGAAGCTCAGCGCAGCAGAAAACAAACAGGCCTTACTGCACCCCGACCGTATCCGTGAGATCACCCAGTACATCTTGAACAACTACCGGCAGAAGACCCATCGCCTACAAGCCGGCAATAAGGGTTTCAACGCCATGTTCGCTGTCAGCAGCGTAGACGCGGCCAAGCTGTATTACGAGTCGTTCAGGGAGCTACAGAAAGCCAGCGATAAGCCTTTGCGGGTAGCCACAATCTTCTCCTTCGTCGCTAACGAAGAGCAGGATGCGATCGGTGATATTCAGGACGAAAACTTTGATGTATCTGCCATGAACAGCAGCGCCAAGGAGTTTTTGAGCGCAGCCATCGCGGACTACAACGCGCTGTTTAAGACCAACTTCAGCGTGGACAGCAATGGTTTCCAGAACTATTACCGCGACCTGGCCAAACAGGTCAAAGCCAAAGAAATCGACCTGTTGATCGTGGTGGGTATGTTCCTAACCGGCTTTGATGCCCCCACGCTAAACACGTTGTTTGTCGACAAGAACCTGCGCTACCACGGGCTGATGCAGGCCTACTCGCGCACCAACCGCATTTTTGATGCCACCAAGACCTTTGGCAATATCGTCACTTTCCGCGATCTGGAGCAGGCCACGATTGATGCCATCACCCTGTTCGGTGACAAGAACACCAAGAACGTAGTGCTGGAGAAGAGCTACAGGGAATATATGGAAGGCTTCACCGACATGGCGACCGGCGAGGAGAGGCGCGGCTTTGTAGAGGTGGTACAGGAACTGGAAACGCGCTTCCCCGATCCCGCAGCCATTGAAAAAGAAGCTGACAAAAAGGCTTTCGCCAAGCTGTTTGGCGAGTATTTGCGCGTGGAAAACGTGCTGCAGAACTATGACGAGTTCGCCAGCCTGAAGGATTTGCAAAGCGTCGATATGACCGACCCGGCGGCGCTGGAGGCGTTCAAGGCCAAACACTTTCTGGATGACGACGATCTGACTGCACTGCAAGCCATCACGCTCCCTGCTGAGCGGAAAGTTCAGGATTACCGATCGACCTACAACGATGTGCGCGACTGGCTGCGCCGTGAAAAAGCGGGGAGCGAAAAGGAAAAGTCCACCATCAACTGGGACGATGTGGTGTTTGAGGTTGACCTGCTCAAGTCGCAGGAAATCAATTTAGACTACATCCTGGAGCTGATCTTCGAGCACAGCAAGAAGATCGGGAGAAAGTCGGATCTGGTGGATGAAGTGCGGCGCGTGATTCGGGCAACCCTAGGCAACCGCGCCAAAGAGAGCCTGCTAGTGAACTTCATCAATCAGACCGATCTGGACCAGATTGGTGAAAAGGCCAGCGTGATCGAAGCCTTCTTCACCTTTGCCCAGGTAGAGCAACAGCGTGAGGCGCAAGAGCTGATCAGCGATGAGAACCTGAATGCCGAGGCAACACGACGCTACATCACCACCTCACTCAAGCGGGAGTTCGCCAGTGAAAATGGCACTGAGCTCAATGCTGTTCTGCCTAAGATGAGCCCACTGAATCCGCAGTACTTGACCAAAAAGCAGACTGTCTTCCAGAAAATCGCTGCCTTTGTTGAGAAATTTAAAGGTGTGGGGGGAGAGATCTAATTGGATCCCTCCATCCGCCTGGAAAACCTCCAAGACGCGCGCCTGGCCAATCGCAAAGCTGCTGACACCGGCCCCGAGCCGGTGTTTTATGCGGCCTCAGATTAGTTTGCTTTTGGCCCACTTCTGCCTGTCGGCATCGGCGGCAATTGGCCGCCTACCGCCCAACACTACTGACTAATCTGGGTGAGTCCAGTCGATTAGGTGTGTGGCGAGGTTTAGCTACTGAACGGAATGCCACAAATTTGCCACACTCACCCCGCTAACCGCGGCGAAAAACTGCTAACCCCAGCTAGCACAACCCTTTGATTCCCGGGCTAATTCACGCTAACGTATTGATTCTAAACGTCGACTTTTAGGACTCCGAAGGCAGTGGTCGTGGGTTCGAATCCCGCCTGGTGCACCATACGTAGAAACGAGAAAGCCTCAGATCTTAGGGTCTGGGGCTTTTTTGTGGGTGTTGCACTGCATGTGATCGTAACAGGACCATGCTGGCTTCCTTGTGCCTCGCGTTTCGTCGGAGTCAGGCTAAACCCAACACGACGCGCGAATGTCTATAAATGTCTAAAAAACGTCTAACAATGTCTAGAAATCAGCCTTTAGACATTTGCCACAGCTTGCCCTTGACCTCGATAACGCCCTGAATCTTAAGAGCCTGCAGCAGATTTTTGATCTTGTTGGCTTTCTGCTGACGGTCTAGAACCTCAGGTAGTTTGTCTACCAGTAGCTTATCGATGTCGATCCGTTTTGCTGAGCCAGACTTTTGGATCAACTCGCAAATAAGGCGCTTGTAATGGGTATCGTCGATGCCCCGGTTAAGGATGTACTGCGCCAGATCGTCGCTGTGCCGCGCCACTTGGGCGGAAATATGAAAATTGGGCTTACGTCCTTCAATCAACCCCTGCGCCTTGAGATGCAGAGACTGCGCATCGGTCAGCGGTTTGCGCTTCTGCACCCGATCCAAGAGCAGGATGTCCTCCAGCGACAAATTGGGTAGCTCAGCCAACTTGCGCGCATAGCTCATATCCAACACGCGTCCGGTGATAGTGACCTGCACGCGATTCCGCTCAAGCTGATACTCAGGCAGTGGAAAGAAGCGGTTCTTCTGGATCAGAAACATCTTGCGGATGCCGCTGCCGATGGTATCGATCATGTTCAGGTTGACCATTGCATCGGTGAGGAAGCGATTGCGGTAGCGGGTTTCCGGTGCGTCGGCCTGGATCACTTGTTCCACTGAGCCGGGAATGAAGTCGCCGGGGTTGCTGAAGCACAGTCGCCCGTCTTCGAACTCAACCACCGAGACCTTGCCACCCAGCTCGTAGTCCTGGTGGGCAATGGCATTGTTGAGTGCTTCGCGGATGATGAAGGGGTCATACTGGTCGACCTCCTCTGGGAACAACGAGCTCTCTGACATATAGCGGTATTTCAGGTTTCGGATTTTACGGTAGACCTCATCCGCACTGACCAGCAATGGGCATGAGAAGTGCTGGTAATCCCGCTCAAAACCGTCGCGGTCCTTGAGAATCCAGCTGAGAGTGGGCGAGGCAGGATTGAGCCAGTGTGCCGCCTCCGGTTTGCCCAGCAACAAGATGGCGGTCCGGGTGATCTGCCCCTGGATGGTTACCTTAGCCTTGTTGAGAAAGGTTTCATCGCACCAGTCCGCCAGTTCGTCGGTCAACCTAGGATGCTTAGTGGAATATTCGCGCCGGGCCAGCGCAATTGCCTCTTCGCTCAAGTCAGCCAGGCTGGCTCCGGGACAGAGGCCCGCGCTCCAGTCCTGAAGCCGGTTCTGGCGGCGGATGCGTTCAATCTCTTCGAGCGACAGCGGCCCAAGGGACTCACCGTCGCGGCCGTAGAAATGTCCTTCCCAGGCCACCGGCAGACCTTGTGGTGCAGCGGGAATTTCGAACAGCAACACCCGGCCCGCAGGATGCTGAACGGTATGAATTTCGATAAAGGTTAGGCGCTGACTGATCTTGTCAGCTACTTCCTTCTTCAAAGACTGCAACTGCTTGGGCGTCTCGCGAAAGCGTGTTCCCACCACTTGCTGACGGTCATTGACGCCGAAGACCAGCCAGGCTGCGGACAGCCCCTTGAGGTTAGCCTCGTTGCTCAGCGCGGAGAAATAGCGGCCGAGCTTGTCGAAATCGTAGTTGCTCTTGGCTTCCTTGAACTCCACTACTTCGCTCTCGCCGCTGCCGGCCAGCAAGCGCTGCAGTTGCTGCTGGGCATCCATTAGGCCACCTCCATATCCTGCGGTTCGGGCTCCACGATGCCAGGCACCTTAATGTTGCCGGTGACTGCGCGGTTGATGAGAGTGGTTTTGTATTCCTTGAGTTTGGTGATTTGCTGTTCAAACAAGGCAACGACAGCATCCTGCTTCAGCGTTTCCAACTCAACAAACACGCGGCCACGGATGTTGTCGTCCTTGGAGATCTCTTCCTTGGACACTCCCATATCGCGCAGGCAATCGTCGGCAATGGACCAGATGAAATAAACCAGTTTGTTGTGGACCGCGTGGTTCACTGCAGATACTCCGTATCGAAGACGCTGGCCAACCGGGCGACTTGGCAGCCCAAGGGTTGACGAAACGCAGCATCTTAACCAAATGGGGCCGAGACCGGGCTGAAATCTGGCCCATGGAACAGCCGTCGATCACCTCGTCCCGGCTCTTTCGGATAGGGATACCTTGCGGCTTACTCCTAGGGTTGAGCGGGCGCTCCAGTCGTAGGCGGGATTACTGCCATGACCAGGGCTGGCGGACCCTCAAATGGCAAAAAGAAAAATCCAGATAATAAAAAACCCCTGAGCAGTATCAGCGCCGGAGCGCATCAACCGACAGGGGCCGTGTTGAAGGCGATTATAAAGGGTAAGGACATCTCGGCAACTGCTGGTGGGTCCGATGCAACCGTCAAGGAAAACTTGACTGTTCGAATTGAGCGCACGCGTCAGACTCAGGCGCCCGCTGGCGTTCCTATATTTCTTGGGCGTTTCTTGGGTAGTCGGCATTTTTTTGGTCAATCTCCCCGGCCCCTCGGGCGATGTTGGTAAGAATTTCAGTTGTTCGGTAATCCCGAACTACTGTCGCTGATAGACGATGCACAAAAAAACCGCCGAAGCGGTTTTTTCATTCTGTCGTCCAATCAAACTCGTCGTATTCATCATCCTCGTCGTCCTCGACCACTTCATCATCAAGAACGTTTTCCTCAAACGCTTCCTCTTCCTGCTTCGCCAGCAGAAACTCCTTACGACTCTCAGTCACCGCGCGCCGTAATTCCTGACCCTTCACCGGGCAGTTGAGCATTTGGGCGATGCGGTCGATTTTTTTTGCCATGGCTTCCTCCAACGCATCGGCTATAGGCCGATAGTGCGCGCTTTCGGGTGTCGATGCCAAATGACTGACCGCTCTGCCTCTCAGTTTTTCTGCAAATCCTTGAGTCTGGCCGTGAGATTTTCCTTGGGAAAGCGTTTGTGCAATGTCGCCATCAGGTCAGCAGCCGCTTGAGCCTGACCAGCCTTTTGCAGGCGGATCACTTCCCTTAATTGATCGTCGATAGACTTTGCCGGAGCTATCGCCGAGCGTTTGCTGACCTTCGCTTCGTCAGCCATTTCAGCGCTGATCGATTCGCTCTGCGCTGGGGCAGCAAGATCGGCCATTGGAGCCGCAGGCGCGGGGGCGGACATGGCGCTGGCCGGGGCAGCCAGAGAACGCGCAACCGATGACGGTGCTTCTTTTTTGGCGGCCGGTGCAGATGCCTTAGGGGCAGGCGCGAAGTCGTAACTCGGCAGTTGCTCCTCCGTGCGTTGCACCAGTGCAAGCATCAGGGCCACGCCGACGAGGCTGGCAAATGCAACTTGCCAACGGGGTTTCTGGCAGGCCTGGACCCAGCGTTTCCACAGACCTGGCTTCTGCGCAGGGACTTCACGCTGTGCGGTAGCCAGGAGGAACGCGTCGAGATGGGCCGGTGGTTCGCCGGTCGCGTGTTCACGATAGTGCTTCAACACTTCGTCTTCTGGCGTAGGACGGGCGTCAGTCATGTCAGTACCTCCTCGGCCAGCAGCCGACGCAGTTTTTGCTGGGCGTAGCGCAAGCGGCTTTTGACGGTTTCCAGCGGTGTTTCGGTGAGGGTGGCGATCTGCGACAGGTCGAGATCGCCGTGGGCGCGCAGCAGGAACACTTCGCGCTGGTCAGCGGGCAGGTTTTGCAGGGCCGCTTCGAGGCGCTGGCTGTCGCGGCTCAGGCTCAGCAGTTGTTCGGGATCGGCAGCGTCATCGCTCAGGGCGTGGATCTGTTCGTCATAGCTGTCGTGCAAGGGGTTGTGGATTCCGTGTTTGCGCCAGTGATCGATCAGTCGATTGCGGGCAATCTGATAGAGCCAGGTGCGAAAGTTCGCCCGGCCTTGTGGCTGACTGGTGCTGCGGATCAGGCTCAGCCAGGTGTCCTGGTAAACCTCTTCGGCCAACTCGGACTTGCCGCTCAGGCCGAGCAGGAATCGGTAGAGCCCTTGGCGGTGACGGGCGTACAGAATCTCGAACGCCGGCCCGTCGCCTGCGCGATAACGGGCCAGCAGCGATTCATCGCTCGATTCAGGCGCTGACATTTCAGTTGTAGCCTCCTTTAAGCGGCTCACTGTTCGATGCGGTGGTGGTTCGCAGACTTTGCGCCAACTCCACCAATTGCACGAACTCTGCCCGCAGACCAAATCGATCTTCGCCCCGCGCACCGCGCGCCAAAGCCTCGGTGTCCTTCAGGCTGAAATCACCGGTATAACGCCCGTCCTTGAGCTGCTGGGAAAACGCTGCCACGGCCGCCGCAAATCGCAGGTCTTCACTGGCTGGCGCAGCACTGTCAGTGATCGGCCGCTCGATCAAGCGACTGTTCCCACCTTCGGGCAACTGATATCGCACGCGCAGTATGGCCATTTCCCCAGATTTCCCGGCAACAACTGCCCCGGAGTTGCCATACCGCAGCGGCTCCAGCCAACCCTTCTCGCCCTTGGGCACGATTTCATACAACGCCGTCACCGTATGCCCTGCGCCGATTTCACCGGCATCGACCTTGTCGTTGCTGAAATCCTCACGCTTCAACGCACGATTCTCATACCCCAACAGCCGATATTCGCTGACCTGCGCCGGGTTGAACTCCACTTGCAGCTTCACGTTTTTCGCCACGACCGCGAGGGTCGAGCCGAGTTGATCCACCAGCACCTTGCGCGCCTCGCGCAGGTTGTCGATGTAGGCATAGTTGCCGTCGCCGGCATCGGCCAACTGTTCCATCAGGTGTTCATTGTAGTTATCCACACCAAAACCCAATGTGGTCAGGGAAACGCCGGTCTTGCGTTTATCCACAGCCATTTGCTTAAGGCTGTCGAAGTCGCTGATACCGACGTTGAAGTCACCGTCAGTGGCCAGCAGGATGCGGTTGATGCCCTTGGGAATAAACGCCTGCTGCGCCATTTGATAGGCCAGTTCGATGCCTGACGCCCCGGCGGTGGAGCCGCCGGCGGTTAATTGATCGATGGCTGTACGAATTTTCGCTTTTTCGCGTCCGGACGTTGGCTCCAGCACTACACGCGAATCACCGGCATAGACGACCAATGAAACCCGGTCCTGCTCGCGCATTTGATCGACCAGCAATTTCAGGGTGCTTTTGACCAGCGGTAAACCCTCGCGTCTGTCCATCGAACCGGACACGTCCACCAGAAACACCAGGTTCGCCGGGGCCAGTTCCGCAACCGCACGGTCCGAGGCCTTGATGCCGATGCGCAGCAATCGGGTATGCGGGTTCCACGGCGACGGAGCCAGCTCTGTGGTCACGCCGAAGGGCGAGCCATCGGTGGGCAATGCGTAATCGTAGGGGAAGTAATTGACCATCTCCTCCAGTCGCACCGCACCTTCCGGTGGCAGGCGCCCTTGATTGAGCAGGCGACGGACGTTGGCGTAAGCACCGGTGTCGACGTCGGCGCTGAAGGTCGAGACGGGTGCTTCGGCCACGCTGTGAATCGGGTTATCCGCCAGCGCTTGATACTGCTCCCGCTGCTCATCCTGATAGCCCTGCGGATACGCCTCGCCCGCCGGCATCGGCGCATAGCTCGTCGCCGGTGCGGGGCGAACACTGCGCTTGGCCATCGAAGTGTCCGCCATGACAGCCTCGCTGCGCACCAGTACTTCAGCCGGCAGCGCACCTTGAGCCGGTGGCGCAGCCGAGGCGGAATCAGGCTTGGATGAAACGCCGCAACCGGCAATGGCCAGCAGCAACCCGGCGGCGAAACCCTGGGCGGCCGGGCGGAGGAAATGCAGAGGGAGGGACATGGGGGCTGACCTCAGGAGGAAATTGATCCATTCATCCTCTGAGACGAGCCCCTCTTCAGGTTCGGGTTAAACCGCAGTGAAAAGAATCTTCAGCGGTGATAACGCCGCACTACGCTGCTGTTTCTCAGCACATGGTCTTTGATCTTTTCCAGTAGCTGTGCGCGGGTAAGGCCAGCAGGCAAGGCGTCCGGTGCCAGGTCCAGGGCATAAATCTGGATGATGTAGTGGTGCGCGCTATCGCCGATCGGCGGACAAGGTCCGACATAACCTGTGGTGCCTTTGACGTTCATGCCCCCGACGCCTTCCAGGGCGGATTTGGCGCCGACACCGGCCGGGATCTGGTGGGTGGTCGGTTTGATGCCGTAATGCACCCAGTGATCGACACCCTGGCCTTTCGCGCCATCGGGGTCATGCATGACGATGGCGTAACTGAGGGTGCCCGCCGGGCCGGCGTTCCAGTTCAAGGCTGGTGACTGGTTGTGCCCACCACAATTGGGCGCATCGCTGGCAGCCGCCGAGGTAAACAGTCGATCGTCGGTGACACCTGGGATGTTCAGGGTAAAACGCTCCTGGGCCTGCGCCGGCAATTGCACGCAAAGGGCGACTGCAACGGCCGCCAGCCAAGGGTTCAGAGAGGTCAATCGGGTCATACCGGAGCACCTTGTGCGGGTGGGGCCGTCGTCGGCGTGCAAACTATAGCCGGACCGTTCACTTGGTGGCAGCGGGAATTGGCTGAACCTCCAGATAAGCGCCAAACTCTTAAGTGAAACGCTTGCCTGGAGAGTGATCATGGCACTGCACCGCGTCGCCCGTTTCGCCGATGTGCCCGAAAACCGGGGCCTTGAAGTCAAGGTCGCGGACACGAAAATTGTCCTGCTGCGGGTGGGCGATCATCTTCGTGCCTTTCAGGGCGAATGCCCCCATGCCGGGGCGCCGCTGGCCGAAGGCGCTCTGTGCCACGGACGTTTGATCTGCCCTTGGCACAAGGCCGCGTATCGGATCGAGGACGGTGCGCTGTGCGAACCGCCGGCCTTGGACAGTCTCAAGCGCTATCGGCTGGAAGTGCGCGATGACGAAGTCTGGGTCGACGATCAACCGATGTCCGACGCTCATACCCCACCGGCGGACGACGAGCGAACGTTTGTGATCATCGGCGCCGGCGCCGCAGGCACGGCGTGCGCGGCAGCGTTGCGCGAAAAGGGCTTCGGTGGCCGGGTGCTGTTGATCGACCGTGAAACCGGCGCCGGTTACGACCGCACAGTCTTGAGCAAATTCGTGATTGCCGGGGAGATGCCACCGGAAGAAGTCCCGCCGCTGCGTGATGAAGACTTTTACCGCGAACAACGCATTGAGCGAATCAACGCTGAAGTGACGAGCCTGGACGCCGCGAACAAGACGTTGCGCCTGGCTGATGGTCAATCGCTGAGCTACGACGCTGCCCTGCTCGCCACCGGTGGCACACCCAATTCGCTTACGCTGCCTGGCGCCGACCTGCCGCAGGTGTTCGTGCTGCGTTCGAAAGATCAGGCGCAGCGGATTCTGGGCTCGGCAAAACCAGGCCAACGGGCGGTGATCATTGGCGACAGTTTCATCGCCATGGAATCCGCGTCCTCCCTGCGTCAATACGGCCTGGACGTCACCGTTCTGGCCCGCCACGCCGTGCCTTTCGCCAAACAGTTTGGCGACGCCGTCGGCAAGGCGATTCGTGCCCTGCACGAGGCCAATGGCGTGGTGTTTCATACGGATGGCAACGCAACGCACATCGAAGGAACCACCAGCGTCGAAGCGGTGCGCCTGGACAACGGTCAACGTTTACCGGCGGATCTGGTATTGGTCGGCATTGGCGTCAGCCCGGCAACCGGCGCATTTACCGGCCTTCCCCTGGAAAAAGACCAGTCGCTGAAGGTCGACGGCGGGATGCGCGTGACCGATGGGCTTTGGGCCGCTGGCGATATCGCGACCTTCCCGCTCAACGGCCAGCCCCAACGAATCGAACATTGGCGCCTGGCACAGCAACAGGCACGGATCGCGGCGATGAACATGCTCGGCGGCGACGAGCATTACCTCGACGTGCCCTATTTCTGGACCTGGCACTTCGGTAAAAACTACGACTACCTTGGCCACGCCGCGACCTGGGATGAGGTCGAGTTCAAAGGCGACCCTGACCACCCTCCCTTTATCGGCCTGTTCGGCAAGCAGGGATTGGTGGTCGCCGCGGTGGCATGCGATGAAGAACGTGCGATAGCGCTGCTCGCCGAACGGATGAAACAGCCGTTGTCGGTGGATGAGGCGTGGCTGCTGATTCGGGACTTGAATTGACGGCTGTTCTCCCGCTTCAAACGCCAGACAGCAAAACGCCCGGCGTCTGCGTTACGCAGAGGCCGGGCGTCGGTGTGTAAGCCCTGGTTTTACTCGACGGCGACATTCCCGCCGAGTTTGCTCATGACAAACCCGACAAACTCTTCGACGGTCATCTTCTGGCCGTTGAATTCCACCTTATTATTGGCGTAGTGCAGTTTGGTGACGATGTTGTTGTCGTCCAGTTTTGCCAACTGCGTGCCGACGGCCATGCTGCCAAACATGTCGGCGGTGGCGGTGGCCTGATCGGCGATGAGCTTGGCGTCGGTCTGACCTTCGATTTGCGACTGCACGCTCAGCAGGTCAACGAGCATTGGCTTGGACACTTTCACGTTGACGTCCAGCAGCGCGATCAGTTGTTGGGTCAACTGGTCCGGTGGCAGGTCCATGGATTGTGGTTTGGTCAGGTCGAGCACCAGGTTGGCGCGGCTTTCACCATTGGCGGTGTTGAACGACAGATTCTCCAGGGCGACCTGTGGGCCGGCGGCCAGCAGTTTCTCCAGACCGGTTTTGACCTGCGCCTCTTCGGCCGGGGTCAGGACCAGCTCTGGTGCCGGTTCACCCGCAGCGACGGCCTCAGCGGCGGCCCTCTCGTACGGTTGCAGTTTGGTCTGGTAAATCTGCATCAGCGACATTGTTGCCGGGATGTCGAGGTTCTTCAGGCTCATGGCCATCTGCGCAGACCCGACAGCCTTGCCGTTCAAGGACACCTCACCCACCTTGTAATCGGCACGCCCCGAAGCGTTGGTGCCGGATTCCTCGGTCTGGTTCTTCATTTCAAATTTCTTGAAACCCAAGACCGATTGCTTGGCGCCGAAGGTGGTCTTGCTGTCGGTCAGCTCGACGGTGTTCTCGCCGGTGTAGTAGCCGTAGGTACTTTTTGTCAGGTTGCTGGCCACGGTCAGGCCATTCAGTTCGACCTTCACCGGCGTCTGATCTTCAGCCACCGTGCTCAGTGTCAGGCTGTCCATGTAACCGTCGGCCTTGAGCTTCTGCGCTTGAGCGCTGGCGGCGACATCGAGGTTCAGCCCGGAGAATTTCAGGTTGGACTTGTCGTCAAGTGCCACGTCCAGCGGCAGCAATTGCAGGGTGCCGTTGGTGGCATTGTCGTAACCGATATTGACCACGCCCGTGATTGGCGATTTGTCCTTGGCAGCGGCGAACCATTTCTCGGTGTTAGGCGTTCTTTCCAGTTCGTAGTGACTGGTGGCCAGGACCGGCAGCCACTTCAACGACATCAGGCGCGAAAACGGCAGCGGGCCGTGCTCGATGCGATCGACGAACAGCAACTCCACCGGTGCTTCACCGAACATCTCGCCTTCGCCCTTGAGGCGGTAGTGCGCGGTACTGCTGAACACATGGCGCTCCAGCGACACCAGCTCCAGCGACGCCGTGCCGTTGGAACCGACCAGCGCAGCTTGCAACTCTTTGTTGGCGTCGGCGATCGAGGAGTTCAGCACACCTTCGAGTTTGGTGCCGGTGTACCAAGCACCGCCGGCGCTGATTGCACCGATGGCAACGACGATTCCAAGAAGCACGCCTGCTGATTTATTCATGAATGACCCGATCAATGTCCGTTGTTTGGAGGTGTTGTCGTCTTCCCTGAACCCGACGGGTTACGGTCACGACTGCGTTAAAAGTGCGATGGAGATTAGCATCAGGCGCACCGGGCGACCCAATGATTAAAGGTGAAAGAGTGTCTATGAGCACACAGGAAGGTGATCGTTCACTACAAGTGAACGATCGGGAGATATGTTGCGCCACTAAAAGATCGCAGCCTTCGGCAGCTCCTACAGGTGAACGCATTCCCATGTAGGAGCTGCCGAAGGCTGCGATCTTTTAGGATCACGAATACTGAACCTCGATTTCATCAAGCTGATGATCAAAGCTCTTGAGCCGTGCGGTCCATGTATAGACCAGCACTTCGAAGTCGCGATTGATCACCGCCGTGCCGCTTGGGGATTCCGAGCGCGGGTCGCAGAAGTCCAGTTGATAACGTTCGCGGGCCATGGCGGTGGCGACATCGGAGAGTTCACGTGCGTTATTGAGCCAGTGCCAGCCGTCCTCGGACACTTGCTTGTCCAGCGCTTGGCATTGTTTTTTCAGGGTTTCGAGGCTTTTTTCCAGCGGGGTGCCGGTGAGTTCGCCCATGACTTCCTGGAACGTACGCCCCGGTTGCCAGTAACTGCCCCAGAAATACCGATCGAACACCGTTTCGACACGGCGCAGCGCGACCTTGGTGTCCCAGATCAGCACCAGGGTCTTGCCTTGTTCGAGCTGTCTTTTTTTGATGCGCGCGCCCTGGACTGAAGCCCAGGCCACCACCACGATTGCCATCACGGCAATCAATGCCGCGGCGCTGTCGAGGAACACCAGTGCCTTGTCGATCTGGTGGGCCAGCATGATGCCGTAGAAATAAGTGGCCGACAGCAACACCAATGCCGCTATAGCGCACCAGAAGCCGGGAGCATAAGGGTTTTTCATTATTGGAATCCCCATGACCAACGCGAGCCTTGATTGATGAGTTCGACGCGCGACCTCATCAAATCAAAGCATAGCAACGGCCTCAGGGTTTGCCGGAGTTCGTGCCTTGCGTTCGTCCGCTTTCCCAGCCGCCACCCAATGCCAGGAACAAATCGATCTGGCTCATGGCAACCTGCGTGCTGGCGGAAGCCAGTTGCGCCCGCACGTCGGTGTAGGTGCGAGTCGCTTGCAAGTCCGCCAGGAACGATGCGCGGCCGGCCTGGAAGAAGCGGTGGGTCTGGTCTGCGGCCAATTGCGCCGATTGCTCGGCGTCGGCCAGTGCATCGCGGCGCTGCAACAGCGCGGAGTATTGCGCCAGGCCGGTTTGGGTTTCGCGGATGGCGTTGAGCACCACACCATCGAAATGTGCCAGCGCGCCTTGGGTGGCGGCTTCGGCCTCGCGGATTCGCGCCCGGGAGCCGTTGGACGGCACGGTCCAGGTCAGCAACGGCCCGAAGCCCCAGCGATTGGTCGCCGGTTTGCCGAGGTTTTCCAGGATGCCAACGGTACCGACTGTCGCGCCGATGCTGATGTCCGGGTACAACTCGCCGGTGGCGATGCCGATGCCAGCGGTCGCGGCAGCCAGTCGTCGCTCGGCCTGCCGCACATCGGGACGGCGCTTGAGCAACGTCGCGCCGTCACCGACCGGCAACAATTGCGCAATCTTTGGCAGCTCCGCGCAGCGGTCGGTGCCGGCTGGCAGTTGATCCAGCGGTTTGGCCAACAGCATCGACAAGCGGAACAAACCGGCCTGACGCGCCGCCTCATAACGCGGCATGTCGGCGCGCAAGGATTTGAATTGGGTTTGCGAGCGGGTCACCTGGGTTTCATCACCGCGCCCGGCGTCACGCAAGCGCTGGATCAGCGTGGTGCTCTGGGCTTGCAGGTCGAGGGAATGCTGGGCGATTTCCTGCTCTTCGTTGGCTGCGCAGACTTGGGTGTAGGCCCGAACCACATCGGCTACCAAGGTAATTCGCGCAGTATCCGCCGCCGCTTGAGTCGCATCGGCATTGGCCTTGGCCGCTTCGATACCGCGCTGCAAAACGCCAAACAGGTCGAACTGATACGAGGTGGTAATGCCGATGTCGCCGACGTTGGCCACCGGAACTTTCTCCGGCAGCAGGAATGCTTCGCCGGACTCCTGCAAACGCTGGGCGCCCATCTTCACCCCGCCGCTCCAGCCACCTGCCGCTTGAGCTTCATCGACCTGCGCGCGCGCTCGGGAAAGGTTCGCCGCCGCCACGCGCAAATCCGTGTTGGAGGCCATCGCCTGCTCGACCAATTGATCGAGGCGTGGGTCCTGATACAAGCGCCACCAATCGCTGGGCACCGGTGCCGAGATGACATTTTTGCCGTTCACCGCCAAGTCGCCCTGCAAGTCTTCACGGTGTACGGCGGCCTCGTCCGGCACATGATAATCCGGCCCGACCACCTGACAGGCCGACAGTAACAGGCCTAACCCGGCGATAGCCAAACCCGAGGCCCTGCTCATTTCGCGGGCTCCTGGGCTTGATCATCAATGATCGACACAGTGGCGGTCCGGCCGGCAATCATGCGGAAATCCGCCGGCACGTCATCGAAGGCGATCCGCACCGGAATTCGCTGGGCCAGCCGCACCCAGCTGAACGCCGGATTGACGTTGGGCAGCAGGTTGCTGCCGCTGCTGCGGTCGCGGTCTTCGATGCCGGCGACGATGCTTTCCACATGCCCGCGCAGGCGAGCGCGGTCGCCGATCACCCGAATATCGACGCTCTGGCCGACATGAATGCCGTCCAGTTTGGTCTCTTCGAAATAACCGTCGATGTGGAATGAATTGCTGTCCACCACCGACAACACCGGACGCCCGGCGGTGACGAATTCCTGGTTGCGTGGCGCACGGTCGTTGACGTAGCCGTCCACCGGGCTGCGGATGGTCGAGCGGTCAAGGTTGAGCTGGGCGCTGTCCACCGCCACCTGGGCTTCCATCAACGCCACTTCGGCGCGGGCCACCCGGGACTGGCTCTCTTCCAGTTGCTCACCCGGCACCAGATTGCCGAGGCCGCGGTTACGCTTGGCTTCGCGTTGCGCCTGCGCCAGGGTTTCCTGACGGTCGGCGACCGCCGCCTTGGCCTGACGCAGGGCCAGTTTGAAACGGTCCTGATCAATGCTGAACAGCACCTGGCCACGTTTCACCAGTTGGTTGTCACGCACGTCGACCCGCTGGATCAGCCCGGACACGTCCGGCGCGATCTGCACGATGTCGGCACGGATATGGCCGTCGCGGGTCCAGGGCGCGAACATGTAATACATCACCATGCGCCAGACCACGACAACGGCGAAGGTCACGATCAGCAGGGTCAGCACCACGCGACCGAGGGTCAAAAAAGGTTTTTTCATGTCATCAGGTATCGACTGAGTGAGTCCACGGCGCCGAGCAGCAAAGCGTAGAGAGCCACGTTAAACAATGCCCGGTGCCAGACCAGACGGTAAAAGTGCAGACGCGTCAGCAACCCGTGCACCAGCAGGAACAACACGTACGTAATGCCCATCAGCACCAGCAGCGTGGGCAGGAACACCCCGCTGATATCCAGATCACCGATCATAAAGGCGCTCCATCGATGCCATGGGGAAGCGGTTCTTCGAGCTCGCCAGTGCCGACGAATTCCACCCCTGGCAGCAGCGACAGACGCAGGCCGCTCAAGGCATGCAGCAGATGCAGGCGCGCACCTTCATCGCACTCCGTGTTGAGGGCACGGCGGGTGCGGTCCAGGGTCATCAACAACGGACTCGGTGCCGGCAAACGTTCGCCAGCCTTGAGGCAGGCCTTGAAATACTCGCCGACCTCGGCCACCACCTGGTGCAGCAGCACTTGCGGTACGCCGAGCACTCGCGGTGTATAGGCGAGCAAATCCAGCAGGTTCAGCGCCACGCGCACTTCCCGCAGGGCGATGCCGGTGTCCTGGCCGGTCATGGCCAGGCGCGGCAAATGCTGCATCAGGCGATCGAGCATCTGCACGCCCAGGTGCCGGTGATCGGCCAGCGACGCCGGTTCAGTCAGGCTGACAATGTCGCGCCAGCTGAAACGGGTCAGGCGCTTGGCTGCCAGTTCGGCGCCGAACGGCCGGGCGATCAGGGTCCAGACGAAGGCGAACAACAAACCCACGGGACCGGCCAGGTTGGAGTTGGCGAAACTGAGAAAGTCCGCGTCGTAGGCGCCCTGAATACTGATGAAGGATGACGTGTTGACCAGGGTCAGCAGCATGCCCAGATAGAACTGCGGCTTGACCGTCAGGGTGCCGATGCAAATGAACGGCACGGCAAACGCCAGCACCAGCATCGGGAAGTCATGCAGGTTGGGCAGGACCAAAAACAGATAAAGACTGGCGAACAACACCGACATCGCCGTCCAGAAAAAGAACCGGTAAATCTGCGGCGCCGGGTCGTCCATCGAAGCGAAAAAGCTGCACGCCACCGCCGCCAGAATCACCGCGGCGCCGCCGTCAGTCCAGCCGAGCAGAATCCACAGCACCGAAGCGACGATGATGGCGGTGACCGTGGACGCTGCCGAATAGAGCATCAGCCCACGGTCTAGAAATGGAGACAGCCGACCAAGCCGCCAGTGCCGATAGACCGCGCGCCAGCTGTCTTGGCTTTCGCACTGGATGGCGTACTGCAGGCTGCGACAGTCCTGCCACACATCGATCCACTCGCCGAGGCGATACAGGGCGTTGGAGAACAGCAGCTGCTTGCGATCATCCAGCGCTTCGGCGGACGGTTGCAGCGCTTCGAGTTGATCTTTCAGCGCTTGCCAGCGGGCGAGGTCGGCGTCTTTATGGTCGAGCCATTCGGTGGTCGCGGCCAGCAGCGGCGCGAACTTATCCACAAGCTCGGGCGTGCGCCGCTCAAGGGCATAGAGCGCGTCGTCGAGGGCGTCGATCACCGGCAGCAAATGAATCATGCGCCCGCGCAGTTCCTTGGTATTGCGCACGGTTTGCGGTCGCGCGCCTTCGTGGGGCAACTGCCCGATCATCAATTCCAGTGTGTTGAAGGTCGCAACCATCGACGAACGTAGCGCACTGACTTCGTCCGGCTGCACGTTGCGGCTAAGGAAACGCAGGCTGTAAGTCGAGGCATCGGCAAACCATTTGTTCACCGAATCATTGAACACCGGCGCCAGCCGTCGGGGCCAGAACATCGCGCCGACCACCGCGGCAACGGCGATGCCGAGGAAGATTTCTTCCGTCCGCGCCTCTGCGATGTCCCATACCGCTAACGGGTTATTCACCACAGGCAGGGCAATCAGCGGCAAGGTGTACCCGGCGAGCATCAGCGCGTAATTGTTGGCAGTGCGCAGGTGCATTGAGAGGAACAGCAGAGTCCCGGTCCACAGCGCAATGACCACCACCAACACATAAGGGCTCTGGACAAACATCGGCACGAAAAAAACCGCGGCGGCGGCACCGAGAAGGGTGCCAACCGCGCGGTACAACGCCTTGGAACTGGTAGGGCCGACAAACGGACTGGAAACGATATAGACCGTGGCCATCGCCCAGTAAGGCCGGGGCATTTGCATGAGCATGGCGATGTACAACGCGATCATCGACGCCGCGAACGTTCGCACACCGTAGAACCAGTCCCGCGCCGGGGGCATGCCGGTAAAAAATCCGTTCAAGGGTTGATCACCGGCAGATGATTGGCCGATTCAAAAGCCCTCAGTACTCGCAACGCCGCTTCCAGATCACTCTGATCGATCCCTTCGAGCACTTCATGGCGCAAGCGCACCAGCTCGATTTCAACGGCTTGCACCAACTCACGACCCGTCTCGGTCAGGCTCAGGCATTTGGCGCGACGGTCATGGGCGTCTTCGGTACGGCAGACGTAGCCGGCATGACACAGTTGATCCAGCAGGCGCACCAGCGACGGGCTCTCCATCCCGGCCGCCTGCGCCACCGTCACCTGCCGCACACCCTCGCCCAAACGCCCGATCATCAACAACGGAACGGCGCAGGCTTCGGAGATTCCATAGTTGACCAGCGTGGTCTGGCAGATCTTCCGCCAATGCCTGGCGGCCACCACCATGGAGCTGCTGATGTTCATCTGGAGAGCGTCGAGGTTCTTCGGCACGAGGGGAAACACACACTGTTAGTTTGCTAACTATCAATATGGCATTTGAGGGGAAAGTTGGTCAAGTTTTGAAACAATTTGGTGGGCATGGTCCATGCCTAGACTCGGTAGAAATCGCCATAGCATTCGAAACTGCGTAACGAATTCGCGAACCCACCGAGACTTAAACCATGATTAAACGTCCTGCTAAACCTGAAAGTACTTTAGATTCCGAAGACTCAACGCAGTACCACAATTTCCTGCAAAGGAAAGTAGACGCGGCACGGCGATCTCTGCACAAGGGCGAAGGCAGCAGCAATGAAGAGATCGAAACTGAATATGCCGCTAAGCGGGCGCAAGCGGCAGAATAAAAGGATCGACGCCATCAGCGTTTCTTGGCTCGATCATAAACAGCGCTTCGCTCACGCTTACCCACTGCCACCACGGAAACGACTACACGCTCATCAATAACCTCGTACACCAACCTGTACCCCGATGACCGCAGCTTGATTTTGTAGCAGTCAGGCATTCCATGTAGTGAATCTGAGGGCACTCGCGGGAGCTCAAGTCGCTCTGCCAGTTTCTTTTTGAATTGCTCGCGCAATGTATGACCCAGTTTGTCCCACTCCTTGCGTGCAGACGGCAGGAATTCGAGCTTATAGGTCATCCAGATTTACCGGGATCGGCGTTTCATGCCTACGTGAGCGAACAATTTCTGCCAATTCAAGGTCATCGAGACGTTCCATCATGGCCTCGAAAACATCGGCCGGGACCATGTAGCCCATCACTCGATTGTGATTCAGCACCGCGACAGGCCCGCCATGGGCGCCGCTCAAAACCGCAGATGGATTTTTCTTCAACTCAGACACACTGACAGCCATGTCGGCCAGAACATTTTGCATAATTAAGACCTCAATTCAGGTCACGATTCTGGTCTATTCACACTTTATGAGCAACCTAGAAAAAACTCTAAAGTCGGATTTGCACTCAGATTTTTTTACCACTCACCAGTTTTTTTTACATTTCGCCATTTTCACTCAGATTTTTTTACACCCCCCGCCCCTTCCGCAACAGCACATCCAACTGATCCACCACCTCCGCCCAATCGGCGTCATCCAGAATGTCGTCGCGCAGGAAATCCGCCTGGCTCTTGGTCCAGAAGAACGCATCCGCCAGGTGCAATTCGGGTTTGAGCGGTGAATGGGTGGCGATGAATTTGTCGATGCTTTCGGCGTCGTCAGGCAGGCCGAGTTGTTTGAACAGGTTGGGGAGGCTGTGGGTTGGGGATTCCATGGTGGGCTCCTTTTTTCATGGCAAATGATTGGGTGACTGCTGCGCAGTCAATCGCGAGCAGGCTCGCTCCCACATGGAATCGCGCTCAACTGTGGGAGCGAGCCTGCTCGCGATGGCGATGTAACTGTCGCCGCAAAAACTACTGACTCAACTCACACACTTCAGCATGCGGCACCATTTTCAGGAATTCCGGCACGCTCATGTGCACCAGGTTGTTGTGGTTACCAGCCTCCAGGTAGATGTCTTTTTGCCGGGTCAGCAGTGGGTCGATGACCATGTCCAGGCCATAGGATTCGCCCAATGCAGGCACGGCGCCGCGTTCGCAATCCTGGAACAGATGCGCCAGGGTGCTTTCCCGGGTGATCTGCCATTCGCCACTGCCACGTACTTTGCTCAGGTCCAGGTGACGGCTCGCTGGCAGCACAGCCATCAGGTAATGGCCGTGGTGGTCGTCGAGGATCACCGATTTGGCCACCCGTTCGGCAGGAATGCCTGCGACCCGCGCCGTTTCAAGGCTGCTGGCCGAGTGCGGATGGGTGACGACGTCAAATTCGCATTGAGCCTTGTCCAGGCTGTCCTGCACAGTTCTTGCCATACGCATGATGCACCTCGGTGTCCGCAACAACGTTTCGCGGACGATGGTTAAACCTTCTCACCACTAAAAGTCTAGGCCCGCTGGCGCCATCGCGCGGGAAATCTGCCCGCCGGAATAACGTCAACAACTGATCAAAATTCGTACAATTCAGAGCTCAGCTAGACTGTATAAAGAACCATCAATGACTCTCCCGGAGGGTCACGTGAACACTCGTTGTTGTGCAGTTGCGCTGCTATTGGCCTTGAGCGGATCGGTATTCGCGGCAGACACCGTCGTCCTGCTGGTGCCCAACCCCATCGGGATCTGGCTGATCACGTTCGGCATCGCGTTTCTGATCGCCGAGGCGGCCCTGCCCAATTACGGCGTGATCGGTCTGG
This sequence comes from Pseudomonas sp. GM41(2012), assembly GCF_000282315.2. GTDB lineage: Bacteria > Pseudomonadota > Gammaproteobacteria > Pseudomonadales > Pseudomonadaceae > Aquipseudomonas. The sequence continues at coordinate 65,842 of NZ_AKJN02000003.1, forward strand.
GCGGCATTGTGATGTTCGTGATCGGTGCGGTGATTCTGAGCAACACCGAGGTGCCGGTTCCGTTGATGATCGGCCTGGGACTGATCAGTGCCCTGTTGCTTATTTTCCTGCTGATCCACGCTTTGAAAACCCGACCGCGCGAAAACGTCAGTGGCGATGCAGGACTGGTGGGCAGCGTGACACCGGTGATGTCGCTGGCCGGCAATGCCTACAACGGTTGGGTGCACCTGCAAGGAGAAAAGTGGCAAGTGCTCAGCGCCACGCCGCTGCAACCCGGGCAAAGGGTCCGGGTGGTGGCACGCAAGGGATTATTGCTGGAAGTGGCCGCGGCTGACGCGGCGCCGGGTGGAGAATAACCATGGGTCTGCAACTGGGTTTTGCCGCGCTGCTGTTACTGGTGATTGCACTGGCGGGGTCGACCTTCCGCATTCTGCGCGAATACGAGCGCGGGGTGGTCTTCCAGCTCGGGCGCTTCTGGCAGGTCAAAGGCCCTGGCCTGATCCTGCTGATTCCAGTGGTGCAGCAAATGGTTCGCGTCGACTTGCGTACCGTGGTCCTCGACGTGCCGCCACAAGACGTGATCACCCGCGACAACGTCTCGGTCAAGGTCAACGCGGTGCTGTATTTCCGCGTCCTCGATCCGCAGAAAGCAATTATTCAGGTCGAAGACTTTCTCATGGCCACCAGCCAATTGGCTCAGACCACGTTGCGGGCGGTGCTCGGTAAACATGAACTCGATGAGCTGCTGGCCGAACGTGAGCGGTTGAATATCGACATCCAGCAAGTGCTCGACGCCCAGACCGATGCGTGGGGCATCAAGGTCGCCAACGTCGAGATCAAGCACGTGGACCTCAACGAATCGATGATCCGCGCCATCGCCAAACAGGCCGAAGCCGAACGGGAACGCCGGGCCAAGGTGATCCACGCCGAAGGCGAATTGCAGGCCTCGGAAAAACTCATGCAAGCCGCCGAAATGCTCGGGCGCCAGCCTGGGGCCATGCAGTTACGTTACATGCAGACGTTGAGTTCGATTGCCGGGGACAAGAGTTCGACGATTGTCTTTCCGCTGCCGATCGAGTTGCTCAAGGGGATGGCGGATTTGTCGTCCAAATCCTGACCTTTCCTACAGACACCAACGTCCGGTAACCGCGTCGGAGATTTCCTTCAAGTTGTAGCGGTGTTGGTGAACTTGTTCCGGTCCGAACCCAGGTCTAGTCTGGCCTTGTCACTGAATAAACGGTGACACGGACGTGCAAGTCCGACGAAACTGTTTAGGGCGCAATTGCCATGGCTCATTACTTTATGGCGGCTGCGCGCAGGAGATCCTCGGATCTGCTGGGTGTCCTAAACAGTCCCGGTCTTGCACACCTGCGCACGGCCGCCACCCAATTCGCGTGCAAACGAACGGTGGCGGTTCCTACTTACTGTTTAGGAGTTTTTACATGTTCAAGGTAACGCCAAATCCGCCAGACAACTCTGGCACCCCATCCGAAGAATCGCTCGAAGACGAAAAATTCAAAGAAGCCGCCGACCGCGCCTTCGCCCACTACTTCCCCCCGACCGCCGAAAAGCCGCCCAGGCACCGCAAAGGCAACCTCTTCACCGTCGCCCCCGAGGTCAACACCGAAACCCTTCTGGCCAACGCCTCCGAAGACCTGCTGTCCATCAGCGCCATCGCTGCCAATCTGGCAGACGATGTGGACGGGACACGACGCTCCGTAGCCCTGGCGCTCAGCCGCATGGCCGATGGCGTGCAGTTGCTCGTAGAGCGAGTGCTGGATCATTGGGAGGAGTCGGAGATCATGCAGGCTCGGGTCAAGGTTTAGCCGGGTGGATTTGTGGTGAGTTGACCACCGCCATCGCGAGCAGGCTCACTCCCACAGTTGATCTTCAGTGAACACAGCTTCTGTGTACGACCGAGATTCAATGTGGGAGTGAGCCTGCTCGCGATAGCGTCAGTGCCGTCAATACATGACTCGGCACTTAGCGCTTCATAGGGCGCTCGCGCCCAACGCTCCACACGTTCATGCAAAAGCGCCGTGGCCTCACGACGCTTGTCATCGCTGTCCCTGACAAACACTTCCGAAGGCCGTTTGGCATGCTGCCCCACCGCCGCAAACACTTGCTCACGCTGCACGTCATCCAATCCAAAAAAAACAGCCAATCGCCCCGCCATGGCATCTGGCAATTCGCTGTAATTCACCGCCACCCCACCAAACTCCCGACATTGCGCCAACCCCGACGCCAGCAACCGCCCCAACCGCCGTGCGATGAAGTCCTCTCGGCCAGCAAACGGCAATTCATCATCCAGCACACTCGCACCGATCATCCACGGCACCATGTGCATGCCCGGACGGCGTAGATGTGAAACGGCAATTTCCAGCGGATCGCGATAAAGAAACAGCCACGGTGTTTCGGCAAAACACTCACGCAGCAACGGCAGTTCACCGATGTTCCAGGCATCGAGTTTGACCACCAAACGTTGCTCGACGCCGAGCCGACGCTGTCCATAGGCCGACAGCAATCCTTCAATGGCAGCGCGACGCTCGACAGCGGGCAAGTCGCTGCGCAGTAGCGCATCCAGCGGCGGCGGTTCGCTGATCACGATGTGGTTATCGAGTTGCGCGAGCATTTGGCTGAGGAGGGTCGAGCCGCAACGGGACGCGTGAAAGATGAACGCACTCGGGGCCAAACCGGGACTGCAGATTTGCCAGTCAACGAGGGTCGACAACGGCGTTTCCCGGCGAAACGCCTGATTGAACGGCAATCGCAGCGCGTCTTCCACGGCATCACGAAAAAACGGCTGATGCAGCGAGGTGTCACCGAACCAGCACCAGTCGATGCGCCATTGCCCAGCCTCTTGCCAGATGCGGATCGGCAACCAGCCTTCGAGGTTCATGCCTTCCATTGTTTGTTCCATTGTCGGCGGCCGTCGCGCATGGCGGCGCGCAGTTCTTCGCGGGAGAGCGGCAGGCCTCGCGCAGCCGCCATTTCCAGGACACAGGTGATAAAAGCTTCGCTGTCCTGCAAACCCTGCAAGGTTTTGCACAGCGGCGGATCGCTCTCTACCAGTGCCTTGAACTGTGCAAGGCATCCGTGAACAACATCGGGATTTGGCGTGGTCAATTCGCCGTCGACAATCGCCTGCTCCAGCCAGGCGCCGGGCCGACAATCGAGTACCAGATGAATGCGTGCCCGAGTACCACGATTGTCCACACGATGCGGCCGCGACAGGTCGAGAAACCAGCATTCACCGGCAGCCATCGGCATGCGCTGGCCGTCCAGCAGAAAGTCCACTTGAGGCGCGCTGACCAGCGGGATGTGCAGACGCAGATCAGCGTCTGGCCCGTCAAGGTCGTAGTCGCGATGTTCGTGAATCTGCCCACCCGGACCGAGCCGCAACAAGCGCGCGCTGACGATCTCCAGCGGCAGATCGCGCAAACCTTGCTGCCATCGGACATCCCGCAACCAAGGCGCGCGCAGCAGCGGTTTGCCGCGACCCGGCGACAGTTCAGTCAACGCATCCGCCGCCGAAATCAGCGCGACACCGCTCCAGTCGCCAGCGTAATAAGCGTTGTTGAAATGCCCCTGCCACATTCCCTCATCAACGGCGGCCAACGCCTGCAACAGCAGCGGTAAATCCACGGCCACCGGCAAGCGAGAAAACGCCGGTCGGCTCATCGTTTCGGCAACACCGCGCACTCGCCGAGCCAGGTCAGCAAGTGATCGAGACAGGCCTCAACCGATTGCACGCCGGTATCGAGCACCAAGGCGGCGGACGGCGGCGGTTCATACGGCGCAGACACGCCGGTAAAACCTGGTAAATCACCCCGTCGTGCACGGGCGTAATGACCTTTCGGATCGCGCTGCTCGCAGACGGCCAAGGAAGCGCTGCACCAGACTTCACGGTAATCCTCACCCAGCCGCCGGGCGAACACCTCACGCAACTCCATCAGCGGCGCGATCATCGCCAGGATGACGATCTGCCCGTTCTCCACCAGCAGCGCCGCGACTTCGCTGGCGCGACGGATGTTCTCCAGACGATCACTGTCGGTAAAACCGAGATCACGATTGAGCCCGACCCGCAGCCCGTCGCCATCGAGCACGATGCTCTGCACGCCGTGCTCGAACAGCTCGGCGTGCAGCGCCTGGGCCAGGGTCGATTTGCCCGCCGCCGGCAATCCGGTCAGCAAAATCGCCGTGCCGCGATGGCCGTTGCGCACCTCTCGTTGTGCGCGGCTGATACTCGCCGTCGGCGCCAGCAGGTTATTGGGCATGGGCCACCGGCGTCGTGATGTTCCCGGCCGCCCACGCCGATTCGCGGTTGGCCAACGCGGTGGCAATGGATTGCACTTCGGTGGATTGCACCTGATCCGGCAGCGGATCGAGCCCTGCACTGGCAAAGATCTGGCCGTAAGCGTTACGCAAATCGGCGTACGACAGGTCGCGACGCAAATCGGCCTGCAAGGTGTTCAGTTCGCCCTGGATGAGGTCCAGTTCACCCAGCCCGGCCGCCTGATATCGGTTGCGCAGCTGGCCAACGATCTGTCCGTCAATGTCCGACAGTTGCTGGTTGGTCTTGAACTGTCGCAACGCCTCGCGGTAATTGGCGTTGGCCACATAAAGCTGCGCCAGCACCGCGATCGACATGGCCTGGCGGCGCGCCGCGGCGACTTCTTCGCCGGCCTTGGCAACGTTGATCGCTGCCGGTGCGGAGATCACGTTGAACAGGTTCCACGTCACTTTCACGCCATAGTCGGCCCAGCCCTGCTCCACCAGGAACGAGTTGCTGTCGTAATGCCCGCCGGCCGAGAACTCCAGCCCCGGCAGCAGCCGCAACATGGCTTTGCGGGTTTCGGCCGCGCTGATTCGGCTTTGGTAATCCTGCTCGCGCAGCTCGGGACGACTGGTCAGGGCTTCCTGTTCCAGGCTGGCGAGGTCAACTTTCAATTCCGGAATGTCATAGTCGTCCTGAGTCGCCAGGGTCAGCTCAGTGCCCAACGGCAGGTTGATCAAAGTCGCCAGTTCGGTTTTCGCCAGCGACAGCGCACGACGCTGTTCCTCCAGCTGGCGCGTGGCTTCGATCAGCGAGCGTTGATAACCCAAGGCCTGAACCGGATCGCCGATTCGCTGCTGGCTCATGCTTTGGCTGTTGCCGCGCGCGGTGTCGACCCGGGCCATGAGGCTGTCGATCTGCTTGAGCAAACGCTCGGCGGCCATGGCTCGCCAATAGGCCGAGCGCACGTCCTGAACGATGGTGTTGATCACCTTGCGCCGACGCTCCTGAACGATCAGTCGCTGGTCACCCTGTTGCTTGGCGCTGATGTAGCTGACGCCAAAATCGAGCACGTTCCAGACCATGGTCAGGTCGGCGACTTCACGGTCGCGGTCCTGTGAGGTCGATGGCTCCAGAGACTGGGTTCCGGTCCGTACGCTCTGGCTGCTGGAGGCGTTGACGTTGTTGCGGCCGACGTACCCGGCGTCCAGCGCCATGCGCGGCAGCATGTCGAAACTGGCGAGGTCGAGTTGGCGCTTGGCCAGGGCCTCTTCCATGATCTTGAGCCGGCCTTCGAGGTTGTACTTCACAGCGCGGGCCATGGCTTGATGCAGGGTCAGCGGACCACTGAGGGGCTCCTGATCCTTGTACATGTTTTGCAGGTCGCTCCTGGCGCGCTGTTGGCTGACGCTGCGTTCGATCGGTTCACTGGTGACTGCACATCCGCTGACTGCAAGCGCCAGCAGGCTGGCGCCAAACAACTTAGAACTTCTATTCATCCTTGACTGCCCCTGAACACACATTGTTTTAGGTGTTTTTTCAGGCCTGCATTTCGCTGATGCCGACCTGCCGTAAAGCAGCGGCCAGGCTGTCGACCTGCCGTTGCTCGGTGTCTTTGAGCTGTTGCAACTGCTGGACGAGACTCGGCGCGCCAAACACGCCGCGCAGCCCCTGTGAAACATCCCCGGCCTTGATCGAATGACTGCCGAATGAGTTCAGCGAGTCTCGTTCGTTGCCGGAGTCCTGATTGAACAGGCTCGACAACGTACTGGTGCCGAACACCCCGCCATCGCCGCCGCCAAAGCCGAGGAAGCCGTTGCCCGAGCCATCGCCACCGCTGTCACTGCTGCTGAACACCTGGGCGATGAAGCTGGGCGCCAGCGCACCTTGGTTCATGAAGATGTCGCCCAGCGGCCGGATGCCATTGCCGATCACGCGGCTTTCGAACAACGGGGTAAAGGTCAGCGGGGAGCCGAGATCGCCGGTCGGGGGAGTGAAAATGATCGGTTGCAGTGGCACGTTGGGCTGATCGGAAACGGTGACCGGTGGTGGGATCGGGACCAGCGGGTCAGGCGTCACGACCACGGCAGGCGCCGGTACGGTGTCGATCACGTAATTATTGGAGACCGCCACGCTGCTACCGGCATTGCCCGAAAGGTCGCTGACGTTGCTGGTATCCAGCGCAATGAAGTTGCTCGGGTCGGTGATGCTCGCGGTCGGCGTGAAGGTCGCGGTCCAGGTCTTGCCGCCGTCGCTGCTGGCCAGGTTGGTCAGCTCGCCGTTGGTGACGCTGAGGTCCGACAGGTCGAAATCGCTGACCACTTCGCTGAAGGTGATCGTCACCAGCGTGGTTTGACCCATGCCCAGGTTCGGGTTGGCGACCACGATGGTTGCCGTCGGCCGGGTGGCATCGAGCGCGTAGTTGTTGGAGATCGCGATCCCGGCACCGACGTTGCCCGCGGCGTCCGCCACATTGCTGCTGTCGAGCAGGATCAGGTTGGTGGTGTCGTTGAGGTTGGCGGTCGGGGTCAGCGTGGCAGTCCAGGTCTTGCCGCCATCGCTGCTGAGCAGGTTGGACAAGGTGCCATTGGCGACGCTGATGTCCGACAGGTCGAAACCCGAAACCGCCTCGGTGAAAGTGATGGTAACCGTGGTCGTCTCGCCGATGCCCAAGCGGTTATCCGCCACCACGATGGTCGCCGTCGGCCGCGCTGTGTCGATGGCGTAGTTGTTGGAATCGGTCACGCCCACGCCACTGTTGCCCGACGCATTGGTCACACCGCTGTTGTCGAGACTGATCAAGTTGGAGGTGTCCGTCACGTTGACGGTTGGCGTGAACGTCGCGGTCCAGGTGACGCCGCCGTCACTGCTGCTGACGTTGCTCAAGGTGCCGTTGGCAATGCTCAGGTCGGCGTTGGTGAAACCGCTGACCGCTTCGCTGAAGGTGATGGTCACCCCTGAGGTTTCACCGGCCTTGAGGGCGTTGTCGGCCACCACGATGGTTGCGGTCGGCACCTGGGTTTCCACCACATAGTTGGCGGAATTGGTCGTGCCCGAGCCCGCGTTGCCGGCCAGGTCCGAGACGCCGGTGTTGTTCAGCGTGATGAGATTGGTGGCGTCGGTAATCCCGATAGTCGGGGTGAAGGTCCCGGTCCAGGTGATGCCGCCGTCGCTGCTGCTGACATTGCTCAACGTGCCGTTGGCGACGCTCAAATCGCTGTTGTCAAAACCGCTCACCGCCTCGCTGAAGGTGATGGTCACCAGCGCGGTTTCGCCCGGTTTCAGGGTTGTATCGCTCAACACGATGGTCGCGGTCGGGCGTTGGCTGTCGATGGCGTAGTTATTCGAATCCGTGGTGCCGACACCCGCGTTTCCGGCCACATCCAGGACCCCGGTGCTGTCCAGGGTAATCAGGTTGGTCGAATCGGTGATGCTCGCTGTCGGCGTCAGGGTGGCGGTCCAGGTGATGTTATCGCTGGTACTCAGACTGCTCAGGGTACCGTTGCTCACGGTCAGGTCGGCCGTGGTAAAACCGGTCACCGCCTCGGAGAACGTGATGGTCACCACCGATGTTTGACCCACCCCCAGCGCCGCGTCCGCAACCACGATGGTTGCCGTTGGCAGCACGGTGTCGATTGCATAGTTGTTGGAATCGGTGGTGCCGCTGCCGACGTTGCCCGAGGCGTTTTGCACACCGCTGTTGTCCAGGGTGATCAGGTTGCTGGTGTCGGTGATGCTGGCCGTCGGGGTGAATGTTGCGGTCCAGGTGATGCCGCCATCGCTGCTACTCACCGCCGTCAACGTGCCGTTGGCGATGGTCAGATCGGCATTGCTGAAACCGCTGACGGCTTCGCTGAAGGTAATGGTTACCAGCGAGGTTTCGCCGACTTTCAGCGCGTTATCGGCGACCACGATGGTGGCCGTCGGCAGCACGGTATCGACGGTGTAGTTGCCGGAACTGGTGGTGCCGCTGCCGGTGTTGCCGGCGATGTCGGCCACGCCGGTATTGTTCAGGGTGATGACGTTGCTCGGGTCACTTACGCCGACGGTTGGTGTGAAGGTCGCGGTCCAGGTAATGCCGCCGTCACTGCTGCTCACCGCGGTCAGGGTACCGTTGGCAATCGTCAGGTCCGCGTTGGTGAATCCGCTCACTGCCTCGGAGAACGTGATGGTCACCAGCGAGGTTTCGCCCGCTACCAGTGTTGTATCCGCCAGCACAATCGTGGCGGTCGGGCGCGCCGTGTCGATTGCATAGTTGTTGGAATCGGTGGTGCCGCTACCAACGTTGCCCGACAGGTCGCTGAGTCCGGTGTTGTCCAGGGTGATCAGGTTGGTCGTGTCGGTGATGCTCGCGGAAGGTGTGAAGGTCGCGGTCCAGGTGATGCCGCCGTCGCTGCTGCTCACCGCGGTCAGGGTGCCATTGGCGATGGTCAGGTCGGCGTTGGTGAAACCAACGACTGCTTCACTGAAGGTGATGGTCACCAACGAGGTTTCGCCGATTCTCAGCGCCGTGTCCGTGACCACGATGGTTGCCGTTGGCCGCACGGTGTCGATGGCGTAGTTGTTGGAATCGGTAGTGCCGCTGCCGGCGTTGCCCGAGGCGTTTTGCACACCGCTGTTGTCCAGGGTGATCAGGTTGGTCGCGTCGGTGGTGCTGGCCGTCGGGGTGAAGGTGGCGGTCCAGGTGATGCCGCCGTCACTGCTGCTCACCGCGCTCAACGTGCCGTTGGC
>NZ_AKJN02000002.1 GCF_000282315.2 Pseudomonas sp. GM41(2012)
AAAAAAAAAGCGTCCCAAGTGGACGCTTTTTTTGTGCGTTCGATTCGATTACTTCAGAACAACAGTGCCTTTCATCATCGAGATGTGGCCAGGGAACGAGCAGAAGAAACCGTACTTCTCGGCAGCATCGAGCTTCGATACGTCGAAGGTCACCGAGTCGGTTTCCTTGGCGCCGATGATTTTGGTGTGGGCGATGATGCGCGCGTCACCTTCCGGCAGGTAGTTCTTATCGATGCCTGCAGCCAGGCCTGCGGTGGCGATCGGCTGCATATCAGCCTCTTTACTCAGCACCCAGTTATGGCCCATGACGTTTTTCGGCAGGCTGCCGGAGTGTTTCAGCTCCACGGTGAACGTCTTGCAGCTCTTGTCGATGCTGATTTCCTTGGTATCGAAGGACATCTGGTCAGTCGAGTCGACAGTGACCTTGCACTCGGCAGCCATCAATTGGCTGCTGGCCAGTGTCAGCAGGGATACCGCAACAAGTTTGGCAAACATGGTGAATCTCCAAGGCAGGGTTAACAAAAGTGCGAATGGACAGAAGACTGCCTGAAAACTTCGCAAGTTCCTATGACCTGAATCAAAAATTGTATACAACTTTCGGGCTATGACACCTATCGAAACAATCTACCAGCCAGACGTCTGGGGCGGCCCTATCATCAGCTCGTCCTCACCCATCTGGAGCGTCAGTCATGTCCCTTAACAGCCTGTTGCGCAGTTTGCTCGCCGCTTACGCCTGTGGCGCCAGCGGAACCTTTGAAACACCTGAACGCGAAGTGTAGACCTTGGAACGACGCGTGCCTGCCTTTACTCTGTGACCATCCTGACCATGGAGTAAGGCATGTCTTTAGCGTCCGTTTGTGTATTTTGCGGTGCCAGCACTGGCACCAACCCGGCTTATCGTGAAGCGGCTGTCGCCTTGGGGCGAGCATTGGCCGAGCGTAAGCTGACCCTGGTCTATGGCGGCGGCGCCGTCGGGCTGATGGGTATCGTCGCCGATGCTGCGCTGGCGGCCGGCGGTGAAGTGATCGGGATCATCCCGCAAAGCCTCAAAGACAAGGAAATCGGCCACAGTGGCCTGACTCGTCTGGAAGTGGTCGACGGCATGCACGCACGCAAGGCGCGGATGGCCGAGCTCAGCGACGCCTTTATCGCCCTGCCCGGCGGCCTGGGCACGCTGGAAGAACTGTTCGAAGTCTGGACCTGGGGCCAGCTCGGCTACCACGGCAAACCGCTGGGGCTGCTGGAAGTGAACGGTTTCTACAGCAAGTTGACGTCTTTTCTCGATCATATCGTCGGCGAAGGCTTCGTTCGCGAACCGCACCGTGACATGCTGCAAGTGAGCGAATCGCCGCAAACCCTCCTTGATGAGCTGGATGCCTGGCAGCCGACAGTGGTGCCAAAGTGGATCGAGCAAAAACCCAGCTAACGGCTGGGCATCGATACAGGGCAGAATACGCGCCGCTCAACCTCACCTTCGACCCCAGAGGATCGCCCATGGCTAAACCCAATTATTCCTTCGCCAAACGTCAGAGAGACTTGGCCAAGGAGCAGAAGAAAGAGGAAAAGCTTCAGCGCAAGAAAGCTACAGCTGAAGAAGAAGCCGCCGCACTGAACCCGGATGCAGAAGGTGAAGTGGCCGCAGAAGACGCTGTTGAAGCACCGAAAGATCAGGCGCCCGACGCCTGAGACCCTCAGGGCCCGATGATCTGATCAGGCCCACCGGATCTGTGTCCAGGGTCAGCAGTTCCTTTGCTGACCCTCACAGTCCCCTCTGAATTACTTTCCAAAAAACACTGCATATCCCCCTGTGGGAGCGGGCTTGCTCGCGAAAGCGGTGTATCAGCTAAATAAGTATCGACTGACACTCCGTCTTCGCGAGCAAGCCCGCTCCCACAGTGGATCGTGGTCACTCCAGTGGCATTACGGTGACGCGGACTTCCGGGTCATGATTACCGCCTCCCAAAATCACCCCGCGCAACGGCGATACATCGGAAAAATCCCGGCCCCAGGCCAAGGTGATGTGTTCCAGCGCCGGCTGCACGTTGTTGGTCGGGTCGAAATCCACCCAACCGAGCACCGGACAAAACACCGAAACCCAGGCATGTGACGCATCGGCGCCGATCAGTCGCGGCTGGCCCGGTGGTGGCTGGGTCAGCAGGTAGCCGCTGATGTACCGCGCCGCCAAACCGCGCGAGCGCACGCAGGCGAGCATCAGGTGAGCAAAGTCCTGACAAACACCGCGCCGGCGCTCCAGCACTTCCACCAGCGGCGTCGCCACTTGGGTCGCCTCGGCATCGAAGGTGAACTCGCTGAAGATCTTCTCCATCAGCGCCTGTACACCCAACAGCAGCGGCCGACCCGATGGAAAACAGCTTTCGGAAAACTCGACGAAGTTGCGCTTCAAATGCACGTAGGGCGATTCGAACCGGTAACGACACGCTTCCAGCAATTCGGGGGAAAGCGGCTGACTGCTGTAGGTCAGCGCGTTGCGGGTTTCTTCCCACGCGGGGGATTGATTGAAATCCAGCGCAGGCCGGGCCAGCACTTCGACGGTGAGCCGGGCGTTGACCAGCAATTCATCATGCGGCCGCTCGAACGCCAACCGGGTCAGCGGATTACCGAACACATCCAGTTCATCGCGACGCGACGTCGGATCGGGACTGATCTGCAGTTGTTGCTCGGTGCAGCGCTGCCAGGCACACGACCGCGGCCACAGGTGCGCAAGCTGCTGAGCCAGAGAGACCGGGCTGTCGTAGTGATAATGGGTGTCGTGGAGAATCTGGTAATGGGCGCTCATCAGACGGACACCGTGCGCTGGCTGACGTCATCGACGTGGGCGAAGTGGCGCAGGGCCAGACGATCCGACACTTGCCCGCTGGCGTCGGCGATCTCTTGCAACAGGTCGGCCAGCCCCTCAATGGCGGCCCGAACGCTGACTTCACCGAACAGAGAATTCTCCAGGCATCCCAGATCGAACTGTGCCAAGCGTTCCACCAACTGCGGCAACCCCGCTTCGCGAGGCACGCCGAAGTCGTCATTCAAGCGTTTCAAGGTGCGAGTCACCAGTTTCAACTGAAACAGCACGGCGTGGGGGTTCTGCTCGTCGAGCAGCAACAGGTCAAGCACCGGAATCAGTTGCGCCACCGCCAGATACCGCGAACGGTAAGTGATGCTGCTGTTGCCCAGCTCCAGCAGCCACTCCAGCCCGGCCTGATCGAAAGCACCGGCACCGCGCAGAAATGCCGCCAGGCTGGCGCTGAGAAATTGTAGGCGTTCGATCCGGCGGCCGATCATCAGGAAGCGCCAGCCTTCGTCCCGGGTCATGTCGTCGAGGGCGAAACCGGATAATGCCGCCAGGGACATCACCAGACGGTTGAGGAAATCCAGCAATTCGCCGAAGTCTGGCGCTTCGGCTTCCAGTTCCATGGCTTCGCGCTGCAGCTCCACCAGCGCTTGCCAGTTTTCCCGCGAGAGCTTGCCGCGCACCTGCGAGGCGGCCCACTGCAAACGTTGCAGGTTGGAGCGCAGGCTGAACGACCAGTCATCGCCGAGCAATGCCGCCAGCAAACGCTCCGGCAACTCGCCTTCATCGGGCAACAACATCAACCGTTCGCCCAGATCGACCGCCGCCTCAAGGGCTTGCGGGTCATCGCCATCGACATACCGCGCCAGCATGATTCGCAGCAGCCGCGCGCTGTCATCACAGCGTTCGCAATAACGGCCGAACCAGAACAGGTTTTCCACCACCCGCGACGGCAGGTACGGATCACGCCTTACCAGGTCGTGCACACCGATCGTACGCTGGGTTTTCCATTGCTCACCGCTCGGCGGGCGATCGCCCAATACCCAGGTGTCTTTGCTCGCGCCACCGCGCTGCATCGACACCACTTCGGCGTCAGCCTCGGCGGCAACCCGGGTAAGGCCGCCGGGCAACACCCGATAGCCCTCATGGCTGGCCACCGCGTACACGCGCATGCCAATGGCCCGAGGTTGCAGATGACCGTCTTCAGCCTGCCAGATCGGTGCTTGAGAGAGTTGAGCCAATTCTTGCGCGACATAGGCGTAAGGCCGGGCCTGCATGCGCTCAGCCAGTTCCTGACGCTGTTTTTCACTCAAATCGCGGCCAAATACCGGAGCAAAGCTCTGTGACGGGAAAGCCGGTTTGATCAACAACTCCGGCAGTTTTTCCAGGGCCTGAGCCAGCACCGGCGCTTCACCGCACCACCAGGTCGCGATGGAGGGCAGGATCAACTCTTCACCGAACAGGAATTGATTGATCCTCGGCAGGAAGCCCAACAACCCCGGCGACTCAAGCACGCCGCTGCCGAGGGCGTTGGCCACCAGCACCCGACCTCGGCGTACCGCTTCCAGCAATCCCGGCACGCCAAGGGCCGAGTCAGTGCGCAGCTCCAGCGGATCGCAGAAGTCATCGTCGAGCCGCCGCATGATCGCGTGGACCCGGCGCAATCCGCTCAGGGTTTTCAGGTAGACCGTAGCGTCGCGCACCGTCAGGTCGCCGCCCTCCACCAGTGGGTAACCGAGCTGGCGCGCCAAATAGAGGTGTTCGAAATAGCTTTCGTTGAAACGTCCCGGCGTCAGTAGCACGATCAGCGGCGCTTCATCATCACTCGGCGCCTGACGTGCCAGGGTTTCCTGAAGCGTGCGGAAGAACCCAGCCAAATGATGCACTTTCAAATCGCGGTACAGCTCGGGAAAGGCACGCGACACGATGGTGCGGTTTTCCAGCGCATAACCGGCGCCGGACGGCGCTTGCGTCCGATCCGCCGTGACCCACCAGCGACCGTCAGGCGTACGCGCCAGATCCACGGCGTACAGATGCAGAAAAGCCCCGTCGGGTGGCGTAATGCCCTGACAAGGCCAGAGGAAATTGTTGTGACCGAAAACCAGCTCGGCAGGCAGCAGTCCCTCAGCGATTAACCGTTGCGGGCCGTACAAATCTGCCAGCACAGCATTGAGCAAGCGTGCCCGCTGAGCGATTCCAGCCGATAACTGCTGCCATTCATCAGCCGCAATCACGTGCGGCAGCAGATCAAGTTCCCAAGGTCGATCCGCCCCCTTGGGATCGGCGTAGACGTTATAGGTCACGCCATTTTCCTGGATCTGCCGGGTCAGCAGCGCCTGACGCTGCACCAATTGCGTTGGTGTGCTGCGTTGCAATTGGTCGAACAACCGACGCCAGTGCGGGCGCACCGCGCCGCTGTCGTCGAGCAGTTCGTGATAAGTGCCCGCCGTCAGCGGGTAGCGGTCAAGCAGGTCAGGCATGGAAAGCTCGGCAGACAGCAAAGAACGGTCAGACTAACGCAGGCTCATGACGCCCGGATATACGAAAAGTCCGAGCGTCGCGTACGGTTTAGAAACGTCGTAAATCGAGAGTCATCGGTAGCTCGTCGTTAATTTCCATATTGGGTATAGGAAGTTTCCCCGGCGTATGTCCGATGCGGAAAAAACGCGCCATTCGACGGCTCTCCGCCTCATTGGCGTTCACCGGCAAGCTGTCGTAGTTGCGCCCGCCAGGATGGGCGACGTGGTACTGACAACCACCCAGCGAGCGCTGCATCCAGGTGTCGAGCAGGTCGAACACCAACGGTGCGTGGACCGGGATGGTCGGTTGCAGGCAGTTGGCTGGTTGCCAGGCACGAAATCGTACGCCGGCCACAAATTCGCCAACCCGTCCGGTGGGTTGCAATGGCACCGCAATGCCGTTGCAGGTCAGCACGTAACGCTGTGGTGGCAGGCCCGTGAGTTTGACCTGCAAGCGTTCCAGCGACGAATCCACGTAACGCACCGTGCCGCCGACTGCGCCCTCCTCGCCCAGCACATGCCAGGGCTCCAGCGCCTGGCGCAATTGCAGCCCGATCCCGCTGACCGCGTAATCGCCGACCTTGGGGAAACGAAACTCCAGATGCGCCGCAAACCACTCGGCGCGCACGGGATAACCGGCGGCATTGAGGTCGACGATGACGTCGGCGAAATCCTGTTCGATAAAGTGTGGCAACAGGAATCGGTCGTGCAGTTCCGTGCCCCAACGCGCCAGTTTCGGCGGCGCATAAGGTTCGCGCCAGAACCGCGCCACCAGCGCCCGCAGCAACAACTGTTGAGCCAGGCTCATGCGCGCATGGGGCGGCATTTCAAAGGCGCGCAATTCGAGCAACCCCAGACGCCCCGTCGCGCCATCCGGTGAATAAAGCTTGTCGATGCAGAACTCGGCACGGTGCGTGTTGCCGGTCACGTCGATCAGCAGGTTGCGCAGCAGCCGATCCACCAGCCACGGCGCGCACTCTTCACCCGGTTCAGGCATCTGGGCAAAGGCGATTTCCAGTTCATACAACGCATCATTGCGCGCTTCATCAACCCGTGGCGCCTGAGACGTCGGGCCGATGAATAGTCCCGAAAACAGGTAGGACAAGGACGGGTGGTTATGCCAGTAGCTGATCAGGCTGCGCAGCAAATCGGGGCGGCGTAGAAACGGTGAGTCAGCCGGAGTCGCGCCCCCCAGTACGAAATGGTTACCGCCGCCGGTGCCGGTGTGCCGGCCATCGATCATGAATTTCTCGGTGGTCAGTCGAGTCTGGCGCGCTTCTTCGTAAAGAAATTCGGTGCGCTCGACCAGTTCATCCCATGTGGCGGACGGCTGCACGTTGACCTCGATCACACCCGGATCGGGCGTGATCCGGAAGTTGCTCAGGCGCGGATCGCTCGGCGGTTCATAGCCTTCCAGCAACACCGGGCAATGCAATTCCTCGGCGGTGGCCTCGATGGCGCTGACCAGTTCCAGATAATCCTCGACCCGCTCCAGCGGCGGCATGAACAGGTACAACCGCCCTTCTCGTGCTTCCGCGCAGAACGCCGTGCGGGT
The DNA here is from genome assembly GCF_000282315.2 of Pseudomonas sp. GM41(2012). Lineage (GTDB taxonomy): Bacteria > Pseudomonadota > Gammaproteobacteria > Pseudomonadales > Pseudomonadaceae > Aquipseudomonas. Next base: position 6,878 of record NZ_AKJN02000002.1, read on the forward strand.
CAGCCAGTCAGCGGATTCGTCGATCTTTGGCGTGCGCTCATCAGCAACCGCAGGCTCGCCTTGGCTCTGAAGTTGCGCAGTGTCGGGCAGTGCAGGGAAATCCTGATTCGGGTCCACAGGATGAATGAACGGATACTCCGCCGCTTTCACCCAAGGCTGCGAGCCGAGCGGCAAGCGATAGCCCAGCGGCGAATCCCCCGGCACCAGTCGGCAATGCTCATCGCGCAGATACCAGCGGCCGCTTTGCCACTGATCACCCTTCGCGGTGCGCGCCAGCGGCAGGACCTGACCGATGACCTTGTCCAGCCCCTGGCTGAAGACTTTGCGCAGGCGCGCACGTTCCAGCGGCTCTTCAAGACGCGAGTCTTCGGCGCTGACATTCTGCGGCAAAGTGCCTTCGCGCCAGAGGTAATAGAAATTGTCTTCGTAGGCCGGAAACACAAAACGTGTCGGAATTTTCAGGCGTTCGGCGACACTCGCCAGAAAGCGTCCGGCCAACTCGCCATTGGCACCGTAGTCTTGCTGCTCATCGGCAATCAGCGCGCTGTTGTGCCAGATCGGTACATCGTCGCGGCGCCAGTAGCAGTTCAGCGACCAGCGCGGCAATTGCTCGCCGGGGTACCACTTGCCCTGACCGAAATGCACCAGACCTTTGGGCGCGTAGTGCTTGCGCATGCGTTGGAACAGTTCGGCGGACAGACGCCGCTTGTCCGGCCCGAGCGCAGCGGTGTTCCATTCGGCGCCGTCCGGATCGTCGATGGACACAAACGTCGGTTCGCCGCCCATGGTCAGGCGTACGTCACCCTCCAACAGGTCGGCATCGATCTGCCGACCCAACGCCTGGATCGCCAGCCACTGGTCTTCGCTGTAGGGCTTTGTTACCCGTGGTGCTTCCCAAATCCGCTCCACCGACATTTCGTGGGTGAATTCGCACTCGCACGGTTCAACCAAGCCACTGATCGGTGCCGCAGAGCCCGGATCGGGGCTACAGGCCAACGGAATGTGTCCTTCACCGGCAAACAGCCCTGAGGTCGCGTCCAGGCCGATCCAGCCGGCACCGGGCAAATAGACCTCGCACCAGGCGTGCAGGTCGGTGAAGTCCACGTCCGTGCCCGACGGGCCGTCGAGGCTTTTGACGTCGGCGGTCAGTTGAATCAGGTAGCCGGAGACGAAACGCGCCGCCAGACCTAGGTTGCGCAACAGCTGCACCAGCAACCACGCAGAGTCGCGGCAGGAACCGGAGGCATGTTCCAAGGTGTGTTCGGGCGTTTGCACACCTGGCTCCATGCGGATCAGGTAGCCAATGTCTTCGCTCAGGCGCTGGTTGAGTGCGACGAGGAAATCGACGCTGGGCAGTGGTGTGCGGTCGATGCCATCCAGATACGCCTTGAACTTTGGCGTCAGGGGCAAGGTTTCCAGGTACGGCGCCAGCTCTTTGCGCTCATCCGCGGCGTAGGCGAACGGAATCTTTTCCGCGTAGGGTTCAAGGAAGAAGTCGAACGGATTGAAGACCGCCATCTCTGCCAGCAGATCGACTTCGATCCGCAGCTCATCGGTTTTTTCCGGGAACACCAACCGCGCCAGGTAATTGCCCTGGGGGTCCTGCTGCCAGTTGATGAAGTGCTGCTCGGGCGAGACTTTCAGCGCGTAAGAAAGTATTCGCGTGCGACTGTGGGCGGCCGGGCGCAGGCGAACGATCTGCGGACCGAGCTCGACGGCGCGGTCGTAGCGGTAATGCGTGACGTGGTGCAATGCGACATGAATCGACACGGCGTGCCTCCTGCGAGCCTTAAGCGTATTGGAAAGCGCGCAAGACTTATGCCATCCAGCAGCGCTGGCGCTTTCTCCGTTTGCTTGAGGCAGTACAGCACCAAAATCGGGCGATGCGGGAATTTGGTTTGGGGCAGTTGCACGGAAATGTTGCGACCGGGAGTCATAAGCCGGGTTTTGCAGTGGCTGTTCCGGCCTCATCGCGAGCAGGCTCGCTCCCACAGGGTATTTCTGAGGATGCAGAATTTGTGAACGACAGAGATCACTGTGGGAGCGAGCCTGCTCGCGATGAGGCCAGTTGCCGCAACCTACCTTCCGGAATTAACACAGGTTTTTGCTCTGCCAGAACGCAAAACGCCAACCCGAAGGTTGGCGTTCTGTTCAGCTCAAGCGAAGTTTAGCGCGGTACAACCGGCTTACGCGCAGGCTTGGGCCCTTTGCCTTTGGCCGCGTCCTTGCGATCCTTGGCCGCCTGCTGGTTGCGGGCGAACGCAGCAGCCTTGGCCTGTTCACGCTTGTCCCACGGATTGCCGCCATCACTGGCGCGCGGTGGCAAGCCCGTGTGCTGGGTCAGGATCTTGGTGGTCTTTTCCTGAGCAACTTTGTGGCTGCCAGCCGGCGTCGAGTTCTTGCGACGGGCGCTCTGGTAGCTGTCGGTTGCCGGCTGATGCAGCGGGATCAACTGGGTCTTGCCCGGCCCGATCAGGTCGGCGCGGCCCATGCGGGTCAACGCCTCACGCAGCATCGGCCAGCCTTTCGGGTCGTGATAACGCAAGAACGCTTTGTGCAGACGACGCTGCTCTTCGCTCTTGACGATGGTCACGGCGTCACTCTTGTAAGTGACTTTGCGCAACGGGTTCTTGCCCGAGTGGTACATCGCGGTGGCGGTGGCCATCGGCGACGGGTAGAACGCTTGCACCTGGTCGGCACGGAAGCCGTTGCCCTTGAGCCACAGGGCCAGGTTCATCATGTCTTCGTCGGTGGTGCCCGGGTGGGCAGCGATGAAGTACGGAATCAGGTACTGCTCTTTCCCGGCTTCCTTGGAGTACTTCTCGAACATGCGCTTGAACTTGTCATAGCTGCCGATGCCCGGTTTCATCATCTGATTGAGCGGACCTTCCTCGGTGTGTTCCGGGGCGATCTTCAGGTAACCACCGACGTGGTGGGTCACCAGCTCTTTGACGTATTCCGGCGACTCGACGGCGAGGTCGTAGCGCAGGCCGGAAGCGATCAGGATCTTCTTCACACCCGGCAAGGCACGGGCGCTGCGGTACAGCTGAATCAGCGACGAGTGATCGGTGTTCAGGTTCGGGCAGATGCCCGGGAACACGCACGAAGGCTTGCGGCACGCGGATTCGATTTCCGGGGTCTTGCAGGCGATGCGGTACATGTTCGCGGTCGGGCCGCCGAGGTCGGAAATGACGCCGGTGAAGCCGGGGACCTTGTCGCGAATCTCTTCGATTTCGCGAATGATCGACTCTTCGGAACGGTTCTGGATGATCCGGCCTTCGTGCTCGGTGATCGAGCAGAAGGTGCAGCCGCCGAAGCAGCCACGCATGATGTTCACCGAGAAGCGGATCATGTCGTAGGCAGGGATTTTTTCCTTGCCGTACGCCGGGTGCGGAATGCGCGCATAGGGCATGCCGAACACGTAGTCCATTTCTTCGGTGGTCATCGGAATTGGAGGCGGGTTGAACCAGACGTCGACTTCGCCGTGCTTCTGCACCAGCGCACGGGCGTTGCCCGGGTTGGTTTCCAGGTGAAGCACGCGGTTGGCGTGAGCATACAGAACCGCGTCACCGCGGACTTTCTCAACCGATGGCAGACGAATCACGGTCTTGTCGCGAGTCATCTTCGGGCTCGCCAGGATCTGCACGACCTTGGCTTCGCTCGGGTCTTCAACCGGGCCCTTTTCCTGCTCGATGGCGCAGGCTTGGGTGTCCTGGGTGTTGACGTACGGGTTGATGATCTTGTCGATCTTGCCCGGACGGTCGATGCGCGTGGAATCGACTTCGTACCAGTCTTTCGGGGTGTCGCGACGGATGAACGCGGTACCGCGCACGTCGGTGATGTCTTCGATCTTGTGACCGTAGGACAGACGCTGGGCGACTTCGACGATCGCACGCTCGGCGTTGCCGTAGAGCAGGATGTCGGCGCAGGCGTCGATCAGGATCGAGTTGCGAACCCGGTCCTGCCAGTAATCGTAGTGGGCGATGCGGCGCAGGGAAGCTTCGATGCCACCGAGAACGATCGGCACGTTCTTGTAGGCTTCCTTGCAACGCTGGCTGTAAACCAGGCTCGCGCGGTCCGGACGTTTGCCCGCCATGCCACCAGGGGTGTAGGCGTCATCGGAGCGGATTTTTTTGTCGGCGGTGTAGCGGTTGATCATCGAGTCCATGTTGCCGGCCGCGACGCCGAAGAACAGGTTCGGCTCGCCGAGCTTCATGAAGTCGTCTTTGGACTGCCAGTTTGGCTGGGCAATGATCCCGACGCGGAAGCCTTGCGACTCCAGCAGCCGGCCGATGATTGCCATGCCGAACGACGGATGGTCAACGTACGCATCACCGGTGACGATGATGATGTCGCATGAATCCCAGCCAAGCTGATCCATCTCCTCCCTGCTCATCGGCAGGAATGGCGCTGGACCGAAACATTCGGCCCAGTACTTGGGATAGTCAAATAACGGCTTGGCTGTTTGCATGACGATGACCGGTGTTGAGATGAAAAATCGCGGGCGCGGAATATAGCACAAAAAATAACCAATTCCGACCGCTATGGTCGGAAATGTCGAAGGCTCTTTGCCCAAAGCCCCAGGGGCAAAGCATAACCCCTGTGGCGAGGGGGCTTGTCGGAACGCCGCACCGCCCCGTTCGGCTGCGAAGCAGTCGCAAAACCTGAGCACTTGTTTCAACTGGATAATTAACTGGGGGCTGCTTCGCAGCCGAACGGGGCGGTGCGGCGTTCCGACAAGCCCCCTCGCCACAAAAGCCCCTCGCCACAGGTTACTCGTCGTCGAAGTTGTAGCTGCCCGGCGCCAGGTTTTCGAAGCGGGTGTATTTACCGATGAACGCCAGTCGTGACGTACCGATCGGGCCGTTCCGCTGCTTGCCGATGATGATCTCGGCGATGCCCTTGTGCTCGGTTTCCGGGTGATACACCTCGTCCCGGTACACGAACATGATCACGTCGGCATCCTGCTCGATCGCTCCGGATTCCCGGAGGTCGGAGTTGATCGGGCGCTTGTTCGGTCGCTGCTCCAGGGAACGGTTGAGCTGGGACAGCGCCACCACCGGGCAGTTGAATTCCTTGGCCAGGGCTTTCAAGGAACGGGAGATCTCGGAAATCTCGTTGGTCCGGTTGTCACCGCCAGAACCCGGGATCTGCATCAATTGCAGGTAGTCGATCATGATCAGCGCGACATCGCCGTGTTCACGCACCAGACGCCGGGTCCGTGCGCGCATTTCCGACGGGCTGATACCAGCCGTATCGTCAATGAACAGCTTGCGATCGTTGAGCAAGTTGACCGCCGATGTCAGGCGCGGCCAATCGTCGTCTTCCAGGCGACCGGCACGAACCTTGGTCTGATCGATCCGGCCGAGGGACGACAACATACGCATGATCAGCGATTCGCCTGGCATCTCCAGCGAGTAGACCAATACGCATTTGTCGCTGCGCAGCACGGCGTTTTCCACCAGGTTCATCGCAAAGGTGGTTTTACCCATGGATGGACGGCCGGCGACGATGATCAGGTCAGACGGTTGCAGGCCGCTGGTCATGCCGTCGAGATCGGTATAACCGGTGGACAGGCCGGTAATGGCGTTGTCCGTGTTGAACAAGGTGTCGATGCGGTCGATGGCCTTGGTCAGCAGGTCATTCACGCTCACCGGGCCGCCGGTTTTTGGCCGGGCCTCGGCGATCTGGAAAATCTGCCGTTCGGCTTCGTCGAGAATCTCTTCAGCCGAGCGGCCTTCCGGGTTGAAGGCGCTGTCGGCGATTTCGGTGGCGATGCCGATCAACTGCCGCAACGTCGCCCGTGCACGGACGATCTGGGCATAAGCCTTGATGTTGGCGACAGACGGCGTGTTTTTTGCCAGTTCGCCAAGGTATCCGAGGCCGCCGACTTGCGAGGTCTGACCCTCCTTGTCCAATTGCTCGGCAAGGGTCACGACGTCGATCGGCGAGTTCTGGTCAGCGAGCTTGGCGATCGCACGGAAGATCAGGCGGTGGTCATGTCGATAGAAATCGCCGTCCGACACTTGATCAAGCACGCGTTCCCAGGCGTTGTTGTCCAGCATCAAACCACCGAGCACAGCCTGTTCGGCCTCGATGGAATGTGGCGGCACCTTCAGGGCAGCAGTTTGCAGATCGTATTGCTCGGGAGCGGAGATATCGTTCATGGCCACTTGGAATTAGATGTGAAAATCAGGAACTGCAGAAAGACAAAGGGCACGACCTGTAAACAGGATCGTGCCCGATGTTACCGGCAAGCACCCGAGGGTGCCAGCCGACAAGTGCTGCTTAAGCTGCTACCACGACAACGCGTACGGTGGCTTCAACTTCGGCGTGCAGGTGCACGGCTACGTCGAATTCGCCTACGTTGCGGATAGTGCCGTTCGGCAGACGAACTTCGCTTTTTGCAACTTCAACGCCAGAGGCGGTCAGTGCATCAGCGATGTCGTGAGTACCGATCGAACCGAACAGCTTGCCTTCGTCGCCAGCGGTGGCAGTGATAGTCACTTCCAGCTCAGCCAGTTGGGCAGCGCGGTTTTCAGCCGAAGTTTTACGATCTGCTGCGGCTTTTTCCAGCTCAGCACGACGCTCTTCGAACGCAGCCAGGTTGGCAGCGGTCGCAGCGGTAGCTTTGCCGTAAGGCAGCAGGTAGTTACGACCGTAACCAGCCTTAACGTTCACTTTGTCACCCAGGTTGCCCAGGTTGGTGACTTTTTCCAGAAGGATCAGTTGCATGTGAAAATCCTCTTAACTTTTAACCTTCACCGTTCGCGCTATCGACGTCTTTCGGCGTCGAACGACCGCGAAAATCAATCAGGCTGTCGACGATGGCCAAGACCACCAGCAACGGATAGATCAGCTGCATGAACAGCAACAGCGTGACGTACAACCCCACCAGCCAGAACCTGGCCAGTCGCTTTTGCGCCACCAGCCCATGAATCAGGGCCAGCCCGGCGAACACCAGCGGTACACTGCACAACGGCGTCAACATGGCCATCTGCGGACCGATATTCGGCCCCAGAAGCATGAACGCCAGCAGTAACATCGCCAGCCCCAGCGGGAATCGGATGGCGCGAAACTCGCGACCAAAACCACCCGGGTTGTACAACAACGCCTGCCAGTAGCGCCCGACAAGCAGGCTCAGCACACTGACGATTTGCAACAAGGCCGCAATCAGGCCGGTCAGGACCGGTGCGATCAGGGACGCAAAATGCGCTTGCTCGTCTACCGACAACTTCTGGTAGACATCACCGAGTAGCGACGGCATGACTTTTATCAAAGCCTGCGCCAGCATCTCGATTTGGGGACCAAAAGCCGTCCCCAGCACCACTGAAAACACCACTCCCATCGCTATGCTGACCAGCAGCACGCGGTTCCAGGATTCGCTTGCGCGCAAAACCAACGCAAGGCTCCAAGACCCCAGCAGCACCAGAAGTGCCCGTGGGTCATCGGAGTAAAGCCACCAGATCAACGCCGGCAGCAGTCCCAGAGCAAGAACGCCCAGGGCGTCCTTCAATCCGCGCCGCAGGAGCACAAGGCAACCAGCGGCAGCACCCAACCAATACAACAACGGCAATATTGCGCATCCGGCCACTACGAGAGTGGCCTGCATACGGCCGCGCATGATGAACTCAGCTATGGCACGCATGCTTTCAATCCTTTGCTACGTGTCGACTGCCCGGTCTCAGCGGCCGTGGCTGTCGGTGTAGGCCAGCAGGGCCAGGAAGCGGGCGCGCTTGATAGCGGTGGCCAGCTGACGCTGATAACGTGCTTTGGTACCGGTGATGCGGCTTGGAACGATTTTGCCGGTCTCGGATACATAAGCTTTCAGAGTGTTGAGATCTTTGTAATCGATCTCTTTCACGTCTTCAGCGGTGAAGCGGCAGAATTTACGACGACGGAAGAAACGTGCCATGTAATAGGCTCCTCAAAAGGTCCGTGGATTACTCGTCAGCGTTATCGCTGTTGTCGCTGTCATCACTGTCAGCGCTTTCAGCGCCTTCGTGCTCAGGACGGTCGCGACGCTCACGGCGCTCACTGCGGTTTTCTTCAGCCTTGAGCATCTCGGATTGGCCGGTAACGGCTTCTTCGCGACGGATGACCAGGTTACGGATCACTGCATCGTTGTAGCGGAAGTTGTCTTCCAGCTCGGCCAGGGCCTTGCCAGTGCATTCAACGTTCAGCATCACGTAGTGAGCCTTGTGAACATTGTTGATTGCGTAGGCCAGTTGACGACGGCCCCAATCTTCCAGACGGTGGATTTTGCCGCCGTCTTCTTCGATCAGCTTGGTGTAACGCTCTACCATGCCGCCGACTTGCTCGCTTTGATCCGGGTGGACCAAAAAGATGATTTCGTAATGACGCATGAATGCTCCTTACGGGTTGTAGCCTGCCGCTCAAAAGCGGTCAGACAAGGAGTGAATGACACTTATGGACTTGCTTGCGATAGACACATGCGTGCCTGCCGCCACAGCAAGGGGCGCAATTGTAGAGAAGGGACAGAAGAGGTGCAAGGCAATTGGTGATTATTTGAACAGTTCGTTCACTAACCAATTTCTGCCTCACCACAAACCACTGTAGGAGCAAAGCTTGCTCGCGATGAGGGTGCAACATTCAACATTGATGCTGAATGTTACACCGCTATCGCGAGCAAGCTTTGCTCCTACAGACGGCAGAGTGTCAGGACTTTTTGGTGGCAGCCTTGACGCTGCGCTGGCGCTGGGCTTCAAACAGGCAGACGCCGGTCGCCACGGAAACGTTGAGGCTGCTGACGCTACCCGCCATCGGCAGGTGCACCAGGTAGTCGCAAAGATCGCGAGTCAGGCGACGCATGCCGCTGCCTTCAGCACCCATGATCAGGATGGTCGGGCCGGTCATGTCGTGCTGATACAGACTCTGTTCAGCCTCGCCCGCCGTACCGACAACCCACAAGCCACGCTGCTTGAGCTTTTCCAGGGTGCGCGCCAGATTGGTCACCGCAACCAACGGAATCACTTCCGCCGCGCCGCAAGCCACTTTACGTACCGTCGGGGTCAACGTCGCCGACTTGTCCTTCGGAACGATCACCGCCAGCGCACCGGCCGCATCGGCCGAACGCAGGCAAGCGCCGAGGTTGTGCGGATCGGTCACGCCGTCGAGCACCAGCAACAACGGCGCGCCTTCGGTGCGATCGAGCAGCTCGTCGAGCATTGCTTCACCCCAGACCTGGCTCGGACTCACGTCCGCCACCACGCCCTGGTGCACGCCTTCAACCCAGGCATCCAGCTCACGACGCTCGGCGTTGCCGACGGCCACACGATTTTCACTAGCCAGTTCGATCAGCGTCTGAACCCGCGGATCACTGCGGCCTTCGGCCAGCCAGATCTGCTTGACGCGTTTTGGGTGGTGACGCAGCAACGCTTCTACAGCGTGCACGCCGTAGATCTTTTCCAGACTCATGACTTGACCTTCGGTTTACGCGCCCCGCCGCTTTTGGCGGCTGGAGCAGAACCCGCTTTTGGCGGGCCTTTACGGTGTTTGCTCGGTTTGGCTGGCTTGCCGCCGGGAGCCTTGTCAGGCGCCGACCGTCCGGTCTTTCCCCCAGACGCCGCTTTACCGCCGCTTTTCGCTTCAGACAACAACGCCTGCTTCAGCTCACGACTTTTGCGCAATTCGGCATTTTTCGCCGCAGCATCGCTCGGGCGATAGGCCTCTACAGCTTTTTCCTTGGCAGGACGACGACCGGTTTTCGCCGGGGCCGGTTCTGCAGCCGTTTTGGTAGCTGGAGCAGCGGTTTCAGTCCCGCGCTTCTTGCGACCGATCGGCGCGCTGATGGTCTTTTCAGCCATCTCGAAGTCGATCTTGCGCTCGTCGAGGTCGACGCGCATGACGCGTACTTCAACGGTATCGCCAAGACGGAAGCTGCGACCGGTACGCTCACCGGCCAGGCGGTGGTGCACAGGATCAAAGTGGTAGTAATCGCCCGGCAGCGCGGTGACGTGCACCAGGCCTTCGACGTAGATATCGGTCAGCTCGACGAACAGGCCAAAACCGGTCACTGCAGTGATCACACCCGGGAACGACTCGCCCACACGGTCTTTCATGAACTCGCACTTGAGCCAGTTCACGACGTCGCGGGTCGCTTCGTCAGCACGGCGCTCGCTCATCGAGCACTGCTCGCCGAGCTGCTCCAGGATCGCTTCGTCGTACGGGTAGATGCGCGCTTTCGGAATGGTCATCGCGCCAGCACGGCGAACGTGCGGGGTGTCCATTTTCGAATGGATGACGCTACGAATCGCCCGGTGCGTGAGCAAGTCCGGGTAGCGACGGATCGGCGAGGTGAAGTGGGTATAGGCTTCGTAATTCAGGCCGAAGTGGCCCTGGTTATCGGCGCTGTACACCGCCTGGCTCAACGAACGCAGCATAACGGTCTGGATCAGATGGAAATCCGGACGATCCTTGATGCTCGCCAGCAATGCCTGGTAATCCTTCGGCGACGGGCCGTCCTTGCCTTTGTGCAGGGACAGGCCGAGCTCGCCAAGGAAAGCGCGCAGTTTTTCCAGACGCTCCGGTGGCGGGCCATCGTGGACGCGGTACAGCGCTGGGATTTCGTGCTTTTTCAGGAATTCGGCGGTGGCCACGTTGGCCGCCAGCATGCATTCCTCGATCAGTTTGTGGGCATCGTTACGAACGGTCGGACGGATTTCGGCAATCTTGCGCTCGGTCCCGAAGATGATCCGGGTTTCCTGCGTTTCGAAATCGATCGCGCCACGCACGTGACGAGCGGCCAGCAGCACTTTGTACAATGCGTAAAGCTGCTTGAGGTGCGGCAGAACGTCGTTGTACTCACCACGGAGCTGACGCGCCTCGGTGAGTTTCGGCGTTTCCAGCATCGCGCTGACTTTGTTGTAGGTCAGGCGAGCGTGGGAGTGAATCACCGCTTCATAGAAGCAGTAGTCGGTCATCTCGCCGGATTTGGAGATGGTCATCTCGCAAACCATGGCCAGACGATCGACGTGTGGATTCAGCGAGCACAGGCCGTTGGACAGCTGCTCAGGCAACATCGGCACGACGCGCTCGGGGAAGTACACCGAGTTGCCGCGAACCTGGGACTCATTGTCCAGCGCCGAACCGATTTTCACGTAGCTGGAAACGTCGGCAATCGCCACGTACAACTTCCAGCCGCCGGAGAACAGGCGCAGCTTGCCCGGCTTGGCTTCGCAATAGACCGCATCATCGAAGTCGCGCGCATCTTCACCGTCGATGGTCACGAACGGCAGATGGCGCAGGTCGATGCGCTTCTCTTTGTCTTTTTCTTCGACTTCAGGCTTGAGCTTGGCGGCTTCTTTCAGCACAGCCTCAGGCCAGACGTGAGGAATGTCGTACGTGCGCAGGGCAACGTCGATTTCCATGCCCGGCGCCATGTAGTTACCCACGACCTCAACCACATCGCCTTGCGGCTGGAAGCGTGGCGTCGGCCAGTGAGTGATCTTCACTTCGACGAACTGACCGATCTGGGCGTTGGCGTTACGGCCCGGCGTCACCAGCACTTCTTGCTGGATCTTCGGATTGTCCGCAACGACGAAACCAATACCGCCCTCTTCGAAGTAACGACCAACGATGGTCTCGTGGGCACGGGACACCACTTCGACGATCATGCCTTCGCGGCGACCGCGACGGTCGAGGCCGGAAACACGGGCCAGGGCACGATCGCCATCGAACACCAGACGCATTTGCGCCGGGCTCATGAACAGGTCGTCACTGCCGTCGTCCGGGACCAGGAAGCCGAAGCCGTCACGGTGACCGCTGATGCGGCCCAGGATCAGGTCGAGCTTGTCCACCGGCGCATAGGTGCCGCGACGGGTATAGATGAGTTGAGCGTCGCGCTCCATGGCGCGCAGGCGGCGGCGCAGGGCTTCGATCTGGTCTTCTGTCGTCAGACCAAACTCTTCGACCAGCTGCTCGCGGTTAGCAGGCGAACCCCGATCAGCAAGGTGCTGAAGGATCAGTTCGCGGCTAGGAATAGGGTTTTCATATTTTTCCGCTTCACGAGCGGCCTCGGGATCGAGGGACTGCCAATCGGCCATTAGAGAGTTTTCACCTTGTCTATATGCGGGTTAGTTTGGCATAGGCGTAATGAAACGGGAAATTTCAGGCTATGAGAGCCCATCTAAAGCCCTTTATCGACCGCGCGAAGCTGAATTAAATGCCACTTGTAAAATTTTCCAGGTTTTTTCGACTTCAGGGGTTTACAGTTAAAAAGACGCTCCGTATAGTGCGCGCCATCGACGACGCAGACGCATTGTCGATAATGCCCAGATGGTGAAATTGGTAGACACGCCAGCTTCAGGTGCTGGTGACCGCAAGGTCGTGGAAGTTCGAGTCTTCTTCTGGGCACCAATTTCGAGCTTGAGATTAGATCAATTTCAAGGCTCACACAAAAACCCGCGAAAGCGGGTTTTTTGCATTCTAAGCCCCTGAATTATTAAAACTAAATCAGGGGTTTACAGATTAAAAAGCTCTCCGTATAGTGCGCCACATCAACAGCGGCAACGCTGAAGATTATGCCCAGATGGTGAAATTGGTAGACACGCCAGCTTCAGGTGCTGGTGACCGCAAGGTCGTGGAAGTTCGAGTCTTCTTCTGGGCACCAATTCAAATTTCAGAGTCGATCTGAAATTTCACAAAAACCCGCGAAAGCGGGTTTTTGCGTTTCTGGCTTTCAAAAATCTTATGAGAGCCCCTGCGCGCCTTCTGTAGGAGCACGGCTTGCCGGCGATGGCGCCCTTGAGATCGCCATCGCGAGCAAGCTTAGCTCCTACAGGTAGAGCGTTATGCCCGAGCCCGCTCTAACAGAGCCGTCTTCGCCCCGCAAGGCGCACTTGAGAAACAATATCGTTTATCATTGTTTCAAGTTTTTGCAATGCGACAGTGAGGAACCTTGCGAATGATGTTTCGAAATACCCTGCGCCGCGGCCTGACCATAACCCTCCTCGGCCTGGCACTCGCCACTCCCCTCACCCAAGCCGTCGAACCGGTTTCCCTGACACTCTATAACGGTCAACACAAAGAAGTCGGCGATGCCATCGCCAAAGCCTTCGAAGCCAAGACCGGGATTCACGTCAATGTGCGCAAAGGCAGCAGCAACCAGCTCGCCAGCCAGGTCGTCGAAGAAGGTGATCGCTCCCCTGCCGACGTGATCTACACCGAAGAATCGCCACCACTGAACAAACTCGGCGAACAAGGCCTGCTGGCGCAGACCGATGCCGCCACCCTGGCCGTTCTGCCCAAAGACTACGTCGCCGGCAACGGCACCTGGATCGGCATCACCGCGCGAGTCCGCGTCGTCGCCTACAACCCCAAGCTGATTGACGAAAAAGACCTGCCCAAGTCGGTCATGGAGTTCTCCGATCCGAAATGGCAAGGCAAGGTCGGCTTCGTGCCCACCAGCGGCGCGTTCCAGGAACAGGCTGTGGCGATCATCAAAGTACACGGCATGGACGCGGCCGAAGAGTGGCTGACCGGTTTGCGTGCTTTCGGCAAGACCTACAGCAACAACATGGTTGCATTGAAGGCCGTGGAAAACGGCGAAGTCGCTACCGTGCTGGTGAACAACTATTACTGGTTCGCCTTGCAGCGTGAAAAAGGTCAGCTCGATTCGAAACTGCATTACTTCACCGGCGGAGACGTCGGCGGGCTGATCACTGTTTCCAGTGCGGCAGTGCTGAAATCCAGCAAGCATCCAAAAGAAGCCCAGCAATTCCTTGCCTACATGGCCAGCGAAGAAGGTCAGCGCGTGATCACTCAGACCACCGCCGAATACCCGCTGCACAAAGGCATGGAATCGGATCGTGGGCTCAAGCCGTTCAGCGAGTTGGAAGCACCGAAAGTCACGCCAGCCGATCTCGGCAACGCCGAGCAAGCCCTGGACCTGGAACGTGACGTTGGCCTGAACTGATGAGCGCATCGTTATCCGCCCCCGTCGCGCGCGGGGGTTATGTACCACGGCGCAAGCGGCCATCGATCTGGCTGCTGCTACCGGTTTTGCTGCTGGTGGTGCTCAGCCTGTTGCCACTGGCGTATGTCGGGCTCAAGACCTGGCAAGCCGGTTGGGCTGAGGCACTGCATTTGTTGTGGCGTCCTTATGTGTTCGGCCTGCTGCGCAACACATTGGCGCTGATGGCCGGTGTGACGCTCGCCTGCGGCGTGATCGGCCTGTCGCTGGCCTGGCTGCTTGAGCGCAGCAACTTGCCGGGGCGACGCTTGTGGGGCGTGATTCTGTGCCTGCCGTTCGCGGTGCCGGCGTTTGTCAGCAGCTTTACCTGGGTCTCGCTGAGCGCTCATTTCGAAGGCTTGGGCGGGGCGATCCTGGTGATGACCCTGTCCAAGTATCCGCTGATCTTTCTGCCGGTTGCTGCGACCCTGCGCAATCTCGATCCCTCTCTCGAAGAGTCCGCTCGCACACTGGGGCAGAATCGCTGGGGCGTGTTTTTCAGAATCACTCTGCCGCTGCTCTGGCCGTCACTGCTCGCCGGTTCGCTGCTGATCGCGCTGCACATGCTGGTGGAATTCGGTGCGCTGTCGATCATCGGCCTGCAGACGTTTACCACCGCGATCTATCAACAGTTCGAACTGGAATTCAGTAACGCGAATGCGGCGATGCTTTCCGCCGTGTTGCTGGCGCTGTGTCTGATGCTGTTGTGGCTGGAACTGCGAGCGCGCGGCAAGGGCCGACACGTGCGCACCGGCCAGGGCGCGGCTCGGCAGGCGGAACAGGTCCGGCTGGGGCCTTGGGCTGCCGCCGGACAACTTTATTGCCTGGCGCTGGCGATCATCGGCAGCGGTATTCCGCTCGGGATGCTGGCGTACTGGCTAGCGGTGGGTTCGTCGGCAGCGTTCCCGGTAGCGGCGATCAGCGAGGCGCTGCTCTCCTCTCTGGCGTTGTCACTGGGCGGCGCGGCGCTGTGCCTGGTGCTCGCAGTGCCGGTGGGATTGCTGGTGGTGCGCCACAAGGGCCAATTGGCGATCTGGGCCGAACGCTTGCCGTATCTGCTGCATGCGCTGCCAGGACTGGTGATCGCGCTGACGCTGGTGTATTTCGCCCTGCACTATGTGCCCGTGCTGTACCAGACTTCGGCGTTGTTGCTGATCGCTTATGCACTGCTGTTTTTGCCGCTGGCACAGGCGCCGATTCGTACGGCGCTAAACAAGGCTGCGCCACAACTGGAAGAGGCTGCACGCACGCTGGGCGCATCGTCCTTTAGCGCGTTTTGCCGGGTGACGTTGCCGATCATTTTCCCGGCGCTGGGCGCAGCGTTTGCGCTGGTGTTTCTGGATGCGATGAAGGAACTGACGGCGACACTGCTGTTGAGTCCGACCGGGCTCAATACGCTGGCGACGGAAGTCTGGGCGCATACCGCGAATGTGGAGTTTGCAGCGGCGGCGCCTTATGCGGCGTTGTTGATTTTGGTGTCGGGGCTGCCGGTTTATCTGCTGACGACTCGGATGTATTTGAGTCGCTGAGATTGCCATCGCGAGCAGGCTCGCTCCCACAGGGAAATACATTCCAATGTGGGAGCGAGCCTGCTCGCGAAGAGGCTAACCCAGTCAATACAAATTTAAGCCCTGAATTGCCCCAGACTTGCCTTCAACTGCGCCGCCAATCCATCCAGCACCTTGCCGCTGGCCGTGGTTTCCACCACCGCTTGTGCCGCTTTCTCAGCCTGTGCATGAATGGTTTCAACCCGACCACGCACCGCTTGCGCGCCTTGCGCCTGATGCGCCGCTGCCTGCGTTGCCAGACCAATCGCCGCATGAACCTGCTCGACCGACGCCTGCACCGATTGCTGCAACCGCGCACTGTCACGCAGCACCAGCAAACCTTCGCTGGCCTGACGCCCTGCCTGACCGATCGCGGCCACCGCCTCACGCGCACCTTGTTGCAGGGCAACGATGTGCGCCTGAATGTCGCCAGTGGAGCTCTGTGTCTTGCTCGCCAGCGCTCGCACCTCGTCAGCGACCACGGCAAAGCCGCGACCAGTCTCGCCCGCACGCGCCGCTTCGATCGCCGCGTTCAGCGCCAGCAGGTTGGTCTGCTCGGCGATCCCGTGAATCACCGTCAACACCACTTCAATTTGCTCACTCTGCTGCGCCAGCCGCTCGATGACTTTCGCCCCGGTGTCGACCTGCCCGGCCAACGCCTCGATCAGGCTGCCGACTTTCGCCGACGTCCGCGTGTTTTCATCCGTCGCCGAACGAATATCCACCACTTGCTGCAAGGCTGCCTGCATGGCGTGACTTTCAGACTGGGCTTCGTCAGCCATTTGTGACAACGCACGCAGGCTCTCGGCCACCTCATCGCGCTGCATGCCCGCCGCTTTATCGGCCCCGGCATTGCGCAAGGTCATCGCGCCGATTTCCACACCGGTACGCTGAGCCACATCGCCCGCTTCGCGCACGATCGGCTGCAACTTATCCACAAAGCGATTGACCGCCGAAGCCATGTCGCCGATTTCGTCCTTACTGTTGATCTGCACGCGCTTGGTCAGGTCGCCCTCGCCCGCCGCCAGGTCATCCATGGCAGCGATGAGCAGCTTCAAGCGATTGACCACCCGACGACCCAGCACCACCGCGAGCAACAGCAGCACACCGCAACCGACCAGCGCGAGACCCATGCCGATGCGCCAGCGCAAAGTGCCTGCCGCTTCCTGCACAGTGCTGGTGGTGTTTGCTTGCATCGCTGAAGCCGTGGACTGCGCCGACTTCAGGCGCGCGCCCATCGCTGCAGCACTATCAGCCGCCGCACCTTTGAGGCTGTCACCGACCAGTTGATCACTGCTGGCGATCAGAGCCGAAAAGCGTTTGTCGAGGGCTGCCAGATCGACTTCCACGGAAGCGGTGGAGACACCCATCAAGACCTTGCCGATTTCCACGCCATTGGGGCTGATTGAGGCTTCGAGGTAGTAGACCGATGGATCGTTCTTCGCCGCATCCAGCACTTTGTCCAATGCGCGCTCGCCCTGGCCTTTCTCCAGCAGCGCTTTGTTGATCGGGTTCTCGCGGTTCAGATAGCGCGTCAGGTGCTGGCCGGTAGCGTCGTCGTAGATCACAAACAGCACGTTGGGATTGCGCTGGGCCCGGCGGGCGAATTCGGACAGGGTTGGAACGTCGCTGTCCCACATGGCGCGAGGTGCGACTGAAGCCAGAAGCTGCGCCATATCATTGGCGGAGTCCTTCAGATCCTTCTCCAGCGTCACACGCAGTTGTGCTTGCTCGTCCTTCAATCGCGAGGACAAACCCGCCGTAAGACGCTGACGCGTGCTGGTAGAGAGGCTGTCGAGGCTCGACGTGACTTCACGCCCTGCCTGCTCAAGTTCCCCGGAGAGCTTTTGACTGTCGACCCCCAGGCGAACACCCAGATCCGCTTCCAGTGCGGTCACTGTGCTCCGGGTCAGGGCGACAGCTACAAGCACTTGCACCAAAAGGGCGATACCAAGGGTAACGAACACCGGCCGCAGAAGACGGCTTTGTAACAGTGAGAGAATGGCTGACACTTAAAATCCCTCTGCTTGGCGCCATTAAATTGATGGCGCACTGGAAGCGATGCTTTTAATCAACATCACAGCAAAGGTCGTGCCGCCCGACAGGCAGATACGACAAAGGCCCCAAATGAGGGGCCTTTGTGTTTTACATCAACGACTTATTAAGCGAACGGATGACGCAGAACTATGGTTTCGTTGCGGTCCGGGCCCGTCGAAATAATGTCGATCGGCGCACCGATCAGCTCTTCAACGCGCTTGATGTAAGCACGGGCGTTAGCTGGCAGCTCTTCCATGGTTTTGGCACCCACAGTCGACTCGGTCCAGCCCGGCACTACTTCGTACACAGGCTGCAGGCCCACGTAGCTGTCAGCATCAGTCGGGGCAACGGCATTGCCTTGCGCATCTTTGTAGCCGACGCAGATGTTGATGGTTTCGAGGCCGTCGAGCACGTCGAGCTTGGTCAGGCAGATGCCCGAGATGCTGTTCACATCGATAGCACGACGCAGGATAACGGCGTCGAACCAGCCGCAACGACGGGCACGGCCGGTGGTAGCGCCGAACTCGTGACCTTGTTTGGCCAGGTGAGCACCCACTTCGTCAAACAGCTCAGTCGGGAATGGACCCGAACCTACGCGAGTGGTGTAAGCCTTGGTGATGCCCAGGATGTAATCCAGGAACATCGGACCAACGCCCGAACCTGTCGCCACGCCACCAGCGGTGGTGTTGGAGCTGGTCACGTACGGATAGGTACCGTGGTCGATGTCGAGCAACGAACCTTGGGCGCCTTCGAACATGATGTCTTTGCCGGCGCGACGCAGGTCGTGGAGCTCGGCCGTCACGTCCAGCATCAGCGGCTTGAGCAGTTCAGCGTATTCTTTGCACTCGGCCAGGGTTTTTTCGAACTCGATGGCAGGCTCTTTGTAGTAACCCACCAGCATGAAGTTGTGGTAGTCCACCAGTTCACGCAGCTTGTCTTCAAAGCGCGGCATGTTGAGCAGGTCGCCCACACGCAGGCCACGACGTGCAACCTTGTCTTCGTACGCCGGGCCGATGCCGCGACCGGTCGTACCGATCTTCAGTTCGCCACGGGCCTTTTCACGGGCCTGGTCCAGCGCTACGTGGAAGGACAGGATCAGCGGGCAGGACGGGCTGATACGCAGGCGCTCGCGCACCGGTACGCCTTTCTCTTCCAGCTTGATGATTTCCCGCAGCAGAGCGTCGGGTGCAACCACCACGCCGTTGCCGATCAGGCACTGCACGCCTTCGCGCAGCACGCCCGACGGGATCAGGTGCAAGACGGTTTTTTCGCCATCGATCACCAGGGTGTGACCAGCGTTGTGGCCACCCTGGTAGCGCACTACGGCGGCAGCATGTTCGGTCAGCAGATCAACGATCTTGCCTTTGCCCTCATCACCCCATTGGGTGCCCAGGACTACGACATTCTTACCCATAACACTTGTCCTCATTCGCGCAAACTTGGTGCCGGCGGCAGCCGGCAGGAAAACTCAAGAAGCCAGTGGCGATACTTGCCAAAGCCCGTTCTGCTGAATCAATTGCCGGTCGCAGTCCGCTTCACGGGCGGCGGCCAAAGGTTGCCCAGGCAACGCCTGAACGACACGCTGACCCTCACTGCGCAACTGGCAAACCTGCTGCCAGAGTGCCGCATCCGTACTGTCAGGCATCCAGATACCGCCAGACGGTAACTCGATCTCAGCACGCCCCAGGGTCACCAGGGTTTTCAAATCGGTAGAGAAGCCGGTTGCCGGACGGGCACGACCGAAGTCGGCACCGATGTCGTCGTAACGACCGCCCTGAGCAATGGACTGGCCAACACCCGGTACGAACACCGCGAACACCACACCAGTGTGGTAGTGGTAGCCGCGCAACTCGCCCAGATCGAAATACAACGGCAACTCAGGGAAACGCGTGGACAGACGCTCGGCAATCGCCAGCAAGTCGTCCAGAGCTGCCAGTACCGGCGCCGGCGCATCCGCCAGACGCTCGCGGGCAGCGCTCAAGACTTCACGGCCGCCACACAGGTCAACCAGCGCCCGCAACATGCCCGACAGATCGGCAGGCAAGCCTTCGGTCAAGGTAATGACCTCGTCGATGGCCTTACGTTGCAACGCGTCGAACAACTGTTGCTCGACTTCACCGGACAAACCGGCGGCGCGAGCCAGGCCGCGGTAGATACCCACATGACCGAGGTCCATGTGCACATCCGGCACATCGGCCAGTTGCAGCATAGCCAACATCAGGCTGATGACTTCCACGTCGCTGCTCGGGCTGGCATCGCCGTACAACTCGGCACCCAGCTGGATCGGGCTGCGCGAGGACGACAAGGCGCGCGGTTGAGCGTGCAGCACGCTACCGGCATAGCACAGACGGCTCGGGCCTTCGCGACGCAAGGTGTGCGCATCGATGCGCGCCACTTGCGGCGTAATGTCGGCACGGAACCCCATCTGCCGGCCCGATTGCGGGTCGATGACCTTGAAGGTACGCAGATCGAGGTCCTGGCCCGCGCCGGTCAGCAGGGATTCCAGGTACTCGATATGGGGAGTCACGACAAACTCGTAACCCCAGCTCTGGAACAGATCCAACACCTGACGACGCGCGACTTCAATGCGCGCCGCTTCTGGTGGCAGTACTTCTTCGATGCCATCTGGCAGCAGCCAGCGGTCTACCGTTGCCATTACGCCATTCCCCTATGATCCGGGCGGCAAGCCGTTGGGCGAGCCTTGAGTGAAGCAGAAAATGATCGGCTCATGCGCACAAACAACGCGCATGGACGACACGGCGAAAAGCCTGAAATCGGCTTCACCAACCACTTTCCTCGAAAAACCTGTCGAGTCATTCAACTCGGACGCCTGCATAAAAAACAGCAATCAAACGTGCAGACGCAAAAAAGCCGGGAATTTCCCGGCTGCCGCATCATACACACGTTTTCCCAAAGGATCACCCCGCCCGAGGCGTTAGCCGCCAGGCGGGGGATGATTCAGGTCAACGTCGTATCAAGGCTTGGCTTTTTCCAGGTAACGGAAGAAGTCGCTGCTTGGGTCCAGGACCATGACGTCGGATTTGTTCGCGAAGCTTTCACGGTAGGCACGCAGGCTACGGTAGAAACCGTAGAACTCCTGATCCTGACCGTAGGCCTTGGAGTAGATCGCAGCCGCCTGGGCATCACCATCACCACGAACCTCTTCAGATTCACGATAGGCTTCAGCCAGCAACACGCGGCGTTGACGATCAGCGTCGGCACGAATGCCTTCCGACAGTTCGTTACCCTTGGCGCGGTGCTCACGAGCTTCACGCTCACGCTCGGAACTCATGCGCTCGAACACGCTGCGGTTCACTTCTTTCGGCAGATCGATGGCCTTGACCCGAACATCGACAACTTCGATGCCCAGCTCTTTTTCCGCCATCTTGTTCAGCGAAGCGGTGATATCGGTCATCAGCGCATCGCGCTCACCGGAAACCACTTCGTGCAGCGTGCGCTTACCGAACTGGTCACGCAGGCCCGACTCCAGACGACGGGAAAGACGCTCGTCAGCAATCTGCTTGAGGCCGGAAGTCGCGGTGTAGAAGCGCTCGGCATCTTTCACGCGCCACTTGGCGTAGGCATCGACCATGACGGCTTTCTTTTCCAGCGTCAGGAAGCGTTGTGTCGGTGCATCCAGCGTCATCAGGCGTGCGTCGAATTTGCGCACCTGGTTAACGTAAGGCACTTTCACATGCAGGCCCGGCTGAACATCAGTCTGGACCACACGACCGAACTGCAGCAGCACCGCACGCTCGGTCTGAGCCACGATGTAGAAGCAGTTCCAGGCAGCGATCGCCACGACGACGCCGACAATAAGGGCGATCAGCGATTTATTGCTCATCAGCGACTCTCCCTGGTACGTGCTTGCTGTTGCTGCAGATCGGCTGCACGCACATTCGCTTCATTGCTGGTGGCTGCCGCACCGGTCACCGAAGTGCTGGTGTTGCGACCGCCTTCGACCATCTTGTCCAGCGGCAAGTACAGCAGATTGCTCTGGCCATTCTTGTTGCCGGTCACGAGAACCTTGCTGGTGTTGCTGAAGACTTCCTGCATGGTGTCCAGGTACAGACGCTGACGGGTCACTTCAGGGGCCTTGCGATACTCGCTCACCAGCTTGGTGAAGCGATCAGCCTCACCCTTGGCGCGCGAGACGGTTTCGTCACGATAACCGTTGGCATCTTCGATGATGCGCTGGGCCTGACCACGGGCTTCCGGCACGACGCCGTTGGCGTAGGTTTCAGCCTGGTTACGCGAACGCTGCTCGTCTTCACGGGCGCGGATCACGTCATCGAAGGCTTCCTGCACTTCACGCGGTGCGGCTGCGCTCTGTACGTTGACCTGAGTGACGGTGATACCGGTGCGATAGGTATCCATGAAGCGTTGCAGACGCTCCTTGATTTCGCTGGCCATCAATTCACGACCTTCGGTCAGCACCTGGTCCATCGCGGTGGAACCCACCACATGGCGCAAGGCACTTTCGGTCGCGTGCTGCAGGCTGATTTCCGGCTGATCAACGCTCAGCACGAAGTCCTGCAGATTGCTGATCTTGTACTGCACGGTCAGCGGCACTTCGACGATGTTCTCGTCTTCAGTCAGCATTTGACCCTGCTTGGTATAGGCACGCTCACGCGTGACGTTTTCCAGGTACTTGCGATCGATCGGCGGGAAATAGATGTTCAGGCCCGGGCCAACGGTTTCGTAGTACTTGCCGAAGCGCAGCACCACGGCTTGCTCCTGCTCGTCGACTACATAGACCGCGCTGTACAGCCACACGGCCGCCAACACGACCAGGCCGATGCCGAGCAGACCGCCGAAGCCGCCACTCCTGCCCGAACCGCCACCATCATCACCGCGTTTCTTACCACCACCGAACAACCCGTTCAGGCTTTCCTGCAGCTTTCGGAAGGCCTCGTCGAGATCCGGTGGTCCCTTGCGGTCGCCGTTATTGCGGCGCTTGCCACCCCAAGGATCCTGATTATTCGAGTTGCCACCCGGCTCATTCCAAGCCATAGCGCTCTCCATCTGATAAAGCAAAGACGCACCCACGGCGCGCCGACCAATGCTACAGAATGCCCGTCACCGCGGCACAACCGCTTTTTCAGGCTTTTATTGCAAAGTGTGTTGTTCGATGAATTCCATCGGTTGCAGACCTTCGCGACTCACCAGTCGATTCAACTCGACCCGTGGCAAGCGAACGGCCAGCAGGCTGATGCCTTCTTCGTCGTGTTCTTCTTTCTGCACCGCACCGAGTTCGAAAAACTGCGCACGCAGTCGAGCAAAACGTTGCGGCAAGCGCAAGGTACCGATAAACAAATCACCGCCGAGTAACTCGGCAATGGCTTGTTCAAGCAATTCCAGACCAGTGCCATCACGCGCCGACAGCCATACCCGCTGGGGTTTGCCGTTTTCGTCGCGCTGGATTTGTGGCTCAACGCCTTCAAGCAAATCGAGTTTGTTATAGACCTCGAGGATCGGCAAGTCCTGGGCACCAATCTCGCCCAGCACCACCATCACCTGCTCGATCTGCAACATGCGATCCGGTTCGGCCGCATCGATCACGTGCAACAACAGGTCGGAGTTGCTCGACTCTTCGAGCGTAGACCGAAATGCCTCGACCAGTTTGTGGGGCAAGTGGCGTATGAAACCCACCGTATCAGCCAGGACAATCGGCCCCAGGTCGTCGAGTTCCAGACGGCGCAAGGTCGGGTCCAGCGTGGCAAACAACTGGTCAGCCGCGTACACGTCGGATTTCGTCACGTTATTGAAGAGCGTGGATTTGCCGGCGTTGGTATAGCCCACAAGGGACACGGTAGGAATATCCGCACGCGAACGGCCGCGTCGCGACTGTTCGCGCTGACTGCGCACTTTTTCCAGTCGGCCCTTGATCTGCCGCAGACGAACCCGCAGCAAACGGCGGTCGGTTTCGAGTTGGGTTTCACCCGGACCACGCATGCCGATACCGCCACCCTGACGCTCAAGGTGGGTCCAGCCACGAACCAGCCGGGTGCTCATGTGGTCAAGCTGGGCCAGTTCTACCTGGAGCTTGCCTTCATGGGTACGGGCGCGTTGGGCGAAAATATCGAGAATCAGACCGGTACGGTCGATCACGCGACACTCGAAAACACGTTCGAGGTTACGTTCCTGACTGGGCGTGAGGATGTGATTGAAAATCACCAGATCGGCTTCTTCGGCCTTGACCAGGTCGCGCAGTTCCTCGACCTTGCCGCTGCCAATCAGGAATTTGGCGGTTGGCCGATGACGCGGCACGTTAAAAAACGCAACGGTCTCGGCGCCCGCCGAATTAGCCAGTTCCTGAAACTCCTGCGGATCTTCGCGCGCCTCAGGGTCCTGTCCATCCAAGTGAACGAGGATTACTCGCTCACCACCACCGTGGCGCTCAAAGAACAAAGGAGACTCCTATCAGGCGTTACCTGGCTCAGCGTCACCTGCTTCGGATTCGGTTGCGCTAGGCAGACGAATTGGACGAACCGGCACCACTGTAGAGATAGCGTGTTTGTAAACCATCTGGCTGACGGTGTTTTTCAGCAGGATAACGAACTGGTCGAAAGACTCGATCGTGCCTTGCAGTTTGATCCCGTTGACCAGGTAGATGGAAACCCCCACTTTCTCTTTACGTAAAGTATTCAAGTAAGGGTCTTGTAGCGAATGCCCTTTTGACATGTGCCGCACTCCTTTAAGGATTCAATATAAAAAATAGGTAAACAAATGGCTTGTGGCCGTCACACCCCCAAGGATAGACGGCAAATGCAAGGACTCAGCTCAATATGGAGATGGTCCCAAGGTATTTCAAGGCGCGCGGCAGATTGTCGCAATCGAGGCTGTCCAACCAGTGTAAATCAGCCCAACTGCGCAGCCAGGTGAACTGGCGCTTCGCCAATTGGCGCGTGGCAATGATTCCACGCTCCTGCATCTCGGCTTGCGTCAGCTTGCCATCCAGGTAGTCCCAGACTTGTCGGTAGCCTACTGCACGTATAGACGGCAACCCGGCATGCAGGTCACTTCGCTTACGCAGGGCTACGACCTCGTCAATGAATCCCTGTTCCAACATATTCGTGAATCTTTGTTTAATTCGCTCGTGCAATACCTGGCGATTTGCCGGGGCAATGGCCAAGTTCGCGACAGTATAGGGCAATTGTTGCAGTCCCGAGGCGGCTGCTTCAGTACTTTGCGCAGATTGTCGCAACCTTAGTGCAGTCATGCTCTGACCACTGACGCGATAAACTTCCAGCGCCCGACTAAGTCGCTGCGGATCGTTCGGATGAATACGCGCAGCGGATTCCGGATCGATGACCGCCAATTGATCGTGCAAGGCTTGCCAGCCAAGGCGTGCAGCCTCTTCTTCGATCTGTGCGCGGACGTCCGGATCGGCCGCAGGCATGTCTGCCAGACCTTCAACCAAAGCCTTGTAATAGAGCATTGTGCCGCCCACCAGCAGCGGAATTTTGCCCCGCGCGGTGATCTCGGCCATGGCTTCGAGGGCATCACGACGGAAATCGGCGGCCGAATAGCTCTCTGCCGGGTCGAGAATATCGATCAACCGGTGTGGAAATTCAGCCAGAAGCTCTTTTGAAGGCTTGGCGGTGCCGATGTCCATGCCACGGTAGACCAGCGCCGAATCGACGCTGATCAGCTCGCAAGGCAAGACTTTGGTGAGTTCGATGGCCAGGTCGGTCTTGCCGGCGGCGGTCGGCCCCATCAGGAAAATCGCAGGAGGGAGCTGGTTCATCAACGACCGCGCAAGAACAGTTTGTCCAGATCGTCCAGGCCCAGTTGGGTCCAGGTCGGTCGGCCATGGTTGCATTGACCACTGCGTTCGGTGTTTTCCATGTCCCGCAGCAGACCGTTCATTTCCGGCAGGGCCAGACGCCGATTCGCCCGAATCGCGCCGTGGCAGGCCATGGTGCCGAGCAGTTCGTTCAGGTGCGCCTGAATCCGGTCGCTGGTGCCGTATTCCATAAGGTCGGCGAGGACGTCACTGACCAATCGATTGGCTTCAGCTTGCTTGAGCAAGGCTGGGATCTGCCGGATCGCCAGGGATTCCGGGCCCAGACGCTGCAATTCAAAGCCCAGGCGCTGGAACCACGCGCCGTGTTCTTCGGCGCAATCGGCTTCACGCTGACTAACCGCCAGCGACTCCGGCACCAGCAGCGGCTGACCGCTCAGGCCTTCACTGGCCATGGCGATTTTCAGACGTTCGTACATGATCCGCTCGTGAGCGGCATGCATGTCCACCAGCACCAACCCTTGGGCGTTTTCCGAAAGAATATAAATGCCTTTGAGCTGCGCCAGTGCATAACCCAGCGGAGGAATGTCGTCCTGGCCGGCCGGCAGCGCTACCGCGTTGGCTTCTGGCAACGGTGCAAAAAACTCGCGATAAGCTGCCTGGGCCTCAGCAACAGGCACGCCGGACTGAGGCCGCGGCGAGTACTGATATTGATAACCGGCACCCGCGCCCGAGCCGGCCGGCGTATTGAACGACGGCTGAGCCTGAGGCTGTTCCAGCAAGGCATTGGCCGCCAGACGCATTTCGCCCTGCGGACCGAACTCGCCAGCATCAATACCGGTGGGTCGAACGATGGCCGTCGCGACAGGCGCAGCCAGATGGTCTTCCGGCCGCACATCGCCCAAGGCGCGGTGCAGGGTGCCATAGAGGAAATCGTGAACCATGCGCCCGTCACGGAAGCGCACTTCGTGCTTGGTCGGGTGCACGTTGACGTCAACGCCTGCCGGATCGACTTCAAAAAACAGTACGAACGTCGGGTGCCGGCCGTTGAACAGCACGTCGCGATAGGCCTGGCGCACCGCGTGGGCCACCAGTTTGTCGCGTACCGCACGGCCGTTCACAAAGAAATACTGCAAGTCTGCCTGACTGCGGTTGAACGTCGGCAAGCCGACCCAGCCCCACAAATGCAGGCCATTGCGCTCGATCTCGATCGGCAGCGCCTGCTCGAGGAAACCCGAGCCGCAAATCGCCGCCACACGCCGGGCACGGGCCGCGTCGTCATGGGCTTCATGCAGGCTGAGGATGGTCTTGCCGTTGTGGCGCAGATGGAACGCCACGTCAAAACGCGCCAACGCCAGACGCTTGATCACTTCTTGCAGGTGATCGAATTCGGTTTTTTCGGTTTTGAGAAACTTGCGTCGTGCCGGGGTATTGAAAAACAAGTCACGCACTTCCACCGAAGTGCCCACCGGATGGGCCGCCGGTTGCACGCGAGGCGCCATGTCCCGGCCTTCGGTTTCGACCTGCCAGGCCTGATCAGCCTCTTTGGTGCGGGACGTCAGGGTCAGGCGCGCCACGGAGCTGATCGACGCGAGGGCTTCACCGCGAAAGCCCAGGCTCATGACCTGCTCGAGGTCTTCCAGATTGCGGATTTTACTGGTGGCGTGTCGCGCCAGGGCCAGCGGCAGGTCATCGGCAGAAATGCCGCTGCCATCGTCGCGCACCCGCAGCAGCTTGACGCCGCCCTGCTCCACATCGACATCGATACGCCTGGCGCCGGAGTCGAGGCTGTTTTCCAGCAGCTCCTTGATCACCGAAGCCGGGCGCTCAACCACCTCACCGGCGGCAATCTGGTTCGCCAGTCGCGGGCTGAGCAGCTCGATGCGAGCCGTGTTGGTCAGCACCTGGTTCATTCTTTGGCCGCCAGTTCAGTGCCGGGGATGGTCAAGTGCTGACCGATCTTGAGCTCATCACTCGACAGGTTGTTGGCGCTGCGCAGCGTGGCCGGAGACACCTGATATCGCACGGCAATCATCGCCAGCGTCTCGCCGGGGTTCACCCGATGGTCACGCGGGCCTTGGGCGATCCCGCCGGAATCACGCAGCCAGGCAATGTAGGTGCCCGGTGGCGGGTTCTGCTGGAAGAACTGGCGCACGCCGCTGCTGATCGAACGCGCCAGCGCTTGCTGGTGATTCGCTGCGGCAAGCTTGGACGCTTCGTTGGCGTTGGAGATGAACCCGGTTTCCACCAGGATCGATGGAATGTCCGGCGACTTCAGCACCATGAATCCGGCCTGCTCCACGCGCTGTTTGTGCAGCGGCGTGACGCGACCGATGTTGCTCAGGACTTTCTGGCCGACGTTCAGACTAGACGTCAGGGAAGCCGTCATCGACAGGTCAAGCAGCACGCCCGCCAGCATGCGGTCCTTGTCGTCGAGGCTGACGTTGCCGGCACCACCGATCAAGTCGGAACGGTTTTCGCTGTCGGCCAGCCAACGGGCCGTTTCCGAGGTAGCACCGCGATCAGACAGGGCAAACACCGAGGCACCGAAGGCTGCGGCCGAAGGCGCGGCGTCGGCGTGGATCGAAACGAACAGGTCGGCGCCCTTCTTGCGGGCGATTTCGGTACGGCCGCGCAGCGGGATGAAATAGTCGCCGGTGCGGGTCAGTTCGGCGCGGAAGCCTTTCATGCCGTTGACCTGACGCTGCAGTTCGCGGGCGATGGCCAGTACCACGTCTTTTTCACGCTGACCGCGGGAGCCGGAGGCACCCGGGTCTTCGCCGCCGTGACCGGCATCGATGACCACAATAATGTCGCGCTTGCCGGCCGGGGCTGGCGGCAGCTTCACCGCAGGCTCCACCGGAGTGACCGGTACCGGGGCTACCGTCGCGACGTTGGTCGGCGCCGGAATTGGCGCGGCATCGGCGGCGTTGTCGAACAAGTCGACCACCAGGCGATTGCCGTACTGGGCGTTTGGCGCCAGCGTAAAACTTTTCGGCGTCACGGCTTTTTTCAGGTCGATGACCACCCGCAGATCGGTTGGCGTACGTTGAGCCGAGCGCATGGCGGTGATCGGAGTGTTCGAGCTGTTGACGTTCAACGGCGCCCCCAGAGTCGCGCCATTGATGTCGATGACCAGCCGATCCGGGGCGGTCAGGGTAAAGACACTGTGCTGGACAGGACCACTCAGATCGAACACCAGTCGTGTGTTGTCCGGAGCCCGCCACAGGCGAACGCTGTTGACCTTCGTCTCGGCCACAGCGTCGACGGTCACCGCCAAAAACAACAATCCTACGGCAGCTACCATCGCGCGAAAGCGCATACCTAACCCCATCATTTAATTGGTTTCCAATGCCAAAGCGGCACACCACGACTCGCCACGCGAGCCCTGGGACAAAATTTTCAGCGAACGCCCGCCATCTTGCGGGCTAATGGTAATGGTCAGGTCGGGCTTTGGCAAAAAGCCTGCACCCTTTTCGGGCCACTCGATCAGGCACAACGCGTCGTCTTCAAAGTAGTCGCGGATACCCAGGTACTCCAGCTCTTCAGGATCGACCAAGCGATAGAGGTCGAAATGGAAGGCCCGGATGTCACCAATCTCGTAGGGTTCGACCAAGGTAAACGTAGGGCTTTTTACCGACCCTTGATGCCCCAGCCCCCTGATGATGCCCCGGGACAGCGTGGTTTTCCCCGCGCCCAGATCCCCCTCGAGAAAAATCAGACCGTGCCCTTCGGTGGTTTGTGCGATGCGCGTACCAAACGCAGTCATCGCTTCTTCATCAGCCAGGTACAGGGTTACTTCAGACACGGTGCTTGCTCCTCCAACAACTGACGAATGGCTGGAATCAGATCACTGGCCGCCAGCCCACGGCCCGATTTACTTTCTTGCGCGCCAGCATTGGCGTGCAGCCAGACGGCCAGGCAGGCGGCGTCGAATGCCTCCATGCCTTGCGCCAGCAACGCGCCGACCAGACCGGCCAGCACATCACCCAAACCGGCGGTGGCCATGGCCGGATGGCCCTGATGACACAACGCCAGACGCCCATCGGGGCTGGCGATCAGGCTGCCGGCGCCTTTCAGCACCACGACAGCTGTATATTTTTTGCTCAATTCGTGAGCTGCCGCAGGACGATCGGCCTGCACTTGGGCAGTGCTTATCCCCAACAAGCGCGCCGCTTCGCCCGGATGCGGCGTGATCACACAATCCTTGGGCAAGCTCACGTGCTCTGTGGCCAGCAGATTCAATGCGTCGGCGTCCCAGACTTGCGGCAGCGGCGCATTGGCAGCCGCCGACAAAAGGCTGCGCCCCCAGGAAGCCTGACCCAAGCCCGGGCCGACAACCAGCACGGAAACCTTTTGCAGCAGTTCCATCAGCTGATTGGCCGATGAAGTGCCCAACACCATGGCTTCAGGAATTCTCGCCAGCGCGGCCGAAACATGTTCACTGCGCGTAGCCACGGACACCATGCCCGCACCGCTACGCAGGGCACTTTGCGCGCTCAGCAGGATGGCGCCACCAAAGCCGCGATCACCGCCGATCAGCAGGACGTGGCCGTATTTGCCTTTATGGGAGGTTGGAGCCCGGCCCGTCAGACGCGGCAAGGAACTGGCCGTCAGGCGACGTGCACTGATAGCGACTCCGTTAAACGACTCGGGGGAAGCCTGCAGATCGTTGAACACCAACTCGCCGACCACGTCTGCAGCATCGCCGGTGAACAGACCCAGTTTCAGGCCGATGAACGTCACCGTCAGGTCAGCCCGCACCGCAGCGCCGAGTATTCGGCCGGTATCAGCGCACAACCCCGAAGGGATATCCACCGCCGCAACCGGCAGCCCGCTGCCGTTGATCGCCGCGATGGCCCCCGCGTAGGGTGCTCGCACCTCTCCCGTCAAACCCGTGCCGAGCAAGGCATCCAGTACGACACCACGCAACTCTGACTGCGCAGTGAAAGCTTGCACCGCGACACCTTCGGACACGGCCTCAGCATGGGCTAATGCCGCATCACCTTGTAAACGCTTGGGATCACCGACCGCCAACACCCGCACATGCCAGCCGGCACGTCGGGCCAGCACGGCCACCAGATAACCGTCGCCAGCGTTGTTGCCATGACTGGCCACGACACTCAATTCATTCGCCGACGGCCAATGGCGGACCAGCGCACGCCAGGTCGCCCGCGCCGCGCGCTGCATCAATTCGAAGCCCGGTGTGCCGGCCGCAATCAGGTTCGCATCGAGGGCTCGCACTTGCGCGGCGCTATACAGCGCGTCGGGTAAATCATCTTTAGTCTGCGGCATGCGTCTTCGGGCTCCGATGTCTGGCAGAATTATACGCACCTCAGCTCCGGTTTCTCTCGCCTCATGCCCGCAATTACCACAGACCTGCCCGCCCTCGCCCAATCCATCAAGGACTGGGGCCGCGAGCTGGGCTTTCAGCAAGTCGGCATCAGCGGCCTCGACCTGGCCGAGCATGAGCAGCACCTGGAACGCTGGCTCGCGGCTGGCTACCACGGCGAAATGGACTACATGGGCGCCCACGGTAGCAAACGCTCACACCCGGAAGAGCTGGTGCCCGGCACGCTTCGGGTGGTTTCCCTACGCATGGACTACCTGCCGGGCGACACCGAAATGGCCAAACGTCTGGCACAACCGGAAAAAGCCTACGTCTCGCGTTATGCCTTGGGCCGCGATTACCACAAATTGATCCGTAAACGCGTGCAACAACTGGCCGATAAAATTCAGGCCGAAATCGGCCCGTTTGGTTTCCGCGCCTTCGTCGACAGCGCGCCGGTGCTGGAAAAAGCCATCGCGGAACAGGCTGGTCTTGGATGGATCGGCAAAAACACCCTGGTCTTGAATCGCAAGGCCGGCAGTTACTTCTTTCTCAGCGAACTGTTCGTCGACCTGCCGCTGCCGGTTGACCCGCCACACAGCACCGAACATTGCGGCCGCTGCACGGCGTGCCTCGACATCTGCCCGACCAACGCCTTCGTCGGCCCGTACGTGCTGGATGCCCGACGCTGTATTTCCTACCTGACCATCGAACTGAAAAGCGCGATCCCGGAAGATTTGCGGCCACTGATCGGCAATCGGGTATTTGGCTGTGATGACTGCCAGATCGTCTGCCCGTGGAACCGCTTCGCCCGTCCGTCCGGCGAAAGCGACTTCAAGCCACGGCACAATCTGGACAACGCGGAGTTGGCAGAGCTGTTCATGTGGGATGAGGAGAAGTTTCTCAGCAACACTGAAGGTTCGCCGCTGCGGCGGGCGGGTTATGAGCGTTGGTTGCGCAATCTGGCGGTGGGACTGGGCAATGCGCCGTCGAGCATTCCGGTGCTGGAAGCGTTGAAGGCTCGCAAGGATTACCCGTCGGAGTTGGTGCGAGAGCATGTCGAGTGGGCGCTCAAGCAACACGGACTCGCGTAGGAGCTGCCGAAGGCTGCGATCTTTTGATCTTGAGGAAACCAAAATCAAAAGATCGCAGCCTTCGGCAGCTCCTACAGGGGCCGTGCGATATCAGGCTTCGTCGTTGTAGACGAATTTGGGCATTTCCCAGTGGAAACGGATCGCCAGCAACCGCAGCAGGAAGCCGCCAAACAGCGTGATCAAAATCGCCTGTTCACCCGGCAATTGCAGGTAAATGCACAGCATGTAGCACCACGCCGCAGCGAACGAGACGCTGGCGTAGAGTTCGCGGCGGAAGATCAGCGGGATGTCGTTGCAGAAAATGTCGCGCAGGATGCCGCCGAAAACCCCGGTGATCACACCGCTGACGGACGCGACGAGCATGCCGTGCCCCATTTCCAGCGCGGTCATGCAGCCGATCAGGGTGAATGCCACCAGGCCCACGGCGTCGAGCACCAGGAACAGCGAGCGCAGGTGGCGCATCCAGCGTGCAGCGAAGACCGTGAACATCGCCGCCACCGAGGTCAGCACCAGGTATTCCGGGTGTTTGACCCACGTCAGCGGGTAGTGGCCGAGCAGCACGTCACGCACCGAACCCCCACCCAACGCCGTGACGCAGGCAATCAGCACCACGCCAAACCAGTCCATTCCGCGACGGCCGGCAGACAGGGCACCGGTCATGGCTTCGGCGGTGATGGCGATCAGGTAAAGCATCAGCAACATGGGGGCGGTCCTTACAGGAAGGCGCGCAGTCTAGCCATTTAGGGACGGCACCAAAAGGGGGCAATCATGGCGTTGGACCGCGTTGCCCGCGATGGCGTCACCCGAGGCGCCATCAGAACTTGATGAAGTTCTTGCGATAGTGCTGCAGCTCGGCGATCGATTCGCGAATGTCGTCCAGGGCCAGGTGAGTGCTGCCCTTTTTGAAGCTGTCGCGCACGTCCGGCGCCCAGCGTGCGGCCAACTCTTTCAGCGTCGACACGTCGAGGTTGCGGTAGTGGAAGAAGCTTTCCAGGGATTTCATGTGCGTATAAAGGAAGCGACGATCCTGGCAGATGCTGTTGCCACAGATCGGCGACTTGCCCTTCGGCACCCATTTTTCCAGGAAAGCGATGGTTTCGGCTTCAGCTTCGGCCATGCTGATGCGGCTGTCGCGAACGCGCTGGGTCAGCCCGGAGCCGCCGTGTTGACGGGTGTTCCACTCATCCATGCCAGCGAGAATTTCGTCGCTGTGATGGATAGCGATCACCGGACCTTCGGCCAAGGTGTTCAAGTCACTGTCGGTGACGATGGTGGCCATCTCGATGATGACGTCGGTATCAGGGTTCAGACCGGTCATTTCCAGGTCGATCCAGATCAGATTCTGCGGGTTTTGCATGTGTCGGCTCCTAGGCAATGCTGCGCAGTTTAGCCTAGGGCGGCGGCCGGGCGTGCTAAACTCGCGGCCGTTTTACCTAATCGCTGCATTCTTGATACGGAACACCCATGGCCAAACGCCAACTCAATCGTCGTCAAAACTGGCGCATCGAAAAGATTCAGGGCGAACGCGCTGCCCGCGCCGCCAAACGCGAGTCCTCGGCTGTCGAGGCACTTGAGGGTGGCGACTTGGGTCCGGAACAGACCGGCCTGGTGATCGCGCACTTCGGTGTGCAGGTCGAAGTCGAAGCCCTCGATGGCGATCTGGCTGGCCAGGTGTTCCGTTGCCACTTGCGCGCCAACCTGCCGGCGCTGGTGACCGGCGATCAGGTGGTCTGGCGTGCCGGCAACCAGGGTATCGGTGTGATCGTGGCGCAACTGCCGCGTAAAACCGAGCTCTGCCGTCCGGACAGCCGTGGCCAGCTCAAGCCTGTAGCCGCTAACGTCGACATGATCGTCATCGTCTTCGCGCCGCTGCCCGAGCCTCATGCCAACTTGATCGACCGTTATCTGGTCGCTGCTGAGCACGCAGGGATTCGTCCGCTGCTGCTGCTCAACAAGTTCGACCTGATCGACGAGCAGAACGCCCCCGCGTTGAATGCCTTGCTGGCGGTTTACCGCACGCTGGGTTATCCGGTGCTGGAGGTTTCGGCGCACCACGGCAACGGCATGGAGCAACTGCAGGAACAGCTGGACGGACGCATCAGCGTGTTCGTCGGCCAGTCCGGCGTCGGCAAATCCTCGTTGGTCAACAGCCTGTTGCCTGAAGTCGAAGCCCGTGTCGGCCCGCTGTCCGAGTTGTCCGGCCAGGGCACTCACACCACCACTACCGCGCGGTTGTTCCACTTCCCCGGCGGCGGTGAGTTGATCGACTCCCCGGGTATCCGCGAATTCGGCCTGGGCCACGTCAGCCGTGCCGACGTCGAAGCCGGCTTCATCGAGTTCAACGACTTGATCGGCACCTGCCGCTTCCGCGATTGCAAGCACGACCGCGAGCCGGGTTGCGCCCTGCTCAAAGCTCTCGAAGAAGGCCGCGTGCAGCAGCAACGGATGAACAGCTATCGCTCGATCATCGCCAGTTTGCCCGAAACCAGCTACTAAACAGACGCGCCCGCGGCCTCGACACTGACGGGGCAGCGCGCCGCTTGTAGCGTCCTACAAATATCCTCGCCATTTAAACGTCAGAGACTTCTGTAAGGCTCTTGCACGCCTGTTTGTAGGGGAATTCTCTTTATCAGTGCAGGTCTTGTTGCGACCACTCAAGTGCATACATTCGAACCCTCTTCGCATTTTGGCGATACCGAGGGATACCCATGCAAACCTATCATTTGTTCATCAGCCATTCGTGGAACTACCCCCACGCCCATGACAACCTCGTGCGGCTGCTCAACGCTGAACCCGGCTTCACGTTCAAAAATTTTTCAGTGCCGCCAGACAACCCGATCATCGGCGCGAAAACCGACAAACAGCTGGAAGAAGCCATCGAAAACAAAATCCGCCCCTGCTCGGCAGTGCTGATCATGGCGGGGATGTATTCGACCTACAGCAAGTGGATCAACAAGGAAATCGCGATCGCCAGGCGCATGGGCAAGGTGATCATTGCCGTGAAGCCGTTTGGTGCGGAGCGGATTTCTACCGTGGTGCGCCGGGCAGCACACGCAGAGTGTGCGTGGAACACCAACAGCATCATCAGTGCCATTCGCACTCACGCGGCGGGGTGAACCATGCGCAAGGGATTGTTCATCGGGATCAACCATTACGCCCACGTCTCTCCATTGGGCGGATGCAATAACGACGCGATGGCCATGGCCTCGGTGCTGGAGCGTCACGCCAACGGGCGGCCGAACTTCAGCAGCAAGGTGCTGACCTCAGCCGAAGATGACCTTTCGCTGATGGCCATGAAGCAGCATATCCAAAGCCTGTTTTCCGGCGATTGCGATGTGGCGCTGCTGTATTTCGCCGGCCACGGCCAGTTCGACACCAGCATCGACGAGGGGCTGCTGATCCCTCAGGACTTTGCACCGGGTGGCGATGGTATTCGCATCAGCGACATATTGAGTTGGGCGGACAACGCCCCCCACATCAAGAACAAAATCATCATCCTCGACTGCTGCCAGGCCGGCGCAGCCGCCGCGATGCGCGGGTTACGCGGCGGCAGCAGCGTCATCGGCGAAGGCATGACCATTCTCACCGCCTGCAAAAAAGACCAGGTTGCGCTCGAAGGTCGCAGCCACGGCGTGTTTACCGATCTGCTGCTGCAAGCGCTGCACGGCGGAGCCGCCAACGTACTGGGCAAGGTCACTCCCGGCAGCGTGTATTCGTTCGTCGACAACGCGTTGGGCGCGTGGGAACAACGGCCAGTGTTCAAGACCAACGTCTCGCAATTTGTCCCCTTGCGCGAGGTCACGCCACTGATCGCCGAAGAGACCCTGCGCAAACTCAAGGACTGGTTCCCGGAGCCCAGCCACGTCTTTGCGCTCGACCCCAGCTATGAACCCACCGAAACATCGTTCGACCCGGACCACGGCGAAGTCTTCGCCCAACTGCAAAAGTGCAACCGCCACAGCCTGATCGAACCGGTTGACGCCGAGCACATGTACTACGCGGCCATCCACTCCACCGGCTGCCGCCTGACCGCCCTCGGCGCCTATTACCGCGAACTCGCGATCAAAGGACATTTCTGATGCCTGTGTTTATTAGCTACCGCCATACCGACCGCGTCCAGGCAATGGCCATCAATGCGCGCCTGAAACAGGCGAACATCAAAACCTATCTCGATGTGCTGGATGCCGAATCGCAGACTACTGACGATATTACCGGCGTGATTACTCGCAACATTACCGACTGCACGCATCTGCTCGCCGTGGTTTCCGAGAAAACCGCGCAGTCCTGGTGGGTACCGTTCGAGATCGGAGAAGCGACCATCAGCAATCGCCGCATCTGCTCGTACCAGATTGGCCCAAGCGCTTTACCGTTGTACCTCGACAAATGGCCGAAACTGAGCGGCGATACGGACATCAATTTTTTCATTGATGCTTATCGTGAGGAGGTGCTAACCAAACGCTCGATAGGACTGGATTCGATCAGTGAGTCGGTTCGCGGCACCTACAAAGGAAATGCCGACCTGTTCCACGACCAACTCAAAAACCGCATCCGACGCGGTTTCTGACAGGCACAAAAAAGCCGCGACGATCGCGGCTTTTTTGTATTTCAATGCTGACCAATCAATGGACGCCGAAGGTATTATTTCACGACTGCCAACTCGGATTACCATGCTGGGTAATCAAGTAGCAGGCATAACGAGTGAGCATGAGGTCTTCGACAGGGCGCTGACCACCTTTACCGACCTCGATCATTTTCGTGACGTCACGAAAATGATCGGAAGG
Organism: Pseudomonas sp. GM41(2012); assembly: GCF_000282315.2. GTDB lineage: Bacteria > Pseudomonadota > Gammaproteobacteria > Pseudomonadales > Pseudomonadaceae > Aquipseudomonas. The sequence goes on from NZ_AKJN02000002.1 coordinate 43,385, forward strand.
CTCTATTCCAGTGGCTATGGCGCGCCTTGATGGCGGTCAAAAAATTGTCCCAGCGCGCGTAACCTGACAAAAAAGCTGCGCAAATCGTGGCCTTCTCATTTTCAGCGTGCGGTTTTTTCCAGCGTCCAGCCCAGCACATCCAAGGCATCGCAGCCGTCCTGAATCAACATATGTGCAGCATTGGTGAAATGCTCCAGATCATGACCTTCGGCGTTTTTGATGCACAGGCAGGTGACGCTGTTGAGTAGATTACGCGCGGCTTTGAGTCGGTGGACGGCGGTTTCGAGGAGATCGGAAGCGCGGGCTTCGGTGTCGATGTACAGCGTCGGGCCGATGCTGAAGTTGCCTTGGAGGGGGCGGTATTTAGCCATGGGTCAAAACTCCGGATAATTTCGAGAGATTTCATCTGTGGTTCGACCGGCTAAAGTCGATCACCGATTCGTCGGCGACGGACAAACTATAGGCGAGCCTTAAGCGAAGAAAAACCCGGTTTATACGCCTCGGAGACTTCCTACACCTTTCTCGGACATGCCCTCATTCCTTGGTTTTTACCGTGATCAGGCAGATGTAAATTCATTCTTGCGGCGATGGACTCAAGTGCGCCGCGTCCATTCAGGCAGCACACGTTATCGTTGACGACCATCGCCAGCAGCCGGCTCCTACAGCGGAACGCGTACACCCAGCAATCAGGTCGGCTATTAGGCCGCCTCGATTGCTTTGGCGGTAGTCGCACCCTCGAGAGGCCGAGTGGAGGTTCTGCGCAGTGGGCAACCCGGCATGGATGCCGGGTTAGTCGCCCCCGGCCATGGATGGCCGATGGCGGCGGGCCCACGGAGCAGGACCGGAGCGAGGGCATGCCGAGCCTAGGCGAGGCACCGAACGAAAGGGGCAAAAGCCCTTTGGTTACTTTGGGGCTTTTCCAAAGTGACTCGCTGTAAGAGCGAACCATAGGCAGCCGTTACCGCAGAAATGGATATGTACACACCCAAAACTTACGCCAGCCACAAGGCCGCCATCGCAGCGATGCAGCGACCCGACAAGCCAGCTCCCACAGGGACCGCGCCCACGCTGAAAATTCCCACTTCACAAACAACAGGCACAAAAAAGCCGACATCGCTGTCGGCTTTTTCATGGGTCACTGCTTCGGCGGCTCACCCGGTTTCGGCGCTGGGTTGTCGAACAGATTCAACCGTTCACGAAGCTCATGCGCCGGCAACGGCTCTTTATCTGCCGGTAACGCATTCGGATCAGCTGGCGTGGCGGGCACTTCGCCCGGGCCGCCCTGCCCTTGCGTCGGCGTTGTTTCTGGAGCCGGCTCCGCACCTTGCGAACCTTCGATGGCACGCTGGGCTTTCTTGGTCAGCACCACGATGTCGATTCGGCGGTTGACCGGGTTGAACGGGTGCTCGCGGTCAAACAACGACGACGAGGCATAACCGACGACCCGCGCCACCTGAGTATCCGGATAACTACCCGCCACCAGCGCACGACGTGCGGCGTTGGCACGGTTGGCCGAAAGCTCCCAGTTACCGAAATCACCCGTGCCCGAATACGGCTTGGCATCGGTGTGGCCGCTGATGCTGATCTTGTTCGGCACCGCTTTGATGGTGTCGGCCATGGCCAGCAGGATGTCTTCGAAGTACGGCTTCAGACGAGCTGAGCCTGAGTCGAACATCGGCCGGTTTTCGGCGTCCACGATCTGGATGCGCAAACCGTCCGGGGTGATTTCGAACAGGATCTGGTCTTTGAATTTCTTCAGTTGCGGGTTCTCTTCGACCTTGTTCTGCAGTTCTTGCAGCAACAGCTCGAGACGTTCCTTCTCGACCTGCTCGGCCATGCCTTCAACCTGCTCGGCGTCGATAGTCACCTTGTCTGGCTGCGGCTGAGATTTCACCTCGGGGTTGAGGGTGTTCTCCGGCGCCAGGGTCGGTGTGCCGCCCAAATCGATGATGTACGGCGTGCCGCTTTCGGAAAAACCGACCGGGTCCTTGAAGTAACCGGCGATGGCGATCTTCTGTTCAGGCGTTGCGGTGGACAGCAGCCACAGCACCAGGAAGAACGCCATCATCGCCGTCGCGAAGTCGGCGAAGGCGATTTTCCAGGCGCCCCCGTGATGCCCGCCGGCGATGCGCTTGACGCGCTTGATGATTATCGGCTGGTTATTTTCCATGACTTAACGTCCGCGAACCGCTTGTTCCAGCTCAGCGAAGCTAGGACGGTGCGCCGGGTACAGAACCTTACGACCGAACTCTACCGCCAGCGATGGCGGCATGCCGGAAGCCGAAGCGACCAGCGAGGCCTTGATGGCTTCGTAGACGTTGAGCTCTTCCTTGGCATCGTGGGCCAGGGAATGGGCCAGCGGACCGAAGAAACCGTACGCCGCGAGAATACCGAAGAAGGTACCGACGAGGGCCGCACCGACGTGCAGGCCGATGGATTTCTGATCGCCTTCACCCAAGGAAGCCATGGTCACCACGATACCGAGTACCGCCGCGACGATACCGAAACCAGGCATGGCGTCGGCAATACCGTTCACCGCGTGGGATGGATGCTCGAGGTCTTCCTTGAGGCTGTAAAGCTCCATGTCGAACAGGCCTTCGAGCTCATGGGGCGCCATGTTGCCGGAGGACATGATGCGCAGGTAATCGCAGATGAACGCGGTCATGCGTTCGTCTTTTAATACCGCAGGGTATTTGGCGAAGATCGGGCTCGCAGCAGCGTCTTCGATGTCGCCCTCGATAGCCATCATGCCTTCGCGGCGGCTCTTGTTGAGGATCTCGTAGATCAGGCCCAGCACTTCCAGATAGAACGTGTGGTTGAAACGCGAAGTGAACATGCCCAAGGATTTCTTGAGCACGTGCATGGTCATGTAACCGGGGTTGGCCTGCAGGAACGCACCGAGTGCCGCACCACCAATAATCATCACCTCGAAGGGCTGAATCAGGGCGGCAATTTTGCCGTGGGAAAGCACGTATCCGCCGAGCACGCTCGCGAATACGACGATGATGCCGATTAATTTAGCCATAGGTAGGAGAGCACTTACTGAGTCGGGTTCAAGGTCATATTCGGAAGTTAAAAAATCTCTTCTTCTACTTATCGGCAAAACTGCGCCAGACTATAGCCAGTTCAGGCGAAAAGCCAATTTGGCCCGCTCCGGGCATAGGTAATGCAGACGATGATCGCGTCCAACCATGGCTAACGAAACGAACGTTCCAACTCCAAAACCGACCACTCTCGAAGGCTGGGTCAAGCTTCTCGATGGCGTGCGCCTGCCAGTTCCGCAAGCCAGTCATGACCGTGTCTGCAAGGCCATCGCCAACAGTCGCAGCTCCCTGCGCGATATCGCCGAACTGATTCAGGACAGCCCGGCGCTGGCCTTGAGCGTGATTCGCGAAGCCAATCGCCACACCCACGGCAGCATGACCGAGCCTGCAGAAAACCTTGAGGTGGCGATCAATCGCCTCGGTTTGAAGCGCACCGAAGAACTGCTCGCCCGGTTGCCTGCCCAGCCGCAATTGGAGATCCCGATCGCCCTGCGTCAGCTGCAGCTGATCAGCCAGCACGCGACCCAACAGGCCAACGGTTTTTTCGCCAGTCGCCTGGCGCGGCTATGGCAGGACATCCATTGGGGCAGTCTTTTGTTTCTCTCGCCGCTCTGGCCGATGGCGTTGACTCATCCGCAGCTGCTCGAAGAATGGGAGCTGCGGGTCATCCACAAAGGTGAGTCGGCGCGCAAAGTCGAAAAGCAATTGTTCGGCGTGCGCCTGCTGGATATCTGCCTGGCGCTCGTGGACATCTGGCGCCTGCCGATCTGGGTGCAGCAAGGTTATCGGCTGCTGCTCAACGAGCAGCGTGAACTGGTGAAAGTGCTGCGCATCGCGCGCGACAGCGATCATCCATTGCGCCAGCAGAACCGCCTCGATGACGATCCGACCCTGCGCCGCTGGCTCAATCAGCCGGCCAATACGGTGCTGCTGGCCAACGGCCTGGCGCTGTCGGCGCAACAAGCCTGGGACAGTCCGCACAGTGAACGCTGGCAATACCTGACCAGCCTTTACCTGCAAATGCCGATGGACGAGGTGCAGCAGCAGTTGCACCAACAGGCCGCCAACAGCGCCCGCCATCACGCCATGCCAGACCTTTGGCACCCGGCCGTTTCACTGATCTGGCCGTGGGGTATGAACCGCGTGCACGCAGGCTTGCTGCCGGCCCCGGCGCCGACGGCCGAAGACCTGGCGAAATGGCGCAGCCAGTGTGCCGAGTTGCTGGTCGAGCCGAGTCGCTTCACCAATGCCATGCACTTGACCACGTCTGCCCGGGACGCTTTGGTCGCATGCGGCATGCGTCGGGTGATGATCCTGATGGCCGACCGCACTCACGCCAATCTGCGGGTGCATCAGACGGCCGGGCTGCCAAAGGAAGTGGCCGGTCTGAACTTCGTCGTCAGCCAGAGCACCGTGCTGCAACGCCTGCTCTCGCAACAGGCCCAGGTACGCCTGACGCCGGCCAACAACGCACAATTCTCGGCCATGCTACCGGCCGGCCTGCGCTCACAGTTCGGCGGCGAACACTTGCTGCTGCGCTCACTGGTCAATAATGGTCGGGTGATCATGATTGTGGTGGCGGATCAGGGCGGCGGACCGTTCTCTGAAATCACCGTACAAGCCTTCGGTAAAACCGCGCAGTGCATCGAGAAAGCCCTGCACAGCTTTAGTCAGCGCGGCCAATGACGCTGCTATACAATCCTCCCTTTTGTGCTCTGGAGACCTCACATGTCTGACTTCTCTGGCTTGCCGCTGGTGATCGAGCCGAGCGACTTGCTCCCTCGTCTCGACGCCCGCGAACTGATTCTGGTGGACCTGACCAGCAGCGCCCGCTATGCCGAAGGGCATATCCCCGGTGCGCGCTTTGTCGATCCGAAACGCACGCAACTCGGTCACGCACCAGCGCCGGGGCTGATGCCGCCGCAAGCGGCGCTCGAAGCGTTGTTCGGTGAACTGGGACACAACCCCGATGCGGTCTACGTTGTCTATGACGACGAAGGCGGCGGTTGGGCCGGGCGCTTTATCTGGCTGCTGGATGTCATCGGCCACAGCAAGTACCACTATGTCGACGGCGGCCTGAAGGCCTGGCTGGCAGAAGGCTTGCCCATGTCGATCCAGATCCCGGCAGCGGTTGGCGGCCCGGTTGCGTTGACCCTGCACGACGAACCCACGGCCACCCGCGAGTACCTGCAAAGCCGTCTCGGTGCCGCCGACCTGGCGATCTGGGACGCACGCGGGCCACTGGAGTACTCCGGCGAGAAAGTCCTGGCGGCCAAGGCCGGGCACATTCCCGGCGCGGTCAATTTCGAATGGACCGCGGGCATGGATCAGGCGCGCAACCTGCGCATCCGCACCGACATGCCGCAGATCCTGGAAAAACTCGGGATCAGCAAAGACAAAGAAGTGATTACCCACTGCCAGACACACCATCGTTCTGGCTTCACCTATCTGGTGGCCAAATCCCTCGGTTATCCGCGGGTCAAAGGCTACGCCGGTTCCTGGGGCGAATGGGGCAACCACCCCGATACCCCCGTAGAGATTTAAGGTTTTTAAGGACAGTTAATGAATAAGCGTTTGTTTATCCTCAGCCAATACCTGCTGCCCCATCACCTGCTGTCGCGACTGGCCGGCTGCATTGCCGAATGCCGCGTGCGCTGGTTCAAGAACGCCTTCACCGCCTGGTTCGCCAAGCGTTATCAGGTGGACATGTCGCAGGCACTGGTCGAAGACCTGACTGCCTACGAACACTTCAATGCGTTCTTCACTCGCGCCTTGAAAGACGGCGCTCGCCCGCTGGATGAGACGCCTGGCGCGATCCTCAGCCCGGCCGACGGCGCGGTCAGCCAACTCGGCCCGATCGAACACGGTCGCGTGTTCCAGGCCAAGGGCCACAGCTTCAGCGTGCTGGAATTGCTGGGCGGCGACGCTGCCAACGCAGCGCCGTTCATGGGCGGTGATTTTGCGACTATTTATCTGTCGCCGAAGGACTACCACCGCGTGCACATGCCGTTGGCCGGCACCCTGCGCGAGATGGTCTACATCCCGGGCCGGATCTTCTCGGTCAACCAGACCACCGCCGAAAACGTTCCGGAACTGTTCGCCCGCAATGAGCGTGTGGCGTGCATTTTCGACACCGAGCGCGGGCCGATGGCCGTGGTGCTGGTGGGCGCGATGATCGTTGCGTCGATCGAAACCGTTTGGGCCGGGTTGGTCACGCCGCCGAAACGCGAGCTGAAAACCTTCCGCTACGACGAAGCTGCCCGTGCGCCGATCCATTTGGAGAAAGGTGCAGAACTGGGCCGCTTCAAACTGGGTTCGACCGCTGTCGTGCTGTTCGGGCCTGATCAAGTCAAGTGGGCTGAAGAGCTGGCGGCCGGTTCGCCGGTGCAGATGGGCCAGGGCATGGGCTTGCCAAGCGCTTGATCCCGGAGCCGCCGCCCAGGATTTCTTCCGGGCGGCGCATCCCTCTGTAGGAGCTGCCGAAGGCTGCGATCTTTTGATCTTGATCTACGGCGCGCGCTGAAAAAAGATCGCAGCCTTCGGCAGCTCCTACGAAGGCAAGCGTGACGCAAATATCGTGATACTCCCTCCAGCGTTCATAGCTGCTACAGTCAAGTCATTCACTGCCCATTTCCCGGTCGGAGCTTGTCTACGGCATGAATGAGACCAATCCTGTCTTGCTGCTACGCGCACCGATCCCGCTGCAGGTGCGTCTGTCGTTCTGTGAAGCCACCCCGCGCGATCTCAAGCGCTGGATCGCCAATCTGCCCAAAGCCAACATCGGTGAAACCGCTCGCCAGCTGTATCAAGGCTTGAGCGAACTCAACCAGATGTTCACGCCCAGTGACAATCGCCTGCAATTGCTCGAACTGCTGCGGCCGGAGGTGTATTACGTCTGCAAACACCTTGAGCAGCATTTCCTGCATCAGTCGATTGTCCTCGACGAGCGTTCCCGCAAGATCGCCAACCTCTGCCAGGCGCTGCAAAGTCACTTGGCCATTGGTTATAAACAAATTGTCGTGCGCATCACACCAAAGTTCAGCAAGGACCGTGCGCCGCTGCTGACCCAGGCGCTGCAACGGGCGATCCATGGCCTGAACGGGCCGCTGATTCGCGCGACCAAACTCTATTGCCCGGTGCCGGAAGGCCTGTGGCTGGAGCTGCATCAGCTCTACCGAATCGCCTGCACGCACCGGCTCCAACACACAAGCCTGCGCGATGAGCTGGCCAGCCAGACGCAAACCCTGAGCATCGAACAGACGTACGTGGTCGCCTTGTTGCTGGGTGCCTCACGCTGCAACCAACTGCGTCAGCACCAGATTGCCCGGGTGGCCGAGGTACTGGAACCCTGGAGCCAATGGATCAAGCTGCAACCCGGCAAACCGGCCACCGGACTGTTCGCCGTCGCGCCAGACCTCGACACCGGACCGCGTTACCGCACCAAGTTCCGCGCCGAGCAGCAGGAGAGCTTGTTGGGGCTTGATCCGCAGCCGTTGGTCGCGGCAATTGAAGCTCATTTGCAAAAAAATGACAGTTCATCGCCACTGCCCGTGTCGACAGGGTTAAGCCTGGACACGTTGCAACACCTTCATGCCGCCTGGGGCCAGACGGCCGAGCGCAGTTTCCAGCGCACCGTCGGCCAAGGCACGTTGACCCTGTGCATAGGCATGAGTGCGCTGCACTTTTATCTGGGTGGGCAACGCTCATTCAGCGACATCCTGAAAAACCACGGCGCCCGGCCTGCACAATTTTCGGTAACGTCAGCGACTGGCCGGGAAAAGGACCAATGGCACGAGGCCTTCGACGCCGCGCCCCAAGGCAATGCAGACGCTCTGTTGCCCTACGAAGAGATCGAATACCCGCAGCTTCAGAATGACGACAGCCACGAAGCATCCGACCGCAATCAGCACTTCCCGACCCATGTTCTATCAGTGATCAATCACAGCCCCGGCGGTTACTGCCTGGCCTGGCCCGGCGCAGTACCGGCCGAGTTGCAGGCGGGTGAGATGGTCGGTATCGAGGATTCTGCCGGTCAGGGTTGGAGCATCGCGGTGGTGCGCTGGATCCGCCAGGTGCGCGGCGGCGGCACGCAAATGGGCATCGAGCAGGTTGCGCCCTGCGCCGAGCCTTGCGGCCTGCAACTGGTGCGCACCCGTGATGACCACAGCCAATACCTTCGCGGTTTGTTGCTGCCGCAAATCAGCGCCATCGACGTGCCGGCCACCCTGCTCGCGCCGCGCTTACCCTTTCAGGAGGGCAACAAGGTCATGATCAATACCCACGGCGAGGAACGTCGGGTCGGGCTGGAGCGGCGGGTGGCGAGCACCAACAGTTTCAATCAGTTCGCCTACCGTCCACTGGAGACAGCCAGAAACGACAACGCCGCAGTGAGCGGCGCTGAGGAGGATTTTGATTCGTTGTGGAAAACACTTTGAAGGTGAATCTGTAAGACCGTGGCGCCCCCATCGCGGGCAAGCCTTGCTCCTACAGGTTCAGCGTTAATCGTTTGAACAACACGACCTCTGTAGGAGCAAGGCTTGCCCGCGATGGCGCCCTGTCAGTCAATACAAGACTTAGAGCTGCCCGTCGCGATCCCGGAAGCCCAGCAGATACAGCACGCCATCCAGCCCAAGGGTGGAAATCGCCTGCTTCGCCGACTGTTTCACCAGCGGCTTGGCACGGAACGCCACGCCCAACCCGGCAATCGCCAGCATCGGCAAATCGTTGGCGCCGTCGCCGACCGCAATGGTCTGCTCCAGACGCAAACCTTCCTTGTGCGCCAGTTCCTTCAGCAGATCCGCCTTGCGCTGCGCATCAACAATCGGCTCGACCGCCACGCCAGTCACTTTGCCGTCCACGACTTCCAGTTCGTTGGCGAACACGTAGTCGATGCCCAGCTTGGCCTGCAATTGCTTGGCGAAGTAGGTAAAGCCGCCCGACAGGATTGCGGTCTTGTAGCCCAGACGTTTGAGTTCGGCGAACAGTGTTTCGGCACCTTCGGTCAGACGCAGGGAGGCGCCGATGGAATCCAGCACGCTGACGTCCAGCCCTTTCAACAAGGCCAGGCGCTCCTTGAAGCTGGCGCGGAAGTCCAATTCCCCGGCCATCGCCCGCTCGGTGATCGCAGATACCTGATCGCCCACACCGGCAGCCTTGGCCAGTTCGTCGATCACTTCGGCTTCGATCAGCGTCGAGTCCATGTCGAACACCGCCAGGCGACGGTTACGACGGAACAGTGAATCTTCCTGGAAGGCGATGTCGACGTTCAGTTCCTGCGCGACGCTGAGGAATTCGGCCCGCAGCGCTTGCGGATCAGCCGCTTCGCCACGAACGGAAAACTCGATGCAGCCCTTGCCCTGATCGGCCGGGGTGTCCAGCGGCATGCGCCCGGACAGACGATCGATGTGGTCGATGTTCAGGCCATATTTGGCGGTGATCGAACTCACGGCCTGCAATTGTCCGGCAGTCACTTTGCGGGTCAGCAGGGTCACGATGTGGCGTTTCTTGCCTTGATTGCCAACCCACTGCTGGTAATCCTCTTCGGACACCGGCGTGAAACGCACCTGCTGATCGAGCTTATACGCCGTGAACAGGATGTCCTTGAGCACCGACTTGCCTTGCTCGGTGTCAGGAATTTCAACCAGGATGCCGAACGACAAGGTGTCGTGGATCACCGCCTGACCGATGTCGAGAATGTTCACACCACCCTGGGCCAGAACGCCGGTAATGGCCGCAGTCAGACCCGGACGGTCGACTCCCGTGATGTTTATCAGGACGATTTCGCGCAAGGCGCACCCCCGCAGGTGGAAAAAAACCGCATTCTACCCACATTCAGTGACCATCGGGCACCGTGAGCGCTTTGACGGTCTAGGGCCTGTCGCTATACTGCGCGTCAACTTCACGGACAAAAGAGCCGAGCTCAAGTGAACCGGCCCACGCCAGTAAAAACCGATAACTTCTTTCTGCTGATCTTCCGTGCACTGCGCCACCGCCGTGTACCGATTGCATTGCGCATTGCCAGCCATAACGTGATCCTGGTCGCTCTGGCCCTGGTGATCTATGCCTGCGTGATGGGTTTGCAGTTCAAGCAGGCCATGCACGAGCAGGCGGATGCGCTGGGCGAAAGCCTGACCACCCAGACTGCCACGTCCGCTACGGAGCTGTTGGTGTCCAACGACATCCTCAGCCTCAACGTGCTGCTCAACAACCTGACCAAAAACAAGCTGGTGGCTCACGCGGCCATCTACAGCGTGGATAACCGCATCCTCGCCGAAGCCGGTCAGCGCCCCAAGCATAGCCTGCTGGGCGAAGCCGAAGGCATGTACCAGAGCAAGATCACTTTCCAGGATGTGACCGCCGGGCAACTGCGCATCAGCCTGGACATGGATCAGTTCCAGCAGCCGATGACCATCAGCCTGCAAAGCATGGGTATTTTGAGCGCGATTCTGCTGGCGCTGTCCCTGGCCTTGAGCCTGCGCCTGGGTCGGCACATCTCCACGCCGTTGCTGCAATTGCGGGTGTGGCTGCGCCATATCGACGAACACACCCCGGCAACCGAGCGTCAGGATGAGATCGGCGATCTGGCTCGTCAGCTGCACGCCGACTTCGCGCCAGAACCCGCCGAGCCGGAGCCCGCTCCCGAGCCTGAATACGACGAAAGCGACTACGAAGACGCCGACGATAACGAGCCAACCTTCGAAATGCGCAATTTGCGTGACCCGAGTTTCGATGAAACCAAGCCTGTGGCCGGCCTCAAACCTGCGCCACGGCGCATTGTCAGCACCGTTGAAGACGATGAGGACGACGATGCATTTGCCGACTTGCGTGATGAATCAGCTTCGACTGCGCCGAAACCGGTAGCCAAACCGCAACTGTCGAACGTGCCGCAGCACAGCGCGGTGCTGGCCGTGCAACTGGGCGCTCAGGATCAGCTGCGTCGCCTGCCCCGCACACGCCTGGAAGAACTGCTCAAACGCTATCGCGACTGCCTCGATCAGGCCGCCTCGCTCTACCAGAGCGAGCTGCACACCCTGAACGATGGCAGCACGCTGATGCTGTTCCACACCGAAGACAGCGGCGACGACTACCTGACCAATGCCATCTGCTGCGGTGAATTGTTGCGGGCTCTGGGCCATCAGTTGCAGATCGAAGTCGCCGACAGCGGCATCACCCTGCAATTGCAACTGGGCCTGACCCTGGGTGACGAGCTGTTCGGCCTGAGCCAGATTGATCTGCTGCTGACCGAAACCGCCCAGGATGCGCTGGCCCTGTCGCAACACAGCCGCAACCTGTTGCTGGTGGAGCGCAAGATCGGTGACGACGCGCTGATCCGTCAGCGCGCTCGAATCCGACCGATCGCCAGCCCGGAAGGCGCTTGCTGCGTAGAGCGGCTGATGGAGCCTTATCCGTCGATGCTTGAGCGGCAACTGGCGCGGATGCACGAACGACGGGCGTAAATAGCCCCGTTATGAAAAAGCCCGCAGACAAGTGATTGTCTGCGGGCTTTTTTGTTGCCCTCACTGACGCCATCGCGGGCAAGTCGGGTCGCCGCACCGCTTGCTCCTACAGGTTCGGTGTCGTACGCCAATCGCATGAACGATACAAACCCTGTAGGAGCAAGCGGTGCGGCGACCCGACTTGCCCGCGATGAGGCCCTCAGCAGCAAAGGAGATCTCCAACCCGCAGAAACAACAAAGCCCGCACATGGCGGGCTTTGCTCTTGGATCAATCCAGGCTTAGAACCTGAACACTTCCATATCGGTCCTGATCGGCGAAGCCATCGGGATCTTCGGCTGTTTGTCCTGCTCGGCAGCAGGTGCCACAGGCTTAGACGCCGGTTTGCGCGGTGCTTCGGCGATCGGCGGCTGATTAGCCAGCGGCTTGAGCGCCGTCGACAACTGCTCGGCCAGACGCTGCAGCAACACACCCTGAGCCTGAACCTGAGCCGCCGTGCCACCGGCATGTTGTTCCTGCAGGTGAATGATGCGGTTATCACGAACCTGGCCACGACGGTCGATCAGACGCCATTGCGCATCAAGGATCGCCGGTTGCGCCTCACCCGAGTCCAGGCGAGTAATCGTCAGAAGAACCTGCACATCCGGCGTGAAGCCCACTGTCGCTGGCGCCAGCACCACGCGCTGGCTGTCCAGATGACCGGCGACCTGACGCAGCAACAACTGATCGATATCCGACGACAGGCTACCCGCCCAACGACCATCAGCCGACGCTTGCAGGCTGCCATCCGGCTGTCGCTGCAACAACGTTTCGCGTTGCAGGTAATCAGCTACTGTAACCGGACCCAGCAGTACAGCCATGCCCGCGCTTTGCGCAGGCTGAGCCGGACTTCCGCTGTCCAGCTGATACAGCGACACCGGCTGGTGAACGCTGCAACCCGCCAGGCCAAGAACGCCAGCGAGCATCAAAATAAAAGGAAGGCGCAGAGCAGTCATCGTCCCATCCAGGTGGTTGCCACAAGGCTAACCACAGTGAAAATACTCAATAAATATGAAGAACGCTCGGCCACGCCGGCGCTTGAAAGGCCATATCATCCGTGAATATGCGTTCCGACTCCAGCGCCAAAGCGTCGATCTACGCGTTAAATCGTAGATCGAGCGCTCTAGGACGCTTAATTGAGGTTTTCGACGAGCAGCGCATCTACCCTCTGAAAGCCACGTGGCAATTTGTTCCCACGACGTCCACGCTCACCTTTGTAGTGCTCGAGGTCGTCCGCTTTTAGTGACAAGGTACGTTTTCCGGCCTGCAGCACCAATGTGGCGCCATCCGGCAGAACAGCGATGTCCGTGACATATTCTTCGCGGCTGGCAACACGCTCGCCGGAAATCCCGATGATCTTATTACCTTTACCTTTACCTAATTGTGGCAGATCGCTGATTTTGAAGATCAGCAGGCGACCTTCGGTGGTCACCGAGGCCAGCCAGTTTTGCTCACGATCAGCCACTGGGCGCGGCAGAATCACCTTGGCGTTGTTCGGCAGGCTCAACAGCGCCTTGCCCGCCTTGTTCTTGGCTTGCAGGTCTTCACCTTTTACCACGAAACCGTAACCGGCGTCGGACGCGATTACATACAGCGAATCGTCTTCCGGCATCAGCACGCATTCGAAGCTCGCCCCTGGCGGCGGCGTCAGACGACCGGTCAGCGGTTCGCCCTGGCCTCGGGCCGATGGCAGTGTGTGTGCGGCCACCGAATAGCTGCGACCGGTGGAATCGATAAACACCGCAAACTGGTTGGAGCGTCCGGGCGCCAAGGCCTTGAAACCATCCCCGGCCTTGTAGGAAAGTCCGGTGGCGTCGATTTCGTGACCTTTGGCGGAACGAACCCAGCCTTTTTCCGACAGGACGACCGTCACTTTCTCATTCGGCAGCAGATCGTGCTCGGTCAGGGCCTTGGCTTCGGCGCGCTCGACGATTGGCGAGCGACGGTCGTCGCCGTAGGTTTCGGCGTCCTTGATCAGTTCGGTGCGCACCAGTTTTTTCAACTTGGCTTCGCTGCTCAGCAGGGCTTGCAGCTTGGCCTGTTCCTTGAGCAGTTCATCCTGCTCGGCACGCAGCTTCATTTCTTCCAGTCGCGCCAACTGACGCAAACGGGTGTCGAGAATGTAGTCGGCCTGGATTTCGCTCAGGGCGAAACGTGCGATCAGTGCGGCTTTCGGGTGCTCCTCGGTACGGATGATGTGAATCACTTCATCCAGGTTGAGGTAGGCAATCAACAAACCGTCCAACAGGTGCAGGCGACGCTCGACTTTGTCGAGGCGGAATTGCAGGCGACGACGCACAGTCTGGACCCGGAATTCCAGCCACTCGACCAACAGCGCACGCAGGTTTTTCAGCTGCGGCTTGCCGTCCAGACCGATGATGTTGATGTTGACCCGGTAGCTCGACTCCAGCTCGGTACTGGCGAACAGGTGGGTCATCAATGCATCGTGGTCAAAGTTTTTGCGTGCGCCCGGAATAATCACGATCCGGCACGGGTTTTCGTGGTCGGATTCGTCTCGCAAGTCAGCGATTTGCGGGGCTTTCGACGGTTTGGCCTGCATCATGGCCGCGATCTGTTCCAGCACCTTGGCACCAGACACCTGATGCGGCAGCGCGGTGACGATGATGTCGCCGTCTTCGATGTGGTAAACGGCGCGCATGCGCACCGAGCCCTTGCCGGTTTCGTACATTTTCAGCAGGTCGGCACGCGGCGTGATGATTTCCGCTTCGGTCGGGTAATCCGGGCCCTGGATGTGTTCGCAGAGCTGTTCGACCGTGGCTTTGGGCTCATCGAGCAAACGCACGCACGCCGTGGCGACTTCGCGCAGGTTGTGCGGCGGTACGTCGGTGGCCATGCCCACGGCGATGCCGGTGGTGCCGTTGAGCAGGATGTTCGGCAAACGCGCCGGCAACACCAGCGGCTCGTCGAGCGTACCGTCGAAGTTCGGACCCCAGTCCGCAGTACCCTGGCCCAATTCGCTGAGCAGCACTTCGGAATAACGCGAGAGCCGTGCTTCGGTGTAACGCATGGCGGCGAAGGACTTGGGATCATCCGGCGCACCCCAGTTACCCTGGCCGTCGACCAGCGTGTAGCGATAGCTGAACGGCTGGGCCATCAGCACCATGGCTTCGTAGCAGGCCGAGTCGCCGTGCGGGTGGAATTTACCAAGCACGTCACCGACGGTACGCGCCGATTTCTTGTGCTTGGAATCGGCGTCCAGCCCCAACTCGCTCATCGCGTAGATGATGCGCCGCTGTACCGGTTTCAGGCCGTCGCCGATATGCGGCAATGCACGGTCCATGATCACGTACATGGAGTAGTTGAGGTAGGCATTTTCGGTGAAGTCAGCCAGTGACCGGCGTTCTACACCGTCCAGGCTGAGATCAAGGGAGTCGCTCATGCGGGCCTCATCGGTTCGTTGTCTGGCGCAGCAGCATGGTGCCACCGCGCTGGGTAAATTCAAGTTTGTTCAGCGCGCTCATTCCGAGCAGCACTTGCTTGCCATCCAGGCCTGGCACGACGAGGGCGCGCACATCACGCAGCACAATGTCGCCCAGTTGCAGCCGGTCGATGCGGGTTCGGTAACCCTGGGTGCGACCATTGGCTGTGCTCAGGGTTACCCCGAAGCCTTTTTCCAGTTTCAGCCGTTCGGCCAATTCCGCCGGGATCGACACGTCGGTCGCCCCGGTATCGAGCATGAAATCCACCGGCTGGCCGTTGATCTGGCCGCTGGCGACGAAGTGACCCTGTGTGTTGCTGGCCAGTTTCACTTCGATAAAACCTTCGCCCTGCTCAGAGCTGATGACGGAGTTGGGGTTCTGCTGCCGCGCCTCCCACTGGCCGAAAAACCGCGTCGCCAGAAACAGCGCCGCGCACCAGGCCAGCACCATAAATACCCGACCGGCGCGTTTTCCCGGCGTTTGCTGGCTCAAGGCTTGGCGCTCCAGCCGCCTTCAGGCGCGGCAAAGCGCCAGACGATCGGACGTTCCTCGCCATCGGCGCGGGCATCGTTGTTGTTGTCGGTGCCAATCCACGCGCCCTCGGCGTCAATAATCAACGCTTCGGTCAGGCCGTAAGGATTTGAATAGCGGCGATGCGCCTGCAAGGCTTCATCGGCAAACGACCAGCAGCGCTCGACCTTGGCCGTCACCGGATCTCGGCGGCAGATCTGGTAAGCGTTGCGCTCAAGGGTAAACAGCTTGCCGTTGAACAGCGACAGGTCGGAAAAGTCTCTGGACACTGCTTTGGCTCGGGGAAACTGCGCCGGCTGCATTTCTTTCCCGGCTTCGCTCAGCAACACACAGCCACCATCGCAATCCCATACCGTTTGTTTGCGCTTGATCAACAACAAGCCACGGCTTTGACGCTCGGCGGCGAGCCACAATTGATCACCCGCCGGATTGATCGCCAGGCCTTCGAACAACGCATTGAAGTGCAGCAGCATGCCGCTGGCCCGGGCTTCGCGAATCAGAATCGGCGAGATCTTCAGCCAGGACGACGGCCCAACGGGCGGCACTTGTAGTATCGCGGCATGGGATTCGCTGACGATGTAGCGATTACCGGCGCTGTCGCAGGTGATGCCTTCAAAATCCAGATCCCCGCCACGGACAAACGACGCCACCCAGGTTCGCGAACGCAAGCCCCAGGGCAAACCGCTGTCTGGCACCGGTGGTACGCCGATGCCCACGGTTTCGGCTTGCCATACCCTGTCGCGGGTATCGAGCCGGTAAATCTGATCGTCGTCGCGATCCGACACCGTCCACATATCCTTGCCGCACTGGGCCAACCCTGACAAGTTGCCGCCGCGCATACCGTCAACGGGATGCTCGGACAACAGGCGCAGTTCCGGCACCGGTTCGGCAAACACCGAAATCGAGGTCAGAAGTAACGCACACGCCAGGGCAAAGCCAACCCGCATCAGCCAAGAACCTCGGCCAGGTTGCCTTTGGATTCCAGCCAGGATTTACGGTCACCGGCGCGTTTCTTCGCCAGCAGCATGTCCATCATTTCCGAGGTCGCTTCGAAATCTTCCAGCGTCAGCTGCACCAGACGCCGAGTGTTCGGGTCCATGGTGGTTTCGCGCAGCTGCGGCGGGTTCATTTCACCCAGACCTTTGAATCGTGTGACCTGCGGCTTGCCGCGTTTCTTCTCGGCCACCAGACGATCGAGGATGCCATCGCGCTCGGCTTCGTCCAGGGCGTAGTAAATCTCTTTGCCCAGGTCAATACGGTACAACGGCGGCATTGCGACGTAGACGTGACCGGCATCCACCAACGGGCGGAAATGCTGGACGAACAACGCGCACAGCAACGTGGCGATGTGCAGACCGTCGGAGTCGGCGTCGGCGAGGATGCAGATCTTGCCGTAACGCAGCTGGGCGATGTCCGCCGAGCCCGGATCGACACCGATGGCCACGGCGATGTTGTGCACTTCCTGGCTGGCCAGCACTTCGCTGCCATCGACTTCCCAGGTGTTCAGGATCTTGCCGCGCAACGGCAGGATCGCTTGAAACTCTTTGTCTCGCGCCTGCTTGGCCGAACCGCCGGCGGAATCACCTTCCACCAGGAATAGCTCGGAACGCATCGGGTCCTGCCCGGCGCAGTCGGCGAGTTTGCCCGGCAGTGCCGGCCCCGCCGTGATGCGCTTGCGCTCGACCTTCTTGCTGGCCTTCAGACGACGGCCGGCATTGTTGATCGCCAGTTCCGCCAGCAACAGGCCGGTTTCCGGGTTGGCGTTGAGCCACAGGCTGAAGGCATCCTTGACCACACCGGAAACGAATGCTGCCGCTTCACGGGACGACAGACGTTCTTTGGTCTGGCCGGAGAATTGCGGTTCTTGCATCTTCATCGACAGCACGAAAGCGATGCGTTCCCAGACGTCTTCCGGCGCCAGCTTCACGCCGCGTGGCAGCAGGCTGCGGAATTCGCAGAACTCGCGCATCGCATCGAGCAAGCCCTGACGCAGACCGTTGACGTGGGTACCGCCCTGCGCCGTCGGGATCAGGTTGACGTAGCTTTCCTGAACGCTGTCGCCACCTTCCGGCAACCACAACAGCGCCCAATCGACCGCTTCTTTGTTACCGGCCAGGCTGCCGCAGAACGGTTCGTCCGGCAGACGCTCGAATCCGTTGACCGCGTCCACCAGGTAGGAGCGCAGGCCGTCTTCGTAATGCCATTCGACTTTCTCGCCGGTGGCCTTGTCTTCAAAACTGACCAGCAGCCCCGGGCACAGAACGGCCTTGGCCTTGAGTACGTGCTTGAGGCGGCTGATGGAGAATTTCGGCGAATCGAAGTATTTCGGGTCCGGCGCGAAGAATACGCTGGTACCGGTGTTGCGCTTGCCGACTGTACCGATGATTTCCAGCTCGGTTTTCTTGTAACCGTCGGCGAAAGTCATCTGGTATTCGTTGCCGTCACGCTTTACGCGCACCCGGACTTCGTTCGACAAGGCGTTGACCACGGAAATACCCACCCCGTGCAGACCGCCGGAGAACTGGTAGTTCTTGTTGGAAAACTTGCCGCCCGCATGGAGCTTGGTGAGGATCAGCTCGACGCCCGACACGCCTTCTTCGGCGTGGATATCCACCGGCATGCCACGACCGTCATCGCTGACTTCCAGGGAGTGATCGGCGTGCAGGATGACCTGCACCGAGGTCGCGTGCCCGGCCAAGGCTTCGTCGACGCTGTTGTCGATGACTTCCTGGGCGAGGTGGTTCGGCCGACTGGTGTCGGTGTACATGCCGGGGCGTTTGCGCACCGGGTCGAGGCCCGAGAGGACTTCGATGGCGTCTGCGTTATAAGAGCTAGCGCTGGGAGTGGCCATGGGGTCTCGTCGTCCGCCTGTAAAAAGAGTGTTCTGTGAAAAAGAGGCGAAGACTCACAGTGCTGTGAAATCAATCGCCTGATACAAATCTGCGCCGATGCCGGCAAAACTCAGCATTGCCGGCAATTGCTCGGCAAAACCCTGGAAACTATGGTCGCCGCCGGCCTGGATGCGCAAGGCACAGGCCCGGTAATACTGCTGGGCAAGGCGGTAGTCCAGCGTTTCATCGCCGGTCTGCAACCACACCTGATACCGCTGCGGGTCCTGGGGCGCCGGCACTTCCAGCTCGGCCAGGGCCGTCACGTGGTCGTGGGTCAACTCCCAGGCCTCATCGGTATACAGGTTTTTCTGCGTCCCCAGATACCCGTCGAACATCCGGTGCGGACTGACGGCAGGGTTGATCAGCAGGGCCTTGAGGCCATGGCGCTCGGCCAGGTGAGTCGCATAGTAGCCGCCGAGTGAGCTGCCGACCAGCAGTGGCCGCCCAAGCTCCTCAATCGCCTTGTTTAGCTGACCGATGGCCTCACGCGGATGGTGATGCAAGGCCGGGACGCGCAACTGATCGCTCAAGCCCAGTCGTTCCATTACTTGTACCAACTGCGTGGCCTTTTTAGACGAAGGCGCGCTGTTGAAACCGTGGATATAAAGGATCGAACCAGACATTTGAGCTCCCTGTGCGTCGGGTAAAGAGGCGCAGTTTACAGGGAGATGGGGGTGTTGGGCGCCAGCATCCATCGAAATGTACGCGCACCTGTAGGAGCAAAGCTTGCTCGCGATGGCGACTTCAAAGACGCCATCGCCGGCAAGCCGTGCTCCTACAGGGGGATGGGTGATCAGTAACCGTTGGAGCCGTAATCCACTTGGAAGTCGAACCCGGTGACACGTTCCACGCCGGTTTCCAACTGACCATCAGGCAAAAGTCGCAACCACCGATACCCCGGCGCCTGGTCACTGACCTTGAAATCATCACTGCCCGGTTCGAACTGAATACACGTCGAAGGCGAGGCGATCAGCCGCACGCCATTGCGATCCTGGTCGATCTCCTGATGCACATGCCCCCACAAAACAGCGCGTACTTGCGGAAACCGATCCAGCACCGCAAACAAAGCGTCTGGATTGCGCAATCCAATGGGCTCCATCCACGCACACCCGATCGACACCGGATGATGATGGAAGCACACCAGATGATGCCGCTCCGGCGCCTCACTCAACGAACGTGCCAGCAACTGTAGCTGCTCATCCTGCAAATACCCCGGCACCGAACCCGGTACGGCCGAATCAAGCAACGTGACACGCCAGTTACCGACATCCACCACAGGCTCCAGCAACGCACTCTGCACGGCGGCCTCAGCCATGATCTGCGGCTCATCATGATTGCCGGGAATCCAGCGCGCCGGCGCATCGAGTTGCCGCGTCAGGTCGCGAAACAGTTGATAGGACTCCAGCGTTCCGTCCTGAGACAGATCACCGCTGGCAATGATCAGGTCGATCTGCGGCTGCTGAAGCCGCACCAGCTCGATGACTTTTTGCAGGCTGTCACGGGTATTCATGCCCAACAACGTACCGTCCGTTTCGGCAAACAGATGACTGTCGGACAGTTGCACCAGCAACGCCGAATCGGCGGTGGTCAATGTGGATACGCTCGGCAAGGCGTTCTCCCAGGGCTGAATCACGGGATGGATGAGTGCCGCAATTATGCTGGGGGATGATCAAAAGGGGAAACCTGTGAAGCTGACGCAGTTCACATCTATCGAACGACCGCGTACTCGTGTCCGCAGGCCAGGCAATGGCTCAGCCACTCACCCAAGAACATATTCAGCTGGGCCTTTTCGTCCGGCTGATGCATTGAGGCATTCGGGTAAGGATAGATGCCGCGAAAGCGTCGCGCATGTTCGGCGCTGACGACTTCGGCCATGCACGCGTCGTGATAGACCTGAACTTCCAGTTGCGGCACCGGCAGCCACGGCAGGCTGTGTTCCTGGCGCACTTGCAGGGTTGTGGTGTACGGACAGACTTGAAGGACTTCGAGAGCCAGCACGCCGAGCATCTGGTCGCCGTGGGTCACGGCAATGCGCCGCGCCTCCGGCTCGTTGCGCATGTCCGGCAGCAGTCGCATCAGGCGCGCGTAGTTGGCCTCGCAGGAGGCTTGCAGCCCCACGAGGTCGACCCTATAGCGATCGCGCAGTTTGTTTACGACCATAACCCCCTCACTTCAGCGCGGTTCAAAGCTAGCCATTGCAAGGCAATGATGCTGGCCGCGTTGGCAATTCGTCCGTCGCGTACGGCCTGCAGGGCATCTTCGAACGCCCAGACCGTGACGCGGATATCTTCTGCTTCTTCCTCCAGCCCATGCAGGCCGCCGACGCCGGTGCTGTCGCAACGCCCCAGGTACAAGTGAACAAATTCATTGCTGCCGCCCGGCGATGGAAAATATTTGGTCATCGGCCAGAGCGCCCCGAACACAAGCCCAGCTTCCTCCTGCGCTTCGCGGTGAGCAACTTCTTCCGGCACTTCATCCTTGTCGATCAGACCGGCGACCAGTTCGATCAGCCATGGATTGTCGGTTTTGCCCACGGCGCCGACGCGAAACTGCTCGATCAACACCACTTCATCGCGCTGCGGATCGTACGGCAGCACGCACACCGCATCGTGGCGAACGAACACTTCACGATTGATCTCGCGACTCATGCCACCGGCAAACAATTCGTGGCGCAAGTGCACACGATCGAGCTTGTAGAAGCCCTCATAGCACTTTTCGCGCCGAACGATATCAATGGCGGTCGGTATGGCGTTGGCAAAATCAGTCATGACAATCCTCGTTTACTGCAAATCCGTTATGAGGCTCCTTGTTTGTTACTTGCAACCTCGACTTCGCGCCATCCTAACGCGCCCGCGACCTTTGATGCAGCCCCTTTCCAGTCAGCGGGATAGACGGTGAGGGCGAAACCAACTCTAATTAGCTTAGTGGCGAACTGACTGCTTCGTTGATAGTCGAAGCGGATAACTTTTTGCCTTTCCCTGTTTTATGAAGGACGCCCATGTCGCTTTTTAAAATCGCCTCCGTGGCTGCAATCGCCCTGACCCTGGGCGCCTGCCAGAGTTTGTTCCAACCCAACTACCGGACGCCGCTGGAAACTACCCGCGATGCATCCGAAACGCTGAAACCGGGTTGCACAACACCTGACTGCCCGCTGGTGAACATCGATACGCTGCGCTTCCCCGCCGAACCGCAGTTGGACGGCATCGTCGAAAAACGCCTGCTGCAATTGACCCGCACCTCGCCCGACGCCCCGGTAGCGCCGACGCTGGCAGCGTATCGCGAGCAATTTTTGAGCAGTGCCGGCCCGCGTAGCAGCAGTTACCTGCAAGCCAAGGTACGTGAGCAGCATGACGGCTTGGTGATCGTCGAATTTTCCAGCTACCTGGACACCGGCGGTGCTCATGGCACGCCGGGCCGCAGCTTCATCAACTATTCGCGCCAGCAACACAAAGTGCTGACGCTGTCGGACATGTTGGTGCCGGGGCAGGAAGAGGCGTTCTGGAAAGCTGCGCAGGTGGCGCACAACAGTTGGCTGATCAGCACCAAGCTCGATCAGGAGCCAGAGTTCGTGAAGAGCTGGCCCTTCGCCAAAACCCAAAACGTGGCGCTGACGTACGGCGGGGTGATCCTCAAGTACGAAGTGAGCACCATCGCGCCTTACGCGCTGGGTCACGTCGAACTGAAGATCCCTTACCCACGCCTGAACGGCATTCTCAAGCCCGAGCTGTTTCCTGGCCGTAACTGAAGGCCCGACCCAGCACGAGTTGCAGCAGCCCTGCCAGAATCAGTGACGGCAGGGTTGCGCCGATGTCCGGATACAGATTAGCCAGCAAATGATAGGTGCTCACCCCGCCCAACCAGGCGAGCAAGGCCGGCCAGCGCAATGCGGCTGACGCCACGCGAGCACCGCGTTTGCGCAGGATGAAGTGATCCACCAGCACCACGCCGAACAGCGGCGCAAACACCGAACCGATCAACAGCAGGAAGTTCTGATATTGGGCCAGCGGCGCCAGGCACGCGATTAGCGTGCAGATCACGCCGATGGCCAGCGCCAGATGCTCGACCTTCATGCGCAGCAGAATTCCGCTGGAAACGGCTGCCGAGTGAATGTCGGCGAAGGCATTTTCCGACTCGTCCAACAGAATCAGCAGCAGCGGAATCCCCAGGCCCGCACCGGCCAATGCCAACAGCAAGGCATTCACTTCACCGCTCGGCGCAAACGCCAGGGTGTAGGCCACGCCCAAGCTCATCAGCCAGAAGTTACCGATAAAGAAGCCCACTGCCGTGCCGCCAAACACATTTTTCGCACGCTTGCCGAAACGCGAGTAGTCGGCAATCAGCGGCAACCACGAAAGCGGCATGGCGATGGCAATGTCGAAGCCCACGGCGAACGGCATCGAACCATCACCGGCCTGCGCCCACAACGTCGCCAGATCAGCTTTGGCGAACAGGTTCCAGGTCAGCCAGATGCACGCGGCCAGCAGCAACCAGATGCCCCACTTGCGCAGGATCTGACGGACGAATGTCAGCGGACCACTGACGGCCAGCAAGGTCGCCAAACCACCAAAGAACACGGTCCACAGCAGCGGATTGGACAGCAGGCTGCCTTCGCTGAACGCCCGCGCGCCAAGCAGGCTGGCGGCATCGCGCATGACGATGATTTCGAACGAACCCCAACCAATCAGTTGCAGCAGGTTCAGCACGGCCGGCAGGCTCGCGCCTTTTGCACCGAGGCTGAGTTTGAGCGCGGCCATCGACGACAGACCAGTGTCGCTGCCGATCACGCCGACCGCAGCCAGCAAAAGAACACCGACCAGCGTGCCAAGGAAGATCGCCAGCAGCGAGCCGGACAGGCCCAGACCTGGCGCGAGCAATGCACCGGTCTGCAGGACCATCAGGCCGATGCCGAGGGAGAACCACAGGGAAAACAGATCGCGGCCGCCGAAGACACGTTTGTCTGTGGGCACCGCGATATCAGGGGAATACGTGCTGGGTTGAATGCTCAAGGGTGTTATCTCAGAGGGACATTTGTTGTTTTTTTGATCGCTATCGCCAGCAGGCTGGCTCCCACAGGGGACTTGTGAACACCACAAATCCAGTGTGGGAGCCAGCCTGCTGGCGATGGAGCCCTTTCAGGCCCCACCCTTTCGGATCAGATCAAACCTTCTTGTACAGCTGACTGCCTTCCTGTTTGAACCGCTCGGCCTGTTCCGCCAATCCCTGGGCGACTTCGGCATCAACGGTTTCGATCCGCTGGTTGGCCGCGTATTCGCGGACTTCCTGGGTGATCTTCATCGAACAGAATTTCGGCCCGCACATGGAGCAGAAGTGCGCAACCTTGGCCGAATCCTTCGGCAGGGTCTCATCGTGATACGAACGAGCGGTGTCCGGATCGAGGCCCAGGTTGAACTGGTCTTCCCAACGGAATTCGAAACGCGCCTTGCTCAAGGCATTGTCGCGGATCTGCGCGCCCGGATGACCTTTTGCCAGATCGGCGGCATGCGCGGCGATCTTGTAGGTGATGATCCCGGTCTTCACGTCATCCTTGTTCGGCAGACCCAAGTGTTCCTTCGGCGTCACGTAGCAGAGCATCGCGCAACCGAACCAGCCGATCATCGCCGCACCAATACCCGAGGTGATGTGGTCGTAGCCCGGCGCGATGTCCGTGGTCAGCGGGCCGAGGGTGTAGAACGGCGCCTCGTCACAGCATTCCAGCTGCTTGTCCATGTTCTCTTTGATCAACTGCATCGGCACGTGGCCCGGGCCTTCGATCATGCACTGCACGTCGTGTTTCCAGGCGATCTTGGTCAGCTCGCCGAGGGTTTCCAGCTCACCGAATTGCGCCGCGTCGTTGGCGTCGGCAATCGAGCCCGGACGCAGGCCATCACCCAGCGAGAAGCTGACGTCGTAGGCCTTCATGATTTCGCAGATGTCTTCGAAATGGGTGTAGAGGAAGTTTTCTTTGTGATGCGCCAGGCACCACTTGGCCATGATCGAACCGCCACGGGACACAATGCCGGTCACGCGCTTGGCGGTCAGCGGCACGTAGCGCAACAGCACGCCGGCGTGGATGGTGAAGTAGTCGACGCCCTGCTCGGCCTGTTCAATCAGCGTGTCGCGGAACAGCTCCCAGGTCAGGTCTTCGGCAGCGCCGCCGACTTTTTCCAACGCTTGATAGATCGGCACTGTACCGATCGGCACCGGCGAGTTACGGATGATCCACTCGCGGGTTTCGTGGATGTGTTTGCCGGTGGACAGGTCCATGACCGTGTCCGAACCCCAGCGAATGCCCCAGGTCAGTTTCGCCACTTCTTCTTCGATGGACGAACCCAAAGCGCTGTTGCCGATGTTGCCGTTGATCTTCACCAGGAAGTTACGGCCGATGATCATCGGTTCCAGTTCGGTGTGGTTGATGTTGGCCGGAATGATCGCGCGACCGCGGGCGATTTCTTCACGGACGAATTCGGGGGTGATGATTTTCGGCACGCTGGCGCCAAAGCTGTAACCGGCGTGTTGCTGGTCCAGCAGGCCAGCGGCACGAGCCACTTCAAGCTTCATGTTTTCGCGGATGGCGACGTATTCCATCTCGGCGGTGATGATGCCTTTGCGGGCGTAGTGCATCTGGCTGACGTTGGCACCGGCCTTGGCGCGGCGCGGGTTGTTCACGTGGGCGAAACGCAGCTTGGTCAGCTCCGCATCGGCGAGGCGTTCCTGGCCGAAGTTGGAGCTCAGACCTGGCAGGCGCTCGGTGTCGCCACGGGATTCGATCCACGGCGAACGTACATCGGCGAGACCTTTGCGCACGTCGATGATGACGTTGGGGTCGGTGTACGGGCCCGAAGTGTCGTACACAACGACAGGCGCGTTGACCTCACCGCCGAAGTCGGTCGGGGTCACATCAAGGCTGATTTCGCGCATCGGCACGAGGATGTCCGGGCGAGAGCCCTGAACATAGATTTTTTGCGAGCAGGTAAACGGCTGAACCGATTGTTGATCGACTTGGGCCGAATCACTCAGGTTCGTAGTGTTTTTTAGTTTTATCGTCATCACGGGCTCTCCGAACACATCCAGGCAGTGGATTTTTTGTCGGAGCGAACCTGTAAACGAATGGACGCACGGGCGCTGGGAAAACCAGCTGTGCTGTGCTCAGTGCTCGAGGGGTGTTCGATTGTCGAACAACATCCCGGACGAAGCACAAGAGGACTCGCCGGGTGACGAGAAATCTTGTTCCCTACGCAGGCGCTAACCTGATCAGGTTCAACGGGATCCGAAATTATTCGATCTCAGCCTCATAGCAAGGCACCCCGACAAGAACCCGGCCAGTCTAGACACAACTGCCAAAGAACGCCAACACCGCGGTAAACACCATGATGAATGGCGCAATTGCAGGATTGTTGCCATCGTTGCGCACAACTACACTCGCTACGCCATACCGTGCCTTGACGCTGTATGAGCCGCGCCGTAGCCTTGGCGCTCAAATTATCAGCGTAATTTTTTAGGGATGGCCTCATGCTGCGCAAACTCTCACTGGCCCTTGCCGTGTCTTGTGCGTCCAATGGAATGGCCTGGGCAGCAGAAGCGCCCTTATCGACCAAGAACGATCTGGTCAGCGTCTATCAGGAAGCGGTGGACAACAACGCCGACCTTGCTGCAGCCATCGCTCAATATGGCGCCCAGAAAGAAGTCGTGCCCCAGGCCCGCGCCGGGCTGCTGCCGAACCTCTCGGGCGGTGCCGAACTTGCCAACGTGCGCACGGTGATCGATCAGCCTTCGGCTACCGCCAACCGCAATGCTCATTCCTATCAGGCGACCCTGGCGCAACCGCTGTTCCGTGCTGATCGCTGGTTCCAGTTCCAGGCCGCCAAAGACGTTAACGAACAGGCTGCGTTGCAGCTCTCGGCAACCCAGCAGAACCTGATCCTGCAAACTGCCGTCAGCTACTTCAATGTCTTGCGAACCCAGGACAACCTGGCGTCAACCAAGGCCGAAGAAGCCGCGTTCAAGCGCCAGCTCGATCAGTCCAACGAACGCTTCGACGTCGGTCTCTCGGACAAAACTGATGTGCTGCAATCGCAAGCCAGCTACGACACCGCCCGCGCCAACCGAATCGTCGCGCAGCGCCAGGTAGACGATGCGTTCGAAGCCCTGATCACCCTGACCAACCGTCAGTACAACTCGATCTGGGGCATTGCCCATACCTTGCCGATCCTGCCGCCAGCACCGAACGACGCCAAGGCCTGGGTTGATACGGCAGCCAGACAGAACCTCAATCTGCTCGCGAGCAACTACGCCGTCAGCGCCGCCGAAGAAACCCTCAAGCAGCGCAAGGCCGGCCATGCGCCCACCGTGGATGCCGTGGCGAAATACGAGAAAGGTGACAACGACGCCCTGGGCTTCAGCAACCCGAACGCCTTCGGCCAGCCTTACGGTGGCAACGTCGAGCAAACGACGGTTGGCCTGCAACTGAATATCCCGATCTACAGCGGCGGCCTGATCAATTCCCAGGTGCGTCAATCGTATGCGCAGCTGGATCAGTCCGAGCAGCAACGTGAATCCCTGCGCCGGCAAGTGGTGGAAAGCACCCGCAATCTGCATCGCGCCGTGAACACCGACGTCGAGCAGGTGCAGGCGCGCAAGCAGTCGATCATCTCCAACCAGAGCGCGGTGGAAGCGACCGAAATCGGTTATCAGGTGGGCACACGGAACATCGTCGACGTGCTGGATGCCCAGCGTCAGCTGTACACCTCGGTGCGCGACTACAACAACACGCGTTACGACTACATCCTCGACAACCTGCGCTTGAAACAGGCCGCGGGCACGTTGAACCCGGGGGATTTGCAGGATCTGGCGCGCTACCTCAAGGCTGATTACAACCCGGACAAAGACTTCCTGCCGCCGGACCTGGCGAAGGCTGCGGCGGAGCAGTTGAGGGCAAATCCGACGCAGTAAAAAGCGAAAGATCGCAGCCTCGTTTCACTCGACAGCTCCTACAGGATGAATACAAATCCCGTGTAGGAGCTGTCGAGTGAAACGAGGCTGCGATCTTTTTATGTCAAGCGATTCGGTCTAACGCTCGATCAACCGCCCCAACCCATCCAGCAACCGCTGCAACGCGCCCTGATTGGTGCGCATGACTTTCAACCCCGCCTCCGCCATCCGCTGCGCATCGCGCGGCAACTCGAACAGCCGCTGCACCGCCAGCGCCAGACCTTCGGCATCCTCCACTTCCTGCAACGCCCCGGCACTGCGCAGTTGCGCGGCGATTTCGAGGAAGTTAAACAGGTGCGGTCCGCTCAACACTGGTTTGGCCAGCGCCGCCGGCTCCAGCAGGTTGTGCCCGCCGTTCGGCACCAGACTGCCGCCAACAAAAGCGCTGTCGGCCAAGGCATACAGAAACAGCAACTCACCCATGGTGTCGCCCACCAGCACCGAAGTTTGCGCGGTGACCGGGTTGCCAGTGGAGCGACGGACCGTGGCGAAACCCTGTTGCCGACACAGCTCGAACACCGGGTTGAAACGCTCGGGATGGCGCGGCACCAGAATCAGCAACGCATCAGGATGATTGGCCAGCAACTGACGATGAGCCGCCAGCACCACTTCGTCTTCGCCTTCGTGCGTACTGGCCGCAATCCATACCGGACGCTCCTGCGCCTGCCATTGCGCACGTAACTCAGCGGCACGCTGAAGCAGTGCCGGGTCGATGGTCAGGTCGAACTTGATCGAGCCGGTCACTTCCACCGTTTGCGAACGCGCCCCCAAATCGCGGAAGCGCTGGGCCTCGGCCTCGGTCTGCACCGCGAACAGGCTCATCTCGGCGAGCATCGGCTGGGTCAGTTTGCCGAAGCGGCCATAGCCCTTGGCCGAACGCTCGGACAGTCGCGCATTGGCCAGGGCCACGGGAATCCCACGCCTGGCGCACTGATGGATATGGTTCGGCCAGAGCTCGGTTTCCATGATCACCGCCAGTTTCGGCTGGACCCGATCAAGGAATCGCTTCGCTGCGCAAGGCAAGTCGTAAGGCAAATAGCAGTGCTGGATGCGCGGCTCATTGGCGAACAGCGCCTGGATGCGCTCCGAACCGGTCGGAGTCATGCAGGTCACGGTAATGGGCAACTGTGGATAACGCTGCAGCAAGGCGCGAATCATTGGCGCCGCGGCAATGCTTTCGCCCACCGACACCGCGTGCACCCAGATGCCGCCCGTTTTCATCGCCGGTAACCCGAAGGAGAAACGTTCGCCAATGCGCTTGGCGTACGCTGGCGCCTTACGCGCCCGCAGCCACAGCCGAATCGCTACCAGTGGCAGCCCCAGGTAAAACAGCGCGGTGTAGAGAGTTCTATTCATGGCGGCGGAGTTTATCGGCTTTTTTCACCGATCGTCTGCAAGTGCACGGCAAAACGTTCCGCCAACCAACGAGCCGCTGGCCCCAGAGGTTCATCGCGGCGCCAGACCAGCTCCACCACCAGCGCTGGCGGGGTCCATTCGCTGACCAGCTCGACCATCAGATCCTGATACGCCGGGTACTGCACCACGTGACGCGGCAGCCAGGCCCAGCCGAGGCCGCGCACCAGCCATTCAGCCATCACGTAGAAACTGTCGGCCCGCCAGACTTGCGGGCTGGCCGGTTCGCTGCCGGGATAGACACTCGACTGTGTGGACATCAGCAACTGACGATGCTGCGCCAGTTGCTGACAATCGACCTGAGCCTGCTTCGCCAGTGGGTGGCCGACGCCGCACACCGTGACCATTTCAACGCTGCCCAACACCCGCCGCTCGAGCGCTTCGGGAATCTGGTCGTGATAAAACAGCAACCCCAGATCGGCCCGACGCTCCACCAGTTTGCGCGCGACATCGCCCTGGGCCGCGCTGGTCAGCTGCACTTCAAGGCTGGGAAATTGTTGAGCCAGGGCTTCGAAGCTTTCGATGATCGGCTGATAAGGCATCGCTTCATCCTGGGCCACACGCAAACGCGCCTCCTGGCCGCGCATCATGGCCAGCGCCCGACCGTTAAGGCGTTCGCATTGGCGCAGCACTTCCCGCGCCTCATCCAGCAATGCGTTACCGGCCTCGGTGAGTTTCGGCTGGCGGCCGCTGCTACGGTCGAACAGGCTGACGCCCAGGTCCTCTTCCAGCAGCGCAATCGAACTGCTGACCGCCGACTGCGCCTTGCGCTGATCCCGCGCTACCGCAGAAAACGAACGCTGCTCCGCTACGCTGACAAACAGCCGCAGCTGCTCCAGATTCCATTGCGTGTTCATGGCTCAACCCATCTTCAGAACAGATAGGTAATGACTTTACCGCATCTGGAGAATCTCTAAAATGCCGACCTCAGAAAGCAACACTTCACACGAGGACGCACCTATGACCGCTTACTACTACCTGGCCATTGCCATCTGCGCCGAAGTGATCGCCACCGTTTCGATGAAAGCGGTCAAAGGCTTCAGCACCCCGCTGCCGCTGATTCTGGTTATTGTCGGTTATGGCATCGCCTTCTGGATGCTCACGCTGGTGGTGCGTAGCGTTCCGGTCGGCGTGGCTTACGCGGTGTGGGCCGGCATGGGGATCGTGATGGTCAGCGTTGCGGCGCTGTTCATCTACGGGCAGAAACTGGATGTGCCGGCGATGATGGGGATGGCGTTGATTGTGTTGGGCGTCGTTGTCATCCAGCTCTTCTCCAAAACCGCCGGGCATTAAGCGCGCACCCAATCCACTGTGGGAGTGAGCCTGCTCGCGATGGCGGCAGAGCATTCAACATCAATGTTGATTGATCCACCGCTATCGCGAGCAGGCTCGCTCCCACAGGGTTTTGCGTTTGTCCTGTTGATCACCAACAAATCCCCTCTTCGTCGAGTCTGTATACTGCGCCCTCGTCTTGAACACTGAGGTCGCTGCATGCCATCCGTTATTTCCACCGACGTTCTGATTGTCGGCGCTGGTGTCGCCGGCCTCTGGCTGAATGCGCGCCTGCGTCGCCAGGGTTTTTCGACCGTGCTGGTGGAAAGCGCCAGCCTCGGTGGCGGGCAAAGCTTGAAATCCCAAGGCATCATCCATGGCGGCGCCAAGTACGCATTGCATGGCGCCCTGACCGGCGCCTCGGAAGCCATCGCCGACATGCCTCGACGCTGGCGCGCAGCCCTGGCCGGTGACGGCGAACTGGACCTGACCGGCGTGCGCCTGCTGTCCGAAGCCCATTACCTCTGGTCCCCTGGCACGATCGCCGGCAATCTCACCAGTTTCTTCGCCAGTAAAGCGGTGCGCGGCCGCGTCGATCAGGTCAAGGGCGAGCAATTGCCGCCCGCCCTGCAAGACAAGCGTTTCAAGGGCAAGGTCTATCGCTTGGCGGAACTGGTGATCGACGTGCCGAGCCTGATCCGGCGCCTGGCCGATCTGGCGGGTGATGGCCTGCTCGCCGGTCAGAACATCGAACCGTTGCTGGAGGGTGGAAAACTGGTCGGCCTGAAGGTCGACGAGCGCGAGATTCGCGCCCAGCGCATCGTCTTGAGCGCCGGTGCCGGCACGGCTGCGCTGCTCGAAGCCCTGGGCTTGAGCCAGCCCGCCATGCAACGCCGGCCGTTGCACATGATCATCGCCAAAGGTCCGGGCCTCAAACCCCTATATGCCCACTGCCTGGGCGGCGGTACCAAGCCGCGCATCACCGTGACCACCCATCCGGCCGCCGATGGTCAATGGGTCTGGTACCTGGGCGGCGATATCGCTGAAGCCGAAGGTGTCGCCCGCGAACCCGCCGAGCAAATTGCCACCGCGCAGAAAGAACTCGGCCAGTTGCTGCCATGGATCGACCTGAGCACAGCGCAATGGGCCACCCTTCGAGTGGATCGCGCCGAGCCGTTGCAATCGGGAATGACCCGTCCTGACAATGCATTCCTTGCCGAAGAAGGCCGGCTGCTGGTCGGTTGGCCAACCAAACTGGCGCTGGCTCCGGACTTTGCTGATCGCGTCATCGCATCCTTGCAGCGCGACGGCATCCAGCCAAGCCATCCGGCGCCGCTGCCCGACCTGCCTAAGCCGCCGATGGGCGTCCCTGCCTGGGAGCAACTGCTGCCATGAGCCAACCGACCCTGCACGATCTGCTTCGCCCGCTGGGTAGCACCGGCCTGCTGGTTTCGCCACTGGGCCTGGGCACGGTAAAACTCGGCCGCGACCAAGGCGTGAAGTACCCCAACGGCTTCCAGATTCCCGATGACGACGAAGCGCGCATGCTGCTCAAACTTGCGCGCGACCTGGGCATCAACCTGATCGACACGGCCCCGGCCTATGGCCGCAGCGAGGAACGCCTCGGTCCATTGCTGCGGGGTCAGCGCCAGGATTGGGTGATCGTCAGCAAGGTCGGCGAAGAGTTTGCCGACGGTCAGTCCAGCCACGATTTCAGCGCCGCCCACACCCGGCTGTCGGTGGAACGTAGCCTCCAACGGCTGGAAACGGACTTCATCGATCTGGTGCTGGTGCACTCCGACGGCAACGACCTGGTCATCCTCAACGACAGTGAAGCCTATGCGACCCTCGCCGAGCTGAAGAGCGAAGGCAAGATTCGCGGTTTCGGTTTTTCCGGCAAAACCGTCGAAGGTGGTTTGAAGGCTCTGGAACAAGGTGATTGCGCGATGGTCACCTACAATCTGAACGAGCAGAACGAGAAGCCGGTCATTGACTATGCTGCTGCTCACGGCAAAGCCATTCTGGTCAAAAAAGCCCTCGCCAGCGGTCATGTTTGCCTGAGCCCGGGGGTGGACCCTGTCCGCGCCAGCTTCGAGTTGTTGTTTGAACATCCGGGTGTTGCCAGTGCTATTGTCGGGACCATTAATCCGCTGCACCTCGCCCATAACGTCGCGACCGTTGCCCAGGTCCTACGTAGAAACTGATGCCGCCCACGCGGCCTTAAGCAGGAGCCGACATGCCGCGTACGCTCATAAGAAAGAACCCGAGCAACTTCAAGACCCTGCCGTTATTCGTCGAAGCGACTCCCGAAGGCCTGAGTTATCAAAGCGTCGGGATGCCACTCAATTTCTCCCAGACGCTGCAACGTCGCCGCCCGGTGACGGTCGCCGACACTCAGCGGTTTTCGCTGGAGCTGGCCAACCTCGGGGTTTCGGTGCGCCTGACCCTGCATTGGCAGAACCGCGATTACTGGGTGTTGGTGCGTCAGCGTCGGCAAGACCGCGGCGACGTGGTGCTCAAACTGATATCCGGTTACGTGCCCGCCCATGAGCTGAACCTGCCGCTGCACACCGCGATTCAGGAAATTGCCGAAGAGTGCCTGCTGGAAACCCCGGAAGGCTGGCTCGGCGGGCGTTTCAACGACACCTGGCTGCCGGCGCCCTACTCGTCCGCGCTGCATTACCGTGAAGCCCTGCCGTTTCGCCTGACGCCGTTGTCCGGTTCGGCGCGGCCGGTGCGTTGCGCCAAGATGCAGTTGATCGAACGCCCGCGGGCTTACGTGCATTTGCCCACGGCCTCGCTGCAATTGATCTATGACTTGCGTCTGGACGTGCCCAAGGAGGCCAAATCCCTGAGCCTGTTCCATGTCGACGAACGACTGGAAGGCGATCAGCTGGTGGCCCGGCTCGATCGGAAACGTCCCGATTTGTACTTGATGCCGCTGCAGGACGGCCAGCCGATGGCTGAGCTCTATACCTTGAAAAAGGATCAGCTGTACCCGGCGAGTACTCGCGGGTTGTACCTGGCAGAGAGTTTTGCCCAGCAGGAAGGCTGGCTGGTGAGGGATGAGCGGATTCGCTGGAAGGATTGGGTGCGGCAACAGGGCTTGAGCCCACCGGGGAAAGATTCAGGTTTGGCGCGGTTACGTGGGAAGGCGAAGCAATTGCTGAAGAGAATCGTACCGCGGAAAAAAGTCAGCTCTTGAAAGCAAAAGATCGCAGCCTCGTTTCACTCGACAGCTCCTACATTGGAATGCGATTCCCTGTAGGAGCTGTCGAGTGAAACGAGGCTGCGATCTTTTAGGCTTCACTCGGATTGACGGATTTTCTCGACAATCGCGGTAGTCGAGCTGTTTTCCACCAGCCCCAGCACTTTCACCGTTCCGCCGTAAGCGGTCACGATGTCTGCGCCGACAACCTGCTCGATTCCATAGTCCCCGCCCTTGACCAGCACATCCGGCTTGACCTCGCGCAGCAGGTTTTCCGGAGTGCCTTCAGCAAAGCTGATCACCCAATCCACGGCGCCCAGACCTGCCAGTACGGCCATGCGACGGTCGACGCTGTTGATCGGACGACCCGGGCCTTTCAGGCGGCTGACCGACGCATCGTCATTGACCGCCACGATCAAGCGATCGCCCTGAGCCCGCGCCTGTTCGAGGTAGGTCACGTGGCCGGCGTGCAAAATGTCAAAGCAGCCGTTGGTGAAGACGATCTTCTCTTTATGCGCACGCGCATCATCGACCGCCAGCAACAGCTGCTCCAGGCCGAGTACACCGCGTTCCGAACCTTCTTCACGCTGGATGGCGCGACGCAGTTCCGGTGCGCTGATGGCTGCCGTACCGAGTTTGCCGACCACGATACCCGCTGCCAGGTTGGCCAGGGCCACCGCGTGCGGCAGTTCTTCGCCAGCGGCAATGGCGGCCGCCAGGGTGGAAATCACCGTGTCGCCGGCACCGGTCACATCGAATACTTCACGGGCACGGGCCGGCAGGTGCAACGCCGGATGATCCGGACGCAACAGGGTCATGCCGTGTTCGCCGCGGGTCACCAGCAATGCGCCGAGGTCAAGGTCGTGCATCAGCTGCGCGCCCTTGCTCACCAGTTCGTGCTCATCGGCGCAACCGCCGACGATGGTTTCGAATTCGCTGAGGTTCGGGGTGATCAGGCTCGCACCCCGGTAGATCGAGAAATCCTTGCCCTTGGGATCGGCCAGCACCGGAATGCCACGGGCACGTGCCGCCTGGATCAGCACCTGATGGTTTCTCAGCGCGCCTTTGCCATAGTCGGACAGCACCAGCACTTTGATGCCTTCGAGCAATTCGTCGACTTGCTCGCCCAACGCCAACGCGTCGGTGGCGAAAGGTTCTTCGAAGTCGATACGCAGCAGTTGCTGGTGACGGCTCATGACCCGCAGCTTGACGATGGTCGGTTGGTGCGCAATGCGCTGGAACAACGCCCGTACGCCAGCGCCTTTGAGGCTATTGGCCAGACTGTCGGCGGCTTCATCGTCGCCGGTCACGCCGACCAGCGAGGCCGGGGCGCCGAGGGCGGCAATGTTCAACGCAACGTTGGCGGCACCGCCCGGGCGGTCCTCGATTTGCTCGA
Source organism: Pseudomonas sp. GM41(2012) (assembly GCF_000282315.2). GTDB lineage: Bacteria > Pseudomonadota > Gammaproteobacteria > Pseudomonadales > Pseudomonadaceae > Aquipseudomonas. Next base: position 78,061 of record NZ_AKJN02000002.1, read on the forward strand.
CCTTGACTACCGGTACCGGCGCCTCAGGGGAAATCCGTGAGGTACCACCATGCCAGTAACGGTCGAGCATGACATCGCCGACCACCAAGACAGGGGCTTGATCGAATCGCGGCATGGACAACTTCATGGAGCAACCCACATACAAAATGAACAGGGGCGCGATATTAACACAGGGTTGGCGTGGGCTTGCGCATGGCATTGATGAGAGGATTTTTTGCGGCCGCCACCCCTCGGTGGCGGCCAGCGGGGGTCAGGCGATACCCGCAGTAACCGGCTCGTCCAGGCCCATCGCATGCAGGCGCGAGTAGTAGCCGTTTTGCGCCAGCAGTTGAGCGTGGGTGCCGCGCTCGACAATTTCGCCATGATCCATGACCAGGATCAGGTCGGCTTTCTCGATGGTCGACAACCGGTGAGCAATCACCAGTGTGGTGCGACCTTTCATGACCTGATCCAGTGCCGCCTGAATATGCCGCTCGGACTCGGTATCGAGTGCCGACGTTGCCTCGTCGAGAATCAGCAACGGGGCGTTCTTCAACAAGGCCCGGGCAATCGCCAGGCGCTGACGCTGGCCACCGGACAGCAACACGCCGTTTTCGCCGACCTGGGTGTCCAGGCCTTGCGGCATCTCCGAGATAAAGTCCATCGCGTAAGCATCCGTGGCGGCCTTTTCAATGTCGGCACGTGGTGCGCCGGCCAGGTCACCGTAAGCGATGTTGTTGGCGATGGTGTCGTTGAACAGGGTCACATGCTGCGTCACCTGCGCCACGTGCCGACGCAGATTGCGCAAACGATAATCTTCGATTTCCACGTCATCGAGCATGATTTCGCCGGTTTCGTGGTGATAGAAACGCGGAATCAGGCTGGCCAGGGTCGACTTGCCGCTACCCGAGCGACCGACCAGGGCGATCATTTGCCCCGGTGCCGCCGTGAAGTTGATGTTCTTCAGCACTTCACGCTCGGTCCCTGGATAGGTGAAGCTCAGGTTGCGCACTTCCAGGTGGCCGCTGACGCGATCGCGCTCGACGGTACCCTGGTCAATCTCGGGCTCGACGTCCAGTTGCTCGAAAATGCTCTCGGCACCGGCAACGCCTTTCTGGATTGTCGAGCTGACTTCCGACAGCTGCCGAATCGGCTTGGGCAACAGGCCCGCCGCGGTGATGTAGGCCACCAGGTCACCGGCGGTGGCATCGCCGCGCAGGAACAGCACCAGGAACATCAGCACCGCCATGGCGGTGTAGATCACCAATTGCAGCATGGGCGTGTAGACCGCACCGGTCTTGGTCATGCGCAGTTGCTTGTCGGTGTTGCCCTGGCTGGCTTCGGCGAAACGACGCTCTTCATAGCTCTCGCCACCAAAGCTGCGCACCACGCGATAGCCCTGGATGGTTTCGGAGGCCACGTGAGTCACGTCGCCCATCGCCACCTGGATTTTCTTGCTCTGCTTGCGGAATTTTTTGCTGGTGCTGCTCACCATAATCGCGATGATTGGCAGGATCGCCAGCATCACCAGGGTCAGTTTCCAGTTCATCCACAACAGGTAAGCGAACAGGAACACCACGGTCAGGCCTTCACGAATGACCACTTTGATGGCGTCCGTGGCAGCACCGGTGACCATGGTCACGTTGAAGGTGATGCGCGAAATCAGGTGCCCGGAGTTATGGGTGTCGAAATAACGGTTGGGCAATACCAGCAACTTGTTGAACAGCTCGACACGCAAGTCGTGGACCAGCCCCAACGACACTTTGGCCAGGTAATAGTTACCCAGGAACGATCCCAGGCCTTGCCAGGCGGCGATCAGGATGATCAGCAGCGGCACGGCCATCAGCAACTGCAAGTCTTGCAGATAGGGAACAGTCGGGAAGAGCACCGCTTCGGGGTTGCTCAGGCCATCGACAAAATATTTGAGAATCCCTGCAAGCATGGGTTGCGTCGAGGCAAAAATCACAAAGCCAACGATACTGATGGCAAACATGCCCCAGTACGGGCGCACATACGACAGCAGGCGCAGGTAAATCTTCAAGCTCGACGGCGCAGGCGAATCAGGGCTGGTCATGAGAACCCGTTGTATGAGAAAAGAGCCCGCGAGTGTAACACAGGCCATTTTAGTCGCTGAGCTGCGGTAACATGGCCGGCTATCCATGCCTCACGGCGCCCAACCCGGAGTTTTGATGCAAGCGCTTGATCACACCCGATATCTCGCCCTGCGCGAGGGAGCACAAGTCCTTGAAGCGGATGGTTCGGGGGACAAGGTTCTGCGGTTGACGGACGGTTCAATACTCAAACTGTTTCGCCGCAAACGCCTGCTGACGTCGGCCGCGTGGTACCCGTACGCCAAACGCTTTGCCGACAACTGCGATGCGTTGCGTGAACGGCACATCCCCTGCCCGTCGATTCGTCAGGTTTACCGTATTGCGAGTATCGAGCGCGATGCGGTGCACTACGATCCGCTGCCGGGCCAGACCCTGCGTCAGCTGCTGGACATCGAGGGCGATGCCGATCCGTTGCGCGGCCAATTAGGGGCCTTCATGGCCACTTTGCATGAGCGGGGGATTTATTTTCGCTCGGCGCACCTGGGCAACATCGTGCTCACACCCGAGCATCAGTTGGGCCTGATCGACATCGCCGACATGCGGGTGTATCGACGTCCGCTGCGCAAGACTCTGCGACTGCGCAACTTCAAGCATATGGTGCGCTACCCGCAAGATCGGCAATGGCTGCTCGAGGGTCGCGGCGAAGTCTTCATGCACAATTATGGCCAGACCCAGAGCATCTGCTCCCCGGAGGAGCTGAGCGTCGCCCTGCAAAAAATAATCTGATGACCTTCGCCTCCGGGGAGGAGGCGAAGGTCAGGCATTACGCCAGCGCAGGTTGCCGCGTTCTCATTACGCGAGACAGGATCATCGCGGCGGGCAGCAGCACCAGTGGCCACAACTCGTCAGGGTTACCTATCAGCAAACTGCCATCAAAGTTCAGCATCACCAGCGCACACGCCAGGTACATTCCCCACACGTCTCGCAGACGCCAGGCCTGCCAAAGGGATGCGGCCATCAGCGCAACGAACAACACCAGCGCGACCCCGCCGCTGTAAAGCCCCAGCGCTACGAAAATGTTGTGCGGATGCTGAATCGGCATCCAGCCATCGAGCATCTGGGCGGTGTGAAAGCCGATGCCACAGCCCAGTACCCAGCCGCAGTTGCGCCACTCGCCGACCATGATATGGAAAATCTCGAGGCGGTACGAATCACCTCGGTTCCAGAGGGACTGGTACCAGGCTTCGTTGTGCACCACCAGGAACAGCAGGCCCAAAACAATTGCGCAAATTGCCACCGCACCGCCTACCAGCCGCGGCCTGTGGTAAATACCGTAAAGCACCCAGAGACCAAACAGGAAAGCAGCCCCCACAAACGCAGTGCGCGTCTGCAGGACGAAGGCTACCGCGAACACCGACAAAACGATGGCCAGGCCAGCTTCGATGTACTTTCGCGTCCTGAGCCAGACTGGCAGCGCCAGCGCCAACGAACAGAACAGCCAAATGCTGGCGTAGATGACGTTATCCAGGCGTGCCGGGAGCAGCGCCACGCGGCTGCCGACGGCGAATTCACCGGTTGCCCAACCGTAGAGCGAGCTGCTGAAGATGTACAACGTCAGAATCCAGAACTGAGCGCGGACAAACGCCGCACTGCGGAAGAACTGCGGATCGGTAAAGGCGCCGACCACCATGACGAACATCAGTACATAGAAGACGTGTTTGTAGAACTGCATCTGCCCTGCAATCGTCGCAGGTACCAGAAACCAAAGAATGAACGCCAGCCAACCCCAAGCCAGCGGTTCCTTGAGCAAGCCCGCACCGCGCTCCTTGATCAGGAAGACCAGGCCCGGCAATGCCATCAGGACGTAGAACAGGTTGTTGGTCCACTTCGACGACCAGCCCACCACAAAGCTCAAAAGAAACAGACAGAGCACCGTTCCGAAATATGCCATGGTGTTTTTTCCTGACCGCATGCCGCTAAATTCCATGTAACACCCAACCTATTGCAAGACCCGAGATAAGAGCGGCCATCAGCTTCAGCCGTTCAAGACGTTTACGCCGTAGTTTGTTCAGCCGATCCTTGGGAACTACCACATGCTCACCGAAGCCGGTGTGCAATACCGCGTCGTTTTCCAGAATCAACGCATAACGGTTTTCGCCAGCATACCGACGCGACAACTCCTTTTCGCCGGAAAATGCGGAATACGGTGCATGTGTCAAGTAATCCGCGCGACGGCGCAGCCCTGGATTAAAGGAAAAACCTTGCCACTCGGCTTTTTGCGAGCCCAGTACGTAGAAAGGAATGCCATGGCTGACTTTGCGTTCGTTCAGGAACACGTAAGGACTGTGAACCATCAGGTCATGATTGAAGCTGCGCAGCCACACCTGCAGTGCCTGCGGATCTTCCTCCAGCAGGCATTGGGACTCTTCGATGAACCCTTCGCGGTAGAAGTCCCAATCGTCTTCACAGTGAAAAATCCACGATGTCTGCACTTGAGCATAAGCGGCATCGATAGATCGCAACTGCCCCAGGCGCGGGTTGTTGATGAAGAACTGGGTATGCGCCCTCCAGTGCTCAGGAATACAAGCCTCTACGGCGCTGTCGCCGGAGTCCTCTGTAATGAACACTTTACGGATGGGAGCTGTGTTGAACCGGTCGAACGTCTCGAGGGTACGCTTCAACAGATCGAAGCGACCGCAACTAGTGATTACTACCGAAATGTCGCTAGTCTCGCTGAACACCATTTATTTACACCGCACCTTGGTTGTTTAATCGCCCGGCCTCACAGCCCCAGCGACAAGCGTAATTTTTCTTTCCAGCCCAGCGGGACATGCTCGCGCAGCGGCGCACGCAGGGCCTCGACAATCGCATGTCCGACAGCCCGGAACGTGTAACGCTGCTCTACCAACGCCTGACCGGCCAATGAAATGGTCTCGGTCAGCTGTGGGGACTCGCGCAACACCGCCAGTTTTTCCCTGAGTTCGTCGCGGGTTCGATAGAGCACGATGTTGTGCATATCGACAAACCCCAGCGCGCGATTCTCTGCTTCCCCTTGATCGTAAGCAAACAGCACACAACCACAGGCCATGGCCTCGAAATTCTTGATCATGTATTCGCCCATGCCAACGTCGGCACTGACGAAGTAACGGATCCGGCTCAACGTCTCGCAGTATTCCTCACCCGACTTGGTGCGTGTGATCAGCAGATTCTCCACTTCGGCCACGGACTCAAGCATGGCCTTGCGCCCGGCATACGCCACGCTGTTGAGACTGCCGACAAAACCCAACTCGATATCCCGTTCACGCTGGCAGTTTTGCAACAGTGCCTGATCGTAGCCCTTGGGCACGAAATGCGCGTCAAACCCTTCATCACGCAAGCGCTGGCTGACCATGAAGCCCGAGCTGATCACCCGCACCCAAGGTAGCTTGCGGTAATGCGCACTGAACTTGCCGGTGTACTTGCACGGGATGTAGTTCTGGTACGCATCGTGTTCCAGAATAACCAGATTGGGCAGGGTTTGTATGAACCTCACCTGTCTGATTTCTTTTTTGAAGCGCAGGAAAAAAACAATCCGGTCGTAGCGGGTCACATCGACATGCTTGCGAAAGTATCCACGCAAGTCGTCCTGCTCCGCGCTGGTCAGCTCGCGCTTGTCGCAGTCGCAGTGCTCGGCGATACCGTCATACAGTCGATCGAGGATCGCTCGCTGCTCTTTCTGCACCAGAAACAGAACTTTCAATTGGTCTCTCTCTTTCCAGACAGCTCTTGGACCCAGAATAATTCGTGGCGTCGCACCGCTTTGCGGAAGAACTCGTTTTCGCCGAAAGCCGGCCAGTGTCGGGCCGCCAGACAGCGTTGTATCGCCCGGCGAAGTAGACGCTTGAGGGGAAGTCGGGGCTGAAGGTCGTGCATCATGCCCAACGACATAGCCTTGTGCCACTGTTTTTCGGTCGACAAACAAAGCGCCCAAGGACGCAACGGTTCGTGATTATTGATCTGTGGCGGCAGTGTCACACCGGTCCCGGCATCACCCATTGGCCAGCGATCGTTATCGTGTAGATGATTGGCGTAATGCAATAAGGTTTCGGGCTGCCAGGCTGTACCGTTCAATGCCTGCATCACCGCTTGCTGGGAGCATAGATGGTCTGGGTGCGGGTCGAAACGCGGATGTGGCAAAACGATGACTTGAGGCTGGATACGCTCGATCAACTCACTCAGGTCGGCCAAAAGGTTGTTCCAGGACGGTATGCCATCGACGTCACTGCCCAGGGTAAACGGATTGAACCGTCGAAAATATCGGGTATCACCCAGTTGTGCCTCACGAGACCCCACGGCCTCGGTCGGCGTGCTTTGCATGGTGGGCAATTGCAGGCAGAAATAGCCCAACTGAATGCAGCGTTCCTGAGGTACACCGCCCCACAGCGGCACACTGAGACTGTCCCAGGCGCGAAGCGAGCCTTTCAACCGAGACGCTTCGACGCCATTGAGCCCCATTTGCTGATAGTGCCCGGCCTCGATTTCACCGGCGGTCAGGGTCACGATCCAGCTTTGACTGGCGCTGCTGTACAAGCCGAATGCGGCCAACTCGGCATCGTCGGCGTGGGGCGCGATCACCATCACCCGTTGACGGCTGTAATCCGGATGCTCGAATGCCCTGAGCACCGGCTCACCCAGCAGTCGGCAGAAACGCCCACGCAGGCGTAACTTACCTCGCGACAGAACCTGCGCCTGACCACTGAGGTTGAGGTAACGCAGGCCGTTCACACCACGTTCGAACGTTTGTCGGTCCGGGTTATCCCCACCCGACAACTCGACTACGGGATCGATGAAGCGTCCCAGCCAAGTGCTTTTTATCCGCAGCGACAAGACCAGCGTGGCGTCGTCGACCAGCATGACGCCGTCGTCCAGGCGCAAACGCTCACCGTCAAGGTGAACCTTGGGCTGCTGGGTGTACGGTGGAAAGCTGTACTGATAATCGTCTTTGGGCGAATAAAACAAATGGTCGGCAAACCAGGCCTCGTGGGCAATCCAGCCCAGAACCGCGAGCACCAGCGGCAGCCACCAGGTCACCAAAACACCCATGGCAATCAATAGCACCAGCGCGATGAGCAGACCCATGCGTTTGGTGCGTCGATGGCGCTTGAGCAATTGCTGCTTGCGGTTCATGGGCTGACTCATACGGTGAACACCGGCACAGGATTGCACCAGCGATCCTTGTATTCACGGTCGGCGCGACCGAAAGAAAAGCGCAACGGTTTGTCCAACGCCCGGGCATGCTCCCAGGCGCTTTGCGTATTGAGAAAGCTCAGCACGCTGCCCGGACTGAATTCGCGGGTTTCGGGATCGACGCCGCCATTGATGTACTCGACGCTGATCCACTGCGGTGTCTCGACACGGTAGACCAGTTGAATCGCTATTGGCGCATCGTTGAGAAAAATCACCGAGCCGATCAGCAAATCACGCAGTAACTCGATGACCTCAGCCATGCGCTCGGCCCCCGTCGCCGGGAAGCCCCAGCGACGCTGGAACAGGTCGCAATAGATCGCCGCCAGCTCACTGCTGGAAAACTCGGCGACCGGCCGAATCACTCCGCCCGCTTCTTCCAGCAATCGCAATTCACGGCGCTGGTTGTAGCGAAACTTCTTCGACAGTTCTTCGGGAGTACGGGCCATCGCCAGTTGTTCAGCTTGCAACTTGATGCCAGTGAAGCGGCCTTCATTCAGCGCCGACAGGTAGCGTCCACGATGACGCAGCGGCGCTTGTGCATCGGCAGCGGCCGGCAGGATGAACTCGGCATTACCGAGGTCGAACAGGCCTTTTTTGCCGCAGCGCTTGAGCACATCCTTGGACAAGGCCAGGTCGCGGCCCCAGGTCGGGATCGCCGCTTTGACTTCTCCGTTTTGCTCCCAGGCCAGGTAGCGCACAGGAATGTCGGCCAACTGCGCCAGTCGCTCGACCACCATGGGATGAGTGGCGACGCTGCCGCCATATCGTTGCCAGGCCTCGGCATATGTCGAGGCGTCGACTACCGCCCAGCCACGTTCGCGCCAGCCTTGAAATCGGTTGAGCATCAGCCCCTCGGCGCCAGTTCGGTAACGTGCGGCAAACGCCAGAAGGCATCGCGTACCGCGCGGTCGGAGAAGCGTTCACGCAAGCGATCGAGCATCAGCTCGGCACACTGGTGACGTTGCTGCTCGTCCATCGCGGCCAGATGTTGCAGCCCTTGAGCCAAGTGTTCGGCATCACCCAACGGGAACAGAATACCGACGCCCTCGACCACTTCCTTTGCCCCGCCACACGCCGTGGCGAGCAAGGGCACACCGGCAGCCATGGCCTCCAGCAACACCATGCCGAACGGTTCGTGATCGGAACTCAGGGCAAACACATCGAAGGCACGGAAATAGCGTCGGGCTTCAGGCACCTGACCGAGGAACAGCACGCGGTCGCCGATACCCAACTCACGGGCCAGGGCCTTGAGGTCCTGTTCCAGTCGACCGGCACCGAGAATCACCAATTGACTGCTGGCCGGCAAACCCGGCAACGCCGCAGCAAAACCGTGCAGCAGCGTGGTCTGATCCTTGTCCGGATGCAGCCGTCCGACATTGCCGACAACCCAGGCATCCGGCGCCAGGCCGAGGGTTACCCGGGCCTCGCGAACGGATACCTGGCTGTCCTGCAAGGTCTGCACATCGATACGGTTATAGAGCGTCTGAATCCGCGCCGCCGGCCACTTCGGCAGGCAATGGCGCATATCGTCGCGCACCGCATCGGAAACCCCGAGCAGGCTCAGGCGCTTGCGGAAAATATTGGCGAAGAGTTTGCGCGTGCCGCGCTTGTAATCGTCAAACGCGTGATGCACGCCAATCACCGGCAACGACGTACCGAGCAAGGCGATATAAATAGGTTTGAAACGGTGAGCGATGCAAAAACTGAAATTGCGCGAGGCGGCGATCTTGCGCAGATCGCTGATGGCGCCCAGCTTCAGGCCACGAATGGCCTTGGAGCTGTATTCCATGAACAGCACTTCATCGGAAGCGCAGCCCGCGGCAACTTCGGCATCGGCGGCCCCGGTCAGAAACACCGTGGTCACTCGATAACCGGTCCCCGCGAACAGGCTGGCGTACTGCCGGGCGCAGTCCAGAAACGGCCCGTCATAGCCGTGACAGAACTGCAACACATGGCGTTCAGCCGAGCGTGTCATATGCGTCCGCGCCCTCTTTGACCACCAGGATGTCTTCCATGATCAGATACTGTAGATCGGAACCGAAGAACATGTTCAGGGCGTCCGTCGGCGAGCAGATCATCGGTTCGCCACGACGGTTGAGCGAGGTATTCAGCGACACGCCGTTACCGGTCAGCACTTCCAGCGCCTTCATCATGTCGTAATAGCGCGGGTTGTATTCGCGCTTGAGCACCTGGGCCCGGGACGTACCGTCTTCATGGACGACTTCCGGCACGCGGGTCTTCCACTCTTCCGCCACTTCAAAGGTGAAGGTCATGAACGGCGCCGGGTGATCGATCTTGATCATCTGCGGTGCAACGGTGTCGAGCATCGACGGGCAGAAAGGCCTCCAGCGCTCGCGGAACTTGATCTGGTGGTTGATGCGGTCAGCCACGCCAGTCGCACTCGGGCAACCAATGATCGAACGACCGCCCAAGGCGCGCGGACCGAACTCCATGCGGCCCTGGAACCAGGCCACCGGGTTGCCATCGACCATGATTTTGGCGATGTTTTCCGGCATGTTCTCGAGCTTGCGCCAGACCGGCTTGCTCGGGTGACGGGCACACGCGGCAAGCACGTCTTCGTTGGTGTACGACGGACCGAGGTAGACGTGTTCCATCTTCTCCACCGGCACACCACGGGCGTGGGACACATAGGCCGCCGCGCCGACCGCGGTACCGGCATCGCCGGACGCAGGCTGTACGAACAGTTCTTTAACGTCATCGCGGGCGATGATTTTCTGGTTCAGCTTGACGTTCAACGCACAGCCACCGGCGAAGGCCAGCTTGCCGGTTTCCTTGAGCACGTCGCCCAGGTAATGGTCGATCATCTGCAGCGAGATCTTTTCGAACAGCGCTTGCATGCTCGCGGCGTAATGGATGTACGGCTCGTCAGCGATGTCGCCTTCGCGCTTCGGCCCCAGCCACTCGATCAGTTTCGGCGAGAAGTAGAAACCTTTGCCTTTCTCTTTATAACGACGCAGGCCGATGACGTTGGCGTAGTCGGTGTTGATCACCAGCTCGCCGTTCTCGAACGAAGCCAGGCGCGAGAAATCGTATTTGCTGGCATCGCCATACGGCGCCATGCCCATGACCTTGAACTCACCGTCGAGCATCTCGAAACCGAGAAACTCGGTGATCGCGCCGTACAGGCCGCCGAGGGAGTCCGGATCGAAGAATTCCTTGATCTTGTGGATCTTGCCGTTTTCGCCGTAACCGAAAAAGGTCGTGGCGTACTCACCCTTGCCGTCGATCCCCAGGATCGCGGTTTTCTCTTTGAAACCGGAACAGTGGTAAGCGCTGGAGGCGTGGGCCAGGTGATGCTCGACCGGCTCGATCTTGATTTTCTTCGGATCGAAACCCAATTGCTCGAGGCACCAGACAATCTTGTTGCGATAGCGCTTGTAGCGACGGTTGCCCATCAGGATCGCGTCGAGCGCGCGGTCCGGGGCGTACCAGTAACGCTTGGCGTAATGCCAGCGAGCCTTGCCGAACAGGCTGATCGGCGCGAACGGAATCGCTACCACATCAACGTCGGATGGCTTGATGCCGGCCTGCTCGAGGCAGAACTTTGCCGACTCGTAAGGCATGCGGTTCTTTGCATGTTTATCGCGCACAAAGCGCTCTTCCTCAGCCGCCGCGACCAGCTTGCCGTCGATGTACAACGCTGCGGAAGGATCATGGCTAAGGGCGCCGGACAGGCCAAGAATCGTCAATGCCACAGGGGTCTAGCCTCTTTAGTCTGCATGCAGGCGCAAAGCGCCTCAAAGATTAATGTGCCCTCGCAAAGGGCGAGTGGCAGCTAAAGGGCGGGATTATAGCTTAAAAGCGACGGCAAGCCTCTAGCGGGAAGTGGCAAGCTGGCGCGTTGACAGATGACGGACCTCGACATAGACTCCTGCGCAAATGGACTGGGGGATCCCGGTCGGCGTTGTGGCCTCGGTGAGTTTCACCGGGGCTTTTCGCTTTCTGAGAGAGGGAAAATTTTTAACCCCCAATTCTCGAACCCCTCTCCCACATTGTTACGCCCACCACTGCAGTAGAACTTGCGCTTGAGCACGTCAAAGGCACGATTTTCTTGCCCCGACCGCAAAACGCTCATACCAATGGGTCTTGCAACAAGATCCGCTAGCTGTAACCCCGTGGAATTCACTTGTTTGGTTGCAAAGACGATGTCGAACGGCAGTTGTATGCCCAATCTGTTCGCGCCATCGCACATGCGACGGAACTCCAGTTCAAGCTCATTATCCTCCCGCTTCCCTCGACGCTCGAAAATCACATGAGTTAAAACGCTCTGTTGATTCTTTTCCTGCAAATACTCATAAAGCGTTTCAAGGCAGAATCCGAGCGCGACGTGATAAGGATTGTGGACAGGACCTTGCTTTTCGCGAAGAGCGGCTTTGTCGATAACGCAGCTGATCAGGACGAAATTGCTGGCCTCAATGATTCCCGTCAACTCATCGAGAAAGGCATGCTTGTGTTGCCTTGATGTGAAAAGACTGGAGAACGCTCCCTTTTCTTTTCGAATTTCCAATTCATGCAGACCGATCAGGTCATGCCCCATATGATTAAATTTGAACTTCTGAAGGGCAGGAATTACCTTTTCGCAATAATGCCTTTTATGAAACACACAAAATGCCAGCACAAACATTGGGTAGTTTGGATCTAATGTTTGCATCCCATGATCGCCGCTCTCATCCACATAGATTATGAAATCGCTGTACCTCCCGGACGGAGGTAAAAGCTTTTCCGCCTCAACATTAGTTTCAGCTTCGCTTTCGTTTTCAAAAAGAAAAAACTGTTGAGAGGGCAAAGTCGGGGTCGACACGAGCTATTCACCTTTTGTTCTTCGAGCCAAGTGCGTCAGGTGTAGCACTGACACGCCGGAATACAAAAGAGTTACCCGCGGCCTGCTCGCCAATAGATGCTGAGATTGCCGTCAGTAGCCTGGCGGTAAATCGTATAGGGCAGGAGGACGGTATCGAAAACACCCGACAGGGTGAAATCCACCAATACGAACGGCAAAAGAATACCCGTGGGATCAGGTGCTGCATTTAATACGCAAAAGTCGAACGCCAGACCACTGTAGATGCGCGGGATGGACTGACAGTAGGTTTTTTGCTTTCTAAGACTACGAGCCGCGTCTTCGTCATCCTGCAGCACTGTAATAGCGGTCCCGCAGCCTGATAAAACCAGTGCAAAAGTGCTCAGTAACACCGTCATTTTTATCGTCAAAATCTGCCCTCCGTGAACGTCAGGCAAACTAGCATCGCGGCTATTCAGGGCACAGTTCACGGGTTCTGCAGATCATGTAGGACATTTCATAAGAACCTGTCCCTTAATCTCGGGTGGCTGTTCTGGCCCCATCGCGAGCAGGCTCGCTCCCACAGGGGATCTTCGGCGTGACATAAATCCAGTGTGGGAGCGAGCCTGCTCGCGATGGGGATTCAGGCAGCGCTAGAGATATCTTTGGGCAAACGCTGATCAATGACCTGATAAAGCGCACTGCTCTCAGGCCAGTTACGCATGAACCTTGCCCGATCCCGCGCATAGGCCGGGGCGAAGCTGCTGAGCGAGGCATGCTGACACATCGAATCCAGATCGATCAGTGCCCAGCGATCATGCTGCCAGAACAGGTTATGCCCCTTGAAATCCCCGTGACTGATCCGCTCGCCAATCAGCTCGGCAAACAAATGATCCAGCGCCAGCAATTCGGCTTCCGGTGCCTTGCCGTTTTCAACGTAAGGTGCAAATCGCTCGATGATGTCCGGCCCCGGCAAATACTCGGTCACCAGATAAGCCCGACTGCGCAACCAGAGAAAACGCTTCTCCAGCAACGCCAATGGCTTGGGCGTGGCGATGCCGAGAAACGCCAGGCGATTGCCTTCGCGCCAGGAGTGCCAGGCACGACTCGGGCGCCAGAAACGTTTGAGCCAGTGGGCAAAACCTTTGATGTTGTAGCGCTTGATCACCAGCGTACGACCCGCCACCTCGACCTTGCCGACGCTCGCCGCGCCTCCGGTCTTGTACAGATGGCCCTGATCGAGCAACGCATCGGCCTGCGCCAGCACCGGCAGCATCGCCGCTTCTTCCTCGCGGCGAATCGCCCGCAAGCCGAACGCTCCGCGCTGGACACTGAACAGCGTGCATTCGCGACCAATCTTGATCAGATAGTCCTTGAGACGCCAGCTGCGGATCTTGTCGATCTGCTTCTGCAACGCTTCCATGGGTAAGGCATGCTCGCCGTTGCTCAACAGGTAATACACCAGCAATTCTTCGGTGTAGGGCTCCAGCGACTTGGGCAACTGGGCGAAAAACACCCCGAGGTTTTCCAGGACTTTCTGCCGCGAGAGCGGCTGGCCAGGGGTTTCGGAGCAGACGCCGCCGCCATCGATCAAATACAACCGGCCGCGCTGGCGCAAGAGGTTGTCCAGGTGCAGGTCTTCCTGCCAGAGCCCCTTGCGATGCATTTGGCCGATAGCGCCCAATGCCTCAGCCAGCACAGCCCCTTGCATATCCGCCAGCACCGGCAAATGCTCGACCTGTTTCCAGGTTTCACCGAGGCTTTCGGCGCCCTCGATGAACTCGAACAGCAGCCAGCCGCCCTCGCCGTCCTTCAGGCCGTCGGCCAACAGTTGCGGCGTGGTCAGGCCTTGGGCGGCGAGCAAATGCACACCGTTGCGTTCCCGCTGAAAATGCCGCGCCGCTTTGCTGCCGACCAACAACTTGGCCAGCACCGGCCGGCCACGCCAGACGCCGGCACCGACATAACGCTGCCCCGGCAACACCCGCAACAGACTCAGCAATTGCAGCTCAGCGGGGCCGGCGGCATCGGCCAGTGGAATGTTCAGCGGCAGGCGCGGGCTGCGTCCTGCGTTTTTCAGTTCCGACAAACGCATCAGCGCGTCTCCTTATGAGTGCGCCGCGCGGTCAGTCGCGCCAGCCAGCTGTCGATCAGCGAGCTGTCTTGCGATTGATCCAGATAGGCGGCCAGCAGCTCGCGCACCTGTGCTTCGCTCCACTCAGGCGCCCGACGCAGCAACGGCTCCAGGTCTTTGGCCCGATCACGCAGACCAAACAGCAACGGCCGGGTCTTTTCCAGGTCGATCAGCTGGGCCAGGTAACCGTCGCCGGTGGCTTGGAGAAAAATGTGCTTGGGGTAGAAACAACCGTGAACCTGACGCGCGCCGTGCAGGCGCCGAGCCAATTGCCCACAGGCCTTCAGAATGGCCGAATGCTGCGCCGAACTCAGGTCCGACCAGCGCTGCAACAGCGAATCCAGGTCATCCCAACCGTCCAGGGCACGGGTCAGCAGAATCGCCCGGACTTCGCCGTCGACTTTGCGCTCACCGAAAAACGCCGCTTTCAACGCTGGAATACCGAGCTTTTCATAGCGACTGATATTGCGAAATTCACGGGCAAAGCTCGGCTCACCAAAGGGCGCATGCAAGGTGCGCATCTGGTAGTTGCTCTGGCGTTTGAGGTAGTAGCCATGACCTTCCAGATCCAGCCGGAACACGCTACTCCAGCCACCGCGACCGGTGTTGGGCTCGTCCACAGCGTCGAGCTGCTTGGCCCAGAGTGCGTCAAAGGTGCCGAGACCGTGTCGCTCAAGCAGCGCACGGTCTTCAGCCGCCAGAAAATCAGTCATTCGCGTCCCTCAAAAAATCTCACCACGTGCCGAATCCGTTTTTTGTCGGCGGCATTCAGCCGATCACACTGGCGGTATTGCAGGTAAAAGCGCAGGCGCTGGGTAGCCGACAAGTGATACTTGGCGACCTTGTCCAGACAGGCCAGGTCCTTGGTGATCCGGTACTTGAGCCAAAAGCCGCGCCAGAAATCGCCATTGGGGCAGTCGATCAAAAACAGCCGGGGCTCATCGTCGATCAGCAGGTTGCGCCACTTCAAATCGTTATGGGTGAAGCGGTGGTCGTGCATGGTCCGGGTATAACCCGCCAGCTGCCGGCTGACGTTATCGACCCAGGCGCGGTCCGCCAGTTTAGGATCATGGCGCTCGGCCAGGGCCGACAAGTCTTCGGTATGCGGCAGTTCACGGGTGATCATCGCCCCGCGATCGTACGCCGCACCGCGACGTTCCAGGCCCCAGGCCACCACTTCGGCGGTCGGAATGCCCCACTTGGCGAAGCGCTTGAGGTTCTGCCACTCGGCTTTCACCCGAGGCTTGCCCAGGTAACGGCGCAGACCTTTGCCCGCACCCACGTAGCGTTTGACGTAATAGTTGACGCCATTGCGCTGGACGCGAATGACCTCGGACAACAGGTCGCGCGTCAGGCGTTCACCCTGAAGCGCAAACACAGCCTCAAGACTGCCGAAATCTTCTGCCAGATCGCTGTACTCAGGCTCCAGTGTCCAACCCGCCATCAGAGCGCATCCCCGTATCGCTGTTTACGGTCGTAGAGTTTGTTGGCCTTGCCTTCGAGCCAGGCGAGCAACCCGGCTTCTTCACCCAGAATCTGGCGCAGGGGCTGCTGGAAATATCCCTTGAGGAAACGCAGTTTGTCGCGACGGGTCAGGCCAATGTCCAGCGCCGAAAAATACAGGGCCGCCAGGTCCTTGTTGCGCCAGCGCCGGGTAATCGTCGGACGGGTCTGCGCGCGGTGCAGGTCGATCACCGAGAGCCTGAAATCGTCGGCCGTCACCGGCTTGTCGGTGTGCAGCAGAAAGTGGCAGATGTAGCAGTCGCGATGGTTGACGCCGGCGCGGTGCATCATGCCGGTCATGCGCGCGACTTCGGCGATCAGCGCGCGTTTGAGTTTTGGCTCGGGCGGGTGCTTGACCCAGTCGATGCTGAAATCTTCGAGGCTGACAGTGGGCGCCAGCTCTTCGGTGATGATGAACGAATGCTGGTCCGCCGGGTTGCTGCCCTTCTCGCCATAAGCCACGGCAGTCATGGTCGGCACGCCGACTTCTTGCAGGCGCTGGATGGCCTTCCATTCCTGGCCGGCACCGAGCACCGGCAGCTTGGCGGTGAGCAGGTTCTTGAAGATCTCGCCCCAGCCAATGCCACGGTGGATCTTTACGAAAAAGCCACTGCCATTGACTTCGGTACGCAGCGTCCGGCGCGCTTCAAGTTCGCGGTATACCTCGCCCTGGAGGCCCTCGACTTCGGCGAACGGGTCGCGTCCGGCCCAGAGGCTCTTGAACGGTTCAGCCAGCATCAACTTCATTAAGCGTGCTCCGCCAGAATCACATCGGCCGCGTGCTGCGGCATGCTGTAGAGGTCGGCCGTCTCGGCGAAGGCCAGACCATTGCGGCTCCAGGCCGCCCGTGCTTGAGCGTCGTTCAACATACCGGTCAGGTACTGGGTCAGCTGCGCCTGATCGAAAGGCTCGTCCAGCACCAGACCGGCGTCGGCCTCGGCGATGTAATGGGCGTAACCACACACCGCGCTCACCAGCACCGGCAACCCGGCCACCAGGGCTTCGAGCAACACAGTCCCGGTGTTTTCGTTGTACGCCGGGTGAATCAACAGGTCGGCGCCGAGCAGAAAACGCGGGATGTCGCTGCGGCCTTTAAGGAACGTCACGTTGTCGCCGAGCCCCAGTGTGGCGCTCTGCATCTGGAATAATTTGGGGTCGTCCTGGCCAATTACAAACAGCCGGGTGCGTCTCTTCAGATCGGCGGGCAATGCGGCCAGCGCCTTGAGGCTGCGATCCACACCCTTGGTCTTGAACCCGGAGCCGATTTGCACCAGCAGCAGCTCATCGTCTTTGAGGTTGAATTCGCGACGAAACTCGGCACGGATCTCGGCGGCATTGGCCGGCGCGCGACGGTCCTGGGAAATGCCCGGTGGCAGCAAATGGAAGCGTTCCAGCGGCGTGTCGTAATGCTTGATGAACAGCGGCTGCTGGACTTCGGAAATCATCAGCACTTCAGTCTCGGCATCCTTGGCGAACACGGCGCGCTCGTACTCGGCGAAGTGCCGGTAGCGGCCCCAACGACGGTACAGCGAGTTACGCAGGTTTTGCGCCTTGTCTTCGAAGCAGCCGTCGGCTGCGTAGTAGACGTCCAGACCCGGCATTTTGTTGAAACCGATCAACCGATCCACAGGACGCTTGGCCAGATCCGCTTCCATCCATTCGCTGAGTTTCTCGTTGCGTCGATGATTGAAGAACGCCTTGACCGGCGCCACCAACACTTCGAAGCCCGGCGGAATGTCGCCTTCCCAGATCAGCGTGTAGACCCGAATCTGATGGCCGCGCTGCTGACATTCCAGGGCGATGCGCATGAAATCGCGCTGCAAGCCCCCGAATGGAAAGTACTTGTACAAGACGAATGCCAATTGCATCAGCGCAGCTCCTCAGCCAGTAACAACGTGCTCAGTCGGGTCGCGACACGCTCGGGATTCAGACGCGTGAAGCACAGGGGCCACTCGCGTTTAAGGTCAAACTGACGGGCATCTTCGGCCGTCGGTTGATACGTACATTTCTTTTGCATACACGGCGCGCAGGGGAAATCGCTGGCCATGTGAATCTGCGCTTTACCATAGGCGCCGGTCAGGCCCGGGTTGGTCGGGCCGAACAGCGACAGGGTCGGCACGTCCAGCGCAGCGGCGAGGTGACCGAGACCGGTGTCCACCGCCACGCAGGCTTGCGCGCCGGCCAGCACTTTGCCGACACCCGCCAGATTCAGCTTGGGCAGCACTTCGACGTGCCTCATGTCTTTGGCGATGCGCTCGGCCCGGGCTTTCTCGATCGGATTACCCCACGGCAGCTTCACCGCGACACCGAGATAGCCGACGCGCTCGGCCAACTCGCGCCAGTAGGCTTCAGGCCAGTGTTTGGTGTCCCACGTGGTGCCGTGCAGGAACACCACGTAAGGATTCTTGCGCGGCAATTCCACCAGTCGCTCGATGTTCAGGCCGTAATCGCCCAAGCCTTTTGGCAGGTCGTAACCCAGGGCCACGGCGAACAGCTGACGCACTCGCTCCACCGCGTGCTGCCCACGCGCCACGGCCAGACGCCGGGAATAGAAGCGTGCGGCAATCGGCTCGCGGGCCGAGTTTTTGTCCAGCCCGGCCACCGGGGCTTTGGCGTATCGGGTCAGCAACGCACTTTTGAGCAGGCCCTGGGCATCGATCACCAAATCATATTTGTTGGCGCGAACGCTTTGCTTGAAGCGCTTCCACTCGCCACTCTTGATGGTCTGCCAGATGTTTTTGCGCCAGCGACGGATCGCCACCGGAATCACCTTGTCCACGGCCGGGTGCCAGGTCGGGATTTCGGCGAAGCCCTCTTCCACCACCCAGTCGAACTGGATGCCGGGGATCGCCCGTGCCGCGTCGGTCAGCGCCGGCAACGCGTGAATCACGTCGCCCAGCGAAGAAGTCTTGATCAGCAGTACCCGCAAACTATTTGACCTCGACCACAGTGCCCTGCAAACGCTGCAAGGCTTCGTTCACCGCTTGCGGCATGAGCTGGCGCAGGCAGTTGTAATGACCGAAACGGCACGTGCGATCGAAGCAGGGGCTGCATTCGATGCCCAGGCGCACGATCTCGACGTGCTCGGCCAATGGCGGCGTGAAACCCGGCGACGTCGAGCCGTAAACCGCCACCAACGGGCGATTCAGCGCTGCGGCAACGTGCATCAGGCCGGAGTCGTTGGACACCACCGCGTCGGCGCAGGACATCAGGTCGATGGCTTCGGCCAGGGAGGTGCCGCCGCTGAGGTTCACCGACTCTTCACGCAGACCGGGAATCAGTCGCGAGCGGATGTCTTCGCCGACGGCGTGATCGTTTTTCGAACCGAACAACCAGACTTGCCAGCCTTCGCGGATCTTCGCTTCGGCAACCTTGGCATAGTGCTCGGACGGCCAGCGCTTGGACTCGCCAAACTCGGCACCGGGGCACAGCGCCAACACCGGGCGGTCGAGCGCCAGGTCGAACTTGGCCATTGCCGCTTCGCGAGTGACCGGGTCAATCTGCAGGCTCGGTCGTGGATAAGGTGTCGGCAGCTCGGCACCCGGCTCGTAAGCCAGGGCCATGAAGCGTTCGATCATCAGCGGGTAACGTTCTTTATCCAGCGTGCGCACGTCATTGAGCAAGCCGTAGCGGAATTCGCCACGCCAGCCAGTGCGTTTCGGGATGCCGGCGAAGAACGGCACCAATGCCGACTTCAGGGAATTGGGCAGCAGAATCGCCTGGTCGTACTGGCCGGCCAGGGATTTGCCGATGCGCCGACGCGTCGCCAGCTCCAAAGCACCGTGACCGAGCGGAAAGCTCAAGGCCTGGCGTACTTCGGGCATGCGCTCAAGAATCGGCCGGCTCCACTCGGGGGCCAGCACGTCGATTTCGCATTGCGGGTGGCGCTGTTTGAGACACTGAAACAGTGTCTGCGCCATCACCATGTCACCGACCCAACTGGGCCCAACGATCAGAATTTTCATGTGGTTTCCATAAACGAGCCGGGGAGGCATACGCCTCCCCGCCTCGAGAATTCTACAAAACACTGCAGATCTACTGTGGGAGCGAGCCTGCTCGCGAAGGCGGCGTGACAGTCAGCATACAGGCTGGATGTGACGGCCTCATCGCGAGCAGGCTCGCTCCCACATTGGGTATCGGGTGTTTCAAATATCCGGTTTCAGCTTAGCCCCAGCTCGCGCCAGATCCGCACTACCTGCCGCCGTTCGTCCACGAACTGGTCGCCCGGTATCACCCCGGCGTCCTTCTGCAAGGCCTGCCGGTGAGCGGCTGAACGGTAGGCTTTATAGGCCTCGCGCAACAGGCTGGCGTCTTCGGCGGGCATTAGCCCTTCCTCCTCCAGCCCTTCCAGAATGCGGATATTGTCAGTCCAGCGCAGCAATGGCGGGTGCGATTCGGACCACGCCAGGGCCGCGTATTGCACCATAAATTCAATATCGACGATACCTCCGGCGTCCTGCTTGAGATCGAACGGCGCCGTGGCCTCGAAGGCATTTGCTCCGGTGCCGGCCGCGGTGCTCTTGCTGCCAAGGTTATCGCGCATTTTGGCGCGCATCTCGCTGACCTCCTGGCGCAAGGTCGCCAGGTCCCGCGGTTTGCCCAATACCGCCGCGCGGACTTTCTCGAACGCCTGGCCGACGTCCGGGCTACCCACCAGCACCCGCGCCCGCACCAGCGCCTGATGTTCCCAGGTCCAGGCTTCATTTTCCTGATACCGGGCAAACGCACCGAGCGAACTCACCAGCAACCCCGACGCGCCGGACGGTCGCAGACGCATGTCCACTTCATACAGCTGACCGGAGTTGGTCTGGGCCGTGAGCAAGTGAATGATCCGCTGCCCCAGCCGAGTAAAGAATTGCGCGCCGTCGATAGGCTTCGGCCCGTCGGTTTCCGCCTGCGGGTCGCCATCGTGGATGAACACCAGGTCCAGGTCCGAACCATGCCCCAATTCCAGACCGCCGACTTTCCCATAACCGACAATGATGAAGCCGGGATCGCATAACGTACCGTCGGTACGCTGCGGCGTACCGTATTTGGCCACGGTCTGGCGCCAGGCCAGGGCCAGCACTTGTTCGAGGATCGCTTCGGCGAGCCAGGTCAGGTAATCACTGACCTTCATCAACGGCAGGCTGCCGGCGATTTCCGAAGCGGCGACGCGCAAGCGGTGCGCCAGTTTGAAATGTCGCAGGGCTTCCATTTGCTGCTCGAGGTCGTCCTCGGGAATCCGCGTCAAACGCTCGCGCAACTCGGCGGCCAGTTCCGGCGCCAATGGCGGTTTGAACAGCCGACCTTCGTTGAGCAATTCGTCGAGCAGCAGCGGGAAGCGGGTGATCTGTTCGGCGATCCACGGGCTCGCGGCGCACAAGGTCAACAAGCGTCGCAGCGCGCCGGGGTTCTCGGTCAGCAAAACCAGATACGCGGAACGACGGGCCACGGCCTCCACCAGCGGCAATACTCTTTCCAGCACCAGATCCGGATTGGCGTGCTCCACGGCCTGAGCCAGCAACCGCGGAATAAAGGCATCGAGGCGCTCACGCCCCAAGCGCTGCATCGCGCGCAATTGCGGACTACTGCGCAAACCGGCCAACGCTTTCAGGGCTTTGGTGGCATCAGCGAAACCGCCCTCTTCCAACTGACGGCAAGCGGCCTCTTCATCCTGAGCCTCTTCCCACAGCGGCAGCCATTCGCCGCCGACCACCACTTCGCTTTCGGTGCCTTCTTCTTCGTCGGGATCAGCGATCACCTGACCAAAGTGCCAGGCCACGCGACCGCGCCAATACATCAGCTGTTCGTGGAAAGCGGTCCAATCGGCGAAGCCCAACATAAAGGCAATGCGCGCCTGATCCTGAGCGCCGTCCGGCAGCATCTGGGTCTGGCGGTCAGCAATCGCCTGGATCGCGTGCTCGGTGTACCGCAGGAATTCGTAGCCTTCGCGCAGTTCGCTGATCACCGCCGGCGGCAGGTAACCCTGACCTTCCAGCGTGCTCAGTACTTTTAATAGAGGACGCTGCTGCAAGCTCAGGTCGCGGCCACCGTGGATCAGCTGGAATGCCTGGGCGATAAATTCGACTTCACGAATGCCACCGGAGCCGAGTTTGATGTTATCGGCCATGCCCTTGCGCCGGACTTCCTGCTGAATCAGCTGCTTCATGGTGCGCAGCGCTTCGATGGCCGAGAAGTCGAGGTAACGCCGGTAAACGAACGGCCGCAGCATGTCTTGCAATTGCGCGCCGGCCACTTGATCGCCGGCCACCACCCGCGACTTGATCATCGCGTAGCGTTCCCAGTCGCGCCCCTGATCCTGGTAATACTGCTCCAGCGCGTTGAAGCTCAGCACCAATGCGCCGGCCGAACCGTAAGGCCGCAGGCGCATGTCGACACGGAATACAAAACCGTCGACGGTCATTGGGTCCAACGCCTTGATCAGGCGCTGGCCGAGACGAATGAAGAACTCCTGGTTATCCAGCGAGCGTTTGACCCCGACGGTTTCACCACCCTCGGGATAGGCGAAGATCAGGTCGATGTCCGACGACAGGTTGAGCTCCACCGCACCGAGCTTGCCCATGCCGAGAATGACCATTTGCTGCGGCTCGCCGCTGCGCCGCCCAGTCGGCACGCCGAACTGCTGACAATGCCGCGAGTACAACCACTGATAGGCCTGATCGATGCTGGCATCGGCCATGTCCGAGAGGTCGCGGCAGGTCTGGATCAGATCGCATTGACGCGTCAGGTCGCGCCAGATGATCCGCACTTGATGACGGGTACGTTGACGACGCAGGGCGCGACCGAGCTCATCGTCGGTTCCCGCTGCATTCACCGCTGCCGCAATCTGTGCGCACAGCTCGCCGGGCGCAAAACTTCGGTCGAGCTCACCGGACTGCACCAGCTCCAGCAACATCAACGGGTCACGGACACTTTGTTCAATCACGAAGTCGCTGGCAGCGGTGACGCGGGCAAATTGCGCCCAGCGTTCAGGCGTCCAGCCGGCCAGGCCATGGTCGTCGGGAAGCACCGCGACTGCCGCGCGGAACGACTGCTCGGCACGGGTGACAAACGGCAGGAGGATGCCAGGCAGTTCGGCAAGCGAAGGGAGGCTCATGGTCTATCCTTGATCGGCGTGTAGAGGGCTGCATGTAGTGATTCGCGAGAATGCACTACCTGATCGACTGTCGAACAAAGGTTAGAAATAGCTGAAATTTCTTTATTTTTGGCAGACAGCATCAAGCTTTCACCTTTTCTGGTTGGCAAAAGACCAACCTTAACGATTATTCTCACAACGCAGCTGGAGGCCACAAGCCGCTCATCTGTAGTTTTACTACTCGTATATACATTCGAAAGGCTGAAATGCCCGATGATTTGTAGTAAAACTACACGCCGCCGGAACAACCTCTCGGCAATCCAAGAATTTATATCGTCTGCCCACAAGGCCAGTCGCAAACTCAGGCAACCGATTCTGGAAGCCTTTCCGCCCTGGAGCAAGCCATGCAAGACCTCGATCCCGTCGAAACCCAGGAATGGCTGGACGCCCTGGAATCGGTTCTCGACAAAGAAGGCGAAGACCGCGCTCACTATCTGATGACCCGTATGGGCGAACTCGCAACCCGTAGCGGTTCGCAATTGCCTTACGCCATCACCACGCCATACCGCAACACGATCCCCGTTACCCACGAAGCACGCATGCCTGGCGACCTGTTCATGGAACGCCGCATTCGCTCGTTGGTACGCTGGAACGCGATGGCCATGGTGATGCGTACGAACCTGAAAGATTCTGACCTGGGCGGTCACATCTCCAGCTTCGCCTCCAGCGCAACCCTGTATGACATCGGCTTCAACTACTTCTTCCAGGCCCCGACCGACGAACACGGCGGCGACCTGATCTACTTCCAGGGCCACACCTCGCCAGGCGTTTACGCCCGTGCGTTCATGGAAGGCCGCATCACCGAAGACCAGATGAACAACTTCCGTCAGGAAGTCGATGGTCAAGGCCTGTCGTCCTATCCGCACCCGTGGCTGATGCCTGATTTCTGGCAGTTCCCGACCGTATCCATGGGTCTGGGCCCAATCCAGGCGATCTACCAGGCACGCTTCATGAAGTACCTGGAAGCCCGTGGCTTCATCCCTGAAGGCAAGCAAAAAGTCTGGTGCTTCCTGGGCGACGGCGAGTGCGACGAGCCGGAATCCCTGGGCGCGATCTCGCTGGCTGGCCGCGAGAAGCTCGACAACCTGATCTTCGTTATTAACTGCAACCTGCAGCGCCTCGATGGCCCGGTTCGCGGCAACGGCAAGATCATCCAGGAACTCGAAGGCGTGTTCCGCGGTGCTCAGTGGAACGTAACCAAAGTCATCTGGGGCCGTTTCTGGGACCCACTGTTGGCCAAAGACGTCGACGGTATCCTGCAACGTCGCATGGACGAAGTCATCGACGGCGAGTACCAGAACTACAAAGCCAAAGACGGCGCGTTCGTTCGTGAACACTTCTTCAACTCGCCAGAACTCAAGGCGATGGTTGAAGACTTGTCCGACGACGAGATCTGGAAACTCAACCGTGGCGGTCACGACCCGTACAAGGTCTACGCGGCGTACCACGAAGCGGTCAACCACAAAGAACAACCGACCGTCATCCTGGCCAAGACCATCAAAGGTTATGGCACCGGTGCCGGCGAAGCGAAGAACACTGCGCACAACACCAAGAAAGTTGATGTTGAAAGCCTGAAGCTGTTCCGCGATCGTTTCGACATTCCGGTTAAAGACTCCGAGCTGGAAAACCTGCCGTTCTTCAAGCCAGAGCCAAACAGCGCCGAAGCCCGTTACCTGAGCGAGCGCCGTACTGCACTGGGCGGTTTCGTGCCACAGCGCCGGGCCAAAAGCTTCGACATCCCGACGCCACCGCTGGATACCCTCAAGGCAATCCTGGACGGCTCGGGCGACCGTGAAATTTCCACCACCATGGCCTTCGTGCGGATCCTCGCGCAACTGGTCAAGGACAAGGAAATCGGTTCGCGCATCGTTCCGATCATCCCGGACGAAGCCCGTACCTTCGGTATGGAAGGCATGTTCCGTCAGTTGGGCATCTACTCCTCCGTCGGCCAGCTCTACGAGCCAGTCGATAAAGACCAGGTGATGTTCTACAAGGAAGACAAGAAGGGCCAGATCCTCGAAGAAGGCATCAACGAAGCGGGCGCCATGAGCTCCTTCATCGCTGCCGGTACTTCGTACTCCAGCCACAACCAGCCAATGCTGCCGTTCTACATCTTCTACTCGATGTTCGGCTTCCAGCGTATCGGCGACCTCGCCTGGGCCGCTGGCGACAGCCGCACCCGTGGCTTCCTGATCGGCGGCACCGCCGGCCGGACCACGCTGAACGGCGAAGGCCTGCAACACGAAGACGGTCACAGCCACATCCTGGCTGCCACCATCCCGAACTGCCGCACCTTTGATCCAACCTACGGCTATGAGCTGGCGGTGATCATCCAGGACGGCATGAAGAAGATGACCGAAGAGCAGCAGGACGTTTTCTACTACATCACCGTGATGAACGAGTCCTACCAGCAGCCAGCCATGCCGGCCGGTGTCGAGGAAGGCATCATCAAGGGCATGTACCTGCTCGAGGAAGACACCCGCGAAGCGGCGCACCACGTTCAGCTGATGGGCTCCGGCACCATCCTGCGCGAAGTTCGCGAAGCGGCGAAAATCCTGCGTGAACAGTTCAACGTCGGCGCTGACGTGTGGAGCGTTACCAGCTTCAACGAACTGCGTCGCGACGGCCTGGCCGTAGAGCGCAGCAACCGTCTGCACCCGGGCCAGAAGCCTAAACTGAGCTATGTCGAAGAGTGCCTGAACGGCCGTCAAGGTCCGGTCATCGCGTCTACCGACTACATGAAGCTGTTCGCTGAGCAAATTCGTCAGTGGGTCCCGTCCAAGGAATTCAAAGTCCTGGGCACCGACGGTTTCGGCCGCAGTGACAGCCGTAAGAAGCTGCGTCACTTCTTCGAAGTCGACCGTCATTTCGTGGTGTTGGCAGCCCTGGAAGCCTTGGCTGACCGTGGTGATATCGAGCCTAAAGTGGTGGCTGAAGCCATCGCCAAGTTCGGGATCAACCCGGAAAAACGCAACCCACTGGACTGCTGAGGAGACACTCTGTGAGCGAACTCATTCGCGTACCTGACATCGGCAGCGGTGAAGGTGAAGTAATCGAACTATTTGTGAAGGTCGGCGACCGTGTGGAAGCCGACCAGAGCATCCTGACGCTTGAGTCGGACAAGGCGAGCATGGAAATTCCTGCGCCCAAGGCCGGCATCGTCAAAAGCATCAAAGTGAAGCTGGGCGATCGCCTGAAAGAAGGCGACGAACTGCTGGAGCTGGAAGTCGAAGGTGCCGCTGCAGCGGCTGCTGCTGCTGCGCCGGCTGCCAAGGCTGAAGCGAAACCGGCTGCTGCTCCTGCAGCGGCCGCTCCAGCTGCTGCGCCTGCTGCTGCGTCTGTGCAGCAAGTGCACGTGCCGGACATCGGTTCGTCGGGCAAGGCCCAGATCATCGAGATCCAGGTCAAGGTCGGCGACACCGTCGAGGCTGATCAGTCGCTGATCACCCTGGAATCCGACAAGGCCAGCATGGAAATCCCTTCGCCTGCCGCTGGCGTGGTCAAGAGCATCAGCGTCAAGCTCAACGACGAAGTCGGCACTGGTGACCTGATTCTGGATCTGGAAGTGGCGGGTGCTGCGGCCCCTGCTGCTGCCGCGCCAGCCCAGGCTGCTGCGCCTGCTCCGGCCGCCGCCGCTGCTCCAGCCGCTGCGCCTGCTGCACCGGTTGCCGACAGCGTCCAGGACATTCACGTCCCGGATATCGGCTCGTCGGGCAAGGCCAAGATCATCGAAGTCCTGGTCAAGGCCGGCGACACCGTTGAAGCCGATCAGTCGCTGATCACCCTGGAATCCGACAAGGCGAGCATGGAAATTCCATCGCCTGCCGCTGGCGTGGTGGAAAGCGTTTCCATCAAGCTGGATGACGAAGTCGGTACCGGCGACCTGATCCTGAAGCTGAAAGTCAAAGGCGCTGCGCCTGCTGCTGCCCCGGCGACCGCCGCTGCTGCTCCGGCACCTGCGGCTGCCAAGGCTGAAGCTGCTCCTGCAGCCGCCGCCCCGGCACCGGCCGCACCTGCTGCTGCACCGGCTAAACCGGGCGCCAAGGTTCATGCAGGTCCTGCGGTTCGCCAACTGGCTCGCGAGTTCGGTGTCGAGCTGAACGCTGTCGGCGCCAGTGGTCCGCACGGTCGCATCCTGAAAGAAGACGTGCAGGTTTACGTCAAGGCCATGATGCAGAAGGCCAAGGAAGCACCGGCCGCTGCTGCTGGCGCAACCGGCGGCGCGGGCATCCCGCCGATTCCGGTCGTGGACTTCAGCCGCTTCGGTGAAACCGAAGAAGTGCCGATGACCCGCCTGATGCAAATCGGCGCGTCGAGCCTGCACCGCAGCTGGCTGAACATTCCGCACGTGACTCAGTTCGATTCGGCTGATATCACCGACCTGGAAGCGTTCCGTATCGCTCAGAAAGCCGTTGCAGAGAAGGCTGGCGTCAAGCTGACCATCCTGCCGCTGCTGCTCAAATCCTGCGCGCACCTGCTCAAGGAACTGCCGGACTTCAACAGTTCGCTGGCACCAAGCGGCAAGGCGATCATCCGCAAGAAGTACGTGAACATCGGCTTCGCAGTCGACACCCCTGAAGGCCTGCTGGTACCGGTCATCAAGAACGTCGATCAAAAGAGCCTGTTGCAACTGGCAGCCGAAGCCGCCGTGCTGGCCGCCAAAGCCCGCGACAAAAAGCTCACCGCTGACGACATGCAAGGCGCCTGCTTCACCATTTCCAGCCTCGGCCACATTGGCGGCACCGGCTTCACGCCGATCGTCAACGCTCCGGAAGTGGCGATCCTCGGTGTTTCCAAGGCAACCATCCAGCCAGTCTGGGACGGCAAAGCCTTCCAGCCGAAACTGATGCTGCCACTGTCGCTGTCCTACGATCACCGTGTGATCAACGGCGCCGCTGCTGCACGCTTCACCAAGCGTCTGAGCGACCTGCTGGCGGACATCCGCACCATCCTGCTGTAACACCGACCGGCCCTCCTTCACCGGAGGGCCCGTCGCGTTCCACGTTTTCCGAGCGCCACGCTCGTACCTCAACCCCGCCAGTTTGGCGGGGCTTTTTTTGCCTGGAAGAAAGTCACCCGACGCCCCTTTCCTACATTCGCGGCTTACGTGGCCCACAACTCCAGTCCACTTCTGCTCGATATTTCTTGCTAACCAATAACTAAGCTTAGTTCAACTCATTATCGCTAAACCTTCATTAGCCAAATTTGCTTAGTTAGCATTAACTCGAATGGATTCGAACATGTTCAAACCGACTGTCGGCCCTATTATTGGCCACACAACAACTAACCACGCGCGCATCTTCTTGCGTGGCGAACTTCAAAACAACGCACAGGTATTTGCAGGCATTCGTTATCGACGGGTAGGCGAAGAGCGCTGGTCCCACGGCGTATTTGCAAAGTTGACGATAGTGCGTGATATGTCCGACGTCATTGCGCTCAACAACCTTGCCGCCGATACCGAGTACGAATACCAGGCGGGCTGGTTCAGCCCCATGAGCCCGGTGCACACCGTGGAAACGGTTCAGGAACTGCCACTGCAATGGCCGCGGGGTATCTACCGGTTTCGCACGCAGTCCAGCAAAGCCACGATTCCACGGGCCTACATCGCCGGTTCATGTCGTTACCTGCGCATGACCGCTGGCATCCCGTCTGCGCCGCATCTGGGGGACAGGATTTTCGCCTCGATCACGAATCTGGCGCAGCAGGCCGAGCCGCCCATCAGCGCTATGTTGATGACCGGCGATCAAATCTATGTCGATGACCTGAACGTCATTGCTCCCGACCGGGAACTCAAGGACATACTCAGCAAGTACCGCGCAGCTTTTTCCCAACCCAATATTGAAAAGTTAATGTCCGGCGTGCCGACTTACATGATCCTCGACGATCACGAAATTGAAGACAACTGGCCCGCCAACGAAAGTAAGGCCGACGCCTATTTATACAAAAACGCCATCGCGGCGTATGAGTTGTATCAAGCCAGTCATAGCCCGGCGCATGAACTTCTTGCCAGCGGTCAAATAAATAGAAAGTTGGAACACTATTGGTATCAATTCGCCGAAGGCGATATCGAATGGTTTGTCACTGACAGTCGGACCCGACGCAACCTGTCGGCCAACGATCGACGCATCCTCGACGAAGAGCAGGAACAGGCCTTGTGCAAGTGGTTGATTCACAGCCCGGCCAGGGTCAAATTCGTGGTCACCAGCGTGATGTTCTACCCCAACCGCAAAGCCCATGGCGACGACGCGTGGAAGGCCTTTCCCGAACAGCGTCTGCGGCTGCTGGAGACCATTCGTACGCACCGCATCAAAAACGTCTTCGTCGTTTCCGGCGATGTCCATGGCTCCCTGACCAGTCGCTTGACCCACAGCGAGGACTCGGACTTCGAGGTTCATACCATCGTTTCGTCACCGCTGTGCAACAGCAAGCTGCTGCCGTACGCCAAGGCATCTACCTTCATCCTCGATCAACCGTTGGCGCGAACAGCCGCTGGCGACTATCAGCATGAACTGACCAGCGAGGTGGTCAGCCAGGACAACTTTGCCCATCTGGTCGTTGATCAGGAGAAGGTTCAGGTCAACTATCACGACCAGGACGGTAACCTTTTGCAGTCGGTCGGCATAGCACTTCGGTGATCCCAAAAAGATCGTCCGAACGCGGCCCGAGCCTTCGGCAGCTCCTACAGGGTGTACGCCATTCCTTGTAGGAGCTGCCGCAGGCTGCGATCTTTTCGGCCAAAAACATTACTTTCGGCCCTGCGCTGGAGAAATCTTCGCGCCTGCCGACATATTCTTATAGCACTTGGCCTTCATGTCTCTTGTCAGTCAGTGTCGCAATGATGCAACCTTGCCGCAGGTAACAGTAAAGAGGGCGAGAGCCCGGCGCGTTCAGCCTATTCGAAGCGAGTTTCCCTCCATATGAAGAGCCAACCCGATGCCGCCAGCCGTATGGTGGCCGAGGTAGTGACGCAGTTGCCTGTGCCCTCGCGGCTTGGCATGCTGCGTTTCGAACGGCTGAATGAAGCGAGCTGGGCGCTGCTGTTTCTCGATCCCAATTGCGAACGACAGTTCGGCCTGCCGGCTGTGGAGCTCTGTGCTCTGGTCGGCTCGCCCTACGCCAGCCTGATGGAGCCCGAAGCGCGCTATCAACTGCATGACGCGGTTCAGCAGCAACTCACCCAAAGCCCGCATTACCTGATCCGCTACACCCTGCACACCGCCGCAGGCTCCTTGAACCTGCTGGAACTGGGCGAAGCCTACAAACAGCACAATCGACACCTGCTGCGCGGCTACCTGCTGGTGGTCGATGGCCTGTTCGAGGGCGAGCAACTGCTGCCCTCCCTGGACCTCGAAACCCAGAACTCTCGCCTGCAAATCGCCCTGGAACTCAATCAGCGCGCCCAGCAGGAACAGCTTCTGCACCTGGACCGGGTGCGCGCCCAGCAGGACTTGATCCTGCTGCTGACCCGCCAGCGCTATAGCAGCAACAACTCCCTGAAAGAAGCCGCCGAACTGATCACTCGCAGTGCCTGTGACATTTACGAAATCGACTGCGCCAGCCTGTGGAACCTCGAAGGTTCACAGCTCGTGCCGATTTCGGCCTATCACCGTGCTAGCCAGGACTACCTGCTGCCAGAGCCGATCGACGTCAGTCTCTTCCCTGATTACCTGGACGCCTTGCACACCGGCCGCGCCATCGACGCCCACAACGCCATACGCGACCCGCGCACCCGGGAAATGGCCGAACACCTGCGCCCGCGTGATGTGAACGCCATGCTCGACGCCAGCATCCGCGTCGACGGCCAAGTGGTCGGCGTACTCTGCCTGGAACAGACCGGTATGACCCGCGCCTGGCAATCGGACGAAATTGCTTTCGCCGGTGAGTTGGCGGATCAGTTTGCCCAAGTCATCAACAACCACAACCGCCGCACCGCCACCAGCGCCCTGCACCTGTTCCAGCGTGCGGTCGAGCAAAGCGCCAACGCCTTTTTGCTGGTCAATTGCGATGGCGTGGTGGAATACGTCAACCCGAGCTTCACGGCAATCACCCAGTACACGACCGAAGAAGTCCACGGCCAGCGGCTGTCGGAACTGCCGGCACTGGAAAACCTCAGCGAGCTGCTGTTCGACGCGCCCTCGGCGCTGGCCAAGAGCAACAGCTGGCAGGGTGAGTTCAAAAGCCGCCGTAAAAACCTCGAACCCTACTGGGGCCAGTTGTCGATTTCCAAGGTTTACGGCGACAACCGCGAGCTGACGCATTACATCGGCATCTACGAAGACATCACCCAGACCAAGCTCGCCCAGCAGCGCATCGAGCGTCTGGCTTACACCGATAACCTGACCAACCTCGGCAACCGCCCGGCCTTCATCCGCAACCTCGATGAACGTTTCGCCCGAGACAGCGATACCCCGATCAGCTTGTTGCTGGTGGACATCGACAACTTCAAGCGGATCAACGACAGCCTCGGCCATCAGACCGGCGACAAACTGCTGATCAGCCTGGCCCGACGCCTGCGCAACAGCCTGAGCCCGAGCGGCAGTCTGGCGCGGTTCGCCAGTAACGAATTCGCCGTGCTGCTGGACGACACCGACTTGCGTGCGGGCCAACAGATAGCCAATCAATTGCTGGCGACCCTCGACAAACCGATGTTCGTCGACAACCAGCTGATCAGCGTCACCGGCTCCGTGGGCCTGGCCTGCGCGCCGTTGCATGGCCGTGACCCGCAAACCCTGATGCGCAACGCCGGCCTCGCCCTGCACAAGGCCAAGGCCAATGGGAAACATCAGGTCCAGGTGTTCACCGAAGCGCTGAACGCCGAAGCCAGCTACAAACTGTTCGTCGAAAACAACCTGCGCCGCGCCCTGACCCAGAACGAGCTGGACGTGTTCTACCAGCCCAAGCTTTGCCTGCGCAGCGGTCGCCTATTGGGGATGGAAGCCTTGCTACGCTGGAACCATCCGGAAAAAGGCATGATCCGCCCGGACCAGTTCATCAGCGTCGCCGAAGAAACCGGCTTGATCATCCCCATCGGCAAATGGATCGCCCGCCAGGCGTGCCGCATGAGCAAAGACCTGACCGCCGCTGGCCTGGGCAATCTTCAGGTGGCGATCAACCTGTCGCCCAAACAGTTCTCCGATCCGGACCTGGTGTCGTCCATCGCCAACATCCTCAAGGAAGAAGCGCTGCCGGCAAACCTGCTGGAGCTCGAACTCACCGAAGGCCTGTTGCTGGAAGCCACCGAAGACACCCACTTACAGCTCGATCAGCTCAAGCGCCTGGGCCTGACCCTGGCCATGGATGACTTTGGCACCGGTTACTCGTCGCTCAGTTACTTGAAAAAATTCCCGATCGACATCATCAAGATCGATCGAAGCTTCATCCACGAAATCCCCGACAACCAGGACGACATGGAAATCACCTCCGCAGTGATCGCCATGGCCCACAACCTGAAACTCAAGGTCGTGGCTGAAGGCATCGAAACTGCCGAGCAGTTGGCTTTCCTGCGCCGTCACCGCTGCGACGTCGGCCAGGGTTACCTGTTCGACCGACCGATCCCCGGCGTAGAGCTGATCGAAAAGCTCAAGCGCTACCCGCGTGGCCCGCTATCTCTGTAACACAGCAGCACCCTGTGGGAGTGAGCCTGCTCGCGATAGCGGTGTATCAGCGACAACGATGCAGACTGCCACGACGCCATCGCGAGCAGGCTCACTCCCACATTTTGACTAGTGATTAACTTGGCATCATTGGGCAAACTGGCGGTCTGACTTTCTACATTCAAACCTGACTGAGGGGACTGATCATGGTCTTGCGCTCGGAAATTCTGGTGAACAAAAACGTGCTCCCGACTAAAGAACAAGCTCTGCCTGGCCGTGAAACTCCAATGACCGTGCCGGAAAAACACTTCGTCCACGACGCCCCGCTGCTGGGCCCGTTCGCGATGGACGTGGATTTCGCGATCTTCGGCCTCGGCTGCTTCTGGGGCGCAGAGCGCAAGTTCTGGCAGCGCGAAGGCGTGGTCAGCACGGCGGTGGGTTACGCCGGCGGCTTTACGCCGAACCCGACGTATGAAGAAGTCTGCTCGGGCCTGACCGGTCACAGCGAAGTGGTACTGGTGGTCTACGAGCCGGCGAAAGTCAGCTACGAAGAGCTGCTGAAGATGTTCTGGGAACTGCACAACCCAACTCAGGGCATGCGCCAAGGCAACGACATCGGCACCCAATACCGCTCGGTGATCTACGCCACCAACCCGACTCAACTGGCAGCCGCCAAGCACAGCGAGCAAGTGTTCCAGGCTGAGTTGACCAAGGCTGGCAAAGGCGCCATCACCACTGAAATCGACGAAGCCCCGACGTTCTTCTTTGCCGAGGCTTACCACCAGCAATACCTGGCGAAAAACCCTGAAGGGTATTGCGGGATTGGCGGTACCGGCGTGACCTGCCCGATTTAAACCCCAAAAAGCAAAAGATCGCAGCCTTCGGCAGCTCCTACAGGATGCACGTCATCCCAATGTAGGAGCTGCCGAAGGCTGCGATCTTTTGATCTTGCTTGTCGATTTACCCTATTCGGCAATCAACCAATCCATCTGCCACCCACCCTGGGTCTGCCCCAACTTCTTGGACAACCACGGCAGCAACTCACGCAATTCCTCTTCCAGACCCCACGGCGGATTCGCAATCGCCAACCCCGAACCGTTCAGACTGTTCGGCGTATCCAGCGGATGCACCAGCAACTCGACCCGCAACAACTTCGGCGCGCCCGTACCCGCCAGGTCCTGATAAAAACGACGCAACATGCGCTGGTCCTTCACCGGGTACCAGATCGCCGCCACGGTTTGGCGCATCCGGCCAATCGCCTCTTTCAGCGACGCCGCACAGCGCTGCATCTCATCCAGCTGCTCGAACGGCGGATCAATCAACATCACCGCCCGCTTCTCCTGCACCGGCAACATCGCCCGCGGCACATGCCAGCCTTCACCCAGATGCACCTTCACCCGACGGTCGCCTGCCATGTTGTCCTTCAGCAGCAAGCCGTCCTCGGGGTGCTTCTCATTGAGCATCACCCGATCCTGCGGCCGCGTCAGACGCCGCGCCAATTCCGGCGACCCCGGGTAATAGCGCAACTGGCCATCCGGGTTCATGTCGTGCAGCACCTTCATGTAATCAGCGGTCAACGCCGGCAGATCCGGCTGATCCCACAAACGCGCAATACCTTCCAGGTACTCACCGGTACGGCTCGCCTGATCACCCTGCAGGTCATACAGACCAATGCCGGCGTGAGTGTCGAGATAGGCAAACGGCTGCTCCTTGCGCGACATCAAAGCGATGATGCGGGTCAAAGTCAGGTGTTTGAACACATCGGCGTGATTGCCGGCATGGAAGGCGTGACGATAATTCATGGCTGCTCCTGCGAAGGGCGGGAAGTTTACCTTGTACCGAGGCGAACGTCAGGACCTCACAGCCGAGCGGGCTATCCCAACCCCTACTTCGGGCATCACACAAACCTGTTTGGACCGGGGACATGGTGGACCCTGTGGCGAGGGGGCTTGCCCCCGTTCGGCTGCGCAGCAGTCGTCAAACCAAGCCCTGCGGTGTGCCTGACAATGCGCGTTGCTGGTTTTGGGGCTGCTTCGCAGCCCAACGGGGGCAAGCCCCCTCGCCACAAAAGCCCTTCGCCGCTACTCCGAAGACCGAGCCTTCAACCGCCGCCCTAACACATCCAGCACATCACACCCATCCCGCAACGGAATGGCACAGAGCAAAGCAAAATCACTAAGAATGAAGGACTGACACTCGATCGAACCGCGCATGGACAAGTTCTCCATCACTTGGGTGACGGCACGAATTCGGTAGTTGGCAGCGTCATACAAAACATCCAGCGGCGCTTGGGTGTCGACGAACAGGGTTGGCATGTCGTCGCAATTGCTGGTGAGTGCCATGAAGCGGCTTTTGGGATGGGGAATTGGTTTTTCATAGGGGGGATCGGGATGAAGTGTTTTCATTTTTTGAGACCTTGGTGGATAAATTCAAGCTACCAACGGCCTTTCCTACGGGCTTGGGTGGCAGCCGTGCGCGGGAGTAGGAAACTGAGGATCCACCAAACTCAGCCACGCCGAAGCGTGTCCCACGCACAGCCGCCGCGAACGATCTTACGGACACGAATAAAGTGCCGCAATCAAACGACAGCGCTGACGCGCGGTGAATTTCCAAGGGTTCCTACACCCTGCCACTGCATTTGCAGCGACAGCCAAAGACTATCCATGGATCTCACTTCGCACCAGTTCATGGAAACCGATATGGTTTGAAGGAAACTTCTGACGACCTTGCCCAGAAATTTCGCTC
This sequence comes from Pseudomonas sp. GM41(2012), assembly GCF_000282315.2. Lineage (GTDB taxonomy): Bacteria > Pseudomonadota > Gammaproteobacteria > Pseudomonadales > Pseudomonadaceae > Aquipseudomonas. Next base: position 113,228 of record NZ_AKJN02000002.1, read on the forward strand.
AAAAAAGCAAACGTGGCGAAAGGCTTCACTGAAGCTGGGCTTGATTTCGCCGCCTGTTGAATCCACCACCTATAGCTGCCGCTCAGTAGCGACAGAATTCGGCCCAGAGTGTGTAAAAACGCCTGCCACTCTCTTACCGCCGACTTCAGACGGAGCAGAATGCCAAGCTATCAAGATCGATCTCGGTGTAGCTCCCCAAATCGCCCTTGTAGAGACAAATCTTGGAAACTCCTAACTCGGCCTGTAAGAACTCAACAAGTTTTCTAAGGTTACCGTTTTTAGACATCGTAGTCGGACTTACTACCGTTGCCTGTCCGGGTTCGTCATCGTAAAGCCTGATCAGAAACACATCCTCTTCGTTCTGTATGTCGTGGTTATAACCGCGGTACGCATATCCAACATCGTAGTCGACATCATCAAATCGAGTAGATTTCACTATCTTCAAAGCAGCAGTCCGTCAAATATCACTCATCAACATAAATGGTACGGATTTATTTGTTGAGCAAGGAATTGGAATAACGCGGAAAATCTAGCGCTCATTATTCTGCATCCTGAGCCTTAGTTTAAGTACTAGCCTTCACCAAGTTGAAAAGTCCTCCTGACTCGCTTTATACAGATCATCAACCCACGCTTCGGACAATTTGACGTACACATCCTCAAAAAACGCTTTTGGATCTTTCATTTCATTCCACCCAAGAGGAAGCGAGGAATGAGACCTCGAATCATGTTCCAAAATTTCAGCAAACACACTTGAGTCACCATCAAGAGCCTCTCTCAACACAAAAAACAAAACAAACTTGTGCCGATAACTCAACGCAGCGAAGCGCTTGACAATAAACCGGGATATTAAAAATTCTCTATCTGAAGGACACTCAGGATCGTACGCCGACAATTCAACCCCAAGACTCTCCTCGCGATCATATATATCGAACCCACCGAGAAAGTGCTCTACACTTGGATTATATGGAACGTTCAGATACGGATGCATCAGCATTAAATTTTCTCTATCGGATAAAGCGCTATAGGCTGCAATGTCTCAAAGTCGAATTTCATTTCAAAGGCATTCATCTGAGGAATGAAACGCGGATTGGCTGGATCTAAAGGATTAGGCTCATATCCCTCACCTACATTTTCAGCCTCCATTCTTACTAACAAATTTCCTTTACTATCCTCTCCAGTAAAACGAGACATTTTTCTAGCCTCCCTTGTCATCGCTTCATTAAAAGCATTCAACTGCGCACTATGGCTTATAAACCTAGAGCTTGGAACGGCTCTCCACCTCTTGCTTTCACCATTAAGTTCGCAGCAAGTGGTTTGTTGCTGAATAGCAGAAACCGAACTATCTGCCCAATTCTTATACATAGCTCGCAGTGTAGAAATCAATTTTTTAATAGGCATAAATAACATCATTTCTCAAAAACCGACCATAACTTGACACAATAGAATACGGACCAAAAATGGGAACCAAAAAGAGGACGGATTTATTTGTTGCTTTTGTTGGTCTGCCCGCGAATTGAGAATATATCCATCCCCCGCCGCTCAAAAATCCGGCACCAAAATCAGAAAGCCACATCAATACGAATAACATTTATTTTAATAAATTTTTGGTTAAAAAACGGGTAGTCATAATGAATATCTTGAGCATCGAAATCAATAAAAGATCTTAATACAGCACCATCTAAATAGCCCGCCACCACACATGAAAAACTGTCATCCTCCATTTCAACTCCGACATATTCATCCTGACTTACTTCCATGCCGACGCTGTCAGGCAAAACCATTTCAAACTCAACCTCGTAAGTTTTACCGACTTCAATTTTAAATGGACAGTAGTTAATAAAGCATTGGACTATTACACCATTGACAAGCAAAACAACCGCCTCTTCGACGATCTCGTCAACCTCCATGACAAGCGCACTATACTTCTTAGTCATTTACTGGCCTCAACTCGTTATCCTTTGCATCACCGTTTAACACTTTCCAGAAATCCTTTCCACTTTTGACGTGCAGGGTCGTGATATCGCCATTATTATTAGTACCGACAAATGCAAACTTTGTATCACCATTCCTCTGTGAATTTCCCAGCAGTTGCAAATAGGCCACTCTAACTTCTCCTTCATACGGATATTTCACTTTTATGCCTTGATTCACTACATCACGAGAAATTTGTAGGTATTCCTCTTTGCTCTGAGCGTCGAACTCTTTTTTCCCGTGTTTTTTATAATGAAGGTCAAGCTTTTCATCATTCCTAAAATTTTTAGGACGCGACTTCGCGTTTGGAGTTTTTACCTCACCGCCATCAACAACCGTCTCACTAACATCATCCGGCGCGCCACACCCAGGCTTATTCGGCGGCGGGCAATTCCCGCTCAACCCCAACGGATCAACCCACCCCGTCGGATTCGGCGTGTACTGGTACTGGTTCAGCCCGCCCGCCAACTTGATCGGGTCCGGCGTCAGGTACCGACCAATCTCCGGATCATAGTACCGATGCCGGTTGTAGTGCAGGCCGCTCTCGGCGTCGAAGTATTGACCCTGAAACCGCAACGGTTGCTCTAGTTGCTCGCCCCCGCCGAACGCCAAGTGCGTGACCTTGCCGTAGGCGTTGTACTTCGCCGACCAGACGATTTCGCCGCTGTAATCCGTGAGCTCCTGCGGCGTACCCAGGTGATCGAGCTGGTAGTAGAACGGGCAGGCCTTGCGCGGGCCTTTGCCGTCGAGCATGGCCAGTGGGCGGAAAGTGCCGGGTTCGTAAACGTAGCTGCGGTGGTGATCCTGGCTATGTTCCGCAACGAGATGGTCGCCTTGCCAGAAGAACTCGGTGGTTTTGCCGTCGACGGTTTTGCTGATACGGCGGCCGAACGCGTCGTAGCGGTAGGTCGCCTGGCTGCCGTTGGGCAGGGTGGCGCCGATCAGCCGATGCTGGCAGTCGTAGCGGTACTCGGTGACCAGTTTTTGCCCGGTGCCGCGACGTTCGCGGATCAGGTTGCCAAAGGCGTCGTAGTCGTAATGGCGGTCGCCTTGCATGAGCAGGCGATTACCCAGCACCTTCGCGGCGCCGGGGTGGTCCTGCATCAGCAGGTTGCCCGCCGGGTCGTGGGCGAAGCTTTCCGGTTGTTGATCGCGGGTGTGACGGACGCGGATCAGGCGGTTGAGCGGGTCGTATTGGTAATTGCGTTGGCCGTGACGGGTGTCGGCGATGCTGTCGAGATTGCCGTTGGCGCTGTAGGCATAGTCGCGGCGATACAGGGTTTGGTGCTGTTGACTGACAGCGTGGGCCTTCAATCGGCCCTGATCGTCGTAGGCATATTCGCTGAGCAGCAGCCCTTGCTGGCGTTGCTGTTCGCGGCCGAAGGCGAATTGGTGAGTGGTGAGCCGCGCGCCGTTGAGGTCGATGGCCGTCAGCGCACCGCCCTTGGCGTGGTGGTAATCGAGTTTGCTGCCGTCCGGCAGGCGCAGATGGTTGAGTTGACCGCAGGCGTCATAGCCGTAGCGCAACGTGCCCCAACCCTGATGCTCGGTGATCAGCCGATCCTGCTGGTCATATTCGAACTCCAGCGGATGGTCGTGGCCATCGTCGACACTGACCAACCGGCCGAGGCTGTCGTAGCGGTATTCAACCTGGATGCCGTCGGGCAGGGTTTTGACCCGCAGGCGTCCGGCCGAATCCCGCTTATAAGCCGTTACCAACCGCGAGCCATCCTCGCCGAACTCGGTTTTCTCCAGCAGTTGGCCATTGAGGTCGTAGGTGTACGCCGTGCGTTGGCCGTCGAATCCGGTTTCCTGTCGGATCAAGCCGTTGGGCGTGTAGTCCAGGCGATATTTTTCGCCGGATTCGTTTTCGATTTCCGTGAGCAACAACTGCGCGTTGTCGTAGCGGTACTGCAGCTGGGTGCCGTCGGGATTGAGGCGGCGGCTGACCAGGTGCAGGTCGTCGATGTATTCGTAGCGGGTGACGCGGCCCAGTTCATCGCGTTCGGCGGTGATCTTGCCGTAGGCGTTGTAGCTAAAGGCGCGGCTGGCGCCGGTAGGAAGCGTGGTCTGGATCAGTCGGCCAACGGCATCCCATTGGTACTGGATGACGGCGCCATGTTCATCCTGACGGGTAATCTGCCGCCCCAACGCGTCGTAGGAAAACCGCCGCACACCACCATCTGGCAGCGTTTCCTCAACCAACTGTCCCAAGCCATTCCAGACAAACACATGCCGGCTGGTGTCCGGGGAACGGATCGACAGCAGCTGCCCTTTGTCGTCGTAGTGGTAATGGGTGACCTGGCCGTCGGGATCGGTCGCTTCGGTGATGTCACCCTGGGCGTTGCGCTGATATTTCCACACCGCTTTGCCGCGGTACCGTGCGTGCAGGAAACCGTTGCGATACTCGTAGGCCGTCGGTTCGTCTTCCGGTGGAATCAGCGCGATCAGCTGTCCGACTTCGTCGTAACGGTATTCGGTGACAGCGCCGAGCGGGTCCTGCTCGGCAAGCAACCGACCTTGGTCGTCGTAAGCCTTGAGGTGCTCGCCACCGTCCAGTTCGACCTTGCGCACCAGCCGCGCCCGGTCGTCGTGGACGTAAACCTCTTCGCTGCCATCGATGTTCTGGACTGTGACACTGCCCTCGTCATCCCAGACGTAACGCGCGTCCATCTGCGCAAACGACGCCCAATGCCGGATGCATCGTGCCGCCTTGCCGGACCGTTCCCACTCCCAGAAGAAACTCGCCCCACCGGCCAACTGCCGCTGCAGGATGACGTGCTGATAGTCGTAGTCGTAGCGCTCGCTTTCGCCGGCGGCATTGGTGGCTTCGATCAGTTGCTCGCGTTCGTCGTAGCTGTAACTGACCAGTGTCTGCTCGGTGCGCCAAGCCTCGTCGAGGGTCTGGGCCGGGACAAAAACCTGATAGTCGACGGCGACCAAATGACTGCGGTCATAGCGCAATCGCAAGGCACGGCCGGCGCCGTTGTCGAGGCGTTTGATGCGGTCTTGTCGGTCGCGGGTGATGCGCAGGCGGTTGTCGTAAGCGTCGCTGATGGTTGTCAGTCGGCCGTTTTGAAAGTGATAGAAACGCGTGTCGTCACCGGCCTGGGCGAGGATCAGTTCTTCGCGTTCATCGCCGAGATAAATCGCCGCCCGCGACAGGCTGTTGTGAATCGCCGGGCGTTCGCTGGTTGGCAACGGAAAGGTGGTGCGACGGTTTTCGTGGTCGATCCAGAGGACGTTTTCGCCATCGATTTCCAGTCGATGAGACAGCGAATGGCTCCAGCCGAAGCCGAGGCCGATATCGATTTCAGCGGCGCTGGTGCGATAGAGCCGGGTGAAGTCGAACGGCAGGATGCCGTCCAGCGCACCGTCGGTGAGGGTCAGCAGTTCTTCGCCGGTGACCATCGACACCGGGCATTTGTTGGTGGCGGTTTTATCAACGGAATCGGTGCTGTCGCCGTTGGGGTTTTTCGCCTGATCAGGGACGTTGTCGTGGTGTTCGTTTTGCTTGAGTGTGGTATTGCGCTTGGCATCCCAGCGCAGTTGCATCCGCCCTTTTTTCAGACCCGCCGCAACACCGCGTGCGGCGACTTTTTTGTAGCGGTCGACGTAGGTAGTGAAGCTGTTGATGATGCTAAAAACCGCTTTGACGAAGCCCTGAACAGCATCAACGATCCGCGTGCCATAGTTCGCAAGGCGCATACCCAGATAGGCAATGCCCGCACCTGCACCGGCGAAGGTCAGGACAACCCCGATCAGAATGTCGATGAGCAACTGCACGACTACCGTCGACACAGCCTCGGCGGTTTTACCGGCGATCTCGCCGGGCGGCAGCATGTCCAACCAGAGGCTGGCGGTGCGTAACAGCAGGCACAACGCCGCTTCGTCACTGGCCAGCAGTTGGGCTTTTTCCATGACATCGGGGGCGGTTTGCGCGAGTTTCTTCAACTCTGCGGCGCTCTCGCCCAACCGCTCACCAAATTTCCCGGGATCCTTGAGGATGTCCGAAAGCAGACCGATGCCGTCCCACACGCCCTCGATTGCCGCCCAACTTCCCGCGAGCATTCCATTGCCTGCAGCAACCGAAGAAGATTCCGACCACTTCGGCTTGAATGTCTTCCATTCATCTTGCAGCCAGTTTTCGAGCTCTTTCGTCAGGCCATCGTAGGAAGAGAAAAGATCTTCAACGTGCTGCGGTGTGACTTCGTTGTGGACGTGAATGCGGTAGAACTTGCCCTCGTCCCCCTTGAACGTCCCTTTGCCATTTTCATCAAGCGTGACAACCGTCGTTTCGCCGCTCTCAAGCGCAATCACATCGACCTGAATATTCCCCACGGGGATGTCATAAACCGATTCAAACTTGCTCTCTATCTCTAGCTTTCCACCCTTTGGGCATTGCACCACGGAGGAGAGAAAATCGTCGTCGCCACTGCTCACCGCTGTGCTGGTGCTGCCGAATCGAATGATCCGTTCCATGCCCATCAACGAAGGCAAATCAGCCGCGTGACTGGCCTTGTCCGCCGCCCGACTGAACCAGTGCTTCAACTGTTCGCGATAAAGAGAAAGGGTGCTTGGGAAACCGTCGAGCTCCTGCTCGATCCGTACAATCTGATCCATCAGTTCAGCTCCGCCATCAGGTAGTCCACCAAAGCTGTTTTGGGTGCTTGAGGCAGGTCCGGTGTTTCAAGAAAGATCGAGACTTTGTGCCGCAAGACGCTTATCGAAAATGCCTCATAAAGATCAGGGCGGTCCTCGCTCAACCACTTCACCAAGTTGTTGATGCGGGTTGTTGCGGACTCTTCGGCGAGGTGTTTGAGCAGCGATTCGGAAACTTCCCACCATGGAAAAACACGAGAAGTTTTCAGCGAGTTACCGCCGATTTCGAGCGATTGACCATTGATCAAACAGCGTCCGATCACCGGCATCAGCTGCGTAGCGTTGACCTCGGCTGACCGAAGAATCGACAGCAAGTAACGCCCGTCCCAGAAGCGGAAAAACACAGCATTACCGTTGGGCAAAAGGACTTGAGTGAGGCTACGAAGATGCTCGACCAACACCTCCTGAGGGGCAGAAGAAACCGCCAGCCAACCCCAATCACGAGACTCGGTGTTGGAGATCCACTCCAGAAACTCACTACCCGCAGCGACGATTCCGACATAAGGCATTACCGGTTCCCACTCGGCGTAAGCGGTGTCGCCCCAGATTGGACTGGGTGCTTGAGCGGAGATCGAACGCTGCCAGGCTTTATGCGGTTCAACGGCGCTCGCGCTGCTGAAAACCGCGAACAACTGCTCGGAAGGTTTGAGCGGTTGGCGATCCAGCCAGTCGAGAGGTGACAAGTGATCAGGCTGCACAGACACCCTCCTTGCAGCGCTCGCACTCTTCGCAAAACGGCGCATCACCTTTCAGGCTCATGATCTGCGCCGCGCTGAGAATCGCCGCTGGTGCGGCGACGAGTTTCAACGGCGTATCCGGCAAGGCCGGCGAAGCAGCCATGGCCGGCATCAACGCGCCCCCCACCTGAATCGGCACGCTGCTGAAAATTCCGCCGGGGCCAATATTGATCCACTGCCCGCCCGCCTGAATCGTCGCGCTGGCCCCGCCGTCGATGACCACTTGCTGACCGGCGCTGACATGGAATTGCTGACTGGCATTCAGCGCCTGGCTGGTCACGCGAATGTGTCGGTCACCGACCACCACCAGGTGATCATCCAGCTTCACTTCGGTCTGGCGCTGGCCATGGGTGATGCGCTGCTCGTCGGCCTTCAGCTCATGGCGAGCGGTGCCGGTGACGACGATGCTGCGGGCGTTATCGACCTGCACCTGTTGATCATTCAGTACGTGCTGAGTCCAGTTTCGCTGGGCACGCAGGTAGATTTCCTCGGCGCCTTTGCGATCCTCGATGCGCAATTCGTTGTAACCGCCGCCACCGGGACTGCTCTGGCTGCGGAAAATGCTGCGGGTTTTGTCGGCGGGCAGATCGAGCGGCACTGGGGTTGCGGCGTTTGGCAGGCAGCCCATCACCAGCGGTTTGTCGGCATCGGCGTCGACGAATCCCACCAGCACTTCCATGCCGACTCGTGGGATCATCACGCTGCCATAACGGTCATGGGCCCAGCCGGTGGCGACGCGCAGCCAGCAACTGGAGTGTTCATCGAGCTGACCGTCACGGTCCCAGGCAAGCTGAACCTTGACCTGGCCGAACTCGTCGCAATGGATTTCACTGTCGGTCGGGCCGGTGACCACGGCAGGTTGATAGCCGAGCATGCGGGGTTTTTCCGGCCCGAGTGGAGGGCGAAACGAAACGTCCCACGGTGTTGCCAGAAAGGTATTGCGATAGCCCTGGAAATCATCCGGGCCGTCACTGGTAGCCGACTCTTCCAGCACTTGCGGCTGGCGGCCATGGTGTTCGATTTCGGTGATCAACCACAGGTCATTCCATGCCTGACGCGGATGCTCGGCCAGGTGTAGGAAATGCCCGCTGACCAATGCCGATTCGTCGCCACGACCTTCGGCCTGACGGAAGTCGGCGTTGTGGCGTTCGAGGGCTCGTTGGGCCAGATGCTTGCCGTGTTCGCGGTCGGTGAATTGGCCCGGGAAGTGGTAATCCTCAAGCACCGGTCGCAGCTCACTGTCGAGGCGGTTTTCAAGTTGCAGGCGAGGTTTTTTGAAGTCGTAGTCGCGACGGGTTACCGCTGTCGTCCGGGTTTCCAGCCGCACGTTGAAACGTTTGATGGCCGGCGCATCCGCCGCCATTCCGCTGCCCGGCAGGTACAGCGTCGGCTCAGACAGACGAGGGAAAACCGTCTGGTCATCACCAAACACCAACAGGTGCCCGTCGAGGCTGTGCTGAAAGTGGTAGTGAATGCCGAGCTCGGCACACAGCCGCTGGATGAACGCCAGATCGCTTTCGGCGTATTGCACGCAGTACTCACGCGCGGGGTAATCGCTGCCGAGCCGGAACTCGAAGGCATCGCGCTGGATGCCGTGGTCCTTGAGAATTTGCGCGACGATCGCCGGCACGCTTTTGTGCTGGAAAATTCGCTGGTTGATGCGCTGACCGAGGTAGGCCAGTCGCGGCACGAGGCTGATTTGGTAGCCCGTCAGGCGTTGTCCGGAATCGCTTTGGCCAACGCGAAAAATCTGACCATGAATGCCGGAACCCTGCGCATCAAAACTCAGAAATGCCTGACGATGCAGGAGGCTTTCAAGTTCGATGTCCGGTCGTTCGCTGACCAGTTCCAGGTCAAAACGGTAGGGCTGGCTGATGGCTTCCGTGCCCGTGAACTCAAGCACCTTGAGCTCATTCTGGACACCGTCGATCGTCAACGTGAAACGCGGTTGATTGGCAGGAGCGAACATCCGATGTGTCTCTGCAGAATGAAGGCGGGCGATTCTGCATGAGCGACAAGGGGTGTTGATGGGGGGGCAGGAAAATCAGATTTGCCCTACTTTTTTAGAGATTTGTCCTTCAAAAAACAGGATAGAAAACTACAGACATTAGTGTCAGAAATGTTGTGCTGGAGCGAAGGCCGTCATCGCGGGCAAGCCTTGCTCCTACAGGTTCGTGTCGTTCACACCTATAGGGGCCACCTCAGAACTGTAGGAGCAAGGCTTGCCCGCGATGGCGGCCGCGACGGCAATAAACCTCCTCCCCGCAAACAAAAAACGGCCCGCATCCAGTAGGAAGCGGGCCGTTTTGTTGTAGCCGAAAGGTCAGAGCATCAGCTCATCCCGATCACTTGTTCAGGCGGAAATCTGCCTCGGCAGCGGCGAAGCGCTGAAGCATGCCGTGAGTTGGCGCGCCCAGTTTGCTGACGATGTAGATCGCCAGGCTGGCGAAGATGAAGCCCGGGATGATTTCGTACAGGCCCAGCAGTTCGAAGTGTTTCCACACGATCACGGTGATCGCGCCGACCAGGATGCCGGCCAGTGCGCCGTTGCGGGTCATGTCTTTCCAGATCACGGAGATCAGGACAACCGGACCGAAAGCAGCACCGAAACCAGCCCAGGCGTAGCTGACCAGACCCAGTACACGGTTTTCCGGGTTAGCCGCCAGAGCGATAGCGATCAAGGCAACCAGCAGCACCATGGCGCGACCGACCCAGACCAACTCGACCTGGGAAGCGGTTTTACGCAGGAAGGTTTTGTAGAAGTCTTCGGTCAGGGCGCTCGAGCACACCAGCAGTTGGCAGCTCAGGGTGCTCATCACAGCAGCCAGAATGGCCGACAGCAGTACACCGGCAACCCATGGGTTGAACAGGATCTTGGCCAGTTCGATGAACACACGTTCGTGGTTCTCGCTCACTGGCATGGCCACGGCAGGGTTTGCCGAGAAGTAGGCAATACCGAAGAAACCGACAGCCACGGTGCCACCCAGGCACAGGATCATCCAGGTCATGGAGATACGGCGAGCGTTAGCGATCGACTTGACCGAATCCGCCGCCATGAAACGCGCCAGGATGTGCGGCTGACCGAAGTAGCCCAGGCCCCAGCCCATCAACGAGATGATGCCGATGAAGGTGGTGTTTTTCAGCATGTCGAAGTTGCTTGGGTCTTGCGCTTCGATGGCCAGGAACGTGGTGTCGATGCCGCCGGTGGCCAGCAGCACGATGATCGGCGTCAGCAACAGGGCGAAGATCATCAGGGTGGCTTGTACGGTGTCAGTCCAGCTCACTGCCAGAAAACCGCCGACGAAGGTGTAGGCAATCGTCGCCGCAGCACCGGCCCACAGCGCCGTCTCGTAGGACATGCCGAAGGTGCTTTCAAACAGACGGGCGCCAGCCACGATGCCGGAAGCGCAGTAGATGGTGAAGAACACCAGGATCACGACCGCGGAGATGATCCGCAGCAGGCCGCTTTTGTCTTCGAAACGGCTGGAGAAGTAATCCGGCAGGGTCAGCGCATCACCGTTGTGCTCGGTCTGCACGCGCAGACGGCCGGCGACGAACAGCCAGTTCAGGTAAGCACCGATGATCAGACCGATGGCGATCCAGCTTTCGGACAGACCGGACATGTAGATAGCGCCCGGCAGGCCCATCAACAACCAGCCGCTCATGTCGGAGGCGCCGGCGGACAATGCAGTCACGACGCTGCCCAGGCTGCGACCGCCCAGAATGTAGTCAGAAAGGTTGTTGGTGGAGCGATAGGCCATGAAGCCGATCAGCACCATTGCTGCGATGTAGATCACGAACGTGATCAGTGTTGGATTGCTTACGCTCATTAAGTGATGCCCTGGCTTTGTTTTTATGTAGCGGCAGAGTGTGAAACCGCCGACAAACGACAACGTTTGTTCAGACGACTTCGGGGCCCGCGCATTTATGACTGATGTTTCCCCAGGAAAGCCATCAGCCGGTGCACCTGTCTTTTTTGACCGGTTGCACCTTGGGCGCGAATGCTATTCAACAAAGCAAATAAGGTGCAACCAGTTTCGCGAGAATAAGTTGCACCTAGTCGGATTTACCTGAAAAAGCCCTGTTTTTGCTCCCTTTTAGCGCAGTCTTGGCGGTTTACTAGAAGCAAAAGCACCAAGCAGGAGCGGTACGCTCGTACCGGAATTTATTTCCTGACGAGCTGCGTATTATTCCGACAAAAAAAGGGTTGCACCCGGTTGCACCTCGACGGTTGCACGGCTAATCTTGCCGCCAGCTGATGCCACGCGGTCGTGGCAAACATGAGGATAAAAATATGGCTACCACCACCCTTGGGGTCAAACTTGACGACCCGACCCGCGAGCGCCTCAAGGCCGCCGCGACCTCGATTGATCGAACGCCGCACTGGCTGATCAAGCAGGCAATTTTCAATTACCTGGAAAAACTCGAGGGTGGTGCAACCCTGACCGAGCTGAGCGGTTTGATCAGCAAAGATGCTGACGACGCCGGCGAAGTCCACGCTGACCACGCGCACCAATGCTTCCTCGAATTCGCCGAAAGCATCCTGCCGCAATCGGTCCTGCGCGCTTCGATCACCGCCGCTTACCGTCGCCCTGAGCCGGAAGTGGTGCCGATGCTGATCGAGCAGGCTCGCCTGCCGATCGCCATGGCCGAAGCCACCAACAAGCTCGCCGCCTCGATTGCCGAAAAACTGCGCAATCAGAAGAGCGCCGGCGGCCGTGCCGGGATTGTTCAGGGCCTGTTGCAGGAATTTTCCCTGTCGTCCCAGGAAGGCGTGGCGCTGATGTGCCTGGCCGAAGCGCTGCTGCGTATTCCGGACAAAGGCACCCGTGACGCACTGATCCGCGACAAGATCAGCACCGGCAACTGGCACCCGCACTTGGGTAACAGCCCGTCGCTGTTCGTCAACGCCGCCACTTGGGGCTTGCTGCTGACCGGCAAACTGGTCGCCACCCACAACGAAGCCGGCCTGACGTCGTCCTTGAGCCGCATCATCGGCAAGAGCGGCGAGCCGATGATCCGCAAGGGCGTCGACATGGCCATGCGCCTGATGGGCGAGCAGTTCGTGACCGGCGAAACCATCGCCGAAGCCCTGGCCAACGCCAGCAAGTTCGAAGCCAAAGGCTTCCGCTACTCCTACGACATGCTGGGTGAAGCCGCACTCACCGAGCACGATGCCCAGAAGTACCTGGCCTCGTACGAACAAGCCATCCACTCGATCGGCAAAGCGTCTCACGGCCGTGGGATTTATGAAGGTCCGGGCATTTCCATCAAGCTGTCGGCACTGCACCCGCGTTACAGCCGTGCGCAGTACGAGCGTGTGATGGACGAGTTGTACCCGCGCCTGCTGTCGCTGACCCTGCTTGCCAAGCAATACGACATCGGCCTGAACATCGACGCCGAAGAAGCCGACCGCCTCGAGCTGTCGCTGGATCTGCTGGAGCGCCTGTGCTTCGAGCCGCAACTGACCGGCTGGAACGGCATCGGTTTTGTGATCCAGGCTTATCAAAAGCGTTGCCCGTACGTGATCGACTACGTGATTGACCTGGCTCGTCGCAGCCGTCATCGCCTGATGATCCGTCTGGTAAAAGGCGCGTACTGGGACAGCGAAATCAAGCGCGCCCAGGTCGAAGGCCTGGAAGGCTACCCGGTCTACACCCGCAAGGTGTACACCGACGTTTCCTACATCGCCTGCGCCCGCAAACTGCTGTCGGTGCCGGAAGTCATCTACCCGCAATTCGCCACGCACAACGCCCACACCCTGTCGGCCATTTACCACATCGCCGGTCAGAACTATTACCCCGGCCAGTACGAGTTCCAGTGCCTGCACGGCATGGGTGAGCCGCTGTACGAACAGGTTGTAGGCAAAGTTTCCGAAGGCAAGCTGAACCGTCCGTGCCGCGTGTACGCACCGGTCGGTACTCACGAAACACTGCTGGCGTACCTGGTACGTCGTCTGCTGGAAAACGGCGCGAACACCTCGTTCGTCAACCGCATCGCCGACCAATCCATTTCGATCCAGGAGCTGGTGGCCGATCCAGTGGCCAGCATCGAGCAGATGGCTACGCTGGAAGGCGGCTTCGGCCTGCCGCACCCGCGTATTCCGCTGCCGCGTGATCTTTATGGTGCCGAGCGCGCCAACTCCAGCGGCATCGACATGGCCAACGAACATCGTTTGGCTTCGCTGTCCTGCGCCCTGCTGGCAACCGCTCATAACAACTGGAAAGCCGCGCCGATGCTCGGTTGCGCGTCCAGCACTGAAACCCCTGCGCCAGTCCTGAACCCGTCGGATCTGCGTGACGTGGTCGGCCATGTGCAGGAAGCGACTGTCGAAGACGTCGATAACGCGATCCAGTGCGCCCTGAACGCTGCACCGATCTGGCAGGCCACTCCGCCCGCCGAACGTGCCGCGATTCTGGAACGTGCCGCTGATTTGATGGAAGGCGAGATCCAGCCGCTGATGGGCCTGCTGGCTCGCGAAGCCGGCAAGACCTTCGCCAACGCCATCGCCGAAGTACGTGAAGCCGTGGACTTCCTGCGTTATTACGCGGTGCAGGCTCGCAACGATTTCACCAACGACGCCCACCGCCCGTTGGGTCCGGTGGTCTGCATCAGCCCGTGGAACTTCCCGCTGGCGATCTTCAGTGGCCAAGTCGCTGCAGCATTGGCTGCCGGTAACCCGGTACTGGCCAAGCCTGCGGAACAAACCCCGCTGGTAGCTGCTCAAGCCGTGCGCTTGCTGCTCGAAGCCGGGATTCCGGAAGGCGTGCTGCAACTGCTGCCGGGCCGTGGCGAAACCGTTGGCGCGCGTCTGGTCGGTGACGATCGGGTCAAAGGCGTGATGTTCACCGGTTCCACCGAAGTCGCTCGTTTGCTGCAACGCAACGTCGCGGGTCGTCTGGATGCACAAGGCCGCCCGATTCCACTGATCGCCGAAACCGGTGGCCAGAACGCGATGATCGTCGACTCCTCGGCACTGACCGAACAAGTTGTGATCGACGTGGTGTCCTCAGCCTTCGACAGCGCCGGCCAACGTTGCTCGGCACTGCGTGTGCTGTGCTTGCAGGAAGATTCCGCTGACCGTGTCATCGAAATGCTCAAAGGTGCCATGGCTGAATGCCGTCTCGGCAACCCGGAACGCCTGTCCGTGGACATTGGCCCGGTGATCGACGCCGAAGCCAAGGCCGGTATCGAGAAGCACATCCAGGGCATGCGCGACAAAGGTCGCAGCGTGTACCAGGTGGCAATCGCCAACACCGAAGAAGTCAAACGCGGCACCTTCGTGATGCCGACGCTGATCGAACTGGAGAGCTTCGACGAGCTGCAACGGGAGATCTTCGGTCCGGTGCTGCACGTGGTTCGCTACAAGCGCAAAGACATCGATCAGCTGATCGGTCAGATCAACGCTTCCGGCTATGGCCTGACACTTGGCGTACACACTCGCATCGACGAGACCATCGCCAAGGTGATCGACAACGTCAACGCGGGTAACGTCTACGTGAACCGCAACATCGTCGGTGCTGTGGTCGGCGTGCAACCGTTCGGTGGCGAAGGTTTGTCGGGTACCGGTCCGAAAGCGGGTGGTCCGTTGTACCTGTACCGCCTGTTGTCGACGCGTCCTACCGATGCAATCGAACAATCCTTCGCTCGTGGTGATGCCATCGCGGCACCGGACGTTCGTCTGCGTGATGCCATGAGCAAACCGCTGAAGGCCCTGCAAGCCTGGGCCGACAGCAGCAAGCTCACCGAGCTGAGTACCCTGTGCGTGCAGTTCGCGGCGCAATCGCAAAGCGGGATCACCCGTCTTCTGGCGGGCCCGACCGGCGAACGCAACAGCTACGCCATTCTGCCGCGAGAACATGTGCTGTGCCTGGCGGAAGTCGAAGGCGATCTGCTGACGCAACTGGCGGCGGTATTGGCCGTCGGCGGTTCGGCGGTATGGCCGGAAGCTGAATTGACCAAGGCGTTGTTCGCACGTCTGCCGAAGGAAATTCAGGCGAAGATCAAGCTGGTTTCCGACTGGAGCAAGGACGAAGTGCTGTTTGATGCGGTTCTGCATCACGGCCATTCCGATCAGCTGCGTGCGGTCTGCCAGCAAGTGGCCAAACGTGCTGGTGCGATCGTTGGGGTTCATGGCTTGTCGCAAGGCGAGACCAACATTGCGCTGGAGCGTCTGGTGATTGAGCGGGCGTTGAGCGTTAACACTGCTGCGGCGGGTGGTAATGCCAGTTTGATGACTATCGGCTAAACCGCAATTCCACCGGGCGCCCGCAATGGACGCCCGGTATGCAATATCCCCTGTGGGAGCGAGCCTGCTCGCGATAGCGGTATGTCATCCGACATCTGTATTGGATGACATACCGCTATCGCGAGCAGGCTCGCTCCCACATTTGATTAGCGGTGCCCGCACCACACCATCACGCTCATCAATCATCCTGTTCACCCCGCCCTCCCCACGCCTAGACTCGGTCCATCCCAAAAAAAGGTAGGCCGCCATGTCCGAGACGTTGCTCAGTTCCCGCAATCTGGCTTTCGAGCTGTATGAAGTCCTTGATGCCGAGGGCCTGACCCAGCGTGAGCGTTTCGCCGAGCACAACCGCGAGACCTTCGACGCCGCCATCGGCACCGCCCGCACCATCGCCGAGAAGTTCTTTGCCCCGCACAATCGCAAGGGTGACGAGAATGAGCCGCGCTATGAGGACGGTCAGGCGATTCTGATTCCGGAAGTGAAACCGGCGGTGGATGCCTTCCTCGAAGCCGGTTTCCTCAACGCTGCGCGCAGTTTCGATGCGGGTGGCATGCAACTTCCTACGCTGTTGTCCCAAGCCTGCTTCGCACATTTTCAATCAGCCAACGCGGCGTCGACCTCTTATCCGTTCCTGACCATGGGCGCGGCGAACCTGATCGAAAGTTTCGGCACCGAGGAGCAGAAACAGCGCTTCCTGCAACCGATGATCGACGGTCGCTTCTTTGGCACCATGGCGCTGACCGAACCGCATGCCGGCTCGTCGCTGTCGGATATTCGTACCCGCGCAGAGCCTGCGTCTGACGGCACGTATCGACTCAAGGGCAACAAGATCTTTATCTCTGGCGGTGATCATCCGCTGTCGGAAAACATCGTGCACATGGTGCTGGCCAAGCTGCCGGATGCACCGGCCGGAGTGAAAGGGATTTCGCTGTTCATCGTGCCCAAGTTTCTGGTCAACGATGACGGCAGCCTGGGCAAACGCAACGATGTGTTGCTGGCGGGGCTGTTCCACAAGATGGGCTGGCGCGGCACCACCTCCACCGCGCTGAACTTCGGCGATAACGGCGAGTGTGTCGGCTACCTGGTGGGCAAGCCTCATCATGGCTTGAGCTACATGTTCCAGATGATGAACGAGGCGCGGATCGGCGTCGGCATGGGCGCGGTGATGCTCGGTTACGCCGGTTATCTGTATTCCCTGGAATACGCCCGCGAACGTCCGCAAGGTCGCGTGCCGGACAGCAAGGACCCGAACACCGCACCGGTGGCGATCATTCAGCACGCCGACGTCAAACGCATGTTGCTGACCCAGAAAGCTTACGTCGAAGGATCGTTCGACCTGGGGTTGTACGCGGCGCGGTTGTTTGACGACACCACGACCCTTGAGACTGAAGCCGAGCGCAAACAGGCCCATGAACTGCTGGATTTGCTGACGCCGATCGTCAAATCCTGGCCGTCGGAGTTTTGCCTGAAGGCCAACGAACTGGCGATCCAGATACTCGGCGGCCATGGCTACACCCGCGAATACCCGGTGGAGCAGTATTACCGCGACAACCGCCTGAACCCGATTCATGAAGGGACTCACGGCATTCAATCGCTGGACTTGCTGGGCCGCAAACTGGCGCAGAACGGTGGTGCGGGGCTCAAGCAATTGATCCGTCTGATTGCCGATACCGCCGAGCGTGCGCAGGCTTATGAATCGTTAACCGCGCTGCGTGAGCCGCTGGAGAAATTGGTGGCGCGTCTGCAAACGGTGACCATTGGCCTGCTGACGGATTTGGCGCAAGGCAAGGTTAATAGCAGCCTGGCGAACTCGGCGCTGTACCTGAAAGTGTTCGGGCACACGGTGATTGGCTGGCGCTGGCTGGAGCAGGCGATTCGCGCGGAGGAGGGGTTGGCCAAAGGGAATGCGGCGGATGTGAGCTTCTATAAAGGCAAGCTGCAGGCGGCGCGGTATTTCCTGACGTGGGAAGTGCCGGGTTGCCACCATGAATTGGCGATTCTTGAGGCGCGGGATGATGTGTGCCTGAGCATGCAGGATGAGTGGTTCTGATTAGAACCCTGTGGCGTCGCTGAAATCCAATCGCGGGCAAGCCCGCTCCCACAAGGATCTCTGTTGTTCACAGATAATGTGTCCAACACAAAAATCCTGTGGGAGCGGGCTTGCCCGCGATTGCGTCAGCACTGCCGTCGCATTTTTCAGGTGAGTTTGAAGCTACCCATCTGCCGCGCCAGATCATCGGCCAACCGCTGCAACGTCTGACAATCCTCACGACAAGCCCTGACCTCCCCGGCGGTTGCACGGGCCAAATCAGAAATCCCCTGCACGTTCCGGTTGATCTCCTCCGTCACCGCCGACTGCTCTTCCGTCGCCGCCGCCACCTGATGGTTCATGTCGCTGATGCGCTCCACCTGCCCGGTAATCGCCGTCAACGACACCCCGGTGCGCTGGCTCGACTCGACGCCCGTGCCGGTCGCCGCTTGCCCGGAATGCATCGACGACACCGCGTTCTCCGCACCTTGCTTGAGGCTGCCAATCATCTGCTGAATCTCATCAGTCGACGACTGCGTGCGCCGCGCCAACGTCCGCACCTCATCCGCGACGACCGCAAACCCACGCCCCATGTCCCCGGCCCGCGCCGCTTCGATGGCCGCGTTGAGCGCGAGCAAATTGGTCTGCTCGGAAATCCCGCGAATCACTGCCAACACCTGATCGATGGAGGCCACCTGATGGGCCAACTCGCCCACCGCACTGGCAGCGAGGCCAATCTCATCGGACATGCTTTCAATATGCCGGATCGACCCGCCCACCACTTCCCGCGCCTGCATCGCCTCATCCCGGGCAGTTTGTGAAGCCACCGCTGCATTGCCGGCGTTCTGCGCGATTTCCTGCACGGTCAGGCCCATTTCGTGGACGGCGGTGGCGACCATGTCGGTCATTTCCTGCTGGCGGCCGGAGCGTTCGGCGGTGTTGTCCACCACCCGCGCCACCTGGCCGACGGCCGTGCGTAAACGCTCGCTGGTGGTCAGCACTTCGCCGATCATGTCGCGCTGGCTTTCCAGGAATCGATTGAAGCCGCGAGCCAGGTCACCCAGTTCATCAGCGCGACTGGAATCTAACCTGTGGGTCAAATCTCCACCACCGCTACCGATGGCTACCAGCGCCGCTGTTACCTGACGGATCGGCCGCACCAATCCACGGGCCAACAACACCACCAGCATCAGGCAAACCAGCGCCACCGCCAGGCCGATGCCGCTGCTCATCCACATCGCGCGGCGGGCTTCGGCGTAGATCTGCGACTGTGGCACTTCGGCCACCAGGGTCCAGCCCAAGTCCCGCAACGGCAGGCTCAATGCCAGGAAATCTTCGCCATCGCGATCGAAGCTGCTGTGGGTGGCAGCTTGTTGGCCCATGACGGCTTGCGCTGCCGGGGCGCCAATCTGCTCGGCCAAGGAGCGTTTGCCGCTGAACTGCGCTTCGGGGTGAACCTGGATCAAACCGTCGGAACGCACGAGATAGACCTTGCCGCGCTCACCGAAGTTGAAATTGTGGATCAGCTCCGACAGCTCTTTCATGCTCAGGCCAAGTCCGGCAACGCCCACGACTTTGCCGGCCTGCTCGACCTTGAGGTCGATGAACAGCGCCAACTCTCCGGTCGCGGTGTCATTGTCGATATTGAGGGTGCGCGGCTGATTGCTGTCGAGAAACGAATAGAACCAGGCGTCTTTGGGGTTGGAACGGCTGAGGGTCCGGTCCAGGCCTTTTTCCGTGAAGTAGTGGTTTGAAGCAGTGCCGACGATCAACGCGGTAAAGGCTTTGTGCTCGGCGCGGATGCCTTCCAGATACTCCACGAACGTGGCGGTCTGGGCACTGTTTTCACCCCCGGCCAGCCAGTCGCGCACCATGCTATTGCTGGCGATGTCTTTGGCGGCGGTGAGGGGTTGAACGAGGATTCGCTCGATGTCGTTGCGCATCGCTTCGATGCTCGACGGCAGCGCTTGTTCGACCAGATAGCGCTCGGCGAGACGGTTGACCACGAGGGTATAAATGCCAACCACGATCAGAATACTGACCAGCAGGGCGGTGCCCATGCTCAGGATCAACTGCCATTGAATACTGCGTCGCCAGAACTGCATGGAGCACCCCCAAAGAATAAGAGGCTGAAACACTGCAACAGCCGTGCCGATTGTATACAACGCAAACGACAATTTATTCTTTGGTTGTGCGCAAAGCCGATCAGGCCTGATTGATCGTCTTGGAGATCACTTCAACCGTGGCGCTGACTTGCTCTTGGTAACGGTCGAGTTCCTGCTTGTGCTGTTTCTGCATTTCGATCTGCTGGGAGCACAGATTCATCGCGGCCAATACCAGCAAGCGGTCACCGATCAGCGTCGGGTACTTCCTTTTGGTGTCGGCCAAGGCAGCCTTCAGCATTAACGCGGCGTCCAGCAGGGTTTGCTCTTCCCCGGCCGGCGCCTTGATCGAATAGTCCTCCCCCAGGATCGAGACGACTTTTACCCCTGCGGCGCCGTGATTCATGCGCTGACTGGGCCGGCGCTGACGCGCTCAACCAGGGCCTGGATGCGTGCAGCGGTGGCACCTTGTTTCTCTTCCTGTTCCATCAGGCTCAGCTGCAGGCTTTCGTTTTCATCCTTGGCCTGGGCCAGTTCTGCGCTCAGGGTTTGGTTGGTGCCGAGCAGGGTCTGGTTCTGTTGCACCAGGTCGCTGACCAGCTGTTCCAATTGGCTTAGGGATGCTTCCAACATTTTGATTTTCCAAGCATTTTCAAAGGGCGCGTACGATAAAGAAAAGTCACCACGGATGCCAGGGTTATTGGGGCGCAAGGCCTTGATTTTCCTGGCGGGCGACCTTCCTCGCGAGCTTTAAAGACTGTGATTGGCGGATCTGGTTCCTGCACTTCGTCGCCGGAGCGGTTGTGCGACAAAAACCCGCAGGGGCTCAAGACTTTAGTCGTATGACCGATAAGTCATCCATACGTCAGTCTCAGCGCCGCACGGATGCGCTCTTTTCGGTAAACACCATGTCCCTTCGTAATATGAATATCGCGCCACGGGCGTTCCTCGGTTTTGCCCTGATTGGCGGCCTGATGCTGATTCTGGGTGTGTTTGCCTTGAACCAGATGAGCAAGATTCGCGGCGCCGCCGAGGACATCACCTCAAGCAGCGTGCCGAGCATCAAAAGCCTCGACGAGTTCACGCAACTCACCCTGCGCCTGCGGGTGCTGTCCTACCGTTTGCTGGTGAACCGCGAGCCGGATGTCCAGCAAAAGACTATTGAACTGCTGGAAACCCGCAATCAGCAGATTCGTGCCGCTCAGGCGACTTACGAAAAACTGATCACCAGCCCGCAGGAACGTTCGGCCTACGACCAGTACGTGCAGTTGCTCGGCCAGTACCGTCAGATCGAAGACCGGATGAAGACCCTGTCGCGCAACAATCAGGTGGATGAACTGCGCACCCTGCTCAACACCGATCTGCTGACCAACTCCGAAGCGGTGAACACCGTGTTGAACCGTTTGCTGGAGATCAACACTCAGCAGACCCTCGACACCAATCAGCAAGCCGCCGACCAGTACGCTTCGGCCTTCAACCTGGTGATCACCCTGCTGGTGATCGCGACCGGCCTGACCCTGCTTTTCGCCTGGTTGCTGACCAACAGCATCACCAAGCCGATCGCCAACGCCCTGAGCGCTGCCGAGGAAATTGCTGAAGGCAACCTGACCCACCCGATCACCGTCGATGGTGAGGACGAAGCCGGCCGCTTGCTGCTGGCCATGTCGAAGATGCAGGACAAGCTGCGCGACACCCTGCAACGGATTTCCGGTTCCGCCACGCAACTGGCGTCCGCCGCTGAAGAACTCAACAGCGTCACCGACGAAAGCGCCCGTGGCCTGACCCAGCAGAACAACGAAATCGAACAAGCCGCCACCGCAGTCAACGAAATGACCAGCGCCGTGGAAGAAGTCGCGCGCAATGCCGTCAGCACGTCCGAAGCCTCGAAAAACGCCACCACCTCCGCCGGTGATGGCCGTGACCTGGTGCAGGAAACCGTCAGCGCCATCGAACGCATGAGCGCCGACGTGCAGAGCACCGCGACCCTGATTGGCGACCTGGCCAACGAGTCCCGTGACATCGGCAAAGTGCTGGACGTGATTCGCGGCCTGGCTGATCAGACCAACTTGCTGGCATTGAACGCGGCGATCGAAGCCGCCCGTGCCGGTGAGGCCGGTCGTGGTTTTGCCGTGGTGGCGGACGAGGTTCGTGCCCTGGCGCATCGCACCCAGCAGTCGACCAGCGAAATCGAACGCATGATCGGCAGCATCCAGAGCGGTACCGAGCACGCGGTGGATTCGATGCGCAACAGCACCGAGCGCGCTGAATCGACGTTGAACATCGCGCGTGGTGCAGGCATGTCGCTCGACACTATTAATAGCGCGATCGTCGAAATCAACGAACGTAACCTGGTGATCGCCAGCGCTGCCGAAGAGCAGGCGCAAGTGGCCCGCGAAGTGGACCGCAATCTGGTGAACATTCGTGATCTGTCGGTGCAGTCGGCGACCGGGGCGAATCAGACCAGTGCTGCGAGCAATGAGTTGTCGCGATTGGCGCTGGACCTGAACAATATGGTTGGGCGGTTTAGCCTCTGATCGGGATTTGTGGTGCTTTCAAGAGCCACCCCTCACCCCAGCCCTCTCCCCATGGGGGAGAGGGGGAAAGGGAGCCGATCTTCATGCTTTTCAAAGCCTGAGTTCGACTTGAGTTTTTCAGGTCGCAGTATTTAGAACAAACACCTCGGTCAGTCCCCTCGCCCCTCGGGGAGAGGGTTAGGGTGAGGGGGCCGGTCGCAAGCCGAACAAAAAACCTGAACACCACACCGTCAAAAGCTTTTTGACAGCATCACATTTCAACAGGTTAGAATCGCTGGCACGCAGACTGCATGGTCAGTTTGCGCCCGCCTTTCAGCTTTCTGGAGTACTGCCTTTGAATGCGACGACCATCAACAGCCTGTTCTTGATCGGCGCGTTGCTGGTAGGTGCGAGCATTCTGGTGAGCTCACTTTCATCGCGCCTCGGTATCCCGATTCTGGTGATCATCCTCGCGGTGGGCATGTCGGCCGGTGTCGATGGTGCCGGCATTATTTTCGATAACTACCCAACGGCTTATCTGGTCGGCAACCTCGCGCTGGCAGTCATCCTGCTCGACGGCGGCTTGCGCACCCGGGTTTCCAGCTTTCGCGTGGCGTTATGGCCGGCGCTGTCGCTGGCGACGGTCGGGGTGTTGATCACCACCGGGCTGACCGGCATGGCAGCCGCGTGGCTGTTCAACCTGAACCTGATTCAGGGGCTGCTGATCGGCGCTATCGTCGGTTCCACCGACGCCGCGGCGGTGTTCTCGCTGCTCGGCGGCAAGGGCCTGAACGAACGGGTGACCGCCAGCCTCGAGATCGAGTCCGGCAGCAACGACCCGATGGCGGTGTTCCTCACCGTGACCCTGATCGACATGCTCGCCAGCGGCCAGACCGGTCTGCACTGGAGCCTGCTCGGGCACTTGATGCGTGAGTTCGGTATCGGTGCTGTCATCGGCCTGGGCGGCGGCTGGGTCATGCTGCAACTGGTCAACCGCATCCATTTGGCCACCGGCCTTTATCCGATCCTGGTCATTGCTGGCGGATTGGTCGTGTTTGCCCTGACCAACGCCTTGCACGGCAGCGGCTTTTTGGCGGTTTACCTGTGCGGTCTGGTCATCGGTAATCGCCCGGTGCGCAGCCGCCACGGCATTTTGCACATGCTCGATGGCATGGCCTGGCTGGCGCAAATCGGCATGTTCCTGGTACTGGGGCTGCTGGTAACGCCACACGACTTGTTGCCGATTGCCCTGCCCGCTCTGGGCCTGGCGCTGTGGATGATTCTGTTTGCGCGGCCGTTGTCGGTGATCGTCGGCCTGCTGCCCTTCAAGGCGTTCCATGGGCGCGAGAAGGCGTTCATTTCCTGGGTCGGGTTACGCGGCGCGGTTCCGATCATTCTGGCGGTGTTCCCGTTGATGGCCGGCCTGCCCAACGCCCAGCTCTATTTCAACCTCGCCTTCTTTATCGTGTTGGTGTCGCTGCTGGTGCAGGGCACGAGCCTGCCGTGGGTGGCGAAGCTTTTGAAAGTGACCGTTCCGCCAGAGCCGGCGCCGATCTCCCGTGCCGCCCTGGAAGTCCACGTCACCAGTGAGTGGGAGCTGTTCGTTTATCGCCTCGGTGCCGAGAAATGGTGCATCGGCTCGCCCCTTCGCGAACTGAAAATGCCCGAAGGCACCCGCATTGCAGCCCTGTTTCGTGGCCAGCAACTGCTCCATCCGTCGGGTAGTACGGTGCTCGAAGTCGACGATTTGCTGTGCGTAATCGGCCATGAACACAACCTTCCGGCCCTCGGAAAACTCTTCAGCCAGGCACCGCAACGGGGCCTCGACTTGCGCTTCTTCGGCGACTTCGTACTCGAAGGAGACGCCCAGCTGGCTGCGGTTGCGGCGCTGTACGGGTTGAAAGTGGAAGGCATCGATCCGGACATGTCGCTCGGCCACTTCATTGCCCAGAAAGTGGGCGGTGCACCCGTAGTCGGTGACCAGGTGGAGTGGAACAACACCATTTGGACCGTCGCGGTCATGGAAGGGAACAAGATCGGTAAAGTGGGCGTCAGATTCCCCGAAGGAAGTCGCCCCGGCCCGGGACTCTTCCTCTAAACTCCACACTTCGTCTCGTTTTCGATCGGTCTCTATGTCAACCCTGCGCACGTTTATCATCACGGCCCTGCTGGGCTTGAGTCTTTCTGTCGGTACATTGCAAGCGGCCGAACCGCCGTCCAGCGAAGCCGTGCAGGCGAACCTGGACAAGATCGCCGACCGCAAACTGCCGGAAGCCGATCAGAAAGCACTCCAGAGCATCCTGCAAAGCACGCTGACACAGCTCAACAACAAGCGTGATTACGAGCAGAAACTGGCCGATCTCAAGCAGCAACTGGCCAACGCCCCCAAGCAGAACATCGAGAACCAGCGAGAACTGACCAAGCTCAAAGCCACCAAATTGCTGCCAGTACCGCAGCGCTATGCCAAAGAGCCTATTCAGCAACTGGAGCAAATGCTCACCGAGCGCTCCACCCAGCAAAGCGATCTGCAAAAAGCCCTGGCCGACGCCAACAGTCTGGTGATTACTGCCCAGACCCGCCCCGAGCGCGCCCAGGCCGAAATTTCTGCCAGCCAGACGCGCATCCAGCAGATCAACAACATCCTCAAGATCGGCAAGGACGCCGGCAAGATCTTGACCCCAGAGCAACGCGACCTGCTCAACGCAGAGCTCGCGGCGCTGAATGCCCTGATCCCGTTGCGTCGCCAGGAACTGGCCGGCAACAATCAACTGCAGGACCTGGGCAACAGCCAGCATGACTTGCTCTCGGAAAAATCCGATCGCCTGGATCAGGAAATCCAGGAGCTGCAAACCCTGATCAACCAGAAGCGCCTGGCCCAGTCCCAGGAGACGGTGACGCAGCAATCCATCGAAGCGCAGAAATCCGGTGGCAGCAGCCTGCTGGCTACCGAAAGCGCAGCCAACCTCAAGCTTTCTGACTACCTGCTCAAAAGTACCGACCGCCTCAACGAAGTCACCCAGCAGAACCTGCAGACCAAGCAGCAACTGGACAACGTGACCCAGAGCGACTCAGCGCTGGACGAGCAAATCAACGTGCTCAAGGGCAGCCTGCTGCTCTCCAAGATTCTCTACAAACAGAAACAGTCCCTGCCACGCCTCAGGCTCGACCGTGACCTGGCCGACCAGATCGCCGACATTCGCCTCTATCAATTCGAAGTCAGCCAACAACGGGAACTGCTCAGCAACCCGGCGACCTACGTAGACAACCTGCTGTCGACTCAGCCTCCCGAGCAAGTCACCCCGCAACTGCGCAAGAGCCTGCTGGAACTGGCCACGACCCGCGCCGACCTGCTGGAGCGGCTGAACCGCGAACTCAGCGCTGTGCTCAACGAATCCATCACGTTGCAACTCAATCAGAAGCAACTGCTCAGCACCGCGCAAAGCCTGCGGGCGACCCTCGATGAGCAGATGTTCTGGATTCCCAGCAACAAGCCGCTGGACCTGGAATGGATGCGCGCCGTGCCGGAGCGCCTGGAACGTCAGGTCACCACGCTGCCGTGGGCTTCCAGCCTGAGCGAATTAAGTGATGGCCTGACCCAACGGCCACTGCTGTTCCTGCCCCTGGCGCTGTTGATCGGTGCTCTGCTGTGGCGACGCAAAAGCCTGTACGCCCGACTGAGCAAGGTTCACCAGGACATCGGTCACTTCAAACGCGACAGCCAGTGGCACACGCCGCAGGCAATCCTGATCAACATTCTGCTGGCGATGCCGGTATCCCTGGGCCTGGCCTTGTGTGGCCTGGCCTTGCAAATCGACGCCCGCGGACAGAACGCGAACATGGGCGCGGCACTGCTGCAAATGGCCCAGGCGTGGCTAGTGTTCTACACCGCTTACCGGATTCTTGCGCCAGGCGGCGTGGCCGAACTGCATTTCCGCTGGGAAAAACCTCAGGTCGAGTTCCTGCAGGGCTGGGTCCGTCGACTCGGGCTGGTGGTCATGGCATTGGTCGCGGTGGTGGCAGTCGCCGAACTGCAACCCGCGACCCTGGCCGATGACGTACTCGGCATGCCGGTGGTGCTGACCTGCTATGCACTGATGGCCTGGCTGCTCAGCCGCCTGCTGATCAGCAGCCCGACTCACCAGAACGCTTCGCTGTTCCGCAAGGCCGTGGGGATCCTGTTCACCGTCCTGCCTGTCGCGTTGTTCGTGGCGGTGTGCTTCGGCTATTACTACACCGCGCTGAAGCTCAGTGACCGATTGATCAACACCCTTTACCTGCTGATGTTCTGGCTGGTGATCGAGGCCACCTTCGTGCGCGGCCTCAGCGTTGCGGCACGCCGTCTGGCCTACCAGCGCGCCCTGGCCAAACGCCAGGCCGCGAAAGAGGCCGGCGACGGCGAAGCGGTGATCGAAGAGCCAACGCTGGATATCGAGAAGGTCAACGAACAGTCCCTGCGCCTGATCCGCCTGGCACTGCTGGGTGGTTTCATCGCGGCGTTGTACTGGGTCTGGTCCGATCTGATCTCTGTGTTCTCGTACCTGGATAACGTCACCCTCTACGAATACACCAGCGGTACCGGCGCCAACATGAGCATGGTGCCGATCAGCATTGGCGACATGCTCGGCGCGCTGATCATCATCGGCATCACCTTCGCCCTCGCGCGCAACTTGCCGGGGTTGCTGGAAGTGTTGGTGCTGTCGAAGCTGAACCTGGCTCAGGGCAGTGCCTATGCCACCACTACGTTGCTGTCTTACGTGATCGCTGGCATCGGTTTCGTCTCCACCCTGTCGACACTCGGCGTGAGTTGGGACAAGTTGCAATGGCTGGTGGCGGCGCTGTCGGTGGGTCTCGGCTTCGGGATGCAGGAAATCTTCGCGAACTTCATCTCCGGGATCATGATCCTGTTCGAACGTCCGGTGCGGATCGGCGACACCATCACCATTGGCAACCTGTCGGGTACGGTGAGCAAAATCCGCATCCGCGCCACGACCATCACCGACTTCGACCGCAAGGACATCATTGTCCCGAACAAGACGTTCATCACCGGACAATTGATCAACTGGTCCCTGACCGACACCATCACCCGAGTGACCCTCAAGCTCGGTGTCGATTACGGCTCGGACCTGGACCTGGTCAAGGAATTGCTGCTCAAGGCCGCGCGCGATAACCCGCGAGTACTGAAAGACCCGGAACCCCACGTGTACTTCCTGAACTTCGGCGAAAGCACCCTCGACCACGAGTTGCGCATGCATGTACGTGACCTCGGTGACCGTAACCCGGTGCTCGATGAGGTCAACCGCTTCATCAATCGCGAGTTCAAGAAACAGCACATCAACATCTCGTTCCGGCAGATGGAGGTTTACCTCAAGAACATCCAGGGCCAGGAATACAGAATGGTGCCCGTCGATCCGGAAGCCAAAACCATTGCGCCCAAACCCGATGGCCAACCGCTGCAAGAGCCGCCAGCCACCAAGCTCGACTAAGCGGCTTATCCCTAGCAGAATGCTCGGACATTCTGCTGGAGATGGCCCTTGAAAGCCCTCGACGAACTGACCTTCGATAATCGTTTCGCCCGCCTGGGCGATACGTTTTCCACCCATGTGCTGCCCGAGCCGATCGACAATCCGCGTCTGGTGGTGGCCAGCCCTGCCGCCATGGCGCTGCTCGATCTAGACCCTGCCGAGGCCGAAACCCCTGAGTTCGCCGAACTGTTCAGCGGCCATAAGCTCTGGGCCGACGCGATCCCACGGGCGATGGTCTATTCAGGTCATCAGTTCGGTTCCTACAACCCACAGCTGGGCGATGGTCGCGGTCTGTTGCTGGGCGAGGTCTACAACGAGGCCGGCGAGCATTGGGACCTGCACCTCAAGGGTGCCGGCCAGACGCCCTTTTCGCGCATGGGTGATGGACGGGCGGTGCTGCGGTCCTCGATTCGCGAATTTCTTGCCTCCGAAGCGCTGTATGCCCTGAACATCCCGACCACCCGCGCCCTATGCGTGATCGGCTCCGACACGCCGGTGTGGCGCGAGAAGCAGGAACGCGCGGCCATGGTCCTGCGCATGGCGCCGAGCCATGTGCGTTTCGGGCATTTCGAATATTTCTACTACACCAAACGTCCCGAGAAGCAGAAAGAACTCGGCGATCACGTGCTGGCCATGCATTTCCCGGAATGCCTGGAACAGCCGGAACCGTACCTGGCGATGTTTCGTGAAATCGTCGAGCGCAATGCCGAACTGATCGCCAAATGGCAGGCTTATGGCTTCTGCCACGGCGTGATGAACACCGACAACATGTCGATCCTCGGCATTACCTTCGACTACGGCCCGTTCGCGTTTCTCGACGACTTCGACGCCCACTTCATCTGCAACCACTCGGATGACCAGGGCCGTTACTCCTACAGCAACCAGGTGCCGATCGGCCAGTGGAACCTCAGCGCCCTAGCTCAGGCCCTGACGCCGTTCATCAGCGTCGAAGCCCTGCGTGAAACCCTCGGCCTGTACTTCCCGTTGTACCAGGCCCATTACCTGGACCTGATGCGCCGCCGCCTCGGTTTCACTAAGGCCGAAGATGAAGACCAGAACCTGCTGGAGCACCTGCTGCAACTGATGCAGAACAGTGGCGTCGACTACAGCCTGTTCTTCCGCCGCTTGGGAGAAGAATCACCGGAACTGGCCGTCGCCCGGTTGCGCGATGACTTCGTCGACATCAAAGGTTTCGATGCCTGGGGCGAACTCTACATCGCCCGGGTGACACGTGAAGGCGAGGTTGATCAGGAACAACGCCGCAAACGGATGCACGCCGTCAATCCGCTGTACATCCTGCGTAACTACCTGGCGCAGAAAGCCATCGATGCGGCGGAAAGCGGCGACTATTCAGAAGTTCGCCGCCTGCATGCGGTGCTGAGTAATCCGTTCGATGAGCAACCGGGGATGGAGAGCTACGCAGAGCGGCCGCCGGAGTGGGGCAAGCATCTGGAGATCAGTTGCTCGTCTTGAGTAGAACACTGAATATTTCAGATTGGCATTGATTGGTGCTCTCGGTCATAGGCTTCGATATGGTCGCCTATGATCGACACCAGCCCCTCTAACGGATGCAATTCATCGTTGCCCATTATTTTTAGCAACTCATTGCGCGATTCGACCAACCGTTCGTATTCAGCTTCGGATTCAGGTCGTTTTAACAACCATGATACGGACGGCCAATGTTCAATGGCTTGTTTGACGATATCGCTCATTTTTGTGCCTATTTGGTTGCTATCGGAAAGTGCGAGTGAAGATTAAGAGTTGAATCACTCGCTAACTAGCAGACAGAGGCACCTTGACCTGTAGGTCACCTCTCCAATTGCAGAAGGCTCCTGCCTACATATCTCTGCCTTGATAAACGCGGGCTTTGCCTCCAGATCCATCGCATCGACTGCCAACTTTCGAAGAGCCAACCATGACCGACCCACTCCTCATCCCCTGCCCCCACTGCAACGGCCTCAACCGCATCCCCGCCGAGCGCCTCAACGACCATCCAAAATGCGGTCGCTGCAAAACCGAAGTCCTGCTGAATAAACCCTTTGAGTTGAAGCAAAGCGATTACGCCAGCCAGATCAAAGGTGATCTGCCGTTGCTGGTGGACGTTTGGGCGGATTGGTGTGGGCCGTGCAAGTCGTTTGCACCGGTGTTCGAGCAGGCGGCGGTGCAATTGGCGGGCAAGTGTCGACTGGCCAAGCTGGACAGCGAGGCAAACCAGCAGCTGTCGGCGCAGCTGGGGATCCGTTCGATTCCGAGTCTGATTCTGTTCAAGAACGGCCGGGAAGTGGCGCGTCAGAGCGGCGCCTTCCCGTTACCGCAGTTGATGAGCTGGTTGCGTAGCCAGGGTATCTGAAAGCACTGCCTATCCCATTGTGGGAGCGAGCCTGCTCGCGATAGCGGTGTGTCAGTCAACGTTTATATCGACTGACACGACGCTATCGCGAGCAGGCTCGCTCCCACAGTGATTGGGCGTCATTGACGTAATCAGGCGTTTTCGAGGAGGTTGTGCAGATCGACGAATTGCTGCGTCAGCTTATGACGCGGGTCGAGGTGAATCAGCGGCGTGTTGGCCTGGTGGGATTCACGCATGCGCACCGAGCTGCCCAGGTACACCGGTAACACCGGCAGGCCTTCGGCGATCAGTTCGTCGAGGATTTGCTGGGGCAGACTAGCGCGAGCCTGGAACTGGTTGACGACGATACCTTCGACTTCCAGCCCTTCGTTATGGTCATCCTTCAACTCTTCGATTTCCGCCAACAGGCCATACAGCGCCTGACGCGAGAAGCTGTCGCAATCGAAGGGAATCAGCACACGATCAGCGGCAATCAATGCAGATACCGCATAGAAATTCAGCGCTGGCGGCGTATCGAGGTAGATCCGGTCGTAATCACCGTCCAGTTCCTCGAGCAATTTGCGCAGCTTGTTGATCTTGTGTTTCGCCTCAAGCTTGGGCTGCAAGTCAGCCAGCTCGGCCGTTGCGGTAATCACATGGAGGTTATCAAACGGGGTTTCGTAGATATCGACCTGGTTTTTCTTGGCGAAAGGCCCGGAAGACAAGGTCTGCTTGAAAAAATCGGCGATACCCATGGGAATGTCATTCCCGGTGAGCCCCGTCAGGTACTGAGTGGAGTTCGCCTGGGCATCGAGATCCACCAACAGCGTGCGATAACCTTCGCTGGCACTGACCGCCGCCAGATTGCAGGCAATGCTGGATTTGCCTACGCCACCTTTCTGATTGAACACCACGCGCCGCATGTCAAAACCTCCGTGTATCAAAGAATGACCGAGTGTAGTAGTCCACGGCGCTGCTTAGCTACCTCGCCAGCATTGGGACTACATAGTCAGGTGCAATCTCGCGCGGAAAAATCCGTGAACTCATGCACTGCTTGCCGACAGAGCCGGCAGATCGGCCGACCGAAATGCGGATAATGGCCAAACGACAGCCATGCACGAACCAACCGGTACATTTCATTGAGCAAAATGTAACCATCATTTGCTACACGCCCGCCGCAACGGGATAATGCGCACCACTCAGCGCTCAGCGCTACGTAAGGTAATTCGCGTGTTTTGCGACTCACCGCGTCAAGGAAGCCCGCAGGGGCGGGATGAATGTCTGTGATCAATTTCAACATCGCCCAATGGCGCGCGTGGGCCCCTGGGCTCGAAAGCGTGGACGATTGGCAAGCCTGGAGCCGACAACCGGTCGTGCTTGCGAGCAGCGATGCCGCACCCGACGTCTCGTTTCTGCCGGCCATGCAGCGCCGGCGACTCAGTCGTCTGGCGCGGATGGCGTTCAGTGTCGGCTGGCCCTTGGCCGAAGGCCGTCAGGACCTACCGTTGGTCTTTATTTCTCGCCACGGCGAAACCCCGCGCACTTTCGATATTCTCAGCGATCTGGCTACCGAACAGCCGCTGTCGCCGACTCAATTCAGCCTGTCCGTGCACAACGCGATCATCGGCCTGTGGTCGATCATGCGCGGCGAAACCAGCGAAATGACGGCCCTCGCAGCAGCCGGCGATGGCCTTGAACACGGCATGCTAGAGGCCGCGGCGCTGCTTTCCGAGGGCGCTCCCGCGGTACTGCTGATCGTCACCGAAGAGCAACCGCCAAAGGCCTACTCGACCTGGATCGACGACGTGCCGTTCCCTTACGCGGTCGGCCTGCTGATCACTCCCGGAAATGACTGGCAGTTGTCCCTGAACAGCGCGTCGGATGAGTTGTCCAAAGCCCAATGGCCCCATGCCCTGAACCTTTTGCGCACCCTGCTCGGCCAGCAGACAACCTGCCAACATGCCTGGAAAAATCGTGTATGGACCTGGCAACGCAACCTGTAACCGAAAAAAACCGCGACGCCTATTACTGGCGCCTGCTGGCTACCGCCGCAAGCTTCACCCTGTTCGGGTTGGGCGGGCTATGCCTGCGACTGGTGGTTTTCCCGCTGCTGAACTGCCTGCCCGGCGATGCCCGGACACATCGGCGGCGAGCGCGGCACACCGTCGCCCGCCTGTTCTGGTTTTTTGTGCGATTCATGGCGCGTACCGGCGTGCTGACTTACGACATCCAGGGCGCCGAAAAACTCGGTCGGCCGGGGCAAATGATCATCGCCAATCACCCGTCGCTGATCGATGTAGTGTTCCTGATCGGCCTGGTGCGCCACGCCAACTGCGTGGTCAAGAAAAGCCTCTGGGAGAACCCCTTTACCCGCGGCCCGCTACGCTGCATCGAATACATCAGCAACGACGGCAGCATGGACATGCTCGATGCCGCTGCCGACGCGCTGAAAAGCGGCCAGACCCTGATCATCTTTCCTGAAGGCACCCGCACTCAGCCCGGTCAGGCGCCAGCCTTCCATCGGGGTGCTGCGGCAATCGCCCTGCGCGGTGCGAAAATCCTCACCCCGGTGATCATCAAGGTCAACCCGACCACGTTGACCAAGGCCGACCCCTGGTATCGGATCCCCAAACGCCGTGTGCACTTCAGTTTCCGTGTCGGGGCCGATATAGACCCACAAGCCTTCGCCTCGCTGGGCCCTGCTCCTCAGGCCTCGCGCAAGCTCAATGACTATTTGCATCATTACTATATTAAGGAGCTCGCCGAAGATGAGCGATCTACACCGTGAAATCAAAGAACTGATCATCGACGCCCTGGGCCTTGAAGACATCAGCGCACAAGACATCGGCGACGATCAGACGCTGTTCGGCGAAGGCTTGGGCCTGGATTCGGTAGACGCCCTGGAACTCGGCCTGGCCATCCAGAAGAAGTACGGCATCAAAATCGACGCCGACGCCAAAGACACCCGCAATCACTTCAGCAACGTGGCGAGCCTTGCGGCGTTCGTCACTGCAAAACAGGCAGCTTGAGACCGGACCATGCAAACTCGTGACGACATCTTCAACACCCTGCGCGATGCTCTGGTCGAACTCTTCGAGCTGGACCCCGAGCGCGTAAGCCTCGAATCCAACCTGTATCAGGACCTGGAAATCGACAGCATTGACGCGGTCGACCTGATCGATCACATCAAACGCCAGACCGGCAAGAAAATCGCTGCCGAAGAGTTCAAATCGGTGCGTACCGTCAGCGACGTGGTCGAGGCGGTCTACCGTCTGGTTCAGCCAGCCGCATGAGCCGACTGATCGGCCTCGGCCTGCTGCTGGCGGGCCTGCTGTACCCCTTCGCGGTGTATTTCGGCATGGAACATTTCGCGCCGTGGCAGTTCGGCCTGCTGCTGGGCAGCCTGTGGCTGGCCCGGGCGCTGCTCGGTACGCGCAAGCCCGGCAGTTTGTGGATGGCGGTCACCGCGATTGCTTTTTGCCTGTTGCTGGCACTGTTCGACAGCCCATTGTTGTTGCGCTGGTACCCGGTGCTGATCAGCGCCTTCATGCTCGGGCTGTTTGGCCTGAGCTTGATTGTTGGCCCGCCGATCATCGAACGCCTGGCGCGTTTGCGTGAACCGCAACTGCCGGCCAAGGCGATTGTTTATACCCGCCAGGTGACGATCGTCTGGTGCGTGTTTTTCTTCTGTAACGGTTTGCTCGCTGCCGCCCTGACCCTCTGGGCGCCGCTAAGTTGGTGGATGTTGTACACCGGCCTGATTTCCTACGGATTGATGGGCCTGCTATTTGCCATTGAATGGCTTATACGACAACGGGTACGAGGCCACCCATGAATTGGATAAAACTTGAGCAATTGTTGCTCAAGACACAACCGGAACGTGCCGTGACGGCCGAACCGGCACTGAATCACGCTCAGCTTTGCGAACAGGCGTTAAGCCTCGCCGCGGGCCTGCAAGCCCAGGGTGTGCGGCGCATTGCCGTGCACCTTGAGGACGCCGCTGACCTGGCGATTGCCCTGCTCGGTGCCTGGCGCGCCGGGGTCAGCGTGCTGCTGCCCGCAGACCTGCAAGCCCAGACTCGCCAGCGCTGGTCGACCGAAGTCGATCTGTGGCTGACCGATCAGGCCGATGACGCGCACCTGAGCGATTACCGGCATCCGCCGTTGATGGCGGCCGCACTGGATCTGGATCGCTGTTCGCTGAGCCTGTGCACGTCTGGCTCCAGCGGCGAGCCCAAGCGCATCGACAAAACCCTGCGCCAACTGGCCAATGAAGTCGAAGCGCTGGAACGGCTCTGGGGTGCCGATCTTGGCGCGGCTTGCATCATCGGCAGCGTCGCCACTCAACACATCTATGGTTTGTTGTTTCGGGTCCTGTGGCCGCTGTGCGCCGGGCGCGAGTTCGTGCGCAAGCAACTGGCATTCCCTGAAGACCTGCAGCGCGCCAGCCGTGAACACCCGGCGTTTGCCTGGGTCGCCAGCCCGGCGCTGCTCAAGCGCATGGGTGACAACCTCGACTGGCCCACATTAAGTGCGGTTCGCCGAGTATTTTCTTCCGGCGGTGCATTGCCGGCCGAGGCCGCGCAAAGCCTTCAGCAACGCCTGCAGCAATGGCCGACGGAAATCTTCGGCAGCTCAGAGACCGGAGGTATCGCCTGGCGTCAGGGCCACGCGCTCTGGCTGCCCTTTGCTGACATCGAGTTGAGCCAGGACAGCGACGGCGCCCTGCTTATTGCTTCGCCGTACTTGCCGCCGGGCCATATCGAACACACCGCGGATGCCGCGCGAATCGCTGCCGACGGCCGATTCGAACTGCTCGGACGGCTGGACCGAATCGTCAAACTGGAAGAAAAACGTATCTCGCTACCCATGCTGGAACAGGCACTGATGGCCCACGACTGGGTCGCCGAAGCGCGTCTTGGCGTGGTTCAGGAAAACCGCGCCTCATTAGGTGCGCTGCTGGTGCTGACCGAGTCAGGCCTGCATGCCTTGCGCAATCAAGGTCGACGCACCCTCACGCAAGAACTGCGTCAGCACCTGAGCCAGCATTGCGAAGCCCTGGCCCTGCCACGACGCTGGCGCCTGCTGCGGCAACTGCCGCTGAACGCTCAGGGCAAACTGCCCCAGGCCACCGTTGAAGCCCTGCTGCTGGCGCCGCGCCCAAAGACGCCGGAAGTGCTGGATCAGGTCGAAGTCGATGGCGAGTGGAGCCTGCAACTGGCGGTACCACCCGACCTCGCCTACTTCAGCGGCCACTTCCCCCAGGCGCCGGTATTGCCCGGCGTGGTGCAAGTGGAATGGGCGTTAACGCTGGGCCAGCAATTGATGGACCTGCCGGCAAAATTCGCCGGCATGGAAGTGCTCAAATTTCAGCAACTGGTGCGCCCCGGCGATGAAGTCCAACTGCACCTGCGCTTCGATCCGACGCGCAGCAAGTTGTATTTCACCTATCGCAATGAGACTGCGACCTGCTCCAGTGGACGGATCTTGCTGGAGGCCTCAAGCGATGCATAACCTTAGTGAGTGCTGCGCACTCAATCGCGAGCAGGCTCGCTCCCACACTGGATCTGCGCCCTACACGAATCCCCTGTGGGAGCGAGCCTGCTCGCGATGCAGGCGCCTCGGTGCTTCAGGCGAAACCCAACATGCATAGCCCCTGCGCAATCGTCCCGGTCTACAACCACGAAACCGCCATCACCACGGTGGTTGATGCGCTGCTCGCCAGCAGCCTGCCATGCATTCTGGTGGACGATGCCAGCAGCCCGGCCTGCGCAAAGGTGCTCGATCAACTGGCCCTGCGCGACAAGGTGTTCCTGGTCCGGCTCGGCGCCAACCAGGGCAAGGGTGGCGCGGTCATGACCGGTTTTCGCGAAGCCTCGCGCCTGGGCTTCAGCCATGCCTTGCAGGTGGATGCCGACGGTCAGCATGATCTGCAAGACGTCCAGACCTTCATCGAACTGTCACGCGCCCATCCCGAGGCGGTGATCTGCGGCTATCCGCGATACGACGCCAGCGTGCCGAAAGGTCGCTTGTACGCCCGTTACCTGACTCACGTCATGGTCTGGATCAACACCCTGTCGTTGCAGATTCGCGACTCTATGTGCGGCTTCCGCGTCTATCCGTTACCACCGACCCTGGCGCTGATCGATTCGGCGAAGATCGGCAAGCGCATGGACTTCGACTCGGACATTCTGGTACGACTGGCCTGGCGCAATCTGCCTATGCAATGGCTGCAAACCAACGTCCATTACCCGCTGGATGGCGTCTCGCATTTCCGCCTGTTCCACGACAACGTGCTGATTACGAGCATGCACACCCGGTTGTTCTTCGGCATGTTGCTGCGGGCGCCAGTGATTCTCTGGCGACGGTGGCGAGCATGAGCACTCACGCTGATAAAAAGCACTGGGCTGATCGCGAAGAGCGCGGCAGTTTCTGGCTGATGAAATTCACCGCACTCTGCGCCAAAGTGCTGGGCCGTCGGCTGCTGAGCCCGCTGCTGTATGGCATCGTTCTGTACTTTTTCCTGTTCGGGCGCAGCGCCCGTCACAGCGCCTGGCAATACCAGCAGCGGCTCGCCGACTGGAGTGGTCGCAATGAATTGCGCCCGACCCATTGGCGAGTCTTCGCACAGTTCATGGCCTTCGCCGACTCGATGCTCGACAAGCTCGACGTCTGGAACGGCAAGTTGAGCATCGAGCAGATCGAAATCATCGACCCGGCCTTGCTGCGCAATCAACTGCGCGGCACCCGCGGGCAGATGCTGGTAGGCGCGCATTTGGGCAATCTCGAGGTCTGCCGTGCGCTGGCCGAGATCGGCGAAAAAGTCACGATGAACGTGCTGGTGCACACCAAGCACGCCGAACAATTCAACCGTTTGCTCGGTGAAGCTGGCGCGACCAATTTGCGGCTGATTCAAGTCAGCGAGCTGGACCCGCTGATCATGCTGCAACTCCATGAACGCCTGGAGCGCGGCGAATGGCTGGCGATTGCCGGCGATCGCGTGCCGCTGCACGGCGGGCGCAGCGTGACGGTGGATTTCCTCGGCCATCAAGCCGCGTTCCCTCAGGGGCCCTGGTTGCTGGCCGGTCTGCTGAAATGCCCGATCAACCTGATGCTGTGCCTGAAGAAACCGACGGGCGACTATCGACTGACCCTCGAACCGTTCGCCGAGGCCGTGGTGTGGAAGCGCAGCGACCGCGAGCAGGTCATTCATCAGTGGGCCTCCCGCTATGCCGAACGCTTGGGTCACTATTGCCTTGAAGCGCCCCAACAATGGTTCAACTTTTACCCTTTCTGGAAGACCGATGACGACGCCAACGCTTGAGCCGGTAACCTTCGGCGAACTCCCTTTGCGCATCGAAGACGTGCTGGCCCTGGCCAACCGTCAGGTGCCGACGCAGTTGCAAAGCGACCCTGCGTACCGCGAGCGTATTGCCAAGGGTGCGCGATTCCTCGACTCCCTGCTGGATAAGGAAGGTGTGATCTACGGCGTGACCACCGGCTACGGCGATTCCTGCGTGGTCGCGGTGCCGCTGCATCACGTCGAGGCGTTGCCCCGTCATCTGTACACGTTCCACGGCTGCGGTCTGGGCAAACTGCTTGATGCGCAGGCCACTCGCGCGGTGCTGGCGGCGCGCTTGCAGTCGCTGTGCCACGGCGTGTCCGGGGTGCGCGTGGAACTGCTGGAACGCCTGCAAGCCTTCCTCGAACACGACATTCTGCCGCTGATCCCGGAAGAAGGATCGGTGGGCGCCAGCGGTGATCTGACGCCGTTGTCCTATGTCGCCGCGACCTTGTCCGGCGAGCGCGAAGTGATGTTCCGGGGTGAACGCCGGCAAGCGGCCGACGTGCACCGCGAACTGGGTTGGGAGCCGTTGGTACTGCGCCCGAAAGAAGCATTGGCGCTTATGAACGGCACTGCCGTCATGACCGGTCTCGCGTGCCTGGCCTATGCCCGCGCCGATTACCTGCTGCAACTGGCCACGCGCATCACCGCGTTGAACGTGGTCGCCCTGCAAGGCAACCCCGAGCACTTTGACGAGCGCCTGTTCGCCACCAAACCGCATCCGGGGCAAATGCAAGTCGCCGCGTGGCTGCGCAAGGATCTGGCGATCGACGCGCCGACAGCACCGCTGCATCGTCTGCAAGACCGTTATTCCCTGCGTTGTGCACCCCACGTCCTCGGCGTATTGGCCGACAGCCTGAACTGGCTGCGCTCGTTCATCGAGATCGAGCTCAACAGCGCCAACGACAACCCGATCATCGACGCCGAAGCCGAGCGCGTGCTGCACGGCGGGCACTTCTACGGCGGCCACATTGCGTTCGCCATGGACAGCCTGAAAAACCTGGTGGCCAACGTCGCCGACCTGCTCGACCGTCAACTCGCCTTGCTGGTGGACGAGCGTTACAACCATGGTCTGCCAAGTAACCTGTCCGGCGCCACCGCGGATCGCGCGATGCTCAATCACGGTTTCAAAGCCGTGCAGATCGGCACCAGCGCCTGGACCGCCGAAGCGCTGAAAAACACCATGCCGGCCAGCGTCTTCTCGCGCTCCACCGAGTGCCACAACCAGGACAAAGTGAGCATGGGCACCATCGCCGCCCGCGATGCGATCCGCGTGCTGGAACTGACCGAACAGGTCGCCGCCGCCACCCTGCTGGCCGCCAACCAAGGCGTCTGGCTGCGCAGCAAGGCCGAGGATGCACGTCCATTGCCGCCAGCCCTGGCGGCCATGCACGAAGAGTTGGCCAAGGACTTCCCGCCGGTCATCGAAGACCGCGCGCTGGAAGGTGAATTGCGCCTGTGTCTGCAACGCATCGCCGAGCAACACTGGAGGCTGCATGCGTAGCAAGGGAGTGCTTCACACCGATACGGAAATCCTCGTGCCGTTCTTTGATGTCGACACCATGAACGTCGTCTGGCACGGCCATTACATCAAATACCTGGAAGTCGCCCGCTGCGCGCTGCTGGACAAGATCGGCCACAACTACTCGGCCATGGTCGAGTCGGGTTACGCGTGGCCGGTGATCGATCTGCAATTACGTTATGTGCGCGGCGCCGTGTTTGGCCAAAAGCTCAACGTGCGGGCCAATCTGGTGGAATGGGAGAACCGTCTGAAGATCAGCTACCTGATCAGCGATCTGGAAACCGGCGAACGCTTGACCCGCGCCAGTTCCGTGCAGGTCGCCGTCGACATGAGCAGCCGCGAAATGCAGTTGGCCTCACCCAAGGTCTTCACCGACGCTGTTGAAAGGATGCTCGCATGAACCCGTTCTTCAAATGCCTCGGCGCATTGGCGCTGCTTGGGTTGTCATCGATCGCTCATGCATTCGATCTGCAACAGCTCAGCGATCAACTGGCCAAGCCTGACGTGATCCACGGCAATTTCATTCAGGAAAAACACCTGCGTGCCCTGCCCCAGCCGCTGACCAGCAAGGGCACTTTCGTCCTCGCTAAAAACCACGGTTTGCTCTGGCTGCTGAAAACCCCGCTGCAACAGGATTACCGCATCAGCGCCAAAGGCATTGCCCGGCGTGACGCCAACGGTTGGCAAATGCTGCCGAGCAAGAGTGCCGGCGCCGAGCAGAACCGTTTGTTCCTCGCCGTACTGCAAGGCGACAGCAGCGGGCTGCAACGGGATTTCGAGCTTTCACTGAGCGGCGACGCACAGAACTGGAAGCTGACGCTGACCCCGCGCTCCATGCTGCTCAAGCAGGTGTTCACTCAGATCAACATTGACGGCGGCGAACTGGTGCACAGCATCGAGCTGCTCGAAACCCAGGGTGACAGCACCCTCTTGCGCATGCAGAACAGCACCCGCTTCCAACCGTTGAGCGACGCGGAGCAACATGACTTTGCCGAATGAACGGAGGCTTCCACGGCTGTTTCTGATCCTGCTGCTGGCGGTGCTCGCGCTCGCCGGTTGGCAATGGCGTGACGGCGCACCGCTGTCGGCCAACCTGATGGAACTGGTGCCGGGCACGGCGCCGGACGCGCTGGAACTGCGCGCCGAACAACGCATGCAAGAACCACTGAACCGCGAAATGCTGGTGCTGGTCGGCCACAGCGATCGCCAGCAAGCAGTCGCGATGGCGCAGAAACTGGGTGAGCAATGGCAGGCGAGCGGCTTGTTCGAGAAGGTTCAGTGGAACCTGCAAGCCGACTTGCCGGCGCTGCGCACTCAATTGCTCAATGGCCGACTGGCAATGCTTTCAGCGGCTGATAGACAGCAACTGATCGAGCATCCCGACGCCTTTATCCAGCAGCGAGTACAAGCGCTGTTCGACCCCTTCACCGGTTTCAGTCTGGTGCCGAGCCAGGATGACTGGCTGGGCCTGACCGGACGCATCCAGAACAGCCAGCCGCAGCACGGTTCAGTGCAACTGGACATCGGCAGCGGTGCGCTGGTCGCCGATGCCGACGGCAAGAGTTGGGTGCTGCTGCGCTCGCGCACCACGGGCAACGCCTTCGACATGAACCTGCCGCTGCAAGTGGCCGACCTGCTCCAGCACAGCCGTGAAGAAGCCGCCCAGGCCAACGTTCAATTGCTTGCCGCCAGCGGCTTGCTCTATGCGGCCAGTGGGCAAAAACAAGCCACCCGGGAAATGACCTGGGTCGGTGGCGGTGCCACGGCGGGCATTCTATTGCTGTTGCTGCTGGCCTTCCGGCGCTGGCGGGTGTTGCTGGCCTTCGTCCCGGTGCTGGTCGGCATGCTTTTCGGCGCGGTGGCCTGTGTGGCGCTGTTCGGCCATATGCATGTGATGACGTTGGTGCTCGGTTCGAGCCTGATCGGCGTAGCGGTCGATTACCCGCTGCATTACCTGTCCAAGAGCTGGAGCCTGAAACCCTGGCACAGTTGGCCGGCCCTGCGCCTGACGTTGCCGGGCCTGACGCTGAGCCTGATCACCAGTTGCATCGGTTACCTGGCCCTGGCCTGGACACCGTTCCCGGCGCTGACCCAGATTGCCGTGTTCTCTGCCGCCGGTCTGCTCGGCGCTTATTTGTCCGCGGTGTGCCTGCTGCCGGCACTGCTCAAGGGCACAGATTTGCGTCCAGCGCAGTGGCCGCTGCGAGTGGCCGAGTATTTGCTGAGGTGCCGTGAAGCGCTGCTCAAACTCGCGAGTACGCCGGTGCTGCTGGCGCTGCTGATTGCCTTTTGTGTGGGCGGCCTGTTGCAGCTCGACACCAAAAACGACATTCGCCAATGGGTCGGTGCACCGCAGCAACTGACAGACGAAGCACAAACCATTGCACGCATCACCGGCTATCAACCCACCAGCCAGTTCTTTCTGGTGCGCGCGGCCAATCAGCAGCAACTGCTGGAACGCCAAACCGCGCTGAACGAGCGACTGGATCAGCTGGTCAACCTGGAAAAACTCCAGGGTTATCTGTCCCTCAATCAATTGGTCAGCCAACCCACCGAACAGCAGAAAGTACGTGAAGCGCTGAACAAGCTGCCGCAATTCTGGCAACCGCTGCTCGATGTCGGTGTGCCGGCCGAGGCGCTGCAAGCAGAGCTCACGAAGTTGCAGGCACTGCCCACCGAAGACATCGATGCGGCGCTGGTCGGTCCTTTGGCCGAACCCTATCGCACGCTATGGCTGGGACCGACCGATGACGGCGTAGCGGCGATGGTCAGTCTGCAAGGCTTGAACAACCCTTCCTTGTTGCGAGTCCAGGCTCTGGATTTGCCGGGCGTGGAACTGGTGGATCGCCTCGGTGAGTTGAACAAGGTGTTCGCCGACACCCAGATCAGTGCCGCAGAGTTGAAACTCGCTTCCTGTGTGCTGATCGTGCTGGTGCTGATCCTGCCGTTCGGTTTCGGCGGCGCGCTGCGAATCGTCTCGCTGCCGCTGTTGGCCGCGCTGTGCAGCCTGGCCAGTCTCGGCTGGCTGGGGCAACCGCTGACGCTGTTCAGCCTGTTCGGCCTGCTGCTGGTGACGGCCATCAGCGTCGATTACGCGATCCTCATGCGTGAACAGGTCGGCGGCGCTGCCGTGAGCCTGCTGGGCACCTTGCTGGCGGCGCTGACCACCTGGCTGTCGTTCGGTTTGCTGGCGGTGTCCAGCACGCCGGCGGTGAGCAACTTCGGTCTGTCGGTGAGCCTCGGCCTGGCGTACAGCTTCATCCTTGCGCCGTGGGCCGGACGCCAGGTTCACACCGCCCCGGTCACGGAGTCGGCAACATGATGATCGCCGTGTTCTGGGTCATGGCCCTGGCGCTGTTCGCCGCGGCCACCCGTGTCGGTCGTCACTTCGGCGTGATCCCGATTGTCAGCCAGTTGCTGCTGGCCACCTTCGGCCTGCCGCTGCTGATGTACTTCTGGATCGAACCGCAGTGGCAATTGAGCGGCGCCGCACTGGTCGCGCCGGCCTGGCTGAAAAATGTCTACAGCCTGGGCTTTGCCTTGTTGCTGGGGCACATTCTCAGTGACGTGATTGACCTGCGACTCGACCGTCAGAGCCTGAAAATCGCCCTGCCGAGTTTCTCCATTCCATTTGCCTGCGGTCTCGCGACAGCAGTCTGGCTGTTACCGCCGCAACCCTGGATCAGTTCGCTGGCAGTCGGCCTGCTGTTCGCAATCACGGCGATTCCGGTGTTGTATCTGTACCTGCGACACATCAAGTACC
Organism: Pseudomonas sp. GM41(2012); assembly: GCF_000282315.2. Lineage (GTDB taxonomy): Bacteria > Pseudomonadota > Gammaproteobacteria > Pseudomonadales > Pseudomonadaceae > Aquipseudomonas. The sequence continues at coordinate 155,971 of NZ_AKJN02000002.1, forward strand.
CGCCTGCCGCTACCCGGCGACTGGTGCAGACCGCGATCCTGATCGACCTCACCTGTTGGACCCTGTTCGCTATCGCCCAGGGCAGCCTGCACCTGAGCAGCCTCTTGCTGCCGCTGGCCGGCGCCTGCCTGCCGTTGCTGCTGCGTCTGCTGCGCTTGCGCCAACCGTTGCTGCACAGCGGTTGCTTCTTTGCACTGCTGGTCGTGGCGGAACACTTCAAGCTCAATGCGCTGATTTTCGGCATCGGTTACCTGCTGTGGATGGCCGCGCTCAAAGTGCCGCTGGTGCTGCCGTTGCCGGTGATCTGGATGAGTCACTTGCAGACGTATATCGCGATCCCGCTGATCCTCACGTTCGGCATCGTGCAAATCAACGTCCACGCGGCCATGGCCAGCCTCGGCTGGGTGCAACTGGCGGCACTGCTGCTGTTCCCGATTGCCAGTAAACTGCTGGGCAACTGGCTGGGCCTCGGCTGGGCCGGTGCCTCGTTTGAAGGCGCCAGTCGCTGGCGGGAAAGCGTCTTGCTGAATATTCGTGGCTTGAGCGAGATCGTCTTTCTCAACCTGTTGCAGCAACAACAACTCATCAGCCCGGCGCTGTACTTCGCGCTGATGGTGATGGGCCTGATCGCGACACTGCTGCCGGCACTCGCCGGTATGCACCGAACCCCTTTGAACATCGCCGTCCCGGCAAGGAGCCCCCGTGCCAACAGTTGAAATGGAACATCGCCAGGTCGTGGTTATCGGTGCAGGTCCATCGGGCGCCATCGCCGCCGCGCTGCTCAAGCGCAAAGGTCATGACGTACTGATGATCGAACGCCAGCATTTCCCACGGTTTTCCATCGGTGAAAGCCTGCTGTCCCACTGCCTGGATTTCGTCGAAGAAGCCGGCATGCTCGAGGCGGTGAACGCCGCCGGATTCCAGTTGAAAAACGGTGCGGCATTCGCTTGGGGCGAGCAATACAGCGCCTTTGATTTCGGCGAGACGTTCAGCAACGGCAAGCCGACCACCTTCCAGGTCCAGCGTGCCGATTTCGACAAGCTGCTGGCCGATCAAGCCGCGCTGCAAGGCGTGGACGTTCGTTACGGCGAAGCCATCGTCAGCGCCGATTTCAACCTGCCGAAACCGCAGCTCGACGTGCTTCGCGAAGACGGCAGTCAGTACCGCGTCGAAGCCGATTTCGTGCTGGATGCCAGCGGCTACGGCCGTGTGCTGCCGCGCTTGCTCGACCTTGAAGCGCCGTCGAATTTCCCGGTGCGCCAGGCCGTGTTCACCCACGTCGAAGACCACATCGACAACCCGGCCTTCGAACGGGAAAAAATCCTCATCACCACCCATCCGATCCACCGCGACATCTGGTTCTGGACCATCCCGTTCAGCAACGGCCGTTGTTCGGTGGGCGTGGTCGCGGCAGCCGAACACTTCGAAGGCCGTATGGAGAATCTGGATGAGTGCCTGCGCGGGTTCATCGCTGAAACCCCAAGCCTGGCCGGCGTGCTGAACAACGCCGTGTGGGACACGCCTGCCCGAACCATCGGCGGCTACTCGGCCAACGTCAAAACCCTCCATGGGCCAGGGTTTGCCCTGCTTGGTAACGCAGCGGAATTCCTCGACCCTGTGTTCTCCTCCGGCGTGACCATCGCCATGCGCTCGGCGAGCATGGCCGCCGGGGTTCTGCATCGCCAACTGCAAGGCGAAAATGTCGACTGGCAGACTGAGTTCGCCATCCCGCTCAAACGCGGCGTCGACACGTTCCGTTGCTACGTCGAAGGCTGGTACGCCGGGACGTTCCAGGATGTGATTTATTTTGAGGGCGGCTCGCCGGATATTCGCCGCATGATCAGTTCGATCCTCGCCGGTTATGCCTGGGACGAGCGTAATCCGTTCGTCGCCGAACCCAAGCGCCGGCTGCGGATGCTCTCGGAGCTCTGTGCAAAGGACGCCACATGAGCTACTTGAGCGACACCTACGTCGAAGAAACCCGCTTTGGTTTCTGGTTCCTGCGCAGCCACACCTGGCAGCACCATGTTCTGCGAGTGGCAATCACCGATTTGCGCAGCCTGTTCAGCGAAACACCGCCGAGCAACCCGGTGCTGCTGGATGCCGGTTGCGGTCAGGGCAAGTCGTTCCAGTACTTGCGCCAGACCTTTGCCCCCCAGCGCCTGATCGGTCTGGACGCCGACCCGCACAGCCTGAACCTGGCCGGCGAAGAAGCCGTCCGTCAGGGCATGGCGGTGGAGTTGACCGGCAGCGACTGCGCGAGCATCAACGTCCCGGACGCCAGCGTCGATTTGCTGTTCTGTCACCAGACCTTCCACCATCTGGTGCAGCAGGAACAGGCACTGGCCGAGTTCTACCGCGTGCTCAAGCCCGGTGGCTATCTGCTGTTCGCCGAATCCACCGAGGCTTACATTGATACCTGGGTGATCCGCTGGTTGTTCCGCCATCCGATGCACGTGCAAAAGAGCGCCGCCGGGTACCTGGACATGATTCGCCAGCAGGGTTTCGAACTCGGCCCGCAAAACGTGTCTTATCCATACTTGTGGTGGAGCCGCGCCAAGGATTTCGGCCTGTTTGAACGCTTGGGTCTGCGCCGGCCAAAGCCCTTCGGCCAACGGGAAGAAACCCTGGTCAATGTGGTCGCGCGCAAACCCCTTGAAGGTGTTGTGTGATGTTCATTGCAACTCAAACCTGTGGGAGCGAGCCTGCTCGCGATAGCGGTGGGTCAGCCAGCATAACTGTTGAATGTAGTGCCCTCATCGCGAGCAGGCTCGCTCCCACAGGGATAGCCGGCATCCTGAGGTTTTTGCTACTTGGCGCGGTCCTGTTGCTGAGCGCCTGTGCCAGCCGGGCGCCGCTGCCTGAGCAAACCCCGAACCTGGCGTTGCCGCTGCAATTGCACATCCAGCGTCTGGTGGCCGACCAACGGCAGGACTGGGTGCTGGTGATCCAGCGTGAAGGCCCTGGCATTCGCTGGTCGATGATGGACTTGCTGGGCATTCCACAGGCGCGCCAGAAACTGGTCGATGGCGAGTGGCAGGCTGACGGTCTGCTACCGCCCAATCCGGAAGCGCGAGAGCTGTTCGCCGCGCTGTTGTTTGCACTGACCCCAAAAGATGAACTGTCGGGCAACTATCCCGCCGCGTGGCAGCATGGCTCGCAACGGTCCTTGCCAGCGCACTGGGAAGTCCGTTACTCACAACCCATGAGCTTTGAATTGAACCTGCCCAAAGGCCCGAAATATCAAGTCACTCCGCTCAGCGAGGACGCGCCATGACGGCCTACCTGAATGCCCTCGGGGTGATCTGCGCCCTGGGCCGTGACAAGTCCGAAGTCGCTCGCAACCTGTTTGCCGGTGACTGTTCGGGCATGCGCAATGAGGCTGGCTGGGTGGCGGAACGGTCGCTGCCCGTGGCCGCGGTCCAAGGCGAACTGGCGCCGATCCCGGCTGAGCTTGCGCCGCAAGACACCCGTAATAATCAATTGCTGCTGGAAGCCGCGCTGCAAATTCGCGAAGACATCGACCAGGCGATCCAGACCTACGGCCGCGACCGCATCGGTATCGTTCTGGGCACCAGCACCTCGGGCATCGACGAAGCCAGTCGCAGCCTGGCCCATTACATCCGCGAGCATCAGTTCCCGGCCGATTACGACTATCAGCAACAGGAACTCGGCGCCCCGGCGAACTTCCTCGCCGACTGGCTGCAACTGAGCGGCCCGGCCTATGTGATTTCCACGGCCTGTACCTCCAGCGCCCGAGCGCTGATGAGTGCTCAGCGACTGCTGGACCTGGGCATGTGCGACGCTGTGCTGTGCGGTGGTGTCGACAGCCTGTGCAAGTTGACCCTCAATGGGTTTTCGGCGCTGGAAGCGGTGTCCGGGCAACGCTGCAACCCGTTTTCGGTGAACCGTAACGGCATCAACATAGGCGAAGCGGCGGTGCTGTTTTTGATGAGCAAAAATGTCGGCGACAGCCAGCCGATTGCCCTGCTCGGCAGTGGCGCCAGCTCCGATGCACACCACATTTCCGCACCGGAACCGACCGGCCGCGGCGCCCTGCAAGCGATGCGCAAAGCCTTGAGCCGAGCACAACTGCAGCCGCAACAGATCGATTACCTGAACCTGCACGGCACCGCCACCCAACACAACGACGCCATGGAAAGCCTGGCGGTGGCGACGTTGTTCCCGGCGGGGGTGCCGTGTTCATCGACCAAACCCATGACCGGTCACACCCTCGGTGCGGCCGGCGCCCTGGAAGCGGCGTTCTGCTGGTTGAGCCTGAGTGCAGGCAATCGCGAGCACGCCCTGCCGCCCCACGTCTGGGACGGCCAACCGGATCCCCAATTGCCAGCCCTGAATTGGGTGACCCCGGCCGATCGCCTGACGTCCATTGCACCTCGCTATCTGATGAGCAATTCCTTTGCCTTCGGTGGTAATAACGTCAGCCTGATTATCGGAGACGCCCCATGATTGACTGGCCGATCGCCGAGCTGCTGCCGCACGCTGGCGACATGATCTTCATCGAGCAGATCCTGTCGTTCGATGATGAGCAGATTTACACCCGCCTCACGGTCAAACCCGATGGCCTGTTCAACCGCCCGGACGGCAGCCTGCCGGCCTGGGTCGGCATCGAACTAATGGCCCAGAGCGTCGCCGCCTACGCCGGTTGCCATGCGCGCCAGCGAGGCGATGCGGTGGAGCTGGGGTTTCTGCTCGGCACCCGCAAATTCGAATGCAACGTCGAGCACTTCCCCGCCGGCACCGAGCTGACCATCCACGGCATCCGCTCGCTGGAGGACGACAACGGCATGGGCGTGTTCGAATGCCACATCACCGCCCCCGGCATTCACGCCACCGCTCGTCTGAACGTGTTCCGTCCGCCTCAGGCTGCTCAATACCTTCATGAAACCCAAGGAACCCAGCCATGACTGAATCCGTACTGATCACCGGTTCCAGCCGTGGCATCGGCCGTGCTATCGCTTTGCGTCTGGCCCAGGCCGGGCATGACATCGTGCTGCATTGCCGCAGTGGCCTGGCGGACGCTGAAGCCGTGAAGGCCGAAATCGAAGCCTTGGGGCGCAACGTGCGCATTGTGCAATTCGACGTGTCCGATCGCGCCAACTGCAAAGCCATTCTCGAAGCCGACGTGGAAACCCACGGCGCCTATTACGGCGTGGTGCTGAACGCCGGCCTGACGCGCGACGGTGCTTTTCCGGCCTTGACCGAAGATGATTGGGACGTGGTGATGCGCACCAACCTCGACGGTTTTTACAACGTGCTGCACCCGGTGATGATGCCGATGATTCGTCGTCGCGCCGCCGGACGGATTGTTTGCATCACCTCGGTTTCCGGGTTGATCGGCAACCGTGGCCAAGTCAACTACAGCGCTTCCAAGGCCGGTTTGATCGGCGCGGCGAAGGCGTTGGCGATTGAATTGGGCAAGCGCAAAATTACTGTTAACTGTGTCGCACCCGGCTTGATCGACACCGCGATGCTCGATGAAAACGTGCCGGTGGAAGAAATGATGAAAATGATCCCCGCACAACGCATGGGCACCCCGGAAGAGGTGGCCAGCGCGGTGAATTTCCTGATGTCGGCGGAAGCGTCGTACATCACCCGGCAGGTTCTGGCCGTCAACGGAGGCCTGTGCTGATGAAGCGCGTCGTCGTCACCGGCATGGCCGGTATCACCTCACTGGGCAGCGATTGGGCCACCATCGTCGGCAACTTCGCGGCCAATCGCAGCGGCATTCGCCGGATGGACGAGTGGGATCGCTTCACCGAACTCAACACGCGCCTGGCGGGGCCGATCGACGACTTCAAAGTGCCGAGCCACTGGACCCGCAAGCAATTGCGCAGCATGGGCCGGGTCTCGCGCCTGGCGGTCGGCGCGGCAGAACAGGCATTGGCCGATGCCGGGCTGTTGGGTGACGAATCGATCAAGGACGGGCGCATGGGCGTTTCCTGCGGTTCATCCACCGGCAGCACCGACGAGATCAAGGCGTTCGGCAACATGCTGCTCAACTCAGTGGCCGAGGGCCTGAACGCCAACTCCTATGTGCGCATGATGCCGCACACCACGGCGGCGAATATCAGCATCTTTTTCGGCCTCACCGGCCGGCTGATCCCGACCTCCAGCGCTTGCACCAGCGGCAGCCAGGGCATCGGTTATGCCTACGAGTCGGTCAAGTTCGGTCGCCTGCCATTGATGCTCGCCGGCGGTGCCGAAGAACTGTGCCCCACCGAAGCGATGGTCTTCGACGCGCTCTACGCCACCAGCCTGAAAAACGATGCGCCGCAGACGTCCCCACGCCCCTACGACAGTGGCCGCGATGGCCTGGTGATCGGTGAAGGCAGCGGCATGCTGGTGCTCGAAGAACTCGAACACGCCTTGGCTCGCGGTGCGCACATCCACGCCGAACTCGTCGGTTTCGGCAGCAACGCCGACGGCCAGCACGCCACCCGCCCAGAGCAGGTCACCATGCGCCGAGCCATGGAACTGGCGCTGGAAGACGCCGGGCTGCAGCCTTCGGACATCGGCTACGTGAATGGTCACGGCACGGCCACTGAACAGGGCGATATTGCCGAAACACTGGCAACGAGCGCGTTGTTCGGCGAGCACATGCCGATCAGCTCGCAAAAGAGTTTCCTCGGTCACACCCTCGGAGCCTGCGGTGCACTGGAATCCTGGTTCAGCATCGAAATGATGAACCGCGACCTGTACATCCACACCCTCAACCTCGACGACGTCGACCCGCACTGCGGCAAACTCGATTACCTGCGCGGCGAGTTCCGGCAGATGAGTAATCAGTATGTGATGAACAACAACTTTGCGTTTGGTGGGGTTAATACGTCGCTGATTTTCCGGCGCTGGTCGTAACGCCAGAAACGACAAAGGGCGCCTTTCGGCGCCCCTTCACAAACAGGCCGGCTTGTCATCGCCCTGTACCTGTCTGGCTCTGCGATGGCTGGTTACCCAGGATCCTCAGAGTCTCACAAGCCCCTTTCGGGAACGCGGGCAGTATTGCTTGAAATTGAACCTGGGGCAACGGATGGCAGTTCGCCCGACCACACCATACCTTATGCCATCACAGTCCTAGGGCGCTGCGCACTGCGACTTTGATTGCGTAGAACTCATCTGTTTCAAGTTGTGAAATGACATAAATGCGCTTCCCGTGACGGTCTCGGCTTTTGATCCGGTCGAGTCTGGAGAGACTTACTGTCGCAACCATATCGCACTTTGCCCAACAGATAGGACTCGCACCTTGGAGATGACTTTGAAGTTCCAGATGATGTTCAAGTACGCGATCCGGAGCGGTAGTACTCAACGGCACAACCGTTACCAGCAAGCTGTTCGTTCTATGCTTACGTATCACGACAACGGGCCTGACCTTGATCATCTCAGGGACTTCATAGCCCCTGAAATCGCAAATCAGCACGCTGCCTTCCTTGGGCTGATATAGAAGTGGCATCCATGGCACTCATCGAAAGAAATCGATTTTGCGCAAGAATCGGATAAATCCCTAAGGCGGATCCGTAACTTAGGATGTCCCAAGTGCGGTAACTTACTCAGATTCCTTCAACCTTACGCGTCAACAACTCCACAAACGCCTTGGCCATCGGCGACTTCTGATCCTTGCGCTGCACCAGCCACACCGCCGACACCGCCTCTGGATCAAGCAATGGCCGATAAACCACCCCTTCGATGCGCATCCGTTGATAAGACGCCGGCAGCACCGAAACACCCAACCCCGCCGCCACCAACCCAATGATCGTCATCGCCTCGCCCGCCTCTTGCGCGAAGTGCGGACTGAAACCGGCATCCCGGGCCAGGCTGAGCAATTGTGCGTACAGACCACTGCCATAACTGCGTGGGAAAAATACGAAAGGCTCGAGGGCCAGGGCTGACAGAAACAAGCCTTCTTCACTATCGGTCACCAATGGATGCTTGGAGCTGAGCACCGCCACCAGTGGCTCACGCATCAGCTCCACCACGCTGAGCGAGTCCGGCAACCCAAGCGGCCGCATGATCCCGACCTCTATCGACTCATCCACCAACGCATCCGCTACCTGGGTGCTGCTCATCTCCCGCAGGTTCAGGTGCACCGCCGGGAATCGCTGGCGAAACGAAAAGATCGCCTGAGGGATGGTCGAGTTGAACGGCGCCGACGAGGTGAAGCCAATCTTCAGTTCGCCCAGCTCACCCAACTGCGCCCGCCGCGCAACATCTGCCGCCTTGTCGACCTGCGCCAACACCAGCCGCGCCTCTTCCAGAAACAGCCGGCCGGCTTCACTGAGCTCGACCCGACGATTGGTCCGCTCGAACAACCGCGCACCCACCTCTTGCTCCAGCGCCTGAATCTGCTGGCTCAGGGGCGGTTGCGAGATGCCCAGCACCTGGGCAGCGCGGCCGAAGTGCAGTTCTTCGGCAACAGCAATGAAGTAGCGCAGGTGACGCAATTCCATGAAAACTCCATTAGGTCGTTAAACCTATCAAACAGGTCGAACAATATATTGGATTGAATCATTAGGCAGCTATATGCTTTTTTCATTACCTGACCGGCTGCGCCCTCCGAGGTCCGAAGTGAAAACTGCTGTTGCTCCACTTGCCCATGAAGTTCCGCCCGCAGCGGTGGACGATGTTGTCGCCGAATTAAAGGAGATCTACATCGAAAAAGGCACGCCGATGTTCATGCGCACGGTGCTGGCGCTGTTCTCCGGCGGCTTCGCGACCTTCGCCCTGCTTTATTGCGTGCAACCGATGATGCCGCTGCTGTCCCATGAGTATTCCATCAACGCCGCCCAGAGCAGCCTGATCCTGTCGGTCGCCACCGGCATGCTCGCCATTGGTCTGCTGATCACCGGCCCGATCTCTGATCGCATCGGGCGCAAACCGGTGATGGTCGCCGCGCTGTTCGCTGCCGCGCTCTGCACAATCGCCAGTTCCATGATGCCGAGCTGGCACGGCGTGCTGGTGATGCGGGCGCTGATAGGGTTGTCGTTGAGTGGCCTGGCAGCGGTTGCCATGACTTACTTGAGTGAAGAGATCCATCCGCAACACATCGGCCTGGCCATGGGCTTGTACATCGGCGGCAACGCGATTGGCGGGATGTGCGGACGCTTGATCACTGGCGTGTTGATCGACTTCGTCAGCTGGCACACGGCGATGCTGGTGATCGGTGGTCTGGCGCTGATCGCGGCGGCTGTGTTCTGGAAAATCCTCCCCGAGTCGCGCAACTTCCGCGCCCGCTCATTGCACCCGCGCAGCCTGATTGACGGCTTCACCATGCACTTTCGCGATGCCGGCCTGCCGCTGCTGTTCCTTGAAGCCTTCGTGCTGATGGGCGCGTTCGTCACCCTCTTCAACTACATCGGCTATCGCCTGCTGGCCGAGCCGTACCACATGGATCAGGCCTTCGTCGGGCTGCTCTCGGTGGTGTATCTGTCGGGTATCTACAGCTCAGCGAAAATCGGCTCGTTGGCCGACCAGCTCGGCCGTCGCAAAGTGCTGTGGGCGACCATCGTGCTGATGATCGCCGGCCTCGCCCTGACCATGCTCACGCCGCTGCCGGTGGTGATCATCGGAATGCTGATCTTCACCTTCGGTTTTTTCGGCGCCCATTCGGTGGCGAGTAGCTGGATCGGCCGTCGGGCGATCAAGGCCAAAGGGCAAGCATCGTCGCTTTATCTGTTCAGCTATTACGCCGGTTCGAGCATCGCCGGGACGGCGGGCGGGGTGTTCTGGCACTTGGGCGGGTGGAACGGGATCGGGTTGTTCATTGGCGGGTTGCTGGTGATTGCGCTGCTGGTGGCGCTGAAACTGGCGAAGTTACCGCCGTTGCCGGGCACAGCACAGGTTTAGCCACAACTGCGCCCTAGCGGTAATCGCGAGCCAAGGTACACTGACGGCATTCGTCAGTCTTGGTAAAGGGAAGCCAGAATGCGCCTGGACCGTCTCAACATTCAGAATTTTCGTTGCTACGAAGATGCCACTTTCGACTTTCAGCCGGGTTTCAATCTGGTGGTGGGGGTTAACGGGAGTGGCAAAACCTCCTTATTACAAGCGATAGCAACTTGCCTTACCGACTTCAGTAACGCGTTCAATGGGTACTTCGTACCTTTAGACGAAGAGTTGATACGTTTCGCGATTGACAAACACCAAGGAAGAGTCCGATTTGAAAGATGTTATCCGATGCAACTTAAAGCAGAGGGATGCATCTTCGGTTTATCAAACTGGGTTATCGAAAAATTACGTAACGATGGATCCGCGAGTGCAGATGCGAACGTACTTAAAGTACTCACAGAGAAAAAGAATCTGCTGGGCACTGAAAATAATCTAGATCTACCAATACTTGCTTTTTATAGAGCAAACAGACGGTGGGCAATATCAGGTGTGACCGCGGAATCAGCTGCCAGTCAACGGGTATCACGCCTGCACGGCTATGAGAACTGGTTCGATGCCGCGGCGAACCTTACCGACTTTGAGAGCTGGTTCATTGGAAAGACCCTAGAACGCCTTCAAAAAGTTTCGGAAACCGAAGGGGCGATCAAACATTTCGATGATGAGTTATCCCTAGTAAACTCAGCGCTCAAAAAGGCACTTCCTAATTCACATGGACTTCGCTACGACATAACCCTTCGCAGCCTGATGGTCGACCTTGATACAAAGGAGTCACTTCCTTTCAACCAACTGAGCGACGGCCAGCGCGCAATGATCGCATTAATGGCAGACATTGCTCGTCGAATCTGTCTTCTAAATCCTCATTTTGGCCAAAAAGCATTAGCTGAAACCGTCGGTATTATTATCATCGATGAGCTTGATATCCACCTGCACCCCTCTTGGCAACGAAGCATCGTAGCTGCATTAAAATCAGCCTTCCCTAAGGTGCAGTTCATCGCCGCCAGCCATTCACCGCAAATCATCGGTAGCCTGAAACCGGAAGAAGTTATCGTGCTGAATAACGGAGACGGGTCTCACCCCCGCGTAACTTATGGGCTGGACTCTAGCAGCGTGCTTGAGGAGGTGATGGACGTCTCCCAACGTGAGCCAAAAATTGAAGCGCTGTTGTCTAAGTTGTTTTCTACACTCGAGGATAACGACCTTAAAAAGGCTAAAGTACAACTAGAAGCGCTCAAGAAACAAGCCCCTGACTTACCAGAATTTGCGGGTGCGGAAGCTTTGATCAGGCGTAAGGAGATCCTCGGTAAATGAAACGAGTGATCAAAGGAACTGAACCCGCGTCGTTTACAACCTGGAAATCTACAGCGAACAATGACTGGAGTCCAACGTACTCCAACTTACAAAATCCGCAGAAGCGTGATTTGCACACGAATCTACTGCAAGAACAAGGCTACTTTTGTTGTTACTGCGGTAGAGAAATAGATGCTAGCAGCAGTCATATCGAGCATTTCAAGCCCCAAGAACACTATGGGGAGTTGGCACTGGAGTATCAAAACCTCCATGCCTCTTGCCTTCGCGAGACAAAACCTGGCAATCCATTGCACTGCGGCCACCGTAAGGGCAACTGGTTTGATGAAGCGCAGCATATCTCCCCAATGGACGAGCAATGTGAACTACGTTTTCGATACCTGAGAACCGGTGAAATCCAACCGACAGTATCTACCGATCTGCCGGCAACGAAGATGATTGAAGTGTTAGCACTCGACATTGCATATCTCAACAATCGCCGTCAGAACACAATCCGACTGTTGTTCGATGAGGAGTTCATCACACAGGCCAGCGAGGAAGAGCTGACCCGTCTCGTTGCTGCAATTCGTTCTACCGATATCCGCGACCAAAAACCTTTCGACCACATTATCGCCCGCTACGCCGAACAACTCCTAGGCCGCTAAAAACCAACACAAACAAAACGCCCGGCATAAGCCGGGCGTTTTTTATTGGGCGACGATCACTCGTGATACTGCGCCGACAGTTCATGCACCGCGCGCAGGAAGGCGCCGGCGTGTTCCGGGTCGACTTCAGGGGTGATGCCATGGCCGAGGTTAAACACGTGGCCGCTGCCCTTGCCGTAGCTGGCGAGGATGCGACCGACTTCGGTGCGGATGGCTTCTGGTTTGGCGTAGAGCACGGTCGGGTCCATGTTGCCTTGCAGGGCGACTTTGCTGCCGACGCGATCACGGGCGCTGCCGATGTCGCAGGTCCAGTCCAGGCCGAGCGCATCAGCGCCAGCATCAGCAATGCTTTCGAGCCACAGGCCGCCGTTCTTGGTGAACAGGATGACCGGCACTTTGCGGCCTTCATGTTCGCGGATCAGGCCGCTGACGATTTTGCGCATGTAGGCCAGGGAGAATTCCTGGTACGCCGCCGCCGAAAGGCTGCCGCCCCAGCTGTCGAAGATCTGCACCGCTTGCGCCCCGGCCATGATCTGGCCGTTGAGGTAGCTGGTGACCGTCTGCGCGAGCTTGTCCAGCAGCAGGTGCAAGGCTTGCGGGTTGTCGTAGAGCATGGTTTTGGTCTTGCGGTAGTCTTTCGACGAGCCGCCTTCGACCATGTAGGTGGCCAGAGTCCATGGGCTGCCGGCGAAGCCGATCAGCGGCACGCGACCGTTCAGTTCGCGGCGGATGGTGCTGACCGCGTCCATGACGTAGCCGAGGTCTTTGTGAGGATCAGGAATCGGCAGCGCTTCGATGTCAGCCATCGTGCTGATGACTTTCTTGAAGCGCGGACCTTCACCGGTTTCGAAGTACAGGCCTTGGCCCATGGCATCGGGGATGGTCAGGATGTCGGAGAACAGGATCGCCGCGTCCAGTTGTGGGTAGCGATCGAGCGGCTGCATCGTGACTTCGCAAGCGAACTCCGGGTTCATGCACAGGCTCATGAAGTCGCCGGCCTTGGCACGGCTGGCGCGGTATTCCGGCAGGTAGCGACCGGCCTGACGCATCATCCAGACAGGCGTGACGTCTACGGGTTGCTTGAGCAGGGCACGAAGGAAACGGTCGTTCTTCAGGGCAGTCATGTCGGCATCCGGAAAAAAAGTGCGGGCATTTTCTCAGAGCGCGACGCAAAAGGCACGGTTGCAGGTCAGCCTTTTGTCTATCGGGTCAATTTGTCGCGGTGGAACTGCCTGCCGAAACAACTTCAACCCCCGTAGGAGCATAGCTTGCTCGCGATGCAGGCACCTCGGTCAACCTGAACACAGCGGTGATGCTATCGCGAGCAAGCTTTGCTCCTACAGAGCGAGGCTTGCCGCGATTGAGGGGTTAAACGCCCAGGTAATCCAGGATCCCTTCGGCGGCATTGCGGCCTTCGAAGATCGCCGTGACCACCAGGTCAGAACCGCGAACCATGTCGCCACCGGCGAAGATTTTCGGGTTGCTGGTCTGGTGCTTGTACTGACCTTGCTCCGGGGCCACTACGCGGCCCTGGCTGTCGGTCTGGATGCTGTGCTGTTCGAACCACGATGCCGGGCTTGGACGGAAACCGAACGCGATGACCACGGCATCAGCCGGGATGATCTCTTCGGAACCCGGGATCGGCTCGGGGCTGCGACGGCCACGGGCGTCCGGTTCACCGAGACGGGTCTCGACCACCTTCACGCCTTCGACGCGGTCTTCACCGACGATCGCGATTGGCTGGCGGTTGTAGAGGAATTTCACGCCTTCTTCCTTGGCGTTCTTCACCTCTTTGCGCGAGCCCGGCATGTTCGCTTCGTCACGACGATAAGCACAGGTTACCGACTTGGCGCCCTGGCGAATCGACGTACGGTTGCAGTCCATCGCCGTGTCGCCACCACCCAGCACCACCACCTTCTTGCCTTTCATGTCGACGAAATCTTCCGGCGACTTTTCAAAGCCCAGGTTGCGGTTCACGTTAGCGATCAGGAAGTCCAGCGCGTCATGCACGCCCGGCAAATCCTCACCGGCAAAGCCGCCCTTCATGTAGGTGTAGGTGCCCATGCCCATGAACACGGCATCGTACTCTTCGAGCAGTTGCTCGACGGTCACGTCCTTGCCCACTTCGGTGTTCAGACGGAACTCGATACCCATGCCGGTGAAGACTTCGCGGCGATTGCTCAGCACGGTCTTTTCCAGCTTGAACTCAGGGATGCCGAAGGTCAGCAAGCCGCCGATTTCCGGGTTCTTGTCGAACACCACCGGGGTCACGCCGCCGCGGACCAGCACGTCGGCACAGCCCAGGCCTGCCGGGCCTGCGCCGATCACCGCAACACGCTTGCCGGTCGGTATGACCTTGGACATGTCCGGGCGCCAGCCCATGGCGAACGCGGTGTCGGTGATGTACTTCTCGACCGAACCGATGGTCACCGCGCCGAAGCCGTCGTTAAGGGTGCAAGCACCCTCGCACAGACGATCCTGCGGGCACACCCGGCCGCACACTTCCGGCAGGGTGTTGGTCTGGTGCGACAGCTCGGCGGCCTGGAGGATGTTGCCCTCGGCCACCAGCTTCAGCCAGTTCGGAATGAAGTTGTGCACCGGGCACTTCCATTCGCAATACGGGTTACCGCAACCCAGGCAACGGTGAGCCTGATCGGCCGAGTGCTGGGGTTTGAACGGTTCGTAGATCTCCACGAACTCTTTCTTGCGTTGACGCAACAGTTTCTTCTTCGGATCTTTGCGCCCGACATCGATGAACTGGAAGTCGTTATTCAGACGTTCAGCCATTGTTAAAACCTCATCAAACTCTTCAGGCGCATATCACTGCGGGTTGGCACGGGTGCTGGAAAGCAACGATTTCAGGTTGGCAGCCTTGGGCTTGACCAGCCAGAAACGACGCAGATAGTCATCGAGGTTTTCAGCGAGGTTACGACCCCACTCGCTGTCGGTTTCCTCGACGTATTCGTTCAGCACGCGTTGCAGGTGGCTGCGATAGGCTTCCATCGCCTCACCGCTGATCCGCTGGATTTCCACCAGTTCGTGGTTGACCCGGTCAACGAAGGAGTTGTCCTGGTCGAGCACGTAGGCGAAACCGCCGGTCATGCCTGAGCCGAAGTTGTAACCGGTCTTGCCCAATACGCAGACGAAACCACCGGTCATGTACTCGCAGCAGTGATCGCCCGTGCCTTCCACAACCGTGTGAGCACCGGAGTTACGCACCGCGAAACGCTCGCCCGCGGTACCGGCGGCGAACAGCTTGCCGCCAGTTGCACCGTACAGGCAGGTGTTGCCGATGATGGCACTGTCCTGAGTCTTGTAGACGCTGCCCTTCGGCGGAACGATGACCAGTTTGCCGCCGGTCATGCCTTTGCCGACGTAGTCGTTGGCGTCGCCTTCCAGGTACATGTTCAGGCCACCAGCGTTCCACACACCGAAGCTCTGACCGGCCGTCCCTTTGAAGCGGAAGGTGATCGGTGCATTCGCCATGCCTTGGTTGCCGTGCTTGCGAGCGATTTCACCGGAGATCCGCGCGCCGATCGAACGGTCGCAGTTGCAGATATCCAGGGCGAAATCGGCGCCGCTCATGTCGTTGATGGCCGAGGTGGCCATGTCGACCATTTTCTCGGCCAGCAGGCCTTTGTCGAACGGTGGGTTACGGTCGACCTGGCAGAACTGAGGCTTGTCTGCCGGGATGTGATCGCTGCCCAGCAACGGGGTCAGGTCCAGGTGGTTTTGCTTGGCGGTCTGGCCTTCGAGGATGTCCAGCAGATCGGTACGGCCGATCAGCTCTTCGAGGGAGCGCACGCCCAGCTTGGCCAGCCACTCACGGGTTTCTTCGGCGACGTAGGTGAAGAAATTGACCACCATGTCGACGGTCCCGATGTAGTGATCCTTGCGCAGCTTCTCGTTCTGAGTTGCGACGCCGGTGGCGCAGTTGTTCAGGTGGCAGATACGCAGGTATTTGCAGCCCAGCGCGATCATTGGCGCGGTGCCGAAGCCGAAGCTTTCAGCGCCGAGGATCGCTGCCTTGATCACGTCGAGGCCGGTTTTCAGGCCACCGTCGGTTTGTACCCGGACTTTGCCGCGCAGGTCGTTGCCGCGCAGGGTCTGGTGGGTTTCGGCCAGGCCGAGTTCCCACGGAGCGCCCGCGTATTTGATCGAGGTCAGCGGCGATGCACCGGTACCACCGTCGTAGCCGGAAATGGTGATCAAGTCCGCGTAGGCCTTGGCCACACCGGCAGCGATGGTGCCGACGCCCGCTTCTGCTACCAGCTTCACCGAGACCAGGGCCTTCGGGTTGACTTGTTTCAGGTCGAAAATCAGCTGCGACAAGTCTTCGATCGAATAGATGTCGTGGTGCGGTGGAGGCGAGATCAGGGTCACGCCCGGTACTGCATAACGCAGCTTGGCGATCAGACCGTTGACCTTGCCGCCTGGCAGCTGACCGCCTTCGCCGGGCTTGGCGCCCTGAGCGACTTTGATCTGCAGCACTTCAGCGTTGACCAGGTATTCCGGGGTCACACCGAAACGGCCAGTCGCAACCTGTTTGATTTTCGAGCTCTTGATGGTGCCGTAACGCGCCGGGTCTTCGCCGCCTTCGCCGGAGTTGGAACGCGCACCGAGGCGGTTCATCGCTTCGGCGAGGGCTTCGTGAGCTTCCGGCGACAAGGCGCCGAGGGAGATGCCCGCGGAGTCAAAGCGCTTGAGCACCGACTCCAGCGGTTCGATCTCGCTGATGTCCAGCGGCGTGTCCAGGGTTTTGACCTTGAACAAATCGCGAATCATCGACACCGGACGGTTGTCCACCAGCGCCGTGTATTCCTTGAACTTGCTGTAGTCGCCCTGCTGCACAGCGGCTTGCAGGGTGTTGACCACGTCCGGGTTGTACGCGTGATATTCGCCACCGTGGACGAACTTCAGCAAACCGCCCTGCTGGATCGGCTTGCGCGGGCTCCAGGCTTCGGCAGCCAGGGCTTTCTGCTCGGCTTCGATGTCGACGAAACGCGCACCTTTGATGCGGCTCGGTACGCCACGGAAGCTCAGCTCGCAGACTTCTTCGGACAGGCCAATGGCTTCAAACAGCTGCGCACCGCGGTACGACGTGATGGTCGAAATGCCCATCTTCGACAGGATCTTCAGCAGACCTTTGGTGATGCCTTTGCGGTAGTTCTTGAACACCTCATAGAGGTCGCCCAGCACTTCACCGGTGCGGATCAGGTCGCCCAGCACTTCGTAGGCCAGGAACGGATAGACCGCCGAGGCGCCAAAACCGATCAACACGGCGAAGTGGTGCGGATCGCGAGCCGTCGCGGTTTCCACGAGGATGTTGGAGTCGCAACGCAGGCCTTTTTCGGTCAGGCGATGGTGCACCGCGCCAGTGGCCAGGGAAGCGTGGATCGGCAACTTGCCCGGGGCAATGTGACGGTCACTCAGCACGACCTGGGTACGACCGGAGCGCACAGCTTCTTCAGCCTGATCGGCAACGTTGCGGATCGCCGCTTCGAGGCCGACGCTTTCGTCGTAGTTGAGGTCGATGATCGCGCGCTCGAAGCCCGGACGATCAAGGTTCATCAGCGAACGCCACTTGGCCGGAGAAATGACCGGCGAGCTGAGGATCACACGCGAGGCGTGTTCCGGCGACTCCTGGAAGATATTGCGCTCGGCACCGAGGCAGATCTCCAGCGACATGACGATGGCTTCACGCAGCGGGTCGATCGGCGGGTTGGTGACCTGCGCGAACTGCTGGCGGAAATAGTCGTACGGCGTGCGCACGCGCTGGGACAGCACGGCCATCGGCGTATCGTCGCCCATCGAGCCAACGGCTTCGTAGCCTTGCTCGCCGAGCGGACGCAGCACCTGATCACGTTCTTCGAAAGTGACCTGGTACATCTTCATGTACTGCTTGAGCTGGTCGACGTCGTAGAACGCCGAACCGTGGTCGTTGTCTTCCATGGTCGCCTGGATGCGCAGGGCATTCTTGCGCAGCCATTGCTTGTACGGATGACGCGACTTCAAGCGGTTGTCGATGGCGTCGGTGTCGAGGATCTGGCCGGTTTCAGTGTCCACGGCGAAGATCTGACCCGGGCCAACGCGGCCCTTGGCGATCACGTCTTCAGGCTGGTAGTTCCAGACACCGATTTCCGAGGCCAGGGTGATGAAACCGTTCTTGGTGGTGACCCAACGCGCCGGACGCAGACCGTTACGGTCGAGCAGGCACACCGCGTAGCGACCGTCGGTCATTACCACACCGGCCGGGCCGTCCCACGGTTCCATGTGCATGGAGTTGTATTCGTAGAATGCACGCAGGTCCGGGTCCATGGTTTCGACGTTCTGCCACGCAGGCGGAATGATCATCCGCACGCCACGGAACAGGTCGATGCCACCGGTGACCATCAGCTCGAGCATGTTGTCCATGCTGGAGGAGTCGGAACCGACACGGTTGACCAGCGGGCCGAGTTCTTCCAGGTCCATCAGGTCATTGGTGAACTTGGTGCGACGGGCCACGGCCCAGTTGCGGTTACCGGTGATGGTGTTGATCTCGCCGTTGTGGGCGAGGAAGCGGAACGGCTGAGCCAGCGGCCATTTCGGCAGGGTGTTGGTCGAGAAGCGCTGGTGGAACACGCAAATCGAGGTCTGCAGGCGCTGGTCGCTGAGGTCTGGATAGAAGGCGGTCAAATCCGCCGGCATCATCAGGCCTTTATAAATGATGGTCTTGTGCGAAAAGCTGCAGACGTAGTGATCGGCGTCGGCGGCGTTGGCCACGGACGAGCGACGACGGGAGGTGAACAGCTTGACGGCCATGTCCTGATCGCTCAGGCCTTCACCGGCGATGAACACTTGTTCGATCTGCGGCAGGCGCTCAAGGGCCAGGCGACCGAGGACGCTGGTGTCAATCGGCACTTTGCGCCAGCCGACGAGGGTCAGGCCGGCAGCGAGGATCTCGCGGTTCATGTTCTCGCGAGCGGCTTCGGCTTTGACCGGGTCCTGGTTGAAGAAGACCATGCCCACCGCATATTGCTTGGGCAGTTCGACGCCGAAGGTTTCCTGGGCGATGGCTCGCAGGAACACATCCGGCTTTTGAATCAGCAGACCGCAACCGTCACCGGTCTTGCCGTCGGCGTTGATCCCACCGCGGTGGGTCATGCAGGTCAGGGCCTCGATGGCCGTTTGCAAAAGGGTATGACTGGGCTCGCCCTGCATATGGGCTATCAGGCCGAAACCGCAGTTATCCTTGAATTCATCTGGTTGGTACAGACCTGCTTTCATAGACACTTTCTCACCAGGCTGCCTCTTGTCGAGGCAAATTTCTTTTCAATTCAACCACTTGCCATCCGCGCCGAACGTACGCCAGCTTTGCGGGGGCAAAAGGGAGGTCATTGTACACACCGACACAGAGGCTCACAAATTTGACGACGAAATGTCGCAAATCTATGTCGCATTTGTGAAAGGTTTAAAGCGATATGCTGTGCTAGTCAAAACTTTTTTAATTTTGACCGCAACGACTCAAAGACTACTGTGACGCAGACACCACAAGGCACGCGGCCTGTAGAGGCGGCATGCGCTTGTAGAAATTTTGAGGTGCCGGGAGAGGCGGCCTGGGTAAGGCCGCCGAATCTTCAGCGAGTTGTTGCCAGTTCCTGTTGGACGCTGGCGACAGTGCGAGGCCAAGGTTTACCAGCCTGAACCTTCGCTGGCAAGGCCTTGATGGCGGTAACAGCTGCATCGCGGTTAGCGAAGCTACCGTAAGTGATGACGTAAAGCGGCTTGCCGTTGAGGACTTTCTTGAAATAACGGTACTCGCCGCCCTGCTCCTTGACGAAGGATTGCGCGGCCGCTTCGGAGCTGGTGCCGAGGATCTGCACCACGTAGTTACCCGGCGCTTGCGCTGAGTACCAGGTGCCGCCGGCGGCCTTGGCCACGGTGGCTGGTTTCTCGACAGGCTTGGCGGCAGCAGCGGTGGCGGCTGGTTTGGCTGGCACTGGAGCCGGCTTCACGGCAGGCGCAACCGGGACTGGCTTGGCCGTCGCGACCTGAGTCGGCGCAGGCACAGGCTTGGCGGCAGGTGTCGGTGCCGGGCCAGGCTGGACGCCCGCAGGCGGCGCGGTAGTAGTCACGGTCGGCGGCTTAGCGCTTGAACCTTCGACCGGCACACCGTCATCGCCTTCGGTGATGCCACCGGCGGCTTCGGCCAGCGGACCGCGCATGACCGGCTGCGAGTTGCCGACCAGCGGCAATGGCATCGGTTGCGAGTTACCGGCGAATTCGACGGCAGGCGCGCCGCCGCTGTTTGGTTGTGGCGTGCCCTGGCCGAGCGGCAGTTGCGCCTGTTCGTTGGCAGGTGCGCCAGTGGTCGGTGCTTTGCTGCGACCCGGCATCAACCAGGCGGCGGCTACCGCGACCACGACAACAGCGGAAATCGCCAATACGTGTTTCTTCGGCATGTTGAACCCCATACTTGGACGCTTCACCGCTGAGCGGCTGGCAATCATGGCTTCGATCATCGCATCGCGGGCAACCTGGTTGATGGTGCCAGGCCAACCGTCGGAGCTTTCGTGAATATCAGAGATCTGATCTGCAGTGAAAAGTTCGATACCCCGCCCGGCGCCTTCGAGTCGCTGGTCCAGATATTCGCGGGTTTCTTCTTCGGTGTAAGGCTGCAATTCGATGACGTGGAAACGCTCTTCCTCAAGGCTCAGCGCATCCAGTTGAGCAATTAGCGACGACTCGCCGAACAGGAACACATGCGGGCGACCTTCCGGCGCACCGGCAGCCAGGGCCAGCAAGGCTTCCAGCGCGGACTCGTCAAGCTGCTCGGCGTCATCCACCAGCAAATAGACTTCCTGCCCCGTCAACGCAAGTTGCACCACTTGGGCCAGAATCGCGCCGATTTCGGCCTGGGCGACGTTCAGCGCCTGAGCCACTTGACGCAGCACGCCGGCCGCATCACCGGCGCCACGGGCGGAAACCACCACGCTCTGCACCGACTGTTTGTTGGTGCTGGCCACCAGGGCCTGACGCAACAGCGTTTTGCCACTGCCTTGCGGGCCGGTGACGACCAGCAACAACTGACTGTAGCGTGCCAGGTGATGCAGTTGCCCCAGCACCGGTTTGCGCTGGGCCGGGAAGAATTTGAAGCCAGGCACCCGTGGAGAAAAAGGGTCATGACTCAACTGGTAATGGCCGAGGAAAGCCTCGTCGGCGTGCAAACTAGTCATCGGGATCTTATCAACCTTTAAGCTGAGCCAGAGCGCGGTAATCCGCTGCCAGCGTGGCCTGTAAAACCTCTTTCGGATAATCGTCGGTCACCACCGCTTCGCCTATGTGGCGCAGCAGCACCAGGCGCAAACGACCGTCGATCACTTTCTTGTCAATTGCCATGTGTTCGAGAAAATCGGCTTCAGTCATCTCTTCAGGCGGGATAACCGGCAGGCCGGCACGCTGGAACAGCCGAATGCCGCGATCGCGCTCTTGTTCACTGATCCAGCCCAGGCGCGCGGACATTTCCAAGGCCATTACGGTGCCAGCAGCGACTGCCTCACCATGTAGCCAGACACCATAGCCCATGTGGGTTTCGATGGCGTGGCCGAAGGTGTGACCCAGGTTAAGCGTGGCGCGAACACCGGTCTCCCGTTCGTCGGCACCCACCACCGCAGCCTTGGCCGCGCAAGAGCGCTCGATGGCGTAAGTCAGGGCGACCTGATCCAGGGCGCGCAGGCGATCGACGTTGTCTTCAAGCCAGGTCAGAAACGGCTCGTCGCAGATCAGCCCGTATTTGATGACCTCGGCAAGCCCGGCGGAGAGTTCGCGGGCCGGCAGGGTATTGAGGGTTGCGGTATCAATCAGCACCACGTTCGGCTGATAGAAAGCGCCGACCATGTTCTTGCCCAGCGGATGGTTGATCCCGGTCTTGCCGCCCACCGAAGAGTCGACTTGCGACAGCAACGTGGTCGGAATCTGGATGAAATCGACACCACGCTGGTAGCAGGCGGCAGCAAAACCGGCCATGTCACCAATCACACCGCCACCGAGGGCGATGACCGTGGTACGGCGGTCGTGCCGCGCGGTCAGCAGACCGTCGAAAATCAGTTGCAGGGTTTCCCAGGTCTTGAACGCTTCGCCGTCCGGCAGCACCACGGAAACCACCGAGAACTGTGCGAGGCTGCGGGTCAGACGCTCGAGATAGAGCGGCGCAACGGTCTCGTTGGAGATGATCGCCACTTGCCGTCCGCGGATGTGCGGGGCCAGCAGCTCAGGCTGATCCAACAAACCTTCGCCAATATGAATCGGGTAGCTGCGCTCGCCTAGATCGACCTTGAGTGTCTGCATGTGTCCCCACAGTGAAGATGGAATCAGGCGTCCTGCCTTGAGTTAACGAATATCCACGGCGTCTGCTGGTGTGACGCCGTTCGGTAGCCATCTGCCACAACCTTGAGCGGCCATGACAGGACGCCGAGGATAGCGCATTTCGCGCTGCGCTTTAACGGGGAGGTAGCTGCTGCAAGCGTTCGAGAATATCGAGCACCACCATTCGCGGCGGCCGCTCATCGGTTTCCACCACCAGATCGGCGATTTCCCGATAAAGCGGATCGCGGATCGCCAGCAGATCCCGAAGGGTCTTGGCCGGATCGGCAGTACGCAACAGGGGTCGATTGCGATCGCGGGACGTGCGGCCCACCTGCTGCTCGACAGACGCATGCAGATAAACCACCCTCCCCCCGGCGTGCAGCGCCCGGCGATTGGCCTCGCGCATCACCGCGCCGCCACCGGTCGCCAGCACCACGCCGTCGCACCCGCACAGCTCGGCGATCATCGCCTGCTCGCGGTCACGAAAGCCCGGTTCGCCTTCCTTATCGAAAATCCACGGGATATTGGCGCCCGTGCGCAATTCAATTTCCTTATCGGAATCTTTGAACGGCAGGCGCAGCTCTTTGGCCAGCAACCGGCCGATGGTGCTTTTTCCAGCCCCCATCGGTCCAACAAGAATCAAATTTCGCACAGAATCAATGACTCACAGCAATCGCCTGGTTATTCATGATACGCGGAGTGAGAAATACCAGCAGCTCGGATTTTTTCTCCGAAACCACGTCACGCCGGAAAAGGCGGCCAAGATACGGCACATCACCGAGAAATGGCACCTTATCTACAACCTTGCTCTGAGTATTTGAGAAAACCCCGCCAATCACGATGGTCTCGCCGTCGTTGACCAGGACCTTGGCATTGACCTCGTTTTTCTTGATCGGAGGTACATCCTGCACCTTGTTCAGGTAGTCCGGTTCGTCCTTGGTGACCTTGACCTCCATGATGATCCGGTTGTCCGGAGTGATCTGCGGCGTCACTTCCAGAGACAGCGAGGCCTCCTTGAACGACACCGAGGTAGCGCCGCTGGAGCTGGCTTCCTGATAGGGGATCTCCGTGCCCTTGAGGATTTTCGCGGTTTCCTTGTCCGAGGTGACCACCTTGGGCTGCGAGACGATTTCGCCGTTGCCGGTTTTTTCCATGGCCGTCAGCTCAAGATCCAGCAGCACATTGTCGGTGATGAAAGCGATGCCGAGCCCCGAGGTGTTGCCGGCGGCGCCCAGGTCGACGAACGGCGAGTTGGTGCTGGTACTGCCAGGTGTACCGATGGTCGATGAAGAATTCGCCCCGTTGCTGACGCCTGAGGTGTTCCAGTTGCCCCTGTTCTGCATCGATCCACCCCAGCGCACGCCGAGGCTTTTGTCATAATCGACGTTGGCTTCGACGATGCGCGCCTCGATCATCACCTGACGCACCGGAATATCCAGTTGCGCAACGATACGACGCAGTTCGTCGAGGCGATCCTGGGTCTGGTAGGCAATGATGTTGTTGGTCCGCTCATCCACCGTAATCGAGCCCCGCTCGTCGACTTTCGCCTCGGCACTGGTCACTGACTGGAACAGCTTGGCGATATCGGCAGCTTTGGCGTAGTTGACCTGCAACAGCTCGCGACGCAGGGGGGCCAGGTCGGCGATTTGCTTCTGCGACTCCAGTTCCTGACGCTCGCGGGCGGAGATTTCATCGGCCGGCGCCACCAGCAAAACATTACCGATCTTGCGTTTATCCAGGCCCTTGGTTTTCAACACCAGATCCAGCGCCTGATCCCACGGCACGTTCTGCAAACGCAGGGTGATGCCGCCCTGCACCGTGTCGCTGGCCACCAGATTGAGGTTGGTGAAATCGGCGATCAGTTGCAGCACCGAACGCACATCGATGTCCTGGAAATTCAGCGAGAGCTTTTCACCGGTGTAGGCGAAACGCTCGGTGTTGCGTTTCTGCAAGTCATCGACGGTCATCGGCCGGATGCTGACGGTCAGCTTGTTGTCGGTCTGGTAAGTCGAATAATCGAAGGCGCCGCTGGGTTCAATGCTGATCGTGGCCCGATCACCCGTGGCGCTGGCGTTGACGAACTGCACCGGGGTGGCGAAATCCTTGACGTCCAGACGCACACGCAACGGTTCAGGTAATTGGGTCTTGGGGAAACCGAGGATGATCTTGCCGTCGCGCTCCTGAATGTCCGGGGCGATGGAAGGATCCGACAGGTCGATGACCACATTGCCTTCGCCCTGAGTGCCGCGCTGGAAATCCACACCCCGGATGGCCTTGCCTACCGGCGCATAGGCTTTCGCCGGGGCTGGCGTTGCAGTCGCTGCGCGCGGCGTTTTGGGCGCCGGGCTGGAGGCCGTTTTGTTGGCGCCTTGCCCGACCACCACAAACAGAGTGTTGCCTTCGACCCGTGCGTTGTATGGCGTCAACTGGGTCAGATTGATGATCAGCCGCGTACGGTCATTGGCTTGCACCACCGTGGCGCTGCGGGCATTTCCGCCACCCAGTTCGCGACTTTTGCTTTTTAGCTGACTGACGACGCCAGGCAGATCCAGCGCAATCCGTGCAGGCGATTCCGTGGTGTAACCGTGCGGCGACGGTGGCGGCCCATCGAACGACAACTTCAACTCGACGCGGTCCCCCGGCAGCGCCGCAACATCCAGCGCTTTGAGGTTGGCCGCTAGCACCATCGGCGACAGCAACGCTATCCATAGCGAAATACCGAAGGTTGAGAAAATCCTGTTCATTTTTCGAGTTCCACTATGAGTGCTCTTTCAAAGGGATGGTCCGCGGCCGCTCCAGCCAGGCGCCTTCGCCGTCGGGAACGATTTCGACCACATCGACCTGCGAGCCACTGATGGCGACGATCCGCCCATCGTTACGCCCCAGGTAATCGCCGACTTTCAACCGATGCACTCCGCCCGCCCCGCGCAGCAGCGCAAAGGAGCCGGTCGCATTGGCGATCGTTCCGACCATTTCAAACTGCTCGATGTTGAAACCTTCGAGGTACTGCTTGACCCGATTCGGGTCAGGTTTTACGTTGCGCGAGCCGTGTTTCTGGCCGGCCAGATCGACTCTGATCTGTCGGGAAAACGGGCTTCGCAGGTTGGCGGCGCTGTAGGTGAATGTGGGGTAAGACCGAAATGTCGGCGTTGGTTCAATCTTGCCGGGCGCACGCAAACGCATTTCGTTCATGTACGCGTCCAGGTCGCTGAAGTCATTGTCGCTGCCGCAACCGGCCAGGCCGGCGACCAACACAACCATCGAAAAACAACGAATCGGGCTCATTTTTGCAGCCCCTTGTCGTTGTAGCGGTAGGTCTTGGCGAGGATGCTCATGCGCAACTTCGGACCACCTTCCGGGCTGGCCGGCGCAAGGTCGAAGTCATGCAGGGTGACAATCCGTGGCAGCCCGGCGACGCCGCTGACGAAGGTGGCCAGGTCATGATAGGCACCGGTGACGGTGATCTGGATCGGCAGCTCGATGTAGAACTGCTGCGTGTTCTCCGGCAGCAGTTTGATCTCTTCGAACTCAAGGCCACTGCCCAGGCCGGTGCGAGTGATGTCCTCCAGCAGGCCGGGCACTTCGGTGTCACTGGGCAATTGCCGCAGCAGCACGCCAAAGGAGTTCTCCATTTCCTTCATCTGCTGCGTATACAGCTCCAGATTCGCCGCCATATGGGCTTTGTCGGCGAATTGCTCCTTGAGGGTCGACTCTTCCTCGCGCTTGAGTTCGAGTTGGCTCTGAAGGTCGCTGATGGAAAAACTGTAGCCCAGTGAAAACACCAGGATCATGAGCAGGATACCCGCCAGTGCCTTGATGGCTGGCGGCCAGGAACCCATGTTATTGGTGTCCAGGTCATTGATATCGATCTTGCGCAGGCCTTCGATCCAGTCAGACAGCCTCATTTGCCGCCCTCCGTAGCGGCGGGCTGAGCCTGACGAACGGTCAGCTGAAAGACGTTGGCCTGATCCAGCTGACCGGCGGTCGTCGCTTTGACTTCCGTGAGGCTGGGCGCATCAAACCAATCGGACGCATCCAGATTGCGCATCAGGTCTGACACACGATTGTTGGACTCCGCCGCGCCAGTGATGGACAAGGACTTGCCGGCCATTTTCACCTCAGTGAAATACACGCCGTCAGGCAGCGTCCGCGCCAGTTGATCGAAAATACGCCCGCTGATCGGCCGGTTGCCTTGCAGGTCCTGGATGATGCGCATCCTCTCGACCAGTTGCTGGCGACGGGCCTTCAAATCGCTGATCTGTTTAATCCGCTCGTCGACCACGGCAATCTGTTTGCCGATGTAGTCGTTACGAGCCACTTGCCGATCGATAGCGCCACTGATGGCCTGGTTCGCGATCAACACCGCGCCCACGGCCCCCACCATCACACCGACCAGTGTCAGCAAAAAGCGTTTGCGGCGCGCTTCACGCAGCTCTTCACGCCAGGGTAAAAGATTGATCCGCGCCATCAGTCGAAACTCCTGAGGGCCAGCCCGCAGGCGATCATCAGTGCCGGCGCATCGCTGGCCAGGGCACCGGCGTTGACCTTGCTGCTCAGGGTCATGTCGGAGAAGGGGTTGGCCACTTGCGTCGGCGTTCCCAATCGTTGCTCGATCAACCGGTCCAGCCCCGGGACCGATGCGGTACCGCCGGCCAACAGAATGTGATCAACCGAGCTGTACTGACCGGAGGCGAAGAAAAACTGCAACGAACGCGACACCTGCTGCACCAGCGCATCGCGAAACGGCTGCAACACCTCACTGACGTAATCGTCCGGCAAACCACCCTGCTTCTTCGCCAGCCCCGCCTGCTCGATGGTCAGGCCATAACGTCGCTGGATTTCCTCCGTCAGTTGACGACCACCGAACAATTGTTCGCGGGTGTAGATGATCCGCCCCTGGTGCAGCACGCTCAGGGTGGTCATGGTGGCGCCGATATCGACCACCGCTACCGTCAGACGCTCCTGAGAAGCAGCCAGCTGGCTCGCCAGCAATCCGTAGGAACGCTCCAGCGCATAGGCCTCGACGTCGACCACACGGGCTGTCAGGCCGGCCAGTGCCAGAGCCGCTTCCCGAACCTCGACGTTTTCCTTGCGACAGGCCGCCAGCAGCACATTGACTCGCTCGGGGTTGCGCGCAGAAACGCCCTGGACCTCAAAGTCGATGGCCACTTCGTCCAATGGATAAGGGATGTATTGATCGGCCTCGATCTTCAGCTGGTTTTCCATTTCATCGTCGGAAAGACCGGCGTCCATCTCGATGGTCTTGGTAATCACCGCCGAACCGGCCACCGCCACGGCGACGTTCTTGAGGTTGGTCCTGGCCTTGAGCAGCACGCGCGCGAGTGCCTGCCCTACGCCTTCGAGCTCGGCGATATTTTTCTCGACCACAGCGTTAGTGGGTAAAGGTTCCACCGCATAGGCCTCGACCCGATAACGGTCGCCTTGGCGGCTTAGCTCCAGAAGCTTGACCGACGTGGAGCTGATGTCGATCCCCAGAAGCGTGTTGGCCTTTTTATTGAAGAGTCCTAGCACTACCAATTCCCTATGACTATCCGTGTCTTACGGACTCTGTAATATCAGTTGCGTTCAAACCACCCGTCTTGACAGCAGCGCAAATGACGCCCTCGACGGAAAAATGCTTATAATGCCCAGCGTTTTTTTCCGGTTTTTACTTCAAGCGCGGGTCGTTCCCTGTTTATCTGAACCCTGATGCCTAATTCATTCTTTGCCCTGGATGTCCAAAAGCCTTGATTCGTCTGCTGAAATTTTTCGGATGGTCCATCGTCGCCGTTTTCTGCGGACTGCTCCTCGGTCTTAGCGGCGCCTTTCTCTACCTTAGTCCGGGTTTACCATCCGTGGAGGCTCTGAGAAGCATCCAGTTGCAGATTCCTTTGCGGGTCTACAGCAGCGACAACAAGCTGATCGCAGAATTTGGCGAAATGCGCCGCACACCGATCCGGTTCGCCGACATTCCGCCCAATTTCATTAATGCGTTACTAAGTGCTGAAGATGACAACTTCGCCAATCACTACGGTGTCGACCCCAGCAGCCTGATGCGCGCGGCCACCCAGTTGGTAAAAAGCGGACACATTCAGTCCGGCGGCAGCACCATCACCATGCAGGTGGCGAAGAACTTCTTCCTGACCAGCGAACGCAGCTTCTCACGCAAAACCACCGAAATTCTCCTGGCCCTGCAGATTGAACGGCAGTTGACCAAGGACGAGATCCTAGAGCTCTACGTCAACAAGATCTATCTGGGCAACCGCGCCTACGGCATCGAGGCCGCTGCACAGGTTTACTATGGCAAGTCGATTCGTGATGTCAGCCTGGCGCAGATGGCGATGATCGCCGGCCTGCCGAAAGCCCCTTCGCGCTTCAACCCGCTGGCCAATCCGGCCCGCAGCAAGGAACGTCGCGACTGGATCCTTGGGCGCATGTACAAGCTCGGCAAAATCACCGAAGCCGACTACACCACCGCGATCAACGAGCCGCTGAACGCCAGTTATCACGTGCCGACCCCGGAAGTGAACGCACCGTACATCGCTGAAATGGCCCGCGCCGAAATGGTCGGCCGTTATGGCAGCGACGCCTATACCGAGGGTTTCCGCGTCACCACCACGGTGCCGAGCAACCTGCAGGAAATGGCCAACACCGCAGTCCACGAAGGGTTGATGACCTACGACCAGCGTCATGGTTATCGCGGCCCGGAGTCGCGCCTGCCGGGCAAGACTCGCGAGGCCTGGACAATCGAGCTGACCAAGCAACGCACCATCAGCGGCCTTGAACCTGCCATCGTCACCCAGGTCGACAAGACCGGCCTGCAAGTGATGACCCGTACCGGTGACGAACACGTCGGCTGGGACAGCATGAAATGGGCGCGTCCGTTCCTGAACACCAACAGCATGGGCGCCAATCCGAAGCAGCCTTCGGACGTCGCCCAGGTCGGCGACCTGATTCGTGTGCAGCGCCAGCCGGACAACTCGCTGAAATTCAGCCAGATCCCGCAGGCTCAGGGTGCGCTGGTTTCCCTCGATCCGCAGAACGGTGCCATTCGCTCCCTGGTCGGCGGCTTCGCCTTCGAGCAGAGCAATTACAACCGCGCCCTGCAGGCCAAGCGTCAGCCGGGCTCGAGCTTCAAACCGTTCGTCTACAGCGCCGCACTGGATAACGGCTACACCGCCGCCAGCCTGGTGAACGACGCACCGATCGTGTTCGTCGACGAATACCTGGACAAGGTCTGGCGGCCGAAGAACGACACCAACACCTTCCTCGGCCCGATCCGTCTGCGCGAAGGGCTGTACAAGTCGCGCAACCTGGTGTCGATCCGCCTGGTGCAGGCGCTGGGCGTTGATCGCACCATCGACTACATCAGCAAGTTCGGCTTCAACAAGCAGGACCTGCCGCGCAACTTGTCGCTGGCCCTGGGCACCGCGACGCTGACGCCAATGGAAATCGCCACCGGCTGGAGTACTTTCGCCAACGGCGGCTACAAGATCACCCCTTACATCATCGAGAAGATCGAAAGCCGCAATGGCGACACGCTGTTCGTCGCCAACCCGTCGAGCGTCCCGAAAGGCAACGTCGCCACCGACGGCATCGCCGCCCCTGTCGCGGCCAACGCCTTCACCGTCAACGCAACCCCGGGCGAAGCGCTGACTGCCCAGCCAGCGCCACAAACGCCGGCCGTGGCCGAGCGCATTATCGATGGTCGCACCACTTTCATCCTCAACAGCATGCTCGAGGACGTCATCAAACTCGGCACCGGCCGCCGCGCCCTGGCCTTGGGCCGCAGCGACATTGCGGGCAAGACCGGTACTACCAACGAATCCAAGGACGCCTGGTTCTCTGGGTACAACGCCGATTATGTGACCACTGTCTGGACCGGTTTCGACCAGCCTGAAAGCCTGGGTCGCAAGGAGTTCGGCGGTACCGTCGCCCTGCCTATCTGGATGAACTACATGGGCGCCGCACTCAAAGGCCTGCCGCCCCATACGCAGCCAGAGCCGGAAGGTATTCTCAGTCTGCGAGTCGACCCGATCAGCGGCCGTGCAGCCACCCCAGGCACGCCAGGCGCCTACTTCGAGCTGTTCAAGGCCGAAGACACGCCACCGTCGGCGAACGAACTGGGCAACGGCACTGCGCCGGGCAGCCCACTGCCTGCGGATGAAGCGGCACCGATCGATTTGTTCTGATCGCCTGATGCTGCAAAAAGCCCCGCCTTCGAAAGAGGAGCGGGGTTTTTTGTTGCCTGCCAGTAATGAATGCATTGACCGGTCGGCCGCCTTCGCGAGCAAGCCCGCTCCCACAGGGGAATGCATTCCAAATGTGGGAGCGGGCTTGCTCGCGAAGGCGCCATCACAACCGCTGCAAAACTCCCAGATATAAAAAAACCCCGACTCAATAAGAGCCGGGGCTTTGTGTTGAAGCGCTACAACGACTTAGCCGTTGAACACGTCATCCACGCTTTTCAGCGGGTAGTTCTTCGGATACGGCAGGGTCGCTACGCCGGTCTCGATCGCGGCCTTGGCCACGGCATCGGAGATCACGGTGATCAGACGGGCATCCATTGGTTTCGGAATGATGTACTCACGACCGAATTCCAGTTTGATGCCGCCGTAGGCGTCGCACACTTCCTGAGGAACCGGCAGCTTGGCCAGTTCGCGCAGGGCGTTGGCCGCAGCCACTTTCATTTCTTCGTTGATGCGCTTGGCGCGAACGTCCAGGGCACCACGGAAG
Organism: Pseudomonas sp. GM41(2012); assembly: GCF_000282315.2. Taxonomy (GTDB): domain Bacteria; phylum Pseudomonadota; class Gammaproteobacteria; order Pseudomonadales; family Pseudomonadaceae; genus Aquipseudomonas. Next base: position 186,903 of record NZ_AKJN02000002.1, read on the forward strand.
ATGAACGGGAAGCCCAGCACGTTGTTGACCTGGTTCGGGTAGTCCGAACGGCCGGTCGCCATGATCACGTCGTCACGGGTGGCGTGAGCCAGTTCCGGGGCGATTTCCGGATCAGGGTTCGAGCACGCGAACACGATCGGGTTGGCCGCCATGGACTTCAGGCCTTCAGCGCTCAGCAGGTTCGGGCCGGACAGGCCAACGAACACGTCCGCGCCTTTCAAGGCGTCGGCCAGCGTGCGTTTTTCAGTCGAGTGAGCGAAAACAGCCTTGTACTGGTTCAGGTCGTCACGGCCGGAGTGGATCACGCCGGTACGGTCAACCATGAAGATGTTTTCGATGTTGGCACCCATGCTCACCAGCAATTTCATGCAGGAGATGGCGGCAGCACCGGCGCCCAGGCAGACGATCTTGGCGTCAGCGAGGGTTTTGCCAGCGATTTCCAGGGCGTTGATCATGCCGGCCGCAGTAACGATCGCGGTGCCGTGCTGGTCATCGTGGAATACCGGAATGTCGCACTGCTCGATCAGAGCACGTTCGATCTCAAAGCACTCAGGTGCCTTGATGTCTTCCAGGTTGATGCCACCGAAGGTGATGGAGATGCGCTTGACGGTGTCGATGAAGGCTTGCGGGCTTTCGGAGTCGACTTCGATGTCGAAAACGTCGATGCCGGCGAAGCGCTTGAACAGCACGCCTTTACCTTCCATTACTGGCTTGGAAGCCAATGGGCCGAGGTTACCCAGGCCGAGAATTGCGGTGCCATCGGAAATGACTGCAACCAGATTGCCCTTGCCGGTGTACTTGTAGGCGAGTTCAGGGTCGCGGGCGATTTCGCGGACTGGTTCGGCTACACCGGGGCTGTAAGCCAGCGACAGGTCGCGGGCGGTAGCGGTGGCTTTGGTGAGCTCGACGCTCAGCTTCCCTGGACGAGGATGGGCATGATATTCGAGAGCGGCAGTTTTCAAATCAGACATAGGGGCATTCCGCTTTTTACTGTGGGACAGACGGACCGCCGAGGATACTCGTGTCGCAAAGTCCCTACAAGACTGACCGGTCACCCCTGTCAAGCGCCCGGCCCTACGACTTTGGACCAAGAGCCACGGAACACAAGGGATTGACTGTTCACAATCGACAGAAAAAATGTCTACAACTTTTTATCACTGCGCCATCTGAAGCATTGCCGGGTCGGTCAATGGCAAAAGCCAGCGCGCCTGCCCTTCTTTCAGTCCGCCACGCCGCGAACGGTCCAGCACCCAGCCACGGGCCTCGATCTGCCTGCCCTTCAGCCGTTCGAGATTCGCCACATCGAACTGCCCCAGCAAATTGGGTGCAACGCGCAGTACAACCGAATCCTGCAACTCGATCCAAACCCCGCCGCGATTGCGCTGAACCTTGCTCACACGACCGCTGAGCACAGCGAAACCGGACGTGTTGATCTGCTCCGCTTTCAGCACAGGGGATTGGCGCCACAACCCGAGTCCGGCCTGACGGGCGCTGTGTTCCGCCGCTTGCTGGCAGTCGACCAGATCGACATTCGGCGAGACCGCTACCTGGAAACCGAGCCCTTCAGCGAGCATCTGCGCTTCAAGGTTGGCGCCATCGGCGCTGTAGACATGGGCCAAGGTGCGGCCGTAATGGTCTTGGCTTTCTTTACCGGGCAGTAAACCGACCCGCCCGTCGCTGGCAGCCACCAGAGCTTCCAGGCGTTGGCGTGCCGCCACCGCGAACGGCTCGTCGGAGCGGCCTTTCTTGCCCAGCTCCGGCGTATTCAAACCGATCATGCGCACGCTGCGGCCATCGCTCAGGCGCAGCGTGTCACCATCCACCACCCGCTGCACCACAACGGATGTCAGCCCGCTCGGCGCCGGGCAGAAGGCCTGGGCACCGGAAAGCCAGATCGCAGACACAAAAAAGGCGCCCGCGAGGGACGCCTTTTTCATCAGCAAGGTAAAGCCCATGGGGCTTTGCAACCTTACTCTGCTGCAGCAGCAGGTTTCTTGCCGAAAGCACCGAAACGGTCTGCGAAGCGCTGTACACGGCCGCCAGTATCCAGAGTCTTCTGCTTACCGGTGTAGAACGGGTGGCACTCGTTGCATACGTCAGTACCCAGTGGCTTGCACAGGTTCGAACGAGTTTCGAACTTGTTGCCGCAGCTGCAAGTTACTTCGATGGTTTCGTACGCTGGATGGATATCGGCTTTCATGGTGTATTCCTCAGGCTAGTGTGCCGCCACTCAACACTATTGTTGAATACCGCACATAATTAGGCCGCGGATTCTACCAGACCTTTGCGATCACGCAAGCTGTCCCTTACACCAGTCGTCTGCTAGGCTCCCGGCCTTCTTCCCCGCCCCATCATCGAGAAAACAACCGCGTGCCCGACGCCATTTTGCGCCTCGCCCTGCCTTCGCCCCTGCGCCGCCTGTTTGATTACCGTGCCCCGGCCGGGATCCTGCGTGCCCAGTTGCAGCCGGGCATGCGCCTGCGGGTGCCGTTCGGCCGACGGGAGATGATCGGGATTCTGGTGGAGGTCACTGACACCAGTGAAGTGCCGGTAGAAAAGCTCAAACCGGCCCTGGCCCTGCTCGATGCCACGCCGCCCCTGCCACCAGCGCTGTTCAAACTGTGCCTGTGGACGTCTCAGTATTACCAGCACAGCCTCGGCGACACCTTGAGCTGGGCGCTGCCGGTGTTGCTGCGTCAGGGTGAACTGGCCGAAGCACGGCAGGAACGCTTCTGGTCCGCCGCGCCCGGCGCCAGCCTTGATGACCCGCGCATCGCTCGCGCCCCGCGTCAACGGGAGGCCCTGGCGACCCTGGCCCAACATCCCCACGGCGTCGCCCATCAGTTGTTGAGCAAACTGATGCTGAGCAAGGACAGCCTGGATTTGCTGCTGGCCAAGGATCTGGTACAAGTCGAAATCCGCAAGCACGCCCCCGACGCCCGCCACGAACACTGGCTGGCACAGCCGGAACTGCCGCTAAACCCTGAGCAGCGTGCGGCCTATGAGGCGATTCGCGCCGGTTTCGACAGTTATCACGCGTTCCTGCTGGCCGGCGTCACCGGCAGCGGCAAGACCGAAGTCTATTTGCAGCTGATCCGCGAAACCCTTGAAGCCGGCAAGCAGGCGCTGGTGCTGATCCCGGAGATCAACCTCGGCCCGCAGACCCTGGCGCGCTTCGAGCAGCGATTCAATGCACGCATCGCGCTGATCCACTCGGCGGTCAACGACCGCGAACGCCTTGAAGCCTGGCTCGCCGCCCGGGACGGTGACGCCGACATCATTATCGGCACCCGCTCGGCGCTGTTCACGCCGATGAAGAACCCCGGCCTGATCATCATTGATGAAGAGCACGACGGTTCCTATAAACAGCAGGAAGGCCTGCGCTATCACGCCCGCGACCTGGCATTGGTGCGCGCACGCCAGGAAAACATCCCGATTGTCCTCGGCTCCGCCACGCCTTCGCTGGAAAGCCTGCACAATGCCTACACCGGTCGATACGGACTCTTACGCTTGAACGAGCGTGCCGGTGGCGCCAAGCAACCGCGCTTCCTGCGTCTGGACGTGAAAAGTCGTCCGCTGGACAGCGGCATTTCCGGGCCGATGCAGCAGGCTATCGGTCAGACGCTGGCCGCTGGCCAACAAGTGTTGGTGTTCCTCAACCGTCGCGGTTTTGCGCCCACGCTGCTCTGCCATGACTGCGGCTGGATGTCCGAGTGTCAGCGCTGCGATGCGCGCATGACCGTGCATCAGCGCTCCGGCGAACTGCGCTGCCACCATTGCGGCTACGTCGAACGCGTCCCTCGGCATTGCCCGAAGTGCGGTAAGGTCGATTTAAGGCCAGTCGGCGCTGGCACCGAGCGCGCCGAAGAACGATTGGGGATTTTGTTTCCGGACGTCCCGGTGCTGCGGGTCGACCGCGACAGCACTTCGCGTAAAGACGCCATGAATCAGCTGTTCGCGACCATTCAGAAGGGCCATCCCTGCATTCTGGTGGGCACGCAAATGCTTGCCAAAGGGCACCACTTCCCACGGGTGACGTTGGTGTCGATTCTCGATGCCGACGGCGGGCTGTTTTCCGGCGACTTCCGCGCCAGCGAGCGCATGGCGCAGTTGATCGTCCAGGTGGCCGGGCGCGCGGGCCGGGCTGAAGAGCCGGGCAAAGTGATCATCCAGACGCACCTGGCCGACCATCCGCTGCTGGTGCAATTGACTGAACAGGGCTATTTCGCCTTTGCCGAACAGGCGTTGAGCGAACGTCGCTCGGCGGGTCTGCCGCCCTTTGCGCACTTGGCGCTGCTGCGGGCCGAAGCGCACAAACCGGGGCAAGCTGAAGGTTTTCTTGATGAGGCATGCAGCGAGGCTGAGCGTTTGCTGGCCGAACAGCACCTGACCGGGATTGAACTGCTAGGGCCGGTGCCGGCACCGATGGAACGCCGGGCCGGGCGCTATCGTGCGCAGTTGTTGCTGCAAGCGACGGCCCGGGCGCCGCTGCATCGACTATTAAGCAGCTGGCTGCTGGTGTTGGAGCAGATGCCGAGTGGGCGGGCGGTGCGCTGGTCTTTGGATGTCGATCCTGTGGATTTGTATTGATAGAAAGATCGCCATCATCTGTAGGAGCATGGCTTGCCCGCGATAGCGCCCCTGAGATCGCCATCGCGGGCAAGCCATGCTCCTACACGTAATGGCGGCCGATTTGTCACCACATATCCATAACCTGCCCGCTATAGTTGGCAAGCCCGTCTTCGCAACGGATAATGCCCAGTTTTTCCACTAGCGCATCCAGGCGCCGCCGCGCTTGCGGTCGAAAGAGAACACCATGAAAGACACCATTCGCCAGCTGATCCAACAAGCCATCACCCAACTCGTCAACGAAGGTGTGTTGCCTGAAGGCCTGTCGCCGGCGATCCAGGTGGAAAACTCCCGTGACAAGACTCACGGCGATTTCGCCAGCAACATCGCCATGATGCTGGCCAAACCGGCCGGCATGAAGCCGCGCGACCTGGCCGAGAAAATCATCGCCGCGCTGCCGGCTGACGAAAACGTCACCAAGACCGAAATCGCCGGCCCCGGCTTCCTGAACTTCTTCCAGAATACCCAAGCCCTGGCCACTCGCCTGGACGCGGCTCTGGCCGACGATCATATCGGCGTGCGCAAGGCCGGCCCGGTGCAGCGCACTGTCGTCGACCTGTCGGCACCGAACCTGGCCAAAGAGATGCACGTCGGCCACTTGCGCTCGACCATCATCGGCGACGGCGTGGCGCGCGTCCTGGAATTCCTCGGCGACGAAGTGATCCGTCAGAACCACGTCGGCGACTGGGGCACCCAGTTCGGCATGCTGATGGCGTATCTGCAGGAAAACCCGATCACCAGCGACGAGCTGTCGGACCTGGAAAACTTCTACCGCGCCGCCAAGCAACGCTTCGACGAATCTGCAGAGTTCGCCGATCGCGCCCGTGGCCTGGTGGTCAAGCTGCAAGCCGGCGACCCGGACTGCCTGGCGCTGTGGACCAAGTTCAAAGACATCTCGCTGTCGCACTGCCAGAAAATCTACGAACTGCTGAACGTCAAACTGACCATGGCCGACGTGATGGGCGAAAGCGCCTACAACGACGACCTGATCAACGTAGTCAACGACCTCAAGGCCGCTGGCCTGCTGGTCGAGAGCAACGGCGCCCAGTGCGTGTTCCTCGACGAGTTCAAGAACGCCGACGGCGATCCGCTGCCAGTGATCATCGTCAAGGCTGACGGCGGCTACCTCTACGCCACCACCGACCTGGCGGCCGTGCGTTACCGCAGCGGCAAGTTGAAGGCTGATCGCGCGTTGTACTTCGTCGACCAACGTCAGGCCTTGCACTTCCAGCAAGTATTCCAGGTCGCGCGCCTGGCCGGCTTCGTGACGCACCCGATGGAAATGGAACACATGGGCTTCGGCACCATGAACGGCGCCGACGGCCGTCCGTTCAAGACCCGTGACGGCGGCACCGTGAAGCTGATCGACCTGCTGACCGAAGCCCAGGAACGTGCCTACACCCTGGTGAAAGAAAAGAACCCTACACTTGCCGAAGACGAACTGCGCAACATCGCCAAGGTCGTGGGCATTGGCGCGGTGAAATACGCCGACCTGTCCAAGCACCGCACCAGCGACTACAGCTTCAACTTCGACCTAATGCTGAACTTCGAAGGCAACACTGCGCCGTACCTGTTGTACGCCTACACCCGCGTGGCCGGCGTGTTCCGCAAACTCGGCAAGGACTTCAGCGAAGTCGAAGGCCAGATCGTCCTCGAAGCAGCGCACGAACACGAGCTGGCGGCGAAGCTCGCGCAGTTCGGCGAAGTGCTGAACAACGTTTGCGACAAAGGCACGCCGCACATCCTGTGCACCTACCTGTACGATGTCGCCGGCCTGTTCTCCAGTTTCTATGAGAACTGTCCGATCCTCAGCGCCGACACCCCGGCGCAAATGCAGAGCCGTCTGCGCCTCGCCGCGCTGACCGGCCGCACTCTCAAGCAAGGCCTGGAACTCTTGGGTCTGGAAACTCTGGAGCGTATGTAAGTTGGCTGCCAAGAAAAAACCAGCACCCAAGCGTGGCGCCAGCCGTTACCAAGCTCCTGCAAAGCAACCGATCCCGGGTTGGCTGTGGATGGCCATCGGCCTGACGGTCGGCGCGTTTATTGTGTTCCTGATGAAACTGGAACCGGGCAAGGGCAGCGAGAGCGTCAAGCGCGAGAAGATCGAGCAGCAGAAAGCCACCAAGATCGCCGAGGCCAACAAGACCCCGCCGAGCCCGACGCAACCGGTGAAGCCGAAGTACGACTTCTACACGTTGCTGCCGGAATCGGAAGTCATCGTGCCGCCGGATGCCGTGCCGGAGAAAACCCTGCCGACGCCACAAGTACCGGCCATTCCGACGACGCCGGTTACGCCAGAGCAAGCGGCGAAGATCGATACCGCGCGGGCTCAGGCCGCACTGGCCGGGATTACCCCGCCGCCAGCGCCACCGGTGTCCAAAGCGGCGCCAGTGACCAAGTTCTTCCTGCAGGCCGGCTCGTTCCGCAAGGAGGCTGATGCGGACAAGGTTCGGGCCCAGATCATCCTGCTCGGTCAGGCGGTGGCGGTTGAATCCGGCACCGTGAAGGACGAAACCTGGTACCGGGTATTGGTCGGACCGTTCAGCAACCGCGAGCAACTGACCACCGCCCAGAAACAACTGGCCGGCAGCGGGTTCAGCAACCTGTTGTTACAACAACGCCAAAGCCGCTAACCCTTATTTGTGGGCACCTTAATCTGAGGTCGCCCACAAACCTGTGGTGAGGGGATTTATCCCCGTTCGGCTGCGGAGCAGTCGCTAAACCAGTGCCCGCGGTACGTCTGAGACTCCGCAGGTGGAGGTTTGAGGGCCGCTGCGCGACCCAACGGGGATAAATCCCCTCGCCACAGTTATCGCACGCCATTCGTCCCCCACCGTTGAAATACGCTCCACCACCCCCATATGAGTTGGCATAAGGCATTTTCGCCCCGCTGCGTGGAGACTCTCCCTTTGACCACCATCGTTTCAGTTCGCCGCCACGGCAAAGTCGTCATGGGCGGCGACGGCCAGGTTTCTCTCGGCAATACCGTGATGAAAGGCAACGCGAAGAAAGTTCGTCGCCTGTACCACGGCCAGGTGATCGCCGGTTTTGCCGGGGCCACCGCTGACGCCTTCACCCTCTTCGAGCGTTTCGAAGGCCAGCTTGAGAAACATCAGGGCCACCTGGTTCGCGCCGCTGTCGAACTCGCCAAAGAATGGCGCACTGACCGCTCCCTCAGCCGCCTCGAGGCCATGCTCGCGGTCGCGAACAAAGACGCCTCTCTGATCATCACCGGCAACGGCGACGTGGTCGAACCCGAAGAAGGTCTGATCGCCATGGGTTCCGGTGGCGGTTACGCCCAGGCGGCCGCCAGCGCGCTGCTGAAGAAAACCGATCTGTCGGCCCGGGAAATCGTCGAAACCGCCCTCGGCATCGCCGGCGACATCTGTGTATTCACCAACCACACCTTCACCATTGAGGAGCAGGACCTCGCTGAGTAAGCCTGTTTTGGCCACCACGCCACGGCTCACTTTTACCTGAGGACCGCCAATTACTATGTCCATGACTCCCCGTGAAATCGTCCACGAACTCAATCGCCATATCATCGGCCAGGACGATGCCAAGCGCGCCGTCGCCATCGCGCTGCGTAACCGCTGGCGCCGGATGCAGCTGCCTGAAGAGCTGCGCGTTGAAGTCACGCCAAAAAACATCCTGATGATCGGTCCGACCGGTGTCGGTAAAACCGAGATTGCTCGTCGCCTGGCGAAACTGGCCAACGCGCCGTTCATCAAGGTCGAAGCGACCAAGTTCACCGAAGTCGGCTATGTCGGCCGCGACGTTGAATCGATCATTCGTGACCTGGCCGACGCGGCGATCAAGCTGCTGCGCGAACAGGAAATGACCAAGGTTCGCCACCGCGCCGAAGACGCCGCCGAAGAACGCATCCTCGACGCCCTGCTGCCACCGGCACGCATGGGCTTCAGCAACGACGACGCCGCACCGTCGGCCGACTCCAACACCCGTCAGCTGTTCCGCAAGCGTCTGCGCGAAGGTCAGCTGGATGACAAAGAGATCGAAATCGAAGTCGCCGAAGTGACCGGTGTCGATATCTCCGCGCCGCCGGGCATGGAAGAGATGACCAACCAGTTGCAGAGCCTGTTCGCCAACATGGGCAAGGGCAAACGCAAGAGCCGCAAGATCAAGGTCAAGGAAGCGCTGAAACTGGTGCGTGACGAAGAAGCCGGTCGCCTGGTCAACGAAGAAGAGTTGAAGGCCAAGGCGCTGGAAGCGGTCGAGCAGCACGGCATCGTGTTCATCGACGAAATCGACAAGGTCGCCAAGCGCGGCAACTCCGGTGGCATCGACGTCTCCCGTGAAGGCGTACAGCGCGACTTGCTGCCACTGATCGAAGGCTGCACCGTCAACACCAAACTGGGCATGGTCAAGACCGACCACATCCTGTTCATCGCGTCCGGTGCGTTCCACCTGAGCAAGCCGAGCGATCTGGTGCCTGAGCTGCAAGGTCGTCTGCCGATTCGTGTCGAACTCAAGGCGCTGACGCCTGAAGATTTCGAACGCATTCTCAGCGAGCCGCACGCCTCGCTCACCGAGCAATATTGCGCCCTGCTGAAAACCGAAGGCCTGGTGATCGAGTTCCAGCCGGACGGTATCAAGCGCATTGCCGAGATCGCCTGGCAGGTCAACGAGAAGACCGAGAACATCGGTGCCCGTCGCCTGCACACACTGCTTGAGCGCCTGCTTGAAGAGGTGTCGTTCAGCGCCGGTGATCTGGCCAGCGCCCACGACGACAAGGCGATCCTGATCGACGCCGATTACGTCAACAGCCACTTGGGCGAATTGGCGCAGAACGAAGACCTGTCCCGTTATATCCTGTAAGCCAAGCGACCCTCTGTAGGAGCACAGCTTGCTGACGATGGCGCACTTGAAATCGCCATCGCCAGCAAGCTGTGCTCCTACAGGAGTCAGACCACGCGCCTACAGACGGACTCCAGGTCATGACCCAACTCCCCACCGACATCAAACTGCACAAAGCCTCGAAAACCCTGTCGCTGAAATATGCGTCCGGCGAGGAGCATCACCTGCCCGCCGAGTTCCTGCGCGTGCACTCTCCTTCCGCCGAGGTCCAGGGCCACGGCAAACCTATCCTGCAATTTGGCAAGATCGGCGTAGGCCTGACCAAGGTCGAACCAGCCGGTCAGTACGCACTGAAATTGACCTTCGACGACGGCCACGACAGCGGCCTGTTCACCTGGGAATATCTGTACCAGTTGGGCGTGCGCCAAGAGGATCTCTGGAACGATTATCTTGCCGAACTCAAAGCCGCCGGAAAGACCCGCGACCCGAACGAATCCATCGTCAAGCTGATGCTCTAGCTCAGGCCTTTCGCTCATTAGAAGGCATTTTCTAATTCCATCTGTTTGAATGCTCCGCTTTCGGGTCAACGATTGGCCTGCTTGCGAAAAAAATTAAACTCGGGTAACCAATGGAGCTGGCAAGGTACCTGCAGTGCTCTCTGAACTAAAAAGCAGCGATGCAGAATTAACGGTCACCCGAGCAGTAGTACCTGGCATTGGCTGTGGACTGCACAGCTGGACCCAGGTACTCGTCTCAGGACAATGGAGCGTCGTAGATGAGTAACAAGAATAACGATGACCTGAAAGTTCAGGCCTCGGAAAATACCTTGGGGCTGAATCCGGTCGTTGGACTGCGTAGAAAAGATCTGTTGGGCTCTGCCCGAATGGTGCTGACCCAGGCCATCAAACAACCGATTCACAGTGCAAAGCATGTCGCTCATTTCGGTATCGAACTGAAGAACGTGCTGTTCGGCAAATCCGTGCTGCAACCGACAAGCGATGACCGTCGCTTCCACGACCCGGCCTGGAGTCAGAACCCGCTCTACAAACGTTATTTGCAAACTTACCTGGCGTGGCGCAAGGAGCTCCACGACTGGATCGGCGAAAGCAACCTCTCGCCCAAGGACGTCGCACGCGGGCATTTCGTGATCAACCTCATGACCGAAGCCATGGCCCCGACCAACAGTGCGGCCAACCCGGCGGCGGTCAAGCGCTTCTTCGAGACCGGCGGCAAAAGCCTGCTCGACGGCCTCTCCCATCTGGCCAAGGATCTGGTGCACAACGGCGGCATGCCGAGCCAGGTCAACATGGGGGCGTTCGAGGTCGGCACGAGCCTGGGCGTCACCGAAGGCGCGGTGGTGTTTCGCAATGATGTGCTGGAGCTGATCCAGTACCGGCCGACCACCGAGCAGGTGCACGAGCGCCCACTGTTGGTGGTGCCACCGCAGATCAACAAGTTCTATGTTTTCGACCTGAGCCCGGACAAGAGCCTGGCGCGCTTCTGCCTGCGCAACAACATGCAGACGTTCATCGTCAGCTGGCGCAACCCGACCAAGGAGCAGCGCGAGTGGGGTCTGTCGACCTACATCGAAGCGCTCAAGGAAGCGGTCGACGTGGTCACCGCGATCACCGGCAGCAAAGACATCAACATGCTCGGCGCCTGCTCCGGCGGTATCACCTGCACCGCCCTGCTGGGCCACTACGCCGCGCTCGGCGAGAACAAGGTCAACGCCCTGACGCTGCTGGTCAGCGTGCTGGACACCACCCTGGACAGCGACGTGGCACTGTTCGTCGACGAGCAGACCCTCGAATCCGCCAAGCGCCACTCCTATCAGGCCGGCGTACTGGAAGGCCGCGACATGGCGAAAGTTTTCGCCTGGATGCGCCCCAACGATCTGATCTGGAACTACTGGGTCAACAACTACCTGCTGGGCAACGAGCCGCCGGTGTTCGACATCCTGTTCTGGAACAATGACACCACACGGTTGCCCGCAGCGTTCCACGGCGACCTGATCGAGATGTTCAAGACCAACCCATTGATCCGCCCCGACGCACTGGAAGTGTGCGGCACACCGATCAATCTGAAACACGTCACTGCCGACATCTACTCCCTGGCCGGAACCAACGACCACATCACACCGTGGAAGTCCTGCTACAAGTCGGCGCAACTGTTCGGTGGCAAGGTTGAATTCGTGCTGTCCAGCAGCGGGCATATCCAGAGCATTCTGAACCCGCCGGGCAATCCGAAATCGCGCTACATGACCAGCACCGAGATGCCGGTCAAGGCCGAGGAATGGCACGAAAACTCCACCAAGCACACCGATTCCTGGTGGCTGCACTGGCAGGCATGGCAAGCCGAGCGTTCGGGCAAGCTGAAGAAGTCTCCGGGCAGTTTGGGCAACAAGGCTTATCCAGCAGGTGAAGCTGCACCAGGCACTTATGTGCATGAGCGATAACTGACACACCTCGCGCCCCTGTAGGAGCCGAGCTTGCTCGCGATGGCGGCGGCACAGTCAACATTACTGCGCCTGACCCACCGCTATCGCGAGCAAGCTCAGCTCCTACAAGGGAACGGGGGTGAAATTGAGACAGTGACCCACAGGGCCTGAAGCATGCCGCAACCGTTCATTTTTCGTACCGTCGACCTGGATGGCCAGACCCTCCGCACGGCAGTACGCCCCGGCAAGCCTCACTTGACGCCCTTGCTGATTTTCAACGGCATCGGCGCCAACCTGGAGCTGGTGTTTCCGTTCGTCGCGGCGCTGGACCCGGACCTGGAAGTCATCGCCTTCGACGTCCCTGGTGTCGGCGGTTCGTCGACGCCAAGGCGACCGTATCGCTTTCCGGGCCTGGCGAAACTCACGGCGCGGATGCTCGACTATCTCGACTACGGGCAAGTCAACGTAATCGGCGTTTCCTGGGGGGGCGCCCTCGCCCAGCAGTTCGCTTACGACTATCCCGAGCGCTGCAAGAAACTCGTTCTGGCGGCCACGGCGGCTGGCACGGTGATGGTGCCGGGCAAGCCAAAAGTCCTGTGGATGATGGCCAGCCCACGACGCTACATCCAGCCGTCTCACGTGATTCGCATTGCGCCGATGATCTATGGCGGTGCCTTCCGTCGCGATCCGACCCTCGCCGCCAGCCATGCCGCCAAGGTCCGCTCGGCAGGCAAACTCGGTTACTACTGGCAGCTGTTCGCCGGCCTCGGCTGGACCAGCATTCACTGGTTGCACAAGATCCACCAGCCAACCCTGGTACTGGCCGGTGACGACGATCCACTGATCCCGTTGGTCAACATGCGGTTACTGGCCTGGCGGATTCCCAACGCCCAGTTGCACATCATCGATGACGGGCATCTGTTCTTGATTACCCGAGCCGAAGCAGTGGCACCGATCATCATGAAGTTTCTCCAGGAAGAACGTCAGCGTGCCGTGATGCATCCGCATCCGGCGCCATTGGGCGGCTAATCGACCTTGGCTTTTGTTACAAAAAGAGGTCGGGAAGACGCAGCGCCGCGCAACAATCCGCAACAGCGTCTATGGTGTTCTGGTTCGGTGTAACTGTATTTGGCCTGAAGACGAAGGAGTGTTGATTCATGCGCGAAAAACCAGCGAGGGAATTTTTACCCACTCCCGCCGCGTTCATTAATGCGCAGAGTGCGATTTCCGGTCTGCGTGGTCGGGATCTGTTTTCCACCCTGCGCAGCGTTGCCGCCCATGGATTGCGCAACCCGGTGCACACCGCCCGACACGCCTTGAAGCTGGGCGGTCAACTGGGCCGCGTACTGCTGGGTGAAACCCTGCACCCGACCAATCCGCAGGACAACCGCTTTGCTGACCCGGCGTGGAGCCTCAATCCTTTTTATCGCCGCAGTTTGCAGGCTTACCTGAGCTGGCAGAAGCAGGTCAAACACTGGATCGACGAGAGCAACATGACCCCGGACGATCGCGCCCGCGCGCACTTCGCGTTCGCCTTGCTCAACGACGCCATGGCACCGTCCAACAGCCTGCTTAATCCGCTGGCGATCAAGGAGATCTTCAACTCCGGCGGCAACAGCCTGGTGCGAGGTATCAGCCACCTGGTCGACGACTTCCTGCACAACGACGGTCTGCCCAGACAAGTCACCAAGCAAGCTTTCGAGGTCGGCAAAACGGTCGCCACCACTACGGGCTCCGTGGTGTTTCGCAATGAGCTGCTGGAGTTGATCCAGTACAAGCCCATGAGCGAAAAGCAGTATTCCAAACCGCTGCTGGTGGTGCCGCCACAGATCAACAAGTACTACATTTTCGACCTGAGCCCGCACAACAGCTTCGTCCAGTTCGCCCTGAAGAACGGCCTGCAAACCTTCATGATCAGCTGGCGCAATCCGGATGTGCGTCATCGCGAATGGGGGCTGTCGACGTACGTCGAAGCCGTGGAAGAAGCGATGAATGTGTGCCGGGCAATCACCGGCGCTCGCGAGGTCAACCTGATGGGCGCCTGCGCGGGCGGGCTGACCATTGCCGCCCTGCAGGGTCACTTGCAGGCCAAGCGGCAACTGCGGCGGGTGTCCAGCGCGACCTACCTCGTGAGCCTGCTCGACAGTCAGATGGACTCGCCTGCGACCCTCTTCGCCGACGAACAGACGCTTGAAGCGGCCAAGCGTCGCTCCTATCAGAAAGGCGTGTTGGACGGCCGCGACATGGCCAAGGTCTTCGCCTGGATGCGCCCCAACGATTTGATCTGGAGCTATTTCGTTAACAACTACCTGTTGGGCAAAGAGCCTCCGGCGTTCGACATCCTCTACTGGAACAACGACAACACACGTTTGCCGGCAGCCTTGCATGGCGACTTGCTGGACTTCTTCAAACACAACCCGATGAGTCATCCGGGTGGACTGGAAGTGTGCGGCACACCGATCGACTTGCAGAAAGTCACCGTCGACAGCTTCAGCGTCGCGGGCATCAACGACCACATCACCCCGTGGGATGCGGTGTACCGCTCGACCCTGCTGCTGGGTGGCGAGCGGCGCTTCGTGTTGTCCAACAGTGGGCATGTGCAGAGCATTCTCAACCCACCCTCAAACCCGAAAGCCAACTTCGTCGAGAGCACAAAGCTGAGTACTGACCCACGGGCCTGGTACTACGACGCCAAGCAAGTCAACGGCAGTTGGTGGACCCAGTGGCTGGGCTGGATTCAAGAACGTTCAGGCGCACTAAAAGAAACCCACATGGCGCTCGGCAACCAGAACTATCCACCGATGGAAGCGGCACCCGGCACTTATGTGCGCGTGCGCTGACTGACAACGAACCACGGCCGGCGCCGGCCGTGGCATGACTCGACCATTAAGAAGACTGGATGAAAACCCGCGACCGGATTCTCGAATGTGCTTTGCAGTTGTTCAATCACAAGGGCGAGCCGAACGTCTCCACCATGGAAGTTGCCAACGAAATGGGCATCAGCCCGGGCAATCTCTACTACCACTTCCACGGCAAGGAACCGTTAATTCTCGGACTGTTCGAGCGCTTCCAGGCCGAACTGGCGCCCCTGCTCGATCCACCGGCCGATGTGGAACTGGCACCGGAAGATTACTGGCTGTTCCTGCACCTGATCGTCGAGCGCCTGGCCCATTACCGGTTTCTGTTCCAGGACCTGTCGAACCTCGCCGGGCGCTTGCCGAAACTGGCCAAGGGCATACGCAACCTGCTCAATGCGCTGAAGCGCACACTGGCTTCGTTGCTCGCACGATTGAAGGCTCAGGGGCAATTGGTCAGCGATACCCAGGCGTTGGGGCAGCTGGTGGAACAGATCACCATGACGCTGCTGTTCTCGCTGGACTATCAGCGGATTCTTGATCGCGAGGGTGAGGTGAGATTGGTGGTGTACCAGATCATGATGCTGGTGGCGCCGCATTTGTTGCCGCCGATCAAGGTCGCGACGGAGCAGATGGCTTTACAGTATCTCGAGGAGCACGAGTAACCCCTGTAGGAGCTGAGCTTGCTCGCGATGGCGGCGTGTCAGCCAACATTAATGCGGACTGACACACCGCCATCGCGAGCAAGCTCAGCTCCTACAAGGGTTATTCGTGTTCCCGCAACCGTGCATAAAAAAACGCCCGACCTTTGCAGGCCGGGCGTTTTCTTGAGCCCTGAAATCAGGACTGACTGGTTGGCGTCGAAGGAGCTGGCGCGACAGTCGGGGTTACAGCAGGGGTCGGCGCAGTAGCGGAGTTCGATGTGCTGACCGGGGCCGGGGTTACCGGTTTGGCGGCAGCTACTGCTGGTTTTGGTGCAGCTGCTTTCGGCGCTGCCGGCTTTTTCACCGCAGGCTTCTTCGCTGCGGCAGGTTTGGCCGCTGGCTTGGTAGCGGGTTTGGCCGCTGCAGTTTTGGCAGCCGGTTTAGCCGCTGGTTTTGCTGCTGCTTTGGCCGCTGGCTTGGCTGCTGCAGGTTTCGCTGCGGCAGTTTTGGCAGCCGGTTTAGCGGCAGCTTTAGCCAGTGGTTTGGCAGCGGACTTCGCTGCAGGTTTGGCCGCCGCGGTTTTCGCCGCAACAGGCGCCACCTTGGCACCAGTGAGTTTTTCGATTTGCTTGGTCAGGGTATCGACCTTGCTGTGCAGTGCTTTGACTTCATTGCGGCTCGGTACACCCAGGCGCGAAATGGCGCTGTTCAGACGCTTGTCGAAAGCCCCTTCCAGCTCATCCCACTTGCCCAGTGCGCGATCTTTCACGCCGCTGATGCGCGACTTGGCCGACGAGGCAGAGTCCTTGGCAGCATCGACTTTTTTGCCGACAGCGCTCTTGGTGAGCTTCTCGGCTTTCTCGCCGTCTTTAACCAATGTATCGAAGAGTTTGCTGCCGTCAGTGTCGATCTTCGAGTACACGCCTAAACCAGCCAGCCAGATTTTGCGGGAGTAGTCTTCGACTTTCCCGATCCACGAGCTGCCTTCTTTTTCGGTGTTCTTTTTACCAGCCATCCCGTTCTCCTTAAGATTTACGCGCGACGCGTTCGAGCAATGCCGTCAGCTCATCGAGCTTGGCAGAGAGTGTCTCAACGTCATGTTTAGACGGAATGCCGATACGATTCAAGGTACTTGCGACACGCGAGTCAAAAGCCTTCTCGACCTTGTCGAGTTGAAGTTCGACCTTGCCTTTGAAAGTGCTTACTTCACTCTTGGCGTCATCGATCTCGGCATTGGCCGCTTCAAGTTTCTCGGCAACTACTTTTTTGCCTTTCTTTTCAACAGTTTGACCAGCCTTTACCAACTCTTGAAAGTACTCGCTGCCCTCTTGGCCGACCTTGGTGTAGGCACCCAGGCCTGCCAGCCAGATCTTGCGAGCATAGGTTTTAACGTCGCTCAGAGCAGTCGTCGAAGCGTCGATTTTTTTCTTCAAAATAACTTTGGCCATGGTGCACCTCACGCGCAGAAGGTTTGAGGAACTGCCCGCGAAAGCGTCGGGCTCAGGCACAAAGTAGTGAGAATAATTAGAAACGGCACCCTAACAAGTGACACAAATCGGTGATGCCCCACCGCTCACCGTAGGAGCAAAGCTTGCTCGCGATAGCATCACCACGGACTAACTGAAATACCGCGGTGTCTGCATCGCGAGCAAGCTTTGCTCCTACGAAAAAGCGTGAGTTATGTGAGGGCTTTATCGAGGGCCTTTTCGATTTCCGATTTGATGGTGCCGCTCATGGCCGACATCAACAGGCCCAGTTCGACATCGACCTTGATCGAATCCTCGCCCACATACACCGCGCCTTTTACACCCGAGCGTCTGAGATTCAGAGTGTCGCCGGACCACTGCGGCTCCAGGCCATATTGTTCGGACAGTTTCTGCGCCAACTTGTCGGCCTTCTCGCGGGCCGCTTCCTTACCCAGGCCGTGGGAACGCTCAACACTAATACGGGCCATCGAATGACTCCTGCTTTATGAATACTTTCCTGAAGCATCTTGACCGCTACTGCGGCAAAACGTCCCGGTGGTTACCTATCTTACCTGCAGCCTTGCCAAGACAAAGCAGGCCACCGGGATTAGAATGTCCCGCATTCTCTTTTGGTGACAGCGATATGACTGATCAGCGCAAAGGCAGCGATGCCGAACCCACCACTCACTTCGGCTTCAAAAACGTTCCGGAAAGCCAGAAAGCGGAAAAAGTCGCTGAGGTTTTCCACTCGGTAGCCGCCAAGTACGACTTGATGAACGACCTCCTGTCGGGCGGCATGCACCGTCTGTGGAAGCGTTTCGCGATCGAGCTGTCGGGCGTTCGCACCGGTAACCGCGTGCTGGACATCGCTGGCGGCACGGGCGATCTGACCAAGAAGTTCTCGCACCTCGTTGGCCCGACCGGCCAGGTCGTGTTGGCCGACATCAACGAATCCATGCTCAAGGTCGGTCGTGACCGCCTGCTGGATCTGGGTGTGGCCGGTAACGTCGAATTCGTTCAGGCCGACGCTGAAAAACTGCCGTTCCCGGACAACCATTTCGACTGCGTGACCATCGCTTTCGGCCTGCGCAACGTTACCCATAAAGAAGATGCCCTGCGCTCGATGCTGCGCGTGCTGAAACCGGGCGGCCGTTTGCTGGTGCTGGAGTTCTCCAAGCCGACCAACGCGTTGATGTCCAAAGCCTACGACGCCTACTCGTTCGCCTTCATGCCGCTGATGGGCAAGCTGATCACCAACGACTCGGAAAGCTATCGCTACCTGGCCGAATCGATCCGCATGCACCCGAATCAGGAAACCCTGAAGTCGATGATGGTCGAGGCCGGTTTCGACCGCGTGACCTACCACAACATGACCGCAGGCATCGTCGCCCTGCACCGTGGCATCAAACCCTGATGTTGCTGGCCGGCCTGCTCGCCAGCGTTGAACTCGGTCTGAACCGGGTGCTGCGTCTCGACAGCACGGCGTTGCCGCGGCTGGCGCATTTGAGTGGCAAGGTGATTGCCGTCGACTGCCGCAGCCCGGCGCTGCAAGTGTTCATCCTGCCCAGCGACGAAGGCTTGATGCTGGCTTCCCACTGGGAAACCGGCGCCGACTGCACCTTGCGCGCACCGGCCTCCAGCCTGTTGAAACTGGCCACGAGCAAGGACAAGACGTCGGTCCTGCATGCTCCTGAAGTCGAACTCGACGGCGACAGCGGCGTGCTGCTGGAACTGGCGGCGATCCTTCAGGACCTTGAGCTGGACTGGGAGTACGAACTCTCGCGCTGGCTGGGACCAGTCGCCACGCAACTGCTCGGCGGTCACCTGCGCAGTCGTGCACGCTGGTATCAGCAAGGGTTCGCCAGCCTGAACCAGAACCTTGGCGAGTACCTGGCCGAAGAATCGCGCACCCTCGTCGGTCAGCGCGAAGCCGAAGCCCGTTTTAGTGAACTGGACCAGATCAAACTCGATCTGGAACGTCTCGAGGCGCGTTTCGAGCGCCTCTCCCGATCCCTCGACCCAAGCGATAACGCATGAAGCTGCTTGCCGTCCGCCGTTTGTTGCGCATCCAGCGCGTTGTGATTCGCTACCGCCTCGATGACCTGTTGTTCGCCCTGCCACTGCCGTGGTTTCTGTTGGCGCTGCGCTACGCCTTGCCGTGGCGCTGGTTCCCGCGCAAGACGCTGGACCTGAGCCGCGGCGCGCGATTGCGTCTGGCGTTGCAGGACCTGGGACCGATTTTCATCAAGTTCGGGCAAATCCTGTCCACCCGCCGCGATTTGCTGCCGGAAGACATCGCCGATGAGCTGATGAAGCTGCAGGACCGCGTGCCGCCGTTCGACTCGCAAGTGTCAGTCAATCTGATCGAAGAACAGCTCGGCAAAAAAATCAGCGAAGTCTTCAGCCGCTTCGACGTCGAACCGCTGGCCTCGGCCTCGGTGGCGCAGGTGCATGCCGCGCAGCTGAAAACCGGCGAAGAAGTGGTGGTCAAGGTCATCCGCCCTGGCCTCAAACCGATCATCGCGCAGGATCTGGCGTGGCTGTTCATCCTCGCCCGCGCCGCCGAAAAGCTCTCGGCCGACGCGCGCCTGCTGCACCCGGTGGACGTGGTCCAGGACTACGAAAAAACTATCTACGACGAACTCGACCTGCTGCGTGAAGCGGCCAACGCCAGCCAGTTGCGACGTAACTTCGACGGCTCGGAGCTGCTCTACGTGCCGCAAGTCTATTGGAACTGGTGCCGGCCAAAAGTGCTGGTGATGGAGCGCATCTACGGCATCCAGGTCACTGACCTCGCGACCCTGGCCGACCAGCGCACCGACATGAAAATGCTCGCTGAGCGCGGCGTCGAGATCTTCTTCACCCAGGTGTTCCGCGACAGCTTCTTCCATGCCGACATGCACCCCGGCAACATCTTCGTCAGCACCGTGAACCCGTGGAGCCCGCAGTACATTGCGATCGACTGCGGCATCGTCGGCAGCCTGACGCCGGAAGACCAGGACTACCTGGCGCGCAACCTGTTCGCGTTCTTCAAGCGTGATTACCGTCGTGTCGCGCAATTGCACATCGATTCGGGCTGGGTGCCGGCGGAAACCAAACTCAACGAATTCGAGGCGGCGATCCGCACCGTGTGCGAGCCGATCTTCGAAAAACCGTTAAAAGATATTTCTTTCGGCCAGGTGCTGATGCGCCTGTTCCAGACCGCCCGGCGCTTCAACATGGAAGTGCAGCCGCAGCTCGTTTTGCTGCAAAAAACCCTGCTGAACATTGAAGGCCTGGGCCGTCAGTTGTACCCGGACCTCGATTTGTGGAACACCGCCCAGCCGTTCCTCGAACGCTGGATGCGTGAGCGCGTCAGCCCCAAAGCCTTGATCGGCAACGTGCAGAGCCAGTTCGAACAGCTGCCGCACCTGGCCAACATGGCCCGCGACCTGCTCGAACGCATGTCCCAGCCCCACGCCTACGACCCGCCGCCACCGTGGCACCGTCGCAAGGACGATTGGCTGCTGCGACTGCTCGGTTGTGCGCACCTGGCCGGCGGCACAATACTCGCTGCCGGTGGGCCGCTGAACGAACTGGGTCACTGGCCGGCCGGCATCATGGTGGCGGTTGGTTTGTATCTGGTCGTTCGCCGATAGCCAGCGCCCCCGCACGCTGGCACACTGTTTCAACGCTTGGGTTCTACTCATGAAGTGTGGAACCGCTGTCGGAGTCGAAGATGAAAAACTGGCTGGACGAGATCAAGTGGGACGCCGATGGCCTTGTGCCGGCGATTGCCCAGGATCACAAGACCGGGCGCGTCCTGATGATGGCCTGGATGAACCGTGAAGCGCTGGAACTGACCGCTGCCGAGAACCGCGCCATTTACTGGTCACGTTCCCGTGGCAAGCTGTGGCGCAAGGGCGAAGAGTCCGGCCACGTGCAAACCCTGCATGAGATGCGCCTGGACTGTGACGCCGACGTGATCATCCTGATGGTCGAGCAGATCGGCGACATCGCTTGCCATACCGGCCGTCAGAGCTGCTTCTACCGCGTCTTCGAGAACGGCGACTGGAAAACCGTCGACCCGGTTCTGAAAGACCCGCACGCCATCTATTCCGCAGGACACAGCCATGAGTGACACTCTGACCCGTCTGGCCCAAGTGCTGGAAGAGCGCAAAGGCGCTGCCGCCGACAGCTCGTATGTCGCCAGCCTGTACCACAAAGGCTTGAACAAGATTCTGGAAAAAGTCGGCGAAGAGTCGGTCGAAACCATCATTGCCGCCAAGGATGCCGCCATCAGCGGTGACTGCAGCGATGTGATCTACGAAACCGCCGATTTGTGGTTCCACAGCATGGTCATGCTCGCCCAACTGGGGCAGCATCCACAGGCTGTACTCGATGAACTGGACCGTCGTTTCGGTCTGTCCGGACACGCTGAGAAAGCCTCGCGTCCGTCCGCCTGAACAACTATTAGAGAGGAGCAGCGACATGGGCATTTTTGACTGGAAACACTGGATCGTCATCCTGGTTGTCGTCGTGCTGGTGTTCGGCACCAAGAAACTGAAAAACCTCGGCACTGACGTGGGCGAGTCGATCAAGGGCTTCAAAAAAGCCATGAGCGATGAAGACAAGCCAGCTGATCCGACCGCAACGCCGTCCCAACCGGTACCGCCGGTTCAGCCGCAGGCCTCGGTGAATCAGCCGCACACTATCGACGTGCAGGCGCAAAAAGTCGAAGAGCCGATCCGCAAAGACGTGTGAGCACTGACTAATGTTTGGTATCAGCTTCTCTGAACTGCTGCTCGTCGGCCTCGTGGCCCTGCTGGTGCTGGGTCCCGAGCGTCTGCCGGGTGCTGCGCGCACCGCCGGCCTGTGGGTCGGCCGTCTGAAGCGCAGCTTCAACGCGATCAAACAGGAAGTTGAACGTGAAATCGGTGCCGACGAGATTCGTCGGCAACTGCACAACGAGCACATTCTGTCGCTTGAGCAGGAGGCGCGGAAGATTTTCACGCCGACTCAGCAGGAGGCCACGCCGGTTCAGCCGGTTGAGCCTGTGGCGGAGCAGACGATTCATGCTCCGATTGCAGAAGCTACGCCTGCTGCGGCACCGACGGAAACGGTGAAAGCTGTTGAACCGGCGCCGCTTGTCGCGACCGTAGAACCTGTTGCTCCTGCCGCCGCGCCGACAACGCCGGCTCCTCACGACACCACTTTGCCGCCGCGAGTCTCATGAGCGATCTCCCCGAAAACGACCAGCACATGCCGCTGGTTTCGCACCTCACCGAGTTGCGTACCCGCCTGCTGCGTTGTGTAGCGGCGATCTTCATCATCTTCGCCGGGTTGTTTGCCTTCACCCAGCAGATCTACACCTTCGTCTCCACGCCACTGCGGCAATACCTGCCCGTGGGCGCGACGATGATCGCCACCGATGTGTCGTCGCCGTTCCTGACGCCGCTGAAGCTGACGATGATGGTCTCGCTGTTCCTGGCGATCCCGGTGATCCTGCATCAGATCTGGGGCTTTATCGCGCCAGGCCTGTACAAGCATGAGAAACGCATTGCGGTGCCGCTGCTGGTGTCCAGCATCCTGCTGTTCTATACCGGCATGGCGTTCGCCTATTACCTGGTGTTCCCGCTGATCTTCAAATTCTTCGCCGCCGCCACCCCGGCCGGCGTGGAAATGATGACCGACATCAGCAGCTACCTCGATTTCGTCATGACGCTGTTCTTCGCCTTCGGCGTAGCGTTCGAGATTCCGGTGGCCGTGGTGCTGCTGGTGTGGATCGGCGTGGTCAACGTCGCTTACCTGAAGAAAATCCGCCCGTACGTGGTCATCGGTTGCTTTGTGGTCGGCATGATCCTGACGCCACCGGACATCTTCTCGCAGACACTGTTGGCCGTACCGATGTGGCTGCTGTTTGAAATCGGCATCCTGTTCGGTGGCCTGATCAGCAAACGCGGCGAGCATCCGGACGACCAACCTGTGGACGATCACAACGACCAGCCGCCAGCGACTCAACCGTGAACCTGCTGCTGCTCGAAGAGGCCGATTTCATTGCGGCCGACCGGGCGATCCTGCGTGATCGCCGGTTGACGCACATGCAGGAAGTCCACCGTTCAGTTGTCGGCGACAGCCTGCGGGTCGGGCGTATCGGTGGGCTGATGGGCTCGGCCGAACTGCTGCGCCTGGACACCGATGAAGCCGAACTGCGCATCACCCTCGACCAGCCACCACCGGCCAAGCTCCCGCTGACCCTGGTGCTGGCCCTGCCACGGCCGAAAATGCTGCGCAGGGTTTTCCAGACCGTAGCGGCCATGGGTGTGCCACGAATCATTCTGGTGAACAGCTATCGCGTCGAGAAGAGCTTCTGGCAAACGCCGTTCCTGGAGCCCGAGGCGATTCGCGAGCAGTTGATCCTCGGCCTTGAACAGGCCCGGGACAGCGTGCTGCCGGAAGTCGTCATCGAGAAGCGCTTCAAGCCGTTCGTCGAAGACCGTCTGCCAGCCATTACCGATGGCACCCTCGGCCTCGTCGGCCACCCCGGCAACTACCCGCCCTGCCCTCGTGGCCTGGACGAACCGGTGACCCTGGCCATCGGCCCCGAAGGTGGCTGGATTCCTTACGAAATCGACCTGCTGGGCAAGGCCGGCCTGCAACCGGTGCAACTCGGCGACCGCATCCTGCGGGTCGAAACCGCCGTCACCGCGCTTCTCGCCCGCCTTTTCTAAGGTCAAACACGCTCCACTGTGGCGAGGGGATTTACCCCGCCATGAACATTGGGTAGCACCTACAGATTCCCGGCTGCCGGCCGATACAGTTCCCATAAAACCAACGAATGGTTCGAGGGAGTTGCAGCATGTACCGATGGCTAGCCGAGAAACTGGGGAACGTCAGCGTCAATCGCAAACTGAGTGTCGGCTTCGGTCTGGTGCTGCTGCTTACCTTGTTGATCACCTTCACCGGCTGGACCGGCCTGAGCGGCGTGATGAGTCGCGGCGATAAGCTGGGGTTTATTGCCAGCCTCAATGACCTGACCAAAGACCTGCGCCTGGCCCGTCTGGATTACGAAATGCGTCGCGGCGAACAAGGCCCCGGTGCGGTCAATGACCTGCTCGGCCAACTCGATACCGGTCTGAAAACCGCGCGCACGCTGATTGAACAACCGGCCGACGTGGCCATGATCGACCAGCAACTGGCCGCCGTCAGTGAGTACAAACAAGCCTTCACCGCCATGACCCAGGCTGGCGCCCAACGGGAAGACGCCCGCAGCAAACTCGGCGCCACCGCCGACAATGCCGTGGCTCGTGTCGCCGAGGTCGAAAAATCCATGCTGCAAGGTGACAGCGTCACCGATTTCAACAGCGTGATCGACCTGAGCAAACTGATCCAGCAAGCGCGCTTCCAGGTGCGCGGTTACACCTACAGCGGCAAGACCGAGGCCGAGCAACCGGCGCTGGACGCCATCGACAACGCGTTGAAAAACCTCGAAGGCCTGCCCTCCAAACTGCCGGAACAGCACATCGCCAACCTGCAGCAGGCCACCGACTCGCTCAAGGCCTATCGCGCCGCCGTCAGCCAGTTCCGTGACTCTCAGGTTGCCAGCGCTGCCGCGCTCAAACGCATGGCTGTGCAAGGCGATATCCTGCTCGACGTCAGCAAGAAACTCACCGTGTCGCAAACCATCGTCCGCGACACTGACGCCGCGCATGCCAAAAACCTGCTGCTGATGGCCACCGCCCTGGCGCTGGCCTTCGGCATGCTTGCCGCGTGGGCCATCACCCGCCAGATCGTGATTCCCCTGAGCCAGACCCTCAAAGTGGCGGAGCGTGTTGCTGCCGGCGACCTGACCCAAAACCTGATCTCTGAGCGTCAGGATGAACTCGGCCAGCTACAGCGCGCCATGCAGAGCATGACCCTGGGCCTGCGCGAGTTGATCGGTGGCATCAGTGACGGCGTCACGCAAATCGCCAGTGCCGCCGAAGAGTTGTCGGCAGTCACCGAACAGACCAGCGCCGGGGTCAACAGCCAGAAGGTCGAGACCGACCAGGTGGCTACCGCCATGAACGAAATGACCGCCACCGTGCAGGAAGTCGCGCGTAACGCCGAAGAAGCGTCCGAAGCCGCCGTCGCCGCTGACCAGCAGGCCCGTGAAGGTGACAAAGTGGTCGGCGAAGCCATCGCCCAGATCGAGCGCCTGGCCAAGGAAGTCGGCAATTCCACCGAAGCCATGGGTCATCTCAAACGCGAAAGCGACAAGATCGGCAGCGTGCTCGACGTAATCAAATCCGTGGCCCAGCAAACCAACCTGCTGGCCCTCAACGCCGCCATCGAGGCCGCCCGTGCCGGTGAGGCCGGACGCGGTTTTGCGGTGGTCGCCGACGAAGTCCGCAGCCTGGCCCAGCGTACCCAGAAGTCCACCGAAGAAATCGAAGAGCTGATCGTCGGCCTGCAAACCGGCACCCAGCAAGTGGCGACCATCATGGACAACAGCCGCAGCCTGACCGACAGCAGCGTCGAACTGACCCGCCGCGCCGGTGGCTCGCTGGCAAGCATTACCCGCACCGTCTCGGCGATTCAGTCGATGAACCAGCAGATTGCAGCGGCGGCCGAGCAGCAGAGTGCCGTGGCCGAAGAGATCAACCGCAGCGTGCTGAACGTGCGTGATGTGTCCGAGCAAACCTCGGCAGCCAGTGAAGAGACCGCGGCTTCCAGCGTTGAGCTGGCACGGCTGGGGACGCATCTGCAGATGCTGGTGGGCAGGTTCAAGGTTTGAGGTGATTTGATGACCTCGGTTCGCTCGGGACCGAGGTGATGCCATCGCGGGCAAGCCTTGCTCCTACAGGTCTTGTGTTATGCCGTAATCTCGCGGCAAACGCTCATCCGTAGGAGCAAGGCTTGCCCGCGATGGCGATTTATCAGGCGCTGAAGTTAGAGAACCTGGCGCAAGAAGGCCTGAGCCCGCGGATCCCTCGGTGCATCGAAGAATTCGGCTGGTGAAGCGTCTTCCAGCAATTTGCCGTGATCGAAGAACAGCACCCGATCCGCCACTTCCCTGGCGAAGCCCATTTCGTGGGTGACGCACACCATGGTCATGCCTTCCACCGCCAGGGTTTTCATCACGTCCAACACTTCGCCGACCATTTCCGGGTCGAGCGCCGAGGTTGGCTCATCAAACAGCATGACCTTCGGTTCCATCGCCAGTGCCCGGGCGATGGCCACGCGCTGCTGCTGACCGCCGGACAGGCGCGACGGAAACTCGTTGGCCTTCTGCGCAATACCGACCTTTTCCAGCAACGCCAAAGCCTTGGCCTCGCGCTCCTTCTTGCCACGCTTGCGCACGACTTTCTGGGCCAGGCAGAGGTTTTCCAGCACGGTCATGTGCGGGAACAGGTTGAAATGCTGGAACACCATGCCGACTTCGCGGCGATAGGCATTCACATCGGTTTTCGGGTCGGCCAGTTGCAAGCCGTCGATACTCACCGAGCCCGAGTCGAACTCCTCCAGCCCGTTGAGGCAGCGCAGGAAGGTGGACTTGCCGGAACCGGACGGGCCGATCACCACCAGCACTTCGCCCTTGGCCACCTGCGTGGTGACGTTATCCACCGCGCGAACCACGTGGCCGCGGGTGTCGAAAACTTTTACCAGATCGCGGACTTCAATCACTTTGCGCGAGCCTCCGCTCAAGCCGGCTGGCGATTTTCGACAGCGGCAGGTTGATCAACAGGTACAGACCGGCCACGCAGAACAGGATTTCGAACGGCGAGAACGAGGTGGTGATGACTTCGCGACCGCTTTTGAGCAGCTCGGTAATGGCGATCACCGATACCAGCGAGGTGTCCTTGACCAGACTGATGAACTGACCGGCCAGCGGTGGCAGCACCCGTTTGAAGGCTTGCGGCAGCACCACGTGGCGCATCGACTGCCCAGCGCTCAGGCCCAGGGAGCGCGCCGCTTCGTTCTGGCCACGGGCAATGGATTGCACGCCGGAACGGATGATTTCCGCCACATAAGCGCCGGTGAACAGCGACAGCGCGGCGATCCCGGCGAACTCCCGGGAGAGGTTCATCACAGTGCCGATGAAGAAGTAGAAGATGAAGATCTGCACCAGCAGCGGCGTACCGCGCACCAGTTCGACGTAGATCGTCGAGAGATCGCGCAGGGTCGGGTTGCTCGACAGTCGGCACAGGCCCGTGGCCAGGCCGATCAGCAGGCCGAGCACACCTGAAACCACGGACAACCACAAGGTGGTCCACAGCCCCCACATCAGCGGTCCGGCGGCCCAATGGCGGGTCACGCCGATCACGTCGCCTTCGGCCACGTCATCACCTTGGGCGACTTGCAGACTGCTGTCGTCGACGGTCAGGTGCTGCTCTGTACCGGCATCGTTGCGCAGGGTGACTTCAGCCTTGTCGCCCTTGCGCACCAGTTCGCTGACGGTGGAGATGTCGGCGGCACGCTGGGATTCTTCGGCGTGGTAGGCGAAGTATTGCGGCACACGGTTCCAGCGCCATTCGTAGGACATCAGCGAGGTGGCGTAATACAACGCGCCGGCCAGGCCGATCAGCAGCAGCACGGTTAAAACGTGCCACGGCCATTGGGCTTTTTTCTGTTTCATGGGTTTAGCAAAATCCGAAAGTTGTGTCGCCAGGAAGGCCGTCATCGCCAGCAGGCTGGCTCCCACACTGGATCTGTGGCGTACACAAATCCCCTGTGGGAGCCAGCCTGCTGGCGATGGGAGCGACGCGGTCTAGCTGACCGAGCCTTATTCCATGTCCTTGAGCCAAGCGGTGTCTTTGAACCACTTGTCATGGATGCGATCGTAGGTGCCGTCTTCGTGGATCTGGCGCAGGAAGTTGTTGATGAAGTTGATGCTGTCGTAGTCACCCTTCTTCAGGCCGAAAGCCAGCGGCTCGTAGGTGAACGGCTTGTCGAGGAACACCAGTTTGCCGTTGCCGACCTTGTTAACCGCCACAACGTTGTAAGGCGCGTCGTAGATGAAGGCGTCGGCCTTGCCGTTGACCACATCAAGCACGGCTTCCTGCTCGTTGTCGTAGCCGTGGTACTTGGCCTTGGAGATCAGCTTTCTGGCGACCATCTCGCCGGTGGTGCCGAGCTTGGAAGTGATGCGGTAGTCGGCGGTGTTCAGGTCTTTATAGGACTTGATGGTGCCTTCCAGCTCCTTGCGGATCAGCAGGGTCTGGCCCACCACGATGAACGGTTCGCTGAAGTTCAGGCGCAGGTTGCGTTCCTGGGTCAGGGTCATGCCGCTGCCGATCATGTCGAACTTATCGGTGAGCAAGGCCGGGATAATGCCGTCGTAGCCGGTGGAAACCATCTCCAGCTTGACGCCCATGGCCTTGGTCATGGCTTTGAGGATGTCGACTTCGAAGCCGATGATCTCGCCGCGCTTGTTGGTCATTTCGAACGGCATGTAGGTCGGGTCCATGCCGACTTTCAGCGTGCCGCGCTTGACCGCGTCATCGATGGCACCGGCGTGCGCCGCGCTGATTGCAACCAATGCCGTGACGCCGACCAGCAGCATCGAGAGATACTTCTTCATCTTCAAGTCCCCAAAACCATCGCGTTGTGAGGCGCGCAAACCGCGGATTTCCCTTGGAAAACCGGCAGATACGAACAGAAAGTTGTCCGGGCGCACCAATTCGGGGACGGATGCTAACGCACTCGTTCGTTTGCACAAGGGTTTGGTTGGGATTTGTTGTGGAATTCAAGAGCCCCCCCTCACCCCAGCCCTCTCCCCAAGGGGGAGAGGGGGAAAGGGAGCAGATCTCCGGCGCTCTCAGAACCTGAGTTCTACTCGATATCTCAGGTCGATGTATGACGCAAGACACCTCGGTCAGTCCCCTCTCCCTTCGGGCGGTCCGACGTTTCGGGAGGGCTAGGGTGAGGGGTGGATCTGAAGGTTGATTCAAATTCATGCCCCACCACAAACAAAAAACCCCGCTTTCGCGGGGCTTTTCGTTAGGCCAACTGAGGCTGTTCACTCAGCGGCTTGAGCGGCAACAGCGGCGCATGGGGGTCGGCTTTCACCGATTTACGCCACGCTTCCAGCCACTCGGGGTGACCTTCGCTCCAGATCTGCTCATGCAGACGACCCAGTGCAACCGGGTCACTGAGCAGTTGCACGCGCTCATTATTGTTCAGACCCTCAGGCCCGACTTTCAGCGCATGACGCACCCGTTCGACCCGCAACCATTCGATCGGCTCTGCCTCACGGTGGCGTGAAGTCGCCAGCGAGCACGCCAAGGCGTTCTGCTGTGGATCGACCACTGCCCGGACGAAGCCGTCGTTCAGCGCATGCCAACGGTTTTCGTGGGTGTACTGGTCGGTCGCCAGCAACGCCTGTGGCGGATTGTATTCCTCAGGGATCAGGAACAGGCTTTCGTCACGGGACTTGAGGCCCAGGCCGACTCGACTGGAGATCACCGACACCGGAATCGACAGCATCAACGAACCGACGATCGGCACCAGCCACCAGAGGAAACTCGGGTTCAGCCAGATCACCAGCAGGGCCCAGAAGAAGCCCAGCAAGGTTTGCGGACCGTGGCGTTTTACCGCTTCGCTCCATGGCGTGGAGTCGTCGTCACGTTGCGGCGAGTTCCAGGTCGCGGCCCAGCCGAGGAACGCGGCGAGCACGAAGCGGGTGTGGAAAATCATCCGTACCGGCGCCAGCAGCATGGAGAACAGCATCTCCAGCAGCATCGACAGGGTCACCTTGAACTTGCCACCGAACTCTTTCGCGCCCTTGGCCCAGATCAGGATGATGCTCAACAACTTCGGCAGGAACAGCAGCACGACGGTGGTCGAGAACAGCGCGATCGCCTTGTCCGGGTGCCATTGTGGCCACAACGGATAGAGCTGACGTGGCTCAAGGAAGTACTGCGGCTCCATCAACGTGTTGACCGCCAGCAGCGCCGTCGACAGCACGAGGAAGAAGAACCACAACGGCGCCGACAAGTAAGACATCACGCCCGTCAGGAACACCGCACGGTGCACCGGGTGCATGCCTTTTACCAGGAACAGCCGGAAGTTCATCAGGTTGCCGTGACACCAGCGACGGTCACGCTTGAGTTCGTCCAGCAGGTTCGGCGGCAATTCTTCGTAGCTGCCCGGCAAGTCGTAGGCAATCCACACGCCCCAGCCGGCACGGCGCATCAGCGCCGCTTCAACGAAGTCGTGGGACAGAATTGCACCGGCAAACGCGCCTTTACCGGGCAATGGCGCCAGGGCGCAGTGCTCGATGAACGGCTTCATGCGGATGATCGCGTTGTGGCCCCAATAGTGGGATTCGCCCAACTGCCAGAAGTGCAGACCGGCGGTAAACAGCGGACCGTACACGCGGGTGGCGAACTGCTGCATGCGTGCATACAGCGTGTCCATGCCAGACGCGCGCGGCGCGGTCTGGATGATCCCGGCGTCCGGGGTGGCTTCCATCAAGCGCACCAGACTGGTCAGGCAATCGCCGCTCATCACGGAGTCCGCGTCGAGCACGACCATGTACTTGTAATCACCGCCCCAACGACGGCAGAAGTCGTCGAGGTTACCGCTCTTACGCTTGACGCGACGGCGACGGCGGCGATAGAAAATCTTGCCGAAGCCCTTGGCCTCACGGCAGACGTCCAGCCAGGCTTGTTGCTCGGCGACGCAGATATCGGCGTCGTTACTGTCGCTGAGGACGAAGAAGTCGAAGCGATCCAGGTCACCCGTGGCCGCGACCGACTCGAAGGTCGCCCGCAGACCGGCAAACACTCGCGGCACGTCTTCGTTGCAGATCGGCATCACCAGAGCGGTGCGCGCGTTCTTGGGGATCGGCTCGTTACCGGCGCTTTTACCGGATATGCGGTATTTGTCATGGCCGGTGAGCAACTCGAGGAAGCCCATCAGCGCGGTCCAGAAACCGGCCGACACCCAGCAGAACAGAATCCCGAACAGAATCAGGATGCTGGTTTGCAGCGCATACGGCAGTACTTGCGTGACGGTTTGCAGGAATGGCTGGTGCAGGACTTCGTTCAGGTCGACGAACGACCAGCCCTGGTACGGCATGATGCCTTTCATGTACCAGCCGGCGACGATGGTCTGGCCGAGCATCAGTACCAGCAGAATGTAGCGACGGATCGAACCGACGGTGCGCCAGCGAGCCGCCGGCAGCACATTTTCATCCTTCGGCGGGGCCGGCGGATTGGTGCGACCGGTCAGACGACGCCAGCCACGCACCAGGATATTGGTGCGCCACGGCTCCGGCACGACTTTGGTCCGACGAATCGGCGGGGTTGCCCGCAGGCAAACCCGGCCGCTGGCGTCGAGCACCAGCATTTCGGCGTCGGCCAGTTCTTCGGCGGTGTTCAGCGTCAAACGACGACCCACCGAAGCTTGAGCAGCCTCGGTCGGCGCGTCGAACGTCGAGGACGAAAGGCGCTCATGCAATTCGCTGAAAGACTGGCAGCCCGCGAGTTCCGCGCGCTGCTCGTCGGTCATCGGCAGATGCGCCAGATACTCGGCAAGAGTCTCTGGCTGTACTTGAGAATTACTCATCGGCAGGCAACTGATAGCTCCAGGTCTCGGTCAGGACTTCTTCAGTCGGTACCGATTCCGGTGTGGCTGGGACCGCTTCAGCAGCGACTGGCTGCTTGGCGTCTTTGTTGTCCTTGTCCTTGGAATCTGCGGCTGGCTTGGCTGCGGCCGGCTTGGCTTCAACCTGCTTGGCCTCAGCTTGCTTGGTTTCCTTCGCTTCCTTGGCTTCCTTGTCCAGCTTCTCCTGTTGCCGAGCGGCAATCTTGTCAGCCTTGGCGACAGAAGAATTGGAGGCCGGCAACGATGTTTTGGCCAGGTCAGCAGTCACGATGTTCTTGACCAGTGCTGCACGCATCTCGGTAGGCTTGCCCGGATCCTTGATTTTCATCCGCAGCGTCAGGCGCCAGCCCTTGGTTTCAGGGTTGTAACGTACGCTGTTCTCGACCAGCTCGGCATTCTCGCCAACGCTGACCTGGCTACGAATCTCCGTATCTTCCGGCAATGCCGAAAGGGACGGGCCTTCGAAGTCCACCAGATAGGCAACGCTACCGTCCGGCTGACGAATCAGGTTGGACTGTTTCACGTCACCCGTGGAACGCAGGGTCTGTTGGACCCAGGCGCTGTCCGGTGCGTGAAGCGCGGCTTCGTCGATGGTCCAGTGCATGCGATAAGCGACGTCCAGCGGCTGGCCAGGCTCAGGCAGTTTTTCCGGACTCCAGAACGCAACGATATTGTCGTTGGTTTCGTCGGCAGTCGGAATCTCTACCAGATCGACGGAGCCCTTGCCCCAATCACCTTTTGGTTCGATCCAGGCACTTGGGCGCTTGTCGTAGCGGTCGTCGAGGTCTTCGTAGTGGCTGAAGTCACGGCCACGTTGCAGCAGGCCGAAACCGCGCGGGTTCTCGATCGAGAAGTTGCTCACCGACAAGTGTTTCGGATTGTTCAGTGGGCGCCAGATCCACTCGCCGTTGCCGGCATGGATCGACAGACCGCTGGAGTCATGCAGTTCGCGACGGTAGTTCAGCACTTTCGACGGCTGATTGGCGCCGAACAGGAACATGCTGGTCAGCGGGGCAACGCCAAGCTTGGTGACCTTGTCACGCAGGAACATCTTGGCCTTGACGTCGACAACGGTGTCGCTGCCCGGACGCAGGGTCAGGCGATAGGCACCGGTAGCGCGTGGCGAATCCAGCAGCGCAAAGATAACCAGATGCCTGTCACCCGGTTTTGGCTGTTGAATCCAGAACTCGGTGAAACGCGGGAATTCTTCGCCGGACGGCAAAGCGGTATCGATGGCCATGCCGCGAGCGGACAAGCCATAGGTGTGACCCTTGCCGACAACGCGGAAGTAACTCGCGCCGAGCATGGTCATGATTTCGTCTTGCTTGTCAGCCTTGTTGATCGGGTACAGCACACGGAAACCGGCATAACCCAGTTGTTCGGTGGCTTTAGGATCGAACTTCACGTCGCCGAAATCGAAACGACTTGGGTCGTATTTGATCTCTTCGACGGTGTTAGCTGTGATTTCGTTGATTTTCACCGGCGTATCGAAATGCATACCCTGGTGATAGAACGACAGCTTGAATGGGGTTTTCTGATCGGCCCACTCGGCTTTTTCGGTCAGGAAGCGAATTTTTTGATAGTCCGCGAATTTCATCTCGCGAAACTCGTTCGGCAGGTTACTGCGCGGAGCTTCGTATTTCTGCCCGGCCAGCTCTTTTGCCTTGACCGATACATCATCCAGATTGAATGCCCAAAGCTGACCGGCGCTGAGCAGGCAGAGCAGTGCAGAGCCCGCTACCAGAGCGCTTCGTAACCGTTTGGCAGACAATTTTGCATTACAGGGACTAACAATCACGAGCAACCCTCGCCGAAAACAGATCAAAAAACCAACGGCCAGTTAAAGTGCCTGTGAGGTTTACGGCATGAAAAAACCGACCCTACAGACCACTCTTGCCAAGTTGGCGAGCATTGTTCCGACTCCTATGGGGCTAAATGATTCCCCAAGAGGTTCAGGACAAGTCTCTACCTAAGTCAAAATGGACCAACGAACGCTGATCCCCGTAGCGCGCGATTATCTAGTAGGCCGCGTTACAACGCATCAGGGGTAACAAAGTATTTATCGCGAAAAACGCCTGTTTTCAGTCGAAAAGCCCTTAAAAACATGTTTCAAGCGCTTTCAGGTCTGTAACAGGAAGGTGACTGGGCCGTCATTGACCAGGTGCACCTGCATATCCGCGCCGAATCTACCTGATGCCACAGTGCCATGCACCTGTTTCGCCTTACCTAATAGATAGTCGAAAAGCTCCTCGCCCAAGGCCGGAGGGGCAGCGGTCGAAAAACTCGGGCGCAACCCGCTCTTGGTATCGGCGGCCAGGGTGAACTGTGAGACCAGCAGCAACCCACCGCCTACATCCGCCAGGGACAGATTCATCTTGCCCTCGGCGTCACTGAACACACGATAGTTAAGCAGTTTCTGCAGAAGTTTGTCGGCGCTGGCCCGAGTATCCTCCGGCTCGACCGCCACCAGCACCAGCAATCCCTGATCAACGGCGCCAACCACCTCCCCCGCTACCTCGACTCGCGCGCCACGCACGCGTTGCAGCAGGCCCTTCATGCTTCTTCAGGGGCCAGGTCGAGCAGACGATGGGCCATCTGATCGGCGGCACGAACCAGTGCGTCAGTAATGCCAGGTTCGGAGGCGGCATGGCCGGCGTCACGGATTACCTGCAATTCACTGTTCGGCCAGTTCTGATGCAGTTCCCAGGCGTTGTCCAGCGGGCAGATCACGTCGTAGCGACCGTGGACGATCACGCCAGGCAAATGGGCGATCTTGCCCATGTCGCGGATCAGCTGGTTGGGCTCAAGGAACGCATTGTTGGTGAAGTAGTGACATTCGATGCGGGCAATCGACAGCGCGCGCTGCGGCTCGGAGAAACGATCGACCACCATCGGGTTCGGGCGCAGGGTGGCGGTCCGGCCTTCCCAGGTAGACCAGGCCTTGGCCGCGTGCATCTGGGCAATCTGATCGTTGCCGACCAGGCGCTTGTGGAAAGCCGAGAGCAAGTCTTCGCGCTCGTCCAGCGGGATCGGCGCGATGTAGTCCTGCCAGTAATCGGGGAACAGACGACTGGCGCCACACTGGTAGAACCACTCGATTTCCTGCGGACGGCAGAGAAAGATCCCGCGCAGAATCAGACCGTGCACGCGCTCCGGGTGGGTTTGCGCGTAGGCCAGCGCCAGGGTCGAGCCCCATGAACCGCCGAACAACACCCACTTATCGATGCCAAGGTGCTGGCGAATTCGCTCAAGGTCGGCGACCAGATCCCAGGTGGTGTTGTTTTCCAGGCTGGCGTGGGGCGTGGAACGACCGCAACCGCGCTGGTCGAAGGTCACAATGCGATACAGGTTCGGATCGAAATACCGACGGCTCTGGGCATCACACCCGGCGCCGGGGCCGCCGTGGATGAACACCACCGGCAAACCTTCCGGTGAACCGCTTTCGTCGACATACAGCGTGTGGGTTTCATCGACGGCCAGATCGTGCCGGGCGTGGGGTTTGATCTGCGGGTACAAAGTCTGCATTGCGCGCTCCGTAAGGGGTCGAGGTCATCCCTGGGGGGACTTCTATTATTCTGCCGTCCGGCATCATAAACCCGAATTACGCCAATGAGCATGCCTTGCAGGGTCAGAGTTTTTCAGCCGGTTTTTTCAGACAAATAGCCAAGCAGCGTTTCATAGAGGGCGTCGACCTCGGCGACCTGCCCTCGCGCCCGCAAACAGCCGTGGACCAACCCTTCGCCGTAGTAAAGCGTCGCGTCCACATTTGCTGCGTTCAGTCGCTCGGCGTAGAGCATGCCGTCATCGCGCAACGGATCAAATTGCGCCACGGCGATCAAGGTCGGCGGCAACCCACTGAAATCCTCGGCGAGCAACGGCATTGCATAGGCACTTGGCTGTCCAGTGCCGCGCAAGTACAGGGCGTGATAACAGTCCAGATCGCTGCTGCTGAGCAAGGGAGCATCGACGCATTCACTGCGCGACGGCAATCGGTGATCACCGCCCAGCCCCGGATAAATCAGCACCTGCGCAGCCGGCAATGGCTCGCCCGCATCGCGTAACGCCAGACACAGCGCCGCCGCAAGGTTGCCACCGGCGCTGTCCCCGGCCACCAGCGTTCGCTCGGGATCGAGCCGGAATGGCCCGGTCCGTAGCGCGCGCCAGACACCCAGACAATCCTCGAACGCCGCCGGAAACGGATGTTCCGGCGCCAACCGATAATCCACGGCGATCACCAGCACACCGAGCGTCGACGCCAGTTCGGCGCAGATGAAGTCGTGGGAATCCAGGTCCCCCACCACCCAACCGCCGCCGTGCAGATACACGATGCACGGGCAACCGCTGGTCGGTGGTGAAATGGGCGGTTGATAAGACCGGACCGGCACGCCGGCCAATTCGAAATCCACAACATAAAGCCCGCCGGGACGTGACGGTGTGAACGCCCGGCACATGTCGCTGTAGGCCTGACGCAAACCGGCGAGACTGCTGTCGATGCTGTCGATGCTGTTGAAGCTGACGGTTTTCTCGACGAAAGCCGTCATCTGTGCAGAAAGCGGGTAAGGAGCCATGAGCCGGTGCTCGATCAAGGAGATAGGTAGGGTCAACCCCCTGCCCCCTGTGGGAGCGAGCCTGCTCGCGAAGAGGGCGTGTCATTCAAATTGATGTTGCCTGACACACCGCCTTCGCGAGCAGGCTCGCTCCCACAGGGTTTTGCGGTTGCGATCAGTTTTTCAAACTGGTCTGAACGGTCGCAACGCCATCCTTGCCATCGAGACTGCTGACACCGGCAAGCCAGCGCTGCAAATCCTCTGGATGGTCGCGCAGCCATTGTTTGGCAACATCCTGAGGCGTCTTGCGCTCCATGATCGGCACCATCAACTGGCTTTCCTGGGCGGCGGTGAAGGTCAGGTTTTCCAGCAGGCGGTTTACGTTCGGGCAGCGCTGGGCGTAGTCCGGGGCGGTCACGGTGGAGACGGTAGCGGCGCCCTCGTTCGGGCCGTAAACGTCTTCACTGCCGGTCAGGTAGGCGATCTTCATGTTGATGTTCATCGGGTGCGGGGTCCAGCCGACGAACACCACGAATTCCTTGCGATTCACCGCCCGCTGAACGGCGGCAAGCATGCCGGCCTCGCCTGACTCGATCAGCTTGAAATCCTTCAAGCCAAATTGATTGGTCTCGATCATGGTTTTGATGGTGGTGTTGGCGCCACTGCCCGGTTCGATGCCGTAGATCTTGCCGCCGAGTTGGTCCTTGAATTTGGCGATATCGGCGAAGGTTTTCAGCCCCGCTTGGGCGACGTACTCAGGTACGGCGAGCGTTGCCTGGGCGTCGGCCAGGCTCGGCTTGTCCATGACTTTCACTTGATTGGCAGCCAGGAAAGGCGCGATGTTTTTGTCCATCGCCGGTTTCCAGTAACCGAGGTAGATGTCCAGACGCTTGTCGCGGATGCCGGCGAAGATGATTTGCTGCACGGCGCTGGTTTGCTTGCTTTCGTAGCCGAGGCCATTGAGCAGTACGTCAGCCATGCCGCTGGTGGCGATCACGTCGGTCCAGTTGACCACGCCCATGCGCACGGCCTTGCAAGAAGCGTCGTCACTGGCCAGGACGCTGGTGCTCAGGAGAGCAGTGCCGCAGAGGATTGAGAGACAGCGGGTAAACAGTCTTTTCATTGGGGAGGTTCTCGTGCGGCAGCGGATTATTGTCGGGCCGGTGTCTTTGTGCACCGTGCCCGGAACATTACGCAGCGTCGAGAGGGTAAAAGCGAACTGTAGCGACCGTGTTTTGCACGGTGGCGACTGTTCCGGAAAGGTATCGAGAAGAACCCAAAACTGTGGGAGCGAGCCTGCTCGCGATTGCGGTGTAACAGTCAACATAGATATTGAATGCTATGACCTCATCGCGAGCAGGCTCGCTCCCACAGGGTTATGCGTTGTAGTGTTTCTCGCCCCAGGCCAGCAGGCCTTGCAGCAATTCCTTGAGCACCACCTGCGTCGGCGCCGCCAGGTCCGGGCGATAACGGAATGGCTCGAACTCTTCCATGTACGTGCACTGGCCCAACTCCAGTTGCACCGCATGGATATTCTCGGCCGGATTGCCGTAATGCCGGGTGATGTGGCCGCCCTTGAAGCGACCGTTCAGCACATGGCTGTAATCGCCGTGGCGCGCGCAGATGGCTTCCAGCTGAGTGGCCAACTGTGGATCGCAACTGGCGCCGTTGAAGGTACCGAGGTTGAAGTCCGGCAGTTTGCCGTCGAACAGGTGCGGGATGATCGAGCGGATCGAGTGCGCATCGAACAGCAGCGCGTAGCCGAACTCGGCTTTCAATCTCGCCAGTTCCTGCTGCAAGGTCGTGTGATACGGCGTCCAGATCTGCTCCAGGTAAGTCGCGCGCTCTGCGGCCGATGGCTCATGCCCTTCGCGGAACAACGGAATACCGTCGAACAGTGTCGCCGGGTACAGACCGGTGGTCGCGCCGGCATACAACGGCTTGTCGTCAGACGGTCGATTCAGGTCGATGACAAAACGCGAGTACTCGGCGGCCAAGGTGCTGGAGCCCAGCTCGGCAGCAAATTCGTAAAGCTGCGGAATATGCCAGTCGGTGTCCGGCAGGCTTTTCGCGTCGGGGATCAACCCGGCTTCGACCGTCGGGGTCAGGCGCAGGCCGGCGTGGGGCATGCTGATCAGCAGCGGTACACGACCTTGTTTGAAGTTCAGAACCTTATCCACAACTGTTCTCCTAAATGCTCACTTCAACGCCGTGACGCACGACGCGTTTTTCCAGGTCACCGCCCAGCCAGTACGACAGGTCGGCCGGACGATCGATTTGCCAGGCGACGAAATCTGCACACTTGCCGACTTCCAGCGAACCGTGGGTTTCAGCCATGCCCAGCGCCGTAGCGGCATGAATCGTTGCACCCGCCAAGGCTTCTTCCGGGGTCATGCGGAAACAGGTGCACGCCATGTTCAGCATCAAACGCAACGACAGTGCTGGTGAGGTGCCTGGGTTGAGGTCGCTGGCGATGGCGATTTTCACGCCGTGTTTGCGCAGCGCCTCCATCGGCGGCAATTGGGTTTCCCGCAGGAAGTAGAAGGCGCCGGGCAGCAACACCGCGACGGTGCCGGACTTGGCCATGGCGATGGCGTCGTCTTCGGTCATGAATTCCAGGTGGTCGGCCGACAGTGCGTGGTAACGCGCGGCCAGACTCGAACCATGCAACGACGACAACTGTTCGGCGTGCAGCTTCACCGGCAAACCGAGCTGCTGCGCGGTGATGAACACCCGCTCGACCTGCGCTGGCGAAAACGCTAGGTATTCGCAGAACGCGTCCACCGCATCCACCAGTCCTTCGGCGGCCAGGGCCGGGAGCATCTCGGCGCAGATGTGATCGATGTAGTCGTCGGCACGGTCCGCGTATTCCGGCGGCAAGGCGTGAGCGGCCAGGCAAGTGCTGCGCACGCTGACCGGGAGCTCGGCGCCGAGACGGCGGATGACCCGCAGGATCTTGCGTTCGCTGGCCAGGTCCAGGCCGTAGCCGGATTTCATTTCGACCGTAGTCACGCCGTCGCGCATCAGGCTCTTCAGACGCTTGGCGGCGCTGGCGAACAGTTCATCTTCAGTGGCCGCGCGAGTGGCGCGCACGGTGCTGGCGATGCCACCACCGGCCGCTGCGATTTCTGCATAGCTGACGCCTTGCAGACGCTGTTCGAATTCACCGCTGCGGTTACCGCCGAACACCGTGTGGGTGTGGCAGTCGATCAGGCCCGGCGTCACCCAGGCCCCTTTAAGATCATTGACTGCCGGGTACTCGCCCGCCGGCAGTTCAGCGCGTGGGCCGATCCACTCAATGTGCGCTCCTGACGTCACGATGGCCGCATCCTCGATGATCGAGTAGGCGCCTTGCGCCATGGTTGCGACGTGGCAGTGTTGCCAGAGAGTTTTCATCCGTGGCCTCCGTTAGGTTATCGATGAGAAAAAGAAGGTTCCCGCTCCACCGGTACTGCCTTCCCTGCCGCCGGTTTCACCCACGTCAGGTAGGCCAGCACCAGCAATACAATCCAGACCACGCCGACGATCAGAGCCGCCTGGGTGTCCGGGAAATAGCCCAGCACGCCAAAGATGAACAGCATGAAGGCAATCGCCGCCATCGGCGCATAGGGCCAGAACGGCACCGGGAATTTCAGTTGGGCGACCTGCTCGGCACTCATGGAGCGACGCATGGCCACTTGAGTGAACAGAATCATCAACCAGACCCATACAGTGGCGAAGGTCGCGATGGACGCGATCAACAGAAATACGTTTTCCGGAATCAGGTAGTTCAGCAGCACGCCCAACAGCAACGCGACACTCATCACCACGACCGTCATCCATGGCACGCCATTGCGCGACAAGCGGGCAAAGCCCTTGGGCGCATGCCCTTGTTGGGCCAGACCGTACATCATGCGGCCAGCGCCGAAGATGTCACTGTTGATCGCCGACACCGCCGCCGAGATCACCACGATATTGAGGATGGTCGCCGCCGAGCTGATCCCCAGGTTGTCGAAAATCTGCACGAATGGGCTGCCTTGGCTGCCGATCTGCTGCCATGGAAAGATCGACATCAACACGAACATCGTCAGCACGTAGAACAGCAAGATACGCAACGGTACGGCATTGATCGCCCTGGGCAGGACGCGTTGCGGGTCTTTGGCTTCACCGGCGGTGACGCCGATGATTTCAATGCCGCCAAACGCAAACATCACCACCGCAAACGAAGCGATCAGGCCGCCCACACCATTAGGCATGAAGCCGCCATGGCTCCAGAGATTGCTGATGTCGGTCGCCTGGGCACCCGGCGCGGTGCTGATGCCGAACAGCATGATGCCGAAGCCACCGAGGATCATCGCGACGATGGCCGCGACCTTGAGCAGCGACAGCCAGAACTCCATTTCAC
This sequence comes from Pseudomonas sp. GM41(2012), assembly GCF_000282315.2. Lineage (GTDB taxonomy): Bacteria > Pseudomonadota > Gammaproteobacteria > Pseudomonadales > Pseudomonadaceae > Aquipseudomonas. Next base: position 227,251 of record NZ_AKJN02000002.1, read on the forward strand.
CGAAGACTTTGACGTTGCACAGGTTCAGGCCGCCGACCACCGAAACGATGCCCAGTACCCAGATCCAGCGGGCGACTTCCGGAAACCAGAAGCCCATGTAAATACCGAATGCGGTGACGTCGGCCATGCCGACGATGACCATTTCAAACGCGTAGGTCCAACCGAGGATGAAGCCCGCCATCGGCCCAAGATAAGTGCTGGCGTAGTGACCGAAAGAGCCGGCCACCGGGTTGTGCACCGCCATCTCGCCGAGGGCGCGCATGACCATGAACACCGCCGCGCCACCGATCAGGTAAGCGAGCAGGACCGCAGGCCCGGCCATTTGAATGGCCGAGGCAGAACCGTAAAACAGCCCGGTGCCGATCGCCGACCCCAGCGCCATGAAGCGAATATGTCGGGCAGAGAGCCCGCGTTTCAAACCCTTTTCTGACTGTTGCATTGCTCGTCCTTATTTATTCTTATTCGACGCTAAATCGAATCGCGAGCAGGCTCGCTCCCACATCAGATTGCGTAAACCCTGTGGGAGCGAGCCTGCTCGCGATGGGGACATTACAGGCTCGGCAGCAACTTCGCCGTGACCAGCTCATTCAGGCAACGCGTCGCCAACAACTCGCTCGCCGCATTGATGTCCGGCGCGAAGAAACGGTCTTTCTCATAGAACGGCACTTCGGCACGCAGGATGGCACGAGCCTTTTCCAGTTTCGTCGAGGTCTTCAGACCTTCACGCAGGTCGAGGCCCTGAGCCGCCGCCAACCATTCAACCGCCAGAACACCACGAGTGTTTTCGGCCATTTCCCACAGACGCTTGCCGGCAGCCGGCGCCATGGAAACGTGGTCTTCCTGGTTTGCGGAAGTCGGCAGGCTGTCCACCGAGTGCGGATGGGACAGCGCTTTGTTCTCGCTGGCCAGTGCCGCAGCAGTCACCTGGGCGATCATGAAGCCGGAGTTCACGCCGCCATTGGCCACCAGGAACGGCGGCAGTTGCGACATGTGCTTGTCCATCATCAGCGAGATACGACGCTCGCTCAGGGAACCGATTTCAGCGATGGCCAAGGCCATGTTGTCGGCAGCCATGGCGACCGGTTCGGCGTGGAAGTTACCGCCGGAGATCACGTCGCCTTCAGCGGCGAATACCAGCGGGTTGTCCGAAACGGCGTTGGCTTCGATGGCGAGCACTTCGGCAGCCTGACGGAACTGAGTCAGGCAGGCGCCCATGACTTGCGGCTGGCAGCGCAGGGAGTACGGGTCCTGGACTTTTTCGCAGTTTTGGTGCGAGTCGGACACTTCGCTACGCTCGCCCAGCAGATCGCGGTAAGCGGCAGCGGCGTCGATCTGGCCTTTCTGGCCACGAGCGGCGTGGATGCGGGCGTCGAACGGCGAGCGCGAGCCCAATACCGCTTCAACCGTCATGCCACCAATGGCCAGGGCCCCGGCGAACAGGTCTTCGCCTTCGAACAGACCACGCAGCGCGTAAGCGGTGGACACCTGAGTACCGTTGAGCAGCGCCAGACCTTCTTTGGCCGCCAGGGTCAGCGGGGTCAGACCGGCCACTTTCAGTGCTTCGGTGGCTTCCATCCACTCGCCTTTGTAGCGAGCCTTGCCTTCGCCCAGCAGCACCAGCGACATGTGGGCCAAAGGCGCCAGGTCACCGGATGCACCGACCGAACCCTTCAATGGAATGTGCGGGTAAACCTCGGCATTGATCAGAGCGATCAGTGCGTCGATCACGACGCGACGAATGCCGGAGAAACCACGGCTCAGGCTGTTGACCTTGAGCACCATGACCAGTCGAACCAGCGCGTCGCTGATCGGCTCGCCAACACCGGCAGCGTGGGACAAAACGAGCGAGCGCTGGAGGTTTTCCAGGTCTTCGCTGGCGATACGGGTCGAAGCCAGCAGACCGAAACCGGTGTTGATGCCATAAGCGGTGCGGTTCTCGGCGAGGATCTGTTCCACGCAGGCAACGCTGGCTTCGATCTGGGCCGAGGCACTGTTGTCGAGGGTGATTTTGACCGGTTGCTGATAAACATCACGCAGTTGGGCAAGGCTCAGTTGGCCGGGAATAAGGTTTAACGCAGTCATTTCGTGCTCCTTTTGAGAGTTTGTCATTAACTCACCAGACGCTCCGGAGATATCCGTTGTCCGTCGCGTCTCGCCTTCTGGGGAGCCGCGCCTTGGCACGCTGGTGTGGTGGAAATCAGTTCAGGTTCGGTAACACTTTGTGCAGCAAAATCGGGTCTTTCAAAACGGCGGCGGCACTGGCGATGTCCGGTGCCAACCAGCGGTCCTGATCGTAGGCCGGGACTCGCTCACGCAGCAGACGCCAGGCTGTATTGGTGCCTGCGCCGAAGCGTTGTTCCTTGAGAAATTCAAATGCCTGAGCCGCCAGCAAATACTCGATGGCGAGGATCTGCGTGCAGTTTTCCAGCGCGCGATGCAGCTTCAACGCGGCGTTGGTGCCCATGCTCAGGTGATCTTCCTGCAGGCCTGAGGTGACGTAGTTGTCGAGTACCGCCGGTTGCGCCAACTGGCGGTTTTCCGCACACAGCGAAGCGGCGACGTACTGGACGATCATCATTCCGGAGTTCACCCCCGGATTGGCCACCAGGAATGCCGGCAAACCGCTGACATGCGGGTTGATCAAGCGGTCCAGACGACGTTCGGCGATGGAGCCGATTTCAGCCATGGCGATGGCCAGCAAATCCGCCGCCAAGGCCACGGATTGACCGTGCGGGTTGGCTTGGGACATCACGCGGAAGTCGTCCGGCGTACCCAGCAACATCGGGTTGTCGGTGACGGAGTTGAGTTCGGTTTCGATCTGCTTTTTCGCGTGCTCAAGCTGATCGCGAGCGGCGCCATGGACTTGCGGAATCGAGCGAATGCTCAACGCATCCTGAGTGCGAATACCTTTGCTGCTGGCGATCACTTCACTGCCATCGAGCAACGCACGCAGGTTGATGCCGACTTGCTGCATGCCTGGATGCGGTTTGAGCGCGATGATCTCGGCATCGAACGCGGCAATCTGACCGCGCTGGGCTTCGAAGCTCATGGCACCGATCACGTCGGCCCATTGCAGCAGACGCGTCGCGTCGGCGAGTGCCAGGCAGCTGAAGCCGGACATGCACGGCGTGCCGTTGACCAGGCACAAGCCATCTTTGGCGCCCAGCTGAACCGGCTGCAGACCTTCTTCGGCCAGCGCCTGCTGCGCGGAAACGATCTGCCCGCGATAGCTGACATTGCCGACACCCAGCAGCGCAATGCTGATGTGGGCCATGTGGGTCAGGTAACCCACCGAACCCTGGGACGGCACTTGCGGGGTGATGCCGCGATTGAGCAGCGCCAACAGGGCTTCGACCACCCGGCGATGAATGCCGGATTTGCCGTGGCTGTAGTTGCGAATGGCGGCGCAGAGAATTGCGCGGGTCTGTTCGTCGGCCAATGGTGCGCCGACGCCACAGGCGTGACTGAGCAGGGTGTTGCGCGACAATTGGCTGAGTTGCTCGTCTTTGAGCGAGACATTGCACAGCGCGCCGAGGCCGGTGTTGACGCCATAGGCGCGCTCGCCGCTGACGACGATGCGCTGGACGATCGCCTGGGCATTTTCGATCCGCGCCCAGACCTGTGGTGACAGCTCAAGCTGTGCGCCATGGCGGGCGACGGCAACCACATCCTGCCAACGCAACGGGGCGTCGGCGATAACGATTTTTTCAGCCTGGGACATCTTCAACCTCGTGCGTACAACTTGAATATTGATGCAGCTTTGCCGACGCTATCGCGAGCAAGCTTTGCTCCTACGGGGTTTCACCGCGGACCTGTAGGAGCAAGGCTTGCCCGCGATGAGGCCAGCAAAGTCACTGCAAATCTCTTAAACCACCGCAGCCCGACGCTGTACGAACCGGTCCACATACTCATCCGCCGGCGAATGCAGGATCTCTCTTGGCGTACCCACCTGAATCAGGCGGCCATCCTTGAGAATCGCAATGCGGTTGCCGATGCGCACGGCCTCGTCGAGGTCGTGGGTGATGAAGACGATGGTCTTGTGCAGAGTCTTTTGCAGCTCCAGCAACTGGTCCTGCATTTCCGCGCGAATCAGCGGGTCGAGGGCGCTGAAGGCTTCGTCCATCAGGATGATGTCGGTGTCCGCCGCCAAGGCGCGAGCCAGGCCCACACGCTGACGCATGCCGCCCGAGAGCTGATGCGGGTATTTGTTTTCGTAGCCCTTGAGGCCCACGGTGTTGATCCAGTGCAACGCGCGCTCGGAGCACATTTGCTTGGTCTCGCCACGCACTTTCAGGCCGTAGGCGACGTTATCCACCACGGTCTTGTGCGGCAGCAGGCCAAAGCTCTGGAACACCATGCTGATCTTGTGTCGGCGAAATTCGCGCAGGGCTTCCATGTCGTATTGCAGGATGTCCACGCCGTCCACCAGGATCGCGCCGCTGGTCGGGTCGATCAGGCGATTGAAGTGGCGCACCAGCGTCGACTTGCCGGAACCCGACAGGCCCATGATCACGAAGATCTCGCCGGTGCCGATGCTCAGGGACAAGTCGTTCACGCCGACCACACAGCCGGTTTCGGACAGCACCTGATCCTTGGTTTTGCCCTGGCCGATCATGGCCAGCGCATCCTTGGAACGGTTGCCGAAAATCTTGAAGACGTTTTTGACTTCGATCTTGCTGATGGCTTCGTTGTTCATTTGCTCACCTCATGCCGTGCCCGACCATACGCCTGAGTAATACGGTCGATAACCACTGCCAGAATCACGATCGCCAGACCCGCCTCAAGACCACGTCCGACGTTGAGGGTCTGAATCCCCACCAACACGTCCTCACCCAAGCCACGGGCACCGATCATCGAGGCAATCACTACCATCGACAGGGCCATCATGGTGGTCTGGTTAATCCCGGCCATGATGCTCGGCAGGGCCAGCGGAAGTTGCACACCAAACAGTTGCTGCCAGCGGTTGGCACCGAAGGCGTTGATCGCTTCCATCACTTCGCCGTCGACCTGGCGGATACCCAGATCAGTCAGGCGGATCAGCGGTGGTGCGGCGTAGATTACGGTGGCGAAAATCGCCGGGACCTTGCCCAGGCCAAACAACATCAGCACCGGGATCAGGTACACGAAACTCGGCATGGTCTGCATGATGTCCAGCAGCGGCATCAAGAACGAACGCAGGCGATTGCTGCGTGCCGAAAGAATGCCCAGCGGAATGCCGATCATCACCGAAATGATGGTCGCCACCATCATCAGCGCCAGGGTTTGCATCAGCTTGTCCCAGAGGCCGACCGCGCCCACCAGGAACAGCAAGCCTACGATCACGGCGGTGGTCACGACTTTGCGGGTCGCGTGCCAGGCAACGCCCGCCACGATCGCCAGCATCAGCCACCAGGGCGCCGCACGCAGCAGCCCTTCAAGATTGACGATGGCCCACAACAGGGTGTCGGAGATGCTGCGGAACACATCGCCGTAGTTGGTGACCAGTGAATCGACCCAACTGTTGACCCAGTCGGCGATGGAAAAGGTAAAGCTTTCGGGAAACATAAGAGACTCTCAATCAAGGGGTTGCGATCAAGCACCGGACTGCCGTTGCCGGCAGTCGGAGAAGCTCGACCTACAAGGCCGCGTCGATCTTTTTGGCTGCGTCTTCGCTCACCCATGCGTGCCAGACTTCAGGATGTTCCTTCAAGAAGATCTTGGCCAGTTTTGGTGACTCGATTCGCTCTTTGGCCATGCGCCCGAGGTTCTGGTTGAGCAGGTCGATTGGCAGGTTGACCTTTTCCAGCACAGCCACCAGTTCCGGGGCTTGCTCGTGGAAGGTCTTGGACAGGCCGACCTTGATGGTCACGCTCTTGTCCACGCCTGGTTTTTCTTCGAGTTTCACCAGATCAACCTGGCCCATCAGCGGGGTTGGCGACCAGTAGTAGAACAGGATCGGCTCGCCACGTTTGTAGCTCGACAGCACCGCGGCATCCAGCGCCGGGCCGGTGCCCGGACGGAAGTTGGTGTAGGTGCTTTCCAGGCCGTAGCTTTTCAGCATTTCGCTGTTATCCAGCTCACAGGTCCAGCCGGCCGGGCAGTTATAGAAACGGCCCTTGGATGGCTCTTCCTGATCCTTGAACACTGCAGCGTATTTACCCAGATCGGCGATCGCTTTCAGGTCCGGGGCTTTAGGCTCCAGCTTACGCTTGGCGTCGCCTTCGATCACGTAACGCGGCACGTACCAGCCTTCGACAGCACCCACGACAGGCGCGCCGACACCGACAACTTTGCCGGCCTTCTCAGCCTTGTTCCAGACTTCGCTACGGCCGACCCACTCTTCGGCGAAGATTTGAATATCGTTGCTGCTCAGGGCGTTTTCCATGGTGATGGAGTTGCCCGGCAGGCTGTCGGTCTTGCAGTCGTAGCCTTTCTCCAACACGACTTGCAGCACGTCGGTCAGCAGCATGGCGCTTTCCCAGTTCAAACCGGCAAATTTCACCGGTTTGCCCGACTCGCACCAACCCGCCGCCTGAGTGGCGCCGGCGCTGGCCAGCAGGCCCATGGAAAGCAATGTGGTCAGCAGGGTCTTGTTCGATTTCATTGTAGTGACGCTCCTAATCATGAGTTGGCTTACGGCAGTCAAGAGGCATCCAGCCCTGTCCACGTCCAATCAGGCCTGCGCCGCAGCGCGACTGGCCCCGCTTGTTATAGGTGCTGCATCGCTGTCCTGCTCGAGCGGCAGGATCAGGTGATCGGGAACTGCGCTGTGCCATTTTTTCGCGCACACGTAATACAGGGCTGCCGGAATCACCAGACCAATGATCCAGGAAATATCCACATCACCCAGGGCCGCCACCAGCGGACCGGTATAGAACTTGGTGGAGATAAACGGCAGCTGCACCAGCACACCGAAGACATAGACGCTGATACCGAGGGCGTTCCAACGGCCGTAGCGACCGTTCGGATCGGCCAGTGCCGGCACGTCATAGCGCTCGCGAGTGATGCAGTAGTAGTCCACCAGGTTGATCGCGCTCCATGGCGTGAAGAACGCCAGCAGGAACAGGATGAAGGACTTGAACGCACCGAGGAACGAGTGCTGACCGAGCAGCGCCATCAGGGTCGCAGCACCAACGATGACCAGCACGAAGACCAGACGCTGCAAGCGCGATACCTTCAGGTCACCACGGAAGCCGCTGATGATGGTCGCAATACACATGAAGCTGCCGTAGGAGTTCAGCGTGGAGATGGTGACCTTGCCGAACGCGATGCTGAAATACAGCAGCGCAGCGGTGGCACCGGTACCGCCCAGACCGACGATGTAGGCGACTTCATGGCCAGCGAATTGCCCGTTGGCCGATGCGGCAGCGAACACGCCGAGGACCATCGCTACCTGCGCACCAATGACCGAACCTGCGCCTGCGGCAAAAAAAGTTTTCACCGAGGAAATCTTGCTCGGCAGGTAGCGAGAGTAGTCAGCCACGTAAGGACCGAAGGCGATCTGCCAGGACGCCGCGAGCGATACCGCGAGCAAAAAACTGCTCCAGCTGAAGTGGCGGATTTGCAGCAGTGCGCCAACATCAACCTGGCTCATCAGACGGCTGAACAGATAAACAAAAGCAATCACGCCAATGACACTGGCAACACGGCCGATCCAATGGATCACCCGATAACCAAGCACCGTGACCAGCACGATGACACTGGCGAAGATCAGGATGCCGACGCTGTCGCTGACATCAAACAACTGGCCCAGCGCCTGGCCGGAAAGCACGGTTCCCGTTGCGGTGAAGCCGAGGTACATCAAGCAGACCAGTACGATCGGGATGGCCGCGCCATAAACGCCGAACTGTACCCGGCTGGAAATCATCTGCGGCAGACCCAGCTTGGGCCCTTGTGCGGCATGCAACGCCATGACGCCACCGCCGAGCAGTTGACCGATCAACAGACCGATCAACGACCAGAAAACGTCACCGCCCAGCACCACGGCCAGGGCCCCGGTGACAATCGCGGTGATTTGCAGGTTGGCACCCATCCATAGGGTGAACTGACTCAACAGACGACCGTGTCTCTCCGCTTCCGGGATGTAGTCGATCGAACGTTTCTCGATCAACGGTTTACTGCCTGCACGATCGCTGTTAACAGCCATGATTCAACCTCTGTGGATTGTTATTGGAATTCACTCGGTCCCTGTAGGAGCTGAGCTTGCTCGCGATGGCGGTGTATCTGATGCACCGCGTTATCGTTCATCGCGAGCAAGCTTTGCTCCTACAGGCAAGCATTACTTGCCGGTAATCATCGGCAGGTTCAGCCCCTGTTCCTTGGCGCAGTCGATCGCGATCTGATAACCCGCATCAGCGTGACGCATGACACCGGTAGCCGGGTCGTTGTGCAGGACGCGAGCGATACGCTCGGCCGCTTCGTCAGTACCGTCGCAGACAATCACCATGCCCGAGTGCTGGGAGAAGCCCATGCCGACGCCGCCGCCGTGGTGCAGGGAAACCCAGGTCGCGCCGCTCGCGGTGTTGAGCAGAGCGTTGAGCAGTGGCCAATCGGACACGGCATCGGAACCGTCTTGCATGGATTCGGTTTCGCGGTTCGGGCTGGCTACCGAACCGGAGTCCAGGTGGTCGCGACCGATCACGATTGGCGCGGACAATTCACCGCTGCGAACCATTTCGTTGAACGCCAGACCGAGCTTGGCGCGCAGGCCCAGGCCAACCCAGCAGATACGTGCCGGCAGACCCTGGAAGCTGATGCGCTCGCGCGCCATGTCCAGCCAGTTGTGCAGGTGCGCGTCGTCCGGGATCAGTTCTTTGACCTTGGCGTCGGTTTTGTAGATGTCTTCGGCGTTGCCCGACAGTGCAGCCCAGCGGAACGGACCGATACCGCGGCAGAACAGCGGACGGATGTAAGCCGGTACGAAACCCGGGAAGTCGAATGCGTTCTCGACGCCTTCTTCCTGAGCCATCTGACGGATGTTGTTGCCGTAGTCGAAGGTCGGAATACCCATTTTCTGGAATTCGAGCATCGCTTTAACGTGTACAGCCATCGATTGCTTGGCGGCCTTGACCACGGCAGCAGGCTCGGTCTTGGCGCGAGCGCGGTACTCTTCCCAGGTCCAGCCGGCTGGCAGGTAACCGTTGAGCGGGTCGTGGGCGCTGGTCTGGTCGGTGACCATGTCCGGGCGCACGCCACGCTTGACCAGTTCCGGCAGGATTTCAGCCGCGTTACCCAGCAGGGCAATGGAAATCGCTTTGCCTTCCTTGGTGTATTTGGCGATGCGGGCCAGCGCGTCGTCGAGGTCGGTGGCTTGCTCGTCGACATAACGGCTGTTCAGACGGAAGTCGATGCTGACCTGTTGGCATTCGATGTTCAGCGAGCAAGCGCCGGCCAGGGTCGCGGCCAGAGGTTGAGCGCCGCCCATGCCGCCGAGGCCTGCGGTCAGGACCCAACGACCTTTCAGGTCATCGTTGTAGTGCTGGCGACCGGCTTCGACGAAGGTTTCGTAGGTGCCTTGAACGATGCCCTGGCTGCCGATGTAGATCCAGCTGCCGGCGGTCATCTGGCCGTACATGGCCAGGCCTTTGGCGTCGAGTTCGTTGAAGTGTTCCCAGCTCGCCCAGTGTGGCACCAGGTTGGAGTTGGCGATCAGTACGCGCGGGGCGTTGCTGTGGGTCTTGAACACGCCGACCGGCTTGCCGGATTGCACCAGCAGGGTCTCGTCGTCATTCAGGTTGGTCAGGCTTTCGACGATCTTGTCGTAGCATTCCCAGTTACGTGCCGCACGACCGATACCACCGTAAACCACCAGTTCTTTAGGGTTCTCGGCGACTTCCGGGTCAAGGTTGTTCATCAGCATGCGCAGCGGCGCTTCAGTCAGCCAGCTCTTGGCGGTCAGCTTGTTACCGCGAGCGGCACGAATTTCAACGTCACGATACTTCGTAGGTTTCTGGGTATTGTCAGTCACGAAAAAGACTCCTCAGCGATCAATCCAAACCAACCCTGGCGGGGGGATAAGCCAGCCTGTGCGCGTCAACGCGACACAAGCGAATCAGTGGACGTTGCGAGGAGTCTCGATCGACTCATACGCATACGTCTTTACTTGTACATACAAGCATATGCAATCAAGCGGCCAACTTGCTGAATGAGTGCTCAAGAAAAGTTTTGAAACGGCTGGAAAGCGCCTGGATCAAGGGTTCTGGCAAAGATGAAATTTTTCGGGGGGATTTTGTGAGGGGGATTACAGCTGTTACTTGAGCGGGGTTTTGCGCCACGCTGGGGCGTTCGGTAACAAAGTGGTGCGCGATGGGAAACAGGATGAGGATTGCTTTTGTGGCGAGGGGGTTTACCCCCGTTGGGTTGCGCAGCAGCCCCATTTTTTGGGGTCGCTTCGCAACCCAACGGGGGTAAACCCCCTCGCCACAGAGATTTTGTAAACAGTTGGATCAGCGTGCAGTCAGCTCGATCACACAGCACTGACCGTTGCTGGAGACTTCCAGCAGGTCGGCGTTACCGTCGAGTTGCAGGCAATCATGGCGACCCAGCTGTGAGGCACTGTTACCGACCTTCACTTCAAGCTCGTCGGTGATACTGAACACAAGCACGGTGCCCGCCGAGCTGAAAAACCGCTGCTCGCCGTCCAGCCACTGCAACCGCGCGCTATAACGCTGCGGTGCATAAATCAGGTTGAAGTCGCGGATCGGCCCGCCGAGCAAGGTGCAGGAAACCTGGCTCTCGCCGCTGAAAGCAAATGGCTCCAGCGGTAACAATGGCCGAGTGTCCTGACCATCAACCCGCAAGGTCATGCCGTCGCCTTGCAGCACAGTGATCACTCGCTCATAGCCGGCGAATGTCGAGAAACCGCCCGACTCGCCGATGTCGGCAATCGACAGACGCCAGCCGAAACCCTCAAGGCCGGCACCTCCATCACGGGTGATTTCTTCAGTGCTGCCGCCGCCGTTTTTCCATGGCATGCGTGGGTAATCTTTTGCGCGTAGAACCTTTACTTGATTCATTTATGAAACCGACCTTCCAGACGATGACGGGAACCGGGGTGGATCAAACGGGCGGCGGTCACTGGCTGACGGCCGGACCAGGTGCGGCGGCGAATCAGCAGGCACGGCTCGCCCTTTTCAATCTGCAGCAACTTGCACTCACTGGCCTCGGCCAGAATCGCCTCGACCACGTGCTCGCCTTCAGTCAGCGGCGCGACCTGGTTCAGATAGGCGTATGGCGTTTGCAGGGTGAAGTCCTGCTTGAGGTAGTCCGGCGCCACCAGTGCGTTGACGAAACGGTCTTCGATTTGCACCGGGATATCATTTTCGAAATGCACGATCAGCGAGTGAAAGACTTTCTGGCCTTCTCGCATGTCCAGGGCCAAGGCCCGCTCGGAACCGGCAGCCTCTTCTTCGAGGGTGATGACCTTGCAGGTGTGGCGATGGCCACGGGAGGCGATTTCGTCGGCGATGTTGTGGACTTCAAACAGCGCGGACTGACTTTTCGGCTCGGCGACGAACGTACCGACACCCTGCATGCGCACCAGCAGACCGTCGGCGGTCATCTCGCGCAGGGCGCGATTGATGGTCATACGGCTGAACCCCAGCTGGTTGACCAGCTCGCTTTCCGACGGAACGCGGTAGTGCGGCGGCCAGTTTCCACTGTCGATTTGCTGGGTGATCATCTGTTTGACGCGGGCGTACAAGGGCGCCGGACTGTCGCCCAGATTGGCGCTCAGATTGGCATTCGGCGGCAATGTGGCAGACGGAGTTGGCACGGTTAATCCTTGTTCATTTGTTGAGGGCTACTAGCTTGCCGGAGTTTACCGAGCAGGCAAACGTCTGTATATGTATATACAAATAACACACGATGGGGTGCTGAACCATGTCCGCCTTCTTTGCTGAACGCGCGCTGCTGCCTAGTGGATGGGCCAACAATGTACGTCTTGAGGTCAGCGCCGATGGCGTGTTGACCCATATCCAGGCCGATTCCAACGCAGATGGCGCCGAACGGCTAAGCGGTCCGCTGCTGCCGGGTATGCCGAATTTACACTCCCACGCTTTCCAGCGCGCCATGGCCGGGCTGGCGGAAGTGGCGGGTAATCCGAATGACAGTTTCTGGACCTGGCGCGATTTGATGTATCGCCTCGTCGGAAAAATCAGCCCGGATCAACTCGGCGTCATCGCCCGTCAGCTGTACATCGAAATGCTCAAGGCCGGTTACACCTCGGTCGCGGAATTTCATTATGTACACCACGACACCAACGGCCAGCCTTACGCGGACCCGGCCGAACTGGCGCTACGCATCAGCCACGCCGCCAGTTCCGCCGGGATCGGCCTGACCCTGCTGCCGGTGCTCTACAGCCATTCCGGTTTCGGCGGCCAGGCCCCGAACGAAGGCCAGCGCCGCTTTATCAACAGCACCGAAAACTACCTCAAGCTTCAATCGCGCTTGCAGCCGATCCTGGCGCAGCAACCGGCGCAGTCGCTGGGTTTGTGTTTCCACTCGTTGCGCGCGGTAACACCGCAGCAGATCAGCGAAGTGCTGGCCGCCAGTGACCGGCAGTGCCCGGTGCACATCCACATCGCCGAACAGCAGAAAGAAGTCGATGACTGCGTGAGCTGGAGCGGCCGCCGTCCGCTGCAATGGCTGTACGAGAACACCGAAGTCGATCAGCGCTGGTGCCTGGTTCACGCCACCCACGCCAACCCGGAAGAAGTCACGCTGATGGCCAAGAGTCGCGCCATCGCCGGCTTGTGCCTGACCACCGAAGCCAACCTCGGCGACGGGATTTTCCCGGCAGTGGATTTCCTCGCTCAGGGCGGGCGCATGGGCATCGGTTCCGACAGCCATGTGTCATTGAGCGTGGTGGAAGAATTGCGCTGGCTGGAATACGGCCAGCGTCTGCGCGACCAACGCCGTAACCGTTTGTATGGCGCGGATCAGCCGATGGTCGGCCGCACGCTGTACGACGCGGCGCTGGATGGCGGCGCTCAAGCGCTGGGTCAGTCGATTGGTGCGCTGGAAGTTGGCAAACGTGCGGATTGGCTGGTGCTGGATGGCAACGATCCGTACCTGGCGACAGCCAGTGGCGACGGGATTCTCAATCGCTGGTTGTTTGCCGGTGGCGATCGCCAGGTGCGGGATGTGTTGGTCAATGGCCAGTGGGTTGTGCGTGATGGGCGTCATGCGGACGAAGAAGAAAGTAACCGCGCCTTCACCCAAGTCTTGCGCGATCTATTGGGCTAACACCGGAAACAACTGTGGGAGCGAGCCTGCTCGCGAAAGGGCCGCCAGATTCAACATCAATGTTGACTGACAGGCCGCTATCGCGAGCAGGCTCGCTCCCACATTGGGTCTTCGGTGACTGTTAATTCGAGGTCTTGGCCATCTGCGTGTCTGTCGCGCGCCAGATCAGCCGCGTGGTGTCGTAACCTTGCTGACGCGCCTTGCTCAGCAGTTCCTCACGCACGACGCCATTGACCGTCGGGGTCCGTGACAGCAGCCACAGATACTTGCGGCTCGGATCGCCAACAATGGCGGTCTTGTAGTCATCGCTGACGTACAACACCCAGTACTCTCCCTTCGCCGCACCCGGAATCAGCCGCGAAAACCAGGTATCGAACTCGACCCACAGCTTGTCGGTTTTACCCGGTTCCTGTGGCCAGGCCACGCCTTTGGCCTCTTCCCACTGCCAGTCCGCCGTCAGGCAGCGATTGAGCACCAACACCTTGCCGTCAGGCTTGAGCGTGTAATGGGCTTCGGATTGCGCGCAGTTGCGCTGGAAATACATCGGCAGACGAGCCAACTCGTACCAGGTCCCTTGGTACTTCTTGAGATTGACGCTATTGGCGGTTTTCGGTGCCAACGGATCTACGCCAGACGTGGCGCAGCCGGCCAAAACCAGGCCGGCTAAAAGGACTATCAGTAACCGCTTCATTATTTTTCTCCCGTGGGCGTATAACCCCGGTTTACTTCAGGCCTTGGCCGGAAAACATCAGCACTTTGTCACCGGCGTACTGCACGCTGATAAAGCTGTTCTTGTCACCCCAGGTGCAACTGGACATGCCGAGCGCGCCCGAGCAATCGGAGGGTTTGCCCAACAAGGTTTCTACTTCGGCCTTGGGCATGCCTGACGAAAGCTTCGAGTAGTTTTCCTGATTGATCTTGCTGCAAGCGGCCAACAACACGCAGAACGAAAGCAAGGCGATAGAACGCAGCGACATGGTGTAGCTCCTGGGGCGAAGGGGAATGGCATGGCTGCCAAGCTGAAGCTTAGAAGAGAAAACCCCTATCTGGTTCCCTGGCCGCCCGGCTATTTATTGGGCCGCTCGTCTGCCTTATTTGGAAAATCTGCAACTTTACTTTCGCTATTGGGTATTTCGTCGGTTTTCGCAAAAGCCGCCTAATCTTTGGCGCCGGCCAGTCGACATAAAAAGCAGCGCAACGCCCACGACTGTGGCAAATTGACGCCCCTTTGTTGACCAGCCACTCCGCGGTAGCTCATTTAATGACCAGAAACATGAAGTTCAGCCACAAGATCTTGTTGGCTGCCGCCCTCGTGGTGGCCGTTGCATTCGCTTGTTTCATCCTTTTCAACGACTACCGCCAGCGTCAAACCCTGCGCAGCAGTACCGAGTCCTCGATGCAGGAACTTGGCAGCCTGACCACCAGCAACATCCAGACCTGGCTGGAAAGCCGCATGCAGTTGCTGCAATCGCTGTCCCAGCAAATCGCCGTGGACGGTAGCGCTCAGGCCAACCTCAAGCGCGCCATCGACCTGCCGGCCTACACCAGTAATTTTCAGTTGAGCTACTTCGGTGGCACCGACGGCGTGATGTTCTCGGTCCCGGCCGGCAATCGTGCCGCGGATTACGACCCCCGCGCCCGTGGCTGGTACAAGGCGGCCAATGGCGCCCAACAGACCATCGTCACCGAACCTTATATCGCCGCGTCGTCGGGCAAACTGGTGATCACCGTTGCCACCCCGGTGAAACATCAGAATCAAATGATCGGCGTCGCCGGCGCAGACATCGACCTGTCCAGCGTCAGCGCGATCATCAACTCGCTGAACTTCGGCGGCCATGGCCACGCGTTTATCGTCAGCGCCGATGGCAAGATCCTGATCCACCCGGACAGCAAACTGGTGCTCAAGAGCCTGACCGACGCCTACCCGAACGGCGCGCCGAAAGTCAGCCCGGGCATGAAAGAAGTCGAGATCGACGGCAAGACTCAATTCATCTCCTTTACCCACGTCAACGGTGTGCCCTCGGCAGACTGGTACGTGGCGCTGGTGCTGGATCAGGACACCGCGTTCTCGATGCTCAGCGAGTTCCGCACCTCGGCGATCATCGCCATGGTCATTGCCGTCGTGATCATCATCGCGCTGTTGGGCATGCTGATCAGCTTCCTGATGCAGCCCCTGTTGACCATGGGCCGCGCCATGCATGACATCGCCGAAGGTGAAGGTGACCTGACCAAACGCCTGACGATTCACGGCCAGGACGAATTCGGTGCACTGGGCACCTCGTTCAACCGTTTTGTGGAGCGTATTCATACGTCGATTCGCGAAGTGTCCTCGGCCACCGGCCAGGTCAACGAAGTCGCCTTGCGTGTGGTTGCGGCGTCGAACTCGTCGATGTTCAATTCCGACCAGCAAGCCTCACGCACCAGCAGCGTCGCCGCCGCCATCAACGAACTGGGCGCCGCCGCCCAGGAAATCGCCCAGAACGCCGCCCTCGCCTCTCAGCATTCGAGCGATGCCCGCGCATTGGCCGAAGACGGTCAGCAAGTCGTCGATAAAACCATCGCGGCGATGCAGCAGCTCTCGGCGAAGATCAGCGATTCGTGCGGCAACATCGAAACGCTCAATAGCAATACCGTGAACATCGGGCAGATTCTGGAAGTGATCACCAGCATCTCCCAGCAGACCAACCTGCTGGCACTCAACGCCGCCATCGAAGCGGCCCGTGCCGGTGAAGCCGGTCGCGGTTTTGCCGTGGTCGCGGACGAGGTGCGTAACCTCGCGCACCGGACTCAGGATTCGGCGCAGCAAGTGCAGAAGATGATCGAGGAACTGCAAGTCGGCGCCCGGGAAGCCGTGATCACCATGACCGACAGCCAGCGCCAGAGCGAAAGCAGCGTCGGCATCGCCAACCAGGCGGGCGAACGTCTGGGCAGCGTGACTCAGCGTATCGGTGAGATCGACGGGATGAACCAGTCGGTGGCCACTGCGACGGAAGAGCAGACGGCGGTGGTGGAGTCGATCAATGTCGACATTACCGAGATCAACACGCTGAACCAGGAAGGCGTGGAGAACTTGCAGGCGACGTTGCGTGCGTGTTCAGACCTTGAGCAGCAGGCGGCGCGGTTGAAGCAATTGGTGGGTAGTTTCCGCATTTAAACTTCAAGATCCACCCCTCACCCCAGCCCTCTCCCCACGGGGGAGAGGGGGAAAGGGAGCAGATCTTCATGGTTTTCGAAACCTGAGCTCGACTTGATATTTCAGGTCGATGTCACTCGAAAGCACAACTCGGTCAGTCCCCTCTACCCCTTGGGGAGAGGGTTAGGGTGAGGGGTGGATTTAGAACCGAGACCCGGGTCCCGAAAGAAACGCCAACTCCTCAGCCGTAGACTCCCTTTCCAACACCGCATTGCGATGCGGAAACCGCCCAAACCGTGCAATCACCTGCTGATGCTTCTCGGCATAGTTCAGATAATCGGTAAACAGTGCCCGCTCAGCTTCCGGCTGCTGCGCAACCAGCTCGATAAACCGCGAAACCGCCTCATTCTGCACCGCCAGATTCTCGCAATGCTCAAACACCAGGTAGATGAATACCCGCTGGATCGGCCGCAACTGCCGATCGAAATCCGCAGCAATGCCTTGCGCCACCAGTGCCTGAGCCCTGAGATCGCCTGAAAAGGATTTGGGAGTGTCGCGAAAGATCATTCGCGGCAGTTGATCGAGCAGCAGCACCAGGGCCAGCCAACCTTCGGGGCGTTGCGCCCACTCGGTCAATCCGCCGGCCAGTGCCTGCTCGACCCAGTCCCCGAAACGCGTCTGCGCTTCGAGGTCCTGGCTGTCGCGCTTGCCGAACCATAACTTGCCCTTGTCAGCCGCTATTTCGTTGGGGGATTCGAATGTTCCGAACCACCATTCGAGCAACGGCTGCCAGGGCGCGGTCATGGTTTATTCCTTGTGGTAAGCCGTGACGCGTTCGACTTCTTCTTTCGAACCGAGGAACACCGCGACACGCTGGTGCAAGCCGTCAGGCTTGATGTCGAGGATGCGCTGATGGCCATCGGTAGAAGCGCCGCCAGCCTGTTCAACCAGGAACGACATCGGGTTGGCTTCGTACATCAGACGCAGCTTGCCCGGCTTGGACGGCTCGCGGCTGTCGCGTGGGTACATGAACAAGCCACCACGGGTCAGGATGCGGTGCACGTCCGCGACCATCGCGGCGACCCAGCGCATGTTGTAGTTCTTTTTCAGCGGGCCTTCTTCGCCCGCCAGCAATTCGCTGACGTAGCGTTGTACCGGCGCTTCCCAGTGACGCTGGTTGGAAGAGTTGATCGCGAATTCCTGAGTGGATTCCGGGATCTTGATGTCTTCATGGGTCAGCACGAAGCTGCCCATTTCGCGGTCCAGGGTGAAGCCTTTTACGCCGTCGCCCAGGGTCAGGATCAACATGGTCTGTGGACCGTAGATCGCGTAACCGGCAGCCACTTGCTCGGTGCCTGGCTGCAGGAAAGCCTTTTCGTTCAAGGGCTCGTTTTGGCTCAGGTATTCGTTCGGGCAACGCAGCACCGAGAAGATAGTACCGACCGGCGCGTTGATATCGATGTTCGACGAGCCGTCCAGTGGGTCGAAAACCAGCAGGTACGCGCCTTTCGGGTATTTGCCCGGGATCTGGTAGGCGTTGTCCATTTCTTCGGACGCCATGCCGGCCAGGTGACCGCCCCATTCGTTGGCTTCGAGCAGGATCTCGTTGGAGATCACGTCGAGTTTCTTCTGCACTTCACCTTGGACGTTTTCAGTGCCCATGCTGCCCAGAACACCACCGAGGGCGCCTTTGGACACGGCGTGGTTGATCTCTTTGCAAGCACGCGCCACCACTTCGATCAGGAAACGCAGATCGGCAGGGGTGTTATTGCTACGGGTCTGCTCAATCAAATAGCGACTCAGGGTAACGCGGGACATGGAAGGCTCCGGTGGAATGGGGGGGCTAAAAACCCGCGCAGTTTAACGCGAGTCGGGGCGCATTTCCTCCTATCAGACGTGTTACACCCAATAGAGTTCATGCGCCCGGTTGAGCGTAGTTCGAATCCGGCATTTTTACCGACCTGGAACCGCTATCGCGAGCACCCGCCTTCAAGGCTTGGCCGGCGGCTTGCGCAACAGACTGAACGCCATCGCGCCCAGGAACAAAACACTGAGCAGCAACACCGCCCACAGCCCGATTTTCTTCCAGTTTGTGTCGATCGTCGCAGCCGTTGTCACGGTCGACGCTGGCGTGGCCACCGTCCCGCCCTCCACCGTAGCCTTGCCCAATGTCGCCAACTTTGCAGCGCTGTAATCCGGAATCAACGTCGACAGCGGCAGGCTTGCCGCCTTCACCGTGGCACTTCCCAGCGCGAGCGTATAAGGCCCCGCCCCGCGCGCCAGGAACATCAATTGAATGGAGCGCACGGCGAATCGCACTGTCGGTGCCTCGGCACCCAGACCGCCGCCGCGCTCGTCCACCGTCAGCTTCAACTGCTGAACGATTTGCCCCGACAGCTGCAATTCGTTCTGCACCACGTCCTGGCCATTCTGGGTCAAGCGATAGAGCAAACCGCTGCTCATCGGCTGCCACGGCAGGCTACTTTCCCGACGACCGGACAAGGTCACGGGCGCCAAACTGTTGGGTTGACTCAACTCGACCTGCACGCGCTCGACATTCAGCCCCATGGGTAATTGCCAAGTGTATTCACCAGCCTTCACGCTGCTGCCGGCCAGGGGTTGCGACCAGACAAGCGGTAGCGGCAGACTGCGGGTCTTGGCGCTTAGCAGTTGCGCAGAGGTCAATGTCGGGGCCGATTGCGGCGTGTTCCACAGCAAGCGCAGATAACGGGCCGACTGACCCGGCAGGGCGACTTCATGCTGCTCGACCTGTTCGTCAGCAAACGTCAGGCGTGCCACCTGACCTTCGCCCCACGACTGCCAATGCTGCAAGTCGTCGCTGGCTTCGATGGTGAAACGCTGGAAGCCGTCGCGTTCGCTGGTCCAGTCGAGGATCAACTGCTGCAACGGAGCTTTGATACTGCTGGCGTCGAGCAACCAGCCGCGCAGCATTTCTTCGCCCGCCTCCAACTGACTGGACGGCTGCACTTCGACCAGCGTGCCGTTGGCGCTCGATTGCACCCGCACGCTCGGTGCGTGCTCGGTGGAGTCCGCCGAGTTGTACAGCGGGAACCACTTCACGTCGGTCAGGGTACGGTTTTCGCTGGTCTGCGCCGGCGCGCGCGCCAAGGAATACGCCTGCGCCTCACCGGCGGCATTGAACACGCGCACATCGCTGAGATCGGTTTGCCGCGCATTCAATTGCACGCTCAACGGCAATTCGAGTCGATACCACGGACCTTCGCCGCTGACCGACAACGGTACCTGCGTGGCGAAGTCCGCCAGTTTTTCCTGAGCACTGGCCGACAGCGCCACACCCAGCGCAACAGCGCCCAACCAGACCAGGTTCAGCTTCTGACTCAAGACGACACTCCTTCGGTTTGCGGGGCCGGTTTTTCAGCCTCCGGCTCAGCATCAAAGCGCTTGGGCGGCAACGGGGCGAAATAGCCCACCACCAACAGCAACACGCCAACGCCGATAAACGAGACGATCCGGGCGAGTCCGCCGCGGTTACTCAATTCGACAAAGAACAGTTTGGCCACCACCACACCAATCAGCGCCGCACCGATCAGCCAGACTTCGCGGCGATGACGCAGATGGCCGCCGATCATCAGACTCAGGGCCATCAACGTCCAGACGATGGACAGACCGGCCTGCACCAGCATGGATTCGAGCAACAAATCCAGCTCGAACGGCACACCGCCCCAATGGTGGGCAGTGCGCATTACCAGCGCCGTGAAGAACACAAACAGCGAGGCGCCAGCGATCAGTTGCGTGGCGTGTTCGGCATAGTCCTTGCGGATCGCCAGTTGCGTCACGGCGCTGCGGGACCATACGTAGACGCCGAACAGCGCAAACAGCAGACCCAACTCCAGCGGGTTGATCAGAGGTACGTAAGGCAACGGTTCGGCGGTGCCGTCGCTGACGATGTTCGCCAGCCAGAACCACCCGAGCATGAGCAATGCCAATGGTGCGGCGGCATAGACACGGTATTCGCGGGCATAAGTCGACACCGGCCATGGCCAGGCACGGGGTGCGGCTGCGAGGACCAGATACAGGCTCGGCAGAATCGCCCAACCCAACCAGCGCCAGGCGTTGTACTGCTCGGACAACAGCAGCAAACCGTAACGCAGCTCCAGCGCCAGCACACCGATCAACAGCCAGCAGCCGAGCACGTGCGCGGTACTGAGGGCGCGCGCCGGCAACATCGGCGCCAGACGCCGCAGAGAGATGAAGTGCACAACGAACACGGCCGCCCATACCAGCCAACCAAAATTGGCCGCCGGGTGATAACGCGAGTGCCACGCAGCCAGCAACACCAAACCGGACGCAAGAATCAGCAAGGTGCAGAGCAAGCCCAGCGCCGACCATTTCAGGCGCAGCGCCAAGACTGTCCACAGCGCCATACTCAGCGCCGCAACGGCCAGCAACAACGTCGCTTGCAGATTCAACGGTGCGAAGCGCAGCACCTCACTGACCCACGCCAGCGCCCACCAAGCCGCGCCCCACACCAGCAGCACTTCGGACAAACGCTGCAAGCTCAGCACATCGAAGGCCGACGCATGATTGCCGAGCTGCAAGCGCCAGGCGCCGACCATTGCAGCCAAACCCAACACCAGCGGCGTCCAGAAACCGCTGTGAGCCAGAGGCTTCAATCCTTCACTCGCAAGCGGTCCGAGCAAATCCGGCCCGGCCAGCAGGAACGCCGCGCCACCGATCACCTGCAACAGCAAACCGAAGACAAAACTCACGCGCTGCTTCAGATAAAGACTGAGCCAGATGATGAACAGACCGCTGGCCGCCCATACCGCGCTCGCTGTTTGCCAAGGCAGGACGAACAGCACCGCCAGATTGATCAACACCAGACCGGCCAGCAGCACCACCGACAAGCCGCGCAGCAAGCGCACATCGCTTCGGACCATCTCATCGCGCGCCGCCAGCAACATGCCAGCGATCAGCGCCAGGCCGATCAACGACGCGCTCAGCAAACCGCTCCAACCCGCGCTGAACACAGCGGCGGACTCACCGCTCGAACCTTGCAGCCGCAGCAGGAACAACGCACCGCCGAGCAACTGCACGGCGAATGCGGTGAACAGGAAGGTGCGCGACTGCAGACGCAAGCCAACGAACAAGGTCGCCAACCCCGCCAGCGCCCAACTGATCGCCGTACCGTGAGTGAAGAAGAACAACGGCGCCAGCAGATAAAGAAAGGTCAGACCGAGGCAGGCCAACACGGGCAGCCCTTTACGCTCCCAGTCCGACGTCTGCTCGGGCAAGGCTTTGCGCAACTGGTAGAAGCTGAACAACAACGCCACGCCGAGCATCAACGCACCGAGCGGCGCACCCTCGAGCAGGCTGCTTTCGCCGATTCGCAGCTCACTGAGGAAGGCCAGCGCCGAGCCCAGTTGCAGCAGCAAGGCAAAGGCTCGGGCCAGCGGTCGTTGCTGACGCAGGCCCAGCCAGAAGATGCCGGCGCCTTCGACAGCCCAGGCAGCAGCGGTCCAGCGCGCATCGAGCCCCAACGGAATCGCCAGGCTGGCGAAGATCACCCCCAGCGCCAGACAGGTTTCCGCCAACAGCAACGCTCGTCCGCCCATCAGCAGGCGCGCCAGGCCCATGTAAATCATGCCCAACGCCAATGCGCTGAAGGCTGAAGCGAATTCCAAGTGCTGGACCAATGCGAACTGCAAGCCGAAGCCCACCAACGGAGGACCGAACAGCATCGTGCCGTCGACGTAATCGCCCTTGCGCGCCGACCAATGCAGCAGCGCTTCACGGCTGTCGTCCTCGGGTGCATCGCTCATTTCCAGCAACTTGCGCCTGGCGAACAGCAGACCGATGGCCAGGTACATCAGGAAGAACACAATCAGGAACGGCTCGGTACTCCACAACAACTCCGGCGTATAGGAACGCAGACCCCAGGCGAAACCGATGCCGAAGGTGCCGACGAAACCGATCAGGTTGAGCAGCCGCCAGGCCTTGAACCAGGCGATGGCGAGGATGCCGGCGTTGAGCAAGGCGAAGTAGCTGAACAGTGCGACATGGTTGCCGGCGCCGGTGGAGGTCAGGATCGGCGCGGCAAAACCACCCAACGCTGCAGCGGCAGCCAGGCCCAAGGCATCCTGGGTGATGGCAAGAATCGCCGAGAACACCGTCACCGCGACCAGCAGGCCTAACGCCGCCGTAGGATCGAGCAGCGGATGCAGGCGCATCGCGGCAAACACGGTCAGGTACAGCACCGCGATCCCGGTGCCTTGCAGCATCAACGCGTAATTGCTGTTGCGTGTTCTAAGCCACCAGCCCAGCCCCAGAAGCCCCAATGCCGCCGCCGCAACACCGGCGTAACGCAACTCGATCGGCACCACCATGCCTTCGGTGGCGTAACGCAGCAGGAAGGCCAAACCCAGAAACAACAGCACCACACCGACCCGCAGCACCGTGTTGCCGCCGAACAGCCAGTTGCGGGCGCCACTGATGGCGCGGTCAATGAAGTTCGGGCCACGCGGGATGGCGGGTTGTTGTGGTTCGTGGGCGACCGGTTCGGGTTTCCAGGCATCGACGGGCACTGGACGGCTGCTTTCGGCGGCAGCCGCGGTAATCGGTTCCAGTTCGGGAGGGAGTTCCCAGACCAGTTCCGGGGCTTCGGCAGGGATTTCGTCGAGCGTGAATTCAGGAGACGGCTCGGGTTCGTGGGATTCCGGCGTCTTGACGCCTGACACTTCCAGCAATGACAGCCGTTGCTGCACCGCATTCAGCGCGATCTGAGCCTGATCAAGTAGCTTACGTTGCTCGGTGGCCTGTGAACCCAGGCGGCCAATGCGAATGGCCTGGCCAATACCCAGCCCGAGCAATGCGCCCAACAGCGCATCGCTGAAGGACTCGTCGAGTACCCAGCCCAGCACCATCCCTATCAGCATGAACATCCATTGCATGGTCGATATCCCTAAGCGGCCCATTGCCTTGTAGCGTCTGCGCTGACGTCATCGCGGGCAAGCCTTGCTCCTACAGGATTTGCATATAGCCTGTAGGAGCATGGCTTGCCCGCGATTGAGCGCGCAGCGCTCACTGAAACTGACGCTTAGTATATCGATCAGGCCCAACAACCGTCGGGCCTTGCTCGCAATTATTGCTAAAAGTTACTCCAAAGCTTTCCAGATATCCGTGGCGTACTCGCGAATGGTCCGGTCGGACGAGAACCAGCCCATCCTGGAGGTGCTCAACACCGCCGAACGCCACCATTCCTTCGAATCGTGCCAATGGGCTTCTACCCGCATCTGCGCGTCCCAATAGGAGTCGAAATCGGCGCAGACCAGAAAGCGATCGTAGTCGATCAGCGAATCGATCAATCCTGTGTAACGGGAAGGATCATCCGGCGAGAACACCCCGCCGCGTATCGCTTGCAACACATCATTAAGCCGATGGGATGCCGCAATATCCGGCGTCGCATTGAACTCATGATTCTGCTTGCGCGCTTCAACCTGCTGAGCGCTGAGGCCGAAGATAAACATGTGTTCGACGCCGATGCGTTCGCACATTTCGACGTTGGCCCCGTCCAGGGTGCCGATGGTCAGCGCGCCGTTGAGGCCGAACTTCATGTTGCTGGTGCCCGAAGCCTCGAAGCCTGCGGTGGAAATCTGCTCCGACAAATCCGCTGCCGGGATGATGCTTTCCGCCAGACTGACGTTGTAGTTGGGCAAGAACACCACTTTGAGCAAACCGCGCACCGTCGGGTCGTTGTTCACCACCCGGGCGATGTCATTGGTCAGTTTGATGATCAGCTTGGCCTGGTGATAACTGGCCGCCGCCTTGCCGGCGAAGATCTTCACCCGTGGCACCCAATCGATTTCCGGCTCGGCGCGAATCGCCTGATACAGCGCGACGGTGTGCAACAGGTTGAGCAGCTGACGTTTGTATTCGTGGATCCGTTTGACTTGCACGTCGAACATCGCGGCCGGGTTGACCGCGACCCCCAGCCGTTCGTGAATGATGTACGCCAGGGCTTTTTTGCTGTGCAGGCGCTGCTCGGCGAAGGCCTTGCGGAACGCGGCTTTCTCGGCAAACGGCTCCAGGCCGAGCAAACGTTCTTCGGCGTTGTCCAGAAGATCCGGGCCGAGGGCGTCGACCATCATTGAGGTCAGTTCGGGGTTGGCCTGGTAAAGCCAGCGGCGGAAGGTGATGCCGTTGGTCTTGTTGTTGATTCGGTCCGGGTAGAGCTTGTGCAGTTCGGAGAACACCGTTTTGCGCATCAGCTGCGTGTGCAGCCCGGACACGCCGTTGACGCTGTGGGAGCCAAGGAACGCCAGGTTGCCCATGCGTACACGGCGGCCGTTGTCTTCTTCGATCAGCGATACCGCGCGCAGGACCTCGAAGTCATGGATACCCTTGGCCCGCAACGAATCGATGTGCTGGGCGTTGATCAGGTAAATGATCTGCATGTGCCGCGGCAACATCCGCTCCATCAAACCGACCGGCCAGGTTTCCAGCGCTTCCGGCAGCAGCGTGTGGTTGGTGTAGGACAGCGTGTCGACAGTGACCTGCCATGCCGCATCCCACGCGACGTCATAGACATCGACCAGTTGCCGCATCAGTTCGGCCACGGCAATCGAGGGGTGGGTGTCGTTGAGCTGGATCGCGGCATGATCGCCCAGGGTCAGGACCGAGGTGTGCATGTTGCGATGGCGGCGCAGCAAGTCCTGCAAGGACGCGGCGACGAAGAAATATTCCTGGCGCAGGCGCAGTTCCTGGCCGGCTTCGGTGCTGTCCGCTGGGTAGAGCACCCGGGAAATACTTTCGGCCCGGGCGACTTCTGCCACGGCGCCCAAGTGGTCGCCGGCGTTGAAGCGCTCAAGGTGCAAATCTTCCATGGCCCGGGCGCGCCACAGGCGCAGCGTGTTGACGCTCGCCCCGCGCCAGCCGACGACCGGTGTGTCATACGCAATGGCGCGAACGGTTTCCGCTGGCGTCCAGACCTGCTTGGACTTGCCGGATTCGTCGGTGACGGTTTCGACACTGCCGCCGAAACCGATCGGGTATACGACCTCTGGCCGTTCGAACTCCCAAGGGTTACCGAAATCCAGCCAATGTTCGGTCTGTTCCTGTTGCCAGCCGTCGACGATGGCCTGGCGGAACAAACCATGTTCGTAACGAATGCCGTAACCGTGGCCGGCAATGCCGAGGGTCGACATGCTTTCCATGAAGCACGCGGCCAGACGACCGAGGCCGCCGTTGCCCAGCGCTGCGTCTGGCTCCAGCAGGCGGATGCGCTCAAGGTCGACGCCGAGTTCAGTCATGGCCTCGCGGGCGACGTCCAGCAGGCCAAGGTTGCTCAGGCTGTCGTAGAGCAGACGGCCGATCAGAAATTCGAGGGAGAGGTAATAAACCCGCTTTTGACCTTTGCGGTAAATCTGCCGGGTGTGATCCATCCAGTGCTCGACCATGTGATCGCGCGCCGCCAGGGCAATGGCTTCGAACCAGTCGTGGTCGAAGGCGTGATCCGGGTCTTTGCCCACCGCGTAGGTGAGTTTGGTCAAGACGGCGTCGCGAAATGCGGCCACCTCTGCTTCGCGAACAAGTGGTTCTTGAGTCATTGATAGGACCTCGAGCGAGCGTGGAGTAGTTGAGCCTAGACGGTCTGACAGGCCGTTGGAACTCTGGTTCGGCAGTTTTTCCCGTTAGTGTGAGATAGATCGACATTACCTTGCCGCGCACCGGAAAGAATGCAGGGGCCGTGCCGGGTTACAGGTGTTACTGGGAGGAATACGAAAAAATCTGGCGAAAGGTTGTTCAAAAATCCACCAGTCCCGGTATGATCGCGCGCCCTGATGCACGCTGGTAACAACCGATGATGAAGTCCAACCTGATCGCCGCCGCGGAGATCGATCGCCTCGATACCTGGGCCAAGTACTCCGCTCCGATGTGTGGTTCGTGCGTTTCCAGCTGCTGCACCCTGCCGGTCGAGGTCAAGATCAAGGATCTGATCCGTATCGGCATCGTCGATGAGTTCGAGCGCGGCGAGCCGCCAAAGAACATCGCCAAGCGTCTGCAGAAGGAAGGGATCGTCGAGCGTTACAACCAGAAGTCCGAGATCTTCACCCTTCAGCGCATGAGCAACAACGATTGCCTGTACCTGGATCGTAAGAGCCGTCTGTGCACTATTTATGAAAAGCGCCCGGATACTTGCCGCAACCACCCGAAAATCGGGCCGCGGCCGGGGTATTGCGCGTATAAGCCGAAAGAAGTGGCGCGCGAGACCAGCGAGAGCCGCCGCACGCTCGAGAAGTTCTGATCGAGGCTAAGGGCCGATTCTGCGTCGCTCTTGAGAACCACCCCTCACCCCAGCCCTCTCCCCAGTGGGGAGAGGGGGGAAGGGAGCAGATCTTTGGGCTTTTCAAATCCTGAGTTCGACTTCGGACTTTCAGGTCGCAGTATTTCGACTAACAACTCGGTCAGCTCCCTCTACCCTCTGGGGAGAGGGTTGGGGTGAGGGGGCGATCCCCAGTCATCCCAAGATTCTGAATCCACCGCCATCAAAATTCGTCTTCCCCCAGACAAACAAAAACGCCCCCGACCTTGCGGTCGGGGGCGTTTTTTTAGCAGCTAACTAAGTCGAAACTCAGTTACCGGCTTTCTTGGCAGCGCGGGTACGCTCGCTTTCGCCCAGGATCTTCTTACGAAGACGGATGGACTTAGGAGTGACTTCGCACAGTTCGTCTTCTTGCACGAACTCAAGAGCTTGTTCCAGGGTGAAACGGATAGGCGGAACCAGAGCGATGGTTTCGTCTTTACCCGAGGCACGCATGTTGTCGAGCTTCTTGCCTTTGGTTGGGTTAACGCCCAGGTCGTTGTCGCGGCTGTTGATGCCGACGATTTGACCTTCGTACACGTCTTCACCGTGACCCAGGAACAGTTTGCCGCGAGCTTGCAGGGTTTCCAGCGAGTAAGTCAGAGCCTTACCGGTAGCAACCGAAACCAGCACGCCGTTCTGACGGCCGGACATGTCGCCGGACTTCATCACGTCGTAACGGTCGAAGATCGAGGTCAGGATGCCTGCACCGGAGGTCAGGGTCAGGAACTCGTTACGGAAACCGATCAAGCCACGAGCCGGGATGTTGTACTCAAGGCGCACACGGCCCTTGCCATCCGGAACCATGTTGGTCAGGTCGCCTTTACGGATACCGATCTGTTCCATGATCGAACCTTGCGATTCTTCTGGCAGGTCGATGGTCACGTTTTCGTACGGTTCGTGCTTGACGCCGTCAACCATGCGGATGATCACTTCCGGACGACCAACACCCATTTCGAAGCCTTCGCGACGCATGGTTTCGATCAGTACCGAGAGGTGCAACTCACCACGGCCGGAGACTTTGAACTTGTCGGCGGTGTCGCCTTCTTCAACGCGCAGAGCAACGTTGTAGAGCAGTTCTTTGTCCAGACGTTCCTTGATGTTACGGCTGGTGACGAACTTGCCTTCTTTACCGCAGAAAGGCGAGTCGTTTACCTGGAAGGTCATGGAAACGGTTGGTTCGTCAACGGTCAGCGGCTTCATCGCTTCGACGTTCAGTGGGTCGCACAGAGTGTCGGAGATGAACAGCTGGTCGAAGCCGCTGATGCAGACGATGTCGCCGGCAGCTGCTTCTTCAACGTCGATACGGTGCAGACCGTGGTGACCCATCAGCTTCAGGATACGACCGGTACGCTTCTTGCCGTCGGCGTCGATAGCGACAACCGGAGTGTTCGGCTTGATGCGACCACGAGCGATACGGCCAACGCCGATAACACCCAGGAAGCTGTTGTAGTCCAGAGCGGAAATTTGCATCTGGAACGGACCTTCACGGTCGACTTTCGGCGCAGGTACGTTGTCGACGATCGACTGGTACAGCGGGGTCATGTCTTCAGCCATGTCGGTGTGTTCCAGACCGGCAATGCCGTTCAGGGCCGAGGCGTAGACGACTTTGAAGTCCAGCTGTTCTTCGGTAGCACCGAGGTTGTCGAACAGGTCGAAGATCTGGTCCAGAACCCAGTCCGGACGCGCGCCTGGACGGTCAACCTTGTTGATCACCACGATTGGACGCAGGCCGGCTTCGAATGCCTTCTTGGTCACGAAACGGGTTTGCGGCATAGGGCCGTCTTGAGCGTCAACCAGCAGCAGAACGGAGTCAACCATCGACATTACGCGTTCAACTTCGCCGCCGAAGTCGGCGTGGCCCGGGGTGTCCACGATGTTGATGTGGTAGCCGTTCCAGTTGATGGCGGTGTTTTTCGCCAGAATGGTAATACCGCGCTCTTTCTCCTGGTCGTTGGAGTCCATCACGCGCTCGTCGTTGAGCTCGTTGCGCTCCAGGGTGCCGGATTGACGCAAGAGTTTGTCTACCAGGGTGGTCTTACCATGGTCAACGTGAGCAATGATGGCGATGTTGCGTAGATTTTCGATCACTTGTGTATCTCGATCAGAGGATTCGGTGTGCTGACAAGTCTTGGCAGCGATTTACAGTAGAGTCAGGCCTTGCCGTTACAGCTTGACGGCAGAGTCGGGGGGCCGGTGACGCAGGCCACAGGCATACAGCCCCGGGCTCTTAGCTCGGTCGATAAACGCGCACATTGGCATGCCCCTCACTGAGCAAATGGTGGGCATGCAGGCGACTCATCACGCCTTTGTCGCAATACAGCAGGTACTGGCGAGTAGGGTCCAGTTCCTTGAAACGAGCGTTCAATGCATAAAACGGCATCGTTTGTACCTCAATGCCAACGAGGCCCAGCGGGTCGTCTTCAGCGGCATCCGGATGACGGATGTCGATGACGATCTGACCAGCCAGCGCTTCACTGACTTCTTCGATCTGCAAGTCCTGGCCCAATTCGTCGATCACGCGATCGATCGGCACCAGTTTGGCGTTCTCGAGCGCACGCTCAAGTACTGCCATGTCGAACTGTTGTTCTTCGTACTCCACGCGTGGACGCTTGGCGTGGGTCTTGGGGTTCACCGAGATGACCCCGCAGTATTCCGGCATGTGCTTGGCGAAGTCGGCAGTCCCGATTTCGTTGGCCAGGTCGATGATGTCCTGCTTGTGACTGGCGATCAGCGGACGCAAGACCAGCTTGTCGGTCACGCAGTCGATCACGGACAGGTTCGGCAGCGTCTGGCTCGACACCTGGGAAATCGCTTCGCCGGTGACCAGCGCTTCGATCTCCAGCCGATCGGCAATACGGGAAGCAGCGCGCAACATCATACGCTTCAAAACTACGCCCATATGACTGTTATCGACTTTCCCGAGAATTTCTCCCAGTACTTCCTCGAAAGGCACACTGACAAATAACACGCGTTGGGAGCTGCCGTACTTCTTCCAGATGAAATGCGCGACTTCCATAACGCCCAGTTCATGGGCTCGTCCGCCCAGATTGAAGAAGCAGAAATGGCTCATCAGACCGCGGCGCATGATCTGGTAAGCAGCAACAGTGGAATCGAAGCCGCCGGACATCAGCACAAGTGTCTGTTCCAGGGCACCCAGCGGATAACCGCCGATGCTGTTGTGCTGGTTGTGGATCACGAACAACCGTTTGTCGCGAATTTCGATACGAACTTCGATTTCCGGCTCTTTCAGCGAGATTCCGGCGGCGCCGCACTGACGACGCAGTTGGCTGCCGACGTATTTCTCGACGTCCATCGAACTGAATTCATGCTTGCCGGCACGCTTGCAGCGCACCGAAAAGATCTTCCCGGCCAACGCATCACCAAAGTGCTGCTTGCACTTGGCGACGATGTCGTCGAAGTCACCCAGCGGGTATTCGTCGACCTGAAGAAAATGCGCGATGCCCGGCATGCAGCTCAGGCGCTCGGTCATCTCCTTCAAGGCTTTGGGCTCGCTGACGCGGGTTTCAAGCTCGAGATTGTCCCACACACCGTTCACCACCACAGCCGGGTCCAGGTCGCGGAGCACGGTACGGATGTTTTTGGCCAACTGGCGGATGAAACGCATCCGTACCGGGCGGCTCTTGATGGTGATCTCGGGGAAGACTTTTACGATTAGTTTCATGAAAACAGCGCGCGCTGGGCCAGCCGAAAAAGGGGGGCGCGGATTATAGCGGAAATTGCTCAAGGTTTAACCAGTTAATGTGCAGAAGGTTTTGCGCGCACCAAAACAGGTCATTTGTTGAATTTAACGCTACATTACGGGGCGCTATTTCCAGCTTTGCTGCGCTTTACACCTTTATAAGCGTGAAATTGGGGCAAAAAACCCATGGTGGGGCACTGGCATGCAATTTGCTCCCTTGTGAGGCAGGTTGCCTTGGCAGAGTATTCGCGCCGGCATCACCCACATTCTAAGGGCATCCACTACTAAGCCCGAAGCCACCCGGAGGACACTATGTCGAAGTCGGTTCAACTCATCAAAGATCATGACGTCAAGTGGATTGATCTGCGCTTCACGGACACCAAAGGCACTCAGCACCACGTGACCATGCCGGCTCGCGACGCGCTGGATGAAGCTTTCTTCGAAGAAGGCAAAATGTTCGACGGTTCCTCCATCGCTGGCTGGAAAGGCATCGAAGCCTCCGACATGATCCTGATGCCGGACGACAGCACTGCCGTTCTCGACCCGTTCACCGAAGAGCCAACCCTGATCCTGGTTTGCGACGTGATCGAACCTTCGACCATGCAAGGCTACGACCGTGACCCACGTGCGATCGCCAAGCGTGCCGAGGAATACCTGAAGTCGACCGGTATCGGCGACACCGTATTTGTTGGTCCAGAGCCTGAATTCTTCATCTTCGACCAAGTGAAGTTCAAGTCCGACATCTCCGGCTCCATGTTCAAGATCTACTCCGAACAAGGTTCGTGGATGTCCGACCAGGACGTGGAAGGCGGCAACAAAGGCCACCGTCCAGGCGTCAAAGGCGGCTACTTCCCGGTTCCGCCGTTCGACCACGACCACGAAATCCGTACCTCCATGTGCAACGCCATGGAAGAAATGGGCCTGGTCATCGAAGTTCACCACCACGAAGTGGCAACTGCCGGCCAGAACGAAATCGGTGTGAAGTTCAACACCCTGGTGGCCAAGGCTGACGAAGTTCAGACCCTGAAGTACTGCGTACACAACGTTGCTGATGCATACGGCCGCACCGCGACCTTCATGCCTAAGCCGCTGTACGGCGACAACGGTTCGGGTATGCACGTTCACCTGTCCATCGCCAAAGATGGCAAGAACACCTTCGCTGGCGAAGGCTATGCCGGCCTGTCCGACACCGCTCTGTACTTCATCGGCGGCATCATCAAGCACGGTAAAGCGCTGAACGGCTTCACCAACCCGTCGACCAACTCCTACAAGCGTCTGGTCCCAGGTTTCGAAGCTCCGGTAATGCTGGCCTACTCGGCTCGTAACCGTTCCGCTTCGATCCGTATTCCTTACGTGTCCAGCCCTCGCGCTCGCCGTATCGAAGCCCGCTTCCCGGATCCGGCAGCCAACCCGTACCTGGCCTTCGCTGCCCTGGTAATGGCCGGCCTGGACGGTATCCAGAACAAGATCCACCCTGGCGATGCTGCTGACAAAAACCTGTATGACCTGCCGCCTGAAGAGGCGAAAGAGATCCCACAAGTTTGCGGCAGCCTGAAAGAAGCCCTGGAAGAGCTGGACAAAGGTCGTGCGTTCCTGACCAAAGGCGGCGTTTTCAGCGACGACTTCATCGACGCTTACATCGCCCTGAAAAGCGAAGAAGAAATCAAAGTACGTACCTTCGTACACCCACTGGAATACGAGCTGTACTACAGCTGCTGATCCGGTAGCGCCTGCGCAAGCGGCGTGACAAAAAAGAGGCCTCCTTCGGGAGGCCTTTTTTATGCCCGCGGTTTAGAGACCAACACAGAACCCTGTGGGAGCGAGCCTGCTCGCGATAGCATTATTTCATTCAACATTGATGTTGACTGTTCCACCGCTATCGCGAGCAGGCTCACTCCCACAGGGGTTTGCGGTGTTTGGGAGATCGATGTAAATCATGCCCGGATGTTTATGAATTGGGTCAACCGGCGCCCCTGACCTATGCTGCAAGCCAACGCCTTCGCTTCCGGTCAATTTTATGGGTCGTGGTTTTCTATTGATGCTGCTGTTGATCGCCCTGCCCGCTGCAGCGCAGATCTACAAGTACACCGACGCCGACGGCAATACCGCCTACAGCAATCAACCGCCCGATGGCGTGAAGGCTCAGCCGGTCGAGTTGCCACCGCTGAACAGGGTTGAGCCCCAATCTCCTTCTGCGCCACCTGTCGAAGCCACCAGCCGCGAACAGCCGCGCAGCGCTTACGAGGTGCTGGAGCTGTCCAACTTACCCACCACCGAAGCGCTGCGTGCCAACAACGGCACCTTCACCGTCAACGTGCTGATCAAACCCCGCCTGCAAGGCCCTCATCTGTTCAGGCTGTTGCTGGACGATCAACCTTACGGCCAGCCGAGCAACGTGCCGATCCTGCAACTGGTCAATATTGATCGCGGCACACACAGCCTCGCGGTGCAGGTGATCGACGGGGAAAACATCGTTCAACAAAGTCCCACCGTGACGTTCACCGTACAACGGGTGCACAAGCCGTGAGGCTGTGGCTGCTGATCATCTACTTGATCGCCCTGCCAGTGACGGCAGAGGTGTTCACCTACGTCGACGCCCAGGGCAATCGGGTCTACACCGATAAGCCAGGCTCCAGCAACGCCAAGCGCGTGCCACTGGCGACGAGTAACCGCATGTCCGCCAACCCTGGCGGCGCAGCACCGGTGATGGCTGGAAAGAAGGCCGAAACAAAACCACTGCTCCACTACGACATGCTGAGAGTACTGGTGCCGGAGCCAGACGCCACGGTACGCAGCAATGCTGGCGAAATTATCGTCAGCGTCACCAGCGAACCCGGCCTGCAGCGAGGCCATCGCTACCAACTGCTACTCGACGGCCAACCCACCGCAGCGCCCGGCCTGAGCCCCGTGTTCGCCCTGAGCAACATCGATCGAGGCAGCCATAACCTCTCCGTGGAAATCCTCGACGAGCAGGGCCGCACGGTCGAGCGCACCGCCAACCAGCCGTTTCACATGCTGCGCATCTCCCTCGCGCAGAAGCGCCAGGTCAAACCCTGCGCCCTCTCCGATTACGGCCAACGGCCGGAATGTCCGCTCAAAGACAAACCCGTAGAAGAAAAAAATCCCTTCCTGCGCTTCTTCTAACGCCGTTCAGGTTTGCGCACTATATTGGTGCAATTGGTTGCACCGTACCCATATACCAACCCATTTTGGTTCGAAAGTACCCGTCAAAGCTGGCAGAACGCCACGCAAACGAGCGTCAAACGCCCGTTTCAGGCCTTAAACGCTTCTTTTCGGAGCCTTGGTTTGGTTTTTGCATTTTCCTCGTATCGGCGCGTTATTCACGCGCATGCCCTGCTCCAAAAGAGGTCCTGATGACCATTAGCGACGCACTGCATCGATTGCTACTCGACAACCTGACCACCGCCACCATTCTGCTCGATGCCGAACTGCGCCTTGAGTACATGAACCCGGCGGCGGAGATGCTCCTGGCCATCAGCGGTCAGCGTAGCCATGGGCAGTTCATCAGTGAGTTGTTCACCGAATCCACCGAGGCGCTGAACTCCCTGCGCCAGGCGGTCCAGCAGGCACATCCGTTCACCAAGCGTGAAGCGATGCTCACCGCCCTCACCGGCCAGACGCTGACCGTCGACTACGCGGTAACGCCCATCCTGGCCAACGGCGCCACCATGCTGCTGCTGGAAGTCCACCCCCGTGACCGCTTGCTGCGAATCACCAAGGAAGAGGCGCAGCTGTCGAAACAGGAAACCAGCAAGATGCTGGTGCGCGGCCTCGCTCACGAGATCAAGAATCCTCTCGGCGGGATTCGCGGCGCGGCGCAATTGCTCGCCCGTGAACTGCCGGAAGAAAGCCTGCGCGACTACACCAACGTGATCATTGAAGAGGCCGACCGCCTGCGCAATCTGGTCGATCGCATGCTCGGCTCCAACAAGCTGCCGTCACTGGCGATGTGCAATGTCCACGAAGTTCTGGAACGCGTTTGTCATCTGGTGGAGGCCGAAAGCCAGGGTTGCATCACTTTGGTGCGCGACTACGACCCAAGCATTCCCGACGTGTTGATCGATCGCGAACAGATGATTCAGGCCGTGCTGAACATCGTGCGCAATGCGATGCAGGCCATCAGCAGCCAGAACGAGCTGCGCCTTGGCCGCATCAGCCTGCGCACCCGCGCCATGCGCCAGTTCACCATCGGCCACGTGCGCCATCGTCTGGTGACCAAGATCGAAATCATCGACAACGGCCCGGGCATTCCCGCGGAATTGCAGGAAACCATCTTCTTTCCCATGGTCAGCGGCCGCCCGGACGGTACCGGGCTGGGCCTGGCCATTACCCAGAACATCATCAGCCAGCACCAGGGCCTGATCGAATGTGACAGCCATCCAGGCCACACCACCTTCTCGATCTTTCTGCCACTGGAACAAGGAGCCACATCGACATGAGCCGTAGTGAAACCGTGTGGATCGTCGATGACGACCGTTCTATCCGTTGGGTCCTGGAAAAAGCCTTGCAGCAAGAAGGCATGACCACGCAAAGCTTCGACAGCGCCGATGGCGTGATGAGCCGCCTGGCGCGCCAGCAGCCGGACGTGATCATCTCCGACATTCGCATGCCGGGTGCCAGTGGCCTGGACCTTCTGGCGCGGATTCGCGAACAACACCCACGGCTGCCGGTCATCATCATGACCGCTCACTCCGATCTGGACAGCGCTGTCGCGTCCTATCAGGGCGGCGCGTTTGAATACCTGCCGAAACCGTTCGACGTTGACGAAGCGGTGTCGCTGGTCAAGCGCGCGAACCAGCACGCCCAGGAACAGCAAGGCCTGGAAGTCCCGGTCGCCTTGACCCGCACCCCGGAAATCATCGGTGAAGCGCCGGCGATGCAAGAAGTGTTTCGCGCCATCGGGCGCTTGAGCCACTCCAACATCACTGTACTGATCAACGGCGAATCCGGTACCGGTAAAGAGTTGGTGGCACACGCGCTGCACCGTCACAGTCCGCGTGCGGCTTCGCCGTTCATTGCGCTGAACATGGCGGCGATCCCGAAAGACCTGATGGAATCCGAGCTGTTCGGCCATGAGAAAGGCGCGTTCACCGGGGCGGCCAACCTGCGTCGCGGGCGTTTTGAACAGGCTGACGGCGGCACGCTGTTCCTCGATGAAATCGGCGACATGCCGGCAGACACCCAGACTCGTTTGCTGCGGGTGTTGGCGGACGGCGAGTTCTACCGCGTCGGCGGCCATGTGCCGGTGAAGGTCGATGTGCGAATCATCGCCGCGACTCACCAGAATCTGGAAACCCTGGTGCATGCCGGGAAATTCCGTGAGGACTTGTTCCACCGCCTCAACGTGATTCGCATCCACATTCCACGGTTGTCGGACCGTCGCGAAGACATCCCGACCCTGGCCAAGCACTTCCTCAGCCGCGCCGCGCAAGAACTGGCGGTCGAGCCGAAGCTGCTGAAAAGCGAAACCGAGGAATACCTGAAGAACCTGCCGTGGGGCGGCAACGTGCGTCAGCTGGAAAACACCTGCCGCTGGATCACGGTGATGGCTTCGGGTCGCGAAGTGCACATCAGCGACCTGCCGCCGGAGCTGCTGAACCTGCCGCAGGATTCGGCGCCGGTCACCAACTGGGAGCAAGCGCTGCGCCAGTGGGCCGATCAGGCGTTGGCTCGTGGCCAGTCGAGCCTGCTCGACAGCGCTGTGCCGGCGTTCGAACGGATCATGATCGAAACCGCCCTCAAACACACCGCCGGCCGCCGCCGCGATGCCGCCGTTTTGCTGGGCTGGGGGCGTAATACCCTGACGCGCAAGATCAAGGAACTGGGGATGAAGGTTGATGGCGGGGATGATGATGAGGGGGATGAGGGTTAAGCAGCCTGGAGTTCTTCACTGACAGTTACATCCAATCGCGGGCAAGCCTTGCTCCTACAGGATCTACGCCATATCAACATTGGCGTATGACCTGTAGGAGCAAGGCTTGCCCGCGATGCTTTATGGGGCCTCATGCACCGTGGCAATGCACCGTGAACCGCAATCGCGCACAAACACTGATCCATTACCTCACCACTTTTCGCAATCGAACCCCTATCGAAAAAACACGAAAGCCCCGGAATACGGGGCTTTCGACGTTTCAGCGCGACATTCTGTTTCAACTTGTTAAAACCTGGCACGCCCCCTGCAATAGTCCATTCAGTGATTCAGTTCACTACCCAGTTTCGGGGACCTTGGTACAGGCAGGCCGGGGATTCCCCTCTTTACACCGGGCTCACACCGCACAAGCGACGAGCCCAAGCAGTTTTGGGGCCCTTGATACAGGCAGGTCAGGGGTTCCTTCTTTACACCGGGCTCACGGCGCAATGCGCGAGCCCCGCCGTTTTGGGGACCTTGGTACAGGCAGGCCGGGGATTCCCTCTTTTATTGCTCTCGGAGATGGATCTCCAGCCGCCAGCGGTCATCGACCTCGCTACCGGCCCACTCGCCCTGCAGTGGCCGGGCCGCCACCACCGTCAGCAACAACCCCCCATCACTCAAACGCACGCGCCAGTTCGCGCTCTTGTCGTTGATTTTGAGCTGACCTTTCTGCGCCTTTCCTTCAGCCTCGAACAGCAACGCGAGGCTACCGTCGACGAACTCGCCGTGAGCCTTGGGTTCGTTGTTGAACCACACCACCAGTCCATCGCCCGTGACCTCGACCTGCTGCAATTCGCTGGGGTCGGGCGTGGTCAGGCGACCGATCATCAGCCCCACCATCACCCCGACAATCGCCAGCGAAGCCATCACTCGCGGGAATAGCTTCGAACGCGGGTCAGCTTCAGGCGTAGAATGCCGTTCATCTTTACCTTCGGAGCCGTGCATGTTTCACGTCATCCTTTTCCAACCAGAAATTCCGCCGAATACCGGCAACGTTATCAGGCTGTGCGCCAACAGTGGCTGCCACCTGCATTTGATCGAACCGCTGGGCTTCGAGATGGACGACAAGCGTCTGCGCCGGGCCGGCCTCGATTACCACGAGTATGCCACCCTGCAACGCCACGCAGACCTCGCCAGCTGTCTGGAAAGCCTCGGTCATCCTCGGCTGTTCGCCTTTACCACCAAGGGCTCGCGGCCGTTCCACGATGCCAGCTTCGCCGAGGGCGATGCGTTCCTGTTCGGCCCGGAAAGCCGTGGTTTGCCGGCAGAAGTACTCGATGCCCTGCCCGGCGAACAGCGCCTGCGCCTGCCGATGCGTGAAGGCTGCCGTAGCCTGAACCTGTCGAACACCGTGGCGGTCGCCGTGTACGAGGCCTGGCGCCAAAACGGGTTCAAATAACACCACATAACAAATGTGGGAGCGGGCTTGCTCGCGAAGGGGCCATAACATTCAACATCATCGTTGTCTGTTACACCGCTTTCGCGAGCAAGCCCGCTCCCACATTGGACTTGCTTCGATGCTCAGACCGCTTATTGAACGGTTGGAGTCTCGCCAGCCGCCTGCATGCGTTGCAGCTCTTGTGCGTACAGCGCGTCGAAGTTCACCGGGGCCAGCATCAGCGCCGGGAACGAACCGCGGGTGACCAGGCTGTCCAGGGTTTCGCGAGCGTACGGGAACAGGATGTTCGGGCAGAACGCGCCGAGGGTGTGGCTCATCGAAGCGTCGTCGAGGTTCTTGATCAGGAAGATCCCGGCCTGTTGCACTTCAGCAATGAACGCCACTTCTTCACCGTTTTTCACGGTAACTGACAAAGTCAGTACGACTTCGTGGAAGTCGCCTTCCAGGGCCTTTTGACGGGTGTTCAGATCCAGACCGACGCTCGGTTCCCACTGCTGGCGGAAGATTGCCGGGCTTTTCGGTGCTTCGAAGGACAAGTCACGTACATAGATGCGCTGCAAGGAGAATTGCGGTGCGGTTTCTTCTTCGCTAGCTGCAGTGTTCTGTTGGTCAGTCATCTCAGATCCTTTCTGATCTTGGGGTCTTATAGGGAAGGCATTCAGGCCTTGAGCATGGCGTCGAGCTTGCCGGCGCGCTCAAGGGCGAACAAATCATCACAACCACCCACGTGGGTGCTGCCGATCCAGATCTGTGGCACGGACGTACGTCCGGCCTTCTGAGCCATGGCGGCACGCACCTGCGGCTTGCCATCGACCTTGATCTCTTCGAAGGCCACGCCTTTGTTCTCGAGCAGGTACTTGGCTCGCGAACAGTAAGGGCAGTAATCGCTGGAATAGACGACGACGTTGCTCATATCACTTCACCAGCGGCAGGTTGTCGCCTTTCCAGCTGGAAATACCGCCGGAGAGCTTGGCGGCGGTGAAGCCGGACTTCATCAGTTCGCGGGCATGCGTGCCAGCAGTCTGGCCCATGGCGTCGACCAGGATGATGGTCTTGGCCTTGTGCTTTTCCAGTTCGCCAACGCGAGCGGTCAGTTTGTCGTGAGGAATGTTCACCGCGCCAACAATGTGACCGGCGGCGAAGTCCTTGGTCGAACGAATGTCGATCACAACGCCCGCGTCCTTGTTGACCAGCCCGGTCAGTTCACCGGTGCTCAGGCTGCGACCGCCGCCTTGCATCTGATAAGCGATCAGCAACGCCAGCAGTACGACGAAGATACCGACGAGCAGATAGTGGTTAGTGGCAAATTCAATCAGGTGAGCAACCATCGAAGGAGGTTCCAGGGCGTTAAAATGTCGGCCAGTATACACAGCCACTATGGTGGGCCAAACCCCGTCCGGCGGTGACGCCGTCGGAACTTAGCTTTAAACTGCCACTCCCTTTTCCATCGCCCTCTATTAACTCAGCCACGAGTGGAATCCATGACTACCACGCCTAAACCTTTGGTCCTGATTATTCTCGACGGCTTCGGTCACAGTGAGAGCCCTGAATCCAACGCCATCTTTGCGGCGAAGAAGCCTGTACTGGACCGTCTGTGGGCCACCGTGCCGAACGGCCTGATCTCGGGCAGCGGCATGGACGTCGGCCTGCCGGATGGCCAGATGGGCAACTCCGAAGTCGGCCACATGAACCTCGGCGCCGGCCGCGTGGTGTATCAGGACTTCACACGCGTGACCAAATCGATCCGCGACGGCGAGTTCTTCGAGAACCCGACCATCTGCGCCGCTGTCGATAAAGCCGTTGCTGCCGGCAAAGCCGTGCATTTCATGGGCCTGCTGTCCGATGGCGGCGTTCACAGCCACCAGGATCACCTGGTTGCCATGGCCGAACTGGCTTTCAAGCGCGGCGCTGAAAAAATCTATCTGCACGCCTTCCTTGATGGTCGCGACACGCCGCCGAAAAGCGCTGAGTCGTCCATCGAACTGCTGGATGCGGCCTTCCAGGCCCTCGGCAAAGGCCGGATCGCCAGCATTATTGGCCGTTACTTCGCCATGGACCGCGACAACCGTTGGGACCGCGTGTCCCAGGCTTACAACCTGATTGTCGATGGCAACGGCGAATTCAACGCCGCCACCGCTCAGGAAGGCCTGCAAGCCGCGTACGAACGCGGCGAGAGCGACGAATTCGTCAAAGCCACCAGCATCGGTGAGCCGGTAAAAGTCGAAGACGGCGACGCCGTGGTGTTCATGAACTTCCGCGCTGACCGCGCCCGCGAACTGACCCGCGTGTTCGTCGAAGACGATTTCAAGGAATTTGAACGTGCCCGCCAGCCAAAACTGGCCGGCTTCGTCATGCTGACCCAGTACGCCGCCAGCATTCCCGCCCCATCGGCCTTCGCCGCAGGCAGCCTGGACAACGTGCTGGGCGACTACCTGGCGAAAAACGGCAAGACCCAGCTGCGCATTGCCGAAACCGAGAAGTATGCCCACGTAACCTTCTTCTTCTCCGGCGGCCGTGAAGAACCGTTCCCGGGCGAAGAACGCATCCTGATCCCGTCGCCAAAAGTCGCCACGTATGACTTGCAGCCCGAGATGAGCGCCCCGAAAGTCACCGACCGCATCGTCGATGCCATCGAAAACCAGCGTTACGACGTGATCGTCGTCAACTACGCCAACGGCGACATGGTCGGCCACAGCGGCGTGTTCGACGCAGCGGTAAAAGCCGTTGAATGCCTCGACCTGTGTGTTGGCCGCATCGTTGATGCGCTGGAAAAAGTCGGTGGTGAAGCCCTGATTACTGCCGACCACGGCAACGTCGAGCAGATGTCCGATGAGACCACTGGCCAGGCGCATACCGCCCACACCACCGAACCGGTGCCGTTCATCTATGTCGGCAAGCGTGACTTCAAGGTTCGCGACGGCGGCGTGCTGGCGGATGTGGCACCGACCATGCTGATGTTGATGGGCCTGGAAAAACCGGCGGAAATGACCGGGACATCGATTCTGGTGTAACCCGCCCCTTCAAACACCACCAAAACCCTGTGGGAGCGAGCCTGCTCGCGATAGCAATCTGACAGCCAACATCTTTGTTGAATGTACTGATGCCATCGCGAGCAAGCTCGCTCCCACATTGGTTTTCGGTGTTTTTCAGCCCGGTTATCACACAGCCCCAATTGGGCGTTTTTTTTGCAGCGCTTGGCGGGCATACTAGGCTGTCCCTTTCCCTGGTGTCGCCCGCCTCTATGCTTCGCGTCCTGATAGCCCTTGCTCTGACATGCCTGCTCCAACCGGCCTTTGCTGACGAGCGCGCGCAAACCCAACAACAGTTGGACGCCACGCGTCAGGACATTGCCGAGCTGAAAAAGCTGCTGGGCAAGCTCCAGGAAGAAAAGTCCGGTGTGCAGAAAGACCTCAAAGGCACCGAGACCGAGATGGGCAAGCTCGAGAAGCAGGTCGATGCCCTGCAAAAAGAGCTGAAGAAAAGCGAATCCGAGCTGCAGCGACTCGATGCCGAGAAAAAAAAACTCCAGAGCGCGCGCATTGAACAGCAGCGACTGATCGCCATTCAGGCCCGCGCGGCCTATCAGAACGGTCGTCAGGAGTACTTGAAGCTGCTGCTCAACCAGCAGAACCCGGAAAAATTCGCCCGCACCCTCACCTATTACGACTACCTGAGCCAGGCCCGCCTGGAGCAGCTGAAGAATTTCAACGAAACCCTGCGCCAACTGGCCAATGTCGAAAAGGACATCGCCATGCAACAGGCGCAATTGCTGGTGCAGAAAAGCAGCCTCGACAGCCAGCGTGATGAGCTCGACAAAGTCCGCAAGGAGCGCCAGCAAGTCCTGGCCAAGCTCAGCGACGACGTGAAGGCCCGCGATCAGAAGCTGGCAGCCCGCGAGCAAGATCAGGCAGACCTGTCTAAAGTCCTTAAAACCATTGAAGAAACCTTGGCCCGTCAGGCCCGAGAGGCAGAAGAAGCGCGGCAAAAAGCGCTGATCGCCCAGCAGGAAGCCGAAAAAAAGCGTTTACGTGAGGCCCAGGCTGCAGCAGATGCTGAAGCTACTGACGCCCCACGCAAACCCGTTAAATCGACACCCGGCGCCCTGGTATCAAGTTCAGGTGAGACCTTCGGCGGCCCCTTTGCTTCAAGCCGGGGAAAACTTCCCTGGCCAGTCGATGGTCGACTGCTGGCACGCTTTGGCGAAACCCGTGGCGACGACGCCCGCACCAAGTGGGACGGCGTGATGATCAGCGCCTCCGCCGGCAGCCAGGTGCACGCCGTGCATGGCGGTCGCGTGGTGTTCGCCGACTGGTTGCGAGGTGCCGGGTTGCTGGTGATTCTCGACCACGGCAACGGTTTTTTGAGTCTTTATGGTCACAACCAGACGCTGCTCAAGTCTGCGGGTGACGTGGTAAAAGCCGGTGAGTCCATCTCCACTGTGGGTAGCAGTGGCGGGCAGGACACACCAGCGCTGTATTTCGCTATTCGTCAGCAGGGTCACCCGAGTGATCCGGCGCAATGGTGTCGTGCGCAAGGATAAGTACGCCATCTACTTCAGGAGTTCGTTCGACATGCTGCATTTGTCCCGCCTTACCTCGCTGGCCCTGACGATCGCCCTGGTGATCGGCGCGCCTCTGGCGTTTGCCGCTCAACCGGCCCCGGCGGTCGCGCCTGCGGGCACTGCTGCGACCACCAAGGCGCCGTTGCCTCTGGAAGAGTTGCGCACCTTTGCCGAGGTCATGGATCGGATCAAGGCTGCCTATGTCGAGCCGGTGGACGACAAGACCCTGCTGGAAAACGCCATCAAAGGCATGCTCAGCAACCTCGACCCGCAC
The DNA here is from genome assembly GCF_000282315.2 of Pseudomonas sp. GM41(2012). Lineage (GTDB taxonomy): Bacteria > Pseudomonadota > Gammaproteobacteria > Pseudomonadales > Pseudomonadaceae > Aquipseudomonas. The sequence goes on from NZ_AKJN02000002.1 coordinate 269,819, forward strand.
TCCGCCTACCTGGGCCCGGAAGACTTCGCTGAATTGCAGGAAAGCACCAGCGGCGAATTCGGCGGCCTGGGCATCGAAGTCGGTGCCGAAGACGGTTTCATCAAGGTGGTTTCGCCGATCGATGACACCCCGGCCTCCAAGGCTGGCATTCAGGCCGGCGACTTCATCGTCAAGATCAACGGCCAGCCGACCCGCGGCCAGAGCATGACCGAAGCCGTGGACAAGATGCGCGGCAAGATCGGCCAGAAAATCACCCTGACCCTGGTTCGTGATGGCGGTGCGCCGTTCGACGTGACCCTGGTCCGCGCCATCATTCAAGTGAAGAGCGTGAAGAGCCAGTTGCTGGAGTCCGGCTACGGCTACATCCGCATCACCCAGTTCCAGGTCAAGACCGGCGACGAAGTCTCCAAGGCCCTGGCCAAGCTGCGCAAGGACAACGGCAAGAAGCTCAAAGGCATCATCCTCGACCTGCGTAACAACCCGGGCGGCGTGCTGCAAGCGGCGGTGGAAGTGGTCGACCACTTCATCACCAAGGGCCTGATCGTTTACACCAAGGGCCGTATCGCCAACTCCGAACTGCGCTTCTCCGCCACCGGCAAGGACGAAAGCGAAGCCGTGCCAATGGTTGCACTGATTAACGGCGGCAGCGCCTCGGCCTCGGAAATTGTCGCCGGCGCCTTGCAGGATCAGAAACGCGCGGTGGTCATGGGCACCACCAGTTTCGGCAAAGGCTCGGTACAAACCGTGCTGCCGCTGAACAACGACCGCGCACTGAAGATCACCACGGCGCTGTATTACACGCCGAACGGCCGCTCGATCCAGGCTCAGGGCATCGTCCCGGACATCGAAGTACGCAAGGCCAAGATCACCAACGAGCAGGACGGCGAGTACTTCAAGGAAGCCGATCTGCAAGGTCACCTGGGCAATGGCAACGGCGGCGCCGACAAACCGACCAGCTCCAGCGGCAAACCCAAGGCGATGCCGCAGGATGACGACTACCAATTGGCCCAGGCCCTGAGCCTGCTCAAAGGGTTGAGCATCACCTCCGGCCGCTGAGATGCGCCTGCGGTTATTACTCGGTCTGCTGTGCTGTCTGGCGGGTGTCGCTCACGCGGCGCCTGCCACAACAGCGGCCACACCTCACAAGGCTTATCTGAGCCTGATCATCGATGACCTGGGACAGAACCTGCCCCGGGATCGCCGCGTGCTGGCCCTGCCCGGCCCGGTCACCACAGCGATCATGCCGGACACGCCCCACGCCACCGAATTCGCCCGCGAGGCCCATCGCGCGGGCAAGATTGTCATCCTGCACATGCCCATGGACCCGGCCACCGGCCCGTTCGCCTGGCACCCCGACTTGCCCATCGACGAACTTGAGAAACGCCTGAACGCAGCGTTCAAGGTCGTGCCCTACACCGCTGGCATCAACAACCACATGGGCAGCCGCATGACCTCTCAGCCGGCTGCCATGGCTTGGTTGATGGCGGACTTGCAGCGTCGGCACAAATTCTTCGTCGACAGCCGCACCAGTGCGCAAACCGTGGCGGCCGCCGAGGCGCAGAAGATTGGTCTGGCGAGCGTTTCGCGGGATGTATTCCTGGATGACGAGCCCACTGAAGCCGCGATATTTACTCAGCTGCAGACGGCAATCAGCCTGGCGCGCAAGCAGGGTTCTGCGGTGATGATCGGGCATCCGTATCCGCAGACATTAGCGGTGCTTGAACGTGAATTGCCCAAGCTCAAGGCTCAGGGCATTGACTGGATCGACATCAAACAGATGATCAGTGTGCGCGGCAATCGTGCAACGGCAGCGCATGGCAAGGATGGCCAGTACCGCCTCCCGACCGCCCGGTAATTCCCAGCAGCCCACTCCATTTCGCGATAACTATTTATACCTGCCGGTACACCGCCCCGTGCCACGATAGCGCTCACTCTGAATTTCATCCCCAAGGAATGGACATGAAATACCTCAGTTTCTTTTGCTTCGCCGGCCTGATTGGCCTGCTGGCTATTTCCGCTGTACAGGCCCGCGACCTGGGCGAAGGCGCCGTCAACGACTCACCGTCAAGGGCACTGCAAAACAGCGAGCATTTTTATGAAATCTGGAGCGGCGTGGGACGACTCAGCCTCCAATCGGGCGAGACTTGCAGCGCCGTTCTACTGGATACGCGAAACAGGCAAGGCCGAGCCACCGGCCCTGCTTACCTGCTCACCAGCGGTCATTGCGTGCTCTTTGAGTACGGTTCTGCGCGGACCCATCTGCCTTTGGAAGCCAGCGTCACCTTCCACTACTTTCATGACATGCCACAGCGTAAGCGCCAATACGCCATCCGAACTGCCCGATGGAGCAGTCTGGTCGGGACCGATCTTGCAGTATTGGAGGTCGAGGCGACATTGGCGTCGCTGATACGGGCCGGGGTCAACCCGCTCAAGCTGGCGTCCCATCAAACCTACGAGAGTCAGGATGCGCTTAACGTTGGCGCGCCGGGCGGTTTTACCGAACAAGGTCTTCGATTGAGCGCCTGCGCTGAACAAACCGCCGGAACGTTCATCGATCACCCCGGGGTGTTCCCTTTGGCCATGAAAAACAGCTGCGACCTTCACGCTGGCAGCTCCGGTAGCCCGATGCTGAACCGCCGCACCAATGAAATCACCGGCATCGTCAGTAAGGTCGTGGTCTCGCGCAATACACCCGCGCCGCCTGGCTGCGAGCACTCGACGTCCTGCACAGCTGCCCGTTTCAACTACAGCTACTCGGCCAACTTTCTACACAACTGCTTTATTGACGGTGTCTTCACCAGTAATGGGGCGAACTGTTCGCTGGAGCCAGTCGAGCTGACTGTCACGGAGCCCTGGAAGCTCAAGTCATACGTGTATAGAACGCAAAACGCGGACGGGCAGATCGTATTGCCTACGTGGGACTTCAGGTTCTCCCTCGAGGCGCCCTTCTATCGCTACAAAACGGTCCATAACGCCAGGGACTGCAAAGCTTCCGACTATTACAGCGCCGCCATCAGCTCTGAAGATGCTTATATCAATAGTGAAATCGGGCCACAAAGCGGCGCACATGCGCTCTGTATTATTGGCGTTGCCTCAGGGCAACAGCACCTGACAAGGGCGACATTGAACAACGTGTTTACCAGTGCCGTGTACTTGAGCGCGACGCCGGCCGCTCCGTCTCAGGTTGCATCGAAGTGAGGGTTACAGATACTTCGCCATGATGTCGTCCACCACGCCTTCCTTGCGCAACTGATCCAGCGCTGCCTGAAGCTTGGCAACGGTTTCGTCTGGCACGTCCTTGTTCAACGCCAGGTATAACTCGGCGCTGTTGAAGCGCAGCACAGTCTTGAGCCCGTTCACGCCGTCCTGGCGCGCCAGATAGCGGCCTGCCGGGTCACCCGTGGCCCACAGGTCGATCTGGCCGTTGACCAGTTTTTTTGCGTTGTCTTGATCGCGCAGCACAACGATCGGTTTCAGTCCCTGTTTGGCCAGCGTCTCGGCAATCGCATCGCCCTTGTAGGCGCCAATTTTGTACTTGCGCGCCTGCTCCAGCGTCTCGAGCGTGATCTGGCTGTCCGCCTTGGCCAGCATGATCCAGTCGTCCGGACCAATCGGGCCGACCCACTTGAAGAGTTTCTCACGGTCCGGCAACCGCGCCATCACGAACACGCCATAACCGGGTTTTTCCAGGGCAAGTTTGTAGATTCGCTCCCAAGGGAAACGCAGCGTCAGGCTGTAAGTGATGTCGGCGCGTTTGAACATCTCACGGACAATGTCCACGGCAATGCCGTTGATGTTCTCGTCCTGAGCGAAGTTCTTGCCGTTCTTCGCCATGTTGTACGGCGGGAAGTTTTCCGTCAGCAACACCAGACCGGTGCCGGGATTTTCTTCGGCGTGAACTCCGTTGATGAACAACAGAGAAGCACTGGCGAGGACAAGAAGAAGACGTTTAAGCATGTCGGGCTACCGGAATCCATGGCGTGCCCAAGAGTGCCTTGAGCCCGCCATGCTGTCCACTGGCCTGTACTGTTTAACGCATCACAATGCCGCGATGAGCCATGTAGGCCTTGGCTTCCTGCACGGTGTATTCGCCGAAGTGGAAAATACTCGCCGCCAGCACCGCGCTAGCGTGGCCTTCGAGGATGCCGTCGGCCAAGTGTTGCAGGTTGCCGACACCGCCGGACGCGATGACCGGAATCCCCAGTGCGTCGCTGATGGCGCGGGTGACGCCCAGGTCGAAGCCGTTTTTCATGCCGTCCTGGTCCATGCTGGTCAGCAGGATTTCACCGGCACCGAGGCCTTCCATCTTTTTCGCCCACTCAACGGCGTCGAGACCGGTTGGCTTGCGACCACCGTGAGTAAAGATTTCCCAGCGCGGGGTTTCGCCCGGACCGGAAACTTTCTTGGCGTCGATGGCGACGACAATGCACTGCGAGCCGAAATGCTGAGCCGCTTCGCCGACGAATTCCGGGTTGAACACCGCAGCGGTGTTGATCGAAACCTTATCCGCGCCGGCATTGAGCAAGTTGCGAATGTCCTGCACGGTACGCACACCGCCACCCACGGTCAGCGGAATGAACACCTGGCTGGCCATGCGTTCGACGGTATGCAGCGTGGTATCGCGGCCATCGACGCTGGCGGTGATGTCGAGAAAGGTAATCTCGTCGGCACCTTGCTCGTCGTAGCGACGGGCGATTTCCACCGGGTCGCCGGCGTCGCGAATGTTCTCGAACTTGACGCCCTTGACCACCCGGCCGTTATCCACGTCCAGGCAAGGGATGATGCGTTTGGCCAGCGCCATGGTGAGTCCTCAGCCTTTGTACGAATCGCAGAAAGCTTGCGCTTCAGCGACATCGAGGGTGCCTTCGTAAATCGCCCGGCCGGTGATGGCACCGATGATGCCTGGCGCCTTGGCGTCGAGCAGCGACTTGATGTCACCCAGATTGTGGATACCGCCGGAAGCGATCACTGGAATCTTCGTCGCAGCGGCCAGCGCAGCGGTGAACGGTACGTTGCAGCCCTGCATCATGCCGTCTTTGGCGATGTCGGTATAAACGATCGCGGATACGCCGTCGGCTTCGAATTGCCTGGCCAGGTCAATCACCTGAATGGTGCTGATTTCAGCCCAGCCGTCAGTGGCGACAAAACCGTCTTTGGCATCCAGACCGACGATCACTTTGCCCGGGAACGCGCGGCAGGCTTCAGCAACGAAAGCCGGATCTTTCACGGCTTTGGTGCCGATGATCACGTAGCTCACGCCCGCTTTCACGTAGTGTTCGATGGTTTCCAGCGAGCGGATACCGCCGCCGATCTGGATCGGCAGGTTCGGGTAGCGCTTGGCGATGGCGGTGACCACTTCGCCGTTGACCGGCTGGCCTTCGAAGGCGCCGTTCAGGTCGACCAGATGCAGACGGCGGCAACCGCCTTCCACCCACTTGGCAGCCATGCTCACCGGGTCATCGGAGAACACCGTGGAATCTTCCATGCGGCCCTGGCGCAGACGAACACAGGCACCGTCTTTAAGATCGATAGCGGGAATAATCAGCATCTGGCAAACCTTCAAATTCGATTGTTCAGCTTCGCTCGAAAATCAGTTTTTCTCGAGCGCCCACAAGTCGCTTTCGATGCTTTCGAACCTCTCTTTGAGGTGCGTCTGCACATCGAAAATCGCCCTGTTGTAATAGTGCGGCGCAATTTCACGGGTAAACAGCTCAAGGATTTCAGCCGCTTCGAACGAACCCAGGTCCAGTTCGAAGCGATCTTCCATAAAGCGTTTGATCTTGTGATTGGCCTCGTTCTCCTGTTCAGGAGTGAGGGTCAGGATCGGCGGCTTCTTCTTGACGGCCATTTACCAGCGACCATCCCACGCGGCGAAGTTCTGCAGTAATTGCAGGCCATGGGTATGGCTCTTCTCCGGGTGGAACTGCACGGCGAAACGCGAGCCATCGGCCAGCGCCGCAGCGAAATCGACACCGTAGTGACCGCCACCCACCACTTGCCGCGGGTTGCCGGCAGCGATGTAGTAGCTGTGCACGAAGTAGAAACGCGCCAGGTCCGGAATGTTGTGCCACAGCGGATGTGTGACCGTCTGCTTCACTTCGTTCCAGCCCATGTGCGGGACTTTCAGGTGTTCGCCCTCTTCGTGCAAATCCTTGCCGAAGAACTTCACCTGACCCGGAAACAGGCCGATGCAGTCGACGCCGTCGTTCTCTTCACTGCTGTCGAGCAAGGCTTGCATGCCGACGCAGATGCCGAGGAACGGGCGGTCCTGGCTGACTTCACGCACCAGCGAATCGAAGCCCAGGCGACGGATCTCCGCCATGCAATCGCGAATCGCGCCGACGCCGGGAAAAACCACCCGGTCGGCTTCGCGAATCACATCGGCATCGCTGGTGATCAGGACCTTGCCGGCACCGACGTGCTCGAGGGCCTTGGCCACCGAGTGCAGGTTGCCCATGCCGTAATCGATAACCGCGACCGTCTGCATTACAGAACGCCTTTGGTCGACGGCATCTGACCGGCCATGCGGTCATCCAGCTCCACAGCCATGCGCAGGGCGCGGCCGAAAGCCTTGAACACGGTTTCGATCTGGTGGTGAGTGTTGGTGCCGCGCAGGTTGTCGATGTGCAGGCTGACGAGCGCGTGGTTGACGAAGCCCTGGAAAAATTCCTGGAACAGGTCAACGTCGAAGCCGCCAACGGTGGCACGGGTGTAGGGAACGTGCATCTGCAGGCCAGGGCGGCCGGAGAAGTCGATCACCACGCGCGACAGCGCTTCATCGAGCGGCACGTAGGCGTGGCCGTAGCGACGGATGCCTTTCTTGTCGCCGATGGCTTTGGCAAAGGCCTGACCCAGGGTGATACCGACGTCTTCCACCGTGTGGTGGTCGTCGATATGCAGGTCGCCCTTGCTGACAATATCCAGGTCGATCAGCCCGTGACGGGCGATCTGGTCCAGCATGTGCTCAAGAAAAGGAACACCGATATCAAATCGGGCCTTTCCGGTGCCATCCAGGTTGATCGAGGCTTTGATCTGGGTTTCCAGAGTGTCGCGCTCGACTGACGCCTTACGTTCGGCCATCACCAGCTCCGCAAAATCATTGGGCGAAAAAGGCAACCATTATAGGGGCGCGGGCGCCAAACAGAAACACGCGACGTGATATCCCTGACGGGCTGAACCCCGCGCTGTCGGGGATAGACATGTCCATACAAGCCATTTGGATGGAACACAAAACAAATGTGGGAGTGACGGTGCGACGATTCGACCTGCTCGCGATGAGGCCCTCACATTCAACATCTCTGTCGACTGTCAGACCGCTATCGCGAGCAGGCTCACTCCCACACGGGGTGATGCGTTTACTTAACTTAGTGGAACAATACTGCCGTTTTCTGCAGGGTCACCCAAACACCCCACGCCAACGGAATACCCACCACCAGCCACGCAGCCACTGCCAAAGGCTTGGTGCCCGCATCCGCTTTCCACTCCAGTACGGTGCTGCTGTCAGCCCCTTTGTCGTGGCCCAGCGCCTGTTCGGCGGCCAGTTCAGCGTCGGTCATGAAGTACTTGTCAGCCACCGGACGCACCAGCAGGTTGCAGATGAACCCCAGCACCAGCAGGCCCGCGAGGATGTACAAGGTGATGTCGTAAGCCGCGGCGCGTTCAACGCCGATGCTCAGCTGATACTCACGCAGGTAGTTCACCAACACCGGACCCAACACACCCGCCGCCGCCCAGGCCGTCAGCAGACGACCGTGGATCGCGCCGACCATTTGCGTGCCGAACAGGTCCGCGAGATACGCAGGAACCGTCGCAAAACCACCGCCGTACATCGACAGGATGATGCAGAAGGCCGCCACGAACAGCGCAACGTTGCCCAGGTGACCGAGGTTCGGGATCAGCGCGTACAGGGCAAAACCCAGGGCGAAGAACACGAAATAGGTATTTTTGCGGCCCAGGTAGTCCGAGAACGAGGCCCAGAAGAAGCGGCCACCGATGTTGAACAGGCTCAGCAAACCGGTGAAACCGGCAGCAATCGCAGCGATCGAGGCCAGTTGCGAAGCGTCCAGTTGACCGAATGTCAGGCCGTTACCCAACAACGTGCCAGCGAACACTTCCTGCAACAGCGGCGAAGCCATGCCGAGGATGCCGATACCTGCCGAAACGTTCAGGCACAGCACCAGCCACACCAGACGGAATTGCGGGGTTTTCCACGCCACGTTCACGTGGACGTGACGGTGGGTGATCATCGCATTGGAAGCTTTCTTCGCCGGGGCAGTCCAGCCTTCAGGCTTCCAGCCAGTTGGCGGAACGCGGTAGGACAGTGCGCCACCGATCATGAACACGAAGTAGATCGCGGCCATCACCAGGAAGCTCTGCCATACACCGACGCTGGTTGGCGAAGCGAAGTGGCCCATCAAGGCTGCGGCCAGCGGAGCACCGACCATCGCGCCACCACCGAAACCCATGATCGCCATGCCGGTCGCCATGCCGCGCTTGTCCGGGAACCACTTGATCAGGGTCGATACCGGCGAGATGTAACCCAGGCCCAGGCCGATACCGCCAATGACCCCGGAGCCGATCCACATCAGCCATATCTGGTGGGTATAGACCCCCAGCGCTGAAATCAGCAAACCGCCACACCAGCACAGTGCCGATACAACGCCAGCCTTGCGTGGCCCGGCGTGTTCCAGCCAGCCGCCCCAGATGGCGGCCGAGCAACCGAGGAAGATGAAGAACAGGGTGTAGATCCAGCCGAGCATCGAGATCGGCCAGTCGCATTGGGACGAGAAGACTTGCGAGATGAAGCTCATGTCCGGCGCGCAGGCCACTGCCTTGGTCACGCCCAGGGCTTTGGACAGTGGCAACCAGAACACCGAAAAGCCGTAGGCCATGCCGATGCAAAGGTGGATGGCCAAGGCGGCCGGCGGTACCAGCCAACGGTTGAAACCGGGCTTGGCGATGATGCGTTCCTTGGACAGGAACGCGGGCTGGTCGGCTTTGAGGCCGTCCGCCGTGATGCTCGTGGTCATGGTGTATCCCCCAATTATTAGATTGGTTCGTCAGCGCTCCTCACCCCCAGCCTTTATGCGCACGCATGACTGTTTTTGAGGTGAAGCTCCATTTTGGTGCGACATCGCGTCGCAGAAGGACGGACGAACCGGCAGAGGTTACCATCTGTACGTGACAGAAAAATCAAAGTGATATCACCTTTTGTATGTCATCAGTTCTCGTACCACTGAAGGAGCCCTCATGCCGATCATTGTCGAGCCGCTAAACGAAGCCACGTATCAGGATCAGCAAGATCTGCAGAAGATCTACCGCGATGCTCCGGACTGGCTGTTTGCCCCGTTTGCCGGGGAATTGCAGTTGATCGAAGGCTGCCTGCTGGACGGTTCGCTGATCGCCGGCCGCTTCAACGATCGGCTTTTGGGCGCGGCACGCCTGCAACGGCACTCAGATGTCTGGCACCTGTCCCAACTATGCGTACGAAAAATTACCCGTCGTCGTGGCGTGGCCGAGCGACTGGTGAATGAAGCGCAGAAAATGGCGTCGCAATCGGGCGCGACATTGCGTTTGCTGGCGCCTGCCGGGCATCTGGAGGCACAAGCGCTGGCGGCCAAACTGAAAATACCGCTGGATGAGTTGCCGACGTGATCACTGACCGGTCGTCCGCTGCGGGGCGCTATACTCCCCGGCTAAATTTCGAATTCGACTAACTACAAGGACTCGCCCATGAAAGCGTTCGGCAAAATCCTGGGTCTGGTACTTCTCGGGCTATTGCTGATCATTGTGGCGCTGGGCTTTGCCCTGACCCACCTCTTTGATCCCAATGACTATAAAGACGAGATTCGCCAGATAGCCCGCGACAAGGCCCACATCGAGCTGACGCTCAATGGCGATATCGGCTGGAGCCTGTTCCCGTGGTTGGGCCTGGAATTGCACGAAGCCAGCGTCGCGACCCTGGCCAAGCCCGCCGAGCCGTTCGCTGATTTGCAGATGCTCGGCTTGTCGGTCCGTGTGCTGCCGCTGCTGCGCCGAGAAGTGCAGATGAGCGATGTGCGCGTCGAAGGCCTGAACCTGCGCCTGAACCGCGACAAGGACGGTCACGGCAACTGGGAAGACATCGGCAAGGCACCGGCGCCGGCCACTCCGACCACGCCGCCCGCGACCACTGGTGAACCCGCGACCGAGACCACCGCCCAAGCGGAAAAACCGGCCCAGCCGATTCGCCTGGACATCGACAGCCTGACCGTCAACAACGCCCGCGTTGAATACAGCGACGAGAAAACCGGCAAGCAATTCAGCGCCGAAAGCATCCAGCTGAGTACCGGCCCGGTGCATGACTCCACGAACATCCCGGTCAAACTCACCGCGTTCCTGGGCACTAACCAGCCGGTCCTGCGTGTCCGTACCGAGCTCAATGGCGAGCTACGCTTCGAGCGCGCACTGCAACGCTACAAATTCGAAGACATGAAACTCTCTGGCGAAGTGGCTGGCGATCCGCTGCAAGGCAAAACCATGACCTTCGCCGCCCAGGGCCAGTTACTGCTGGATAAAGCGGCGAACGTCGCCGAATGGACTGGCATCAAAATCTCTGCCAACCAACTGCGCGCATTGGGTGAACTGAAGGTCAACGACCTCGACAAAACCCCGCAAGTCAGCGGCGGCCTGTCGATCGCCCAGTTCGATCTGGCGAAATTCGTCGACAGCATCGGCCAGAAGCTTCCGGCGATGGCTGAAGGCAGCCTGAGCAAAGTCGAACTGGTCAGCCGCCTTGCAGGCACGCCGACCAGCGTGATCCTGGACAACATCAACCTCAAAGTCGACGACAGCACCTTCAGTGGCCGCATCGCCGTCGAGGACTTCGCCAAACAATCGCTGCGGGCGACCCTCAAGGCCGACACCTTCAACGTCGACCGTTATCTGCCACCAAAATCCGCCGAAGCCAACAGCGCGACGCAGGTGCGTAAGGCCGAAGTGGCCAACACCGAGGCCGAAGCCATGGCCGGCGCGGGCAGCACACCGCTGCCGCCAGCACCGACCAAAGACGCGTGGAGCACCGAGCGGCTGTTGCCGGTGGAGCGCCTGGCCAAACTCGACGTAGACGCCGACCTCACCTTCGGACAGCTGACCCTCGATAAATTGCCGATCCAGAACGCTGCACTCAAGGCCACAGGCCAGGGCGGTCTGCTGACCCTGGAAAGTCTTCGCGGCGACCTGTACGACGGCAACTTCGACGCCAAAGGTACGCTCGACGTGCGCCAACAGGTGCCAGCGTTGAACATGCAGACGAGCATCAGCAAAGTACCGGTGGAAAAAATCCTCGAAAGTCAGGGTAAAAATCCGCCGGTCAAAGGCCTGGTGACACTCAACAGCAACCTGACCGGCAGCGGCAACAGCCAGAAAGCTCTGATCGAAACCCTCAACGGCAATGCCAGTTTCATCATCAACAACGGCGTGTTGCTCAATGCCAACCTCGAACAACAGCTGTGCAAAGGCATCGCCACCCTGAACCGTAAATCCCTCAACGGCGAACCACGGGGCAAGGACACACCGTTCCAGGAGCTCAAGGGCAACCTGACCTTCCGTAACGGCGTGGCCAGCAACCCGGACCTGAAAGTGCGCATCCCGGGCATGACCGTCAATGGCGACGGCGATGTCGATCTGCGGGTGCTGGGCATGGATTACCGCGTGGGCGTTATCGTCGAAGGCGACAAGAGCGACATGCCGGACCCGGCCTGCCAGGTTGGCGAGAAGTTCGTCGGCATCGAGTGGCCGCTGCGCTGCCGTGGCCCGCTGGAACTGGGCGCCAAGGCTTGCCGCCTCGATAACGAACGCATGGGCCAGGTCGCGAGCAAACTGGCTGGCGAAAAAATCAGCGAAAAAATCGACGAGAAGCTTGGCGACAAGGTCAGCCCGGAACTGAAAAACGCGTTGAAGGGGCTGTTCAAGCGATGAGAGCCGAGCAGTTTTCAACGGCGGTGCTGGACTGGTACGACCGCCACGGCCGCCACGACTTGCCCTGGCAACAAGGCATCACCCCGTATCGGGTGTGGGTCTCGGAAATCATGTTGCAGCAAACCCAGGTCAGCACCGTGCTGAACTACTTCGACCGCTTCATGGCCTCGTTGCCGACGGTCGAAGCCCTGGCCGCCGCACCGGAAGACGAAGTGCTGCACCTATGGACCGGCCTCGGTTACTACACCCGTGCGCGCAATTTGCAGAAGACCGCGAAGATTGTTGTCGCCGAGTACGGCGGCGAGTTTCCGCGGGATGTAGAAAAGCTGGTTGATCTGCCGGGCATCGGCCTGTCCACGGCTGGCGCCATCGCCAGCCTGAGCATGGGCCTGCGGGCGCCGATCCTCGACGGCAACGTCAAACGGGTGCTGGCGCGCTTTACCGCGCAAGAGGGCTATCCGGGCGAGCCCAAGGTCGCCAAACAGCTCTGGGCGAACGCTGAGCGCTTTACGCCGCATGATCGGGTCAACGCCTACACCCAGGCGATGATGGATCTGGGCGCCACGCTTTGTACCCGCAGCAAACCAAGCTGCTTGCTCTGCCCGCTCGAAAAGGGCTGCGAAGCGCACATGCTCGGCCTGGAGACACGCTACCCGATCCCCAAACCGCGTAAAGCCGTGCCACAGAAGCGTACGCTGATGCCGATGCTCGCCAACGGTGACGGCGCGATTCTGCTTTACCGTCGCCCTTCCACGGGCTTGTGGGGCGGTCTATGGAGCCTGCCGGAACTCGATGACCTCGACGACCTGCAACATCTGGCTTCGCAGCATTCGCTGGAGCTTGGCAGCCAACAGGCGCTGCCAAGCCTGGTACACACCTTCAGTCATTTTCAATTGTCCATCGAACCCTGGCTGGTTCAGGTCCAGGAGGCCGGCCATCACGTGGCCGAGGCCGACTGGCTCTGGTATAACCTCGCCACCCCGCCGCGCCTGGGCCTTGCCGCCCCGGTCAAAACCTTGCTCGAACGCGCGGCCGCCGTATTGAACGCAGGAGAGTCGTCATGACCCGCACCATCATGTGCCGCAAGTACAAAGAAGAATTGCCCGCCCTGGAGCGCGCTCCATTTCCTGGCGCAAAAGGTCAGGACATTTTTGACCACGTCTCGGCCAAAGCCTGGGCAGACTGGCAAAAGCACCAGACCCTGCTGATCAACGAAAAACGCCTGAACATGATGAACGCCGAAGACCGCAAATATCTTCAGGGCGAGATGGACAAGTTCTTTTCCGGCGAGGAATACGCCAAGGCTGACGGCTACGTTCCGCCGGCTGAATAATCCCGCTTTTTCGAGGGTCGGAACGTAAGCGACGGTAATAATTAAAATTTTTTTGAAAACTTTCTTGACGACCCCCTGAAAAACCAGTTTAATGCGCCCCGTTGCCCAGATAGCTCAGTCGGTAGAGCAGGGGATTGAAAATCCCCGTGTCGGCGGTTCGATTCCGTCTCTGGGCACCAAATACCGAAAACCCTGAATCGCAAGATTCAGGGTTTTTTTATGCCTGGGATTTGATCAGGCGTCGCGCAAGTCGTCTCTCTTTGGCTAGTTTTCACTACCCCAATGGAAGACCAGATTGCGAGCAGCACCGCTTCCTACCTCCGCCGTATCACGCCGCTCCTCACCATTGCGTGTCGCGACGACGGTGTACTTGCCGGGTGGCAGCTGCACGTAAACCAACGGGCCGGCCTCACTCAGCGTCAGCACGGGCGACCCCGGGTTTTTCTGAATGACCAGATTCACATCCGGAACATATTCGTCCTTCGGTCCGGTGGAGAAGGTCATGTGCAGGTTGTAGCCCTGGGTTTGTTGAATGGCTCGAGCCTCATCCTCTCCGACCCCTCCGGACAGGTAAGTAATCCCGTTTTGCTGTTGCTGCTGGACTTGCACACCTGTGCTGTCGATCGGTTCAAGACTAGCGGCGTTAAGCACGACTGGAAACATCAGTACGCCGACGGCGGCGATGGGCAGCATGAATGAATGGACGTTCTTCATGATGGCGACTCCCGGGTTGCTCAGAACCCAATCGTTACTCTTTTTAGATTTGTTACCGAATGTTCAAGTTTTAGATCGATTAGCACTTGAGCTAACTGCGAATCGGACTACGTGATGTATTCCTCAAACGCAGATTGCCGTCGGCGTGATCCCGCAAAACCAGTCCGACTTTCCTTCCGGTTTACCAGACGCGCCCGGCATCGCTGACCGACCCACACCTGCAATCCTCTTCTGCCTGTTCATCCAGCTGCGGAAGACTTCATGAGCGCACTCAAACCCGATAACACCCAAGACCCGCAACTCGCCTCACTGCTTGGCAATCTTGGCGAATTGATCCGCCAGGCACGGCAGAAGATGCTACGTGCGGTCGATACCGTCCAGGTGCAAAACCTGCTGGCAAATCGGACGGCATATTGTGGAGTTCGAGCAGGAAGGGGCTCGGCGGGCAGGTTATGGCAAGCAGTTGCTGTTGACGCTGGCAAAAGTACTGACCGCGGAGTTCGGAAAGGGCTTTGATGAGACTAACTTGCGAAAAATGCGCTTGTTTTATCAGACGTTTCCAATTCGAGACGCACTGCGTCCCGAATTGAGCTGGACGCACTACCGCAGACTGCTGCGAGTCGACAGTGACACGGCACGAAAATGGTATATGGACGAATCTGCCAACCAAAACTGGTCAAGCCGCGCGCTGGAACGCCAGATAAGCACGCTCTATTACGAGCGACTGCTGATGAGTCGGGACAAGCTTACCGTCATGAAAGAAGCCGCTACTAACATCCATGCGATGAACGACAGCCCTCGAGAATTCATCCGGGATCCCGTGATGCTGGAATTTCTCGGCCTGCCCAACGCAGGAGTTGTTCTGGAAACCGAACTTGAACAAGCACTCATCGAGCAACTTCAAGGCTTCCTGCTTGAGCTGGGCAAAGGTTTCGCTTTCGTTGCCCGCCAACAACGCATAAATACCGAAGGTAGAGACTTCTACATCGATCTGGTGTTCTACAACTACCTTCTCAAATGCTTCGTCATCTTCGATCTCAAACGAGGCGAATTAACTCATCAGGATGTCGGGCAGATGGACATGTATGTACGCATGTATGACGACCTCAAGCGCAACGATGAGGACGGGCCGACCGTTGGCATCATCCTTTGTGCGCAAAAAAACGAGTCAGTGGTGCGCTACTCGATGTTGCAGGGCAACGAACAACTTTTCGCCAGCAAGTACAAGCTAGTGCTGCCGAGCGAGGAGGAGCTTCGGGCGGAACTGGATCGAGAGCGGGCGGCAATTGAAGAGAGACTGCTCGACCAGTTACCCGGATAAACACCGATGGATTGTTCATAAGCTGCGCGAAGACTATCGTTGGCAGCTACCCGCAAAGGTCCGACGCCGATGAATTTGCAGGACATGCCCTCACTGGCACCCACTCAAACCGAGTTGCCACCGCGAACATCTACGGCAGGCGAACCGTTCAAGGAGCCCGCCGCAGACGGCTACAGCCTCGGCGGTTTTACCTGGAGGCACCCCCGTCAAGACGCTACCCGCCCGGTCGTCATCATCAACGCCGCCACCTCCGTCCGCTGCCGCCATTACTCGCGCTTCGCCGATTACCTGTTCGCCAACGGCTTCGACGTGATCACTTACGACTACCGTGGCATCGGCGAATCGCGACTCGCGTCGTTGAAAGGGCTTCGGGCTTCATGGTCAGATTGGGGCGCGCTGGACTTTGAGGCGATGCTCAAGCGCGCTCAGCGTGAATTCCCCGAGCAACCCATCGATGTTGTAGGCCACAGCTTTGGAGGCTGTGCAGCGGGCCTGGGAGCCTCCGGGCATATGATTCGACGTCTGGTGACCGTCGGTGCGCAATTCGCTTACTGGCGCGATTACGCGCCCGCTCATCGCTGGCGGATGTTCGGCAAGTGGCATCTGGTGATGCCGTTGATGACATTGCTTTGCGGCTACTTCCCCGGCAAACGTCTCGGCTGGCTAGAGGACACGCCCGCCGGCGTGGTTCGCGACTGGAGCATGCCCACCGCGCACTACGAGAAACGCCCCAGCGGTCGCGTCCTTCACGCAAAGTCCGGGCGACTGCCCTTCTCATCCGTCACCGCACAAAACCTGGCCATCAGCATCAGCGACGATCCTTACGGCACGATTCCAGCCATCGAGCGGCTGCTGGGTTACTTCACCAACAGCACGAATGTCCACTTGCGAATCGGCCCCGAAGACATCGGCGAACAAGAAGTCGGACATTTCGCCTTTTTTCGTAGCCCATACCAAGCCACACTATGGCCCATTGCATTGTCCTGGTTGCAGACCGGCAAACTGGCCCCCGACACACCTGGGCGGCTAGTGCCACGCAACTGACTGATGCGCCTACTCAACGGAATACGGAACGACGCCCATGGCATCCGCCAACAAGCAGAACAAACGCGCCACTCGCGCCAAAGCCAAGGCCAAGCAGAACCGCACCCAACGGGCCGCCGCGCCGGTCGAGCTGGACCCGAACGACGATCGCATCGACTTCGAATCGGTGGACCTGACCGACCTGTTCAAAGAAATGATCGACGCGCAAAAGATCAGCCAGCAAGCCATGTGCAAGGCCTTTCTTGAACACCCGTTGCTCGCGCTGGTGCTGGAGCAGGAAGGCGAAGAAACAGCGACAGACTTTATCGTCGCCGCGCTGATCGAATATCGCCAATGGTCCACCGAAGTGGACGAAGCCGGCGCACTGGCGTGGATCGAATCCCCGGCCTTCCAGGCTGACTACGTGGCGGCGTCCGACGCCATCGCGGCCCAAACACAATCGAAAGCGAACTGAATTTAATGGCCTCCCTGAACAAGCAACAGAAACGCGCCAAACGCGCCAAGATCAAAGCCAAGCAAATCAACATCCACGGCCGCAAACCCGCCACGCCGGACGATGACCTGGGCGAAATCGGCGAGCCGATCCCGGAATACACCCTGGCGATGTTCAGCAAAATGCACGACGCAGAAGCCACCAGCCGCAACGACATGCTGCTGACCTTGCTGTCGAACCTCGCCGGAATCATCAGTGACCATCCAGAACTGCTGGACATGGAAAACGCCGACAACGAAGCCATGGCCGCCACTCACCTGGCCGCCGACATGCTGATCGATTACCGCATGTGGGCCGACGGCATGGACCGCGACACCGCCCAAGCCTGGCTGACGGATCCGCAGTTCATCACTGACTTCGGTACGGCGCTCGACAGCTATCGCGAGTCGCTGGATGCTCAGGAAGAAAAGGCCGAGTAAACACTCGCCTCAGAAACAAAAACGGCCGCTTGTCATCACTGACAGCGGCCGTTTTTTTGTGGAAACCGTTCCCAAAGGATCTGCCCCTACCTCTCGTCAGTGAAAAGGTATATCCCATTGACATATCCCCCTTTAAATCTATTCTTTGGACTCACAACACACCAAAAAAACGGAGGCCAAAAATGGAACAGACCACCCTTTTCATGAGTAATCGAAGCCAGGCTGTCCGGCTTCCGAAAGCTGTGGCCATGCCAAGCGATGTGAAACGAGTCAACGTAGTCGCCATCGGCAGGGCTCGCATCATCACCCCGGCGGACGAAACTTGGGATAGCTGGTTCGATGGAGATGGCGTAAGCGCAGACTTTATGACTGATCGCGACCAACCCTTCGAGCAGGAGCGTGAGTCGTTCTAATGATCAAGTTCATGCTCGATACCAACATCTGCATCTTCACCATCAAAAACAAACCGCAAATCGTAAGAGAAGCTTTCAACCTTCACGACGGGCAGTTGTGCATCAGTGCAGTCACGCTGATGGAATTGATCTACGGTGCCGAAAAATCTGCGACTCCCGAAAAGAATCTGGCGGTGGTCGAGAGCTTCGCAGCACGGCTTGAGGTTTTGCCATTCGACAACGAAGCGGCCGCGCACACAGGAATGATTCGGTCAGAGTTGGCAAGGGCAGGAACACCCATTGGCCCTTACGACTATATGATTGCGGGACATGCCCGTTCACGTGGGCTCATTGTTGTAACGAATAACCTGCGCGAGTTCGAACGGGTCCCAGGACTACGTGTAGAAGACTGGGTTCACCCCACTTGAGTTGGAAATAGCCTACAAAACAAAAAACGGCCGCTTGTCATCACTGACAGCGGCCGTTTTTTTGCAACCTTCAAACCAACAATCAGGCAGCAACACCTTCCAGACGCGGGATATCAAAGCCAAGCTTGGCGCTGGCATAGCCCAGTTCGCCTTTGGCGATGGACTGAGCCTTGTAGCCGGAATTGATCAGGTCCTTCACGTACAGCTTGTTGTAGATGAACATGAACACGAGGTTGCTGAGGCTGAACGTGAAGCAGGCCACCACGAACATGATCGCTGCCCACTTGAAGTCGCCACGGAACAAGGCCGGGAAAAAGCCAAAGAAAAATACGGTCCACGAGAAGCCGATTGGCGCTTCTTTCATGGCACCGGTATTCGGGTTTTTGAACACAACCGATGTAAACGCCATGCCTGTCTCCTTGATGCCCCAATGGGTTGGCTGAATGGCCGGGCTAGCTCCATGCAGCGCTGATCTGTTCTACCGCTTGAACGGCAGGCACACGCAAATGCATCTGTGAACACACCGCAGATGAAGGAGCAGGCAAGAAAGGGTCGGGGGCTTTTAGCCGGGAAGGCTGAGGGCGTCGAGCAGTCCGTGTCCTGAAACTCCATCGCATCCCGTAACAGCGGGATACACATTCGGCGCAAAGGCTACTATCTCGCCATCATCGTGTCTATCCGCTTGCTAACCAATCAAGCACCTGAATGAAAGGCAAAAAAAACGACCGCGATCATCTCTGATGGCGGTCGTTTCGGTGCCTCAACATCAATTGGCTTGCGTCAGATCATTCAGCGCGCCAACGCTGCACTCAGCTTCTCGTTGTGACGACGACGCGCTACCAGCACGCCTGCAGCTACCACCAACAGCGCCAGCAGGCCGGTCGCGAGAATCTCTACGCGATGCGCTTCCTGGAACAGCATGATGGTCAGGGCTGCCACGATGAAAATGATCACCGCGTAGGTCAGGCCCGGGAACAGCCACATGCTGAAGGCGATTTTCTCACCGCGAGCCATGCGCTGTTTACGCATACGCAGTTGCGAAATGGCGATTACCAGGTACACCAGCAGCGCGATGGCGCCGGAGCTGGCCAGCAGGAATTCGAACACGGCGGCCGGGGCCACGTAGTTGGCGAAAACCGCGAGGAACGCAGCGCCGGTGGAGAGCATGACGGCCCAGTACGGCGTGCCGCTCTTGTTGGTGCGCTGGGAAACGGCCGGTGCATCACCGCGCTTGCCCAGAGAGAACATCATGCGCGAGGCAGTGTACAGCGCCGAGTTCAGGCAGCTGGTCACAGCAACCAGTACCACGATGTCGACGATCAGCTTGGCATTCGGGATGCCCATGCGCTCAAGCACGGTTTGGTAGGAGCCGACGGCTGCCAGTACCGGGTCGTTCCATGGCACCAGGGCCACAACGATGAAGATCGACACGAGGTAGAACAAGCCAATCCGCCAGATCACCGAGTTGGTGGCCTTGGAGATTTGCTGGCCAGGGTTCTTCGATTCCGCGGCCGCGATGGTCACGATCTCGGTGCCCATGAAGGAAAACATGGTAGTCAGGATCGCGCCCAACACTGCGCCCATGCCGTTTGGCAGGAAGCCCTGGGTGTCGAACAGGTGCGAAACGCCGCTGACCTGACTGGTCGGCAGGAAGCCGAAGATCGCCAGAATGCCGAGGCCGATGAAGCCGATGATCGCCACGACTTTGACCAGGGCGAACCAGAATTCGAATTCACCGTAGTTCTTCACGCTGAACAGGTTCGTCACCGTCAGCAGCAAAGTGATGATCAAGGTGAAGGCCCAGATCGCCACATTCGGGAACCAGGCGTGCAGGATGGTCGCGGCGGCGTTGGCTTCCAGCGGAATCACCAACACCCAGAACCACCAGTAGAGCCAGCCGATGGTGAAACCGGCCCAGTGACCGATCGCGCGATCGGCGTACGTCGAGAAGGAGCCTGTGTCCGGCGAAGCCACGGCCATTTCGCCGAGCATGCGCATCACCAGCACCACCAGCATGCCGGCGGCAGCGTAGGCCAACAGAACGGCCGGGCCTGCAGCGGCGATGGCGTGGCCGGAGCCGACGAACAGGCCGGCACCGATAACCCCGGCGATCGACAGCATGGTCACATGACGCGGTTTGAGCCCCTGTTCGAGGCCATTGGAGCTTGGGGTACTGCTCATTGAAACTACCTTTGTAAGGAAAAGCGATTACGTCCACCCGGTGTGGCGTTCCTTCTCGTAAAAAGAAACCAACGGGGCGTTCCGTATTCTGCACGCAATAATTGCGCCAAAATGTTACAGAACGCCCAAGGATGGGGCTCTCCGCCAGACCGGACAGTTATCGCAAGTCATTGAGATTAATGGCAATTCGCCAGAGCGTTACCCTGCGACCCACTTTAAGAACGAAACGGCGCACCAGAAACACACCCAAAAATATAGCGACGCACAATAAAAGTGCGGTTCAGGAACGTTTGGCCGGTTAGCGCTTCCAACCCCCCGCCAAAGCTGGCAACATCGCGCCCTTTTTTGGAACAGCCCCAGCCTTTTTATCGACAGGCAGGGTTCAAACGGCTGTTCGGTTGATAGCAGCGCGACAGTCTGCTGTACCGATGCGACAACCTGCCACAGGCCACCCGTTTACCGCCCGTAGCGCTGTTGGCTGCCATTCAGACGCTATGCTAGCTTGGCCGCCTCGCCAGGAAGGCCGCCAACAGCAGGAGCGAAATACTTATGAGGAACGCACATGGCTGAGGCCACGCCCGCGCTTGAAATCCGCAACTTGCACAAACGCTACGGACAGCTTGAGGTGCTCAAAGGCATCTCGCTGACCGCCCGCGACGGCGACGTGATCTCGATCCTGGGTTCTTCCGGTTCCGGCAAGTCCACCTTCCTTCGCTGCATCAACCTGTTGGAAAACCCGCATCAGGGACAAATCCTGGTGGCCGGCGAAGAACTCAAGCTCAAAGCCGCCAAGAACGGCGAACTGGTCGCAGCCGACGGCAAGCAGATCAATCGCCTGCGCAGCGAGATCGGTTTTGTGTTTCAAAACTTTAATCTCTGGCCGCACATGAGCGTGCTCGACAACATCATCGAAGCGCCGCGCCGCGTACTTGGCCAGAGCAAGGCCGAGGCCATCGAAGTCGCAGAAGCCTTGCTGGCCAAGGTCGGCATCGCTGACAAACGCCACGCCTACCCGGCGCAACTCTCCGGCGGCCAGCAACAACGCGCGGCCATTGCCCGCACGTTGGCGATGCAGCCCAAGGTGATCCTGTTCGACGAGCCCACCTCCGCCCTTGACCCGGAAATGGTCCAGGAAGTACTTAATGTCATCCGCGCATTGGCCGAAGAAGGCCGCACCATGCTGCTGGTCACCCATGAAATGGGCTTCGCCCGTCAGGTTTCCAGCGAGGTGGTGTTCCTCCACCAGGGCCTGGTAGAAGAGCAAGGATCGCCACAGCAGGTGTTCGAAAACCCGCTTTCGGCGCGCTGCAAACAATTCATGTCCAGCAACCGCTAACGGAGCTACCCGCATGCAGAACTACAAAAAAATCTTCCTGGCCGCTGCCGTCACCCTGGCCTTCAGCGCCGGTGCCGCCGCCGAGACCTTGAAGATGGGCATCGAAGCGGCCTACCCACCGTTCAACAACAAAGATGCCAGTGGCAATGTCGTCGGCTTCGACAAAGAAATCGGCGACGCCCTGTGCGCCAAGATGAAAGTCGAATGCACCGTGGTTACGTCCGACTGGGACGGCATCATTCCGGCCCTGAACGCCAAGAAGTTCGACTTCCTGATCTCCTCGATGTCGATCACCGACGAGCGCAAGCAAGCGGTGGACTTCACCGACCCGTACTACTCCAACAAGCTGCAATTCATCGCACCGAAAAACGTCGATTTCAAAACCGACAAGGCTTCCCTGCAAGGCAAAGTGATCGGTGCACAACGTGCGACCCTCGCTGGCACCTGGCTGGAAGACAACATGGAAGGCGTTGAAATCAAACTCTACGACACCCAGGAAAACGCCTACCTCGACCTGACCTCCGGTCGTCTGGACGGCATCCTGGCGGACAAGTACGTCAACTACGAGTGGCTGAAAAGCGACGCCGGCCGTTCTTATGAGTTCAAAGGCGACCCGGTGGAAGAAAGCGACAAGATCGGTATCGCTGTACGTAAAGGCGATGAGATTCGTACGAAGCTGAACGCCGCACTGAAAGAAATCGTCGCTGATGGCACCTACAAAAAGATCAACGACAAGTACTTCCCGTTCAGCATCTATTGATTCTGACCTGCCGGGCCGGCGCCGTTATTTGACGGCGCCAGTCCTTGGCATTGCCTGCCGCGATTTGAAAAGAAATCCATGACTATCGATCTCTACGGATTCGGCCCGGCGCTCGCCGCTGGCGCGCTGATGACTGTGAAACTGGCACTCTCGGCCTTGTGCCTGGGGCTGGTGCTCGGTCTGCTCGGCGCCTTGGCCAAGACTTCCCCGTACAAGCCGCTGCAATGGCTTGGCGGCACTTATTCAACCCTGGTTCGCGGCATCCCTGAATTGCTCTGGGTGCTGTTGATCTACTTCGGCACGGTCAACCTGATGCGTGCCCTGGGCGAGTTCTTCGGCAACCCCGACCTCGAACTCAATGCCTTCGCCGCTGGCGTGATTGCGCTGGGGCTGTGCTTCGGCGCCTACGCCACGGAAGTGTTTCGTGGTGCAATTTTGGCTATCCCCAAAGGTCACCGCGAAGCGGGTGTGGCGTTGGGCCTGTCGAAATTCCGTATCTTCACCAAACTGATCATGCCGCAGATGTGGCGCATCGCCCTGCCTGGGCTGGGCAACCTGTTCATGATCCTGATGAAAGACACTGCACTGGTGTCGGTCATCGGCCTGGAAGAAATCATGCGTCACGCGCAAATCGGCGTGACCGTGTCCAAGCAGCCGTTCACCTTTTATATGGTGGCCGCGTTCATGTACCTGGGCCTGACGGTTCTCGCCATGACCGGCATGCACTTCATGGAAAAACGCGCCGCTCGCGGCTTCGCGAGGAGCACCCAATGAACTGGGAAGTCATCATCAAGTGGCTGCCGAAACTGGCTCAGGGCGCGACACTGACCCTGGAACTGGTGGCCATCGCCGTGATCGCCGGTTTGCTGCTGGCGATTCCGCTGGGCATCGCGCGCTCGTCACGACTCTGGTACGTGCGGGCATTCCCCTACGGCTACATCTTCTTTTTCCGTGGTACGCCGTTGCTGGTTCAGCTGTTCCTGGTCTACTACGGGCTGGCGCAGTTCGACGCGATCCGCAACAGCTCGATGTGGCCGTACCTGCGCGATCCGTTCTGGTGCGCCACGGCGACCATGACCTTGCACACCGCGGCCTACATCGCCGAAATCCTGCGCGGCTCAATCCAGGCGATTCCAAAGGGCGAGATTGAAGCTGCCCGGGCGCTGGGCATGTCCCGGGCCAAAGCGATGTTCTACATTATCCTGCCCCGCGCAGCCCGCATCGGCCTGCCGGCCTACAGCAACGAAGTCATCCTGATGCTCAAGGCCAGCGCCCTGGCCAGCACCGTGACCTTGCTGGAACTGACCGGCATGGCCCGCACCATCATTGCCCGGACCTACCTGCCGATTGAAATCTTCTTCGCCGCGGGCATGTTCTATCTGTTGATGGCCTACGTGCTGGTTCGCGGCTTCAAGCTGCTGGAGCGCTGGCTGCGCGTCGATGCCTGCCAAGGGCGTTGATTCCCACGTGCTGACGGGCGAGGCCCTACTCGCCCGCTTCACGGCGCTGGATGCTTTTCTGATCGAGCATCAGGCGTTATGGAAGCCTCGTCCGTTTACTCATCTGCGGCTTCCGTGGGAAACGTCCTACCCAGAGTTGTCTGTATGGCTACGCGGCAGGTCATTGGACGATGCGGAAAATGCTCATAACCAACCTGCTCTTCTGGAGGCGCCGGAGCCATTCGCTTCACTGGCGGCGCTTTCCCTTGAGCTGAGCGCTGTAGGTGAATTGCCGCCTCATGCACTCGATGTAGCTGGCCATCGGCTGAATGTCGATGTGCCGGGGCGCAAGTGGCAGCAGATCGAGGCGTTTGCCAGTCGGCTGGAATTTTCTGAGGCGCCGATGCATTGGCTGGATTGGTGTTCAGGCAAAGGACATCTGGGGCGACGCCTGTTACAAACCGGTCAGCAGCTCACTTGCCTGGAATATGACCCGGCGCTGGTCGCCAGTGGCCAGGCACTCAGTCAGCGTCATCATTTGCATGCGCTTCACGTCGAGCAAGACGTGCTCGCGTCCGGTGCTGCCTCTTTATTGAAGGCTGACCACACGCCAGTAGCGCTGCACGCCTGCGGTGATCTTCATGTGCGGCTGATGCAACTCGCGAGCGCCACCGGTTGCAAGCAGCTGGCCATCGCCCCTTGCTGCTATAACCGGATCAGTGTGAGCGAGTATCAGACGCTCTCCTCTGCGGGTATGCGATCCGACCTACAACTATCGCTCGAAGATCTCTCTCTGCCGATGAACGAAACCGTCACCGCCGGCGCTCGCGTCCGACGTCAGCGTGACACTTCCATGGCCCGACGCCTGGGTTTCGACCTGCTGCAACGGCAACTGCGCGGCGTTGACGAGTACCTGCCCACCCCTTCGCTGCCCAGTGCCTGGCTGGATAAATCCTTTGCCGATTACTGCCATCATTTGGCCGCGCTTAAAGAGTTATCCACAATCGAACCGCAAGATTGGCCAGCGCTCGAAGCTACCGGTTGGCAACGACTGGCCGAAGTACGCAATCTCGAGCTAGTGCGCGGACTTTTCCGACGCCCTTTGGAGCTTTGGCTGGTACTCGATCGAGCCCTTTTCCTCTCCGAGCAGGGGTATGCGGTTCGCCTCGGCACCTTCTGCGAAACCTCGCTTACACCGCGTAATTTCCTGATCCTGGCTGAGCGCCCTTAAAACGCCTCAGCCTGTGGATAACTCTGGGGATGAAATTATCGTGGATCCAATATATACGGCTGTTTCGGGGCAGAAACACAACTGTTCAATTTTCGTACACCTGTAAAAAAAGCGGGAAAACAGGTATTTGCGAGCAAATGAGAACGGGTCCACAAATTTGCCTCTAAGCAGGTGCGGTACAGATCCCGTTGTGCATAAGCATTAAGGCAAAACAACATAACGACCTGCGAAACCTCAACTATCTTTGCCAAACGCCATATTTTCCTGCGTTCAAACAGCAAGTCCGTTCGGCAACCTGCTGGTGTACCTCGGAGGCGTCGAGAACCTGCCCCCGTTCTACACGCAAAGCGTGCAAGTGGCGCCCGCGCAAGTGCTGAGTGAGGACCTGATCAACGCGGTTAAAAACGGCGTGTAAGGGGCTAAAGCAATTGCACCGGTCGGCCCCGCAGAAGCATCCGCGGGGCCAGCTTGACGCCTGCGCAAAAATAGTCTGAATTCAGGGGTTTACAGAACCAACCCAATCGCTATAATCGTCGCCCAACACGCCGGTATAGCTCAGTTGGTAGAGCAACTGACTTGTAATCAGTAGGTCCCGGGTTCGACTCCTGGTGCCGGCACCATACAAAACAAAGCCCTCGTAGTAATACGAGGGCTTTGTTGTTTCTGGGGTTGGAGAATCTGCTTCTACCCGACCTTGATAGCCCCCCCAAATTCGCCTGCGCACCCTGCCGTTACACATTCGCTTCAGCGTGACGTTGACGAGCGACTGCACCCACCTGAAACACACGCCAAGCCTAGGTTGACGTAATCAGCATGCTCAAATCGTGCGGAGCTTTTTTGCTCAAAACCAGGGGATAAACGACGGCTTCCATTTGGGAAAATAAAGTTTTCCCTTTTCCACTTCTCAGAGGCCATTGCTCCCAGATGCTGCTCCTACCTGGGGCCCTTTGCCGAACAAGGGGGCGGTTTCCACTTCCAGCATCAGCAACACCATTTCCGTCAACTCGGCGTCGGACTTCTGTCCCGCATAGAGGTCATGGAGTGCTTTGGCGAAGGGAATGCGCAGGTCTTGGCTTTCTTCGCGGGCGGTATCACTGAATTGCATTAGTTCGGTGATGGCTCGCAGCACAGCCGCTTGCCACCGAGCGGTGGTCCTGGGACCATCGCTGGTGATTGCAATCAACTTATCCTTCGTCAGCTGGCGAAGGACTGGTTCCCGCAACGGCTTAAGCGGCTTTGGGTTGCGAGTGATCTTTGACATATCGGACGATACTCAGCGTCTCCTGCCGGAACTGCTCGTAGTCGATCTGCTGGGCGTTAATAAAGGTGCTGCCCATCATGGTCAGCGCGCCCATAAAGCTGGCTTCGGAAATTTCCTCGTCGCTCGCGCCAAACAAGCGCGCGGCTTCGGTATGGAACAGGGCGCAATACTTACAACGAGTCGCCCCAGACACCGCCAGACCTATCAACTCCTTGTACTTATTAGGAATCTTGGTATCCGCCAGCCAGAAATCCCGGGCTACGCCCCAGAATCCGATCGCTCCGCCTTCCGGCATCTGCTTAATCCACTCCGGTACCTGACCCAGGGTCTGTTCAATTTCCCGATAGGTATCATGAATAGCCATTTGACACCTCCTTACCTCTATAGAGACATCTGCTACGCAGATACAACTAGTTTAGTTCGCTGGCGGCCATGCCCGGAGTAAAAAGGGGGACGGATCTATTATTCCGTCTGGTGCCGGCACCCTACAAAACAAAGCCCTCGTAGAAATACGAGGGCTTTGTTGTTTCCGGGGTTTGAGTTCCTATACCCCGAGGGTTTCGATCAGTCGAATTCCGTCGATTCCGAAAGGTGCTCCCAAGCGTCGATTTCCGCCTGAAGATGCGCAATCTTTTCGCGCACCAGCCTCACAGCATCCTTCCCCAGCAACAGATGAACCGGCGGCTTTTGCGCAGCCACCAGGGTCAACAATGCCTGCGCCGCTTTGTGCGGATCGCCGGCCTGCTTGCCACTTTTTTCTTCACGCGCCTTGCGGACTGGATCGAACACCGCGTTGTATTCACCCAATGTGCGACCCGAACGGATCATCGAGCGGCCTGCCCATTCGGTCCGAAACGAGCCCGGCGCCATGGCGGTCACGTGGATGCCCAGACTTTCCACTTCTTTGGCCAGCGCTTCACTCACGCCTTCGAGGGCGAATTTGCTGCCGCTGTAGTAGGCGATACCCGGCAAGGTGATGAAGCCGGCCATGGAGGTGATGTTGACGATATGCCCGCTGCGCCGCTCACGCATACCGGGCAGAACCGCCTTGATCATTGCCACTGCGCCAAACACATTGACGTCGAACTGACGCTGCAGCTCAGTCAGAGGTGACTCTTCGAGGATGCCCTCATGACCATAACCGGCGTTGTTCACCAACACATCGATCTGGCCCACCTCGCGCAGAATATCGGCCACCAGCGGCTCAATCGCCGGAAAATCGGTGACATCGAGCACGAA
Source organism: Pseudomonas sp. GM41(2012) (assembly GCF_000282315.2). Taxonomy (GTDB): domain Bacteria; phylum Pseudomonadota; class Gammaproteobacteria; order Pseudomonadales; family Pseudomonadaceae; genus Aquipseudomonas. The sequence continues at coordinate 297,368 of NZ_AKJN02000002.1, forward strand.
CGCTTTGGCGCGATGAGCATCCAGCGCTTCGAACGCAGCACGCTCGGATTCGCGCCGCACCGTCCCCACCACCGTGTGCCCCGCCGCCAGCGCTGCTTGCGAAAAAGCCAGGCCGAAGCCTGAACTGACTCCGGTAATCAGGAAAACCTTGTGAACGTCGATGGTCATGGTGTGCTCTCCAATGAAAACGCCGTCGACATTGATCGACGGCGTTGTGGACAGGTCAGGTCTTAGTGACCGGCGCTCTGACCACCATCAACGTGCAGGATCTCGCCGGTGACAAAGTTGGCACTGTCCAGATACACAACCGCCTGCGCGATGTCGCTGATCTCGCCCATATGCCCGACCGGGTGCAGATTCCCCAGCGCTTCATGAGTTTCTTCACCATGCATTGGCGTCTTGATGATGCCCGGGGAAACCGCATTCACCCGAATCCCGCGCTTGGCGTATTCAATGGCCAAGGACTTGGTTGCCGCGTTCAAACCACCTTTGGTCAACGAAGCCAGTACCGACGGCACACCGTCGATGGCGTGGTCCACCAGGCTGGTGGTGATGTTGACGACGTGGCCGCTGCCTTGTTTTTCCATCTCGGTGATCGCGAGTTGGGTGATGTAGAAGAAACCGTTCAGGTTCACCGACAGCACCGCGGCATAGTCTTCTTGGGTGTAAGCGGTGAACGGCTTGGCAACGAAGATCCCGGCGTTGTTGACCAGGGTGTCGATGCGGCCAAAACGTGCGATGGCTTCACGGATGACTTGCTGGGCGACTTCCGGGTTGCCGATGTCACCTGCCACGGTGAGGATGTCCGGGTCGGTGGACGGTTTGATCGAACGCGAAGTGGCGACAACTTTGTAATCCAGATCACGGAAAGCTTTGACCATGCCTGCGCCGAGACCTTGGGAGGCGCCAGTAATTACGATGACTTTTTTCGAATTGCTCATGATGAACCTCAACTAATAAATGATGGTTTGAAAAAGTAAGTAATCAGGCTTCGGCGGGGGCCTTCGCCATTTGTTTCAACATCTGTTCGTAGTACTCGACCGACTGCGAACCGGACACCAGGTGACGACCGTTCAGCACCATGGCCGGAACCGAATTGATGCCGCGCTGGCGGTAAAACTCTTCAAGCTCACGCACTTCTTTGGCGAACGCGCCGGACGCCAACACCTCTTGAGCAGCCGCCACATCCAGTCCCGCTTCAGCAGCCAGGCCAACCAGCGTCTCGCGATCGCTCGGGTTCCGGCCGTCGGTGAAATAAGCGCGCAGCAGGATTTTCTTCAGTGCGACCTGCCGCCCTTCCTGCAACGCCCACATCAACAACCGGTGAGCATCAAAGGTGTTGTAGAAGTGCGTACGCTTCTCCAGATCGAACTTGAAACCGATGGCCGCGCCGCGTTCGATCTGCATCGCTTTGCCAGCGGCGACGTCTTCGGCGGTTCGTCCATATTTGCGCATCAAATGCTCAACCGCTTTTTCGCCGACTGCCGGCATGTCCGGGTTCAACTCGAAGGGCTTGTAGGTCAGTTCCACCGAGACTTCACCCGCCACGTTCTCGATCGCCTGCTCCAACGCCGTAGCGCCTAAGGCGCACCACGGGCACACCACGTCGGAGACGAAATCGATGGAGACGGTCGCGGTCATGACTTCCCCTCCGCCTCAGCCAGCTGCTTGCGGTACTGGGTGGTGGTGATGCCGGCGTAGCCCCAGTTATCGGTGTCGACTTCTTCGATCACGATGTGGGTCAGGTGCGGATCCTTGTTGAGGACGCGTTGCAGGGTTTCTGTGATTTCGGCGATCACCTGAGCTTTCTGCTCAGAGGTAACGCCATCGCGGGTGATGCGTACGCTTACGAAAGGCATGAGGAATCTCCAGTGACCTTCCCTTCGGAATGAATGGGTCGGCGTTGGAGTTCAATGTATGGGGTTGGCTGGAGGGGATAAAGGTGGGGGCGGGAACATCATTAGTTACGTGGTGTAATGAGTTTTGTCTCGCAGGCACAATACGTTTGCATAAAAAACGATCAATCGACTAGCCTGCACGTATCGCAAATTTTAGATAACTCAAAGGAGGGAGACGTTGATGGCAGTTCAATTTTTCGACAGCCCATTTCATGCCACGCATGACAGCGAAGTCGCTAGCAAAAAAGCGTTGAAGATGGAGCTATCGCTCTTCATCACTGACTACATCAAAACCTTGGGCCTCAAACAAAGTGAGGCTGCTGCCAGATTGAACGTGACCCAATCACGCGTCTCAGAACTCACCACTGGCAAGATCGAGAAATTTACGATCGATGCAATGATGGACATGCTGGATAAACTCGGCTTTCGAACGGCTTTTACCTTGCCGTCCAACGATGCCGGGGCTTTGCCTCAGATCGTCATTTCACAAGCTAACGCCTGCTAGACGTTGTGCGATTTTGCAGTAGGACTCAGCCCCTTCTGATGTATGAAAATTATGGCTGCCCATAATTATTGCCCAGCCATAAAAGTCAAAAAACCTTCAAACCACGCCACCACCTAGCCACGATTGCGCATCCTCCCCCCTCCAGCTACCTTCAACCCGTCACTGCCAATTCAGTGACCGGGCCTGAGAACTCGAATTCGATGCAGAAACCAACCGGAGTTCTCCTTATGCATGCCCGCAATCTATTCAAAATTTTCGCTACCGCTACACCGGGTCACGCCCACCACCGCCCAAAAACCGGAGGTGCCCAATGACCAACCCCCAAGACCTGAAAACCATCGGCCTCACCCCTTTCTCCTACCACGCCAACCAACCGCTGTTCCGCATCAACGCCGGTGTTCCGGTCATCCAGGCCCTCTCACACGCCTCCGACCGGCTCCACATCGCCAAACTTCTCGCATCTGACGCCGCCATGGTTCGTGACACCGACCGGCATGCCTGGGCGTCGCATTTTTTGCAGGATATGAGTAAGGCGATCATCGATGACGTAGCGAAGGTGCTCGATGCACCGGGTAACAACAAAGCCAGTAACGTCGTGTCATAAACAAATCGCACACAAGAAAAAGCCCCGATCAATCGGGGCTTTTTGCGTTTCGACTCACACACATTAACCTGCGTAATGCTTGAATTCGTTGCTGTCGCGAATGAGTAATTGCATCAGTTTCGGATGAATAAAAAGCTTCTCCTTACCCACCTGAACCTCTTCCAAAACTCCAATCATCACCAGCTCTTTCAGGTGACGAGACGCAGCCTGGCGCTGAGCAATTTTCTTCTCGACGACGTTGCTGATACGACAGTAGGGCTGCTCAAAAATGACATCGACCAGTTCACGCGTATAGGTCTTCGGCAGTTGTTCACGAACAAACTGAGTGGTGTGTTCGGACAATGCACGAATGGCTGCAATCTTTGCCGTCGTCCAGCGAGCGGTTTCTTCTACAGCGCTTAGCATGAACAACAACCATGGTTCCCAAGCCTGTTTAGTCGTGACTTCCAGTAAGTGTCGGTAGTAGTCGGCTCGGTAGGCAATGATGTAGCGGCTGAGATAGAGGATAGGTAGGTTCAACAGGCCTTCCTGAATCAAAAACAAAGTATTTATGACCCGTCCGGTGCGGCCGTTACCATCGATAAATGGATGGATTGCCTCAAATTGATAATGCCCGACTGCCATACGAACGAGGGGATCGAGATCGGTTTCGTTGTGCAGAAAGCGTTCCCAGTTGGCGAGAAGGTTACGCAAGTGATCCTCACCCTCGGGCGGGGTGTAGATGACTTCGCCGGTACGGTCATTCGCGAGCTGTGTGCCTGGCGTGCGGCGGATGTCCAACTTCACGCCTTTTAGCGTGCGGCAAATTTCTACAGCAGTGTTGGTGGACAGCGGCCGCTCCGTCAGGGATTGAAAGCCTTGATTCAGTGCTGTTCGATAACGTAACGCTTCCTTGGTCGCCGGATCCGCATGGTTTTCAGTGTCTTGAGCATGCTGGAACAATAAGTCCGTGGTGGTGACGATGCTTTCTATTTCCGAACTGTCTTTTGCTTCCAGCAACGGAATTGTATTGATCAGGACCGTCTGATTCGGAATCAACTCTGCGGCCTGTTTCAACTCGGCCAACGCGGTACGTGCCTTAATACATTTTTTGAGGACGGCACGTGTTTCCAGCTCGATTCCTGGTGGTAGCAGCAGCAGTTGGTTGTATGGCCTGTCAGCCTGCCATGGCAGCAACGGTTCGGTCATGAATGCGATCCTGATCATCTTGTATGTTTTTTTGAGCAGAGAGAGGCTTTACTCATGTCGCCAGTGTAGACATGAGGCCATAACGTGTCGCAATTTTTCACTTTTTGCGACACGTCTGAGAAACGTGTCGCCGCGGACGACATGTTGGCGACACGTGTTACGGAAATTGAATTTTCGCGACATGACCTCGTTTGGAATTTCCCTAATCAATCGGGGCTTTTTAGTTTCCGGCTCACACCTCGCTGACCTCAAACACGAACGAAATCTTGCGACTGCTCGCACTCCACACATATCGAATGTGCTTGCCCTGCTTCGGAATAGACACGGCCGGCGGACGAAAAGCAGCAACACATTCATGCCCAGCCAACCGGACGCTGTTGTAAAGCAGCCCCCACGACAAGGTTTCACGCAGTTGCCGGGCGAAGGCTTGTGACGGCCCGTAAGCGTCAGGATCCGGGTTGTGCAGTTCGGGGTAGTGTTGGCGAACGTCGTGCATCGGTTTGACGACTTTGTTGACGTAGGTGCGCAGGGTCAACTCGATGTCGGGCTCGTTGGTTGCGGCGAGGAAGCGTTCCTGGTGATAGCTCGTTTCAGCGATGGCGGCGGCCTGGCTGCTGGCGGCGTAGTAGACGCCGTAGGTGCCGTCGGTGAAGCGGCTGGTTTTGCCGATGTGGGTGAACGCGGCCATGACCGGTGATGAGCCGGGGCCGGAGATTCGGTCTTCGGGGAGCACGCGGGAGAGCACGCCGGCTTCTTGCACCAACCGGTCGTTGGTCAGGGCTTCCAGGGCGTAGGCGGTTTGCAGGTCTTCGGGGTCGAGCACGTCCTCAAACAGGGTGATCGGGGGAAACGCGCTGTTGATCATCCGGTAAGCACGGTTCCACTCGGGGAGCACGACTTGCGGGGCCATCAGCCGCGGACGCCATCGAGGTAGCGACGCACGTCAGCGATGTCCACCACCCGGCCGGCGAGCATATAGCTCAACGCGGATTGACCATTGAACGGGGCGGCGGTGTTCGGACTGCTGACCCATTTGTAGGCGCGGTCGCGGTTATTGCTGAAGATGATGCTCAGGGCTTTATGGATGCCCATCAGGTAGGAGATGCGCTCCAGAGTGTCGTGAGGGAGACGCACATTAGGCGGCAGGTGTTTGTATTTATAGAAGGTGGTGTTGCCGACTTTGCCGAGTAGCGTGCGCTGTTCTTCGGCGGTGCAGCCCCAACGCTCCATCAGGTTGAAGAAGAACTTGAGCGCCACGCGGCCGGCTTCCGGGGTGTTGAGCTCTTGGGGAGCTGTGCGGACGGGGGATGAAGTGGCCATTGGATGGACTCCTTCGGGCAAAGGGATGTGCCTTCAGAGTAGTACAGTTCCGAACATACTTTAATTTTTTGTTCGCTTACGGATTATCTAAGGCTTTTCGACGATCACGGTTTCCACGCGATGGAAAATCCAGGCTCGCCCGGTGGCGCAAGCCAGAGCTCTTCTGCGCCCACAAAAAAGCCCCGAACCAGCCGGGGCTTCTCCTTTCTCAGCCTTGCATCAGGCCTCGATAGCGCAACCGATCATCAGAAAATGTTGATCGGGTAATCCACGAACACACGCACTTCATTACCGCTGGAGTTGTACTCACTCGATTTCTGCGAGACACGCAGGATCGAGCTGCGCAGTTTCACGCTCAGGTCTTTGGCCGGGCCGCTTTGCACGACGTACTTGAACTGGTTGAAGATTTCGCGCTCGGTGCCGCCTTCGCTGGTGGAGGTGGTGATGTTGTCGCCGCGCACGTAGGCGAAGTTGTAGCTCAGGCCTGGAACACCGAAGGTGCTGAAGTCCAGGCCGTAGCCCAGCTGCCAGCTGCGTTCGTCTTCGGCGTTGAAGTCGGACCAGTAGGAGTTCGCCAGGTAGATGGTGTTGCCGCCGTCGCCGACGCGACCTTGATCCTTCTGGTAGCCGCCGTAGGCATAGCCCAGGTTGCTGTCGCCGGTGCTGCGCTGGTGGGCGAGCGTGAACGAGTGCGCGCCGGTGGCGAATGTGGCGGCCAGGCTCCAGATTTTGTTGTCGTCGCCGGTCGCACCGCTTTCGCGAACGTAGGAATCGTCCAGTTTGGTGCGGTAGCCGTTGAAGTCCAGGGTCAGGGACTGATCCTTGTCGATCGGGAACACGTAGTTGGCGTTCACGTATTGCTTCTTCAACACGTCTTCGACGTCGGAGGCGTACAGCGCAGCCTTGAACTGTTCGGTGAACTGGTAACTACCGCCCAACACGTTGATCGACTTCAAGCCGCCGCTGTCATGGCCTTCAGCGCTTTTGCGCGATTCGGCGGTGAAGCGACCGGCGTTCAGCTCCAGGCCTTTGATCTCCTTGGAGGTGATCAGCGTGCCGGTGTAGCTTTCCGGCAGCAGACGCCCGTTGTCGTAGCTCAACACCGGCAGGACTGGCATCTGGTCGCCGTAGGTCAGGACAGTGCTGGATACGCGGAATTTTACCGCGCCGCCGGCTTTGGCCAGGTCGCCGGCCGGGTTACCGCTGTCGCCTTCCTTGAAGAAGTCGATGCCTTGGCCGCCACTGTGGCTACCACGGTCCAGACGCAAGGCGTACAGACCGAAGGCATCAACGCCTACGCCGACGGTACCTTGGGTGAAGCCCGAGGTGTAGGTGCCGATGGCAGCCTGACCCCATTCACGCTGGTCGTCGTTGCCGTCTTTTTTGTCGCGATTGATGTAGGCATTGCGCAGCAGCACTTTGAGGCTGCTGTCTTCAACAAAACCCTTGGATTCGGCCTGGTCGTTAGCCATGACCTGTGTAGCACTCAACATCCCCAGAGCGATCAGGCTGATTCGCTTGTTCAACATTTTGTTCTTTTCCTTATGATCGGTTGATACGCGCTGTGTCGAACGGCTGAAACGGCACTATCGCGCTCTTTTTTCACCCCAAACAAAAAGGCCCGCGCACGAAGAAATCGTGGCGGGCCTTTTAGTTATTTTATGAGTCGTGGCGGTTAGCCACAGGCGTGGGGCGAATCCTAGCCGCGCCCTTAACGATGTGTCAATTTCATGAATCGTCTGTAAATAGGCGAAAAACGTCTAAGAAAACACTTGTCGCGCGTCAATGGGCGCAGCCGTCGAGGCCACAGGCTTGAAGCGCCGATGAGGCCCCTTGTGCGGGAAGCGACTGACTCAGCCATGCCGCGAAGGCTTGCGGCTTGCCGAGCCACGGGCCGATATCGATCAGGGTAAATTGGCCGTTGCGCTCAAGGACGAACGTCGGGAAACCCTGACCGCCGACTTCGGCCAGCAATGCTCGACTGTCCTTGATGTGGCGATCGGTTTCAGCTTCTTTGAAAGCAGCCTGGAACGCTTGAGATTCCAGACCGATGTCTTTCGCGAGTTCTAACAACACCGCTTCATCGGCAATGCGTTGACCTTCCTCGTAGTGAGCACTCTGCAAACGCCCCAGCAACTCCAGTCCTCGGCCGGCGATCTGCTCGGCTGCCAGCACCGCGGCAATCGGTGGTGCGGAATCGAACACCGCTGTCTCATCGCGCAGCAATCCTTCGAAATACGCCTCGCCGAACGGCTGGCCGGTGTACTCGGCAATGCGACGGTCGTGGGGCATCACGTAGTTGCGCAGTTGTGGCGAGACGGTCTGGCGGTTGGCGCCAGTCATCATGCCGCCACCGTGGGCGATCACTGACAACACCGCCTGAGCGGCTTGCACCAGCGGTTTTGCGCCATAGCACCAGCCGCATAACGGGTCGTAAATGTAGTGAAGGATCATGGGAAGACTCCGGCAAAGGCGTAGGAAAACGAGATGCCGGCAGATTAGTCCTCCGCCCGTTTCTGAAAAACGCTGGAATGGCTTTCAGTCTGTTTCATGAATCGGTCGAATGGCCTCACGGCCTCACTGTAGCTATCTCGACACAATTAGAAATAATCAAACAGCGGGAGCTTTCAAGAATAATTAACGGAAGTAAATAGCAAGCATTACCATTCGCACCCTCGGATTACTCCACCCTTTCGGATGCGCTTCAGATGCCTGCCCCCTTTCGCCTCACGCCCGTCACCCTTGGGCTTTCTGCATTTCTCTCTGCCGGTTTTGCCTGCGCCGCCACCACTGTTTTACCCGAGACGTCGATCAGCGCCGAAGCTGAAGCCGATGACCCGCGCGTGAAAGAAACCAGCACCGCGACCCGCACCGCCACGCCGGTGCGCTACGTTCCACAAGCCATCGACTCGATCAAAACCGCAAACGTCGTGGATTACGGCACCAACGATCTTGGCACCGCGCTGAGCGGCATCCCCAACGTCAGCAGCGGCGCCGACACTCGCTTCGACAGCCTGCGCATCCGCGGTTTCGACGCCAGCAACGACTTCTACCTTGACGGCATCCGTGACGACAGCCAATACGTGCGCGATTTGCACAACATCGAACGCATCGAAGTCCTCAAAGGCCCGGCCGCTGTTTTGTATGGCCGTGGTAGTCAGGGCGGGATCGTCAATCGGGTCAGCAAGTTGCCTGAATTCGGTCGCCGCTCGACCCTCGAGGCCCAGGGCGGCAGCGATGATTTGCGCAGCCTCTACGCCGACCTCGGCACCGACCCGAGCGAGAACATCAGCCTGCGCCTGAACATGGGCAACATGGATCAAAACAGCTTCCGCGATGGCGTGAGCGGCAATCGCCAACTGTTCGCACCGTCGATGAGCTGGCAACTGACCCCGGACTTGAACTGGCTGGTGCAGTACGAATACAGCCGCTACAACCGTACGCCGGATCGCGGCATCCCCGGTGTAAACGGACGCCCGGCCGACGTAGGACGGGATACGACCTACGGCAGCGAGCACGATTTCATCGACGACAAGTCGCAATCCCTGCGCTCGAAACTCAGTTATGAGCTCAGCGATAACTGGCAGCTGCGCCACACCCTGGGCGTGTTCAAGCTCAACAGCGACTTCGACAACACCTACCTGACCGGTTACACCCCGGCGACCAACAAGGTCACGCGCCAGCACTGGCAACAGGACCTGACCACCCGCAACGTCTACAACAACGTCGAGCTGGAAGGCGGTTTCGACACGTTCGGCCTTGAGCATCGTTTGCTGACCGGCATCGAAATCGGCAGCCAGCGGCGCGATCCGACGTTGTACAACGCGGCCACCGGACGCGGGACTCAGCCGGTGCCGGCGCTCGACCTGTACAACCCCGACCGCAATTTGCGCCACACCGGACGGATGCAAGTGTCCAGCAGCTCTCACACCGAAGTCGAAAGCCGTGCAGTGTACGTGCAGGATCAACTGCGTTTGAACGATCAATGGCAACTGCTGGCGGGTTTGCGTTACGACACCTTCGACATCGAGTCGACCAACAAGCTGCGGGACATTTCCGAAAATCGTGACAGCCATAGCACCAGCCCGCGTGTAGGACTGGTGTGGACGCCGCTGCAGAATCATTCCTTCTACGCCTCCTGGACCAAGACTTTTTCCCCGGTCGGCGGTGGTTTGATCGGTATCACCCCAGGCGCCGCCGGCAACAGCAACGACCTGAGCCCCGAGCTGACCAAGCAAAAGGAAATCGGCGTGAAGAGCGACTGGCTCGATGATCGCCTGAGCACCACGTTGGCGATCTACGAACTGGAACTCTACAACCGCCGTACCAGCGACCCCGACAATCCGACCGTCACCTTGATGACCGGCCTGCAACGTTCCCGCGGGATCGAGCTGACTGGCACCGGCAAATTCGCGGGCAACTGGTACGTGCGCGGTGGCGTGGGTGTGCAGGACGCGACGGTCGAAAAGGACAACAACGGCTTTGAAGGCAAACGCATCAGCAACGTGGCCAAGCACAACGGCAGCCTGTTCCTGACCTGGAAACCGGAAATGGGCTGGTACGCCGAAACCGGTCTGACCCTGGTGGGCCAGCGCTACGCCGACAACCTCAACACCACTGTCCTGCCAGGTTATGGCCGTTGGGATGCATTGGCCGGGTTCCGGCAGAAGGATTGGGATTTGCGCACGGCGCTGAACAACATCAGCGACAAGACCTATTACTCGTCGGCCACCAGTGCAGCGCAGATTCAGCCGGGTGAACCGCGCAGCGTGGTCGTGACCGGAACCTACAGCTTCTAAACACCACGAACCGGTGTGGACACACAAATATTGTGTTCATACCGATAACCTGTGGGAGCGAGCCTGCTCGCGAAGAGGCCGACACATCCAACATCAATGTTGACTGTTAGACCGCCTTCGCGAGCAGGCTCGCTCCCACAATTAATCTCCATGCACACAAAACCTTCGCCCATAAAAAAGCGCCGCCATCCCGGCAGCGCTTTTATCAATCCTTTGTTTTTTCTTCTTATCCTTCCATCACATCCCACAACGCTTCCAGCTCCGCTTCGCTGAATAAACCAGCGGGGTAGCGTTCGATCATCGTCCGGCGCGGATCAGGTTCTCTGATCTGACGCGTTCCATTGGACTTCAACCAGTGCGCCAGGACCTGGAGCGATTCGCTGTTTACTGCCAGGGGATGCAACGCCCGCTCGGTCACCACATTCATTTCGGCGTTCATTTCCGCGCTCTCTCCTGGATTGTGAGCGGCTAACTTATCCAAGGTTTATGACAGAACATCGCAGTTCTCCCCCTCCCTGTTACACCCTGAGCGATACAAGAGCTGTGCCAAGGTTTCGCAACTGTCGACAAGTGGATACAAAAAAGCCCGCAGTCCTTTAGGGCTGCGGGCTTTCTACAAAACGGGAAGGGAAAATGGTTGCCGAATCGATTCTGCAATCAACTCAAGCTGTTACAACTGCACTCACTCTTTGTGCGGTGCTGGCTGTTGTTGGGTAAGGCAGTGGATGTTACCGCCCCCCAGTAACAGTTCGCGGCCGGGCACCATCACCACTTCGTGCTGCGGGAACAGTGCCTGCAAAATCTCTTTTGCCGGGCCATCCAACGGATCGTCAAAGCTCGGCGCGATGATGCCGCCGTTCACGATCAGAAAGTTCACGTAGGAACCCGCCAGACGCACGGTCGGATTACGTTCCTGAGTCCCGTCCACCGGATCAACACCGGCGCACTCTTCTTCGGTCGCATACAGCGGCCCCGGAATCGGCATCTTGTGCACCGTGAATGGGCGACCCTTGGCGTCGGTGCTGCTTTCCAGCACTTTCATTGCCGCCTGGCAGCGCGGGTAGTTCGGGTCCTGCGGGTCATCGGTCCAGGCCAGCAACACTTCGCCCGGACGCACGTAGCAGCAGAAGTTATCCACATGGCCGTCGGTTTCGTCGTTGAACAAACCGTCCGGCAGCCAGATGATTTTATCCACAGCCAGATTGGCGCTGAGCACCGCTTCGATCTCTGCACGGTTCATGTGCGGATTGCGATTGCGGTTGAGCAGGCATTCTTCGGTAGTGATCAACGTGCCTTCGCCGTCGACGTGGATCGAACCGCCTTCAAGCACAAAGCCCTCGGTGCGGTAGCGCTGGCTGCGCTCGATCTCGAGGATCTTGCCGCCGACCTGGGAATCGCGATTCCACGGCGAGTACAGCCCCCCGTCGAAACCGCCCCACGAGTTGAAGTCCCAGTTCACACCACGGACTTCGCCACCGTTATTGATGACAAACGTCGGACCCGTGTCGCGAACCCAGGCGTCGTCGCTGGACATTTCCACCACACGAATATTCGGCACGTCCAGACGGGCACGGGCGTTTTCGTATTGGCCGGCGGAAACCGCTACGGTTACCGGTTCGAAACGCGCAATGGCTTTGGCCACCGCGACGTGCGCGGCTTGCGCCGGTTTGCCACCCAGACGCCAGTTGTCCGGGCGCTCGGGCCAGATCATCCAGGTCTGGGTTTGCGGCGCCCATTCGGCGGGCATGTAAAAGCCGTCGGCGCGCGGCGTGCTGTGCAAAGTGGTCATGACAATCAGGACTCCAGGGAACCGTCGAGGGTTTTCAGTGTGCCATACAGGTTCGGGCGACGATCACGGAACGAGCCCCAGGCGCTGCGGATGTGTTCCAGTTCGTCCAGGTCGAAGCTCTGAACCAGTACGCCTTCTTCGGTTTCGTTGAGTTCTTGAACCTTCTCGCCGAACTGGTTGGCGATGAACGACGAGCCGTAGAACGTAATGTCGTAGCCGTCCTGCTCTTCGTTGCCGATGCGGTTGCTGGCGATCAGCGGCATCAGGTTCGCGCCGGCATGGCCTTGTTGCACGCGCTGCCAATGATCGCGAGACGAAATAGTCTTGTCGTGTGGCTCGCTGCCGATCGCGGTCGGGTAGAACAGAATTTCCGCACCAAGCAACGCCATGCTGCGGGCGCATTCCGGGAACCACTGGTCCCAGCAGATGCCCACGCCGATTTTCGCGTAACGGGTGTTCCAGACTTTGAAGCCGGTATCGCCCGGATTGAAGTAGTACTTTTCATGGTAGCCAGGGCCGTCCGGGATATGGCTTTTACGATAAATCCCGAGGTTGCTGCCGTCGGCATCGATGATCGCGATGCTGTTGAAACGCGCGCGGCCCGCCAGTTCGTAGAAGCTGATCGGCAGAACCACTTGCAGCTCTTTGGCGACTTTCTGGAAGTGCTTGATGGCGACGTTGTCTTCAACGGTCGTGGCCAGCTGCAGGTAATCCGGGTTCGGCTTCTGGCAAAAGTACGGAGCCTCGAACAGTTCCTGGATCAGGATGATCTGCGCGCCTTGCGCCGCGGCCTCACGGACCAGCCGCTCAGCGGTCTCGATGTTGGCTTCAAGGTCCCAGGAACAGGCCATCTGGGTGGCGGCGACGGTAACGATACGGCTCATGAATCATCTCCGGGGCAATTGCTTGAGGGTCGAAGGTGGTATCGACCAATGACAGAAATGGGAAGCACCGGGCGTGGTGAGGCCACACCGGGGCAGAGGTGACTTTATAGCCGATAAAAATCGGCTTTAGAAGTCACCAACAAACCTTTTGTCATATTTTTTTGCTAAAAAGCCGATATCTATCGAATTAACACCGTACCAATGTGGGAGTGAGCCCGCTCGCGATTGCAGTCGAACATTCAACATGGATGTCGACTGATCCTGCCCAATCGCGAGCAGGCTCACCCCCACAGGGACGTGTGTTTACAGGCCCTCTGCGAGAACCTTCGACAGCATGTCCACGAAGAAATCCACGCTCTGACGCGAGGTCACCATCGGCGGTTTGATCTTGAGGACGTTCAGGTAATCGCCAGTTGGCTGCATGAAGATCCCCAACTCGCGCAATCGATCACACAGCGCCGCGGTTTCTTCGGTCGCCGGTTCCAGGGTTTCGCGATTGCGGATCAACTCGACGCCCAGATAGAAGCCGGAGCCATGCACCGCGCCCACCAGCGGATGGATATCGATCAGCGCTTCAAGCCGTTCCTTGAAATACCCGCCCACGACCTGAGCGTTTTCCCAGAGTTTTTCTTCCTCCATCACATCCAGCACTGCCATGCCGATCTGGCAACTGACCGGGCTGCCACCGGCCGACGAGAAGAAGTAACCCTCGGCCTCCAGCGCTTCGGCGATTTCCCGACGGGTGATCACCGCGCCCAACGGCTGGCCGTTGCCCATGCCTTTGGCCATGGTGATGATGTCCGGCACCACGCCTTGCTCTTCGAAACCCCAGAAAAAATTGCCCATCCGGCCGTAACCGACCTGCACTTCATCGGCGATACAAATGCCGCCCTGGGCACGAACCAGCGCATAAACCTGTTTCAAATACCCCGGCGGCAGCGAGATACCGCCAGCATTGCCGTACACCGGTTCGCAGATGAAACCGGCCAGTTGACGCTTCTGCTCGGCAATTTTCGCCAGGTTGTGTTCGACGCTGCGCACGTAGTCCGGCGCGCTATCCGGTCCACGGAATTCGCCGCGATAAGTGTTCGGCGCGGTGACCGGATGCACCCAGTCCGGACGGCTGCTCAAAGCCTTCGGGTTGTCGGCAATCGAGGTCGAGACCGCGTCCGCGCCCACTGTCCAGCCGTGATAGGCCTCGAGCACGCTGAGCATGTCGCGGCCACCGCTGTAGGCCCATGCCAGGCGGATTGCCAGGTCATTGGCTTCGCTGCCACTGTTGACCAGAAATACCCGGTCCATGGAGTCCGGCGACAGTTTCAGCAAACGTTCAGAGAACTCGGCAATCGCTGCGTAGTTAAAACGCGAGTTGGTATTGAGCAGCGACCACTGACGGCTGGCGACAGCGGCCATGCGCGGATGACCGTGGCCAAGCACCGCAACGTTGTTGAGCATGTCGAGGTAGGAACGGCCTTGCATGTCGATCAAATGATTGCGCCAGCCACGTTCGATACGCGGCGGGTCGACGTAATAGTGTTTCTGGGTACGGGCGAAACTGGCGTCACGGCGCGCCAGCAACGTCTGCGAATCGAGTTCTTCTTCAGCGTCACAGGCCAGTCCCAGCAGCACCGCCGGTGACGGGCACAACGCTTGCCAGGCAGCCGCGCGGGACGGCGTACAAAACAACGGCGCCGTGAACGAAGCGTCGCGGCACAACTGCACGATCAACGGCCCGTTGACGGAACCCAGCACCTGACCTTTGACCAGCGCTGCGCCCGTGTGCAGCGACGGCGTCACGCCCCACAGGCGAACACTCAGTTGCGGGCCGTCCAGTTGCAGCACACCCGCCGCTGGCTGATGCACCACCCCGGCAAACGGTGATTCGACCGCTGTGCCGTGGGGCACTCGCAATTCGACGTGCAATGGGCAAGTTTCCGGCTCAGTAGCGCTGTCCGGGCGAGTGCGGGACAAGCGATATTGCCCATAACGACTGGCCGCCAGACCGTGAGCCACGGCAGCTTCGGTCAGCAGCCGCTGATCGATCCCCTCCTGCTCCCAGTTGCCGGCTTCAAAATGCGGGCTGAGCACGCCCAAATCGATCAACGCAAACTCACGCCCCACCAGGCTCGGCAGCAGCGGCGCAAAGCCTTCGCTGCCGATGCCCGGCAGTTTCTGGCCGACGGCGGTCAGGATCGCCGCTTCCATCAACGCCAACGGCACCGATGTGGCAACGCGGAAAATCTCCCACTCGTGGGTGAGGTTGTCGCGGCTGTATTCGTTGCCCGGATCGATGCTGACCTGCTGTTCGCCGCTAAGCACCAATACCGCCGCACGGGCTACGATCAGCGGCCAGAGCGCCAGTAGCTCTTCATGCGTGAGCGGATTGACAGCGTGATAGGCCTGAACCGCCGGCAAAATGTAGAACGGATCGCCATCAGCGTGGTGCAGCAGCGCCGCGCAGGTCACCGACAGATCAGTGATGCGCCAGGTACGAACCAGGTCGCCGAAATCGATCACACCCTGCAATTGCCACTGGCGTTGCGAATCTCGCTGCCACACCACGTTGTCGTCGGTGATATCCATGTGAATGGCCTGTACCGGCAGCTTATCCACAAGCGGCTGCAAATGACGCTCGGCCTGTTCAGCCGCATCGGCAATCAGTCGGCGTTGCTGGTCGTCGTTGATGACCGGCAGCAAATGTGCGATCAACGCGTTGGCGTGGCGGGCGTCCCATTGAAGAGTGCGCTCAAGGCCCGGATGGTCGAAACCGGCCAGCGCCAGGTCCATTTCACCGCAGAGTCGACCAAAACCGGCCACCACTGAACCGGGCAGATGATCCAGGTGTGTGAGCGACTGGCCTTCGATGTAATCGAGCAGGCGCACATGCACCGGTTGGCCGCCGACTTCCAGAGAGAGAAGGTCTGTACCGTTTTTGGCGGGAATCACTCGCGGCACATGCACATCGGGGTGTTCACCCAAATGCTTGAGTCCGGCGTGCTGGGCGTGCAGCTCCTGCGCCGAGTAATCACCACGGCAGATTTTCAGGACAAAACGCCCCTGGTCGCTGTCGACCCGATAGTTAAGATCCTGCTGGCTGCCGAGGGCCTGCAACCTTCCACTCAGGCCGTAATGTCCCTTCAACAGCTCAAGCGCTTGCTCCGCAGACACTTGCGGGCTGGGCAAACTGGCGCGATGAATCAACGTGGCGAGTGGCATACAACGACCCCTGAGATTTTATTAGGCGCTTATATCGCCACTGCTTCAAACGATACGCAACCCCCTTCCATAGTTGACGAACGAAACCGGGCAACTACTGTCTTTAACTAGCAGTCGCACTGTTTGCCACTTTACGTAAGAATATGCGCCATCAACGTCTATCGCTGGAGAAACACCATGAATGTAGTCACCACCGACCTGCCCGGTGTTCTGATCATCGAACCCAAGGTATTTGGTGACGAGCGCGGTTTCTTCTATGAAAGCTTCAATGCCAAGGCTTTCAAAGAAGCGACTGGCCTGGAGACGAATTTCGTTCAAGACAATCATTCCCGCTCGCAAAAAGGCGTATTGCGCGGTCTGCATTACCAGCTGGAAAACACTCAAGGCAAACTGGTTCGGGTCACCGCCGGTGAAGTACTCGACGTGGTCGTGGATATTCGCCGCAGCTCGCCCCATTTCGGCAAATGGGTGGCTGTGCGTCTGTCCGCCGAGAACCATCGCCAACTCTGGGTCCCGGAGGGTTTCGCCCACGGTTTCGTGGTGCTGAGCGAGTTCGCCGAATTCCTCTACAAAACCACCGACTACTACACCCCGTCCGCCGAGCGCAGCATTCGCTGGGACGACCCGGACCTGGCCATTGATTGGCAACTGGACGAAGCGCCACAACTGTCCGGCAAAGATCAAGCCGCTGCGTTCTTCAAGGATGCTGAAGTCTTTTCCTGAAACACCGTCTGAATCATCACCGCGCAAGCGTGCCTGACCCACGGCGCGCAGACTGCGCCCGCAAGCCTAGGCATAATGCGCCTGTACCCACAGGCGCTCGATGCTCATGACTCCGACCCTCCCCCGCAGACCCCGCTGGCGCAGCCTGGCCCTGCTCGCGCTGTGCCTGGCGCCATTACTGTGGCCGCTGGAGCATCTGGCCGAGCGCTACTACCGCAGCGAACTGGCCGGGCAGAACCGTCAGACCCTCGATCTTTATGTCGCCAACCTGCTGGGCACCCTGCACCGCTATGAAGTGTTGCCGCAGATCCTCGGCGATCTGCCGGCCCTGCGAGCCGTCCTCGGCGCGCCCGACGATGGCGTCACCCAAGGCAACGCCAATCGCTTGTTGAAAAATATCAGCGCCCAGACCGGCGCCGAAGTCATGTACCTGATGGACACCACGGGCAAGACCCTGGCCGCGTCCAACTGGGACAAACACGACAGTTTCGTCGGGCGTAATTTTTCCTTCCGGCCGTATTTCAGCGAAGCCATGGCCGGGCGGCTTGGGCGTTTTTTCGGTTTGGGCACGACATCGGCCAAGCGCGGCTATTTCTTCGCCGCCGCCGTGCGTAACGGCGAAAAGATCATCGGCGTGCTGGTGGTCAAGGTTGACCTGGACCACACCGAAAGCCTTTGGGGCAAAACCCCGGAACAACTGCTGCTGACCGACCATAACGGCGTGGTCATTCTCACGTCGCGGCCCGAGTGGCGATTCCGCTCGACCCGCCCGTTGGGCGAAGAAGAAAGCAAGGCTATTACTGCGATTCAACCTTATCCGACCCGTGATCCCAAACCATTGCGGCTCAACCCCAACGCCTGGCTGACACAAACCCAGTCCATCGCAGAAACCGGTTGGAACGTCAGCATCCTCGCCCCACGCACTTTGATCGATCGCCCGGTACGCACGGTCGTCGCCATCGGCGGCGCGACGTTGTTGGTGTTGATGTTGCTGCTGGGGCTGATGATGCAGCGCCGCCGTCATTACCTTGATCGAATCGCCTTCGAAGCCAAGGCCCGTCGCGAGCTGGAAGGCCGGGTAGCCGAGCGGACCAGCGACCTCGAAGGCCTGAACCGTCGACTGAAACAGGAAGTACTGGAACGCGAACAGGCCCAGCAAGAGCTGGTTCGTGCTCAGGATGATCTGGTGCAGGCCGGTAAACTGTCGGCCCTTGGCACCATGTCGGCGAGCATCAGCCACGAATTGAATCAACCGCTGGCGGCGATCCGCAGCTACGCAGAAAACGCCGAGGTGCTGCTCGATCATCAGCGCACCGACGATGCGCGCGGCAACCTCAAGTTGATCAGCGAACTGACCGGGCGCATGGCGTCGATCATCGCCCACCTGCGCGCCTTCGCCCGGCGCGATCGCCACGCCCCGGAAAGCGTCGCCCTCCAACCGGCGCTGGACGATGCGCTGGCGCTGCTGGCCAAGCGTCGACGCAGCATGGAAGTCGAGCTGATCCGCGACTTGCCGGCCGCCACCCTGTGGGTCGAGGCCGGGGAAACCCGTCTGCGTCAGGTGCTCGGCAATCTGCTGGCCAACGCCTTGGACGCCCTGACGGAAAAAGGCCCGCCGCGTAAGCTCTGGTTGAGTGCCCAATCCACTGCCGACGGCGTCAATCTGTACATTCGCGACAATGGCCCCGGGTTCTGCCTGGAGGCACTTGGCCGCGCCAGCGAGCCCTTCTACACCACCAAGACCCGCACTCAGGGGCTTGGGTTAGGGCTGGCGATTTGCGAAACCCTGATGCGCGCTTTCGGTGGTGAACTGTCGTTCTCCAACCACAAGGAAGGTGGCGCCCTGATTACCCTGAAGCTGCGTGCAGGCGCGCCGGGTGTGAGCCTGCAACCGTCCGAGGACCGAAGTGCATGACCATCGACAACCGCATCCAGGTCGTGCTGATCGACGACGATCCGCACCTGCGTCAGGCCCTGAGCCAGACCCTGGACCTCGCTGGCCTGAAAATCCTGCCGCTCGCTGAAGCCAAAGGCCTGGCCGCGCAACTGGAACGCGACTGGCCCGGCGTGGTGGTCAGTGACATCCGCATGCCGGGCATGGACGGTCTCGAATTGCTGACTGAACTGCATGCCCAGGACCCGGAACTGCCGGTGCTGCTGATTACCGGTCACGGCGATGTGCCGCTGGCCGTACAAGCCATGCGCGCCGGGGCTTATGACTTTCTGGAAAAACCCTTTGCCAGCGACGCCCTGCTCGACAGCGTGCGCCGCGCCCTGGCCCTGCGCCGGCTGGTGCTGGACAACCGCAGCCTGCGTCTGGCCCTGAGCGATCGCAATGAACTGAGCGCCCGACTGGTCGGGCAATCGGCGCCGATGCTGCGCCTGCGCGAGCAGATTGGTGCATTGGCGGCGACCAAAGCCGATGTGCTGATCCTTGGCGAAACCGGTGCCGGTAAAGAAGTTGTCGCACGTGCATTGCACGATCTGTCGAGCCGTCGTAACGGTCCGTTCGTGGCGATCAATGCCGGCGCCCTCGCCGAGTCGGTAGTAGAAAGCGAGCTGTTCGGTCACGAGCCAGGCGCCTTTACCGGCGCGCAAAAGCGGCGCATCGGCAAGTTCGAATTCGCCAATGGCGGCACGTTGTTCCTCGATGAAATCGAAAGCATGAGCCTGGATGTGCAGGTGAAATTGCTGCGTTTGCTGCAAGAGCGGGTCGTCGAGCGCTTGGGCGGTAATCAGCTGATCCCGTTGGACATCCGCATCATTGCCGCGACCAAGGAGGACCTGCGTCAATCCGCCGATCAGGGCCGCTTCCGTGCCGACTTGTATTACCGCCTGAACGTCGCACCGCTGCGCATTCCGCCGCTGCGTGAGCGCGGCGAAGATGTGCTGATGTTGTTTCAGTATTTCGCCGATGAAGCGAGTGCTCGTCACGGTCTGCCACCCCACGAGTTGCAACCGGGACAACGCGCCCTGCTGCTGCGCCACACCTGGCCGGGCAACGTGCGGGAACTGCAGAACGCCGCCGAACGCTTTGCCCTGGGCCTGGAACTGGCCCTGGACAATAACGCGGCGGATGGCGCTGTCGGCATGACGGTCGACGTGGTCAGCGGCGGTCTCAGCGAACAAGTGGAAAATTTCGAGAAGAGCTTGATCGCCGCCGAACTGGCGCGTTCTCACAGCTCGGTGCGCAGCCTCGCCGAAGCCCTTGGCATCCCACGCAAGACCTTGCACGACAAACTGCGCAAACACGGGCTGAACTTCGCCGACGGTGGCACCAGCCACACCGACGAACCCGATTGAGCTACCGTCAAATCATCATCTTCAAACAAGAGATCCGTGCATGAGCCGCGACAGCCGTCATCTGGAATCAGTCCTCCATCGCGATATTCCGCTGACGCGAGATATGGGCCTCAAAGTGCTCGATTGGCACGACCAGCAACTGCGCCTGCACTTGCCGCTGGAGGCCAACGTTAATCACAAAAGCACGATGTTTGGCGGCAGCCTGTATTGCGGCGCGGTGCTGGCCGGTTGGGGCTGGTTGCATTTGCGTTTGCGTGAAGAAGGGGTTGAAGGCGGGCACATCGTGATTCAGGAAGGACAGATCAGCTATCCGCTGCCGGTGACCATGGACGCGACAGCGATTTGCCATGCGCCGAGTGCGGCGGTTTGGAAGAAGTTTTTGGCGATGTATCGGCGGTATGGACGGGCACGGTTGACGTTGCATTCGCGGATCGTCAATGCCGACAGTGATGATGATGCGGTGAAGTTTACCGGGCAGTACGTACTCCACCGCTAAAGCAAAAGATCGCAGCCTCGTTTCACTCGACAGCTCCTACAGAGAAACGCGCCGCCCCTTGTAGGAGCTGTCGAGTGAAACGAGGCTGCGATCTTTTGATCTTCAACCCCGAGCCAAAGCCAACAACTTTTCCCGCCACGCAGCCTTCGCCGGCAGCGCCAGGAAAAACTCATTCAGCAACGACTCCCGCGCCGGATAACTGAACGGCGCACCGCTCAAATCCAGCACCTCACCGCCAGCCCCTTCCAGCACGCCTTGCGCCGCCGCCGTGTCCCACTGCGAAGTCGGCGCCAACCGCGGATAACAATCCGCCGCCCCTTCCGCCAACAAACAGAACTTCAACGAACTGCCGATGTTAGCCAATTGCAGTTCACCCAGACTGTCGCTCAACCCGGCCAGCAGGCGCTCCTGCTCAGGACTGGAATGCCGACGACTGGCAACCACGGTAAACGCTTCACCTTCAGCAGGAACCTCGCGAACCTGAATCGGTAAAGGCGCCGTGTCTTTATCGCCACGCCACGCGCCCAGACCCGCCCCACCGACGTAGAAGCGCCCGTTGGTCGGCATCGATACCACGCCAAACACCACTCGCCCCTGCTCGATCAGCGCGATGTTAACGGTAAATTCTTCGCTACCGGAGATGAACTCCTTGGTTCCGTCCAGCGGGTCCACCAGCCACCAACGCTGCCACCCGGCGCGCACGCTCTGGGGAATGTTGGCGTCTTCTTCGGACAGCACCGGGATGCTCGGGTCCAGCGCCGTCAGCCCGGCCAGAATCAGATGATGAGCAGCCAGGTCCGCCGCCGTCACCGGGGAATCGTCAGCCTTGGCGGTTACAGCCGTACCGATGCGCCAGAACGGTAGAATCGCTTCGCCAGCCTTCAGCGCCAGTTCAACAACAGGCGCCATCAACGGATGGGGGAAAATCATGGCTGGAACGCTCCACGCTGAGTCAGTAGATCACGGGCCAGGTACAGTGCTGCCAATGCACGGCCCTCAGTGAATCGCGGGTTCTGGGCCAGGGCCGACAACTCACGCAGGTTGATTTTGTCCACGCCCATCGGCTCCGGCTCATCGCCTTCAAGGCTTTCTTCGTACAGATCAGTGGCCAACACCACCTGGATCTTCTGGCTCATGTAACCGGGCGACAACGACAACTCAGTCAAATGCTCCAGTTGCCGCGCGCCGTACCCGGCCTCTTCCTTGAGCTCCCGCTCGGCCGCCGCCAGCACGTCCTCGCCCGGCTCGATCAAGCCTTTAGGCAAGGACAGCTCGTATTCATCGGTGCCGCCGCAATATTCTTCAACCAGCACCGCGTGGTCCGCATCCAGCATCGCCACGATCATCACCGCGCCATAACCGGCGCCCTTGCCCACCAGTCGCTCATACGTGCGCTCCACGCCATTGGAAAAGCGCAACTTCAGCTCTTCGACGCAGAACAAACGGCTGGTGGCGACGATCTCGCGGGCGAGGATGGTGGGTTTCTGGCGCATGAAAAGCTCCTTGGCGTGAACGCGTTACTATACCCGGCCTATCCTGATTGTTTACGTCGGATATCTTTTTTACCGCTGGAGAAGTTTTTATGTCCCTGCTGCCCTGGCGCGACATCGACACCGTTCTGCTGGATATGGACGGCACGCTGCTGGACCTGCACTACGACAACCATTTCTGGATGGAACACCTGCCCCAGCGTTACGCCGAATTGCACGGGGTGAGCCGGGCCATGGCCGAGATGGAATTGCAGCCGTTGTTCGAACGCAACGCCGGCCAGTTGCATTGGTATTGCCTGGATTTCTGGAGCGCCGAGCTCAAGCTGTCGGTGCGTGAACTGAAACTGGAAACCGCGCATTTGATTGCCCTGCGTCCGGATGCGGACACCTTTCTGGCCGCCATCAAACAGGCGGGCAAGCGCGTGGTGCTGATTACCAATGCACACCGCGATTCGTTGTCATTGAAGCTGGAAAGAATCGAACTGGCGCCGTACTTCGAGCGGTTGATCAGCTCGCATGATTACGGTTTTGCCAAGGAAAACCCGCAATTCTGGGATGCCTTGCAGGCGGACATCGGTTTCGATCCGGCGCGCAGTCTGTTTATCGACGACACATTGCCGATCCTGCGCAGCGCGCGGGATTTTGGGGTGGCGCATTTGTTGGCCGTGAGTGAGCCGGATAGCCGTAAAGGGCCGAAGGACACGGCCGAGTTTGCGGCGGTGGGGGATTATCGGGAGCTCATTGCCGGGCTCTGAGACCGCGTCGCCTGCATCGCGGGCAAGCCTTGCTCCTACGGGTGTGTGTCGTACGCGAATTTTGCATACATCCTGTAGGAGCAAGGCTTGCCCGCGATGGCCATCACACGGCCTTGAGGCTTACTCAGGAATACGCAACGACTGCCCCGGATAGATCTTGTCCGGGTGAGACAGCATCGGCTTGTTGGCCTCGAAGATTTTGTTGTACTTGTTGGCGTCGCCGTACTCAGCCTTGGCAATCGCGCTGAGGGTGTCGCCCTTTTTCACAGTGACGAACCGCGCCGCCTGAGCAACCGGGCCCGTCACGGTGATCTGGTCATCCACACTACCGACACCGGCAATATTGCCCACCGCCAGCAGGATTTTTTCCTTCTCTTCCTGACTGCCGACTTCGCCGGTCACGGTGACTTTGTCGCCATCCACCGTCGCCTGCACATTCGGGTTACCCAGGCCGACCTTGCTGATGTGTTCCTTCAATTGCTCGCTGGCATTGGCGTTGCCTGGCGTCAGCAGATCGATAAGTTTTTCGCCTGCTTCTTTCACAAAGCTAAAAATGCTCATGGTGCACTCTCCTTGGGTTTTGGGTTCCAGACGCAAAAGCCTAGACCAAGGCTGTCACTTGCGGTTCCAACCCGACCAATGACGCCGCTTCCCCCCAAGCGCTAGAATCCGAACCTTCCCGCGCCCTGGAGCGAAGATGGACATCAAGCAACTTAAATTCCTCATCGCCCTCGACGAAACCCGGCATTTCGGCCAGGCCGCTGCGCGTTGTCACATCACCCAGCCGACCCTGTCCATGCGCCTGCGCAGCCTCGAAGAAGAACTCGAGTTGCCGCTGGTCAATCGCGGTCAGCGCTTCGAGGGTTTCACCGCACCGGGTGAACGGGTGCTGGCGTGGGCGCGCACCGTGTTGGCGGCCTACGACGGCTTGCAGGCCGAGGCGGCGGCCTGTCGCGGCAATCTGGTCGGTACGTTGCGTCTGGGCGTGGTGCCGCTGTCGAGCTTCGATCCACTGCCGTTGATGCAACGCTTGCACGCCGAACACCCGAACCTGCGCTTCGAGCTCTCGGCCCTGAGTTCTGAACAAATCCTGGAACAACTGGCAAACAATCGCCTGGATCTGGGCGTGTCGTACCTGGAGCGACTGGACGGCGAACGCTTCGATTCCCTGGCATTCAGCGAAACCCGCATGGGCCTGCTCTACGATCAGCGCTTCTTCAGTTTCGGCGAGGCGCCGCTGAGTTGGGAATCGCTGATCGAACTGCCGCTGGGCATGCTCACCAGCGGCATGCATTTTCGGCAGTCCATCGACCACAACTTCCACAGTCGCGGCCTCACCCCGCAGCCGTTGCTGCAAACCGATGCCGTCCACCAATTGTTACAAGCGGTGCACGGTGGATTCTGCTGCGCCGTGA
This sequence comes from Pseudomonas sp. GM41(2012), assembly GCF_000282315.2. Taxonomy (GTDB): domain Bacteria; phylum Pseudomonadota; class Gammaproteobacteria; order Pseudomonadales; family Pseudomonadaceae; genus Aquipseudomonas. The sequence continues at coordinate 321,753 of NZ_AKJN02000002.1, forward strand.
TGCCGCTGGACGGTGGCCTGGAAAAACTCACCGATCATTTGCGCCTGCACCCCATCGAAAATGCTCAAACCCTCGCCCGGCTGGGGCTGATCATGCGTCGCAGCGCCCCGCGTTCGGCGCTCGCGGAAGCCTGTTTCGCGATTCTTCAGCAATCGCTGCCGAGCTCTTGATCGACGTCATCTATCGGTAGATCAGTAATAGCGATTAGACGCGACAAGTTGACGCGCCTAGGCTTAAAGCAGCCTAAACCGTCGGTGATACCTCATGAACGCCAAGCGCCCTGCCTGCGCGGCGCCAGCCCTCGAAACGCCAGCGCCCGCCGCAAGCCAGACGTACAGTTACTGCGACCTTCAAGACACCGAATCGGCCAGCACCGCGCTGGCCGAAGAAGTCGCGTTGGCGATCGCTTATAACGGCATCAGTCAGGCGGTCATGTTGGTCACGCCGACGGACCTTGAAGACTTCATCGTCGGCTTCAGCCTCGGCAGCGGCATCATCGAAGACGCTTGCGACATTTATGACCTGCAACTCAGCGGCTCGGGTTCAGCGCAATACGCGCAAGTGACCATCGCCAACCGCGCCTTCTGGAACCTCAAGCAACAGCGTCGGCAAATGGCTGGCACCAGCGGTTGCGGACTCTGCGGCGTGGAAGCGGTGGAGCAGGCATTGCCTGATCTCAAGGTGTTGCCCGGCGCCCCCTTGCCGCCCGCCGAATGGCTTGATGGCTTGCGTCAGCGCATCGGTGCGTTCCAGCCTCTTGGCCAGTACTCCGGCGCGGTGCACGCAGCCGTATTCATGAACAGTCAGGGCCAATTGCTGCTGGGTCGCGAAGACATCGGCCGACACAACGCCCTCGATAAGCTGATTGGTGGACTGATCCGTCAGAAGATCCCGACCACCGGCGGGCTGGTGATTGTCACCAGCCGTTGCAGTCTCGAACTGATCCAGAAAGTGTTGCGCGCAGGTATCCAGACCCTGGTCAGCCTGTCGTCGCCCACGGGCCTTGCCGTGCAATGGGCCCGTCGCCACAACCTCAATCTCATCCACCTGCCGCAGAAAAATGCGCCGCGGGTCTACAGCCCCGCGACGGAGAACCCAGCGTGAGTCAACACCAACAAGCCGACCAGAAACCCGTTCCGCGTTATAAGCCCTACAAAGGTCCAGCCGGTGGCTGGGGCGCGTTGGCCAGCGTTGCCCGGGCCTGGTTGACCAGCGACAACGCGCTGAAAAACCTGCGCATGATGCTCAAAACCAACAAAAACGGCGGGTTCGACTGCCCCGGTTGTGCCTGGGGCGATTCCAATGAAGCCGGCATGGTGGCGTTCTGCGAGAACGGCGCCAAAGCAGTGAACTGGGAAGCGACCAAACGCCGTGTCGACGGTGCGTTCTTTGCCAAACACAGCGTCAGTTCGTTGCTGGAACAAAGTGACTACTGGCTGGAATATCAGGGCCGTCTGACCGAGCCATTAAGCTATGACGCCGAAACCGATCGCTACAAGCCGATCAGCTGGGACGCTGCGTTCTCCTTGATCGCCAAACATTTGCAGGGTCTGTCGAGCCCGGATCAGGCCGAGTTCTACACCTCGGGCCGCGCCAGCAACGAAGCGGCGTACCTGTATCAATTGTTCGTGCGTGCCTACGGCACCAATAACTTCCCCGATTGCTCGAACATGTGCCACGAGGCCAGCGGTGTGGCCATGGCGCAAAGTGTCGGCGTCGGCAAAGGCACCGTCACCTTCGACGACTTCGAACACGCCGACGCGATTTTTGTCTGGGGTCAGAACCCTGGCACCAACCACCCACGGATGCTCGAACCGCTGCGCGAAGCGGTGAAACGCGGCGCTCAGGTGGTGTGCATCAACCCGTTGAAGGAGCGAGGCCTGGAACGCTTCCAGCACCCGCAACACGCGATCGAAATGCTCACCAACAGCGACAAGCCGACCAACACCGCGTACTTCCGTCCGGCATTGGGCGGTGACATGGCGATCATGCGCGGCATGGCCAAGTTCCTGCTGCAGTGGGAGCGTGACGCACAGAAGGCGGGTGAGCCTGCCGTATTCGACCACGACTTCCTCAATGAACACAGTGTCAACGTGCTGGAATACCTGGGCATCGTCGACGACACCTCGTGGGAGCAGATCGTCCATCAATCCGGACTGACGCTGGTTGAAATCGAGCAAGCGGCGCGGATGTATGCCAAAGGCAAAAACGTGATCATGTGCTGGGCGATGGGCATCACACAGCATCGCCATTCGGTGGCAACCATTCAGGAAATCGCCAACCTGATGTTGCTGCGGGGCAACATCGGCCGTCCCGGCGCCGGTCTGTGCCCGGTGCGCGGCCACAGTAACGTGCAGGGCGACCGGACCATGGGCATCAACGAGCGTCCGCCGGTGGCGTTCCTCGATTCCCTGGAGCGTCGCTTCAAGTTCAAGGTGCCGCGTGAAAACGGTCACAACGTGGTCGAGGCGATCCATGCCATGGCCGATGGCCGCGCGAAAGTCTTTATCGGTCTGGGCGGCAACTTCGCCCAAGCCACTCCGGACAGCTCACGGACTTTCCAGGCCCTGAGCAACTGCGACCTGACCGTGCAAATCAGTACCAAGCTCAACCGCAGCCATCTGGCACACGGTAAAGAGGCGCTGATCCTGCCGTGCCTGGGCCGCACCGACATCGACATCCAGACCGAAGGCCCGCAAGCGGTGACCGTCGAAGACTCGTTCAGCATGGTTCACGCCTCCAACGGCCAGCTGCAGCCGCTGTCGAAGCAGATGCGCTCGGAGCCAGCGATCATCGCCGGCATCGCCGCCGCAACCCTGGGCAGCGAACCGGTGGACTGGAACTGGCTGGTGGCCGATTACCGGCGCATCCGCGACCTGATCGCCGACACCATTGCGGGTTTCAAGGACTTCAACGAAAAGATCCAGAACCCGGGCGGGTTCTACCTCGGCAACAGCGCCGGTGCTCGCCGCTGGAATACCGCGTCGGGGCGCGCCAATTTCCGTCCGAACGTCCTGCCCAAAGACCTGGTGCACGAACGCACTCGCGCCACCGGCGTATTGCCGGACCTGATCATGCAGTCGATGCGCTCTCACGATCAGTACAACACCACGATTTATGGGCTTGATGACCGCTATCGCGGCGTGAAAGGTCAGCGTGATGTGTTGTTCGCCAACGAAGCCGATATCATTCGCCTGGGGTTCAAGCCGGGGCAGAAGGCTGACATCGTTTCAATCTGGGATGATGGACGTGAGCGTCGGGTGAAGGGCTTTACGCTGCTGGCGTTTGATATCCCTGCCGGGCAAGCGGCGGCTTATTACCCGGAAGTGAATCCGCTGGTGCCGCTGGAGAGCATCGGGGATGGCAGCCATACACCGACATCGAAGTTTGTGGCGATCCGGTTGGAAGCGGCGAGTGAAACCGGGTTGATTTTGGCCAAGTCGGCTTAACGCAGCGTCTGATCTACCGCAATCGCGAGCAGGCCCGCTCCCACATTTGATCTGTGTCGTACACAAATCCACTGTGGGAGCGGGCTTGCTCGCGAAAGCGGGGGAACATTCAACGAATCTTCCGGATCAGTCACTTTCCAAACGCCCACAAAAAAGGCCGTTTTGCATGAAAACGGCCTATCCGAAGTAGCTAAAGACCGGCGAAAAACACTTAAGTTCCAGCTAAAAAACAGTAACTTATAGAAATGTGCTCAAGTCGTGTTACTCGTCGGATTTCGATTGTCACGACCATGACACGGCCTCAGGATCGCGCCGTCATCCCCTTGAGGTTCCTCTATGAAGTTCTCCTCGATTCTCTTGTTGTCCCTTGGCCTGGTCAGTGGCTTCGCTTCTGCTGGCGGCACCACCGAAGCAGGTGTGGGCGGCGCATTGGGCGGGGTTCTGGGCTCAGTCGTCGGTCAGTCATTAGGCGGCAGTACAGGTTCCACCATTGGCGCGGCCCTGGGCGGCGCGGGTGGTAGCGCAGTTGGCGCAGACAAACGCAGCCGTGGCGAAGCCGCCATTGGCGGTGCGTTGGGCGCAGCTGGCGGTAACGTGGTCGGCCGCAGCATGGGCGGCACCACCGGCAGCCTGATCGGCTCCGCAGCAGGTGGCGGCGCCGGTGGCGCGCTGGGTAACTACATGGGCAACAAGAGCGATGACGAAGATGATGATCGTCGTTCTTATCGTGGCGGCCATGGTGATCGTCGCTACTACCGTGACGACCATCCGGGGCGCGGTCATGCCTATGGCCACCGCAAGCATCACCATCGCTATCGCGACTGAGGCTTGAATCGCCTCGCTTGCCGATGCATCAAAAAATCGCAGCCCAAGGGCTGCGATTTTTTTTGCCCGTCAAACCACCAACCGCTGCAGCGCTGCGCGCAACCCGGCAGGAATCGCCACCGGCTGATTCGATGTCCGATCCACAAACACATGCACGAACCGCCCTGCCGCGCAGGCTTCGTCTTCCCCGGCCTTGAACACCGCCAGCTCGTATTGCACCGAACTGTTGCCCAACTTGCCCACCCGCAAACCGATTTCTATCCGGTCAGGGAAGGCAATGGAAGCGAAGTAATCGCAAGCCGAACTCACCACAAAGCCAACTACCTCGCCGTCATGGATATCCAGACCGCCGACTTCGATCAGGTAGGTGTTCACTGCCGTGTCGAAGAAGCTGTAGTAGGTGACGTTGTTGACGTGACCATAGGCGTCGTTATCGTGCCAACGGGTGGTGATGGGCTGGAAGTGGGGATAGTCGGTGCGTTGGGGCATGGGTTCTCGCCTTGAGGATCGTTCGAACAGGTGAAGTCTACCGATCCGCAAACCCTTTACCCACCGCCGCCAACTCCCCGATCAACCGCGCCGGGTTCCACTGATCACCCTGCTTCGTCTCAAGCGCCAGCAACCGCTGGTGAATATCCGCCAGCCCTTGTTGATCCGCCCAGGCCATCGGCCCGCCCTTGTCCGCCGGGAAGCCGTAGCCATTGAGGTACACCAGATCGATGTCGTGCGCCGATTCGGCAATCCCTTCCTGAAGGATCTTCGCCCCTTCATTGACCAGTGCCAGCAAGCAGCGCTCCAGAATCTCCTCGGGGCTTATCTCGCGTCGCTGGAACCCTAGTTCTTCACTGACCTTCAATACCAGCGCATCGACTTCAACATCGTGCTCAGCCTGGCGACTGCCCGGCTCATAGTGGTAATACCCATTGCCACTCTTTTGACCGAAACGACCCAATTCGCACAGACGATTGTCCACCTGAACCTCAGGCGAATCTTGCCCTATGCCGGCCAACTGCCGAGCGCGCCACTCCAGATCGATGCCGACCACGTCGTACATGCGGAACGGCCCCATGGCAAAGCCAAAACCTTGCAGCACCGCATCGACTTGATAGGGATAAGCGCCTTCGAGCAACATCTTGCGCGCTTCGAGTACATACGGACGCAGCATGCGGTTGCCGATGAAACCATGGCAGTTGCCCGACACCACGCTGACCTTGCCCATGCGCTTGCCCAGCGCCAGAGCAGCCTCAAGCACCACCGGTAAAGTCTGGGCACCGCGAACGATTTCCAGCAGTTTCATGATGTGCGCCGGACTGAAGAAGTGCAGGCCCAGGACCTGTTGCGGACGGCGAGTAGCCGCAGCGATGGCATCGATATCCAGCGCCGAGGTATTGCTGGCCAGAATGGCTTCAGGTTTGAGCAGACCGTCCAGTTCACGGAAGATTTTCTGCTTGAGTTCGAGGTTTTCGTACACCGCTTCGATGACCAGATCGACATCGCGGATCGCCGCGTAGTCCGCAGCCGCCGTTACCCGTGCTATGCGAGCGTCCGCCTCGGCGTGATCGATCCGTCCCTGACGCACGTTGTGGGCGTAGGTGTCCGCCACGGTAGCCAGCGCCTGTTCAAGCATCTGTGGATTGTTATCGACCCACTGCACCGGGACGCCGGCGTTGGCCAGGCACATGACAATGCCACGGCCCATGGTGCCTGCGCCAATGACGGCGGCGCGCTGAATATTGAACGGTGTCTGGCTCATGATTGTTCTCTTATTGGCGATCCAAAGACAGCCTTCACCATAGTCAGCCACCGCGCATTTTTGAAATTTATTCCTGTGATGAGCAACATTCAGGGGATGGATGTGCTTCGAAAACACCGACTCCCCCCTGTTAGAGGTGCGACTGGGACCAGTCGCGGACTTCGGCGTACGGATAATCCTCCAGCGCCGCAAACCCGGGAATCGACCGTGCCTTGAGCTTGGTGAACAGCGGCACGCCGATGCCGCATAAAAACCGCGTAACGCGTTCCGCCGATGGAGTGTTGCCGGTGTACTGCTCGTGCCTGTGGATAAAATCACCGCACAACGCCTCGAAGTTTTTATCCACAAGCACCGGTAATTCCGGTGGCGTCGGCAACCGCGCCACATCCCCGTGACACACCGAACAATGCCCGCACTGCTGCGGCGCATTTTCATCGCCGAAGTACTCGGCCAGGCGATAACCCAGGCAATGGTCCGTGGCGAACAGATCCAGCATGGCGTGAATCCGTGCGATCTCGGTTTGTTCATGGCGGGTGAAGTAGGCGTGCAACTCTTCGCTCAAGGCTTGGGCATCAAAGTCCGTTTGCAGCAGGCTGTAGACCTCGGTCATCTGCTTGCTTTCAAGCTCGACCCAGCCCTTTTCCTGGAAATAATCCAGCGCCTTCACCACGCGATTACGCTCGGCCTGATGCTGCTCATACAGCGCATCGAAATTCACCGTGGCCCAGGTCCGTGCGCGGTTCGAGGTCTGGATGATCGCCGCGACGAAGTCCTTGCGCTCACCCTCGAAGCGGGCGAGCAAAGCCTCCGGTTCCTGCAAGTATTTGAAGCGGTATTCAGCGTAATAGGCGTAACGCGGCGCAATGATTCCGCGCAGTTCCAACTGCACCAGCAAGGTCTTGAGCGGCAATTGGCGGATGTTGCTTTGGTCCGCCAACGGCCCCAACAGAAACTCCCACTGCCCCTCGGGCGCGGCGGCTTGCAACTCGTCGAGCACATGGCGGATGCCATCCAGCTCAGGCGTGTCGCCGTAGACGAAGTTTTCCAGCACGTTGAGGCTGTCGCGGTTGGCCAATACCAGGCAGTCGGACGGCTGCCCGTCACGCCCCGCGCGGCCGATTTCCTGGCTGTAGTTTTCGATGGATTTGGGCAGGTCAAAATGCACCACGTTGCGGATGTCGCTCTTGTCGATGCCCATGCCGAACGCGATGGTGGCGACGATGCAATTGGACTGCCCACCCATAAAGCGCTTTTGAATGGCTTCCCGTTGTTCGTGGGGCAAACCGGCGTGATACGCCTCGGCCTGTATGCCGTTGCGCCCCAGGTGTTCGGCGATGTGCTCAGCGGTTTTCTGCAAGGTGACGTAGACGATGCTCGGCTGGCCTGGACGTTCACTCATCCATTCGACAAGGCGTCGGCGTTTATCCTGACCGCGCACCGGTTCCACTAACAGATTGAGGTTCGGCCGATAAAAACCGGTGGTTACTACGTCTTCGGGCGCAATGGCGAACTTGGCCTCCATGTCGGCGATCACTTTGGGTGTCGCAGTGGCGGTCAGCAGTAGCGCCTGAGGGATGTTGAACTGGCGCTGATAGTCGGGGAGCTTGAGGTAGTCGGGGCGAAAGTTGTGGCCCCATTCCGAGATGCAGTGCGCCTCATCCACCACCAGCAACGAGATGGGCACTTGCTGCAAGAAATTGCGGAAACGCTCGTTCTTCAGGCGCTCCACCGAGATCATCAAAATCTTCAACTCGCCGGACTTGGCCCGAGCCATCACATCGCTGGCGTCATCGCGGCTCTGGGCCGAATCGATACTGCCCGCCGCAATGCCGTGGCGCTGCAGGAACGCCAGTTGATCCTGCATCAACGCCAGCAGCGGCGAGACCACCAATGTCAGGTGCGGCAGCAGCAAGGCGGATAATTGATAACACAGCGACTTGCCCGAGCCGGTGGGGAAAATCGCCGCCGCCGAACGCCCGGCCAACACCGCGCTGACCGCCGCTTCCTGGCCGGGCCGAAACTGTGGATAACCGAAAACCTGTTCCAGGGTGTTGTGCATAAGCTGTCACTCCGTTGACCGCTGCGAAGCCCAAAGCCTAGCCGGCAAACGCAGCGAGTCGAGAAAAGGTCGGGGACCAAAACGATACGGGATGATACAGCTTCGAACGATCGTCAGCAGACGATGAGGCTACGGCAGCAACACCGCCACTCGCAGCTGCTCATTTAGCGCCTGCTCGTGAAACACCTGGCTCTTGCTCGCCCAAATGGCATGGGCCGGGCTGATTTCGCCGGTGAACGCCGCCGCCAACTGACGCAAATCAGCGACACTTCGCACGCGGGGGCAGAAAGGTTCACTGTCGCAGTTCTGGCTGGCGCTGCGATAGGTGGTTAGCAGCCGGTCCCACAGCCCGTCACGCACCTGCCTGACCGACTTGAGCTTCACATCCTGCACACCCAGTCGTTGTTTCAGGCTCTGTTCATCCAGCGCTTCACTGGCCAGCAATGCCTTGCCGAACATCAGCACTTCAGCGCGAAAAGCCGTGTCCAAGTTCACCTGACTGGTCAGCGCATCCGGCCAACCGGTGCGTTCCATATTGGCCAGGACCATCGAGTTATCGGCGTCAGCAGCACCCGCTGCGCGACAAACCCCGGCCCACAGCAACAAAATCGAGGCCATACGTAGCCATTGCATACCTAATTCCCTTTAAGCGTTGGACGGACGTTTCGAAACGTCCTACTGATTCTGGCGCGCACCATACAGAGGTTTGATGGGTTTCGCCTGACAAACCCGTAGGAAATTTACCGTCTAAGGGTTTAGGCGTAAAAAACCTCGGGAAACGCGTAGGTTCTGTCCGAAAAGGCAGGTAAAACCCCTACAAAACCTGTCCATCGAAGTCGTATTGCCGCGCGGCGCTGTGCCCTTCTATAGTCTGCGGCGCGGCTGAAAACAGTGTCTCGGCCTGCCGGGAGCCACCTCCCGATTTCGCACAGGACGAACCTCGATGTTTACAGAACGCTATCACCCGCTCAAATCCCGCTACAGCGACACCCCCGTGCTGGTCATCGATACAGAAGCCGACCCTCACGAAATCCTCGACGCCGCCCGCCAACGTATCCGCGCCGCCAGCGAACTGCTCGAAACACTGTATTGCCTGTGCTTCAAACAGGCGGATGCGAGTGATATTCCCAACATCGTCAACGCGCTGTATCTGCTGACTCAGGACGGTAATGAACTGCTCGATATCGCCCGGCAACGGCTGCCGAGAACTACAGCTGTCTAATGCCCGAACGAAAATCCCTCTGGGAGCCGGGCTTGCCCGCGATGAACGATAACGCGGTGCACCTGATAACAATCAAACGAGAGAATTTGCGGCTGGGGATAAGTCCGTAGGCAACGCCCTATCAAAGCTTCATCCCGGTCCTACAACCACAGACACCTTGTCGCCTATCGCCACCCGGCGACTCGCACCTATAGTCGGACTGTCGCTGCCAATTCAGCGACTCGGGCTTGGTCACCTGAATTGAGAACTCATTCCGCTTCCGTTGTATGCTGCGGCACCTCAAGTGCCTGCACGCTATATGGTGGCTGTGTTCGGGACGCCTTCGGGCGTACCGGCAAAGTGAGTTCTCACCGGTTTGACCAACCCGAACACAGTCCGCCTCCCATCGCTTGGTCACGATGGTGGTGGTTTCTCCTGATGCACTTGAGAATTCTCACTATGAATAAATTGAACCCGTTCCCCGATCGCTACCGCCCCCTCCAAACCAACCTCACCGATTCCCCGCCCCTGATCATCGACACAGAGGCCAATCCGCAAGACATCCTCGAAGCCGCCCTCCAGCGCATCCGCGCTTCAAGCGACCTACTCAAAACCCTACATTGCCAATGCTTCAAAAACGGTGACGTGGAAGACATCCCGCATATCACCCACGCCCTCTACCTGTTGACTCAGGACGGCTGCGACCTGCTGAAAGTCGCCCAACAACGCATGATGGGCTGGAAAGCGCCAACCTGACGCTAAGCACCGAAAGGCAAGCCGCGCCCTTGTGGGAGCTGGCTTGCCTGCGATGAACACGACGCATAATTCCGGCCCAGAACAGGCCAGCTAGCAGCACGGAAAATCATGATGAGCGAAATAACCTTCAAACAAAAACAAGCACACTATGAAAAAATCCGCCGCTCAAACTACTTGGCGAGCCTGCGTCTCGCAGGATTCGACACTTCAGCAGCAGATCTCGACCAACCACTTCCGACACGAGAAGAAGCGCTCGCCAAATATCGACAAGACGAGCCGTCAAAATTTGCTCCCGCCCTTCCCCCAAAACCTGACGACCGATAAGGTCCGTTCAAGCCCAACCGGACCCACCCGAATGATCCTCGCCCCCAACTTCCCCGACGACCACGCGATGCACTTGCTTATGCAGTTGCTGCACGAAGAACTCGGGCTGCCCGAACGCAAAACCCTCAGCCTCACCACCTCGATCAATTTTGACCTGGGCTGCGACGGCTCTGATGCGCGGCATTTGATGGAAGCACTGGAAGAACAGTTTGCGATCGACCTCGTGGACTACGACGCCTATCGCTACTTCCAGCCGGAAGGGTTCGATGTGTTCCTTAAACGCCGGGCCAAAGGTCGTGGCGACAAAGCCCCACTGACCATCGGCATGCTTTACCAAGCGGTCAAGTTGCAACGGTGGGATACAAAAGCTCTGGAAGGGATCTCGTAGATCACTTAAGTGGCAATATTCTGTCTGTTTTTCGCGATTTAAGTTGGAATAATGACAGTTTCAACAATCCGCCTCACACGTACATCTGGAGTGGCGTACTGGCAGAGAGAGTCTTGCCCCACGTTGGAGCAGCCCAGCAAATAACTACATAAGTGCTATTATTCTGGCTGTTAAAGCCAAAAAACGAAGGAATAATGGCACATGGCTAAAAAAACAGCCCCCCTGCTGCCGGCTGCATCCAGATTGCTCGCCGAGTTTGGCGAACGACTCAAACTCGCTCGGCTACGTCGCAAGCTGACAGCCAAGCAAGTGGCTGAGAGAGCAGGCATGTCGCTGACAACGCTGCGCTCATTGGAGGCCGGCGGCTCAGGCGTGACGATGGGCGCCTATATGTCCGTGATGCAGGTTCTGGGCCTCGAGAAAGACTTGAGCAAGCTCGCAGCAACGGATGAGTTGGGGCGCCAACTGCAAGACGCGCAATTAACCCCACGAGCGAGCTCCGCAGCCAGTAAACGCCAACGAGTGCGCAACGTGGCTTCAACGAAAGCATCGTCACCCATTCGCGACAGGGCTACGGAAGCACTGGAAAGTCCCATCTCCGATTCGGATCTTGAGGTTGATTTCCCATTGAACACCCACTCTTTTTCCAATTTGTTTACCAAGAAAAAATCTAAACCTGAGACGGATTAAAAATGACACTGATCGCGGTGTATGCCGATTGGGAAACCCTGCAAAGACCAAGGCGTCTAGGGTTTCTTCATGCCGGAAAGGCTCGCTCCACTAACGTGTTCGAGTTTGAGTACGACACTGCTGCTTTGGCCGATCCCGAGTTGAATTTCACGACGCTGGATCCCCGCATCAAGCTCTTCGAAGGGCGACAGTTCCCAGGACAGCATCAGACCCGCTTCGGCGTTTTTGCCGACTCAAGCCCGGATCGCTGGGGTCAATTGCTGATGAAACGCCGACTGGAACGGGACATCCGCGACGGCTTGGTCCCGAAGGGTACCAAGCTTTATGAGTCGGATTTCCTGTTAGGCGTTCATGACCTCTATCGAGTCGGTGCTATTCGCTACAAGCTCAATGACGAAGGCAATTTTCTGGATGATCGAGATGGATTGGCGGCGCCTCCCTTTGTCGAGTTACGTGCGCTGGAGCAGGCAAGTCGAGCGTTGGAAAACGATCCAGACAACACGTCACTCGATGGGCGCGAGTGGCTGAGAATGTTAATCGCACCCGGTGGTTCATTGGGCGGTGCCAGGCCCAAGGCCAGTGTTGCTGACAAGAATCGTCATCTGTGGATCGCCAAGTTTCCGAGCACTCGCGACGACTATGACGTCGGCGGATGGGAATTCGTGGTGAGTGTTCTGGCGAATCAATGCGGTCTGCGGGTGGCAAAGGGTATTGCGCAACGCTATGCGAGCGACCATCACTGCTTCATGGTCAAACGCTTCGACCGTACCGAAACGGGTGGGCGACTACATTTCGCCTCAGCCATGACCATGACTGACCGCGTGGACGGTGACGATGCATCGGTGGGCGCCAGCTATCTAGAGCTGGCAGAAGTACTCATGGAGCATGGTTCAGAACCCGACAAAGATCTCCGCGAGTTGTGGTCGCGCATTGTGTTCAACATCCTCGTCTCCAATACCGACGACCACCTGCGCAACCATGGTTTTCTCCTTGACCCCGGCCGGGGGTGGCGCCTGTCTGATGCCTACGACATGAACCCGGTATCACACGCCGATGGGTTGAAGCTCAACATTACAGATGCCGACAACGCGCTAGATCTCGAACTCGCTCGCGAAGTGGCCGGGTACTTTCGGGTAGGCCGTGATGATGCGGAAGAAATAATTGAGAACTTCCAAGAGGTCGTAGGTCAGTGGGCAAAAGTGGCCAGCGCAGCGGGGCTGTCGAAGCGAGAACAAGACAATATGGCTCCCGCGTTTCGCCTGTCTGCCAAGTGACCCAGAACTACTCATCTTTCGCCCACAAAAAAGCCGCCCCGAAGGGCGGCTTTTTCATTCGCTAAATCCAAGCCTTACAACTTAGGCCCAGCAGCCTTGATCGCGTCGCTCACTTCAAACTTCTTGAAGTTCTCAACAAACAACCCAGCCAGTGCTTTAGCCGCTTCATCGTAAGCAGCCTTGTCAGCCCAGGTATTACGTGGGTTCAACAGGCCAGTCTCAACGCCCGGCACAGCCAACGGCACGTCGAGGTTGATGGTGTCGAGGTGTTCGGTTTCAGCACCGATCAACGCGCCGCTCTGGATCGCTGCGATCACGCCGCGAGTGGTCGGGATGTTGAAGCGTTTGCCGACGCCGTAGCCGCCGCCGGTCCAGCCGGTGTTGACCAGGTAGACCTTGGAGCCGAAGCCGCGGATGCGCTTGATCAGCAGTTCTGCGTATTCGCCAGCCGGACGCGGGAAGAACGGTGCGCCGAAGCAGGTGGAGAAGGTCGACTTGATGCCGCTGCCGGAACCCATTTCGGTCGAGCCCACCAGTGCGGTGTAGCCGGACAGGAAGTGGTAAGCCGCTTGTTCTTCGCTGAGGATCGACACTGGCGGCAACACGCCGGTCAGGTCGCAGGTCAGGAAGATCACAGCGTTTGGCTCGCCACCGAGGTTTTTCTCGGAACGCTTGGCGACGTGCTCCAGCGGGTAGGCGGCGCGGCTGTTCTGGGTCAGGCTGACATCAGCGTAGTCGGCGTGCTTGGCGTCATCGATAACGACGTTTTCCAGGACTGCGCCGTGCTTGATGGCTTTCCAGATGACCGGCTCGTTCTTCTCGGACAGGTCGATGCACTTGGCGTAGCAGCCGCCTTCGATGTTGAAGACAACGCCTTCACCCCAGCCGTGCTCGTCGTCACCGATCAGGTAACGGCTTTCATCGGCGGACAGGGTGGTTTTGCCGGTGCCGGACAGACCGAAGAACAGGGTCACGTCGCCCGCTTCGCCGATGTTGGCGGCGCAGTGCATTGGCAGTACGTCAGAAGCCGGCAGCAGGTAGTTCTGCACCGAGAACATGGCTTTCTTCATTTCACCGGCGTAACGCATGCCGGCGATCAGCACTTTCTTCTGAGCGAAGTTGAGGATCACGCAACCGTCGGAGTTGGTGCCGTCACGCTCTGGCACGCACTCGAAGTTGGCAACGTTGAGCACTTGCCACTCATCACGGCCAGCCGGGTTGTACTTTTGCGGGTTGATGAACAGGCAACGGCCAAACAGGTTCTGCCAGGCAGTCTGGGTGGTCATCTTCACGGCCAGGTAGTGGTCTTCGGACGCACCAACATGTACGTGGGAAACGAAGTGCTCTTGCGCGTTGTTGAACGCTTCAACGCGGTCCCACAGGGCATCGAACTTGTCGGCCGGGAACTTGCGGTTGATCGGGCCCCAGGCGATGGAAGCCGAAGTGGAGGGCTCGTCAACGATGAAACGATCGACTGGCGAGCGGCCGGTGCGGTGACCGGTGCGAACAACCAGCGCGCCGGTATCGGCAAGCTCGCCCTCACCGCGACTCAGAGCTTCTTTTACCAGATCATCAACACTCAGATCGGTGTACACGGCGTTATTGGCTTGCGTCATGAGATTCCCCGTCGGCCAGTGGCCGAGTGTGCTCCAAACGTTTTGTAGTAGAAAGTCGTGCACTACTACCGCGACAAAAAGTGGGCCGGATTATGCCAGAAAAGCCCAAAAATAGTAGGGCCCTCCCGTCAGAACGGCGTTATTCCGGCACAAACCAGTGAATTTACCTGCGCTGAACCGTTTTAGTGACGGGTATCTGACGGCGTATCAACACCCGCTCCAGCGAATAATTGAGCGATATCGGCAGCGTCGAACAGGTAGCGCTCGTTGCAAAACTGACAGTCAATCTCAATATTGCCGCCATGTTCGATCACGAGCGACTGGGCATCTTCCAGACCCAAACTGACCAGCGCATTGGCAGAACGTTCGCGCGAGCAGCTGCAACGGAAGCGCAGTTTCTGCACATCGAACAGACGAACCTGCTCTTCGTGGTAGAGACGATGGAGGATGGTTTCGTTGTCCAGGCTCAGCAATTCATCGGCGGTCAGGGTGCTGCCCAGCGCGGTGATGTGCTGCCAGCTGGCGGCGCGTTCTTCTTCGTCTTTCAAACGATCAGCAGGCAGTTGCTGCAGCAACAGGCCACGGGCGCGACGACCATCGGCGTACAACCAGAAACGCGTACCGACTTGTTGGGACATCACGAAGTAATTAGTGAAGCACTCCGACAGGGTTTCGCCATCGAGGTCGACGATGCCCTGGTAACGCTGGCCTTGGGTCGGGTCGACTGTCAGCGCCAATACGCCGTTAGGCATCAGGTCGGCGAGGGTCGCGTCGGGGGCGATTTGGTCAGCTTCGTATCGGGCCAGGCCACGGATTTCGCGCTCGCTGGAGCACTCGATCATCAGCAACGGGATCGGGCCTTCGGAACGGGCCTGGAGAATCAGCAAGCCATCGAACTTCAAGGTGCCGACCAACAACGACGCCGCGGCCATCAGCTCGCCAAGCAGTTGTGCAACCGGCTCCGGGTACGGGTGTTTAGCGAGGACTTCGGCGTAGCTACGCTCCAACGCAACCAGCTCGCCGCGGGTGTCGCTGTCATCGAAGATGAAGCGTTGGGTGTAGTCGGTATCCGGTAAATCGGTCATAGGTCTGGGTATCTGAAGTAATGACAAAATGATTTCAAACAGCGAGAAATTGCGCCTCTGCGGCACCATTTAGGTGCGCGATGTTCAGCCGTGAGGGGCATTTTATGAACAATCCGGGTTTGTTCCAAGCAAGGTGGAACCTCCCGGTTGGCTTTATGCAGTTTCTTGCCTCTGGCGCTGCTGGCCTTTTGGTTATGGCCTACGGGTCAGAGGCTGTGCGCGGTTTTCGACGAGTGGCGCTTTCACCCATCCAACGCGCTGCTGGCGAATAACCCGATATGGCTACACGCTTGGGCAATTGCAAGTCTGTGGCCTTTCGATGTGGTGGTTGGGATAATTCTGCTGGTGCTGCTTTTTATCCGCATGTTGTTCGCCAAATTCGCCGGCCAGGCGAGTGCTGCGCACTCGTTCGCGAGCAAGCCCGCTCCCACAAGGACTGCGCAGTACCTGTGGGAGCGGGCTGGCTCCGGGCGGCGATCCGACGAAGGCTGCCTCACAGGCAACACAGAAAAAATTGTCTTACTCGTCGTTGCTGCTTCCACGAAACTTGAACAAATCCCGTCGCTGCTTCTTGCTTGGTTTGCCATCGGTGCTCACGCCCAGCGCACCGGCCTTACGCATGGCCGCAGCCGCTTCGCGCTTGGCGATGCTGGCGTCGGTTTCAGCGTAGAGCGCCTGAGCCTCTGGCGCGCCACGGCGTACGATCGACAGCGCCTGAACCACCACCGTGCGCTCCTCGAACCCTGTGCGAATCTGAAACTCGTCGCCGATCCTCGGTTCCTTGCCCGGTTTGCAGCGCTCGCCCCGACAATGCACCTTGCCGCTTTCAATCGCCGCCTTGGCCAAGGCGCGTGTTTTATAAAAACGCGCGGCCCACAACCACTTATCGAGACGGACTTTGTCGTCCTCTTCGCTTTTTTGTGCCATGGAATTTCCTCATTCTGAAATATTGCTGAACTGTACTACCGTTTCTGTCGTGCCATGAATTACGCCGGCTCGGATTACAATGCACACGTTCCAGTGCCTCCCTTGAGGGCTGGAAATCCGGGCCGTAGATATCTGTCGCCTTTTACCCATTATTCTGCGTGAATACCGCGAATTCGGCCGCGTGCGGCCTGAGCGGTTTCTACCGGTTGAGCACCTTTGAAGACATTTGACCATTTGACCGTTGTCGGTCTGCGCGAGTGGGTGGCGCTCCCGGATTTGGGAGTCGCGGGCCTGCGCGCAAAAATCGACACCGGCGCCAGCACCTCCAGCCTGCATGCCACCGATATCGAACCGTTCGAGCGCGACGGGGAACAGTGGGTGCGCTTTACTGCTCACTTGGGCACGGTGGTGCAACTGCGTCACCGGCGCTGCGAAGCACCCCTGGTGACGATGAAAACCATCAAAAGCTCCAACGGCCACGCGCAGATGCGTTACGTGGTCAGCACCACCCTGGCCCTCGGTGATCGGGTCTGGCGGGTCGAGTTCACGCTCGCCTGCCGCAAGTCCATGCGATATCGCCTGTTACTCGGTTCCAAAGCCTTGATCGACGGCCAGTTGGTGGTCAATCCGGGCATTAAGTACGTACAAGACAAGCCGGTGTTCCCGGTATCTACCTCCTCCACAGGTGTTGCATGAAGATCGCTGTGCTGTCGCGTAACCCGCGTCTGTATTCCACTCGTCGTCTGGTCGAAGCCGGTACCGAGCGTGGCCATGAAATGGTGGTGATCGACACCCTGCGCGCCTACATGAACATCGCCAGCCACAAGCCGCAGATCCACTACCGCGGCAAGCCGCTGGAGGGTTTCGATGCGGTGATCCCGCGGATTGGCGCGTCGGTGACGTTTTATGGCTGCGCGGTGTTGCGTCAGTTCGAAATGATGGGCGTTTTTCCACTCAATGAATCGGTGGCCATCGCCCGCTCGCGAGACAAACTGCGCTCGCTGCAATTGCTGTCACGCCGAGGGATCGGTTTGCCGGTCACCGGGTTTGCGCACTCCCCGGATGACATTCCCGACTTGATCGAGATGGTCAACGGTGCGCCGCTGGTGATCAAGGTGCTGGAAGGCACTCAGGGCATCGGCGTCGTGCTGTGTGAAACGGCGACGGCGGCGGAGTCGGTGATCGAGGCGTTCATGGGCCTGAAGCAGAACATCATGGTTCAGGAATACATCAAGGAGGCCGGCGGGGCGGACATTCGCTGCTTCGTGGTGGGCGACAAGGTGATCGCAGCAATGAAACGCCAGGCCAAGCCGGGGGAGTTTCGCTCCAACCTGCATCGCGGCGGCAGTGCCAGCCTGATCAAGATCACGCCGGAAGAACGTATGACCGCGTTGCGCGCGGCGAAAGTCATGGGGTTGGCGGTGGCGGGTGTGGATATCCTGCGCTCCAATCACGGGCCGTTGGTGATGGAAGTGAACTCGTCGCCTGGACTTGAAGGGATTGAAACCACCACCAGCAAGAACGTGGCGGGGATCATCATTGAGCATCTTGAGAAGAATGGTGGGCCGAATATGACGCGCACCAAAGGGAAGGGTTAAACCTTGAAAAGATCGCAGCCTCGCTTCGCTCGACAGCTCCTACGGGGGATCGCATTTTCCTGTAGGAGCTGTCGAGCGAAGCGAGGCTGCGATCTTTTCAGCCGTTAAACCGCATCCCTTGGCAGCATCAATCCAAGCGGCAACCGCACCCGCGCTTCCAGCCCGCCACCAGAACGGTTACGCAGCTCAACATTCCCGCCATGCATCGAAGCAATCCGCTTCACGATCGCCAAGCCCAACCCGGTCCCCTTCCCGCCCCGGGCTCGATCACCCCGAGTAAACGGGTTGAAAATCGCCTCCAGCTCCGACGGATCAATCCCCGCCCCACGGTCCATGACACTCAGCACCACATACGGCGCGCTGGTGTCCCCGGACACATAAGCCGCCACCTCAACCCCGCTGCCCGCGTGATGCAAGGCGTTGCCAATCAGGTTGTTCAGCAGCCGCTTCATCGACACCCGACGCAATGGAAACGGCTGAATCGGCTCCAGGCGCAGGCGCACTTTCTCTTCGTTCTGGTTGTATGGCGCCGCGACTTCGCGCACCAGATCGCTCAGGTCCACCTCCTCCACCGACTCGTCACGACCATCGCGAATGAACGCCAGGAACTGGTCGAGAATCGCATCCATGTCTTCGATGTCGCGCACCATGTCGTCCGTCAGGTCACTGTGGTCGCCCATCAGCTCCAGAGACAGCCGCAAACGGGTCAGTGGCGTACGCAAGTCGTGCGACACCCCGGCGAGCATCAGTTCGCGCTCGCGGCCGGCCTGTTCGACGTCTTCCGCCATCTGGTTGAAGGCGCGGTAAACCTCGGTCATTTCACTCGGCGTGTCGCTGATCGGCAGACGCACACTGCGGCCCTGGCCGAGTTGCCTCGCGGCATAGACCAGACGTTTCAAGGGTTGATTGAGCTGGCTGACGAAGATCCACGCCGAGGCAGTGGACAGCAGACCGATAGCGAGGAACCAGCCGAGTACGTTCCAGATTTTCTGGCCGCGCAATGGATGCGGATAAAGCGGCACTTTCAGCCAGCCGTCACCCAGGCTTGGCGCCCGGACCCACAGGGCCGGCGGCGAGTGCATACGCAATCGGACTTCAGTGTCGGCACCCAGCTCCGCCTGCATCTGCCGCTGATAGATCTCGCTGTAAGGCCAGTGTTGCTCACCTTCCGGCACGCCAGCACCCACTACCCGGATCAGGGTCGCGGCATCGGCAATCTTCGTGCGGTTTTCTTCATCGGCCGCCCAATAGGCGCGTAGCGTCAGGGCGACGCCGTGGCTGTATTGGCGATCCACCAGCACGTCTTCGTTCATCAACAGATAAACCAGGGTCAGTGCCTTGGAGAACAGGACGACGATCAGCACCAGCCAAAGGGTGCGGGAGAAGAAACTCTGGGGGAACCAAACGGGGGTTTTCATGGATAACCGCTACACACTTGCAGGAGCGAGCGATGCTCGCATATTGCGGATCGCGAGTCTGCGAGCAAAGTCATCTGACCCGTTGCCCGCAAGACCCGCTCCTACAAATCGCCGATCACTTGGTGGCGGCGCCATCCGGAACGAACACGTAACCCACGCCCCAGACAGTCTGGATGTAACGCGGTTTGGACGGATCGGGCTCGATCATCCGGCGCAGACGGGAAATCTGTACGTCGATGGAGCGCTCCAGGGCGTCCCACTCGCGACCACGGGCCAGATTCATCAACTTGTCGCGGGTCAGTGGCTGACGGGCGTTCATGACCAACGCCTTGAGCACCGCAAACTCACCGGTGGTGAGCATGTGCACTTCGTCGCCGCGTTTGAGCTCGCGGGTCGCCAGGGACAGCTCGTAGTCACCGAAGGTCACGCTTTCGTCTTCGCTGCCCGGAGCGCCCGGTACCGGGGCCGACTGGCGACGCAGGACCGCTTTGACGCGAGCCATCAGCTCGTCCGGGTTGAACGGTTTGGCCAGGTAATCGTCAGCGCCCAGCTCCAGGCCCTTGATGCGGCTCAGCTCATCGCCCTTGGCGGTCAGCATGATGATCGGAATCTGGTTGTTCGCGGTGCGCAGGCGGCGGCAAGCGGTCAAGCCATCTTCGCCAGGCAGCATCAGGTCGAGGACGACCAGGTTGAACACTTCACGCGCCAGCAGGCGATCCATTTGTTCCGTGTTCGGTACGGCGCGGGCGCGGTAGCCCTTGCTGACGAAAAAACGTTCCAGCA
Source organism: Pseudomonas sp. GM41(2012) (assembly GCF_000282315.2). Taxonomy (GTDB): domain Bacteria; phylum Pseudomonadota; class Gammaproteobacteria; order Pseudomonadales; family Pseudomonadaceae; genus Aquipseudomonas. The sequence goes on from NZ_AKJN02000002.1 coordinate 341,899, forward strand.
GGCTGCTCAGCCCCGGATCGTCGTCAACAATAAGAATTTTTTCGCCTTCAGCAATGTTTGCAGTGCTGCTCATTAGATGCTCCTTTGATCTCGGCGCGCATTATGGCGTAGCTGCCGTTATACGCACCGTGTGCATTGTTAGCAGATTTTTCCTTCATCGCCAGAAATCCGGTCTTTATGCCTACAGCCTGCGATGCCCCCGAATGACAGAACGCTGGTTATAATGCGCGGCCTTTTGTGTCAGGCAACGTCTGATCATTACTGTAGGTGGCCGTTTTTTATTTTCATGGCACAGGCAGTAATTGTTCGATTTCACGGGTCAACGGGATACCTGTTGATCCAGGTAGCGGCGCAGGCCAGGCCGCTCAACCAGACTCGCCGAGCCCTTATCTCTGCGCCTGCGAGCCTGCTTTCACAATTTGTCAGGTGGTTTTATGGACAGCATCAACAGCCGCATCGCCGAGGAACTCGGCGTACGCCCACAACAGGTCGAAGCGGCCGTCGCGCTACTCGATGAAGGCTCTACCGTTCCCTTCATCGCCCGCTACCGGAAAGAAGTGACCGGCAGCCTCGATGACATCCAGTTGCGTCATCTGGAAGAGCGTCTGCGCTACCTGCGAGAACTCGACGAACGGCGCATCAGCATCCTTGCCAGCATCCAGGAACAAGGCAAGCTGACCCCGCAACTTGAACGCGACATTAAGCTCGCCGACACCAAAACCCGCCTCGAAGACTTGTACCTGCCGTACAAGCAGAAGCGCCGCACCAAGGGCCAGATCGCCCTGGAAGCCGGCCTCGGCGAGCTGGCCGACGGCCTGTTCAACGACCCTACCCTGACGCCAGACGCTGAAGCCGCGCGCTTCATCGATGCCGAAAAAGGCGTGGCCGATGTGAAGGCGGCCCTCGAAGGCGCCAAGTACATCCTGATGGAACGCTTCGCCGAAGACGCCGGCCTGCTGGACAAGCTGCGCAGCTACCTCAAGCAGGAAGCCACCCTCAGCGCGCGCGTCATCGCCGGCAAAGAAGAGGAAGGCTCCAAGTTCCGCGACTACTTCGAACACGATGAACCGCTGAAAAGCATGCCGTCGCACCGTGCGCTGGCGATTTTCCGTGGCCGCAACGAAGGCATCCTGAGTTCGGCGCTGAAAGTCGGCGACGAACTGCCGGGCGCCATGCACCCATGCGAAGGCATGATCGGCCAGCAATTCGGCATCCAGAACCAGAACCGCGCCGCCGACAAATGGCTGGGCGAAGTGGTGCGCTGGACCTGGAAGGTCAAGCTCTACACCCACCTCGAAACCGACCTGCTGGGCGAACTGCGCGACGGCGCAGAAACCGAAGCAATCAACGTGTTCGCCCATAACCTGCACGACTTGCTGCTGTCGGCGCCGGCAGGTCCGCGTGCCACATTGGGTCTCGACCCGGGTCTGCGCACCGGTTGCAAGGTCGCCGTGGTCGATTCCACCGGCAAGCTGCTGGATCACGCCACGGTTTACCCGCACGTGCCGCACAACAAATGGGACCAGACCATCGCGATTCTGGCGGCCCTGTGCGCCAAGCATGCCGTGGACCTGATCGCCATCGGCAACGGCACCGCCAGCCGTGAAACCGACAAGCTGGCTGCTGAGCTGATCAAAAAATACCCAGCCATGAAGATGACCAAAGTCATGGTCTCCGAGGCCGGCGCATCGGTTTACTCGGCGTCGGAACTGGCTTCCAAGGAATTCCCGGACCTCGACGTGTCGATCCGTGGCGCGGTGTCGATTGCCCGTCGCCTGCAAGATCCACTGGCTGAGCTGGTGAAAATCGATCCGAAATCCATCGGCGTCGGCCAGTACCAGCACGACGTGTCGCAGCTGAAACTGGCGCGTGGCCTGGACGCCGTGGTCGAGGACTGCGTGAACGCCGTGGGCGTGGACGTGAACACCGCTTCCGTGGCGCTGCTGGCCCGTATCTCCGGCCTCAACGCAACGTTGGCGCAAAACATCGTCAGCCACCGCGACGAACACGGCGCGTTCAAAACCCGTGCTGCATTGAAGAAAGTCGCTCGTCTGGGCGAGAAAACCTTCGAACAGGCCGCTGGCTTCCTGCGCGTCATGAACGGTGACAACCCGTTGGATTCATCCGCGGTTCACCCGGAAGCCTATCCGCTGGTCCAGCGCATTGCTGCTGAGACCGACCGCGATATTCGCTCGCTGATCGGCGACGCCAGCTTCCTCAAGCGTCTTGATCCGAAAAAGTACACCGACGAAACCTTCGGTCTGCCAACGGTCACCGACATTCTGCAAGAGCTGGAAAAACCTGGCCGCGATCCGCGCCCCGAGTTCAAGACCGCCGAGTTCCAGGAAGGTGTCGAAGACCTCAAGGATCTGGAGCTGGGGATGATCCTCGAAGGCGTGGTGACCAACGTGACCAACTTCGGTGCTTTCGTCGACATCGGCGTGCATCAGGACGGTTTGGTGCATATCTCTGCGCTTTCGGAGAAGTTCATCAAGGATCCGCGTGAAGCGGTGAAGGCCGGTGACGTGGTGAAAGTGAAGGTCATGGAAGTCGACATCCCGCGCAAACGCGTTGGTCTGTCGATGCGCATGAGCGACACGCCGGGCGAGAAAATCGACGGTGCCCGTGGTGCACGTCCGGGTTCGGCGCCACGCCAGTCGCAGAACACCGCACCGCGTAAAGAAACCACGGCGGCGGCCCCGGCCAACAACGCCATGGCTTCGCTGTTCGCCAACGCCAAGCAGTTGAAGAAACGCTGATGGACATCCCGGCCGGGCTGACCGAAAGCGCTTTTTTCAAGTTGCTGGGGTGTCGCTTGCACAGCCTGGAGACCGGGGTGGCGCAAGTCGCCCTCGGGCTTGCGCCAGAGCTGCGCAATCGCGGCGGCAAGCTGCACGGCGGAGCCTTGTTCAGTCTGGTGGACATTGCCATGGGGCTGGCCTGTTCCAGCACCCATGGTTTTGACCAGCAGAGCGCGACCATCGAGTGCAAGATCAACTACATTCGCGCCGTCGCAGACGGTGAAGTGATGTGCACGGCGCGGGTGATCCACCCGGGCCGCCGCACGCTGGTGGTCGAAGCTGACGTGATGCAAGGCGACAAACTCGTCGCAAAAGCACAAGGCACGTTCGCTGTCCTGTAGATGAATGCCATCAATTTGAGTTAATTTCGGCGCTGTGACCGCAGCGCCGAAATCCTCTGTAGGAGTGAGCCTGCTCGCGATTGCGGTGTGTCAGACGACTAAACATTGGCTGACACTCCCCAATCGCGAGCAGGCTCACTCCTACAGGTGATTGCGGCGGCCGATCCTTTGCCGGCTGCCAGTAGTTTTTGCAGCTCAAAAACCAGGCGACAACGCCAGTTTCAACTTCACCCTTGTAGACCGTCTTGCCCACCCCCATATTGGGGCGACTGACGCGTGAAGGAATCCAACTTGAGCGAACTTCTCAACCGCCGCCTGGCTCTGCTCGGCGAGCGCGCTAACCTCTCTCTGCTCGAACAGTGCCTTCACGGCATCGAACGTGAATGCCTGCGCGTGACCGGCGAAGGTCGCCTGGCGCAAACGCCGCACCCGGAAGAATTGGGTTCCGCGCTGACCAACGAACAAATCACCACCGACTATTCCGAGTCGCTGCTGGAGTTCATCACGCCTGCCCTGCCCGACCCGGCGGATACGCTGGCGAGCCTGGACAAGATCCACCGTTTTGCCTACAGCAAGCTCGGCAACGAGTACCTGTGGAGTCCATCGATGCCGTGCCCGTTGCCGGCCGAGGAAGACATCCCGATTGCCTATTACGGCACCTCCAACATCGGTCAGCTCAAGTACGTCTACCGCAAGGGCCTGGCCCTGCGCTACGGCAAGACCATGCAGTGCATCGCCGGGATTCACTACAACTTTTCCCTGCCGGAAAAGCTCTGGCCGCTGCTCAAGGAGGCTGAAGGTTTCGTCGGCACCGACCGTGACTATCAGTCGTCGGCCTACATCGCGCTGATCCGTAACTTCCGCCGCTACAGCTGGCTGCTGATGTACCTGTTCGGTGCCTCGCCTGCGCTGGACGCCGGTTTCCTGCGCGGTCGCTCGCACCAGCTGGAACAACTGGACCCGGACACCTTGTACCTGCCGTACGCCACCAGCCTGCGCATGAGTGACCTGGGTTACCAGAGCAACGCCCAGGCCGGTCTGACCCCGTGCTACAACGATCTGGCCAGCTACACCGACAGCCTGCGCAAAGCGGTCGCCACGCCTTACGCGCCGTACGTCGAAATCGGCACGCATCAGGACGGTGAGTGGGTTCAGCTCAACACCAACATCCTGCAGATCGAAAACGAGTACTACTCCAACATCCGCCCGAAACGCGTGACCTACACCGGCGAACGGCCGATCCAGGCGCTGGTGGCTCGCGGCATTCAGTACGTTGAAGTGCGCTGCCTGGACATCAACCCGTTCCTGCCGATGGGCATCGATCTGCCGGAGTCGCGGTTCCTCGACGCATTCCTGCTGTATTGCGCGCTGAACGACAGCCCGCTGCTGACCAATACCTCGTGCGGCAACGCGACCTCGAACTTCCTCAGCGTGGTCAAGGAAGGTCGTCGTCCAGGCCTGCAACTGCAACGCGACGGTCATCCGGTGGACCTGAAAGAGTGGGCCAGCGAGTTGCTGGAGAAGATTGCACCACTGGCGGCGATGCTGGATCAGAGTCATGGCGGCGATGCGCATAGCAAGGCGCTGGATGCGCAACTGGCCAAGGTCAAGGATCCATCGCTGACGCCATCGGCCCAGGTGCTGGCGGCGATGGCTGAGTACAAGGAGAGCTTTGCTCAGTTCTCCCTGCGTCAGAGCCAGGCGCATGCGGAGTTTTTCCGCAGCGAGCCGTTGAGTGGCGAAGATCAGGCGAAGTTTGAAGACCGGGCGCGTTCGTCGCTGGCTGAGCAAGTGGAGCTGGAGAAGAACGAAGTCGGCGATTTCGATGTGTTTGTCGGGTCGTATCAGGCGAGTATTTTGGCAATCAGTAACTAAGCGGCGTCTGTCAAAAGATCGCAGCCTTCGGCAGCTCCTACGGGCGGTGCCAGGGTTGCGATTTTTTTTTGCCCGCACCACGCAATTTCGGATCCACAGGCTACCTTTGTAGGAGCTGCCGAAGGCTGCGATCTTTTGATCCTTTAGAATTTTCCGCTCATAAGCTCATTCGAAAAAGTTATTTATTTTCGGATTCTTAGATCATTTAGTCTCCTTTTCACGCCGACTCTCGGTCGCCTGACAAGGAGCTTCTCAATGAAACTGACTTTCCCCCTTCGCCTCCTGGCGGCCGCGTCTTTGGCTGCGGTGAGTTTCTTTGCCCAGGCGGCTGACGTCACTGTCGCCTACCAGACCACCGTAGACCCGGCGAAAGTCGCCCAGGCCGACGGCGCGTACGAGAAAGCCACCAACGCCAAGATCGACTGGCGCAAATTCGACAACGGCGCCGACATCATCGCCGCCATCGCTTCCGGCGACGTGCAGATCGGCTACCTCGGTTCCAGCCCCCTGACGGCGGCAATCACCCGTAAAGTCCCGGTAGAAACGTTCCTCATCGCCACGCAGATCGGCGCCGCTGAAGCCCTGGTTGCCCGCGACGGCTCCGGGATCAAAACCCCGCAGGACCTGATCGGCAAGAAAATCGCCGTGCCGTTCGTTTCCACCGGCCACTACAGCCTGTTGGCCGCGCTGAAGCACTGGAACATCGACCCGTCAAAAGTCACCGTCCTCAATCTTGCCCCGCCAGCCATCATTGCCGCGTGGAAACGCGGTGACATCGACGCCACCTACGTGTGGGACCCAGCCCTCGGTGTCGCCAAGGAAAACGGCAAAGTGCTAATCACCTCCGGTGAACTGGCCAAGTTCGGCGCGCCGACCTTCGATGCATGGATCGTGCGTAAAGACTTCGCCGAGAAGCACCCGGAAATCGTCACCGCGTTCGCCAAAGTGACCCTCGATGCCTACGCCGACTACCGCAAAGATCCAAAAGCCTGGCTCGCCAATCAATCCAACGTCGACAAGCTGGTGAAACTCTCCGGCGCCAAGGCCAGCGACATTCCATTGCTGCTGCAAGGCAACGTCTTCCCGCTGGCGGCTGATCAGGTGATCACCCTCGGCGCGCCGACCACCAAGGCCATCACCGACACCGCCGCGTTCCTGAAAGAACAAGGCAAGGTTGAAGCCGTGCTACCGGACTACGCCCCGTACGTCAGCGCCAAGTACATCACCAACTGATCGGAGTTAATTGCGATGGCCTTGCTTCAGCTGGAGCGCATCAGCGCACAGTACCCCGGCGCCGCCGAACCGGTACTGGCGGATATTTCCCTGAGCCTTGGGCCCCAGCAATTGCTGGTCGCACTCGGCCCGTCCGGCAGTGGCAAGACCTCGCTGTTGAACCTGATTGCCGGTTTTGTCGAGCCCAGCGCCGGGCGCATCACCCTCGATGGCGTGCCGGTCAAAGGCCCGAGCGCCGAACGCGGCGTGGTGTTCCAGGACGATGCCCTGCTGCCCTGGCAGGACGTGCTGGCCAATGTCGGCTTCGGTCTGGAACTGGCCGGCATTGCGCGGGAAAAACGTGAACTGCGCGCTCGGGAAATGCTCGCTTTGGTGGACCTTTCCGGTTTCGAAAACCGTCGGATCTGGCAGCTTTCGGGCGGCCAGAAACAACGTGTCGGCCTGGCCCGTGCCCTTGCTGCTGATCCGCGGGTTTTGCTGATGGACGAACCCTTCGGCGCCCTCGACGCCTTCACCCGCGAACAGATGCAGGAGTTGCTGCTGCAAGTCTGGCAGCGCACCGCAAAACCGGTATTTCTGATTACTCACGACATCGAAGAAGCGGTGTTTCTCGCCACGGACCTGATTCTGCTGGCGCCGAATCCTGGGCAAATCGTTGAGCGCCTGAGCCTGGATTTCGGTCAGCGTTATGCCGCCGGCGAGTCCGCTCGTTCGATAAAGTCAGACCCGCGCTTTATCGAAACCCGCGAACATGTGCTGGCCAAAGTGTTCTCCCAACGCAGCGCCGCCCAGCGGCAGGAGCGCGCATGAGCAGCTATGAGATCCGGGCCGTCACGGTCAAACCGCACTCGACGGTGATTCCTGTTCGACGCAGCCTCAGTACTCGGTGGATCAGCGTGCTGACGCTCGTCGCACTCGTGGTCATTTGGTGGGCCGTCACCGCCACTGGAATGATCGAACCGCTGTTCCTGCCGCCACCCTCCGCGGTGCTGCAAAAAGGCTGGCTGCTGGTGACCACCGGCTACATGGATTCAACGTTGTGGCAGCACCTTGGCGCGAGCCTCAGCCGAATCGGTCTGGGCCTGGGCTTCGCGGTGCTGACCGCCGTGCCCGTTGGAATCGCCATCGGCCACAACCGCATTGCTCGCGGCATTCTCGATCCACTGATCGAGTTCTACCGCCCTATTCCCCCGCTGGCTTATCTGCCGCTGATCGTGATCTGGTGCGGCATCGGTGAGCTGTCGAAAGTCTTGCTGATCTACCTGGCGATATTCGCCCCGATCGCCATCGCTACGGCGACCGGCGTGCGTACCGTCGACCCAGCCAAATTGCGCGCGGCGCAGTCGTTAGGCGCGACTCGGGCGCAGTTGATTCGCCATGTGATTCTGCCGAGTGCGCTGCCGGATATTTTGACCGGTGTGCGCATTGGCTTGGGTGTGGGTTGGTCGACACTGGTCGCCGCCGAATTGATCGCCGCCACCAGTGGTTTGGGCTTCATGGTGCAGTCGGCCGCGCAGTTCCTGGTCACCGATGTGGTGGTGCTGGGGATTCTGGTGATCGCGCTGATCGCCTTCGCCATGGAAATGGGCTTGCGCGCCCTGCAACGCAAACTGGTGCCGTGGCATGGCCTGGCGCACTAAAAATCATCATGTGGAAAACCCTGTGGGAGCGAGCCTGCTCGCGATGGCGGTGTATCAGCTACAGCCATGTCGCCTGACACTCCGCTATCGCGAGCAGGCTCACTCCCACAAAAAGCTCGGCGCCCCGGATTGAAGAGAACACCATGAGTAACCTGACAATCGTCCCCTTAAGCTCGGCCCTCGGCGCGCACATCAGCGGCGTCGACATCAGCCAACCGCTGAACCGGGAACAGCGCGACGCCATCGAGCAGGCGCTGCTCAAACATCAAGTGTTGTTCTTCCGCGATCAGCCGATCACACCGCAGCAGCAGGCGCGTTTCGCCGCCAATTTCGGCGACCTGCACATTCACCCGATCTACCCGAATGTGCCGGAACAGCCCGAAGTGCTGATCCTCGACACTGCCGTCACTGACGTGCGCGACAACGCGATTTGGCACACCGACGTAACCTTCCTGCCGACCCCGGCCCTGGGCGCGGTACTCAGTGCCAAGTTGCTGCCGGAGTTTGGTGGCGACACGTTGTGGGCCAGCGGTATCGCAGCGTATGAAGCGCTTTCGGCGCCGATGAAAAATTTTCTTGAAGGGCTGACCGCCACCCACGATTTCACCCGTTCGTTCCCGCTGGAGCGCTATGGCAACACACCTGAAGCCTTGGCCCAGTGGGAAGAAGCACGCAGGAAAAACCCGCCGCTGTCACACCCGGTGATTCGTACTCATCCGGTGAGTGGACGTCGGTCGTTGTTCGTCAATGAAGGCTTCACGTCGAAGATCAATGAGCTGTCGGAAACTGAAAGCGAGGTGATTCTGAAGTTTCTGTTTGCCCACGCCACGCGCCCGGAATTTACCATTCGCTGGCGTTGGCAGAAGGACGACGTGGCGTTTTGGGATAACCGCGTGACACAGCATTACGCCGTGGATGATTACCGGCCGGCGCGACGGGTGATGCAGCGGGCGACGATATTGGGGGATGTGCCGTTTTAAGCACCACAGAGGGATTGGCTTAGCTTTAACTGGATAAAAAACCAGCAAGCCGCTTCCATAACGAATAAAAATGGCGTAAAAATCCGCTTACCGAATAGTGAGTGGTGACAGCATGATCACAAAAGAAGAAATCCAAGGCTTTATTCGCGCGCAAGTCAATAGAGAGTTTTTTGATGAACTAGGGATTCTTATTCCTCAAACCTTTCAAAAGGCATTGAAGGAGACACAAGAACTCCTGATTCATACCCCTCCAGGAGATCTGCGTGGCCATTTACGACACTCGCTCGTTCAAGACGCCTTAGCGGGAATGAAACGCTGGAATCCAATCATCAAAACAACCGAGCCCAAAGGACACAATTACGTCCTATTGGAGCTGGGGAATTTGCGTATCACATCTGTCGTCCTGCCCTGGCAAAAAGAAATTCGCACGGCGAAACACCGAAGCGAACTGAAAACGCTGAACGAATCTTTAGCATCCATACAGATGGACTGGATTGATGGGTTGACGCAGACAGTCACCGATCAATTGATTCATGCGCTAGTCGTAGTCCATGCACCACCATCATGCTCAGAAGACCAATCAGAGCCGCGGGCGATCATGATGGCCGTGCCTTATTTCGACGGCAAAGGCTTCCATATGAATTGCACGTTTGAAGACCTTCTTCAGAGCTACTCTGATAATGAAGCTGTTGATCAGAAACCGATTGAATTGGTGAAATTGCGAGATAAGATGCGCCGCGCTGAAGAAATCGAAGACAACACTGATGACGAGCAAAATTCCAAGAGGTGAACCATGAGAACTGGAGTCGCGGGCTTTCAGTCTGAGCGCCTCAAGCAGTTACGGCTCACGTTTGGTATCACCCAAACAGCTTTGGCCGAAATGGTGGGGCGTGCCTCGGGAAACATCTCTAAATGGGAGAACGGGCTTCAGGTACCTGAGGCCGATGCCTTCCAACGGTTATGCGAGGTTTTTGGCGTCAGTGAAAACTGGCTGTTAGAGGAGCAAATCGTAACGAGTGAAACCACTCCATTCTTCTTCCGCTCTCAGGTGAGTGCTACCACCAACGCGAGAGAAATAGCGGAAGTCCGTCTGGAATGGCTCCAAGACATATCCTACAAGCTTCAGGAAAGCCTTGAATTCGTCACTGTTAACGTTCCTCACTTGGAAGAAAGAAATTGCCAACTGATTTCTGATCAAGAGATCGAAAGGATGGCGAGTGAATGCCGTCAAGCGTGGGGACTAGGGGTTGCTCCGATACCCAATGTGGTTCAGGTGTTGGAAAACGCTGGCATCGTCTGTGCTCGAACCACGCTTGGGCACCTCAAAATGGATGGTGTATCTAACTGGTACGAGTTGGATCAGCGCCCTTACGTACTTCTCGTTGCAGATAAGGCTAACGGGATAAGAAACCGATTCGATGCGGCCCATGAACTGGGACATGTAGTTCTCCATCGACATATTTCCTACGAACAATACGAATCGAATTACGCGCTGCTTGAATCACAGGCTCACCGATTTGCCAGCGCATTTTTGATGCCAGCAGAAAGCTTTCTAAGGGAGATTCGCTGGCCGACTTTGGATACCTTGTTGGCACTTAAGCCGCGCTGGAAGGTTTCTGTTGCGGCGATGGTTCGTCGATGTCTAGATCTTGAAATTATTAATGACACCACGACGACAAGACTGTGGAAAGCAAGGTCCGCAAGAGGCTGGGTCAAGGGCGAGCCTATGGACGCCGACTTCGATTTTGAAAGGCCGCTGTTGATCGCACGAGGAGTGAAGATGCTCGTGGAAAACAAGGTACTTTCCCGATCCCAAGTCAGACAGTTGCTGGGGCTGCCGCTGCCAATTCTAGAAAACCTATGTAGTTTGGATAAGGGTTATTTCACTCTCCCTGACCAGTCACAAGTGATCGATATGCAGCTAAGAAAGAGATCTGCAAGGGATACGTTTATCAGCGAAACTGCAGAAATACTCGGTTTCCCAAGCAAAAAATAACGACATCGTAAGCGCCACTTAAAATAATCACGGACAAGCCACTTCCTTATGTGAGGAGGGCTTATCCGTGATTCGGTCCTCATCCTTCGAATAGATTTACTCAGCCGTCGAAGGCTTCTCCCAAAGATTGACCCCACCCTCTTGGGCAAACCGGTCAATCTCCGCCAACTCTTCCACGCTAAAGCTCAAATTCTTCAACGCCCCGACGTTCTCGATAATCTGCTCCGGCCGGCTCGCACCGATCAGCGCCGACGTCACGCGCGGATCGCGTAACGTCCACGCCAAAGCCAACTGCGCCAGGCTCTGACCGCGACGCTTGGCGATCTCATTCAGCGCACGGACATGAGCGATGTTGGCTTCGGACAGATGCGCCGCCTGCAGCGAACCTCCCCCCGGACGATTGACCCGCGCGTCCGCCGGCACACCGTTGAGGTACTTGTCGGTCAACAACCCCTGAGCCAACGGCGTAAACGCAATCACGCCCGTACCAAGTTCGTCCGTCGTATCCAGCAGGTCTTTTTCCACCCATCGATTGAGCAGGTTGTAAGCCGGCTGATGAATCAGCAGCGGGACCTTCCACTCTTTCAGCAGCGCGGCCATTTCACGGGTTTTAACGCCCGAGTACGAGGAGATACCGATGTACAACGCCTTGCCCTGTTGTACCGCGGTGGCCAGTGCGCTGGCGGTTTCTTCCAGCGGCGTGTCCGGGTCGAAGCGGTGGGAATAGAAGATGTCCACGTAGTCCAGGCCCAGGCGCTGCAGGCTCTGATCAAGGCTGGCCAGCACGTATTTGCGCGAGCCGCCGCCCTGACCATAAGGGCCGGCCCACATGTCCCAACCGGCCTTGCTGGAGATAATCAGCTCGTCGCGATACTGCTTGAAGTCTTCACGCAGCAAACGCCCGAAATTGATCTCGGCGCTGCCATACGGCGGGCCGTAGTTGTTGGCCAGGTCGAAATGGTTGATGCCAAGATCAAACGCGGTACGCAGCAACGATCGCTGAGTGTCGATCGGCGTGCTGTCGCCGAAGTTGTGCCACAAGCCCAGAGACAGTGCCGGCAGCACCAGCCCGCTGCGCCCCACGCGGCGATAAGGGATGGAGTCGTAGCGGTTTTCGGCAGCGGTGTAGGTCATCGAATCCTCTCTTGTCTGTCTTGAAGTTAGTATCGACTGCTTCGCAAGTTGCCCAGCATACGCCCAGACAAACGCCGATAAACCTCGGACTCGAGAAAATGCTGAAACGTTTCATATGATCGTTCCCACGCTCTGTGGAACTGCGGCTACTGTGCCCCCGCAAACACTTCCCCCAGCCAATCCACAAACACCCGAACCCGTGGCGACATGTGTCGATTGTGCGGGTACAACACCGAAACCGGCATCGGCGGTGGTGGCGTGTCGATCAGGACTTCCTGCACCAGGCCCTGGGAAATCTGCGTTTCCATTCGGTAATGCGGGCACTGGATCAGGCCCAGCCCGGCGATCGCCGACGCCGCATAAATTTCTGCGCCGAACACTGAAAGCGCCCCATCGATGGCGACTTCCTTCAGTTCGCCATCAACCATGAATTCGAAGGGAAATAACTTGGCAGTCGTGCGCGAGACGTAGTTCACGGCACGATGATGTTTGAGGTCGTCGAGGCTTTTCGGTTCGCCGTATTTGCGCAGGTACGCAGGGCTGGCACAGGTAATTTGGCGCAGGTTGGCGACGCGACGGCCGATCAGCGCGGAGTCGCCCAAGGTGCCGGCGCGCAGCACGCAGTCGACGCCTTCGGCGATCAGGTCGACAAAGCGGTCGGCCTCGCTGATGGACAGTTCGATGTCCGGGTAGCGCGCCATGAACTGCGGCAACGCCGGGATGACGAAGTGCTTGGCCAGCGTGCCATGCACATCCACGCGCAACCGGCCCTTCGGTGCAACGCTTCGGAATGCCAGTTCGGCTTCTTCCAGCTCCGCCAGCAGCTGCACGCAACGCAGGTAGTACGCCTCGCCGTCCAGCGTAGGCCGCACCTTGCGGGTGCTTCGCTCCAGTAAACGTGTACCGAGCCAGGCTTCGAATTGATTCAACGTGTGGGTCAGCGTCGCCCGCGGCAGGTTCAGGTCGTCGGCAGCCAGCGTGAAACTGCTGCGCTCGTAGATCCGCACGAAAACCTTCATCGCTTTGACTTGATCCACGCGGGTCTCCTGGCGGTTAATTGTTGGCGATTTTTGAACAGTCAAGGCAACTCTCGTGCATTTATCCGCCTGAGTAAACATGTGAATCTGGCTTCACACCGAGCCATCAACTTCAAAGGATTCACCGCCATGACTACTCAAACTTCGAAAGTTGCCATCGTAACCGGCGCCTCCCGCGGCATCGGCGCGGTGATCGCCACACACCTGGCCAAACAAGGTTTCGCCGTCGCCATCAACTACGCCAGCAGTGCCACCGAAGCTTCAAGACTGGTGGTCGAATTGCGTCAGGCCGGCCACCAGGCCATAGCGATCAAGGCTGACGTGGCCAATGCCGACGACGTACGCCGGCTGTTCGACGAGACCGAAACACAACTGGGCAAGGTCGATGTGCTGGTCAACAACGCTGGCATCCTCAAAGTCCTGCCGCTGGCGCAACACACGGATGAGCTGTTCGACCAGAACTTCAACATTCACGCTCGCGGCACGTTCAACACCCTGCGTGAAGCCGCCACTCGCCTGAACGCTGGCGGGCGGATCATCAACTTCTCCAGCAGCACCGTCGGCATGAACCTGCCGGGCTACGCGGTGTACATCGCCAGCAAAGCGGCGGTGGAATCCCTGAGCCAGGTATTCGCCAAGGAAATGCGCGGTCGCCATATCACCGTCAACGCCGTGGCCCCGGGCCCGGTGGCGACCGACCTGTTCCTGCACGGCAAGAGCGAAGAGCAGATCCAGAACTTCGCCAAGATGGCCCCTCTGGAACGTCTGGCTCAGCCAGAAGACATCGCTCGCGTTGTGTCTTTTCTGGTCGGTCCTGATTCGGCGTGGGTCAACGGGCAAATCCTGCGCGTCAACGGTGGGCTGGTTTAACTATGCTCACTTGACACCGCAGTGCCTCTTTCGCGAGCAGGCTCGCTCCCACAGGATTGCGACTACTTTGTGGGAGCGAGCCTGCTCGCGAAGGCGGCCCCAAAAGCAACACACATTTTGAAGGGCGGAACACACCATGCACACCACGATCATCATCTCCTTCGGCCTGGTCCTGCTGGCGCTGATGCTGTTCATCGGCGAGAAAATCGGCTTCAGCCAACAGACACTGACCTACAGCTTCGTGGCCCTGTGGCTGGCGCTGACGTTGATCAACGGTGCCGTTGGGGTAGTCACGGCCGGCCAGTCACTGAGTACGGAACTGATGATCGGCACGGTGGTGTTCAGTGTGCCGGTGGCGGCGCTGGTGCTGTTCATGGTGTTGAGCGCCGAGACCTGAAAAAGGCCCGGCGCCACGGGTTCTCGATCAACGCACCAAATGCAGGAACTGCAGGTGCCGTTCGTACTGATCGAGGATGTCGTTGATGATCTGCTCCTTGGTGTAACCCACCAGATCGTAATCCTGACTGCCCTCGCTCAAATGCACTTCGGCTCGATGATAACGACGGTTGTTGAGTTCCTTGGAACCCATGCCGCCACGAGCGAAGGACGGCGTGAAGTAGCCGCGCATCTGCACCTGATAGATGAACGGACGCTCCTCGCCATGACCGATTTCCAGGCTGACGTTGTCGTTGGTCGGGTCCGGCTGAGTGACCACCTTCAAACCCTTCTCGACGAACACCGCCGAGACTTCTTCAATCGCCGGGCGCACCGCCGTATCGAGGAAGCGATAGACCTCATCCCGTGACGGGAAATGTACGGCCTGACTCAAACGCTGACGCCAGCCGCCACGCCGCGATCCGGACACCGGTGCCAAGGAATGCAGTTGCGCGATCTGCTTCTGCGACTCCAGGTAGAACGCCTTGTGCAGCCCCCACATCATCAGCAGCAAGATCATCGAGAACGGCAACGAGGTCAGCACCACCGCGGACTTCAGCGCATCGATGCTGCCGGAAAAGAGCAGCGCACTGGTCACCAACGCGGTCATTGCGCCCCAGAACACCCGCAGCCATTTCGGTCCGTCTTCATCAGGATTGCCGCCCTTGGCAGACAGTGTCGACAGCACCACGGTGCCGGAGTCGGCGGAGGTGACGAAGAACACGAAGCTGATGAACACCGTGACCGCGATCACGGTTTTGCTCCACGGGTAGGTTTCCAGCAACAGGTAGAGGGTCATCGATGGGTTATCGATGGCCGACATGCCGAGGGCGCTCATGCCGTGGTTGAGGACTTGATCGATGGCGCTGTTGCCGAAGATCGACATCCACGCCAGGGTGAAGCCGAGCGGAATCAACAGCACGCCGAAGACGAATTCGCGGATGGTCCGGCCACGGGAAATCCGTGCGATGAACAGTCCCACGAACGGCGACCATGCGATCCACCAGGCCCAGTAGAACACCGTCCAACCGCCCAGCCAGTCACTGGGTTTGTCGTAGGCGTAGAGGTCGAAACTCTTCATCGGCAAGGCGCCGAGGTAGTCGCCGATGTTCTGGATCAAGGTGTTGAGCAAATGCTGAGTCGGACCGGCGAACAACACGAACAGCAGCAGCGCACAGGCCAGCAGCATGTTGATGTCGGACATCACCCGCACGCCTTTATCGACGCCGGACACCGCGACGATGATCGCCGCGCCCATCATCAGCGTGATCAAGCCGACCTGAATCCACTGGGTGTGAGCGATGCCGAACAGGTAGTCCAGACCCGAGTTGAGGTGCAACACGCCAAAGCCCATATCGGCACCAAGGCCGAACACCGTGGCGATGATGCCGAAGCCGTCTACCGCGTAACCGATGGGGCCATTGATGCGCTTGCCGATCAGCGGATAGAGCGCCGAACGCAGGGCCAGCGGCAGGTTATGACGATAAGCGAAGTAGGCCAGCGCCATGCCGACGAAGGCGAACACGCCCCAGCCGTGCAGGCCCCAGTGCAGAAACAGAATCTGCATCGCCTGACGCGCTGCATCCGCCGTGCCCGCTTCGCCTTGCGGCGGTTGCGCCAAATGGGTCAGCGGTTCGGACACGCAAAAGAAGAACAGCGTGATGCTGATCCCGGCGGCGAACAGCATGCCGGCCCAGGACAGGTAGCTGAATTCGGGCTCGTCGTGGTCGGCACCGAGCTTGATCTTGCCGTAGCCGGACAAGGCGGTGACCACCACGAAGACCAGATACAGCGTCATCGCGAGCATGTAGTACCAGCCGACCGTGTTGGCCGCCCAGTTTTGCGCTTCCAGAAGCCAGGCACCGGCCTGTTCAGGCATGGCGATGACGATGATGCCGAACAGCAAAATGAACGTCGCCGAGAAGTAAAACACCGGCGGATTCATGCGGACCTGACCGCTGGCGGGGGTGGGCGATGCACTCATGAAAGGTGCACCTCAAGGGGGTGAAACAGGGCAATCAGTAACGGACTCGGCAAAGGCAAGCCTCCTGTTGTGAGCGGGCAGCAAACCGACGGTTTAACTTGAATGAGCGTTCAAGTTAAACATGAATAGGGTGCTAAGGACTAATCGCAAGGCTCGGCGGTACTGTTCGTACGCTGGCTCAAGGGTGGGTAAGAGGAGGGTTTTTGAGGATTTTGTAGGAGCTGTCGAGTGAAACGAGGCTGCGATCTTTTGACTTTGGTTTTGTGGTTTTTTTGAAAAGATCGCAGCCTCGTTTCACTCGACAGCTCCTACAGACAGTGAAGACTGTTTATCTGTCACCAAAAAGCCGGGGGCTTACTTCTGCGTCCCGTCATCATGCTGCAGATTCGCCTGAGTCAGGTTGCTCCCCGCCGGCACGCTACGGGTCAGCCAGACATTGCCGCCAATGGTCGAGCCCTTGCCGATGGTGATCCGCCCCAGAATCGTCGCACCGGCATAGATCACCACGTCATCCTCGACAATCGGATGTCGCGGCTGCCCCTTCTGCAACTGACCGTCTTCATCCGCCGGGAAGCGCTTGGCGCCCAACGTCACGGCCTGATAAATCCGCACACGCTCGCCGATGATGGCGGTCTCGCCGATCACCACACCCGTCCCGTGATCGATGAAGAAGCTGCGACCAATCTGCGCGCCAGGGTGAATGTCGATGCCGGTGGCCGAGTGGGCGATTTCCGCGCTGATCCGTGCCAGCAGCGGCAATCCGGCGCGGTACAAATGATGGGCGAGGCGATGGTGAATCACCGCCAGAATCCCCGGATAGCACAGCAACACTTCATCGACGCTGCGAGCCGCCGGATCGCCGTGATAGGCCGCCAGCACGTCGGTGTCGAGCAGACTGCGCAGCCCCGGCAATGCGAGGGCGAAGTCCTGAATGATCTGAATCGTCCTGGCCTCGACTTCAGTGTCGGCCTGGGCACTGTGGCGAGCGGCGTAGCGCAGTTCGAGTCGCGCCTGAGCCAGCAACGCGTTCAACGCAACGTCCAGCGTGTGGCCGACGTAGAAGTCTTCACTTTCCTCGCGCAAATCCACCGGTCCCAGGCGCATCGGGAACAACGCGCCGCAGAGGGCTTCGAGAATCTCTGCCATGGCCGCTCGGGAAGGCAACTCGCGACCGCCCTGTTCGGTGCTGGCGCGGCCATTTTGTAGGCGCCACTGATCACGCGCCGTGCGCAGTTGACTGACGATGGTCTGCAGTTGCCAATGACTGGAACGCTCGCTCACGGTAAAAACTCCTCACGGGCGGCCGGACTGTCTGGCCGCGTTAACCGCGATTACTTTACGGCATGGTCTGGAAGCCGAATTAAGAACCGATTGTGCTGTGCTCAGCACTTTTTGGCATAAGGCCGATTGGCAGTTGCCCCGCTAAATAGGCGTGCCTATAGTCCTGTCATCTCCCTCCGCCAGTACGGACCCCATGATCAAACAACAGCTTGCCCGCTTTAACCGTCTCGACCTGCTCGGTCATCCTACCGCCCTGGAAAAACTCGAACGCCTGTCGACCTGGTTGGGCCGCGATGTGTACGTCAAGCGTGATGACCTGACGCCGCTGGCGATGGGTGGCAACAAGCTGCGCAAACTCGAATACCTGGCGGCCGATGCACTCGCACAAGGCGCTGACACGTTGATCACCGCTGGCGCGCTTCAGTCCAACCACGTGCGCCAGACCGCCGCCATTGCGGCCAAGCTTGGCCTGGGCTGCGTAGCCCTGCTGGAAAACCCCTTGGGTACCGACGACGCCAACTATGTCGGTAACGGCAATCGACTGTTGTTGGACCTGTTCGACGCCAAGGTCGAGCTGGTGGAAAACCTCGACAACGCCGACGAGCAATTGCAGGCCCTGGCCGATCGCCTGCGCAACAACGGCAAGAAGCCGTATCTGGTGCCGATTGGTGGCTCCAACGCATTGGGCGCTTTGGGTTATGTGCGCGCCGGGCTGGAATTGGCCGAGCAGATCAAGGACACCGGGCTGACATTCGCGGCCGTGGTTCTGGCTTCGGGCAGTGCCGGGACTCATAGCGGTCTGGCGTTGGCGTTGAGTGAAGCACTGCCGGATTTGCCAGTGATTGGTGTCACGGTTTCTCGCAGCGACGAAGACCAGCGCCCGAAAGTCCAGGGCCTCGCCGAACGCACTGCCGAGTTGCTGGGCGTGAGCCTGCCAGCGAGTTTCAAGGTCGAGTTGTGGGACGAATATTTCGGCCCGCGCTACGGCGAACCGAATGCCGGGACGTTGGCCGCCGTGAAGCTGGTGGCGAGTCAGGAAGGTTTGCTGCTGGACCCGGTTTATACCGGCAAGGCCATGGCGGGTTTGCTCGATGGCATCGGCCGCCAGCGCTTCAATGACGGCCCGATCATCTTCCTGCACACCGGTGGGGCGCCGGCGTTGTTCGCGTACAAAGACTTCCTGTAGGCGGCAGTCCTGTGGCGAGGGGGCTTGCCCCCGTTCGGCTGCGAAGCAGTCGTAATGTCTGCTGACTCGGTATGACTGTCAGACACAAGGGGCTGCTGCGCACCCCAACGGGGGCAAGCCCCCTCGCCACAATGGATCGCGCCAACCTCATATTCCAGTAAAGAATAACAAACTTAGTATTAATTATTTTCCAATCTAAAGGTGCCATCATATAGTCACGCCGCAGGCGAATTTGCAGCGAGACGCATACGATGCTTTAGGGCAGGATATTGCAGTCGTTCAAATCCCGAATTTGCCAACATTCCTAAAAGCGTCTTCATAAGAAAACACAGGGGCTTGTCATGAATTTTTCCGCACTACGTCGAAATCTGCTGGTTGGTTCGCTGGGCCTGGCGCTGAGCGCCGGTCTGCTGGGGCAAGCGGTTGCCGGTGAGCAGCTGCAAAAAATCAAAGACGCTGGCGTGATCAACGTTGGTCTGGAAGGCACTTACCCACCGTTCAGTTTCGTCGACGCCGACGGCAAGCTGACGGGCTTCGAAGTCGAGTTTTCCGAAGCTCTGGCCAAAGAGCTGGGCGTGAAGGTCAAACTGCAACCGACCAAATGGGACGGCATCCTCGCGGCGCTGGAATCCAAACGTCTGGACGCCGTGATCAACCAGGTGACCATCTCCGAAGAGCGCAAGAAGAAGTATGACTTCTCCGAGCCGTACACCGTTTCCGGGATTCAGGCGCTGACCCTGACCAAGAACAAAGACACCATCAAGACCGCCGCCGATCTGGCCGGCAAGAAAGTAGGCGTAGGTCTGGGCACCAACTACGAGCAATGGGTGAAAGAGAATGTGCCTAAGGCTGACATCCGCACCTACGAAGATGACCCGACCAAGTTCCAGGATCTGCGCGTTGGCCGCATCGACGCCATTCTGATCGACCGCCTCGCCGCACTGGAATACGCCAAGAAAGCCAAGGACACTGCCGCCGCCGGCGAAGCGTTCTCCCGTCAGGAAGCCGGTATCGCCCTGCGCAAAGGCGAGCCAGAGCTGCTGGCCGCGGTGAACAAAGCCATCGACAAGCTGCGTGCCGACGGTACGCTGAAAAAGCTTTCGGAAAAATACTTCAGCGCTGACGTCACTAAATAATGGAAGAAGCTTTCCAACTCGCGCTGGATTCCGCGCCCTTCCTGCTGAAGGGCGCGTACTACACAGTGATCTTGAGCCTGGGCGGGATGTTCTTCGGCCTGGTGATGGGCTTCGGCCTGGCATTGATGCGCCTGTCGCGCTTCAAACTGGTGAGCTGGATCGCCCGCATCTACGTGTCGTTCTTTCGCGGCACGCCGTTGCTGGTGCAACTGTTCGTGATCTATTACGGCTTGCCGCAATTGGGCATCGAACTTGATCCGCTGCCGGCGGCCCTGATCGGCTTCTCGCTGAACATGGCGGCCTATGCCTGCGAAATCCTCCGCGCCGCGATCAGCTCCATCGAGCGTGGCCAGTGGGAAGCCGCCGCGAGTATCGGCATGACCCGCGCGCAGACCCTGCGCCGGGCCATCCTGCCGCAAGCGATGCGCACGGCTCTGCCACCGCTGGGCAACAGCTTCATTTCGCTTGTGAAGGACACCGCGCTGGCAGCCACCATCCAGGTGCCGGAACTGTTCCGTCAGGCGCAGCTGATTACCGCCCGTACCTTTGAAATTTTCACCATGTACCTTGCCGCCGCGCTGATCTACTGGGTTCTGGCCACGGTGCTTTCGCACCTGCAGAACCAGTTGGAAGCACGGGTCAATCGGCACGACCTGGAGTCCTGACCCAATGATTGTCGTGGAAAAACTGACAAAGCAGTTCAAGGGTCAAGTGGTGCTCAACGGCATCGATCTGCAAGTGAAGGAAGGCGAGGTGGTGGCGATCATCGGGCCTAGCGGCTCGGGTAAAACCACGTTCCTGCGTTGCCTGAATTTCCTGGAAGAACCCACCAGCGGCCGGATCAAGGTCGGTGACATCGAGATCGATGGCAGCCGTCCGCTGAACCAGCAGCAAGGCCTGGTGCGACGTTTGCGCCAGCACGTGGGTTTCGTGTTCCAGAACTTCAACCTGTTCCCTCATCGCACCGCCCTGGAAAACGTTATCGAAGGCCCGATCATCGTAAAGAAGATCCCGCACGCCGAAGCCGTTGCCCTGGGTAAAAAGCTGATGGCCAGAGTTGGCCTGGCGGGCAAGGAAGACGCGTACCCGCGTCGCCTTTCCGGTGGTCAGCAACAGCGTGTGGCGATTGCCCGTGCGCTGGCGATGGAGCCGGAAGTGATTCTGTTCGATGAACCGACCTCAGCCCTCGACCCGGAGCTGGTGGGAGAAGTGCTGGCAACCATCCGCAGCCTCGCCGAAGAGCGACGCACCATGGTCATCGTCACCCACGAAATGGGCTTTGCCCGCGACGTGGCGAACCGCGTGGTGTTTTTCGACAAAGGTGTGATCGTCGAACAAGGCGAAGCCAAGGCCCTGTTTGCCAATCCGAAAGAAGAGCGGACGAAGCAGTTTCTCAGCAAGTTCCTGAATAACGCCCAGCACTGAAACACCGTCTCACTACTTGTTAACTTCCATGGACGGAAGTGACAACCACTCCCACTAACAAAACTTATCGATATATTCTCTTCGCTTATTCACCCACCCGAACTATAGATAATTTTTTATAGCGGCATGCGGTACATATATATGTCCTGCAACAGAATAAGCTCGCCTAAAATCCGCAAAACCCAGCGCCCTCACCGAACCGGTCTTCGTCGTCAGTTACGCACTGAAAGCCCATAAAACAAGGTCAAGTTCGACAGAGCGGTGCAGCTAATTAACTTCAGCGCGTAGGATTTTTCTGAATAACACTCGATCCAATACTTAACTAGCAAACTCTATTGACACCTATCCAAGCGCACTCTTATCTAGTCTCCAACAGGCGTTTAACCTCGCACTCATTCACTATTTTATTTCACACACAGTGAACAGTTTTGTTGCTCGGTAATTCACGCCTTTCGAACTTTCAGAAACGGACTTTCGCTGCAAGGCTTCAAGGAGAATCCCCATGACAAGCACTTCGAACAAACCCGAACTTGCGGCCCCGACCCTGGCGCAATCTCACAAGACCTGCATCAACATCACCTCGGCGGCGCACCTGCTGATCGATGTGGCGCCCTACTCCGGCATGGACGAAGGCGACCTGATCGAACTGTTCTGGGATAACTGCTACGTGGCCTCCAGAGTGCTGACGGCTGACGATGTCGGCCAACCGGTCCAACTGCGTGTGCCCGAGAGCTTCATCGCCAATGGCACCTCGCACGTTCACTACCGGATCATGCAGATCGGGCAAGGGCCAATCCTTTCGGCCACCAGACGGGTGCAGATCAAACTCGACTGCCCCGGTGGCCAACCGTCGACGCTGTGCGGCGATGAAAACCAGAGTCTGGAGCCCGTGAACATCCCCGAGACCATTCGCCGTCAGGGCGTCAATCCGAACCAGATCAAGCGCGGCGTTCCGTTGACCATCGAGCCTTACCTGAACATGGCCGCCGACGACGAAATCACCCTGCGCTGGGGCGATGTGCGCATGGATCTGCCACGACTCAAGGCCGGCGATGTCGGGCAGCCAATCCAGGTCTGGGTGCCGCCGGCGATCATTCTCGAAGCCGGCGAAGACCTGCGGCTGGAAGTGACTTACTGCATCCTCGACCGGGTGGGTAACAACTCCCGCTGGGCACCACCGCGCAGGCTGAAGATCGGTTGCGCCAATCCCTATTTGAAGGCCCGGCCCAAGGAGATACTCATGGCTGCTGAACCAGTGTCTAACCGACGAAAATTCGACTGACGCCGAAAAGATCGCAGCCTGCGGCAGCTCCTACACTCACCGCGTTTCCCTGTAGGAGCTGCCGAAGGCTGCGATCTTGACGGTTTTGTGGTCAAAGCGGCTCCCACGCCATGACCTTCTATACATATTCCTAAAAGTTAGTTTATTAATTTTTTATACACGCTTAGGGTATATGCACCGGACCACCGGACATTCTTGTTTTCGTTCGTCGCAACCATCGCGACGTTTCCATGAGATGTGAGGTAGGTATGGTCCGGAACACAATCACCCCAGTGCAGATCGCCAGGGCATTGCGTGCAGCCAAGGAGCGGCACTGATGTCCAGTCTGGCAGAAGCAATCGTCCAGAGTGATCTGGACATCGCCCCGTTGTTGTTGCCCGCGCAGGTCTTGCGTAACGACGCACAAGCCATCAAGGCCGCCCATGAGTTGGCGCAAGTCGCCCGCCTGCAAGCAGCCAAACGCGACCAGCAGCGCAAGCTGCCGTGGTCGGAAATCGAACAGTTCACCCGCAGCGGCCTGGGCAGCATTTCTATCCCGCGTGAGTACGGTGGCCCGCAGGTTTCGTTCGTCACTTTGGCCGACGTCTTCGCGATCATTTCCGCGGCCGACCCGGCATTGGGACAGATCCCGCAAAACCAGTTCGGCATTCTCAATCTGGTGCTCGGCAGCGCCACTGAATCGCAAAAAAAACAGCTGTTCAAAAGCGTGCTCGACGGCTGGCGGATCGGTAACGCGGGACCTGAACGCGGCACCAAAAACACCCTTGAACTCAAGGCGCGAATCACTGCCAGCGGCGACGGTTTCGTCCTGAGCGGGCAGAAGTTCTATTCCACCGGCGCCCTGTTCGCCCACTGGGTCGCCGTCAAGGCGCTGAACGACGATGGCAAGCAGGTTCTGGCCTTCGTTCGTCGCGGTACACCGGGCCTGCGCATCGTGGATGACTGGTCGGGCTTCGGCCAACGCACCACCGCCAGCGGCACCATTTTGCTCAACAACGTGCAGGTCGACGCCGAGCTGGTGGTGGATAACTGGAAGATCAACGACAGCCCAAACATTCAGGGTGCCGTGTCGCAGTTGATTCAAGCAGCCATTGACGCCGGCATCGCTCGGGGCGCCATCGACGACGCCATCGAATTCGTGAAAACCCGTGCACGGCCGTGGATCGACGCCAAAGTCGACCGGGCCAGCGACGACCTTTATGTGATCGCCGACATCGGCAAACTGAAAATCGAACTGCACGCCGCCGAAGCGCTGCTGCGCAAGGCCGGGCAAGTGCTTGATCAGGTCAACGCCGCGCCGCTCACTGCCGAGTCCGCCGCCCGCGCCTCGATTGCCGTGGCCGAAGCCAAAGTGCTGACCACCGAGATCTCGCTGCTGGCCAGCGAAAAGCTTTTCGAACTGGCCGGCAGCCGCGCCACCCTCGCCGAATTCAACCTCGACCGCCATTGGCGAAACGCCCGCGTGCACACGCTGCACGACCCGGTGCGCTGGAAATACCACGCCGTCGGGATTTACCACCTCAACGGCACGCTGCCCGCTCGCCACTCCTGGATTTAACGACCAGACCTCTGGAGAAACACATGACCATTTCTCACCACGTCGCGGTCATCACCAGCGATGAGCAAGCCCTGATCGTCGCCAGTGACCTGGCCGAAGATTTCAAACGTGATAGCGCCCTGCGCGATCGCGAACGCCGTTTGCCACACCCGGAACTGGAAGTGTTTTCCCGTTCGGGTCTTTGGGGCATCAGCGTGCCAAAAGAATACGGCGGCGCCGGGGTTTCCAACGTCACCCTGGCCAAGGTGATCGCGCTGATCGCCCAGGCTGACGGTTCCCTCGGCCAGATCCCGCAGAACCATCTCTACGCGCTCGAAGTGTTGCGGGTGAACGGCAGCGATGAGCAGAAAAAACGCCTGTACGCGGAAGTGCTGGCAGGACAACGCTTCGGCAATGCCCTCGCGGAACTGGGTACCAAAACCGCCCATGACCGCGTCACCAGCCTGACCCCTGATCTGCATGGAGAACGTGACGGTTACCGCATCAACGGCCGCAAGTTTTACGCCACGGGCGCGATTTATGCCCAGCGCATCCCGACGTCGGTCGTGGACGAAAACGGTGTTCAGCAACTCGCTTTCGTCCCTCGTAATGCCAAGGGTCTGACAGTGATCGACGACTGGAGCGGCTTCGGCCAGCGCACCACCGGCAGCGGTTCCGTGGTGTTTGAAGATGTCTATGTCGCCGCCGAAGACGTGATCCCGTTTCAAAGTGCGTTCGAGCGCCCGACCACCGTCGGCCCGTTGGCGCAGATTCTTCATGCCGCCATCGACACCGGTATCGCCCGCGCCGCCTATGAAGATGCGCTGCATTTCGTGCGCACCAAGACCCGGCCGTGGATCGATTCCGGCAACGACAAAGCCACCGAGGACCCGCTGACCATCAAGAGCTTCGGCCACTTGAGCATTCGTCTGCACGCCGCCGAAGCCTTGCTGGAACGCTCTGGCGAATTCCTCGACAAGGCTCAGGCCGACACCAACGCCGAGACCGTCGCCGCCGCGTCGATTGCGGTCGCCGAAGCCCGCGCCATCAGCACCGAGATTTCCCTCGCCGCTGGCAGCACGCTGTTTGAACTGGCCGGCAGCCAGGCAACCTTGATTGAACACGGCCTGGATCGCCACTGGCGCAACGCTCGGGTGCACACCCTGCACGACCCGGTGCGCTGGAAGTATCACGCGGTCGGCAATTACTACCTCAACGATGAAAACCCGCCACTGCGGGGGACCATCTAAATGGCCAAGAAAAAGATTTTGCTCAACGCGTTCAACATGAACTGCATCGGGCACATCAACCATGGTCTGTGGACGCATCCACGGGACACCTCCACTCAGTACAAAACCATCGAATACTGGACTGAACTGGCGCAATTGCTGGAGCGCGGGTTGTTCGACGGCTTGTTCATCGCCGATATCGTCGGGGTTTACGACGTCTATCAAAACTCGGTGGACGTCCCGCTCAAAGAGTCGATTCAACTTCCGGTCAACGACCCGCTGCTGCTGGTCTCGGCCATGGCCGCGGTCACCAAAAACCTGGGCTTCGGTCTCACCGCCAACCTGACGTACGAACCGCCGTATCTGTTCGCCCGACGCATGTCCACGCTCGATCACCTTAGCCGTGGCCGGGTCGGCTGGAACATCGTCACCGGGTACCTCGACAGCGCCGCCAAAGCCATGGGTTTGAGCGAACAGGTGGAACACGACCGTCGTTACGACCAGGCCGATGAATACCTGCAAGTGCTCTACAAACTCTGGGAAGGCAGCTGGGAAAACGGCGCGGTGCTTAACGATCCGCAGCAGCGGATCTACGCGCAGCCCGAGAAAGTGCACAAGGTCGAGCACAAGGGCGAGTTCTATCAGGTCGAGGGTTATCACCTCTGCGAACCCTCGCCGCAGCGCACACCGGTGCTGTTCCAGGCCGGCAGTTCGGATCGCGGTTTGTTGTTCGCCGGGCGGCATGCCGAGTGCGTGTTCATCAGCGGCCAGAACAAACCGTCGACCAAGGTTCAAGTGGACAAGGTGCGCGCCAGTGCCGTCGAGGCCGGGCGCAACCCCGAGGACATCAAGGTGTTCATGGGGCTGAACGTGATTGTCGGCGAAACCGAAGAGGCAGCCTGGGCCAAGCACGCCGAATACTTGAGCTACGCCAGTGCCGAGGCCGGCGTGGCGCATTTCTCGGCGTCCACCGGGATCGATTTTTCCGAGTACGAAATCGACGAACCGATCCAGTATGTGAAGAGCAACGCGATCCAGTCCGCCACCAAGAACCTGCAAAACAACGACTGGACTCGCCGCAAATTACTCGAGCAACACGCCCTCGGTGGTCGCTACATCACCGTGGTGGGCTCGCCTGAGCAGGTCGCTGATGAGCTGGAATCGTGGATCGCCGAGACCGGGCTGGATGGCTTCAACCTGACGCGAATTGTCACGCCGGAGAGCTATGTGGATTTCATCGACCTGGTGATTCCGGAGTTGCAACGGCGCGGGTCGTACAAGACCGCTTACGACGGCGGCAGCCTGCGGGAAAAACTGTTTCACGGCGCGGCGCATTTGCCTGAGCAACATACCGGATCAGCGTTTCGACGCTAAAAAGCATCGCGGGCAAGCCTTGCTCCTACGGATATCGGGTGGTCGCGAATGCCCGGCACGACACCACACCTGTAGGAGCAAGGCTTGCCCGCGATGAGGCCCGACCAAACACCACACAACTACGCACTGACTGGAAAACCCATCATGAAAAAGACCTACCTCTCTCACCCAGTCAAAGCACTGGCCCTGGCCCTCGGCCTTTTCAGCTCCGTAACCTTCGCCGCCGACGCGCCGCTGAAAGTCGGCACCACCGCCGCTTTCGCCATTCCCCTGGAAGCCGCCGTCGAAGAAGCCAAAAAACAAGGCCTGCAAGTCGACCTGGTGGAGTTCAGCGACTGGATCGCGCCCAACGTCAGCCTCGCGGCAGGCGACATCGACGTGAACTACTTCCAGCACGTCCCGTTCCTGGAAAACGCCAAGGCCGCCGCCGGTTTTGACCTGGTGCCGTTCGCACCGGGGATCATCAACAACGTCGGCCTCTACTCGAAAAAATACAAAAGCTTCGACGAGCTGCCGGAAGGCGCCAGCGTGGCGATCGCCAATGACCCGATCAACAGCGGTCGCGGCCTGCAACTGCTGGCCAAGGCCGGCCTGATCACGCTCAAACCGGGTGTCGGCTACAAGGCCACCGAAGAAGACATCATCGCCAATCCGAAGAAGATCAAAATCCTCCAGGTCGAAGCCGTGCAACTGGTCCGCGCCTATGACGACGCCGATCTGGTCCAGGGTTACCCAGCCTACATTCGCTTGTCGAAGACCTTCGATGCCGGCTCCGCCCTGCTGTTCGACGGCCTCGATCACAAGGAATACGTGATTCAGTTCGTGATCCAGCCGAAAAGCAAAACCGACCCGCGCCTGATCAAATTCGTCGACATCTACCAGCATTCGCCGGCTGTTCGTGCAGCGCTGGATAAGGCCCATGGCAAGCTCTATCAAGCCGGTTGGGAAAGCTGAATATGACGGCAGCCACGCAACTGCGACTGGAGATTCCAGAGTCCCATAACGCTATACAAACCGAACTGCACCCAGACTTGAACCGCGCTCATGTGCGCTTCATCGGTCTGGGCAAAACCTACAACGGCCAGCAAGGTCCGGTCGCCGCACTGCACGGCATCGATCTGGCGATTCAGCGCGGTGAAGTATTCGGCATCATCGGTCGCAGCGGCGCCGGCAAGTCGTCGCTGATCCGCACCATCAACCGCCTGGAACAACCGAGCACGGGGCGCGTGCTGATCGATCAGGTCGACATCGGCGAGTTCGATGAAGACCGCCTGGTGACGCTGCGTCGGCGCATCGGCATGATCTTCCAGCACTTCAACCTGATGTCGGCCAAGACGGTTTGGCAGAACGTCGAATTGCCGCTGAAAGTGGCCGGCGTGCCTAAGGAAAAACGCGAGCAGAAAGTCCGCGAATTGCTGGAACTGGTAGGCCTGCAAGAGAAACACAAGGCCTACCCGGCGCAGCTTTCCGGCGGTCAGAAACAGCGCGTCGGCATCGCTCGGGCACTGGTGCATGACCCGGCGATTCTGCTGTGCGATGAAGCCACTTCGGCACTGGACCCGGAAACCACCCAATCAATCCTCGGCCTGCTGCGCGAGATCAATCAGCGCCTGGGCCTGACCATCGTGCTGATCACCCACGAGATGGCGGTAATCCGCGATATCTGCGACCGAGTCGTGGTGCTGGAACACGGGCGAATCGTCGAACAAGGGCCGGTCTGGGAAGTCTTCGGCAACCCGCAGCACGAGGTCAGCAAAACCTTGCTGGCGCCGTTGCAACACGGTTTGCCGGAAGAACTGCAAAGCCGCTTGCAGGCACATCCACAGTCCTCGGACGCCGCTGTTGTGCTGCGCTTGCAGTTCACCGGCAGCGCCAGCGACGAGCCCGACCTGGCCGCGTTGTTCAGTGCCCTCGGTGGTCGCGTGCGCTTGCTGCAAGGTGGCGTGGAGCGGATTCAGGGCCATGCCCTCGGGCAATTGCTGCTGGCGGTGACCGGTTCGTCCCTCGGCGCAGAGGAATTGCGTCAACGCGCCGGCAACTGGGCGCAACAGGTGGAGGTGCTGGGCTATGTGGTTTGATCGCTTGCTGCAAGGCTTCATCGACACCTTCTTGATGGTCGGCGTGTCGTCATTGATCGCACTGCTGGCGGGCATTCCGCTGGCGGTAATTCTGGTCACCAGCTCCAAGGGCGGCATCTACGAAGCACCGGCGCTTAACCGCGCGTTGGGCGCGTTTGTGAACCTGTTCCGCTCGATTCCGTTTCTGATTTTGATGGTGGCGCTGATTCCGTTTACGCGGTTGATCGTCGGCACCACATACGGCGTTTGGGCGGCCGTGGTGCCGCTGACCATCGCCGCCACGCCATTCTTTGCGCGTATAGCCGAAGTCAGTTTGCGCGAGGTTGATCACGGGTTGATCGAAGCGGCGCAGGCGATGGGTTGCCGGCGCTGGCATATCGTTTGGCATGTGTTGTTGCCCGAGTCACTGCCGGGGATTGTCGGTGGTTTCACGATTACGTTGGTGACGATGATCAACTCGTCGGCCATGGCCGGGGCGATTGGTGCCGGTGGGTTGGGCGACATCGCTTATCGGTACGGGTATCAGCGGTTTGATAGCCAGATCATGTTGACGGTGATTGTGTTGCTGGTGGTGTTGGTGGCGGTGATTCAGTTGGGCGGGGATCGGTTGGCTCGGGGGTTGAACAAGCGCTAGTAATCGGTTGTCAGTGACACCGCCATCGCGGGCAAGCCTTGCTCCTACAGGGGATTGATGTCGATTCGCGCTCCCGTGAACGACATCAATCCCCTGTAGGAGCAAGGCTTGCCCGCGATGGGCTGCGCAGCAGCCCCAGAATCGATGGCGTATATTCGGCAAATCCCAATTGCCTGTGCAGCCGACCATGAAACAGACCCCCACCGACCTCGAGCAGATCACCTCCACCACCCTGGGCCATTACAACTCGGTGGCTGAAAGTTTTCGCGAAGGGACTCGCGATCATGATGTCAGCCAGAACATTGATGCGCTGCTGCGGCATATTCAGGGTGAGGCACCGTTCGACATTCTAGATTTTGGCTGCGGGCCGGGGCGTGATTTGCAAACCTTCACGCGTATGGGCCATACCGCCGTCGGGCTTGATGGCTCGGAGAAATTTGCGCAGATGGCGCGCGAAGACAGCGGCTGTGAGGTTTGGCAGCAGGATTTTCTGAAGCTGGATTTGCCGGCTGAGCGATTCGACGGGATCTTCGCCAATGCGGTGCTGTTTCATATCCCGACTCAAGAGCTGCCCCGGGTATTGAAGGAGTTACACGGGGCTTTGAAACCGGGTGGAGTGTTGTTCAGTTCAAACCCTCGTGGCGAGAATCAGGAAGGGTGGAATGGACCGCGGTATGGGGCGTACCACGATCTTGAAACGTGGCAGCAATTGCTGACGGCGGCGGGGTTTGTGGAGCTGGAGCATTACTACCGGCCGGCGGGACTGCCGCGGGAGCAGCAGCCTTGGCTGGCGAGTGTTTGGCGTCGGGTTTGATTTGCGGTGTGTCAGCTAGATCGACCCCTCACCCCAGCCCTCTCACCAGCGGGGAGAGGGGGAAAGGGAGCCGATCTTCAAGTCTTTCAAAACCTGGGTTCGGCTTGATTTCCCCCGGTCGCAGAATGCCTCAGAAACGACTCGGTCAGCCCCCTCTACCCCCTGGGGAGAGGGGGAAAGGGAGCCGATCTTCAAGTCTTTCAAAACCTGGGTTCGGCTTGATTTCCCC
>NZ_AKJN02000001.1 GCF_000282315.2 Pseudomonas sp. GM41(2012)
CAGCAATTTGAACTTGTCCATGTCGTTGCCCGGAGACATCAGCGACAACATGCCCGACCAGTCGAGCCAGGAAGCCCGCGCGTCAGGCGCCAGGGCCTCCACCGCCGCCCTGACCAGGTCTGCGTCGCCCTCGGCGCTGAACAACACCACACCGTGCAGCTTGAAACCCATCAGCGACAGCCGATGCGAGTGCAGCGGCCGACGGTGAAAACGGATACCGCTTGTATTCTCGCGGACCTGGCGCAG
This sequence comes from Pseudomonas sp. GM41(2012), assembly GCF_000282315.2. Classification (GTDB taxonomy): domain Bacteria; phylum Pseudomonadota; class Gammaproteobacteria; order Pseudomonadales; family Pseudomonadaceae; genus Aquipseudomonas. Next base: position 247 of record NZ_AKJN02000001.1, read on the forward strand.
CACCCCGTAGGCATTCGAACTGATGTCGTCTTTCAACAGGGCCATCAGTGAGGCCAGCTCAAATGCCGCCTTCTCACTGGCCGCCCCATGCCGTTCCAGGGTTTGCCTTTTCTGCGCATCAGCCGGCAGCAGATGGGCTTTCAGATGGGTTTGATACTGCCCGCCGATGTCCAGCTCACGACACAGCGTGGCGATTCTATTGACCCTCATCGACGGTACCCGCGACAGCTCTCCCCGCAGATTGTGGCGGAACACACCGGAACCGCTGCGGAAATAATCGACGGCGGTTTCCGGCTCTTCGAAGTTATGCAACGCGGCGTCCAGGAGGGTGGACTCGCGCAGATGGCTGGCACCGCGATCGATACCGAAGAGGATCCGGTCCGGCACATACAGTCTCAGGGTCAGCTGGCTGACGTCGTCATAGCTGTTGAAGTTCGAACTCATCAACAACGAGAGCAGAGGTTTGGCAAACGCCTTGATGTCCTGTTGCAAGTCTTGCAGCGGCGCGTCCACCAGCCGCTGCAACAACCAGCGTTTGTCGATCAATTCCTTGAGGTATTGCCGATCGAGCTCTGACGCCCTCAAGTACCAGCCCGGCGTCGAGACAGCGGTGCCGGTGAGCAACAACCTGACCGGCGGTGTCGATTTTATGGCTGGAGGAAGTGCCTGAACAATACGCTCATAATGAACACCGTTGTTTTGCGCCGGTAATACTGGCGAACTTGAAACTTCATTAACATCCTGTAACTCATCCATATCCTGACAATCCAAAACAACCAAAGAAGTCTTCAGCTTAAGCCCCATCCAATAAAACAAAAGACTAAAAACCGGTTGAACCATTGGCGCAATTGCTGCGAGACCGTTCGAACATTAAAGATAAACACATATATAAATAACACCACACGCCCACAACTTATGCCCCACCAACGAGCGAATATAAAAAACCCCGAACGTTGCGTTTGCAGCAACCTTCGGGGTGTTCAATACCGCGTGGTATTAGTCTCCAGCGTTCAAACCGGGCAATTCAATCTGTGTCTTGCGTTTGATAAATGCGTCTTCAACCGTTTCGAACTCTCTGGCCAGTTCTGCGCTCTTGACCAGGTATTCCTGACTTGCCATATCCGTTGCCGCCAGCGCTTCGAGTCGTGCGTGCAACGGCTCTTGCTCCAGCAGAAATTCATCGGCGTATTTGTGCTTCAGAAACCCTCGCCAGAAATCACGTTGGGTGGTCGCCGCAAACTCCTGGGGCGAATTGTCCAGGGCCAACACCCGCTGCTCGGCGGCATCCAGCATTGCCGCCGTCACATCAGCCACGCCAATGTATCTGGCCTGCTGCGGCTGCCCTGGCAAACCCAGTCGATCCTTCAGTCCGATACGGTAAGCAAGACGAATCTCGACTCGGTCGACCAGCAGAACCTCTTGAACCTTCTGCGCCAGGGTCAAAGCCTGATTGGCCGAAATGTTGCGAATCCGCTCGCCCGCATCCTGTTGCGCAATCCGTTCGACTTCGTCCAGCCTGAACAAGCCCTTTGCCAGTGTGGAAAGCTCCGGGATCGCCTGCGTGCCCAAGCCGTGGTTGACCAGATTCCTGACCTCCAGGCGACTGAAAATCAGCGCAGCCCCATCGGCACAGGTTTCCACATCCCCAGCCAGGCGGAACAACTCGGTGCGCAATTGCTCGGACTGTCCAGCGGCGTCCATCAGTGCCCATACCCGAGCCTGCAGATCAGGGTAAGCGTTCCTGTACTCACCTGTTTCTCGCAGATTCTCCAATAACCTGAAGAACTCCTGACTGTGGGTATCTTCCCCCTCAAGCAAACGCCACTGCTCTTGTCTGGCGGCACGCTCGCCGGCCGGAAGGTCTCGCAACCAGTGTTGCAATCGCTCATCGGAGTTTGCCAAAAGGCCGGCAGCCGCCCGGGGTTCAATGGGTACAGGCACCCCAACCTCGGGTGATGCAATACGTATCCAGGCCTGGGCATAGTCTTCCAGCGCCGCCGGCGTGAGCGGGTTACCGTCCAGAACGGCACTGTTGAATACCCGACGCGCAGCACCTGCGTTTTCCATCGAGGGACTGAGGATTTCGTCAGGAACCCGGCTGATGAAATTGTCACGCAGATCGACGCGTTGAAGCTCCCGCAAACCGTCAAGCCCCGCTGGCCACTCGGCTAATACAGCGTTACGCAGGTTGATTCGTCCTAATGTTGGTATCCGACGGAAGTCCGGAACCCGCCCCAGCGGGTTGTAGCTCAGGTTCAGTTGTTGCAGCGCCGGGTATCCTTCGAGGGCCGCGATGGCTTCCGGACTCAACGAAATGACGTTCCTCGAAAGATTCAGCGCCTGCAGCCGCGGCATCAGCCGCAACGTGTCCGGAAGCGTTTGCAGCCGATTGCTCGCCAGGCTCACCTCGTGCAAATTCGGGAACGCCTCGAGAAAAGTGGCCGGTACCTCCCCCAGCGCCATGACGCTGAGGTCCATCGAGAAAACATGAGTGAAAAGAGCTCGGGTCAACACCGGCAGCTCCCCAATATGCAAACCGGTCAGGCTGAGAGCCCCATTGGCGTACGAACCACCGATCGCCTGCTGCGGCGAATTGGTCCTTTGCCAGCAACCCCGGAGCAAGTCGGCAACCCGCTGCCTGTCCTGCCGGTTGACCGGTTCAACGCTCCCATCGGGCAAGACATGCGTCCCCGGCGTATCCACCCAGGCATTCGCCTCCTGTTGCAGACTGTCGAATTCATACTCAAGGTTCAGCAAATACCCATCGACTGACAGCGGATAGGCGGGATGAGCCTGCGCATGCTCCGCCCTTGCCAAAAACAGTTCGACATCTGCATTGCCAAAGGAAGGATACAGTCGGCGAATCCTCGCACGGCGCTCCGCCATCAGCAGATTCGTGCCCTGCCCACGACCACTCAAAGGGTAACCAAGGGTGCCGTCGCCGCCGCGCATCGGCGCCTTGAAAAAAGGTTTGATCGGCTGCATCCGCAACGCCTTGCGCAAGCCGTCGCGCGACAGAACATGCTGCTTGATCAGTTGCTCCAATTCTGCGCCCTGCCCCACATGGGGAAGCCCCAGCGCGACGCGATGGTTCTGCGGTAAGGCATGCTGCAGAGCCCCATACAGATCGTCAGCGCCGTGCAGATGGTTATCGTCACTGTCACGCGCTTCGTATCGTCCGTCTTCGTTGCGCACCAGAACCTTGCGCTCGGTTGCATCCTGCGGGCCGACGCTGGCCCGCAGTTCCCCATTGAAGGAACCGTTGCGCACTTCAATTCGCAGATTTTTCAATCCGTTCGGTAATGCTTCCAGTGTGTGCAGAACCAGTGTCTCGGTATCCGCAGTCAACGCGACCTCCAGATACAGCCCCTCATAGGCCCGCGACAGACGCACTTCACGTTGTGCAATGTGCAGGGTCTCGGCCAGGCGCAGAGGAACAGGCTTGGTCTGTTGTGTGTCGGCAAAATCCCATTGAGCCATTTGTCGGCGCTCGGCGCTGGAAGCACCCGCCAACATGTCTTCGACAATGTTCGTGGGGAGGCCGGTGAAACGGCTTTTGATCAGCTCGACACGCGGATCAACCGACGCCTGCTGGCTGGCGTAACGAGCATTGAACAATTCGGTTTTGTGATCGATCGTCGTGTGGGCTCCCGGCTCAGTGCTTTCCATCCTTGAGAGAACGTTTTCGGTCTGCCGGTAGGCGTCGAAACGGCTGAGGGTGTCGGCCAGCAAGGGTGGCAGGGGCTCGCGCTCGACATACATTTTGCGCAACTGGCCTTCGTGGGTGCCGCTGATCTTGCGGGCTTGCTCAAGCTCGCTATCGCTTAATGCGTCCGCACGGTGGCCAAGGCGTCGTAACAAGGTCGGACGCTCCCAGGTCAAGGGTTGCTCGGTGTCATGGATCCAGGCGCCGGCATTGTTGTGCTCAACCCGTGGTTGATAAGCGTTGGGCCGGGTCGGATGTTGCAGACGATGCTCGCCCGTCACCGGGTCCTGGCGCACCTGGTAATTCTTTTGTTCCATTCGCAGCCACTGCTGCTCGTTGTGCTGATACAAGCCCAGATCATCGGGTTTGGCCTCGGCTGGCAGCGTCACCGGGTGCTCGTAAGACGTCAGGTCCGGTTTCCACAGGCGGCTCTTGCCCGTGGGCAGTGCCACCGGTTTGAGACGGTCGATCAGCGGACTGGGGGTGACCGGCACCCGGGCGCCCTTGGGCAATACGTGCCCGGCGGCCATCAAGGCCAGTTGCGCAAAGTTGATGATGACCCCGTTGATGTGCGCCGACGCCTCGTCGCGGTCGCCCTGGCTCCAGTCTTCGATGCCTTCCAGCAACTCTTCGGTCATCTGCGCCACCATCAGCGCCAGCACGGCTTCGCCCAGCCCCGGCACCAGCATTGCGGCAAAGTTGAACACGTTCCAGCCGATGTCCAGGTAGCTGCTCAGGCGCTTCCAGCGTGTGGCGGCGTCTTCATCGTCGGTGGGCACGGCGATCGCTCGCGCGTCGCTGATCGCCTTGTCGCGCTTGAGGCGATACAGCTGCGGCCACAGCTCACCCGATAGTCGGTTGGTGATCGGCTCGGCATTCGGATTCTCGACCGCGGTTTCGCGCCACCACGGCCCCATGTCCAGCGGTTCGCGCTGCTGCCAGGTGATCTGGCTCAGACGCTCGCGGACCCGGGCAAAGAACCGGCCCTGGTCCTTCTGTGCCACGAAGCGACTGAAGAATGCCTGGTAGTCCGGCTCGCGCAGTTGGCTGATCAGCGTTTTCATGAAGTCCGCCAGCGAGGCGTACTCTTTCAACGGGTGCAGCGGGTCGTCCGGCACATAGGCAATCACCGGACCGCTCAAGCGGCTTTGTTTATAGATGTCCTGCTGGCGCAGCATCTCTTCGCTGATCCCGGCGGGACCATTGGCAAAAAACGCCTGCAGCAATTTGAACTTGTCCATGTCGTTGCCCGGTGCCATCAGCGACAACATGCCCGACCAGTCGAGCCAGGAAGCCCGCGCGTCAGGCGCCAGGGCCTCCACCGCCGCCCTGACCAGGTCCGCGTCGCCCTCGCCGCTGAACAACACCACACCGTGCAGCTTGAAGCCCATCAGCGACAGCCGATGCGGGTGCAGCGGCCGACGGTGGAAACTGATGGCGTTTTTATGCTCGCGGACCTGGCGCAGCACCCCGTAGGCATTCGAACTGATGTCGTCTTTCAGCAGGGCCATCAGTGAGGCCAGCTCAAATGCCGCCTTCTCACTGGCCGCCCCGTGCCGTTCCAGGGTTTGCCTTTGCTGCGCATCGGCCGGCAGCAGCTGGGCTTTCAGATGGGTTTGATACTGCCCGCCGATGTCCAGCTCACGACACAGCGTGGCGATTCTATTGACCCTCATCGACGGTACCGGCGACAGCTCTCCCCGCAGATTGTGGCGGAACACACCGGAACCGCTGCGGAAATAATCGACGGCGGTTTCCGGCTCTTCGAAGTTATGCAACGCGGCGTCCAGGAGGGTGGACTCGCGAAAATGGCTGGCACCGCGATCGATACCGAAGAGGATCCGGTCCGGCACATACAGCCTCAGGGTCAGCTGGCTGACGTCGTCATGGCTGTTGAAGTTCGAACTCATCAACAACGAGAGCAACGGTTTGGCAAACGCCTTGATGTCCTGTTGCAAGTCTTGCAGCGGCGCTTCCACCAGCCGCTGCAACAACCAGCGTTTGTCGATCAATTCCTTGAGGTATTGCCGATCGAGCTCTGACGCACTCGAGTACCAGCCCGGCGTCGAGACAGCAGTGCCGGTGAGCAACAACCTGACCGGCGGTGTCGATTTTATGGCTGGAGGAAGTGCCTGAACAATACGCTCATAATGAACACCGTTGTTTTGCGCCGGTAATACTGGCGAACTTGAAACTTCATTAACATCCTGTAACTCATCCATATCCTGACAATCCAAAACAACCCGATAAGCCCTCAGCTTAAGTCCCGTTCAATAAAACAAAAGACTAAAAATCTGCTGAGAAATCGGCGCAGCACTGCACAATCATTCGACTATTAAAGAGATGAATATATATAAATAACACCACACCTTGCCGATACATCAACCCGCAGAGCATTAATCGCAAGAAAGACCTGAATACATTTGCATCCGGGGTTGTTTCGAGGAAGTCGATCAGGGTTTTGATTCAACCGTAGTCGAAGCCATACGCAAATCCGCAGGCTGCGATCTTTTTGATGTTGAACTACTCGATCACCAACCGAGCCAACCGCTGCTTGAGCATGCGGTTTTCGGCCCGCAGTTGCTGAACCTCTTCCAGCAGGTCCAGCGCCAGGGCGACGCCTTCCCATTCCAGCTCCAGATCGTGCCGCAGCTTGGCCGCACGTTTGGCCAGCGCCAACTCATAATCGTTGAAACGCCAATCCTTGGGCTGCTCGCCCTGAGGTTCGAGGATGCCGTGCTCGACGATTTCGATCACGTAGACGTCCGACAGGTCGGTCGCCTCACAGAATTCTGCCATGTCCAGTTGAACGATCAGGGGGTTGCTCATGATGGGCTACTCCGTCTCTTGGATCAGAAGTTTTCTCTGGGGTTGAAAGCCGCTTTTTTCGCCAGTTCCTGCCACAGCGCCTTGACCTCGTCGTCCGAGGTTTTAGGCATGACGGCCTTGAGCTGTACAAACAAATAACCGCGATGACCGGCCTTGTTCAACAACCCATGCCCCTTGGCGCGCATGCGCTGGCCGTTCTGGCTGCCGGCCGGGATCTTGAGGTTGATCCTGCCTGTCAGTGTAGGCACTGCCACCTCAGTACCTAATGCCAATTCCCACGGAGCCAGCGGCAAGGTAATGATCAGGTTCTCGCCTTCGACGTCGAACTTGGGGTGCGGCGCAAAGCGAATGATCAGGAACAAGTCGCCATTCGCCCCGCCACCCGTGCCCGGTGCACCCTGGCCCTTGAGGCGAATGCGCTCGCCGTCGGCCACGCCGGCCGGGATCTTCACGTTCAGGCTTTTGCTGGTGTTGCTGACATGCTGCCCGGCAGCGTTGTATTGCGGCACCTGGAAGGTGACCTTCTTCGATTCGTTCGAGAGGGTTTCTTCCAGAAAAATCCCGAGTTCCATTTCCACGTCTTGCCCTCGACGTCCGGCGCTGCGGCCCGACTGTCCACCACCAAAACCAGGGCCACGGTTGCCGAAGATCGAACTGAAGAAGTCCGAAAAATCGCCCGTATCCTGACCACCACCGAAACCACCTGCACCACGCCCCTGCCAACCCGGCGGGCCCTGGAACGGTTGGCCGTGCTGGCCGTATTTGCGCAAGTCGTCGTACTCGGCGCGCTTGTCGGCGCTTTTCAGCGCTTCATAGGCTTCCGAGGCATCTTTGAATTTGGACTCGGCGTCCTTTTCCTTGCTGACGTCCGGGTGGTATTTACGCGCCAGCTTGCGATAGGCGGCCTTGATCGCCTTATCGTCCGCGGTCGGTTCCACACCGAGAATCTTGTAATAGTCTTTGAAGTCCATCTAAGGATCACCATCCGTTATCGATATCGCGCCACCACCGGCAGCATGCGCTTATTGGCAGCCGCGAGGTTGACCGATCTCAAGGTTGTGACCGGGTAGCGCATCAGAAGTTTATCGGCAGCGGAGGACGGTTCTTGCGACCGTCCGATGGCTGCCAGGCTCAATGCAGACAAGTTTGGGGCATCCCGCCAGCTTATCAAGGCGTTATTGGCTGAGATTTAGCGGATAGTCGGCCTTCGAATCTGCGCCGCACTGACATACACTGCGCGGCCGTTTTTTAACCGGAACTTGAAAGACATGAAAAACGCATCTCCAGCCCGTGCCTGTGGTATCGACTTCGGCACGTCCAACTCCACCGTCGGCTGGCTGCGCCCCGGCATGGAAACGCTGATCGCGCTGGAGGACGACAAGATCACCCTGCCTTCGGTGGTCTTCTTCAACATGGAAGAACGCCGCCCTGTCTACGGCCGTCTCGCGCTGCACGAGTACCTGGAAGGCTATGAAGGCCGGCTGATGCGCTCGCTCAAGAGCCTGCTGGGCTCCAAACTGATCAAGCACGACACCAGCGTCCTCGGCACGGCAATGCCGTTCAAGGATTTGCTTGGACTGTTTATCGGCCAACTGAAGAAGCGCGCCGAAACCGCCGCCGGTCGCGAGTTCGATGAAGTGGTGCTCGGTCGTCCGGTGTTCTTCGTCGATGACGATGAATTGGCCGACCAGGAAGCCGAGAACACGCTGGTGGACGTGGCCCGCGCCATCGGGTTCAAGGACGTGTCGTTCCAGTACGAACCGATTGCGGCGGCCTTCGACTATGAATCGACCATCGAAAAAGAAGAGCTGGTGCTGATCGTCGACATCGGCGGTGGTACGTCAGACTTCTCGCTGGTGCGCCTGTCCCCTGAACGCCGTACCCACGACAACCGTCACGATGACATCCTCGCCACCGGCGGCGTGCACATCGGCGGGACCGATTTCGACAAGCAGCTGAGCTTGCAGGGCCTGATGCCGCTGTTCGGCTATGGCAGCCGGATGAAGAGCGGCGCTTACATGCCGACCAGCCACCACATGAACCTGGCGACCTGGCACACCATCAACTCGGTGTACTCGCAAAAGTCGACCCTGTCGCTGGGCAGCATGCGTTACGACATCGAAGACACCAACGGCATCGATCGCCTGTTCAAGCTGATCGACCAGCGCGCCGGCCACTGGCTGGCGATGGAAGTGGAAGAAACCAAGATCCAGCTGACCCACGCCGACAGCCGCCATGTGCCACTGGACCGCATCGAACCGGGTTTGAGCGTGGAACTGAGCCGGGCACTGTTCGAATCGGCTATCGACAACTTGCTGGAGCGCGTGCGTAACAGCGTGACCCAGCTGTTGAACGACGCCAATGTGCGAGTCGATCAGGTCGATACGGTGTTCTTCACCGGCGGTTCGAGCGGGATTCCGGCACTGCGCAACAGCGTCTCGGCGATGTTGCCGAACGCGCGGCACGTGGAAGGGAACATCTTCGGCAGCATCGGCAGCGGCTTGGCGATCGAGGCAGCGAAACGTTACGGGCCGATGGACTGATCCGAAACCGCGGCGCCCTTATCGCTAGCAGGCTAGCTCCCACATTGGATCTGTGGTCTTCACAAAACCAGTGTGGGAGCTAGCCTGCTAGCGATGGCGTCAGCTCAGGCAATACATCTCTCGGATCAAACCATCCCCACCTGCTTCAACTCACTCTTCAGGTACGCGTAATAAATCGGCCCCGCCACCACCCCCGGCAGGCCGAACGCGGCCTCGAACACCAGCATTGCCAGCAGCAACTCCCACGACTTGGCACTGATCTGCCCGCCAACGATGCGCGCGTTGAGAAAGTATTCGAGCTTGTGGATAAAAATCAGGTAACCCAGCGCCGCCACGGCCACCCAGATCGACAGCGACAGACCGACGATGGTGATCAGGGTGTTCGACATCAGGTTGCCGATCACCGGCAGCAGGCCGAGCAGGAAGGTCAGCACGATCAGGGTTTTGGTCAGCGGCAGCTTGATCCCGAACATCGGCAGGACCACCGCCAGGAAAATCCCGGTGAAGAAGGTGTTGAGCAGGGAAATCTTGATCTGGGCGAACACGATGTTGCGAAACGCCTGGACCAGCAGGTGCAAGCGGTCGAACAGCGCGGCGGCCAACGGCTTGCGCTTGGTCACGTCCGGCACGCGCTGCAAGGCAATGATCGCCCCCAGCACCATGCCGATCAGCAGCGTCACAAACATGTGCGCCGCGTCCTTGCCCACCAGCTGCAAGTCGCTGAGGTGCTTGCTCACCCACTCGCCAATCGCCACGCGGAACTCGGCGGCGCTGGCGGGCAGATAGGCGTCGATGAACGGCGGCAGTTGCCCGCGCGCCCGATCAACCACGCCCATGAATTTGTCGAGAGAAGCGCCGGGGTTTTCCGCTTCATGCAGCAGAAAGCTGAAGGCACCGGCAAAGATCAGCGTCAACACACTGACCACTAGCGTTCCCAACAACGCCACCGCCAGCCAGCGCGCACGCCGCCCTTCGATCAGGCGCTGCAATTGTGGGGTGAGCATGTTGACCAGTTCGAACACCAGCAGGCCGGCCAGCAAACTCGGCAGTAATCGCAGCGGGATCACCAGCAACAAACCACCGAAAATGATGACCCAACTGATGAGTTGCAAGACTTGGCGTTGAGAAAACGTTGGCATACAGCCTCAAAACGAACGGCGTAAAAGGATTGGCAGTCTGCCAGCGTTCCGATGCCAGCACTAGGGATTGTGTAGGTCGACCTTAGTGGGGGCGGTGGTGGCTTTTTGCAGTGCCCTTCTCGGCCCCTTCGCGAGCAGGCTCGCTCCCACATTTGTCCTGCGTACACAGATCCATTGTGGGAGCGAGCCTGCTCGCGATGAGGTCCTCACCGCTCCCACCTATTGCGGCCCAATGATTATTTTTTCTTCAGACAATCACTCATGAAGGCTTTGCGCGCATCGCCCTTGAGGGCTTTGGTGGCGGCATCGGCGTTGCAGGTTTTCATCTTCTCTTGCTGAGGGGTAAGGGTTTTTGCGTCATTGGCAGCCGGCGCTGCTTTCAGGCACGTGCTCATGAAGGCTTTGCGCTCATCTCCCTTGAGGCTTTTCGCGGTAGCGTCGGCATTGCAGGTGGTCATCTTGTTCTGTTGCTCGGTGGCGGCAAAGCCCTGGGCGCAAAACAGCAAACCGATCATCAAAAAAGGGACACGCAACATCTTCATGGAGTTTTCTCCTTGTTGTCGCGCCGAGCGGCGCGACCTCAAGGGTAGTGTAGACAAGACCTGTTACAGCTTCATCCGCCAGCGATTATTCAGAATCCTCCTGCGCACGCAGGATGTCTTCGAACGCTTTCAAGTAGTTGTTATAAGCCTCAACCCGATTCTCAATGACCGAGGCAGGCAATCGCTCGAATGAGACCGGAGTGCCGTCCTTCACGCTGTAGGTTTGGCCTAACTCTTTTAATGACGTCCATTGGGCGTACGCCCCGGACGTGTACAGCTTGTTCATTTTTATCTGCCTGAACGTGTTCGGTTCGGAAACGACAGGCAACGTCGCCGGGCCTGGTGGCGCCTCATTGATAAAGTTGTATTCGGTGACGGCAGGACCGGGCGCCAGTGTCTCCACCGGCGGCATTTCGAACTCGAAGTAGCCCTGGCTGGCCAGATGCGCCGCGGGGAACTCCGGCCAGGAATCGGCGACGACCAGAGTCCCGGGATTGCCCAAGTCGCCAATGACCACATATTGATGATCGAAGTCCGTGGCTTTGACAATGTGAATGCTCGACGTCCGGGGCTGGCTGGCGAGGATCGAAAACGTCACTTTCGAGTTTTCCGAGCAATTGCCGCCCTTGATTTCTATGGCTTTACGAGCCGCTTCAGCGACGGTCAGTTTTGCGGTGAACCCGCCTTCCTCCAGGTTCAGCTCCCTAAGCCCCTTGATCTTCGCAATCGCCGAACCGCCCTTCTCCCACATGCTCGGCAATTGATTGCCGGACAGGGGGATAAGCTCCTTGGTGCGGCAGATTGCACGTTGTGCCATTTTCAGGTTCTCCATGATTGGCGGCGAAACCTCAATCGGTTCGTCGGACGTCACGACATTACTGTCCAGCAGCTCGCCATAGCTTTGCAAATCGGCCAATTCAGGGCTTGGCGTTACAGCGTTTTCCCGGACTGAACGCAACAGCGCCTGATACTCGTCGGTCCGTCCGGTGCGCTCCAGATTTCGGGCATTCATGGCCAGGTTGCGCTCGGATTCGGGCAGCGGGATCAGGCCATCCCTGGTGAACATCTGCTCAATCAATGGTGTGAACTGCTCGTCCAGCATCAACTTTTCCAGATCCGGCAACGCTTCGATGCTCTGTACGACGTTTGCATTGGCTTGTGCATCCGCGGCGGCGTTGGCGTCATACAACGCCTGCCAAAGCGAATGAAAGTACTCGTCAGGAAACGTGTCGTTCATCAGCTTCAAGCCGCGCAGGTAGTCATATCTTGCGGAGGACGAGACGGAAGGGTGAAACGCGCCTGCAACAAGCTCCGGATAAAGATCCCCAATCGTCTGCAACGTGACCGCCTCACCTTCGCCGGTCGGAGCGCCGCCACGCAGGCGCATTACCTGCGGATCGAAAGTGAGCGGGTCAAGCGCGGGAAGGTCTGAAAGGACTTTCAGGAACCGATAAGGTTTCAATGCCCGGTTACGAATCGCCTCTTTCAGTTGCCGTCCTTGCCCGATGTGAATGTTCAGGGCATTACGCTCGGTGTCCGGTAGTGCCTGCAGGATCGATGTATAAAAGTCCGATCCGGCATTCAAGGCGTCGCCTTCATCGTCATAGGCCTGGAAGGTCAGGTCTTCACGTTCGACGATGGTGCGTCGAATGGTGGCATCCTCCTTGCCGATGCTGTCCAGCAACGCGCCTCCGAACTCGAACCGGTGAATGTCGATTCGCACCTCAGGATTCCAGCCGGGCAGTTCTTCCAGCGAGTGCAAGGCCAACCTGCGGGTATCAGGATTGTCGACTGAATCCAGATGCAGCCCTTCATAAGCGCGGGCACTTCGAACGTCCCGAAGGGCCCAGCGTGCAAGGTTTTCCAACCGGTCGGACAGTTCCCCTCGTGCGATATCCTGCAACTCCTGGCGGGTGGCGATCGCCAGCAACTCTTGCGCTACGGTGCCCGGCAAATCCGGCATTCGGTCCTGGATATTCCGCACCGAGGCACTCTTCGCACTTCGGGCATTTTCAAGCTGACGGTAGCGCGCCTCGAACAACCCTGTACGCTTGTTTTTGGCAAGTTTCGCCAGTTCAAGCCTCAGCTGTCGCGCGTTCACATCGACGGCCAATACCGGTGCGCCGAACTCGTCGCTCATCAGTGTTTTTGTTTCAGCTTGATCAAGATGGGCTAACAGCGTTTTAAGCAAATCACCGTCGATCAAGCGATCCGTTCGTATCCGCACAGGTGACGTGTCGGCACGGCCGATCATCCCAAGGACCTGACCGTCAGCACCGACCAGTTCAATTGCCCGACCGGGCCATACGCCATCGAGCAACCGAAACTGAAAGGCGGGGTCGGCTTTTAAATAGTCCTGCGGATGATCACTGCCAATCTGCTCAATAAATGTCTGAATATCGTGGTCGATCCGGAAGCGCGTCACGGTATCGCTCAGCAAGGGTAAAGCGCGCTCCTTGTCGACATACATCCGGCGGATCGCGTTGGCGTCGCTGCGACTGACCGTTCGAATGTCACCGTATGCGTCCGCCAACCCTTTCATTGGCTGACCGAGTCGCGCCATCAACGTATCGTCATCCCACAAATGGGGCTGCTCACCTTCAATCACGAAGGCGCCTTCTCCATTACTCTCGACCACCGGTTGATACGCGTCCGGCCGGGCTGGATGCTGCACCCGGTGCTTGCCAGTCTGGGGGTCTTTGTCGAGTTCGAAGTAGCGCGTATCGAGATTGAGGATCGGCTTGCCTTCATGCCGATGCAGCCATTGATCGTCGGGTTTTGAATCGGCGGACAGCATAAGATCGCGCTGGTAGGCCTCGAGGTTCTGTCCCCATAGACGCTTGTCGCCGTTGGCCAGGGTGACCGGCTTGCTCCCTTCGATGAACGAAGAAAGCTTGGGTAGCACCACCTCCGATCCGAGCTTCATCCCAGCGGCGAACGTGCCCAACTGGATCAAACTTTCAACGAAGCCGATCAGGTGCTCGGCCCCTTCTAGATAAACACCTTCGGCCAGGTCAACGACGCCTTCGACCACTTCACTGACTAGTTGATAAACCATGTAAGCCATCATCGCCTCGCCCAGAAAAGGCACGAACGGCGTCACGACCAATAATGCGGCATTGAGAACGTCGGACAGCATCTTCTCCAGATTGTCGAACCAGGCCCAACGCTCCATGCGATCGGCATCGGCGGTGGAAATCACCATCTCCCGTGCGTCGTTGAGGATTTTGTTTTGCTGGACCCGGTAGAGATAAACCCACAGGTCGCCATTGAAACGGGTTTCGGTATCCTCTTCGAACTTCAGGGTCCCAAAACGAAGGCGCGGGTTGTCCACTGCAGTTTCTCGCCAGACAGGCTGGTCCCCGCCCCATTCCTTTTCATGCCGGGTGATCTCGACAAGTTGACTGTTAAGCTCGGCAAAGAAATGCCCGCGTTGCTGATGGGCGACAAAGCGGCTGAAGAACTGCTGATAACTGCGCCTGTTGGGGAGGCCTTCACGAGCGGGCGACTGGCCCGCATCGCGTAACTGGCGGGTGAGTTCGAGCATGAACTCGCTCAGCGACGCATACTCTTTCAACGGATGCTCGGGGTCGTTCGGCACATAGGCAATGAGTCGCCTCCCTGCACCGGGTACGTCCAGATCACCGGTGATCAGCACAATGCCGTGCAGTCGGGTGTCGAGCATCGTCAGGTGATAATAACGAACCGGAATACCATCCAGTTTCAGGCCTTTAACCCCTTCGAGTATGCCCTTCACCAGCTGATAGCCGTTGGCGGAGATATCTTTTCGCATCAAGGCCAAATCTGTGGCAGCGCTCAGCGCATATTGCTGACTTTTGATGACGTTGTGCTGCACCACCCACTGCGCCAGGCCATCGGTGGGACGCAAAAAACTTTCGAGGTGTTCCTTGTATTGAGCGCCAACATCCAGCACTCGACACACTGCCTTGAACTGCTCGATAGATATCTTGTTTCGGATGTCCAGTATTTCAAAGCGACCCAGCTCGTCAGGTCTGGAAATAAACTGCGAGTCAGGGAGAAGGACTTCATTGTGTGCAAAGTTGTGCAACGCCGCATCGAGCATGGAGACGGTTCGAGAACTGACACCGCCCGTAATGTTATGCGCCCACGGGGACAACTTTGCCGGCGAGAACAACTTCAAATAAGTGCTTCTGACATCGACGTCGATTCCGTATTGTTTTTTCAATGCCTGTTGTAGCAAGGGTTCGGCAAACGCGTAAACATCCTGTAATTCACCGAGCATTCGGTCGACATCATTTTGGGCTTTCCAACTCGCCACCATCGTTTTTTTCAAACTTGAGTGCAATGCCGAAGTCGCCTCTTTACTCCATCGAGGGATACCGGAAAGCCCTAATTTCAGCGCCTGCACTCTTTCCAACGAGGCATCCGCCACCCATGCGGGCAGAGCCTCTTTGATAAACTCATGATGAATACTTGTTTCTTGCGTAATTAATACAGACGGTCCGCGAACTAGAACTGAATGCCCCATGATTGATGACTCCAAAGCAAGTTAATAAATGCATACAGGAGCATACAGCGAGGCGTAGACATCTTATTGAGTGTATTTCCGACAAAACCTGTAAGAGGCTTCGCAAAAAACAGCTGTTAATTAAACCGCCCTGCAAACATACGACACTGCAATATTTAACTTAACTTTCATTCAGTAATCCCCAAGAAAAAATACCTCTCAGGAGCATCAACCTCCCCTGTGTCGCCGATACTGTTCCGGCGTGCACTCCGCCTGCCGTTGAAACATCGCGATAAACGCAGAGCCGGTGCTGTAACCCATATCGAAGGCGATCTCCTGAATGCTGCGCTGGCTGTCCAGCGCTTCGATCGCCGCCAGAAACCGCAACCGCTGCCGCCACTCGCCAAAGCTCATGCCCAATTCACGCACGAACCGCCGCGCCAGGGTGCGTTCGCTGACATGGATTTGCGCGGCCCATTGCGCCAAGGGCCGGTTATCACCGGGTTCGGCCTGCAACGCTTCCAATATCCCGAGCAAGCCGGGGCTGCTGGCGTAGGGCAAATAACACTCATGCACCGGCGCCCGCTGCAACTGATCCACCAACACCTGAGCGAGACGTTTGTCGGCTTCGTGCTCGGGAATCTTCACATCCCGGGTGGCGAAGTCTTTGAGGATCGCTTTAAGGATGTCGCTGATGGCCAGGGTGCAGGCCTGTTGCGGCAGGTCCTGGCACATCGGCGGAGCCAGGCAGACCGCGCGATAGTTGATCGGCTGATGGCTATAGAAGCTGTGTTCGGTCTGCGGCGGCACCCACACCGCGTATTGCGGCGGTGACATGAAGCGGCTGCCGCCGATTTCCATGTGCAATACGCCGTGGGCCGAATACTCCAGCGTGCCCCATGGATGACGGTGCGCCGAGGCATAACGATGCGCATCAAAGTCGGCATAACGGAAGTAGACCGGGGCAGGCAGTTCGCTGAAGTCGAGCAGATCGATGTGTTTACTGTTCATGCTGTCCGTCATCAGGGGCAGGTTGTCTGGTTCGAAGTATAGGCTTGCATCCAGACAGGCGATAATCACCCCTCATTAACGTTCTGGTTTTCTCTGATGCAATACGCTTATCCCCTGCTGGCCATTTTCATTTGGGCCGGCAATACCGTGATCACCAAGATGTCGGCCGGGGCGATCTTCCCCGCCGAGATCGGCTTTTACCGCTGGCTGCTTGCCGGACTGCTGTTCACACCTTTCATGCTCAAACCGGTGATCGCCCATTGGCCAGCGATCCGCCCGAACCTGGGCAAAATTTTCATCCTCGGCGTGCTCGGCATGGCGGTCTATCAAAGCCTGGCGTACTTCGCGGCGAGCCTGACCTCGGCCACCAACATGGGCATCATCCTGTCGCTGATGCCACTGATGTCGCTGGCCATGGCGATCATTAGCCTCGGCCAGCGACTGACCATCGGCGCACTGGCCGGTGCGGTGCTGTCGTTCGCGGGGGTATTGGTGGTCGTCTCGTCCGGCAGCCTTGGCGCGCTGCTCGAACACGGGGTGAACCTGGGTGACGCGATGATGCTGATCGCCACCCTGGCCTACGCGATTTACAGCACGCTGCTGAAAAAATGGCAGCTGCGTTTGCCGCCGCTGGTGTTGCTGTACATGCAGATATGGGTGGCGGTGGTGGTGCTGTTTCCGCTGTTCCTCGCGTCGCCGAAGATCGGCCCGACGCTGCAGAACATTCCGCTGGTGCTTTACGCCTGCCTGCTGGCCTCGATGGTTGCGCCATTGGCGTGGATGCAGGCCGTGATCCGCCTGGGGCCGAGCCGGACTACGCTGTTTTTCAATCTGCTGCCGTTGATTACTGCGCTGATTGCGGCGGTGGTGCTGCATGAGCAGTTGGCGATGTATCACTTGGTGGGCGGGGTGTTGACGTTGGGTGGGGTGATTCTTTCGGAGCGCTGGACCACCGTTCTCGGCCGCGCCTAATCCTTTGTGGCGAGGGGGCTTGCCCCCGTTGGGCTGCGAAGCGGCCCCCTGCAATCTTTCAGACTTACCGAGTTGGCCGGTTTTACGACTGCTGCGCAGCCGAACGGGGGCAAGCCCCCTCGCCACAGGGGTCTAAACCCCGGCCGCTTTCAGCCGAGCAGCGTGCTCGACAAACAATCGGATCGGCTCGGCGCCCTTGCCCACCAAACCCAACGACTGATTGACGATGTCGAAGTGATCCATCGGATACTCATCCCCAATCACCGTCCCAAGATGCGAGCTGTAACGCCCGACCATCCCGTCGCAATGCCCGATTTCTCGAACGAAGGTTCTGGCAAACAAGCGACAACTGCGGTTAGTCCCATCAAACAGGTTTCGCCCGCGATCGGTCTTGCCCGGCTGCAAGGTCCCGGACCAGGAGTAATACCGCACGCCGTTGACCTCTTCCGGCCCATGCCCGCCCCAGGCTTCAGGCAAGCCCTGTGGATAACGCTGGTTAAACAGCGCCACGCCTTCCGTCGTCAGTGAATGATGGGCGGCATGGATATCAACCGGCAATTTCGGCCCGTGATAACCGGTTTCCAGCAGGCTCATCAGCGCACTGATCCAACGCAGCAAAACGCTGAGCAAACGCCCCTTGGCGCTGTCTCCCGGATAGTGTTTGTGCAGGTAATCCGCCAGCTCCGAGCCGTGATTGGGTCCTGCCACCGAGGTGACCGAGGCGACCCGGTCCGGGCGTTTGGCCGCGGCATAGCGAGCGGTCAGCGCCCCTTGGCTGTGGCCGATCAGGTTGACTTTCTCTGCCCCGGTTTCCCGCAGGATTTCCTCGATCCGCGCCAGCAGTTGCTCGCCGCGCACTTCGCAGGAGTTGATGGGCGAGACCTGCACCGCGATCACCGTTGCGCCACCCCGGCGCAGCGCAGAAATGATCCCGTACCAATACGGATAGATCAGCAGACGGATAAACCCGAGCATTCCCGGGACCAGCACCAACGGGTAACGCGTGGCGGAACCTTGCGACATGGGCGAACATCCTTGTGATCGGTGAGGTGACGCAAGGCTGAAGGCAAGACATCAGCCAAGCATCGGCATCGAAGATGACAACTCGACGACCAGTCTATGACATCCCGCCCTACTTCAGCCCCACCACCCCCGCAACAATCAATCCGACCGACACCAGTTTAACCGCCGTCAGGCTTTCACCGAGCAACGCAAACCCGAGAAACACCGTGCCCAGTGAGCCGATGGCGGTCCAGATCGGGTAAGCGATGCTCACCGGTAACTCGCGCATGGCCAGGGTCAGGAAGTAGATCCCGCCCACCGCGGCCACCACGGTGATCATCGACGGCCAGAGCCGGGTGAAGCCCTCGGCGTACTTCATGCCCATGGCAAAGGTGACTTCGAAGCCGGCGGCGATCAGCAAAAACAGCCAGGCCATCTAGAACTCCCTGGCCAGCGCCCGCAAACGCTGCTCGGCCTCGGCGGCGGAGATCTGGAAGGTGCGTGCCTCGGACTCTTCGCCTTCGGCAGCCACGACCGTGATGTCGGTAATGCCGATGAACCCCAATGCCGTTCGCAACAACGGATCGGCATGGTTCATCGCCTCAAGTTCTCCACCCGGCCCGAAACCGAAACCGCCGCGACTGGTGACGATCAACGCCTTTTTGCCCTGCACCAGCGGCTCGTATTGAGCGACGCCATTGTCCAGGGTGTGATTGAAGGTCAGTCCCAACCGCACAATCTGATCGATCCAGGCCTTGAGGCCGCTGGGCACGCTGAAGTTGTGCATCGGCGTGGAAATCACCAACAAATCGTGACCAAGTAACTCGCCCACCAGTTCATCGCTGAACGCCAGGTCGGCCTGCATCGACAGCGGTCGCGCATCGGGTTCGGGGTAAAACGCGGCGGCCACAAAAGCCTCGTTGACCGGCGGAATCAACGCCCGACCGACTTCGCGACGGGTCAGGTGCGACTGCGGATTGGCCGCTTGCCAGGCGGAAAGAAACACCTCGGCCAAACGCCGGGAATGAGAGCGGTCGCCACGGGGACTGGCATGCACGGCAAGAATTGTGCTCATCTGAATCTCCTGAAGGACTAAACTCAAACTGCTTGTGGCTTGCAGCTTGAAGCGCGCAGCCGCCCCTCTTCAAATGAGCAAAAATCAGTCTGGATGAATTGATTTCATCCATGGAGCTTTCAATGTTTGCCTCGCTGCCGCTGACCGCCCTGCGCGCCTTTGAATCCGCCTCGCGCCTGCTGAGCTTCAAGGCAGCCGCCGAAGAACTCTCGGTGACGCCGACGGCGGTTTCCCATCAGATTCGTTCGCTGGAGTCCTGGCTCGGCGTGCCGCTGTTCGAGCGGTTGCCACGGCAAGTTCGCCTGACGGACTGCGGTGAACGGCTGTTCCACAGCTTGCACAGTGCCTTGCTGGAAGTGGCGCAAAGTGTCGAAACCTTGCGCCCGCAACGCAGCGGCGCGAGCCTGACGATCTCCACCACCGCCGCTTTCGCTGCATTGTGGCTGGTACCCCGGCTGGGCCGGTTCTACGCCCGGCACCCGAACATCAGCCTGCGACTCGATACCCATTGCGAAGTCATCGATCTGCATCAGGACGCCAGCGTCGATCTGGTGGTTCGCTACAGCCTCGATGACTACCCGAACCTTTATGGCCTGTGTCTGTTCGACGAATCCTTCGGCGTCTATGGCTCGCCCGAGCAAGTCGCCCTGGCCGCCAGACAAGCGCCGACGCTGATCAGCGTGCGCTGGCACAACTCCAAACTGTACGCCCACGGCTGGGAAGCCTGGTGCGCGCAGTCCGGCGATAAGTGGCTTGCGGGGAAGCCAGCGGTCCGTGAGTACGACGAAGAGCATTACGCCCTGCAAGCGGCGATTGCCGGGCAAGGCCTGGTGCTGGCGAGCAATATTCTGGTGTCCGAGAGCGTGGCCAGTGGTTTGCTGGTGGCTTACAAGGGTGAGGTTCAGGTCGATGGTGCCGGTTACGCGGCACTGTGCGTGCCGGGGCGCGAACGGCATCCGCCGGTGCGGGCGTTTTTTGCGTGGCTGCAGGAAGAAGCTCGATTGTCTGGTCTATTGCCAAGATCGCAGCCTTCGGCAGCTGCGGATGACTTGGCGGACATTCTGAAAGATTTGTAATGCCTGTTAATCGCCATCGCGGGCAAGCCATGCTCCTACAGGTTTCGTGTCGGGCTCGAGATCTGTAGGAGCATGGCTTGCCCGCGATGGCGTCATAACAGACGCCAACGGATTACCGGGTGGGTTTGACAGTGACTGGCGCCTTGCCGGCCTTCATCTGCTCCAGCAACGGCGCACACTGATTCGGTTCGCCAGCGCTCGGCGCTATCAGCGCCAGCAAGCCCGCCGCCGGCGCGGCAATCACACCCAGTGCAACCATTCCGGCCCCGCGCAGCATCAGCGGCACAGCCTTCACACCGGCATCAGGTTTGATGAACTTACCCCGCACATACAGCGGCGAACGCAGCGAAATCACGCGCCAGCCCTTGGATTCCGGGGTGATGGTCAGGTCCAGTTGCTCAGTCGCCATGTTGGCGGTGCCATCGATGTAAACGATCGCGTTTTCGGTATCGAAGACGAACAGGCGCGTAGTCGCCAGTCCGGTCTTGATGTCGAAGTCGGCGGCGGCGCAGTTGATCTTCACCTCCTTGTCGCCAAAGATCTTGCCCACCACATAGTTGCCGACGTTCAGCCCGGCCAGCTCCATCAACTCGCGGCTGATAGCGCCATCGTTAATCAGCATCTTCAGATTGCCATTGGCGGTGCCCAGCAGTTTGGCCACCGAGTTGCCACGACCGGTGATGTCGGCATCGCCATTGAGTTCGCCGAAACTGGTTTTCATCGTCTCAAAGGTCGGGAACAACTGCTTGAGTTTGAACTTGCGTGCGGTGAGTTTGGCCCGGCCTTCCAACGGTTCGGTTTGGCCATTGAGGCGAATCTGAGCATCCAGGTTGCCGCCGGCGACACCGAAGCGCAGGGGTTCAAGGCTGAGCACGCCGTCAGTGAGTATCAGGTGGGTGTAGAGATCGTTGAACGGCAGTTTTTCACTGTGGACGATGCGCTTGCCAGTGAACTCGACGTCAGCGTCCATAACGCGCCAGCGCTCGGTTTTGAACTCTTCGACCGGCAATACCTTGTCCGCCGGCTGCTTGCTTTCGCCGCCACGGGCCTTTTGTTTGGCGTTGGAATCGGCGCCGATCAGCGGCGCCAGGTCGGCAAACAGCAGTTGATTGGAAACCAGCGATCCGCTCAGCTTCGGGCGCGGCTGACTGGCGACATAGGTCAGGCTGCCATGGATATCGCTCTGACCGATCTTGCCGTTGAATTCTTCGTAACGGAACACTGCGCCGTCCGCTTCATGCAGCTTGGCGATCAAGTGGCCGTCAGTCTCGTACGGTGGCGTGTCCGGCAGGGTTACGCCGGTCAGCGGGTAGAGATTGCCCAGGCTGGTGCCGGCCAGTTTCAGGCGCAAGTCCAGGGCGCCGAGGTTCAGTGGATCAGTGAGGGTACCGGCCAGTTCGACACGGGTGTCGGCGATGTTCACTTTTGCTTGAAGCGGGAACGGTCTGGCCGCGTCCTGCAACGCCAGCAGGCCGCCGACCTTGCCTTCGCCCGCGAGTGTCTGGCCGTGGTATTGGCCTTTGACCTTCAGCGCGAACGCATAATCCTGCGGCGCGGCACCCTTTTCCGATGCCGTTTTCGCGGCTTTGTCACCGACGATGTCACTGAACGGAATCGGTTTGCCCAGCGGGTCGATGATCAAGTCGAGCTGAGTCTTCAGGCTCTGGTCGTCGAGGATGACATGGCCTTTGTCGAAGCCGATCGCACCGATGTCCACCACCCAGCTTGAAGGCTCGGCATTCGGGTCTTTGGGGTCGAACTTGAAGGTCCAGTTTGCACGACCGTCGGCCAGGCGCTGGAGGTCGGCATTCGGTTCGGTCAGGTCAATACGCGGGATCACCACGCGCTGTGCCAGCAAGGCCAGGGGCGAGATGCGCAACTCGACGCGTTTGAGGGAGACCATCTGCGGCTTCTTCGACCAGTCCGGGTTGCCCAGGCTCAAGTCCTGCGCCACGACATGCGGCCACGGCACCCACGCGCGCCAGCCGCTCTCGTCAGGCTCACGCTGCCAGACCACCGCGAGGTTGCCGTTGATGGCGAACGGGCGGTGCAGCTCTTCGGAAACTTTGGCGTTAAGCGGTGGTTTGATCCGGTTCCAATCGAAGAACGCGATGATCAGAACCAGTACGGCCAGCAGGACAACAAGGCTGGCGAGGGTCCAGGTAAAAACTTTACGAATGCGCGTCATTGCACAGGGCTCCTGATACGACTGAGCGCCCTGACTGCGACGCATGTTTGAAACGTTAGGCCAGAACTGGCCTGCCATGGAGTCTAGGACTGGGAAACGATGCGCGGGTTTAACCGAAATGCCGCTTAACGTTCAAATAATCGGTCGGCGACAGGATGCCCCCCAATCCAGCGTTACCGGCCCCGCACTTTTGCAAGGCGCAAGTGGGTCGAAAATACCCACCGCAGGGCAAAAACGTCCACCGGAAACGCCCGATTTAGAGCGGTTTAACGGAACAATCAATTCCGTTGATTATTACCATTGCGTTTATGAACTTTTGTATCGACTTATCGAGAGTAGCATTGCCCTCGTACCCACTTTATCGCCCTCCAACGGAGCACCCAATCATGAAACGCCAATTACTGCTTAGCCTTACACTTTCAATGCTGGCCAGCACGGCTTTCGCCCTGCCAGCTGCTGACCAGGCAACCCCACAAGTCAAATCCACCCACTCGGTGTTCAGCCAAACTGTCGCCGAAGGTGGCAATGATCGCCTGAAAGAAAAAGGCCTGATCACCCAGGATGGCTCGGATCGCACTCCACAAGGTCAAACCCTGGCTGCTGATGGTTCCGATCGCACTCCACAGGGTCAAACCCTGGCTGCTGACGGTTCCGATCGTACTCCTCAAGGCCAAACCCTGGCTGCTGACGGTTCCGACCGCACTCCACAAGGTCAAACCTTGGCTGCTGACGGTTCCGACCGCACTCCACAAGGTCAAACCCTGGCTGCTGACGGTTCCGATCGCACTCCACAAGGTCAAACCCTGGCCGAAGGTGGTGGTGACCGTGTCATCGAACGCAACAGCGCTTTGAGCTGAGCCAATGGCGGCCCTGAAAAAAAGCCCAATCCCCGGATTGGGCTTTTGACGTTATAGACGCCTCACTTTCCCCGCTTGACTCCCTGATAGTCATTCGACGCCGGCAAAGCCGATTTGCTAGAGTGCGCCGCTGTCTTATCCAGAAAACACCCTTGCGATGCTGCCCCGCGCCGAACAGAAACAACAGACCCGCAACGCCCTGATGGACGCTGCCCGCCACTTGATGGAATGCGGCCGAGGATTCGGCAGCCTGAGCCTGCGCGAAGTCGCCAGAACCGCGGGGATCGTGCCCACCGGTTTCTACCGGCATTTCGCCGATATGGATGAACTGGGCCTGGTGCTGGTGAGTGAAGTCGGTCAGACCTTCCGCGAAACCATTCGCCTGGTGCGCCACAACGAGTTCGTCATGGGCGGCATCATTGACGCCTCGGTGCGGATCTTTCTCGATGTGGTCACGGCCAATCGCTCGCAGTTCCTGTTTCTCGCTCGCGAGCAATACGGCGGCTCGCTGCCGGTGCGGTTGGCCATCGGTCGATTGCGCGAAGACATCAGCTCGGACCTGGCGGCCGACTTGTCCTTGATGCCGAAGCTGCAACACCTGGACATCGCCGGCCTGAGCGTCATGGCTGATCTGATTGTCAAAAGCGTGTTCGCGACCTTGCCGGACATCATTGATCCGCCTGCCGAGGCGCTGCCCGAGCATCTGACGCCACAGGCGAAAATTACCCAGCAGTTGCGTTTTATCTTTATTGGCCTCAAACACTGGCAAGGCCTCGGCAGTACCGAGTAAATACACCCCCCTGTGGGAGCGAGCCTGCTCGCGATAGCGTCGCAACAGTCAACACTTGATGTGACTGATACTCCGCCATCGCGAGCAGGCTCGCTCCCACATTGGTGCGCGAAAACCCCACACGCACCAACATGATCCAAAATTCTGAAACATCCACTGAGCTCCGACAGGCATTTCCTACGCATCACCCGATTGGCAAGCCCCTTGCTCTAGCCTAAGCATTGTCCATTGCTGGAAGCCTTCCGATGCTGGTGATTCATCGCAGAATCGACTCTCAACCCGTCTGGGCCGCCGAGTTGCACCTGACCTTCGAAGCCCGGAGCAAAAGCCGGTTGCGCTGTTTCAGTGCCGAGGGTGAAGACGTCGGGCTGTTTTTGGAGCGCGGTCAGCCACCGCTGCATGACGGCGAGTTCCTGCAAGCCGAAGACGGGCGCATCGTGCGGGTTTGCGCCCGGGCCGAACAACTGCTGCACGTCACCTGCGCCAATGCTTTCGAACTGACTCGCGCCGCCTATCACCTCGGCAACCGCCACGTTGCCCTGCAAGTCGGTGACGGCTGGTTGCGCCTGCTCGACGACTACGTGCTCAAGGCCATGCTCGAACAGCTTGATGCCAAGGTCGAAAACATTGAAGCGCCGTTCCAGCCGGAACACGGCGCCTATGGCGGCGGCCATCACCATTCGCGCCACGGCGACGAAGACTTCAACTACCCGCCGAAGCTGCACCAGTTCGGCGTTCGGTTATGAACCCAGCCTGGGCGCTGTTGCGCCTGGCCAGTCCGCAGTTGCCGATTGGCGGTTACAGCTATTCCCAAGGTCTGGAAATGGCGGTGGATAACGGCCGGGTGAATGATCCTGACAGCGCCCGTCGCTGGATCAGTGATCAGTTACTGCTGAACCTGGCGCGTTTCGAAGCGCCGCTGCTGCTCGCCCATTGCGTGGCCGCCGTTGATGAAAACTGGGGCGAACTGCTGCAACGCTGCGAAGAGCATCGCGCCAGTCGGGAAACCCGCGAGTTGCATCAGGAGAGCCGGCAGATGGGCTATTCCCTTCAACAACTGCTCAACGGTTTGCCTGAGCTTGATGCTCCGGCCCGCACCTTTCTTGAACAACGTCCCGAGCCGCACTTGGCCCTCGGCTGGGCACTGGCCGCTCGCGCCTGGAATATCAGCCCGCAAGACGCGCTGGCAGCGTGGCTCTGGAGTTGGCTGGAAAACCAACTGGCCGTGCTGATGAAAACCCTGCCACTGGGCCAGCAAGCCGCGCAACGCCTGACCAGCCAATTGCTGCCGCTGCTGCAAGAGGCTCAGCAGAACGCCACCCGAATCAACCCCGAACACTATGGCAGCGCCGCTTTTGGCCTGTCCCTGGCGTGCATGGCCCATGAGCGCCAGTACAGCCGTCTATTCCGTTCCTAGGGCCTGTTATTTTGGCCCTGTTATTTTGGAGAAGCACATGAACACACAACCTCTGCGCGTCGGCATCGGCGGCCCGGTCGGTTCCGGCAAAACCGCTTTGACTTTGGCCCTGTGCCTGGCGCTGCGCGACCGCTACAACCTGGCGGTGGTCACCAACGACATCTACACCCGTGAAGACGCCGACTTTCTGGTGCGCAACGAAGCACTGGCGCCGGAGCGGATCATCGGCGTGGAAACCGGCGGCTGCCCGCACACGGCGATCCGCGAAGACGCCTCGATCAACCTCGAAGCCGTGGACCAACTGAACCGCCGCTTTCCAGGGCTGGACCTGATCCTTGTGGAGTCCGGTGGCGACAACCTGTCTGCCACCTTCAGCCCGGAACTGTCCGACCTGACCATTTACGTGATTGACGTCTCGGCTGGCGACAAACTGCCGCGCAAGGGTGGGCCGGGAATCTGCAAATCGGATCTGCTGGTGATCAACAAAATCGACCTCGCGCCCTTGGTGGGTGCGTCGCTGGAACTGATGGACAGCGATACCAAGCGCATGCGCAACGGCAAACCGTTTGTTTTCAGCAACCAGAAAACCGGCCTCGGCCTGGAAGAAATCATCGCCTTCATCGAACGCCAGGGCCTGCTGACAGCGGCGTGAACACGATCAACTTTTATCAACAAGGAAGCTATCCATGACACTTAAACGCATTTTGGGCGCAATGGCCCTGCTGCTGACCCCGGCCATAGCCTTCGCCCACCCGGGGCATGGCGACAACGGTTTGATCGCCGGTGTCAGCCACCCGGTCGGTGGCCTCGATCACTTGTTGGCGATGGTTGCGGTCGGTTTGTGGGCGGCACAACAGAAAGGCGCCGCGCGTTGGGCGCTGCCGTGCACATTCGTCGGCATCATGCTGATCGGCGGGTTGCTGGGGTTTGAAGGGCTGAACCTGCCGGCGCTGGAGAGCGGGATTGCGGCGTCGGTGCTGGCGCTGGGTCTGGCGGTGGCGTTGGCCGTGCGTCCGCCGTTGAGCCTCGCCGTTGCGGCAACCGCTTTGTTTGCGCTGTTCCATGGGGTGGCGCACGGACTGGAGTTGCCGCAGATGTCGAGCCCTTGGGCGTATGCGGCGGGTTTTGTAGCGGCGACGGCAGCGTTGCATGGATTGGGTTACGCCGTAGTGCGGGTGTTGCCGCAAGCGGCGGCGCCGTTGGTTCGATTAGCGGGTGCTGCCTCGGCGGCGACTGGGGCCTGGTTACTGGCGGGCTGATTTCTTTTCCGCTTGTGATGGCCTCATCGCGAGCAAGCTCGGCTCCCACAATGGAATGCGTACTCCTGTGGGAGCCGAGCTTGCTCGCGATAGCGGTCTGACACCGCCTCTCTCTAACCGGCCTCTCCCACAACGGAATGCGTACTCCTGTGGGAGCCGAGCTTGCTCGCGATAGCGGTCTGACAGACACCGCCTCTCTCTAACCGGCCTCTCCCACAACGGAATGCGTACTCCTGTGGGAGCCGAGCTTGCTCGCGATAGCGGTCTGACAGACACCGCCTCTCTCTGGCCGGCCTCTCTGCTAACATGTCGCGCAATCAACCCAGCCGTGACGACGCCAGCCAATGCCGCCTGTTTCCCGCTCCGCCTCCCAGCCTGAATTGACCTCTCTATTTGCCTCGGTGCAACAGCACTTTTTGGACGTGATCGTGCCGCTCTGGCAAGGTCCCGGCTGGAATGCCGACGTGGCGCTGCCCTATGAGGCGCTGGACGCCGAGCACCAACCGCTGCCGCCCCAACGCTACCGGGCCATGGCCTGCGCGCGACAGCTTTACCTGTTTTCCAGCCTGATCGGCCAGGTACCGGCCGCCGAAGAGCGCGCCGCAGCTCTGTTCCGCTCCCTGCAGCAGCATTTCCACGATGCCGAGCATGGTGGCTGGTTCTACAGCGTCGACCCGCAGGGTGCACCGCTGGATCAGCGAAAAGACCTCTACACCCACGCTTTCATCCTGTTCGCCTGCGCCCATTACTGGGACAAGGTCCGCGAGCCGCGGGTGGAATCGGTGCTCAACGCCGCACTGGAAGTGGTCGCGCAGCGCTTTGCCACGAACGACGGCCTGTACGAAGCCTGCCTCGACCGTGACTGGTCTTCGCTTGAGTCGGGGCCGCTGCAAAATCCCCTGATGCACTTGGCCGAAGCCTTCCTCGCCACGCTGTCGGTGCGCGAAGACGTCGCCGTGCAAAACGCGCTCGTCGAGTTATGCACAGCCATGCAGAAGCGCTTTATCGACCCGCAACACAGTGTGTTGATGGAAAAACCGCTGGGCGCTGTGGATAACTGGTTTGAACCGGGGCATCAGTTCGAGTGGTATTTCCTGCTGGAGTCGTCTTCGTTGCTGCGCGGTTCGACACTGCATGCTTCTCTGGAACGCGCCTTTGCATTCACCGAACAACTGGGTGTCGATCAACAGACCGGCGCCGTACGGGCGATGCTCGACCTGGAACCGGACAGCCCACCTCGGGACGCTACACAGCGAATCTGGGCTCAAGCTGAATACCTGCGTGCCCTGACCTTGCGGCCAGACAGCGAGGCCGCAGTGCTACGTCAGTTGCAGGCACTGCAACAGCATTCCCTGCATAAGGGTGGCTGGTATGAGTGCCGTGATGAGAACGGTGATGTGACACGTCGGGACATGCCGTCGACCACGCCTTATCACTTGGCAACCTGCTATCGCGGACTAGCCGAATATCTTCGCTGACTGAGAAATCGCCTTCGCGGGCAAGCCTCGCTCCTACAGAATCACCGTGGACATGTAGGAGCGAGGCTTGCCCGCGATGGCCGTTACGCGGTCTTACGCCTTGCCACCATTACGCTCAATCGCAAACCCACTCCACGTCTGGCTCACCGGCATCAGCTCCAGGCTGTTGATGTTGATGTGCGCCGGGGCATTGAGCACCCAGAAAATGGTGTCGGCGATGTCTTGCGGCTGGATCGGCTCGGCACCGGCGTAGGTCGCGTTGTAACGCTCCTGGTCACCGGCGAAACGCACCAGTGAGAACTCGCTTTCGCAAAGGCCCGGCTCGATATTGCTGACCCGCACCCCCGTACCTTGCAGGTCGCAGCGCAGGTTCAGGGAGAACTGTTTGACGAATGCCTTGCTCGCGCCATACACATGGCTGCCCGGGTACGGGTAGTTGCCGGCGATGGAACCAAGGTTGACGATGCCGGCACCACGACCGTGAGCGATCAGGCGGGGCAACAACAGACGAGTGCTGTACATCAGGCCTTTGATGTTGGTGTCGACCATGGTGTCCCAATCGTCGAGGTCGCACTTGGGCGCCGGGTCAACGCCCAGGGCCAGGCCGGCGTTGTTGATCAGCCCACGCAGTTTGGCGAAGGACGGCGGCAGGTTGGCAATCGCCTCCTCCATGGCCTTGCGATCACGCACGTCGAGTACCAGGCCATGAACCTCGGTCTGCTTCGACAACTCGGCGCACAGCGCATTGAGGCGCTCTTCACGACGGCCGGTCAGCACCAGTTTCCAGCCGGCTTCGGCAAAACGACGGGCGCAGGCTTCACCAAAACCGGAGGTCGCGCCGGTAATAAACAGGGTGTTGGACATCGTGTTCTCCTTGCTTCGGCTGATCGACAGCCACTGGAATAGAAAATCAGCAGCCAGCATGCCCGGCCTTGCCCACAGCGGCAACTACCGCAGAAGCTGTACAAAAAACGATCAAACGTTGCCAGGCCTTACCTACCGTGGCTTTCAGCCATGTGCGCGCACCTTATCCACAGGCCGGTCCACAGTTTCCGGGGGCAAGTGGAAAAGCTGTAAGCCGCTGTGCACAAGGCTTTGCGGGCAAATTGGAAATTTTTTTGCTTGACCCTGGAACGCCGGCTGTGCAGCCCATGGCATTTTGCACGATTGACCGGTCATACCGACGATGGCGCCAAGCCAGTAACTACGGCCTTCAGCCGAGTCTTTCCAGAGTTTAACCACAGACTTATCCACAGGCAGCTCCACCCTGTTTCGGCCCGTTTTCGTCTCCAACAAAAAGGTTGACAACGCCCGCTCGCGGTCTCGTAAAAACGCCTGATCAAAAAACAACCACAACTCTGCAAGCCACGGTTTCAAAGGCTTTCAGCCAGCTACTCCCACGTTATTCACAGCCAGCTCCACAGCAAACGGGGACAAGTCAAAACCGTGACAAAACAACTATTTGCAGCGGCTTTATGTCGCGCTTTGAGAGCTTGTGAATATTGTTTTCCACAATTTCCGGAAAGCACACAAAGACACCTGTGGAAGATACCTGTGGGAGTGAGCCTGCTCGCGATAGCGGTAGGTCAGTCAACGTTGAAGTGACTGATCCACCGCTATCGCGAGCAGGCTCGCTCCCACATTAATTTGTGATGCTTTTGGGATGTAAAAAAGCCCCGGCGATTGCGCGCCGAGGCTTGGTGTTACAACAGCGAACTCAGTGGCCGCCGAGATAGGCGTTACGCACTTCCTCGTTAACCAGCAGCTCCTTGCCGGTGCCCGTGAGGCGGATCTCGCCGTTGACCATCACGTACGCCCGGTCCGACAGTTTGAGGGCGTGGTTGGCGTTCTGCTCCACCAGGAAGATGGTCATGCCGGTTTTGGCCAGCTCCCGCAGGGTCGCGAAGATCTGTTTCACCACAATTGGCGCCAGACCCAGGCTCGGCTCGTCAAGCAACAACAGCTTCGGCCGGCTCATCAGCGCTCGTGCGATGGCGAGCATTTGCTGCTCGCCGCCGGACATGGTCATCGCCCTCTGGGTGCGCCGCTCTTCGAGTCGCGGGAACAACTCGAACATGCGTTGCATGTCTTCCTTGGCGTACTTGTCACCGATCGGAATGGTGCCCATCAGCAGGTTTTCCTCGACGGTCATGTCAGGGAACACCCGCCGCCCTTCCGGCGATTGAGCGATGCCGTTGGACGCGATGTAGTGGGACGACTTGTGGGTGATATCCACACCCTGATAGATGATCTGCCCGTCCGCCGCCCGCGGCTGACCGAAAATCGACATCAGCAGGGTCGACTTGCCGGCACCGTTGGAGCCGATCAGGCTGACGGTTTCCCCCTCATTGATGTGCAGCGAGACATTCTTCAGAGCCTGGATCGGCCCGTAAAACACATCCAGATCCTTCAGCTCGAGGATGGGTTGGCTCATAGCACCACTTCCTCTTCATCGGCGCCCAGGTAGGCCGCAATTACTTTCGGATCGTGTCGGATGTCGTCGGGGCCACCCTCGGCGATGACGATGCCGTGGTCCAGCACCACGATGTGGTCGGAAATGCTCATTACCATGCCCATGTCGTGTTCGATCAGCACCACGGTCAGATCGTGCTCGTCGCGCAGCAGCCGGATCATCGCGCTCAGCGCTTCGGTTTCCTGAGGATTGAGGCCGGCGGCCGGTTCGTCGAGACAGATGATCTGCGGCCGGGTGCACATGGCCCGGGCGATTTCCAGACGGCGTTGCTGACCATACGACAGCTCACCGGCCAGACGGTTGGCGCAGTCCACCAGGTCCACCACTTCCAGCCAGTAGAACGCGTGGTCCAGCGCATCGCTTTCGGCTTTGCGATAACCCTTGGTGTTGAGGATCCCGGCCAGCATGCTGCGGTTGACCCACATGTGTTGGGCCACCAGCAGGTTTTCCAGTACCGACATTTCCTTGAACAGGCGAATGTTCTGGAAGGTCCGCGCCAGGCCGGCACGGTTCACCAGATGAGTGCCGCCGAACATCTTGTAGTGGAGCCGGCTGATGAAGTTTTTCGGCGATACAAAATCAGTCGCCTTGAACGGTTCACCCAGCATTTTGATGACATCGGTCCGCTCGCCACGCACGTTGAGTTCGATCTTGCCGCCCGAGGCCTTGTAGAACCCGGTCAGGCAGTTGAACACGGTGGTCTTGCCGGCGCCGTTGGGGCCGATCAGGGCGAAGATCGAGTTGCGCTTGACCTTCAGGCTGACATCGTTCAACGCCTTGATGCCGCCGAAGTGCATCATCAGTTTCTCGACCGAGAGTACGACTTCGCTCATGGCGCTACTCCTTTACGCGGGGTCACACCGGTACGGCTGATCCGAATCAGGCCGCGCGGTCGCCAGATCATCATCAACACCATCAGGATGCCGAACAGCAGCACGCGATATTCCGCGAAACCCCGCAGCAGTTCCGGGGCGACGGTCAGCACGAAGGCCGCAATCACCACGCCGATGGTCGAGCCCATCCCGCCGAGTACCACGATCGCGAGGATCAATGCCGATTCGAAGAAGGTGAATGAGGTCGGGTTGACGAAACCTTGATAGGTGGCGAAGAACACACCCGCCAGACCGGCCGTCGATGCACCGATAGTGAACGCCGAAAGCTTGACCAGTACGTGGTTCAGGCCCATGGAGCGGCAAGCGATTTCGTCTTCACGCAAGGCTTCCCAGGCGCGACCGACCGGCATGCGAGTCAAGCGGTGCTTGATGTGCAACACGGCCAATACCACCAGGAACAACACCGCGTAGATAAAGTAATACTTCACGTCCGGGTTGTAGGCGATGCCAAAGAACTCATGGAACGGCACCCCACCCTCTTTCGCCCTCTTGCCGAACTCGATGCCGAAGAAGGTTGGCAATGGAGCAGCCATGCCATTCGGGCCTCCGGTCAGAGACAACCAGTTATTGAGGATCAACCGGATGATTTCACCGAAGCCCAGGGTCACGATCGCCAGATAGTCACCGTGCAGGCGCAGCACCGGAAAACCGAGGATGCAACCGGCAAGGCCAGCGGTGATCGCCGCCAGCGGCAGCACCGTCCAGAAGCCCAGACCGAGGTATTGGTAACCGAGCGCCAGGCCGTAGGCACCGATGGCGTAGAACGCCACGTAACCCAGGTCGAGCAGACCGGCCAGGCCGACCACGATGTTCAGCCCCAGGCCCAGCAACACGTAGATCAGCCCGAGGATGACCACGCCCAGCAGGTAGGAGTTGGAGAAAAACGGGAACACCACAGCGACGACGATCACCACCGGGATGATCCAGCGCAACCGGGATTTGTAATCAGGCGGCAGTACATGAACGCCGGAGCCGGTGCTTTCAAAGCCTTCGAGAATTCTCAGGCCCTTGGGGGTTTGCAGGAACAGGCTCAAGGCAAAGCGGCCGGCCATGACGATGGCGACAATCCACGCCACCCGGGTCGTTTCCAGGTTGAAGCCGTAGCCGTCGAGGACGATGCCGACAATCGGGCCGAACACAATCAGGGCTACAAGGCCGGCAAGAATCGCGTCAACCAGGCTTCTTTTGAGATCAATGGTTTTTTTAGTGGTTGAAGACATCGCTTACACCTTCGACACAAGAGGACGGCCGAGCAGGCCTTGAGGCCGAAAGACCAGAACAAGAACGAGCAGCGAGAAGCTGAAAACGTCTTTGTAGTCCGAGTTCACCAGACCTGAGAACAGTGATTCGGAGATCCCCAGAATAATCCCGCCAAGCATGGCGCCAGGCAGCGAACCGATCCCGCCGAGTACCGCGGCAGTGAACGCCTTGATGCCGATGACGAAGCCTGCGTAGAAGTCGAACGTGCCGTAGTTCATGGTGATCAGCACGCCGGCCAGGGCCGCCATCGCTGCACCGATGATGAACACATAGGAAATCACCCGGTCGGTGTTGATCCCCAAGATCGAAGCCATCTTGCGGTCTTGCTGGGTGGCGCGGCACATGCGGCCGAGCTTGGTGTACTTGATGACGTAGGTCAGCAGGCCCATCCCGACAAATGCGGCGATCAGAATGAATATCTTGGTGTAGGTGAGCTGTACGAAGCCGCTCCCGACTTCAACTCGCCATGCACCGGTAAGCAGT
This sequence comes from Pseudomonas sp. GM41(2012), assembly GCF_000282315.2. Lineage (GTDB taxonomy): Bacteria > Pseudomonadota > Gammaproteobacteria > Pseudomonadales > Pseudomonadaceae > Aquipseudomonas. The sequence continues at coordinate 33,729 of NZ_AKJN02000001.1, forward strand.
GTAGGTACGCCTTGTTGACGGGCGCCCTGGGCGATCTGTGCATAGTTTTGCAGGATCAGGGAAATACCGATGGCGCTGATCAGCGGTGCCAGTCGTGTGGAGTTACGCAACGGTTTGTAGGCGACGCGCTCGATGACCCAGCCATACACCGCCGTGACGATAATGGTGAAGACCAGTGTGCCGAGCATCAGCAGAGGGAAGGATTCAATACCGAAGTAAGCCAGCAGAGCCAGACTGATCGCCGCGAGGTAAGCGGAAATCATGTAAACCTCGCCGTGGGCGAAGTTGATCATGCCGATGATGCCATAGACCATTGTGTAGCCGATGGCGATCAGGCCATAGACCGACCCGAGGGTCAGGCCGTTGACCAGTTGCTGCAGGAAAATACCATCCATAACGCAATCTCACGCATTTGAGAGACTGCACAGAAGCCGGGTACGACGGACCGGGGTTCAGCCGCCGGCGCAACACGGTTGTGTGCAGCTCTACGAGAAAAGACAGACGAGCGATGACTGATTTCAGTCTGCTGAAGGTGAACACCCTGTGGCGAGGGGATTCATCCCCGTTCGGCTGCGAAGCAGCCGCAAGTCCGGTGACCACGGACGTGATCGTTGGCCTCGGGGCAGCTACGCTGCCCAACGGGGATAAATCCCCTCACCACAGGAGATCAGCAGTTCATATCACTTCTGTTTTTCCAGTTGGTGGTATTTGCCGTCCTTGTCCCACTGGTAAACCACGTAGTCGGAGACTTTCAGGTCGCCCTTGGCGTCCCAGGTCTTCTCGCCCATTACGGTTTGGACCTTGTTGGCTTTCAGCCATTTGGCAGCGTCGTCGCCCTTGTTGGACTTGGCGCCATTGAACGCAGCCGCCAGGGTCTGGACCGAAGCGTAGGCGTACAGGGTGTAGCCTTCAGGCTCGGTGCCTTTTTTGCGGAACTCGTCCACTACCGTCTTGCTGTCTGGCAGCAGGCGCGGGTCGGCGCCGAAGGTCATGTACACGCCGTCAACGTTCTGCGGGCCACCGGCTGTGGTCACCAGCTCGTCGGTCACGATGCCGTCATCGGACATGAACTTGACGTCTTTGAGGCCTTGTTCACGCAGTTGGCGAACCAGTGGACCGGCTTCCGGGTGCAAGCCGCCGAAGTAGACCACGTCGGCACCGGCCGCACGGATCTTGGTCACCACGGCGCTGAAATCTTTCTCGCCGCGGGTCAGGCCTTCGTACAACACTGGCGTTACGCCGCGCTTGACCAGTTGTGCCTTGGTGGCGTCCGCCAGACCTTGGCCGTAGGTGTCTTTGTCGTGCAGGACCACGACTTTCTTGCCTTTGAGCACGTCGACGATGTAGTCGCCGGCAACAATGCCTTGCTGGTCGTCACGACCGCACATACGGAACATGGCTGCCAGGCCGCGTTCGGTAACTTGTGGGTTGGTGGAGCCTGGAGTGATCGCGATGATGCCCGCTTCGTCGTAGATCTCCGAAGCCGGGATGGTCGAGGAGGAGCAGAAGTGACCGACTACGCCAGCGACTTTCTGGTTGGTCAGGTCCTTGGCGACCGTCACAGCCTGTTTCGGTTCGCAGGCGTCATCGCCTTTGACCAGTACGATTTTTTCCCCGTTTATGCCGCCCGCTGCGTTGACCGCATCGGCCGCAGCCTGTGCACCCTTCATGTACTGCTCGCCAAATGCCGCGTTGGCGCCTGTCATCGGTCCCGCCACACCGATTTTCACATCAGCCTGTGCAAACGCAGAAACACCCAACGCAGTTGCCACTGCGAGGGCCAAAAAGCCTTTTTTGTAAAACGTCTGGGACATGAGGTGGTGCTCCAAGGGTTTTTTTTAGTTGGCACTGCGACTTCCTGAATGCTCAGAGCAAGGGCCGTGCCATCGGTTTTTTATTCTGAAAAAAGTCGCTGCTTTATTGTTATTTCGACTGTTTCGATCCCATTTTCATTGGGCGTGCAACCGTCTAAACCGCGGAAGGTGAAACCATTTACTTTTAAAGGCGCAACCCGAGCGCGCCATCATTGCAACCGCGGCGCCAAACGACGTGCAACCAGCCTGTAACAACGTGCGTCACCGAAGTGCACACTGCTGGTGCGGAACTGCTACAACCCGCACCTTTTACAGGCTAGCCGCTGCGCGAAAAAGCGCCGCTTTCAGCAACAAATTTCAACAATCAAATAACGATCCGCAAGCACTGGCCTGCGTGATACAGCGAGAATCCAGCCTCATACAGACAGCTGCGCAATCCCACACCCGCCAATGGCTGCATGGGCGCAAAGGGAATCGGCAGCGCTTGAGGATTACCGTTACACAGATAATCGGCAAAGGCTTTGCCGACCACCGTGCCAGTCGTGACGCCCCGGCCGTTGTAACCGGTGACCGCCACTAAACCGGGCGCCGGCTCGAACAAACGCATCAAATGATCGGGGGTGAAGGCAATGCAACCGGTCCAGGTGCACTCCCATTCCACCGGTTTTAGGTAAGGAAAATAGTGCTGCTGCACCCGGTCGGCCCAGGCTTTAAGGAACCAGGTCGGTTTCTGATTGCCATTACCGAGACTGCCGAGCAGCAGACGGCCGTCCTTATCGCGACGAACACTGCTGAGGACCTGGCGGGTATCCCAGGAACCCTGGCCACCCGGGAGAATTTGCTGCGCAGCCTCTTCGGTCAGCGGGACCGAGGCCACTTGATAGTAATAACCGGGGAAGAAGTTACGCCGCAATTCCGTCCAGTCACCTTCGGTGTAGGCGTTAGAGGCAATCACAACTTGCTCGGCAAGCACCGAACCCTGAGCGGTTTGTACCGACCAGCGCTGGCCCTGACGTTCGAGCCGGGTCACCGGGGAATGATCGAACAACTGACCGCCGAGACCGATGGCCGCTTTGGCCAGCCCCGTCGTGTAAGCCATTGGGTTGATCGTGCCGGCACGTCGATCGAGCAGCGCAGCGGCGATCTTTTTGGTGCCCGTTGCTTGTTCGCAGGCTTGACCGGTCAGCAGTTCCACCGGCGCGCCGCGACGTTTCCATTGTTCTTCACGACTGCGCAAGTCCGCTTCGCCACGGGCGTTGTGCGCCATGTGCAGCGTGCCTTCACGGCGTAACTGGCAGTCGATGTTGTACTTATCCACAAGGCTGAACACCAGGGACGGTGCCGCACCGAGCATGCGATTGAGCTGACTGCCGACCGCCTCGCCAAAACCGGCTTCGATCTCGTCCGGTGGAATCCACATCCCGGCATTGACCAGCCCGACGTTGCGCCCCGACCCGCCATGACCGGCGCGATGGGCTTCCAGCACACAGACGCTTTTGCCTTTTTCCAGCAGATGCACCGCCGCAGACAGACCGGTAAAACCGGCGCCGATGACGCAAACATCCACCGTCACCTCGCCCTTGAGCGCCGCGTTGTCAGGCCTTTGCGGCGTCAGTTTTTCCCACAGACACTCTTCGCGTAACGGCATTGCCAGACTCCAACAGAAACCTAACTAACACACCATTCAATGTGGGAGCGAGCCTGCTCGCGATAGCGTCGGCACATCCAGTATCTATGTGACTGATAAACCGCTATCGCGAGCAGGCTCGCTCCCACAGGGGATCACTGCTTGGCTCAGCCTCAGTCGAAGGTAATACCCTGAGCCAACGGCAACTCCAGCGAATAGTTCACGGTGTTGGTCTGACGGCGCATGTAGCCGCGCCATGCATCGGAACCGGACTCACGACCGCCGCCCGTTTCTTTCTCACCGCCAAACGCCCCGCCGATTTCCGCGCCGCTCGGGCCGATGTTGACGTTGGCGATGCCGCAGTCGCTGCCCACCGCCGACATGAACTGCTCGGCTTCACGCACGTCAGTGGTGAAGATGCACGACGACAGGCCTTGTGGCACGGCGTTGTTCAGGCGCAGCGCTTCGTCGAAGTCCTTGTAACCGACCACGTACAGAATCGGTGCGAAGGTTTCGTGGCAAACCACATCGCTCTGCTCCGGCATTTCAACGATGGCCGGCGAGACGTAATAAGCGTTAGGGAATTTGTCTTCCAGTTGGCGCTTGCCGCCGAACACCCGGCCGCCTTCGCTCAAGGCCTGCTCAAGCGCATCCTGCATGTTTTCGAAGCTGTGTTTGTCGATCAGCGGACCGATCAGATTGCCTTCCAGAGGGTTGCCGATACGCACTTTGGAGTACGCGGCTTTCAGGCGGGTGACGATTTCTTCTTTCACCGATTCATGGGCAATCAGGCGACGCAACGTGGTGCAACGCTGACCGGCAGTGCCGACGGCGCTGAACAGGATGGCTCGTACGGCCATGTCCAGGTCGGCGCTTGGGCCGAGGATCATGGCGTTGTTACCGCCCAGTTCCAGAATGCTGCGAGCGAAACGTGCAGCGATTTTCGGCGCCACTTCACGGCCCATGCGGGTGCTGCCGGTGGCGCTGATCAGCGCGACACGCGGGTCATCGACCAGGGCTTCGCCGGCATCGCGACCGCCGATAATCACCTGACTCAGGTGCGGAGGTGCATCGCTGAAGTTCTTCAGTACACGGTCGAACAGTGCCTGACAGGCCAGTGCGGTCAGTGGCGTTTTCTCCGACGGTTTCCAGATCACCGGGTTGCCGCAGACCAGCGCCAGCGCGGTGTTCCAGGCCCAGACGGCAACCGGGAAGTTGAATGCGCTGATGACGCCAACGACGCCCAGCGGGTGCCAGGTTTCGCGCATGTGGTGGCCCGGACGCTCGGAGGCGATGGTCAAACCGTACAGCTGGCGGGACAGGCCGACGGCGAAATCGCAGATGTCGATCATTTCCTGAACTTCACCCAGGCCTTCCTGAGTGATCTTGCCGGCTTCCCAGGACACCAGCTCGCCAAGGTCGGCCTTGTATTCACGCAGGATATCGCCCAGTTGGCGGACCAGTTCACCACGGCGCGGGGCCGGGACCTTGCGCCACAATTCGAACGCATGATCTGCACGACTGATGTGCTGCTCGACTTCAGCGGCGCCTTCCCAGTTCACGGCGGCGATCTGGCTGCCATCGATCGGCGAATGCACCGGCACTTTGCCGTTCTGGTACAGGGCCGGGTTCACACCAAGACGATCAAGCAATGCGGCAACCATGGGTCACTCCTCAAGCAAAAAACAGAAAACGTGCAGCCGGATTGATTCGGCTGGTGAGGCCTGTAGTTTTAGCGCTCCCGACGTTACCCAACAAACGACCTTTAAGAGAGATATCATTCCGTTTATTCATGCTGCGAATTGCTGGTAAGAAAGAAACAAGAAAAAGGACAACCAATGCTGAATAAACGCTACTTGCCGTCGATCACCGCGCTGCAGTGTTTTGAGGCCGTCACCCGGCATTTGAGCTTCACCCGGGCGGCTGAAGAGCTGAACCTGACCCAGAGCGCTGTGAGCAAACAGGTCGCGCAACTCGAAGAATTGCTGCAACACCTGTTGTTCCGCCGGGTGCGCCGACGCCTGCAAATGACCCCGGCCGGCGACTTGTACCTGGTGGAGGTCAGAAAAATCCTCACGCAGGTTGAGATGTCGACCCACTACCTGCGCTCTTACGGCGGTGAAACCGAAGTCCTGCGCGTCTCGACGCCTCCGACCTTCGGCGCGCGCTGGCTAGTGCCACGCTTGAAAGGCTGGCGCCTGCGCCATCCCTCGATCCATCTGGACCTGTGCAGCGAACAGGAAGCCGACGATCTGTTGCAAGGTCGCAGCGACCTGGCGTTTTATTTCGGCCAGGGCTCACGACCCGGCACTGAATGCCTGAAGCTGTTCGGCGAAGAGCTGGTGCCGGTCTGCGCACCGGGCAGCCTGCCGGACACGCCGTTCACCGATCCTACACAACTCACCGACCTGGTCCTGCTGCAAAACGCCTCCCGGCCCCAGGCCTGGCACGACTGGTTCGACAGTCAGGGCTACCACACCGAACACAGCTACCACGGCCCGCGTTTCGAAACCTTTTACATGTGCATCCGCGCAGCCCAGGTCGGCTGCGGTGTGGCGCTGTTGCCGCGGTTTCTGGTGGAAGAGGAATTGGCCGACGGCAAACTGGTCATACCCTGGCAGCACGCGATGCCCAGCACCGATGCCTATTACCTGGCGTATCCGGAGCACTCGGCGGAAGTGCCGAAGGTGCGCGATTTTGTGAAGTGGATGTTGGAGCAGATTGATAGCTCTGCGGCACCTTGAGGATGTTATCGCGGGCAAGCCTTGCTCCTACAGGTTTTGTGTCACTCACAGGCTGGTGGCCGACCACAAATCTGTAGGAGCACGGCTTGCCTGCGATGAAGCCATCAGCTACGGCAAAAAACCTCCAGATGACTTCATCCACAAAAAACACTGGCAATACCTGCCGTTGATATGCGCCACTAGCCCCATTCATTGAAACAGCTGCAACGTCGCTGCCACGGGCCGCGGCCAGCCTGGAGAACCCCGTTATGAGCGAGAGCGTGTTTGGCGATCGCATCGTGCAGAACCTGCTCGACACCGACTTCTACAAACTGACGATGATGCAGGCGGTGCTGCACAACTACCCGAACGTGGAAGTCGAATGGGAGTTTCGTTGCCGTAACAGTGAAGATTTGCGCCCATACCTGGCGGAAATCCGTTTCCAGATCGAGCGTCTTGCCGAATTGAGCCTGAGCGCCGACCAGTTGAGTTTCATGGAGCGCATCAGCTTCATGAAGCCGGATTTCCTGCGCTTTCTCGGGTTGTTCCGCTTCAATCTGCGCTACGTCCACACCGGTATCGAAAACGGCGAGCTGTTCATCCGCCTGCGCGGGCCATGGCTGCACGTGATCCTGTTCGAAGTGCCGTTGCTGTCCATCGTCAGCGAAGTGCGCAACCGCTATCGCTACCGTGAAGTCGTCCTGGAACAGGCGCGTGAGCAGCTCTACCGCAAGTTCGACTGGCTCACCGCCAACGCCAGCGCGGAGGAATTGTCCGAATTGCAGGTCGCCGATTTCGGCACTCGTCGTCGCTTCTCGTACCGCGTGCAGGAAGAAGTGGTTAACGTGCTCAAGCACGATTTCCCCGGTCGGTTTGTCGGCACCAGCAACGTGCACCTTTCACGGGAGCTGGACATGAAACCGTTGGGCACCATGGCCCACGAATGGATCATGGCCCACCAGCAACTCGGCCCCCGGCTGATCGACAGTCAGATTGCCGCCCTCGATTGCTGGGTCCGCGAGTACCGTGGCCTTTTGGGGATTGCCCTCACCGACTGCATCACCACCGATGCCTTTCTCAACGATTTCGACCTGTATTTCGCCAAGCTGTTTGACGGTCTGCGCCATGATTCCGGGGATCCGGTGCTCTGGGCGGAAAAGGCTATCGCGCACTATCACAAGCTGGGCATCGACCCGATGAGCAAGACGCTGGTGTTCTCCGACAGCCTGACGCTGCCCAAGTCCCTGGAGATTTTTCGGGCGCTGCGCGGTCGGATCAATGTCAGCTTTGGTATCGGCACCAACCTGACGTGCGATATTCCGGGTGTCGAACCGATGAGCATCGTGCTTAAAATGGCCGCCTGCAACGGTCAGCCCGTGGCAAAGATTTCCGATGAGCCTGGCAAGACTCACTGCAAAGACCCGAATTTCGTTGCCTATTTGCGACACGTTTTCAAAGTACCTGCTGCCATTTCCAGCACATCAAGCAAGGAGTGAATTCATGCAAGCCGAACAGCGTGAGATTGCTGAACAGCTCAAGGTCCAGCCGCCGTTCGCCGACCAGGCCGCCCTCGAGGCTGAAGTCACCCGGCGGATTACCTTCATCCAGGATTGCCTGGTCAATTCCGGGCTCAAGACCCTGGTGCTCGGCATCAGCGGTGGCGTCGACTCTCTGACCGCCGGCCTGCTGGCCCAGCGTGCCATGCGCGAACTGCGCACACGCACCGGCGACAACAGCTACAAGTTCATCGCCGTGCGCCTGCCGTACGAAACCCAGTTCGATGAACACGACGCCCAGGCCTCGGTGGACTTCATCGCCCCGGACGAGCGCCACACCGTGAACATCGGCCCGGCGGTCAAATCCCTGGCCAGTGAAGTCGCAGCGTTTGAAGGCAAGCACGCGGTCTCGGTGGATTTTGTGCTCGGCAACACCAAGGCGCGGATGCGCATGGTCGCCCAATACACCATCGCCGGCGCAGCCCACGGCCTGGTGATCGGTACCGACCACGCGGCGGAAGCGGTGATGGGTTTCTTCACCAAGTTCGGTGATGGCGCCTGCGATCTGGCACCGCTGAGCGGCCTGGTGAAAAACCAGGTCCGGGACATCGCCCGCAGCTTCGGCGCGCCGGAATCACTGGTGGAAAAAGTCCCGACGGCGGACCTTGAAGACCTATCGCCCGGCAAACCGGATGAAGCGTCCCACGGCGTGACCTATGCCGAGATCGACGCGTTTTTGCACGGCGAGCCAGTGCGTGAGGAAGCGTTCAAGATCATTTGTGACACGTATAAAAAGACTCATCACAAGCGAGTGATGCCATTTGCGCCTTGATTTCACCCCCATAGGAGCCTGTAGGAGCCTGTAGGAGCCTGTAGGAGCCTGTAGGAGCCTGTAGGAGCTGTCGAGTGAAACGAGGCTGCGATCTTTTGACTTTGATTTTTAAGATCAAGATCAAAAGATCGCAGCCTCGTTTCACTCGACAGCTCCTACAGGGATTGGCGTTGACGGGATTTGCGTTGGCCAATAAATAAACAAAAAAAAA